>JAKOVQ010000042.1 GCA_029781975.1 Acidobacteriota bacterium
CGCGCCCGGGAGCCTCACCGACCCCGCCGTCGCCCGGAACCTCGTGTCGCGCGCGCGCCCCACCCACGTCGTCCACGCCTGCGGGGGAGGGCCCGCGGCGCGCCCGGCCGAGCTCGAGGCGCTCCACGGGACGACCACCGAGAACCTCCTGCGGGCCGTGGCCGAGTCGGGGCGGCCCGTCCGCTGGCTCAACGTCGGGAGCTCGGCGGTCTACGCGCCGCAGGACGCCGAGCGCGCGGCGCCGCTCGCCGAGGGGGACCCGGACCGGCCGCTCACGGACTACGCGCGGTCGAAGCTCCTGCAGGAAGGGCTCGTCCGCGCGGCGGCCCGGACGGGAGCGGTGGAGCCGGTCTACGTCCGGCTCTTCAACACGATCGGGCCGGGCCAGGGGGGTCCGTTCCTCGTCCCCGCCCTCGTCGCCCAGCTCCTCGACCCGGGGGCGGCCGCCATCCGCCTCGGGAACCTCGGCGCCGCCCGGGACTTCGTCGACGTCCGGGACGCCGCCGAGGCGATCGTCGCTCTCCTCCGCTCCCCGGTCGCGGCCGGCGAGCGCGTGAACGTCTGCTCGGGAGAGGCGACCACGGTCCGGCAGCTCGCGGCCCTCTTCCTCTCCGAATCAGGACGCGCTCTCCCGCTCCTCGAGACCTCGATGCGGCCGCCGGCGCTCCTCTACCAGCGCGGGAGCCGGCGCAAGGCCGAGGCCCTCTGCGGCTGGAGGCCGCGCCGGACGCTCGCGGTGACGGTCCGCGAGACCTGGGAAGCGGCCCTCGGGACGTTCGTCGGGACGCGCTGAGGGGCGCGAAGCCTCGCGGCGCCCCTCACGTCACGACGCGGGCGCCCCGGGGTCCGGGGGGAGGTACCCGAGGGCGACGAGGAGGGGCTTCTCCACCTCCACCACGCGCCTCACCCGCCACCCGGGCTCGCGCGCGTGCCTGCCGACCGAGTCCCGGCGGACCGTCCCGCCGAGGCGCTCGACGGCGCGGGCGGCCGCCCCGGCCGGGAGACCGACCTGGGCGAAGAGGCGCCCGACCGTCGCCTCGAAGGCCCCGCACAGCTCCTCGTACCGGACCTCGTGGTAGCGCTCCCGCAGCATCTGGCCGTAGGTCCGGCCGACCCGGACGGCGTTGCACCAGTGGACGGCGTTGTGGAGGTGGCCACGCAGCCGGTAGCCCCACTGCGTCGTCGACAGCCGGCCCCACGAGGTGATCCCGGCCGTGTCGAAGTAGACCTTCCGCCAGAAGGGGTGCTTCGGGGCCACGTGGTCGCAGAAGGCGACGTCGCGCCCGTCCCGGATCAGGTGGACGTAGCGCGCCCCGGGGAAGAGCGCGTCGACGACCGGGAGGGCGTAGCCCGTCTCGCAGAGCTTCCACCCCCAGGGGCGGCCGCTCCCCGGCTCCAGCCCCTCGAGGTGCCTCCGGAAGACGTCCTCCGCCACGCGCGCGAGCTCCTCGCGCGTCCCGTCGTCCCGCCAGAGCGGCCCGTAGTCCGGGTAGTACCGTTCGACGGCGTGGTGGACGAGGTCCAGGACGGGCAGCGCGTCCTCGGACTCGTTGAGCCGGGCCCCCAGGAAGACGCCCGCCTCCGCGAACGCGCGCGCCAGGAGCCGGCTCCCCGAATGCGACTTGTTGAAGAGGACGAGCGGCGGCCCGAACGGGCGGAGCGTCTCCCGAAGCTCCTCGAGCGGGTCCGGCCCGTCCACGGGACGCGCGGGCATCGGTCTCCTTCCGACGTACGATCCCTCGCAGGACGTCCGTGCACCCGAGAATCTACCGCGAGTTCGACCGCGTCTGCGAGGAGCGCCGGGCCGGAGGGGCGGTCCTGGAGATCGGCGCCGTGCCGGCCGCCGACACGCTCCTGACGCTCCCCGCGCTCGCGCGGTCCACGTCGAGGGTCGGCGTCAGCCTCGACGGGCCGGCCCGCTTCGGGGGCTTCGAGATCCTCCGGGCGAACGCCAACCGCCTCGACCTCTTCGGCGACGCCCGGTTCGACACCGTCCTGTGCAACTCCGTCCTCGAGCACGACCCCTTCTTCTGGACGACGCTCGCAGAGATCCGGCGGGTGGCGCGCCCCGGGGCCCTCGTCGTCCTCGGCGTCCCCGGGTTCGACGCCCCGCCCCCGTCCTACCGCCGCCTCTCGCGCCTCCTGGCCGCGCTGGCGCCGATCGGGTGGACGGGCCGCCAGGAGGCCGATGGGCTCGCGGCCTCCACGCCGACCCTGGTCGTCCACCGCTTCCCGCAGGACCACTACCGCTTCTCCCGCGACGCCGTGGAGCAGGTGCTCCTCGAGGGGCTCGACGCGCGGGAGGTCGCCAGGGTCCTCACGCCGCCCCGTTTCGTCGGATCCGGAATCCGCCGCTGAGGCGGCCCCGGCCGCGGCCCGGCCGTGGCGGCTACCGCTCTTCACCTCCCTGTCCTATCCTCCCGACGCCCATGCGGACCTCACCCCGTTCGGGGACGCTTCCCCTGGCCCTCCTCCTCGCGCTCCTCCTTCCCGGCTGCTCGGTGCGCAAGCTCGCCGTGAACACGCTCGGCGGCGCGCTCGCGGGAGCGGGGGACACCTACGCGAGCGACGACGACCCCGAGCTGATCGGCCAGGCGCTCCCCTTCGGGCTGAAGACCATCGAGGCCCTCCTGGCGGAGACGCCGGCGAACGCCGACCTCCTCCTCGCCGCCGCGAGCGGCTTCACCCAGTACGCGTACGCCTACGTCCAGTCCGAGGCCGACTACGTCGAGGAGAAGGACCTCGCCCGCGCCACCGAGCTGAGGTCCCGGGCCAAGAAGCTCTACGCGCGCGCTCGGGGGTACGGGCTCCGCGGACTCGACGTGAAGCATCCCGGCTTCAGCCGGCGGCTCCTCGCCGACCGCGCGCCGCTCCTGGCCGAGCTGACGAAGGCCGACGTCCCGCTCCTCTACTGGACCGGCGCCTCGTGGGGCGCCTCGATCGCCCTCTCGAAGGAGGACTCCGAGCTGACCGCCGACCAGGGGCTCGTCGAGGCCCTGATGCGAAGGGCGCTCGAGCTCGACGAGACGTTCGGCGAAGGGACGATCCACGACTTCTTCATCGCCTTCGAGGGGGGCCGCCCCCCTTCCGCGGGAGGCTCCGCCGCGCGCGCGCTCGAGCACCTCGACCGGGCCGTCGCCATCTCCGACGGCCTGCGCGCCGCTCCCTACGTCTCGTACGCCGAGACGGTCTGCGTCGCCCGGCAGGACCGGAAGGAGTTCGAGAGGATGCTGGGGAAGGCCCTCGCGGTGAACCCCGACGGGTCGAGGTCGCTGCGCCTCGCCAACCTGATCGCCCAGAAGCGCGCCCGCTGGCTGCTGGCGCGCGCGGACGACCTCTTCCTGGAGTGAAACGAGTGAACCTTCGCCTCCGAGTCGTCCCCTCCCTTCGCGCCTGCGTCCTCTCCGCCGCGATCCTGTCGGCCGCCGCGGGGGCGCTCGCCCCCCGCCCCGCCGACGCGCAGACGGTCGTCAAGATGGCGACGCTCGCCCCCGAGGGCTCCTCCTACCACCTCATCCTCAAGGAGATGGCGGAGAAGTGGAAGACGGCGACGAGCGGCCGGGTCGTCGTGAGGATGTACCCCGGGAGCGTCGCGGGGGACGACGCCGACGTCGTGAGGAAGATGCGGCTCGGCTCGCTGAACGCCGCGCTCCTGACCAGCGTCGGCCTCTCCAACGTCGACAGGACCGTCTTCGCGCTCGAGGTCCCGATGATGTACGTCTCCGACGACGAGGTGGACTACGTCCTCGGGAAGATGGAGCCCCGCATCGAGGCGGCCCTCGCCGGGAAGGGGTTCGTCGTCCTGAACTGGGCCGACGCCGGCTGGGTCCGCTTCTTCACGAAGACGCCCGTGAGGACGCCCGACGACCTCAAGCCGCTGAAGCTCTTCGCCTGGGCGGGCGACGCGGACGCCATCGAGATCTGGAAGGGGGCGGGGTTCAACCCGGTCCCCCTCCCGTCGACCGAGATCTCGACGGCGCTGCAGACCGGGCTCGTCACCGCCCTCCCGACGACGCCCCAGGCGGCCGTCATCCTCCAGTGGTACACGCACGCCCCCAACATGACCGACGTGAAGTGGGCGCTCCTCCTCGGGGCCACGGTCATCTCGAAGGCGACGTGGGACAGGATCTCCCCCGCCGACCAGAAGGCGATCCGCGACGCCTCGCGCGAGGCGGGGGCGCGGCTGCGGGCCGAGAGCAAGGCCGCGGGAGCCCGGGACGTCGAGGCGATGAGGAAGCGCGGGCTCACCGTCGTCGCCGTCGACCCGAAGACCGAGGCGCTCTGGCGGACCGCGGCCGAGGCCGCCTACCCCCGCATCCGCGGCAAGATCGTCCCCGAGGACGCCTTCGACGAGGCGAGGCGGCTCCTCGCCGACTACCGGGCGCAGAAGGCGGCGGCGGCCAGGCGTTGACGGCCGCGGCCCTCCTCCGGCGGCTCGAGAAGGGGCTCCTCGTCGGAGCCCTTTTCTTCGCCACCGCCCTGCCGCTGGTCGACGCCTTCGGGCGGCCCCTCGGCGGCGTCCACGTCCCGGGCGCCGAGGCGTGGCTCCGCCAGATCACCCTCTGGATGGCGTTCGTCGGCGGCCTCCTCGCGGCGCGCGAAGGGACCCACCTCACCCTCTCGACGGCCGAGCTCCTCCCCGAGGGGCGCCCCCGCCGCCTGGCGCGGCTCGGCGCCTACGCCGTGGCGGCGGGGGTCACCGCCGTCCTCGCCTGGGCGAGCTGGGGGCTGGTGAAGGCCGACCGGATGCAGGGGAACCGGCTGCCGGGGGGGCTGCCGGAGTGGGCGAGCGAGTGCGTCATGCCCCTCGCCCTCGCGGGGATCGCCTTCCTCTTCGCGTGGCGAGCGTCCGACAGGCCCGCGCTGCGCGCCCTCGCCTTCGCGGCGGTCGGCGCGGCGTTCGCCCTCGCCCTCCTCCCCGAGGCGGCCCTCCCGAAGCTCGTCCTGCCGGGTCTCGTCCTCATCCTCGGCGCGGCGCTCCTCGGGGCCCCGGTCTTCGTCGCGATGGCCGGGGTCGCGCTCCTCCTCTTCTTCAAGGACGGGACCCCGGTGGCCGCGGTCTCCGCCGAGGTCTATCGCCTGATCGGCTCGCCCACGCTCCCCGCGATCCCGCTCCTGACGGCCGCCGGGTACGTCCTGGCGGAAGGCGGCGCCTCGACGCG
>JAKOVQ010000053.1 GCA_029781975.1 Acidobacteriota bacterium
CCGAGCTGAGGTTCCAAACGTGATGAATCGGCGTTCTCCAATAGAGTGGTCGGGGTCGGGATAGGTGACAGCGAGCGGGTCGAGAAACACCGTGCCGGCCTCCGGGAAGCCGATGCCGTGCTTCTTGAGGTTGGTGACAGCCTTGCGCGGGTCCCAGACGAACACGGAAGAAGTTTAGCGGATTCGGGTTACCAGCCTAACCGTGGGCGTCAGTGGCGAGCACAGCGAAGCTGTGCGAGTCCACTGCACGCCGGGTTAGATGGGCGGGTGGACGCTGCTATGGCGCCAGCGTGTGGCCGACACCGGGGAGACGCCACGAGAGCCGTGGTGGTGCTCGCCGGAACTGGTGGCGACGGTGGCGTGCCCAGGAGGTGATGAGCCGTGATGCTGGGCATTTCGAGAACCCCGGTGTTCTGGCGCGGCTGAAGAGCAACGACGCGAATGTAGGTGGTGGCGACTGGCACCGGGGAACGCCAGTGATGACCGCTGACGCGTGGCCGAGTCCGAGCCAGGTGGGCGAGGACGAGGTAGCCCTGGACGAAGTGATGCGGGGCTCTTCGGGCCGAGCGTGGCGTTGCCGAGGCGCTCGAGAGGAATGCAGTGAGCCGAGCCCTGCGATGGGGGCGCTGGTGCAAGCGTCCGCACGCACGGGACGCGCTTCGAGAGGAAGGGCGCTGGATGCGAAACGTACTCCTCTTCAGAGGCACATCTAACGAGTATTAGGCGGAGCCGGTGGGTTGATAGGGGTGGGGAGATGTTGATAGGGGTAGCGGGAAGTTGGTGGGGGTAGTGGTGGTGATGGGCGGAGGGGGAGCGGGGGCTGCGGAGACACTCCGTGCCCTTCGGTGCCAGGCAGGGGTCGGGGGGCCGGGTCCTGCACGGTGCTCCATCCCTTAAGTGGGCTGATCGCCCTGTTTTTCAGACAGGGGGTGCGAAAAAAAGTTCCGGGTGGTCAGGTTCCGGGGGGGCGGACGAGGCGGCCGCGGAGCCCGAGGGGCCGGATGGCCGAGGCGGGGACGAGCCAGAGGCGGGTGACGGGGTCGAAGCGGCCGCCGTGGCGGGCGAGGGCGAGGCGGAGCTCGACGTCGTAGGGGCCGACGCGGACGGCGACGAGGGGACCCCGCGGGGGCGGCGAGGGGCGCTCGTCGACGACGAGCTCGACGGTGGTGAGGCGGGTGCGGTTCACGGGGTCCTCGAGGTAGCGGACGCGGACGAGCGTGTCGCCGTAGAGACGGAGGAGCTTCTTCGTTCCCTCGCTGCCGGGCCGGAGGGTGGCGCGGGTGACGAGATCGCGTCTCGGCGGGCCTGGTGTGCGGCCGGGAACGGGTCCCGGCGAGGACGCTCCGCGCCCTTGGGTGGCAGGGAGCGCACGGCTCGGAGCCGCCCCGGGGGGGCCGGGCAGGCCGCGGCCTTTCATGAGAGTCGATCCAGGGGGCTTCGGACGCCGCGTCCACCAGGCTGGTTGAGGACGTGAGTGTAGATCATCGTGGTGCTCACATCGTTGTGGCCCAGGAGCTCCTGGATGGTCCTGATGTCGTAGCCGTCCTCGAGGAGGTGGGTGGCGAAGGAGTGGCGGAAGGTGTGGCAGGTGGCGGGCTTGACGATGCCGGCGGCGCGAACGGCGTCCCTCACGGCGTGCTGGAGGACGGTCTCGTGGAGGTGGTGCCGGCGCTCGATGCCGGTCCGCGGGTCGACGCTCCGGAGGCGGCCGGGGAAGACCCACTGCCAGCCCCAGAAGCGGCCGGCGCCGCGGAGCTTGGTCGCGAGGGCGTCCGGCAGGAGCGCCTCACCGAACCCCTCGGCCAGGTCGCGCTGGTGGAGGGCGCGGACCTCGTCGAGGTGGGCGGCGAGCGGCTCCTTGAGCGCCGCGGGGAGGAGGGTGACGCGGTCCTTCCGTCCCTTGCCGTCGCGGACGGTGAGCTGGTTGAGGGCGAAGTCGAGGTCCTTCACGCGGAGGCGGAGCGCCTCGAGGAGGCGGAGGCCGGCGCCGTAGAGGAGGAGGGCGGCGAGCTTCGGCGCGCCGTCGAGGCGGGCGAGGACGGCGCGGACCTCGTCGCGGGTGAGGACGACGGGGAGGCGGTGGGGGGTGCGGGCCCGGACGAGGTCGCCGACGTCGGGGAGGGGGGCGCCGAGGACGTGCTGGTAGAGGAAGAGGAGGGCGGAGAGGGCCTGGTTCTGGGTGCTGGCGGCGACGTTGCGGCCGGTGGCGAGGTGGGAGAGGAAGCGGTTGACGTGGTGGGGCCCCATCTCGAGCGGGTGCGTCTTCCCGTGGAAGAGGACGTAGCGGCGGACCCAGGCCACGTAGGCCTCCTCGGTCCTCAGGCTGTAGTGGCGGGCGCGCAGCTCGGAGCGAAGGCGGTCGAGCAGGCGGGGCTTTGCGGGGTCAGTCGTAGACGCCATCGGCGAACCACCTCTGCGTCGTCCGGTCGCGGAAGACGCGGTAGAGCCCTCCCCCCTCGAGCTCGACGTCCCAGTAGTCGCGGGAGACGGGCTCCTCGGACCACCAGCCGTCCTCGAGCTGCCAGGGGCCGGCGGCGACGCGGACGGTGCCGTGCAGCGCGAGCGGCGGCGGGCCGCCGCCCGGCGGCGGGTCGGCGGAGGGCGGGAGCGAGCGGAGGGAGAGGAGGCGCGGGGCGGGAAGCTCGTCGCCCGTCAGGACCTCGAGCTCGACGGCGGGCCTGAGGACGCGGACGGCGAGGATGCCGCGGGCGGGGCGGGGGGGCGGCGTGACGACGGGGGCGGGGGGCGGGGCGAAGGGGGCGAGCGCGAAGCGTTCGGGGCGGTGGCCGTCGACGCTGCGGGGCGACCCGGCGCGCCCCTCGCCGAGGAGGGCGAGGAGGCGGGCGAGGGCGGTGGCGAGGCTGTCAGGGGAGATCTCGGGGGGGCCGAAGAGGCTGAGCTGGCCGCTCCGGGGGCGGTCGGGGTGGGCGGTGAAGGAGAAGCCGGCGACGGCGGCGCCGGGGGGACGCGACTCGAGCTCGAGGCGGACGAGGGAGAGGAGCGTCTTCGCCTCGCGCGTCGGGGCCGGGAGGGAGAGGGCGCGCGCGTCGTGCCCCTCGGGCTCGAGGCGGAGGTCGACCTCGAGCCGCAGGCAGCCGAGCGCCTCGGCGGCGAGGCGCGTGCAGAGGCGCTCGAGGGCGGCGGCGGCGAGGGCGAGGAAGGGCTCAAGGGTGGCGAGGGGCCAGTCGAGCCCCATCCCCTCGACGAAGACGGGGGCGGGGGGGCGCGGGACGAGCGGCTCGGGGTCGAGGCCGCGGGCGGTCTCGTGGAGGCGCCGCCCCGTCTCGCCGAGGCGGCTCGTCACCTCGGCGGCGGGGAGGCGCGCCAGCTCGCCGACGGAGCGGATCCCCCACTTCTCGAGGGTGGTCGCGAGGGAGAGCTCGGGGGCGAGGTGGGAGAGGGGGAGCGGGGCGAGGAAGGCCGTCTCCTCGCCGGGGGGGACGACGGTGACGGAGGTGGAGGAGGTGGAGGAGGTGGAGGAGGTGGAGCTGCCAGAGCTGGCCGAGCTGCCGGCGGCGACGCGGGCGGCGAGCTTGCTCGAGGCGATGCCGGCGCGGGCGGGAAGGCCGGCCTTCCCGGCGGCGGCGACGAGGTCCTGCCCGAGGGCACGCTCGTGGGCAGCAAGGTCGGCGGCGGGGTCGGCGGCGCGGCGGGGGAGGCCTTCGAGGTCGAGGTAGACGAGCCCCTCCCCGGCGTCCTCGACGCGGGGCGAGAAGGTGCCGGCGACGTCGAGGAGGGCCTCCTGGGCGGAGCGCTCGCCTTCCGGGTCGCGGCCGCGGGCCATCAGCTTCGGGAGGAGGGCGCGGGCCTGGGGGAGGGTCATGCCGGGGCGGATGCCGGCGGTGCGCGCCTTGCGCGTCCCGGCGACGACGCGGGCGGCGGTGCCGTTCCCCTCGGCGAGGACGACGGCCTCCCCCAGGAGCGCGGGCTCGTTGCGCAGGCGCGCGGCCAGCGGGAAGAGGGGGACGCGGAGGCAGGCGAGGCGGGGGGACGGCGTCGATCGGGCGGACACGGCCGGCCTCAGGCGTGCGCCGCGCGCCGGAGCGGGCGGGGCGAGCGGGGGGCCGCCGTCGGGGCAAGAGTCGGGGCGACGGGCCGGGCGGCCTCGGGGAGGACCGGAAGGCCGGGAAGGAAGGCGAGGGCCAGCGGGGCGGTCCGGCCGCCGCGGGCGTGGCGGTTGCGCTCGAGGAGGAGCGAGGTGGAGAGCCCCGCCAGGAACGGCGTGGCGCCGGAGGCGCGGAAGAGGGGGCGCCCCCGGCCGGTCCGGAGGGCGGCGGCGGCGGCGGGGCCGGCGACGGGGAAGAGGGTGGAGACGAGGAGGGCGGTGTCGCGCGCGGAGCTGGCGCGGGCGAGGCGGATCCAGGGGGTGGCGGCGGTACCGGTGAGGCGGCGCGGGAGGGGGGTGGAGCCGAGGTCGAGGACGACGAGGCGGAAGCCGGCGTCGACGGCGATCTCGGCGGCGAGGAGGGCGTCCTTGGCGCGGCGGGGGCGGATCCAGAGGAGGCGGGCGAGGTCGCACCCCGCCTCCTCGGCGCGCTGGGGGTCGAGGTGGTCGCCCCGGTCGACGAGGGCGGCGCTCTCGCCGCGGGAGGTGGCGGCGGCGAGGGCGGCCAGGACGAGGGCGAAGCGGCCAGTGCTGCCGGAGCGGCCGGAGCTGCCAGAGCTGCCACCGTCGCGGCCGGAGGAGGGGCCGGAGACCTCCACGAGGCGCCCGCGCGGGAGGCCGCCGTCGAGGAGGAGGTCGAAGGGGAGGACGCCGGTGGGAAGATGGGCGTCGGCGGAGCCGGCTCCCCGCCGGCGAAGGAGGTCCGCGGCGCTGGTGATCCGCCGGGCGACCTCCTCCGGGAGGCCTTCCCGGACGGTTGCGAGGACGGTGGGCTGCGGTGCGGCGCTCATGTCGGCTCCGGGGCGGGACGGACCCGGTCCCCGGGGGAAAGTTAGGCGTAAATAGAGCGTAAGTCAAGGCGGGAAGGCGGGAGCCGGCGGGCCGCGCGTCATCGGCCGGGACGGGCGCCGGGAGACGTTTCGGGCTCTTTCGACGGATGACTCTTGCAATGCAGCGTGGTACCGTCCCAAGGGCTGTGGGCGAACCCCCAGCCGTCCTCGGAAAACGAGAGGAAGGCCGATGAATCACGTCGTCTGCATCGCATACGTTCCGGACACCGAGACGAAGGTCAAGATCGGCGGCGACGGGAAGTCGATCGACGAGACCGACGTCAAGTGGATCGTCTCCCCGTACGACGAGTACGCGCTCGAGGAGGCGCTCAAGACGCGGGAGGCCAAGGGAGGGACGGTCACCGTCCTCACCTTCGGCCCGGCCCGGGCCGACGTCGGGCTGCGCGAGTGCCTGGCGCGCGGCGCGGACGAGGCGGTCCGCATCGCGTCGGACGGCCTCGGCGAGACGGACTCCCTCGGCGTGGCGCAGCTCCTGGCCGCCGCGCTGAAGGGGATGAAGGCCGACGCGATCTGGATGGGGAGCAAGGGGGTCGGGACCGACGCCGGGGTGATGGTGTCGATGGTGGCCGAGCTCCTCGACCTGCCGAACGTCAACCTCGTGACGAAGGTGGAGTGGAAGGACGGCGCCGTCACCCTCTGGCGCGAGGTCGAGGGGGGACGCGAGGTGGTGGAGAGCCCGCTGCCCTGCGTCATCGGAGCCCACAAGGGGCTGAACGAGCCGCGCTACGCCTCGCTGAAGGGGATCATGGCGGCCAAGAAGAAGGTCATCGCCGTCAAGAAGCCCGCCGACCTGGGGGTCGACCCCGCCGGGATCACGGGCGAGAAGGCCGCCGTCCGCTGGACGAAGCTGGAGCTGCCGCCCGCGCGGCAGGCCTGCAAGCTGATCCCGGCCGACGACCCGCAGAAGGCCGCCGAGGAGCTGCTCCGGCTGCTCCGCGACGAGGCCAAGGTCCTCTGATCCGGGACGCCGAGGAAGGAACCAGACGATGAGCAACGTCCTCGTTTTCATCGAGCAGCGCGACGGGAAGATCCGGAAGGCCTCGCTCGAGGCCCTCACCCTCGGCCGGGAGCTGGCCGGCAAGTCGGGCGGGACGCTGGCCGCGGTGGTCGCCGGCTCGGGCGTCGCGGGCCTCGCCGCCGAGCTCGCGCCCTACGGGGCCGCGAAGGTCTTCGTGGCCGACAAGCCGGAGCTCGCCTCCTACTCCACCGAAGGGTACGTCGCCGCGCTCGACGCGGCGGTCGCCGCCTTCTCCCCCGCGATCCTCCTCGTCTCTGCCACGACGGTCGGCAAGGACCTCGCCCCGCGCCTCGCCGCGCGGCGGAAGGTGGGGGTCCTCTCCGACGTGATGGGGCTCGAGGTGGCGGGCGGGCGCCTGGTCGGCTCCCGGCCGGTCTACTCGGGCAAGGCCCGCGCGACGGTGCAGCCCGCGGCGGACGCGGCGCTCCAGGTCGCCACCCCGCGGCCGAACGTCTTCCCGGCGTCCAGGGCCGCCTCTCCCGGCGCGGCGGCGGCGACGGCGCTCGACTTCAAGGTGCCCGCCATCCGCGCGAAGGTCGTCAAGCTCGAGGCCGCCGAGGCGGGCGAGCTCGACGTGGCCGAGGCCGACAAGATCGTCTCCGGCGGCCGCGGCATCAAGGGGCCCGAGAACTGGCCGATCCTCCGCGCGCTCTGCCACGAGCTGGGCGCGGCGCTCGGAGCCTCGCGCGCCGCCGTGGACGCGGGGTGGATCCACCACGGGCACCAGGTGGGGCAGACGGGCAAGGTCGTCTCGCCGTCGCTCTACATCGCCTGCGGCATCTCCGGCGCCATCCAGCACCTGGCGGGGATGGGCTCGTCGAAGGTGATCGTGGCGATCAACAAGGACGCCGACGCGCCGATCTTCAAGGCCGCGACGTACGGCGTGGTGGCCGACCTGTTCCAGATCGTCCCGGCGATGACCGAGGCGGCGAAGAAGATGAAGGGCTGACCGGGCCCGCGCACGGGCTCCGGAGACGGGAAGGGCGGCCTCGCGGCCGCCCTTCCTCTTTGGTGCGTCCCCCGGGACGCGTCAGTCGGCGGGAGGGGGCGGGGGCTGCTGCACGGTGGCGGCGAACTCCGTGATCCGGACGCCGCAGCCGTTGTGGTAGCCCCAACGGATGATGTCGAGCCCCGGGAGCGGCCCCGCGGTGTACTGGTACTGCGTGGGGCTGAGCTTCCGGAAGTTCCCCATGCTCGGCAGCTGGACGATGTACCAGCCGATCTGGTTGTAGTCGGCGAGGGCCGGCACGGACGAGAGGGTGAGCTGGACGACGTCCCCCGGCATCACGGTGGCGCTGCCCGGGGAGATGACCGGGGTGTAGAGGATCGAGTCCATCGCCACGGTCACCGACTTGGAGGTCGTCTTCCCGTCGGCCCCGACCGCCGTGAGGGTGAAGGTGGTGGGCGCGGTGATCTCGACGGTCGTCTGCGCCTGGGCGCCGTTGCCGCTCGGGACGGGGAACTCGACGTTGGTGATGCTGACGCTCACGGTGTTCGCGGTGAGCCAGTAGAGGGTGATCTGCGACTTCGGGTAGCAGCCGGCGGGCACGCCGCCCGCGCCGGGGCCGACGGCCTCGAAGATGAGGATCTGCGGGCCCGCCGAGGCCGAGACGGTGGCGGTGAAGGTGGCCGAGACCGGGCCGCAGTTCCCCTGGGCCGTCAGCTTGACGACGTCGGTGCCGGTGGTGGACCCGGCCGTGTAGATGAACCCGGCGCCGTTGAGGACGAAGGTGGAGCCGGTCGACTCCTGCTGGACGAACTCGATGGTGACGTTGGCGGGGATCCCGGGCGGGAGGCTCCCGACGACCCGGCTCCCGGGCGTCGTCGTCACCGCCGCCGGGTCGGGCGTGGGCGGGGTCGACGGCGGGAAGATCGTGATCCTCACCGGCTTCGTCGTGGTCTGCCCCGTCGACGCGGTGGCCGTCAGGACGAGGTCGGTCGTGGTGCTCAGCGTGACGTCGACGGTGCCGGTCGGCGGGAGGTCGTTGCCGACCCCCGAGATGTCGACCTTGACGGCGCCGGTGGTGCTCCACCCGAGCGTGGTGGTGAGCGGCGCGCAGCCGGTGACCGGCGTCCCGGTGAAGTAGTTGACGACCGGGGCCGTGGAGAACGCCGCGCGGGTGACCGCGAGCGGGACGAAGCTGCCGTCGCTCGTCCTGTTGTCGTTGCGGACGACGTAGGGGAGCCCGGTCCCGAGGAGGACGCGCAGGCGGAGGGCGAGGCCCGACTTCTCGGCGGCCGCCGGGACGAGGTCGGCCAGCGAGCCCTGCGCGACGGATCCGGCCCGGGCCGTGAGGACGGCTGTCCCGAGGAGGTTGCCGTTCTCGAAGGCGGCCACCTCGACCTGGCAGTCCGAGGTGGACCCGGTGCTGCAGAGGACCCCGGCGTTCGCGCGGGACCTGCCGGGTTCCGTGGAGGACGAGGCCTCGACGCCGCCGCCGGAGCCCTCGTCGCCGGGGCTGAGGAACTCGGTCGGGCCGATGGCCGCGGCCGAGACCCCGAACCGGCCGGAGGCCGTGTCGTTGTAGGTCTCCGACCAGGCGCTGACGGGGGAGTCCGACCTCACGTGGTAGAGGAACGCCCCCGTCCCCTCGAGGGCGTCGGGAGCGGGAATCGTCGCGACCCCGCGGGCGGGGATGTTGAAGGACGCCGTGGCGACGACGGCGCCGCCGCTCCAGAACTCGACCGTGCCGGACGCCGCGGACGTGGCGCTGACGTAGACGGTGGTCTCGAACCGGGCGCCGGCGTTGCCCGCGCCGCGGGCTCCGGGGCCTCCCCACAGCTCGCTCCCCGCGGCCGCGGCAGCGGCGGCCGGGGTGGAGGCGATCGCCACCGCCGCGGCGAGGAGCGCGAGCGCGCCCCGCACGGCGGTTCCGAGGTACGGGCGAATTCTTCTCATCTTCAGGCTCCCATCGGCGCGGATACGTTGGGTCCTCGTGAGTTACGGCGAATGATACACCGGGCATCGGGGGGGCGGACCGGGGCCCTCCTTCTGCGCTATTCTTCGATCCGATGACGCCCACCGAAGCGACGTATCTGGGGGTTCCGGGAACCCTTCTGTTCGCTCTCGTCCTCTTCGGCTTCCTGGCCGCCTTCGCCTACACGGCCTCCCGGCGCTGGCAGCTGATGACCGTCGGAGGCTTCCCGGAGAGCCGCTGGGACCGGGTCGGGGAGCGGATCCGGGGCGTCGTCGAGTTCGGCCTCCTGCAGCGGAAGATGTTCCGCGACCCGTACGCCGGGCTCTACCACATCCTGATCTTCAGCGGCTTCGTGGTCCTCAGCATCCGGACGACGACCCTCTTCCTCGAGGGGCTCTTCCCCGGCGCGGCGCTGCCGTTCCTCCCCGGCGGGGCGTGGGAGGCCTACCTCCTGCTCAAGGACGTGGTCCTCGTCACGACGACGGCGGGCGTCGTCCTCGCGCTGGGCCGCCGCCACCTCTTCCGGAAGGACCGCCTCGACGCCTCTTTCGACGCGGACCTCATCCTCGTCCTCATCGCCTTCCTGATGGTGACCGACCTCGTGGCGGGAGGGGCGAGCCACGCCCTGTCGCCGGCGCGCGCCTCCGTCTGGGAGCCGGTCACCGCCGCGGTCGGGACGCTCCTCTCCGGGAGCTCGACCGGCACCCTCACGGCCCTCTACCACGCCTGCTGGTGGGCGCACCTCGTCGCGATCCTCTCCTTCCTCAACTACCTCCCGACGGCCAAGCACTTCCACGTCATCACCGCCCTCCCGAACCTCTTCCTCAGGAAGCTCGACCCGCCGGGGAAGATGCGGACCTTCGACGTCGAGAAGGCCGCCGAGGACGGGAAGATCGGCGTCGGGAAGATCCAGGACTTCAGCTGGAAGCAGAAGCTCGACATGTTCACCTGCACCGAGTGCGGGCGCTGCCGGGAGATCTGCCCCACGCACCTGACGGGGAAGCCGCTCTCGCCGAAGGGCTTCATGGTGGACGCCCGGAAGGCGCTCTACACGGCCGCTCCCGCCCTGCTCGACGTCGCCTCGGGCCGGGGGGACCTCGGGGCCGAGGAGCGCCTCGCCGCCCAGCGCCCTTTGATCGGCGGATGGGTCGACGTCGAGACGATCTGGGCCTGCACCACCTGCCGCTACTGCGAGTCGGCCTGCCCGGTCGGCATCACCTACACCGACAAGCTCACCGACCTCCGCCGGTTCCTCGTCCTCGACCAGAGCGAGTTCCCCAAGGAGGCGCAGACCGCCTTCAACGGCATGGAGCGGCAGGGGAACCCCTGGAACCTCTCCGCCTCCGACCGCGACGCCTGGACGGCCGAGCTGCCGTTCGAGGTGCCGGTGATGGGCGCCCTCGAGAACCGCGACGACGTCGAGTACCTCTTCTGGGTCGGCTGCGCGGGCTCCTACGAGGACAAGGGGAAGAAGGTCTCCCGCGCGCTCGCGACGCTGATGCACGAGGCGGGGGTGAAGTACGCCATCCTCGGCGCCGAGGAGACGTGCAACGGCGACTCGGCGCGGCGCCTGGGGAACGAGCTCCTCTTCCAGATGCTCGCCCAGCAGAACGTCGAGACGATGAACGGCTACGGCGTCAGGAAGATCGTCACCAACTGCCCGCACTGCCTGAACACCCTGAAGAACGAGTACCCCGACTTCGGCGGGACGTTCCAGGTGGTCCACGGCACCGAGCTCGTGGCCGACCTCGTCGCGAAGGGGAAGCTGAAGCTGACGGGCCGGATCGACAAGACCGTCTCGTTCCACGACCCCTGCTACCTGGGGCGCCACAACGACGTCTACGACGCGCCGCGCGAGCTCCTTTCCGCGATCCCGGGCGTCTCCCTGAAGGAGCTCCCCCGGACGCGCGACAAGGCGATGTGCTGCGGCGCCGGCGGCGGCCGGATGTGGCTGGACGAGAAGATCGGGGCGCGCATCAACCAGGCGCGCTACGCCGAGATCGAGGCGAACGGGACCGACGCCGTCGGCGTCTCCTGCCCGTTCTGCATGGTGATGCTCGGGAACGCGGCCACCGAGATGTCGGGCAAGACCGAGACGTTCGACGTCCTCGAGCTCGCCGCCCAGGCCCTTCCGACCCATCCGGGCGGCGAGGCGGCGGCGAGCTGAGGCGGGGCGGGAAGAGGAGGACGCGTGGAGACGCCGAAGCGACCCGGTGAGAGCCGCCACGGCCAGGGCGGTCCCGCGCATCCCCCCCGGAGCCTCGAGGTGACGCGGCCGACGGTCGTCCTCGGGACCCCGCAGTCGAAGTCCGAGGTCACCCGGCCGGTGATCCGGCCCGACCAGCTCGTCACCGAAGGGATGAAGGCGCGCCGTCGCGAGATCGAGCGGAAGAAGCGCGCGGCGCGGCTGGAGAAGCTCATCCGCGAGGAGGAGAACGCCGCCATCAAGTCGCGGATGACGCGCTTCATCCTCTGGACGGCGGTGATCGTCCTCGCGGCCTGGGGGTACTTCAAGGTCCAGGAGGCGCACAGCAACCAGTGGCCGATCATGGACGTCTGGATCGTCATGTCGATCGCCGTCTTCGCGGGGATCGGCTGGATCCTCTGGTACCAGAACAAGAGCGATCTGTAGTGTTCGGCGGGGGTTTTGTCGATCCCCCCGCACCCCCCACGAAAAGAGGAATCCTCTCCGTAAGGCCGGTTGATCCTCGGCCGGGGGCTCCTCAGTCCCCCCGCAGGCACCAGAACGAATTCCGACCCCGACGCCCGGTTCCGCGCGAAGCGCGGTCCGTCTCGCGCCCGGGGGGCGCGAGAAGCGGGCGGCGGGCGCCCCTGCGCGAGTCCGTCCGAGCACGGGCCGGGACCCGCTCGCCCGGGGGCCCGCCCCCGGAGGACCAGGCGGACCTGCTGTCTGAGCGAAGCGAGTTCAGGTCCGCCCCGGAGGGGGCGGGGCTCCGGGCGCCAGCGGGTGACCCGCGCGCAGCGGACCGCGCGGGGGCGTCCGTCGCCCGCCCCCCACGCTCGCACGGATTGTCCCCGCCGGATCACGGATCACAGACCTGACCCCCGGGCGGTGACCCCCGGGCGGTGACCCCCGGGCGGGTGACCCCCGGGCGGGGTGCCCCCCGGGGGTGACTTCGAGGGATCAGAGGTCGTCGAGGGGGTTGCGGGGGCGGCCGGGGTCCTTCTGGGCCTTCTCGAGGGCTTCCTTGAAGGTCTGCTCGAGGATCTCGCTCTTGTGCTTCTCGCGCTCGACCGTCGCCGCGAAGAGGTCCTGGGCCCTCTCCTTGCGGCGCGCGATCTCCGCGGCCGCCTCCTCGAGCGACCCCAGCTTCCGCTTCGCGCTCGCCGCGTCGTGCGACAGGACGGCCCCGGTCGCCCGCTCGACCTTCATCGTCGTTCCACAGTCGGGGCAGATCACGAGGAGCGGCTCGTCCATGAGCCGATTATGCTCGGGGAAGGGCCGTGAGGGACGACGACTGGAAGGCGAGGCTCGTAGACCTCGGCGTGAAGCGGAAGCGAAAAGCGCCCCGCGGGGCGGCGCCTGCCTCCGCGACGGCGTCCCGGGGCGGGTCGGACGCCACGACGACCGCCGCCGGCCGGCGAGGCGAGGAGGAGGCCGTCCGCCTCCTGATCGCGCACGGCGTCACCATCCTCGCCCGTAACGTCCGATTCGCGGACGGCGAGATCGACGTCGTCGCCGAGCACGAGGGAGTCCTCCTCTTCGTCGAGGTGAAGTGGCGGCGGACCGTCGCGCGCGGCTCGGCAGCCGAGTCGGTGACGCCTCGCAAGCGCGCGCGCCTCGTCCGGGCCGCGCGTCGCTACCTGGCCGGGAACCCGGGGCGCCCCCGCCCCGTCCGGTTCGACGTCGTGGCGATCGAGGAGGAGCCGCCGCGCGTGTCGTGGATCCGCGGAGCATTCGAGGCGGCATGACGACCCTCGCCGCTCCGGGGCGGCCATCCGGCACGGGCCCCGTGGGTAAACTCGCGGCCGGCGAGCGGCGTCCGTCCCCCGGTGCTCCCGGGACCGGGCCGCTCCACGTTTCGCGGGAGGAGAGGGTCGCATGAGCTTCGCCGGCCGGTCCCTCGGTCGCTATCGCCTCGACGCCCTCCTGGGGCGGGGCGGAATGGCCGAGGTCTACCGCGCGTCGGACACCAAGCTGGGCCGGACGGTCGCGGTGAAGGTGATCCTGGCGGCGCACGCCGAGGACCGCCTCTTCCGCGAACGGTTCGAGCGCGAGGCGCAGCTCGTCGCCTCGCTCCGGCACCCGAGCATCCTCCCCGTGTACGACTACGGCGACGAGGACGGCCTCCCGTACCTCGTCATGCCGTTCCTCGAGGGGGGGACGCTCCGCGACCGGATGGTGGGGGAGCCGGTCCCCTTCCCGCTCGCGGCCGACTGGGTCCGCCAGCTGGGCGAGGCCCTCGACGCGGCGCACGCGCGGGGGATCCTCCACCGCGACGTCAAGCCGGCGAACGTCCTCCTCGACGCCGACGATCGCCTCGCCCTCGCAGACTTCGGGATCGCGCGGATGCTCGAGTCGGTCACGGGGCTCACCGCGACCGGGATGGTGGTGGGGACGCCGATCTACATGGCGCCCGAGCAGGCGCAGGGCCACCCCGCGACGCCGTCGACCGACCTCTACGCCCTCGGGGTCCTGGCGTGGGAGCTCCTCTCGGGGCGGCCGCCGTTCGCGGGGGAGAGCGCCCTCGCGCTGATGCACCAGCACGTCACGAGCCCGGTCCCCGCGCTCTCCTCGCAGGTCCAGGGGCTCCCCGCCGGGCTCGACTCGGTCTTCGCGCGGATCCTCGCGAAGGACCCCGGCGAGAGGCCTCCCTCGGGCCGGGCGCTCGCCGACCTCCTCCTCGGCTATCTCCCCACGGGGCTCCGCGCGGTCGAGGAGCGTCCCACGACGCCGTGGGCCCCCGCTCTTCGGCCGGAGGCCGGGGTCCCCCGGGCCGAGGCGACGCCCCCGCAGGCGCAGCCGAGCCGGACACCGGCCCCGCGCCTCCCCGCGAGCGTCAGCATCACCAGCGAGCCGACGATCTCCACCGCCCCTCAGCCGGCGCGTCGGATCCCGCGCGCGGCCCTCGCCGCGGGCTCTCTCGCCGTGGTCGCCGTCGCGGCGGTCCTCCTCGTCCGGTCGCGGCCCGCGCCTCCCGTCGCCGCGGGCCCCGGGGAGACGCCGGTCGCCGGGCCTCGGAGCGCCGCCGCCCTCCCCGCCGACGGCGTCGGGCTCGCCACCATTTCCGTCGTGGAGATCGCGGTGCCGACCTCGCCGGCCACCGCCGTGCAGGCGCCGGCGCGCCCGGACGGCAGGCTCGAGGCCCTCCAGACGCGCCTCTCGTCGGCTCTCGCCCGGCGGCGGCTGACGCCGCCCGACCCCGAGAACGCGCTCGAGACGCTGGCGTCGATCCGGAAGGAGTACCCGAAGTCCGACGTCCTCCCGCGCTCCGAGTCGCTGGTCGTCTCTGCGCTCACGTCGAGGGCCGACGAGAGGCGCGATCAGGGCGACGTCGAGGGCGCCCGTGCCGACCTCCTCCAGGCCCAGGTCCTCCGGCCCGGCGATCGCGGGATCGAGGCGAGCCTTGCCAGCCTGGACGCGGCCGGGACGGTCCGGAAGGCGAAGGGCGCGCCGGCTGACTCGGCCCCGGCTCCCGTCGTGGCCCCGCCGCCACCCGCCCCGCCGGCCCTTCCCCGCCCGAACGGGACGGACACGTCCGCCGACGGCGGGCTGCGGCAGGCGCGGGAGCGCCTGGATCCGGCGCTGCAGAACGGGCGCCGGCCGACGCGGGCCGACTTCGAGGCGGCACGGGCCGCCGCGGACGAGGCGTTGCGCCGGGAGCCGGGGAGCCTCGCGGCGCTGGCGCTCAAGGAGTACGCCTCGGGCGGGATCGCCTACGTCGAGGGGCGGGACGCCGAGGCCGCGGCGGCCCTGGCGATCGCCGCTCGGACGGGCGGACGGGTCGGCCTGTGGGAGCTGAAACCCCTCCGGAGCGCGAACCTGAGACGCTTCGGGGACCGCGGCCAGGGCCGGATGACGACCGGGTGGGCCCTCGCGCTCGCCTACGGCGACGCCCGGAACGAGGCCCGCGGCGCTCTCGACGCCGAGCTCGCCGGGAGCCCGTCCGACCCGGCGCTCCGGCTCGCCCACGCGGTCCTGCAGCGGATGGACCGCCGCTCGGACGAGGCGATCCGCGAGGCGAAGGCGCTTCACGACTCCAATCCGCCCGGCATGATCCGTTTCGCCGCCGCGGAGCTGGCTGCCGAGGAGGAGCTCCAGCGCGGCCACCCCGAGGACGCGGTCCGCTGGTTCCGGAAGGCCGCGGAGCCCCCGAGCGGCCTCGCGGGGAAGGCGGCCTACGAGGCCGGGCGCGTCCTGCGGGACGTCCTCGGCCGGCCCGAGGAGGCGGCCACGCTTTTCCAGCAGGCGTGCGACGCCGGGAACGGTCGCGGTTGCGACGAGCGCGGCGGGACGACGAGCCGGCGCGGGTCGAAGCCGCCCGGTCACCCGCGCCGCTGACGAGGGCCGAGGTGCCTCCGTTCGCGTGACTTGGGGCCTCTCGAGCCGCGGCGAACGGGAGGGCTCCGGGCTTGACAGGGAGGCCCCGACCCCCTATCTTCCGCGGGTCCCGTGAGCGGGACTAGCTCAGTGGTAGAGCGCTACCTTGCCAAGGTAGATGTCGCGAGTTCGACCCTCGTGTCCCGCTCCATGAAGATCCCTCGGCCCCTCATGGCTCGCCGCGCAGGCTGAACCGGAGGGGCCGATTCCTTTTCGGCCCGCGCGGCGGGCGTGAATTGCGGCGGCCTCGACCCGCGCTCCCGGACGCCGCATCATGGAACGGATGCGAGCGATGGTCCTCCGCGCCGCGCGCACCCCCCTCGAGGCCGCCGACCTCCCGGTCCCCGTCCCCGGCCCGGGGCAGCTCCTCCTGCGGGTGAACGCCTGCGCCGTCTGCCGGACCGACCTCCACGTCGTGGACGGCGAGCTGACGGAGCCGAGGCTCCCGCTCGTCCCGGGGCACGAGATCGCGGCGACGGTGGAGGCCGCCGGGGAGGGAGCGGGCCGGTTCCCGGTCGGGACGCGGGTCGGGGTCCCCTGGCTCGGGTGGACGTGCGGGACGTGCGCGTTCTGCGCGAGCGGCCGGGAGAACCTCTGTCCGCGCGCGCGGTTCACCGGGTACCACCTCGACGGCGGGTACGCCGAATGGACGGTGGCCGACGAGCGGTACTGCTTCGCGCTGCCCGACGCGTACGACGACGTCCACGCGGCGCCGCTCCTCTGCGCGGGGCTGATCGGCTACCGGTCGCTCCGGATGGCGGGCGAGGCGCGGCGGATCGGCCTCTACGGCTTCGGCGCGGCTGCGCACATCGTGGCGCAGGTGGCGCTCTTCGAGGGGCGGACGGTCTTCGCCTTCGTGCGGCCCGGCGATGCGGAGGCGCAGCGCTTCGCCCGCGAGATGGGGGCCGCCTGGGCGGGCGGCTCCGACGAGCTCCCGCCCGAGCCGCTCGACGCGGCGCTGCTCTTCGCCCCGGTCGGGGCGCTCGTCCCGGCCGCGCTCCGCGCCGTCGGGCCCGGCGGGACCGTCGTCTGCGGCGGGATCCACATGAGCGACGTCCCGTCGTTCCCGTACGCGCTCCTCTGGGAGGAGCGGGTCGTCCGGTCGGTCGCGAACCTGACGCGGGCGGACGGCGAGGGGTTCCTGGCGGTCGCCCCGCGGGCCGGCGTGAGGACCGAGGTGGAGCCGTACCCGCTGGAGGGGGCGCAGGAGGCGCTCGACGCGCTCCGTTCGGGGAGGGTGCGGGGAGCCGCCGTCCTCGTGCCGGGCGCCGGAGCGCGCGGATGACCGGGCGCCGGGAGGGTGGCGCGGGCCCGGACGAGTCGTTCCCGATGGACGCGCTCGGGGCCCTCGCGGAGGACCTGTTCGGAGGCGTCCTCGACGGGAGCGTCGTCTTCTCGTTCGACCGGACGGGCTACGCCCGGCACGCCCGCCGCTTCCGCGCGGAGGACCTCGCCGTCGACCTGACGGGACGCGTCGCCGCGGTGACGGGGGGCAACTCGGGGATCGGCAGGGAGACGGCCCGGGGGCTGGCCGAGCGCGGCGCGACGGTCGTCCTCCTCTGCCGGGACGGGGCGCGCGGCGAGGCGGCGGCGGAGGAGATCCGCGCGGCGACGGGGAACCCTCGCGTGGCCGTCGAGACGGTCGACGTCTCGGACCTCTCGTCCGTCCGGGCGGCGGCCGGGAGGCGGGCGCTGGCGCGGGTCGACGTCCTCGTGAACAACGCCGGGATCCTGCCGGACCTCTACGCGACGACCCTGGACGGGATCGAGTCGACCCTCGCGACGAACCTCGTCGGGCCGTTCCTCCTGACGCAGCTCCTCCTGCCGCGCCTCGCGGCCACGGGAAGGGGCCGCGTCGTCAACGTGTCGTCGGGTGGTATGTACACGCAGCGGCTCGACGTGGGGGTCCTCGTGAACGGCGACGGGAAGGCGTTCGACGGCGCGGTCCAGTACGCGCGGACGAAGCGCGCGCTCGTGGTCCTGACGGAGCTCTGGGCCGAGCGGTCGGGCGACGGGGTCGCCTTCCAGGCGATGCACCCGGGCTGGGCCGACACGCCCGGCGTGAAGGGCTCGCTGCCGCGCTTCCACGCGGTGACCCGACGGATCCTGAGGACTCCCGCGGAAGGGGCCGACACGGTCCTGTGGCTCGCGGCGAGCGAGAGGGCGGGGACGGCGCCGGGCGGGCGCTTCTGGTTCGACCGGGAGCCGGCGCCGACGCACCTCCTGCCGTTCACGCGCGAGGACCCCGCGGAGCGCGACCGGCTCTGGGAGGCCTGCCACCGCCTGTCGGGCCTCCTCCCGGAGGAGCCGCGGGTCACCCGACGAGGCCGTCGAGGGCCTGGCGGCAGGCCGGGCAGTAGACGGCGTTCTTGAGGTCGATCGTCTCGGGCCAGAGCGAGCGGTGCATCGGGCAGTCCGGGACGGGGCAGTGGACGAGGCCGGCCGAGTGCCCCAGCTCGTGCGCGACCTCCACGTCGAGCCGCCGGGCCAGGACCTGGGCCGCCTCGGGCTCGGGGAGCGGGGGCTTCAGCCGCGCGAAGGAGAGGACGCTCCGGAACCCGCCGAGGTGCGAGAGGCCGAAGACGTAGGTCAGCGCGGGGACGAAGAGGTCGAGCGCCGTCAGGAGGACGTGGGACTCGCCGCGCGGCGGGGCGGGGACCGCCTCGAGGAGGGACGCGGCGTCGTGCTGGGCGCGGGGCCTGTCGTAGAAGTCGCCGAGCCGGATCGAGAGCTCGACCGTCCCTCCCGCGGTCCACGGCGGCGGGAGCCCTTCCAGGACGCCGCGGACGAGCCCCGGGGGGAGCTCCTCCGCGTGGAGGAGCCGGACCTTCACGGCCTCTCGATGCCGTACTTCTTCATCTTGTTGTAGAGGGTGACGCGGTCGATCTCGAGGGTCCGCGCCGCCTGGGCGACGTTGTAGCCGCTGGCCGTCAGGACGCGGCGGACGTGCGCCTCCTCGGCCGCGGCGAGGGAGAGGTCGGCCTCCGGGGGCGGGGCGGTGAAGGGGAAGTGCGACACCTCGATCCTCTCCCCCTTGCAGAGGACGACCGCCCGCTCGACCGCGTTCTGGAGCTCGCGGACGTTGCCCGGCCAGGGGTAGGCGGAGAGCGCGGCCAGGGCCTCGGGGGCGAACGCCTCGATCCGCTTGCTGGTCTGGGCCGCGTAGCGCGAGAGGAAGTGCTCGGCCAGCGGGGGGATGTCCCCGGGACGGTCGCGGAGGGCCGGGACGTGGATCTGGAAGACGTTGATCCGGTAGTAGAAGTCCTGGCGGAACCGGCCGGCGGAGACTTCCTCCTCGAGGTCGCGGTGGGTGGCGGTGACGAGGCGGAAGTCGACCGGGACGGGGGCGTTCCCGCCGACCCGCGTCACCTGCCGCTCCTGCAGGACCCGGAGGAGGTCGACCTGGACCTTCTGCGGGACGTCGCCGATCTCGTCGAGGAAGAGGGTCCCCTCGTCGGCCAGCTCCACCTTGCCGCGGCGCCGGCCGACGGCGCCGGTGAACGCGCCGCGCTCGTGGCCGAAGAGCTCGCTCTCGAGGACCCCCTCGGAGAGGGCTCCGCAGTTCACGACGGTGAGCGGGCCGAACCGGCGGGCGCTGTGCGCGTGGATGAGGCGCGCGACGAGCTCCTTGCCCGTCCCGCTCTCCCCCGTGACGAGGACGCTCGTGTCGGTCGGCGCCACCTGCTCGACGAGGTCGAGGACCTCGCGCATGGGGCTCCCGGGGCCTGCGACGAGGACGGGCTCGGCGCTCTCGAGCCTCGCCTTCAGGCCGCGGTTCTCGGCGAGGAGGCTGTAGCGCTCGGCGGCCTTCTTGACGAGGCGCGAGACGGCCTCGGGGTCGAACGGCTTGACGATGTAGTCGTACGCGCCCTCCTTGAGGGCCTGGACCGCGGTCTCCACCGAGGCGTAGGCGGTCATGATGATGACCGTCGTGTCGGGCGACATCTCGCGCACCTTGTGGAGCACCTCGATGCCGTCCATCCCCGGCATCTTGATGTCGACGAGGAGGATCTGCGGCGCGTCGCGCGTCAGGGCGGCGAGCGCCTCCCTCCCGCCGCCCGCCGTGAGCACCTCGTAGCCCTCCTCGCGGAACCAGCAGGAGAGCGAGGTCCTCAGGTGGAGCTCGTCGTCGACGATGAGGAGCTTGACGGGACCGGGCATCTCAGCCTCCTTCGGTGGGGGCCGGGGGGGTCCCCGGCAGGGTGACGACGAAGCGGCTCCCCTGACCGATCCCGCTCTCGACGTCGATCGTCCCGCCGTGGCGCTGGACGATCCCGTAGACGACCGCGAGCCCGAGCCCGAGGCCCTTGCCGTCCCCCTCTCCCTTCGTCGTGAAGAAGGGCTCGAAGACGTGCTTCTTGACCTCCTCGTCCATCCCGACCCCGGTGTCGGCCACCTCGATGCGGGCCCCGCCGTTCCCGTGCGGGGCGGTCCGGATCGTCAGCGTCCCGCCGCCCGGCATCGCCTCCACGGCGTTGATGACGAGGGCGAGGAGCGCCTGCTCGACCTGCGAGGGGTCGCAGAGGACCTGGGGGAGCTCCCGGTCGAGCTCGGGCGAGGCGGAGACCTGCGCGAGGTCCATCTTGTGCTTGACGAGGAAGAGCGCCCGCTCGACCACCTTGTTGACGTCGGTCGGCTCGAGGCGCGATCCGGTCCGCCGGGCGAAGAGGAGGAGGTTCGAGACGATCTCGCCGCAGCGGGCCGACTCCGAGGCGATCGACTCGAGGATCTGGACGCTGTCGTCCCCGTCGGCGGGCTTCCCCTTGTGCGCGATCCGCCGGAGGAGGATCTTCGAGTACGTGAGGACGCTGGCGAGCGGGTTGTTGATCTCGTGCGCGACGACCGCCGAGAGCTTCCCGAGCGACGCCATCCGCTCCACGCGGATCATCTGCTCCTGGGCCTTGCGGAGCTCGGCGGTCTTCTCCTCGACCCGGCGCTCGAGGGTCTGCGCCCACTCGACGAGCTCGGCGTTCGCCTTCTCCAGGTCGCGGGCCATCCGGTTGACCGACTGGCCGAGGTACGAGAACTCGCTGATCGACTCGTCCTCGAAGCGGGCGGCGTAGTCGCCCGACCCGAGGGCGCCGAGCGTGCGGCTCAGCGCGCGGATCGGGCGGTGGACGTTCCGCCTCACGACGAGGAGGACCGTCGCGGCGACGAGGAGGAGGGTGATGGCGGCGGTACCGGCCATCAGGAGCTGGGTCTGGCGCCGCACCTCCTCGAGGCGGGGGAGGGCGAGGGTGACGTCGAGGACGCCGAGGAGCTGCTTGCTCGCCGGGTGGGCGTGGCACGCCGCGTTCGAGCACGCCGGCTCGTTCTCGATCGGCCGGATGACGCCCACGGCCGGGACGCCGTCGACGGTGAAGACGCGCGTCCGGTCGCCGGGCGGGAGCTTCTCGATGGGGCGCCCCGCCGCGTGGCACTTGAAGCACGCCTCGGACGTGGTGTCGACGCGCTGGCCGACCTCCTTCTCGAGCGACGAGAAGACGATCTGCCCCTCCTTGTTGAAGACGCGGACGCGGACGGTGGGGGAGCGCTCCGCCATCGCCTTGACGGCGGCGTGCAGCCCCTGCCGGTCGTTGGCGAGCATGGAGGTGTGGAGGGCGCCGTAGAGGGTCTCCGAGAGGGCGAGGCCGTCGAGGCGCGAGCCGGTGGTGGCGGCCCGCGCCTGAAGGTTCTGGTAGACGAGGAACGAGAGGACCTGGAGGAGGGCGAGAGCGACGAGCAGGGTCCCCGTCAGCCGGAGCGTGAGCGAGTTCGTCCGCCACCGCCACATTCCCCCACCCTCCTCCGTCCTCTCTGCCACGCGCCCCTCCTACTCGGCCTTGTGGCAGGGGGTGCAGTCCTCGTCGATCGCGAAGGCCGACGCCCCGTCGTGGCAGGCCCCGCAGCGGGCCTTGTCGTGGAAGTATCCTGCCGGGGCGGCCTTGCGGTCGACCGTCAGGAACGGGAACGACCCGCCGTGGCACGTCAGGCACTCCGGCGAGGCGCCGTCGACGTGCGAGGAGTGGCGGAAGGTGACGGGGCCGGGGCTCTCGGCGCCCCGGGCGAAGGTGACGTCCGCGGGCATGGTGAAGTCGCGGGCGGCGGCCGAGAGGTCGGCGGGCCCCGAGGGGGCGGCGGCGCCGGGACGGGTCGTCCGGTGGCGGACGCCGTCGTAGCCGAGGGCGACGGAGCCGACGACGACGAGGGCCGCGGCGACGAGCGCCGTGGCGGGAAGGCCGCGGAAGGGGAGGCCCAGGACGTGCGGTCCCGCCACCTCGGGCTCGGCCTCGGGCGCGTCCAGCTCCTCCTTCGGGAAGATCGGGAGGAACTTCACGGCCATGGCGAAGGCGAAGAAGCCGAGGCCGACGATCATCATCGTGACCACGACCTCCATCAGGCTCGGGAGGTAGGTGACGCCCGACGAGCGCTCCATGCCGGTGATGCTGACGTTCAGGCGGTTCATGACGACGCCGAGGACGATCATGAGCGCCGAGAGGAAGAGGCCGGTCCGGTTGCGCCTCACCGCCGGGACCATCAGGAGGATGGCCGGGGCGACGGTGCCGAGGAGCATCTCGGCCAGGAAGAGGCGTCCCTCGTAGGTCGGCTCGAAGGCCAGGTGGAGGGCCCCGCGGTGGGAGAGGTCCTGCAGGCGGAGGACGAACGTCACCGCTAGGAGGACGACGGCGATGCGCCCGAGCGTGACGAGGAGGTCGAGCTCGAGCTTCTTCTTGAACGCGCGCTGCGAGAGGAACGACTCGACGATGGTCATGGAGCAGCCGAGCGTGAGGGCGGTGAGGAAGAAGAAGAGCGGGAGGAACGGGGAGTACCAGAGCGGGTAGAGCTTGTAGGGGACGATCAGGTAGAAGGAGCCGAGGGACGACTGGTGGAGCGTCGAGAGGAGGACGCCCAGGACGACGAAGACCGGCATCACGGCGTGGAGGACCTTCAGCGGCACCTTCCACTTCAGCCGCTCGAAGACGAGGGGGCTGAACTCGAGCGCGAGGACGGAGGTGTAGAGCGTGACGCACCAGCCGACCTCGAACATGACCGAGTGCGGGTTCCACATCACGAGCGGGTGCCAGATCCGGTAGGGGCGGCCGAGGTCGAACATGAGCGCGACGACGACCAGGAGGTAGCCGAGGAAGGCCGTCAGGATCGCGGGCCGGACGACGGGCCGGAAGCGCTCGATGTTGAAGACGTAGACGATGGCGCTGATGGTGAAGCCCCCGGCGGCGAGCGCGACGCCGCACAGGATGTCGAAGCCGACCCAGAGCCCCCAGGGGAAGGTGTCGGAGAGGTTGGTGGTGGCGCCGAGCCCCTGGGTGAACCGGATCAGCGCGGTGTAGAGGCCGAGCAGGCAGAGAGCGACGAGGACGACGCGCCAGAAGGTGGGTCGGGGGAACGGGAGCTGCTTCACGGCGTCTCCTTCCTCAGCGGTCCTCGCCGTGCGGCGGGCGGGGGGCGTGGCCGCGCCCCTCGGCGGCGTCGACCTCGTCCTTGCGGTTGCGGATCCACCAGATCCCGCCCAGCGCCACCGCGCCGAGCGTGACGATGTCGGGGATGAGCTTCAGGACGCGCCAGGTGAGCATGGCCGGCGGCTCCGACGTGACCTGCGTGGGGAGCCCCAGCTGGTCGGGCGGGGCGTCGGAGATGTAGAGGACGCTCGTCCCCCCCACCTCGTCGTCGCCGTAGATGCCGGGGTGGTAGCGGTTCGGCTCCCTGCGGATCCTCTCCTCGGCCTCCTTCAGGAGCGTCTCGCGGTCCCCGAAGGTGGTGGCCCCGGTCGGGCAGACAGTCGCGCAGGCCGTCTTCAGCCCCTGCGCCTGCCGGTCGGCGCACATGTCGCACTTGCGGACCCGCGGGAGCGCCTTGTCCCACTCGTACTTCGGGACGTTGAAGGGGCAGGCCAGCATGCAGTAGCGGCACCCCATGCACTTGTCCTGGTCGTACACCACCGGGCCCGTGACGCTCTTCTGGAAGGCGCCGACGGGGCAGGCGGAGACGCACGACGGGACGAGGCAGTGCATGCAGAGCCTTCGGACGAACCGCGGGCCCCGGCGCTCGAGGACCGTGAAGGTCTTGTCGGAAAGGGAGTCCGCCGTCGGCTCGGCGGCGGTCTTCGGGAGCTGGTTGCGCTCCTTGCAGGCCACGGCGCAGGCGCCGCATCCCACGCAGCGCGTCGTGTCGATGAGGAGCGCGGTCGGGCGGGAGGGGATCACTGCCGGTCCTCCTCCGGGCGGACGAAGGCCTCCCCGAAGGCCCTCCACCCGGCGTCGTCGAGGCGGACGGCGGCTCCGCGGGCCGGGACGCCTCCGTCGGCCATCACCGGGACCCGCTCGGGGGTCTCGGCGGGGGTGAGAAAGTCGGCCAGCCTGTCGAGCTCGCGGCGGAGGAACGCCACGGCCTGCTCGCCGATGGAGAGGGGCGTGAGCGCGGCGAGGGGGTCGCGCGCGGCCAGCGAGACGAGCCAGCTCCCGTAGGGGTCGGCGGAGATCCGGCGCGGATCGCGGAGGGCCGCCCCGTTCCCGCCGAGGACCCGCCCCGCGGCGGGGGACGGGATCCCGAGGGTCCGCCTCCCGACCCGGAGGGTCGCCAGGGTGTCGCCCTTCTCGAGGTTCGTCCCCGGGGGCGGGAGCTCGACGGCGTCGACCGTGCCGAGGGCGCCGGAGAGGAGCTCGTCGATTCCCACGCGGAGAAGCCCGTCGTCGGCGATCCGGAGCCAGGTGTGTCCGCGAGAAACGAAGAGGCCGCGCGGCGGGTCGGGCAGGCCGATGGGGATCGGCCGGGCGACCGCGGACGCCCTCCGGCTGCTGCGCGCCAGGACCACGCTGTCGATCGCGAGCGCTCCCAGGATCGTCAGGACCGCGAGGATCGCAACCATATCTGCCTTACCTCCCGCGGATCCGGACTTCAGACCGGGCCCGCTGTCCTTCTGACCTCGCAAGCCCGCTGCCGTCGCCGTTGAAAAATTGAAAAGCGCTTATATGAAACGACTTATGGTCGTTGGGTCGTTCTGGGTCGGCCCGGGACCGCTGAAGAATTCAACATGTCGAAGAAGATCCATTTCACAGTCAACTTCATGTTTCTCAGAGACTTGCGCATCGTATCCCCTGGCGTGTCGAGAGGCCCGGGAATATGTTGAATCCCTCAACGTCGAGATCCCGATCACGCTCCAGGAGCGTCCTCCCGTCCCTGTGAGCACTGGTCCCACGCTGCCCACGCTGCCAGCGATGTTCACGCTGCCCGCGGTGCCTCGCGGTGCGTGCGTGCGCGGCAGGGAGGTGGCGGCGGAACGGGACGGAAGGCGTGGAGCGGGGGGCGCCATGCGTGCTCCGGGAACGCCGTCCATGCCTGGCCGCGAGGCTGGCCGCGGCGACGGGCCCGCCCGGACGGGACCGATTCCGGTTCCCGTGGAGGGCCACGCGTGTCGGCTGCGAGGTGTGCGTCACGTCACGGGGAAGGACGGCGCCGGGCGGGCGCGCTGGCGCGACGCTACGTTCTGAGCGATCATCCGAAAGGCTCCGACGAGAAGCGAAGCGAGGCGATACCGATGGCCGTATTGAAGGTTCTCGACTCGGCAGACCCGTCGTGGAAGGACAGGATCTTCCTCCTCCAGGGGAACGAGGTGACCCTGGGGCGCGGGAAGGAGAACAGCATCGTCCTGGAGGACAACGCCGTCTCCCGACAGCACGCCCGGATCCTCGAGACCCCCGAGGGACACGTCCTCGTCGACAACAACAGCGCGAACGGGACGTGGGTCAACGACGCGCGGGTCACCGAGGTCCGTCTGAACGACGGCGACGTCGTCCGCCTGGGGAAGACGGTCCTTCGCGTGGAAGGGACGTACGATCCCGAGGGGACGGCGCTCCTCGAGATGCCGGCGATGGCCGCTCCGTCGCCGGCGCCGGCGGTGTCCCGCCCGGGACAGTCGGCGCCCACCTCTGCGCCCATCCCCGTTCCGCCCCCGGCGGCCGCCCCTGCCCCCGCCGCCGCGCCGCCTCCCCCGGTGTCCCCGGCGCCGGCGCCCCGGCCCGCTCCGCCTCCCCCGGTCGCCGCCCCCCCCGCCCCGGCCCCCGCGCCGGCCGTGCGCCCCGCTCCCCCGGAGCCGCGCTGGTCCCCGCCGCCCGCGCCCGTCGCGGCGCCCGTTCCGCCGCCTCCCTCCCGGCCGGCCCCGCCGCCGGCCTCCCCCCGCCCGGCGCCGTCGCCCGCGTATACGCCGCCCGCCCCTGCGGCGCCGATGGCGTACGAGCCGCCGCCCCCTGCCTGGGACGCGGCAGCCCCCGTGGAGGGGGAGCCGGCAGGGTTCTGGATCCGGTTCCTCGCCTACCTCCTCGACAGCGTGATCATGAGCGCCATCGGCCTCCTCATCGCCGGACCCATCGGATTCTTCGCCTTCCGGGTGGCGAGCGAGCGGCCGGAGCTGATGATGCCGCTGATGGGGGCCGCGTACCTGGCGGTCATGGCCGTCAGCCTCCTCTACCTCCTCTACTTCTGGGGATCGAAGGGGGCGACGCCGGGCAAGAAGATCCTCGGCCTGAGGATCGTCCGCGACGACGGCGTCGAGCCGATGGGCTGGGGGAAGGCGTTCGTCCGGATCCTCGGCTACATGGTCAGCAGCATGGTCTTCTCGATCGGCTTCCTCATGATCGCCTTCTCGAAGGACAAGCGCGGTCTCCACGACATCATCGCGAAAACGCACGTCTACAAGGTCGGCTGACCCGCCGGAACCTCGAAGACGAGAAAGGGCCGGACCCCCACGGGGTCCGGCCCTTCGTTTTCCCGCGAGCCGTTCGCCGGGAGCCGCTCAGCCCTTGCTGGCGATCTTCTCCACCGCGTCGCGGATCTTGAAGAGGCAGAACGCGAGCTCGAACGAGATCCGGACCATCGCGAGGTACAGGACCGCCACGATCGGCGAGATCAGGACCATCACGAGCCCGACGATCACGCTCCCCCTCACGGCCGACGCGATCCCGCTCAGGAGGAATCCGAGCGCCCCGAGGGCGACGAGCCCCATGGCGATGATGTAGAGGGTCCGGATGATCTTCGGGGTGATCAGGGTGTCGAAGCTGGGGTCGAGCAGCCCCTTGAAGAACTTCACGTCGCCCTGGACCGTGTCGCGCATCTGCTGCGCCCGCGCGGCGGCCTCGCGCTCGAGGCTGGAGGGGCCCGCCGACCGGGCGGGCGTCGCGTCACGGGCCGGCTCGCGTGCCGGATCGGGGGTGGCCGCCACGGGGGCGTTCGCCGGGGTCGAGGGGGCTCCCGGCCGGAACGACGGGAGGGTCCTCGGGTCCGTCCAGCCGCTCAGTCCTTCGTTCCAGACGAGGACCTGCCGCCCGGCGTGCTGCGTCACCAGCTGGCGGACCTTGCTGATGTCGTAGTCGCCGTCGAGCTGGCTGCCGTCGACGGCGACGAAGAACCTCTCCTCGGCCATGTGTCCTCCTTAGGGCCGCGTCGCTACCTCGCGAAGACGTCGGCCACCGGGGTGATGCGGACCGCGTCCGGGCTGATCCCGAGCTTCCGGGAGCCGACGGCCGCGTCCTCGTCCAGGATCGGCCGGGGCTTGGGCGAATCGTACGTGATCGTCGTCGGCCCGTCAGCCAGGAGCGCCTTCCTCAGCCCCTCGGCGTCCTGGGTGATGAAGACGACCGAGAGGTCCCGGGCGGAGAGGTGGGCGCGGACCGCGCGGTTGACGTCCTCCCGGGTCAGCTTCGCGAGCCGATCGCGCAGGTACGAGGTGTATTCCCCGATGCCGTACCAGCGGGAGTCGAGGGCGTAGCCGAGCTGCTGCCCCTGGGTCGCGGTGAGGAGGCAGACGCTCTTCATCAGGTAGTCGCGGGAGGCCTGGAACTCGTCCTCCGTCATCCCCTCCTTCACGAGCCGGTCGACCGTGTCGAGGGCGAGCTTGAGCGCCATGATCCCGTTCGCCGGCACCACCGGCCGGATCCAGACCTCGAAGAGCTGCGCGCGCCGGGCGACGTTCGCGTCGGGGAAGAACTGGTACATCCCGCGCGGGAAGGCCTCGATGTAGGCGTAGTCGCCGTAGTTCATCCCGCGCGCCTCGCGGATCCGCTGGTAGAGGCGCGCCATCGACGAGCGGTGCTCGCCGAGCCAGGCGCGGGCCACCGAGAGGGCCGCGAAGTCGGGGTGGGACCGGGTGACCGCGATCGGGAGGCCGAGGGAGATCGCGGTGGCCCGCGTCGCCTTCTGGACGATCTCGACCTCCAGCCCCTTCGGCCGCCGGCCCGCGATCGCCGCGGGAGCGGGGAGGCCCGTCCCGTCCGGGAGGGCCGCCAGCTCGCGCCGGAGCCGCGTCACCATCGCCTCGGGTACGTCTCCGGAGAGGCCCACGGTCAGCGCGCCGCGCTCGTAGGCGGCCTTCAGGAAGCCCTTCACGTCGTCGAGGGTGATGGCGTCGATCCCGGCGACCGTCCCGAGCGCGGGGTGGCCGTAGGGCGTCCCGGCGAAGACGTTCGTCTGGAGCCGCTCCTTCCCCAGCTCCTCCTCGTTGTTCTCCCTGAGGTCCTGGACGAGGGCGTTCCTCTGCGCGTCCTTGATGCGCCGGAAGTCGTCTTCCCGGAGGCCCGGCCGGAGGAGCTGCGGGAGCACCGTGTCGAGGTACGGCTCCCAGTTGTCGCGGTGGACGCTGCCGGAGAAGACGGTCATCTCCTTGTCCACCTGGGCGTCGAAGCTCGCGGCCATCGGGAAGAGGGCCTTGCGGATCTCGTCGATCCTCATCTCCGACGAGCTCGCCTCGGCGACCATGGAGGCCGCGAGGGTGGCGAGCCCCTCCTTGCCGGCCGGGTCGTTCGCCGAGCCCGCCCGGAACAGGAGCTTGACCGCGATCTGCGGGACCTCGGAGCGCTGGAGGACGACGTCGAGCTTCGCCCCTTCGCCCTTCGGCGCCAGGGACGCCAGGGCCGGCACCTTCGCGATCGCGGCGGGCAGGGGGTCCTTCGAGAGGGTCGTCTGGACGAGGTTCGAGTCCGTGACCCAGCGGTCGGCCGCGGCCAGGAGGTCTCCAGGCGTCAGCGAGCCGGCGAGCCTGTAATAGGCGTTCAAGGTGTCGAACGAACGTTCGTGGCGAACGTACCGCGCCAGCGTTCCCGCGATCGCCTCGGTGTTGTCCAGGCTCCTCGCCAGGCCGTAGCGCGCGTTCGCCTGGGCGTCCGCGAGCCGCTTCGCCGGGATCGGCTGCGACCTCGCCGCCGCCACCGCGGCCAGGATGGCGTCCCGCACCGCCGGCGCGTCCTCGCCCTTCTTGAGCCGGGCGGCGACGGTCACGAGCCCGGGATCCGCCGAGGCCGGGAGGTACGTGAAGATCTGGTCGACCTTCTGATCGACGTCGACGAGCCGCTTGTAGAGGTCCGAGGTCGGCCCGAACGTCAGGTCGATGAGGAGGTCGAGCGAGGCGAAGTCCTTGTCGGTCGCGGAGAAGGCGGGCCCGTGGAAGGCGACGGCGACCCACGGGAGCGTCGGCGTCTTCCAGTCGACGTGGGCCACGACCGGCCCCTTCGGCGCCGGCTCCTTCGGGATCCGGACCGTGTAGCTCCCGCGCTTCCAGGAGCCCCAGTACTTCTCGACCAGCGGGACGACCTTCGCCGGGTCGACGTCGCCGGCGACGATGACCGTCGTGTACTCGGGGCGGTACCAGCGGTCGAAGAACTGCCGCGAGTAGGCGAACTGCTCCGGCATCGCCTCGATGTCGCGGAGGAAGCCCATGGTGGTGTGCTTGTACGTGTGGACCTGGAACGCGGAGTCGCGCTGGGCTTCGAAGAGCTTGGAGATCGGGTTCGCGCTGTTCTTGTTGTACTCGCCGAGGACGGCGCGCGACTCGGTCTTGAACGCCGCCTCGGGGTACGAGAGGTTCTGGAACCGGTCGGCCTCGATCTCGAGGACCTTCTCGAGGTCCTCCTTCGCGAACGTCGTGTGGTAGTTGGTGTAGTCGTCCGTGGTGTAGGCGTTCTGCCGGGCCCCGGCTTTCGTCAGGATCGCCTGGTACGCGTCGGGCGGGTACGCCTTGGTCCCGCGGAACATCATGTGCTCGAAGAAGTGGGCGAAGCCGGACTTGCCCGGCTCGACCTCGTTCCGCGAGCCGATCTGGACCGGGATCTGGAGCGAGACGATGTTCGGGAAGCCGGTCGGGACGACGATCACCTTCAGGCCGTTCGGGAGCGTGGTCTCGGTGGCCTTGAAGGGGAGGACGTCGGAGGCGCCCTCCTTCGCGGGCTCGGCCGACTCGGCCGCCGCGGCGGCGAGGGCCACGGCCAGGATCGGAACCGCGAGGACGAGCGAGCAGGGGGAGAGGTCTCTGGTCATCTTTCTCCTGGGGCGGGCGCGCCCGGCGCCCGCGGGGCGTGATGGCCCGGGAACGATACTCCAGCCTTTCGGGCCGTCGGGGTGCGACCTCGTGACTCCCTGCGAAGTCCGTGCGAGCGTGGGGGGCGGGAGTCGAAGGCCCTCACGCGGTCCGCTGCGCGCGGGCCACCCGCTTTCGCCCGGCGGCGCGACCCCTCCGGGGCGGGCCTGAACTCCTCGCTCCGCTCGTCAGACAGCTGGCCCGCCTGATCCTGCGGGGCCGCGCCGGCGGGCGAGCGGGTCCCGGCCCGTGCTCGGACGGACTCGCGCGAGGGCCTTCGCCTCCCGCCTTCGCGCCCTCCGGGCGCGAAGAGACGGGGCGGCGCCGGAGGCGCTGCGAAGGTCTTGTATCTCGTGAGGCGGAGCCCGTGCTCGAGGGGGCATTGCCCCGAAAGCGTGGGGGCCGCGGGTGCTCGAAGTCGCATCTGTCGCCGTCCCCCGCAGAGCTCGAACAGGTGGTCTTCCGCAGATCGCAGTTCACAGATCACGGATCACAGACCTGACCCCAAGTCCGGGATCCCAAGTCCGCGAAACGAGGATCCATGCGGTCAGAGTCGAGGCGATGGCCAGCTCGCTTCGGTAAAGGGAGGAAGCTTGCCCCTGGAGAATTGAGGATTTCGTCGCGCCCGGGGGGCGCGACGGGCGGGCGGCGGATGCCCCTGCGCGCGTCCGTCCGAGCACGGGCCGGGACCCGCTCGCCCGGGGGCGCGCCGGGAGCGGGATCAGCGCGGCAACTGTCTGAGCGAAGCGAGTTTTGCCGCGCCCCGCGGACGGCGCGCCGCCGGGCGCAAGCGGGTGGCCCGCGCGCAGCGGACCGCGCGGGGGCGTCCGTCGCCCGCCCCCCGGTGCTCGCACGGTCAGGAGCGTTCGCTCAGTCTGGGGACGCGACGATCCGCACGCGGCAGTCCTGGTACGCCGCTCCTTCGCCCGCATCGGTCGTGCGGGCCCTCACCAGGACGTTCGCGCAGGTCCCGGAGTCGTAGTGGCCCCCCTTCGGGACGATGACGACGTCGCGGCGCTGGAGGGGGTCGAGCTTCAGGCGCGCCCGCATCCGGCCGACCTCGCTCTCCAGGACGACGAGGGCGCCGTCGGCCAGGCCCGGCGCGGCGTCGGGATGACAGGTCGCCTCGGCGACGTCGGGCGGCGTGCCGGCCCACTGGGAGCTCTGGGCCCGTTCGGTCGAGTTGGAGAAGAGCCAGAGCGGGTAGCCGGGTTCGTCGTCGGGGGGAAGGGGGAGCTCCGTCAGGAGCCGCATCTTCCCCGACGGGGTCGGGAACCGGTTGCCGGCGAAGAGGAGCTCGGGGGCGAGCGGATTGCGGACCGACTCGCGCTCGAGCCGCTCGACGGTCAGGCCGAGGGGCTCGATGCGGGAGAGGAGGCGGCGCTTCCAGTCGCGGGCGCTCCCCGCGAGCCTCGGGGCGAGGGCGGATTCGGAGCCGGCTCCGGAGCGAGCGTCGATCTCGGCGGCCAGGGCCTGGACGATCTCGAGGTCGCTCCTCACCTCCGGCGGGCGCTCCACGACAGGGACCGACGCGCCGAGCCAGTGGTTGCCGTACGCGCCGAGGAGGTCGTCGTCCTCCACGAGGGTCGTCGTCGGGAGGACGAGGTGCGCGCGGCGCGCCGTGTCGGTGAGGAACGAGTCGACGACGACGACGAGCTCGCGCGTCTCGAGGGCGCGAGCCACGGTGGCGGAGTCGGGGAGCATCGCCACGGGGTTCCCCGCCGTCACCCAGACGGCGCGAATGGCGGGATTCGTCGCTTCGAGGATCTCGCGGCCGAGGAGGGGCTCGCTGAGCGTCCGGGCGGATGCCTTGCGGAGGAAGGAGGTGTCGAACGCGCCGCGCCGCTTGAAGTAGAAGCTGACGCCGCCGCCCGGGATGCCGAGGTTCCCGGAGAGCGCGCCGAGGGCGTCGAGGGCGCGGACGATCGCCGAGCCGTTCGTCCGGCGGCCCATTCCCCAGCCGACCTGGATGTTGCAGGGGCGGTCGGAGAGGGTCGACGCGAGGAGCTCGACGGCGGGCTCGTCGACGTCCGCCTCGCGCGCCCAGCCCGCGACACCCTTGGAGAGGGCGAGCGCGCGGAAGGTCTCGAAGCCCTCGGTGGCGGACGGGGCGGCGGGGACCACGCGGCCGGTCTCGAAGAGCCGGGCGGCGACGGCGAGGGCGAGGGCCAGGTCGCCGCCGGGGCGGGGCGTCAGGACCGCGTCGGCGAGCGACGCGGTCTTGTGGTGGACCGGGTCGATCAGGACGATCCGGGCGCCGCGGGCGCGGGCCTCCTTCAGGAGCGGGAGGAGGTGGACGTTCGAGACGAACGGGTTCTTCCCCCAGAGGAGGATGCCGCGGGAATTTCGCAGGTCGAAGAGATCGTGCGACTCCTCGTCCCCGAAGTCGGTCTCCTGAGCCGCGTCGCCCGCCCCCGAGCAGATGTCGCCCCGCTTGAGGGTGACGGGGCCCAGCAGCTCGAAGAAGAGGTCGACGACGTACTTGAGGAGGCCGAGCGAGCCCCCCGAGCGGTAGTGGAGGATCGCCGCCGGGCCCGAGTCGGCCCGGATGGAGAGGAGACGGTCCGCCGCGAAGGCGAGCGCCTCGGTCCACGAGACCGGTCGCAGGGCGCCGTCCACTCTGAGGAGGGGTGCCGTGAGGCGGGCCGGGTCGTTCTGCCGGGCCGGGAACTGCGTCGTCCGCGAGCAGAGGAAGCCGCGGGTCACCGGATGGTCGGGGTCCCCGCCGAGCCGGACGAGGCGGCCGTCCTCGACGGTGGCGACGAGGCCGCAGGCGTCCGGGCAGTCCCGGTTGCAGACGGTGCGGAGGCGAGCGGTGGACATGGGACGGATGGTAGGGGGTCCGGCGGGCCGGCGCGTAATCGGCGGGGAGGCGGACGTCGGGCGGCGGCCGAGACACAGTCTCCGGCTTCCTGATCACTTTTGATGAGGCGGCATCACGTCGCCGGGCACGGATTTAATGCGTTCGGACGATGGTGGTCGGGGAGGAGCGGCCCGCAGACTTCTCCGACATAACGGGGCCGGACGTCGTCGATCTGCGTAAACGCGGATCTTTCGTTGCATAGACCGGCGGCCGACCCGCGGAGGTGGACATGGAGAACGGAACGGTTTCCGGGTGGGACGGTCCGGCGGGCTCCTCCGGGGTCGACCGGCGGGACTTCGTCCGCATGTGCACCCTGGCCGCCGCCAGCGTCGGCATCGGGGCGTCGATGGCCGAGCGGATGGCCGAAGCCGCGGTCGCGCGGAAGCTGAAGCCGTCGGTCATCTGGCTCCACTTCCAGGAGTGCACCGGGTGTACCGAGTCGCTCCTGAGGACGTCGCACCCTGCGCTCGCCGAGCTCATCCTCGACCTCGTCTCCCTCGACTACCACGAGACCCTCTTCGCCGCCGCGGGCCACCAGGCCGAGGACGCGCTGAAGAAGGCGATGAAGGAGAACGAGGGGAAGTACGTCTGCGTCATCGAAGGGGCGATCCCCGAGAAGGACGGCGGGATCTACTGCAAGATCGGCGACAGGACGGCCGTGGACATCGTCAACGACGTCGCGGGGAAGGCCGGCGCGATCATCGCCATCGGCTCCTGCGCCTCCTGGGGAGGGATCCCGTCCGCCGACCCGAACCCCACCGGGGCGGCCGGCGCGCCGATGGTCCTGAAGGGGAAGACGGTCGTCACCATCCCCGGCTGCCCGGCGAACCCGTACAACTTCCTCGGGACCGTCCTCCAGTACGTCACCTTCGGGACCCTGCCCGACCTGGACGACAAGGCGCGCCCCAGGTTCGCCTACGGGCGGACCATCCACGAGCACTGCCCCCGCCGGGCCCACTTCGACGCGGGCCGGTTCGTCCAGAAGTTCGGCGACGAGGCCCACCGGCTCGGCTACTGCCTCTACAAGACGGGCTGCAAGGGGCCGGCGACCCACGCGAACTGCTCGGTCCAGCACTTCGGCGAGGTCCAGGACGCCTGGCCCATCGGGATCGGGCACCCCTGCTTCGGGTGCACCGAGAAGACCCTCGCTTTCCGGGCGCCGCTCCACAGCACCGTGGACATCGAGCGCCCGACGCCGCCCGACTTCTACCCGCCGATCAAGGCGGAGCACGGGTTCGTCAGCCCGGTCGCCACCGGCGTCGCGGGCGTGATCGCGGGGGCCCTCCTCGGAGCGGGCTTCATGGCCAGCAAGAAGCTGGGCGCGGGGGAGCCGGCCGAGCCGGGCCCCGGCGCCAAGAAGGAGGGCTGACGATGCCCGCCGACCGCCGCGCCGTCCTGAAGGGGCTCGCGGCCGGTGCCGCCGTCGCGGCCGTCGGGGCGAGCGGAACGGCCGACGCCCGGGTGCGGAAGACGGCCCCGGCGGACGCCGTCGGGATGCTCTACGACTCCTCCCTCTGCATCGGCTGCAAGGCGTGCGTCGTCGCGTGCCGGGAGGCCAACGACAAGCCGCCGGACACGAGGCTCTCCGGCGGGCTCTGGGACATGCCCGACGACCTGAACGGCCAGACGAAGAACGTCATCAAGCTCTACGAGGACCCCGGCTCGGCCGAGAGGTCGTACGTGAAGGCGCAGTGCATGCACTGCGTCGACCCGGCGTGCGTGGGGGCCTGCATGATCGGAGCCCTGCAGAAGCGGGAGCACGGGATCGTCACCTACGACCCGTTCTACTGCTCGGGCTGCCGGTATTGCCAGATGGCCTGCCCGTTCGAGATCCCGAAGTTCGAGTGGTCGAAGCTCGCGCCGAAGATCGTCAAGTGCGAGCTCTGCAACCACCGGATCGCCAAGGGGCAGATCCCGGGCTGCTGCGAGGTCTGCCCGCGCCACGCCGTCATCTACGGCAAGCGCGACGAGCTCCTCGCCGAGGCCAAGCGCCGGATCGCGGAGAACCCGAGGAAGTACAAGGGGTATCGCAAGGGCGACCCGCCCCGCGTCTACGGGGAGACGGAGGGGGGCGGGACGCAGGTCTTCTACCTCTCCCACGTCCCGTTCGAGAAGCTCGGCCTCCCCGACCTCTCCGCCGAGCCCGTCCCGGAGGTCGCCCAGACCGTCCAGCACGGGATCTACCAGGGGGCCGTGGCGCCGGTGGCGCTCTACGCGGTCCTCGGCGCCGTGATCCTCCGGAACCGGAAGAAGGAGAAGGAGGCGGGAAGGAAGGGCGGGTCGACGCCGGGAGGTGAGGCGTGAGCGGCCCCGGGTACGTCCACGAGCCGGTCGGAGGGCCGCTCTGGACGAAGCCGTTCCGGATCGTCGCGCTCGTCTTCCTGTTCGGCGCGATCTTCTTCGTCTACCGCTTCGCCGCGGGCCTCGGCGCCTCGACCGCCCTGAACGACGGGTACCCGTGGGGCATCTGGATCGCCTTCGACGTCGTCACCGGGACGGCGCTCGGGTGCGGCGGCTATGCCGTGGCGATCCTGGTCTACGTCCTGAACAAGGGGAAGTACCACCCCCTCGTCCGGCCCGCGCTCCTCACGAGCGCCCTCGGCTACACGATGGCCGCGGTGGCCATCCACATGGACGTCGGGAGGCCGTGGCTCCTCTGGAGGGTCCCGGTCTTCTTCTGGCACTGGAACCTCAACTCGGCCCTCCTCGAGGTGGCGCTCTGCGTCATGACCTACATCCTGGTCCTCTGGCTCGAGGTCTCGCCGGCGTTCACGGAGCGGTGGCGGAACGGGCCGGACGGCCTGCTGAAGTCCGTGTCCGGCGTCCTCCACCCGCTGGTCGAGCGGTTCCTGCCGTTCATCGTCGCGGCGGGGCTCCTCCTCCCGACGATGCACCAGTCGTCGCTCGGGACGGTCATGCTCCTGACGGGGCCGAAGCTCCACCCGCTCTGGAACACCCCGTTCCTGCCGCTCCTCTTCCTCGTCTCCTGCATCGGGATGGGCTACGCGGTGGTCGTCTTCGAGTCGACCCTCGCGACCGCCATCCTGAAGCGGGAGCGCGAGACGGGGATGCTCGCCGACCTGGCCTGGGCCATGGTCCCGATCCTCGCCGGCTTCACCGCCTTCCGCGTCGCCGACCTGGCGCTCCGCGGCCGCGTCGGCGCGATGTTCGCGCTCGACCTCTACTCCGTGATGTTCCTCGTCGAGACGGCCCTCTTCCTCGCGCCGGTCGCGATGCTCGCCTCCGAGAAGGCGCGGCGCGACCCGGGGAACCTCTTCCGGGCCGCGATGGTCATGCTCCTGGCGGGGACGGTCTACCGCTTCGACGCGTACATCGTCGCCTTCCGTCCCGGGGAGCGGTTCTCCTACTTCCCGAGCTTCGCGGAGATCATGGTCTCGGTCGGCGTCGTCGCGCTCGAGATCCTCGCGTACGTCGTCATCGTGAAGAACTTCCCGATCCTCTCGAGGACCGTCCCGCCCGCGGGCGCGGCGGCCTCTCGCGCCTAGGGGGGAGCGAATGGGCAAGCGTATCGTCGTCGATCCCGTCACCCGCATCGAGGGCCACCTCCGCATCGACGTGGAGGTGGACGGCGGGCACGTCCGCAACGCCTGGTCCTCCGGGCAGATGTTCCGGGGGATCGAGACGATCCTCCAGGGACGGGACCCCCGGGAGGCGTGGCTCTTCACCCAGCGGTTCTGCGGCGTCTGCACGACCGTCCACGCGATCGCGTCGGTGAGGACCGTCGAGAACGCCCTGGGCCTCGAGGTCCCGCTGAACGCCCAGTACATCCGGAACCTGATCGTGGCCGCGCACGCGATGCACGACCACATCGTCCACTTCTACCACCTCTCGGCCCTCGACTGGGTCGACGTCGTCTCCGCCCTGAAGGCGGACCCCGCGAAGACCTCGGCCCTCGCCGAGAGCCTCTCGCCGTGGCCGCACAACGGGACGATGGTGATGAAGTCGGTCCAGGACAGGCTGAAGGCGTTCGTCGAGAACGGGCAGCTCGGCCCCTTCACGAACGGCTACTGGGGCCACCCGGCCATGAAGCTGCCGCCGGAGGTCAACCTCCTCGCGGTCGCCCACTACCTCCAGGCGCTCGACGCCCAGCGCGGCGTCAACAAGGTGGTCGCCCTCCTCGGCTCGAAGACCCCGAACATCCAGAACCTCGCGGTCGGCGGCGTGGCGAACGCCATCAACCTCGACAACGAGGCGACCCTCAACATGACGAAGCTCTACTTCGTCAAGGAGGCGCTGGACGAGGTCCAGAAGTTCGTCGAGCAGGTCTACTTCCCCGACCTCTGCGCGGTCGGCGCCCTCTACGCGGACTGGCTGCCGTACGGCGCCGGGGTCAAGAACTACCTCGCCGTGCCGGACCTCCCGCTCGACACGAAGGGGACGCAGTTCGACCTCCCGGGCGGGACGATCCTGAACGGCGACCTCGCGACGGTGAAGGAGATCAAGAGCTTCGACGACGCCTACTTCAAGGAGGGGGTCACCGAGTCGATCGCCCGCGCCTGGTACGACGGCTCCTGGGACAAGCACCCGTTCGAGGAGGAGACGGTCCCGAAGTACACGAAGTGGGAGGACGACGGGAAGTACTCGTGGGTGAAGGCGCCCCGCTTCCAGGGCAAGCCGATGCAGGTCGGCCCGCTCGCGCAGGTCCTCGTCGGGTTCGCGCTCAAGCACGAGCCGACCGTGAGGTGGGCGACGAAGACCCTCCAGACCATCGGGTCGGTCGCCAAGGCGCAGCTGACCCCCGCGGTCCTCCACTCCACGCTCGGGCGGCACGCGGCGCGGATGATCCGCACCTGCATGCTCGCCGAGATGGCGCAGAAGCACTGGAAGCTCCTCGTCGACAACATCGGCAAGGGGGACACGGCCATCTTCAACGAGCCGGTCTTCCCGAAGGGGGAGCAGCGCGGCTTCGGCTTCCACGAGGCGCCGCGCGGCACGCTCTCCCACTGGATCGTCATCGAGGACGGGAAGATCAAGAACTACCAGGCCGTCGTCCCGTCGACGTGGAACGCCGGCCCGCGCGACGACAAGAACCAGGTCGGGCCCTACGAGGCGTCGCTCATCGGCAACCCGATCGCCGACCCGGAGCGGCCGCTGGAGGTCCTCCGGACGATCCACTCGTTCGACCCGTGCCTGGCCTGCGCGATCCACACCCTCGACGTCGAGGGGAACGAGCTCGCGCGGGTGAGGACGCTCTAGGCAGCCTCCGGGCTGATGAAGGAGGCGGGGGAGGAGGGGCGCGAGGTCCGCGTCCTCGGGCTCGGCAACGTCCTCATGGGAGACGACGCCGCCGGGCCGTGGGTCGTGGAGCTCCTTCGCGCCGGCTGGCATCTGGGCCCGGGCGTCTCCGCGGTCGACGTGGGGACGCCCGGGCTCGATCTCGTCCCCTTCCTCGCGGGCGCCCGCGCGATCGTCCTCGTCGACACGGTCAAGTCCAAGGGAGAGCCGGGCGAGCTGCGCCTCTACCGCCGCGACGAGATCCTGAAGCACGCGCCGGGACCGCGGACGAGCCCGCACGACCCGGGGGTCAAGGAGACGCTCCTCTACCTCGACTTCGCGGGGGACGGCCCCGAGGAGGTCCTCCTCGTCGGCATCGTCCCGGGGCGCGTGGAGAAGGGGCTCGAGCTGACGCCGGCCGTCGAGGCCGCGCTCCCCGCGGCCCTCGAGGCGGTCGTGGCCGAGCTCGGGAGGCTCGGCTGCGCCGTGGAGCGGCGGCCGGACCCCGCGCGGCCGCGCCCGTGGTGGGCCGCGGGGACGGCGCCCCCGGCCGGAGGGGGCTGAGGGCCGTGGCCGGGGGCGGAGGCCCGGTGCGGCGCGAGCCCGGGCGCGGGCGCTTCGGCCGCGCGCTGGACGCGTTCCTGGTCCTGGTGGCGCTCCACAGCTTCGCCGTCGGCTTCTTCCTCCTCCTCGCAACCCGCTGGGGAGCGCGGTTCGGCGGGTTCGGCGAGGTCCAGCCGCTCTTCTTCGCCCGGCAGGCGGGGATCTTCCACTTCGTCGCGGGGACCGCGTACCTGATCGAGCGCTTCCGCTACGGAGGGGTCACGATCGTCCTGGTCGCCAAGGCCACCGCGGTGGCGTTCCTCGCCACGGCGGCGCTCGCGGGAGAGGGTGCGTGGTCGATCCCGCTCTCGGCCGCCGGAGACGGCCTGATGGGCCTCGCGATCTGGTGGCTCCGCCGGAGGGAGCGCGCGGAAGGGGGCTGAGGGCCCCTCAGTCGTCCCGGCGGCGGCCGTGCACGCCCCGCCTCCGCCGGATCGTGGCGAGCTCGTCGAAGACCTCCTGGGCCTGGTCGCACCCGTACCGGAGCGTCGCCGTGATCCGGTCGAGCATCTCCTGCCGCAGCCCCTCGGCCTCGGGGTCCCGGCGGAGGACGCGGAAGCAGACGAGGTTCAGCGCCTCCAGCGCCCCGCAGAGCTCCGACGCCTGGAACCCCTGCTCGAAGCGCCGCGCCGCCAGGTCGCGGCAGTAGGCGACGAGGACTCCCTTCTCCCGGGTCCTGACGGCGTTCATCAGGTGCCGGAGGACCGCCCGGTGGTTCCACTCGTGGTCCTCGGCGCTGATCCCCTGGTAGGTCGCGAACTCGATCGGCCCGCGCGGCCCGACGAGGTGGGCGTGGTAGGCGGCGATGATCTCCTCCTCGTGCTTCTGGAGGAGCCGGTGGAGCTTCAGGTTGCTCGGGAAGTAGACCCTCTTCATCGCCTCGCGGTTCCTCCGGTTCCACTCGAGCGGGTCGGTCTTGAGGTTCTCGACGAGGAACGGGAGGCGCCGGAGGAGGAGGAGCCGGGGCCGCGGCTCCCAGCCGAGCCGGGCGCGCGTCCGGCGGGCGTCGATCGTCATCTTCTGGTCGATGTACCGCGCCATCCAGGGACGCTCGAACGGGAGCTCGCCGGTCAGCCGCCCCGCGAGGCAGCGCGCCCACATGCCGGGTCCGCAGAGCGGCTTCGGCATCAGGACGGGCTTCCGGCGCGACCCGAAGTAGTGGAGCGTGGCGGCCTCGAAGAGCTCCCGGTGGCACGTGGAGCCGTCGGGGCTCGCGATCAGGACCTCGCCCGGCTCGAGGGACTCCGGCGGGCGCTCCAGCACCCGGCTCAGGACGTCGACGACGTCGGCCACGTGGAGGTAGGGGATGGCCGACTCCCCGCGCCCCCCGAGGACGCTCCTGTTCCAGGCGCGGGAGAGCCACGTGGAGAGGAACATGAAGAGGGGCGGGTACTCGCACCAGTCGGAGAAGAGGGCGGCGAAGCGGACGATCGTCGACGGGAAGGCGTCGGCGTACTCCTTCAGCATCGCCTCGCCGGCCGCCTTCGTCCTGGCGTAGATGTGCTGGCCGTCCGGAGGGCTCGCCTCGTCGAGGAAGCCGCCGGGGGGCGGGAACTGGCAGGCGGCGACCGAGCTCGAGAAGAGGAAGCGCTTGACGCCGATCTCCCGGCTCAGGTCGAGGACGTTCCTGAGGCCGCCGACGTTCGTCCTCTCGTACTCCGGGTCCTCGTCCCCCGTGAAGTCGTAGTGCGCGGCGAGGTGGACGACGGCGGAGGCCCCTCCCGTCAGGCGGACGGAGCGGAAGACCTCCGCGAGGGGCTCGCGCTCGCCGATGTCCACCTGGAACCAGGTGGTGTTGGGGTGCTCGGGGGCCCCGCTCCGCCCCTGCGACCGGCGCGCGATGCCGACGATCCGGTAGTCCTCCTGGAGCGCCTCGAGGAGGTGTCGGCCGACGAAGCCGGACGCCCCGGTGACGATGAGGCGCGGGAGCGGCACCCGGCGTCAGGCCTCGACGAGGAGCCGCTCGCCGTCGATCCTCGCGGGGCGGACCGGGAGCGGCCGGGGGGGAGGGCCCGCGATCACCTGGCCGTCGGGCGCGTACTTCGCGTCGTGGCACGGGCAGCGGTAGACCGACTCCTGCTCGTCCCAGAAGACCTCGCACCCCTGGTGCGTGCAGACGAGCGACCGGACGGTCACGCCCGTCCCGTCGCGGAGCACCTCGACGGGGTGGCCGCCGACCTGGACGGTGACGCGGACTCCGGACGGGAACCGGGCGAGCGGGAAGGCGACGGACGGAGGGCGGGGGGGCGCGGCCACGTCGTTCCGGCAGGCGGCGGGGACCAGCGAGGAGGCGGCGACGGCGGCGAGGAGCTCGCGGCGCGAGAGCGTGGCTGCGGGCACGGCACCTCCCGTCCGGAACGGGTCCCGGACGGCTGATCATACCGTCGGGACGGGGGCCGGGACGAGCACGGAGCCGTCCGTCCCGTCCGGGGGCTCGAAAGCGGCAGGGAGCAGCGGAAGCGCTCGACGCCGGGCCGTGCGGCTGAGAGACTGGTCGGAGGAGGCGAGCCGATGACACGAGAGCCGATCGTCCTCGACGCTCACGGCAAGCACGCCCAGCGCGCGCTCTTCACCCGCGACGGGGCCACGCTCGTGACCTGCGGGCAGGACGCGTGCGTCCGGCTCTGGTCCGTCCCGGGCTTCGCGCCGGCCGGGGTCTTCGAGGGCCACGAGGCGAGCGTGAACACGCTCTCCTTCTCGCCGGAGGAAGACAGGCTCGCGACCGGGTCGTCCGACGGGACCGTCCGGGTCTGGTCGTTTCCGGGCGGCCGCGAGATGGGGCTCCTGGAGGGGCAGGTCGCGGCGGCGTTCGCGCCCGCGGGAGGGCTCCTCGCCACGATCTCCGCCAAGGGCCGCGCCGTCCTCTGGGACGCGAACCTCGACGAGCTCCCCCCGCTCCCCCTCCTCGACCGCCGTCTCTTCTCGCTCGCCTTCTCCTCCGACGGCGCCCTCCTCTTCGCCGCCGGGCAGGAAAGCGTCCACCGGGTCCGGACGAAGGACCGCGAGAAGCAGAAGGAGTGGCCGGGGCACCGGACGGCGGTCACCGCGCTCGCGCTCTCGCCCGACGGCTCCCGCCTCGCCTCGACCGGGGCCGAGGGGACGCTCCTGGTGCGGGGAGTCGCCGACGGCGCCGAGGCGCTGCGGGTGCCGCTCGGCACGACCGGCACCTACCAGCTCGCCTGGGCGCCGGGCGGGACGCGGATCGCCGTCGCCTGCGACCACCTCATCCAGCTGCGGGACGTCGCGAAGGGGACGGTGATCGAGCGGATCGACGTGGGGGTCAAGGGGGTCTACGGCCTCGCGTTCTCGCCGGACGGCCGCTTCCTGGCCAACGCCGCGGCCGACGGCCGCGTGCGCATCTGGAGCCTCGCGTGAGGGCGTAGGCGCGCGACGGGGGAGCCGCATGAGCGGGAAGGGGACGCCCGGTTCCGGAGGACGGCGCTCGGGACGACGCCTCGCCGGGCGGGAGGTGCGGGAGCGGCTCGAGAGGGCGGTCGAGAGGATCGCCGCGGCGCCCGGCCGGTGGCCGGAGTTCGTCAACTCCGTCCGGACCGCGCTCGGCCGGCCGGCGCTCGACCCGTCCTCCCTCCGCGGGGCCCCGGTCCCTCTCCTGCGGTGCGAACGGGCGGGGGGGCCGGTCGCCGTCCCGCTCGACCCGCTCGTCCCGCTCGACAAGGGGGGGATGAACAGCGTCTTCCGCTCGGCCGACCTCTTCGCCTCGCGCCCCCTCGTCGTCCGCAAGCACCTGCCGGCGGGGAGCGCCGTCGAGGCCGAGAGCCGGAGGGCGCGCGACGCCGTCGTCCGCCAGTGGCTGACCGCCATGCCCCGCCACCCGATCCTCCAGCGGTTCTGGGCGAGCGGCGTCCTCGACGGCGACGCCTGCGACCTGTTCGACTTCGCGCCCGGGATCGCGCTCTCGCGCCACGTGAGGGAGAAGGGGCTGACGTACGGCGCCCTCCTCGACGTCGCCTTCCACGGCGCCCGGGCGCTGCGGCACCTGCAGCGGCTCTCGCTCGTCCACGGGGACGTCAAGCCCGAGAACTTCTGCGTGGAGGAGCGCGTGGGCCGCGACGGCGCGCCGCGCTACCGGGTCCGCCTGATCGACTTCGACATCGTCTCCACCGTCGACGAGCAGATCCACCAGTACAAGCTCGCGAACACCCTCGACGGCACGCTCCCCTACATGCCTCCCGAGAACTTCATCCCGTCCGTGCCGGAGGACCCGGCCGAGGCGCGGCGGATGGTCCTGACGAAGGACGTCTTCGCCCTGGGGATGGCCCTCGTCCGCTGCGTGAACGGGCGGTTCCCCGAGGCGTTCTACACGAGCATGGAGGCCCTCCTGAAGAAGAAGGAGGCCTTCGAGGAGCCGGAGTTCGACCTTCCCATCTCTCTCCCCGCCGAGCTGCGCAGCCTGATCCGGTCGATGGTGCGGAGCGACTGGCGGGCCCGCCCGCCGCTCGCCCTCGTCATCCGGACCTTCGAGGGGCTCCGGCGCGACGTCACGCCGCACGAGCGGGCCCGGCTGGTCCTTCCGCCCCGTCCGGAAGCCGTCGTCCGGCCGCCGGAGCCCGCCGCGCCCGAGGCCTCCGTCGGCCCCTACCGCCTCGTGAACCGCGCCTTCGCCTCCCGGCCGCCGGGGGACGGGCAGTGGCTCCCGCTGGCGGAGCTGCAGGACCCCTTCGGGCGGCGGCTCGTCGGCGTCCCGTTCGCGTTCCGGACGGCGGACGAGGAGGAGGCCTTCTACCGGGAGCGGTGCACCCTCCTCGCCGACCTCAACGCCGTCCGCCTGAGCCACGCCGAGCTCTTCCCGGGGAGCTTCCGGGACCTCGTGCGGCAGGAGGTGGGGGCCGAGCGCATCGTCTGGATCGTCCGGCCCCTCCTCGAGGGGGCGATCGACGTGACCCGCTTCCTCGCGGAGGAGAGGCCCGACGCGACGCCGCGGGAGAGGGTCTCGATCCTCCGGAGGGTGGCCGAGGCGCTCGCCGTCCTGGAGGCGGCCGGCTACACGCTGCCGCGGCTGGGCCCCGACCTCGTCTTCTTCGTCCCGCTCCCCGGCGAGGAGGCGCTCTCCGTCTCGCGCGCCGCGCTGACGCGCCCGATCCAGTCGATCTTCGACATCCCCCCGCTCACCCGCTCCGGGAGGCGCTTCCGGCAGGAGCTGATGGGGACCGCCTCGGCCCGGCGGATCGGCCCGGCGGCGGAGGACCGGCTGGTGAAGGACTTCCTCGCCCTCGCCGACGGGATCGGCCTCGTCTCCGCGCTCGACGCGCTGGAGAACGGGGTCCTCCTCCAGGTCGCGGACGTCGCGACCTGGAGGGAGCGGGTGGAGCTCCTCGTCTGGCTGGAGATGCAGGCGGCCTGAGCCGGACGAGCCTCGCCGGCGCGGGGTCTGCGGGGCACGGCGGGACCCGGCCTCGGTCGTCGCAGGGGCGCCTGGCGGCCGGGTCGACCCACGGCGTCGGGAGGGGGGCGGCGAGGCTCGCGGCGATCGGGACGGCGCGCGGTAGGGCGGGTCAGCCGGGGGCGAGGGCCGCGTCCCCCGCGGCCTCGCGCGCGACGATGGCAGGAAAAGGGAAGGGGCGGCTTGCGCCGCCCCTTCCGGATGTCTCGGTGCCCCGGCAGCCCGGTACCCGCGGAGAGAGGTGAGGTGGGATTCGTAGCGTGTGGGGATGGGTGAGGCGGGTGTTCTGGTGTGGGCGGTGGGTGGTGGGGAATGTCTTGAATTCCCCGCGGGCCGTGAGCCGGGGCAACGTATCGGGGACGAGGAGGTCGTTCAGGGGGCCGCAGCCGGCGGGGACGACGGAAGAGGGCGTCAGAGCCATCTGTCGGCCTCGGTGCGGACCTGGGAATCGCTGTCGGACTTGAGGCTCGCCTTCTGAAGGCGGGGGTCGAGAGAGGCGGCAAGCCTCTCGAAGGCGGTGGCGTCGAGGGCGGAGAGGGCGGTGGCCTCCGAGCGCGTCAGCTCGAACCCGTGCTCGACGAGGTCGCGGAGCGTGGCGCTCGGGTCGCGCTGGAACTCGAGCCGGAACTCCTCGTCCGTCGCGAGCCTGCCGATGATGACCTCGACGTTCTTCTGGGACATCGCCTTGTTGTTCCGCCGAAACGTCCCGCACGATTCGTGCCACGTGCCCGCCGCGGGGGAGAACCCCTGAAGTACCCTCCTGTAAACGGTTTCGCGTCCTCGGCCAGGGGTCATCACGCGCGGGAGGTGTTGAAGAAGGCACAAGCTGTTGAATTCTCTACACCCGTGGCCACCTCCGCCAGCGACCGCGAGCGGAGACGGCCAGGGAGCCAGGGCCCCGGGGGGGGACCAGCAGCGGCTGGTCAATCCGCTCCCTTCCGGCCGCAGACGAAGACCGCGGCCGTTTCGGCGGGGACGAAGAAGGACCCGTCGGACGGCGAGAACCTGGAGTCGCGGACGACCCGGTCGTAGGAGGACCTCAGGACGGGGTGCAGGTCGAGGGGAACGCCGGCAAAGGCCGTATCGGCGAACGTGACCGAGAGCGGCCGGGCGTTGAAGAGGACCACTGCCGTATCCGCGGCGGAGGGGCCCCGGCACGCCCGGGCGAAGGAGCCGCCCGGCGCGTCTGCGAGGCTCATCACGATGAGCCCGGGGACCTGATCGGGCCCGGTGTTATGGAACCGGACGATCTCCTGGACCCGGGCGGCGTCCTCGAGGGTGAAGAACCGGGAGCTCCTGCGGATCTCGAGAACCTCGAGGAGGTGCCTGGTGGCCTGGCGGATCCGCGCGGTGTCGGGCTTCAGGGCCGGATCGGCCAGCAGGGGAGCCATGATCGGAAAGTTCGCCTGGTTCTTCCCGGCGACCGGGAGCCCCGACCCCCAGGAGCTCGTCTCCTGTGTGAAGTCGATCCGGTTGAACCAGTCACCCGAGTTGTAGCTGTCGCGGTCCATCGACTTCGACCTCAGCAGCTCGTCGCCCGCGTGGAAGAACGGCAGCCCCTCGGAGAAGGCCACGAGGCTGAGGCCGAGGTTGTGCATCCGAACCCGCTCGTCGAGACCCGCGGCACGAGCCGCCTTGAGCTGCACGGCGTCGAAGAGGGTCTCGTTGTCGTGAGCGGAGACGTAGGTGACCGTCTCGCCGGGCCGGGCGGCATAGCCGGCGGGCTGGCCGTTGTAGTCGACGTCGTGCCCCGTGACGGTGGCGCCGCTCGCTCCCTGGAACGAGTAGCTCGCCAGGCCGCCGGAGAGGCCGACGCGGATCTGGTCCTGGTTCAGGAGGAGCCGCGCGCGCTGCTCGTCCGCGGTCCCCTGGTCGAACGAGCTGGGGTCGAAGAAGAGGCCCGTCAGGAACCCCTGGGCGCGCACGTCGGAGAACGGGCTGCCGCCGCGCGCCGCGTCGCGCAGGCGGTCGTCGAAGGTGGCGATGCCGGTGCCGGCCATGTTGAGCTGGGTCGCGTTCACGCCCCGGGCGCCGTTCGCGACCTCGCCGAAGTCCCAACCCTCTCCGTAGAGGAGGATCTTCGAGCCGTCGACGCCGTCGACGGGGACGGTGAGGCCGCGGAGCGAGTCACGCACCTTCAGCATGTTCGCCTTCATGTGGTGGCCCATCAGGTCGAACCGGAAGCCGTCGACCTTGTACTCCCGCGCCCAGACGAGCAGGGAGTCGACCATCAGCTTCTCCATCATCGCGTGCTCGCTCGCGGTGTTGGCGCAGCAGGTCGACGTCTCGACGTTCCCGTCGGCGTTCAGCCGGTGGTAGTAGCCGGGGACGATCCGGTCGAGGACCGATTTCGGGTCCTGACCCGAAGCCGTCGTGTGGTTGTAGACGACGTCCATCACCACCCGCAGCCCGGCGCGGTTCAGCGCCTGCACCATCTGGCGGAACTCGAAGGTCCGGCGCGGCCCGTCGGGGTCGGTGGAGTAGCTCCCCTCGGGGACGAAGTAATGGAACGGGTCGTACCCCCAGTTGAAGCCGTCGTCGTCCGCGACGGCCGTCACCGCCTTCTGCTGCTCGTCGGAGTCGGGCGGGAGGGCGGCGAGGTCGGCCGCGGGCTCCTTCCACGTCGTCCGGTCCTCGCGCACCGTGGCGAAGTCGAACGCCGGGAGGAGGTGGACGTGGGTGAGCCCCGCCCGGGCGAGGGTCTCGAGATGCCAGAGGCCGTGGCTCGTCGGGGAGGCGAACGCCGCGAAGGTCCCCCGCAGGGGCGCAGGGACGCCCGGGTCGGTCGCGCTGAAGTCACGGACGTGGAGCTCGTAGATGACCGAGTCCCGCGGCGAGCGGAGCTCCGGCTTGAGGAGCTGCTTCCACCCCGGCGGCTCGAGGGCCGGGTCGTCGAGGTCGACGACCTGGCTCCTCAGGCTGTCGCGCGAGAGGCTCGTGGAGTAGGGGTCGGTGACGACGTTCTGCTCGACCCCGTTCGCGCTCGGAACGTAGACCTCGACCTGGTACAGGTAGAAGAGTCCCTTCCAGGACGCCTCGCCCGCCGCGCTCCAGACGCCGGTGGCCGCGTCGAGCGTCATCGGGACGGGGCTGGCGTCGGTCGTCGTCGAGTCCGCGTAGAGGAGGAGCGTCACCCGGCGCGCCGTCGGAGCCCAGACGCGAAGGGTCGGGATTCCGTCCGCGAAGGTGACGCCCAGAGGCCCGTCGTACGGGTAGAGGTCGTCGAGGACGCCGGGGACCTGGAGCATCGTGGCGTCGAGGAGCTGGCCCGAGGCGTCGGTCGCGGAGACCGCCACCTGCTCGCGGAGGAGGTCCTTCGCAGTCGCCGCCGCTTCCCCGGAGAGCTTCAGGGCGGCGTACCCCGCGAGCTGGGGGAACTTCCCGGTCACCGAGGCGGGGAGGCCGGCGGGGTCGGCCGTCAGCGGGACCGCGGCGCCGCCCGTCACCCCCTCGGGAGCCAGCCGAAGCGAGCCCGCGGGGTCGTGGTGGAGGAGGAAGACGGTTCCGGCCGCGACGGGGAGGTTCCAGGCGACGGTGTCGCGCGAGACCCAGTGGGCCTGGGCCTTGCCGAGGCTCCCGCGCTGCCCCGTCCCGATCGTCAGGACGTGGGTGAGGGGGTCGTAGGAGAAGGTGATCTCGGCGTTGTCCTTCGGGACGGTGAACGACACGTTCGGTCCGCCCCGGACGCCGCCGGCACCGTAGTTCTCGTCCCAGGACTCGGAGATGGCGACCTTCGCCTCGTAGGTCCCGGCCGGGAGCGCGGAGGTCGTGAAGGCGTACGTCCCGTCGCCGTCCGGGTCCTCGAGCCAGGAGCGGAGGCAGCCCGGGCTCCAGTCTGCGCCGCAGCCGAGCGCCTTCTGGAAGCTCCCCGGGACCGTGGCGATGACGGAGTTGGCGCTGCTGGTGACCCAGTGGGTCCGGTTGTCGTAGTAGAACGTGACGGTCGTGGCCGCCGCGAGCTTCAGCGGGATGTTCGCCCCGCCGCGGGTCGCGTTCAGGCCGTAGTTCTCGTCCCACGTACCGTTCAGCGCGGCCTTGTACTCCCAGTCGCCGGCCGGGACGTCGAAGGACCTCTGCCAGACGCGGTCCTCCTCGTCGAACGCCAGCGCCGTCGCGTCGCACGCCGGGTCCCAGTCGCCGGCGCAGCCGAGCTCGCTCTGGAGCGAGCCGGGGATGACGACCCAGGAGGGCTGGGGCCCCTCGGGGGGCGTCGACCCGATGGTGAGGACCCTGGTCGCCGAGCTCCAGACGAAGAAGAGCTCCTTGCCGGCCTCGGCGACCGTGAACGGGATGTTGGGGCCTCCCGGGACGCCCCCCGCGCCGTAGTTGACGTCCCAGCTCTCGCCGAGGGCGACCTTGGCCTCGTACGCGCCGGGGGGGAGCGCCGCGGTCGTGAAGACGTAGACGCCGTCTCCGTCCGGGTCCTGGAGCCAGGAGCGGAGGCAGCCGGGGTCCCAGTCGCCGGAGCAGCCGAGCGCCTTCTGGAAGCTGCCGGGAACCGTCGCGACGAGGGAGCTCTCGCTGCTGGTGACCCAGTGGCTGACCGGGTCGAAGTAGAACTTGACGTCCTTGCCCGCAGCGAGCGTCAGGACGAGGTTGGCGCCGCCGGGCGCTCCGCCGGCGCCGTAGTTCTCGTCCCAGGCGCCGTTCAGGGCGACCTTGAACTCGAAGGCGCCGGCCGGGAGGGCGAAGGTCGCCTGCCAGACGCCGTCGCCGGCGTCGAAGACGAGGTCGGTCTTGTCGCAGCCCGGGTCCCAGTCGGCGGCGCAGCCGAGCTCGCTCTGGAACGAACCGGCCAGGGTCACTCGATCCGGCTGGGCCAGGGACGCGGGGGCGACGACGAGAAGGGCGAGAAGGGCGAGGGTGCTCAGGGGTGTGAGAAGGGTCGCGAGAGGAGAGTGGCGAGGCTGCTGGAGGAGCCGGTGGCTGACCGGGCAGGGCGTGGAGACGAGGAATCGTCGTCCCGTCGACATGGGTGCTCGACCTCCTGGCGGTCTCTCATCATAGACCTTCGTGGAACGACGAATCGTGCGCATGGGGAGGGTATCCTTGGCAGCCGGAGGTGCCACCGTGACGCGACCGTCAGCCAGCCGTTTCGCACTCCTCGCCGCCGTCCTCGTCCTGGTCCCGGCCGGCTGCCGGAAGCCCGAGCCCGCGGCCGAGGAGGGGAAGGAGCTCTCGAAGAACCCGATCGCCGCGATGGGACAGATCAGCGACGCCGCCGAGAAGGCCCAGAAGGCGATGAAGGAAGCCGGGGAGATGAAGGCGGTCCCCCCCGTTCCCTTCGCGAAGCTGATCGAGCTCCTGCCGCCCGCTCCCAACGGATGGACGCCGGACGGGGAGCCCCGCGGGGAGACGACCACGGCGGCGGGCTTCAGCGTCTCGAAGGCGGAGCGGAGCTTCTCGAACGGCGACAAGCATCTCCACGTCTCGATCACCGACGGCGCGTACAACGCGCCGCTCTACGCCGCGATCACGATGGTGGCCCAGTTCTCCCACGAGTCGACGGAGGGGTTCGAGAAGGGCGTGACGATCGACGGCGAGCCCGGGGTGGAGAAGTTCCGGAAGGACGGGGGCCACGGCGAGATCACGGTCGTCGTCGGGAAGCGGTACCTCGTGACCGTGGAGGCCGACGGGGTGGCGCCGGACTTCGCGCGGACCGTCTTCGGCCAGGTCGACCGGGCCCGGCTCGCCTCGCTCAAGTGAGAGCGGGCCGGCACGGTCCGGCCCCAGGAAGGAGCTCGGCGTGAACATCGGAATCCCGAAGGAGATCCGCCCCTTCGAGTACCGCGTGGGTCTCTCGCCCATCGGGGTCAAGCTCCTGGCCGAGGCGGGGCACTCCTGCCTCGTCGAGCGCGGGGCCGGCCTCGGCTCCGGCTTCTCCGACGAGCAGTACCGCCAGGCCGGGGCCCTGGTCGTCTACTCCGGCGAGGAGGCGTACGGCCGTGCGGACGTCGTCCTGAAGGTGGCGCGGCCGACCGACCAGGAGCTCGAGTGGATCCCTCCGGACCGGATCCTGATGGGCTACCTCTACCTCGCGGCAGCCCACCCGAGGAAGTACACGGCGCTCCTCGAGAAGAGGATCACGGCCATCGCCTACGAGCAGATCCAGCGGCCCGACGGCAGCCTTCCCTGCCTGAAGGCCCTGAGCCAGATCGGCGGGCGGATGGCCGCCCAGCTCGCCGCGCGCCTCCTGCAGAACGACTTCGGCGGCCACGGGAAGCTCCTGGGGGGCGTCCCCGGCGTCCCCCCCTCGGAGGTCGTGGTCATCGGCGGAGGCGTCGCGGGCGAGAACGCGGCGCGGGCGTTCCTCGGGATGGGCGCCCACGTCACCGTCCTCGACAAGGAGCTGAGCCGGCTCCAGCAGCTGGCCGACGTCCTCCAGGGAAGGGTCGTGACGCTCCTCTCGCACCCGTTCAACATCCAGCGGGCCTGCTCGTTCGCCGACGTCGTCGTCGGGGCCGTCTACGTGCCGGGCGAGAAGACGCCGATCGTCGTGACGCGGCAGGTGCTCCGCCGGATGCGTCCGGGATCGCTCTTCGTCGACCTCTCGATCGACTCCGGAGGGTGCGCCGAGACGTCCCGGCCCACGTCCCACGACGACCCGACCTACGTCGAGGAGAGGGTCGTGCACGTCTGCGTCCCGAACCTCCCGGGGGTGGTCGCCCGGACCGCCACGCACGCCTTCCTCGACGCGGCCCTGCCGTACATCGAGCGGGTGGTCACCACCGACATCGACGCCGCCATCGCCGACGACCCGTGCCTCGCGCACGGGGTGGTGACGCACCGCGGCGAGATGGTCCACGGCAAGCCCCTGGACGACTCGGAGAAGAGGGCCTGAACGGCTCCGGAAACGGGACGCGATGAACATGCACTGGCTCCACTCCTACCACAACAGGATCGTCAGCGCCGACGAGGCGATCGCGTGCGTCCAGTCGGGCAACCGCGTCTTCCTGACGGGGAACTGCTCCGTCCCCCGCGTCCTCGTGGAGGCCCTCGTGAAGCGGGCGCCCGAGCTGACGGGCGTCGAGCTCTGCCAGGTCCTGACGATGGGGGACGCGAACTACACGGACCGCTCCCTCGACGGCCACCTGCGGGTGAACACGCTCTTCGTGAGCGAGAACGTGAGACAGGCGGTCAACGAGGGGCGCGCCGACTTCACGCCGTGCCGCCTGGGCGAGATTCCCCTCCTCTTCACCGAGGGGATCCTCCCCCTCGACGTCTCGCTCATCCACGTGTCGCCGCCCGACGAGCACGGCTTCTGCTCGTACGGCGTCGAGGTCGGGGTCACCAAGGCCGCGGCGCAGAGCTCCCGGATCGTCATCGCCGAGCTCAATCCCCAGATGCCCCGGACGCTCGGCGACTCCTTCATCCACATCAGCCGGATCCACTACATCGTCCCGGTCGACTACCCGCTCATCGAGGCCCCGATGGGGAAGCCGACCGAGCTCTCCAAGCAGATCGGCCGCCACGTCGCCGACCTGATCGAGGACGGCTCGACGATGCAGATGGGGATCGGGGCCATCCCGGACGGCGTCCTCTACTTCCTGCGCGACAAGAAGGACCTCGGGATCCACACGGAGCTCTTCTCCGACGGCGCCGTCGAGCTCTACGAGAAGGGCGTCATCACCGGCGAGAAGAAGTCGATCCACCGCGGGAAGATGATCGCGGGCTTCCTCATCGGGACGAAGAAGCTCTTCGACTTCGTCGACAACAACCCGGTGGTCGAGCTCCACCCCACCGAGTACGTCAACGACCCCTACGTCATCCGGCAGAACGACAAGCAGGTCGCGATCAACTCGGCGATCGAGGTCGACCTGACCGGCCAGGTCTGCGCCGACTCGATCGGGCCGAGGCTCTACTCGGGCGTGGGGGGACAGCTCGACTTCATCCGCGGCGCGGCCCGCTCGCGCGGCGGCAAGCCGATCATCGCGCTGCCGTCCGCGGGCGAGAACCGGAAGGGGGAGCGGTTCAGCCGGATCGTCGCGACGCTGAGGCCGGGCGCCGGGGTCGTGACGACCCGGAACGACGTCCACTACGTCGCGACCGAGTTCGGCGTGGCGAACCTCTACGGCAAGACGTTCCGGCAGCGGGCCCGGGCCCTGATCGACATCGCGCACCCCGACTTCCGGGCCGAGCTCGAGCAGAAGGCGATCGAGCTCCGGTACATCTGAGGAGCGGGGCGCTCAGCCCACACCGCCCCTCCGCTCGGCGCGGATCCGGCCGTCGACGAGCTCCACGACCCGGTCGCAGCGGTCGGCGATCCGCATGTCGTGGGTCACGACGAGGAAGGCGGTCCCGAGCTCGCGGTTGAACCGACGGAGCATCTCGAACGCGTTCGCGCCGGTCTCGGTATCGAGGTTCCCCGTCGGCTCGTCCGCCAGGACGAGGAGCGGCTCGTTGGCGAGGGCCCGCGCGATCGCGACGCGCTGCTGCTGGCCCCCGGAGAGGTCGGTGGCGCGGAAGGAGGCCCTCTCGGAGAGGCCGATGGCGTCGAGGAGCGCGCGGGCGCGGGCCCGCATCCCCGGCCGCTCGCGCCCCGCGCGCGCGAGCATCGGGAGGAGGACGTTCTCGAGGGCCGTGAACTCGGGGAGGAGGTGGTGGAACTGGAAGACGAAGCCGAGCGCCCGGCCGCGGAGCGCCGTCCGCGCGTCGTCGTCGAGGGGGCCCGTGTCGCGCCCTTCCAGGAGGACCCTCCCCGCCGTCGGCCGGTCGAGGAGGCCGAGGATGTGGAGGAGGGTCGACTTGCCCGACCCGGACGGGCCGATGAGGGCCGCGAACTCCCCGCGCCCGACGGCGAGGTCGATCCCGTGCAGGACGTGCGTGACGACGCCGTCGCCGAAGCTCTTCGTCACCCCCTCGAGGAGGAGGAGCGGCTCAGCCATACCGGATGACCTCGGCCGGGTCGAGGCGCGCCGCGCGGCGCGCCGGGGCGACCGCCGACAGGAGGCCCGTGACGGTGGCCACCGCGGCGGCGGCGAGGAAGAGCCCGGGACCGAGCTCGACCGGGAAGGTCGCCGAGCCGTCCGGGTTCTTCGCGAGGGAGGCGAAGAAGAGGGCGAGGCCGGAGCCGAAGGCCACGCCCGCGACCGAGCCCACGAGCCCGACGAGGGCCCCCTGGATCAGGAAGATCCGGACCACCTGGCGCGTCGAGGTCCCCATCGCCTTGAGGATCCCGATCTCCCGGGACTTCTGGACCACCGAGACGACGAGGACGCTGGCGATCCCGAGCGCCACCGCCACGACGACGAACAGCTGGATCATCCACGAGGAGGCGCTCTGCGACCTCAGGCCGACGAGGAGCTGGGTGTTGAGGCGCATCCAGCTCTCGGCGACGAGGCCCGTCCGCCCGGAGATCTCACCCGCGATCGCCTCCGCGTCGAAGATCCGCGCGACCTTCACCTCGATGGTCGAGACGCCGCCGACGAGGTCGAGGAGGGTCTGCGCGGAGCGGAGCGAGACGAAGACCCACCGGAGGTTCAGGTCCTTGTTCCCGACGTCGAAGACCCCGGACACGAGGAAGACGTCGGACCGCCCGATCGGGGTCTCGATCCGGAGCTTGTCGCCGACGCCGATCCCGAGGTCCTTCGCGAGCTCGGTCCCGATGACGGCCCGGGTGCCCGAGACGTCGAAGGCGCCGGCGACGAGCCGCGGCTCGATGTCGATGATCCGCGCGTAGGACGGCCCGTCGACGCCCCGGAGGGCGACGGAGCGGTTCGCCAGGCCCCGCACGGCGAACGCCGCCCCGCCGACGATCGGCGCCGCGGCGGTCACGCCCGGGAGGGCGCGGACCGTCGAGAGGGCCTGCTGCCAGGCGAGGATCGAGCGGAGGCGCTGGGCCGGGGGCTCGAGCCGCGCGGCCACGGCGGGGCCTTGCCGCGCGGGGCGGACGACGTCGTCGGGGGCCCGCATCACGATGTGGGGCTGGGTGCCGAGCGTCCGGTCGACGAGCGAGGTCTGCAGGCCGCTGATCAGGGCCGAGAGGAAGACGATGACGCCGACCCCGACGCCGACGCCGGAGAGGATGAGGAGCGTCTGGAACCGCCCCTCCCGGAGGAACCGGAGGGCCACCAGCCAGGTGAACGGCACGCTCACCTCGTCCCGGCGTCCCGGGCGCGGACCCGCTCGCCGGCGGCTGCCCCGGAGGAGGGGCGGATCACCAGCTCCCCCTCGGCAAGCCCGTCGAGGACCTCGGCGACCTCGGCGCCCTGGACGCCGAGGCGGACCGGCTGGCGGACCGCCCGGCCGCCCCTCGCCACGAGGACCCAGGGCGCCCGGCCCCGGTCGTGGACCGAGCCGACGGGGATCGCGAGGGCGTGCGCCTTCCGGCCGACGTCGATCTCCACCGACAGGGTCATGTCGGTCCTGAGGTAGGGGGGCGGCTGGGGGACCCGAAGCCGGACGTCGACCGTCCCTCGCTCGAGGTCGACCGAGGGGGCGACCCACGAGACCTCGGCCGGGAACGTGAGCGACGGGTAGGCGTCGGCGGAGGCGCGGGCGGCGAGGCCCGGCGCGAGGAGCCCGAGGTTCTTCTCGTCCGGCTGGGCCAGGAGCTCGGTCTCCCGGTCGAGGGCGAGGACGAAGAGGGTCGTCGACGGCGAGACGACGTCCCCCGGCTCGACCGTCCGCGAAAGGACCACGCCGGGCGCCGGCGCCACGATCCGGTAGCGGGCGAGCTGGGCCTCGGCGGCCGCGACCGCCGCCTCGCTCTCCGCGACGGTCGCCTCGGCGAGGCGGTCCCCGCTCCCGCCGCGTGCGGCGGCGCGCGCGGCGAGCTCCGCGCTCACGAGCTGGCTGGCGGCGAGGTCCGCGTTCCGGCGCGCGTCCTCGAGGTCCTGGGCGCTCGCGAACCCGTCCCGGTCGAGCGCCTCGGCGCGGGCGAGCCGGCGCCGCGCGTCCTCGAGCCTCAGGCGGGCCTGGACGAGGGACTCGGCGGCCTGCGGGGCCTCCGAGGAGCGGAGGTTGGCGAGGCGCGCTCGCGCCTGCGCCGCGGCGGCGCGGCTCCTCTCGAGCGTCGCGGCGGGCTCGCGGTCGTCGAGCGCGGCGAGGAGCTGCCCGGAGAGGACGTGGTCTCCGGCCTCCGCCGCGACGCGCGAGACCGTCCCGGTCACGGCGGAGCCCAGGAGGGCCTTCTGACGGGCGAGGACGCGGCCGCTCACGACGAGGGTCTCGGCCAGGTCCCGGAACGTCGCCCGATCCGCGTCCACCGACCGCCCGAGGGCCAGGCGTCCGGCGAGGGCGAGGACGAGGACCGCGGCCACCGCCGCGACCGCTCGGCCGGGCCGCGAACGGGGGAGCGGGACCCGGAAGGGCGACATCGCGACAGGTTAGCGTCCCCCGCACCGAAACGGAACGGGCGGCGCCGCGGCGCCGCCCGTCGTCCGGACCCCGCCCGGGTGCGTCGTTACCTTCCCTGGCGGTACGTGGCCCACTGGGCCGAGATCCGCGAGACCTGGCCGCCGGTGAACTCGAACATGCAGGAGTCGTCGGTGTAGTCCATGAAGTTGTGGATCGGGTCGGCGCCGGGATACTGCCGCCCCGTACAGGTGTCCCGGCCGCTCGGGCAGCCGAAGGCAGCCGACTTCTCCGCCGGGGTGTCGGAGACGTAGTCGTTGTTCTTGGTGCAGCCCCCCTGGAACGTGTGGTAGAGGCCGACCCAGTGCCCCACCTCGTGGGTGGCGGTGTCCCCCTCGTTGTAGGGCGCCGCGCTGCCGCCCGGCAGCGACGAGTAGAGGATGACCACGCCGTCGTCGCTCGGCTTGCTCGCGTAGCTCGACGGGAACGTCGCCCAGCCGAGGAGGCCGCCCCCCGGGTTGGCGGTGTAGAGGTTGAGGTCGGCGGCCGTGCCCTGCCGGAGAGCCGTCTTCGCCTGCTTCTCGGCCGTCGAGCCCGGGGACATCGTGTACCAGGTGGCGTTCGTGGTCCGGTCGACGGAGACGAGGCTGAACGAGAAGCCGGTCCCCGCGTACGCGGCGTTGAGGACGGAGATCTGGGAGCTGATCTGGCTGAGCGGCACGTCCCCGTTGGCGATCCCGGTCCCCTTGTTGATGACGTGGACGTAGACGTCGATGACCACGCTCGTCGCGAGAGCCTCGTACCGGCCGCGGTCGCGGAGGTACATGTCGACCTGCGCCTCGATGGCGTCCATCGTCTCCTCGTCGAGCTGCTCGGTCTGGCAGCGGCGCCCGGCGGCGATGAAGGCCTTCTGGCTGACCCAGCTCTGGCCCATGAACTCGAACGGGACGTCGCGGTCGGGGCGGAGGCTTCCGCCCTCCTGCCCGGAGACGACGTCGGGGGTGCGGTCGGCGACCGGCGGCGTCCCGGCGGTGGCGGGGAGTGCGAGGACGGCAGGAATCAGCAGGGCTGCAGCGATGAGGCTCTTCACGGTCACGGCTCCTCCTCTGGGGGTTCTGATGAGCTGCGACCGATCCGCAATTCTGCTGCCAGGTGGATCACCGCTGCGCCAGAGCCCGGGTAAAGCTCTGCGGACAGATGGCTTGGTGCCGCGCCGGCTCCCTCCGCGCCGCCTCTCCCGATCGACAGGACGGGTCAAGGGAGGAGCGGGGCGTGGGTCAACGCTTGTCCGTCACCCGGAAATTGACCCGTCCGGCGACGCAAGCCGCCGACCGGAGCGACGCCCTGGCGCGAGCGTCTCCTCCCGGAGCCCGGGGGAGGGAGAGGCGCCCCTCCGGCGGAGGCGCGGAGCGCGCCGGATCAGCCGTGGATGTTGTGGCCGTTCACCGCCTCGGCGGCCTCGTGGATCGCCTCGGTCAGCGTCGGGTGGGCGTGGATCGTCCGGATCATCTCCTCGGTGGTCGCCTCGCAGCGGAGGAACGCCGCTGCCTGGCCGATGAGCTCGGTCGCGTGGGGCCCGATGATGTGGACCCCGACGACCTCGTCGTACCTCTTCTCGGAGACGATCTTCACGAAGCCCTCGTTGGTGTGCTCCATGGCCGACTTCGCGAGGACCTGGAACCCGAAGCGGCCGACCTTCACGTCGAGCCCCCGCTCGCGGGCCCTCGCCTCGCTGAGGCCGATCGACGCGACCTCCGGGTCGCAGTAGGTGCAGCCCGGGACCTGGTCCCTGTTGACCGGCTCGGTCGGGTGGCCGGCGATCGTCTCGGCCGCCACGATCCCCTCGGCCGACGCGACGTGCGCGAGCCAGATGGTGGGGGTGCAGTCCCCGATCGCCCAGACCCCGGGAACGTTCGTCCGCTGGTAGGCGTCGACCTTCACGTAGCCGCGGTCGAGCTGGACCCCGAGAGCCTCGAGTCCGATCCCCTCCGTCACCGGGCGCCTGCCGACGGCGAGGAGGACCCACTCCACGTCCCAGCTCTTCTCCTCGCCGGTCTTCGTCTTCGCGGCGACGTGGAGCGTCCCGTCCGGGTTCTCCGCCACGGCCTCGACCGCGGTGGAGACCCAGCACTCGATCCCCTTCTTCCTGAACGACCGCTCGATCTCCTTCGAGATCTCCTCGTCCTCGACCGGCAGGAGCCGGGGAAGGACCTCCACGAGGACGGTCTTCGTCCCGTAGCGGGCGTAGCACGACGCGAACTCGGAGCCGACGGCCCCCGAGCCGATCACGAGGATCGACTTCGGGACCGACGTCGATTTCAGGACGTGGTCGGAGTTGAGGACCTTGCGGCCGTCCGCCTTGAGGAACGGGAGGTCGCGCGGGACGGATCCCGTCGCCAGGATGACGTTCTTCGCGGCGAGGACGGTCTCGGCCCCTCCGTCGGCGGTCACGGTCACCTGGCCCGGGGCCGAGAGCCGCCCCCAGCCGGCGTGAACGTCCACCTTGTTCTTCTTCATCAGGTACTCGACGCCCCGCGCGCCCTTGACGACGACCTTGTCGCGGAACCTCCGGACGGCGTCGAAGTCGAGCTCGACCCCGGTGGTCCTGACGCCGAAGTCCGCGGCGTGCCGGGCCTCGTCGAGGAGCGTCGCCGACTTGAGCATCGCCTTCGTCGGGATGCAGCCGCGGTGGAGGCACGTCCCTCCCAGCCCGACGCCGGGAGCCTTGGCGTCCTTCTCGACGATGGCCGTCCTGAGTCCGAGCTGGGCCGCCCGGATCGCGGCGACGTAGCCGCCCGGGCCGGAGCCGACGACGACGACGTCGTAGGTCGCGCTGGGGTTCGTGGTCATCCTTCTCTCCTCTCGGGACCGGTGCGCGGAACGCGCCCCCGGCGGGCGGCGGCGCCCGTCGGAACGGGCCGCGCCGGGCGATTATAGAGACCGGGTCGCCGGCGGGCCGCGGGGTATCCTCCGCCGGTGATGCGCCTGGCGACGCCGCCCCTCCTCGCCGTCTTTGCCGCCCTCGCCCTCGCTCCCGCGCCCCTCCCCGCCCAGGAAGTCGAGCTCCCGGGCCCGCTTCCCGGAGGGGAGGTCCGCCTTCCGAACGGCCGGACGCTCGCGCCCGCGGGAGAGCAGACGGTCGTCGGCCCGTACCCGTTCGCCGTCGCGGTGACGCCGGACGGGGGACGGATCGTCGTCGCGTCGATGGGGGTGAGGGACCAGAAGCTCCAGCTCATCGACGCCGCGTCGGGCCGGATCGTCGCCGAGGCTCCCGTGACCCGCTCGTGGCTCGGCCTCGCCGTCTCCCCCGACGGCAGGCGCGTCTACCTCTCCGGAGCGAAGGACCGGGTCGTCCGGCGGTACCGGCTCGCGGGCGACTCCCTCGCGCCGAACGGCGAGATCCCGGTGGAGGTCCCCGGCGACCACGCGACCGACGCCCTCCCCGGCGGGCTCGCCCTGTCGGCCGACGGAGGGACCCTGTGGGTCGCCCGGACGCTCGCGGACGACGTCGCCCGGGTCGACGTGGCCCGGGGACGCGTCTCCGCGACGATCCCCGTCGGCCGGCGCCCTTACCGCCCCGTCCTCTCGCCCGACGGTCGCCTCGTGGCGGTCGCGGCCTGGGGAGCTGCTTCCGTCACGCTGATCGACGCGCGGACGAGCGCCCCGGTCGCGACGATCGGGACGGCCGACCACCCGTGCGACCTCGCCTTCTCGGCCGACGGCCGGCTCCTCTTCGTCGCCCAGGCGAACCGGAACCTCGTGGCCGTCGTCGACGTGGAGCGCCGCCGCGTCGTCCGGCAGGTCTCCGTGGCGATGGGGGCGGGGGGACCCGGCACCCCCTCGGCGGACGCGCTCCCCGACGGCTCGACGCCGAACGCCCTGGCGGTGGCCCCGGACGGCCGGAGGCTCTACGTGGCCAACGCGGACGACGACGCCGTCGCGGTCGTCGACCTCGGCGGAGGCGACCCGGAGCGGATCCGGACCGCCGGCTTCATCCCGACCGGCTGGTACCCGGCCGCGCTCGCCCTGACGCCCGACGGGAGGACCCTCGTCGTCGCGAACGCCAAGGGGGGCGGGTCGATCTCGAACCGCGTGGGGGGGCCGAGCGTCCTCGACGCCGCCGACGCGAGGCCTCCCCGCTCCACCAGGACGATCCCGGGCTCCGTCTCGAGGATCGCCGTTCCGGACGCCGGCGGGCTCGCGGCGCTCACGCGGCGCGCCTACGACGACCGCAAGCCGGCCGCCCGCGGCGCCTCTCCCGCCCGGACCTCGCGGGTCGTCCCGACGGAGCCGGGACCGCGCTCGCCGATCGAGCACGTCGTCTACGTGATCCGCGAGAACCGGACGTACGACCAGGTCCTCGGGGACGTCCCGCGCGGCAACGGCGACCCCTCCCTGGCGATCCTCGGCGCAGAGGTCACCCCCAACGTCCACGCGCTGGTCGACGAGTTCGTCCTCCTCGACAACTTCTACGCGGACGCCGAGGTCTCGGCCGACGGCCACAACTGGTCGACCGCCGCGTACGCCACCGACTTCGTGGAGAAGACGTGGGTCCCGAACTACGGTCACATGGGGTTCCGGTACGACTTCGAGGGCGACGACCCCATCGCCGCTCCGACGGCCGGCTACCTCTGGGACGCGGCGGTCCGCGCGGGGCGGTCCGTCCGCAACTACGGGGAGTTCGTCGGCGTCGGGACCGAGGCCGGCGAGGAGACCTTCACCGGCAGGTGGGAGGGCAAGGGCGAGACGCTGAGGAGCAGGACCTGCTCCTTCTACCCCGGCTTCGACCTCGGCATCCTCGACAACGCGCGGGTCGACCTCTTCCTGAAGGAGTTCCGCTCCTTCGTGAAGAAGGGGGACCTCCCGGCCCTGACGATCGTCCGCCTCGGGAACGACCACACCCTGGGGACGAGGAAGGGAGCGTGGACGCCGCGCGCCATGGTGGCCGAGAACGACGTCGCGCTCGGCCGGCTCGTCGAGGAGATCTCCGAGTCGCCGTTCTGGCCGACCACCGCGATCTTCGTCGTCGAGGACGACGCGCAGAACGGCTCCGACCACGTCGACGCGCACAGGACGATCGCCCTCGTCGTCTCCCCCTTCACGAGGCGGGGCGGCGCGGTCGACTCCACCCTCTACTCGACGACGTCGATGCTCCGGACGATGGAGCTGATCCTCGGGCTCCCGCCCCTCTCCCAGCACGACGCGGCCGCGACGCCGATGACGAATGCGTTCGCCGACGCGCCCGACCCGACGCCGTTCCGTCACCGCCCCGCGCGGGTCGACCTCTTCGAGAGGAACCTGCCGGGCGCGCCGATGCAGGCCGAGAGCGGCACGTGGGACTTCGACGAGGAGGACCGGGCCCCGGAGATCCCCCTCAACGAGGCGATCTGGAAGAGCATCCGGGGCGCGGACGCCGACATGCCTCCCCCCGTCAACGCCTCGTTCGTCCACCCGATCCGGAGGGACTGAGGCCGCCCGGGCCGCGAGCGGCCCGGGCGGAGGGCTGCGTCAGTCGGTCGGAGGCGGTCCTCCCCGCATCGGGGCGCGGCCGGCGAAGCCCATCCCTCCCATGCGGGCGCGGCGGGCGTCCCGCGCCGCGGCGAGGTAGCCGTCGAAGCGCGCCTTCTGCTCGGGGCTGAGGATCGCCTCGAGCCGGGCGCGGAGGTCCGTGAGGGAGGAGCGCGCCGCCTGGCGGGAGGCACGGACCCGGAGGAACGCCTTCCCGACGGCCGCCGGATCGGGGTCGGCCGCGGAGGCGGCCTCCCGGAGCGCCTGACGCGCGGCCCGGGCCTCGTCCCTCCGGGCCTGGAACGCCCCCTTCTGCGAGAGGAACAGGGCGCGGACCTTGTCCTTCTGGTCGGCGCTGAGGTCGAGGGAGGCGAGCGCCCCCCTCAGGACGGGGCCGGCTCCCGCGCGTCCGGGCCCCCCCTCGCGTGCCAGCGCGGGGACGCCGGCGAGCGAGATCCCGAGCGCGAGGGCCGTCGCGACCGCGAGCCGTCGCGTGAGAGTGGTGGTCATCGTCGAGCTCCTTTCCTTCCTTTGTCCGGTCGAGCCGGACGCCAGAGAAGACGCTCGGCGGCCCCGGAGGATTACGGGGCCGGTACGGCGCGTGCATCTCCCTCGTCCGTCGGGTGCCCCTCCCCCAGACTGGCACCGGGAGAGGACACCCGAGGAGGAACCCTATGAAAGCGACACGCCTCTTCACCGGAATCGCCCTGGCCCTCGCGGCGGCCCCCGTCCTGGCCGAAGGCGACGCGCCCGTCGTCCGGCAGGTCGGGAAGACCGTCGTCGAGTGGAGGAGCCCCCTCCTGAAGACGGTGGTCGGGTACAAGTGGGCGAACGCGAACTTCGACAAGTCGAGGTGGATCTTCTTCGAGGCCGCCTTCCTGGCGTCCGGCGGGAAGCCCGTCGGCGTCGACCGGGAGGACGTCTCGCTCGTCATGCCCGACGGCACGACCCTGAGCCTTCCGAGCCAGAAGCGGCTCGCCGAGGGGGTCCCCGACCTCCGCTTCCTCCTGAAGAAGGCCGAGGTCTCGCGCGACCCGCTGACGGGCTACTTCCCGTCCGCGCTCCACGAGCAGCGGATCCCCTTCTTCACGGTCCCGGGCGAGGACATCGTGATGGACGAGTTCTCGGTGAACCACTCGCTCCTGGCCCGCGGCGACCTCTTCTTCGAGGCGCCCGGGCAGACGTTCCCGCCGGGGCTCTACACGCTGAAGGTCGCGAACAAGGAAGTCGACGTGAGGATCCCGATCCGCTTCCCGGCGGCCCCGCTCGAGAGGTCGAAGGCGAAGGGCGACAAGACCGTCCCCTGGTGACGTTCGGCGTCCGCCGCGTCGCGGGCACCCGGGCGGCGGTCGAGCTCCGGCCGGGCTCCGTCCGGCCTCAGCTCCACCTGAAGAGGCGGAGCGCCAGGCCGAAGCTGACCGCCGCCCAGACGCAGAGGAGGACGAGCTCGGGGAGGACTCCGCCGAGCCCGTGCCCCTCGGTCATGACGGCGCGCAGGGCGTCGTTGAGGGCGGTGAGCGGGAGGAGCCGGATCCAGGGCCGGGCCGCCTCGGGGAAGCGCTCGTAGGAGAAGAACGTCCCCGACAGGAGCCACATCGGGAGCATCACGACGTTCATCAGGCCGCTCACCCCTTCGACGGTCCGCGCGCGCGCCGCGACGAGGAGGCCCAGGCCGGCGAAGGCGAAGGTCCCCGCCAGGATGGCGAGGGCCAGGGCGACGAACGGCCCGCGGACCGCGACGCCGAAGGCGAGCCACCCGAACCCGACGAGCGCCGTCACCTCGGCGACGAGGAAGACGAGGCGAGCCAGGACCAGCGCGAGGAGGTAGTCGCGCTTGCGCATGGGCGTGGCCACGAGGCGCTTCAGGAGCTTCTTCGTCCGGGCCGTGACGACCGTGAAGCCGAGCCCCCACATCCCGGTTCCCATCAGGTTGAGCCCGAGGAGGCCCGGCAGGAGGAAGTCGATGTACCGAGCCCCCGGCTCGGTCACCGGCTCCTCGCGGGGCCGGAGGGGATCGGTGCGGCCGGCCGCCCGCTGGAGCGCGTCGTCCACCTCGAGGCGCGCCGCGCGGGCGTCGGGGCGGGTGGGGTCGAGGCGGTAGGTCGGGGGCGGGCCGGGCTCGACGAGGAGGGCGATCCGTCCCGTCCTCAGGGCCTCCCGGCCGTCGCCGGGGGAGAGCGTCGAGACCGCGAGCGCGGGCGAGCGGGAGAGGGCGGCGGCCGCGGCGCCGGCCCCGGGCCCCTCCGCGACGGCGACGGGGATCCTGTCGGGAGGGCGGGAGCGGAACGCCAGCCCGAGGCCGACGGCGAGGATCAGCGGGAAGACGAGGACCCAGAAGACCGCCTCCGGCTCGCGGACGAACTCCTTCGTCCGGACGAGGGCGAGCTCGGCGAGGGGGGGCATGGGCCTACGCATCGCGGAGGTGCCTCCCGGTCAGCGCGACGAAGAGGTCCTCGAGCGTCGCGCGATGCGTCGCGAGAGAGACGAGGCGCGCGCCTGCCGCGTCGGCGGACGCGAGGAGGGCCGGCACCGTCTCGGCGAGGGAGCGGACCGCCAGCGCGGTCGAGGAGCCGTTGACGTGCTCCTCGGCCACTCCGGGGAGGGAGCGGAGGAGGGAGGGCGGGAGCGGCGGGTCGGTCTGGAACTCCAAGACGTGGGGCGCGTGGAGCCGCGCGACGAGCTCGTCCGGCGTCCCGAGGGCGATCACCCGGCCGTGGTCGACGATCGCCACCCGGTCGCAGAGCCTCTCGGCCTCCTCCATGTAGTGGGTCGTCAGCAGCACCGTCCCGCCGGACGCCTTGAACCTCTCCACGACGGCCCAGAGCTCGCGCCGGCTCTGGGGGTCGAGCCCGGTCGTCGGCTCGTCGAGGAAGAGGAGCTCCGGGTCGCCGACGAGGGCGCACGCGACGGCGAGGCGCTGCCTCTGGCCCCCGGAGAGCTTGCCGACCCGCGCGTGCCGCTTCTCCCCGAGGGAGAGGGCGGCGACGACCTCCTCCGGGTCGCGCCCCTGCGGGTAGAACGACCGGAAGAGGAGGAGGGTCTCCTCCACCGTCAGCTTCTCCGCGAGCTGCGTCTCCTGGAGCGAGATGCCGAGCCGCTCCCGCAGCCGGGAGCCGCCGTCGTGCCACGTCGAGCCGAGCACCTCGACCTCGCCGCCGTCGGCGCCGGTGAGCCCCTCGAGGATCTCGATCGTCGTGGTCTTGCCGGCGCCGTTCGGACCGAGAAGGCCGAAGCACTCGCCGCGGGCGACCTCGAGGTCGAGCCCGTCGACCGCCCGGACGTCGCCGTAGCTCTTCCGGAGCCCGCGACAGCGGATCGCAGCCTCGCGCACCGGCGGATGGTACGGCACCGGCCCGGACCGACCGGTGTCGGCGGAGGGGGGGGCCTCGTCAGCTCGACGCCGGGCGCGGGGCCAGCGAGGCGAAGCTCGCGACGACGGCGCCCTTCGCCTCGAGGAGCGCCCGGAAGCCGGCGCCGCGGAGCGCCTCGGACTCCTCGGGCCAGCGGTATCCCCAGCGGTACCGGGCCGGCGTCTCGGCGTCGTCGCCGCCGGGGTGGAGGACGACCTCCCAGGTGCCGTCGTCCGGGAGGCGCGGCAGGAGCCGCTCCCAGCGCTCGGGAGTCATCCCCCCCGCCTCGGCGAGACCCAGGACCCGCGGCGGCTCGGGGAAGCCGGCGCGGGCCAGCGACCTCCGGGCAGCCGCGCCGAAGAGCGCGAGGAGCCGGGCGCGCGCGGCCCCGGCGAAATTGGACGAGCCCGCCGCGGCCGGGTCGTCGGCGCGCGGGGCGCGGACGAAGGGAACGCCGAACCGGCGGGCGAGCGAGAGGGCGAGCGGGAAGAGGCGCGGGAGGAGGTGGAGGTGCTGGTGGCCGTCGAGGTGGGTGACGGCGAGGCCCGACGCGAGGACCCGCTCCACCTGGGCCTCCCACTCGCGCTCGACGTCGGCCCGGCGGATCCGCCCCGCCGCCACCGCCGCCGCGACGGCCGGCCACGACGGGCGGAAGCGGCCGCCCCGCACGAGGCTCGGGACGGTCGCGGGGTCCGAGACCGGCGCCTCGCCTCCGACCAGGGCGAGGTGGACGCCGGCCGTCGTCACGCCCGCCGCGCGGAGCGCCTCGACGGCCTCGCCGAAGGCGCTCCCGCACGCGAGGAGGCTCGTGTCGGTCAGGGCGCCGGCCGAAAGGAGCCCCCCGATCGCGCGGGAGACCCCCGGGGTCAGCCCCGCGTCATCGGCGTTGAGGACGAGGCGGATCACGGCCGGCGCCGCCCGCGCCGGAGGTCCGGGGCGAGGCGGACGAGGTCGCGGAGGATCCGGAGGATGACGCGGGGCGAGGAGAGGGTGGAGACCCCGCGCGTCCTGGGGAAGTAGTCGAGCCCCACTTGCTGGATCAGCGCGCCTCGGTTCCGGAGCCTCACGATCAGCTCGGCGTCGATGAAGGAGCCGTCGCTCTCGAGAGGGAGGCCCGCGAGGAGCTCTCGCCGGATCAGCTTGCACGAGAAGTTGACGTCGCGGATCGGGATCGAGAAGACGAGGTGGACGAGGCCGTTGTAGAGGAAGGAGTAGAGCGTCCGGAGCGTCCCCTCCCCGGTCCGGTCGTGGCGGTAGCCCGAGATGACGTCCGCCCCGGTGATCTCCGCCGCCCGGAGGACGCGCCCCGCCTCGTCGAGGTCCCACGGCAGGTCGCAGTCGGTGTAGAGGACCCAGCTCTTGCTCGCCGCGCCGAAGCCGCTCTTCAGGGCGCCGCCGAGCCCGCGGTTCACGTCGTGCGCGACGAGCCGGATCCTCGGGTCGGCCGCGGCGCGCTCCGCCGCCAGGGCGCGCGTCCCGTCGCGCGAGGCGTCGTCGACGAGGACGATCTCCCAGCTGTCGGCGTGGCGCGAGAGGGCGTCGACCGCGACGTCGAGGAGGTGGGGGAGGCTCCGCTCCTCGTCGTGCATCGGGACCACCAGCGAGACGGAGCGCTCCGGCCTCACGAGACGAACCTCCAGTTGACGAAGAAGGCGATCCTCACGAGGAGGAGCGCGGCCGAGGCTCCGAGCCAGACGCGCCCGAGCCAGGGCCTTTCGGCCCCGAGCTCGCCGGCGAGGGTGAAGCAGGGGTAGATCGTCAGGGTGTAGCGCGGGATCCCCGCGGCGGTCCCGGTCAGGATCGGGAGCGAGAGGACCCCGGCGGTCCAGGCGGCGTCGGCCCAGCGGCGGCGCGCGGCCTGGAGGGCGCCGAGGACGGCGAAGAGGAGGAGGTGGAAGTAGGGCGCCACCGCGCCCGGATGCGCGGTGAAGTGCCCGCGCCTGACGTCCCGGACGAGCTCCGCGACGAAGGCGGCCGGGCCCCCCGCGGCCTCGGCGACGCCGGGCCGCCAGGCCTCCATCACCCGGAAGAAGAGCATCGGCTCCCCCTTCCAGAGGCCGACGCCGAAGACCCACGAGAGGACCCCGGCGAGCGGGAGGAGGGCGAGGAGCGCCGCGCCGGCCACGCGGCCCCGTGTCGGCTTCCGCCCCGCGAGCCACGTGAGCGCGAGGGCGGGGCCGATGGCGACGGCGGGGGCCCGCGTCAGCCCGAGGAGGAACGCGAAGACGGCGGCGCCCCCGAGCCCGTCGCGGCGGACGGAGCGGAACGCGAGGAGGGCGAGGAGGAGGAAGAGGGACTCGGTGTAGACCGCCGCGAAGAAGAAGGCGACGGGGTAGAGGAGGAGGTAGGGGAGCGCCTCGCGCCCCCGCCCCTCGCCGAGCCGCTCGCGCGCCTCCTCGGCGAAGAGCGGGATCGCGAGGAGGAGCGCCGCCCAGCTGACCGCGAGCCCCAGCCGGAACGACTCGATCCCCGTCGCCAGGTGGAGCGCCCGGACCGTGAGCGGGTAGAGGGGGAAGAAGGCGTGCGGCGCCTCGTGGCCGGGAGGGGGCGGGGGCGGATAGCCGTTCCGGGCGATGGTGTCGTACCAGCCGGAGTCGAAGCGGGCGAGGAGGGGGGCGCGCGCCACCACGTCGGGGCTCCACTGGGCCTCCCGCGCGATCGGGGCGACGCCGAAGACGGCGAGCGCCCAGAGGTGGACGGCGGCGATCCAGCCGAGGACGAGGAGAGAGAGCCGGCGGTTCTCCGGTCCTCGCCAGGGCCAGGGGAAGGCGCTCTCGCTCACGGTGTCGTGCTCCGGGGCCGTCGGGGCGTACGGGTGGCGGCCGGGGAGCTTAACCTACGGCCCGGGCGGACGGAGCGCCCGGGCCGGAGGAGCATGAGGATCGACACGAGGACCGAGGGGGCCGAGCTGCGGCGACGGATCGCAGGAAGGCCGCTCCGGGAGAGGGTTCACCTCGCCGCGCGGCTCTCGAGCGTCCCCTGGGACCGCGTCCTCGCCGCCTTCGAGCCCGAGGGCGACCTCCTCGACGTCGGCTGCGGGCCGGGCCTCCTCGCCCACCTCCTCGAGCGGGCCGGGTTCCGCGGGACCTACCGGGGGATCGATGTCGACCCGCGCAAGATCGACCGCGCGCGCGCCACCCCCGGGGAGAGGCCGGGGCGGCGGTTCGACGTCCTCCCGCTGGAGGAGGCGCCGCCCGGCGCCTTCGACCAGGTGGCGCTGCTCGACGTCCTCTACCTCGTCCCGAGGGCCGGCCGGGCGGGCTTCGTCGCGCGCGCGGCCGGGTGCCTGAAGCCGGGAGGACGCCTCGTGGCGCTGACGAGCGGGGGAGGGCCGTCGTGGAAGCGCGCGCTCGACCGGCTCCAGGAGCGGGTCGCCGTCTTCGCCCTCCGGATGACGGCCGGGGCCGCCGTCGAGACGTGCGACGGGGCCGAGGTGGCGGCGCTGATGACCGAGGCGGGGCTCGCCGACGTCGAGGTCCGCGGGATCGGGGCCGGATACCTCCACGGGTTCGAGCTCGTCTCCGGGCGCAGGGGAGCCGCGGGGGCGGTTCCTTAGAATCCGGCGGTGGTCCCGCTCCCGCCTCCCGTCCGCGTCGCCGAAGGCGGCGTCGCCGTCTTCGCCGACGCCCACCTCGGGCAGGCCGAGGGAGACGGCGACGACTTCCTCCTTGCGCTCGACGAGGTCGCCGCGCGCGGCTTCAGGACGATCGTCCTCCTCGGCGACATCTTCCACTACTTCATCGGCAGCTCGAAGTTCGAGACGCCACTCGTCAGGAAGCTCCTCGACGGCTGGGCCTCGCTCGCCGCGCGGGGGGTCTCCCTCCGCTACGTCGAGGGGAACCGGGACTTCTTCGTCGGCGGGTCCCCCTTCTCCGCCTCGTTCGCCTCGTACGGCGACGCGGACGGCCTCGCCGTGGGGGAGAGGCGCTACGCGTTCGTCCACGGCGACCGGATCAACACGGGAGACCTCCCGTACCGCTTCTGGCGGCGCCTGTCGAAGAACCCGGTCTCCGAGGCGGTCCTCCACCTCCTCCCCGGCCGGGCCGCCCGGTTCATCGTCTCGCGCACCGAGGCTCGGCTCTACCGGACGAACTTCCGCCACAAGTCGCGGCTCCCGGAGGCGGCGCTCGTGGAGGAGGGCCGGAGGGCCCGCCGGGCGGGTTACGACGCCGTCCTGGTGGGGCACTTCCACGTCGGGTGGCTGCGGGAGGGGCCGGACTACGTCACCCGGATCCTCCCGGCGTGGCTCGAGGAGCGGACGCACGCGGAGATCGCCCCGGACGGGACGCTGACCCTCGTCGAGGAGCCGTCCGCCTCGCGCGCCGTCCGCCGCGGCCGCCACGGGGCGTGAGGGGAGCGAGGTGAGCTTCCCCTTCCTCCTCCCGGGCGGCCGGCTCGTGGGAACGGTCCGGATCCCGGGCTCCAAGAGCCTCACGAATCGCGCCCTGGTCGCCGCGGCGCTCGCGCCCGGGACGAGCGTGATCCGCGGGCCCCTCGCCTCCGACGACACGGCCACCCTCGCAGCGGCGCTCCGCCGCCTCGGGGCCTCGATCGACGAGGGCGAGGACGCGTGGCGCGTGACGGGACCGCTCCGTCCACCGGAGGGCGAGGTCGTCCTCGACGTCGGGCCCGCGGGGACGCCGGCCCGGTTCCTCGCCGCGCTCGCCGCGGCCCTCCCCGGCCGGACGGTCCTCGACGGTTCGCCACGGATGAGGGAGCGGCCGATGGGACCGCTCGTCGAGGCGCTCCGGGACCTCGGCGCCCCGATCACCTGCCTCGGCCGCGAGGGGCACCTCCCGCTCCGGATCGACGGGGGGCGCCTTCGCGGGGGCGAGGTGACGATCCGCGCGGACGTCTCGTCGCAGTTCGTCTCCGCGCTCCTCCTCGTCGCGCCCCTCGTCCGCGGGGGGCTGGAGGTGAAGCTCTCGGGCCCGCTCGTCTCGCCCGCCTACGTCACCCTCACCCGCGAGGTGATCGCCGTCTTCGCGCCGGGCGGGACCCCGCGCCCTTCCGCCTACGACGTCCCCGGCGACGACTCGGCGGCCTGCTTCCCGATCGCGGGAGCCGTCGTCTCCGGGGGAGAGGTCCGGCTCCGGGGCCTCGTCCGGGAGTCGGCCCAGCCGGACGCCGTCTTCCGCTCGTGGGCCGAGAGCGCCGGCGGCCAGCTCTCGTGGCGGGACGGCGACCTCGTGGTCCGCGGCCCCTCGGCGGGCGTCCGCCCGGTGGACGCGGACGTCGACCCGGCTCCCGACGCGGCCCTGCCGCTCGCGGCCCTCGTCGCCTTCTCGACGGGGGTGTCGCGCCTCGGCGGGACGTCGCGCCTCGGGGAGAAGGAGTCCGACCGGCGGGCGGCGGCGCTCGAGCTGCTGGCGGCGTGCGGGGCCGCGGGAGCCGCGGCGGGCGACGTCGTGACGATCGACGGCCCGGCGGGGCGCCCCCGCCCGGCCTCCTTCCGCGCGAGGGACGACCACCGCGTGGCGATGGCGGCCGGGGTGCTCGCCCTCCGCCTCCCCGCGGGGAGCACGCTCGACGACCCGGGCTGCGTCTCCAAGTCGTGGCCCGGTTTCTGGGACGCCTGGCGGCAGCTCCTCGCGGCCGCGCCTCCGTCCTCCTGACGCGGGCGTCTCGCCGGGCCCTCCCCGCCCGTGAGAGGATTGGGACACCATCGGTGCGGGGGAGCGAGCGGATGAGCGGCATCGGGCGCGTCGCGCGCCCCTGGAGGCTGTCGCACGAGGAGATCGCGGGGGGATCGGCGGAGCTCCTGCGGCTGGAGCACGCCCTCCTCCCTCGATTCACCTCGGCGGTCGCGGGCGCGGCGGGGCTGGAGCTCGGCCCCGCGCCGCTGCCGCCCGCGCCGCTCCCCTCGGCGGGAGCGGAGGGTGTCCGGCGCTCCTACCTCGCCCGGTTCCTGGGCCTCTCCGCGTTCCTCTCCTCGCGCGGGCTCGGCGTCTCGACGGGCGGCGTCCTGTCGGCGGGCGTCCGGCCGGGGACCGCGGACGTCCCCTGGCTCGCCTCGCCTCCGGTGCCCCGGTGGCGGGCCGTCCCTCCCGCGCTGGCGGCCGCCGCGCTGACGGTTCGCCTCGATGGGAAGGAGCTCGAGGCAGAGGACGCCGCGTCGCTCGCGGGGGCCGTCGAAGGAGCGCTCGCGAGGACGTCGGCGGGCGCCGCGCGGGACGGCCTGGGCTACCTCCGGGCGCACGAGAGGGGGACGAGGGCCGAGGCGCTCCTGGCGGCTCTCCTCGAGCGGGACGGGCTGCCCGCGCGGATCACGCGAGACTTCCTCGGCCTCGTCTACCCGTCGTCGTTCAGGGACCTCCCCCAGCCCGGAGGCCCGTCCGCGGCGGCCTGGGGACCTGCCGCGCACTACGTGGCCCGAGGGGCGGCGCGCCGCGAGCCGGGGGTGGCCGGGTTCGTCGAGATCGACGCCGTGACACCGGCGGGCCTGGGGGCGCTGGCCCGTCGTCTCGGGTCCGACCCTCGAGCGGCCGCCGTCGACGCGATCGCCGCGGGGCGCCTCGCCACGCTGCCGCCGGGGCCGCCTCTCTCGCTCCTCGTCGAAGGGCGGGCCGGCTGGGAGGGGAGCTGCCGGGAGGCCTGGGCGCGGCTCGGCGGCGAGGGGATCGTCCGGCTCGAGGTCCGCGCCGAGCAGCCCCCGCCCTGGGAGGCGGTCGCGCCCCTCCGGCCGCTCCTCGGGCGCGACGAGATGGCGGGGCTCGCCTTCCTCCCGTTCCCGTCCCTCGGGGCCTCCGTCGCCTTCTGGGAGGATCTGAGCCGCGCGGCCGCGGGAGACGCGGCCCGCTTCCTCTCCGCGGCGGACGCCGCGGCGCGAGGCTTCCGCCCTGGGGGAGCGGCCGATCCCGCGCCGCGGTCCCGTCGACCGGCGAGGACCCGGGACCCGGTGCTCCGCGCCGCGGCGCTCCTGGCTCCCGGCTTCGCGGCTGCGGAGGCCGCCGAGGCCGCCGGCGTGCCGGCCGCGCGGGCCGAGGCGGCGCTTCGTGCGGGGGCGGCGGCGGGAGCCCTGGGCGAGGAGGCCGGCCGGTACCGCTTCGTCGACGAGGGGGCACGGACCGCGCTCGTGGGCGCCGCCTCCGCCGACGAGCGCCGGGACGTCGTCGAGCGGCTGGAGCGCGCCGGGATCGCCGGGCCTCGCCTCGTCGTCGCGGCGCTTTCGCGGGCGGCGGAAGCGGACGTCTGCGCGGCGCGCGCTCTCTTCTCCTCGCTCCTTCCCGGCGGCGATCCCGCGCTCGCCCGGTCGCTCCTCTCCCGCGCGCCGGAGGGAGATCCCGACCTGGGCGACCCGCTGGCAGCGGCCGCGACGTGGTTCGCGTTCGGCGAACGGGACCGCGCCCGCCGCTCGGCCCGGAGGGTCGAGCCGGGGGAGCTCCTGTCGAGGCCCCTCGAGGAGCGCGAGGCCGGCGCACGCCTCCTCGCGAGGCTCGGCGAGGAGGAGCGGGCCCTCGCGCTCCTCCCGGGCGCCGGTTCCCCGTCGGAGGTCCTCGCCCGCGCTCAGCTCCTCGCCCGGATCCGCCGCGCCGACGATGCGGAGCGGCTCCTCGGCGGGCTCGAGCCGGTGGAGCCGGCCGACCGCGTCCGCTACCACCTCGTCGCCGCCGAGCTCGCGCAGGGGCGGCAGCAGCTCGGTGTCGCCGAGGCGGCGCTGGAGTGCCTCTCCTCCCTCCTCCCCGTCGCGGGGGAGGACCCGTGGCGCGGCGATGCCGCCTTCCTCGCGGGGTGGATCGCAAACGACCTGGGGCGCAGCGTCGAGGCGATGGCGTTCTTCCGGAGGGCGGCCGAGGAGGCGGAGACCCCGGCGCGGCGCGCGGACGCCCTCTTCGACCTCGCGTCCGCGGCGAGCGACGCCGGGCGGGGAGAGGTGGCCGGACAGGCCCTGGAGGAGGCGCTCGCGCTCTTCGCGGGAACCGGCGAGCGGGAGCGCTACCTCTCGGCCCTCGGCCTGAGGGCGGAGATCGCGTTCCGCGAGGGCGACGCCGCCGCGGCCCGGCGGGACGTGGCCCGCGTCCTGGAGCATGACCGCGAGCCGGGCCGCGACCATCAGCTCCTCCTGACGGTCCCGCTCTGGCAGCGGCTCGCCCTGGCCGACGGCGACCTGTCGGAGGCCCGGGAGGCGTTCGAGGAGGCGGTGCGTCGCGAGGCCCTCTTCGCCGCCCACCCCGCCCGGAGGGAGATCCTCGTCCTCGAGGCTCTCCGCGTCCTCGTGGCCGGACGCGCGATCGACTCTCTCGCGCTCTGCGAGACGGCCCGGCCCCTCCCGGACGCGCGGACGCGCGTCGAGCCCCTCCGGCTCCGGCTCGAGGCCTCCGCGCGGCTCCACCTGGGGCGGTCGGATCCGGACGCACCGAAGCTGCCGCCATCGGAGCGCGAGCTCCTCGAGGCGGAGGCGCGGCTCGCCCGGGGAGCGGCGCCGGAGGCCCGTCTCCTCTCCCGGGCCGTCCGAGAGGCGCGCACGGCCCGAGGCGCGCTGCCGTGGGCCGCGCGCCTCGTCGAGTGGCGGCTCAGGTTCCCCGCGTTCTTCGGGTCCGGGGAGGCTGCCCCCTTCCGCGAGGCCGGAGCGCGCGCGGCCCGGCGGGCGGGCCTCGCCGGCGCGGAGTCGCTCCTTTCGGCGCCCCCGCCGCCGTCCGGCACCCCGCCGGCGCCGGCGGTCCCCGCCGGCCTGGTGGCGGAGGACGAACGGACGCAGGAGGCCTTCGACCTGGCGGCGCGTCTCGCGCCGCTCGCCATGCCGGTCCTCGTCCTGGGCGAGACGGGGACCGGGAAGGAGCTCGTCGCGCGGGCGCTCCACCGCCTCTCCGGGCGGACCGGCCCCTTCGTGGCGCTCAACGTCGCCGCCCTGACCGAGACGCTCGTCGACTCCGAGCTCTTCGGCCACGCCCGCGGCGCCTTCACCGGCGCCGACCGCGACAGGGCGGGCGTCTTCGAGGCGGCCTCCGGGGGGACCCTCTTCCTCGACGAGATCGGCGAGCTCTCCCCGGTCGCGCAGGCCAAGCTCCTGCGCGTCCTTCAGGAGAAGGAGGTCCGCCGCGTCGGGGAGACCCGGACGCGGAAGGTCGACGTGAGGGTCGTCGCCGCCACCCACCGCGACCTCGCGGCCCGGGTGGAGGAGGGGGCTTTCCGTCAGGACCTCTACTACCGGATCGCCGGGATGACCGTCACGCTCGAGCCGCTCCGGAAGAGGCCCCGCGACCTCGCCCGCCTGATCGACCTCGCCCTCGCGGGCGCGTCCCTCACGCCGCAGGCCCGCGAGGCGCTCCTCTCGCACCGGTGGCCGGGGAACGTCCGCGAGCTCTTCGGCGTCCTCGAGGCGGCCCGGGCGCTGGCGGCCCCTTCCGGGCGGATCGGCGTCTCGCACCTCCGGCCCGCGCTCCGGTCCACCCTCCCCTCTCCGGCCGCAAGGGACGACGGAGCCGACGGACCGGACGGCTCCCGGGCCGTCGCGAGCTGGGTCTCGGGGATCGAGGAGAGGAAGACGCGGATGATCGTCGACGCGCTGGAGGCCGAAGGGGGGAACCGGACGCGCGCCGCCCGCCGTCTCGGCATCTCGCGGCAGACGCTCGTCCTCGAGATCCGGAAGCGAGGGCTCTCCCGGGAGGTCCGCCCGGCTACACTCGGACGGTGCGGGGAGAGGGGAGGGAAACGCGAGCGGCCGGACGGCTCCTGAGGGGAGCCGCCGCTCGGGCCCTCTCCCTCGCGATCCTCCTCCTCTCCGCCGGGACCGCCGTCTTCTTCCTCATCCACCTCGTCCCGGGCGATCCCGCGGCCGCGATGCTCGGGGAGGGGGCGTCGCCGGGCGACGTCGCGGCGCTGAAGCACGACCTCGGGCTCGACCGCCCCGTCCCCGAGCAGTACGTCTCCTGGATCGGCGGGCTCGTCCGGGGGAGCCTCGGGACCTCGATCCTGACGCGCAAGCCGGTGACGGGGGAGATCCTCCGCGCCTTCCCGGCCACCCTCTCCCTCGCCCTGGCCGCCTTCGCGGCGGGCCTCCTCGTGGCGGTCCCGGCGGGCGTGGTCGCCGCCTTCCGGAGCGGCCGGACGGTCGACCACGCCCTGCGGATGGTCGCCCTCGCGGGCGTGTCGACCCCCAACTACGTCTCGGGCCCGCTCTTCGTCCTCCTCTTCTCGGTGACGCTCGGCCTCCTGCCGGTCTCGGGGCGGGAGGCGCCCCTCTCCATCGTCCTGCCGGCGGCGACGCTCGGCCTGACGGTTGCCGCGCTCCTCACCCGGATGGTCCGGGCGTCGCTCCTCGAGGAGCTGGGCAAGCCGTACGTCCTCGCCGCGCGGGCCCGCGGCGAGAGCGCCGTCGGCGCGGCGCTCCGCCACGCGGGGTGGAACGCGATCCCGCCCGTCCTCGTCGTGGCCGGGCTCCAGTTCGGGTCGCTCCTGACGGGGGCCGTGGTGACCGAGACGATCTTCTCGTGGCCGGGGGTCGGGCGCCTCCTCGTCCAGTCGATCCAGCGGCGCGACTACCCGATGGTCCAGGGGTGCGTCCTCTTCATCGCGGCGGTCTACGTCCTCGTCAACGCCGGAGTCGACGCCCTCGCCGCCGCGCTCGACCCGCGCGCGGCGGCCCGCCGCTCGGGGGAGGGGGGGTGAGCGTCGCCGCCGCGCTCCCGGCCGTCCGGGCGGGGCGAACGCCGCTCCCGCTCCCGGCGCGCGTCGCCGCGGCGATCCTCGCGTTCGCGTTCGCGTCGGCCCTCGCCGCCGCCTTCGTCCCGGCCTCGGCCGCGACCAGGATCGACCTCGAGAGGCGCCTCCTGCCCCCCTCGGCGGCGCCGCCTCTCGGCACCGACGAGCTGGGGCGCGACGTCCTGGCGCGCCTCTTCTTCGGGGCGTCGGTCTCCCTCGGCGTCGCCGGCGCGGCGGTCGCGGTCTCGGCGACCGTGGGGTCGCTCCTGGGGCTCGTGGCCGGCGAGCGGGGCGGCGTCCTGGACGCCGCCGTGGGACGCCTGGTCGACCTCGTCCTCGCCTTTCCCGGGCTCCTCCTGGCGGTCGCCCTCGCCGCCGTGCTGGGTCCCTCGGCGCGCAACACGGTCCTGGCGCTGGCCGCCTCGGGCTGGGTCCCGTACGCCCGGCTCGCCCGCGCGGAGGCGCGCCGCGTCTCGAGCCTCGACTTCGTCGCGGCGGCGCGCGCGGCGGGTGCGCGGCTCCCGAGGATCGTCCTCCGGCACCTCCTCCCGAACGTGGCGGGCCCGCTCCTCGTGCAGGCGGCCCTCCACGTGGCGGGGGCGATCCTGGCCGAGTCGGCGCTCTCGTTCCTCGGCCTCGGCGTGCCGCCGCCGACCCCGTCGTGGGGGGTGATGCTCGCGGGGGGGAGGACCCACGTCCTCGACGCGCCGCACGTCGTCCTCGCCCCGGCCCTCGCCCTCTTCGTGGTCGTCCTGTCGACGAACGTCCTCGGAGACGCCCTCGTGCAGCGCCTCGGCCCGGTCCGGGCGGGGAGCCGCCCGGCCGAGACGTGAGGGACGCGCTCGCCCCGCGGCCGCGCCTGGGAGGCCGCGCCGCGCTCCTCCTGGCCTTCGTCGCGGTCGTCCCGTTCCTGAACGGGCTGAACGCCGACTTCACCTACGACGACAAGGTCATCATCCGCGACAACCCGCGGCTCGCCTCGCCCGACCGGGCGGGGGAGATCTTCACCACCCACTACTTCAGCAACTCGCTCGCGGCCGGGACCGCCTACCGTCCGCTGGTCCTCCTCACCTACGCCGTCCAGCGCTGGGCCCACGGCAACAGGGCGATCCTCTTCCGCGCCGTCAACGTCGCGCTCCACGCCGCGACGACCGTCCTCCTCGCCTCCTGGCTCCTCGCCCTCGGCTTCCCCCGCGCGCCCGTCCTCGCCGCGGGCGCCCTCTTCGGCGCGGTGACGATCCACGTGGAGGCGGTGACGGGGCTCGTCGGACGCGCCGAGATCCTCGCCGCGCTCCTCGTCCTCCTCTCGGCCGACCTCTGGCGGCGGGCGACGGCCGCCCAGGGGCGCCTCGCCCCCCTTCCCTACGCGGGGTGCGTCCTGTCGTTCCTCGCGGCCGTCTTCGTGAAGGAGAGCGCCATCGTGGTCCCCGGCGTCGTCCTCCTCGCCGAGGCGTTCCGGGGAGGGACCGTCGCGACCCCCTTCTTCCGGCGGATGGCGGCGACGCTCCGCGCCCGGGCCCTTCCCCTCGCGGGCCTCCTCGTCCCGGTCGCTGCCGTCTTCGCCGCCCGCCGGGTCGTCCTCAAGGGCTTCCTCTTCTCGAAGCAGGCGGCGATCTTCGACCTCGACAACCCCCTCGTGGCGTTCCCGCCGCTCGTGAGGATCGCCGACGCCTCCTGGCTCCTCCTCCGCTACGCCGCGAAGACCCTCGTGCCGGTCGGCCTCTCCGCGGACCACTCGGCCTACGCCCTCCCCCTGGCCGCGCGCCTCTCCGAGCCGCTGGCGCTCGCAGGGCTCGGCGGTCTCCTCCTGCTGGTGGCCGCAGCCGTTCTCCTGGCCCGGCCGAGACCGGCCGCCTCGTTCGGAATCCTCTTCTTCCTCGGGACGTTCTTCCCGGCGTCGAACCTCCCGTTCGCCATCGGCACGGTCTACGCGGAGCGGCTCGCCTACCTGCCGTCGGCCGGGCTCCTCCTGGCGGTGACGACCATCCTGACCCCGCGGCTCCGGGCGGTCCCCCGGCCGACCCGCATCCGCTGGGGCGCGCTGGCCCTCGCGGCGGCGCTCCTCGCCTACGGGACCGCCACGGTCCTGCGGAACCGGGTCTTCGCGAACGACCGTTCCCTCTACGAGGACATGGTGTCGAAGATGCCCCGCTCGGCCAAGGCCCGGTACAACCTCGGCTACGACGACCAGCGGCGAGGCGACCTGACCGGGGCGGAGGCGCAGCTGACGGAGGCGACGCGGATCTTCCCCCGCTACTACGACGCCTGGGCGGTCCTCGGAAGCGTCCTTTCGAAGGAGAAGAGGTGGGACCAGGCGATCGCGGCCTACCGCCGGTCGGTCCAGCTCCTCCCGTCCTACGAGAACGGCCGCTGGGGCCTCGCCAAGACCCTGGAGGCGGCGGGACGGGGAGGCGAGGCGGAGAAGGCCTTCCGGGAGGCGCTGAAGGCGCTCCCCGACTCCTACCCGCTGCTCTACCACTACGCCTCGTTCCTCGACGCCGCGCGGCGCCACGCGGAGGCCCTTCCGGAGTGGAGGAAGGCGCTCCGAGCGGGGAAGGAGGCGCCGCTCTCGTACCTCGGCCTCGCCCGCTGCCTCGCGGCGCTCGGCCGCGACGGCGAGGCGGTGGAGGAGGCGAGGCAGGCGCTCGTCCGCTCGCCGGGGCTGGTCTCGGCCCGCCTCTTCCTGGCCGAGCGCTACGAGGCGGACGGCAAGGAGCTCGCGGCGGGAGGAGAGCTGTCCCGCGCGCTGGCGAGCGCCCCGAAGGACCCGGCCGTGGCGACGGCCCTCCTCGAGCTCGGGGCCCGGCAGCCGCGCCTGAAGGCGCGCGTCGCGGCGCGGGTCCCGTCGATCCTCCGGGCTTTCGGCGACCCGCCGCGGGAGGCGGCCGTCGCAAGGGCGCTGGCCCTCTTCAGGGGCGCCTGACCGGCGGGAGCTCCCGGAGCTACTCCAGGTCCTCGTCCTCGGGCGCGGCGCGGCCGGACGGGGCGGGGCGGAGGGCGGCGACGCGCTCGCGGTGCGCGCGGATCAGCTGGACGAGGACGAAGTAGGTGAGGGCCCCCGCGACGACGGCGAGCGCGAGCATCCCGACGGCCCACTGGATGCCGATGGCCCGCATCGCCGGGCGCGCCTGCTGCCAGAACTCCTTCCGCAGGAGGTCGCCCCAGGGGAGGTGTCCCGCCGCCTCGTGCCGCGCCTTCAGGATCCAGCGGCCGAACGGGAGCGCCACGGCGCTGACCGGCCCGAAGGTGAGCGGGTTGACGACGAAGGTGCCGAGGACGACGTCGAGCTTGTTCAGCTTGAGGAGGAACGCGAGGGCCAGCGCCATGACGAGGTGGAGGCCGAACAGCGGCGTGAACGCGATGAAGACCCCCACCGCGAAGGAGGCGGCGACCAGCTCCGCCGGGTCGTCGCGCCCCAGCATCTCGAGGAATCGCTCGCGGAACGAGCGGCGTCGCGACGGCTCCGGCCCCGGCGGGCCCCAGGGCCCCTTCGCGACGTTGTCCCGCCGGGCGGGCTCGCTCCGGGGAGGGCTCACGGGCGGTCCGGCCCGAAGTGGTCGAACCCGGCGTCGCGGACGGGCTCGACGCGCCCGTCGCGGGCGAGCGCGACCCGACCGGTGTCGTCGAGGTGGCCGATCGGGCGGACCGGCCATCGGCCGGAGATCCGGGTCATCTGCGGCATCCGGGCGGAGGGTACCGCAAAGAGGAGCCCGAAGTCCTCGCCGCCGTAGAGGGCCAGGTCGAGCGGGTCCGCCGAGGTCAGCTTCGCGAGGGGAGCGAGGGCCGTGTCGACGGGGAGCGCCGAGGCGTCGAGGCGGGCCCCCGTCCCGGAGGCCCGGCAGAGCCGGTGGAGGTCGCGTGCGAGGCCGTCCGAAAGGTCGATCGCCGCGGACGCGACCTTCCCCTCGGCGAGGGCGCGCCCCAGCTCCACGGCGGGGCGCGGGTTCACCTGGTGCCGGAGGAGGCGCGCCACCTCGGCCTCCTTCCCTTGCGGGACGCGGCGCCGGGGGGGCGTGGATACGGAGCCGTCGCGGCCCAGCCGGAACCCCAGTCCCGAGAGGGCGAGGCCGGCTCCGGCGGCCCCGAGCGTCCCGGAGACGAAGAGCGTGTCGCCCGCGCGGCCGCCGGAGCGGCGGAGGGGGCCGCCCGCGGCCACCCGCCCCACGACCGTGACGGCCGCGAAGCGGACGGGGGCGGCGGTGAGGTCCCCCCCGACGACGGCGACCCCGTGCTCGCGCGCGGCGCTCCGGAACCCTTCGGCGAACGAGTCGATCCAGTCGAGGTCCGTGTCGCGCGGGAGGCCCAGGGCGAGGAGGGCGTGGAGCGGGAGCGCGCCCATCGCCGCGAGGTCCGAGAGGTTGACCGAGAGGGCCTTCCTCCCGAGGAGGTAGGGGTCCGTCCGGTCCGTGAAGTCCTCGCCCTCGACCAGGACGTCCGTCGAGACGGCGACCTCCGGGGGGGCGGTCAGGACGGCGGCGTCGTCGCCGATGCCGACGCGGACGTCCCGCCGCCGCGTCGCGAAGAGCGAGCGGAGCCGCTCGACGAGCTCGTCCTCGGGAGGGAGCGGGCTCACGCGCGCCTCCGAGTGGCCTTCCTGCGTCCGGCCCTCCGCTCGGCGGGAGCCGCTGCCTTCGCTGCCTTCGTGGCGTTCGCCGCCTTCGCCGCCTTCGTCGTTCTCGCTGCCTTCGTCACCTTCCCCTTGCCGGGCCGGGCCGGCTTCGCGGGGACGAGGGCGGCGTCGAGGACCTCGTCCACCCGTGACGCGAAGACGAACCGGACCCCCCCGCGCAGCTCCTCCGGGATCTCCGCGAGGTCCCGCTCGTTCTGGCTCGGGAGGATCACGGTGCCGATCCCGGCTCGCCGCGCCGCGAGGACCTTCTCCTTCACCCCGCCGATCGGCAGGACCTCGCCCCGGAGGGTGATCTCGCCGGTCATCGCGACGTCGCGGCGGACGGCGCGCCCCGACAGGGCCGAGACGATGGTCGTGGCCATCGTGACGCCCGCCGACGGGCCGTCCTTCGGGATCGCCCCCTCGGGGACGTGGATGTGGAGGTCGGTCCCCTCGAACGTGTCGGGGGAGAGGCCGAACTCCGCGGCGCGCGACCGCGCCCAGGTCAGGGCGGCCTGCGCGGACTCCTTCATCACGTCCCCCAGCTGTCCGGTGAGCTGGAGGCGCCCCTTCCCCTTGACCGCGCGCGCCTCCACGATCAGGACGTCGCCGCCGACCGCGGTCCAGGCGAGGCCCGTCGCCGCGCCGACCTCGTCGCGCGCGAGCTTCTCGTCGCTCCGGAACCGCGGGACGCCGAGGAGCGAGCGCGCCACCTCGGGCGTCACCCTCACCGGCTTCGTCTCGCCCGAGGCGAAGCGGACGGCCACCTTCCGGCAGCACGACCCGATCTCGCGCTCGAGGTTCCGGAGGCCCGCCTCGCGGGTGTACTCCTCGACGATGGTCCGGAGCCCGTCCTCCGTGAACGCGATCCCCTTGTCGCCGAGGCCGTTCTCCTTCCGCTGCTTCGGGATCAGGTGGCGAGCCGCGATGGCCAGCTTCTCCTCGAGCGTGTAGCCCGAGAGCCGGATCACCTCCATCCGGTCGAGGAAGGCCGGCTGGATCGTGTCGAGGACGTTCGCCGTCGTGATGAAGAGGACCTTCGAGAGGTCGTAGGGGACCCCCAGGTAGTGGTCTCGGAACGCCCGGTTCTGCTCGGGGTCGAGGACCTCGAGGAGGGCGGAGGAGGGGTCGCCCCGGAAGTCGGCGCCGATCTTGTCGACCTCGTCGAGGATGAAGACGGGGTTCGACGTCCCGGCCTGCGAGAGCCCCTGGATGATCCGGCCGGGGAGCGCGCCCACGTAGGTCCGGCGGTGGCCGCGGATCTCCGCCTCGTCGCGGACGCCGCCGAGCGACATCTGGACGAACTTCCGGCCCAGCGCCCGGGCGACCGACTTCCCGAGCGAGGTCTTGCCGACGCCCGGGGGGCCGACGAAGCAGAGGATCGGCCCCTTCGACTCGGGCGCGAGCTTCCTCACGGCGAGGAACTCGAGGATCCGCTCCTTGATCTTCTCGAGGCCGTAGTGGTCCTCCTCGAGGATCTGCCGGGCGCGCGGGAGGTCGAGGTTGTCCTCGGAGACGACGCTCCAGGGAAGGCCGGTGATCCAGTCGAGGAAGGTCCGGAGCATCGCGTTCTCGGCCGAGTCCGGGTTCCCGCGCTCGAGCCGCTTCAGCTGCTTCTCGATCTCCTGCGCGGCCTCTTCCGGGACGTGCCTCTCCGCCACCTTCTTCCGGTAGGCCTCGATCTCCTCGGCCAGCTCGTCGGTCGTCCCGAGCTCCTGCTGGATCGCCTTCAGCTGCTGCCTCAGGAAGTACTCGCGCTGGCTCTTGTCGATCTCGCCGCGCGCCATCCCCGTGATCTCCTGCTGGACCGTGAGGACGCGGATCTCGCGGCGGAGGATCTCGAGGACCGCCTTCAGCCGGTCGAGCGCCGGGACGGTCTCGAGGATCTTCTGGGCCTCGTCGAGCTTCAGGTCGAGGTTCGAGGCGGCGAGGTCGGCGAGCCGCGCCGGGTCGTCGAGCCCGGCCGCGACCAGCATCACCTCGGGGGAGATCTGCTTGCCGAGGGAGACGGTCTTCTCGAGCCCCTCCTTGACGGCGCGGACCAGGGCCTCCATCTCCTCGCTCAGGCTCTTCGCCGGCTCCGGCTCGGTGACCCGGACGCACTTGGCGCGCAGCGAGGGGGACTCCTGGACGAAGGCCTCGACCTTCATCCGGGAGAGCCCCTGGACGAGGAGCCGGACCCGGCCGTCCGGCAGCTTGAGCATCCGCATGACCGCCGCGGCGGTCCCCATCCCGTGGAGGTCCGCCGGCGCCGGGTCCTCGACCGAGGCGTCCCTCTGGGAGACGATGAGGAGGATCCGCTGCTCCGCGAGCGCGGCGTCGACCGCCGCGATCGCCTTCTCGCGGGAGACCGAGAGCGGCACGATGACGTACGGGAAGAGGACGACGTCCTTCAGCGGCAGGACCGGGAGGAGGTCCGGGATCTGGACGCTCTCGGCCCCGCCGAGGGTCTCCTCCGACGTCATGGCGCGCCGTGGCCGCCGGCGCCCGTCCCGCGCCGGACGGGGCCCCGCTGGATCGGGATGAGGCGGCTGCGGCTCGCGGCGCGGCGCGGCACCTCGAGGCTGAGGAGCCCGTCGGCGTAGGACGCGCGCGCGCCGTCCGCGTCGGGATCGTCGGGGAGCTCCACCGACCGCTCGAACGGCCCGGCCGCCCGTTCCACCCGGAGGAAGACGCCGGACCCGCCGTCCGTCGGAAGCCGCTCCCCCCGCACCGACACCACGCGTCCGAGGACCTCGACGGTGGTCTTGTCGGCGACGGCCCCCGGGACCTCGAAGACGAGCCGCCAGGAGGTCCCCGTGTCGACGACGTCGACCGGGGGGACGTGGGGGGGCACGCCACCGTTCGCCGCGTGCGCGTGGTAGACGGGACGGGACGGGGGGCCGGCGGCTCGCTGCTTCATCGGCTCCTCACCTCTCCTTCTCACTTCGGCTCGGCCGGGACCTCGCCGAGGAGGCTCCGGACCTCGTCGACGAAGTCCCCGAGGTCCTCGAACCTCCGGTAGACGGAGGCGAACCGGACGTACGCCACGCTGTCGAGGCCGCGGAGCCGCTCCATCACGCGGCTCCCCAGCTCGGCCGTCGTCATCTCGCGGGGCTCCCGGGCCTGGAGGGCGGCCTCGAGCTCGTCGCAGAGCGCCTCGAGCGCCTGCGTCGGCACGGGGCGCTTCTCGCACGCCTTGCGGAGCCCCCGGAGGAGCTTCCCCCGGTCGAACTCCTCGCGGCGGCCGTCGCGCTTGACGACGAGGAGGGGGATCTCCTCCACGCGCTCGTACGACGTGAAGCGCCGCTGGCACGAGACGCACTCCCGGCGCCTCCTCACGACCGCCCCCTCGCGGCTCTCGCGGGAGTCGACGACGCGATCGTCCACGGAGCCGCAGAAGGGGCACCTCACGGCGAGAGCGTACTCCGGGCCGGGGCCTCGGGCGAGGAGCTCGCCGGCGCCGGCCCCGCGCCGGCGAGGCCCCTGAGCGACAGCCCGCTCGCCGCCAGGAAGAGGATCCCGAACAGGGTGATCGGGACGAAGGAGATCGCGTGGGCCACGAGGGCCGCGGCGGCGGCCGTCTCCGCCTTCACGGCGAAGAACCCGGTGAGGGCGTAGGCGAACGCGGTGTGGTAGCCGCCGACGCCGCCGGGCGTCGGGATCGCGAGACCGAGGACCGCCCACGTCAGGACGAAGAAGGAGACGGGATAGGGGAGCTGGATGGCGAACGCCCGGAGGACCGCGTGGAGGACGAAGGCGTTGACGAGCCACATCGACCCGGACGTGAGGGCGACGAGGGCCGCGTCGGGCGCCGTCCGGACGGCCGAGAGGCCCGAGAGGAACGACCGGAGGACGTCGACGACCCGGTCTGCGAAGCGGTGCGGGACGAGCCGCCGGACGACCCTCAGGAACGGCTCCGAGAGGCCGGGCCTCAGGCCGAGCGCCGTCAGGACGGCGAACGCGGCGAGCGTCCCGGACCCGACGATCCAGGCGGAGCGCCGGAGGAGCGCGAGGCGCCCCGCCTCGTCGCTGGCGAGCCCGGCGGGCGAGTACCCGCCGGCGACGAAGGCGACGAAGAGGGCGAGGACGCAGAGGAGGTCGATCAGCCTCTCGAGCCCGATCGAGGCGAGGGCCGGGGTGAAGGGGATCCTGAGGCGCCGCGCCAGGACGGCGGGACGGACGATCTCGCCCGCCCGGGCGGGGAGGAGCGTCGTCGCCGCGAAGCCGATGCAGGTCGCCCCGAGCGACTCCATCTGCGGGACCGGCCCGGCCGGCCGGAGGAGGATCGTCCAGCGGTACGAGCGGAGCGGGATCGCCACGAGGCTGACGAGGAGGGCCGTCGCCAGCCAGCCGCGGTCCGCCGACCTCAGGGCCCCGCCGACGGCTGCGAGGTCCAGGTGACGCAGGAAGAGGTAGAGGAGGAGGGCGGCGAGGCCGATCGAAAGGCCGATCTTCCAGGCCCGCCCGGCAGACGGCGACACGCGGCGCATGGTAGCCCACGCGGCCGCCCGCGTCCGTGGACCGGACGATAATCTTCGTCCGTGGGCCGGTTCGCCCTCTACCACGACCCGCTCGTCCTCGAGCACGGGACGGGGCGCTTCCATCCCGAGGGACCGGGGCGGGTCGCGGCCTGCGTGGCCCGGCTCTCGGGGGAAGGGTTCCTCCCGGAGGCGCCCCCGTCCCCGTCGCGGACCCGCCGCGCGATCGAGAGGGTCCACGCCGCGCCCTACGTCGAGAGGCTCCGGGAAGCGTCGGAGGCGGCGCCCGACGGCTTCCCCCGGGACCAGGCCTTCACGTTCTTCGACTCGCCCGACAACGCGGCCTCCGCGGCGACCTTCGACGCCGCCGTCCGGGCGGTGGGGCTCTCCCTGGCCGCCTCCGACGCCGTCCTGGCGGGGGAGGCGCGGAGCGCGTTCGTCGCGGTGCGCCCCCCCGGGCACCACGCGCGGGCGCGGTCGGCCATGGGCTTCTGCTTCCTCAACGCGGTCGCCGTCGTCGCGCGCGACCTGGTCGAGGAGCGGGGCGTCTCGCGCGTCCTCGTCGCCGACTTCGACGTCCACCACGGGAACGGCACGCAGGAGACCTTCTGGGAGGACGGGCGGGTCGCCTTCCTCTCGGTTCACCGGTACCCGTTCTACCCGGGGACCGGAGGGGCGGACGAGACGGGGGCCGGGCGCGGCGCCGGCCTCACGAGGAACGTCCCCCTCCCGGCCGGGTCGGACGACGCGTCGTACGCGGGCGGCTTCGTCGCCGCCCTCGAGGAGCTGGCCGACCGCTTCAGGCCCGAGGTCGTCCTCGTCAGCGCCGGATTCGACGCCCACGTCAGGGACCCGCTCGGGGGGATGGCCGTGACCGCCGAGGGGTACCACGCGATGGTGACGGCCCTCCGATCGGTGGCCGGCGCCCACGCCGACGGACGCCTCGTCGCCCTCCTGGAGGGGGGGTACGACCACCAGGGAACCGCCGAGGGGGCCCTGACCCTCGCCCGGGTCCTGGCGGACGGGGGCGAAACGACTCATTGACGGCCGTTTGGGGGCAGTCCTAGAATCTCTCGTCAAAGACAGCGCCCTCGAGTTTCCGGAGCCGGACCGACACGAGTCGTCACCCGAGAACCTGAGGCCGCGTGGATCGACGGAGGAAGACCGATGAAGCTCAAGGCTGTAGTCCTCCCGGTGATGGTGGCGGTCGTGGGCCTTTCTTCCGCTCCGGTGGCCGCCCAGTGCCCGACGGATGGGTGCCCGGCCCAGACGATCGGGACCATCGAGGCTCCCGCCGAGGGCGCGCTCGTCTCCGGATACGTCCGCGTCGCGGGCTTCGCGCTGGACGGGAACCTCGTCTCGAACGTTGACCTCTACATCGACGGGACGGACGAGGCGAACCGCGTGACGCCGGCGGGAGGGGCGAACATCAACCTCCCGCGCCCCGACGTCACCCAGGCCTTCCCGAACTACGCGGGAACGCCGGGGAAGGACCCCGGGTTCCAGATGTCCTTCAAGGCGGCCAACTACGCGAACGGGTCGCACCGCCTCTACGTCAGGATCACCGACGTCACCGGCTGCTGCTACTTCCTCGAGCCGCGGACGGTGCGGATCGACAACTCCCGGAACCAGGCGCCGTTCGGCCAGCTCGACTTCCCGCAGGCGGACTCGTCCGTGAACAGCAACGGGGTCCTTCAGGTGGCGGGCTGGGCCCTCGACGACAAGGCCGTCGACCACGTCGACGTCTTCATCGACGGCCTGATCGAGCGGCAGGCGGTCCTCGGCGTGAGCCGGCCCGACGTCGCCGGCTACTTCCCGAACGTCCCCGAGGCGATCAACTCCGGCTTCGTCATCTTCATCGACTCGACCCGGCTCACCAACGGAGTCCACACGGTGACGGTGAAGGTCACCGACAACCAGGGGCAGCAGGGCCTCCTCGGGACCCGCCGCTTCCAGGTCTTCAACAACGCCCCGAACCTCCCGCCGTTCGGCGTGGTCGAGTACCCCCTCACCCAGGCCACCTGGTTCGGGAACTGCCTCTCCTTCCAGCCGGGCCTCCCCTCCGGGAGCCCGGGTGAGATCCGCGACCCCCGCTACCTGATGTTCGTGAACGGGTGGGCGCTCGACACGTCGGTCTACCAGGAGCGCGGCGGCGTCTCGCACGTCTTCCTCGAGGTCGACGGCGTCGTCATCAAGGACACGCGCGGCGCGTACGGGACCCTCGGCTGCCGGCGGGAGTTCAACCTCGGGAACGCCCTCGTCGACTGCTACGGCTTCTACCGCCCCGACGTCGAGCAGCTCTACCCCGGCTTCCCGCAGTCCACCTACCCCGGCTTCAGCTTCGCGGTCGACGTCGGCCTCCTCGTCACCGAGAAGGGCTTCAAGGAAGGGAACCACATCCTCCAGGTCAAGGCGGTCGACAAGGAGGACAACCAGACCCTCCTGAAGGAGCTCCCGGTCACGTTCGAGTGCGCGACCGGCCAGTACGACCCGCCGCCCCTCGGCTACGTCGACGACCCGACCAACTACAAGTTCATCAACGGCATCTACCCGGTGATCGGGTGGGCCCTGGACCTCGACACGGTCATGCGCGTCCGGGTCCTGGTCGACGGCGTCCCGCAGGTCGACGCGGTCCGCGGCGTCGACTACGCCGAGTACGGGCTCCCGAGCCCGGACGTCGAGGCGGTCTACCCGGCCTACCCGCAGAAGGCGAACGCCCGGTGGCGCTTCTACCTCGACACGACCAAGCTCGCCAACAGCGAGCACGACCTGATGGTCGAGGTCTGGGACATGCGCTACCACAAGCTCTCGGCGGGCGTCCGCCGGTTCATCGTCAACAACAACACGCTGGTCCGGTAAGCCCGGCCCCGCGGGGCGTCCCGCGGCCGCTCCCTGAACCCGCCCCCGGCCCCGCTCGCGCGGGGCCGGTCGTTTTTCTACCGGGGGGGAGCGGACGGACGGCGCCGCCGCCGGGGGGTGGTCTCGGCCACGGCGTTCCCGGGGACGGATCGCGCCGCCGCCTCCGCCCGCCGGGCGGCGAAGAAGGCCGTCGTCGCCCCCTCGAGGTCGGGCGTCGCCAGCTCCCCCGGCTCCTCGCCGTACCAGTCGCGCGGCAGGAAGCTCCGGTAGGGCTTCTGGAGGAACCGGCGGCAGAGGAGCGCGATCACCCCGACATCGGTCTCCGACCGGATGAGGCGGCCGGCGCTCTGGACGACCTTCGCCATCCCGGGGACGACGTAGGCGTACTCGAACCCCTTCCCGAACCGCTCCTCGAAGTAGGCGCGCATTCTCTCCTGCTCGAACGAGACGAGGGGGAGGGTGGGGGAGACGACGACGACCCCGCTGAGCATCTCTCCCGGGTAGTCCACCCCCTCGGAGAAGGGGCCGCCGGAGACGGCGAGCAGCAGGACGCGCGATCCCCCGTCACGGAGGGCCGCGAGGACCTGGTTCCTCTCGAGCTCCGTCGAGCGGTCGGACGGGCGGAGGACCCGGTGGCCCGGGAGCGGGGGGAGGAGCGCGCGGACCTCGTCGAGGAACCGGTAGGAGGGGAAGAGGGCGAGGACGTTGCCGGGACAGCCCCGCGCGACGCCGGCGACGATGCGGGAGAGCTCGGGGGCCGCCGCCCGCCGGGAGCTGAAGCGGGTGTCGACGTGGCTCGCGACGAGGACGGTCCGGTTCTCGCGCGGGAACGGGCTGGGGAGGCTGAGGACGGACGTCCTCTCGGGGTCGAGGCCGAGGAGGTCCCGGTAGAACTCCGGCGGGCTGAGGGTCGCAGACATCCCGACGGCCGCCCACGCGGCGCGGAACGTCTCCCCGAGCGGTCCGGACGGGTCCTTGCAGAGGAGCGCCAGCGAGCGGCCCGAGGCGTCGCGGGAGGCGACGAGGTCGAAGGCGTCGGAGAGCCGGCCGCGGGGGGCCGCGACGCGCGAGACGTCGTGGAACCGGGCGAAGAGGAAATAGAGCCCGAGGACCGGGTCCTCCGGAATCCTCTCCCCTCCCGCGTTCAGGTCGGCGAGGTGGCGGACCAGGACCGACTCCAGCTCGAGGCGGAGGTCGTCCAGCCGGTCGGGATCGAGGGCGACGAGCTCGGCGGCCGTCTCGCCCGGCCCCGGGGCGGGGAGCCCCGACGCGGCGTCGGCCACCAGCTCCATCACCGCCCGCCCCGCCTCGACCGCCGCGGCGGCCGTCCGGGCAGCCGAGACGCCGAGGGCCCCGACGAATCGAGTCAGCTCGGCCTCGCGCAGGGCCGGCGAGTAGATCGCGCGGCCCCTCTCGACGAGGTTGTGGACCTCGTCGACGAGGAGGAGGGCGCCCGAGAGGGAGTCGGGGTCCTTGAGCGACGAGAGCGCCACGACCGGGTCGAAAGCGTAGTTGTAGTCCGCGACGACGACGTCGGCCCTCTCGGCGAGCTCGAGCGACACCTCGAAGGGGCAGACCGTCTCGGCCCGGGCCTCCTCGAAGACCGCGTCCGGCTCCAGGTGCGCCCGTCCCAGGAGGAGGCGGTCGACGAGCCCGGACGCCTCCATCTTGGCGCCGTAGTCCTTCGCGAAGGCGCAGTGGTCCTCGTGGCAGAGGACGACGCCGTTCGCGCACATCCGCTCCTTGGCCCGGAGCCTCACCGAGCGCGCCGAGCCGCAGTCGATCGCCTCGAGGGTCTTCCGGTAGATCTCCTGCTGCGTCGTCTTCGACGTGAGGACGTAGAGGCGCCGCCCGTCGCGGAGGGCGGCGCGAAGGAGCGGGTGGAGCGCGGCCGCCGTCTTGCCGATCCCCGTCGGCGCCTCGACGAGGAGGTGCTCCCCCTCCCGCGCCGCGCGCTCCACCGCCGCGGCCAGCTCCCTCTGTCCCGGCCGGAGCGTCTCGAACGGGAAGGGGAGGTCCTCGGCCTCCGCGGCCTTCGCCTCGGCGAGGGCCTCGTCCGCGAGCCAGAGGTCGAGGAGCCCCTCCACGCGGGCGACGAGGTCCGCAGCGACGGCGGGCTCGTCGAGGGCGACGTCCCGGATCCGCGTGGCCCCCGTCTCGATGTCGGCGAGGACGAGGCGTCCCCTCACCGCCCGCTTCTCCGAACGGGCGACGGCCAGGAGGTACCAGGCGAGCTGGGCCTCGAACCGGGCGAGCCGGGGCGAGCCGGCGAGGCGCGGCAGGTCCTCGGCGAAGTGGAGGGACTTCACCTCGTCGACGACGACGGTCCCGTCGGCGTCCTCGTAGCGGCCGTCGACCCGCCCCTCGAGGACGGCCGTGAAGTCGCGGACCGCGAACTCCAGCCGGACCCCTCGCTCCGCCTGGTAGCCCGGGACCGTCGCCAGGGCCTCCGTCAGGGCGCGGCGGTGGACGGCCTGGCCGATCCATCGGCGCTCGATCCCGTTCCCCGACCCGGCGCCGATGCGCCGGAAGGAGGGGGCGAGGAGGGCTCCGGGAGAGACGAAGATCGCCTTCCTCGCGAGATCGATCCTCACGCCCATCCTCGGATTGTAGGCAGGCGGGGACGGGGGGAAGGCGCCCCGGGACGGGAGGCCGGTAGAATAGGCGGTCGATGGCTCGCTGGATTCCCCGCCCGGTCCTCGCGACCGCCCTCGGCATCGCCGTGCTGGCCGCGTGGGCGCCCGCCGGGGCTGCCGCCGGCAGCGGCCGGCGCGCCCCCGCGCCCCGGCGCGAGCCGACGCTCGCCGAACGTCTGCAGGCCCTCGCCCGCCGGCCGCCGGTCCGCACGTCCGAGTTCTCGGTCGCCGTGGCGAAGGTGGGGGACCCCGACCCGCTCCTGGCGGTGAACGCGGACGCGCCGCTCATCCTCGCCTCCACGACCAAGCTCTTCACGACCGCCGCGGCCCTCGACCGGCTGGGCGCGGGCTATCGCTTCCGGACGACGATCGTCGCCGACGGCCCCGTGACCCCGGACGGGACGCTCGAAGGGCCGCTCGTCGTTCGGGGCGGGGGAGACCCGGCGATCTCGGGGCGGCTCTACGACAACGACCCGTTCGAGGTCTTCCGGCCCTGGTCGGCGGCCCTCGTGAGGAGCGGGATCCGGCGGATCCGGGACGGGCTCCTGCTCGACACCTCGTTCTTCGACGACCAGCGGATCCACCCCGACTGGCCGCGTGACCAGGCGCAGCACTGGTGGCAGGCGCCGGTGTCTGCCCTGTCGTACAACGACAACGTCGTCCTCGTCCGCGTGAGCGGAGGGCTCAGGCCGGGCGGCCCCGCGAGCCTCGGCTTCTACCCGGCCGGGCCGCCCCTGATGTCGGTCATCGGCCGGGTCGTCACCCTCTCCGGCGGCGGAGCGCGGGTCGGGATCTCGCGCAAGGCCGGGAGCCGGACGGTCGTGGCGGCCGGCGCCGTGGGGCGCAACCGGACGTGGATGGGAGACGTCACCGTTCCCGACCCGCCCCTCTACCTCGCGGCGGCCCTCACGAAGGTGCTCCGCGAGGACGGGATCGAGGTGGACGGGGAGCCGACGGTCCGGAACGACCCGGCGGGCGACCCGGCGGTCGCCGCCCGCCCCCTCTACGTCCACGAGACGCCGCTCCTCCCGGTCCTCTCGGTCTGCAACAAGCGGTCGCAGTCCTTCTACGCCGAGCAGATCCTGAAGACGCTCGGCGCCGAGCGCCGGGGCCGCGGCACCTGGGGGAACGGTCTCCTCGAGGTGGCCGGCTTCCTCCGCTCGCTCGGCCTCGACCCGGCCCGCTACAGGCTCGCCGACGGCTCGGGGCGGTCGCGCGAGAACCGCGCCAGCGCCCGCGCCTACCTCGACTTCCTCCAGGCCCTCGCGACCCGCTGGGGCCCCTTCCCCAGGTTCGAGCCGACGCTGGCGGTCTCCGGGGACCAGGACGGGTCCCTCCGGCACCGCCTCCTCGGCCCGGCCACCCGCGGCAAGGTCTTCGCCAAGACGGGCAACATCGCCGGCGTCGTCACGCTCGCGGGCTACGTGACGGCCCAGAGCGGCGCCCGCTACGCCTTCGTCATCCTCGTGAACGGAGGGTGCCCGGAAGGCCGGGGCCACGCCTGGCAGGACCGCTTCCTGACCGAGCTCGCGCGCCAGGGCTGAGGCGGCTTCCGCCTCCCGCCGCCACGAGAGCTCAGAGGCACGGACTCTGATGGACTATCGCGCCCTCCTGAAGAACGTGGAGAAGACCCTCACCGCGATCGAGCGGAGCGAGGACGTCCTCTCGACCATCCTCAACCTCGGCGAGGCCGTCGTCCGGAACTTCCGGCGGGAGCTCGGCATCGCCGGCGGCCGCCTCTACGTCCTCGACGAGAACGAGTACGTCCTGAGGGCCGGCTTCGGCCGCTCGCGGAAGGTCCCGCAGGGGCTCGCGGTCCAGCGGACGTACGGCCCGATCCACCGCGCCGAGGAGGAGGGAGTCGTCCTCCTCGAGCCGGGCGACCCGTCGATCGACAGGGAGCTCGAGGGGCGGCTGGGGGTCACGCGGTTCGCCGCGGTCTCGTTCGGCGAGGGGCGGTTCCTCCTCTCCTTCGACGTCCACCCGCGCGTCGTCGCCGACGACCTCTTCGTCTCGCTCGGGATCATCCGGACCGTCCTCGACTCGAAGGTCCGGACGGAGAAGCTCGAGGAGCTGCTCAACGACGCGCGCCGGATCCAGCAGTCGATCCTTCCCAAGGCCCCCCCTTCGGTGGGGGACTACGACGTCTGCGGCCTCTCGGTCCCCGCGGAGGTCGTCGGCGGCGACTTCTACGACTTCATCCCGATCAGCGACTCGACCTTCGGCGCGGCGGTGGCCGACGCCTCGGGGCACGGGCTCCTCGCGGCCCTCCTCGTGCGGGACGTCTACGTCGGCCTCCGGATGGCGATCGGGGGGGACCTGAAGATCTCCCGGACCGTCGAGAGGCTGAACCGGATCCTGAACAAGAGCCGCCTGACCACGAAGTTCGTCTCCCTCTTCTACGGGGAGTTCGAGAGCGGCGGCGAGATCATCTACGTCAACGCGGGGCATCCCGGGCCGCTCCACTACCACGCGAGGAGCCGGTCGTTCACCGAGCTCGAGTCGACCGGCATGGTCCTGGGCCCGAGCCCCGCCTCGACCTACGGCCGCAGGGCCTTCCGGATGGCCCCGGGCGACCTCCTCCTCCTCTACACCGACGGCATCCCCGAGGCGCGGGACTCGAGCGGGCGGGAGTTCGGGACGGCGCGGCTCAAGCGGATCCTCGTCGCGAACCGGAGGCGGCACGCGCGCGAGATCGCCGACCGGATCGTCGCCGCCGCGCGGGACTTCACCGGCGGCCGCGCCCAGGAGGACGACCAGACCGTCGTGGTGATCAAGCGAGCGCGACCGGCCCACCCGGCGGGTCCGGGGACGGGCGGCAGGCACGAGACCGTGACCTTCCCGCCCCTCCAGCACCCACCGGCCTGACGGCCGTCGCCCGCGCGCCTCGCGGGTCCCTGCCCGCGGACCTCGTACGGCCCGCGTCCCGGCGAGGGGGCCTTCCCCTGAGGGGGGGTCCGGGGGGATCGAGAAACCCCCGGGAACACGGCTGCCGATCGAGAAACTCCCGGGAAAACTAGCGGTTCCCGAGCCCCTGCCCCGCCCGGTGGAGCCGGAACCACTCCGCCGTCGCGTTGAGGCCGTGCGAGAGCTCCACCGGATCGTGGACGCCGAGGACTTCGACCATCCGGGTCGGATCGAGGACGCTTCGTCTCTGCTCGCCGGGCTTGGCCGCGGCGTGGCGCGGCTCCCTGCCCGACCCGCAGGCCGTCGCGACGAGCCGGTAGAGGGTGGAGATCCGGGTCTCGACTCCCGTGCCGACGTTGAAGGTCCCCGCGATCCGTCCCTGGAAGGCGCTCTGGAGAGCGCGGACGACGTCGGAGACGTGGACGAAGTCGCGCGTCTGGCTGCCGTCGCCGTTGATCACGGCGTCCTCTCCGCCCAGGAGGCGGTTCATCCAGATCCCGATCACCCCGGCCTCGCCGGTCCCGTCCTGCCGGGGCCCGTAGACGTTCGCGAACCTCAGCACGGTGAGGGCGTAGCCGTCCTCCGGCCTGAGGGCCTCGAGGTACTTCTCCCCGGCCAGCTTCGCCGCGCCGTAGGCGGAGCACGGGTGAAGCGGGTGGTCCTCGTCCGCCTTCTCCCCGATCGGGTCGCCGTAGATCGCTCCCCCGCTCGAGGCGAAGACGACCTGGCGGACGCCCGCGGCGGCGGCGGCCACGGCGACGCGGATCGTCCCGAGGACGTTGACCTCGGCGTCGAAGACCGGGTCGGCCACCGACTTCCTGACGTCGACCTGCGCGGCGAGGTGGAAGACGGTGTCGACCCGCTCCTCGCGGAGGAGGGCGTCCAGCCCGGCATCGCGGACGTCCCCCTTGACGAAGCGGACCTCCTGGGTGATCCGCCGGAGGTCGCCGCTCGACAGGTCGTCGAGGACGACGACGCGGTGGCCGAGGGCGACGAGCCCGTCCGACAGGTGTGACCCGATGAACCCCGCGCCGCCCGTCACCAGGACCGCGCGGCCTGGCCCGGGGGCGGGAAGCGTCCTCTCTGCCATGTGGTCCGCGAGAATAGCGGCATGCCCTGCGCCCGTAAAGAAGACAGCCCCGTCCCGCCCGTCTTCTACGACAGGCCGACGGAGGAGGTCGCGAGGGACCTCCTCGGCTGCCGGCTGCTCCGCCGGCTTCCGGACGGCGGGAGCCGGACGCTCGTCCTCGTCGAGGTCGAGGCGTACCTCGGCGTCGGGGACCGCGCCGCCCACACCTGGAACGGGCGGAGGACGAGGCGCGTCGAGCCGATCTGGGGTCCGCCGGGACGGGCGTACGTCTACCGGGTCTACGGACGCAACGACTGCCTCAACGTGGTGACGCGCGAGGAAGGGGTGCCCGAGGCCGTCCTCGTCCGGGCCGCGGTCCCGGAGAGCTGGTGGGCCGGGGAGCCGTGCGGCCGGGAGGAGCTCCGCGCGGCCTCCGGGCCGGGGAGGCTCTGTCGCGCCCTCGAGATCACGACGGCGCTCTCCGGGGCCTCGCTCGCGGGTCCCGAGCTGACGCTCCTCCCTCCGCGCGAGCCGCGCCGCCGCTTCGAGCTCCATGCCGGGCCGCGCGTCGGCGTCGACTACGCCGGCCCCGCCGCGGCGTGGCCGCTCCGGTTCGCGGTGGGGGGGTGCCCCGCCGTGACGCGCCCCCGGAGCCTCGCGCCCCTCGGGCCCCGGGGCCGCTCGCCCCGCCGTTGAGGGGCCTCCCCGGGTGGCTCAGGCGCGCGCCAGGACCGGCGCGCCGCTCCTCTCCGCGCGGACGACGCGGTCCTTCCCGGCCCGCTTGGCGGCGTAGAGCGCCTCGTCGGCCCGCGCGATCAGCTCGTCCTTCGAGGCCGCGTCCTCGGGGAAGACCGCGATCCCGATCGAGACCGTCACGCGGACCCCGCCGGGCGCGCCGGGCAGCCGCAGGGCGAGAGAGGCCATCCGCGCGCGGATTCGCTCGGCGAGGGCCTCCGCCTTCTCGGCCGAGGCCTCGGGGAAGATGACGGCGAACTCCTCGCCGCCGTAGCGGGCGACGGTGTCCGCCTCGCGGACGCCCTTCCGGAGCTCGTCGACGAGGGTCCGGAGGACGGCGTCCCCGGCCGGGTGTCCCCACCGGTCGTTGACGGCCTTGAAGTCGTCGAGGTCGAGGAGCGCCAGGGCGAGCGTCATCCCGCTCCGCTGGTGCCGGCCGACCTCGCGGTAGAGCGTCTCCTGGAACGCCCGATGGTTGCAGGCGCCGGTCAGCGAGTCGCGCGCGGAGACGAGCCGCGTCACCTCGTAGGCGCGCGCCGCCTGGATCGCCGTCGCGGCGTGTGCGGCGAAAGTCTCCACCGCGCGGACCCTCTCGGGGTCGACGCCGGCCCGGCCCGGCGGGACCGCGACCTCGAGGAGCCCCACGAGCTGCTGCGCGGAGAGGAGCGGGACGAGGAAGACGTCCGCCGGGTGTCCGGGCGCTCCCGGCTCGAGGAGGCCGGCCCGGGGGCAGGGGGCGGGAGAGCCCGCCGGCGGGAGGGCGCCCGCTTCCGGCGCCGGGACGCGGCGTTCCTTCAGCGCCGGCCAGAGGTCCTCGAGGCCGGAGTGGGCGCGCGGGACGAGCGCGCTTTCCGATCGGTCGACGAGCGACACGAGAGCCCCCGGGAAGCCGAGCTCCGTCGAGACGCCCCGGACCGTCTCGTCGAGGACCTGCTGCTGCGACAGGTGGGGCCTGAGCCGGCCGGCGAGCGCGAGGACCCGCTCGAGGGTCTCCGCCCGGCGCTCCGCCCTCCGGGCGGCCTCCCGCGCCTCCGTGCGGCGCTCGCGCGAGCGGAGCTCGAGGGCGGCGTGTCCCGCGAGGGTGGCGAGGTCGGCGAGGGCGGCGGGCGCGAGGATCGCCTCGTCCGCGGCCTCGACGACGACCGCGCCGAGGTCCGTCCCCTCCGCGGCGAGGCGGACGACGGCCTGACAGGGGAGCGCCGGGTCGAGCCGGACGGGGCGGGCGGGATCCCGGGTCGCCAGAGGCGCCTCGCGAAGGGACCCCTCGCCCCACCGGACCGCCTCGGACTCGAGCGCACGGAGGTCGAGAGACGCGGCTCCGGTCGAGACCGTCCTCGGCCCCGAGGTCCCGTCCTCCCCGGCCCGCAGGACGATCGCGCATGCCGACGGGCCGGGCTCCGGACGGAAGAGGTCGACGAGGGTCGCGAGGACCTCGACGTCCGGGGCGTCGGAGGCGCAGGCGACCGAGATCGCCCGGAGGGCTCTCGCGTGGCCGTCCCGCCTGGCGGCGTCCGCGAGATGCGCGCGGCGGAGGCGCCGCCCCCGGTGGAGCTGCCAGGCCAGGAGCCCCCCGAGCGCCAGAACCGCCGCGAGCCCGGCGCCGGCCCCGGGGTGGAGGACGTCCGTCACGGTCAGCGCCAGCGGACCAGGCCGCCCCCGTGGAGCCGCTCGAAGACCCGGTAGACCTCCGCCTCCGGGAACGGGCTGATCTTCGCGATCGACCGGACGTCCCAGATCCCGTTGATCCGCGACACGATGAACGCCTCGTTCGGCGTGAACGACCAGGACATCAGCTCCTCCATGGGCTTCGTGAGCGACGGGACCGCGTGGGGCGCGATGGTGGAGCCGGTCGGCGGGCCCGTGAGGCTCACCGAGACGGGGCCGGCGGGCCGCCCCTCGCGCGACGGCCCGCCGGGGGGCGCGAACGAGCCGGAGCGCGGGCCGGACCCGGCCCCGAGGGAGGGGGGGCCGGACTCCCTCGCGGCGGTGCGGGGCGGGACCCGGATCGACCCGGAGCGGGGGGGAGCGGGCCTGTCGAACCCGCCGGAGCGGGGACCCTTCTCGAAGCCTCCGGACCGCGGGGGGACCGGGACCGTCACCGAGGGAGGGGGAGGGAGCGTCTCCGCGGGCTTCGGGCGGGCCGGAGCCTGGACGGGAGAGAACGACGTCGTGATCGGCCCGGCGGGCCGGACGAGCTCTCCGCTCGCCTCGGTCGGCTTCCTGAGGAACCGGCTGAAGTCCTTCGGCACGGGTCGGACCTCCTCCGGCGGCGGCGCGAACTCGTCGGCGGCGTCGGCGAGGGGGTACGGCGGGGCGACGGCGTCCTCGAAGACGGTCTCGTAGGGGTCCTCGGGGGTCAGCTCCGAGCTGGGGGGGGGCGCCTCGGGCTTCGGGAGCCCGAGCTCCGCGTGCCCGCTCTCCAGGAGCTCGAAGACGAGCTTGGCCACGTGGAAGTCCGCGTTGTGGGTCGCCTCCCCGATCTCCTTCAGGGAGCGGACGCCGTCGATCGCCTGCAGGATGTACCGCTCCCGCTCCGGAAGGCTCGAGAGCGGGACGGGCTGGACGATGACCGGGACCTCCCTGTGGGACGGGAGGCGGGTCCGGATCCGCTGCCATTCGTCGAAGCGGCGGAGGCCCTCCATCACGATCCCGGTGACGTCGAGCGAGATGGGGACCATCGGGCGGGTCGGGATCTCCCCGTCGATGAAGTGGAAGGCCCCTTCCTTCCAGAGGAAGATGTCGTAGATCGTCTCGGCCGCCTTCATCCGGATGAGCTCCGCGAGCTCGTCCTCGGAGACGGCGCCGATCATCACCAGGATCTTCCCGAGGAGGATCTTCGACTCCTCCTGGACCTCCATGGCGCGGGTCAGCTCGTCCTCGGTGATGTAGCCGAACGAGACGAGGAAGTGCCCCAGGTACTCGCGCTCGTTCGTCGAGGACGAGGAGATGATCCTCCCCCCCTCGAAGGAGATGGTCTTCTCCCCCGTCGCCCCCCGGATCGCCAGCGTCCCGGTCTTCTGCCCCATCGACAGCCACTGGAGCAGCTCGGACAGCTGCATCGTCCGGAGGTTTCCGGTGATCGCCATCGAACCGCCATTGTACCGGCGCCCCCGTCTCCCGCCGCCGGGAGCTGCGAGCTCGTTCGCGGGCTACTCGGCCGGAGGGTTGTAGGACGGGATCCCGGTCACGGCCTGCCCCAGCACCAGCGTGTGGATGTCGTGCGTCCCCTCGTAGGTGAAGACCGACTCGATGTTGGCGAGGTGGCGGAAGACGGGGTACTCCCCGACGATCCCGTTGGCCCCGAGGATCTCGCGGGCCAGGCGCGCGCACTCGCGGGCCACCCAGACGTTGTTCCGCTTGGCCATCGAGACGTGGTGCGGCCTCATCGTCCCGCCGTCCTTCATCCGGCCCAGCTGGAGGGCGAGGAGCTGCCCCTTCGTGATCTCGGTGATCATGAAGGCGAGCTTCTCCTGGACCATCTGGTGGGAGGCGATCGGCCGGTCCTGGAACTGCTTGCGGCTCTTGGCGTAGTCGAGGGCGCAGGTGTAGGTCGCCATCGCCGATCCGAGCGCCCCCCAGGAGATGCCGTAGCGGGCCTGCGTCAGGCAGGAGAGCGGGCCCTTCAGCCCCTCGACCCCCGGAAGGACGTTCTCCTCGGGGACCCGGCAGTCCTCGAAGGCGAGCTGGGAGGTGACGGAGGCCCTCAGCGACATCTTCATCCGGTGCTCGGAGGTCGTGAAGCCGGGAGTCCCCTTCTCGACGAGGAAGCCGCGGACCGGGGCGTCCGGCCCGCCGGCCTTCGCCCAGACGACGGCGACGTCCGCGATGGAGCCGTTGGTGATCCACGCCTTGGCGCCGTTGAGGACCCAGGACGACCCGTCCTTCCGCGCGACCGTCCGCATCCCGCCGGGGTTCGACCCGAAGTCCGGCTCGGTGAGGCCGAAGCAGCCGATCGCCTCCCCCTTGGCGAGGGCGGGAATCCAGCGGTCCTTCTGGGCCTTCGAGCCGTAGGTGTAGATCGGGTACATCACGAGCGCCGACTGGACCGAGACGAAGGACCTCAGGCCCGAGTCGCCCCGCTCGAGCTCCTGCATGATGAGCCCGTAGGCGACGTTGTCGAGGCCGGGCAGCCCGTACTCGGGGATCGTCGCCCCGAAGAGGTTCAGGGCTGCCATCTGGGGGACCAGCTCCCGCGGGAACCGTCCCTCCCACGCGCACTCCTCGATGATCGGGAGGATCTCGGAATCGACGAAGTCGCGAACGAGGTCCCGGACCGCCTTCTCCTCGTCGGAGAGGAGCGCTTCGATCTGGTAGAAGTCGACGCCCGAAAAGGCCACGCACGTACCTCCTCTGGTCCCTGCGCCGGGAGGGATCGCCCGGACGGGGGCGGAATCTAGCACGGGGCTCCTCGCCGCCTTGACGGACGCCGGCCGGCGACGGATGCTCAAGCGATGGCGCTCCCCGCGTGGAAGATCGCTGCCGACGTGGCCGACGGCTACCTGACGCTGAACGTCGTCATGCTGAAGAAGTTCTCCCCGGGAGAGATCACCGCCGTGGCGGCGGAGATCGACCGGGCGATGAGGGAGGCGCGGAGCCAGGTCATCCCGGTGGACGACCAGGACGCGACGCAGAAGCGCAACCGGCGCCTCCTCCGGCTCTCCCAGGCCGCGACGATCCTCCAGACGAGCCGGTCGAGGCGCTGAGGGCCTTGCGGGGGGGGCCGCGCGGCCCCTCTGCTAAATTCCGCCGGTCATGCCGACCGGCCCTTCCGCCCTCCCGTCCATCGCCTCCCTCCCGGCCCGGGTCGGGGAGACCGTCACCCTCGAGGGGTGGCTCTACAACAAGCGCGACAGCGGCAAGATCCGCTTCCTCGTCTTCCGCGACGGCTCCGGCTACGTCCAGGGGGTCGTCGTGAAGAAGGAGGTTCCCGAGGAGGTCTGGGCGGCCTCCGGGGCGGTGACCCAGGAGTCGACCGTCCGGGTGACCGGCGTGGTCCGCTCCGACCCGCGCCAGCCGGGCGTCGTCGAGCTCGGGGTGACGGACCTCTCGGTCCTCTCCCTCTGCCACGACTGGCCGATCACCCCGAAGGAGCACGGGGTCGACTTCCTGATGTCGCAGCGCCACCTCTGGCTCCGCTCCGCCAGGCAGGTCGCGGTCCTGAAGGTGAGGAGCGAGGTCGAGAGCGCGATCCACGACTTCTACTACTCGCGCGGCTACACGAGGGTCGACTCTCCGATCCTGACGCCGGCGGCCTGCGAGGGGACCTCGAACCTGTTCGAGACCCAGTACACCGAGGACGAGAAGGCCTACCTCTCCCAGTCGGGACAGCTCTACCTCGAGCCGGCGGCCGCGGCCCTCGGGAAGGTCTACTGCTTCGGGCCGACCTTCCGGGCCGAGAAGTCGAAGACGCGCCGCCACCTCCGCGAGTTCTGGATGGTCGAGCCCGAGGTCGCCTTCCTCGAGATCGACGGCCTGATGGACCTGGCCGAGGAGTTCGTCAAGGAGCTGACCGGGAGGATCCTCGACCGCCGGAGGGAGGAGCTGAAGAGGCTCGAGCGCGACCCGGCCGTCCTCGAGGCCACCTGCGCCAAGCCGTTCCCGCGGATCGACTACCGGGACGCGATCGAGATCCTGAAGGGGAAGGGGTTCCCGGTCTCGTTCGGCGACGACCTCGGGGGCGACGAGGAGACGGCGCTGACCGAGGGGTTCGACACGCCGGTCATGGTCACGCGCTACCCGATCTCCATCAAGGCGTTCTACATGCAGCCCGACCCGAAGGACCCCGAGGTCGTCCTGGGGCTCGACATGCTGGCGCCCGAGGGGTACGGGGAGATCATCGGCGGGTCGCAGAGGATCCACGACCACGACCTCCTCCTCTCGCGGATCGAGCAGCACCAGCTCCCGCTCGAGGCGTTCCAGTGGTACCTCGACGTGAGGAAGTACGGGACGTTCCCCCACTCCGGCTTCGGGATGGGGCTCGAGCGCTTCACCGCGTGGATGTGCGGCGTCCCCCACCTGCGCGAGTGCATCCCCTACCCGCGGATGCTCTACCGCATCTACCCCTGATCGGGAAGGCGCTCCACGAGCGCCGCGGCGGCGGGCCCGGGCTCGGCCGCTCGGATCGACGCCAAAGCGATCGCCCCGGGACCGGGGTCCCGGGGCGGTCCGTCGGGCCGTCGTCCCCCGAGGCGAGACGCCCGGGGCGACTCCCGGCCTAGGAGAGGGTGGCGACGGGCTCGAGGAGCTTCCTGGCCTCCTGGATCGACTCGGAGCAGAGCTTGACGGAGTTCTCGAGCATCACCTTCTCCTCGGCGGTCAGGTCGACCTCGAACACCTTCTCGACCCCCTTCGCCCCGAGGAGGACGGGGACGCCGAGGTAGATGTCCTTCGCGCCGTACTCGCCCTCGAGGTAGGCGGAGCAGGGGACGACCCGCTTCTCGTCCTTCAGGACGGCCTGGACCATCTCGGCCGCGGCCGCCGCCGGCGAGAAGTAGGCGGAGAAGCCGAGGAGCTTGACGATCTCGCCCCCCGCCCCGCGGGTCCGCTTGACGATCGCGTCGATCTTCTCCTTCGGCATCAGCTTCTCGATCGGGATGCCGCCCACGGACGCGTACCTCACGAGCGGGACCATCTCGTCGCCATGCCCGCCGAGGACGAAGGCGTTGACGTCCTTGACCGAGACGCCGAGCTCCATCGCGATGAAGCAGCGCAGGCGCGCCGTGTCGAGGATCCCTGCCATGCCGAAGACGCGGTTCTTGGGCCACCCGGTCGCCCTGTGCGCGACCCAGGTCATCGTGTCGAGCGGGTTCGCCACCATCACGAGGAACGCGTTCGGCGAGAACTTCTTCACCTGCTCGGCGACCGGCTTGACGATGGCGATGTTCTTCCGGAGGAGGTCCTCGCGGCTCTCTCCCGGCTTGCGCGGCATCCCCGACGTGACGACGACGACGTCCGAGCCGGCCGTCTCCTCGAACCCGGTGGTCCCCGTGATCGTGACGTCGGAGTCGTCGATCGGCCGGAGCTGCATCAGGTCGAGGGCCTTGCCGGCGGCGAGGTTCGGGACGATGTCCACGAGGACGACGTCGCCGAGGGCCTTCTTGGCGAGGATGTGGGCCGTGGTCTCCCCGACGCGTCCCGCGCCGACGACGGTGATCTTCTTGCGCATGGTGATCGACTCCTTTTCTGTCGTGCCGCTCGAACGGGACGAACGGCGGGTTTTGCCCCTTCCTGGCCCTCTCGACGTGACCTCGCCGGGGCGGAGAGGAATTATCACCCCGGCCCGCCACGGCGGAACGTTTCGAAGTGTCGAACGGCGAGGACCTCGGCGCCCGGAAGGCGACTCGATCTCCGGGGGGCGGGGTCGGCTGGAGACGCCATCTCCGCGGCCGGCTCCCCGCAGGCTTCCGTGGAGCCCCGGGTCGATCAGGCCACGCGGATCCGCCCCGGTCCCGGCGACGTGAATCCCCCGATCCGGCTCGCGTCCGCGACGCCTCTCGAACGGAGCGCGGCGAGGAGGGCGTCGCAGCGCTCCTCGGGAACGGCGACGAGGAGCCCCCCCGAGGTCTGCGCGTCGGCGAGGAGGAGGCGGTCGACGCGGGAGAGTCCCGCGGCGAAGTCGACGTGCGGGGAGACGTGGGCGAGGTTCTCGAGGGTCCCGCCCGGGACGACGTCGGCGGCCGCGAGGTCTCGGGCGGGGTCGAGGACGGGGACGGCACGGGCCTCGACGAGGGCGTCGACCCCGGACGCGGCCGTCATCTCGCGGAGGTGGCCGAGGAGGCCGAAGCCGGTCACGTCGGTGCAGGCGGAGACGCCCGTCTCGAGCATCGCCTCAGCCGCCGCCCGGTTCAGGCGGCGCATGACGGCGACGAGCCGGCGCGCCACGTCGTCGCCGGCCTGGCCGCGCTTGACTGCGGTGGCTAGGATCCCGGTCCCGATCGGCTTCGTCAGGACGAGGGCGTCGCCCGGGCGGGCGGTCGCGTTCGTCACCACGTGGTCGGGATGGACGATGCCCGTCGCCGCGAGGCCGAACTTCGGCTCGGTGTCGTCGACGGTGTGTCCGCCGACGATCGCGATCCCCGCCTCGGCCGCCACCTCGGCCGCCCCCGCGAGGATCCGCGCCAGGACCGAGAGCGGGAGCCGCCGCGACGGGAAGCCGACGACGCTGAGGGCGAAGAGGGGCCGCGCCCCCATGGCGTAGACGTCGCTCAACGAGTTGGCCGCGCTGATCGCCCCGAAGTCGAACGGGTCGTCGGCGATCGGCGTGAAGAAGTCGACCGTCTGTACGATCGCGAGGTCGTCGGTCAGGCGGTAGACCGCCGCGTCGTCGGAGCGGTCGGGCCCGACGAGGACGGCGGGGTCGGTCACCTTCGGGAGCGACCTGAGCACCGCCTCGAGGTCCTGCGGCCGCAGCTTGCAGGCGCACCCCATCCCGTGCGTGTACCGGGTCAGCCTCATGGGACCGTCGAGCTCCGCGGGAGCCGGGACCCCCCGGCCCTCGGGCTGCAGGCGCCGGACGGCGGCCGCGACGACCGCGGCGGCCGCGTCGACCTCGGCCTCGGTCGTCGCGCGCCCGACGGAGAAGCGGACCGTCCCCATCGCGTACTCCATCGGGACGCGCATGGCCTGGAGGACGGTCGAGACGTCGACGCCGGCCGCGTGGCAGGCCGCTCCCGCGGAGGCGGCCACCTCTCCGCCGACCTCCGCGAGGAGGGCCGACGCGTCGACGCCGCGGAACGAGACGCTGAGCGTGTTCGGGAGGGACCGCTCGCGCGGGCCGTTCCGGCGCAGCTCGGGGACGTCGCGGGAGAGCGCCTCGAAGAGCCGCTCCCGGAGGGCCTCGAGGCGGGGGGCGTCGAGCGCGAGCCGCTCCCTGGCGATCGCGCAGGCCCTGCCGAGCCCGACGACCTCGAGGACGTTTTCCGTCCCGGCGCGGCGCCCCGCCTCGTGGGAGGCGCCGTGGAGGAGGCGGGGGAGCTCGACGCCCGAGCGGATGTAGAGGGCTCCGACCCCCTTCGGCGCGTACAGCTTGTGCCCGGCGAGGCTCAGGAAATCGACGCCCAGGGCCCCGACGTCGACCGGGACCTTCCCGGCCGACTGCGCGGCGTCGGTGTGGACGAGGACGCCGCGCGCCCGGGCGATCCGGGCGATCTCCGCGATCTCCTGGATCGTCCCCACCTCGTTGTTGGCGTGCATCACCGTGACGAGGATCGTCTCGGGCGTGAGGGCGGCCTCGACGTCGCGCGGGTCGACTCGCCCGTCGGCGTCGACCGGAAGCCGGGTGATCCGGAACCCCTCGGCCTCGAGGACGGCGCACGGCTCGAGGACCGCGGGGTGCTCGATCGCCGAGGTGACGAGGTGCCGCCCCCGGGAGCGGAGGAGACGCGCCACGCCGAAGATCACCGTGTTGCTCCCCTCGGTCCCGCCGCTCGTGAAGACGATCTCCTCCGGCCGGGCGCCCAGGAGCGCGGCGACCTGCCGGCGGGCCTCCTCCACCGCGGCGCGCGCCCGCGCGCCGTAGGGGTGGGCGCTCGACGGGTTGCCGAAGTCCGTCGTGAGGAACGGGAGCATCGCCTCGGCGACCGCCGGGTCGACGGGGGTGGTGGCGTTGTAGTCCAGGTAGATCGGGCGCTCGGCCATGGGCGGATTATTGGCCCGGCGGGCGAGGCGGCCGGCTCATCCCGCGCCGGCGCCGCCCCGTTCCTGCTCGAGCTGGCGTCCCAGGCGGACGACGATCCCGGGCAACGCCTCGACGTCGGCGAGGGCCGTCCGGAAGTTGACGATGCAGGCCCGGAGGAGGAAGTCGCCCCCCGCAACCGCGTTCGAGACGTAGGCCTCCCCTCCCTGCTGGAGCCGGGCGAGGAGCTCGGCGTTGAGCTCGTTGAGCTCCTCCCGGCTCTCGGCCCTCCGGCCCGCGAGACGCGGCGGGACGTAGCGGAACGTGGCGATGCTGAGGTGGCGCGTCCGGGCCTCGAGCTCGGCGTGGCGCGACACGGCCTCGAAGAGGGCGCGGGCCAGCGCCACGTCGTCGCCGATCATCCGGGCGTACCCGTCCCGCCCGGCGTGCTGCAGGGCGAGCCAGACCTTCAGCGCCCGGAAGCTCCGCGAGTTCTCCATCCCGTGCTCGTAGTAGTTGGTCCCCCCGGCGCGCTCCTCGTCCTCGAACCTGTAGTACGGCGGACGGTAGGAGAAGGCGGCGGGGAGGTGCGCGCTGTCGCGGACCAGGGCGCAGCCGGCATCGAGGGGGGAGTAGAGCCACTTGTGGGGGTCGACGGCGACGGAGTCCGCCCGCGAGAGCGCCTTCAGGTCGTCGGGGGCGTCCGGGAGGACGGCCGCGAGGCCGCCGTAGGCTCCGTCGACGTGGAGCCAGATCCCGCGCTCGCGGCAGAGGTCCGCGAGCGCGCCGATCGGGTCGACCGTGCCGGTCGAGACCGTCCCGGCCGAGGCCACGACCGCGAGGGGGCGTGCCCCCCCCGCGGCGTCCGCCTCGAGCGTCCGCCGGAGGGCCGCGACGTCGAGCCGCCCGTCGGCGTCCGCCGCGACCTCGCGGACCGCGTCGGTCCCGAAGCCGTGGAGGTCGGCCGCCTTCTTCAGCCAGGTGTGGACCTCGGGCGAGGCGTAGAGAGTCAGCGGCGGCCCGCCGCGGAGCCCCTCCGTCCTGACGTCCCAGCCCGCCCGTGCCCGGCGCGCGGCCAGGAGCCCCACCACGTTCGCCGCCGTGCCGCCGCTGACGAGGAGCCCGCCGCAGCCCGCGGGGAATCCGATCATCTCGGCGATCCACCGGACGGTCTGCGCCTCGACCTCCGAGGCGACGGGGGAGAGGCCCCAGGCGCCGACGTTCGGGTTCACGGCGGCGGCGAGGAGCTCGCCGAGGATTCCGACCGGCGCCGGGCCGGCCGTGACGTATCCGAAGAACCTGGGGTGCCCGTTGTAGAGGGAGTGCTCCGCGAGGAGGTCGGCCGCCCTCTCGAGGAGGGGGCCGGGGTCGGTCCCCGCCGCCGGCAGGCTGCCCCCGCCCAGCACCTCGCGGATGCGGGCGGGCGGCTCGCCCGGCGTAACGGGACGGTCGGGGAGCGAGGCGACGAGGGAGGCGATCCGGTCGACCAGCGCGTGGCCCAGGCGGCGGAACTCCTCGGGGTCGATCTCGAGCGGGGCGATCCGCCCCGGCGGAGCAGCTGGCGCAGGCATGAGGTCCTCCTGTCGGGTGGCCGATTCTCCTCCCCGCCCCTGGAACCCGACGCAGGCTCCTGCGTATCCTCCCGGGCGGATGGACGAGACGACACGGGAGGTCCCGGCCGGCCCCGCCGGCGCAGCCGGCGCGGCCAGCGCCGCGGCGGCCCCCGCGCCCGCCCCGGTGCTCGACCTCGACGCCTACCTGGGGCGGATCGGGTACGACGGGCCCGTCGAGCCCTCGCGCGAGGTCCTCTTCGGCCTCCACCGGCAGCACGCCACGCGCGTCCCGTTCGAGAACCTCGACGTCCTCCTGGGACGCCCCGTCCGCCTCGACCTGGCGAGCCTCCAGGCCAAGCTCGTCTCGGCGCGCCGCGGCGGGTACTGCTTCGAGCAGGACCTCCTCTTCTCGGCGGTCCTCCGCGAGATCGGGTTCCCGGTGACGATGCTGGCGGCGCGGGTCCGCGCCGGGACGACCCGGCTCCTCCCGCGGACCCACATGACACTCCTCGTGACCGCCGGAGGGCGCGAGTGGCTCGCCGACGTCGGTTTCGGCGCGGGAGGTCTCCTCGAGCCGGTGCCGTTCGGAGCGGGGGAGGAGGCGCGGCACGGCGCCTGGAGCTATCGGGCGGTGCGGACCGCCGGGGCGTGGGTCCTTCAGTCGCGCGTGACCGGCGACTGGGCGGACCTCTACGCCTTCACGCTCGAGCCGCAGGAGGTCGTCGACTACGAGGTGGCGAACCACTACGTCTCGACCCATCCCTCCTCCCGCTTCGTGAAGACGCTGACCGCCCAGAGGATGACGGAGGAACGCCGCATCACGCTCCGCGACCGCGAGCTCCTCGTCGACGACGGGACCACCGCCGCGAGCAGCCTCGTCCCGGGAGGCGACCCCCTCCTCGACCTCCTCCGGGAGACGTTCGGCATCGAGCTCCCCGCCGGAACGCGCTTCCCCGTCCTCGAGGCCTCGCCGGAGCCGGCGGACTGAGGGGGCGTGTCGATCCGCTCCCGCGGGGAGGCGGACGCGGTCGATTGACGCGGACGGCCCCGCCTTGCTGCAATGGACCCTTCCCCCGGGTGCGCCCCGGGGGGCGGGAGGAAGGGATGACGGACCTCGACGGGGTGCGGGCGGCGCTCGACCGGATCGACGCGGCCCTGCTCGACCTCCTGGCCGAGCGGTCGGCGGTGGTCGAGGAGGTCGCCGCGCTGAAGAGCCGCGACCAGGAGCTCCTCCTGCGCGACCTGGAGCGCGAGCGGGACCTGCTGTCGAAGGTCGGGCGCGACGCGCAGCGCCGGGGGCTGAACGCCTTCCACGTCGTGAGGATCTTCAGGGACGTCGTCGAGGCGTCGGTGAGGCAGCAGGAGAGCCGCCTCACGCGCGACGCGAACACCGGGGCGGAGCCGCCGCTCCTGAGGGTCGCCTACCAGGGGACGGACGGGGCCTACAGCCACCTCGCCGGCCGGAAGTTCTTCGGCGACCGGAAGGAGGAGCCGATCTTCGTCGGGTACCGCTCCTTCCGGCAGGCCGTCGAGGCGGTGGAGCGCGACGAGTGCGACTACGCGATCCTGCCGCTGGAGAACTCGGTGGCGGGGAGCATCAACGAGACCTACACGCTCCTCGGGAGCTCGAAGCTCCACGTCGTCGGCGAGGAGGTCTGGCAGGTCGAGCACTGCCTCCTCGGCCTCGCCCCCGTGCCGCTCTCGCGGATCCGCCGCGTCTACTCGCATCCCCAGGCGCTGATGCAGTGCAGCGAGTTCCTCGACGGGCTCCCCGGCGTCACCGCCGAGAGCTTCATCGACACCGCGGCCAGCGTCCAGAAGGTCAAGGAGCTCGGGAGCGAGGAGAACGCCGCGATCGCCAGCGCCGAGGCGGGGGAGCTGCACGGCCTCGTCGTCCTGAGGCGCGACATCGCGAACCAGCGGAACAACCAGACCCGCTTCGTCGTCGTCCACCGGAAGAGGTTCCAGTTCGACCCGCGCATCCCCTGCCGGACCTCCCTCCTCCTGGTGACGGACCACAAGGAGGGGGCGCTCGAGCGCTGCCTCTCCGAGCTCGCCCGGGCCCAGATCAACATGACCAAGCTCGAGAGCCGCTCGATGACGAACACCCCGTGGGAGTACCAGTTCTACGTCGACATCGAGGGGAACGTCGACGAGCCGCGGGTCGCCCGGGCGCTCGAGGGGATCGGGCACAACGCCCGGTACCTCAGGGTCCTCGGCTGCTACCCGCGCAAGACCGACGCGGCGCTCGACGTCCCGCGCGACGTCGACCTCTCGCCGCCCCAGGCCCCGCCGGCCCCCGTGGAGACGAGCGTCCCCGTCGCGGCCGAGTCGAAGGTCGCCTACCCCCTCGCGGCCCGCCGCGCGGGCGGCGCCGAGCGGACGCAGGTGAAGGTGGGGGACGTCCTGTTCGGGGAGGGCTTCGTGGTCGTCGCCGGGCCGTGCGCCGTCGAGAACGAGCGGCAGGTCTTCGAGACGGCCCGCGTCGTCCGGGAGGGGGGCGGCCGGGTCCTCCGCGGAGGGGTCTTCAAGCCCCGGACGAGCCCCTACGCGTTCCAGGGGCTCGGCTGGGAGGGCCTCGACATCCTCTGGCGCGCCGGGCAGGAGTACCACCTCCCGATCGTGACCGAGGTGATGGCGCCGGAGGACGTCGCGCGGGTCGCCGAGCGGGCCGACATGCTCCAGGTGGGCGCGCGGAACATGCAGAACTTCTCGCTCCTGAAGGAGGTGGGGCAGAGCAAGCGCCCCGTCCTCCTCAAGCGCGGCATGATGTCGTCGATCGAGGAGCTCCTCCTGGCCGCCGAGTACGTCCTGGCCGCCGGGAACCGCCACGTCGTCCTCTGCGAGCGCGGGATCCGGACCTTCGAGACCTCGACCCGCAACACCCTCGACCTCGGGGCGGTCCAGGTCCTGAAGTCGAAGACGCACCTCCCGGTGATCGTCGACCCGTCCCACGCGCTCGGGATCACCGCCTACGTCGCGCCGATGGCACGCGCCGCCCTGGCGGCCGGCGCCGACGGGGTCATCGTCGAGGTCCACCCCCGGCCGGCGGAGGCGCTCTGCGACGGGCCCCAGGCGCTCACGCCGGACCTCTTCGCGGCGATGATGGGCGACCTGAAGAGGATGGGGGCGGCGCTCGGGATCCCGGTCCGCTGACGCGCGACGGCCGTCTCCGACCCCGCGGCGTCCCCCAAAAGCCGGGCCGCGGCGCGCGGCGGATATAATAAAAAGTTCTGATCGCGCCTCTTCCGGGAGGCGCGAGGAACCCTCTTCATGCCGCTGAAGCTCCCCTCCGTCGGAATCGTCTCGCTCGGGTGCCCGAAGAACCTCGTCGACACCGAGGTCATGCTGGGGTACCTGAAGCGGGAAGGCCACCCGCTCGCCGATCCCGACGGCGCGCGGGTCGTCATCGTCAACACCTGCGGCTTCATCGACCAGGCGAAGGAGGAGTCGGTCAACGCCGTCCTCGAGCAGGTCCGCCGCAAGGAGGCGGGCGAGATCGACCGCGTGGTGGTGGCGGGGTGCATGGTCCAGAAGTACGGCGCCGAGCTGGCGGCGGAGCTCCCCGAGGTGGACCACTTCATCGGTCTCGACGAGCTCGAGAAGGCGCCGGCCGCCGCGCTCGGGCTCCCCGGCCTGCCGCGCTTTACCGACAAGCCCCTCGCGACGCGGCTCTACGACGACCGGGCGCCGCGCGTCCTGACGGGCCGGCGCGGCTACGCGTACCTCAAGGTGGCGGAGGGCTGCAACAACCCGTGCACCTTCTGCACCATCCCTCAGATGCGCGGGCTCCAGCGCTCCCGGTCGGTCGAGTCGCTCGTGGCCGAGGCGCGAGGGCTCGAGGCGCAGGGGGTCCGCGAGCTCGTCCTCGTCTCGCAGGACACCACGCGCTACGGAGAGGACGCCGGCCTGGGCCGGGAGGGGCTCGCGACCCTCGTCCGCGCGCTCGTCGCCGGGACCTCGGTCCCCTGGATCCGGTTCCTCTACGCCTACCCGAAGACGCTCCACCCCTCCGTCCTCGACCTGATGGCCGCGGAGCCGCGCTTCGTCCCCTACGTCGACATCCCGCTCCAGCACGTCTCGCGCGGCGTCCTGGCCGCCATGCAGAGGGGGGGCGACCCGGCGAGCTACGCCCGCCTCCTCCACGGCATGCGGGAGAAGGTGCCCGGCATCGCCCTGAGGACGACCTTCATCGTCGGGTTCCCCACGGAGAGCGACGCCGACTTCGCCGAGCTCGTCTCCTTCGTGAGGGAGGTCGAGCTCGACCACCTCGGGGTCTTCCCCTACTCGCCGGAGCCGGGCTCCGGCGCCGAGCCTCTCGGCGACCCGGTGCCGGCCGCGGTGAAGGAGGAGCGGGTCGGGACGCTGATGGAGCTGCAGAGGAAGATCTCCCGCGCGAGGAACCGCGCCCTGAAGGGGCAGGTGCTGGACGCCATCGTGGAGGGGCCGGCGGACGAGTCGGAGCTCCTCCTCGCCGGGCGGCTGAAGCGGCAGGCCCCGGAGATCGACGGCCGCCTCCTCCTGAACGACGCCCCGGAGGGGTTCGAGCCCCTGCCCGGGTCGATCGTCCGCGTGAAGGTGACGTCGGCTCATGACTACGACCTCGTGGGCCGGGTCGTCGGGTGATCGTCGGGTGACCGTCCGGTGATCGTCGTCCAGGACCCGCTCCGGCGGACCGACCTCCCGAAGGGGGGCGTCGTCACCATCGGGAACTTCGACGGGGTCCACCTCGGGCACCAGGAGATGCTCCGGGGCGTCGTGGCGCGGGCGCGGGAGCTCGACGCCCCGGCGATCGTCCTGACGTTCACCCCGCACCCGCTCCGGGTCCTCCACCCGCAGCGCGCGCCGAAGCTGATCCAGACCCTGAGGCAGCGCGAGGAGTCGATCGCCGAGCAGGGCGTCGACGCCCTCCTCGTCGTCCCCTTCACGCGCGCGTTCGCGTCCCTTCCCGCGGAGGAGTTCGTCCGCGACTTCCTCGGCCGCCGGCTCGCGGCCCGCGAGGTCCACGTCGGGTCGAACTTCGTCTTCGGCTGCGGGAAGCGGGGGAACGTCGGGATGATGGCGGAGATCGGGGCGGCGATCGGTCTGACGGTGGTGCCGCTCCCGCTCGTCGGCGACGGGGCCGACGCGGTCTCCTCCACGAGGATCCGGAGCCTCCTCGAGCAGGGGGACGTCGCCCGCGCCAACGCCCTCCTGGGCCGCCCCTACGCGATGGACGGGACCATCGCCAAGGGGGACCGGATGGGGCGCCGGATCGGCTTCCCGACGATCAACCTCAAGCCCGAGAACGAGCTCTACCCGCGCGACGGGGTCTACGTCACCACCGTCCTCATCCGTTCGTTCGAGCGGACGTTCACCTGCGTCACGAACATCGGCCGGCGGCCGACCGTCTACGAGGAGTACGCCACGACGATCGAGTCGTACATCCTCGATTTCTCGTCGGACGTCTACGGCGAGTCGGTCCGGCTGGCCTTTCACGACAGGCTCCGGGAGGAGAGGGTCTTCCCGTCGATGCTGGAGCTGACCGCGCAGATCCGGAGCGACGTCGAGGCGACGCGCGCCTGGTTCGGCGCGAGGGGCGGGGCGTGACCGCGGACCCGCTCGTGAGGCTGGCGGCGCTCGGCGCGGCGGTCTTCGCGGCGCGGCGCGGCTCGGTCCGGTCCCTGGCGGTCGCTGGCGCCGCCGCGGGCCTCGCCGCGTTCGGGCTCCTGCCGCGGCAGCTGCCGGCGCCTCTCTGGGGAGCGGGCGCGGCCGTCCTGGCGTTCTCGGCGGCCGCGCTCCTCCTCCACGGCACGTGGTCGCCCCTGACGGCCGAGGCGCTCCCGGACGGCTTCGCCCTCGCCGTGCCGAGCGCCCTGGTGGCCGCGGCGTCCCTGAGGGGCCAGCCCTTCCCGGCGATCGCCTTCGGCGCCCTCGTGGTCCTCGCCTCGGTCTCGCTCTTCGCCGCGGAGGGGTGCCGCGCGAACGCGGAAGCGGGGTGGCGGCGGGTCGCCGGCTGGGTGACCGCCGTCGGCGCCCCGTCCGCGGCGACCCTCGCGCTCCTCGAAGGGGGCCGGAGGGCGCAGGAGCGGCTGGCCTGGCTCCCGCCGCTCGCGGCCGCGCTCCTGGCGCTCGCCGCGTGGGCCCTCCCGCACCTCTCGGAATCGCGGCGCGTCCGCCGCGAGCTCTCCGAGGAGGCGGGGCTCGGGATCCTCCCGGCGGAGGACGTCGAGGTCCTCGTGAACCCGTGGCGGAGGCTTCGCGAGGGGCGCCTGGGGCGGGCGGACGAGCGCCGGACGTACGTGAGGAGCGCCCTCCTCCTGGCCGTGGTCCGTCAGCAGCAGCGGCGGCGGTCGGGCGAGTCGAACAGGCTCCGCCAGCTCGAGGTGATCTCCTTCCGGACCCGGCTGCGCCGGACGGTCAACGCCCGGATGGAGAACCGAGCGGCGCCGGTGCCGGAAGAGCTGCAGTAGCGAAGGCCGGGAACGGGAGCGGCCGGCGCCCGGAGGAGACGCGGCCCGTCAGCCCCGGACGCGCTCGCCGGCCGCCGTCCAGACGGTCACGGGGCCGAGGGCCTCGAGCGCCGGGACGATCGCCGCGGCCTCCCCGACGGCCGAGAGGACTCCTCGGTCCGGGGCGAAGAGGGCGGCGGCCGTCTCCCGCGCCTCCTCCCGGGTCACGGACTCGACCCGCTCGCGCCACGTCGCCGTGTCGTCCTCGCCGAGCCCGAAGAGGACCCGGGTCGCCTCCTCCGCGACGAGGGCGCCGGGCGTCTCGTGCGCGAGGGCGAAGGTGCCGCGGAGGTAGCTCTTCGCCCGGGCCTGCTCGTCGTCGGTCGGGCCCTCCGCCGCGAAGCGGGAGAGCTCGTCGAGGAGGGCCCGCGCCGCCTCGCCCGTCACCTCCGTCCGGCAGTCGACCGAGGCGACGAAGTGGCCGGCGACGAGGCGCGCCACGAGCCCCGAGAAGGCGCCGTAGGTCAGGCGGCGCTCCTCGCGGAGGACGGTGAAGAGGCGGGACGCCGCGTCGCCTCCGAGGGACTGGTTGGCCACCGTCGCGGCGACGAACCTCGGGTCCGAGCGCCGGACGGCGGGGCGCCCGAAGAGGAGGCTCGTCTGGACGGAGCCCGGCCGGTCGACGACGTGCACCTCGAGGGCCGCCGGCCCCGGCGGCGCCGGCGCGAGGACGGCGCGGGGATCGGCCGGGGACGGCGCCGCCCGGAGGGCGCGTCCGGCCGCCTCGACGAGCTCGGAGGGGTCCCGGGGACCGCAGAGGGTGACGATGGCGCCGTCGAGCCGCCAGCCCAGGCGGTGGAAGGAGACGACGTCCTCCCTCGTGAGGGCCTCGACCGACTCCTCGTGCGGCGCCAGCCTCCCGTACGGGTGGCCGGGGTAGAGCTCGGAGAGGAGCCGTTCGCGGGCGAGGAAGTCGGGCTCGGAACGCTGCTCCGCCAGCGACTCGACGATCCGGCCGCGGCTCCTCTCGATCTCCTCGGGAGGGAACGAGGGCTCGAGGAGCGCCTCCGCGAGGAGGGCCAGCGCCTCGTCGAGCTCGTCCGGCAGCGCGCTCAGCCGCGCGACCGCGGCGTCGAACCCGGCGGAGGCGTCGACCGACGCGGCCCGGTCGTCGATCGCCTCGGCCCACGCCGTGGCCGACCTCCGGCGGGTGCCCGAGCCGAAGAGGTCGGCGACCAGGTCGGCCAGCCCCTCGCGCCCTTCCGGGTCGCTCGCGCTCCCCGCCCCGGGGAGGAGGATCGTCACGGAGACGACCGGCCTCCGGCCCCAGCGGGCGGCGCGGAGGAGCGGGCCCGCCGTCCCCGGCGGCCCCTCGAACCGCGGAGCGTCGAAACGCCGCGGGGGGCCGACCGCCGGGAGGCCGCCCGTCACGCCTCCGCCCCCGCCGTCCCCTCCGCGCCGGGCCGGACCTCGACGACGGAGTAAGCCTCGGGGCGGAGGAGCCGGGCGGCCGCGTCGCGCACCTCGGCGGCGGTCAGGGAGAGGAGGCGCCCGAGGTCGTCGCGGAAGAGGCCGGGCTCCCCGTCGTAGAGGCCGTACTCCGAGAGGACGAAGGCGACGGACTGGGACGTCTGCAGCGCCCGCACCGCGTCCGCCTCCAGCATCCGGCGCGCCCTCTCCATCTCGCGGGGGGAGAGCCCGTCCCCCGCGACCCGGGCGAGGTCTTCGCGGATCTCGCGCTCGAGGAGATCGAGCCCCACCCCGTCCCGCGCGATCGCGAAGACGCGCAGGAGGGAGGGCCCCCGGCGCTCGTCGACGCTGATGGAGAGGCTGAGAGCGCGCTCCTCGTCCTTCACGAGGCGACGCCAGAGCCGTCCGCTCTCCCCTCCGCCGAGGACCTTCTCGACGTAGGCGAGGGCCAGGAGGTCCCCGTGCCGCCGCGGCGGCGCCTTCACGTCGAGGTGGAGGGCAGGGAAGAGCGCATGCGGGTCGGTCACCGAGAGGCGCCGCTCGCCGGCGGGGGGCGGCTCGACGACCTCGACCGGCGCGGGCCGCTCGCGCGCGGGGAGCTCGCCGAACTGCTCGCGGACGGCCTGGAGCGCCGCGGCCGGCTCGACGTCGCCCGTCACGCAGAGGAGGGCGTTGGCCGGAGAGTAGTGGCGGCGGTGGAAGTCCCGCGCGTCGGCGAGAGAGGCCGCGTCGAGGTCCTCCATCGACCCGATGACGGGGTGCCGGTACGCGAACGATTCGTAGGCGAGGGAGTCGGCCTCCTGGAACGAGAGGCCGTACGGCTGGTTGTCGATCCGGAGGCGCTTCTCCTCCTTGACCGCCTCGCGCTGGCGGTCGAGGTTCTCCTGGGTGAGGTCGAGCGCCCGCATCCGGTCGGCCTCGAGGAAGAGCCCGAGCTCGAGGGCCTCGGCGGGCAGGGTCGCGAAGTAGTTGGTCCTCTCCTCGGTGGTCGTCCCGTTGAAGACGCCCCCCGCGGAGGTGACGAGGCGGGCGTGCTCCCCCTTCGGGACCCGTTCGGACCCCTCGAACATCAGGTGCTCGAAGAGGTGGGCGAGGCCGGTCCGCCCCGGCTCCTCGACCCGGCTCCCGACGTCGTAGGTCACGTCCACCGTCACGACCGGGACGCCGGGCAGCGGAGCCACGACGACCGCCAGGCCGTTCCGGAGGCGCTCGGTGACGAAGGGGACCTCGAGCCCCGCGGGAATCGGTGCGGACGCCAAGGCTGCGTATCATACGGGGCTCCGATGCGCGCCCGTCCCGGTGCCGCCGCCCTCCTCCTCGTCCTCACCGGCCTCCTGGCCCCCGCGGCAGCCGCCCAGGCGCCCGCGGCGAGGTCCGGGGGGCCGACCTTCGCGTTCTCCGTCGTCCTCTCGGACCTCGAGCCGACGCGGGAGCGCGATCAGAGGAAGGCGGAGCTCTTCTGGGCGTCGGTGGCCGCGTCCTTCGAGCGAGGCTCGTTCGGCGCCCGCGCCGACCTCCGCGCGCGGGAAGGGACGTTCAGGGACTACTACCCCGGGAGCGTCTGGCTCTGGGAGGGGTACGCCTGGGCGAAGACCCCCGCGGGGGAGCTCCGGGCGGGAAAGCTCCCGACGATCCTGGGTCTCGACGACATCTCGTTCGGCGGCGACCTCTTCTCCCTCAACGGCGTCGGCCGAAACCCCGACTGGGGCGCGGGCCTCTGGGGCGACGTCCGTCTGGGCTGGAACAGCCTCGCCTGGGCCGCCCGTTTCGTCGGGGAGAACGACCACGTCGCCTTCGAGGAGGAGGGGCGGGGGGTCGAGTCCGACCCGGGAGCCGTCCTGAGGGACGGACTCGAGGGGAAGGTGTCGTTCGTCCTCGACAAGGGGCTCTGGAAGCTCCACCCCGCCCTCTCCGCCGGAACCGCCCGGATCGTCCGGGACGCGGGGGCGGAAGAGCTCCGCAGGAGCGACGCGATCGCGGAGCTGACGGCGAGCCTCGGCCCGCTTTCGGTCTTCGTCGAGGGGCTCTCGCGGTCCGGGGACCCTTCGGTGGCGCGCGAGGCGGGCGGCCGCCTCGGGTACGACGACGCCGCGGCCTGGCTCACGGGCCTCAGCTTCGAGCTTCCGACCATCCTCGTCCGCTACGTCTACAGCGAGTGGCGGTACCAGGGCCTCGACGGGAACGAGCGGCTCCACCAGCCCGCCGTCGTCTGGACGCCGGCCAGGGGAATCCACGCTACCATCGAGTACGCGGCCCGCCGCCTGAGGCTGGGGCCGGCCGTCTCGACGTTCAACGCCTTCCGCTTCGGTCTGTCGTGCACCTTTTGAACCCGTCCGCGTCTCTAGATCGTAGAGGGGAGGGGCCGTCCGGCTCCTCCCGTTCGGTCGTCCGGGGACAGCCTCCCCCAGAAGAGGGTCCATGTCGAAGAAAGTCCTCGTCATCGCAGCCGCGATCGTGGTGGTCGGCGTCGCCGTCTGGGCCGTCCGGAAGGAGAAGGCGAACGGGGGGCCCCGCTTCCGCCTCGAGAAGGTCACCCGCGGCGAGGTCGTCGCCACCGTCACGGCCACGGGCTCGCTCTCGGCCGTCACCACCGTCAAGGTGGGGAGCCAAGTCTCGGGGATCATCGCCAGCCTCCACGCCGACTTCAACTCCGAGGTGAAGAAGGGCCAGCTCCTCGCCGAGCTCGACCCGACGCCCTTCCAGGCCACGGTCGACCAGCGGCGCGCCGACGTGCAGAAGGCGAAGGTCGACCTGCTGAACGCCGAGCTGACGTTCGCGCGCGCCAAGAACCTCCTCGACCAGCAGCTCAACGCCCAGGCGGACTTCGACGCCGCGAAGGCCGCCCGGGACGGCGCCGCGGCGATGCTCGAGCAGTCGGAGGCGTCCCTCAAGCAGGCCCAGACGAACCTCGGCTACACGAAGATCGTCTCGCCGATCGACGGCGTCGTGGTCGACCGGCAGTACGACATCGGCCAGACCGTCGCCGCGTCGTTCTCCGCCCCGACGCTCTTCACGATCGCGCAGGACCTGACGAAGATGCAGGTCCTCATCAACGTTGACGAGGCCGACATCGGGAGGGTCCGGGTGGGCCAGGACGCCTCGTTCACCGTCGACGCCTTCCCCGACCGGAAGTTCGACGGGGCCGTCTCGCAGATCCGCCTGGCGCCGCAGATCGTCCAGAACGTCGTCACCTACCCGGTGGTCGTCGACGTCTCCAACCCGAACCTCGCGCTGAAGCCGGGGATGACCGCCAACGTCCTGATCCCGGTCGACAAGCGCGAGGGCGTCCTCCGGGTCGCCAACGCCGCCCTCCGCTTCCGGCCGGACCCCGCGGACCTCGTCCCCGGAGCGTCCGGGGGCAAGCCGGGCGGGAAGGGCGCGGCCGCGGGCGGCGCGGCGAAGGAGCCGGAGGGCGCCTCGGCCGCCGCCGCGGCTCCGGCGTCCCAGGGGGAGGGCCGGCGGCGCGAAGGCGGCCCCGGAGGAATGGCCGGGCGGCCGAACGGACGGCCGGGCGCCGGGAGCGGCCACCCGGGCGGGGCCGGCCGGACCCAGGAGGTCTACGTCGAGGTCGCGGGCGGGAAGCTCAGGCCGGTGAAGGTGAGGACGTCGATCACCGACGGGAACTACACGGCGGTCCAGTCGGACGAGCTGAAGGAGGGCGACTCGATCGTCCTGGGCCTGGCGACGGCCCGCGCCATGAGCAACCCCGGCGGCGGGCGCGGCCCGGGCCGCTTCTGAGATCGCGGGGCTCGAGAATGGACGAGCCGGTCATCCTCATCGAGGACCTCCACCGCGTCTACACGATGGGCGAGACGGAGGTGCGCGCTCTCGACGGCGTGAGCCTCTCCATCGGGCGGGGCGAGTTCGTCGCCGTGATGGGGCCGTCGGGCTCGGGGAAGTCGACCTTCATGAACATCGTCGGCTGCCTCGATCGCCCGACCTCGGGGAGGTACGTCCTGGAAGGGGTGGACGTCTCCTCGCTCGACCGCGACGCGCGGGCGCTGATCCGGAACGACAAGATCGGGTTCGTCTTCCAGAACTTCAACCTCCTCCCCCGGACGAGCGCCCTCGAGAACGTCGAGCTGCCGCTCCTCTACTCGAGGAAGCACCGCCTCTCCGACGCGGGGCAGCTCGAGCGGGCCCGCGCGGCGCTCGGCCACGTGGGGCTCGCCGAGCGGTGGGACCACACGCCGGCGCAGCTGTCGGGCGGCCAGCAGCAGCGGGTGGCGATCGCGCGCGCGCTCGTGAACGAGCCGACCATCCTCCTCGCCGACGAGCCGACGGGGAACCTCGACTCGCGCACGTCGGACGAGGTGATGGAGATCTTCCAGAAGCTGAACGACGAGGGCCGGACCGTCATCCTCATCACGCACGAGCCCGACATCGCCGAGTACGCCCGGCGCGTCATCTCGTTCCGCGACGGCCGGCTGGTCGGCGACGTGCCCGTCGGGCAGCGGCGCGTGGCGGGCCGCCTCGCGGCCCCGGCGCCGGTCGCGCCCGGCCCCGGCCCGCGGGCCCCGGAGGTCCATCCATGACCAAGACGTCCAGCATCCTCAAGGTCGCGTTCCGGGCCATGGGGCGCAACAAGCTCCGGTCGCTCCTGACCGCCCTCGGCATCATCATCGGCGTCGCCTGCGTCGTCGCCACGATCGGGATCGGCGAGGGGGCCCGGATCCAGACCGAGTCCCAGCTGAGGTCCCTCGGGACCAACTTCCTCATGGTCTTCCCCGGCACCGTCACCTCCTCGGGAGCGCGCTCGGGCTGGGGCTCGAACTCGAAGCTGTCCGAGGAGGACGTCGTGGCGATCCGGAACGAGGTCCCGACCGCCGCCTACGTCTCCGCTTCGATCCGGACGGTGGCGCAGGTCGTCTACGGCAACCAGAACTGGTCGACCTCGATCCAGGGCGGGGAGGTCGACTGGCCGCTGATCCGGTCGTGGAACGTCGCGCAGGGACAGTTCTTCACCGACGCCGACAACCGCGCCGCGGCCAAGGTCTGCGTCCTCGGGCAGACGGTGGCGACCACGCTCTTCGGGAGCGACGACCCGGTCGGCCAGACGATCCGGATCAAGAACATCCCCTTCAAGGTGGTCGGCGTCCTCGAGGCGAAGGGCGGCTCGATGATGGGCCAGGACCAGGACGACACCGTCATCGCCCCCTACGAGACGGTCCGGAAGAAGATCATGGGGACGACGGCCGTCGGGATGATCATGGTGGCCGTCTCCTCCGAGGACCTCGTCCAGCGGACGCAGGACGACATCACCGCCCTCCTCCGCCAGCGCCACCGGATCAACCGGGCCGCGGGGCAGGAGGACGACTTCATGATCCGCTCCCAGACCGAGATGCTCCAGCACGCGGACGAGCAGGCGAACACGATGAAGGTCCTCCTCTGGTCGATCGCGGGAGTCTCGCTCCTGGTCGGCGGGATCGGGATCATGAACATCATGCTCGTCTCGGTGACGGAACGGACCCGCGAGATCGGCGTGAGGATGGCCATCGGCGCGCGCGGCGGCGACATCCGCGCGCAGTTCCTCGTCGAGGCGGTCGTCCTCGCCGTCTTCGGAGGCCTCGTCGGCATCGCCCTCGGGATCGGGATCCAGAGCCTCGTGGCGAAGTACGCGCACTGGCCGACGTCCGTCCCCCCGACCGCGGTGGCGCTGGCCTTCCTTTTCTCCGCGCTCGTCGGCGTGACGTTCGGGTTCTACCCGGCGCTCAAGGCGTCGCGCCTCGACCCGATCGAGGCCCTCCGCTACGAGTAGCGGGCCGGGGGCCTTCCTGGGGCGCTGGGCCTACGGGCTGCTGCTGGTCGAGGCGATCCTCGCCGCCGGCGCGGTCGGCTGCTGGCGCCTCGGAGTCTCGCGGGGGCGGTTCCGGACGGGAGCGACGGGGAAGCTCCTGACGGCCGGCCGGACGCTGGCCCGCCGCCGCCCGCTGGCGGTGGCGGCCGTCTTCCTCGTCACGCTCGCCGCCCAGCTCCTGGCGCTCCCCCTCGTCGGGATCCCGGTCCCGTACGTCCACGACGAGTTCGGGTACCTCCTGGCAGGCGCGACGTTCGCTCTCGGAAGGCTGACGAACCCCGCGCACCCGATGTGGGTCCACTTCGAGACGTTCCACGTCCTCATGCAGCCGACGTACATGGCGATGCACCCGCCCGCCCAGGGCGCGGTCCTCGCCCTGGGGATCCTCCTCGCCCACCTGCCGGTCGCCGGCGTCTGGCTCTCGTGCGCGCTCTTCTGCGCGGCGGTCTGCTGGGCCCTGCAGGCCTGGGTGCCGCCGGGATGGGCCCTCCTGGGGGGCTTCCTCGCCACGCTCCGGATCGGCGTCCTGAGCTATTGGGCGACGAGCTACTGGGGGGGCGCCGTCGCAGGCATCGGGGGCGCGCTCGTCCTCGGCGCGGTGGGCCGGCTCCGCCGCGGTCCCCGGCCCCTGGCGGGAGGCGTCCTCGGCGTCGGCCTCTCCCTCCTCGCGCTCTCGCGCCCGTTCGAGGGGTTCGTCTCCGCGCTCCCCGTCGCCGGCTGGCTCCTCTGGCGCCTGGCGCGGCCGGGGACGTGGTCTCGCGGGGCCTGGATCCGCTCGGCCCTCGTCCCGGCGTCCCTCGTCGTCGCGCTGGCGGGCGCCTTCCTCCTCCGCTACGACCTGGCCATCACCGGCCACGCCCTGAAGCTCCCGTACCAGCTCGACCGGGAGACGTACGCCGTGGGGCAGCACTTCGTCTGGCAGGCCCCGCGCCCGGCCCCCGCCTACCGTCACGAGGTGATGCGGCGCTTCTACACGAGCTGGGAGCTCTCCGGCTACCAGGGGAGCCGCAGGCTGTCGGACCTCGCCACGCGGGCGGCGGGCAAGTTCGGTGTCCTCTGGCTCTTCTTCGTGGGGCCGCTCCTGACGCCCGCGCTCCTCGCCGGCCTCGTGGGCCTCCGAAGCAGGCGGCTGAGGATCCCTGCGGCGATCCTCGGGCTCTCTGCCGTCGGGTGGGTGATCGTGGCGTGGTGGATGTTCCCGCACTACGCGGCCCCGGTCGCGGCCGTCCTCGTCCTGGTCCTCGTGGAGGGGCTCCGCCGCCTCGCCGCGTGGCGTCCGGCGGGGGCGCGCCGGGCGGGACGGCCCCTCGTCGCCGCGTTCGCCGCGGCCGGCTTCGCGACCCTGGCGGTCCGTCTCGCGGCGGCCCCGCTCGGCCTGCAGCTCGGCGGCTGGCCGCCCGCCTGGTACACCCTCGTGAGGTACGCGGGGTTCGCCCGCGCCGACATCGAGGCGCGGCTCGAGTCCCTCGGGGGCCGGCACCTCGTCCTCGTGCGCTACGCGAAGAGCCACTCGCCGCACCTCGAGTACGTCTACAACGGGCCCGACATCGACGCCGCTCCCGTCGTCTGGGCGCGCGAGATGGGGGGGAAGGCGGATTCGGACCTCCTCTCCTACTTCCGCGGCCGGACCGCCTGGCTCCTCGAGGCCGACGCCAGGCCCCCGAAGCTCGTCCCTTACTCCCCGGAGGCGGCCCCTCGGGATTAGAGTGAGCGGATGGAGCAGCCGGGCGGGACCCGTCCCCGTTCCGCGGCCGTCCTCGAGCGACTCTCCTCGTTCGACCCCCGGTCGTCCCTCGGCGCGCGCCTCGCCCTCGTCTCGCTGCCGTTCCTGCTCGTCCCGGTCGCCGTCTGGGGCGTCCTGTCGGTCCGGCTCGCGTCGCGCTCCGAGCGGCAGCTGACCGCCATCGTGGAGACCGAGGCGATCCGCCAGGGCCGCGCGGAGCTCCAGCGCGCGGCGGACCAGCGGCGCGAGGACCTGGAGGAGAAGGCGTGGGAGGCGCTGGGCGTCCTCTCGGAGGCCGTTCAGGCGACGGGCGCGGCCCTGAGCGCCCCCGCGGGGCTCGCGGGTCCGAAGGAGGAGCTCGACGACGAGGCCGGCCGCCCGTACCTGGCCCGGCGGCGGGAGGGGTCGGGCGCCGCCGTCTCCCGCCGCTACGGCCTGACGCCCGCGGCCCTCTCGGACCTCGCGGCGACCCGGACGCTCGAGGGCCGCTTCACGGGGCTGATGGCGGGCCACCGCCTGATCTCGGCCATCTTCGTCACCACGTCGTCCGGAGTCCTGCGCGCGGTCCCGTGGCAGGACCTCTCGCGGCTCTTCGCGACCCGAAGCCTCCCCCCGGACTTCGCGTTCACCACGCGATGGCCCGCGGTCCTTCCGCCGGGAGGGACGGCGGACCGGAGGCGGGTCGAGTGGACGCGGCCCTACCTGGACGTCTACCTGGGGCGAGGCCAGATCGTCTCGGCTCTCGCCCCGGTGTACGGTCCGGACGGGAGGCTCCGGGCCGAGGTCGGGATCGACTTCGCGCTGGAGGAGTTCTTCCGCCGCGGGGTCCTCCAGGCCGACCCGGAGGGGACCGAGTACGTCTTCACGCGCGACGGAGGCGTCCGCGCCATCTACGTGAGCCGTCCCGGGGAGGCCGAAGGGGGCGCCGCGGCCCGGCGCGTCGAGGCCCTCGCGGCCCTCGTCGGCGCGGCGGGAGGGGATGGCCCCCGGGACACGACCGTCGATCCGGACGGCGAGGAGCTCCTCGCCTCCTTCCGCCCGCTGACGGCGGTCCGGTGGACCTACGTCCGGACCCTCCCGGTCTCCGCTGTTCGGGCAGCCGTCGTGGCCCGGCTCGCCCCCGTCTTCGAGAAGGCGCACGAGCGCCGCGTCCGCGACGCCGTCCTGGCTCTCGCCCTCCTCCCGATCGTCGCCGCGGGGGTCGTCCTGATGACCCGCCGGGCGGTCTCCCCCCTCCGCCGCGCCGCGCGATACGCCGATGCCGTCGCGGCGGGCTCGGCTCCGGAAGACCTGCCCGAGGCCGGCCGCCGGGACGAGGTCGGGAGGCTCGCATCGGCCCTCGTCGCGCTCGACCGGCGCGTCCGCCGGAGGATCCGCTCGATGCAGGGAGCGCACGACCTCGCCGTCGGCGCGAGCCTGCGGACGGCGCCGGAGGAGACCAGCGCGCGCCTGGCCCGGGCCGCGGCGGAGCTCGTCGGCGCCACGAAGGCGTTCGTCTACGCCTGGGAGCCGGACTCCCGCCGGCTCGTGGCGTCCCGGCCCGGCTACGGGGTCGCCGACGACCGCCTCCGGGGGCTCGTCCTCGGCCCGTCCGACCACGGGCTCGCGCCCCTCGCCTTCGAGAGCGGGGAGACCTTCGTCTCGAACGCGCCCTTCGCCGACCCCAAGGTCTCCCTGCCGCTCGCGCGGCTCGTCGGGCTCGACCGCAACGCCGTCTTCGTCCCGCTCCGGACGGACGCCGGGCCGGTCGGCGTCCTCGTCGTCCTCGACAAGCCCGCCGACCTCGACGAGGAGGACGTGGCCGCCCTGGAGACCCTCGCGGACGAGGGAGCCCTCCTGCTGCGGAACGCCCGGCTCTTCGACGAGCTCCAGGGGAGCTACGACAGGCTCCGGGACGCGAACCGGAACCGGGACCACTTCATCCAGAACGTGAATCACGAGCTCCGGACGCCGCTGACGGCCATCCTCGGCTGGAGCGAGATCCTGGCCGAGGACGAGCCGGACCGGGCCACGGTGGCGACCGCGGTGGAGCAGATCCGCCGGTCGGCGGAGTTCCTGCAGGCCCTCATCTCCGACCTCCTCGACCTCTCCCGGGTGGAGGAGGGGCTGGCGCGGATCGAGAGGGCGCCCGCCGACCTCGGACGCCTCGTTCGCGACGCCGTCGAGCCGGCCGCCGTGATGGCGGAGGGGCGAGGGATCGCGCTCCACGTCTCCGCGCCCGGGCCGTCGGAGGTGGTCGTCCCCCTCGACGGCCTGAGGATGCGCCAGGTCCTCTGGAACCTCGTCCACAACGCCGTCAAGTTCACGCACAAGGGGGGCCGCATCGACGTCGACGCCCGTCGCGAGGCCGACGCGGTGGTCCTTCGCGTGAGCGACGACGGCGTCGGGGTCGATCCGGCCGACCTCCCGTTCATCTTCGACCGGTTCCGTCAGGGGGACGGCTCGACGACCCGGGCGTGGCGCGGGACGGGGATCGGGCTGACCCTGGCGAAGGGGTACGTCGAGCTCCACGGGGGGACGATCGGCGTGGAGAGCCGCCCCGGGCGCGGCACCCTCTTCACGGTCAGGATCCCGGTGCCGGGAGGGCCCCCGGCGGCCGGGTCGGCCGGGCCTAGCTGAGCCGGCGCGAGGGGTCGCCGACGAACGGGTTGAGGCGCGACTCCTCGGCGATCGTCGTCGGCTCGCCGTGGCCGGGGAGGACCCATGCGTCGCCCGGGAGCGTGAAGAGCCGGCTCTCGATGGACGTGACGAGGTCCTCGAAAGACCCGCCGGGGAGGTCGGTGCGGCCGATCGACCGGCGGAAGAGCGTGTCTCCGGAGAGGAGGACCGGCCGGGGGCCGTCCAGCCGGAAGCAGACGCTCCCCGCGGTGTGCCCGGGGGTGTGGAGCACCTCGAGGGACCCGGACCCGCAGGCCACGCGCTCCCCGTCGGCCAGCGTCCGCGTCACCTCTCCGGGCCGCTCCAGCCGGAAGCCGAACAGGCGCCCCTGGGACTCGAGGCCTGCGTAGAGCGGGACGTCGCCCGCGTGGAGGAGGAGCGGCGCGCCGGTCTCGGCGGCGAGGCGCGCGGAGCCGCCCACGTGGTCGAAGTGGGCGTGGGTGTGGACGAGGGCGACGGCGCGCAGGCGCGAGCGGTCGAGGGAAGCCAGGATCCGGTCGACCTCGTCGCCCGGGTCGACCACCACGGCCTCGCCCGTCGCCGGGTCGGCGACGATCACGCAGTTGCACCCGAGGAGCCCGACGGGGAAGGTCTCGACGATCTCGAGCGGCATCGGCGTCGAGTCTGCCACGGGCGCGCCGTACACTGCCCGGGAGGAGGAGAGATGACGACGAGCCCCCCGTCCGACTTCCGTTCCGACACCGTCACCCGGCCCACCCCGGCGATGCGCCGCGCCATGGCGGAGGCCGAGGTCGGTGACGACGTTTATGGAGAGGACCCGACCGTCCGGCGGCTCGAGGAGCGGACGGCGGAGGTCCTGGGGCTCGAGGCGGCCCTCTTCGTCCCGACCGGCTCCATGGGGAACCAGATCTCCCTGAGGGTCCACGCCCCGGCCGGGAGCGAGGTGATCGTCGAGGCCAAGAGCCACGTCTTCCACTACGAGATGGGGGCGATGGCCGCCCTCTCGGGGCTCCTGCCGCGCCCGGTCGCCGGCGAGCGGGGCCGGATGCCGGTCGCCGAGGTCGAGGCGTGGATCCGCCCCGAGAGCACCTACTACCTCCCCCGGACGGCGCTCATCGCCGTGGAGAACACCCACAACTTCGCCGGGGGGACGGTCCTGCCGCGGCCGGCGATCGACGAGACCCTCGCGCTCGCGCGGAGGCGGGGGCTCAAGGTCCACATGGACGGCGCCCGGCTCTGGAACGCGGCGGCGGCGCTCGGCGTCCCGGAGGCCGAGCTCGCCCGCGGCCTCGACTCGGTCATGGTCTGCTTCTCGAAGGGGCTGAGGGCCCCCGTGGGGAGCGCCGTCGCCGGGTCCCGGGCCTTCGTCGAGGAGGCGCGGCGGGTCCGGAAGCTGTTCGGCGGCGGGATGCGGCAGGTCGGGGTGATCGCGGCCGCCGCCCTCGTCGCCCTGGAATCGGAGCGGTCCCGGCTCCCCGAGGACCACGCCCGCGCCCGGCGGCTCGCCGGCCTTCTGGCCGAGGTGCCGGGAGTCTCGGCCGACCCGTCGGCCGTCGAGACGAACATCCTGATGGTCACGCTGGACGAGGCGGTCTGGGGGGGCGCCGCGGTCGCCCTGGCCCGGCTGGCGCGCCGGGGGGTCCTGGCCGGGTCGGCCGGCGAGCGGGCGCTCCGCCTCGTCACCCACGCGGACGTCGGGGACCCCGACGTCGAGCGCGCGGCGCAGGCCTTCCGCGACGCGGCGGCCGAGCGCTGACCGGGTGGCGGGAAGGCTCCCGTCCCGTCGCCGACGGGCCCCCTCCGAGGGGGTCTCGGGGGGAACGGGCGCCCGGAGGCGAGGGGGCGGCCGCCCGGATCAGGGGATCTTCGCGACCAGCTCGATCTCGATCCGGGCCCCCGCCGGGAGCCTGCCGACCTGGACGGTCGACCGCGCCGGGCGGTGGTCGCCGAACCTGGCGGCGAAGACGCCGTTCATCTCGGCGAAGTCCCCGAGGTCCGTCAGGAAGACGGTCGCCTTGGCGACGTCCGGGAACCCGCAGCCCGCGCCGGCCAGGATCGCCTCGAGGTTGTCGAAGACCCGGTTGGTCTCCTCCGCGACGGTCCCCGAGAGGAGCTTCCCGGTCGCGGGGTCGAGGGGGACCTGCCCGGCGGTGAAGAGGAGCCCCCCTGCCACGATCCCCTGGGCATAGGGGCCGATGGCCTTGGGGGCTCCGGGGACGGCGATGGTCTTCAGCGGTTCGCTCATTTCGTCGGGTCCCAGATGGCGACGTAGGGAAGGTTGCGGTAGCGCTCGTCGAGGTCGAGGCCGTAGCCGACGACGAACTCGGGGCCGATGGTGAAGCCGAGGAAGTCGACCGGGATGTCCCGGTTCTCGGGGAGGTCCTTCTTGAGGAGGGCGGCGATCCGGAGGGAACGGGGGCGCCGGGAGGCCAGGAGCTCGAGCAGGCGGCGCAGGGTCAGGCCGGTGTCGACGACGTCCTCGAAGAGGAGGACGTCCTTCCCCTCGATGTCGGTGGAGAGGTCCCGGACGACCTGGAAGTTCCCGGTGGAGGAGGTCCCCGAGTAGGTCCTCACCTGGAGGAAGTCCAGGGCGACGGGGGACCGGAGCCGCTTGAGGAGGTCGGTCAGGAAGAAGACCGACCCCTTGAGGATCCCGACGGCCAGGATCTCCCCCCCCGCGTAGCGGGCGTCGATCTCCCGGGCGAGCTCGTCGAGGCGGGACGAGATGGCGCTTTCGGACAGCAGGACGCGGTCGATCACGGGGTGCCACTATAATGCACGCACCTTGAGCTCATCGATCTTCGACCTGCGGGAGCTCCACAACGCCTACACGCGTCTGACCGAGAAGTTCAAGACGCTCTGGACGTTCCACCAGTTCCTCCAGGGGATCCACAAGACGTTCCTCGGGGACGCGCCCGGATACCAGGTCGACTTCCAGGCCCTCTACGACCAGATCAAGAGCGTCACGACGGCGATGACGTTCCAGCCGCCGCCGGCCGTCCTCGAGCTCATCAACCAGCTCGAGAGCCGGCTCGAGACGGTCTCGCGGCAGCTCACGGCCGACGACGAGAAGATCGCGCCTTCGTACGTGAGGCGCTTCTTCGAGAAGGTGAGGACGGAGGACGAGAAGCTCCTCCTCGCCCTCCTGAGGTTCTACTTCTACGCGCGCCAGGTCTCGCCCGAGACGATGGACAAGATCGACTTCCTCATCACGCTCGTCGGCGCCCGGCGGTCGCTGGACGACGGGCGTTACCTCACGCGCTTCCCGCAGGAGCTGGCCAAGCTGTTCGGCCAGCTCCTCGCGCTCCACCGGCGCTCCCCGGTGCCGAGCGCCGAGAAGGCGCAGGTGATCAAGGCGCTCGGACGGCTCAAGACCGACATCGAGGAGTGCGCCCGCTTCGAGGACCTCACCGAGAAGAAGATCCTCGAGAACCTCCGGACCCTCAAGCACCGGCTCGGGCCCGTCTACTACGACGTCGACGTCCTCTCCGCCATCCTCGAGGCGAACCTCGCGGCGAAGAACAGGTTCCAGGCCCTCTACCAGGAGGAGGAGCGACGGATCCTCGACTCGTCCCAGCGGCTCCTCGAGCTCGAGCGCGAGCTCGCCAAGAGCGCCGGCGCCGGGAGCGAGGAGGTCCTCGCCGAGCTGGGGCGCTTCTGGCAGGCCAAGGAGGCCTTCGACAAGCGCCGCAACGAAGGGGAGATCCGCCACGCCGAGGTGACGCGGCTGGCCGAGGCGATCGACCAGCTCCTCGGGAAGCTCGACCTCCCGGGCCCGCCGGGGGCCGAGGCGGTCGAGGAGGCCCTCGAGGAGGTCCTCCCGGCGCCCGCGGAGGAGGTGGAGGTCACCCGCGCCCAGCTCTTCGTCCGCGACCTGGCCAAGGACGACCGGGTCCCCGAGGGCCTGGCGGCGCCGCAGCCTGCGACGGACGCGGACGTCGCCTCGCCCCTCGTGACCGACGTCGTCTCGGACCCGATCGCCGGCGAGCACGCCGCGAAGATCCTCTACTCGGTCGAGATGGTGACCGAAGGGACGGGCTCGGGCCACGCGGCCTTCACGGCCGCGCTCGCCCGTCTCCGGCTGGAGCCGTGGGAGGTCCGGGCGGCCCGCCGGCTCCAGGAGAACGACTACCCGCCCGGGCGCGAGGCGATCGCCCGGGACCTCCTCTTCCTCGAGGGCGCCGCGCTCCGGATCCGGATCGACGAGCAGGCGGTCGCGCTCAAGGACCTGACCTCGGAGCCGCAGGTCGAGGTCCTGAACTCCTGCGCGCGGGCCCTGGTGAAGGCGCAGGAGCTCGACCGGCGGTTCCGGCAGGGGATCGAGTCGAGCGAGGACGTCCCGGAACGGCTCAACGAGCTGAACCGGTCCCGGTTCCGCCTCCTCCGCTCGTTCGCCGGGCTCTGGCTGCTCCACAACGCCCGGACCGTCATCGATTAGCAGAGTATTCGGTGGGGGTTTCTCGATCCCCCCACACCCCCCACGGGGGAAGGCCGACGACAGGTGAGGTGCAGGTGGGAGGTGGGGGTCTCGTCGATCGCCCCGCGCCCCCCAACGAGGAGAACGGCGCCCGAGCGGCTGTAGTGGTGGGGTGCTCGGTGGACGCCCCCCGCGGGCGGAAGGGCGGCCGCCGAGAGCGGGCACGATTGACCGGCGGGTGACGCCCCCACACAATGCGCGGCCGATGTCCGAGCCCGCGCCCCCCGCCGAAGAGAGCCTCCCCGAGCAGATCGCCAACCGCCGGGCCGCCCGCGAGAGGATCGCCGCGCTCGGGGTGCCGACCTACCCGAACCGCTGGGACGTGACCCACCTGGTCTCCGACGTGGTCGCGCGGTTCGGCCCCCTCGACGCGCAGGCGATCGAGGCGCTCCCCGAGGCCGAACGGCAGGTGTCGGTCCCCGGCAGGATCCTCGCGATCCGGAAGATGGGGAAGGCGATCTTCCTCGACCTCTCCGACGGCCGGCGGCGGGTCCAGGCCTACGTCCGGCGCGACGCCGTGCCCGAGGCCGCGTGGGAGCTGGTCGGCCACCTCGACCTCGGCGACCACGTCGGCGTGCGGGGCGCCGCCTTCCGGACCCGGACCGGCGAGCTCTCGGTCAAGGCCGAGCGGATCGACTTCCTCGCGAAGTCCCTCCGGCCCCTCCCCGACAAGTGGCACGGCCTGACCGACGTCGAGCGCCGCTACCGCCAGCGCTACGTCGACCTCGCGGTCGCCCCCGAGACGCGGGAGGTCTTCGAGCTGAGGGCCCGCCTCGTCTCGTACATCCGGCGGTTCTTCGACGCCCGCGGATTCCTCGAGGTCGAGACGCCGATGATGCAGGTGCTGCCGGGCGGGGCCGCGGCGCGCCCCTTCGTGACCCACCACAACGCCCTCGACATCGACCTCTACCTGAGGATCGCCCCCGAGCTCTTCCTCAAGAGGCTCGTCGTCGGCGGCTTCACGAAGGTCTACGAGATCAACCGGAACTTCCGGAACGAGGGGATCTCGACGCAGCACAACCCCGAGTTCACGATGCTGGAGTTCTACACCGCTTACGCCGACGCGCGCGACCAGATGGCCCTCACCGAGGAGCTCTTCTCGTCGGCCGCGATCGAGCTCCTCGGGTCGACGCGCCTTCCCTGGGGCGAGGAGACGATCTCGCTCGAGGCTCCCTTCCGCCGCCTCTCGATGCGCGACGCCGTCGTCGAGCACGGCCGGGACCTCCCGGGCGGCCCGGTCGCGCCCGGGGACCTCGAGGGGCTCGAGGCCCTCAAGCGGACCTGCGCGCGCGCCGGGGTCGAGGGCCTCGAGAGGTTCGGCGACGTGCCCGGCAAGCTCCTCGCCGAGCTCTTCGAGACCCTCGCGGAGCCCCACCTCCTCCAGCCGACGTTCGTCGTCGACTACCCGGCGGAGATCTCGCCGCTGGCGAAGGCGAAGCCGGAGGACCCGGCGATCGCCGACCGCTTCGAGCTCTTCATCGGCCGGATGGAGGTCGCCAACGGCTTCTGCGAGCTGAACGACCCCGACGAGCAGGCCGAGAAGTTCCGGGCGCAGGTGGCCGAGCGGACGAAGGGGGACGACGAGGCGATGCTCTTCGACGAGGACTACGTCGAGGCGCTCTCGTACGGCATGCCGCCGACCGCCGGGGAAGGGATCGGCATCGACCGGCTGGCGATGCTCTTCTCGAACTCGCGCTCGATCCGGGACGTCATCCTCTTCCCGCTCATGAGGCCCCGGGGGTCGGGCCGCTGACCGGCTTCCTGCTGGCCCGCCGCTACGTCCTGGCGTCGCGGCGGGACGCGCAGGTCGGGGTCGTCGCCGCCGCGGCGTTCGGCGGCCTCGCCCTCGGGGTCGGCGCGCTCGTCCTCTCCCTGGCGCTCCTGTCCGGGTTCCAGACCTTCGTCCTCGGGCGCCTCGCCGCCGAGGCGCCCCACGTCCTCGTCGTCCCGAGCGGACGAGCCGCCTTCCCCGCCGATCCGGCCCTCTCGCGCCGCCTCGCGTCGCTCGCCGGCGTCGTCCGGGTGACGCCCGAGGTCCGCGGACGGGGCTGGCTGACGACGCGGGGCCAGGCGGTCCCCGCCCTCTTCGTCGGCCGGGCGGGCCAGGCGGGGCTGACGATCGACCCCGGCCAGGCGCGGTCGCTCTCGGCCCTCGCCGGCGACGCCCTCACCGTCGTCTCGTCGCGGACCCGGCTCTCGCCCCTCGGCCCCGTCCCGATCACCGCGTCGCTCCTCCTGGGGGGGATCGCCCCCGCGGCGACCGGCCGCAGGGAGCCGGAGGCGCGGCTCCCCCTCGAGGAGGCGCGCCGCCTCCTCGCGCTGGCGCCGGGAGAGGCGACCGGGTACGAGCTGAGGCTCTCCGACCCGGACCGGGCGGACGAGGTCGCCCGCGCCGCGGCAGCCGCCGCCGGCCTGCCGGTGACCACGACGACGTGGCAGCAGGCGAACCGGCCGCTCGTCCTCGCCCTCCGGCTCGAGCGCGTCGTCCTCTTCGCGACCGTCTTCCTCGTGGTCGTGGTGGCCGGGCTCAACCTCGCGGCGACCTCCGCCGTCCTCGTGGCGACCCGAAGCGCCGACGCAGCGGTCCTCTCGGTCCTCGGCGCGGCGCCGAAGGCCATCGAGCGCGTCTTCGTCGCGGCCGGCCTCCTCCTCGGCGCCGCCGGGACCGCGGCCGGCCTCCTCGGCGGCGCGGCGCTGGCGGTCGCGCTCGACCGGACGGCCGCGATCCCGCTTCCCGCCCAGCTCTTCTCGCTGGCCCACGTGCCGTTCCGGGTCGAGCCGCTCGACGTGGGGGCGGTCGCGGTCTTCTCGCTCCTCTGGTCGTACGTGGCCGCGTCGGTCCCGGCTCGCCTGGCGGCGAGGCTCCCGGTCACCGAGGTGCTCCGTGCCGTCTGACGGCGCCGGCCCGCTGCTGCGCGCCGAGGGGCTCGCGAAGGGGTTCGGGCCTCCCGACCAGCGGGTGCAGCTCTTCTCGGGCCTCGACCTCTCGCTCTCCGACGGCGACTTCGTCGCCATCGTCGGGCCCTCGGGCTGCGGGAAGTCGACCCTGCTCCACCTCCTGGCCGGCCTCGAGCCGCCGGACGCCGGGCGCGTCCTGGTCGGCGCGAGCGACTGGACCGCGCTGACCGCCGAGGGGCGGGCCTCCCTGAGGGGCGAGGCGATCGGGTTCGTCTTCCAGTTCCACCACCTGCTGCCCGAGCTCACGGCCGAGGAGAACGTCGCCCTCCCGCTCCTCCTCGCCGGCCGGGGGGAGGCCGAGGCCCGGCGTGCCGCCCGAGAGCTCCTGGTCGCCGTCGGCCTCTCGGGGCGGGCCGGGGCCTTCCCGCGGACTCTTTCCGGCGGGGAGCGGCAGCGGGTGGCGCTCGCCCGGGCGGTCGTCCGGCGGCCGCGCATCCTCCTGGCCGACGAGCCGACGGGGAGCCTCGACGCGGCTCACGCCGCCGAGGTCTTCGAGCTCCTGGCGGGCGTCGCGCGCGAGCGGTCCGGAGCCGCGCTGGTCGTGACGCACGACCCCGCCTGGGCGGCGCGCTGCTCGCGCACCCTGAGGCTCGTCCCCGAGGGGCTCGAGGAGGCCTGAGGCGGGGGGCCGGGGCGGTCCCCTGTGCTAGCATCGCCGCGGGCTGCGCCCCGTGCGGAAGCGGCTCCGGAAGAGGCTCTTGCCATGTTCGAGAAGTACAACGAGAAGGCACGCCGGGCCCTCTTCTTCGCCCGCTACGAGGCCTCGAAGCTGGGCTCCAAGGTGATCGAGTCCGAGCACGTCCTCCTCGGCATCCTGCGCGAGGGGGAGGACGTCGTCCGGGAGATCTTCGCCCGCTTCAACGTGAAGCCCGACGACGTGCGCCGCGAGATCGAGGGCGACCGCGTCTTCGTCGAGCGCGTCTCGTCGACGCAGGAGCTCCCCCTCTCGGAGGAGTCCAAGAAGATCCTCGCCTACGCCTCGCACGAGGCGGAATCGATGATGCACCCCTACGTCGGGACGGAGCACCTCCTCATCGGGATCCTCCGCGTCGACCCCTGCGTCGCCTCGCGGGTCCTGGCCGCGCACGGCTTCAACCTGTACGGCGTCCGCGAGGAGACGATCTCCCTCATCAAGGAGCGGGAGGCGTCGAAGCAGAAGAAGGAGCTCCCGTTCCTCGCCGAGTACTCCCGGGACCTGACGGCCCTCGCTCAGCAGGGCGCGTTCGACCCGCTCGTGGGGCGCGACAAGGAGGTCGAGCGGATCGTCCAGATCCTCTCGCGCCGGACGAAGAACAACCCGATCCTCCTCGGCGAGCCGGGCGTCGGCAAGACCGCGATCGTCGAGGGGCTCGCGCAGCGGATCGTCGAGGGGGCGGTCCCGCTCTTCCTCGCGCAGAAGAAGATCCTCGCCCTCGACCTCTCGCTCATCGTGGCCGGCACCAAGTACCGCGGCCAGTTCGAGGAGAGGCTGAAGGGGATCCTGAAGGAGCTGAAGGAGAACCAGGACCTCATCATCTTCATCGACGAGATCCACTCCCTCATCGGCGCCGGCTCGGCCGAGGGCTCGCTCGACGCGGCGAACATCCTCAAGCCCGCCCTCTCGCGGGGCGAGATCTCCTGCATCGGCGCGACGACCCTCAAGGAGTACCGGAAGTACATCGAGAAGGACCGCTCGCTCCTCCGGCGCTTCCAGGCGATCACCGTCAACCCCCCCTCCGAGGAGGAGACGCTGGAGATCCTGGAGGGGGTGCGGGAGCGCTACGAGAAGTTCCACCGCGTCCGCTACCAGAAGGACGCGGTGAGGACCGCCGTCTACCAGTCGAGCCGCTACATCCCCGACCGGTTCTTCCCGGACAAGGCCATCGACCTCATCGACGAGGCGGGGGCGCGGGCCAAGCTCAGGATGACGGCCGACACGCAGAACCTGCGGCGCCTCGAGGCCGAGGGGAAGGCGATCGTCAAGGAGATGAAGAAGGCGATCTCGGAGAAGGACTTCGAGAGGGCCGTCTTCCTCCGGGAGCGGGAGGTCGAGATCAAGGACGAGATCGAGCGGACCAAGAACACCGTCCCCGACGAGTCCACCTTCGTGGAGGTCTCCCGCACCGACATCGAGGAGATCATCGCGAGCTGGACGGGGATCCCGGTGACGTCGATCCAGGTCGAGGAGGCCGAGAAGCTCCTCCACATGGAGGAGACCCTCAAGAAGCGGGTCATCGGGCAGGACCGCTCGATCGACGCGATCAGCCGCGCCATCCGCCGCTCGCGCCTCGGCGTGAAGAACCCGAACCGCCCCGTCGGCTCGTTCATCTTCCTCGGCCCGTCCGGGGTGGGGAAGACCGAGGTGGCCCGGCGCCTCGCCGAGTTCCTCTTCGACAACCAGAAGGCGCTCGTCCGGTTCGACATGTCGGAGTACATGGAGAAGCACGCGGTCTCCAAGCTGATCGGCTCCCCGCCGGGCTACGTGGGGCACGAGGAGGGGGGCCAGCTGACGGAGCGGATCCGGAGGCAGCCGTACTCCGTCATCCTCCTCGACGAGATCGAGAAGGCCCACCCCGACATCGCGAACCTCCTCCTCCAGATCCTGGAGGACGGGCAGCTGACCGACGCCTACGGCAACACCGTCGACTTCAAGAACACGCTCATCATCATGACGTCGAACATCGGAACCAAGTACCTCGTCACGCAGGCGCGCGTCGGCTTCGGGGACGCCAAGAACGCCCCGGCCGCGCGCGAGGTGGAGGAGATGGTCCTGAAGGAGCTCCGGCGCGAGTTCTCGCCCGAGTTCGTCAACCGGGTCGACGAGCTGATCGTCTTCAACGCGCTCGGGACCGAGCAGCTCCGCGGGATCTGCCGCCTCCTCCTCGACGACGTGGCCGAGACGCTGAAGCATCGCGGCCTCTCCCTCGTCGCGGACGAGGCCGCGGTCGACTGGCTCCTGTCGACGTCCGGCCAGGACGTCCACTCGGGAGCACGCCCGCTCCGGAGAACGATCCAGCGACACGTCGAGGACGCGGTATCGGAATTGCTTATCGGCGCCCGGGAACCGCTGGAGTGCCTCGAAGTCACCGTCGTCGACAACCAGCTGAAGGTCCTCGCCCGGTCTTCGGAGCCGGTGGGGCCGGGCCGGTAGCCGGAGTGGCGAGCAGACGTCGTCTGGGGAAGCGGAAGGACGCTTCCCCGGGTCGCCGCGGCGCGTCCCTCGCGACCGCCGCGTTCCTCCTCGCCCCCGGCCTCGCGGCCGGCCAGGAGCGGCCCCCGGAGCCCGCTCCGACGCCCTCGCCCCTTTCGATCCAGCCCGCGCAGCCCTCGTCCCCCCTGACCGGCGCGCTTCCCCCCTCCCCGGCCCTCGCCGCCCCGGCGTCCGTCCCGACCGAGAAGGTGGTGGACATCGCGGTCCGGGGGGGCAAGACCGTCACCCCCGAGACGATCGCGTTCTACCTCGGGATCAAGGTCGGGGACCCGTTCGACCCCGAGAAGCTGCGGCGGTCGTTCCCGCGCCTCTGGGAGTCGGGCCTCTTCGAGGACGTCCGCCTCGAGAGCGAGAAGGCGCCCGGGGGGATCCGGGTGGTCGCGATCGTCGTCGAGCGCCCGCGGGTGACCGACCTCGAGTTCCGCGGCAACAAGAAGCTCACCGCCTCCCAGCTGAAGGACAAGCTGAAGGAGGCGAAGGCCGAGATCCGGGTCGGGTCCCCGCTCTCGCTCCGGGACCTCTCGAAGGCCAAGGCGGCGCTCGTCGAGGCGTACCACGCCGAGGGGTTCCGCTCGGCGGCCGTCGACACGACGATCGAGGAGGTCGGAGAGAACCAGCGGCGCGTCGTCTTCCTCGTCGACGAGGGCGACAAGATCAAGATCGAGACGATCCGGTTCAGCGGCAACCACGTCTTCGGCGCCGCGCGGCTCCGCCGGGCGATGAAGAAGACGCGGCAGGCGCACTGGTACCAGTTCTGGGACTCGAAGGACGTCTACAACCAGGCGAACTACGAGGAGGACGTCGAGTCGATCCGGCACCTCTACCAGGACAACGGCTACAAGGACGTGGTCATCAAGGACCCGATCGTGAGGACCTACGTCGTCAACCCCGCGGAGAAGCGGCCCGAGAAGGTCAAGCGGCGCGCGTCCATCACGATCCCGATCGTCGAGGGGGAGCAGTTCACCTTCGGCGACCTGAAGGTCGAGGGGTCGACGCTGTTCGACGCGAGCCGGCTCCGGAGGCTCTTCTACGCCCACGCCGGGCGGCCCCTCTCCCGGGCCGTCCTCGCCGACGGGATGAAGTCGGTCGAGGAGGCCTACCGCGGGCGGGGCTACATCTACGTCTTCATGAACCCGGAGTACCAGGAGCGGCCGGGCAACGTCGTCGACGTGACCGTCAAGATCACCGAGGGCGACCAGTACCGCCTGGGCCGGGTCGAGTTCTCGGGGAACAAGACGACGCGCGACAAGGTCCTCCGCCGCGAGCTCCAGCTCTACGAGGGAGACGTGATGGACATGGAGGCCTTCAAGAAGGGCCTCTTCAAGATCACGCAGCTCGGGTACTTCAAGGTCGAGGAGGACCCGGACTTCCGCGTCAACTCCGAGAAGAAGACGGTCGACGTCACGATCAAGGGGACCGACACGAACCGGAACGAGGTCCAGTTCGGCGCGGGCTACTCGCAGCTGGACGGGCTCTTCGGCCAGTTCCAGTTCTCCACGCGCAACTTCCTCGGCCGCGGCGACACGATCTCCCTCCAGTTCCAGCGTGGCGGGAGGACGAACTTCTTCGACGTCTCGTTCGTCGAGCCCTGGTTCCTGGACAAGCGGATCTCCGTGGGCGGCTCCGTCTTCAACCGCTCCCTCGAGTACCTTTACGCCGACCAGCGGACGCGTGGCGTCAACCTGTCGACGGGCTTCGGCCTCGGCCTCTTCGACAGCCTCACCTTCTTCTACGGCTTCACCGACACGAAGAGCCGCTACGAGGTCTACCCGCCGCCGGCGCCCCCGGGCGGCGGGGTCCCGCCGATCGCCTACGCCGACTACGTCGGGAAGACCTCCGCCATCACCCCCGGCTACCGGTTCGACAGCCGCGACGACCCGTTCAACCCGTCGCGCGGCAAGAAGTACGGCCTCTCGATGACCATCGCGGGGGGCGCCCTCGGCGGCGACTTCTCCTTCGTCAAGCCGATCGGCGAGCTCACCTACTACCTCCCCGTCACCCGCAAGACCTACGCGGCCTTCAACTTCTCGGGCGGGATGATCCGGCCCTACGGCGGCCAGCAGATCCCGATCTTCGAGAGGTTCCGGATCGGCGGGGACCGCTCGATCCGCGGGTTCCAGTACGGCGCCATCTTCCCGCTGGACGAGAAGGACCGGGCCTACTTCAACGACCAGGGGGCGCTCCTCGGCGGCGACAAGTTCTACGTCGTCAACCTCGAGTACGTGTACGTCCTGGCGGGCCCGCTCCGGCTCGCGGCGTTCTTCGACGCGGGGAACACCTGGCTCGAGCAGCAGAAGTGGAAGCCGCTCGACCTGCGCGCCTCGGCGGGCCTCGAGCTCCGGATCTTCCTCCCGATCTTCCAGGCGCCGCTCCGGTTCATCTACGCGGTCAACCTCGACCCCAAGGTCATCAAGCAGCCCGACGGGGCCACGCTGCCCGGGGGCGTCGAGAAGAAGACGGACTTCCAGTTCTCGATCGGGACGACGTTCTGACCATGGGGGTTTGGGAGCGGTTTTCGGCGGGGGTTTCTCGATCCCCCCGCACCCCCCGCCGGGGGGCGAGTCGGGGCGCGGCGGGGTCGTTTGGCACGGGGATCGCCGCCGGGGCGCCGGCGGCGCGGTGGGAGTGGCCGGCCGGGCCGGCCGGTGAAGTAGAATCCGGCGCCCCGCGGGGACCGAAGCCCGCGGGCGATGCCAGCAGCAAGGAGTCACGTTCATGAAGGCTTCCCTTCCGTCCGGCGTCCTGGCGGGTCTCGTCCTCGGCGGCCTCGTCGCCCTTCCGGCGTCCGCCCAGCAGGCCCAGAAGATCGGCGTCATCGAGGTGCAGCGCATCGTCCAGGAGTCGGCGATCGGCAAGGAGAGCCTGGCGCGCGTCCAGCGCTCCCAGGCCCAGAAGCAGGACGAGCTGGGGAAGCGCCAGAAGGAGCTCCGCGACCTCGAGGAGAAGCTCCAGACCCAGGGCTCGACGCTCTCCGACGACGCCAAGGAGAAGCTGCAGAAGGACTACCAGCAGAAGGCGCTGGACCTGAAGCGCTTCCAGGACGACGCCCAGCGCGAGCTGGAGGAGGTCCAGCGCAAGGAGCTCGGCGAGCTCGAGAAGCGGGTCATGCCCGTCATCGAGAAGGTCGCGAAGGAGTCGGGCTACTCGCTGATCTTCAACAAGTACAACAGCGGGCTCCTCTTCGCGGACCAGGCCAGCGACCTGACCGACATGGTGATCCAGAAGTTCAACACGGAGATCGCAGCCGCCCCGAAGACCGAGGCCAAGCCGACCCCGGCGGCACCCGCCAAGCCGGCGCCTCCGAAGAAGAACTGACCGGATGCCGTCCATCCCGGAGACGTCCGCCGCCGAGCTGGCGCGCCTCTGCGGCGGGCGGATCGCGGGTGACGGGAAGCGGGTCGTCCGCGGGGTCCGCTCGCTCGAGCGGGCGGGCGCGGACGACCTCTCCTTCGCCTCGGACGGCAAGGCGCTGCGCCGGGCGGAGTCCTCGGCGGCCGGCGTCCTCCTCGTCCGGGCCGGAGCCGGGCTCCCCGGCCGGACCCTGATCGAGGTCGACGACCCGACGGCGGCGCTGGCGGCCGTCCTCGAAGCGTTCTTCCCGCGGCGGACGGCCGATGCGGGCGTCCACCCGACGGCCATCGTCGGGCCCTGGGCCGAGGTCGACCCCTCCGCCGAGGTCGGCCCCTACGCCGTCGTCGGGACGGGCTCCCGCGTCGGGCGCGGCGCGATCGTCGAGGCCCACGTGGCGATCGGCCGGCGCTGCACCGTGGGTGACGGCGCCTGGCTCCACCCCCACGTCGTCCTGTACGACGACGTCCGGATCGGGCCCCGGACCGAGGTCCATTCCGGCGCGGTCCTGGGGGCCGACGGGTTCGGATACGCGGTGGGGAAGGCGGGCTTCCGGAAGGTCCCGCAGGTGGGCGGCGTCGAGCTGGACGCCGACGTGGAGATCGGCGCGAACAGCTGCGTCGACCGGGCCACGCTCGAGGCGACCCGGATCGGGGCCGGCACCAAGGTGGACGACCTCGTCATGCTGGGGCACAACTGCGAGGTCGGGCGGTCGAGCCTCCTCTGCGGCCAGGCCGGGCTCGCGGGGTCGAGCGTCGTCGGGGACGGCGTCGTCCTCGGCGGGCAGGTCGGCGTCGCCGGCCACCTCCGGATCGGCAACGGCGTGAAGGCGGGGGCGCAGAGCGGGATCAGCAAGGACGTCCCCGACGGGGACGAGGTCAACGGGTCTCCCCACATGCCCTACCGGGACTCGATGCGGGTCCAGGCCGAGCTCCGCCGGCTCCCGGAGACGGCGCGGCTCGTCCGGAGCCTTTCGAAGGGAGGCGGAGCGTGAGCGAGGAGAAGAGGCCCGAGTCGCTCGGGATCGCGGGCATCCTGCGGATGCTGCCGCACCGCTACCCGTTCCTCCTCGTCGACCGGATCCTCGAGATCGACCCCGGCCGGAGGGTCGTCGGGCTCAAGAACGTCTCCTACAACGAGGAGTTCTTCCAGGGGCACTTCCCCGGGAACCCCGTCATGCCCGGCGTCCTCATCATCGAGGCGATGGCGCAGGTCGGAGGATGCATGGTGCTCTGCGGGGTCCCGGACCCGGCCACGAAGTCGGTCTTCCTGACCGGAGTCGACAAAGCCCGGTTCCGCAGGCCCGTCGTCCCGGGCGACCAGCTCATCTTCACCGTCGACTACGTCGGCGCCCGCCAGCAGATCCACAAGGTCCGGGGCGAGGCCCGCGTCGACGGTCAGCTCTGCGTGGAGGCCGAGATCATGAGCGCGATCCTCGACCGCCCCGCCGGGGGAGGTTCCTGATGGCGATCCACCCGACGGCCGTCGTCCACGAGGGGGCCGTCCTGCCGCCCGACGTCGAGATCGGCCCCTTCGCCGTCATCGGCGCGAACGTCGCGCTCGGAGCCCGCTGCTCCGTCGGCGCCCACGCGGTCCTGGAGGGGCCGGCGACGTTCGGCGAGGACAACCGGATCCACGCGCACGCCGCCCTCGGCGGCCCCCCGCAGGACCTGAAGTACAAGGGGGAGCCGACCACCCTCGTCGTCGGGAGCCGGAACGTCTTCCGGGAGTTCTGCACGGTCCACCGGGGGACGGCGAGCGGCCACGGGACGACGCGGATCGGCGACGACAACCTCTTCATGGCCTACTGCCACGTCGCCCACGACTGCGTCGTCGGGAGCCGCACCGTCTTCGCCAACGGGGCGTCCCTCGCGGGGCACTGCGTCATCGAGGACGACGTCATCATGGGGGGCTTCGCCGCCGTGAGGCAGTTCCTGCGCGTGGGCCGGTTCGCCTTCGTCGGCGGGTTCACGCCGATCAACAAGGACGTCCTCCCGTTCCTCTGGACGTCGAGCGACCGCCCCACGAAGGCCTGGAAGCTCAACTCGGTCGGCCTCTCGCGAAAGGGGTACTCGCCCGAGCGGGTCGCCGCCCTCCAGAAGGCGTTCCGCGTCCTCCACAGGCACCGGCACGACCAGACCGCCCTCCTCGCGGGCCTCGACGAGCTCGGGGCCGCGTCGGACGACGTCCGCATCCTGGCCGACTTCATCCGGTCCGCGGAGTACGGGGTCCACGGCGCCTGACGTCCGGGGCCGGCACGCCGTCGACGGCGAGCCCGTCGACCTGACCGCCGTCGTGGTGGTCGGAGCGCTCCGCGAGAGGGCGGGCCCCTGCCTCGCTTCCCTCGCCGGGGAGGCCGCCGGCGTCCGGCTGGAGGTGCTCCTGGTCGACCTGGCCTCCCCCGGCGCCCCGCCGGTCCCGGGGTCCGACCTCCCGGTCGTCGTCCGCCTCCCCCTTCCCCCGGGCACCCGATACGCGGAGGCGCGAGCCGAGGCGGTATCGAGGGCGCGGGGACGCGTCGTCGCCTTCCTCGAGGAGCACACGCGGGTTCGCCCCGGCTGGGCCCGAGCCGTCGTCGACGCGTTCGCAGGACCCTTCGCCGGGGTCGGGGCCGCCGTCGCCTGGGCGAACCCCGACGGCGGCCGCCGCGACGTCGTCGGGCTGCTGAGCTACGGGAACTTCCTGCCGCCCCTTCCGCCGGGAGAGACGAAGCTGCTGCCCGGCCACAACGCCAGCTTCCGGACGGACGTCCTGCGGGGATACGGCGACGAGCTCCGGCACCTCCTCGCGTGCGACCTCGCCTTCCACGTCAGGCTCCGCCGCGACGGCCAGCGGTTCGCGATCGCCGACGGGGCCGTGATCGAGCACCTGAACGAGTCGACCGTCGGCACCATCGGGCGCGGCGTCCACCTCTTCTACCGTCTCTACGGACCGCTCCGGGCGGCGGAGGACGGGTGGGGGCCGGCCCGCCGGGCGCTCTACGTCCTCGCCACGCCCGTGATCCCGCTCTACTTCCTCGTCGGGCTCCTCACCCGGCTCCGCCGCGGCCATCGCGAGCTCGTTCCGCTCGTCGTCCGGCACGCCCCGTTCATCCTGGCGGTCCAGCTCCTCGGCGCGGTGGGGCAGGCCCTGGGGCTCGTCCTCGGTCCCGGGGACGCCGAGGAGGCGATGACGCGCTACGAGCTGACGGCCGAGCGGACCTTCCCGCGCGCCCGGTAGGCGGCGAGGTAGCCGACCGACTCCCCGGCCACCGACGCGGCGAAGCCGGCGGCGATCACGGGGAAGGTGAGGAGGTAGGTCCCCGCCATCCTCGCGCGGAGGGCGTGCCGGGCCGCGTGGGCGAGGTTCGAGACGATCCGGAGGGGGAGCGCCGCCGCCGCCACCAGGGATCGGCCGGGCCTCCCTTCCTCCTCGAGCCAGGCACCCTTCATCCGCCCGAACCTCACGCCGCGGCTCCAGCGCTCCTCGAGGAAGGTCCCCAGCCGGTGGACGTGGTGGTGCTCCAGGACGGCCCGGGGCTCGAGCCAGAGGGTCGCCCCCCGGGCGCGGAGCGCGCGGGAGAGGGTCGCGTCGGCCATCAGCATGTCCCCCGAGAAGCCTCCGGCCGCCTCGAAGAGGGCGCGCGGGCAGAGGAACCCCGCCGTCGGCGCCATGTCGACCGGCCTCGGCGGTCCGGCCGGGAGCCACTTGCTGAACTTGCAGAGGTGGACGGCCGTGTCGAGCCAGCCCCGTCCGTGGCAGGCGAGGGCGCCGACGACGGCGTGGCCCGTCTGACGGTGGGCCGTCACGAGCCGCTCGACCCAGTCCGGCGCGGCGTAGCAGTCGGGGTCCGTGAAGAGGAGGAGCTCGCCCCGGGCGCGGGCCACGCCCTCCATCCGCGCCGCCTGCGGCAGGAGTCGCCAGGAGCTCCTCACGAGGAGCGCCGGCAGGCCGTGCGCCGAAACGAGCGGCTCCGCCCCGGCTCCCGGGGAGCTGTCGACGAGGATCACCTCGAAGTCGCGGAAGGTCTGGCGGGCGAGGGCGTCGAGGAAGCCGCGGACGGTCGCCTCCGAGCGATAGAGCGGGACGACGATCGAGACGAGGGGAGGCGACACGGCTGGCGGGTCTTCTCGCGGCGGCGGCCCCGGGGCCCCCTGAGGGTCGAGCGCCGCCGGGCCCGGTCCGTCCGGCCCCGGACGGGGAGAGGGGCCGCCGGGGCGGCCTCCCTCCCCGCCGGTCCGGCCGGGGGAGGGCAGCGTGCTCGGCTACTCCTCGGCCGTCGCGGACTTGACCGTCTTCGCCCGCTCCGCGATCAGCTTCTCCTGGAGCTGCCGCGGCAGCTCCTCGTAGTGGCCGAGCTCCATGCTGAAGGAGGCCCGCCCCTGCGTCAGCGACCGGAGGATCGCGGCGTAGGAGAGCATCTCCGAGAGCGGGACCTCGGCCTTGACGATCGCGTCGTCGCCGACCTGGTCCATCCCGGAGGGGCGGCCGCGCCGGCTCGTGAGGTCTCCCATGATGTCGCCCATGAACTCCTGGGGAGCCCGGACCTCGACCTTCATGATCGGCTCGAGGATCGTGGGGCGGGCCTTCTCCATCGCCTCCTTGTAGGCGAGGGAGCCGGCGATCTTGAACGCCATCTCCGACGAGTCGACGTCGTGGTACTGCCCGTCGTAGAGCTCCACCTGGAAGTCGACCATCGGGTACCCCGCGAGGTACCCGCGCTTGCGCGCGTCCTGGATCCCCTTCTCCACGGCCGGGATGAAGTTCCGCGGGATCGACCCGCCGAAGATGTTGTCGACGAACTCGAAGTCGGCGCCGCGGGGGAGCGGCTTGACGCGGATCTTGCAGTCGGCGAACTGCCCGTGCCCGCCGGTCTGCTTCTTGTGCCGTCCGTGGGCCTCGGCGGCGCGGGTGATCGTCTCGCGGTAGGGGACCTTCGGCTGGTGGAGGATGACCTCGACGTTCGACTTCCGCTTCATCCGCGCGACGGCGATCTCGACGTGGAGCTGGCCGGCCCCCGAGAGGAGGAGCTCGCTCGAGTCGAGGTCGCGGTGGAACTTCAGCGACGGGTCCTCCTCGATCAGCTTCGCGAGGCCGGTGGAGATCTTGTCCTCGTCGCCCTTGGACTTCGGCTCGATGGCGAACGAGATCGCCGGCTCGGGGAAGGAGATCGGGTCGACGGTGACGGGCTGCTCCTTCCCGCAGAGCGTGTCGCTCGTCAGCGTCTCCTTGAGCTTGGCCACGACCCCGATGTCGCCGGCCGGGACCTCGGGCACGGTCGTCGTCTGCTTGCCCAGGGGCGAGAAGACGGGGCCGAACCGCTCCACCGTGTCCCGCCGCGTGTTGAGGTAGCTGCCGTCGGCCTTCACGGTCCCGGAGAGGACGCGGAAGAAGGTGAGCCGGCCGGTGAACGGGTCCGAGACGGTCTTGAAGACGAACGCGACCGTCGGGCCCGCGGGATCGGCGGTGAGGGTCTCCATCTTGCCGTCGCGGTTCGTCGCGACGGCCTGGGAGGCGTCGGCGGCGGGGAGGAGGTCGACGATCTCGTCGAGCAGCTTCTCGGCGCCGGTCTCGTGCGCTCCGCACGCCGAGAAGAGGACCGGGACGATCCGCCGGTCGTGGATCGCCCTCCGGAGCGCCGGGAGCATCTGCTCCTCGCTGAGGCTGCCCTGCCCGAAGAAGGTCTCCATCAGGGCGTCGTCGCCCTCGGCGACCATCTCGACCAGCTGCTCGTGGAGGGTCGACGCCTCCGCCTGGAACTCCTCCGGGATCGGCCCCTCCGCCGTCTTCCCGGTGTCGTCGGTCAGGTAGCCCTTCATCCCGATCAGGTCGATGACGCCGCGGAACCCCTTCTCGCGGCCGATCGGCGCCTCCACGCAGATGCAGGAGCGGCCGAACTTCTTCTGGAGCTGCTCGAGGACCCGGGCCCCGTCGGCGTTCTCGCGGTCCATCCGGTTGACGACGACCATCCGGGGGAGGCGGTACTCGTCGGCGAGGGCCCACGCCTTCTCGGTCTGTACCTGGACCCCCGCGACCGCGTCGACGACCAGGAGGACGGAGTCGGCCGCCCTCATCCCCGAGATCATCTCCGAGACGAAGATGCCGTAGCCGGGGGTGTCGACGAGGTTGACCTTGTGCTTCCTCCACTCCAGGGCGGCGACGGCGAGGCCGATCGAGATCTTCCGCTCGACCTCCTCCGGGTCGAAGTCGGTCGGGGCGCTGCCGTCGTCGACCCGCCCGAACCGGTTGACCGCCCCCGCCTCGTGAAGCAGCGCGGAGACGAGCGTCGTCTTCCCGACGCCGCTGTGCCCGGCCACGACCACGTTGTGGATGGCGGAAGCGGGGTACTGTTTCATGCTGGCTCCTCCTCGCGGGGCGGTTCTCGAAGAAAGGGGATTATAGGGGCGCGCGTCGCGCGCCGAGCCCGTGACGGCGCACCTTCGCCCTCTCGTTGACACCCTTCTGACGGGAGCCCTAGAATCATCGGTCAGCCGGGTCTTGCCCGCTGATCTCTTCCGCCTGGCATTGAAGGGAGGACGTCTGCCGACCCCATCCGGTTCGCCTCCCTCGGGGCTCCCGAGGAGACTTGGTCGCTACGAAGTCACCCGCGAGCTCGGCAAGGGCGCGATGGGGGTCGTCTACCTCGGCCGGGACCCGGTCATCGGCCGCCTCGTCGCCCTCAAGACGATCCGTCTCGTCACCGAGGACGACGTCGAGCAGCGGGAGTTCCAGGAGCGTTTCCTCCGGGAGGCGCAGGCCGCCGGGATCCTCTCCCATCCCAACATCGTCACGGTCCACGACGTCGGCGAGGACGCCGAGACGGGCACCTCGTTCATCGCGATGGAGTTCGTCGAGGGGAGGAACCTCAAGCAGCTCATCGCGGACCGGACGACGTTCGCCTACGAGCGGATCGCGGAGATCATCGGGCAGGTCGCGGAAGCGCTCGACTACGCCCACCGGCGCGGGATCGTCCACCGCGACGTGAAGCCGGCGAACATCATCATCACGCCCGAGGGGCAGGTGAAGATCACCGACTTCGGGATCGCGAAGATCGAGAAGTCGAACCTCACCTCCACCGGGCAGTTCCTCGGGACCCCGAACTACATGTCGCCCGAGCAGGTCACGGGCGACGCGGTCGACGGCCGGAGCGACCTCTTCTCGCTCGGCGTGGTCCTCTACGAGCTCCTGACCCGGAAGAAGCCCTTCACGGCGGACAACCTCACGTCGATCTCGTACAAGATCGTCCACGAGGTCTTCACCCCGCCCGAAACCTACGACGCCTCGATCCCGGCCGAGTTCACCGCGGTCCTTCAGAAGGCCCTCGCGAAGGACCCGGGCTCCCGCTACCAGCGCGGCAACGACTTCGCGCTCGCCCTCTACGAGTTCAAGGCTCGCGAGGAGGAGCGCCAGATGCTGCGCGACCTCGGCCAGATGGTCGCGGAGGCCGAGAAGCTGGGCCCGGTGGCCGCGGTCACCGCGCCGATCCCGTCCCTGCCGCGCCCCGAGCCCACCCCCGCTCCCGGGCCCGCGAGCTCGGAGGCCGCGCCGCCGCCCCCCGCGGCGACGCCTCCGCCGCAGCCTCCCGTCGCGATGTCGCCGTTCGACATCCTCCGGTCCCTGCCCGAGACCTCGCCCGCCGAGGGGCGGACGGAGCTCCTGCCGGCGATGGTGATCCCTCCCGTGGACGGGGACGCCGGCTCCCGGGGGCCGGAGCGGTTCGCCTCCGACGACTGGGTCCTCGACGAGCCCCTGCCGCCGGCGCGGGCCGGCGCCGCCCCGCCCGTCTTCCCCGAGCAGCACCCGTCTCCCCAGGGCTCGGAGGTCGACTACTCGGTTCCCGGCGCGGAGGTCCCGGCCCTCGACGAGGAGACGCCGCGGGGCGGCATCGACCGCCCGACGGAGATCCTGATCGTCCCCGCCCCGGTGGCGAGGAACGCCGCCGAGATGGCCGCCGGGACACCGCCTCCGGCGCCGCCTCCTTCAGCGCCTCCTCCGGCGCCCGTCGCCCCCCCGCCCTCTCCGGCGGCGGAGAAGATGACCGAGATCCTGATGGCGCCTCCCGAGCTCCTTGCCCGAGCGGCCGGCCTCGCCTCGGCGCCCCCGGCGTCGGCGGCGGCCGGCGACGAGGAGGAGGACGGGAAGCCGGAAGGGGCGACCGAGCGGATCGACGTTCGAGAGACCTTCCGCGGCGCCCCGGCCGCGGCCCCGGCCCCGCCGGCCCGGCCCCTGCCGCCCCCGTCGCCTCCGGGTCCCGCGGCGCCGGCCGTCGGCGGGCACGACGACGACGTCGGCAGGCCGACCGAGATCATCAAGGACGCGCTGAAGCTCGTGCAGGCGGGGCCCCCGCCCCGCCCCTCGTCGCCCGCGGCTCCCCCGGCCGGGCGTCCGGCCCCGCCGCCCCCGGTGGCCGGGCCGGCTCGGCCTGCTTCGGGAGGCACGTCGAAGACCCCGCCTCCACCCGCCTCCAGGGGCCCGGCCCCGGTCCGCCCGGCGCCCGTCGTCGCGCCGCCGCCCGTCGACCTGCCGGAGCCCGTCCTGGAGCCCGAGGTGGCCAGGCCCGCTGCCGCTCCGGCTCCTCCCCAGGGACCGCAGCCACCGCTGATGAAGCGGCAGATCAACCTCAAGTTCGTCGTCCTCATCCTCGCGCTGATCCTCGTCGGAGGCGGTGTGGTCGTCGGCCTCCTCCTCTCGAAGAAGGCGGCGATCGAGCCGACCGCGCCCGTCGACGCGGCGCACGAGGCCGAGGTGAAGGCTCGCAAGGAGCTGATGGACTCCGGGAACCAGCTCGCGGCGCAGGGGCGGTACGAAGAGGCCCTCGCGAAGTACCGCGAGCTCGTCCGCCGCGCACCCGACTCCTCGGCGGCGCGCGACGCGATCGTGCGGGTCGAGGGGCAGCTCCGGACGCAGCAGGAGAACGAGGCGCTCGGCCGCGAGCGGGAGACCCGGATCGCCGCCGCGCGCGAGGCGCTCGCGGCGGGGGACGCCCGGAAGGCCCTCGACGAGGTGGACGCCATCCTCCTGGTGAGCCCCACCGACGCGGACGCGCTCCAGCTCAAGCAGGACGCCCAGGCGAAGATGTCGAGCGACGCGCTCGAAGCGCGAAAGAAGGAGCAGGCCGAGGCCGCCCGGCGGCGCCGCCCGACGCCCGCGCCGACCCCCATCCGGATCGTCGTCCCGGTGAAGACGCCGGAGCCGGTTCATCAGCCGACCCCCACCCCCTCCTCGGCCCGGCTGCGGATCACCTTCCAGTGCCCGTTCCGCGAGGGGTACGTGATGGTGCGGCTGAACGACCGCGAGATCTTCCGGCGCAACGTCGACTTCGGGAAGAAGAGCGCGGGAGGGTTTGTCGAGGGGACCGTGGACGTCCCGGCGGGGCCGGGAGAGTTCAAGGTCTGGGCCATCGCGGCGGACCGCTCCGTCAACGGGTACCAGGTCTACAAGACGCTGGTCCCGGGGGGCGAGACCCGAAACCTCGCGCTCGACCTCGAGGGGGGGCGCACCCTCTCCGTCACCCTGCGGTGAGATGAGCCGGTCGGGCCGAGACGGCCGGGGCCCCGCGGTCGGGTCCCCTGCCCCCCGGAGGTCCAGCCGGCTCGCTTGCGCCCTCTTCGGGGGTCTCCTCCTGGCGTTCGCCGGAAAGGGCCCGGCGGAATCGGGCCCGCAGGCGCCCCACCCCGTCCCGCGCCCGTTCGGCGTCTCGCCGTCGGTCACGACGCGGAGCGGCGTCGTGGTCTCGGCCACGGCGGAGGCGTCGCGTGCCGGGGCCGAGCTGCTGGACGCGGGAGGGAACGCCGTGGACGCCGCGGTCGCGACGGCCCTCGCCCTGGCCGTGACCTACCCGCAGGCCGGGAACCTCGCCGGCGGCGGGTTCCTCGTCGCCCGGAGCCGGGACGGGAGCCTCTTCGCCCTCGACTTCCGCGAGACCGCCCCGGCGGCCGCCGGGCGGACGACCTTCGCCGCTCCGGGAGCCGACTCCCTCACCGGCGGCCTCGCCGTCGCCGTCCCCGCCACGGTCCGGGGGCTCGAGGAGGCGCACCGGCGCCTGGGGCGGCTCCCGTGGGCGCGCTGTGCCGCCCCCGCGATCCGCCTGGCCCGGGACGGGTTCGTCGTCCCCGGGGGGCTGGCGCAGGAGATCGTCGCCGAGCGGAAGCGGCTCCTCCGCTTTCCGGGGTCGCGCCGTCTCTTCTTCCCGGGCGGGAAGCCCCTGGCGGCGGGGGAGAGGCTCGTCCAGCCCGACCTCGCCCGGACCCTCGAGGCGGTCGCCCGCAAAGGGTCCGACGCCCTCCACCGAGGTCCGATCGCGCAGGCGATCGTCGACGACGTGAGGCGGACGGGCGGGATCCTGACGCTCCTCGACCTCGCGTCGTACCGCCCGCTCTGGCGCGCCCCGGCGGAGGCGACGTTCCGCGGCCTCGACGTCGTCACCATGCCGCTCCCGTCCTCCGGAGGGTTCCTCGTCACCTCGATCCTCGCGCAGCTCGCCGTCGCGGGAGGGGCGGGGGAGCCCGATCTCGACACGCCCGAAGGGGTCCACCTCTTCGTGGAGGCGGCGCGGCGTGCGTACGCCGACCGGAACGAGTGGCTCGGGGACCCCGACTGCGTGGCCGTCCCGCTCGCGAGGCTCCTCGCGCCGGCGCGGCTCGCGGCCCTCGGCGCCTCCATCGACCGCGCGCGCGCGACCCCGTCGGCGTCTCTCCCTTCGGTGGAGGCGCGCGCGGAGCGGGAGGAGACGACCCACCTCGTCGTCGCCACCCCGGACGGCGAGGCCGTCTCCCTCACGACGACGCTGAACGGGGTCTTCGGGAACGCGTCGGTCGTGCCCGGCGCCGGGTTCCTCCTCAACGACGAGATGGACGACTTCGCGACGCGGCCGGGCGTCCCGAACCTCTTCGGCCTCGTCCAGGGGGAGGCGAACGCGGTCCGCCCCGGCGCGCGTCCTCTCTCCTCGATGACCCCGGCCCTCGTCCTCGACAGGAGGGGGAAGCTCCGGCTCGTCGTCGGCTCGCCGGGCGGCTCCACGATCCCGACCACGGTCCTTCAGGTCATCCTCCGGGCCGCGGCGTTCGATCAGCCCCTCCCCGACGCGGTCGCCGCCGCCCGGTTCCATCACCAGCACCTCCCCGACCAGGTCTCCGTCGAGAGGGGCGCGGTCCCGCCCGCCTTCGAGGCGGCGCTCCGCGCGCTCGGGCACGCCGTGCAGGAGCGGGAATCGATCGGCCGCGTCCACGCGATCGAGGTCCTCCCGGACGGCCGCCTCGTCGGCGCCGCCGACCCGCGCGGCTACGGAGCTCCGGCGGCCGCGCGCGCCGCCTCGGCGCCCCGTTCGGCGCCTTGATTTCGCGACCTTCCGTGCTATCCTTCGCGTCCGCGCGTTTCTCGGGGCGTAGCGCAGCCTGGTAGCGCACACGGTTCGGGACCGTGGGGTCGGAGGTTCAAATCCTCTCGCCCCGACCATCGACCTCATCGACCCCGCCTCCCGAGCGGGGTCGTTCTCTCTGGGGCCCGGGGGGCGTTCAGCGGAAGGGGGGAGCGATGGGGACCTCCGGCGTCTCGGTCACGATCGACGGTCCGGTGGCCACCGTCGCCTTCTGGCGGGCTCCCGAGAACGCCCTCGACCGGGAGACCATCGTCGCGCTCGAAGGGCGGATCCGGGAGACCGTGAGGCGACGAGAGGTCAAGCTCCTCGCCCTGGCGGCTCGAGGGAGCGACTTCTCCACGGGGCTGGAGATCTCCCAGCAGAGGACGCCGGGCGACGCCGAGGGGCTCGCCGGAGCCTTTCACGGCCTCGTCCGGCTCCTCCTCACCTGCGAGCTGCCGACCGCCGCCCTCGTCCAGGGGCGGGCCCTCGGCGCCGGCGCAGAGCTCGCCCTGGCGTGCGACTTCGTCTTCGCCGAGACGACCGCCGCCTTCGGCTTCCCGGAGATCCACCGGGCCTCGTTCCCCCCGGTCGCGTCGGTCCTCCTGGAGCGCCGCGTCGGCCGGACCAAGGCTGCCGACCTGATCCTCTGCGGCGCCGCGATGTCGGCCGAGGCCGCCGAGCGGCGCGGCCTCATCAACGCCCTCGTCAACCCCGGAGACCTCATCGACGCCCTCGAGACGATGCGCGTGAGGATGGAGTCCCTCTCGGGCGCCGCCCTGCGGCTCGCCAAGAGGGCGCTCAACCAGGGCGCCTCGGGGGACTGCCTCTCGGCGCTCTCGACCGTCGAGCGGACGACCTTCCGGGAGCTCGTGCGGACCGAGGACGCGCAGGAAGGGGTCCAGGCCGTCCTCGAGGCGCGTCCTCCCGCCTGGAAGGACCGCTGAGAGGAGCTCCCGCCGCCCGGGGGAGGGAGTCCGGACGGCGGGAGCGGAGGAAGGAAGAGAGCGCTGTCGTGCGGCTCCCGTCGGGAAGTGTCCGGAGCCCCCTCCGCCTAACGCCCCGAGGTCGCGACGGGCTCCGATCGGGGCCGCTCGATGACGAGGACCGCCGGAAGGAGCGCGCCCGGGGCTGCCGGCTCGAGCCGGAGCCCGTAGCGGCCGGGAGGGGGAAGGCCGGCGGGGAGCGACACGGCGACGTCGCGCCCGCTCGCCGCCGGCGGCGCCGGAAGGGGCCCGCTCCTCCAGGCCGCGCCCCCGCTCTCGTTCACGAGCGTCAGCTCGAACGACCGCGCGCCGGGGGCGACGGCGGTCGCCGGGAGGGCGAGGAGGAGGGGGGCTCCGTCGGCGCGCTCGACGCGCCGGATCCCCGGCCCTTCGCCACCCTGCCTCTCGAGGAGGACGGGGGCGGGGGGCTCCGGCGTCGAAGGAAGCGCCTCGGCGGCCCTCCCGGTCGCGCCGGCTCCCGGGTTGGCGGCTCCCGCGACGGCCGTCGCCGCCCGGGTCGCCGGGGACTCCTCGCGGAGGGCCTCCTGGAGGCGGCTCCTGAGGCGGATCGCCGAAACGAGGGCGGCGACGAGGAGGATGGCGAGGAGGGCGATCGCGACGAGGCTGCCGGTGCGCCCCGGGAAAAGGCCCGACCCCGCCCCGGCGCGCGCCGCGGCGACCGCGCGCCTGAAGCCGGCGTCGTCACTGATCTTCAGCCTCAGCCTCGAGGTCGTCTCGACCCGGCCGCGGTAGTAGGGCGCCGTCAGCAGGCACTCCTCGAACCGCCTCCTCTCGCTCTCGCTCAGCCGTCCCAGGACGTAGTCGGAGACGAGCTGGTCCTCCTCGGCCTCGACGCGGTCGAGGACGCGGTCGTCCGCGAAGTACTCCTCCTCCACCCGCGCGTTGTCCGCCTCCGGGAGGGTCCGGAGGAGGTACTGCCGGATCCGCGACGGCTGGGTCGGCGGGGCGTCCGCCATCACTCCTCCCCGCCTGCCCCGCCGCCGGGCCCGTCCGGCCGGGCCGGCCGGCGCGCCGCGGTGCTCTCCATCTTCTTCTTCAGCTCCCGCTTCGCCCGGTAGACGCGCATGTCGACCGCGTCGGTGCTGATCCCCTCCTCCCGCGCGATCGTCCGCGACGGGACCTCGTCGACGAAGCGGCGGACGAGGAGCTCCCTCATTCTGCGGGGGAGGAGCTGGAGGGCCCGGCGAAAGACCATCCGCCGGCTGTTGACGAGGGCGTCGGACAGGGGGTTCTCGCTGGCGGCGAGCTCGAAGACCCCCGAGAGGCCGTCGTGGACGTTCGCGCGCGCCTGGCGCCGGCAGTGCTCGAGGAAGACGTTCTTGGCGACTCCCAGCGCGTAGGCCTCGGGCGACTCGACGGCCTCCCCCCGGCTGACCCGCTGGAGGACGCGGAGGATCGTCTCCTGGACGAGGTCGCACGCCTCGTCCTCGGTCCTGACCCCCCTCGAGAGGAAGAAGCGGCGCAGCTTCTCCGGGAGCCGGCCGAGCTCCGCCTCGAACGGGTCGATCCAACGGGTGGTCGTCATCTCTCGCACGCAGCGGCCGAACCTCCGGGCCGGCCAGGACCCGCCGGATTCTAGTCGACGGCTCCTCGATCCGCCGTTGACCTAACGAAATTCGGACATCTGGCAATAATTACGAATTTCATTCGGGTGCCGGCCACCGCAGCTCGCTCCCCTTCCTCGCCGACGCCGGACCATTCCCCTTGACTTGCGGTTCCGTTACGCCTACATTCAGGATGACGCCGGACGCTGGTGAATTTCGAATTAACTAAGGTAATAATCACAAATCGCCGAATAAATATGGTAAAAGAGCCGAATCTAACAGAAAAACAGAAGGAAATCGTCGAGTTCATCCGTGACTATCGCGCCCGGAAGGGGATCTCGCCGACCCAGCGGGAGATCTGCGAGAGGTTCGGCTATTCCTCGTTCGGGACGCTCCAGAAGCACATCCGTCTTCTCCTCGAGAAGGGTGTGCTCGTCCGGGACTGGAACCAACGCCGGTCCCTGAACGTCGCCGGGTTCGAGACCCCCGCGCCCGCGGTGGAGCTTCCGCTCGCCGGGCGGATCGCGGCCGGAAGCCCGATCGACGTCGTCCCCGGGGACGAGCGCGTCGGCGTCCCCGCCGTCCTCACGCGGCGAGGCGAGAACTTCGTCCTCCAGGTCGTCGGCGACTCGATGATCGACGACGGCATCTACGACGGCGACTTCGTCGTCCTGAACCGCCGCGAGACGGCCGACGACGGCGACATGGTGGCCGCGCTCGTCCGGGGCGAGGCGACGCTGAAGCGGCTCTATCGAGAGGCGGGAGGCCGGATCCGCCTCCAGCCGGCGAACGAGCGGCTCCAGCCGATCTTCGTCCCCGAGGGGGAGGTGAAGGTCCAGGGGGTCGTCGTCGGGCTGATGCGGAAGTACTGACCCTCCCGGTCTCCCGACCGGGAGGGGGCGGCGCGGAGGAACGGCCGACGGGACCCCCTACCGGGCGTGGTAGATGTGGTAGGTCCGGGTCGGGACCTCGTTGATCCACTTGTTGTAGCCGACGGAGTACTTCTTCCCCGCGTGGGGGGGCCAGGGGTCGAAGATCCGGAGCGTCGTCCCCAGGCCCGACTGGTCGTCGTCGCCGCGGATCCCGACGACCGCGATCATGTGCCCCGAGCTCCCGATCCCCGCGACGTATCCGTTCGCGTCCCAGAGCATGTCGAAGACGAGGGGGCCGCGAGAGAGCATGGAGACGAGCGCGGACGGCAGCCACGACGTGGGCGGGATGACCACCATGTCGTTCGCTCTCGCGAAGCGTCCCGAGCCGGTCATCGGGTCGTCCGTGTCGGAGAAGTTCTTGAGGCTCCCGTCCGGGAGGATCAGGTCGGACGGCGTGCGGCCGATCACCGTCGCCACGGTCGTCCGGGTCACCATCGCCGTGCTGGCGGCCCAGCAGGTGGTCGGCGTCGGCTGGGGGATGAACGGGACGCTGTGGAGGATGGGCGAGTAGCTCTCGGTCCCCATCAGCGCGTTCCAGGTGCACGGGCCGACGTCGCCGTCCTCCACGAGCCAGTCCCGGTGCTGGAGCCTCAGGACCGCCGTGCGCGTGGCGGGGCCGAAGACCCCGTCCGGGACGAGCCCCGGGGAAGGCGACAGCCGCTTGTTCAGCTCCTCCTGGAGCTTCTTCACCTCGGGTCCCCTCGACCCGAATCGCAGGAGCGTGGTGGACATGTGGACCTCCCTGCCCCAATGTGGGCCACGGAGGGCGATCGCGCCGTGCGCGGCGTCACGCCCCGGGACGATCGGGACCTCCGCTATCCTCTGCCGTTCCCGTCGGGAGCATCGCGGGGCGGGGACCCGGATCCGCCCCGCGCGAGGAGAGTCGATGGAGACGACCGGCGCCGTCCCGGCGGGGGCCACCCGCCACACGACGTTCACCGTCGCGATGTCCGACCCGGCGAGCCACCTGTACGAGATCGAGATGGCCGTGGCTCCGTTCGGCGCGCCCGTCTCCTCGTTCGACCTCGTGATGCCCGTCTGGGCGCCCGGCTCGTACGCCGTCCGCGACTTCGCCCGGAACGTCCGCGACCTCGTCGTGTCCGACGCGGACGGGGTCCCGCTCCCCGTCCGGAAGGTCGAGAAGAGCCGCTGGCGCGTGGCGGTCCCCGGGACCGGCTCCGCCGGCCCCTTCGTCGTCAGGTACCGCGTCTACGCCCACGAGCTGACGGTGAGGACCTCGCACCTCGACGCCAGCCACGGGTACGGCAACGGGACGAGCCTCTTCCTCTACGTCGACGGGCGGAAGGACGAGCCCCAGAGGCTGGCCTTCCGGTGCCCCGAGAGGTGGCGGGTGTCGATCTCCCTGCCGGAGCGGGGCGGCCTCTACGAGGCGTCGGACTACGACGAGCTCGTCGACGCGCCGTTCGAGTGCGGCACCCACCGGACGTGGGAGCTCGAGGTCCGCGGCGTCCCCCACACGCTGGCGATCTGGGGGTCGGGGAACGAGGAGCCGGAGCGCCTGGTGCGCGACGTCGGCCGGATCGTGGAGGCGGCCGCGGCGCTCTTCGGCTCTCTCCCGTACGAACGGTACCTCTTCATCCTCCACGTGGCTGCCGGGGCCTCAGGAGGGCTGGAGCACCGCGCGTCGCAGAGCTGCGGCGTCGCGCCGTGGAGGTTCCGGCCCGAGAAGAGCTACCGCGAGGTCCTCTCGCTCCTGTCGCACGAGCTCTTCCACGCCTGGAACGTCAAGCGGATCCGCCCCGGGGCGCTCGGGCCGTTCGACTACACGCGCGAGGTCCACACGCGGGACCTCTGGGCGATGGAGGGGGTCACCTCGTACTACGAGGGGCTCCAGCTCGCCCGCGCCGGGCTCTGCACGCCGAAGCAGCTCTTCGCGGAGTGGGCGAAGACGATCAAGGCGCACCGAGACACGCCCGGGATCCGGGTGCAGAGCGCCGAGGAGGCGTCGTTCGACGCCTGGATCCGGCTCTACAGGCCGGACGAGAACTCCCCGAACGTCTCGGAGTCGTACTACCGCCGCGGCGAGCTGATCGCCCTCGCGCTCGACCTGACGATCCGGCACGAGAGCCACGGGACGGGCTCGCTCGACGAGGTGCTGCGGCGGCTCTGGGAGCGGTGGGGCTCGCGGGGGGTCGGCTACCCGGACGGCGCGTGGGAGGCCGTCTCGGCGGAGGTGGCCGGCCGGAGCCTCTCCGGGTTCTTCGACCTGTACGTCCGCGGGACCGGGACGCCCGACCTCGAGGCGCTCCTTCCCGTGGTCGGGCTCGGCCTCTTCGAGAAGGCCGAGAAGGACGAGGAGGCCGAGAACGGCGACGGCCCGTCCGCGCCCGACGCCGTCCCGGTCCGCGCGGACCTCGGCTGGAAGACGAAGGGGGAGAAGGACCGCCTGGTCGTCGCGGAGGTCTACGAGGGGCGGCCGGCCTCCCGGTGCGGCGTCAGCGCCGGAGACGAGCTCGTCGCAGCCGACGGCTTCCGCGTGGACGACGAGCTCCTGAAGCGGCTCGAGCGGGACCGGCTCCCGGGAAGCGCCCTGAGGCTCCACCTCTTCCGGCGCGGGCGGCTCGTCGAGCTGCCGCTCGTCCTGGGCGAGCGCCGGGCGTTCACCTACGAGATCCGGGTCGACCCGGCCGCTCCTCCCGAGGCCCGGTCCCTCTTCGCGGCCTGGCTCTGGCGGCCGTTCCCGGAGGAGGGGAAGGTCGCCGCCGCGCCGGCGTCTGCCGGAGCGAGCCCCGGGCCGGCCTGACGGACCGGCCGGGCCGCAGGGGCCGGCGCGGCCGCCCCCCCGTCAGGCCCGTCCGGCGAACTCGCGCGTCTCCGTGTGGACCTTGACCCGGTCGCCCTCCTTGACGAAGAGCGGGACCCGGATCTCCAGGCCGGTCTCGAGCGTGGCGGGCTTCGTGACGCCGCCGCTCGAGGTGTCGCCGCGGAAGCCGGGCTCGGTGCTCGTGACCGTCAGCTCGACGTGCGGGGGAAACTCGAGGTCGATCGGGTTGCCGTTGAACCTCAGGAGGGAGACCGCCCCGTTCTCGACGAGGAGGTCCCGATTGTCGCCGACCATCTCCGCCGAGAGGGTCACGGTCTCGTACGACTCCTGGTCCATGAAGTGGTACCCGTCGCCGTCGGAGTAGAGGTAGGTCGCGGAGACCTTGCCGAGGTCGGGCTCCTTGAGCTTCTCGCCCGCCTTGAACGTCCTGTCGAAGACGGCCCGGGTCCTCAGGTTCCGCATCTTGATCCGGACCAGCGTCTGGCCCCCGCGGGCGGTGGGCGTGGAGACGGAGACGTCGAGGGAGACGTAGGGCTCTCCGTCGAGCTCGAAGAAGGTCTTGCGCTTGATGTCGATCGCTTCGATCAGGGCGGCCATGGCGCGGATTCTAGGGGGTCGCGGCGGGTCGGCGCCCGGGAGCGGCGTCAGTCGGCCAGGCAGAGACCCGTCCGGTGGCCCAGACCGCGCCCCCTCGCGCGGAAGCCGCCCGGCACCCGCTCGAAGGAGTCGGGGGGAGAGGGGAGCGCGTCCCACCCGAGCCGGCGGGCGAGGCGGGCGTGGAGCTCGTCGTAGAGGAGCTCGCGGACGGTCCCGCCCGCCTCGACGCGCGTCTTCCGCACGCCGTCCCTGTCGACCGCGGAGAGGCCCTCCACCCGGGCGCCGAACACCGCGGCGAGGTCGGCGTCCGGCAGGAGCCGCGCCCAGGGGGCCGAGTCGGAGCCGGGGAGGTGGCGCGGGCAGGGGGTGATCGCGGTGGAGCCCCGCCCCCAGACGGCGTGGGGCGAGAGAGGCTCGCCGCCGCAGTGCCCGGTGAAGGTCTCCGGCCCCTCCTCGCGCGAGGCCTCCCCGGCCCGCTGCCACGCGGCGTCGGTGAGGCGGGGCCGCGGGAGGGTCCCGCCGGCAGCGACCGGGACGAGGGGCTGGCTCCACGAAACGGCGGGACCGCGGCCGACGAACCAGGCGCAGTGCGTGGTGTCGCAGACGTCCGCCCCCCGGTGGCGGGGCCCGCGGCGGAGGAAGCGGAGGAGGACCGCCGCCAGCTCCTCGCTCCGCTCGGGCGAGCCGCCGGGGAGCTCGCCGAGGAGCACCCCCTCGACCCACTCGCGCGGCGTCGTCTCGAGGACGACGGCGAGCGGCGAGCCGGCGGCGCCTTCGACCTCGAGCTTCCCTGCGACGCGGCGGACGAGCCCCGAGGGCGAGAGGTGCAGCTCCCACGTTCCCTCCCCCAGGTGGTCCCCGGGCCTCAGCTCGAGCCGGGCACCCGGGCCGAGGTGCCTGGTCGAGGATCTCCCGCGGACGCGCGCCGGTCCCGGGCCCACGTTGATCGCGACGACGCCGGCCGGGGCGAGCGCGGAGAAGAGCCGGACCCGAACCTCCCGTCGCGGGGCGGGCGTCGCGCGCCGCGAGGGAGCCAGCGGACGCTCGGGGGCGAGACGGCCGGCGAGGCGGCGGACCGTCTCCGAGCCGGTCCCCCGGGACGCGAGGGCGAGGTGGAGCGAGCTGCCGTCGGGATCGGCCACGAGGGCCCAGCCGCTCGTCGCGTCGGCGGTCCCGTCGAGGGCCGGGACGGTCCCCGTCTTGACCAGGAGACCGCGGAGCGAGAGCGGCGTCCCCGTCCCCTCGCGGGCGGCGTCGGCCATCCCGTCGAGGACCGCACGCCGGACGTCGTCGCGCGAGGGCCACGGCTCGCGGATCAGCGTCCGGTAGGCCTCGAGGAGACGGCGCGGGGTGATCCGCGGCCCGCCGGGCGAGAGGCCGACCGCCGCCTCGGGCGTCGGCGGAGCCGGGAGGAGGAAGCCGGCGTCGCGGAAGGCGTCCGAGAGGGCCTCCGGCGTCGTCGCGCGCGCCAGCTCGCGGAAGTAGGCGTTGCACGAGACGGCCACCGCGCGGGAGAGGCCGACGCGGCCGTGTCCCGCCGGCCGCCAGCAGCGCGACTCGGGCGTGCAGCGGAAGCGGGCGGGGGGCTCTCCGTCCGGGTGGGTCGCGGCCCAGGCGGCGGCGATCCACGGCTTCTGGAGGGAGCCGACCGGGAGCGGCCGGTCGGCTCCCTCCGCCGGGACGACGCCGGCCGCCGTGAGCCTCCAGACGAGGAGAGCCTGCGCGAGCAGGGGCGCGGGGCTCACCCCGGTCCCTTCGAAGCTCCCCCTTCGAAGACGATCCTCTCCGTGAAGCCCGTGCCGGCGCGGCGCCGCTCGACCGAGATCGCCCGCGTCGACGGGACCCACCCGAGGAGGCCGAGGATCCGGTCCGAGAAGGGGCGCGTCCGGTCGAGCGCGGCGGCCCCCTCGGCCCTCTCCCAGGCGGCCCCCTCGCGGCGCGCGGCGTCGAGGTCGAGGCGGCCCCAGCGGGAGACCCCGTCGTCGAGCCGCGGCTCGGGGACGTCGGCGAGGTCGGCGGGGCGCGCGGCGAGCCAGAGCCACTCGCCCCGCCGCCTCAGGGCGAGGGCGGGGAGCTCGGGGCCGACCGTGAACGAGTCGCCGCGGCCGGCCGCGACGGCACCGACGGCGCCGGCGCGCCTCGTGAAGGTCTCGCGCGCGAGGGCGAGGAGCTCGGCGTCGCCCGCGGCGGCGCGCCGGACGACGATCCGCACGGCGCCGTCCTTCGCCACCTCCCACCCCCACCCGGCGAGGGGAGGCTCGGCCAGCTGCTTCGCCCACCGGTCGAGCTCCGCGACGCCGCCGGCGGCGTCCTGGGGGACCGCCTGCCGCATGTCGACGAGATAGCGCTCGCCGGCGGCCGTCCCGGTGTCGGGGAGCGGCTGGAGCGGCGTCTCGGGGCGGGACGGGGGAGAGGGGATCGGCTCGAGGAGCCCGCGGCGGAGCGCGGCGAAGAGGCGAGCGGAGTCGGTCTCCCACCCGGCGGCGGCGACGTCGCGACCCGTCACGGGCCAGACGCCGGCGGCGGGCATCGGGGCGCTCTCCCCCTCGCGGACCTCGACGAGGCTCCCTCCCTCGAGGCGGAGGGCCGCGCGGACGAAGCCGCTCTCCGGCCCGGAGACCCCCTCGGCGAAGAGGAACTCGCGGCGGAAGTAGAGGTCCTTGCGGAGGGCCGCGAGGTCGAGCCGCGCGGAGACGAGGCCGGGGAGGAACGGGCCGAACCCGTCGCCCGCGGCGAGCCTCTCGAGCGCGAGCTTCAGGGCCCGCTCGCTCGTGGCGACGAGGAGCATCCCGGACGGCCGCGCCCAGGCGATCCCCATCCTGCGGGTCGCCGTCTCCTCGTCCCCGGCGCCGCGGGAGGCGACGGTGTACGAGACCCCGGCGTGGCTCCTGAGGTCGCCCTTCGGGAGAGCGACCGGCAGGTCGGCGAGCGGGGTCCTCACGGCCAGGACGGCCTCGAGGTTCCCGGCCGAGAGGAGCGCGACCCCCAGGGCGTTCGGCCGGAGCGCGGCGATCTGGGTCCAGGTGAGGGGGAGGTCGCCCGCGAACGCCGCCCACTGCTCCTCCAGCTTGCCGCCGACGCGCGTCTTCCGGAACGCGGAGCCGACGGGGTCGCTCTCCGCGAGGGTCCCGGAGAGGGCCTCGCGGAACCGCCCCGTCAGGGCGCGGTCGAGGGCCCCGGGGTCGGGGACGACGACGACGACCGGCGCCTCGGGCAGGGGAAGGAGGGGTCCTTCCCCGGCCGCGGCCGCCGGGCGTCCGCAGAGGGCGAGAGCGGCCGCGACGGCCGCCGCGACGGCCGCGAGCGCGATCGGCGCCCGGGCCGGGCGCGCCGCGAACGGTCCGTGGCCCGTGAGCGGCGAGCGTGGCGGGCGAAGGGAGCGTCGTGAGCGACACGAGCGTGGTGAAACCGGAGCGTTCAGGGCTTGCCTCACGGCACGTCCTCCCCGTTCAGGACGCGGGCGTAGAGGTCCCACGTCAGGTCGCGCGGCAGGACCCGGGTCACCGACGTCCCGCGCCCCTTGTAGAGGTCGGGGCGCGGCGCGGCCCGGGCGGTGAGCTGGGCGAGCTCCTTGCGGAGCGCGGCGATCGAGGCCGCCCTCCGGTCCTCGAGCGCCGAGAGGGCGCGGTCGGCCATGGCGGCGTCGCGGGTCGCGGCGCCGATCCGGGCGACGTCGGCGAGGGTGCCGTCGACCTCGGCGGCGGGGAAGCGGCGCGCGGTCAGCTGCGCGGCGCTGATCCACGAGGAGCGGAGGGCGAAGCGCGCCGCCTCGGGCGAGCGGGGGAGGACGGAGCGCGCGATCCGGAGGCCCGGGACGTCGTCCGACCCGCCGATCGCCAGGTCCGCCGGGGCGACCACCTCCTCGCGCGCCGGCGCGAGGCTCCGGAGGACGACGCGCGCCGCGAGCCTGTCGTACGGATGCTTCGCCAGGTGGGCGGCGAGCTCCGCCCCCCACGACTCGAGGTCGCTTCCCTTCCTCTGCCAGAAGGAGCGGGCCGTCACCCAGGCCGCGGGGGTCCCGGGCGCAGCCCCCTTCCCGGGGGGCTCGGGACCGAGCTGCCGCCACGCGTCGAACGCGCGCGTCTCCTCGGCCCGCGTCAGGGGGAGCCGCGCCCGGGCGGCGACCCACTCGGCCCGCGCCCCCTCGACGTCCCGGAGGGCGACCAGCGCGGCGGCCCGCTCGCGGGCGAGCGTGAAGGAGGAGGCGGGAGCGGCGCGCGAAAGGAAGCGGCGCGCCGTGTCGCGGTCGTGGCGGGCGAGCGTCCGGGCGAGCGCGACGAGGGTCTCGTCGTCCGACCACTCTCCCTGCACCCAGCTCCGCTCGAGGGCCGAGAGGAGCCGCGCCTTCTCCTCGGGGCTCGGCGCGAGGGCGAGCGCCAGGTCCCACGCGGCGATGCCGGCGTTGCCGGCGTCGAGCCGCGCCGTCACCCTGGCGCGGAGGAGCTCCTCGGCGCGGGCGAGAGCCGCGGGGCGCTTCGCCTCGCGGAAGGCGCGGTACGACGCGCGCAGGAGCGAGACCGAGACCTCCTCGGCGGCGGGAGGGGCCTGGCCGCCTCCCGTCTCGGTCTCTCCCTCGCCCTCCCCTTCGGTCGCGGGCTGCGGGGCCGAGAGGACGGTCTGGAAGGTGTCGCCCCTCTCGAGGAGGCGCGTCAGGCGGGCCACGGCGGCGTCGTCGGATCCCGAGGCGAGCTCGCCGCGCAGGAGGAGGACCTGCGCGGCGTCGCGCCTGTCCGCGGTCGCGTCGACGAGCGCCGAGAGCCTCGAGACGTCGGGGAGGGCCTTCACGGCCTCGTAGGCGTCGGCGCGGACCTGGGGCCTCACGCCGGAGAGCCAGGTGGTGGCGTTCGGGAAGAACCCGCCCAGCTTCCGCGCGGCGACGACGGGGAGCGGCCCGCCGTCGGCGGTCCAGACGTCGCGGACGAAGACCTCGGCGCGGTCGGGAGAGAGTCGCTCCTGCGCCTCCCACCACCGCTCGCGCAGGGCGCTGAGGAAGCTGGCGGGATCGGCCGGGGTGAAGCGCTTCCCCGCCTCGGGGCCGAGCCGGTCGTAGAGGAACGCGAGGAGGCCGGGAGCGACCGGCGAGGCCGGGTCGAGGACGTCGGCCGGGCCCGGGAGCGACAGCTCCTCGGCCGTCCGCTCCCAGGCGCGCCAGAGCGCCTCGGAGGCCTTCCCCTGCCGCTTCCTCACCTCGTCGGCGAGGAGGGCGGCCGCCTTCTGGCGACCGCCTTCGCCCTGCGCCACGAGGAGCCTCAGGCGCCGCTCGAGCCGCTCCTGGCGGGAGAGGTCGGCGAAGCCGCGCTCGTCGAGCGCGAGGGCGAGCGGGAGGTTGCCGAGCCCCTCGGCGGTCCGGACCGAGAGGAGGGTCCGGGTCGCCTCGTCGCCGCGCGGGCCCTCCTCGAGGGGGACCTCGGGCGCGTCGGCGCCTTTCTCGCGGAAGGAGGCGAGCGCCTCCAGGACGTACCAGGCCTCGCCGGGGCGCGCGCCCCAGAGGCGTCCGGGGAGGCGGCCGCGGTCGATCCCGGTTCCCGAGACGGCGTCGTCCCCCCCGTCGGTCGGGCGCGGCGCGAGCTCGGGCCACGTCCAGCGGGCGTCCGTCCCGAGGGCGTCGCCGACGGTGCGCGGCCCGCGGAGCCGGACGACGTCCGTGGACGAGAGGGCGTCGGGGCGGCCGGCGATCAGGCCGGCGAGGTTGCGCCCGACCCGTTCCACCGCCGTCAGGCGCGCGGCGAGGACCGGGTCCTCCGCGTGGGTCGCCGGGGGCGGGGGCGCGCTCCGGACGAGCCAGACGTTTCGCGTCTCCTCGTCCAGGAGGGGAAGGAGGGGCGCGAGGTTCCAGCGGCTCCCGGTCGCGGCGAGGAAACGCTGCCACGCGCCGTTCGTCCGGAACCAGCCCGAGACGCTCTGCCGGAGCGCGGCCCGCTCCGGCAGAGCGGCGACGCGCGCGAAGGCCTCGACGGGGAACCAGGTCGAGAAGGGCGCCTCCTTCGTCACCGGCTTCGGCCCGGCGCAGAGGGCGTCGAGCTCGGAGACGAGCGGCTGGAGCGCGGCGGCGAGGCGCTCGTCGTCGCGCCGCGCGTCGAGGTAGGCGACCCACTCGCGGCGGAAGTCGCCGGTCAAAAGGCCGAGCTTCTGGCTCCCGTCGTTGCGGGTCGTGACCACGACGACGGGGTGGATCGAGCGGACGAAGGCCACCGGCGGCTCCGGGCCCCAGAGGGCCCTCTCCCGGGGCACCGCGGCGAGGAGCCGCGCGGCGAGCGCCTCGTCGAAGCGGTCGAGGCCGGCGTCGCCCGCGAACGGGGCGAGGCGGGAGAGGGCGCCGAGGTCGCGCGTCCCGTCGGCCCGGAAGACGCGGCTCACGATGCCGGCCTGGAGCGCCTCCCTCTGCTCGGGGAGGGCGAGGCGCGCGATCACCGGCGCGGCCTCGGAGAGGAAGTCGTGGTCGTTCTGGAAGGCCGCGAAGAGCGCGTCGAGCCGGCCGGCCCTCAGGGCGATCTCGGTCCGCTCGGCGAACGAGAGCGGGACCTCGCGCGCGCGGGCCACCCTCCCGCCGGGGAAGGCGAGGTCGAAGGCGGCGCGGGCCTCGCCGAGGCGGAGGAAGCGCGACGCCGCCCGGCCCGTCCGGGCCGCGGGCTCCGGGACTCCGTCGTCCCCGGCGTCGGCGGACGGCGGGGGGAGCGCCTTGATCGCCTCGCGCTCCACCTCGACGGCGCGGGCGACGTCGCCCGCGCGGACGTAGAGGCCCGCGCGCCAGGCGGCGACACCCTCGTCGGCGCGGCGGGAGCGCGCCCACGTCTCGAGGAAGTCGCCCGCCTCGTGGAATCGGCCCGCCCGGGAGAGGAGCGTCACCGCCTCCTGCGTCAGGTCCTCCCGCTCGGGGGCGACCAGCGTCGCCTCCTTCGCGGCCTCGATCGCCCCCGGGAGGTCGCCTGCGAAGGTCTTGATCTCGCGGACCGCCACGGCCCACCGGACGTCGCGCGGGCTCCGCTGCCGCTGGGTCTCGAAGAAGCGGAGGAGGTGGTCCGAGCGCCCCGCGCGGACCGCGAGGCGGCAGGCGTCGGCCAGCCAGCCCCGGTCGGTCCGCCGGTTCAGGGCCTCGACGTAGAGGTCGACGCCGGCGGCGAGCTTCCCCTCGTCGCGCGCGGCGGCGCCGATCGCGGCCCAGAGGTCCGGCCTCAGGTCGTCCGGGAGCTTCGCGCTCTCGGCCTTCGCGAAGGCGTTCGGGTCGAACGCCGGGTCCTCGCGGAAGGCGAGCCGCGCCTTGAGCCCGGCGGCCGCGACGCGCGAGGCGGGGACGAGGTCGTAGCCGAGGAGGCGGTCGAGGGCGCGGCGGGCGCGCGGCGTGTCGCGCCGCGTCAGCGACTCGCGGACGAGCCGCTCCGTCAGCGGCTCGCGGTGCCCCGCCGCGGCGGCGGAGGAGGCGGCCTCGAGGGCGTCGAGCCCCTCGGCGTCGCGGCCGGTCCGGAAGAGGAACTCCAGGCGGTCCTCGAGGACGCCGAGCGACCACGCGTAGCGCGTCCCGAGGTCGCGCCACGCCCCGGCGGCGTCGCCGCCGGCCGCCTCGAGGAAGCGGGCGTGGGCCACGAGGTCCTTGATCTTCGTCGCCCCCTCGGGGAGCTTGTCGACGCGCGGGAGGAGGGCGGACCAGACGCCTCGCGCCTCCTCGACGCGGCCGCGCCTGAGGAGGAAGTCGGCGCGCGCCATCTCCTTCTGGACGCGCGCGTCCTCGGTCGGCGCAAGCTCCGCCTCGCGCGCGAGGAGGAGGCTCTCGAGCCTCACGTCGGCCCCCGGCGTGGCGCCGGCCGGGGCCAGCGACGACTGGTAGCGGCGGAGCTGGCCGAGGAAGGCCGGCGAGGTCGCCTTCGGGATCATCGCGAGGGCCTTCTCGCGGAGGGCCGTGGTGACGCGCCCGAGCCCGGCCGACTGCGCCGGCCGCTGCGCCTCGTTCCGCTCCGCGCGCTGCTGGCGCCTCACCGGGTCGCTCGGGACGTCCATCCAGTCGTCCCAGTCGACCGCGTCCTCGGGGGTGATCGAGAGGAGCGGCAGGTAGGCGAGGAGCGTCTCCTCGTCCCGGGCCGTCCCGGGGGAGAGAGGGGAGACCCGCGCGAGGACGAGGTCCTGGATCGCCGGGCGGCCCAGGAGCTGGGCGAGGCGCCGCTGCGCGCGGAAGTCGCTGCCGCCCGGCTCGCCTCCCTCGCCGTTCGCCTCGCCGTCCGCCTCGCCGTGGAGCGCGGCGACGTACTCGTCGATCGCGCCGTCCCGGTCCTTCAGGTCCTCGTGGAGGACTCCCGCCTCGAACGCGTCGAGCCGGGGCCTGCCGAGCCGCGCCCGGCCGTCGGTGAGGACCTCGAGCGCCTCCTTCGGCCGGCCGTAATCCCAGAACGCCGAGGCGACGTCGAGGATCCGCTGCGGGTCGCGGGGCGCCTCGGCGAGGACCGCGCGGAACGCGTCGCCCGCGGGGAGGGGGCGGTCGAGGTCCTGCCACATCTCGCCGAGCGACGTCCAGAGCGCGCTGGCGTCGCTCGTCCCCGCGGCCGCGCGGCGGACGACCTTCTCGGCCGCCGCCGTCTCGGCGAGGGAGAAGGCCGAGAGCGACCTGTGGAGGGTCAGGGCGGTCGCGGCGGCGGAGACGTCGCCCGGGTATGCCTCGGAGAGCGCGTCGGCGAAGGGAGCGGCCTTCTCGAACCGCGAGAGGCGGCTCCAGCCGTCAAGGAGGAGCTGGTCCTCGACCGGCGTCCGCGGCGTCACCTGCTCGAGCCTGAGGAGGAAGGCCTCGAGCGTCCCGTCGCGCACGAGGCCGTCGACGAAGCGGCCCCGCCGGGCGGCGTCGGCGAAGAGGACGGCGTTGCGCCGCGTGGCCAGGAGGGCGTCGTCGACGACCCCCTTGTCCTTGACCTCCTTCAGCCTCTTCCTGGCGACCTTGGCGTCGTACTGCGACCGCGAGAGGAGCCGCTCCTCGGCCCGTGCGAGGACCTCGGGGCTCGCCGGGAAGCGCTGGAGCGCCCGGAGGGCGAGGAAGTCCGAGAAGAAGACGTACGGGTTCGGCTGCCCGTCGACCGGGACGGTCGCGTCGAGCCCCGGGTCGCGGCTGAAGATCTGGGAGCCGCGGAACGTGTCGACGATCTCGTCGCCCAGCGCCTTCAGCTCGGCCGACCGGCGGTGGCGGACGTACCAGCGCGCCAGCTTCCGCCACCACTCGGGCCCCTCGAACGTCGCGAGGGCGTGCTTGTAGCGGGCCTCGAGGGAGTCGTCGAGGTCCCACGCCCCGATCCTGTCGACGGCCATCACCCAGAGCCACTCCGCGCGCGGGAGGCGGTCGAGCTCGCCGAGGAGGAGCGTGAGCGACGTCCTGTGGGAGCGGTCGCGCGCCTCCAGCCGCGCGAGGGCCTCGTTCAGCGCCGGGGCGTAGTCCGCCCCCGCGACCCGGGCCCCCTCGAGGCCGCGGGAGGTGCCGGCGCCACCGTCCCACGACTCGTCCCCTTCGGAATCGTCGGACGGGCCTCCCCCCGACGCGCCCGGTCCCGGCGGGACCGAGCCCTCGGGGGCGAGGAGGGAGAGGCGCTCCTTCCAGAGCGACAGCTCCTCCCCGACGGGAGGGTTCGTCTGGCGGAAGGCGAGGAGGGCGACGCGCCGCGCGTCGGCCCTCACGGCCGGCGTCCCCCGCTCGGCCTTCGGCATCAGCTTCAGCGCCTCGGCCCCGTCCCCGCGCGAGACGAGGCGCTCCATCACGCCGACCCAGAGGCCGGGGAGCGCGGGGTGGTCCGCCTTCCGCGTCTCCAGCTCGGCCAGGAGGAGGCGCGCGGTCGCGAGGGTCCGCTCCGGGAGCCGCGCCGCCTCCAGCTCCGCGAGCGCGGCCCGGCCGTCGAACCCGGTCAGGAGGAGCGAGAGGCCGCCGGTGGCGAAGCCGGGGGTGACGTCCACCCGCGCGGCCCAGCGGTACGGCTCGTCCGCGAAGCGACCCCACGCCAGGGGCCGCGACCCGGCCTTCAGCGCGAGCCCCGCGAGGGCGGCCAGGTCGTCCGCCTGCTCGGACGCCGGGGCGCCCACGGCGGCCGCGAGCCGGCTCCGGAACGCCTCGGGGACCGCGTCGATCGACTCCCAGAGGCCGGCGAGGAGGAGCCGCTCGGGCCGCTTCCACCCCTTCTCGTAGCGGACCTCCAGCTGCCGGAGGAGCTCGAAGGCGACGTCGCTCCGTCCCTTCCCCTCGAAGTAGCGCGAGAGGAGGACCGCGCTTCGCGGGTCGAAGCCCTTCTCGAGACCGGACCGGAGCCCCTCGAGCTTGCCGGAGGCCCCCGCGTCGGCGCGGCGCGCGAAGAGCGAGAGGAGCGAGGCGGAAGGCGCCTTCGCCGGGTCGGCGACGTACGCCTCGAGGACGTCGTATGCGGCCACGGGGCCGCGGCTCTCCTCGGCGAGGTCCGAGAGGACGCGGAGCCGGGGCTCCTCGGGGAGCGCCCGCGCGGAGCGGAGCGCCTCCTCCGCCTCCTTCGTCCGGCCCGCCTTCTCGAGCGCGCGGATCCACTCCTCCGCGTAGCCGGCGTCCCCCGGGAAGAGGGCGGCGCGGGCGGCCAGGAGGGCGACCGGGTCGCCCGCCGACGGCTCCTGCCGGGCCCACGCGATCCGCTCGGTGGCGATCGCCCGGCGCGTCCCGTCGTTGCCGGGCGACGCGGTCGATCTCTCCGCCGCCTCCATGGCGAGCTTCCAGGAGCGGTCGGCGGCGCCCCAGCGGGCCACCTCGGCCCACGCGGCCGCCTTCGACGCGGGCTCGGCCCCGCCGGCCCAGAGGCGGAGCGCCTCCTCGGCTCCCGCCCGGTCCCCGAGCGAGCGGCGTGCCTCGGCCAGGTGGCGGAGGGCAGCCCGCGCGTCGGGGCCCGGCTGCGCCGCGCGGCGCTCGAGCTCCGCGGCGAGCTCCCGCGTCGGCGTCGGGTAGTGGATGACGCGCCCCTCGACGGACGCCTGCCGGACGGCGGCAGAGGTGAGGGCATCCGAGTCGGTCAGGTCGGTCCAGGGGATGAGCGAGACGGCGGCCGCGCGGAGCGACGGGCTTCCGAGGAGGGCGGCACCGAGGGCGGCGAGTCCGAGGGCACCGACTCCGAGGGGACCTGCGCCGAGCGGCCACGCCGCGCGGGGCCGGCGCGCGCGCGCCGGGCTGCCGGCCGGGGGGACGAGCGGGGTCCGGCGCATCACCGCACCTCCAGCGTCGCGCGGGCGAACCCATGGTTGCCCGCGCCGTCGATCGCCTCGAAGAAGAGGGGCTGGCTCCCGGCCTCCCCCTGCGGAAGGGCGACCTCGCCGACATTCGCCTTCGCCGCGTCGTCCCATCGGAGAGGGACTGGCGCTCCGTCGCCGAGGCGGGCGGAGAGGAAGAGGACGTCGGAGTCGGCGCGCGCGGCGACCCTCACGACGTCGCCCGCGGCGGCCGACGCGGGGAGGACCGGCCGGATCGTCGGGGCGGTCCCGTCCACGACGACCCGCTTCGTCTCGACGAAGCTCCGTCCCTCGTGGTCGCGCAGGACGAGCCGGACGGCGAGCGGGCCGTCGGGGAGCCCCTCGGGGACGAGGAACCGCCCTTCCCAGAGCCGCGTGCCGGGGCGCCGGACCAGGTCGACCCGCGCCCCGAACGGGAGGAGGGCGACGGCCGACGCGATCGACGAGTCGGCCTCGACCCGGATCACGGGGTCGCCCGGCTGGATCCGCCGCGGCCGGAGGAGGGCGCGGGGAGCCGCGAGGAACGCGGTGTAGGGGGTGACGAACTTGTAGCGGCGCGAGAGGGCGATGATCTCCTCGACCCATTCGCGCCGCTCCCCCTCGAGCTCGATCCGCCGGAGGAGCTCGTCGACCCGCGCGCGGGCCCAGCGGCGCGGCAGGTCGCGGGCGTCGAGCGCCTTCGCGGGGAAGGAGACGGCGAGGGCGGGGGGGCGGGGCTCCTCGCGGAGGGTCACCGTCGCCTTCTCCACCGGGGCGGCGTAGCGGCCCACCCATGCCGAGAGCGAGCCGGCGACCGGCGGATGGGTCAGGATCGGGTAGACGTCGCGGAGCTTCGGGTCCCCGCCGTTTACCGTGAACGGGGGCGCATCGGGAGCGGCGGCGCGGGTCGGCGCGGGCTTGCCCGTCCGGGTCCGGTCCGCGAGGAGCTGGTCGAGGAACAGGCTCTCCTCGGCGGGCGCCTCGGAGGCGCCCGAGGGGGGGAGCTGGAGGACCGCCGCGGCGCCGGCGGTCAGGCCGGCGGGGCGCTCGTCGCCGGTGACGACGGCGAAGAGGGGCCGGCCCGCGGCCGCCTTCGCGGCGCCGGTCGCGTCGGCCGCACCGTCGGTGACGACGACGATCCGGCTCGTCGCGGTGTCGCCCGGGAGGAGAGCCGCCGCGCGCGCGATGGCGGCGGTGATGGCTGTGCCCGGCGAGAGGGGGCGCGATCGGAGGTACGCGAGGGCCGCCTGGCGCGACGCCTCGGTGACCGGCGCGAGCCCCTGCGGGTCCGGGGCTGCCGTGGAGGCGAACGGGACGAGGACGAAGCGGTCGTCGCGGCCCAGCCTTCCGAGGAGCCGCGCGAGATGGGCGTAGCCCGCCTCAAGCCCGCCCCACCGGTGGGACAGGGAGGTGTCGAAGAGGATCGCCACGGCGAGCGGGGGTCTCGGCTTCGCCACCGCCGGAGCCTTCCCCGCGCCCGGGGCCGGCTTCCCCTCGGGTCGGAACTCGAGGAGGAAGAAGCCGTCCTTCTCGGGCGGGACGTCGGTCGCGCGCTCCCACGGGGCGAGGGCGAGGCCGTCGGGGAGGGTCCCGTCCGGGTTGCGGAAGGCCGCGAGAGCGAGGGGCGCCGCGCTCGCCGGCTTGAACCTCACGACCACGTCGCGGTCGAGCGGGACGTCCGTCCTCTGGAAGCGCGCCCTCGCTCCCTCGACCGTCAGGGGGAGGCGGCGCGCGCTCGACTCGACGAAGACGGCGTCCTCGAGCGTGACCGAGACCGAGAGCCGCTTGACCACCATCGGCTCGCCGTCGCCGGGAGCGAGGCTCACGCGGAGCTCGCCGACGCCGTCCACCCACGTCACGTCCTGCTGGTACTGCAGCTCGAGGCGCTTCGTCCCCCACGCGGGGATCGGCGCCACCTTCACCGAGAAGACCGCGCCGCCCGACGGCCGGGCCCCGGGGCGGCCCGACGCCGACGGCTCGCGGTCCTCCTCCTCCCCCTGCTGGAGGAGGCCCGGGTCGATCCGCCGCGTCGTCAGCTCGCGGTAGATCGCGCGCGCCTGCCTCTTCTCCAGGATGACGCCCGGGATCCGGGTCAGGCCGTCCCAGACGGCGAAGTCGCCGACCGCGCCCGACTCCGGGAGCCGGAACCGCCAGGTCCCCTCCTGGACGTCGCCCGTGTGGTTCGCGTGGACCTGCCGGACGTTCACCCGCGCGTAGCCGCGGGCGATCCCGACGTCGACGGCCATCTCGTCGAGCGAGAGGACCGACGGGTCGGGGCGGCCTGTCGATGTGGGGACGAGGAGGCCGGTCTGTGCGAGGGCCGCGGAGCTTCCGAGGAACGAGGCGAGGGCCGCGGCGGCGAGGATCGGGATTCTTCTCATCTGGTCTCCGGCTCGGCGGGGAGGGGGAGGCGGAGGAGTCCCTCGTCGGTCCCGACGAGGAGCGCCTCCGGGGAGTCCGCCGGGAAGAAGGCGAGGCTGAAGACGTCGGGGGACGGGAGGGGCAGCGGGAGGGGCTCGAAGCGGGTCCGGGCGCGGTCGGTCCGGAGGACCCCGTGCCCCATCGTCCCGATCAGGACGCGTCCCTCGCGGTCGAGGGCGAGGGCGCCGGCGTTCACCTTCAGCCCGGCGGTCTCGGGGAACGGCTCCCACCGCTCGTCGCGCCCCTCGCCGCGGCGGCGCGCGACGCCGCCGCCGTACGTCGCGACGAGGAGCGACTCCCCCTCGTCGAGGAGCGCGGTGACCCACGGGTTCGGGAGCTTCCCCTCGCCCGGGACGACGCGGGAGGTGACCCGCCGTCCCTGGACCCGGCCGAGGCCGGTGGGGGTGCCGACCCAGAGCCCCTCGCCGCGGGCCGCGGACGCCAGCGCGTAGGCCTGGTTGCCGGGGAGGCCGTGGAAGGCGGAGAGGAGGCGGTGGTCGGGGAGGGCGACCCCCTGCGCGTAGCCGACGGCGAGGCCCGAGGTGGTCGCCGCAAGCGAGAAGGCGGCCCCGGCGCCCGCGATCGCCGTCGCACGGGCCCCTTCGATCCGGAAGGCGCCGCGGAGCGTCGCCGCGAAGAGCGCTCCGCCGGCGGGAAGAAGGGCGTTGACGCCCCACGCCTCCCGTCCCGAGACGACGGTCCAGGCCGGGGTCCCGCGCCCGTCCGTCCGGGCGACGCCGCCATCGAAGAAGCCGGCCCAAACCGAGTCGCCGGCCGACGCGAGAGCCGCGACGTGGGGGAGCGGCAGCGATCCCTTCGGGCGGGGCGCGACGAGGACCCAGCCCCGCTCGCGATCGCGGCGCAGCAGGCCGTCGGGCCCGTCGCCGAGGAGAGTGCCCTCCGCGGCGAGGAGCCGGCCGATCCGGACGCGCGTCCCCTCCTCGCGGCGGCCGCCGTCCGGCAGGAGGGTCGCGACGCGCGGCGGGTCGTCCGGGGGAACGAAGGCCCACCCATCGGCCGTGGCGGTCCCCGACGTCGCGTCCGCGCCGCGCGGGTGGGCCTCGAGCGCCAGGGGGATCGACGCGGACGAGGCGCTCGCGACGCCGACGGGGGTGGCCGCCCAGATCCGGCCGGCCGCGACGCCGACCGACTCGATCCACGGGTCGGGCGTGCCGACCACCCGTGCGATCCCGGCGGGGGAGACGATCCTAAGGCCCGACTCTCCTCCGCAGACCGCCGAACCGTCGGGGAGGAGGGCGAGGGCGCGGACCGGGGAGCCGTCGAGCTTCTCGAGCTCCGCGGCGCCGGCGGCCGCCCGGAAGAGCCCCTGCCGCGCGCCGATCAGCAGCTCGCCTCCCGGCGACTCGGCGAGGGCGCGGACCTGGAGATCGCCCCATCCCGACGTGGCGAGCTCCACCGTCGTCCCCGCGACCCGGCCCCAGCCGCGCCGTTCGAGGGCGAAGACGGGGACCCCTCTCCAGGAGGCGAGGGCCGAGACCCGGAGGGACGGGAGCCCCTGCCGGACGTCGAGCCGCGCCGTGGAGCGGGAGGGATCGGCGGACGCGCCCGACGTGGTGGAGGCGGCGGAGGCGGCGGAGCCCGCGGAGGTCGCGAGCCGTTCGAGCCCGGAGCCGCCGCCGGTCCAGAGGACGCCGTCGGCGACCGTCGCCGCCGAGACGGTCCCGTCGCCGTAGAGCTCGGCCGCGCGCGGCGCGGCGGCGGCTCCGAACGCCCCGTCGTCTGCCGGAGCCGTCCTCCGGGCCGGCGCCGCCGGACGGAAGGCGAGGGGGCGGAAGCGGGAGGCGCGGAGGGTGTCGGGGGAGGCGGCGCGCGTCACCGCCCGGTCGAGGCGGACGAAGAGGACGGCGCCGATCCCGAGGGCGAGCGCAACGCCGCCTCCCGCCAGGAGGAGGACCCGATTCTTCGACCGGAGCACGGCTTCGCAGTTTAGAGCGGACCCGGCGAACCGGCGTGCCGCGGAGCGCCGGCGGGCCGACAATCCCCCACCATGGCGACCGACGTCACACTCCTCGGCACCGGCCTCCTCGGCGCGCCGATGGCGCGCCGTCTCCTCGACACGGGGCTCGCGGCGACCGTCTGGAACCGGACGGCCGCGAAGGCCGAAGCCCTCGGGACTCACGGGGCGGCCGTGGCCGGCTCGCCGGCGGAGGCGCTCGCGGCGTCCCCGGTCTCGCTCCTGATGCTCGCGGACGCTTCCGCGATCCGCCAGACCGTCTTCTCGCCCGAGGCCGCCGCGCGCCTCGGCGGCCGGACGCTCGTCCAGATGGGGACGATCGGTCCGGGCGAGTCGGTGGCCCTGGCGGCCGAAGCCGCCGCGTCCGGGGCCGCCTGGCTCGAGGCCCCCGTCCTCGGGAGCATCCCCGAGGCGCTCTCCGGGACTCTCCAGATCCTCGCGGGGGGGAGCGAGGACGACGTCGCCCGGTTGACCCCGCTCCTCTCGCGCCTCGGGACCGTCCGCCGGGTCGGCGCGGTGGGGACGGCGGCCGCGCTGAAGCTGGCGCTGAACCAGCTCATCGCCACGCTCACGGCCGCCTTCGCCACGAGCCTCGCCTACGTCCGGGCGGAGGGGGTCCCGGTGGAGACGTTCCTCGACGTCCTCCGCCGGAGCGCCCTCCACGCGCCCACGTTCGACAAGAAGCTCCCGCGGATGCTCGCGCACGACTACGCCCGCCCCAACTTCCCGGTGAAGCACCTCCTGAAGGACGTCTCCCTCTTCGTGGCCGCGGCCGACGCCGCCGGGATCGACGCGCGCCTGACCCGCGCGGCGGGAGAGCTGGCCGGCAAGGCGATCGCGATGGGGCTCGGGGAGGCCGACTACTCGGCCGTCGCGCGCGCCGTCGAGCCGGCGACGCCCGGCGTGCTCGAGCCGTGATCGCGCCGCTTCGTCCCTCTCGCTGACCCGCGCGAAGCCCTTCCGCGGTCCGCGGCGGCGGGCCGTCTGTCCCGTCCGCCCCCATCCCGGGGGACGGGCGCTCCCTTTCCTTCGCGGGAGCCGGGGGAGCTCTTGACAACCCGTCCGGCCGGAGCTAGCTTGTGGATGTAAACGATTACATCCCGATGCCGCCTGCATCGTCTTCCCTCCCCGCGCGTCCCCCGGCCCCGCTGGCCCGGAGCCGGCCGGAGGTCCTTCCGTGAGCGCGACGATCAAGGACGTCGCGCGGAAGGCCGGGGTCTCGGTCGCGACCGTCTCCCGCGTCGTCAACGCGAGCGGCCTGGTGCGGGAGGAGACCCGGGCGCGGGTCGAGCGGGCGGTGGAGGAGCTCTCCTACGCGCCGCACGGGGCGGCCCGGAGCCTGATCACCAGCCGCACCAGCACCGTCGGCATCGTCCTTCCCGACATCTACGGCGAGTTCTTCTCCGAGGTGATCCGCGGGATCGACCTCGTGGCGCGCAAGTCCGGGTACCACGTCCTCGTCTCGTCCTCGCACGCCGACCTCAGCGAGACGCAGGAGGTCCTGCGGGCGATGTACGGCCGGGTGGACGGGCTGGTCGCCATGATCCCCGAGGCCTCGCCCGCCCTCCTCGAGAGGAGCCTTCCGCGGTCCCTCCCCGTGGTCCTCCTGAACACGCGGCCGGGGCGGAGCCGTTTCTCCTCGCTCGGCGTCGACAACCGGGGAGGGGCGGCGGCGCTCGTCCGGCACCTCCTCGACCTGGGGCACGTCCGGATCGCCCACGTCGCGGGCCCCGAGCCGAACTTCGACGCGGCGGAGCGCAAGCGCGGCTGGCGGGACGCCCTGGCGCGGGCGGGCCGGCCCCCGGAGCCCGGGCTCGACCTTCCGGGGAACTTCGACGAGGAGTCGGGCGCCGAGGCGGGGGAGAGGCTCCTCGCCCTCCGGCCTCGCCCGACGGCCGTCTTCGCGGCGAACGACTCGATGGCGATCGGCTGCCTCTCGACCCTGCGCCGCGCCGGCGTCCGGGTGCCGGAGGAGATGGCGCTCGCCGGATTCGACGACGTCCCGATCGCGCGCTTCACCACGCCGCCGCTGACCACGGTCCGCGTCGACATCAAGGAGCTGGGCGGGGAGGCGATGAGGCGCCTCCTCGCCGCGCTGGCCAACGGAGGGGAGCCCGAGCGGACGCGGGTCGTCCTCCCGACGGAGCTCGTCGTCCGCGAGTCGACCGCCCCACTTAGAGGTCCTGGAGAGTCGCAGCGCCGCGGGGGCGCCGCCGGGTCTCCCGGACCGATCCGTTGATCCCATCCGGGAAGAAGGAGAAGAGGACGATGAGACGGCACGAGACCCCCCCGGTCACCTGGATGCTCGCCACCGCCATCCTGGCGGTCGTCGCGCTCGCGGCGGCCCCCGCGTGGGGCCAGACCACGACCGCGACGATCCGCGGGACGGTCACCGACGCCTCGGGCGCCGTGCCCGGGGTCACGGTGACGGCGGTGAACACCGAGACGGGCTACACGCAGCGGGCGCCGACGGCGGCGAGCGGCCTCTACATCCTCAAGGTGCCGCCCGGCTCCTACGAGGTCGTCGTGGAGACCGGCGCCCACGAGCCCTGGAAGAAGGCGGTCCGGGCGCAGGTGGGCGCGACCGTCGACCTCGACGTCGCGCTCAAGCCGGGCGAGATGACGGCCGAGGTGGCCGTCGTCGGGACGGCCGACCCGATCCCCGAGATGAAGACCTCGGAGGTCGCGACGAACGTCACGAGCCAGCAGTTCCAGGCGCTGCCGCAGACGACGCGGAACTTCCTCAACTTCGCCGCCCTGGCGCCGGGCGTCCAGCTCTCCCACGACGACCTGAGGCAGGAGTACAGCTACGGGGCGCAGGGCTCGAGGAACACGAACGTCTTCATCGACGGGACGAGCTACAAGAACGACATCCTCCAGGGGGGCTCGGTGGGGCAGGACTCGAGCCGCGGGAACCCGTTCCCCCAGAACGCCGTCCAGGAGTTCCGCGTCATCACGCAGAACTTCAAGGCGGAGTACCAGAAGGCGTCGAGCGTCATCATCACCGCGGTGACGAAGTCGGGAGGGACCGAGTACCACGGCGACCTCTTCACCTATTACCAGAACAAGAGCCTCGTCGCGCAGGACAAGTTCTCGGCGGCCGCGGGCCTCGACAAGCCCGAGTACACGCGCTGGCAGCCGGGGGTCTCCATCGGCGGGCCGATCGTGAAGGACAAGCTCCACTTCTTCGCCTCGTACGAGGGGAACTACCAGGACCGCGAGTACTCGGTCATCCGCGGCGGCGACTCCACCTGGAGCAGCGCCTTCCGGGACCAGTTCAAGAAGTACGAGGGGAACTACAAGAGCCCCTTCCGAGGGACCCTCTTCTTCGGGAAGCTCTCGTTCTTCCTCGGCGAGGGGTCGACGCTCGACGTCTCGGGCGACTACCGGAACGAGACCGACGTCCGTGACTTCGGCAACCAGGACAGCTTCGAGAACGCGAACAACATCAAGAACGACGTCGGGACGGTCCGCGGCAAGCACACCGCGATCCTCGGGAACTTCCTGAACGAGGCGACCGTCAGCTACCAGCAGTACAAGTGGAACCCGACCCCGGAGCTCTACGGGGTGGTGTCGCAGAACTACCAGGGGATGATGCGGATCGGCGGCAAGGACACGCAGCAGAACTTCACCCAGGACCGGTTCGCCATCCGCGACGACGTGACGCTCCTGAGCCTCCAGGCCGCGGGGGACCACGTGATCAAGGGGGGCGTCGGCTTCGACTACCTGGACTACCACGTCGTCAAGACCCTGTACGGCAACCCGGTCTTCAACTACCGCTCCGCGACGTACGTCAACACCCAGGGCGACATGCCGTTCAACGCGCAGTACGGCGTGGGGAACCCCGACATCTCGACGGTCAACCGGCAGTTCGGGGTCTACCTCCAGGACGACTGGCGGCCCAGCTCGAACCTCACCGTGAACGTCGGCGTCCGCTGGGACTTCGAGACCGACATGCTGAACAACAAGTACGTCACGCCGGCGAACATCACGGCGGGGCTCAAGAGCGTCTACGGGCCGGACTACTTCACGGACGGGACGCAGCGCGACACCTGGTACGGCGCGATCCAGCCCCGGATCGGGCTCTCGTACGACCTGACGGGCCAGGGGAAGACCATCGTCCACGCGGGGTACGGGAAGTACTACGACCGGACCCTCTACAACGACATCCTCGACGAGAAGTACCGTCTCCAGTACGCCATCACCACCTTCTGGTTCTCCAAGGACGGGAGCCCTCAGGACGGCAACCCGGCGATCAAGTGGGACCCCTCGTACCTGAGCAAGGCGGCGCTCGACCGGCTGATCGCGCAGGGGATCGCCCCGAAGCCCGAGATCTACCTCCTCAACAACAACACGCGGCCCCCGTCCTCGGACCAGTGGAGCGTCGGCATCCGGCAGGTCCTCGGCGGCTTCAACGCGTCGCTCGCCTACACCGGCGTCTACAGCAAGAACCAGATGACCTGGACCTGCGGCATCAAGACGGCGGACGGGCAGTGCGACTGGGGCGCCCGCCCCGACCCGAACCTCGGCTTCTCCCTCCTCTCCCGCGGGAAGGAGGGGTGGTTCAACTCCATCCAGGTGTCGATCGAGAAGCCGTTCACCTCGAGCTCGAGGTGGAGCGGCTTCATCAACTACGTCTGGAGCGACGCCAAGCAGACCGGCAACGACCTCTTCTCGTGGGGCCTGGCGGATCCCGTGAACGGGAACAAGGTGCGGAGCGGCTACGCGCAGGAGCACCAGATCACCGCCTCGGCCATCTACCAGCTCCCCTACCAGTTCCGGGTCTCGACCCTCATCAACCTCGGCTCGGGCTACCCGTTCGCGGGGACGAACTGCTCGGCCGGCTGGGACAAGTGCATCGACAACCCCGGCGTCGGCGACCCCCCGAAGTGGAACCAGAGCATCGACTTCCGCCTCGACAAGGACTTCACCTTCGGCGGCACCTACCGGGTCGGCGTCTCGGCCGAGGTGATCAACGTCTTCAACTTCACGAACGAGCAGGGGTACGACGGCTGGATCCCCGCGCTGCCGGACGTCAACACCCACTACGGCGTGGCGAGCAGCGCCTACAACCCCCGGAGGGTCCAGTTCGGCGTGAACTTCGGGTTCTGACGGGACGGTGACGGTGCACCTCGCCGCGCGGCTCTGCGTCTCCTCCTTCCTCGCAGCGCTCGTCGCGGGGTGCGGCTCGCCGTCGCTGGCCCGGGTCGGGGGCGGCCGGAGCGATCCGGCCGCCCCTCCTTCCTCCCGGGCCGTCCCCGTCCTCGCGGAGCCGATCCCGGCTTCGCCCCGGGTCCTCGACCCCTTCCTCGACGAGCTCGAGCACCGGACGTTCCGCTGGTTCTGGGAGACGGCCGACCCGTCGACCGGGCTGGTCCCCGACCGCTGGCCCGCCCCTTCGTTCAGCAGCGTGGCGGCGGTGGGATTCGGCCTGGCGGCCGACTGCGTCGGCGCCGAGCGGGGCTGGGTGACGCGCGAGGAGGCGCGGGACCGCGTCCTGCTGACGCTCCGCTTCCTCCGGGACGCCAGGCAGGGGCCGCAGTCGACCGGCGTCGCGGGCTACAACGGCTTCTTCTACCACTTCCTCGACATGAAGACGGGGCACCGCTGGGCGAAGGACGTGGAGCTCTCCACGATCGACACGGCGCTCCTGATGGGGGGCGTCCTCGTGGCGGGGCGCTTCTTCGACCGGCAGGACGCCGCCGAGGCCGAGCTCCGGGTCCTCTCCCGGGAGCTCTACGAGAGGGTCGACTGGCGATGGGCGCAGCCGCGCGCGCCGGGGATCGCCATGGGCTGGACCCCGGAGGAGGGCTTCCACGCTTCCGACTGGAAGGGGTACGACGAGTCGATGATCCTCTTCCTCCTCGCTCTCGGCTCGCCCACCCACCCCGCCGCCGACGGCGCCTGGGAGACCTTCACCGCGACGTACCGCTGGGCCGAGCACGAGGGGCAGGCCTACCTGAACTTCGCCCCCCTCTTCGGGCACCAGTTCTCGCACCTCTTCGTAGACTTCCGCGGGATCCGGGACGCCTTCATGCGGGAGAAGGGGATCGACTACTTCGAGAACTCGCGCCGCGCGGTCCTGGCGCAGCGGGCCTACGCGATCCGGAACCCCGAGGGCTACAGGGGCTACGGGCCCGACGTCTGGGGGCTCAGCGCCTGCGACGGCCCCGCCGACGTCACCCTCACGGTGGACGGGCGGAGCCGGCGCTTCCTCACCTACGGAGCGCGGGGCGTCTCGTCGTTCTGGTCCAACGACGACGGGACGATCGCGCCGATGGCGGCGGCGGCCTCCCTCCCGTTCGCGCCGGAGGTCGTCGTCCCCGCCGTGTCCGAGATGCGGAACCGGTACGGAGCGAACCTCTGGGGCGAGTACGGCTTCCTCGACGCCTTCAACCCGACCTTCCGGGCGACCGACGTCCCGACGCCGCTCGGCAAGGTGGTCCCGGGCGAAGGGTGGTTCGCGACGAACTACCTCGGCATCGACCAGGGCCCGATCGTCCTGATGATCGAGAACCACCGGAGCGGCCTCCTCTGGCGGCTGACGCGCGGCTCGGAGCCGATCCGGAAGGGGCTCTCGCGCGCCGGCTTCACGGGCGGCTGGCTCGAGGCGGCCCCCGCCTCGCCGTGAGCCGCCGGCCGGCCCCCCTCGTCCTGGCGGCGCTCCTCTGCGCCTGCGGCGGACCCGGCCCCGGGGCGCCCGCGCCGCGCGAGCTCCGCTTCTGGGCCCTCGGGCGGGAGGGGGAGGTGGTGCGCGACCTGATGCCGGAGTTCGAGCGCCGGCACCCCGGCGTGAAGGTGACGGTCCAGCAGATCCCCTGGACCGCCGCGCACGAGAAGCTCCTCACCGCCTACGTGGGGCGGGAGACTCCCGACGTGGCGCAGCTGGGGAACACCTGGGTCCCCGAGTTCGCCGCGCTCGACGCCCTGGAGCCCCTCGACGCGGGGGTCGCGCGGTCGGCCGTGGTCGGGAAGGGCGATTACTTCCCGGGCATCTGGGAGACGAACGTCATCGACGGCGTCCTCCTCGGCGTGCCGTGGTACGTCGACACCCGGCTCCTCTACTACCGGAGCGACCTCCTCGCCCAGGCCGGCGTGCCGGAGCCGCCGCGCAGCTGGAGCGCCTGGCGCGCGGCGATGGCGGCGGTGGAGCGGAAGGGGGGGCCGGGGCGCTTCGGGATCCTCCTCCCGACGAACGAGTGGGCCCAGCCGGTGACCCTCGCCGTCGCGGCCGGCGCGACGCTGCTGCGCGACGGCGGGAGGTACGGCGCGTTCCGCGCCCCGGAGTTCCGGAGGGCCGCGGAGTTCTTCGTCTCCCTCTACCGCGACGGCCTCGCGCCGCCGCTCGCGAACACGCAGGTCGCGAACCTCTACCAGCAGTTCGCCGCGGGCGACTTCGCGATGTACGTCACCGGGCCGTGGAACCTCGGGGAGTTCCGGCGGCGGCTCCCCGCCGCGCTCCAGGGGAGCTGGGCCACGACGCCCCTCCCCGCCCCGGACGGGATGCCGTTCCCCGGGACGTCGCTCGCGGGGGGAGCGAGCCTCGTCGTCTTTCGCGCGTCGGAGCGGCGCGACCTCGCCTGGCAGCTCGTCGAGTACCTGTCGGAGCCCGGCGTCCAGAGGCGGTTCTTCGCCCTGACCGGCGACCTCCCGGCCCGCCGCTCCGCCTGGGACGACCCCGCCCTGGCCGGGGACGGGCGGGCCGCGCCGTTCCGCGTCCAGCTCGAGCACGTGCGGCCAACCCCGAAGGTCCCCGAGTGGGAGCAGATCGCCGCGAACGTCTGGGAGCGGCTGGAGCCGGTGGCCCGCGGCGCCGTCAGGCTGGACCAGGCGCTCGCGCTCCTCGACGCCGACGTCGACCGGATCCTCGCGAAGAGGCGCTGGCTCCTCGACCACCGGAAGGCCGCGGCCCCGGCGGGGAGCGCGCCGTGAGCGCGGGCCGGGCGTCGGCCGCCGCGAACCCGCGCCGGTCGGCCTGGCGCCGGAGCGAGGCCCGCGCGGGCTTCCTGCTGGTGGCGCCGGGGCTCGCCGTCCTCGTCGTCTTCTTCTTCCTCCCGATCCTCGCCGCCCTCGCCCTCAGCTTCACCGACTTCGACATCTACGCCGTCGGCGACCCGTCGACCGCCCGCGTCGTCGGCCTCTCGAACTACGCGCGGCTCCTCCGCGACCCCGTCTTCTGGATCTCGCTGAAGAACACCTTCTTCTTCGTCCTCGTCGGCGGCCCGCTCACGGTCGGCGTGGCGCTCGGCACGGCGCTCCTCCTGAACGCGAAGGGGGTGAGGCTGCCGGGCCTCTTCCGGACGGTCTACTTCGCCCCCGTCGTCACGACGGTCGTCGCGGTGGCGACCGTCTGGCGGTTCCTCTACCACCCGCGCTTCGGCCTCCTCAACCACGTCCTGGGCTTCGTCGGGATCCCGGCGGTCGACTGGCTCGGCGACCCGCGCTGGGCGATGCCCGCCATCGTCCTGATGGCGGTTTGGAAGAACTACGGGGCGAGCATGATCGTCTTCGTCGCCGGGCTGAAGGCGATCCCGGAGAGCCTCTACGAGGCGGCCGTCCTCGACGGCGCCGGCGCGTGGCGCCGGTTCCGCGCCATCACCGTCCCGCTCCTCGCCCCGACCTTCCTCTTCGTCGGCCTGACGACGACGATCGGCTACTTCCAGCTCTTCGCCGAGCCGTACGTGATGTCGGGGGGCGACGGCGGGCCGGTCAACTCGACGCTGAGCGTGGCGCTCTTCATGTACAAGCAGGGGTTCCGCTGGTGGAACATGGGGAAGGCCGCGGCGATCGCCTTCGTCCTCTTCGCGGTGATCCTGGCCGCGACCCTCGTCCAGGCGCGGCTCCAGCGGGGGAGGGAGACGTGAGCCGGAAGGCCCTGCGATCGCTCCTCCTCCACGCGGTCCTCGTCCTCGGGGCCCTCGCGACGGCCCTGCCGCTCGTCTGGATGGTCTCGGCGTCGTTCATGCCGCGGGGCGAGGCGAGCTCCTTCCCGCCGCCCCTCCTCCCGAGCCGCCCGACGCTCGCGCACTACCGCGAGCTCTTCACCCGCCTCGACATGGGGAGGAACGCCGTCAACAGCACCGTCCTCGCGGTGGCGGTCACGTTCCTCTCCCTCGCGGTGAACGCGGCCTCCGGATGGGCCTACGCCAAGCTCCGCTTCCCGGGGCGGGGCCGCCTCTTCGCGGGCCTCCTCGGGACGATGGTGATCCCGGGCCAGGTCGCCATGCTCCCCCTCTTCCTCCTCCTCCGCTCGCTCGGCCTCGTCAACTCGTACTGGGGGATCATCCTTCCGGGCCTCGCCAGCATCTTCGGCATCTTCCTCGTCCGGCAGTACGCGCTCACCGTGCCGGACGAGCTCCTCGACGCGGCGCGGATCGACGGCGCGAGCGAGCTGAGGATCTGGTGGTCGGTCGCGCTGCCGCTCTGCCGGCCCATCCTGGTCACGCTCGCCGTCTTCACCTTCCTCGGCTCCTGGAACGACTTCATGTGGCCGCTCATCGTCCTGACGGACGGGGCGAAGTACACGCTCCCGGTCGCCCTCGCGGGCCTCGCGGGCGAGCACGTCCTCGACACGGAGCTGATGATGGCGGGGTCGGTCGTCACCACCCTCCCGGCGCTCCTCCTCTTCCTCCTCCTCCAGCGCTCCTACATCGACGGGATCATGCTCGGGAGCGTGAAGGAATGAGGGGCGCCGGGGCCCGCCTCCTCGCCGCGGCGGTCGCCCTCCTCGTGGGAGCGGCCCCCGCACGGGCCGCGGCTCCGCCCGGGCTCCCCGCCGCTCCGCCCCGCACGGTGACGCTCGACCCCTTCGCCGACGTGGCGGCGTGGAAGGCGGTGCCGGCGGACGGGGTGAGCCTCGCGCTCTCGCGCGTCGAGGGACCGAAAGGGGGCGCGCTGAGGATGGCGTTCGACTTCCACGGCCGCGGCGGCTGGGCCGCGGCGCGCCGCCCGCTGCCGCTGACGCTCCCCGAGCGCTGGGAGCTGAGGTTCCGGCTCGAGGGGTCGTCCCCCCCGAACGACCTCGAGGTGAAGCTCGTCGACCCCTCGGGCGAGAACGTCTGGTGGGTGAAGAGGAGGGACGTCTCGTTCCCTGCGACGTGGCAGGAGGTCCGGCTGAAGCAGCGGCAGTTCTCCTTCGCCTGGGGACCCGCCGCCGGGGGAGCCCCGAAGGAGGTCGGCTTCCTCGAATTCGCCGTGACCGCGGGGGCGGGAGGGGCGGGGTGGATCGCCGTCTCCGACGTGGTCCTCGTGGAGCCGCCGCCGCCCGCGCCGCCGCTCCCCCCGGCGGCGACCGCGACGACGTCCGCGCCGGGGCACGAGGCCTCGCGGGCGCTCGACGGCGACCCGGCGACCGAGTGGCTCGCCGGGCCGGCCGGCGGAGCCGGGGGCGAGGGGGCGCCGGTCTCCTGGACCGCGGACCTCGGCTCCCTTCGCGAGATGGGCGGGCTCGTCGTCCGCTGGGGCGCGGGCTTCGCCCGGAGCTACGCGGTCGACCTCTCCGACGACGGGACCCAGTGGAGGACGGTCCGCGAGGTGACCGCGGGGAACGGCGGACGCGACGACCTCTACCTCCCCGAGAGCGAGGCGCGCTTCGTGAGGCTCCGGCTCCTCGAGAAGGGAGGCGCGGGACCATACGCGCTTCGGGAAGTGACGGCGATGCCGCTGGCGTACGGCGCGTCTCCCGCCGCCTTCTTCGAGGCGGTGGCACGGGAGGCGCCGCGCGGCTCGTATCCCCGCTGGCTCGCGAAGGAGCAGGCGTACTGGACCGTCGTCGGCGTCGACGGCGACCGCGAGGAGGGGCTCCTCTCGGAGGACGGCGCCCTCGAGACGGGGGCCGGGGCCTTCTCCCTCGAGCCGTTCCTCCTCGACGGCGACCGCCTCGACCGCCGCGACCGCCGCGACCGCCTCGTCACCTGGAACGACGTGAAGGCGGAGCAGAGCCTCGCGGACGGCGACCTCCCGATCCCGTCCGTGACGTGGCGCGCGGGCGACCTGACGCTGACGACGACCGCCGTCGCTACCGGCGCGCCGGGCGCCTCGGCGCTCGTGGCCCGCTACCGCCTCGAGAGCACGGCGCTGCACGCGCGCCACGTCCGGCTCTTCGTCGCCGTCCGCCCCTTCCAGGTGAACCCGCCGTGGCAGTTCCTCGGGACGGCGGGGGGGCCGGCCCCGATCCGCTCGCTCGCGTGGGACGGGCGGCGGCTCGCCGTGAACGGGGACCGCCTCGTCGTCCCGCTGACGGCGCCGGCGGCGTTCGGGGCCGCGCCGTTCGACGGAGGCGACGTGACGGAGTTCCTCCGCCGCGGCGCGCCGCCGCCCGCGACGGACGTGACGGACCCGTTCGGCTACGCGTCCGGAGCCTTCGCGTTCGACGTCGACGTGGCGCCGGGGAAGCCCTCCGACGTCGTCGTGGCGGTCCCGTTCGCCGGCGAGAAGGCGCCGCCGTTTCTCGACGAGGCCCTCGGGGCCTCCGCTCTCGCCGAGCGGGTCCTCGACGCCGAGCGGCGTGCCTGGCGCGGGGAGGTCGACCGGGTCGGCTTCGTCGCCCCTCCCGCCGCCAGGCGGTTCGTCGAGGTCCTCAGGTCGCAGATTGCCTACATCCTCGTCAACCGGGACGGGCCCGCCATCCAGCCCGGCTCCCGCTCGTACGCGCGCTCCTGGATCCGCGACGGGTCGCTCACCTCGGAGGCGCTCCTGAGGACCGGGCACGCCGGCGCGGCGAAGGCGTTCCTGGAGTGGTACGCGCCCTACCAGGCCCGCGACGGCCGCGTCCCCTGCTGCGTCGACCGGCGCGGCGCCGACCCCGTCCCGGAGAACGACAGCCACGGGGAGCTCCTCTTCCTGATTGGCGAGACGGTCCGGTACACGGGCGACCGCGCTCTCGCCGAGCGGATGTGGCCCCACGTGACGGGGGCGGTCGCCGCGATCGACCGGCTGAGGAAGGAGCGGCGGACGCCCGAGTACGCCTCGGGGGCGAAGCGCGTCTTCTACGGTCTCCTCCCCGAGTCGATCAGCCACGAGGGGTACTCGGCCAAGCCGATGCACTCCTACTGGGACGACTTCTTCGCCCTCCGCGGGCTGAAGGACGCCGTGGCGCTCGCGCGCTTCCTCGGGCGGGAGGAGGAGGCCGCGCGCTTCGCGGCGATCCGCGACGAGTTCTCCAGGGACCTCGAGGCCTCGATCCGCCTCGCCATCTCCGCGCACCGGATCGACTTCATCCCCGGCTGCGCCGAGCTGGGGGACTTCGACGCGACGTCGACCACCGCCGCCCTCGCGCCGGGCGGGGAGCTGGCGAGGCTCCCGCGCGCCGAGCTCCTCCGGACGTTCGAGCGGTACTGGGAGAACGTCGAAAAGCGGGCGGCGGGGGAAGGGGAGGCGTACACGCCGTACGAGCTCCGGGCCGTCGGCGCGTTCGTCCGCCTCGGCTGGCGCTCCCGCGCGCTCGAGCTCCTCGACGGCTTCTTCCGCGACCTCAGGCCCGCGGCGTGGAACCAGTGGGGCGAGGTGGTCTGGCGCGACCCGCGCGCGCCGAAGTTCGTCGGCGACATCCCCCACACCTGGGTCGGCTCCGACTACGTCCGGTCGTTCCTCGACCTCGTCGCCTACGAGCGCGAGGACGACGGGACGCTCGTGGTCGGGGCCGGGGTCCCCGCGGCCTGGGGTCTCGCGGAGGGGGGCTTCGCCGTCCGGGGCCTGCGGACCCCGTGGGGAGCCTTGACGGCCTCCTGGAGCGCGGGGCCGGTGGCCGGGAGCGTGACCGTCCGCGTGTCGGGCCTCTCGACCGTCCCGCCGGGCGGCCTCGCCGTCCGCTCCCCGTTCGACGCCCCGGCCCGGGCCGCGCTCGACGGGCGGGACGTCTCCCTCACGCCCGCGGGCGAGCTCCTCGTCCGCTCCCTTCCCGCCGAGGTGGTGTTCCGGCCATGACGACACCCCCGCCCCCCTACCGTTCCGCCGAGATCTCTCGGGAGGAGACGATGACCCACGACAGGACGACGCCCGGCCCCGTCGAGGCGGCGAATCGCTACGGACGCTTCTCCGGCGACGGCACCGAGTACGTCGTGACCGATCCCCACCCGCCGCGGCCCTGGATCAACGTGATCGCCAACGCGCGCGCCGGGCTCACGGTGAGCCAGACCGGGAGCGGCTTCACCTGGGTCGACAACTCGCAGCTGGCGGTCGTGACCCGCTGGCAGCAGGAGCTGGCGCGGGACTCCTCGGGCCGCTTCCTCTACCTGCGCGACGGGGAGACGGGCGAGGTCTGGTCGGCCGCTCCGGCCCCCTGCTTCCCCGCGTACGACGCCTACGCCTGCCGCCACGGCCTCGGCTACACGACGTTCGAGACCGAGAAGGACGGGATCGCCGTCACGTGGACCCTCTTCTGCGACGCCGACGCCGCCGCCGAGCTCTGGAGGCTCCGGGTCGTCAACCTCGGCACGGCGGCACGGAGGCTCGAGCTGACCGGCTTCGTCGAGTGGAACTGCGGCGTCACACCGTCGCCCCGCCGCGAGTTCGGGAAGCTCTTCCTCGAGACCCGTCACGACCCCGCGTCCGGCGCGGTCCTCGCCCGGAACCACATGTGGGAGGTCGGCTCGCCCCGCTGGGGGCACTGGAACACGCCGTTCCCCTACGTCAGCGCGTTCGGCGCCACGGAGCGCCTCGCCGCGGCCGAGGGGGACAAGGGGGCCTTCCTCGGGCGCGGGGGCGACTTCCGCTCCCCCGGGTGGCTCTCGCGTCCTTCCGCGTCGGGGACGTTCGGCCGCCACCACGACCCGGTCGCCGCGCTCCGCGTCGACGTGGGGCTCGCCGCCGGCGAGGCGAAGGACCTCGGGTTCGTCCTGGCGACGGGCGGCTCGGAGGACGAGGCCCGCTCCCTCCTCGCGCGGTTCGGTACGCCGCGGGCCCTCGACGCCTCCCTGGCGGCGGCGAAGGGGGCGTGGCGCGACCGGCTCGCCGCGCACCGCGTCGTCACCCCCGACCCCGTCCTCGACGCCTTCGTCAACGACTGGGTCCGCTACCAGGCGATCTCCGCGCGGCTGTGGGGCCGCTGCGGCTACTACCAGCAGAGCGGTGCGTTCGGCTTCCGCGACCAGCTCCAGGACTCCCAGGTCTGGCTGACGGTCGACCCGCCCCGCTGCCGCGAGCAGATCGCGCTCCACGCGGAGCACCAGTTCGCCGACGGGTCGGTCTACCACTGGTGGCACCCCCTCTCCGAGCAGGGGCACGTCACCCGGATGACCGACGACCTCCTCTGGCTCGCCTTCGTGGCCGCGAGCTACGTGAAGGAGACGGGCGACCTCTCGCTCCTCGAGGACCGCTCCCCCTTCCTCGACGAGAAGGAGCCGGCGCCGCTCGCCGAGCACGTCCGGCGCGCCTTCGAGCGCGCCTTCTCGCGGACGAGCCCCCGCGGCCTGCCGTACATCGGCGCGGGCGACTGGAACGACGGCCTCTCGGCGGTGGGGCTCGAGGAGAAGGGGGAGTCGGTCTGGCTCGGCCACTTCCTCGCCGGGCTCCTGGCCGACTGGGAGGTCCTCTGGCGCCGCGCGGGGGAGCCGGCGCGGGCCGACGACTACGCTCGGCGAAGGTCCGCCCTCGTGGCGGCCCTGAACGAGCACGCCTGGGACGGCGAGTGGTACTGGCGGGCGTCGCGCGACGACGGGACGCTCCTGGGGAGCCGGCGCTGTCGCGACGGGAAGATCTACCTGAACGCGCAGACCTGGGCGCTCCTGAACGACGTCGCGCCGCCGGACCGCGCGGCCCTCGCCTGGGGAGCCGTCCGGCGCCACCTCGTCGGCGAGGTCGGCGCGCTCCTCCTCTCGCCGGCCTACCGCGAGCCGGTGCAGGAGATCGGCTACATCACGCGCTACGCGCCGGGCCTGAGGGAAAACGGCGGCGTCTACACCCATGCTGCGACGTGGGCCATCGCGGCGGCGGCGAAGATGAGGGACGCCGAGGCGGTCGGCCTCCTCCTCGACGCCATGAACCCGGCCCGCAAGGACCCCGACCGCTACTGGGCCGAGCCGTACGTCCTCCCCGGGAACGTAGACGGCCCCGACTCGCCCCTCCACGGCCGGGGCGGCTGGACGTGGTACACGGGCTCCGCGCAGTGGCTCCACCGGGTCGTCTCCGAGCGGGTCCTCGGCGTCAGGCCCGAGTGGGACGGCATCCGCTTCGAGCCCTGCCTCCCTCCCTCCTGGAGCGGCGCCCGGATGACGCGCCCCTGGCGCGGGACGACGCTCGACGTCACCGTCGTCCGCGCGGACGACCTCCCCGCGGGGAGGGACGTCGCGCTGGAGGTCGACGGCAGCGCGTATCCGGGGACGGTCCTCTCGCCCCGGGCGGCGGGGGCGCGCGTAACGGTGAGGGTGAAGGTCCGGTAGCCCGCGGGCCCGCCGCGGGCTACCGGCTCCCCGTCATCCCGCCTTCGGGTAGCCGAGGTCCTTCAGCGCGTCCGCGATCTCGCCCAGGATCGCGGGGTCGTCGATGGTCGCCGGCGGCGAGTACGGCTGCCCGTCGGCGATCTTCTTGATCGTCCCGCGGAGGATCTTCCCGGACCGGGTCTTCGGGAGCCGCTTGACGACGACCGCGATCTTGAACGCCGCGACGGCGCCGATCGTGTCTCTCACCTTCTGGGTCAGCTCGGCGACGATCTCCGCGTGCGGGCGGTTCACGCCCGCCTTGGTCACGACGAACCCGACCGGGATCTCGCCCTTCAGCTCGTCGTGGACGCCGACGACGGCGCACTCGGCGACGTCCGGGTGCGAGGCGAGGACCTCCTCCATGCCGCCGGTGGAGAGGCGATGCCCCGCGACGTTGATGATGTCGTCCACGCGGCTCATGATGTAGAGGTAGTCGTCCTCGTCCTGGTAGCCGGCGTCCGCCGTCAGGTAGTGCCCCGGGTGCGCCGCGAGGTAGGCCTTCTCGTACGCCTCGTCCTTCTGCCAGAGGGTCGGCAGGCACCCCGGCGGGAGCGGCAGCTTGACGACGATCGTCCCGATCTCGCCCCGCGGGCGCTCCTTCTGGTCGGCCCCCAGGATCCTCACGTCGTAGCCCGGGACCGCCTTGGTCGGGGAGCCCGGCTTCACCGGGAGCATCCCGAGGCCGACGCAGTTCGCGGCGATCGGCCAGCCGGTCTCGGTCTGCCACCAGTGGTCGATCACGGGGACGCCGAGGTTGCGCTCGGCCCAGTGGAGCGTGTCGGGGTCGCAGCGCTCCCCGGCGAGGAAGAGGGTCCGGAAGCGCGAGAGGTCGTACTTCGCGATGTGGCTGCCCGTGGGGTCGTCCCGCTTGATCGCGCGGAACGCCGTCGGCGCGGTGAAGAGGACGTTCACGCCGTGCTGAGACGCCACGCGCCAGAACGCTCCCGGGTCGGGGGTGCCGACGGGCTTCCCCTCGTAGAGGATCGTCGTGCACCCCTTCAGGAGCGGCCCGTAGACGATGTACGAGTGGCCGACGACCCAGCCGATGTCCGAGGCGGCCCAGTAGACCTCGCCGGCGCCGACGCCGTACACGTTCTCCATGCTCCACTTGAGGGCCACCGCGTGGCCGCCGTTGTCGCGCACGACCCCCTTCGGGATGCCGGTCGTCCCGGACGTGTAGAGGATGTAGAGGGGGTCCGTCGCGGCGACGGGGACGCACTCGGCGGGCTCGGCCCCCGCGAGGAACTCGCCCCACTCGAGGTCGCGGCCCGGGACGAGCTCCGCCAGGAGCTGCGGGCGCTGGAGGACGACGCACCGCTCCGGCTTGTGGCGCGACATCTCGATCGCCTGGTCGAGCATCGGCTTGTAGGCGATGGTCCGCCCCGGCTCGATGCCGCAGGAGGCGAGGAGCATCACCTTCGGCCTGGCGTCGTCGATCCGCGTCGCCAGCTCCTTCGGCGCGAAGCCGCCGAAGACGACCGAGTGGATCGCCCCGAGCCGCGCGCACGCGAGCATGGCGATGACCGCCTCGGGCACCATCGGCATGTAGAGGATGACCCGGTCCCCCTTCTCGACGCCGATGCGGCGGAGGGCCCCGGCGCAGAGCGCCACCTCGTCCCTCAGCTCGGCGTAGGTGAAGGTGCGGAGAGTGCCCGTCACCGGGCTGTCGTAGATCAGCGCCGCCTGGCGCCCCCGGCCGCGCGCGACGTGGAAGTCCAGCGCGTTGTAGCTCGTGTTGAGGACGCCTCCCGCGAACCAGCGGTAGAACGGCGCGCGCGAGGAGTCGAGGACGCGGTCCCACCGCTTCTTCCAGTGGAGCTCCTCCGCCGCCTGGCCCCAGAAGCCCTCGGGGTCCTTCAGCGAACGCGCGTAAACCGCATCGTACGAGCTGGTCATGGCCGCTCCCCCCTGGGCCGCAGATTCTAGCGAAGATGAGGGGAGCGCGGCGGTCCCGAAGGCGCTCAACCCGGCCCGAGGCTCGCCCCGTTCGTCCGGATCACGTCGGCGTAGGCGCGCGCGCTCGACTTGAGGGTCCGCTCCAGCGTCGCGAAGTTCACGTGGACGAGGCCGAACCGCTTGCGGAAGCCGTGCGACCACTCGAGGTTGTCGAGGAGCGACCAGGCGAAGTAGCCGCGGAGGTCGACGCCGTCGGCCACCGCCCGGCGGGCCGCGCGGAGGTGGTCGCGGAGGTACGCCACGCGGAGCGGGTCCTCCACCTCGGGGCCGGTAGCCGCCGGCGGGTCGTAGAACGCCGCGCCGTTCTCCGTCACGTAGAGCGGGACGTCGCCGTAGCGCGCCTTCACCCAGGCGAGCGCCTGGTAAAGGCCGTCGGCGCAGACCTCCCACCCCGTCTCGGTGTGGGTCGCCTGCCGCTGCGGGACGCGCCCCTCGCGGACGGGGAAGGCCCGCGGCTCGTCCGTCACGACCGCCCGGGTGTAGTAGTTCACGCCGAGGTAGTCGATCGGGGCCCTCATCCGCGCCAGGTCCCGCGGATCGGTCTCGGGCCACGCCTCGCCGAAGACGTCGCGCAGCTCCTCGGGGAACGAGCCGAGGAAGACGGGGTCGAGGTACTGCCGGTTCATGTAGGCGTCGGCCCGGCGGGCGGCGGCCACGTCCTCGGGCCGGGCGGAGGCGGGCGTCTTCGGCTCGAGGTTCACCACCAGCCCGATCTCCCCCTTCCCGTCGGCGCGGAAGGCCTCGACGCCTGCCGCGTGGGCGAGGAGGAGGTTCCGCGCGGCGATCGGCGCCTCCCACGGGCTCGCGTGTCCCGGCGCCAGGACGCCGTGGAGGTACCCCCCGTCCGCGACGACCCACGGCTCGTTGAGCGTCGTCCAGAGGTCGACGCCGTCCCCGAGGGCGCGGAAGGCGACGCGGGCGTAATCGGAGAACCAGCCGGCCACGTCCGGGTTGAGCCACCCTCCGCGGTCGTCGAGCGCGGCCGGGAGATCCCAGTGATAGAGGGTCGCCATCGGCCGGATCCCCGCCTCGCGGAGCGCGGCGACGAGGCGCCGGTAGAAGTCGAGCCCCTTCTCGTTCACGGGGCCGGTCCCCGAGGGGAGGACGCGGCTCCACGAGATGGAGAAGCGGTACGCCCCGAGGCCGAGCTCCTTCATCAGCGCCACGTCGTCGCGGAAGCGTCGGTAGTGGTCGCAGGCGACGTCGCCCGTGTCGCCGTCGGCCACGCGGCCCGGCGTGTGCGCGAAGCGGTGCCAGATGCTCGGCCCCGCGCCGTCGGCGAGGGGGGAGCCCTCGACCTGGTAGGCGGAGGTGGCCGCGCCCCAGAGGAACCCGTCGGGGAACGTCGCGTCGGCGGTCATCGGTCCTCCTGTCGGCACCTGCGCCCGTTCCCCGGGCGCCTCGGGGACTCTACCCGAGGGGCGTCCCGGGCGCCCTCCTGGACGGCGGGGCGGACGTTCCCCGCGTGCTAGAGTGCCGGCGGCCGCGCCGGGTTCCCCCGGGCGGCGCGCCCCGTCCCCCGGGGCCGGAGCCGACGCCGTGACCGAAACGACCGCCGCCTCGCCGCTGACCCGGATCACCTCGCGGGTCCACTTCAGCGCGGCCCACCGCCTCCACAGCGACTCCCACGACGCGGAGTGGAACCGCCGCGTCTTCGGCAAGTGCAACAACCCCCACGGGCACGGCCACACCTACGTCCTCGACGTCACGGTCGAGGGGCCGGTCGACCCGGTGACCGGCTGGGTGATGGACTTCTCCGACCTCAAGAGGATCGTGACGGAGCGGGTCGTCAAGGCGTGCGACTGCCGGAACCTCAACGTCGACGTCCCGTACCTGCTCGGCGTGAACCCGACGGCCGAGAACCTGGCCGTGGCGTTCTGGCGCCAGCTGGCGGGGGAGGTGGCCCCGGCCCGCCTCGTGCGGCTCGAGCTCCACGAGACGGAGCGGAACAAGGTGGTCTACACGGGAGGCGCGGCGCCGGCGCCGGCGCCGCGGGGCTGACGCGTGCGCGCCCTCATCTCGAACGACGACGGGATCCACAGCGCCGGCCTCGAGGCCCTCGAGCGCGCGGCGCGCGCCGCCGGCTTCGAGACGTACGTCGTGGCCCCGGACCGCGAGCAGAGCGCCTCGTCCCACGCCCTGACGCTCCACCGGCCGCTCCGGGTCGTCAAGGCGGGGGAGCGGCGCTGGGTGGTGGACGGCACCCCGACCGACTGCGTGAACCTGGCGATCTGCCGGATCCTGAAGGAGGAGCCGCCCGACTTCGTCTTCTCGGGGATCAACAGCGGCCCGAACCTGGGGGACGACGTCACCTACTCCGGGACCGTGGCCTGCGCCTTCGAGGGGACCCTCCTCGGCGTCCCCTCCATCGCCTTCTCCCTTGACTACCGCCGCGACCGCGCTGACACCCCCCCCGACTTCTCGCACGCCGAGGTCGTCGCCCTGGCGGTGATCCGGTTCGCGCAGGAGACGGGGCTGTCCGAGGAGACGTTCTGGAACGTCAACATCCCCGACGGAAGGCCGCGGGGGATCCGGGCGACGCGGATGGGGAGGCGCCGGTACGGCGAGAGCGTGGTGGAGAAGATCGACCCGCGGGGGCGGCCCTACTACTGGATCGGCGGCTCGCACGTGGACACCCATGCGGACGGCTCCGACCTGACGGCCGTGGCCGACGGCATCGTCTCCGTGACGCCGCTCCACCTCGACCTGACCGCCTACCACGCGATGGACGCGCTTGCCGGGATCGAGTCGCGGCTCGCGCCGCGGGACGGCGAGGGCTGAGCCGACGGGAACCCCGCCGCCGGGGCGGGCGGCCGGTTAAGATCGGCGGGTGAGGCCGGAAGACCCGGAAGTCGCCCGGGCCGCCCGCGCGGGCGCGGACCTGCGGCGCGAGATGGTGGCCCGGCTGATCGAGGCCGGCTTCGTCCGGGATCCCCGTCTGGTCGAGGCGCTCACGGTCGTCCCGCGCCACCTCTTCGTCCCGCACGCGCTGGCGGGGGAGGCCTACGGCGACCACGCCCTCCCGGTCGGCCACGGGCAGACGATCACCCAGGCTGCGAACGTGGCGCGGGCGGTGGAGCTGGCGGGGCTCAAGCCCGGGTCGCGGGTCCTCGAGGTGGGGACGGGGACCGGGTACCAGGCGGCCGTCCTGGCCCGGCTCGCGCAGTCGGTCTTCTCGCTCGAGCGGGTCCCGGAGCTCGCCGCCTCGGCCATCCGGCTCCTCTCGGCGCTCGGCGTCAAGAACGTCGCGGTGAAGGTCTTCGACGGCTCCTACGGCTGGCGCGAGCACGCACCCTACGACGCCATCCTCGTCGCGGCGGCCGCTCCCGAGGTCCCCTCGCCCCTCGTCTCGCAGCTGAAGGCGACGGGACGGCTGATCGTCCCCGTCGGCACGCCCGCCCGGCAGAGGCTCCTCGTGATCCGCCGCCTCCCGAGCGGCCGGACGAGGACGGAGGACGCGGGAGAGGTCGCCTACGTCCCTCTCGTGGGGCGGTACGGCTGGGACAAGTCGCCGGCGGAGGGGCCGCGGCGGTGAGACGCGCGGGGCCGGGGGCGCGATGAGCTTCGAGGAAGGGCGGAGGAGGTTCCTGGTGGCGGGGCGCGTCCAGGGGGTGGGGTACCGCGCCTTCGCGGCCCGCGCCGCCCGCGGCCTCCGGCTGAGAGGGGGCGCGGCGAACCTCGACGACGGGAGGGTCCTGGTGGTGGCCTCCGGACCGCGCTTCGCGCTCGAGAGGCTCGAGGCGATGCTCTGGGAGGGGCCGCGCCTTTCGCGCGTCGACGCGGTCGAGACGGAGGAGCTCCCGGTGGGGACGGCGGCGGAGACCTTCGACCCGGGGTTCGACGTCGAGTTCTGAGCACGCCGTGTCTACAATTCCCTCTTCGATGCCCGATCCCGCCCCGAAGAAGGTCCTCGTCGTCGACGACGACGAGGCGATCGTCCTGGTCGTCCAGACCCTTCTCCTCGGGGCGGGGTACGAACCGGTCGTGGCGCGCGACGGGCGGGAGGCGCTCGAGCTGGCCCCCCGGGTCCGCCCGGACCTCGTCCTCCTCGACGTGATGATGCCGAGGATCTCCGGGTGGGAGGTCTGCGCGACCCTCAAGGCGCTTCCCGAGACCGCCTCGATCCCCGTCGTCATGCTCACCGTGAAGTCCGACATCAAGGACCTCGTCACCGGGATGCAGGTCGGGGCGGACGACTACGTCGGCAAGCCGTTCACCCGCCAGCGGCTCCTCGAGACCGTCGCTCGGGCGCTCGAGGGAGGGGGGGAGAGCCGGATCGCCCCCGCCCTGCCGCACGCCCCGGCCGACCCGCGGGCGCGGAGCCTCGTCCTCGATGCCGAGACGGGGCTTCCGACCGTGCCCCTCGTCATCGACACGCTCCGCGACCGGCTCCTCGTCGACCAGGACATCGGCGTCCTCTACATCGACTTCGAGAAGTACTCGCACATCGAGGACTCGCAGGGCTGGGTCGTCTTCGACGAGGTCCTCCGGGAAGGGGCGCTCGCCGTCCGCCGCCTCCTCGGGACCGTCCTCTCCGCCGAGGACATCGTCGCCGTCAACCGCCCCGCGGGCTCCGATTTCTACGTCTTCGTCACGATGCCGCCCGGGCTCGGCCCGGCCGAGTCGATCGACCGGCTGATGCGCAAGGCCCGCCACGTCGAGGTGGCGGTGGGGCAGCACCTGAACGACGCGTTCCGGTCGCGGATCCAGCAGGTGATCGGCCTCTACGTCGGCTGGGCGCGGATCCGCCACGACCCCCAGGTGCGCCTCGAGCGGCTCGTCCACCGGGGCCTGCGCGAGGCCGTCGCCGTCGCCGCGTCGAAGGAGGGGGAGCGCGCCGCCGTCCTCCGCGAGCAGTTCCGCGACGTACTCGTGAGGAAGAGGATCGACACGGTCTTCCAGCCGATCGTCGACCTGGCGACGGGCGAGGTCGTGGGGCACGAGGCCCTCTCGCGCGGTCCCGAGGGGACCCCCTTCCAGAGCCCCGAGGTCCTCTTCGACTACGCCCTGAGGACCGACCAGGTCTGGAGCCTGGAGCGGCTCTGCATGGCCTCGGCGGCGCGGCGCTTCCGGCCGGCCGGGAAGGGGCTGCTCTTCGTCAACGTCGAGACCGAGCTCGTCCACGACCTCAAGCTCCGCGGGCACGAGGTCCTCGAGCCGCTGCGCGGACTCGGGACGGGCGTCGTCCTCGAGATCACCGAGCGCGCCGCCATCCGGGACTTCGGGCTCTTCCGCGAGAGCGTCGCGCTCCTGAAGTCGCTCGGGTTCGAGATCGCCATCGACGACGCCGGGTCGGGGTACGCCTCGCTCCAGGCGATCGCCGAGCTGAGGCCCGCCTACCTGAAGGTCTCCAACACGCTGGTGACGGGCCTTCCGTCGGACGGGATCAAGCGGGACGTGGTGGAGATGCTCGTCCAGCTCGCGTCGCGCATCGACTCGAGGACCGTCGCGGAGGGGATCGAGACGGAGGCGGAGCGGGCCGAGCTCCGCCGCCTCGGCGTCTCCTACGGGCAGGGCTTCCTCCTCGGGCGTCCCGCCCGGATGGAAGCCGGCGAAGGCGAGGGCGCGTGAGGCGGCCCGCGAAGGCGCAGGGAGCGGAACAGTGACCGACGACGTCGTCCTGCCCGAGGGGTTCGAGAAGGTGGAGGCGGCCGTCTACCGCAAGGGGAGGGAGCTCCTCGTGGTGGGGGTCCTCGCCCCGGAGGGGCCGTTCGCCTTCCGCGTCCAGCTGGGGGAGGCGCCGGAGGCCGGGGAGGCGCCGGCGGACGCGCCGGAGCCCGAGGACCCGGGTCCCCCCCCGGACGGCTACGAGTGGACCGGCGAGGTCCGGCCGCCACGAAAGGGCGAGTACTTCTGGTCCGAGATCCGCGGCCGCGTCGTCCAGGCGATCAAGGACGAGACGGGCGTCAACCAGTTCGGCGAGCCGACGGGCGGGAGGCGGATCCTCCGCCCCGCGTCGGCGCCGGCGCGGCCCCGGCTGAGGCTCGTGAAGGACGACGACGAGGGCTGAGGGGAGCTACGCCCTCGCGCCGGAGCCGCCGCGCCGCCCGCGCAGGAAGGAGACCAGCTCGTCCGGCGTGGCGACGAGCGCGTCCGCCCCGGCCTCGGTGAGCTCCTCGCGCGTCCCATAGCCCCAGAGGACGCCGATCGAGGCGACCCCCGCGGCCCGCGCGCCCCGCACGTCCTGCTCGCGGTCGCCCACCATAACGGTCTCTCCCGGGGCGAGGCCTTCGCGCGAGAGGAGGTGGCGCAGGAGCTCGGCCTTGTCCGCCCGCTCGCCGGAGAGCTCCGAGCCGTAGACGCCGCCGAGCCGCGGGCTCAGGCCGAAGTGGTCGAGGATCCGCTGCGCGTAGACGGTGGGCTTCGACGTGGCGACGAAGAGGCGGAAGCCGTCGCGCCAGAGGGCGGCGAGGGCTTCCGGCACGCCCGCGAAGAGCTCGTTCTCGAGGATCCCCGTCGCTGCGTAGTAGTCCCGGTACCGGGCGATCGCCTCGTCCAGCGTCGCGTCGTCGCCGGTCCCGAGGAGCTCGCGGAACGAGTCGCGCAGCGGCGGCCCGAGGTACCGCCGGAGCGCGGCCTCGCCGGGAGACGCCACCCCCATCTCCCGCAGCGCGTGCTGGAGGGAGCGATAGATCCCGGGGGCGGAATCGGTCAGCGTTCCGTCGAGGTCGAAGAGGACGTTCACGGCATGGAGGTCCGGAAGAAAGCTGGTGGGCCCGGCGTGACTCGAACACGCGACACGCGGTTTAGGAAACCGCTGCTCTATCCACCTGAGCTACGGGCCCGACCGGGGGCGGATTGTAGACGGAGGCGGCCGATCGTGCTCGCGGGCCTGGGCGCGCGCGGCTCCGGGCGCCTCACTCCTCCGGCATCGGCGCGACCGAGAGGTGCCGGATGAGGAGGACGCGGTGCGCGCGGACGGCGGCGTCCTCGCCGAGCGGCAGGAAGTTGTCCTCCTGGCGGGCGATGTACTTCGCGCAGGCGTCCGTGGCCTCGGCCACGTCGTCGCGCTCGTAGGGCATCCGGAACTCGAACGACGAGGCGAGCCCGTCGACGGTGAGCTCGAAGACGTGGAGGAAGGCGAGGTCCATCCCGCGGATTGTGAGGCACGCGGGCGGGGCGGGGAAGCCGGCCTCCTCCTCCGCTATCCTCCGGGCCGTGATCGGCACCGCCTCGCCGGGCGTCTTCCGCCTCCGCATCCCCCTCGCCCTCGGCCTGGCGGCGGCGATCCTCTACGGCGCGGCCGCGCTCTCGCGCGACTTCTGGGCGCCCGACGAGCCCGACTTCGCCGAGGCGGTGAGGGAGATGGGGGAGCGCGGCTCGTACCTCCTCCCGTACCAGAACGGGAAGCCCTACTCCGAGAAGCCGATCCTCTACTACTGGGCGATGGCCGCCACGACGCCCCTCACGGGCGGCGACGTCCACCCGGCGGCGATGCGGCTCCCCTCGATCCTCTCGGGCGCCTTCCTCGTCTTCGCGGCCTCCGCCCTCGCGGGCTTTCGGGGGACGCAGCGCGAGGCGCTGGTGGCCGGGGCGGCGACCGCCTCGGCGCCGCTCATCTTCTGGCAGGCCCAGTTCATCCAGATCGACGCCTTCTTCACGGCCCTCCTCCTGGCCGCCTTCCTCTGCCAGCTCCTGGCCGAGGACGACCCGAGGCGCGAGAAGGGGTGGGTCTGGGCCTTCCACGTCCTCCTCCCCCTCGCCGTCCTGGCGAAGGGGCCGCTCGCGGTCGTCCTGACCGGGCTCGTCGCCCTCGTCCGGTCGGCGCTGACGCGCAGCCTCCGCCCCGTCCTCGTCCTGAAGCCGCTGCGCGGCGCCGTCGTCTTCGCGGCGCTCGTCGTCCCCTGGTACGTCCTGGCGAGCCGCGCCGGAGGCCCCGAGTACACCTACGACCTCATCGTCAAGCAGAACTGGGTCCGCTTCACGCACGCCTTCGACCACATCCAGCCCTGGTGGTACTACCTCGAGAAGGTCTGGGGCGACTTCTCCCCCTGGACCCTCCCGGCGCTCGCCGCGCCGCTCGTCCTTTCGCGGAGCGGCCTCTTCCGGCGCCGGCCGGAGCTCGGCTTCGCCGCGACCGTGGCGCTCACCTGCTTCGCCTTCCTCTCGGTCTCGCAGTCGAAGCAGGGGAAGTACCTCCTCGTGGCCTACCCGCTGGCCGCCGTCCTCCTGGCCGCCTCGGTCGAGCAGCTCGAGAGCCTTCGCGGCCGCGGGCTCGCCCTCCTCCGGTCCTACCTCCTCCTCTGCGCAGGGGTCCTCCTCGGGGCGGCCCTGGCGCTGACGCCGGTGGCGGCGCGCAAGGCGCCGGGGTTCGCGAAGCTCGCCCCGTGGGTGGCCGTCCCGGTGGCGGTCGGGGCGGCGGGGACGATGGTGGTCTGGGGGCGGAGGCGCGACCGGGCCTGGCCCGCGCTCCTCGCCCTCGCCGCGACGCTCGCGGCGGCGGAGACCGCGGCGGCCGTGGTCGTCTTCCCGGCGATCGACGTCCTGAAGACCGGGCGCCCCTTCTACGACCGGATCCGTCCCCTCGTCTCGTCCGGCGAGCCGCTCGCCTACTTCGGCGACCCGTACCGCTGCTATCCCATCCTCCGGCTCAGGAGGAGGACGGAGCACCTCGTCGGGGAGGACGCCCTCGCGGCGTGGATCTCCCGGACCCCCGGGGCGTACGTCCTGGTCGACGAGAGCGAGAGGCGGAAGTGGTCGCGTCCCGACCTCGCGCGCCTCGTCGTCGTCGACTCCCAGCCGACCGGGCAGGACCGGATCCTCCTCCTGAGGGCCCCGTGACGGCCGGCCTCGCCGGCACGCTCCAGGCGGCCCCGGGGGAGGCGCGCCGCTACCCGGCCCGGCACCTCGTCGAGGACGCGGTCCTCGCTCGCGGGGAGGATCGGATCGCGGTCGTCGTGAAGCGGGTGAGGAGGAGGCGGTTCGAGCGGGACGGCCGGACCCGCGCCGAGCGCTCGCTGGCCGTGGCCCGTGCGCTCGCGGCCGCGGGGATCGGGACGCCCGAGCCGATGGGGGTCGAGGTGAGCCCGGAGGAGAGCGTCTACGTGGCCCGGCGGCTCGAGGGGGCGGCCCAGGTGAGGGAGTGGTTCCTCCACCGCGACGACCCGGCGCGCTTCCCGGCGCCGGCTCTCCCGTTCCGGTTCGAGGAGGTCGTCGACGGCCTCGGCCGGCTGGCGCGCCGCCTCCACGACGCCGGGGTCTTCTTCCGGGACTTCACCGACGGGAACGTCCTCCTCACGGCCGGGGAGGCGGGGGAGCCCCGCTTCTGGCTCGTGGACCTCGACCGGGCGCGGGTGAAGGGGCGCCCCCTCGGCTGGACCCTCCGGATGCGGGACCTCGCCCGCCCCGGCCTGAACCGGCGCGAGGACCGGGCGCGCCTCCTCGCGGCCTACTGCGCCCCGCGGCCCGCCCCGGCGTGGCTCCGGGGAGGGGTCACCCTCCTCCGGGGGAGGATCGTCCTCTGGGACGACCTCAAGAGGGCGCTCCGGCCCTGGAGGCGCTGAGGACCCCCGTCGAGGGCGCTCCGGGGGAAAGGGATGCGGATGGACGGGAAGGGTTTATGCTCGGGCTCCCGAGGTAAACCGGCCGTTCGGCCCGCTCGTCTTTCCTCCCGTGAGGAGCCTCGGCGGGACAGCCCCGGTCGTCAGGTTCCCGGGGAGACCCGGGGCCGGGAGTGAATGGGTGCCGACCGATCCCCCCACGGACGAGAGCCGCCCGGCCCGCGAGGCCGACCCCCTTCGCGAGAAGGAGCTGGAGCAGATCCGGAGGGTCCGGGCGGGCGAGGTCGATGCGTTCGAGTACTTCGTCAGGACCTACCAGCGGAAGCTCTACCGTCTGGTCCTGAGCCTCGTCCGGGACGGCGCGGAGGCCGACAACGTCACGCAGGAGTCGTTCGTGAAGGCCTTCCGGGCCCTCCCCGACTTCAAGGGCGAGTCGTCGTTCGAGACGTGGATCACCCGGATCGCCATCAACGCCGTGAGGGACCGCGCCCGGCGGAAGAAGCCGGTCGTCTCGTTCAGCGACCTCGCCGCCGCGGAGGACGAGGGGTCGAGCGACGTCCCCCGCGCGATCGAGCCGACCGACGGGACCTCGCCCGAGAGGGACTCCCTCTCGCGGGAGATCCGGCGCCGGATCGGGGAGGCCCTCACGGCGCTGACGCCGCGGCAGCGGGCCGTCTTCGTCATGAAGCACTACGAGGAGCGGACCATCGCCGAGATCGGCGCCGCGACCGGCCTCGACGAGGGGACGGTCAAGTCGCATCTCTTCCGGGCGGCGCGCAAGCTCCGCCAGCGGCTGGAGGACCTGAGATGAGCGCCCGACACCTGACTCCCGACGAGATGGTGGAGAGGGTCTTCCCCGTCGGGGAGGACCCGGCCCCCGTGCCGATGCACCTGGCGATCTGCGCCGAGTGCCAGCATCGGGTCGCCCGGCTCCGCGAAGGGCTGCTGATCGACCGGGGCGCCCTGACCGGCATCGTGGAGGCGCTCCCGGAGGAGTTCTGGCGCGCCCAGGCCCGGGCGGTCATGGAGCGCGTGAGGGCCGGCGCCGCGCCGGTCCCTCTCGTCCCGTTCCCGTCCCGCCTGAAGCGCTCGATCTTCCGCCGCCCGGCCCTCGCCGTGGGGAGCCTGGCCGCCGCCCTCGTCCTCGTGGCCGCCCTGAGCATCCTGGGACCGGGGCGCCAGGCCGCCGTGAAGAGCGAGCCGGCGCTCGCCCGGGCCACCCCGGCGGCCGCCGCCCCGACCGAGCTCTCGCCCGCGGACCGCGCCGACGACGAGCTCCTGCGCGCCGTCGACCGGATGCTCTCCCAGGACGTCCCCCAGTCCGATCTCCTTCCGGAGGGTGTGTGATGAGGAAGCCCCTGCTCGCGTCGCTCTCCGTCGCGGTCGTGGCCGCGGCGCTCCTCGCCCCGGTCCCGGCGGCTGCGCAGGGAGGGGACATCCCGCTCGGGAAGTGGTGGAAGCACCCGCGGGTCGCGGAGGAGCTCGGGCTGACCGCCGAGCAGCAGGAGCGGCTCGACGAGATCTTCGCCAAGAACCGCCGCGAGTTCATCGACCTGAAGGCCGACGTCGAGAAGCGCCAGCTCGACGTCGAGGAGCTCCTCGCCCGGAAGGACGCCGACGTCAAGAAGGTCTCGGCCGCCTCCGACGCCCTCGAGCAGGCCAGGGCCCGCCTGGGCAAGGCGCGGCTGATGCTGATCTTCGAGATGAAGGGCGTCCTGACCCAGGAGCAGTGGGAGAAGATCCAGGACCGCCGCGACGAGTGGCGGGCCCAGCGCGCCCAGGAGTTCCGTCGCGGGGCCCGCGGCGGGCGGATGGCGCCGGACGGGGCGCCACCCCGCCGTCCTGCGCCCGCGCCGGCCGCTCCCGAAGCGACGCCCCGCTGACCTACGCAGGGGCGAAGGCCCGCGGAAGGGTCTCTCAGCCTCGCTTCCGTCCCGGTCCCTTGCGCGCCAGGACGATCCAGCGCGTCCCCTCCGGCAGGAACGAGAGCCAGCCCGCGGCGTCGGCGAAGAGCCTCACGCGCAGCCCCGCCCGCGAGAGGGCCCGCCGGAGCGCCGACGCCGGCCAGCCGATCTCGACGTACGCCTCGCGGAAACGGCGAAACCGGTGGAAGCGCCGGGCGGCCGGGGAGCCGGGATCGGGGAGGAACCAGTCCCTCACGATCGTCGCGCGCCGGCTCCCGGCGTCCCAGAGCCCCGTCTCGGCGGAGAGCCCTCCGCTGGCGAGGCGCGAGACGCGGTGGTGCTCGGCGACCCCCTCGAGGACCCCGGGGGTGTTGACGTCGAAGAGGAGGTGCCCGCCGGGCGCGAGGACCCGGGCCGCCTCGGCGAGGGCGGGCGCGAGCTCGGCGTGGTCCGCGAGGTGGTTGTAGACGTCGAACGTGGCGAGGACGAGGTCCGCGGTGCCGTCCTCCGCCGGGATCGCGAGGGCATGGCCCCTTCGGACCTCGAGCGGGAGGCGCTCCGCGCGGGCCGCGCGTCGGAGCGGCGGGAGGAACGCCGCCACCGGCTCGACCGCGACGACGCGGACGCCGCGGCGGGCCAGCTCGAGGCTCTGCCAGCCGCTCCCGCATCCGAGGTCGAGAACGCTCCCGAATCGGACGCCGTGGGCACGGAGCACCTCGTCGCGGGCCGGGCCGAGGAACGCCCTCCAGACGGCATAGACCTCGTCGTAGTACGGCGCGAGGACCGAGTAGGGAGGGCGGGTCCGCGCGGGGCCGCTCCGCGCCGGCGCCGCCTCCCCGCTCGCCGGGTGGAGGACCGGGAGGCGGCTCACGGCGCCGGCGTCCCGAGGGCCTTCGGCGCCCCGCCGCCTCTCCCGGAGACGGCGAGGGCGGCGAGGGCCAGGAGGCCCGGCAGGGCGAGGAAGAAGGCGTAGGGGACGGCCTGGAAGCCCAGCGCCTGCAGGCGGTACTGCAGGGCGGTGACGCCGCCGAGGAGGAGAGAGGCGGGGACCAGCCGGAGCGGCTTCCAGCGCGCGAAGACGACGATCGCCAGGGCGAGGAACCCGCGCCCCGCCGTCACCCCTTCCACGAAGGTGGGGGAGATCGTCAGGACGAGGAGGCCGCCTCCGAGCGCTCCGAGGACTCCCGCCAGCGTCGAGGCTCCCGTCCGGATCGCCACCACGGAGAGCCCCTGGGCGCGGACCGCCTCGGGGTGCTCGCCCGCGGCGACGATCCTGAGGCCGGGGCGCGTCCGGGTCAGGAGGAGGTGGAGGACGGGGGGGACGAGGAACGACGCGAGGACGGGCCACGGGAGGCCGAGGAGGTCCGCGGGGAGCGTCCTCACCTGGAGGACCGAGCCCGTCTCGCCCGCCAGAAGGCGATACGCGAAGCCGGTGGCCCCCAGGGCGAGGAGGTTCCAGACGGTCCCGACGAGGATCGGGTCCGCGCGGCGCGCCACGGCGAAGAGGGCGAAGAGGAGCCCGGCCCCGGCGCCGACGGCGGCCGACGCGGCCAGCGCCGCGTAGGGCCCGGTCCCCGCGCGCGCGGCGGCGAAGGCGGTGAACGCGCCGGCGAGCATCGTCCCCTCGAGGCCGATCTGCAGCGAGCCGGAGCGCTCCAGGACCAGCTCGCCCGCTGCGGCGAGGAGGAGGGGGGCCGACAGGAGGAGCGCCACCTCGAGGAAGCCGCTCACGGCGCCTCCCTCCGCCCGCGGGCCAGGAGCAGGCCGAGGACCGCCAGGGCCGGGACGACCGAGGCGAGGGCCGACGGGACCCCCGCGTCGCGCTGCAGGGCGCTCGACCCCGCGCCGAGAGCGGCGAAGAGCAGCGCGGCGACGGCCGAGCCGGCCGGCGCCATCCCGCCGAGGAGGGCCGCGGCTATCCCGGTGAAGCCGATGCCCGCCGAGAACGGGTCGTAGAGGCGCGCGGTGATCGCGAGGACCTCGAGCCCCCCCGCCAGGCCGGCCAGGGCGCCCGACGCGAGGAACGCCCCGGTCCTCAGCCCGACGTCGTCGAGGCCCGCCGCGCGCGCCGCGCGGGGCGAGAGGCCGGCGGCGCGCAGCTTCAGCCCGAGCGCGGTCCGTCCCAGGACGACGGCCGCAAGCGCCGCGAGGGCGAACGCGACGACGACGGCCGCCGTGGCTCGGGTGCCCGGGACGAGCGGGGGGAGGACGAGGGCGTCGGCGAGGGGCCTGCTCTGCGGGTAGTCGCCGGCCGGGTCGCGGAGGGGACCGCGGACCAGCCACGTCACCCCGGCGGCGGCGACGAGGTTGAGGAGGATGGTCGAGAGGACGGCCGGGACCTTCCTCCGCTCGGCGAGCCACGCCGCCGGGAGGACCCACGCCGCTCCCGCGAGAGCGGCCGCGAGGAGGACGGCGAGGCGGCCGATGAACGGAAGGTTGCCCACGGCCGGCCCGACGGCCGCGGCCGCCGCCGCTCCGGCGAGGAGCTGCCCCTCGAGGCCGATGTTCAGGACCCCGGAGCGGAAGGCCACCACCGCGCCGAGGGCCGTGAGGACGAGCGCGGTCGACCGTGCGAACGTCTCGCCCAGCGCGGCCGGGGAGGCGAGGGCTCCGTCGAGGAGGGCCCGGGCGGCCGCAAGGGGAGACGCCCCGGCGAGGGCGACGAGGAGCGCCGCCGCGGCGAGCGTCCCGGCGGCGACGGCCGCGGCCTGGAGCGGCCTCACGCGGCGAGCCCCGCCATCCGCCGTCCGAGCGCCTCGAACGGCGTGCCGGAGGGGAGCGGCTCGGAGAGGCGGCCGCGGTAGACGACGCGGATCGGCCGTCCGAACGCCTGCGCCTCCTCGGGGTCGGCGGTGACGACGAGGACGCCGGCCCCCGAGGCCGCTGCGTCGAGGAGCCGTGCCCGAACGTCGGCCGAGGCGGCGAGGTCGAGGCCCCGCGTCGGGTGGATCGCGGTCAGGACGCGCGGGAGAGGCTCCAGCTCTCGCGCGAGGAGGAGCTTCTGCTGGTTCCCGCCGGAGAGCTCGCCCGCCCGCGCGTCCGGTCCGGTCGCGCGGACGCCGAACCGGGCGAGCCGGTCGGCCGCCGTGGCGGCCATCGCCGCCCGGTCGACGAGGAGGCCGCCCGGCGGGCGGCGCAGGAGAAGGTTCTCGGCGAGCGTCAGGTCGGGGAGGAGCCCCTCGGCCCGCCGGTCGGACGGGATGAACGCCCCTCCCGCCCGGCGGTAGGCGAGGGGGTCGCCCGGGCGGACCTTCCGCCCTCCGATCTCGATCGACCCTTCGGCCTCCCTCACGCCCGCCGCGGCGCCGGCCAGGTCGTCCGCGCCGTTGCCGTCGATCGAGAGGAGGACGACGAGCTCACCCGGGGCGACGGCGAGGTCGACGGGGGGAGCGGCCGAGCCGCGGGGCCTGAGGGCGCGGAGCGCGAGCGCGGGCGACGGCCCGGTTCCGCCGCCGCCGCCGTCGACGGCAACGCCCCCGGCGGGCGGTGCGTCGGCCGGAGGAGCCTCCCGCTCCGGGGCGCCGGTCCGCTCCGTCGCCTCCGCGCTGCCGAGGAGGAGCGCGCCGATCTCCTCCGCCGACGTCTCGCCGACGGCCGCCTCGCGAAGCGTCCTCCCGCGCGCGAGGAGGGTCAGCCGGTCGGCGGCGGCGAAGACCTCCGCGAGGCGGTGGGTGATGAGGAGGACGGTCTTTCCCGTCGAAGCGCGCGCGCGGAGAGCGCGGAAGAGGGCCGCGGTCTCGTCGGGGGAGAGGACCGCGGTCGGCTCGTCGAGGATGAGGACCGACGGGTCGGTCAGGAGCGCGCCGGCCACCTCGAGCCGCTGACGCGTCCCGACCGGCAGCTCGCCGACGCGGGCGTCCGGGGGTCCGACGTCGAGGTCGAGGGCGGACGCCACGCGCGCGACGCGCTCCCGCCGGGCGCGCCGGCTCTCCAGGAAGGGGGCCGCGGGATCGAGGAAGGCGAGGTTGTCGGCGACCGTCGCCGCCTCGACGAGGAGGTCGTGCTGCGGGACGAGGGCGATCCCGGCGCGGCGCGCCTGTCGGGGCCCGCGGAACGCCATCGGCTTCCCCGCGAGCCGGATCGTCCCCGCGTCGGGCGGGACGAGCCCCGCCGCGATCGAGACGAGGGTCGACTTGCCGGCTCCGTTCTCGCCGAGGAGGGCGTGGATCTCTCCCGGCCGGAGGGCGAGGTGGGCGCCGTCCAGCGCCCGGACCGGGCCGAAGGCCTTCGAGATCCCCGACAGCTCGAGCGCGAAGCCCCCCTCCCGACCGTTCACCGCTCGGACCGGCCCTGCGCCGCCACCCGCCCGCCCTTCCTCCCCTGGTGGGGGGCCAGGGGGGATCGAGAAACCCCCAGGAACATGAATGCCTGGGGGGATCGAGAAACCCCCAGGAACACTAGAAATTCCCGCGGGGGACCGCCAGCTCCCCCTTCTCGATCTTCGCCTCCGTCAGCTTCACCTCGTCCACGACCGGCGCCGGGACCCGCCCGAGGAGGGCCGGGTTCCAGACGAACGAGATGACCTTGCTCTTCAGCCCGTAGCGGATCGGCTGGCCGGTGAAGCGCCCCTCCTTCACCAGCCGCGCCGTCTCGACGAACGCGCGGGGGAGGTCGATGACGGCGGAGGCGAGGACCGAGGGCGAAAGGGCGTTCTGGTCGCGGTTGGCGCCGAAGGCGTAGATGCCGCGCTCGGTCGCCGCCTGGAAGACGCCGAGGGCGGCGGCGTCGGCGTTCTGGAAGAGGAAGTCGGCGCCCTGGTCCACCAGGGCGAGGGCGGCCGCCTTCGCGCCGGCGACGTCCTCGAACGACCCCGTGAAGACCGCCGTCGCCGTGGCCCCCGGGTTGCCCGCCTTCAGGCCGGCCTCGAACGCGAGGAACGTCGACTTAATCGAGGGGATCTCGACCCCGCCGACCATCCCCGCCTTCGCGCTCTTCGACATCCGCCCCGCCACGAGGCCGCAGAGGTAGGTCGCCTGCTCCAGCTCGAAGACGATCGGGGCCTGGTTCCGGGAGGTCCGAGAGCCGGAGGTCGTGATGAAGACCGTCCCGGCGTAGTCGCGCGCGACCCGCGCGGCCGCGTCCTGGAACTCGAAGCCGTGCCCGAAGCAGAGGCTGTAGCCCTTGGACGCGTAGGCGCGGAACTGCTCCTCGAACTCCGAGGGCGTCTTCACCTGGACGTGGGAGACCTCCGCCCCCAGCTCCTTCCTGATCGCCTGCAGCCCGTCGTACGCGCCCGCGTTCCATCCCGCGTCCGAGATGGGTCCCGGCGTCAGGAGGGCCACGCGGAACGGCCCGCCGGCCGAGGGGGGCGGCTGGGGTGCGGCCTTCCTGCAGCCGGCGAGGGCGAGCGGGACCGCGAGGAGCGCGAAGAGAGCGGGGAGCGCGAGGATGCCGGTGCGGCGGGCGCGGGCCGGTCGGACGGCGGCGAGTCGATGGGTGGCGGGCATTTGGGCTCGAATTATGCCCGCGACCGGCAGCGGACCAGGCCGGGGCGCGCGCCCGGCCGGCCGGCTCAGACCACGCTGCGGCCGGCGTCGACGGCGACGACCTGTCCGGTGACCGAGCGGTTCGTCAGGAGGGCCAGCGCCATCGCGACGAGGTCGTCGACCGAGACGGCCCTGCGCAGCGGCGTCCTCTCGACGAGGCGCGCCAGGGCCTCGGGGGCGAGGTCCTCAGGGGGGAGGACGATCCCGGGAGCGATCCCGTTGACGCGGACCGCCGGCGCGAGGGCGACGGCGAGGTTCCTCACGAGCGCGTCGATCGCGGCCTTCGCCGCGGCATGCGGGACGTGGGACGGCCACGCCTGCGCGGCGGCGACGTCCGAGACGAGGAGGACGGCCCCCCCGGCCCGGGCGAGGGCCGCGGCGCCCGCCTGGGCGAGGAAGAAGGCGCTCCGCGGTCCCACGGCGAAGGTGAGGTCCCAGTCGTCCCCCGTCACCTCCCCGAACGGCTTCTCGATCCACGGTGAGGCGGAGTGGACGAGCGCGTCGAGCCGGCCGTGCTTCGCGAGGACCGAGGCGACGAGCGCCGCCGGGGCTCCCGGCTCCGCGAGGTCGGCGCGGTGGGTCGTCGCCCGGGCGCCCGCCGCCTCGAGCGAGGCGGCCGCCTCCGTCGCCGCCGCCGGATCGCTCCGGAAGTGGACCGCGACGTCGAAGCCCCCGCGCGCGCAGCCGAGCGCGAGGGCGCGGCCCAGGCGGCGCGAGGCTCCGGTGACGAGGACGACGGGCCGGGTCACCCCGGCAGTTTCTCACCCGGAGGATTGCTGCACTGCTTCCTATAATGGCCGACGCCTCAACGAGGGCCGTGGAGGTTGAATCGATGATCCCGCGCACGCTGGTCGACGTCGTCTCGGGCCTCTCGACGCTCCGGAAGCCGGACCTCCTCCTCTACAAGCGGGACGGCCGGTGGCGGCCGATCTCCTCGGACCAGCTCGTGGCGGACGTCCGGGCCACCGCCGCCGCCCTGATCCGGCTCGGCGTCCCCGTCGGCGGCCGGGTGGCGCTCCTGTCCGAGAACCGGCCGGAGTGGGCGACGGTCGACTTCGCCTGCCACCTGGCCGGGGCCGTCCTCGTCCCGGTCTTCCCGACGATGGTGGCCGACCAGGCCGAGTACCTCCTCCGCGACAGCGGGGCCGTCGCCGCCTTCGCGTCGGGCGACGAGCAGCTGGCGAAGGTCCTCGACGCCCGCAAGCGCTGTCCCGCCCTCGCCCACGTCTTCCGCTTCGACGGGGAGGGGGGGGACGGCGTCCGTCCCTTCGCTTCGCTCCTCGAGGAGGGGCGGACGGCCTGGGCGCTCGATCCTTCGCCCGTGGACGAGCGCGCGGCCGCGCGACGGCCGGACGACCTGGCGACGCTCATCTACACCTCCGGGACGACGGGGGAGCCGAAGGGCGCGATGCTGACGCACGGCAACTTCGTCTCGAACGTGAACGCGGGGCTCTCGGTCCTCCCGTTCGAGCCGACCAGCGTGGCCCTCTCGTTCCTCCCCCTGTCGCACGTCTTCGAGCGGATGCTCGAGTACTGCTACTTCGTGAAGGGCGCCACCATCGCCTACGCCGAGTCGATCGAGAAGCTGCGCGACAACCTGGGAGAGGTCAACCCGCACATCTTCGGCGCCGTCCCCCGCGTCTACGAGAAGGTCTACGGGCGGATCCGCGACAGCGTCGACTCCGGCTCCCCCGCCAGGCAGAAGCTCTTCGCGATGGCCGTCGAGACCGGGCGGAAGGTCCTCGAGCTCCGCCAGGCGCAGCAGACCCCGGGGGCCGCCCTGGCCCTCCAGCACATGCTCTTCGACCGGCTGGTCTTCCGGAAGATCCGCGCCGCGCTCGGCGCGCGCTTCGAGTTCGCGGTGTCGGGCGGGGCGCCCCTCTCCAAGGACCTCGCCGAGTTCTTCTGGGCGATCGGGGTCCGGGTCTTCGAGGGCTACGGCCTGACCGAGACGAGCCCGGTCATCGCCGTCAACACACCGTCCGCCTGGCGGCTCGGGACCGTGGGGCGGGTCCTCCCCGGCGTCGAGGTGAGGATCGCCGCCGACGAGGAGATCCTGACCCGGGGGCCCCACGTCATGAAGGGCTACTTCGGCAAGCCCGAGGCGACCGCGGAGGCGATCGACTCCGAGGGGTGGTTCCACACGGGCGACATCGGGCTCCTCGACGAGGACGGCTTCCTGAAGATCACCGACCGGAAGAAGGAGATCATCGTCAACTCGAACGGCAAGAACGTCGCCCCGGCGCCGATAGAGAGCGCCCTGAAGGGGGACCCGTTCGTCGGCCAGCCGGTCGTCATCGGGGACCGGCGGAAGTACCTCACCTGCCTCATCGTCCCCAACTTCGAGAAGCTCCTCGACTGGGCCCGCCGGAACGGCCTCGGCTCCCTGACCGCCGGGGAGCTCGTGAAGGACCCGCGGGTCCGCGAGATCTACCAGAAGATCGTCGACCGGGTGAACGCCGGGCGCCCCCACGAGCAGCTGATCCGGCGGTTCGAGCTCCTCACCTCGGAGCTGACGATCGACGGGGGGGAGCTGACCCCCACCCTCAAGGTGAAGCGGCGCGTCGTCGACCAGAAGTTCCGGAGCGTCATCGACGCCCTCTACCCGGACGGGGACTGAACGGCCCTCCCGGTCCCCCGAACCCCCCGGGGGGCGTCCCGGCGGCCGGGGCGTCGGGGAGGGCGGGCGGGGCGGGCCATTGGGGTATTGACGCGGTGCGGCAATCGGGTCTAGTGTAATGAGTGATGGCTCATTCAGTAGTCCGGGGGAATCGCGATGACCACGTGGAGGGCGGCGAGGCCGCCGTCCGGCCGGTCGCCGGAGCCGACCCCGAGAAGCGCCGCCGGATCCTGAAGGCGGCGATCCAGACCTTCGGCCGGAACGGCTTCCACGAGGCCCGCGTCGCCGAGATCGCCTCCGAGGCGGGGGTCGCCGAGGGGACGGTCTACCTCTACTTCCGGAACAAGGAAGACCTCCTCGGGGTGGTCTTCGACGAGACGATGGACGGCGTCCTGGCCGAGGGGCGCGGGATCGCGGCCTCGGAAGGGACCGCGGCCGCCAAGCTCGAGCGCCTCGTCCAGCTCCACCTGTCGTTCCTCTCGGCCGACCGCGACCTCGCCTCGGTCTTCCAGATCGAGCTCCGGCGCAGCGCCCGGCTCGTGGAGCGGTTCTCGCGCTCGAAGCTGGTCGAGTACCTCCGCCTCCTCGACGTGGTCCTCCAGGAGGGGGTCCGCCGGGGGGAGCTGAGGCGCGACCTGGACCGGCACCTCGCGGTGCGGATCCTCTTCGGGGCGACGGACGAGATCCTGTCGGAGTGGCTCCTGGCCGGCACGAGCGCCCCCTACGCGGACGGCGCACGGCTGGTGGGGACGCTCCTCAACGGATTCATCGCCTGCGACGGCGAGCAGAAGAAGAGGCGGGCCCGGGCCCGCCGGGGGAGGGGGACCGCTTGAGCCGAGCCGCATACATCCTGAACGGGGCCCGAACGCCCTACGCCAAGGCGGGGACGGACTTCAAGGACGTCCCGGCCACCGACCTGGGACGCATCGCGGCCGTCGAGGCGATGGCCCGGGCCCGGGTCGAGCCGGAGGAGATCGACCAGGCGATCTTCGGCAACATCGCGACCCCCGTCGACGCCGCCAACATCGCGCGCGTCATCGCGCTCCGCGCGGGGATCCCGAAGGAGAGGCCGGCCCACTCGGTCTCCCGCAACTGCGCCTCCGGGATCGAGTCGATCGTCCAGGCGGCCCGGCTCATCCAGACGGGGGAGGCCGACGTCGTCCTGGCGGGCGGCGTCGAGAACATGTCGCTCATCCCGTTCCTCTACCCGGAGAAGGTGAAGGCGGTCCTGACCCAGGCGGGGATGGCGCGGTCGCTCCCGGACCGGGTGATGGCCTTCTCGAGGATGCCGTGGCCGCAGCTCCTCGACCCGGTGATCGGGATCAAGCAGGGGCTGACCGACCCGGTCTGCAACCTGAACATGGGGGAGACGGCCGAGATCCTCGCCAAGGAGGGGAAGCTCACCCGCGAGGAGCAGGACCGCTTCGCCCTGAGGTCGCACCAGCGGGCGACGCTGGCGCGCGACCGCCTGGCGCAGGAGATCGTCCCCGTCCCGATCCCGCCGGCCTTCGACCGGCTCTCCCTCCAGGACAACGGCGTCCGCGAGAACCAGACCATGGACGCGCTCGCGAAGCTGAAGCCGTTCTTCGACCGGAAGTACGGGACGGTCACCGCGGGCAACTCGTCGCAGATCACGGACGGCGCCGCGGCGGTCGTCGTGGCGTCGGAGGACTTCGTCGAGAGGCGCAAGCTCCCGGTCCTCGGGCGCGTCGAGGGGTGGGGGTTCGCGGGGCTCGAGCCCGAGCGGATGGGGCTCGGCCCCTCGCGGTCGACGCCGGTCGCGCTGAAGCACGCCCGGAGGAAGCTCTCCGACGTCGGGCTCGTCGAGATGAACGAGGCGTTCGCCGCCCAGGTGCTGGCGAACCTCGCCGCGTTCGAGCGCGACCCGCAGCTCGGGCCCCTCGACCCGGACATCCTCAACGTGAACGGCGGCGCGATCGCCCTGGGGCACCCCGTGGGCGCCTCGGCGACCCGGCTCGTCCTGACGCTCCTCTACGAGATGAAGCGCCGGAAGGTGGCGCACGGCCTGGCCACGCTCTGCGTCGGCGGCGGGCTGGGGGCCACGATCGTCCTGGAGGCCGCATGACCACCTCGAAGAAGAAAGTGCTCGCCCCCGCGCCGGAGCCGGCGGAAGCGCTGAAGGCGCCGAAGACGCCGAGAACGCAGAGAACGCCGAGAACGCCGCAGGCGTCGCGGCCCCCGAAGCCGGCGAAGCCCCAGGAATCGCCGAGGCCGTCGAAACCGAAGGTCGCTCCGGCTGCGCCGAGAGCGCCGAAGGGGCCCTCGTTCCACCTCGCGGTCGAGACCGACGGCCTCGCCGTCCTCACCTTCGACTGCCCCGGCGAGAAGGTGAACAAGTATTCCACCCCCGTCGTCCAGGAGCTCCACGCCCTGCTCGACGACCTGGCGAAGCGGGAGGACGTCAAGGCCCTCCTCCTCGTCTCCGGAAAGCCCGACGTCTTCATCGCCGGCGCCGACGTGAACGAGATTGCCGACACCCCGCTGGCCGACGTCGAGAAGGGGGTGAAGCAGGGGCAGAAGCTCTTCGTGAAGCTCGCGAACCTGCCGTTCCCGACGGTGGCCGCCATCGACGGCGCCTGCCTGGGCGGAGGGTGCGAGACCGCGCTGGCGATGGACTGGCGGCTCGCCTCGGACTCGAGGAAGACCCAGATCGGCCTGCCGGAGGTCAAGCTCGGGATCCTCCCCGGCTGGGGCGGGACGACGCGGCTCCCCCGGGTCGTCGGGCTGGAGGCCGCGCTCGACCTCCTCCTGACGGGCAAGTCGCTCGACGGGCGGCGGGCGAAGAGGGTGGGGCTGGTCGACGAGGTGGTCCCGAAGACCATCCTCGCGGAGGTCGCCCGGGCGTTCGCGAGGGAGAAGTTCGGGACGAAGAAGCGGGCGAACGCGGGGCCCGGAGGCGGTCCGGTCCGGGTCGCCCCGGCCGGCCCGAAGGAGATGCTCCTCGAGGGGATCGGGAAGATGGCCGTCTTCTCCCAGGCGAGGTCGACGGTGATGAAGCAGACGCACGGCTGCTACCCGGCCCCGCTCGAGATCCTCCGGACCGTCGAGGAGGGCTTCGCCAAGCCGTTCCCGGAGGCGCTGAAGCTCGAGGTGGAGGGGGCGAAGCGGCTCGTCGGCGGGGAGGTCCAGAAGAACCTCGTGAACCTCTTCTTCCGGATGGAGGAGGTGAAGAAGGAGACGGGGGTCGAGGGCGGTGTGGCGCCGCTCCCGGTCCGGAGGGTCGGCGTCCTCGGCGCGGGCGTGATGGGGGGCGGGATCGCCCAGCTCGCGGCCGACAAGGGCTACCCCGTGCGGATGAAGGACATCCGGAACGACGCCCTGGCCGGGGGCTACGCCGCGGCGGCGAAGGTGTGGCAGGAGCGGCTGAAGAAGCGGCGGATGACGAAGGCCGAGTTCACGGGGAAGATGTCGCTCCTCTCCGGCGGCCTGACCTGGACGGCCTTCGAGTCGTGCGACGTGACGATCGAGGCGGTCCTCGAGAAGCTCGCGGTCAAGCAGGCGGTCCTGAAGGAGTGGGAGGGGGTCGCCCGCCCCGACGCGATCTTCGCGTCGAACACGTCGACGCTCCCGATCACCGAGATCGCCGCGGCCGCCGCGCGCCCCGAGCGCGTGGTCGGGATGCACTTCTTCAACCCGGTCCACAAGATGCCCCTCGTCGAGGTGATCTACGGCGCGAAGACCGACCCGGCGGTGACGGCGACGATCTTCGACCTGGCCAAGAAGATGGGGAAGACCCCCGTCGTCGTGAAGGACGCGCCCGGCTTCCTCGTCAACCGCCTCCTCGCCCCTTACCTCGGAGAGGCCGTGAGGCTCCTCCTCGAAGGGGTCCCGATGGAGGCGATCGACCACGCGATGCGCGCCTTCGGGATGCCGGTCGGTCCCATCGAGCTCCTGGACGACGTCGGGATCGACGTGGCGACCAAGGGAGCCGAGACCCTCTCGGCCGCGTGGCCCGAGCGGATGCCGGTCGACCCGGCCTTCGGCAAGCTCGTCCAGGCGGGGCGCCTGGGCCGGAAGAGCGGCAAGGGGTTCTACCTCTACGACGGCGACAAGCGGACGGGCCCCGACCCGGCCGCCACCGGCGCGCTCGGCCTCGAGGGACCCGGCACGAAGAAGCCGTCGGCCGACGAGCTCGAGGCCCGGCTCATCTACCCGATGGTGAACGAGGCGGCGCTCTGCCTCGCCGAGGGGATCGTCTCCTCGCCGGCGAAGCTCGACCTCGCCATGATCTTCGGAACCGGCTTCCCGCCCTTCCGCGGGGGACCGCTCCGCCACGCCGACGCGCGCGGCGCGAAGGCCGTCGTCTCCGCCCTGGAATCCCTCGCAGCCGCCCACGGGGCCCGCTTCGTGCCGGCGCCCCTCCTGACCGAGCACGCCCGCAAGGGGAAGACGTTCTTCGACGAGGAGTAGCCCATGTCGACCACGAAGACCGACACCGAGGTCCATTCCTTCCTGAAGTCCCTGTACAAGGGCGAGTTCGCCGAGTCGCTCGTCTTCCCGTTCCCGGAGGTCCCGGAGGACGTGAAGGAGACCGTCACGGTCTTCGCCGACGCCTACCGGGACTTCGACGCGCAGTTCATCGACTCGGAGAAGATCGACCGCGACCACTTCTTCCCGCGCGAGGCGATCCAGGGGCTGGGCGACCTCGGCGCCCTCGGCATGACGATTCCAGAGGAGTACGGCGGCAGCGGCTTCTCCGCGGCGGCCTACTGCAAGATGGTCGAGGTGATCGGGCCGCTCGACTCGTCGGCGGCGATCGTCATCGGCTCGCACCAGTCGATCGGGCTGAAGCCCCTCCTCCTCTTCGGCACCGACGAGCAGAAGCGGAAGTGGCTCCCCGACCTCGCCTCCGGCAAGAGGCTGGCGGCCTTCTGCCTCACCGAGCCGGAGGCGGGCTCCGACGCGGCCTCGCTCAAGACGACCGCCGTCTACGACCCGGCGACCGACGAGTACGTTTTGAACGGGACCAAGCAGTGGATCTCGAACGGCGGCTTCGCGAAGTTCCTCACCGTCTTCGCCCGGATCCCCTCCGAGGCGGCCGAGAAGGACAAGCACAGGGAGATCGCCTGCTTCGCCGTCGTGCCCGACGAGTCCGGGGAGCTCCCCGGACTCACCCGCGGCCCGGAGGAGAAGAAGCTCGGCCTCTGCGGCTCCTCGACCTGCCAGATCATCCTCGAGAACTGCCGCGTCCCGGCCTTCAACATGATCGGCGGGAAGGGGCAGGGGTTCCGCGTCGCGGTCGAGACGCTGAACACCGGGCGGACGTCCTTGGGCGCCGGCTCCGTCGGCGGCTGCAAGCAGATGATCAAGCTCGCGACGGAGCACGCGACGCAGCGCAAGCAGTTCAAGACGCGGATCGCGGACTTCGAGCTGATCCGCGAGAAGATCGCCGAGATGACGGCGAACACCTACGTCCTGGAGTCGATGGTCTACCTGACCGCCGGCCTCATCGACAAGGGGGTTCCCGACTACTCGCTCGAGGGGGCGTGCTGCAAGGTCTACGGCACCGAGCTCCTCTGGAAGACGATCAACGAGGCGCTCCAGATCGCCGGCGGCAACGGCTTCATGAACGAGTACCCCTACGGGCGTGCGCTCCGCGACAGCCGGGTCAACATGATCTTCGAGGGGACGAACGAGATCCTCCGCCTCTACCTCGCCCTGACCGGGATGAAGGAGGCGGGCGACGTCCTCAAGGGGGTGGAGAAGGCGGTCTACAGCCCCCTCACCCAGTACGGCGTCCTGATCGGCCACGCCCAGAAGTGGATGCAGGGGAACGTCCCCGCCTTCGACAAGAAGCTCCAGAAGGTCCACCCCGCCCTCGCGCCCGAGGCGGACCAGGTGTCGCACTACGCCTCCATCTTCCGCAACGCCGTCGAGACGATCGTCTTCCGCAACGGCAAGAAGGTGATCGAGCGGCAGTACCTCCACCACCGGATCGCCGACACCCTCATCGACCTCTACGCCCAGGTGGCGACGCTCTCGCGCGTCACGGCGGCCATCGAGAAGAAGGGGGAGGAGAAGGCGAAGCCCGAGATCGAGATCGCCCGCTGGTTCTGCTTCCAGGCCAGGCACCGGATGGTGGCGAGCCTCAAGGCGCTGGACAAGAACAGGGACGCCGAGGCAACGGCGATCAGCAACGCCGTCTACGAGGCGGGCGGCTACCCGTTCGACCTCTGGGGCTGGTGAGGCCGGAACCGGGGCGACCCCGGCCGTGAAACCGAACGAACGACGCGAGGGGGGCCCGGGCGACCGGGTCCCCCGGCCGTCTCCACCGGGCCCCTCGGCGTCCCGCACGGGGGCGAGGCGCTCGGCGCGGGACGCCGTCCCCGTCCACACGATCCCGGTCCCGACTCCCTTTCCGGTGGGTCCCGTCAACGTCCACCTGATCGCGCGCGACCCGGTGACGCTCGTCGACACCGGCCCGCTCTCGGACGAGGCGTGGGAGCTCCTCCGGGCCGGTCTCGCCCGGCGGGGCCTCGCCCCGGGAGACGTGAGGCGGGTCCTCCTGACGCACGGCCACCAGGACCACTTCGGCCTGGCGGCGCGGCTGGCGCGCGGGGGGGCGGACCTCTGGGGCGGCGTCCTCGACCGGAGCCACTTCGCCATGAGGCGGAACACGCGGATGCTCCTCGACGCGATGACCCGGCACGGCTTCGGCGCCGCGACCCGCCTCGCGGTCACGGCGTCGACCGCAGGCGTCGACACCTACTCCGAGGCGCTCCAGGAGTGGAACGGCCTCCACGGGGGCGAGGTCCTGCCGGGCGACGGCTACTCGGTCCTCGTCCGGTCGGTGCCCGGCCACACGCCGGGGAGCCTGACGTTCGAGGTGCCCGAGGCGGGGATCCTCTTCACCGGCGACACGGTCCTGCGGGACATCACCCCGAACGCGATCGTCGACGAGGACCCCCTCCACCCGGGCGAGACGTTCCGGAGCGTCAGCCGCTACTTCGAGTCGCTCGAGGCGCTCGGGGCGGCCGCCCCGGGCGCGGAGCTGCTGACCGGCCACGGGCGCCGGATCCCCGACTTCGCGAGCCACCGGGAGAAGCTGGAGGGGAAGTACCGGCTCCGGGTCGACCAGGTCGTCCGGACGCTCGCCGGCGGGCCGCGGACGGTGTCCGAGATGGTCGCGTCGATGTTCCCGGGGGTCGACGCCGTCCACATCTACCTCGCCTACTCGGAGGCGCTCGGCTTCCTGATGTACCTCGAGGACCTCGGGAGGGTGGAGAGGATCCGGGGGAGCCGGATCGACCGGTTCCGGCTCGCGGCCTGAGCCGGGGGGCCGGGAGGGCGGCACCGCCGCCGCTCAGCCGCCGGCGGGGACCTCCGCGGCCGCCAGCCGCGACGCACGGACCGCGCGGTCCACGGCGTCCGGCAGGGTCTCTCCCAGCGCCAGCCAGGCGGCGGCCGACGCGGCGATTCCAATGCCGGCGCCGGATGGCCCCGCGACCGGCGAGCCCCCCGGCTCGAACCGGACCCACTCCCGCCCGTCGAGGAGCCGCTCCCCGAGCCGGCCCGAGGCGGAGACGCCCCCGATCACGAGGACGGCGCGGGGGCCGAACCCCTGGATGGCCCGCGCCGCCGCCTTCGCCTCCGTCTCTTCCCCCGGCGAGGAGCGGCCCGCCAGGCGAGCGGCGTCGTCGACGGTCGCCACGACGAGGTCGGCCGCGGGGAGGAGCTCCCTCCCGAGGGCCTGGACCACGGCCGTGCCGACGAGGGGGGAGCCGTCGCCGGCGGTCAGGACGGGCTCGACGACCAGCGGGACCCCGAGCTCGCGGACGGTCCGCGCGACCGCCCGGAGGACCGGGAGGGAGGGGAGCCAGCCGATGACGACGGCCCCCGGGAGAGCGCCTGCCAGGGCGGCCCGGAGCTGCTCCCGGACGAGGGCCGACGGGACCTCGAGGGGGGGGCCGGGCTGGCGGGCCCCCCGGGCGGTGACCGAGGTGACCACGCCCGCGGGACGGACGGTCGCCGCCGACAGGGCGGCGAAGGCCGCCTGGAGCCCGGTGGAGCCGGTGGCGTCGGAGGCGTCGACCACCAGGACGGCGGGGGGTGCCACGGCCGTGAGTTTAGCGTCGCGCCCTGATATCCTCGTTGCCCGGGAGGATTAGAGCAGTGGCAGAAGAGAGCCAGGACACCGTTACGCTGACGGTCGGTTCCCCCGCGCCGGGCTTCACGCTCCCGGGCCGCTCCGGAGCGTCCGTCTCCCTCGCGGACTTCGGCGGCAAGCACGTCCTCGTCTACTTCTATCCCAAGGACGATACTCCCGGATGCACGAAGGAAGCGTGCAGCCTGCGCGACGGCTGGTCCGAGCTGCAGTCCGCGGGGGTGACGGTCCTCGGGATCTCGCCCGACGACGCGGCGTCGCACAACGCGTTCGCCGCCAAGTACAGCCTCCCGTTCGAGCTCCTCACCGACGCCGACCACTCCGTGCACGAGGCGTACGGCGTCTGGGGGAAGCGCCCCTGGGGGATGGGGACCCTCCGCAAGTCGTTCCTGGTGGGGCCCGACGGCGCGATCCTGCACGTCTTCTCGAAGGTCGACGTGGAGAACCACGCCGCGCAGGTCCTCGCGGCGCTCCGGGGCGAGCCCTTCGCGCAGCCGGGCCCGGCCGCCGAGGCGAAGGTGGTCGTGGAGGCCGCGGTCGAGAAGGCCGGCGAGGCCGTCCAGGCCGTCGTCGCCGAGGCGAGGAAGGTCGCCGAGGAGACCATGGAGAAGCCGGTGGTCAGGAAGGCGGTCGCCGGGGCGAGCAAGGCGGTCGAGGACGCGAAGAAGGCGATCGCCGACGCGCAGAAGAAGCCCGCGGTGAAGAAGGCCGTCGCCGAGGCGAAGAAGGCCGTGAAGGGCGCGAAGAAGGCGATCGCCGACGCGCAGAAGAAGCCGGCCGTGAAGAAGGCCGTGGCCGGCGCGAAGAAGGCCGTGAAGGGCGCGAGGAAGGCGATCGCCGAGGCGCAGAGGAAGCCGGCCGTGCGGAAGGCCGTCGCGCAGGCGAAGAAGGCCGCGGCCGGCGCGAAGAAGGCGGTCCGCCGCGCCACGAAGGCCGCCGAGAAGAAGGCGCCGAACGCGTTCTCGAAGCTCATGGCCCTCGTGTCGCCCAGGAAGAAGGCGGCCCCGGCTCGCAAGAAGGCCGCTCCCGCCCGCAAGAAGGCCGCCCCGGCCCGCAAGAAGGCCGCCCCGGCTCGCCGGAAGGCGCAACCCGTCCGGAAGAAGGCCGCCGCGCGCAAGCCCGCGGCCCGCAAGGCCCCGGGCCGGAAGGCGCCGGCCCGCAAGCCGGCGGTCCGCGGGAAGAAGCGGAGATAGATGGGAGGGACGGACCCCACGGAGACCATCCGCGTCACGGATCGGGCCCTCGCGGCGCTCCGCGCCGAGGGGCTCGATCCCCTCCGGACCTACCTCCGGATCCAGCACGTCCTCGGCTGCGGCGGCACGGGCTATCGCCTGACGTTCGGCGATGCCGGCCTGCCGGGCGGGGTCGAGGTGCGCGTGCCGGGCGGCCTCACCGTGTCCCTGGATGCTTACGCGAAGGCGCGCCTTTCCGGCGCGTCGATCGACTACGACCTGACGAAGGAGACCGAGGGCTACTGGCTCGACCATCCGGACGCGGCGTTCGCCGCGTTCTGCTGAGCCGGCCGCCCGAGCAGAGACGATGTCCAAGGACAAGCTGACCAAGAAGGACATGAAGACCGACGAGCTGGAGCGCGCCCTCGAGGGAGCGCGCGACTTCGTCGTCACCCACAAGACCCAGACCTGGCACTGGGCGCTCGTGGCGGGGGCCGCCGTGGCCGTCGTCGCGCTCGTCTGGTGGGGGCTGAGCCTGAGGTCGAGCCGGCTCGACGCCCGCCTGTCGGACGCGCTCGGGCTCTACGACGCCCCGCTCGTCTCCCAGGGGGCCTCGCCCGTTGCCGGGGGGAAGGTGTTCAAGGACGCCGCGGAGAGGCAGGCCGCCGTGAAGAAGGAGCTCGAGGGGCTCGCGAACGACGCCCCCTCGTCGGACGCCGGGCGGGCCGCCCGGGTCCTCCTCCTTTCCATGGAAGGGGGCACCAACCCGCCGGCGAAGCTCCTCGACGGGGCCCGCGACCTGGCCGCCGAGAGGCCGGGCTCGCTGGTGAGCGGCGCGGCCGCCGCGGCCTACCTGGACGCCGAGGCCGCCGCGGGGCGCGCGAAGGACGCCATCGCGACGGCCAAGGGGTACCTCGACTCGTCGTCCTCGCCCCTCCCCAAGGACGTCCTCCTCTTCACCCTCGGGAGGCTCAGCGAGAAGGTCGGCCAGGTGGCGGAGGCGAAGACCTACTACCAGCGCCTCGTCAGCGACTACCCGGACTCCCCGATGCGCTTCGACGCGCAGCAGAAGGTGCAGGGGCTCTGAGGGGCCCGGTGAAGCCGCGGGCGATCGTCGTCGTCTGCGACGGGCTCGGCGTCGGGGCCCTCCCCGACGCCGAGAGGTACGGCGACGAGGGGACCGACACGCTCGGCAACGTCCTCCGGGAGGCGGGCCCTTCGCTCCCGAACCTGTCCCGGGCCGGGCTCCTCCACGCGCTCTACGAACGGGCGCCCGCCGGCCTGCCGGATCCCGCAGCCTGGTTCGGGCGGCTGGCCACCCGCTCGCCCGGAAAGGACACCACGGTCGGTCACTGGGAGCTGATGGGGCTCGCGCTCGAGGAGCCCTTCCCGGTCTACCCGGAAGGGTTCCCGGACGAGGTGATCGCCCCGTTCGAGTCGGCCATCGGCCGCCGGGTCCTGGCGAACCGGGCCGCCTCCGGGCTGGCGCTCCTCGACGAGCTCGGCGGCGAGCACCTGAAGACGGGCCGCCCCATCGTCTACACCTCGGAGGAGTCCGTCTTCCAGGTCGCGGCGCACGAGGAGATCGTCCCGCTCGACGTCCTCTACTCGTGGTGCGAGACGGCGCGCGAGATCCTCGACGGGCCCCACCGGGTGGGCCGCGTCATCGCCCGGCCGTTCGTCGGCGCCGGGCGCGGGACCTTCCGGCGGACCCCGCACCGCCGCGACTTCGCCACGCCTCCGCCGGGGGAGACGCTGCTCGACGCGCTCTCGGCGGCCGGGCGCCGCGTCCTGTCGATCGGCAAGGTCGACCAGCTCTTCGCCGGGAGGGGGATCGCGGAGGCGAAGGCGACGGACTCGAACGCCGAAGGCCTCGAGCGGACGCTCGCCGCCGTCCGGGAGCGCGACGACGACCTGGTCGTCTCGAACCTCGCGGAGTTCGACAGCCGCTACGGCCATCGCAACGACCCGCTCGGCTTCGCCCGGGCCCTCGAGGAGCTCGACGGGGCGCTCCCGGAGCTGACGGGGGCCCTGCGCGAGGGAGACCTCCTGGTCCTGACGGCCGACCACGGGGCCGACCCGACCGACATCTCCACGGACCACACGCGCGAGTACGTCCCCCTCCTCGCCTTCCGTCCCGGCGCCCGTCCCGGCGGCGACCTCGGGACGCGGGCGACCCTGGCCGACGTGGCGGCGACGGCCGCGGAGCACCTGGGCGTGCCGGCCCCGTCCGGCACGAGCTTCCTCGGCGCGCTCCGCCGGGACGGCTGATTCGGGAGCGCCGCGGGCCTCCTTCTCGGGTATCCTCCGTCAATCGCCGCGCGTCACCCGCTTCGGGCCCCCGCCGCTTCCTCTCCTCCCGCCCCGCCGGCCTCCGTCGTCGGGACCCCGGCGCGAGCCGTGTGGCGGGGACGGGTGCGCGGGATCCGTGCGCCCGAGCCCTGACGGGACCCTGGAGGTAGCCATTGGCTCGTTTCACCGGCCTGATCGGCCTCGCGTTCATCATCGGCCTCGCGACCCTCCTCTCGAAGGACCGGAAGGCGATCCGCTGGCGGACGGTCCTCTGGGGACTGGTCCTCCAGTTCTCGCTGGGGTGGCTCGTCATCAGCTGGCAGTCGGGGGCGAACGCGCTGAAGAGCTTCTCCGACGGCATCACCGGGGCGATCGCCTACTCCGACGAGGGGGCCAAGTTCGTCTTCGGGTGGCTGGCCGACCCCTCCATCGGCGCCGGGATCTCCGCGAAGACGGGGATCGACTTCTCCCCGTTCCTCTTCGCGTTCAAGGTGATGCCCATCGTCATCTTCATCGCGTCGTTCTTCACGATCCTCTACTACCTCGGGATCATGCAGAGGATCGTCCAGGTCTTCGCCATCGTCATGACGAAGCTCCTCCGGATCTCGGGGGCCGAGTCGCTCGCCGTCTCGGCGAACATCTTCATCGGTCAGACCGAGGCTCCGATCATCGTCGCCCCGTACATCCCGAAGATGACGAACTCCGAGCTCCTGACGATGATGACCGGGGGGATGGCCCACATCTCGGGGGCCGTCCTCCTCGCCTACGCGGCCATGGGGATCCCGGCGAACTACCTCATCACGGCGTCCGTCATGGCCGCGCCGGCCACGATCGTCATCGCCAAGCTCCTCCGCCCCGAGGTCGACCAGCCGGAGACCTCGGGGACCGTCCACGTGAAGATCCAGCACGAGCAGGCGAACGTCATCGAGGCGGCCGCCTCGGGTGCCTCGCAGGGCGTCTCGCTCGCCATCAACATCATCGGGATGCTGATCGCGTTCATCGCCCTCGTGTCGCTGTTCAACGGGCTCCTCGGCTGGGTCGGGACCTCCATCGGCTTCGCGAAGCCGGGCCCCGGCGTCGACCCGGCGACGACGCTCTCCCTGCAGTGGCTCTTCTCGCAGGTCCTCTGGCCGCTCGCGTGGGTGATGGGCGTCCCGGCGGCCGACTGCTCCAAGGTCGCCCGTCTCATCGGCTTCAAGACGGTCATCAACGAGTTCGTCGCCTACGCCGAGATGTCGAGGATCCCGCTGGCGCAGTGGACGGAGAAGGGGCACCTCATCGCCTCGTTCGCCCTGTGCGGCTTCGCCAACTTCTCGTCGATCGGGATCCAGATCGGGGGGATCGGCGGGCTCGCCCCGTCGCGCAAGAGCGACATCGCGCGGCTGGGGCTCTGGGCGCTCCTGGCGGGGTCCCTCGCCACCTTCATGAGCGCCACGATCGCCGGGATCCTGAAAGGATGAGGGGAGGAGCGATGGGCAAGCGCGCGTCCGACGCCGTCGAGTACCTGATGGAGCGGCTCCCGGTGCCGCCCGTCGTCGGCGTCATCCTCGGCTCCGGGCTGGGGGAGCTCGCCGGCCGGGTCGAGGAGGCCGTCCGGATCCCGTACGCCGAGATCCCGGGCTTCCCGGCCTCGGCCGTCGTCGGGCACTCCGGCGTCCTCGTGGCCGGCCGGATCGGGGGCGTCCCCCTGGCCGTCCTCTCGGGCCGGATCCACTACTACGAAGGGCACTCGATGCACGCGGTGGTGCAGCCGGCCCGCGTCCTGGCGCTCCTCGGCTGCCGGACGGTCGTCGTGACGAACGCGGCGGGCGGGATCGACCGGTCGCTCCGGGCCGGCGACCTGATGCTGATCGAGGACCACATCAACCTCTTCGGGAGCAACCCCCTCGTGGGGCCGAACCGGGACGAGCTGGGACCGCGCTTCCCGGACATGTCCGACGCCTACCGCGCGGACCTGCGCGCCCTCGCCGAGTCGGTCGCGCGCCGCTGCCGGGTCCCCCTGAAGAAGGGGGTCTACGTCGGCGTCCACGGGCCGTCCTACGAGACGCCCGCCGAGATCCGTGCGTTCCGGACCCTCGGGGCCGACGCCGTCGGGATGTCGACGGTCCCCGAGGTGATCGCGCTGAACCACATGGGGGTCGGCGTGATCGGCATCTCCTGCATCACCAACATGGCCGCGGGCGTCCTGAGGAAGCCCCTGGTCCACGAGGAGGTCCTCGCGACGACCGAGCGGGTCAAGGACCGCTTCGTGAAGCTCCTCGTCGCCCTCGTCGCGGCGGTCGGCGAGGGGCGGTCGCCGGACACGCTCCTCGCGACCACGCGCTCCGCCCGGCGCCCGACTCGGCGCCCCGCCGGGGGCGCCGCGGGCCGCTCGCCGGCACGGCGGAAGGCGTGACGGCGCCCGCTCGACCGCTGGCTCCCGGGGAGGCCGACGCCCTCGTCGCCGCCGCGACGGCCGCGCGCGAGAGGGCCGTGGCCCCCTACTCCGGGTTCCTCGTCGGCGCCGCCCTCCTCGCGGACGACGGGCGGGTCTTCGGCGGGGGGAACGTCGAGTCCGCGACCTACGGCCTGACCGTCTGCGCCGAGAGGACGGCGGTCTTCCGCGCCCTGGCCGAGGGAGCGCGCGGCTTCCGCGCCGTCGCCGTCGTGACGGGGGCGGACGAGCCGACGCCGCCCTGCGGCGCGTGCCGGCAGGTCCTCTGGGACCAGTGCCGGGACGTCGCCGTGGTCCTCGCGACGACGGCGGGCAGGCGCGAGACGACGACGCTGGCGGCCCTCTACCCCAGGCCGTTCGAGTTCGAGGGGCCGAAGCCGTGAGGCGGGGCCTCCGGCTCCGGGCGCTCGCGGCGCCCGCCGTCCTCGCCGCGCTCCTCGCCGGGTCCGGGCGCGCGGAAGCCGCCGGGCCGGCCGAGCCGGCCGCTGCGGTCGCCGCGGCCGCCGCGGTCGCCGCCGACGCCGCGCCCGCCGCGAAGACCGCCTGCGACCTCCTCGTCGTCGCCGGGAGCGTCCTGACGATGGACGACGCCGACCGCGCCCTCGGCCGGACCGGCATCTGCGTGTCGGGCGGCACAATCACGGCGATGGGGGACCCGGACGAGCTGGCCGGGACGCACGCGGTGGGGGAGCGGGTCGACCGCCCGAACGCCGTCGTCCTCCCGGGCTTCGTCAACACGCACACGCACGCGGCGATGAGCCTCCTGCGCGGCGTGGCCAACGACCAGCCGCTGATGGAGTGGCTGCAGAAGTCGATCTTCCCGGCCGAGGCGAAGAACGTCAGCCCCGACTTCGTGAGGGCCGGGACGCGGCTGACGTGCCTCGAGATGGTCGAGGGGGGGACGACCACCTTCGCCGACATGTACTACTTCGAGTCCGACGTGGCGGACGTCGTCGACACCGCGGGCCTCAGGGGCGTCCTCGGCGAGACGTGGCTCGACTTCCCGGTCCCGGACCACAAGGACCTCGCCGAGGAGAAGGCGGTCACGGAGGCGTTCCTCCTGAAGTGGAAGGGGCACCCGCGGATCACCGCGGCCGTCGCCCCGCACGCGCCGTACACCTGCAGCAAGGAGACGCTCCAGGCCGCAGGCGCGCTGGCCGACCGCTACGGCGCCCCCCTCCTGATCCACGTCTCGGAGACCCGCGACGAGCAGCGCCAGATCCGGGAGAAGTACGGGACGACCCCGACGCGCTGGCTCGACTCGATCGGCTTCCTCGGGCCACGGGTCGTCTTCGCGCACGGCGTCTGGCTCGACGCCGACGACCTCGCCCTGATGGCCCGGAGGGGCGTCGCGCTGTCTCACAACCCGGAGTCGAACATGATGCTCGCGTCGGGCGTGGCGCCGGTCGTGGCCGCCCGGAAGGCGGGGGTCGTGGTGGCGCTCGGGACCGACGGCGTGGCGGGGTCGAACAACGACGTCGACATGATCGAGGCGGCGGACATCGCGGGGAAGCTCGCGAAGGTCTCCACCTTCGACCCGACCGCGCTGACGGCCCGGGAGCTCCTCCGGATGGCGACGCGGGACGGCGCGCGGGCCCTGGGGCTGGCGGACCGGATCGGGTCGCTCGAGGTGGGGAAGAGGGCCGACCTGATCGCCGTCGAGCTCGACCGCCCCTGGATGCAGCCCGTCTACGACCTGGCGGCCGCGGTCGTCTACTCCGCGGACCGGTCCGACGTGAGCCTGACCGTCGTCGACGGGAAGGTGCTCTGGGACGGGACCAACGCGAGGACCCTCGACCGCGCCGCGATCCTGGCGGAGGCGGCCCGGTGGCGCGAGCGGGTCCGCGCGTCGCTCGCCCCGGACTCGGCTGGAGGGAAGAAGTGAGCCTGATCGTCCGGACGATCGTCAAGAAGCGGGACGGCGGCGAGCTGACCGAAGGGGAGATCCACGACTTCGTCCGGGGGGTCACCGAGGGGAGCGTGGGCGACGAGCAGGCGGCCGCGCTCCTGATGGCCGTCTGCTGCCGGGGGATGACGACCGCCGAGACGGCGGCGCTCACCTTCGCGATGATGCGGTCGGGAGAGACGTGGGACCTCTCGGCGCACGGCTTCGTCGGCGACAAGCACTCGACGGGCGGCGTGGGCGACAAGGCGACGCTCGTCCTGGCGCCGCTCGTCGCCGCGTGCGGCGTGAAGGCCGGGATGATGTCGGGGCGGGGCCTCGGCCACACCGGCGGGACGCTGGACAAGCTCGAGGCGATCCCCGGGTTCGTGACGGCGCAGCCGCGCGAACGCTTCGACGAGCTCCTCGAGACGGTCGGCTGCGCGCTGATCGGACAGACGGACCACATCGCGCCGGCGGACCGCCGCCTCTACGCCCTCCGGGACGTCACGGGGACCGTCGAGTCGATCCCCCTCATCACGGCGTCGATCCTCTCGAAGAAGCTGGCGACCGGCGCCCACGCGACGGTGTTCGACGTGAAGACGGGGAACGGCGCGTTCATGGAGCGCCCCGAGGACGCGGAGAGGCTCGGGGCGGCCCTCGTCGAGACGACCCGCGCCACGGGTCGGCTCGCCAGCGGCTACATCACGGCGATGGACCGGCCGATCGGCGTCGCGGTGGGCAACGCGAACGAGGTGGCCGAGGCGATCGCCGCCCTGCGAGGGGAAGGGCCCCCGGACCTCCGCGAGAACGTCCTCCTCCTCGGGACCGACCTCCTCCTGGCCGCGGGCGTCGAGACGACCCCGAAGGGCGCCCGGACGCGCCTGAACGCGGCGCTCTCCGACGGCCGCGCCCTCGACGTCTTCGCCCGCCTCGTCGCGGCGCAGGGGGGCGACCCCGGCGTCTGCGACGACCCGACGAGGCTGCCGCAGCCGGCGCAGACGATCCCCTGCCCGGCGCCTTCCGCGGGCGTCGTGACGGCGGTGGCGACGCGGGAGCTGGGGCTCCTCGCCATCGAGATCGGCTGCGGCCGGAGCCGGAAGGAGGACGTGGTCGACCCGGCGTCGGGCTTCCGGATCCTCAGGAAGCCGGGCGACCGCGTCGCCGCCGGGGAGCCGCTCGTCCTCGTCGAGCGCGGTCCGAGCGTCACGATCCCGGAGGGCTTCCTCGGGCGCCTCTCGCGCTGCTTCACCGTCGAGGAGGGGGACGCGCGGGCGGAGCCTCTCCCGTTCGTGGTCCGGAAGCTGGGCTGAGCGCGGCGGCCCGCGGGGCGCGCGGCCGCGGGCTCAGGCCTTCGGCTCGGCCTCGGTCCCGGCGGACCTTCCGCTCCGGATGAGGAGCTCGTCGGCGCTGCCGAGCCGCGCCTCGCAGAAGCTGACGAGGATGTCCCTGACGTTGGGCTGGCGCTCGGTGATCCCGTCCAGCGTCGGGCGGTCGAGCTCCAGGAGCTCGCACGGCGTCGCCGCGGTGATGGTGGCGCTGCGGGGCTTGCCCGTCAGGATCGAGACCTCCCCGAAGAACGCCCCCTCGTACATCTCCCGCACCTTGTGGTAGTGGCCCGCGGGGTCCTTGACGAAGGCCTTGACGGTCCCGGTCGTCAGGACGAAGAGGCTGTCTCCCGGCTCCCCTTCCGCGACGATGACGTCGCCCGGCTCGAACGTCTTGAGCTGCAGCCCGCGGATGACCGCGAGGAGCTCCGCCGTGCTGAAGTCGCCGAAGAGGGGCGTCGACGCGATGATGGGCCTGGTGACCGCGGTGTCGTCGCCGGGCCGCGCCTCCTGAGCCGTGGCCGCCCGGGCGGCGGTCGGCGCCTCGGGCTCGGCCTCGCCGGGAAGCGTCACCTCGAACTCGACCGCCGGGTCGGGGAGCGGGGCGCGGGCCGCCGTCCGCGCCGCGCTGTCGTCCCGCCCCATCCGCCCCCCCCCCTGCCGGAGCCTGTGGCGAAGGGTGGTCTCCTCGTCGCGCTCCTTGACGAGCCGCGCGAGCCTCTCCTCCACGCCGGTGCGGCCGGGGTCGAGCCGCTGGACGCGCTTGAGGACGGCGATCGCCTTGCCGACGAACCCCTCGACGGCGAACTCGTCCGCCACGCGGAGAAGGACCTCCACCGCTTCGCGGGTCTTGCCGTCGAACGCCAGGACGTCGGCGAGCTGCGACTGGAGGGAGGTGTTCCCCGGCTCCTTCTCCAGCTGGGCGCGGAGGATCTTCGCCGCGCGCGCGTAGTTCCGCTTGGCGATCAACTCGGAGACGTCCTCGGTCCCCGAAAGCCAGGAGAAGACCATCCTCACGAACCTCCGGCCCGGCGACGGTAAGTCGCCGCTCGACCGGGTGTCAAGGAACCGCACCGCCGCGGACGGCCCCGGGCGCTGGGTTAACATCCCCTCACCGTGGCCACCTTCCCCCGATCCTCGAGCGGGACCTCGCGGTCCCGGTGTCGGGTGCGAAGGAAGGGAGCGCCCCGGCCGTGAGGCGGTTCCTCGGGGACGCGCCGGTCGGCTGGAAGCTGACGGTCATCAGCCTCGCGGCGACCGCTTTCCCCATCCTCCTGGCGGGCGGGGTCCTCTTCGTCGCGGGGAACGCCGAGGCCCGGCGGGAGCGTGGGACGAGCCTCGCGGCCATCGCGGAGGTCCTGTCCCCCGCGTGTCTCGCGCCCCTGGGGGCCCGCGACGCCGCGGCCGCGGCCGACACGCTCGGGGGGCTCGGGTCGCTCGCGGCGGTCACGCGCGCGGGGCTCTACACCTCCGACGGGGCCCTCCTGGCGTCGTACACGCGGCCCGCGGCGGACGAGCCGCCCCCGCGCGCCCCGAGGGCCGGCGGGCCGACGGAGGCGGAGGGGCACGTGACGCTCACGCGTGAGGTCCTGGCCCCGGGGGGAGCCCCGCTCGGGTCGCTCTTCCTCGAGACGGACCTGTCGTGGCTCGCCCGGGAGAGGCGTGCGCGCGGCTCGCTCCTCGCCGTCGTGGGGCTCTCCGCCTGCCTCCTGGCCGTCCTCATCGCCTCGCGCCTGCAGAGAGCCGTGTCGGAGCCGATCCGCGCCCTCCTCGAGGTGGCGCGGAACGTCGCCGCCACCGGCAACTACGCCCTGCGCGCCGGCGGGGGAGGCCGCGACGAGATCGGGGCGCTCGTCGAGGACTTCAACCGGATGCTGGCGCAGGCCCAGGAGCGGGACGCGGAGCTGAGGGCGGCCAAGGAGGCGGCGGAGGAGGCGAGCCGGAGCAAGAGCGCCTTCCTCGCCAGCGTGAGCCACGAGCTCCGGACGCCGCTGAACGCCATCATCGGGTACAGCGAGATCCTCCAGGAGGAGGTCCGCGAGCGGGGGGCGTCCGGGCTCCTGCCGGACCTCGAGAAGATCCACGCCTCCGGCCGTCACCTCCTCGCCCTGATCAACGACATCCTGGACCTCTCGAAGATCGAGGCGGGGAAGGTCGAGCTCCTCGTCGAGTCGTTCGACGCGGCCGCCCTCGTCCGGACGGTCGGCGCCACCGTCCAGCCCCTCGTCGCCGCGCGCGGGAACCGGCTCGAGCTGGCGATCGGGTCGGAGGTCGGGAACGTCCGGGCGGACGTCACGAAGGTCCGGCAGATCCTCCTCAACCTCCTGTCGAACGCGGCGAAGTTCACCGAGAACGGGACGGTCTGCCTCGGCGTCGAGCTCTCCCGCGGCCCCGAGCGCGACGAGCTGGTCTTCCGGGTCCGGGACTCGGGGATCGGGATCGCCCCGGAGCAGATGGGCCGGCTCTTCCGCGCCTTCGCCCAGGCCGACGCGACCGTCTCCCGGAACTACGGCGGGACCGGCCTCGGGCTGGCCCTCAGCAAGCGCTACGCCGAGCTCCTCGGCGGGGAGCTCTCCGCCGAGAGCGAGATGGGGAAGGGCTCGACGTTCACCTTCCGTCTCCCCCTGGCGACCCGCGAGACCCGGACGCCGTCCAGGCCGAGCCTCCTGGGGACGCGCCGGAGCGACGTGCGGCGGGTCGTCCTCCCCGCCTACGCCGAGCCGGGCCCGGACGCCCGGCTCGTCCTGGTCGTCGAGGACGACGCGGCGGCCCGGGGGTTCCTCGTCCGCGTCCTCAACGCCGAGGGCCTTCGCGTCGTCTCCGCGGAGAACGGGGCCGAAGGGATCCGGCTCGCCCGGGAGCTGAAGCCCGCCCTCGTCACGCTGGACCTCCTGATGCCCCAGGAGGACGGCCTCTCGGTCCTCGCCGCGCTGAAGGCCGACCCGGCTCTCGGGGCCGTCCCGGTCCTCCTCCTCGCGACGGGGGACGACCCGCAGCACGGTCTCACGCTGGGGGCCGCGGGGCACCTCGTCAAGCCGGTCGACCGCGACCGGCTCGCGGAGGTCCTCCATCGCTTCGCCTCCGGGCGCCGCCCGCCGCGCGTCCTGATCGCGGACGCGGACGAGATGACGCGGACGGTCCTCCGGCGCGCGGTGGAGCGGGAGGGGGGGACCGTCGTGGAGGCCGCGGACGGGCGCGGGGCGCTCGACGTCCTCGCCTCGTCCGACGTCGACCTGGTCCTCCTCGACGTCCTGATCCCCGGCGTCGACGCGTTCGAGCTCCTGAGGTGGCTTCGGTCGGCCCCGGGCCGAGGGCCCCTGACGCCCGTCGTGATCCTGGCCGCGAGGCAGCTCACCACCGCCGACCGGGCCCGGCTCGCCGGGGCGGTCGAGGCGGCGGCGGTCGCCGGGGAGGGAGGGGCCCCCCTCGAGGAGGAGATCCGCCGCCTCGTGCGCCGGTACGTCCACGCGGACGCGCGGAATGGAAAGGAGGCGCCGGCGGATGCCCAGGATCCTGGTCGTCGATGACGACGAGATGAACAGGGACATGCTCTCCCGGAGGCTCCTGAGGAAGGGGTTCGAGGTGGAGCTCGCCGTGAACGGCGAGGAGGCGATCCAGAAGGCGCACGCGGTCCGGCCCGAGATCATCCTGATGGACCTGTCGATGCCCGTCCTCGACGGCTACGAGGCGACCCGGCGACTGAAGGCCTCCCCCGAGACGGCGCGGATCCCGATCATCGGCCTGTCGGCGCACGCGATGGTGGGGGACCGCGAGAAGGCGCTCGCGGCCGGGTGCGACGACTACGACACGAAGCCCGTGGAGCTCCCGCGCCTCCTCGAGAAGGTCGACGCGAGGCTCGGGCGGACGGAGGCCTGAGCCCGCGGCGCGCCGCCGCGCGGCGTCAGCTCCTGTCCCGCGGGCGCAGCGCCTCGAAGAAGCTCCGGACCTCCGGCGGGATCGAGGTGAAGCGGAGGAGGAACCCCTTCGAGCCGGCCGACCCCTCGGCCCCGACCTTCCCGTAGACGTCGCCCGGCATCCGGGCCCCGTCGCGCGAGACGAGCTGGACCCGCACGTTCGCGTACGGGCCGGGCCGCTCCCGGCTCTCGATCTCGGCCTCCTTCATCGAGAGGCGCGTGAGGAGCCCTTCCCTCTCCGGCCCCTCGACCCGCTTGTCGTTGAGGACGACGAACCGGAGCGGGAGCGGCTGCGGCAGGTCGGCGAGGGGCTCGTCGCGGGCGGGGAGGAAGAGGGAGAAGTCCCCCCCGACGCCCCGGACGTCGTAGGCCGTCAGCGGGCGCTCGAAGCCCTTCATCTGGACGACGACCTCCTCGCCGGCGACCGCTACCTCGGGGCCCGCCTCGCGGCGCGTCCGCTCGCTGATCAGGACCTGTCCGCCGACCGTGTACGACTCGATCCGGGCGGTCAGGTTGACGGCCGTCCCGACGACGCCGTACTTGGCCCGCCGGTGCGAGCCGATGTTGCCGACGATCACCTCGCCCGTGTGGACGGCGATCCCCATCTCCAGCTGGGGGAGCCCCTCGCGGCGGTTGAACTGGTTCACCCGCTCCATCGCCTGCTGCATCGCCACGGCGCAGGCGACGGCCCTCTCGGCGTCGTCGTCGCGCGCGACCGGCGCCCCGAAGATGGCGAGGATCGCATCGCCGATGAACTCGTCGATCGTCCCCTGGAACTCGAGGAGGACGTCCGCCATCGTCCCGAGGTAGTTGTTCAGGAGCTTGACGACGCGGTCCGGCGGGATTCTCTCCGCGAGGGGGGTGAAGCCCCGGAGGTCGGACATCAGGAGCGTCACCTTCCGGCTCTCGCCGCCGAGCGAGAGCCCCTCGGGGGTCCGGAGGAGGTTCGCGACGACCTCGCTCGAGAGGTAGCGCCCGAACGTCTCGTAGATGAAGCGGTTCCTCAGCTCGAGGTCGGAGGCCAGCGAGGCGATCCGGTCCTTGGCCCGCTTCAGGCCGAGCTGGGTCTTCACCCGCGCCAGGACCACCGGGAGGTCGAGCGGCTTGGTGACGTAGTCGTTGGCGCCGAGGCGAAGGGCGGTGACGACGTCCCGGCTGTCGTCGCGGGCCGTCGCCATGATGACCGGCAGGTCCGAGGCCGCGTGGGTCCGCCTCAGCCGGGCGAGGACGTCGAGCCCGGACAGGCCGGGCATCACGACGTCGAGGAGCACCAGGTCGTAGCTCTTCTCCCCGATCGCGGCCAGGGCCTGCTCGCCCCCCTCCGCCGCGTCCGCCGTGTAGCCGTGGAGCTGCAGCCGCCGGCAGAGGACGTCCCGGTTCGCCTCGTTGTCGTCGACGACGAGGAGCGTCGCCGGCTCGACGGCCTCCGAGGAGACGTCCGCGCCCTCGGGGGCGAGGGGGTCGACCCGGATCGGCCCGGTCCGGTCGACGTCGAAGTCGGGGGCCGGGGTGTCGGTGCGCGCGGGCCGGACCGTCGCCGCGAGGCCGTCGACGAGCTCGAGCAGCCTGCGGGCGGCCGACTTGATCCTCCCCAGGTCGCGCGCGAGCTCGGGCTTGTCGGACGCGCCGGCATCCTCCTCGAGCATCTCGCTGTACCCGAGGATCTGGTGGATCGGCGTCCGGAGGTCGTGGCGGAGGGCCGAGAGGGCCGTCGCCGAGAGCCGCAGCTCGTCGACGGCGGCGTCGGGTCCTCCCTCCCCGGGCCGTGGGGTCTCCTGGCGGTCTCTCTCGGCCATCGGGCTCCGGCTAGTGTAGCGGAGGGGGTCTCGCGGCGTGCCGCGCGTCTATACTGTCCCGGCGGAGGCCATGCTCGAGGACGCACCGGCCCTGAGGGATCGGGACGAGCTGTTCAGGGAGCTCTCGCGCGAGGCGGAGTCGGTGCGGGTGCGCGAAGGCGAGTACCTCTGGCGCGAGGGGGACCCGGTCGACTGCGTCCTCCTGCTCCACGAGGGCTCGCTCGAGGTGGTCCAGGGGATCTCCGGCGGCGACACCGTCGTCGTCCGGACCCTCGACCCGGGCTCCGTCGCGGGCGAGCTGGCGGCGCTCGATGGGCTGGCCCGCTCCGCGGCCGTCCGGGCGGCGACCCCCTGCCGGGTCGGGCGCGTCCCCGCGGACCGGTTCCGCGAGTTCGTCAGGCAGCGCCCGCACCTCCTCGAGGGGTTCCTCTACCTCCAGTCGCAGCGGGTCCGGAGCCTCACCCGGCAGGTGACGCAGACGCACCAGCGGGCGATCACCGACCAGCTGACCAAGCTCTACAACTACGGCTTCTTCGTGGAGCGGCTCGACCTCGAGCTCGACCGGGCCGCCCAGATGGGCGACGCGGTGTCGATCGCCCTCTTCGACATCGACCACTTCAAGCAGTACAACGACACGCACGGCCATCCGGCCGGCAACGTCGTCCTCGTCACGTTCGCCGACATCCTCAAGCGGACGGGGCGGCGCGGCGACATCGTCGCCCGCTTCGGGGGCGAGGAGTTCGTCTTCCTCCTCTACGGCGCCTCGCGGCGCGAGGCGCGCCAGGTCGCCGAGCAGGCGCGCGTACGCGTCGAGGAGACCGACTTCCCCGGGGGAGGGACCCAGCCCGAGGGGAGGATCACGGTGAGCGGCGGCGTGGCGACGTATCCCTACGACGCGCGGACCGCGGTCCAGCTCGTCGAGGCGGCGGACGAGCAGCTCTACAAGGCGAAGGCCGACGGGCGGAACCGGGTGATGCCGGAGGAGCCCGGCGGGCCGGACTCCCTGCACGGCTGAGCCGCGTCGTTTATCCTCCGGCTCCGTGCTGTACCGCCTGGACCGCGTCCGGAAGTCCTTCGGAGAGAAGGTCGTCCTGAAGAGCGCCACCTGGCAGCACGACCCGGGGCGCGTCGTCGGGCTCGTGGGCCGAAACGGCGCCGGCAAGTCGACGCTCCTGAAGGTCGTGCAGGGCCTCGTGGAGCCCGACGGAGGGCAGCTCCTCCTCGCCGGGGGGACGACCTTCGCCTCGCTCGAGCAGGCGGTTGAGCCCGAGGGGGACGAGCCCCTTCGGGCGTTCGTCGCCCGGGCGCAGGAGGGGCTCCGCGGCCTCGAGGCCGAGCTGCAGCGCCTCGAGGAGGCGATCGCCGCGCGTGGCGCGGCCGGCGAGCGGGAGGCGGTGGAGGAGCTCCTGACCGAGCACGACGAGCTGAGGGAGAGGTTCGAGCGGGGCGGAGGGTACGAGGCCGACTCGCGCGTCGAGCGCGTCCTCCTCGGGATCGGCCTCCCGGCGGCGAGCTGGGACGCGCCGGTCGGCACCCTCTCCGGGGGGCAGAAGCACCGGGCCCAGATCGCGCGCCTCCTCCTGACCGACGCCTCCGTCCTCCTCCTCGACGAGCCGACGAACCACCTCGACGTCGCGGGGATCGAGTTCCTCGAAGGGTGGCTCGTCGAGCGGAAGGCGGCGGGGCAGGCGGCCCTGGTCGTCTCGCACGACCGGAGGTTCCTCAACGCCGTGGCCGACCGGATCGTGGAGGTCGCCCACGGCGAGCTCGAGGAGTACCCGGGCGACTACGAGGCGTATCGGCGCCTGAAGGCGGAGCGGGACCGCCTGAGGGCCCGGGCGGCCGAGGAGCAGCGCCGATACGTCGAGCGGACCGAGGAGTTCATCCGGCGGAACATCGCGGGGCAGAAGACGAGGCAGGCGCAGGGCCGCCGGAAGATGCTCGCGAAGATCGAGAGGATCGAGGCCCCGCGCGAGGACGCCAACGAGGTCACGTTCCGCTTCGAGGAGGCGCGGCGCTCGGGCGAGCGGGTCCTCGAGGCGCGCGCCGTCGAGGCGGGGTATCCCGAGACGGGGCCGCTCCTCCCCCCAGTCTCCCTCCTCCTCCGGCGCGGCGACCGCGTGGCCCTCTGGGGCCCGAACGGCTGCGGCAAGACGACCCTCCTGAAGACGCTGGCCCGGGTCCACCCGCCGCTGCGGGGGAGCGTCGCCTTCGGGACCGGCGTCCTCGTCGGCTACTACGACCAGGAGATGGCCGACCTTGCCCCGGGGGCCCGGGTCCTCGACGTCGTCATGGACCTCGACCCGACGCTGACCGAGGGGGAGGCACGGGACTTCCTCGCCCTCTTCGACTTCCGGGGTGACGAGGTGGAGCAGCGGATCGGCACCCTCTCGGGCGGCGAGAAGGGGCGGCTATCTCTCGCGCGGATCGTCTTCGGCGGAGCGAACCTCCTCCTCCTCGACGAGCCGACGAACCACCTCGACCTCGACGCGCGCGAGCGCCTGGAGGAGGCCCTCTCCGACTTCGAAGGGGCGATCGCCTTCGTCTCCCACGACCGCTGGTTCGTCGACCGCCTCGCCACCCACCTCCTCGAGGTGGGACGGGAGGGGGTCGAGCTCCACCGCGGCACCTACGGCGACTGGACGCGCCGGAAGTCCGAGGCCGCCCGGCCGAAGGAGCAGCCCTCCGGGAAGGCGGCCGCCCCGGCCGGGGGCGTCTCGTCCCGCCGCCCCGACCGGGTGGCGGAGCGCCAACGGCAGAGGGCCCTGCAGCGGCTGGCAGCGATCGAGGCGGAGATCGCCGCCGTGGAGGAGGCGCTCCGCGAGGTGGACCGGTCCCTCTCGGACCCCGACGCCTACCGGGACTCCCTCCGCGTGAAGCGGCTGGCCGCCGAGCGCGAGCGGCTGACCTCCGGGCTGGCCGAGCGGATGGCCGCCTGGGAGGAAGCCTCGCGCCGGCTGGAGCAGGAGGTGCCGGCATGAGCGAGCGGACGGCCTCGATCCTCGCGGTGGGGAGCGAGCTCCTCGGGACGACCCGGGTCGACACCAACTCCCTCTTCCTGACGGAGGAGCTGGAAGCGCTCGGGATCTCCGTCGTGAGGAAGGCGTGCGTCGGCGACGCGTTCGAGGGCCTCAAGGCCGAGATCGCCGTCGCGCTCGACCGGGCGCCGCTCCTGGTGGTGACGGGGGGCCTCGGGCCGACCGACGACGACCGGACGAAGGAGGCCGTGGCCGCCCTCCTCGACCGCGCGCTCGTGAGGGACGAGAAGATCCTCGGGCACCTCGTCGAGAGGTTCCGGCGCCGCGGGATCGAGATGCCGCGGGTGAACGAGAAGCAGGCCGACGTGATCGAGGGCGCGGTCGTCCTCCCGAACCCGCGCGGGTCGGCGCCCGGCTACCTCGTGGAGGCCCGGGATCGGACGATCGTCCTCCTCCCGGGCGTCCCGTCCGAGATGCGCGCGATGTTCCGCGAGGCCGCAGCCCCGCTCCTGGCCCGCACCGCGCGCGGGCCGGCGGTCCGCCGGCGGGTCCTGAAGGTGGCCGGGATGGCCGAGAGCGCCGTCGAGCAGCTCGTCCAGCCCGTCTACGCGGCGCACCCCGGCCACGAGGTGACGATCCTCGCGGCCCAGGGGGAGATCCAGCTCCACTTCGCCTCGCGCGGGACGCCCGAGGCTGCCGCCGGGGTCCTCGACCGGATCGAGGGGGACTTCCGGAAGGTCCTCGGCAACGAGATCTTCGGCCGCGACGAGGAGACCCTCGAGGGGGTCGTCGGCGAGCTCCTCCGCGCGCGCGGCCAGACCCTGGCGCTGGCCGAGTCCTGCACCGGAGGGACGCTCGCGGGGCGGATCACCGACGTCAGCGGCTCCTCGGACTACTTCCTCGGGGCCGCCGTCACCTACGCGAACAGCGCCAAGGTCGGGCTCGTCGGGGTCTCCCCGGAGACCCTCGACAGGTTCGGGGCCGTCTCCGAGGAAGCCGCCCGGGAGATGGCCGCCGGAGCCCGGCGCGCCTTCGGCGCGACGATCGGGCTGGCCGTGACCGGCATCGCGGGCCCGGGCGGAGGGACCCCCGACAAGCCCGTCGGGACCGTTCACCTCGCGCTCGAGAACGGCGACGGGACCCGCCTCCACCGGCGCTTCATCGCCCCCGGCGACCGCGCTCTCGTGAGACGCTGGACGACGTCGGCCGCGCTCAACATGGTGAGGCTCCACCTCCTGGGGCGGGCCGACGCGAGGAGGGGGTGACCTTGGAGAAGGTGGCCGTCGTCGGGACCGGAGCGTGGGGGACGGCGCTCGCCATGCACGCCGCCGGGAAGGGGCTCTCCGTGTCGCTGCTCGGGAGGCGCCCCGACGTCGTCTCGCGCATCGCCGGCCGTCGGGACCATCCCGCCCTCTCCGGGGCTCCGCCGCTGCCGGAGCGGGTCGAGGTGACGCTCGACCCGTCGCAGGCGTTCGACGAAGCCGCGGCCGTCCTCTGGTCGGTCTCGGTCCAGGCGACGGCGGCGGAGCTCGCCCGCCTCGCTCCCGCCCTGCCCAGGTCCGTGCCGCTCGTCTCCACCTCGAAGGGGATCGAGATCGGCACCCATCGCCGGACGACGGAGATGATGCGCGAGGCCGCGGGGCCCGACGTCCTCCTCGCCGTCCTCTCCGGGCCGACCTTCGCAGCCGAGGTGGCGCGGGGCCTCCCCGCGGCGGCCGTGGTGGCGTCGGTCGACCAGGAGTGCTCGGCCTCCCTGCAGGCCCTCCTCTCGTCCCCGACCCTCCGGCTCTACCGCTCCTCCGACGTGGTCGGGGTCGAGCTGGCGGGGGCGGCGAAGAACGTGGTGGCGATCGCGGCCGGGATCGTCGACGGCCTGCGTCTGGGGCACAACACGCGCGCGGCGCTCCTGACGCGGGCGCTCGCGGAGATCCGGAGGCTGGGGGCCCGGCTCGGCGGCGCCCCGGAGACCTTCGCGGGGCTGGCGGGGATGGGCGACCTCGTCCTGACCGCGACCGGGGACCTGTCGCGAAACCGGAGGGTGGGCCTCGCGCTCGCGTCCGGGATGGACCCGGCCGCGGCGGTCGCCTCGCTCGGGGGCGAGGTGGCCGAAGGGGTCGACACGGCCGAGTCCCTCGTCGAGCTCGCCCGGAGCGTCGGCGTCGAGATGCCGATCGCCGAGGCGGTCACCGAGATCCTGGCCGGGAGGCTCCCGCCCCGCGAGGCCGTCTTCCGCCTGATGACCCGCGAGCTGCAGGAAGAGCGCCGCTAGGGCCGGTCCGCCGGCCTCGCGCGGCCGGTTGGGCGTCCCGGCGGGAGTCGGGCACAATCGGGCCGGCGCATGGACCTCCCCGGCTCGCCCCGTCCCCCCCTCTTCCCGTCCGACGACCTCGGCGTCTCGTACGCGCGGGTCGAGAGGGCGGGCGACGAGCCCGAGCCCCTGCGCCACGGCGTCGAGGTCGCGGTCCTCGACATGCACCACCGCTTCCCGAACCTGGGGCACGCCTCCATCGTCGACACGCTCCAGAGGATCGCCCGCTCGGAGCGGGAGCGGCTGGGCCCCTCGGCGCCGCCGCTTCGGGTGACGAGCTACGACGTCCGCGCGGGCCTGGCCCTCCCCGACGCCTCCCGGCCGGAGCGGTTCGCCCTCGTCGTCGGGACCGGCGGGCCGGGCGCGCTCGACCCCCGGGACAACGACGGCGCCTCTCCACTCTCGCAGGGCGTCCGGGAGGACCCGCGGTGGGAGGCGCCCCTCTTCCGGCTCTTCGACGCCGTCCTGGCCGAGCCGCGCGTCTCGCTCCTCGGGATCTGCCACAGCTTCGGCCTCCTGATGCGCTGGTCGGGCGCCGCCCGCCCCGAGGCGCGGCCGCCGGAGAAGGGGGGGAAGAGCGCCGGGGTCGTGTCGAACGTCCTGACCGACGAGGCGCGGTCCCATCCGTGGTTCTCCGGGCTCCTCCTGGCGAGCTACGGCTCGAGGATCCAGGTCCTCGACAGCCGGCTCTTCGACCTCCTCCCGACCGGGAGCAACGGCGTCACGGTCCTCGCCCACGAGGCGCTGGCGGGGACGGCGGCGGCCGGCGACGCCATCACGATGGTCGAGCTCGACCGGCACCTCGACGGGAGGACGCCGAGGGTCTGGGGGGTGAACCACCACCCCGAGATCGGCGACCGCGGGCAGCAGCGGGACCGGCTCGTCCGGCTCCGGGAGTCGGGCGAGGTCTCGGCGGAGTGGTTCGAGGAGCGGCGCCGGGCGCTCGACTCCTGGGAGGCGTCGGAGCAGGCCGAGCGGCGTCTGCAGATCACCGCCTCGTTCACCTTCCAGCAGCCGGTCCGGAGGATCCTCGCGCGCGCCCTCGCCGAGCGCCTCGCCGCCTGACCGTCCCAGCTCCCCGTCGGTTGCGACCTCGTCTCCGGCCCGGTATCACGGGGGACCGGCGCTCGAGAACCCCCGGGGAATCTTCCGTGCGGGGGTTCCGGGGGGATCGAGAAACCCCCGGGAACACTGCTACCGGGATCGAGAAACCCCCGGGAAAGCTAGCAGGCCCCGTGCAGGTCGCAGTGGTCTCCGTGTGGGTGGTGGAGCGCCCCGTTCACCTCGAAGTCGACGTGGTCGCCGTGCGGGACGGGCGGATGGCCGTGCGTGCCGTCGTGCCCGCCGGGGCACTCGATGGGAGCGCAGGTGGCCGGGCGCCTGTGGTCGACGCCGAGGGTGTGCTCGTCCGCGTGGCCGCCGTGGGGTGAATGGAGGTGGCCGTCATGGAGATAATCCGCGTGATCGCCATGCCGGACCTCGCGGTGACCGCAGCCTGGGCCGTGCTGGTGCTCGTGACCCTCGTGCTCGCGACACGTCATCAGGCCGGACCTCCCTGCGCCGAGGATGCGATCGGCGCCCGCCGCCGTCAAGGCGCCGGAAGGGGGGAGGTCCGCCCGACCGCGCCGGGAGCGCTCGGTCTCGCGCTCCTCGTCGCGCTGCTCGGCGGGGGTGCCTCCGTGGGCTGCGCCCCGCCGGCGCGGGAGACGGGGCGCCCGGTCGCCGCCGCCACCATCGCGCCGCTCGCCGACCTGGCGGCCCGGGTGGCGGGGCCCGGGTGGGAGGTCCGGACGGTCATGCCCCCCGGCGTCTCCGAGCACGTCTTCGAGCCGGACCCGCGGGAGGTCCGCGCGGTCGCCCCGGCGCGGCTGGTGGTGGTGGCCGGGGGCGGGCTCGACGACTGGGTGAGGAAGCTCCTCCAGGCCTGCGCCCCCGGAGTGCCCGTCTTCGACGCCGGGGCGGCGGTCGGAATCCACGCGCCGAAGGGGGGCGCGGGGGGGCACGGGCACGGCGCCTCTCACGGCGGCGGCGGGGAGCTGGACGAGGAGCCCCACTGGTGGCTCTCGGCGGCGCTCGCGGCCCGGTCGCTCGCCCCGATGGCCGAGGCCTTCGCGCGGGTCGACCCGGCAGGGGCAGCGGGCTACCGCGAGCGCGCCGCGCGCGAGACGGAGGAGCTCCTCGCCCTGGACCGGCAGATCGCCGCCGAGCTCGCGCCGTTCCGCGGCCGCCGGTTCGTCTCCGCGCACCTCGCGTGGAGCCAGTTCGCGGCGCGCTACGGGCTGGTCCCGGTCGGCGCGGTCGAGCCGGTGCCGGGGCGGGAGCCGTCGCCCCGCGACCTCAAGGAGCTGATCGACGCGGCCCGGCACGGCGGGTCGGGGGCCCTCTTCACCGAGCCCCAGTTCCCGCCCGGGGCGGCGCGCGTCATCGCCCGCGAGGCGGGGATCCGCCTCACCACCGTCGACCCGATCGGCGGGGTCCCGGGCCGCGAGACGTATCCTGAGCTGATGCGCTTCAACGCCGACGCGTTCGCCCGGGGGCTCTCGGGGGAGGGCCCGTGAGCCTGGGAGTCCGCTTCCAGGGGATCGGCGTCCGCCTCGGCGGGCGGCCCGTCCTGACCGACGTCAGCTTCTCGATCAGGCCCGGGGAGCGGACGGCCCTCGTCGGCCCCAACGGCGGGGGGAAGACGACCCTCGCGCGGGTCCTCCTCGGCCTCCTCCTTCCCGACGCGGGGGCGGTGACGTTCGTGGACGCCGCGGGCCTTTCGGTCCCACGCCCGCGCATCGGCTACCTCCCGCAGCGGAGCACCCTCTCGCCCCAGGCGCCAGTGACGGGGCTCGACCTCGTGGCCCTCTCCCTCGCGCCCCGTCCCGGCTTCCGGAGGCGGAAGGGGGCCGAGGACGAGGCACGGGGGGCCCTCGCCCGCGCGGGGCTCCCGGAGGACTCGATGCAGAAGCCCGTCGGCCGCCTGTCGGGCGGACAGCGCCAGCGCGTCCTCCTGGCGCGCGCGCTGGCGGGGAACCCGGCCCTCCTCCTCTTCGACGAGCCCGACACGGCCCTCGACGCGGAGGGGATGATGACGCTCCGCCGGATCATCGCCGAGGAGGTGGCGGCCGGGCGGGCCGTCATCTACGTCACCCACGACAGCGACGCGATGGGCGGGGCGGACGCGATCTACCGCGTGGACGGGAAGGCCACCGAGGTGGCGGTCTCGTGATCGAGTTCCTCGGCTACCCGTTCTTCCAGCGGGCCCTCCTGTCGGGCGTCGTCGTCGCCCTCGTCTGCGGCTCGCTCTCGTTCTTCGTCGTCCTCCGGCGCCTGGCGTTCGTCGGGTCGGGCGTGGCCCACGCCGCGTTCGGCGGCGTGGCGCTGGCGACGCTGATCGGCGCCCCTCCCGGGATGGGAGCCCTCGCGGCCGCCGTGACGGTGGCGTTCGCGACGGCGAAGGCGTCGGACGAGGGGGCGCTCTCGGAGGACACGGCCGTCGGGGTCTTCACCGTGGCCGCGATGGCGGTCGGCGTCGTGGCGCTCAGCTTCGTCCAGACGTCCGTCGACCTCTTCGGGCTGATGTTCGGCAACATCCTCACCGTCGACCCGATCGACCTCCTCGAGCTCACGGGGGTGGGCGCGGCGGTCCTCGTCGCGACCGCGGCCTTCTTCCGGCCGCTCCTCCTCGCGTCGGTCGACGAGGACGGGGCGGCGACGTCCGGCGTCGACGTCGCGCGGATGCGGATGCTCGTCCTCCTCCTCCTCGCCGTCACCGTCGTCGTCGCCCTGAAGGTGGTCGGGATCCTCCTCGTCTCGGCCCTCCTCGTCCTCCCCGGCGCGACCTCCCGCGCCCTTTTCGACCGCTGGCCGGGTCTCCTCGTCGGGTCGGTGGTGGCCGCGCTGGTGATGGTCCTGGGGGGGCTCCTCCTCTCGGTCGCCCTCGACGTCCCGTCGGGCGCGGCGATCATCCTGACGGGGACCCTCCTCTTCGTCGCGGCGATCGGCTGGCGGCGGAAGGCCGAGCGGCGCTGAGCGCGCCTATACTCCGCCGGCCGTGCTCGTTCGCGTCGCGGGGCTCTCCCGCATCTACACGTCCGGGGAGGAGCGCGTCGTGGGGATCGAGGGGGCGACCTTCGACGTCGCGGCGGGGGAGCTCGCGGTCCTCGAGGGGCCCTCGGGGAGCGGCAAGACGACGCTCCTCAACCTCCTCGGCCTCCTCGACACGCCCGACGCCGGGACGCTGGTCCTCGACGGCGTCGACACGGCGGGCCTCGACGACCGCGGCCGCGCCCGGTTCCGCCGCGAGCGGCTCGGCTTCGTCTTCCAGGCCCACCAGCTCGTGCCGGTCCTCTCGGCCGAGGAGAACGTCGCCCTCGCCCTCTGGATCCGCGGCCTCCCGGAGGCCGAGTGCCGCGCGCGCGCCCGCGAGGCCCTCGCGGCCGTCGGCCTCGCCGACCAGGCGGGACGGAGGCCGGACGCGCTCTCGGGAGGCCAGAGGCAGCGCGTCGCGGTGGCGCGCGCCATCGTGGGCCGGCCGGCGCTGGTCCTGGCGGACGAGCCGACGGCCTCGCTCGACTCGGAGACCGGCCGGCGGCTCCTCGACCTCTTCGAGGAGCTGCACACCCAGCGGGGGACCGCGTTCCTCTTCTCGAGCCACGACCCGGCGATCGTCGCCCGGGCCCACCGCCGGCTGAGGCTGCGCGACGGCCGCGTGGTCGAGGACGTCCGCCTCGGTCCCTCCACGGGCCCCGCGGCCCCGTCGCCCGGCGCCGCGCCGGGGGGAGCGGGCGCGTGAGCCTCCGCTGGTGGCGTCTCGCCGCGCGCAACCTCCTCCGGCACCGGAGGCGGACGGCGCTGACCGGGTCGATCGTCGTGGTCGGCTTCGTCGCGACGACGATGACGGCGGGGTTCGTGGCGCAGACGTTCCGGAGCCTCGCGGAGGTGACCATCCGCGGGCTGGGCGGACAGCTCCGGATCGTCAACCCCGACGCCCTCGGGAAGACGGACGAGGAGGCGATGGGGCTCCTCCTCGACGACTGGGAGGGTCTCGCGCGGATCGCCCGCGAGGACCCGAACGTCGTCCAGGCGATGCCGCGGCTCACCTTCTTCGGCCTCGCCGTGAAGGGGGAGAAGAGCGCCGCCTACCTCGGGACGGGGACGGTCCCCGCCCTCGAGAAGCGGGCCTCGCTGACGGCCGACTCCGTGGCCTCGGGGAGCTTCTTCGCGGACCCCCGGGCGGACGACGTCATGCTGGGCGGGGGGCTCGCGCGGGCCATCGGCGCCGGGCCCGGGGACCTCGTGACCGTGATGACGACGACGCCGGACGGGGGCCTCAACGCCGTCGACGCGAACGTGACCGCGGTCCTGCGGTACCCGATCAAGGAGGTGGACGACCGCCTCCTCTTCCTGACGTACGAGTCGGCGGCGCGCCTCCTGAAGGCCGAGGGGAAGGCGTCGGCGGTCGTCGTCCTCCTCCGCGACGGCGCGGACCTCGAGACGGCGGCCTCCGGCCTCCGCGAGAGGCTCGCGCGCGCCGGGCGCCGGGCCTCGGTGAAGACGTGGCTCGACAGCGCCGCTTTCTACAAGCAGGTGCAGCTCCTCTACGCGGCGATCTTCCTCTTCACCGGCCTCGTCCTGGCGACCGTCGTCGTCCTGGCGGCCGCGAACACCATGACCATGGCGGTCTTCGAGCGGACGCGGGAGATCGGGACGCTGCTCGCGATCGGGACCGACCGCCGGGACGTCCGTCGTCTCTTCCTCGCCGAGGGGGCCATCCTCGGCGTCGGCGGCTCGCTCCTGGGCGGCGCCGCCTCCCTCCTCCTGCGCGCCGCGCTGAACGCGGCGCGCCTGCCGCTCCCGCCCCCCCCGGGGGGGACGGTGGGCGGCGTCCTCCACGTCGACCTGATCCCCCTGGCGTACCTGATCGGCTTCGCGCTGATGACGGCCACGCTCCTCGCCGCCTCGTGGTGGCCCGCGCGCCGCGCGGCGCGCCTCGACCCCGTGAAGGCCCTCGCGCATGTGTGACCGGCGCCGCCACCCGGCGAGGCGCTCTTGCAGAGCGGCCGGGCCCGCCCTCGCCGCGGCCCTCGCCCTCCTCTTCGTCCCGCCGCTCGCGGCCGCTCCCCCGGCGTCCGGGGCGGAGGAAGCCCGCCCCTCGGACCCCCGGGCGCTCCTCCTCAGGGCCGACCGCGTGAGGACGGCGTGGAGCGAGGCCCGCCTCGTCCTGAGGATCGTCACCACGCGGCCGGGCGCCCCGGAGCAGCGGGGCGACTTCGAGGTCCTGGTGAAGGGGCAGAAGGCGCGGATCTCGTTCCTCGACCCGGCCGACGCCGGCAAGGCGCTCTACGTCTCGGGAGAGGACGCCTGGCTCGTCCTCCCGACCGCTCGCAACCCGATCCGGATCCCGCGCGCCTACCGGCTGACCGGGGGGTTCAGCGTCGGGGACGTCGCCTTCACCCGCTTCGCCGAGGACTACGACGCCCTCTGGGAGCGGTCCGACGTCCTCGACGGGAGGGCGTGCGACGTCCTCCGGCTGATGGAGCGGCGGGACCGCCACCCCCCGTTCCCCGTCCTCCGCGTCTGGATCGACCGGAAGGAGGGCCTCACCCGGAAGATCGTCTTCCTCCTGCCGTCGGGGAAGACGGCGCGCGAGGCGACGTTCGACGCCTACGCGACCCTGGGAGGGGCCCTCTCGGTGAAGAGGATGACCATCGTCGACACCCTCCGTCCCGGGACGACGACGGTCGAGTACCTCGAGGGCGAGCGGAAGAGCCTCCCCGACTCCCTCTTCGACCCGAAGGGGGCGAGGAAGGCGCCGGAGGCGGGCGAAGGGAAGGCCCCGCCGGCGCACGCACGCTGACGCCCGGACGGAGCCGGCGTGCCGACGGCCGCCGCGGCCGCGCGCGGCGCTCCGGCTACGCCGCGGCGGGGGGGCCGAGCCTGGCGAAGAGCTTCGGGAGCGCGGCGAAGTCCGGGTGGTCGCCCACGTGCCGGAAGTCGTGCTTCCAGAGGACGTCGGCCCCCTTCACGTAGAAGAGCCCGGGCATCTGCAGGACGTCTCCCACCGGCCGGCCGAGGACGTGCCCCTTCGCGGCGGCGCGGAGCGAGCAGGCGATCGACCCGGGGCCGAGCACCTCCAGCGCGGAGCCCTTCTCGAGCCCGAGGCCGCGGTAGAAGGTCCGCTCCGGGTCCGCGACGGCGCGGGCGTCCTTCCAGCGGTCGTCGAAGAAGGCGCGCCCCTCGTCCGGGGACGCCTGGTAGAAGAAGAGGACGGGAGGGAACGAGGGGTCCTTCCGGGAGAGCGCAGACAGGTCGCCGACCGTCTCACGGCAGAAGGGTCACCCGAAGTGGCGGAGGAAGACGAGGAGCGTCGGCGTCCGGCCGAGCTGCGCGCGGAGCGTCCCGGGCTCGAGGTTGACGCCGTCGACGGCGCGCTCGAGGAGCTCTGCGGGGATCTTCTTCATCGGGGTCCTCCCGGCGCGGCGCCTCCGCGCGTCGAACGGATCGCTCAGTGGACCGTCGCCCGGCGGGAGAGGTCGTCCATCCGCGCGGCCGCGTCGTCCGCCTCGGGAGTGTCGGGGAAGTCCTCCAGGACCTCGCCGTAGGCCGACGCCGCCAGGTCCCAGGCGCCCACGGCCGCCGCGGCCGCCCCCTTCTGCAGCCGCCTCTCGGGGAGCTCGGGCCGGAGGGCCGCGAGGAAGGTCACCACCCGGAACGTCCCCGCTCCGTCCCCCTCGCGATGGGTCGAGTCGATCAGGTTCGCGAGGACCCGCTCGACGATCTCGTCGACGGGGCTCGCCTTCAGGAACTCGTCGCTCCAGGGGACCGACCCCCCGCTCAGCTTCTCCAGGAGCCGCCGGCACCCCTCCCGCGTCAGCCCCGTCCCGCCCGAGAACGGGTCGACGATGACGCCGCGGTCGCCGCCGACCCGCGCGAGGAAGTGGCGCGGCATCCCGACGCCGTCGACGGTGATCCCCGCGCGGCGCCCCACCTCGATCCAGACCGACGAGAGGAGGATCGGCATCCCCCGCCGGAGCGACAGGACCTGGTGGAGGCAGCAGGTGCGGGCCGCGTGGTACTCCTCGACCTCGCCCGTGAAGCCGAGCTCCTCGCCGAGCAGCTCGCGCAGGAGCCGGGCCCCGACGTAGGCGCTCCGGGCCGACGCGCGGGCGGCGCGGCGGGCGAGCGTGTCGGCCCACGTGTCGAGGAGCTCGCCGTCGGCCTCCCGCGTCTCCTCGTCGGTCCCCTCGAGGGCCGCGAGCGCCCCCGCGAGGCGCCCCTCGGCCACCGCCTCGAGGAACGCCTCGAGGTCCGCGTCGTCCGCGGCCGTCCAGATCTCGCGGAGCAGGGGGACGGGGGAGATGCCGAGCACGGAGGGATCGTAGACCAGGTCGGGCCCGATGGGGCTACGGAACGGGGGCCGGGACCCGTCGCGTCGCCGCGGCGATCGCCGCCCGGATCGCCGGGAGCGCCTTCCGCGTCGCCGCCTCGCCCGCCTCGATCAGCCGCTTGCGCTTGCCGAAGTCGTCGTAGGCGACGTCGCCGGCGTCCGGCTCGATGACGACGTCGGCGTCGCGCGCCCTCAGCCGCCCGATCTCGGCGGCCATGATCGTGATCGACTGGGTGACGACCTCGATCGGCGTCCGCGGCGCCGTGACCGGGAGCCGGGCCGGGACCGAGACGGCGACGACGACCTGCGCCCCCTTCTGCCGCGCCACGCGGGCCGGGACCGGGTCGACGACGCCGCCGTCCACGTACGTCCGGCCGCCGATCTCGACCGGGACGAAGACGCCGGGGATGGCGCACGAGGCGCGGACGGCGCGGGCCGCCGGTCCCCGGTCGAAGACGACGGCCGTCCCGGTCGCCAGGTCCGCCGCGACGGCGGCGAACGGGACCCGGAACGACTCGATCGTCCGGTGGCTCAGGTTCGCGTCGAGGAAGCGCTCGAGGCGGTCCCCCTTCGCGAGGCCGCCGGAGAGGAAGGCGAGCGCCTTGTAGTCGAAGATGTCCTCCTCGGTGATCGTCAGCGCGTGGAGCTCCGCGTCGAGGACGCGCCCCGTGTCGGCGTAGAGCGCGCCGATCAGGCTCCCGACCGAGGTCCCGACGACGATCCCGACGGGGATCTTCTCCTGCTCGAGGACGCGCAGGACGCCGATCTCGGCGAAGCCACGCGCGCCGCCCCCGCCGAGCGCGAGGCCGACGACGGGCGGGACCTCGCGCGTGGGGACGGGCGTGGGCGGCGGGGGAGCCGGCGCGGGGCGCGGCGCGGGCCCGCACGCGCCGGCGAGGGCCGCGGAGACGACGAGGGCCGCGGCGGCCGCCTGGGCCGGCCGCCGCCGCACCGGTCGCGGCACGGCTCCCGCGGCCGGTCGTCGCGGCCGGGCCGGCGCTCCCTCTCCCACGGAGGTCAGGCGGCCTCTTCGCCTGCGCCGGGCCGGTCCTTGGCCATCCGGACGAGGGCCCAGACCGAAAGGGCGACGCAGAGGACGAGGACGACGAGGAAGAGGGCGAGGACGCTCCACTGCGGCGCGACGGCCGGAGCGCCGGTCACCCCCTCCGCGGCGAGGGTGACCTCGCGGAGCTGGTGGCGGGTGACCAGCATCAGAATCGTCGCCAGGCCGAAGAGCTCGAGGGCGTGCCTCACGAGCTTGCGCTGCGCGAGCGGGTCGACCGTCCGCGCCAGGACGAGGAGGAGGCCGAAGCCGAGGACGACCGCGAGCGTGAAGGGGACCATCGTCGCGGCCCCGCCGCGCATGAACCCGCGGAGGACCGGCCCGGGGAGCGCGCCGACGAGCCAGAAGCCGACGAGGAGCTGGGCCGCCGTCGCCCCGAGGGCCAGCTTGATTCCCCATCGGGCGCGGTCGGCGCGGTCCGCGTCCTCCGGCGCCGCGTCGGGGTTCCGGACGGCGAGCCAGGCCACGAGGACGGCGGCGAGCGTCACCGCGGCGAGGACGAAGTGGAGCCAGCGCGGGAGGAAGGCCCGGTCCGCGAAGGCGGCCCACGGGTCGCCGAGGGCGGAGGCCCAGCGCGACGGCTGCTGGTGGAGGAGGCTCACGGCGACCTGGATCGCCGCGATGGCGAGGAGGAGGACCGCCGTCGACGCCACGGCCGCGGTCGCCCCCTTCCCGGCCCGGAAGCGGTACTTGGCGACGTAGTTCAGGTAGTAGGCGGCCGTGAGGAGGACGAGGAGGCCGAGCCAGTGGGCGGCCACGAGGATGGTCGCCGTGTAGAAGAGGCGGCCGTAGATCACCTGCAGGAAGAGGAGCGGCGCGATCCCGAACGTGATGGCGAGGGAGATCGCCCACGTGTTCACCTCGACGAGGAAGCTCGCGGTCCGCCGCCCCGGCTCCCCCTTCCGGAAGAGGAGGGAGAGGGTCGCGACGACCGAGCCGCCGAGGACTGCGTTCATGAAGAGGACGTGGATGAGGAAGGTGAAGACCCAGAGGACGTGAAAGAGCCAGGGGGGGCCGGGGATCGGGGCCGGGTCGAGCGCGGGGATCGGGCTGCTAGCGGGCACGGGGGGCCTCCGCGACCTTCGGGGCGTTCAGGCTGACGAGGTAACGGGCGAGTGCGTCGAGCTCCGCGTCCGTCCCGACGAACGGGGGCATCGTCGGGTAGCCGGGCTTCGCGGTGCCGTCGCCCGCCCGGAGCGCCTTCCAGGCCGCGCCGTCGTCGCGCAGCGCGGTCAGGAACATCGTCGCCAGGTCGGCGTCCATCGGCTCGACGATCTTCCGGATGCCGAGGTAGCCGTCGAGCGTGTGGCACGTCGAGCACTCGGCCCGGAAGACGGCGCGCCCCGTCTCGGCCTTCCCGGCCCGCTCGAGCGGGCCCCACCGGGCCTTGGAGAGGATCCCGTCGCGGTTCAGCCGGTCGATCTCGGTCACGAGGACGCCGTTGGAGAACATCTGGTCGCGGATGACGAACGGCTTGCGCGACCCCTCGCGGAGCCTCTCGTACCCCCCGAGGACGGCGAAGGCGGCCAGGAGCGTCACGACGGCGAGGCCCCAGTTCTGGAGCCGGGGGAGGAGAGCGGTCAGGAGGAAGAGGGCCGCGGAGACGGCCAGGGCCCAGAGGACGAGGTGCCGGGTGGCGGCGAGCGAGGCGAGGAGGGGCTTGGCCCCGAGGAAGAAGCGGGTGACGCCGTCGGGGAGCGACCGCTCCCACCAGAGGCCGCCGAGCGCGGCGAGGGCCGCGCCGGCGACCGAGATCGCGGAGAGGAGGCGGACGGCGCGGGCGCGGGCGCCGCGGTCCTTCTCGCGCAGGGCGGAGAGCGTCAGGTAGCCCCCCGCGAGGAGGAGGCAGGCGCCGGTCCGGAAGACGAGGCCCGGGACGTAGGAGGGGTTGAGGAAGCCGTCCCAGAAGCTCCCCGTCGCGATCCAGCGCCCGGGCGTCAGCATGAAGGCCAGGATCCCCTGGATCACCACGAGCGACATGAAGGCGGCGAAGGCGTAGAGCCAGATGAGGACGAGGTGCGTCCGCGGCCGGACCTTGTCCCACGTCGCGACGTACGCCAGCGCCGTGACGATCTCGAGGAGGAAGAAGCCCCACTCGATCGCCCAGCCCCAGACGAAGGTGTGGATGAGCGAGGAGGTGGCCGCGGGCTGGACGAGGCCGATCGTGAACCAGATCGCCACGCCCGAGATCGCGCCGAAGACCGTCGAGACGAGGACGAGGAGCCAGGAGCCGCGACGGGCCAGCTCGCGGAACGCCCGGTCGCCGTTCCTCACGGCGAGCGTCTCGAGGATCCCGAGGGTGATGCCTCCGCCGATCGCGAAGTGCGAGACGACGACGTGGAGGATCGCGACGATGCCGATGAGGACGCCGCCGCCGATGGCAGGGTTCCAGATGGGGTAGTCCATTCAGACCTCCGGAGCGGAGCGGGGGCCGTCAGGGGATGGGACGCCCCTCGTACCGGCCGTCGTAGACGTACTTCGAGAAATACCGTTCGGACGGGTCGGTCAGGATCGTCACCACGTTCTTTCCCGACCCCAGGGTGCGGGCCAGCCGGAGGGCCCCGCTGACGTTGGCCCCCGAGGAGGCGGCGCCGAGGAGGCCCATCCGTCCCAGCCGGTCGACCATCGCGTAGCTCTCGTGGTGCGGGATGGTGTAGACGCCGTCGACGACCGACCGGTCGAGGATCGCGGGCCACCAGCCGTTCCCGATCCCCTCGACCATGTGCTCGCCCTTCCCGTCCCCGCCGCCGAGGATCGAGTCGGGGGGCTCCACGACGAAGCAGCGGCAGGCGGGGGACCTCTCCTTGAGGTAGCGGGCGATCCCGGCGAACGTGCCTCCCGTCCCCGCCCCGGTGACGAAGCCGTCCACCCTCCCGCCGAGCTGCTCCCAGATCTCGGGCCCCGTCGTCTCGTAGTGGATCCCCGGGTTCGCGGGGTTCTCGAACTGCCGCATCATCACGGCGCCCGGGATCTCGGCCTCCAGCTCCTTCGCGCGGGCCACGGCGCTCGCCATCCCGCCCGCCGGCGGGACGACGACGAGCTCGCCGCCGAGGCCGCGGACGAGGACCATCTTCTCCCTGGCGTATCCCTCGACCATGACGATGATCACGCGGTAGCCGCGCGACACCCCGACGAGGGCGAGGCCGACGCCGGTGTTCCCGGCGGTCGCCTCGATGACGGTGCCGCCCGGCTTCAGGCGGCCGTCGCGCTCGGCGGCGCGGATCAGGCCGAGCGCGGTCCGGTCCTTCACGCTCATGCCGGGGTTGAGGTACTCGAGCTTTGCCCAGATGTCCGCGGCGCCCTCCTCGCGAAGCCCCCCGAGGCGTACCAGGGGAGTCTTCCCGATCAGGTCGACGACGCTCTCGACGACGTTCATGCGTCTCTCCCACGACCTTGTACGTCCCGGCGAGAGGCGAGTCAAGGCGATCTCCCGTCGCTTTGGTAGACTCCCCGTTCGGCCCGCGGCGCGTGCGCCCCCCTCCCCCGGGGGCCCCGCGGGCGAGGACTCGCCACGCGAGAGAACGGTCCCGGGACGGAAGGGAACGGGAGAGAGAAGGCCCGATGAAGGACGTCCGGAAGAAGCGCCTCGCCACCCAGATCATCCACGCCGGGCAGCACCCCGACCCCGCGACGGGAGCCGTCTCGACCCCCATCTACCAGACGTCGACCTTCGCGTTCCGGAGCGCCGACGAGGGGGCCGCCCGGTTCGCCGGCAGGGACAAGGGCTACAAGTACACCCGGCTCGGGAACCCCACCGTCGCGGCTCTCGAGGAATGCGTCGCCACGCTGGAGGGGGGGTGCGGGGCCATCGGCGCCGCGACCGGGATGGCCGCGGTCAACGCCGTCTACCTCGCCTTCCTGAAGGCGGGCGACCACGTCGTCGGGACCGACGCGCTCTACGGCCCGTCCCGCCTGATCCTCGAGAACGAGTACTCCCGGTTCGGCGTCGCCGCCACCTTCGTCGACACCTCCGACGTCGCGAACGTCGCCGCCGCGATCCGACCCGAGACGAAGCTCGTCTACCTCGAGTCCCCCGCCAACCCGACGCTGAAGCTGACCGACATCGCCGCCTGCGCCGAGGTCGCCCACCGCGCCGGCGCCCTCGTCGTCGTCGACAACACCTTCGCCTCCCCGGTCCTCCAGCGGCCGCTCGACCTCGGCGCGGACGTCGTCCTCCACAGCATGACGAAGTTCCTGAACGGCCACACCGACGTCGTCGCCGGAATCGTGGTGGCCGGCCGCGAGGAGCACCTCGCGCGCCTCCGGCAGGTCCACCTCGCGACGGGCGGGACGATGGACCCGCACCAGGCGTGGCTCGTCCTGCGCGGCATCAAGACGCTCGGCCTCCGGATGGAGCGGGCCCAGGCGAACGCCCTCGCCGTCGCGCGCTTCCTCGAGGGGCACCCGAAGGTGTCGTGGGTCCGCTATCCGGGGCTCGCGAGCCACCCCCAGCACGACCTCGCGCAGCGCCAGATGAAGGGGGGCGGGGCGATCGTCTCCTTCGGCGTCGCGGGCGGGCTCGCGGCGGGCAAGACCGTGATCGAGACGGTGGAGATCGCCACCCTCGCCGTGAGCCTCGGCGGCGTCGAGACGCTGATCGAGCACCCGGCCTCGATGACGCACGCCGGGATGTCGCGTCCGGAGCGCGAGGCGGCGGGGATCAGCGACGACCTCGTCCGGATCGCGGTCGGCTGCGAGGACGTCGAGGACCTGATCGACGACCTCGGCCGGGCCCTGGCCGCGGTCTGAGCGAGGTCGGCCCCTTCAGGCTCCTCCCCTAGAAGTCGGGAAGGTCCCGCAGGAACTCGACGACCACCTCGGTCACGAGCCGCTCTGCCTCGCGGTGGGGGACGTGGCCGACGCGCGGGAGGAGGAGCGAGCGGGCCCGCCCCGAGACGTTCCGGACGATTCCCTCGACCTGCTGCGTCGTCCCGTACTCGTCGGCCGTCCCCTGGATCGCGAGCGCCGGGCAGCGGACCGGCGAGAGCTCGCCCCGGACGTCCCACGCCTCGTAGCCGTCGTCCAGCCACGTGTCGGCCCAGGCGTGGTACAGCGCGTCGGTCTTCCCGGCGTGGTAGCGCTCGAGGCCGGCGCGGAGGGGACCGGCTTCCCACTGCCTGGCGGCCGCGCGGATCCCCTCGCGGGTCACCTCCTCGACGAGGACGTGCGCCGCCTCGGTGACGACCGCCACCGGGCGCTCCGGGAAGAGGGCCGCGAAGAGGAGGGCGATGGTCCCGCCGTCGCTGTGGCCGAGGAGGACGGGGCGCTCGATCCCGACGCTGTCGAGGACCTCCCGGAGCGTCTCGGCCTCCTCGTGGAGGTACCGCGGCGTCCGGCGGGCGGGGAGGGGGTCCGACGCCCCCGAGCCGAACCTCTCGTAGGCGAAGCCGCGGCAGCCGGCCGCCGCGCACAGCCGGGCCGGAAACCCCTTCCACTGGGCGATGCTCCCGAGGGCGTCGTGAAGGAAGACGAGGACCGTGCGGTCCGCGGCGGTCCCTTCGGGGAGGAGCTCCTCGGCGGCCAAACGGCCCCGGCTCGTCTCGACGGTGAACGATCGGCTCGGCATCGGTTCATCCTACCGCGCCGAGGGGCTACTCTTCGCCCATGAAGCAGCCCGCGGCCTACGAGCGCGAACCCTACCGGCGGGAGCTCCCCGCGACCGTCGTCGAGACGGGGGTCGAGGGAGACCGGCCGTTCGCCCTCCTCGACGACACCATCCTCTACCCCGAAGGGGGCGGCCAGCCGTCCGACCGCGGTTCCCTCGGCAAGGTGGCCGTCGTCGACGTGCAGCGGAAGGACGGGGAGGTCCGGCACTACCTCGCCGCGCCGGTAGCCCCCGGCCCCGTCCTCGTCCGGCTCGACTGGGAGCGCCGGTTCGACCACATGCAGCAGCACACCGGCCAGCACCTCCTGACGGCCGTCGCGGCCGACCGCTTCGGCTGGGAGACGACGGCGTTCCATCTCGGCCCCTCGGTCTGCGACGTGGAGCTCGACATCCCCGCCATCGCCCCGTCCGACCTCGCGCGCCTCGAGGAGGACGTGGCCGGGGAGATCCGCGCCGCGCGAAAGGTGACGGTCAGGCGGGTGACGCCCGCCGAGATGGCGGCCCTCCCCGTCCGGTCGCGCGGTCTCCCCGAGGGGCACGCGGGCGACGTGCGGCTCGTGGAGATCGCCGGGGTCGACCTCAACACCTGCGGCGGCACCCACCTGGCGTCGACGGGGGAGCTCGAGGCGCTGAAGCTCCTCGGGACGGAGAAGCTCCGCGGCGGGACGCGGCTCTCGTTCGTCGCGGGGGGGCGCGTCCGTCGCCGCCTCGGCGCGCACGAGGCGCGGGCCGCGGCCCTCCGCGTCCTCCTGGGCGCCCCGGACGAGGGCCTCGCCGCCGCCGTCGAGGCGAAGCTGGGCCAGCTCTCGGCCGCCGAGAAGGCCCTGCGGGCCGCCGAGGAGGAGCTCGCCGGCGCCCTCGCCCGGGCTCTTTCGGCCGAGGCCGGCCCCGCGGTGGCCCTCCACCTCCCGGGCCGCGACATGGCGTTCCTGATGCGTGTCGGAAAGGTCTTCAGCGCCCTCCCGGCGTCCTCGGTCGCCCTCCTGACCGTCGACGGACCGGCCGGCGAGGCGTTCGTCCTCGCGGCGGGCGCGGCGTCGACGGCGCCCGTCCCCGAGCTGGGGCCCGTCGTCGCCGAAGCCCTCGAGGGGCGGGGCGGCGGGTCCGGGAAGCTCTTCCAGGGAAAGGGAGCCGTCTCCAGGCGGGACGAGGCGCTGCGTCTCCTGAACGAGCGGCTCGCGCGCGGGTAGCCAGCGAGTCGTCGCTCTCGACGCACCGTGGGGCTCGACGCTCGCCGACGCCGGAACGTCGAGCCGTCGAGCCGTTCAGGCCCTCGCGGTCCATGGACCTCCGGCAGCGTCGCGCGGCCACTCCTTCTCGCGCCAGCTGCTGCGTACGGCCCGAGAAACCGTGCGAGCACCGGGGGGCGGGCGACGGACGCCCCCGCGCGGTCCGCTGCGCGCGGGCCACCCGCTTGCGCCCGGAGGCGCGCCATCCGCGGGGCGCGGCAAGACTCGCTTCGCTCAGACAGTTGCCGCGCTGGTCCCGCTCCCGGCGCGCCCCCGGGCGAGCGGGTCCCGGCCCGTGCTCGGACGGACGCGCGCAGGGGCGTCCGCCGCCCGCCCGTCGCGCCCCCCGGGCGCGACAGAGTTCAGCGCAGGGTGGCGTGGCTCCCTTGCCAGGCCGCACGCACCGACGCTGAAGAACGCCATCGGGCGCCCGCCGGCACCGGAACGTGGGCCGCGCCGGCTGCGAGGGGAGGCCGGCCGACCGAGATCCGCTCGGCCTTCGAGGCGGCGGAGAGGTAGGATTCAGAAGATAGAGGCATGAAAATCAACTGCAGCAGCCAACCTCTCCGTTGTCAGGCTCTGACAGGGTGTTCCGACACATATGTTTCGGCGTCAAATCAATGTTCGAGTCTGCCGTATGGTGCTGCGGAGGGCGCCACGCCCGTATCCCGCAACTACCAGGTCTGCCTCGCGGAAGCACAGGTGACGGCATGCAGCTGACCAGCTCTGGAGCCCTGCAGCGGCGCTCAGGGCTTGCCCTGGCGCTCGGGCTGCTCTTCCTCCTCGTCTCGACGTCCACGCTCTCCGCGACGGAGCCGGCGAAGCCCGCCGGGCGGACGCTGGCCTACGACCTGATGCTGTCCAACGGCGCCGAGGTGCAGGTCCGGGCCGTGGTCACGGCCTCCACCCAGGAGGTGGCGTTTCAGGGAATCGTTCGCCTCCTCCAGACGAACCAGACGTGCTCCTTCGACGAGAAGGAGGATTCCACGTGGAAACGAATCGCTCTCGATGTTGCCTGCGGGAAGAGCCGGCTGGCCGTTCGCTACGAGATGCCCTCTGTTTCCGCCGATTCCGCTGGATCGGCCCAGGTCCCTCGGATGGTCAAGCTCCTCGTCGGAGGTCGCCTTTACGCGTGGACGGTCGTCGGGGAGGTCCCGCAGGACACGAATGCCGCTGCCCGAGGGACCGGGGCGGTGAGGGCGCTCCCTCGAGAGTTCCAGAGCGCGCTGGGAGACGTCGCGAAAGCGCTCGTGAGCGAGGAGTTCTCCACCGAAGCCGCGGCCCTGCCGGCGGGGTTCCATCTCCTGCGTGCCCTCCTGGACAGCGACGACCTGAAGGCGGAGGTGGTCCGGATTCGGCCCCTCACCGCGGACGAGGCCGACGGCCTCGCCCGGCTCGCGGCCGGTCGATAGGAGACCCGCGGCTCTCGGAGGGTCGCTCTTCGCGCCCGGAGGGCGCGAAGGCGGGAGGCGAAGGCCCTCGCGCGAGTCCGTCCGAGCACGGGCCGGGACCCGCTCGCCCGCCGGCGCGGCCCCGCAGGATCAGGCGGGCCTGCTGTCTGACGAGCGGAGCGAGGAGTTCAGGCCCGCCCCGGAGGGGTCGCGCCGCCGGGCGAAAGCGGGTGGCCCGCGCGCAGCGGACCGCGTGAGGGCCTTCGCCTCCCGCCCTCCACGCTCGCACGGTTCGGAACGGGAGGGGACGGCCCCCGACCCGACGCCGGACCCCGGGGCGGTCAGACGACCAGGTGCTCCCAGCCCTCGTGGCGCAGGCGCGTGACCCAGACCTTGTAGAAGCCGGAGAGGTGGGGGAGGGTCTCGAGGGGGACGGTGGCGCTCCCCTGGGTGACGACGATCTCTCCGCGGATGAGAGCCGACGCGAGGGGCGCCTTCCCCTGGAAGAAGCGGTTGGCCATCGCGGACTCGAGGGAGAGCGTGGCCGCGGGCTCCCAGGAGCACCCCTTCCCGTCCCAGGTCCAGGAGAGGTGGTCGCCCCGGCGGGCGGCGTCCTCGTCGGCGTCGCGCACGTCCAGCTGGAGGCCGAGGTCGGTGATGAGGAAACGCTGCGGCTTGCGGAGGGCGCGGAGGGGCGGGCCCGCCTTCGAATCGCGCGAGAGGGTGGCGAAGAGGAGGTCGAAGACCTTGCGGAACTCCTTCGGGCCGGTGAAGAGGGTCATCGCGCCGGGGCCTCCGACGGGGCGAGCCTCTCGGCGAGCGCCTCGGCGGTGATGGCGAAGTGGGAGGCGCTCCAGACGGGCTTGCCGTCCTCGAGGAGGATCACCTGGGGGGATGTGTGGCGGATCCCCGTCCGCTCCGCGAGCTCGTTCGAGAGAGGCCGCTGCTCGATGACGTGGACGACGAACACCGGGGCCCCGGGGCGGGCGGCGAGGAACCGCTCCACCTCGCGGGCCGCCGCGTGGCTGCCGCCGCACGCCGTCGAATGCTTGAAGATCAGCGCCCGCGGGAGGCGGAACGCCTCCTCGAGCTCCTCCGCGCCCCGCACCGGGTCCAGGACCCCTCGCTCCGGTTCCATCGGCCGTCCTCCGCGCGGCGGAGTTTCCGGGCGGCGGGGCCTCGCGTCAACGGGGGAGCCGGGCCGGGCTCAGGCCGCCGGCGCGCTCCCGGCGAGGGCCGCCTCGCGGTCCTTCAGCTGGAGGGTATAGAGACGGGCGTAGAGGCCCCCGCGGGCGAGGAGCTCGGAGTGGGTCCCCGCCTCGCGGACCTCCCCGTGGGCCAGGACGAGGATGAGGTCGGCGCGGACGATCGTGGAGAGGCGGTGGGCGATGACGAGCGACGTCCGGCCGGCGAGGAGCCGCCCGATCGCCTTCTCGATCCGCTCCTCCGTCTCCGGGTCGACGCTCGAGGTCGCCTCGTCGAGGATCAGGACCTTCGGGTCGCGCGCCAGGGCGCGGGCGAAGGAGACGAGCTGCTTCTCGCCGACGGAAAGGCCGCCGCCCCGCTCGGTCAGCTTCGCGTCGAGCCCCTCCGGGAGCCGGTCGAGGACGGGCCCCAGCCCCACCTCGCGGCAGGCCGCCTCGATCCTCTCGCGCGGGAGCGCGGGGTCGAAGAAGGAGACGTTCTCGGCGATCGTCCCGGTGAAGAGGAAGGTCTCCTGCAGGACGATGCCGAACGCCTCGCGCAGGCGGACGGGGTCGACGTCGCGGACGTCGACCCCGTCGACGGTGACCCTCCCGGAGGTGACGTCGTAGAAGCGGAGGAGGAGGTTCACGACGGTCGACTTGCCGGCGCCGGTCGCGCCGACGAGGGCGACGGTCGAGCCGGGGGGGCACCGGAAGGAGACCCCCTTGAGGATCTCCTCGTCCGGCTTGTAGGAGAAGCGGACCTCCTCGAAGGCGACCTCTCCCCGGACCGGGGAGGGGAGGGCCAGGGGCCGCGCGGGCGCGGTGACGGCGGGCGCCGTGTCGAGGAGCTGGAAGATGCGCTCGGCCGCGGCGAAGGCGGCCTGGAGGATGTTGTACTTCTCCGAGAGGTCCATGAGCGGCCGGTAGAACCGCTTCGAGTACTGGATGAAGGTGACGACGGCCCCGATCGTCATCGCCCCGTGGAGGACCCGGAAGCCGCCGTACCAGAGGATCGCCGCCACCCCGACGGCCGAGAGGAGGTCGAGCGCGGGGTAGAAGACGGCGTAGTAGAAGATCGACTCGATGTTGGCCTTCCGGTGGAGGTCGTTCACCTCGCGGAACGGCTCCCGCGCCGCCGCCTCGCGCCGGAAGAGCTGGACGACGACGATCCCCGACAGGTGCTCCTGGAGGAAGGCGTTGACCCGGGCGATCCGCGTCCGCACCTTCCGGAAGGTGTCTCGCGCCCCCTTCCGGAACCAGTTGGTGACGAAGACCATCGGGACGAGGACGGCCAGCGTCATCGCGGCGAGGCCCGCGTCGAGGGCGAAGAGGACGGCCACGATCCCGCCCAGGACGGCGAGGTCGCCCAGGAGCGCCACGAATCCCGAGGTGAAGAGCTCGTTCAGGGAGTCGACGTCGGTGGTCAGCCGCGTCATCAGGCGGCCCACCGGCGTCCGGTCGTAGACGGCGATGTCCGTCCGCTGGAGGTGGGAGAAGATCCGCGTCCTCAGGTCGTACATCACCCCCTGCCCGACGCGCGACGTCCACTCGACCATCAGGATCATCAGGCCGAAGGTGACGAGGACCGAGGCGGCGTAGAGGAGCGCGATGGCGTCCAGGGCGCGGGGCCCGGACGTGGAGAAGCCGAGGTGGCCGAGGAGGCGGGCGACGAAGCGCGAGCCGGAGCCCGTCTCCTTCAGGCCGGGGGAGAGGACGAGGTCGATGGCGGCCCCCGTCAGGAGCGGCCCGGCCAGCTGCGAGACCGACTCGAGGAGGAGGACGGCGATCGCCCCGCCGACGTACCCGCGATAGGGGAGGGCGAGGCGGAAGAGGCGGCGCGCGAGCCCGGCGTCGTAGCCGCGGCCGAGCCTCTCGTCCTCCTGGTGGATCTCGGTCACGCCGCCTCGACCTCCTCCTCCAGCCGCTGCCGCTCCGCGAGCGCCGCGTAGAGCCCCCCGCGGGCGAGGAGCTCCTGGTGCGTCCCGACCTCGGCGACCCTGCCCGCGTCGAGGACGACGATCCGGTCCGCGTGCTGGATGGTGGAGAGCCGGTGGGAGACGAGGACGACGGTCCTCTCTCGCGCCGCCTCCCTCAGGCCGCGCAGGATCCGGGCCTCCGTCTCGGTGTCGACCGAGGAGAAGGCGTCGTCGAGGACGAGGAACGGCGCGGGGGTCAGGAGGGCGCGCGCGAGCGCGGTCCGCTGCTTCTGGCCCCCCGAGAGGGTGATCCCGCGCTCGCCGACGATCGTGTCGAGGCCCGACGGGAACGACGCGAGGTCGGGACCGAGGCCCGCCGCCCGAGCCGCGGCCTCGATCTCCTCCCGCGAGGCCCCGGGCGCCCCGAGCGCGACGTTCGCGGCGAGGGTGTCGGAGAAGAGGAAGGTCTCCTGCGGGACGGGGACGAGGGTCCGGCGAAGGAGGGGGAGCGGGAGCTCGCGCACGTCCCTCCCGCCGACGAGGACCGTCCCGGCCGGGGGCTCGTCGAGCCTCAGGAGGAGGGAGAGGAGGGTCGACTTCCCCGCCCCGGTCCGGCCGACGACGGCGACGGTCTCGCCTTCCTCGACGCGGAAGGAGACGTCGTGGAGGACGGGCGGGGCCCCGTCGTACCCGAACGTCAGGCCGCGGACCTCCAGGGCGCCCGTGGGGACCGTCCCCCCGGCGGCCGCGGCGTCCTCCTCGGGGAGCGGCTCGGCCTTCCAGAGCTCGACCATCCGCTTCCAGGAGGCGGTCCCGCGCTGCCAGAGGTTCACGACCCAGCCGAGCGCGATGGCGGGCCAGACGAGCTCGAGCATGTAGAGGTTGAACTCCACGTAGCGCGCCACCGTGAGCTTCCCGTCGAGGATCTGCCGGCCCCCCACCCAGAGGACGAGGGCGAACCCGCAGCCGATGAGGGCCTGGAGGAAGGGGAAGAAGAGGGCGTTGAGGCGGGCGAGCCGCAGGTTCTGCCGCCTGAAGTCCCGGTTCTGGCGGTCGAAGCGCTCCTCCTCGCTCGCCTCGCGCGCGAAGGCGCGGACGAGCCGGACCCCGTTGAAGCACTCCTGGGCGCTCGCCGAGATCTCGCTGAAGAGCTCCTGGATCGCCGTGAAGCGGCGATGGGTGATCCTCCCCATCACCTGCGTCGCCACCGCCACGAGGGGGAGGACGGCGAGCGCGACGAGGGTGAGGAGGGGGGAGACGAGGACCATCAGGACGAGCGCGACCGTCCCGACGACGACGGTGTTGGCCGCCTGCATGATCCCGGGGCCGATCATCATCCGGACGGCCGAGAGGTCGTTCACGGCGCGGCTCATGACGTCGCCCACACGGTTCCTCCGGTACCACCGGGGCGGGAGGCGGAGGAGATGGGCGAAGAGGTCCTCGCGCATCTCGAACTCGACGTCGCGCGAGGCGCCGATGAGGATTCGCCGGACCCAGAAGTAGCAGACGGCGTCGGCGGCGGCCAGGGCGAGGATGACGGCCGCGGAGCGGGCGAGCTTTCCCTGGGTGACCCCGGCCGCCAGGTCGTCGAGGACGGCGCGGACGACCCGGGGGATCGCCAGGAAGAGGAAGGTCGAGAGGAGCATCGCGCCCAGGCCGAGGGCGTAGGTCCCCGGGCGGCGGGTGAAGTACGAGAGGAAGCGCGAGCGGCCGGTCACGAGCCGGGGATGTTACCCGCTGGAGGCGCGCGAGCCGGAGGCGCCGCGCCCGAGATAGGATGGGCCGAAATGGAGGCCGCTCTCGCCCACCTCGGGCGCATCCCCCTGCTGGCGTGCCTGAACCCGACGGAGCGCCGGTCGCTCGCCCCGTCCTGCCGGATCCAGGTGGTCGAAAAAGGGGCGGTCGTCTTCCACGAGGGGGACCGCGCGCTCGACTTCTCCTTCGTGGCCGTGGGGTTCGTGAAGGTCCTCAAGTCGACGCCGACACGGAGCGTGATCGTGAGGATCATCCGGGCCGGAGGGCCGATCGGGATCGTCGCCCCGTGGGAGGCGCGGCCCTATCCCGGCACCGCCGTCGCCCTCGTGCCGTCGACCATCCTCCACGTCCCCGAGCGCGAGTTCTTCCAGCTCTCGGACCGCCATCCCGAGATGGTCCGGCAGATCCTCCGGGTCATGATGGACCGGCAGGTCCTCCTCGGGCAGCGGCTCTGCGAGCTGACGGGCCCGGTCGAGGGGCGGATCGCCACGGTCCTCCTCGACCTCGTCGACGCCGCGGGCCCGGCCCGGCCGGAGCCCGCGCTCCTGGAGGTCCCCCTCTCCCGGCAGGACCTGGCCGACCTGGCAGGGACCACGGTCGAGACGGCCATCCGCGTGATGAGCCGCTGGGGGAAGGACGGGCTGGTGAAGACCCGGGACGACGGGTTCGAGATCCCCGACGTGGCGGCCCTCCGGGCCCTCGCCGAGAGCTGAGGGCCGCCGCCCGGCAAAGGCCGGAGAGGCGCCCGCCCCTCAGCTGTCCAGCGCCTTCATCGCCAGCGCGGGGTAGCGCTCCCCGGCCGTGACCCCCTTCGGCGCGACCTCGTCGATCCGCCGGCGGTCGTCGGCGGTGAGGACGACGGAGAGGGCGCCGACGTTCTCCTCGAGGCGGCTGCGCTTCTTCGTGCCCGGGATCGGGACCACGTCCTGCCCCTGCGCGTGGAGCCACGCGAGGGCGAGCTGCGCGGGCGTGCAGAGCTTCTCGCGGGCGATCTCCTCGATCTTCGAGACGAGGTCGAGGTTCCTCTGGAAGTTCTCTCCCTGGAACCGGGGCGAGCTGCGCCGGTAGTCCCCCTCGGGGAGGTCCTCGAACCGGCGGAACCGCCCCGTGAGGAAGCCGCGCCCGAGCGGGCTGTAGGGGACGAAGCCGATGCCGAGCTCGCGGCAGGTCGGCAGGACGTCGTCCTCGGGGTCGCGGGTCCAGAGCGAGTACTCGGTCTGGAGCGCCGAGATCGGGTGGACGGCGTGGGCGCGGCGGATCGTCCTCGGCGACGCCTCCGACAGCCCGAGGTAGCGCACCTTCCCCGCCCGGACGAGCTCGCTCATCGCGCCGACCGTCTCCTCGATCGGGACCGTCTTGTCGACGCGGTGCTGGTAATAGAGGTCGATGACGTCGACGCCGAGCCGCTTCAGCGACCCCTCGCAGCAGGCGCGGACGTACTCGGGCTTGCCGTTGACGCCCAGGAACGCCCCGTCCGGGCCGCGCATGTTCCCGAACTTCGTCGCCAGGACCACCTCGTCGCGCCGGTCCCGGATGGCGCGACCCACGAGCTCCTCGTTCGTGAACGGGCCGTACATGTCCGCGGTGTCGAGGAAGACGACCCCGAGGTCGAGGGCCCGGTGGATCGTGGCGATCGACTCCGCCTCGTCCCGGCCGGCGTAGAACTCCGACATCCCCATGCAGCCGAGCCCCTGGGCGGAGACCGACAGACCCTGCGTTCCGAGGCGACGAATGTCCATGGCTGCCTCCCGGCGGGGCGCGTCCGTCGCGCGCCTCCGCGGGGAAACGCTAGCACGCCCGCGCTCGCCCGCGGCCGGATCCCGGGACCGGGGGGTCCGGGGGGATCGAGAAACCCCCGGGAACACTTCAGATGTCAGCGCGCGAGAGCCGCCGTGTCGCGAGCGCCAGCGGCACGACGGTCCACAGGAGGAGCGAGCCGCCGAGGAGGAGGCCGGCGCCGACCGTTCCCTTCGTGAAGCGGAGGAAGGCGAGGGAGGCGGACCCGAAGGCCGTCGTCCCCTGCAGCGCCAGGAGGGCCCCGGTGCGAAGCGCCCCGACGGGGTTGACCAGGACGCTGACGATGAGGACCCGCGAGGCCGTCCCCGAGCGCAGGAGCGAGGCGAGCCCGAGGGCGGCCACGTCGAAGAGGACGACCGCAATGAACCAGACGACGAGCGCCAGGGCGAGGGCCCGCGCGCGCCGCCTGCCGACCGCGCCGGCGGAGAGGAGCGCGGCGATGCCGAGGAACACGGCAGTGAGGACCGAGGAGCCGGCGAAGAGGACGAGGAAGCCGGCGAGGCCCTCGCCGCCCGCGTTGGAGAAGACGACGACGCCCGCGGCCCCGAACCCGATCGCCTGCGCCGCCGTGAGGGCCGCCCAGAGCCCCGCCACCTGCCCCAGGAGGATGACGGGGCGGCCCAGAGGCTGCGAGAAGAGGAGCTCCGCCGCGCCCCGCTCCGGAGCGAGGGAGAGGACGCCGATGAGGAGCGCCGAGAGCGGGACGAGGAGGAGGACGAGCTGGACGAGCGAGGCCGACGTCCGCGCGAAGTCCTGGATGCCGTGCCCGCCGGAGAGGGCGTAGCCCGACGCCGAGACCGCGAGGGAGAGCCCCGCGAAGACGAAGGCGAAGATCTGCGTCCACCGCGAGCGGACCGCGAGGAGGAGCTCCTGCCGGGCGCAGAGGAGGAACGCGCCCTTCATTCGCCCCCCCGGGGCGGTCCGGACGGGCCGAAGACCTCCTCGGCGCCGACGGGCGAGGCGTCGCGCGCCTCCGGGTCCTCGCCGCGCGAGGCGGCGTCGCGGTGGGCGATCAGCCCGGACCCCATCGGCGTCTGGACCGACCCGCTCCGGCAGAAGACGGCCGTCGCGGCCGGGACGAACTCCCTCGTCCTGTGGTCGGAGACCCAGGCGGTCCAGGGGGCCTTCTCGCGCGGCTCCTTCAGCCAGCTGCCCAGGCAGCCGAGGTCGTCGAAGAACTTCGGCTCGGCCCCGGGGGCGGTCAGCTGCGCGGCGAAGCGCCGGTCGGAGACCGTCATCCGGCACCAGGCGCAGCTCTCGTTCCGGGTGTCGAGCGGGGCGGGGCCGGAGGGGCCGGGCGAGCAGGCGGAGAGGCAGAGGACGGCGAGGAGAGCGTGGGCGGCTTTCATTGCCTGGCGTTCACCATCTCGGCGTAGAGGGCGTCGAGGCGCCCTTCGTCGGCGGAAAGGCTCCGGACCTCGGCGCCCGAGGCGCGGACGGCGTCGAGGAGAGCCGGGCGGAGCGAGGCGGGGCCCGGGAGGAGGAGCTCGTCTCCCCGGATCGAAGCGCCGGGCGAGAGCGGGCGGAGCGCGGCGAGGAGACCCTCCGGAAGCCGGTCGAGGCGGAGGCGGAGGACACCGCGCTGGGCGAGCCGCTCGGAGAGCTCGGCCGCGGTCAGGACCCCCGCGAGGGCGCCCCCGACGAGGACCGCGAACCGGGTGGCGAGGCGCTCGACGTCTCCCAGGTGGTGCGAGGTGAAGAGGACGGTCTTCCCCTCGCCCCGGCGCCGCTCGGTGAGGGCGTAGAAGGCCGAGAGCCCCTCGGGGTCGAGCGCGGCGGTCGGCTCGTCGAGGAGGAGGACCGGGGCGTCGGGGAGGGCGGCGACGGCGAGTCCCAGCCGCTGGACCATCCCGCCGGAGTACGTGGAGACGGCGCGCCGCGAGGCGCCGTTGAGGGACGCGAACCGCAGGACCTCGTCCGAGCGCCCGCGGGCACCTCCCCGGAGCCGCCGGTAGAACTCGACCACCTCGCGGCCGGTGAGCGCGTCGGGGAAGGCGACCTTCTGCGGGAGGAACGAGATCGTCCGGCGGGCCGCGGGCTCCATCGCGCTCCTGCCGTCGACGGTGACGCGGCCCGAGGTGGGGTGGATGAGGCCGGCCGCGGCCTTGAGGCAGGTGGTCTTCCCGGAGCCGTTCGGGCCGAGGAGGGCGACCACCTCGCCGGCCTCGACCTCGAGCGTCAGGCCGCGGACGGCGACGTGCCCGTCGTAGCTCTTTCCGAAGGCCTCGAAGCGGATCATCGGTCTCCTTCCTCAGCTCGCCGGGAGGCGCCGACCCAGCGCGAGGAGAGCGGTCCCGGCCACGAGGATCCCGGCCGAGCCCGCGACGGCCGGGCCGTGGGCCGCGGACCGCCGGGGGGCCCGGCGCGGGACGTCGGGGAGCGCGGGAGCCCGGGCGAGGGGCGCATGGTCGACCGCCGTGATCTCCTGGAGGACGGGGAACGTCTCCTCGGCCGCGCCGATCGCCGACGCCGCGAAGCTCTGCGAGAAGAGGTCCGCGGCAAGGAGGTTCCCGCGGAAGTGGTCGAAGACGCTCGAGAGGCGGTAGGGGCGGTCGCTCCGCCCGTCCCCGTCGAGGTCGGGCTCGGGGTTGTCGGACCAGTAGTTCCCGTCGAACGACGTGTCGGTCGTCCGCCCCACGAGCGTGAGGGGCGTCAGGTTGGCGACGAACGAGTTCCCCTCGAACCGGTTCCTTCCGCAGCCGGCGTAGACGACGAGCGCCACGTCCGAGGCGGCGACGACGTTCCCGCGGAAGACGTTGTCGTAGGAGTCCTCGATGAAGAGGCCGCGGGCGTTGTCGGCCAGGAGGTTCGCCTCGGCCACGACGCGGTCGCAGGTCTTGAAGAGGAGCCCCACCGAGGCGAAGCCGCGGTTCCTGAGGAACTGGTTCCTCCGGAAGCGGATCCTCTTCGAGTACATCAGCGCCCCCCCCGCCGCGCCGTTCTCGAAGACGTTGTCCTCGAAGACGTTGTCGTCCGAGAACATGTAGTGGATGCCGTAGCGCAGGTCGCGGGCGACGTTCCCGCGGATCTCTCCGTGGCTCGACGACTGGATGTAGAAGCCGTCCCTCACGTCGACGACGGTGTTCCGGCGGAACGCGAAGCCGTCGGTGTTCCAGACGTGCAGCCCCGACCCCTTCTCTCCCGGGTCCTTCCCGGGGATCCCCGTGATCTCGCAGTCCTCGACGACGGTCCCGGGGGCCTCGCGCAGGTAGACCCCGAAGAGGCAGCGGACGATCCGGCAGCCCCGGACGGCCGCGGCGGGGGCCGAGACGTGGACGCCCGAGGAGTCGCGCCCGAGGTCCCCTCCGCCCCGGCCGTCGATGTCGAATCCCTCCACCGTGACGTGAGGCCCGCGGACCCGCACCACGCTACCGCTCCCCGCCCCGACGAGGAGCGGGCGGCCGCGGCCGACGAGACGGATCGGCTTGTCGAGGAAGAGGTCCCCGACGTAGCGGCCCGGTCCCACCTCCACCGTGGCCCCCGGCGCCGCCCGGTCGACGAGCGCCTGCAGCGGCGAGGATTCGCCCGCGGCGGGACGGCCCTCGAGCTGCCCGGGCTGGACCGGGGCCATGTCGGTCCCTCCGAACGCGGGCGCCGCCGCCAGGAGGGACGCAGCGACGAGGAGCCGGAGGCGCGTCACGTCAGGCGGCCCGGGCGGAGCGGACCTGCCTCCAGGCGACGAACGCGGAGGCCGCCAGGAGGACGGCGGCGAGGCCGAGGGCGTACGACCCGGCCTGGGGATACGAGTAGACCTCGAAGTTCGCGAGCTTCTTGTATCCGAACAGGGGCGGCATGAAGGGATCAACCCGCACCGACGCCGTCGGCGACAGGTTGTGGCCGTAGCTGTACATCTTGTAGCCGAACGACCAGAGCGAGAAGAGGCCGAAGTAGACGTAGAGGACGAGGACGTCGACGACGTGCGCCATCTTTCCGAGGACCGCGGCGCGGAGGAAGAGGAGGCCCATGATGCCGACGACGAACGGGATCCACTTGAACTCGGTGAAGTCGTCCGCCCGGAGGTCGTGCATCCCGATGTAGTGGTTGAGGACGTTGATCTCCTTGACGTCCTGCCCCTTGTTCCCCCCGTCGAGCTTGTAGCTGTAGATGTCCATCCGGAGCCCGTCGGGGTACTGCGGGGCGAACATCGTCAGGTTCCAGAGGGGGAAGAGGTAGGCGCCGAGGAGGCAGAGGGTGGCGAGGACGAGGAGGCCCCGGGGCGCCATGTCGAGCGGCTCGTCCAGGAGCCGGTTGCTCTTTTCCAGGATCGCGCGCATCTGATGACCCTCGGTCGGGGAGCCCGGGGCCCCGTCCGCCGCGCTCCCCGGGGCGGCGGGCGGAAGGGGAAGAGGGGCCGGGCGACGGACCCCCGCCGCCCGGCGCGAGGAGAGACGTCAGGCCCTGGGCTTGACGATCAGGTACCCCTGCATCTCCTGGTGCAGGGCCGAGCAGAAGTTGGTGCAGTAGTAGGGGTAGACCCCGGGCTTGTCGGCCTTGAAGGTGACGACCTTGGTCTCGCCCGGGTCGCAGACGATGTTGATGTTGTAGTCGAGGAGGCCCCAGCCGTGGAGCTCGTCGGTCGTCTGCTCGATGTTCGTGATGGCGACCTTGACCGTGTCTCCCTGCTGGACCTCGATCGCCTGCGGCGTGATCGTCGAGCGGACGAGGACGACCTTGGCGAGGACCTCGTTCCCGTTCCGGGTGACGCCCGCGTCCTTCACGTCCCAGATCGCGAGGGGGTTCTTGTTGTCCTCCTTGGCGTAGACCTCGATGGGGTGGAGCTTGTCCGCCTTGATCATCTGGGCGTAATGGGGCTCGGGCTCGGTGAACGCGTCGAAGAGGAGCTTCATCTTCTCCTCGGAGATGTCGATCAGCTGCGACGACTCCGGTTGCGACGGGCCGACGGAGAGGTGCCGGCCGTGCGAGAGCTTGTTGAGGCTGATGAGGTACTTCCCGTCGGGGCTCACGGTGTCGCCCTCGGCCGCGCAGAGGTGGCCGACCGAGTACGAGACCGGGATCTTGTCGACGACCTCCCAGGTCCCGAGCTTCCACTTGGCGATCGCCGAGTCGACGAACAGCGACGTGTACGCCCAGCCGTCCGGGCCGAACTGCGTGTGGAGCGGCCCGAGTCCCACCGGGACCTCGGCGTCCTTGATCGACTCGTACTTCAGGACGGGGATCCCTTCCTCGTCCCCCGCGAAGTCCTTGTTCCGGATGGCGGTCTGGATCTTCTCGAAGTTGAAGGCGGTCGTGACCCCCTGGAGCTTGCCGGACCCGATGACGTACTTGCCGTCGGGCGAGACGTCGACGCCGTGGGGCGACTTCCCGCACGGCATGAGCCAGATGATCCCGGGGACCTTCTTCGGGTCGAGGACCTTGATCCCGCCGATCGTGTCGGCCTTCCCCTCGGCGACCGCCTTCTCCGCGGCCTTCCAGTCGACGGCGGCGATGTAGTCGCGGTCGCGCTGCGAGGCGGTCACCTCGAGCTTGCCGGTGGCGCGCTCCGAGTTGTAGCAGGTCCAGAACATCCACCCGTCGGAGGCGAGCTTCCCGGAGTCGCCGAGGTCCCAGTCGAACGGAGGCGTCAGGATCTGCCAGGCCGGAGACATCTCGCCGGACTTCGGGTCGATCCTGATCGCGCAGAGGACCCCCCGGTAGGCCTCTGCGTACTTGTCGATCGGCGCGTAGCTCCCCTTCGGGATCGGGATCGAGAAGCGGGACGCCATGAGGGCGTACTCGGTGTTCGGCGTGACGAACGAGGAGCCGTGGTTCCCGGAGACGTTCGGGATCGGGCCGAGGATCTGCTTCGTCTTGAAGTCGCGGAGGTCGATCCGCGCGATCCGCCCGTTCATGTCGTTGATGAAGAGCCACCGGCCGTCGTAGTCGCCGGCCGTCTCGGAGAGGGCGGGGTGGTGCGCGTCCCCCCACGTCAGGTTCCCGAGCATCGCCTTCGACTCGTCGTCGAAGCCGTAGCCGGTGGCGGGGTAGGGCGTGTAGACGGGGATCGTGGAGAGGTGCCGCATCGACGGGACGCCGTAGACGTAGACCTGCCCGGAGTGCCCGCCCGACGAGAAGAGGTAGTACTCGTCGAGGTCTCCGGGGGCCACGTAGGTCTTCTGGGCGGCGACGGCGATGTCGGACGCGGCCGCGGGGGCCTTCCTCCCCTTCGGCGCGGACGGGGCGCAGCGCCCCGCGAGGACGCCGGCGACGACGACCGCCGCCAGGACGCCCCAGGTCAGGATCCCTCTGTTCTTCTGGCTCATCGGGTCTCCTCCTCGTTCCCGTTGGGAGGCCGCCGGGCGGTCCCGGCGGCTCGAATGGATCAGGGCCTGGGGGGCGCGCCGGGCACCGCGGTGCCGGGAGCGCCGGCGGCCTGCCGCTGGTGCTCGGCGAACGCCTCCCGGAGCTTCTGGATGGCGACGTCCTTCTCCGCGTCGGTCAGGACGATCTGGCGGGAGAGGACGACCGACATCGTCCCGGTCGGGTTCTTCAGGAAGTCGTCGACGGTCTTCCCGAACCGCTTCTGGGTGTCCTCGACCGCGGTCGAGAGGTCGGGCCCGATCTGGGCCGCGCTCTTGACGCCGAGCGAGGAGATGGAGTGGCAGACGAAGCAGCCGGTCTTGACGAACCAGGCGCCGGGGCCCGTCTTCATCCGCTGCTCCTCGGCGACCTCCTCGGGAGTCTGGGGGTCGGTCCGGGCCACGCCCGGGCGGTAGTCCACAGCGGTCGGCGCGCGCCTCCAGGAGAGGACGAGGGTGGCGAGCGCCTGCGCGTCCTGCGTGCCGAAGCTGAAGTTGGGCATGACGGTGTCGGGGACGAGGGACCTCGGGTCCTTCAGGTGCGCGACGTGCCAGGCGAAAGCCGTCCGCTGCCCCGAGAGGCGGCTCATGTCGTATTGCTCCGGCGCCTTGTCGCCGACCCAGGTCAGGTCGGGGCCGATCGTCCCGCCCCTCCCGTTGATCACGTGGCAGGCGCGGCACCCCTTGGCGTTGACGAGGGCCTTCCCCCGGTTGATCAGGTCGGCGCCCTTCGTCTCCCGGTCGTAGCGGTGGCAGACGTTGCAGTTCATCTGCATCAGCGCGGCCTTGTCGTCCGTCGCCAGCGAATAGGCCTCGCCGAGGGCCTTGCCCAGGACGGGGTCCTCCCAGTGCTCGACGGGCCCGTGGGCCGGGTCGGCGTCGACCGCCCATCCCTGCCCGCCGTGGCACGCGGTGCAGCCGAACTTCTCGATCGGGTGCGCCTTCAGCGGCGCCGCCGGGTGGGTCCGATAGGGCTCGTCGGCGGTCTCGAACCCCTTCCAGGCGACCCCCTGGTGGCACGTGATGCACCGGTCCGCGCGGCCGAGCTGCGGGACCCAGATCTGGACCGTCCCGGACGGAATCTGCGCCGCCTTCTCGGCGCCCAGCTTCTCCGCGACCATCTGGCGGAAGGTGGCCTGGTAGTAGCGCCAGTCCTTGCGGTGGTCCGTCACCGCGAAGACGACCGTGGAGACGACCAGGAGGGCGCCGATGACGGCGAGGACCGGCCGGTCCCTGCGCGGGTAGGGGGAGTCGGTGCGCTGCTCCATCTTCAGATCCTCGTGGGGAGCTCGGGCCACGGCTGCCACGGCCAGTAGAAGTGCCAGTAGGGGCCGCGCATGAAGGTGCCGACGACGGTGAAGGCGAGGACGACGAGGACGACCGCCAGGAAGACGAGGTTCTGCCGGCGGCGGTCCCTCGCGAACCAGACGCCCGCGGCCTCGCGCGAGCTCCTGTCGAGCCAGGGCCAGGCGGTCAGGAGGGCGAGGAGGGCCCCGGGGAGGAGGACGCCGCCCAGGAAGGCGCCGTTGATCGTGAACGAGCCGATCCGGATCGTGGTGTCGGTGACGATCTCCTGCAGCCAGAGGAAGTACCAGGGGGCCTTCGCGGGGTTCGGGGTGACGAGGGCGTTGGCCGGCTCCTCGAGCGGCGACGGGACGAAGCAGGCGAGGATGCTGACGACGGCGAAGGTCCCCAGCGTGACGATGGCCGCCCGCCGGACGAGGTCGTTCACGGCGTTCACGGTCAGGTCCCGGGCCTGGAGCGAGGTCGCCTTGATGGCCGGCGCCGTCCCCCGCGCGACGCCGAGGAGGCTGTAGGTCTTCGTCCGGCCGGCGGGCGTCTCGACCTTCCCGGTCTCGAGGACCCAGCGGTCCGCCTTCGCGAGCCCGCCGTCCTTGCGGACGCGCCACATGTGGTACGCGAAGAGGGCCCCGACGGCGCCCGGCAGGAAGATGACGTGCAGGACGTAGAAGCGGATCAGCGTGGCCTGGTCGATCGTCCGGCCGCCGATCAGGAGCTCCCGCATCTCGGGCCCGACGAACGGGACCGAGCTGGCGATGTTGGTCCCGACCGTCACCGCCCAGTAGGCGAGCTGGTCCCACGGGAGGAGGTACCCGGTGAACGAGAGGAAGAGGGTCAGGACGATGAGGCCGACGCCGATGACCCAGTTCCACTCGCGCCTCTGGCCGCGCCCGGTGCCGTTCTTGTAGGCGCCGGTCAGGAAGACGCGGACGAGGTGGAGGAAGACAACGGCCACCATCAGGTGCGCCGCGATCCGGTGGACCGCCCGGATCCAGGAGCCGAAGGTGACGACGTACTCGATGTCCTTCACCGACCCGTACGCGCGCTCCACCGAGGGGACGTAGAGGAGGAGGAGCGGCAGCCCCGAGAGGACGAGGAGGAAGAAGAGGGCCGCGGAGGCGGTGCCGAGCCAGAAGGAGTAGGTCCAGTCGAGGGAGGGCTTGTAGGTCTTGGCGGGGAACCAGTGGAGGAGGAAGTTCGAGACGACGGCGTCTCCCGCCTCGCGGTCCGAGCGGGGGCGGAAGCTCCAGAGGGGTCTGGGGTGGACGCCCGGGGCGCTGGGGCTCCCCCCGGGGACGGGGCGGGTCTCGGGCTCTGCGCTCACGCCTTCGCTCCCGTCCTCACGCCAGCGTCAGGCGGAAGTCGTGGCCGACCTCGTGGGCGAGGTCGACGACGAGCTGGCCGTCGTCGGCGGCGAGGGAGAGCTCGTACCAGGCCAGCGGCTTGGGGGCGGGCCCCGACTCGTTCGCCCCATCGCCCTTGTACTTCGACCCGTGGCAGGGGCAGAGGAAGCGGTGCGTGATCCGGAGGGGCTTGCCCGCGACCTCCTTCTCCTCGGTCCGCGACAGCGCCTCCGCGCGGACGGTGCACCCGAGGTGGGTGCAGACGGCCGAGATCGCGTGGAACGTCCTGCCGTCGCGGAAGACGAAGAGCCGCTGGTCCGGCAGGAACTTCAAGCCGTCGGGGAAGTCGCCCGGGAGGCCGAGCTTCACCGTCGTCGGCGCGTCGTACGAGACGTTCGGCACCAGCGACCGGAGGGAGGCGCCGGCCTGGCCCACCAGGGCCACGACGCCGGCGCCGATGCCGACCTTCATCAGGAAGTCGCGGCGGTTGTCCGTCTCTGCGGGCTCCGGCGCGGGGGGCGCGCCGGCGGGGGCCGGGTTCGTCGTCATCGGGACACCTCGCTCGGAGCGCGGCTGACGAGCCGTTCCGTGATCGTGAAGCGCTCCATGGTCATGGCGTCGGTCGGGCAGCGGACGGCGCAGAGCCCGCACCGGATGCACCGCTCGTCGTCCTTCACCATCGCGGAGAGGGGGAGTCCGCCCGCCTCGGCCCGCTCGACGAGGAGCCGGCGCTCCTCCTCGGGGAGGTCGACCTCCTCGAAGGGGACGATCGCCAGGCAGTACTCGGGACAGACGTCGACGCACCGGCTGCAGAGGACGCACCTCTCGGGGTCGTAGATGGTCTGGACGTGGCAGACGAGGCAGCGGGCGGCCTGGAGGCGGGCCTGGGCCTCGTCGTAGCCGTTCTCGACCTCGGCGATCCCGGTCCGCCTCCCGACGTCGATCGTCGGCGGGGCGGTCCGGTCCTCGAGCTCGAAGCCCGCGATCATCCGGTAGTGGGAGGTCGGGAGCTTCTCGATCTCGAGGACGGTCTCGAGGACGACGCCCGGCGCGCCGCCCGCGACGCGGAGAAGGTGCTCGTGGATCGACCGGGCGGCCTTCTTGCCGTTCGCGACCGCCTCGATCAGGTTCCGCGGCCCGAAGGCGACGTCGCCGCCGGCGTAGATGCCCGGCGCCGACGTCGCGAGGGTGGCGGGATCGACGCGGATCGTCCCTCCGCCGGTCAGGGCGACCCCGTCCTCCGGCCTGAGAAACGAGAGGTCGGGCTTCTGCCCGATCGCCAGGACGCAGCCGTCGGCCTCGAGGGTGAGGGTCTCGGCGTCGTCGTAGGCGGGGGAGAAGCGGCCGTTCTCGTCGAAGACGGAGAGGACCCGCCGGAGCTCGATCCCCGAGAGGCGCGAGGAGCCGACGAACCGCTTGGGCCCCCACCGCGTCAGGAACGAGATCCCCTCCCGGCGCGCCTCCTCGAACTCCTCGTGCCCCTGGGTCGTCCGGAGGACCGGCATCTCGTCGAAGCTCTCGAGGGAGACGACGGTCACCTCGGCCGCGCCTCCGCGGAGGGCCGCCCGGGCCGAGTCGAACGCTTCCTTCACCCGGGCGTCGGCGGCGCCGGCCTCGCGCTGGAGGACGTCGAGCTCCTCCTCCTTGAAGACGCGCAGCGCCGTCCGCGCCGCGTCGAACGCGACGAAGCCGCCGCCGATGACGACGACCCGCCGGCCGAGGTCCATCCGGTAGCCCCGGTTGACGTTGAGGAGGAAGTCGACGGCCTTGACGACGCCGTCGAGCTCGACTCCGGGGACGGCCAGGTCCCGTCCCTGCGACACCCCCACCGACAGGAAGACGGCGTCGAACCCGCTCCTCCGGAGGTCGGCGAGGCCGAAGGACGGGGTGAGGGGAGTCCCGAGCCTCAGCGTGACGCCGAGCGCCAGGATCTTCTCGACCTCGGCCCGGATGAGGGTCCGGGGCAGGCGGTACTCGGGGATGCCGAAGCGCATCATCCCGCCCGGCTCGCCCGCCCCCTCGAAGACGGTGACCTCGTGCCCCAGGAGGGCGAGGTCGTGCGCGGCCGAAAGGCCCGCCGGCCCTGCTCCGACGACCGCCACGCGCCTGCCGCGGGGAGCCGGTGATTCCGGGACGACGGGGAGGTGCCCCGCGTACCGGTTCCCCTCCGAGACGAGCTCGGAGACGAGGCGGTCCTGCGTCTGCGGCCGGATCGACTCGGCCCCGTACCGCTCGGTGACGAACCGCTTCAAGGCCCGGATGGAGACCGGCGCGTCGATGGAGCCCCGGCGGCAGGCGTCCTCGCACGGCGCCGCGCAGACCCGCCCGCAGACGGAGGCGAACGGGTTGGGAGCGCGGGCGACGAGGAAGGCCTCCTCGTCGCGCCGCTCGGCGATCAGCTGGACGTAGCGCCCGGCGTCGGTCGAGACCGGACAGCCCGCCTGGCACTTGACCTGGGCCTTCCAGTCGGGCAGCTCGGGGATCCTCGCGGCGATCGGCATCTCGCGGCTCCGTTGCCCGCAAGATGGACCGCCGGTGCCGGGGTGCCCATGACCGGCGTCATGCCGCCCCCCGGTTCGTCAATACCGGTACGAGAGGTTGGCGAAGAGGGTCCGGCCCGGCTCGGGGACCTTCACCCCCGAGCGGAACGGGTCGCGCTGGGACGAGAGGTGCTCCGCGTAGAGCCGGTCGAAGAGGTTCTCGACTCCCGCCACGAGCCTCACGGCGCCGAGGGTGACTCCCGCCTTCAGGTTCGCCACGCCCCAGCCGGGGGTGGGCGCCTCGGAGAGGTCCGCGTCGACGTGGTCCTGCGCCGCCGCGAAGACCCCCTCCACCTCGAGGAAGAAGCGCCCGTCGTCCCAGCGCGCGCTGGCGCGCCCCGAGAGGGGCGGGATCTCGGCGACGTCGGTCGCCAGGATCCCGATCCCGGGCCGGGCGTCCTGGGTGGCGCGGACGTAGGAGAGGGAGCCCGCGAGGAAGACGCGGTCGGTCGCGGCGACCGAGGCGCTCGCCTCGACGCCGCGCATCACGGCGTCGACGTTCGCGTAGGTGCGGGCCCGGGGGTTCATCACGCCCGGCACGGCGTTGACCTTCTGCTGGGCGTAGATCACGACGAGGCCGTCGACGCTGCTGGCGAAGGCGTTCGCGGAGAGGACGACGCCGGAGCGCCGCCACGACGCCCCGAGGTCGACGCCGGTGTTCCGAGTCGGGTCGAGGGAGGGGTTCCCCACCCAGTCGCTCCCCGTCCGGCGGAGGGCGAGGTAGCGCTCCTCCCCCTCGGGGATCCGCGCGGTGCTCCCGGAGCCGAGCGTCAGCTCCAGCCCCTGGGACGCGTTCCAGCGCAGGCGCAGGTGGCCGGCGGGGAGCGTGTCGGTCCTCCGCGTCTCGCGGGTCCCGTGATAGGCCCACCAGAGATCGGTCGGCGCCTTGCTCGCGTCGGCGGAGGCGACAGCCCGGTCGACGCGCGCGCCGGCGTCGAGGAGGAACGCGCCCCCGAGCGGGAACGTGCGGCTGGCGTAGACGCCGACGACGTCGGCGGTCGCGGCGGGGAGCGACGCCTGCGGGGCGTACTTCATCCCGGCCATCGAGGTCGTCGTGTCCCAGTACCTGCGGTAGGCCTCGACGCCGGCGGTCGTCGTCGCCACGACCGCCTCGAGGCGGCCCTCGAGCGCCCGCGAGAAGGCGTCGGTCCCCATCGACCAGCCGCGGGGGGTGCCGGTCCCGGAGGTCCGGAACTGGTCCGTCATCCAGTGGTCCACCTGGGCGTAGGAGGCCTGGAGCCTGACGGACGAGACGGCGCCGCCGGCGGGTCTCAGCTCGTAGCTCAGCCCGAACCGGTCGGTGTCGTCGGTGATCGCGTCCATCTGGAGCGTGGGGTAGAAGACCTGGTCGGCTGCCTGACGGGCGTACGTCAGCTCGACCGCGTGCCCCTCCGCGGGAGCGAAGCCGACCTTCCCCCAGCCGGTGAAGGCGCGGTAGGCCTCGGCCTCGCGGGCGTCCGCGGCGTAGTTCGTCAGGTCGGTGAAGCGGCGGCCGTCGCCCCCCTCGTAGGCGAGGGAGCGCCGGTAGGCGGCCCCGGCCAGGACCGACAGGGTGGGCGAAGCCCACGAGGCGGTGAGCGACGGGTTGACCGCTCCCCACGAGCCGCCCGCGACGTTGGCCGTCGCGTGCCAGCCGCTCTCCGGCTTCTTCGTGACGACGTTCACGACGCCTCCGAGGCTCCCCTGGCTCCGGACGTCGAACGGCCCCTTGGCGACCTCGACGCGGTCGACCTCGGCGAAGTCGACGTGGAACGAGGGGGGGTCCATGTGGTTCGGGCAGGCCCCGTAGACGCGGTCGCCGTCGACGAGGACGTTGAGGTCGCGGCTCGAGAGGCCCCGGACGACGACGTCGTTCCCGATCCCTCCCTTCCGGAGCTTCTCCACCCCGGGGAGCTGCGCGAGGGCCTCGCCGACGTCGCGGGCCGCGCTCTCGCGGATCCGCGCGCTCTCCAGGCTGTCGCGCGGGGCGGGACCGACGACGGTCACGGCCTCTCGCAGCCGGGCGAGCGGGAGGGGGACGTCGAGGACGCGGGTCTCGCCCGCGCCGAGCGTCAGGGAGGGGACGGTCCGGGTCTCGAACCCGGGGAGCTCGACGCGCACCGCGTACGTCCCGGGGGCGATCGCCCCGGAGCGGTAGACGCCGCGGTCTCCGGAGGCGACGACGACCGGCGGTCCCTTCTCGGGGAGGAGCGTGATCCGCGCGCCGGGGAGGCCGGTCCCGTCCTCGGCCAGGACGGCGCCCTGGATCGCGGCGGAGGGCGACTGCGCCGCGCCGCCGCTTGCGCCGAGGACCGCGGCGAGGAGCAGGGTGGAGAGGAGGACGAGGGGTCTTCTCGGATTCATGGCGTCTCCCGTTCTCTCGGGCGGGCGCGCGGCGGACCGCGCGCCGGGCGGACGGAGGGGTGCCTTTCTCGGGCGCCCCGCGCGCTCCGGGTCCTATCGTCGAGAGGTCGACGGGCCCCGGGGCCCTGGGGAAGCGCCGTCAGGCCGCGCAGGAGGGGGCGGGAGCGGGGCGGGGTGGGGGCGTGAGGGGAGAGCCGCGCCTGCCCCGCGGCCGGAGGGGAGCGGCGGGGGCGGTGCGAGAGGTCCCCGGTCGGGCGAGCGGCTCGGGGCCGGGGAGGAGCCCTTCGTCGAAGGAGAGGGACGGCGGCGCGCCGGGCGCGGCGGGCGCCTCGTCCCGGCACCCGCTCCACGCCCCCTCCGGAGGGACCGCCTCCGGCCCGGCCCGGTGGCAGAGGCCGGCCTCGCAGCAGGCCATCCGGACCGGACACGTGCAGTGCGGATGCCGGGGCCGTGACGTCGGGCGGGCCGCGGCCGCGAGCGGCGCCAGCAGGGTCGCCGTGACGACGGCGAGGAGGAGGGCTCCCGAGAGGGCGCGCGTGGCTCGCATCCGTGCGGAGGTTATGGGCCCCGAGGGCCCGCCGGAGTATGACGCCGGTCATCTCGACCGGCGACGGGGCGGACCGGGCCGCCCTTGGCGGTGAGGGGGCGAGCGGCCACAATGGGGGTCCCCGTGAGTTTCCTCCTCGCCGTCGTCCAGGAGACCTACCGCGTCGTGGTCGACAGCGCCCTCTTCCTCCTCGTCGGCTTCGTCCTGGCGGGCGTCCTCCACGAGCTGGTCGACGTCGCACGCGTCGCCCACGCGCTCGGGGCCCGGAACCTCCGGTCGATCCTCGTCGCCACGCTCGTCGGAGCCCCGCTCCCCCTCTGCTCGTGCGGCGTCCTCCCCGCGGCGGTGGCGCTCCGGAGGAAGGGGGCCAGCCGGGAGGCGACGGTGGCGTTCCTGATCTCCACTCCGGAGACGGGGGCCGACTCCGTCCTCCTCACCTACGGGCTCTTCGGCCCGCTCCTCGCCGTCGTCCGGCCGCTCGCGGCGATCGTGACCAGCGTCGTCGCGGGGCTGCTGTCGCTTCTCTCCCCGCCCTCGCCGCCGGATCTCCCCGTCCTCGGGGACGCCCCGGCCGGCGCCGGCCGGGGAGAAGGGGAGGGCGCCGGAGGCGGGCTCCGCGGGCGCGTCGAGCGGATCGGCCGGTACGCCTTCGTCACGATGATGGACGAGCTCGCCTTCTGGCTGGCCTCGGCCTTCCTCCTCACCGGGATCCTCGCAGCCCTCCTCCCGGCCGGGTTCTTCCTCCGCTTCCTCCCGAGCCCGATCGTCGGGATGGTCCTGATGGCGCTGATCGGGATCCCGACCTACGTCTGCGCCAGCGCCTCGACGCCCCTCGCGGCCGCGCTCGTCGCCAAGGGGCTCTCGCCGGGGGCCGCCCTCGTCTTCATGCTGACGGGCCCGGCGACGAACGCGTCGACCATCGCCGTCGTCGCGCGCCTGTTCGGCCGGCGCTTCCTCCTCGTCTACCTCGGGGCCATCTTCGGCGTCGCGATCGCCGCCGGCCTGGCGCTGGACGCGGTCCTGGGGGCGGGGATCGTCCCCCGGCCCGCGGTGGCGTCCGCGGAGGCGACCGGCCTCTTCGCGCTCGTCAAGCTCGCCTCCGCCTTCGTCCTCCTCGTCGCCCTCTTCCTGAGCCTCAAGCGGCGCGGGGTGAGGGAGGGGATCGAGGAGCTCCGCGGGCACGGGCGCGCCCTCGCCGAGCTCGTCGCCTCGATCCCGTTCGGCCGCGTCCCGCGCCGAGCCCTGGCGTGGACCGCCGCGGCCGCCGCGGTCCTCCTCGCCGGCTGGTCGTCGATCCTCGTCGTCCGGCCGGGCGAGGCCGGCGTCGTCCGGACCTTCGGCCGCGTCACGGCGTCCCGCCTCCCCCCCGGCCTCCACCTCGTCCCCCCGTATCCGATCGGGCGCGCCGAGGTCGTCGCGGTCGACCGCGTCCGCGCGGTCTCGGTGGGGTTCCGGCTCCGCCCCGACGAGGCGGCCTCGAAGGGTGCGGCGCTCGCGTCGGGGACCTTCGTCCCGGGGCGGTCGATGCGGCTCGCCGAGGAGGCGCAGCTCGTCACCGGGGACGAGAACGTCATCGAGGTGGCCGGCATCGTGACCTACCGGGTCGCCGACCCGGCGCGCTTCCTCTTCGGCGTCGACCGCGTCGAGGCCGCCCTGCGCGACCTCGCGCGCTCGTTCCTGGTGGAGGAGGCGGGCACGATGCCGATCGACGCCATCTACTCGGCCGAGCGCGGGACGGCGGAGCGGGCCGTCCTCGCCCGGCTGGCGGCGTGCCCCTCGCTCCCGGAGATGGGGGTCCGCGTGGAGGACGTGAGGCTCCTGTACGTCCACGCCCCCGACGAGGTCCATACGGCGTTCCGCGACGTCGCCTCGGCGTCCGAGGACGGGAAGACGCTCCGGAACAAGGCGCTCGTGGCGGCGGAGGGAGAGCTGGGGGCGGCGCGCAGCGACGCCGCGCGGACGGTCGCCGAGGCCGAGTCGGCCCGGATGGAATCGGTCGACACGGCGCGCGGGGACGCGGCCGCGTTCGTCCCCCTGGCGCGCGAGGTGCGCGCCGCCCCGGCCGTCTCGCGCTTCCGCCTGCGGGTCGAGACGCTCGAGAGGAGCCTCGCGGGGGTCCCGAAGGTGATCCGCCCCGCCGGCCGGAAGGCGGGGTCGCTCGAGCTCTGGATCGTCCCCCCGGCCACCGGGCCGGGAGGCGCTCCGGCCGCGGGCGCGTCCGCCGCAGGGCCGGGCGCCCCTCCGCTCTCAGGGATCTCGGGGCTCTCCGGCCTCTCGCGCCTCCTCGACCCGATCCCAGCGCCGGTCGAGGAGCCGGTCCCCGAGCCCGCACCCACGCCCCAGGAGCCGAACGACAGATGACCGACGAGTCTTCCGCCCGTCCCCCCTCCCGCCGCCGGCGGCTCGCCCTCGCGGCCGCGGCCGCCGCCGCCGTGCTCGTCCTCTCGCAGGTCCCGTACGTCGTCGACGCGACCGAGCTCGCCGTCCGGACGCGCTTCGGCCGGCCGGTCGAGGTGGTGAAGGAGCCGGGCCTCCTGCTCAAGGTCCCGTTCGTCGACTCGGTCACGCGGCTCGACGGACGCCTCCTCTTCCTCGACCCGCCGGCGGCCGAGTTCCTCACGAGCGACAAGAAGAACATCGTCGTCGCCCCGTTCGTCCTCTGGCGGATCGCGGAGCCGCTCGAGTTCCTCCAGAGCCTCGGGACGCGCGAGAGCGCCGAGGCGCGCCTGGCGGACCTCGTCGCCTCCGAGACCGGGACGGCGCTCGGCGGCGTCCCCTTCGCGCGGCTGATCTCGGCGGCCCCGGGCGAGGCGCAGCTCGAGGAGGTGGTCGGGAAGGTGGCGGCTGCCGTCCGCGAGCGCGCGCGGCGCGACTACGGCGTGGAGGTGGTCGACGTGAGGCTGAAGCGCCTCGCCTTCCCCGACCAGAACCTCGTCAGCGTCTTCGGCCGGATGCGCTCCGAGCGCGAGCAGATCGCCCGCAGGTTCCGGTCGGAAGGGGAGGAGGCCGCCGCGAAGATCCGCGCCGAGGCGGACAAGGAGCGGAGCCGTCTCCTCGCCGAGGCGTACCGGACGGCCGCCGAGACCCGCGGCGAGGGGGAGGCCGAGGCGGCCCGCGTCTACGCGAAGGCGACGAGCCTCGACCCCGACCTCTACCGGTTCCTCCGGACGCTGCAGGCGTACGACAGGATCCTCGACGACAGGACGACGCTGGTCCTCCCGGCCGACTCGGACCTCCTGCGCCTCCTGACCGAAGGGCCCGCGCCGGCGGCGGGGAAGGGGAGAGGGGAGAGGTGACGCCGCGCGGGGCGCTCCGCTGGGCCGGGTGGGCCGCACTGGCCGCGGGGACCCTCTGGGTGCTCCTCGGGATCGTCGTCGTCCGCCCGTCGCAGCAGGGGGTCGTCCTGAGGCTCGGCGTGCCCCGTCCCGCCCCGCTGGGGCCGGGGATCCACTGGGTCCCGCGCGGCATCGACCGGTTCGTCCGGGTCGAGGTGACGCGTACCTACACGATGCCGGTCGGCTTCCGGATGGTCGACTCCGTCCGCGGCGCCGCGCCTTCGCCGGAGGAGAGCTCGTTCCTGACGGGCGACACGAACATCCTCACGGTGGAGATGGCGCTCCAGTACCGGATCGCCCGCCCCGTCCCTTACGTCGTCCGGGGCCGCGAGGCGCCCGAGGTCCTCCGGCGCGCGGCCGAGTCGGTGGTCACCGCCGTCCTCGGCACCCTGCCGGTCGACGAGGCGCTGACGTCGGGGCGGCTCCCGTTCGCCGAGGCGGTGCGGAGGCGGACCCAGGAGCTCCTCGACCGGTGGGACGTCGGCCTCCACGTCGACTCGGTGGCCCTCCGGACGATCGAGCCGCCGAGCCCGGTCCGGGCGGCGTTCCAGGACGTGCAGAACGCGCGGAGCGACCGCGAGCGCTTCGTCAACGAGGCCCAGTCCTACGCCAACGAGACCCTCCCGCGCGCGCGGGGCGAGGCGCTCGCGCGGGTCACCGCCGCGGAAGGGGAGAAGGCCCGGCGGATCGAGGCGGCTCGCGGCGACGCCGCCCGCTTCGAGGCGGTGCGGCGCCAGGCCGCCCTCGCGCCCGCCTCGCTGCGCGAGCGGCTCTACCTCGAGGCGCTGGAGAAGGCGCTTCCGAGGATGACGGTCTACGTCGTCGACCCGACGACGAGCCTGAGGCTCGTCCGCCCGGCATTGCCCGCCCCGGCGGCCCCGGCCTCGGGCGGACGATGAGATGATCCCGCGGCGGAAATCGGGGGAGGAGCCGGAGACGTGACGCGATGGGCCTGACGGCGGGGACGACGCTCGGGCGCTACGAGCTGCGGACGAAGCTCGGGGCGGGCGGGATGGCCGAGGTGTGGGAGGCGTTCGACCAGAGCCTCCACAGGACCGTGGCGGTCAAGGTCGTCCTCGAGAACATGTCGGCGGACGAGGAGTTCCGCCAGCGCTTCCAGCGCGAGGCGCGCGTCGTCGCCGGGCTCCGCCACCGGAGCATCCTCGCCGTCTTCGACTTCGGGGAGGACCAGGGCCGGCCCTACCTCGTCATGCCGCTCATGACCGCGGGGCACCTCAGGGACCGGATGCAAGGGGTGGTCTCCCCCGAGATGGCCGTCGTCTGGCTCCGGGAGATCGCCGAGGGCCTCGACCACGCGAACGCGCGGGGGATCGTCCACCGAGACGTGAAGCCCTCGAACGTCCTCGTCGACGCCGACGGCCACCTCACCCTCGCGGACTTCGGCCTCGCGCGGGACCTGAAGACCGGCTCCGGGGCGCTGACGGCCCCGGGCCTCGTCATGGGGACGGCGAACTACATCGCCCCGGAGCAGGCCCTGGGGCAGGACCTCGACGGCCGGTGCGACCAGTACGCCCTCGGCGTCATCGCCTTCGAGATGCTGACGGGGAAGCTGCCGTTCTCCGCGCCGACCTCGCTCCTGATGCTGAACAAGCACATCTCGGAGGCCCCTCCGAAGGCGACGAAGGTCAACCCGCAGCTCCCGCCCGCGGTCGACGACGTGATGCGCAAGGTCCTCGCGAAGACCGCGCCCGAGCGGTACCCGTCCTGCGTGGCGTTCGTCGACGCGCTCGAGAAGGCCATCCTCCCGATGACGGAGGCGATGGCCGTCGCCGGCCTTCCGCTCCGGGGGTCGGGCGAGGTCCCCCGGCCGCGGGCGAGCGCGTCGGACGCGCCCGCCCGGGATCGCCGGCCGTCCGGCCCGGTCCGCCCGCCGGCGGCTCGTCCCGCTTCGGGGTCGGCTCCGTCGAGCTCGCCGGCCGGGGGCCGCGCCGGCGCGATCGTGGCGGCGCTCCTCGCCGGGCTCGTCCTGGCGACGGGCGGGTACTTCCTCTTCGGCCGCCTCCGCGACAAGGGGCTGCTCGGCCCCGTCGCCTCGCTCCTGGAGCCGCCGGCTCAGCCGACCCCCGCCGCCGGGGCGGAGGAGCCCGCCCGGCCCGCTGGCGGAGGCGCACCGGCGACCGCCGAGCAGCCGGTCCCCTCGACGGCGAGCGGGAACACCGCGGCCGCCACGACCGCCGCGGCCGCCGCGGCGCCGACCCCCGAGGAGCTCCCCGTCTCGGTCGTCGAGCAGGCGACCCCCGTCCCTGCCGCGGCATCGACGCCGGGAGCGGTCCCCTCTCCGATTCCGACTCCCGCCCCGGGGCTCTCTCCCGTCGCCCCGCCCGCTGGCGCCCTCGACCCGTCGAACCTCGACCGGTTCCAGGTCGCGCTCGTCAGGACCTATCCGGCCGGGAGCACGACGGCGGTCCTCGTCGGGCTGAAGGCGATCCTCTCCTTCCGCGAGCCCGTCGACCTGCCGTCCGAGCCGGGGAGCGTCGTCTCGGCCGTCCTCCACGGCGCCTCCGGGGAGAAGGTCCTCCTCCGGCCGGGGACGCCGACGCCGGTCCAGCCGGCGCCGGCGCGCACCCGGACGGTGGAGCTCCTCGTCCCGCTCTCGGACGCCCTCGCCTCGCTGGCCGACCCGGCCTACGACACCATCCGGCTGAAGCTCGCCGTCGCGGGCCGGACCTTCGAGACCGAGGCGGTCATCCCCCCGCAGGCGCGGAAGTAGGCGTCGGGGCTCACTCCTCGGGGCTCATTCCTTCGGAGGGGGGGCGGGGAGCTGGCCGGAGAGGGCCGTCATCCCGCTGAGGCCGCCCAGGCCCATCGTCTCGACCGCGCTCGACGGGACGATGACCATCGAGCCCTTCTCCTTGATCGCCTCGTACAGCATGTTCATCGCGCGGAGGTGAAGGGCGAGGGGCCTCCCCTCGTAGGCCTGCCCGGCCTTCACGAACCGCTCGGAGATCTCGGTCTCGGCCGTGCCGAGGATGATCCGGGCCTGCCGCTCGCGCTCCGCCTGGGCCTGGCGGCTCATGGCGTCCTCGAGCTCGGCGGGGATCTTCACGTCGCGGATCTCGACGGAGTTGACGGTGATCCCCCAGGGGTTCGTCTTCTCGTCGAGGATCTTCTGCAGCTCGCGCCCCAGCTGGTCGCGCTCGGTGATCATCTCGGCGAGCTGGTGCTTGCCGATCGACTCGCGCAGCGCCGTCTGCGCGGAGAAGAGGATGGCGTCGATGTAGTCGGAGACCTCGAGGACCGACTTCCGCGCGTCCCATACCGTCCAGAAGACGATGGCGTCGACGTTGACCGGCACGGTGTCCCGCGTGAGCGCCGACTCGGCCGTGACGTCGGAGACCCTCACGCGCTGGTCGACGAGGTGGGAGACGACGTCGACGACCGGGACGACGGCGAAGAGGCCGGGGCCCTTCAGCCCCCGGAACTTCCCGAAGCGGAGGACGACGGCGCGCTCCCACTGCCGGGCGACCTTGAGCGAGAAGAGGAGGTAGAGGCCGACGAGGAGGGCGCCGAGGAACGGGAACGGGGAGGCCGTCACCCCCGAGGCGATCCCGCCGAGCGCGAGGCAGACGAAGAACGCGAGGAGGCCGATCTCCGAGACGACGCGGCGCGCGTCGGCGGCGGCGTCGCGCTTGCGTTGCTTGCGCTCGGCGGACTTCTCGAGCGGGCTCTTCGGCTCGGGCTCGGCCTCGAGGGCCTTGGCGGCGGCCTTCCTGATGGCTGCGATGGGGATCACGGCACCCTCCTTCGACTGCCGCCCGCCCGGGCCGAGAGGGCGTCGGCGACCTCGGCGCTCGAGAAGCCGTGAGAGCCGGCCCGCGCCAGGAACTCGTCGATCAGCTGCTCCAGGGCCTTCCGCCGCTCGGCGGCGCTCTCGGAGCCGGACCGGGCCGCGACGAACGTCCCGGTCCCCTGCTGCGTCTCCACGATCCCCCGGATCTCCATCTCACGGTACGCCTTCGCCACCGTGTTGAGGTTCACCTCGAGGTCCACGGCGAGCTGCCGGACGGTCGGCAGCTGGGTCCCGGGGTGGAGGCGCCCGTCGGCCACCGCCAGGAGGACCTGGTCGATGATCTGCCGGTAGAAGGGGACCCCGGAGCCGGTGTCGAGGCGGAACGGGACGGTGGTCGTCATGGCGTCCCCCGGGTCTCTATTGTCATAGTTGACTATGACAATAGAAATATGGGGCGGCGCCGGGCCCCTGTCAAGGGGTCCGGCCGTCTCCGCGAGCGCCGCCCGCCGCCGCCCGCCAGACCCGTCAGCGCTCCTCGGCGCTCCTCAGCGCCCGTCAGCGCGCGTCAGCGATAGAGCTCGCGGATCGTCGGGATCAGGTAGTCCTGGAACGCCCGGTCGAGGTCGAACCGGGGGGAGAAGCCCCAGTCGGCCCGCGCGGCCGAGTCGTCGACGTCCGCGGGCCACGAGTCGACGATCCCCTGTCGCTTCACGTCGACCTTCGTCGTGATCTCGGCGCCCGGGAAGGCGGCCTCGACGATCTGGCGGACCTCCTCGGCCGAGGGGTTGAACGCCCCGATGTTGTAGACCGTCCGCGTCAGCCTCTCCCGGGGCGCGGCCGCGAGCGCCAGGAGGGCCTCGACCGCGTCCGGCATCGCCATGAACGGGATCCGCGTGTCGGGTCTGACGAAGCAGGCGTACGGCTTGTGCTGCGCGGCGGCGTGGATCATCTCGGGCGCGTAGTCCGACGTGCCGCCCGACGGGACCGTGACCGCCGAGATGAGGCCGGGGAAGCGGATGCAGCGGAAGTCGACCTTCCCGGAGAGGGTCTCGGCCGCGAGCTGCTTGTAGTGGCGCGAGTAGTAGCGCCCCAGGTGCTCGCAGTAGAGCTTGTTGCACCCGTACATCGTCGTCGGCTCGTTGAAGTCGTCCTCCTTCACCTTGCCCGCGCGCGCCTTGGCGCCGAGGTCGGGGAGGCCGTAGGCGGCGATGGACGACGGGTAGAGGAACGTGACCGGGCGGCCGTGGGACTCCCCCTGCTTCTGGGCGAACTCGAGGAGCTGCATCGTCCCCTCGACGTTCACCTGGTGGGCGGTCGTCGGGGTGAACTCGCTCCGGGTGGAGAGGAGCGCCGCGAGGTGGTAGACGTGGTCGACCTCGTACTCCGAGAGGATCCGCTCGAGGAGGTTGGTGTCGAGGATCGAGCCCGCGAACTGCCTCTGGACCAGGCGGGCGAGCTCGCCTTCGAGCGGCTTGAGGTCGAGGGTGACGACCGGGTGGTTCCCGGCGTCGGCGAGGCGGCGGATCAGTCCGTGGCCGATCTCGCCGCTGGCGCCGGTGATCAGGACGACGGGCTTGCGCAGCACGATGCCTCCTCGGCGGCCCTGGGGCCGGAGGGAGACGCTAGCACGCCGTCCCCGGCGGAGCGGCGCTAAGATGACCGATCGACCTGCGACTGCCCGCCCTCGCCGTCGCCGCCCTCCTCGCCGCGCCCGCCGTGGCGCAGCGCCCGGCGCTGCGCGTCTACTCGATCCCGGACGGCCTGAAGTACGCGCAGGCCTTCGCGGTCGTCCAGACCTCCTCCGGGTTCGTCTGGGTCGGGACCTCCTACGGCGTGAGCCGGTACGACGGCCGCGAGTTCGCGAACCTGACCCGTTCCGACGGCCTGCCCCACGACTCGGTCACCGCCATCGGCGACGGCCGCGACGGGACGGTCTGGCTGGTGACCCAGGAGGGGCTCGCCCGGGTCGCCGCCGAGGCGGGGCCGGACGGGGAGCCGCGCGTCCTGCCGCTCCCTCGGGCCCTCGTCCCTCTCGCCCGCGGGATCCGGCTCGTCCTGCCGACGCCCGGCGGCCTCTGGCTCCTCTCTCGCGACGGGCTTCGCCGGCTCCGGGGGGACCGTCTCGAGCCGGTCCCGCTCCCGCCCGGCTTCGCGCCCGAACGGGTCGTCTCGCTCGGCCCCGGCGCGGACGACTCGGTCTGGCTGGCCGGCGGCGGCGCCCTGGCGCGCGCGGGGGGCGCGGCCGCCGGGATCGTCCGGGTCGACCCCGTCCTCGGAGAGCCCGTCTGCGCGGTCGAGTCGGGCGGCGAGATCGTGGTCGTGGCGAAGGAGGGGACCGGGCGCCTCTCCGGCGGCTCGGTCCTCCCGGACCCGTCCTGGGGTCTCCCTCCCGGTCTCGACCCCGAGTCGGCCGTGGCCGCGGGTGACGCGATCGTCGTGACGACGGCCGCGAGCGGCCTGGCGGTGCTCCGGCGCGGCGCGCCGCCGATCCGCCTCGGGAGCCGGGAGGGGCTCCCCTCCGACGCGGTGAACGGCGCCTGCGTCGACTCGGACGGCCTCATCTGGGCCGCCACCGAGGCGGGGCTCGTCAAGGTCTTCGACCTCTCCGTCCGCTCGTTCCCGGCGCATCCCCCCGAGATCGGGCCGGCCGTCTACGCCGTCGCGCCCGTCGGCTCGGACGACGCCTGGCTCGGCCACTCGGAGGGGCTGTCGCGGCTGCGAGGCGGGCGCGCCGAGCGGGTGGAGGGGGTCACGACCTCCGTCTGGTCGGTCCTCCCCCTCCCCGGGGGCGACGTCCTCGCCGCCACGAGGCACGGCCTGGTCCACGTCTCCGGCGGCTCGGTCCGCCGGATGCCGGGTCTCCCGCGGGCCGGCGTCGGGCGCGTCTTCGGCCTGCTCCGGGCCCCCGACGGCCGGATCTGGGCGACCACGATCGACGGCGCCGTCCGCTTCCGGTGGGACGCGAGGGGAGGAGGGCCGGTCGACGTGGAGCTCTTCGACGAGTTCCGGGGCGAGCCGCTCGGCGAGACCCGCGGCCTCTCGGCAGACGCGGGGGGCGCCGTCTTCGTCGGCACCGATTCCGGGCGCGTCTTCCGGTACGCGAACGGGGCGCTCGAGCGGTTCGGAGCGGAGGCGGGGCTCGCGGGGCGGACCTGCCGCGTCGTCCTCGCCCGTCCCGAGGGGCTCTGGATCGGGACCGATGCCGGCGTCCTCCTCCTCGCGGACGGCGTCGCCCGTCCGCTCGACGCCCTCAACCGGCAGCTCGACGACCGCTACGTCTCGGCGATGGCCCCGTCCGGGGACGGAGGCGTCTGGCTGGCGACCACGTACGGCGTCGCCCTGGTGAAGGGGACGGAGGTCGTCGACCGCCTCGGCTACGACTCCGGTCTCGCCGGCCCGAGCACGACGGCCGAGAACGGCGTGGCGACGGGGCCCGACGGACGGGTCTGGATCGGCATGGACGGAGGGGTGACCGTGGTCGACCCGCGCCACCGCCACCGGGCGAGCCCGGCGCCGAGGATCGCGATCCGGTCGGCGCGGGACCGGGCGGGGAACCCCGTCCCGCCCGGGGCGAAGGTCCCCTGGCGCGCCGCCTCCATCACGTTCGCCTACCGGTCGCCGACCTTCTGGTCCGAGGAGCGGACCACCTTCTCGGAACGCCTCCTGGGGTACGAGTCGGCCTGGTCGGCGCCCCACCGGGCGGCAGGACAGCGTTACACCAACCTTCCTCCGGGCGACTACCTCCTCGAGGTGCGTGCGGTCTCCGCGTCCGGCCGCGTCAGCGACGGTCCCGCGTCCCTCGCCTTCTCGGTGGCGGCCCCCTGGTGGCGGACGACGGCGGCGCGGACCGGCGCGGCCCTCCTCCTCGTCCTCGCGGTCTGGGGCGCCGTGAGGGTGCGGACGGCCGCGTTGCAGGCGCGGACGCGCGAGCTCGAGGCCGGGATCGCCGCGCGGACGCGCGAGCTCTCGGAGGCGAACGCCCGCCTGGTCGAGGCGCGGGACCGGGTCGAGGAGCTGGTCGCGAACGCGGGCCGGGCGCAGGAAGACCTCGAGGCGTGGGCCGAGGGGGCGGCGCACCAGGTCGCGGAGGCCCTCGGGAGCCCGCCCCTCGGCGTCTTTCGAGTCGACGCGGGGCGGCCGGTCAGGCTCGCCGGGCCGCCGGTCCCGCTCGCGAGCGACGTCGTCGCCGCCGCGGACCAGGGCTCGTCGCCCGTCGAGGCGTCGCCGGGAGGAGGCCTGGCGATCGCCGCCCGTGGGGCGGCGGGCGAGCTCGTCGGCGTCGTGGCCGTCCCGGCCGGGGGGCCGCCGGTCGGGGCGGAGGGACGGAGGCTCCTCCTCGCCTTCGCCCGCCAGCTCGGGGGGGCGCTGGAGACGCGGGCGCTGAGGGGGCGCCTCCAGGCGGCGCGGAGCGCCCGGGCCGGCGCGAGGCGCGAGCTCCTCGGACGGGGGGTGACCCTCGCCGGCGTCTGCCCGTCCTGCCGGCGCTGCTTCGACGCCGCGGAGGGGAGCTGCCCCGACGACGGGCTGGCGCTGGAGTCTCCGGGCCTCGTCCCCCTGCGGGTCCGCGAGCGCTACCGGCTCGAGCGGATCCTCGGGGAAGGAGGGATGGGGACGGTCTACCTCGCCGTCGACGAACGGCTCGGCCGCGAGGTGGCCCTCAAGGTGATCCAGCCCGAGCGGTTCGAGGAGCCGGGCATGCGCGTCCGCTTCGAGCGCGAGGCGAACGCGGTGGCGAGGATCCAGCACCCGGGAGTCGTCGATCTGCACGACAGCGGGGAGCTTCCCGACGGCGCCGTCTACCTCGTCATGGAGAGGCTCGTCGGGCGGGACCTCGCCACGGTCCTCGCGGCCGACGGCCGCGGGACCCCCGCGCAGGTGGCGTCGCTCGTCTCCCAGGCCGCCTCGGCCCTCGCGGCGGCGCACGCGAGCGGGGTCGTCCACCGCGACGTCAAGCCCGCGAACCTCTTCCTCGTCCCTTCCGGCGCCGGGTTCCGGGTGAAGGTGCTCGACTTCGGCCTCGCCAAGCCGCTCGGCCCCGACGACGCCCTGACCCGGACCGGGATGCTCGTCGGGACGCCCGCGTACATGGCGCCCGAGCAGGTCAACGGACAGCGGGTCACGCCCGCGACGGACCTCTACTCCCTCGCGGCGGTCGGCTGGGAGGCGCTCACCGGCCGTCGCCTGATCGAGGCGGCCGGCCTCGGCGACATCTTCACGGCGATCTCCTCGGGCGTTCCCCCGGCGCCCTCCGCCCTTCGCGAGGGGCTTCCGAAGGAGGTCGACGCCGCGTTCCTCGCGGGCCTCGCGCGGGACCCGGCGACGAGGCCCGCGGACGTCACCGCCTGGGCCGCCGGGCTCGCGGCCTCCCTGGAGGCGGTGCCGGCCGCCGAGCCGGGCTGGTCGAGCCTGACCGGGGAGCCGCTCCCGGGCTGACCTCCCGCCCCGAGGGGCCCCGGTCGCCTCGGTCCGGAGGCGCTCGTGGCGTAAAGTGGGGTCTCCTCTCCGACGGCTGGAGGTGACGCATGAGACCGACGATCCGGAACCGCTTCCCGACGCTTCTCCTCGCGGGAGCGATCGGCCTCGCCGGGCTGGCCGAGGCGCAGCCCGAGCGTGGCGTCACGCTCTACGCCGGGGTCCACGCGACCGGACCGAGCCAGACCTTCTCCTACGACATCGCGGACCTGGGCGCGACCCCGTTCGGGGCGAATCGCGCCCGGTCGGTCGACGTCGACCCCGGCTGCACGGCGGTCCTCTTCGAGTACCGGGGATACCGGGGCCGGAGCATCGAGCTCCACGAGCGGGACAACGACCTCGGGAACACCCGCCTCGGGAGGGACACGGCCTCCTCGCTCCGCGTCGACTGCGGGGGCGAAGGCTGGGGCCCGGGACAGGGGCGCCGCCCGCGGGAACGGCGCGGCGTGACCCTCTTCAGGGACCGGGACCTCTCCGGCCCGTCCCAGACGTTCGATCGCGACGTCCCCGACCTCTCGCGGACCCCGTTCGGATCGGGGCGGGCCAGCTCGGTCGACGTCGCCCCGGGCTGCGTGGCCATCCTCTTCGCCGACCCCTTCTTCCGGGGGCGCTCGACGACGTTCCGCGAGGCCGACCGAAACCTGCGGAACACGCCGGTCGGCGAGGACACGACCGCGTCCCTCCGGGTGGACTGCGGCGGACGGGGCGGCGGGCGCCCCGACGGCGACTGGGACCGCGGCGAGCAGCCGTGGGGCGGAGGGAACGGAGGAAGGGGAGCGGTCCTCTACCGCGATCGCGACGGGAGGGGCCCCGCCTTCTTCGTGGACCGCGACATCCCGGACCTGGCCCGGACGCCGTTCGGGTCGGGCCAGGCCAGCTCGATCGACGTCACCCCCGGGTGCCTGGCCACCCTCTTCGCCGACCCCAACTACCGGGGGCGCTCGACCACGTTCCGGGAGCGCGACAACAACCTCGGCAACACTCCGGTCGGCGAGGACACCGCGGCGTCGATCCGGATCTCCTGCCGGTAGGGGGACCGGCCGGCCCGAGCCCCGGGAGGAGAGACGGCGCGCCGCCGGACCGGCGGCGCGCCTATCCCCGCGCCCCGGCCCGGGCGGCGCCCTTCCGGACCCACTCGCCGGTCCGGTCGACCAGCTCGTAGTCGTCCGCGTAGCTCCGGCCTCGCGACAGGAGGTGGTCCACCGCCTCCAGGAGGACCTGGAACTCGTCCTCCGAGACGGTCGGGCCGAGGCTGATCCGGACCCATCCCGGCTTCTCGCCGATGTGCCCCTCGTCGAGCCGGTGCCGGATCTCCCTCGAGTGGTCCTCGTCGATGTGGAGGAGGAGGTGCCCGTACGGTCCCGCGCACATGCACCCGGCGCGGACCTGGATGCCGAAGAGGTCGTTCAGGAGCGTCGCGGCCAGGTTGTGGTGGAGGTCGCGGAAGATGACCGACAGGACGCCGAGCCTTCGCGTCTCGAGGTTGCCGAGGACGTAGAGTCCGTCCCGCCCCGCGAACGTCCCGAGGAAGCGGCGCAGGTAGTCCTGCTCGATCCTCTCGATCCGCTCGGTGCCGAGAGCGGCCTTCAGGTCGAACGCCAGGCCCGCCTGGATCGACTGGACGATCGGCGGCGTCCCGCCCGTCTCGCGGAACTCGATCGCCGAGAGGTACCGGTGGTCCCAGGGCGACGTGTAGAGGACGGTCCCGCCGCCCGGCTCCGCCGGGACCCGGTTCGTGAAGAGGCGCCGGTTCGCCACGAGGAGGCCGGGTGTCCGCGGCCCGCCGAGGAACTTGTGGACGGAGAAGAAGGTCGCGTCGAGGGCCGCGCCGGGGTCGCCCTCGGGGTGCATGTCGACGTCGACGTAGGGGCCGGCGGCCGCGAAGTCGAAGAAGGCCCAGGCGCCGTGCGCGTGGAGGACGCGGGCGAGGGCGTGGACGTCGTTGAGGATCCCGGTGACGTTCGAGGCCGCGCTGAAGGTCCCGATCTTCCAGGGCCGGCTCGCGTAGCGGCCGAGCTTGGCGGCGAGGTCGTCGACGCTGATCCTGCCGTGCTCGTCGAAGTCGACGTAGACGGAGTCGCCGATGGTCTCCCGCCAGGCGATGTCGTTGGAGTGGTGCTCCATCATCGAGCGGAAGATGACGGGCCGCGCCTCCTCGGGGAGATGGCGCTGGAGCCGGTGCCGCTCCTCGAGCTGGTCGGGGATCCTCAGGCCCAGGACGTAGATGAGCCGGTTGATCGCCCCCGTCGAGCCCGACCCGACCGGGATCAGGACGTCGTCCGCCCCCGCGCCGACGTACCCGGCGATCCGCTCGAACGCGCGCTCGTAGTAGGCGGTCATGAGCCGGCCCGTCGCGTTGCTCTCCGTGTGGGTGTTCGCCATGTAGGGGAGCACCCGCTCGGCGAGCTCGTCCTCGACGTCGCGGTGGAAGCGGCCGGAGGCGATGAAGTCGAAGTACCGGAGCGGCCGGGTCCCGAACGGCGTCTCGATCGTCGCGTCCGAGCCGACCACGCCGCCGCGGATCCGGTCCAGGAGCGCGGCTTCTGCGGAGGCGTCGGCCGTGACCACCGGGCCCCGCGGCTCGGAGGCGGCGACGTCGACGAGGCGGTCCCGGCGCGCGGCCTGGGTGAGGTTCTGCATGCGGATCCCCCGTGGGCCGGCGCGTCCGGCCGGGCGGCCAGCCATTCTACGGGGCCGTTCGCGCCGGCCTCGCGGGATGGATATTATGGAGATGGGGTCTCAAATCAATCGAGGCGAAAGGAGCTCCCATGAAGCGTTACCTCCCCCTCCACGTCCGTCCCGTCCGGGTCCTCGGCCTCGCGGCGCTGCTGGCGGCCGGCATCTGGGTCGGCCGCGCGACCGCCAACCAGCCGCACATGCAGTCGGCCCTCGACCACCTCCAGGCGGCCAAGTCCGAGCTCGAGGTCTCCACGCGCAACAAGGGCGGGCACCGGGTCAACGCGATCCGGCTCGTCAACGAGGCGATCGGCGAGGTCCACAAGGGCATCGCCGCCGGGCGGTGAGGACGCCGCCGCGGGCGGGCCGGACGATCGCCTGGACGGCGGCCGGCGCGCTCGCCTTCGCGGTCGGCTGCGCCTCGACGGCGGGGGGGCAGCCGCACATGCAGCGGGCGATCGACGAGCTGCGGGCCGCACGGGCCGAGCTCGAGTCGGCCGCCCACGACAAGGGAGGTCACCGCGTCCGGGCCCTCCGCCTGGTGGACGAGGCGATCGGGGAGGTGAACCGGGGCATCGCCGCCGGCGCTTCCCGCTGACGCCGACCCCCGGGGACGGGGTGGCCGGGGCGCCGCGGTCCCGGCCCCCCCGGGCCGTCCCGCCGGCGGCCGCCGGCCGCGGGGGACGTGCCACACTCCGGCGTGACCTTCTCTCCATCCGAGACCTTTCGGGCCTTTCGCTACCGCGAGTTCCGCATCCTCTGGCTCGGCGCCTTCACGTCGAGCGTCGGGACCTGGATGCAGAAGGTGGCCCAGAGCTGGCTCGTCCTGACGCTGACCGGCTCCGCCTTCTGGCTGGGGCTCGACGCGTTCCTCTCCGACGCCCCGTTCATCCTCTTCTCGCTCTTCGGCGGCGTCCTGGCCGACCGCGTCGAGCGCCGCAGGATCCTCCTCGTCTCGCAGCTCGTCCAGATGACGATCGCCTTCTCGCTGACGGCGCTCGTCGCCACGCACTCGGTCACGGTCGGGATCATCCTCGCCCTCTCGTTCGGGACGGGTCTCGCCCAGTCCTTCGGCGGCCCCGCCTACCAGGCGCTGGTGCCGACCCTCGTGGAGAGGAAGGACGTCCCGAACGCGGTCGCCCTCAACTCGATCCAGTTCAACCTGGCCCGGGTCGTGGGGCCCGTCCTCGCGGGGCTGGCCTTCGCCGGCCTCGGAGCGGCGGGCTGCTTCGGCCTCAACGGCCTCTCCTTCGTGGCGGTCATCTTCGCCCTCCTCGCCCTCAGGCCCCGCCCTCCGGTCGTGGCCGACGGCGCCGAGCCGATCCTCGAGAGCCTGAAGACGGGCGTGGCCGAGGTGCAGGGACGGCCCCCCCTCCGCGGCCTCGTGGGCCTCGCGTTCGTCGGCAGCTTCTGCTCGATGCCGCTCGTGACGTTCCTCCCGGTCTTCGCCAGGGACGTCTTCCACGGGAACGCCGAGGACCTCTCCCACCTCCTCGCCGCCTTCGGCGTCGGCGCGGTCCTCGGGGCGATCGGAATGGCGGGAGTGACGGCGCAGGTCCGGCGGAAGGGGCTCCTGGCGGCGGTCATGCTCGGCACCTTCGGTCTCCTGATGGCGGCCTTCGCCCTCTCCAGGGTCAAGCTCCTCTCGTGGGCGCTCCTCTTCCTCGCCGGCGCGACGCTCATGGTGGTCTTCGCCAGCTTCATGACCCTCGTCCAGACGCAGGTCCACGACTCGCTCCGGGGGAGGGTCGTCAGCCTCTACTCGCTCGCGTTCCGCGGCGCGATGCCGCTCGGGAACCTCGCCGCCGGGGCGGCGTCGAAGCTGTTTCCCCCGACGACGGTCCTCGTGGCCGACGGGCTGGTCCTGGTCCTGGCCGCGGCCCTCGTCCTGGCCCGAAGGAGCAAGGACGGCCTCGTGAGCCTCGTCGACGACGCGGGGCAGGCCGGCTGAGAAGGCGACGGGCGGGCGCCGCGGCGCCCGCCCGTCGCCCGTCCGGCTCGCGGCGGAGCGTCAGCCCCGGGCTGCGGCGAGCGCCGCGTCGTAATCGGGCTCGGTCCCGGTCTGGACGACGTACTGGGCGTGCCTCACCCTGCCGTCCTTGCCGACGACGAAGACGGCGCGCTGCAGGAGGCGGACGTCCTTGATGAGGGTCCCCCAGGCGGCGCCGAAGCTCGCGTCGCGGTGGTCGGAGAGGGTGTGGACCTTGTCGACCCCCGCGGCCCCGCACCAGCGCTTCTGCGCGAAGGGGAGGTCCATCGAGACCGTCAGGACGACGACGTCCGGGATCGACGCCGCGAGCTCGTTGAAGCGGCGCGTCTGCCGGTCGCAGACCCCCGTGTCGAGGGACGGGACGACGGAGACGATCCGGGTGGTGCCGGCCCACTCTCCGAGAGTCTTGACCGACAAGTCGTTCGCCACGAGGCGGAAGTCGGGCGCGGCGTCTCCCGGCTTCAGCTCGGGGCCGACGACGGTCAGCATCTTGCCTCCAAAATTCACGGCTTCGGGTCGTTCCATCTGAACCTCCTCTGGTTGGTCGGGCTCCGGCGCGAGGCCGGCGGGGCGGCGCCGCTCAGGGGAGCGAGCGCCAGTCGGCGGTCTCCATGTCGAAGGTGACGCGGCGCCGGCCGACGGTCATGTTCAGGAAGATCCGCTTCGGGATCCGGAGCCCGACGGCGGCGGGGGACGGCTCCGGGAGCGGCTCGAACTGGATCCTGAGGAACGCGATGTCCTTCACGGCCGGCTGGACGGTCGTCTTGACCTCGACCTCGGTCGCGGCGAGGGTGCCGACGTCGAGGTAGAGGGTCACCTCGTCCAGCGGGCGTCCGAGCCCCCGGCCCACGAGCCGGAAGCGGCCGGGACGGTCGGGGTCCGGGAGCTTCATCTCGGCCGACCGGGCCCAGGCGCCGAGCCTCTCGGGCGTCAGCGACGCGTAGAGCTGGAGGAGGTCCATCCCGAGGGCGGAGAGCCGGTCCTCCTCCTCGGGCGTGGGCGGCCGCTCGAGCCGGGAGCGCGGGTCGTTCTCGGGGAAGCGGACGACGGCCGGCTTCCTCTCGAAACGGATCGTCTTCCTCGCGAGGAGGGAGCCGTTCGGGGCGAGGCTCGCGTCCTCGAGCTTCTCGATCCGGAGGTCGCCGTCGATCATGACCTGGGTCCGGAGCCTCCAGAAGTAGTTCGAGAGCCGGTCCCGCCCCTGCCGGAGGGCGGCCTCCACGTCGGGCTTGCCCGGCAGCTCGAGGGTCGCCTCGACCGGCGAGGCGGCGAGGAGGACGGCGCCGAGGGCGGCTGCGGCGAGGGGGGCGAAACGCACGGCGAGATTCTTTCACAGAGGTTCCGGTAGGCTGGCGCCATGAGGATCGAGACGCTCGCCGTCCACGCCGGCTTCGCCCCCGACCCGACGACCGGGGCCGTCGCCCCGCCCCTCCACCTCTCGACGACGTTCGCCCGGGACCGCGACGGCGTGCCGCTCGGCGGGCACGTCTACGTCCGGGAGTCGAACCCGACGCAGGACGCCCTCGAGGCCGCCCTCGCCCCGCTCGAGGGGGGCGCCGCCGCCCTCGCCTTCGCCTCGGGGATGGCGGCGGGCGCCGCGCTCCTCCAGGCCCTGCCGAAGGGGAGCCACGTCGTCCTCCCCGACGACGTCTACTACGGCTACCGGGTGGCCGGCGTCGACTTCTTCCGCGAGTGGGGGATCGAGACGTCGTCCGCCGCGATGGAGAAGGTCGACTCCCTGCGGGGGGCGATCCGGCGGGAGACGCGCCTCGTCTGGATCGAGACCCCCTCGAACCCCCTGATGAAGGTGGTCGACGTCGCCGCCGCCGTCTCGGCGGCGCACGAGGCCGGCGCCCTCGCCGTCGTCGACAACACCTTCGCCACGCCCGTCCTCCAGCGCCCGCTCGAGCTCGGGGCGGACGTGGCCCTCCACTCGACCACGAAGTACTTCGGGGGGCACAGCGACGTCCAGGGGGGCGCGCTCGTCTTCCGGTCGCGCGACCCGTTCTTCGAGAGGGTCCTCCACGCGCGCCACGTCCTCGGCGCGGTCTCCTCGCCGTTCAACAGCTGGCTCGTCCTCCGCGGCGTCCGCTCGCTGGCGGTCCGCGTGGCCGCGCAGAGCGCCACGGCGCTGAAGGTGGCCGAGGCCCTGGCGGCGCACCCCGCCGTGGCGCGCGTCAACTACCCGGGGCTCCCCGGCCACCCGGGCCACGAGGCGGCCCGCCGCCAGATGAAGGCGTTCGGCGGGATGCTCTCGTTCCACGCGGCCGGGGGACGGGACGCGGCCCTCCGGGCGGTCGGGAGGGCCGAGCTCTTCGTGAGGGCCACGTCGCTGGGCGGGGTCGAGAGCCTCATCGAGCACCGGGCCACGAGCGAAGGGCCGGCCTCGACGACCCCGCAGGACCTCGTCCGCCTCTCGATCGGGCTGGAGCACGCCGACGACCTGATCGCCGACCTGCAGAACGCGCTCTCCGGCTGAGGCCGGCTCCGACGGCTCCCGGCTACACGACGCAGTCCTTGGGGACGACGACGATGTAGGCGCCGCCGTCCCCGACGGGGACCGTCTTCAGCCCGCGGCTCTCGTCCTCGGCACGGTCGTATCCGACGGAGGTGCCCGCCGTGAGCCGGACGTTCTTGTCGATGATCGCGTTGCGGACCCGGCAGTGGCGGCCGATGTCCGTCTCGGTGATGTAGCCCCCGTGCAGGGAGCCCCCGAAGAGGACGGAGGACTCCACCTCGGCGTAGCTGTGGACGTAGACGCCGGAGCCGAGGACCGAGTTGCGGACGGTGGCGCCGCTGACGATCACCCCGTCGGCGACGATCGAGTTCATCGCGACGCCGGACCGTCCCGGGAGGTCGTGGACGAACTTCGCGGGCGGGAAGTGGCCGGGGTTGGAGAAGACGGCGAACCGCTCGCCGTAGACGTTGAACTTCGGCGAGGGCCGGACGAGGTCGAGGTTGGCGAGCCAGTACTGCTCGAGCGTCCCGACGTCGCGCCAGTAGTCGCAGTCGCTGGCGGCCGCGACCAGCTCCTTCCGGCGGACCCCCTCCTGGGCGGAGTACTCCCACTCCTCGAACCTGTTGCGCCGGGTGAAGTCGTACGCGTAGACCGGCACGCCCTGGCGGACGAGCTCGGGGATGACGTCCTTGCCGAAGTCCAGGTGGTCGCCGGCCAGCGACTTCAGGAGGCAGTCGGACTCGAAGAGGTAGATCCCCATGGAGGCGAGGCAGTGCGTGCCGCCGGGAAGGGTCTTCGGCTCCCGGGGCTTCTCCTCGAACCCGACGATCCGCTCCTCCCCGTCCACCTCCATCACCCCGAAGCTCCCCGCCGCCTCCTCCACGCCCACGCGGACGCACGCGACCGTGAGGCTGGCCTTCTTCTCGTCGTGGAAGCCTCGGAGCAGGCCGTAGTCCATCTTGTAGACGTGGTCTCCCGAGAGGACGAGCACCCGGCGAGGGCGGTTCTCCTCCACGAAGTTCACGTTCTGGCGGATGGCGTCGGCCGTGCCCCGGTACCAGCTCCCCCCCGTCTGCTGCTGGGCGGGCACCTCGTCGATGAACTGGTCGAGCCTGCGGCTGAGCATGTTCCAGCCCGCCTTCAGGTGGTTGGAGAGCGAGTGCGACTTGTACTGGGTGAGGACGTAGATCCGGCGCAACCCGGAATTGATGCAGTTGGAGAGCGTGAAGTCGATGATCCGGAAGATCCCGCCGAAGGGGACCGCCGGCTTGGCGCGGACGTCGGTGAGAGGCCGGAGCCGCTCCCCCTGGCCGCCTGCCATCACGAACGCGAGGGTCTCCTCCATGGTCCCTCCCTCTCGCACCGTCCTCCCGGGCTTCGGGGCGCCCCCACAGCGTAGCGCACCGCGGGCGCGGGACGCCTCAGGTGCCCGGAGCCCGCGGCAGCTCGAGGAAGAACGTCGCCCCCTCGCCGGGAACGCTCTCGCACCAGACGCGCCCCTGCATCTCGTCCACGAGGCGCTTGACGATCGTCAGGCCCAGGCCGGTCGAGTGCTCGCCTCCCGTCGGGCGCGGCCCCAGCTTCGGGAAGGGGGAGAAGAGGCGGGCCTGCTCCTCCGGGGTGAGGCCCGGTCCCCGGTCCGTCACCGAGCAGCGGGCGGCCGACGGCAGGAGCGTCAGCCGGACGGAGACACCGCTGCCGGGCCGCGAGAACTTCAGGGCGTTCGAGAGGTAGTGGTCGACCACCCGCCGGACCCGCGGCGGGTCGCCGAGGGCGAGGAGGGGACCGGGCGGGTCGGCGGCGACCTCGATGACCTGGCCCTTGCGGCCGGCGACGCCGTGATGGGCCTCCGCGCTCGCCCGGACGACCTCGACGAGGTCGAGGACGCCCCCGTCCGGGGGGGCGTTGCCCCGCTCGAGGGCGGTCATCTCTCCCAGCTCGGCCAGGAGCTGCTCCATCCGCCGGCACGACCCGAGGAGCTTGAGGACCGCCTCCTTCCGCGTCGACGCGTCGAGGTCGGAGTCCTCCGCCAGGAGCTCCGCCCAGCCGATGACGACCGAGAGGGGGTTCCTCAGGTCGTGGACCGCGCCCGCGAGGAGGTCGAGCGCGCGGCGCGCCGTCGCCAGTCCCGCCGTTCCATCGTTCACGTGAGGCCATTATCGGGCCACCTGCCCGGACGGTGTAACGTCCGCGGGTCGCCATCCGAGACAGGAGGTCCCGTGACGCCCGCGAGCCCCGAGCCTCCCGCCCCCGCGGCCCCTCTCGAAGCCGCCCGAGCCCCGCGGCGGCTGATCGGGCCCTTCGACGCGACGATGCTCGTCGCGGGCTCGATGATCGGGTCGGGGATCTTCATCGTCTCGGCCGAGTCCGCCCGCCAGGTGGGGAGCCCGGCGCTCCTCCTCGGCGTCTGGGCCCTCGCGGGAGCTCTCACGGTCGTCGCCTCGCTCGCCTGCGCGGAGCTCGCCGTCCTCTTCCCGCAGGCCGGAGGCCCGTACGTCTTCCTCGGGCGCGCTTACGGCCCCCTCGCCGGCTTCCTCTACGCCTGGGGGCTCGTGACGGTGGTCCAGACGGGGACGATCGCCGCGGTCGCCGTGGCCTTCGCCCGCTTCCTCGGCGTCCTCCTCCCGGGTCTCGACGGGCCGAGGGAGAAGGTCGTCGCGATCGCGCTGATCGCCCTCCTGTCGGCCGCGAACGCCCGGGGTCTGAGAACGGGGACCCGGATCCAGAACGTCCTGACCCTCGTGAAGGTCGCCGCGCTCGCCGGCCTGACGTTCGCCGGACTCCTCCTCGTCCCGGCCGTCGCGCCCGTCGCGGCCCGGCCCGGCCTCCTGCCGCCGGACGGCTTCCTCCTCGCCCTCGCGGTCGCGGTCGCGATGTCGGGCCCGCTCTTCTCGCAGTCCGCCTGGACGAACGTCACCTTCCCGGGCGCCGAGGTGCGCGACCCGGCCCGGACGTTCCCTCTCGCCCTCGCGGTCGGATGCCTCCTCGTGGCGACCCTCTACGTCCTGGCGAACGTGTCGTACCTGAGGGTCCTCGGGCTCGGGGGGATCGCGACCGCCGCCTCGGACCGCGTCGGCACGGCCGCGGCCGCGGCGCTCTTCCCCGGCTGGGGGGAGCGCGCGATGGCGGCCGCGATCCTCGTCTCGACGGGAGGGTGCGTGAACGGTCTCGTCCTCTCGGGAGCGCGGGTCGTCTGGGCCCTCTCCCGCGACGGGCTCTTCTTCCGCCCGTTCGCCGCGCTCAACGGGCGCGAGGTGCCGGGGCGGGCGCTCGGCCTGCAGGCCGTCCTGGCGGCCCTCCTCGTCCTGTCGGGGACCTACTCCGAGCTCCTCCGGTACGTCGTGGCCGCGGAGCTCGTCCTCTCGGTCCTCCTCGTGATGGCCGTCCCGGTCCTCAGGCGGCGCGAGCCGGACCTCCCGCGCCCGTACCGGACCTGGGGCTATCCCGTCACGCCGTTCCTCTACGCGATCCCCGCGACCGTCCTCTGCGGGCTGCTGACGATGGCGCGGCCCGAGAACGCCTGGCCGGGCCTCCTCCTCTTCGCCGCCGGGGTCCCGGTCTACCTCCTCTGGAAGGACCGCCCGGCGTGAAGGAGGCGGGGGAGCGCGCGTGGCTCCTGTCGTGGGACGACGACGACGAGGAGGCCGCGAACCGGCGAGCGGTCGCCGCGTGGCGCCGGCTCGCGGCGGCGCCTCCTCCGGGCCTCGTCGACGCCGTCCCCGCCGCCCGGTCGCTCCTCGTGCGGGGCGGCGAGCGGCTCGACCCCGGGCTCCTCGAGAGGCTCGAGGTCGAGCTCGGGGCGGGGTTACCTCCGCCTGCCGCTCCGGGGCGGTGCCACGAGATCGCGATCGTCCCCGGCGGAGTGGATCTCCCGGAGGTGCTCGAGCGGACGGGGCTCGAGGCCGCCGCCTTCTGGGAGGCGTTCCTCGGATGCCGCTTCCGCGTCGGCTTCGTCGGCTTCGCGCCCGGCTTCCCCTACCTCTACGGGCTCCCGGGGGAGCTGCGCCTGCCCCGGCGCTCCACCCCGCGCGAGGCGGTCCCCGCCGGGAGCGTGGCCCTCGCCGGACCTTACGCCGGCGTCTACCCCTCCGTCCTTCCGGGCGGGTGGAACCTCGTCGCCACGACGGCGGTCCGCCTCTTCGACCCCGGAGCGGACCCGCCCGCCCTCCTCGCGCCCGGAGACGAGGTCCTCTTCACGCTCGGCTCGTGACGCGACTCGCCGTCCTCCGCCCCGGCCTCCTCACCACGGTCCAGGACCTGGGGCGCGAGGGCCTCGGCGCCCTCGGCGTCCCCCGGGGAGGCGCGATCGACCGCGAGGCGCTGGCGTTCGCGAACGTCCTCGTCGGGAACCCGCCCGGCGCGGCGGGGCTCGAGATCTGGTACCAGGGGCCCGTCCTGCGCGCCGAGGAGGACGACGTCATCCTCGCCGTCGCCGGCGCGCCCTTCGGACCGGCTCCCGGACGGCCGATCCGGCTCGCGGCCGGGGACGAGATCGACCTCTCTCCTGCGCAGGGGGCGGGCCGAGCCGTCGTCGCCGTGGGGGGCGGCCTTCAGGTCCCGGCCGTCCTGGGGAGCCTGTCGACCTCCGTCGCAGCCGGGTTCGGCGGAGTCGACGGACGCCGGCTCGTCCGCGGGGACGTCCTGAAGGTGGGGAGCGCCAGGACGCCGCGGGGCACCGTTCCGCTGCCCCCCGATCTCCTCGGCCACGACGGGGCCGAGGTGGTGGTCCGGCTCGCGCCGGGGGCACACGCGGAGGAGTTCGAGGACCGGCAGCGGCGGGCCCTGGTCGAGGCGGCCTGGGAGGTCCTGCCGGCCTCGAACCGGGCCGGCTTCCGTCTCCGCGGCCCGTCGCTCGCGCGCGAGGTCCACCGGGAGCTCCCCTCGCAGGGGGCGCTCACCGGCGCGGTCCAGGTCACGCGCGACGGGGCCCCGATCGTCCTGCTCCACGAGGGGCCGCCGACCGGGGGGTACCCTCAGATCGGCTCCGTCGCGGAGGCGGACCTCGGCCTGATGGTCCGGGTCCGGACGGGGCAGAGGATCCGGTTCCGGGGCGTCTCGTGGCGCGAGGCGCGAGCGGCGCTGGCCGAGAGCGAGGAGAGGCTCACGCGATGGACGGAGACGGTCCGCGGACGATCGACCTGAACTTCGACGGGGGAGAGGGCTGGGACGACGCGGCGATCGCGCCGTTCGCCACGACGATCAACGTCGCCTGCGGCGGGCACGCCGGGGACGCGGGGAGCATGCGCGCCGCCCTGGAGCTGGCGTTCGAGCACCGGCTCGCCGTGGCGGCGCACCCGTCGTTCCCCGACCGGGCGGGCTTCGGCCGGACGCGCCTGACGATCGACCCGGAGAGCCTGTACGCCTCGCTCCGCGGGCAGATCGAAGCCCTCCTCCGGGCGGCGGCGGCCGTCGGCGTCCCGGTCACGCTGGTGAAGCCCCACGGGGCGCTGTACCACGCGGCCGCCGCGGAGCCGGAGGTGGCCGAGGCCGTGATCCGCGCCCTCAGGGCCGCCGACCCGCTCCTCGTCCTCGTCGGGCCCCCGACCGGCGGTCTCCTCGCGCAGGGGGCCGGCGCGGGCGTGACGACGGTGGCGGAGGGCTTCGTCGACCGCCGGTACAGGCGGGACGGCACGCTCGTCCCGCGCGGGGAGGCCGGGGCCCTCCACGACAGTCCCGAGGCCGCGGCGCGCCAGGCCGTCTCGCTGGCGCGGGACGGCCTGGTCGAGGTCCCCGGCGGCGGGGCCGTCGAGGTCCGGGTCCGGACCCTCTGCCTTCACGGGGACACGCCGGGCGCCGCGACGATCGCTTCGCGGGTCCGCGCGGCCCTCGAGGGGGCCGGCGTCCGCGTGCGCGCGGTGGGGCGTCCGGCGGGGCGAGGGGAGCGGGAAGGCCCCCGATAATCCGCCCGCCCGGCGCGCTTTGGTGGAGAATCGGGCGATGCCTCTCACCGCAGCCGCCACGAATCTCCTCCTGGCGCTGAGGTCCCGCTCTCCGGCCGTGCGGCCGGGGCACGACCCCGACTGCGCGGGGTTCGACCCGTTCCTCCACCCGCGCGACTGGACCCACCTCTGCCGGTGGTGCACCCGGTGGTGGTTCCGGGCCCAGAAGCTGGTGAGGCTCGTCCAGCAGCGGAGCGCACGGCACCTCGTCCCGCCCTCGGGGACCGGGGGCTCCTCCCGCCAGGGTCCCGCCGGCTAGCTCCGCCAGTCCCGGAGGACGTCGAGCGTCGCGACCGGGGGCTCGTCCGCCCGGGCGGGGGGAAGGTCCTTCCCCTCGACGTGCGCGACGACGGCGGTCACGTTGTCGTCGGCGCCCCGCGAGATCGCCTGCTCGATCAGCCGGTCGCACGCGGCGGCCGGGTCGCCGTCCGAAAGGAGCCGGGCGAGCTCGCCGTGCTCGAAGGTGTTCGACAGCCCGTCGCAGCAGAGCAGGAGCCGGTCCCCCTGCCGGAGCTGGAGCCTCCCGAGGGCGACCAGGACCTCCTTCGAGCGGCCGAGGGCCTGGAGGATGACGTTCTTCCGCGACGAGGTCCGGGCCTGCTCCGGCGTGAGGGTGCCGGAGTCGACCAGGGCCTGGACGAGGCTCTGGTCCCTCGTGACCTGCTGGAGGATGCCGCTCCTCAGGGCGTAGGCGCGCGAGTCTCCGACCTGGGCGAGGAGGGCCATCCCGTCGTGGACGACGACCGCGGTCAGGGTCGCCCCCATCCCGCGGCGGGAGCCGACGCGGGCCGCGCGGACGACCTCGGCGTTCGCGCCCCTCACCGCCTCGAGGAGCCTCCGCTCCGGAGGCACGGCGTCGGGCGCGGCCAGGAGCGCCGCCGCGAGCCTCTCGACCGACAGCGCGCTCGCGACCTCTCCCGCCTGGCTCCCTCCCATCCCGTCGGACAGCGCCAGGAGGACGCCCCGCGAGCCCGGGCGGCAGACACGGGAGCCCGCGACCCCTTCCAGCACCGCCCCCGAGTCGAGCTCCACCACCCGAAACGCGTCCTCGTTGTTCTTGCGGACCGGACCGGTGTCGGTCCGCGCCGCCACCGTTACGAGGATTTCGGCCACCACGTCCTCCAGGCCCCGAGCCTAACCGACGGCCCGCTCCGTGGCCAGACGGGCGGCCCTCCCCGGGTTCCGGGCCGGAAGAAAAAAAATCGCTCCCCCCTGTCCTAATTTCGCCTCCTCGAGCCCACTTAAAGGGTGAGATGACGAGCTCTGCGGGAAGGGAGCCGTGGGTCGGGGTGCGCCAGGAGGCGCGAACGGACGACGGCCTCGCGAGGAGCGCTCGGTCCGGCGGCCCGCGCGCGCCGGTCAAAGTCCTTCTGGTGGAGGACGATCCGGTGGATGCCGAGCTGGTCCTCCTCGAGCTCCGCAGGGGCGGCCTCGAAGTCGACTGGCGGGTCGTCGACGAGAGGGAAAGCCTCGAGTCGGCCCTCGGGTCGTTCGTGCCGGACGTCGTCCTCTCCGACTACACGATGCCCCTCCTGGACGGCTGGACCGCCATGCAGGTCGCCCGGAGCCGGCTCCCTTCGATCCCCTTCCTCTTCGTCTCGGGTTCGATCGGCGAGGAACGGGCCACGGAGGCTCTCCGGGCCGGGGCGACGGACTGCATCCCGAAGCATGCCCTCGGGCGCCTCTCGCCCGCCGTCCTCAGGGCCCTCTCCGAGGCCGAGCAGTCCCGCCGGCGCCGCGAGGCCGAGGCGGCCCTTCGAGAGCGCGACGAGAGGTACGCGCTGGCGGCCGCGGGCTCGAGCGGCGGCATCTGGGACTGGGACCTCCTCGCCGGCCGGATCTACCTGGCGCCCCGGTGGAACGAGCTCCTCGGGAGCACCGGCGGCGCGACGGTCGCAACCTTCGACGACTGGCTGGCGCTGGTCCACCCCGACGACCGCGAGACGTTCGTCCGCCTGGTGGAGCTCCACCGCCGCGGGGACACGCCGGTCCTGGAGGTGGAGCTGCGCCTCAGGCACCGGAGCGGCTCCTTCGTCTGGGTCCTCTGTCGCGGGCTCGCGAGCCGGGGCGCGAACGGCGAGGCGAAGCGGATGGCGGGCTCCATCACCGACGTCTCCGACCTCCGCCGGGCCCTCGAGCAGCTCCTCAAGAACGCCCGGACGGACTCCCTGACCGGGCTGCCGAACCGCCAGCGCTTCCTGGACCGCGTGACGCACGCCCTCGACCTGACCCACCGCCTCCCCGAGTTCCGGGCGGCCGTCCTCCTCGTGGACCTCGACCGCTTCACCCTCCTCAACGAGGCCCTCGGCCTTTCCGCGGGCGACCGGGTCCTGGCCACCACGGCGCAGCGGCTCGCGGGCGCCGTCTCTTCCCACGACCTCGTCGCGCGGCTCGGCGAGGACTCGTTCGGCGTCCTCCTGGAGCAGGTGAACGAGCCGTCCGAGGCCCGCGCCCGCGCCAGCGGGCTCCTCGCGGCCCTCGCCGAGCCGTTCTTTGTCGCGGCCCGGACCGTCGTCGCGGGGGCCTCCATCGGGATCGTCGAGGACGTCCGGCCGTACGGGGAGGCCGAGGACGTCCTTCGCGACGCCGAGACGGCCGTCGCGCGGGCCAAGAGGCTCGGCCGCGGCCGGTGGTCGGTCTTCGACCCGCGCGTGAGGGGCGAGCTCTCCAGCCGGTACGTCCTGCGCACCGACCTCAAGCGGGCGATCGAGCGGCACGAGCTCGCCCTCGAGTTCCAGCCGATCGCGTCGCTCGTGGACGGGACGCTGGTCGGGTGCGAGGCGCTGGTGCGGTGGCAGCATCCCGAGCAGGGGCCCGTCTCGCCGGCCGTCTTCGTGCCGCTGGCCGAGGAGGAAGGGCTCGTCTCCCGGCTCGGCGAGCTCGTCCTGGAGGATGCCTGCCGGATCGCGCACGGCTGGTCCGGATCGGGGATCGGGCCGATCACCCTTTCGGTCAACGTGTCGGCCGTCCAGTTCCGGAGCTCGGACGTCGCCCGCGCCGTCTCGGCCGCGCTCGAGGCGAGCGGCCTGCGCCCGGACTGCCTTCAGATCGAGCTGACCGAGGGGGCCGTCATGGAGGACCCCGAGGCGGCGGCCAGGAGCCTCCGGGCGCTGCGCGACCTCGGGGTCGGGATCTCCCTGGACGACTTCGGCACCGGCTACTCGTCGCTCGCCCAGCTCAAGCGCTTCCCGATCACCTCCCTGAAGATCGACCGCTCGTTCATCTCGGACCTTCCGGGCAACGCCGAGTCCGCCGCGATCGCCCGGGCGGTCCTGTCGATGGCCGAGAGCCTCCAGCTGGGCGTCGTCGCCGAGGGGATCGAGTCCGACGAGCAGAGGAGCGCCCTGGTCGGCTGGGGCTGCCGCTACGGGCAGGGATTCCTGATCGGGAGGCCGATGCCCCCGGAGGACTTCCTCGCCCGGGCGCGAAGGTGGGCGTGAGTGGCCCGCACGCTACGATCGAGGCCCGGACCGATCGGCGAGGGCGAGGTGCGAGCGTGAGCGTGGACCCGGAGCAGCCGCGGCGGGGGCCGGACCTGGCCGAGGCGCTGGCCCGGGACGCCGAGCTCAGAGACCGGCTGGTCGCCTACGCGGCGACGAAGTTCGGCATCGCGGCGGGCGAGGCGGAGGACCTCTTCCAGGAGACCCTCCTCGAGATCATGCGGATTGACGGGCACGTCCACCGCCCCGACGGGTTCGCCTTCCGCGTCTTCCACACCCGCTGCTGCAATCACGTCGAGGGGCTGGTCGAGGCGCGGCAGATGGCGCGCCTCCGTCCCGACACGCGTCCCCGCGGACCGTCGGCGGGCGAGGCGGACGGCCTCGTCCTGCTGCGGCAGGGGTTCGAGCGGATCTCGGCGTCCTGCCGCCGGATCCTCTACGCGTACTACATCGAGGGAAGAAGCCTGAAGGAGACGGCAGACCAGCTAACCGTCTCCTCGTCGAGCGTCTGGACGCTGGTGAACCGCTGCATTAGGAGACTCCGCGCATGTCTGCAACGTACGTGACCGCCGGACACCTCGACGATTTCGCCCTGCTTCGATTCGTCGCCGCGGACCTTTCGGAGTTCGAGAACGGCGCCGCGAGGCGTCACCTCCGGACCTGCGACTCCTGCAGGAGCGCCCTCCAGGAGATCGAGGTCCTCGACGCCGGCCTGCGGCAGGTGACCGACCAGCTCAGGAAGGAGCACGCCTCCCGGGAGATGGCCTTCCCGGGCGGCGACCCCTTTCGCCGGCGGCCCCGGCCGCGTCCCGCCGGGGCCTCCCCGGCGGCGGGGAGGGACCCCTCCCTCATCGATGCCTGCCGCGACGCCGCGCAGGAAGCGGCGCCCCGCCGGGACGCCCTCCTGGCCGCGGCGCTGGAGTCGGACCACGCCCTCCGGGATTCGCTCCACGCGCTCCGTCTCACCGAGCTGACCGACCGGTACGCGCTCGGCTACGGGCTCGACGCGGCGCTGGGCCGGATGGTCGAGGCCCCGGCCCGATGGCTGGCGCTCGGGGACGCCGCGACGGCGCGGGTCCGGCGCGAGCGGAGGCTGGACGCCGACCCGCGCGTCGAGCGGGCGGTCCCGCTCGCCCACCTCAGGGGAGCCGCACGGCTCCTCTCCGGGGCCGCCTGCAACTGGACCGGCGACCTCGAGCGGGGCGGCCGCGAGCTGGCCGCGGCATGGCGGGCGTTCGCGGCCGGCGACCTCTCCGCCATGAGGCTGGCCGACGTCGAGGTGGTGGAGAGCCAGCGCCGGACCTTCCTGGAGAGGGCCGCCGAGGGCCTCGTCCTGGCCGAGCGGGCCGAGGAGACCTTCGACGCCCTCGACCTGACCGAGAAGATGGCCCGGGCGCGCGGCGCCCAGGCCCTCGCCCTCTCCTACCTGGGGCGGGAGGAGGAGGCTCTCGAACGGTTTCGCGGCACCCTCGGCGTCCTCGCCGACCTCGGGATCTGGAACATGTACGTGACCGCGCTCAACGGCGTCGGCAGCTGCCTCCTGAGGCTCGGGCGCCCCAGGGAGGCCCGGCGGGAGTACGCCCGCGCCCTCCGCCTCGTCTCCCGGACCGAGCGGCCCGCCGTCCACGCGTTCATCCGCTCGAACCTCGCGAGGACCCTGCTCCAGATGGGCCTCCCCCGGGAGGCCGCCCGGGCCTTTCACGACGCCGCGGCCCTCTTCGAGCGGCAGGGGGCGCTCGCCGACGCCCTGACCGCCACCCTCTTCGAGGTCGAGTGCCTCGGGCGGATGGGGGCGCGGGAGGCGGCCTTCGGCCTGTTCGAGCGGTTCGAGGCGACCGTCCTGGAGCACGAGGCGCTCGACTCGACCCTCCTCGGCTCCCTCCGGAACCTGGTCGCCGGCGAGGGGCTGGACGACGACCTCTTCGCCTCGGCCCGGCGAAAGGCGGAGGAGGGGCTCCGGGCGAGGCTACGGACGGCGAGAATCTGAAAAAAGTTGCCGACCCCTGTCTGAAAAATCGTCCGTTCCGGCCACTTTAGGTCGGAAGACGGCTCAGAGCGCTCGGCGTCGCCTTCCGATGCCCTCCCCGGGGGGGAGGGGACGGAGGACGAAATGAAGAAGACCCTCGTGACGGCTGCCCTTGCGGCGGCTCTCCTGACGCCCGCCTCGATCGAGGCGGCATCCCCGGCCCGGCGTGGCGCCCCCCGGCCCGCCGTCCAGAGCGAGCAGCGGCCCTCCGAGGCCCCCTCGCCGCTCATCGACTTGTCGCGCTGGCTGACGGAGCGGCTGCGGGCGCTGGCCGATCCCTTCAATCCCCCGCCCGACCCCGAGCCGCTGCCGGCGCCGAACGCCGATCCGGGCCCCGGGGTGGTCTGCCCCGACCGGGTCCATTGCCCCATCGGCTGAGCCGGCGCGTTCCGCGGGGGGACGGCGGCAGGGCGATTCCGGCGAGAGCCGCCGCCCCGCTGCCGAATCAGCCTCGCGGAGTTGAAGGGACTTCCTGCGCCCCCTCCTCCCCGTCCTCCCCCTCCTCGAGCCTGACGAGCCGAGCGTCCACCTCCGCGAGGAGCTCCTCGTAGGCGTCGCGGCCGACGGCCCCGCGCTGGAGGCCGTCGATCAGGGCCTCCTTCTCGACCTGGAAGAGGTGGCGGCGGACGGCCCTCAGCTCCGCCGACCGGATCTCCGCCCGCCGCCCGAACAGCTCCTCGAGGGCTCCCTCGGCCGCCGCTGCCCGCTCCTCGTAGTCGTGGCGCACCTCGGCGAGGAGGGGGGCGTGCGATCCCTCCTGCCGGGCCATCCGGTCGAGCTCGTCGAGGGCGTTGCGCGCCGCCAGCAGGCGCCCGCGCTGCGCCTCGTAGGCCGCCCGGCCGTGGCCGCTCTCCGCCAGGCCGAGGCTACGCAGCAGGGGCCCGACGCTGAGCCCCTGGAGGAGCAGGGTCAGGAGGACGACGCCGAACGTGACCGTGACGAGGAGGTCCCGATTCGGCAGCTCGCGGGGGAGCCCGAGGACGAGGACCATCGAGAGGGCGCCCCGGAGCCCCGACCAGGTGAGGACGGCGGACCAGGGCCAGGGGACCCGCTCGCGCGTCCGGCGGAGGACCGCGGTCACCGCCAGGACGACCAGGGCGCGTCCTCCGAGGACCGCCACGAACGCGGCCAGGATCGGCTTCCACGCCGCCAGGACGGCTCCGATCCGGATCTCGAAGCCGATCAGGAGGAAGACGATCGAGTTCAGGGCGAAGGCGACGTACTCCCAGAAGGTCTCCGCGGCGATCCGGGTCGTCGGGCTCATCCCCGTCCGCGCGCCGTAGTTCCCGCAGATCATCCCTGCCGCGACGGTGGCGATGACCCCGGAGCCGTGGAGCGTCTCGCCGAGGACGAACGAGCCGTAGGCCGCGATCGTCGTCAGCGTGATCTCGATCATCGGGTCGTCGATCGCCTGCGTCAGCTTCGACATCAGGAGGCCGACCAGAACCCCCGCGGCGACGCCGGCGCCGACGATCTTCAGGAACGAGAGCGCGAAGCCGGCGGCGCTGGCGCTCCCGCCCGTCGCCACGCCGAGGATGAGGGTGAAGACGACCAGCGCCGTTCCGTCGTTGAGGAGGCTCTCTCCTTCGAGGAGGACCCGCAGCCTTCGGGGCGCTCCGAGCGTCTTCATCAGCCCGACGACGGCGATCGGGTCCGTGGCCGCCATCAGCGCCCCGAAGACGAGCGCCTCGTTCACGCTGATGCCGTTCAGGATGTCGATCGTCTCGCGGAAGCCGACCAGGATCCCGGCCGTCAGGAGGAGGCCGGCCGCGACCCCCGGGACCGCGAGGAGGCTGATCGAGAGGCGGTTCCGCCAGAACTCGCGTGCGTCGAGGTGGTACGCGGCCTCGAAGAGAAGGCCCGGGAGGATGAACGCGTAGAGGAGCTCCTGCGTCAGGTGCGGGGGCGTCAGGACGTGGAAGAAGCCGAGCGCCAGGCCGGCGGCGACGAGGGCCACCGTGTAGGGGATCTCGAGCCGCCGTGCCACGAGGGCCACGCCGGTGGCGAGGGCGAAGAGGGCGATGAAGACGATCTCGACGTTCATCGGCGCGATTCGGCCGCGTCAGGATAAGCGACCGGCGGGCGTGCAGGCCGGCTCGTCGAGACCCGGCCGCGACGGCCGAGGACCTCCGGGGGATCGACGTCCCTGCGGCCGGGCTCGCGGCCCTCGGTGAGGCTCAGCCGACGTTTCCGGCCAGGACGACGAGGAGGTCGTTCACGTTCGTCCCGGTCGGACCGGTCCTGAGGAGGGCGCCCCCGGCCTCGAGCGCGGTGTAGGAATCGCTCTCGGCGAGGGCCCGGGACGGATCGACCCCTCCCGCCCGGATCGCGGCGGCGGTCGCCCCGTCGACGATGCCGCCGGCGGCGTCGGTCGGGCCGTCCGACCCGTCGGTGGCGAGGGCCATGAGGGTGACGTCCGGAACGCCCTCGAGCGCCAGCGCCGCCGCCAGCGCCTGCTCCTGGTTCCGTCCGCCCCTTCCGGCGCCCCGGACGGTGACCGTCGTCTCGCCTCCCCAGACGAGGCAGGCGGGGGGCGCGACGGGATGCCCCTCCGAAAGGACGCCGCGAGCCATCGCCACGGCGACCCGCACGACCTCGCGCGCCTCCCCCTCGACGAAGGTCGACAGGAGGAGGGGCCGGTACCCGAGGGACCGCGCCTCCCGGACCGCGGCCTCGGCGGCGAGGCGGCACGAGCCGACCACGACGTTGAGGACCCGCGCGAAGACCGGGTCGCCCGGCTTCGGGCTCTCTTCGACCTCGCCGGCCAGCCCGGACTCGAGGTGATGTCGGACGGCGGCCGGAACGAGGGCGAGGAGCCCCCGGCCCTCGAGGACGCTCCAGGCGTCGGCGTACGTCGTCGGATCCGGAGCGGTCGGCCCCGAGGCGATGACGTCCAGCCGGTCCCCGACGACGTCCGAGAGGAGGAGGGCGGCGACGCGCGCCGGCGCGGCCAGGCGGGCGAGGCGCCCGCCCTTGAGGCGCGAGAGGTGCTTGCGGACCGCGTTCATCTCGCCGATGGGGGCGCCGGAGCGGAGGAGGAGGCTGGTCGTCTCCGAGAGGTCCGAGAGCGCGAGGCCCGGGGCGGGGTCGGGAAGGAGCGCCGAGGCGCCGCCGGAGAGGAGCGCGAGGACGACGTCGTCGGCCGAGGGGGCGGAGAGGAGCTCCTCCACGGCACGGACGGCCGCCTCGCCCTCCGCGTCCGGGACGGGATGCCCCGCCTCGAGGAGCCTCGTCCGCTTCGGGAGCGTCGACTCCCCGGCCTGGCCGCGGCGCGTGACCACGACCCCGCACCCCAGCCGCTCCCCGAGGATGGCCGCGGCGGCCTCGGCCATGGGTACGGCGGCCTTTCCCGCGGCGACGAGGCGGACCGGCCGGCTGGCCGCGATGTGCCAGCTCGTCCCGACGAGGGTGACGCTGCTCCCGTCGCACCCGAGGAACCTCCGGACCGCGGCCGCCGGCTCGACGGCCGCCAGGGCCGCCCGGCGGATCCGTGCGAGGTGCTCGCGATGAGAGGCGCGGCCGCCGGGGATCGAGGGCATCGGTCAGCTCCCGCCGGCAGGATACGGCGGCTTCGCGGGCCGCTCAACGAGCGACGGCGGCGGCCCCGGAGCGGCTCGCCGGGACGATCCGCGGGGAGAAGCCCGGAAGGCGCGCCGCTTGGCTGGGCCTCGACGGTCGGCTATCGTCCCCCGGGGACCGGCCGCGACGCCCGTTGACGAGCGCGCCGGCGTCGGACCCCCGCCGGGCCGCCGCCACGCGGAGCCGGCCAGCCGGAAGAGGGGAGAAAAGAGCGGATGACGGGAAGGACGAGACGAGGAGCGGCTCTCGCGGCAGCCCTCGCCGTCGCCGTTCCGTGCGCGGCGATCCCGGGCCGGGTGCGAGGCGAGGTGCCGGGCGGCGTCGTCCGGGTCGCCGCTGCGGCCGACCTGAAGTTCGCCCTCGAGCCGATCCTCGAGGCCTTCCGCAGGGCGCGGCCCGAGTCCAGGGTCGACGTCTCCTTCGGCTCCTCGGGGAGCTTCTACAGCCAGATCGAGAACGGAGCCCCGTTCGACCTCTTCCTCTCCGCCGACGCGGGGTACCCGCGACGGCTCGTCGAGGCGGGGCTGTCCCGGGACGGCAGGGTCTTCCTCTACGGCCGCGGCCGGATCGTCGTCTGGGTCCCGGCGGCGTCTCGCCTCGACCCGGCGCGCCTGAAGGAGCGGACCCTCCTCGACCCGTCGGTGCGGCACGTCGCCATCGCGAACCCGCGGCACGCTCCCTACGGGCGCGCCGCCCTGGCGGCGCTGAAGGCCTGGGACGTCGCTGCCGTCGTGGAGCCGAAGCTCGTCCTCGGGGAGAGCGTGTCCCAGGCGGCGCAGTTCGCCGAGTCCGGCGCGGCCGACGCCGGGGTGATCGCCCTCTCGCTCGCCGTCGCGCCGCCGATGCGGCCGAAGGGGCGCTGGTGGCTCGTCCCCGCCGGGGCGCACGCGCCGATCGAGCAGGCCGGGGTCCTGCTGAAGGGACCGGGCGACGCCGCCGGCGCCGCCTCCCTCCGGGACCTCCTCCTCGGGCCGTCGGGCCGCGCCGTGCTCGCCGCCTTCGGCTTCGAGCGGCCCCCGGGCTGAGGGCGGGAGGGACGGTGCTCCTCCTCTACGCCGGCTTCGTCGCCCTCGTCCTCGCGCTCCTGGCGCTCGACCTCGGCGTCTTCCACCGGAAGGCGCACGTCGTGAGCGTGAAGGAGGCGCTCGGCTGGTCGGCGTTCTGGATCGCGCTGGGGCTCCTCTTCACCCTCTTCATCTGGGCCGGGTACGAGCACCACTGGCTGGGGCTCGGGCTCGGCCGCGACCCGATGGCGACGAACCCCCGGACCGTCGAGGGCCTCGGGGTCGTCTACAACGACGGGACGTCGGCGGCGGTGAAGTACGTGACGGGCTACCTCGTCGAGAAGTCGCTCGCCGTCGACAACATCTTCGTCATCAGCCTGATCTTCACCTTCTTCCGGGTCCCGTCCCTCTACCAGCACCGGGTCCTCTACTGGGGGATCCTCGGCGCCCTCCTGATGAGGGGGGCGATGATCGCCGCCGGGACGACGCTGATCCGGGAGTTCGGGTGGGTCCTCTACGTCTTCGGGGCCTTCCTCGTCGTGATGGGGCTGAAGATGCTCCTCTCCGACGAGGCCCCGGCGGACCCGGGACAGAACGCCGTCGTCCGCCTGACGCGCCGGCTCCTGCCGGTGACGGAGCACTTCCACGGGGGACGCTTCTTCGTCCGGGCGGGGAGCGCGGGGGCGGCCGAGGCGGAGGTGCCCGGGGGTCCGAGGGAGGCGGACGGAGCCGTCTCGCGGGCCGCGCGCGGCACGCTGATGGCGACGCCGCTCTTCCTCGTCCTCGTCGTCGTGGAGGTCAGCGACCTGATCTTCGCGGTCGACTCCATCCCCGCCGTCTTCGCGGTGACCGCCGACCCCTTCCTCGTCTTCACGAGCAACGTCTTCGCGATCCTCGGGCTGAGGAGCCTCTACTTCGCGCTGGAGAGGATGATCGACCGGTTCCAGTACCTCGAGGTGGCGGTGGCGATCGTCCTCGTGGTCGTCGGGGTGAAGATGCTCCTCCACACCTGGCTCAGGACGATCCTGGGAGAGGCCTTCAACCTCACGCTCCTGGGCGCCGTCGTCCTCATCCTCCTCGCGGGGGTCGTCGCCTCGGTCCTCAGGCCGCGGACGGAGCCTCCCGCGGCCTGAGGGAGCGCGGCTGGAGGGCCGCGCTCCGCCTGGCCCCTCCCGCGGCCGCCGCCGAGCCGGGGCGGCTCGGGCCTACCGGACGGCGAACTCGACGACCTTCGGCGCGACGAGCCGCTCGAAGTCGTCGTAGGCGAGCTTCATCAGCTCCGTGTGCGACCCCGCGTTGAACGAGATCTCCTTGTCGTCCGCGAGGCGGGCCGCCACGAAGACGTCCATCCCCCAGAGGTTCCCGAAGGGAGGCATCGCGCCGGGCTCGCAGTCGGGGAAGAGCCCCTTGAACTCCTCCTCGGTCGCCAGGACGACCTCTCGGGCGCCCGTCACCCCCTTCAGGAGGTCGAAGCTGACGCGGTGGGACGCCGGAAGGACGGCCATCGCCATCTTCCCGTCGACCTTCACCATCACGGCCTTCGCCAGCTCCTTCCCCTTGATGTGGGCCGACGCGGCGATCTCCTGGGCGGTGTACGCGCGGGAGTGGATGATCGAGACGTAGCGGATCCCCTTCTCGTCGAGGAAGGCCTTCAGCTTCTGGACCGGCATCGGATCCTCCTTCCCGGCCGGCCGCGGCGCTCCCGCACCGGCCTCGTTCGTCGGCTGGACGCTTCGTTCGGAAGGACGTCAGGCGGCATCGCCCCTCCTCCCTGAGCGGGCCGTTCGCCCGCCGAATCATCTTATGCCTCCCCGAGCGCCAGGGGGGAGCGCCGGGACGGCCCGCGTCGCGTCAACGCGGCGCGCCGGGAGCCGCGGGGCGAGGGACCAGGTGGATCGACGGGGCCTTCACCACCGCGGTCACGACCTCCCCCTCGGCCAGGCCGAGCTCCCCGCACGACAGGCGGGTGACGAGCGCGGTCAGGCGGAAGCCGCAGTCGAGCACGACGCGGACGAGGGGACCCTGGGGGGTGAGGGCGACGACGCGCGCCTCGAGGTGGTTCCGCGCGCTGCTGAGGCCGGAGGAGCGGCGCTCCAGGGTGACGTCCTCCGCGCGGAGGCAGGCCAGGACGTCGTCGGAGGGGAGCCCCGGATCGAGCGCGACCAGCCGGCAGGGCCCCGCCACCAGGGTGACGAGGCCGTCCCCTCGTCCCACGACCCTCGCTCCGACGACGGTCTCGACCCCGACGCACCGGGCGACCTCCTCGTCGGCCGGTCGCCCGAAGACCTCGGACACCGTCCCTTCCTGCCGGATCCTCCCGCCCGAGAGGACCGCCATCCGGTCCCCGAGCGCCAGGGCTTCCAGCCGGTCGTGGGTGACGACGATCGCGGGGACCCCGAGGCGCGTCAGGAACGCCCGGAGCTCCACCCTCGTCTCCTCCCGGGCGGGACCGTCGAGCGCCGAGAGGGGCTCGTCGAGGAGGAGGAGCTCCGGGCGGCGCGCGAGCGCTCGCGCCAGGGCCACCCGCTGCCGCTGTCCCCCGGAGAGCTCGGAGGGGCGCCGGCCCGACAGCTCCCCGAGCTTCAGGAGGCCGAGGACCCCCGCCGTCCTCGGGCGCCGATCGGAGGGGGGGAGCGCGTGGAGCCCGAAGGCCACGTTCTCGGCGACGGTCAGGTGCGGGAAGAGCGCGTACTCCTGGAAGACGAGCGAGACCGGTCTCCGCCGGGCCGGGACGAACGCCCGCGACCGGGCGTCGAGCCACGTCGCGCCCCGCCAGCGGATCCACCCTTCCGCCGGGCGCTCGAGCCCGGCCAGGCAGCGAAGGACCGTGCTCTTCCCCGAGCCGGACGGACCGAAGAGGATCGTGACCGGCCCGGAGGGCTCCTCGAGCGAGAGCTCCGCCTCGACCCGGGGTCCCGCGGGCCAGGTGTGGACGAAGCGGGCCTCTAGCGCGGGAGCCACGACGGGCGGGCCCTCCGCTGGAGACCGTACGTGACGCCGAGGACCGCGAAGGAGACGGCGAGGAGGAGGAGCGACGTCCGTCCCGCGCGCGCGTAGTCGAGCGCCTGGACGTCGTCGAAGATGGCGATCGAGACGGTCCGCGTGGCCCCCGGGAGGTTCCCGCCCACCATCAGGACGACGCCGAACTCGCCGAGGGTGTGGGCGAAGGCGAGGACGGCGCCCGCGACGATCCCGGGGCGCGAGAGGGGGAGGACGACGCGGAAGAACGTCCTCGCCCGCGAGGCCCCGAGGCTCTCGGCCGCCTCGAGGAGGCTCCGGTCCACCGCGGCGAAGGCCGCCGCGAACGGCTGGACGGCGAAGGGGAGGCTGTAGAGGACCGACGCGACCAGGAGCCCCTCGAAGGAGAAGGGGAGGATCCGTCCGGTCACCGCCTGGTAGAGCCCGCCGAGGGGGCTGCGGGGCCCGAGTCCCACCAGCAGGTAGAAGCCGAGGACCGTCGGCGGCAGGACGAGGGGAAGGGCCACGACGGCCTCTGCGAGGAACTTCCACCGGGCGCGCGAGAAGGCGATCCACGCCGCCACGGGCAGACCGAGGACCACGAGGACGGCGGTCGTCCACGCGGCGAGGCGGAGGCTGAGGAGGAGCGCCTGACCGTCCACTCGGTACCAGTCGTCCATCGTACCAACCGCTCCCGGAAGGGTGACCCTCCTCCCGGGTCCGGTGTGGGGGACAATCGGACGTGACCGACACGCCGCGCCCGGCGGGCGCGCCCCCGCCCGACCCGCCCGCGTGCCGCCGGGACCTCCCGCCGCTGACGCCGCGCGACCTCGTCCGCTACGCGCGGCACCTGAGGCTGCCGCAGGTCGGGGTCGAGGGGCAGCGGAGGCTCAAGGCCTCCCGGGTCCTCTGCGTCGGAGCCGGGGGGCTCGGTTCCGCCTCGCTCCTCTACCTCGCCGCGGCCGGTGTCGGACGGATCACGGTGATCGACCCCGACCGGGTGGAGGAGTCGAACCTCCAGCGGCAGGTCCTCTTCGGCACGTCCGACACGGGCCGGTCCAAGGCCGAGGTGGCCGCGGCCCGCCTCGCGGAGCTGAATCCGGGCGTCGACGTCGTCCCCCTGGTCGACCGGCTCGTCGCGGCGAACGCCCGCCGGCTCGTCGCCGCGCACGACGTCGTCGTGGACGGGACCGACAGCTTCGCGGCCCGCTACCTCGTGAACGACGCGGCGGTCCTCGAGCGGAGGCCGAACGTCCACGCGGCGGTCCACCGCTTCGAGGGACGTCTCACGGTGCTCGGGGCGCCGGGCGGCCCGTGCTACCGCTGCCTCCACCCCGAGCCCCCGACGGACGACCTGGTCGACCCGTGCGCCTCCGTCGGCATCCTGGGGGCGACCGCGGGCGTCCTCGGGGTCCTGCAGGCCTCGGAGTGCCTGAAGCTCCTCCTCGGGACGGGCGGCACCCTCGCGGGACGTCTCCTCCTCGTCGACCTCCTCGCGGCCACCTTCCGGACGGTGCGCCTCGCGCGCGACCCGGCCTGCCCCTCCTGCGGCGAGAGCCCCACCCTCCGCGAGCTCTCGGACGCGCCGCGAGGGTGCGGCGCGAAGGCCCCGGGCCTGACGGCGGAGGAGCTCCGGGAGCGCCTCGGAGGCGAGGGGAGGCCCGTTCTCGTCGACGTGAGGGACCCCGACGAGGTGGCCCTCGCGGCTCCTCCCGGGACCCTCTCGATCCCCTACCCGAGGCTCGCCTTCGCCCTCGAGAGCCTGGGCCGCGACGAGGAGATCGTCCTCCTCTGCGAGACGGGGCACCGGAGCTCGCTCGCCGCCGCCTGGCTCCGCGCCAGGGGCTTCACGAAGGCTCGCAGCCTCGACGGGGGCCTCGCGGCGCTCTCGGGGACGGGAGGAGCGGCTACTTCTTGAAGAACCCGGAGGGGGGCGTGCCGCCGCCCGGGGCGCCGCCCATCAGCCGCTGGTTCAGCTCCTTGATCCGCTCGTTCAGCTGCGCGATGCGCGCGGCCGCCTCCTGGCGCATCCGCTCGTTCTCCTGACGCATCTTCTGGAGCTCCGTCTCCAGCTCGACCGTGTTGACCGTCTGCTGCTCCAGCGTCCGGTCCCGCTGCATCAGGTCGGCCTCGAGGTTCGCCACGAGGTCTTCCTTCTCCTGCAGGCGGAGCTTCCACTTCTCCTCCTGCTCCTCGTAGAGCTTCTTGATGTCCATCAGCTCGGCGATGGCGGAGAAGTCGTTCACGGACGGGGACATGATGCCTCCTCGGAACCTTTCCTCGATCTGCGGGAAGAGCTTGCGGAGCTTGAGCGAGAGGTCCTCGGGGTCCATCGTCAGCTCCATCGCCTTGTCGAGGTCGATCGCGTTGTTGACCAGGAGCGCGATGAGCGACTGGTTCATCGACTGCATCTTGTAGTAGCCGACCGACCCCTCCATCTCCTCGAGGATCTCCTTGGTCTCGCCCGTCTCGATCTGCTTGCCGATCTTCGGGGAGTTGATGAGGATCTCGATGACCGGGATCCGCCCCTTCCCGTCCGACCGCTCGATCAGCTGCATCGAGCAGATGGACCTCAGGACGAGCGACAGCTGGCGCCGGAGCTGGTTCGCCATCCCCGGCGGGCAGGAGTCCATGATCCGGTCGATCGTCTGCGCGGCGTTGTTCGTGTGGAGGGTCGAGAAGACGAGGTGTCCCGTCTCCGCGGCGGTGATCGCCGTCTGCATCGTCTCCCAGTCGCGCATCTCGCCGACCATCATCACGTCGGGGTCCTGCCGCATGGCGTTGCGGATCGCCTCGTGGAACGAGATGGTGTCGGTCCCGACCTCGCGCTGGCAGACGGAGCCGAGGTTGTCCTGGAAGAGGTACTCGATCGGGTCCTCGATCGTCACGACGTGGACGGGGTGGCGCTCGGTGATCCCCTTGACGACGGCGGCCAGGGTGGTCGACTTCCCCGAGCCGGTCGGGCCGGTGATGAGGACGAGGCCGGCGGGGTAGTCGCAGAAGGTGGCGATGACGTCGGGGAGGTGGAGGTCGGCGATGCCCGGGATGGTGTACGGGATCCGCCGGAAGACGGCCGTCCAGCTCCCGCGCTGCAGGAAGATGTTGCCGCGGAAACGCGCGAGCCCCTGGATGCCGTAGCCGATGTCGACCGCGTAGTTGGCCTGGAGCTTCTCCTTCTGGTGCGGCGTCAGGATCGACAGGACCATCTCCTCGATCTCCTTGGGAGAGAGGGGGTCCGTCTTCAGCGGCACCAGGCGGCCGTTGATCCTCAGGAGCGGCGGGCGGCCGGGCTTGAGGTGGAGGTCCGACGCCTCCTTCTTCGTGACGAACTTGAGCAGTTCCGTCAGGTCCATCGCGGCGTTCCTCGCTCCTTCTGCCGTCCTCGGCGACGGTAGCACCCGCCCCCCGGAGGGTCAACGAACGGCGCGCGCGCGTCCCGCCCACGCGAGGAGGTGCCGCCGTGCGCCGCGGGCCGAGCGGACCTGCCGGGCGGCGAGCGCGGCATCGAGCTCGCCGAGCGCCGCCCCGAGGCGGGGGCCCGCCACGTCGAGCAGCGCGGCGACGTCGGCGGGGGAGAGGGGGCGGCCGGGCGAGAGGACGCGCGCGAGGGCGCGTGGCCTCTCCGCGATCCGCCGCGCCCGTGCGACGACGGCCCGGTCGGGCCCGCGGGCGAGCAGCTCGAGGAGGTCGAGCGCCTCGCGGACGGGAGCGGGGAGGCTGCGGAGGAGGTCCGTGACCCCGCGCCGACCGGCGCCGGCCGCCCCGGGACGAACGCCGCTTCGGGCGTCGGCCCTGCCGCACCGCCCGGAGAGGACCGCGTCCGCCAGCCGGAGGAGGGCGCGCGGCAGGCGGAGCTCCGCGAGGAACGCGAGGGCGCGCTCCGGCCCCGCGGGCGCCGCGAGGAGCGCGAGGAGGACGCCGGGGGACGCCCCCCGGTCGGCCCGCGCGACGAGCCGGAGCCCGGTCCGGCGCTGCCGCGCCGTCGTCCCGGGGAGGAGCCGTGCGAGGACGCCGTGCCGCTCGAGCCGGGCGAGGGCGCGGAGGGCGTCCGGGCGGGGCGCCGCCAGGAGCCGTTCGATCTCGGCCCGCCGGCGCTCCGGCGGCGTCGCCGGGAGGCGGGAGGCGGCCTCGGCGAGCTCGGCCAGGGCGGCCGGGTCGAGGCGGAACCCCGGAAGCGTCGCCTCGAACCGGGCGGCGCGGAGGACGCGGACCGGGTCCTCGAGGAGGACGCCGCGCCGGGGCAGGGAGAGGCGCCGGCGCGCGAGGTCGTCGAGCGCTCCCGGGAGCGCCTCGAGCCGTCCGGACGGGTAGGCCACGGCGAGGGCGTTCACCGTGAAGTCGCGCCGGAGGAGATCGGCCTCGCCGTCCCCCTCCACCTCCCAGACGTCGAACGCGGCGTCGCGCCCCGCGACGTGGAGGATCCGCCGCGGCGGCGCCCCGATGGCGACGACGCGGCCGCCGGCCGAGGCGGCCAGCGCCGAGGCGACGGCCCCGGCGCCCGCCCGGGGCGCGGCCAGGTCGAGGTCGCCGGCGGGGAGGCCGAGGAACGCGTCGCGGACCGCGCCGCCCACGACGCGCACCTCGACCCCGGCTTCGAGCGCGGCGCGGCGGACGAGGGCGACGTCCTTCCTCCGGGCCAGCCGCGCGAGCGCGGCGGAGACGGACGACGTGGCGCGGCCCCGCGGCGTCCCGGCCGCGCGCTCCCTCGGCGTCGGCGCCGTCGTCCGCTCCCTCGCCCCCATCCCCGCCCTCCTCCCTGCCGCCGGGCAGACGGGCCGCGGCGCGGCCCCCGGCCCGTCGCATCGTCGGCGCCCGTCCGGCCGCGGGTCAAGCGGTGGCTATACTCGGCCGGTGAGGATCGACGCCGAGCTCGTCAGGCGGATGGCGTCCCTCTCCAGCCTCGACGTCTCGGCGGCGGAGGTCGAGGCGTTCGCGGAGGAGCTGACCCGGATCGTCGAGCACTTCGAGACGCTCCGTCAGGTGCCCGACTCCCTCCTCGCCGGCCAAGACGACGCCCCCTCCTCCCCCCTCCGGCCCGACGTGCCGGCAGCGCGCGGGGAGACGCCGCCCGCGTATCTTTCGGACAACGCCCCGGAGCTCTCGCACGGCCACTTCGTCGTCCCCCGCGTCGTGACGAGGTCCGAGTGATCGAAGGGCTGCTCGACGGCCCCGCGCACGAGCTCGCGGCGGCCGTGAGGGACGGGCGGGTCCGGGCGGCGGAGGTCGCGGAGGCGGCGCTCCGGCGCGCCGCGAAGGCGAAGGAGGCCCACGGGTCGTTCCTCGTCCTGTCGCCGGAGACGGCGCGCGCCCAGGCCGCGGACGTCGACCGGAGGATCGCCTCGGGAGAGCCTCTCCCCCTGGCGGGCGTTCCCCTCGCCGTGAAGGACAACATCAACGTCGCCGGGCTCCCGACGACGGCCGGATCGCGCATCCTCGCGGGGTTCGCCTCGGCCGACGACGCGACGTGCGTCGCGCGCCTCGTCGCCGGAGGGTGCGTCGTGGTGGGGAAGACGAGCTGCGACGAGTTCGGGATGGGGTCGTCGAACGAGAACGGCGCGTGGGGCCCGGTCCGGAACCCGTGGGACCCGACCCGTGTCCCCGGGGGATCGTCCGGCGGGTCGGCGGCCGCGGTGGCCGCCCGCGCGGTCCCTCTGGCGATCGGCACCGACACGGGGGGCTCGGTCCGCCAGCCGGCCGCGCTCTGCGGCCTCGTCGGGGTCAAGCCGACGTACGGGCGCGTCCCGCGCTACGGCCTCGTCGCGTTCGCGTCCTCGCTCGACCAGGCGGGGCCGCTGGCCCGGACGGTCCGCGACGCCGCGCTCGCCCTCTCCGCGATGTCGGGGCCCGACCCCCGCGACTCGACCTCGCTCCAGGGGGCGCCGCCGGACCTCCTGTCCGGCCTCGAGCGGGGAGCCGAAGGGCTGAGGGTCGGGGTCCTCGCCGAGGCCGAGGGGGCCGAAGGCGGGCTCCACCGGGACGTGGCCGCCGCGTTCCGCCGGACCGCCGACCTGCTGCGAGCCGCCGGCGCGGCCGTGGCGCCGGTCTCTGTCCCGCGGGTCGCGCTGGCCATCCCGGTCTACTACCTCGTCGCCACGGCCGAGGCCTCCTCGAACCTCTCGCGGTTCGACGGCGTCCGCTACGGGGCGCGGCAGGGGGAGGGGGACCTCGGGGAGCTCTACCGCGCCAGCCGGTCGCGGGGCTTCGGCCCCGAGGTGAAGCGGCGGATCCTCCTCGGGACCTTCGCCCTCTCGGCGGGATACCACGACGCCTACTACGGGCGGGCGCAGAAGGTGCGCGGGCTCCTCGCGCGCGACTTCTCCGAGGCGTTCCTCGCGTGCGACGCCATCCTCTGCCCGACCTCCCCCGAGCCGGCGTTCCCCCTCGGGTCCAAGACGGGCGACCCCCTCTCGATGTACCTCGCCGACGTCTTCACCGTCCCGGCGAGCCTGGCGGGACTCCCCGCGGTCTCGGTTCCGGTCGGGCTCTCCTCGGAGGGCCTGCCGATCGGGATGCAGCTCGTCGGCACGGCGGGCTCCGAGCCGACCCTCCTCGCCCTCGCGCGGGCGGTGGAGAAGGCCTCGGGCGCAGCGGCCGACCGGCCCCCCGGCGCGGTCCGTTGACCCGCGCCCTCCGGGCCCTCCTGGTCCTCGCCGCCCTCCTCCTCCCGGGCCGGGCGCCGGCCGAGGAGCAGCGCCGCGAGGTGGTGTCGCCCGACTTCGCGGCCCTCCTCGACGCCTCGGGGATCCGGGTGGAGGCCCGCCCGCTGGAGGGGGAGACCGCCGCGGAGTTCGCCGCGCGGATCTCGGCCGACGAGCGGACGGCGGAGCGGCTCCTGAACGGCCCGTACCCGCCGAGCCGCGGCCGTCCGGCCCTCCTCCCCTACGCGACGCTCTCCGGCGAGGCGCGGCTCGCGGCGGTGCGGGCCCTCTTCCCGTCGGACGTCCGCGCCACGCGGGGGTGGCTCCACATCGCCGTGGAGGACGAGAGCCTCGAGAGGATCGCGGAGTGGTTCACGGGGACGGCTGCGAACGCGCCGCAGCTGGCGGCCGCGAACGGCCTCGCGGGGCCGACGGTCTTCCGCGGCGTCCAGGTGACGATCCCCGCGGAGCTCCTCGACCGTCCGTTCCGGGACGCCGAGCCGGTCCCCGACGAGGAGCCCCCGGGGCTCGAGTACGGCTCGGACGCGAAGGGGCGCTACGCCGTCTACCGGCTCCGGAAGGGGGAGGCGCTCTACTCGGCCGTCGTGGTCCGCTTCACCGGCCGGCTCCACGCGTCCGACGTCATCGAGCTGGCGCTGAGGATCGCGCTGAGGTCCGGGATCGACGACGTCCACGCCATCCCCGTCGGCTTCCCCGTGAAGATCCCTCTCGACTACCTCACCGAGGAGTACCTCCCGGCGGACGACCCCCGCGCCATCGCGCACGAGAAGGAGCGGGCCGAGACGGCGCAGTTCTCGGGCGCGGCGAAGGCGCGGGGCCTCGAAGGGGTCCGCGTCGTCATCGACGCGGGGCACGGCGGACGCGACACCGGCACCCTGCACCGCGGGGTCTGGGAGGCGACCTACGCCTACGACGTCGCGTCCCGCCTCCGGAAGGTCCTCCTCGAGACGACGCGGGCCGACGTCGTGATGCTCACCCGCGAGCCCGGCCTCGAATGGAAGATCGTCGACCGGGACCGCCTCCCCGACCTGAAGACGCGCCACCTCCTGACCGACCCGCCCTACCCGCTCGAGGATCCCGTCGCGGGGGTCAACCTCCGCTGCTACCTGGCGAGCGCCCAGCTGAGGCGGCCGGGACCCGACCGCAAGCCGGTCGCGCCGGAGAAGACGGTCTTCGTCTCGATCCACGCCGACTCGCTCCATCCGTCGGTGCGGGGCGCCATGATCTACGTGCCGGGGGAGCGGTTCCTCAGGAGCAGCTTCGGGAAGACGGGGGCGTTCTACCGGACCTTCCGGGAGGTGCGGGAGGAGCCCGTCATCTCCTTCACGCGGAAGGAGAGGGTCCTCTCCGAGGGGGTGTCGACGACCCTGGCCGAGAAGCTGATCGCGTCGATCCGGCGCCACGACCTCCCGGTCCACCGCTTCTCCCCGGTCCGGACGCACGTGATCCGGGGCGGGCGCGAATGGGTCCCGGCGGTCCTCCGCTACAACAAGATCCCGAACCGCGTCCTCGTCGAGATCGCGAACCTCGCCAACGACGACGACCGGTCGCTGACGATGACGCGCGCGTTCCGCCAGACCATGGCGGAGTCGCTGGCCGAGGGGCTCCTCTCGTTCTTCGGGGGGCCCGGCCCGCGCGACGGACGACCCGCTCCCCTCGCGACGCCCGCGCCGGCCGCGGCAGCTCCGGCGGGCCTCGCCGAGCCGGGGAGGGCGGGCGCGGACGCGGGGGCCCTGCCGGAGGTCCAGGGACCGTGGCCCCGGGTCGAGGGCCCGTGGCCCGAACGTCCCCGCCTGCACGGCGCCAGGAGGCCGCGGCCCGCCCCGGCGCCCCGTCCCACGCCGAAGCGGCGGCGACGCGTGGCGCCTCGCCGCTGAGCCTCCCCTCTCACCGGGTCAGGGGATCGCCGGGTCGGGGCGGACCGGGGCGACGGCGCCGGACGGCTTCCGGTCGAGGCGCGTGAGCGCGAGCCCCGCGAGGACGACGGCGGAGGCGGCGAGCTTCGCTCCCGGGAAGCGCTCGAACGTGACCACGGCGGAGGCGGCACCCGCCACGACCGGCGTCAGGAGACCGAGCCGGGTGGAGAGGGTCACGCCCAGGACGCGGATGCCGCGGGCCCAGAGCCGGAACGCGACGAAGAGCGGCAGGACGGCCGAGAGGGCGAGGATCGAAAGGGTGAGCGCGGAGAGGTGCCCGTACTCCTGGCGGATCATCGCGGGGGCGCAGTCGAGGAGGAGGACGAGCGTGCCGATGCCGAACGTCGAGGCGAGGGCGGTGGGCGCCCGCATCCGCCCCGGGACCCGCGCCGAGGCGACGCTGTAGACGGCCCAGCAGGCCGCGGAGCCGAGGCAGAGGAGGTTCCCCCGGAGGCTTCCGACGTCCCCGCCGCGCGCCGCCCGAAGGAAGAGCGCGACCCCCGCGTAGGCGACGACCGTTCCCGTCACCGCGAGCGGGCCGGGGCGCTCCTGGCCGAGGGCGGCCACCATCGCCAGCGCCAGGAGGGGCGCGGTGGCGTTCATCAGGGCCGCGGCGAAGCCGCTGGTGAGCGCCACGCCGCGCGCGAAGAGCGACTGGTAGACCGAGACCCCGCTCAGGGCCAGGACGAGGGCGAGGCCGCGCGCGCCCCGCGGCGGAAGGAGCGGGGCGCGGGAGGCGACCGCCCACCCGACGAAGAGGGACGAGGCGAGGACGAACCGCCACCCGGTGTAGGCGAGAGGGTCCATCTCCCGGAGGGCGACCTTCATCGCCGGGTAGTTGATCGCCCAGAGCACGACGCAGGCGAGGACCCCCAGGAAAGCCGCGGCACGCGAGTCGCGGGGCGCCAGCTGAGACGGAGTCACTCTGTTATAGTCCTCCCGCTTTCGGCCGCCCCGAGGGCGGAGTCGGAAGCACCGCCGGGAGTCCCACCTCGGAGGGACCGGAGCACGATGCTAGAGGTTCAGTCGCTTAGCAAGTCGTTCTACGGGAACGTCGCCGTGGACGAAGTCTCGTTCAGCGTCGGAAACGGCGAGATCCTCGGCTTCCTGGGGCCGAACGGCGCCGGGAAGACGACGACGATGCGGATGATCACCGGGTTCCTCTCGCCGACGGCGGGCCGTGTCCTCCTCGACGGCGTCGACGTCTCCGCGAAGCCGCTGGAGGCCAAGCGGAGGCTGGGGTACCTGCCGGAGACCCTCAGCCTCTACCCGGAGATGAGGGTCCGCGAGTACGTGAAGTACCGGGCCGAGCTCTGCGGGGTCCCCCGAAAGCAGGTCCCCGCGCGGCTGGCGGAGGCCCTGGCCACCTGCTTCGTGGACGACGTCGCCGACAAGCCGATCGCCAACCTCTCCAAGGGGTACCGGCAGAGGGTCGGCCTCGCGGCCGCGCTCGTCCACGGCCCGAAGGTCCTCGTCCTCGACGAGCCGACCGTCGGGCTCGACCCGCGGCAGATCGTCAAGGTCCGGGAGCTCGTCCGGAACCTGCGCGAGGGGAGGACGATCCTCCTCTCGACGCACATCCTCCCCGAGGTCGAGCTCGTCTGCGACCGCGTCGTCATCATCGACAAGGGGAAGATCGTCGCGACCGGGACCCCCGAGGAGCTCCGGCAGCGGATGTCCCAGACCCCCGGCCTGACGGTCTCCGTCCGCGGCGAGATCGCCGAGGCCGACGCCGCCCTGCGGCGCCTCCCGGGAGTCACGCACGCGGCGCGGATCGGGGCCGGGGGCGAGACGCGCGTCATCCTCGAGTTCGAGCGCGGGGCCGACGTCCGCGAGGCGGTCTTCCGCGAGGTGGTCGCGCGGGGCTGGACCCTCCTCGAGATGACTCCCCGCCAGGCGACCCTCGAGGACGTCTTCGTCCGGCTCCTCTCCTCGCAGACGGCCGCCCCGGCGGCGCGATCCGACGAGCTCCCGCCGGCCGAGGAGGCCGAGCCGGCGGCCCCCCGCGCGGAGGAAGGGCGATGAGAGCGCTCCTGGCGATCGTCAAGCGCGAGTTCCTCTCCTACTTCTTCTCGCCCCTCGCGTACGTCGTCCTCACCGCGTTCCTCTTCATCAACGGCTACGTCTTCTACGCGATCCTCCTCGCCCTCAACAGCCCGGAGACGCCGCGGACGGCGCTGATGTCGCTCTTCTTCACGAACGTCTTCTACTGGATCTTCATGATGCTGGTCTCCTCGGTCGTCGCGATGCGGCTCATCTCCGAGGAGCGCAAGTCCGGGTCGCTCGAGACCCTCCTGACGGCGCCCGTGGGCGAGGCGACGGTCGTGACGGGGAAGTTCCTCGGCGGCTGGGCCTTCTTCCTCTTCCTCTGGCTGCCGACGGTCCTCTACTCCGTCGTCCTGTCGCGCTACGGCAAGGTCGACTTCGGCCCGATCGCCGCGGGCTACCTGGGGATCGCCCTGATCGGCGCCCTCTTCCTCGCCGCCGGCACCTTCGCGTCGGCGCTGACGAAGAACCAGATCGTCGCCGCGATCCTCAGCTTCGTCCTGATCCTCGCCGTCTTCCTGGCGGGCGTCTTCAAGGAGCTCGTGAACGACCCGAAGATGCGCGACGCGCTCGCGTACCTGAACCTCATCGACCACATGGAGGATTTCGCGCGCGGCATCGTCGACACCCGCCGGATCGTCTACGTCGCCTCGGGCGTCGTCTTCTTCCTCTTCCTGGCCACGAAGTCGCTCGAGGCCAACAAGGGGAGGTGAGGCGATGAAGGAGACCCGCACCGCGCAGCGCCTCACCCTCGGCCTGGCGATCGTCCTCGGCCTCGGGATCGTCGGGCTCGTCAACTGGCTCGGCTCGAGGCACTACCGCCGCTTCGACTGGACGAGCTCCGGGCTCTACACGCTCTCGGAGAAGAGCCTGAAGGTCGTCGAGGGCCTGAAGACCCCCGTCAGCGTCGTGGTCTTCATGTCGCAGGGGTCGCCGCTCTACGCGGAGACCGAGGAGCTCCTCCGGCGCTACCAGGCCGCCTCGAAGATGATCTCGGTGGAGACCCTCGACCCGACCCGCAACCGCGCCCGCGCCGAGGCCATGGTCAAGGAGTTCGGCGTCACCCGTCCGTCCGTCGTCTTCAAGGCCGGGGACAAGAAGAAGTTCGTCACCGAGGACCAGCTGGCCGAGTACGACTTCATGCGCGCCCGGATGGGGGGAGAGCCCGCCATCAAGGCGTTCAAGGGAGAGCAGGAGTTCACCTCCGCGATCCTGTCGGTGACGCAGTCGCGCGTCCCGAAGGTCCTCTTCACCACGGGTCACGGCGAGAGGTCGATCACGGCGCAGGGCCGCGACTCCGTCGACCGCGTCGCGGAGCTCCTGCGCCAGGACAACTGCACCGTGGAGGAGTGGTCGAGCCTCGGGGCGCCGCGGGTGCCCGAGGGGACCGACCTCGTCGTCGTCGCCGGCCCCCGGTCGGCCTTCACGCCCCCCGAGGTCGACGCCCTGAGGACGTTCCTCCAGGGCGGGGGGCGGGCGCTCCTGCTCCTCGACGCCGAGTTCGCCCCGGGACCCGGCAACCGGATGGTCGACCTCGGGCTCGAGCCGCTCCTTTCCGAGTACGGCGTCCGCCTGGACGACGACGTCGTCGTCGACCCGAAGAACGCCCTCCCCCTGATGGGACCGGAGACGGTCTTCGCGCGGACGTTCCGGCCGCACCCCATCACGAAGATCCTCGAGGGGCTGGCGGTCGTCTTCCCGCTCGCCCGGTCCGTCGCGGCCGAGGAGAAGCCGCCCCAGGGCGTCACCGACACGGTCCTCGTGGAGACCTCCCCGGACGGCTGGGGAGAGACCGACCTGAAGGACCTCGAGACGCGGGTCCAGAAGGACGACAAGGACGTGAAGGGGCCCGTCCCCCTCGCCGTCGCCGCCGAGGCGACGCGCGACGGGAAGAAGGCCCGCCTCGTCGTCGTCGGCGACGCGGACTTCGCCGCGAGCGGGAGCATCGCCAACGCCGCGAACCTCTACTTCGTCACGTCGTCGCTGGACTGGCTCCTCGACCGCGAGGCGCTCATCTCGATCCCGCCGCGGTCCACCGACCAGGTCGCCGTGGCCCTCTCGCGCTCCGACGTCGCGCAGATCACCTTCTTCGTCCTCCTCGTGATGCCGCTCCTGGCCATCGGCCTCGGCCTCACGGTCTACCTGAAGCGGCGGCGCTGAAGGCCGGCGGGGAGCGTCCGTACCGTCCGATGTCCACCAAGAAGCTCCTGATCCTGACCGGGGTCTTCCTCGCCCTCCTCGCCTTCGTCGTCTTCTTCGAGCGCCACCAGCCGACCTCCGAGGAGGCGGCCCAGGCGAAGAGGCGCCTCCTCGACTTCAAGGCCGAGGACGTCAAGGAGATGGTCGTCGAGAGGCCCGACCTCCCGAAGGTCGAGCTCCTGAGGGCCGGCGGCTCCTGGGTCCTCAAGGGTGCGAACGGAGGCGCCGCCGACAAGGTGACGGCCGACTCTCTCGCCGCGGACCTCGCCCGGCTCGACGTCGTCGGCGAGGTGCGGAGCGACTTCGACCCGAAGGAGTTCGGCCTCGACGCCCCGAAGGCGAAGGTGACCCTCGTCCTCGCCGACGGCTCCAGCCACACCGTCCTGTTCGGCCAGCCGATCCCGGCCACGGACGCGACGGCGGCCGCCGAGGGGAACCGGTTCGGCGCGGTGAAGTTCGCGCCGATGGCCACCCTGGCCAAGCCTTACGACGACTTCCGGTCGCGCAACCTCGTCGACGTCCCCGCGTCGGACATCACCCGGGTGACGGTGGTGCGCGGGCCGAACAAGACCGTCCTCGTGCGCGAGGCCGGCGACGGGACGAGCCCCGGCCCCTGGCGGATCGAGGAGCCGGTCGAGGACTTCGCCTCGCGTTCGTTCGTCGACCAGCTCCTGGCGGACCTGACGGGGTCTCGCGTCTCGGAGTTCCCTTCGGTGGGGCCCGCCGAGATGTCGCGGATCGGCCTCTCGCCCCCGGCGGCCGAGGTGACGCTCCAGAAGGGGAAGGAGATCGTCGCCCGCCTCGCGTTCGGCGCGGCGAAGGCCGACGCCGCCGGGAAGATCTACGCCCGCCGGGACGGCCTCGTGGTCGTCGTCGACGACCGCGTCCAGGAGAGCCTCGGCAAGGAGCTCTCGGCCTACCGCGAGACGCGGGTCCTGCCCGTCGACCCCTGGAACCTCCTGAGGATGACGTTCGAGAGCGAGGGGCTGCGGACCGGGTTCGAGCGGGTGGAAGGGGAGTGGCGGTCGGCCGGGAACGCCATCCCCTCGAGCCTCGCCGAGGACTTCGTCGACAAGGTGGGGCGGACCGACGTGAAGCGGTTCCTGCCGCGCAAGGAGTGGGCCGCTCTCGGGGTCACGGGCGTCAAGAAGAAGCCTCCCGTTCCGGCGGCCACGCTTTCGGTCATCGCGGAAGGGGACAAGGACCCTCGGGACGTGAAGGTCTACCTCTCGCCCGCGCTGGCCGCGCAGAAGGAGGTCCTGCTCGAGGTGACCGGGCGGACGGACGGCCTCCTCGTGGACGCCTCCTTCTGGGACGACGTGAGGGCCCTCGCCGCCAAGGTGAAGACGGCCGCGACGGCCGTTCCGAAGGGGAAGCCGACTCCGGTCCCATCGAAGGAGGGGGCCGCCGGGGCGACGGCAGCGCCCGTTCCGGCCGGGACCCCGGCCGCGCAGCCCCCGCGAAAAAAGGGACCGTAGGGAGCCGGGGGAGCTACTTCGTCCCGTCGGCGGGACCCGGGCCGGCGGGCGGATCGTCCGTCTCGCGCTGCGGGCGAGCGGCGACGGACCGGTCCCTGTCCCGTCCCTCGCGCTCGAGCTGCGCCACGCGGGCGAGCCGCTCGAGCTCGCGCCGGTCCCCGCCCGTCTCCGTCTTCTTCTGGCCGCGCTTCAGGACCGACGAGGCGGCCAGGACGAGACGGAGGGAGAGGTGACCCGTGAACTTGGTCCCCTCCCCGCGCGCCTTCACGAAGGAGCAGCCGCCGAGCTTCGCCTCCGAGAAGTCCGCGTGGGCGAGGTCGGCCTCCTGGAAGGAGGACCCCTCGAGGACGGCCCCGACGAGCCTGGAGAACCGGAAGTCGGATCCGGTGAAGTCGGCGTCCCGCGCCTCGGCGCCGATCAGGTTCGTCCCCGAGAAGTCCGCCTTCGGCGCGATGCAGCCGCTGAGCCGCGCCCGCTTCAGGTTCGCCCTCCTCAACGTCGCGCCGCCGAGCTTCGCCCGGAGGAAGATCCCTCCCTCGAGGTTCGCGTCGGTCAGGTCCGCGCCGGAGAGGTCCGCCTCGGAGTAGTTGCCGCCGCGGAGGTTCGCGCCGACTCCGATGGTGTCGACGAGCCGCGCCCCGGTGAAGTTCGGGAACTTCAGCTTCGGAGTCCTGAGGTCGAGCTTCTCGAAGCTGGCGCCCGTGAGGTCCGTCTCCTCGAGGAGGGCGCCCAGGAACACGGCCTTGCGAAGGTCCGCCTGCTTGAAGCAGGCCTTCTTGAGGCCCGCGTCGGAGAGGTTGACGCCCGCCATCGTCGCGCGCTCGAAGTCGGCCGAGGTGAGGTCGGCCCCCGTGAAGTCCGCCGCGGCGAGGTTGGCCCCGCGGAACGTCGCGCGCGCTCCCTTCGCTCCCTTGAACGAGGTCCCGGCGAAGTTGGCGTCCCGGAAGAACGCGAGCGTGAAGGTCGCCTTGTCCATCCTCCCGCGCTGGTAGGACACGCCGTCGAAGACGGCCTGCGCGAGGTCGCATCCATCGAAGACGCAGCCGTCGAGGGTCGCGCCGCGGAAGTTCGTGCCGACCATCCGGCCGTGGGAGAAGGTGCTCCCCGAGAACGTGGTCCCCTCGAGCTTCGCTCCGGAGAGGTCGCACGCGGTCAGGTCGACCTCGCGGACCGAGGCGCTCTTGAGCGTCACGTTCCGGAGCGCCGCCCCGACCATCGGCACCTTGTCGAAGACCTGGTACTCGAGGTCCGTGTCGGAGAGGTCGACGCGGTTCAGGGAGGCTCCCCGGAAGGACGCCCCCTGCAGCAGAGCCCGCGCGAGCGAGCACCCGTCCAGGCGGCACCCGTCCAGGCGCGTCCGGGTGAGGTCGGCCCCCGCGAAGTTCCTGCCCGAGAGGTCGAGAGAGAGGAGGGCGACGTCCGAGAGGTCCGGCGTGGCGTTCGGGTTGCCGGCCCTCCAGGCGTTCCAGGCCGCCGCGTCCCCCTTCAGGCGCTCGACGTGTTCCGGGTTGGCCATGACGGTCGAGTTTAACCGGAGCGCTCCGGCGGGGCGCCGCGACGCGTCGCGGCTAGAATCACGGCCATGAGCGCATCGCCTCCCGTCCGGGGTCCCGAGCGAATCCGCCGCGCGCTGCTCGGCGGCTATCCGCTCGTCTACGTGGTCTCCTGGGAGGAGGCGCGCGTGGAGCGGGCGGTGACGGCTCTCGCGCAGCGCTTCTGGGACCGGCCCGTCCCGTACGGCGCCTGGAGCGCGGTGGACGGCCTCGTCCTGGCCGGCGAGCCGATCGGCGGCACCGCCGACCCGGTCAAGGCGCTCGACGCCGTCCTCGGGATCGAGGGGCCGGCGTTCGTCCTGATGAAGGACCTCCCCGCCCTCCTTCCCGGGCGGCTCGACCTCGTCCGGCGCCTCCGGGACTGCTACCGGCAGCTGAAGGGGACGGGACGCTTCGTCGTCCTCGTCTCCCCGCGCCTCGTCCTGCCGGAGGACCTCAAGAAGGAGGTCTTCGTCACGGAGTTCGACCTCCCCGACGAGGCCGAGGTGCAGTACGCCGTCCGGCAGCTCGCCGCCCGCTTCCTGGGCGACGGCGGGCTCCCCGAGGCCGAGGCGTCCCGCGTCATCGGGGCGCTGCGCGGGATGACCCTCGACGAGGTGGAGCACGTCTTCTCCAAGGTCTTCTCGCGCTCACCCCGCTTCACCGAGTCCTCCGTCTCGGAGCTCCTGGCCGAGAAGGAGCAGCTCTCGCGGAAGGAGGGCGTCCTCGAGTTCGTCCCGCCCCGGACGTCGATCGACGACATCGGCGGCCTCGAGAACCTCAAGGACTGGCTCGTGAAGCGGCGGGGCCTCTTCACCCGGCAGGCGGCCGACGCGGGGCTCCCGGTCCCCAAGGGGCTCCTCATGATGGGCATGTCGGGGTGCGGCAAGTCCCTGACCGCCAAGGCGATCTCGGCGCTCTGGAACCTCCCGCTCTTCCGCCTCGACATGAACCTCGTCTTCGGGACCGAGAACCCCGAGGCGAGCTTCCACCGGGCGCTCAAGACGTCGGAGGCGCTGGCCCCGTGCGTCCTCTGGATCGACGAGATCGAGATGGCGATCACCGGCGGGCGCGAGGCGGGGGGCGGAGACCCCGCTCTCGGCCGGATCTTCTCGACGTTCCTGACGTGGATGCAGGAGAAGGAGCAGCTCGTCTTCGTCGCGGCCACGGCGAACCGGATCCACCTCCTCCCGGCCGAGTTCATCCGGAAGGGCCGCTTCGACCAGGTCTTCTTCCTCGACCTCCCCAACGAGGCGGAGCGCAAGCAGATCTTCACCGTCCACCTGAAGAAGCGGGGGGTGAACCTCGACGGGTTCGACGTGGTCTTCCTCGCGAAGGCGACGAAGGCGTTCAACGGGGCCGAGATCGAGGCGGTGGTCCAGGCCGCGGCGGTCGAGGCGTTCGACCTGGGACGCCCGATGACGGAAGACGACGTCTCGAGGACGATCACGGCGACGGTCCCGCTCTCGAGGACCATGGACGACCAGATCAAGGCGATCAAGAGCTGGGCGCACAACCGCGCCCTCTCCGCCTCGCGCGACCTGACGACCGTCTAGCAGCGCACCGGGCCGCGTCTCCCCCGGTGGGGGGTCTGGGGGGATCGAGAAATCCCCAGCACGACGGCCCCGAACCCGACGGTCGAGCGGTTCCCCCGGTGGGGGGTCTGGGGGGATCGAGAAATCCCCAGCACGACGGCCCCGGACCGACGGTCGAGCCTCTCCCTCGGTGGGGGGTCTGGGGGGATCGAGAAACCCCCAGCACGACGGCCCCGAACCCGACGGTCGAGCCTCTCCCTCAGTGGGGGGTCTGGGGGGATCGAGAAACCCCCGGGACGACGGCCCCGAGCCCGACGGTCGAGCCTCTCCCTCGGTGGGGGGTCTGGGGGGATCGAGAAACCCCCAGGAACACTTCAGTTCCAGCGCGGGTCGGACCCTTCCCTCCGGAACGGCGCGAGCGTGTCCAGCCGGGACTGGATCCCCTGGATGTGGGTGAGGACCCAGCCGTAGCGCTCCTCCAGCCGTTCCATCGACAGGAGCCGGTAGCGGTCCTCGGAGTCGAGCCCCAGGCGTGCGAGGGCCTCGTTCACCAGCCCCTCGTCGCTGAGGCCCGAGGGGAGCCGCCTCGCCTCGTCCCGGCCCACCGTCAGGGCGAGGCGGTCCACCCGCTGCGCCAGGAGCCTGCGGAGCTCCCGCCGTCCCGGCGCCGAGGCGCCCGCCTCGGGCAGCGGCAGGATCGGGAACTCCTCCACCTCGCCGATCCGGTAGAGCTTCCCGCTCCTCTCCCCCTTCAGCCGGTATCGGAAGGCTCCCCGGAGGACGATGTTCGACCGGCCGTCCTCGAGCGGCTCGTGCTCGACGATCTCGCCCGCGCAGCCGACCTCGTGGACGGGCGGCGGCGCCCCCGGAGGCGGGGCGGCCCCGTCGCGCAGGAGGTGGATCCCGATCAGCCTCTCCCCGGCCAGGGCGTCTGCCAGGAGCGCGCGATAGCGCGGCTCGAAGACGTGGAGCGGCAGGAGCGTCTCGGGGAAGAGGACGACGTCCGGAAGGGGAAAGAGGGGGACCGAGCGAAGCGGCACGTCGGTCACCGCGCCGGCGTCGGCCGGGGGGACGAAAGGACGAGGACGTGCCGGACCACGGCGTCGACCTCCTCCGGTGAGAGCTTGTCGCGGAACGGGGGCATCAGGCTGGACGGATCTCCTTCCACGATGAGCCTCCGGATCGACCCGGCGTCGGCCGGGTGCTTCCACCGCCCGTCGACCAGGTTCACGTAGGGCTTGCCCTGAGCGTACTTCGTCCGCCCCGCCCCGTCGGAGCCGTGGCAGACGGCGCACCTGCGGCGGAAGACCCGGGTCCCGAGGTCCCCGCCCCCGTCCCCGCACCCGGCGGAAAGGAGCCAGAGGCTCGCCAGGACGAGGAGGAGGAGGGGGACCGGGCCGATTCGTCGTCTCTCCATGTTATCTTCTGTGCCGATGGCGAACCGAGACGACCGCTACGCCGAGAACGCCGCCGGGAAATTCTACGTCGACACGCAGTGCATCGATTGCGACGTCTGCCGTGTCACGGCCCCTTCGAACTTCACGCGGCAGGAAGAGAAGGGCTACTCCTACGTCTCCAAGCAGCCGGAGACGCCCGAGGAGGACGCCCAGTGCCAGGAGGCGAAGGATTCCTGCCCGGTCGAGGCCATCGGCGACGACGGCGAGTAAGTCAGGGGAGCCTCTCCCCGCTCAGGGGGGAGGCGGGAGTCGGGGCGGCGGGAGCGGCGGGAGCGGCGGCGGAAGTGGCAGCCGACGCCGGGCCCGAAGGCCGGCCTGACGATTCTCCTGGCACCGTCACCGGCTCCGACCCCGAGACCTCCGGAGCCAGCGCCCGGCGCGCGTGGTAGCTGGACCGGACGAGCGGCCCGGACTCCACCGCGGCGAAGCCCATCCGCCGCGCCTCGCGCGCGATCCTCTCGAACTCCTCCGGCGTGTAGTACCGCTCGATGGGGAGCCGTCTCTCGTGCGGCTGGAGGTACTGCCCGACGGTCAAGGCGTCCGCGCCGGCTCCGCGGATCTCCTCGACTGTGGCGAGCAGCTCCTCGAGGCTCTCGCCCAGGCCCGCCATGAGCCCGCTCTTGACGCGCATCCGGGGCTCCCGCTCGTCGCGGAAGGCGGCGGCCCGGGAGAGGAGCTCGAGCGAGCGCTCGTAGACGGCGTCGGGCCTGACGCGGCGGTAGAGGCGGGGGACCGTCTCGGTGTTGTGGTTCAGGACGTCGGGGCGGGCCTCGAGGACGGCCGCGAGCGCGCTCTCGTGCCCGAGGAAGTCCGGGATCAGGACCTCGACGGTGACTCCTTCGGCGAGCCCGCGGATCGCCCGGATGGTTGCGGCGAAGTGGCCCGCCCCGCCGTCGGGGAGGTCGTCGCGGTTGACCGACGTCACGACGGCGTGCCGGACCCCCATCGTCCGGACGGCTTCGGCCACGCGGCGCGGCTCGTCCGCGTCGAGGGGCCGCGCGGGCCCCTGCGCCACCGCGCAGAAGCCGCAGTGCCGCGTGCAGACGTCGCCCATCAGCATGAAGGTGGCCGTCCGCTCGCGCCCCCAGCACTCGAAGATGTTCGGGCACCGGGCCTCCTGGCAGACGGTGTGGAGGTTCCGCGACTCGATCAGGTCGAGGATGTCGCGGTAGGAATCGTTGTCGACCAGCCTGACCTTCAGCCAGTCGGGTCGGGGCGTCTCGCCGTAGCGGGGCCTCTCGGGGCTCGGGACGAAGCTGGGGAGCGGGACCCCTTTCACGGGCCGAGTGTAGTCGGTCGCCGGGCTCGGGCTAGAATGGCGGCGCACGGGGCGATGGGAGTGGCGACGCGCGAGGTCCTCGCGCAGGGAGGGGTCCGATGACGCCTCGCGGCGGCGACGAATCGAAAGCCCCGGGGTCCGGGTCGCATCGGCGGAGTGCACAGGGGCCGGCGGATCCCGACCCGCGCACCGTCGAGCACCTGGAGCGCGCCCTCGGGGAGGCGGAGCGGCGCCAGCGCGCGATCCTGGACAACACGCCCGACTTCGCCTGGCTGAAGGACCGGGACGGGCGGTTCATCGCGGCGAACCAGGCGTTCGCCTCCTTCTGCGGCCTCACCCCGGCCGCGCTCGTCGGCCGGACCGACTTCGACCTCTGGCCGGGCACCCTCGCCGAGCGCTACCGGGCGGACGACCGCGAGGTGGTCAGGACGGGCCGCGCCTCGCGGGTCGAGGAGCCGCTGCAGGACCCCGAAGGACGGCTCGCGTGGGTCGAGACGATCCGCAAGCCGATCGAGGGGAGCGACGGCGACGTCGTCGGGATCGCGGCGATCGCCCGGGACGTCTCCGACCGCAGGCTCGCCGAGGCTCGCCTTCGGAAGGAGCACGCCGAGCTGGAGCGCCTCGTCGCCGAGCGGACCGTCCTCCTCGAGGACGCCAACGAGGAGCTCCTCGCCAACCAGGAGCGGTACCGGCTCGCGGTGGCGGCAGGCCGCGTCGCCGTCTGGGACCTCGACGTGGCGACCGGCGAGGTCTGGGCCGACCCGGGCCTCGTCGGCATGCTCGGGTACCGGGACGGGGAGGTCGAGGCGACGCTGGAGGGATGGCTCCGCCTCGTCCACCCCGAGGACCGGGGGAGGGTCGAGGAGGCCCTGAAGGCCCACCTGGCGGGGAGGAGCCCCGAGGTGGTCGTCGAGAAGCGGATGGTGCGCAAGGACGGACGCGTCGTCTGGGTCGAGACGCGTGCGTCGGCGGTCGCGGACGCCGGCGGGCGGGCAGTCCGCGTCGTCGGCGCGGACACGGAGGTGACGGAGCGGAAGGAGGCGGGCCTCGTCCTCGACCTCCTCCACGAGACCGACCAGATGATCCTGCGGCGCGAGCCGCTCGCCCGTGTCCTCGCGTTCGTCTGCGAGGAGATCGCGAGGAGGTTCGGCCTCCCGCTCGTCTGGATCGGGGTGGCGACGCCGGACGGCCGGGTCGAGGTGAGGGGCTCGGGCGGGGCCGGGGCGGAGGGACTCTCGGGGGTGGAGCTGCGCTGGGACGACGCGCCCGACGGAATCGGCCCGGTGGGAGATGCCATCCGGACGGGCCGCGCCCAGATCGTCGGGGACCTCCGCGACCTCGCGTTCGGGTCCGGGAAGGGGAGGGACCTCCGGGGCGGCATCGGCTCGGCGCTCGTCCTCCCCCTCGGCCCGGAGGGGGCGCGCTTCGGCGTCCTCGCCCTCTGCGCCACGCGGGCCGGCACCTTCCACGAGGGCTCGGTCGCGCTCCTCCGGCGGTTCGCCGACCAGGTCGCGCTGTCGTTCGCGGAGGCCGAGGACCTGGAGCGGATCGACGTCCAGACGGCCGCCCTCGAGGCCGCCGCAAACGCCGTCGCGATCACGGACGTCGACGGCCGGATCGAGTGGGTCAACGCCGCGTTCACCGAGATGACGGGGTGGCGCCGGGACGAGGTCGTCGGGACCGTCTTCCCTCTCGTCCCCGCGGGCGGCGATCCGCGCGGCGGCCCCGAGGCCGTCGTCGCGGCCCTCCGGGAGGGCCGGGTCTGGCGCGGCGAGTACGCGGCCGCGCGCAAGGACGGCTCCTCGTACGTCGAGGAGCAGACCGTGACCCCGGTCCGGGACAGGGACGGCGCCGTCCGGCGGTTCATCGCGATCAAGCAGGACGTCACCGCCCGCCGGCGCGACGAGGAGCGCCTCCATCACCTGGCGCTCCACGACCCGCTGACGGAGCTTCCCAATCGCCAGGTCGTCGAGCAGAGCCTGGCGCGCCTGGTCGCCCGGGCACGCCGCGGCACTCCGGCGACCGTGGCCCTCTTCGACCTGGACAACTTCAAGCTCGTGAACGACGCGCAGGGCCACGCCGTGGGCGACCAGGCGCTCGTGGAGGTCGCCCGGTTCCTCTCGGAGGCGGTCCGTCCGGGCGACGAGGTCGGCCGGCTCGGGGACGACGAGTTCGTCGTCCTCCTCGAGGGGACCTCGACGGACCAGGGGAAGGCCATGGCCGAGCGGCTTCGCCGCGAGCTCGAGGCCCACCGGGTGCCGCTCGGAGACCGGACGCTCGACCTCTCGGTCAGCGTCGGGCTCGCGCCCGTCGACGGGCGCCTCGACGTCCCGGCGGTCCTCGCGCTCGCCGACGCGGCGCTCGCGGAGGCGAAGATGCGGGGGCGGAACCGGGTCGTCGTCCTCGACTCCGCGGCGTCCCAGCTCTCCGCCCTCTCGCAGGCGAGCCTCTGGGGGACCCGGATCAAGGACGCGCTCGAGGACGGCCGGTTCGCCGTGCACTACCAGCCGGTCCGCCGCCTCTCCACGCTGGAGGCGGTCCACCACGAGGCCCTCGTCCGCCTCTGCGACGAGGCCGGGAGGATGGTCCCCCCCTCCGTCTTCCTCCCCGCCGCGCAGTTCCTGGGGCTCGTCCCGCGCATCGACGAGTGGGTCCTCGAGCGGGTGATCGAGGGGCTCGAACGGAGGCCCGGGTCCTCGGTGTTCGTCAACCTCTCGGGCGAGAGCCTGGGCCACGAGGGGGTCCTCGACCGGATCGTCGAGCGGGTCCGGCGGAGCCGGATCCGGCCCGGGCGCCTCGGGTTCGAGGTGACCGAGTCGACCGCGGTGCGCGACCTGACGGCGGCCCGGGAGTGGATGGGGAGGCTCAAGGAGCTCGGCTGCCGCTTCGCCCTCGACGACTTCGGCATCGGCTTCTCGTCGTTCGCCTACCTCCAGTCGCTCCCTGCGGACTTCCTCAAGATCGACGGGACGTTCGTCCGGTCCCTCGCGACGAGCCGCGGGAACCAGGCGATCGTCAGGGCGATCGTCGACGTGGCCCGCGCCCTCGGCAAGGAGGTGATCGCCGAGTGGGTGGAGAGCGCCGACGCGATCCCGGTCCTGGCGGCGCTCGGCGTGGAGCTCGGCCAGGGGTTCGCCCTCGGACGGCCGGCGGAAGAGCTGCCGGGATCGCCCGGGGCGGAGTGAGCCGTCGAGCGGCGGCGGCGTCCGCCTCGCGTCTCGCGGTCGGCGCGGCGGGAGGGGACGGCGATCCCGGGTTGCGATAATCCGGGACGCGGCGGGCGGCGGAGACCCACCGAATGGAAGGCGTGCAGGACGACGGTCCGGTCGGCCAGCGACCCGGCGAGTCCGGGTCTCGCGCTCCGGGGGCGGGGCGCCGGGAGGACGCGTCCGCGGACGCCCTCCGGGCGGCGGCGCGCGAGGTGGAGAAGGGGGACCTGTCGCGCGCGCTGGAGCTCGCCAGCTCCCCGCTCGGCGCCCTCGGGGCCCTGGGGGAAGGGCTCCGGGGCCTGGCCCGGTCGCTCGAGGAGCGCTACCGGGAGCTGCAGCAGCTCGATCGCCTGACGACGCACATCAACGAGGGGCTCCTCCTCGACGACGTCCTCGACGGGCTCTTCACCGACTTCCGGTCGGCGCTCCCCTACGACAGGATCGGATGCTCTCTCCTGACGGACGACGGCCGGACGGTCAGCTCGAGGTGGGTCCGGTCCGACCTCGACGTGGTGAAGCTGGGCAGGGGCTACGCGGCCCCCCTGGCCGGAAGCACCCTCGAGGAGGTCTTCCGGACGGGGCGGCCCCGGATCCTGAACGACCTGGAGGGGTACCTCGCGGCCTATCCGCAGTCGCAGTCGACGCGGCTGATCGTCTCGGAAGGGATCCGCTCCTCGCTGACCTGCCCCCTCGTCGCCAACGGGGTCCCCGTCGGCTTCCTCTTCTTCTCCAGCGTGCGGCGCGGCGCCTACACCGAGGAGCACGCCCAGCTCCTGTCGCGGGTGGCGGGGCAGCTCTCGGTGATCGTGGAGAAGGGGCGGATGGTGAGCGAGCTGGCCGCCCAGAAGGCGGCCATCGAGAGGCAGAACGCCGAGCTCGTCTCCCTGAACGAGGTGAAGAGCCGCCTCCTGGGCATGGCCGCCCACGACCTCAGGAACCCGATCGGGGCCATCGGGATGGCCGCGACGCTCCTCCTCGAGGAGTTCGACGACCTCCCCGAGGCCGAGCGCCGGAAGTTCCTCGCGGACATCCGCGACCAGACCCGGCACATGCTCGCGCTCCTCGACGACCTCCTCGACGTCAGCGAGGTCGAGGAGGGGCGGGTCAGCCTCTCCCCGGCGGCGGTGGCCCTCGACCGGTTCCTCCTCGAGGCAGCCGACCGCCACGGGCTGATGGCGACCCCCAAGAAGACGCGGGTCGTGGTCGAAAGCTGCCCGCCGGGTCCGGTCCGGACCGACCCACGGAGGCTCCGGCAGATCGTGGACAACCTCGTCTCGAACGCCGTGAAGTTCTCTCCCCCCGGGAGCACCGTGAGGCTGCGCGGGGAGCGACGAGGCGGCGCCTGGTGGATCGCGGTCGAGGACGAGGGGCCGGGGATCACCCTCGAGGACCGGGTTCGCCTCTTCGAGCACTTCGCGCGGCTCTCCGCCCAGCCGACGGGCGGGGAGAAGAGCGTCGGCCTCGGGCTGGCGATCACGCGCCGCGCCGTTCACGCCCTCGGGGGGGAGATCTGGGTCGACTCCGAGCCGGGCCACGGAGCCCGGTTCTGGTTCACCTTGCCGGGGCTGGAAGAGGGGCTACCTCCCGGGGCCGGGCGCTAGGGAGAGGGCGATCAGGGACTGGGCGACCCAGTAGGTCGAGAGGACCCACACGGGGGCCGCCGGGAGCCGGGCCCGGAACCGGTCCGTCGCCAGCGTCCCGTCGGAGACGACGAAGAGGAGCGCCCCGGCGGCGGCGAGAGAGCTCCCGGGCACCCCCGGCGCGAGGGCCCGGGACGCCGCCTGCCCGGCCATGGCGACCAGCGCAGCGGCATAGACGGCCACAGGCATCCGGAGGCGGGGGGGGACGCCGCGCCAGAGGAGGGCGACGGCCGCGGCGGCAGCCGCCGCCAGCGCGGCCGCCGGAAGCGGGGCCCCCAGGAGGGGAGCGTCGGCCGTGAACGCGACGAGGTAGGCGACATGGGCCGCCAGGAAGGCGCCGAGCCCCTCGGCGAACCGGTCCCCCGGGAGCATCAGGAAGACGTCCCCGGCGAGCGAGAGGAGGAGGCCGACCCCGATCGCGACCCGGAGTCGGGGCGGCGCCCCTCCCGCATCCAGGAAGGGGATCGCGAGGAGGCTGAGCGTGGCGAGGGGCTTGAAGAGCCGATGCTCCAGGCGGCCGGCCGCGCCGCGAAGCGCTCCCCGAATCGCCAGGACGGCCGAGATGCTCACCAAAGCGACGACGGCCTCCCGAAAGGGGCCAGCGGAATCGGGGGGGTGGGACAGCGGCACGGTGCCCGGATGGTAGCGGATCCCGGGCCCGGACCCGTTTTTGTATGACTCATGCAATACAAGAACAAATTATTAGCAAATGAGCGCCGCGGCCCGAGGCCCGGGTGGGCGGCCGGAGGCCTGTCGACCCCACGGGTAGGAGGTTCGGCGGTTGCACCTCCCTCCTTTTGGGGGGCGGGTGGAGGTTCCTCCTCCGAAAATCGACGTCTTCCGCTCGATTCGGCTCGCTTCTTGCCAGGCGAAATTTGATTTGTGCGATCGGTCACCGGCGCCCGCCGGTTGATTCTGTGTAACATATTGTCGTGTAATAACTTGCCAGCTATTGACCCGCCGAGAATCATTCTCTGGGTCGGATTGTGTCCCACCGTTGGCAGCAAATTGACCTTGATTTTCGGAGTTTTGGGCCCTACATTGCGTCAGCTATCGAGGGCCTGGCTCCCGTTCTCGAGTCGAGCCGCGGTCCCCTCCGCGGCGGTCCACGAGTCCATCTTCAACAAACTGAGAGGTTTATGGAAGACTTACCTACGAAGCGGATGGCGACTTGGGCGCGTCGTTGCCGCTCGCTTGCCCTCAGGGCGGCGGGGCTAGGCTTCGTCACGTTCGTGGCGGTGTCCGCTCCGGTGGACGAAACCGGACGGTCCGCCGTCGGCGACTTTCCGGCTCCTGCCATCCCCAGCGAGACCCTGGGGCTCACGGTCCTGCCGGACGGCTGGCCGGCTCCGGCCCCGGCCCCGGCTCCGATTCCGGCTCCGGTCCCGACGCCGCACCTCACGAACGCCCACGAGGCGGATATCTGGAAGCTGGTCTGGAACGCGTGCGAGCGCTACGACTGCACGGGCGACGCGCCCCTCATCTACGACGTCCTGTGGGAGGAGAGCCGGCTCCACCCCGAGGTGAAGTCGCCCTGCGGCCGCTATCTCGGCATGGCCCAGTTCAAGCCCTCCACGTTCGACGCGAGCGTCAAGCGGATGCAGCAGCTCGGCCTGCTGCCCCGGAACATCGACTTCTCTCCCTACCAGCCCGAGCACGCCATCGAGGTGATGGCGTGGATGTGGAGCCAGGGGTACGAGAACCACTGGGGTCCCTACCGTCGCGTCGCCCGACGCTTCGGGCGCACCGTTCTGGCCGAGAATCGTCCAAACTGACCGGGTGAGCGGCCGACCGGGTCCGGTGGCGGCTGGAGCCGTCTTTCTCGTGCTCGCGGCTGCCCCCGCGGCGCAGGGGAGAGCGGCCGGGGCCGATGCCCCGGCGCCCGGAGGGTCCCTGCTCCTCGCGGCGCTTTCCGCGCGCGGTGGCCTTCCGGGCGCCCGGCCTCTCCGGATCGTCCACCTGGGCGACTCCCACGTCGCCTCCCGCGCGTTCCCCGGGGCGATCCGGGAGCTGCTCGAGCCGCTCTTCGGGGCGGGGACCGCGGGCCTCCTCGTCCCGGGGGCGTCCGGCCAGGGCTCCCCGGGGGGCCCGCGCCTCGAGTGGGACCGGGGCTGGGACATCCGGTCGGCTCCGGCGGCGGCCGCCGCGGCCGGAACCGGGCTGACCGGGAGCATCCTCGAGGGCTCGGCGCGGTCGGGCAGAGTGCGCGTCCGGGGGAGCTTCGCCGCGGCGCGGGTGGTCTTCCTCCGGGGACCCGGACGGGGCGGCGTCACGGTCCGCCTCGACGGGCGGCCCGTCGCTTTCCTGTCGCTCGAGGCGCCGCGGGTCGAGGCGGTGGCGGCGAGCTGCCGCGCGATCGGACCCGGCCCGCACCTCCTCGAGGTGGAGCCGGGGCCGGGAGGACCCGTCGCCCTGACGGAGGTATCGGTCGACCCGGAGCGGGCCGGGCTGGTCTACTCTCCGCTCGGCGTGGTCGGCGCTCAGGCGGGTCTCCTCCTCCGCTGCCGGGAGGACCTCTTCGTTCGGCATCTCGCGATCGAGGCGCCCGACCTCGTGATCGTCTCGTTCGGGACGAACGAGGCGAGGAGCCGGTCGTTCGATCCCGCCTCCTACGAGGGAGAGTTCCGCGAGCTCCTCCGGCGGATCCGGCTCTCCGCCCCGGGCTGCGGCCTCCTCGTCACGGCACCGCCCGACCAGGCGGAGCGGGCGTCCGGGGGATGGCGCCCGGTGGCCGCGCGGTCCGCCGTCGCGTCCGCGCAGCGGCGCGCGGCCGAGGCCGAGGGAGCGACGTACGTCGACCTCGCCCGGGCGATGGGAGGTGCCGGTGCGGCGGAGCGGTGGGCGGAGTCCTCGCCGCCGCTGGCGCAGCCCGACAGGGTCCACTTCACGCCGTCCGGCTACTCCCTCCTCGCCCGGGAGGTCGCGTCGGCGATCGTCGGGCTCGTCGAACGCGAGCGCGAGGCCGCGCCCCCTTCGGAGATCCCCGAACGGCTTCGCGCCGAGGCGTCGCGGCCGTTCCGCCTCCCGGAGGAACGGCCGTCCCTCGCGCAGCGCCGGGGGAACGGGGCCTCTCGAAGGCTTGTACCCCCGCGCCCTGAGGGCGCCGGCGGCTCCGTCGCGGCGTGGCGCGACGCATCGGGGCGGCTCGTCCTCTCGAACACCGGTCCCGTCCCCTGCGGGACCCCGGTCCTCGGGCGCCGCGGGGAGAGCGCGCAGTGACCCGGGGCCCCGCCCGGCCCGTCACGGCGCTCGGCGCCGCGGTCGTCCTCGTGCTCTCCGCCGCCTGGCCGGCCGGAGGGGCGGGCGCGGCGGCGGCCGCGCCGGCGAGGAAGGCCCCGGCGTCGCACGGGAAGAGGAAGGCGAAGAGGAAGGAGCCGCCGCAGGAGCCGCGGCCGGTCGCGATCCGCGGCGCCGCCGCCCTCGCCCCCTTCTTCGAGGAGCTCGCGGAGCTCGCCCGTAATCGGACCGGGAGCGCCGGCGGGGACAGCGTGAGCTCAGCCGTTCCGGGCGCGACGGACCCTCCCGTCGTCCGGGTCCTCCACTTCGGCGACTCCCACGTCGCCGCCGACTACTGGTCCGGAGAGCTCCGACGTCTCTTCCAGGAGCGCTGGGGCGATGCGGGCCCCGGTTTCGTCATGCCGGGACGTCCCTGGCGCTACTTCCGCCATTCCCTCGTCCGGAGCCTCCCGGCCGAGGGGTGGGAGACCGCCGGGCTCGGCGACCTCCGCGACGGCATCTACGGCCTCTCTGGGACCGGCCTCTCGCCCGATCCCGGGTCGGGGCCGGCCGCCCTGGAGGGGACGTTCACCCGGTTCGAGGTGCAGCTCGCCGCCCTCGCGGACGACGCCTGCGCGAGCGTGGCGGTCGACGGGGTGACGCTCTTCGCCGGCCGGCTCGGCGACCCGTCCGCGTGCGGCGGTGCGGCCGGCGCGTCCTGCTGCTCCGTCCGCGTCGAGAGGGGCGAGGAGGGCGCGCCGCTCCTCGCGTGGGTCTCTCCGGCCGTGCCGCTCTCGGACGGACCTCACCTCCTCGAGGTCCGGGACGGCTGCGGGGGAGCGCTCCGCGTCCTGGGGACGGACCTCGAGAGCGGACGGCCGGGGGTCCTCTGGGACACGCTCGGGATCAACGGCGCCGAGATGGTGGCCCTGGAGAAGTGGGCGCCAGGCCTGAGGGCTCGGCTCCTGGCCCACGCCGACCCGGCGCTGATCGTCGTCAGCTACGGGACGAACGAGCTCGGCCGCGGCGACCTCGTCTTCGACGACTTCAAGGCGTCCTGCGTGGCGACGCTCTCCGGGCTCCGCCGGGAGGCTCCCCGCGCCTCGGTCCTCGTGACGGGGCCGGCGGACCGGAGCTCGCGGAGGAAGCGCGCGCGCCTCCTCGTCGACGCGAACGAGAGGATCGTGATCCGCGCCCTTCGGGAGGCCGCGGCCGAGACCGGCTGCGCCTTCTGGGACGCGAAGGCCGCCATGGGGGGCGACGGGTCGATCGCGCGCTGGCGGTCGCGGAACCTCGCCCAGCGGGACCTCGTCCACCTCACCGGTCCCGGCTACGTGAAGCTGGCGCACCTCCTCTTCGGCGCCCTCGCCGCGGAGGAGAAGGGAGCTCCCGCCCCGCGATGACGCTCGGCGACCCCCTTTCGTTCCTCTTCCTCGCGGCCGTGGCGGCCGGCTGGCGGCTCCTGGCCGCGCGGGGCCGGGCCGGCGTGGCGTTCCTCGCGGCGTCGAGCCTCCTCTTCTACGCCACCTGGAACCCCCTCTGCGTCCTCCCCCTCCTCGTCACGGCGGCCGTCGACCACGCCGTCGGCCGCGCTCTCGGGCGCGAGCGGCGGCGCGCCGTCCGCCGGCTCCTCGTCCTCGCCAGCCTCGTCGCCGACCTCGGGCTCCTCGCCTTCTTCAAGTACGGGAACCTGCTGGGCGCCACGCTCGCCCCGCTCGTCCACCCCGGCAGCCCCGACGCGTGGCCGCCGTTCCGGATCGCCTTCGCCGCGGGGATCTCGTTCTACACGTTCCAGTCGCTCAGCTACGTGATCGACGTCTACCGCGGCGACCAGGAGCCGGCCGGGTCGTTCCTCGACTACCTGGCCTTCGTCTCCTTCTTCCCGACCCTCCTCGCGGGCCCGATCACGCGGGCCGAGACCCTCCTGCCGCAGCTGCGCCGCGGTCCGGCGGTCCTGTCGGACGACGTCGGCGGACGGGCGCTCTTCCTGATCGCGCTCGGCCTGGTGAAGAAGTTCGTCATCGCCGACACCCTGGCCGTGAACCTCGTCAACCGGGTCTTCGAGGTCCCCGGGCTCTACACCTCGACGGAGGTCCTGGCGGGCGTCTACGGCTACGCGGCGCAGATCTACTGCGACTTCTCCGGCTACTCGGACCTCGCCATCGGCTTCGCCCTCCTCCTCGGGGTGAAGCTCAAGGACAACTTCAACAGCCCTTACCGCTCCTCGGACCTCGCCGAGTTCTGGCGGCGGTGGCACATCTCCCTCTCCACCTGGCTCCGCGACTACCTCTTCTTCTCGCTGCCGGGAAACCGGACCGCGCTGGGGCCCTACCTCAACCTCGTCGTCACCTTCACGCTGGGGGGGCTCTGGCACGGCGCCTCCTGGACGTTCGCGGTCTGGGGCCTCATGCACGGGGCGGGCCTCGCGTTCGTCCGCCTCCTCGAGCAGCGCCGCCGGCGCGCCGGCGGCGTCCGCCCCCAGGGGCGGCTCCGGCGCCTTTCGGGCTCCCTCGTCACGTTCCACTTCGTCCTCGTGACGTGGGTCTTCTTCCGCTGCTCCACGCTGTCAGAGGCCGCCGACGTCTTCCGCGTCCTCGCGGACAGGACGACCGGGCTCGGGAACGTCTCCGCCGTCGCCCTCCTCGCGATCGTCGTCGCCCTCTTCGCCCAGGCGCTTCCCGAGGAATGGCTCCCGCGGGCGACGGCGCGCTTCTCGGCCCTCCCGGCGCCCGCGCAGGCGGCGCTCCTCCTGGCGGTCGCCGCCGGGGTCCGGCTCGCGGCCGGCTCCGCCGTCGCCCCCTTCATCTACTTCGGGTTCTGAGCCGTGGCGAACGGCGGCGGATCGGGCTCCCGGAAGACCCTGGCGACCCTCCTCCTGGTCGCGCTCGGGGCGGCGGTGCCATACGCCGTCCCGTCGCTCCGCCGGCTCCGCCCCGTCCGCCCCGGAGAGCTCTCCCGTCTCGCGGCCGCCCTCTCCGGGAGCCGCCCGCGCGTCGCGCTCTTCGTCCCTCGCCCGCCGGCTCCCGCGCCCCTCGAGGAGCCGCGGCCCCCCGTTCCGTCCCCGGGTCCCGCTCCGACGCCCGGCCCTTCGCCGGCGCCGCAGGCCGGCCGCCGGAGGCCGCGGATCCCGCTCCCCGAGACCGCTCCCCTCGACGTCGAGGACCCGGCCGGGGTCCTCGTCCCGTTCTTCCGGCGCCTCGCGGCGGTCGAACGCCGCGAGACCGGGACCCTCGTGCGGATCACGCACTTCGGCGACTCCCCCCTGACCGGCGACCTGATCTCGAGCGAGGCGCGGGCGCTCCTCCAGGACGCCTTCGGCGACGGCGGTCACGGCTTCGTCCTCCTGGGGCGGCCCTGGCCCTGGTACGGCCACCGGGGCGTGACCCTCTCGTCGTCCGGCTGGAAGGTCCGCAGCCCGCTCCTCTCCTCGGGAAACGGCGGGCACCACGGGCTGGGCGGCGTCTCGTTCACGGCCCGGTCCGCCGACGCGGCCTCCACGGTCACGCTCGACGAGCCCTTCACCCGCGTCGTCCTCACCTTCACGCGCCGGCCGGGCGGGGGGCACCTCCTCGTCTCCCTGGACGGCGGGCCGCCGGCGGAGGTGGCGACGGCGGGCGAGGGCCCCTCGACGGGGTCGGCGGTCCTCGAGGCGAGGGCCGGTGCGACGCGCCTCGCCGTCCGGCCGAAGGGCGACGGCGAGGTGACCGTCTACGGCGCCGTCCTGGAGCGCCCCGGCCCCGGCGTCGTCTACGACGCCGTCGGGGCGAACGGCGCGTCCGTCCATTTCCTGACACTCCTCGACGCGGAGGGGTGGGAGCAGGCGCTCCGGAGCCGGGGGAGCGACCTCGTCATCCTGAACTACGGCACGAACGAGAGCGGGTACGCCGGGATCCCCGGGCCGAGGTACCTGAAGGACTACGCGGAGGTGGTCGGCCGCGTCCGGCGGGCGCTCCCCGGCGCCGCGATCCTCCTGATGGCGCCGATGGACCGCGGCCAGCGCGACGAGAGCGGGGCCATCGTCACGTGGCCGACCATCCCGAGGATCGTCGCCGCGCAGCGCGAGGCGGCGCGGGCGGACGGCTGCGCCTTCTTCGACACCTTCCGGGCGATGGGAGGGGCGGGGACGATGGCGCGCTGGTACGACGCCGAGCCGCGCCTGGTGACCGGCGACTTCACGCACACGACGAAGGCCGGCTCGGACCGGGTCGCCCGCCTCCTCGTCGGAGCGCTCGTGAAGCGCTACCGCGAGTGGCAGGCTGGGGGAGCGAGTCCTGCCCCGTCGCCGCCGCCGGCGCCCGAGGTGGCGCCGCCGGCGGCCCCGGCGCCCCCAGAGCCCGCGCCGTTCAGCCGGCGACCCTGAGGAGGGCCGCGCCCCAGGAGAACCCGGCCCCGAAGGCGGCGACCACGGCGCGCGTGCCCGGAGCGAGCCGTCCGCTCGCGTGCGCCTCGGCCAGCGCGATCAGGACCGACGCCGACGACGTGTTCCCGTAGCGGGCCACCTGGAGGACGAGCTTCTCCTCGGGGACGCCCAGGCTCCTCGCGACCTGCCGGAGGAGGACGAGGTTGGCCTGGTGGAAGACGAAGAGGTCGACGTCGGCGAGGGCGACCCGGTTGCGCGCGGTGACGTCGCGGACGGCCTGGGGGAGCTTGCGGCTCGCCTGGAGGATCACGGTCCGGCCGTTCATCCGGAGCGCCTCTCCCGGGGAGAGGGAGAGGTCGTCCGCGAGCGTGCCGTCGCTCCCGATCCGCACGTCGACGACGCCCACCGGGCCCTCGCCGGGAGCGACCACGCAGCAGCCCGCGCCGTCGCCGAAGAGGATCGCGGTCTCCTTCGTCCGGGGCGGGCGGTCGAGGACCGTCGACATCACCTCCGCGCCCGCGACGAGGACCGGCCCGTACCGGGGCGCGAGGTCCACCGCCAGCGCCAGCGCGAAGAGGCCGCCGGCGCTCGCGAGCGGCACGTCGAACGCGGGGATCCCGGGCGCGCCCAGGAGCCGCTGAAGGTCGGCGGAGACGCCGGGGAACGAGCGGGGCGCGCTCCCGGTCCCGACGACGACGGCGCCCAGGTCGCGGGCCGCAAGGCCGGCGGCGGCGAGGCCCGCCTCGGCGGCGCGGTGGGCGAGGACGGCGGCGGTCTCGCCGTCGGCCGCCCGGCGGCGCTCCTCGATCCCGGAGACCGAGAGGATCCACTCCGGCGTGACGCCCAGCTCCCCCGAGAGCTCGGCGTTCGAGACCACGCGGTCCGGGAGCGCCGCGCCGAACCCGAGGAGGTGGGCCACCCCGGCGTCAGGCCGCGCGGCGCGCTTCGAAGTAGCGGGCGATCTTGGCCAGCGTCTCGAAGCGGCGCGGGTTCAGGTCGGCGTCCGGGACGGAGATGCCGAAAGTCTCCTCCAGCCGGCCGATGGCCTCCATCAGCGCGAAGGAGTCGAGGACCCCGAGCTCGAACAGCGAGGCGTCGTCGTCGGCCGGAAGAGGGGCCTTCACGAGGGGCGCGAGAGTCGCACGGACCTTCTGGATGGCTGGTGTGCTCACGGGTGAATCCTCGGCGGGCGCGCCCTGTGGACACGCCCGGTTCGTCGACGGATGATAACGCGGGGCGCGAGACGGACCGCCGTCCTCGCCCGTATCAGAAGCCGGATGAAACCGCTGGATCGGACGAAAGAAAGGCGCGCGGGCCGACTCCTCCTGGCGCCGGCGCTCGCGCTCGTCCTCCTGGCCCCGGGCTGCTCGCGGCCGTCCGAGGGCTCGACGGCACGGAGCGCCCCGGCGGCCGAGGCTCGCCCCGCCGCCGTCCCCCGGCCGGCGCGCCTCCTCCTGACGGGCGAGATCGCCGCGTCCCGCTCGGTGGACCTCTTCGTCCCCGAGACGCCCCTCTGGATGGTCCAGGTCCGCTGGCTCGCCGAGGAAGGGACGAGCGTGAAGGCGGGGGACCCCGTCGCCGAGTTCGACAGCACGGCGCTCGCCTCCCAGCTCGAGCAGCGCCGTCTCGCCTGGGACGAGGCGCGGACCGAGGTGGCTCGCGGGGAGGCGGAGGCCGAGGGGACCGCCGCAGAGAGGGCCTTCGCCGTCGAAGGGCGGCGCGTCGAGGTCGAGAAGGCCCGGCTCGACGCGGCCATTCCGGTCGAGCTGAGGTCCCGGCGGGACCACGAGGAGAAGCAGCTCGCCCTCCGGAGGGCGGAGGCCGAGCAGGCCAAGGCGGAGGAGAGCCTGCGCGCCGCGCGGGCCGCCGCGGACGCCGACCGGAAGGTCCGGCTCCTCGCCGAGGAGAAGGCGAGGCGCGACCTCGACGAGGCCGAGAGGGCGGTCGCGGCGCTCACCCTCCGCGCCCCGCGCGACGGCGTCGTCGTCGTCGCCGAGAACCCGCGGGAGCGCCGGAAGATCCAGGAAGGGGACAACGTCTGGCCGGGGATGGCCGTCGTGAAGATCCCCGACCTCTCCGCCCTCCGGGTGGAGGCGAACCTCTTCGACGTCGACGACGGGGCGCTGAAGGCCGGCGTCCCGGCCGCCGTCTGGCCGGACGCCTTCCCCGAGAGGAGGCTCCCCGCCCGGGTCGCGTCGGTGGCCCCGGTCGCGCAGCCGCTCGACAACGAGTCTCCCCGGGCGGCGTTCAAGGTGCTCCTCGACGTCACCGGCGGAAGCCTCGAAGGGCTCAGGCCCGGGATGTCCGTCCGCGTCGAGGCGCCCGCCCCGGCGCCGGGGGCCGTCGCCGGGCCCGCGGGGGCGGTGGAGCCGCTCCCCGGGCCCGACCCCTCCTCGGCGCGGTCGGTCCGGGTCGCGCGCGAGGACCTGACGGTCTCGGTCGACCTGAAGGGGACCCTCGCGGCGCTCGACGGGGAGCAGATCGGGCCGACCCGCCTCCCGAACGTCTGGCAGTTCCGGATCTCCCGGATGGCCCCGGAGGGGAGCAAGGTGAAGAAGGGGCAGCCGGTCCTCTCCTTCGACACCTCCGAGCTCGTCCAGAGTCTCGCGGAGAAGCGGGCCGAGGGCGAGTCGGCGCGCAAGCTGATCGAGAAGCGCGAGCGCGACCTCGAGCTCCGGAGGAAGGACCTCGAGCTGGCGCGCGCCGAGGCGGAGGCCCGCAGGCGCAAGGCGGCCCTGAAGGCCGACGTCCCGGACGAGGTCGTGGACGAGATCTCCCTGAAGAAGGCGCGCCTCGACCTCGCGCTCGCCGTCCGCGAGGTCGAGTCCGTCGGCCGGAGGCTCGCGGCGGCCGAGCGTGCGGCGGCGGCCGAGCTGCGGATCCTCGGGAGCCGGGAGAGGCAGGCCGCGGGGCGCGTCGCCGAGCTGGAGGACGCGATCCGGAAGATGTCGATCCCAGCCCCGCGCGACGGGACGGTCCTCTACGTCCCCAACTGGCGCGACGAGAAGAAGAAGGTGGGGGACAGCTGCTGGGTCGGGGAGAAGGTCCTCGAGGTGCCGGACCTGTCGCGCCTGGGCGTCAAGGGCGAGGTGGACGAGGCCGACGCGGGCCGCGTCCGCGAAGGGGACCGCGTCACGGTCCGTCTCGACGCCCACCCCGACGTCGCCTACGAGGGGAAGGTCCGCCTGATCCAGCGGACGGTCCAGCGCGCCTCCCCGAAGGTCCCGCTGAAGGTCGCGCGGGTCGAGGTCGCGCTCGACGCGGTCGACGAGCAGAGGATGAGGCCCGGGATGAGGGTCCGCGGGCGGGTCGAGCTGGAGAGGGTGCGGCGCGCCCTCGTCGTCCCCCTCGACTGCGTGGCGGCGGCCGACGGGGGCCCCGTGGTCTTCCGGAAGAAGGGCTCCTCCGCGTCCGCCGTTTCGGTGACCCTGGGGAGGCGCGGCGACGGGAAGGTCGAGGTCCTCTCCGGCCTCGCGGAGGGGGACGTCGTCCTCGCGGTCGCCCCGGCGACCGGCTCGGGGGAGGGAGCGTGACCCCGAGACGCGCCGCCGTCCTCGCCGCGGGGAGCCTCGCGGTGGCCACGGCCTTCGTCGGGGCGTTCGGAGGCTTCGGCGCGAGCGGGCGAAGCGGCCCGGCGCCCGCGTCGGTCCCCACCGAGACGGTCCGGCGCGGCCCGTTCGTCAGGAAGGTCCGCGCGGACGGCGTCCTGAAGGCGGTGAACGCCACGCCGCTGCAGGTCCCCGGCACGGACGTGAGCGGGAAGGTGGGCTGGATCGCCGAGGACGGGACGGCGGTCCGAAAGGGCGACGTCGTCGTCCGGCTCGACCCGTCCGAGACGCGGAAGAACCTCCTGGCCGGGCAGGGCGAGCGCGCGAGGGCCGAGCTGCAGGGCGACAAGGAGAAGGCGGAGTCGGGCGCGCTCGTGGCGAACCTGGGACGGGACGCGGACCAGGCCGGCCTCGAGCTGGAGACGGCCCGGACGTTCCAGCAGAAGGACCCGGAGCTCTTCTCGCGCAACGAGATCGTCGAGGCCGACATCGACGTCGAGCTGTCGGGGCGCCGCGAGGCGCACTACCGGACGTCGCGGACCGTCCGGCAGGGCCTCTCGCGCCTCCAGCTCGACCTCTACGGCGTCGAGCGGCAGAAGGCGGACCTGAAGATCGGCAAGGCCGAGCGGGAGCTGGCCGCGCTCGAGATCACCGCCCCGCACGACGGCATCTTCCTCGCGAAGAGGAACTGGCGCGGCGCGCTGCCGCAGGTGGGGCAGGCGGTCTGGAGCGGGCAGACCCTCGGCGAGATCCCCGACCTCGGGACCCTCGAGGCCGAGGTGTGGGTCCTCGAGGCGGACGCCGGCGGGCTCGCGGTCGGCGAGGAGGCCGAGGTCGCCCTCGAGGCCCACCCGGGCGTCACGGTGAAGGGGACGGTGAAATCGGTCGACGCCCTCGCGCGGCCCCGCCTGAGAGGGGTCCCCGTCCAGTACTTCGGGGCGGTCCTCTCGCTCGCGCGGACCGACCCGGCGGTCATGAAGCCGGGGGAGCGCGTCACGGCCACCGTCGTCCTCGGCGAGGAGAAGGACGCCGTCACGGTCCCGCGGCAGGCCCTCTTCGAGAAGGACGGGAAGAAGGTCGTCTACGTGAGGTCCGCCTCCGGGTTCGCTCCGCGCGGCGTGACGCTCGGCGCGGCGGCGATCGGGAGGGTCGCCGTGACGGCGGGCCTCGCGGGGGGCGAGGTCGTGGCGCTCGCCGACCCCACCGGCGAGCGGGCCGCCGCGGGCGCGACCCCCGGGCCGGCGTCCTCCCCGGGGGCGCGCCGGTGAGCGCCGGCGAGGCGCTCCGGCGCGCCCTGTCGAACCTCGCGGTCCACAAGCTCCGGTCGGTCCTGACGATGCTCGGGATGATCTTCGGCGTCGGGGCGGTCATCGCCATGCTCTCCATCGGGGCCGGGGCGGAGCGGCAGGCGCTGGCGATGATCGAGCGGATGGGGCTCTCGAACGTCCTCGTCAGGGCGCGCGAGTTCCGTCCCGACGAGCTCGCGGAGGTGAGGAAGAAGTCGCTGGGCGTCTCGCTCAGGGACGCCGCCGGGATCGAGGAGGCGGTGCCGGGCGTCGCCTTCACGGGTCCCCGCGTGAAGATCGACCCCTACCGGGTCTGGACCCCGGGAGGGCGGTCGGAGGCGAAGCTCTACGGCGTCTCGCATCGCCACGCGGAGCTCGTCCCGATGCCGCTCGCGGCGGGGCGCTTCCTGACGCGGGACGACGAGGAGCGGCACGCGCAGGTCTGCGTCATCGGCGACGGCGTCCGGCGGGACCTCTTCGGCTGGCAGGGGGCGGTCGGCAGGGACCTGAAGGTCAACGACGTCTGGCTCACCGTGGTCGGGGTCCTCTCCCCCTCGTCCGCCGGCGGGGACTCGTTCGAGGGGGTGTCGGTCGGCTCCACCTCGCGGGAGATCTACGTCCCGTACACGACGGCCCTCAGGAAGTTCGACCGGGACGCCCTCGACTCCCCCCTCACCGAGCTCGTCGTCCGCCTGAAGGACGGCGTCTCGCCCGTCGACGCGGCACCCGTGGTCTCCGCCCTCCTCGACCGCCTCCACGGCGGGGCGCACGACTTCGACCTCGTGGTCCCCGAGGCCCTCCTTTCCCAGAGCCGGAAGACGCAGCGGCTCTTCAACGTCGTCATGGGGTGCATCGCGGGGATCTCGCTCCTCGTCGGCGGCATCGGGATCATGAACATCATGCTCGCGACCGTCCTCGAGCGGACCCGGGAGATCGGCATCCGCCGCGCCATCGGCGCCCGGCGCGCGGACATCCGGCTCCAGTTCGTCGTCGAGGCCTTCGCCATCAGCGTCGGGGGCGGGCTCCTGGGGGTCGCGGTCGGCGTCGTGATCGCCCGCGTGGTCGCGGCCTCGGCGGGCTGGCCCACCGTCGTGACCGCCGCCTCGCTCGTCCTGTCGACGGGGGTTTCGGCGGGCGTCGGCCTCGTCTCGGGCATCTACCCGGCGAACCGGGCCGCCCGGCTCGACCCGATCGAGGCGCTCCGCTACGAGTGAGCGGGGCGGCCGGCCGGGCGCACCGCCCGGGACCCGTCAGCGGAAGAGGACCATCCCGTAGTCGCCCACCACGCGGAAGCCGAGCGCCTCGTAGGCGCGGCGGGCCGCGGCGTTCTCCTCCTCGGTGAAGAGGACGGCGCGCCGTACCCCCTCGGCCCGCGCCAGGAGGAGCGAGCCCGCCACGACGGCCCGCCCGAAGCCGTGCCCCCTCCTCTCCTTCGGGGTGTAGACGCCCCCGACCTGGACCGTGTCCGGGACCCGGGCGTTGAAGGCGCTGAAGGCGACCGGCCGCCGCCCCTCCCGCAGGACGAAGGCCGCGCCCTCGGACGTCAGCTGGTCGATCTCGCGGGTCGACGAGTCGCGCAGGGAAGGGGTCCGCTCCTGCCCGAGGGTCTCGAGCGCGTAGGCCATCCGCCACGACACCAGCGTCGACCTCTCGCCTCCCCGCGGGGGGCCGCAGGTGACCCGCCCGGCGGCCAGCGGCTCGGGGACGGCGAGCTCGTCCAGGGCGAGGGCGAAGAGCAGCGCCCGGTGGTCCAGCCTCACCGCCGCGTCGGCGGTCCCGAGCCGGGCACGGGCGGCCGCGAGCTGGGCCCGGGGTCCGGCGAGGCCGGCCACCGGGCGCTCGGCCCGTCCGGCCAGCTCGCGTGCGAGGAGGCTCGCGTGGAATGGGGCCTGGAAGACGACGACGCCGTTCCAGAAGTGCGCGGCGATCCCGACGATGGCGCCGTCCTCGACCGCGGCGACCCAGCGGCCCGAGTAGACCTCGCCTGTCTCCGCGAGCCCCGCCGCCCGGGCGTTCGACCGGAGGAAGAGGGACGAGTCGCCGTGACCGAGGAGGAACGCCTCCAGGGCCGCCTCGTCCCCCGGGCCGAGGAGACGGACGCTCGCGCGTTCAGCCGCGGGCCGCCGGCGCGGGGAGGCCGTCCGGGGCCGACGGGCCGACGACGTGGACGGTGCGCGTCGGGAAGGCGAAGCCGGAACCTTCACGCTCGACGACCTCCATGAAGCCGAAGAGGACCTCCTGCCGGAGGTCTCGGAACTCGGCGAAGTCCCGGGTCTCGAACCAGACCATCACCTCGACGTTCAGGGAAGAGTCGGCGAACGCGGTGAAGTTGACCGCGATGACCTCCTTCCACGTCCTCGGGTGATCCTGGAGGAGCCTCGTGATCCCCTCGACGATCCTCCGGAGCTGCGCGGCCGTCGTGCCGTACTGGAGCGCGAGCGTACAGGCCAGGCGGATCCGGTCGCGGGCCGCGAACGTCTCGATCTGCGTGTCGGCGAGCTTGCCGTTCGGGAGCGTCACGAGGGTCCGGTCGAGCGTCCGGACCCGCGTCGACCTCAGGCCCAGCTGCTCGACCGTGCCCACCACCTCCCCGATCCTGACGAAGTCCCCGACGCGAAGGGGCTGGTCGATCCCGATCGAGATCGACCCGAAGAAGTTCTCCATCGTCTTCTGCGAGGCCAGGGCCACCGCGATGCCGCCGATCCCGAGGCCGGCCACGATGCTCCCCACGGGGATGCCGAGGGTCGAGAGCGACGCGAGGGCGCCGACGACGAAGAGGAGCACCTCTCCCGTCCTCACGCCGACGGAGAGGAGCGAGGGGGCCGACGGGTTGGTCCTCGCCCACTCGGTCCTCGCGGCGACCTCGCCCCCGACCTGGATCACCCTCAGGAGGATCCAGAAGACGGCCACGATCGCGCCGGCGCGAAGGACCTGGACGAGGAACGCCTCCGCGGGCTCGTACAGCCCGAGAAGGCGGATCCCGATCCAGGCGAGGAGGAGGGCCCAGGGGAGGACCAGCGGACCGCGCAGCCGAAGGACCACCTCGTCGTCCCACTCGGTCCTCGTCCTCCGGGCGATCCGGAGGAGGAGCTTGCGGGTCAGCCACCCCAGCCCCCTGCCTCCGAGCCAGAGGAGCGGAGACAGCGCGAGGATCGCGATCCACTGCCACCAGAGGATCTCCCTGGGCCCGGGGCGCTGGAGCGGCTCCGGGATGACGTCCAGGAGGAAACGGTCCTCGAGGGCCGCGTACCAGCCGTCGATCCGGGCCACGGTCGGCCGGCTGAAGACCCAGGTGACGTTCGCCCCGTCCTCCCGCCGGACGAGCCGGACCGGCTCCAGCTTCCCGGACGGGGAGGGGATCGTCCCCAGCTCGTCGACGTCGGGCGGGAGGCCGTCGTCCCTGTTCCCCCCGGGCTGGGAGGAGACCTTCGACAGGTCGAGCCAGAGGTGGCGGTCGAGGACCGCCTTCAGCTTCCGCGCGTAGACGGCGCCGTTCGCCTCCTGCTGGGGCGAGAGGTCGAGGAAGCGGGCCGCCTGGGCGTAGCGGCCGGCCCGGCAGAGCTGGAGGTACTCCGCGAGCGACGTTCGGGGGGAGTCGGGCGTCACCTCGACCGCCGGGGTCGGCGCCGGGCTCTCCGTCGGTGCGGAACGGAGGAGCTGGGCGTACGCGCTCCCCGAGAGTCCCAGGGCGAGCGTCAGGGCGCCGACGACGGAGGGGGGTGGGCCGGATCTGGACCCGCGCATGGCCCGAATACAGCATGGGCCGCCGGATGGGTCAAGGCGATCCCCCGGGGCCTCCCGGCGGACGGGGCGTCGGGGTCGGGGCCAGCCTCACCGGCTCGGGCTCCGGGGGTTCCTCACCCAGGTCACTCGCTCCGTCCCGCCCGGGCGGGCCCAGGAGCGTGGCCACCTCCGGGGCGGCCAGGATCGAGGAGACCCGGACCGCCTCCGGCGGGGGCCCCGGGCTCCAGAGCGTGCGGGGGACTCGCGGCACCGCGGCGCGCGCCCGGGCCGACGTCGGGAAGGTCCCGGTCAGGATCCGGTGGCACGGCCGGCCGCCGACCGTGACGGGAAGGACGAAGAGGCGGAGGCCGGGCCCTTCGGCCGCGAGGACCGTCCGGACCGTCCCTTCCTGGCAGCCGACGAGGAGCTGGAGCGACCAGCTTTCCGCCGGCTTGCGCGACAGGGCGCGGGCGTCGGCCCGGCAGCGGGCGGAGAGGTCGACGACCGTCGCCGGAGCCCCCCGGCCGGGGAGGGCGCTTGCGGCGAGGAGCGTCAGGGCGAGCCGGACCCAGGCGCTCCCCCTTCCGGGGACGAGGGCGTCAGGGGCGCGGTTCACGTCGATCGATAGTACACGTCCGGAGGACGAAGCTGGATCCTTGGGGTGCCGAGCGGTATCGTTGCATGGGATGGTCCCGCTTCGGTGCCGACTCTCGGGCGTTCTCCTGGGCGGAGCCGTCGGCGACGCGCTCGGCGCTCCCGTCGACCGCTTCGGGCTTCACGAGATCCGCGCTCGCCTGGGGCAGGACGGCGTCCAGGAGATCGTCGCCTCGGGGTACCGCTGGGGTGCGGTCACCGACGCCACCCGGACCGCCCTCTACGTCGCCGACGGCGTCATCCGCGCGTGCCGCCTCCGGGATCGCGGCGGGGCGTGGGACCCCGTCGGCGAGATCGCGCGGGCGCTGGGCCGGTGGGTCTCGACCCAGGGACACGGGGAGCCGGGTCCCGCGGACGGCTGGCTCGTCCGCCACCCCCGCCTGCGTGGCCGGCGGGGCCGGGGCGACGTCTCCGCTTCGGCGCTCCTCGCGACCCCCAACGGCTCCCGCGCGAACCCTCCGAACGCCGCGCGCGGCTCCGCGGCCCTCGTCCGCGTCGCCCTCCCGGCCCTCGCCGCCGGCCCGGCCGGCGCCTTCTCCCTCGGGTGCGACGTCGCCCTCCTGACCCACGGCCACCCCGACGCCTGGCTCTCCGCCGGCGTCGTGGCGGGGGTCGCGTCGCGGCTCGCCGCCGGAGAGGGGCTGCCCGACGCGGTCGCCGCTGCCCGCTCCGAGCTGGTGAGGCATCCCGACCACGCCGCCGTCCTCGGCGCGCTGGACGGCGCCGTCCGCGCCTCGCGGACCTCCTTCGCCTCGCCCGAGGCGGTCGAGGCGCTGGGAAGCGGACGGACCGCCGAGACCGCGCTCGCGATCTCCCTCTTCTGCCTCCTGAAGGAGGAGGACCTCCGGAAGGCCGTCCTCCTCGCGGTGAACCACTCGGGCGCCAGCGGGATCACCGGCTGCCTCGCCGGGCAGCTGGCCGGGGTGCGCGGGGGGCCCGCGGAGATCCCGGCCCGGTGGCTGGAGGACGTCGAGCTCCTCGCGGAGATGGAGGCGATCGCCGACGACCTCGCCTACCACCTCGAGGGGGGACCAACGGGCGAGGGCCTCTCCGACGACGACCTCGAGCTCCGGTACCCGGTCTCGGCCTGAGACGCGAAGGCCGGGGCCCGCTGCCCCGGCCTCCGTAGACGGATCGGTTCCGCGGGGGCGACGCGATGCCCCGCGGACCGCAGCCTCAGCGGCCCTCGACGGTCACCGGGAGGACCACCTCCTTGCCGTCGCGCAGGAGCGTCGCCGACACCGTCCTGCCAGGGGTGAGCGCCTTCAGGCGGTCCGAGAAGGCGCGGAGGTCTTTCACCTCCGCGCCGTCGAGCTTCACGAGGACGTCGCCCGGCTTCACCCCCGCCTTCTCCGCGGGCGACCCGGGGACGAGACCGTCCACCTTCACTCCCGGCCCCGCGAACGCGAAGTCCGGGACCGTGCCGAAGCTGACGCGGCGCGGGGCGACGCCCGTACCCGGCGCCGCCGGCGCGCCCGCCGGAGGCGCGGGAGCGTCCCCGCGGGCGGCGAGCTTCGTCAGCACGTCGGTCCGTGTCAGCGGCTCCGGCCTCTCCGCCAGGTAGGCGACCGCCTCCTTCGCGAACGTGGCCACCTTCACGAGCCCCGGCCCGTCGACCTTGTCGGCGGTGTCGCCCGGCCGGTGGTAGTCGGCGTGGGCGCCGGTGAAGAGCTGGACCGCCGGGACCCCCTTCTCGAGGAAGCTGACGTGGTCCGACGACTCCAGCGGCTCCGGGACGTTCCGGCTCTCGATGCCGGTCACGAAGCTCGCGCCGCGGAAGATGTGCTGCCACTCGGTCGTGGTGCCGGTGCCGAGGACGGTGATGGGGCCGTTCCCGAGGCGTCCGACGGTGTCGAGGTTGATCACTCCCTCCACCTGGTCCATCCGGACGGGGGAAGGGCCGCCGGCGAACCGCTTCGACCCGAGCCGCCCCGCCTCCTCGCCCGTGAAGGCGACGAAGACGATCGACCGCAGCGGCTTCTCGCCCGCGGCCATCGCCTTCGCCAGCTCCAGCATCACCGCCACGCCGCTCGCGTCGTCGTCGGCCCCGGGGTGGACCTTCCCCTCGTCGCCCGCGTGGACGTCCGGCCAGCCCCTCCCGAGGTGGTCGTAGTGGGACGAGACGATCACGGCCTGGTCGCTCCACTCCCTCTTCGTCCCCCGGAGGATCCCGACGACGTTGGCGGTCTCGACCGGAAAGCCCGAGGGGCCGCGCGGGGCGACGAGCTTCTGGAAATAGGTCCCGCCGTCTCCCCCGGGGGCGAGCCCGGCCTCCTTCATCCTCGCGGCGACGTACTCCGCCGCGGCCGCGAGCCCGGCGCTTCCGAGGCCGCGCCCGTCGCGCTCGGGCGCCGCCAGGAACGCCACGTGAGCCAGGAGCTCCTTCTGCGAGAAGGCGGGAGGCAGCTCGGCCAGCGCCTTCCGGGGCGCCTCGGCGACGGGCGGGAGCGGGGCCCCGCGCGTCCCCGGCGCGCGGAGGTCGACGCGGAGCGGCGAGTCGCTCTCGGGCCCGACGGCCTTCAGGACGTTCGTCGGCTCGGTCCCCTCGAACCCGAGGGCCGAGTACTTCCCGTAGTGGGGGAGCTTCCGGCCGAGGCCCGGGAGGGCTGCCAGGTCCGAGGCGAAGATCCAGCCGACCGCCTTCGACGCGTCGGCCGGGTGGCGGGCCACGACCGTCCCGCAGTGCCCGGCGAGCGGCATCGCCTCCCCCGCGACGGCGAGCGCCTCGCCCTTTAGAGAGACGTCGCCTCGCGCGGCGAGGACCTCGTTCGCGAAGCGGTTGCCCCGCCCCAGGACCCAGACCGACCGGTCCGACGGAAGCGACCGGACGTCGGAGTCGACCCGGACCTCGACCGCCTGGCTCTCGCTCGCCCACCCCTCGGCCAGCTTGCGCCACGCCTCCTGCTCGGCAGGCGCGGCCGACGAGGGGAGGAGCGCGAGGACCTTCGGGTCGCCGAACACCTGCCCGAGCGACGGAGGCGTCTCGCGCGGGTCGAGCCGCCGGAAGACGTCGAAGCCCGGGTCGACCGAGACGAGGAGCGGCTCGTCGGCGGACGTCACCGAGAACGCCGTCGTCCGCCCCTGGAGACGGACCGACGTCGTCACGACCTCGCGCGCCGTCCGGACCGCGACCGGGACGTCGACGACGAACGGGGCCTCCCCCTGCGTCTGCTCGAGAGTCCCCGTCACGGTCCAGCCGCCTTCGGCCTTCTTCGCGCTCACGCCCGAGACCGCGAGGGCCGGGGCGCCGGTCCTGGCCACGAACCCGTCGAAGAGCCACCCCAGGTCGCGGCCGCCGACCGCCTCGGCCGTCCTCCGGAAGTCGCCCCACGTCGCGCGGCGGCCCCGCTCCTCGCGATAGAACCGCGCCAGCGTCCTGCGGAACGCGTCGTCCCCGACCTCGCGCCGGACCATGTGGAAGAGCATCAGCGCCTTGCCGTACCCGACCGCCTCGGTCGCCGCGCTGTGGCGCGAGCGGAACTCGGTCAGAGGGAAGTCGCGCCCGGCCTTCACGTAGTCGCGGTACTTCTGGAGCGTCGTCCGGCGGTACTCCTCCCCCTTCCCTCGCTGCTCCTGGACGAGGTGGTCGGCCAGGTAGGCGGTCAGCCCCTCGCACCAGTTCCCTTTCTCGTAGGCGACGAAGACCGAGTTCCCCCACCAGTTGTGGAGGATCTCGTGAGGGAACGAGGAGTGGAGGATGAAGGGGAAGCGGATCACCTGAGGGCCGAGGAGGGTGAACGAGGCCATCCCGTAGCCCGTCTCCCAGAAGTTCTCGACCAGGGCGAACTTCCCGTACGGGTAGGGACCGATCAGCCCGCGGTACATCTCCAGGTACTGCGCGGCGACGCCGAGGTACCTGGCTGCCAGCGCCTCGTCGGGCTTCCGGAGGTAGACGAGCGTCGTCACCGCGCCGGCCGCGTCGCGCGAGACGACGAGCGGCCCGCCGACGAGGTAGACCTCGTCCACCGCCCCCTTCGAGTCCCACCGGGCCACGCCGTCCGCGCCGCGCGACGTCCCGTCGCCCTGGCTGATCAGCTCCCAGCCGGCGGGGACCTTCGCGGTCATCCGGAACTCCAGGAGCCCGCCGCCGTCGCCGGCCGGCAGCTGTGGCACCCAGAAGCCGGCACCCGACAGGTAGACCCCTTCGGGGCTCACGATCCCCGCCGTCTCCCGGAAGCCGCGCGTGTACTCCTCTTTCGGGTCCGAGAGGCCGAAGTCGAACCGGCCGCCGTAGGCGAGGGAGACGGTGGTCCCGGTCCCCACCCGGAAGCGGTACCGCTTCAGGGCGACGGCCGCGCCGAGCGCATCGCTCGTCCCGTTGTTCCCCAGGAACGCGCCCACGTCGCCCGCCGGGACCTCCTCGGCGGCGGGCGTCGAGCGCGTCACGCTCAGGGCTCCGTTCAGGAGGACGTCGACCGTTCCGCCCTGCGGGGCGGCCGGCAGGGTGAGCGTCGCCTCCACGGCGAGGTGGTGAGCCGCCGGGTCGACCGTCACCGCCAGGTCGTACCGGGGGTGGGCCGGGGTCGGCTCGGCGCCCCGTGCCGAAGGGGCGATCGAGGCGGCGAGGCCGGCCAGCAGCGCGGCGGCGGCTGCGGGGAAGGCGGCGGGGCGGCGCATCAGCCCTTCGCCGGTGCGGCAGGCGCGGCCGCGGGGGTCTCGAGCTTCCTCCGGAAGAGCGGGTGCAGGGTCACGGTCGCCTCGCCGCGCTTCACCACGAACACGGCCGAGTCCGACCACCGCTTGGCGGCCATCAGGCGGTTGATCGTCTCGCGGTCGGCGACGGGCGTCCCGTCCATCGAGACGTAGACGTCTCCGACCTTGAACCCGGCGGCCTCGGCCACCGAGTCCTTCTGGACGTCGATCACCGTGAGCCCTGCGCCGTCCTTCCCCTCGCGCGTCGAGGTCCCGAGGACCGGGTAGAGCGGGTCCGTCTCCTTCGGCACGCCCCAGACGAAGTCGGCGTAGGAAGCTCGGACCTTCGGCCTGCGGTCCTTCTCGTCGAGGACCGGGATCGGGACGACGGACGCGATCGGCCCGTCGAACCAGAGCCTGGCCTGCCTCTCCCCCCCCAGCCCGTAGGCGACGTGCCCCGCGCCGATCAGGACGACCATCACCGCGTCCTCTGTCCCGTGCTCCCTCAGCGCCTTCACCGCGTTGAAGGCCATGGCGGCGTCCCACGTGCACTGCGCGCGGAAGAGGCCGTCCCACATCGACTCGGGCATCGACGGCGAGTGGAGCGAGTCCCCGGTGTCGAAGAACGCCTTGAAGAGGCGGCGGTGCTCGGCGTTCTCCGTGTCGATCTTCGGCGGCAGGAGCGCCTTCTGCTCGGCGGTGAGCCCCTCGAAGCCCTTCTTCCTCACGTCGCTGACGAGCTCCCGCGGGACGTTCACGCCGTAGAGCGGGACCCGGTTCTCGCGGGCGAAGAGGAAGATCTCGCGGTAGTAGCCCCAGTTGTAGCCCCAGTTCCTGTACCAGCGCGACTGCTCGACGAACGCGTCCTCGGAGAGGCCGCCGGCGTTCCAGCGGTCGAGCGTCGCCTGCTCGGTCGCCGGGTACATCTCGAGCCCGACCAGGACCTTCCGTCCGCTCCGGACGAGCTCGCGGATCACCTGCAGCTGGACGCGGTGGAACTCGGAGCTGGTGTGGCTCTCGCCGAGGAAGACGAGCCGCGCCTTCGCGAGGCGCGCGGCCAGCTCGGCCGGCGTCACGGCGGCGCCCGTCCGCGTGTCGGTCGCCGCGTCGAGGAGGAGGACCGTCTCCTTTTCCTTTCGGGCCGGGTCTCCGAGCGGCAGGTCGAGGGAGCCGTCCTGGGGGAGGGCCGGCGGAGCCGCGAGGATCGCGAGGGACGCGAGGATCACGAAGGGCAAGGAACGCGAGAGCTTCATCACGTCACCTTCAGGCCGACCGGGTTCGTTCGAAGCCGCCCCGGCGCGACCGTCAATCGTACCCCGCTGCGGGCCGCGGCAGCTCGCGGGAGGACGCGCCGGCCCCGCTCAGCCGAACTCGCGCTTCGGCGCCGCCTGCTCGGCTCCCACCCGCCCCGCCTCGATCTCGGCCCGGAAGTAGTTCTCGCCCCGGACGGGTCCGTCGGCGAGGCGGCGGAGGAGCGAGATCTGCCCGACGTGCGTGAACGCGTCGGCGATCGGCCCCTGGAAGAGCTTCTCGGGGTCGGCCGCGAGCGGCTCGCCGGACGCGAGGAAGGCGTCCAGCCGCGCGAGGCCGTCGAAGAAGCGGACGGTCCCCTGGTCCCACGGCAGGGCGGGGGAGTCCTCCCATCGCTTCTCGCCCCGCCCGAGCCAGATCGCCCAGTCGAGGAGATCGCCGACGTGGGCGAGGATCTCGCCCGGCGTCCGCGTCCCCTCCCGGAGGCGGAACGACGCGAACCCCTCCGGGGCGCCCCGGAGAGCCTTTCCGCCGCGGTAGGCGAGCGTCGCGACCGTGTGGCGGAGGAGGGCGCGGCGCGAGGCGGGATCGCCGGCGGCGGCGCTCGCGGCGGCCTCCCGCCTCCGCTCCGCCATCTCCGTGGCATCGGCGAGGAGCCGCCGCGACTCCAGGTGGGCCATCACGAGGCGGCCCAGGATCCGGAGCGCCTCCACCTGCCGGGGCTCGAGCCGGCGGGGAGTCCGGTCGATGACGCAGAGGGTCCCGATCGGGAGCCCCTCGGGGCTTCGGAGCGGCGCTCCCGCGTAGAACCGGATCCGGGGCTCCTCGAGGACGAGGGGGTTGTCGGAGAACCGCTGGTCCGCCGCGGCGTCGGGGACGACGAAGACGTCGCGCTGGAGGATCGCGTGGGCGCAGAAGGCGATGTCGCGCGTCGTCTCGGTCACGTTCAGGCCGACCTTCGACTTGAACCACTGCCGGTCCGAGTCGACGAGGCTCACCAGGGAGATGGGGGTCCCGCAGATCTCGGCCGCGAGGAGGGTCAGGTCGTCGAAGACCTGCTCGGCGCCCGTGTCGAGGACGCGGTAGAGGCGGAGGGCCTCCAGGCGGTCTCCCTCGTCCGGAGGGAGAGGGGCCGGGCTCATGGCTAGATCCGGACCCCCGTCGGCGCCGTGAAGCGGGGATCCAGGACGTTGCCGGTGTTGCGCGTGGCAGCGGGCTCGAAGACGACGACCTCGGCCCCCTCCTCGGACGCCGTCCGGTGCTCGACGCCCCTCGGCACCACGACGAGCTCGCCCGGCGACAGCTCCACGACGCCGTCGCGCAGCTCCACGCGCAGCCGGCCGCTGACGACCAGGAAGAGCTCGTCCTCGTCGTCGTGGCGGTGCCAGACGAACGCGCCCTCGATCCGGACGACCCGGACCTCCTGGCCGTTCAGCTCCGCGACGATCTTCGGGCGCCACGGCTCGTCGATTTTCGCCAGCTTCTCGGCGAGGTTGACCTTCGGGAGGGGAGGGGGGAGAGCCGGAAGGCCGTCCGGCGGCGCCGTTCTGGTGGACACGTCTTCATTCCTCCACGGCGAGGAGCTCGCCGTAGCTGGTCACCGCCGCGATCTGCCGGCGGCAGCCGTGGTCCGTCGTCCGCCACTCCACGTAGAGGAGGACCCCGTGCGAGGGGAACTCGGGCTCCGCCAGGCCCTCCTCGCCGGCGTCCCACCCGCCCTCGGGCTCGGGCTCCCGGTTGAATCGGAGCGTCAGCTCCGCGTGCGGCTCGCAGAACGGGGCGAAGTAGTAGCCGCCGATCGACGCGCTGTCGAACGCGTCGAAGGCCACCCCGAGGGCCTCCTCGATCGCCGCGCGGACCTCCTCGATGTCGTCCGTCTCGAAGCCGTAGACCTCGACCCGCTCGCTGCTCATCTCTCGTCTCGCGGCCCGTCCGGGACCCGCCTCGCTCAGGCCGCCGGCGGCTCCTGCGGGCCGTCCCCGGGACCCTCGACCCGCTCGATCACGATCGAGCACTTCACCACCAGGGCGGCCAGGGCGCCGACGGCGGCCCACACCGGCAGGAGCGCCGCCCCCGCGACCCCGAGGAGGAGCGGGATCTCGAGGAGGGTCACCCCCTCCTGGTTCCGGACGCTGATCCGCCGGACGTTCCCTTCCCGCACCAGCTCCTTGACGGAGGAGAGGAGCGAATCGCCGGTGACGTGTACTTCCTCGACCCGGACCTTCTCGTCGCTCATGCGCCCTCCAGGGGACGCGCGCGCCTCCTCGCCCGTCCCTCGACCTCGCGATCCAGCCTAGCACCGTTCGGCCGGCGGACGGGCAGGGTCGCGCGTCAGCGGCGGCTCGTGCGCGCGCTGCGCGCCCCGAGGAGCGCGACGCCCGCGGTCGCGAGGAGGGCGGCCGCCGCCGTCAGAACGAAGCCCACGGTCGATCCGGCGAGGACGAAGAGGAGCGTCGCCTGCAGGAGGGGAAGGAGAGAGCAGAGGATGACCGCGACGGGCCGGCCCCGCTCCTCGGCGACCGGCGCGTACGCGGAGGGGAAGGAGAGAGCAGAGGATGACCGCGACGGAGGAGACGCTTCCGGGGCGGAACGCGGCGAGCGCGAGCAGGAGGGCGACGACGGTGTCCTGGAGCGAGACGCCGAGCCAGAGGGCCCGGAGGGAGCTCTTCAGCTCCGGCACCAGGCTGCTGTTGGCGAGCGCGAGGACGGTGGTGGAGTAGGTGACGACCTGCGCCACCGCGGCCAGGAGGAGCGTCGCGGCGGCAGCCATCAGGAGCGTCGCGCCCACCGGGCGACGGGGCCCCGGGGCCCGGGGGGCCGGCAGCGGGGTGGACGGCCCGGGGCCGGGAGCCTGGGGGGCGGGGGGAGGGGCCCCGGGCGGCGTCGAGGTCGCGCTCATCGAGCGACGATTATGGAACGGGTCCCTCGCCCTCCCGTCCTCCGAAAGGAGAGGGGCGTCGAGCGGGAGCCGCTGGCGGCCCCGGAGCGTCCCTAGGCGGCCGCCTTCCCGAGGACGAAGGAGAGGAGGAGGATGGCGAAGACGGTCACCGTGATCAGCGTGTAGAGGCGGTCCTTCTGGACGACGAAGACGGCCACGGACACCCCCACGCGGACCACGGGGGTCAGGATCAGGAGGAGGAGGCCGAGGGAGACGAACGCCTGTCCGCGCAGCGCCCGCACGCCGCGCAGGGTCCCCTCCACCGAGCTCGGGAACGCGGCGCCGGGCCGCGTCAGCCGCGCGAGGGCCGTGCTCGAGGTGAGGTAGTCGGGGTGGTGCAGGAACGTCAGGACGGTTCCGGCCACGATCGCGGCGAGGCTCGCGAGGACGCCCGCGCGGAGGACGGTGCTGATGAGGAGCTCCGCCCGGAGGACGCGCTCCTCGGTCTCGGCCGGGGCCGCGACGGCCGGACCCTGCGGCGCGTCGGGCCCGGTCATCCGAGGATCCCCTTCAGGAGCATCTGGGCGGACACGTAGAGGAGGACCGCGACGAAGACGGCGCGGATCACCTTTCCCTTCAGCTGTCCCAGGAGCCGGGAGCCGATCGTCGCCCCCACCAGGACTCCGGCGGCGACGGGGGCCGCGACGAACGGGTCGATGTCCCCCCGGTTGAAGTAGAGCCCGGCGCTCGCGGCGGCGGTCACCCCGATCATGAAGTTGCTCGTCGCGCTCGAGACCTTGATCGGGAGCCGCATCGCCAGGTCCATGGCCGGCACCTTCAGGGCCCCCGAGCCGATCCCGAGGAGGCCGCTCACGATTCCCGCGACGTACATCAGGCCCAGGCCGATGCGGGTCCCGACCACGCGGTAGCGGACCTCGACTCCGAGCGCCTGGTCGTGGTAGCTCCCGTGCAGGCGCAGCCGGTCGGCCCAGGGGGCCGGACGGTCGTCGCCCCCCGACAGGAGCCGGCGCTCGCGGAGCATCATCAGCGCCGAGTAGCCCATGACCACCCCGAAGATGACGTGGAGCCACCGGCCCCCGATCCGCCCGGCCAGGTAGCCGCCCGTCAGCGCGCCGAGCGTCGTCGCCATCTCGAGCACCATCGCCACCCTCAGGTTCGTCATCCGCTCTCGGACGTACGCGGCCGCGGCCCCGCTCGAGGTGGCGATGACCGAGACGATCGACGCGCCGATGGCGTACCGGATGTCGATCTTCAGGAGGAGGGTGAGCGCCGGGATGACGATCAGCCCTCCCCCGAGGCCGAGGAGCGACCCGAGGACGCCGGCCACGAGCGAGACGCCGAAGCAGACGGCGACGAACTCGATCGGCGTCATCGGGTTCCCGTCTCCCGACCCCGCGCGTCCGCTACGGGCAGGGGGAGAGGGAGGCAGACCTCGGTCGTCGGAATCCCGGGATGGTGGGTACGCAACCCTTCGAGGCCCCCCGGGCGGAGCAGGCGCCCCGCCCCGTCCGCGTCAGGCCTGGCTTTCGCCGCCGTCCCCGTTGGCCTCGTCGGCCTGCACGTCGTCCGGGAAGGGCTCGACGGGGCCGATCTCCGGTCCCGATCCGGGCGGAGCGTTCTTCTTGTCGAGCTTCCGCTGGAGCTTCTCTTCTCTCTTCTGCTTCTTCGCGAGCTCGCGGAGCCGCTTTCCATGCGAGTAGTTCTGTCTTCCCACGTGCCGCCTTTTCGAGCCGAACGCTTCGCGCTGACGTCCTCTTGGCGGCCAGCTCGAAGCGTCGCTCCGATGGTGTCGGAGCGGAGGCTACCACGCCCGGGCGCCGGCCGCTCCGGCCGGCTTTCCCGGGGGGCCCCGCCACCGGCCGCCCGGGCCCAGGGCCGGACGGGAGTCGCCGCCCCGTCCCCGACGACGGTCGTCCAGGGACGGACGCGCCATCTCGAGACGAGGCCGTGGCGGACACAGGGGGCGGCCTCCGCGAACGCCTCGGCCGCGAAAGGCGCGGCCCGGGAGACCCTCCGGGCTCCCGGGCTCGAGGAGTCCATGGAGCGTCGCCCCGGCCTCCGGGCGGCACGCTACCGGAAGTGGCGGATCTGGAAGTAGTCGCTCGAGACCTGCATGAACGCCCCCTCGTACTTCGCGAGGAACGTCCGGAAGGACTCCTGGTACTGCCTTCCGCCGGCGGGGTCGATGATGTGCATCACCGTGTGGTCCACGCTCCCGTCGCCCGACATCGCCTCGATGATCCTCGAGTGGAGCCCGGCGCCCGGCCCGATGGAGTTGAGCGTCCCGACCCAGAGGAGCCCCTTGTCCCTGAGCAGCCGGACCCACCCTTCGATCGTCAGGTTCATCATCGGCTCGTACTCCATCTGCGCCGCCGTGATGAACGGGCCGAACTCGTCGGGGGGCAGCCCCCTGTTGTTGTCGACCATCACGCCGTACTTCTCGTCGACGGCGGCGGCGGCGGGCCGGATCCCGATCGAGACCTGGAACTTCCACGACCTCATCATCGCGTGGACCGTCGCCCAGCAGACCATCGAGGTCGGCTGGGCCAGGATCACGCGCAGGCCGGGCACCGTGTAGGGGACTCCGCTCGCCGCGGAGTGCGGGAGCGGAAGGAGCGTGTCCAGCCTGGTCATGGTGTTCGTCCCCACGACCCCGTCCTGGCCGAGCCCCTCCTTCCTCTGGAACGCGCGGACCGCCGTGCTCGTCTCGTTCCCGTAGATCCCGTCCGGGACGCCGAAGCGCCGGGTCGACACCGGCAGGTCGTAGCCGAGGTCGATCAGCCCCTGCTGGACCGCGGCGACTCCCGGTCCGACCGCCCCGGACCTCATCGGCGGGTTGTTCGAGGCAGCGTTCTGGCACTGCTGGATCGATGCGAAGCGCGGCGAAGACAACGCCATGGAGTCCTCCTCTTCGCACCTCGGGCCGGAGGGCGAGCCCCGTCTGCCTGGGGTTTTGGCGGGATTCTAGCGGGTCCGCCCGGCGAGACGGGGGAACGGAGGCTCGGCCGGACGGTGAAGGGCGAGGACCCCGCGACTGTCACGTCCGAAAGCGGCCGCCGCCCGACGGCGGGCCGACCTACCTTCCGGGCATGACGAACCACCGCTTCCGCGTCTCCCCCCTCCCCCCGGACATCGTGAGACAGGCCCGCCGCTCCCGGACCGACGCCTTCGGGAACGACCTGGTGGAGCGGCGCGACGACGACAGGCACCAGTGCCGGAGCTGCCTCCGCCTCACGGAGCCGGGGGAGCCGTACCTCGCGCTCGCGCATCGGCCGTTCCCCACGGCTCACCCGTTCGCCGAGACCGGCCCGATCTACGTTCACGCCCGCGCGTGCGCCCCGTATTCCGACAGCCACGAGTACCCGGCGAAGTTCCCGCGGCAGGAGGTCGTCCTCCGGGCCTACGGGTCGAACGACGAGATCACGGACGCCCGGTTCGTGGGGGAGCGGCGCGTGGAGGAGGTGATCGGGGAGCTCCTGGACGACGGCCGGAACGCGTACCTGCACGCGCGCAACTCCACCTACGGGTGCTTCATGTTCCGGATCGACCGGGCGGCCGACGGGGCCGAGCCGGCCCGGTGAGGACCGGCCCGAGGTCGTCAGCGGGTCGGAGGGAGGGCCGCGGAGCCGACGTTCGGTGGGGATCCGGCTCCGCTCGTGAGCCTGCCCGCCTCTAGGACCCGCCCTGGACCGGCGGCCAGGCGCCGAGGAGCCGGCGGACGACCACGAGCTCGCCCAGGTGGAACGCGTTGTGGTCGGCGACCAGGAGGAGCTCGCGAAGGTACGTCTGTCCCTCGCCGTGGGGAATCGTCGCGAACAGGTCGACTTCCGGGTCCCCTGCCAGTCGCTCCAGCGCGAGGCGGTCGTCGCGGAACGCCGCGACGCTCGCCTCCCACGCGCCCGGCGCCGGGGGTCCGGGCGTCGGGGGCCAGTAGTCCGCTGGCCAGCTCGGCGCGGAGTAGGAGGGGTCCCGGCAGAAGTCGAGGATGTCCCTCTGGGCGATCCGGAGGTGCTCGAGGAGCTCCCAGGGTGAATAGGGAAGGCCCGCGGGCTTCACGCCGAGGAGGTCCGGGGGGATGTTCGCGACCACGGCGTCGAAGCCGACGTGCGCATCCTTCCAGTCGAGGAGCGTGATCAGGTGCTTGCGGAGCGAGCGCGTGTCGTCCATCCGCGTCTCCTTCTCTGCGGCCGTGTCCGGAAGCCCTCCTCGACGGGACTCGGAAGGGCGGGAACGGCTCCAACCGGCCTCGCGGAATGGTCCGGGCCGGCTCGGGGTGGCTAGGGGCCCCCGCCGGCCCTCGCGTGGAGCCGCCGGGCGAACAGCAGGGCAAAGAACGAGCCGAGGGTGGCGGCGAGGATCCCGGTGGCGAGGCTGAGAACGGGGAGGACGTCCAGGGCCGCGGGCCCGAGGCGGAGGTAAGCGAGCGCGGCCGTGAGGACGACGAAGGCCAGGGAGGCGGGCCAGACGATCCGGACCGCGTCCCGGGAGCGCTCCGCCAGGGTGGGAGTCCCGCGGTCGGGCGGGTGCTGGCGGCGCATGGCCGGGAGGAGAACCAGGGGGAACGCGAGGACCGCGAAGGCGGAGCCGAAGAGGCTCATCCCCCGCGGCCCCGCGAAGGCGAGGTTCCCGGCCGTCGAGAAGGCGAAGAGGGCGAGACCCAGCAACAGGCCGTCGAGACGCTCACGCATGACGGGTACGGCCGAGAGGATAGCGCGGGCGCGGGCCGGAAGGCCGCCCGCCCGTGGCCCCGGGGCCGGAGGCGCGGCTCAGCCGCCGATCGCGTACTCGCTCTGCACCAGGCCGCTCGCGTACGTGCGCGTCGCCACGTGCCTGAGCACGACGTCTCGACCGGTCGGGCCGAAGAGCGGGATGCCCTCGCCGATCAGGACGGGGACGCGTGTGACGACGAGGCGGTCGATCAGCCCCGCCCGGAGGAACCGCTGGATCGTGATCCCGCCGTCGACGTAGGCGTGCCGGAACCCGCGGGCGGACACGTGCTTCAGGACGTCGGCCGACTCGATGAACTCCTCGTAGCCGTGGGCCTCTCCGCCTCCGGACGGCAGCCAGTCGAGGTCCCCGTTCGCCCGGGCGATGAAGCCGTCGAGGCTCGTTCCGACGAAGACGGACGCGATCATGCAGTCTCCCTTTCCTCGCCCGGCAATCGTGTGATTCCGCTGAAGCCTGCCACGTCTCCGATCAGGATGGAGCCGGGGCGGGCAGGGACCGGACGAACCGCAGGCCCTGCTGCTCGTACCCCCGCCTCTGGTAGAAGCCGTGGGCCGCGGTGCGGTGGACGGCCGAAGTCAGCTCGACGCGGGTGCAGCCGAGCCGGGCGAGGAACCTCTCGGCGTGCGCCAGGAGGGCGGAGCCGATTCCCTGCCCCGAGAGGCCGGAGCGGACCACGAGGACCGAGACCCGGCCGACGGGGTCGGGCCGGTGGAGGACCGGCGTGGCGAAGGCCGTGACCACGCCGACCACCTCCTCGTCGACGGCGGCGACGAAGGCGCCGTGGAGCTCCCCGGCCCGGGCGATCGCCTCGAGCCGGTCCGCCACGAGGCCGGGGTCCAGAGGGTGGCCGAGCTCGGCGAGAAGGGACGAGAGGGCACCCGCGTCGGCGGGCCGGGCGGGGCGAAGGAGCGGGGGAGAGACCGTCGGGGTCGAGATCATCGCGCGCCGGCTCGGGGGTCTCCGGTCAGGCCGACGGCCCGGGAGGCCGCGGGGGCGCCGGCTCCTCCGGCTGGTGAGGAGGGCTTGCGAATGCGAGCAGGGCGCTGAGGCGATACGCCAGGTACAGGAAGAGCCCCAGGAGCGCGAGCGCCAGCCCCCAGAGAAGCCAGGAGGGGGCGTGGAGGAAGAAGGAGGCGAGGAACCGGGCGACCGCGAGGTCCACGCGGACGAGATACCCGCGGAGAGCCACGACCGTCAGGAGGGCCAGGAAGGACCAGAGAAGGCCCGGCCGCACGCGGTACCAGGGTGGAGCCTGCCGAGCCGTCTCCGATTCGCGGACCGAGAGCATCGACCGAGCCTCCTGCGCGAGAGCGCCCTGGGGAGCCTGCATCGGGTCAAACGAAAATCATACCCTGGGCGGGCGCGGCCGATGCGCCCGCGTCAGGTCGGAGACGCGGGAATCTCATGCGGCAGCCGAGCCGGGAGGGGAGCGGAACCCGGAGCGGCGCCGAGCGACAGGCGCCGGTCACGGTCGGTCGGCAGCGGACCCGTTCCGAAGCTGCCGGACGAGCGAGCGGAGGACCTGCCTCCCGGCGTCCGAGCAGTACTCGCCGGGCTGCTCGGGCGGGTACTCCTCCGGCAGGCGGCGGCACCGCTCCCTGATCGCGTCGAGGCCGGCGTCGTCGAGCCGCGCCGAGAGGAACCGCTTCCAGTCACGCGGTCGGCCCGTGCCGTCCAGGAACGCCTCGAGGCCGTCGGCCACGTCCGCCCGAGTCGTCCGGGATCGCCGGCGCGCGAGCCAGACGAGGAAGGGCAGGAGAGGGACGAGGGTCGCGAGAAGGAAGAGGACGACGACGCGCATGTCGGGATTCCTCTCGGACGGTTGGGACCGGGGTCGTGCCGCCGACTCCTCTTGGCCGCCGGATCACCCGGCGACGGCCCCCGCGGTCGTCCCTTGCTAGCCGGGGATGCGGCGCCGGAGCCGCAGCCACCAGCGGAAGAAGCGGTGGAAGGGGTCGACCGGCTGACAGTACATGAGCGGACAGCCGCCGACGATGGGCTCGATGGCGTGCGCCCGGCACGCCTCGAGGGCCTCCGGAGAGACGCTGCCGGCCCCGAACGACCTGTGAAACCAGACCCGATGGATGCCCCGGGCGGCGGCCGCGGCCACGATGGCTCCGCCGGCGGAGGGGTGTGTCGCGACGATGACGCCGTCGACGGGACCCGGGACCGACGCGAGGTCCGGGTACGACGGCACCCCTTCGAGCTCGGCCGCGTTGGGATTGACGGGGATCGCCTGATAGCCGCACCGGCGAAGGTGCCGGAAGATGGCGTTCGCCGCGGCCTGACCTGAGCGAGAGACGCCCGCGACGACGATGCGCCGGCCCGCGAGGAAGTCGGCGATCGGTCGGGGGGCTGAGGGTATGGACAAGGGAGCCTCCTGTCGGGTTGCCGGGCGAGGGGCGTCCTGCCAGCCTGCCGACCGCGCCCGAGGGTGCCCGTCGCGGGAGAGACGGCAGGCGGTCACTCCGAGCACGTGCAGCCCGGAAGCGGCTGGGTCGCGATGTAGGTGATGTCGTTCGTGTACGACCAGAACCCCTTCTGGCGGCCGTAGAGCCGCAGGAGGCAGCTCGTCTTCCTGACCTGGACGAAGAAGAAGTAGTCGGCGCCGGATGGAGAGGCGACGACGAACGGGCGCGGACCCTGGTGCACGAGGACCATCCCCTCGACGGCCTGGCTCGCGAGACCGTCGGCCGTGGCCGGCGTCTCGTGCTCGCCGGCGAGGATGGTCGAGATGGCCTGGGAGAGCGTCGCACGGCAGGCCCCGTCGTCGATGTTCGCGACGCTGCCCACCGCGGCGCAGCCCGGGGAGAACGCTGCCGCAGCTGCAGCGAGCGCGAGGAGGAGGGCCGGCGGGGAGCGCATCGCTGGATGCGAGTCTAGCGAACGAGGGGCGGGGCCCGGCGGGCCAGGCCCGAAGGCCCGGACCGGGCCGCCGCCAGGGAGCCCCGACGCCCCCATCAGTCGACGATGAACAGCCGCGCTCCGGTCTCGGTGGACGAGCGGTGCGGCGCGACGTCGTCGGAGACCTGGTAGGACGTGCCGGCACCGAGCGTGTACGTGGCCCCGCCCTGGACCTCGGTGACGAGGACGCCCTCCAGGACGAGCAGGATGTGACCACGGGAGCACCAGTGATCGGCGAGGTAGCCGGGAGAGTAGGTCACCATGCGTACGCGGACGTTGCCGGCCTGGACGGTGCGCCACCTGGCGACGCCGGTCGAGCCCGGATGAACCGTCTCGGGCACGGTCGACCAGTCGGTGACGCCGAAGGGAACGCCGAGGATCTGCATGGGCGGAACCTCCGAAGGGCGGTGGGCGAGGGGGGGAACGGCGAGGACGGCCGGCAGCCGCGCTGAGCCGCCGGCACGGCCCTGCAGCCGGCCCCGGCGACAGCCGCGCTCGGCGGCGTGGGGCGTGTCACGCGTCCCCCCAGCGAACGAGCCGTCCGATCAGGGCGCGGTACTCGCGCCGCGGACGCCACGAGTCGCCAAGGACGATCCCGCCGCCGGACCGGCGCCGAATGACGAGGCGGACCGGCGCATTCGGGTCCCCGACGGGCGAGCCGATCGGCCGGATGTCCGCGACGTCCTCCCAGAGGACGAGCTGTCGCCTGCGGCCGTCGGTCATCTCCAGCCCGTTCTGGTGGACGACCAGGCGGGCCGAGAGGAGAGGCCGGAGGACGCCGTGGAGAAGGAGGACGCCCGCCGCGGCCCCGAAGGCGCCGAGGACCGGCCGGGAGCGGAGGAAGGCCACGCCCGCGGCGCCGAAGACGGCCACGCTCACGAGGGCGGCGATCCCGGCAGGGGCCGTCCGTCGCCGGAACTCGATGACCCTCCGACCGAGAGGCTGTCGATATTCCGGGGTGGTTCCCGCATCCGTGGACTTCCGCATGGACCGCTGCACGCTCCCGTGACCTGACCATTCTCGCGCGAACCGGGAGAGGGAGTTCGGCGACGCGCGAAGCGGCTGCCGCACGCTTCTTCCCCGGAGAGGGTTCCGAGGGAAGGCGGCGGCGGACACGGGCGGCCGGCGAGGAGATGTCCGTCGGTCTCTCCAGCCACCCCGCGTCAGCCGAGCGGCATCCAAGGGCGAGCCGAGCGGCCTTGCCGCGTCTCGCCGTCAGACGCCACGCTTGAACTTCGGAAGGGTGGGCCCGGTCGGAGCGATGCGAATCGGGGATGGGGTGAGGACGTCGCCCCAATGGAACAGCTGCAGGCGGTCGAGGGATGCAGGGACGTGGAACAGGAGAAGGACGCGAAGCGGGCCACCGGGCGGAGCTTCGTGCCACGACGCGAACGTTCCATCGGAGGAGAGAAAGGGCGCCTCGTAGGCGCCGCCGAGGTTCTGGCCGGTCGCGGGATCGAGGATCTCGACGTCGTCGAGGTCCAGGGAGTCTCCGAAGGAGCGGAACTCGGCGTCGACGGCGACGAACTGGCTGCCCGGTTCGGCCCGGAAGTCGTCGGTCGGAGGGTACCTGTAGGCGGCCCGGACGAGCACCGAAGGCCCGGGAGAAGGCAGGGGAGTAGGCGCAGGCCGCCGAGTGCTCCTCGGGGTTCCAGGAGGGGCGCCGGCTGCGGTCAGGCAGAGGAAGGAGGCGGAGGCGAAGGCGACGAGTCGAAGGCACGGGGGGCGCACGGCTCTCGTTCGGCTGAACGCGCTCGGCCGGGGGCCCGGCGCCTCGCCCCCCGAGCGGAGGGCCCTGTCGGGAGAGCCTTCGAGAAGCACCTTCACCTGCCGTCACCCCGGATCCCCGCTCGAAGCGGTCCGGGTCCATTCTCCCCCCGGAGCGTCCGACGGGCGCTGGTCGATTGCGCGGGGATTGGCGACCGACACCCGAGGGCGCCGCGCGAGCGCAATCCGGGGGCGTCCTGGCTCACGTCCGACGGCGGCCTCGGGGCTTCCGGCCGTCGGACCCGAGGTTCTCCGCGACCGCGGCACGGACCAGGGCCTTGAACGCCTCGGCATCGAGCGCCTCCCCCTCCCTGATGTCGATGGCGCGGCGCATGCTCCCCTCCAGGCCCGAGTTGAAGAGCCCCAGGGGGTCCGGCAGGGAAGCGCCCCGAGCGAAGGTCAGCTTGACGACCTGCTTGTAGGCCTCCCCGGTGCAGACGATCCCGCCGTGGGACCAGACGGGAACGCCCAGCGGGTTGCTGGGCTTGATCCACTTGCACTCCTCGACGACGTCCGGATCGGCCTCGTGAATGAGGCTGCGAACGCCGGCCAGCGTCTCCGCGCGCCACCCACCCAGGGACCGGATCCGTTCGTCGACGAGGCGGCAAGCAGCCGCCGCGGTCGATCGCTCCAAGTCCGCAGGGGTCGTGGCCTCCGCGCGTCCCGCTCGTCCGGGTCGTCTCGATCCTGGTGCCATCTTCATCCTCCAGCGGCTCGTCGTGCGAAACGCCGGCCGTGAGTATCGAGCAGGTTGCCCCGCGTCGTGGAGCGTTCGAGCACTCCTGCGAGGTGGAGGGAAGGCCGGCGAGCCGGCCCTGAGAGGTCTCGCGCATGCGCGGGGACGAAGCCCGAGCCACCCCTCGTGAAGGAGGAAGGGATCCTTTCCGGCGGAGAGGGCGGAAGGCGGGGATCGGTCATGTCCGAAGCGCGTCACCCGCGGCGGCCCGCATCCCGATTCCCGCCACCTTCACCCTCGCGTCCCGCGGTCGGTCCCCTCCCGTCCCCGCGCGCCGCGTGACGAACTCGGGCGGCCTCACGCCGCGCGCCGCGGGCCCGGCCGGGAGGGATGCCGGGTCCGGGCTCACGCCTGCCTGACGATGTCGACCGAGATCTCCACTGCCGGGATCGTTCCTCGGTTCTCGAGCCAGTGGGTGGTGCTCCTGTCCTCGGGCCAGCCCACGCCCGGCCCATAGTCCGTGGCGACTCCATCCCGATGGTCGGTGATCGTCCCCTGCAGGATGTAGACGGTGCCCGGCCGGTCCTTGTGGTCGTGGATCGGCCCGAATACGCCGCCGGGCTCGATCGTCACCATGCGCATTCGAAGCTGGCGCCCGGCCATGCCCTCGATCTCGACGCCGAGGTCGACCGTGGCGAGCAGCTTCACCGTCACGCCCCTCGTCCGAGGTGCCGCCTGGTCATCGCCCATCGTGCTCTCCTGTCCGTCCATCGGGGCCCCGACGATAGCGCTCGGGTACGAACGGAGCGATTCCGCCGGGCGCCGGGTCAGGCTCGGAGGCTACGGAGCCTGAAGGAGGGCCGAGGCCTTCGGGAGTCCTTCGGTGACTACCGGATCGGGAGCCGGGCAGATGAGGGTAGCCTCGCGAGCCCGCCCGTCGAGGCGCCGGAGCTGATCGGCGAGGACGACCCCGGAGACGGGCAGACCTGACGGGAGGAGAACCTCGAACGGATAGCTCTCGTGGTGACTTGCGACCGGACAGAAGAGGAGGAGGCCGGCCTTTCCGTTGCAGGCCGCTGGTGAGAGGCCGGGTGCAGGGCGCCGACCGCCCTGTTCATGCCTGGCCTGGGGGCTGAACGAGAGCCAGATGACCTGGCCGCGGTCAGGAACGAAGGCCACGGACCTCCCAGGCCTCCCGGCCCTGCGCGGGACCGAGCTCGACAGCGGCGTGGACGTTGCGCCATGAGATGCCCGAGACGAGGTCGGCGAGGGCATATATGGGGGGCTTCACGGGAGCCACGACGAGGCGACCCTGCCCAACGGTGACGTCAACCGGCGCGTCGTCGGAGACGCCGACCTCGAGGGCGAAGGCCTTCGGGATGCGGAGGGCGAGGCCATTCCCCCACTTCCGGACCCTGGACTGCACGGCGGCCTCCTCGTAGCTCCCTGGAGTATTCCACCCCGCGCCGATCGTCGAGCCTGGCGGTCCGCTGCAGCCCCGGGTCAGGCTGCTGGCGACGAGCCGGCTCAAGGCAGCGACGGCTCGGGCTCCACTGAGCCCAAAGGTGCGCCGAACACCTCGGCCGGCGCTCCGAGGACAAAGGCAGGGTGGCCGAGATCGGGCAACAGGCGAGCCGACGGGCGTACGGAGGGGAGATGCGGACGGGTCGTGAGCGCAAGCGCCGGGGCCCTCCTCGGCTCGGGCGCCGGGATCAGCTCGGCGCGAGGCTGAACGGTAGCTTCCCAGGCCAGGCAGTCCGCCTGCCACCGTAGCTCACCAGCGCCCGAGCCCGCGAATGCAGCGACATGCGTGCCCCCGATGGGCCTCACGCAGGAAGGACTGTCGGCAGCGAGGGGGCCCGCGAGGGCGACCAGGGCAGCCACCACGACTCCATGCTTCATTATCGTCTCCTCTGAGGTGGGATTGTCTTACGCTGCGTGACGTCTGGCGTCAACGGCGAGCGGCGCGGAGCGCCGCTGCACGCCGGGTCCGGCCGTGCCCTTCCTATTCGACAGGGGGCCGGCCGGGACCAAGGAGCCGTTGAACCACCGACAGGAGGTCGTGAGCGACGGATCGTGGCGTGGTCAGGGTACACACGTCCGTGATCAGGGCGTCGACAGCTTGTCGGCTCGGAGAGACTTGTCCTGTGCCTCGATGGATCCGCGCGAAGACGAGATAGGTCTGCCCGGCGTGAAAGCTGTAGCCGCACGCGCCGCCCGGTGCAGGGGATAGAACCGCGACGACGGGGCCGACGACGCGTTTGCCCCAGAAGCGTTCCACGCTGAATTCCGTGACACTACCCGAGCGCAGGTAGAGAGCGTCGTCGGGCATCTCGGCTGGCAGCGGGGAGGAGGCCGTGACGCGCCCGAGGAAGATCGAGTCGTATTGCTCGAGCGCGCGGAGGGTCGGCGCGGGCCGTCCGTTCTCGAGCAGCGGCTCGCCCGGGCGCGAGACCACGACACAGGAGCACCCGAGCAGTTCGTCCGGGAAGGCCAGGACGAGGCAGGTGGCGAGCAGGAGAGCTGCTCTCATTCGACGAAGAATCCTACCCGTGGCCCGAAGAGCCCGTGGAAGCGTTTGGGGACCACGCGACGAAGGAATGCCCGGGACCTGAACCCCGAATGGACGAGAGGGAGCATGGTGGATGGTAGTGGGCGTGCGCCTGACGAGCCATGGAACGGCGGCGACAACCAGTCGTCGCTGCATCGACATTCTGGCCGGCCGGCGTCGCACGGCTCTTGGCGGACGCTGCGCGTTCTCCCCGGATCCCGACCCCTGCCGCGAGACCTTGACATGGACCTCTCGTGGACGAGCCCGCTGCACGCCGGGGCCAGGCCTTCGCGGGGCGATTGTTGGCTAACCGCGAAGGGCACGAACGGCGAAGATTCCGAGCATTGCGGCGAAGAGTGCCGTGCCAAGGACGCTGTTCCAGAGACGGCCGGGAGAACGGTTCTCGTCCGTGAGGTAGCGATAGAGATGAAGGATGGCGGCCTGTGCGAGGTAGACGGAGAAGTCCGCTTGAGCGCCAGGTTAGCCCCGGACCCCCTTGGTGAGTTCCTCTTGCAGCCGCTCCGCGAGGAACTGCTTGAGGAGGGACTGATACGGGATGTCTCGCTTGTTCGCGAGGACCTTGAGCTCGCCGATCATGGACTCCGGAAGCCGAAGAGATATGGTACGGAGAGTCGGTCGGAGCTTCGGGAATGGGGGCAAGGAAGCTGTCTGCCAGTCGATGAAGTCAGTGGAGTCGTGGGTGGCCCAGAAGGCGCGTTCGGCGTCTTCGGACGCGAAGGTAGGAACGGACTTACGCTTTAGCTTTGCCATAAACGTGAAGCTCCCGGCGGGTCATGTCGCGTGCCGAGATGACGCGAATCAGGGATCGACGAATGGTGAAGCTGATGAAGAGGTCGCGGCCCGCATCGGTGTGGCCGAGAGCGAAGAACCTCTGCTCGGCTGAGGAATGCTCGCGATCGGCTCGGACGATGAGTGGACGGTTGAAGAAGGCCTCCTCGGCCTCCCAGAAGGCGACGCGATGGAGCAGCCAGTTCTTCTCGAGGTTGCCATCGTCCCAGTCGAAGCCGGTACACGACGCGAGAAGGGTATCTGCATCCACGGCTTCAGTATACGCCTAGCATATACGTTCGGGAAACCCCGTGCGGTCTAACGTCTGGCGTCAGCGGCGAGCGAAGCGAGATGGAATGAGAAGGCCGGTCTCCCGGTGCAGTCCGAAAGAATCGGCTGCAAGAAGCAACGGGCTCGAGGCCCAGAGAGGAGACCGGCCATGAGGAAGCGTAGCACCGAGGCGCGGAGGAGCGGAGGGCGTCGAAAGGGGCTGGAGGGCGGCATCGCCGGTGTCGACCTCGGGGACCGGACGAGCGACGTCTGCGTGATCGGGGAGGACGGGGAGCTGCAGGAGGAAGCGCAGATTCCGACGACGCGGGCCGGGATGGAGCGGTGGTTCGGAGGGCGAAGTTCGCTGCACGGGCGGGTTAGGCTTCAGGCGGCGACAGTAACGAAGGCGGCCTGAGTGCGCGGCGGGGGCACTTCAAGGCCTTCTGCTCGCAGCCCTTCAAGGTGGAACTCGATTGCCTCGCGAATGTTTCGTTCTACATCTGGGAGGGTCGCACCTGTGGCGACACAGCCGTCCAGATCGGGCGAGTACGCCGAGAACCCCGTGGCTGTAGGCTCGATGACAACGAGGTACTTCATGGCTTTAGCCCAGCCTGCTTCCGGATGCTGT
>JAKOVQ010000001.1 GCA_029781975.1 Acidobacteriota bacterium
AGGCCCGTGGAGGGCCCGCCGCGCTGGACGTCGAGGATGACGACCGGCACCTCGGCCATCGACGCCAGGCCGATCATCTCGGCCATCAGGGAGAGGCCGGGGCCGGAGGTGGACGTCATCGACTTCACCCCGGCGAACGAGCCGCCGATGATGTTGCCGAGGGCCGAGAGCTCGTCCTCGGTCTGGACGACGGAGCCGCCGGCCCGCGGGAGCCACTCGTTCAGGAGGTGGAGGACCTCGGACGACGGCGTGATCGGGTAGCCGGCGAAGAAGCGGCAGCCCGCGTGGATCGCGGCGACCGCGGCCGCCTCGTTCCCCGACATCAGGAGCTTCGGCTCGCCGATCTCGTAGACGAGGCGCCGGGCGGAGACGTCGATCCCGAGCCCTTTGGCGAAGGCGATCCCCGCCTCGAACCCCTTGACGTTCGCCTCGAGGACGGCGGCCTTCTTCTTCTGGAACTTGTTGACGATCGCCTTCCGGACCGCCTCGGGCGGGACGCCGAAGAGCTCGGCCAGGATGCCGAGCGTGACGATGTTCTTCGCGGCCTTCGTCCCGGCCGAGTCGTTCGCGATCTGGATGAAGGGGACCGGGATCCAGGTCGAGGTGGCGTCGGTCCCGATCGAGAGGCTCTCGCGCGGCGTCGGGTCCGTCGCCTCGTACAGGACGACAGCGTTCGGGCAGGGGGGGACCTCGCCCTTGAAGCGGCCGTAGTCGGCCCAGTTGAAGACGACCAGGACGTCGACGAGGTCGCCCTGGGCCGAGATCGGGTCGGCGCAGAGGCGGACCGTGCAGGACGACTCGCCGCCGCGGATCTGGGGCCCGTAGGCCTCGACCTTGATGACGTTCAGCCCGTCTCGGGCGGCGGCCTGGGCGATCATGTCTCCCATCGTGATGACGCCGTCGCCACCGGAGCCGATCATGGCAATCGTGAGGTCTCGTGTTGGCATCGTGGACTCCCTGCGGTCCGCGCGAGGCTCTGCCTCGCGGGCCGGCCAAGTCTCGCCTCATGGCCGGAGCGCGTCCATGATGCATTTGAATCAGCGCCGACGGAAGCCCCGCGGAACCTATACTGACCGGCCATGAACCCCATCCTCCGGAGGCTCTCGGGGATGGTCCTGGGCGAGGGGGGAGCCGCGCCGCCGGCGCTGGACGGGTTCGTCGACTCGCTGCTCCAGAAGTTCGAGAACTGCCGGGCCGGGCTGACCGACGAGACGCTCGCCCGCGGCCCGGTCGCCACCGAGCGGTTCTTCGTCGACCTCTACGCCGAGGAGACGTCCCGCCTGAGGGACGTCATCCGCCAGCAGGAGCCCCACCTCTCGGCCGCGGCGCACGACGAGCTCTTCCGGAAGGTGGACGACCTCGTCCACAAGGTCGTCGTCCCCGGCTACGTGAGGCTCTCGCACCGCTACAGCCAGCGGGAGCGGAACGGCTTCTACGCGCTCCCCGAGGGGCTGCACGGAGTGGAGCGGCTCCTCTGGGCCGTCGCGGGGATGGCGATCGGGGGCTTCGTGATCTGGGCCCCGTTCATCCCCATCTGGTCGAAGGAGTGGGTCCTGCCGTTCGCGATGGGGGGGCTCCTCTTCCCGGAGCTCCGGCGGTGGCTCTCGGTCCGGAGGTTCGAGCGGGAGCTGAACGGCCTCGTCCAGAAGGCCGACCGCGAGATCGGCCGGATCGACACCGCGTACCTGACGGACGCGACCGCGCTCGCCGAGCGGGACGCGGGGGCCGGAGCCGAGGCGGCGCGGCTCTCGGCGGCGCGCGCGGCTTCCCGGCAGGAGGCCGGCCCCGGGGAAGGGAGGAGCTGAGATGGTCAAGGTGGGAGGCGCGGAGGTGGCCCTCGGGAGCCTGAAGAGCCGGGCGCTCCAGCTCCTCGTGCGGGCGGTCCTCACCGCCGTCGGGCTCGCCCTCTTCTACGCGAGCTGCACGGCGAAGGTGGCTCCGAACGAGTGGGGGGTGGAGCAGGTCCGCTTCGGCTTCAAGACGGGGATCAAGGAGAAGGCCTTCGGCCCCGGCCTCTACTTCGTCCCCTTCGGGACGACGATGCACCAGTTCCCCCGCGAGATCCACGTCCTCGAGGCCTCGAACGACCGCGAGGAGTCGCTCGAGAAGGCCCGGACGGCGGACGTGCGGGAGAAGGTCGAGGACTACTTCTCCCGCCGCAACCGGGTCCTGGGGAGCTCCACCCACCGGATCGTCGGGGCGTACAACGTCCAGACCTCGGACGGCTACGCCGTGACGTGCGACGTCACCCTCCTCTACTCCATCGCCGACCCGGTGAAGATCGCCAAGGACTTCGGGTGGGGGTCGCTCTACGTCGACTCCTTCGTCGTCAACACCTTCCGCAACGGCGTCCTCCAGACGCTCGGGAAGATCAACGCCGAGGCGTTCTACAACGAGCAGCTCCGGATCGCCGCGGTCAAGGACGCCGAGACGTTCCTCCGGGCCCGCTTCTCCGAGCGCGGCTTCCGGGTGGAGAAGCTCCTCCTCCGCAACTACACCTACGCGGACAACTACGAGAAGGCGCTGCAGGAGAAGAAGGTCGCCGTCCAGCTGACGGTCAAGAACCGCAAGGAGGCCCTCGTCAACGAGGAGCGGGCCAAGCTCCAGCAGATCGAGTCGAAGGGGAACGCCACGATCACGATCGCCGAGTCGCAGGTGAACGCGGACATCGCCAAGGTGAGGGCCGAGGCCGAACTCTACGCCTCGCAGACCCGCGCGAAGGCAGACAAGGAGGTCAACGTGGCGCAGGCCGAGGCCAAGAGGCTGAAGGCCGGGGCGCTCGACGCGGCTGGAGGGAAGTACGTCGTCGCGCTCGAGACCGCCAAGATGTTCGAGAACATCGAGGGGGCGGTGATGACGCCGGAGCAGTACATCGCCTTCATCCGGAGCGCCTGGGCCGTCATCGGGGTGAGCCCCGGCTCCGCGCCGCCGGCCCCGCAGGGAGGCCGCAAGTGAGGCCGCGAGCGGGAGCGCACGTCGGGCCGAGCACGGCCCCCCGCGCGGCCGCGGCCGCGCGGCCCCTCCACGTCCGCGCCCTGGCGCCGGCGCTGGCGGCGCTCCTCGTCCTCCCTCTCGCGGGCTGCGGGACGACCAGCTCGACGGAGGTGGGGGTCCGGACGAACCTCCTCGGCATCCTCGAGAAGAGGGGCGAGCAGGAGGTCTACCAGCCGGGCGGCGTCTACTTCTTCCTCCCCCTGGTCAACAGCTGGACCACGCTTTCCATCGCGCAGCAGAACCTGACGATGAACGCGAACCCGGGGGAAGGGGACCGCCCGATCCCGGACGAGGTCACCTTCAAGACCCGGGACGGCAACAACGTCCACATCGACGTCAACGTCATGTGGCGGATCGACCCGACGAAGGCGGGGCCGCTCGTCTCGAACGTCGGGCAGTCGGTCACGGAGATCAAGGAGCGCCTCGTCCGGCCGGTCTCGCGCTCGGTGATCCGCGACGTCTTCAACGAGATCACGAGCGAGGAGTACTACCAGGTCGCGATCAAGAACCGGACGGCGAACCTGGCGAAGGACGCCCTCGTCAAGGAGCTGTCGCCGTACGGGATCCTGATCGACTCCCTCCAGGTCCAGCAGCACCGCTTCGACCCCGACTATCAGGCCGCCATCAACGCCCAGAAGCAGGCCGAGGCGGACCAGCAGAAGCTCGTCGAGCAGCAGAAGGCGATGGAGGTCCTCAAGCAGAGCGAGCTCGAGGGGAAGCGCGCCGAGTGGAACAAGCGGCTCGAGGACGCGCGCGGCGTGGCGGGCCGGCTCCGGAACGACGCCGACGGCTACTACCAGACGAAGATCAACGAGGCCAAGGCGGTCGTGGCGGTGGCGCAGGCCGAGGCGGAGGGGATCCGCAAGGAGGCCGAGGCCCTCGGGAAGATGGGGGGCGACGCCTACGTCAAGATGCAGGTGGCCAAGCAGTTCTCGAAGAAGAAGATCCTCCTCGTGCCGGGGACAAACGTCTCGACGATGAACGTGAACGAGATGGTGGACTACCTGGTCGGGCGGGCCAGGACCGCGAGCCGGCCGGCCGAGACGCCGGCCGAGGCGGCGCCCGAGCCGCCGCCGGAGAAGAGGTAGCCCCGGGAGCCCGGGCTGGGGTCCGCGGGCGGAAGGCAGTACGATCCGCGCGCATGAACTCTGAGGAGCGTCACCCGATGCGCATCATCGTCCTCGTCACCGCCGCAGCCCTCGCCCTGGGCTGCACGAAGAAGGTCCCCACCGCCGCCGAGGGGACGGCGGCCCCGTCCGAGCCCTCCTCCGTCGCCCTCGCCGGGGGCCACGCCGGCGCCGAGGCCCCGGGCGGCGCCGCGATGGGGTCGCAGGCGGCCCCGTCCGTGACCGGCACCGTCCTGGAGACGATGGACGCCGCCGGCTACACCTACATGAAGCTGAAGACCGCCGAAGGGGAGACCTGGGCGGCGGTCAACCAGAGCAAGGTCGAGAAGGGCGCGACCGTCACCGTCACCAACCCGATGCCGATGGACGGCTTCGAGAGCAAGACCCTGAACCGGAAGTTCGAGCACATCGTCTTCGGGACGCTCTCGACCGGGGCGGAGGCCCCCGCGGCCATGGCCGCCCAGCACGCCGCTGCCGCCCGCGGCCCGGCCGACGTCGGCGACGTCAAGGTCGACAAGGCGCCGGGTCCGGACGGCAGGACGGTCGCCCAGGTCTTCGCCGAGAAGGCCGCCCTGAAGGGGAAGACGGTCTCGGTGAAGGGGAAGGTCGTCAAGTTCAACGGCGGGATCATGGGGAGGAACTGGGTCCACCTCCGCGACGGCTCAGGCTCGGCGGAGAAGAAGGACGACGACCTCACCGTGACGACGTCCGACGCGGTCGCGGTCGGCGACGTCGTCACCGCGACGGGCGTCGTCGGCGTCGACAAGGACTTCGGGGCCGGCTACGCCTACCCCTTGATCATCGAGAGCGCGAAGGTCGTCAAGTAGGGGAGGGGCCTTCGCCCTCCCGCTCCGGAGGGGCCGCCTCGCCCGCGGGCGGGGCGGCGCCCCTCAGCCAGTGCGGGTCCCTCACCCTCACGCCCCACCTCACCGAGGAGAGGCGGAGGCCGACGATCGCGACGAACGCCACGGCCTCGCCGACCCCCGTCGGGACGCCGAGCGCGTCGGCCGCCAGCCAGACCCAGCAGCCGAGGAGGGCGGGGATCGCGTAGAGGCTTCCCGGCCGGAAGATGGCCGGGACCTCCTGGACGAAGACGTCCCGCAGGACGCCGCCGAAGGTCCCCGTCACGGTCCCGATGAGCGACGAGGAGAGGATCGGGAGCCCGGCCTCGCGGGCGAAGCGGACGCCCGTCAGGCTGAAGAGGGCGAGGCCGAGCGCGTCGATGACGACCGCGCGCCGGTCGACGAGCCGGGCGAGGGCGTAGACCTTCCGGCTGTAGACGAAGGCGAGGCAGAGGAGGAGGAGGACGAGGAGGTACTCCTCGTTCGCGACCCAGAAGAAGGGGCGGCGGCCGAGGAGGATGTCGCGGATCGTCCCGCCGCCGAAGGCGGTGACCGTCGCCAGCCAGAACGTCCCGACGACGTCCATCCGGTGGCGGGCGGCCGAGACCATGCCGGAGAGGGCCGAGGTGACGACGGCCGCCGCCTCGAGGGCGACGGTGAGGGCGGGGACCGGGTCTCTCACGGGGAGGCAGGATAGAAGATGGCGCCGTCCGGCCGGAGAATGGCGGCATGGAACCAGCCGAATACGCGCGCTTCACCGCGAGGCTCCGGGCCGCCCTCGAGGCCGACCCGCGGGTCGTCGGCCTCGTCGCCCTCGGCTCGATGGCGGGCGCGGGGACCGAGCCGGACGCCTTCTCCGACCACGACTTCTTCGTGATCACCGAGCCGGGGGCACAGGAGGTGTACCGGACGGACCTCTCCTGGCTGCCGGAGAACGACCGGGTGGTCCTGTCGCACCGGGAGACGGAGCACGGCCTGAAGGTCCTCCTCGACGACGCCCACCTCCTCGAGCTCGCGGTCTTCGACCTCGTCGAGCTCGGCGTCGCCCGCGCGAACCGCTACGCCGTCCTCCTCGACCGGGGCGGCGTCGCCGAGCGGATGGCGGAGGTGGCCGCGAAGCGGGACCCGTCCGTCGACGACCCGTGGCTCGCGGGCCAGCTCCTCGGGAACCTCCTCGTCGGGGCGGGGCGCGCCGCCCGGGGCGAGCTCCTCTCGGCGCGGCTCTTCGTCGCGGGGCACGCCGCCCGCCACCTCCTGACCCTCCTCGCGCGGCACGTCCCGCCGGAGGCGCCGGCGCCGCTCGACGACCTCGACCCGTTCCGCCGGTTCGAGCGAGCCTGGCCGGGGCTCGGCGCGGAGGTGAACCTCGCGCTCGGGCACCCTCCCCTCGAGGCCGCGCTCGCCCTCCTCGACCTCGCGGACGCCGAGCTCGGCGGCCGCGTCCCGGCCTGGCCCGCGCGGGCCATGGCGGCCGTGAGGGGGAGGCTCCGCGCGTGGCGGGACGGGGAGGGCGCCGACTGGGTCCCGGGCGGAGGCGCAGCGTAGAATCGCCGGCCGCCATGCTGTACAAGACGATCATCGAGCCGTTCCGGATCAAGTCCGTCGAGGCGATCAAGTTCACGACCCGCGAGGAGCGCGAGGACGCGCTGAAGCAGGCCGGGTACAACGTCTTCCTCCTCCATGCCGAGGACGTCCTGATCGACCTCCTCACCGACTCCGGCACGGGCGCGATGTCGTCCGCGCAGTGGGGCGGGCTGATGCAGGGGGACGAGAGCTACGCCGGGAGCCGGTCGTTCTACCGGTTCCGCGACGCCGTGCAGGAGATCACCGGGTTCGCCCACGTCATCCCGACCCACCAGGGACGCGCCGCCGAGCGGATCCTCTTCCACACCCTCCTGAAGCCGGGCCAGGTCGTCCCGAACAACACCCACTTCGACACGACCCGGGCCAACATCGAGGTGGAGGGGGTCGAGGCCCGCGACCTCGTGATCCCCGAAGGGAAGGTCCCGTCGCTCCTCCACCCGTTCAAGGGGAACGTCGACCTCGCCGCGCTCGAGCGGACGCTCGCCGAGGACGGCGACCGGGTCCCGCTCGTGATGGTGACGGTGACGAACAACTCGGGCGGGGGCCAGCCGGTCTCGCTCGAGAACATCCGCGGCGTCCGCGCCCTCTGCGACAGGTACCACAAGCCCCTCTTCCTCGACGCCTGCCGGTTCGCCGAGAACGCCTGGTTCATCAAGATGCGCGAGGAGGGGCAGGGGGGGAAGAGCCCGAAGCAGATCGCGCAGGAGATGTTCGCGATGGCCGACGGCTGCACGATGTCGGCCAAGAAGGACGGCCTCGCCAACATCGGCGGCTTCCTGGCGATGAACGACGACGCGCTCGCCGCCGCCTGCCGGAACCTCCTCATCCTGACCGAGGGGTTCCCGACGTACGGGGGCCTCGCGGGGTACGACCTCGAGGCGATCGCCCGCGGCCTGGAGGAGGTCCTCGAGGAGCCGTACCTCCGCTACCGGATCCGCTCCACCGAGTACCTCGCCGACAAGCTGGTGGCGGGGGGCGTCCCGATCATCCGCCCCGCGGGCGGCCACGCCGTCTACATCGACGCGCGCGGCTTCCTCCCGGACGTGCCGCCGCTCCACTACCCGGGGATCGCCGTCTGCAACGCCCTCTACGTGGAGGGCGGCGTCCGCGCGGTCGAGATCGGGACGGTGATGTTCGGGCTCCACCCGGACGGCACCGAGACGCCCGGCGCGATGGACCTCGTGAGGCTCGCGATCCCGAGGCGGGTCTACACGCAGTCGCACGTCGACTATGTGGCCGAGGTCGTCCTCGAGACGTTCCGCAAGCGCAGGGAGCTGGGGGGATGGCGGATCACGGAGGCGCCGAAGGTCCTCCGCCACTTCACGGCGCGGTTCTCACCCCTGGAGCGGCCTCAGCGGTAGGGGACGACGATCCCGGCGAGGCCGATGTCGGCGAGCGAGTCCCGCGCCGCCTCGGCGTCGCCCTTGGACCGGTAGGGGCCGAACTTCACCCGCTTGAGCCCCTGGTACTCCTCGAGCCACGGCGTCGGGTAGCGCTCGGCCAGACGGTCCCTCAGGCGGAGGGCGTTCTCCTCGCTGCCGAACGCGCCGGCCTGGACCGCCCAGGCGTCGGAGGCCGCGGGCGGGTCGGCGACGGGCGCGGGGTCGGCCGGGGCCGGCCGCGTCCCCGGGGCGTACTCCACCGTCACCTCTTCGGGTGCCGGAGGGACGGCCCTTCGCCCGTTCCCCACCGCCACGACGGTGAGCGTCACGGGGACGACGCCGTCGGCGACGGCGTCGATCTCGGCGGCCGCCGCCCTGGAGAGGTCGACGATCCGCCCCGCGACGAAGGGACCGCGGTCGTTGACGCGGACCCGCACCGTCCGCCCGTTCTTCTCGTTGGTCACGTCGACGACCGTTCCGAGCGGGAGCGTCCGGTGCGCCGCCGAGACCTTCTCGGGGTAGAAGGTCTCTCCGCTCGCGGTCGGCAGCCCCGCGAACTCCTTCCCGTACCAGGAGGCGAGGCCGCGCTGGGTGGCTCCCGCGGCCGGCTTCACCTCCTCCTCGCCGGCCGCCGCCGCGCCGCGCGGGCGGGGCGCCGAGGAGCAGGCCGAGAGGAGCGCCGCCCCGACGGCGAGCGCCGCGGCGGCGGACGCGGTGCGCCGGGAGAGGCGGCTCAGACCCGGACCTCCGCCGCCGGGGCCCCGAGCGCGGCCGCGTGGGACGCGAGGAGGGGGTCGACCTCCGCGGCGAGGAAGGCGTCGACCTGCTCCGGCGCGCGGCCGACGAAGAGCCGCGGGTCGGCCGCGGCGGCCACCTCCTCGCGCGTCAGGCCGAACGCCGGGTCGGCGGCGATGACGTGGAGGAGGTCGTTCGTCCCCCCTTCGGCCTTCAGCCGGTCGCCGGCCGCCTGCGCGTGGACGCGGATCCTCTCGTGCAGCTCCTGCCGGCTCCTCCCCTTGCGGGAGGCGGCCATCAGGACGTTCTCGGTGGCGAGGAAGGGGAGCTCCTCGGCGAGGTGCCGAGCGACGACGGCCCGGTGGACGACGAGGCCCGCGGCCACCGACTCCCAGAGGACGAGGAGGGCGTCGGCCGAAAGGAGCGACTCGCCGAGGGCGAGGCGGCGGTTGGCCGAGTCGTCGAGGGTCCGCTCGAGCCACTGCGTGGCGTGGGTCCAGGAGCCGTTCTCGGCCGTCGTCAGGAGCCAGCGCGCGAGCGCGTTCATCCGCTCGCACCGCATCGGGTTCCGCTTGTAGGGCATCGCCGACGAGCCGACCTGCTTCGCCCCGAACGGCTCCTCGACCTCCTTGAGGTGCTGCAGGAGCCTCATGTCGTGGGCGAACTTCGAGGCGGAGGCGGCGACGCCCGCGAGCGCCGAGAGGGCGAGCGCGTCCTGCTTGCGCGTGTAGGTCTGGCCCGAGACGAGGAGGCGGCGGGAGAAGCCCGCCCGGGCGGTCACGAGCCGGTCGAGGGCGTCGACCTTCGCGCCGTCCCCGGCGAACAGGGTCAGGAAGGACGCCTGCGTCCCCGTCGCCCCCTTGCAGCCGAGGAACCGGAGCTCGTCGGCGCGGCGCCCCAGCTCGGCCACGTCGAGGACGAGGTCCTGGAGCCAGAGGCAGGCGCGCTTGCCGACGGTCGTCGGCTGAGCCGACTGGAAGTGGGTGTACCCGACGCAGGCGACGTCCCGGTGCTCCCGGGCGAACGCGGCGAGGCGCGACACGACCCGGACGGCGCGGGCCTCGAGGAGCCTCAGGGCGTCGCGGAGGATCATCAGGTCGGCGTTGTCGCCGACGTAGGCCGAGGTCGCGCCGAGGTGAAGGATCCCCCGGGCCCGAGGGGCGACCTCGCCGAGGGCGTGGATCTGCGCCATGACGTCGTGCCGGGTCTCCCGCTCGTGCCGCTCGGCGCTCGCCAGCTCGGCGTCGGTCGGGACGAGGTGCTCCCGGAGCTCGGCGATCGCCTCGGCGGGGATCGGGAGCCCCAGCTCCCTCTCCGACTCGGCCAGCCAGAGCCAGAGGCGCCGCCACGTCGCGAACTTCGTCCGCGCCGAGAGGAGGCGCGCCATCTCGGGCGAGGCGTAGCGCGAGACGAGCGGGTTCTCGTAGGCGTCGGCGGCGGAGGACGTCCCCTCGTCCGCCCCGCCGGCCCCGCTCACTCCTCGCCCCCGGTCTCCGCCTGCTCGGGCGTCGCGAACTCGGCCGGGTTGTCGTTCGCGCACGTCGCGCAGAAGGCGGAGAGGACGCGCCCCTGGTCGTCGACCTCGAAGGTGTAGGTCGGCGTCTCGCAGTTGAGGCAGACGAGGTAGTCGGGCTCGTTGAACATGGCGCCTCCTCTCGGGCAGGGCGTCCGGGTCGCCTGCTAGTATCCCGCGGGCCCCCCGGGGCTTCCACCATGCCCATCCAGATCGACTCCGAGATCGGCCGGCTGCGGACCGTCGTCGTCCACCAGCCGGGCCGCGAGATCGACCGGATGCCCCCGTCGATGATGCAGAACCTGCTCTTCGACGACATCCTCCACGGCGCCCGCGCCCGCGAGGAGCACCGCCGCTTCCAGCAGCTGCTCCGGCTCGTCGGCGCCGAGGTCCTCGAGGTCCAGGACCTCCTCGAGGAGGTCCTCGCCGACCCGGGCCGGAGGGCGGCGGTCCTCGAGGGGCTCGCCCGCGACCTCCACCTCCCCGCGGCGCTCGCGGAGAGGCTCGGGGAGCTCGAGGCCGAGCCGCTCGCGGCCGCGCTCGTCGAGGGGGTGGAGCAGCCCGACCCGGTCATCACCGGGAGCCTCGAGTCGCTCTTCGTCCTGCCGCCGGTCCCGAACTACTTCTTCCAGCGCGACCCGGTGATGGCGGTCGGGGGCCGCCTGATCCGGGGGGCGATGGCGACCCCGGCGCGGCTGCGCGAGCCGCTCCTCTCCGGGGCGGTCTTCGAGCTCCATCCCCGGTTCGCGTCCGAGGGAGGCGTCTTCTGGTTCCGGGAGTTCTCCGACGACTTCCGGCGGCCCGTCTCCTTCGCCCGGATGCGCCCGCGCATCGAGGGGGGCGACCTCCTCGTCCTCTCGCCGAAGCTCCTCGCCATCGGCTACTCGGAGCGGACCGAGAAGACGACGATCGAGCGGATCGCCGAGACGCTGAAGCGGGAGGGCTCCGCCGTGGAGAGGATCGTCGTCATCGCGGTCCCCCCCGAGCGCTCCTACATGCACCTCGACACCGTCTTCACGCAGATCTCCGAGGACGAGTGCCTCTGCTACTCCCCGATGATGCTGGCGGGGGGGCCCGAGGAGGCGGACGTCTACGAGGTGGACCTCACGGGCGCGGAGGTCGTCTGGCGGAGCGAGACCGACCTGCTGTCGGTCCTCTCGCGGCACGGGCTCGACCTTACGCCGATCCCGTGCGGCGGCCGGCACCCGATCGAGCAGCAGCGCGAGCAGTGGACCGACGGCGCCAACGCCTTCGCCGTGGCGCCGGGCGTCATCCTCCTGTACGACCGCAACGAGCGGACCGCCGAGGAGCTCGCCCGGCACGGCTACGACGTGGTCCGCGACGACGAGCTCCTCCTCGGCCGCCGCGAGCTCGACCTGAGGCCGGGCCGCAAGAGCGCGATCCTCCTCTCGGCGTCCGAGCTCTCCCGCGCCCGCGGGGGGCCGCGCTGCATGACGATGCCGATCGTGAGGGACCCGCGCCCGTGAGGGCGCCGCGGCGCGCGCCCGCCGCCGCGGCGTTCCTCGCCGTCGCCATGGCGCTCTCGGTCGCCCCGTCCGGCTGCGGCGACGGGGGGACGCGCGAGGGGGCGGCCGGCCCCGCGACCGACGCCAGGGCCTTCGCCTCGGCCGATCGCGTCCCCGTCCGGTCGGCGGCGACCGCTTCCGCGCCGTCGGTGACGACCCTCGCGCGGGACACCGAGGTGGCCGTCGTCGGGAGGGAGGGAGCCTTCCTCCGCGTCAAGCTCCCCTCGGGCGCCGAGGGCTGGGTGGCCGGCGACGGCCTCGAGCGAAGCGCCGACCGGGAGGCGCGGGAGAGGCGGACGAAGGCGGTGGCGCGGTTCGCAACCGTTCCGGGGCGGGTGGTCGCGTCCTGCCCCGTCCTCCTCGCCCCGGACTACGGCGCGGCCCGCTGGGGGACGCTGGAGGAGGGGGACCCGGTCGACGTCGTCGTGGCGGACCCCGACTTCTTCGGCGTCCGTCTCCTCGGGATCCCGCTCGCCTTCGTCCCGTCGCAGGCCGTCCGGTTCGTCGTCCCCGGGCCGCCGCCGGTAGCGGCCGCCGCGCCGATGCCCGTCCCCGCGGCCGTCGCGCCGCCCGCGCCTCCCGCCTCGGCGGGGCCGGGCGCCGTGACGCTCCCGTTCGCGGAGGAGCGGGAGCGCGGGTCGGCCCCCGAGGAGCCCTACGCCGCCCTCCCGGCGGGCGCCCTCCCCCCGGAGCTCGAAAGCCGTGTCGACCCCGCCTACCCCGACATGGCCCGGCGGGCCGGCATCGGAGGCGAGGTCGTCCTGCGGGTGGTCGTGGAGCGGGACGGGAGCGTGGGACGCGTGGAGCCGATCCAGGAGGCCCCGGCGGGGCTCACCGAGGCCGCGGCGGACGCGGTGCGCCGATGGCGCTACCGGCCCGCGACCCTCGGAGGGAGCCCGATCGCGGTCGTGAAGACGGTGCGCGTCCGCTTCTCCCCCGCGCCGGGCCGCTGACGACCGCGTCTCTATAATCGCGTCACCCATGCTCGAGCTCGTCTACGAAGTCGAGGGGCGCTCGCACCGCTGCCGTCTCGGAGAGACGGAGATCTCCCTCGGGCGCTCGAGCGAGAACGAGGTCGTCCTCAACGACTTCTCCGTCTCCCGGCACCACGCCGTGATCCGGAAGGAGAAGGGCGCGTGGGTCGTCGCCGACCAGAACTCCACGAACGGGGTGAAGGTCAACGGCCGGTTCGTCACCCAGTCGCCGATCGAGGCCGGCGACGTCCTGACCGTGGGGACGTTCACCCTCACGGTGCGGGAGGAGGCGCCCCCCCCGCGGCCCGTCCCGCGCGAGACGAGCGAGTCGTCGTCCACGTTCGTCCGGTCGATCGCCGACTTCAACCGCGACTTCCACCTCGACCAGGTCGCGCCCGAGGAGGTCGACCCGAACCTGACGTCGTCGGGGCGCCGGCTCACCTCGTCGCTGGCGCGGAGCAAGATCTTCGAGATCCTCGTCCAGGTCGCCAAGACGCTGATCCTCGCCCGGGAGGTCAACGAGATCCTCGGGCGGGTCGTCGACCTCCTCTTCGAGCACCTCCCCGTCGACCGCGTCGTCGTCGTCCTCGTCGAGGAGGGGGACCGGCTCGTCCCGATGATCGCGCGGCAGCGGGGGAAGGACTCGGTCGTGGCCCAGGAGATCTTCTCCCACACGATCGTCGAGTCGGTCGTGAAGAACCGCGTGGCGGTCCTCACGTCGGACGCGCTGGCGGACGGGCGCTTCGAGGCGGGGCAGTCGATCCGGATCCAGCAGATCCGCTCGGCGATGTGCGTCCCGCTCTGGAACCAGGACCGGATCATCGGCGCGCTCCACGTCGACACGCCGCTCCGGGCCGGCAGCTTCACGGCGGACGACCTCGACCTCCTGACCGCCCTCGGGAACTTCGCCGCGGTCGCCATCGAGCGGGCGCGGCTGCAGAAGAGGATCGAGAGGGAGGAGCGGATCCGGGAGCGCCTCTCGCGCTACCACTCGCCCGGCGTCGTCGAGGAGATCGCCGCCGACTCGAGCGGCGTGGTGGAGAGGGTGCGGACGCGGAACGTGACGGTCTTCTTCGCCGACATCGTCGGGTTCACGTCGGCGGCCGAGGGGATGGAGCCCGACTCGCTCTCCCGCTTCCTCGGGACCTACTTCACCTACGCGGCCGAGGCGATCTTCGCGGAGGGGGGGACCCTCGACAAGTTCATCGGGGACGCGGTGATGGCGTTCTTCGGCGCGCCGATCCCGCAGGCGGACCACGCCCGCCGCGCCGTCGCGGCGTCGGCCAAGCTGGTGGAGAACGTGAGGACGTGGAACCGGGAGCGCGCGGCGCGCGGCGAGCCGCCGGTCTCGGTCCGGATCGGCGTCAACACCGGAAACGCCGTGGTCGGCGACATCGGCTCCGAGCAGCGCGTCGACTACACCGTCCTCGGAAACACGGTGAACGTCGCCGCGCGGCTCGAGGAGTACGTCGCGGGGCCGAACGAGATCGCGGTCGGGGAGGAGACGGCTCGCCAGACGTGGGAGCTCTTCTCGTACGAGCCGCTCGGCGAGGTCCGCCTGAAGGGGCTCTCGCGCGGCCTCGCCGCCTACAGGGTCCGGCTCGACGCCCGGGGCGTCCCGCTCCTGACGCGGTGAGCGGCCCCCTCTCGTCCCGGATCGTCGTCGTCACGTCGAACGCCGGGAAGGCGCGCGAGGCGGCGGCGCTCCTCGGCCGCGACGTGGACGCGCGGCCGCTCGACGTCCCGGAGATCCAGTCGCTCGACTTCGAGGCCGTGGTGAGGGCCAAGGCCGCGGCAGCGGCGGCCCTCCTCGGGGAGACGGTCCTCGTGGAGGACTCGGGGCTCGCCCTCCCTGCGTGGGGCGGCTACCCCGGGCCCCTCACGAAGTGGGCGGTCACGGCCGTGGGGGAGGCCGGCTTCGCCCGCCTCGTCCACTCCTGGGGCGACCCGCGCGCCGAGGCGGTCTCGGCGCTCGGCCTCGCCCGCCCGGGCGAGGCGCCGGCCGCCGCGATCGTCGCCGTCGGCCGGATCTCGGGCACGCTCGCCCCGGAGCCCCGCGGCTCGAACGGTTTCGGATGGGACGTGATCTTCGTCCCCGAGGGCGAGTCCCGCACCTTCGCCGAGATGGCGCCGGCAGAGAAGAACGCGATCTCCCACCGCGCCCGCGCCTTCGCCGCCCTCCGCCTCCTCCTCTGATCCCTCCCGGGCTCGCCCGAGCGTCACGCGGGAGGGTCACGCGGGAGGGTCAGGTCTGTGATCCGTGATCCGCCAGGGACAATCCGTGCGAGCCTGGGGGGCGGGCGGCGAACGCCCCTGCGCGGTCCGCTGCGCGCGGGCCACCCGCTTGCGCCCGGAGCCCCGCCCCCTCCGGGGCGGACCTGAACTCGCTTCGCTCAAACAGCAGGTCCGCCTGGTCCTCCGGGGGCGGGTCCCCGGGCGAGCGGGTCCCGGCCCGTGCTCGGACGGACTCGCGCAGGGGCATCCGCCGCCCGCCCTCGCGCCCTCCGAGCGCGAAGGACCTTTGATCGGGCCAGGAGCGCGAGCCCGAGAAGGACCGATGCGGTGATCCGGGGTCGATGCGCGGCCGGTCACCGGAGCTTCACCGGGCCCTTCGAGCCGCCCATGATCCGCTTCCAGCGAAGGCGTTCGGCGCGCGCGGGGCCGAGGGCGCGGCGGGCGGCCAGCGCCTCCTCCTCGCGGCGGAGCTTCGCAAAGGCGTCGAGGCGGGAAGAGTCGATCGCGCCGGCGTCGACGGCGGCGCGAACGGCGCAGCCGGGCTCGCCTTCGTGGCGGCAGTCGCGGAAACGGCAGGAGGCCGCGGCCGAGGCGACCTCCTCGTACGTCGCCTCGAGGGCGGCGCCGGCGTCCCACAGGCCCAGCTCCCGAAGGCCGGGCGTGTCGACGAGGAGGGCACCCGAGGGGAGGACGAAGAGCTCGCGCCTCGTGGTGGCGTGGCGGCCGCGGCCGTCGGATTGGCGGATCTCGCGCGTCGCCTGGCGCTCCGAGCCCAGGAGCGCGTTCACCAGCGTCGACTTCCCGGCACCGGACGGGCCGACGAGGGCCGCGGTGGCGCCGGGGGCGAGGAGTCGAGCGAGGGCGGGGAGCCCGAGGCCCGTGCGGGCGCTGACGGCGAGGACCGGGGCGGGGCCCGCGAGGGCGCGCGCGGCGGAGAGCGCAGCGTCGGGATCGGGCTCGAGGTCGGCCTTCGTCAGGAGGACGGCTGGTGCCACCTCCGCCTCGTGCGCGAGGGCGAGGAAGCGCTCGACGCGGCGGGCCCGCAGGTCGCCGCCCAGCGGGGCGGCGACGAGGAGGAGGTCGACGTTCGCGGCGAGGAGCTGCGCCTCGTCGCGCCGACCGGCCGCGCGCCTGAGGAGCGCCGAACGGCGCGGAAGGACGTCGTGGACGATGCCGAGGCCCTCGGCGGGGAAGGGCTGGACGGACACCCAGTCGCCGACGGCGGGGAGGTCGAGAGGGCCGGCGGCGGAGAAGCGGAGCCGGCCCGAGGGCTCGCCGGCGAGCTCGCCGAGCGCGGTCGTCAGGCGGTAGGTCTCGCGGCTCTCGGAGAGGACGCGGCCGGGGACGAGGTCGGGGCGCGAGGCGCCGCGGGCGCGCTCCTCGAGGAGGTTCTCGAACAGGGCTTCGAACGCGGGATCCCACCCGTAGCGGGTCAGGGGCATGACGGGTCCTCCGTGCGATGTGGGGAGGGGACGGGGGAGAGAGCCGGAGCGGCGGAGACGAATCACCGCCGGGCGCGTCGCCCGGGCTCTCTAGCGGCGCGCTACGGGGCGCGCCTTCCCGTCAGGCAAGGACCAGCGTCAGGGGCGTTCTCAGGGCTGCGAGTCTAGAAGATGCGGCCGGCGGAGCCAAGGGGGGCGTGGGCCGGTTCGCGGGAGGAGCGAAGGGGAGGCGTCGCCGGGGCGATGCGTCAGAATCGCGGCATGACGATGCCCTCCCCCGGCCGCCCCGCGAACCGCCTCGCCGGCGAGACGTCGCCGTACCTCCTCCAGCACGCGCACAACCCGGTCGACTGGTTCCCCTGGGGTCCCGAGGCCTTCGAGAAGGCCCGGAAGGAGGACCGGCCGGTCTTTCTCTCCATCGGCTACTCGGCGTGCCACTGGTGCCACGTGATGGAGCGCGAGTCGTTCGAGAGCGACGAGATCGCGCGGATCCTCAACGAGGGATACGTCTCGGTCAAGGTCGACCGCGAGGAGCGGCCCGACGTGGACGACGTCTACATGACGGCGGTCCAGGCGCTCGTCGGCCGCGGCGGGTGGCCCCTCTCGGCGTTCCTCTTCCCCGACGGGCGGCCCTTCTTCGGCGGGACCTACTTCCCGCCCGACGACCGCGGGCACCGGCCCGGGTTCCGGACGCTCCTCCTCGGCCTCCTCGACGCGTGGCGCGACAGGCGCTCCGAGCTGGAGGAGGCGGCGAGCCGGATCGTCGGCGAGGTGGAGCGGGCCAACGGCCTGACCGATCGGCTCGAGCGCGCGCCGCTCGGCCCGGCCACGCTCGACCGGCTGACCGACGCGCTGAGCCACGCGTTCGACGCGCGCCACGGCGGCTTCGGCGGCGCGCCGAAGTTCCCGCCCCACCTGGCGCTCGAGTGGCTCCTGCGGAAGGGGGCGGAGGGGGACGGCGGGGCCCGCGCGATGGCCGCCCGGACCCTCGAGGCGATGGCGCTCGGGGGGGTCCACGACCACCTCGGCGGCGGCTTCCACCGCTACTCCACCGACGAGCGGTGGCTCGTCCCCCACTTCGAGAAGATGCTGACGGACAACGCCCAGCTCCTCGCGCTCTACGCGCGGGCGTTCGTCCTGACCGGCCGGGACCTCTTCCGGCGCGTGGCGCGCGGCGTCGGCGACTACCTCCTCGCCGAGATGCGCGGCGCCGAAGGGGGGTTCTTCGCGGCGACCGACGCCGACTCGGAAGGGGCCGAGGGAAAGTTCTTCGTCTGGTCCGAGGCGGAGGTCCGCGAGGTCCTCGGCGGCGGCGACGCGGACCTCTTCTGCCGGCACTACCGGGTCTTCCCCGAGGGGAACTTCCACGACGAGGCGACCGGCCGGCCGACGGGCCTCAACATCCTCCACCTCGCCTCGGAGCCGTCGGCGGAGGAGGAGAGGCGGCTCGCCCCGCTGCGGGAGAAGCTGAAGGCACGACGGGCCGGGCGCGTCCCGCCGGGGCTCGACGACAAGCGGATCGCCGGCTGGAACGCGCTCGCGGTCTCGGGCCTCGCCGTCGCGTCCCGGGCCGTCGGGGAGCCGGTCTACCTCGACGCCGCGCGTTCCGCGGCCCGCTTCGTCCTCGGCCGGATGCGGGACGCCGGCGGGCGGCTCCTCCGGAGCTGGAAGGGGGGCGACGCCAAGGTCGTCGCGTTCCTCGAGGACGAGGCGTTCCTGGCGCTGGCCCTCCTCGACCTCGCGGAGGCCGAGCCGGAGGAGGAGGCGGCAGCGGAGTGGCTCGCCGAGGCGCGACGCGTCGTCGCGGTCCTGAGGCGGCGCTTCCGGAGGCCGGGGAGGCCGGGGTTCACGTTCACGGGCGAGGGGAACGAGCCGCTCCTCGTGAGGGGGCGCGACCTCTGGGACAAGGCGATCCCGTCGGGCTCCGGGGCCGCGACCCTCGCCCTCGTCCGCCTCGCGGCGCGCGATCGCGACGCCGCCCTCGCGGCCGAGGCGCTGGAGGCGCTCGAGGACGCTTCCGGCCTGATGGCGCGGGCGCCGCACGGGACCGAGTCGTGGCACGTCGCCCTCGCCGAGCTCCTGGAGAGCGGCCTCGTCGGGACCGGGGAGGACGGCACCGTCGGCGGACGGGCCGCGGGCACAAGCGGGGAGCCCCGGCCCGACGCGCGGGGAGGAAGCGAGGTCCCGAGGGCGGACGTTCCCGTGATGGTCACGGCGTCCGCCTCGTCGGCGGTCCTCCGCCCGGGCGAGGCCTTCGAGGTGGCTCTCGCGGTCACGGTCGCCGAGGGCTGGGCCCTGACCGGCGACGGGGCTCTGCGGGTCGAGGCGTGGGGCGGCCCAGACCTCTTCCGTGGCGGCGTGCGGGTGCCGCCCCCGACGGCGGTCGCGCACGAGGACGGGACGACCGAGCCCGGCTACGAGGGGACCGTCCCCGCCGTCCTCGCCTTCCAGGTGAGCCCGGACGCCGCCGAGGGGGAGTACGCCGTGTCGGTCTCGGTCCGCTACCGGGCCTGCGGCGACGGGCGGTGCCTGCCCGAGCGGGCGGCGGCCCTGACCGTCCCGCTCGAGGTCCGCCGCGGCGGCAGGACGTGAGCCTGACGCCCCGGCAGGGACGGCTCCTGATCGCGGCCGCCGCGCTCCTCTGGTCGACGGGAGGGCTGGCCATCAAGCTGGTCCCGCTCCCGGCGATCGGCGTCGTCTTCTGGCGCTCCTTCGTCTCGTTCGTCTTCATGGTGGCGGTCTTCCGCCCGAGCGGGGAGCGCTGGCGGAAGGCGTCGGTCTCCACCGCGGCCGTCTACGCGCTGATGATCCTGACGTTCGTCACCGCGACGAAGACGACCACCGCGGCGAACGCGATCTTCCTCCAGTACACCGGCCCGTTCTACGTCCTGGCCCTCGCCCCGTTCGTCCTGAAGGAGCGCTTCCGCGGCGCGGACGCGGCGGCCCTCGCGGCGGCGCTCGGCGGGATGTCGCTCTTCTTCGTCGGGCGGCTCGGCTCGGGGCAGCTCGTCGGCAACCTCGTCGGCGTCGTCTCCGGCTTCTTCTTCGGCGTCACCGTCCTCCTCCTCCGGCGGGACACCTCCCGCGACGCCCTCGCGTCGGTGATCCTGGGGAACCTCTTCGCGGCGCTCCTGTCGTTCCCGTTCGCGCTGGGCCACCTCGCGCTCGACGCGAAGGGCCTCGCCGTCGTCCTCTTCCTCGGCGTGGTCCAGATGGGGATCAGCTACGCGCTCTTCGTGAAGGGCCTCGCGGTCGTCACGGCGGCCGAGGCGTCGCTCCTCGGGATGCTCGAGCCGCTCTTCAATCCGGTCTGGGCGTTCCTCGGCATCGGCGAGCGCCCCTCCGGGTGGGCTCTCCTCGGCGGCGGGATCGTCCTCCTCTCCGTCGCCGGCCGGACGGTCGCCGGAGCGCGCGAGAGGAGCTGAGGGGAACGCCGGCCGGCGCGGCTGCGGACCGGCCGGCGACGCGGGGTATCCTCGGGCCACCACGAACCGATCGGACCGGCCGGCGGCTCCTCGTCGCCAGGAGGGAATCATCATGCGAGAGCCGCAACCCGCCTTCGCCTCCACCTTCGTCGCCGTCGCCCTCTGCCTCTGCCTGGCGGCAGGGACGGCCCGGGCCGCGGAGGAGCTCGCCCCTCCGGGGGCGCGCGATTCCGTGGCCGAGGCGCTGGCCGTCCCTCCCGGGCCCGAGTCCGTCGACGGTCTCTCGCGGGGGCTGGAAGCCGGGGATCCCGGGGAGTGCGAGACGCCGGTCCGCCCCGGTCCCCGCAGGTCGAGCTGGGGCCGCGTTCGCGAGCTGGCGCGCCGGTCGGCCCGTGGCTCGCGCGCCCGCTGCCGGCGGTGCGGCCGGACCCCGGACGAGGCCGGCGGGAGGCTGGGCCGGCTCGAGGCCGGTGGAGAGCCCTCGATGCGCGAGACGGTGGAGAGCCTCCTCTGCGCGCAGGTCCTCACGCTGGCGCGCCTCCTGAAGATCGAGGACGAGGCGCGCGGGGTCTTCGCGCACGCGGACACGCAGCTGGAGAGGGCGGTGCGGCACGTCCGGGAGAGCGAGCCGAGGATCCTCGCGATGCTCCGCGGCGACGACCGTGGCGCCTCGAGCGGCCAGGGGCCCGCGGTCGAGGGGACGTACTCCGAGCCGAGCTGAAGGCCGCTCGGGGCGGGTCAGCGCGTCCGCCGGGCTGCGACGGCCCCCGGCAGATCGCTCCACGGAACGGAGACGACCAGCTTGACCGCCTCCGAGCCGGGGTTCGCCGAGCCGAAGCCGGCGTTCGAGAAGTGCCCGAAGCTGGCGCCGACGGCCAGGCCGCTCCGGAACCGCCAGGTGACCTCCAGGGTGGACCGGAACTCGAGACGGTAGCCGAGGTCGACGCCCCCGGTCTCTGAGTAGAAGCCGGTCCCGACGCTCGGGGTGACGGTCCAGCGCGGGCCGACGGGAACGTCGGTGAACAGGCCCACCCCGACGAACCGCTCGCGACCCGTACCCTCGACCGAGAGCCAGGGGCCGATCCTCCCGAGGAGACGAATCGACGGACGGAGCTCCAGGAAGCCGTACGGCACCTGGCGGGCGTCGAGGACGTTCGCGAAGGCCGGGCCGACGAGGATGCGCGCCTCGTGGGACGGGGCGGCCGCGGCGACCGCGGGAAGCAGCAGGAGCAGGAGCGCGGGAACGGCCCGGAACTTCGTCGCGACGAGGCCCATCGCAACCCTCCGCCTCGTTGGAGGCACGACGGGCCGGAAGGATTCAGCCGGCGAGCATCCTCCGGACGTCCCTCCGGAGGGCGGCGACGAGCCCCTCCGGGACCGCCGGCAGGGGGGCCGCGCGACAGGCCGCGAGGGTCCGCCGGAGCGATTCGCAGACGGACGTGCAGCGCCGGCAGCGGGCGAGGTGGCGCTCCATCCGGGCGCAGACGGCGGGGGAGACCTCGCCCTCGAGGCTCCTCGAGAAGAGGCGGACGACGTCGGGGCAGGCGCCGGACGCGGGCGGCGCCTCCGGCGGTCCGAGCCGCGAGGCGAGGGCGGCCCGGAGGGCGAGCCGACCCCGGTGGAGCCGGCTCTTGAGCGCGCGCTCGCCGACGCCCACCACCCGCGCCGCCTCCTCCGTCGAGAGCCCCTCGACGTCGCGCAGGAGGAGCGCCTCCCGCTGGAGCGGGTCGAGCTCCGCGAGGGCCTCCTCGAGGGCGCGCGCCAGCTCGGCCGCGGCCGCGTCCTCCTCGGGGCTCCGCCGCCGGTCCGCGACGGCCTCCGGGAGGGGCTCGAGCGCCTCCGGCTCCCCGGCCCGCCGCCTTCGCTTTCGCAGGCAGGCGCGGCGGGCGATGGTGAAGAGCCACGTCGACAGCGACGCCTCGCCGCGGAACGAGCGGAGGGCGCGGGCGGCCGCGAGGAGGGAGTCCTGGAGGACGTCGGCGGCGTCGTCGGGCGTGCCGCAGAGCCTCAGGGCGAACCGGTAGAGGCGCGGCTGGTGAAGGAGGAGGAGGCGCTCGGCCGACCCCTGCTCTCCGGCGCGGAACGAGGCGAGGAGGGCCGCCTCGTCGTCGCCCGCCGGCGGGGAACCGGGCGCGCTCACTTCTTCGGACCGGTCGGGGGGCGGCAGGGCGCCCCCTTCTCGTACCGCGCCAGCTCGTCCTCCAGGACGGAGGTCGGGAAGGGGGGCGGCTCCTTGCGCGCGGCCGCGAGGACGCGCTCCTGCCACCGCGCCGCGTCGGCGCAGCGCCCGGCCTCCGCGAGGGCCTGGGCGTAGACGCGTCCGGCCGTGGCCGTGGGGGCGCCGTCGAGGACCCGCTCCGCCAGGTCGACGGCGCGGGCCCCGTCGCGCAGGGCGGGGTCCGGGCAGGTGGCGAGGAGGCTGGCGAGGCCCAGCGCGGTGCGGCCCCGGCTCGGGTGGTTCCGGCAGGCGTCGTCGAGGAGCGTCCGGGCCTCGGCGTAGCGTCCCAGGAGGCTCAGGAGGTCCGACCGGGCGAGCAGGGCGTCCTCGTTCGACGGGTCGAGCGCGGTCGCCCGGACGAAGGCGTGAAGGGCCCCGTTCGCGTCGCCGGTCCGGGCGAGCGCCGTTCCGAGGCCCAGGAGCGCCTCCACGCTCCCGGGCCGCTCCGCGGCCGCCGCGCGGAACTCCGCGACCGCCTCGTCGAAGCGTCCCGCCGCGAACGCGGCGCTCCCCTTCCGGAGGTGATCCGGCTCGTCCGCCGCACCGGGCGTCGGGAGGAGGCCGGCCAGGAGGAGGATGACGAGCGCCGCCGCGGACGAGGCGCGAAGGCGGGGGGGGAGGGCGGCGAAGCGGGGCGGGCGCACGGGCTCGAAGGGAGTCTACAAGTCGGACGCCGCCGGCGGCGGCAAGCCTCGGGCGAGCCCGCCCGGCGCGGGTGCACAATCGGCGGCCGATGCGCGTGCCCGCTTCCCGTCCCGCGCGAGGAGCGCTCGCCTGAGCCCGTCGCTCCCCCCGGAAGGACGCAGGCGCGTCGTCGCCCTGGCCGTCCTCGTCGGGGTCCTCCCGCCCGCTGCGCTCCTCTGGCTGTCGCTCCGGCTCGAGAGGAGCGCCCTGCGCGACGAGCTGGAGGTGAAGGCGGCCGCGCTCGCCGCGACCGTCTCGACGATGCTGGACGGCGCCGAGGGGACGCTCGACCGGATCGGCGGGGCCTGGACGGGGGGCTGCGGCGAGGACGTCGTGGCGCGGCTGAAGGCGACGGCCGAGATCGAGAAGTCCGTCCGCGACGTGGTCCTCTGGGACGCGGCGATGGCGGCCCCCTGCTCGGCGGCCCTGACGACCGCCCGGGCGCCAGAGGGGGTCGATCTCGGCCGCCTGCGGAACTCCCGGCGGGACGTCGGGCTGGCAGCGGGCGCGTCGGGCTTCCTGGTCCTGGCGAAGCAGCTCCCCGCGGGGTGGGGCAGCGTCGGCGTCGCGCCGGCCGCGTTCCTGAACGCCGTCGACCTCCTCGCCTCGGGGCCGGGGCTCTCGGTGGCGGTCGTCGGGCCGGCCGGGGCGTGGCGGGCGCCGCCGACGGGCCCTGCGCGCGCGGCTCCCCCCGGGGCGAGCCTCCCGGTGAGGCTCCTGGGCGCGCTCCTCGGCGCGGACGGCGAGACCGGGCGGGCCTCCGTGCCGCGCCAGAGGCTCGAGGTCGCGGTCGACGCGTCACGGGACCGCCTGCTCGCGGGCTGGAGCGCCTCGCTCCCCGTCGTCCTCGTCGTCGGCATCGCCTTCGGGGCGGGCCTCGCGGCCCTCTCGGTCTACTCAGGAAGCCCCCTCGAGGCCGTCACGCGCCAGCTCCGCGGGGCGATCCGGCGCGGCGAGCTGGAGGTCCACTACCTCCCGGTCGTCGACGGGCGCGACGGCCGCTGCGTCGGGGCGGAGGCGCTCCTGAGGTGGCGGCACGGGAGCCAGGGGCTCCTCCGTCCCGACCTCTTCATCGCGCTCGCCGAGGAGACGGGGGTGATCCTGCCGATGACCTCCTGGCTCCTCCGGCGCGTGGCGCGCGACCTGCCGGACGGGCTCGAGGAGCCGGAGCGGTTCCACGTGGCCGTCAACCTCTCCGGCGCCCACCTGAGGAGCCGCGAGACGGTGAAGGAGGTCCTCCGCGCCTTCGACGGCTCGCGTCTCGCGCCGTCGCAGCTCGTCTTCGAGGTGACCGAGCGAGAGTTCCTGGAGGACGAGGGGGGCGTGACGCGCGCGGTCCTCGAGGGGCTGCAGGCGTGGGGGGCCAAGCTGGCGCTCGACGACTTCGGGACGGGCTACGCCAACATCGACGCGCTCCGGCGCTTCCGGCTCGACTACCTGAAGATCGACAAGTCGTTCGTCGAGGGGATCGGGACGGGCTCCGTGGCGGCGACGGTCGTCGACGCGATCGTCGACCTCGGCCTTCGCCTCGACCTGACGCTGGTCGCCGAGGGGATCGAGCGGCCGGAGCAGCTCTCCTACCTCCTCGCGCGCGGGGTGACGCTCTTCCAGGGGTTCCTCTTCTCCGAGCCGCTGGACGCCGCCGGGCTGGCGGAGTTCGTCCGGAGCCGCAGCGCGGTCCGGGAGCGGCCCGGGACCGGTGAGGCGGCGGCGAACGAGGGGTGATGGAGGCGCTCGCCCGGGCCCGGTCGCTCGAGGGCGGGAGGATCGTGCTCGAGGACGACTGAGAACCTGCCGTCACCGAGGCCGCGGCACGCCCGGGATCGGGCCGGTGCGGACGTCGAGCGCCTCGAGGCGGCGTGCGTGCTCGCGGAGCCGCTCCGCGAAGCCGTCCCACGACCGGGACTCCCGCGGCGACCAGACGACCTCGGCGAGGGCGGCGAGGCGCGGCCAGGCCATGTACTCGACGTCGCGGGGCGCGGGGAGGTACTCGGTCCAGAGCTGTGCCTGGGCGCCGAGGACGTGCCGCGCCTCGTCCGGCGTCAGCTCCTTCGGGACCGGCTCGAAGAGGTAGACCTTCTCGACCGGAACGAACCCGCCGATCGCGAGCGGCTCGCCGGGGTCCCGCGACTGGTAGTAGTCGAGGTAGGTGAAGTCGGTCGGCGCCATCACCACGTCGTGCCCCGCCCGCGCGGCCGCGATCCCGCCCGCCTCGCCGCGCCAGCTCATGACGACGGCGCCGGGGGCGAGCGGCCCCCCCTCGAGGATCTCGTCCCAGCCGACGAGGCGGCGCCCCTTCGACTCGAGGAACGAGGCGATCCGCCGCGTGAACCACGCCTGGAGCTCCTCCTCGTTCGCGAGGCCGAGCTCCTTCATCCGGGCCTGCACGCGCGGGCTCTCCTTCCACTCCTTCTTCGGCACCTCGTCGCCTCCCGTGTGGACGAACGGGGAGGGGAAGAGGGCGAGGACCTGGGTCAGGACCTCTTCGAGGAAGCCGAAGGTCCGCTCGTCGACGTTGAGGACGGACTCCGAGATCCCCCAGCGGGTCCAGACCTCCACGGGGCCGGTCCCGTTGCCGAGCCAGGGGTAGGCGGCGACCGCTGCCTGCGCGTGTCCCGGCATCTCGATCTCGGGGACGACGGTGATGAACCGCTCGGCGGCGTAGCGGACCACCTCGCGGACGTCGTCCTGCGTGTAGAAGCCGCCGTGGGGGGTGCCGTCTCCCTCCCACGGCTCCCTCCCGAGCTGGCTCTCCCGCCGGAACGCCCCGATCTCGGTCAGGCAGGGGTAGCCCTCGATCGCGAGGCGCCACCCCTGGTCGTCCGTCAGGTGCCAGTGGAAGACGTTCAGCTTGTGGAGGGCCATCAGGTCGAGGTGCGAAAGGAGAAAGCCGCGCGGCATGAAGTGCCGCCCCACGTCGAGGTGGGATCCGCGCCACGAGAAGCGGGGATAGTCGGTGATCGAGACCGCGGGGACGGTCCAGGCGACGCCGTCGACGCGGGACCTCCGGAGCGAGGCGGCCGGGAGGAGCTGACGGAGAGTCTGCGTCCCGTGGAAGAGTCCCGCGGGCGCGGGAGCGACGATCGCGACGCCCGAAGTCGACGTTTCGAGGCGGTACCCCTCGGGTCCAAGGCCCTCCTCCCGCGGGTCGAGTCGGAGGACGATCCGGTCCCGCGACGTCCGCGCGGGCGCCCCGAGCCGGAGCGCGAGCGGGAGGCCGGTCGACGCCCGGAGGCTCTCCTGGAGGAGCTCCGCCGTGCGCCGCGCCGCTGCGGGGGCGACGATCTCCGTCCTCTCGTCGAGGCGGAAGGCGCCCGCCCGCCGCTCGAGGCGGACGGGGAGCGGGATCAGCTCGGGCGCCGGGGCGTCGGTGGACGGAGCGCCGGGCGCGGGAGCGGCCTGCGGGGCGAGCGGGGCGGTCGGGGCGGCGGCGGCGGTGACGGCTCCGGCGATCGCGAGGCTTGCGGCGACGGCGACGTTTGCGGCGATCGCGACGACGGCGGCTCGGGGGACGGGCACCTTCGAAGTAGACGCCGCGGACAGCTCCCGCGCAATCGTCCGGCCCCTCTCGCGGGATCCCCGGGCGCCCCTCGTCCCGAACATGACCCGGCTGCCCGGCGGCCGGGCGTTCGTGGGCGGGGACGTCGGAGCCCGGGGGGGCGGGCGGCGACGGGCCGCTAGAATCCGGGTCCGGTCGCGCAGGGCGGCCCCAGGAGGTCCCATGGTCTTCACGTCTCGTCCGGCCGGGTCGCAGGCGAAACGGTCCGTCGCGTCCCGCCTCTCCCTCGTCGCCGCCCTCGCGCTCGTCGCCGCCTCGGTCGGATCCTCCGCGCGCGGTCAGGAGCCCGGGCTGGCCCGGGTCGGAGGAGGGGCGCCCCCTCCGAGCGAGATCTCCAGCCTGGCGGGGCCGACGTGGCTGTGGGATCGCCTCGAGTCGCCGGCGGGGACGGTCGTCGTCGAGGAGCCGTGGCGCTATTCGCTCGAGTTCAGCGAGGCCGACTCCCTCTTCGTCCAGGCCGACTGCAGGGCGTGGTCGACGCCCGTGACGGTCAAGGGGAACCGGCTCTCCATCCGGCGGCCGGTCCGCGGCCAGGCGAAGTGCCCGGAAGGTTCGCTCGACGGGCGGCTCCTGGGGGCCCTCGGAGAGGCGGCTACGGTGGAGAGGACCGACGACGTCCTGACGATCGGGCTCGAGGACGGCAAGGGCGCCCTCCGGTTCGTGAGGGCTTCCCGCCTCTACGTCAGCGGAGCCGGTTTCCGGCTCGCCCTCCCCGAGGCCTGGAGGACGGGGAGCTGGACGGCGACGGAGGGCGACGGCCCCTCCGGGGAGGGACGGGCCGCGGGCGCGTCGCGCGAGGTCGCCTTCTCCTTCGTTCCGTCGGCCCGCGGCGCCGACAGTCGGCCGCTGATGACGCTCGCCGTCTTCTCGGAGGCGGGCTGGGAAGCCGCCCGGAAGGGGCCGACGCCCGGCGAGGTCGTCCTGAAGACGGCGGGACGGGTCGTGACGGCGTCGTTCCCTCCGTCCAACCCCTACCCCGTGGGGTCTCCCGACCATGCGTCGTACGACTCGATGCTGGCGGCCGCTCGTCAGGCGCTTTCCACCCTCGGTCCGGCGGGCGCCGCCCCGCCCTGGCCCGTCGGCCGCCTCTCGGCCACCGGGGCGTGGTCGTACTCCGAGACGGCTTCGAATCGCGAGGGCCGCACGTACGACCTCCGGCTGAGCCCGTCCGGAAGCGCCGCGCTCGCCGCGCCCGGCGCCTGGCCCGGAGGCCGGCCGATCATCGAGCACGGCCGGTGGAAGCAGGCCGGGACGAAGGTGGAGGTGGTCCTCACCCTTCCCGGAGCCCAGAACGCCGACGAGCCCCTCACACTTTCCTTCGACGGCGAGGCCCTCGTCGCGACGGCCTGGGACAAGGCGCGCTACGGCAAGGTGCCGCCGACCTTCAGGCGGGCCCCGAAGGGGATCAGGGTCCGCTGAGTGGCCGCGGGCCCCGACTTCGGCTTCACGCCGGGCGAGGCGCGGGCGCTCAGGCGGCTCTCTCCCCCCTGGCGGATCCAGCGGTTCCTCGACGACGAGGTCGTCTACGACCGGGGGGGAAAGGCCTGCCGTTCCCCCCGGCGGGTCCTGCGGGAGCGCCGGGCCCGGTGCATGGACGGCGCCCTCCTGGCGGCCGCGGCTCTGAGGCTCCAGGGGCACCGGCCGCTCCTCGTCGACCTCGAGGCGGTCTTCGACGACGACCACGTCCTCGCCGTCTTTCGCGAGCGGGGAGGCTGGGGGGCGATCGCGAAGTCCAACTTCTCCGGGCTGAGGTACCGCGAGCCGATCCATCGGACCGTTCGCGAGCTGGTGATGACCTACTTCGAGTCGTATTTCAACTACAGGCGGGAGAAGACCTTGCGCGCCTACTCCCGGCCCGTCGACCTGAGCCGGTTCGACTCGATGGGCTGGATGACGTCCGAGGACGACGTCTGGTTCGTCCCGCGACACCTTCTCACGATTCCGCACCTTCCGATCCTGCGCGACGGGTCGACGGGCCGGCTCGCCACCGTCGACGGCCGTTCCTACGCCGCGGGCCTGACGGGTTCGGTGCCTCACTGATCCCGAACGTTCGGTTTCTCCCCCCCCGAACGGGGGACGCCATCTGTCCGGGGATAGCCCATAGTCTGAATACAGCGCCTTGCGGCGCCCGGAGGGTGTGGCAGATGGCCTTCGGTGGCCGGACCGGCGATTTCGTGGATCCCGGTCGAGCGCAGGGAGCCCTGGTGGGCCTCGCCTGCGGCGATGCGCTCGGGACGACCCTCGAGTTTCGCCGAGACCTGCCCGCCCCCCGATTCCCCTCCCTGGCCGACGGACCCCACCGCGAGGTGACCGGCGGAGGACCGTTCCAGCTCCTCCCGGGCATGGTCACGGACGACACCCAGATGGCCTGCTGTCTCGCCGCGAGCCTCGCCGAGAACGGGAGGTTCGCCGTGGAGGACGTCGCTCGCCGTTACGTGGCGTGGAGCCGTCAGGCGCGCGACATCGGGGGACAGACCTGGCGCGCCCTCGACCTCGTCCAGGCCGGGATGGCGCCCTCCGCCGCCGGGCGCGCCGTCTGGGTCGAGACGGGGTGGAACGGCGCCGGGAACGGGTCGCTGATGCGGACGGCCCCGATCGGGGTCCACCATGCCGCGGACCCGCCGGAGAGGCGGCGAGCCGCGTTCGCCGACTCGGCGATCACCCATTTCGACTTCCGTTGTCAGCTCGCCTGCGCGGCGTTCGACGCGGCGATCGCCGCCGCCCTGACGAGGGCGGCCGCGCCCGACCGCTCGGAGATCGTCGCCGCCTGCGACCTCGAGCTGGACCTGGCGGCGGAGGAGCTCGCCGCCGCCCACGCCGACCTCGAGGAACGGGTCCTCGAGGCCCGGAACCAGCTGGCCACGGACCTCCGCGCCGCCCGCCGCGACGACCCGCAGCTCTACGGGCCCGAGCTGCGGCTGACCGGACCCGGGATCGGCTACGTCCGGGTCGCCTTCCGCCTCGCGTTCTGGGAGCTCCTCCACGCCCCGTCCTTCGAGGCCGGGCTCCTCGACGTGGTGAACCGCGGCGGCGACGCCGACACGAACGGCGCCGTCGCGGGGGCGCTGCTCGGGGCGTTTCACGGCGTCGACGGGATCCCGATTCGGTGGCGGAGCGCCGTCCTCGACGGGCCCGTCGACGAACGCCTGGGCGCGCTTGCCGAGACCTGCCACCCGCGCGCCCTGGTGGGCGCGCTCGCGGGCGGCCGGCCGTCCTGAAGCGGCGGGACCGGGACCCCGCGCCGGGGCCTCTCCGGGCCGCCCGCGCCTCCGCTAACATCGGCCGGTGATGCCGCCCGTCCCTCGCCCGTTCCGCCTCCTCGCCTCCCTTCCGCTCCTCGCCGCGCTCGGCGCGCCCGCGTTCGAGGTCCACGCGGCCGCGGCCGCCGGCGCCCCGCCGCCGGCGCAGGAGGTGGTCCGGGCGGCCCGGGAGAGGGCGGGGCGCGAGGGGAAGGCCGTCCTCGTCCTCTTCCACGCCTCCTGGTGCGGCTGGTGCCGGAAGCTGGAGAGGTGGACGGAGTCCCCCGCCGTCCGGCCCGTCCTCGACCGGAGCTTCGAGACCGTCTGGCTGACGGTCCTCGAGCGGGGCGAGAAGAAGAAGCTCGAGAACCCCGGCGCGGACTCTCTCCTGAAGTCGCTCTCGGGAGGGGTCGCGACGGGGCTCCCGTTCTTCGCCGTCCTCGACGCGAAGGGGAAGGTGCTCGGGACGTCGATCCGCCCGGTCGCGGGAGGCCCGGGAGAGAACGTGGGGTTCCCGGCGACCCGCGAGGAGCTGGCGCACGTCGCGAGCCTCCTCCGCAGGGGGGCGCCGAAGGCGTCCGCGGCCGAGATCGAGGCCGCGGTGCGGGCCTTCGGCGGCCCGGCCAGCTGAGCGGCCGGACGTCGGAGCGGCGGAGCCTGCCGGTGGAAGCGCGGATCGTCACCGAGAGGATCGAGGTCGCCACGCGCGGCGAGGGGCACGTCGTCGACCTGACCGCCGAGGTCGCGAAGCGCCTCGCGGCTTCGGGGCTGAAGCGGGGGAGCGCCCTCGTCTTCGTTCCCGGCTCGACCGCGGGCGTGACGACGATCGAGTTCGAGGCGGGGCTCCTCCACGACTTCCCCGCCCTCTTCGACAGGATCGCGCCCCGGGGAGCCGGCTACCGTCACGAGGAGGCGTGGCACGACGGGAACGGCCACTCGCACGTGAGGGCCAGCCTCCTCGGGCCGTCCCTCACGGTGCCGTTCGACGAGGGGCGTCTCCTCCTGGGCACGTGGCAGCAGGTCGTCCTCGTCGACTTCGACGCCCGCCCGCGCCGCCGCGAGGTCGTCGTCCAGCTCACCGGTCTCTGACCGCGCGACGCCCGGGGGATCGAGAAGCCCTCGGCCGTCCCGCGACGTCCGTGAGGAGCTCGCTCCCGTCGGGGGGCCTGGGGGGATCGAGAAACCCCCAGGAACACTGCCGCCATCGAGAAACCACCAGGAACACTTACGACGAAGCGACGACCGTGTCCAGGCCCGGGTGAAGGGGCAGGGGGGGCGCCTCCTGCGCCGCCGGCGCTCCCGAGGCTGCCGTCCCGGGCACGAAGTCGTGCCGGTTCGCGCGGAGGACGCGCCCGGAGGGGTCCCTCACCACCCGCTCGTAGAACGCGTCGCGCTCGAACGGCTCGCGTCCGGCCGAGCGGATCAGCCGCTCCATCTCCAGCCGGCCGAGGCCGGCCTCGGTCTTCGCGCCCGCGGCGTGCGTGATCGTCTCCTCGGTCACGGTCCCGACGAGGTCGTCGGCGCCGAAGTGGAGCGCGACCGGGGCGAACTTCTCGCCGATCTGGACCCAGTACGCCTTGACGTGGTCGAGGTTGTCCAGGAGGAGGCGTGCCGCCGCGATGACCTTCAGGTCGAGGAGGCCGCTCGACGCCGGGAGGTGGGCGAACGGCGTCCCCTCGGGGTGGAAGGCGAGCGGGATGAAGCCGAGGAACCCGCCGGTCTCGTCCTGCAGCTCGCGGATCCGGACGAGGTGGTCCACCCGCTCTTCGTCCGTCTCGAAGTGGCCGTAGAGCATGGTGACGTTCGTCTGGACGCCGTTGACGTGGCAGAGGCGCGCCGCCTCGAGCCACCGCTCGCCGTCGATCTTGTTCGTGCAGACGATGTCGCGGACGCGCCGGGCGAAGATCTCGGCGCCGCCGCCCGGGCAGGAGTCCATCCCCGCCGCCTTCAGGTCGAGGATCGTCTCCACGAGCTCCTTCCTCCCGACGCGGGCGATCCAGTCGAGCTCCACCATCGTCCACGCCTTCAGGTGGACGCCGGGGAACCGCTCGCGCAGGGCGCGCAGGAGGCCCGTGTAGTAGTCGTAGGGGAGGGTCGGGTGGAGGCCGCCGACGACGTGGATCTCGGTGATCCCGTCGTGCCACCCCGCCGCCGCCTCGGCCACGGCCTCGCGGATGGCCATCGTGTACCCGCCCTCCACGCCCGGCTTGCGGGCCCAGGCGCAGAGGCCGCAGTCGACCCAGCAGAGGTTCGTCGGGTTCAGGTAGCGGTTGACGTTGTAGTAGCCGAGGTTCCCGTGCCGCGCCTCGCGGACGGCGTTCGCCAGACCCCCCAGCCCCAGGAGGTCGGGCGTCCGGAAGAGGGCGAGCCCGTCGTCGAACGAGAGGCGCTCCCCCGCGGCCACCTTCTCCCCGACCCGGGCGAGGGCCGGGTCTGAGAACCGTGCCGGGAGGGCCTCGGGGCGGGGGAGCGGAGGACGGGGCATCTTCCCGGGTTCCGCTCCCGGCGCCGGGTCGGATGCCGTCACTCGGGGATGTCCGACTCCGAGCTGGGCCGCGAGAGGAGCTTCGGCGCCCGCTGCTCGGCCACCGCCTGCGGGTGGAGCTCGTCGTGCCGGCCGCCGTAGCGGTCGTAGCAGGGCCGGCAGTAGCGGAAGTCGGGACGGAAGGCGTAGTCGACGACGATCCCGACGGCGAGGAGCTCGTCGGCCGAGTCGCCGCACGAGTCGCACGTCCCGGGGAGGCGGAGGAGCTTCCAGACGGGTCCGGACATGCCGCGGAGTTTACTGGACGGCGGCCCCGGAGCGGCGAGGCGGCGCGGTCGGGGACCGGGGCGGGGGAGAATCGGGCCGTGACGCTCCGCTCCACCACGGCGTTCGTTCTGCGGGTCGACCCGATCTCGGAGAAGGACGTCGCCGTCTCGTTCCTCACGCCGGACCTCGGCGTCGTCCGGGGCGTCGTCGCCGGGGGGAGGGGAAAGGGGCGGAAGGGCGCCCTCCTTCAGCTCCTGACCGAGGTCTCGGTGACGTTCTTCGTCCGAGAGGGGCGCGACCTCGCCCGGGGCGACGCGCTCGAGATGAAGGCGAGCGCGTTCGCGCTGGCGACGCGGGCCGAGACGGCGATGCTCCTCCCGTACCTGGCCGAGAGCCTCTCGACCTTCCTCCCCGAGGCGGACGCGGCGCCGGAGACCTACCGGCTCGTCCGGCACGTCCTCGACGCGCTCGGCGCGGGGGTGCCGGCCGACCTGGCCGCCCGCTACTTCGAGGTCTGGCTCCTTCTCCTCGCCGGGCTCCTCGCGGATCCCGGGACCTGCGCGGGCTGCGGCCGGCCGCTCGCCGGCGAGGCCGTGAGGCTCGACCCGGAGGAAGGGGCGTTCGTCGGGCCGGAATGCGGGGGGCGGGGCGGCCTCCCTCTTTCGCCCACGACGCTGGCGCTCCTCGCCCGGCTCCGGCGCGCGCCGCTCGGCGCGCTCGCGGCGGAGCGGCTCGCGGGGCCGGACGACCTCCGGGCGCTGGAGGCCCTGGCACGGGAGATCCGGCGCCGCTTCCTGGGGCACGAGCTGAAGAGCTACCGCTTCCTCGAGGCCCTCGGTCCGGACTGACGGGGGCCCGCGCTCCGCCCGCGTGCTAACCTTCGCCGCCTCAAGAATTCGGGAGCCGACATGGACTTCCAGACGCTGATCCTGAAGCTGTCCTCCTACTGGGCCTCGCGCGGCTGCCTCCTCGAGCAGCCCTGGGACACCGAGGTCGGGGCGGGGACGATGCACCCCGCCACCTTCCTGCGCGTCCTCGGGCCGGAGCCGTGGAGCTGCGGCTACGTCCAGCCCTCCCGGCGGCCCGCCGACGGGCGGTACGGCGAGAACCCGTTCCGCCTCGTGAAGCACTACCAGTACCAGGTGGTGATGAAGCCCGCCCCCGTCGACATCCAGGACCTCTACGTCGACAGCCTCCGCGCGATCGGGGTCGAGCCGACGGAGCACGACCTGAGGTTCGAGGAGGACAACTGGGAGTCGCCGACGCTCGGGGCGTGGGGGGTCGGCTGGCAGGTGCTCCTCGACGGGATGGAGATCACGCAGTTCACCTACTTCCAGCAGGCGGGCGGCATCGACCTCTCCCCGGTCACGGCCGAGATCACGTACGGGCTGGAGCGGCTCACGATGTTCCTCGCGCGCAAGGACAGCGTCTTCGACATCGAGTGGGCGCCGGGGATCCGGTACGGCGAGGTCCGGAGGCAGGACGAGTACGAGGTCTCCAGGTACGGCTTCGAGGCGGCCGACACCGGGCTCCTCACCCTCCTCTTCGAGCGGTTCGAGGCCGAGTCGAAGCGGTGCCTCGCGCAGGGGCTCGTCCTCCCGGCCTACGACCTGGCCCTGAAGTGCTCGCACGCGTTCAACCTCCTCGACGCCCGGGGGGCCGTCTCGGCCACCGAGCGGGTCGGCATCATCCGGCGGGTGCGGGAGCTCGCCGTGGGCTGCGCGAAGGGCTACGTCGCGTCGCGCGAGGGGCTCGGCTTCCCGCTCCTGCCGAAGGAGAGCCCGGCCCCGCCGCCCGACCTCTCGACCGCGGAGGTCTTCCCGCCCCCGTCCCACGAGATCCCCCTGCCGGACGAGCTCGGCGAGCCGTTCCCCGAGGCGACCGAGGAGGCCTGAGATGTCGGAGTTCCTCCTGGAGCTGCTCGCCGAGGAGATCCCGGCCGGCGTCCTCGCCTCGGCGCGCAACGACCTCCTGACCGGGGTGGCGCGCGCCCTCGCCGACCAGCGGATCAACGGCACCTTCTTCGTCCACTCCACGCCGCGCCGCCTCATCCTCTTCTCGCGCGACCTGCCCGAGTTCCAGGACGACCATCCCGTCGAGGCGGTGGGGCCGTCGGTGAAGGTGGCGTACGACGCCGACGGGCGGCCCACGCGGGCGGCCGAGGGGTTCGCCCGGGGGCAGGGCGTCGCGGTCGAGGCCCTCGTGACCGTCTCGACGCCGAAGGGCGACTACGTCGCCGCGCGGAAGGTGATCGAGGGGCGGCCGACCCAGGACATCCTGGCCGAGGTCGTCCCGCCGGTCGTCCGGGGAATGACGTTCCCCCGGATGATGAGGTGGGGGGACGGCCGCCACACGTGGATCCGGCCCCTTCACTCGATCGTCGCGCTGTTCGACGGGCTCGTCGTCCCGATGGAGGTCTTCGGGATCGAGTCGGGACGGGTCACGGTGGGCCACCGGACCCTCGCGCCCGGACGGCTCGTCGTCGTCGGGGTCGACGACTTCCTCGCCAAGCTCCGCGGGGCGTCGGTGGAGCCCGACTACTCCCGGCGCCGGGAGGCTCTCGTCGCCGCGGCCGACCGGCTGGCGGCCGAGGCGGGGGGCGTCCCCTCGCCCGATCCGGTGCTCGTCGACGCCCTCGCCCACCTCGTCGAGTGGCCGGGGCTCGTCCGCGGCGGCTACGACGCCTCCTTCCTCGACCTGCCGGACGAGATCCTCGTCACGACGATGCGCGAGCACCAGAAGGTGCTCGGCGTCCGCGACGCGGCCGGCAAGCTCCTGCCGTCCTTCCTCGCGGTGGCGGACCAGGTCTCCGACCCCCTCGGGCACATCGTCCGGGGGAACGAGTGGGTCCTGAAGGCCCGCTTCGCCGACGCCCGGTTCTTCTGGGAGGAGGACGCGAAGGTCCCGCTCGAGGAGAGGCTCGAGCGCCTCTCGCACCTGTCGTTCCAGGAGAAGCTCGGCGACTACCTGATGAAGACGGGGCGGATCCAGCAGCTCGCCGAGACGCTCTGCGACCGCCTCGCCGCCGACGAGCACGCGGGGAGCGTCCTCGTGGCCGCCCGCCTCCTGAAGACCGACCTCGTGACGGACATGGTGCGGGAGTTCACCGACCTGCAGGGGGTCGTCGGCGGCCTCTACGCGCGGCGCGAGGGGCACCCGGAGGAGGTCTGGCAGGCCCTCTACGACCAGTACCGGCCGGCGTCGCCGGAGGACGACGGTCCGCGCGGGGTGACGGGGGCGATCGTCGCCCTGGCCGACCGGCTCGACACGCTCGCCGGCTTCTTCGCCCTCGGGCTGACCCCGACCGGCTCGAAGGACCCCTACGCCCTCCGCCGGGCGGCCCTCGGCGTCGTCAAGATCCTGCTCGAGCGGAGCTGGCACCTCGACGTCCCGCTGGCGGTGAAGGCCGCCGCGCTCCTCCAGCCCGTCCTCCCCGAGGGCCCGGACCCGGTCGTGAAGGAGCTCGTGCCGTTCCTCCTGGACCGCCTCCGCTTCCTCCTCGAGAGGAAGGGGAACCGCTTCGACGAGATCGAGGCGGTCCTGACGACCGACTGCTCCGACCTCGCGGACGCCGCGGACCGCGTGGCCGCCCTCTCGGCCGTGCGGCGGCGCGAGGACTTCGCGCCGGTCTGCGTCGCCTTCAAGAGGGTCCAGAACATCCTCGCGCAGGCCTCCGGAGAGGAGCTCCCCCGCGAGGTCGAGCCCGCGCTCGTGACCGAGGACGCCGAGCGCGCCCTCGCGTCCGACTACTTCCAGGCGCGGGAGGTCCTCGACGAGCTGATCGGCGCCCGGCGCTACCAGGAGGCCCTCTCGGTGATGGCCTCCCTCGGCCCGAGCCTCGACCGCTTCTTCACGGAGGTCCTCGTCCTGGCCGACGACCAGGCGGTCCGGAGGAACAGGCTGGCGCTCCTGAAGGCGATGCGCGACCAGTTCTTCCGGGTCGCCCGCTTCAGCGAGATCCAGGGCTGACCGCGGGAGGCGTCCGGCGGCCCCGGACGCCTCCCGTCGACGCCCCGGGAGGTCCGTGCCCCGTCCCCGGCCCGGGGGCGGGGTGCGCACGTTCCGACCGGCGCTGTATCCTTGCGCGTCCGGGAAGACCGACGTCACCTTCGAGGAGGACACGCGATGCGCATCCACCGGCCCCTGGCCCTGGCTTCCGCCCTTGCCGCAACCCTCATCCTCGCGGCTCCCCCCGCCCGCGCGGGGGAGCTCGCCGGGGTCAAGATGGAGGACTCCGTCTCGGTCGGCGGGAAGACCCTCAAGCTGAACGGCATGGGGCTCCGCAAGAAGGCGTTCTTCAAGGTCTACGTCGGCGGCCTCTACCTCGAGGCGCCGTCGAAGGACGCGAACGCCGTCCTCGCGGCCGACTCCGCCAAGGAGATGCGGATGCACTTCCTCCGGAGCATCGACCGCCAGAAGCTCGTCGACGCCTACAAGGAGGGGTTCGAGGCGAACGCCCCGCAGCTGATCGCCTCCCAGAAGGCGAACCTCGACAAGTTCTACGGCTGGGTCACCGACGTGAAGGACGGCTCGGTCTTCTCGTGCGCGTACGTCCCGGGCACCGGGACGATCGTCTCCCGCGACGGGAAGGAAGCCGGGACGATCGCCGGCAAGGAGTTCGCGGACGCCCTCTTCCGCCTCTGGCTCGGCCCGAAGCCGCCGTCGGAGGACCTGAAGAACGGGCTCCTCGGGAAGTGACGCCGTCTCTCCTCGCAAGGGTCCCCGGCCTCGTCCGCCGGGGCGGGTACACTCCGGCCCCGTCATGAACGTCTCGGAGATCAGCACCCTCCTCTCGGAAAAGCGATACGACCAGGTCGAGGTCGTCGTCAAGGACGCGCTCCTCGAGCCCGAGGCCAACGCGGAGCTCCTCCTCGCGGCCTTCCGGGGGCTCGCCCGCCTCTCGGCCCAGAAGGGCCGCCTGCAGAGCCTGGCGAGCCTCGCCGACGCCACCCTGAAGGGGGCGGACGCCCCGCTCGAGCGGGCGCGCCTCCGCTGGACGCTCCTCAAGGAGGCGACGAAGGCGGGTGCGACGCCCTCGGCCGCGGAGGGGTTCCACAGGCTCTTCGAGGAGGTCCTCGGCGCCGCCTACCCCGACAGCCCGTCGCTCTCCGCCCTCCTCGGGCGCTTCAAGTTCCGCGAGGCGAAGGAGCCCGCCGAGGGCCTCGCCCGGATGGAGCGCGCGGAGAAGTGGATCCCGTTCGAGACGGGCCGCGTCTTCTTCATGCCGGGGCGCGGGGCAGGCCGGATCGTCGAGACGAACTTCGCCCTCGACGCCGTCCGGATCGACTTCGAGACCGCTAAGGGGATCTCGATCCCGATCGGCTCGGCCTCCAGGAGCCTGGTGCCGCTCCCCGAGGGGCACTTCCTCCATCGCAAGCTGACCGATTTCGACGCGCTCCAGGCGGAGACGCGGGAGAGCCCCGCCGAGGCCGTCCGGCAGCTCCTCGCCTCGTTCGGGAAGAACCTGTCGCTCCAGGAGCTGAAGGAAGGGCTCGCCGGCCTCGTCCCCGAGGAGAGGTGGACGTCGTTCTGGGCGGCGGCCCGCAAGCACCCGCAGGTCGTCGTCCACGGGAGCGGCAAGTCCGCGACGATCGAGTGGTCGCAGTCGGCCGAGGCCGCCGACGAGGTCTTCTACTCGAAGTTCGAGAAGGCCCACGGTCCGGACGGGAGGCTCGACTTCTACCGGAAGAACGCCAAGCGGGACGCCGCCCTCTCGGAGCGGATGGCCGCGCGGCTCTCGGACGAGGCCAACGCCCTCCGCGCCGGGGGCGACGAGGCCCGGGCGCTGGAGATCGCCGTGGCGCTCGAGAAGGCCCCCGGCGCCCGGCTCGCCTTCCGCCCCGAGGAGCTGATCCCCGAGCAGCCCCTGCCGCTCCTGGCCAGGCTGAAGGACCGGATCGCGCGCGAGCGGGTCCTCGAGAGCGTCCTCCAGGCGCGCGGCGCCGAGGGGGCCCGCGTCCTGGCCGACTGGTTCCTGAAGGAGGAGGACGGGAGGACGCTCGACCTGATCGACCGGCGCCTCAAGGAATCCCATCCGGAGCTCCGCGAGTCGACGTTCGAGCGGCTCCTCCGGACGCCGCGCAGCGGCCCGCGCGCCTTCGTCTGGTTCGCGCAGCGGGCCGTCGACGACGACGAGTTCCGCGCGCGGCTCTCCGCGGCGGTCCTCGGACGCCTCCTCGACGCCCTCTCCTGGGACGAGCTCGGCGCGGCCCGGAACAAGCTCCGGGAGTGCTTCGACCGGACGGGCCTCGCCGCCAGCTGGCTCGTGAAGCAGGCGACGCTCGAGGACGCCCAGCACTTCCTCCAGGCGCTCCAGCGGCACAACGAGCTCGAGCCCCACCGGCGCGCCGCGCTGATGGGGGCGGCCGAGATGCGCTTCCCCGAGCTCCGGAAGAAGGTCGACGAGAGCTTCTTCGTGACGCCCGACTCGCTCGAGGCCAAGCGGCACGAGCTCGAGCACATCATGAAGGTGGAGATCCCCGAGAACACGAAGGGGATCGCGCTGGCCGCGGCCGAGGGGGACCTCTCGGAGAACTTCGAGTACAAGGCCCGCCGCGACAAGCAGCAGCTCCTCTCCGTCCGCGCGGGGCAGCTCCAGGAGCAGCTCGCGAAGGCGCGGGTCCTCGACCCGGCGGCGATCGACACCTCGGAGGTGAGGCCCGGCACGCGCGTCACCCTCGCCACCTCGTCCGGCCCGAAGGCCGTGACCCTCCTCGGCCCGTGGGACTCCCGGCCCGAGGAAGGGATCTACTCGTACCTTGCCGACGTGGCCAAGGCCATCCTCGGCCGCAAGCCGGGGGAATCCGTCGTCTGGATGGGAGAGCTCGCGACCGTGGAGAAGATCGAGACGTGGAAGGCCTGAGACCGGCCCGGCCCGGCTCCCGCACGCGACCCCTCCCCGGAACGCCCCGCATCGCCGATCCCGCCCCCCGCGCGCCCCGGGCGGGGCCAGCGTCCGCGCCCGCGGTCGCGGCAGCTGTCGTCTCAGTCGTCGTCGCCGCCGTCGCCGCCGTCGCCACCGTCGTGGCGGCGGCCCTCGTCGCCGCTCCGGCGGGCGCCTCCGAGGTCCCCCGCGTCTACGCCCTGACGAACGCGCGGGTCGTGACCGCCGCGGGGAAGGTCTTCGAGAACGCGACCGTCGTCCTGCGCGACGGCGTCGTGGAGTCGGTGGGGCCGGCCGTCGCCGTGCCGGCCGACGCCCTGGCGATCGACCTCGCGGGGAAGAGCGTCTACCCGGGGCTGGTCGACCCGTACGTCACCCTCTCCCGGCTGGCCGGCCGCAAGGCGAAGCCGGGGGACGACGGGAACGAGGAGGACGACGAGGGCCCCGCGCGCCGCGACCGAAACGTCCCAGCCGGGCCGCCCGTCCGGGCGGACCGCAGGGCCTTCCGCGAGCTCTCGATCGACCCCGGGACCCGCGAGGAGCTCCGCGCGCTGGGCTTCACGGTCGTCGCCGCCGTCCCCGAGGAGGGCGTCCTGCGCGGGGAGGCGGCGGTCGTCGCGCTGGGCGACGTCCCGCTCGAGAAGGCCCTGGTCCGCGACCGCGCGGCGCAGGTCGCCTGCCTCGAGCCCAACCGGGGCGGCTTCCGGGCCGGCTACCCCGCCTCGAAGATGGGAGCCGTCGCGGCGGCGCGCCAGGCCTTCCTCGACGCGAAGTGGTGGGCCGAGGCGGAGAAGGCCTACGGGGCACGCCCCGCCGGGCGGGCCCGCCCGGCCGAGCCGCCGGGGGCGGACGCCCTCGCCGACGCCGTCGCGGGACGCGAGCCGGTCCTCTTCGAGGCCCCGGACGTCCTCGCCCTCCTCCGCGCCGCGCAGGTCGCCAGGGAGATGGGGCTCGACGCCCGCTTCGTCGGCGCCTGGGACGCGTGGCGGCTCGCGGACGAGGTGGCCGTCCTGAAGCCCGCCCTGATCCTCTCCCTCGACTTCCCCGACGTCCCGTCCGTCGACGAGGAGAGCGCGTGGCGCGACGTCCCTCTCGAGCGGCTGAGGAGCTGGGACCGCGCGCCGTCGAACCCGCGGTGGATGAAGGACGAGGGGCTGACGTTCGCGCTGACCACCCACGGGCTCCCCGAGCTCTCGGACCTGCCGAAGAGGATCGAGAAGGCGCGGGCGCGCGGGCTCTCCGAGGCCGACCTCCTGGCCGGGTTCACGTCCGTCCCGGCTCGGATGCTGGGTCTCCAGGACCGGCTCGGCGAGATCGGGCCGGGGAAGATCGCGAACCTCGTCGTGGTCGACGGAACCCTCTTCGACCCGAAGGCGCGCGTCGTCGAGACCTGGGTCGACGGCGTGCCCTACCCCGTCCGCGCGAAGAAGGAGAAGGGGAAGGGGACGCCGGGCGGCGGTGGAGGAGGAGTCGAAGGGGACGCGGCCGGCTCGGGCGCCGGGGCCGCCGGGGCCGCGACGGGCTCGGACGTGCCGGTGGCCGCCGGCTCCGCGCGCGCCGCCGCCGAGCCCCCCGACTCCGACGTGAGGCCCCTCCCGCCCCGCTTCGCCGCGCCGCTCGCCGCGCCGCGCGCCGTCTTCGTCGCGGGAGCGACGGTCTGGACCGAGGGGCCGGCAGGGATCCTGCCGAAGGCGAACCTCCTCGCGGTGGACGGGAAGATCGTCGCCGTCGGCCCCGAGGTCGCGGTGCCGCCGACCCTCGCCGCCTCCGTCCTCGAGGTGCGCGGGGAGGGGAAGCACCTCACGCCCGGGATCGTCGACGCCCACAGCCACACGGCGATCGACGGCGCCGTCAACGAGGGGACGCACAACGTCACCGCCGAGGTGAGGATCGCCGACGTCCTCGACCCGTTCGACGTGGCCATCTACCGCGAGCTCGCCGGCGGGACGACCGTCGCGAACGTCCTCCACGGCTCCTCGAACGCCATCGGCGGGCAGAACCAGATCGTCAAGCTCCGCTGGGGGGCGGGCCCGGACGGGCTGAAGCTCGAGGGGGCGCCCCCGGGGATCAAGTTCGCCCTCGGCGAGAACCCGAAGCAGGCGAACTGGGGCGTCACCACCCGTCGCTATCCCCAGACCCGGATGGGGGTGTCGGCCCTCGTGAGGGAGCGCTTCCAGAGCGCCCGCGACTACGAGCGCCGCAAGGCCGAGGCTGCGGCCGCCCGCGCGCGCGGCGAGAGCCCCGTCCCGGTCCGCCGCGACCTCCAGCTCGAGGCGATCGCCGAGGTCCTCGCGGGGACGCGGAAGATCCACGCCCACTCGTACGTGAAGCAGGAGATCCTCGACCTCCTCCGCCTCTGCGAGTCGTTCGGCGTGAAGGTGGCGACCCTCCAGCACGCGCTCGAGGCCTACAAGGTGGCCGACGAGATCGCCGCGGACGGGGCCGGCGCCTCGCTCTTCGCCGACTGGTGGGCCTACAAGTTCGAGGTCTGGGACGCCATCCCGTGGGCGGGCCCGATCCTCCGCGACCGCGGCGTCCTCGTCTCCTACAACTCCGATTCCGACGAGCTCGCCCGCCGCCTGAACCTCGAGGCGGCCAAGGCGGTCAAGTACGGCGGCGTGCCGCCCGCGGATGCCCTCGCCTTCGTCACGGCCAACCCCGCCCGGCAGCTCGGCCTGGCGGCCCGCCTCGGGACGCTCGAGCCGGGCAAGGACGCCGACTTCGTCCTCTGGTCCGCCGACCCGCTCTCCACCTCCGCGGTCCCCGAGCAGACGTGGGTCGACGGGAAGAAGGAGTTCGACCGCGAGGCCGACCTCGCGGCGCGGCCGCTCCTCGCCGCGGAGAAGGAGGACCTGATCGCGAAGGCCCGCGCCGCCGCGAAGGCGGGGGAGCGGACGAAGCCCGGCGCCGAGCGGTCGCGGACGCGTGTCGAGGCGTGCCTCGACGTCGACGCGGAGGCGAGGCCGTGACCGGCCCGCTGCTCCTGGCCGCCGCCCTCGTCTTCAAGGGGGCCACCGTCCACACCGCGGCCGCGCCGGCGATCGAGAACGGCGTCGTCGTCGTCGAGGAGGGGCGGATCGCCGCCGTCGGCGGGCCCGACACCCCGGTCCCCGACGGGGCCACGGTCGTCGACGTGACGGGCAAGCACCTCGCGCCCCCCTTCTTCGCGGCGGCCTCGCTCGTCGGCCTCGCGGAGATCGGCGCGGTCAAGGCCACGGTCGACGTGACCGAGGTGGGGACGATCAACCCCGAGGCCCGCCCCGACGTCGCCTTCAACCTCGACTCGGAGACGCTCCCGGTGGCGCGGGCCAACGGCGTCCTCTACGCGGCGCTGCTCCCGTCCGGCTCCGTCCTTCCCGGGTCGGTCTCCGTGATGGCGCTCGACGGGTGGACGCGCGAGGACGCCTGCGTCCGCTGCCCCGCCGCCGTCGCCCTCGAGTGGCCCCGGATGTCGATCGACCGCTCGCGCGGGGCCCGGCCGACCGCGAAGAAGCAGGAGAAGGCGCGGGACGAGGCGCTCGCGACGATCCGGAAGGCCTTCCAGGACGCCCGCGCCTTCCGCGCCGCGAAGGAGGCCGAGGGGAAGCCGGGCGTGCCGGCCCACGACGGCCTCGACTCCCTCGCCGCGCTCGTCCCCGTCCTCGAGGGGAAGCTCCCGCTCCTCGTGCGGGCCCGGACGAAGGCCGAGATCGACGCCTTCCTGAAGCTCCTCGACGGCGACCTCGCCTCCGAGAAGGTCCGCGCGATCCTGATCTCGGGCGAGGACGCCGTCCTCGCGGCTCCGGAGCTCGCGCGGCGGGGGATCCCGCTCGTCGTCGACGGGACCCTCGAGCTCCCCGAGCGGAGCGACGACCCCTACGACGCGGCGTTCACGCTGCCGCGCGACGCGGCGGCCGCCGGCCTCCTCGTGGCGGTGACGGCCGGAAGCGGCCTCGACGGCGCCTGGGGAGCCCGCAACCTCCCGGACCACGCGGCGCGGGCCGCGGCCTACGGGCTCGACCGCCTCGAGGCGCTCCGCTCGATCACCCTCAACCCCGCCCGGATCTACGGCGTCGACGACCGGATCGGCTCGCTGGAAGCCGGGAAGGACGGTTCGCTCGCCGTCTGGAGCGGCGACCCGCTCGAGATCACCTCCCGCCTGGAGGCGCTCTACCTGAAGGGGCGAGAGGTCTCGCTGGAGAGCCGGCAGACGCGCCTGCGCGACCGCTATGCGGCGAGGCCCCGGCCGGCGGGCGCGAAGCCCGAGGCGCCCCCGGCGCCTGCGGCAGCCGCGGCTCCCTCCCCTTCGCCCCGCTGACTCGCCTCGCCGACGCGGCGGGCGCGTGCCCCCCTCTCGCGCCGGGATTCGACCGGAGGGGCGCACCTCCCGCGGGGAGCGCGCCGCCTAGAATGGGACGACGCGGGACAGGCGATGCGCGAGAGGTCGACGGACCCGGGCGCCGCCGGCGCAGAGAGGAGGTTCCCGAGATGACGGACCTGCGAGCGGCCCTCGTCGCCGCGTGCCGCCGCCTGGACGGGCTCGGCTTCGTCGCCGCGACCGACGGCAACCTCTCCTGCCGCCTGGGCCCCGACCGCCTCCTCGTGACGCCGTCCGGCCGCTCGAAAGGGGAGCTCGAGGCGAACGACCTCCTGGTGACCGACCTCGAGGGGCGCGTGGTGGAGGGGGACGGGCGCCCCTCCTCCGAGCTCCCGATGCACCTCTTCGTCTACCGGCGGCGGGACGACGTGGGGGCCGTCGTCCACGCCCATCCACCGGCGGCGAGCGGGTTCGCGGTCGCCGGGATCGACTTGACCGAGCCGGTGATGCCCGAGATCGTCCTCACCGTCGGCCCGATCCCGCTGGCGCGGTACGCCACGCCGTCGACCGCCGACGTGCCGCGCTCCCTCGAGCCGCTGATCGACGGGCACCAGGCGTTCCTCCTCGAGAGCCACGGGGTCCTCTGCGTCGGCCGCCACCTGACGGAGGCCCTCCACCGGATGGAGAGGGTGGAGCACGTCGCCCGCGTCGACCTGGTCGCCCGGCTCCTCGGCAGGCCCCGCGCGCTGAGCGACGGCGAGGTGCTGGCGCTCTTCGACGCCGCCCGGGCGCTGCGCGGCGAGCGGGAGCCGTAGGTCGCGGCAGGGACTATCCTAGGAGACGCCCCTGCGAGGGGACGGGCCCCTCCCGCCGGGTCCTCCCCCTCGCGGACGGGAGGCTCGATGCACGACGCTTCCGCCCCGGCCGCCGACGCCATCGACCTGAACCAGGTCGCCCTCGCGCTCTCCGACGCGCTGGATCTCGTCGGGGTCGAGGTGGTGCAGCACGGCAAGCGGGTCGCCCTCCTCGCTGCCGGCGTCGCGCGGGGCCTCGGGCTTCCCGAGGACGACGTCTCGGACCTCTTCCTGGCCGCGCTCCTCCACGACTGCGGGGTCTCCTCGACGCGGGTCCACCAGCACCTCGTCGGCGAGCTCGACTGGGACGGGACGCCCGAGCACTGCGACGTCGGCGCCCGGCTCCTCTCGACCTTCGGCCCGTTCCGGCGCGTCTCCGAGATCGTGAGGCTCCACCACACGCGGTGGGACGCGCCGGCCCGGACGGCGGCCGACCCGGCGACGGCCCGGCTCGCGAACGTCGTCTTCCTGGCGGACCGCGTCGACGCCTTCCTCCTCACCCGCCGGGGAGAGGACCCCCTCCTCGCCCGCGAGCCGGTCCGCCGGTCGATCGGGGAGCTCGGAGGGACCTACTTCTCGGAGGAGGTCGTCGACGCCTTCCAGAAGGTCGCGGTCGCTGAGGCCTACTGGCTCTCGCTCGAGCCCCATCACGTCGAGCGGGCGATCCTGAGGGAGTGCGCGCGGGCGCGCCCCCGCCCGGGCCCGCCCGCGGTCCTCCGCCAGCTCGCCGTCCTCTTCGCGCACGTCGTCGACGCCAAGAGCCCCTTCACCGCCGAGCACTCCGCCCGGGTCGCCCGGCTCGCCGCGCTCCTCGGCCGCCTCTCGGGGCTTCCCGCGGAGACCTGCGAGAAGCTGGAGGTCGCCGGGCTCCTCCACGACCTCGGGAAGCTCCGCGTCCCGGACGAGATCCTCGAGAAGCCGGCGCCCCTCGACGAGGCCGAGTTCGCGGCCGTGGAGAGGCACGCCTTCGAGACGTACCAGATCCTCAGCCGGATCCCGTCGCTCGCGGACGTGGCGGAGTGGGCGGGGATGCACCACGAGGGGCTCCGCTCGACCGGGTACCCCTTCCGGCGCCTCGCGGAGGAGATCCCCGTACCGGCGCGGCTCCTCGCCATCGCCGACGTCTTCCAGGCCCTCGTCCAGCGCCGTCCCTACCGCGACCCGCTCCCGCCCGCCGACGTCCTGGGCCAGCTGCGGCGGTTCGTGGAGGCGGGGCAGCTCGACGGCGAGGGGGTGAAGCTGGTCGAGGCCAACTTCGTCGCCTGCTGGGAGGCCGCGACCGGCCGCGCCGGGGGCTTCGCTACACTCCGCGTCATGTAGCTAACCTCTGTTCTCGGAGATAGTTCCGGATTCGCGGTTGCGCCGGAATTGCGCCCGACCCGACTTTTCCACAGCCGCGAGGGTCCGGGCGACGTCCCGGAGGGCCTCCGGCTGGAGGTGGTAGTACCTCGAGGTCATGTCGGGCGACGTGTGCCCGAGCTGGCGCTGGATGAGCGGGAGGGCGGTCCCGGCCGCTGCGAGCCATGAGGCCGCCGTGTGCCTCAGCGCGTGAACCGAGAGGGAGCGCCGGAGGCCGGCGCGGTCCCGGGCCTCGTAGAAGCGACGCTGTACCTGGTTGTCCGTCCAGGGCCGCCCGTCGGCCCGGGTGAAGACGCGCCCGGCCGGCGTCCCGCGCGGCAGGGCCTCCAGGAGCTCCCCGAGAGGGAAGCGGGTCCCGTCCTCGTCGCGGAGGGGAAGCGTCTTTGGCCTGTCGTTCGTCTTCGCCTGGCGGAACGTGACGCGGCCGGCTTCGAGGTCGACGTCGGCCCACGTGAGGCGGACGACTTCATTGAGCCGGCACGCCGAATGTAGGAGCGCGGCGAGGATGGGACGCGCCTCCTCCTCGGCTGCGGCTTCGAGCGCGCTCCAGTCCGCCGGCGAGAGGAATTCGGTCCTCGAGCGCGGCGTCCGGAGCGGGCGGACGGCACCACGGGGGAGAGGGTCGACGTCGATCCGGCGGTCCCGGAGCGCGCCGAGGACGAGTTGCCGGACGAGCTGGAGCTCCAGGTTGACGGTCCGCGGCGCGGCGCCGTCGGCCGTCCGCTTCCGCTGGTAGTCCTCGAGGTGACGAGGACGGAGGGCGTCGAGGCGCATCCGGCCGAAGAACGGCGTCAGGTACGTCTTGAACTTCGCCCGGATCGCCTTCGTGGTCTTCGGGGTGAGCCGGTCGGCCGCCTCGCAGAAATCGGCCGCGACCTCGTCGAAGCGAACCGACCCGACGAGGGGAGACGCGCGCCGGTCGGCCGCCTTCGCCGCGGCCCGCTTGTGGGCGCGGTCGGCCTCCTCCCAGGTCGTCCCCTTCGGGAAGGTCCGCTGCACGCGGCGCCCCAGCTTCGTCCCGTCGACGTAGAGCTGCATCCTCCACCGGCCGTCGGGGAGCTGCCGGAGGCTCACTTCCTCGGGTCCTCCCCGCGGAGGAGGTTCTCGACGAGCATCAGGACCCGGACGATGTACGAGTTGAGCGTTAGCCCGAATGACTCCGCAGTCGCTCGGACTGCGTCCTTCTCGAGCGGAGAGAGGTAGAGGCTCACCCTCTCCGTCTTTCCAAACGCCTCCTCGATTCGCTCGGGAGGCAGTTTGCGGAGGAGCTCGGCGAGCTGGTCGAGCTGTTCAGAGTGCTTCTGGCTCAAAGGAACCCTCACGCGTGTCAGGCGGCCGCCGCGAGCTTCTCGGTGCGGCGAATGGTCATGAGGACGACGTTTGACGGCCATACGTGGGAGCCATTCTGACGCCGGATCTGACGTCGTTCCAGTTCGCCGGCGATAGCCCTCAGCGAGAGCCCATCCGCCCTCATCCTTATCATGAGGCGAATCGCGGCCTGCTCTTCCTCGACGGCGACTAGCTGACTGCCCTCCAAGCGGTAGCCGTAGGGGATCTTCCCGGAGATCCGGAGGCCCTGCCGACGCTTGAACGCAAGGGCCGAGGTCGTCCTCTCCGAGACGAGGTCCCTCTCGAACTCGGCGAGGACCGCGAGCATCCGGAACACCATCTTGCCCGCGGCCGACGTCGTGTCGATCGCCTCGGAGAGGGAGACGAGGTCGGCGCCGGCCTTCTCGAGCCGCTCGGCGATCGCGAGGGCGTCCCGGGTCGACCGGGCGACCCTCGAGAGGGAGTAGACGACGAGGGGGGCCCGGCGGCGGCAGACGTCGGAGAGGGCCGCCTGGAGCCCCGGGCGGTTGTCAGCGCGCCCGCCAGACAACCCCGCGTCGACGTGCACGGCGGCGAGCTCGAGGCCCTGAGCGGCCGCCCACGCGCGAATGCGGGCCTCCTGCGCCTCCAGGGAGACACCCTCGGACGCCTGGCGCTCGGTGCTGACCCTGACGTACCCGACGGCAATCTTAACGGTGCTTTTCATAACGTAAAATATGACGCTGTCACTGCTCGGTGTCAAGGCCCCCTCTTCGATGTTCATGACCGCTCGGTTGCTACCCCCCCTCGCGCGAGCTCCGGGGGGGGTCTCGAAACCGCCCGGAACCGTTTCGGCCCGTACCCTCCACGGGCCTCTCGGGCCCCGGTGCCGCCGAGTCGTTCCGAAGTGGGCCTAGACGCCATAAACGCGGTTGACGCGGAAAAGCCCCCACAAGGGGGGGGCGCACTGGCGCGTTTTTCGTAAGTGCGACGCAAGTTCGCTTGTTCCTGCCCGCCCACCCGGCCGAAGGGACGGCCGACCCGAAGCGGGTCAAGCGGCGTACAGTTCCCCCCGCGGAGGTCCCCATGAGACGAGCCGCTCTCCTCCTGGCCGTCGCCTTCCTGGTCTTACCCGCCTCGGCCGACGAAGTCGTGATGAAGGACGGCACGGTCGCGTGCCTCGCGAAGCCCTACACGACGAAAGGGGCCCTCGCGGTGTTCACCCTCTGCGACGGCCGTCTCGTCTCGTTCCCTCTCGCACAGGTCGACCTCGAGAGGACCGCCCAGCTCAAGCGCGACCCGAGCTCGGTGAAGGCGTCCTCGCGCCTCGGCTATCCGCCGCCGGCGCCGGTCTACCGTCCGTCGGAGGACCGCCGCGAAGGGGCCTCCCCCCTCGCCGCCGCCGGCGCCGCGAGCTCGCCGAGGCCGAAAGGGACGCCGAGGGCGATCACGCTCCAAGGCTCAGCGCCCGCGCCGGCCGAGCCGAGCGCGTACTACGCGCCGAGTGCTGGTTCCGCCTCGGGCGGCGGAGCCCCGAAGACGGTGCACGTCTCGGGCTACACGCGTTCGGACGGCAAGTACGTGCAGGGCTACGACCGGAGCGCGCCCCACAGCGGGGGCCATTCCTCGAGTTCGGGCGGGCGCGGCGGCGGGAAGCACTGAAGTCCCATGGAGCTATCCGATGCGGAAGGGAACCGGGCAACGTGAATCCCGGAAGGCCCTTTGACCGTAATAGAGGACGTGCGGGGCGCTCGGCCCTGGGAACCCATTTCACTCGAGTGGGGGAGTTTGCCTCGCCGTTTACGATTTTCGCGGCTTGAATAGTATCCTCGGGCAGAGAGGTCCCGCCGTCACAGATTGGCGGGGCCAGGAGAAGGGATCAGGGGGGACCAGCATGGACGAATTCGTCTTCGCAGCGCGCGAGGTCAGCTCGGATTTCCTCGTCGCGCGCCCCTCCGGACGCTCGGGCCTTGCGAGACTCCTCGACCTCTTTGCCGGGTTCGACGGGTACAACACGAGCCGGGACGGGGTTGCAGCCGACGGGAAGGCGATGCGTGCTGACTGGCTTGTCATCGGGCAGGATCTTAAGGTCGCCGTCTCGCGCTTCCGTGCCGATCATCCGAGCGTCGCTGGGTCGGAGCGGTAGTTGGCGCGCCACGAGCGGCCAGGGTCTGGACAGCATCAGGCTCTTACTGCACGCGGCACCGAGGACCGAAACGGAAGCAAGGTCGAGCTCGCCTTCCACAAGGGCCCGCTACCTCCAGCGGAGCAGATAGAACGGTACGCGGCCGTCTATCCCGACGCGCCGAGGATCATCTTCCAGGCATTCGAGTCACAGGTTGCCCATCGGCAGAACCTAGAGCGAACGGTGATCGAGAGCAATGCTCGCGCACAGGAGCGTGCTCCGATCATCGGCGGGATCCTGGCCGGGCTCGTTATGATCGGCGGCTTCCTCGTCGTCCTCCTGAACAAGGACCCGTGGGGATACGCGGCGATCCTTACGGCTGGCGCCGGCCTTGTCGGGACTGCGATCTGGATGAGGAAGGAGCAGGCGAAGGAACGCCGCGAGAAGGAAGAGGCGCTCGCCCGCTCCGAGGCTGAGCGCCAAGAGCCTCAGCCCAAGCGATTGCCCTGAGCTTCGCCTGACGCAATGGGCGTTCACGACCGTGCCCTCGTGAACAGCCGAGAGGGCGCAAGTCCCCTCGAACTAGCCGAACACTCAACCGGGCACGAAGTGACTCTCCGCTTGCACCCGGATCGTGGAGAACGAATACACGAAGTCGCCGATAGAGACCTCGGCCCACTCCTCCCGTTCGATGCGGGGGCGCTGCTCGCTCGCGATCCTCGCCTCCATCTCCGTCTGGACGGGCCCGGGGAGCCGATGACCGGGTCCGAGGAAGAGCTGAGTCAGCTTTCCATCCCTTACTCGCAGGGCGAGTGTCGGCGACCACTCTTCACTCTCCACGGTGCGGAACCTCACGAAGGCGTACATGCGGACCTCCTCTTGGGCCATGACCAACCGTTCCACCGAGAATAGGTCCATCCTCGCCTCCCAGCCCGTCGCCCGCGGCCTTGCAGGGCGGGCCGCTACGTTACGAAACTCGGACGAAACGATCCGGAATCGTTTCGAAACGCCCGTCAGGTCGCAGCCGTGCGACGGCCTTCAGCCGGCCGAGCTCCCAGCCGCCTCCGAAGCCTCGCCAGCGCCCGCGCCTCGAGCTGCCCCGCGCGGGCCTTCCCGACCCCGAGGGCTCGGCCGACCTCTTCCAGTGTGATCTCCTCGTCCCCCTCGCTGAGGTAGCGCAGCTCGAGGACCCGTCTCTCGCGTGGCGGGAGGTCCTCCAGGCGGCGCCGAACCTCGCGGAGAAGCATGAGCCGCGGCGCGTTCAACGCCTCGGCGCGGGGGGCGTCGGGCCGCTCGAACTCCTCTCCCTCCTCGTCGACGAGCATCAGCGGAACCGTCCGGGCCGCCTCGCGAAATTGCCTCGCCCGTTCGCCCCGGGTGGCCCGGGAGACCGTCGCCACAGCGTGCGGGCCCCACGCTCCCCGGTCGGGATCGAAGGTCTCGGAGGCCCTCAGCAGCGCGAGGAAGGCGACCTCGAGGACGCCCTCCTCGTCGGGGGCGCCACGTCCCCATCGGTGGGCCGCCCAGAAGGCGAGCTTGACGTGCTCGGCGGGATCGGGGCGCGCGGATGCAGGGGAATGATCGGTCGACACGAAGCCCTCGCGAAAAAGGGCCCCTCCCCTCGCGGAGGTGACGAGCAAGGGGAGGGGCGGAGGGAAAGCCTGCCGCCGGGTCTCCGCGTCCCCGGCCCGGAAAGGAGGATCCGGCCCGAGTCCCCCCGGCGACAGGACGAGCTACACGCGCGACGGCCGGACGAACGCGATGACGACGCCCTCCCGCTCGATGGACGCTCGAGGGTTGCGACCGACGCGCTCCGAAGCCGCCGCGAGGACCTCGTCCTCGGCCTCACGGATCACGCCGGGCCAGTGCGTCGGAGCCCGACCGTTGATCGTCTCGAACGCGCGGCCGAAGACGGTCTCCGCCGCGACCGCGGCTTCCGCGACCGACGCGGCGGCGAGGAGCGCGCTCACGAGCGCCTTCTTCCGAGCCGCAAGCTCCGCCTCCGCCGCGGCAAGGGCGGCCCTGGCCGCGGCCTGGCGCTGCTGCTCTTCCTCGGCCCGGACGGCCTGCTCGGCCTCGGCCAGGGCGGCGGCGGCGACTCGGCGCTGGCGCTGGAGCGCGTCGCGGGCCGGAACGATCGCGGCGAGACCGGCCGCGTGGTCGTCTCCGTCGCGAAGGTTGCGGATCGACTCGGCGAGCGCCTGGTCGAGCCGCGCCTCTTCGGCAGAGAGCTCCTCGGCGCGGCGGTCGATCGTCGCGAGCTTCGCGCGAAGGCCCGCGACGCGCTCGCGGAGCCCGGGGAGCGGGTCCTCGACGGTGGGAGCGTCGGCCGACGCCCTCCGGAACGAGGGCGCGCTCACGAGCGACCTCCGGCGAGGCGGGCCTCGAGCTCGGACGCGGGCACGCAGGAGTGCGACGCGGCGCGCGCGAGCCGGGTCAGCGCCTCGCTCCTCTCGGCCGGCGTCGAGCCGTCGCGCATCGTGACCTCGGCGCCGGCCTCGTCGTACGTCCGGACGAGCTCGGCGAGGGGGATGCCGGAGTCCTTTGAGGCGGTGGCAACCATCGTGAAGAACGCGGACAGTTTCATCGGGGGCTCCTTTCGGTCAGTTGGGGCGAGCCGGTGTCTCCGGTTCGCGGAGGACGAGTCGATCAAGAGCGAGCGCGACACGCTGCGCGGCGCCCCACGTGAGCACCACGGCCCGCCCGTCGGGGGTGGAGATCCGGACGTCGGGACGCCGCGACTCTTCGGGCGGGCCGACCTCGACGAGGACGACGTCATGCGCCACGGGCTCCCCCCTCTTCGATGGCGCGGAGGACGTCCACAGCCGCGTCCGGGTGGGGCTTCAGCGCGGCTGCGATCCTGGCCCGAAGCTCGAGCCATTCCGCCGACCGTACGAGCCGGGGGGCTTCCTCGGCCACCCGGGCGAGGAGGGCCAGGGCGTCTAGGACCACCTTCAAGCCGGCGAGGGCCGCGCGGACGTCCCGGCCCTTCTCGGCCTTGTCGACGAGCCTTCGGGCGTGCGCCTCGGCCGACCGGATCCTCGAAAGGAGGTCCTCCCCGTGCGCCTCGTCCTCCGCCTCGCGGGCGAGGGCCAGGACCCGGGGGAGGTGCGCCTCACGGTGCCGCCGCACCGACGCCTCCGAGATACCGACGCGCGTCGCAACGCGACGATTCGGCTCCCCAGCGACGAGAGCGGCGTCGAGCTCCGGGCGGTCCGGCCTCGAGCAGACGGAACAGGCTCGGGCCACGTCAGCCCTTCCCCTTCCTCGCGATCGCGCGGAGGTCCTCGGCGAGCTGCAGGGCGAACTCGGGGGGAGGCGCCGCGAGGTGGACGACGACGAGGACCCGGGGGCTGGCCGGCTTCGGCCGGGGCTTCGGAGCGCGCCCGACCGTAGGCGAGGGCGAAGGGGCTGGCTCCTCGGCGCGGCCGTTCTCGGGCCCCCGGGCGAGCTCGACGAGGGCCTCGGATAGGTCCTCGAGGCGAGGCCGCGGCCCGGTAGCAACCGACCGGTCACGAGCGAAGCGCGCGGCCATTAGTTCGAGACCTCCGCCCCCGGAAGGGCGCGCTCCGCCTCCGGCGCCTCGGCCTCCTGGTCGCGCGCGCGGATCAGGGCCCGGAGGAGCGGCTCGAGGCCGACCCGCGAGAGCATCACGCCCCGGGTCGTCGGAATCGGCTCGCCGGAAGCCGTGCGGTCTCCGGGAATGAACCGACGGACGTCCAGGACCTCCGTCCCGTCGACCTCGAGGAGCCGGACCCGGATCTCCTCGGCGCCGGCCGGGAGGACGCCGAGGAGGGCGAGCTCGCGGAAACGGCCGGCCCGTCTCACCGGGGCCCCCCTCGCTCGATTTCCACAAGGGCGGCCGGGCCGGGGGTCGGGTTCGCGTCCTCGCGGGCCAGCCGTTCGGCCACTGGCGCCGGAGGGTGACACCGGCGGCAGACGAGGACGCCGGCGGCCCCGTGCCAGAAGTCGGAGCCCCTGCAGGAGTAGCAGACGAGTCCCGCCACGGCCGCTCGGAGGGGCCGCCGCTGGAGCGCGAGGGAGCGGGGCCGATCGCGCTTCCGGCGATGGCACGGGAGGCAGAGGAGCCGATCGGGCTCGGCCAAGAGGGCCCCGCAGGAGAGACAGGGGGGCGTGGAGCCCGCACCCCCCTCGAGGGCAGGGGCGGAGGGGAGCTCCGGGAGGCCGTTCGGGAACGCCGCGTCGAGGAGATTCATCGGGGGCCTCCGTCCGCCGCTTCCGGATCGCCCCCCGACGCCATAAACGCGGTTGACGCGGAAATTCGACCACCCGGGGGGTCCGGGAGGGTCGTTCGGGCGTTTACCGCGTTTTCCGCGTGCTCCACGGAGAACCAGCGCTCGGCCGGACGCCCCTTCTTCGCCGCCGGCGTCTCCCTCCTCCCCTTCGCGAGGCCGAGCCGGGCGAGGAGGTCGAGCGCGGTCCCGATCCGCGGCGATGAGACGTTCCGGCTGAAGAGCTCGCGGAACTCGTTCCGGGTCATCCCGTCCGGTCGGCCCCGGAGCTCCTCGAGGATGTCGTCCGCGACGCGGTCGCCGAGCTTGCCCCCGAAGAGGACCTCCGCCGACTGCTTCGCCCCGTCCCAGAAGGCGAGGGCCGCGGCCAGGTGAGGGGCCCGGACGACCCGCTCGCGGTCCAGAAGGGCGTAGACGAGGGAAAGGCGGAGGACGTGCTGAGGGCCCCTGGCCGTCACGGCTCCGATGAGCCCGGGACGGTCGGCCGTGAGGAGGCCGTAGACGCGGCTCCACGCCTCCTCGGCCCCGCGGTCCCTCCGCATCTCCTCGATGCTCCGGGCGGCGTCGAGCGTCTCTCGCAGCTCGAGTGCCATGGGGAGAAGGTCGGAGTCGGCGAGCCCCCCACCGTTCGGCAGGAGATGGGGCCGCCTGACCGAGATGTATAGAAACCTGTTCGCCCACCCGTTGATGGTGTCCGCCTGGCTCTGGAGCATGGCGAGCTCGGCGGGCGTGATCTGCGCCACGAGCCCGACGTGAGGCTCGGTGGCTCGAAGCGGCTTCTTCGTGAGGGTGCAGAGGTCGGACCCGTCCCATGCCTGCCGCATGAGGGCCGAGAGGCTGTTCCCCTCGCGCTCCATCCGACGGAGGACGCTCCCGAGCTCGGACTCGAGGACGAGGAGGCGCTTGTCGGTGACGCCCGAGTCGACGACGACGTCCTCGTGCCGGACGACCTTGCCCTTCTCGCGAACGGGAACGAGGCCGCGGATCTCGTCCCGGACCGCGGCGACGACGCCCTCGCCGCTGCTGAGTCCCGATGCTGTGGGCGGGATGCAGCCCTCCCCGGCGAGTCGGAAGAGGCGTCGACCCTCCGAGACGGCGGTCCCCTTCCTCCCCTCCGACGTCGGCCCCACGAGCGTCACGAAGAGGTTGCAGCCGTGGCGATCGCCCCCGACTCGGAGGTGAGGCCCTCGGCCGACGACGACGCCGAACGTGGTCAGGAAGGCGCCGAGGACCCCGAAAGGGTCGGCCTCGGTGTGAGGCGCCACGGTGCGGACGTAGCGCCCGGCGAGGCCACGGAGGGCGGGTTCCGCGAGGGTGGGACGTGGGAGAGGAGGAGGCGCGGGGAGCCATTCGACCTCGAGGGGCTCGGCCGGTTCGGACTCCATCTCGCGGACGATGTCCTCCTCCTCGGGGGTGAGGGGGACTTCACGGAAGGGACGCGGCCGCGTCACGCCGCGCCTCCGAGCGAGCGAACGATCCGCTCGTCGAGCCCGGCCTCGCGGGCCAGGTCTCGGCGGAGACGAAGGAGGACCTCGTCCGTGAGCGGGTCGGGGCTCGTCCTTCCCTCCCGGGCGAGGCGGCGAAGAAAGACGATCGCGCCTGCCCGGTTTCTCCGGACGATCCGGGCAACCGCCTCCCGGGGGTACCGGCGCTCGGCTTCCTCGAGGGCCTCGGCGATTTGCAACCAGCTCACCGGCGACCCCCTCGGCGACCCCAGCGCCGGAGCCACGCGCCCCACGGGTGGCGGAGCCGGTGACGGATGAGAAGGACGAACTTGCGCCCGAGCGGGGCGCTCACGAGGGGACGGTCTCTACCGGTGGCGGTGCTATCCTTCGGACCTCGCTCCCCATCCCCATGACGTTGAGCCGCCGGCCAGGGCGGCTCTTCGGTTTTCAGGGGATCACTTCTGTACGGCATCGATCTCTCCTGTCACGCGGCCGGCGGGAGATCGCGGACGAACCGCTCGAGCTCCTCCCGCGGGACGACGATGCTCCGTCCGATCCGCCGACCCTCGAGAGCTCCGCGCCGGATCAGGTTCCTCACGCCGGATGCGCTGAGTCCGAGCTTCGAGGCAACGTCGACGAGCCGGTACGTCACCGGCGCCGTGTCGCGCTCGCGCCGCCCGGCGGTTAGGGTTCGCGTGGGCTTGGGCATGGTTGTCTTCTCCTTTCGGACAGTCCCGTTCGTTGGGGGCCGTGCTGCGACAAGATGGGCCCGTCGGGACCCCAAGTCGATCCGACAGCCCTAAGGAATGTCTTAGGGAAATGCAGTCGCCGGGCGATCTCGTTACGACACGCCTTAGGCGTGTCTTAAGGTTCGCCGCTTCCTCGAGCCCGGCATGATCGGCGGCCAGGTCGCCGAGGGATAGGCCAGAACCGCCCGGCGGATCCGAGTCTGCATCGCTTCCACTGACAACCCGGCAGCCTTCGCGACTTCCTTCCGGGCGGCGGCGATCGCCTGCCACTTCGGCTCGCCGTCTGGCTTCGCGAACCTCTGCGGCTTGCTCTCCGCCATCGCCTTGGCCTTCTCGAAGGCATCCCACGCGAGAGACTGAGCGGCTCTGGCGCGGGTCAGCGATTCGGTGAGCGGATGCGCCGTTCGCAGCGCCGTCGCGAGCCCGAGAAGAAAGGCGACGTCCGCCCGCGGCCGCATCACTTTCTCCCGTGCCGGTGCGTAGTAGCAACGCCAGGCCGCCGCTTCGATGCTCTCCGCGACACGGACCGAGAACATGGTCGAAGGCGTTTGCCGGAGAGCTTCGAGAACCTCGCGGTGCGCGAGGGGCGGGGCGCCGAGAGGACGGAGATGCCCCGAGAGAACGAACCGCGCGGCGACGAGACCAGTCACCGACTCGAGCTGTCCAGGTTCGAGCTGCCGGACGCTGACCTCGCCGAGAACCGCGCGCTCGAGCACGGCCTCCGGCGAGAGTCCGAGGCTGCGAAGGGCGAAGGCGAGCGCTTCGAGTGACGGCGGTGCTCCAGGACCCTTCGTCTCGCGTCGAAGGACCTCCGACGATGTCGCCGACGTCGGGCCCTTCTCTTCGTCTGCGCTCAGCCTCGGAGCGGGCTTCGAGGATCCCTTCGTCTTCTTCATCGCGCCTCCAGGCGCCCCCGAAGGAAGGCCCCGGCGGGAAACGCGGGGCGCTGCGCTTGTCGACCCGGGGATCAGTCGGGCCTATCCCGCCGGAGCGGATCATCAAGGAACTCCCGCTCGGAGTGAACAGGTCGCCTGGACGATCATCACGCGGCCTTCCTCTCGGGCTCGCCGGGGAAGGGGACGACGATCCCGCGCGCGTCAGTGAACGTGTCGGGCGTCTCGTCCCGTTCCTCTCGGCGGAGCTGGTAGAACTCGAGGCGGGTGCCGTCACCGACCCACCCGACCGTGCCTCGGGGCGCTTCCTCGAGGAGTTCGCGCAGCTCGGACAGGTGATCGCCCCAGCTCATTCGGCGGGTGCACTCGAAGAAGCGACCTCCAACGACGATGCCACTCCCGCAGGAGTGCCACGAGAGACCGTCGTTGAGGGTGTGGCTCCCGTAGAGCTTCCACGGTGCGCGGCGGGTAGCGAGGGGCTCGGCGCAGCGGACGAGGGGACGTGCGCTCACGGTCACGCCTCTTCGATCCGTCGGCCGAACCGATCGACGATGCTGTACCTGCCGCGCGCCTTCGCCTCGGCGATCTCGGAGTCCGTCGCCGGGACGAGGACGTCGAGAACGAACGTCGGCAGGGCCCGCTGCGAGAAGCCGATGAGGGGCTCCCCGTCGACCGTGAGGTCGGTCCTCCTCGCGGCGCTGCGAATGAACAGGTAGGAGCTCCCAACGCGGAGGTCGCTGCACCATTCCTTGCCGCCGGCCTCCGGGTGGCCGAGGTGGGCGGAGAGGACCTGAGCGAGCTGCACGCCGGACTCGGCCAGAAGCGTGGCGACCATCGACGAGAAGAGAACGCGGCCGAGCGCCTCCATCCCGGGGTGAGGCGACCATCGGCCGAGGGCCTTGGAGAGCGACACGAAGCCGTCGTCAGGATGCCGCGCGGCGCTCACGAGCCCTCTCCTTCGCGCTCGGCCTCACGCATCGCCTCCCACTTCTCGAACGCCGCTTTCCAGCTCGCCGGGGGAATGAGGTCCTCGACGGGGCCGCAGAGGTCGAGTCCGTCGGTGATCTCTCGGAGGGAACGCTCGAGCGCCGCGAGGACGTCGCCGATTCGCAGCGAGAGGATCCCCAGGGCCTGCTCGAGGTTCTGGAGGCGGGATCGGAGGTCTCTCGCCGCCGATGGGCGACGGAGGTAGACTTCCCGCGGTCCCTTTCGGGAACGCCCCTCCGAGCCCGACGCCGTTGCCCCCTCCAAGAGACGCGACGCCGGGCTCGTCGTCTGTCTGGACTTCGTCAACATGTGGACCTCCTCTTTCCCGCTCGAGGCGGGCTCGGTCGGTTGCGCCCGGATTGCGCCGGACGTGTTGAAGGTGCGGTAGGTGACGCAACGGTCGGTCCGGAAGTCCGCTGAATCTGCGGACTGCGGTAGGTGAGGCACGTGCCGGTCGGCTTCGCTACACTCCGCGGGTGACCGCGCTCCCCGGCCCGGGCGACCTCCTCCGGCGCGCCCGGCTCCTCGCCTCCCGGGTCCCCCGCGCCGTCTGGCTCTTCGCGGGCGGCGCCGTCGCTCTGGGAGCCCTCGCGCTCGGGCTCCTCGTCGCCTACTACTCGGGCGTCGTCTCGCGGACGATGGACGGCCGGAGGTGGAACCTCCCGACGCGCGTCTACTCGGACGTCTGGGTCGTCCGCCCCGGCGACGCGCTCGGCCCCGACGACGTCGTCCGCCGCCTCCAGCGCCTCCGCTACTCCCGGGTGGAGGACGGGCCCGTCGGGCCGGGCCGCTTCCTCCAGTCGCGCGCCCGCCTCGTGGTCTACCTGAACGACCACGACACGGCCTACGGCCGCCGGCCCGGCTTCCGGGCGCAGATCGACTTCTCGGGGCGGCGGGTCGCCTCGCTCAGGCGAGCCGACGACGCCGTGCCGGTCCCGTTCCTCGCCTTCGAGCCCGAGGTGGTCGGCACGGTCTTCGACCAGAAGATGGAGGACCGGACCCTCGTCTCGCTCGACCAGGTGCCGAAGGTCCTCGTCGACGCCATCGTCGCCACCGAGGACCGGGACTTCTTCTCGCACTCCGGGATCTCCCTCAAGCGGATCGCCGGCGCCTCGGTCCGCAACCTGTTCCGGGGCTCGGTCCGCCAGGGGGGCTCCACCCTGACGCAGCAGCTCGTCAAGAACCTCTTCCTGACGCCGGAGCGGACGTTCCGCCGCAAGGCGATCGAGGCGCTCCTGGCGATGATCGTGGAGGCGAAGTACGGCAAGCGGGAGATCCTCGAGGCGTACCTCAACGAGATCTACCTGGGCCAGCGCGGCTCCGTCTCGGTCACGGGAGTGGCCGAGGCCGCGCGGTTCTACTTCGGCAAGCCCGTCACGCAGCTCGACCTCCCCGAGGCGGCCCTCCTGGCGGGCCTCATCGCCTCGCCGGGGCGCTTCTCCCCGTTCCGCTTCCCCGAGAGGGCGCGCGAGCGCCGCGACTTCGTCCTGAAGGGGATGCTCGAGGAGAAGAAGATCGGCCAACGGGAGTACGCGGCCGCCCTCGCCGCCCCCCTCACCGCCGTGAAGGGCCCGACGACCGGGATCGAGGCCCCGTATTTCGTCGACTTCGTCCTCGGTCAGGTGAAGGAGTCGCGGGCGGCGCTGGGCCAGGACGGGATGTCGATCTACACGACGCTCGACCCGGAGATGCAGGCGGCCGCGCAGGCGGCGGTGCAGCGCGGCCTGGACGACCTGGAGAAGCGCTTCCGGCGCCTGAGGCCGAAGGCCGGCCAGCAGCCGCTCGAGGCGGCCCTGATCGCCCTCGACCCGGGGACCGGCTCGGTCCGGGCGCTCGTGGGGGGGCGGGACTACCAGACGAGCCAGTTCGACCGCGCCGTCCAGGCGCGCCGGCAGCCCGGCTCGCTCTTCAAGCCGTTCGTCTACCTCGCGGCCTTCTCGCGCCGCGACCTCGTCCCCCCGATCACGCCGGCCACGATCCTCCAGGACTCGCCGATCGCCCTCGTCTTCGGGACGAAGGACGAGAGCACCTGGTCCCCGAAGAACTACGACAACCAGTTCCGGGGCCCGATGACGGTGAGGCAGGCGCTGGAGCAGTCGATCAACATCCCCGCCGTGAGGACCGCCGTCACCGAGGTGGCGCCGGGCAAGACCCTCCTCCCCGACGTCGTGAAGGTGGCGCGCGCGTGCGGCATCACGTCCGAGCTGAAGCCCTACCCGTCGCTGGCCCTCGGCTCGTACGAGGTGACGCCGATGGAGATCGCGACCGCCTACGCCACGCTGGCGAACGGCGGGGTCCGGATCAGGCCCACGGCGCTGATCGGGATCGCCGGCCCCGGCGGCCGGCGGGTCGAGCAGGAAGACGCGCCGCTCGCTCGCGCCGTCGACCCGGACGCGCTCGCGGTCCTCGACTCGCTCCTCCGGGGCGTCGTCGACCACGGGACCGGGGCGGGGATCCGGCGGCTCGGCGTCCAGGGGATCCTCGCGGGGAAGACCGGGACGACGAACGACGGGCGGGACGCCTGGTTCATCGGCTTCTCGCCGCGCATCCTCGTCGTCGTCTGGGTCGGGTACGACGACAACCGCGGGCTCGACCTCTCGGGGTCGATGGCGGCCCTCCCGATCTTCGCGTCGTTCGCGCAGAAGCTCCCCGCGCAGCTCTTCGAGGAGCCGTTCCCGACACCGCGCGGGGTCGTCACGGTCTCGATCGACCCGACCACCGGGATGCGCGTCACCGAGGACTGCCCCTCGTCGATCGACGAGCTCTTCGTCGCGGGGACCGCGCCGACGCAGCGCTGCACGGCCCACGGCTCGTGGGGCCTCCCGCCCCCCTCGGCCGGCCCCGGGGGCGCCCCGTTCTGACGCGGCTCGACCTCGACCTCGTCGTGAGGAGCCACGGCTGGTACGACCTGCCGCCGTTCGCCTGGGACGAGAAGCGGCGCGTCCTGACGTTCGTCACCCTCCACCGGGGGCGCGGAGTCCGGGTGGCCGTCTCCCAGCGAGGCGAGGGGGTGAACGTCTCGGCCGGGCGCGCCCCCCGCGCGGTGGTGGAGGCGGCGGTCCGGCGGGTCCTCGACCTCGACGCCGACCTCGCGCCGTTCCACGACCTCTGCCGCGGCCAGGCGGAGCGGGGCTTCGGCTGGATCGCCGAGCGGGGCGCCGGGAGGATCCTCCGGAGCCCGACGCTCTTCGAGGACGCGGTGAAGGTCCTCGCCACCACGAACTGCTCGTGGGCCCTGACGCGCGCCGTGGTCGGGAACCTCGTCTCCGCCTTCGACCGCGACGGGGCGTTCCCCGACGCGGCGTGGGTGGCCGCCCGGCCCGAGAGGAGCCTGCGCGCCGAGATCCGCCTCGGGTACCGCGCCCCGTTCCTCCTCGCCTTCGCCGAGAGGGTCGCCTCGGGCGCCCTCGACCTGCGGTCCTGGGAGGACCCCGCCCGGCCGGACGAGGAGGTCGAGGCGGCGATCCGGGGCGAGAAGGGGTTCGGGCCTTACGCCGCGGACACCCTCGGGCGGATGCTGGGGCGGCACGCGAAGCTGGGGCTCGACTCCTGGTCGCGGAAGAAGGTGGCCGAGCTCCGCTTCCGCTCCCGCCCGGTTCGCGACGCGCGGGTGGCGGCGCTCTACGCGCCGTTCGGGAGGTGGGCGGGCCTCGCCTTCTGGCTCGACGTCACGCGGGACTGGCACGCGGGGGCCGACCGGCTCTGGCCGTAGGCGCTCCGGGCCGCGAGCCCGCGATCTTCCGTGCGAGACTTCCTCGCGTGGGCCGCTCCGTCCTCCTGATCGGGGCCACCGGGCTCGTCGGCCGCGACGTCCTCGCCGGGCTCGTCGGCGACCCGGGCGTCGACCGCGTCGTCGTCCTGTCGAGGAGGCCCCTGCCGCCGGGCCTCCCGGCCTCGAAGGTGGAGGCCCGCGTCGCCGACCTCGAGGAAGGGCTCGACGCGGTCCCGGACGCGGCCTTTCGCGTCGACCAGGTGGCGTCGGCGCTCGGGACGACGATCCGGCAGGCCGGCACCGAGGAGCGTTTCCGGAGGGTCGACCACGACGTCCCGCTCGAGGTCTTCCGGCGGGCGCGGGCCGGGGGGGCGCGTCACGCGCTCCTCGTCAGCTCGCTCGGGGCCGACCCTCGCTCGCGCGTCCTCTACAGCCGCGTCAAGGGAGAGCTGGAGGAGGCCGTCCTGGGCCTCGGCTTCCCGTCCGTCACGGTGCTCCGGCCGTCGCTCCTCCTCGGGGACCGGGGCGAGCTGCGGCTCGGAGAGGAGATCGGCAAGCGGCTCGGGTTCCTCGTCCCGGGCCGCTGGAAGCCGGTCCGGGCCTCGGACGTCGCGGCCGCCCTCGTCGCCGCCGCGAGCGAGGACGCGCCGGGGCGGCGGTACGTCGAGTCGGGTCGGATCCGGCGTGAGGGGGGCCGCTGAGCGTGCCGTCCGCTCCCGGGTTCGAGACCTTCCGTGGCCTCCTCGACCGCTCGATCCGCGACGAGACCGTCAAGCGCGCGCTCGCCGGCCTCGACTTCACGCGGTTCCGGGACTCCTACGCGGGCGCGGACGCCGGGGAGGTCACCACGTACTACGCGGCCGCCCTCCTCGGGTTCGAGCTGGGCTGCACCGCGAGCGACGTCATCAAGCTCGTCTCGCTCTACGCGGCGGACGTGAAGGCCGGCTTCTCCCCGTACCGTGGGGCGCTCCTCGGCGGTCTCACCCTGGCGGACGGCGCCGACGCCGTCCTCGGGGCGCTCGGCCCGCCTGCGAAGTGGGGAGGGGAGCAGCTGGTCCCGACGATCGGGAAGGTGGGGCCCTGGTCCCGATGGGACCTGCCGGACCTCTCGGTCCACGTCCAGTTCCGCCCGCGCGGGCGGGCCATCGCCGCGGTGACCCTCCTGGCGCCCGATCGGGTCCCGTGACCGCCCGAGCCGGGCGCCGCGAGGCGCGACGGGACCGGCGGCCCTTGCCGGGGCCCGTGGGCCGGGCCTACGCTTCCCCCGGAGGAGATCGGAAATGAGCAAGCTCCCCGGCCCCTACAGCCGCTTCATCGAGCAGTTCCCGTCCTGCGGCGCCGGCTACGAGAAGCTGGCGAACGTGAGCCGCGAGGCCGCCGGCTTCGAGACGCGCGACGCCGAGCTCCTCAAGCTCGCGCTCGCGATCGGCTCGCGGCTCGAGGGGGCCGTCCACTCCCATACCCGGCGCGCGCGGGAAGCGGGCGCCTCGGCGGCCGACGTCCGCGGCGTCGCCATCCTCGGCCTGACGACGCTCGGGTTCCCCCAGACGATGATGGGGCTCTCGTGGGTCGAGGACGTCCTTCGCGACGAGGGGGACGGAGCCTCCGGCCCCGCGGCCGGCCGGAAGAAGGAGAAGAAGGCCGGCAAGAAGGGGAAGAAGAAGGGGAGCAAGGGCCGGAAGGGTTGACCCGACGGACGAGAGAGCCACCCGGACCCGCCCGCGGCGAGCCGGTCGGGAATCCTCTCCCCGGGCTCAGGCCTTCCCGGGGCTCGCGGGGGGTCCGGTGAGGGCGAGCTCGCCCTCGCCGGCCGTCTCGGCGGGCGTCGCGGCAGGCGTCGCGGCAGGCCTTGCGGCGGCGCCGCGCGCGGCTCCGCTTCCGCAGCCCGTGCCGGCGAGCCCCGTCGCGTCGGGCTCGTGCGCGAGGGCCCCGCGGCCGAGCTCGCAGACGAGGTCGTGCGGCAGGGCGCGGATCCGCGCCGCCAGCGCGCGGTCCTCCGCGGTGAGCCGGTCCGCCTCGAGGTCCGCCAGGACGACGCGCAGCCAGGTGCGCGCGGCCTCCTCCTCCGCGAGGGAGTAGTAGACGAAGCGGCCGTCGCGCCGCTCCGTGAGGAGGCCGACCCGCCGCAGGTCGGAGAGGTGCTCCGAGGCGGTGGACCGCGCCATGTCGAAGACGGCCGCGACCTGTCCCACGCAGAGCTCGGGGCAGGAGGCCAGGACGCCGAGGATCCGGAGCCGGATGCCGTTCGCCAGGGCCTTCGTGAGGTCGAGGAGACGGGGGAGCGTCACGTTCGTCATTTCGTAACCTACCGGAGTCTAGGCTCCTCCCGGGAGGCCGGTCAACGACGAGGTGAGGCCGGCCCGGCCGCGGGGGACGGCCGGGCCCGGGAGGTCAGGAGGCGGCGTCCGCGGCGGGCCCTCCGTGAGACGCGGCCGCCGGCGAGCGCGTCTCGTGCCGCCGGTCGAGCCAGGCGCGGAACTCCTCCATGTAGACGTAGAAGACCGGCGTGACGAAGAGCGTCAGGAGCTGCGAGAAGACGAGGCCGCCGACGACCGCGAGGCCCAGGGGGCGGCGCGAGCTGGCGCCGGCCCCGAGGCCGAGGGCGATCGGGAGGGTCCCCATCAGGGCGGCCATCGTCGTCATCATGATCGGCCGGAAGCGGACGACGCAGGCGTCGTAGATGGCCGTGAGCGCGTCCTTCCCCTCGCGGCGCGCCTCGATCGCGAAGTCGACCATCATGATGCCGTTCTTCTTGACCAGGCCGACGAGCATGATGATCCCGACGAAGGCGTAGATGGAGAGCTCCACCTTGAACAGGAGGAGCGTCACGAGCGCCCCGAAGCCCGCGAACGGCAGGGCCGAGAGGATCGTCAGCGGGTGGAGGAAGCTCTCGTAGAGGATCCCGAGGACCATGTAGATCACGAGGATCGCGACGAGGAGGAGGACGCCGAGGCCCTGGAGGGACGACTGGAAGGCCTGGGCGGTCCCCTGGAAGCTCGTCTTCACCGTCGCCGGGAGGACCTCCCGGGCCAGCCTGTCCACGGCCGAGGCGGCGTCGCCGATGGCGGCCCCCGGCTTCAGGTTGAACGAGAGGGTGACCGCCGGCAGCTGCCCCGCGTGGTTGACCGTCAGCGGGCCGAGGTTCTGGCGGATCCGGGAGACCGCCGACAGCGGGACGAGGCCCCCCTTGGCCGACCGGACGTAGAGGAGGGAGAGCGAGGAGGGGTCGCGCTGGAAGCGCGGCTCCACCTCCATCAGGACCTGGTACTGGTTGTTCGGCGCGTAGATGGTCGAGATCTGCCGCGAGCCGTAGGCCGTGTAGAGGGCGTCCTCGATCCCCGCGGCCGTCAGGCCCACGGCCCCCGCCTTGTCGCGGTCGATCTCGACGACGGCCTGGGGGTTCGCGAGCTGCAGGTCGGAGGTGACGTCCGTCAGGCCGGGGAGCGCGCGCATCTTCTGCGCGAGGAGCGGCGCGTACCGGTAGAGCTCGTCCGTGTCGGGGTCCTGCAGCGTGTACTGGTACTGGCTCTTCGTCAGGTTCCCGCCGATCCGGATCGGGGGCGGGTTCTGGAGGAAGACGCGGATCCCCGGGATCTGGGCGAGCTTCGGGCGCAGGCGCGCGATGACCTCGTCCGGGCTCTCCTTCCTCTCCGAGAGCGGCTTGAGGCGCGCGAAGATGAAGCCCGAGTTGTTCGCGTTGATGTTGTTGCCGCGGTTCCCGCAGCTCGACATGAAGCCCTCGATCGCCGGGTCCTGCCCGACCACCGCCGCGACCTCCTTCTGGTGCTGGACCATCGCGTCGAACGAGATCCCCTGGGCCGCCTCCGTGAACCCGAAGATCTGCCCGATGTCGTCGCTCGGGAGGAACCCCTTCGGGATCACCTTGAAGAGGAGGACGGTGGCGACGAGGACGGCCGCCGAGAAGGCCATCGTCGCGCGGCGGTGGCGAAGGACCCGGCGGAGCCCCGCGGAGTAGACGGAGAGGGCGCCGTCGAAGAGGCGCTCGAGCGCGTTGTAGAGCCGGCCGTGCCGCTTCTGCTCGTGGTGCGGCTTCAGGAACCGGCTGCAGAGCATCGGCGTCAGGGAGAGGGAGACGACGCCGGAGACGAGGATCGCCACGCCGATCGTCACCGCGAACTCGCGGAAGAGGCGCCCGACGATGCCGCCCATGAAGAGGACGGGGATGAAGACGGCCGAGAGGGAGAGCGTCATCGAGAGGATGGTGAAGCCCACCTCGGCCGAGCCGTCGAGGGCCGAGGCCAGGACCCCCTTCCCCATCTCGATGTGCCTGTGGATGTTCTCCAGCATGACGATGGCGTCGTCGACGACGAAGCCCACCGAGAGCGTCAGCGCCATGAGCGAGAGGTTGTCGAGCGAGTACCCCAGGAGGTACATCACCGCGAAGGTCCCGGTGATCGAGAGGGGGAGGGCGAGGGAGGGGATGACCGTCGCGGAGAGGTTCCTCAGGAAGAGGAAGATCACGAGGACGACGAGCGAGAGGGTGAGGAGGAGCGTGAACCTGACGTCGCTCACCGACTCGCGGATCGACCTCGAGCGGTCGAAGAGGACCTCCAGCTTCGCGGCCGCGGGGAGCTGCGCCTCGAAGGTGGGCAGGATCCGCTTGATCGCGTCGACCACCTCGACCGTGTTCGTCCCGGGCTGCTTCTGCACGGCCAGGACGACGGCCCGCTTGTTCGTGTACCAGGCGGCCGTCTTGTCGTTCTCGACGCTGTCGAGGGCGCGCCCCACCTCCTCGAAGCGGACCGGGGCCCCGTTGCGGTAGGCCACCGTCAGGGGCCGGTAGCGCTCGGCCTCGGTCAGCTGCCCCGTGGCCTCCACGGTGACCGCCTCGTTCTTCCCCCAGAGGGTCCCGGTCGGCAGGTTGACGTTCGCGCCGCGGACGGCGGCCGCCACCTCGTCGATGCCGATCCCCTTCGTCGCCAGGGCGAGCGGGTTTACCTGGAGCCGGACGGCGTACTTCTGCGAGCCGAAGACCTGCACCTGCGCGACGCCGCTGACCGTCGAGATCCGCTGGGCCATGTTCGTCTCGGCGAAGTCGTCGACGGTGGAGAGCGTGAGCGTCTCGGAGTAGAGCGCGAGGTAGAGGACCGGCTGGTCCGCCGGGTTGACCTTGTTGTAGGTCGGCGGCGCCGGCATGTCCGGGGGGAGCTGCCGCGTGGCCGCCGTGATCGCGGCCTGGACGTCCTGGGCGGCGGCGTCGATGTCGCGGCTGAGGGTGAACTGGAGGGTGATCTGCGTCAGCCCGAGGATGCTCGACGACGTCATCGAGTCGAGGCCCGCGATCGTCGTGAACTGCCGCTCGAGGGGCGTCGCGACGGCCGAGGCCATCGTCTCGGGGCTCGCGCCGGGGAGGCGCGCGGAGACCTGGATCGTGGGGAAGTCGACGTTCGGCAGGTCGCTGACGGGCAGGAGCCGGTAGCCCATGATCCCGAAGACGAGGATCGCCGTCATGACGAGCGTCGTCATGACGGGGCGCTTGATGAAGAGCGCCGAGAGGTTCACGGCGTCCCCCCCGCGGCCGCTTCCGCTCCCGTCCCGGCGGTCGCCGCGGCGTCCTTCTTCACCGAGACGGTCGCCCCCGGGGCGAGCCGGATCTGGCCGTCGGTGACGACCCGCTCGCCGGGAGCGAGGCCGGAGGTGACGAGCGCCAGGTCGTGCCAGGTCCTCGACACCTTCACCGGGCGGCTCTCGGCCTTCAGGTCGTCCTTCACCACCCAGACGTGGGGTCCCTCCTGCCCCTTCTGGACCGCCTCGGAGGGGACCACCGTCGCCTTCGCGTCGGTGTAGAGGGTGAGGGCCGTCGTGACGAACTGCCCCGGCCAGAGCCCGCGGGTGCGGTTCGGGAAGGTCGCCTTGAGCTGGATCGTCCCGGTCTGAGGGTCGACGGCGTTGTCGATGAACGTCAGCTCCCCGCGGTGCGTCGTCCCGTCGGGGGTCGTCGCGGTCACCTCGAGGCGGGCCGTCCGGGAGCGGGACTTCACCTCCCCCAGGACGCTCTCCGGGACCGAGAAGCTGACGAAGACCGGCTCGATCCGGTTGATGACGACGAGGGGCCTCGCGTCGTTGGCCGCCACCACGTTGCCCGGGTAGACGAGGAGGCTCCCGGTCCGGCCCGACTCCGGGGCGGTGATCCGGCAGTACTCGAGGTTCAGGCGGGCCTGCTCGATCGACGCCTCGTCCCCCTGGACCGTGGCGTGCAGCGCCTCGACGTCGGCCCGCGCCTGGTCGAACTGCTCCTGGGTGATGTACTCCTTCCCGACGAGCTCCTGGTAGCGGGCGAGGGTCCGCTCGGCCTCCGTGGCCCTGGCCCGGTCGCGGGCCACGTTGGCCCGGGCCTGGGAGAGGGCGGCCTCGAACGGCCGGGGGTCGATCACGAAGAGGAGCTTCCCCTTCTCCACGTCGTCCCCCTCGCGGAAGTGGACCTCCGTCACGGCGCCGCCGACGCGCGGCTTGACCGCAACGGTCGAGGAGGGGTCGACGTGCCCGATCGCCGAGAGGTCGAAGGGGACGTCGCGTTGCTCCACCGGGGCCACGCGGACGGGGACCGCCTCGGGGCCTCCCTTCTTCGCGGCGCCCCCGCCGCAGGACGTCGAGGCCGCGAGGGCGAGGGAGGCCAGGGCCGCGGCGAGCCCGGCGGGGAGGCGGAAGGCGCCGTCCCGCCGCGCGGCGGCGCGGGGGGCGAAGCAGCGGGCGGGGGCCGTCGTCCGGAGTCTCATGGCGCTTCCTTCTTCAGCTGGGGAATGGTCGGGAGGCCGAGGACGCCGATGTCGTGCGCGAGCTGCGCGAGGGCCGTCAGGAACGACGCCCGCGCCTGGACGTCGGTCGCCCGCGCCTCCGCCAGGGACGACTCGGCGGCGAGGAGGTCGAGGATCCCCCCGACGCCGGCCTTGTAGCGCCCGCGCGCGACCTCCTCCGACTGCCCGGCGCTCTCGAGGAGGTCCCTGGCGGCGCGGATCCGCTGGGCGGCGGTCCTCACCGCGTAGTACCCGGTCCAGACCTGGAGGACGGCCTGCTGGGCGAGCGAGTCGGTGAAGGCGTCCGCGGCGGCCGCGTCCTCCTCGGCCTTCTTCACGTCGTACGCCTTCGAGAAGCCGCTGAAGAGCGGCCAGCGGAGGAAGAGGCCGGCCGACCAGGAGTCCCCGAAGGGGGTCGTCGCGTCGGCGCTCTCGAAGTACGTGCGGCCCGCGGTCGCCACGGTCAAGAGGGCCGGCAGGCCGGAGGCCCGGGCGGAGCGGACCTTGCTCCAGGCCCCCCGCGCGCGGGCCCGCGCCGCCGCGAGGTCGGGGCGCTCGCTCTCGGCCCGCGCGATCAGCTCCTCCACGGCCGGCGTCGCCCCCTCGAGCCGGAGCCCGTCCGGGAGGGCGGTCACGTCGACGGGGATGGTGGCCGGGACGCCGAGCGCGGTGGCGAGGGCCCCCCGCGTCGTCTCGATGAGCCCCCGCGCGGTCTCGACCTCGAGACGCCGCTGCGAGACGCTCGTCTTCGCCTGGAGGACGTCGGCGATCGTCGCCACCCCGGCGCGGCGGCGCTCCTCGGCGGCGGTGAGGTTCTCCTCGGCCTGCTTGAGGCTGGCCTCGGTCGAGACGACGAGCTCCTTGGCCCCCTGGTACTGGTAGTAGGCCCCCTCCACCTGGAGGACGAGGTCGCTCACCGCGGCGTCGTGCAGGAAGCCGGCCGAGAAGAGGGTCTGGCGGGCCTGCTCGACCTCGGCCTTCCGTCCGCCGAAGTCGAAGAGAGTCCAGCTGAGCGTCGCCGACGGGCCCCAGCTCGTCAGGAGGGTCTCGAACCGGCCGCCGAGCGCCACCGACTTCTGGCGCAGGAGCTGGGCGTCGACCTCCAGCTGGGGCCAGAGGGCCCCCTCCTTGCTCCCGACGTCGGCCGCCGCGCTCCGCGCCTGGCGCCAGCTCCGGCGCGTGGCCGGACTGTCGGCGAGGGCGAGGTCGACCGCCTCCGCGAGGGTCACGGTGTGCGGGCCCGCGAGGAGCTCGGGGGGGAGGGTCGGGGCCTCCCGGGCCGCCGGCGGCGGAGGGGGCACGGCGCCCTGGGGCGGGCTCCAGGTCCGCGCGGGCGACGGAGGCGCCGCCGCGTCGACGTAGGGCGCGGGGCGCGCGGTGGCGCAGCCCCCCGCGGAGAGGATCAGGGCGAGGGCCGCGCCGAGCGCGGGGACCGCCGGTCTCATGGGACCTCCTTGTGGCGAACGCCGTCGAGGAAGACGGCCATCAGCTCGCGCTCGAACGCGGCGGAGCGCGCGGCGCTCCCGGCGCGGTAGGTGGCCGCGCGGACCATGCCGATGAAGAGCTCCGCGCCGACCCGCGGGTCGAGCGGGCGAACCTCGCCGCGCGCGACGCCGGCGGCCACGGTCTCCTCGACGAAGCGGATCAGCGCCGCGCGGCGCCGGTCCAGCTCCCGCCTGCGCGCGCAGAGCCTCCGCTCGCTGACCCGGGGGAGGAGGGTGAACGGCTGGCGGCCCCGGAAGATCCTGACGACCTCCCGGGCGACCCAGGCCAGGCGGTCCGCGACGGGCTCCGCCGCGGGGCGGGGCACGGCCAGGACGGCGTCGAGCTCGTCGAACCCCCGGACGAGGATCTGGAAGTAGAGGTCGTCCTTGGTCGGGAAGTAGCGGTAGAGCGTCCCCTTTCCGACGCCGGCCGCGGCGGCGACGTCGTCGGTCAGGACCTCGTCGAACTCCCTTCGGGAGAAGACCTCGGTCGCGGCGTCCAGGATGGCGAGGCGCTTGGCCTCGGTCTTCTTGCGGGGCATGGGGAAGCCGAAACGGACTCGTCCGTTCCGTTATCCCATCCTACGCCACCCGGAGCTCGAATGTTTCGGGAGGCGCCGGGACCGGACCGGGCGGGGAGGTCAGCGGGCGCGGCGGGGGGCGGTGGCCCGCCGGGCGGACGGGGCCTTGCCGGTGCCGCGGAAGGCGGGGAGCCTCTTCCAGTTGGCGCCCGCGGCGCAGAAGACCTCCACCGGCACGGCGTGGACCCTGTCGAGGAACTCCCGGTCGCGCAGGAGGTGGCCGTCCTCGCGGATGGCGACGAGGGCCGCCTTCCGGAACGCTCGGGACCGGGCGTCGTCGCGGAGGCGGTAGTGGACGATCCTGCCGGCCTTCCGCTCGGCCACGAGACCCGCCCGCTTCAGGTCGGAGAGGTGGGCCGAGACCGTGGACGGGGCCAGGCCCAGGACCGCCGTGATCTGGCAGACGCACGACTCTCCGGTCTCGAGCAGCCCGAGGATCCGGAGCCGTGCAGGGTTCGCGAGGGCCTTGGCGATGGCGACGGTGCGTCCGAGGGGGGTCTCCGTCATTTCGACTCCTGACGAACGGTAGGTCTCCGGGCGGCCGGTCGTCAAGGGGCGGGGCGGGGCGAAGGGGGGGCGGTGCCCTCCCGGGACAGGCGCGGCGCGGCTTCACACGGGGACCGTAGAATCCCGGTCCGGCATGAGCAGCGGGGGAGCGGTCCCGGGCGGCCCGGGGGGCGCCGGGACCGGGCAAAGGCCGGTGCGGGCGGCGAGGCCCGGAGGGAGCGTGGGCCGCGTGGGCCGCGTGGGCCGCGTGGCCGGCTGGCTCCTCGTCGTCCTCCTCCTCGCGGCGTTCGTCGCCGGGGTCGTCCACCGGGGACGGCTGGAGCGCGGCGGCGAGCGGGTCGTGAGGATGCTCTTCGTCCCGTCCGTCGAGCAGGGGACGCTCGCCCGGCGCGGATCGGAGCTGGCCGACTTCGTCCGGAAGGACGCCGGCCTCGTCATCCGGTCGGCCGTCCCGACGAGCTACGCCGCGGTCGTCCAGGCGCTCGGCGCCGGCCAGGCGGACATCGCCTGGGTCCCCGCCTTCGCGTACGTCCTCGCCAACGCCCGGTACGGGGCCGAGGCGCGGCTGCAGGTCGTCCGCGAGGCCGAGGTCTACGTGATCCTCGCCGTGCGCACCGCTCCGGGGGAGCCCGCCCGCCCGGAGGAGCTGGCGGGGAAAGGGGTCGCCGTCTCGAAGGGCCTCGCTCCCGACCTGCGGGCCGTCCTCTCCGCCGAGCTCGACCGGGTCGCGCCGGGCTGGAAGGCCGTTCCCGCCGAGAGCGACTCCGACGCCGTCCGCCTCCTCCTCGACCAGCCGGACCGGGTGGCCGCGGCCGCGAGCCGGCACGTCTTCTCGGGGCCGAAGGACCTCGTGGGGGACGGCCGGAAGGTGCTCGAGGGGACGCGGCCCGGCACCCTCGCGCAAAGCCGCGTCCTCTGGAAGAGCGAGAAGCCGGTCAAGGAGAGGGTCTCCGTCTACTACGGCTGCGTCCTGACCCGGAGCGACTCCGGGATCGAGCGGCTCGAGGACCTCGAGGGGAAGGCGTACGCCTACTCCGACGCCACGTCGACCTCCGGCTGCATCTTCCCCGCGAACCTCCTCGCCGCCCACGGCGTCAAGCTGGGGCACGTCTACTACGCCGGGGGCCACGCCAACGCCGTGCAGGCCGTGGCGGACGGCAAGGCGGCCGGCGGCTCCGCCTTCTGGTCGCCGCCGGGGATCGTCAACCAGGTGGAGCACACCTTCGTCGCCGACGCGAGGCACCTCCTGATGAAGCGCCTCGCCACCGACGAGGAGCGGCTCGCCTTCCTCGAGAAGGTGCGGGTCCTCGCCCTGACCGACCCGATCCCGAACGACGTCTGCTGCGTGAGGCCCGGCTTTCCGCGCCCCGTCTGGAACCGCTTCCGGGAGTCGCTCGCGCGGTTCCTGAGGACGCAGGCGGGGCAGGAGGCGTACCTCGACCTCGTGGCCGGGGTCGACGCGAAGCCGTGCGACGACGCCGTCTTCGACGGCTTCCGCGCGACGCTGAAGGCGACCGGCATCTCGGCCGGCGCCCTGATGGAGGCCGAGGAGGCCAGGCTGAGGAAGAAGCAGGAGGGGAAGAGGTGAGCGCCCCTCTCGTCCGGGTCGAGGAGCTGACGAAGGAGTTCCCGAACGGCGTGAAGGCGCTCCGGGGCGTCTCGCTCGAGGTCCGCGAGGGGGAGTTCCTCGCGGTGCTCGGCCTCTCCGGCTCGGGGAAGTCGACGCTCCTCCGGTGCGTCAACAGGCTCCTCGAGCCGACCGGGGGGCGCGTCGAGGTCTTCGGACGGGACGTGACGCGCGCCGAGGGGGCCGAGCTCCGCGCCCTGCGGCGCGAGGTCGGGATGATCTTCCAGCAGTTCAACCTCGTGAAGCGGCACACGGTCCTCGACAACGTCCTCTCGGGGTCGCTCGGGAGGACCGGGACCTTCCGGAGCCTCCTCCTCAGCTTCCCGGAGCCCGAGGAGGAGCGCGCGATGGCGGCCCTGACGCGGGTGGGGCTGGCCGACCGGGCGGGAAGCCGGGCGGACCGGCTCTCGGGCGGGCAGCAGCAGCGGGTCGCGATCGCCCGCGCCCTGATGCAGCGGCCGCGGCTGATCCTGGCCGACGAGCCGGTCGCCTCGCTCGACCCCGCTCTCCGGCACTCCGTCATGCGCCACATCGAGGCGCTGAACCGCGAGGAGGGGCTGACGGTCGTCTGCTCCCTCCACGACATCGACCTCGTCTCCCGCTACGCGACCCGCGTCGTCGCGCTGCGCGACGGGCGCGTCGTCCACGAGGGGGGGCCGGAGGCGTTCTCGCTCGAGACGCTCAAGGCCATCTACGGCGAGGAGGCGGAGTTCGGCTTCGCGGCCGGGGGACCTGACGCGTGAGCGGCGAAGAGAGCGGGACCGCCCGGCGCGCGTCGGCCCTCGCGACCGACGCGGGGCTCCTCTGGACCTTCGGGCTGATGGTCGAGTTCCTCGTCCGTGCCCTCGTCCTGGCCGGATCGGACGGGACCGTCCGGACGGCGCAGGAGACCCTCGAGCGGCTCGCCTACGGCCGCCTCGCCGCCGCGGCGCTGCTCCTCGCCGTCGCGTGGCAGGCGGCGCGCGGCGTCCTGGGGCCCTCGCCCGGGACGTCGTTCGCGGGGCTCGCCACCGAGGACGAGCGGACGACCCCCTGGGACCGGACCCTCCGCGGCTGGTTCGGCGTCCTCTTCGTCGAGCTGACCTTCTTCACCGGCTGGCTCGTCACCGAGGTCGACCTCCCGACGCTCTTCACCAACTTCCGGAAGGCGGGCGACATCCTGCGTGGGATGGCCCACCCGTCGGGGGCCGTCCTCTTCGAGGGGCTGATCCTCCTCGTCCAGACCCTCTTCCTCGCCTTTATGGCGACGGCGTTCGCCATCCCCCCGGCCTTCGTCCTCTCCTTCGCCGCCGCCCGCAACCTGACGCGGCACGGCCGCGGCGCGCGGCTCCTCTACACGGTCGTCCGGACCCTGATGAACCTCGCCCGCGCCGTCGAGCCGCTCGTCTGGGCGCTGATCTTCATCTCGTGGGTCGGCATCGGCCCCTTCGCGGGGGTCCTCGCGCTCTGGATCCATTCCGTCGCCGCGCTCGTCAAGCTCTACAGCGAGCAGATCGAGAGCATCGACGAGGGGCCGATGGACGCCATCCGCGCCACGGGCGCCGGGACGCTGCAGGTCTACCGGTACGGGGTCGTCCCGCAGGTGATCCCGCCGTTCCTCTCGTTCACCATCTACCGTTGGGACATCAACGTGAGGATGTCGACGATCATCGGCTTCGTCGGGGGCGGCGGCATCGGCTACATCCTCAAGCCCCGCGTCGACCTGGGCGAGTGGGCCGAGGTTTCCACCCTCGTCCTCCTGATCGCCGTCGCCGTCTGGGCCATGGACCTCATCTCCGCGAAAGTCCGGGAGAGGATCGTCTAGCCGCCGGCCTCTCCGGCCCGGAACTTCCCCGCGCGCCGGGGGTCTCACCTGGCGGACCGCCCTCTTGCGAATCCCGCCGAAAGGACCGCGAACGATGAGACCCACCCGCCGCGCCGGCCTCCCCGTCTTCCTCGGCTCCCTCGCTCTTCCGCTCGCCCTTCCGCTCGCCCTCCTCACGTTCGGGGGAGATGAGGCGCGTTCGGCGGGCCCGCCCGCCGCAAGGGCGCGCGAGGCCGCCGTCGCCCGGGCGAAGCCGCGGCCGGCGCCATCGGAGGCACCACCCGCGCCGCTCTCGATGTCGGACCCCGACGGCCAGGAGCTGGTGCTCGAGGAGCTGACGGTCCGGGCGGCGGTGCACGGGATGCTGTCGCTCACCGAGCTGGACATGCGGTTCCGGAACCCCCACCCGCGGCGGATGGAGGGGCGCTTCACGGCCGTCCTCCCCGCCGGTGCGGCGATCAGCCGCTTCGCCAAGTCGGTGCGCGGCTCGCTGATGGAGGGGGAGGTCGTCGAGCGCCTCCGCGCCCACCGCGTCTACGACACGATCCTCCACGAGATGCGCGACCCGGCCCTCCTCGAGTCGGACCAGGGGAACCGCTTCTCGGCGCGCGTCTTCCCGATCGAGGCGAACGACACCGTCCGCCTCGTCCTCTCCTACAGCCGCGTCCTGCCGCTCGAGGACGGCGTCAGGACCTACGCCCTGCCGCTCCGCGGCCTCCCGCGGATCGGCCGATTCGCCTTCCACGGGCTCTTCGCCCCGCTCCCCGGTGAGCGCCGCGTCGGCGACGCGGCGGGGGGTGAGCGCCGCGTCGGCGACGCGAGCACCGCGGCCGGCGAGCTGCGCGCTCAGGCCGGAGCGCGGACGTCGACCGCGAAGACCGTGGAGGTCGACGAGAGCGATTTCACGCCGCAGAAGGACCTCCTCGTCTCCTTCCGCCGGGAGCCCGGCGCCCCCGAGGTCGAGACGCTGACGGCCGGCGACTTCGTCCTGACGGCGTTCCACCCGCGCCTTCCTGAGCCCCGGGCGCCTTCCGCCCCGGGGGGCTGGCTCTTCCTCGTCGACACGTCGGCCTCGGCCGCGGACGGGATGGTCCCGCGCGTCGAGGCCCTCGAGGACCTCCTGGCGGCGCTGCCGGCCGGCGACAGGGTCCGCCTCGTCGCCTTCGACCAGGAGGTCGCCGACCTCGGGAGCGACACCGCGGCCGCCTGGGCCGGGAAGGTCGGCAAGGCGCTCGGCGCGCGGGGGTTCCTGGGCGGGACCGACCTCGCCGCCGCCCTCGGGAAGGCGGCGTCGATCGTCGCGGGCGAGGCCGGAACGGCGGCGGCGCCGCGCGTCGTCCTCGTCAGCGACGGCGTGGCGACGCTCGGGGCCACCGGCCGCCCGGAGCTCCTGGCCGCCGCGGCGAAGCTCCCGCCGGGCGCGCCCCTCCACGCGCTCGTCCTCGGGAGCCGCCAGGACGCCGAGACCCTCGGCACCCTCGTCCACGGCCGCGGGCGCGTCGTCGAGGTCCCGTTCAGCGAAGGGCTCCGCGAGCGCGCGGGTCAGGCGGCCCTCGCCCTCGGGAAGCCGCTCGGCGTCGAGCTCTCGGCCGAGGACCCGGCCTGCGAGTGGTCGTACCCGTCGTCGTTCGCCGACGTCCAGCCCGGGAGCGAGCTGATCGTCCTCGGCCGGCTGAAGCCGGGAGCGGCCCCGGCGGCGCGTCTCGTCGCGGGGGGCCGGACCCTGGCCCGGGTGAACGGCGCCGCGCGCGCCCTCCCCGCCGCCTCGTTCGCCCCGCTCCTCGAGCGCGAGGCCTACCGCGCGTCGCTCGCCTCCCTCGCCGAGCGCGAGGCGCGGGAGAAGGACCCCGCGGTGAGGGACGCCCTGGCCACGGAGCAGGTGAGGATCAGCGTCGAGCGGCGGATCCTCGTCCCGCGGACGACGCTCCTCGTCCTGGAGAGCGAGGAGGACTACCGCCGCTTCGGCCTCGACCGGCGGGCGCTCGCGGAGATCCTCACCGTCGGCCCGTCGGGGATCGAGCGGCTCGACCGGCCGGCGCTCACGTTCACGAGCCCCGGCGTCGTCCCGCCGCGGGAGGCCGAGCGGAAGGACGTGTCGTCCGGCGACGCGCGTCGCGACGCCCTGGTGCGGGCGCAGGAGGCGGACGACGAGAAGGGGAAGGGGGAAGCGTCGAGCGAAGGGGCGCCGAAGGTCGCCGAGCGGTCGGCTCCCGCGCGGAACGCGGCGGAGCCGCTCGCGGACGCCGTCGCCGGTGGAGTCGAGGGCGGGGTCGAGGGCGGGGTCGCGGGGGGCGTCCTGGGCGGTGCCGCGGGCGCGGTCCGCCAGAACGCGGCCCCCTCAGCGACGCAGGCGACGGTCACCGGCCCCGGCCCGCGGGACCGGCGCCCGGCCTGGACCGAGCCCTTCTTGCCCGCGGACGCCGACGTCGCCCGCCTCGAGGAGGCGGTGAAGGCTCAGCCCCGCGACCGGACCGGCTACACCCTCCTCTCCGAAGCCCTCGCCTCCCGGAAGGAGTGGAAGAAGCTGCGCGCCCTCGCCGTCGCCTGGCAGCCGCTCGACCCCGAGAACGCGCAGGTCTACGAAGCGCTCGGCGAGGCGGCGCTCGCCCTCGGACGGAAGGGAGAGGCCGCGCGCGCCTTCGGCTCCCTCGTCGAGATCGCCGGCGGCAAGCCGGAGCTCCTCCAGCGGGCGGGGCTCCTCCTCTTCCGTGCGGGCGACGCCGCGCACGCGGAGGCGCCGCTGCGCCGGGCGGTGGAGCTGAGGCCAGACCGGGTGAACGCCCACCGCCACCTCGCCCTCGTCCTCTGGCGGCTGGGCCGCCACGCCGAGGCCGCGCGCGTCCTCGAGGAAGCGTCGGCCCGGAACTTCCCGGGGTGGTACGGCAACGCCCGCCGCGTCGTCCTCGAGGAGCTGGGATACGTCTACCGCGGCTGGATCGCCGCCGAGCCGGGGCGGAGGGACGAGGTGGAACGCCGCGCGAAGGAGCGGGGGATCGACCTCGCGAGGACCGACGCCCTCCGCGTCACCCTCGCCTGGGAGACCGACGCGAACGACGTCGACCTCCACGTCGTCGACCCGGCGGGCGAGGAGTGCTTCTACTCGCACCGCCAGACGCGGGCGGGGCTCGAGCTCTACGAGGACGTCACCCAGGGCTTCGGCCCCGAGGTCGTGAGGACCGGCCGGCTCGTCCCGGGGACCTACTCGGTCGGCGTCAACTACTTCAGCTCGGGGCCGATGGGCGTCAGCCGCGGCGTCGTCGTGGTGATGAAGGGCGGGACCAAGGGGAAGGGCCCCGAGGTCTCCGTCGTCCCGTTCCGCCTCGTCCCCGTCGGCCGCGACATGCGGCTCCTCGCGGAGGTGACGGTCCGCTGAACGCGCTGAGCCTCACGCCGGCGCCGCCGCCCCCTCGCCGCGGTCCCGGGCCGCCGCCCGCTTCGCCTGCTCGCGCCCGAGGAGGACGGCCACCACGCTCCAGACGGCGGCGATCGGCACCAGGGCGGCGGCCAGCGTCGCGCCCGGGAGGGCGAAGGCCTTGAGGAGCCGGTCGCCCCACGCGCCGAAGGCGTCGCCGGTCCGGTAGACGAACGTGTCGATGAACGCCTTCGAGCTGTACTTCTCCTCGCGGGTGACGACGGTGAAGAGGACCTCGCGCGCCGGCCGGAAGACGGCGTACTCCGTCGAGCGCCGAACGGCCTGGACGAGGAGGATCGTCGCCGCCGTGGGGGAGGCGGCGAGCGCGACGAAGAGGCCGAGCGAGAGGAGAGGGAGCGCCGCGAGCGTCCCCCCGACGCCGAGGAAGCGGATCAGGCGGCCGGTCACGAAGAGCTGGAGGAGGACGCAAAGGACGTTCACCGTGAGGTCGATCCGGGCGAAGAACGCCGTCCTCGCGGCCGAGTCCTGGAACGCCGCCCGGACGATCCGCGCCTGCTCGAAGTAGACGAACGTCGCGCTGAGGGTGAAGAGGAAGAGGAAGACGCAGATCCCGAGGAGGTATGGGGTGGTGGCCACCAGCCGCATCCCGTGGAGCATCCCGCGGCCCGGGGGGACCCCTTCGGACTCGCCGCCGGGCGGCGGGACGGCCGCGGGCGCCACCACGGCCGCGCCCTTCGGGACCGCGACCTCGTCCACGCGGTGGAGGCGCGAGAGGCGCTTGACGCAGAGGACCGCGATCTCCAGGAGGACCGTGGCGACGAGGATCAGGTTGTAGGGCCCGATCGCCTTCACGAGGAGCGCCGTCAGCCCCGCCCCCGCGACGGCGCCGAGGGTCCCTCCGACGCTGACGAAGCCGAAGAGGCGCTTCCCCTCCTCGGGGGTGTGGAGGTCCGCCATGAAGCCCCAGAAGACGGAGATGGCGAAGAGGTTGAAGACCGAGACCCAGACGAAGAAGACGCGGGCGACCGCGAGCCTCCCGGACGCGTCGAGGCTCGTCAGGAGGAGGTAGAAGACGAGGAGGTTGGCCATCAGGAAGCGGTAGACGACCGGGATGAAGACCCGGCGGGTCAGCCTCGAGACGAGCGCGCCGAAGACCGGGTTGAAGACGAGCATCCCGGTCAGGGTCCCCATGTAGAGCCAGGTCAGCGACTCCTGGCCGCTCCGCACCCCCATCTCCTCGCGGAGCGGTCGGAGGACGTAGTAGCTCGCGAGGAGGAAGAAGAAGTAGCCGGCCGAGAGGAGGAGGCTCCGCGCCTCCCCCTCCCTCAGGTCGACGACGCGGGCGAGGGCCTGTCGGAGCCTCGTCCTCACGCGGGCTTCGCCTTCTTCTCCTTCCAGGCCTTCAGCGCCTCGGCCTCGCGCTCGGGGGTCAGCCCCGCGCGCAGCTTCTGGCGGCGGTCCGCGGGGAGGGTGCTCCACCAGGCGAGGGTGTCCTTGCAGGTCGTCCCGACCGGCCGGAACGTCAGCCCCTTCGCCAGCGCCCGGGCCAGGCTGATCCGGTTCGCCCCGGCGTTCTCGCCCACCGGCGGGAGCCAGACGGGCATGTCGCTCCAGGCCTCGACCTTCATCGCCTCGAGGCTCGCCGCGTCGACCCAGGTGAAGGTCGCGTGGCTGCCGCTCGCCTGCTTGCAGGCGGCGAGGAGGGCGCCGATCGAGAGCTCGTCCCTCGGCCCCGTGGCGTTGAAGACCCCCGTCGTCCCGAGGTCGACCATCCGGATCATCCACTCCGCGAGGTCGCGGACGTCGATGAACTGCACCGGGTCGGCGGGGGCGCCGGGGGCGAGGACCTCGCCCCCGCGCGCGACCCGGACCGGCCAGTAGGTGAAGCGGTCCGAACGGTCGCCGGGGCCGACGATCAGCCCGGGGCGGACGACGAGGGTCCGGCCGGGGAGCGCCTTCTCGGCGGCGCTCTCGCAGAGGGCCTTGAGCCCCCCGTAGGTCCCCTCGGTGATCTTCTCCACCGTCTCGTCCGCGAGCTTCGCGACCGGCGCCGCCTCGTCCATCCCGGGCTTCGACGTGTCGGCGTAGACCGAGATCGACGAGACGATCGTGTAGTGCTTCACGGCGTTCGCGAGGAGCCCCGCCGACAGGCGCACCTGCCGCGGGAAGTAGGCCGAGGTGTCGACGACCGCGTCCCACTTCCGCCCCTCGAGCGCCTTCAGGTCGCCGTTCCGGTCGCCGTGCAGCTTCTCGAGGTCGGGGAAGAGCTGGGGGTTCGTCTTCCCCCGGTTGAAGAGCGTGATCGTCCACCCCTTCGCCCTCGCCGCGGCGACGAGCTCGGGCCCGAGGAAGGCCGTCCCCCCGAGGATGAGGAGGGTCTTCCCGGCCGGCGCCGGCTTCGGCGTCTCGCCCAGGAGGCGCTCCGTGGCGCCCGCCAGGCCGAGCGCGGCCCCCGCCGCCACGGTCCCCTTCAGCAGATCCCGTCGGGTCGTCCCCGCCTTCGACATCTCGCGCCTCCCTCTCGGAGCGGCCTCGCCGCGGCACGCCTCGCACCGCCACCGGGCGGCCGGTCCCTCTCCCGGTACGGACCGCCCCGAGAATAGTTGCTCAGCGCGTCTCGCGCAGCAGCTGGGCCACCGGCTGGCGCGTCACGCCCAGCGCGGGGACGATGCCCGACAGGACGGCGACGACGCCCGCCACGACGGCGCAGAAGCCGAAGGTGACGAGGTCCGGGTAGAGGAGGGCGCCCATCCCGGCGTAGGCCGTCCCCGCGAGCGCGGCGGCGATCCCCCGGCCGAAGGCGTACATCAGCCCCGACCCCAGGACCGCCCCCGCGAGGCCGTAGAAGAGCGCCTCGCCCAGGAGGAACGCGGCGACGGCACCCCTCGAGAAGCCCAGGACGCGGAGGACCGCCGTCTCGGATCGCCTCTCGCGGGCGCTCATCGCCAGGGTGTTGCTCGTGACGAGGAGGAGCGCGAAGGCCGTCGCGAGGCCGACGCTGCCCAGGAGGGTCTTCACGTTCCCGAGCATCTCGAGGAACGAGAGCTGCCACTGCCGCTCGGTCATGGCGCGGACGGGGACCGGCGCGTTCTCGAAGGTCCTGTCGAGCGCGGCCGTCACCCGGTCGACGTCGCCGCGCGACCGGGCGAGGACCCAGAACATCGCGGCCTCCCCCTTCTCGCCGGTCAGCCCCTCGAAGTAGCGCCGGTGCAGGTAGACGCCGTTGTCGAGCTCGTACCGCATCACGGCGCGGACGGTCGTCTCGACCACTCCCCCCGACACCGGGGCCTTCAGGACGATGTGGTCCCCGACCTTCCACCCGTGCTGCTTCACGAGGATCGGCCCGATCAGCGCCCCGCGCGGGTCGGCCTTCCACGCTTCCGCCTCCGCGGGGGGGACGTCGGCCTCGCGGTAGACGGCGAGGAGGTCTTCGGCCGGGGCGGCCTGGATCGGGATCTGGTTCTCGGGACGGTTGTCGCGGTAGAAGCCGACGACGAAGTCGAACGGGCAGACCCGGGCGACCCCGTCGGTGGCCGCGATCTTCGCGAGGTACGCGCCGGGGAGCCGGTCGAAGAAGGACGTCTTCGCCATCACGATGACCCGCTGCGCCATGAACGGGGACCACTCCCTCTCGAGCGCCCTCGAGAGGAGGAGGAGGAAGCCGAGGAGGCCGACGCTCAGCGAGAACGCCCCGACCGTCAGGACGGACCTCAAAGGCCGGCCGCGCAGCTGCCTCAGGACGAACCCGGTGGGGGTCACACCGGAAGTTTACGCACCGGGGGCGCCCGGGTTCCGGGAAACTTCCGCCGGAGGGGCCTCGATCCCGGCGGAGCGGATGGCCCGGGCCGCGAACCGCGCGATCACGGCGGTGGCGACGACAGCGGCGGCCGCGAGCGCCAGGTGGATCCCCTTCTGCACGGGGCCGGCGCCCGACGCCACGTTTCCGACAGCCGAGCCGAGGTAGACATAGGCCACGGTTCCCGGGAGCATCGCCAGCCAGCTGGTGACGACGTACGCGACCGGACGGACCGGCGTCAGCCCGAACGCCCAGTTGACGACCGTGAAGGGGAAGAGCGGCGACAGCCGGACGAGCGCCACGATCTTCACGCCGTCCCTCTCGATGGCCCGGCTCAGGGCGAGGAGGCGCGGGTTGCCGGCCAACCCCCGCTCGACGCGGCTCCGGAAGACCGTCCGGGCGAGGAGGTAGGCGAGGGTGGCGGCCAGCGTCGACGAGAGCGAGACGACGACCGTCCCCGGCACGACGCCGAAGACCGCGCCCCCCGCCACCGTCAGGAGGGCCGCGGGGCCGCCCGGGACGAGCGACGCCATCACGTAGACGACGCCGTACGCGACGTACCCGAGGGCGCCCTGTCCGCGGACCCACCCCTTGAACGCCTCGACCCACGCCGCGACCGGGAGGAGGCGGAAGAGCAGGAAGAGGCCGGCGATGGCAGCGACGACGAGGACGGCGCGCGGCCACGCGGGACGGCGCGGCGCGGGGGGAGTCGGTGGAGTCGCCGGAGTCGCCGGAGTCTCAGGCGGGGCGGGGCTCAGCGTCTCAGCCACTGGAAGACCTTCGTCAGCCGCGCCCGCGTCCCCGGGGTCAGCTTCGTCCGCCGGTACGCGTCGCCGAGCGCCCGGCCGACCTCGGAGAGGGTGGGGTAGGTGTGGATCGTGTCGGAGAGCTGCCCGAGCGAGAGCCCCCACCGCTTCGCCAGGACCAGCTCGGCGAGGAGGTCCCCCGCGTGCGGGTGGACGATCGAGGCCCCGAGGATCCGCCCCTTCGGGTCCGCGACCACCTTCGCGAACGTCCCGCCCGTCTCGCCGTCGCAGACGGCCCGGTCGTTCGAGTCGAAGTCGACCCGGAACGTCCGGAACTCGAGCCCCCGCTCCTTCGCCGCCTCCTCCGTCAGGCCGACGTGCGCGATCTCGGGCTCGGTGAAGGTCGTCCAGGGGAGGTTGTCGGCGTCGCAGGCGACGGTTCCGGGGAAGAGGGTGTTCCTCAGGACGACGCGCGCCTGGTGTCCCGCCCAGTGGGTGAAGAGCGGGCCGCCGGCCACGTCGCCGATCGCCCAGACGGACGGGACGTTCGTCCGGCAGCGTCGGTCCGTCGTGATTCCTTTGGGCCCGGCCTCGACGCCCGCGGCCTCGAGCCCCAGCCCCTCGACGTTCGGGCGGCGCCCCGCCGCCACGAGGATCTCGTCGACGACGACCACCGTCTCCGCGCCGCTCTCGTCGCGGACGGTCACGGCCTTGCGGCGGCCGATGCCCCCGGCTTGCGTCCCGGTGCCCGTCTCCCCTCGCGTCTCTACGCGCGTCTCCACACGCGTCTCCACGCGCGTCTCCACACGCACCGCCCGGCTCCGGTCGAGGATCGTCACCCCTTCCGCGCGCAGGCGTGCCGCGAGGACGGCCGCGACGTCCGGGTCCTCCCTCGGGCAGACGTGGGCGGACGACGAGACGATCGTCACCTTCGAGCCGAGCCGCTGGAACGCCTGGCCCAGCTCGGTGCCGACCGGCCCGCCCCCCACGACGAGGAGCGCCCCCGGGAGCGTCTCGACGTCGAAGACCGTCTCGTTCGTCAGGAAGCCGGCCTCCGCGAGGCCAGGGACGTCGGGGACGCGCGGGCGCGACCCGGTGGCGAGGACGACGTGCCGCCCCCGGAGCCTCCGGTCGCCGACGGCGACGACGTGAGGCGACTCGAGCCGGCCGGCCCCCGGCACCACCTCCACGCCGAGGCCCGTGAACCGCTCCACCGAGTCGTGGGGGGCGATGAGCGCCTGGCAGGAGCGGACGTAGTCGAGGACGGCCCTGGCGTCCTGGGGGCCGGGCTCCCCGATGCCGCGCAGGCCGAAGCGTCCGGCCTCCCGCGCCTGCTGCACCACCTTCGCGACCTTCAGGAGCGCCTTGGAGGGGACGCAGCCGGTGTTCAGGCAGTCGCCCCCCATCCGGTGCCTCTCCACGAGCGCGACGCGCGCCCCCAGGCCGGCGCCCCCGGCGGCGACGACGAGGCCGCCCGATCCCGCACCGACGACGACGAGATTGAATCGCTCCATCTTTCGCGCTCTCCTGGCCCCCGGCCCCGGGGGAGATCCCGTCACGGGTCCGTCTTCTAACTTGCGATCCCGATTCGCTATGATGCCCGGCCGTGCCCGATCGGTTCCGTGCCCCCGCCTTCGCCCTCCTCCTCGTCGCCGCCTCCCTCGCCGCGGCGCTCCCGGCGCGGGCGGACGAGTCGCCGCTGAAGGTCACCGACATCGCCGTCTGCCGCGACGTGGTGGACCGGGGGTGCGACAGCGAGGGGAGGACCTTCGGGCCCGACGTCGACTCGGTCGCCTTCCTCACGAAGGTCGAGGGGGCCACGGGCGAGGCGTTCGTGGAGCACGTCTGGAGCTTCGAGGGGAGGGAGGTCCGCCGCGTCCGGCTCCCCGTCCGCGGGCCGAAGTACCGGACCTGGTCGACCAAGCGGGTGAAGGGGCTGCCGGGGAGATGGAAGGCGGAGGTCTTCGACCCGGTCGGGCGTTCGCTCGGCGCGGTGGAGTTCGTCGTCCAGCCGCCGCGGATGGACCAGTAGGCGCGGCCCGCGCCCGCGGGCGGCGGGGCGTTCGTCCTTGACTTCGCGGCCGCCGCCCGGCTAGCTTGGCTCCTCGTGGGAGGTTAGCTCAGCCGGTAGAGCGCCTGTCTTACACGCAGGATGTCGTCGGTTCGAGTCCGGCACCTCCCACCATCTAACCCCTTGCCCGCGCTGCCACTTGCGGCCGCGGCCGCGGCCGGGCGCTCGGGCTCCGGGGCCTCGGAGTTCGCGGCGGAGTTCGAATCGCTCGATTGGGAGAGGGCCTCGACGACGACCCGGAGGGACTCCTCGGACGGCCGGGCGTAACGCTCCGCCATCCTCGTCGAGGAGTGTCCGAGGACGCGGGCGATGATCTGAATGGAGACACCCCGGGACGCCAGCCGCGACGCCAGCGAGTGCCGGAGGTCGTGGAAGCGGAACCGGCGCTCGATCCCCGCGAGCGCCTTCGCCAGCTCGAAGTAGCGGACGACCGTCCCGAGGGGGATCGGAGCGCCCTCCTCGGTCAGGAAGACGCGCGCCCCGACGACGTCGCGGCCCTTGCACTCGTCGAGCGCCGCCCGGCACGCGGGCGAGAGCGGGATTGTCGCCTCGACCTTCGTCTTCGTCCGCGGGACGCGAATCCATCCCTCGCGGAGGTTGACGTCGGACCACCTCAGCCCGAGGAGATCGCCGCGCGAGAGCCCCGTCTCCAGCGCGACGACGAACAGAGGGCGGAGCCAGCGGAACCGCGCGAAGTAGAAGTCCGACCCCTCGCTCCCCGGCGCGATCGACCCGCCGAACGCTCGCGGGACGGCGTAGCAGGGGCTCGCGACGACCTTCCCGCGGACCTTCGTCCGGGCGAGCCGGCGGTCGAACGCGGCCCGGTCGTCGAACGCGCCGAGGAACGCGGCGCGCTCCTCGTCGCTCAGCTCCAGCCGGAGCGCCGGGACCTTCTCCATCGGCAGCCGGCGGCGGAGCGGGTAGCGGTCGATCTCCTCGCGGTCGAGCGCGTCGCGGAGGATCTTCCGGAGCGTGGTCAGAGTGTTGTTGATCGTCCACGGCGAATACGCGCCCTTGAACCGGCGCCGGAGCGTCCTCTCGCCGCGCTTGTACCTCACGTCGAGGTCGTAGCCGTCGCGGCGCATGAACCCGACGAGGTCGCGCACCGCGGCGTCGTTGATCTTCGAGAGCGGCGTGTCCCCGAGGTAGCGGAGCAGGCGGGCGACGGCGTCGTCGACCGCGCGCGCGCCGGACGGCGAGAGCGCGGCTCGGATCGCTGCGCCGTGCGCGGCGTAGTACGTGCGGAGCGTGTGAGGGACGCGGGCCGGCCGGTCGGCGAGCGCGGCCGCCCGGAACCGGCGCCACTCCTCAAGAGCGGCGTCCCTCGTGTCGGCCTCGACCGTCGTCCGGCGGCGGACCTTGGCGCGCGTCCCGGGGACGATTACCTCGAACCGCGCGACCTTGGTCCGCGGGTCCCACTCGAACCCCGGGAGCCTGATCCCTCCGCCCCTTCCTCGCGTCTTCCTCATTGTGGTTCCTCCTCTCTCTGCCGGCTCGGGCCTAGCGGCGGGTCGTCGTCCGCCGGGTCGAACCCGAGGACGATGAGCACGTTCGCCGGAGTCACGTCCGGCTCCTCGTCGTCGTCGTCGTCGACCGGCACGGGGCTCTCGTCGATGCGGCCGAAGTGAAGGCGCGGGAGCTGGCTCACGGCGTCGCCCCGCTACGCTCCCTTCGCAGCCCGCCGCGTCGGCTTGCCCTTCCCGCGCCGCTGCACCTCCGCCGCGTCCACGGTGAGGGAGTTCGGCTGCTCGAACTCCTGGACCCCGAGTTCGAGGACGGGAACGAGGGCCGCAGGATGAAGCTCGCCGTCCGCGTGCACGATGTTGGTCGCCCCCAGGCCGAACCGCACGTAGAGGCCCCAATGGCCGCTCGTCGCGCCGACGTGCTTCACGAGCACCTCGGCGACCTCCTTCAGACTCATCGTGAACTGCTTGGGTGTGGCCATGTCGAAGGCTCCTTAGTGTTAGTTGACTGCCGTCTTCCCGGTGAGCGCCGGGACCGGGGTCTGCCCCTGTCCGTTCGCCATCGCCGTCCCGATCCGGCTCAGGTCGGGCAGGCCGCACGCCGTCTGTACCCGCTCTCCGAGTGCAGCACGCACCTCGGCCGCCACCGTCCGCGCCCCCAGCGCCTCGGCGACGGCGGTCACGATGAACTGGTTCAGACTCGTCCCCTCCTTCGCGGCGACCTTCGCCGCGCGGGCGTACAGGCTCCGCGGCAGGCGGAGCGCGTACTTCCCGCTGGCCTCGTAGTCGGTCAGGGGCTCGGGGATCGGCGTCTTGGAGTCGAGGCACGCGAGGAGCCAGCTCTCCGCCGCGCGTTCGAGGTTGCGGTACGTCTCCTCGGGGCTGTCCCCTTCGGAGAAGCAGCCCGGGAATTCGAGGATCTCCGCGGAGTAACCCCCGCCCTCCTGAGGAATCAGGATCCGCGAATACGAGCGGCTCAAGTACTTTGCGACCTCGCTCTGTTCAACCTTCTTCGGCATCGTCCTCTCCCGCATTCGCATCGCGAAGCTCGTTCTCCCACCGGTCCAAGTCCCCTTCGAGCTGGTTCAAGATGTTGCAGGCCGTCCCTATCCTTAGGGTCTTCCCCGGGTGGCCGGGGATGGAGAGCGGCAACCAGCCCGGTGCCTCTCGGACGAACGTCGGCTCGCTTCCACGGTTCGCCCTCTTCCGTCCCAGCTTCTTCGCGAACCCCTCCAGGTCCGACGAACGAAGCGACCTCCTCCGTGCCCTGAGCCCCGCGAGTTCAAGCCGGAGGTCCCGGAGCCGCTTCGGCGTCATGATATCGTCGACGATATCACTCGGCCCGGGGGTGTCAAGGGAGCTCCCTCCCCAGCACCTCCCGCACCTCGTCCCCGGTCATCCCGAACCTCTCCGCGCCCGGCCTCCAGCGCATGAGGAGCGCCGTGGCGAGCCTCGCCACGTCCTCGGCGCGCTCCTGCACGAGGTCCCGCGCCCGGAGCACGGCCTCGACGCCGAGGTCCTCGCGGTCCTCGCATAGGGCGCGTGCCTCTTCGACGTCGGTCGCGCACTGCTCGAAGTCGGCCCCGGCCGCCAGCGGCGCCAAGTAGCCGACCGCGAGCGCGGCGGCGTCCGCGGCGGCCCCCCGGACGGTCACGCGGGAGGTGCCGCCGGGGCGGACCTCGATGCGTTGCACCTCCGCGCCGACGGCGTGGAAGACGACCGCGTGCCGCGCCTCGTGGAGCACCGTCGCGACGAGCGAGTGCGGGGGGGTCACGCGCCGGCCCTCCGGACGATGTTCGCGATCGTCTGCTGATTCCACGCCTTGCCGGTCGGCGACGGGATGCCGGCGCCGTTCAGTTCGCCCGCGATCGCCCGGAGCGTGGCGCCCTCCGCGCGCCGGCCGAGGATGCGCTCGACGATCGGCGCCTCGGACGGCTCCGGTTCGAGGCGGCCGTCCTCGCCGATGCGGGAGCCGAACGGCGGCGGGCCGGCCGGGAGCCCCTTGGCGCGCCGCTGCGCGTTCCAGGCGGCCATCCGCTGCGACGTCCGGATGCGCTCCAGCTCGGCGAGCATCCGGTCGACGGCCTGACGAATCGGGTCGTCCTTCACCTCGGCGACGACGTCGACCCTCCCGCCGGCTCGCCTCACCTCGACGCGGATGTGACCGGCCTCGTCGACGCTCCGGGCGAGGCGGTCGGCGTGGCAGCACACGAGGACGTCCGCGCGGCGAGCCCGGACGGCGTCGAGTGCCTCGCGGAGCCCGGGACGGCCGTCCTCACCCTTCCCGCCGCTGATTCCCGCGTCCTCGGCCATCCCGGCGAGGTCGTACCCGGAGAGGACGCAATGCCGGGCGATCGTCTCGCGCTGCGCTTCGAGGCTTCCGCCCTCCTCGACCTGCTTTGACGTGCTGACGCGGACGTACCCGTACGCCCGGGGCCGCTTGGGGGAGGCGAGCTTCCTTGCCACGCCTTCAATGTACGCCCGGACCCGCCGCTTGTCAACGGTCGGTCCCGACTCTTTACCGCCGCCGCCCCTCGGCGCCGACCGCTTGCCCCTCACGCCCCCTCCGCGCCCCGCGGCGGCCTCGGCCCCTCGCCCTCGGCCCATTGCCGGGGATTCTCCTCCTCGCCCCGCCGTCGGTCGCGTTGCCTCAGCCACTTGGCGAGCCTCTTCCTCTCGTTCTCCAGCCTCCGCGTCGCCCTCGCGATCGCGTCGGCCTCGCTCAGAACGGGCTCGGGTCGTTCCATCGTCCCCTCCTCGCGGCGATCGGCAGCCCGTCGTCGCCCATCCCGTCGGGCTCGGCCGGCGCCACGCCGAATACCTCGCCGAAATCAGTGATGACCCTCGGCCCCGTCGGCGGCCGCGGGGCACGCGGCGGGGCGGCGCGCCCCTCCGGCTCGGGCAGGGCGAACCGCCGCTCCCTCGGCGGGGCGGGCTCGGCGGCCGGCTCGGGCGCCGCGCCCCCGACGTCGCACCTCGGCGGCGGGGCGGGGGGCTCGGGCTCCCTCGGCGGAGGGGCGGCCGGCAGGCGCGGGGGCTCGGGCTCCCTCAGCGGAGCGACCTCGACGTCGCACCTCGGCGGCGGGTAGACAGGATCGGGCTCGGACGGAGCGACGTCGGGGGCGGAGTCGCCCCACCCCTCCGCGATCATCGCGAGCGCCTCCCGCCGCACGAACCCGCGAGGCAGCCGCCCACCGTTTGCCCGCCTCAGCTCGGCGAGGTCGCGCCGCGCGGCCCGCTCGTCCTCGACGGCGCCGGCTCGGCGCTCCGGGTCGGCCAGGTCGGCGCGGTGCCGGGCGTCCGCCTCGCGGAGGAACCGCCCGACGAGGCGGTCGACGACGAGCCGCTCCAGCGCCGCGCGCCGACGAGGGGGCAGGGTCGCGATCACGGCTCGCCCCCGAGTATCCGGCGCACCTCTGCGGCGAGCTGCTCGTCGTCGAGGAGCGGCTCGACCTCCTCCTCCCGCGCCGCGGCGGCGAGGTCGCCGAGCTTCGCGACGACGTCCAGGAGGAGCTTGACGCCCGCCATCGCGGCCCTCGTGTCGCCCTCGGCCTCGGCCTGCCGCGCGATCCGCCGCGCGTCGGCCTCCAGGCCGCGGACCTTGTCGAGGACCGACTCGGCGCGGACGTCCTCGGCCCGCGCGGCGGCCCACGCGAGCGCCCGGGGGATGTGCGGCCGGTGCCGGTCGACGGCGGACTTCGACGTCCCGAAGCGTCCCGCCACGTCCCGGCAGCTCGTCCCGGCTAGGAGCGCCTCGTCGATCTCGGCGCGCCTCGGGCTCCGGCAGAGCGAGCAGCGCTGCGCCATCGTTACCTCCTCCCGGCGGTGACTTCGGTGACTTCGGTGGGCATTTCTCTACTCCCTCCCCAAACATGCGCGGACATTCTTGGGATGACGGTATGGAGAGGTGCCACCAAAGTCACCGAAGTCACCATCAGACGACCTCGACCCGCCACTTCGTCCCGCCTCCGTGGGCCGTCCCGACCTCGACGAACCGCCGCCCGCCCTCGATCCGCCGGGCGTGGGCGCGGATGAACACCCCGAGCTGCCGCGTCTTGATCTCCCCGTGGACGGTCCCGGCGACCTCCAGCACCGCCTCCCGGAGCGCCGCCGTGGCCTCCGGCTCGGGCGCCGGCCAGACGCCGCGCCCCTCGGCGAGGAGCCGCGCGACCTCGGCCACGGTCCCCGGCGCCCGGCCGAACGCCCCCTCCCATGCCGCGAGGAGCGCGGCGAGCCCCTGCCGTACCGGGTCGTTCGCCTCGACGCGCCGCCGCCCGTCGCACGGGTCGGCGCACCCGAGCCAGACGAGCGGGTCGCGGACCCAGCGCGCCCACTCGTCGAAGCCGCCCCAGCGCGGCCGGCCCTGCGGTGGCCGGCCGGCGACGTGGTACGCCCGCATGACGATGAGCCCCGCCGCGACCAGCTCGCCGCGGCGCCGGGGGACCTCCTCCAGAAGGTCGACGTCGAAGACCCGCTCCTCCGGCCGCTCGACGCCCGGGTCGATCATCACCGGAAGGACGCGGAACGAGAGGTCCCCCGACACGGCGACGTTGTTCCCGGTCGCCGTGATGAAGACGTTCGTAGGGACCGTCGCGGTCCGGTTCGAGCCGAGGAGCCGGTCCGTGAAGACGGGTTCCGTCAGGACCGTGCAGAGCGCGTCGCCGCCCAGCTCGGTCGAGACGTTGTCTATCGTCAGGCAGACGTCCCCCGCCAGGAGGACGCTCATCATCTTCTTGCGCTCCTCCTGCGGGTCGTCGCTGTAGGTCACCGTGGCGGGCCGGTGCCCCGTCGCGAGGACCGCCCCGATCGTCGCCTGGAGCGTCTTGCCGGACCGCGGCTTCGGTGCGGCGAAGAGGATGAGCGGCGCCGAGGGGAGGCTCCGACGGACGAGCGGCGTCAGGAGCGAGGCGAGCGCGGCGCTCCGGTCGGTCTCGTCCACGTAGGGGAAGTCAGACAGCACCTCCGACAGCATCTCCAGCGCGCGCATCGCGTCGAGCCGTGTCGGCTCCTCGGGGATCGGAGGGAACGCCACGCCCCCGAAGTCGACGAGGAGCCCCGTCTCCCGGTCGTATCCCTCCGCCTGGAGGATCGACCCGTCGGGCCGGAGCGTGGGCGCCGTGACGACCCCCGTGAGCGGGGGGAGGGGCCACTCGGCCCGCGCGAGGAGCGTCGCCGCCACCTTGTCGGGGCAGTCGGTCGGGACGAACGCCTCCGCGCGCCCGTCCCACTTCTGGAAGGCGGCGAGGCGGGTCAGGGTCTCGGCGAGGTTCGCGCCCGTCACCGTGACGATGGACAGCGCCGACGGGTCCCGCGCGACGCCCTCCACGGTGACGGGCGCCCCGCGCACGGCGCGGACGAGCGTGCCCCCGCGCTGGTAGAGCCCGGAGCCTTCGAGCGCGGCGACGGCCTCGTCCACGACCCGCGGCAGCTCCCCGGCCTTGACTTGGATCACGGGGCGCCGCGCCCCCACGGCGACGGCCCGGCCCAGCCCGAGCCACTCGCCGACCCGGTCGAGCACCGGCTTCCCGAAGATCCTCTCGACCGTCGGGCCGCCCGTCGCCCGGCCGCCGGCCCGGAGCGTCCCGGCGGTGTCCCGCACCGCACGGCGGCGGTCCTCTGCCTCCTCGTCGCCCGCGGCCGCCGCCACGCCCGCCACGAAGTCGGGCGCGTCCGCCAGCCCCCGCCGGAGGAGGAACCCGCCGAGCGCGAGGGCCGCGTCGTGGCGCGAGCCGTTCGCAGGCCACGCCCGCGCGAGGAGGGCGCCGGCCGCGACGCGCGCCACGCGCCCGAGCAGCTCGTCGAACGGGACGCGCCCCGGCTCGCCGTGCGCCTCCCACGCGTACGGCTCGCCGCTCGGGTGGAGGCTCGGCGGGACGACCGTCTGCCCGCCGTTTCCGCGCAGCTCTACGAGCGTGGCGCCGTCGGGCGCCTGGAAGCGCCGGACGCCCGACGTCCCGGCCGCGACGTACCAGCGGTGCGAGCCCGGGTTGCCGGGCCGCCCGTGGCGCAGCTCGGTCGGAGGGAGCCACGCCGTTGCGAGCCGCGCGGCCTCCGGCGTGTCGCAGTCGACGTCGACGAGCCCGCCCGACGGGTCGCCGAGGATCAGCCCGAGGTTCCCGTGGAAGGTCTCCTCGACGCGCTCCGGGTCCGCCCGGAACGCCTGCCACTCGCGCAGCGTCGGTCGCTTCTCCCCCCTCGGGATGGGGAGGGGCGCCCATCCCCGTTTCAGAGCGTCAAGCGCGGCCGTGGATGCGTCGTTCATCGCTGCCTCACGTCAGGGGAAAAGACGGCGGCCGGGCGTGGAGGCGCGCCGGCCGCGTAATGCCCCGGCGCGGGCGACTGCGCCGGGGCGGAGGTCGTCATTCGACAGGCACCGGGAAGAGCCGCGACCGCCGGCCGCCGAAGTTCACGTCGAGCCCCCCGGGCCGGGGCAGGCCGCGGAGCCCGGCCCCTTCGGCCTCGCGCGCGAGCGCCTCGGCTTCGTCGAGGAGCACCTCGTGTTGGCGGACGAGCCGCCCCGCCTCGACGAGCTTCTGGACGACCTCGGCCGCGAGCCGCTGCCCCTCGGCCACCTGCCCCTCGGCCCTCTCTCGGAGCCGCGCGCGCGCCTGCTCCCTCACGACCGCGCTCGACCGCTGCGCCGCCTCGCGCGCGGCGGCCTCGGCGGCGCGCAGCCGGTCCGTCGCGATCTCGATCTCCGCGGGGATCAGCGCGAGCCGCGGGGCGTCTCCGGCCTTGAGGGCCGTTTTCTGTTCGAGCACCAACCTCGTGACCGCGGCCGCGGCCTCGCGGTAAGCCGCCTCGGCCGCGGCTGCCTCGGCCATCGGGTCGGGGCTCACAGCTCACCCGCCCGCGCGAGCGCGCGCTCCCAATGGAGCGAGCTGAGCGTCTCCAGAAGCGGCGCGTGTTTGACCGCCTCCTGCGGGGTCATCGAATTCACCCTGCGCTCGGCCTCGGCGATGCGCTCGTCGAGCCGGCGAAGGTCGGCCGCGCGCTTGAGCTTCTGCTCCTCGTTCCGCGCGATCTCGGCGAGGTCGGGCCGACCTTCGAGCAGACGGACGACCTCGGCCGCGATGTGCCCGACGAGGTCGTCCCCGGGCACGGGCGCGGCGAGCTTCGCCAGCGCGAACGTCGCGTGCGGGTTCGCCGGGACGTCGACGAGCGAAATCTCCCTCACGACCCAATCGACAATCTTGCGAACTCGACGGCCGGCGACGACCTCGTAGGTCGATTTGATGAGGTCCCCGGCCACCGAAAACGCCCTCAGCACGCCGTCGCGGACGAGCGCCTGCGCGTCGGGTGCGCCGGCCGAGACGAACGCGCGGACCTCGATCGAGCGGTCGCGCTCGTTCGGCCGCCAGTCGACGACCCGCCCGACCGGCTTCGTCGCGTCGTGCGCCTGCCTCAGCGGGAGCCCGTCGCCGGCGGCGGCGAACGCGCGCCGGCTCGCCTCGAACGTGACGACGTCGCCTTGCTGGTCGACCGACTCGTCCGTCGCGGTCCCTTCGATCAGAATCCGGCCGTCGTCGAGCCGCGTCGTCTTCGCGATTGAGAAGGACAGCGCGACGTCCGGCCGCGGCGGGGCCGCGCCCTTCTGCGTGAGCCACGCCGTCGCGAGCCGCACGAGGTCCGGGGCCGCGCTCACGAGCGGCCCCCGAGCGGGGCGATGCTCACGATGCCGTGCTTCATGAGGACGATCCGCTTGCCGTCCTCGCAGTCGATCTCCACTTCGTACACCGCGACCTCGGCGAGCCGGCCGCGGACGGAGCCTCCGGTCGAGAGCCGCGCCTCGACCCTCTGGCCGACGAGCCGGCCGAGCGGCGAGCCCGTCGGCGCCGCCGCGACGGGCGGGCGGGGCGCGAACTTCATCGTGTTGGTGTTGGGCTGCACTTGTCACCTCCCGGCCGCGCTCGGCGCGGCCGCCTCTCTGCTTCTCCTGCGGGACTCGGCCGCACGGGCGGCCCAATCGGGGCGGCGCGCGGCACGGGCCGCGGTCATGCGCTCGCGCGCGGCCTCGCGCCGGGCGGCGGAGCCGGCGGCGCGCTCGCGGAGCCACGCCTCGACGGCGTCCTCGCGGTAGAGGACGACCGTTTCCGACGGCGACTCCCAGCCGGGCGGGCCGGCGCCCTTCGATCTCAGGTTCGCGAGCGACCCGGTCGAGATTCCGAGAATCCGGGCGACCTCGCGCGAAGGGAGGAGCCTCACCGGCGGCCCTCGTCCGGTGGCGGCTCGACGCGCCTCGCGGTCGGGAGGGCGTCCGCCCACGAGCGGGCGTCGTCGAGGCGCACGAGCCGGCGGCCGTGCCACCAGCGAAACCGCACGAGCCCGGCACGGCAGGCGCGGTCGAGGGAGGTCGGATGGCGGCCCACGGCGACAGCCGCGTCGACGATCGTTCTTTCCTCGGTGCCCATACCGTCAAGGTAGGGCGGCGGAGGCCGGGGTTCTACCGGAAGAAGTGCGGGGGCTATTTCTTCCGGCGCATCTTCGCCGCGGAGTCGGCGAGCGCCTCGAAGACCTCGGGCTCCGCGCCGTTCGGCAGCGGCAGCCGCAGCACGTCGCGGCCCACGGCCAGGGCGACGCGCCGGTGGACGACCCGCCCCCGGTGGCGCTCCACGATGGCGGACGCGAGGTGCCGGCAGCTCGCCAGGACCTCGGCGCCGGGGGCGTCGCCCGCGAGCCGGCGCGCGGCGGCCTCGACCGCGGCGCTCCGCCCCCTCGGCGCCGCGGCGGCCGCCTCGCGCGAGGCATCGACGAGGTCGCTCAGCACGATGTGCTCGAAGTGGCGGCGCGTGTGCTCGGGCCAGTCGGTCGGGCGGCCGCGAGGACGGCGGCGGGCGGCGGCGACGGCGCGTGCGACGAGCAGCTCGGGCTCGACCCCGGCCTCGCGCGCGACGTCGAGGAGGGCGAGCGACCAGAGCGCGGTCGCCTCGGTCTGCCCGCTCCGCTCGGCCGCCTCGCGCGCGACGGCCGCGACCTCCGGATCTTCCCAGCCCCTCGCCATCGCTCCTCGCCGTCTCCTCGCCCCGGGGGAAGGAAAGCGCCGGCCCGCGCGCGGGGCGAGGTCCGCTCGGCCCGGGAGCAACCCCGGGACCGGCGGGCCGGCGCGGCTAGACTACCTCACGAAACGGAGTTCGCGGGGGAGTTCGAAATCGTCAAAATCACGTCTTTTCATTGGTCTTCAATCTTCTGAAGTCCGCTTGTTTAGCGGGGTGAAGGCGGGTGAGGAGTGGTCGGTCGTCCTTACACGCAGGATGTCGTCGGTTCGAGTCCGGCACCTCCCACCACGACTGCCCCTCGATCATTCCGCGGCCGAGCGCGCTGCTTGGGGATCATAGGACGCCATCTGTCCCCTCGTGGAGCCATACTCCTCCCCGGGCGGTGGGTGGTCTCGACCGTTCATCGGCTCGGGAGGTCCAGGACGTGAAGTATGCCCACTCGTTGGCCGGAAGGCCGCTCGAGGAATGGCACCGGCTCGAGGATCACCTACGTGACACGGGTGCCGCCGCCGCGCGGTTCGCGCAAGCGTGGGGGGCCGAAGAGTGGGCTCGGCTCGCGGGGCTCTGGCACGACCTCGGGAAGCATTCGAAGGCGTTCCAGGTGAGGATCGGAGCGGGGGACCCGGACGCCCACGTAGAGAGCGAGAGGAGGCCTGACCACTCGACGGCCGGTGCCATCCACGCCATGGAGGCGCTCGGACGGTCTGGGCTGCCGGTGGCGCTCGCCATCGCTGGTCATCATGCGGGGCTGGGCGATCTGCATGAGGAGGTCACCCCCCGCCTTCGCCGACACGAACTGCTCGAGCGGGCGGTTGAGGGTGGGGCTACCGGGGAGTGGCTTTCGCCCGAGGTGCAGCCGTCTCTTCCCTTCGACGTCAAGGACACGAGGCCGGAGAACCTCCGGGCTCTGGAGCTCTGGACGCGGTTCCTCTACTCCGCGCTCGTGGATGCCGACTTCCTCGACACGGAGCGGTTCCTCGAACCCGAGCGAGCGGAGGCCCGGAGGCGCGAGGGAGATCTAGCGAGGCTGCTGGCCCTCCTCGAGGCCCGCCTAGAGGAGCTGGGCCTCGACCGACGGGAAGCGCCGGTGAACCAGGCTCGCCGACGAATCCTGGCGGCATGCCGAGAGGCGGCCGAGCAGGAGCCGGGTGTCTTCAGCCTCACGGCGCCGACCGGCGCAGGAAAGACGCTCGCCTCGATGGTGTTCGCGCTGCGCCATGCCGTGCGGCACGGACTCTGCCGCGTCATCGTCGTCCTGCCGTTCACATCGATCATCGAGCAGTCCGCGCAGGTCTATCGCGAGATCCTCGGCGAGGACGCCGTCGTGGAGCACCACTCGAGCCTCGATCCGGAGAGGGAGACCCTCCGGACGCGCCTCTGCTCCGAGAACTGGGACGCCCCGGTGGTCGTCACCACGGGCGTGCAGTTCTTCGAGAGCCTCTTCGCGAACCGTTCCAGCACCTGTCGGAAGCTCCACAACGTCGCTCGGAGCGTCGTGATTCTCGACGAGGCCCAGACCCTCCCGACGCAGCTCCTGGAACCGATCCTGGACGTCCTGCGCCAGCTCACGTTGCGGTTCGGCTCGACCCTCGTCGTCTCGACCGCCACCCAGCCGGCGCTCGCGGAACGAGAGGGATTCCGGGGGCTCGCACGCGTCCGGGAGATCATTCCCGATCCCGAATCCGAGTTCCGCGCGCTTCGGCGCGCCCGAATCGAGTGGCCGCGAGACCCATCGGTCGCCACCGCCTGGCCGGACCTCGCCGCGGCGCTGCGAGAAGAACAGAGGTTCCTCGCCATCGTGCACAGGCGAGCCGACGCGGTGGACCTGGTGAGCCTCCTCCCCGGCGACGTCGTTCATCTCTCCGCGTCGATGTGCGCGGCCCACCGGCTGGAGGTTCTTCGTGACGTCAAGCATCGGCTGGTCGGGGACGGGCCCGTGCGGGTCGTTGCCACGCAACTCGTCGAGGCGGGGGTCGACGTCGACTTTCCCGTCGTCTATCGCGCCCTTGCCGGCCTCGACGCGATCGCCCAGGCTGCCGGCAGGTGCAACAGGGAGGGGAAGCTCGAGGAGGGCCGCGTCGTCGTCTTCGTCGCGCCGACGCAGCCTCCGCCGGGCATCCTCCGCAAGGGGTTCGAGACGACCCTCGGCCTGCTGGCGGAGCACGGGGCACGACTCGACCCACTCAGCCCCGAGCACTTCGAGAGCTACTTCCGTCGCCTGTACTTTCTCAGCGAAACCGACCGACGGGGAATCCAGGAAGCCCGCGAGAGGCTCCGATTCCGCGAGGTGGCGTCGAAGGCGATCGTCATCGATCAGACGATGGTCCCCATCGTCGTTCCCTGGGGCGACGGAGCGACGTCTAGTCTCGACCGTCTTCGCAAGGACGGCCCGAACCGGCTCGCGATGCGCGCCCTGCAGCCCTTCGTGGCCACCGTCTCGAAGTCGTCCTTCCGTCGCCTCTTCGAAGTCGGAGCGCTGGAACACATCCGCGAAGTCGTCTGGGCGCTCGCCCAGACCCACCGAAACCTCTACGACGCCAGGCTGGGGCTCCGGCTGGCCGGGCCACTCTTCCCCGACCCGGAGAGCCTGAGCATCTGAACTGCCGAAAGGAGGGTCCTGAATGAAGGAACGAAGCCCGACGCTTGCGATGCGTCTTCGGGGACCGCTCGGGTGCTTCACCCGACCGGAGTTCAAGACGGAACGTGTCAGCTACGAAGTGATGACCCCTTCGGCTGCTAGGGGCGCCCTCGAAGCCGTCCTCTGGAAGCCCGCGATTCGATGGCGCATCCAGAGGATTCGCGTCCTGAATCCGATCCTGTTCACGTCGTTCAAGCGCAACGAGGTGAACTCCAAAGTGCCGGTCGACAGCGTCCGGTCGGCCATGAAGGGCGGACACTTGCGCGACTTCTACGCGGACGAAGATAGGGCGCAGAGGAACACCGTGGCGCTCGCAGACGTGGACTACGTCGTGGAGGCGACCTTCGCGATGACCGCGAAGGCGGGAGCTGGCGAGACGGTGACGAAATTCGTCGAGATGTTCACGCGGCGGCTCGAGAAGGGCCAGTCCTTCAGCCAGCCGTACCTCGGTTGCCGCGAGTTCGCCGCGGAGTTCCTCCCCGCCTCGGGGGCGCCGGATCCGATCCCGGACACGCGCGACCTTGGTCTGATGCTCCACGACATCGAGTTCGGAGAGGCGAATCGCCCGAGGTTCTTCGAGGCCAGGCTCGTCGGCGGGATCCTCGAGGTCCCGCCGTGGGACCAGGGGGAGGCGGCTGCATGATTCTTCGAGAGCTGAGGCGTCTCGCAGAATCGCAGGGTCTGCTCAGGGAGCCTCATTTTCAGCCGAAAGCGGTCAAGTACCTCATTCGACTCGATGAGACCGGCAGGTGTCTTGGAATCGAGGCGACCACTGAGCCATCGCCCCCGGGAAAGCGGGGGAGGCCGCGGCCGAAATCGTTTCCTGTGCCCCGAAGGGTTGTGCGGGCCGCAGCGGATCGCGCCGACTTTCTCGTGGACAAGGCGGAGTACGTCTTCGGTGTAGGAGACTTTCCCGAAGACAAACTTAAGAATCGACGATCCCTGTTCAAGGCGCTGGTAGACGCTGTCGCCGAGGAGACTGGCGACGCCGGCGCGGTTGGTGTGAGTCGGTTTCTTGCCGGCCTGGAATCCAATGGGAAGCCCTTCGCGTTGCCTGCGGACCACGCCGACGGTGATCTCTTCGGGTTCGTGCTAAACACTGACGAGGAATTGCTCGTTTCGAGCCGCGGTCCGGTCGCAGGCTGGTGGGCCAGCAGGCGAGGCTCGTACACTGGATCGGGGGCACAGCGATGCCTCTCTTGCGGCGAGTTCAGCGAACCGGTGGAAAACAACCCAAAGGTGGTAGGGGTACCCGGCGGGAACCCGGCGGGCGTAGCTCTCGTCTCATTCAACGCCCTTGCCTTCGAATCATATGGCCTTTCGAGAGGCCAGAACGCGCCCATCTGTCAAGCCTGCGCTGACGGATACACGACGGGTCTGAATCGGCTGCTCCATCCCGCCTACCCGGGCCCCTCGGGGCCGATGAGCAAACAGTCGTACCGAGTGTCGGACGACACGACCGCGGTCTTCTGGACCAGGGACGCCGAGCTCGACGATGTCTTTGCTTTCCTACTTGACGGGAGCCCCGACGCCGTGGCGGCCCTCCTCGGCTCCCCCTGGCGGGGCCGACCGAGTCCCCTGGACTCAGAATCTCCGTTCTTCCTGGCACTCCTCTCGGGAGCCCAGGGACGGGCGATCCTGCGAGACTGGATAGAGTCGACCGTTCGGCTGATCGCCGGGAACCTCCGGCGCTACTTCAGCGAGGCCGCGATCGTGCCGCGCTCGCCTGCCGATTCGGAGACGGTACCCCTGCGGAACGTCCTCCGGTCGCTTTCCGTTCGGGGCGACGACAAGAACCTGCCACCGAACCTTGCCGGCCGCATCTTCGAGTCGATCCTCCTCGGCCGGCCGTATCCGGGCTCCCTGCTTGAAACCGCGGTTCGCCGCATGCGTGCAGAGGGGGACGCGCCGCAGGCGAGGATGGGCCTCGTGAAGGCGATTCTCATTCGAAACCATGGAATGGAGGTCGAGAGAGAGATGGATCCGTCGAACACCAACACGGGATACAGGCTCGGGCGGCTCTTCGCGGTCCTCGAGCGTCTCCAGGGGGCGGCGATCGGGAATCCGAACGCCACGATCGTCGATAGGTACTTTGGTGCCGCCTCCAAGACCCCGGTCCTCGTGTTCCCTCGCCTGATGTCTCTGGCGCAGCACCACGCCTCGAAGGCGGACAGCGGGGGCTACTTCCAGAAGCTCATCGAGGAGATAGTAGAGCCGCTCGAGCCGGAGACGGCATTCCCGTCGGTCCTCGATCTTCCAACGCAGGGGATGTTCGCGCTCGGCTACTACCACCAGCGCGCGGCGCTGTGGCGTAAGAAGGAATCGGCCCCGAACGAGACGGCCGAGTGACAGGGGAAATGGAGACAGAAATGACGACGACCGCTCGGAAGCCGATCGACAAGCGTTACGACTTCGTGCTCCTTTTCGACGTCGAGATGGGCAACCCCAACGGTGACCCGGACGCTGGCAACCAGCCGAGGCTGGATCCCGAGACCGGACACGGAATCGTGACCGACGTCTGCTTGAAGAGGAAGGTAAGGAATTTCGTCGAGCTGCGGGCCGCCGACGACCCGGATGGTCCGAACGAGATCTACGTGAAGGAGAGGGCAATCCTGAATAGACAGGGCCAGCGTGCCTACGATGCCCTTGGAATCAAGCCGGGTACCGGCGAGACGCAGCTTGCTGAGGGAGGGGCGAAGAAGAAAGCCACGGCGAAGAAGACCGAACAGGACGACGTACAGCGGGCACGGAAGTGGATGTGCGACAAGTTCTTCGATGTTCGTACGTTCGGCGCTGTGATGAGCCTGGGGGTAAATTGTGGCCAGGTTCGTGGACCCGTGCAGCTTACGTTCGCCCGTTCCGTCGATCCGGTGCTGCCACTCGAGCATTCCATCACGCGGATGGCCGTGGCGACGGAGAAGGAGGCGGAGGCCCAGGGCGGTGACAATCGGACCATGGGACGGAAGAACACGATCCCCTATGGTCTCTACCGCGCTCACGGCTTCGTCTCGGCTCCTCTCGCGGCTCAGACGGGGTTCTCGGGACAGGACCTCGAGCTTCTCTGGGAGGCCCTCGTAAACATGTTCGAGCACGACAGGAGTGCGGCGCGGGGCGAGATGACGACCCGGGCCCTTTACGTCTTCGAGCACTCTGGAAAGCTCGGGAACGCACCGGCGCACCGCCTGTTCGATACCGTGACCATCCGCAGGCGAGACAGCGCCGCGCCTCCTCGCGCCTTCTCGGACTACGAAGTGCGCGTGGATCGCGCGGCGATTCCGGAGGGAGTTCACCTGATCGAGAAGCCGTAGCGTGTATCCCGAGGACGCCCTGCTTCCGCTGTCCGCCCTTCAGCACCTGGTCTTCTGCGAGCGGCAAGCGGCCCTCATCCACGTAGAGCAGGCGTGGGTGGAGAACGTCTTCACGGTCGAGGGGACGCACCTCCACGAGGCCGTCGACGGAGGGGAGGCGGAGTCGCGTGGCGACACCCGGATCCAGCGATCGGTCGGCCTGAGGAGCCTCGAGCTCGGCGTCACCGGGAAGGCCGACGTGGTCGAGTTCCGGCGGGCGGGTGGCGACACCCGCCCGCCGGGGGTCGTGATTCCAGGGTGGCCCGATCGGTGGGTGCCGTTTCCCGTCGAGTACAAGCGCGGAAAGCCGAAGCGGCATCGCGCAGATGAGGTCCAGCTGTGCGCGCAGGGCCTTTGCCTCGAGGAGATGCTGTGCACGCCCGTCCTCGAAGGAGCTTTCTTCTATGGGAAGACGAGAAGACGGCACGGTGTCTCATTCGACGAGGACTTGAGGGCGGCCACGAGGGACGCTGCAAACCGACTTCATCAGCTGTTCGAGAGCGGCCGGACCCCGCCAGCCGAGTACGGGCCGAAGTGCGAGGACTGCTCCCTGATAGGGCTCTGCAGCCCGAAGGCGGGCGTCAGGTCGGCCATGGCGTACCTCCGCCGGATGATGGCGCAATCTGGTGAGTCGTCGAGGGGACCCGAGGAATGAAACAGCACCTGAACACTCTCTATGTGCTGACACAAGGGTCATACGTCTCGAAGGACTCGGAGACGATCCTCGTGAAGATCGGCGAGGAGCTACGGGCACGGATCCCAGCGCTGACGGTCGGAGGGATCGTCTGCTTCGGCCAGGTCGCTTGCAGCTCACCCCTCCTGGGCTTCTGCTCGGAGAAGGGGATTACGGTTACCTATCTCACCGAACGGGGGAGGTTTCTGGCGCGCGTCGAAGGGCCCACGCGCGGAAACGTCCTCTTGCGGCGGGAGCAGTATCGGTGGGCCGATTCCCCGGAGCGGACCTGCGACGTTGCACGTTCCGTGGTTGCCGCGAAAATCGCAAACTGCCGTGCCGTGCTTCTTCGCGCCGCGAGAGACAGGCCGAGTAGCGGAGGGGACGACTCTCGCACCGCGGCGGCGGCCACCTTGGGCGCGCTCTTGTCTGATCTGGAGGCGCGGCCGGATGTCGATTCGGTCCGCGGCGTGGAAGGCGCTGCCGCGAAGGCGTACTTCGAGGCGTTCGACGACCTGATCTCGCAACAGAAGGATGACTTCCGGTTCGCTGGCCGAAGCCGCAGGCCGCCCCTCGACCGCGTCAACGCTCTCCTGTCATTCGTCTACACCCTCCTGCTTCACGACTACCGTTCGGCGGTGGAGACGGTTGGCCTCGATCCCGCCGTGGGGTTTCTGCATCGAGAACGTCCGGGGCGGCCGAGCCTGGCGCTGGACCTCATGGAGGAGCTCCGGCCCTGGTTTGCGGACCGGCTGGTGCTGTCGCTCGTGAACCTGAGGCAGGTCGAGGCTGGGAGCTTCGAAGGGGCAGCCTCGGGGGCGGTGACGCTCACGGAGGCCGGCCGACGGGCCGTCCTTGCGGCGTATCAGAAGCGGAAGCAGGAGGAGATTGCCCACCCGTTTCTCGGGGAGAGGACGACGGTAGGGCTCGTGCCCCAGCTTCAGGCTCTCCTATTGGCCCGGCGCCTCCGCGGAGAGCTGGACGGCTATCCGTCCTTCTTCTGGCGGTGAATGGAGGGCATGGAGGGATGATGGGATGATGATGGTCGTGGTGAGCTACGACGTCGCGACGACCGATGGCGCCGGACGCCGCCGGCTTCGAAAGGTGGCGAAGGAGTGCCAGAACTTCGGACAGCGGGTCCAGAACTCAGTCTTCGAGTGCGTCGTGGACGCCGCACAATGGGCATCTCTCCGGCACAGCCTCCTGGGCCTCGCGAATCCTGAGGAGGACAGCCTTCGTTTCTACTTCCTTGGGAGCGGGTGGCGGGCGCACGTGGAGCATCACGGGACGAAGAAGATTCGGGATGTCGACGATGCGCTCTTGTTGTAGGGGGATGCGGCTCGCGCGAACCGAGAGCGCCCAGGGAAGTCCGGGGGGCTTCGCGATGCTTGCAAGTGCCTAAGGGTGAGTGACGTTGCGAGACCGGGTTGGCCTGGGAGCCTTCGGTCGGTCACGAGTTCGGGCGGTTCGCGCGAGGGCCGACGCGAGGTGCTGCACACCAAGGGTTTGATCGGTCGCGGTCGCGCCCCGCGCGGGGCGCGTGGGTTGAAACAGGTGCGGCGTCCGGTGTCGTTGCCCGCCAGTTCGAGTCGCGCCCCGCGCGGGGCGCGTGGGTTGAAACATCGAAGAGCAGCTAACGGATGTCATCCAGCGGGTCGCGCCCCGCGCGGGGCGCGTGGGTTGAAACCTCGAGGGCATCGCCGGATCGGTCCCCGGCGTGGGTCGCGCCCCGCGCGGGGCGCGTGGGTTGAAACGGACTCATCCACGGCCAGCTTCGCAATGTGGACAGTCGCGCCCCGCGCGGGGCGCGTGGGTTGAAACGTTTACCCGCAGTCGTTTGCGACGGCGCTGGCCCGTCGCGCCCCGCGCGGGGCGCGTGGGTTGAAACTCGACGGCCTGAGCAAGCCACGTCGAGAAGCGCGTCGCGCCCCGC
>JAKOVQ010000010.1 GCA_029781975.1 Acidobacteriota bacterium
CGTCAGACAGCAGGCCCGCCTGATCCTCCGGCGCCGCGCCGGCGGGCGAGCGGGTCCCGGCCCGTGCTCGGACGGACTCGCGCAGGGGCATCCGTCGCCCGCCTCTCGCGCCCCCCGGGGCGCGAGGGAATCGAGAGCCGAACCCGCCGCTTTCGCCGCCAGGGAATTCATGGCCCGCGCGCGGTGCTACCGTGTGACCGGAAGACGCTTGGAATGACGATGGAGCGCTCCGAGATCACCCTTCACGGGCAGAAGCTCAGCTACTGCAAGGCCGGGAAGGGTCCGCTCCTCGTCCTCCTCCACGGCATTGCGGGAACCGCGTCCACCTGGGACCCCGTGATCCCCTGGCTCGCCGAGCGCTACACCGTCCTCGCCCCCGACCTCCTCGGCCACGGGGAGTCCGCGAAGCCCGAGGGGGACTACTCGCTCGGGGCGTACGCGAACGGGGTCCGCGACCTCCTCGCCGCGCTTGGCCACGACCGGGGAACGCTCGTCGGCCACTCGCTCGGCGGCGGCGTCGCGATGCAGTTCGCCTACCAGTTCCTCGAGCGCTGCGAGCGCCTGGTCCTGGTGTCGAGCGGCGGCCTCGGCCGCGAGCTCCACCCTCTCCTGCGCGCCGCGGCGCTCCCGGGAGCCGAGATCGTCCTCCCCTGGCTCAGCGTGGCGGGCGAGAAGAGCGTCGGCAGGGTCTTCCACAAGCTGCGCGGGATCGGGCTCCGCGCGAGCGCGGACCTCGAGGAGACGTGGCGCGGCTTCGTCTCGCTCGCGGACGCCGGAGCACGCCGGGCGTTCCTCCACACCGTCCGGGGAATCATCGACCTCCACGGCCAGCGCGTCAGCGCGGCGGACCGCCTCTACCTCGCCGCCGAGCTTCCGACGCTGATTCTCTGGGGCGAGAAGGACCCGCTCATCCCGGTTCTCCACGCCCACGAGGCCCACGAGCGGATCCCTGGAAGCCGCCTGGAGATCTTCCCCGACGCCGGGCACTTCCCCTACCGCGACGACCCGCGCCGCTTCGTCTCCACGCTCGTGGAGTTCGTCCAGAGCACCAATCCGCTCCACGTCGACCAGGAGCACATCAAGGACCTGCTCCGCACGGGTCCGAGGCCGGCCCCCGGAGCGGATCCTCACTCACAGGGAGCGTCGCGATGACCTTCGCCCGCCGCGTGTTCCTGATCGCCGCCGTCTACGGCATCCTCGCCCTCGGCCCCCAGTACTTCATGGAGGCGATGGTCGGCCGGGACTTCCCGCCGCCCATCACGCACCCCGAGCACTTCTACGGCTTCATCGGCGTCGCCCTCGCATGGCAGCTCCTCTTCATCGTCATCGCCCGCGACCCCGTCCGCTTCCGCCCCGCCATGCCGGTCGCCGTGGTCGAGAAGGTCTCGTTCGGCGCTGCGGCCGTCGTCCTCTACCTCCAGGGGCGGCTCGCCGCCGCCGTCTTCGCCGCGGGTCTCGTCGACCTCGTCCTCGCCGCCCTCTTCCTCGCCGCGTTCCGGCTCACGCCGCGCGTCGAGCCGCCGTCCGCATGAGTCTCGACGCCTCGGATCCCGATGGAGGACAGGCGACTTCGATCGAGAGCCGCCTTCAGCGGCTCGGCCTGTCGCTTCCGCCGCCCCTGTCGCCTCCCCCCGGAGTCGTCCTCCCCTTCGCCTCCGTCCGGGTCGTCGGGTGCCGCGCGCTCGTCTCCGGGCACGGCCCCCAGAACCCCGACGGGTCCCTCGCCGGCCCCTTCGGCAAGGTGGGAAGCGACCTCACGATCGACGAGGCCTACGTCTCTGCGCGCCTCACCGCGCTCTCGATCCTCGGAAGCCTCCATCGCTCCCTCGGCAACCTCGACCGGATCGCCGCCTGGACGCGCGTCTTCGGGATGGTCAACTCGGCCCCCGGCTTCCGGATGCAGCCGAGCGTCATCAACGGCTTCTCCGACCTGATCCTCGACCTCTTCGGACCCGACGTCGGCGCCCACGCCCGGAGCGCCGTCGGCATGGCGGAGCTGCCTTTCGGGATCCCCGTCGAGATCGAGGCCGAGGTGGAGCTCCGCACGGACTGAACCCGAGGCGGACGATCCGCCGCGACGACCGCCAGGGGAATCGACGGACGCTCGGAGCCCGGCGAGGCCAGTCCGGAAGCCTGTAGTCCACGCGCTGGGCCATGGCGCCCAACGCTGCAACGGCGATCAAGGGTTCCCGCTGCGCCTTTCGCGGAACGTATGCCACGCGCCGATGCTCGTCACTCCCGCGACAAACACGAACTGAAGGAGTCGAGTCACAGTCGTCCAGCCCGCGAAGCCGTGGAGCGCTGACACGAAGTGGAGGTCGAAGACGCTTTGAAGGTAGCTGATCGTGCCGTCGCCGAAGGTGGCCTTTTCGTAAGCTTGCCATTCGCTGGAGTACTCCCACGCATTGACGAGGAATCCGACGCAAAGCGAAAGTGCCAGGAGCCTTGATGGGAACCGCCGCGGGGACACTGGAGATCGGAGGAGGGCAAGATGCAGCAGGGGCAGAAACGGGAGAAGGAATCGCGGGCCCCAGCACCAGCCGCCCTCGAAAGAACCCCAGAAGGAATAGAGGACGAGGTACGAGGTGAACACGCCGAGCACTGCCCGGTCGGCCGGGGCGGACGAGCGCGGCGCCCGCACGAAATCGTAGGTCAGGAAAGCAAGAGCGATCGCGGAGGGGAGAGAGTAGTAGACCAGCCCCCGGCCTGGCGAGAGCAGCAGACCGTACAGGCCTCGAAGCAGTGGCGTGCTGAAGGTCTCGCCCGTGTAGCCAAATGCGGTGACGGAGCCGTACCGCGCCTCGTTGTAGAGCGCCCAGGACAGCAATGTCACAGCGCTCGCGCTCACGCCCGAGAAGAGGAGCCGGCGCGCTGCGCGCCCCGACACTCGCGCGGCACGCCACGGTAGAGCGACGGTGGCCAGCCCGAGGAGGGGCAAGAAGATAGCGTAGTTGAGACCCGCTGCCCCGAGGAACGCGAATCCCCCGGGCCTGGGCGCAGTGGCATTCGGTGCCGGGAGGTAGGCGAGGAAGGCAGCGGTGAGGAGGAGTGCGGTGAGGGGTTCGGAGAAGAGGAGTCGGGAGTAGGGTAAGAGAAGCGTCGACCACAGGAGGGTCCACGCTCCTGCACCCGCCACCTGCACAGTGGCGCCCCGCCGGCGGGCGAGAAGGAACCAGCATGCGACAAGGGCGCTCGTGAGGAGGGGCGAAAAGAGAAACGCCGTGACGCGATAGCCGAGCCGATGCGGGTCTCCTGCTCCGAGGGTGCCGGCCGCGAAACCTGCTGCGTACGTTGGCAGCATGAGGAGGGACTGGAGGGGACCGTACTTGATCGGACCGAACTCGGGCGTGCGGACCGATGCGGCTGTCAGCAGGGAGCGTGTCAGCGCAAGCCGTTGTATAGCGTCGACGGTACCCCAGGTGTGATGCCCAAGCGCCGAGAGCGCGATGAACGTCAGGGCCGCGAGCCTGATGGCGATGGCGCGGTCGGACCGAGCGGGCATGAGCTATGGCGCCACGGCAGGCGCGAAGAACCCGGTGACGTCGAAGATGAAGTGTGCCGAGTTGCCGGGGGGTGCGTCGAGATACACGTCGAATGCGCCTGGAGCGCTGTTTGGGGCGTTGACGTACACATTCGCGATGCAGGCGCGCGTGGTGTTCGCCGCGAACGAGACGACGGAAGACGCGGGAACAGCATATCCAGCCGGGAAGACGCGAAAGCTCCCTCCTGCGGTCTCATTCGTGGCGGTGGCATTGCCGACGAGGGCGATTGCCCTCGTCGGGATTCCGCAACGGCCCCACGCGACGAAATGGCGCACAGGTAGCCCGCTTGAGATACTGGCGTTGCCGCCCGAGGCATCTCTCGTGTCGATGAGGCGGCACGGCGTAATCGTGTTGTAGCTTAGGGGCTCTGGCCGCGGTTCCTGGGAGGAGGGGCTCCGAAGGAGGACATTGTCGCTGGACCCGATGGCCCAGTGCTGAATGCCGGCGTAGCCCGAGGTGTAGGTGGTGTCGTTGGCGACGAGCAGCTCGACGCCGTTGATGGCGAGGGAGATACGCGAGCCAGTGCATGTCAGTCTCAGCCGCACATACTCGGCGGTTGGGTTGGCGGTGGTCATAGTGCTAAGTGACAATCCGGCTGCGCTCCAGAGCACTGCCTGCCCGTTGGCACGGAGGAGTCCGAGATAGCCACCCTGGGTGTATGTGCCGGTGAGGCTTGAAGTCCGTCCCAGCAGACCCAGCCAGTTCGTGGGCTGTCCAAGGGTGTCCGTGATGTGAACCGTCGCTTCGATGGAAAAATCGGCTTGTGGAAGCGTGGTGATCTTCGCGGCGAATCCTTGGGTTGTACTTGTGATGCCCCCGTCCCGGAGGAGGGCGGTTCCGGTCGGGACCGTCCAGCGGTGGAGCAGTACGCTCCAGGGGTAGTCGAAGTGTTCCTTGAGGAGAGGCGGATCCGGGACCCAGTCGTCATAGGGCAGGTGTGACTGAAGATAGTAGGCGCCAGGCTTCCACTCCCCCGACGCTTTGAGCAGGCCCTGGAGATGAGGACCATCGTCCTGGAGCATGAAGTCGAAGAGTCCGCCTACGCGCTCGCGCGGGCCGAAGAGCTCGAACACCGCTTCTATTGCATTCCCGCCGCTCGGTGGGTCGTCGCCCCCCTGGGTAAAGCCGAACTCGGTTATCCAAATCGGCTTGTTGGTGAGATCGCCATTCCAGTCGACGTCCCACACGAGATAGTCGAACACCTTGCTCAAGATGCCGTTTGGCCCCGGGAGAGCATTCTCTTCGTAGGCGTGAAGGCTCACGACGTCGATGAGTGCGGAGGCATTGACGGCGGTCATGGCATCGAACATTTCCCGCGCAGAGATTGGTGCCCCAAAGCTGCCTGAGAGATCAGGCGCTGTAATGATTGCGACGCTGTCGGTGGCACGAATCGTCTGTGCGCCGGGGGCGAGGATGATGGTGGCGTACTCGGTCGCGGTTCCGTGCCACGCGAAATCTTCGTCCGGTTCGTTCCAGAGTCCGTAGGCGTTGACTGCACCACGATATCTGTCCGCGACCGCATGGACGAAGGTCTGCCATTCGGTGCTGGAGCGGGGAACGCATGCGGTTCCCGAGTCCCCGGCTCTGCATGCCCAGGCCGGGGTCTGGTTGAGGTTCGCGAGAACGTGGATGCCGCGAGAGGTGGCTGCTTCGACCGCACGGTCAGAGCCATTCCAATCAAAGGGGCCACTCTGCGTTGGCTGAATGGTTGCCCAGTTGAAGTCGAGCCGCACCCAGTTAAGGTGCATCTGCGTCACGGCGTCGAGTTCGGGGCCGTTCGCCAAGTGTGAATTCACACCCCTGATTGGGATGTAGAGGCGCTGGCCGTAGGCTAGATTCCCGAGGAAAAGCGGGAGCAGCAGGAAGTGGTGTCTTGACCAGAATGACATTCGATCTCCTCTTGGAGGTTCGGCACTTGGCCTTGCGGGGTACTGCGACGGCCTGCGACGTCCCGTAGTCTGTGTTGAGCGAACCAGTAGGTGCGGGCTTGTCGATTCGGATGGTGGTTGCCGTTGCAGGCGGGGAGAACATGGCCCTGTCGTGGGCAGGTGTTTCTTGAGTCGATGCTGATTGGTGTCGGAGAGGTATTCGATGCGGCATTCGCCTCCATTGCCGTGGTTGATGAGGAGGCGGTACCGGCCGGATTCGGCAATGTCGGTCCTGGTGGAGGGTGGGAGGACTCAGCCGGCGGATGCTCGCGTGCGCTGTCGAGCGCGAGGATGACTCGGTAGCTTTCACAGGGAACACGGTCGACGCGTTGTCGTCGCTTGGCAAGTCGGGAGCTGAACTCAGAGTTCTTCACGTGGTGTCGAGTACCCGGGGTCCTCGAAGGGCCCGAGGGCTGGTTGATGGTCGCGATGAGTTCGTACCTGGCACACTCAGCGATTCGCTCCTGACGGATCGATTACCCATGCTACCAAAGGGTGTGGCGACCGATGAAGATGTCCCTCCGGGCGTCGCGGAGGAGCCGCTCGCCGACTTCGAGGGGGGCCGGGAGGTGGTGGTCTGGTCCCGACCGCTCCGTCGTCCTCGCACCCGGGGGGCGCGAGAGGCGGGCGGCGGATGCCCCCGCGCGAGTCCGTCCGAGCACGGGCCGGGACCCGCTCGCCCCGGGGTCCCGCCCCCGCAGGATCAGGCGGCCCTGCTGTCTGAGCGAAGCGAGTTCAGGGCCGCCCCGGAGGGGGCGGGTCCCCGGGGCGCCAGCGGGTGGCCCGCGCGCAGCGGACCGCGTGGGGGCGTCCGACGCCCGCCCCCCACGCTCGCACGGTCCCCCCGAGCCGACTCGCTACACTCGCCCCGCCGTGACCCCGGACGCCCGCTCTCCGTGGCTCTTCTCCCGGCGCGCCGACCTTCTCCTCTTCGGCGGGCCGGCGCTGGTCTCGGTCCTCCTCCTCTTCTGGGGGGCGCACACAGGCGACCTGAACGGCGACCTCCCCCTCTCGCTCTGGGTCGTGACCGTCGTCGGGGTCGACGTCGCCCACGTCTGGTCGACGTTCTGGAGGGTCTACGCCGACCCGCAGGAGCTGCGGCGGCGGCCCGTGCTCTACGCGGCGCTGCCAGCCACGGCGTACGCGCTCGGGGTCCTCGCCTACACCGCCGGGCCGCTCGTCTTCTGGCGGATCCTGGCCTACGTGGCGGTCTTCCACTTCGTGAGGCAGCAGTACGGCTGGGTCGCGCTCTACCGGCGGAAGAGCGGCGAGAACGACGAGCCGGGCTCTGCCTGGCAACGGCGGCTCGACGCGCTGACGGTCTACGGGGCGACGGTGGCCCCGCTCGTCTTCTGGCACGCGAACATGCCGCGGAAGTTCCACTGGTTCCTCGACGGCGACTTCGTCGCGGGCGTCCTCCCGCGGGAGGCGGGCGTCGCCGCGCTGGGCCTCTTCGGCCTCGTCTTCCTCGCCTGGGTCGGCAAGGAGGCGTGGCGGATCGCGACCGGGCGCGGCGTCTCGTGGGGGAAGGTGATCGTCGTGACGACGACCGTCCTCGTCTGGAACCTCGGGATCGTCGTCTTCGACTCCGACTACGCCTTCACCGTGACGAACGTCCTCGTCCACGGCGTGCCGTACTTCGGGCTCGTCTGGCTGACGGAGCGGCGCGCGGCGGAGAGGCGCCAGGCGCTCCGCGCCCCGCGCGTCCTCTCGGACCGCGCCGCGGCGAGCCTCCTCGTCTTCCTCGTCCCGCTCGTCGCCGCGGCGTTCCTCGAGGAGTGGGGGTGGGACCGGCTCGTCTGGCACGACAACGGGGCGATCTTCCCGGGGCCGGCGGTCGACCCCGGAACGGTGGCCCTGGCTCTCCTGGTGCCGCTCCTTGCCCTCCCCCAGGCGACGCACTATCTTCTGGACGCGTGGATCTGGAAGGTGCGCCCCGAGAACGCGTCGGCCGCCGAGGCGGTCGGGATCGCCGCCGCGGGCGGGAGCTGAGGCCGTGAACGCGCACGGGCCGCTGGGGCATCACCTCCTCCTCGACGTCGCGGGAGCCCCCTTCGCGGTGCTCGACGACGCGGCCCTCCTGGAGGAGGCGCTCCTTTCGGCGGTGAAGGCGATGGGGGCGACGGTCCTCGGCGTCCACCTCCACCGGCTCTCGCCCCAGGGGGTGAGCGGCGTCGTCGTCATCTCCGAGTCGCACCTGACGGTCCACACCTGGCCCGAGCGGGGGGAGGCCGCCGTCGACCTCTTCACCTGCGGCGACCCGGCGCGGGCGCGAGCGGCGCTGGCGGAGCTCGAGAGACGTCTCTCGGGAACGCACGCCGTCTCGCGCGAGCTGGAGCGGGGCGCAGGGGCGTAGAGTCGGCCCGTGCCCGAGCCGCACGGGACCGACCGGCTTTCGCTCGGACCCGACGGGCGCTTCGTCCTCCTCGCCCGCGACCCGAAGGGGTGGCGCCCGCGTCTCCCGGCGACGCGCACGTCGGCGGAGCACCCGGGGACGGCCGTCCGCTGGGGCGGCGAGATCTGGGAGGTCCTCGAGCTCGACGAGACGAAGGACGGGCGGTGGAAGTACACCCTCGCGCCGTGGGACGACGCGTTCGCCATCCGCTCCCTCGTCCCGTACGACGAGGAGGCCGAGACCGCGCGCGCGGCGGAGCGGCGCGCCCAGCGGAAGAGCGCCGGCATTCGCGTCGTCGCCCTCGCGACGGCGCCCCTCGCGGGGCTCCTTCCGGGCCGGATCCAGGAGCTCCTCGAGCTCGAGCACGGCGTCCGCTCGACGCTCCTCACGGCCGCCTCGCTCCCGATCCCGCTCGCGGTCGGGACGTACGGCCTCGTCACGACCTTCGCAGCGGCCTTCGCCCCGCTCCTGAAGGCGGCCGGCCCCGTCGGGGACCTCCTGACCGCAGGCCTCGTCTACTTCTTCGTCGAGTCGCTCGTGCGGCTCGCGGTCCTCTTCGCGCAGGGGCGCCCGATCGGGTCGGTCGTCGGGGTGCCGCTCGGCCTCGCGGCCCGCGCGGCCCGGCTCCTCCCGTCGGAGCCGGGGATCGTCCCGACGGGCCCGTCGCCCGAGCAGAGCCTCCGCGACCGCCACGCCATGCTCGAGCCGCTCCTCTCCTTCCTCCGCCCCGACGAGCAGGCGGCGCTGAAGCGGCGGTTCGGGTTCGACCCGCTCCGCTGGGGACGCGTGACGGCGTGGGGGCTCCTCCTCTACCCCGCGCTCACCCTCCCGGCGCAGCTCGCCGCCCTCGCCGGCGGGAGGACCGGGGGACGGGGGCTCGCCGTCCTGGCCCTCTCGCTCGCCGTCGTCGCCGAGCAGCTCTGGAGGCTCCGGAAGATCGGGCGAGGCGAAGGGGCGGCGAGCCTCCTCGGCCACCTCGTCCGCCCCTTCGCGGCTCCGCTCCTCGCGGCGGCTTCCGGGCCGACGTAGGCCGCCTCTCCCGGCCGGGGCTTTCCCGAACCGGCCCCGCTCCCTACGAGCCCGCGCCCGCCGCCTCGAGCTCCGTCTCGACCGTCTCCCACTCGGCCATCAGGCCCGCGAGCCTCAGCTTCAGCTGCTCCTGCTCCTTCTCGAGCCTGCGGGACTCGGCCTGTCCCCCCTTCCCGAAGAGGGCCGGGTCGAGGAACCTCTCGCTGATCTCGTGGATGCGCGTCTCCAGCGCGTCGACCTGGCCGGTCAGCTCCTCGAGCCTCTTCTCGAGGACCCTCACCCGGCTCCGCCGCTTCGGCTCCGGCTCCGCCTTCGCGGCGTCCTTCCCCTTCCGGGCCTTCCGGAGGGTCCGGAGGACGGCGTCCGCGTCGAGGTGGTCGTCCCCGAGGCGGTCGAGGTACTCCTCGTAGCTCCCGCGGAAGTCGTTGAGCCCCTTCGGGGTGATCTCGACAATCCGGTTGGCGAGCCGGGAGACGAACCAGCGGTCGTGGGAGACGAAGATCAGCGTCCCGTCGTACTCGGAAAGCGCCGTCACGAGGGCGTCGATCGCCTCCAGGTCGAGGTGGTTGGTCGGCTCGTCGAGGACCAGGACGTTGGGGCCGAGGACGGCGAGGCGGGCGAAGACGAGGCGTGCGCACTCCCCGCCGGAGAGGGCCCGGACGGGCTTGTCCACGTCGTCCTCGCCGAAGAGGACGTGGCCCAGCTGTCCCCGGATGAAGCCGATCGGCTCGCCCGGCGCGGCTTCCCAGAGCCAGGCCTCCACCGTCTGCCGGCCGGCGCCCTGGACCTCCGCGTGGTCCTGCGAGAAGTAGCCCGGGCTCGCCTCGTATCCCCACGTCACCGTCCCGGCGTCCGGGGCGAGCTCGCCCACCGCGATCTTGAGCAGCGTCGACTTCCCGATCCCGTTCGGGCCGATGATCGCGAGGCGGTCCCCCCGTTCGACCCGGAGGGAGACGTCCCTCAGGACGACCTTCTCGCCGTACGCCTTCCCGAGGCCGTCGATCTCGAGGGGCATCCGCCCGCTCGGCCGCTTCTGCGCGAAGCGGAACCGCGGGTGGCGGCGGGAGCTCTCCGGGAGCTTCTCGATGACGATCTTCTCGATGAGCTTGATCTTGCTCTGCGCCTGCCGCGCCTTCGTCGCCTTGGCGCGGAACCGGTCGACGAAGGCCTGGTGCCCGGCGATCTGCTTCTCGCGCTTGGTGATCTCGGCCTCTTTCCGCTCGCGCTCCCCCTCCTTGGCGGCCACGAACGCCGAGTAGTTCCCGGGGTAGACCGTGACCGTCTCGTAGTCGACGTCCGCGACATGGGTGCAGACGTTGTCGAGGAAGCGGTGGTCGTGCGAGATCACGATCGCGAGGCCCTTGTAGGAGTCGAGGAACTTCTCGAGCCACCGGATCGACACGATGTCGAGGTGGTTCGTCGGCTCGTCGAGGAGGAGGGCGCCCGGCTCGGCCGCGAGGACCTGCCCGAGGAGGACCCGGAGCTTGAAGCCGCCGGAGAGGGTGGAGAGCGGGTTCCCGTGGACCTCCGTCGGGATCCCGAGCCCCTCCAGGATCTCGGCCGCCCGGGCCTCGAGCGAGTACCCCTGGTGGCGCATGATGACGTCCTCGAGCTCGGCGTACCTGTCGCTCTCGAACGGGGCGTCGGCGTGGAGGAGACGCTCCTTCTCGGCCATCGCCTCCCAGACCTCCCGGTTCCCCATCATCGCCACGTGGAGGATCGACGTCTCCTCGTAGCGGAAGTGGTCCTGCGAGAGGACGCCGACGCGGAGCTTCCTCGGGATCGAGACGACCCCGGACGAGGGCGCCTCCTGCCCCGCGAGGATCCGCAGGAACGTCGACTTCCCCGAGCCGTTCGCCCCGACGAGGCCGTAGCGGTTGCCGGGGTTGAACTGGATGCTGACGCCGGCGAAGAGGGTCTGCGCGCCGAACGACTTGGAGAGGTCCGAGACGGAGATCATGGGGGCGGGGAAGATAGCAGACGGCGGCGCGCGGGGCCGGAACGGTCCTACACTGCCCCGCATGAACGGCGATTTCCCCCCCGACACCCTGAGAGCCTGGGGAGGCGCGGCCGTCGAGCGCCTCGCCCGCTACCTCGAGACCGTCGAGAGCCGCCCCGTCCTCGCCCGGACGAAGCCGGGCGACCTCGTGTCGAGGCTCCCGCGCCGCGCCCCGGAGGAGCCCGAGCCGTGGGAGGCGATCGAGCGCGACCTCGACGCCCTGATCGAGCCGAACCTGACCCACTGGCAGCATCCCGGCTTCCTCGCCTACTTCGCCGTCAACTCGTCGGTCCCCGGCATCGCCGGCGAGATCCTGGCGGCCGGCTACAACCAGGTGGGGATCCTCTGGCGGTCGTCGCCGGCCTCCAACGAGCTGGAGCAGGGGATGGTCCGGTGGCTGGCGGAGCTGGTGGGGCTCCCCGATTCGTTCGACGGGCAGCTCGCCGACACGGCCTCGGGGGCGTCCCTCATCGCCCTCGCCGCCGCGCGCGAGCAGGCGTTCCCGGACGTGAGGAAGACGGGCCTCGCCGGGCTCCCCCCCGGGGTCGTCTACTGCTCGGAGCTGGCCCACTCGTCGATCGACAAGGCGTGCGTCGTCCTCGGCCTCGGCCTCGCCGGGCTCCGGAAGGTCCCGCACGACGACGCGTTCCGGATGGACGTCGCCGCGCTCGAGCGGGCAATCGCCGCGGACCGCGCGGCGGGGCGGAGGCCGATCGCCGTCGTCGCGACGGCGGGGACCACGGCCGTCACGTCGGTCGACCCGCTCCCCGAGATCGCCTCCCTCTGCGAGCGCGAAGGGCTCTGGCTCCACGTCGACGCGGCCTACGCGGGCGCGGCGGCCTCGCTCCCGGAGAAGCGGCCCCTCTTCGCGGGGTGGGAGCGGGCCGACTCCGTCGTCTTCAACCCGCACAAGTGGCTCTTCCTCCCGCTCGAGTGCACCGCCCTCCTGTTCCGGAGGATGGAGCGGGTCCGGCGCGCCTTCTCCGTCGTGCCGCACTACCTGGAGACCCCCGAGGGTGCCGCGGGCGTCCGCGAGTACATGGACTACGGCGTCCAGCTGGGGAGGCGGTTCCGGGCGCTGAAGGCGTGGATCGCCCTCCGGACGTTCGGGGCCGCCGGCGTGAGGGAGCGGCTCCGCGCCCACCTCGACCTCGCGCGGCAGCTCGAGGAGGTCCTCCGCTCCCGCGCGGACGTCGAGATCGTGGCGCCCGTCCCGTTCTCGGTGGTCGTCTTCCGCTTCACCGGGACCGGCCTCTCCCCCGAGGAGGAGGACGCCCTCAACCGCGGGATCCTCGAACGGGTCAACGAGGACGGGCGCTTCTTCATCTCCCACGCGGTCGTCCGCGGACGGTTCGTCCTGAGGGCAGCGTTCGGGAGCCTGAGGACCGAGCCACGCCACGTGACGGCCTTCGTCGGCGTCCTCGAGGAGGCGGCGCGGGCGAGCCGCAAGGCGCTCGGCTAGGGGAACTTAGAGGCAGGCGAACAGCTCGCTTCGCGTTCCTCCCGCCGGACGGGGCAGAATCCCGCAACAGCGTCGAGCCTTGCCAGTCCGTCGGAAACCACGTCCGGGAGGGTTGCGTAACAGGGGAAGGCCCGCCTCGAGCGGGCGTTCTGCGTGAGATGGAACCGACCAACAAGACAGCCGACCTCTCCTCCCTGAGGATCCGCCGCGACGCCGCCCCCGAGCGGGGGCGCTGGATCCTCCCCGTGGCCGCGACCGCGATCGTCGTGGCGATCGGGGCTGCCCTCCTCTGGGCCCGCTCGACGGGAGCGCTGGCGCTCTCGGCGCCCGAGGTCGGGACGACCCGGATCGCCGTCGTCTCCCCCGTGCAGGCCTCCACGGTCCTGACGGCCAGCGGCTACATCGTCGCCCGGTCCAAGGCCGAGATCTCGCCGAAGACGGTCGGCCGCGTCGCCTGGATGAGGCTCGAGGAGGGGCAGCGGGTCCGGAAGGGGGAGCTGGTGGCCCGCCTCGAGTCGCAGGAGCTGGAGGCCCAGCGGGGCCAGTACGTGGCCGCGCGCCAGCAGGTCCTGGCGGACCTCGAGAACGCCCGGATCGAGCTGAAGCGCGCTCAGGCCCTCCTGAAGGACGAGGTCGGCTCCCGGCAGGCGTTCGACGCGGCCGAGGCGAAGGTGCGCGGGCTCGAGGCGCAGCAGCGCTCCGTCGAGGCCCAGGTCCGGTACGTCGACGAGCTGATCAAGAACGCCGAGATTTACTCGCCGATCGACGGCGTCGTCACGGTGAAGAAGGCCTTCGTCGGCGAGACCGTCGCGCCGCAGGGGTACGGCGGCGCCGGCTCGGCCGGCGCCACCTTCGCCGTCATCGTCGACCTCGGCTCCCTCGAGATGGAGGCCGACATCAACGAGCAGAACCTCGGCAAGCTCTCGATCGGCCAGGCGGCCGAGGTGACCCTCGACGCCTACCCCGACCATCCCTACAAGGCGCGCCTCCGCCAGATCGTCCCGACGGCGGACCGCCAGAAGGGGTCGGTGAAGGTGAAGATCGAGCTCCTCGACAAGGACGCCAAGGTCCTCCCCGAGATGTCGTGCCGCGTCGTCTTCCTCGCCCCCGAGGCGAAGGTCGACACGGCGGCGAAGCCGAAGGTGATGGTCCCCGCCGCCTCGATCGTCGAGGTGGGGGGGCGCCGCGGCGTGCTGAAGGTCGCCGACGGGCGGGCGGTCTTCGTGCCGCTGACGCTCGGCGCGGCGTCGGGCTCGCAGGTCGAGGTCGTCTCCGGCGCCGCCGGCGGCGAGGAGATCGTCGCCGACGCGGCGGCGTCCGGCACGACCTGGCGCGCGGAGCAGAAGGTCCGCGTCCGGAAGGAGTAGAGGGGCGTCGATGGGCAAGCCGCTGATCCGGATCGAGAACGTCGTCAAGCAGTACACGCGCGACACGCAGGTCCTCACGGTCCTCGACGGCCTCTCGCTCGAGGTGGAGGAGGGGGACTTCGTGGCGCTGATGGGCCCGTCGGGCTCCGGGAAGACCACGCTCCTCAACCTCGTGGCCGGGATCGACCGCCCCACCTCGGGGACGATCCACGTCGGGGACGCCGAGGTCTCCTCGATGAGCGAGGGGGCCCTCGCCCGCTGGCGGAGCCAGCACGTCGGCTTCATCTTCCAGCTCTACAACCTCGTCCCCGTCCTGACGGCGTTCGAGAACGTCGAGCTCCCCCTCCTCCTGACCCGGCTCTCGAAGGCCGACCGGCGCCGGCAGGTGGAGACCGCCCTCGGCGTCGTCGGCCTGTCGGACCGGATGGACCACTACCCGCGCCAGCTGTCGGGCGGACAGGAGCAGCGCGTGGCCATCGCGCGCGCCATCGCGACCGACCCGACCCTCCTCGTGGCCGACGAGCCGACGGGGGACCTCGACGCGAGGAGCGGCGAGGAGATCCTCGTCCTCCTCGAGCGGCTCAACCACGAGTTCGGCAAGACGGTCGTCATGGTGACGCACGACCCGAAGGCCGCGGCGCGCGCGCACCGGCTCGTCCACCTCGACAAGGGGGTCCTCAAGGAGGACGTCCGGGCGAAGGAGGCGGCCGGCTCCATCGGCCTGGCGGCCGCGGTCGAGGTCTCGGCCGGCAAGTGAAGCCGTGAAGCTCCTCCCGCTGGTCTTCAAGAACCTCTTCCGGAAGAAGACGCGGTCGCTCCTGACGATCGGGTCGATCCTCCTGCCCCTCTTCGTCATCTGCATCCTCGGGACGATGCTCCGCGCCCTCGACTCCGACCCGTCGAACGGCAAGGGGATGTACCGGCTCATCGTGAGGCACAAGGTCTCCATCACGAACTGGCTCCCCGCGGCCTACGACCCGAAGATCCGGCAGCTGCCGGGGGTGGTGGAGGTCCTCCGGATGAACTGGTTCGGGGGCTCGTACGTCGACCAGTCGGCGCGCAACCAGTTCGCGCGCTTCTCGACCTCGGACGCGGACCGGTTCCTGAAGGTCTTCGACGAGGCGACGGTGGTCGAGGGGAGCGAGAAGGAGTGGGTGGACGACCGGAGCGGCCTCCTCGTCGGCCGCCTCCTGATGAAGAAGTACGGCTGGAAGCTGGGGCAGAAGGTCACCCTGAAGGGGGACATCTACCCGGTCACCCTCGAGCTGACGATCCGCGCCGTCTTCGAGGCTCCCGACGAGACCGGGGTCTACTTCCACCACGAGGCGATCGAGGAGGCCCTGCCGCGCGTGAAGGGGTTCGTTGGCTGGTACTGGATCAAGACCGCCTCGCTCGAGGCGACGGAGAGGATCCCGGCCCAGCTCGACGCGATGTTCGAGAACTCCTCCTTCCCGACGAAGACGGAGACCGAGAAGGAGTTCCAGAACGGCTGGGTCTCGATGCTGGGGAACGTCAAGCTCCTCGTCACCTCGATCTGCACGATCATCGTCTTCGTCATCCTCCTGATCGCCGCCAACACGATGGCGATGGCTGCCCGCGAGAGGGTGACCGAGATCGCGGTCCTCCGGACCCTGGGGTTCCGGAAGCGGCAGATCCTCGGGCTCGTCCTGGGGGAGAGCCTCCTCCTCTCGCTCTTCGGCGGCGTCCTCGGCGTGGCGCTCTACGCGCTCCTCTTCCCCGGCTTCCGCGAGGCGGTGGCGAACTCTCCCATGGGGGGGTTCGCCGCCGGGATGAAGCTCTTCCCGGAGATCCTCGCCGTGGCCTTCGCCGTGACCGTCTTCGTCGGCCTCGTCGCCGGGCTCGCCCCGGCCGTCCGCTCCGCCCAGCGCTCCATCACCGACGGCCTCCGGCAGGTCGGCTGAGGTCGGGAGGACCCGCATGCTCGGCATCCCCCTGAAGTACAACGTCCGGAACCTCTTCGTGCGGAAGGTGACGACGTCGCTGACGGTGGCCGGCATCGCCCTCGTCGTCATGGTCTTCCTCTGCGTCATGGCGCTCGGCGAGGGGCTGACCCGCGTCTTCACGGCCTCGGGCTCCGACCGGAACGTCCTCGTCCTGCGCCAGAACTCCCAGTCCGAGCTCCAGTCCGGCATCACGCGCGACCAGGTCCCCCTGGTCGAGACGCTCCCCGGGGTCGAGAAGGACGCCGACGGCAAGCCGCTCGCCTCGGCTGAGCTCGTCGTCGTCCTGAACCTCGAGAAGCGCGAGGGGGGGAGCTCGAACGTGACGATCCGGGGCGTCGAGGAGAAGGGGTGGAAGCTCCGTCCCGGCATCCGCCTCACCGAGGGGAGGATGTTCTCTCCCGGCGCCTCCGAGGTGATCGTCTCCGACGGCGTCTCGCGCCGGTTCAAGGACACGAACGTCGGGGAGGAGCTCCACTTCGGCGCCTACCGGTGGAAGGTCGTCGGCCACTTCGACGCCGGCGGGACCGCCCCCGACAGCGAGATCTGGACCGACGTCGAGGGGATGATCAACACCTTCAAGCGGAACGGCTACTCGTCGGTCCTCGCGAGGACGCCGGACCGCGCCGCGCGCGACCTCTTCGTCGCGGGCCTCTCCTCGGACCCGCGCCTGGCGCTGGAGGGGAAGGTCGAGCGGACGTACTACGACGAGCAGACGGCGACGGCCGCCCCGATCAAGTTCCTCGGCCTCTTCGTCGGCGTCGTGATGGCGATCGGCGCCTGCTTCGGGGCGATGAACACGATGTACGCGGCCGTCTCCTCGCGGACGCGCGAGATCGCGACCCTCCGGGCCCTCGGCTTCTCGCGCCTCTCGATCCTCGCCTCGTTCATCCTGGAATCGGTCTTCCTCTCCCTCCTCGGCGGCCTCCTCGGCTGCGTCCTCGGGGTCCTCGCGGTGAAGCTCGCCCTCTCGGGGGTGACCGGGACGACGAACTTCGCGACCTTCTCGGAGGTCGTCTTCGCCTTCCGCCTCACGCCGGCTCTCCTCCTGACGGGCGTCGTCTTCTCCCTGGCGATGGGGTTCTTCGGCGGCCTCTTCCCGGCCGGGCGCGCCGCGTTCACGAAGATCACGCAGGCGCTGCGCCAGGTGGGCTGAGGGGGCGGCGGCGAGCTAGACTTCCGGCCGTCGGCTCCGGGGCCCCCGGGGTACGCCGGGAGCGGAGACGCAGCGATGCGGCTGGAGAAGAGAGTGGACGCTTGAGCGCCCCGTCCCCGGAGAGGACGTTCCGCGGCCTCGAGAAGGCGGTCGAGACGATGCAGCTCGGCGTCACCGTCACGGACGCCGAGGGGAGGATCGTCTACGTGAACGCGGCGGACGCCGCGCTCCACGGGTGGACCCGCGAGGAGCTCCTGGGCCGCCACGCCCGGGTCTACGCCCCGCCCGACGCGTGGCGGACCCCGCTCACGGTCGAGGCGGCCCGGGGCGCCACGCGGTGGCGCCGCGAGCGCGTCAACGTCCGCAAGGACGGCTCCCTCTTCCTCGCCCAGCTCCTCTCCGACGTCGTCTTCGACGCGGACGGGAGCCCGATCGGCGTCGTCACGACGTGCGAGGACGTGACCGAGCGGCGCCGCGCCGAGGAGTCGGTCGTGGCCTCCACGCGGCGCCTCGCGGAGGTCGTGGCGGCCCAGCGGGCGCTGGCCGAGTCCGCCGACGACCCCGCGGGGCTCCTCGACCTCGCCCTCGCGAAGGCGCGCGAGCTGACCGGCGGGGACGGGGCGCTCCTGGAGGTCGTCGAGGGCCCGGACCTCGTCACCCGGGCCGCGGTCGGGACCGCCTCCCCTCTCCGGGGACGGCGCGTCCCGTTCGCCTCGAGCCTCGCCGCGGCCGCGGTCTCCGCGAGGGGGGTCGTCGCGTCCGAAGACGCGCGGACCGACCCGCGCGCCGACCGGGCGACCTGCCGCCTCGCCGGCGCCCGGTCCCTCCTGGCGGTCCCGCTCGTCCATCGCGGAGGGCCCGTGGCCGCCCTGCAGGTCCTCTCCGGGGAGCCGCGCGCGTTCTCCCAGGACGCGATCCAGTGGCTGGAGCTCCTCACCGCGACCCTCGGGGCGGCCGTCGGGCACGCGCTCGACGACCAGACGGGCTCGGCGCTCCTCGCCGAGCGGACCGAACGGCTTCGCTCCAGCGAGGAGCGCTTCGGCGACGTCTTCCGCTCCTCCGCGGCGGGCATGGCGCTCCTGTCCCTCGACGGGAAGGTCCTGGAGGTGAACCGGGCCTTCGCCGACATGCTCGGGCTCGAGGCGGAGCCCCTCGCCGGGACCCTCCTCCTGGACCTCGTCCACCCCGACGAGAGGAGCGGCGAGGCGTCGGCCCTCTCGAGGCTCTCCGTCGGGACGGCCCGCACCCTCCAGGGCGAGGTCCGGCTCGCGCACCGGGAAGGGAGGAGCGTCTGGGTCCTCCGCACCCTCACCCGGCTCTCGTCGTCGGCGGCCGAGGCCCCGAGCGTCATCCTGCAGGCGCAGGACGTCACCGAGCAGAAGCGGGCCCAGGCGTCGCTCCTCCACGACGCCTTCCACGACGGCCTCACCGGCCTCCCCAACCGGGCGCTCTTCCTCGACCGGCTCCGGACCGTGATGAAGCGCGCACGCCGCCAGAGGCTCCGCTTCGCCGTCCTCTTCATCGACCTCGACCGGTTCAAGCTCGTCAACGACAGCCTGGGCCACGTGGCCGGCGACCAGCTCCTCGTCGCCGTCGCCCGAAGGCTCTCCGGGGCGATCCGCGGCGAGGACACCGTCGCCCGCCTCGGAGGGGACGAGTTCACCGTCCTCATCGACGACGTGGGCGGGGCGGAGGAGGCGCTGGCGACGGCGCGCCGGCTCCTGGAGGTCCTCTCCGCCCCGTTCGACCTCGACGGCCGCGAGGTCTTCGCGACGGCGAGCGTCGGCGTCGCCCTCGGGGGAGACGGGCCGGCGACCGCGGACGAGCTCCTGCGCGACGCCGACACGGCGCTGTACCAGGCGAAGGGGGCGGGCAAGGCGTGCGCCGCCCTGTTCGACGACTCCATGCGCGAGCGGGCCTCGGCGCTCCTCCAGCTGGAGACCGGCCTCCGCAGGGCCCTCGACCGCGGCGAGCTCGAGGTGCACTACCAGCCCATCCTCGACCTCGCCAGCGGCCGCCTCGCCAGCTTCGAGGCGCTCGTGAGGTGGCGCCACCCGTCGCGCGGGCTCCTCTTCCCCGTCGACTTCCTCTCGGTGGCGGAGGAGACGGGCCTCATCGTCCCGATCGGCGAGTGGGTCCTCGCCGAGTCGTGCCGGAGCCTCGCGGCGTGGCAGCGCGACTTCCCCCAGGTCCCCCCCCTCGGGATCTGCGTGAACGTCTCGCCGCGCCAGTTCTCCCAGCCCGACCTCGTCGAGAAGGTCGAGAAGGTGCTCGGCGAGTCGGGCATCGCCGCCGGGACCCTGACGCTCGAGCTGACCGAGGCGACGGTGGTGGCGAACCCGGAGCTGACGTCGATCCTCCTGCGGCGCCTCCGGGCGCTCGGCGTGAAGGTCTCCATCGACGACTTCGGCACGGGCTACTCGTCCCTCAGCTACCTCCACTGGCTCCCCCTCGACCGGCTCAAGATCGACCGCTCCTTCGTGTCGAGCGTCACCCTCGACCCCCGGAACCGCGAGATCCTCCGGACCATCGCGAACCTGGCGACGAACCTCGGGATGGACGTCGTCGCGGAGGGGGTCGAGACCCCCGAGCAGCTCGCCCAGCTCCGTCAGCTCCCGTGCGAGTTCGGCCAGGGCTTCCTCTTCTCCCGGGCCACCGACGCCTTCGAGACGACCGCCTACCTCAGGGCCCGCCGGTCCGAGCCCTGAACGGGAGCCGGTCGGAGCGCGGAGGGGTTGACGCGGCACATCTCAATGGATAACATCATCCATAGAGAAAATGTGGTCGCAGACCTCCAGCTACGCCCTCCGGACCCTCGGCTACCTCGCGACGCACCGCGATCGGTGGATCCTCGGCAAGGAGATCGCCGAGCAGACCGGGATCCCCGCGAACTACCTCTCGAAGGTCCTGAGCCAGCTCCGGAAGAAGGGGCTGGTAAGGAGCCTCAAGGGGTGGGGGGGCGGGTTCCAGCTCCGGGAGGACGCCCTCTCGTCGCCGATCCTGGGCGTCCTCGAGCTCTTCGACGGGGCCCGGGACGCGGAGGCGTGCCCCTTCGGCCTGCCCCGCTGCGACGCCGGGAACCCCTGCCCCCTCCATGCGCGCTGGGAGCGGATCCGGGGGGAGATCGACTCGATGCTCACCACCGTCACCGTCGGCCAGCTCCGGAAGGGGCCGGCGTGAACCCGTTCCCCCGCCTCTCGACCGGGACCCTCCCTTCCTGAAAGGACGACCGACCATGCACCCTGCCATCCGCATCCTGATGGACGAGCACCGCGAGATCGAGAAGGTGCTCGGCGCTCTGGAGACCTGGGTTTCGGCGGCCACCCCGGGGTCGGGGCTCGACCGCGCCCCGGCGGCCCGCTTCGCCCGCTTCTTCCGGCAGTTCGCCGACGCCGCGCACCACGGGAAGGAGGAGGACATCCTCTTCGCGGCGCTCCTCGAGCGCGGCTTCTCGGCGCAGAACGGCCCCGTGGCGGTGATGCTCTACGAGCACACCCTCGGGCGCGAGCACGTCGGGGCGCTCCGCGCCTTCGGCTCGGGCGAGGGCGCGCCGTCCGCCGCGGAGAGCGACGGGCTCGTCGCGCACGCCGCGAGCTACGTCCCGCTCCTCTCCGCCCACATCCAGAAGGAGGACAACATCCTCTATCCGATGGCCCTCCGCGTCCTCGCCGAGCCGGAGCTCGACGCGCTGGCGGCGCGCTACGAGGCCTTCGAGAAGCAGGCCTTCGCCGACGGGAGCCGCGACGAGCTCCTCCGGCTCGCGGGCGACCTCGCGACCGCCTTCCCCCCCGACCCGGCCCGGATGGCCGCCGCCGTGGGGGCCGGTCACTGCCGGGGCTGAGCGGGGGCCTCACCCGACGACGGCTCGAGGGACGGGCTGACGAAGCGGAGCCGCCCGACGGCTCGTCCGGCGACGCGACGGGCGCCGCGGAGACGGTCCCCCCCGACAGGGCCGGGCCCCGCCCGGGGAGCGGGCCGGGCGCCCTCCTCCTCCGCGTGCTGCAACGCGAAAATTAAGATAGAGTCTCTTCGATGTCGACCTACGACGAGGAGGCGTTCATGTATCGGAGCCAGTCCATCCCGGAGCTCGAGCGGTCCTGGGCGAACGACCTTCGCTGGCGGGGGATCGTCCGTCCGTACTCGGCGGCCGACGTGGACCGCCTTCGCGGGACCATCCAGATCGACTACCCCGTCGCGCGAATGGGGGCGGAGCGGCTGTGGAACCTCCTCCACACCGAGAAGTTCGTCCGGGCCCTCGGCGCCCTCACGGGGAACCAGGCCGTGGAGATGGTGCAGGCCGGGCTCAAGGCGATCTACATGTCCGGCTGGCAGGTCGCCGGCGACGCGAACGACGCCCTGACCATGTACCCGGACCAGAGCCTCTACCCCGTCACGAGCGTGCCGACGGTGATCCGCCGGATCACGAACGCCCTGATGCGCGCCGACCAGATCCAGCACATGGAAGGGAAGTCGGACGTCTACTACTTCGCCCCGATCGTGGCCGACGCCGAGGCCGGCTTCGGCGGCCCGCTCAACACGTTCGAGCTGATCAAGTCGATGATCGAGGCGGGCGCCGGCGGCATCCACCTCGAGGACCAGCTCTCCTCGCTGAAGAAGTGCGGCCACATGGGGGGGAAGGTCCTCGTCCCGATCCACGACTTCATCCAGAAGCTGATCGCCGCGCGCCTCGCGGCCGACGTCCTCGGCGTCCCGACGGTCTTCGTCGGCCGGACCGACTCGCTGGGGGCCAACCTCATCCGCGGCGACATCGACAAGGTGGACCAGGACTTCCTCACCGGCGAGCGGACGTCCGACGGCTTCTACATCGTCAAGGGGAGCCTCGAGTACGCGGTCGCCCGCGCCTGCGCCTTCGCGCCCTTCGTCGACGTGGTCTGGTGCGAGACCTCCACCCCCGACATCGGCGAGGCGCGGGCCTTCGCGCAGGGGGTCCACGAGAAGTTCCCCGGCAAGCTCCTGGCCTACAACTGCTCGCCGTCGTTCAACTGGAAGAAGAAGCTCTCCGACGCCGAGATCGGCTCCTTCCAGGAGGAGCTGGGCGAGATGGGGTACAAGTTCCAGTTCATCACCCTCGCCGGCTTCCACACGCTGAACGCCTCGATGTTCAAGTTGGCCTACAACTACGCCAAGACGGGGATGAGCGCGTTCGTGCAGCTCCAGGAGGAGGAGTTCCAGATGGAGCGCGACTGGGGCTTCAAGGCGATCAAGCACCAGCGCTTCGTCGGAGCGGGCTACTTCGACCAGATCCAGACGACCGTCGCCGGCGGCGAGGTGACGACTGCCGCCCTGAAGGGATCGACCGAAGAGGAGCAGTTCGAGAAGCGCTGAGCCGCCCGCCCCTCGCGCCCGGCCGGGCCCCTTCCGCCTCCGCGGGAGGGGCCCTCTCGCTTTCCGGGCGCCCCCGGGCCGGAGGGTGGGATCTCCGCCCGCGGTGGCCTATCATGACCGGTCGGCCCTGGTCGACGGGGAGGCCCCGGCGCGCGCCCCTTCGCGCGCCGCACCCGGCCCGGTGACGGGCTCCCCGGAAGGAGGAGGCGATGAGCGGCTCGCTCTACTGGCTCCAGGCCGGAGGGTGCGGAGGCGACACCTGGTCCGCCGTGGGCGCCGACTCTCCCGACCTCGTCGAGGCGCTCCGCCTCGGAGGCATCGAGGTCCTCTGGCACCCCTCCCTCTCGCGGCAGACCCCGGCCGAGCACCGCCGGCTCGTCGCCGAGCTCTCGGCCGGGGAGCGCCCTCTCGACGTCTTCTGCGTCGAGGGGGCCGTCGTGCGCGGCCCCGGCGGCACCGGGATGTTCGACACGGTCGAGGGCCGGCCGAAGAAGGCCCTCGTCGAGGCGCTGGCGCGCCGGGCCCGGTTCGTCGTGGCGGTCGGGACCTGCGCCTCCTTCGGCGGCCTCGGCGGGGACGCGGAGGTGGAGGCGACGGGCCTGCAGTTCACGCGGGAGGTGCGCGGCGGCTTCCTCGGGGCCGACTTCACGTCCGGTGCCGGCCTCCCGGTCGTCAACCTCCCGGGCTGCCCCTGCCACCCCGAGGTCCTCGTCGGCACGCTGACCGCGCTCCTCGCCGGCGCGCCGCCGCCGCTGACCGAGCGGGGGACGCCGGCCGAGTGGTACGAGACGCTGGTCCACCAGGGCTGCAGCCGGAACGAGTACCACGAGTACCGGGTCGAGGAGAGCGACTTCGGCGGGAACGGCTGCCTCTACTTCCACATGGGCTGCCGCGGGCCGATGACGTGGGGGCCCTGCAACAAGCTCCTCTGGAACCGGCGGAGCAGCAAGACGAGGGCGGGCGTCCCCTGCTTCGGCTGCACCGAGCCCGACTTCCCACGCCCCCACCCCTTCTTCAGGACGCGGAACATCGCCGGGATCCCGATCGAGCTCCCCGAGGGGGTCGACCGGGCCCACTTCCTCGCCTACAAGGGGATGGCCGCGGCGGCCGCCCCCGTCCGCCTGAAGCGGCGCGAGAACAGGGTCTGAGGGAGAAGGGGCGATGACGAGCCGGATCACCATCGACGTCCCGCTGAACCGGGTGGAGGGGGACCTGGAGGTCTCCGCCGAGGTGGAGGACGGCGTCGTCGCCGACGCCCGCGTCTCGGCGACCCTCTACCGCGGCCTGGAGAGGATCCTCGTGGGGCGCGGGGCCCTCGACGGCCTCGTGATCACGCCGCGCGTCTGTGGGATCTGCAGCTCCAGCCACCTCGCCGCGGCGGCCGCGGCCCTCGACCGGATCGCGGGCGTCGGGCCGCCGCCGAACGCGGTGAGGGTGAGGAACACGATCCTCGCGGCCGAGCACGCCCAGAGCGACATCCGCCAGTCGTTCGTCACCTTCGCCGCCGACTTCGCGAACCCGGCGCACGCGCTCTCCCCGCTCTTCGCCGAGGCGGTCCGCCGCTTCGAGCCGTTCCGCGGCGAGACCGTCATCGAGGTCCTCCGGCAGACGAAGAGGCTCCTCGAGGTGGTCGCCCTCCTGGCGGGACAGTGGCCCCACTCCTCCTCGATGGTCCCCGGAGGGGTCGTCTGGGCGCCCGGGCTGGCCGAGCTGACGCAGGCCCGGCTCCTCGCCCTGGGGGTGCGGGACTGGTACGAGCGCAGGATCCTCGGCTGCCGCTCCGACCGGTGGGCGGCGGTCACGACGGAGGCGGAGCTCGACTCCTGGCTCGACGAGTCCCCGCTCCACCGCGACTCCGACCTCGGCCTCCTCGTCCGGCTCTGCCGGGACGCGGGCCTCGACCGGATGGGCCGCGGCCCGGGCGGGTTCCTCTCCTACGGGTCCCTGGCGGGCGCGGGAGAGGGAGCGGAGGTCCCCGCGGGCGCCTTCCTCGACGGCGCCCGGAGCTCCTTCGACGAAGCGCGGATCGCCGAGCACGTCTCGCACTCCTGGTACGCCGAGGCCGCTCCCCGGCACCCCGCCGAGGGCGAGACCCGCCCGTACGCCACGGGTCTCGAGGGCGGCAAGTACTCGTGGGCGAAGGCCCCGCGCTACGACGGGCGGGTCGTGGAGACCGGCCCGCTCGCGGAGGCGCTCGTGGCGGGGCACCCGCTCGTCTCCGACCTCGTCGCCCGGCACGGACCCACCGCGTTCGCGAGGCAGCTGGCCCGGGCGATCCGCCCCGCCCGGACCCTCCCGGCGATCGAGCGGTGGCTCGCGGGCGCCGACCCCGAGGGGAGCTTCTACACCTCCCCGCCCGGGGTCCTCGACGGCAGCGGCGTCGGGCTCACGGGGGCCGCCCGCGGCGCGCTGGGCCACTGGGTGACGATCCGCGACGGCGTCATCGAGCGCTACCAGATCATCACCCCCACCGCGTGGAACGCCTCGCCCCGGGACGACGCGGGGCGCCGCGGTCCGATCGAGGAGGCGCTCGTCGGGACCCCGGTGGCCGACCCCGAGAACCCCGTGGAGCTCGGGCACGTCGTCCGCTCGTTCGACGCGTGCCTCGTCTGCACCGTCCACACGGTCCGGCGCGGGCGCCGCGTCGGCCGCATCCGCATCGGCGCCTGACCGTGCGGCGGATCGTCTGCATCGGCAACCGCTGGGTCCCGTCGGACGGGGCCGGCCCGGCCGTCCACGACCTCCTGTCGCATCGCCCCCTCCCCGACGGGGTCGAGCTGGTCGACGGCGGCGTCGGGGGGCTCGCGCTCCTCCCCCTCCTGGACGGGGCCGACCGGGTCGTCTTCGTCGACGCCGTCTCCGGCTTCGCTCCGCCGGGCGAGGCGCTCCTCCTCCCGGCCGGAGAGGTCGCCGCGGCCGCGGTGCCGGACGACCACGGCGGCGGCCTCCCCTACCTCCTCCGCGTCCTCCCCGAGGTCTCCGAAGGCCCCGTCCCCGCGATCGCGGTCGTCGGGGTCGAGGCGGGATGGAGCGCCGACACCCTCGACCGGGCCGCCTCGCTCGCCCTCTGGGCGGCCCTGGACGCCACCCCCGGCTCGGGAGGCCCGGCGTGACGGCCCCCCTCCCCGCCCGCTCCCGCCGCGACGAGCTCCGACGCATGGAGGAGGAGAACCGCCTCCTCTCCTCGGAGGTCGGGGTCGCACGGCAGGCCTCGCAGATCACCGCGGAGCTCGTCGTCGAGCAGTTCGTCAAGCTCGAGGAGATCCTGAAGAAGCTCGAGGAGGCGGCCGAGGAGGAGCGCAAGCTCCGCGTGGCCCTGGCGGAGAAGCTGGCCGAGGCCGCGCGCCGCGAGCGCGAGCTGGCCGAGGCGCGCGAGGCGGCGGAAGCCGCCAACCGCGCCAAGAGCGCGTTCCTCGCCATGATGAGCCACGAGATCCGGACGCCGATGAACGCGATCATCGGGATGACCGGGCTCCTCCTCGACACGCCCCTTTCGACCCAGCAGCGGGAGTTCGTCAGCATCGTCAGGCAGAGCGGCGACGCGCTCCTCCACGTCATCAACGACATCCTCGACTTCTCGAAGATCGAGGCGGGGAAGCTGGAGCTCGAGAAGCACCGCTTCGACCTCCGCTCGTGCGTCGAGGGGGTCGTCGAGCTGATGGCGGCGAGGGCCCACGAGAAGGGGCTCGACATCGCGTGCGTCCTGGAGGCGCACACCCCGAACGCCCTCGTCGGCGACTCGGCGCGGCTCCGCCAGGTCCTCCTCAACTTCGTCGGCAACGCCGTGAAGTTCACCGAGAAGGGCGAGGTGGTCGTCACGGTGGGCGCGCGGCAGCTGGAGGGAGACGGGGCCGACGCCCTCCACGAGGTCCACTTCGCCGTCCGCGACACGGGCATCGGGATCCCGAAGGACCGGATGGACCATCTCTTCCAGTCCTTCAGCCAGCTCGACGCCTCGACCGCCCGGCGCTACGGCGGCACCGGCCTCGGGCTGACGATCAGCAAGCGGCTCGTCGAGATGATGGGCGGGCGCGTGTGGGTCGAGAGCGAGCCCGGCACGGGGTCCACCTTCCACTTCACCCTGCAGGCGCGGGCGGCCGAGAGCGCACGCCCCGTCTTCCTCAGCGGCCCCGTCCCGGAGCTCGCGGGCAAGAGGGTCCTCGTCGTCGACGACAACCAGACCAACCGGCAGATCCTGACGCTCCAGACCCGTTCCTGGGGGATGGAGCCCGTGGCGGTCGCCTCGGGCGCCGAGGCGCTCGAGCTCCTCAGGCGCGGCGAGGAGTTCGCGGTCGGCATCCTCGACATGCACATGCCGGAGATGGACGGCCTCGACCTGGCCGAGGCGATCCGCCGGTTCCACGACGCGAAGGCGCTCCCGCTCGCCATGCTCACCTCGCTCGGCTTCCGCGAGGCCGACCCGAGGATGGAGGAGTTCGCCGCGTTCCTGACGAAGCCGGTCAAGGCCTCGCAGCTCTACAACACTCTCGCCGAGATGTTCGCGGGAGTCGTCGCGACGCCGGCTCCGGCAGGCGCGGACGGGACGGACGGCGAGGCCCCCCTGCCGGGCGAGCGGCTCCCGATGCGAATCCTCCTCGTGGAGGACAACTCGACGAACCAGAGGCTCGCGCTCCTCCTCCTCGAGCGGTTCGGCTACCGCGCGGACGTGGCCGGCAACGGGCTGGAGGCGCTCCAGGCGGTCTCCCGCCAGCCCTACGACCTCGTCCTGATGGACGTCCAGATGCCGGAGATGGACGGGCTGGAGGCGACCCGGCGGATCCGGGCCGACGCCTCCCTGCGCGCGCAGCCGCGGATCGTCGCCATGACGGCGAACGCCCTCGAGGGGGACCGGGAGCTCTGCCTGCGCGCGGGGATGGACGACTACGTCAGCAAGCCGATTCGTCCGGAGGAGCTCGTCGCGGCGCTCGTGAGGAACGCTCCGCCGCGCGCCTCCGCCGGAGGGAGCGGAGACCGGGCCGCGGCAGCAGCCACGGACGCTCCGGCCCCTCCGCCCCCCGCCTCCCCGGCAACCTTCGCGGCCGGGGCCGGGGAGCCTCCGCCGGCCGAGCCGCCGCGGCCGAGACCGCTGGCCGCCGTTCCCGAGAAGGCTCTCCCGCCTCCGCCCGAGCCGGCGCGAGAGACGCTCTCGGCGGCCCCTCCCGAAGAGGTCTCTCCCCTCGACCCCGCGGCGCTCCCGCGGCTGCGGGCCATGCTGGGGAAACGGGCCGACACCATGCTCCCCGGCCTCGTCGCCGACTTCGCGCGCGACGCCGTCCGGCTCTCCGCCCAGGCACGCGACGCCCTGGCGGCCGGCGACGCCGAGACGGTGCGGCGCGCGGCGCACACCCTGAAGTCGACCGCGGCGACCTTCGGCGCGACGGTCCTGGCGGCCCGCTGCCGGGAGCTCGAGGACCGGGCGCGCGACGGCGCGATCGAGGGAGCCGCGGAGCTCGTCGACCGGATCCAGCTGGAGAGCGCCCGGGCCTGCCGGGCCCTCGCGGCCCCCGGGGAGGGACGGACGTGAGCGAGCACCCCGCCCGGATGCTCGTCGTCGACGACGACCCCTTCAACCGGACCGTCCTGGCGACCGGTCTCGAGGAGCAGGGACACGAGGCCTCGACGGCGGCCGACGGCCTGGAGGCGCTCGAGAGGCTCCGCACCGAGCCGTTCGACCTCGTGCTCCTCGACCTCGTGATGCCCGAGATGGACGGCTTCGAGGTGCTGACGCGGATCAAGTCGTCTCCCGAGCTGATGCACCTGCCGGTGATCGTCGTCTCGGGGCTCGACGAGATGCAGAGCGTCGTCCGGTGCATCGAGCTCGGCGCCGCGGACTACCTCCCCAAGCCGTGCGACCCCGTCCTCCTCCGGGCGCGGATCAGCGGCTGCCTCGCCGCCAAGCGGATGCACGACATGAAGGCCGCCTACGTGAGGGAGATCGAGACGCTGGCCGACCAGCTGAAGGTCAGGAACCACTTCATCAAGGAGACCTTCGGCCGCTACCTCTCGGACGCCGTCGTGGCCGAGCTCCTCGACTCGCCCGCCGGCCTCAGGTTCGGGGGCGAGAAGCGGACCGTCACGATGCTCCTGGCCGACCTGCGCGGCTTCTCCCCGATGGCCGAGCGGCTCTCGCCGGAGCAGGTCGTCCGCGTCATCAACAACTTCCTCGGCGCGATGGCCGACGTGATCTTCGCCTGGGACGGCACCATCGACGAGTTCATCGGCGACTCGATCCTCTGCTTCTTCGGCGCCCCGGTCGCGCGGGACGACGACGCGCTCCGCGCGGTCGCCTGCTCGCTCCAGATGCAGCAGGCGATGGGCCAGGTCAACCGCGCCAACCGGGCCGCCGGCCTGCCGCACGTGGAGATGGGGATCGCCGTCCACACCGGCGACGTCGTCGTGGGGAACATCGGCTGCGAGAAGCGGGCGAAGTACGGGGCCGTCGGGAGCCACGTCAACCTCGCCGCCCGGATCGAGGCCTGCTCGGTCGGCGGCCAGATCCTCGTCTCCGAGGCCGCCCTCCGGGCGGCGGGTCCGGACGTCCTGACGGGCGAGTCGATCGCGGTCCAGGTGAAGGGCTTCCCCGAGCCGGTCCGGGCCCACGACCTCGTCGGCCTCGCGGGCCGGCCCGACCTGAGGATCGAGAGGCCCGAGGAGGTCTTCGTCCCCCTCGAGCGTCCCCTCCCGGTCCTCCTGACGCGGCTGGAGGGGAAGCGGTCGTCCCGGGAGCGGATCGAGGCCGACCTCACCGCCCTCTCGCGCCAGAGCGCGGAGGTGGCGGCGGGGAGCCCCCTCGAGCCCCTGTCGAACCTGACCGTCCGGCTCGTCGGGCCCGACGGGACGGCAGGGACGGCCGAGGCGTACGCCAAGGTGCAGAACGCCCCGCAGGGGGCGAGCGGACCTCCCAGGATCCGCTTCACCTGGGCCCCGCCGGAGGTCCAGCTCCTCCTCGCCGAGCTGCTCCGCCACGCCGGCTCCCCAGCCTGATCCGAGCCCCGGTCCGGTGCGTCCGCCGGACGCGCACGTCGGCTCCCGTCCCCGGATTCCCGTGGGGTATCTTCCGCGCCGTCCGGGATCCCCCGCTGACGAGGAGGCCGTACCGATGCTCCACCCCGCCGTTCCCTCCCTCCTGATCGTCGCTTTCGCCGCGGCGGCGTCCCTTCCCGCCCTCGCCGCCGTGAAGACGGAGGTCGTCGAGTACAAGCAGGGCGACACGACCTGCCAGGGGTACCTCGCCTGGGACGACTCCGCCGCCGGCAAGCGTCCCGGGATCGTCCTCGTCCACGACTGGATGGGGGTCGGCGACTACGTCGAGCGGCGCGCCCGCGAGGTGGCGGCCCTCGGATACGTCGTCCTGGCCGCCGACATCTACGGCAAGGGGGTCCGCCCGAAGGACGCGCAGGAGGCGGGCCGGCTCGCCGGGACGTACAAGGGGGACCTCCCCCTCCTCCGCGCCCGCGGCCGGGCCGCGCTCGACGTCCTCGCGAAGAACCCACGCGTCGACGGGGCGAAGCTCTTCGCCATGGGCTACTGCTTCGGGGGGACCGCAGCCCTCGAGCTGGCGCGGAGCGGCGCCCCGCTGGTCGGCGTCGTCACCTTCCACGGCGGGCTGGCCACGAAGGACCCCGCCGACGCGAGGAACATCAAGGGGAGCGTCCTCGTCCTCCACGGCTTCGACGACCCCTTCGTCCCGCCCGCGGAGGTGGCCGCCTTCCAGAAGGAGATGAACGACGCGCACGTCGACTGGGAGATGGTCCTCTACAGCCACGCCGTCCACTCCTTCACACGCCCCGACTCGGGGAACGACAACTCGAAGGGAGCCGCCTACAACGAGAAGGCCGACAAGCGGTCGTGGGAGGCGATGAAGGCGTTCCTCGCGGAGCGCTCCCGCTAGGGGACGCGTGAATCGGAGGGGGGAGCGCCCGCTCTCCCCCCCGCTCCCCGGCGGGTCGCCGGCAGACGGCGTCCTCGTTGGATCCGTGCCCGCGTTGCAGCATAATGACCGGAAACACGCGGCCGCCGCCCTGGGGGCCTGACGAGGAGTCGCCGTGGGAGAGACGTACCGGACCGTCCCCGAGATGCTGCTGTCCCGGATCGCGAAGACCCCGGACCGGGAGGCCTACCTCTACCCCGATCCCCGGGGCTCCGGCTGGCTGAAGCTGACCTGGCGCGAGGTCGGCGAGAAGGTCCGGGCCATCGCGTGCGGCCTCAGGGCGCTCGGCCTCGAGGACGAGCAGCGCTGCTCGATCCTCTCGAGCACGCGGATGGAGTGGATCCTGGCCGACCTCGGGATCCTGGCCGCGGCCGGGGCGACGACGACCATCTACCCGTCGAGCACCACGCCGGACTGTCTCTACATCCTGCAGGACTCGGAGACCGTCTTCCTCTTCGCCGAGAGCGACGAGCAGGCCGCCCGGATCGCCGAGAAGCGCTCCGAGGTGCCGAAGGTGAAGAACGTCTTCGTCTTCGACGGCAAGGGGAGCGCGGACGGCTGGGTGATGACCCTCGACCAGCTGATCGAGAAGGGGCGCGCCGCGGACCTCGCGAGCCCGAAGCAGTTCGAGGAGGTCGCCCGGAGGCCGAAGAACGACTCCCTCGCCACCCTCATCTACACCTCCGGGACGACGGGCCGGCCCAAGGGGGTGGAGCTGATCCACGACTGCTGGGTCTACGAGGCCGAGGGGATCGACGCCCTCCGCCTCCTCGGGGAGGACGACCGGCAGTACCTCTGGCTCCCCCTCGCCCACTCCTTCGGCAAGGTCCTCCAGGTCGCCCAGCTGAGGATCGGCTTCTCCACCGCCGTCGACGGGCGCGTCGAGAAGATCGTCGAGAACCTCGGCCAGGTGAAGCCGACCTTCGTGGCCGCGGTCCCCCGCATCTTCGAGAAGATCTACAACAAGATCGTCACGGGGGCGCAGGAGGCGGGCGGGCTCAAGCACGCGATCTTCACGTGGGCCTTCGAGGTCGGCGGCGAGGTCTCGCGGCTGAAGATGGAGGGGAAGGACCCCGGAGCCGCCCTCGGCCTCAAGTACGCCGTCGCGAACAGGCTGGTCTTCAGCAAGCTCCACGCGCTCTTCGGCGGGCGGCTCCGCTGCTTCATCTCCGGCTCGGCCCCCCTCGCCAAGCCGCTCGGCGAGTTCTTCCACGCGGCGGGCATCGTCATCCTCGAGGGGTACGGCCTCACGGAGACGAGCGCCGCCAGCTGCGTGAACGTCTTCGACCGGCTCCGCTTCGGAACGGTCGGGCCGCCGCTCCCGGGGACGCACGTGAAGATCGCCGAGGACGGTGAGATCCTCCTCAAGGGGCGGGGCGTCATGCGCGGCTACCGGAACCTCCCGCAGGAGACGGCGGAGACGCTCGACGCGGACGGCTGGCTCCACACGGGGGACATCGGCCACGTGGAGGACGGCTTCGTCAAGATCACCGACCGGAAGAAGGACCTCTTCAAGACGTCGGGCGGCAAGTACATCGCGCCGCAGTTCATCGAGAAGAAGCTCACCGTCGCCTGTCCGTACGTGAGCTACTCGGTCGTCCACGGGAGCAACAGGAACTTCGTGTCGATGCTCATCGCCCTCGACCCCGAGTCGATCCTCAAGTGGGCCGCGGCTCACGGCCTCGCGGGCAGGAGCTACGGCGAGGTCGTCGCCTCGCCCGAGGTGGAGGCCCTCGTGAAGGGCTACATCGACCAGATCAACAAGGACCTCGGGAGCTGGGAGCAGGTCAGGAGGTTCAAGATCCTGCCGGCCGACCTCTCGATCGAGGGAGGGGAGCTGACGCCCAGCATGAAGATCAAGCGGAAGGTCGTCGAGACGAAGTACAAGCAGGTCCTCGACGACTTCTACAAGGACACGGTCGTCATCAGCTGAGGCCCGGTGGAGCGTCGCCGCCCCCCGGTGCCGCCGGCGTCGGGAGGGCGGGGGGCTCCGGCTCCGGGCCCTCGGGGGCGTCGGGGCCGGGCTCGGCCGCGGGCTCGGCCGGCGGCGGCTCCGCCCTCGGAGTCCAGGGGAGGACGACCGGCTCCGCCCGCGCCTGCTCGTACTCGGTCTCCGACAGGGCGTCGACCGAGCGGAGCCTCGCGAGGACGCCGGTGACCAGCGAGGCGAACCCGCGGGTCGGGGTCCCGGACGCGATCGACCGCTGGTACTTGATCGGCCCGGGGATCAGGGCGACCAGGAACGCCATCTCCTTCGGCGAGAGGGCGGCCGGCTCCTTGCCGAAGTAGTGGCGGGAGGCGGCCCCCAGGCCGAAGACCCCCGGCCCCCACTCGATCACGTTCAGGTAGATCTCGAGGATCCGGTCCTTGCCGAGCGTCGAGTCGAGGAGGAGGGCGAGCGCCGCCTCCTGGAGCTTCCGCCCGTAGCTCTTCTCCCTCGAGAGGAAGAGGTTCTTCGCCAGCTGCTGCGTGATGGTCGAGGCGCCGCGCGCCCGCGTCCCGCGGACCCAGTTGATCGCCATCGCCACCGGGATCTCGGTCAGGTCGATCCCGGGGTGGCCGCGGAAGTTCGCGTCCTCGGAGAGGAGCAGCGCGCGGACGAAGAGCGGAGGGACGTCGGCGAGCGGGACGAAATCGGGCGAGGCCGGGCCGACGAGGACGCGGCAGACCGTCCCGTCGGCTCCGTGCGCCTCGTGGACGAACGGGCCCTTCAGCTTCTCGAGGGCCGGAAGGGCCACCGCCGGACGGCGGAAGTCGAGCCGCTCCGTCACCTCGATGGAGGACGGGTCGCGCATCCGCCCCGTCACCTCCGCCGTCGCCGCCGCCGAGCCGAGGTCGGTCGCGCCGGCGGGGAGCTCGAGGCCCGAGGTCGCGAGGAGGCGGGCGAGGTCGAGCCGCTCGACCTCGAAGCTCAGGTCGAGCCAGAGGTCTTCGGGCGCCGCGGCAGCGACGAGGGTCCCCGTGGCCCGGAGCTCCTCGGCCTCGAGCCGTCCGCACGCCAGGTCGAGGAAGCGCGCGTCCGGGAAGAGGGTGCCCGACGCGGCGGCCACCACGTCCGTCGGCGGGCCGAGCAGCTCCTCGCCCACGTCGCCGCTCTCTGCAGCCGTGGCGATCCGCAGGCCGCGCGTCCGGACGTTGACCTCGAACGCGAGGCCCCCTCCCGCGACCGGAGCGATCCGAAGGAGGCCGCTGACCCTCCCGGGGTCGCCGACGAGGCGGCCGGCGCGCCGGACCCTCGCGAGGTCGGAGACCCGCACCTCGCGGAGCGTCAGCTCGAGCGCGCCGCCCTCCGCCCGGAGGCGGATCGTGTCGGCCCTCTCGGGCCGCTGCAGCGTCACGTCGCGCGCGCTCGCGGCGTCGACCCGGAAGAGCCAGGGGCGGAGGCCGGCCTCGACCCCGCCGGGAGCCGTCAGCCTCCCCTCGCCCGTCTCGAGCGTCCTCCACCGGCCCAGGAGGCCGTGCCCGGCGAGGCCGAACCGGGCCGTCGCCCAGCCGAGCTCGAGGGAGGCCGTCCCGGGGCGCTCGACGGACAGCCCCTCGACGCGGACGGCGAGGCGCTCGGGAGAGATGGTCACCCGTCCGACCCGCGCCGTCAGGCCCCGGCGCGCCGCCTCCGCGACGATTCGCCGGGCGACCGCCTTCTCCGCCCTCCGGACCGCCACCTCGACGCCCACGCGCAAGGCCGCCCCCGCTCCGAGCGCGAGGACGAGGACGGCGGTCGCCCGGGGCGAGACCCTCATGGAAGGGCCATTCTGCCCGCGCCGGCGGCGCCAGCGCCATCCGCTACCATCCCCGGGTGGAATCGAGCCACCGAGACGCGGTCCCGGACGCCTCGATCCTCGCCGACGCCCTCGACGACCTCATCCTGGGGAGAGGGGTGAAGCGGGGGCGCCATCACCTGGGCCCCGCTGCGGCCGCGTTCCGCGCGCGCCTCTCGGTCACGGGCTTCGTCGAGACGCGCGTCGCGGCCGTCGACCTGGAGGTCGGGGTCCGGGTCCCTGCGTGGCTCCTCCGCGGCGCGACGGCGGACTTCGGGACCGTCTTCTGGGAGCTCTTCACCGACACGTTCCGGCGGAAGCTCTTCGGCTCCGAGGTCCGGAACGCCAAGGGCGACTGGGACGTCGTCCTCCCCACCTCCTCCCTCGAGACCGTCTGGGTCAACGAGGCGCTCGCCGAGAGCTACGACGCCTCGCGTCCCGTCGGGATGTTCTGACCGGGCCGTCCCGCTTGACGGGCCGGAGCGGCGCCCGTAGGCTGCCCGGCGGGCAAGGGATGGGTCAGGAAGAACGCTCCGAACGGAGTCGCACGCAGATCCTGGAGGCGGCCCTCGCCCTCTTCTCGAGCCAGGGCTACCGGGGGACGAGCATCCGGGACATCGCCCGGGCGGCCGACGTCTCGACCGGCAACGTCTACCACCACTTCAGCGACAAGGAGGAGATCTTCGAGACGCTCCTCGGCCAGTACTGGAGCGCCATCGAGAGCCCCGACTTCCCGTTCAACCGCGCCCTGGCGAGCGGGGCCTTCCCCGACGACCTCGAGCGCCTCGCCCGGGCGGCCCAGGAGAGCGTCGAGACCTACCGGCCGCACGTCGCCCTCATCTACGTGGATGTCGTGGAGCTCGGGGGGGACCACATCCGGAAGTTCTACTCGGGGATGGCAGGCCGCTTCGCCTCGTTCCTGGCGGCGCACGAGAGCCGGAACGAGACGGCGAGGAAGCTCCGCCCCGGCGTCAGCTCGCTCTCGGCCGTCATGCTCGCGAGCCGGATCTTCCTCCACTACTTCGCCGTGGAGGTCCTCTTCGGCGTCCCGGGACAGTTCGGCAAGCCGACCGACGAGGCCGTCCGCGACATCGCCGACATCCTCCGCCACGGGATGCTCCGGTCGGCCGCCGAGGCCCGGCCGGAGCTTTCGGGGGCAGCCTTCCCGCACGCGCGGGCCGCCGACCGCTCCGGGACGTAGCCGGCGCCCCGGCCGCCGCGACGGCACGTCCGGCGTCAGAACGCGATCGACCTCGCCTCGGTGAACCTCAGCAGCGTTCCCCAGAAGAGGTCCGGCTGCTCGAGGTAGACGACGTGGCCGGAGTCGGGGATCGGCTCCCAGCGGCTGCTCGGGAAGACGTCGAGCAGCTTCTTCTGCACCTTCGGCGGGATCGTCCGGTCGTCCTCGCCGGGCATGACGAGGACCGGGGCCGTCACGGCCCGGTAGCCGGGCATGTTCTCGTCGAGCGCCGCGAAGAACGGGTCCTGGGCGAGCGTCAGGCGAACGAGGGCGTGGACCCGGTCCTTGTACCGCGCGTGAAACCCCTCCCTCATGGCCGGCAGCTTCTCCCTGAAGCGCCTCACGAAGCCCTCGCCGAAGATCTTCTCGTAGAGGTAGTGGGTGTAGATCTCGAACGCCTGCGGCCCGCTCCGGTAGAAGAGGAGCGAGAGCTCCTGGTACATCGAGAAGAGCTCTTCGCGCGAGAGGTGGATGCCCGAGAGGGTCAGCGTATGGAGCCGTTCCGGGAAGAGCCGCGCGAAGTCGAGCGCGACGAAGCCGCCGTACGAGATCCCCAGGACGTGGAGCTTGCCGAGCCGCAGCTCGTCGGCGATCGCGGCCGCGAATCCCGCGAGCTCGGGGATGAGGACCGGCTCGTCGGGCGCGGACGACTCGCCCTGTCCGAGGTAGTCGTAGAGGAGGACGTCGTGCCGGCCGAGGAGGCGCGGCAGGAAGCCGTACCACGCCTTCGTGTGCATGGCGAGGCCGTTGAGGAGGACGAGCGGCTCCTTCCCGCCCGTGCCGAAGTACTCCCAGTGGACGCGGTGCTCCCCGGCCGGGAGGAACCCCTCCCGGTCCGGGCCGAGGTCCGCCACGGCGCGCGCCTCAGGCCGCCGGCTTGAGGACGGTGCAGACCGACGCGCAGATCGGCCCGCCGATGTTGAAGGTCGCGGCGACGCGCGGCGACGGCACCTGGAGCTCGGCCGGGACCTTCCCCAGGAGCTGCCAGGCGCACCAGCCCACCATGGCGAGGCCGGTCGCGCCGATCGGGTGCCCCTTCGCGATGAGGCCGCCCGACGTGTTGATGCCGCACTCCCCCTTGGGCGCCGCCTTCCCGTCGACCCAGTAGCGGGCCCCCTTCCCCGGCTCGGCCTTGCCGAGGACCTCGGTCCCGATCGCGCCCATGACGGTGAAGCAGTCGTGGACCTCGGCGACGTTCACGTCGGCCGGCTTCACGTTCGCCCTCTCGTAGGCCTTCCGCATGGCGGCGTTGGCGCCCGCCGGGTGGAGGACGTCGCGCCCCTCCTTCCGGAGCGGGTCGGTCGCCTGGCCCCAGCCGGCCAGCTCCACGCAGGCGGACTTCCGGACGCCGAGCCGCGCGAGCCCCTCCTCCGTCGCCAGGATCATCGCCGCGTAGCCGTCGGTGATCTGCGAGCAGTCGTAGGTCTTGAGCGGGAGGCCGTCCACGACGTAGCGGTTGATCCCCTCGATCGCGAGCGCCTTCTCGAGCGTCACGTCGTTCTTCCGCATCTGGGCGAGCGGGTTGTGCCGGGCGTTGGCGTACTCCTGGACCGCGACGGCCGCCAGGTCGGCCTCCGTCGCGCCCCACCCCTTCATGTAGGCGTCCATCACCTCGGCGAAGAGGTGGGGGAAGACGAAGACCTTGCCGGGGCGCTCGTCGGGGTGCGAGTAGAGGCCGAGGACGCGGCCGATGTTCTTCCCGTCCATCTTCCCCTCGGCGTCGCGCATCTTCTCGTAGCCGACGGCGATCCCGACCTCGCCGTCGCCGAGGAGGAGCTTGCGGCCGACCGAGAGGATCGCCTCGCCCCCGGTGGCGCAGGCGTTCTCGACGCTCTCGATCGGCTTGGAGGCCAGCCCCGGGACGGACGCGACGAGGCCGGAGAGGAGCCCCTGCTCGTTCAGCGTCAGGTTGCAGACGGCCCCGACCGACGCCACGTCGAGGGCGGAGGGCTCGGCGCCGACCTCGGCGCACGCCCCCTTCACGGCATTGGCGAGGATGTCGGGGACGGTCATCCCCATCAGCTTCCCGAAGGGCGACTGGTGGTACGCGGCGACGTAGAGCTTCTTCATGGCTCCTCCACGGGCGCGGCCGGAGCGGCGGCCGCGTCGATCGACGACAGGAACTGGGTGAGGATCTGGACGACGGCGAGCGGCCGCTCGGCGACGAAGGCGTGACCCGCGCCGGGGACCTCGAGGAGCCGGGCCCCCCGCAGGCCGCGGGCGAGGGCCTCCGTCCGGGCGCGCGGCATCGTGCGGTCCTCGCCGGCGAGGACGACCAGGACGGGACAGGAGACGAGCGGCAGGGCCTCGGTCAGGTCGAGGTCCTCGAGCGTGGCCAGGAGAGAGTCGAGCCCCTCGAACCAGGCGACGGGGAGCATCGACACCGCGGCTCTCCGCGCGGCGAGCTCGGCGGCGTGCTCGCGCGCCCAGGCGTCCGAGAAGGCGTGCTCGGCGATCAGGTCGTAGACCGGCTCCCGCGGCCCGCCCGCCACCGCCGCCCGGCAGGCGGCACGCATCGCGGCGACCCCGGCGCGCATGGCGTCGTCGACGGCGTCGACCGCGGCGATGGCCGCGAGCGAGCGGACGCGGCGCGGGTGCCGCGCCGAAAGGAGCAGCCCCACCTCGGCGCCGTAGGAGGTCCCGACGACGTGCGCGCTCGGGATCCGGAGGTGGTCGAGGAGCCTCGCGACGTCGTCGGCGTGGCCGGTGAGGCCGTTCGGGGAGAGACCGCGCGTCAGGAGCTGTCCCCGGAAGTCGAGGCGGACGACCGTGCGGCCGCGGGAGAGGGGCCCGGCGATCGGCTCCCAGGCGGCCATGCTCATCATCCCGCCGTTCAGGAGGACGACGGGGTCTCCCGCGCCCTCGACCCGGTGGGCCACGAGCGACCCGGCCGCCCCGGCCGGCGAGCCGCCGGAGGCGGGGCTCTCGGTCTCGCTCATCCCGCGTCCCCTCCGTGCTCCGCCACCCACGCGTCGCGGAGCTCTCCCTTGACGACCTTGCCGTACGCCGTCCGCGGGAGCGCGTCGCGGAAGACCACCGCGCGCGGGAGCTTGTAGCGGGCGAGTCTCCCGGCCGCGAAGGCGAGGAGCTCCTCGGCGTCGAGGCTCTCGCCGGGGCGCGGGACGACGAAGGCGACGCCCATCTCGCCCCAGGTCGGGTGCGGCACGCCGACCACGGCGGCGTCCTGGACCTTCGGGTGGAGGAGGAGCTCCCCCTCGATCTCGGCGGGGTAGACGTTGACGCCCCCGCTGATCAGCATGTCCTTCCGGCGTCCGGCGATCGTGTAGAAGCCGTCGGCATCGCGGCGGGCCAGGTCTCCCGTGCGGAACCAGCCGTCCGCGTCGAGCGCGGCCGCCGTCGCCTCGGGCTGTCCCCAGTAGCCGAGGCAGACGTGCGGGCCGCGGAGGAGGAGCTCCCCCACCTCTTCGCCGGCGGCGTCGTGGCCATCCTCCCGGACGAGGCGGGCCTCGGTGAAGGGCATCGGCTTTCCGATCGAGCCTCGCCTCGCGACCGACTCCTCGACCGTCATCGAGAAGCAGTTGACCCCCACCTCGGTGAGGCCGTAGCCCTGCTTGAAGGCGATCCCGCGGGCCTGGTAGGCCTCGACGAGATAGAGCGGCAGGGGCGCCCCGCCGCTGATGAGCCATCTCACGGACGAGAGGTCCGCGGCGGCGAAGGAGGGGTGCTCGAGGAGGAGCTTCCAGATCGTCGGGACGCCGAGGACGACGGTGCACCGCTCGGCCCCCACCGTCCGCCAGACCTCCTCCGGGTCGAAGCCGGCGTGGAGGACGACGGTCCCGCCGATCGTCACGATCGGGACGAGGAAGGCGCCGAGCCCCCCCGCGTGGTAGAGCGGGGTGAAGATCGGGCTGACGTCCTCCTCCCGCAGCTGCCAGGCGATCGTCGTGGCGAGGCCGTTCCACGCGACCATCCGGTGCGGGACCATCACCCCCTTGGGCTTCCCGGTCGTCCCGCTGGTGTAGAGGAGGGCGAGGAGGTCCTCGGGCCCGCAGGGGGTCCTCTCGAACGGGGCGGCCGCCGCCGCGCGGACCTCGGCGCCCCAGCGGAGGTGACCCGGGGCGGCCGGCTCGTCGAGCGCGATCCAGGTCGGGACATCGGCGAGCGGCGCCAGGTCGCGGACGGTCCCGGCGAAGGCGCCGTCGTAGACGAGCGCCGAGAGGCCCGCGTCCTCGACGATGAAGGCGAGCTCGCGGGGCGTCAGGCGGGTCCCCAGCGGGACGACGACGAGGCCCGTCTTGGCCGCCGCGAAGAAGAGGTCGAGGAACTCGGGGCGGTTGTGGGAGAGGAGGCCGTACCGCGCCCCCTTCGCGAGGCCGAGCCGGTCCCTGAGGACCGCGCCGGCCCGGGCCGCCGTCTCGTCCATCTGGCGGTAGGTGAAGCGCGCCCCGGTCGCCGCCCAGACGAGACCCGTCTTCCCCGGTGTCAGCCGCGCCCGCTCGCCGAGGACGTCGGCGTGGATCACGGGGTCGCCCGCCGTGGCGGCGGAGGGAGCTTCAGGACCTCCTCGAGCTTCTCCGTGAGGAGCGCCGGGCATTCCTGGCTCGGGACGTGGCCGCAGCGCGGGAGCGGAGTCAGGCGGGACGCCGGGAGCTCCGCCGCCATCCTCTCCGCGTATGAGAGCGGGATGAGCCGGTCCGACTCGCCCCAGAGGATCTCGACGGGGAACGGCAGCGTCCCCAGGCGGCCGTCGAGGGTCCAGCGGCCGGCCGAGCCGCTTCCCGCGATGACCCGGGCGATCGGCCCATGCTCCGCCACCCGGATCATGTCCTCGAGGAGGAAGTCCGGGACCGCCAGGCTTCCCGGGTCCCGCAGCGCCGCGACGAGCTTCCGCGCCTCGGCCCGGTCCCTGGGCTGGAGCGTGAGCCCCGCGGCCACGTGGCGGAGCGGGCCGCCGTCGATCAGGACCACCCGCTCGACCCGCTCGGGGTGCGCGCGCGCCCAGAGGACCGCGAGCCACGCCCCGAGGGAGTTCCCTCCGATCGTCACCTTCCCGGCCGGCGCCTCGGCGTCCATCGCCGCCCCGAGCCCCGAAAGGAGCGTCTCGATCGGGAGGGGCCCCGAGGACGGGGCGCTGTCGCCGTGCCCGGCGAGGTCGACGAGGACGACGCGCCTGCTCCGCGCCAGCTCCGGCGCGACCCGCGACCAGGTGCCGGCCTGGTCGCCGGCGCCGTGGAGGAGGACGAGGGTCGGGCCGGAGCCCGCCACGAACGCCACCTGCGGGCCGGGCGGCGCCGGCACCTCGACCCGGGCGAAGCCGGCGCCCTTCAGCGCGCGTCGGCTCCAGAAGGCGTGGACGGCGAGGGGGTGGCGGAAGAACGCCCAGAGCGCGCCGCCGGCCACGGCCAGCGCGAGCACCCCCACGCCGACGAGGACCCCGGTCCGGGTCCTCATCTCAGCTCCGGCTCCACTCGGTCTCCACGTGCCCTCCGCTCGCCTCCGCTCGCCCGCCTCCCGATCCCCTGCCGGGCCGCGGGCTCCCCGGGTCAGGTCATCCGGAAGGCCGCCGCGGCCTGGTTGTAGCCTACGCCCGAGCCGACCAGGACGACGAGGTCTCCCTTCGCGATCTTCCCCTTCTCGCGGGCGTCGTCGAGCGCCATCGGGATGCACGCCGACCCCGTGTAGCCCCACTCCTCCATCACGGTGTGGGTCCGCTCCATCGGGATCGCGAGGTCGCCCATGACGAGCTCGATGGACGGCTTCCTCACCTGCGTGAAGACGATGAAGTCGATGTCGGAGAGGGCGTAGCCCCCCTCCTTCGCCAGGCGCCTCACGAGCCGCGGCCACCCCTCGTGGTTGATCTCGGGCGGGTAGCGCTCGACCATCCGGACCTTCGTCCGCCCGGAACGGACGGCCTCCTCGGTGGCCGGCTCTGCCGTGCCGCCGGCGAAGATCCCCCAGTGCTTCGCGTACGCGCCGTCGGCCTGCATCGCCGAGTTGACGAAGCCAGGCGCGTCGGCCGGCTCGAGGACCGCGGCCCCCGCGCCGTCGCCGTAGAAGTAGATCATCGGGTCGTTCGGGTCGGCGAGCTTGTGCATCATGTAGACGCCGACGACGAGGACCGTCCGCAGGGCCGGGTTCGTCGCGATCAGCCCCGCGGCCGCCGCGAGGCCGGTCGGGAACGACGCGCAGGCGCAGCCGACGTCGAAGGTCCCGGCGTTCCTCGCCCCGAGCTTGTGCTGGAGGACGACGGAGGTGGCCGGCGTGACGTAGTCGGGCGAGTCGGTCCCGAGGATGACGAGGTCGACGTCCTCCGTCCTGCGGCCGGCGCGCTCCAGCGCCTGCCGGGCCGCCGGGAGCGCGACGTCGGACGTCGCCCACTCCTCGGGGGCGTACCAGCGGCTCCGGATGCCGCTGGAGGCCTCCATCTTGTCGACGAACTCGGGAAGGTGGGCGAACCGCTCCCTGAGGACGTCGTTCGGGACCTCGATCGGGGGGACGAACCTCCCGGTGGAGACGATGCGGGCGTGGCGGCTCATCGGCTCCCCCTCAGGTCCCCGTCACCAGGCCGCCGTCGACGGAGAGGACCGCCCCGTGGACGAAGGTGGCCGCGTCGGACGCGAGCCAGACGTAGGCGTTGGCGATGTCGTCCGGCTCCCCCATCCGGCCGATCGGGGTGTGGGCGACCATCCCGTCGAGCACCTTCTGCGGCATCGCCTTGAGGATCTCGGTGGCGACGAAGCCGGGACAGACGGCGTTGACCCGGATCCGGAACTTCCCCAGCTCGCGCGCCCACGTCTTCGTCATCCCGACGACGCCGCTCTTGGTGGCGACGTAGTTCGTCTGCCCGAAGTTGCCGTAGAGGCCGACCACGGACGACGCGTTCAGGACGACGCCGCCCCCGCCCGCGATCATGTGCGGGACGACGGCGCGCGTGCAGAGGAAGACCCCCTTCAGGTTCACCCCGATCACCGCGTCCCACTGCGCGTCGGTCATCGTCGAGACGACCGCCCCGTCCTTCCACTTCACGAGCTGGGCGTCGCGGACGATCCCCGCGTTGTTCACGAGGACGTCGATCCGCCCCCAGCGCGCGGCCGCCGCCGCGACCGCCGTGTCGACGCTCGCGCCGTCGGCGACGTTCACCTCGTCGAAGGCGGCGTCGGCCGCGCCCGCCGCCTTCAGCTCCGCGACCAGCGCCTCCCCGTGTGCGGCGTCGACGTCCCACGCGGCGACCTTCGCCCCCTCGCGCGCGAACCGGAGGGCCGTCGCCCGGCCGATCCCGGCCGCCGCGCCCGTGACGATCACGACGCGGCCCGAAAGGCCCGTTTCGATGCTCATCTGGTACCTCGCTCGGGACTCCCGTCCCGTCTCCCGCGCTCCGTGGGCGCGGGCGGGGCCGGCGGGCGGAGGATCCGCCCGCCGGCCGGTCAGGTGGGAAGCCGGGCCGGGCCCGGCCTCAGAACGCGAGCCGCAGCCCGAGCTGGAACTCCCGCGAGGGGAGCGTGGCGGAGAACCTGCTGTAGTTGGGGTTGGCGACGTAGGGCGCGGCCGGGTTCGACAGGGTCGGGCCCGAGAGGTACTGCCCGTTGTCGATCGAGGCGACGTCGTAGTTGACGGAGTTGAAGACGTTGAACCCCTCGGCGATCACGTCGACGGAGCCGAACCCGGGGATCGTGAAGCTCTTCGTCAGCCGCAGGTCGAAGGAGCGGTAGACGGGGCCGTCCTGGCCGAAGCGGTCGACGCCGGGCATCCGGTCGCCGGTCTTCCCGTCGCCGTTGTAGTCGTAGCCGTAGCGGCGCGTCCAGGGCTGCCCGCTGCCGTACTGGAAGACCGGGGCGACGATCACCTGCCACGGGAGGCGGAAGACCCCCGACATGACGACGTGGAACCTCTCGGCGGACCGCGCGCGGCCGTACTCGGCGTCGAGGTTCGCCGGGTCGCTCGGGTAGCCGGTCGGGAACTCGGGGCTGAAGTCGTCCGACGTGTTGTGCTTGCTCGCGAAGGTGACCGAGCTGGTGATCAGGTGCCCCCCCTTCAGGTTCCCGTTGAGGGCGAAGGTGAGGGCCTTGTACTCGGAGCGGCCGTCGTTGGAGTAGACGTTGACCTGGTTGTACGCCTTGTTCGGGCGCGTCGGGTTGGCGTTGCCGTTCCAGTTGACGTCGTGGACGACGATCTCCTTCTTCCCCTTGACGTAGACCCCCTCGACGTCGAGGTAGAGGCCCGTCCGGCCGAGGCGCGTCGTCAGCCCGAGGCTCGTCTGGTTCGCCTCCGGGGCGTCGAGCGTCTTGTCGAGGAGGGTGATGTCGATCGGCAGCGGGAGCCCCGTCGTGGTCGGGTTGTTCGGGTCGAGGGCGAAGGCGGGGAGGCCGTAGAGGAGGCCGTTGACCCGCGTGTAGAGCTTGCGGCCCGTCACGCCGTTCTGCTGGAGCTCGGTGAAGGCCGGGACGAGGAGGTAGCGGCCGGTGAAGATCCCCCAGCCGCCGCGGGCGACGAACTGGCCGTCGTTCCTGACGTCCCAGGTGAAGCCGAGGCGCGGCTGGACGTTGTTGGTGTCGCGCGGGCGGGCCTGGGGGATCAGCGGGTGGGTGAAGCCCGCGTCGTTCCCCTTCGTGTCGAGGTCGTAGCGGACCCCGGCGCTGACCGTGACGTTCGGGAGGGGGCGCCAGTCGTCCTGGAGGAACGCGGCGATCCGGTCGGTGTTCACGGTGACGTCGGCCGACCCGACGCCGTAGGCGTACGCGACCGGGAAGCTCTTGTTGTCGAACGCCCAGAGGAAGAGCCCCGTGGCGTAGGTGTCGATGACCGACCGGTCCTTCACGCGCTGCCAGCCGGCCCCGACCTTCACGTCGTGCGTGCCGCTCTTCCCCGCGAGGTGGAGGTAGAGGGTGTCGCGGACCTCGAACTCGTCCCCCTCCCCGAGGAGGTCCCCGAGGATGTTGCCGCCGGTCTTGAGCGTCGCTCCGCTCGTGTACCAGTCGGCGACGGCGTTCGAGTTGGTCGGCTCGAAGTACTTCCGGTGCCCGGCCTGGACGCGTGCCTCGTTCGTCGTCCCCGCCCCGGCGACCCAGGTGTGCGCGAGGGTGAAGTTGTAGTTGTCGCGCTGGAGCTGCTGCCCGTAGCTCTCGTCCTGGACGCCGCCGACGCGGAAGTTGTCCATCCGGTAGCGCTCGTAGTCCCCCTTGAAGAGGAGGCTCATCGAGTCGGAGAGGTTGTGGCTGATCGAGCCGAAGGCGAGGAGCTGGTCGAAGGGGTTCTCGAGGTCGACCGCCTGGCTCGCGAACGCCCCCTGGGGCCGGACCAGGGTCGGCGTGACGGCGTCGACGTACTCGGCGGAGGCGAAGAAGTGGGTCTTGTCCTTCACGATCGGCCCGCCGAGAGTGAAGCCGTACTGCCCGCGGTGGAAGGAGACCGACGACTCCTTCTCGAGCGCGCCCTTCGCCCGGAGGCCGTCCGCGCGGTAGAAGCCGAAGACCGAGCCGGCGAAGTCGTTCGTCCCCGTCTTCGTCACGATCGAGAGGGCGCCGCCGGAGGAGCCGCCGACCTCGGCGTCGAAGCGGCTGTTGATGACGCGGAACTCGGCGATGGCGTCCTGGGAGACCCGGGTCTTCGCGAGACCGAGGGCGGGGTCGGTGTAGTCGACGCCGTCGACGAGGATCGTCGACTGGCTGGCGTTCCCGCCGGAGCCGACGACCGGCCCGCCGGTGACGAAGCGGAACTCGCCCCTCTCCCGCTGGACCCCGGGCGCGATGAACGCGAGCTTCTCGAACTGCCGGTCGGGGACCGGGAGCTCCTTGATCTGCTCGGGGACGATGTTCGTCGAGACGTCGGTCTTGTAGACGTCGACGAGGGGCGCCTCGGCCGTGACCGTCACCGCCTCGATGACCGCCTTGGCCCGGAGGGTCACCTTGAGCTTGGCGGTCTGACCGACGCGGAGCGTCAGGGGCTGCTCGACGGTCTGGAAGCCCGAGAGCGCGACCTTGAGCACGTACCCGGAGGCGGCGGGGACGGCGGCGAACCGGGCGTTCCCCTGGACCGTCGTCACCGCGTTGCGGGTCCAGCCCGTCTCCGCCCGCTTGAGCTCGACGCTCACCCCGGGCAGGGCGACGCCGGTCTCGTCGATCACGTCGACCTCGACGACGGCGTCGGAGACCTGGGCATGGACGGGCGGCGCCCAGGCAAGGCCCAGCGCCAGGAGCGCCGCGGCCGTGGCCGTGGCGGCTCGGAACGATTGGACGAATCCCCTCAACATCTCTCCCTCCCGTGCGCCGGAGCGCTCCTCGAGACGAAACGACCGCCCGACCCCCGGGAGCGCATCGGACCGGGAAGCCGCAGGGCCAGCGCCGGACGTCCCGGAACCCACCCCCGCAGCCCTCGGTTCATTGCGCCCCCAAGTAAATACCGAACACTCGGTATGTTTTTCAGCGGGATTCTTGTCCCGGGGCCAGCGGGTGTCAAGCGCAATCTACCGGACGAGGAGCCGGCTCGGGGCGTCCTGGCTGCTCCGGGTCCCTTCTGCCATACTGGGGTATTTGAAACGGGAGCCATCGGTTTGCTCCGGGCAGGTGGCCGTGCGGCATCGGGGGCGACCGGCTGCCACGGATTTCCGTCTTCGGCCGCGATCCGAGGAGCTCTGAAGGGACCGGGATGCAGGACCAAGGCCTGATCGAGGGCAAGTACCAGGTCATCCGGAAGATCAAGGAAGGGGGGATGGGCGCGATCTACAAGGTCCGCCACGTCCACCTGGACGAGATCCGGGTGGTCAAGGTCATGCGCCCGCAGATCGAGCAGGACACCGACGCCCGGAGACGCTTCTTCCAGGAGGCGAAGCTCGCCACCTCGCTGAAGCATCCGAACGTGGCGGGACTCTACGACTTCGCGGAGGACAGGAGCGGGAACTTCTTCATGGTCATGGAGTTCATCGACGGGGTGAACCTGTCGGAGTACCTCCAGGCCGGGATCCCCCCCCTGCCGGTCACGGTGGAGCTCTCGGTGCAGGCGCTCTCCGCGCTCGGCTTCCTCCACTCGCGGGGGATCGTCCACCGCGACGTCTCCCCCGACAACTTCATGGTGACGACCGGCCCGGACGGCGGCCCGCTCGTCAAGCTGATCGACCTCGGCGTGGCCAAGCAGACCGGCGTCGAAGGCGGGACGATGGCCGGGATGTTCATCGGCAAGCTGAAGTACGGCTCGCCCGAGCAGTTCGGGAGGCTCGAGCCCGGCGAGGCGATCGACGGCCGAAGCGACCTCTACTCCTTCGGCTGCATCCTCTACCTGATGGCGACGGGGCAGTTCCCGTACGACGTCGAGACGGCCCACGGATACGTCTCCCGCCACCTGGCGACCCCTCCCCGCCCCTTCGAGGAGACCGACCCCGACGGGCGGGTCCCGGAGGAGCTGCGGCGGATCATCCTGAAGGCGCTCGAGAAGGACCGGGCCTCCCGGTGGGCGACCGCCGAGGAGTTCGCGGGGGCGCTGGCCGCCCTTCCGGCCTCGTGGCGCGGCGCGAGCCTCGACGCCTCGTTCGTCGCTCCCGGCATCGGGTCGCCCGGGACGACCCCGACGCCGAGCAGCGCCAGCAGCGGGCTGAGCGACATGCAGCGGATGGTCGCGCAGGCGTTCGGCGTGAGCCCCACGCCGACGCACGGCGGCCCGTCGGGACGGCGGCTCCAGGGCGCGCCGGGAGCCGCACGGACCCCCACCCCCAGCCCCACGGGCTCCGGCCCTGCGCGGTGGGCGGGGTCGCCCCCGACCCTCGTCGCGGGCGGAGACGAGGCTGCGCCCACCGTCGTGGACGGCTCGCGAAGCCCGCAGGCCCCGACGGGATCCCGCGCGCTTCCGGGCGAGACCGCCCGGCTGACGGCGGCTCCCCGAGGGACCACCGCGGCGGCCCTTCCCCGGCCCGCGGCCGCCGCCGCGAGGGAATCGCGCGTCCCCCTCCTGGTGGGGCTCGCGCTCGCCTTCCTCGTCCTCGCGGGCGGCGGGATCGCCCTCTGGCTCGGGCGCGCGAGCCGGACTCGCCCGGCCCCGGGGCCGATCGCCGCTCCGGCCTCCCCGGACGCCCCGGCCACGGGCGCCCCTGCGGCGGTGGGGAGCGGGACGGTCCTCCTCACGGCGGCGCCGTGGGGCGAGGTCGTCTCCCTCGTCAACGAGACGACCGGCGAGAAGGTCGACGTCGCAGGCGACACGACGCCGGTCCGCCTCCGGCTCGCCCCCGGCCCCTACGTCGCGAAGCTGGCCTGGCGCGACCGCTCGTTCGAGGTCCGCTTCCTCGTGAAGCCGTCCGACGTCGTCCTCGCCCACGGGGAGGCCCCCGGCTTCGACGTCGAGAGCGCGCTCTCCGGAGCGCCGCGTTGACCCGCGCCCGGATGGCCCCCGCCCGCAAGGGGGCGCTCCTCCTCGCGGCGGTCCTCTTCTCGGTGGCGGCACGTCCCGCCTCCGCCGCCGACCCGTCGCGCGACTACCGGGCGGGGCTCCGCGCCCTTCGCGACGGCAGGCTCGAGGAGGCGGCCGAGGCGCTCCGTAGGGCGATCCAGGCCGACCGACAGGAGGGGATCCACAAGCTCCGCCTCACCGGGATCAACTTCGAGGACTACTTCCCGCACCTCTACCTCGGGCTCGCCCTCGAGGGCCTCGGAAGGAGGGCCGAGGCGATCGCCGAGCTGGAGGAGAGCGAGCGCCAGGCGGCCGTCTACGAGCGAAGCGAGCTCCGCGGAAAGCTGCAGGGCGCCCTCGACCGCCTCCGTTCGGCGCAGGCCGCCGCGCGGCCCCAGCCGACCGCCCCGCCGCCGCTCCCCGCGCCGACGAGCGTTCCGCCGCCCCTTCCGACGGCGGTGGTCCGGCCAACCTCCCCCCCGGTCGTCCTGCCGACTCCCCGGCCGGCCGCGCCGACTCCGGCTCAGGTCTTGGCGAAGGCCACGGCGGCGCCCCGGCCGACCGCCCCCCGAGTCGCCCTCTCGGCGACGCCCCCTCCCGAGCCGGGACGGAACGACGCGGCGACGCTCCGCAAGGGGCTCGACCTCTACTTCGGCGGCCGGTACGACGAGGCGATCGCAGAGCTCCGTCCGCTCGCCCGGTCCCGTCCGGCCGCGGAGCTCCTCCTCGCCTACTCCCTCGCGTCGAAGGCGGTGCTGGCGGATCCGCGCGACGACGGCCTGATCCGGGAGGCGCGCGGGCACTACCGCGACGGCCTCGCCCGCGGAGGACGCCCTCTCGACGCCGCGCTGGTTCCGCCGAAGATCCTGAAGCTGCTAGACTGACTCTCAACGTGTCCTTCGTCTCGGCTCTCGCCGGCGCACGGCGTTCCGTGCGGTCGCTGTCGTGGGTTTCGTCCACGCTCGTGGTCCTCGCGCTCGCTTCGACCGCTCCCGCGACGCAGGAGCCGCCGCGGCCGGACCGGACGGCCCTGACGGAGGACGAGGCGCGAAGGGTCGAGCAGGAGATCGGCGGCCGCTGCGGCGTCCGGGCTCCGGACCACGCCTCCCGGCTCCCCTGGTACTACTACTACGCGGTCGGCGTCCGCTTCCACGAGAAAGGGGACGACCGGCGGGCCCTCGAGGCGATGAGGCAGGCCATCGAGAGGAATCCCTCTCCCGCCCTCGGCTACCGGGTCTACGGCCTCTGGTTCCTCGACTACCTTCCCTACACGTACCTGGCGCGGATCCACGACGCCCTGAACCAGGCGGAGTGCGCCCGGGACGCCCGGGAGCTGAGCCGCAAGCTGGAGCCGCGGCCCAGACGGAACGACCGCTTCTGATTCGGGTCCCGACGCCCCGCCGCTCGCACGGCGTCCGGACCGACGACACCCGGAACGAGGAGGAACGGAGATGACCCTCGCACGAATCCTCAGGCTGGCCACGGGGGCCGCGCTGGTCCTCGGGCTCCTGACCGTGGCTGGAGCCGCGCGCGCCCAGGATCGCGCCACGCAGACGACGACGTCCACGAACTCCGGCTTCGGGTACGGCGCCCGCGCGCTCGGGATGGGCGGGGCGTTCATCGCGCTGGCCGACGACGCCTCGGCGGCGTCGTGGAACCCGGCCGGGATCGGCCAGCTCGTCCGGCCCGAGCTGACCGTCGTCGGGAGCCTGAACTCCGCCAAGACCTCGGCCGCGCCCGAGGAGCGGCTCTTCGACTACGCCGACGCGGCCGGGACGCGGAACGGTCTCTTCGACCGGCTCCGCTTCTCCGGCTGGGACTCGACGGCGAACGCGTCCGGCATCGACTTCGCCAGCTGGGTGCAACCGTTTCCCGTCGGAGGAAGCACGCTCTGCGCCCAGCTCTCCTACGCGCGGATCGGCGCCGCCGGGACGGCCGCGCACCTCTACGGCCTCGACTGGACCGACAACTACAGCCTCTACCCGGGCAAGGAGAGCCTCTACAGCCGCCAGGAGACCGCCATCGAGAACTCGGGCTTCGGCGGCATCGACACGTACACGCTCGGCCTGGCGACCGGGCTCGGTCCGTCCGTCTACGTCGGGGCGAGCCTCTCGCTCTGGCGCGGGGAGATCGGGCAGACGACCTACCGCTCGACCAACGCGACCTTCTACACGACCGACTCCTCGGACAACCTCGTCGTGGCCGACGCCCTGAGCCTCTGGCAGGCCACCGCGGAGACGCGGAAGATCAGCGGCGTCTCCGGCAGCTTCGGCATCCTCGTCCTGCCGCTCCGCTGGCTGCGCCTCGGCGCCGTCTACCGGACGAAGTGGTCCGGCACCGACACGGTGAACGCGTCGATCTCCTACTCGAACGTCTATGCCACCGGAGGGGCGTATCGCTACTCGGGGAGCACCTCGTTCGACTCGAAGGTCGAGTGGCCGGCGTCGTACGGCTTCGGCGTCGCGATCCAGCCGGTCTCCACGCTGACCCTGTCGGCCGACTACACCGCGACGGACTGGCGCAAGGGAAGGACCGACGCGGAGGTGACCAGCTGGACCTTCGGGTCCGACGGGTCAGCGTCGCCGGTGGTCGGCGAGGCCTCCTTCCCGACGACCACGTTCGCCGCGGGCGCGCAGAACAACCAGAAGGGGACGCGCTTCGGCGCCGAGTACGTGATCCGCGCCGGGAAGGTCCTCGTCCCGATCCGGGCCGGTACCTACCGGATCACGGCCCTCGCGCCCTTCTTCGGCGGCTCCCACGACCAGGACCCGGAGGTGAAGTTCAAGGGGATCACCGCCGGCGCCGGGATCTCTTTCGACCTGGGAGGAGTCCAGAGCGTCCTCTTCGACTTCGCGTTCGTCTCCGAGACCGCCGAGAGCCGCTACGTCTATCCGCCGACGCTCGTCCACGACTCGTCGAACGCGGGGACGCCGTTCGAGTACGCCGCCTACTCGGACACCTGGGCGAAGAAGGCCCGGAACTCGCGCATCATCGGGTCGATGATCTACCGCTTCTGAGGCGCACGCGGGGAGGGGCCGCCCCGGCGGCCCCTCCTCACCCCGCGGTGCCGCGGGGCGAGGAGCGCCCGGCCGCCGCCCGCTCCGCGAGGCGGAGGTTCCGGCGGATCTGCTCCAGCATCCGCGACTCGAGCCCGCTCTTCCGCTCGGTCGTCCGGCCGCCCCGGCGGCGCGCCCTCAGCAGCGCCTGGCGCGCCCCGCGCGCGTCGCCGGAGGCGAGGAGGGCGAGACCGAGGTGCGCGAGGCTCGTCGCCGTCTCCCCCAGCTCGGCCGACCGCTTCAGGCTGGCGACGGCCCGCTCGTACTCGCCCCTCCGGTAGTGGACCCACCCCCGCGCGGCCAGGGCCGCGGCCCGCACCTCGCGGGGCGCGAGCCGGACGGCGCGCTCGGCGTCGGCGAGGGCCGCGTCGAGCTCCTCCCCCATGTCCGCCCGGGCCGAGGCCCGCTGGGCGTAGGCGATGGCGCGGCCGAAGCGCGACCTCACCGCCGCCAGCATCTCCGAGGCGACCCGGCTCCCCTCCCGGAACTTCCCCTCGGCGCGCAGCGCCTCGAGGAGCGTAGCGTAGGCCGCGGTCGCGATCTCCTCCTCCGGCTTGCGCGTGAGGACGCGCCGGGCGAGCGAGACGGCCTCGGAGGTCCGTCCGGCCGCCGCGCCCGCGAGGGCGTACGAGACGAGGAGCGGGCCGTTCTCGGGGTCCGCCTTGAGCGCCCGCCGGTAGAGGCGGAGCGACTTCTCGGGATCGCGCGGCGCCGCGGCCGCGGCCTTCTCGGCCCAGGCCGCCGAGCGCCCCCGGACCTGGGCCGCGCCCCCCAGGAGGGCCCGCGCCGCGGGGAAGTCGATCCGGTTCGGGTTCAGCTCGAGCGCCGCCCGGAACCGCTCCGCGGCCTTCTGCGTCCACCCCCGGTCGAGGTAGCAGAGCCCCAGCTGCCAGAGGGCCTCCTCGTCGCCGGGGTCGAGGCGGATCGCCTTCTGGAGGGCTTCGATCGCCTCCTTCACCCGCCCGCGCTCCGACGAGATCGTCCCGAGGAGGGAGAGCGCCTGCGCGTTCTCCTCGAGGCCGACCGCCCGCTTCAGGAACGCCTCCGCCTTCGCCAGCTGCCCCGCGCCGGCGTAGAGCGCGCCGAGGGCGAACGTCGGGAGGAAGGCGTCGGACTTCAGGGCGAGCGCCTTCTTCAGCGACTCGATCGCGCGCTCCGGCCGCCCCAGGTCGCTCTCGAGGACGCCCCCGTAGACCAGCGCCTCGAAGTGGTCGGGCTCGCGCTCGAGGACCGCGCGGAGCGCCACGGAGGCCTTCGCCGCCTCCCCTTCGTTGAAGTAGGTCTCCCCGAGGTAGAACGCGAGCTCGGCGTTGGCCCGGTCGAGGCGCCACGCGTCCTCGAGGTGGCGGATGGCCGCGTCCGGGTCGAGCGCGAAGAACGCGAGCTCGGCCTCCGAGAGGAGCGAGAGGAACCGCTCGCGCCGCTCGCCGCGGAAGCCGCCGACGAGGCGCTCCTTCCGCTCGAGGAAGCGCTCCCGCTTCTCGAGCACGGCCATGTGCTGGTCGACGCGCCCCTCCCAGAGCTCGAGGAACTCCTCCTCGGCCACGAGGCCGCGCCGCTCGAGGAGGTCCTTCAGGGCCAGGAGGCCGGTCTGGACGACGAATCCGTTCTTCTCCTGCCGGGTGAACCCCTCGAGGAGCGACTTCAGCGTCTCGGCGCTCCGCTTGACGATCTCCTCGAGGACGGAGACGCGCTCGAGGAGGTGCTCGTCGAGCGACACGCCGTCCCCGGGGGGGCCCTCGTCGTAGCTCTCCCCGGTGCCGGAGACGACGAGGAGCCGCGACTGGCAGCGGCGGCAGACCTCCCGGTCCGGGTCGTTGACCGCCCCGCAGACCTGGCAGATCACGAAGGCGTCACCCTCTCCCCGCCGGGGCCGGCGTACCGGTAGAAGCCGCGCCCGGCCTTCTTGCCGAGCCACCCCGCGTCGACCATCTGGACGAGGAGGGGGCACGGCCGGTACTTGTCGTCCCCGAGCCCCTCGTGCAGGACGCGCAGGATGGCGAGGCAGGTGTCGAGCCCGATGAAGTCCGCCAGGGTCAGCGGCCCCATCGGGTGGTTCATCCCGAGCTTCATGATGGTGTCGACGGCGTCGGGCGTCGCCACTCCCTCGAAGACCGCGAAGACCGCCTCGTTGATCATCGGCATCAGGACGCGGTTCGAGACGAACCCGGGAAAGTCCCGGCACTCGACCGGCGTCTTCCCCATCTCGCGCGCCGCCGCCACGACCGCGGCGGCCGTCTCGTCCGAGGTGGCGATCCCGCGGATCACCTCGACGAGCTGCATGACCGGGACCGGGTTCATGAAGTGCATGCCGATGAACCGGTCGGGGCGCTTCGTGGCCGCCGCGAGGCGGGTGATGGAGATGGACGAGGTGTTCGAGGCGAGGAGCGCCCCGGGGGCCAGGAGGCCGTCGAGCGCGGCGAAGAGCTTCCGCTTCGGCGCCTCGTCCTCGACGATCGCCTCGACCACGAGGTCGCACCCGGCGAGAGCGGCGACGTCGACGGCGTGAGCGATCCGCCCGAGGGCGGCGTCGCGCGCCTCGGCCGTCACCTTCCCCTTCTCCACCTGGCGGCCGAGGTTCTTCCGGATGACCGAGAGCCCCTTCTCGACGAGGGCGTCCGAGACGTCCGAGAGGACGACGTCCTTCCCCGCGAGGGCCGCCACGTGGGCGATCCCCGAGCCCATCTGCCCCGCCCCGACGACCCCGATCCGCTGGATGCTCATCCGTTCGCCTCGCGGGGAGCCCCTTCCGGGCTCCCCCCGGCCGAGACTATCAGGCGAGCCCCCGCGGTCAACCGGCGGGGACCGGCCGGGGCCGGGCCAGGGAGACGATCGCCACGCCGATGCCGACGAGCGAGGCGACGGCCCAGAGGAGCGGCCCCGCGACGGGGAGGAGCGACGCCAGGCCGAGCGCCAGGAGGCCGAGCGCGAGGGCCGCGGGGTCGCCGAAGAAGGGGCTGCTCCGCCTCGCCCGGCGCGTCAGGAGCCTCCCGACGGCGACGAAGAGCGCGGCCAGGCCGAACGCCTTCGCGAGCGCGAGGAAGGCGACGCAGAAGCCGGTGAGGACGAGGCCGAGCGTCGACGGGAAGACGACGAGGAGGAACGCGGAGAGGAGCGCCCCGGTCAGGACCGCGGCCAGGCCCACCGCGGCCGCCGGCCCCGTCGCCCCGGGCACGAGGCGGGCGGCCGCCCCGACGCGTCGGGGGAGGAGACGGAGGAGGACGAGGCCGAGCGCGAGCCAGAGGAAGAGGAGGAAGAGCCGGAACCCGAGGAGCGCGAGCGACGCGGAGCCCCTCGAGAGCGGAGAGGTCTCGAGCTCGGCGAGGAACGCCGCCTCCACCGCCGCGACGGTCAGGACGCGGCCCCCCACCGCCCGGAGGGGCCCGGCGCCGGACGGCTTGAGGGCTCCCCCGACGACGAGGACGTCCCCGGTGACGGTCGCCCCGGGCTCGATCTCGGCGTCTCCCCAGAGGGCGAGGACGTCGCCGCGGACGGTCCCCGTCACGCGCACCGGGCCGAAGACGGAGACCACCGCGCCGGTGACCGAGCCGGCGACCTCGACGGGCCGGGCGAGACCCACGAGGTCACCGCTCCGGTGCTCCCCTGCCGCGACGCGCAGGGCACGCTCCGCGGGCGCGGCGGCGGCGGGAGGCGCCGCGATGAAGGCGCCGAGGCAGAGGGCGAGAAGGAGCGGGAAGGCGCTCCGGCTCCGGCCCTCAGCCCCGCCGCGCATCGGCGGCCCCGAGGGCCCGGCGCCCGCCGAGCTGCCCGAGGGTCAGCGCGAGGGTGCCGGCGGTGAGGAGGGCCAGGCCGCCGAGCGCCCAGGGGGCGAAGCCGGGGAGGGCCCCCGAGACACGCGCGGCGGCCTCGGGCAGGAGCGGAGCCGCGGCCAGAAGGGCGGCCACCGGCCGGCCGAACGCCACGGCGAGGAGCTCGCCCCAGACGAGGACGGCGGTCCCCGGCCCGAGCTTCAGGAAGGGGGTCAGGACGAGGCCGGCGCTCCCGGCCAGGAGGAGCCCGCCCACGGCCGCGGGGAGCTTCCAGGCAGAGGGCCGCCTGACCTCCCACGGCGCGAAGGCGCGCGCCTCGAGGACCCGGACGGTGAAATCGGGGGGCAGCCCGGGGTCTCGGGAAGACGCAACCATCTCGTCCAGAAAGACTTCGAGCTTCTCGTCGAAGGCGTCCGGGGCCTTCTCGAGGGACGCGTCCTGAGGAGGGAGCTGGCTCATCGTCGTCACCCAGTCCTTCTATACGGTGTCCCGCGGCAAAAGATCTCGGAGGGCCTGGCGGGCCCGGAACAGCTTGTTCTTGACCGTCCCGAGGGGCATCCCCTTCAGGTCGGCGATCTCCTCGTACGGGAGCTCGCCGTAGTGCCGGAGGCTGATCAGCTCGCGGTAGTCGTCGGGGAGCCGCTCGATGGCCGCGTCCAGCCGCTCCCGGAGCCGGGCCCTGGAGAGGTCGGTGAGGGGGTCGGGCCCGGGGTCGACCGGGTCGATCCGCCGGACGTCGACCTCGTCGTCCATCGGGGCCGACTCGAGCGAGACGGTCTTGATCCGCCTTCGCCTCAGGTGGTCGATGGCGGCGTTGCCGGCGATCCGGAAGATCCAAGTGGAGAACCGGTAGCGGGGGTCGTACGAGTCGAGGGCGCCGTAGACCTTGACGAAGACCTCCTGCGTCACGTCGCGCGCGTCCTCCGGGTCGCCGAGGTAGCGGGCCACGAAACGGGCGAGCCGCATCTTGTAGCGGTCGACGAGGACGGCGAAGAGGTCCGGCTCGCCCGCGAGGATGCGGCGGACGAGCTCGGCGTCGTCGGCGGTCTCCACGCGCGCGATCGTGCCACAGCGCGCGACGGCGGACGCTCCGCCCCGCCGAAGTGACGTCAGGCGCTCGTTCCCCACGCGGGGCCGGACGCGCGCGGAAATGCGTGGGAGGAGGCGCGGAACGGTCACTTGGGAGCAAGAGGTGAACATGCGAAGAACCCGAACGCTCCTCGCCGCCCTCGTGGCCGCCGTTCCTCTCCTCGTCGCGCGCCCCGCGCCCGCGGCCCCGGACCCGTCGAGCGCCCTTCCGACCGTCGCGGTGGGGACCCTTCCCTCGCCGGCCGTGCCGGGTGACTCCGTGACGGTGGTCCTCTCCGGCATGTGGCCCGACGGCTGCGTCCCCGAGAACCACGCGACGTTCGTGACCGAGCGCGACGGCAACGCGTTCAAGGTCACGCTCCGCTTCATCCCCTTCTCGGGCGGGTGCACGGCCGCGGTCTCCCCGTGGCGGCTCGAGGTCCCCGCCGGCGTCCTCGACGCCGGCACCTACACGGTCGCGCTCTGGCAGGAGCGAGCGCTCCAGGAGCCGATCCTTCTCGGCTCGGGCGCCTTCCAGGTCGCGGTCCCGATGAACGCGTTCTGGGTCCCCGGCTTCTCCTCCGGAGACGGGGCGTCGGCCATCGGCTCGACGCTCTCGGCGTTCAACGCCGGCGGCGAGACGGCCGAGGTCTCGCTGGTCGAGGCGTACGACGCGGCCGGGCCGCGGCCGCTCGCGGCGCCGCCGGCGACGCTCCTCCCCGGCCAGGCCGCCACGCTCGACACCCGCGACCTCAGGGCCGGGAGCCCGCTCCAGATGGTCCGCGTCGAGGCCTCTCCCGGCGTCGCCCTGAACGCCGCGCTCGAGCGCCTCTCGCATGGCGAGTCGCTCGGCCGGACGCCCGTCCCCGTCTTCTCCGCGCTCCTGCCGGCGGGGACCCGCGCCGTCGCCGGCGACGTCACCCTCGCCGCGGGCGAGTGCGGGGCGGCCGTCGAGCCGCGGAGGGTGAACGCCACCCTGTTCAACGGCGGAGACGAGACGGCCACCTTCGTCGTCACCTGGCCCGCCCCCTCGTCCGCGAACCCCACCGGCGTCTTCCGCCAGGAGGTCAAGGTGCAGGCGCGGACGCTGGTCCAGCTGAACAAGCTGACGCTCGACCTCCCCGGGCTCTGCCAGGGGACCCCCGCGTGGTTCACGATCAGCGCCGACCAGCCGTTCCTGGCCTACGTCTCGAGCGTCCGGCCCGACGGCAGGCCCGGCGTCCTTCCCTACGAGATCTTCCCGGCCCGTCCGGCGCTCTGACCAGGCGTCCCTCCGGGCGATCGAGCGGGAGGGGGCTTCGCGGCCCCCTCCCGCGCTTCGATCGGACGCCATAATGGACGCCGCGATCCGGGAGGTGCGCCATGCGCTCACGCCCCGCCGTCGTCCCGGGCGGCTGGTTCCTCCTCCTCGCCGCTCTCCTCCCGCAGCCTGCCCGCTCCGCGTCCCTCGCCGTTCCCGTGGTCCTCGACGTGCGGAGCGGCAGCGCCTGGTACCGGACCGAGCTGACCCTCACCAACCGGGGCGCCTCCGCCATCGACCTGACGCTCACCTACGTGGGCTCGATCGGGGCGACCTCCGGCTCGGTGACCGAGACGCTCGCGGCGGGAGCTCAGCGGACGATCCCCGACGTCGTCGCGCACCTCAGGGCCGGCGGCCTCCACTTCCCCGACCCGGCGGCGGGCGAGCCGCAGGCGGGGACGCTCGTCGTCGGGCTCCCGGACGAGGCGGCCGCCTCGGTGAGCGTCCTCGCGCGGACGGCGAGCCCGACGTCGCCGCCGCAGCCCGAGGGGCGCGCGGGCCTCGCCTACCCGGCCCTGCCGCGCGCGTCGTGGGCGACGGACACCGCCGTCGTCTACGGCCTCCGCGCCACGGCGACCGACCGCTCGAACCTCGCCGTCTTCAACCCGACCGCACAGCCCGTCACGCTGCGGGTGACCGTCGTGAGCGGCAGCGGCGACGGCCGCTCGTTCGTCGTCGCCGCCGCCGAGACGCTCCCCCCCGGCGGCTGGAAGCAGTACGACGGAGTGATGGCGAAGGCCGGCCTCGCGAACGGCTGGGCGGTCGTCGAGCGGACGTCGGGGGAGGCGTTCGGCGCCTACGGCGTCGTGAACGACAACGGGACGAACGACGGCTCGTTCCTCGATCCCGTCGTCGCCGCCCCGCCCCTTCCGAGGCTCGTCGTCCCCGTCCTCGTCGAGACGCCCTCCTTCCGGACCGAGCTGATCCTCGCCAACAGGAGCGCCTCCCCCGCCCTGGTCAGCCTCTCCTACCGCGAATCGCTCGCGGCGGCAGGCGGCGCCGGGGGGACGGTGACGCTGACGCTGGCGGCGGGCGAGCAGCGGATCGTCCCCGAGGCGCTCCGGTTCCTGCACGGCCTCGGGCTCGACGTCGGCGCGGAAGGGAGCGCGAGCTTCGCGGGGAGCCTCCGCGTCTCGGCGGAGGGGACCGACCCGCGCGACCTCTTCGCCGCCGCGCGCGTCTCCTCGCTCTCCCCCGCCTCGGGCGCCTTCGGCGTCTTCCTTCCGGGGCTCCCCGACGACGCGCTCGCCTCCGACGAGGCGTTCGTCGCCGGGCTGACGAGCGGCGGCGAGACCCGGTCGAACGTCGCCCTCCTCCACGCGGGAGAGGCGGGCTCGGCGCCGCTCACGCTCGAGGTCCACGTCCACGACGGGGAGGCGGCGGGCGCGCCCGCGGGCGCCCCGGAGAGCGTCCGGCTGGCGGGCGGGGAGTGGCGGCAGCTGGCCGACCCGCTCCGCTCCCGCGGCGTGGCGAGCGGCTGGGTCCGCGTCCGCCGCGTCTCGGGGAGCGCCCCGTGGGCGGCCTACGGCGTCCTCAATGACGGCGACGCGCCCGGCGCGCGGACGGGCGACGGCGCCTACGTCCCGATGGTCCGCGCGGAAGCGACGACGTCCCGGCTCGCCCCGTCCGACCTGACCTACCTCGGCGCCTTCCGCCTCCCCGACGTCGGCGAGAGGCCGCAGACCTTCGCCTACGGCGGGAACGCGATGACGTTCCGCCCCGGAGGCGACCCGGGCGGGGCCTCCGACGGCTTCCCGGGCTCGCTCTTCGTGACGGGGCACGACCGGATCCCGTTCGGCGAGCTCCCCGACGGAGACCAGCTGGCCGAGGTGGGGATCCCCGAGCCGGGCCTCTCGCGTCAGGTCGACGACCTCCCCGTGGCGCCGCTCCTGCAGGGCTTCCGCGACGTGACGGGGGGGCTCTTCGCCGGCCTCGACGAGATCCCGCGTGTCGGCCTCCTCTACCTCGACCGGCCCGAGACGGGGCCGAAGCTCCACGTCGCCTGGGGCCAGCACCTCCAGCCCGACCCTCCCGCGCCCTCGCACGCCTGGTGCGACCCGGCGCTCGCGACCCCGAGCCCGCGCGGGGCGTGGTTCCTCGGCGACGAGAGCCCCTACGCTGTGAACGGCTACCTCCTCGAGATCCCCGCCGCCTGGGCCGACGTTCACGCCGCGGGGCGCGTGATCGGGACGGGGCGCTATCGCGACGGCGGCTGGTCGGGGATGGGCCCCGCGCTCTTCGCCTACCGCCCCTGGACCGACGCGGCAGGGACGCCGCCTCCGGCCGGGACGCGCCTCGCCGACACGGCGCTCCTGCGGTACGCCACCTCGGTCGAGACCGACCGGATCGAGCGGTCGCTCTCCGGCTACCAGCACGCGGACGAGTGGGAAGGGGGGGCATGGGTCACGACGGCTTCCGGCAGGTCAGCCGTCGTCTTCGCCGGGACGAAGGGGATCGGGGCCCGGTACTGGTACGGCTACGTCAACCCCGCCGGCGCCGACCTCCCGTGCGTCGACGGCGCCTTCGTCGGCCAGTTCCCCGTCTGCCGGATGGCAGACGGGTCCCCCTGCCCTCCAGCCGACCTCGTCGAGTGCGCGGGCCACACCTCGAACCGCGGCTGGTGGAGCAGCCGCTTCGCCGCGCGCCTCCTTTTCTACGATCCGGCCGACCTCGCGCGCGTGGCGGCCGGTGGCCTCTCGCCCTGGGAGCCTCAGCCCTACGCGTCCCTCGACCTGGACGACCGGCTCTACCTCAACCCGTCCCGCGTCGACGAGGACGAGCTGGGGACGGGAGTCCAGCGGCGCTACCGGATCGGCGACGTCGCCTTCGACCGGGCGAGCGGGCTCCTCTACCTCCTCGAGCTCTTCGCCGACGGGGCCCGGCCCGTCGTCCACGTCTTCCGCGCGAGGTGACCCTCTCGGCCTACGGCACCCGGCGGAAGCGCCAGAGCTCGCCCCTCTGGCCGACCCCCATCGCGAGGATGGAGCCGTTCGAGCCCCAGGCGACCGCGACGACGTCCCCCTCGAAGCGGACCGGCACCGGCGCCACGCTCGCCGTGGCGGGGTCGAGGATCCCCGGCGTCCAGGCCCCGCCGCCCCCGGTCGCGAGGACGACGAGGATCCGCCCGTCCTCTCCGACCGCCCGCCCCGAGAGCGGGGTCGGGGCGATCCGCTCGGTCCGCTGGTAGAGGACCTCGCGCTCCGACGGGTCGGCGCGCGAGCGAAGGACGAGGTGGACGCCGTCCGGCTCGTTCCTCTGGACGACGAGGTCGCCGGTCCGCGGGTCGAACGCCACGCCGTCCCCGGCGCAGCGCCGCTCCAGCTTCCGCGACGCCAGGTCGACGGTCCAGACGGCGCCGGCGTCGGCGAGCGCGAGCGTCCCGCCGTCGGGGGACGCGGCGAGCGCCTTCGGCGCCGTGCTCCCCGGCAGGGGGAACCTGTCGAGGATCCGGCCGTCCGCGACCGACGCGACCGCCACCTTCGGCGGCGCGGCGACGCCCCCGAGGACGAAGGCGATCCGGTCGGAGCCGACCGGCGTCACCGGCGGCATCGCCGACTCCCGGGTGTCGAGGAGCGAGCGGACGTCGCCCGCCGTCCCGGCCGAGAGGAGGAGGCGCCGCCCAGAGGCGAGCGCCGGGACGACCACGCGGCCGTCCGGGAGCTCCACCGGAGCCATCGCGAGCGAGGCCGACGTGGAGGCGAGCCGCTCCGGGACCGGGCTCCCCGGCGAGATCCGGAGGAGCTCGGCAGGGCTCTCGCGCAGGAGGACGTAGACCGCCCCGTCGGGCGCGACAGAGATCGACCAGGGCTGCACCGTGAAGCCCAGGAGCGGGTGGACCGACTGGCCGTCGCGCGAGACGGCGACCACCTGGAAGAGGTCCCCCTGCCGCACGACGCCGAGGACCTCGGTCCCGTCCGGGGCGGGGCAGAGCGGGGGGACGATCGGGATGCGCGAGAAAGGGCGGACCGCGCCGCTCGCCAGGTCGACGACGAGCGCCTGCCGCTCGGGGGACGCTCCCTTCGTCGCCACGCGGCCCCAGAGGAGCGCCTCCCGCCCGTCGGGGAAGACGCGGACCACGACCCGGGTCGACTCCGCCACGATCGGCGGCCCGACGGGCTGGAGCTGGTTCACGTCCGGGCGGAACGCCTGGAGCCGGAAGCTCCGATCCCTGTCGAGCCGCGCGACGAGGAGCCTCCCGTCCGGGAGGACCTCGGGCCCCTCCGCATCCTCCAGGACGAGCCTCTCCTCGCCCCCGATGGCCGGGACGGCAAAGACGCCGCGGGGGACGTCGGTCACCCGGTCGAAGAGGATCCGCGAGCTGTCCGCGGACCAGTCGACCTTGTCCACCGAGCCCGCATCGGTCCGCTTCGTCAGGACCGTCCAGTCCCCGGAGGCCGGGTCGAGGACGCCCACTTGCGTCGTCCCGCCGACCGGGGTGACGAACGCCACCCGCTTCCCGTCGGGAGAGACGCGCGGCGCGAGGATCCGCGCGCTCCCGCCCAGGACGAGGTCCCCCTTCCAGCGCGGGGCCTCGGGGAAGAGGCGCTCGCGCAGCCAGTAGCCGCCCGCGGCGGCCCCCCCGATCACGGCCAGCGCCCCGGCCGCGGCGAGGACGACCTTCCCCGCGCGCGCGGCAAGCGACGGCCTCGGGGCCGGCGGCGCCGCCTTCGGTGACGTTCCTGCAGGGACGGCCGCCGTCCTCCCGGGCTCCGCGACCGGACCGAGCTCCGGGGGCGCCGTCCGGACGGTCGCCTGCGGCGGCGGCGGAACGGCGCGGGTCGACGTGGAGAGGCCCGAGCTCTCCATCGCCGCCAGCGTCTCCACGTTGCGCTGGAGCTGGCGCAGCTCCCTCACGAGGTCCTTCGTCGACGCGTACCGCTCCTCGGGGTCCTTCGCGAGGCACCGGTCGACGACCCAACGGACCGGCGCGGGGACCTTCGGGTTCAGCCGCTGGATCGGCTCCGGCTCGTCCTGGATGATCGCGGTCAGCGTCTGGACGGGCGTCTCGCGCTGGAAGGCGCGTCGGCCCGTCGCCATCTCGTAGACGATCACCCCCAGCGAGAACTGGTCCGACCGGTGGTCGAGCGGGCGCCCCGACGCCTGCTCGGGCGACATGTATCCCGGCGAGCCCACCACGAGCCCGGCCTGGGTCAGGTCCTGCGACGCCCCGGCCCGCGCGCCCTCGCCTCCCTCCGGCTGGAAGAGCTTCGCCAGGCCGAAGTCGAGGACCTTCACGAAGCCGTCGCGCGTCACCATGACGTTCTCGGGCTTCAGGTCGCGATGGACGATCCCCGCCTCGTGGGCCCGCGCGACCCCCTCGGCCAGCTGGGTGGCGTAGGCGAGGAGCTTCTTCAGGGCCAGCGGCCCCGCGTTCATCACGTCGCGCAGGCTCATCCCCTCGACCAGCTCCATCGCGATGAACGGCATCCCGTTCGCCTGGCCGATCTGGTAGATCGTGACGATGTTCGGGTGGTTGAGGTTCGACGCCGCGCGCGCCTCGTGGGCGAACCGGATCAGCCTCTCGCGGTCCGCCGACAGCCCGGCCGGCAGGACCTTCAGCGCGACGTCGCGCCCCAGCCCCTCGTCACGCCCGCGGTAGACCTCCCCCATCCCTCCGGCGCCGAGGAGCGAGACGACCTCGAACGGCCCGAGCCGGGTCCCCGGGGGGAGCGGCATGATCGGGCAGATTACCTCAGCGGACCGGCCCGATGCTCCGGCGATCCGGACGCCGCGCGCGCGCGGGGCCGCCGAGGCCCGGTCCTCGAAGGTCGTGCCGTTCGTGGAGCGCCGCGAAGGACCCGGAACGAAGACGACGGGCGCCCCGGAGGGCGCCCGTCGTCCGTCACAGGTTCTCGAAAGGCACGCGGCGCGGGCACGGGCCGGCGCCGCTGCCGGTCACCAGACGCTCGGCCGCTCGGCCTCCGGGCGGACCATCGGGGCGTTCGCCGGGCAGGAGAAGGCCGCGTGGAACTCGGGGAGGTCGGAGAGGGGCCCGAGGACGCGGTACTTGCCGGGGCTGTGAGGGTCGGTGTTCAGGCGGACGCGGGCCGCCTCGTCGCGGACGTTGTTCCGCCAGATCGTGGCGAAGCTGAGGAAGAAGCGCTGGGCCGGGGTCGAGCCGTCGATGGCGGGGGCCTTCGCCGGGTCGGTCCCGAGCGCCTTGGCGAGGGCCGCGTAGGCGATCTTGAGGCCGCCGAGGTCGGCGATGTTCTCGCCCAGCGTCAGCTTGCCGTTGATCGCCTGGTCGGGGAGCGGCTTGTAGCCGTCGAACTGCCTGACCATCAGGTCGGTCCGCGAGGTGTAGGCCTTGCGGTCCTCGTCGGTCCACCAGTTCTTCAGGTTGCCGTCGGCGTCGTACTGGCTCCCCGAGTCGTCGAAGCCGTGCGTCATCTCGTGGCCGATGACGACGCCGATGCCGCCGTAGTTCACGGCGTCGTCGGCGTCGGCGTAGAAGAAGGGGGGCTGGAGGATGCCGGCCGGGAAGACGATCTCGTTCATCGTCGGGCTGTAGTAGGCATTGACGGTCGGGGGAGTCATCCCCCACTCGGTCCGGTCGATCGGCTTGCCCAGCTTGTCGATGTTGCGCTTGGCCTCGAAGGCGGCGGCGGCCCTGACGTTGTCGAAGTAGGAGCCGCGCGTGATCGTGAGGGAGGAGTAGTCGCGCCACTTGTCGGGGTAGCCGATCTTCACGCCGAAGGCGGCCAGCTTCTTCAGGGCGGCCTTCTTGGTCTCGGCGCCCATCCAGGGGAGCCCCTCGATCCGGTCCTTCAGGGCCGCGCGGAGGTTCTCGACGAGGACCTTCATCCGCTCCTTCGACTTCGGGCTGAAGGCCCGCTCGACGTAGAGCTCCCCGAGCGCCTCGCCGATCGACCGGTCGGTCATCGCGAGGACCCGCTTCCAGCGCTCCTCCTGCTGCGGCACGCCCTGGAGGACCTTGCCGTAGAAGGCGAAGTCCTCCTCGTCGAAACGCTTCGGGAGGAGGTCGGAGGCCGAGTGGACGAGGTGCCAGCGGAGGTAGGTCTTCCACTGGTCGAGGGGGACCTCCTTCGCCATGGAGGCGAAGGCGGTGAAGAACTCGGGCTGGCGGACGTTCAGCTCCTGCGCCGGGGAGACGCCGCGCCCGACGAGGTAGGCCTTGAAGTCGAACCCGGGCGCCTTCTTCTCGAGGTCCGCGAGGGTCATCTTGTTGTAGTTCTTCTGCGGGTCGCGCATCTCGACGCGCGTGCGCGACGCCTTCGCGAGCTTCGTCTCGAACGAGAGGACCTCTTCGGCCTCGGCCTTCGCCTTCGCCGCGTCGTCGCCGAGGAGCTCGAGCATCCTCGCGACGTGGCCGACGTACTTCTCGCGGATCCCCTTCGACTTCTCGTCATCCTTCAGGTAGTAGTCGCGGTCCGGCAGGCCGAGCCCGCCCTGCCCCATCATGACGATGTAACGGGTCGACTCCTTCTGGTCCTGGCCGACGAAGAAGCCGAAGCCGGCGCCGAGGCGGTTCTTGTGGAGCTCGGCCAGGAGCGCGGGGAGCCCTTCGGCCGACTTGACGGCCGCGACCTTCGCGAGCCACGGCTCGAGGGGCTTCGTCCCCGCCTTCTCGATGGCGGCCTCGTCCATGCCGGAGGCGAAGAAGTCGCCCACCTTCTGCTGGATGCTCCCCCTGGCCCAGTCGGTCTTCGCCGACGTCTCCTCGAGGATCGCCTTCAGCACGGCGCGGTTGCGGTCGGCCAGCTCCTCGAAGGCGCCCCAGCGGGCCTTGTCGGCCGGGATGGGGTTCACCTTGAGCCAGCCGCCGTTGGCGTAGGTGTAGAAGTCGGTGCAGGGGGCGACGGAGGTGTCGCGCGTGGCGGGGTCGAGGGCCTTGACGGGAGCGGGAGCCGTGGCGGCCGCCGGGGCCGCCGGAGCGGAAGCCGGGCCGGCCGCGAGCGCGGCCGCCGGGAACCCGAGGAGCACGAGGGAGAGGGTCGGGAAACGCATCGGTCCTCCTTGCGGCCCGCGAATTTACGCCCTCCGCGGGCGGGAGTCACCGGCAGCGCTCCGCAGGTGCCCGCCGGGGCCGGCGGCCGCCCGTCAGCGGCGGGCGAGGAGGTCGAGGAGGGCCAGCCCCTCCTGGTACGTCTCCGCGACGTCCCCCTCGACCGCCACCTCGTGCGGGAACGCCCGGTACCGCCTCTCCCAATCCCCCGAGCCGCTCAGGGCGGCCACCAGCATCTCCTCCACGAGCTCCGAGCCGGCGCTGCGGCTCCTCAGGGCCTTGCGGTAACGCGCGGAGGTCCGATCGAGGACCGCCTTCTCGACGGCGGGCCGGACGAGGACGACCCGGCTCCTCGCCACGACCCTGCCGCCCTCCTCCGAGACCTCGTGCCGGCGGACGGCGAGGTCGATCCGGGAGCCGCCGGGGCCCGCGGGAAGCGAGACGACCTCCGTGACGGCGAGCCCGCCGGGGACGGCGCCGACGAGCGCGCGGGATCGGGCCCCCAGCTGGAGGAGGACCTTCCGGGAGTCGCAGCGGACCACCTCGAGCTCGGAGGCCTCGACCCGGCCATCCGCGAGCGAGCGCTCCCGGAAGCCGCAGACCGCGAGGTCGACGGCTCCGGCCGCGGCGCGGAGGATCGGCGCGTCCCCCTCGGAGGCGCCGATACCGGCCGGACAGGGACAGGGTGCCGGGGCGGCCGCGAGGAGGACCGCCAGGGCGAGGGGACCGGCAGGCACGGCCACCGCCTCACTCCACGTTCAGGAGGAAGCTGGAGCCCGCGCTGAAGCCGCCCAGGAGGACGAAGATCCGCTCCATCGCCTTGCGGCTCTGGGCCACGCCGCCCGAGGTCCGGACCATGCCGGGGGCGACGCAGCCGAGCAGGTCGCTCGGCTTGTTCGCCGAGTGGATCAGGATGGCCGCCCAGTCCCCCGAAAGGGTCTTCACCCCGTGCCCCTCCTCGCCGCTCGTGGCGACGCGGAAGCAGCGGCCCTTGGAGGCGTTCGCCTCCATGACGCAGCGGAACGTCCCGCTCGGCAGCGTCACGTACTTCCCGCTCCGCTCGATCGTCGGGAAGGACTCCCCCCCGACCGAGAGGTATCCCCGCTTGCCGACGACCCCCGGCGCCTCGTCGACCTTCTCGCCCGTCCTGACGAGCTTCATCTGGCGTGGGTCTCGGTCGGCGTGGTGGCTGTCCTCGTCGGTCGCTCGCATCGTCCCCTCCCCCGAACGGCAGGGCCGCCCCGCGGTCGCTCGCCGCCGCGGGTTCCCGTCCTTTCCGTCCCCTTCGAGATCGCCGCGAAGTCTGGGCGGGATCCCGTGCGCCGTCCATGACGGCCGTCACGGTCCGGTCGCGCGGTGGGGGGCGGACCTGCTCCCGGTCAGCGAGCCGGGGCGGATCCGGTCTTTGCGCGGATCCCGGGAAGGCCCGAGACCCGGAGGAGGATCGACCGGACCTCCACCGTCCCCACGACCACGCGGCGGCCGTCGGGCGAGATGCCGAACGTCTCGACGTCGGCCCCCGGGACCTCGGCGACGAGGAGGCGCCGTGACGCGAGGTCGAACTTCTGGAGGAAGAGGGCGAGCCTCCCGGAGGCCGCCGGGGCGACGAAGGCGATCGAGGTCCCGTCCGGCGTCCAGCGGGCGCGGCCCGCCGGCGGGCCGTCGGGCCGTTCGAGGCCGGCGTCGACCTGGAACGGGACGGGCGGGCCGCCCCCCGCGGGGACGACGCGGATCCACGTCCTCCCTTCTTCGGCCATGGCATAGAGGACGCGCTCGCCGTCCGGCGAGACGTCGGGGAAGGCGGCGCGTCCGGTGACGATCCGTGTGGCGCCGGAGCCGTCGGAGGCGAGCCGCCAGATCCCCTCCTGGCCGGGCGTGGCCGAGGAGTAGAAGACGGTCCGCCCGTCCGCCGTCGCGGTCGGGCTCCGCGCGTCGACGCCCGCCGGGGTGATCGTCCTCGCGCCCGAGCCGTCCGCGTTCGCGACGACGACCTGGAAGGCGCCCGAGCGGTTCGAGCTCCAGACGACCCTGCCGCCGGCCCGGCCGAGCCACGCCGGGTCGCGCTCGTCCGACCGGTCGCCGCCGAGCGCCTGCAGCGAGAGATCGCCGAGCGAGAGCCGCCACACGTCCCACGACGAGGTCCGGTTCGAGGAGAAGAGGACGGCCTTCCCGTCGGGAGCGTAGACCGGCTCGCGGTCCACGCCGTTCCCGCGCGTCAGCTCCCGCGGCGCCGCCGCCGCGCCTGTGGGGGAGAGGTCCCTCTCGGAGAGGCTCCCCTGGACGACCCGCTCCTCGACGACGGCGCTCCCGTCCGGGAGGAGGTCGAGGACGTTCGTCTGCCCCGGAAGCCCGAGGAGCTCGCGCGGGGCTCCCCCGGCGACCGGGCAGGCCAGGAGCCGGGCTCCGCGCGCGGGGTCGAAGGCGAACGGCCCCCGCGACTCCGAGCGGGAGACGACGACGTCGTGTCCGTCCGGGGTCCACGCCACCGAGGAGAGGTGCGGCGCATCTCCGGACGGGACCAGCTCGCGCACGGTCCCCGAGGCGACGTCGACCGACAGGACGCCGCCGACCGCGTCGCGAGCCGCGCTCGCGGTGACGGCGATCCGCGAGCCGTCCGGCGAGACGCGCGGGGCCGCGAGCGCGCGTCCCTTCACGCGGGCCAGGACCTTCTCGTTGCCTCCGTCCGCGTCGGCGATCCCGACCTCCGAGACCCGCTGCCCCCCCTCCTCGGCCCACCTCACGAACGCGACATGCTTCCCGTCGGGCATCCAGTCGCCGCCGACGACGCCGGCGACGAGAGGGCGAGGCTCGGCTCCCGCCCCCAGCGTCGGGAGGCGGCAGAGGACGCGGCGCTCCCCGTCGTCCCTCACGAAGAGGATGTCGCCTCCCGTCGGCGAGAGGCGGGGCGCGTCGTCGGGCCCCGCCGTCGCCGGCTGCTCGGCGAGGGTGACGAGGTCCTTCAGCCAGATCCGGGGGGTCCCGTCGCGCGCGGAGACGAAGGCGAGGATCCGCCCCGCCGCCCCCGCGGAGGGGGCCGAGTCGCTCCCCGAGCTCGTCAGGGGCGAGAGGACGACGACGGGCGGCACGCTGCGGCGTGCCAGGAGGAAGCCACCCCCGATGCCGGCGAGGAGGAGCCCGGCCGCGACCGCGACCCCGGCCCCGATCCTCATCCGCGCCGCGGCCCGCCGGAGGTCGGCACGCGACGGACCGGCCGCGCCGGACCCCGCCCTTCGCACGCTCGCGGAGGCGGGCCGCATCGGCCCCGCCTGCCCCCCGACGGGGACCGACTCCAGCGCCGTGGCGGCCGCCGAGGCGTCGCCCTCCCCGGAGGGAGAGCGGACGGCGGCGGGCGAGGCGGCAGGGGTGGGGGAGGCGACGGCCGCGCCGGCGAGCGACCCGAGCCGGGCGAGGAGGACCCTCAGCTCGGAGGCGAGGTCGCGCGTCGAGACCCACCGCTGGTCGGGCTCCTTCGAGAGGAGCCGGGTCAACGTCCAGACGAGGGGATCCGGGACGCGGCCCGGGAGGTCGGAGAGGCCCTGAGGCTCGGCCTGGAGGACCGCGACCATCGTCTCTCCGACGGACGGGGCGTCGAACGCCGGCCGCCCCGTCAGCATCTCGAGGAGGAGCGAGCCGAGGGCGAACTGGTCGGAGCGGTGGTCCACCGGGAGCCCCCGCGCCTGCTCCGGCGACATGTACCCCGCCGTCCCGACGACGAGCCCGGCCTGCGTCAGGCGCTGGTCGGCGTCGCCCGGAAGGTCGACCTTGGCGATGCCGAAGTCGACCAGCTTCACCCAGCCCTCGCGCGTGAGCATGACGTTCTCGGGCTTGAGGTCGCGGTGGACGATCCCCGCCTCGTGGGCCCGCGCCAGGCCGTCCGCCACCTGGACCGCGATCTCGAGCGCGCGCCGCCACGCGACGGGGCCGGAGCGGACGAGCTTCTCGAGCGACGACCCCTCCACCAGCTCCATCGCGATGAACGGCCGCCCCTCCTCCTCGCCGATCTCGTAGACCGTCAGGATGTTCGGGTGCGAGAGCGCCGAGGCCGCGCGCGCCTCGCGCTGGAACCGGGCCACGTAGCTCGGATGCCGCGCCTCCCCTGCCACCAGGACCTTCAGGGCGACGTCGCGGCCGAGGCGCGGGTCGTGGGCCCGGTAGACCTCTCCCATCCCGCCGAGCCCGAGGAGCTCGCGGACCTCGTAGGCGCCGATGCGGCTGCCGGCGGGAAGGGTCACGGCGGGGACAGTGTAGCCGTGCCGCGCGACCCGTCCGGTACGATCGTGCGCCATGCCTGCCGGCCCCGACTCCCCGACCGACGCGCGAGGCGGCGGCGCGGTCCCCGCCGCCCGGTTCGCGGGCGCGACGAAGCGGTACGGGTCGCTCCTCGCCCTCTCCGGGCTGACCCTCGACGTCCCGGCCGGAACCGTCTTCGCCCTCGTCGGCCCGAACGGCGCCGGCAAGACGACGGCGATCGGCCTCCTCACGGGGCTCCTCGCCCCGACCGCGGGGACCGCCTCGGTCTTCGGGCACGACGTGGCGCGCGAGCCGCTCGCCGCCAAGCGCCTCCTCGGCTTCGTCCCCGACCGGCCCTACCTCTGGCCGCGCTGGACGCCGCGCGAGACCCTCCGTTTCGTCGGCGCCGTCTTCGGGGCGCGCGGCCGCGAGCTGGAGAGGAGGATCGGGGAGGAGCTCGAGGCGTTCGGTCTCGGCGACGCGTCCGACAGGCGGAACGACACCCTCTCGCACGGGACGCGGCAGAAGGTCGCCCTCGCCCAGGCGTTCCTCCACGACCCCGGCCTCTTCGTCCTCGACGAGCCGATGGTCGGTCTCGACCCGCTGTCGCAGCGGGCGCTGGTGGATCGCCTGCGGGAGCGGACCCGCGCCGGCGCCGCGGTCCTCCTGACGACGCACCAGCTCTCCCTCGCCGAGGAGGTCGCCGACGCCGTCGGCGTCCTCGTCCGCGGGACGCTCGTGGCGCTCGGCCCCCCCGAGGCCGTCGCCTCCTCCGCCGGGGAGGGGCGCCTCTCGGAGGTCTTCTTCCCCCTCGCGAGCCCGGACGCGCCGTGACGTTCGCGGCGCGGGTCGCCCTCGCGAACGGCCTGAAGGCGGCCGGCCGGGCGCTCCGCCCTTCGTCGGGCTGGGAGGCGGCCGGCGCGCTCGGGGCGGTCGCGACGGCCTTCGCCTTCGCCGCGGCGGAGCTCTGGGGGCTCCGGGCCGCGGTGGCGCTCGCCCGCCGCGGCCTGCCGGAGCTTCCGGGGATCGTCCCCGCCTGGCTCCTCGAGCGGGGCCTCGGCGGCGCCCTCGGGGGCGCGGCTCTCCTCCTCGTCCTCGGCACCCTCACGACGGCGGTCTCGACGCTCTTCCTCTCGGAGGAGCTCGCCCACGCGGTGACGCTCCCGATCCCGCACGCCTCCCTCTTCCGGCGCCAGGTCGCGGCGACGCTCGTCCTCGCCTCCTCCCCGGCGCTCCTCCTCGCCCTCCCCGCCGTCGCCGCCGCCGCCCTCGAGGGGCCGCGCGCGCTCCCGGCCGCAATCGGCGCCGGGGCGGCGGTCCTCTCGGTCGTCGTCCTCGCCGGCGTCGCCGGGACGGTCCTCGCGCTCCTCCTCGTCGCCCTGGTCCCGCCGCGCCGCGCCCTCCTCCTCTCGGCGTCGCTCTCGGGGCTCGGTCTCGCGGCGGCCCTCGTCGGCGCGCGCGCCGCCCGCCCCGAGCGGCTCTTCGACCCGATCGCGCTCCTCGAGCTCCTCGAGAAGGTGGGCGGGACGCCCCCTCCGTCCCCCGGGGCCGACCCGATCGCCGTCGCCGCGCGCCTCGCGGCGCGGGCCGTCCTCGGGAGCGGCGCGGCCGCGCTCGGGTCGCTCGCGCTCCTCGCAGGCGCCGTCGCGCTCCTCCTCCTCGCCGGCGCCGCCCTCGCCCCGCTCCATCTCCGCCTCCTCCGCCGGAGCCGGGAGGAGGCCGACGCGCCGGCCGGGCGCCGGCGAGCGGGGCGGCCCGCCGCCTCCCTCGAAGGGATCCTCCTCCGGGCCGAGCTCGCCACGCTCCTGCGCGACGCCGCGACTCCCGGCCAGCTCGGGACGCTCGCCGCGGTCTTCGTCCTCGACCTCCTCAACCTCAGGCTCCTCCCGACCGGCGACGCGGGCGCCCGCGACCTGGTGGCCGGGCTCCAGACCGGCCTCGCCCTCTTCCTCGTCTCGGCGCTCTCGCTCCGCTTCGCCTACCCGGCGGTCTCCACCGACGGGCGCGCCGCGCTCGTCCTCCGGTCGCTCCCCCTCTCGCCGGTCCGACACCTCCTCGTCCGGTGGGCCGTCCGCGCCGTCCCGGCCGTGGCCGCCGCGCTCCTTCTCGTCGGCGCGAGCGCGGCGGCGCTTCGGCCCGGACGGGACGCCGTCGTCGCGTCGCTCCTCGTCGCGCTGGTGGGAGGCGCGGCGATCCCGGCGCTCCACGTGGGGCTGGGAGGCGTCCTCCCCCGCTACGACCCGCCGAACCCCGTGGCGGTCGCCCTCGGTCCGGGAGGCCTCCTCGCGATGGGGCTCTCCACGCTCCTCGCCGTCGTCCCCGTCGCCGCCGTCTCCGACGGCATCCTGGGCCTCGTCGACGCGCTGGCGCGGGTGCCGGTCGAGCGGGGCCCGCTCCTCGCCGCGTGGACCTCCGCCGCGCTCGCCCTCGGGGCGGGCGCGCTGGCGGCCGCCGCTCGCCGGCTGCCGCGGGCGGACGTCTCCGGCGGGTGAGCCTCCCAGGCTCCGCGGACCTCGCGAGCCTCCCTCGCGAGCCTCCCGGCGCCGTCCCGCCCCTTTCCCTTGACGCTCCCCCACCCGCAGCGCACGATGTCGACAGAGCTACGGGTCCAGATGGATCGGGTCCCGGGAGGGCCGGTGCCGCCACGCGGCATGGCCCGGCTTCGTGCTCGGGAGGTGCCGCCCATGCCCTCCGCCGTCGACGAGATCCGCGTCTCCCCGGCCCCCCTCGAGGAGCTGCTGTCGGAGCGGATGCGCGACCTGGGGACGGAGAACGCCTTCCGGATCGGCGCCGACATCCGGCAGGTCGAGGCGACGGGCTTCCGGGTTCACGGCCGCCGCGCTCGAGCCGGTGATCGGCGAGGGGACGCGCCTCGCCGTCCTCGACTTCCCGTCGAACCCGACCGGCGGCGTCGCGACCCGCGAGGACCTCGAGTCGCTCGCCGACGTGATCCTCCGGCGGGCCCCCCGGAACGCCCGCGTCACCTCCGACGAGGTCTACGAGGACGTCCTCTTCGACGGGGCGCAGCTCTTCACGACCCTCGACATCAATTCCAGATGTTCCTCCTCTTCCGGCACTCTCTCGCCACGATGGACCGAAAATCGTTCGGGAGGATCGGATGCGAGGACCGGCACTTCCTCGGGATCTCGATCTCGTGAGGCCGGCCCCGTCGCGGAGGGGGTCGGGGCGGAGGAGGTGAAGCCATGACGATCTCGTTCGGACCGCGCCGCGCCGCCTGGATCGAGGTGGGGCCGCAGGCCCCGCCCCCGGAGCCGGACCCCCTGGCCGTCCTCGACGCGCTCTACCGCTCGCTCTGCGCGATGCTCTACAACTACGTCCCGACGTCGGGCCACCCCGGGGGCTCGATCTCGTCCGGGCGGATCGTCGCGTCGCTCATCTTCGGCCCGATGGACTACGACGTCGCGCACCCGGACCGCGAGGACGCCGACGTCGTCTCGTACGCCGCGGGACACAAGGCGATGGGCCTGTACGCGATGTGGGCCCTCCGGGACGAGGTCCTCCGCGTCGCCGCGCCCGACCTCCTCCCGTCCAGCGAGGGGCGGAGGCTCCGCCTCGAGGACCTCCTCGGCTTCCGCCGGAACCCGAAGACCGAAACGCCCCTCTTCCGGCTCCTCTGCGCCAAGCCGCTGGACGGGCACCCGACGCCCGCCACGCCCTTCGTCCGGCTCGCCACGGGCGCGTCCGGCGTCGGCGTCGCCTCGTCGCTCGGCCTCGCGCTCGGGGCCCTCGACACCTTCGGCGACGACGCGCCCCGGGTCCACGTGATCGAGGGGGAGGGGGGGCTGACGCCCGGCCGCGTCGCCGAGGCGCTCGCCTTCGCCGGGACCGCGGGCCTTTCGAACGTCGTGATGCACGTCGACTGGAACCAGTCGTCGATCGACTCGGACCGGGTGACGCGCGAGGACGAGAAGCCGGGCGACTACGTCCAGTGGACCCCGATGGAGCTCTTCCACCTGCACGACTGGAACGTCGTCTTCGTCGCCGACGGGCTCGACCCCTCGGCCATCGCGCGCGGGCAGCGCGAGGCGCTCGCGCTCGACAACGGGCAGCCGACCGCGGTGGTCTACCGGACGAAGAAAGGGTACGGCTACGGGATCGAGGGACGCGCGTCCCACGGGGCGGGGCACAAGCTCTGCGCCCCCGGCTTCTACGAGGCGCTCCTCCCGTCCGTCCGCGAGAGCGCCCTCGCGGTGCCGTCGTGCGGCCCCGGCGAGACCCGCTGCTCCGCCGGACGGGACGCGGAGGTGGTGGAGGAGTGCTTCTGGAGCTCGCTCAGCATCGTCCGGAGCGTCCTCGAGACGAACCGCCCCGTCGCCGAGGCCCTCGCGGCCCGGCTGCGCGAGGCGCGCGAGAGGCTGAGGCGGCGCGGCCGCAAGCCGCGCGCCGGGGCTTCCGACGTGAGGAAGGTCTACGAGGCGGCGCGGGTGAGCGAGGTGCCGGCGGACCTCGAGCTGGCGCCCGGGACGGAGACGACCCTCCGCGGGCAGCTGGGGAAGGCGCTCGCCCACTTCAACCAGCTCTCGGGGGGAGCGCTCTTCGTCGCCGCGGCCGACCTCCTCGGGTCGACCAGCGTGAGCGACGGGGCGAAGGGGTTCCCCGCCGGCTTCTTCCACGCCCGAGCGAACCGCGGCTCCCGGACCCTCGCGGTGGGAGGGATCTGCGAGGACGCCATCGCCGGCGTCCTCTCCGGCCTCTCTTCGTTCGGCCGCCACCTGGGGGCGGGAGCCTCCTACGGCGCCTTCATCGCCCCGCTCGGCCACGTCGCCGCGCGCCTCCACGCCATCGGCAACCAGGCGCGCGCCTCGGCGACCGGCCAGCCCTACCACCCGATGGTCCTGATCTGCGCGCACGCGGGGCTGAAGACGGGCGAGGACGGTCCGACCCACGCCGACCCGCAGCCCCTCCAGCTGCTGCAGGAGAACTTCCCGCCGGGAACGGCCATCACCCTGACGCCGTGGGAGCCTCAGGAGGTCTACCCGCTCCTCGCGGCGGCCCTGGCGAATCGGCCCGCCCTGATCGCCCCGTTCGTCACGCGGCCGGCCGAGCGGGTCCCCGACCGGACCGCCCTCGGGCTCGCCCCGGCCTGGCACGCGGCGCAGGGGCTCTACCTCCTCCGCCGCGCCAGCGGCGTCCCGGACGGCGTCGTCGTCCTGCAGGAGTCCGCCGCCACCTACGCGTTCGTCGAGGAGGCTCTCCCGCTCCTCTCCAAGGCAGGCGTCGACGTGGAGGCTTTCGTCGTCACGAGCGCCGAGCTCTTCGACCTCCTCCCGCACGCGGCCCGGGACAGGATCTACCCGGAGGAAAAGGCGCGGGTGGCGATGGGGATCACCGGCTTCACGAAGGCGACCCTCTACCGCTGGGTCGTCTCCGACTTCGGGCGGGAGCGGAGCCTCCACCCCTTCCGGCACGGCCGCTTCCTCGGGAGCGGGCCGGGGCGTGCCGTCGTCGCCGAGGCGGGGCTCGACGGCGAGAGCCAGGCGCGCGCGATCGTCCGGTACGTGGAGGAGCTGAGGGCGCGCCGGGCGTCTTCACCAGCCGCGGCGGCGACCGCTCGCGCCGAGGAGGCGGCCCCGGCCCGGGAGACCTGACGGGGACGCCGAGAACCCGGCGTCCTCCCGCCGCGTACCACGCTCCGGAGGGCCCCGATGGCGAAGTTCCTGCTCTGGCTCCTGCTCCTCGTCGTCTGCTGGCCCCTGGCGCTCCTCGCGCTCGTCCTCTACCCGTTCGTCTGGCTCCTGGCCCTCCCGTTCCGTCTCCTCGGGATCGCCGTCGAGGGGATCCTGGAGCTCGTCAAGGCCCTCTTCCTCCTCCCCGCGCGGCTCCTCGGCGGGGCGCGGGGGGCCTGAGGGGCGAGGACCCGTCCGGCGGAGCCGGTCCGGCCTCGCGGTCGGCCGCGCCCCGTCTACCATGAGCGGATGAGCGCTTCCCCCCAGCCCGACGAGGCGGTGGTCCCGATCGAGGTCCCGCTCCGCCTCCTCGCCCGCCCCGCCTCCGGCCCCGGCCCCTGGCCCGTCGTCCTCGGGTTCCACGGCTACGCGATGGACGCCCCCTCTCTCTACCCGGTCCTCGCCCGGATGGTCCCCGACGAGGCCTTCCTGGTCGTCGTGGAGGGCCCCCAGTCGACGTTCGTCCCCGGCGCCGAGCTCGGGCCCGACGGCTCGCGCGGCTTTCACTGGGGGGTGAGCCCGCGCGCGGAGGACAACCGCGCCGTCCACCGGGCCGGCGTCGCGGCCGCGATCCGCTGGGCCGTCGCGCACGGCGGCGACCGGTCCGCCGTCTCGCTCGTCGCCTTCAGCCAGCCCTGCTCCTTCAACTACCGCCTCGCCCTCGACCCGCCGCACGGCGTTCCGCTCCGCGCCGTCGTCGGGATCTGCGGCGGGCTCCCCGGCGAGTGGACCGACGTCTCCGCCGGAACGGAGGCGTCCCGCAGGACGGCGGCCCTCCACGTCTCGACGCGCCAGGATCCCTTCTACCCGGAGGAGAGGATCGGAGCCTTCGGGGAGCGGCTCGCGTCGCGCTTCGGCCACGCCGAGCACCGCTTCTTCGACGGGGGGCACCGAATCCCGGGCGCCGCCCTGGGCGAAGTGCGGCTCTTCCTCGCCCGGCACGGGCGCGCGGGCCCGGTCCCCGCCGCCGCAAAGCCGCCGCAAAGTAGCGGGGCCGCACGGACGTGAGAGACCTCCGCGCCTTCCTCTCCGCCCTCCGCGCCGAGCGCGACCTCGTCGAGGTCGAGGCCGAGGTCGACCCGCGCCTCGAGATCCCCGAGATCCACCGCCGCGTCATCGAGGCGGGGGGGCCCGCGCTCCTCTTCCGCCGGCCGAAGGGGTGCGACCTCCCCGTCGTGACGAACCTCTTCGGGACCCGGAAGCGGATCGACCTGGCCTTCGGCGCCCGGCCCCTCGAGTTCGTGAGGGCGGCGGTCCGCGCGGCGGGCGAGCTCCTCCCGCCGACGCCCGCGAAGCTCTGGCGCGAGCGCGGGCTCCTCGCGGCGGCGCTCCGGGTGGGGACGTCCCGCGCCGGCCGGGCTCCGGTGACCGAGGTGGTGGAGGACGACGTCGACCTCGCGCGCCTCCCCGCGCTGACGCAATGGCCCCTGGACGGCGGCCCGTTCCTGACGCTCCCCCTCGTCTACACCGAGCACCCGGAGCGGCACGAGCACAACCTCGGGATGTACCGGATCCAGATCCACGAGAAGCGCCTCACCGGCATCCACTGGCAGATCGGCAAGGGGGGCGGCTTCCACTACCACGTCGCCGAGTCGCGCGGCGAGGCGCTCCCGGTGACCATCTTCCTCGGCGGCCCCCCCGCCCTCATCCTCGGCGCCGTCGCGCCGCTCCCCGAGGGAGTCCCCGAGCTCCTCCTCTCCTCGCTCCTCCTGGGGAGCCGGCTCCCGATGGCGGAGGTCCCGGAGCACCCGCACCGCCTCGTGGCGGACGCCGAGATCGCCCTCGTGGGGAAGGTCCCGCCGAAGGTCCGCCGCGCCGAGGGGCCGTTCGGCGACCACTACGGCTACTACTCGCTCGCGCACGACTACCCGGTCTTCGAGGTCTCGCGCCTCTACCGGCGGCACGACGCGATCTTCCCGGCGACCGTCGTCGGCAAGCCGCGGCAGGAGGACTTCTTCATCGGGGACTACCTGCAGGAGCTCCTCTCGCCCCTCTTCCCCCTCGTCATGCCGAGCGTCGTCGACCTCTGGAGCTACGGCGACACCGGCTTCCACTCGCTGGCGGCGGCGGTCGTGAAGGACCGCTACGGGCGCGAGGCGATGGTCTCGGCGTTCCGGATCCTGGGCGAAGGGCAGCTGTCTCTGACGAAGTTCCTCCTCCTCACCGACGCCCGGCGGGACCTGCGCGACTTCCGCGGGCTCCTCGCCCACGTTCTTTCGCGCTGCCGGTTCGAGACCGACCTGTTCATCTTCTCGAACCTCGCGATGGACACCCTCGACTACACGGGACCCCGGGTGAACGAGGGGTCGAAGGGGGTCCTCGCGGGGCTCGGCGAGGCGGTCCGCGACCTGCCGCAGCTCTTCGAGGGGCCTCTCCCGGCCGGCGCCGTCGCCGCCTCGGCGTTCGGTCCCGGCGCCCTCTGCGTCTCGGGCCCGGCCTTCGCCGACGACCGCTCCTACGCCTCGCGGCTCGCCCGCGACCCCGCCGTGGCGGGCTGGCCGCTCGTGGCTCTCGTCGACGACGCCGACGCCGCCGCCCGCGACGACCGCTCGTTCCTCTGGCACGTCTTCACCCGCTTCGAGCCGGGGGCCGACGTCCACGCGGCGCGGACCGACGTCGTCCGCAACCACCTCGCCCTGACGCCCCCCGTCGTCCTCGACGCGCGGACGAAGCCGTGGATGCCCGGGACGGTCGAGCCCGACCCGGAGACGGTGGCCCTCGTCGAGAGGCGCTGGAGGGACTACTTCCCCGGCTGAGCGGGTTTCGGCGCGGTCCGCGTCCCTTAAACTCGGGCGATCACGGAGACGCCGCCGATGCGCCACGGGCTGGGGGAGATCCTCGCGGAGTCGGGGGACCTGACTCTGCGAAGGCTGCGCCGCGCCTCGGAGTGGAGGCGGCTCCACGGCGGCTCGATAGAGCGGGCGCTCCTCGAGACGGGCGCCGTGACCGAGGAGGTGCTCCTCGACGCCCTGTCGAAGGCGTGCGGACTCCCCGCGGCCTCGCGGGACGTCCTCGCGAGCGCGCCGCGGGAGGTCGTCGACCTCCTTCCCGTGGAGGCGAGGAGGCGGCTCCGCGCGCTCCCTTTCCGTCTGGAGAACGGCGTCCTCCTCGTCGCCGCGGCGGACCCGGGAAACGCGGTCCTGGAGACCGGGCTGACGGCCTCGACCGGCTTCGACGTCCGCCTCTACGTCACCCCCGAGCCGATCCTCGACGAGTTCCTCGAGGCGAGGAGCGGACCGGGTGCGGCCGAGGTCCCCGAGCCCACCGAGGTCCCCGCCGTCACCGCCGCCACCGAGGTCACCGAGGCCCCCAGGACCCCCCAGGCCGCCGCCGCGGAGGAGCCGTCTGCCGCGCCGGTGCCGGGCCCGGACGCTCCCCCACCCGCAGCCGGCTCGTCCCGCGCGGACCGCCCCGCGGCTCCGGGGCCCCCTCCCCCCCTGAGCTCGGTCACCGCGACCGGGCCGATCGCGCGGCTCGCCCGCGCGCTCCTCGCGGAGGCGATCGACCTCGAGGCCGAGACGGCCGAGGTGGGACTGGAGAAAGGGAAGGGGTTCGTCCGGACGCTCGCGGCCGGCCGGGCCGCGACGTCCCGCCCGCTCCCCCCGACCGTCGTCCCCGCGCTCGTGGCCTGGTTCGTCGACCGGAGCCGCCCGTCGGGCCCGTTCGACGAGGGAGGGATCGTCCTCTCGCGCGACGGGAGGAGGCGGCACGTCGAGGTCTCTCCCCGCGCGGACGGTGGGGTCTGGCTCATCTTCGGGGCCGACGCGGCCGCCGCTCCCCTCCCTCCCGCGGCGGACGGCTGCACGCACGAGGGGAGCGGCGGGGAGGTCTTCTGCCCGCGCTGCGGCGCTCCCGTCTGAGCCGGAGCGGGCCGGCCGCCGGAGCGGCCGGCGAGGACGGGCGTCGCGCTCCGGGCCGCGGCCGGGACGCCCGTCAGAACCTGTAGAAGAGCGAGGCCGAGAAGAGGCGCGAGCTGCGGCCGGCGTCGAAGGCGACGTCGAACGAGAGGCGGCCGTTCAGCGTCGCCCCGATGCCGCCGGTGAAGTGGTCGTCCGGCTTCCCGCCGTCGTAGACGGTCCTGACGCCCCCCGAGTAGGGCGGGTCGGTCATCGGGTAGGGCGTGCCGCTCCCGTCCAGGACCGCGAGCTCGCCCGTCACCCCCTGCCTCGGCTCACGCCGGTAGCCGAGCCTGAAGGCGAGGAGGAGAGAGCGCGTGGTCGAGGCGTACTCCACGCCGACGCGGGGGATCACGGCGTCCGAGGGGGGCTTCAGCGTCGCGAGGGCGCCGTCGATGGGGAAGCCGGCGGGCCCGACGAGGCCGCTGTACGAGACGACCGGCAGCTGCCGGTCGACGAAGTCGGAGTAGGCGACCCACTGCCCCTCGGCCGCGAGCGTCAGGCCGGGGAACGGCTGCCAGGCCAGGCCGAGGGCGGCGTCCCGCGGCACCCGGAGGGAGAGCTCCCGCTCCTCCTGCCCCTGGAGCGAGGGAGGGACGTCGCCTCCGAGGACGAGCGTCCCCTTGTGGCGTCCCGACTGGCGGTAGACGGCGCCCGCCGTCAGCGTCCCGTCGGGGAGGAGGTCCGCGTGGACCCCGACGACGAACCCCACGGGGGTGCCGCCGAAGTCGCGGACACCGAGGGTGATCGTCTTCGTCTCGATCAGCGTCGGCGTGAGGTAGTTGGTCGTGACGATCCGGTGGCTCCCCCTGGAGTCCCCCTCGAGTTCGAACGTCATCCGGCTGACGCTGACGCCGGCGCCGAGGCGGAGCCGGTCGGTGACGCGGTACGCGGCGGAGACCCCGTAGACGCGGCTCTCGAGCGAGACCGCCCCGTGCTCGCGGTACTCGAAGAGGAAGTCGCGCCGCGTGGAGCCGCCGGAGCGGTTGTCGCGCATCTCGAGGTAGGCGTAGCCGTCGGCCCCCGGGTCGCCGTGGAACGCGAGGTTCACCGAGTAGCTGACGGCGGCGACCAGCCGGCGGGAGACGGGGATCACGACCCCCGCGTACTCGACGCCCGAGAGGGTCCCGCCGAGGTCGGAGTTGACGCCCCGCGGGTCGGGGTACGGGGCCGTGAGCGCGCCCGTGGCGGTGGAGCGCGCCGTGACGAGCCCGATGACCGAGTCGGTCCGCTTGAACGAGATTCCGGCCTCGACGGTCGAGAGGAGCCCCAGCCCCGCCGGGTTCGCCAGGGCCGCCGTGGCGTCGTCCGCGATGGCGGTGAAGGCGCCCCCCATCGCCAGCGACTTCCCTCCGGGGTTGGCGAGGTTGTACGAGACCTTCGAGAGGAGAGCCGAGTCGATCTGCGCCGACACGGGACGGGCCGCCAGGAGGAGGATCGCGGCGGACCCTGCCCGCGCGGCGAAAGGAGCGAAGGAAGCGAAGGCTGCCAGGGGACGGAAAGGTGAGGAGGGGGCGAGCGTCGCGCGGCTTCGCAGGGTCATCTCAGGGTCTCCACGAGCTCTTCGGGCGAGAGGAGGGCAACGGTGAGGACGGCCGGCGCACGGCCGACCTCCACGTCCCGCTCGACCCGCCTCTCGAGCGGCGGGAGGGCCGCCAGCGAGACGCGGTAGCGGCCCTCGGGAAGCGCGAGCGAGACGGGGGTCGACGCGGCGTCGGGGATCGGGACGCTCCGCCCGCTCCCGGCCTCGACGACGGCGACGACCCGCGCGGCCGGCAGCGAGGCGATCCGGAGCTCCGAGAGGGGGAGCCGCGGGGCGGCCGGGCCGGCGGCGGCGGGTGTCGCCTTCCCGGCAGCTGCGGGGGAGGGGGCAGGTGCCCGCGGCCGGCGGGACCGGTTCGCGATCCCGGCCCAGACGAGGATCGCGAGGGCGGCCGCCGAGACGAGGACGGCGGCCGTGGTCCGCTCGAGGGCGCGACGGCTCGCCGACCGCTCCGACGCGGCCTGACCGACGAGCTGCGTCGGGCCGGTCGGGGTCCTCTTCCCCTCGTCGTCCTCGCCGACGTCCCCGGCCCTGGGGGCGCTCCCCGCGGAACGGAGGGCCGAGAGCATCCTCTGCGTGATCTCGCGGTACCCCTTCGGCCGGTCCTCGCGGCGCTTCTCGAGCATCTGCGCGACGAGCCGGACGAGGTCCATCGGGAGAGGCGGCGCGTCCGGCGGGGCGGCACACGGGGGGGCCGGCAGGTTCAGGTGGGCGGCGATGTACTCCACGGGGACCTTGGCCTCGAACGGCTTCCTCCCGGCGAGGACCTGGTAGGCGATCACGCCGAGGCTGTAGGCGTCGCTCCTCCAGTCGAGCGCGGCGCCGTGCCCGAGCGCGCCGAGCTGCTCGGGAGAGCCGTAGGCCACCTTGCCCAGGAAGAAGCCCGTGGCCGTGAGCGACTCGCCCTGCGCTCCTGGGTCGAACAGCTTGGCGACGCCGAAGTCGAGGAGCTTGACGATCTTCTCGCCGCCGTTGTCGACGACGAAGATGTTGTCCGGGGAGAGGTCGCGGTGGACGATCCCGCGCGACGCCAGGTACTCGAGCCCGTGGGCCGCCTGGATCAGGAGCGGGAGCGTCTCGGCGTAGGGGCGGCCGGCGTAGCTCCCGAGGGGCTTCCCTTCGAGGAACTCCATGGCGAGGAAGGGGGTCCCGTCCTCCTCGCCGATCTCGTAGAAGGTGACGATGTTGGCGTGGAGGAGCCCCTTGAGGATGTCGGCCTCGCGCTCGAACCGCTGCCGCGCCTCGGCGACGTGAGGGACGCTCTCGTCTCCCGACGTCTCGGCCTCGCGGATGACCTTGAGCGCGACGACCCGGCCGTCCCGCTCGTCGACCGCGCGGTAGACGATCCCCATCCCGCCCCGTCCGACGCGCCGGACGATCCGGTAGTGCGCGATCCGCTCGACGGGACCGGGCGTCAGGCCGCCTCCACGCCTGGTGAGGTCCTCAGCGTCCGGTGCCGGCCGAGGCCGGGCGGAGGAAGATGTTGGCCGGGTCGCCGGTCGCGAGGTTGATCTTGGAGGCGAAGGCCATGAAGACCCCGTCCCCGTCCACCTGCCTCACGACGACGCGGACGTCGGTCAGCTCCCCGAGCGAGAGGCCGAGGACCTTGCCGAAGAGCTCGCGCGAGAAGTAGGCGAACGGCGCAAGCTGGATCGTCGCCGTCGCGAGGGGGACGAACGAGCCCGGGAGGTACGCCGAGACGGCGACGGTACACGGCGCGTCGGCGACCTCCTGGAGGATCAGGTTCGTCCGGAAGAGCGAGGAGTTCTCGGCGCCGTCGATCTGGACCGTCCCGAGGTTCGACTGGAACGACGAGTAGCCGTGGAGGTACGAGTAGCCCTCCATCCCGGTCTTGAACTCGCCGCGGCTCTGGTCGTTCGGGTCCGCGGTGTAGGTCTCCGTCTGGACGTCGACGTCGGTCCAGTTGCTGTTCCAGCTCCCGTCGGCGTTCCGGCTCGCCTCGACCCTGACGGCGCCGAAGTCGGCCGCGTCCGTCCCGAAGCCCTGGTAGAGGATGTCGTCGAGCGTGAAGGCCTGGCCGGGCCCGAGGCCGACGAGGACCTGGCCGCCGCGGGGCGCGCCGTCCGTCCCGAGGAACCTCAGGATCACGCTCCGCTGCTCCTGCTGGCTCACGTTGGTCAGCACGACCCGGGTCTTCCAGAACGGCTCGCTCCCGTTCTCGAACGCCGCTCCGGGCGCGTGGACGACCGGCAGGAGGAGAGGCGCGGGGGCGCCGTCGAAGGGGAGCGTCGACGACGCGAACGGCCGCCGCGTCACGGTGGCCGCGGCGTCGGCCGGAGGGATCGGCGTCAGCGCCTTGCTCGACACCCCGACCCGGAGCGAGGCGTCCTGCGTCCCGTCGTCGATCACGGTCGCGAACGGGACGACGGCGCCTCCCCGGCCGAAGGGGGTCCCCGCCTCCCCCTGGTAGCCGACCTCGACGTACGGCGAGGAGCTGATGGGGTCGGGGCCGAACAGGTCGGCGTCGGAGATCTGGATCGACCCCTTCGCGGGGACCGTGACGGTGAACCGGGCCACGGCGTCGCCGATTCCCGAGACCCCCCGGAACGAGGCGACCTCGACGTTCGTCGCGATCCCCGTCGTCTCGGTCAGGATGATGTTCGTCCGCCGCCTGGCGTCGTGGGCGAGCCCGGTCACGACGTACCGCGGGTCGTCGATCCGGGCCCCTTCGCCGGGAGTCGTCGGCCGCATCTCGAACCCGTACTGGCCCGACGTCACCGTGGTCGAGAAGACCTGCCCCCCCTGCGCGCGGCGCGAGAGGACGACCGGCTCGATCGGCGTGTTCGCCACCAGCGCCGTCGCGCTCACCGTCGGCGCGGTGGAGCGGACCTCGAGCGACGCGGCTCCGTCGGATCCCATGACGCGGCCCACGAGGTTCCGGAAGCGGCGGGTCTCGCCCGGCTCGAGCGTCACGTCGGCCCTCCGGGCCCTGGGCGAGCTCGCGCCCTCCCCGAGCGGCGCGAGGATGAGGGAGACCTGGGCCGGCGAGACGGCGTCGACGTTCGTGATCCAGAGGTCGGAGCCGAACCGGCCGACCCCCTTCAGGTCGGGTGCGTTCGGCAGGGAGGCGAAGAGGAGGCGGGACCGGACGACGCCCGCGCCGGCCGGGTCGCCCGGCGGGATCAGGAGGAGCGCCGGACCGTCGTCGACGACCGTCAGCGTCTGGGTCGCGTCGGGCTGACCCTGCGTGGTCAGGGAGATGGTCGCCACCTCGGTCCCGTTCTCGGCGCGCCGCAGGCTCCTGTCGACGAGGACGCGGAGCTGTCTCCTCTCGCCCGGCGCGAGGGGCCGGTCCCAGGGCTGCCCGTCGAGGGAGGCGACCGAGAGCCAGGGGAGCCGGATGGAGCTGACGAAGGAAGCCGTGGTCGAGCCCGGGTTCACGAGCGTCACGAAGGCGGGGGTGGCGAGCGGGTCGACGTCGACCTGCGCCGGGTCGAACGTGACGGGGAGCTGCGCCGGCCCCGTGCCGGCGGCCGCGTCGACCGGGACGAAGAGGGAGCCGCTCGGGGTCCAGAGCTCGATCCGCGTGTGGATCGGGTGCCCGTCCGAGGGACGCGTCCTCAGGGCCGCCGCGACTCGCCTCACCTCCCCGGGCTGGAGGGAGAAGGTCGCCTCGGAGTAGGAGAGCGGCGCTCCGGCGTCCCGGATCTCGACGTCGAGCTTCTGGGTCCCCCCGTTCCTGACGGCGAACCAGATCGGCGGCATGTCGGCTCCCGGCGGCACCACCAGGGGCGCCGGCTCGGAGACGAGGAAGAGGGTCCCCGGCGGGGCCGGACCGACGGTCACCCGCTTGACGGGAGACCAGGGCCCGACCGTCCCGCAGCTGACCTCGGCCCGGACCTGGTAGAGGTAGTCGCCGGGAGGGTCGGAGAAGGAGGCCGACGGGGTCTCGGAGACCGACTCCTTGACCTCGCCGAACGCCGTCCGGCGGACCCGGTAGCGGATCCGGATCGTCGACGGCGCGTCGGCCGGCGTCACCGCGTCGGGTCCCGGTCCCCAGGTCACGACGTAGGTGGTGAGCGCGGGGGGGTTCTCGGGCGTCGACTCGGGCTCCGTCACCGCGAAGGGGGAAAGGCAGGCGTCGGTGAGCTTCACCGCGAGGACCTGCGACGTGGCGTAGACGGCGGGCCCGGCGCAGCCGGACTGGGCGATGACGCGGTGATAGAGCGTCTGGGTCGAGTCGGAGACCGCCGGAAGCGCCAGGGAGGTCCGATCGGACTTCACGCGATAGACGCCCTGGGTGAAGTCAGGGTCCGTCGCCCTCTCGAGCGTGTAGAAGTCGGTCCTGCCGAGGAGGCCCTTGAGGACGGCGGTCCACGAGACCGAGTAGGTCTCTCCGCGGTGGACGGTCTGAGGCCCCGTCAGGACCGGGGCGGCGGGGGGGCAGCTCTGCCCTCCCGTCCCCTGCTGGGCGGGAGCTTCGGGGGCGAGCGCCAGTGCGGCCAGTGCTGCCATCACTGCGACCGCCGCCGGGAGGGGCGCGAAGCGGGAACGGGTGCGTCCGGGCATCTCTTCTCTTCCCCCTCGGGGGAGCGCGCCGCTAAGATGCCGGCGCCACGGTCCCTGGATGAAGTGTCTCCCGACCCGGCCCACCTCACGCTTCCGGCTCGTTGCCAGCGCGATTTTCGTGGCCGGAATCGTCACGGCGACCCTCCCGGCGCCGCCGGCGGCGGCTCAGGAGCCGATCCTACCACCGGACTCCGCGGCCGGCCCCTTCCTCGAGGGGAGGTCCGCGGTCCTCGCCGGACGCTACCGGGAGGGGATCGCGCTCCTCAAGCGGGCGCTGGCGACCGGGCACACGAAGCCGCAGGAGCACTTCGGGACGAGCCGGCGCCCGGTCGACTTCTACGACCCCCACTACTGGCTCGGGCGGGCCCTGATGGAGGTGGGCGACGACGCCGACGCCGAGGCGGAGCTCCGAGCCTCGCTGGCGGCGGGCGTCATCCGGCGCCACGTCGAGTACTCGGACCTCGTCCAGAGGCTCGACGAGCTGGCCCGGCGCGCCGAGGCCCGACGAGCGGCCGCAGCACCGACGCCGCTCCCCACCCCCCTCCCGACGCCCGTGCCGACGCCGCTGGTCGTCGTCCGGCCGACGCCGCTGCCCCCCGTCCCGACCGTTCCCCCTACCCCGGAGCCGCTCGTCTCCAGCCCCCCCGGGACGCCCACCCCCTCGTCCGCGCGCGACGTCGAGGGTCTCCGCCCCGTCCTGGCGAGGCTCTCCGCCGGCGAGTGGAGGGAGGCGGAGGCGGCGCTCGCCCGCTACCGGAGGGACCGGCCCGCCTCGGCCGAGGCCGACCTGCTCGAGGCGGTGGCCCTCGGGAGCCGATACGTCCTCGAGGGGGCCCGGGAGCCCGGTCTCCTGACACGCGCCCGCGACCTGCTCGCGTCGTACCGGCGGCGCGGCGGCTCCCGGCGCGCCGAGGAGATCTGGATCTCTCCGTCCCTGCGAAAGCTCCTGGACGTCCGCTGAGCGCCGGGGCGGCCAGCCTCTCGGCCTCGACCCCGGCTCACCTCCTGCGGACGACACGGGTCCCGGCCACGAGGTCGTGGAGCGCTCGGCGGTCCCTCCGGAAGAGTGGCAGGAGGAACCCGATCCCGGCCGGGAGGGAGCTCAGGAGGAGCCCGAGGGCCCGGACGACCGCCGTCCTGAGCCCGATCCCGGCGGCCCCGGCGGGAGCCTCGTCCGCCACGACGGTGAGCCTCAGGAGGGCCTTGCCGGGCGTCCGCCCGTTCCTCGCCCACCCTCCCACCACGTACCAGACGTCCGCGGCCAGGATCAGGAGGCCACAGAGGAGCGAGATCCCCAGGAAGGCCCAGTCGCGGCTCGGCGAGGACTTCTGGAACTCCTGGCTGAAGAAGTAGATGAGGAAGACGGGCGAGAGGAGGAGGAGGTTGATCGCGGTGAGGATCACCCCGTCCACGAAGGTCGCGAGGAGCCTGGGGAAAAAGCCCGCGAGCTGGACGTCGCCGAGACCTTCGCCAGGTTGCGCGAGCGGCGCCGACGGGCGCGCCCGGTCGGGAGCCGAAGGAGCGGCGCCGCCGAACCGGATCGGGATCTGGGAGAGGGTCGGGTCCCGCCCCGGCACACCCGGCCGCGTCTCGCTCGCCGGTCGGACCGTTCCCCCGGAAGGCGGAGGGGAGCCGGCGCCGGGCCGGAGCGTCAGGTCGGCCACGGCGGGCGCGCTCGGAGCGGGCGCCGGGCCGACCATGGAGGACTGAACGGCGGCCATCGCGCTCGCCGCGGCGACGACCCCCTTGCCGGGCCGCGCCTGGGCGTCGGGGGCGTTGCGAAGGAGGTCGCCCGCGGAGATCTCCAGGGCTCCCGGCGGGACCGGCTCCGGCCCGCTTTCCGGCAATCCCCCGGCGGTCCGTCCGGGAGGGGGAGGAGGGGGCGGCTGCGGCCCTCGGATCGCCTGCTGCGCGCTCTGGGGGAGGAGGGCCGTCCGGTCGACGGGGGCCTCCGTCTCGACGAGCCGGTACTCGATGATGGCGGCGCCGACCTGGATCCGGTCGCCGCTGGCGACGCGGACCTCGTTCACGACCCTCCGTCCCGAGACGTAGGTCCCGTTGGAGGAGTTGAGGTCCTTCAGGACCGCCGTCCCCTTCGTGAACGTGAGGAGGGCGTGCGTGCGGGAGACCGACTCGTGGTCGACCCGGACCGTCGCGGTCCGGCTTCGGCCGATCGTCACCTCCCCTTCCGACAGCTCGAGGTCCCGGCCGTCGACGACGAGGACATAGCGCCACGGTCCTTCCGGCACGGCTGCGGGCGATTCTAGCGTCACGAGCGGCGTCGACCCGGCCGGCGGCCCCGTCCGGGACCCGGGCCCCCCGCCCGGAGGTGCCTCCGGACGGCCTCGGCCGTCGCCGTTCCGGCGTCCCTCAGGAAGGCCGACCTCGGCCCCTGGAAGACCACCTCGCCGCCGGCGTCTCCTCCTCCCGGCCCGAGCTCCACCAGGTGGTCGGCCGCGGCGAGGAACGCGGGGTTGTGCTCGACGGCCACGACCGAGTGACCGGCGGAGACGAGCCGCCGGAGGACGACCAGGAGGACGCCGACGTCGCTCGGGTGAAGGCCCGTCGTCGGCTCGTCGAAGACGAAGAGGGCCCCGGGGCCGCGCGTCGCCTTGCGGAGGAACGCGGCGACCTTCAGCCGCTGCGCCTCGCCTCCGGACAGGGTCGAGGTCGCCTGGCCGAGCCTCAGGTAGGAGAGGCCGGCGTCGACGAGCGGGGTGAGCCGCTGGACGAGCGCCGGGACGTCCGCGAAGAGCTCGAGCGCCTCGGCGACCGTCGTCTCGAGGAGCTCGTCGACGTTCCTCCCGCGGAGCCGCACGGAGAGGACCTCCGGCTTGAAGCGCCTCCCGTCACAGGCGTCGCAGACGACCGTCACGTCCGCGAGGAACTGCATGTCGATCGAGACCGTCCCGTGGCCTTCGCACCTCTCGCACCGGCCCCCGGCCGCGTTGAAGCTGAAGCTGCCGGGCGCGAGGCCGGCCGCGCGAGCCGCGGGGGTGCGGGCGAAGAGCGCCCGGACCTCGTCCCACGCCTTCGTCACCGTCGCCGGGTTCGACCGCGCCGAGCGGCCGAGCGGGGACTGGTCGACGAGGACGACCTCGGAGAGCCGGTCGAGCCCCTCCACCCTGTCGTGCGGCCCCTGCTCGAGCGCCTGCGCGAGCTCCCGGTTCCCGAGAGCGCGCGCGGTAGCCGCCGCGAGGACGTCGACGACGAGCGACGACTTCCCCGAGCCCGACATCCCCGCGACCGCGACGAGCCGGTTCAGGGGCAGGTCGACGGTGATCCCCTTCAGGTTGTGGGCGCGCGCGCCGACGACGCGGAGCGAGCCGCCGCCGTACGGCGCGACCTCCTCGGCGAAGAGCTCCGCGCTCCCCTCCCCCCGGAGCGACTCGCCGGTCGCCGTCGCCGCGCCCGCCAGCGCCGCGGGAGGCCCCTCGAAGACGAGGCTCCCCCCCTCCCGGCCGGCACGGGGACCGAGGTCGATGACGTGGTCCGCGGCGCGGACGACGTCGAGGTCGTGCTCCACCACGCAGACGGCGTTCCCCGAGCCGGCCAGCCGCCGGAGGACGGCGAGGAGGCGCTCCGTGTCGACGGGATGGAGCCCCACCGTCGGCTCGTCGAGGACGTAGAGCGTCCCGGTCAGCGCGTTGCCGAGGGCCGCGCCGAGCTGCACGCGCTGCGCCTCCCCTCCCGAGAGCGTCCGGACCGTCCGCCCGAGCGTGAGGTACCCGAGCCCCACCTCGACGAGGGTCCGGACGCGCCGGCGGGCGTCCTCGACGAGCGAGGACGCCCGGGCCCGCCGGGCGGGGGTCAGGTCGAGCGAGCCGAGGACGTCCGTCAGCGCGTCGAGGGGGAGGTCGCAGAGCTCGGGAAGCGAGCGCCCTCCGAGGCGGGCGGCCCGGGCCAGCGGATTGAGCCGGCCGCCAGCGCAGTCGGGGCAGACGGTGAAGCCGCGGTAACGGGCGATCATCACCCGGACGTGGACCTTGTAGCGCTTCGTCTCGAGCCAGTCGAAGAGCCCCTTCACGCCGTACCAGGCGCCACGCCCGTTCCAGACGACGTCCCGCTCGCGCTCCGTCAGGTCGCGCCAGGGGACGTCGGTCCTCACCCCGTGGGCGCGGCAGGCCTTCCTCAGCTCGGGGTAGGCGCTCGCGTACGCCGGGGTGTTGAACGGCGCGATCGGCTTTTGGGCCAGGCTCCTGCCGGGATCGGGGATCACCTTCTCCGGGTCGAGCCCCGCGATCCTCCCGAACCCCTGGCAGGCCGGGCAGGCGCCGCGCGGGGAGTTGAAGGAGAAGAGGGCCGGCGTCGGCTCCTCGAAGGCGCGCGCGCAGCGGTTACAGGAGAGGCCACGGAGGTAGCGGCGCTCGCGCCCCTCTCCCCCGGCCTCGCGGACGAGGAGCGCGCCGTCGCCGACCGAGAACGCGGCCTCGAGGGAGGCGGCGAGCTCGGGGTCCCCGCGACGCAGGACGTGCCTCCCGACGACGAGACGGACCAGCCCGTCCGGGTGGGCCGGGGGGAGGGTCGCGGCGTCGAAGTCGGCGACGGAGCCGTCCGCGGCGGCCGCCCGGAAGAGGCCCGAGCGGAGCCAGCGCGGGGCCGCCTTCGCCGCCTCGCCCGCCGGGCGGGGAGCGAGGACGAGGAGGCGCGTCCCCTCGCCCCACCTCTCCAGGAGGTCGTCCCTCACGCTCGCGGGCGACTCGCGCCGGACCGGCTCGCGGCACGCGGGGCAGACGACGTCGGCCGCCGCCGCGTAGAGGAGGCGGAGGACGTCGAGGATCTCCGTCGCCGTCCCCACCGTGGACCGCGCCGAGCGGGTCGGCGCCTTCTGCTCGATCGCGATCGCCGGGAGGAGGGGGTCGATCCGGTCCACGTCCGGCCGCTCCATCCGCTCGAGGAACTGCCGCGCGTAGGTCGACATCGACTCGACGAACCGTCTCTGCCCTTCGGCGTAGACCGTGTCGAAGGCGAGCGAGGACTTGCCCGACCCGGACGGCCCGGTGACGACGGTGAGGGCCCCCACCGGGATCGAGCAGGTCACCCCCCGGAGGTTGTGCGTCCGCGCCCCCTCGACCCGGATCGCACCCCTGTCGCGCGTCAGCGGCGCGCGAGGACGGCCCACTGGTTCAGCCCCAGAAGGAACGTGCCGGAGGCGGCGACGGCGAGGCCGGCGCTCGCCGCCGCGGCGGCGAGCGCCCGGGGCGAGACGAGGTCCTCGTGCTCCTCGTCGGCGTGCCGGGAGAGGAGCCCCAGCCGCGCCCCCGCCTCCAGGGCGAGCCGCCCGCGGGGGTGCGGCGTCGTGACGACGAGCCGCCCGTCCTCCCCGAGGAGGGACGCGACCCGCGCGAGCGCCGCGGCCGGGTCGGAGAGGTGCTCGAGGAGGGCCAGCATGAGGACGCGCGAGAAGGGCGCCCGCCGGCGGAGCTCCTCCGGGGGCGGAGACGCCGCGACGTCCCACTCGAGGAACGGCACGCCCGGGTGGCGGCGCCTCATCTCGGCGAGGACGACCGGGTTCCGGTCGCACCCCACGTACGGCGCCAGGCGCGCGGGGAGGTCGCTGAGGCCGCAGCCGACGTCGAGGACGGCGCCCGCCCCGCGGAGCCACCGCTCGACCGCCGCGACCCGCGCCGCCTGGACGCGCCGGGTCATCAGCCCGTAGTAGGGAGCGAGGGAGGGGCGTTCCACGTTCGGTTCGGGCACGGCGCGGTCCAAGCCTCCGCGAGGCCACGGAAGGGGGCGGAGTATAGGAGAAAGGGAGAGCCCCCGGCCGCGGCGTCGGCCGACGCCTCCGGGCGCGGACGCGGCGCGGTGCATTACGCTCTCCGCCATGACCGACCGACCGCCGCTCCTCCTCCGCCCCGCCCGCCCCGACGACGTCCCGACCGTCGTGGAGCTGATCCGCGCCCTCGCCGCCTACGAGAAGCTCGAGGCCGAGTGCTTCGCGGACGAAGCCGCGCTCCGCGGCCACCTCTTCGGCCCGCGCGCCTTCGCCGAGGTCGTCCTGGCCGAGGTCGGGGGCGCCGCGGTCGGCTTCGCCCTCTTCTTCCACAACTACTCGACCTTCCTGACGAAGCCGGGGATCTACCTCGAGGACCTCTTCGTCCGCCCCGAGCACCGCGGCAGGGGGGCCGGCAAGGCCCTCCTCTCCCACCTCGCGGCCCTCGCCGTCGCGCGCGGCTGCGGCCGGCTCGAGTGGAGCGTCCTCAAGTGGAACGCGCCCGCGATCTCCTTCTACGAGAAGCTGGGGGCGGTGCCGATGGAGGAGTGGCAGGTCTACCGCCTGGCCGGCCCCGCGCTGACCCGGCTGAGCGTTTCCGGGTCAAACGACGGATAATGCCCGGGCTCGAGGGAGCAGACCGGACAGTGAAGGCATGAACGTCAAGAGGAGGAGCCGGGGCGCGCGGCCGCGCTCGCCGCGACCGCAGCCGCCCGCCACGCCGCTGGCTACCGCGGCCGCGGCGAGCCTCCACTTCCGGCTCTCGCCCGACCCGGCCGCCATCTTCGACGGGCGCGGGAGGCTCCTCGCCGTGAACCCGGCGTGCCAGGCCGAGGGAGCGCCGGGGCCGACGCTCTCCGACGCCCCGCTCGAGCAGCTCGTCCCCTTCTGGATCGACCCCGAGGGTCGCGAACGGCTCCTGCACGGCGCCCTCAAGCCGGGCGGCGTCTCCAACCTGGAGCTCACGGTCCCGCTCGACGACGGGACCCGCGAGAAGGTCTTCTGGGTCTCGGCCAAGAGCGTCGGGGTCGGGATGGCGACCCGGGTCATCGCCTCGGCGCGGCAGATGCCGCGGTCGGGGCCGATCCCCGAGCGGGAGCAGGCCCCCCGGACGCCTCCCGGGCTCCTCTACCGCGACCCGGTCACCGGCTTCCTGACGCGCGAGACGTTCCAGGTCCTCCTCGAGGAGGCCCTCGGGAAGGCCGAGCGGGACGGCCGTCCGCTCGCCCTCCTCGCGTTCGACCTCGACGACTTCAAGGCGCTGAACGACACCCACGGCCTCGCCGCCGGCGACGAGTACCTCCGCGCCCTCGGGATCGCGGTCGGGAACGCCGTCAGGCCGGAGATGCTGGTGGCGCGGCTGGGCGGCGACGAGTTCGGGATCGTCTATCCGGAGACCTCGCTCGCCGAGGCCGCCCTCGAGGCGGACAACGTCCTCCGGCTCCTGGGCGAGCTCTCCGCGTACCACGACGGACGGAAGCTCCAGCTGACCGCGAGCCTCGGCGTGGCCGTCTACCCCGAGCACGGCGCGAAGGCGTCCGACCTGATGCTCGCGGCCGACCTCGCGATGCACCAGGCCAAGCGGCGCGGCCGCGCGCGCTTCCAGCTGCACGACCCGTCGACGGGCGAGCGCGAGCGGATCGGCGTCCTGCGACGGCAGGCCGACCGGATCCGCGGCGCGCTCGGGGAGGGGCTCTTCGTCCCCGTCTTCCAGCCGATCGCCGAGGTCGCGAGCGGCCGCGTCGTCGGGGTCGAGACGCTCGTGAGGCTGCGCGAGGAGGACGGCACGCTCGTCAGCCCCGAGTCGTTCCTCGACGCCGCGGAGCGCTTCGGGTTCGTCACCGCCATCGACCGCGTCGTCATCACCGGCGCCTTCGACGCCCTCATCGCGGCGCGGCGCCGGATCTCCCCCGACCTCGAGGTCTCGATCAACCTCTCGGGGCTCGACTTCGAGGACGACACCCTGGTGGCCGACATCTCGCGCATGGCGCGGGCGAAGGGCGTCCGCCCCTCGCGGATCACCTTCGAGATCACGGAGACGGCGGCCCTCCGCGACCTGGGCCGGGTCCAGGACTTCACGCGGGCGCTGACGTCCGAGGGGTTCCGCTTCGCGCTCGACGACTTCGGCGTCGGCTACTCCTCCTTCCGCTACCTGCGCGACCTCCCGATGGCGACCCTGAAGTTCGACCAGAGCTACGTGAAGGACCTGCCGAAGAAGCTCGAGAACCGCGTCTTCGTCCGCGGCATCGCCGAGATCTGCCGGGGGCTCGGGGTGAAGACGGTGGCCGAGGGGGTCGAGACGCCGGAGATCCTCTCCATCCTCCGCGAGCTCGGCGTCGACCGGGCCCAGGGCTACTTCGTCGGCTCCCCGGTCCCCGAGCTCCCGCCCGCCGCTTCGGCCATCCCCGGGCTCGGCCGCTGACTCGCCCGGCGTCGACCGGCTTCTCACGGGCTAAGATGGCCGGACGGACCGAACCGGATGCGGAGCTTCCCGCCCCTCCTCGGGGCCCTCGTGGGGACCCTCGCCGACCAGCGCGCCCGCCTCGGCGCCCTGGCGCGCCGCGCCTCGGCGGGGGGTGACGAGGAACTCCTCCACGACGTCCGGGTGGCCCTCCGGCGGACCGCCACCGTCGCCCGGGTGACGCGCCGCGTCCTCGGGCCCTGGGACGGCGACGCCGTCCGCGAGCGCGCCGGGACGATGCGGCGCTCTCTCTCGCCCCTCCGGACCGCCGAGGTCTGCCGGGCCTTCCTCTCGGAGCGATTCGCCGAGGACCCCGTCCTGGGGCCCCGGGCGCGCCGGCTCGCGCTCCTCCTCTTCCCGCCGCCCGGGGGAGGACGCCCTCCGATCCGCGCCTCGGACCTGCATGCCCTAGCCCGCCTCCTCCGGGACCGGCAGGCGGCCCTCGTCGCGGTCCCCGCCCGGGACGAGCTCGAGCGCGAGATCGAGAAGCGGGTCGGCCGCCGCGTCGAGTCGCTGGAGAAGGAGCTCCGCGCCGTCCTCCCGCCGACCCGCGAGACCGTCCACGCGGCCCGGATCGCCGCGAAAGGCCTCCGGTACGCGCTCGAGTTCGCCGGTCCCTTCGTCTCCGCGGAGGAGACCGTCCTGCCGGCGCTGCGGACCTACCAGGACGTGGCCGGCACCGCCCACGACCGGCTCGAGGTCGCGGCCGCCGTCCGCTCGCGCCACGACCGGGCGCGCGGAGGAGCGCGGGCGCGCCTCGCTCCGCTCCTCCCGCCTCTCGAGGAGGACCTGCGCCTCGCCCTCGAGGAGGCCATCCGGAAAGGCGAGGAGCTCCGTGGCCTCCTCAAGACCGCGAGGCCGCGATGGCGGGGCCCCGCGGTTCCGGGTTAGGCTTGGCGCAGATGCTCCCAAGCCGTCGGCGGCGCCCGGGGCGCCGCCTCTCGCTCGCGGCCCTCGCGTTCGTCGTGGCCCCGTGGCCGGGGGGCGCCGCGGAGCCCGGCCCGCCTCACCGCGTCGTCCTGGTCTCGTTCGACGGGGCGGGCGGGGAGGAGTGGGAGCGCCAGAAGGGCTCCGGGACCTTCGGGCCCGACGGGTTCCTGCGCGCGGAGCGGGAGGGCTTCTCGGCCAGGCGGCTCCAGGTGGTCAGCCCGTCCCTCACGGCCCCGTCGCACGCGTCGATGGTGACGGGCGCTTCCCCGGGCCGCACGGGGATCGTCTCGAACACCTTCCACCCCGCGGGGGAGAGCCTCGCGGCCCGGGCCCGCGGCTTCGACGTCGCGCCGGCGGTCGAGACCCTCTGGGAGGCGGCCGCGCGGCAGGGGCATCGGGTGCTGAGCCTCGCCTGGCCGGGGATCACGGGCTCCTCGCCGCGCCTCACCGTCCCCGTCTCGATCCGGTGGGCCGAGCCGAGGAGCCGGTCGCTCCTCTGGGTCGGCCCGGCCGCCGATCACCCCTTCCGCGACGCCACGTTCGCGCTGCCGCTCGACGTCCGCTCGTACTCCCCTCCGAAGGAGGTCGACGTGGAGCTCCCCGAGGGGGGGACGCTCCGGGCCGCCGCCGTCGACGGCTCCGACGACGGACGCCGCAGCTACGACGAGCTGATCGTCGTCTCCGCGCGGGGCGACGTGGTGGCGCGTGCCCGGCCCGACGAGTGGTTCTCCGTCGCCGAGCGGCGCGCCGAGGACGACGGCGACCGGGACGTCCTCGTCGGCCGCTGGCTGAAGCTCCTGGAGCTCGCCCCCGACCTCTCGCGCGTCGCCGTCTACGTCGGGCGGGAGGCCCGGACCCACGCGTCCCCGGACGACTTCCGCCGGACGCTCGACGAGAGGGCGGGCTTCTGGCCGGGCCCGCCGGACCCGCTCTTCCTGTCGGGCCCCCGCCCGGACACGAGGAGCTTCGTCGAGCAGGCGGCCCGCCTCGCGGCGTTCTTCACGAGCGCGTACGAGGTGGCGGACCGCCGCGGCGACTGGGACCTCCTCCTCGCCTACGTCCCCGTGATCGACGAGGCCGCCCACGTCCTGACGCTCACGGACCCGCGGCAGCCCGGCTGGAGCGCCGAGCGCGCCGAGGCGTTCTCGGGGGCGCTGCGCGAGGTCTGGCGGATCGCCGACCGGGTCGCCGCCCACGTCCTCCGGTTCGAGGGGCGGGGCGACGTCCTCCTGGTCTCCGACCGCGGGACCCGCGCGGTCCGGCGGGAGCTCCAGCCGCTCGAGCTCCTCAGGCGACACGGCATGGTCCGGACCGAGACGCGGCACGGACGCCTCGTCGTGGCCCCCGACTCGCCCCTCGACGTGGTCGCGTCCGGCGGGACCGCCTTCGTGATCGTCAACCGCGCGGGAGTCCTGCCCGGCGGGACCGTGGCGCCCGGGGAGGCCGACCGGCTCGTCGGGCAGGTCGCGACGCTCTTCCGCACCCTCGTGGACGAGGACGGCAAGCCCGTCTTCGAGACGGTCGCGCGCCCCTCCGACGGCACCCCCCCGGGACTCGACGGCCCGAACGCGGGCGACCTCGTCCTGATCGCCGCGGACGGGACCGTCCTGAAGGCCGGGCTCGCCGCCGACGGCGACGCCGCGCCCCTCTTCTCGCCGTCGAAGGTCCTCGGCCAGCACGGATACGGCCCCGACCCGGCCCTCGACGGCATCCTCCTCCACGTCGGCGACGGGATCGTCCCGGAGCGCGTGCCGGTCCTCCCCGAGCTGGCCGTCGCCTCGCGCGTCGCGCGCCGGCTCGGAATCACCCTGCCGGAGCCATGAGCGACGAGCCGACTCTCCCCCCGCCCCCCCGGATCGAGGTCCCGCTCCTCCCGGAGGGCATGTCCCTCTCCGAGGCCCACCGCCGCTCCCCCAGGCACGAGCTCCTCGACAACTCGGGCGAGGCCGCGCCGTGGCCCCCGAACACGGTCTCGCTCGTCGGCGGGCCGCGCTACCTGCACGCCTTCTTCGAGGTCGCGGCCGAGCCTCCGCTCCGGCTCGTGGCCCGGCACCCCCAGGACCGGGTCTACGAGGACGACTGCGTCGAGCTCTTCGTGGGGGACCCCGACGAGCCGCACCGGTACCTCGAGCTCGTCGTCAACGCCGAGGGGCTCCACTACGCGGCCCGCGTCAACAACCCGGAGGGGAGCCGCGCGAGCTGGTCGCTCGTGGCCGGCGTCCCGGTCCCCGGGCTCGTCGTCGTGGTCCGGGGCGAGCCGGCCGGCGCCCTCCCCGCTTCGTTCCACGCGTGGCGCTGCTGGATGGCGGTCCCCTGGACCGCGCTGCACGGCGACGCCGAGGCCCCGACGCCCGGGACCGAGCGGCGCGGGAACGCCTACCGCATCGCCCGCGGCACCACGCCGAGGCACGAGGCCCTCTCGCCGACCGGCAGGACGTCGCCGCCCGATTTCCACGTCCCCTCGCGCTTCGCGACCTGGGTCTTCCGGCAGTTCGGTTAAGCTGCCACCGATGGCACGCGGGCCTGCGGAGGCACCGGCGGGACGGGACGCGACCGAAGGCGGACCGGGCGATCTCGAGCTGATCGAGAGGATCCGCGAGAGGGACTCGTCCGCCCTCGACCTCCTCTACCGGCGCTACTCGTCCCCGGTCTACTCCCTCGTCTGGAAGGTCCTCCAGAACCCCGACGAGGCCCAGGACGTCGCCCTCGACGTCTTCTGGCAGATCTGGCGGCAGGCCGACCGTTACGACCCGGCCCGCGGCGCCCCGCCGGCCTGGATCTTCACGCTGGCCCGCTCCCGGGCGATCGACCGCCTGCGGGCCCGGCAGCGACGCGAGGACAGGACGATCTCGTTCGACGCCCCGGAGGTGAACCTCGACCCGCTCGACGAGAACGCCTCCCCCGAGCAGGTCGTCTCGTTCCGCCAGTCCCGGGACGCCGTCCGCGAGGCGATGAAGACGCTCTCGGCCGTCCAGCGGGAGGCGGTGGAGCTGGCCTTCCTCCAGGGGCTCACCCACGTCGAGATCGCCGAGCGGCTGAAGCAGCCGCTCGGCACCGTGAAGACGCGGATCCGGCAGGGGCTGATCCGCCTCCGCAAGCACCTCGACTGACGCCCGTGGCGACGCCGCGCGGCCCGCGCGGGGGAGGCGTCCGTCGGTCCGGGAGCGGCTCCGGCCGCCCACCCGTCGCTCCCTTCCGCCGCCGCCTCCTCGCCTGGTACGAGCGCGAGCGGCGCGACCTCCCCTGGAGGGGGACGCGCGAGCCGTACCCCGTCTGGATCTCGGAGGTCCTCCTCCAGCAGACCACCGTCGCGGTCGGGGTCCCCCGCTGGAAGGCCTTCCTCGCCCGGTTCCCCGACCTGGAATCCCTCGCGGCCGCCTCGCCGACGGAGGTCCTCGCCGCCTGGAGCGGCCTCGGCTACTACGCCCGGGCCCGGAACCTCCACCGCGCGGCACGGCTCGTCGCCTCCCGCGGCTCCTTCCCCCGGTCGGCGCGCGAGCTCTCCGCCCTCCCGGGGATCGGTCCCTACACGGCCGCGGCGATCGCGTCGATCTGCTTCGACGAGCCGGTCGCCGTCGTCGACGGCAACGTCGTGCGGGTCATCTCCCGCCTCCTCGCCCTCCCGGCCGTCGCGGCGCGCGGCGCCGATCGCGAGACCGTCCGGGCCGAGGCCACCGCTCTCCTCTCCCCGAGCCGGCCGGGCGACTTCAACCAGGCGCTGATGGAGCTCGGCGCCACGGTCTGCCTTCCCCGCTCCCCCCGGTGCGGCGCCTGCCCCGTCGCGGCCTGGTGCGCGGCCCACGCGGACGGGCGCGAGGAGGCGTTCCCCCTCCCGGCTCCCCGGAAGCCCTCCCGCCGGCTGACGCTGGCCGCCGGGGTCGCGTGGCGGGGCGGCCGGCTCGTCCTCGTCCCCGACCGGCACCTCGTCCCGGGACACCTCGTCGTCCCCCTCGTCGTCCCCGAGCGCGGCGAGTCCCCGGCAGAGGCGCTCGCGCGCGGGTGGTCCGGGGTCGCCGGACGCCGCTGCGTCGCGGCCGTTCCGCGGGGGACGGTGAGCCACGCGGTCCTCGACCGGCGGTACACCGTCGTCGTCCTCGACGTCGTCGAGGGGGCCCGCGCCCCGGAAGGGCCTTCGCGGCCGAGGCTCGTCGCCCCGGACGGGCTGACCTCCGTGCCGCGGGGCGGCCTCCTCGGGAAGGTCCTCGCCCTCAGCGGGCCGCCGGGACGAGCGCCTCGCGGTGCAGCTCGACGGCGACCGCGCGGTGGATGAAGCGGACCGAGACGACGAGGCGCTCCGCTCCCTTCTCCTGGACGACCTTCCCGGTCAGTCCCCGGAACGGGCCGTCGGAGATCCTGACGTCGTCTCCCACGGTGATCTCCGGGTGCGGGACGAGGACGAGCCCCGACCGCTGCAGCCGGTGGACCTGGCCCAGGTCGTGGGCGAGCGCCCCCTGGTCGACGACCTCGAGGATCCGGACGCAGAGGTTCGTCCTGAGGACCTCGAGCCGCTCGCGCTCCGCGCTGCCGCGGAAGAAGAGGTAGCCGGGGAAGAGCGGGAGGTGGGAGACGCGGCGCCGGCCGCCGGTCCGGAGCACCTGCTCGCGCTGCGGAAGGTAGAAGGGGACCCCGCGCGCCCCGGCCTCGCGCGCCGCGAGCTTCTCCTGCCGGGACCTCAGGTGCGCGACCCACCAGCGCCACTCGTCGGCCGGGAGGTCGAAGAAGTCGTCGGGGAAGAGGTCGGGCTCGCGCTTGAGGATCGGCACGGCGCGACTCTACCAGCGCCGCCCTCCGGGCAGCCGGTATCCTCCGCGGGTGGCACGGAAGGTCGGAAAGGCAGCGGGCGCCCCGGGAGCCGCCCCGGCCGGCGCCGCCGCGTCCCTCCTCGCCTTCCTCGCCCTCCTCGCCCCCATCGGCGCGCTCCTCGCCGTGGCCCTCCCGTTCGTCGTCTTCTCGCTCGCCTCGCCGGAGTCCCTGGCCGAGTCCAAGGTCCTGGGACAGGCGGCCGGCGCGGCCCTCCTCCTCGTCGGGATCGCCTGCCTCCCGGCGGGAGCCGTCCGGTCCGACGCGCGGGGGCCCGGAGCCGGGACGGGAGCGCTCGCGGGGAGGATCGCCCGCCTCGCCCTCGCGGCCCTCGCCCTCTGCGTCGTCGCCTCGGCCCTCGCGGCGGCCCCGGGTCTCGTCGACCCCTACGGCGCGGTGCCGGTCCTCGCCACGGCCGCGCTCTTCGCCTGGGGCGCCTCCCGGGCGAGCGACGACGGCAGCGCCCGGCTCCTCGGCGTCCTCGCCGCGGCGGGGGCCCTCACGGGCGGGCTCGCCGCCCTCCAGAGGTGGGCCGGCCTCTTCCGCCTCCCCCTCGACGTGAAGGAGGACCGCTTCTGGGCCTCGGCGCTGATCGGGAACCCGGGCGACGTGGCGGCCTCCCTCGTCCTCCCCTGCCTCCTCCTCTGGGCGGCGCTCGACCGGTGGAGCGAGCTCTCCTCCGGGAAACGGCTCCTCCTCCTCGCGGGGCTCGCCGCCACCGGGGCCGGCATCCTCGCGTCGTCTTCGGTGACGCCGCTCGTCGCGGTGGCGGCGGGCGTCCTCCTCTTCACGCTGGCCTCGCCCCGGCGGCGCGCCGCCCGGACGGCCGCAGGCGCGGGCGTCCTCGCCCTGGCGCTCCTCCTGTCGGGGACCGGGTCGCGGCTCGTCGAGAAGGCGGGCGAGGCCGGCGAGGGGCGTCTGGGGGCCGCCCTCACCCAGCGCGACATCGGCTACCTCTCCGCGCTCGAGATGGTCCGCGACCACCCTCTCCTCGGCGCCGGGCCGGGCCGCTTCGCCGCCGCGTTCGTCCCCGCGCGGCTCGCCGCGGAGGCGCGGACGGGGCGCCGCCTCGTCCACGCGAGCGCTTCGGCGCAGTTCGAGAACGCCCACTGCGATCCGCTCACGCTGGCGGCCGAGTGCGGCGTCCCGGCCGCGCTCGCGGCGCTCGTCCTCGCCGGGGCGCTCGTCGCGGGGCTCGCCGGACGCCTGCGCGCCGAGCGGGCCGAGCCGGGGAGCCCGCCGGCGGAGGTCCTCCTCGTCCTCCTCTCGGCCGCGGCCGTCCTGTCGCTCGCGAGCTTCCCCGCGAGGATCCCGAGCGCGTCGGGACCGATCGCCTTCGTCGCGGGTCTCGCCTTCCGCCGGGTCGGGGGCGTCGCGCCGCTCCCGGCCGCGGGCCGCCTCCGCCGTGCCGCCGCGCTCGTCGCCGCCCTCGCCCTCCTCCTCCTCGAGCCCCTCCGCGCGTCCGCCACGTGGCTCCAGACCGCGGGGGAGCGGCGGGCCCGGCTCCTCTCCGCCCTCCCTCCCGGGCTGAAGGCCGACCTGGCGGCCGAGGCCTCGCGCTCCCTCGAGCGCTCCCTCGCTCTCCGCCCGCGGCACGCCACCGCGCACCTCGCCTACGGAACGGTCCTCGCGGCCACGGGCGACCTCGACGGAGCCGAGCGGGAGTTCCTCGCTTCCCTCAGGCTCGAGGAGAGGCCCGAGACGCTCCTCGACCTCGGCCGCCTCGCCGCGGCGCGGGGGCACGAAGGCGAGGCCCGCGCGTACTTCCTGCGCGCCGTCTGGGTCTTCCCCGCGCTCGTCTCCGCCGTCCCGGACGGCTCGGACCCGGAGGGGATCCGGCAGGAGGTGAAGGAGCTGGCGGGACGCCTCGGACGGGGCGCGGAGCCTCCCGGGCTCCCCACCCCCTGACGCCCCGCCGCGGGCTCAGATCCCCTTGAGCCTCAGGACGGTGGCCACCGTCCGGACGAGGAGGAAGAGGTCGAGCGCGGGGTTCCAGTGGAGGAGGTACCCCAGGTCGTGCCGAAGCTTCAGGTCGGGACGGGTCGCGTAGGACCCCATCACCTGCGCCAGGCCCGTGATCCCCGGCTTGAGGAGCTTGCGGAGCCGGAAGACCGGGAGCTCGCGCTCGTACGCCTCGACCAGCTCCGGCCGCTCCGGGCGCGGCCCGATGAGGCTCATCTCGCCCGTCAGGACGTGGACGAGCTGCGGCAGCTCGTCGATCCGCGTCCTCCGCAGGAACCCGCCGATCCGCGTCAGCCGCGGGTCGTTCGGCGAGGCGAGGACGGGACCGGTGGCGTCCTCCGCGTCGCGCCTCATCGTCCGGACCTTCAGGAGGCCGAAGACCTTCCCCCGGAGCCCCACCCGCGACTGGCGGATCCAGGCGGGGCCGGGGCTGTCGAGGACGACGGCGACCGAGGCGACGAGGAGGACGGGGAGCGCCAGGAGGAGGAGGACGCCGCCGAGGAGGACGTCCTCCACGCGGCGGACGGCGAAGGCCGAAGGGCTGGCGCCCCTGGCCCTCACCGGGGCCAGCGGGAGGTCGCCGAGCGTCCGGGTCACGATCCTCGAGCCGACGACGTCGGCGAGGCCGGGGACGAGCCAGAGGTCGAACTCGTGGCGAACGCTCCGCTCGAGGAGCCCGACGAGCGCGGCCCGCTCGAGAGCTCCGCCGGGAGCGAAGACCACGTCGAGGGCCTCGTCGAGGAGCTCGGGCGCCCCCTCGAGGACGGCGTCGGCATCGGTCCGCGCCGCCAGGAGGCGGTACCCCGGGATCGAGCCGGAGCTCAGCGCGTCCGCCGCCCGCCGGGCGTCCTCGCCCGAGCCGAGGACGACGACGCCCCGCACCCCGACGGGGACGAGCCGCTCGGCGACGGCCCGCCAGAGCTCCCACGAGAGCCACGCGAGCGGCAGGTGGAGGAGGACGACGGTCCTCGGCACGGCCAGGCCGGCGACGAGGAAGTGAAACCCGAAGTAGAGCGCCTCCCCGACGATCGCCGCCACGAGGAGCCCCCCCCTCTCCCTCACCGCCTCGGCCGTCTCGTCGTAGGCGCCGAGGAGGTGGAGCGCCGCGAGCGCCGCGAGGCCGAGGGCCAGGAGCCACGGCCAGAGCTCGAGGGGCGCGCGGTCGGGCGGCAGCTCGCCGGACGTCCCGGGAAGGGCCGCCACGCGCCGGAGGAGGACGACGGCCACGTAGACGCCGATCCACGTCGCGAGGTCGCCCGCGACGAGCGCGGCCCGGCGGCGCCTCCCGCGGAGCCTCACGGCGCCCCGGCCGCCCCGCGCAGGAGCGCGGCCAGCTCCTCGACCTTCGCCCGGCGGTCGGCGTGGGCCTCGACGAACCCCCGTCCCCGGGCCCCGAGCGCCTCGGCGGCCGCCGCGTCCCCGAGAAGCCCCGCGATCCCGGCGGCGAGCTCCTCCGGCCCGTCGGCCACCAGGACCGGGGCGGCGGCCCCGTCGAGGGCCGCCCTCGCGGCCACGGCGGACGACGCGACGACGGCGGCGCCGGCCTCCAGGGCCTCGTAGACCTTGTTCGGCGTCCCCGTCCCCATCTCGACCGGCGTCGCCACGACGCGCGCCTGCCGGAGGAAGCGGGGCATCTCCGCCACCGGGGACTCGAGCCTCGCCCCTGCCGCGGCGATGCGGCGCCTCAGCCAGGCCGGAGGATCGGCCCCGCCGAGGACGAGCTCCGCCCCCGGCACGCGCGAGGCGACGAGCGGCCAGACCCGCGTCACCAGGAAGTCGGCAGCCAAGGCGTTTGGACGGTACCCCAGCCGCCCGGCGAAGGCGACCCGGGGCGGGCGCTCCCCCTCCGGGCGGGGGCCGACGGCGACTCCGTGCGGCAGGCCGATCGTCCCGGCCGGGAGCGCCGCGGCGTCCGAGCCGGTCGTCGCGAGGAGGAGGCGCGCGCCGCGGGCGGCCGCGCCTTCCGCGGCGCGCAGGCGGGGCGCTTCCAGCCTCCAGTAGAGCCGCCGGAGGGGAGACGGGTCCGTCGTGGCCGCCTGGGCGGCGGCCTCGGAGAGGGCATCGATGTAGTCGAGGACGAGGGGTCCTTCCGGAAGGCGTCCGTCGAGCCAGGGGGCGAGCCGGGCGAGGAGCCAGACGACGAGGTCGAAGCGCCGCGGCAGGGAGGCGAGCGCGCGGCTCCAGGGCCCGGCGACGAGCGCCGCCTGGAGCGGGGCGCCCGTCAGCGACGCCCGAAGGAGGCCCGCCGCAATCCCGCTGGCGCGGATCGGGACCGCGACCACCCGCGCGGCTCCGGGCACCGGGACGACGGCCCGTCCCGCCGGGGCGCCGCCGAGGAGCGTCACCTCCGCCCCGAGCCGCCCGAGCGCCGCGAGGTGGAACTCGGCCCGCACCCGGTCCCCCGTGTGGCCGGTCCCGGGCAGCCGGGGGACGACGAGCAGGGCCTTCACGCACCCCCCCTGCGCCCCGCCCCGCAAAGGGTCGCGCCGCGGCCGGAGGACCGGCCGCGGCGCGCGGACGCGAACGGAGCCCTCAGGCCTTTTTCTGCTTGGCCTGGGCGTCGACGACGCCGAAGGCCGCCATGTTGACGATGTCGGAGACCTCGACGCCGCGCTGCAGGACGTGGACCGGCTTCTCGGTCCCCATCAGGATGGGGCCGATCGCCTCCGCCTTCGCGAGGCGCCAGACCAGCTTGTAGGCCGCGTTGGCGCTCTGGAGCTCGGGAAAGACGAGGACGTTCGGCGGGGCCGAGAACCCCGCCCACGGGTAGTTCTCCTTCAGGAACTCCGGGAGGACCGCCGTGTCGGCCTGCATCTCGCCGTCGCACTCGAGGTCGGGGCGCTTCTGCTTCACGATCCGGACCGCCTCGCGCACCTTGTCCGTGTGCGGGTGCCGGTTCGACCCGAAGTTCGAGAACGAGATCATCGCCACGCGCGGCCTCACGTCGAAGAGGGCCGCCGTGTCGGCCGAGAGGATCGCGATGTCGGCGAGCTCGTCGGCGGTCGGGTCGACGTTCACGGTCGTGTCGGCGAAGAAGAAGACCCGGTCCTTCAGGATCAGGATGTAGAGCCCGGCCACCTTCCGGACCCCGGGGGCGGTCCCGATCGCCTGGAGCGCCGGCCGGATGGTGTCCGGGTAGTGCGTCGTCAGCCCGCCGAGGGCCACGTCCGCGTCTCCCATCTCCACCATCATCGGGCCGAACAGCATGTTGGAGGTCATCTTCCGCTCGGCGTCCTCCAGGGTCGTCCCGAGCCGCTTCCGCTTCTCGAGGAAGGCCTGGACGTACGCCGGGAACGTCGGGAAGGTGACGGGGTCGACGACCTCGACGGCGGCCTTCACGTCGAGCTGCCGGAGCGCCTCCTCGGCCTTCTTCCCGTGCGACAGCAGGATCGGCTTCGCCAGCCCCTCCTCCGCGAGGTACTTGGCGGCCCGCTGGATCTTCGGGTGGTCCCCCTCGGTGAAGACGACCCGCTTCGGGTTCCGCTTGGCCTTCTCGTTGATGACGTGCATGAACGAGCGCATCCGCGACAGGAGCCCCCCGAGGTGCTTCTCGTACGCGGCGAGGTCCGCGATCGGCTTGCGCGCCACCCCGGTCTCGGCGGCGGCCCGGGCGACCGCGGGCGGGACGCGCAGGAGGACGCGCCAGTCGAACGGCTTGGGGATCAGGTACTCGCGCCCGAACTCGAACCGGTCGACGCCGTAGGCGCGCGCGACCGAGTCGGGGACGTCCTCCTTGGCGAGGTCGGCGAGCGCGCGCGAGGCGGCCAGCTTCATCGCCTCGTTGATCTGCGAGGCGCGGCAGTCGAGCGCGCCGCGGAAGATGAACGGGAAGCCGAGGACGTTGTTGACCTGGTTCGGGTAGTCCGAGCGGCCCGTCGCCATGATGACGTCCGGCCGCGCCGCCTTGGCCTCCTCGGGGGTGATCTCGGGCACGGGGTTCGCCATGGCGAAGACGATCGGGTCCTTCGCCATCCGCTTCAGCATGTCGCCCGTCACCATCTTCGCGGCGGCGACGCCGATGAAGGCGTCCGCCCCGTCGAGCGCCTCGGCGAGGGTCCGCTTGGCCGTCTCGCGGGCGAACCGCTCCTTGTAGGGGTTCATGTTGTCGGTGCGGCCCTTGTAGATGACCCCCTTGCGGTCGACCATCAGGATGTTCTCGAGCCGCACGCCGTAGGTGATGTAGAGGCCGGCGCAGGCGATCGCCGCGGCGCCCGCCCCGGCGAAGACCACCTTCACGTCCTCGATCTTCCGGTTCGTCAGCTCGAGGGCGTTGAGGAACGCCGCGGCCGAGATGATGGCCGTCCCGTGCTGGTCGTCGTGGAAGACCGGGATCCCCATCCGCTTCTTGCACTCCTCCTCGATGTAGAAGCACTCGGGGGCCTTGATGTCCTCGAGGTTGATCCCCCCGAACGTCGGCTCGAGCCGCGTCACGACGTCGATCAGCTTGTCCGGGTCCTTCTCGTTCACCTCGATGTCGAAGACGTCGACGTCGGCGAACCTCTTGAAGAGGACGCCCTTCCCTTCCATGACGGGCTTGCCGGCGATCGCGCCGATGTCGCCGAGCCCGAGGACGGCGGTGCCGTTCGAGATGACGGCGACGAGGTTCCCCTTGGACGTGTACTCGTAGGCGAGCTCGGGGTCCCGCGCGATCTCCAGGCACGGCTCGGCCACGCCGGGCGTGTAGGCGAGCGAGAGGTCGTGCGCAGTGGCACAAGGCTTGGGCGAGACGACTTCGACCTTCCCCTTGCGCCCGGAGGAGTGGTAATCGAGGGCTTCCTGTTTCGAGATACTCACAGCAGGTCTCTCCTGAGGCGCGATTCTAGTTCCGCGCCGACGGGCCGTCCTGCCGCGAAAAGACGAAGTCTCAGCGGGGAGGCGGGAGCTCCCACAGCGTGAAGGTCTCGGCCACGCGGTCGACCCTCCGGCCCCGCGCCGCCAGGGCGGCGAGGAGCTCCTCGAGCTGGCGGGCGGCCGCGGGCGACTCGTTCGTCGCCAGGAACGGAGGGCCGAGCGTCGCCATGAAGTCCGACACGGCGTAGAGCCCCGGAGAGAGGGGCCGGGACGGGTCGAGGGCCCGGCAGCCGGGGACGTAGAAGTTCGCCGCCACGCCGCCGAACGCGACGACCGTCGTCTCGCGCGCGACCGAGCGGCGCGCGAGCTCCGCCCCGAGGCGCGCGACGTTCTGCCCCCAGTCGAGGTTCGAGTCCGAGAGCCAGCGGCGCCCCCCCTCCCGGCCCCCCGCCAGGACGTTGAAGTACGACATCGGGTCGGGCTCGGAGAGGTACGTCGAGACGCCGGTCGACAGGACGAGCGCCGCGGCCAGGCTCGCGAACGCCGGCCTCCGGAGGCGCGCGGCGAGGACGCCGGAGAGGGCGATCGCCAGGAGCGGGTAGACGGGGAGGATGTGCCGCACCCCGATGTTGAAGTGCGAGCGGGTCGCCGCGGCGAAGAGGAGCGCGGCGGGGAGGAGGAACGCGAGCGGCCGGAAGGCGAGGAGCCGCCGCCCCCCGACCGCCAGGCCGAGGAGCGTGAGGAGGAGGAAGGCCGGCGTCGACTTGAGGAGGAACGCGGCCGGGAAGTAGAGAGGGAACGCGTCGTCCGAGACCTCCCCGCGGAAGTAGTTCGCGCCGCGCCCCTCCTCGCTGAAGAGGGCGACCCCCCCGAGGCCCGCGGCCCAGTGGCCGAGGGCGGGCCACGCGCGGGAGAGGCGCTCGGCCGACGAGACCGTCTCCGCGGAGGCTCCCCGCCGTGCCAGGTACTCCCCCGCCGCGCGCGCCGCGAGGTCGGCGGGCATCGCGCGGAGGGCGAAGGAGTAGATCGCGACGCAGACCCCGAACGCCAGCGCCAGGGCGAGGAACGCCCGCGGGAGGGCCCGCCCGAGGGACCGGCGGCGCCCCTCGGCGGGAGGCTCGAGCGCCGCCCGGAGGAGGGGGAGAGCCGGGAGGACCGGCACGAAGAGGATCGCCGTGAACTTCGTCGCGAGGGCGAGCCCCAGCGCGACGCCCGCGAGGGGCCAGAGGAGCGGGCGGTCCTCGGAGGCCGCCGCGGCGAGCGCGACGGCGATCGTGAGGGCGAGGGCGGCGCCGGCGTCGGTGTGGATCACCCCCGCGTGCGCGACGAACGTCGGGTCGAGCCCGACGACGCCCGCCGCGAGGAGGCCCGCCGTCGGGCCACCCCCCGCCCGCGCGGCCGCCCAGACCGCCAGCGCCAGGAGCGGGAGGAGCCACGGGAAGGGGCGCCTGCCGGCCTGGACGAGCGCCTGAGGGGAGAGGCGGTTGCGGTAGAGCCAGCCGGCGAAGCGCGGGTGCGGGGAAGCCGGCGAAACCTGCCCTCCCGACGGCGACAGCGCCCCTGCCCGGGCCGCGGCCTCCCCGGCGAGGAGCTTCAGGAGCGGCGGGTGCTCGAGGTTCAGCCAGGAGGTCCCGTCGACGGCGTACTCCATCCCCGCGAAGAGGTGATACGGCTCGTCCATCGTGGCCGAGTCGCCGCGCTGGTGCCAGAGGACGAAGAGGAGCGAGGTCGAGACGATCGCGACGAGGGCGAGAGCCTCGAGGAGGGCCCGGGCGCGCGCCGTCATCGCTCGCCTTCCTCAACCTCTCGCCCGGCCGGCCCCGATCCGCGGGGAAAGGCCCAGACCTCGAGGACCGGCGTCGCCGCCACCCGTTCCGCCCCGCGGCTCCGGACCACCTCCGCCAGGGCGTCGCCCGCGACGCTGCCCGGCGTCAGGACGGCGAACCGGGCCGCGGGGGTCCGGCCGACGACGCGCCGCGCCTCGTCGGCGACCTCCCGCGGCACGAGGTCCCTCTCGTCGTACCACCCCGGGTGCCGGCTCACCTCCCCCGGGAAGAGGACGACCCGGCCGGGAAGGCCGGCACGCGCGAGGCGATACGCGAGCTCCGGCCCCCAGAGCCCGGCCGCCACGACGTCACCCCCGCCCCGGAGAGGGACCGCGAGCGTCTCGGCGAGCTGTCGTGCCGGCGTGGTCCTGAGCCACGCGGGGAGAGCCAGCGCGAGGAGCACGACCGAGACGCCGGCCGAGAGGAGCGAGGCGGACGCGGAAGCCTCGGCCAGGAGGAGCGCGACGAACGGGAGGAGGACGAGCGCCGTCCGCTCCGGGACGACGGCGGACCCCGTCCCGGCCTCGAGGAGCGCGATCGAGCCCGCCGCCACGGCGAGGACCGTCCCCGAAGGCACCCGGCGCCCTCCTCGCAGCGCCGCGGCCGCGAGGAGCGCCCCCCCCGCGAGGCCGGCGATCGCGGGGAGCGACGCGCCGAAGGCGAGGTTCGCCAGCGCCTCCCCCACCCGCTCCGCCTCGGGGCGGAGCAGCAGCCAGCGCATCGACGCCCGCGGCTGGGAGAGCGCCACGGGGAGCCACGGGAGGAAGGCGAGAGCCCCCGCCGCGTAGGCGCCGGCGAGCGGGAGCCGGCGGTCGCGCCGAGCGCCCGGCAGGACGGCGCACGCCACCCCGAGGAGCGCCGGCCCCGCGAGGTAGTGAGAGAGGAGCGCCGCTCCGGTGGAGGCGGCGACGGCGAGACCCCTCCCCGCGCCCGGCCCGTCCCGGAACGCCAGCCCTCGCTCGAACGCGACGAGGACGAGGAGCGAGGCCAGCGCGTAGGCGCGCCCCTCGGAGGCCGTGGAGACGGAGAGCGGGAAGAGGAGCCACAGGGCCGCGGCCCGCGTCCCGGCCCCGGCCGCGCCGAGGCGCCGCCCGACCGACAGGAGGAGCGGAACGTGAGCGAGCGAGGCGGCCAGCGACGCGACGCGGACGACGACGTCCCAGCCGGAGGGCCCCGGCGACGGCAGGAGGAGGAGCCAGGCCAGGAGGTAGTGGAGGGGGGGACCGGAGTCGACCCGGAGAGCGGCGAGGATCCCGGCCGGCCCCCGCCGGGCGACCTCCAGCGTGAAGACCTCGTCGGCCCAGAGCGGTCGGGCCGAGACGAGGAGGATCCGGAGCGCGGCTCCCGCCGCGAGCGCGGCGGCGAGGAGGCCCCGCCCCGGCAGCCCCCTCGCCCCGGCCGTCTCGTCCGCCACCGGCATCGGCCGACTTTCGGGCCGGCGCGCCTCGGGCGCAAGCGCCGCGTTCGAGGCCCTCCGGCCGCCGGGGAAGGGAACGCCGCCAGGAGCCGGGGCCCGCCGGATCGACCGATTGCGGCGGGGAGCTGCACGCTTTGGTGCACGAGGCGAGGGCGAGGCAAATTCCGTTGAAGTCCCAGCGTATCCCTATGCGACTGTCTTCAATGGCTTTATCAGATTTGACCTACACCGTTGCGCCGCTGGCAACGGTCTTGATTCACCGTCTCACGACCGGCGCGCACGGACCGCCGCCGGCAAGGAAGGAAAGCCATGAAGAAGACCGTCGCCACCCTCGTCGCCGTCACGATCCTCTCCCTCGGAGCCGCCTTCGCCGACGAGCCGAACAAGGCCGCCACCACCGAGAAGCCCGCCGCCGAGGCCGCCGCCAAGCCGGCCGAGACCGCGAAGGCCCCCGCCCACCACAAGAAGATGAGCCACAAGAAGCACGCCAAGAAGACCGAGGGCGAGGCGAAGTCGAAGACCGAGAAGCCGGCCGAGAAGCCCGCCGAGGCGCCGAAGAAGTAAGCCGCACGCACCACCCCCGAGCTTCGAGCGCCCCGGCGGGATCGCCGGGGCGTTTCCATTTCCAGGCGCCCTCCCGCCGGGGCAGAATTCGGCGCCATGCCGCAGCGTCCGTCCACGCCGCCCCGCCGCTCCCGCTCCCTCGCCCGCCCCGTCAGCGGCCTCGTCGCCCTCGCGGTGGCCCTGGCCGCTCCGGCCGGCCGCGCCGCGACGCCGGGCGCTCCGCCCGAGAGCGCGGTCCGCCCCGTCGAGGAAAAGATCCACGGGAAGACGTTCGTCGACCCCTACCGGTGGCTCGAGGGGGACGAGAAGGGGAACCTCACCCCCGAGGTGACCGCCTGGACCGACGCGCAGAACGCCTACACCCGCTCGGTCCTCGACTCCCTCCCCGGCCGCCCCGCCCTCGAGAAGCGGCTCCGGGAGCTGATGGAGGTGGGGTCGGTCTCCCTCCCCGAGATGCGCGGGAACCGCTACTTCTACTCGAGGCGCGAGGGGAACGAGAACCAGGCGCGCGTCCTCGTCCGGGAGGGGGTCGACGGGAAGCCCCGCCTCCTCCTCGACCCCAACGCCCTCGACGCCCGGGGCCTCGTGACGATCTCGTGGTTCGAGCCCGATCCCGCCGGCAGGCTCCTGGCCTTCGGGAGCTACCGCGCGGGCGACGAGAACTCCACGCTGAACCTCCTCGACGTCGACTCGGGCAGGTGGCTGGCCGACGAGATCCCCGGCAAGGTCCGCGGGGTCAGCTGGCTCCCCGACTCGTCGGGCTTCTTCTACCTGAACCTGGCGAACGTCAGGGACCCCTACTCGGGGCAGGTGAGGTTCCACCGGGTCGGGACCCACCCCCGGCAGGACGCGCTCCTCTTCCGTCAGTACACGAAGGAGGAGAACCCGAAGCTCGCGACGACCTGGGGACCGGGCTTCTCCGCGAGCAGGGACGGCCGCTGGGGAATCCTGACCTACGCCACGGGGACGCGGTCCAACGACCTCTGGGCCGTCGACCTCGACCGCTACTTCCGGACCGGCGCCTTCACGAGGACCGACGTCATCGTCGGCTCCGACAGCTCGAACCGCGGAGCCGTCCTCGGCGACACCCTCTACCTCCTGACCACCGACGGCGCCGCGAACGGACGGGTCTTCGCGGTCGACCTCAACGCCCCCGCCCGGGCCGGCTGGAAAGAGATCGTCCCCGAGCGGAAGGACGCGACGATCCAGCGCGTCTCCCTCGCCCGCGGCATCCTCGCGGTCGAGGTCCTGAAGGACGCCCACAGCGCCGTCGAGCTCTACGCGACCGACGGGAAGCCCCGGGGCGAGCTCCCGCTGCCGGGGATCGGGACCGCGCGGCTCTCGACCGACGTCGACCGGACCGAGGCGTTCCTCTCCTACCAGTCGTTCGACGAGCCGGCGGGCGTCTACCACGTCGACCTCGCGACGAAGGAGGTCGACCTCTGGGAGCGCCCGAAGGTCCCCGTCGACCCCTCGATCGTCGAGGTGAAGCAGGTCTTCTACCCATCCAAGGACGGGACGAAGGTCTCGATGTTCCTCGTCCACAGGAAGGGGCTGAAGCTCGACGGCTCGAACCCCACCCTCCTCACCGGCTACGGCGGCTTCGCCATCAGCGAGACGCCTTCGTTCAACGCGACCCTCTACCCGTGGTTCGAGGCCGGCGGCGTCTACGCCCTCGCGAACCTCCGGGGAGGCGGCGAGTACGGGGACGCCTGGCACGAGGCCGGGATGCTCTCGAAGAAGCAGAACGTCTTCGACGACTTCATCGCCGCAGCCGAGTGGCTGATCGGACACGAGGTCACGAACCCGTCCCGGCTCGCGATCCAGGGGGGCTCGAACGGCGGTCTCCTGACCGGGGCCGTCCTGACGCAGCGGCCCGACCTCTTCGCCGCGGTCGTCTGCCAGGTCCCGCTCCTCGACATGCTCCGCTACCAGTCGTTCCTGATGGCGCGGTACTGGGTCCCCGAGTACGGGACGGCCGAGGACCCGGCGCAGTTCAGGTTCCTCGAGGCCTATTCCCCGTACCAGCACGTCAAGAAGGGGACGAAGTACCCGGCGGTCCTCTTCACCGCGGGAGAGCACGACGCCCGCGTCCACCCCCTCCACGCGCGGAAGATGACCGCGCTCCTGCAGGCGTCGACGGCGTCGGACCCGCGGACCAGGCCGATCCTCATCTGGGTCGACCGGGACGCCGGCCACGGCCAGGGGAAGCCCCTGGACCTGCGCGTCCGGGACGTCGCCGACCAGCGCGCCTTCGTGATGTGGCAGCTCGGGATGACGCCGAAGGGCGGGACGCCCCCGAAGAGCTAGCCCCGGGTCCTCTTGCCGTACTCCTTGTCGAGGTAGAGGGCGGAGCCCGGCCGGTCGGCGACCATCCTCAGCTTGTCGACGATCTCCGAGGCGCGGGCCTCCTCCTCGACCTGCTCCGAGACGAACCACTGCAGGAAGACCTGGGTCGCCGTGTCCTTCTCGACGCCCGCCAGGTCGTAGAGGTCGTGGACCCGCTTCGTCACGCTCCGCTCGTGCTCGAGCGTCTGCTCGAAGACCGCGAGGATCGTCCCGAACTCCTTCGGGGGCGCCGCGACCGGCTTGAACGAGACCTTGCAGCCGCGGGAGAGGAGGTAGTCGAGCAGCTTCGTCGCGTGCTCGGTCTCCTCCTGGAACTGGACCCGCATCCACCGTCCGAATCCCTTGAACGCGATCGCCTCGCAGTAGGCCGACATCGCGAGGTAGAGGTAGGCGGAGCCGAGCTCGGCTCCGACGTGCTCCTCGAGCGCCGCCTGCATCTTCTGGGTCAGCATCGTTTCCTCCTCGCCGGCGGCGTCGCCGGGGCGCCGCTCGGTCGGTCCTCGATGGTTCCGGGGGCGATCCTGCCATGCCCCGGCCTCCCGCGTCACGGCGGCGCGGCTCGCTGCACCGCCCGGGGCGCGTGCGGCGCCCGGGTCGGCCGCCGGCCCGGTCCGGTGTAACGTCCGCCCGACGCGAGCCCGAGGAGGAGCCATGTCCGACCAGCCCGAGCCCCCCTTCGTCCGGAGGACCGACGCCGACGGGATCGCCACCCTCGTCCTCGACCGGCCCCAGCGGCTCAACGCGCTCTCGAGCGCGATGCTCGGCGCCCTCGAGGCCGAGATCGCGCGGCTCCGGGACGACCCGTCCGTCCGCGTCGTCGTCCTTTCGGGAGCGGGCAAGCACTTCTGCGCCGGCCACGACCTCGCGGAGATGGGCGCCAACCCGGACCCGGCCTTCCAGAAGGCGCTCTTCGACCGCTGTACCGACGTGATGCTCGGCCTGGTCCGGCTCCCCCAGCCGGTCATCGCGCGCGTCCAGGGCGCCGCCGTCGCGGCGGGGTGCCAGCTCGTGGCCACGTGCGACCTCGCCGTCGCCTCCGACGTCGCCTCCTTCGGCGTCCCCGGCATCAAGGCGGGTCTCTTCTGCACGACCCCCGGGGTCGCCGTCGCCCGGAACCTCCCGAGGAAGCGCGCCCTCGAGCTCCTCTTCACGGGCGACCCGATCGACGCCGCGACCGCCGAGCGGTGGGGCCTCGTGAACCGGGTGGTCCCCCTCGCCGAGCTGGACGCCGAGGTCGACCGACTCGCCCGCCGGATCGCCGCCCACAGCCCCGCCGTCGTCGCCCACGGCAAGCGGCTCTTCTACCGCCAGGTCGAGGAGCCCCTCGAGGCCGCCTACGCCACCGCCTCGGACGGAATGGTCCGGAACATGGCGATGGAGGACGCCGCCGAGGGGATCGACGCCTTCCTCGCCCGGCGCCCCCCGGCCTGGCGAGGCCGGTAGCCGCCTGGACCGCCCGACGAGGCCGATCGGCCCGGGGGCCCGCCGTCTCCCCGGGGGTGCCGGGACCTACTCCCCGGGCAAGGTGAAGGCGAAGGTGCTCCCCTCGCCGGGCCGGCCGGTGCTCTCCACGCTCACCTCGCCCCCCATCCTCTCGACGAGCCGGCGGACGATGGCGAGGCCGAGGCCGTGCCCCTCGACGCGCGCCTCCGCGAGCCGCGTAAAGGGGGTGAAGAGCCTCTTCCGCTCCTCTGGGGCGACGCCGTCGCCGTTGTCGCGCACCCAGAAGCGGACCCGTCCGTCCCGGGGCTCGTCCGCCCCGAGCTCGACCCGCGGCGGGCGCCCCCCGTACTTGACGGCGTTGCTCAGGTAGTTCGTGAAGACCCGCTCGACCCACGGGGCGTGGCCCCTCGCGGCGGGCCAGCTCCCGGGCGGGATCACCTGCGCCTCGTGCCTCCGGAGGAGGTGCTCGAGGCCCCGAAGGCTCTCCGCGACGACCCGGCCCACGTCGACGGTCCCGGACGGGACCTCGGGCTGTCGCGTCTCGGCGATCAGGAGGAGGTCGTCCACGATGTCCGACATCTTCTGCGCGCAGTGAGCGATGCCGCCCAGACAGTCGGCCCGCTCCTGCTCCGGGAGGGCGGTGAAGCCCTGCTGGAGGTGCTCGGCGAACCCGAGGAGCGCCGAGACCGGGTTCTTCAGGTCGTGCGCGACCGTGTGCGCGTACGCGTCGAGCTCCGCGTTCCGGGCCTGCAGCGCGGCGTTCGTCTCCCGCAGGGCCGCCTCCAGCCTCTTGCTCGCCGTGATGTCCTCGAAGACGGTGGCGAACTGCTCGACCCCGGGCGAGAAGACGAGGATCCGGAAGTACCGGCCCATCGGCTCGAAGTAGACCTCCAGCCGGTCCGCCTCCCCCGTCGTCGCGACGCGGGCGAAGACCGGGAGGTACGGGGGCTCCCCCGCGCCGTACAGGTCGGACGCCCGCCGGCCGATCGCGTCCGCGGGGCGGATCCCCGTGTGTCGCTCGTAGGCCGGGTTCACGTTCGTGACCACGTAGTCGACCGGAGTGCCGCTCGCGTCGCGGACGAGCTCGTGGAGGGCGACCCCTTCCGTCATCGACTCGAACAGGGTGCGGAAGCGCGCCTCGCTCGCGCGGAGAGCCTCCTCGGCGCGCGCGCTCTCGGTCACGTCGACCGCGACGTTCACGAGGCCCAGCGGCTCTCCCCGCTCGTCGAAGACCCCCCGGGAGTAGAACGCCAGGGTCTTCACCTCGCCGCCCTTCGTCCGGACCGTCAGGCGGAGGCCGTCCGTCGGCCGGCCCTGCATCACCTCTTCCCGCAGCTGGACGACCTCCCGCCGATAAGCCTCGTCCGGGTAGATCGCCCGAAGGACCTCGTTCCCTCCCAGGACCTCCTCGCGCCGGTACCCGGTGATCCGCTCCGCCCCCCGGTTCCAGAAGACGAAGCGGTGCTCGCGGTCGAGGGCCGAGACGAGGACCCCCGTCGTCTCGAGGCTGGCCGAGAGGAAGCGGGCGAGTCCGTGCTCCGCGTCCCCCGCGAGGGCCGAGCGGAAGGGGAGCCCCAGCCCCTCGAGCCGCGCCAGATCCGCCCGGAGCGACTCGATCTCGGCCAGGAGCTCCTCTCTCGTCTTCCCGCTCTCCTCCATCTCGTTTCTCCCGCCGGAGCGGATCGTCGGCTATTGTCTCAGCACCGCGGCCCGGGTGGCCCGGGATCGATCGAGCCCCTCTCCGGTCCGCCGTGCCGCGCTACCGCACGCGAGGCATGACGCGTGTCATGCCGGCTCCGGCCGAAAGGTGCTATCAGGCTCCGGACCGACCGCAAGGAGGATTCCGAGATGACGCCGGCCACCCGCAGGTCCCTCGTCCTCACCGCCGCCTTCCTCGTCCCTTCGACCCTCGCCCCCGCCTCCGGGACCGTTCCGCCCGGCGCGGGCCTCGCCAGGTCCGAGCCGTGCCTGACCTGCCACGAGCAGGGGAGCCCCGGGCTGGTCGCCCAGTGGCGCGACAGCGGCCACGCCCGGGCGCAGGTCGGCTGCCTCGACTGCCACCAGGCGCGGAAGGGGGAGCCCGACGCCTTCGAGCACGAGGGCGCCGTCATCGCCACGGTGGTCACGCCGCGCGACTGCGCCCGCTGCCACCAGAAGGAGGACACGGAGTTCGAGGGGAGCCACCACGCCAAGGCGGGGAACATCCTCGCCTCGCTCGACAACTACCTCGCCGAGACCGTGGAGGGGGCCCGCGTCCCCTTCGACCCGCACTCCCCCACGCCCGGGATGCCGGGCGACCGCCCCGTCAACGGCCTGGCCAGCGTCCAGTCCGGCTGCATGCAGTGCCACGGCGCCCGCCTCGCCCTGAAGGCGAAGGACGGCGGGGTGGTCACGGGGACCGACCTGGCGCCCGGCCCGGACGGGATGCCGACAAACGCGGCCGCCCTGGCGCGGATCGCGCGGGACGCCGAGGGACGCCCGACCTACGACGCCGCCACCTGGCCCAACACCGGCATCGGCCGCCTCAACCTCGACGGCTCGCGGGGCTCCTGCGCCGCCTGCCACAGCCGGCACGACTTCTCGGCCCGCCGCGCCCGCCAGCCCGAGAACTGCGGCAAGTGCCACCTCGGCCCCGACCACCCGCAGAAGGAGATCTACGAGGAGTCCAAGCACGGCATCGCCTACCGCGACCTCAAGGACAAGATGAACCTCGACGGCAAGACGTGGGTCCTCGGCACGGACTACGCCGCCGCCCCCACCTGCGCGAGCTGCCACCTCTCCGCCACCGCGAGCGGGCTCCCCATCACCCACGACCCGGGCGAGCGGATCTCCTGGACGAACCGGCCACCCATCTCCCTGGCGATGGACACCGACGCGGAGCACAAGGTGGTCACCGAGGCCGACCCGGCCAGGCGCAAGGCGCTCGTGGCCGACTCCGCCCAGGCCAAGCGCGGCAGGATGAAGCAGGTCTGCGGCACCTGCCACACGTCGGGATGGGTCGACTCGTTCTACCGGCAGTACGACGACCTCGTCGTCCTCTACAACGAGAAGTTCGCCAAGCCGGGCACGGAGCTGATGGTCGAGCTGGCGAAGCAGGGGCTCCTGACGAAGAAGCAGTTCGACGAGAAGATCGAGTGGTCCTGGTTCTATCTCTGGCACCACGAGGGGCGGCGCGCGCGCCACGGCGCGGCGATGATGGCGCCCGACTACACCCACTGGCACGGCATGTACGAGGTGGCCGAGCGCTTCTACCAGGAGCTGATCCCGGAGTCGCGCGAGATCGCCGCGAAGGCCGCGGCCGAGGGGAAGAAGCCCCAGGCCGACGCCGTGAACGCCGTGATCGACTCCATCCTCGCCCGCCCCGAGCACGCCTGGTTCCTGGCGGAGAAGGGGACGGCCGCGCCCGTGAAGGCGCACTGAGCGGCGGCGGCCCCGGCCGCACGCTCGCCGCACGCTCGCCGCACGCACCAGGGCCCCGCCTCCTCCCGGAGACGGGGCCCTTTCCTTCCCTGCCGGGGCTCACGCCGGGCGGGCGGTTTACTCCCGCGCCTTCGGCAGCCTCGGGCCGTAGTCGGGGAACGGCGGCCGGACCAGCTTCGGCGGCGGGCTCTTCTCGAGCGCCTCGACGGCGAGGGCGACCGCCTTCTCCAGCTGCGGGTCGTGGCCCGCCCTCACGAGCGCCGGGTCCTGCTCCACGACCACGTCGGGCGCGACGCCGTGGTTCTCGACCTCCCACTGGCCCTTCGTCCCGTAGAGGCCCCAGCGCGGCGCGGTGACCGAGCCGCCGTCGACGAGGGCCGGGTACCCGCCGATCCCGACGAGGCCGCCCCACGTCCTCACGCCGACGAGCGGGCCGAGGCCCGCCCTCTTGAAGAGCCAGGGGAGGGCGTCCCCCCCCGAGCCCGACATCTGGTTCGCGATCATCACCTTCGGGCCGAAGATCGCCTGCGCCGGCTCGACCACCTCGGCTCCCTCGCGGGAGACGTTGGCCATCGACGGCGTCCGCTTCAGCACCTCGATGATGTAGTCGGCGATCGACCCGCCGTGGTTGAACCGCTCGTCCAGGACGACGGCGTCCTTCCCGATCTGCGAGAAGTAGTAGCGGTTGAAGTTGGTGAAGCCTCCCGCGAAGGTGTCCGGGATGTAGACGTAGCCGACGCGCCCGCCCGACAGCTCGTCCACCTTCCTCCGGCTCGCCTCCATCCAGCTCCTCAGGCGGAGCATCGCCTCGGAGGGCGCCGGCACCACCGTCACCTCCCGCGAGCCGCTCCCGTCGGCGCTCGGACCGACCGTGAGGACCGTCTGCTTCCCCGCGGTCCCGAGGAAGAGGCGGAAGACGTCGTCGTCCCCCTTCAGCTCCTGCCCGTTCACGGCGAGGAGGAACTCCCCCTCCTTCACGTCGACGCCCGGCTGCGTCAGCGGCGCGGCGAGCTTCGGGTTCCACCCTTCGCCGCGGAGGATCCGGGCGATCCGGTAGCGCCCCTGCTCCACCCGGTAGTCGGCCCCGAGGAGGCCGACGGAGACGTTCTCCTCCTTCGGGACCGCCCCGCCGCCGACGAAGACGTGCCCCAGGACGAGGTTCCCGAGCATCTCCTCGAAGAGGGCGTTCAGGTCGTCGCGCCCGGCGATGCCGTCGACGAACGGCGCGTAGAGCTTCTCGGCGGCGGCCAGGTCGAGCCCGTGGGCGTGCGGGTCGTAGAGAAAGTCGCGCTCGATCCTCCAGACCTCGCGGTACATCTGGCGCCACTCGGCCCGCGGGTCGACCCAGACCTCGAGCCCGTCGGTCTTCACGGCCCCGTCCCCCGCCTTCGGCGCCTTGTCGGAGCCGACGAGGAACCACTTCTTCCCCTGGGCGTAGAGGACCTTCGACCCGTCGGCCGAGACGAGGAACGTCACGAGGCCGCCCCAGGCGCCGTTCCCGCCGTCGACCCTGGCGACGAAGGGCTCGGCCTTGCGCGTCTTCAGGTCGAAGCGGAGGGAGTCCTCGGGGGGCGGGTTCCCGTCGCCGTACTCGAGGTAGTCCTCGTCGGAAAGGGCGATCGGGTTCGAGAGGACGAAGAGGACCCCTTCGGGCCCCGCCTCGAGCTGGGCGTAGTTGGCCCGGTCGATCGGAAGGGCGACGGTCCGCTGGTCGAGGCCGTCGAAGTCGATCCTCACCGGCTCGGGGGGCTTCTTCTCGTCCTTCGCGGCGGCGTCGCCCTTCTTCCCGCCGTCCTTCGCGCCCTTCGCCGGCTTCCCGTCAACGCTCCCGGCGGCGGATTCCGCCGGGCCCGCGCCCTTGCCGTCCTTGCCGGGCTTCGCCGCCGTCGTCTCCGCCCCCTCCTCGTCGCTCTCGGGCGCGACCGGCGACGGCAGGTCCTTCCTGAGGACGACGGCGTAGACGCTGCTCGTCACCGCCCGCCCCATGCTGGTCATGTCGAGCCACCCCTGCCCCTGGCCCACGTCGGTGCTCGCGAGGAGGTAGAGGTACTTCCCGCCCCGGTCGAACCGCGGCGAGAAGGCGTCGCTCCGGCCGTCGGTCACCTGGCGCGCCTTCTTCTCCGCGACCGAGTAGACGAAGACGGCGCGGAGGTGGTTCGGGAGCTGCTTCACGTAGGCGAGCCAGCGGGAATCGGGCGCCCAGGCCGGGTCGAGGTAGGTGAGCGGCGTGTCGAAGAGGTCGGTGTCGACCTTCGTCAGCGACGCCGCGGCCACGTCGACGATCCAGAGGTTCAGCCTCTTGTCGGTCAGGGCGATCCGCTTGCCGTCGGGCGACCAGCGCGGCGCGTAGAAGAACGAAGGGGGCGCCCCGAGCGGGATCTTCGTCACCGGCCCGATCCCCTCCGGCTCGCGCAGGTGGAGCGCGTACTCGCCCGACTCGTCCGACAGCCACGCCACCCGCTTGCCGTCCGGCGACCACGACGGGTCCCGGTCGGCGACGCCGGGGCTCCGCGTCAGGTTCCGCGCGCTTCCCTTCTCGGCCGGCAGCGACAGGACCTCGCCGCGCGCCTCCATCAGGACGCGCTTGCCGGTGGGCGAGACCGCGGCGTGGAGGACCTGGTCCGGCTCCACCTTCCGGAATCCCGCGCGGACCTGGGGGAGGTCCGCCGCGATGGTCACGGGGACGTCGCGGCTCGTCCCGGACGCCAGGTCGTAGAGCTTCAGCGCCCCGAACTGGTCGTACACGATCCCGCCGGGCCCGGCGGACGCCGACTTGATGTCGAAGCCGTCGGGGTTCTTCACGACCTCCCTCACCGTCCCGGCCTTCACGTCGTAGGCCCAGAGCGAGACCCGCCCGGTCCGGTCGGAGAGGAAGTAGACCGTGTCCCCCACCCACATCGGCGCGTGGTCGTTCGAGTTCTCGCGGGGGACCTTCACCACCGTCGAGTCGGAGAGGTCGGCGATCCAGATCGGCGTCGTCTGGCCGCCGCGGTATCTCTTCCACGCCGCCTGCCACTGGATGAAGGGTACGTAGGCGAGGCTCCGGCCGTCGGGCGAGTAGCTCGCCTCGGCGCCGGACGGCAGCGGCAGCTCCTCCGGGAGCCCCCCCGTCACCGGGACCGTGAAGAGCTTCGGCAGGTCTCGTGCCGTCGTGCGCAACGACAGGAAGAGGACCTTCTTCCCGTCGGGCGTCCACCCCACCGCCTGGTCCGGCCCGGGGTGGTACGTCAGCCGCGTCGGCTCGCCGCCGGCCGCCGGGACGACGTAGACGTCCGTGTTCCCGTCGTAGACGCCGGTGAAGGCGATCGTCGCGCCGTCGGGCGAGAAGATCGGCCGCCTGTTCCGGAGCTGCCCGGTGACGAGCCTCCGGGCCTCGCCGCCGTCCCGCGCGACCGTCCAGATCTCCCCGGCGAAGTCGAAAGCTATCGCGGTCTTCGAGAGCGACGGGTGCTGTAGGAGCAGGGGTGGCGTCGCCGCCCGCACGGGGGTCGAGGCGCAAGTCGCGGCGACGGCGAGGGCGGCGAGGACGAGCTTTCTCATCGATCCGTTTCCTTCCTGGGCCGGATTGTATGGACCGGACGCCGCAGACGCGCCCCCGGGGGCCGACGAGTGCGAGGACGAGCCGGCGGGGGGCCGCGCTTCCCTATACTCCCCGCCTGACCGTGAACCAGCCTCGCAGGGGTGTCACACCGTGACGGTCCGCCCCGGTCTCCGCCTCGGCCCGTACGAGGTCCTCGGCCCCCTGGGCAAGGGGGGGATGGGCGAGGTCTGGAGGGCGCGCGACACGCGTTTGAAGCGGGAGGTCGCCGTCAAGGTCCTGCCGCAGGAGGTCGCCGGCGACCCCGACCGCCTCCGCCGGTTCGAGCAGGAGGCTCTCGCGGCGTCGGCCCTCAACCACCCGGGCATCGTGACGGTCCACGACTTCGGGACCGACGACGGCGTCGCCTACCTCGTCACCGAGCTCCTCGAAGGCGAGACGCTCCGCGAGGCGCTCGCGCGCGCGCCCTTCTCCCCGCGCCGGACGCTCGACGTCGCGCTCCAGCTCGCCCGCGCCATCGCCGCGGCGCACGACCGCGGGATCGTCCACCGGGACCTGAAGCCCGAGAACGTCTTCCTGGTGGGCGGCACCCACGTGAAGGTCCTCGACTTCGGCCTCGCGAAGCAGGCGCCTCCCCTTGCCGCGGGGGACCTCACGGCGGAGGAGACGCTCTCCCGCCCGACCGAGCCGGGGACCGTGATGGGGACCGTCGGCTACATGGCGCCCGAGCAGGTGCGCGGCGAGCCGGCGGACGAGCGGTCGGACGTCTTCGCGTTCGGCTGCGTCCTCTACGAGATGGTCGCGGGGCGCCGTGCCTTCGGACGTCCCACCGCCGTCGAGAGCCTGGCCGCGATCCTGAACGACGAGCCCCCGCCCCCGGAGGAGGGAAGCGGCCCGCGGGCGCCGGCCCTCCTCGTCGTCGCCCGCCGCTGCCTCGAGAAGCGGCGCGAGGAGCGCTTCCAGAACGCGCGCGACCTCGCCTTCGCGCTGGAAGCGGTGGCCGGAGGAACGGTGGAGGCGGCGATCCCCTCCGGGCCGCCCCCCGCTCCGGAGAAGCGCGCCGTCCGGACGCGCCTCGCGGGAGCCCTCCTCCTCGCCGCCGCCGCGGGCCTCCTCGGGTACCTCCTCCGGGGGGCGCGCCCGAGCCCGCCGTCTCCGGACCTCGGCTCTGGCCTCGTCGAGCCCCTCACGACCGACCCCGGCTACGAGGGGGAGCCGACCTTCTCGCCCGACGGCGAGACGATCGCCTACGTCTCCGACCGCGACGGCAACTTCGAGATCTACCTCCAGCAGGTCGCGGGCGGCCCCGCGGTCAACCTCACGCGGAATCCCGCAGGGGACATCCAGCCCGCGTTCTCGCCGGACGGCCATGAGATCGCCTTCGTCTCCGACCGGAGCTCCGGCGGCGACATCATGGCCTCGGCGCCGCAGATGCCCCTCGTCGGCGGCGACATCTGGGTGATGCCGGCGCTCGGGGGCCCGGCCCGCCGGGTCGTCGAGGCCGGGAACTTCCCCTCCTTCTCGCCCGACGGCGCGCGGCTCGTCTACACCCACGGACCGTTCCGGGCGTCGCGGCTGGCGATCGCCCCGGCGACGGGCGGGGCCTCGACCGACCTGCCGCTCACCGGCGTCGGCGAGGGGCGCCTCTGCTGGCCGAGCTTCTCCTCCGACGGCCGCTGGATCCTCTTCCAGGAGGGGCGGACGGTCCGGGTCGTGGCGGCAGGAGGAGGCGAGGCCCGGCGTCTCGCCGGCGGCGAGCATCCGGCCTGGGGACCCGGATCGGACTCCGTCCTCTTCACGAACGACGAGCCGGGCCGGAGCCGGACGCTCTGGGAGGCCCCGTTCTCGCGCGAGCAGGGGGAGCTCTCGGGGCCCCCTCGCCCGATGACGTTCGGCCGGGGCCCCGACGTCGCCCCCGCGGTCTCGCGCGACGGCCGCTCGATCGTCTTCTCCGCCGAGGAGGAGACCCTGAACATCGAAGAGCTCCCCTTCGACGCCGAGGCGGGCCGGGTCCTCGGTCCGCCCCGCCCGGTCACCGCGGGGAGCAACGACATCGGCTTCTTCGGCCCCTCTCCCGACGGCTCCTCCGTCGTCTTCGGAGCGACTCGCGGCCTGGAGGCGCACCTCTGGCGCGTCGACGTCCCGTCGGCGCCCGTCCCGCTCACGCTCGACAAGCGGTACGGGGAGGGCTCGCCCCGGTGGTCGCCCGACGGCCAGGCGATTGCCTTCGACCGGTGGCGGGCGGGGGACCTGAGCGCGGAGCGGGGGCTCTGGGTCATGAGGCCCGACGGCGCCGCCCCGAGAAAGCTCGCGGACACGACCGGCCCCGCGTCCTCCTGGCTGGGCCGAAGCGGCAAGCTCCTCGTGCCTCGCGGCTCCGAGCTCCACGTGGTCGACGCGACGACCGGGGGGGACCAGGTCGTGCCGGGGCTGAAGGCGTGGACCCTCTTCGCGGTCGACGCCGCGGGGGAGTGGATCGCCTATCAGGAGCTCGGCCCCCGCGGGGTCGACATCGAGGCGGTGAAGCTCTCGGGAGGGACCCCGCGCCTCGTCGTCTCCACCCCCCGGTCCGACTTCCACCCGTTCTTCTCGCCGTCGGGACGGTGGCTCTACTTCCAGCCCGACCACAAGAACGTCTGGCGGGTCCCCGGTCCCGCGCAGGGGTGGCGGCCCGACCCCCCGCAGAAGATGACGGACTTCCCGGAGGCCGGCCTCTACCTCGAGGACCCCTGCATCTCGGCCGACGGCCGGCACCTCTTCTACACGCGCGGCCGGACGGTCGGGGACCTCTTCCTCCTCCGCCTCCCGCCGACGACGTCACCCGCGTCGCCCACGCCCGGGCGCTGAGGCCCGGTCGCGCGCGCTCAGCGGCTCAGCGGCTCAGCGGCTCAGCGGCTCAGCAACTCCGCCGCTTAGCGTCCCCGCGTCTGGACGACGATCGCCGAGACCTGGTCGAACCGGACGAGCCGCGATCACGGCAGCTCGAAGCGGGGTCCGGACGACAGCGGGATCGCCCGGAGCTCGTCCTCGGTGCGCTGGAATTGCTTCACGAACCGGAAGTAGTCGGCGTACGGAAGGCCGCCCGGGCGCTCGCGCTCCATCGCATCGGCCGATCCGCCGGTCGCTCTCGGGAGCGCCTCGAGGTCGAGCGGCTCAGGGCGAGGCCCTGAGCCTGTCGTAGAGGTCTCGGAGCCCGGCCCTGTCGAAGTACCCACGAACCTCATTATCGTCGAGCCCCGGCTGGCGGAGGAGATGCTGGAGGTCGGCTCCGTCGCGGAAGACGCGCGTCGGCTGCGCCTGGATCGCACGGACCTTCATCGCGACCAGGTGCTCGGGAGACGGAACGGGAACGTCCGGCCCGCCCGGACGCTCCAGCCGGCGGACCTTCCCGAAGACCCGCTCGGCCGTCTCCCCGTCGAGCCACATCACGTCGAGACGCCCGAGCTGGACATCGGGGTGAAGGAGGTTCGTGAATCCCTCGACGTCGTTCAGGACCTCGAAACCGCCCGCACGCAGCAGGTCGGTGAGCGCCCGGCGGAACCGCTCCTCGCCGACGACGTCGAAGTCGAGCGTCGCGCGAGCGTACCCGTACGCGTTCAGCGCGAGGCCGCCGATCACGGCCCACCGCGTCCCCGCCCGGGAGCATGCCTCCGAGACGACTCTCAGGACCCGTTCGGCGTCCACGACCGGCCCATGATGTCACGGGGCTCGGCGCTTCGACCTCGCCGGAAGCCGGCCCCCGTCCCGGGCGACGAACGGCGACGGCCGCCCGGAACGCCTCCACGGGTCGGTGTGCGTCAGGCGCCGTCCACGTGCCTAGCCCGTCGCTCCACCGCGGTCGCGGCAGCGGCGACGGCCACCGTGACCAGGCTCCCCGCGAGCGTGTAGAAGGGCCAGGCGAGCTTCGTCCCGAGGACGACCCAGACCATCACGCCGACGCCCGCCACGAAGCCGATCCCCGCGGCCCGGGCGCCGACACGGCCCCGGACGGCGAGGAGGAAGAGGCCGAGGAAGCCGCCGTAGGTGAACGACGCGATGCTCAGCGCCAGCTCCACGACGGCCCGCCCCGTCCCGATGAAGAGGAGCGCCGCGCCGGTCAGGAGGAGCGCCCACCCGAAGCTGACCCGGCGCGACAGCCGGAGCTTCCGCTCCTCGGTCGCCAGGCGCCCGCGGCGCGTCGAGGCGTAGAGGTCGAAGACGGTGGAGCTGGAGATGGAGCTGATCGAGCCCGAGAGGGTCGACATCGCCGCGGCGAGGAGCCCCGCGATGATGAGCCCCGAGAGGCCGGGCGGGACCTTCTCGACGATGAACCTCGGGAAGACGGCGTCGCCGTTGAGCGGCAGCGGCCCGTAGAAGAGGAAGAGGAGCGTCCCGACGGCGAGGAAGAGGACGAACTGGAGGATGACGACGACGCCGCTCGCCACGAGGGCGCGCCGCCCGGCGCGCAGGCTCTCGGTCGCGAAGAGGCGCTGCACGATGATGTAGTCGGTCCCGTGGGACGCCATCGAGAGGACGGCGCCCCCGAGGATCGCCGTCAGGACGTGGTACGGCGTCGTGAGGGGGTCACCCCCGGTCTGGAAGACCGTCAGCTTGCCCGCCGCGGCCGCGGCGGCCAGCTTCGCGCCGAGCTCCGGGATCCTCGGCACGAGGACGGCGACGGCGATGAGCCCTCCGAGGACGTAGACGCCGAGCTGGATGACGTCCGTCCAGATGACGGCCCGCACGCCGCCGAGCTGGACGTAGACGACGGTCACCGCCGCCGTGACGAGGATCGCGCAGAGGTAGAGCCTCCCGTCGGAGACCCCCGAGAAGAGGTTGTAGCCGCGGAAGACGATCGCGAGAGGGATGGCGGTGGCGTAGAGCCTCACGCCGTCCGCGAAGATCCGGGTCAGGATGAAGGTCGCCGACGCGAGCCGGCGGAGGCCGACGCCGAAGCTCCGCTCGACGAGGGCGTACGACGTCGTCAGCTCCCCTTCGAAGTAGCGCGGCAGGAGGACCCACGCGATGACGATCCGCCCGAGGAGGTAGCCGAACGCCAGCTGGAGGAAGCTCCAGCTCCCCTTGAACGAGATCCCGGGGACGGAGATGAACGTCAGCGCCGACGTCTCGGTCGCGACGATCGAGGCGGTGACCGCCCACCACCCGATCTTCCGCTCCGAGACGAAGTAGTCCTTCGCCGAGGCCTGCCTCCCCCCCTTGGCGAGGCCGAAGGCGGCGATGCCGCCCATGTAGAGGACGACGACCACCCAGTCGAGCGACGTGAAACCGCTCATCCGCCGGATTGTCACCGAACCGCGAGGGGAACAGAACCGGTACGGCGACTCAGCGATCGTCGGCTCCGCGCCGCCTACCGCTCGGGCGGCGACGGCCTCCGCGACGACCGGTCCCTCGGCCGGGTCCCGGACCGCCCGCGGACCAGCTCGGCGCCGAGGCGCTGGAGCCGCTCGGCCAGAGGCGCCAGCCGCGCGGCCCGGCGACGCTCGTGGCGCGCCTTCACCTGGCTCACGAAGGCCTCGAGGACCATCCTCCGGGACGGGTCGTCGGCCCCCGAGTAGACCGCCGTGACGATCGGGACGTCGTCGAAGTCGCGGCGGATCCTCTCGATCACCGCGGCCGACGCGTTCCCCACCATGCAGCCGAAGCAGATCGCGTTCACGATGCCGTCCGCCCCGCCCCGGGCGAAGTCGACGATCTTGGCGACGTTGACGAAGAGGAGCTGATGGGCCTCGTTCGGCATGTACGGGGCCGCCAGCCTCCTCATCTCGAGATAGCCCGGCTCCTCGCGGCGGGCGACGCGCGACCCGACGACGCCCCGGACGCGCCAGAGGTCGACGGCCCTGCGGAGCGCCACGGCCCCGCTGACCAGGAGGTCCGCCCGGTCGAGCGAGGCGACGCTCCGGTAGAGGCGCCGCGAGATGCCGAAATCGAGGAGGTCGATCTGGAAGGGCGAGGGCCAGACCTCGAGCCCCTGCTCCTCGAGCCACCTCACGAGGTCGTCGTTGGCCACCGGGTTCACCTTCGTGTAGATGTCTCCCGCGATCCCCACCACCGGCCGGTCGCGCTCGGTCTCCACGGGGATCTCCCCGACCTCCCGGAGCGAGGCGTCGAGCGCCTCGAAGACGTCCCCGGACGCCACCGCCGCCTCGATCCGCTCGAGGCTCCGCCGGTGGACGTCGTCCGTCAGCCCCCTGACGAGCTCGTAGGGCCGGGTCTGGCACGCGGCCTTGACGAGGAGCTCGATGGCGAGGATGCCGACGTAGAGGCGGTCCAGGGCGTCGATGCCGAAGGCCTCGATCAGCTCCTCGCCCGACGGAGAGCTGACGCGGATCCCCTCGATCCCGAGCTCGCGAAGGAGCGCCTCCATCCCGTGGCCGTACTCGTGGAGGAGGCACGGCAGCGACGTCCCCGGGAAGTAGAAGACCGTCCCGTCGCCGTCCCCCTCCGCGGCGAGCTTCAGGAGGTCCCCCGCGATCATCGAGTAGGCGTGGCATTCCTTGCCGACGGAATGCTTCTCGCCCAGCGTCCTCACCTCGGGACCCGGGAGCGGCAGGACGCGCGCGTCGTGCCCCACCCGCCGGAAGAGGCCGCTGAAGGCGTAGGCGTGATCGGCGAAGTACGGGAGCCGGACCCTGGACGGGACCGGGGGGATGAAAGCCCCCGGCGACGCCGAGGCCTCGCGGCGCGGGGTCCGGCCCCGCGCGCCCCTGTCCAGCTGGTCGAGGAACGCCTCGAGCCGCGTCAGGAGCCCGGCCTCGCCGCGGTGCTCGTCCAGCTCGAGGACGAGGTGCGCTCGGCCCGCCAGCTCCTCCTCGACCCGGTGGAACGCGAAGGCGTCGGGACCGCAGCCGAAGGAGGAGAGGACGACGGGGTGGATCCCCTCAATCGCGGCGAGGGCGATCGCCCCCTCGTGGACGTCCGCCGGGAAGCGCCACGGGAGCCCCGAGCGACGGGCGCCGTCCGTGGGCCGCGGGAGGAGCTCCAGCGGCACGCCCAGGACGTCGAGACGCCGGAGGCGCTCGAAGAGGCCCATGTTCACGAAGGCGTCGAACAGGGCGTACGGCCGGCCCAGGACCCCGAAGACGTGCCGGTATCGCCCTGCCGCGATCTCCTCGCTCGCCCGCTCCCGGAAGAGGGCGTCGACCTGCTCCTGTGCCCAGACCGCGGCGCGGTACGCCTGGCGGACCGCGTCCCCGTCGGCCCCCAGCTCGTCGCGCAGGGGGGCGAACCCTTCCGCGAACTCCTCGGCGCTCCCGAAGGTGACGACCGGCGAGAGGAGTCGCTCCCCGTCCGGGGCCCCGACGATGTAGGGGACGGCCATCGTGTAGGGACACGCGTACGAGCGCGACGGCTCGTCGCCCGGGAGGACGACGACCGCCGGGACGAAGACCCTGTCCACGCCGCGTTCCAGGAGGTCGTGCACGTGTCCGGCCGTCACCTTGATCGGCAGGCAGACGCCCACGGAGAGGTGCTTCAGCCCGAGCGCGAGCGTCTCTCGCGAGGTCGCCGCCGAGAGGACCGGCCGGTGCCCCAGCTCCTTCCAGAAGGTGGCCCAGAACGGAAGGGCTCCCATGAGGCTCGAGGCGCGAGGGATGCCGATCGCGAGGCCCCTGCCGGTCCCGGAGGCGAAGAGCGCTTCGCAGCGCTCCACGTACTCGTCGGCGAGGTTGGGGACGCGACAGGCCGTGCCGCCGGCTCCGCTCGTGTACCGCTCGCAGGTGTCCCCGAAGAAGACCCGTCCCCCGGGGCCTTCTCCCGTCTTCAGGACGTTGACCTCGCAGCGGTTCGCGCAGTGGCGGCACTCGAACGACCGGACGGCCGGGACCTCCGGGCGACGGAAGCCGGTGAACCGCGAGGGGGCGCAGGGCGCCGTTCTCTCGCGGGCCTCCTTCGCCGCCAGGGCCGCGCCGATGGCTCCCGAGATCCTGTTGTACGGGTGGACGGTCACGCTCCGTCCGAGGACGCTCTCGAACGCCGCGACGACGGCGCCGTTCGAGGCGACGCCCCCCTGGAAGACGATCCGCTCCCCGAGGGGCCGCGCGCCCACCACCTTGTCGAGGTAGTTCCTGACGATCGAGTAGGCCAGCCCCGCGCAGATCTCCTCCGTCCGTTCGCCGGTCCCGAGGGCCGCCATCACCTCGGTCTCCATGAAGACCGTGCAGCGCGAGCCGAGGTCGAGCGCCTCGCGCGCCGCGAACGAGCGCGCGGCGAACTCGTCCCGGACGTCGACCCCCAGGTCGCGCGCCTGCTCCTCGAGGAACGAGCCGGTCCCGGCCGCGCACACCTTGTTCATCGCGAAGTCGGCGATCGCGCCGTCCTTCACCCGGATGAACTTGGAGTCCTGTCCCCCGATCTCCAGGATCGTGTCGACGTCGGGGACGTGGCGCTGCGCACCGAGGAGCTGGCAGGTGATCTCGTTCTTCACGACGTCGGCCCCGACCAGCCGCCCCGCCAGGTGCCTCCCCGACCCGGTCGCCCCGCAGCCGAGGACCGTCAGGCGGTCGCCGAGCCGCTCCGCGAGGGTCGAGAGGCCGGAAACGAGAGCCTCCGCCGGCCGGCCGCGGGTCGGCAGGTAGACGGACGAGAGGACGTCGCCGCGCGCGTCGAGGACGACGAGGTCCGTGCTCACCGATCCGACGTCGACGCCGAGGTACCCCTCCACCTCCGCTCCGTCCTCGGCCGCGACGCCGCCCTCCGCCTCCGCGGAGGCCCCCCCGGCGGGACCGGGGCGAAGGGGGGGAAGCCCGGTCGAGCGCCGGCGGGACCCCGCGACGAGCGACGCCAGGAGCTCCGTCGCCTCGCCTGGCGAGAGGTCCGCGACGCCGGGCGCGCGCGCGGCCAGCGCGGCGCCGACCGCTCCCTCGAGCCCGGGATGGGCCGAGACGACGAGGTCTTCGCCCGAGAGGCCGAGCACCTCGGCAAACGCCCGGACGATCCCGCGGTTCCGTGCGCACCCCCCGGCGAGGACGACGGGGGGCGTCACCGACCTTCCCTTCAGGAGCGTGGCCAGGTCGTTCCGCGCGATCGCCATCGCGAGGCCGTAGGCGATCTCCGGCAGCGGAGTCCCCTTCTGCTGGAGGTGGATCATGTCCGAGGCGGCGAAGACCGAGCAGCGGCCCGCGACGGTGGCGGCCCTCCGTGCGCTCGCGGCCAGCTCCGAGAGCTCCTCGGCCGTCAGGCCCAGCCGCCGCGCCTGCTGCTCCAGGAACGAGCCGGTCCCCGCCGCGCACGCCTCGTTCGTCGCGAAGTGGCGGAGATGCCCGTCGTCCCCCAGGACGAGGAACTTCGCCGTGTGGCCGCCGATCTCGATGACGCACCGGGCCCGCGGGTGCGCGTGCCTCACGCCCGCCGCAACGGCGACCAGAGCGTTGACGGCCGCCAGCCGCCCCCGTGCCCCCGCCGGCTCCCCCCCGACGACCCCGGCCCGCACCGACCGCCCGGCCCGCAGGGGCTCGAGCGCGTCGAGGAAGGCCTCCAGCGCCGCAGCGTCACCCCGGTCCTTCCGGCGGGCGAGGGTCGCCTCGAGCCCGCCACCCTCCCCCAGGACGACGCAGCGCGTCGTCACCGAGCCGAGGTCGAGCCCGAGCGAAAGCATCGCGCCCTCCGGAGGCCGGCCGACGATCGAGCCTACCACCGCGCCCGGGCGCCGGGACCGGGACGGCCAGGCCCCCGGGCCCCGCCGCTGGTGCCTCCGGTCCCGGGGCTCCCGCGGCCCGCCGGAGGCCTACCGTAGCTCGAGGGCCGCAATCTCCCGATCAGTCGGGAACTCCTGCACCCGATAGCGCTCCGGGTACAGGCCTTCCTCCCGCGTCATCTTGTGCCCAACGACCTCCACGACCCGATCCCAGGGAGCCTCGCCGAGGGTCCGGCACCTTTCCTCGCCAACGGGAACGTTGAAGACGACCGAGTCCACCTTCGGAAGGAGCGTGTCGACGGTCTCCGACCACGATGCCACCGATCGGACGTGCCCGGTCTCCTTCTTCTCGAACGCCAGGAACGAGGCGATGAAAACGTCTCGTCCTTCTCGCTCGAACCGCGCGCCGAGCAGGGACTTCTGTGCGGCGTAGTCGTCTGCCAGAGCCCGAATCCGGAGCCGCCGGAAAAGCGGTGCGACGGGGTGATCGGAGCCGAACGCGTAGGGTTTCCACTCGAGGCCGTCGAGGATGATCGGCGAGGCGTTCATCGGGCGAGGCTCGTCGAGGAGGCCTTCGGCGCAGGCGGCTGCGACTCCCTGGCCGGCGAAGTCGCGGGCGCCCGTCACGATGAGGTTGTCGCGGTTCGGCGCGAAGGCGATCACGTCGCCGTCCACGGACAGCTGATGGAAGAGCGTGGGAAGCGCGAGCCGGCAGACGTCCAGGTTGTCCTTCCAGGGCGACATCCAGACCCCCTCCGCCAATCGGTGCCACTTCGCGACCGAGCGCTTCCAGAGGTTCTCTCGGCCCGTCTCGAGGGCCTCCTCGAACCCGAGGCCCCACTTCTCGAGCAGGTCCGCGGAGATCTCGGAGATCCTGTCGGGGAAGTCCGCTGCGACGCCGAGGGCCAGCGTCTCGCCGAGCGGCCGGAACGTCGGCAGCTTCTTCGGGTCCGGCGTGCCGATGCCATCCTCGAGCTGCATGGGGAGGAGCTCGTAGTAGGCCCGCTCGCGGACCCGCGGGACCAACGCCTCCCGCACCTCCGAGAAGTCGTCGGGAAGCCCCGGCGCCCGCGCCGTTCCCACGAACCTCGCGAGGTACCCCCTTCGCTTGCTGCGGGGAACCGCGCAGTATTCCTGGTAGGCGTTCCGGAGGTTCATGACCTGGCCCTGCCCGACGTGCAAGGAGAAGGCGCGTGAGTCGAACCGCACCGACTCGTCGCTGCCTGCCTCCCTGAGGGCCCGCGTCATGATCCTGGCGAACTTCCCGGGGCTCGGCTTGCCGAACAGTCCGTCGAAGAACGAGATCACTCACCCCTCCTGTGCCATCGCCTGAGCCGAGCCGGCGCCGACGGCCGGATAGGTTATCGCAGCCGCGGTTGAACGGACCACGGTCGTCTCGTGGTCCGCGCCCACCCGAACCGCCGGGCACGACTCGCGCATCGGGCCTTCGGCCGTGGAATGGCCGTTCTCCTCGTGGGTGCCGGCTGGCTTCCCGGCGCGATATCGGCCCTCCGGGACCTGCGTCCCGGGATGACGGCTGGGCGTCCGCTCGAAGGGGCTGTTCCCGGGGGCGCGACGTTCATTCGAGTCGGCGTGAATCCGAGAGAGACCTCGGCGCTGGACATTCGAACCCGGCGACTTCTGACGATGGGCCTGCAAGGGACGCGAGCGGGCGCGCCGACGTCCCTGGACGCGGTTGGCGGGCTCCCGTTGGCCTGTCTCTGCTGGAACGGACGGTCCTGGATCGCTGCCGGGGAGCTCTCGGTCCCGGGAAACCGAGGACCGGCGCCGCTTCCCATCCAGGCGCGGGCCGCGAGAGACCTCCACTTCGTCGCTGGAGCTGCGCTTCTACCCGAGGAACACGACACGCTGCGCCTCCTTGGGGGGCAGGGTTCGTGTGCGTCGTCGGACGAGGGAACCGTTCTCGTCTCGTTCGCAGCGCTGGGACGGCTCGTCGTCGTTGGCACAGATGGATCGGAGGGTGGCTCGATTCCTCTGCCGATTCCGGCCGAACGAAGGCTGGACCTCGACGTCGGTTCCCGGCGGCCGGATTCCCCCGAGGCCTACGCGGAGATCTTTCGAGGGCGAACGATTCCGGTAGCCGTTGGATGGTCAGGCGGACTGGCGATCGATCTCATCGCCAGCCCGGGCTCTGGAGCGAAAGCGCTGGCGGTCGTTCGCGTCAGAGATACCGGCCACGTGATCGATTCGACGAAGCTGGACGTGCCCTCGGTCGACGCGAGAGATGCCTTCGTCGCCGCAATTGCCGAGCCCGATGCCGGCGCCGGGCTGCTCGTGCTCTCGATCCCTTACTCGGGACCCGAAGCGCGCGGGCCCCGTGAGCTGCTAAGGTTGGACCTGCCGCAGGGGGCGACCAGGTGAACTACGCCACGATGGCATGCGCCATTGCTCTCCTCGCCGTCGGTGTGAAGGCGCCGAGTCCGGCTCCTCGCGCAATCCTCGTCGACGGCAGTCCCTCGACCTACCAGCCCGTCGTCTGGCTCGCCCCGGTCCCCGGCGGCGTCGCCGCGGCCGGCGAGGCCTCCACGGACTCCTCGGGGCGCCTCCCGCTCCCGCCCCGCGATGCCGCCGGGGTCCTCCTTTCCGCATCCACCTCTCACCCGCCGTTCCTCTTCCCGGTGGGCGAGGCTCCAGCGCCGCTCCGGGTCGCCGGCCAGCGGCGCCTCCGCGTCGTCGACGCCCTGGGCGGCAAGCCGATCGTCGGGGCGGAGGTCGTCGCGGTGACGAGGGCGATGACGGAGAGCCTCGGTGGCCTCTGGCCCGGGACGTCGGCGACGACGGACCGGAGCGGCTCCGCGCACATCCCGCTGTCTTCCCCGCAGGACCTCACCCTCGTCCGTGCTCCTGGATTCGCGACGTCGGCGGCCGCGTCCGGCGCGACCACCGTCGCCCTCTTTCCTGCCGCGCCTCTCGAGGGACGTCTTGTCGGCGCCGCGGGGCGACCGCTTCCGGGGCACGTCGTTCGGGCGCTGGCGCCGGTGGTCGGCGGGGGGAAGGAGCGGGTCGCGGTGGCCGGCGTTCAGACGGACGCACGCGGAGGATTCGTCCTCTCGGACGTCCCCGAGCGGGTCGGGGTCCTCTTCCAGGACGACTCGGCCCCGCCGGCCCTGGCCGAGCGGGAGGGGCCGCTGGGGCGGCTGGATCTGACGCTCCCCCCGACCGCGCGTCTGACGACACGGTTCGTCGACGGCGAGGGGAAGGCGGTGGCGGACGTGGCGCTCGAGGTCGACCAGTTCGACTCGGCGAGCTCCCTTTCCGTCACCCGGCGCGTCCGCTCCGGGGCCGACGGGACGGCCGTCGTGGCGGGGCTCTCGTCGGTCCTCGACAGGGCGCGGCTGAGGGTGGTCGCCCCGGGGGGCACGTTCGACTCGAAGGTCCTCGCCCAGCCGCTCGGCACCGGGAAGGAGCTGGGCGCCTGGACGCTGAGGGCCGCCGCACCCGCGCGGGGGACGGTGGTCGACTCGCGGGGCCGGCCGTTGGCCGGGGTCGCAATCGGCTACCCGCGGACGGGGGAGACGCTGGCCCGGACGGGGAGAGACGGCACCTTCTCGTTCCGGCTCATGGAGGGGCAGTCGGTCTACGCCGACGTCTCGGCGCGGGGATACGTTCCAGCGAAGGCATGGATCGGAACGTCGCGCGTGGAGCGGATCACGCTGGGCCGCGTGACGGCGGTGAAGGTGAGGGCGCGGCTCCCCGACGGGAGCGCGCCGCACGAGGCCTTTCTCGTGGAGGAGGAGGAGGGAGGCTGGTCGGCGCCGCAGGCGGGGAGGCGGGGGTCCGACGGGGCGTTCGTCTTCGAGGACGAGCCGTTCCAGGCCCGCTGCTCGCTGAAGGTGGACGGGTACGAGCCGGCCGACCTCGGCTGGATCGCGCTCGACGAGGGGGGGACCGTCGACGCGGGGACCGTGGACCTCGTGGAAGGGCCGTCGCTGCGGGGCGTCCTCGTCGACGCGGCTTCGGGGGAGCCGCTGGTCGGGGCGACGGTGTGGGCGCAGCCCGTGCGCGACGACGACCTGACCGACCTCCTCCGCGGCGCGCGGGTCCCCCGGACGACGAGCGGCGCGGACGGGACATTCCGCGTGGGCGGGCTGCCGGAGGGGGACGTGAGGCTCTGGGTGGAGGCGCCCGGATTCGCCGTCAACCGGTTCGACGCCGACGCGCTCGACGACGGGAACGACCTGGGACGGCTTGACGTGGCGCGGGGCCGCCCGCTGGAGCTGCGGCTGGAAGAGCCGGACGGCGAGCCGGCGGGGGGCGTGAAGGTGGTCGTCCGGCCCGGGGGGTTCGACGGGACGTTCCGGGAGGCGGTCTTCACCTCCGACTCGCGGGGGCGCGTCGTCATCCCGCGGATCTCCCCCGGGAAGGTCGCGCTCCGGGCGACCGCGGGGACACGCTATGTGCGGCGACTCGTCCGCCTGACGGGCGACGAGGAAAGCCTCGACTGGACGCTCGGCGGCGCGCGGGTCGAGGGGCGGGTAACGGTCGACGGCGAGCCGATCCCGGGCGTTCGCGTGACGCTCTGGTACGGCGGGCAGGGGCTGGGGACGGTGACCGACGCTCCGAAGACGCCCGACGGGATCCCGCTGGCCCCGCGGGTCGTCGGCGAGCCGCCTCTGGAGCCGCCGACGACCACCGACCGGGACGGGCGCTTCGTCTTTCCCCTCGCCGGCGAAGGGCACGCCTCGATCCGGCTGGAGGGGACCGGGTGGGGCGCCGAGAGCCGACCCGTGGAGGTGCCCGCGTCGGGGCGGGTGTTCGTCGACTACGCTCTCGGTGCGGCGCGGGTGACGGCCCGGCTAGTCGACGCGTCGGACGTCCCGGTGGCGCCCGGGCAGCTCGGGATCTTCGGCGCCGGAGGCGAGCGGCTGGCCGCCTCCGCGGTGGACGATCGGGGCGAGGCGGTCTTCTACCTTACGACCCTCGCGAAGGCGCGCTACCTCCGCGGGACGGACGGATCGAAGCGGAAGGGATTTCGTCTCCTGAGGCAGAAGGACCTGACGTCGGAGAAGCCGTTGGACCTCGTCCTCGGGGAGGGGCTCGCGAGCCTGACGGCCGAGGTGGTGGACGGGGACCGGCGCGCGGTGCCGGCGGCACGGGTCCTCCTGGTCAACCTCGCCGACGGGACGACCGTGGCCGGCCGAACCGACACGGGCGGGCTGTTCGTCCGCTCGGTCCTCGCCGAGGGGGAGTACCGAGTGCTGGCGCGCGGGACGGCGGGAGGCCAGGGAGAGGCAAAGGCGGTCGTGCCCCAGTCGGGGGCGGTGCGGGTCTCCGTCCGCCTCGAGCCGGGCGGGCGGCTCGCTCTCCGCTTGGAGGCGCCGCCCGACGTCGACCCGACGGAGCTCTCGCTTCGCGTCCTCGACTCCCACGGGAACGACCGGGTGGCCCGGGAAGCGCTCTTCGGCCGAACCGGGGCCTTCAACGACCGCGGCCGCTACCTCCTCCCCGCTCTCGAGCCGGGCAGGTACCGGGTCGAGGTGTCGGGGAAGGGCGGGACGTCGGCTTCGGAATCCGTCGAGGTCCACGCGGCCCGGACGACGACGAGGACGCTCAGGATGAGGTGACGGAACGGCAGTGGAGTTGGTTCTGGGCCTGGTGACATCCGGCCTCGCCTGATCCATTCCGTCCTTCTCGATCCCTTGCCGAAGGGTGCGTGGCTCCTGGGCAGACCCGGACGGACCGTCCAGAAGCTCTCCGGGACGCCCCACCCCCGGTGCGGTCTTTCGCCCGTCACGTCGAGCGGGCCGGATGCGTAAGCGCCGTCACTTGCATTCGCGCCGTTCCTGCAACACATTCTCAGCATCACCCGCAGCGGATCGTTCCTCGGGGAGAGGCCGATGGCCCCTGCACGGGAGGAACCGATGGAACCGAGAGCTCGGACCACCCCCTGGGCGATTGCGGCGGCCCTGGCCTTTCTGGCGACCGCGGGGGCCGTGAATGCCTCCACCGTCACGCTGACCGTCGCCGACGCCCCGTCGCAGGCTTACTCGGTTTCCGGGCAGGGCTTCGCCCCCGGCTCCTGGATCTGGGTCGACGTCAACGACCTGACCGACGGGAGCCAGCCCGTGCACGGCCCGGACGCCTTCCAGCCCGACGCCAACGGCGCCTTCACTCGGACCGGGACGGCGCCCTTCACGTGCGGGCACGCCTTCCAGGCGACGGCGTACGTCGACAACCAGGTCGCGGCGGTCTCCGCGAACGTCACACCCTCCTGCGCGCCCGTGCCCGTCCTCACGCTCTTCGTACCGGATGCCCCGGCTACCGGTTTCACCGTCCAGGGAACCGGCTTCGCGCCCGGCTCCTGGATCTGGATCACGGTCGAGGACACCACCGCCGGGACGAAGCCGGTCGACGGCCCCGACGCCTTCCAGCCCGACGCCAGCGGCGCCTTCACCCGGACCGGGACGACCGCCCTCCCCTGCGGCCATGCGTTCCAGGCGACGGCCTGGGTCGACAATCAGCCGGCGGCGGTTTCCGGGACGGTGACGCCGGCCTGCCAGGTCGCGGTCCCTGCGATCACCCTCGCGATCCCCGACGCCCCTGCGACCGGCTACACCGTTCGGGGGACCGGCTTCGCGTCCGGCTCCTGGATCTGGATCACGGTCGAGGACACCACCGCCGGGACGAAGCCGGTCGACGGCCCCGACGCCTTCCAGCCCGACGCCAGCGGCGCCTTCACCCGGACCGGGACGACCGCCCTCCCCTGCAGCCATGCGTTCCAGGCGACGGCCTGGGTCGACAATCAGCCGGCGGCGGTTTCCGGGACGGTGACGCCGGCCTGCCAGGCCGCTGCTCCCGCCGTCACCCTCTCGATCCCGGACGCCCCGGGAACCGGCCTCACCATCCGCGGAACCGGCTTCACCCCGGGCTCCTGGATCTGGGTGGACGTCGACGACGTGACGGACGGGTCCCAGCCCGTCCACGGCCCGGAGGCGTTCCTGCCGGACGCCGCGGGCGCCTTCACCCGCACCAGCCCCCTCCGCCTCCCCTGCGGCCACACCTTCCGCGCGACGGCGTGGGTGAACGACCAGGCCGCGGCGGCCTCCGCCCCCGCGACGCCCGCGTGCGCCGCCGCCGCCCCGGCGCTCGTCCTCACGGTGCCGGACGCCCCGGCGACGGGGTTCACCGTCCGCGGGACCGGCTTCGCCGCCGGCTCCTGGATCTGGGTCACCGTCGAGGACGCGACGAGCGGGACGCAGCCGGTCGACGGCCCCGACGCCTTCCAGCCCGCCGCGGACGGCTCGTTCACCCGGACCGGCGCAACGGCGCTCCCCTGCGGCCACGCCCTCCGGGCCAACGCATGGGTTGACAACCGGATCGCGGCGGTCTCCACGCTCACGACCTCCGGATGCGCCCCGGCCGGACCGGTCCTCGCCCTCTCGGTCCCGGATGCCCCCGGGCGCGGCTTCACGGTCTCCGGGCGGGGATTCGACCCGGCCGCCTGGGTCTGGCTCACGGTCGAGGACGCGACGGACGGGACGAAGCCGGTCGACGGCCCCGACGCCTTCCAGCCCGCGGCCGACGGGACGTTCAGCCGCGGCGGCTGGACGGCCCTTCCCTGCGGCCACGCCTTCACCGCCAAAGCGTGGATCCTCGACCAGGTCGCGGCCACCTCGTCGAGCGTCACGCCGCGCTGCGCCGGCGACGCTGCCGCGGCGGCGGACCCCGACGCGACCGCGGCCGCCCGGGCGGTCCTCTCGTCGCTGCAGTCGGCGCCGGCGCGGCCGGACCACCGCGTGGTGATCGGGCAGGCGCTCCGCGGGTGGGACTTCGACCAGCCGGTCGCCGAGCCCGTCACCTCCCTGACGAATGCCGGCCTGCCGGCCCCCAAGCTCCTCGAGGTCGACATCACCGACTTCGGCGTCACGCCCGAGCACGACCAGGAGCTGTACGGCCTCCTCCTCGACCACGCCTCGCGCGGAGGGCTCGTGGGCCTGACCTACCACGCCGACAACCCGTTCACGGGAGGGTCGGTCTACGACACGTCCGGAGTGAACCTCCCCGAGCTCGCCCACCCGGCGGCGCCGGCGACCGCGGCGGCCATTCGCTGGCGCGCCGAGCTGGACCACGCGGCGGACGTCATCCGTCACTTCGAGGCCGCCGGGGCGGTCGTCTTCTTCCGGCCGCTCCACGAGAGCAACGGCAGCTGGTTCTGGTGGGGGCAGGTCGACCCGGCCGCGTTCAGGAGCCTCTGGCAAGGGGTCTTCGACTACCTGACGAAAACGCAGGGCCTCCACAACCTCCTCTGGGTCTACTCGGCCAACCGCAACCTGGGCGGAGAGCTCTCCGACCCGACGAGGCTGTACCCTGGCGGCGGCGTCGTGGACGTCGTCGGCCTCGACATCTACGACGACGACCTCTCGGACGCCGACCCGGGCGAACCCGGCTACGCCGCCATGGTCGCCCTCGGCAAGCCATTCGCGATCACCGAGTACGGGGCCGGGAACTGGCCCGCACCGCACGACGGCGCCGTCTTCCTCCCGAACGCGAAGGTCATCCAGCTGATCAAGGAGAAGTACCCGAACACCGTCCTGGCGAGCGCCTGGTACAGCTCGGACGGCGACAACTGGCAGATCAGCGACAAGCCGGACCCCGCCGCCCTCCTCCTCGACCCCTGGGCCGTGACCCGGTAAGCCGCTCCGGGTCTCCGGCTACTCCAGGTCCCGGTTCGTCCCCTCCTCCTCGCGGGAGGGGGCGGCCGCGGGATCTAGGGGGGGGAGGCCGGCCTTCTCCAGCCGCCGGTTCAGCGAGGGGACCTTCTCCTTCACGAGGAGCTGCCACCGCCCCGCCATCTCCGAGAGGGACCTCGAGAGCGACTCCGCCGCGCGGGCCTGGGCCGCGGTCGGGGCGGCGTCCACCTGGCCCACCGACCCGTAGAGCGCCTGGACCCCATCGACCGCCTCGCGCAGGTTGGCCGCGGGACCGCGCGCCGGGCCGCGTGCCTCGGACTCGGACGAACGGGCGACCTCCTCCTCGAACGCGCGGACGGCCTTCGCCGTGGAGCCCTGCGCGCGGCCCTCCAGCAACCGCAGCTGCTCCTTCACCGAGCGGGCCTGCCGGAGCGCCCGCGAGCCCTCGGTCAGCCGCGACGAGAGCTGCCTCAGGAGATCGACCTGCTGCCGGAGCGCCTCCGGGGGCGTCTTCACCCTCGGGTCCATCGCCACCGTGAGAGAGGCGTCGAGCGTGGTCCCGTCGACCATCAGCCGGACCGTGTAGGCGCCCGGCAGGACGCGGACCCCTTGCGGCTCCCGCGGCGTGTCGTGCGGCACGGCCGAGATGGGGTAGCCGTACGTCGGCGAGAGCGGCGGCGGCTCGGTCAGGTCCCAGACGAAGCGGTGCATCCCGGCCGAGGTGCCGGGATTGTGCGAGGGACGCACCCAGTACGGCGGGACGAGCTGGCGCCGCAGCTCCCGGGGGCTCGGCTCCGGCGGGTCGTCGCTCCGGAAGCGCCTCACGAGCTTCCCGGCGGAGTCGAGGACCTCCAGGGTGACCGGCCCCGTCGCCGCGCTCCCGAGGAGGTAGTCGATCACCGCGCCGTCGGGGGGGTTCTCGGCCATCGGCTCGTCCGGCGGATAGGGCGTGTCGGGGTAGGTGCTCCTGAAGACGCGGGTCGCCTTCGCCGGGGCGAAAAGGTGGGCCCTCGCTGCCGCGACGTCGCCCGTCAGCTGGCGCAGCGGGGAGACGTCGTCCAGGACCCAGAAGGAGCGGCCGTGCGTGGCGACGATCAGGTCGTCGTCCTTCACCCAGAGGTCGCGCATCGACGTCCGCGGGAGGTTGAGCTGCAGCGGCTGCCAGCGGTCGCCGTCGTCGAACGAGACGTAGACCGACCTCTCGGTCCCCGCGTAGAGGAGGCCCTTACGGACCGGATCGGCGCGGACCGTGTTGACGGGCTCGTCCCCGGGAATCCCCGTCGTGATGGCCACCCACGTCCGGCCCCCGTCGTGGGTCCGGTAGACGAGAGGCCGCAGGTCGTCGACGCGGAGGCGGCTCACCGAGACGTAGGCGGTGTCGTCGTCGAAGGGCGACGCCGAGATCTGCGTGACCTTGCTCCAGGGGACGAGACCCGGCGGCGTGACGTTCGTCCAGCTCCCCCCCTCGTCGCGCGTGATCCAGAGGAGCCCGTCGTCCGTCCCGGCCCAGAGGGTCCCGACCTTCAGGAACGACGGCGCCAGGGCGTAGATGGCCCCGCGCTGCTCCTTCGCTCTCGAGTCCTTCGCGGCCATCGACCCGACGCTCGGCGGGATCCCCGGCTCCGGCCTGCAGAGGTCGGGGCTGATCGCCTTCCAGCTCTCGCCGCCGTCGGTCGTCAGGAAGAGGACGTTGGCGGCGTAGTAGAGCCGGTGCGGGTCGACCGGGGAGAAAGCGATCGGCTGCGTCCTGTCGGTCCGGTGGACGCCGTCGCGCACCGGGATCGGCGTGACGTTCTGCACCTGCCCGGTGGAGCGATGGAACCGGGAGACCTCGTTGCGCCCCGCGCCGTAGACGACGTCCGGGTCGAGCGGGTCGGGCGCAGCCGCGCCGTACTCGCTGACGCCGGCGGGCTGCCAGTCGCGGAAGGTGATCTCGCCGTCGTTCCCGCGGCTCGAGACGCAGGCCGATCCGCTCTCCTGCTGGCCGCTGCAGACGCGGTAGGGGAACGAGCGGTCGGCGATCGCGTGGTAGAGCTGGGCGGTCGGCTGGTTGTACCAGGAGCTCCAGCTCCGGCCCCCGTTCACGGTGACGATCGCCCCCTGGTCGCTGGTCACGAGGATCGTCCCCGGGTCCTTCGGGTCGATCCACATGTTCTGGTAGTCGTCGCCGCCGGGGGCGCCCCGCCAGCTCTGCCACGTCTTCCCGCCGTCGGCGGACCGCTGGACGACGATGCTGCAGCTGTAGACGACGTCGGGATCGCTCGGGTCGACGACGGGGACGGCCAGGTCGCCCCCGCCGATCTTCATCGCGGGGCGGGGGTCGGTCGTGATCCTCACCCAGCTCTCGCCGCCGTCGTCGGAGCGGAAGAACCCCGTCCCGCGCGAGGTCGCGTACTCGGTGGGCTCCGTCGTCGAGACGGAGGCGTAGAGACGGCTCGGCCGGCTCGGCGCGATCGCGACGTTCACCTGGACGAGGTCGGCGGGGAGCCCCTTCGTCAGCGGACGCCAGGTGTCGCCGCCGTCCGTCGACTTGAAGAGCCCTCCCTTCGTCCCCTCGTACTCGTTGCCGTCCTCCCACGGCCCGAGGCGCGACTCCCAGAGCCCCGCGTAGACGACGTCGGGGTTCGCCGGGTCGATCTCGACGTCGCACCCGCCGGTGTTCTCGTCCCGGTACAGCACCTTCTTCCAGCTTCGCCCCCCGTCCGTCGACCGGAAGATCCCGCGCTCCGGGTTCGGGCCGAAGGGGTGCCCGAGGACCGCGGCGAAGAGGCGGTTCGGGTCCCGGGGGTCGACCCGGATCGCCGGGATCGCCTGTCCGTCGCGGAGGCCGAGGTGCTCCCACGTCTTCCCGCCATCCGCCGAGCGGTAGACGCCGTCTCCGATCGAGAGGTCGGGACGCCTCAGCCCCTCGCCGCTCGCCACGTAGACGACGTTCGGGTCCGAAGGGGCGACCGCGACGTCGCCGATCGACTGCGTCGGCTGGCCGTCGAAGATCGGCGTCCAGGTGCGTCCCGCGTCGTCGGACCGGAGGACCCCGCCGTTCACCGCGCCGACGTAGAGGACGGTCGGCCGCCCGGGAACGCCCGCCGCGGCGCGCGTCCTCCCGCCCCGGAAGGGCCCGATCATCCGCCAGCGGAGCTCCTGGTAGGCGCTCCGGGGAATCGGCTGGGCCGCGGACCGCCGAGCCTCCAGGAGCGTCGCCGCCGCGACCAGCGTGAGAACGAAACTTCTCTGTAGTCGGTCCACGATCTCCCCTTTCGGAATGGAGAGGGGCGGCTCAGCCTGCCGAGCCCTTTTCCGGCTCGACCCTCCCCGCGAACACCCGGTAGACGAAGACGAAGTAGCCAGCGACGAGGAGCATCCCCGGGATCCACCACGCCAGGGCGACCCGCAGGCCGTGCTCGGCCGCGGCCGAGTTGAAGACGGTGAGGCTGCGCGCGGGGTCGGCGTTGGAGGGGAGGACGTTCGGGTAGAGGCCGAACGCCGTCGAGGCGAGGAGGCCGCCGAGGAAGACGCACGAGGAGAGGAACGCGTTCCGGTCGGCCTCCCGCCCCCGGAACCACGCCGCGCCGGCGAGGCCCGCGAACGCGAGCGCCGGGAAGGCGAGCCCCGCCGGCTGCGCCTCCATCCGGGAGGGGATGAGCGGCTGGACGAAGAACGTCGCGGCGGTGACGGCGACCGTCAGGAGCACGGTGGCGCCCCAGGCGAGCGCCGCCGCCCGCCGGGCGCGGCGCGCCAGGTCGCCCGACGCCTTCAGGGCGACCCAGAGCGACCCGTGCATCGTCAGGGCCGCGAGGGCGAGGAGCCCCGTCGACAGCGTGTACCAGTCGACGATCCCCGTGGGGGGACCGAGCGTCAGGTTCGTCCAGAGCGGGGCGAAGAACTCCCCCGAGGCGTCGATCGGCACCCCGCGGATCACGTTGCCGAGCGCCGCCCCGAGGAAGAGGGCGAGGAGGGCGCTCGAGGCCGAGAAGACGACGTCCCAGAACGGCCTCCAGACGGGGTGGTCGACGTGGTTGCGGAACTCGAGGGCGATCCCCCTCCCCATCAGGAGCCAGAGGACGATCATCAGCGGGAGGAAGAAGCCCGAGAAGCTCGTCGCGTAGAGCGCCGGGAAGGCCATCACGAGCGCCCCTCCCGCGCCGATCAGCCAGACCTCGTTCCCGTCCCAGAAGGGGCCGATGGTCGCGAGGACCGTCCGCCTCTCCCCCTCGTCGCGCGCGAGGAGGAGGTGGACGGCCCCCGCCCCGAGGTCGAACCCGTCGAGGACGACGTACATCGTCAGCATGAAGGCGACGAGGACGAACCAGACGGTGGCCATCAGCGGGCTCCTGCGGGCGCGGGCGCGGGCCCGTGCTCGATCTCGCGCGCCAGGAGGAAGAGGAGGAGGATCCCCAGGAGCGCGTACATCCCGAGGAAGCCGAGGAGGACGAAGAGGCCGTTCCCGGCCGAGACGTTCGCCGAGACGCCCGCCGCGGTGCGGAGGACCCCGTAGACGAGCCAGGGCTGCCGCCCGAGCTCGGCGGTCATCCACCCCGCCGAGTTCGCGAGGTACGGGAACGGCAGCATCAGCATCAGGAGCCAGAGGACCGGCCGCGTCGTGAAGAGCCGGCCCCTCCAGAGGAGGAGCGCCGAGAGCCCCATCACCCCCGCGAAGATCGTCCCGAGCCCCACCATGATGTGGTAGCCGTAGTAGAGGAGCGGGATGTTCTCGGGCCAGGTCTCCCGCGGGAACGCGTCGAGGCCCTTCACCTCGGCCTTCCACCGGTTGTACGTCAGGAAGCTGAGCATCCGGGGAACCTCGATGGGGTTGTCGAGGCGGAGCTTCTCCATGTCGGGCTGGCCGACGAGGGTGAGCGGAGCCCCTTCCTTCGTCTCGAAGAGCCCCTCCATGGCGGCGAGCGTCGCCGGCTGGTGGTAGGCGACGTTCTTCCCCTGGCCGTCGCCGGTCGGGAACGCCATGGCGACCGACGCGACGAGGCCCGCCGGCACCGCGACGCGGAGGAACGTCTTGCCGTACTCCGCCTCCCGGCCGCTCACGACGTAGAAGGCCCCGATGGCGGCCACGACGAAGGAGGCGGTGACCACCGACCCCGCCATGGTGTGGAGGAACTGCCAGGGGAGCCAGGGGTTCGTCAGGAGCGCCGCCAGGCTCGCCAGCTCGAGCGTCCCGTTCGGGCCGGGGGTGTAGCCCACCGGGTGCTGCATGAAGGCGTTCGTCGCCACGATGAAGTAGCCCGAGAGCCACGTCCCGAGGAGGAGCATCCAGGCGCTCAGGAAGTGGACGCGCTTGGACACCTTCCCGGCGCCGTAGATGAAGATGCCGAGGAAGGTCGACTCGAGGAAGAACGAGAAGACCCCTTCCATCGCGAGCGTCTGGCCGATGACCCCGCCGGTCGCCCGGGAGAACGACGCCCAGCTCGTCCCGAACTGGAACTCCAGCGGGATCCCGGTGACGACCCCCATCGCGAAGTTGAGGCCGAAGATCCGTGCCCAGAACCGGGCGGCCCGCGCGTGGTGCTCGCTCCCCTTCCTCCGCGCGAGGGTCTCGAGGATCGCGATCACGAGCGCGAGCCCCATCGTGAGCTGCGGGAAGAGGTAGTGGTACATCGAGGTGAAGGCGAAGGTGAGCCGGTGGACGGTGAGGGCCGAGTCCATGACGGGGACACGATAGGGGCGGACCTTCGGGACCGCAACGACCCCGCCGCCGGGAGGTCCGCACGAAGCCCCGCTGGCCCGGCCCGATCGGCCCATAATCAGCCGTCGGCCCTCTCGAGGGACGACGGTCCCGCCGTCGGCGGCGCGAGGTGATCGCCATGACCAGTGGCGTCCCGGCCAGGCGCTCCGGGAAGTACCTTCCGTTCGTCCTCTTCGGAGTCGTGGCCGTCGCGGTCGTCTGGACGCAGACCGTCTCCTTCGAAGAGTTCGCGAGGCAGCATCGGCGGGAAGCGGAGCGTCAGCTCGTGGCGTTCGCCAACCTCAAGGCGGACGACCTCGCGAGGTGGCGGAAGGAACGCATCGGCGACGCGACCACCCTCGTGGGGAACGGGGTCCTCGCGCGCCTCGTCCGGGGCGTCCTCGAGGGCGACGAGGCGAGGACGGCCGAGCTCCGGTCCTGGCTCGGGCGGATCCAGGAAGCCTACCAATACGAATCCGCGCTGCTCCTCGACGCCGGCCACCGCGTGCGGCTCGCCGTCCCCGGACGGCCCGGGCAGCTGGGCGCCCGGCTCTCCTTCGTCTCGCCAGCCTCGGAGGCGAGGCTCCGCGCGGGAAACATCGTCTTCGAGGACTTCCACCGGGACGAGACGGACCACCGGATCTACCTGACGGTGCTCGCTCCGGTCCTCGACGAGACCGAGGGGAACCCCCTCCTCGCGGTCGTGGCCCTGCGCATCGACCCGGAGACGTTCCTCTACCCGTTCATCGCGCGCTGGCCCTCGCCCGACCTCACCGCCGAGACCTTCCTGGTCCGTCGCGACGGGTCCGACGTGCTCTACCTCAGCGATCTCAAGTACAGGAAGGGCTCCACCCTGAGCTTCCGGATGCCCATGGCGCGGATCGAGGTCCCTGCCGTCAAGGCGGTCCTCGAGGAGCGTGGCATCGTCGAAGGGCCCGACTATCGCGGCGTCCACGCGATCGCGGCGGTCCAGGCCGTGCCCGACTCTCCCTGGTTCGTCGTCGTCCGGGTCGATGCGGCCGAGATCCTGGGCCCGGTGAGGGAGCGGGGATGGCGCACCGCGGCCTTCTCCGGCCTGCTCCTCGTCGCTGCCGCGGCGGTCATCGGCCTCGGGACGCGGCTCCTGGGCGCGAGGGTCCGCCAGGAGAGGGTCAAGGCGGACGAGGCGCTCCGGAAGAGCGAGGACCGGCTCCGGGCGATCACGCAGTCGGCCCGGGACGCCATCCTGATGATGGACGGCGACGGCCGCGTCTCGTTCTGGAACCCCGCCGCCGAGCGGATCCTCGGGTACACGGCGGACGAGGCGGTGGGGAGGAACCTCCACGACCTGATCGCGCCAGGTCGCTTCCACGAGGCGCACCTCGCGGCCTACCCGAGGTTCCAGCGCTCCGGCGAGGGGGCGGCGGTCGGCCAGACCCTCGAGCTGGCGGCCCTGCGCAAGGACGGCAGCGAGATCGCCGTGGCGCTCTCCCTCTCCGCCGTCCTCGTCGACGGCTCGTGGCACGCGGTCGGCATCCTCCGCGACATCACCGCGCAGAAGAAGGCCGAGGAGGACCTCCGGCGGGCCCTCGAGGAGAAGGACGAGGCGAACGAGCGGCTCGAGGCCACGAGCGCCCTCGCGAACCACATGGCGCGCGAGGCCGACTCCGCGAACCTCGCCAAGAGCCAGTTCCTCGCCAACATGAGCCACGAGATCAGGACGCCGATGAACGGCGTCCTCGGCATGACGGACCTCCTCCTCGACAGCGACCTGACGGACGAGCAGCGCCGATTCGCTTCCGTGGTCCGCTCGAGCGCCGAGTCCCTCCTCGGCGTGATCAACGACATCCTCGACTTCTCGAAGATCGAGGCCGGCAAGCTCGAGCTCGAGGAGCTCGACTTCGACCTCCGCAGGATGCTCGAGGACGTGGCGGAGATGCTCGCGCCTCGCGCCCAGGAGAAGGGCCTCGAGCTGGCCTACCGGATCGACCCGGAGATGCCGACCCTGCTGACGGGGGACCCGGGGCGCCTGCGGCAGGTCCTCGTCAACCTGGTCGGAAACGCCATCAAGTTCACGCCGAAGGGCGAGGTCGCCGTCGAGATCCGTCCGACGGCCGAGACGGATCGCACCCTGGAGGCCCGCTTCGAGGTGAGGGACACCGGGATCGGGATCCCGGACGGGAAGGTCGCGCTCCTGTTCGAGGCCTTCCAGCAGGTCGACGCCTCGACGACACGGCGCTTCGGCGGCAGCGGCCTCGGCCTCGCCATCTGCAAGCACCTCGCTCGCCTCATGGGAGGGGAGATCGGCGTGACGAGCGTCGACAGGAGGGGCTCCACCTTCTGGTTCACGGCCCTCCTCCGCAAGCAGGAGACGCCGCGGGTCGAGGAGGTGGAGCAGGCCGACGTGCGGGGCGTCCGCGTTCTGGCGGTGGACGACAGCGCCACGAACCGCCTCGTCCTCTCGGAGCAGCTCTCGTCCTGGGGGATGAGGTACGACGACGCCGAGAGCGCCGTCCAGGCGCTCGGCATGCTCCGAGCGGCCGTGGCCTGCGGCGACCCGTACCGGATCGTGATCACCGACATGCAGATGCCCGTCACCGATGGCGAGGCCCTCGGGAGGGCGGTCAAGGCAGACCCGGCCCTCCGGGACGCCCTCCTCGTGATGATGACGTCGCTCGGGCTGCGCGGGGACGCCAGGCGTCTCGAGGAGATCGGTTTCTCGGCCTACCTGACGAAGCCGGTGAAGCAGTCGCAGCTTCACGACTGCCTCGCCACGGTCCTCGGGCGAAGCCTGAAGGCGAACCGCGTCCAGCCGGCTCCCCTCGCCACCCGCCACACGCTCGGCGAGGCGCGCCGGAGGAGCTTCCGGGTCCTCGTGGCCGAGGACAACGCGACGAATCAGGAGGTGGCCCTCCGGCTCCTCGACAAGCTCGGCGTCCGCGCCGATGCGGTCGCCAACGGGCAGGAGGCCGTCCGGGCGCTCGAGACCGTTCCATACGACCTCGTCTTCATGGACGTCCAGATGCCCGTGATGGACGGCTTCGAGGCGACGCGGGCCATCCGCTCCGGGAGCACCCGGGTGTCGGACCCCAGGGTCCCCGTGGTCGCCATGACGGCCCACGCCATGAAGGGAGACCGGGAGCGCTGCCTCTCGGCCGGCATGGACGACTACGTCCCGAAGCCGATCGAGCCGGCCGCCCTTGCCGCGGTCCTGGACCGGTGGCTTCCGAAGGACGACGACGTGCCGCTGCCCCTCGCCCCGGCCGCCACCGCCCGAGTCCCCCCCAAGGGCCTTCCGGTCTTCGACCGGGCCGGCTTCGAGAGCCGCCTCATGGGCGACGCCGAGCTCGTCGCCGAGATCTCCCGCGAGTTCCTCGAGGACATCCCGAGGAGGCTGGCTGCTCTCGGCGAGCTCGTGCGGGAGGGCCGCGCGGACGAGACCGCGAAGGGCGCGCATGCCATCAGGGGAGCCTGCGCAAACGTCGGTGCCCTGGCCATGAGCGCCCTCGCTGCCGAGCTGGAGGCCGCCGGGAACGCGGGCCGGATCGAGGAGGCGGCGGCGCTCCTGCAGGGCCTCGAGGAGCAGTTCTCCCTTCTCGTGCCTCGGATGAAGGAGGTCCAGGGGTGAGGGTCCTCGTCGCCGACGACGACCTCACGTCCCGCAGGATCCTGGAGGTGATCCTCACGAAGTGGGGCCACGAGCCGACGGTGGTCGCCGACGGCCCCGCGGCCGCCCTGGCTCTCGAGCAGCCCGATCCGCCCCGCCTCGTCCTCCTCGACTGGAACATGCCGGGCCTCCTGGGCCCCGAGGTCTGCCTCCGGATCCGCAAGCGCGAGACCGACAACCCCCCGTACCTCATCCTCCTCACGGCCCGGGGCGAGAAGGGCGACGTCGTGCAGGGCCTCGACGCGGGTGCCAACGACTACATCTCCAAGCCGTACGACCTCGAGGAGCTCCGGGCACGCCTCCAGGTGGGGGCGCGGATGCTCGAGCTGCAGGCCGAGATCGTGCGAGGCCGCGACGCCCTCGCCTTCCAGGCCGCGCACGACCCTCTGACCGGGCTCCTGAACCGGCGCGCCGTCCTGGAGGCGCTGGACAGGGAGGTCGCGCGCGCCGAGCGGGAGCGGAGCGCGCTGAGCATCGGCGTCTGCGATCTCGATCACTTCAAGAAGGTCAACGACGCATACGGTCACCCGGCCGGCGACGAGGTGCTCTCCGCCTTCGCCCGGACGGCGCTGGCCGGCACGAGGCCCTACGACAGCGTCGGCCGCCACGGGGGCGAGGAGTTCCTCCTCATTGCACCGGGCACGAGCGGGAAGCCGGACGACGGAGTCTACGAGCGCCTCCGCGAGGCCGCGGCCGCGACCGCCGTCACCACGAGCGCCGGCGTCATCTCCTTCACCGTCAGCATCGGCGTCGCGGGCACGTGGAGCGGCGCGTCCGCGACGGATCTCCTCGCGGCCGCCGACGCGGCCCTCTACCGCGCCAAGGCCGACGGAAGAAACCGCGTTCGCTACGCGTGAGAGGACCGAGGGACCGCGGGGTCCGGTCCGCGGCCCGGCCCCCGGCCGCCGGCCCTCGACATCGCCCATCGGCCGGCGGGATCCGCACGATCGCAGCGGAAGCCGACCGGGAGGGCGCCGTCCTGCTCCTCCCGGGGCCTCTGCCGCCCGGCGTCGAGGACGCGCTCGTTCCCGGCGGCAGCGCTCCCGCCGGGCTCCAGGACGACCTGCGGGGGCTCGCGCGGCGCCTGGCTCGCCTCGCCTGTCCTGCGACGCCCGAGCGCGGACCGGCCGACGCGGCCCCCTTCCTACAAAGGCCGCGATGGCGGGGACTTCTTCCAGAGCTGCCGCGTGGCTGGAGCAGTGGAGAGCGGCCGGTCCCGCGCTCGAGGCGGTCCGGCGACGGGAGCTCCGGGACCTCACCGACGAGGAGGCGCTCGCCGCCACCGACGAGCTCCTCTCGATGGCCGGCTCGACGCCGTTGCCACGGGAGCGCCGGGTCTGGTCCGGCCTCGTGGTCCAGCAGGCCCTGCTCCACCGCCACGTCTCGCGATGAACGCGATCTTCGCGGCGGCAGGAGAGATTCAGGAATTCTGCCGGGCCCGGGGATGGCGCTTCTGCGTCATCGGAGGCCTTGCCGTCCAGCGTTGGGGCGAGCCGAGGCTCACGCGCGGCGTGGACGTGACTCTCCTCACCGGCTTCGGGAACGAGCCGGCTTTCGTCGCGGGGGCGCTGGTCCTCCCCACAGGGAGGTCGTCCATCAGATCGACCTCCTCTCCTCCGGGAAGGTCCTCGCGCGCGAAGAGCCGAGGCAGAGAAGGGGCGACCTGCGTCATCCGCACGTGGCGCGAGGGGAACCTGATGAGCCTCCGCCAGTCGGCCGCCGAGCCGCCCAGGAATCCCGGCTGAACGAGTCGCCGGGGTCGGGCGGGCGGGCGGGGAGCGCCGGCGTCCCGCCGCGGGCGGCAACATCCTCCCGTGGAGCTCGAGGGTCTACCCGGAGCCGCGCTGATCGAGCAGGGGCTCGCCGATCTGGCCCGCAGCGAGGAGACCGTCCCTTCGCTCCTCGTCTCGATCGCTTCCCGCGCCTTCGTCTGCTCGGCATCGACGTGCCGCCGCCCGTTCCCGATGCCGAGCGACGGCTCTATCGCCTCCTCGCGCTCGACGGGACCGATTCCGCCCACGGCCGGTTCAACGCGCTCGTCCGGACGCTCGCCAGCTTCGAACGGGACGCGGCCCCGAGGTCGCGTGCGGCGTGACGTCGACGCAGAGCGTCTCCGTACGTTCCTGAACGCCCTCGGGGAGACGGAGAGGGAGGAGCTCGAGTAGGGTCCGCCTTCGCCGGCAGGGACCCGATCCTCGCCTCCGCCATCGCCCCCCCTCCGGTGGTCACGCTCCCGGCGGCGGGACGTAGCCGCCCGCGACCTCGGCGACGAGCCGCGCGACGTGGATCGCCGTCCGGTCCTCGAGGTACGGGCCGACGACCTGGATCCCCGCCGGAAGCCCGTCGCGCGTGAAGCCGACGGGCGCGGCGGTGCCGGGAAGCGACGAGAGCCCGGCCAGGGCGGGCCACCCGAGGAGCGCGCCGAGGTACGGCTGGGGAACGCCGTTCACGGCGAGGGTCCGCCGGGCCATGTCGGGGCTCTGGTCGTGGGGGAACGCGGGCGTCGGGAAGACCGGGCAGAGGAGCGCGTCGTAGCGACGGAAGAACTCCGTCCACAGCTCGCGCTGGCGCTCCCGCGCCTCGCGGGCGAGGTCGAAGTCGCGGTGGGTCTGGACCGTGTCGCGCGTCAGGCGCGCGCGGAACGAGTCGTCGTCCGGCGAAAGCCCCGCGGCCCGCTCCTGGAGCCTCCGGAACTGCCCCTCCGGGAGGCCGCTCGCCATGCTCCCGTAGAGGACCCGCATGAAGAGGCGCGCGTGGTCGGCCAGGGCGAAGCCGGGGCGCGCCTCCGTGTCCACGTCGGCGCCGGCGTCCCGCAGCTCGTCCACGACGTCCTCGAGACGGACGCGGAGCGAGGCGTCGACCGGCGCCGCCGGGTCGTCGAGCCACGCCGCCAGGCGGTAGTCGGCGAGGGAGGAGCGCCGCGGCGGCGGGAGCTTCAGGTGCCACGCGACGGCGTCCCTCTCGTCGGCCCGGGCGAGGACGCGGAGCGCCAGGTCGAGGTCTTCGGCCGAGCGGGCGATCGGCCCGGCGGTCTCGAGGTCGGGGGGCGCGAGCGTCCCCGGGGGCCCCGGGATGTGACCGCGCGTCGGAACGATGCCCCAGCTCGGGCGGTGGCCGAAGACGCCGCAGAACGCCGCAGGAATCCGGATGGAGCCGCCGAGGTCGCTCCCGAGCTCGAGCGCCGAGAGGCCCGTGCTCATCGCGACGGCGGAGCCCCCGGACGAGCCGCCGGCCGTCCGCGAGGGGTCCCACGGGTTGCTCGTCGTCCCGAACGCGGCGTTGTACGTCTGGACGTCCATCGCGAGGGTCGAGAGGTTCGTCTTGCCGAAGACGATCGCCCCCGCCCCCTTCAGGCGCGCGACGGCCTTGGCGTCCCGCTCCGGGACGTAATCCTCGAGGCCCGGCGCGCCGCCGGAGGTCGTCCGGAGCCCCGCGGTCTCGAAGGAGTCCTTGACCGTCATCGGGAGGCCGTGGAGGGGGCCCCGCAGGTCCCCGGCCGCGCGCTCCGCGTCGCACCGGCGGGCCTCCTCCAGCGCGCGGTCGGCGTCGAGCGTGACGACCGCGTTGACGGTCCCCGAGAGCCGCTCGATCCGGTCGAGGAAGCGCCGCAGGAGCTCCTCGCTCCCGACCTCCTTCCGCTCGAGGGCGGCCAGGAGCTCGGTCGCCGAACGGAGGGCGAGGTCGCGCATCCGGGTCAGCCCTTCTTCCGCGCTTCCTCGTGGAGCCAGGCGTTCGGCGAGCCGGCGACGTCGCCCCACTTCGTCAGGACGGCCTTCGCCTTCTTCGCCATCAGCGCGGCGTGCCGCCCCTCGTCCACGAAGGCCACGATCCGGCAGATGCACGACTCGCCGTCGACGAGCCGCCACGGGAAGGCGCCGATGACCGCGCGCTGGTTGAGCAGGAGGTCGATGTCCCCGCCGAGGCACTCGGCGTGGATGATCCCGTGGTTGAAGAGCTCGAGGTGCATCAGCTGGTACTTGCCGTCGTCGTAGAACTCGTCGAGCGGCTTGCCGTACTTCTCGCGGAAGTGGCGGTCGGCCTCCTTCGCCTGTCGCGGCATCCAGGTCCGGATGATGGTGTTCATCGGGTGGTCGGCGCTCCCGCAGTCGACGCCGATCCAGCGGAGCTTCTTCCTCCGGCACCACTCGGCGAACTCGCGGTCGGGCCCGGGGTGCTTGACCATGTAGCGGATCTCGTCGGCCTCCGGCTGGTCCCACCCGTAGTGGTGGTAGCCCGTGTGGATGATCAGGATGTCCCCTTCCTTCACCTCGACGCGGTCCTCGACCATCTTCGACGTGTAGACGTCGTAGTCGCCGGCCGCGTCGGAGAGGTCGACGATCGCCCCCTCGTGCATCAGGAAGTCGAGCGTCAGGGCGGCGATGTCCTTCCCCGGCGAGTAGAAGTGGATCTCGCCATCGAGGTGCGTCCCCAGGTGGTTGCTGTGCGTCAGGAGCTGGCCGTTGGCGCCGTTCGGCGCGAGCCGCTTGAAGTACTTCATCTGGAGCGGCTCGTAGGTGGGCCAGGCCGGGGTGCCGATGCCGAGCGGGATCGTGAGGTCGATCGGGAGCATGGACGTCTCCTTCGTCTTCGCAGGCGTCAAGGGTCCGTGCGGGCCGGCGCGCGAGCCGGCTCCGCCGGGTCGGCAGCGGCCGTCCGGACGTGCTCGGCGAGCGCCGCGAGGGCGGCGTGGAACGCCTCCCGGGGAGGGTTGACGAGGCCGGCGCCCACCTGTCCGACTCCGGGCTCCCGGTGGGCGATGCCGGTGTTGATGGCCGGGAGGAGGTTGGTCTCCTCGACGAGCCTGAGGTCGATGCCGGTCGGCGTCCCGGAGAAACCGAGGGCCGGGATGGCGAAGCCGGGATTGGTCCCGGCGGTGATCCGCCCCATCGCGCGCGTCGTCGCGAGGGCGTCGGCCGCCGTCCCTCCGACGAACTGGACGATCGCCGGGGCCGCGGCCATCGCGAAGCCGCCGATCCCCGCCGTCTCCGTGATGGCGCTGTCGCCGATGTCGGGGTTGGCGTCGGCCTCGGTGAATCCGGGGAAGTAGAGGCCACGGACCTGCTGCGCCGGGCCGGTGAACCACCGCCCCGGCATCGAGGCGAGCTGGATCCCGAAGTCGGCCCCGTTGCGGGCCATGACGGTGACGAGCGACGAGAGCGGCTCCCCCTCCGCCGCCTTCAGCATGCACTTGCCCATCGGCATCGAGAGGTTCAGGAAGAAGTGGTCGTTGCCGTTCACGAACTCCAGGACGCGGGCCGCCTTCTCGCGGTCCTCCGTCGCCCGGACGATCGACGGCGCCAGCTCCCGGAAGAGGAGCGACGTGGCCGCGCGGTTGCGGTTGTGCCCCTCGTCGCCCATCTGGAGGGCCTGGGCCATCAGGTGCTTGAGGTCGACCGGCCCGTGCCGCTCGAGCGCGGCGGCCAGGACCGGCCCGAGCGTGTCGCGCATGAAGGCGAGCCGCGCGAGGACCTCGTCCGAGAAGGCACCGTAGCGGAGGACCTTCCCGAGCCCCTCGTTCAGCGTGCAGTAGGTCCGCGTCCCCGCCCGCTCGCCCGCGCGGTCCTCCAGGACGAAGACCGGCATCGACGGCGTGACGAGGCCGGCCATCGGCCCGACGGCGTCGTGGTGGTGGCACGGGTCGAAGCGGACGGCGCCCGCCGCCGCGAGCCGCGCCGCCTCCTCAGCGGTCGACGCGCGCCCCTCGTACAGGAGGCCGCCGACGACGGCGCCGCGGAGCGGCCCGCACATCCGCTCCCAGGTGACGGGGGGCCCGGCGTGGAGGAAGAGGTCGTCGGCCATCCCGGGGATCACGTCGCGTGCGACGGCGACCGCGACGAGGTGCGGTCGGCTCGCCAGCAGGCGCGCGAGGGCGCGGGCGTTCGCCGCGTCCACCGCCCGCGCGGAGGGGCCCGAGAGGAGCTCCGAGAGGTCCGAGAGCCTCCGCGGGTCCCCGCCGGCCGGAGGGAGGAAGTCGACGTGCGTGACGCGGGCGCCGGCCGCCGCGGCGGCCTGGGCGACGGCGGGGAGGCCCAGGTGGACCAGCCGGAGGGGGCCGTCCAGGAGCGAACGCACCGTCCCGGCCGTCATCTCACGACCTCCTTCCGGATGCCGAGGAGGAGCGCCGCGGCGGCGTCGGCTGCCCGCGCAGCCGTCGGCTCGACCAGGAACCCGGCATCCTGGAAGAGCCGCTCCTGCCGCCCGGTCCCTTGCGGGTCCCGCCGCGAGCCGCAGACCGAGACGACGACGGCCAGGGCCCGGCCGTCGCGTGCCGCGCGCGCGTCCTCGACCGCGCGGACCAGCTCCGGCGCCGGGTCCGGGTGAGCGCCGTCGCCCAGGACGAGGTCGAGGAGGAGGACGGTGACCGTCGGGTCGCTCCCCGCCGAGAGGATCAGGTCGCAGCGGCCGGTCTGGTCGACCATCGGGTGGGGCCGACCGACGGTGTAGGCGTCGTCCCCCGTGTCGACGACGAGGTGGCCGGGCGGGAGGGGAGCGCCCGGCCCGAGCCTCTCGCCGGGCGAGGTGGTCTCGACGCCCCGCGCCGCCAGGACGCACCGCGCCTCGGCCGCGAGCGACCCCCCGCCGAAGAGGCCCACGAGACGCTGCTCGGTGTCTCGCGACGGGCGGCCGACCTTCATCCGGACGGTCGCCCGGTCGTCGGACCTCGCCATCCCTCCCCCTCGCACGGAGGCGGAGAGGAGCTCCGCCGCCTCGTCGAGGGAGCCGGCGTAGAGGACACCGTCGGCGGAGGGCCGTGCCGGCTCGCCCAGATAGCGGACGACCGCCGGCTTCCCGAGCCTGGCGAGGAGGCCGTGGAGCCGCTCGGCCACCGCCGCGGCCGGGTGCTTGGCGACGAGCGCGACGCAGCGCGTGGCCGGGTCGGCCGCGAGGAGCGCGAGGCCGGACTCCGACATCGCTCCGCCCACGACCTCCGAGAGGTCGCGGCTCCCGACGCCGATCGCGTGCGAGACGCCGACCCCCTCGCGGTCGAGGATGCAGCAGAGCTCCTGGATCCCGGTCCCCGAGGCCCCGACGATCCCGACCGGCCCGCGGTCGACCCTGTTCGCGAAGCCGAGGCCGGTGCCCGAGAGGATCGCCGTCCCGCAGTCGGGGCCCATGACGAGGAGGCCGAGGTCCCGCGCCCTGCGCTTGAGCGCCACCTCGTCCTCCAGCGGAACGTTGTCGGAGAAGAGGAAGACGCTTCGCCCCGCGTCGAGCGCCCGGTGCGCCACGAACGCGGCGTAGGGCCCCGGCACCGCGACCGAGACGAGGTTCGTGGCCGGGTCCGCCGCGATCGCCTCGGCGACCGTGGCCGGGCGCCGTTCGCTCGTCGCCTCGACACCGGCCGGGCCGGTACCCGCGAGCGCCCGGTCCAGCGCCTCGCGCGCGCGGCCGAGCGCCGCGTCGTCCTCCGCCCGGAGCGCCACCACCATGTCCATCGGGGTCGCCCGGTCGAGGGCCGCCCCGGCGAAGCCGGCGTCGTAAAGGAGCCTGCGGTTGGCGCCGGTCCCCATCATCGCGACCGCCTCGACGACCCCGGGGAGCGCGGCGATCTCGCGGCCCACCTGCATGAGGCGGGCGGAGTCCTGGTAGCACCCTTCCCGGACGAGGACGACGGCGCTCACCAGGCCTCCGGGGCGTCGACGACGCCGCGGACGAGGGCGAAGGCCCCGGCGAGGAGGTCCGCGCCCGAGTGCGCCCCGGTCGTGACGAGCTGCCGGACCCGCTCGACGAGGAGATCGAAGTCGCCGTCCCCCCTCCCCAGCCCCTCGACGACCGCGGCGAGGACCGCGGGGAAGAGGCCGGCGGAGGCCCGGAGGAGGAGGTCGTGCGCCACGGAGGTGGTCTGGCCCGCGGGGAGCCCCGCGAGCGACTCGGCGTACGCGGAGGCCGCGCGCGGCGCGAGGAGCCCCCCGGAGGCGAGGCGCCTCGCGGCCGCCGCGAGGCCGACGAGGAGGTCGTCTCCCGTCGGCGTGAGGCCCGGTCCCAGGCCGGTGAGGGCCCGGACGTGCGGGCGATACGCCACGACGTCGGCCTTGCCGCTCCCGAGCGTCGTAACCAGCGCGGCCAGGTGGCCGTGGACCTCGAGGACGACCGCGGCGCCGACCTCGTCGAGCCCGACGACGTCTCCGGCGAGGAGGGCGCGGGACCGCTCGGGGAGCGGGATCGCGGCGAGGTCGCGGTCGAGGCTCGCCCGCTCGAGCCTCCCCGGGGGCGCCACGAGCGGCCGGCACGGGAGCGGCGCGCGCTCCGGGGCGGGGCGCCTGGCCGGGACGGGGGGTGCGAGGACGCGCGGAATCGCGGCGTCGAGAAGGGCCGGGGGGAACGTCACGCGATGGCTCCCGAGGCCGCGGGCGCCGCCGCGGGCACGCCCGCGGCGCCGGCCCGCTCCCTCTCGCCCCGCTCCTTCTCCCTCAGCGCCCGCCAGACCTTCTCCGCCGTGATCGGCAGGTCGTGGATCCTCACGCCGCACGCGTCGAAGAGGGCGTTCGCGATGGCGGCGGGGGTCGGGATCATCGTGTGCTCCCCGATGCCGCGCGCTCCCATCGGGCCGTCCCTCTGCGGCGTCTCGACGAACTCCGCGGTCAGGACGGCGGGGACGTCCTCGAAGGAGGGGATCTTGTAGTCCATGAGCGAGGCGTTCACCGCCCGGCCCGTCGTCGTGTCGACGATCAGCTCCTCCATCGTCCCGGTCCCCAGCCCCTGGACGATCCCCCCGTAGGTCTGCCCCCGGATGAGGCCGGGGTTGATCACGTGCCCCACGTCGTAGCAGGCGGAGACCTTCTCCACGGTGACCTGGCCGGTCTCCCGGTCCACCGAGACCTCCACCGCCTGCGCCCCGAAGGTCCACTTCGCCACGGGCTTGGCGCTCTGGCTCGTCTCGGGGTCGAGGAAGAGGAGCCCCTCGGGGAGGTACGACGCGGAGGCGGAGACGGGGCCGCCGATGGCGTGGCCGTCGGGGAACTGGTAGCCCATGACGAGGCGCGCGAGCGGGATCGACCGGCCCGACGCCGCGTGGGCGACCGTCCCGCGAGCGAGCGCGAGCTCCCCGGGCGGGACGCCGAGCGCCTCCGCGGCGGTCGCGAGGAGCTGCCGCCGGATCTCCTCGGCGGCGCGAAGGATCGCGTTGCCGGTGGCCCACGTCTGGCGCGAGGCGACGGTCTGCCAGTCGTACGGGGAGAGGTCGGTGTCGGGGCATCCCCTCACGCGGACCGTCTCGACGGGGACGTCGAGCGCCTCCGCCGCGAACTGCGCCGCGACCGTCATCAGCCCCTGGCCGTAGTCGATCCCCGAGATCAGGACCTCGAGCGTCGCGTCCTCGGCGAACTTCATCACCACCGACGAGGCGGCGTCGTTCGGCATCGCGGGCGCCTTCACGGCGCAGGCGATCCCCTTCCCGCTGTACGGCCGCCTCTGGCGGGCGGGGTCCATCCCGACCTCGGCGGCCACCTTCCGGATGCAGAGGTCGACGCGGCCGGCGTCCTCGTCGAGGACCTGTCCCGTGACGGTCGCCTTCCCCGCTCCGAGCGCGTTGAGGAGCCGGAACTCGACCGGGTCGATCCCGAGCTCGCACGCGACGAAGTCCATCTGCTGCTCGAGCGCCCAGTGGATCTCCTGCATCCCGAAGCCGCGGTAGGCGCTCCCGACGGGGCGGTTCGTGTAGACGCCGATGCTGTCGCCCCACACGTTGGGGAACTCGTAGGCTCCCCCGCAGGTGTAGCCGGCGGCACGGACGATGTTGACCCCGTAGCCGCCGTACGCGCCGCAGTTCCAGAGGTAGTGCATCTTCTGGGCCTGCACCTTGCCGTGGCGGTCGACGCCGGTGACGAGCGTCGCCGTGAGCCCCTGCCTCACGACCGTCGCGAAGAACTCCTCGTGCCGGTCGACCATCACCCGCACCCATCGCCCGGGGCAGCGCTTCGCCAGCGCGACCGCGATCGGCTCGAGGTTGATCCCGGCCTTCCCGCCGAAGCCGCCCCCCACGTAGGGGACGTGGACGCGGACGTCGCCGTGAGAGAGGCCGAAGCAGGCGCAGAGGAGGTGACGGACGGTGAACGGGCTCTGGGCCGAGGTGTGGACCTCGACCTTGCCGGCGAGGTCGACCCGCGCCACGGAGACGTGCGGCTCGAGCGGGACGTGCTGGACCTGCGGGACGCGGAAGACGTTCTCGAAGACGCGGGAGGAGCGGCGGAGGGCCCCCTCGTAGTCGCCCTTCCGGATCTTCAGGTGGTTGCAGACGTTCGTCCCCGCCTTCGGCTGGATCCAGGGGACGACCTCGTACCGGCCGAGGTCGGGGTGGACCAGGGGGGCCCCGTCGGCGATCCCCTCCTCCACGTCGAAGATCGGACGGAGAGGCTCGTAGTCCACCTCGACGAGCGCGGCTCCGGCCGCGGCCTCCTCGGGCGTCTCGGCCGCGACCGCGGCCACGGGGTCCCCGACGAAGCGGACGCGGTCGGTGGCGAAGACGGTCTGGTCCTTCAGGTAGATGCCGGTGTGGAGCGGGAAGTCGCGCCCCGAAGCCACCGCCCTGACGCCGGCCGCGCGCGCGGCCCGCTCCGTCCTCACGCCGAGGACGCGGGCGTGCGGGTGAGGCGAGCGGACGACGGCGACGTGAAGGAGGCGCGGGAACTTCAGGTCGGCCGTGTAGCGGGCGGCGCCGGTCACCTTCTCGACTCCGTCGACCCGCTCGACCTCCCGGCCGACGGCCCGGGGGGCGCTCACGCCGGCACCTCCTCGCGGACGGGGAGAGCCGTCGGACGGGTCTCCGCGCGTCGAGGGGGCTCGGGCGCCCCCTCCCCCGCGCGGAGGGCGGCCGCGGCGGCGCGGACGGCGTCGACGATCTGCCGGTAGCCGGTGCAGCGGCAGAGGTTGCCGGAGAGGGCGCGGCGGACGGCGTCCTCCGACGGGTCGGGGTCGTCGCGCAGGAGCGCCACGGCGCTGACGATCATCCCGGGGGTGCAGAAGCCGCACTGGACGGCGGCGTGGGCGAGGAACGCCCTCTGGAGCGGGTGGAGGAGGCCGTCGCGGGAGAGCCCCTCGACGGTCGTCACGCGCGCCCCGTCCGCCTCGACGGCGAGGACGAGGCAGGCGTTCACCGGACGCCCGTCGAGGAGGACCATGCACGACCCGCACTCCCCCTCGTTGCACCCCTCCTTCGTCCCGGTCAGGTCGAGCCCGTCGCGCAGGAGCCGGAGGAGCGTCGTCCCGACCTCGACCTCGGCGGTCTCGGAGGCGCCGTTCACCTCGAGCGTGATCGTCTTCCTCATGGCCGCGCCTTTCTCTCCAGCATCGCCACGCCCCGGCGGACGAGCACCCCGACCATCTCGCGCCGGTACTCCGCGCTCCCCCTTAAGTCGGTGATCGGCGCGCACGCGTCCATCGCCAGCTCGGCGGCCTCGGCCGCCGCCTTGGGCCCCCGGGCCTCGAGCAGCTCCTCGGCGGCGACGGCGCGGATCGGCGTCGGCGCCACGGCCGCGAGCGCGATCCGGTAGCGCGGCGGGAGCTCCCCGTCGGACCGGCCGACGAGGACGCCCACGGTCGCCAGGTCCATCCCCTTCCGGCGCGAGAGGCGGAGGTACGACCCGGCGAAGCCTCGGCTCGTCGCGGGGAGGACGACGTCGGTGACGAGCTCCCCGGGGCGGAGCGCGGTCCGGCCCGGCCCCGTGAAGAAGCGGCTCATCGGGAGGGTCCGGCGCCCCTCGCTCGAGACGGCGCCGACGACGGCGTCGAACGCGAGGAGGGCCACGGCGGTGTCGGCCGCGGGCGAGGCGTTGCAGATGTTCCCGGCCAGCGTCGCCCTCTGACGGAGCGGCCAGGCCCCCACGGTCGACACGCACTCCGCGAGGAGGGCGTAACGGGCGCGGACCAGGGGATGCGTCTCGACGTCGGCGAGCGGGACCGCGGCCCCGATGGAGAGACCGCCGTCTGCCGTCTCGCGGATCTCCCGCAGCTCGGCGATCCGCTTCAGGTCGACGAGGACGGATGGCGCCCTGCGCCCCGTCCGCATCTGCGGGAGGAGGTCGGTGCCGCCGAGGAGGAACGCGCCCCCGGGGGCCTCGGACATCAGCGCCAGGGCATGGTCGACGGTGGAGGGAGAACGGTAGTCGAGGTCGGACGGCATGACAGGCCCCTCCCGGCGGGAATCGGGGGATCGTAGCCCTCCGCTCGCACGGCGGAAAGCGAGGCTCTCCCTCGGTCCCTGTCCTACAATGGACAGTTGCGTTCCACGCCGAGCCCGGACGCGAGGAGGAGGCCCATGGAGCGACGCGTCATCGACGTCGACGAACGGCTCCCGCTCCTGACGACGCTCCCCCTCTCGCTCCAGCACCTCTTCGCGATGTTCGGGGCGACGGTCCTCGTCCCCTTCCTCTTCCACGTCAACCCGTCGACCTCCCTCCTGATGAACGGCGTCGGGACGCTCGTCTACCTCGCCGTCTGCCGGGGGAAGGTGCCGGCCTACCTGGGGTCGAGCTTCGCCTTCATCTCGCCCGTCTTCGCCGTCCTCGCCCACCCCTCGCTCGGCGGCTACGCGGCCGCGCAGGGGGGCTTCATCGCCTTCGGCCTCTTCTTCATCCTCGTCTCCCAGGTGGTCCGGGTGGCCGGCACCCGGTGGCTCGACGTGGTCTTCCCCCCGGCGGCCATGGGGGCGATCGTCGCCGTGATCGGCCTCGAGCTGGCCCCGGTCGCCACCGACATGGCGGGCCTGACCGGCAAGGCCGCCGGGCAGCCCGGAAGCGGCGTGGCGGTCGGCGTGGCGATGCTGACGCTCTCCGTCACGGTCCTCGGGTCGGTCCTCTTCCGCGGCTTCCTCGGCGTCGTCCCGGTCCTCGTCGGCGTCGTCGCCGGGTACGCCGCCGCGCTGGCCGCGGGCCTCGTCGACCTCTCGGCGGTCGCCCACGCCCCCTGGATCGAGGTGCCGCAGCTCTACGCGCCGAGGTTCGTCCCCGAGGCGATCCTGATGGTCCTCCCGGCCGGGCTCGTCGTCCTCGCCGAGCACGTCGGGCACCTCGTCGTCACCGGCAACGTCGTCGGCCGCGACTTCGTGAAGGACCCCGGCCTCCACCGCTCGCTCCTGGGGGACGGCCTCTCCAACGTCCTCTCCGGCCTCGCGGGCGCCACGCCGAACACCACCTACGGGGAGAACATCGGCGTCCTGGCGATCACGCGGGTCTTCTCGGTCTGGGTGATCGGCGGGGCCGCCGTCCTGGCGGTCGTCATCTCGTTCCTCGGCAAGCTCGCCGCCGCGATCCGGAGCATCCCGACCCCGGTGATGGGCGGCGTCTGCATCCTCCTCTTCGGCGTCATCGCCGCGACGGGCGTGAGGATGCTCGTCGAGAAGCGGGTCGACTACACGAAGCCGCGCAACCTCGTCCTCACGTCGGTCGTCCTCGTCAGCGGCGCCAGCGGCGCGGCGGTGAAGCTCGGCGCCGTGGAGCTGAAGGGGATGGCGCTCGGCACGTTCGTCGCGGTCGGCCTCAGCCTCCTCTTCGCCCTCTTCGACCGTCTCGGCTGGACGGCGGCGCCGGAGCCGGCGGAAGGTCCCGGGACGCGGTAGACGCGGGCGGGTCCGGCCGGCCCGGGCCGGTCGACGGGGCCCTCTCCCGCCGCCTCACCCGTCCGTCTCAGCCGATCCCGACGATCCGCCCGTCGACGAGGTCGATCCGCTCCGCGGCCGGCTCCGCCGGGAGGCCCGGCATCCGGAGGATGTCGCCCAGGAGCGGGACCAGGTAGCCCGCCCCCGCCGCCAGGAGGACGCCCCGGACGGTCACGTCGAAGGACTCCGGGCGCCCGACGCGCTTCGGGTCGTCGGAGAGCGACATCTGCGTCTTCGCCACGCAGAGCGGGAGGCCCTCCATCCCGAGCCGGCTCACCTCGGCGAGGTCGCGCTCCGCCTCCCGCGTGTACTCCACGTCGTCGGCGCCGTACATGTGCCGCGCGATCCGCGCCATCTTCTCCTTCACCGGCTCCCCCCAGCCGTAGAGCGGCCGGAAGGGCTGCGACCGCCGCTCGGCGTGGGTGAGGACAGCCTCCGCCAGCGCGACGCACCCCTCGCCCCCCCGTGCGTAGCCGTCCGAGACGGCGAACGGCGCGCCCCACGCCTCGCACGCGCGCCTCACCACCTGGATCTCGTCGGGAGAATCGGCGGGGAACCGGTTGAGGGCGACGACGGGGACCTCCCCGAACTCGCGGATGCTCTCCAGGTGCTTGGCGAGGTTCGGGAGGCCCCGCTCCACGGCCTCGGGGTCGGGCGTCTCGAGCGCCCCCTTCGCGACGCCGCCGTGCCGCTTCAGCGCCCGGACGGTCGCCACGAGCACCACCGCGGCGGTGTCGAGCCCCGCCGAGGCGCACTTGATGTCGAAGAACTTCTCGGCCCCGAGGTCGAAGCCGAAGCCCGCCTCGGTGACCGCCCAGTCGGCGAGCGAGAGGGCCGTCCTCGTGGCGATGACGGAGTTGCAGCCGTGGGCGATGTTCGCGAAGGGCCCGCCGTGGACGAGGGCGGGGACCCCTTCGCCCGTCTGGACGAGGTTCGGGAGGAGGGCGTCGCGCAGCAGCGCGAGCATGGCGCCGACGGCCGAGAGGTCGGCGGCCGTGATGGGCGCCTTCTCGAACGTGAGGGCCACGACGATCCGCGACAGCCGGCGGCGGAGGTCCTCGGCGTCCTCGGCCAGGCAGAGAGCGGCCATGACCTCGGACGCAGGGGTGATGTCGAACCCGGTCTCGCGCGGGACCCCCTCGAGGACGCCGCCGAGGCCGATGACGACGTGGCGCAGGGCGCGGTCGTTCACGTCGAGGACGCGCCGCCAGAAGACCCGGCGCGGGTCGATCCCCAGCCGGTTCCCGCGGTGGATGTGGTTGTCGAGGAGCGCCGACAGGAGGTTGTGCGCGGCCGTGACGGCGTGGAAGTCGCCCGTGAAGTGGAGGTTGATGTCGTCCGAGGGGACGAGCCGCGCCCTCCCTCCTCCCGTCGCCCCCCCCTTCATCCCGAACGTCGGCCCAAGCGACGGCTCGCGGAGGGCGAGGCACGCCCTCTCGCCGAGCCGCGCGAGCCCCTGCGCGAGTCCGATGGACGTCGTGGTCTTCCCCTCGCCCGCGTCGGTCGGCGTGATCGCCGAGACGAGGACGAGGCGGCCCGCGTGGGGCACCGTTCCCCCCGCGGCGGGCTTCACCTTGGCCTTGTCGTCGCCGAACGGGACGAGCCGGTCTCGGGAGAGGCCGAGCCTCTCCGCCACCTCGGCCACCGGCCGGACGTCGGGTTCCTCCATCTCGCCCTCCTCGGCCCCCCGCGGGCGGCCGGGCCCCGCCGGGCGGCGAGGGGTGCCTTCCGGCGAAGAGGCCCTTCGGGATGCTCCTCCCGGGCTGCAGGCCTGTCCAGGCCCCGCCCGGCGAGACGTCACGGACGGCCGGCGGGCTCGCGCTCCGGGGTCTTCGGCTCGGGCGGGAGTGGCTTCCTCGGCATCAGCCCGTCCCGCTGGGCGGCCTGCCAGGCGAAGGCCGCGAGGACCGCGGACGCCTGCATCAGGTCCCCCTTCGGGACGCGCTCGTAGACGTCCATGTTCGAGTGGTGCGTCCGCGTGTCGTAGTCGAGCTCGTCCTGGATGAACTGGAAGCCGGGGAGCCCGACGCCGTCGAACGTCACGTGGTCGGTCCCGCCGGTCCGCTTCATCGTCACGGCGGTCGCCCCCGTGTCGGCGAACGGCGCGAGCCAGGCCTGGAAGATCGGCGCCACCTCGGCGTTCTCCTGGGTGTAGATGCCGCGGATCTTCCCGCCGCCGTTGTCGAGGTTGAAGTAGACGGAGAACTTCGCGTACTCCGGCTTGAAGAAGAGGGGCCCCGTGGGGCGCCGCATCCAGGGCGGCGTGTCGTCTCCCGGCTTCTCCTTCGGCTCGGGACGCGAGGCGAGCGTCTCGGAGACCCAGGCGCGCGAGCCGTAGAAGCCCTGCTCCTCGCCGCTCCAGAGGCCGACGCGGATCGTCCGCCGCGGCCTGAGGCCGGCCGCCTTCAGGATCCTCACCGCCTCCATCACCGCCGCGCAGCCGGCGGCGTTGTCGGTCGCCCCCGTCCCGGCGTGCCAGGAGTCGAGGTGCGCCCCCAGCATCACGACCTCGTCCTTCCTGTCGGTCCCCGGGATCTCGGCGATCACGTCGGCGGAGGCGAGCGGGTCCTCGGGCGTGAACGTCGTCTTCACGTCCACCTCCAGCTCCACCGGGACCTTCCGCTCGAGGAGCCGGACGATCCGGCCGTACTGCTCGGCGCCGAGGACCAGCGTCACCGGGACGGGCGGGTCGTCCTTGCGCCACCCGCCGTCCGCCTGGACGAAGACGGTCCCGTCGTCCCCCCTCGAGCCGTCGACCCAGGCGAGGACCTTCTCCTCCACGAGGAACGCCGCGAGCTTCCTCCGGAACCGGCGCTGCTTCATGAACTTCTCCCGCTCGGCGGGCGAGAACCGGCCGCGGCCCCCCGGCTCGAAGCGGACGACGTCGTCGAGCGTCTCCTTCGTGTAGCGCTCGGCGTCGGCCTTCTCGCGCGGCCTGACCTCGGGGGGCTCGGAGGTCAGGACGACCTTCCCCGCGAGCTTCCCCTTCCACGCGTCGAGGTCCTCCTCCTTCTCCAGCTTCGCGAAGACCGCCTCTCCCCTCCTCGGGCCGTCGGTCCCGGGCGACCACGCCTTCGGGTAGGCCTCGAGCGGGGCCACGCCGGGCCTGAGCATGTGGACCGCGACGTGGTCCAGCTGCCAGCCTCGCCCGAACGTCACCGGCACGAGACGCGCCGTCAGGCCCCACTCCTCGAGCTGGCCCTTCGCCCACTCGGCGGCCCGCCTGTAGCTGGGTGAGCCGGTCAGGCGCGGCCCCAGCTCGTCGGTCAGCTTGCTCAGCGTCTCCTGGGCCTTGCTGCGGTTGAAGGCCTCGTCCCGGATCCGCGTCACCGCGGCGAGGTCGACCTTCTCGTCGGCGGCGCGGGCGGGAACGGCGAGCGGGACGAGGGCTGCGAGGGCGATCGCCGGAAGCACGGCTCGGGACATCGGCGCTCCTTCCAGGGCGCGCGGCCGGGTCGGCCCGGCCGGCGCGAAGCGAGGATTATGCGGCGGGCGGGCGGCGTCCGATGCGAGAATCGGTCGCCATGGACGCGGCGCGCGACCCCGGCCAGGACCCGTCCGCCCTCCTCGACGAGGTGATCGCCCTCCGCCGGGAGGTGCGCCGACTCTCCCTCTTCCACGAGGTCGGCAAGGAGCTCGCCTCGACCCTCGACCTCTCCCGCGTCCTCACCACCATCATGGAGAAGCTGAGCCAGCTCCTCCACCCCGACAGCTGGTCGCTCCTCCTCGCCGACGAGAGGCGGGAGACGCTCTCCTTCGAGATCGCCGTGGGGCCGGGCGCCTCCGAGCTCAAGCACGCCCGGGTGAAGATGGGCCGGGGCCTCGCGGGGTGGTGCGCCGAGCACGGGGAGGCGGTGGTCGTCACCGACGCGCGGTCCGATCCCCGGTTCGACCCGACCTTCGACTCCCTGACCGGCGCGACGACGCGGCGCGTCGTCTGCGTCCCGATCTCCGGCAGGGACGGGACGCTCGGCGTCATCGAGCTGGTGAACGTGACGTTCGGCGAGCGGTTCGAGGAGGAGGACCTCCCGACCCTCCGGCACCTCGCCGACTACGCGGCGATCGCCATCGACAACGCCCGCTACGTGGCCAGGATCCACGAGCTGACGATCACCGACTCGACGACGGCGCTTTACAACGCCCGACACCTCGCGTTCGTCCTCGACGCCGAGCTCTACCGGGCCGCGCGTTTCGACTACCCGCTCTCGCTCGTCTTCGTGGACCTCGACCGGTTCAAGGAGGTCAACGACCGGCACGGGCACGAGACGGGGTCGAGGCTCCTCCACGGGGTGGCGGAGCTCCTGAAGCGCCACCTCCGCCAGATCGACTCCGCGTTCCGGTACGGCGGCGACGAGTTCGTCCTCCTCCTTCCGCAGACGGGGAAGGCCGACGCGCTCGTCGTGGTCCAGCGCCTCCGCCACCTCCTCCGGACGGCGCGGCTCCTCGCCGACGACGGCCTCGACCTGACCGTGACGGCCAGCTTCGGCATCGCCTCGAGCCCCGACGACGGGAGGACCCGCTCCGACCTGATCCGGAGGGCCGACGAGGCGATGTACCAGGTGAAGCAGGGGGCCCGGGACGGGATCGTCCTGGCCGGCGCGCCTCCGCTTCTCGTCCCCTGACCCCGCCCGGCTGATGAACCTTCGGGCGCGGCGGGTCGTATACCCGGCAGGATGACCCGGCCGCTCCCTCCCCCGGCCCGTTCCGCCACCCGCGCCGCGGGCCTGGCGGGAGCCCTCGTCCTCGGCCTCCTGTCCGGCGTCCTCACCGGGTGCGCGGCCCTTCGGCGGGGACCCGCGTTCGACCTGACCCCGGCGCAGTGGGCGCGGGCGGTGACCGACCTGGGCCTCGACCCCGCCTCCGTCCCGTCGCCGGTGGCCTACACGCCCGAGATGGAGAGAGCCGCCCGCGTTTACGCGCGGACGGGGATGGACGGGGAGAAGCTCGACCGCCTCCATGCGGCCCTCCTCGACCGGAAGACCTTCGCCTTCGACTACGAGAAGTCCGGGACGTTCACGGCCGAGGAGGCCTTCAAGGCGCACAAGGGAAACTGCGTGTCGTTCGCCAACCTCCTCGTCGCCTTCGGCCGCTCCCTCCAGATCCCGGTCCAGGCGGGGCTCGTCATGCCGCGCGGGGCCTCGGAGAAGTCCGGGGACCTCATCGTCGTCTACGCCCACATGGTCGCCGTCCGGCCCCACGGGACCTCCTTCGACGTCTACGACTTCTACCAGGACAAGGTGGAGGGGGCCGCGGAGCTGCGGCTCCTGGACGACCTGGAGGTGGCGGCCATCGCCGCCAGCAACAAGGGGGTGGCGGCGCTCGAGGCGGGCGACCTGCCGACGGCCCGGAGCTACCTCGAGCGGGCCGTGAAGCTCGGGCCGCGCCTCCCCGACACCCCCTCCAACCTCGGGATCGTCCTCTGGCGCCAGGGGGACGTCGACGACGCGCTCGCGACGTTCCGCCGGGGCCTCGAGGTCGACCCCCACCGGGCCGCGCTCCTCTACAACCTCGCGGCGCTCTACGTCCAGCTCGGCCGCTCGACGGAGGCGCGGGCCGCCCTCGCGGCGGCCAGCCTCGGCCAGGCGTCCCCGTACCTCTTCGTCGTGAAGGGCGATCTCGAGTTCGCGGGCGGGGAGCTGAAGGCCGCGCTCCGCTCCTACAAGAAGGCCCACGCGCGCGACGGCCGGCTCCTCGAGCCGCTCCTCGGCATCGCGCGGGTCGAGATCGCCCGGGGCCGCCCGGACGCGGCTCGCAAGGCCCTCGAGAAGGCCCGCAAGCTCGCGCCCGGGGACCCGGCGGTCACGGAGCTCCTCGGCTCGCTCTGAGGCGGGCTCGCGTCAGGCGTAGTCGCCCGAGGCGAGCGCCTGCCGCAGCGGCTGGGGCACCCTGGGGTCCTCGTCGAGCGCGTTGTGCGACGCCTTGTAGCGGAACCGGTACGTGGCGTTGAGCGAGACGATCGTGTACTGGGTGTGCGAGATGGTCGACTTGAGGAACTTCGGGTCGTTCGACATCCCCCGGGCCGGGTCGACGCGGCCGTCCGCGTAGGTGGATCCCGCGAACTTCGCGTTCATCGAGCTCTGGAACCAGGCGATCCACGCCGCGGTGTTGGGGCCGTAGACGCCGTCCACCGCCAGCGGCGTCGGAGGGCGACCCTGCGGTCCGACGCTCTGGTCCTTCGCGATCTCCCGCAGGAAGAACTGGACGAGCATGACGTCGTCCGTCGCGTTGGAGGCCCCCGGGCCCACCGCAGCGCTCAGGTTGTAGAAGGGGTAGTACTTCTGCGCCATTCTTCCCTCTCTTCCGGGCCGGATGGCGGCGGATGATACAGGGGCCGGGCGTCCGGACCGGCGATGCGTGCGCCCCCCGGGCGTCCCTCCGGGACCCGGGAGCTCGGCAGGACCGGCCGGGCACCTCCGGTCGACCCGTCGTCTTCTTCGCGACGTCGCCTCGGATCGTCGAGTCCCCTCCATGTGAGGGCGCTGCCGAGGGAGGCCGGCAGGAGGCCACCACGCCGAAGTCACAGGCCCGGGGCCGTATCCGTCGACGAGCTTGCCGTCGAATTGCGGTAGACGAGGACGACGGTCCCCAGCCGGAGCTCGTCGCCGTCGCGCAGGAGGGTCCTCCCTACCACGCGGTGCGAGCCCACGAAGGTCCCGTTCTTGCTGTCCAGGTCCTCCACTTCCGCACGGTCGCCCTCCACGATGATTCGCGCGTGGTGGCGGGAGATCGACGGGTGACCGATCCATCCGGCAGCGTCGCGGGCACGACCCAGGACGTTCTCGCCCTCGACGAGGTCCATCTCCTGCCCCCCCCAGAGGAGGACGTGCCCCGTGGAGGAAGGCTCGACCGCCCGGACCTCGTGCACCGGGGCCTCGAACGCGTATCCGAAGCCGAAGACGGTTCGGAGACAGGTCGCCTCCCGGGCGCTCTCCCCCAGCGCCTCGCGGACCTCGTTGACCAGGCAGGCGAGGGTCCCCTCGGTCACGACCTTCGCCGGCCAGAGGGTCTCGAGGATCTCGGACTTCGAGACGGCGCCAGGGCGCCTCTTGAGGAGCAGCTCGAGGAGGTGGAACGCCTTCGGCGAGAGGCGGACGTGCTCGGGCCCGCGGAAGACCGCGTGGCGTCCCGCGTCGAAGGTGATCTCCCCGAACCGCAGCCGCATGACGACTCCCGGCGGTCCGTCGGGCCGCCTCCATTCGACGTCTCATCGACCTCGGCCCGTTCAGGATGGTCGCGATGGGCGGCGGTCGGCAAGGTGTCACGGCCCGTTCCCGGGGGATTCCAAGGAATTCCCGAGAACTCTGGGCACGGGTCGACCCCGGACCGATCCCTGCCGAGGCCTGCCAGGAGGATGGCTCCCCGGGGTGACGGCCCGGTGAGGGAAGGCTGGAGCGCGAGCCCCGAGGGTCAGTCGGCCGGCTCCTTGAGTCTCTGGTCTGCCGGGAATCGCCGCTCGCCCTCGCGCCGGAGCCTTTCCGAGCCCGCACGGTCCCGGAAGTACGCAAGCGCCCGAACGCCCCGCACGTAGGCATCCGCGGTGCCGACCTTGTCGACCATCTGGGCGATGACCTTCTTCGCGTCGCCCATCCGACCGAGCGCCGCGTACACAAGAGAAAGGCCGACACGGGCGTCCACCTGCTCCGGGCGGAGGCGGATCTCCTCGAGGAACTCCCGCTCGGCCTCGGGGGCGCGATCCATCCGGGCGAGGACGTCGCCGCGGAGATAGTGCGTCCCGATCGGCACCTCGCCAGGGCTCGCGTCCGCGAGGATCTCGTCGAGCGCTTCCAGGGCCTTGGGGTAGTTCTCGCGGCGCGCCTCGATCCGGGCGATCATCAGGAGCGACTTGCGCCTCAGGATGGGGTTCTCGAGACCCTTCCTGGCCTCGACCTCCGAGCCGGCGAGGTCGCCCTTCTGGAAGAGCGCACGGGCGATCGTGTCGGACGCGGTCGCGTCCCCCCGCTCTCGCGCCAGCTCCGCGTTCCGCAGCGCCTCGTCGGGACGGCCGATCTGCAGGCACAGGTCGGCCACGGAGATGAGGGGGACGGTCGCTGCAGGGGGGGCGAGCTCGACCGTCTTCATCCGCGCGGCCAGCGCGTCCTCCGGCCGCCCGACGTCGAGGAGCACCTCCGAGTAGAGGTCCCAGACGTCGAGCATCCGGGGATTCTCCCTGAGGAGCCGCTCGAAGAGCGCGATCGCCTCCTCGGGCTTCCCGTGCTTGGCCCGGGAGAAGGCATCCCTCAGGAGGGGGATGATGGCGACCCCGTCCTTCGGGTCGGGAAGGGGTCCGGGTCCCGCGGTTGCGCCCGTGGAGAGGTAGCCGAGGGATTCGAGCTTCTTCTTCTCCTCCTGGGCGATCGCGCCGGGCGCCTCGAACGCGGCGCGCCTCTTCTCGAGCTCCACCTTCATCGCCCGGAAGGGCCCCGGCTTGCGGTCCACGAGGTTCGAGAGCTCTCCCGGATCGGCGACGAGATCGTAGAACTCCGGGCGGGGTGCGTCGATGTACTGCCACCTCCCGTCGAGCACCGACGACAGGTCGGCCCACCCGAAGTGCGTCCTCGGGAACACGGTCTCGGCGAAGACCCTTCTGTCCGGCGCCGGTACCCCCGCGGCGAGGGCGAGGAGATTCGCGTTCCCGTCGATCCTGGGGAAGCCCGAGAGCCCTACCGCCTCCCCGATGGTCGTGAAGACGTCCTTCAGCTCGACGACGCCGCCCACGGAGCGCCCGGCGAACATCCGGCCCGGGAGCTTCACGAGCAGCGGGACCTGGAGGGTCGACCGGTAGAGGAAGATCCCGTGCTCGTCCTCGCCGTGCTCGCCGAGCCCCTCGCCGTGGTCCGAGAGGAAGACGACGAGCGCGCCGTCGTAGAGCCCCCTGGCCTTCAGGAAGGCGATGAGCCGCCCGACCACCGCGTCGGCCGCGGCGACCTCGCCGTCGTACGGGGCCGAAGCGTAGCGGCTCCGGAACGGCTCGGGGGGTGCGTAGGGCGTGTGGGGCTCGTAGAGGTGGAGGAACGCGAAGAGCGGGGCCTTCCCGCCGCTCCCGATCCAGCCCTCGAGACGTTCCTCCGTCTCCATCCCCGGCCGCTGGATCTGGCTCGTCGCCTCGTGGGGGTTCGTCGGCTCGATCCCGTCGTCGAAGAAGTCGAATCCCCTTCCCATCCCGGTCGACCCGAGGAGGACGTACGCCGACACCGCTCCCCCCGTCCGATACCCCGCCGCCTTCAGGAGCTCGGGAAGGGTCCGGACGCCGGGCTTCAGGCGGTAGCCCAGGTTGTCGTGGACGCCGTGGCCGGCCGGGAGGAGCCCGGTGAGGATCGAGAAGTGCGACGGGAGCGTCAAGGGGACGTGCGAGTAGGCCCGCTCGAAGAGGACCGAGTCGGCGCGGAGCGCGGAAAGCGCCGGGGTCTCGACGCCCGCGTAGCCGTAGAACGGGAGGTGGTCGGATCGGAGCGTGTCGACGCTGATCAGGACGACGGGAGCCTTCGGAAAGGCCGGGGCCGGCACCTTCGCCGGCTCCGGCCCGGCCTTCCCCCTCCCGCACGCGAGCGCGGCCAGGGCGAGCGCGAGGGGCGCCGCGAGGGTCGAGGCGGAAGAGCGGCGGCGGGAGTCCATCTCCGCGGTGACGTTAGCAGCCCTGGCCCCGGAAATGGAACGCCCCGGCCCGAGGGCCGGGGCGTCGATCCCGGGAAGGCTCGGGGCTAGAAGCGGAGGCCGACCGACACCAGGAAGGTCCGCGGCTGCTGATACGCCGAGAAGTTCGCGGCCCTGCCGAAGCTGGGACCCTTCTGCCAGTTGGCACCCAGGGCCGCACACGCCGAAGCGCTCGCACCCTGCGGGCACTCGACGAGGGCGGTCGAGGCGGTCGTGAAGGGGTCGAACGCCGTGAGGCCGCGCCCGCTGTTCCTGGCCGTGTAGACGGTGGTGTTGAGGTTGAAGCCGTTCAGGTGCTCGGCCCCGAGGACGTTGAGGACCTGCGGCTGGACGAAGAGCTCGACGGGGCCGAGCGGATACGAGTAGTTGAGGGCGAGGTCGAGCTGGTACCACGCCTCGGTCGTGAACTCGCCGCGGCCGCCGAAGTAGTAGGTCTGGCTGGTCGGCGGTGTCGCGTAACCGGGGTTGGTGACGTAGTTGCTGACGTTGATGGACCCGGCGGCGCTGTAGGGCAGGCCGCTGTTCGCCTGGAAGACGCCGCTGACGTTGACGTTCCCGAAGGCCTTCGGGACCGGGATGTCGTACGCACCCCAGACGCGGACCCGGTGCCGCTGGTCCTGCGGGAGCTCGCCGACGGGAGAGCCCCAGCTCGCCCGGATGTACTCGGGGTAGTTGTTGAGGCCGCCCGTCACGGGGCCGCTGCCGGAGGTCTCGCCGATGAGGTTGCCGTACGTGTGGGACCAGGTCCAGTTGCCGCCCAGGTTCAGGCCGTCGAAGGGCCTCCACCCGAACTGCAAGGCCAGACCGTAGTACTCACGCTTGTACTCGCTCCCCCCGTTCCGCGTGACGTGGACGTCGTAGGTGTTGCCCAGGGGGTCGTCCACCTGGCCCGTGGACATGTCGGTCAGGGTCTCGATGAAGCCGGCCCCCTTCCGGTAGGTCGCGTCCGCGCGGTAGGTGAGCCTGGACCCCACGTTGCCGGCGACACCGACCGAGAACTCGTCCGTGTGGGGCGACTGCATCCCCGGAGCGATCTGCGTGTTCAGGCCCTGGTACCCCGCGGCGTAGAGCGTGTCCTGGTTCGCCGTCGGGAACATGTTGGCCTGGGTGATCCCCCACCACCCGAAGAACTGCTTGAGGGCGGTGGCCATGTCGACGTACGGCCCGCTCCCGGTGTTGATTCCCGGGCCGTCGTAGAAGTAGTAGAAGTACGAGGGGTTTCCCGCCGAGGAGGCGCCGCCGGCGAAGTTCTCCTGGACGGCCGAGACGTAGCGGGCGTAGGAGGCGTTGAACCGGAGCTTCCCGCCGCCGGTCGGGTCGACGGTCACGCCGAGACGCGGGCTCCAGGCGTCGTCGTCCTGCCTCAGGACCCCGGCCATGTCCTTGGCGCTGTTCTTGTCGTACCGAACGCCGAGGTTGAAGGAGATGCTGTTGTTGAGCTTCCAGGCGTCGTTCAGGAAGGCCGACTGCGTCTTCAGGTTCGACGGGATCGCCTGCGCGAAGATCGGCCAGTAGCCGAAGTAGGCGGCGCCGGGCGTGAAGACGGGGTAGACGGTCTGGCCCTGGATGATCGCCGCGTCGGCGGTGACGATGTACTGGCTGCCCGACTGGTAGTTGTTCGAGAGGTGGTGGCCGCGGAACTGGTCGTACCCGACGACGATGTTGTGGCTCCCCAGGGACGACGTCGAGAGGAAGTAGGTCCCCTTGAGGTAGAAGTCCTGGTTGTCACGCTTCTCGGCCGACCCCGGGCAGACCGCGCAGAAGATCGGCGAGTTGGCGACGGCAGCGCCGTTCGACGCGTCGAGGACGGGGGTCCCGCCGACGAGGTCGGTGAACCGGCCGCCGGAGTTCTCGAAGGTGAAGTGCTTCTGGGAGTACTGCGCCTCCACGAAGAAGCTGCTCGTCAGGACGCCGTTGTAGTTCCCGACGAAGAAGTCGCTCGGGAGCTGCCGGTCGTAGAACTGGGCCAGGTCGTAGGCCGGGAGCGGGTTGAAGTAGTAGTTCCCCTGGTCCCGGGTCCAGTTCAGGTACGACGCCATGATCGTGTGGTTCTGGAACGGGGTGATCGTCAGCTTCCCCTCGTACCGCTTGTCCTCGTTCGTCTGGTTGACGGGGATCAGCGTCGACTGGGTGTTGGTGGTGTTGTCGGTCTTGCCGTAGCGGCCCGAGGCGAAGAACCAGACCCGGTCCTTCCAGATCGGCCCGCCGAACGTGGCCTCGTAGATCTCGTTGAGCTTCTGGGCGCCGTCCGTGCCGAGCGTCGGCGTGGCGGACCAGGCGGCGTTCGAGAAGTTCGTCCGGAAGGAGCCGCTGAAGCTGTTCCCTCCCGACTTCGTGATCGTGTTGACCACGCCGCCCGAGAAGCGCCCGAACTCGGCCGAGATCCCGCTCGTCGACGTCGTCGTCTCCTGGATCGCGTCCTCGACGAAGAGGTTGAGCGGCGTCCCGCGGATGTTGTCCTGGATGTTCGCGCCGTTCACGAGGAACAGGTTGTCGTACGACGTCCCGCCCGAGATCGTGACGGCCCCGTTCGGACCATTCGTGTTCACGCTCGGCGCGAGCGTCACGGCGGAGAGAAGGGTCCGCCCCGTCGGCAGCTTGCTCAGCGTGTCGTTCGTCATCGTCGTCGACGACTGTGTCGACTCGGAGATGTTCTCCGCCTGGGCGACGACCGTCGCCGCGGCCGTCACCGCCGCCATGCTCAGGGTGCCGTTGACGGTGTACGACTGGGCGGCCGCCAGGTCGATCTTCCTGACGACGGGCTGGAACCCGCTCAGCTCGAACTTCACGGTGTACGAGCCCGCCGGCAGCCCGACGAACGTGTAGTCCCCGTTCGTCGTCGTCACGCGGGTCCGGACGCCCTGGAGGCTCGGTGAGCTGATCGTCACGAGGACTCCCGGGAGCCCCACGCCTTCGTTGATCGCCTTGCCCGACAGGGTGGCCGTCGGCACGCCCTGCGCCCACGCCTGAGCGGCTCCGAGAAGAGCCACGACGGCGAGGGCGAGCAGCAACCGCGCTTGCTTCATCTGGTTTCCTCCTCCTTCGTTCTGGTGCCTGGGGTTCTTGATCATTCAGAAACAGCCGACGAGATTCCCGTGGAGAAGACAGAGCAACTGGAATCGACCTCGACACCCATCCGGGCCCGAGGCGGTTGAAGCGCGATCCTCCGACTCTTCAAGGCCTCCCCTTCGCCCTTGCCGTGGGAGTTGAATAGAGCACCGCCACACACCTTTGATCTGCAAGAAACAGACCGTTTCGGCACGAGCGTCGCCAAGGGGCTATGTCATTGTGTTCGAGGGACTTAACAACCGGAATGAGACCCGATTTGGCCCATGAGATCTAGAATTCCAGGCGCTTCTACGATTTCTTGGATTCACCGGATCCGATCAATTCTGATGCCACTTTCTCGCGAGGGCTCCACGCGGCGCCGGCAGCGAAGCGACCTGCCCTCTCTCCCGCTTGCCGAGACACTGTCGTCGTCGGGACTCGACGTCGCGGGGCGGGCGCGGCGCGGTGTCGGAGCTCACCTCCCTTCCGCGGCCATCGGCCGCCTGCCCGGACCTGAGAGAATGCCGAGGCTCCGGAGGAGGGGGATGGCACACGAGGAGAAGGTCCGGGCGGCGGCCGACGCGATCTCGAACGCTCACGGTCTCCTCGTCACCGCCGGCGCCGGGATGGGAGTCGATTCCGGCCTCCCGGACTTCCGGGGCCCGGAAGGGTTCTGGAGCGCGTATCCCCCGTTCCGGGCCCTGGGCCTCTGCTTCGAGGACCTCGCGAACCCGGCGTGGTTCCGGAGCGACCCCTCGCTCGCCTGGGGCTTCTACGGGCACCGGCTCAACCTCTACCGCTCGACCGAGCCCCACGCGGGATTCCGCCTCCTCCACGCCTGGGGCGAGAGGCTTCCCTCCGGTGCGTTCGTCTTCACGTCCAACGTCGACGGCCACTTCCAGCGCGCGGGGTTCGCCGATGAGCGGGTGGCCGAGTGCCACGGCTCCATCGGGTTCCTCCAGTGCCTGGCCGACTGCGGCGCCGGGATCTTCCCGGCCGTCGGCGTGGAGGTCGCGGTCGACCCGGCCACCTTCCGGGCGTCGCCGCCGTTCCCGTCCTGCCCGCGCTGCGGCTCGCTGGCGCGCCCCAACATCCTGATGTTCGGCGACGGGGGCTGGGAGAGCGGACGGAGCGACGCCCAGGAGAGGCGGCTCGCCGCGTGGCTCGACGAGCTGCGCGGCCCCCTCGCCGTGGTCGAGTGCGGCGCCGGGACGGCCATCCCCACCGTGAGGAGGTTCGGGGAGCGGGTCGTCTTCGGGATGGGAGGGCTCCTCGTCAGGATCAACGCCCGCGAGGCTTCGCTCGGGCCCGCCGAGCGCTCCTTCGACGTCTCGCTCGGAAAGCGCGGCCGGGGGATCGGCCTGCCGATGGGGTCCCTGGACGCGCTGCGCGCCATCGACGGCGAGCTGAACCGGCTCTCCTGACAGACCCCCCGCTCGCGGTGACGCTCTCCCCGGGAGGGGCCGGGACGCCCTAAGATCGTTCGGAATCGAACGAAACGAGGAAGGAGCCTCGCATGTCCCTCCCGTTCCCGTCGCCCCGCCGGCCGGTCCTCCTCTTCCTCGTCGTCGCCGCCCTCGGCGCTCCCCTCGCCCCGGAGGCCGCCTTCGCGTCCGAGGCCTCCGCGCGGCCGACCCGCTTCCTCACCGAGCCGGCGGTCTCCGCGGACCGGATCGCCTTCGCCTACGCGAACGACGTCTGGACCGCCCGCCGCGACGGGACCGGCGTCGTCCGGATCACCTCCGGCCCCGGCGCCAAGGGCGACCCCGCCTTCTCCCCCGACGGCTCGCTCCTCGCCTTCAGCGGCGACCTGGACGGGAACGTCGACGTCTACGTCGTCCCGGCGACGGGGGGCGTCCCGCGCCGCCTGACGCACCACCCCGCGCCCGACCTCGTCCAGGGCTTCACCCCGGACGGGAAGGCCGTCCTCTTCACCTCGCCCCGCGAGGCGTTCAACAACCGGCACACGCAGCTCTTCACCGTGCCGGTCTCGGGGGGAGTCCCGGAGAAGCTGCCGATCCCGAACGCCGCCAGCGCCTCCTTCTCGCCCGACGGAAAGAAGATCGCCTACAACCCCGTCGCCGCGCGGTTCCTCCAGTGGAAGGGGTACCGCGGCGGGACGGCCTCGCGGATCTGGCTCTACGACGTGGCGACGCACGCCGTCGAGGAGGTCCCCCGGCCCGAGGGGCGCTGCAACGACGCCGACCCGTTCTTCCTCGCCGGGAAGGTCTACTTCCGCTCCGACCGCGACGGCGAGCTGAACGTCTACTCCTTCGACCCGGCGACGAAGACGGTGACGGCGCTGACGCGGCACGCCGACTTCCCCGTCCTCCACGCGTCGGGGGGCGCGGGGACGATCGTCTACGAGCAGGCGGGGACCCTCCACCTCCTCGACCCGGCGTCTGGGAAGGTGTCGGACGTCCCGCTCACCGTCGCCGCCGACCTCCCCGAGACGCGCCCCCGCTGGGCGAAGGGGGCGAAGTGGGTCCGCGACGCGGCGCTCTCGCCGAGCGGGGCGCGGGTCCTCGTCGACTTCCGTGGCGAGATCGTCTCCGTCCCGGCCGAAAAGGGGGACCCGAGGAACCTGACGAGCTCACCGGGCGTCCACGAGCGCTTCCCCGCCTGGTCTCCGGACGGGAAGAGGGTAGCCTGGTTCTCGGACGCCTCGGGGGAGTACCAGCTCGTCGTGGCGCCGGCCGACGGGAAGGGGCCGTCGCGGAGCTACCCGCTCGGCGGCGCCGGCTTCTACGACCGCCCGGCCTTCTCGCCGGACGGGACGAAGCTGACGTTCACCGACAACTCCTGGAGCCTCTTCTTCATCGACCTGGCCACCGGCGCGGTGAAGAAGATCGCCCAGGAGCCGCTCTACGGTCCGGCGGGCACGAAGGGGATCCGCGGCGTCTTCTCGCCGGACTCGCGGTGGATCGCCTACACGGTCTCGACGCCCGCCTACGTCCAGACGCTCCACCTCTACTCGGTCGAGAAGGACCGCTCGTACCGGATCACCGACGGGCTCTCGGACGTGAGCGACCCGGCGTTCGACGCGAGCGGGAAGTACCTCTACTTCCTCTCCTCGACGAACGCCGGACCGGTGCGCAACTGGTTCTCGCTCGAGAACCAGGACATGCGCGTGACGCGGACGATCTGGCTCGCCGTCCTCGCGAAGGGAGTCCCCTCGCCCCTCGCGAAGGAGAGCGACGAGGAGAAAGGGACGCCGCCGGAAGCCGCCGAGGCGGCGGAAGGCAAGGAAGGGAAGGAAGGCAAGGAAGGGAAGGACGCGAAGGGTGCCTCCGGAGACGAGGGCGACGCGGCGAAAAAGCCGGCAGCGAAGAAACCGGCGCCGAAGAAGCCGGTCGTCGTCGCCTTCGACCCGGACGGGATCGAGACGCGGATCGTCGACCTCCCCGTCAAGCCCGCCGGGATCTCGGGGCTCTCGGCAGGGGAGGCGGGGAAGGTCTACTACCTGAGGGAGGCCGACGGGAAGTCGGCGCTCGTCCGCTTCGACCTGAAGGAGCGGAAGGCCGAGACGCTCCTCCCCGAGGCCGACGACTTCGAGCTCTCGGCCGACGGGAAGAAGCTCCTCTACCGGCTGAAGGAGAGCCTGGCCGTCGTCTCGACGGCGAAGAAGGTCGAGCCGAACGACGGGAAGCTCAGGCTCGACGCGATCGCGGTCCGCGTCGACCCGCGCGCCGAGTGGGCGGAGATGTACCTCGACGCCTGGCGGATCAACCGCGACTACTTCTACGACCCGGGGATGCACGGCGTCGACTGGAAGGCGAAGCGCGAGAAGTACGCGGCCTTCCTCCCCGACCTCTCCTGCCGCGCCGACCTCAACCTCCTCGTCCAGTGGCTCTGCAGCGACCTCGGCGTGGGGCACCACCGCGTCTCGGGGGGCGACTCTGCCGCCGAGCCGCCGAAGGTCCCGGGGGGCCTCCTCGGCGCCGACCTCGAGGTGGCGAACGGGCGCTACCGGCTGAGGAAGGTCTTCGGCGGCCTCAACTGGAACCCCGAGCTCCGCGCGCCTCTCTCCGAGCCCGGGGTCGACGCGAAGGCGGGCGAGTACCTCCTGGCGGTGAACGGCGCCGACCTCGAGCCCCCCGAGAGCCTCTTCGCGCGGCTCGAGGGGACGGCCGGGAAGATCGTCTCCCTCACCCTCGGCCCGAGCCCGGACGGGAAGGGGTCGCGAACGGTGAACGTCGTCCCGGTGGAGTCGGAGCTGGCCCTGAGGAACCGCGACTGGGTCGAGGGGAACGTCCGGAAGGTCGACGCGGCTACGGGAGGTCGCGTCGCGTACGTCTACGTGCCGAACACGTCGACGCTCGGGCACGAGTACTTCAAGCGCTACTTCTTTCCGCAGGCATGGAAGGACGCCGTCATCGTCGACGAGCGGTTCAACGCCGGCGGGAGCGTGGCCGACTACTACATCGACATCCTGAGAAGGCCGCGGATCGCGTACTGGGCGATGCGCTACGGCGCCGACATGAAGACGCCGAGCGCCTCGATCCAGGGGCCGAAGGCGATGATCATCGACGAGACGGCCGGCTCGGGGGGCGATCTCCTGCCGTGGATGTTCCGGAAGTTCCAGGTGGGCCCGCTGATCGGCAAGCGGACCTGGGGCGGCCTCGTCGGGATCCTCGGCTTCCCGGTCCTGATGGACGGCGGCTCCGTCACCGCCCCGAACCTGGCGTTCTGGACCCCCGAGGACGGCTTCGCGGTGGAGAACGTCGGCGTCCCGCCCGACGTGGACGTCGAGCAGACGCCCGCCGAGGTGATCGCGGGCCACGACCCGCAGCTCGAGAAGGCGATCGAGGTGGTCCTCGAGGCGCTGAAGAGGAACCCGCCGGAGAAGCCGGTCCGCCCCCCGTACCCGAAGCGGGGCCATTGAAGCCCGGAGTTACCCGCAGGGGCGCTGCCGCTCTCCCCGGAGCGCGGCAGCGCCCGGCGCCCCGCGCTACTTCTTCCTCGGCTTCCTCGCCGGGTGCTTCAGCGCCTCGCGGAGGACCGACTCGACCTCCTTGTGGTCGTTGTCCTTCGCGAGCTTCAGGAGCTCCTTGCCGTCCCTCCTCACGTCGGCCCCGGCCGCGATCAGGGCCTTCACGATCTCCACGCTGCCGCGGAGGACCGCGACCTGGAGGGCCGTGCCGCCGCTCGGGGTGCGCGCGTTGACGTTCGCGCCGTGGGCGAGGAGGAGGTCGACCGCCCCCTTCTTCACCTGCTCGGCCGCGGCCATCAGCGGCGTGACCCGGTAGTCGTTCCCGACGTTCACGTCCGCGCCCGCCCCGATCAGGGCCTCGAGGAGGGCCGTGCCGGGCTTGTCGACGGCGGCGAGAGCGAGCGACTGGCCGTAGGGCCCCTTCTCGTTGGGGTTGGCGCCCGCCTGCAGGAGGATCTTCGCGACCTTCACGTCGTCCCGCTCCACCGCGGCGCGGATGGCGCTGCCGGACGGGTCGGACGCTCCCGCGGGCATCCCGGCGTCGAGGAAGAGCTGGACCGTCTCGGCATCCCCCTTCCGGACGGTGTCGAGGAAGGCGTTGGAGGTGAGCGGGAGCCCCTCGTCGGTCAGCTCCAGGCGCGCCCGCTCCTTCGGGGGGAGGTTCGGGTCGATCGGGCGCTCCGGCTTCTGCGGCGGGCGGTAGACGGGGGTCTGGAACTCGGCCTCGAAGCTGAAGGAGTTCCCCGCCTCCTTGTACTCGAGCCGCCCCGCCAGGGAGCCGGCGGGCGCGGGCTTCGGGGCGTAGCCGACCGCGGCCGTCACCTCGAGCCCGGCCGGGAGGTCCTCGTGGAAGAAGCCCGCCTTGAGCGGGATCCCCTGCGAGTCGAGCGTCACCTCGACCCCCCGGATCCCGGCGTTCGGGAGGCGGCGGAGGAGGTCGTCGAGGACCTCCACCGGCACCGGCCGCTCGGTGAGGAGGATGCGGGTCTGGTCCGACGTGGCCTTGCGCGGCCGGACGACGACGGCGTAGGCGTGCGAGAGCTGGACCGTCACCGGCCCCGCGAGGAGCGTCCCGGTCGCGGTCCCTCCGGCCTCGGGGCCCGGCGGGGGCGGGGCCGGCGCCGGAGGCGGGGCGGAGGCGCAGCCCGAGAGGAGCGCGGCGACGGCGAGAGCGGGAACGACGGCGGCGAGGGACGGCCGGAGCTTCACGGCGCCCCCCTCACTTCGCCCCGGCGGCCTTCAGGAGCTTGATGATCTCCTCGAGGTCGCCGTTCCTGGCCAGCTTCAGGGGCGTCTCCCCCGACTTCGTCCGGGCGTTCGGGTTCGCCTTGAGCGAGAGGAGGAGCTTCACCATCCCCTCGTCCCCGGTCTGGATCGCCGACATCAGGGCCGTCTGGCCGACGTTCCCCGTCTTGCTGCCGTAGTTCACGTTCGAGCCGTGCGCGACGAGGGCGCGGACCGCCGGCTCGCTCTTGGCGGAGACCGCGAACATCAGCGGCGTCAGGCCGTACATCTCGGCGTTCGGGTCGGCCTTCGCCCCGGCGAGGAGCTCGATCATCCCGACGTTCCCCGCCGCGGCGGCCTTGTGGAGCGCCGTGAACTGGCGGGCGTCCTTGACGTTCACCTTCGCCCCCTTCGCGAGGAGCTTCTTCGCCAGCTCGAGGCGGTCGCGGTTCACGGCGTAGTGGAGGGGCGTCTCGCCGTTGTCGCTGTCCTTCGCGTTCACGTCCGCCCCGGCGGCGACGAGGACGTCGAAGATCTCGTCCTGCCCCTCCCAGCACGCCTTCATCAGCGGCGTGATCTTGTGCTCCCCGTACTCGATCCAGGTGTCCGCCTTGTTCCCGGCGGCGAGGAGCTCCTTCACCTTGTCGACGTCCCCCCGCTCGATCGCCACGGCGAACTGGGCGTCGACCGTCAGCTCGTCGGCGAGAAGCCGGGAGGAAGCCGGGTCCGGGGACGGGACGAGGGCCATTCCTCCGGCGAGGAGGAGTACCGCAGCGATTCGTCGCATGAACGACCTCCGTGCGCTCGGCGCGCCGCCTCAGGCTAGCAGATGCCGGAAGGGAAGGCTGTCAGGGGAAGCGAAAGAGCTCCGGCCACCACGCCTCGGCCCGCAGGTGGCGGAGGAGCTCCCCCGCGAGGGGGAGGAGCGCCCACCGGGCCGCCCGGCGGGCCTCGAGGGCGAGGCCGTCGAGCCTCACGGGGACGACGGCCGGCGACCGGAAGAGGGAGGGGCGCGGGACGAAGCGGGGGACCCGCCGGGCGTAGTCCTGCCAGGCGGCGCCGTGGCGCGCGGCGAGGAAGCGCTCCTCCGAGGGGACGGTGGCGCCCGCGTAGAGCGCCGCCGCGACAGCCACCGCCGCGGCGAAGGTGAGGCTGGGGAGGAAGAGGGCGACCGAGAGCGCCAGGAGGAAGGACCCGAGGTAGAGCGGGTTCCGGCAGACGGAGTAGGGCCCGTCGGTCACCAGCTCCGCGACCTTCCGCCCGCCAACGTAGAGGGTCGCCCAGAAGCGGAGGGCCGCGCCGGCGCCGAACGCGGCCCAGGCGAGGGCGCGGAACCCCAGCGCGGCGAGCGAGCCGTCGGGAAACGGGGGGGGCGACAGGAGCGCGAGGGCCCCCGCCGGGACGAGGAGGGCCGCCCCGAAGGCGGTCCTCAGGTCGAAGCCGCGCCCCTCGCGCGCCGGCCGGGGACCGGCCTCGTCAGCCACGGGCCACCCGGGACGTCGCGGCGTGGAGGAGCCGCTCCCCGCCCCGGACGACCCCCTCGAACGGGAGCGGCGTCCGGAGGACCGCCTCGTCGCCCGGCGTCACGAGGTGCGGGGCGAGCCGCTCCTTCAGCCGGGCTGCGAAGCGGGCGTCGTAGCGCCCGGCGAGGGAGAGGAGGGGCCGCGCGGCCGGGAGGAGGAGCCGGGGGATCACGAACGAGGCCCCGAAGTCGACGAGGGCGGCGTCCCCCTCGCCGGTCACGAGCGCGTTCCTCATCACGTCGCCGTGGAGGACCCCGCGCTCCCTCAGCCTCTCGAGGAGGGCGAGGAGGCTCGAGAAGAAGCGTTGCTCGAGCGCCCCGCGGGCCTCGGCCGCCGGGCGCGCGTCGAGGAGCGAGAGGACGAGCCCGTCCGGAAGCCGCCGCTCGAGGAGGCGGGGGACGCCGGCGACCCCGGCCAGCCGCCGGTAGGCGACCGCCTCGCGGTGGGCCATCAGGAAGCCGGCGGTCCACCGGAAGAGGCGGCTCGAGGCCGAGAAGTCCTTCTCCACGACCCGCTCCGCCCCCCGCGTCCCGACGCGGAGGGCCGCGCGACCCGCCCCCCCGCTCCTCGCGAACCCGAGCTGCTCCCCCACGCCGGGCGAGGATAGCCCGCGCCGCCCCTCAGCCGACCGAGAGGAGCCCCGCGCGGACGGCGCCGAGGCCGACCGTGGCCACCGCGAGCCAGAGGAGGAGGCCCATCAGGAACGGGCGGAGGCCGACGGCACGGAGGGCCTCGCGGCTGAGCCCCGCGCCGATGAGGAAGAGCGTCAGGACGAGGAGCCGCCGGGCGCCGAACGCGAGGGCGTGGCCGGCCCCCCGGAGGGCCGGCACCCACGTCACCAGGGCGGCCACGGCGAGGAAGCCGGCGATGAACCAGGGGCGCTTCGCGGGGAGGGCGTCGGGTGCGGCCCCCTTCCGCCGCGCGGCCAGCGCCCCGAGGACGAGCGTGAGCGGGACGATCCAGAGGGCGCGCGCGAGCTTCACGGTCGTCGCCACCTCCAGAGCGCGACGGCCATACGCCATCCCCGCCCCGACCACGGAGCTGGTGTCGTGGATGGCGAGCGCCGACCAGAGGCCGAAGGCGTCCTGGCCGAGCCCGACCGCGTGGCCGAGCGGCGGGAAGAGGACGAGCGCCGCCGCGTTCAGGAGGAAGACCGTCGCCAGCGCCACGGAGACCTGGTGCTCGCGGGCGCGGATCACCGGGGCGGCCGCGGCGATGGCGCTGCCGCCGCAGACGGCCGTCCCCACCGCGATCAGGAGACCCGCGTCGCCGTCGACCCGGAGGACCCTGACGAGGAGCGCCCCGAGCGCGAGGACCAGCGCCAGGCTGACGGCGGTGTAGCCGAGGCCGTGAAGGCCCGCCCGCGCCACCGTCCTGAGGTCCATGTCGGCGCCGAGGCCCACCACCGCGAGCGGCAGGAGGAGGTGCGTGAGGGCGCGGGTCCTCTCCTGGAAGGGATTGCCGAGGAGGAGCGCGAGCGCGGCGCCCCCCACCAGCGCGACCCCGGCGGGGGCGACGGGGCTCAGCGCAACGGCGCCGCCGAGGAGGAGGAGAAGGGTCGGCGCGAGGCGCGAGCGGGGATGGGAGAGGGGACGGGAGAGAGGGCGGGAGTGGGGATGGGAGTCGGGGCGGGTGGTGTCGGGCACGGGCGGAAGGGTAGGGAATGGGGATCGCGGAAGCTAATACCAAATTAGAATCTTGCATCAGTTCCCGTGATGGAGCGCCCATGGCACGAACCCCGACCGTCGACCCCCGCAAGCTCGAGACCTTCCTCGTCGTCGCGCAGGCAGGCCAGGTGTCGGCCGCGGCCCGCCTCCTCAACCTCTCGCAGCCGGCGGTCACGGCGCAGATCCGCCAGCTCGAGGCCGGGCTCGGCCGCCCGCTCTTCGTCCGCCACGCGGGCGGCGTCCGGCTGACCGAGGGAGGGCGCCTCCTCCTCGACTACGCCCGCAGGCTCCACTCCCTCCTCGAGGAGGCCGGCGAGCGCGTGGCCGGAGCGGCCCCTCCCCGCGGCTCGCTCGTCCTCGGAGCCAGCACGACCGCAGCCGCCTACGTCCTCCCCCCCGTCCTCCACTCCTTCCTCGGCGGCCACCGCCTGGCGGGGCTGAGGCTCGACGTGGGGAACACCGACGAGGTCCTCGACCGGGTGCGGCGCGGCCGGCTCCCCCTCGGCCTCGTCGAGGGGCTGACGCGGGCGCCGGGGCTCTCGCTCGAGCCCTACCTCGCCGACGAGCTGGTCGCGGTCCGCTCCGCTCACCCGCCGGCGAGCCTCGCCGCCGTCCGCTCCGCCCGGGACCTGGCGTCCGTGCCGCTCCTCTGGCGCGAGGCGGGATCGGGGACCCGCGCGGTCGTGGAGCGGGCCCTCCGCCGGGTCCACCCCGGTCTCGCCCCGCGCGACGGCGACCTGGTGCTCGGCGACACCGAGGCGATCAAGGCGTGCGCCGCCCTGGGGCTGGGGATCGGCTTCCTCTCGCGCTGGACCATTCAGTCCGAGCTGGGGAGGAACCTGCAGGTCGTCCCGCTCCCCGACCTCTCGATCCCGCGGACGTTCTCGTGGGCCCTCCCCTCCGGCGGCCTCTCGGGCCCCGCCGCCGCCTTCCTCCGCCACGCGCGGCTCCACCCGCCCGCTCTCAGGCGCTGATCGGGCTTCGCGAGCCGGAGGTCCGCTCAGCGCGCTCGGGCCAGCTTCTCGACCGCGACAGGGACCGCGGCGTCGAGGAGGTAGCCGGGAAAGCGGGCGCGGAGCGCGGCCTCGGCCGCCTCCGGCCCCCGTCCCTCGCGAGCCGCCCGGGCGACCGCGGTCTCCGCCGCCTCGAGCCACTCGAGCTGGGCCTCGACCACGTCGCGCCCCCCCGGTGCCCCGTGGCCGGGGACGAAGGTGGCGGCGCCGGATGCGAGGAGGGCGGCGAGCGCGGCCTTCCAGCCGGCCACGTCACCGTCCTCGAGGTTCGCGTGGTAGCCGTGGAAGACGACGTCGCCCGTCGCGACGATCCCGAGGTCGGGGAGGAGGACGACGAGGTCGCCCGGCGTGTGGGCCGGGCCTGCGGGCCGGACCTCCACCCCGACCCCGCCCACGTCGAGCGAGCGAGCGCCCCCCGAACGGACGAGGAGGGTCGGCGCGACGGGCACGGCGTCGGCGAAGAGGAACGCGAGGGCCGGGTCCGATCGGCGCGCCTCGATCAGCGTCGCGTGCTCGGCCGCCATCCGCGCCGCCGCCGCCTCGTGCGCCACGAAGGCCGCCCCCTGCGCCGTGAAGACCGACGCCCCGAGGACGTGGTCCGTGTGGTGGTGCGTCGAGACGACCCAGGTCACCGGGCCGGCGGCGCGCGCCTCGACGAGCTCGGCGAGCCTGTGCGCCCAGGCCGGCGCGATGAACGGGTCGACCACGAGGACCGCACCGTCGCCGAAGACGACCGTCGCGTTCGTGCCGTAGCTGGTCGCCGGCGTGTCGCCCCCGGGGCTGAAGACCGAGACCCGGCCGGAGAGCCGCACCTCGCGGAGGGGCGCGGAGAGGTCGTTGCTCATGCGAGGGGCGATGGTACGCCGCACCCGCCGGCGACCGGCGACCCCGGCCGGGCTGGAACGTCGGGCGGACCGGAGGCATCCTCGCGCCATGCGCAGGCTGGCCGTCGTCCACCACCGCCACCCCGAGTGGGTCGCCGCCATCCGGGAGGCCGAGCCGCGGCTCGACGTCCGTGGCTGGCACCCCGCGGAGCCCCTCGACGATCCCTGGCTCGCCGAGGCCGAGGCGCTCTTCGTCTGGAAGCTCCCGACGGGGCTGCTCGCGCGGATGCCCCGGCTCGGCTGGATCCAGTGCTCCGGGGCGGGCGTCGACCACCTCGTGGCCGACCCGTCGATCCCGGCCGAGGTCCCGATCACCCGCGCGGACGGGCAGTTCGGCTTCTGGATGGCGCGCTACGTCGTCTTCCACCTCCTCGCCGAGGCGCAGAGGCCCGAGGAGTGCGCGGCGGCCCAGCGGGAGCGGCGCTGGGAAGGCCGCCTCCTCCCCGAGGACCTCGGGGGGAAGCGCGCCCTCGTCTTCGGCCTCGGCCGGATCGGCCGCCAGATCGCGCGGGCCCTGCGCGAGCTCGGCCTCGAGGTCCACGGCTTCGTCCGCGACGCGCGTGGCGACCCGGAGTTCCCGCTCCACCCGGCCGCCGCGCTCGGGGAGTGGCTCCCCTCCGCCCGCCTCCTCGTCCTCTCCGCCCCGCTCACGGCCGCGACGCGCGGGGTGGTGGACGCCGGGCTCCTCGCCCGCGGCCACGCCGGCCTGACGCTGGTCAACGTCGCGCGCGGCAGACTCGTCGTCGAGGCGGACCTCGTGGCGGCGCTCGACGCCGGAAAGCTCCGCCGCGCCGTCCTCGACGTCTTCGCCCGCGAGCCCCTCCCCGCGGACTCGCCGCTCTGGAGCCACCCGCGGGTCGTGGTGACGCCCCACCACTCGGGGCCCTCCACGCCGCGCGCGATGGTCCCCGACATCCTCGACAACCTGAGGCGCTACGCCGACGGCCTCCCGGTCAGGGAGGCCGTCGACCGCTCGCGGGGCTACTGAGGCGGCGGCCTCAGCGCAGCATCATCCAGAGGTAGGCGTACTGGAGCGCCGTGACCTTCGCCGTCTGCTTGTTGACGGCGCCGCTCCCGTGACCGCCCTCGGTGTTCTCGAAGTAGTAGACGGGGTGCCCCTGCGCCTCCATCTTCGCGACCATCTTCCGCGCGTGGGCCGGGTGGACCCGGTCGTCGCGCGTGTTCGTCCAGTAGAAGGGCGTGGGGTACTTCACCTCCGGCTTCAGGAGCTCGTAGGGCGACCACGTCCTGATGTACGCCCAGTCCTCGGGCTTGTCCGGGTCGCCGTACTCGGCCATCCAGCTCGCGCCGGCGAGGAGGTGGCTGAAGCGGCGCATGTCGGCGAGCGGCACCTGCGCCACGACCGCGTGGAAGAGCTCCGGGTAGAGCGTGAAGGTCCCCCCGACGAGGAGGCCGCCCTGCGATCCCCCCATGATCCCGAGGTGGCGCGGCGAGGTGATCTTCCGCGCGATCAGGTCCCTCGCGACCGCGGCGAAGTCCTGGAAGTTCCTGATGTGATGCTGCTTGACGGCCGCCTGGTGCCACGCGGGGCCGAACTCCCCGCCGCCGCGGATGTTCGCCTGGACGTACACCCCGCCACGGGCGAGCCAGGCCGCCCCGAGGGTGCCGCTGTACCGCGGCACCTCCGACACCTCGAAGCCGCCGTACCCGTAGAGGAGCGTCGGGGCATTCCCGTCCGCCTTGAAGCCCTTCGGCGTCACGACGAAGTACGGGATCTTCGTGCCGTCCTCCGACGTCGCCTCGAGCTGCTCCGTCCTCATGCCGCCCGTGTCGAAGAAGGCCGGCATCGACTTGACCTTCGCGGGGGCGGCGCCGTCCTCGACGAGCCAGAGCGAGGAGGGGGTCGTGAAGTCCTGGTAGGTGAAGAAGAACGTCTCCGTCAGGTCGCTCGCCGCCGAGATCGACGCCGTCCCGTCCCCCGGCGTCGGGACCGGGGAGCGCTTCCACGCGGTCCCGTCGAGCGAGAGCGCGGTGATCCGGGTCCGGACGTTGTCGAGCGTCCGGACGAGGACGCGGTCGCGCGTCCTCTCGACGCTTGCCAGGGAGACGCGGTCGGTCGGCTCGAAGAGGACGTCCATCTTCCTGACGCCGCGCAGGAGGTCGTCCACGGGAGTCGCGAGGAGGGAGCCCGCGCGGTAGGTCGTGCCGCCGACCGTCCAGTCGGTCCTCAGGGAGAAGACGAGCCGGTCGCGGAAGAAGCCGCGAGGCTGCGCGTCCTCGGGGATGTCCAGCCTGACGAGGCGGTCGCCCAGGACGAGGTACATCTCCTGCCGGTAGAAGGCGGGGACCCGCGTGACCACGTCGTACCGCCCGTCGCTCAGGATCTCGCTCGAGCCGCTCGAGGCGACGTCCCCGGCCTTCCCCTCGAAGACCGTCCGGGCCGCCGAGAGCGGCGTCCCCCGCTTCCAGAGCTTGACGACGCGCGGGTAGCCGGAGGAGGTGAGCGACCCGGGGCCGAAGTCGGTCCCGACCCAGAGGGTGTCGTCGTCGCGCCACGCGACGCTCGACTTCGCCTCCGGGAGGGAGAAGCCCCCGGGGACGAACTCCTTCGTCCTCGTGTCGAACTCGCGCTCGACGGAGGCGTCCGAGCCCCCCGGCGAGAGGCTGATCATGCAGCGGACGTAGCCGGGCGCCAGGCAGGTCGCGCCGTGGAAGACCCAGGCCTTCCCCTCCGCCTTCGCGAGCGCGTCGACGTCGAGGACGGTCTCCCACTTCGGGTCGGGCGTCCTGTACGAGGCGAGCGAGGTCCGGCGCCAGATGCCCCGCTCGTGCGCGTCGTCCCGCCAGAAGTTGTAGACGGTCTCGCCGAGGAGCTCGGGCGACGGGATCTTCTCCTTCGAGTCGAGGATCTGGAGCGTCCGCTCGTAGATCGGCCTGTACTCCTTGCGGGCCTCGAGCACCCGGGTCGTCTTCTCGTCGTGCTGCTTCACCCAGGCCATCGCCTTCTCGCCGTGGACGTCCTCGAGCCAGCGGAAGGGATCGTCCGGGGCTTGCTGCGCCGCCGCGGATCCCGCGAGGAGAAGCGCCAGCGCCGCCGTGGACAGGGTGCCGAGTCGAGCCTTCATGCCCACCTCCGTTCGAGCTCCGATGATAGGTCCGGCCATGGTCCCCGCGCGCCCCGCGGGAGGGCCGGGCGCGGGGAGGCGCTCACCAGGGCATGCCGTAGAGCCCCTTGACGAGGATCCAGGCCGAGAGCCCCACCAGAAGCCCCCCGCTCGCCAGCCGGACGAGGAGCGGCCGGGTCCTGAGGACCGCCGTCTTCTCGCGGAAGAGCTGGGAGGCGTACGCCGCGACCAGCATCGGGAGGCCGAACCCCAGGCTGTAGAAGAGGAGCAGCGTCACGCCGTCGGCCAGCCTGGCCCGCGCCGCGACCATCCCCAGGATCGCGCTGAGGAACGGGCCGACGCAGGGGATCCAGACGAGGCCGAGCGAGGCCCCGAGGACCGCGCCCGAGAGGAGGCCTTTGCGCCGCTCGGCGGCGAGCCCCACCTGCAGGCGCTTGAAGGGGTTCACGTCCAGGAGGAGCAGGATGCCGATGACGCCGATGAGGATGGCGACCGGCTTCTCCAGGCGGACGAGAAGCGGTCCGACCACGGAGCCGAAGAGCGAGGAGAGGACCCCCATCAGGACGAAGGTGGACATCAGCCCGGCCACGATCGCGACCGGCCGGAGCCTGTGCTCTCCCGGCTGCCCGGCCATGACGATCGGCAGGACGGGGAGGACGCACGGGGAGGCGATGCTGAGGAGGCCCGCTCCGACGGCGAACAGCGCGTTCGCCAGGCTGAAGCCCGTCAGGCTGTCCACGCGGGGTCCCCCGGCTCAGCGAGCCGTCCCGGAACGGATGCCAGCCAGGATCGTATCGGCGGACTGGATGCCGGGGGAGTAGCGATGGAGCTCCCTGCCGTCGGCGCCGACGAGGAGGAGGCTCGGGAGCGAGCGGATGCCGTACCGGTAGAAGAGCTCCCGGTCGGCGGGATCGGTGGTCTTCACGTAGCGAAGGGTCGCCAGCGGCTCCCACCGGGCGCGGCTCTCGGTCAGGATCTGGTCCTGCATCTGGCAGGGGCGCCCGTCCGGGTTCATGAAGAAGAGCAGGGCGGGCTTCGGCGCGGGCGCGGCCTTCCCCCTGGCCGGCTGGTCCGCGGCCCGAAGGGAAGAGCCTCCTGCCGCAACGAGGGCGACCAGGAGGACCGGGAGGGCGACGGCTCGGACGAGCGATCTCACGTGCAGGGCTCCTTCGGGGACCGCGTCGCGGCGGCCCCCGCGTTGGCGACCCGCGAGGATAGAGAGTTCGATCCGGGGGGGCAAGGGCCGGCCCGGCGACGACGGCGATCCCGTCCTCCCACGGTACGATCGGCCCGACGAGGAGATCCCATGCCGCGTTCGAGCGCCGTCGCCTTCCTGCGGCCGGGCGTCCTGCTGGGCGTCCTGGCCCTCGCGTCCCCCGCCCCCGCGCAGCGGGACCGGCCCGCCGCCGCCCCCTCCGACCACGACCTCGTCCTCGAGTGCCGGGGAGCGCTCTGGAAAGCCACCTTCGACGACGCCACGGCCGCGGGGCTCGACCCCGGCGCCACCCCCGTCTCGTTCGACGGCGCGAAGGCGAAGGCGACGCGAGGGAACGGCGCCCTCACGGTCACCGGCACGGAGGAGTACCGCCCGACGTACAAGGCGCCGGCGTTCCCCGTTCGGTACACGTGCGTCGTCGACCTCGGCACGAAGGCGGTAAGGTCCGTGACGTACGCCGCCGTCGACGCGTCGGGCGCCCCGGTCGGACGGCCCCCGACCGAGATCGCCCGCGACGCGGTCCTCCTCGAGGCCTGCCGCGGGGAGCTCGACGGCGAGGTCCGTTCGGACGCGGTGGACCGCGGCGTCTCCACCGGGGGAAACGAGCTCCAGCCCGACGTCGCCTCGGTCACGAGGACGACGAAGGGGAAGGTCGTCGAGCTGTCCGGGACGGGCCGCGCCCGCCTGAGCAAGGACTACGAGTGGCAGCCGGTCACCTTCGGCTGCCGGTGGGACACGAAGAAGGAGGAGGTCACCAAGGTCTGGTACGAGCCCGTCGGCACCCGCCGCCTCGGGGTCCTCTCCCCCGACCGGCAGGCCGCGCTCGACTCCTGCCGGTCCGCCGTCACCCGGGCCGTCTGGGACGACGCCGCGCGCCGCGGCTACCGCTGGCCGCGCGACGCGGTCGTCGTGGAGCTCGAGCGCCACGGGGACTTCTCGGAGTCGGGCGGCGGGACGGAGGTGAAGGGCGAGGGGTGGTTCAAGTCGGACGTCAGCCAGTCCCAGCCGACCCCTATCACGTTCCGATGCGTCTTCGGCGCCGGCCCGGGTGGCGCCGTCTCGGCAACCTTCGAGGCGAAGGAGACGGGGCGCACCCCTTCGGGCGAGATCGCGACCGGGAAGACCGGGACGCTCGTCTGCGAGTCGACCCGCGACGTCCAGAAGGTCTGCCCGGCGGGCATCCGCGGGAACGTGAAGGTCGTCCGACAGCTCGGTCCCGTTCCGTGCAAGGCGTACGAGAACTACATCTACAGCCTCTCGGGCATCACCGTCTGGGGAGGCTGCGCGGCCGAGTTCGAGTTCGACGCGAAGTGACGGTCGCGGCGGCCGCGCCCGCGCGCCGTCAGGCCCCGACCTTCGGAGGGGGCCCGTAGAGGTAGGCGCCCGGGAAGGAGGGGTGATCGTCGAACGACCCCTCGCGGTCGGTCGGGCGACCGTCGACGGGAGCGAGGACGAGGTACCAGGCCCCCATCCCGGAGAGGTAGTGCATCTTCACGCCGTACACGGTCGGCCCGGTCTTCGTCGGCCTCTCGCCGAGCCGGCGCCGCGACTGCCGCTCCTCGACGAAGGCCACCGCGCGCTCCGGCTCGACGACGATGCGGTCCCCGTCGCGCCGCCAGCGGCCCGTCTCCTCGATCCCCGACAGCTCCTTCGGCCGGTCGTTCATCGACCAGACCTCGAGACGGTAGCGATAGCGTCCGTCCTCGCCGAACCGCCAGGTCCTCCGGACGTAGCCCTGCCCCGACAGCTTCCGGACCTCCGGGAGCGAGAGGTTGAAGCCCCAGTGGGAGTAGTTGGCGATCGTCTTGTACCAGGTCTGGGCGGTGAGGGCGGGCGGGGCCCCCGCGTTCGCCGGCACCGCCGCATCGGGAGCCGGCCGGGACGGCGCGGCCGGGGCGGCGCGGCCCGCGTCCGCGGGGAGGAGCGGGACGAGGCTCGCGAGGAACGCGCGGACGCGGGCCTCGAAGAGGGCTCCGTCGTTCCAGAGGGCGACGGCCGTCATCCGCCGTCCGTGTCCGCTGAAGGTCACCTGCCGGACCCGAAAGGTCCCGCTGGCGGCGTTCGTCTCCTCGCGCTCGGCCTCGAGCCGGGTCCAGCCGTTCGGCGCCGCGGTGCGAGAGGGTTCCGGCCACGGAGGATTGCTTCCGCGAGACCGTCCGATCCCCTCCCACTCGGCGACGAAGTCCCCGCGCGGGTCGCCGCCCCCCGCCACCGCGAGATAGAGCCCGAGCTGGCAGAACGAGCGGCCCGACACCGTCTGCCACGACCGCATCCCCTCCCCCTCCGTGAGCTGGCCCTCCGGCGGCGCGTAGCGCCAGAGGCCCCACGTCGGTGCGGGCGTCGGCGACGCGCCCGGCGCCGAGCGGGCGGCGAGGGGGGCGAGAAGGGCGGCGACGGCGAGGGAGGCGAACCGGCGTGCAAACCGGGCGGAAAGACGCATGCGCGAGGATAGGAGGGTCCGATGCCGCCGGTAAAGCCGGGGAACGCCCGCCCGGGGAGGCCGCGCCGGGCCCGGCCCGACGCCCTCCCCGGGTCGACGGGATCAGACCGCCAGCGTCCGCGCTCCCGCTGCGAGCGTCGCCTTCACCACCTCGACGACTTTCGCGGGCGGAACCCCTTCGGCCTTCTTCTCGCGCCGCGTCGAGACCTCCACGACCCCCTTCGCCAGCGCCTTGCCGCCGACGACGACGCGGACCGGGAAGCCGATCAGGTCGGCGTCCTTGAACTTCACTCCGGGGCGCTCGTCCCGGTCGTCGAAGAAGACCTCGACCCCGGCGGCCGAAAGGTCCGCGTAGAGCTTCTCCGCGGCGTCCAGGACCTCCTTGTCGCGCTGAAGGGCGAGGACGGCGCAGGCGTACGGCGCGAGGGGGACGGGCCAGACGATCCCGTCGTCGTCGTGGTTCTGCTCCACGGCCGCCGCGACCGTCCGGCCGATGCCGAGGCCGTAGCACCCCATGACGAGGGGGACCATCTTCTGCTGCGGGTCGGCGACCTCGCACTTCATCGAGACGGAGTACTTCGTCCCGAGCTTGAAGATGTGCCCCACCTCGATCCCGCGCTTGATCCTGAGGACCCCGGTGCCGGTCGGCGAGGGGTCGCCGTCGCGGGCCGTGGCCACCTCGACGACGCCCGCCACCTTCACGTCGCGCCTCGGCGAGAAGCCGGAGTGGTGGAGGCCTTCGCGGTTGGCGCCGCACCAGACGTTGCGGGCGTTCTCCATCGACCGGTCGACGTAGACCGGCACCTCGGCCTGTCCCCTCGGCGGCTTCAGGCCGATGGGGCCGACGAAGCCGGGACGGCAGCCGGAGATCTCGGGGAGCTTCTCCTCGGCGACGAGCCTGGCGTGGACGGCGCCGAGCGCCTTCGGCAGCTTCACCTCGTTGACGTCGAGGTCGCCGCGGATCAGGACCGCGCAGACGAAGGCGCTCCCGTCCTCGCGGACGGCCTCGTAGAGCATCGTCTTGGTGATCCGGTCGACGGTGGTCCCGAGGTGCCTGGCCTGGTCCTCGCAGGTGATCAGGCCCGGCGTCGGCGAGTCGGCCTCGCCGAACGGCCTGGCGTCCTCGCCCGCCCACGGCTCGGGAAGGGGCGCGGTGACGGCCTTCTCGATGTTCGCGCCGTACTTCCCGTCCTCGGAGAAGACGAGGGCGTCCTCGCCCGTGTCGGCCACGACCATGAACTCCTCGGAGGCCGAGCCGCCGATGGCGCCCGAGTCGGCCTGGACCAGCGCGTACTCGAGGCCGCACCGCTCGAAGATGGCGCGGTACGCCTTCTCCATCTTCACGTAGTGGACGTCGAGCCCCTTCTGGTCGACGTCGAAGGAGTAGGCGTCCTTCATCAGGAACTCGCGCCCGCGCAGGAGGCCGAACCGGGGACGGATCTCGTCGCGGAACTTCGTCCGGATCTGGTAGAGGTTGAACGGGAGTTGGCGCCACGAGGTGACCGACCGGCGGACCATGTCGGTCACCGCCTCCTCGGCCGTCGGGGCGAGGGCGAACTCGGTCCCCTTCCGGTCCTCGAGGTGGCAGAGGATCCCCTCGTTCAGGTAGCGGTCCCACCGCCCCGACTCCACCCAGAGCTCCTTCGGCTGGGCGATCGGGAGCTCGACCTCGAGCGCCCCGGAGCGGTCCATCTCCTCCCTCACGATCTCGGTCATCTTCCGGAGGGAGCGCAGGCCGAGCGGCGTGAAGGAGTAGATGCCGGCGGCGACCTTCTGGAGCATCCCCGCCCGGGCCAGGAGCTTGTGGGAGACCACCTCGGCGTCGCCGGGGGCCTCGCGGAGGGTGACGAGGAAGTACTGGGACCAGCGCATAGAAGGCGGAGGATAGCGCAGGCGGGGGGCTCCCCTCTCCGCGCCGCCCGGCCGACGCGAACGCCGTCGCGAGCGGCAAGGTCGATCTCGTCAACATCGGCGGCGGAACGGTGGGGCGGATCACCGCCCAGCCCGGCTGGCGCTGGTCGAAGGACGTCAGGCCGGTCGCGGGGACGGAGCGGTGCGAGGCGCCCCGCTTCCAGTACGTCCTCTCGGGGAAGATGCACGTCGTGATGAGCGACGGGACCGAGTTCGACGTGAAGCAGGGCGACGTGAACACGCTCGGGGCGGGGCACGACGCCTGGGTCGTCGGCGACGAGACCGTGGTGGCAATCGACTGGTTCGGCGCGACGAACTACGCGAAGGGCTGAGAGGGCTACCCGCGCCCTCGGCCCCGGCGGAGCGCGCGCCAGGCCGCGGCGACGCCGGGGGCTTCGAGGACGAGACGGCGAAGCCTCCAGGTCGCGCTCGCGCGCATCCACCGAAGCTCCTCGTTGGCCGCCGCCAGCCCTCCGGACTCGATCGCGGCGATCCTCGCGCCGGCCGCCCGACGCTCCGCGTCGACGGCGGCGGTCGTCCAGCCCCGGGCCTGCAGGTGCATCCGGTCGAGCCATCGGAGGTAGCTCGCCGCGGCCCGCTCCTCCGCCTCGCGATCGGGGGGGCCGGCCGCGGCGTCCTCGGCCAGCGCCTCCTCGTAGACGGCGACGAGGCTCCCGACGATCGAGGCGAGGTCCGCGCTCTCGCGCGCGAGGCGCGACGCCTCCGCGGCGTCCGCCGCGTCGTACCGACCGACCTCGCCCGCCAGGACCTCCGGGGAGACCGGCCGATCCAGCGTCCGGATCCCGAGGTTCCGCGCGCGCAGGGCCGCGAACTCGCGGGCCGTCACCATCGGCCCCGATCCGGTGGCGTCGCACAGCACCACCGCGGCCCCGGACACCAGCGCCTCGAGCGCCGACCGCGCCTTCGCGAAGACGACGTGGGCCCCGGCCAGGAGCTCCTCCGGCCGCTCCTCCACGCGGCCGACGCCGGCCCCGACGACGGTCAGCCTCAGGCCGGTCCGCGCGCAGGCCTCCCTCACGGCAGGGAGGTGCGTCGTCTCGCCGGCGTAGTTGCTCAGGAGGAGCGCCTCGGTCGGCCGGGGCGGGAGCGGCGCGCGGGGAGGGAAACGCCGGAGGTCGACGGGATTGAGGACGACCCGGACCCTCTCCGGCGGGATCCCCTCCTCGGAGACGAGGCGGTCCCTCACGGTCTCGTCCACCGCGACGTAGCGCCGGAGGCGCGGGAAGCGGGGAGGGTGGGCCTCCCACGCGGACCAGGCGTGGCAGACGTGGAGGCCGACCGCCCGCGGGAAGCGGAGGAGGGCCGTCATCACCTCGGCGTGGTGGTTCCCGTGGACGAAGTCGGGCGGGGCCCCGAGGGCGTCGAGGTCCGTCGCGACGGGGATCGTCGCCCGCCCGAGGTCGGCGGCGGCGAGTCCTCGCTCGGGGCTGTAGACGATCGGCTCGTGGCCGGCCCGCAGGAGCCCGACGGCCACGTCGCGGACGTAGGACTGGGCGCCGCTCCTCCGCGCGAGGGTGTCGCAGGTCACGAGGACGCGCAGGCGGCCACCTCCGGCGCCGGGGTCAGCCCAGCGGATCGGCCCCGTCGGGGACGCGCGCGGCCGCGAGGGCGGCCTCCTCCGCGTCGGCCCGAAGGGCCCGTGCCAGCGGCTCGACGTGCCGCAGGAAGCGGAGGACCTCCCGGTACGCGCCCTCCGCCACGCGGCGCTCGCCGTGCGTCTCGTAGAACGGGGGCGAGCCGATCCGCCCGCTCAGGTCGAAGCCGTAGCGGACGGGGAGGAGAGTCTCCGTCCGGAACGCCTCCACGCCCCAGCGATCGATCGTCGACTCCACGTCGGCCGACAGCTCCTCGTAGCCGCGCGCGTCGGCGAGCTTCCGCGTCAGCTCCGCGTCGTCGAGGAAGAGGGTCACCGCGTCGGGCTCCCCGGCCGCCGCCGGAGCGGGGGGACCGTCGAGGAGGAACTCGTAGCTCGCCACCGCCTGCCCCGCGGCACGCCGCCGCGCGACCGCCGCGTTGACGAGGAGGCGGCAGACGTCGTGCGCCGGGTTGAAGCCCTCCGCGGCGTCGGCCGCCACCGCCGCGGCGCCCGACGCTTCGATCGCGGCGGCGATCTCGGCCGCGAGACGGAGGAACGGCCCGTGGTCGCCCGAGAGGAGCGCCGCGTAGAGGGCCGCGTCGTGCATCCGACCGAAGACGGGGCCCGGCTGGGCGCCGGCCCCCTCGACGATCGAGAGGGACCGGCCGACGCGGGAGCGGCCGGTGCGCCCCGAGCCGTCGGTCAGGACGAGGACCGTCGGCCGGAGGCGCCCGAGGAGCCCGTGGACCCGCAGCTCGTGCCCCGGGTGGGCCATCACGAGGAGCAGGGATCCGTCGACGAAGCGGGCCGGCATGCGCGGAAGATAGCGCGCAAACGCGCTCGGGGCGAGGAAATCCGCGTCCCGAGCGGCCCGGGGACCTTCGCCCTATCATCCCGGGCCGGGGCGAGCCCCCCGGAGGAGCCCACCATGAGCCGATTCGCCGCGCCGCTCTTCGCCGCGCTTCTCGTCGCCGCCGGCCCCGTCCGCGCCGCCGCCACTGCCACTGCCACCGCCGCTGCCGAGCCCGACCGTGCCGAGACGCTCCGGTCCGCGTACACCAAGTACGAATACCGGATCCGGATGCGCGACGGCGCGCGCCTCTTCACCGCGGTCTACGTCCCGAAGGACGCGGCGCCCACCCCGTTCCGCGCCGGCGCCGCTCCCCGCCCCGGCGAGGGAGCCCGTTACCCGATCCTGATGACGCGGACCCCCTACTCGTGCGCGCCCTACGGACCGGACCGCTACCCGAAGGCGATCGGCCCTTCGAAGGGGTTCGAGGACGAGAGGTTCGTCTTCGTCTGCCAGGACGTCCGCGGCCGGTTCCAGTCCGAGGGGACGTGGGAGGAGGTGCGGCCGATCCTCGACGCGAAGGGGCCGAAGGACGCCGACGAGTCGACCGACGCGTGGGACACGGTCGACTGGCTGGTGAAGAACGTCCCCGGGACGAACGGCCGCGCGGGGATCTGGGGGATCAGCTACCCCGGCTTCTACGCGGCGTGCGCCGCCGTCGACGCCCACCCGGCGCTCGTCGCCGTCTCGCCCCAGGCGCCGATCGCCGACTGGTTCGAGGGGGACGACTTCCACAGGAACGGCGCCTTCTGGCTCCCGCACGCCTTCAACTTCTACTCGGTGTTCGGCAAGCTCCCGGCCGGGGCGAAGAAGTGGCCCGAGAGGTTCGACCCCGGGACCCACGACGGCTACCGCTACTTCCTCTCGATCCCCCCCCTCTCCGAGGTGAACGCGAAGCTCTGGGAGGGGAAGGTCGCCTTCTGGGACGAGGTCGTCAAGCACGACACCGACGACTCCTTCTGGAAGGCGCGCGACCTCCGCCCGCACCTGAAGGCCGTCCACACCTCCGTCCTCACGGTAGGCGGGTGGTTCGACGCCGAGGACCTCTTCGGCGCCCTCTCCGTCTACCGCTCCATCGAGAGGACGAGCCCCGGCGCCTGGAACGCCCTCGTCATGGGCCCGTGGTCTCACGGCGGCTGGGGGCGGAGCGAGGGCGACCGGCTCGGCATCGCCACCTTCGGGGACAAGACCGCCCCCTGGTTCCGCGAGAAGGTCGAGCTCCCCTTCTTCGTGTCGCTCCTGAAGGACGGCGCCGCGCCGAAGCTTCCCGAGGCGACCGTCTTCGAGACCGGGACGAACGTCTGGCGGCGCCTCGACCGCTGGCCCCCCGCGAACGCCGTCGCCCGCTCGCTCTACCTCGGCGCCCGCGGCGCGCTCACGTGGGAGAAGCCCGCGGAGACGGGCGACGCCTTCGACGAGTGGGTGAGCGACCCCGGCCGCCCCGTCCCGTTCATCGACTGGATCGACATCGGGATGCCGAAGGAGTACATGACCGCCGACCAGCGCTTCGCCTCGCGCCGGCCGGACGTGATGGTCTACGAGACGCCCGTCCTCGAGGACGACGTCACCCTGGCCGGCCCGCTGAAGGCGCACCTCGAGGTCTCCACGACAGGGACGGACTCCGACTTCGTCGTCAAGCTGATCGACGTCTGGCCCGACGACCTCCCCACCCCCGACCCGAACCCCTCCGGCTTCGTCCCGGGCGGCGCGCAGCAGATGGTCCGCGGCAACGTCATCCGCGGGAAGTTCCGGAGGAGCCTGGAGAAGCCCGAGCCCTTCACCCCCGGGAAGCCCGACGTCGTCGACCTCTCCCTCCCCGACGTCTTTCACACCTTCCGCAGCGGCCACCGGATCATGGTCCAGGTCCAGAGCAGCTGGTTCCCTCTCGTCGACCGCAACCCGCAGCAGTTCATGAACGTCTTCGAGGCGAAGCCGGGCGACTACCGGAAGGCCACCCAGCGCCTCTACCACGACGCCTCGCACGCCTCGCGGCTGGAGGTGCTGGTGGTCCCGCAGGGGAGGTGACGGCGGGCAGCGGGGTGAACCCGTTCTGCCTCTCGTGCGTCCGCGTCCGTTCCGGCCCCGAGCTCCTCGCGTACGGGGCCCGAATTCGCATGCCCTGAACGCGATTCACGTGGGGCTTCCGGAGCCGGAGGGAGCTGGGGTCCCAGGGGCCGGCGTCGACTGCGTCGCCTGCGTCGGCTCCGCCGCCGACAGCTCCACGCGCCCCCCCGTCGCCAGGTCGTCGAACGCGAGGAAGACCGCCCGAAGCCTGAGCCCCTCGCGGTTCTTGTTCCCCGAGCCGTAGCGCGGGTCGCCGAGGACGGGGTGACCGATCGACTCGAGGTGGCGGCGGATCTGGTGCTGCCGGCCGGTCTCGATCGTCACGTCGAGAGTCGTGGTATCCGCGTCGGGGTCGTAGGCGACGACGCGCCAGCGGGTGGCGGCGCTCTTGCCGTCGAGCGGCGTCTCGATCGTCCCGTCCGTCCCGTAGGCTGCCGCCACGTCGCCGAGGACCTCGGCGCGGTAGCGCTTCTCGACGCGGTTCTCGTGGAAGAGCTTCGAGAGGGCCGCGGCGGTCGGCGCGTCGTGCGCGACGAGCATCACCCCCTCGGCCTCCCGGTCGAGGCGGTGGACGAGGAAAGCGGGACGGTCGAGCCGGAGCTCGACCTGCCGGAGGAGCGAGGCGTGGTCGCCGAACGGCGTCCCCTGCGAGAGGAGGCCCGCGGGCTTCACCCAGGCCGACCAGCGGGTCGCGTCCCTCACGAGGCGCGGCTCCGGGGGGACGAGCGCAAGGAGGTCGGTGTCGTAGTGGAGCTCGAGGACGTCGCCGAGGCGGACGGCCGCCTTCACGCGCCTCAGCCGATGGGCCCCCTTGCCGCCGCGGGAGACCTGGACCGCCCCCTTGGCCATGGCGTCCTTCACCGCCCCCTTCGAGAGGCCCGAGGCGAGGGCAAGGCATGCCGCGGCCTCGGGGGGATCGGTCCTCAGGACGGCGTGGCGGAGCGAGAAGCGGCGGGGAGGGGTCACGGACGGACGATAGCGCCTCCGGAGAGCCCGAACGGAGCTGCGGGGGCCGGACGATGCCGAGGGGCGACGCGAGAAGGGGGCCTCCTCGGGGCGTTGCCCGTGTAACCGGCCGTCGCGGCCCGGCATCCAACCGTCGCCCCAGGAACGACCGGCCCCTCCGGGCCGCCCCGAGGATGAGCATGAACGCCCCCGGCGTCCCGACGCCCCGTCCTTCGCCCGCCTTCGCCGCCCGGAGCGCCGCCATCAGCCCGGGAACGGTGCGGATCGCGCGATGAGCCGGGCCTTTCGCGACCACCTCCCCGAAGGGCTCGCCGAGGCGCTGGGACTGGGGCTCTTCATGGTCTCGGCCTGCCTCTTCGCCGTCCTCCTCGAGGGGTCGGGCTCGGCGCTCAAGGCCTCCCTTCCCGCACCGTTCGTCCGGCGCGCCCTGATGGGCCTGGCGATGGGCGGGACGGCCGTCGGGCTGATCTGCTCCCCGTGGGGACAGAGGTCCGGGGCGCACCTGAACCCGGCGGTGACGCTGGCCTTCCTGAGGCTCGGAAAGGTGCGGTGGGAGGACGCGGCGCTCTACGTCGGATGGCAGGCCGTCGGCGGGGCCGCCGGGGTCGGCGCCGCCGCGCTCCTCCTCGGCCCCGCACGCCTCTCCGACCCGGGCGTCGGGTGGGTGGCGACGCTCCCGGGCGCGGCCGGGGTCCCGGGCGCGTTCGGCGGCGAGGCGCTCATCTCGTTCCTCCTCGTGTCGACGGTCCTCGCCGTCTCCAGCCACCCGCGCGGAGCGCGCCTCACGCCGTGGGTCGCGGGGGCCCTCGTCGCGCTCTTCATCACCTTCGAGGCCCCCCTCTCGGGGATGTCCATGAACCCGGCCCGGAGCCTCGCCTCGGCGCTCTTCGCGGGCCGGTGGGACGCCTTCTGGCTCTACGTCGCCGCGCCCCTCCTCGGGACGCTCGCGGCCGCCGAGCTCCACCTCCGCGCCCGCGGCGCCTCGAGCGTCTGGTGCGCCAAGCTCCACCACCGGAACGCCCGCCGCTGCATCTTCCTCTGCGCGGTGCCGGGCTGACGACCCGAAGCGAACGCCCCGGCGCACGACGCCGACGGCGGCAGGAGACGCACATGACGAGGTACGACGTGATCATCATCGGGAGCGGCGCCGGGGGCGGGACGCTCGCCTGGAAGCTCGCCCCGTCGGGCAGGAAGGTCCTCCTCCTCGAGAGGGGGGGCTACGTCCCCCGCGAGCGCGAGAACTGGGACAGCAAGGCGGTCAACGTCGACGGGCGCTACGCGGCGAAGGAGGTCTGGAAGGACCGCGACGGGAAGGACCTCCACCCCCACACGAACTACTTCGTCGGCGGGAACACGAAGTTCTACGGCGCCGCCCTCTTCCGCCTGAGGAAGGAGGACTTCGGCGAGCTTCGCCACCACGGCGGCGTCTCCCCCGCCTGGCCCATCTCCTACGACGACCTGGAGCCCTACTACGCCGAGGCCGAGCGGCTCTACGCCGTTCACGGCGAGCGGGGCGCCGACCCCACGGAAGCCTGGTCGAGCTCCCCCTACCCGCACCCGGCCGTTTCGCACGAGCCCCGGATCCAGCAGCTCCACGACGACCTCGCGGCGATGGGGCACAAGCCGTTCCACGTCCCGCTCGGCATCCGCCTCGACGAGGCGAGCCCGCGGAAGAGCGCCTGCATCCGCTGCGCGACGTGCGACGGCTTCCCCTGCCTCGTCCAGGCGAAGTCCGACGCGCAGGTGATGGCGGTGGACCCCGCGCTCGAGCACCCGAACGTCACCCTCCTGACCGGCGCGAAGGTCGAGAGGCTGGAGACCGACGCCTCGGGCCGGAGCGTCACGAAGGTCCACGTGACGCGCGACGGGGAGGCCGAGGTCTTCGAGGCCGACGTCGTCGTCGTGTCGGCCGGCGCGATCAACTCCGCGGCCCTCCTTCTCCGGTCGGCCAGCGACCGGCACCCGGCCGGCCTCGCCAACGGCTCGGGGGTCGTCGGCCGGCACTACATGGGGCACGTCAACTCGGTCCTGATGGCGATCAGCAGGTGCCCGAACCCGACCGTCTTCCAGAAGACGCTCGCGCTGAACGACTTCTACTTCGGCGAGGAGGGGTTCCCCTACCCGATGGGGCACATCTCCTTCGTCGGGAAGCTCGACGCCGCGGCCCTCTCCGCGGGCGCCCCGCCGCTGACGCCGGGCTTCACGCTCGAGGCGATGGCCCGCCACTCGCTCGACTTCTGGCTGACGTCCGAGGACCTCCCCGACCCCGAGAACCGCGTGACCGTCGACCGCGACGGCCGGATCGTCCTCGCCTACCGGCCGAACAACGAGGAGGGCCACCGGCGGCTGATCGCCCGGCTGAAGGAGCTGATGAAGAGGCAGTCGGCGTGCGCCGTCCACGGGCACGAGTGCCACGTCGGCCTCCTCGCTCGGCCGCTCTTCGTCGGCGAGCGGATCCCCCTGGCCGGCGTCGCCCACCAGAACGGGACGATCCGGTTCGGCCGCGACCCGAGGACCTCCGCCCTGGACACCACGTGCCGCGCCCACGAGGTCGACAACCTCTACGTCGTCGACGGGAGCTTCTTCCCCTCCAGCGCGGCAGTGAACCCCGCGCTCACCATCATGGCCAACGCGCTCCGCGTGGGCGACCACCTCCTCGAGAGGCTCCGGTGAGGGGCCCCGCCGGCCGCCTCGCCGACGCGCGACCCGGCACGCGCCTCCTGCCGGCCCTCCTCGCGGCCGCCGGTCTCCTCCTGCTTTCGGCGAGCGCGCGCGGGGCGGCGCCTCCCGCCGCGTCCCGGCCGACCGCGGGAGGCTCGGCGAGCGGGGCGGTCCGGGACGCCGCCGCCGTCACCGCCGTGGCCGGCGTCACGCTGTCGGTCTCCGACCTCGACCGCTCCGTCGCCTTCTACGAGGAGGTCCTCGGCTTCCGCGAGGTGGCGGAGGACGAGCGCGAGGGAGAGGCCCTGGAACGGCTCCAGGGGGTCTTCCCCGGCCACGTCGTCACCGCCCGGCTCGCCCTCGGCAGCGAGGAGATCGAGCTCGCGCAGTGGCTCGCGCCGCGCGGCCGGGCCATCCCCGAAGGCGCCCGGAGCGACGACCGGTCGTTCCAGCACCTCGCGATCGTCGTCTCGGACATGGACCGCGCCTACGCGCGCCTGCGCGAGCGGCGCGTCGCGCACGCCTCGTCGTCGCCGCAGACGCTCCCCTCCTGGAACCCGAACGCGGGAGGGATCCGCGCGTTCTACTTCCGCGACCCCGACGGCCACCCGCTCGAGGTGATCTGGTACCCGCCCGGGAAGGGAGACCCGCGCTGGCAGGCGCGGGACCGCCTCTTCCTCGGGATCGACCACACCGCGATCACCGTCGCCGACACCGACGCCTCCCTCCGCTTCTGGCGCGACGCGCTCGGGATGCGGGTGGCGGGGGAGAGCGACAACTCGGGAGTCGAGCAGGAGCGGCTCAACGCCGTCTTCGGCGCGCACCTCCGGATCACCGCCCTGCGATCCGGGTCGGGGATCGGCGTCGAGCTCCTCGAGTACCTCACGCCGCGGACCGGCCGCCCGTATCCCGCCGACGCGAACGCGAGCGACCTCGTCTTCACCGAGACCCGGGCGCGCGTCGCGTCGGCCACCGAGGCCGAACGGTCGCTCCGGGCCGCCCGCGCCGCGTTCGTCTCGCCCGCGGTCCAGCCCGCGCCCCGCCGCGACGGCGGCGAGGGGAGGGCCCTCCTCGTCCGCGACCCCGACGGCCACGCCGTCCTCCTCTTCGACTGAGCCCGCCGGAGGAACCGATGCCCGACGTCCGCCCGTCCCGAAGGACCGTCCCGACCGCCAGCGCCGGTCCGGCCCCGACCGGCCCCGGCGCCGAGAGGCTCCGCCTCGCCCAGTCGCGCGACCGCCGCGTCCACTGGAAGCGGTGGGGCCCCTACCTCTCCGAGCGGCAGTGGGGGACCGTGCGCGAGGACTACAGCGCGACCGGCTCGGCCTGGGACTCCTTCCCGCACGACCACGCCCGCTCCCGCGCCTACCGGTGGGGCGAGGACGGCCTGATGGGGATCTCCGACCGGAGGCAGACGCTTTGCTTCGCTCTCGCGCTCTGGAACGGACGCGACCCGATCCTGAAGGAGCGGCTCTTCGGCCTGACGGGGAGCGAGGGGAACCACGGCGAGGACGTCAAGGAGCAGTACTACTACCTCGACTCGACGCCGACCCACTCGTTCATGCGGTTCCTCTACAAGTACCCCCAGCGCGCCTACCCCTACGCCGCGCTCCTGGAGGGGAACCGGGCGCGCTCGCGCCGGGAGCCGGAGCTCGAGCTGATCGACACCGGCGCCTTCGACGACGACCGCTACTGGGACGTCTTCGTCGAGTACGCCAAGGGGACGTCCGAGGACCTCCTGATCCGGATCCGGGCGGTCAACCGCGGCCCGGAGGCGGCGACGCTCCACCTCCTCCCGACCCTCTGGTACCGGAACACCTGGAGCTGGGGGCTCGACGCCCGGCGGCCGCGGATCCGTGCCGCGACCGACGGGGACCGAACCGACGGGGCCCGGGTCCTCCAGACCGACCACCCGCTCTACGGGCGGCGGTGGCTCCTGGCCGGCGGTGACGCCGAGCTCCTCTTCACCGAGAACGAGACGAACGGCGAGCGTCTGTGGGGCGTCCCCAACGACTCGCCGCACGTGAAGGACGCCTTCCACGAGCGGGTCGTGGGCGGCCGCCGCGAGGCGGTCAATCCCGCGGAGGTCGGCTCGAAGGCGGCGGCGTGGACCGTCGCCACCGTCGCCCCGGGCGCGACGTTCGAGATGCGCCTGAGGCTCACCGACCGGCTCCCGGCGGGCGGCGAGCGCGCCGGCGTGCTCGGAGCGGACTTCGAAGCCGTCTTCGCGGCGCGGGAGCGGGAGGCGGACGAGTTCTACGCGGCCCTCCAGCCCGCAGGCCTCTCCGACGACGCCCGGAGCGTCCAGCGGCAGGCGTTCGCCGGCCTCCTCCTCTCGAAGCAGACCTACGGCTACGACGTCTCGCGCTGGCTCAAGGGGGACCCGGAGGGACCGGAGCCGCCGCGCGAGCGGCTCCGCGGCCGGAACGCGGACTGGGGCCACCTCTACAACGCGGACGTCCTCTCGATGCCCGACAAGTGGGAGTACCCGTGGTTCGCGGCGTGGGACCTGGCGTTCCACGCGGTGCCGCTCGCCCTGGTCGACCCGGAGTTCGCCAAGGAGCAGCTCGTCCTCCTCCTGCGCGAGTGGTACATGCACCCGAACGGCCAGATCCCCGCCTACGAGTGGGCCTTCGGCGACGTGAACCCGCCCGTCCACGCCTGGGCGGCCTGGCGCGTCTACAAGATCGAGAAGAAGGAGACCGGGACGGGGGACCGCCGCTTCCTCGAGCGGGTCTTCCAGAAGCTCCTCCTCAACTTCACCTGGTGGGTCAACCGGAAGGACGCCGAGGGGAAGAACGTCTTCCAGGGGGGCTTCCTCGGCCTCGACAACATCGGCGTCTTCGACCGGAGCGCGACGCTCCCGACGGGCGGCCACCTCGAGCAGTCGGACGCGACGAGCTGGATGGGGATGTACTGCCTGAACATGCTCACGATCGCGCTCGAGCTCGCGAAGGAGAGCCCCGCGTACGAGGACATGGCCTCGAAGTTCTTCGAGCACTTCGTCTACATCTGCCGCGCCATGGCGAACCTCGGCGGCGAGGGGATCGAGCTCTGGAACCGCGAGGACGGCTTCTACTACGACGTCCTCCACCTTCCCGACGGGACGAGGTTCCCCCTGAAGGTCCGGTCGATGGTCGGGCTCATCCCTCTGTTCGCCGTCGAGACGCTCGACTCCGAGGTCGTTGACCGCCTCCCCGGCTTCAAGCGGCGGATGCAGTGGTTCCTCGACAACCGCCCCGAGCTCGGGGCCCACGTCGAGACGCGGACCGACCCGGGGGGGCGGATCCCGCGCTTCCTCTCGCTCGTGAGCAAGGACCGGCTCCGCTCCGTCCTCCGCTACATGCTGGACGAGGAGGAGTTCCTCTCGCCGCACGGCATCCGGGCCGTCTCGCGCTTCCACCGCGACCACCCGTACGTCCTCCGGGTCGACGGGATGGAGCACCGGGTGGACTACGAGCCGGCCGAGTCGTCGACCTTCCTCTTCGGCGGCAACTCGAACTGGCGCGGGCCGGTCTGGTTCCCCGTGAACTACCTCCTCGTCGAGTCGCTCCAGAAGTTCCACCACTTCCTGGGCGATTCGTACCGCGTCGAGGCGCCGTCGGGCTCGGGCCGCCAGGCGACGCTCGCCGAGGTCGCCACCGACCTCTCTCGACGCCTCGTCTCGGCCTTCCTCCGGGGCCCCGACGGCCGCCGCCCCGTCTTCGGCGGCCAGCCGAGGCTGCAGGGAGACCCCCACTTCCGCGACCACGTCCTCTTCTACGAGTACCTCCACGGGGACGACGGCGCCGGGATCGGCGCGAGCCACCAGACGGGGTGGACCGCCCTGGTCGCCAAGCTGATCCAGCAGAGCGGCGCCGGGATGGACGAAGCGCCGCCCGACGGGCAGGAGGAGGAGCCGGAGGCGGCCGCGCTCAGCGCGTCCCCGGGGCCCCTCTCTCCTCCGGCTCGTCCGGCCGGCCCGGGTGAACGCAGAAGCACGACGAGGTGAGGTCGATCTCCGCCCGCGTCCACGCCTTCGCGAACCGCCCGTTCACCTTCCCTGCCTCCGCCTTCTTCCCCTGCTGCCCGAGCGCCTGCGCCAGACCCCAGAGCGACCAGCCGTTTCCCGGGTAGCGGACCAGGTCCTCCCTGTAGACCGCTTCGGCCTCGGCCGGCCGTCGGGTGGCGAGGAGGACCGCGCCGAGGGCGTGACGCGACGGGGTGGTCCAGGCGGGCGGCTCGTCGTACTTGAGCGCGTCCTCGAGCCGGACCGCCTCCGCCAGCTTCGCCGTGGCCGTCCCGTACTCCTTCTTTCGGTAGGCGATCTCGCCGTCGAGATAGGGGATCGCCACCGCGAGGACGGCCGCCGCCTGGTTCGAGCCCCAGTAGAAGTCCTCCGGTACCTTCCGGAGCGCCGCGGCGAACGCCTCCCGTTCCTCCTCTGCGGCCGCCACGTCGCCCAAGGCGGCGTGGGCGATCCCGCGGAGGAAGAGGTGGAACGCCGTCGAGACCGGAAGGTCGGCGGGCGGCGCCTTCGCCGCGAGGATCTCCTTCCACTTCCCGAACCGCTTGAGCGCGTCGCCCGCGACGGTCAGGTACGCGTCGGCGAAGGCGGCGTTCTCCCGGACGAAGGCGGGGTCGAGCCCGGCGACGACCTCGCGGGTCCGGGCGAGGGCGACGCTCTCGCGCCCCTCCATCATGGCCGTGTAGGCGAGGAAGTGGCGGTTGTGCGCCATGTACAGGCGGTAGAAGCCGATCTCCCCCGCTCGCTCGCGATAACGCTCGTCGGCGGCGACCGCCTTCTCGTTCGCGTCGGCCGCCTCCCTCCAGCGCCCCGTCCTCACGTCGATGTGGGAGGGCATGTGGACCAAGTGGCTCGCGTCCGGGACGAGCCCGCGGAGCGCGTCCGCGGCGGAGGCGGCTCTCTCCGGGCGGGGAGACGCCTCGAGCGCGTGGATCGTCAGGTGAAGAGCCCCGGGATGCCGCGGCGAGAGCTTCCGGGCGGCCTCGAGCGCCGCGAGGACCGTCTCCGTCCCCGGCTGCGGCTTGCCGTCGCGCGTCCACTGGTCCCACGGCCGGGTGTCCATCAGCGCCTCGGCGGTGAGGGTCGCCACGTCGGCGTCGTCGGAGAAGCGCGCGCGGACCTTCTCCATCGCCGCGGCGTAGGCCGCGTCCAGCGGGGACCGGTCCGCGGGCTGGGGCCAGGCGTAGCGCGAGCCGAGAGCCTCGATGAGGGCACGCTCGACGTCGCTCGCCCCCGGGGCGAGCTCGCGCGCGCGTCCGAGCGCCTCCCACGCCTCCTTCGCGTGCACCTCGTCGACGACGGGGTTGTTGATGTGGGGGCCGTTGATCAGCGCGACCCCCCACCACGCCATAGCCAGCGACGGGTCGAGCCGGGTCGCCTCGCGGAACGCCTTCCGGGCCTCGTCGTGGTTGAACGCGTAGGCCCAGGCGAGCCCCTGGTCGAAAGCCTTCTGGGCGGCGGGGACCTTCGTGGAGACCGGCCGCGTGTAGGGCCCGAGGTCGAACGGGCGCCTCACGGCCCCGGACTCTCCGGGCGCTGGGCCGTCCGCACCGGAAGGCGAGGCGGCCCGGGCCCGCGCCGCGAAGCTCGAGACGAGAGAGAGCGAGAGGAGGCCGTGGACGACGAAGGACACGGCCCTTCCCCGGAAGGGTGTCGCGAACCGGTGCATGGGCAACTCCTGGTGAGATGGTATCTCAGACCGTGGCCATGCCCCGCTTCGCCCGCTCGAGGGCCGAGCCGCGTCCTCCTCGCCTACCGGCCGCCCGCTTCCGGCAGGCTCCGGATCCCCCTGACGAGGTGGACGACCGCCGCGGGCGAGGCGGCCAGGACCACGACGACGACCCGGACGAGCGGGGGGACGCTCCCCGCGCGGACGAGGAGCGCGGCCGCCGCCACGGCCGGAGCGGCCGTCGCCGCGATTTCCGCGAGGGCCCGAAGCTCCAGCGTCGCGCGCCGCGGCGCCTCTCCCAGCCGGGCCCATCCCGCAAACGAGCGGACGGCGAGCCCGGCTCCCGAGGCGACCGCCGCTCCCGCGACGCCCCACCGGGGGACGAGCACGAGGAGGAGCGCGGCCGTCAGGGCCGTTCCCGCCAGGCCGAGGCTCAGCACCGTGCCGGGACGGTCGCGGGCGACCAGGAGCTCGTCCGTGTACCCGAGGAGGGCCGGCACGAGGAGGGAGGCGGCCAGGACGCGAAGGGGAGTGGCCGCGTCCGCGTGGGCGGGACCGAAGGCGAGGAGGACGACGTCGCTCGCGCGGAAGAGGCACGGGGCGAGGGGGAGCCAGAGGAACGAGAAGGTCAGGCTGCGCGCCTTCCCGTAGATCGCCGCCAGCTCCGCCTCCTCGCCGCGCTCGACGGCGGAGGCGGCGAGCGGCAGGAAGAGGTGCGCCGCCGCGTCCTCGATCATCCCGAGGACGCGGCCCACGCTCTGCGCGAGGCCGTAGGTCCCGACGACGGCCAGCGGGGCGACGAGCCCGAGGAGGAGCATGTCGAGCCAGGTCCGGATCTGCTCGACCAGGGCCAGCCCGCCGAAGGGGGGGAGCGAGGCCACGAGCTCGCGGTCCGCCCCCCCGGCTCCCCGCCTCAGCCATCCGCGCCGGAGGGCGTAGGCGACGAAGAGCGCCTCGCCGACGAGCGATCCGAGCGCCCACCCCAGGGCGAAGGAGAGGAGCCCCCCGGAGACGCCCGCCGCGACGGCGACGCCGGCGAGCCGGAGGAGGCCCCCGCCCGCGTCCCGCCAGACCGCCCGGCCCCGCGTGTCGTGGCGTCCCTGCGAGATGCCCCAGACCGCGTTCCCCACGGCGAGACCGAGGATCACGGGCGAGAGGACGGGGAGCAGGGAGACGGGGACCTTCCCGATCAGACCGAGGGCGGGGGCCAGCGCGACGAGCGCGCCGCCGACGCAGCCCGCGAGGACGGCGATTCCGACGGCCGTGCGTGCGGTCCGGAGCGCGTCGCTCGAGCGGCCGCCCGCCACCGCGCTCGCGATCCGCCTCCCCGCCGCCATCCGGAGCCCGAGCGACGCGGCTCCGCCCGCGAACGAGACGACCGAGATCCCGAGGAGGAGGGCCCCGAGCGCGTCCGGGCCGAGGGAGCGCGCCATGACGACCCGCGCCCCGAGGCTCGACGCGAGCGTGGCTGCGGACCCGACGAGGACCGCGACCGTCGAGCCCGAGAGACGGCGGTCCGTCCGCTCGGACCACCCCCCCTCGCCTCGCGGTCGCGGCGCTTCGCCCCCTCCCTCGCTCACCGTCCTCCGCTTCCGCGCTCCGCCCGGCGGGCCCGCCTTCGGGCGGCCGGCGGTCGCCGGACGGGCGCTCGCCGATTCTAGGCGCGGACCGGCCGGCGCGGCCTCCTCCGGGCCGGACCGGGCGCGGCGCCCGAAACCGCCGCCGCCGGACCGGCATCTGAAGGGACGTCCCGAGAGGACCCGCGCCAGCGGAAAGCTCATCGGAGGAACGATGAAAGCGATCGCCGTCTTCCCCGGCAAGCCGGGCTCCGTCCACCTCGCCGACCTCCCCGCCCCCTCGCTCGACGAGGTTCCGGACGGCTGCGGCGTCCTCGTGAAGGTCCTGCGCGTCGGGGTCGACGGGACCGACAAGGAGATCGACGCCGCCGAGTACGGCGCCGCGCCGGACGGGTTCGACTACCTCGTCCTCGGGCACGAAGGGTTCGGCCGGGTCCTGGCCGTCGGCCCGAACGTGACGGGCCTCGCCCCCGGCGACTACGTCGTCGCGACGGTCCGCCGTCCCGGGACGTCGATCTACGACCGGATCGGGATGCAGGACATGACGACCGACGACGCCTATTTCGAGCGCGGCATCAGCCGGCGGCACGGCTTCCTCACCGAACGCTACGTCGAGGACGCGCAGTTCGTCGTCCGCGTGCCGGCCGCCCTGAAGCGGGTGGGGGTCCTCCTCGAGCCGACGACGGTCGTCGAGAAGGGGATCCGGCAGGCGTTCGAGGTCCAGCGGCGCCTGAGAATCTGGCAGCCGGGGAAGGCCGCCGTCATGGGGGCCGGCACCGTCGGCCTCCTCGCGGCGATGGCGCTGCGGCTCCGGGGCCTCGACGTGACCGTCTTCGCGCGGAAGAAGGCTCCCACCCTCAACTCGGAGCTCGTCGAGGCGCTCGGCGCCCGGTACGTTTCGACGTCCGAGGTCCCCGTCGCGGAAGGCACCGCCCGGCTCGGCCCGTTCGACCTCGTCTTCGAGGCGACCGGCTCGTCGAGCGTGGTGTTCGACTCGATGGAGGCGCTCGCGAAGAACGGCGTCCTCGTCCTCTCCTCCGTCACGGGCGGCGACCGCCGCCTCGAGGTCCCCGCCGACCGGATCAACCTCGGCTTCGTCCTGGGGAACAAGGCGATGGTGGGGACGGTCAACGCGGCGCGCGAGGACTTCGAGGCCGGCGCGCGCGACCTCGGTCTCGCCTCGCTCGAGTGGCCCGGTTGGCTCGAGAGGCTCCTGACGCATCCCGTTAAGGGGCTCGAGAGCTGGCGCGAGCTGTTCGACACGCTCACGGGCGCCACGGGAGCCATCAAGGTCTTCTGCGAGGTGGCCCCCCTCGACGAGCCGCCGGGCTCGACGGCCGGCGGGGCGGCCGGTGCGGCCGTCGGGGAAGCGCGCGAGGCCCTGGAGGTCCCGGCGTGACCCGCGTCCTGATCCTCGGAGGCGGGTTCGCGGGGGTCGCGGCGGCGCTCGCGCTCGAGAAGGAGATGGAGGGGAGGGACGACCTCCAGGTGACGCTCGTCTCGAAGGAGAACTTCGTCTGCTTCACGCCGATGCTCCACGAGGTGGCGGCGTCGGACCTCGACCTCACGCACATCGTGAACCCGGTCAGGAAGCTCCTCCGGCGGGTCGACTTCGTCCACGCCGACGTCGTCTCGGTCGACGTGGAGCGGAGGGAAGCCGTCGTCTCCCACGGGAGCGACGGCCACACCCACACCCTGGCCGCGGACCACCTCGTCCTGGCCCTCGGGTCGGTGACGAACTTCTTCGGCATCCCAGGCCTGGCCGAGCGGGCGATGACGATGAAGACGCTGGGGGACGCCATCGCCCTCAGGAGCCGCCTCATCGAGCTCCTCGAGGAGGCCGGGACCGAGTGCGCCGCCGGGGAGCGCCACCCGCTGATGACGATCGTCGTCGCGGGGGGCGGCTTCGCCGGGGTGGAGACCGTCGCGGGGATCAACGACTTCGTCCGCGGCTCGCTCCGGTACTACCGCCAGATCCCGGCCGACGCGGTCCGGATGGTCCTCGTCCACCCGGGGAAGGTCCTCCTCCCCGAGCTCGACGAGAGGCTCGGCCGCTACGCCGCCCGCAAGCTGGCGGATCAGGGGGTCGACGTGAGGCTCGAGGCGCGCGTGGCCCGTCTGACCGAGGAGGGGGTCGTCCTGGCGGACGGGAGCCGGATCCCGGCGCGGACCCTCATCTGGACCGCCGGCACCTCGGCCCACCCGATGCTCGCCAGCCTGCCGTGCGCGACGGAGAGGGGACGCGTGAAGGTGGACGAGACGCTCCAGGTCCCCGGGTTCCCCGGCGTCTGGGCGCTCGGCGACGCCGCGGTGGTGCCGAACGTCGAGACCGGCAAGCCCCACCCCCCCACCGCGCAGCACGCCCTCCGCGAGGGGCGCGCCCTGGCCCGCAACGTCGCCGCCGTCGCCCGCGGCGGGACGCCGAAGCCGTTCCGCTTCAGGACGCTCGGCCAGCTCGCCTCGCTCGGCCGCCGGACGGGGGTCGCCAGCGTCTTCGGCGTCAGCTTCTCCGGCTTCCTCGCCTGGTGGATGTGGCGGACGATCTACCTCGCCAAGCTCCCGCGCCTGGAGAAGAAGGTCCGGGTGGCCATCGACTGGACCCTCGACCTCCTCTTCACGAAGGACCTCGTCCACCTGAACACCGCGGCCGGTGGCGCTGCGGCGGCCCGCGGGGCGTCCGGTGCCCCCGCCCTCGCGCCGGCCGCCGCCCCTCCCCGACCGGCGGCGTGACCGCGAAACCCCGCTGGGCCGGCGGCATCGAAGGGTCGATGAGAGCGACGCCCCCCCTCAGGCCGTCACCCCCGCGCGGCGTTCCCGCCGCGGGGAGAGGGTGAGCCGGGTGGTCGCGGTCCCGGCGGCTTCCGGGTACGGTTTCCAGGGCCTCCACGCGACGGTCAGCTGGGCGCTCTGCGCGTTCCTGTCGGCGCTCGAGCCGATGCTAGGCTCTCGTCGCCTGACCGAGAGCTCGACCCCCTCCCCGTCCGACGCGGGTGCCCCGCCCGACGAGAGCGCGCTCGTGGCCCGTCTCCGCGGCGGCGAGGAGGAGGCCTTCGCGCTCCTCGTCCGAGCCCACGGCGGCCGCCTCCTGGCGACCGCGCGGCGCTTCTTCGGCTGCGAGGACGACGCGCGCGACGCCGTCCAGGACGCCTTCCTCTCCGCTCACCAGGCGCTCGCGGCCTTCCAGGGCCAGGCGCGCCTGTCGACGTGGCTCCACCGGATCCTCGTCAACTGCTGCCTCATGAAGCTCCGGAGCCGGCGGCGGAGGCCGGAGGAGTCCCTCGAGGGGCTTCTTCCCGTCTTCGACGAGACCGGTCACGAGGCCCGCCCGTCCCGGCCCTGGGAGCCGCTCGAGGACGAGATGGCCCGGCGACAGGCGTGCGCCCTCGTCCGGTCGCTCATCGGGCAGCTGCCCGAGAGCTATCGCACGGTCCTCCTCCTGCGCGACATCGAGGAGCTCGACACGGCCCAGGCCGCGGAGCTCCTCGGAATCTCCGAGAACGCCGTCAAGATCCGCCTCCACCGGGCGCGGCAGGCCCTGAGGGCGCTGCTCGACCCGCACCGGAAGGGACTCCCGTCATGACCCGCTGGATCACCTGCCGCGAGCTGATCGACTTCCTCTGGCGCTACCTCGAGGGCGAGGTGAGCGAGGAGGAGCGGCTCGAGTTCGAGTACCACCTCGCGCGGTGCCCCACGTGCGTGGCCTACATGAACTCCTACAAGGAGACGGTCTCCCTCGGCCGCGCGGCGTTCGAGGACCTGGAGGCGCCCGCGCCGCCCGAGGTCCCGGAGGACCTCGTCGCCGCGATCCTCACGGCGCGGCGGAGCCTTCCGGGCTGAGGGCCGGACGGTCCCGCCCCGGGGCACGGCCCGGGGTCGGCCGCCCCTCAGCGGGCGTCCGTCCCCGGCGCGGCGACCGCCCCGGCGCCCGCCTCGTCCGCCCGCTCGACTCGCCAGGTGGCGAGGAAGGCCGGCCCGTCCCACGCCACCACGGTCGCGCGGTCCCCGGCCGCCAGCCGGATGGCCGCCGCTCGGGCGCCCGACGGCGTCTCGTAGGCGTAGGCCTCCTCCCCTCCGATCGCGACGACGGTCTGTCCCGGCTCGGGCGTCAGGAAGAAGAGGTCCCAGCCCGGGATCGCCACGTGCCGGATCCCCGGGTACGCAGCCGCGGCGTGTCGCGTCATCAGGTTCCGGCTCGCGGTGAGCGTCTCGACGGTCGTCACGGCTGGCGGCTCGGACCGAGTATCGCGCGGTCGATTCGCCGACGCGATCGGCGCGGGCCCGGACGGCCACGGAAACGGATCGGGGGCCGCGGCATCCAAGCGACGGCGCGGCCGAGACCTGCGGGCGACCCTCACGGCCGGCGCCTCGACATCGGAGAAAGGACGGCCCCATGGAGCGCAACGCCACCCGCCTGTCATTCGTGTCTGCGATCGTCCCCGCCGCGGGGATCCGGCCGTGACGGCTCTCCCCCCCGGCTCCTGCGGCCTGGCGTTCCGGAGGGAGCACGCGGACGACGTCCTGGCCGGCGGCCACGGCGTCCCTTTCTTCGAGCTGATCACGGAGAGCTGCATGGGAGAGGGCGGGCGCCCGACCTTCTTCCTCGACCGGATCGCCCGGGACACCCCCGTCGCGCTCCACGGGGTCTCGCTCTCGGTCGGCTCGGCCGAGCCGCCGAGCCGGACCTACCTGAGGAAGCTGAAGGAGCTGGTCCGGCGGGTGGAGCCGGCGGTCGTGTCGGACCACCTCTGCTTCTCCTCCCTCGGCGGCCGCTCGAGCCACGCCCTCCTGCCGCTGCCGTTCACCGAGGAGGCCGTCCGCGTCGTCGCGCGCAAGGTCCGGCTCGTCCAGGACCTCCTCGGCCGCCGGATCCTCCTCGAGAACGTCTCGAGCTACCTGCGGCACGCCGTCGCCGAGCTGACCGAGCCCGAGTTCGTCTCGGCCGTCCTCGAGGAGGCGGACTGCGGGCTCCTGCTCGACGTCAACAACCTCTACGTCAACTGCCGCAACCACGGCCTCTCGCCGTTCGAGTACCTCGACGCGATCCCCCCGTCGCGCGTCGAGCTGATCCACCTGGCGGGACACGAGGACCACGGCGACTTCGTCGTCGACACCCACGACCGCGACGTCGCCGAGCCCGTCTGGTGGATCTACCGTCTCGCGCTCCGCCGCTTCGGGCCGGTCCCGTCGGTCCTCGAGCGGGACGGCCGGATCCCCCCGTTCGAGCGGCTCGCCCGGGAGGCCCGGCGCGCGGAGGCGATCGCCCGGCGCGAGGCCGCGGGCGGGTGCGTCGGCCGCGCGGCGCTCGGGGGCGCCGTCCCCGGAGGGGTAGATGAGATGTGGTTCTGAGGCCCTGAAGCGGGCCCAGCGCGCCTTCCTCGACGACCTCGAGGCCGAGGACGGCGGGGACCCGGCCGAGAGGGTCCTCCGCTTCGACTCTCCCCCGCGCGGGACGGTCGAGGAGCGGTGGCACGTCTACGCCCACGGCCACCGGAGGAGGATCGTCGACCTCATGCGCCAGGAGTACCCCGCCGTCCTCCGCGTCCTGGGCCGCGAGGCGTTCGACGCGGTGGCTGGGCGCTACCTCGCGGCCCGTCCCCCCGCGGGCCCCGGCACTGGCGACTCGGGGGACGGGCTCGGCGACTTCCTCGCGACCCACCCGCTCTCCCGCGGCCTGCCGTTCCTCGCCGACCTGGCTCGTCTCGAGCGGGCCGTCTCCGAGGCCTTCGTCGCGGGCGACGCCGAGCCGTTCCGCTGGGCCGACCTCGCACGGCTCGGGCGCGACGCGGCCCTCGCCGCCCGGCTCGCGCTCGTCCCCGGCGCCCGGGTCATCCGCTCGCCCTGGCCGGTCCTCGACATCTGGGAAAGCCGCTTCCTTCCCCCGGAGGAGGTCGCGGTGGAGCTCGAGGGGCGGCCCGCCGTCGTCCTGGTCCGCCGCCAGGGCTTCCGCGTCCGCGCCACCCGCCTCGAGCCGGACGTCGCCGAGCTCGCCGAGGCCCTGGCCGCTCCGTCCGCCTCCGGCGGCGGAGCGACCCTCGGGCGCCTGGCTTCCCCGGCCGCCCGGACCGGCTCCCCCGCCTCCGGCCCCTTCGTCGAGGCCCTGCGGGAGCTCCTCTCCCTCGACGTCGTCACCCGGGTGGACGAGAGAATGGAGACGCGATGAACGAAGCCGATCCCCTCTTCGAGAGCGAATGGCTGGAAACCGACGGCCTCGGCGGCTACGCCTCGTCCACCGTCCCCGGCCGCAACGCCCGCCGGTACCACGGCCTCCTCGTCGCCGCGACCGACCCGCCCGCCGGACGGAGCGTCCTCCTCTCGAAGCTCGAGGAGACCCTCGTCGTCGCCGGGGTCCGGTACGACCTCTCCGTCAACCGCTACCCCGGCGCCCTCCACCCGCGCGGAGACCGGCTCCTCGAGAGCTTCTCACCCGAGCCGTACCCGACGTGGACCTACGAGGCTGCGGGGGTGCGGCTCCGGAAGACGCTCTTCGTCGTCCACGGGGAGACCACGGCGGTCGTCTCGTGGGAGGCATTGAACGCTCCGCCCGGCCCCCTCCTGCTCGAGGTCCGGCCGCTCGTGGCCCTCCGCGACCACCACGCCCTCCGCCGCGAGGAAAGGGGTTGGGACGCGGGGACGACGTCGGGCGACGGCGTCGTCACGGTCCGTCCCGTGGCGGGCCTCCCGCCGCTCCGCCTCTTCCACGACGCCGCGAGCGTCCGCCTCGACGGCGTCTGGTACCGGAGCTTCGAGCTCGACCGCGAGCGGGAGCGCGGGTTCGACTTCGTCGAGGACCTCTTCTCCCCCGCGACCCTGACCTTCGACCTCGCGGCGGCCCCGACCGCCACCGTCGTCGCCACGACCGGCGAGCGCCGCGCCGCCGAGGCCGCGTCCCTGCGCCGGCGCGAGGAGGAGCGGCGGAAGGAGGTCGCCGGGGAGCCCGGCTCCCCCCGCCTCCTCCGCGCGCTCCGTTCCGCCGCGGACCGGTTCCTCGTGAGGCGAGGGGAGGGATGGACCGTGATCGCCGGCTACCCCTGGTTCACCGACTGGGGACGCGACACGATGATCTCGCTCCCCGGCCTCGCGCTCGCCACCGGCCGGCTCGAGGTCGCGCGGTCGGTCCTGTCGACGTTCGCGCGCTTCGTCGACCGCGGGATGGTGCCGAACCGCTTCCCCGACCACGGGGAGCCGCCCGAGTACAACACCGTCGACGGGACCCTCTGGTTCGTCGAGGCGGCCCGCGCCTACCTGGCGGCCTCCGGCGACGAGGCGTTCGCCGCCGAGCTCTACCCGCTCCTCCTCGAGGTCGTCGAGGAGCACCTGCGCGGGACGCGCTTCGGCATCCGCGCGGACGACGACGGGCTCCTCCTGGCGGGCGAGCCTGGAGTCCAGCTGACCTGGATGGACGCGAAGGTGGGAGACCACGTCGTCACGCCGCGGCACGGCAAGCCCGTCGAGGTCCAGGCGCTCTGGCACAACGCCCTCCGCTCGGTCGCCGCGCTCGCGCGCGACCTCGGCGACGGGTGGCAGCAGCGCCGGCTGACGGCCCTGGCCGACCGCGCCGCCGCGGCCTTCTCCGCGCTCTTCTGGAGCCCGGCGCGCGGGCACCTCGTCGACGTCGTCGGTCGCGACGGCTCAACCGACCCATCCCTCCGCCCGAACCAGCTCCTCGCCCTCTCCCTGCCGTACCCGCTCGTCGAAGGAGAGCGGGCCGAGAGCGTCCTGGCCGCGGTCGAGCGGCACCTCCTGACCCCCTTCGGCCTCCGGACGCTCGCCCCCTCGGACCCTGCCTACCGCGGCCGCTACGAAGGCGGGCCCGAGGCGCGCGACGGCGCCTACCACCAGGGGACGGTCTGGCCCTGGCTGATGGGTCCGCTCGTCGACGCCCACCTCGCGGTCCGCGGCGACTCCCCGGAGACGCGGTGGCGCGCCGCCGTCTGGCTCCGTCCCCTCTGCGAGCACCTCCTCGGGCCGGGGCTCGGAGAGCTCCCCGAGGTCTACGACGGCGACCCTCCGCAGCGGGCGACCGGGTGCGTCGCCCAGGCGTGGAGCGTCGCCGAGGTCCTCCGGGCCGTCCTTCGCCTCGGGCTCGCGCGGGGGGGCGAAGCCTAGCCGCGCGGGAGAAGGAAGGGCGCGACGGTCCCGGCGAGGAGCGCCGCCTGGGGCCCGGTGACGATCCCCCCCGCCAGCTGCCCGCGGATCGCGGCCGCCCCGCGGCTCCTGAGCCACTCGACCTGCGCGACGGAGTCGACGTCGACGGCCGTCACCGGGAGCCCGAGAGCGCGCGCGAAGGAGAGGATCGCCGCGACGAGGAGCTCCTCGCGGCCGTTCCCTCCGAGGCGCGCCGTGAGGCTCGGGTCGAGGACGAGGTCGTCGACCCCGGAATCGAGGATCTCGGCGGGGTCGAGGCCTCCCCGGCCGAAGCGGACGAGGGAGAGCCGGACGCCGAGCCGCGCGACCCGGCCGGCGGCGCTCGTCCCCGCGCGCGGCAGGGCCGGCTCCTCGACGGCGAGCCGGAGGAGCGACGGCCGCAGGGAGCTCGCGGTGAGCGCCTCCGAGACGACGTCGGCGAAGGCCGGGTCGGCGAGGGCGGCCGCGGGCACCGGGGCCCGCAGCCAGACGGCGTCCGCCACCCGGCCGGGCGGGTTCCACGCCGACGCCTGCCGGCACGCCTCGGCCAGGATCCATCGCGTGATCGGCAGCGCCTGGCCGCTCGCCTCGGCGAGCGGGAGCCACTCGTCGGCCGGGAGGAGCCCTTTCGACGGGTGCCGCCACCTCGGGACCGCGCAGAAGCCGGCGACGCGCCCCGTCACCAGCGAGACGGCGGGCTCGAACACGAGCTCGAGCTGGCCGAGGGAGAGCGCCGCGCGGAGACCCGCCTCGAGCTCGAGGCGCGCGACCGCCCGGAAGTGGACCCCCACGTCGAAGAGGGCGGTCCCCCCTCCCCCCTCCCGGCGGGCCCGGTCGCGCGCGGCCATCGCGTCGGCGAGGAGGGCGGAGGCATCCCCGTACCCGCCCCCCAGCGTGGCGATCCCGGCGCTCGGCGCGAGGCCCTCCGATCCCGCGACCGCGAACGGCAAGCGAAGCCTCTCGAGGGCCCGCTCGGCGACCCGGAGCGCGTCCTCCGGCTCCCGCACCTCCGTCAGGAGGAGCGCGAAGCCGTCCGGGAGCCGCGCGAGGGTGTCGGTGGGACGGACGAGGGCCGCGAGCCGCCGGCTCGCCTCGCGCACGACCTCGTCGACCCCCGCGGGCCCCGACCGGCGCTCCAGGGAGTCGAGCCCCTCGAGGCCGATCGCGACGAGCGCCGTCGTCGAGCCGGGCGTCCGTCGCGCCCGGGCGAGGTTCTGGCCGATCCGGTCGAGGAGGAGGGCGCAGGTCGGGAGCGCCGTGAGGGGATCGGAGAGGGAGGCCGTCCGGAGCCCCTCCTCCTGCCTCCGCCGCTCGGTGACGTCGACCTGCGTCCCCCAGACCCTCACCAGGCACCCGTCGCGAACGACGCCGAACCCGCTGTTGAGGAAATGGCGCACGTCCCCGGTGAGGCCGCTCTCCACCGTCTCGACCCCGTCCGCGCGGTACCCGTTCGCGATGAACGCCGCCTGGGCCTCCAGGTTCGCCGGGTCGGTGTCGGTCCCGTGGAGCTCGAGGACGCGCTTCCCGACGAGGGCCGTGGCGCCGGGAAGGCCGTACATCCGGGCCATCACGTCGTTGGCCTCGGCCACGACCGCGTTGCGGTAGAAGAGGCGGACCTGCTCGTCGAGCGGAAGGTCGACGGGGACCGGGGTCGTCATCTCCACCCTGTAGATCCCGTCCGACGTCCCGTCGAGGTACGAGCGGTAGCGCTCCGTCACCTCCTCGAGCTCCCGGCGCAGCCTCTCGGCCTCTCCAGCCACCGCCTCGTCCCTCCGCGCAAATCCACGGACGCCTGCGCGGCCCGCGGACACCCCCGGCCGCGCGCGTCGCGTCCGGATTCTATTCGGAACGGGCGGCGGGGATCGCACCACCGCTCGGCCTCCGTCGGGCCGCCGGGCGGCCCCGGCCTCCCGCGACGGCGGACGGCGCCCCCCGTCGCTTGGAGATCCGCCGAACGCTGCCGGAGAATCGGCCCATGCGCCTGCCGTCCCGCCTCCTCGCCGCCGTCGCCGTGGCCACAGCCCTCGCCCCCTCCCTCGCCTGCACGTGCCCCTGGGCCGACGTCAGCGTCTGGCTCGTCACCGACGCCCTCGAGGGGAAGACGATGCGCGCCAAGCCCAAGGACGAGGTCCTCGTCGACGTCCCGGCGGGTTCGGCGGGCCAGCGCTGGGAGGTGGTCGAGGTCGACGCGCACGTCCTCGAGCGGACCGGCCCGCCCGAGGAGGCGCCCGGGAAGCCCGGCGTGGTGCGAATCCCCTTCAAGGCGCTGAAGCCGGGCGAGACGACCCTCGTCCTCGGCCTCCACGACCGGAAGGAGAAGGGCGCCCCACCCGTCCGGACCTTCCGGGTCACCGTCCAGGTCTACTGACGAGGGCTCCGCGGACTCCGCCGACTCTGCGGAAGCCCCGCCGCCTCAGGACCCGGCGTCCCGGATCGCCCGCTCGGCGATCGCGTCGATCAGCCCCGGGGCCGCCATCCTGACCCACCGCCCCGCCTTCCCGCGGAACGACAACACGAGGAGCCTCTTGCGGCGCTCCATCCCGTCGGCGATCCGTCGGGCGCACGCGGCGGCGCTCATCACCTTCCCCTCCCCGAACGCCGTCCGGCCGTGCGGCCGGCCGTCGGGCCCGGCGGCCCTCACGTGGATCGCGGTCTCGACGAAGTCCGGGGCGACCATCGTCACGCTCACCCCGGTGCCGCGGAGCTCCACCCGGAGCGAGTCGAAGAAGCCGAACTGGGCGTGCTTGCTGGCGGCGTAGCCCGTCCGCGTCGGGACGCCTGTGAGGCCCGAGAGGCTGGAGACGGCGACGATCCGGCCGCGCGCCCTCTTGAGGTGCGGCAGCGCGAAGTAGGTCGGGTAGACGGACCCGAGGTAGTTCACGCGCATCAGCCGCTCGAAGATCCCGAGGTCCGTCACCTCGTCGAAGCGGGCGATCATGTCGATCCCGGCGTCTAGGACCAGCGCGTCGATCGCCCCGAACCGGTCGACCGCCGCGGCGACGAGCGCGCGGCACGCCTCGGGTTCGGAGATGTCCGTCGGGACGGCGAGCGCCTCGGCGCCCCGCGCCCGGCAGGCGGCGGCCGCGCCGTCGAGCGCACCTGCGTCCCGGGCGGCGAGGACGACCTTCGCCCCGCGCTCGGCCAGGAGCGCCACCAGCGCCCGGCCGATCCCCTGCGAGGCCCCCGTGACGACGACGACCTTCCCCGCGAGCTCGGACACGTTTCAGCCCTCCGCGGCCGGGCCGGCCGCCGTCACTGCGGGTGGAAGCGCTCCTCCTCGAGGTTGAGGTAGAGCGCCGAGACGAACCCGTCGAAGTCCGGCGCGAGCGTCACGAGGGCGCTCTGGAGGACGCCGGTCCACTGAGGGAGCCCCTCGATGAAGGCGACGACGCGGCCGTACCCCTCGGGCGAGAGGTCGAGGTAGACGACCGAGGCCCCGCCGTCCGTCGCGAACGGGAGGAGGTGCCGCCCCGCCCCGCGCAGGCGCCTCTCCGCCTCGATCTCGTGCAGGAGCTTGCCGTGCGCCGGGACGCCCGGAAGCGGCCGCCGCGTGGAGAGGACCGACCAGAAGACCATCCGGAGGACGCCGTCGCCCGCGGGGACGTCGAAGGAGTAGTCGAGGCGGCCGCCGTTCGCGGTAGCGAGGAACTCCACGAAGGGGCCGGGGAGCCGCGCCCCCACCGCCTCCTCCACCGCCGCGAGCTCCTCGGCCGTCGGCGGGTCGAGCGGGTCCTCGATCTCGAGGTGGCGAAAGCGCGTCAAGGCCGGCTGATCCTAGCCCCGTCGCGCCTCGGTCCGAAGGAGGGAAGGGGGGACCCCCACGTTTCCGGCAGGGCCCGGGACGCGCGTCAGCGGACGCCGTCGAGGAACGTCCGGAGCTCCTCCACGGGGATGGCGAAGTTGAGCCCCTCCGACCCCTTGACCTTGAGGACGTTCACGCCGACGACCTCCCCGCGCGCGTTCAGGAGCGGCCCGCCGCTGCTCCCCGGGTTGATCGCGGCGTCGTGCTGGAGCAGGCGCAGGTCGCCGAACCTCCGCGGGCCGTCCGAGCTCAGGATTCCCCTCGAGAGGCTCGCCGCGAGCTTCGGCCCGGCCGGCGACCCGAGGGCGAAGACCGCGTCACCCATCCGGAGGTCCGACCTCGGCGCCAGCGGCGCGACGGCCACCGGCGGGTCGACGTAGGCCTGGAGCATGGCCAGGTCGAGCTCCTCGTCGCGGGCCACGATCCGCGCGTCGATGGGGTCCTCGCGCCCCGGGAGGAGAACCTGCTGGTAGTCGGTCCGCCGGACGACGTGCTCGTTCGTCACGAGGCGGCCCCTGCGATCCACGAAGAAGCCGGTTCCCGTCGCGTAGCCTTTCTCGAACGAGAGCTTCCCGACCACCGTGACGACGGCTGCCTTCACCCGCTCGAACGGGTCGCCAGCGGGGGCAGCCGAAGGGGTTGCCGCCGGCCCGAGGAGCCGCGTCATCCGCTTCTCCGTGATCTCCCGCTGGGCCGCGCTCGCGCGCTCCGACTCCTGCGCCACGCGCCGCGCCTCGACGAGGCGGACGAGGACGACGGCACCCAGCAGCAGGGCTGTCGCCGCACCGAGAGCGGGGTAGAGCCATCTCCGGCCCCCGGCGGCCCGGACCCGAGGCGCGGGGGGCGCGGCTCGGCGGGCCGCGGCGGCCGGCGCGCTCACCCCTCGGGCCGCCTCCGGGGCGGAGACGTAGCCCGCCACGAACCGGACCGGGCCGACCGAGACGGCCGTCCCCGGCTCCAGGACGACTCGCGAGACCCTCTCTCCGTTCGTCTCGAGGAGGGCGCCCTCGAGGGCGGCGAGGACCCACGGGGCACCAGGCTCCCGCCTGGCCTCGGCGTGCTCCGGGAGGACTCCCGGCACCGGGGGAAGCACGATGGCGTCCCGTCGCCACGCGCTGCCGACCCTCAGCCCCTCGTGCAGCGCCAGGCTCCTCGAGGCGCCCGTGGCCGGGTCGATCCAGCTGAGGCCGAGGGTGCTGCCGGGTGCGGGGCTCACCGCCGCGGTTTCCCCGGGGGCGTCGCGGGGGCCGGGGTCGCCCCGGCCCGCCCCGGCTCCCTCCCGGCCGAGAGCGGGGGGTGTGCCCGCTCCTCGGCAACGCCGCCGACGTCCCCGATCAGGGCGATCATCCGCTCGGCGCTCCTGGCGAAGTCGCAGGAGACCTGGATCGTCAGGCCGGCCTTGTCGCCCGGCGCGAGCTCCGAGGGGACGAGCGAGTGGACCTGCTCGCGCTTCACCCTCGACGTGAGACCTCCCAGCAGGATGTAAGCCCTCAGCTGGCTGAGCTTCTTGTCCGAGGTGTTCTTCACGCTCGCCGCGAGCTCCGCGCGCGCGTCGGGACAGCCGGAGAAGTCGGCTACGAACTGCTCGATGGTGACGAGCTTCGCGACCGAGGAGGCGCCGAAGTACGAGTCCTTCGGGCGAACCTCGAGCGTCTTCCCGCTGGCGGTCTTCAGCTTCCCCTCCGAGGAGCTGGCGTCGACCGCCTTGTCGCCGTCGACCGTCAGGCCGCGGGCCAGGCCGGAGACCCCCTGGCCCGGCCGCGCCGCGGGGGGGGCGGCGGCGGCTGGCGTGGGGGTCCCCGTCTGCCGGTTGGCCTCGGCGGTCGCCTTCCAGTCGACCCGCGCGGACGGCACGCTCGTGAGGGTCCCCGACGGGGCGAGCCGGACGTGGAGGAGCCTCGCCTGCGTCGGCGCCGGCGTCCCCTCCACGCGGAGACGGCTCCCGTCGGTCAGGACGAGGACGCTCGTGGAGTCCGCCGGAGCGCGGCGCGCGACGGCCCCCGCCAGGCCGAGGAGAATCAGGAGGAGAAGGAGAGAGGATCCCCGCGAGGCGAGGACCCGTTTGAGCTCCATCATGGGACGACCTCCCGGCACGCGGATTCAGTGGAGACCCGGGTCGAGCCACCGGCTGCGCAAGAGGTGATTCTAGGCCCGAAATCGGCCTCCCGCCATCGAGAAGACGCGGGTCAGCAGGTCAGAGCGTCCCCTTCACGTATTCGAGGTTCGTCATCGCCACCAGGTAGTCGCGCTGGGCCTTCGCGAGGTTCCCGGCCGCCTGGCGCGCGTTGAGGAGCGCGTCGTCGACGTCCAGGCGTGTCTTCACGCCGAACTCCAGCCCCTTCTCCGACATCTCGAGGAGGCGCCTGGCCTGCTCGACGTTCCCCGAGAGGGCGCGGACGATCTCCTCGGCGACGCGGACCGCGTCGACGGCCGTCCGCGCCTCCACGACGACGCCGTCGCGGGCCTGCGCGTGGTCGAGCTCGGCACGCGCCAGGTCGCTCTTCGCCTGGAGGACGCGGCCACGGGTGGCCAGGCCGTCGAAGAAAGGGAACGAGAGGTAGACGCCGGCCGCCCAGACCTTGCCGTTCGAGGCGAGCGGGCCCGCCTCGAACCACTTCCAGCCGGCGTTCGCGCGGAGGTCGAGGCGCGGCTTGTCGTCGGCGTTCCGGATCTTCACGAGCTCGCCGTAGATCGAGACGTTGCGGGAGAGCCCCTTCAGGTCGGGCCGCCTCTCGAGCGCCTCCTCGACCACCGCGGGGTAGGGCGGCGGGTCGGACAGCTCCGCCTCGAGCGTCCCGGTCACGTCGAGGTCGGTCCCCTCCTCGGCCAGGACGAGCCGGAGGCGGTCGAGCGCCTGGACGACGAGGTTCGCCGCCCGGATCACCTCGGGCTTCTGGTTCTCCCGCGCGACCCGCGCCGCCAGGACGTCGTAGTCGGTCGCGGTCCCGAGCCCGTACCGCTTCTCGGCCTCCGTCAGCTGCCGCTCGCGCTGCGCGAGCGTCGCCTTCGCGATCTCCTCGAGCCGGCGGGCGAGGAGGACGTCGTAGAACGCCTCCGTGACGTCGCGGACGGCGGCCTGCCGGTAGTGATCGAGCTGGTCGTCCGCCGCCGCGATGCCGTGCTTGGCCCCCCGGATCGCCGCCCCGACCTGCCCCCAGGTGAAGAGCGTCTGGCTGAGCGTCAGGTCCGCGGTCTTCGTCGTCTGCCCTGCCGGGAAGAAGTCGCCGAAGATCGCCTGGAAGCTCCCGTCCCAGCTCCGCCCGTACGAGGCGTTCGCCCCGACGTGCGGGAAGGCGGCGGCCCGCTCCTCGACGTACTTCCCCTTCACCCAGTCCTGGTACGCGCGGGCCTTCCGGACGTCGCGGTTCTTCTCCTCGGCGATCCGGACGGCGTCCGCGAGGGTGAGGACGCGCTTCGTGGGGGCGGCTGCGGCCGCCGTGGGGGCCGCTTCCTGCGCGGCTCGCGCGGGCGTTCCCTCGGGCGCCTCCGCGCCCGCCGGCGGCGCTGGGGCGAGGAGGAGGGCGGCGAGGAGGGCCGAGGCGACCCCGCCGCCGGCACGTGCGGCCGCGGAGGCGCCGTCCGGGGCCTCCGGAGCCGCGTGGGGTGCGTGCGCGTCGGTCTCGAGCGCGTTCGCCTTCAGCCACCTCCGGTGGAGCCAGGCGGCGAAGTCGTCGAGGAGGGTGTAGACGACCGGGACGACGAGGAGCGTCAGGACGGTCGACGTGACGAGCCCGCCGATGACGGCGCGGGCCATCGGCGCCCGCATCTCGGCGCCCTGCCCGATCGCGAGGGCGAGCGGGACCATCCCGAAGATCATCGCGAGCGTCGTCATCATGATGGGGCGGAGCCGCGTCCGGCCCGCGACGATGAGCGCCTCCCGCCGCTCCATCCCCTGCCGCCTGAGGACCTTCGTGTAGTCGACGAGGAGGATCGCGTTCTTCGTGACGAGGCCCATCAGGAGGATGAGTCCGATGAGCGACATGATGTTCACGGTGTCGCCCGTCAGGACGAGCATCCCCGCCATCCCGACGATGGAGAGCGGCAGCGAGAGCATGATCGCGAGCGGGTCGATGAACGACTCGAACTGCGCCGCGAGGATCAGGTAGACGAAGAGGATGGCGAGGAGGAGCGCCTCGGCCATGTAGCCGAAGCTCTCCTCCATCCGCTCCGCCTCGCCCGGGAAGACGACGCGGTAGCCCGGCGCCATCTGGATCTTCGACGCCGCCTCGCGGATCCTCTGCGCCGCCGTCCCGAGAGGAAGGCCGTCGAGGTTCGCGGAGAGGACGACCTCGCGGGAGAGGTCGCGCCGCGAGATCTCCGAGGGGGTCGTGGCGCGGCGGGCCCTCACGAGCTCGGCCAGCGGGACGAGCGCGTTCCCGCCGCCCGCCTTGGGGACGGCGATCCTCAGGTCGCCCACCTGGGCGATGTCCTCGCGCATGTCGAGCGGGAGGCGGACGCGGACGTCCACGGCCTCCCCCTCGTCGTCCTCGAACGTCGTCACCGCCTGGCCGCCGACGAGCGCGCCGACCGTCCGCGCGATGGCCGGCGTCGCCAGGCCCGCGTCCGCGGCGCGCTCGCGCTGGACTTCCAGCCGGTACTCCGGGAGGTCGAGCTCCAGCGTCACCTCCAGGTCGACGATCCCCGGGATCCGGTACGCCGCCTCCTTCAGCTCGGCCGCGTACTTCTTCAGGAGGGGGATCTCCTCGCCGCGGATCGAGACCATGAGCGGCTTCTCGGCGAACTCGTCCGACTGCATCTCGACCGACGGGATGATCCCGGGGATCCCCTCGATCAGCTTCCGCGCCTCGGCCGCGAGGACGGAGGCGTGCTTCGCCCGCTCCTTCCGGTCCTTGAGCTTCACGTAGACGCGCGCGTCCCGCACCGTCCCGGTGTCCCCCGCCCCGATCGAGGCGTAGGTGTGCTGGATCTCGGGCATCCTCTTCAGCGCCGCCAGCACCTTCTCCATCCTCCCGAGCGTCTCCTGGAAGGAGGCGTCGGGGGCGGTCTTGAACCTGATCTGGAACTCCCCCTGGTCGGCGTTGACCATGAACTCCGACTGGAGCGACCCGAAGATGCCGAGGCCGGCGACGAACGCCGCGACCGCGGCGGCCAGGACCGTCTTCCGGTGGTCGAGCGCCCAGGCGATCAGCCCCTTGTAGCGGTCGGCCGTCCGGTCGAACCACCCGTTGAAACGGTCGAGGACCCGCGCCACCGCGTGGCGCTTCCCGGTCCTCTCCACGTCGGGGTCGACCCAGCGCGAGGAGAGCATCGGGTCGAGCGTGAACGAGACGAAGAGCGAGACGAGGACGGCGAAGGCGACCGTCATCCCGAACTGGAAGAAGAACCGGCCGATGATCCCCTTCATGAAGGCGACGGGGACGAAGACGGCCACGATCGACGCGCTCGTCGCCAGGACGGCGAGGCCGATCTCGGCAGTCCCGTTCCGGGCCGCGGTCATGTGGTCCTCGCCGTGCTCGAGGTGCCTCACGATGTTCTCCCGGACGACGATGGCGTCGTCGATCAGGAGGCCGATCGCGAGGGAGAGGGCCATCAGGGTCATGACGTTCAGCGTCATGCCGAGGAAGTACATGGCGATGAACGAGGAGATGACCGAGATCGGGAGCGTGAGCCCCGTGATCACCGTCGAGCGCCAGGAGTTGAGGAAGCAGAAGACGATGAGGACGGTCAGGAAGGCCCCGAGGACGAGGGTGTTCGTCACGTCGTGGACCGAATCCTTGATCATCACCGAGCCGTCCCTCACGAGCTGGATCTCGACCGACGGCGGGAGCTCCTGGCGCAGCTTCTCGATCTCGCGATTCACCTCGTCGACGACGCCGACGGTGTTCGCCTTCGACTGCTTGTAGACGTCGATCGCGACCGCGGGGACGCCGTTGACGAGGGCGATGGAGCGCTGTTCCTCGGCTCCGTCCACCACGTCCGCCACCTCGCCGAGCGTCACCGGGACCTCGCCCCGCCGCGCGACGACCATCGACGAGAAGCCCGAGACCTCGAGCGGCTTCCCCGAGACGCGGACCGGCAGCTCCTGGCCTCCCCTGTTGAGGCGGCCGAGCGGGGTGTTGACGTTCTCGCCCGAGAGGCCGCCGATCAGCTCGTCGACCCCCATCCCGAGCGCCTCGAGACGGGCCGGGTCGACGTGGACGTTCACCTCGCGCTTCGTGTCGCCCACCAGCTCGACCTTTCCGACCCCGGGGAGGTTCTCGAGGCGCCGCTTCACCTTCCGGTCGACGAGGGTCGTCAGCTCGCGCGGCGTCATCTGCTCCGACCTGACGGCGAGCGAGACGATGGCCATCCCGCCGATGTCGAGCTTCTGGATGACCGGCTCCTCGATCCCCTGCGGCAGCTCGTTGCGGATCGCCGCGATCTTGGCGCGGGCGTCCTGGGCCGCGTCGTTGATCTTCACCTCGAGGTTGAACTCGACGATGACCGTCGAGAGCCCCTCGCGCGACGTGGAGATCACGTGCTTGACCCCCGAGATCGGGTTGACCGCCTGCTCGAGCTTCTTCGTCACCTCGCGCTCGACCGTCTCCGGCGAGGCGCCCGGGAACTGGGTGACGATCGAGAGGACCGGGATCTCGACGTCGGGAAACATGTCGATGGCGAGCCTTCGGTACGAGAAGACCCCGAGGGTCACCAGCGCCAGCATCAGGACCGTCGCGAAGACGGGCCGCTTGATGGAGAGGTTCGACAGGAACACGGCTCAGGCCTCCGGCGCGCCCGTCCGGACCCGGTCCCCGTCCCGCAGGCTGAACCCCCCGCGCGTCACGACCACGTCGCCCGCCGCGAGCCCTTCCACCACCTCGACCCGATCGCCCGGGGCGGCCCCGGTCCGGATCGTCCGCCGCTTCACGACGTCCCCGTCGACGACGAAGACCGCCGCGAGGTTCCGGGCGGTGTCCCACGTCTGGAGCGCGCCCCGCGGGACGGAGAGGACCCCGGCCCGGCGGCCCGTGACGATCCGCCCCTTCACGAAGAGGCCGCTCTTGAGCGCCTCGTCGGGGTTCGGGACCTCGGCCCGGATCCTGAGCGCCCGGCTCCCCTCCTCCGTCGCGGGGTTGATGTACGAGATCCGCCCCTGGAACTCCCGTCCCGGGAGGGCGTCGGTCGTGAAGGCGAGGGGCTGTCCGACCTTGACCGAGGCGAGCCGGGTCGAGGGGACCGTGGCCGTCAGCTCCAGCGTCCGGTTGTCGACGATCCGGAAGATCGGCGCCGGGTTCCCCATGTTCTCGACGTAGTCGCCGACGTTGGCCGACCGCCTCGAGACGACGCCGTCGATCGGGGCGAGGAGGACGGCCTTGTGGAGACGGGTCTCGGCCGCCCAGAGCTGGGCCTTCGCCGCCTCCAGCGACGCCGCCGCGGCCTCGCGCACCGTCCGGGCCTCGTCGAGCCCCTGCTGCGTCGCGAGCCCCGCCTCCTTCATCTTCTCCGTCCGCGAAAGCTCGCGCGCCGCGCGCGCCGCCGCGACCTGGGCCTGGAGGAGCGCGGCGCGGGCCGCCTGGTTCTGCGCGTCGGCCTCGCGCGTGTCGAGGCGGGCGAGCGGCGTCCCCTTCGTCACGCGGACCCACTCGGTCACGAAGACCTCGGCGATCGTGCCGCTGTACTCGCTCTTGACGTCCACCTCGTTCTTGGCGGCGAGGGTCCCGACGACGTCGATCGACTCCTCGAGGTCGGCAGCCGCCACCTGCGCCGTGTCGACGGCGACGGGCGGGCGGCCGGCCCCGGCTCCCGCCTTCCCGTTCGCCGACCGGGAGCAGCCGGACAAGGGGGGCAGGCCCAGCAGGGCGAGGGCCAGGAGGGCGGAGGCGAAGCGGGCGGGACGGACCGTTCCGGGCTGGGTCATCGTGCGGACTCCTGGTTCGGGGCGGCCGGAGCGGACACGCCCTTGAAGACGGCATCGAGCACCTGCAGGAACTCGGGCTTCCCGACGCCGAGCTCCGGGTGGGCGAGGGTGAGGTCCATCGCGAACGAGAGGACCGCCATGAGGGCCATCACCGTGGGTTGCGGGTCGCTCCCCCGGATCTCGCCGGTGGCGATCCCCTCCGCGACGATCCCCCGGACGATCTCGGTCAGCCGGATGTGGAAGGTCTCGAAGTCGAACGCGGGGGCTCCCTGAGCGGGCCCCCAGAAGACCGAGTTGAGGAACCGGACCGTCGCCATGTGCCCCTCGAAGACCTCGTAGATCCGGAGGAAGAGCGTCTCGATCCGCTGTCGGACGGGCCCGGCGGAGAGCGACCTGGTGTCGAACGTCTCGTCCACCACCTTCAGGATCTTGTCGAGGATCGCGAGGTAGATCCCCTCCTTGCTCTTGAAGTGGTAGTAGAGCGCCGGCTTGGTCACGCCGGCCGCCTCGACGATCTCCCTCACGGAGGTCGCGGCATACCCGCGGGTCGTGAAGAGCTCCGTCGCTGCCGACATAAGTCGTTCTCGGACGGTGTTTTCCATGGAAACGTCGGACATGGGAGGAAGTCTCACAGCCAGCTTGTTCCACACGGGAACTACCGACCGGTAGGTAATCTAGAAGGCGATTGCCCTCTTGTCAAGGGCCGACGAGAACGCGACACCTCCTGACGGCGAGGCTCCTCCTCGGCGTCGTAGCCCGGGCGGGTACGGCGGGTGTTGGGGTCGGTGACCTCGGGCGAGAGCGGCGAAATGACGGATCACGGATCGCGGACCTTGTATCTTGATCTCGATGTGACCGAGACGAAGCGGCCGTAGCCGCAGCAGTAGTTTCTTTTGCTTCTTTTCTTTGTGGAATTCACACAGCACGGTGGATTCCCCACAGGAGTCGATCCGCATGCGCATCGTGGTTCGCCGAGAAGGCGTACCCTCTGCCCTCGGACGGTTCATCGTCAGTGAGGGACTCTCGAAGATCACCCGTGTCCGGGGCCGGCAGGCCGTTCAGACCACGGTCGTGAAGACCGAGGGTCAGCAGGGGTCGCCGGCCTCGCACGTCCCAAGAGCCCGAACGGTTGCCCAGGGGGTGAGCCCGCATCAGGCAAGGATGGGCGGTGGGGGACGGGACCGGGACCTTCGCGCACGCCCTCCGAGGGAGGATGCGGTGCAGGAAGGCGAGATCAACGTCGGCGTGGATGTCTCCAAGGAGAAACTCGACGTCCACGTCAGGCCGCTCGGGGAACGATTCACGGTCGACAACGACGCCAAGGGGCACGCCCGCCTCGTCAAACGGCTGCGCGGTCGCCCGATCATGCGGATCGTGCTGGAGGCCACCGGAGGCTACGAGGCGTCGGCGGTCCTGGCGCTCGGCCAGGCGGGGCTCCCTGCTTGTGTCGTCAATCCGCGCCAGGTCCACGACTTCAAGAAGAGCACCGGCCAGCTCGCCAAGACGGATGTCATCGACGCCGAGGTGCTCTCTCACTTCGGCGAGGCCATCCGCCCCGACGTTCGGCCGCTGCCCGACGAAACCGCGCTCGAGCTCTCCGCTCTCGTGGCGCGCCGGCGTCAGCTCGTCGAGATGAGGACGGCCGAGCTGAACCGGCTCGAGAAGAACCCCAAGCGGGCGATCGCCCGCGGGCTTCGTCGCCATGTCGACTGGCTCGAGAAGGAGATCCGGCAGGTCGAGGAAGATCTGGACAAGATGATCAAGGGGAGCCCCTTGATGTCGGAGAAGTCGGGACGTCTCCAGACGACACCCGGCGTGGGTCCTGTTCTCTCTCGCTCCCTCCTCGCCGATCTCCCCGAGCTCGGCACGCTCAACCGCAAGGAGGTCGCCGCTCTCGTCGATGTGGCCCCGTTCAACGACGACAGCGGCAAGAGGGTCAAAGACGGCAATCGTCACATCCGGGGCGGTCGCGCCAACGTTCGGTGTGTGCTCTACATGGGCGCCAGCAGCGCGGCCCGCCACAACCCCGTGATCCGAGCTCTCTACAACCGCCTCCTCGAAGGCGGCAAGAAGAAGAAGGTCGCCCTCGTCGCCTGCATGAGGAAACTCCTGACGATCCTCAACGCGATGATCCGCACCGGTTCCGACTGGGATCCCAACTTCGCCATCGCGTGAGAGACGGAGGACGTTCATCGTGAAGATTCCTCACCGCCCCCCTTGACTTCCATCACGGCTGACCCCGAGCGCCTCGTTCACCCGCCTACTTCCCCGAAGGCCATTCCAGCTTCCGAAAAAGTTCTTGAGCGAAAACGACACTGGTGGGATTTGCATCGCACGCGATCAACCTCCCACAGGTCCACTGGCGTGGCGGCGTCTCTTTCCGAACGGTGATCAACAGCCGCTCGCCGATCCGCGGCGGATCAGACCCCCCGAACGGAGTGCCTGGCTGGTAGACCTGCAGGACGAGTCGGCTCTCAGGAACCGCGCCCCCGAACTGGGCCAGCACCGATACTTCGAGAAGGGGAAGGGGAACGCAGTCGATACCGAAGCACTTGTCGACGCCGACATCGAGGTCGAGCACCTCAGCGAGCACCACAAAGCTCTCGGGTGAACGCGTGTAGTCAGGGAGCTTGAGGGGCGGGCGGTTTACTTGCGGTGGCAATTCAACAGGAGGAGATGCCCACGCGACCCCCCCGTATGCAACGAGCGAGAAGAGGAGCACAGTACATCGCATCACTTTGAGCACCTTGTGGCACCTCATCTTGGTTCTGCGCCCATCGCTGGTACGGATGGGTCGATGTAGGGGCTGCGGTTTGTCGTGACAAGGGCGGACGTGATCGCGTCCGCAATTGGCATTTCAGGATCGCGCTGAAGTTCCAGTGCGAGCCTCGCCGCGAACGTGATGAGGCGCACCGTATCTTCGTCTCCCGGAACGACAGCACCGGGAAGCGAGTAAAGGGAGGGGAACCGGGTGATTCCCTTCGTTCTGCATCCGATTAGGGACAGTGACTTCACCCTTAGGTTGACTCCATGTCCGCCGAGGAAGAAGTAGTTCTCTTGGTTAAGCGTGTCCATGTCACCAATAAGGAAATCCTCGCTCCCATCCGCAAGCCCGACGCTGTGCCCCACGAGAATCACGTGGTCGCCAGGGCCCACGATGCGAGGAATGTCCCCGGGCCGGAATTCGCCTGCCCGCACATAGCCGACGCCTGCCCTGCAAAGCAACAGCGCTAGCGATTGTTCGAGCTTGGCATTGTAGTGTCCTTCGGGGAATGAGTTGAATACGTACACCGCAAGACCGGAGGGATCCGAGAAGTTCAAGGGACTCACGCGGGCGTAGAAGTACCCATTCTTGCTAGGAACGAGGTCCTCGGAAACAAACCGCCCCACGCCTGGCTGATAGAACCTCGCGCGGTAAGACAGCAGCCCCGCCTCGCCGACCTCCCTCCCCGTGTACGTGAAGGGGTGGGTCCTCGTCCCGGCCTCCGCCTTCACGCTCCCCCACGCATCGAAGACCACCGAGTGCGTTACCGCTCCTGACGCGTCGTTCGTCGCGACCACGCTCCCGAGCCCGTCGACGTCCAGGTAGCTCACAGCGCCGCCCCGGTTCATCGCCAGCGGCTCGTCGATCCCCGGCCCGTTCAGGAAGTAGGAGGTGCTCGAGTTGCTCGTCTCCCCGATGAGGTTCAGCCCGTCGTAGAGGTAGGTCGTCGTCACTCCCCCCACCGTCTTGCTCGTCCGTCTCCCCTGGTAGTCGTAGGTGTAGGCGGCGCTCTCGGATCCGCTTATCGTCTGCAGCCGGTTCTCCGGGTCGTACCCGAAGGTGAAGCTCCCCCCCGGCCCCTGCCGTGAGGTGGTGTTCCCCGCCGGGTCGGTGCCGTACGCGTTCACGCCGTCGCTCTCCAGCCGCTGGCCGTTCAGGGGGTTGCCCGGAGCCTTCAGGTAGCTGTACGTCTGCACGCTCGCGTCGATCCCCTGCGTCACCCGGTTACCGATGGCGTCGTAGGCCCAAGTATGGACTTGGCCGTTGAAGGGAGCCGCCGCCGGGTACTCCGCTCGGGTGAGCTGGTAGAGCGGGTCGTAGCCGTAGCGGGTGAGGGCGTTGGCGAGGCCCAGGGAGGGGAGCGTCGTCGTCTGGCTCGTCCTCTGCCCCAGGAGGGTCGGCTTGCCCGAGAGGTCGAGGTCGTAGCCGTAGGAGAACGCCGCGAGGGTCGTCGCGCCGAGGGCGTTCGTCAGGCTCGTCAGCCTCCCCTGGTCGTCGTAGGCGTAGCTCCGCGTCTGGCCGTTCGGGAAGGTGAGGGTGTCGTACTGGCCGCGCGGGGTGTAGGTCCAGGTGAAGGGGCCGGGGACGGGGCTCCAGCTGGCGGTGTGGAGGCTCCCGTCAGGGTTGTAGGCGTAGGTCGTCGTCGGCCCGGAGGAGATCTCGAGGGTCTCCACCCGGTCGTCGGGGGTGTAGGCGTACGACACCGTCCCGCGGCTCGCCTGGACGGAGCTCGTGAGGCGGTAGCGGTCGTCGTAGCCGAAGGTGTGGGTCTCCGGCGGAGAGACGGTCGTGTCGGCCACGGTGGTGAGCTTCTGGCCCTGGTAGGTGTAGGTGATGGTGCCGCCGGTGGAGTAGCTCTTCGTCTTCAGCCGCTTCAGGGGGTCGTAGCCGTAGGTGACGGTCGTCCCCCGCCGGTCGGTCTTGGTCTTCAGGAGCCCGTCGCCCTGGTAGGTGTAGGACGCCTGGCCGCCGTCGGGGAAGGTGGTGGCGTCGAGGCGGCCGGAGGGGTCGTAGTGGTAGGAGGTGACGTTGCCGTTGGGGTCGGTGATGGAGGTGAGGAAGCGGGCGGTGTACTGGTAGACGGTGGCTCCACCCGCCGCGTCCTCCGACCTTCGCAGCCGCCCCTCGGCGTCGTAGCCGAGGCGGGTGAGGCGGCCGTTGGGGTCGGTGATCTCCGTGAAGAGGAGGCCGCTCGACGATTCGAAGTGGTCGTAGGAGTAGGTGGTGGCGAAGGTCCGGCCCTCCACCGGGGGGAGGGTGACGGTGAGGACACGGCCGGGGGCGTCGTAGGTGTACGACGTCTCCTTCCCCTCCGGGTCAGTCACCCTGGTGACGCGGCCCAGGGGGTCGTGGTCGTAGCGGGTGACAGGGCGCGCGCCCGAGCCGGCCGGCCCGGTCACCGTCTCGAGGTTGCCGGCAGGGTCGTAGCCGTAGTCGGTCACGGCGCCGCCCGCGGTCGTCTGGCGGGTGACACGCCCCGCGGAGTCGTACTCGTACTGGCTGACGGCGTCCGTGGCCGTGCCGTCGGTCGCCACGCGGTAGACCGTCCGGAGGCTCCCCGGCCTCGTGGAGCCGGCCGGGTAGTAGTCGTAGGACCAGGCTTGCCAGTCGGGGTTCCGGACGTTCGTGGCGGGGTCCTTCGGGGTCACGCTGACGACTCTGTCCGGGAAGTCGGGGTCGTAGGCGTAGTCGTAGCGGACCGGGACGCTCCCCTGGGCGTCACGAGTTGCCGAGAGGACCCTCCCCTTCCCGTCGTAGGTGTACTGCGAGGTCACGCCGGTCTGGTCGACCGTCTGGATCGGGTGGCCGTTCTCGTCGTAGGCGGTCGAGCCCGACGTGCCGCCGGGGTCGCTCCGGTCGGTGATCAGCCCGGACCCGGCGTCGAAGGTGTAGATGCTCTGGTGGCCGCCGGAGTCGCTCTTGGCGCTGTGGGTCGCGTCGAGGTAGGAGTAGGTGTAGGTCTCGCCCGACTCGGTGTAGGTCGAGGTCCGGTCCTCGGTGTCCCAGGTGGTGGCCGAGAGGGTCCGGCCCCAGCCGTCGGTCACCCTCGCGAGGAGCGAGCGGTTGTACCTCCCGGGGACGTACTCGTACTGGCGGACCCGGCCGGCGGGGTCGGTGACACGGAAGAGCCGGTCCTGACCATCGTACTCGTAGAGCACTGTCCTCCCGCTCGAGTCGGAGAGCGAGGTCAGCTTGCCGTTCGTCCAGGTGAGGTCGACGGACTTCCCGGTGTCGTCCGAAAGGCGGGTGAGGTGACCGGAGGTGTCGTGCCGGTGCGTCTGGACGTTGCCGTTCTCGTCGCAGACGGAGGCGAGGAGGCCATCGATTCCGAAGTGGAGGAAGGCGCCTGCGCCGCGCTCGAGGTAGAGGTCGAAGGTCCCGTCGGCGTTTCGGACGAGGGTGTCGCTCCGGCCGGCTGGCGGGGCCCAGGTCCGCGTGACGGAATCGTAGGTGTAGGTTGCCGTCTCCCCGTCCGGCATCAGGACGTTTGCGTGGAGGGGCGAGGAGTCGCCGGAGTAGGTGAGCCGCGCCTCCGAGCTGCTCGTCCACCCGCCGCCGAGAGCACCGTCGGGCGCTGGGGAGGAGAGATACGTCCGTCCCACCGAGAGAGGGAGGCCGGAGGTCGGGACGGTCAGGTCGGTCTCGGCCCCCGTGTAGACGCCGGTCCGGACGAAGCAGGGGGAGCCGGTGCAGTTGGAGCACTCCCGGGGCCCGCAGCGGTTGTCGGCGTTGGCGGGGGCCTCGACGTTCACGATGGAGAACGCTCCCTCGAATTCCCCGCCGGCCGGGTCGACGTCGGTGACGTAGTCGGACTCACGACGGACCCGGTAGGCGGAGCCGACAGACTCCACACGGATGTAGTAGGAGCCACGGGCCTGAGGTGCCGCGGTGAGCGAGATGCCGAGATAGCCGCGGCCGGCACCGGCGTTGACGGTCGCCTCGGCCACGCCGCCGCTGCTCGCGACGGGAGCGGTGGCACAAGGTTCCCCCGACTCCCAGTGGTCGAACCGCGGACAGGTCTGGACGAGGAACGCCCCGTCGGTCACCGGCTGGAGCGACCCGTCCCTGATGAGTGACAGCCGGAAGGTCGCCGGCCCCGTCGTCTCGAGCGCCTGCTCGGTGATCTCCCGGTCGACCACCCAGTGATCGCCGACCTTCCTCCAGAACCGCGACTTCAGGGGGATTGGCTCGGGACCGGGAGCGACGCCGGAGAGCAGGGTCCCGACCTCGGTAAGGAGGACGAGCCGAGCGGGGTCCCCCGCCGTCGACTTCTGAAGCCACTCGCCCGAGGCCCCCGGCCAGGTCCGGATCGGGAACCGTCCGTCCGTCACCCCAGCGGTCCCGTCGGGTCGGATCTGGTCGTAGTCCGAATACCTGGCCAGAACGTGGGTCGAGCTCCCCTGCATGTCGAGGGTGATCGTCTTCGTCACCGTGCCGGAGGACCACTCGGGGTCCGTCGGGTAGGCGACCGAGAGGGTCGAGGGGATCTGGCCCTGCGGGAAGGCCGGGTCGTTGTTCCACGACACCGAGAGGGTGTACTGCTCGTAGTCCGGAGGCTGGTGGGTCTGGTCGGAGAAGCCGACGGAGAGGTTCGGGCCGGGTGAGGTGGCGGACGTCGCGGTATAGCCGTACGTCTCGTTCCCGAACTTGTCGGCCAGGTGGTAGGCGTTGCTGATCCGGTACGGGTTGGTGACCAGGCGGGCAGACCCGTCGCCGAGCGTCCCCGACGGAAAGGCGAGATACCCGGTCCAGAAGGGGAAGGCGTCGGGGCAGGCGGCGCCGGTCTGGTCGAAGCAGGCGAAGTGGTCGGGCTTGCCGGGTTCGGGGCGGACGGGGTACGTGACGTCGAGGATCCGGTCCCAGGTCTCCGCTCCCGAGGCATCGGGCGCGGAGAGGACGATATCGAGCACTTCTGCATCTCCCCAGACCGCCTTCACGGCTCCCGGAACCTGCGCATTCGCCTCGAAGCCGGCGAGCTCCGCGTACTCCCCCAGGTGGTACTCGAACTCCTCGTTCGGGTCGGTCACGTGTCCCTGGGCGTCCTGGTCGTGCCAGAGGAAGCTGACGCTGGAGCATTCGATCCGTGAGCCGTCCGGGTCGAGGATGATCTTGCCGGCCTTGGGACCCCCGACGGCCATCTGGACGAGGACGGGGTGGCTCGGAACGTTGCCCGTCGCGTCCTTGACCGTGAGCCGCATCCGGATCGTCTTGTCGACCCGGTGACCCTCGATCCCCTTCTCGGTATCGCGGACGCCAGGAGGAGTCGATTCGCCCGGCTTTGAAGTAAGGTCCTCGAGGGTCAGAGCGAACGGCGCGTGGACCTCGGCCTGCGCGACCCCTGCGTTGCTGAACGTCCCGCTCTGGCAGCCCGAGATCCTCCCGAGGGCCCCGACCCTGAGGCTTTGCGAGGTCGGCTCCTGGAGCGGGACGGCGGTTCGGGCGTCGAGCCTTCGCGTTCTGGATCCTGCCGGCTCGCCACCGCGGAGGTTGGGGGTTCGGGTCGGCCGGGTCACCCGGCGCGACGACTGGAGCCCGACGAGGTCGCCGAAGAAGGTGCGGACGGACAGCGGCCAGCGGCCGGCAGGGGCAAACGCCGGGATCGCTGCCGCTGCCCTCATCGCGGGGGCGGTGGCCGTGAAGCTGGAAAGGAGGGAGTCCGAGTAGTCCGGCGTCAGGCTCGCCTTGCCTGCCGTCGTGAAGCTCGCTGTCACGGACGCGCTCCCGTCGGGGCCGCTGGTGACCGTGCTGCCGGAGGGGAAGCTGAGGAGTCCCGCGTCCTCCGGTGCCGTCGAACCGTGGAAGGTGACTGCGGCCCCGGAGAGGGGGTAGCCGCGTGGGTCGAGCATGATCGCCGTGGACGTCAGCGGAACGCCGAGCGGCAGGGTGTTGCCGTTACCCGCAAGCGGCACGGCCCGGGCGTCGGGATCAGCCGCCGCTGGCGCCAGGTCGAACGTCAGCCGGTAGTCGCCCTGCCCTCGGGTGGTCTCGGCCGCGAGGATCCAGAGCCCGCCCTCGGGAAGGACCGCAGCTTCCAGGCCCGCGTTCTTGTCGGTCCCCGAGTCGTCCTCCTTCCGCAGGTTCGCGTAGATGAAGCCGTCGGGCGCGATCAGCTCGATCTGCGGATCGAGGCTGGACGGGTCTTCCCACGGTCGGGACTCGTCGATTCGCTCGAGCCTGGCGGTGACTGCGCTGCCGGCCGGGGCGACGAAGAAGAAGAGGTTGTAGTCGCCGAGGGTGCCATCGGGGTCACCGTTCGGGAGGAATGACCCCGTGATGGTCTGTCCGGGAAGGATTCGAAGGGCCGCGTGGTGCTCCTCCGGGGTCAGCGGCGTCAGGCTCCGCTGCCGTCCCTCGATCCCGAGCCAGGTCCAGGACGTCTGCCGCCCCGCCTGGTCCACCACCCTGGCAGCGTAGTAGCCGCCGCCGAGTCCTGCGTCGAGGGCGAATCGGACTGCGCTCCCGCTCGGCTCGAGCGTCGCTGTCGCGCTCCGGGTGGGGCACTGGCCCAAACCGAGGTCGCAGAGCGGGGTGGAGACGTCGTCGAGCCGGTATACGGGACCCGCCAGGGTCACCGAGAAGCTGGTCCCGGCGGGATTCTCGAGATACGCGAAGACGTTCGCGTCCCCGGGGAGCGCCGTGGCTGGCGAGATTCCCAGAAGGGCCATCGGCGGCGGGGCCTGGATGTAGACGAGGTCCCACGCCTCGGTCCAGCTGGACCCCTTGAGATACCTAGCGGTGATCTTCACCTCGGTCGAGGGAGCCGGGTACCCGCCCGTGATGGGGAACGACGCGCTCGTGGCCCCTGGCGCGAAGGCGACAGACGGGGGGACGATCGCGGCGACGGGGTCGGCGCTCACCAGGAGGATGGTCGCTCCGCCGGGCGGGGCCGGTCCGGTCGCGGTGATCGTCCCCGTGGTCGTCGCGAACGACGTCACGACCTTGGGCGAGATGGCGAGCTGGGCGAGGTCGAACGCCCCTTCCGGAGCGAGGTTGACGCCGAAGAGGAAGGGGGAGTCGACGCCGATGCTGATGAGAACGTTCGAGGCCGTCTGGGAGACGTAACCGGCCTTCACGAAGGTGATCGTGTAGCGTCCCTCCGTCAGTCTCAGCGAGAAGCCGCCGCCGGATCCGGTCACCACGCTCGTGCCGGATTCGACCGCCGTCACGGTGACCCCCTGGAGACCGAGACCGGTCGAGGCGTCCCCCACCGTGCCGTAGACGCTGCCGTAGCCGAAGAGGGCCATCCGGCCCGCGTCCGCCGTCTCGCCCCCGAACACCGAGACGGGGGACGATGTCAGGGTGTCGTAGTAGGGGGACTTGGACGCGGTGACCGTGTAAGTCCCTTGGGGAACCGTCACCCGAAAGAACCCCGAGGAGTCGGTTGTGAGGCGCTCACCGGACTGGTCGACGACGACAGTAGCCGACGCGAGACCGGTCGTCGGCTGCCTCCCGGCTATCACGACCCGCCCGATGAGGGAGCCGGTGGCGGCCAGTTCGATGTTCCCGAGGTCGAGATCCTGGCCGACTTGAGCAGCGGTGTCGAGAGAAATGTAGGGCCAGCCGTTCTTCGTAGCCGTGCAGGATCTGTACGGGCCGGGCAGGTCCCGGACGGCGAATCGGCCGTCGGCGTCCGTGACCGTCGAAGAGCTCATCGTGTAAACGGTGACACCAGGGATCGGGGTCGCGCCGACGGAACTGGTGACTCTCCCGGTCAGGGTCGAGAGCGGCTCGAGAGTTAGAACCACTCCTGAGGCGGCTTCGCCAGGCGCCAGGAGCACCCGGTTGGAGGAATCCGCTCCGAGAGCTCTCGGCTGCCAACCGTCGAGGGAGACGGTGACGGAGACGATGCCTGGCGGCACGGCAAGGTTGAAGGCGCCGGCTGAGTCGGTCAATGCGGTCCCCCCCGTCCCGTCAGCCACGACGCTCGCCCCGACAATCGGGGCGTCCCCGTACTCGTTGAGGACCCTTCCGGATATCGTCGCGATCGGCTGGGTGAGGGTGAGCGCGGGGGCGGAGACCGCCCCGCCGGCCGTCACGACGAGCCGATCGACACCCGCACTCGCCCAGCCGCCCATTTCAGCTGCGACCGAGTACGTCCCCGCCGGCAGGCTGAGGGTGTACTGGCCCTGTCCGTTCGTCAGTGTCGAAGTGCCGCCAGGGACCGCCAGGACCCGAGCGCCCGACGCGGGAGTGGCGCCGCCGTAGACGACCCCGGAGACCGATCCCGGCGCGGTGGACAGCGCGGTCAACGGGACGAAGCCAGCGTTCGAGACTCCGCCGACGACGACCGGGATGGGCGACGTCTCGGCCGTCTGCCAGTTCTCCTTCAGGACCCTGACGGCGTGGCTTCCGGCCGGCACCGAGAGGAGGAACTCACCGTATCGATCCGTCCGGGTGGAGAGGCCGGAGCCCGGGACGAGGACCTCGGCATCTTCTACGGGCGAGCCCGTCGCCGCGTCCCTCACCAGGCCGACGACCTTCCCGCCCTGCGTGAGGGCGATCGCCCCCGTGCTCACGGTGCCCGTCTCGAGCACCGTGAACGGTGCGCTGCTCGCCGAAACCCAGCCCGGACTTGTAACCGAGACGGCGTAAGTCCCAGGGGGAACTCCCACGAACCCGAATCCGCCGCTGGAGATGCTCGTGGGCGGAACGGCGGAACTGGAGAGTGTCGCCGTGCCCGAGCCCAGACGCGTGTCGCTGGCGGCGCTCACGATGCTGCCGACGACGTCGTAGTCGGGGTTGGGTGGATCGAGATAGACGAGAATCGTACCGATCGAGACCGACTCGCCAGCCGTTACGGTCACGGGTCCTTGTGAGGTGGGTCTCTCGGGATAGCGCCACGCCTTGAGGGTCCAGGCCCCGACAGGCGCAGTGAGGGTGAAGTTGCCGCTGCCCCCTGTCAGCGTGCACCAGCCTGTTTCGTTTATACAGACCGAGCAACCGCTGGCGTAGCGAGTCACGGTCCCCGTCACCGTTCCCGTGGGAACGAGCCGGAGGGTACCGACGTCCGTCGTTCCCAACGCCGAGACGGTCACCGGGTACGCCGGCTGGCTCGCCAGGAAACCAGTCCCGACCGCTCGGACCGTGAGCCATGACGCCGGGTCGACGGAAAGGGAGAAGGCGCCGTTGGAATCGGTGGCCGCCGACATCCGGACGACGAGAGCCTGGTCGAGGAGCTGCACCGTCGCGCCCGGGGCCGGCAGCCCCGTGGCGTCATCCACGACCGTTCCGACGATCGTCCCTGCGAAGGCCCCACTCGGCTCGAGGAGAACCGTCCCGACGTCGGTTGCCTGTCCCTCCACGATCAGCCGGGGCCAGGCCGTCTCGGTCGAGTAGTCAGCCTGCGCGACCTCGATGACGTAGCCTAGGAATCCGGACGGGATGTTCGTCAAAGTGAAAGACCCGTCCGCACTGGACGTGGTGCTACGCGAGGGGCTGTAGAGGGTGACCGATGCGCCCGCAAGGGGGACGCCTCCCACCGAGCTGGCCACCCTCCCGGTGACCCTTCCGTACATCGGCAGGTGGAGGGGACCCGTGTCCGTCGTCTCACCGGTCGTCACAGAGTAGTTGCCCGTGGTCGTCGTGATGAAGCCGGACTTCGAGAGCGTCAGAGTCATCGTCCCGGCCGCTACCGTCAGGTTGAAAGCTCCGGCGGAGTCGGTCGTCGTGCTGTTGCTCGTTCCGGTCACCTTGACTGTTGCGCCCTGGACGGGTCCCACGGAGGCACCGCCGACGACGGTGCCGCGAATGAGGCCGGCCTGCGTCAGCGAGATCGTCCCGGCGTTCGCCGTCTGGCCGCCGGTCACCGCGATCGAGCCCGACGTCGCGGTCAGCCATCCGGGTGCGCTGACGGTCAGGGTGACCGAACCGGAGTTTGAAGCCACCGTGAACGCTCCCGAAGCATCCGTGGTCGTCTGGCTCGTGGTCCCGGTCACCTTCACCGTGGCGCCCGGAATGGGCGCGCCTCCACCGGAGCCCGCGACCAGTCCCGTGATCGCCCCCTGGCTCGTCGCGATGTTCCCGGTAGCCGTCGACTGACCCGCGTTGACGGCCCACGGCGCCGTGGAGGTCGTCAACCAGCCCGACTTCGTGATCGTCAGCGAGTAGCTCCCCGCCGGCAGGGAAAGGGTGAACGTCCCCGAGGAGTTCGTCGTCGCCGTCGTGGAGGTGCCGCTTGCCGCCACTGTCGCGCTCGAGACGCCAGAGCCGCCGACCGCGTTCACGACCTTCCCGGTGAGGGTCCCGTACGGGACGAGGCCGATCAGCGGGGCAGTGACAGTGCCGGACGCCGGGACCACCAGTGACGGGGTCGTCTGGGTGACGTACCCCGTCTTGCTGGCATTCAGCGTGACGGTTCCCGCGGCGACGCTCGAGATCGTGTAGACGCCGGAGGAGTTCGTCGTCGCCTGCTTCCCCGATTGCTGGTTCACCTTCACGGTGACGCCCGACACGGCCGCGCTTGTGACGGAGTTCTTGACGGTTCCAGTCACGGATCCGGCGTCGGCGTGCCAGCTCGCGGAAGCCAGGGCGAAGAGCAGCAGCAGGACTTTCGGGAAACCGGTCCAAACTCGCGCGCCGTTGGGGGATCCGTTCCGGATCAGAACCTTCTGTCTTGGCGACACAATCTCACTCCTGTCGTGAACCTCGGCCTCTTCTTCATGGCCGCACCGGCGGCGCGTAGTCACGATTGGGGCGCGAGCCGAGGTCGAATCCGCTTCCTCAACCTATAAGTGGCCGGAAACCGCGAAAACTCAGACAGGCGATCGAGAGAATTCCGAAGAAAGTTGCCCGGCGGAAGGGCGACGCGGTCGCAACGTCCGGGCGAGGCCATTGGCCCGTGGGCACGCCCGGGCTCCGACGGGGGCCGGAGCGGGCAGGAATACGGCGAGCCTTCTCGCCGTTACGGAACGGGTTAGCCTTGCGCGAGGAGTCGATGAACGAAGCTCCCCTTCCCTGGCACGCCCGTCCGGCGGCCGATGTCCTTTCGTCCCTGGAGTCCCTCCCTGCCGGCCTCGACCCGGCCGAGGCGGGCCGGAGGCTCGCCCGCTTCGGGCCCAACGTCCTCCCCAAGGGGGAGGTCGAGGGGCCGCTCTCCCTCCTCTGGCGCCAGGTCAACAACCCGCTCATCTGGGTCCTGATCGCCTCGTCGGGGCTGGCCCTGGCGCTCGGGAAGGGGGTCGACGCCGCGGTCGTCCTCGGCGTCGTCGTCCTGAACGCCGTGATCGGCTTCCTGCAGGAGTGGAAGGCGGGCCAGGCGCTCGCCGCGCTGGAAGGGCTCGTCCCAGACCTCGCCACCGTCGTCCGCTCCGGGGAGCGGCGCACCGTCCCGGCCGCCGAGCTCGTCCCCGGCGACGTCGTCGCCCTCCAGTCGGGCGACAAGGTCCCCGCCGACCTCCGCCTCGTCTCGCTCCGCAACCTCCAGGTAACCGAGGCGGCCCTCACCGGCGAATCGCTCCCTTCCGCGAAGGGCCCCGACCCCCTCGAGGAGGACGCGCCCCTGGCCGACCGGAGGAACATGGCCTTCTCCGGCACCCTCGTGGCGTCGGGGACGGCCGAAGGGGTCGTCGTGGCCACGGGCGGCGCCACCGAGCTCGGCCGGATCTCCTCGCTCCTGGCGTCGACCACGGAGGTGGAGACGCCGCTCACCCGCTCGCTCGCGCGCGTGGGAAAGGGGCTGACCTGGGCCATCGTGGTCGTCTCGATCGTCCTCTTCGGCGTCGCCCTCCTCCGCGGCTTCCCGCTCGTCGACGCCGCGCTCGCGGCGATCACGCTGGCGGTCGCCGCCATCCCCGAGGGGCTCCCCGCGATCATCACCATCACGCTCGCGATCGGCGTCCAGCGGATGGCGCGGCGCCGCGCCGTGGTCCGGCACCTGCCGTCGGTCGAGACGCTCGGCTCCACCACCGTCATCTGCTCCGACAAGACCGGGACGCTGACGCGGAACGAGATGACGGTGACGCACGTCTGGACCGCGGCCGGGAGCTTCGAGCTGACGGGCGTCGGCTACGCGCCCGAGGGACGCCTCCTCCGCGACGGCCGGCCGCTCGACGCCGCGCCCGCCGACGTGGCGGACCTCCTCTCGGCTGGCGCGCTCTGCAACGACGCGAACCTGGAGCGAGTCGAGGGAACCTGGACCCTCCACGGCGACCCGACCGAGGGGGCGATCGTCGTCGCGGCCGAGAAGGCGGGGCTCGGCGTCGAGGCGCTGCGCGCCGGCTCGCCGAGGCGCGACGTCTTCCCCTTCGAGTCCGAGAACCAGTTCATGGCGACGTTCCACGAGACGCCGTCGGGACCGCTCCTCTTCGTGAAGGGGGCCCCGGAGGCCGTCTTCCGGATGGCGTCGGGCGGACCGGGCGGTACGCCGCTCGACGCCGGCGCCGTCGTCGCGGCGGCGCGCGGCCTGGCGCGCGAGGGGATGCGGGTCCTCGCGGTCGCCCGGAAGGCCGGCCGTCCCGCGGGCCCGGCGCTCGCCCGCGAGGACGTGGCGTCGGGGCTCGAGTTCCTCGGGCTGGTCGGGATGATCGACCCGCCGCGCCCGGAGGCGATCGAGGCGGTGGCGGCCTGCCACCGCGCCGGCATCACGGTGAAGATGATCACCGGCGACCACCCGGAGACCGCCGCGGCCATCGGGAGAGAGCTCGGGCTCCCGGCGGAAGGGGAGGCCGTCACCGGACGGATGCTCGCGAAGATGGACGCCGCCGCCCTCGCCGAGTCGGCGGCGACGCGGAACGTCTTCGCCCGGGTCGCCCCCGAGCACAAGCTGAAGCTCGTCGGCGCGCTCCAGGCCCGGGGAGAGGTCGTCGCGATGACCGGCGACGGCGTGAACGACGCCCCGGCCCTCAAGCAGTCCGACATCGGGGTGGCGATGGGGATCACGGGGACGGCGGCCTCGAAGGAGGCGGCCGACCTCGTCCTCACCGACGACAACTTCGCCTCGATCGCCGCAGCGGTCGAGGAGGGGCGGCGGATCTGGGACAACCTCGTCAAGTCGCTCGCCTTCGTCCTGCCGACGAACATCGGCGAGGCGCTCCTGATCCTCGTCGCCGTCGCCGCCTTCCCGATCGAGGACGGCCAGCCGCTCCTCCCCGTTCTCCCGGTCCAGATCCTCTGGATCAACCTCGTCGCGACGGTGACGCTCGCCCTCCCGCTCGCCTTCGAGGCGCGCGAGCCCGACGTCATGAGCCGGCCGCCGCGGAAGCCGGGGACCCCGATCCTCGACGGCTTCCTCCTCCTCCGGACGGTCGGAGTCGCCGTCCTGATGGCGGCGGCGTCGATCGGCCTCTTCCTCCACGAGCTGCGGCGGGACCTGGCGGCGGGGCACGAGCCGGGCGAGGCGCTCAGGGAGGCGCAGACGATGGCGGTGACGACCATCATCCTCTTCCAGGTCTTCTACCTCCTGAACTGCCGGTCGCTCAAGGACTCGATCCTGAAGATCGGCCTCTTCACGAACAACGCCGTCTGGGCGGGGATCGGGGCGCTCCTCGTCCTGCAGGCGGCGTTCGTCTACGCTCCTCCCCTCCAGCTCCTCTTCGGTTCCGCGCCGCTGGACGGCGCCGAGCTCGCCAAGTCCGCCCTGGCGGGCGCGGTGGTCCTCCCCGTCATCGTCGCGGAGAAGGTGATCCGCGCGCGGCGCGCGCGGGCGTCCTGAACTCCGCGGCGCGCGGCTCTTCTGTATCATCCCCGGCTTCATGGGCAGGTCGGTGCGCGTCCTCGTCGGGGCGGCGGTCTTCCTCGCGGCGGTTTCCGCCATCCACGTGAGGTACGCCCGTCGCGGCTTCGGGGGCGGTCCCGTGGAGAGCAGGGAGGCGGCCGCCCGGGGGGAGGAGCTCGTCGTCGGGCACCTCCCGGTCACGTGACACCTGACCTGCCCCGTCACCAGTTGGGTGACGACGCACTCCGGCTCGGGCTCGCAGTTCATCTCGAAGAGGTACACGAACTTCTCGGCCGTCGTGGAGGACATGACCGCCGGCAACCTGAAGGCCAGCTTCATCCTGGCCCCCCTCGCGATGGTGATGAACCGCAAGGGGGTGCCCGTGAAGATCGTCTACCTCGGCCACCGGGACGGCACGACGATGGTGGTGAGGACCGACTCGCCCTACCACACGTTCGCGGACCTGAAGGGGAAGCGGATCGCCATCCCGCACCGGTTCTCGAACCAGCGGATCCTCGTGGAGAAGCTGAAGGAGCGGTTCGGGTTCGGGCCGGACGACGTGACGCTCGTCGACTTCCCGCCGCCCGAGATGCCGGCCGCCCTGAAGACCGGCCAGATCGACGCCTACGTGGTGGGCGAGCCGTTCCCCGCGAAGGCCCAGATCGAGGGGTACGGCCGGGTCCTCTACTTCACGAAGGACATCTGGCCGAACTTCATCTCCTGCGTCCTGGTCGTCCACGAGAGCCTCATCAAGGAGCACCGGGCGCTCGTCGAGGAGCTGGTCCGCGGGATCGCGAAGTCGGGGATGTGGATCGACGCGCCGGGCGAGGACCTCGCGAAGGGGGTGATGTGCGCGAGCGACGTCGTCCCGGGGACCCCCGGGCGCGACCGCCTCACCCTGATCCCCGACGGCTTCGGGAAGACGCACCGGATGCAGGCCGCGGCCATCGCCGCGCGCCGCGAGTACTACAACCAGGACCCGGAGCTCCTGAAGTTCGTCCTGACGCAGCCGCCGGACCGCGTCAAGTACACGAACCTCCTCCCGGCGAAGAAGGACTTCGAGGAGATCCAGCGCTACGCCGAGAGGCTCGGCTACTTCTCCTTCCGGCCGGTGACGGCGGCCGACCCGTTCCGGTTCGAGGACTACTGCGACACGTCGTTCGCCGTCGAGGCGCAGGAGACCGCCGCCGCTCGGGCCGCGGCCGGACGCTGAGCGGACCGTCGTGAACCGCCTCCGCCGCATCGCCCGCCCCCTCCTGGGGATGGCCGCGTTCCTCCTCGTCTGGCAGCTGGCGACGCTGGGGAACAAGCGGACCGACATCCCGGGGCCTTACCTGACCTGGATGGGCCTCTCCGAGATCCTCCACCAGGGGGTCCTCGCCCGGAACGTCGTGGCGTCGGTCTTCCGCGTCTCGTGGGGCTTCGCGATCGCAACGGTCGCCGGCATCCCGCTCGGGATCCTCCTCGGCCGCCTCCCCGTCCTCCACCAGCTCGTCAACCCGAACATCCAGCTCCTCCGGCCGATCTCCCCCATCGCCTGGCTCCCGATCGCGACGCTCCTCTTCGGGACCGTGAGGTGGATGGACCCGAGCGACCTGGCGGCCATCTTCCTGATCTTCCTCTCGTCCTTCTTCACGATCACGACCGCGACCGCCTCGGCCGTCGGCGCGGTGGAGCAGAAGTACCTCCGCTCGGCGGCGAACTTCGGCGTCACGGGGTTCGCCCTCGTCCGGAAGGTCCTCTTCCCGGCGGCCCTCCCCCAGATCCTCACCGGCCTGAGGCTCGCGCTCGGCGTGGCGTGGGTCGTCGTCGTCGCCGCCGAGATGCTCGGCGTCCAGTCGGGCCTCGGCTTCCAGGTGAACGACGCGCGGAACAACCTCCGCTACGACCTCGTCGTGGCGGCGATGGTCGTCATCGGCTTCATCGGCCTCGGGCTCGACGCCGCCATGAGGGCCGTGGAGCGGGCCGAGCTCGCGCGCCGGGGGCTCCTCCGGTCATGAGCGCAGCGGCCGTCGCATCCGCGAAGATCCGCGTCGCCGGAGTCTTCAAGTCGTTCCGGACGAAGAAGGAGACCGTGGACGTCCTCGAGGGGGTCGACCTCGACGTGCGGCCGCAGGAGTTCCTCGCCATCGTCGGCCCGTCGGGCTGCGGCAAGTCGACGCTCCTCAACTGTATCGCCGGCTTCGAGCAGCTGACGAAGGGCTCCATCGAGATCGACGGCGAGAGGGTGAGGAAGCCGTCGCGCAAGAGGGTCTTCGTCTTCCAGGAGACCGGCATCTTCCCGTGGCTCACCGTGAGGGACAACATCGGATTCGGCCTCGGCGACCTCGAGCCCGGCGCGCGGGACGAGGTCGTCGCCCGGTACGTCGCCCTCGTCGGCCTTCAGGGGTTCGAGAAGGCCTACCCCGCCGAGCTCTCGGGGGGGATGAAGCAGCGGGTGGAGTTCGCCCGCGCCCTGGCCGTCGAGTCCGACGTCCTCTACCTCGACGAGCCGTTCGGGGCGCTCGACGCCTTCACGCGCCTCGAGATGCGGCGGGAGATCGCCCGGATCTGGAAGGCGACCGGCAAGACGTGCCTCCTCGTGACGCACGACGTGGAGGAGGCGGTGGAGCTGGCCGACCGAATCGCGGTGATGACGCGCCGCCCGGCCCGGATCGAGAGGATCCTCGAGAACCCCCTGCCGCGCCCCCGCGACCCGGACGACACGGGGTTCCGGGAGCTGAAGGACCAGATCTTCGACATCCTCGGCGTCGAGCGGCGCGTGTGACCGGGCGCCGGCGGCTGCTCCTCGTCGCGCTCGCCGCGCTCCTTTCGGCCGCGGGGGTCTGGCTCTACCGGAACGCCTCGCTCCCGCGCCTACGGGCTGAGTTCGTGCCGTGGATGAGGAAGCTCGAGCGGTGGCGCGACGCCGTGGAGCTCGCGCGGAACGCCGCCGCCAGACGGGAGGCCGCTCCGGGCGACCCGGCGGGAGAGGCCGCCCTGAGGGGGTGGGCCTGGGCCGGGCTCGAGCGGGTCGACGGGGTCTTCACCGACGTCGAGAAGCCGCGGCATCCGGGCGGAGGGATCGAGACCTCGGGTCGCGTCCTCTTCCTCGTCGACGGCTTCCGCCCCGGCGGGACCCGGGTCGAGCGGCAGGCGTGGGTCCGCGTCGAGTCGCCCGAGCCCGGGGGCGGCGGGGTACCCCGCGTCACCCTCGAGGGGGGCGTCACCGAGCGGGTCGAGCCTGAGCCCCGCTTCCACGAGGCCACCCGGGAGGCTGGCCTCGGGGCGCCACGGAACGACCCGCCCTTCAAGCTGACGAATCGCCTCATCGACGGGATCTGGCCCGGCTCCGGGGTCGCCGTCCTCGACTTCGACCGCGACGGCGACGAGGACCTCTTCGTCGCCGACGGCGTGAGATCGATCCTCTACGAGAACGACGGGGACGGCCACTTCGCCGACGTGACGGAGCGGGCGGGCCTCGCCCGCTCGGCGACGGAGGGGATCCGCGCGACGGGTGTGGCCGCCGGCGACCTCGACGGGGACGGGTACCCGGACCTCGTCGTCACCGACGCCTTCGGCCCGACGCGGCTCTTTCGGAACCGGCGCGACGGGACGTTCGAAGAGACGACGGCCGCCTCGGGCGTCGTGACGCGGGGCTCGACGCGGTCCGCCACGCTGGCAGACGTCGACGGCGACGGCGACCTCGACCTCTTCGTCTGCGTCACGGGCGACTACTACCGCCAGATGCCCGACCCGCCGTTCGACGCCAACGACGGCGGCCGGAACTATCTCTTCCTCAACGACGGCCACGGGCGCTTCGCCGACGCCACCGCCGCCTGGGGGCTCGGGAAGGCCACCCGCTGGTCACTCTCGGCCCTCTTCGCCGACGTCGACGGCGACGGGCGGCCCGACCTGGTCGTGACGAACGACTTCGGCCTGAAGAACCTCTACCGGAACGTCGACGGGAGGCGCTTCGTCGACGTGACCGCGAAGGCCGGCGTCGAGGACCGGGGCTACGGGATGTCGGCCGCCTGGGGGGACTTCGACGGCGACGGCCGGCTCGACCTCTACACCACCGGGACCTACACGCAGTGGGGGTTCTTGCACGAGTACCCGGGGCTCCCGGTCCCGCTGCCGGGGCGCCTCTTCCTCCCCTTCGCGGTCTCGTGGATGGAGAAGATGTGCGCCGGGAACTCGCTCTTCCTCCAGCGGGGCGACGGGAGGTTCGAGGAGGCGACCGCGCGCTCGGGGGCCGCGAAGGCGGGGTGGTGCTGGAGCGCCGTCGCGGCCGACCTCGACGGCGACGGCTGGCTCGACCTGGCGACGACGAACGGGATGTGGGGCGACGGCCGCGAGCACGACCGCGAGCTGGAGTTCTGGTGGGAGACGCTCGCCTACTGGGACGACTACATCGCCGGGACGACGACGTTCGACCAGAAGCGGACGGCCGTCCAGGGGATCGAGCGAGACGCCCTCTTCGTGAACCGCGGCGCGGGGGCGCCGGCCGGCGGGACGCTCTTTGCGGAGCGCGCCTTTCTCGACGGCTTCGACCCGAAGACCAACGGCCGGGCCCTCGTCGCCTTCGACGCGAACGGCGACGGCGCGCTCGACCTCTACCTCCGCTCCGTCCAGGCGCCCGAGGCCCTCTACCTCGGCTCGCGGCGCCCGGGCGAGCACTACCTGAGGCTCCGGCTCGCCGGGACGAAGGGGAAGGACAACGCCGACGGCGTCGGCGCCCGGGTCACGGCGGCGCTGCCCGACGGCCGCGTCCTCGTCCGCGAGAACGGCAATGCCAGCGGCTTCCTGGCGTCGGCGAGCCCGATCGTCCACCTCGGCCTCGGCGGGGCGACGCGCGTCGCGCGGCTCACGGTCCGCTGGCCTTCGGGGTTCGTCCAGGAGCTCGGCCCGGTCGACGTCGTCGACCGGACGGTCACGGTGGACGAGGCGTCGGGGCTCGCCGCGCCGGTTTCCGCCGCGTCCTCGCGCTGAGAACAGTTTTCATTATTATCCGGGCATGGCAGCCACGGAAGACGTCCAGGTCGCGACATCCACCTCCTCCGGCGCCGAGCCCACGGCTTACGACGTCGTGGTCCTCGGCGGCGCCCTCGCGGGCGCCTCGACGGCCATCCTCCTCAGAAGGCGGATGCCGGGCGTCCGCGTCCTCGTCGTCGAGAAGAGCGAGGCGTTCGACTGGAAGGTCGGGGAGTCGACGGTCGAGATCTCGGCCTACTTCCTCTCGCGCGTCCTCCGCCTCTACGACTACCTCTCGCGCGAGCAGCTGACGAAGCAGGGGTTCCGCTACTGGTTCCACAACGAGAAGGTCACCTCCCTGAGGGAGGCCTCGGAGGTCGGGCCGACGCAGCTCGCCCGTACCCCGGGCTTCCAGCTCGACCGCGCCCACCTCGACGAGCACGTCCTCGGCGTCGCCGCGAAGGAAGGGGCCGAGGTCTGGCGGCCTGCGAAGGTCGTCGACGTCTCGCTCGAGGGGGAGGCCGGCAACTCGGTGACGGTCGAGAAGGGGGACGGGACCCGGGTCACCGTGAGGGCGAGGTGGGTCGTCGACGCCACGGGCCGGCAGGCGCTCCTGGCGCGCAAGCGGGGCGGGGTCCTCCCCGTGGAGGGGCACCCCACGGCGTCGATCTGGGTCCGCTTCCGCGGCGTGAAAGACCTCGACGGGGCGGAGCTCGCGAGCGACCCCGCCGACCCGTTCGTCCGCCCGGTCATCGCGGCCCGGCGCCTCGCCACGAACCACTTCACCGGCTACGGCTACTGGATCTGGTTCATCCCGCTCCGCGGCGGGGAGACGAGCGTGGGCCTCGTCTGGGACACCCGCCTCGTCCAGCCGGAGGGGACGACCCCCCTCGACAAGCTGCGGCGGTTCCTCGACGCCAACCCCCTGACGCGCGAGATGCTCGAGCGCGCGACGCCGGTGGAGGGGGACTGCCGCTACTACGGGAACCTCCCCTACTTCGTCGACAGGTTCATCGGCCCGGGATGGGCCTGCGTCGGCGACGCGGGCGGCTTCATCGACCCCTTCTACTCGCCCGGGCTCGACCAGATGGGCTTCTCCGTCCACATGCGGGTGGAGCTGATCCGGAAGGCCCTGGCGGGCGCCCCGGCCGCGAAGATGGAGGAGGAGTACGCGCTCCACAACAAGCGGTACGACCGGTTCCTCCGCTACTTCTACGAGTCGATCTACCGCGACAAGTACTACCTGATGGGCGACTACGACACGATGACGACGTCGTTCCTGATGGACACCGCCCTCTACTACCTCGTCGCGGTGCAGCCGATCTACCAGTGGTCGGCCGACCGCCTCGGCGTCCCGCCGTACTACCAGGACGGCGCGGAGGTCGGCCTCGTCCCGATCCGCTTCTACCAGCGGCGGCTGATCGCGATCGCGAAGCGGAAGCGGGAGCTCGGGATCTACGGCAACCACAACGCGGGGCGGCGGCCCGGCTTCGTCGGCTTCTCGCTCCGGAGCGCGGCGCTCGTGATGCTCGGCCACGGCCTCGCCCGCTGGGCCAAGGCCGAGGTGGCGAACGCCCTCTCGTACGTCGTCCGCCCTCGGCCCGTGACCGGCCCGGGCCCCGTCCTCCCGCCGCACCTCGCCCCGACGGGGAGCTGAGCACGTCGATGCCGGCACCCCTCCGCCCGCGCGCCGCCTCGACGGCCCTCACGCTCCTCGTCGCCTCCCTTGGCTTCCCTCTCCCCGCCCGCGCCGTCGACCCGACGCCCGTGGTAAGGAAGGCGGCCGAGGAGCAGCGCGAGACCGAACGGAAGGCGGGGCGCCTCGCCTACGAGAGGACCGAGGTCCAGGTGGAGCTCGGCTCCGACGGCACGCGGGAAAAGACGGAGCGGAAGCTCTTCACCGTCGTCTCGGACGGGCCGGACGTCGTCCTGCGCGAGCTGGTGGCGGTCGACGGACGCCCCGCGGCCGAGGACGAGAAGGAGCGCGCCCGCCGCGAGAACGAGAAGCGGCAGCGCCGGTGGGAGGAGTCGCGCGGGAATGGGGGCGACGACTCGGACGAGCTGATGTCGGGCCGCCTCCCGCTCCTCGACCTCCTCGGGAGGCTCCAGTTCCACTACGCCGGAGAGGTGGTCGTCGACGGCCGCCCCACCTACCTCGTGGAGTTCGAGCCGAAGCCGGGGCTCGTCTCGCACGGCATCCGCGACAGGGTCCTCAACAACTTCGCGGGGCGCGCCTGGATCGACGCGGCCGAGGGACAGGTCACCCGGATCGACGGCCACCTCACGAAGGAGGTGAAGGTCCTCGGCGGGGCGGCCCTCGACATCTCGAGCGTGAGGATCGTCTACGAGGGGCACGCCGCCCTCCCGGGCCTCTGGGCGCCGTGCCGGGAGGAGATCCGGATCTCCGCCCGCGCCGGCTTCTTCCTCGCGTTCAACCGGGAGTTCCGGTTCGAGTTCGCCAACTACCGGCGGCTCGGCAGGGAGCCGACCGAGGCGGCGATGGCAGCGGCCTGGCCCTCTCAGGTCAGCGGCCGCTCCTCGGCGGAGGCTCGCGGGACCAGGAGGTGAGCGTTCGGGGGGCCGCGGCGCGCTGAGGCGCCGTCAGCCCGGCGAGCCGCTCGCCGCCAGGAGCGCCCGGACCGCGTCCTTCCTCACCTTCCCCATCGCGTTGCGCGGCAGGTCGCCGACGAAGGCGACCCGCCGCGGCTTCTTGTAGGGCGCGAGGCTCGCGCGGCAGAGGGAGACGAGGTCGGCCTCGAGCGCGGCTCGCGCCGCGTCCGACGTCGACGGGTCGCGAAGGACGACGGCCGCGGCGACGCATTCGCCCAGGTCGGCGTCGGGAAGGCCGACGACGGCGGCGTCCTCGACGGCGGGGTGGCCTCGGAGGACGTCCTCGACCTCGCGCGGGTAGACGTTGAAGCCGCCGGTGATGATCAGGTCGTGCGCCCGGCCCGTCAGCGTGACGTAGCCGTCGGCGCTCCGCCAGCCGAGGTCCCCCGTCCGGAACCAGCCGTCGGGGTCGAACGCCTCGGCCGTCGCGTCGGGCCGGCGCCAGTAGCCGCGGAAGACGTTCGGGCCGCGGACCTCCACCTCTCCCACCTCCCCGTCGGGGAGCGGCGCGCGCGTCGCCCGGTCGACGATCCGCGCCTCCTGCCCCGGGAACGGCAACCCGACGGTCCCCGCGCGCCGCTCGCCGTCGTACGGGTTCGTCAGGTTCATCCCGGTCTCGGTCATGCCGTACCGCTCGAGGATCCGCTGGCCGGCCGCCTCCTCGAACCGGCGGAAGGTTTCGGGAGAGAGCGGGGCCGAGCCCGAGACCCAGAGCCTGAGGCGCGGCAACGCGACGCCGCGCTCCCGCGCCTCGTCGAGGAGCCTCGCGTACATCGTCGGGACGCCGAAGAACATCGTCGGCGGCGGGAGGGCCCCGAGCGCCTCGAGGACCTCCGCGGCGTCGAAGCGGCGGCGGAGGTCGATCGCCCCGCCCGCGACGAGCGACCCGACGACGCCGACGCAGAGGCCGTGGACGTGGAAGAGGGGAAGGGTCAGGAGGAGGCGGTCCGCCTCCGTCCAGCGCCACGCCGCGACCACCGCCGCCGCGTTCGCGGTCAGGTTGGCGTGAGCGAGCATCGCCCCCTTCGACCGTCCCGTCGTCCCGGACGTGTAGGCGACGAGGGCGAGGTCGTCAGGGCGCGGCCCGCCGTCCGCGACCGCGGCTGACGTCGCGGCCGTTGCGGCCGTTGCTGCCCTTGCGGCCGTCGCGGCCGCTGCGCCCTCGCTCTCTTCCGCCACGCGCGGGTCGAGGATCGGGAGGAGGGGGGCGAGGCCCGCCGCTTCCGCCGCGGACGGGTCGGCCACGGCGAGGGCGGCGGCGGAGTCGGCGACGAGGTGGGTCAGCTCCCCCGCGCGGTACTGCGTGTTCAGGGGGACGACCGCCGCGCGGCGCGCGTGCGTTCCGAGGAACGCGGCGACGTACGACGGTCCGTTCGGGAGGAAGAGGGCGACCCGGTCGCCCGGGCCGACCCCGCGCTCGGCGAGGGCGGCCGCGAAGGCGAGCGCTCGGGCGCGGAGCGCACCGAACGTCAGGGTCGTCCCCTCGAACGAGAGGAACGGCGCCCCTTCGCGCGCGGCGCTCGCTCGCTCGAGAGCCTCCCAGGTCGAGGCGGGGCGGCTCCGGGTCACCCTCCGATCATCCTGCGCCCGCGCCCGGGGAGCCAGGCGACGCGAAAGGCGTCAGCTCCCGCCCCGCCACCGCTTGAACCGGTCGAGGACGCCCGGAGGCTTCACCCGCCCGGCAGCGTCCCGCTCGTAGTCGACGATGCCGCGGAGGACCTCCTCCTCCGGCCAGAAGCCGAAGCGGTAGGTCCAGCGATCGTCCGGGGACGACGGCGGCAGGGAGTCGTACAGGCGGTAGTGCTGCCCGGAGAAGAGGAGCGCCATCCCGGGCTGCCACTCGGGCCTCTCCTCGGCCACCTCCAGGACGAGCGCCCATTCGGTCTCCTCGGCGTCGTCCTCCACCGCCACGTCGCCCGTCGGGAGGCGCCGGCGGCGGAGGTGCCCCGCGGCGCGCGGCCGCCGGAGCGCCCCGGCCAGCTCGGCCGCGCTGCCGAAGCGGCGGGACCGGTCCTTCTCGAGGCAGGTCTGGACGATCCGGTCGAGCCAGGCCGGGACCTCGCCGCGCAGCGAGCGGACGAGCGGCGGCGGCTCGTTCCGGTGCTTCATCGCCACCGCCATCGGCGTGTCGCCGCCGAACGGGGGCGAGCCGGTCAGGAGCTCGAAGAGGACGACGCCGAGCGAGTAGACGTCGCTCCTCGCGTCGACGCGCGCGCTCTCGAATTGCTCGGGAGACATGTACTCGGGCGTCCCCAGCGTCACGCCGGTGGCCGTGATGGTGCCGCCGCCGACCCCGACCCGCCGGGCGATGCCGAAGTCGACGAGCTTCACCGAGCCGTCCCGCGCGAGCATCACGTTCTGGGGCTTCACGTCTCGGTGGACGATGCCGGCGGCGTGCGCCGCGCCGAGCGCGTCGGCAACCGTCGCCACGAGGGCCGCCGCCTCCGCGGGGGGCCACGGCCCGCGGCGCCGGATCTCCTCCTTGAGGTCGGTGCCGTCGACCAGGTCCGAGACGTAGTAGGCCTCCCCGTCCGAGGTCCCGAAGTCGTGGATGGACGGGATCCCGCCGTGGCGGATCCGGGCGAGGAGGCCCGCCTCGCGCTGGAACCTCTCGAGCCCCCCGGGCTCGTCGCGGATCGCCGCGTGGAGGACCTTCAGCGCCTTCGGCCGGCGGTCGTCCCCCTCGTCGCTCACGCGGTAGACCGTCCCCATCCCGCCGCGCCCCAGGAACGCCTCGACTCGGTAGCGCCCGGCAAAGAGCTCGCCCGCCGCCTTCCGGTCCCCGCCTGGTCGAGGAGGAGGCGGAGAGGCGGCATGACCCTCGCCGTAGGGAAGCGTCGGCGCCTCCTCGGTCGAGGCCGAGGAGATCCCGGCGGGGAGGCCGGGCCCTTCCCCGCAGAGGGGGCAGGCCCCCTCCCCCGGATAACCCTCGAAGCCGCACGACGGGCAGGCGCTCATCTTCTGTTACCGGGGAACCATTCTAGGCGCGGGGCGCGCAGGCCGGAGCTTACGATCCGCGAACGATGCTCCTCTCCCGCTGGCGCTACTACCTCGGCTCGGTGCCGCTCCTCCTCGCCGGGAGCCGCCGGCCGATCGGGACCGGGGCGAGGCTCCTCGCGCCGGGCCGCCGCGCCCCGGTCCTCTGGGAGCTGCGCGAGGGGCCCGCGTTCGCGGTCCGGTCGGCGCTCGACGTCTGGGTGGTGAAGGAGACGTGGCTCGACCGCTTCTACGACCGGCACGGCGTCCCGGTCGAGGACGGCTGGAGCGTCCTCGACGTCGGCGCCGGGCTCGGCGACTACACGCTCCTCGCGGCCACCCGCTCGCCGCGCGGCCGAGTCGTCGCCTTCGAGCCCGACCCCGCCTCGTTCGCCCTCCTCGAGGCGAACGTCGCCCGCGCGGGCGCGGGCAACGTGACCCTCCACCGGGCCGCGCTCGGGGCTCCGGGGCAGACGCTGAGGCTGGAGGAGGGCGCGCGCGCCCCGGTCCGCGCCCGGACGGTCGAGGCGCCCGCGGCCGGCCCGGGCCCTTCGGTCCCGACCCTCTCCCTCGAGGAGGCGCTCGACGGGGCGGGGCTCGCGGCGTGCGACCTCGTCAAGCTCGACTGCGAGGGGGCGGAGGTCGGGATCCTCCTCGCGGCCTCGACCGCGACGCTCCGCCGCGTCCGCCACTTCGTCCTCGAGACCCACGACCTCGGAGCGGGACCGGGCCCGCGGGAGCTCGCAGAGAGGCTCGCCGCCGACGGCTTCGAGGTGCGGAGGACCCCCAACCCGGCCTGGAGCTTCCTCGGCTGGCTCCATGCGCGCCGCCTCGACTGAGGGGCCGCGTCGCGTTCCTCAGCGGCCGAGCTTCTTCTCCAGGCGCCGCGCCGCCTTCTTCGCGGCCTCCAGGATCCCCTCCCTCTCGGGCCCCGTCTCCTCGTCCTCGGAGCGCCTCAGGGTGGCGGTCCCGGTGACGTCCTCCGTCAGGCGCTGGCGCCCGGTGACCTCCTCCACCGCCCGGAGCGACGCGGTGCAGGAGACCGAGACGTCGACGATGGTCCGCTGGTACGGGTACCCGTCAGGGGTCGTGTCCCTCATCGTGAAGGAGTGCGCCTTCACCTGACAGGGGGCGAGGTCGACCGAGAGGAGGTACTCCCCGGGCCACTCCGCGCGGAACGCCCGTGCGGCGGAGCCGTCGGGATCGGCCGCGAGGACGCCGAGCCGCGCTCCCGCGAGGCGCGCGTCGACGATGGAGACCTTCTGCCTGTCGCTCGCCTCCGACTGGAGGTGGGAGATGAACGCGTCGAGGTCGTCCTCGTCGCCCTGGGCGTCGACGAGGACGACGCGGACGGGGCCGGAGGCGGCGCGGGTCGGCGCGGGCGCGGGCGTCGCAGGAGCGGGCGTCGCGGGAGCCGAGGTCGCGGCGGGCGGGGCCGTGGGAGCCGGGGTGGGGGGAGGGGTCGCCGCGAGGGCGGCGGAGCCGACGAGGGCGGCGAACGAGGTGAACCACGCCACGACGGCCAGCGGGGGTCGGCGGGTCGGCTTCATGCCGGCGAGCGTACCGGAATCCGCCCGACCGGGTCCCGTCCGGGGAGGCTCACCGGGCTCTCTCGCCGTGCGCCCCCCAGCGCGGCGACGGGAAGCCCTCGCCGAGGAGCTCCCCCGACGCGCCGAACCTCACGACGTAGGTGAACGGGTCGATCGCCCCCGCGAGGTGCCCGAACCTCAGGTCGCGCAGCTCCACCGTGACCCCTCCGTCGGGACGGGGCTCGGAGCGGGCCGCCGGGAAGCGCGCGAACCGTCCGAAGACCCCCTTCTCCCCCTCCACGAGGGCCCGCATCGAGAGGGGGCCGTCGGCCTTCGCGACGTCCTGCGGCCGGAGGGCGTCGGGCGAGGCGAAGAGGCCGTCGAGGTGGCGGAGGGCCGCGAGCGGCCCGGCCTCGCCGGAGGTCAGCCGGGAGAGGGAGTCGACGCCCCCCGCGACGCGCGGCGGAGAGGCCGTCCGGGAGAGGTCGACGAAGGCGGAGCGGACCCGCGCGCCGTCGTCCGAGAGGAGGAGCCAGCGGAACGGCGAGAGGGGCTGGGGGATGGCGGCCCGCGCCACGGCCCCCGGGAGCGCGATCGTCTCCCCCACGGCGAGGGCCCGGCCGTGCTGGACTCCGCAGAACGCGATGTATGCCGTGGCCGCCAGCGCGCCGGCCGTCGCGGCGAGGCGGGCGGAGCGCGGCCCCTGGCGGCGCCCCGCGGCTCGCGTGGCGAGGAGGCCGAGCGCGAGGAGGCCCGACAGGACGAGGTCGACGATGAAGACCCAGTCCAGGGAGTACCGCTCCCACGAGAGCGGCGAAAAGAACATCGTCCCCCACGACGTGATCCAGTCGAGGAGGACGTGGGACGCCAGCCCGACCGCCGAGACGAGCGAGAGACGGAGGAACGCCGCCCTTCGCCCTGGCGGCCCGCTCCCCCCCCGGGCGACGCCCCACGTCGCGACCACGCCGATCAGGAGCGCCCAGAGCGGCAGGAGGACGAACGAGTGCGAGAGCCCCCGGTGGTGGGTGATGTAGAAGTCCGCCGAGAAGGGGGAGAGGAGGGCGTCGAGGTCGGGCGCCATCGCCGCCGCGAAGCCGGTCCAGGCCTCGCGGCGGCGGAGCGCCGCCGCGAGCCCCTCGTCCCGGGGGGGCGGGAGCGCGCGCGCCAGGAGGGCGCCGGCCAGGCCGTGGGTGAGGGTATCCATCGTCTCCCGGTCGCGGACGATACGCCCGGCTATCCTCATGCGGATGCCGACACCGCTCCGATTCGCCGCCGGCCCCTTCGCCCTCGCCCTCCTCGCCGTCGTCGGCCTGGCCGGCGCTCGGGTCGCGCGCGGAGAAGAGCCGGCGGCGCCCGCGCCTTCGGGCGCGCCGACGGAGACGCCCGCGCCGACGCCCACCCCGACGCCGACCCCGGCACCGACGCCAGCTTCGATACCGGCCCAGACGCCGACTCCGGCCCCGCCCGCGACGCCCGTCCCGCCCGTGCCGGCCCTGACGCCCGTGACCGCCGAAGTCGTCGCGGTCGCGACCCGGCTCGGCAGGGAGACCGAGGCGACGACGGTGAGGACCATCACGCGGGCCGAGATCGAGCACCTCCCCGTCCGGTCGGTCCCCGAGCTCCTCGCCACGCTGCCCGGCCTCGACGTGAGGCGCCGAGGCGCCGGGGGGGTCCAGGCCGACGTCGGGATCCGCGGCGCCGACTTCAACGGGACGCTCGTCCTCGTCGACGGCGAGCCGATGAACGACCCGCAGACCAACCACCACGCCTTCGACCTCGACGTCCCGCTCGACGCCGTCGAGCGGGTCGAGGTCCTATCCGGCGCTTCGTCGGCGCTCTACGGGACGGACGCGGTCGGCGGGGTCGTGAACATCGTGACCCGCGGAGCGAACCTCGGCCGCGCGCGGGCGCAGCTGGAGGGGCGGTACGCCCACGGGACCCAGTCGCGCGACGAGGGGGGGCTCCGGATCGCCTCGAAGCTGGGCGACGTCTTCACCGTCGCGGCCGACGCGTGGCGCGCCGAGTCGAGCGGCTTCCGCGACGACACCGAGTACGCGAACGACTCGCTCCACGCCACCCTGCGCGCCGACACGGGGGCAGGCCCGATCACCCTCTCGGCGGGGAGCGCGACGCGCGACTTCGGCGCCTACGCGTTCTACGGCACGCTCTACCCCGACCAGAAGGAGAAGACGCGGGTGAGGACCGCCCGCCTCGCGGCCGAGCTCCGCGCCGGGGCGTGGACCCTCGCCCCGTCGGTCTCCCTCCGCGACCACCACGACGACTTCGTCCTCGACCGGGCGAACCCGTCCTTCTACCGGAACGTCACCGACACGAGCACCCTCACGGCCCGGGCGGTCGCCTCGCGTCCCCTCCTCGGCGGGACGCTCGCGTTCGGGGTCGAGGGGGGGAGCGACAGCGTCGACTCCACCGGCCTCGGAAGCCACGACCGCTCGCACGCGGCGCTCTTCTTCGAGGCGGGAGGGGCGTTCGCCCCGTCCCGGCCGGAGAAGGGGGGCTTCCGCGTGGGGCTGCGGGGAGATCGCTGGGACGACTACGGCTCCCGCCTCTCGCCGATGGCGGCGCTGTGGGCCTCGCCCGCCCGCGGGCTGAGGCTCCGCGCCTCCGTCGGGACCGCCTTCCGGGTCCCCACCTACACCGAGCTCTACTACCGGGACCCCCAGAGCGTCGGCAACCCGGACCTCTCCCCGGAGAGGGCGGTCAACATCGAGGGGGGCGTCACGTTCGACGCCGGCCCCGTCCGCCTCGACGCGGCGCTCTTCAAGCGCAGGGGACGCGACCTGATCGACTTCGTCCGCTCCTCGCCGTCGGAGCCGGCCGTCGCGCGGAACGTGAGGCAGGCGGACGTCTGGGGGATCGAGGCGACCGCCGAGCTCCTGCCCGAGCGGCTGGCCCGGACGCCGCTGACGCGCCTCGCGCTGGGCGCCACCTACCTCTTCCCCGACCTCGGCGGCCTCGAGGGGCTCACCGGCCGGTACGTCCTCGACCCGCCGCACGTCAAGTGGGACCTCCTGGCGGGAGGACGCCTCGTGCCGCGCCTCAACGCCCTCGCGCGCCTCTCGTACCTCTCGCGTCCGAGCTGGAGCGATTCCGTCGTCCTCCTCGACGCGAGGCTCGGGTTCGACCTCCTGGAGGGGAACGTCCTCGAGACGTACGTCGAAGGAGAGAACCTCGGCGGCGTCACGTACGAGGAGCGGCCCGGCGTCCCGCTCCCGGGCCGGACCGTCGCCGGCGGCTTCCGCTTCACCTGGTAGGTCGGACCCCCGAGCATCCGGGACCTTTCCAACCCGCCCGCGGATCCCTACACTCCGAGCGGGGGGACTGTCGGGGCTCGATGCACAAGATCCTGCTGGTCGACGACGCGAGGCACTTCCTCGACCTGGAGGCGTCCTTCCTCCAGCGCGCCGAGTGCCGGATCCTGACGGCGTCGACGGGGCTCGAGGCGGTCCGCGTCGCCCGCGCCGACCGCCCCGACCTGATCGTCCTCGACATCGAGATGCCCGAGATGAACGGGATCCAGGCCTGCCGGATCCTCAAGGGGGACGCGGCGACCCAGGCGATCCCGATCGTGATCCTCACCTCCATGCAGATGGAGGACGAAGCCCGCAGGGCCGGGGCGGACCACTTCCTGAGGAAGCCGATCGACGAGCCGCGCTTCCTCGCGGAGGTGCGGAAGTTCCTCCCGATCGTCGAGCGGAGCGACCCGCGGGTCCCCGCCTCGCTCGCCCTCGCCACCTGGCGAGGGGGAGAGCCGGGGGAGGCGCACCTCGTCAACCTCTCGCGGACGGGCTTCTACGCCACCAGCCCCGCTCCGCCCCCGGTCGGGTCGCGGCTCGAGGTCTCGTTCACGCTCCCGGGGGGGAACCCCGGCAAGCTCATCTCGGCCGAGGTCCTGGTGGTGAGGGTCGGCGCCGACGGGGCCGGCTTCGCCGCGCGCTTCTTCCGGATCTCCTCGGGCGCCCGCCTCTTCGTCGACGAGTTCGTCGAGAAGGGGATCCCCTCGGTCCGCCCGGCGCCGGTCCCCTGAGTCCCCCGGCTCGCCGCGTCAGCGGCGCGGCGCGCCCCCCCCGAGGTCGATGAGCCGGATCCCGGCCCGCTCGGCGTACTCGAGGATCCGCGGCTCGCGGTAGAACTCGCCGAACGAGATCGCCGAGAGCCCCGCGTTCGCGATCAGCTTGAAGCAGGGCCAGCAGGGGGAGGCGGTCGTGTAGATCTCGCCCCCCTCGATCCTCACCCCGTTCATCGCGGCCTGGAGGATGGCGTTCGCCTCGGCGTGGACCGTGGCGATGCAGTGCCCCTCCTCCATCAGGCAGCCGACCTCGTCGCAGTGGGGAAGCCCCCGGAGCGACCCGTTGTAGCCGGTGGAGAGGATCCGGCGGTCCCTGACGATCACCGCCCCGACGTGCTTCCGCGGGCAGGTGGAGCGGCTCGCCACCTCGGCGGCGATGTTCATGAAGTAGCGGTTCCAGTCGACGCGCTCGGCCACGGCTCCATTATCGGGGGAGGGGCTGCCTCCGCCGAGGGCGATTCCGGGGGGCCGCCCCGTGTACCATCGACGCATGCCCCAGAGATCCGCCGTGGTCACCGGCCTGGGGGCGGTGACCTCCCTCGGCAACGACCTCGCGAGCTCCTGGGCCGGCCTGGTGGCCGGCCGGTGCGGGATCGGGCCCATCACGGTCTTCGACCCCACGGGCTTCCGGACGAACCTCGCCGCGGAGGTCCGCGCGCTCCCCGACGCCTGGATCGACGGCCGCCTCAGGCGCCGCCTCTCCCGGAGCGACGTCCTGGGGCTGACGGCGGCCCGCGAGGCGCTCGCCGGCTCCGGGATCGACCTCTCCGCCGAGGACCCGGCCCGGATCGCCGTCGTCCTGGGAGGGGGCGTCTCGGGGCTCCTCGACGCCGAGAACTACTACCGCGACCTCCTCTCGAAGGGCTTCCGGCGTGCCCGGCCGACGAGGGCCCTGAACCACCCCCCCGACCAGACGACCGACCGGATCGGCGAGCTCTGGGGCTTCTGCGGCCCGCGGGCCACCATCACGACCGCCTGCTCCTCCTCCGCCACCGCGATCGGCTACGCGGCCGACCTGATCCGCCACGGCATCGCCGACGTCGTCGTCACCGGCGGCGCCGACTCGCTGGGGCGCCTCACCCACGGCGGCTTCAACGCCCTGCGCGCCGTCGACCCCGACCCCTGCCGGCCGTTCGACCGGAACCGGAAGGGGCTGACGATCGGCGAGGCGGCCGGGATCCTCGTCCTCGAGGAGGAGGAGCGCGCGCACAAGCGCGGCGCCCCGGTCCGCGCCCGGTTCCTCGGGTACGGCGTCACCGCCGACGCCCACCACATGACCCAGCCGGAGCCGAGCGGCGTCGCCGGCGCGCGGACGATCACCGCCTGCCTGAAGGCGGCCCGCCTCTCCCCGGAGGACGTCGACTACGTCAACGCCCACGGGACAGCCACCCAGCAGAACGACTCGGCCGAGACCGCGTCGATCAAGCTCGCGCTCGGCGAGAGGGCCCACCGCGTCCCGGTCTCCTCCTCGAAATCCATGCTCGGCCACTGCCTCTGCTCGGCCGGCGGGATCGAGGCGGTCGTCACCGTCCTCACCGTCGAGACGGGGATCCTCCCCCCGACGATCCACTACGAGGAGCCCGACCCCGAGTGCGACCTCGACTACGTCCCGAACACCGCCCGCGAGGCGCGCGTCCGCGTGGCCCTCTCGAACTCCTTCGCCTTCGGCGGGAACTCCACCGTCGTCGCGTTCGGAAGGGCCTGACGATGCGCGTCGCCCAGGAGCGCCGGTGAAGGCGCCCGTCGTCACCGGGGTCGGGGCCGTCACCCCGCTGGGGCGCGACATCCGGACGACGCGCGACCGCCTCGCCGCCGGGGCGTGCGCCATCGCCGACGTCGAGGCGCCGGAGGTCCCCGTCCGGCCGCTCCGCTCCCCCGCGGCCCGGATCGGGACCTTCACGACGGAGCCGGAGATGCCCCGCTCGAAGGCCCGCCGCCTCGACCGCGGCAGCCAGTACGCCGTCGTCGCCATCCGCCAGTGCCTCGCCGACGCCGGCTACGACGTGAAGGGGCGCGAGGACGACATGGGGATCCTCCTCGGCTCGGGCTCCGCCGGAGCCGGCCCGCTCACCGACCTCGAGCGCCAGATGGCGGTCGAGTCGCCCGAGGCGGCCTCCCCGTTCCTCTTCCCGTACACCGTCGCCAACGCGCCGGCCTCGCTCGCGGCGATCGAGCTCGGCGTCCGCGGCCCGAACGTCACCATCACGCAGAAGGACCCGGCGGGGCTGAACGCCGTCTTCTACGCCCGGATGCTCCTGGCCGACGGGCGCGCCAGCGCCCTCGTGGCCGGCGGGGCCGACGAGTGGAACCTCACCTACCACCTCGCCTACGAGCGGCTCCACGCCACCCGGACTCAGAGCACGCCGGGGTACGCCCTCTCGGAGGGATGCGCGGTCCTCCTCCTCGAGGACGAAGACTCCGCGCGCGAGCGGGGCGCCCGGGTCCTCGCCCGCCTCGCCTCGATCGTCTCCACCGGCCGCCCCGTCTCTCCCCACCGGCGACGGACGCGAGCGACCGACGTGGCCGAGACGCTCGGCGAGGCGCTCGTCGACGCGGGGATCGAGCCGGACGCCGTCGGGCGCTTCGACCCGCGGCGCGTCGGGCTCCTCCACCTCTCGGCGAACGGCGTCCCCTGGATGGACGAGGCGGAGCGCAAGGCGGTCGAGCTGCTCTTCGGCCCGCACCCGCCGCCCCTCCGGACCATCAAGCACCAGATCGGCGAGAACCCGGTCGTCGGCGCGCTCCAGCTCGCCCTCTCCGCCCTGGCGCTGGGAGAGGACCCCTCGCTCGGCGCCGCCGTCGTCAACGTCCTCGGCGCGGGCGGCAACCAGATCACCGCCGTCCTGACGGCGCCGTGACGGCGTGACCATGCCGTGACCATGCCGTGACCACGCCGTGACCACGCCGTGACGACGCCATCCCTTCCGGCGAAGCCGCGCCCCTTCCGGATGGAGGTCGACGTCCGCTTCCCGGAGGTCGACTCCTACGGCGTCGTCTGGCACGGCCACTACGTCCTCTACTTCGAGATCGTGAGGGACGCCCTCTGCACGGCCGGCGGCTTCTCCCCCTCCCAGGGGCTCGCCCTCGGCTACAAGGTCCCGATCACACGGTTCGAGGCCCAGGTGAGGCGCCCCGCCCTCCTCGACGACCGGCTCGAGCTCTCGTGCGTCCTCCGCCCCCCCGAGACCGCCAAGCTCGAGATGGAGTACGAGGTCCGCCGCGCGGCGACGCGCGAGCTCCTGGCGACCGGCTTCACCCAGCAGGTCTTCCTCAACCCGCAGGGCGAGCTGATGCTGACCTTCCCGATGCAGGTCCGCGGCCTCGTGGAGCGGGTCCTCGCCTTCCACCGGGGCGAGGCCGAGCTCGGCCGCGGCTGACCGCTCAGCCCGCCTTCCGCGCCGTCGCCAGGAAGATCGGGTAGTCGCGATCGCCCTTCCGGGTGACGGTCGCCGTCTCGACGGCCACGTCGACGAACCCCGCAGCCCTCAGGAGCGCGGCGATACCGTCCCGCTCGAACCCGAGGTGGACGACGCCGGCCGGGTCCTCGTGGAACGTCCCGTCCTCCGTGTCGAGGTCGGCGAGGGCGACGCGGCCGCCGGGGCGCAGGTGCTCGCGGAACGCCGCGAAGAGCGGCGCCAGCTCCTTCACGTGGTGGAGCGCCATGCTGCTGACGACGAGGTCGTAGCTCCCCGGCACCGCGAAGGGAGCGTCGGCGGGAAGGAGGACGGCGCTCACCCCCTCGAGCCCCTGCTCACGAACCTTCGTCCGGAAGACGTCGAGCATCCCGGACGACGTGTCGACCCCCGTGACGCTCCTGACGAGCGGCCCGAGCGCGAGCGAGACGAGGCCGGTGCCGCAGCCGAAGTCGAGGACGTCGATGTCGGCCGGAAGGCCGCACCGCGCCACCATCGCCTCCGCGACCGCCCGCGCCATCTTCACCCGGCGCCCCTCGCCGTCCCACGTCGCCGCCGCCTGGTCGAACCGCTCGGTTCCCGACATCGTCACGCCCCGGGCGGCGTCGGGACCGGCGCCGGCGGCTGCCAGAGCTCGACCCGGTTCCCCTCCGGGTCCATCACCCACCCGAACGCCCCGAATTCCGACCGCTCGACCTTCTCGTCCACCGCGCACCCCTCGGCGCGGAGCGCCGCGAGGACCGCGTCGAGGTCGTCGACCCGGTAGTTCACCATGAACGGAGCCGGGCTCGGGTCGAAGTAGGTCGACGACGCCGCGAAGATGGTCCAGACGGTCATCCCGTCGGGCTCCGGCCGCTCCGGCGTCTGCCAGCGGAACGCCGTCCCTCCCCACTCCTCCACCGCGATCCCGAGGTGGTCGCGGTACCACGCCCGGAGCGCCTCGGGGTCGCGCGCCTTGAAGAAGATCCCGCCGATTCCCGTCACTCGCGTCATGGCCGCCTCCCTGGGGCGGACGATAGCCCAGCCCGCCCCTCCGTCGCGCTGCGGCGCGATCGGTCCCCGTCTCCTGCCGACCCGCGGTGCCGCCCCCCAGGGGGACGGTTCACGCGCCGGACCGGGTATCCTCCCCGCGCAGCAGACCGAATCCGACCCCGGTTTCGTGACGGCTCCGGCCCGCCGTCCGGCGAGGAGCTCCGACCGATGCCCGACGCGAAAGCCGACCCCGCCCCCGACCTCGCGTTCCTCGAAGGGACCCCCGTCTTCGGCGCCCTCGAGCGCCCCGCCCTCGAGCTGGTCGCCGAGCACCTCGAGCGGCGGCTCCTCCCGCCGGGCCGGCTGGTCGTGGCGGAAGGCGAGGGGGCGCGGGAGATGTACGTTCTGGAGAACGGCGCCGTGGAGGTCCTCGTCCACCGCGCCCCCGGCGACGGCGACGACCTCGTCGTCGCGAAGCTCGGCCGGGGCGACTGCTTCGGCGAGATGGCGCTCCTCGACGTCCAGCCCCGGTCTGCCACCGTCAGGACACTCGACGAGACCTCGCTCCTCGTCCTCCGCTACCGGGAGCTCCTCGAGATCCGGCGGCGGGACCCGGAGGCGTTCCTCCTCCTCGTCCTCAACCTCGCCCGCGAGGTGTCGCGCCGGCTCCGCGGCTGCGAGCGGCACCTCCTCGACCTCCTCCACCGGCTCCCCGAGGGGAGCGCCGTCGCGCAGGAGGTCTTCGGGTCGAGGCGGGCCTGACGCCGGACCAGCGGCCGGGTCGAGGCTGCCTCACCCGATCTCGAACGGCAGTCAGCCCGGCCGGCGCTCCACGTGCTCGCGGAGCGCCGTCATCAGGCCGCCCCACCAGAGCCCCATCATCCGGCTGAAGTCGGCGCCGGCGAGGCCGTGCCGGACCGGGTGGCCCTCCCTCAGCGCGGCGAAGCCGCGGTGACGGACCGTCACCAGCGTCCCGTCGCGCGACGGTGCGAAGAGGACGGTGACGAAGGTCTTCTCGCCCGGCGCGAAGTTGACGACGCGCCACTCCATCTCGAGACGCGCGGGGGGCTCCCAGACCGTGACCCGCCCCACCTCGAAGGTGTGCGAGCCGCTCCCCGTCTCGAACGTCTCGAAGAGCCGCCCCGACGGGCCGGTCTCGAAGCAGAGCCTCCCCGCCCGGCGCCCGGCGATCCGGTAGCGCGGCCCCGTCCGCCACCAGAGGTCGATCTCGGTCGTGAAGACGTCCCACGCGACGTCGGGAGGGACGGCGACGAAGACCGTGGCCGAGGCGGAGTCGCCCGGCCCCGGAGCCGGCCCGCTCATCGCCTCCCCTTCCCGCGGGCTCGCTCGGCGTGCCGCTTGAACGCGGCGAGCTCGACCGTCCAGAACGCCTCGACCTCCGCGAGCCAGCCCTTCAGGCCGGCGAACGGCTCGGGGCGGAGGCGGTAGACCCTGACGCGGGCGTCCTCGCCCGTGTGCTCCTCGTCCACCAGCCCCGCCGTCCGGAGGACGCGCAGGTGGCGGCTCATCGCCGGGGCGGAGAGCCCCAGCTCGCCCGCCAGCTCGCCGGCCCGGCGCGGCCGCCGCCGGAGGAGGTCGACGGCGGCGCGGCGCGCCGGGTCGGCCAGGGCCTGGAGGGTCCGGTCGAGGTCGCTCACGCCTTCGGCTGCGGGGACCGGAGCCGCTGGCAGAACCACCAGTGGTGCCCCTCGAGGTCCTCGCACTCGTAGCAGCGGTCGCTCCAGTAGTCCTCGCCGTAGTCGTGGGTCTCCGGCCCGGCGCAGACCTTCGCCCCCGCCGCCCGCGCCCGCGCGCAGTGAGCCTCCACGTCGTCGACGAAGACCATGACGCTCTGCGTGTTGGCGCCGTCCAGCTCCCCCGGGCTCCGGCGGTAGGGGAACCTCTCCTCGTCCTTCCTCGCGTCACCCACGATCACGAGCCCGTCGCCGTAGACGAGCTCGCTGTGCTCGATCCGCCCCCCCTCCCCCTCGACCTTGAGGCGGACCTCGAAGCCGAAGGCGTCGCAGAGGAAGTCGATCGCCCGCGGGGCGTCGACGTAGTAGAGAGCCTGGGAGATCCGCGGCCAGCCCGGAGGGGAGGGGTTCGTCGGCTTCATGGTCGCCCCTTTCTTACCACTCGGGAGAATAGTTAACTAGATTTGAAAATATTGGGCCGCCGCCGGCCGCCTGTCAAGGGGAGCCGGGCGCCAAGCGCCGCCTCGCAGCGGCACGACGGCTTCCGCGGTCCCGGTCCCGGTCCCGGGCGCGCGCCCCGGCCCCCGCCGCCCCTAGGCCCCGGCGCCCCCCTTGGGGAACGTCGCGACGGCGCGCGTCGGCTGGCCGTCGCCGGAGAGGAGCGCCAGCGTCCCGCCGTGCCCCTTCACGATCCGGTCGGCGATCGGGAGGCCCAGGCCGGTCCCGGCGTCCTTCGTGGAGACGAAGAGGCGGAAGACGTCCGCGGCCTTCGTCGGCGGGACGCCGGGCCCCTTGTCCTCCACCGTCAGCTTCCAGCACCGGCCGCCGTCCTCCACGGCCACGGAGACCTCACGGGCGGTCGCCCCCTCGCTCTCGACGGCGTCGAGCGCGTTGACGACGAGGTTGAGGACGACCTGCTTGACCCGGGCCACGTCGAGCCGTGCCGGCGCGCCGCCGGGGTGGGGCCGGTAGGCGAGCTGGATGTTCCGCTTGGCCGCTTCGGGGAGCAGGAACGCGACCGCCTCCCCCGCCGGCTCGTTCAGGTCGGCCGGAACGGGCGAGAGGGGCGACGGGCGGGCGTACGAGAGGAAGTCGGTCAGGAGGCGGGCCAGGCGCCCGGTCTCCTGCCGCGCCGCCTGCGTCAGGTCGGCGGCGGCAGCGATCGTCGCGGGACCCGCGGTGGCCTGCTGGAGCTGCTCCTCGAGGAGCTCGAGGTTGAGGCTCATGGCGTTCAGCGGGTTGCGGATCTCGTGGGCCAGGCCGGTCGCCACCTCGCCCAGCTCCGCGCGCCGCTCGGCCTCGACGCGCGCCTCCTCGACGGCGCGCGTCCGCCGGACGAGGAGCATGACGGCCGTCGACGCGGCCGCGATGCCGAGGAGCGAGGCGAGGGCGGCGGCGAACGTCCGGACGTAGAGCTTCTTCCGGAGGACCTCCACCCGCCCCTCGAGCTCCTTCTGCGAGAGCCCCACCTTCAGGACGCCGAAGTCGGCGATCGGGACCTCGACGGCGTAGGGGTCCGAGATCTTCGAGGTCGACTCCCAGCTGCTCTCCGGGGGCTGGAGCGGGCTGGTGTCGAGCTCGGGCCCGCGCCGTCCCTCCGGGGCCACGCCTCCCTCCGGCTGGGGCTTCTGCAGGACGCCCGTGTAGGCGTAGACGAGCTTCCCCTTGCTGTCGTAGACGCGGACCTCCGAGAGGACCTGCCGCTCCTTCAGCGTGGAGCCGACGAAGAGGTCGGTCTCCTTCTGCCTCCGCTTCAGGGTGTAGAGGTCCCCCCCGGCCCGCTCGACCAGGCCCTTGGCGATCCGCTCGGCGTCCCACCTCGAGTAGAGGAGCGCCTCGTCGACCACGTCCTTCGAGAGCGCCTTGAAGAGGAGGTGCCCGAAGAGGAAGACCGACCCGGCCGTCAGGAGGCCGAGGAGCGAGAGCGTGATCGTGAGGTTCCGGCGAAAGCGCCGGGTTTCGGGGTCCGACACCGACGGGAGTGTAAGGCGGCGGGCAATCGGGCTATCCTCCGCCGCCGATGCCCGCGACTCCCGGCCCCGCCCCCTCCGCGCGAAAAGGCCTCCGGCCCGAGAGCGCCTTCCTCCTGAAGTTCCTCGGCCTGATGGCCCTCTTCTTCCTCGCCGTCGCCCCGAAGCCGATGAACGACGCGCTCGTCGAGCCGTTCACGTCCCTCGTCGCCCGGGCGGGCGGGACGGCCTGCCGGCTCTTCGGCGAGCCGACGGAGATGCGCGGCACCGCGATCGTCTCTCCCCGCTTCTCGGTCAACATCCGGAACGGCTGCAACGGCCTCGAGACGATGTTCATCTTCGGCGCGGCGGTCCTCGCCTTCCCGGCCCCGTGGAAGGTGCGGCTCCTCGGCCTCCTGGGCGGCTTCGCCGGGATCCAGCTGATCAACCTCGTGAGGATCGTGTCGCTCTTCTACATCGGGATCCACTTCCCGAAGCTCTTCGAGGAATCCCACATCGTCGTCTGGCAGGTGATCGTCGTCCTCGGCGGGGTGGCGCTCTTCCTGCTCTGGGCGGGGCGCTTTGCTCTCCCGGCTCGATCCAAGAATCCGGTCGCTGCTCCTTAGGCTCCCGCTGGCCGCGGCCGCCGCGCTCCTGGCGTGGTACGCGGCCCTGGAGGGGGCCTGGGGCACGCTGGTGGCAGGGGTGACGGAGCCCCTCGTCCGGCTCTTCGAGCGGACGCCCGTCACCCGGCTGACCCTCGAGGGGACGCTCCTCGTCGTCTCGCGGAGCGACCTCTCGAGCGACTCGGCCCTCCCGTCGTTCGCCCTCGCGCCGATCACGGTGAACCTGGTCCTCCTCCTGGCGCTCCTCTGGGCGACGCCACGGACGCTCCGGGCCGAGGGGCTCTGGAGGATCGCGGCGGCGCTCGGGGCGCTTCTGGCGAGCCACGTCCTCCACCTCATCCTGACGGTGGAGACGCTCTACGCGACGAGCCTCGGGCCCTGGAGCGTCGCCGCCTACCCGAGGTGGCAGCGCGAGGTCCTGGCGACGGGACGCTACTTCTTCGACATCGCGCTGAAGTACGCGCTCCCGTTCGTCCTCTGGGCCCTCACGCTGGACCTCGCGCCCTTCGAGGAGCGAACGGCGAGGGCGCCGAGGCGCCGGAAGCGCTGACCTTCCGCCCGCTCTCGCGCCCCCTCTCGCGCCGGCCGGGACCTCCCCGGGCTCAGTCGTCGTGCTTCTTGAGGTAGCGGTAGTCCTTGATGTCGTACTCCTTCATCTTCGCGATCAGGCTGCCGCGCGAGATGTTCAGGAGCCGTGCGCCGAGGGACTGGTTCCCGCGGACCTTGCGCATGACGCGCTCGATGACCTGGCGCTCGACCTTCTCGACGATCTCCTTGAGGTCGTCGCTCTCGGCCAGCGCCACCTCGAGCCGCTCCTCCCCGAACTTCGGGTCGAGGTCCTTGAGCTTCACGGGGCCCGCGCCGAGGGTCGCGGCGAGGCGGCGGCACTCGTTCTCCAGCTCCCTCACGTTCCCGGGGTAGCTCGCCGCGAGGAGGGCGTTCATCGCCTCGACGTCGAAGGCCGACGCGGGGGGGCCGCCGTGGCGGACGGCGAAGGCGTCGAGGAGGGCCGGGAGGTCCTCCTTCCGGTCGCGCAGGGGGGGGAGGCGGACGGTGAGAGTCGCCAGCTCGTAGTAGAGGTCCTCGCGGAAGGTCCCCTCCTCCATCGCCCGCGTCAGCGGCCGGGAGGTCGTCCCGATGACCCGGACGTCGACCGACGCCGACCGCCCGCCGGGTCCCACCACCTCGCGCGTCTTCAGGAGGCGGTAGAGGAGCGCCTGCGTGGGGGCGGGGAGGTCGCCCACCTCCTCGATGAGGAGCGTCCCGCCGTCCGCCTCGAAGAGGCGGCCCGTCCGCCTCCGCCGGTCGGCGGGGCCCGGGCTCCCGAGGAGGTCGTCCTCGAGCGCCGCGGCGGTGGAGGCGGTGGCGGCGATCCTCACGAGCGGCCGGGGCCTCCTCGGGGAGAGGGCGTGGAGGGTCTCGGCCGCCAGCGTCTTCCCCGTCCCGACGTCGCCGATCACGAGGACCGAGGCGCGCGTGGCGGCGATCCGCTGCAGGGACGCCCGGAGGTTCTCCATCGGGAGCGAGTTCCCGACGACCGCCGAGAGCGGCTCCTCGAGGACGACGCTCTGCGGCAGGGGCTGCGGCGCCACGCCCCGCTCGCCGAACGGGGCCTCGGCCCGCTCGGCGTGGACGAGCCCGGCGGCGGAGGCGAGGCCGAGCGCGAAGTCGTTCATCCCCGCGTCGGCGGCGAGCTCGTTCGGGAGGACGAGGAGGCCGACCACCTCGGCCAGCGGCCGTGTGACCGGGTAGACGCGGATCCGCGTCCCCGCCTCGAACGCGTCGACGGGCGCGCCCGACTCCATCACCTCGTCCACCGTCTTGCGCGACAGCTTCGGGAGGGTCCCCTTCCAGATGGCCGCCACCGCCTCGCCGGCGCTGGCCTCGGCGATCGAGAGGAACGCCACGCTGTGGACGGGCGTCGAGGAGGAGAGGTAGGAGGCCACGTCCTGGAGGCGCTCCTCGAGCGCGGACCCGCCCCGGAGCCTCGCGAAGACCTCCGGCCAGACCTCGCCGGGCCGGAACGCCGGGCCGGCCGCCGGACGCGGGTACGAAGGGGGCGCCTCGTACCGCGGCGCGGGGCGGGCCGGCGGCTGGGCCGGAGGCTCCGGAGCGCGCGGCGCGGCCGGCGCGGGGGCGGCCGGTGCCTGGGGGCTCGGCGCGAGGGCCGCGGCGGCCATCGAGAAGGCGTCCCGTCCCCGGGCCGGAGGGGCGGAGATCCTGTTCGGGTTCGGAGCAGGGCCGTTCAGGAGAGTGATCGTCGCCTCGCCAATCGAGATCCGGTCCCCCGCCGACAGCGAAGCGGACTTGACGATCGACCCGTTCAGCAGCACGTCGGAGCCGGGAGCCGAACCGAGTACGTCCAGCCGAAGCTCGTCTCCGGTCACCGAGATCCGTGCGTGCCGTCCCAGGACACCGCGCGCCCTCACGACCAGGTCGTTACCCGACGAGGCGCCGATGTGGATGACGTCCCGGTGGACCTTTCGGACCTCCGACTCGCCGCCGGGCTTGCGGACCTCGAAGCTCAACATGTCTCTGGCCTCCGTTTCCCGTGAGGGAACACCTACGGACGCACAGACAGTACCACGTCCGGACGACGCTGTACTCGCCGAGGCGACAGGATCTGAACGCCGGCCTAAGATACCTTCGAGGGCATCTGGTGCCGGGATTCCTGATCGAGGCCGTCCCCTTCTCCGCGACGAGCGACCAGGACCTGGCCGCCCTCCTGGGGACCCTCCGGGCCGCGCTCGACCCCGACGCGTTCGAGATGTCCTTCTTCTTTCCGCCGACCGGCCGCTGGTACCGGCGCCGCGTGGTGGGCCTCCGGGACTCGGGCCTGAGGCCCCTTCCCCTCTCGGGGCCGTCGCCCCCCCCGGACGACGGCTCGGCGCTCGTGGTCCCGTTCGGCGGGCCCGGGGACACGGAAGGGACGCTCCAGCTGATCCGGCGCCGCCCGCGGCCCTGGACCGGCGCGGAGCGGACGCGGTTCGAGCTGATCCGGCCGCTCGTGGAGCAGCTCGTCGGGACGATCGCCCGCCGCCAGGCCGATCGCTGCGCCCGCCGCCGGCTCTTCGCCGCCGCGGAGGAGACCGACGCCCCCGTCCTCGCCTTCGACGCGACAGGGACGATCCTCTACGCGAACGGCGCGGCCGACGACCTCATCTCCCTGCAGACCGAGCAGGGGCTGGCGGTCCTCTCGGGCGGCCGCCGGCAGGCCCCCCTCCTCTCGCACCTCATCCAGCTGGCGCGGACCGACCCGGCGCCGCGACGCGAGCGCCTGGCCCTCTCGAACGGCCGCTCGCTCGAGGCGCGGGTCGTCGAGGTCCCGCCGGAGGGGCCCGAGCCCTCCTGCCGGCTCGTCGTCCTGCAGGAGCGCGCGGCCCTCACGATCGACGACGTCCGCCCCCAGCTCCTCGCGCGCGGCGTGTCGGGGCGCGAGGCCGACGTCGTCGCCGGGGTCCTCAAGGGGCTCCGGAACGCCGAGATCGCGACCGAGCTCTTCATCAGCGAGTACACCGTGAAGGACCACCTCAAGCACGTCTTCGCCAAGCTCGGCGTCGCCTCGCGCGGGGCCCTCCTTCGGGAGCTCTACGCCGCCCCCGCCGAGGAGCCGGCGCCCGGCTGAGGGGCCGGACGGCCGAGCCCGGCCCGCGGACGCCTCGCGACGGACAGGACCGCCCCGGTCGTGGTAGGGTCGCCCGCCTGACGCCGCCATGTTTCGACTCAAGAAGCTCGAGATCCACGGTTTCAAGTCCTTCGTCGACCGCACCTCCCTGACCCTTCCGTCCCGCATCACGGCCATCGTCGGCCCGAACGGCTCCGGCAAGTCGAACATCTGCGACGCCGTCATGTGGGTGCTGGGCGAGCAGTCGGCCCGCGTCCTTCGCGGGACGACGATGGAGGACGTCATCTTCAACGGCTCCGCCCGGCGAAAGCCCCTCGGCCTCGCCGAGGTCTCCCTGACGCTCGAGGCGCGCGGGGACGGCCAGTGGGCCGACACGGGGGGCGAGGTCGTCATCACGCGGCGCGTGACCCGCGACGGCGAGGGCGAGTACCTCCTGAACGGCCGCCGCTCCCGCCTGAAGGACGTCCAGGACCTCCTCCTCGGGACCGGCCTCGGCGTCCGCGCCTACGCGATCATCGAGCAGCAGAAGATCGAGCTGATCCTCTCGAGCAAGCCGCAGGACCGGCGGCGGCTCGTCGAGGAGGCGGCCGGGATCTCGAAGTACAAGCTCAGGAAGCGGCAGGCCGAGGTGAAGCTCGAGGAGACCCGCGCCAACCTCCTCCGCCTGACCGACATCGTCGCCGAGATCGAGAGGACCTGCACCTCCCTCAAGCGGCAGGCCGGCCGCGCCGCCCGCTGGAGGGAGCAGGCCGACGCGCTCGCGGCGCTGAAGAAGCGCCTCCTCCGGCTGAAGGGGGAGCGGCTCGCGGAGGCCGTGGCCGCCGCGGAGGCGGCGCTCGCGACGGCGACCGACGCCGAGGGACGCGCCCTGGCCGAGGCCGGCCGGCTCGACGCCGCCTTCGAGGAGGCGCGCCACCGCTCGGACGTCGACGAGCGCGCGCGTCGCGAGCGCGTCGACGCCTTCGCCGCCGCGCGCGAGGCGCTCCTCTCCGCGGAGGCGGAGGCCGCCGCCGCCGCGCGCGAGGCCGAGGAGAGCGACGCCCGCCGAGAGCTCCTCGAGGCCCAGCGCCGCGAGGCGGAGGCCGACCACCTGCGCGAGGTGGAGGAGGCGACCCGCGGGGAGGAGGCCCTTCAGGAGGCCGTCGCGGCCCTCGAGGAGGCCGAGGAGCGCGCCCGCGGCACGGCCGAGGCGCTCGCCGCCGCGGCCCGCACCGAGCAGGAGCGGTCGCAGCGCCGCGAGGCGCAGCGGCGCGAGCTGCTGACGGCGGCCGCGCGCGCCACCGAGGCGACGAACCGCGAGCGCGAGGCCGCGCTCCTCGCCGACCGGCTCGGCTTCGCCCTCGCGAAGCTCGAGGAGCGGCGCGGCCGCGCCAGCGAGTCGCTCGAGGAGCGGCGTCGCGTGGAGGGCGAGGCCGCCGCCGCGGACGCGGCGACGTCCGAGGCGCTGGACGAGGCCCGCAGGCGCCTGGAGGAGGCCGGCACCGGCCGCCGCGACGCGCAGGAGCGGCTCGCCTCCCTGAACGGCGAGAAGGAGGCCGCCCAGAAGGCGTTCCACGCCCTCGACCGGCGGATCGCGGCCCTCGAGACGCTCCTTGCGGCCCGCGAGTCGGGCGGGGAGGCCGCCCGGAAGGCCCTCGAGGCCGCCGGCGTCTCTCCCGCCGGCGTCCTCGCCGACTCCTTCGACGCCCGCGAGGGGTTCGAGAGCGCGCTCGACGCCGCCCTCGGCGGCGCCCTCGAGGCGCCCGTCGTCAGGGACCGGTCCGACCTCGACCGCGTCCTGGCGGCGGTCCGGACCGCTCACCTCGGGACGGCTCGCTTCGTCCACCCGATCCCCGACACGCCGTTCCCCCTCCGCCCGAAGGACGACCGCGTCCTGGGCGTGGCCCGCGAGCTCCTCAGGCCCCGCCCGGGCGAGGAGGAGCTCGCCTCGGCGCTCCCCGACGCCGTCGTCGTCCGGACGGTGGACGAGGCGCTCGCCCTCGCCCCTCACCTCCCGGAGCGGACCATCGCCACCGTCGACGGCGTCGTCGTCCGCGGCTCCACGGTCGAGGCGTCGGGGACGGAGCTCCCGGGGGAGGGGCTCTTCACCGTCCGCCGCGACCTCAAGCAGCTGACGGCCGAGCGCGAGGGGCTCGTGGAGCGGCTCGCCGCGCTCGACGCCGGGATCGCCGACACCGGGACGGCCGCCGGGGAGCTGGCTGCCGCCGTGGAGCGCGAGGTCGCCGCGAGCCGGCGCGCCGAGCGCGCCCACTCCGAGGCGGAGGCGCGCCTCGCCTCCGCCCGGCAGGAGACGGCCCGGGCCGAGCGCGAGCTCTTCACGCTCGGCGAGGAGGAGACGGCCCTCCGCGCCGACCTCGCGCGCGTAGGGCAGGAGCGGGCGGCCGCCCTCGAGACCGCGGCCCAGCGGACCGCCGAGATGGCGACCGTGGAGAAGGGGATCGCCGACCTCGAGGCCGAGGTGGAGGCGGCCCGGGCCGCCCGCCTCGCGGCCGCCGAGGCGGACGCCGCCGCGCGCGGGACGCGGGACGTCCTGCGCGAGCGGAAGCGGTCGGCCGCGGGCGCCTTCGAATCCCATCGCGCCCGCGCCGACGCGGCGGCGCGGCGCCTCGCCGAGACGGCCGAGGCGATGAAGGGCCAGGACGGCCGCAAGGAAGCCGCCCTCGCCGCCGGGGAGGAGGCGCGCGCGCGGTGCGCGACCCTCGCCGCCGCGGTCGCCGGCGCGGAGGCCGCCCGCGACGCCGCCGCGCGGACCGCCGAGGAGGGTCGGGCTCTCCTCGAGACGCTCGACCGGCAGGCCCACGAGGCGCGCGAGGCGCTCGACGCGGCCCGGAGGGGGCGGTTCGAGGCCGAGCTGACGCTCGAGAAGCGGCGCGGCGACGCCGAGCACCTCTCCGAGAGCTGCCGCGCGGAGTTCGGCTGCCTCCCCGCCGACCTCCCCGAGGTGGCCCGGGAGGAGGGGGAGCCGGCGCCCGACGACGAGGCGCTCGCCGCCCTCTCCGAGGAGGTCGTCCAGAAGACCGTGGCGCTCGAGCGGCTCGGCCCGGTCAACCACGCCGCCCTGGAGGAGTTCGACGCCGAGAGCCAGCGCCTGCGGGAGATGTCGACGCAGAAGCTCGACCTCGAGAAGTCGCTCGACCAGATCCTCGAGACGATCCGGACGATCAACGCCACGTCGTCCGAGCGGTTCCAGGAGGCGTTCGCCGCCATCAACGCCGGCTTCGACGTCGTCTTCCAGCGCCTCTTCCGCGGCGGGACCGCGTCGATGCAGCTCCTCGACGAGAACGACCCGCTCGACTCGGGGATCGAGATCATGGCCCAGCCCCCCGGCAAGAGGAACCAGACGATCGCGCTCCTCTCCGGGGGCGAGAAGGCGCTGACCGCGGTGGCCCTCCTCGTCTCGATCTTCAAGTACAGGCCGTCGCCGTTCTGCATCCTCGACGAGGTCGACGCGCCGCTCGACGAGGCGAACATCGACCGCTTCACCGGCCTCCTCTCGGAGCTCTCCGAGGAGACGCAGTTCGTCCTCATCACCCACTCGAAGCGGACGATGGAGACCGCCCAGGCCCTCTACGGAGTGACCCAGGAGGAGCCGGGCGTCTCCAAGATCGTCAGCGTCCGCTTCGACTGAGCCGCCGCAGGTCTCGGGTCCCGGCGAGCGGGACGACGTTCGCCGGTCCCGCCTCGGGGCCGATCCGGGAGGAGCTGGCAGGAGCCGGCGACCGGTGCGCGAGGAGCCAGTCGTAGATCGCCCGGTCGCCGTAAGCGCGCGTCCAGGCGTCGTGCCCCTCCTCGAGACGGATCTCGAGGCGGACCTCGCCGCCGCACCCCTCGAGCTCCCGCGCGACGCGCGAGGCCCGGCGCCACGGGATCCTCTCGTCGCCCCGGTTGTGGATGATCCAGACCGGGACGCTCCGGAGCCGGCAGGGATTCGAGGGACCGCGGTCGATCGAGACGGCGACCACCGCCGCGATCCGGCCCGGCCTCGCGGCCGCCAGGTCGAGCGCGGCGGACCCGCCCGCGCTCAGCCCCGTCGCGTAGACCCGGCTCGGGTCGACGGGGAGCGTCGCGAGGAGGTGGTCGAGGAGCGCGTCGAGGGCGGGGAGGGACCATTCTTCCGGGAAGGGGCACTGGGGGGCAACGACGAGGAAGGGGAACTCGTTCCGGTCCTTCAGGAGCCACGGCAGCCCCTCCCGCTCGACGTCTTTCAGGTCGTTCCCCCGCTCACCCGCTCCGTGGAGGAAGAGGATGAGCGGCCACCGCACCGTCGTCCCCTCGGCAGACTTCGGGACGAACTGGAGATACCGGATCGTCCGCCAGCGATGCCCCGGGAGCCGCAGCGCCTCCTCCACCTCGCGGGACGGGAGGGGGGCAGCGCGAGGGGGAGGCGCACAGGCCGAGAGGAGGACTCCCAGGGCAAGGAGCGCCGGGGGGCCGGACCGGCGACGGTTCACGCCCCGATGGTAGCAACGAATCGGTGAAGCCAACCGTTAAACCCATTAGGCACAGCTGTTTCGATGTATCAGTAGAAATCTTAGCGCATTATGCTAAGATTTCTCCGTGAGCCGGAATATTGGTCTTTCCTCCGGCGTTGGAGCTTCCGTGGCAGACACTCACGCCCTTCCCGTCCTCCCCCTCCGAAACACGGTCCTCTTCCCCGGGGTGAGCGTCCCGATCGCAGCCGGTCGCGCCGGAACCCTGAAGGCGATCGAGGCGGCCCTCAAGGGGCCCGAGAACCTGATCTTCACGGTCGCGCAGCGCCACGACACCGACTCGGTGACCCCGGACGGCCTCCACACCATCGGGACCGTCGCCGCGATCGCGTCGATCCAGCGGGGCCCGGGCGGGGCCCGTCTCCTCCTGAACGGACGGTCGCGCGGCATCGCGATGCGATACGTCGAGAGGGACGGGATGCTCGAGGCGTCGGTCTCGACGCCGGACGAGATGCCCCCGCTCGATCCCCAGGACCCCGCCTTCCTCGCCCTGGTGAAGGAGCTGCGGGAGAGGGCGACGGAGCTGGGGCAGAAGGTCGGGCTCCCCGAGGAGGTCGTCCAGCAGGGGCTCGCCGAGGCCGAGGAGCCGGGCCGTCTCGCCGACCTCGTGGCCGGCTACATCGACATCCCGACGGCCGAGCGGCAGCAGCTCCTCGAGACCCTCTCCGTGGAGGACCGGCTCCGCCGGACCCTCGTCCACGTCCAGCGGCAGATCGGGGTCCTCGCCGCACAGGAGGACCTGAAGTCGAAGGTCCAGGAGCAGCTGGGCGACCGCCAGCGCGAGATGTTCCTCCGCGAGCAGCTCCGCGCCATCCAGAAGGAGCTGGGCGAGGGGGAGGAGGGGAAGGACGCCGACGACCTGAAGGAGCTGAAGGCGAAGCTCGACGCCCTCGTCCTGAAGGAGGAGGTCCGCAAGGAGATCGACCGCGAGTGGGGGCGGCTCAGCCGCCTCTCGCGCGAGTCGATGGAGTCGCAGGTCATCCGCACCTACCTCGAGTGGGTGGCCGAGCTGCCGTGGAACGCGCGCAGCGACGACAAGCTCGACGTGGCCGAGGCGCAGCGGGTCCTCGACGAGGACCACTACGCCCTCGGCGACGTGAAGGACCGGATCCTGGAGTTCCTGGCCGTGCGCCAGCTGGTGACGACCAAGCAGGCGGCCGTCCGGGCCGTCGCGGCCGCTCCCGCCGAGCCCGGCGCCCCCGCCTCGAAGGCCGCCGCGGCGGACGAGGACGGGCCGAAGGGGCGGATCCTCCTCTTCATCGGCCCGCCCGGCGTGGGCAAGACGTCCATCGCCAAGTCGATCGCCCGGGCGATGGGGCGGAAGTACGTGAGGATCTCGCTCGGCGGCGCCCGCGACGAGGCCGACGTCCGCGGCCACAGGCGGACCTACGTCGCCGCGATGCCCGGACGGATCCTCCAGGGGATGAAGCACGCGGGGACGAAGAACCCCGTCTTCCTCCTCGACGAGGTCGACAAGCTCGGCGTCTCCTACCAGGGCGACCCGGCGTCGGCCCTCCTCGAGGTCCTCGACCCGGCGCAGAACGACAGCTTCACCGACCACTACCTCGGCGTCCCGTTCGACCTCTCCGAGGTCCTCTTCATCGCCACCGCCAACTTCGTCCAGGGGATCCCGGGGCCGCTCCTCGACCGGATGGAGGTCGTGGAGTTCTCCGGCTACACCGAGCGGGAGAAGATGGCGATCGCCCGGCAGTACCTCCTCCCCCGCCAGCTCAAGGAGAACGGCCTCGAGGCGGGCCAGCTCGACCTCACCGACGACGGGCTCTCCGAGGTCATCAGCGGCTACACGCGCGAGGCGGGCGTCCGCCAGCTGGAGCGCGAGATCGGGAAGGTGGCGCGCAAGGCCGCGCGCCGGATCGCGAGCGGCGAGGCCGGGACTGTCACGGTGAAGGCCGAGGACGTCCGCGCCCTGCTCGGGAGGAAGAAGGTCCGCCCCGAGGAGAAGAGCGGCGAGGACCAGGTGGGCCAGGCGACCGGCATGTACTACACGCCGGCCGGCGGCGACATCATGTTCGTCGAGGCCGCCCTGATGCACGGCAAGGGGGAGGTCCTCCTGACGGGCCAGCTCGGCGACGTGATGAAGGAGTCGGCGCGGGCCGCGTGGACCTTCGCCCGGTCGCATGCCCCCTACCTCGGGATCGAGGACGGGGCGTTCGTCGAGCGCGACGTCCACATCCACGTGCCGGCCGGAGCCGTCCCCAAGGACGGGCCCTCGGCCGGGATCACGATGGCGACCGCCCTCGTCTCGGCCCTCTCGCGCCGGGCGGTGAGGAGCGACGTCGCGATGACCGGCGAGATCACCCTTTCCGGCCGCGTCCTGCCGATCGGGGGCGTCAAGGAGAAGGTGCTCGGCGCCGTCCGCGCCGGGATCCGGACGGTCGTCCTGCCGAAGGAGAACGAGCCCGACCTCGAGGACCTCCCGGAGGAGGTCCGCTCGACGCTCGACGTCCACCCGGTCAGCGACCTCGGGGAGGTCCTCGCCGTCACCCTGAAGGGGGCGACCTTCCGCGACGGCCACCTGGCGTTCCTCGACGACCCGTCCGCCGCGGGCAAGGGCGCCTCCCCCTCCCAGCGGCCCCACTGACGGGCTCCCGGTCCGGCCGCCCGCCCCGCGCGGGCGGCCGGGACGCGCCCCGCTACGGGTTCATCGCGTAGGTGTCGCGGAGCGAGAGGACCTTCTCCTCCCACACCCGCCTCGTCCGCGCCTCGTCCACCGCGGGCTTGCGGATCGCCTTCAGGCAGAGCTCCATCTGCCGGGCCGTCGTCGACGGCTTGTCGTGGAGCTGGAGCGCGTACCGCGAGAAGTCGCGGACGAGGAAGTCGAAGACCTGGTCCACGGTGTCGCGGTCGACGCCGAGGAGCTCGGCGTTCTCCAGGACGAGCTGCCCGTAGACGACCAGCGTGAAGAGCTCGCCGACCGAAAGGAGGAGGTCGACGTCCTTCTGCTGCTCGTCGGTCGGGGACGCCGTCGCGAGGAGCTCCTGGAAGAGGGCCGTCTGCTCGCGGAAGAGCGCCACGTTCGGGACGTCGCCGAAGCGCGCGTAGACCGGCCGGAAATCGTGGAAGCGGATCTTCCCGAGGCCGCTCGCCGGCCCCTGCCGGAAGAGGAACGCGTCGTGAGCGGGGTCGGTCCGGCTCGGGACGTCGGGGTACGGCGCCGGGCGGAAGAAGTAGTTCGGAAGGAACTTCACGATGAGGGCGATGTTGACGTGGACCGTCCCCTCGAGCTTCGGCAGCGCCCGGATGTCGCGCGCCGCCATCTCGAAGTACATGTCCTTCTCGAACCCCTTGGCGGCGATCACGTCCCAGAGGAGGTCGATCACCTTCTCCCCCTCGGTCGTCACCTTCATCTTCACGACCGGGTTGTAGAGGAGGTAGCGCCGGTCCTCGAGCGACGCCGAACGGAAGTAGTCGGAGGCCCTCAGCGCGAAGAGCTTCATCGCCACGAGCCGCGCCCACCCTTCCGTGAACATCCGCTTCACGTGCGCGAAGTCGGTGACCGACATCCCGTAGAGCCGCCGCGCCGCCGCGTGGTTCAGCGCCTCGTGAAAGGCGTGGGCGCAGATGCCGATGGACGCCCAGCCGAGGTTGTACTTGCCGACGTTGACGGTGTTGAGCGAGGCGTCCCACGCGTCCCGTCCCCGGAGGAGGATCCCCCCCTCGGTGACGACGAGGTCGTTCAGGGCGAACTCGGCGACGTACGACTGGCTCGCCACGACGTTCTTCACCAGCTCGTAGCCGGGCTGCTTCGGGTCGGTGGCGAAGAAGACGTACTCGTCGCTCCCGGCCACCTTGCCGAAGACCGAGACCATCGCCGCCTCGTTCCCGTTGCCGATGTAGTACTTGCTCCCCCGCGCCCGGTACGTCCCGTCCGGCTGCGGGTGGAGCATCGTCCCGGTCGAGTAGATGTCGGCCCCGTGCTCCTTCTCCGAGAGGCCGAACGCGAAGATCCCGCCGTCGGAAAGGTGCGCGGCGGCCTTCCGCTTCAGCGCCTCGCTCGGGCTCATCCAGATCGGGCCCAGGCCGAGGATCGAGACCTGCCACGTGTACCAGTAGCAGAGGCCGTAGAAGCCGAGCACCTCGTTGAGGGCGCAGTTGCGGTAGGTGTCCCAGCGGCTGTCGGGCCCGCCGTACTCGGGCGGCGTCAGGAAGTCGGCGAAGACCCGCTCCTTCCGCACGAAGTCGAGGAAGTCCGCGTACCAGACTCGGTTCAGGTCGTCCTCGCGCAGGCGGGCCTTCCCCTTCGCCTCGAAGAACGCGATCGTCCTCTCGACGACCTCCCGCGAGCGGGGGTCGAGGGCGTAGGCGGTCGGCCGCTTGGGATTCAGGACGTTCATGTGATCCTCCTCACCGGGAGGCCGATTATCCGACGGGACGCCGCAACGCAGCGCGCCCGATAATCGTCCAAGCTCCCCGAGCCCCTCTCCCGACGGAGGTCCCGATGAAGATGCGTCTCCCGTCGCTCCGCCCCCGCCTCGCCGCCTCGTTCGCGCTTGCGTCCCTGCTCGCCGCCGGCGCCTCGCGGGCCGCGACGGTCACCTGGACCGGCGGCGCGTCCGGGGCGTGGGAGACCCCGGGGAGCTGGAGCGCGGGCCGCGTGCCGGGCGCTGGCGACGACGTGGTCATCGACGGCGCGGTGACCGTCGTGACCCAGGAGGCGGCCACGGCCGGGACCCTGACGATCGGACACCAGGGGGGGGCCGCGAGGCCGTCGCTCGTCGTGGCGTCCACCCTCGACGTCGGAGCGGCGACCCTCTGGAGCGGGAGCCTGATCGTCGCCGCCGGGCCGGTCCGCGCGACGGCGGGCGTCTTCGTCCGCGGAGGGATCTACTCCAGCGCGGGACCCCTCGTCGGGAACCTCGACAACGACGGCGGCTGGGTCAACCCGAACGGCCTCTCGGTCTTCACCGTCTCCGGGAGCTACCGCCAGAGCGCCCGGTCGGGGCTGGTCGTCCTGGCGAACGGGACGGTCCCGGGCGTCTCCCTGGGACAGCTGGCGGTCTCCGGGTCCGCGATCCTCGACGGCTTCGTCCTCGTGGGACCGTACGACACGTACCAGCCGGCCGCCGGCGACTCGTTCCGCGTCCTGGCCTACGGGGCGCGGAGCGGGCGATTCTCGTACGTCCAGGTCGGGGCGTTCGCCTCGGCCGTCTGCTTCCGGCAGAGCTACGGCTCCGGCGCGCTGACGCTGACCTCGACGACGGCGTCGCTTCCGGCGCCGGTCCTCACCTCGTTCCCGACCGCCCCCGTCACCGCGGGGAGCCGCTTCACCCTGGCCTGGAGCCCGGTCTTCGGCACGGCACGCGAGGGACGCTACGAAGTCCTCGCCTCGGCGAAGGCCGACTGCAGCGCGCCCCGCACGTTCACCACGACCGACCCCTCCCTCACGGTCCCGACCGAGGCCGGACAGGACGCCTCCTATTGCATCGCCGTCCGCGCGGTCTCGAGCGACGGTTGCGCGAGCGACGCCTCCCCGCCCGTCGTCGTCCAGGTGAAGGCGGCGCTCCCCTCCTTCGAGGTCGTGAAGCCCCAGCGCCCGCTCGCCGTGGCGAACCAGGGCCAGCCAGCGACGGCGACGTCGAGCGTCGCCTTCCGTAACGTCGGCGCGAGCCCCGGCTCCCTCCAGCTGGCGGCGCAGGGCGGCTTCTTCTCCGTGGCCCCGGCGGAATTCCCGGACGTCGCGCCAGGCCAGACCGTCGTCGCGACGCTCTCCTTCTCGGGGGCGTCGACCGTCCAGCCCGGCATCCGGCTCGGGAGGCTCGTCGGCGCCTGGCAGGTCCAGGGCCAGCCGAGGGGGACGGCCACCCCGGTCCTCCTGGCGGTCCTTCCGGGGACGCCGCTCGCCAGCTCCGGATCGCGCCCCGAGCCGGTCGGCACGAACGAGATCCACTTCCGCACCTACGGCCCCGGATCCCCGACCCCGCGGCAGGCCACCATCCGGAACACCGGGAGCAAGGCCTTGCGGCTGACGCCGGCGATCGGCCCGGGTGGAGCATGGCTCTCCGTGAGCGGCGACTTCACGACCCCTCTCGCGCCGGGCGAGGAGCGGGCCTTCACCCTCTCCGTCGACCGGACCCTGCGCTCCTCGGCGGACGGCCCCCCGCCGCTCGTCACCCTCCTCCGCTTCCAGAACGCGGACGGCACCGCGGACGACACGACCGACTTCCAGGTCTTCGACGAGGAGCTCCCGACCCCGGCGTCGGGGAGCGGCCGCCCCGCGCTCGCTCCCGGCGAGACCTCGCTCGTCTTCGGCTCCTCGGTGAGCGCCCAGGGAGCCGGGGCGACCTTCGTCTCCGACGGCTGGATCCGCAACGGCGGCTCCGACCCCGCCCCCCTCACCGTCTACTACAGCCCCGACGGCGCCGCCGACGCCGACTCGCTGAAGAGCTCGTTCCTACTCCCGGCCTACACGACCGTCCGCCTCTCCGACTTCGTCCAGGGGCTCTTCGAGCGGAGCGGCAGCGGCCACGTGGAGGTCCGCTCGCCGGCGCTCGCCTCGCTCTCGGTGCGGACCACCGTCGACTCGCTCGTCACGAAGGGGGGGATCGCCGTCCGCTACGGCGCCGAGATCCCGGTCGTGACAGCCGGCCAGGGGGTGGGATCGGACGAGGCGCCCGGCGCGTCGCTCTTCGTCACCGGGATCCGCGGCGGAGCGGGAGCGCCCTTCCGGACGAACGTGATCCTCGCCGAGACGTCGGGACGGGGCGCGACGGTCCTCCTCCGGCTCCGGGACGCGGCGGGGAGCGTCGTCTCCGAGGTCCAGAAGAGCGTCGCCGCCCACTCCAAGCTCCAGGTCAACGCGACCGACACGACCCTCTTCCCGTCCGCGGCCGCCTACGACCACGGTAGCCTCGAGGTCGTCCGCGTCGCCGGGACGGGGACCGTGGCCGCCTTCGCCACCGTGATCGACAACGCCTCCCAGGCGTACACGACGCGCCTCGGCCGCTTCCTCCCGTCGGCGACCGCGCCGAGCTCGGTGGCGATCGCCGCGCCCGGCCTCCGCGCGGGGACCCCGGCAGACGCGCCGCTCCTCGCCGCCTCGGCCACCACGCTTCGCGCCGTCCTCCCCGCGGCCGCGCGCACCGAGGGGGTCAACGACTCCTTCTTCACCACCTCGGTCAGCCTGACGAACGGCTCCGCGGAGGCCGCCAGCGTCCAGCTGACCTACCGCCCAGACGTCGGAGACCCGGTCGGCCCGCTCCCGCTCACCGTCGCCGCGCGTGCGACCGTGACGCTCGACGACGTCGTGGGGACCTTCTTCCACCTCGCGACCGACACTGCCGGCACCGTCCTCTTCGAGGGGGACGACCTCGCGCGCCTCACCGTCGCCTCCGACACCTCGACGCCGATCGACCGGAGCCACCCGGAGAAGGGCGTCTCCCTCTCCACCCTCGCCTGGTACTCCGACTCCTCCCCCGAGGTCTTCGGCGCGCCCGAGTCGGGCGCCTCCGCGAACGTCGTCTCCCACCCCGGCCTCGAGGAGAGCGCGCAGTTCCGGACCAACCTCGTCCTCGCCGAGGTGACGGGCCAGCCCGCGACGGTTCGCGTCCGGATTACCGCCAAGGGCTCCGGCGGCGCCCCGCTCGCCGACCGCGAGGTCTCTCTCCCGCCGTTCGGCCGGGTCCAGATCAACCGCTTCCTCCGCGACCTGACCGGCCAGCCCGACGCCGAGCTCGTCGACGTCGAGACCTCGGTCGAGGCCGAGTCCGGCACGGGGCGCGTCGTCGTCCTCGCGACGAAGATCGCGAACGATCCCTCCTCCAAGCGCTCCGACATCTACGTCTTCCGCCCGACGGGGGAGGCCCAGGGGGCGATCGGGTTCTGAGGGGCCTCAGCGGCGGCGGATCCGGGCGAGGGCCGCGGCCACGAGGAGGCCCGCGACGCTGACCGCCGCGCCGGCCGGGACCAGGGGGTTCCGGTAGACGAGCGAGACCCGGTGCCGGCCCGGAGGGACGAGCAGCGCGCCGAGGGAGAGGTCGGTCAGCAGGTACGGCGTGCGCGCCCCGTCCACGCGCGCCCCCCACCCGGCGTCCCACGTCTGGTTCACGGCCACGAGCGCGGGGAGCGGCCCGTCGACGGCGACGTCGAGCTCCAGGTCGTCCGGCCGCCACGACGAGACCGTCACGCTCCCCCGCGACGGAGCGGGGGGCACCGCCGCCGCCCCCTCCTGCCCCGCTTCGAGACATGCCGCGCCCGCCGCGGCGGGGCCGAGGCCGAGGACGGCCTCCCGCCAGCCGGGGACTCCGGTCACGGCGACGGCGCGATCGACGCAGAACGCGAGCGGCCGGGACCCCACCACCTGGGAGAGCTCCAGGAGGGTGTCCAGCGGCAGCCGCTCGGCGACGCGGGGATCGCGGGGCGCCCCCGGCCGGAACCTCAGGACCGCACCGATCCCTCGTCGCGCCAGGACCGGACCGGCGAGCTCCGGGTGATCCCGCAGCAGGTTCGACACCGCGTTGGTCGCCCGCGCGCTCCAGGCCAGCTCGGTCAGGTCGTAGTCGCGGTCGAGCGCGGTCCTCAGTCCCCACTGCGCGGGACCGGGCGGGATGGCCAGGCCGGGGAGCCCGCCGAGGGTGGGGTGGTAGGAGGCGAGGTGGAAGAGGGCCCGATCGAAGCCACCTCCGAGGAGGGGACGGAGCCGCCCCGGCGGCGTCGCCAGGGCTGCCACGGGCCTCGACGGAACGAGGACGGGTCCGGCGAGGACGAGGTCGACGAGCGTCACGCCCGCCGGGATCCACGCCCCCAGCCACGCGGCGCGAGATCGGCAGGCCGCCAGGAGAACGGCCGCGCACCCCGCCACGAGCGCCGCACGGAGGAGGCGCGGGACCAGGACGGCGCCCATCGGACCGCCGATCGCGTGGACCGACGCGCCGGCGAGGAGACAGAGCCCGGCGAGCGCCGCCGCCGCTGCGGCGAGCCGCCCCGGCGACGGTCTCTCGCGGATCAGCGCCTCCAGCCCGAGGCAGGCCGAGACCACGAGCGCGACGACGAGAAGGAGGAGGGCCTTCTCCGGATACCTCAGGGACGAGAGTCCCGGCAGCCGGCGGAGGAGCGGCCAGACCGGGAGGTGGGTCCCCATCCCGACGACCAACCCCAGGACGCCGGTGGGGAGCCAGACCCGGCGGGCGGGACCCTTCCGGGACCACGCGAAGAGCGCGAGAGCGGCGACCAGGAGCCCCGGGTAGAGGGAGTTGAGGAAGGGGCCGTCCCGGCCGGGGTAGAGCGCCGCGGCGAGCCGGATCGCGGCCGCCCCCCCTCCGGGAACGAGCCCCGGGACGGCCACCTCCCAAAGGCGCTCCGCCGGGAAGGACCAGAGCCCGGCGACCTCCGCGCTGATCCCCCCGGCCCGGGACGTCTTGCGCGCGTGGTCGAGGCCGGGCAGCAGGACCGCGGCGCCGATCGCGAGCCCCAGCAGGAGGCCGAGGACCAGCCCGCGGGCCGCCGCGAGCGTCCGCAGCCGCGGCGGCGTCCGCGACGGGAGACTCCCGCCGTCCGCCCCGATCAGGAGGCCGTGCGCGGCGGCGGCCGCGAGGAGGGGCGCGGAGAGGAGCAGCGTGGACGGCTCGCCCGCCAGCGCGACGAGGCCAAACGTCACGCCGAGGCCGGCCACGTCGCCCGTGCCCCCGCCCGCTCCGAGCCGGACGGCGAACGCCAGGACCGCCGGAAGGACCGAGACGGCGAGGAGGATCGGCAGCAGGCACGTCGTCGAGAGGAGGTAGCCCCCGAAACCCCACGAGAGCGCGGCCAGGAGGGCGGCCGGGGCGGACGCGCCGACCGACCGGCAGAGGAAGAGCATCGGGAACGGCGCGAGGACGACCGGGAGGATCGCCTGGAGCCGGAACGCCCAGTCGAAGCGGAGGAGGAGGAAGAGCGCCGTGAGCGGGTGGAACAGCTCGTGCTCCGGGTTCGCGGCGAAGGGCTGCCCGGAGGCGAGGAAGGGATTCCAGAGCGGAGGCCACGCGCTCGCGCGCGTCAGCGGCGCGACGAGCGACTTGGCCGGCCAGTAGTAGGCGGAGAGGTCGCCCGCGGACGGGACCCGCCCCGAGAAGAGGAGGTCCCGGAAGAGGAAGGCGGCTCCGATCCCGACCGCGGCGAGCGCTACGGCGCTTGCGCCGCGCCTTTCGACCTGCACGAGGAGGCGAGTCTAGGGGGACGGGCCGAGGCGTGTCGAGGGCAGGGGCGACACCAGGCCCGCCCTGGAGTTATGCTGCCTTGGATCGACTGTACGGGGAATCGCCATGAGGGACCCCGAGGCGCCTGAATCACTGGCCGGCCTGGCGGAGCGGATCCGCCGTGGTGAGGGTGCGGCCGACGAGGAGCTCTTTCGCCGGTTCCACGAGAAGGTCTTCGTCATGGCGCTGGTCCGCACGCGAGACCGCGAGGCGGCACGCGACGTCGCGCAGGAGACGATGCTCGCCGTTCTCACGGGGGTCCGACAGGGTCGGCTTCTCGAGCCCGAAAAGCTCGCCGGGTACGTCTGCGGCACCGCCCGTAACCTCGTCCACGAGCACCTTCGGGCCAACCGGCCCCGCCCGGGTCTCACCGGAGCGGACCCGCCCGTGGTCCGCGGCGCCGACGAAGAGCTGGAGGAGGCCGAGCGGAGCTTCCTCGTCCACCGGGTCCTCCGGAGCCTCACCTCCCCGGACCGAGCCGTCCTCGTCCTTACGCTCGTCGACGGGCTCGCCCCCGCCGAGATCGCCGGGCGCCTCGGCCTGCAGCCCGAGGCCGTCCGCCAACGGAAGTCGCGCGCGCTCCGGCGCGCGCGCGCCCTCCTCGAGCAGCTGTCACGTCCGACGCGCGAACGCCACCTTGCTGTGAGGGGAACGTGACGACCTGCTCCGAGCGTTGGCCGGCGGAGACCGCCGAGCGCTACCTCCAGGGACGCCTGGAGGAGGCCGAGGCCTCGGCCTACGAGGAGCATTTCTTCGCGTGCGAGGACTGCTTCGCCACGCTGCGGGACCTCCGGGCCCTGCGGGAGGCCCTCGCCCGGAGCCGGCGGGACGTCGAGGCGGCCCCGTGGCTCGGCCGCCGGCTCGCGTGGGCGTCCGTCGCCGCGGCCGTCCTCGTCCTCGGCTCCTCCGGCGCGTTCTGGCTCCTCCGGCGGACCCCCTCCGTCCCCTCCGCTGCACCACCGGCTCCGGTGGCCGTCGCCTCGCCGGTGATCCCGGACGCAACGCAGCTCGCCGAGCTCGCCCGGGTCGACCCGCCGCGGTACGAGCCGCTCCGCCTTCGAGGCCACGAGGACGCCGCGGCCGTGCGATTCCGGAAGGCGATGGAGCCGTACGCCCGAGGGACGTGGGCCGCGGCGCTCCCCCTCCTCACCGAGGCGTCGCGGCTCGACCCGAAGGACGCGAGGTCGGCCTTCTACGAGGGCGCCTGCGCCCTCCTCGTGGGCCGGGCGGAGCAAGGGATCGATTCGTTCCGCCGGGTGGTCGCCCTCGGGGAAACGCCCTACCTCGAGGAGGCTCGTTTCTACCTGGCCAAGGCTTACCTGGGCGCCGGGGACCTCCAGGCAGCCCGGGGGGAGCTGAACGAGGTCGTCAGGCTCGAGGGAGACCGCCGGGACGAGGCCCGCCGGCTCCTCGAGCGGCTCGACGCGATCGGGGCACCGGCCCGATGAGCCCCGCGGGGAGGAGTCCGCCATGAACCGTTACGTCTCTGCCCGGGTCGTCGCCCTCGCCCTGGCGCTCGCCGTGGGTGGGGGTTTCTCTCTTGCCGCGTCCGATCGGATCCTCTCCCCCGCTCCGGCCGGGACCTTCACTCTGGAGGCCGTTCGCGATCTGATCCGCTCCGGCAAGTACGCAGAGGCCGAGAAGGCGGCTCGCGCTCTCTTGGCCGCCGCCGAGAAGACCGGCGGCTGCGAGTCCCTCGAGGCCGCCGAGGCCATGGACCTCCTCGTCGATGCGCTCACGCGGGGAGGGAAGGCGGGGAGCGTGGAGACCCTCGCCCTCGCCGAGGAGGCCGTCGCCACCAAGGAGAAGGCGCTGGGCCTGGACGACGTCCGGGTCGGGAATTCGCTGCTCCTCGAGGCGAGTGTGCTGCGGCGACGGGGCCGGCACGCCGAGGCGCGCGGCCTCCTCGAGCGCGGGCTGGCGATCACGACGGCCGAGCTCGGTCCGGACGCCCGGCGCGCCGTTCCCTTCCACAACAACCTTGCGACGGAGCTCCAGGAGAGCGATCCCGCTGCAGCCGAGCGCCACGGCCGCGAGGGACTCCGGATCGTCGAGGCCGTCGACGGACCCGAGAGCGAAGCCGCGGCCGACATCCGCGCGAACCTCGCGAACATCGCTGCGGACCGAGGCGAAATGGCAAGAGCCGAAGGCGAGTACGGGCGAGCGCTCCTCATTTACGAGAAAGGCCTTGGGCCGCGGCACCCGAAGGTGGCAACGCTATACCACAATCTCGGGTACCTGCACTTCGAGATGGGAGACCATGAGCGGGCCCGAGCGGAGCTCGAGAAGGCCCTCGAGATTCGCGAACAGACGATCGGACGGGCACACCCCCAGACGGTCATGACGCTCGGGAATCTCGTCATAGTCGAGAGCTCCCTCGGCCTCCCAGTCGATGCCCGCTGGGAAGAGCTGGTTGCGCTCGCCGACCAGGTCTTCGGAAGAGAGCACGAGATGCCGGCCGGCGTCCGGGCGAACTACGCCACTGCCATCTCGGAACGCGACCCCGTCAGGGCGAGGAAGCTCGTCGAGGAAGCCTTCGCGGTCTTCTCCAGGACGCTTGGCCCGACCCACCCACGCTCCCTTTCCACCCTCTCCACCCTCGGAAAGGTCACTCTCCGTTCCGGCGACCTGCCGGCTGCTGAGCGGTACCTCGAGCAGGCTGTCCACGACGTCGACAAGAATCCCGGTACGCCTCCTTTCATCGTCAGGGGTGCCCTGCAGGGGCTCGCGTCGTGCAAGGCCGAGGAGGGCCGGCTCGTGGAAGCCCGTGTCCTTCACGAACGCGCCGTGTCCCACGCCGAGAAGGCATACGGGTCCGAGAGCCCGTACCTGGCGGCCGCCCTGGCGGAATTCGGTACCTTTCTCCAGTCGGCCGGAGACCTCCCGGCCGCCGAGACCGTCGAGGCGCGCGCCCTGGCGATCCGCGAAAGGGCTCTCGGCCCCCAGCATCCCCGGGTCGGGGAGACACTCGTCGCCGTCGCCGATCTGAAGGCCCAGCGGGGCGACGTCGAGGAGGCCATGCCCCTCTTCGAAAGAGGGATCGCCATCGCGGAAGAGACCCATGCATCAGACGATCCGCGGCTCGCAAACGGGTACAGGGCCTATGCCTCCTGCCTCCTGAAGCGCGGCGATGCGCGACGCGCTCTCGACGCCGCACTCCGGGCCGAGTCGATCTCGACCCAGCACCTCCGGAAAACAGTCGCCGCCCTCCCCGAGCGGCAGGCCCTCGCCGTCGTCGCGAAGAACCCGTCGGCTCTGGACCTCGCCGTCTCGGCCGCCGTCGAGCTCCGGGACCTCGAGGCGTCGGCCCGCGTCCTCGACGCGGTCGTCCGCAGCCGTGCGCTCGTCCTCGACGAGATGGCTCGTCGCCACCGCTCGCTCCGCGAGGCGCACGACCCTGGCCTCGAGCCGCTCTTCGCGGAGTACGCCGCGGCGAGGTCCCGCCTCGCCAACCTCGCGGTCCAGGGGGAGGACGAGCGGTCTCCCGAGAGGTCGCGGAGGCGGCTCCGCGAGGCCCAGGAGGCGAAGGACGCCGCCGAGCGAACGCTCGCCGAGCGGAGCGCCGCCTTCCGCGAGGGGAAGGCCGTCGCAGCAGCGGGCCTCGCGGAGGTCCGTGGCTCCCTCCCGGCCGACGCGGCGCTCGTCTCCTTCGTCCGCTACACCCGGCACCCCGGAAGCGTTCGGCCGGGGCGCAAGGCGAAGCCGGCTCTCGCCGTCGACTCCTACGCCGCCTTCGTCCTCCGGCGAAGTGGCGCCGCTCCCGCATTGATCGCGCTCGGCCCCACGAAGGGGATCGATGCGCAGGTCGCTCTCGTCCGGAAGGCTGTCGCGGAGGGAGGGACGGCTCCGGCAGGGAGCGTGAGGTTCGCCGAGGTGGTATACCGCCGCGCCGCCGCCGCGCTGCGGGACCAGGTCTGGAAGCCGCTCGTGCGCTCCCTCGGATCCTCCCGCCAGGTCTTCCTCGTGCCGGACGGTTCGCTCCAGCTCGTCAACTTCGCGGCGCTTCCGGACGGGGGGAGGAGCTACCTCGTCGAGACCGGCCCGCTCCTCCGCTACCTGTCCGCGGAGCGTGACCTCGCCCGCGCCGGGGGAACGACCGGGCGTGGTCTCCTCGCGGCGGGAGCGCCGGATTTCGACGACCAGCCCCCGGCGAGAACCGAGCGGAACGCGGCGCTGGAGCCGAGCCCGTCGGTCGGCGTCACCACCGCCGTCTACCGCGGAGCGCTCCCCTCGTGCGCGAGCTTCGGAGCGATGCACTTCGAGGCCCTCCCGTCGGCGGCTCGGGAGATCGAAGAGGTGGCCGAAGCGTGGGAGGCCTCGCGGCTCCGTCTCCGTGGACTCCCTCCGGCGAACGGTAGGACCGGAATCGAGCCGGTCGTCCTCGCGGGCGCGTCAGCGGGAGAGACCGCGGTCAAGAGAGGCGCTCCCGGCCGTCGCATCCTCCACCTTGCGACCCACGGCTTTTTTCTCGGCGACTGCTCCTCTCCTGCCGGTGGCCGCAACGTCTCGACGGCGACGGGCCGCTCCGTCTTCGTGGACAACCCGCTCCTCCTCTCCGGCCTGGCCCTCGCCGGGGCGAACCGGCGGGCGTCGGCCCGACCCGACACGGACGACGGGATCCTGACCGCCGAGGAGATCGCGGCGCTCGACCTCACCGGCGTCGGGTGGGCGGTCCTCTCCGCCTGCGAGACGGGTCTCGGCGAGCTCCGTGCGGGCGAGGGGCTCTTCGGCCTCCGCCGGGCGTTCCAGGTCGCCGGGGCCCGGACCCTGATCACGAGCCTCTGGGCCATCGAGGACGAAGCGAGCCGGGGCTTCATGAAGGCGCTCTACGAGAAGCACCTCGTCGACGGGCTCCCAACCGCCGAGGCGGTCCGCGCCGCCAGCCTCGAGGTGCTCCGGCAACGCCGCGCCGCGGGTCGAGGCACGCACCCGTTCTTCTGGGCCGGCTTCGTGGCGGCCGGGGAGTAGATTCGACCGTCAAAGTATGATAATCATGCACGCATGGCATCAACTGCACCACCCGGCATCCTCCCTCGTGCCGCTGTCACCGCCGTCGAGCGGGCGATGGGCGTCTCGCCCGTCGTCGTCTTGCTGGGCGCCCGCCAGACGGGGAAGACGACGCTCCTCCGGTCGATGCCTTCCCTTGCGGCTCGGCCGTACCTGACGCTGGACGACTTCGACCTGCGGACGCAGGCCGCGAGCGAGCCCGAAGCCGTGGTCGCCCGGGCCCCGGCCCTGATCCTCGACGAGGTCCAGCGAGCGCGCGAGCTCCTCGTGGCGGTCAAGCGTGCGGTGGACGAAGAGCGCGCGCGGACACCCGGCCGCTTCGTCCTGACCGGATCGGCGAACCTCCTGATGATGGAGCGGATCTCGGAGACCCTCGCGGGACGCGCCGTCTACGTCACCCTTTGGCCGTTCACGCGACGCGAGAGGCTGGGGCTCGGGACCGCCGGGACGTGGGACCGGCTCCTTTCCTCTCCGTTCAAGCGCTGGCGGAGCATCCTGGACGCCGAGTCGGGACCCCGGGAGGACTGGCGCGAGGTCGCGTCGCTGGGGGGCCTTCCGGTCCCCTCCCACAGGCTCGCCAGCGCGGAGGAGCGAGCCCTCTGGTTCTCGGGCTACGTCCAGACCTACCTCGAGCGCGACCTCCAGGCGCTCCGCGCCGTCGAGAGCCTCGCGGACTTCCGACGCCTGATGCGCGCCGCGTGCCTCAGGATCGGCAACGTCGTCAACCAGACCGAGATGGGACGCGACGTCGGGATCTCGCAGCCCCAGGTGCACCGCTTCCTGAACCTGATGGAGGCGAGCTACCAGGCGGTCCGGCTCCCGGCCTTCTCGGTCAACCGGACGCGCCGCCTGATCAAGTCCCCGAAGCTCTACTGGAGCGACACGGCGCTCGCGCTCTTCCTCGCGGGCGAGACCGAACCTCGCGGGGCCCACCTGGAGAATCTCGTCCTCCACGACCTCCTCGCCTTCCGGGACCTCGAGCCGCGGAAGCCCGAGCTCCTCTACTGGCGAACGGTCACGGGGCTCGAGGTGGACTTCGTCGTGGAGAGCGGCGGGAGGACCCTGCCGATCGAGGTGAAGGCGTCGTCCCGGGTCCGCCCGGCCGACGCGAAGGGCCTGGAGGCGTTCCTCGACGAGTACGCCGACCTCGCCGACGGCGGTCTCCTGCTTCACGACGGGCCCGAGACGTTCCCCCTCACGAAGCGGGTCCTCGCGGCGCCCTGGTGGAAGGTGATCTGACGGGGGCGAGCCGACCGACCGGACTCTCGAATTCTCTCGCCACCGGGCCATGCGAGCGACGAACTGACCCCGGCATGCGACGAGCCTGACGCTCTCCCGGTTCATTCAAGCCGGATTCGGACGTCGCCCAGGAAAGGGTAGCGATCCGACCATCACCTGGAGACGAGGCGCGCGAACCCGATGGACGTGGCGCTGTCTTGTGTGCCCTTGCGCTGGTAGCTCACCGAGGGCCTTCCTTGCGGGTCCATCCGGAGGTCCGTGCTGCCGCACGACGCGAGGTTGGGTTCGATGACCTCGATCGTCCACTGACCGTCGGGCTGCCGCCGCGCCAGCTCCAGCGCGTGGTAGTTGTGGCACATCGCAACAATCGGCGCGCCCGTAGGGTCGAACGCCAGGCTTTGGAGGTCGGATCCATAGGCCACAGGGACGATCACCTCTGAGTCCCACTTCGAGCCATCCCATCGGATCAGACTCGGATCCGACGCCTTCGCCTTGCCGCCGGGACAGTGTGAGATGGCGGGATGGCCCGCGGCATCGAGCGCGAACGAAAGCCCTTTTCCCCAGCCCCAGCCTCGTTCCACCACCTGGGTCTCCCAAACCGAGCCGGTTCGGCGTGCGAGCCTGATCTCGAAGTCGTAGTCCGATCCTTCTACCCATTTCCTGTAGGCGACGACCGGACTACCCGCCCCGTCGTAGGCGAGTGAGAAGTAGTCGATGGCGTACTGGGTGCCTGCCTGGTCGATCCGCTGGACCTTCCACGCCGATCCGTCCCGTTCGACGAACCTCAGCTCCTTGGACCCCTGCGACGAGCTGTAGCAGAACGACGGCCTGCCGTCCGGTCCGAAGGCGAGCTTCGGCGCATAGAAGACAGGTCCCTCCTCGATCGTGCTGGTCTCCCATGCCGACCCTGTCCAGTGAGAGAACCTGATGGACTCATTGGGACTGGTCGCGACGCTATAGGTTCGAACGGCAACGGAAGGACTCGCGTCGACAGGGTCGAATTCCAGGTCGACTTCCATGCCGTCCGAAAGGACTTTCTCCAGTGCCCACGCAGAGCTACCCGGAACGCCGCGGGCCAGCATGGCCTCTACGGTCGAACTCGGGGGGGGCGTGATCCTGTGCCTGTAGGCGATCGCAGGCTTACCCTGAGCGTCGTACGCGAGGGAGGGCGCGTACAGGTCGCTGCCCGGGACGACCGAGATCTCCCAGCCCAGCGGACCCGAAGCCACGCCCGGCACCATCGGCACGTAGGCCCCGTCCCCCGTCCTCGCCCCCGGGCCACCTCCGTCATTGACGACAGCATAGGCAATCCAGGGAGCTGAGCCCGCCACGTGGGTCACGTGGACCCAGCCGTTTGAGACCCCCTTGCTACCCAGGAACCCCGAGAACTGCTTCCAGGCTCCCGGCTCTAGGACTGTCGTCTCCGGATCGCCCCTCGCGATTCCGCCCGCGTTACCGTCGTGAGCCTGGAGCTGCAGCGTGACCGAGCCCGATCCGTCCGTTCCCGCGTTCACGACGGCCACGTTCGTCCGGTTCTGGGCGTCCGCCCGGAGGCCATAGAGGAACACCTCGGCCCTGGCCTCCTGACCCGAGTAGATCCCCGGCGTGAAGAGACCGAACTGGCCGCCGGCCGGGGAGAGCGCCGCCGTCCTCGCCCCGGCGAAGACGTTCGCCAGCCCAGTTCCGGAGACGCCCACGCGCAGCGTCCCGGCATAGCTGGCCGCACGTCGGTCGCCCACCGTGACTCCGTGCCCCCGGAGGTAGTCGATCGCGTTCGGGATCAGCAGCTGAGTCATCGGGGCGAGGGTGATGGCCCACTCGCCACCCGAGCCGAGCTCGGGCGCGAGGTTCTCGACGTAGCTCAGTGTCAGCTTCGCCGGCACGTCGGCCCGGTTCGTCACGATCAGCTCGCTGGAGAAGCCCGATGTCGTCTCCACGAGCACCGGCACTGTCAGGGAGCTCCCCAGAAGGTCTCCGGCGACCGGGAAGACGAACGAGCCGTCGCTGGTCCCGTTGTCGTTGATGACCCCGTACGCCCCGAACGACCCTGAGCCTCCGGTCTTCTCGATCGTCACCCAGCCGTTGGCGATCCCGGTCCCGTCGAAAACCGCGCTCAGCTGGGTCCACCCGAGGCTCGGGATCTCGAGGGAGTCGGCCTTGACGACCGGCGAGCCGGTCCCGTCGCCCGAGAAGGCCGTGACCCGCACCGTCACCATCTCGGACGATGGGTTGTAGATCGCCACGTTCGAGCGATCCGCCTCCGTTGCCCGGAGGCCATAAAGCGTCGCGCTCGTCGTGAAGCCGCTCGTCGGGGGAACGCCCGGATAGGCCAGGCCAGCAGCGCCGATGGGCTGGGGCGACGCAGTCGCCGTCGTCGTCCGGACGGTGGCCGCGGCCACGTCTGACCCGGAGAGACCGGCGAACGTCACCCGGAGCGTGCCGCCACGGCCGGGGCCCTCCGGGATCGGCACCCCCCGGTCCCGGAGGTAGGCGATGGCATCGGGGACGACCTTCTGCTCGCCCGCGAGGAGGGTATCGGTGGCCGTCCCGTCCCCGCCGCCGAAGGCCGCCGTGTAGCGGAGCTCCAGGGTCGCGAGGGTGTTCCCCCGGTTCGTCAGGATCAGCTCGGACGTATAGAACGAGCCCCCCGCCCCGCCGCTCGACAGGACGATCGGGAGGACGAGGGACAAGCTAGAAGCGGAATCTGCGGCCGCCGGGACGGTCAGGCTCAGGCTGGCCGCCACGGCAAGAACGGCTGCGGCCAATAGCGGTGCCGAAACGAGGGAGCGGCTCGACATCCTCATCTCGTGTTCCCTCCCGGACGATCCCCGCCCCCTCCGGACTGTCCCGTGAACAATCTGGGGGCGGGGGGTGGCAGCGTCAAGGCCATTCGGCAGCGGAAGGCCGTCACTGAGTCGGGTTCCAGTCGGGATACGTCGGCGTGGCCTTGGAAACCGTCGGTGCGATTGGAGAATCCGGGATGGCGAAAGGATAGACGGCCGAGACGAAGATGCCTTCCGAGGAATACGGGAAGACGAGGGTGAAGTCGTCTCCGGACCAGCGCGCCTTCTTCAGGTTGCAGGGTGCGGCACATGTGCTCAGCGCCTCGGCGTTGAGAACGGGGTTCTCCCCTTCTGGTGCGTCGAGATCCACGTCGACGAGCCAAAGGTCGTTGTTCGGAAGCACCTGCGTCGCAATGAAGGAATCTCTGTGGTGTGCCCAGGAGGGATAAATGATGTTCAATCCCGCGTCGGTTCTCCAGCCGGGGAGGAGCAGGGATCGCGGGTTTTCCAGACGCGGCGGCGTGTCGTCGACGAAGTCGAACACCACGAACTCGTCCTGCTGTTCGTCCCCGTTGTCATACCGCCTTACGGCCGAGAAATGCGTTCCGTCCCCGGTCCATGCCGGGTAGTGCCAGGAGTCCGTGGCCTGAATCCACTCGCTCGTGAGATTGAAAGGGCCCGAGACGACGGCCGGGGCGAAGGTGAGGTCGATCTTCACCACGAAGATGTCAGACCCGGAGCCGGGCGTGCTGACGTCCCAGTACGCATACCAGTAGCCTCCTGCCCCGGGTCTCCACGAGCCAGGAACGATCCGAAAGCCCGAATCGTTCGGGGAGACGCCACTGATCTTCGTCAGCCCGGTGCCATCCTTCCTGATGAGCCAGAGCCCCCAACTGCCATCTCTGTTGCTGTGGAACGCGATCCACTCACCGTCGGGGGCCCATCGCGGCATGGTGTGCTCCACGTTCTTCGCACCAGCCAGGAGGAGCGTCTTCTGGGAGCCGTCAGCCTGCATCAGCATCAGGTCTCCCCTCGACTGACTCAGGAACCACTGTTCGTAGACGATGGGGCAGCTGGTGCACGTCGGCGGTGGCGTAGGCGCCGGCGGCTTCGGGGCCCCCTCCACCACCGCCGGCAGGAGCCCCGCCGCGAGCCCGAGCCCCAACAGAGCCCTGGTGATCCTCGACATGACAACCTCCCGGAGCCCTCGCCTCGGGTTTCACGCCCTGTGGGCAGCGGAAGGACGAAGCTCTTCCCTCACTCGGCCCGGCGCTCCCGGCCTGGCTCCTTCTGCAGGTCAGGTGTCGGAGGCGGCGAATTCGTGACAGGCAGAGAACGAGGAGGCGTGCGTGGGCGACGCCTGTTCGGCAGGCACCCCCGATTCGGAGCCGGCGACGGACTAAGTTCCAAGCCTTCGGGACCCGTCCCCTCCCGGGACTCCCGCTGCCCCGCTACGACCCTGCCTTATGCGCGTGGACCTTCGCGAGGAACGTCGGGTCCCACGGAGCCTTGTGGCACTTCTGGCAGAACGTGGCGTCCGGGAGGACGAGCCCCGCCGCCTTCGCCTTCGCCAGGTCCTTCATCACCGACATCGTCTTGTACTCGCTCCCGGGGCCGTGGCAGCTCTCGCAGTCGAGGGGCGGCGTCCGCTTCGCATGCGCCGAGGCGGCCCACGAGGCGTGCTGGACCTTGTGGCAGAGCTTGCATTTGTCGGCGCCGATCCGCGTGAGGCCGGCCTTCGTTGCAGGGACGGCGATCTCCCCGCCCGGGTCGACGACGCCGGACGCGCTCTTCGGCGCGGGCGGAGGAGCCGCCTTCGGGGCCTCCGCGGGAGGCGCGGCCGGGGCGGCGGTGGCCGGGGCCTGCGTGGGCCGGGCAGGCGGGGCCGCGGCCTCGGCGGGCTTCGGGGGCTGGACCGCCGGGCGCGACGGCGGCGCCGCAGCCGCCGGCTTCGATTGAACCGCCTTCGGAGCAGGCTCGGGAGCCTCGGGCTTCGGGGCGGGCGCCGCGCTCTCCACGGGCGTTGCCGGCGCGGGAGCCGCCTCGGGTGAGGTCGTCGGCGGGGGCGGCTGCGTGGCCTCCGCGCTCACGACGGCGGGAAGAGGGGCCTGCTCCTGCGCGCCAGGAGAGGCTTCCTCGCGGGCCTTGCACCCGAGGAGGAGCGAGCCGGCGCAGGCGAGGACGGTGACGGTGAATCCGTGTCTTCTCATGAGCGACCTCCCTTCACCCGGACGGGCGCTATTTCACGAGGGGACCAATCGCGGCCGCGAGCCGAGGCAGCTCGTTCGACACGATGTCCCAGACGAGGGCGTAATCCACGCCGAAGTAGTCGTGGATGAGCTTGTCGCGGGTCCCCGCCATGAGGCGCCACTCGATTCCAGGGTTCGCGGCGCGGAATTCCGGGCTCAGCTTCTTCGTGGCTTCCCCGATGATCTCGAGGCTCCGTGCGAACGCCCTCTTGAGGACCTCGTCGCGGAGGAAGGAGTCGAGGTCCGTCCGGGCGGCCGTGCTCCGAAGAAAGGCGACCTCGTCCCGGATGTGGCGAAGGAGGTCACGGTCCGACATCCACGGCGCTCCCGACGATCTCGTCCTTCAGGTACGGGCTCAGCCCCTCGGGGGTGACGAGCTCCACCTCGCGCCCCAGGACCTCCTCGAGGAGAAAGACCGTATCCATGAAGCGGCGGAACGTCTTGCATCCCGGCTCGAACTCCACGAGGAGGTCCACGTCGCTCGCGGCGGTCGCCTCGTCCCGGGCAAAGGACCCGAAGAGCCCCAGGCGGCGGACGCCCAACCCCTCGATACGGTTGCGCTCTGCCTTGAGCCGCTCGACGACCTCTGCGCGGTGGGTGACAGCCGTCCGCATGGGGTCCTTTCCCGGCCCGCCCGGATGAGGGCCGTCGCTCGAAACTCTAGCACCCGGCCACCGGGAGCCTCCTCAACCCGGTTTCCAGGCTGCAGTGCACAATCTGTCGACGGAGGGCAACGGCTCGCCGGACAGGGGATCCGGGAACCGACGCAGCGGCCTGCGGGCTTCTCGCCGCCCTGCTCCCCGCGGCCTCTCCTCGCCTTACCTCGTCCTCCCCGCCTTCTCCCTCGCCTTCCGCACCAGCGCGAGCGCCTCCGGCACCTTCAACGCCAGCGTCGCCGCGCCGTAGACGGCGCAGAAGGTCCCGAGGACGAGCGTCCCGCCGGCGACCGGGTGGGCGATGCCGACGGCCAGCTTCACTCCGAACCCGACGAGGGCCGCACCGAGCGCGGGGATGGCGAGGTGGGCGAGGGCGTGCGGGCCGAGGGTCGTGTGGCCGATCCGGCGCGCGAGCGCGCGGCGCAGGAGCGCCATCTCGAGCCAGCCGGCGATCCCGGCCGAGACCGTCAGCCCCGGGAGACCCCACTTCGGGTCGAGGCCGAGGGCGCGCGGGACGGGGAAGGCGAGGAGCCAGCCGAGCGCCGTCGTCAGGAGGACGCGGACGACGGCGAAGCGGAGCGGCGTCCGCGTGTCGTGGAGCGCCCAGAACGTCGAGGCGTAGAGGCGCCCGAGCGTCGAGGCGAGGAGGCCCACGGCCGAGCCCGCGAGGACGGCCCAGACGTACTCGACGTCGGAGCGCCCGAACTTCCCCGTCTGGAAGACGAAGGCGACGAGGCTGTCGCCCAGGACCGCGAAGACCGCGACGGTGGGGACGACGAAGAAGGCGACGCGGCGGAGCGCCTGAACCAGGCGCTCGCGCAGGGCGCGGGCCGCCTCCTCGCCCGTCCCGGCGCCGCTCGCCATCTCGGGGAGCTCCGCACTGGAGATCGACATCCCGAAGAGGCTGACGGGGAGGAACCAGAGCGTCTGGGCGTAGGCGAGGGCGGCGACGGCGCCCGTGGGGAGGAAGCTCGCGAGGATCTGGTCTATGTAGCTGGAGACCTGGTTGACGCCGCGGCTCCCGACGGAGGGGAGGAAGTTCGAGAGGACGGTCTTCACGCCGTGGGACGTCAGCTCCCACTCGGGCCGGAAGCGCCCGGCGAGCCGGAGCGCGGTGGGGAGCTGGACGGCGAGCTGGAGGAAGCTCCCGGCGACGGCCGCCCACGAGATCCAGACCGCCAGGTCGTACCCCTTGCTCCGCGCGCCGAACCAAACGAGGGCCGCGATCATGGCGCCGTTCCAGACGACCGGAGCGGCGTACGGCAGGAAGAACTTCCGGTGGCTGTTGAGGATCCCGAGGCACCAGGCCGAGAGGACGAGGAGGCCGACGCCGGGGAAGAGGATCCTCACCATCCGGATGGTGGCGAGGCGCTTCTCTCCCTCGAACCCCGGCGCGATCAGGTCGATGAGGAACGGGGTCGCCAGGACGCCGAAGGCGACGACGACGGTGGTGAGGACGGCGAGGACGGTCGCGACGACGCGCGCGACGCGGCGGGCCTCCTCCTCCTCGCCCTGCGCCATCAGCCGCGCGTAGACGGGGATGAACGAGGCCGAGAGGGCCCCCTCGCCGAAGAGGTTCTGGAGGAGGTTCGGGATCTTCAGCGCCGCCTTGAAGGCGTCCGCCGCGGCGGAGTTGCCGAGGTAGTGGGCGAAGACCCTCTCGCGGACGAAGCCGATGATCCGCGACAGGAAGATCCCGGCGGCGACGAGCGCGGCGTTCCGGGCCGAGCTCCGCGGCACGCGCGGCGCGGCCGGCGGCGCCGGACCGTCCGGCGGGGGCGGGAGGCTCCCCTCCGCCGCCGTCACCGGAGCTTGAGCGTCGCCAGCGCGGCGAGGGCGAGCATCCCCGAGACGATCCAGAGGCGGATCACCACCTTCGTCTCGGCCAGCCCGTTGTGCTGCATCTGGTGGTGGAGGGGGGCGCGCTGGAAGATGCGGCGGCCGAGCCACTTGATCCCGACCTTGTCCTGGATCTGCGAGCTCGCCGCCTCGGCCACGAAGAGGCCCCCCAGGATGACGAAGAGCGCCTCCTGCTTGAGGAGGACCGAGACGACCGCGAGGCACCCGCCGATCGAGAGCGACCCCGTGTCGCCCATGAAGATCTGCGCGGGGTAGGCGTTGAACCAGAGGAAGCCGATCCCCGCCCCCGCGAAGGCCGAGCAGAATACGGCCAGCTCGCCCGCTCCCGGGAAGAACGGGTAGAAGAGGTAGCGCGACCAGATCGCGTTGCCCATGAGGTAGCCGAAGACGCCGAGGACGCCGAGGACGAAGACCGAGGGGACGATGGCCAGGCCGTCCATCCCGTCGGTGATGTTGACCGAGTTGCCGACGAGGAGGACGAAGAGGAAGACGCACGGGAAGTAGACCCACGGGAGGTCGAGGAGGTGCGCCTTGACGAACGGGACGTAGAGGCGCGCCGCCTCGTCCTGCGGGAGCGGCGAGTACGGGCTCGCGAGGACCGCCACGAGGAGGGCCGCGAAGAGCCCCTGGAGGACGAGCTTCCTCCGCTCGGACATCCCCTTGTCGCCTGAGCGGGCCCGCATCTTGGCCCGGTCGTCCACGAAGCCGATCGCCCCGAACCAGAGCATCCCGAGGAGGACGAGGAGGACGTAGGCGTTCTCGAGGTTGCACCAGAGGAGGCTCGAGAACGCGACGACGCCGACGATGACCGCCCCGCCCATCACCGGCGTCCCCGCCTTGTCGGACGAGGTGGGGAGGCCGGTGTCGCGGAGCTGGTCCACCCACGCGCGCTTCTGCAGGTACCAGATGAGGCGCGGCGTGAGCCAGAGCGTCAGGAGGATGGCCGTCAGCGCCGCGCCGATCGAGCGCGCGGAGAGGTACTCGACGAGCCGGAGGAAGGAGAAGCCTTCGAGGGGCTGGAGGAGCTTGCCGAGGACGTAGATCACCCCTGGCCCTCCTGCCGCCCGCCGACCGCCTGGGCGAGCCTGCGGTAGGCGGCCTTGATCTCGAACTGCGGGACGAAGTCGGGGGAGACGAGGACGAACTCGGGGAGGCGTGCCCGGAGCGCCGGGAGGTCGGAGACGGCGCCGCGCTCCACGAGGGTGAGGAGCCCCTTGAGGGCCGACGCGCGGACCTTCCAGAACTCGTACCCCGCGAGGGAGAGGAGGGCGGGCACCGCGTCCGCCTCCCCGCCCACCTTCCCCAGCGCTTCGGCGGCGGCCGCGGCGACCTCGAGGTTCCGGTCGCCGAGGAGCCGGACGAGCCCCCGCGCCACCTCGTCGCGCCGCGTCAGCCCGTCCGCGAGCGCCGCGGCCGCCCGCGCCCCTTCCGCCCGGACCTCGTAGTACGGGTCGTCGACGGAGAGGAGGAGCGCCTCCTCCACGTCCGGCGTCGCCTGGCCGAGACGCGCCAGGGCAGCCATCACGTTCCGCCGGATGAAGCCCACCTGGACGAAGTCGCCGCCGAGGAAGCGCTGGATCAGGGGTGCCGGCGTCCGGTCCTTCAGCAGGGCGACGAGGAGGGGGACCTTCTCGCGGGCGCCGAGGAGGCCGAGGAGCTTCACCCCCCGGTTGCGGTCCTCCCACGCCTCGGCGACGAGGAGGGAGGACGCGCGGCTGACGAAGTAGGCGAGGTCGCGCCGGTCGCGAACGACCGCGCTCGGGCACCAGGGGCCCTTCCGCGCGGCGTGGGCCTTCTCGAGGCGCGAGAGGAGGGCGGCGCTCGTCGGGACCGTCTCGGGCGGCACCGCGGCGGCGGGCGGCTCCTCGGCCGGGTCCGACTCCCCCGCCACGCGGCGGCGGATGGCGTCGAGCGCGTCGCGCCCCAGGAAGGCGCGGGCCGCCGCCGCCATCGCGGCGAGGTGCGCCGGGTCGCCGGCCAGCGCGAGGACTTTTTCCGCCAGGAGCCTCCCGTCGAGCCGCTCGGCGAGGTGGCCCTCGTCGAGGACCGTCTCCTCGTAGAGGACCTCGGCCCCGCCCGCCCTCTCCAGCGCCCGGGCGTTCAGGACCTGGTGGTCGCCCGGGAGGTTCGCCTTCGGGACGACGAGCGCCGGGAGGCCGACGGTGGCGATCTCGTTCAGGCTCCCCGCCCCGGCCCTCGTGACCGCCAGGTCGGCGACGGCGTAGACCTTCTCGATGTCGTGGAAGTAGGGGCGCGCGACGTAGAAGCCGCCGATGAGGCGCCGCTCCTCCTCGGAGTACCGAGCGGCGAGGCGGGCCTCCACGTCCGCCGCCGGGTCGTACCCCCCCTTGCGGGCGAGGCCCGTCCCGTGGATGACGAAGAGCCGGTCGCGGTGCGGAAGGAGGTCCGCGAGGCCGTCGACGAGCGCGCGGTTGAGCGTCCGCGCCCCCTGCGACCCGCCGAAGAGGAAGACGACGGTCCTCCCCTCGGGGATCGCGAAGTCGAGGGCCTTCCGGGCTTCGTCCCGGCCCACGCTCCCGATCCGCCTCCGGAGCGGGTAGCCCGTCACGACGGCGTTCCCCGGGAAGTGCGAGAGGCTCTCGGGGAAGGTGACGAAGACCTCGTCGGCGAGGCCCCCGACGAGGCGGTTCAGCTTCCCGGGGACGGCGTTCTGCTCGTGGACGTAGACCTTCGTCCGGAGGAGCCCGATCCTCCGGAGCCCCGCCGCGGCGAGGAGGACGGGGGCCGAGGCGAAGCCCCCGGTGCCGACGATGACGTCCGGGCGGAACCGGAGGAGGAGAAAGGCCGCCTGGAGGATGCCGACCGCGAGGTTCACCGCGAAGCGGAGGAGGGCCGGCGAGGGACGCGCCCCCGGAAAGCCCGACGCGCGGACGAACCGGATCGGGATGCCTTCCTTCGGGACGACCTGCTCCTCCGCCCGTCCCCTCACGCCGACGAAGAGGAGCTCCGTCGCCGGCCCGCGGAGGGCCGCGCCGATGGCGAGGGCCGGGTTGACGTGGCCGGCGGTCCCGCCGCCGGTCAGGAGGAGTCGTTTCGGGGGGTGCAAGCGGGCTCGAGCCTCCTCCCGATTCTGGGGCAAGAAGCGCGCCGCGTCTCGGCCCCCCGGACGAGGACGGAATTCTCCGTTACGGAGATTTCCGTCCCGATCCGGAGCTCAACCGGGGCCGCCCGGGGTCAGGGCTCGATCCGGGTCCCGAGCACCTTCAGGAACGCGGCCAGCCAGGCCGGGTGGGCCGGCCAGGCGGGCGCGGTCACGAGGTTCCCGTCCACGTGGGCCGCGTCGACGGCGATCGCGACGTAGGTGCCGCCGGCGCGGGTCACCTCGGGGCCGCAGGCGGGATAGGCGCTGCACGCCCTCCCCGTCGCCACCCCCGCCGCGGCCAGGACCTGCGCCCCGTGGCAGATCGCCGCGATCGGCTTGCCCGCCTTGTCGAAGTGGCGGACCGCCTCGAGCACCTTCTCGTTCAGGCGGATGTACTCGGGCGCCCGGCCGCCGGGGATGACGAGGGCGTCGTAGCTTTCGGGCTTCACCTCGTCGAACGTCGCGTTCAGGGCGAAGTTGTGCCCCGGCTTCTCGGAGTAGGTCTGGTCCCCCTCGAAGTCGTGGACGGCCGTCCGGACCTTCTCGCCGGCCTTCTTCCCCGGGCAGACGGCGTGGACGGTGTGCCCCACCATCTGCAGCGCCTGGAAGGGCACCATCACCTCGTAGTCCTCGACGAAGTCGCCGACCAGCATCAGGATCTTCTTCACGCTCATCCGGTCCCCCTGTCTCGCGTCGGTCGGGCGCGCCGGGCGCCCCGGGGGATCGTACGCCCGGCGCGCACGGCCGCTCCGTCCTTCGCGCGCCGCTGGACTACTCTCGGCGGACCGGGGGCGGCCGCGGAGCGTTCCGTCGCGCCGGGCCGCCCGACCGAAGGAGGACGCGATGCAGCTCGGCATGATCGGCCTCGGCCGGATGGGCGGCAACATGGTGAGGCGCCTGATGAAGCGGGGACACACCTCTGTGGTCTGGGACCACGCGGCGGCGGCGGTCGAGAAGCTGGCCGCCGAGGGGGCCGAGGGGGCCGCGTCCCTCGCGGACTTCGTCGGGAAGCTGGCGCGCCCGCGGGCGATCTGCCTGATGGTCCCCGCGGCGTTCGTCGACTCCTCCATCGACGCGCTCGTCCCCCTCCTCTCGGACGACGACGTGATCATCGACGGCGGGAACTCGAACTACCAGGACGACATCGCCCGGGCGAAGCGGCTCGCCCCGAAGGGGATCCACACCGTCGACATGGGGACGAGCGGCGGCGTCTGGGGCCTCGAGCGCGGCTACTGCCTGATGATCGGCGGCGAGGCCGAGGTGGTGGAGCGGCTCGACCCGATCTTCGCCGCCCTCGCGCCGGGGCGGGGCGACATCCCGAGGACTCCGGGCGGCGAGGGCCTGGCGCGGACCGCGGAGAACGGCTACCTCCACTGCGGCCCGAACGGCGCCGGGCACTTCGTGAAGATGGTCCACAACGGGATCGAGTACGGCCTGATGGCCGCCTACGCCGAGGGGTTCAACATCCTGAAGAACGCCAACGCCGGAGCGGCGGTTCACGAGAAGGACGCCGAGACGACCCCGCTCCGGAACCCCGAGCACTACCGGTACGAGCTCGACCTGGCGTCGATCGCCGAGCTCTGGCGGCGCGGCAGCGTGATCACGTCGTGGCTCCTCGACCTCACCGCGCAGGCCCTCGCCGCCGACCCCCAGCTCTCCGGCTACGGCGGGAAGGTCTCCGACTCGGGCGAGGGGCGCTGGACGGTGGCGGCCGCGAACGACGTCGGCGTCCCCGCGCACGTCCTGACGGCCGCCCTCTTCGAGCGGTTCGCCTCGCGCGGGCAGGACCTCTTCCAGAACAAGATCCAGTCCGCCATGCGCTTCGGCTTCGGCGGCCACCTCGAGAAGAAGTAGCGATGTCCGCGGGCGGCCGTCCCCCCTCCGACGCCCTCGTCTTCTTCGGGGCCACGGGCGACCTCGCCTACAAGAAGATCTTTCCGGCCCTGCAGGCGCTCGCCCGCCGGGGCCGCCTCGACGTCCCCGTCGTCGGCGTGGCGAAGTCCGGGTGGAACCGCGACCAGCTCCTGGAGCGCTGCAGGGCGAGCCTGGCCGAGCACGGCGGCGGGGTCGACGAGGCGGCCTTCGCCCGCCTCGCGCCGCGTCTCCGCTACGTCGACGGCGACTACGCCGACGCGGCCACCTTCGCGCAGGTGAAGGCCGAGCTCGGCGGGGCGACCCGCCCCGCCCACTACCTCGCCATCCCGCCCAGCCTCTTCCCGGTCGTCGCGCGGCAGCTCGCGGAGGCGGGCCTCGCGGCGAACGCCCGCGTGATCGTCGAGAAGCCGTTCGGGCGCGACCTGGCCTCGGCCCGTGCCCTGAACCGGACCATCCACGAGTTCTTCCCCGAGGAGAGCGTCTTCAGGATCGACCACTTCCTGGGGAAGGAGGCGGTCCAGAACATCCTCTACTTCCGCTTCGCGAACGCGTTCCTCGAGCCGATCCTCGACCGCCGGTACGTCGAGAACGTCCAGATCACGATGGCCGAGAGCTTCGGCGTCAAGGGGCGCGGGAAGTTCTACGAGGAGACCGGCGTCATCCGCGACGTCATCCAGAACCACCTCTTCCAGGTCGTCAGCTACCTCGCCATGGAGGCTCCGTCGGGGATGTACGCCGAGGCGATCCGCGACGAGCAGGCCAAGGTCCTCCGGACCGTCCGCCCGATGCGCCCCGAAAACCTCGTCCGCGGGCAGTTCCGGGGGTACCGGGACGAGCCCGGCGTCGCCCCCGACTCGCAGGTCGCCACCTACGCGGCGCTCCGGCTCGAGGTGGCCTCCTGGCGCTGGGACGGCGTGCCGTTCTACGTGAGGGCCGGGAAGTGCCTGGCGACGACGGCGACCGAGGTCGTGATCGAGCTGAAGAACCCGCCCCAGGTCGTCTTCTCCGAGCCGACGCCCGCGACGGGCAACACCATCCGGTTCCGCCTCAGCCCCGAGGTCGTCATCGCCCTCGGCGCGCGCGCCAAGCGGCCGGGGGAGCTGATGAACGGACGTCCCGTCGACCTCTCGGTCGTCGAGCAGGCGCAGCAGGGGGAGGACGGCCGGATGGGCGACTACGAGCGCCTCCTCGGCGACGCGATGGCGGGCGACGCGACGCTCTTCGCCCGCGAGGACGTCGTCGAGGCGGCGTGGGCCATCGTCGACCCCGTCCTCGAGGCGGCCGAGACGCTGTACGAGTACGAGCCCGGGAGCTGGGGCCCGCCCCAGGCGGACCGGCTCGTCGCCGACGTGGGGGGCTGGAACACCCCGCGAGGCTCGGCGGGCTGACGGGACAGGCGATGACGACCCGCCTCTTCCTCGCCCGGCACGGCGCCACGCAGCTGACCGCCGAGAACCGCTTCTCGGGCCCGTCGGGGGTCGACCTCTCGGAGGAGGGGCGGGAGCAGGTCCGCCGCCTCGCCGAGCGCCTCTCGGGCGAGCCCCTCGCCGCCGTCTACTGCAGCCCGCTCGACCGCACCGTGGAGTCGGCCGAGATCCTCGCGCGACCCCACGGCCTTTCGCCCATCCGCCGGGACGGCCTGCGGGAGATCAGCCACGGCCGTTGGGAGGGGCTCACCCGCGCCGAGGTGGAGGAGCGCTTCCCCGGCGAGTACGCGGCCTGGGAGGAGGACCCGTTCACCTTCGCGCCGGAGGGGGGCGAGTCGGGCCTGGCCGTCATGGCGCGCGCCGTCCCGGTGATCCGCGAGATCGTCGGCGCCCACCCGGGCGCCCAGGTCCTCGTCGTCTCGCACAAGGCGACGCTCCGGCTGATCCTCTCGAGCGTCCTCGGCTTCGACGCCCGCGGCTACCGCGACCGCCTCGACCAGTCGCCCGCGTGCCTGAACGTCGTCGACTTCCGCGACGCCGTCCGGGGCCGCCTCATGCTCTTCAACGACGTCTCCCACTACGCCGCCTGCCCCCGGACCCCCGAGGGGAACCTCTCGAGCTGGTGGGACCCGAACGACCCGCCGGGGGGGATCGCCTGACCGGGCGGCGTTCCCGGCTAGACTCCGGCGCGTGATCTCCGTCCACCTCTTCCGCGAGGGAGGCGGCCTCGAGCACCGGCACGACCTCGGCCTCGCCGAGGCGTGGCGGGGGCGCAACGGCTCGCCGCTCTGGATCGACGTGGAGGACCCCGGCGAGGAGGAGGCCCGCGACCTGGCGGACGTCTGCGGCTTCCACCCCCTCACCGTGGAGGACTGCCTCACCCCGGCCCAGCCGCCCAAGGTCGAGGAGTTCGGCGACTACCTCTTCCTCGTCTTCCGGGGCCTCCGTCCGGAGGAAGGGGGCGACGAGTGCGCCGTGGAGAGCTACAAGCTGGCCGCCTACCTGGGGGCCGGCACGCTCGTCACGGTCCACAAGAGGCCCGTCGAGGCGGTGAACGAGGTGTCGGACCAGGTGACGCGCAAGGACCTCCCGCTCGAGCGCCACATGGACCAGATCCTCCACGCCATCGTCGACCGGATGGTCGACCGGCTCCTCCCGGTGGTCGACCGGTTCGAGGAGCGGATCGAGGAGATCGAGGAGCAGGTCTTCCGCGACCCGAAGCCCGAGGTCCTCCAGGAGGTCCTGGCGCACAAGCGGGCGATCCTCTCCATCCGGCGGCTCGCCGTCCCGCAGCGGGAGATGCTCGGGCGGCTCGCGCGGCGCGACCTCCCCTTCATCGACGAACGGACCTCGCACTACTTCCGCGACGTCTACGACCACATGGCCCGGATCGAGGAGACCACCGTCATCCTGACGGACCTGGCGACCGGGACGATGGAGGCCTACCTCTCGATCGCCTCGAACCGGCTGAACGAGATCGTCAAGGTCCTCACGATCTTCTCGGTCATCTGGATGCCCCTCACGTTCATCGTCGGCGTCTACGGGATGAACCTCAAGGGGATGCCCGAGATGGAGTGGCGCTGGTTCTACCCGGTGCTCCTCGCGGGGATGGCCGCCATCGCCGGCGGCATGCTCCTCTGGTTCAAGCGGAAGCGCTGGATCTAGCCTTCGCCGCCGCCGGCGCGGTGGCCGTGGCGGCGACGGCGGTCGCCGCCGCCGTCGCGAACTCGGCCAGGTCCTCCCGGTCCAGCGACTCGCGCTCGAGGAGGAGCTCCGCCAGCCGGTCGAGATGGGCGCGTCGCTGGGTCAGGACCGACGCCGCGCGCCGCTCGGCCGCGCTGATCCACGCCTCCAGCCGCTCCTTCACCAGGGCCGAGAAGCCGTTCCGCTCGGACTCGGGGAGCGAGCCGAGGGCGATGGGGCCGACGACGTCGTCGAACCCCCACCGCGTGATCGCGTTCCACGCCAGGCCCGTCGCCGACTCGAGGTCGCTCGAGGCCCCCGACGTCAGCTGCCGCTTCTCGCCGCCCCCCAGGATCCGCTCGGCCTCGCGCCCGGCGAGGGCCACCGCCATCCGCCCCTCCACCTCGTCGCGAAGGAGGTCGTGCCGGTTCTCCTCGGCCTCCGTGGCCAGGAAGCCGAGCGCGCCGCGCTCGTTGGCGACGATGGTCAGGTGGTCGACCCGCCGCCCCGGGAAGAGGGTCATGTGGACCATCGCGTGGCCCGCCTCGTGGTACGCGGTCCGCCGCCGCTCCTCCGGCGCCACCTCGAACTCCTCCTGGTCCGCGCCGAAGCGGACGAGCCGCCGCGCCTGCTCGAGGTCGGCCGCCGTCACGCCGCTCCGGTGCGCCGCGGCCGCCGCGTAGGCCGCCTCGCGGACGATCCGGTCGAGGTCGGCCGGGGTGCACCCCGAGGTCCCCGTGACGAGCCGGTCGAGGTCGGCCCCCGCCTCGGTGAGGGGGACCTTTCCGAGCCGCATCTCGAAGAACTGCCGCCGCGCCTGCGCGTTCGGGAGGTCGCACGGGAGGATCTCGTCGAACCGGCCGGGGCGCATCAGCGCCGCGTCGAGCTCGTCGGGGACGTTCGTCGCGGCGAGGACGAAGACCGGCCGCGCCGGCGAGACGAATCCGTCGAGGCAGGAGAGGAGCTGGTTGAGGATCGAGTAGGTGTGCTGCATCTCGACCCCGCTCCTCACGCGGGCGATGCCGTCGATCTCGTCGAGGAAGACGATCGACGGGGCGTACTCGCGCGCGCGGTCGAAGAGCTCGCGGATCCGCGCCTCGGACTCGCCGACCCACTTCGACTGGAGCTCGCCCGCCGAGAGCGCCAGGAACGGCAATCCCGCCTCCCCCGCCAGGGCGCGGGCCAGGAGCGTCTTCCCGGTCCCCGGCGGCCCCGCCAGGAGGAAGCCGCGCGGCGGCTGGATGCCGAAGGCGCCGAGCTGGGTCGGGTCCTTCAGCCACTCGAGGACCTGCTGGAGCCGCCGCCGCGCCCGGTTGAGGCCGACGACGTCGGAGAAGCGCTCGCGCGGGATCCCGGTGAAGCGGATCGGGGAGGCCTGGTCGGTCGCGCGGAAGACCACCTCGCTCACCGGCGCCGTCAGCTCGACGGCGACGGTCGACGCGGCCGCGTCCCAGCGGAAGGTCGTCTCCCACCGCGTCGTCCGGTGGGCGCGCCGCTCCTCGCGCGTCACCTTCTCGTACCGGACCTCCTCGAGGAGCTGCCTCACGCGCGCCGCCTGGTCCATCAGCTCCATCGGGTGCTCGTCGCGCCGCCGCACCGGGAGGAAGCCGCGGGCGCCGCCGCTCCGGAGGACCCGCTCCACCACGCGGTCGAACGCCTGCCGGTCCTGCGGGTCCTCGCTGAAGAGGTAGACGGGGAGGCCCGGGTCCGACCGGCGGAGCGCCGCCAGGATCTTCAGGGCCCGCCCCACCTCGGCCGAGCCGACCTCCTCGCCGATCGAGAGGTCGAGGAAGGCGACGTCGGGCGGGACGACGCGGAGCTCCTCGAGGAGGTGCGCCTCGTCCCGCACGCGCCGGAGCTCGTGGGACATCTCCTTCAGCCCCTTCTCGATGACCGGGACGAGCGTGTCGTCGTCGTCGACGAGGAGGATGCGGCAGGGGTGGGCCGAGAGCCGCTGCTCGAGGAACTCCCGCGCCGAGGGCTCGCAGGAGACGCGGAGGGCGTACGACTCGGGGGCGGCCTCGCTCAGCGGCTCGCGCAGCTCCTCGAAGGAGCGCTTGATGAGCGAGACGGCCCACTGGGCGCTCCGCGCGACGACCGTGCGGGCGTCGATGCCGGGGACGAGCGAGAGGAGGAAGAGGAGCTTGCCGGGGTCGTCGACCGAGATGGTCGGCAGCGGGATCCCCGACGCCTGCCGGCCGGTCACGACCTGCGAGGCGACCGTCTGGTCGACGAGCTCCATGTAGTGGCGGGTCTCGAGGGCGCCGAAGACGACGGCCCCCCCCTTCGCGAGGCGGGAGACGAACTCCAGCGGGAGCGCCGGCTGCGTCCCCTCCTGCCCCACCTCCCGCGCGCGCCGCGCCGAGGAGAGGATCTCGAAGACGATCGTCGACGGGTGCCCCGCGCTCTCGAGGATGCCCGTCTGGTTGCTCGAGCCGAAGAACTCCCGCCCGAGGTTGGTGGTGAAGATGCACCACGTCTCGCGGAAGGAGACCATCGCCTCGAGCTTCTTGTCCTCGGCCTCGCCGCTGTCGAGCATCGAAAGGAGCGCGACGATCGTGTTGTCGTGCCCTTTCTCGATCTCGTCGAAGAGGAGGACCGACCTCGGGTTCTCCTTCACGAAGCCGGTCAGCGTCCCGGGGGTGGCGTGCGCGTAGAAGGAGGCGGCGCCGAAGAGCTGCTCGTGGGCCTGGTGGCCCGAGAAGGAGCCCATGTCGAACCGGCGGAAGGCCCAGGGCCCCTCCTCCACCTCGCGGAGCTCCTGGGCGAAGGTCTCGGCCAGGAGCGTCTTGCCGACCCCCGGGGGGCCGAGGAAGGTGAAGATCCCGCGCGGGCCGGCCCCCGCGGCGCCGATGCAGGCGCGGAAGTAGGCGTCGCCCAGCATGGCGATGGCGGGCTCCTGCCCGAGGACGCGGCGGGCCAGCCTCTCCTGCAGGCGCTTCGTCCGCTTCAGGACCTCGTCGAGCCGCGACACGATCGGCCCGCCGCCGCCCGCCGGGACGAGCATCCGCGTCACCAGCTCGCTTCCCTGCTTCCTGAGGTTCTGGGCGAGCGTCACCGCCGAGAGGGCCCGGTCCTCGAGGAACGAGCGCTCGATCACGGCCCTCAGCTCGTTGTCGAACGGGAACTTCTCCTCGGTCGGGGCGACCCCCTCGGCCGACCGGTAGAGCCTCCGGACCTCCTCCGGCCAGGCGATCTCGCCGGAAGGCGCCTTCAGCGCCTCGCGGACCTCGGGAGGGGCGCTCCCGTCGCGGTCGATCGCGAAGAGCCCGCAGAGGATGTCGGCCACGCCGAGGCGGCTCCGCCGCTCGGCCAGCGCGGCCCTCTTGGCCCAGGAGAGGACGACGCGGGTGATCTCGTCGAGGTCGGAGGGGGAAGCCATGTCAGAGCGCCTCCGGGGGAGCCGGCAGCGGCTGCGGGACAGCCTCGCCCTTGCGGCGCAGCTCCTCCACCATCTTTCGCAGCATCAGAAGGTCGGGGTCGTCGGGCTTCTTCCCGTCGGCGAGGAGCGCGGCGATGAGGAGCTCGGCGAGGAAGGCCGGCGGGGAGGCGGGGATCCCCCGCTGGTCCCCGCGCGGGAGGTCGACCTTCCCCTCGTCGAGGGCCTTTCGGAGCGGGACGTAGAAGGTCTCGAGCAGCGCGCAGAGGCTCCGGATGCACCGCTCCAGCTGGAGGCGCGTCACCTTCCCGTCCTCCAGCGGGAACTCGATCATCGGGCGGACCTCGCCGTCCTCGTCGTCGTACTCGAACTGGATCAGCTTCGTCTCCCACTCGACGATCGCGCAGGCGCGGAGGAAGGTGTCGACGTACGCCCCGCGCGCGACGAACGCGCTGGGGGCGAAGAGGCGGAGGTACTGCCCTTCCTCCTCGAGCTCGAGGATCAGGAGGAGGTACGGCTCGCCGTCCGGGTGGCGGTAGCTCTGGGTCCGGAAGACGAGGGCGAGCTGCGCGGGACCGCGGACCTCGAACTTCAGGTCCATCTCGGTCAGCAGCTGCTCGAGCTCCTCCCGCGTCATCGCCATCGGAGCCTCCCGCGCACCGCGAGCCGCGCGACGCCGGGGATCAGGTTAGCACCGCCCGGCGGGACCCGTCCGGTGGACGGCCCCACCCCTCGACCGGCGAGCCGGCCCGACGGCCGCCGCGCCGCTTAGACTCCGACCGTGGCCGCCCAGCGCCCAGCGCCCAGCGCCCAGCGCCCAGCGGCCGTGGTCCACCGTGGCCGCCCTTGCAACCGCCGGGCTGCTGATGGCGATTCAGCTCGTCTCCCTCTTTCACGCGCATCGCGGCTCGCCGGAAGGGATGGCCAGGGTGGCCGATTCGACCGACCCGAGGAACCTCGACGGCTTCGACGGCCAGTACTTCCTCGCCCTCGCGAAGGACCCCCTCCTCCTTCACGGCGCCGAGTCGGCGCTCGATTCGCCCGGGATTCGGGCGCGCCGGATCGGGCTACCGGCCCTGGCCTGGCTGCTGGCGCCGCTCGTCGGCGGAGCAGGCCCCGCTCTCCTCGTCGCCGAGGCGCTGGCCGCCTGCTGCCTCGTCGCGGTGGCTGCGGCTGGCTTGCGGGTCGCAGGGGAGTCGCCGGCCTGGTGCGCCGCGATCGGACTCCTCCTCCCGTTCGTCCTCTCCATCGAGCTCGTCACCGCCGAGCTCCTGGCCGCAGCCCTCGTTCTCGCAGCCGCCCATGCGGCCGAGTCCGGGCGCCGGCCAGCCTTCGTCCTTCTCCTCGGATCCGCCTGCCTCGCGAAGGAGGCGGCCGTTCTCGCCGCCATCGCCTTTGGCCTGGCAGCACTCCTGCGGCGCCGCGTGACCGAGGCCGCGCTCGCGTTCTCCAGCGTCCTGCCCCTGGCTGCGTGGCAGGCATACCTCTCGTTCCGCCTCCCTGCCGTCCGATCGGATGCAGGCGTCGTCGGCCTCCTCGAGAACCTGGGGATCCCAGGAAAAGGACTCCTGCAGGGCCTCCTCACGCCGCTGGACGGTCTTCTCTCCGGGCAGGCTCAACTCCGACAGGTCGGGATCCTCGCCGCCGTCTCGTGGATGGCCGCCGGGGCGGCGCTCGCCGTCGTGCTCCTGGCCACCGGGCGAACCGCTGGACGCCTGCTGGGCGGGGCAGGCGCCTTCCTGGCCCTGACTCTCTCGTACGGTGGGGCTGCCCACGCATACGACGGCGTGTTCAATTTCGGCAGGCAGCTCTTCCTCCTGCCCTGCGGACTCCTCGTCGTCTTCTTCCACGAGGGGAAGGCGGTCACCGGCGCCCAGCGCACCCTGCTTCGCGCCTGGCTGGCGTTCGGAGGGTTCCTCGGCCTTTCCTGGTGGGTCGTCAAGGCGCTCGTCTCTCCGCCCGCCGCGTAGCGGCTCCCGACGAGCGCCCGCACCGGTTCCGTCCGGCGTGGCGCCTCGCACGATCCCTCTCTCCCCCGGGCCGACGGATGGGGCCTCCAGGCGGCTGGCGGGAGAGGCTGACGCCCCCGAGCGCGGCCCGGGGAGTCAGTCGTGGAGGAGCTGGCGGGCGATGACCATCCGCTGGATCTCGGAGGTCCCCTCGCCGATCGTGCAGAGCTTGACGTCCCGGTAGAACTTCTCGGCCTTGAAGTCCTTCGTGAAGCCGTAGCCGCCGTGGATCTGGACGGCCAGGTTGGCGACCCTCACCGAGACCTCGGCCGCGTAGAGCTTGCACATGGCCGACTCGCGCGTCGTCTTGAGGTGGTTGTCCTTCATCCAGGCGGCGCGCCAGGTCAGGAGGCGGGCGGCGTCGATCTCCGTCGCCATGTCGGCCAGGTAGTTCTGGATCGACTGGAACTCGGAGATCCGCTTGCCGAACTGCTCGCGCTGCTTGGAGTAGGCGAGGGCGCAGTCGTAGGCCCCCTGCGCCATCCCGAGCGCCAGGGCCGCGATGGAGATCCTGCCGCCGTCGAGGACCTGCATCGCCTGGACGAAGCCCTCGCCCAGGTGGCCGAGGAGGTTCGCCTTCGGGACGCGGCACTCCTCCATGACCAGCGTCGCGGTGTCCGAGGCGCGCAGGCCGAGCTTGTTCTCCTTCTTGCCGGCACGGATCCCCTTCTGGTGGAGGTCGACGACGAAGGCCGAGATGCCGTGCGTCCCGGCGGTCCGGTCGGTCTTGGCCATCAGGACGGCCACGTCGCCCACCGAGCCGTGCGTGATGAAGTTCTTGGAGCCGTTGAGGACGTACTCGTTCCCGTCGAGGACGGCGGTCGTCTGCGTCCCCTTCGCGTCGCTCCCGGCCCCCGCCTCGGTCAGGCCCCAGGCGCCGATCAGCTCCCCCGCCGCCAGGGGCGTCACCCAGCGCCGCCGCTGCTCCTCGGTGCCGAACATGAAGATGTGGTTCGTGCAGAGGCTGTTGTGCGCCGCGACCGAGATGCCGACCGAGCCGTCCACCCGCGACAGCTCCTCGACCACGTTGACGTAGTCGACGTAGCTGAGCCCCGCCCCGCCGTACTCCTCGGGGATCAGGACGCCGAGCATCCCGAGCTCGCCCAGCTTCCGGATCGCCTCGCGGGGGAACGTCTGGGCCTCGTCCCACACCATGACGTGCGGCGCGATCTCGGCCTCGGCGAACTCGCGGACCATCTTGCGGATGGCCAGCTGGTCCGGCGTCATCTGGAAGGAGATCCCCGGCTGGGCTTGCGGAACGGCCTGGGCGTCCTGGGCCGGGATCGACGTGGGGGCATCGACGGCAGTCGTCATGGGGGATCTCCTCCGGGGCGTGCGCCGCCCCGGGGGCCCATCTTAGCGCTGCGGTGCCGGGCCGACGACGGCGCCCGGGTAGTAGTGCGCGAGGATCTCGCGATACCCCTTCCCCGCCAGCGACATCCCGAAGGCCCCGTTCTGGCAGAGGCCGACGCCGTGCCCCCAGCCGCGGCCGTAGAACGTGAAGATCGTCTCCCCGCCCGGCTCGGTCCCCGGGGCGAGGGTGAAGAGCGTCTCCGGGAGGGAGAGCGCAAAGCGGATCTCGAGCCCCGTCAGCGTGAACGTCTCGCGGTCGGTCGTGACCCGCACCTGCTTCGCCCGCCCCGACTCCCCGCGGGAGAGGACCTGGAGCCTCCGGACCGTCGTCCCCTTCCGGCTCGCGTCGCGCTCCCTCAGCTTCGCCATCAGCTCCGTCCCCGTGTACCGGCGGATCCAGTGGACCCAGGCCGAGTCGCGCTCGTAGAGGCCGCGCGCCGGGGCCGCCGGCGCCGCGAGGGCGACGGCGCGGCTCTCCTTCGCGTAGAGCCTGATCCGGTCGCCCGGGAAGAGGTCGAGGCGGCGGACCGGCTCCCACCCGTCGCCGCTCCCGCGGGCGAGGGGGGCGTCCGGCTCCAGGTCGTACTCGACCCGCCCGCGCGCCCCTTTCACCGTCAGCTTCGTCCCGTCGACGCCGACGAGCCGGCCGTCGACCTCCTCGAGGCCTCCCATCCGGATGAGGAGCGACGCCCAGAGGCCGGCCGCCTCCTCGGGCCGGAAGGCCCGCTCCACCGGGAGCGGCGTCCCCCCGGTCAGCTGGAAGCGGACCAGGACGGCGTAGGTGTCGCGCGCCTTCGTCGGCCACGCCGCGGGGGCGGCGGCCCGCTCCGGCTCCTCCGTCAGGAGGTCCGGGTCGCCGAGGGCCGCGGCGCCGGCCAGGTCCTCGTAGATCCCGGCGGGAGCGAGCGTCCGCGGCGGCGCGCCCGGCGGGAGGCCCATCCGCTCGCGGAGCGCCGCGTGCGCGACCTTCAGGTCGGCCCACGCGGTCCCCTTCCGGCCGAGCGAGGCGAGGAGGGCGCGGCCACGGAGCCCCAGGAGCGACGTCGGCTTCTCGGCCGCGACCCTCGAACCGGTCGCGAGGGCCCACGGCGTCTCGCCCCAGCACGGGACCGACGCCAGGTAGGGCGCGTCGACGCTGGCGTAGCCGGGGAAGACGTTGGCGGCGGCCTCCGTCCTCCCGCCGCAGGTCGAGGTGAAGAGGGTGTCGGCGACCTGCCCCTTCCAGAGGAGGACCTCGCCCGCGGTCTCCTCGACGGCCTGCGTCGAGAGCGGCTGCTCGACCCCCGCTCCGCCGTAGACCTGGCACCGGGGCGTGGCGCAGAGGTCGTACCCCTCGGCCGCGAAGTCGCCGAGGTGCCTCACGGCGTACGAGCGGGCGGCGATCGTCTGCGCCTTCAGCGCCTCGACCTCGTCATAGACCCGCGGCCCCATCTCGCCGGGGACGACCCCCTTCAGGTAGTCCTCGAGGTTGACGCGGTCGATGACGTGGACGGTTCCGCGGCCGGTGGCCCGGACGAGGAGCGTGCCGCGGTAGCGCCCGTCGCCGACCGGGAGGAGCGACCCGTCGGCGGCCTGGAGCTCGACCGGCGACGGCAGCTCGCGCCGCCCCGTCGCCTCCTCGACGACGACGCTCCCCGTCGCGCCCCCATTCGGCGAGGCGCCGACGAGGAAGGCCTCGGGGACCGCGTCGCGTCTCACCTTCATCAGGAGCGCCTCGGCCTCCTTCCGCTCGGCCGGCGCGCCGGCGCGGACGCCGAAGCGTCCGCCCCCTTCCGCGACCGTCGCCGGGAGCCCCAGGAGGCGCGTCAGGCGCGCCGCCTCGGCCTCCGCGGCCTCGCGCATCCCGAACGACCCGGCCTGGACGCTCCAGAGCGGGGCGGCCGTCCTCGACGGCGCCGAGAGGAGGAGCCTCCCCTGGAGGCGCGCGACGGCCCCTCCCGCCCGGACGAGCCAGTCGCCGAACGGCAGGGCGAACGAGCTCTGCTCGACGGCGAGCGACACGTCGATCCGGGGAGCGGGGACCTCGCGGAACGCGACGGAAGGCGCAGGCGTTGGAGGCGGGGCCACGGGCGTCGGCGACGGCGCCGGCGTGGGAGCCGGCGGGACGGGCGCGGGAGCGGGCTTCGTCGAGCAGGCGGGAACGAGGGTGGTGACGGCGGCGATTGCGGCGAGGGCGACGGCGGCGAGGAGGCCCGAGCGGGCGGGCGCGGCGGCGGCCCGCGCGCCGCGCCTCACGCGCGCTCCGCGCGGAAGAAGGCCCCGAGCCTCCTCGCCCCCTCGACCAGCTTCTCCGGGCTCTCCTTCGCGAAGGTGACGCGGAGGAAGCGGCGCGCGTCCCCCTCCACGACGAACGGCTCGCCCGGGACGTAGGCCACGCGGGTCTCGGCGACGCAGCGCGCGAGGAGCGCCTTCGTGTCGATCCCCTCGGGGAGCTCGCCCCAGCTGAAGAGGCCGCCGGCCGGGTCGGTGAACCGGCTCCCCTCGGGGAAGTGCTCGCGCAGCGCGGCGAGGAGGATCTCCTTCCGCTCGCGGTAGAAGCCGCGGAGCCCGGCCAGGTGCGCCTCGTAGTCGCAGGCGCCGAGGTACGAGTCGAGGACGGCGTGGGTGAAGGTGGACGAGCAGAGGTCGGACGCCTGCTTGGCGAGCTCGGCCTTCGCCATCAGCTCGTTCGGCCCGTGGAGCCAGCCGACGCGGAAGCCGGCCGAGAGGGTCTTCGAGAAGGAGCCCATGTAGACGGTGGCCGACGGGAGGCGCGAAGCGAGCGGCGTCGTGTCCCACCCGCCGCCTTCGTCGAAGAGGAGCTCGCCGTAGGGGTCGTCCTCGAGGACGGCGATCCGGAGCCTTCCGCACGCCTCGGCCAGGGCGTCCTTGGCCCCCTTCTTCATCGCCGTCCCGGCGGGGTTCTGGAAGTTCGGGATGGTGTAGAGCGCCTTCACCCGCCGCCCCTCGCTCCTCAGGCGGGCGACCGTCGCCACGAGGTGGTCGACGTCGATCCCCTCGGCCGTCCGGAGGACCCCGACGGGCTGCGCCCGCCGCCCCGCGAGCGTCACGAGCGCCCCGACGTAGGTCGGCACCTCCACGAGGACGACGTCGCCGGGGTCGAGGAGGACGCGCGAGACGAGGTCGAGCCCCTGCTGCGACCCCGTCGTCAGGAGCGTCTCGGCCGCCGACGTGGCGATCCCCTTCGCGACGCTCCGCGCCGCCACCCTCTCGCGCAGCGGCAGGTAGCCCGCCGTGGCGTCGTACTGCAGGGCCCTCTTCGGCAGGTCGGCGAGGACCCGCGCGCACGCCTTCGACAGCTCCCCCGCGGGGAACGTCTCGGGGTTCGGGACGCCCGCCGCGAACGAGATGACCGTGGGGTCGTTGATGAGAGGCGACAGCGCCCGGATGGCGGACGGGACGAACGCCCGCGCGTCGGTGGAGAAGAGGGCCTCGATGGAGAGCGCGGCGGCGGCGGTGGTGGGCATCGGTTCGGCTCCTGGGGGCGGGAACGGGCCCCGCCCCGTCAGGCGAAGACGCGGCCGGGCCGCACCTCGCGCCTGTAGTCGGGCCCCGAGAGCGGCACGAGCTGGCACATCTCGGCGAGACGGCTCCGGACCGGGACCCCCACGCGCAGCTCCAGGGTCTCGCCGCCCGGCTTCTCCGGCTGGTCTCCGAAGTTCGTCGTGACGATCGTCAGCCGCTTCCTGTTGTAGCGGGTGTTGAGGAGGCCGTAGAGGACGTCCCGCACCCAGTCGGTGGGGCGGCGGGAGCCGAGCTCGTCGAGGACGAGGAGCGGCGCCTCGCGGTAGGGCTCGACGATCTCGTCCTGGCTCTCGTCGGCGCCGCCGCGCGAGAAGGTCGACTGGAGCCGGTCGAGGAGGTCGGTGAAGTCGCAGAAGAGGCCGCGGACCCCCTTCGACTCGACCAGCTCGTTCAGGATGGCGACCGCGAGGTGGGTCTTCCCCGCCCCGACAGGGCCGACGATGAGGAGGCCGGCGTCGACCGCCGGCCAGCTCTCGATGAAGCGCCACGCCAGGGCCTTGGCGGAGCGCTGCGACTCGGTCAGGTGGTTGAAGTTCTCGAGCGAGCAGTTCCGGTAGCGCTCCGGGATCCGGGCCGAGACGCGCCGCGCCGTCGACCGCTCCTCCGCCCGGCAGCTGCACGGGACGAGCGTCCGCCCGTCCGGGGCCTGCAGGAACCCGAACCCCTTGCAGAGGGGGCAGGGGGGCGGCGGCGCGGGGGGCTCGGGGAGGACGGAAGACATCGCGAGGGGATTGTAGGGCGGGGGCGCCCGGGGGCCCGGATCGGCCTCCCCCCGCGATGCCCGGGCGGCGTACGATGCCCCGAAAGGGACGGTGGCGGAGCGGGAGGGTCGTCATGACCTGGTCTCTCGTCGCCCGTCCGAACCCGCACCTCGCTCCCCGGACCTTCGCTCGCCTCGCCTTCCTCCTCCTCGCGCTGCTCCTCCTGCTCCTGACGGCGAGCGCCGTGGGCCAGTCGATCGTGACCGTGGCCGGGGGCGGGAACGACGACGGGCGGCTCGCGACGCAGGTGCGGCTGCAGAGCCCGTCGGGGGTGGTGAAGACGGCGGACGGGACGATCTTCTTCGCCGACCGCATGGCCCAGAAGGTCCGGAAGGTCGACGCCGGCGGGCGGATCGGGACGGTCGCAGGGACAGGGCTGGCCGGCTTCTCCGGGGACGGTGGCCCGGCCACGCTCGCCGCACTCCAGTTCCCCTCGGCGCTGATCGACGACGGCCGCGGAGGGCTGCTGGTGGCCGACCTGACAAACGACAGAATCCGCCGGATCGACCTGGCGAGCGGCCGGATCGAGACGATTGCCGGGGGAGGTCTGGTGCCGGGCGCTGCCGGGGACGGCCTCCCGGCGACGCAGGTCTCGCTGGGCTTCCCCGTGGGTCTCGCCCGGGATGCCGCCGGCAACCTCTACGTGACGCAGTCGACTCCTGTCCTGGTCCGCCGGATCGACGCCGCGACGAAGCGGATCTCGACGATCGCCGGGACGGGACAGGCGGGCTTCTCCGGCGACGGCGGCCCCGCCACCCAGGCCCGCTTCGACACGCTGGCCGGGATCGCCGTCGACGCCGCGGGGAACGTCTTCCTCGCCGACAACGGAAACCGGCGGATCCGGCGCATCGACGCCTCCTCACGAGTCGTGACGACCGTCGCCGGCGACGGTACGACCGTCGTCCAGGACGGCGCCCCGGCGACCGCCTCGGGGCTCTGGAGCCCTCTCAGCGTCGCCGTCAGGCCGGGGGGGGACCTCTGCATCGGCGACGTGGACGGTGTCCGCCTCGTCTCGGCCGCGACCGGTCGGATGCAGAGGGTCGCCTGGTTCGGCAACCCGTCCGGGCTCTTCCTTGACGGACCGAGCCGGCTCCTCGTCGCGGAGGGGCTGCCGGACGTCGCGGGCGTCTACTCCCTCGATCTGACTTCCGGGGCCAAGGCGGCCCTCGCCGGCGGGACGGCGACGGCGTTCGGGGACGGCGGGCCGGCGACGGCCGAGAACCTCCTGACGCCGCAGTCGGCGAACCCCGACTCGAACGGAGACCTCCTCGTCGCCGAGATGTACGGGCGCAGGCTGCGGAAGGTCAGCCGCTCGGACGGCCGGATCTCGACCTTCGCCGGAACGGGACGACTCGGCGGGGCCTCGCCCGACGGGACCCCCGCGACGGCCGCCTCGTTCGAGTTCCCCACGCGGACAGCCCGCGATGGCGCGGGGAACGTCTTCGTGGTGGACGCCGGCTACGCCCGGCTGTTCAGGATCGACGCCGCCTCGGGCCTCCTGCGGACGGTCGCGGGGACCGACGACCCGTCGCAGGGCGACGGCGCCCCCGCCACACGGGTCCGCCTGGCGGAACCCGAGGGGGTGGCCGTCGACGGGGCCGGGAACCTCTTCGTCACCGAGCTCGCCACCTCGCGGGTGCGGAAGATCGACGGGGCGACGGGGATCCTCACGACGGTCGCGGGGACCGGCACCCCGGGCCTCTCCGGCGACGGCGGCCCGGCGACGCGGGCGCAGCTGACGGAGCCGTGGGACGTGGCGTTCGACCCACAGGGCAACTTGCTCGTCGCCGACACGTGGAACGGGCGCCTGCGGAGAGTCGACTCGAGAACGGGGGTGATCTCGACGGTCGCGGGCGGCGGCGGGACGTTCCCGGAAGGCCCCGTCCTTCCGACCCAGGCAGCCCTCCCGGCGCTCACGGACGTCGCGGTCGACTCGCGGGGAAACCTCTTCATCGGCGCCAACGCGCGCGTCTTCCGCCTGGACGCCGGCACCGGCTTCCTCTCCCCGTTCGCGGGCGCCCAGCCTCCGATGGAGGCCGTCGGGGTCGGCTCCACCGGCGACGGCGGGCCGGCGACCCGGGCCACCTTCGCGTTCGTCTCCAGCGTCGACGTGGACCGGAACGGCAACGTCTTCATCGCCGACCCCTACAGCAACAGGATTCGCGCCGTCTACGCCTGCGTCACGGTGGCCGCGCCGACCCTCACCGCTCCCGCCGACCGCGCGACGGACGTCTCGACGGGCCCGACCCTCACGTGGAATGCCGTGCCCGGCGCCTTCCGGTACGACGTCGTCCTCGACGCTCCGTACCAGACCAATCACATCGTGGCCTCCGACCTCGCCGCAACCTCTTTCAAGCCGGTGAACCTCCTGCCGGGGACGCTCTACCTCTGGCTCGTCGTCGCCAAGGGCGACCCCTTCTGCACGCCGAAAACGAGTGCGGCCTCTTCGGTCCACAGCTTCACGACGGCCGGCGGCTGCAGCGCGCCACCCGCCCCGTCGCTTTCCTCGCCCGCCGACGGGGCCACGGGCGTGCCCGCGTCGACGACGCTGGCGTGGACGGCCTCGGCCGGCGCGGGCAGCTACGAGCTCTACTTCGGTTCGACGAATCCGCCGCCGCTCCGGGCTTCGGCGCTCACGACGACGTCTTATGCCGTCTCGGGCCTCGTCCCCTCCGCCACCCTCTTCTGGTCCGTCGTCGCTCACGCCTCGTGCGACACCGCCAAGACCTCGTCCTCGCCGGTCCGCTCCTTCCGGGTCGCCGGGACCGCCTGCGCCCCCCCCGGCGCTTTCTCCCTGACGGCGCCGGCCGACCGCGCCACGGGCGTCCCTGCCACGGCCACGCTGACGTGGACCACCTCGCCCAACGCCTCGAGCTACGACGTCTTCCTCGGCCTCGGCGGGTCGTTGCCCCTCTATCTCTCCGGCGTCACGGCCACCTCGCTCGCCGTCCCCGGCCTCTCCGCCGGCGCCACCTACTCCTGGAAGGTCGTCGCCCGAACGTCGTGCGACGCGAGCGCCGCTTTCGCCAGCCCCGTCCGGACCTTCACCGTCGCCGGAACCTGCGCGACGCCGGGGGCGCCGTCGTTCTCCTTCGTCCCGCCCGGCGCCGTCGGCGCGGGCCAGAGCTACGTCGTGGCCTGGCGCGCCGCGCCGGGCCTCGACGCCGCAGGCGGCTACCTCGTCGAGCGCTCGACCTCCCCGTCCTTCTCCCCTCTCCTCGACGTCCAGGCCACCTCCAGCCTCTTCGCCGCCTTCGTCGCCGGCGCCCCCGGTACCCTCTACCACCGCGTCAAGGCCGTCGCCGGCTGCGACCCGTCGAAGGTCTCTTCCCCCTCGGCCACCGGGACCGTCACCGTCGTCGCCGCGCCCCCCAGCGTCGTCTTCTCCGTTGCGCCCACGGCCGTCGTCACCAGCCTCGGCGAGAGGCTGGAGGACCAGAAGACCCTCTTCGTCCTGGAGAACGTCACGACCTCCCCCATCACCGTCATCGTCTCGAGGATGGAGCTCGCGAGCGTCCCCTTCTTCACCGTCGTCGACCCGGACGGGGGCGACCCCGCCTTCGTCACGCTGGCGCCCCGGACGCCGAAGCGCTTCGAGCTTCGCTTCTCGGGCCCGCCGAAGGACGCCGCGGGGACCTACCAGGGCCTCGTCGTCGTCTCGGCCGTCGGCGCCGGTCTCGCCGTCACGCCTTACGCCTTCGTCAACCTCAAGGTCGGCGGCTCGCCCGACGCCGTCCCGGAATTCCGCGTCGGGGGGCGGGCCACCGAGTCCGTCTTCTTCCCCGGCCTTTCGGGCGACGACACGGGACGGCCGCCCCTCTCCGTCGACCTCTACAACCCCGGCTCCTCGCCGCTGGAGCTGGCCGCCGAGGTCGGCCCCGAGGTCTGGCTGACGCTGGAGCCCGGCTGGAACGCCACGCCGGTCCCCGCCCGCTCCTCCCGCACGCTCCGCCTCTCCACGATGCGCCTGCGCGCCCCGAACGGCTCGGCCCTGCCGCGCTACACCTACCTCACCCTCCGGACGAAGGGAGGGGCGACGGCCCGCCTCCTCGTCCAGGACAACGACAAGCCCGGCACCGGCACCGGACGGGCCACCGCCCTCGCCCGCGGCGAGCGCTCGGTCCTCGTCCCGTCGGTCGTCAACGCCGGATCGGCCATCGGCGGCTCCTTCGTCTCGCGCCTGAGGCTCTCCAACGCCTCCTCCGAGGCGATCCAGGCCGAGCTCCTCTTCACCCCCGCCTCGACGGATTCGCTGACGGTCGACGGCTTCGACCCGGTGCGCGTCTCCCGGGCTACCGTCCTCGTCCCCCCTCGCGACCTCGTCAACCTCACCGACCCGCTGGTCCAGCTCTTCGGGCTGACCCCGCCGGTCTCCGGCTCGCTCGAGGTCCGCACCGATCCCTCCCGCGCCGGCTTCCTCACGGTCACCTCCGCCGTCGACGCCCCGGCACGCTCCGGCGGCACCTTCGGCTTCCAGATGCCGACGGTCCTGCGCGGTGAGGGGGCGCGGCTCGGAAGCCCCCACGTCCTGACCGGCGTCACCCACTCGGCCGGCTATCGCACCAACCTGATCCTCGCCGAGACGACCGGCCTCGACGCGGCGACGGTCCGCGTCTCGCTGGTCAGCTCCGCAGGGACGAAGCTCGGCGAGACGACCGTCTCCGTCCCGCGCTACGGGCAGCGGCAGATCTCCCGCGTCGTCCCGTCGCTGGGCGGAAGCGAGCCCTTCTCGGCCGGACGGCTCGAGGTGGAGGTCCTGTCCGGCGGCGGCTCCGTCGTCGCCGTCGTCACCGTCATCGACAACCTCAACGACGACGCGGTCACCTACGTCGGGACCCCGGCGAGCGGCGCCGCCCCCTCCTTCGTCGCCCGTCTGGCGGCCCACACGCCAGGGTCACGGCCATTCGGCACGTCCGGGTCGACCTCGGCCGCCGGCACCGTCTCGCTCGTCGTCCCCGCCGTCGTCAACGGCTTCTCCACCTTCCCCGGTACCGGACAGCCCTACACCTTCCGCTCGCTCCTCGGCCTGGCCGCCGGGACGGCGTCCTCCGCCACCTTCCAGCTCCGCTACCACGACGTCGTCACCGGCAAGGACCTCACCCGATCGGTCACGGTAGAGCCCCGAAAGACGCGCGAGTACGCCAACGTCCTGGAGGAGCTCTTCGGCGTCGGTGCGGGCGCCCAGTCCCAGGGGCCGCTCTTCGTCTCGGCCTCCGGCGGCGGGACGGTCTACTGCAAGGTCTACTCCAACCTGGCGCAGGGGACCCTCGGCGACTCCTTCCCCGTGATCCCCGTCCCCTCCGACGCCCTCACCGGCACTGCCAACGCGGTGCCCGTCTCCCTCGACGGCCTCGAGCAGTCCGTCGACCGCTCCCGCGGCACCCGCTCGAACCTCCTCCTCAACGAGGTCCTCGGCCAGAGTGCCTCGGTCACCGTCTCCCTCTACGAGGCCGGCAACCGATCCACTCCAATCGCCTCCCGCGACGTCGGCCTCCTCCCCTACGAGAAGGTCCAGCTCTCCTCGGTCTTCACCGACCTCGGCCTCGACTCCGACACGCGCCGCAAGGACCGCGCGAACGTCCTCTGCGTCGTCACCCCCAGGTCCGGCTCCGGCCTCGTCTCCGCCATCGTCACCACCATCGACAACAAGACCGGCGACACCCGCAACGCTCCCCTCACACCCACGGGCGGCCTCCCGGCCGCCGGTGGCGCCATAGGATTCTGACCTCTCCTCCCCGACGCGGAGCGGGACGCCCTCGCCCCGTTTGACCGCCTCCCGTTCCCCGAAGATCATCGGGCGTGAACTTCGAGACCTTCCTGAAGGACCGTCACCCGGGAGTCCCCGACCGCTCCGCCGCCGCCGTCCTCGAGCTGGCCGCGGGGGGGGCCACCGTCCCGTTCATCGCGCGCTACCGGAAGGAGGCCACCTTCGGCCTCGACGAGGTGGCGATCCAGGCCGTCCTCGACGCGAAGGAAGCCTGGGACGAGGTCCTCAAGCGCCAGGCGTTCATCGTCGGCGAGATCGAGGCCCAGGGAAAGCTGACCGACGAGCTGAAGGCCCGGCTCCTCGCCACCTTCGACATGACGCAGCTGGAGGACCTCTACCTCCCCTACAAGAAGAAGCGGAAGACGAAGGCCGTTCTGGCGCGCGAGGCAGGGCTTCAGCCGCTGGCCGACTGGCTCTGGGACGTGGGGCACGGCATTGCGGCGCCGGGCGCGGGCGAGACGCCCGAGTCGCGTGCCGGGGCGCACCTCAACCCCGAGGCCGGGTTCGCCGACGCGGCCGCTGCGCTCGCCGGAGCGACCGAGATCCTCGTCGAGCGGCTCTCCGAGACCGAGGCCCTGCGCCAGCGGGTGCGGCAGGAGGCCTTCACGAAGGCCGGCCTCGTCTCGACGAAGGGCGACAAGGCCAAGCCGGCGTCGAAGTTCGAGGGGTACTTCGACTTCCGCGAGGAGGTCGCCTCGCTGATGAAGCCCGAGCACTCCCACCGCTACCTCGCCATGCGGCGCGGCTGGATGGAGGGGGAGCTGTCGCTCTCGCTCGGCGACTCCGCGCGCTTCCCCGGCTTCGAGGAGCGGCTCCTCGCAGCCTTCGAGGCCGAGGCGGGGGCCGCGGCCGCGACCGTCGCCCAGCCCCTCCTGAAGAAGGCCGCGCGCCTCGCGCTGAAGGCGCACGTCCTCCTCTCGATCGACGCCGAGGTCCACAAGGCGCTGAAGGAGGTGGCCGACGAGACGGCCATCCACGTCTTCGCCGAGAACGTCAGGAAGCTCCTCCTCGCCGCCCCGTTCGGGGCTAAGCCCGTCATCGGCATCGACCCGGGGGTTCGCACCGGCTGCAAGCTCGCCGTCGTCGACGGCTCCGGGCGCCACGTCGCCAACACCGTCCTCCACCTCCAGGGGGACGAGTCCCGCGCCCGCGCCGCGCGGACGCTCGTCGAGGCGACGAAGGCCTCGGAGGCGCGCGCGATCGCGGTGGGAAACGGAACGGCCGGGCGCGAGACCGAGGCCTTCGCCCGCGAAGCCCTCCGCGAGGCCGGGCTGAACGTTCCCGTCGTCCTCGTCAGCGAGGCGGGGGCGAGCGTCTACAGCGCCAGCGAGGTGGCGCGCGACGAGTTCCCCGACCTCGACCTCACCGTCCGCGGCGCCATCTCCATCGCCCGCCGCCTCCAGGACCCGCTGGCCGAGCTGGTGAAGGTCGACCCGAAGTCGATCGGCGTCGGCCAGTACCAGCACGACGTCTCGCCCCACGCCCTGAAGAAGCGGCTCGACCAGGTGGTCGACTCGGCCGTCAACCAGGTGGGGGTGGACCTCAACACCGCCTCCGCCTGGCTCCTCGCGCACGTCTCCGGCATCGGCCCGGCGCTCGGCAAGGCGATCGTCTCCCGCCGCGAGAAGGAGGGGCTCTTCCGCTCCCGCCAGCAGCTCCTCGAGGTGCCGCGCTTCACGAGGAAGACGTTCGAGCAGGCGGCCGGGTTCCTGAGGATCCGCGGAGGCGACCACCCGCTGGACGCCACCGGCGTCCACCCCGAGCGCTACGAGGCGCTGGAGGCCCTCTCGTCACGCCTCGGCCACGCCCTCCCCGAGCTCCTCGGCTCCGGCGCCGACCTCGTGAGGCGCGACCGCGCCTTCAAGGAGACCGTCGGCGCCTTCACCTTCGACGACATCGTCCGCGAGCTGGAGAAGCCGGGCCGCGACCCCCGCGAGACCTTCGTCCCCTTCGCCTTCCGCGAGGGGATCCACCAGCTCGAGGACCTCGAGCCCGGGATGACCTGCCCCGGCGTCGTCACCAACGTCACCAACTTCGGCGCCTTCGTCGACGTCGGCGTCCACCAGGACGGCCTCGTCCACGTCTCCCAGCTCTCCGACCGCTTCGTCAAGGACCCCCGCGAGGTCGTCAGCCCCGGCGACCGGGTCCAGGTGAAGGTGCTGGCCGTCAACCTCGAGAAGCGACAGATCTCGCTGTCGATGAAGAAGGGGGCCGAGGCCGGAGCTCGCGACGGGCGCGGCACGGGGAGGACGGACGAGATGCAGCCGAGGGGATCGCGAACGGGTGCGGCGCCGAAGGGCGGCCCCGCCGCAAAGCCGGTGTCGAGCACCGACCCGCGGTGGGCGGGGCTGGCGAAGCTGGTGAGGTGACTCGGGCTGCGGGACGGCCACCGGGGTACTGACACAATGCCATCATTTCCCGGTGCTATGATGTCATTATGATCCGGATCCAGGTCCAGCTCTCCCAGAAGCAGCTCGAGGCCGTTCGCCGCCTGGCCCTCGCCGAGGAACGCTCCGTCTCGGACGTCGTCCGCGAAGGGGTCGACGCCGTCGTCCACGCCCGGGCCGGAACGTCCCGCGAGGAGGCGAAGGCCCTCTCTCTCGCGGCGATCGGCAAGTTCCGTTCCGGGCGGAAGGACCTTTCGCGCGAGCACGACCGCCACCTGGCCGAGGCCTTCGCCGGGTGACCACCTTCGTCGACACCTCGGGGCTCCTCGCCGTCCTCGACGCCGACGACGCCGGTCACGCGCGGGCTGCGCGCGCCTGGCGAGGCTTGCTCGCCAACGACGAGCCGCTCGTCACGTCGAGCCACGTCCTCGTCGAGCTCTACGCGCTCGCCCAGCGCCGGCTCGGAATGGACGCCGTTCGCGCGCTGGCCACCGCGTTCGCACCGCTCCTCGAGGTGGTGTGGGTCGACGAGCCCCTCCACGCCGCAGCCCTCAGCGCGCTCCTGGCCGCCGGCCACAAGGGGCTCAGCCTCGTCGACTGCACGAGCTTCGAGGTGATGCGACGCCACGGAATCCGCCGCGCCTTCGCGCTCGACGCGGACTTCGCGCGGCATGGCTTCGAGGTGGTCCCGACCGGAAGCGGCAGGGGCTGACGGCCGGGGGACGGAGCGGCGGCGAGCTGGGGGAGACATTCAATCACCACAGGCGAACGCCTCGCCATCTCCCATCATCTCGGAGCCATTATTCTTCTGCACAGTCGTAAACGAACCCATCAAGAGTACAGTATTTGCTCCATGGGAAGCTGCCTGTTCCTGCAGCCGCTTTGTGACTGTCTTGGTTCCTCCGCCCCAGAAGGTATCGATTGACGCGTGGACCATGCCGAGGGACTTGCAGCCCTTGATTGCGTCGGAGCTTGAAGTCACCCGGACCTGATCGGCAGATACGGACCGAAGCTTTGTGGACGACCCTACCGACGCCACCTGCGCAGTCTTCTCGGGCTGCTTTACCATCGCCTCAATTACCGTCTTGCCGACCTTCTCCTGCTTGAGCCGAATCAACGCGTCGACAGACGTGTCGAACTTCACCGCGGGGGCGGATGTAATCTTTGCCAACACGACGTCGTCGCCCAGCCCCGCCTTGGTCAATGCGATTACATCGTCGTTAGTCAATGGCCTAGCCGCAGCCGGTGCTGACTGTGCTGGCGCTGCAAGCGCAGCCAACTTCTTGTCTCGCGCTTCGATAAAGCACGGGTACCAGACGGACGTAAAGCTGCGGTGGATAGGCTTGCAGTTCCCCGAATCGTCACAGGAACAGTCATAGTCGAATGGTGAGAGATCCGACGGATTCATCCAGGCGGTGTGAGGCGTCCCTTTCTGCTCCGCATTTGCAAAGTAGACAACGTGGACGCGTTCGTCCTTCTTCTCGAATCCATCAACTCCGCCGACGCAGAAGCCCTTGGAAGCCGTGTACTCAATCTTGTCGCCGCTAGAATGCGCATAGATGGGTGCGGTTTCGGCAAATACGCACCCCCCTTGCTGAGCGCTTGCTCTGTTTGCAAGAACAGGAACCAGAGAGAGTGCGATTACCGCAAAACATGTCAGGCGCTTCATATTGTCTCCTTTTCATCGTGTTGCTGACCACAGCACCCTCTTCCCTGAGCTTCGGAATCACGTGTCGGTATTGGCTTATTCGCGTTCCTTGGCACGTCGCATTACCGCCCAAGAATGGATCTTTGGCCTCGTGGGCAAGGCTCTCCGAACAGCCGATGTAGTCTTGAACGTGTCCTTTGCAGGACAACCCGGGGCTTGTCGCGATGGTACGTAGCGCCACTCTCTTCGGTCCTCTTCTCGGGGCGTTTCCGCGCCTATCGTTCGGGAGCCTGGTGGCCCGCCACGGCACCTAGAGATGTACAAAATGGGGTTCTCCTCGTGGTCCCTGTTTGTGGCGTACCCGGGCGACCCATTTCCACGGGCTGTCAACTCTTCTATCTACGGATTCCCGACGGTGATCGACGCCTGCCCCACTGACGCGGAAATGCCATCCCACACCTGAAGCGTGTAGGTACCAGAACTGTAGGCGGTAAACGTCGTGGTGGCGCTGTCGAAGTAAGGGTAGATTTGCACCGGGCCTGGCGACACAGACCAGACGTATCTTCCTCCGGGAGCCTTGCCCGACGCCGTGAAGACCTGCGACGCCCCGACGGCGATATTCGCGCTTGCCGGAAAGATCTTGAGCGGACCCGAGGTCGGAGCCGGTATCCAGTTGTACTGAACAGGAAATTCGATGGCGAACACTCGATTGAAATGGGAGTCATCCATCTCCATGACCACCGTGGTCGAAGTTCCCGGCGAATTGGCCGTCGCCCAGGCTGTGACAGTTCCGGAACCGGCCTGGACCTCCCTTCCTCCTCCGCCTCCATCTTTGGGGAGGGTCGCACCGATTGAAGCTACCCCGGTTGCCGTATAGGCGATCGTGACGCTTACCTTACCGGTTGTAGCACTTAGGGTGGAGCCCGGCGGTGGATCGAGAGCCACGAGCTTCAGCTGATCCGTGCCCGGAGCCGGAACCGGGGTGGTGCGCATGGTTGGGATCAAGATCGGGTCGCCGGTCGAGTGATTGTCGATCACCGAAGCAAACGCAATGAACTTCGTAAGCCGGACACCACCCGAGACTGGCCGAGCCACCACGTAAAAGTCGTCGAGCGGGCCCCAAGGGGCCGCCGGCTGGTTCCACTGGTGGAAACCGTAGGGCGGGAGCTCTCCGTTCACCGTCCCGAGCTTCACGCCGCTCTTCTGGTAGATGTCGAGTGCGACCTGAATCGTCGACGAGCTCACGTTCACCATGCCGATGTTCGTGCGGAAACCGCTGAAGGTCGCCGGATCGGTCTGGGTGAGCATGATGAGCCACCCCTCCTGGTTGTTGAACACTGCATCCGAGAACGGAATGGCCGGCACCCACTGCCCGAAGGAGGCTCCGGCCTGGACTCCGGCTGCCGCGCTCTGGATCAGGTTGTAGGTCCTGCTCGTCGCGAGGATCGTGTCCGAGTCCGAAATGATCCGGAGTGCCGCGCCCCCGGAATAGCTGAAGAGGGAATCAAGGACGTCCAAGTAGCGGACGGTCTCGCCCGGGCCGATCGTGAAGGTGGGCGGCTGCCAGTTGATGTTGCTGTTGTCCGTATCGGCCGGCATAAGCTCGATGTTGACGGTCACGGGGTTGGGACCGTAGTTCATGACTTGGAGGTCGCTCCTCCAGTTCGCGCCGTTCACTCCACTCGCGTGGGCAGCACCGGGGATGTATAGCTCAGTCATGCCAAGCGCGACTGAGGAGACGAGGACGAAGACCCCGAGGATCACGGACTTGGCGACGCTCATTAGCAGTCCTCCCTGCGCAGTTCTTAGTACTGCTGTGGTAGAAACCTTGACTCGGTGCGGGGGTATGGTTCATTCGTCATCAACCCAGTCCGAGATCGAGTGCCGAGAAGATCCATATTCTTCGGCGGGCTCCGGCTTGTCGACTTGAAATCGGGTCTGAAGGCCTCGAAAGCGACTCTGGCAGCGCCTTCGAGCACCTGCTCGCGCGCTCCTGGGTCGGCTACAGCAGGACCTGGACGTCTTGGACAGCCTAATTCGGAGGGTGAGGCCTCCTTCGCGTCTCAAGACGGCAATGCACGTAACTGCAATGACTTTCGATCTCGCCGCAGCGTGTCCCAGACTTGTCTTGGATACCACTGACGCGTCATGCTCCTGCTCACGGCCCGCCCAGCTCTGGTCAACCGGGAACCGTGCTGGCCGTGGAGCGAGCAGCCAGCCCACCGCCGGTGGCAAGTCCAGGGCCGTTATCGTCACCGGTTGGCATGCCGTTGCCTGAGTGCGAGACGACATCAGCGAAGCCTGGTCATCAGTACGTAGCTGCCGTCGTTGGTTCCCGCGCGACTCGATCCTCCATCGTTGAGGACGCCGTAGGTGACGAACCGACCGCCACCGGCGATGCGTCGAACCCGCACGTAGCCGGACGCGACTCCGAAGTCGGCCAGGACGCCGTTCTTCTGGGCCCAGGCCCCGGGTCCGAGGACGACCGTCCCCCGGCCGACAGGGGCCTGCGTTGCGCCGGTGGTCCCCGCAAAGACCGCGTACTCCACCGTGATCGGGGCCCGGTCGTCCGCGTTCACGAACGCGATGTTCGAGCGCGTTTGACCGTCTTGCTGAAGGCCGAACAGCCATGCTTCCGACGACGCCGTCTGGTCAACTCCGATCCCGACGTAGAAGAGCCCGTATCTCTCGCTGCTCCCCGCGGTGGCAGTCCTAGTCCCGGCAAACCCCGGGGCCGGGCCCGCACCGGACGAAAACAAGACCCGCAGGGCACCTGCATAGCTGCCGCCGCGTGAGCCGATCGCTACGCCTCTCGACCTCAGGTAGTCGAGGAACTGCGGAATCACCTTCTGCTCCCCTGCCGCCAGAGTTTCCGTCACGGCGGTGCGGAATCCGGCCGGTGCCGCCATCGATTCCACGTAGACCAGCTGAACCGCCACGTCGAATGGATTCGGATTCGCAAGAACCAGTTCGCTTTGGTAGCTTCCCGTTTCGAGGACCGCGGGCACCACCTGAAGCCCAACCGGGAGAGCGTCCGCGCCGATGCCCGGCACGAACGACCCGTCGTTCGTCACGTTGTCGTTGAACACGCCGTATGCGAGGAAGCGCTCCACCCCTGCCGTCCTGGTGACCTCCACGTAGCCGTTGGTCAAGCCCGCCCGATTCAGGACCCGGTTCACCTGCCGCCACTGCCCCGGTCCCAGGACCTCCTGCCACGTGTCGGCCACCTGCCCTGCGCGTCCCGGGTCACCTGACACAAGCTTGATCGTCAGGGTGATCGGGCCCGATCGGCCCGCGTTCACGAGGGCGAGGTTGCTCCGGTCGAAGCTCGACTCCCTGAGTCCAAATACCTGGACGACCGAGCCGTTCAGGTCCTCGAGGCGCTGCGCTGCGTAGGAAAGGCCGGCCCTCCCCTTGCCTGCCGGAGCTCCGGTCCGCACCATTGCCTGGCCCGAGGCCGGTTCCTCCAGACCACGAAACACGGCTCGTAAGGTTCCCGCCTGGGGGGCGTCGACGGCGTCGGGAATCGCGAGGCCCCGGGACCTCAGGTAGGAGATCGCGTCGGGCACCACAAGCTGACCTCCCGGCGCGAGGGTCTCGTAGACGGAACCGCTCCCTGAGCTTCCGACCGAGTCAGCCGCCGTGTACTGGAGCTCCACGTTCGCCACCGTCGAGCCAGCGTTGCATAGAGAAAGCTCGGACGAGTACCTCGCTCCACCTTGCCCCGCAAGGTCAAGGACGACCGGGATGACCTTCTCGCTGGTAGCCTGGCCGACCTCCAGGACGGTTCCTACCTCAATAGTGACCGTGGCCGCGCCGACCGCCCCGAGCGGGTCTCGACCGCTGGCGGTCACAACGTATCGGCCCGGCGCCCCGAAGGTGTGCGATACCCGCGAGCCTGTCGGGGCTCCCGTTCCGTCGCCGAAGAGCCACTGGATCGCCACCGGGCCGCCCTCCGGGTCGAGGCTTCCAGTCGCGTCGAAGTCCACGACCAGTGGCGCAGAGCCCTGCGTCGCGGAAGCCGTCAGGACGACGACGGGAGGCGCGTTGGAGAACGAGGTGCCGAGAATGTTGTTGGCCTTCGTGACCTCCGCGATCTCGCCATCAGGATCGACAGTGATCACGACCTCGCCGCCTCCGTGCGGATAGGTGATGACGGCGGACAGGGTCTGCGCTGCGCCCGCCGCGAGGCCCTCATCCAGGCGCCACCGGTGGACGGTGACGCCCCCCACCATCACGTCGACCGAGAACGGCGCCACGGAGAACTCTCCGCGATTGCGCACGACAGCCGAGACCGTGAGCGGCTGTTCCGGGGCCGGGAGAGACGGATTCAATTCGAGGCTGCCCGCGACGGCTTCGAGGTCCACCTCCAGGGCCCGCTCCAGTACGACGATCGATGTCTTCCCAATGTCGGGGAGGTTTGTAAACGTGTAGCTCGCGCCCCCGACGGTGGCCACTTCGTCCCGTCGGCCGACCTCGCTCTCAAGGTAGACGAGCCGGAGGGCGTCCGCGCCGAGCTCGGCCGACACCGCATAGGCAAGATTGTCCCCCTCGTCGATTCGCAGGTCTTCGGTCCACCGGCCAGAGCCGGGTTCCATTAGACGCGCAAAGACGTGCGCCGGTTCATTGCCGGAAATCTGCTGCCAGAGGAGTGCGAGGCTCCCGCGGGGCGATGCCACGAGTTGCACGTCCTGGAAGGCTGCACTTCCGCTCCCGGCCCTCACGACCGTGCGTGACGGTTGGCCTAGCACTTGGTAGACGAGCGTCTCGCCGTCGAGCCAGGTCGCGTGGACGCGGTTGCCCCCGGTCACAGCTAGGCGGGGCGTGCGCTCCTGCCCGCCTGCGGCCAGCAGCTCGGGTCCCGCCCAGGTGGCGCCGGACCGCCGATAGGTCCAGATTCCCGCCGCGTTCCCGGCCTCGGAACTCTCCGCGACGGCCACCACGGCCCCGGAGGATGTCAACGCGACCGAATGACCAGAAACGCCCACGAGCCCTGTCGCGACCGACGCAGGGGTGCTCCATGCATTCCCCGTCCAGTCGGCCCAGACGAGGCTCGCCGGCCTCGACGCCGTAGACTCGAACAGGCCACCCGGCAGCTTGATCCAGGTGAGCATCAGCCGCCCGTCGGGCCCCGAAGAAAGCTTCAGGTCGGTGTCGAGGGCGTCATCATCTGTGAGGGCGACTACGGGACCCCAAGCCTGGGTCCGCGGGTCGAAGACGGAGCTGACCACTTCAAGTTTCGAGTAGAAGCGCGGCAGATCGTCCAGGGTCTCGATCGGCTCGTCGAAAGCTACCTCCTTGTTCCGGAGCCACGCGGCCACCACCCGTCCGTCAGGGGCACGGGCCGCTACGGGCGACAACTCCGCCTGTCGGTCCGACTGGACGACGGCCACGTCGGACCACCTCCCGTCGGCGCCCTGGTATGACCAGGCGATGTCCGTGGCCTGGACCGGCTCAAGCGAGGGGTTCTGGTGTGCCCAGACGAGCAGTCGTCCCTGATCGACAGGAACCAGCTTCGGGCTCGCGCCTTCGAAGACATTGGAGAGGACCTGCGTCCTCGTGACGCTACCCGCCTCGAAGGGCCTCTTCACAGCGGCCTGCTGGATGGCCTCATACGGACCGAATCGCGCAAAGTCCTTTCGAATTGTCGTAATGCCGAACTCGCTCGCAGAACTGTCGACGTTCCCGTTTCGAACGGCACCCGATCCGCTGTCGGTTCTGCAGTCGATGTTCGCCCCCTGAACCCACGCGCAGGTGGCGCGGACCCGAGCCGCTTCGGATAGCTTACCCCCGACCTCGTGCCAAAGTACCCTGAAGGTCGCGTCCACCTCGACGCGCACGCCTGCCTCGACGCCAAGGCCGGCGTCCCGCAGGTACGGCTCACGGAAACCGATTGTGAGGTGACCGTCGCCACTCATCCAGCCCTCGGCGGTAACTCGATCGATCGGGGTGAATCTGAGGACCGCCTTCGCGTTGAAGCCAAGCGTCGCGGTTGTATCTTTGAACTGAATGCCGCTAGGCCCGCCCTCTAACGCTGTTGCGACGGTCAGGTCGAGCCCGAGCGTCGCCTGGAGTTTCGCTTTGTCATTGAGCCACCTGCCCGGTTCCGTCTTCGCGAACGCGGCGGTCTGCGGGAACACGTCCAGGATGCCGCGCTCGTCTGTCAACTTGCCTCCGATGTGGAGCGATCCGCTCGCCTCGACGAGCTCGATGCCGTTCGGCGGGCCCAGCCGGAACGTGCCCGAGCCGGAGACGGACCCGTCAATGGCCTTCCCCATGGCCTCAAATCCCGTTGCCCCGGCGAGGGACACCTCTCCCCTCCCGGTACCGGAAATGCGGGCATCCAGACCGACGAACGTCTCGCGCAGGCCGAGCTTCGAGCCGCCGACGTAGGGAACCCACGACGGAGGCACGAACGAAGCCCCGATGTGCGGCTTCGGGTACTCGAGGCCAAAGCTCGCCACCACCTCCCCGCCCGAGGCATCCAGGGAATACGAGGCCAGGCCGTGGCTTCCCTTCGCCAGGTACGTGAGCCACGTGGGGAACGGAAAGACGAGCACCTTCTCGTCCCAGGCGACGCCCTGTAACCCGGAAGCCGTTACCGGCACGATCCTGACGACACTCGGCGTCAAGGCTGCGGGGAAGTCCCGGTCCATTCGAAAGACGTGTGCACCTCCGGTCGGACCGCCTGCCTCGGAGAACGGCGCGCCACCGTTGACGCTGAAGCGGACCGTCCCCGGCGCTGCCCCCGCCCAGTCCACCTTCACGTCGAACCGGTTCTCGAACGGGCTCCCGTCAAGGAAGAATCCAGTCAAAGAACGCTTCACGCTGATGACTTTGGGGACCGGCTTTGGGGAACGGACATCGACGAACTGGGTCAGGGATCTCGATCCATAGGCGTTCGACACCGTTAGGGTCACCGACTTCCGGCCCGGCTCCAGGAACACGAACGTTGAGTCCCTGGATGTCGAGTCCGGGTTTCCGTCACCGTCGACGTCCCAGGCCCATCGTGTCGGGGATCCCGCAGAGGTGTCATGGAACTGGACTGTGTCCGTGACCTCCGGCGACGTCGGGCTCCATGTGAAGGATGGCTGCGGCTCCTTGGACGCATCAGGGACGAAGCCCGCGACGACAACCGCACTCCCGGTAACCGTGAGGCGAGCGGTCTCGCTGGAAGCACCGTCGAGAGTGCCCGTCGTCGTGCTCCACCGGTCGAACCGGAATCCCTTCATAGCGCCGGCCTGGAGTGCGACCACAGAACCTTCGCGATATCCCCCGGTGCAGCTCTGGTTCGTTGCGATCACGGCCGTACCGGTTCCGGGCGGGTCGACGGCCACCGTCACCCGGTGGCAGGGAGAGTCGAGCATGAACTCCGCAGCTACCGTCGTGGAACTGTTCAGCTTGATGCTGCAGACTCCCGTGCCGGAGCAGGCACCACCCCATCCCGTGAAAACGGAGCCAGAACTCGCACTGGCGGTCAGGGTCACGGCCGTGCCGGCTGCCAGTGTCGCAGTGCATGAGCTCCCACACGAGATGCCCCCTACGCTGGAAGCGACCGTTCCGGTGCCCGTCCCTATACCAGAGACCGTCAGAATCGCGTTCGCCTGCGCGGATGTCGTCGCGCATGCCTCATTGCTGTAGGCCGAGTCTCCCACTCCGTTCGTGGCCCTCACCCGGTAGCAGTACGTCGAGCCGGGAGTGAGTCCCCCGTCGTTGTAGAAGGTGAGGTTCTGTCCTGAGGTACCGATCTGCGCGTATGTGCCGCCGGACCCCGCTTTCCTCTCGACCTTGAAACCCGTCTCGTTGGTCGCGTTGTCCGTCCACGCGAGGCTCGTTGTCGCCGAAGACGTCGACGAGGCGAGCAGCCCCGTCGGAGCCCCGGGCAAGGAACAGATCGCGGACGGGATCGCCACGCTGACAACGTTTGATCTCCGGAGAAGCCCCCCGAGATTTGCCTGCACGAAGTACGTGTGAGTGGAGCCCGCAGCGAGGCCGTTCCGATCCACGTAGGAGGGATTCGTGAGGCCTGCGATCAGGACGGAATCGTCCCGATAGACGTCGAATGCCGTGGCACCGGACACGTTGTTCCAGGTCAGCCGCACGGCCGGGGAAGTTCCGGAGAGCGCGAGGACCTCAGCGACGGCCCGCGACCCTAACCGCGGTTCCCCGGTCCGGCCAGCGGGATGATCGGGCGTGGACCCGGCGTAGGGCACCCCCGAGATCGCAGCCGTTGTTCCGTTCGGCCCGGCTTCCACCATTACTGGCCTCGCCGCGGCAGCCGAGACGGTGAAGGTGGCGTCGACCGTCGCGGTCGTTCCATCCGCCTGCAGCGGGTTGGCGACTCTCGCTGTGTACGTCCCTACTGCGCCGACCGTAAAGGACGAAGTCGTCACCGAACTGTAGGGAACCGCCGTGGCAGGCCGAATGATTCGGCCGAGTTGCAGCCCCGGCTCGACTATCTGCGCGCTCGTATCGACCACGAAACCCGAACCGCTGATCATCAGCTGGCAGAGAACGTTCGGGCGGCATGGCTGCGAAGTCGTGTTGTTCAGAACCGCCGTCACCGAAGTCACCACCGGGCGGGGGTTCGCGACCGTGAGAGTCTTGTCCTGATTGCTGAAGTCCGCAAATGGCTGCACGACCCAGCACGGGACAGACGATGCGGACATGTTGCCCTGGCCGTTACTCCAGCTGAAGCCGAAGAGCGAAGGCACGAGCGTCGTCGTCAGGGCACCGGACCCCGCGTAAGTCGTCGGGACCGCGACTCCGCCGGAGCAGGTGATCGTGGTGTCGGTGCGGTAGTTCGTCCCGTTCAGCGTGACGACGTGATTCTGGCCATCGATCGTCACAACGGGAGTGATCGAGATTGTCGCCGGCGTCGAATAGTAGGAGACGAGGCAGAGGGACGCCGAGGCGGAATTTCCCGATGTGTCCGTCGCCTTCACAGTAAAGGTCTTCGACGTGCCGGAGCCGGTCCAGATGCCTCCTCCGTTCGTCGCACCGGTGAGGCAGTCGTTTGGGAGGGTCGGAACTCCGCTGACGACGCCTGCTGAGGAAAGGCTGAGGCCGGGATCGGGTAGCACTCCAATCACCGACCAAACGTATCCGCCGCTCCCGCCGGTCGCCTGCAGCGCCGCCGAGAACGACGCACCGATGGTGGCCTTAGGTAGTCGTGTCGTCGAAATCGCGGGCGGGGTGCCACTGTTGATCAGGATGGTCAGGGATGCGGTCGCCTGGGTTCCTAGGGAGTCCCTCACAGTCGTGGTCACCGCGTACGACCCCGACGTCGTCGGGACGCCCCCGATCACGAGGCCGCATGCAGCAGGGCACCCCGGGCTGTTCTGCGAAGTGACCCCCGGTGGGAGAGCCCCCTGAACGCTCCAGACGTAGCCCGACTGGCTCCCACCGCTGGCCGCCAGAATCAGCGAATACGCCTGGCCAACCGTCCCGGCCGGGATGACCGGGGGAATTCGGCCACTCGAGTCAGCGATCTGCAACGGGGCGAGGAGGGACACGAGCGTCACGGTCGCGCTCGCTGTCTTTCCCGTCGAATCGGTCACCGTGAGCCGCGAGTTGAATGAGCCAGGCTGTGTCGGAGTACCGATGATCCAGCCCGTTGAGGCGTCGACCGTCAGCCCCGGCGGCATCGCTGAGGCAGCCCAGCGATACGGCGGTGTCCCGCCCGAGGCCTCCGCCTTGACCGAGGTGTTGACGGCATACGGCGTTCCAACCACGAATCGGAAGCTCGATGGCGAAAGGGGAAGGATGATAAACGCCGGCTCGAGGACGAGGCTGAAGAGGCGGCCAGCAAAATTGGACGCCGAGTCTCTCAGACCGACTCCAAAGGTCATCGTCGACGTGCTGCTCACGGTTGGCGGTGTCCCCGAGATGAGGCCCGAAGGGGAGAGCGATAGACCAGGGGACAGGCTCCCGCTCTCGAGACTCCACGTGTAACCGGTCCCAGTCCCGCCTGACGCCTGCATCTGGAAGACGTACGGGATGCCACCCACAGCGTTCGGAAGCGCTGCGGTGGCGATCTCGAGAGGCATGGCGACGGCCGCCGTGACTGGCACCGATACCGGGGCGAACGCGCCCGTTGTGGACTCGAGCAGAAGGGTGCCGCGATAAATCCCCGGAGTAAGACCTGCCGGATCGACGCTAATCATCACGGTCTCAGGAGCCGTCCACGTGTACCTGGTCAATCCGTTCGCCTCGAGCCAGCTGCGACCATCTGTGGTGCTTGCTGAGATCCGGCCGGCACCGGCGGTGCCCGATGCCATCGCAATCCGTAGCCCGATCGTGGCGACGCCGTCGCCCACCTTGAAATTGAAGCTCAGGCTCGTTGGGTAGACCGACAGAACCTCGGGCGCGGTCCCACACTCCGCGGAGCCGGTCAGGACGATGTCACCCCCGCTCTGGGCCTCCAGGACTGGGGCAGACAAGAGGATGAGCCCTAGAAGCGCGCCAATCAGTCCGAAGAGCCGCCGACCCCGCGGCGTCACTGCGTGCCCGGCTCTCTCTGGGTATTGCCCCAATCCCTGAAATGCCCTGGCCGTGTACGTTTCACTGCCGCGCGCCTGGCTTGGAGTTCCCTTAGCCCTCGAACATCTCTTCATCGTCCCCCCCAACACCTATCGAAGACCTCGACACTTGCGCGCCGACCCGGATCTTTCAGACGGATAGCTGCTGCAAGAGCGGAGCCATCCCGGACCCGTCAATCGAATGGGCGGATGGTCCTCGGTTGCGCGGACGGCAGACGCGGCAGTGCGCATAGGGGCGTTCCTGCCCGATCTTGGTGTGGCGCTTAGACCTCGGGGCCGAAGCCGCTCCCGCGGGCAGCCAGAGAGGGCGCTTCTAGTGGCTCAATGCGCGCGCGGAATCTGTGCGAAGCACGCGCACCTCGCGCACTTCCCGATCAGCGCCGTTCCCCGATCCTCAGCGCCGCCATGCGTGCCGCGAGCCCGTTCCGCGAGATCTTCAGGAGCCGCGCCGCGAGGGACTTGTTCCCGCGCGACACCTGCAGGGCCCGGACGATTGCCTCGCGCTCGGCCGCGTCGCGGACCTTCTGGAGATCGAGGTCCTCGGGCTGGGGCTCGGCGTCGGACGGCGCGAGCGGCACGACGCCCGTCGCCACCAGCCCACCCGCTCCCACCCTCTCCTCCGCCGCAGACAGCGCCGCCTCCTCCGCCTCGCGCTGCTCCACGGCCCAGCGGATCGGAGCGAAGTGCTCGGTCTGGATGACGCCGCCCTCGGGACAGAGGAGGACGGCCCGGCGGATGTCGCTCTCCAGCTCGCGGACGTTGCCGGGCCACTCGTGGCGGACGAGGAGGGCGAGGGCCTTCTGGCTGATCCCCGCGATCCTCTTGTCGCTCTCGCGCGTGGCCCGCTGGAGGAAGGCGAGGACGAGGTCCGGGATGTCCTCCTTGCGGTGGCGGAGCGGGGGGAGGTGGTACTGGACGCCGCGGAGGCGGTAGTAGAGATCGGTCCGGAAGCGGCGCTGGCGCGTCAGCTCGAGGAGGTCCTGGTTCGAGGCGGAGATGACGCGGACGTCGATCTTCCGCGGGTTGAGAGCACCGAGAGGGAGAACCTCGCGCTCCTGGATGACCCGGAGGAGCTTGGCCTGGAGCGGCTCGGCCAGGTCGCCGATCTCGTCGAGGAAGATGGTCCCGCCGTCCGCCTGGACGAAGCGGCCCGGACGTGCCTCGACCCCGGTCGCCACCCCCTTCTGGACGCCGAAGAGCTCCGCCTCGAGGAGCTCGTTCGGGATGGCGGCGCAGTTGATGGCGATGAAGGGGCCGGCCGGGCGGGGCCCGGAGGCGTGGATCATCCGGGCGAAGAGCTCCTTGCCTGTCCCCGACTCCCCCTGGAGGAGAACGTCCACGTGGCTGCGGGCCGCCGCGCGCATCTGCTGGAGGAGGCGGAGGACGGCGGCTGACTTGCCGAGGACCATCCCCGGCGGGATCGCCAGCTCCTCCGTGACGTGGCGTTCGGGGGGGGCGACGGTGGGCACGTCGACGGTGGGAAGAAACTTCCGTGCCAGGTAGGCGAAGAGGTCCCGCTTCCAGCCGTTGCGCGAGGCCGCCGCGGCTCCGAAGACGGCGAGGAGGATTGCCCGCCCCTCGTCACCCGAGACGAGGAGGTTCCCGTCGACGACGTCGAGGCCGGTCTCCGCACCCGGTACCCGCGCGCCGGACCTCGCGAGCGACTCGAGCCGTTCCTCCGGGAGGAGCCGCCCGGCCAGGCCGACGACGGCGTGGGGGCCCTGCGAGCCGTCGCTCGCGACGAGGAGGGCGACGGTGTCCGCGCCGAGGAGGACGCGGGCGCGTTCCAGGATGCCCCTGCGGGCCGTGGCGAGGCCGTCGGGCCCGAGCTCCTCGATCTCGCGGATCAGGAGAAGCGCGGCGCCCGGGCTCTCTCCGAAGTCCGCGGAGACGGTGTCCGGATCGCTGCGGTTCCCGGGCTTGCGGCGGGCGGGCCCGGAGTCGACGGCGAGGGCGAGCGCGAGGTCGTCCGAGGAGACCTCTTCGAGGCTCAACGTGCAGAAGCCGAGGCGAACGCCGTGGCCCGGGGTGAGCAGGACCTCCGGGACGTGGACGCCGTCCAGGTCGATGCCGTTGCGCGAGCCGCAGTCGACGACGCGGACGCCGCCCGGAGCCGGGACGACCCGCGCGTGGCGACGGGAGACGCCGCGGAGATCGACGACGAGGTCGCACGAGGGGGACGAGCCCAGCACCGCCTCCTCCTCCGGGAGGTGGAAGGTGAGGGTCTCCCCTTCGCAACGCGCAACCAGCTGGAGCATTCGGGACGGTTCGCGCCCTTCGAACCGCAACCATTCTAGCGGGATCGGCCGGGGGAGTGCGAGGATGGGACCGTCGCATGCCGGAAGGACCTGCCGGGGGCGGAAGCCACCTCACGGAAGACGCCGGGGAGCACCCGGTGAGCGAGGGCGTGGGCGGCGTCCTCCCCCCCGGCACCGTCGTCGCGGGGCGGTACGAGATCCGCCGGCTGCTCGGGTGCGGGAGCTCCGGGCTCGTCTACGCGGCGCACGACCGGCCGCTGGGGGCCGAGGTCGCGCTGAAGGTGCTGCGGCCCGACCGGCTGACCGAGAGGGCGCTGAAGAGGATCCGGCGCGAGGTGCGGATCGCCCGCGAGGGGTCGAGCGCACGGCTCCTCCGGGTCTACGACCTCGAGGAGGCCGACGGGCTCGTCTTCCTGACGATGGAGCTGGTCGAGGGGACGACGCTCCGCGACCGGATGGCGGGGCCGCTCCCCGTGGGCGAGGCCGTTCCTCTCGTGACCGCGATCCTCGAGGGGCTCGCGGCGCTCCACGCGCTCGGCGTCGTCCACCGGGACGTGAAGCCCGCGAACGTCCTCCTGACGCCGGACGGCACCGTGAAGCTGGGGGACTTCGGGCTGGCCCTGTGGCTCGACACCGCCGAGTCGCGGGTGACGGAGGCGAGCGGCTTCGTCGGGACAGCGGAGTACGTCTCGCCGGAGCAGGCGCTCGGGAAGGAGATCGACGCCCGGAGCGACCTCTTCTCGGTCGGGGCGGTCCTCTACGAGATGCTCGCGGGGAAGCCGCCGTGGCACGAGAGCTCGTCGCTCGGGACGATCACGGCGCGCCTGAACCGGCCCGCCCCGGACGTGAGGTCCGCCGCCCCCCGGACCCCCGGGTGGCTGGCCGGGATCGTCGCCCGGCTGCTCGAGGTCCGTCCCTCGGACCGGTACGCGAGCGCGGCCGAGGTGCTCGCCGACCTGGGGCGGCGCCCGTCTCTGGGGACGCGCGTCAGGCGCGCCCTCCTTCGCCGACGGACGCTGGCGGCCGCCGCGGTCGTCGTCCTCCTCGGGGCGTCCCTCGCGGGGCTCCTCGCCTACCGGTCGAGCCGCTTCGCGCGGCTCGAGGGGGACGGGGCCAACGGGACCAGGGCCCTCGACGGGAAGGGCCGGGTCCTCTGGAGGAACCCGACCCTGGACTTCGAGCGGCTGGCCGTGGTCTACCGGCGCCGGGGCGGGGCGACGGGCGTGGCGGGGCTCCCCTGGAGGTCCACGGAGCCTCCCCATGCTCCCGGGCTCCTCTCGATCCTCGACCCGCAGACCGGCGCCACCCGCCGGGAGATCCCGCTGCCGGACTACCGCTCCGCCTTCCCCCGGTATGCCGACCTCTGGCGACCGATGTCGGTTCGCGCGGTGGACGTCCTCGGGGAAGGGAGGGACCAGATCCTCGTCTCGTTCATGCACTGGAAGGACGTCGGGGGATACACGGCCCTCGTCGACCCCGCGACGGACCGGTCGAAGGTCGTCTACGCCTCGTCCGGCGACCAGCGGTTCGCGGGCGCCGCCGACGTCGACGGCGACGGGCAGGCGGAGCTGGTCTTCACCGGCATCAACAACGCTCTCGGCTGGTACAACGCGGTGGCCGTCGTCAGGCCCTTCGTGCGGCCGTCCGACCGGACCGCGGGCGCCTCCTTCGCGCTCTTCGCCGCGAGCCCGGACCGGCCTTCGGCGAACCTGGACCTCCTCTCCGACTACGTCCTCCTGCCGCGAGGCGAGATCCAGGCGAGGGCGACGGCCGCCGTGATCGACGCGAGCGGGCGCCGCCTCCGCGTCCACCTCACGGGGCGGTCGCCCGTCGACGTCGACCTGACGGGCTGCGGCCTCGCGCGGCCGGGTCCGGCCGGCTGCGCGGCGCTGCGGGATGCCCGGCGCCGCGCGTTCGCGCACGTGCGGGAGGCGCTGCGGGTGATGGCGACCGGCTTCTCCGGGCGGGCCGTCGAGGAGGCGGCCGCCGCGGACGCGGACGCCCGCGCCGCCTCGGACCCGATCCTCGCCGAGGCTGCCCGGAGGCTGGAGGGGCGCGCCCTGATCCGGGCGGGGAGGACGGAGGAGGGGGAGGCGCTCTTCGAGGGACTGATGGCCTCGGAGAACGCGCCCGAGATCGCGCACGACGCGGCCGTCGCGTTCCACCTCTCCGACCACCCGCGCCGCGCGGCGGCGTGGTACATGAAGGCCTTCTCGCACGGCGACTCGGGCGAGGGGCGCTCCCGCTTCTATTACGTCGCCGGGGCGGTGATGGCCGACGTCGAGGCCGGACGCTGGCAGGAGGCGGAGGCGGACATCCGAGCGTTCGAGGCGGAGGCGGCGCTCGCGTCGCCGCGGACGCCGTGGGGCGACGAGCTCCGCGCCTACGTCGCCTGGCGGCAGGGAAAGCCCAGGGATTTCGCCCTCGTGGAAGGGGCCATGCTCGTGGAGCTGGCCGCGGACTGGAAGCTCGAGGTCGAGAACGCCCTCGGCGAGGACGCGGCCGTCCTGCTGCGCAAGGCGGACGACCCCGTCACGAGCGCGGTCGTGACGCCGCCGCTCCTCCTCTCGCTGAAGGGGGAGCTCCTCTCCCGCCTCGGCCGCGACGCCGAGGCGCTCGCGACGGCGCGGAAGGCGTGGCAGGAGGCCCGCGAGACCCGGACGACCGACGTGGGCGTCCACGCGCACTTCGACCTGATCGGCGAGCGGTTCGCCCGGCTGGCGGCGCGCGCCGGGCTCGCGAGGGAGGCGGACGAGGCGCTCGCGGAGGTGCGCGCGATCCGCGAGCGGGAGCGGGTGCGGGTCGCCTCGGGGGCGCTCGGCCCCGCGCACCGGCAACGCCTCGTCCGCGCGACGCTCCGGCCAGCGCCGTGACTCCCGTCACGAAGGGACCCCGCCGGTAAACCGGACCGTCACGCGGCGCGTCTGTCGACCCGGAACCCACCGGAGGGCGACACCTTCCGGAACGTCGATCAGAGGAGTCGTCAGATGAAGAACACGGAGAAGCTCCGCATCCTGCCCGCTCTGGCCATGGCCGCCGCGCTCGTCCTCGCCGGCGTCCCCGCCGCCCCCGCCCTCGCCGCCGACGCGCCGGCCCCGGCTCACCCGAACGGCCCGGGCGGGATCCTGAGGTGCCTCAGGGTCGTCGACCTGACCGACCAGCAGAAGGCCGACATCAAGGCGATCCTCGAGGGGGAGAAGGACACGCTGAAGGGCCTCCACGAGGCGATCGTGGCCGACCGCGACGCGATCAAGGCCCTGTTCGACTCCGAGAACCCGGATCCGTGCCAGGTCGGGACGGCCGTCCTGAAGCTGCACGCCGACCGCGGCTCGGTGCGCGCCGAGATCGCGAAGATCCGCTCGAACGTCGAGGCGCTGCTGACCCCCGAGCAGAAGGCGAAGCTCGCGGGCTGCCTGGCGATCCTCCACGGCGACGCCCCGGCCGATCCCTCCACGGGCGGGTAGCCCGCCGCCGCCCCCCTTCCGGCGTCGCCTATCGCGGCGGCGCGGAGACGCCCGCCACCCACGCCGCGGCCGGGTAGCCGACGAAGTGATAGAGGTTCGCCGGGGCGGTCTCGCCGAGGCCGGCTGGCCGGACGGGGAGCTCCGGCCAGCCGACCGAGGTGGCGTAGGCGAGCGGGCGCCCCTCCGGCGCGGGCAGCCCCAGCGCGCGCGCCGTCCGGGAGAGGACGAGGAGGCCGAGCGGGATGGAGAAGCGGCCGCACCAGGTGATCCGGTACTCGGTCGGCTTCTCGGGGTTCACGCAGGCGGAATAGAAGCTTTGCAGGGCGCCGTCCGCGAGGGGACCGCGGAGTCCGCCGAGGAGCCCCTTGTCGCGCGAGACGGCCTTGACGTAGGCGTCGACGCCGCCGTCGCCGAACGGCACCTGCGAGAAGTCGGGGCCGTAGTGGACGGCGTCCGCCGAGACGACGATTGCGACGTCCTTCCCGAGCGCGAGGCCCCGGGACCGCATCGCGCCCGCGAGGGCCGCGCCCAGGTGGTCGGCCAGCTCGGTCAGCCGCGGCCAGGTGGCGGCCGGGACGAGGATCGGGACGATCTCGACGTCGGGCCTCAGGTGCTTCAGCCAGAAGACCAGCGCCTCGACCGAGTGCTCCGAGTCGTGCATCGCGGCGTCGACGACCGCGTCCCCCTTCGAGAGCTTCGCCAGGATCTCCCCGCGGAGCGGCGAGACGGCGACCGGACCGTCGGGCGCGCGCCACGTCTCGTACGGGTCGAAGACGAGGACCCCTTCGGCTCCGAATTTCCGGTAGCGGTGGAAGACGCCGACCACGACGACGGTCTTCGCGGTGACGAGCGGGAGGACCTGCCTGTAGACGCGCCCCGCGTAGAGGTAGTCGTCGTGCGGGCAGACGACGCCGAGGACGCCCGGAGGGGGCGCCGCGCCGAGCGCGTCGGGCGGGGGCGGCGTGGCGGAGAGGTCGAAGACCGCCTTCATCTGGGCGGCGGTGGAGGCGAAGCCGACCGTGTCCAGCTGCCCTCGCCGGGACGCGGACGAGGGGATGCCCATCCCCTTCCGGACCTCCTCGAGGGTGGGGGGCGGGCCCGACGCGGGCTGCGAGACGGCCTGCGCGGCGGAGGGAGAGGCGAAGGCGAGGGGGGCGGCGGCGAGGGCCGCGAGGACGAGCGTGAGGGATCGGTTGCGCACGGCTTCCTCCCGGGGGATGAGCTCCCGAGCGCGTGATCGTAGCGCCCGTGGCGCCCGTGGCGCCCGGAGCGCCCGGAGCGGTCAGCCGCCTTCCGGACGGGGATCCGCGGGGGGCTCCGGGGCCTCGTCCGGCGCGCGCGGCGCCAGCAGCCGGTCCACCGTCTCGGCGACCCGGGCCAGCGGGCACGGCTTGCTCAGGTAGGCGTCGGCGCCCGCCGCCAGGATCCTCTCGCGGTCGCCCGTCATGGCGAGGGCGGTGAGAGCGAGGACCGGGACGGAGCGTCCCCCGCCCGCCTCCCGGATCCGGCCGATCGCCTCCAGCCCGTCGAGCCCAGGGAGCTGGATGTCCATGATCAGGACGTCGTGGCGGGCGGCCGCCGCCATCGCCACGGCCTCGTCCCCCGTCCGCGCCCTGCTGACCTTGTACCCGCGCGCCTCCAGGACCCGCGTGACCATCGAGGCGGAATCCTCGTCGTCCTCGGCCAGGAGGACCTCGGCCCCTTCGCGCCTCCCCGTGCCTCCCCGATCGGGCCGGACGGGGGCGGGGTCGGACGGCGAGTCCTGCGCGCCCGGCCGTGCCGGGCGCCAGGCGTCCGGCCCGGCGCACGGGAGGGTGAAGGTGAAGCGGCTTCCCTCCCCCTTCCGGCTCTCCACCTCGACGCTCCCGCCGTGGAGCTCGACCATCCGCCTCACCAGCGTGAGGCCGAGCCCCGTCCCGGGGAACTCGCGCGCGAGGCGGCTGTCGAGCTGCGTGAACGGCTTGAAGAGCCGCGGGAGGTCCTTCTCCGCGATCCCGATCCCGGTGTCCCAGACCGTCGTCCTCACCACCCGGGCCTCGTCGTCGACCCGCGCGATCACCCCCACCCGCCCGCCGTCCGGCGTGAACTTCACCGCGTTGGAGAGGAGGTTCGCGAGGATCTGCTTCAGCCGCCGCCCGTCGGCGACGACGCGGCAGTCGGGAGGGGCCACGTCGACGGCGAGCTCGATCCCCTTCCGGCGGGCGAGCTGGCCCACCATCCCCAGCGTCGCCTGGACGATCGGCTCGAGGCCCGAAGGCTCGGGCTGGAGGCGGAGCCGCCCCGCCTCGATCTTGGCCACGTCGAGGATGTCGTTGATGAGCGCCAGGAGGTGGCGCCCCCCTTCGTCGATCGTCCGGAGGCCCTTCGCCTGCGGCGGGGTGAGGGGGCCGTGGAAGCCCCCGAGGAGGAGCTCGGCCGACCCGAGGATCCCGTTGAGGGGGGTCCTCAGCTCGTGGCTCATGGAGGCGAGGAACTCGTCCTTCGTCCTCGCGGCGTCCTCCAGCTGCGCGACCGCGCGCGCCAGCTCCTCCGACCTGAGGCGGAGCTCCTCCTCGGCCTGCCTGCGGGCGCTGACGTCCTGGATGACGGTGGAGAGGAACTCGACCGTCCCGTCGGGGCCCCGGTGGGGGACGATCACCTGCATGACGGGGATCTCGGACCCCGCGGCCGTCCTCAGGGTCGTCTCTCCCCGCCACGTCCTTCCCTCGAGAGCGGTCCGAAGGGCCACCTCCGCGTACCACGTGCGGTCGCGCTCCGGGCGGAACTCGAGGACGCTCCTGCCGACGGGGTCGTCGACGCCCAGCATCTGCCGTGCCGCCGGGTTCATGTAGAGGACCCGCCCCTCGCGGTCCGCCATCGCGACGAAGTCGGGGCTCTCCTCGAGGATGAGCTGCTGCCGCGCCCGCGCCGCCTCCAGCTCCTTGCGGGCCGTGATGTCGCGCATGAAGGCGAAGTAGCGGCCGCCCGCCCGGTCGGCCCAGTTGACGGAGACCTCGAGGTCGACGGTCCCCCCGTCCTTCCGGAGGTGACGGGTCTCGAAACGCGCCGACCCGGTCTCCCGGAGGCGCCGGCCGACCTCCTCGACCATCTCGGGCGAGTACGCGGCCTCGACGTCGCGGACGTTCATGTCGAGGAGCTCCCCGCGCTCGTACCCGACCATCCGGCAGTAGGCCTCGTTGACGTCGACGAACCAGCCTCCGAGCCGGAAGAGCGCGAACCCTTCGGTCGTCCCGGCCAGGACGCTCCGAAGCTCCTCCGTCCGCTGGGCCACGCGCTGCTCGAGCGCGGACGCGAGCGCCTCGAGGTCGCGCCGCGCGCGCCGCGCCTCGGTGACGTCGTGCCCCTCGGCGACGAGGCAGAGGAGCCCTCCGTCGGGCGACGGGACGGGGCGGAGCGAGAAGTCGATCGTCGCGCGCACGTCCCCCTTTCCCCGGACGTCGATCTCGTGGCGGACCAGCTCCCCCTTCGTCGCCCGCGAGACGGAATCGCGGACGCGGCCCTGCGTCTCCTCGTCGAGCGTCCACCAGCGCGCCTCCCAGAACGGGAAGCCGACCACGGCCTCCGGGGAGAGGCCGCCGAACTCGAGTGACCTCCGGTTCGCCTCCCGGACGGTCCCGTCGGGGTCGAGGACCGCCGTCAGCTGGAACGAGGCGTCGAAGATCGCCCGGGCACGGGCCAGCTCCTCCCGGAGCCTCCGCGCCGTCGCGAGCCGGTCGGTCACGTCCGACAGCGCGAGGCAGACGGCGGCGACGTCGCCGTCTGGCCCTCGTACGGGTCGGAAGACGAGCTCGGTGTCCCGTCCCTGGTGGTGGTGGACGGTGCTGTAGGCCTCGCCGTCGAGGGCCCAGGAGAGGCCGCGCGCGAGGGCGGGACGGAGCTCCGAGGGGGCCCAGACGAGGAAGTCGTCTCCGGCGCGCGGCGTAGCGTCGAACGCGCGGGCGAGGGCGAGGCGCGCGGCCTCGTTGACCAGGACGACCCGCTTGGCGCGGTCGGCGTAGACGAGCGGCTCGGGGGAGGCCTCGAGGAAAGCTCGCAGAAGGGGCTCGCCGCCGCGCTCCTGGCTCATGGAGGCCAGTCTATCCGCGGGAGAACTCCGCCGATAGGCGGATCGGCCCGGGAGCGTCGCCCCCGGGCCGATCCGCGTCGGGCCGTCGAAGAGGTGAGCTACAGGACGCCGAGGCCCCGGAGGGCATCGGCGGCCCGGACGGCGGCCGCGACCGACCGGATGGAGTCGACCCTGGCCTTCTGGTCGGCGGTGAGGAGGGCGGCGAACCCGGTCCGGAACGCCTCGTCCACGGCGCCCAGCTGCTTGCGGAGCGACTCGACCACGAGAAGGGCGCTCCCGACCGCCGCCGGGTCGGGGCTGGCGGCCTTCAGGGCGTCGCCCAGCGCCTTCTGGGCGTCGCCCATCTGCTGGACGAGCGGCTGAGCGGTCTGCCGGCGGGTCTCCTGGAGGGCCTGGACGGCGGACAGCTGGTCGTCCGTGAGCCCGAGAATCTCGCGGAGGACCACGTCGGGCGGCGGACCTCCCGGTCCGGCCCCGGGCCCGCCCGGGATGCCGCCTGCAGAGGGGGGCGGGGGACCGGCGGGCCCCGCGGGCCCGGCCTGTGCCGCGAGCGGCAGAGCCGCGGCGAGCGTGAACGCGAGGAGGGGGAGGAGGAGGGTCTTCCTCATCGGGGATCTCCTTTCTGCTGGGGCGCCGGGGGCCTGGGGGGCCGCCCCCCGGGTGGCGGCTCGCGTCCCGCGGGCCCACGGGACGCGGCGAGCTTCTGCGAGAGGTCGACGGCGCGGTCGAACGCCCGGAGCGCCTCGTCGGACATGCCGAGCTTGCGGTAGACGCTGCCAGCGTCGAGCCAGGCGCTCGCCTCGGCGACGCTCCCCGGCGGGACGTCGGCGAGGAGGCGCTGGACCGTCTCCGCCGCGTCCTTCTTCCGTCCGGCGTCCGCCTGCACGTTGGCCAGCCGGCCGACGAGCCGGGCCTTCAGCTCGTAGACGGGGGCGGCCTTCGGGACGTCGATCGCGTAGACCCGCCCGAGCTCGTCGATCGCCGCGTCGGTCTTCCCCATCTCGAGGAGGAGCGACGCCTTCTGCTCGAGCGCCTGCATCGCCTGCGCCCAGAGGAAGCCGTTGTCTCCGGGCGGAGGGCCGCCGGGCCCTCGCCTCCCCGGGGGCATCGCGCCCGGCGCCGCGCCGGGAGGGCCGCCGGGGGAAGGCCCGGGAGCCTGCGCGGCGAGCGGGGGCGGGACGAGGGAAAGGGCGGCCAGGAGGGCCGCTGCGAAAACCGTCGAACGTGTCATGAGCTGCCTCCGGAGGACGTTCCGTCCGCCACGGCGGCGGACGCCAGGGCGCGCGCGCGGGCGGCGCGGTAGCTCTCGTAGCGCTCGTCGGCGAGCTTCGCGAGGAGGCGGGCCTCCCGCCGCTCGCCCGGGTCGCGGCGCTCGCCGGAGAGCGCCGCGAGGGCCGCGCGGGCCCGGGCCTCGCGCGAATCGAGGAGCGCGTCGGAGACGGGGGCCGGGCGGCGGGGCGCGAGGCCGACGGCGACGGCGAGCGCGGCGGCCGCCGCGAGCGACCGGACGACGGCCCGGCGCCGCGACGCCCTCCGGCGGACGTCGGAGGTCAGCGTCGCGCGGAGGCGGCGGGCGCCGACCTCGTCGGGAGGGACGTCCCGGAGCGCGAGGAGGAGGCGGGCCACGGCGAGGGCCTCGGCGTCCGCCCCCGGTCCGGCCGGGGCCCCTTGGCTGGCGGTCGGCCCGGCCTCGAGCGCCTCGGCCAGCGCGCGCGCGGCGGCCTCCTCCTCGGGAGAGGCGGGCGTCGGGTCGTGGGGGTCGATCACATGGGCCTCCAGCGGCTGGCGAAGGCGCGGGTCGCGCGGTGGAGGAGGACGTCGAAGGCGCCGACGCTCAGGGCGAGCCTCTCGGCGCACGACGCTCGGTCGCGCCCCTCGAGGAGCCGGAGGCGGAGCGCCTCCGCGTACCGCGGGGGGAGGGCCCCGAGGGTCTCCTCGACGCGTCCCCGGAGGAGACGGAGGCGCTCGACGCGGATCGTCTCGGCCTCGGCGCCCGGAGCGCCGTCGGGGATCCCGTCGAGGGCGTCCAGGACGTCTCCCGCGGCGATCGTCTCGCGCCCGCGCTGGCGGACCCTCTCGAGCGCCTTGCGCCGGGCGATGGCCGCGAGCCAGCGGACGACGCCCACGCCGCGCCACTCGAAGGCGCCGATCTTGTCGAGAGCGGTCCGGAAGGTCTCGGAGAGGACGTCCTCGGCGTCCGCCCTGCCGACCCGGGGGCGGATGACGACGTCGAGGAGGAACCCCCGCGTGAGGTCGTAGAGGAGGCCGAGGCTCTCGCCGTCCCCCTCCTGGATCCTCCGCAAGAGCGTCGCGTCATCGGCGTCCATTCCCTTCGGCTTCCTTATGCTCCGACCTCCCGATTCCTTACGCTTCGGCCCCCGGGGTGCGAGAATTCTCCAACGTGCTCGCTTTCTATCTCGCCGCCCTCGGCTTCGGGCTGGTCCTGATCGGGGCCTCGGCGTTCCTCGACACGGACCTCGGGGACGCCTCCGCCCACGGGTCCGGCGACGTCCAGGGGGACTCGGAGGCCGGCGGCCACGGCGGGGCCGCCCACGGCGGGATCTTCTCCAACGTCCTGTCGCTCCGGTTCTGGACCTACGCCCTCGGCGCCTTCGGCATGGCGGGGACCGCGCTCACCCTGCTCGGGACGAAGCCGGCCGTCCACGTCCCGGTCTCCGTCGCCCTCGGGCTCCTGGTGGGGGGCGGGACGGCGTGGATCTTCCGGCAGCTCCGCCAGGCGGCGGCGACGGGATCGGACTCCATCGAGAACCTCCTCGGATCGGAGGGAGAGGTGGTCCTCCCGCTCCTGCCCGACCACCTCGGCAAGATCCGCCTGCGGGTGGGCGAGCAGGACGTGGAGGTGCCGGCGCGGGCCGGTGAGGAAGACAAGCTGGAGGCGCGGCAGCGCGTCGTCGTCGTCCGTTTCCGGGACGGGGTGGCCGAGGTGCGCCCCGCGCCCTGGAAGGACTAGCTGCAAAAGGGGGCTTCATGGACTCGATCGCCGGACTCCTCATCGGCGTGGTGGCCGGAGCCATCGCGCTCGGCGTCCTCTCGCTCATCGCGAAGAGCGTCGTCGTCATCTGCCCGCCCAACGAGGTCTTCATCTTCTCCGGGCGCAAGCGGAAGCTCGCGGACGGGGGACAGGTGGGGTACCGGGTCGTGGTGGGCGGGCGGTCCGTGAGGATCCCGCTCCTCGAGCGGGTCGACCGGATGAGCCTCCTCTCGATCCCGATCGACCTCAAGGTGGCCAACGCGTATTCCAAGGGGGGGATCCCGCTCCGCGTCCACGCCATCGCGAACGTGAAGGTCTCCTCGGACGCCAAGGTGATCGGCAACGCCATCGAGCGGTTCCTCGGGCGCGACCCGAACGAGATCGCCCGGGTGGCCAAGGAGAGCCTCGAGGGGCACCTGCGCGGCGTCCTCGCGAACCTCACCCCCGAGGAGGTGAACGAGGACCGCCTCAAGTTCGCGACGGGGCTCGTCGACGAGGCCGAGGGGGACTTCCGCAAGCTCGGCCTGCAGCTCGACACGCTCAAGATCCAGAACGTCTCCGACGAGGCGAACTACCTCGCGTCGATCGGACGCGCGCGGATCGCCATGGTCCTCCGCGACGCGGAGATGGCCGAGTCGCTCTCGCGCTCGGAGGCCTCGCAGAAGGAAGCCGCCGCCCGCCAGTCGGGCGAGGTCGCCAAGCAGCAGGCCGGGACCGCCATCGCCCAGAAGGAGAACGAGCTGCGGACGCTGAAGGCCCAGCTGGAGGCGAGGGCGAAGGCCGCCGAGGAGACCGCGGTGCAGGCGGCCCTCCAGGCGCGGGCCGAGGCGGAGCAGAAGCTCCAGGCGGTCCGGAAGAAGCTGGAGGAGACGCGCCTCACGGCCGAGACGGTCCTCCCCGCGCAGGCACAGCAGCAGGCGGCGGCGTTCCGGGCGCGCGGCGAGGCGGCGACCATCGAGGAGAACGGCAACGCGCTCGCCCAGATCCTCCGCCTCCTGACCGTCGTCTGGGTCGAGGCGGGCCCGGCCGCCAAGGACGTCTTCCTCATCCACAACCTCGAGCAGATCCTGAGGACCGTCGTCGAGAGGGTGAAGGCCCTGCAGGTCTCCGAGACGCACCTGATCGACGCGGGCGACGGGTCCGCTCTGGCGAGCTACGTCGCCTCCTACCCTGCCGCCGTGAGGAGCGTCCTCCTCGAGGTGAGCAAGACGACGGGGGTGGACGTCGTCGCCCTCCTCTCCCCGGCGGCTTCCAGGGAGGTGGCGTCGTGAGCGACCTCGGCTCCGTGGCCGGCGTCATCGTCGGCGTCGTCCTCTTCTTCGGCGTGGCCGCCGTCCTGGTCGTCCGGAAGCTCTTCTACATCTGCAGCCCCAACGAGGTCATCGTCTTCTCGGGGTCGAAGGGGCAGGTGCAGGGGAAGCCGGTCGGGTACCGGATCGTCAAGGGGGGCTCCTCGCTCCGGACGCCGCTCCTCGAGCGGGTCGACCGGATGGACATCACCAACATGACGGTCGACGTGGCCGTCACGAACGCCTACTCCAAGGGGGGGATCCCGCTCACCATCCAGGGGGTCGCCAACCTGAAGGTGGCGGGGCACCAGCCCCTCCTCGGCAACGCGCTCGAGCGGCTCCTGGGACGCGGGCGGCCGCAGATCATCCAGGTGGCCAAGGACACGCTCGAGGGGAACCTCCGGGGCGTCCTCTCCCAGCTGACGCCCGAGGAGGTCAACACCGACAAGCTCCGGTTCGCCGAGAAGCTCCTGGAGGAAGCCGAGCACGACCTCTCGCGGCTGGGGCTCGTCCTCGACGTCCTGAAGATCCAGAACGTCTCCGACGAGGTCGGCTACCTCAACTCCCTCGGCCGCAAGCAGTCGGCCGAGCTCGACAAGATCGCCCGGACCGCCGAGGCCCAGGCGCACGCCGAGGCGGCGATCCGCGAGGCACAGAACGCCCTCGGCGCGCGTCTCGCCGTCATCGACTCCGACATGGCGATCGCGAAGGCCGAGGCCGACAAGCGGATCACCCAGTGCGAGACGGGGCGCGAAGCGATGGTGGCCGAGGAGGTGGGCCGCGTGACGGCGGCGGTCGCCAAGGCCGAGGCCGAGCTGAAGGTCCAGCAGGCGCGGCTCGAGCAGGTCCGCCTCCAGCTCGAGGCCGACGTCGTCGCGCCCGCGCGCGCCGAGATGGAGGCCAAGCAGGCCGAGGCGCGCGGCAAGGCCGCGAAGATCGTCGAGGACGGCCGGGCCACGGCCCAGGTCCTCACCCAGATGATCGAGACGTGGAAGGCCGCCGGGCCGTCGGCCCGCGACATCTTCCTGATGCAGAAGCTCCAGAGCGTCATGGCGTCGCTCGTCGAGACGATCCAGAGCGTGAAGGTCGATCGGGTCGCCTACCTCCCGCCGTCGGGAAAGGTGGCGGAAGGGGTCAACCTCGTCGAGCAGCTCAGGAGCGCGTTCGGGGTCGACCTGCCGAAGATCGTCGGGAGGCTCGGGGAAGGGGCCGCTCGGAAGCCGACCGGCGCATGACGGGGACCTCCCCCGGTCCGGGGCCCGGCGAGGAGCCCGGGAGCCTTGCCGCCGCGCCCGGGGGAACGCTCCTCGAAGTCGCCGTCCTGGCGGGGCTGGGCCTCTTCGTCGAGCTCCTCCTGATCCGGTGGCTGGACGCCCAGGTGCGCGTCCTCGCCTTCGCCCGGAACCTGCCGCTCGTGGCGTCCTTCCTCGGCCTCGGCATCGGCTACGCGACGTCCGCCACGCGCGGAAGGCGCGACCTCGTCCCGTGGGCCGCACCGCTCCTCGGCCTCGGCCTCCTCGCGGGCCTCGTCTCCGACCTCCCCGGCGGGGGGACCGTGGCCTTCGGGCCCGTCGGCATCGAGTCGAACCTCGGAGCCGTCGCGGCGTCGACCGCCGGCGAGCTGCTCGTCTTCGCCGTCGCGGTCGCCGGGTGCTTCGCGATCGCGGCGGCGGCCGTCGTCCCGCTGGGTCAGGCGGCCGGACGCGCGATGGCCTCTCTCCCCCCGCTGCGGGCCTACCTCGCGAACCTCGCCGGCTCGATCGCCGGCGTGCTCCTGGTCTTCGCGCTGGCCGCGGCGTCGGCCCCTCTCTGGGCCAACGCCGCGGTCGCGTTCGTCGCGCTCCTCGCCCTCCCGCGCTTCCGCGGCCGGCGGGTGGTGGCCGCGGCGACCGCCGTGGCGTGCTGCGCGTCCATGGCGGCCCTCGACCGCCGCGAGGGGCGAACGCGCATCTGGAGCCCCTACAACCGCATCGAGTACTTCCAGAGCGGGCTCGTCAAGGCCCGCGACGGGACCCTCGTCCCGACGGGCTGGACGCTCGCCGTCCAGAGCCTCTTCTACCAGCGGATGATCGACTTCGACCTCGACGCGCGGACCGGCTCGTCCCCCATCGGCACGGCCAAGGGCCCCGCCGTCTACTCCGCCCCGTACCGGGGACGGCGCCCGCGGTCCGTCCTCGTCCTCGGCGCCGGCTCGGGGAACGACGTGGTCGCCGCGCTCCGGGGGGGCGCCGAGCGCGTCGACGCGGTCGAGATCGACCCCGTCATCCTCGAGCTGGGCCGGAAGCTCCACCCGCAGCACCCCTGGAGCGACCCGAGGGTCCACGCGGTCGTCGACGACGCGCGGGCGTTCCTGAGGCGGCCGGGTCCCTCCTACGACCTGATCGTCTTCGGCATCCTCGACGCCCACCTGGGCTTCTACTCGTCCCTCGCCTCGAGCATCCGGCTCGACAACTACGTCTACACCGTGGAGAGCGTCCGCCAGGCCCTCCGGCGCCTGACGCCGGACGGCGTCGTCTACATGACGGTCTACATCGAGCAGCCCTGGGTCGCGGAGCACCTCGAGGCCGCGATCACCGAGGCGTGGGGCCGCCGTCCGCGCGTCGAGAGGGGCCGGGACGGGGCCACGTTCGTCTTCGGTCCCGGGGCGGATCGAGCCGGAGCCGCCGGCGGGGCCCCGGACGGCTCCGCCCGCTCCCCGCGCGACACCCCTCGCGACGACTGGCCCTTCCTCTACCTCAAGAAGCGGGCGATCCCGGGCCCCGTCCTCTGGGCCAGCCTCGGCATCGCCCTCGCCTCCGCCTTCCTCGTGCGGCTCTTCTTCCGTGGCGCCTTCGCGCCCGATCGCCAGCTCTTCCTCCTCGGGACCGGGTTCCTCCTCGTGGAGACGCGCGCGATCGCCCAGCTCGCGCTCCTCTACGGGACCACGTGGAGGGTCAGCGCGGTCGCGATCGCCGCCATCCTGGCGATCTCCCTGGCGGTCACCGCTCTCGTGGATCGGGTGAGGCGGGTGAGGGCCGGGCCGCTCTACGGGCTCCTCGTCCTCACCCTCCTCGCGGGGTGGCTCGTCCCGACCGGAGCCGCCCTCGGCCGCGGCCCGCTCGCCCTCCTCGGGGCGACGGTCCTCCTGGCGCTCCCCGTGGCGTTCTCGTCGTTCATCTTCGCGGGCGCCCTACGCCGCACGGCCGGACTGGCGCCGGCGCTGGCGTCGAACCTCGCGGGCGCCGTCCTCGGCGGCCTTCTCGAGAACCTCTCCCTCGTCCTCGGGATCTCCGCCCTCGGCGGGGTGGCCGCGGCCGTCTACGTCCTCTCGTACCGCAGGGACTGAGCCGGGCGGGGGCGGGCCCTCACGCGAGCCCGCGGGCCCGAGGCCGCCTCCCGGGCCTCGCGCGGACGGTCGTGCCCGTCGCGGGCCGGCGCTGGGGCAGGCGACGCCGCGCCGGCGCCGGCGGCGACGTCATCGCCTCCACCGACTTCGGTGCGGAGGCCGTCAGGACGCGGTTGCCGTCCGCGGTGACGAGGACGTCGTCCTCGATCCTCACGCCGATGCCGAGGAACCGGCCGGGGACCTTCTTCTCGTCCGGGCGGACGTAGAGCCCGGGCTCCACCGTCAGGACCATCCCGGGCACGAGGAGGCGCGGCTCGCCCTCGGAGTCGAGGTAGCGGCCGCGGTCGTGGACGTCCATCCCGAGCCAGTGCGAGGTCCGGTGCATGTAGAACCGCTCGTAGCTCCGCTTCCTGAGCACGGACTTCCGCTTGCCCTTCAGGAGCCCCATCGAGAGGAGGCCGTCGACCAGGACGTCGACCGCTGCGTCGTGGGCGTCCTGGAACGGACGGCCCGGGACCACCTTCGCGATCGCCGCCTCCTGGGCCGCGAGGACGGTCCGGTAGACCTCCTCCTGCTCGCGGGTGAAGCGCCCCGAGGCGGGGAACGTCCGCGTGATGTCGGAGGCGTACCCCTCGTACTCGCACCCGGCGTCGACGAGGACGACGTCCCCCTCCTCGATCCGGCGCCGATTCTCGACGTAGTGCAGGACCGTGGCGTTCGGGCCCGACGCGACGATCGGGGCGTACGAGAACCCCGAGGCCCCCGCCTCGAGGAAGCGGCGCATCACGGCCGCCTCCGCCTCGTACTCGAACCGCCCGGGGCGCGCCGCCTCGCGGGCGTCGTCGTGGGCGCGCGCGGCGATCTCGCACGAGCGCTCCATCAGGGCGAGCTCCTCCGGCTCCTTCACGAGCCGCATCTCGTGGAGGACCTCGGTCACGTCGAGGACGCGGACGGGCCCGCGCAGCGGGTTCCGCGCCTCGCGCCGGAACCGGCCGAGGATCTCCCCCACCGTCCGGTCCCGCTCCGGGTCGACCCCGAGGGCGTAGTGGAGCGTCGACGCCTTCCGGAGGAGGTCCGGGAGGAGCTTCGGCAGCTCCTCGACCGCGTGGGCCTCGTCGGCGCCGTGGTCCCTCACGGCCCCCTTCACGCCGGCCCGGTAGCCCGTCCAGGTCTCCCGTTCGCGGTCCCGGGGCCGGACGAAGAGGACGAACCGGCGCCTGTCGGCGTCGAGGACGGCCACCGCGTCCGGCTCGCCGAAGCCGGTGAGGTAGAGGAAGTCGGGATCGGGGCGATAGCGGTACTCCGTGTCCCAGCCGAGCCGGGCCTCCGGGGCCGCGAAGAGGAGGGCGACCCCCTCCTTCAGCCGGTCGTAGAGGCGGCTCCGACGGCGGGCGTGGATCGATGCGGCGTCCCTCTTCATGCCTCCGAGGATACCCGCGGGCCGGCCGGCCCGGCCCTCCCCTGTGAGATGCTGGCGCCGCCGTGAACGCGCTCCCCGAAGGCTCCTGGCGGATCGTCCGCCGCCTCTCTGCCCTCTACCCGACCGCGACCCCCTCCCGCCTGAAGCGCGCCGTCCTCGAGGGGCAGGTGACCGTCAACGGCGCCGTGGTGGACGACCCCGGTGCCGTCGTCGGTCCAGCCGACGAGGTGGCCTGGGACCCGAACCGGAAGGTCCGGCGGCACGTCGACACCTCGCTGACCGTCCTCCACGAGGACGCGGACTCGGTGGCGGTCCTGAAGCCGGCGGGGCTCCTGACCCACCCGACCGAGGCCAGGGAGAAGGACTCGCTCCTCTCGCGCGTCAGCGCCTGGGCCGCGCGGCGCGAGAAGGGGCGGCCGTACATCTCCGTCGTCCACCGCCTCGACAAGGAGACGAGCGGGATCCTCGTCTTCGCCAGGACCCGCCGCGGCCTCGTCGCCCTCCAGGCGCAGCTCCGCGCGCACACGATGCGGCGCGCCTACCTCGCCGTCGTCGAAGGGAACCTCCCGCGCGACCGCGGGACCTTCGAGAGGGACATCGTCGAGGAGGAGGGGGAGCGGCGCAAGCGGGTGGCCAAGCCGGACGAGAAGGGGATCCCCGCCGTGACCGAGTGGAAGGTCCTGGAGCGCTTCGGCCTGGCCACGCTCGTCGAGGCGCGCCTGAAGACCGGGCGGACGCACCAGATCCGGATCCACTTCTCCCACGCGGGCCATCCGCTCGTGGGCGACCCGGTCTACCGCGACGCGCGGCGCCCTCCGTTCCCCGTCGCGTTCCGGAGGCAGGCGCTCCACGCCGTCGAGCTGGGGTGGGACACGCCGGACGGGGAGAAGGTCCTCCTCCGCGCCGAGCCGCCGGCGGACTTCGCCGGCCTCGTCGCCGAGCTCAGGAGACGGGCGATCCCGGTGCCCCCGCCCCTTCCGCAGGCTCGGCGGGGCGCGCCCCCGGGCCGCGACGAGACGACCGGGACCGGCCGGCCGGGAAGGCCCTCGGGCCCTCCCGGCGGCGGATCCCGGAAAGCTACTCGAGGACGACGATGACGACCCGCCGGTTGGCGGCGCGCCCCTTCGACGTCTTGTTCGGCTCCAGCGGCATCGTGGCGCCGTAGGAGATCGTCACCACGCGCGGGAGGGGGAACTGGTGCTTGAGCGCCAGGTACCGGCGGACGGCCTCGGCGCGCTTGTCGCCGAGCTGGAAGTTGATCTCGTCCGTACCCGTGTTGTCCGTGTGCCCCTGGATCTCGTAGTAGAAGCCCTTCCCCATCCCCTTGACCTTGGCGGCGAACTCGTCGAGCGCCTCCATGGCGTTCTTGTCGAGGTCGGCGGACCCCGTCTTGAACTTGATCCGGTCCTCGGTGAAGGCCTGCTCGTAGACGACGCGCCCCTTCGCCAGGACGCCGGCCTCCTGGGCCCGCTTCAGGGCTTCCTGGGCCGACTGGGAGAGCTTCTGGATGTCCTGGCCCTGCTGCTCCACCTTCGTCTCGGTCGCCTTCTGCTTGGTCTGGAGCTCCTCGACCTGCGTCTCGACCCCTTCGATCTTCTTGTCGGTCTTGGCCTGGGACTCGGCGATCTTCTTGTCGACCGACTCCGAGGTCGCGCAGCCCGAGAGCCCCGCCACCAGGGCGCCCAGGGCGACCAGGGCGAGAGTTGCGTTGGTTCTCTTCATGATGACTCCTTCCGCCTCCCCTTCCCGTCGGGACGGCTCGACCCGCGCCCGGGAGGCTCGGTCCCCCGATACCCCGCCCGGACGCGCACGGGTCGGGCTGGCCCGGCGAGCTTCAGGGTAAGCGATCGATATTTTACGGGACCTTTTCCCGTGGGGGCGAAACCGATGAGGTACTGGGCCCGGAGGTCCTTCTCGATCCCCAGGACGGCCGCCGGGAGCTCCGAAGGGTCGTCCACCACGGAAAGCCGGCCGCCGGAGATCCGGGCGACGTGGTCGAGGACGTCGATGTTCACGAGCTTCTCGGAGCCGGCCCCGCTGACCGGGGTGGCGGGGAGGCCAGGAGATCGGAGCCCCAGCGGGTAGACGGGGACCTCGATCCCCTCGAGGAGCTTCGTCAGCTCGTCCCGTGTCAGGGTCGAGGCGTTGTCGAGGCCGTCCGTCAGAAGGATGATGGCCCGGGCGCCGTTCTTCCCGAGGAGGCTCCGCTCGGGCATCGCCGCGAGGGCGTCGTAGAAGGCGGTCTTCCCCCACGGCTTCACCCGGTCGACGGCCGCGACGACGCGCGAGGGGTCCTCCGTGAACGGGACGACCTCCCGCACCTCCCCCTCGGCGAAGACGTAGAGCGCGTAGTCGTCGTGGGGCTGACGGTTGGCGAGGAGCGCCCGGATGGCCATCCGGGCCCCGTCGATCTTTCCGACGAGCCCCATCGAGCCCGACCCGTCGAGGAGGATGGTGAACGAGACCGGGGCGTCGTCGCTCCGCTCCACGAAGTCGATCGCCACCGGCTCGCCGTCGCAGAGGAGGGTGACGTCCTTCGCGGCGAGATCCCGGACGGGCCGCCCCTTGCGGTCGGTCACGACGAACGGGACAAGGACGTAGCCCACCGAGACGCTCGCCTTCGCCTTGGGGGGGGTCGGCGGGACGGCGGACTCCGGCCGGGGCGCACGGGTCGGCGCGGCCGCGGGTGCCGCCGGCGCCGCCCCGAGGATCGGGTGGTCCGGGGCCTCCACGCCGCCCGCGGGGCGGGCGGTCCCGGCAGCGGATGGGGGGGCGGGCGCCGGCGTCCGGGCCGGGACGACGACGGGGGTCGGCACCGGGGTCCGGCTCCGCCCGAAGCCGCCGCCCAGGACGGGCCGTGGCGTCGGCTCCTGCCCCGGCGCGGCGAGCGCGGCGAGGAGGAGGAGGGCCGATGCGGCGAGGGACCTCACCCGGGGATTGTCGCAGGCGGGGGCGCGCCGCCCCCGCCTGCCCGTCTCAGAGGATCTCGGCCTGGGAGAAGAAGAAGGTCACCTCGCGCGCCGCGTCGGCCGGGTTGGCCGAGCCGTGGACGGCGTTGCGCTCGATCGACTGCCCGAGCTCCCTCCGGATCGTCCCGGGGTCGGCGTTCGCGGGGTTCGTCGCGCCCATGACGGCCCGCCAGTGGGCGACGGCGTTCTCGCGCTCGAGGACCGCGACGAGGACCGGGCCCGACGTCATGTAGGCGACGAGCGAGCCGAAGAAGCCCTTGCCGGCGTGCTCGGCGTAGAAGCCCTCGGCCTCGGCCTTCGTGATGCTGTGCTTCTTCAGCGTGACGATCCGGAACCCTTCCGCCTCGATGCGGGCGAGGATCTTCCCGGCGTTCCGCGCCTCGAGGGCGTCGGGCTTGACGATGGCGAACGTCTTCTCCAAGCGTGAGCTCCTGTCTTCCCTGCTGTCCCTGGTGCCGGCGTCAGCCGGCGATCGCCTTCATCAGCGTCTCGCCGATGAGGGCGGGCGAGTCGGCCACGTGGACCCCGGCGGCGCGGAGGGCGGCGACCTTCTCGGCCGCGGTCCCCTTTCCGCCGGAGATGATGGCGCCGGCGTGACCCATCCGGCGCCCGGGGGGAGCCGTCCGGCCGGCGATGAAGGAAGCCACCGGCTTCCTCATGTTCTTCCGGATCCAGGCGGCGGCCTCCTCCTCGGCGCTGCCGCCGATCTCGCCGATCATGACGACCGCCTCGGTCTCGGGGTCCTCGGCGAAGAGGGTGAGGGCGTCGATGAAGTTGGTCCCGTTGATCGGGTCGCCGCCGATGCCGATGCAGGTCGACTGGCCGAGCCCCAGCGCCGACGTCTGGCCGACCGCCTCGTAGGTGAGCGTTCCCGAGCGGGAGACGATCCCGACCTTGCCCGGCTTGTGGATGCGGGCGGGCATGATGCCGAGCTTCACCTTCGCGGACGGGCGGATGATGCCGGGGCAGTTGGGGCCGATCAGCCTCACGCCGGGGCGCTCCTTCAGGAACGCCTTCGCCCGGATCATGTCGTTGACCGGGATCCCCTCGGTGATGGCGACGACCAGGGCGACCCCGGCATCGGCGGCCTCCATGATCCCGTCGGCCGCGGCGGGCGGCGGGACGAAGAGGAGCGAGGCGTTGGCCCCCGTCTCCCTCACGGCCTCGTGGACGGTGTTGAAGACCGGGATCCCCTCGACGTCGGTCCCCCCCTTGCCCGGGGTGACCCCGGCGACGACCTTCGTCCCGTAGTCCCGGCCGGCGAGCGCGTGGAACTTCCCCTCGCGGCCCGTCAGCCCCTGCACGAGGACGCGCGTGTTCGTGTCGATCCAGGCGCCCATCTCAGTTCCCCTTCCCGACGGCGGCGATGATCTTCTCGGCGGCGTCCTTCATCCCGTCGGCGGGGATGACGGCGAGGCCCGAGCTCTTCAGGATCGCCTTCCCCTCCTCGACGTTCGTCCCCTCGAGGCGGACGACGACGGGGATCGTGCAGCCGATCTCCTTGACGGCATGGACCACGCCCGTGGCGATGATGTCGCACCGCATGATGCCGCCGAAGATGTTGATCAGGACGCCCTTGACGTTCCTGTCCGAGAGGATGATCCGCATGGCGTTCTGGACCTGCTCCTCGTTGGCGCCGCCGCCGACGTCGAGGAAGTTCGCAGGCATCCCGCCGGCGTACTGGATGATGTCCATCGTCGCCATGGCCAGGCCCGCGCCGTTGACCATGCAGCCGACGTTCCCGTCCAGCTTGATGTAGTTGAGGCTGAACTTCGAGGCCTCGACCTCGAGGGGGTCCTCCTCGTCGAGGTCGCGGTACTCCTTGATGGTCGAGTGGCGGTAGAGGGCGTTGTCGTCGAAGTTCATCTTGGCGTCGAGCGCCACGACGTCGCCCTGCGCCGTGATCATCAGCGGGTTGATCTCGGCGAGGGAGGCGTCGGTCTCGACGTAGGCCTTCGCGAGGGCGATCAGGAACGGCACCGCCTTCTTGTGGGTGTCGCCCGTCAGGCCGAGGGCGTAGGCCACCTTCCGGGCCTGGAAGGGCTGGAGGCCCGTCTGGGCGTCGAACGGCTCCTTCAGGATGGCGCTCGGGTCGCGGTGGGCGACCTCCTCGATCTCCATCCCGCCGAATCGCGACGCCATCAGGACCGGCTTGCCGATGGCGCGGTCGAGCGTGATCCCGAGGTAGAGCTCCTGGGCGATCTGCGCCGCCTCCTCGACGAGCACCTTCTTGACCTTGCGCCCCTCGGGGCCGGTCTGGTGCGTCACGAGCTGCATCCCGATGATCTGCTTGGCGAGCTCGAAGGCCTCGTCGGGGCTCTTGGCGAGCTTGACGCCGCCCCCCTTGCCCCGGCCGCCCGCGTGGATCTGCGCCTTGACGACGGCCCTCCCGCCCAGCTCCTTGGCGATCTGGCGCGCCTCCTCGGGGCTGTCGGTCACCCGGCCCCGCGGCGTGGCGACGCCATAGGCGCGAAGGATCTCCTTCGCCTGGTACTCGTGGACTTTCATCTCGGAGGCACCTCTTCGGGGTTCGCTCGCGCCCGGGCGGGCGTCCGCGGATTCTAGACCCGGCTTCGGGAGGGGGCCAGCGGGCCCCCCGCGACCGCCGGCCGCGGGCCCGGAGGGCCGCCCCGGCGGGCCCCGCCGTCCGCTCCGGGAACGGGGCGGCGGTACCATCGCCGGGCGTCCCCGCGCGCGCGGGGCGGAGGAAGAGATGCTTTCGGACAAGAGGATCGCCGTCGTCGGTTCCGGGACCATGGGCCGCGCCCTCGTCGGCGGGCTCCTTCGTTCCGGCAAGGTCGGGGCGGGGCAGCTTCGGTGCACGGCGCGGACGCGCGGCTCGGCCGAGAAGCTCGGCGGCGAGCTGGGGATCGCCTGCGGGGTCGACAACGCCGAGGCGGCGCACGGGGCCGACATCGTCGTCCTCTGCGTCAAGCCGAAGGACGTCCAGAAGGTCGTCGAGGGGCTCCGGGCGAAGGCGTCGCTCGACCACGCCCCGCTCCTCGTCTCCATCGCCGCCGGGATCTCGACCGGCTTCATCGAGGGGATCGCCGGACCCGGGGTCCCGGTCGTCCGCGCCATGCCGAACACTCCCTGCTTCATCGGGAAGGGGATGACGGTCGTCTCCAAGGGGGCGCACGCCACCGACGAGCACGCCGCCATGGCCCTCGACATCTTCTCGACGATGGGGAAGACGATGGAGCTCGAGGAGAAGCACATGGACACCGTGACCGCCCTGTCGGCGAGCGGCCCGGCGTTCATCTACGTCGTCCTCGAGTCGCTGGCCGACGGGGGGGTCATGCGCGGCCTCCCGCGCGGCGCCGCCATCCAGCTCGCGGCCCAGATGACGCTCGGGGCCGCGGAGATGGTCCTCGCCACCGGCCGGCACCCGGCGGCGCTGAAGGACGACGTGACGACCCCGGCCGGCTGCACCATCGCAGGCATCCTCGCGCTGGAGGACGGCAGGATCCGCTCCGTCCTCGCCCGCGGGGTCGAGATCGCCGCTCGCGCGGCAGGAGAGCTCGGCAAGTGACACCGCACGACGCCATCGACGTCCCGTCCCGGCTCCGGACCCGGCTCCTCCCGCTGCTCGGAGCCCTCGCCCTGGCCGCGGCGCCCGCGCTCCTCGCGGCGCCAGCCGAGAAGGCGAAGGCCTCGACCGCCGCGACGCCCGCGAAGACGGCGAAGTCGGCGAAGTCGGCGAAAGCGAAGCCGGCCCCCGCGGCCGCGGCGAAGGCCGGCCTCTCGCTCGAGGCCGGCCAGCTCGCCGCGCTGAAGCCGCGTCCGATCGGCCCGGCGCTGATGGGAGGACGCGTCTCGGACATCGCCCTCGACCCGGAGGACCCCGCGACCTGGTACGTGGGCCTCGCGACCGGGGGGGTCTGGAAGACCTCGAACCACGGCGCGACCTTCGCGCCGATCTTCGACGAGGAGACGACCGCCTCCATCGGTGCCGTCGCCGTCGCCCCCTCCGACCCGCGCGTCCTCTGGGTCGGCACCGGCGAGGCGAACGACCGGAACTCCTCCGGCTGGGGCGACGGCGTCTACCGCTCGACCGACGGCGGCGCCACGTGGACGAACGTCGGCCTGAAGGGGAGCCGCTCCATCGCCCGGATCGTCGTCCACCCGAAGGACCCGGCCACGGCCTGGGTGGCGGCGGTGGGCGACCTCTGGACGAGCGGCGGCGAGCGCGGCCTCTTCGAGACGAAAGACGGCGGGAAGACCTGGAAGAAGGTCCTCGGCGTGGAAGGGCCCGAGGCCGGGAAGGTGGGCTGCGGCGACGTGGCGCTCGACCCGTCGAGCCCCGACACCCTCTACACCGCCCTCTACGCCCGGCAGCGGACGCCGTGGTCGTTCGCGTACGGCGCCTCCTTCACGGACGGCAAGGACCTCGGCGGCATCTTCAGGTCGACCGACGGCGGCGCCACCTGGAAGAAGCTGACGAAGGGGCTCCCGGGGCTCACCGGCCGCATCGGCCTCTCCGTCTCCGCGAGCAGGCCCGGCGTCGTCATGGCCGTGGTCCAGAGCGACGAGGGGGGGACGAGCGACATCGACGACCCGATGAGCAGGGCCGGCGGCGTCTTCCGGTCGGAGGACGGCGGCGAGAGCTGGACCCGGACGAGCCGGATGAACCCGCGCCCGTTCTACTTCAGCCAGATCCGGGTCGACCCGAAGAACGACCAGCGGGTCTACCTCCTCGGCTACATGCTCCAGGTCTCGGACGACGGCGGGAAGACGTTCCGCGAGGACCTCTTCCAGAAGGTCCACCCCGACTGCCACGCGCTCGTCGTGGCCGGGAACCCGATCCCGAAGCGGAAGCCGGAGCCGAGGGAGGGGGCGGGGGAGAAGGAGCCCGAGCCGGACCGTCCGCCCGTCTCCCCGCGGCTCCTCCTCGGGACGGACGGCGGCGCGTACGAGAGCTGGGACGCCGGCAAGACGTGGCTCCACGTCGACAAGATCCCGTCGGGACAGTTCTACCGGATCAACGTGGACGACTCGACCCCGTTCCGGATCTGCGGCGGGCTCCAGGACAACACCAACTGGGTCGGGCCGAGCCGCACGTACAGCAAGGACGGGATCGTCAACGCCGACTGGACGAACATCGGAGGGGGCGACGGGTTCTACTGCGTCTTCGACCCGTTCGACCGCAACGTGGTCTACGCCGAGTCGCAGGAGGGCGAGCTCCACCGGTTCGACATGCGGACCGGCGAGGTCAAGCTCCTCCGCCCCGCGCCGACCGAGGGGCAGCCGAGGTTCCGCTTCCACTGGAACGCGCCGCTCATCGGGAGCCGGCACGCGAAGGGGACGCTCTACCTCGGGGGGAACCACGTCTTCCGGCTGGCCGACAAGGCCGAGCGGTGGGAGCCGATCAGCCCCGACCTCTCGACGCGCGACCTGACGAAGATGGTGACGGTCGGGAGCGGAGCCGAGAACTACGGCGTCGTCTACACGCTGGCCGAGTCGCCGCTCGCGGCCGGGCTCCTCTGGGCCGGGACCGACGACGGCAAGCTCTGGATCACCGAGGACGACGGCGGGCGCTGGACCGACCTGACCGGCTTCCTCCCCGCCGCGGCGAAGGGGCAGTGGATCGGCCGGATCGAGGCGGGACGGCACGACGCGAAGGTGGCCTACCTCGCGGTCGCGGCCTACAGGACCGGAGACTTCGCCCCTCACGCCTGGCGGACCGCCGACGGCGGGAAGAGCTGGCAGAGCATCACGGGCAACCTCCCCGCGGGGACGCCGGTCACCCTGGTCCGCGAGGACCCCGTCAACCCGGACCTCCTCTACGCGGGGACCTACACCGGGCTCTGGGTCAGCCTCGACCGGGGCGGGAGCTGGACGAAGTGGAAGGGGCTCCCCACCGTCGAGGTCGACGACGTCCTCGTCCACGAGCGGGACCACGCGCTCGTCGTCGCGACGCACGGCCGGAGCCTCTACGTCGTCGACGACGTCTCGCCGCTCCAGCAGCTCACCGCGCAGGTGGCCGCCAAGGACGACCACCTCTTCGCGCCCCTTCCCGCCTTCGGGCGTTACCTCCTCCCGGGCTGGGAGGACTCGGCCGGCAAGGGTGACTACCGCGGCGAGAACCCCGCGGGCGAGGCGCTCATCACCTTCTGGGTGAAGGCGTTCACGGGCGACCCCGTGAAGGTCGCCATCTCCAACGAGGCGGGCCAGCCCGTCGCCAACCTCGAGGCTCCGGGGACGCCCGGCCTCGGCCGGGTCTCCTGGGACCTCCGCCCCACGAAGGACGTCCTGACCCAGTACGGGGGTCTCGGCGCCAAGAAGCTCCTGCCGAGCGGCACCTACACCGTCACGCTGAGCCACGGGAAGGCGGAAGAGGCAAAGGAGGAGGCGAGGACGGAGGCGAAGGAGAAGGCGGCGGGAACGCCGTCCGGGCCTCCCAGGGAGAAGCAGAAGCTGAAGGTGACGATCGCCGAGGGGATCGAGACGCGGTAGGGGGACGCGGCTCCCGCGCCGACCGCCCTCAGGGGCGGGATTCGCTCCTCGGGACCTTGCTCCAGTCGATCTGCGATCCCCACACGCTGTGCGGGATCGCGAAGACGACCATCGTGACGACCGCCGCGGCGGCCACGGCGACGCGGGCTCGCGCCGCCCCCCCTCGCATCGCCACGAGCGCCGCGGCCCAGGCGGCGATCGCGAAGAGGGTCTTGTTGTCCGTCAGGTCCCAGCCGAACGGGATGCCGGTCCAGTAGGCGCCGAACGCGGCCTTCTGGACCAGCGGGCCGAGGACGAAGCCGCCCGCCGTCAGGACGGCGGCGGCCCAGACGGCCAGCCTCCGCGGGTCGCCGCCGGGGACGACCGCCCGGAGGCCGGCCGCGGTGGCGAGGAGCATCCCGGCGAACATCGCGGCGACGTGGAGGAGGAGGAGCGGGAGCGGGACGTCCCCCTTGAAACGCGTCACCGCCGGCCGGGCCGGGAAGACGGCCGTCTCGCCCCCGCGCGAGAGCCGCACCTGGTACTCGAGCTTCCCCGCGGGGGGCTGGTGCGGGAGGGCCGCCTCGAGGGCCTCGCCCCTCCGCACCATCGGCAGCGCCTTCCACTCCTCGTTCGTCGGGAAGTGGCGCCAGGCCACCGTCCCCGTGACGGCGGCGTCCGGCGCGACGATCCGGATCGGCTGGTCCCCGGGGCCGCCGTGCGACCGGGTGAGCCGGAGGCGGACCTCGGCGCCACCGACGTCGACGCGGCCCCGGACCGGATGAGTGGGCCCCGTCATCCGCTGGAAGACGGCCGAGGCGAGGGTGACGACGACCGCGAGGGTCCACTGAACGGCGGGTCTCTTCATGCTCACTCCGAGTCGGGGGTCCGAGGCGCGGAGGATAGCGGACGCCGCCTTCGCCGGCGGGCTGTAACATCCCGCCCGCCCGGAGGTCCCACGATGTCCCAGAGCCCCCGCCGTCCCGCTCTTCCCGCCCGCGCCCTGGCCGCTCTCGCCGCGCTCCTCTCCGTCGTCGCGGCGGTTCCTTCCTGCGCGCAGACCGCCCCGGCCCCGGCGCCGCCGGGCGCCCCCGCCGCCGTCTCCGCCGCCGTCCCCGCCGTCGCGCCCGCGGACGCGCCCGCCGGGGCCGTCGTCGCGCCCGAGTGGCTCGCCGCCCGGCTCGGGGCGCCCGGGCTGGTCGTCGTCGACGCGCGGCCGGGCCTCCGCCCGTTCTTCACCGGGCACGTCCCCGGGGCCCAGCCGGTCGCGCCGGAGAGCCTCCGGTCGGTCTCGAACGGCGTGCCGGGGATGCTCTACCCGCCCGACGTGATCCACGTCGTCGCGTCGCGCCTCGGGATCCGGAAGGGGTCGCGGGCCGTGGTCTACGGCGAGGAGAGCGACGTCGACGCCACGCTCGTCGCCTCGGCGCTCCGGATCGCCGGCGTCCCCGACGTCGCCGTCCTCGACGGGGGCTTCAAGCGCTGGGAGCGCGAGGGGCGCCCCGTGACGAAGGAGCGGGCCGCCGTCCCCGCGGGCGACGCGGGAGCCTTCGCTCCCGACGCCCGCTCGATCGCCACGATCGACGACGTCCGGAAGGCCTCGGCCGACGGGACGGCCGTCCTCGTCGACGCGCGACCCGAGGAGCAGTGGGCCGCCGGGCACATCCCGGGGGCGAAGGACCACTTCTGGAAGAAGGACGTCGTGGCGGAGGGGGCCGAGGCCGGCTCCTTCCGCTCCGTCCCCGAGCTGCGCGCCGCGTACGAGGCGCTCGGCGTCCGCTTCGACCGGCCCGTCATCGTCTACTGCAACAGCGGCCACCAGGCGTCCGAGGTCTATTACACGCTCAGGTACCGCCTCGGCCACCCCGACGTGAGGCTCTACGACGGGTCGTTCCTGGAGTGGTCGATGGCGAAGGACGCGCCCGTCGCGAAGGCTCCCGCGCCCCCTGCCCCGGCGGCTCCGGCAGCTCCGGCAGCTCCGGCAGCTCCCCCCGACCCCCGGTGACCGGCGCCGCGGCGTGCTGAGCCCCCTCCACATCGCGGCGCTCGTGGCAGCCTCCGCCGGCGCCGGCGTCATGAACGCCCTCGCCGGCGGCGGGACCATCGTGACCTTCCCGACGCTGATCCTCCTCGGGGTCCCCTCCATCCAGGCGAACGCCACCTCCACCGTCGCGCTCCTGCCGGGCGCGGCCGCGAGCATGGCGGGCTACCGCGCGGAGGTGGCGAGCCACCGCGAGTGGCTGAAGACCCTCTTCCTCCCGAGCCTCGTCGGCGGGGCGATCGGGTCGGTCCTCCTCCTCCGGACGCCCGAGAAGGTCTTCGCCCACCTGGCGCCGTACCTCGTCCTCTTCGCGACGCTCCTCTTCCTGCTGCAGGTCGTCCTCGCGCGGCGCTCGCCGTCGGACGACGGCCCCGCCGACGGCCCCCGTTCCGCCACCCGCTGGGCGGGAGCCTCGATCTACCAGCTCGGCGTCGCGGTCTACGGCGGCTACTTCGGCGCCGGCATCGGCATCCTGATGCTCGTGGTCCTCGGCTTCCTGGGGCTGAAGGACATCCACGCGATGAACGGGCTGAAGAACTTCTTCGGCATCACCATCAACGTCGTGGCGGCGGCCTACTTCGTCTTCAAGGGGGCCGTCGTCTGGCCGCTCGCCCTCGTCATGATCGTCGGCGCCACCGTCGGCGGCTACGCGGGCGCGCGCTTCGCGCGGCGGATCGGGAAGGAGAAGGCGCGGGCGGCCGTGATCGTCATCGGCTTCGCGGTGACGGCGATCCTCCTCCTGCAGCAGGCGTAGCGGACGCTCCCCGGGGAGGCGGCCCCGCCGGCGGGAACCGCTCGTCGAGGAGGGCGCGGGCCCTCGCCGCGTCGGCGGCGCGGGTGGGACGGGCGGCCAGGTAGCGGTCGATCTCCTCGACGGCGTCGTCCCGACGCCCCGCCTCGCCCAGCGCCAGGACCAGTCGCTCGAGGACGCGGGCGGGCTCGGAACCCTCGAGCGCCCCCGCGCCGCCCAGCGCCAGCGCGCGCCGGTACCAGCGGGCCGCCTCGGCGAGCGCGCCCCCCCGGCGGAACGCGTCGCCGGCCTCGGCCGCGACGCGGGCCGGCGAGCCGGTCGTGGCGAGGACGCCGGCGTAGATCGGCCCCGCCTCGGAGACCCGACCGGCCGCGGCCAGGAGCGCCGCCCGGACCCGGTCCGACCACTCCGCCAGGATCGGGTCCCCCGCGCGGCGGGCCGCGGCGCCCGCGCGCGCGGCCTCGGCGGCCGCCTCGGCCGAGTCGGCGATACCGAGGCGCTCCGCCTTCCGGAGCGCCTCGTAGGCGGCG
>JAKOVQ010000028.1 GCA_029781975.1 Acidobacteriota bacterium
CCGCGCTACCGCCTCCTCGTCGAGCAGCTCGCCCAGAAGGGGCTCCTCCACGTCATCTGCGGCACCGACACCCTCGGCGTCGGCGTCAACATCCCGATCCGGACCGTCCTCTTCACGAAGCTCGCGAAGTTCGACGGGGCGAAGGTGGGGATCCTCTCCGTCCGCGACTTCAGGCAGATCGCCGGCCGCGCCGGCCGCCGCGGCTTCGACACGCGCGGCAGCGTCGTCGCCCAGGCGCCCGCACCCATCGTCGAGAAGCGGCAGGCCGAGAAGAAGGCGGCCGAGACGGGGAAGAAGCTCCAGAAGACCTTCAAGGGGCCGCCGAAGGGGGAGGTCTCCTGGACCGAGGAGACCTTCCAGCGGCTCATCGCCCGTCCCCCGGAGACGCTCCAGTCGCGGTTCCGCGTCACGCACGGCATGGTCCTCGACCTCCTCCAGCGCGACGCCGAGCCCCCGAGCGAGCCGGCGGACGGCGCGGGCGCGAGGGGGCGCCGCCGCAACTTCGCGGCGATCCGCGACCTGATCGCCCGCTGCCACGAGACCGACGCCGTCAAGGGGCGGCTCCTCAAGCACGCCGCGCTCCTCGTCCGATCGCTCTACCGCGCGCGGATCATCGGCCTCGTCCGCGAGGAGGACGGCTTCTTCCGCGTCGTCGTCGCCGCGGACCTTCAGTGGGACTTCTCGCTCCACCAGGCCCTCTCGCTCTTCGCCCTCGACGCCCTCGACCGGCTCGACCCGGCCTCGCCCACCTACGCCGTCGACGTCGTCAGCGTCGTCGAGTCGATCCTCGAGGACCCCGACATCGTCCTCCGCAAGCAGACCGACCGCGCCAAGGGGAAGCTCGTCGCCGAGCTGAAGGAGGAGGGGGTCCCGTACGAGGAGCGGATGGCGAGGCTCGAGGAGGTCACGCACCCGAAGCCGCTGGCCGACTTCCTCTTCGGCGTCTTCAACGAGTTCCGGAGCGACCACCCCTGGGCGGCCGGCACCGAGCCGAGCCCAAAGTCGATCGGCCGCGAGATGTTCGAGACCTACGCCGCCTTCGCCGACTACGTGAGGGGCTACGGCCTCGAGCGGAGCGAGGGGGTCCTCCTCCGCTACCTCTCGCAGCTCTACAAGGCGCTCGACCAGACCGTCCCCGAGTCGGCGAAGACCGACGAGCTCTGGGACGTCCTCGGCTTCTTCCGCTCCCTCGTCGGCGAAACCGACGCCAGCCTCCTCGAGGAGTGGGAGAGCCTCCGCCACCCCGAGCTCGTCCTCGCGCAGCAGGCGGCGCCCGAGCGGAAGAAGGAGGCGGCCTGGCTCACCGAGCTCCTCGCCAACCCGCGCGTCTTCGCCGCGCGCGTGCGGGCCGAGATGAACCTCCTCGTGAGGGCCCTCGCCCGCAGGGACTGGGAGGACGCCGCGGAACGGGTCTGGCAGCCGCCGGAGCCCGCCGAAGGGGCGACCGCTGCCGCGCAGACGCCGGACACGGACGACCTCCGCTGGACCCCGGAGCGGTTCGAGGCGGCCCTCGCCCCCTTCTTCGAGGAGCACGCCGAGCTCGTCTCCGGCCCCGAGTCGCGCGCCCACCAGTGGACGAACCTCCGCCCGGCGGGCCCGAGGCGCTGGGAGGTGACGCAGACCCTCCTCGACCCCGAGGAGGAGAACACGTGGGCCCTTTTCGCCTCGATCGACCTGAGGGACCCGGACGCCCCCGACGGCCCCATCCTGAGGCTCCGCCGGATCGGGACGTAGCCGCCCGAGCGTCGTCCAGGAGATGAAGGTCCCCATCCTCCCGGCCTCTCCCTGACTCGCACCGCCCTCTGCAACCGCGCCCGGCCCGGCCGGCCGGATTTTGAGATCATCGGGGCCGGGCCAAGGAGCCACGAACCATGAGCAACGTCAAGACCAAGCGCGGCACCATCGCCATCCTCACGGGGGGCGGAGACGTCCCCGGCCTCAACCCCGCCATCCGGGCCGTCACCGTCCGCGCCCTCCGCGAGGGCTACCGCGTCGTCGGGATCCGCCGCGGGTGGGCGGGCCTCATCGACCTCGACCGGAGCGAGCCGAAGCTCGACCCCGACTGCGCGATGGAGCTCTCCGAGGAGACCGTCAACAAGGTGGGCCGAACCGGCGGCACCTTCCTCCACACCTCGCGCACCCGCCCCTCGCACGTCCCGAAGGCCAACGTCCCCGAGCACCTCCGCGAGAAGTACACGGACGACATGAACGACCTCACCCCGGAGGTCCTCGCGAACATCGGCCACCTCGGCATCGACGTCCTGATCCCGATCGGAGGCGACGACACCCTCTCGTACGGCGAGCGGCTCCACCGCGAGGGGGTCAAGGTCATCGCCATCCCGAAGACGATGGACAACGACGTCCCGGGGACCGACTACTGCATCGGCTTCTCCACCTGCGTCACCCGGACGATCGAGCTGACCCACGCCCTGAGGACGTCGGCCGGGAGCCACGAGCGCTTCCTCGTCCTCGAGGTCTTCGGCCGCTACGCCGGCTTCACGGCTCTCCTGCCGACGATGGCCGGTGCCGCCAACCGCTGCGTCATCCCCGAGCATCCCTTCGACATCGAGCGCCTCACGCGGCTCCTCGTCGCCGACCGGTCCACCAACCCGAGCAAGTACAGCGTCGTCCTCGTCTCCGAGGGGGCCAAGATCACCGGCATGGACGAGATGATCTTCTCGGACCAGGAGAAGGACGCCTACGGCCACAAGAAGCTGGGCGGGATCGGCGACCTGATCGCCGACCGGCTGAAGGGCCTCTCCCCGAAGTACAACCAGGGCCGGCGCGTGAACACCATCAGCCAGCGCCTCGGCTACCTCGTCCGCTGCGGCGACCCCGACGCCCTCGACTCCATCGTCCCGATGGCCTTCGGAAACCTGGCGATGGACCTCATCCTCGAGGGGACCTACGGCCGCCTCGTCAACGTCCGCAACGGCCGCTACGACAACGTCCCGATCGACGTCGTCACCAGCCGCAAGAAGGTGATCGACGTGGCCAAGTACTACGACGTCGACCGCCTCCGGCCGATCTACGAGAACTTCAACAACCGCCCGGTCTTCATCATGACCAGCGACTACTGACGCGGGGACGCCTCTCCTGACAGGACGCTGTCGGGCCGAGGCGACGGAGGAAAGCGACGTCGACATCCTCGTCGAGTTCGAGGAGCCCGTCGGCATCCTCGAGTTCGTCCGCCTCCGGCGGCTCCTCGAGGAGGTGGTCGGGCGGCGCGTCGATTTCGCGACGCCGCAGTCCCTGAAGGACCGGATCCGGCAGCGCGTCCTGGCGGAAGCCGTCCGTGCCGCCTAGGGGCGACCTGGACCGTCTGCGGGACATCGCCGACGCGGCGGAGGCGATCGTCTCCTACGCGAGATCCGGCCGGTTGCCCGGACGGTTGCCGGCCTGGAGGCGCGGATTGCTCCGGCGCTTTCTCGCTGAACGTGGCTGAGCCGCATCGCCCGCCCTACCCCCCGCCCGCTACCCCCGGCACCTCCACCCCCGCCTTCGCAAACAGGAAGAGGCGGTGGCGCGCCCGGCTCGCGGCGACGTAGAGGTTCCGCGGCGCCACGCTCCAGCGGCTCCCGTCCACCCCCAGCAGCAGCACCACGTCGGCCTCCAGCCCCTTGAACCGGTGCGGCGTCGCGTAGCGGAGCGCCCCGGCACCGCGCGCCCGGCCGTCGTCGCCGATCGCCTCCACCGGGAAGCCGGCGAGCTCGGGCTTCTCCGCGAGCGACGAGTTCTCGAGCCGCCGCATCCCGACGACCGCCACCCGGGACAGAGAAAGCCCCTCGTCCACCAGCAGCCGCTTGGCAACCTCCGCCGCCTTCTCCCGTTCGTCCGCCCCGTTCCGCCACCGGATCACCCGCGGCTCCTCGCCCGGGACGGCGCCCGGGGCGAGGCGCGTCGGCCCCGGCGGCGGTCCCGCCGCCGCAATCCCCGCCAGGAATCGCGCGATCGCCGCCGTGTTCCGGCTGTTCGTCCGGAGCGGAAAGATCGGCAGCCCTTCCGGAAAGACCGAGCCGCGGCTCCAGAGGTCCTGCTCGCGGTCGGCGAAGAGCGCCACCGGCGCCGCGTCCCTCCCGGGCAGGAGCTCGCGCAGCACGCCCCACCACTCCGTCCGGAAATCCTGCGCCTCGTCCACCACCAGCGCGTCGAACGTCGTCCCCAGCTTCCCGGCGGCCTCCAGCAGCAGGTACCCCGACGTCTCGTTCCAGAACAGCTCGCTCGCCTCGCGGTCGTCCGGGTCGGGCTCCTCCCACGCCAGGCCCGCCTCCCGGCAGAGATCGCGCCCCAGCTCGTGGTACGCGCGGGCCGTCACCCGCCCCTCCAGCCCCTCCCACGACCCGGCCAGCTCGCGGAGGTGGTGCGCCAGCGGCAGGTTGAAGCAGAGGAGGAGGACCCGCTTCCCCGCCTGGGCCAGGCGCCGCGCCCGCTCGCACGCCACCACCGACTTGCCCGTCCCGGCGCCCCCGATCACCACCGCCCGGCCGTTCAGCTCGAGGAACTCCAGCGCCAGCTCCTGCTCCTCGTGCAGGCGCGCCAGCGCCCGCTCCTCCCACGCCAGCTCCGTCCCCAGCGTCAGCCCCAGCGAGAAGCGCGGCGCCAGGAGCTGCTGCCCCAGCTTCTTCACCCACCGCTTCGTCAGCCCGGCGCCCGCCCCGCTCCCCGAGCGCCCCCGCGCCCAGAGGGCGAAGAGCTCCTCGACGCGCCGTTCCACGCCGCGCGCCAGGTCCCCCGCGTCCGCCACCAGCTCCCGCGGCGCCCCCACCGGGTCGGCCTCCACCCGCCAGTCGCAGTCGGGGAAGGCCACCGCGTGCCCGTGGACGAAGGCCAGCGGCGCCTCCCCGTCCACCCCCAGCGCCTCTATCTCGCGAACCAGGTTCTTCACGTTCTGCTGCGCCTGCCGGAACGGGTCGCGGATCTCGTGCACCGCCCCGTCGTGCGCGGTCGACGTCCACCGCCGCTCGCGCCCCTCGTACCCGATCCGTCCCCCCTTCACCTCCAGCACGAGGAGCCCCCGCTCCGGGTGGAGGATCAGGAAGTCGATCTCCCCCTCGCGCAGCGGCTCCCGCCCCGAAGGCAGCAGGTAGTAGGGCAGCGAGTGGTAGACCCGGTACCCGTCCGGCAGCTCCGCCAGCGCCGCGTACACCTTCGCCTCGCCGGTCGCGCCGGCGGGGGGCATCGGGACGGCTGGGATCATCGTGGCCACGGGGCGCCTCCTCGGGCGGGGATCTCGGGCAACGGCCCGGCGGACGACCCCGCAGTCTCGCACCGACGGGCCATGCGCCGGCGACCCGGGACGTCAAGGACCGCCCCCCCGCCCCGGTCGCCATCTGTCCGGGTCCCGGGTCCCGACTGGAGGACGCGACGGACGGCCGTCACCGCCCATCCCGCACCGTCGCCCGGAGGCCCGCCATGGAAGAACGCACCGACGGATTCGTCGTCGCCGACGACGCCACCCTCGTTCGCCTCGTCGAGAGCGCCTCGCGCCGCCTCGTCGTCGTCGCGCCGGCGGTCACCACCGTCGTCGCGCGGGCCGTCGCCGCGGCGTGGCGGCGCCTCGGCGCGGAGCGCGTCGCCGTCATCCTCGACGTCGACGCCGAGCCCTACCACGCCGGCTACGGGGAGCCCGAGGGGCTCAGGCTCCTTCTCCAGGCGGCCGACGACGCGGGCGGGGCCGTCCGCCAGCAGCGTGGCGTGAGGATCGGCCTCCTCGTCGCCGACGACGCCACCCTCGTCTTCTCGCCCACCCCGCTCTCCATCGAGGAACCTCCCGCCGGACCCGACGCCTCCCCGAACGGCGTCCTTCTCGGCGCCCCGCCCCCGGCCGTCGAAGCGCAGGTGGCGGCGGACGAGGGCGCTCTCGGCGCCCGTCCCGCCGACCCCTTCTCCGTCCGCAGGCTCCAGACCGAGCTGAAGAGGAACCCTCCACGAAAGTTCGAGATCACCCGGGTCGAGAGGGCCTTCAACGCCCGGTTCGAGTTCGTCGAGCTCGAGCTCAGGGGCGCCGCCCTCGGGCGCCACCTCGGCCGCGTCCCGGCCCACCTGGCGCCCGCCCTCTCCAGCTCGCAGGTGGGCAAGCGCCTCGAGGCCCGCGTTCGCCTCTTCGACGGCGACAAGGGCCTCGCCGCGAACGGCCTCCTCGGCGAGAAGAAGAAGCTCGTCGACAAGTTCCTCGTGGTCCTCCCGCGCTACGGCACCGCCATCCTCCGCGAGAACAAGGGGGCCTTCCTCGAGGAAGTCGGCGCGCTGCAGAAGAAGGTCGAGGCCTTCCGCACGCAGGCGGTGGCCGCCCTCGAGGCCGGGATCGACGCCCGGGTCGGCGAGCTCGTCGACGCCCTCCTTCCCGGGGTCCTGGAGAACCCGCCGGCTCCCTGGCGCCGCTACGGCGACGTCCGCGGCTTCACGGAGGAGCGTACCCGCGCCCTCCTCGAGGAAGACATCCGGGACGAGTGGGAGCGGCCGGAGGCCGTCGCGGAAGGGATCGCCCTCGAGGTCCGCTTCAAGGGCGTCACGTACGAATCCCTCGCGGATCCCCGGTTCGCCGACGTGGCCCGCGAGAGGCTGCGGATCGAGAAGCTGCACGACGAGCACCGCGTCGTCCGGGCGAGCGCACCGGCGTCCGAGACGTGGACGGAGGAGGGGTGACGCCATGTTCAACTTCGCCACGGGAAAGGACCTCGAGGCCGTCCGGCAGCTCAAGGCCCTCTACAAGTCCGTCCTCGCCGACCTCGTCGTCCTCCTGGAGCAGGGCGGGTTCCGGGAGCTCCCGGCCGTCGTCACCTCCTTCTACGACGGCCGGCGCCGCGAGTGGACGCTGCAGCGCGAGCCCGCCTCCCCCTGCTCCTCCTGCGGCTGCGACCGATTCCGCTACGTCCCGTCGTCGAGCGGAATCCCCTTCGCCTTCTGCCCCTTCTGCTGGCGCCTGCAGGGGAACGACTCGACGGGGGGTGGCAGCGTCGACGTGGGCGCCTGGCTCGAGAAGAAGCTCCGCGACCTCCCGCCCGGCATCAGGATGTCGTGGGAGACCGACAAGCGAACGATCCCGCTCGGCCCCCGGGAGGTCGAGATGACCCCGGCCGAGGAGCGGGAAGCGCTGGAGCGCTACCGCGCCCAGGCCCGCCGGCCGCTGGAGATCGGCAAGCAGGCGTGGCTCGGGAAGGTCGCCCTGGACGGGCTCTTCGCCACGCCGAGGGACTACGGCGAGGCCCGCTCGTGGTACGAGAAGGCCGCCCTCTTCGGCCACGCCGAGGCGCTGTACGCCCTCAGCCTCCTCGCGCACTACGGCCTCGGCGAGCCGCGCGACGAAGGCCGCGCCGCCACCCTCTGCCGCCAGGCCGCGCTGCGCGGCCACGCCCCGGCCGAGAGCGGGATGGGGATCCTCTACCGGGAGGGGGTCGGCGTTCCGAAGGACCCGGTCGCAGCCGTCGCTTGGTGGCAGCGGGCCGCGAAGAAGGACGACCGCGAGGCCCAGCTCGCGATCGGCCGCGCGCTGATCGAGGGAGAGGGAATCGAGCGCGACGAGAAGGCCGGCCTCGCCCTCGTCCACAAGGCCGCCGAGGCGGGCCTCGTGGACGCGCAGTACTACCTCGGCACCCTCCTCGCCGACAGCACCGAGCCCGCGACGGCGGCGGACGGCCGGGAGCTCCTCGCGAAGGCGGCGGGTCAGGGGCACGACGGGGCGAAGAGGAGGCTGGCGGCGATGAACGCGCCACCCGAAGAGGCGGAGCGACCGGCAAGAGACAGATCAGACGATGACGGGGACGAACCCGAGGACGACGCCGATTCCGGCGACCAGCAGCTCCTTCCGGGCTTCGACGTGGTGAACTGAGCCGGCCAGCCGCGGCCGCGGATCTCCGGGGCGACGGGCGCCGACGTGACCGGGACGGACGGCATGATCGTGGCCATCACGGTGAGTTCTGAAAGATCGCGGTCTCTATACTTTCCTCGTGCCAAATGGAGCGCGCTGGTCCCGAGACGAGCACCTTCTCGCGTTCGGCCTCTATTGCCGAACGCCCTTTGGCCGCATGCACCACGGCAATCCGGACGTCGTGAACCTCGCTGCCCTGCTCGGGCGGACTCCCGGTTCGGTCGCGCTGAAGCTCGTGAACTTCGCTCGGCTGGACCCGAGCCTCAAGAACCGCGGCATCGGCGGGATGTCGCACGGCGCCAAGGGAGAGGAGGCGATCTGGAACGAGTTCGTGAACGATCCGGAAGCCCTCGCCGTCGAAGCGGCCGAGCTGAAGAGCCAGCGCTCGGGCGAGCCGCCGGGGAGCGCTGATCCGGTTCCACCGCCGGGGAGGGACGCGCTCGGGATGGCGAAGCGGCGGATCGGGCAGAGCTTCTTTCGTTCCGCCGTCCTGGCGGCATACGACGAGCGATGCTGTGTCACGGGTCTCTCGATACCCAGCCTCCTCATGGCGAGTCACATCGTTGGTTGGGCAGACGACGCCGCCCATCGGACGAACCCCCGAAATGGCCTCTGCCTCAACGCCCTTCATGACCGGGCCTTCGATCGACTCCTGATGTACTTCGACGACGATCGCCGTGTTCGGTTCGCCAGGCATCGCCTCCCCACCGGCGTCGGCTCGGAGTTCGGGAACCAGTGGCTGCTCTCCTTCGAGGGGGCGTCCATGATGGCGCCGAAGAAGTTCCTACCGGAGCCGGCCTTCCTGGCAGCGCACAGGGAACGCGCTCTCTCCATCGGGATCGGTGCGTAGAGCGTCCACGGGCGGGGCGGGCCTACCCCAGGCTACCCTTGGTCTTCATGGACAAGCGGAAGCCGAAAGTCCCGATCGCCTACACGGACACGCAACTCGTCTACTGCCCGAAGTGCGCCGACGAGATCGACCTGCTCGCCGACGGCGCGATGCCCACCAATTGGCTGCCCTTCGGACCCATCGACGACCCGGAAGACTTGCCGCAGAAACGGTGCGACCGCTGCGAGACGGCTCTCGGCGAGGTCGTGCGGCGGCGTCGCAGGCGGAAGTCCGAGTGACGAGCGGACTCGGAAGACCGATTTCAGCCACGGGGTCGACTGGGGCAGCCCGAGAAATCGCCATTCAGGCTGACTAGAAACGAGATGAGGACCCGGCCCGGGAGGGGAGGGCGCGCCGAGCCGTTCGGGGCCGCCCTGATGCTCTCAGCCGACGAGCTCCTCGAGGACCTCTGGCAGGGCGAGATCGACTGGATCCGGTTGCCCGACGGCAGCTCGGTGGAGATGTTCCTCGACCGCCTCGCCTTCGAGGCGGCGCAGCCGTCGTACCTCCTCGACCCGCGCTTCGAGGGGCTCCTCGACGACGGCCAGCGGGAGCTGCGACGGCTCCTCCTTCCTCTCGTCGAGGCCAGGCGCGGCTCCGCCCCAGAAACGGCGGCCTGGCCGCTGGTGGAGGACCTGTTGGGCAAGCTCGGGGCGTTCGGAAGCGGCTCGGACCGGGAGAGTTCGTGACCGGCTTGGCCAGCAACTGGTGACATTCGTTGCCGGCTCTTCGATGCGCGAGATCCTCAGGACCCTCCTCCTCGACTTCCAGGGAGCGACGCTCCAGGCGGGAGTGCCGCGCCGGCTGAGGGTGAAGAGGGTGCCGGGGAAGGCGACGATCCCCATCGGCGCCCGGCGCTGCGGATAGTCGACGTACGCGTTCCAGCAGGTGTCCCGACTCGAGGAGGACGGAGTCCCCCGGGAGAACGTCCTTTTCCTGAACTTTTTCGGCTACCGTCTCGCGGGCCTGCGGCACGAGGGGCTCGCCGCCGTCACGGAGGCGTACTTCCCGGTCTACCCGGAGAAGAAGGGGAGGGAGACGGTCCACGGAAATCGCGTCGTCTCGGGGCGTGGAGGCAGCGCCCCATGGGGCCGGTGCCGTGGCACCCGACGGTGGGGCACCGAAGCGCCCACGCCGATGGAGGGCTGGCACCGTCGCATCGCGCCTTGACGAGGTATACCTCGCCGCGGTATACGGCTGGTCGTGGCGATCCGGGGATTCGCCAGCGCTTCGGTCGAGAGGTTCTTCGTCCAAGGGCGCCTCGGTCCGAAGGTCGGCTGGGTGACCGTGGCCAGGGTCGTGGCGAGGAAGCTCGACATGCTCGACTACGCGAGCGAGCTGTCCGACCTGGCGTCGCCGCCTGGGAACCGCCTGGAGGCGCTGAAGGGAGACCTCGTCGGGTTCCACAGCATCCGGGTGAACGAACGGTGGCGCGTCGTCTTCCGTTGGACCCGTTCGGGGCCGATGGAGGTCGACGTCAGGGACTACCACTGATGCGAAAGGGGAGCAGCATGACGGACTCCGCGCGACGCCGCCGACCGACCTCTCCCGGGGAGATCCTCCGCGAGGAGTACCTGGTTCCTCTTCACCTGACGCAGAAGCAGCTGGCGGATCACCTCGGGTGCGACGTGAAGGTCGTGAACCGGATCGTCAACGGTCGAAGCGCCGTCACGGCCGGGATGGCGCTGAAGCTGGGCGCCGCCTTCCGGACGACGCCGGAGTTCTGGCTGAACGCCCAGAAGGCAGTCGACCTCTACGCCGCATCGGCCGGGGTCACGCGGCTGCCGCCCCCTCTCCTTAGGGCGAGCTGACCAGGCCGAGCCGGCAACTCACGGCACGAACGTCGCCCGACCCAGGAACGTCCCGTCGTTCGAGACGTTGTCCACGTTGACGGCGTAGCAGAACGCCTCGCCGCCGTACGGCCTCCAGAGAAGCGTGCCGCCGTCGACGGCGACGTCGACGGGGATCTGCTGCCAGCTCCAGGGAAGGAGCGTCAGCTGGTACTCCTTGAGCATCGGTCCGGGCGACGTCGGGTGGTAGAGGGCGACCCGGACGATGGAAGCGGAGTACGAGGCGTTGGAGCAGGCGAGGTTGGCGCGGGTGCGCGAGTCGACGCGGACGCCGGTGGTCCAGTCGAAGGAGGTGCTCCCGAGGAAGTCGAGGATGGTCCAGGTGTCGGTCGCCGTGCTGAAGCGGCCGTTCGGGCCGTCGACGTAAACCTCGCTCGTGACGACGAGGTCTCGATGGGAGATGGTCTGGAGTCCGCCCGTGACCCCGCTGCTACTGCGACTGCTTCGACCCCTGAGTCCCGCGGCTCGGCTGGCTGCTCTCCCCATCCCTCCGCATCAGGATCTTCCCCGTCTCGTTCCCCTCCTCCGTGCCGTCGGGGAGGGTGTGGAGGAAGTCGACGACGTCGGCCTCGCTGAAGGCGACGCGGGAGCCGGCCTTCAGCCCAGGGACGTAGTAGGGGTCGTTCTGGAGGATCCCCTCCACGCGGTCGCCCTTCCAGGAGACGACCTCCACCCACATCCACACGCGGCCGCCGCTGGAGGTGGCGAAGGGGGCCTTCAGGAGGAGGCGCTCGTTCTTCAGCGCGGCCACGTCGAGGTGGAGGCGGCCCGGCGGCCAGGACGGCGGCGTGGACTCTGGTGGAGGACCTGTTGGGGAAGCTCGGGGCGAGCCTTCCGCTGGTAAAGACCGGCCCGGCGAAGCGCCCGCGCCCGGAGGCATGAATCATCCTGAATCCGCATTGAGGGCGGGTGGGGAGCGCCCCTCGAGGTGACGATGTCGAACCGAACCTCAACCACGGCGGCGTGGAGGACGGACGACCGACAGCCTGACCAGCGCCTCGCCCGGGGAGACGATCTCGAGCGGCGCCCCCCGGAAGCCCGCAGGGTCACGCGTCACGAGGAGCTCGCAATGGGCAGCGGCGCCGGCGGCGGCACAGACGGCGTCTTCGAAGTCCGCGAGACGGAGATCGAGCGCGGCCTTCAGGACCGGCGAGTCGACGCGAGCGACGCCGAAGACGGAGAGGAGGTCGGCGACGCCCCGGTCGGCGAAGGAGCCCCCTCGCGCCTTACGCATCAGGTAATGGATGGTCGTGACGCCATGGGCCGGGATGAGCCCGCGCGCGCGGCGGGCCTCGACGGCGGCCCAGAGGGCGGCTGCCGAGGCGGACCACGGCTCGCGGTCGAGGAGGACGTCCAGGACGACGTTGACGTCCAGGAGGAGTCGTCTCACCGGTATTTCGCCTCGATGTGCCGTCGGTGAGCCGCCACATCGACCCCTTTCAGGCAGCCCCGGAGGCGCCGGAGCACGGGGGGCGGAACCCCGTCGCTCTCCTCACCCGTCGCGGCGGCCTCCCGGAGGAAGTCCTCGACGAGCTGAGAGACAGATGTCCCCTGACGGACGGCCCATTCCTTGGCCCGCTGGACCACCTCGTCGTCGACGCTGAGGGTGAGCTTAGACATATACGTATGGCCTCCCGCCCGATTATACGTATGCCCCACGTGGAACGGACCTACAGCGGAAGCGCACCGGCCGTGGCTCCGGGTCGCGCTCCGCCCCTGTCCGGCGCCGCGAGCGGATAGGCTTATGTCATGGAGATCGGTCGTCATGGCCGCGGCGTCACGCCGTTCCTCGTCGTCGCCGCTCTCGGCGTGACGGCGACGACGTGTCATCCGCGGCCGGGAGCACCGACAGCGTCGCCGGGCGGGGACGCCTTGGCCGCACCCCGGATCGTCCGCTACGACACGCGGCTCGAGGTGGACGTCGCGGCGCGGTCGATCCGGGGCGAGACGGCGATGCGCCTGGCGGGCGCGCCCGCCGCCGGGACGGAGCTCCGCTTCCCCCGCCACGACCTCGTCGTCGACGGCGTGACGGTGGCCGGCGAGCCGGTGACGGCCAGGATGGACGGGCCGGCGCTGGTGATTCCCCTGCCGGCCGGGAGCGGGCCGGACGCGCGGGTGGTGGTGGCGTACCACGCGGCGGGGGCCGCAGGGCCGCGGGCGAACGGTCTAGTCTTCGGGGAGGGATTCGTCTACTCGGGGTTCGACACGTGCCGCTGGATGGTCTGCCGGGAAGGGCCGGGGGAGAAGGCGGCGTTCGGCCTGACCGTCACGGTGCCGGAGGGATTCGGGGCGGTGGCGAGCGGGGTTCCGGTCGGCGCGGAGCCGGCGGGGCCGGGCCGGACGCGGTTCAGGTTCGAGGAGGAGCGCCCCTACTCCCCCTACCTCTTCGGCTTCGCCGCGGGAGCCTTCGCCGAGGCGTCGCTGGCGGAGGGGGAGACGACGCTGAGGTTCGTGGGAGCCGGCGTGACGGAGGCGGCGCTCCTCGTGAGGTTCGGCGAGACGGGGCGGATGCTGAGGTTCCTCGAGGAGAAGGCCGGGGTGCCGCTCCCACAGGCCGTCTACACGCAGGTCCTCGTCCCCGGCTCGGAGGCGCAGGAGAAGAGCACCTTCTCGATCCTCGGGCGGGACGAGGTCGACCCGATCCTGACCGACCCGACGGAGGACTGGGCGATCGTCCACGAGCTGGCGCACCAGTGGTGGGGGAACCTCGTCACCCGCCGGACCTGGTCGGACTTCTGGCTGAACGAGGGAGTCACGAGCTTTCTCGTCGCCGCCTGGAAGGAGGCGCGCTGGGGGCGCGCGGCGTACGAGCGCGAGCTCGACCTCTTCCGGAAGCGACGCCAGCGGGCGGTCGACGCCGGCTTCGACGTCCCGCTCGCCTACACGGGGACGTACCCCTCGCTCGGGGTGAGGCGCGCGATCCAGTACGCGAAGGGGGCGCTCTTCCTCGACCTCCTTCGCCGGGAGCTGGGCGAGCGCGCGTTCTGGGCGGGACTGAAGCGGTTCACGCGGGAGAACGCCGGCGGGACGGTCGTCAGCGCAGACCTGCGCGTGGCCTTCGAGAGGGAGAGCGGCAGGGACCTCGGACCGCTCTTCCGGGAGTGGGTCGGCCCCTGACGTCGCGCGAGGTCCGCTCGCGGTGTCGTTCTTACAACGATTAGGAAGGAGTTTCGTCCGCCGGGCGTCCCCCGGCGTCGGCAGGGCCCTTTCTCGCACGATTCGACGGGGAAGCCGGGACGGTCCCGGTGGCAGGGATGTTGCGATTTCCTTCGTGAGGTCGGGAGGGATCGCACCGCGGTCCGCCCGTCCGGAAAGGCGGCCGGGCCACGCGCCCTCATCGGGCCGCCGGTAAGTACCGAAGGAGGACGACGATGAGAACGAACGCTCTGGCTCTCGTGCTCGCGGCGGCCCTCGCGACGACCCTCCCCGCGGGGAGAGCGGCCGCCTCCGTGAGCTTCTCCGTCACGATCGAGGGCTTCCACGACGAGCTCGCGCCCTACGGCACCTGGGTCGACTGCGCCTACGGTGAAGCGTGGGTGCCGCGCGTCTCGGCGCGCTGGGCGCCCTACACCGACGGCGAGTGGGTCTACACGCGCTACGGCTGGACGTGGGCGGCGGACGACCCGTGGGGCGGCGACCCGTATCACTACGGCACGTGGGTCTATCTCGCCGGCTACGGCTGGGCCTGGGTCCCCGGGACCGTCTGGGCCCCGGCGTGGGTGACCTGGTGCTACAGCGACGACTGGATCGGCTGGGCCCCGCTCCCGCCGGAGATGGCGTTCGGGGTCTCGGGCTACTCGGGACGGCCGATCGTCCTCCCGGCGACGCGCTACGTCTTCGTGCCGACCACCCGTTTCGTCGGGACCAACGTGTCGTCGGTCCGCGTCGACCCGTCGCGGAACGCGACGCTCTTCCGTCAGGCGAGGCCGGTGACCCGGTTCGACGTCTCCGGCGGTGTGGTCCGGAACGTCGCCCTGCCGGTCTCGACCGTTCAGCGAGCGACGGGGCGCCGGATCGTCCCCCGCGAGATCCGCGCGGCCCGGACGGCGCCGCGGACGCTCGAGGCGAGCGGCCTGGCGCGGCACGGCCGCGTGGCGGTGGTCGCGCCCGCCCGCGAGATCCGGAGCACCCGGGCCTTCCTGAGGCACTCGGTGGCGCAGGCCGAGCGGCGCCCGCACGCCCCCCGGGAGGTGCGGCACGAGGAGACCTCTCCGAGGGTGCGGCAGCCGCATGCGCAGCGTTCGGAGCCGCGGCGTCCCGAGGAGCACGCGCTGCCGAGGCCCGCGGCCCGGCACGAAGCGTCGCGGCCCGGTCGGCCGGGCGGTGGCGAGGTCCGGGCGGTCCCGCGGCGCGAGCGCCCGCGGGCTCATCAGGCACCGTCTCCCGCGAGGGCGCCGTCCGTCAGGATGGAGCGTCCGGCGCAGCGCCCGCCGGCCCGGGTCGAGAGCGGCCACGGCCGGCCCGCGCAAGGCGGAGGGGAACCGCACGGGAACGGTCGAGGCCGTCCCGACAGGAGCGGCCGGCGCTGAGGCCGTCCGTTCCGGCGAACGATCCCCGGTCGGCCCCCGCGCGGGGAGGTGCGCGGAATCCGGACACGCCATCCGCGGGGGGCTGAGCCCGAGGGGGCGGGATGACGCGCACGTCATAATTCGCAACATGCGTGTCACCCCTTCGCTCCCGGACCCCCTGGCCGGGAAGCTCCTGGTCCAGGTCCCCGACCGCGAACGGTCGGCGACTGTGGCGCGGCTCCTGGAGCGGGAGCTGGCCCGGCGCGAGCGAGAGCTGGAGGAAGCGTGCCAGGCGGCCAACGCCGACAGCGTCCTCGCCGAGGAGGTCGCGGAGTGGCAGTCCTTCGGCGATGCCGTCCCGGAGGGAGCCGCCGCCGGGATGAGAAGGCGGGGCCGTTGACGGCGCCGCCCCGGCACACCCGCCGATCACCGTCCCGGTGACGTGCCAGGGGAAGAGGGTCGTGGCCATCGTCGACCAGGTGAGAGCGATCTCGAAGCTCCGGCTGAGGAGCCGGGTGGAGGTCGCGAGCACCGAGGACGTGGAGTCCGTCGGCGAGGCCGTCGCACGGATCCTCGAGCTCGGGTGACCGCGAGCGGAGGGGGAACGATGGCAGCGAATCAGCCGCTTCACGTCATCCTCGGCGCCGGCGGCGCCATCGGGACGCCGCTCGCGGCGGAGCTCCTCGCGAAGGGGGCGCGCGTAAGGACCGTCTCGCGCTCGGGCCGGGGAGCCGAGGGGGCGGAGGCCGTCCGCGCGGACCTGACGGCGGCCGGCGACGTCCTCCGCGCCGTCGAGCCGGAGTCGACCGTCTACCTCCTGGCCGGCCTCGCCTACGACCGGAAGGTGTGGCGCGAGGCGTGGCCAGCCATCATGAGAAACGTCGTCGCCGCCTGCTCGGCGAAGGGGGCGCGGCTCGTCTTCTTCGACAACGTCTACCTCTACGGCGCCGTCGACGGGGCGATGACGGAGGAGACGCCGGTTCGGCCGTCGAGCGTCAAGGGGGAGATCCGGGCCGGGATCGCGGGGTACCTTCAGGAGGAGATGGCGGCGGGGCGGGTGACGGCGCTGATCGCCCGCGCGGCGGACTTCTACGGGCCGTACGCCGAGAAGACGGGAATCCCGTCGATCCTCGTCCTCCAGCGCCTCGCCGCGGGGAAGAAGGCGCAGGTGATGGTGAGCGCCGAGACGCTCCACTCCTACACCTACACGCTCGACTGCGCGCGGGCGCTGCCGCAGCTGGCGGCCGCGGACGACGCGTGGGGCCAGGTGTGGCACCTGCCGACGGCGCGGCCGGCGCCGACCGGCCGGCAGCTGGTGGAGCTGGCCGCGCGCGAGCTGGGCGTGGCGCCGCGGCTGACGGTGATGCCCCGCTGGCTCTTCCAGGCGGGGGGCCTCTTCAGCCCGTTGCTGCGCGAGCTGGCCGAGATGCTCTACCAGAACGACCGCGACTACCTCTTCGACTCGACGAAGATCGAGAGGCGGCTCGGCCTGACCCCGACGCCGTACGAGGAGGGGATCCGCGAGACGGTGAGGCGGATGAAGGCCCCGGCCGGTCCGGTCAAGACGTAGAAGGGAAGAGGGAGGATCGCCATGGCCGAGCCGAAGACGAAGCGGAACGAGGGGAGCGTGAAGGCGTTCCTCGACGCCATCGAGGACGAGCGCCGCCGGAAGGACAGCGTCGCCGTCGTCGCCCTGATGAAGCGGGTGACGGGCGAGGAGCCGAAGATGTGGGGGACGAGCATCGTCGGCTTCGGGAGCTACCACTACGTCTACGAGAGCGGACGGGAGGGAGACGCCCCGCTGCTCGGCTTCTCCCCGCGAAAGCAGGCGCTGACGCTCTACGTCGCGCTCGGGAGCGGGGGCTTCGAGGGGCTCCTGAAGAAGCTGGGGAAGCACGAGACGGGGAAGGGGTGCCTCTACCTGAAGCAGCTCTCGGACGTCGACGTGAATGTGCTCGAGGAGCTGCTGGCACGCTCGTTCGAAGCGCAGAAGCGGAAGAACCGCTGAGGGTGGGTGCCCCCGGCCCCCTCGTCGCCGTCGTCGCCGAGAAGCCTTCCGTCGCGCGCGACCTGGCCGCGGTCCTCGGCGCCACGCGCCGGGGCGAGGGGTGCCTGGTAGGCGACGGGCACGTCGTCACCTGGGCGGTCGGGCACCTCGTGGCGCTGGCCGAGCCGCACCAGATCCGGCCCGAGTGGAGGAGCTGGCGGCGCGAGCACCTCCCGATCCTCCCGGTCGCCTGGCCGCTCGTGGTGACCGAGCGGCTGAAGGACCAGTACGAGGCGGTCCGGAAGGTCCTCGACGACCCCCGCGTGGCCGAGGTCGTCTGCGCCACCGACGCGGGGCGCGAGGGGGAGCTGATCTTCCGGCAGCTGGTCGAGTCGGTGGGCTGCGCCAAGCCGGTGAAGCGGCTCTGGATCTCGTCCCTCACGCCGGAGGCCATCCGCGACGGCCTGGCGCGCCTCCGCCCCGGCGCCGACTTCGACCGGCTGGCCGACGCCGCGCGGGGCCGGAGCCGGGCCGACTGGCTGGTCGGAATGAACTTCTCCCGCGCCTTCACGCTGGCGCACGACGAGACGCTCTCGGTGGGGCGCGTCCAGACGCCGACGCTGGCGATGGTGGTGGAGCGCGAGCTCGCGATCCGCGCCTTCGTGGCGGAGGAGTACCTCGAGGTGGCCGCGACGTTCGAGGTGCCGTCCGGGCGCTACCGCGGGACGTGGTTCGACCCGGCGGCCCGCGAGGAGGGCGGGAAGCGGCTCCCGAAGGACGGCGTCCGGGCGGGCGAGATCGTGGAGCGGGTCCGGGCGGGACGGGCGGCCGTCGAGTCGGTCGAGTCGCAGACGAGGCGGACGCCGCCTCCCCTCCTCTTCGACCTCACCGAGCTCCAGCGACACGCCAACCGGCTGCTGGGCTGGAGCGCGAAGCGGACGCTGGAGGTGGCGCAGAGGCTCTACGAGGAGAGGAAGGCGATCACCTACCCGCGGACCGACAGCCGTCACCTCTCCCGCGACGTGGCGGCGACCCTGCCGCGGGTGATGCAGGCGCTCCGCCCGGCGTACGGCGCGCTTTTCGCGGCCGGGACGGGCGAGAGGGCGCTGGGGAGCCGTTTCGTCGACGACGCGAAGGTGACCGACCACCACGCGATCATCCCGACGCCGTCCGTTCCGGCCGGCCTCGCCGGCGAGGAGAGGGCGCTGTACGACCTGATCGCGCGCCGGCTCGTCGCCGCGTGGCACGACGACCACGTGGCGGCGACGACGACGGTGGTGACGGCGGTTGCGGCCGCGACGGCCGAAGAGCGGGGCCCGGCGCCGGCCGGCGTCGCGCCCCCCGCCGACCGCTTCCGGTCCAGCGGGACGATGGTGGTCGAGGCGGGTTGGAAGGCGGTGGAGCCGGAGCCGGCGACGCGGAAGAGGGCGAATGGTGCGGGCGAGCCTAAGGGTGCGGGGGACGACGCCGGGCACGATGCCGGGCCCGAAGCCACGCAGGACGGCGACGACGCCGGCTCGACGCTCCCGCCCGGCCTCTCCCGCGGGCAGGTCGCAGGCGTGGTGAACGTGGAGGCGGTCGAGCGGAGGACGCGGCCGCCGAAGCGCTTCACCGACGCGACGCTCCTGACGGCGATGGAGACCGCCGGGAGGACGCTGGACGAGAAGGAGCTGGCCGAGGCGATGCGGGAGAGCGGCCTCGGGACGCCGGCGACCCGGGCCGAGATCCTGGAGACGCTCCTGCGGCGCGGCTACATGGAGCGGAAGGGGAAGACGCTCGTCGCCACCGACAAGGGGATCCGGCTGATCGGCCTCGTCCCCGAGTCGGTGAAGAGCCCGGCGCTGACGGGGCGCTGGGAGGCGGAGCTGGCGCGCGTGCAGCAAGGCGAGGGGACGCTGCCGGCCTTCATGCGCGGGATCGAGGCGTACGTGCGGGAGGTGGTGGCGGAGGCCCTCAAGCGGCCCGCCGGGCCGGCGACGGCGACGACGGCGCCGACGCTGCCGACGTCGCCGACGTTGCCGACGTCCGCAGCCTCGACGGCCTCGGTCAGTCCGGCCACGTCGCTTCCGCGGCGTCCTCGCCGCGAGAAGGTGCCTCCGGAGCGCCTCGGCGAGCTCCTGACGGGGGTCTTCGGGCACCCGGCGTTCCGGCCGTACCAGGAGGCCGTCTGCCGCGCGGTGACGGAGGGGCGCGACGCGCTCCTCGTGATGCCGACGGGAGCGGGGAAGTCGCTCTGCTACCAGCTCCCCGGGCTGGCGCGCGCGGGGACGACGCTCGTGATCTCGCCCCTCATCGCGCTGATGGAGGACCAGGTGGCGAAGCTCCGCGCGCTCGGGATCGCCGCGGAGAGGATCCACTCGGGGCGCGACCGGCTCGCCTCGCGGCAGGCCTGCCGCGACTACCTCGACGGCACGCTCGACTTCCTCTTCATCGCCCCCGAGCGGCTCTCGGTCCCCGGCTTCCCCGAGATGCTGGCGCGCCGGACGCCGGCCCTGGTGGCGGTGGACGAGGCGCACTGCATCTCCCATTGGGGGCACGACTTCAGGCCCGACTACCGGCTCCTCGGCGCGCGCCTCCCGTCCCTCCGGCCCGCGCCGGTCCTCGCCCTCACCGCGACGGCGACGCCGCGCGTCCAGGACGACATCGCCGCGCAGCTGGGGCTGGCGGGCGAGGGACGGTTCATCCACGGCTTCCGCCGGACCAACCTCGCGGTCGAGGTGGTGGAGGCGCCGCCGAGCGCCCGGGGGGACGTGGTGCGCGAGGTGCTGGCCGACCCGTCGCGGCGCCCCGCCATCATCTACACGCCGACCCGGAGGGAGGCGGACGACCTGGCAAGCCAGCTGCCGCCCGGGATCCGCGCGGTCGCCTACCACGCCGGGATGACGGCGCGCGAGCGCGACGAGGTCCAGGGGCGGTTCCTCTCCGGGACGGCGGAGGTGATCGTCGCGACGATCGCCTTCGGGATGGGGGTCGACAAGGCGGACGTGAGGACCGTGATCCACACGGGGCTCCCCGGGAGCGTGGAGGGGTACTACCAGGAGATCGGCCGCGCGGGGCGCGACGGGCTGCCGGCGCGGGCGATCCTCCTCCACGCGTACGGCGACGTCCGGACGCACGAGTACTTCCTCGGGCGCGACTACCCGGAGGCGGGCGACCTCGAGGCCGTCTTCCGCGCGCTCCCGGCCGAGCCGGTCGCGGCGGACGGCGTGAAGGAGGCGGCCGGACTCCCGGAGGCCATCTTCGAGAAGGCGCTCGAGAAGCTCTGGATCTTCGGCGGGGCGGTGGTGACGCCGTCGGGCGAGGCGTCGCGCGGCTCTCCCGGCTGGAGGCGGCCGTACGAGGAGCAGCGGCGGCACCGGCGGACCCAGCTCGAGCTGATGCTGCGCTTCGCCGAGGGGGCGAGCTGCCGGATGAGGCAGCTCGTCCGGCACTTCGGCGACACCGAGGACTCCGGGGCCGCGTGCGGCCTCTGCGACGTCTGCGCGCCGGGGTCGAGCGTGGCGCCGCGGGCGGGGCGGTCGCGCGGGCCGAGCCCGATGGAGGCCGCGGCGCTCCGGCGCGTCCTGGAGCTCCTCCGCGAGCGGGACGGGCAGGGGACGGGGCAGCTCCACCGCGGCGTGCAGGAGCAGTTCCCCGCGGTCGACCGGAGGACGTTCGAGGACCTCCTCGGCGGCCTCGCCCGCCAGGGGGTCGTGAGGATCGAGGACGACCAGTTCGAGAAGGACGGCGAGACGATCCGCTTCCGCCGCGCGTTCCTGACCCCTGCGGGCGAGAGGGGCGGGGCGCCGGCACGCGCGGCCGGTCCGGTCGCATGCGGGAGCGGGGCACGGCCGGAGGGACGCCACGCGAAGCCCGGCCGGCCGGCGCCCGCCGCGCCGAGGCGCTCCCCCGACGCTCCCGCGACCCTCGTCGACGCGCTCCGCCGCTGGCGGCTGGCCGAGGCGAAGCGGCAGGGGGTCCCCCCGTTCCGGGTCCTGGCGGACCGGACCCTCCTCGACATCGCGGCCCGCAAGCCCCACGACGAGCGCCAGCTCGCGGCGATCGGCGGCGTCGGCCCCTCGCGCCTTTCGAAGTACGGCGCCCGGATCCTCGAGATCGTCGGCGACGGCTGGTGAGCCCGCCGCCCCCCGCGGACCCCGGCACGGCGGCCGCCGGTCTCGGCTTCCGGGCGTGACGAAACTCTCCCGTTCCGCGTGCCACAATGAGATGTCATACCTTCATGGCATCAGTCGTGGCACAATCGTGCCATGACGAATTCCGGACGCCGCAACTTCCACGTCCCCCTTCCCGACGAAACCTACGACCGGCTCCGCTCGGCGGCGGAGGAGCTCGGGATGCCGGCCACGTCTCTGGTCCGCGAGGCGGTGGAGGGGTGGCTCGACGAGCGCGAGCGCGAACGGCTCCGCGCCGAGATCGCAGCCTGGGCGGCCGCCGCGGCGGGATCCCGGAGCGACCTCGACCCGGAGCTCGAGGCGGCCGGCGTCGAGCTGCTCCTCGCGCCCGAGGAGCGTCGATGAGGCGGGGCGAGGTCTACTGGGCCGAGCTCGAGCCCCGCTCGGGGTCCGAGCAGCGCGGGAGGCGGCCGGTGGTCGTGGTCTCTTCCGACGGCTTCAACTCGGTCGCGGCGTGGCGTTCGGTGATCGTCGTCCCGATCTCGACGACGACGGCCCGCACCGGCCCGACGGCAGTCGCCATCCCCGAGGGGAGCGCGGGGCTGCGCAAGGCGAGCGTCGTCCTCTGCCACCAGGTGACCACGCTGGACCGGGCGAAGCTGACGCGGAGGATCGGCCTCCTTCCCGACGACGACCTCGCCCGGCTCGAGCGGGGGCTGAAGGCGGCGCTCGCCCTCTCCTGAGAGCCAGGGAGCTTCCCGGACCGGCTCCGGCCGGACGCCCTCTCCCGCCCCGTGAGGACGTTCCCCCGATGCGAGTCCTCGTCGTCGAGGACGCCGACACGCTCTCCGGGTTCGTGGCGCGCGGCCTGAAGCAGGTCGGCTGGGCGACCCACGGCGCCTTTCGAGGTTCGGCGCCCGGATCCTCGAGATCGTCGGCGACGGCTGGTGAGCCCGGCCCGGGGCCGGCTACGAGTCGGTCGAGGCGAGGCCGTACTTCTCGATCTTGCTCCGCAAGGTGCTACGCGGGAGGTCGAGGAGATCGGCGGCGCCGGTGACGCGCCCGCCCGCCTTCTCCAGGGCCCACTGGATGAGGTGGCGGTCGGCGGCCTCCATCGTCTCGCGGTAGGGGACGCGGCCGCCCGAGGCGGGAAGCGGGAAGACGAGCGAGCCCTCCGGAGCGTCGGCCGGGAGCGCGGCAGAGGGGGCCCGCGAGGCGAAGAGCTCGAGGGGGCCGACCCGGGGGAGGGCGATGATCCGCTGCGCGACGTTCTCCAGCTCCCTCACGTTTCCGGGCCAGTCGTGCCTCAGGAGCTCGGGCAGGCAGACGGCGAGACGCTCGCGCGCGGGACCGTCGGCCCCGTACCGGGAGAAGAAGTGGTCGAGGAGGGCTGGGATGTCGTCCTTCCGGGAGCGCAGCGGCGGGACGTGGATGGGGACGATCGCGAGCCGGTAGTAGAGGTCGTCGCGGAAGCGCTTCTGGGCCACGAGGTCGAGGAGTCGGACCTTGGTGGCGCAGACGACCCGGATGTCCACCTTCACGCTCCGCTGGCCGCCGACGCGGACGACCTCCCGCTCCTGGAGGACGCGCAGGAGCTTGACCTGGAGCGCCAGGGAGACGTCGTCGACGTCGTCGATGAAGATGGTCCCGCCGTCGGCGCGCTCGAAGTAGCCGGCGTGGCGCCCCAGCGCTCCCGTGAAGGCCCCCTTCTCGTGGCCGAAGAGCTCGCTCTCGAGGAGCGTCTCCGGGATGGCGGCGCAGTTGACCGCGACGAACGGCGCCTCGGACCGGTCCGAGAAGCGGTGGAGCTCGCGGGCGACCAGCTCCTTGCCCGTGCCGCTCTCGCCCTCGACGAGGACGGTCGTGTCGCGTCCCGCGACGACGCGGACGGTCTCGAGGAGCCGCTGCATCGCCTGGGAGGAGCCGACGATGGGGCGCGACCGGAACCCCTCGATCGTCTTCCGCAGGCGGACGTTCTCGCTCCGGACCTCGCGGAGCTCGCCGATCTTCTCGAGCCGGATGAGGACCTGGTCGGGGGAGAAGGGCTTGGTGAGGTAGTCGTGGGCTCCCAGCTTGATCGCTTCCACGGCCGTCTCGACGGTGGCGAACGCGGTCATGAGGAGGACGGCGGCCTCGGGGTCGCGGGCGCGGCTCGCGCGCAGGACGTCGAGCCCGGAGCCGCCCGGGAGGCGCAGGTCGGAGAGGACGACGTCGAAGCGGTCGAGGGCGATCCTCTCCATCGCCTCCGGCACCGTCTCGCAGGCGGTGACGTCGTGGCCGGCCCTCGCGAGGGTCCGGGCCAGCGAGACCCGCGCGATCTTCTCGTCCTCGACGAGGAGCACCTTCACGCGGCCCCTCCCACGGGGAGGGTGAGCGTGAACCGGGCCCCCTGGCCCGGGCGGCTCGCCACCGCGAGCGTGCCGCCGTGCGCCTCGGCGATCCCGAGCGCCACCGAGAGGCCGAGCCCGGTCCCCTTGCCCGGCTCCTTCGTCGTGAAGAAGGGGTCGAAGACGCGGGGGAGGTCCTCGGCGGCGATGCCGCAGCCGTCGTCCTCGACGACGACGACGACCGTCCCGCTCCCGGCCGACGTCCGGATCGCCACCCGTCCCCCTTCCCCGACGGCGTCGAAGGCGTTGAGGACGAGGTTCATGAGGACCTCCTGCAGGAGACCCGGGTCCCCGGTGACGGCGGGAAGGTCGGGGGCGAGGTCCAGCTCCACGGTGACGCCCGCCTTCTCGAGGCGGTACGAGAGGAGGGCGAGGACGGTGCGCGCCTCGTCGTTCAGTCCGACGGACGAGGTCTGCTTCGACTGCTTGCGCGCGAACCCGAGGAGCTTCTGGACGATCTCCTCGATCCGCGAGATCCCCTCCTCGATCAGGGTGAGGTACTCCGCGGTCTGGGCCCGGTCGTCCGGGTCCTTGCGGATGGCCCAGAGGCAGCTCCGGATCCCGTTGAGGGGGTTGTTGACCTCGTGCGCCACCCCCGAGGCCAGCCGGCCGACGGAGGCGAGCCGCTCGGCGTGGTAGATCTGCCGCTGCGCGGAGACGAGCTCGCCGCGCGACTGCGCGAGCCGCCGCTTCATCCGGTTGAACTGCCCCACGACCGCCCCGATCTCGTCGTCCGACTCCGGGAGGTCGGGACCGGCCCCCGTCTCGAGGTCGAGCTGGGCGAGACCGGCCGCCAGGGACGAGAGGGGCCGGGTCTCGTGGACGACGACGGCCCTGAGGACGAGGAGGAGGACGACCAGGGCGGAGAGCGTGGCGCCCCCCATCATCAGGAAGAGGTCGGTCAGCTCGTGACGGGTCGGCTCGGCGTCGTAGAGGACCTGCAGGAGGCCCCACCCCCTCTCGCCCGTCCGGAGCGGGAGGTTCACCTCGACGACCCAGCCTCGACGCGGGTCCCGGTAGATCGAGGTCGAGAGGCGCGGGAGCGCCGCGACCGGGCTGCGGCCGCCGGGCCTCAGCTCGCTGGTGGCGAAGACGCGCCCCCCCTCGTCGAAGACGGTCACGCTGCGGATCGACGGCTCGTCGCGCATCAGGCTCTCGATGTAGTCGTCCAGGAGGCTCTCGGGGCTGGCGGGGGTGTCCTCGGCGGCGATCAGTGTCTCGAGGACGGCGACGGAGAACGCCCGGGTCACGGCGAGGGCGTTGCGCTCGAGGTCAGCGACGATCCGCGCCCGCCAGACGACGAGGACTCCGAGCGAGACGGCGACGAGGAGGGCGACGAGCGTCCCGCCGGTCGCCGCGAGGATCCGGCCTCGGAGGGTCCCGGAACGCGCCGGACGTGCCGTCACGGGGGCCCCCCGGAGCGCGCGAGGAGCGCGCGGATCGGCTCGTAGTCCGAGTCGCGCGCGGGCACGAACCCCGAGGAGAACTCCGCGTCGAACGTGGAGAGGACGGCACGGTCCTGCGGGCGCCGCGGGTCGAGGCGGACGAGGGAATCGACGACGGCGCGCGTGAGGGCCGGGTCGGTGTCCGGCGCGGCGACCAGCGGAGCGGACGGGAAGGGCCCGGAGCGGGCCACGACCCTCAGGCCGCGGGCCAGGTAGTCCAGGGCGACGCGCTCCTTCAGGACGCCGGCGTCGCAGACTCCGCGGAGGACCTGGTGCGCGACCGCCTGGTGGTTGGCGAAGGTCCGAAGGGTGAACGAGAGGTCCCCGGCCCCCTCCGAGCCGAGCCAGCGGGCCGAGAGGGTGTCGGCCGGCGGGACGGCGACGGACCGGCCCCGGAGCCCGGCGAGGTCCCGGATGGAGCTGTCGTCCCGGACGACGACGACGGACTCGGACTCCGCCCCGCCCGACGCGTTCCTGGGCCTCACCAGGGGGACGACCCCGAACTCCGCGCGCGCCTCGACGTAGAGCAGGCCGCCGAAGAACGCCGCACGCGTCCGCCCGGCGACGAGGTCGGCCACCGCCTCGCGGTAGCTGGACGCGGGCCGAAGGCGAAAGCGGTATCGGGTCGCGCGCGAGAGGTAGTCGAGGACGGGCTGGTAGCCGTGATAGAGGGACGAACGGGACAGGCGCGAGACGGCGCCGATGGAGACGGTCTCCGAGCGGGAATCTCCGGGCTCGGCCGCCGCGGGGATCGGGGGGCCGAAGGACGTGAGGTCCAGGACGAGACGCCAGAGGAGCGTGCTCGTCGCGACGAAGAGGACCCCCACGGCGAGCGCGAAGGCTGCCACGCGGCTCACGGTCTGCGGGGGACGCACGGGCCGTGCCGGAGCGGCCGGGTCGCAGACGCTGCCCTGCACCCGGAGAGCGTAGCGAAATCTCGCCCGGAATGGCGATATTTCGCCGTATGACGAGGCGAGAAATCGCCGCTGCCGGCGCCCCGGGGAACGGCCGGGAACGGCCGGCCCGCTCGGCGAGGGCCCCGCGGGCGGCGGCCTCCCGCCCCGGCCGTGGCACTCCCCTTGCTCGGTGGGGGCGTCGGTCCGCGTGGGCGAGGCTGCACGGGACGGGCGGAGAGGGAGGGCGCGACGGATGGAGAAGGTGATCCCCCGCTGGGAGTGGAGGACCTTCAGCCCCGCGTTCGCGAAGGCCGAGGCCCGGATTCGCCAGCTGGGGGAGCCGCTGGTCCGGACGGCGTCGGAGACCTACGTCGTCTCCCTCAACAGCGACAAGAACACCCGGATCCGGCACGGCGTCGTGGGGATCAAGCGCCTGGAGAGGACCGACGACCACCACCTGGAGCGGTGGTTCCCCATCCTGAGGGAGGAGCTCCCCCTCCGGCGGGAGACCCTGGACGACGTCCTTGCGGCCTGGGGGCTCGCTCCTATCCCGCTGGACGGCGACAGCATCACCCTCGAGCGGCTCCTCGACGAGATCGTCCGCCCCCATCCGCGGCTGCGGGCGGTGACCGTCGAGAAGGAACGACACGGGTTCCGGCTGGAGGGATGCCTCGCGGAGGTCGTGGAGGTGACGTTCGACGGGGTCCCCTTCCGGACGCTCTCCGTCGAGTCCGAGGACGAGGTGCGCCTCGTCTCCACCCTCCGGGACCTCGGCCTCGACGGGCTCGAGAACGTCAGCTACCTCACCGCCCTCCGGCGGTTCCTCGGCCTCGTCGGAGGATGACGGGGCCCGTGGACGCTTCGCCGGCGGTCCCTCGCGAGTGGCTCGCGACTTGCACATCCACCGCGTCGGCGGGTCCTCCGGGGCCGACCGGCGCCGCGCCCTTCCACACGCGCCGGCGGGGGGCCGGTCCCCGCGACAGAACGAACGACACCCTCGAGGAGGAGGCAGGGAGATGATCAAGAGAGTCGTAACGGGTCTGCTGCTCGCGGCAGCCGCCACCGCCTGGAGCGGCGTCGCGGCCGCGGCGGAGCCGACCAAGCCGCTCTACGTCCAGACCATCGAGAAGTACCGGGCGCCCGTGCTCGACGACGTCGGCGGGCGCGAGTACAAGTTCCTCATCGATCCCTCGAAGATGAAGGCGAAGCCCGAGGACGCCTTCAAGGACGTCTGGAAGAAGGTCCGGGCGGCCGCCGAGAAGAACGGCTTCACGGTGACCGAGAAGGAGAAGTCCCCGTTCAAGGTCGAGCTGGCGACGAAGGAGTACTTCGACACCGCCGACCAGGCCCTCTGGAAGGCCGGGTACCAGGTCCGCGTGACGAACAAGTACGTCGACGGCAAGCCGGACACGTCCGTCGCCGTGAACGTGAAGTCGGTGAACCCGGACGCCCGCGTCGCGATGGCCGCACCCCTCGCCGTCAAGGGCGGCACGAAGGTGAAGGTGGAGGCCGAGGGGAACGTCGGGATCGGTCCCGGAGGGGCCCTGAGGGAGTACATCGAGAAGGGTGTGACCTTCACCGTCCCCGCCGCCGAGCTCGGGAAGATGACGCTCCAGGACCTCGGCCGCTTCGTGCCCGAGCTCCTGGCCCTCGGCATCCCCGCCGACGCGGCCCTGGTCGGGAAGAAGGCCTACTCGTACCGGGTCAAGCCCGGCGCGGTCGTCCTCCCGGGCACGGAGCCCTGCGGCGTCTCGATGGAGGCGTTCGCCGACAAGGAGGGGGGCGCCCCCTACCTGTACGACTTCTCCTACGGCTACTCCGACCTCTACTTCTACGACATCGCCCAGGTGCACGCGGCCGGCGAGCAGTTCCTCCTCAAGGTCCTGCACGGGGAGCTCGCGAACCTCGCGCTTCCCGAGAGCGAGAAGTGGGGCGGCTCGAAGGTCCGGAAGATGATGAACCGGCCGATCGTCGCGGCGGCTGCCTCGTCCGGCCCGGACGTCGACCCCCTCGACGAGAAGTTCGGCGTCGCGTCCCCGCCGGCGTACGTCAAGCACTACGAGGCGAACAGGGAGGGGAAGGTCATCCTGAACCCCTACCTCCAGGTCGCGACGAAAGCCTTCCCGGCGATCCTCGACGTGAAGCAGGCGCCCTACAACTGGGTCATCAACGTCGACGGGGAGGTGGCGATCACCCCCGAGGCGGCCCACCCGCTCGGCCGGACCTACGAGAAGGGCTTCTTCCGGCCCGAGGACCAGTCCCAGCGGAAGCCGGGGACCCGCGAGAACTTCGGGCACGTCTCCGCTCTCGGCGGGGCTCCCGGACGGATCAGCGGCGAGATCCTCTACGACAAGGGGACGAAGAGCTGGATCGTCAACAACAAGTCGGGCCGGTACAGCAAGCACAACACCGACCGGACTCCGCAGCAGCTGGTGAACGCGGCGGTCCTCATCCGCTCGGTCGTCGATCCGGGCGGCGCGTCCTGGGGGCCGGTGATGTACCTCCTCGAGTACGCGCCCGAGACGGTCCGCGAAGAGCTCATGAAGAGCCCCGCCCTCGCCTACGACGACGAGAAGAAGAAGAGCCGCCCGCACGTGGTCGTGATGCAGGGCGGCCCGGCGGTCGTGACGGCGGACGCGCCGATCCCGGCGACCGCCCCCGTGCAGACCGCCGAGGCCCCGAAGGCCGGGGCCGCCGCCGCGTCCGCCCCGCCCGCCTCGGCCCCCGCGCCGGCCCCGCCCGCCAAGGCGAAGAAGCCGAAGGCGGCGCACAACGACGATCCGTCCTGAGAGCCGGGCGACACGACGAGACAGGACCGAGACAGGACCGAGACAGGACAAGGAGTCGAGAGATCATGAAGAAGACACCGCTCGCCACGCTGGTGCTCGGGCTGGCGCTCGCGCTCGGGACCGCCGGCTTCGCGCCGTCCCTGGCGGCCGAAGGCCCGGCCACCCCCTTCGTCTCCGTGCTGAAGGGCGACGCCAACTACTGGACCGGATACGACCCGGTCAACCTGGACGGGACGATCAACGTCGTCGTCGAGATCCCCGCGGGGACGACCGCGAAGTACGAGGTCTCGGTGAAGACCGGGATGATCGAGCTCGAGCAAAAGCACGGGAAGCCCCGCTTCGTCCAGTACCTCGGCTACCCGTGCAACTACGGGAACGTCCCCCGGTCGATCCTCGCCAGGAGCAAGGGGGGGGACGGGGACCCGCTCGACGTCCTGCTCCTCGGCCCCGCGGTCCCGACCGGCTCGGTCGTGAAGGGGCGCCCCATCGGCGTCCTCTCCCTCGTCGACGGCGGCGAGACGGACGACAAGCTCGTCGTCGCCATGACCACGGGACCGTTCGCCACGGTGAGCAGCCTCGACGACCTGAACAGGAGGTTCCCGGGCGTGACCGGCATCCTCCAGACCTGGTTCACGTCCTACAAGGGGTACGACAAGGACGGGAAGCTCGCCCTCAGCTCGCCGGGCTTCAAGGGCCGGGTCGCGGCGATCAAGCTCGTCGGCGACTCCGTCCTCGACTTCGAGAACTCGATCGTGACCGACGCGGACCGCCGGCCCCTGGACGAGAAGGGGAACCCCTACCTCTACCGCTGGCCGGGAGCCAAGAACCTCGGCGAATGAAGAACGCGCCCGCCCCCGGGCGGCCGACTGGCCGAGCCGGGGGCGGGGCCCGTCGTCCGTCCGGCATCCCCGGGTGGGTGTGCGCTGAAGCCTCAGCGAGGAGAAGCAGATGAAGAAGCTCGTGGCAGCCCCGTTGCTCGTCGCGCTGCTGGCGATCCCAGCCGGCGCCCGGGCGCAGACGGATGCGGAGAGGATCAACGACCTCGAGAAGAGGGTCGAGAGCCTCGTCAAGAAGGACAAGGCCCGGACCGCCGAGGAGGAGAAGGCGAAGGGCGCGAAGGGAACCCCCCTGCGCTCCTCCAGCGACAAGGGCAAGCTCGAGTGGACGAGCGCCGACGGCGCGACGAGCTTCCGGCTCGTCGGCCGGGTCCAGTTCGACGGCGTCGCCTTCTCGGGCAACGAGAACCGCCTCGCGAACGCCGTCACGCTGCGGCGCATCCGGATCGGCTACAAGGCCCGGGTCGCGAAGGACTGGGTCTCCGAGATGGACGTCGACTTCGCGGAGAACGCGGTCGACGTCAAGGACGCCTTCGTCGGGTACGAGGGAATCAGGAACAGCACGATCCAGGCCGGGCACTTCAAGGTCCCGTTCGGCATGGACACGCTGACCTCGTCCAAGGACATCTGGTTCGTCGAGCGGGCCTATGCCGATTCGTGGGGGCCGGACCGCCGTCTCGGCCTCGCCTACGCCTACGGCGGCGAGCGCTTCTCGGCGAAGGCGGACTTCTTCGCGCAGACGATCTCGGTCGACTCGACCGGTGTCGACCAGGGCTGGGGCTGGGCGGTCCGCGGCACGTTCGCTCCCGTGATGGTGTCGGAGACGAAGGCGGTCCACCTCGGCGTCGCGGCGAACTGGCGCAAGCCGGACGCGGCGACGACGGGGAGCGCCACCCCCCCGGCCATCTCCTACGCGATCGACTTCTCGTCCCGCCCGGAGTGCACGAAGGCGAGCAAGGCGAAGTTCCTCGCGACGCCGACGATGGAGCAGGTGGACTGGGTGCAGCAGTACGGTGGCGAGCTCGCCGGCGTCTGGGACGCCCTGGCCTGGCAGGCCGAGTACCAGACCACGAAGGTCACGAGGCGGTCGGGCTACCCGACGCTCGAGGACCACGACTTCGACACGTGGTACGGGCAGGTCTCCTGGCTCATCAACGGCAAGAGGAAGTACGCGGCCGACGAGGGGCTCATCGACAAGGTCTCGCCCGGAAAGGGCGGCGCCTGGGAGGTGCTGGCGCGCTACAGCACGATGGACCTGAACGACCTCACGGCGGTCGACGCGATCAAGGGCGGCAGCGCGAAGAACTTCACGCTCGGGGCGAACTGGTACCCGAACACGAACGTCCGCGTGATGCTGAACTGGACCCGCGTCGACAACGACGAGTACGCGAAGCCGAAGAAGGCCTACGGCGGGATCGCGAACGACGACTTCGACGAGTTCCAGTTCCGGGTCCAGTTCGCGTTCTAGAGGAGCCGGCCCGGCGGAGGGCCCTCGGGCGAGGGCCCTCCAGACGCCGGCGCCTCCCCGAATCCGAAGCGCGGCAGCGGCTCGGCCGCCTGCCCAGGCCAGGAGTCCACGATGAGCAGCACCGGCCCGACGATCATCCCCCGCTGGGAGTGGCGCACGTTCGGAGAGAGCTTCGGGGAGGCCGAGGCGAGGATCCGCTCCCACGGGGAGCCGAAGCCGAGGTCGAGCGCGGAGACGTACGTCGTCTCGCTCGACAGCCCCAACAACACGAAGATCCGGGACGGCCTGATGGACATCAAGAAGCTCGAGAACGTGAACGCCGACGGGCTCGAGCAGTGGAATCCGGTCCTCAAGGCCGGCTTCCCGCTGCCGGCGGCGGCCCTGAGGCAGGTGTTCGCGGCGTGGGCCGTGAAGGCGCCGCCGCCGGCCCGGGAGGCCTACACCCTCGAGGAGCTCCTCGGGGAGGTCGTCGCCCCGAACCGGCGCCTGAGGGCCGTCGCGGTCGTCAAGGAGCGGTTCGGCTTCACGGTCGACGGGTGCATCGTCGAGGTCGCGAACCTCACGTTCGACGGCCAGAAGGTGAGGACCGCGGCGGTCGAGCACGAGGATCCCGCGCTCGTCATCGCGACCGTCCGCGCGCTCGGCCTCGACCGCCTGGAGAACGTCAACTACGTCAAGGCGCTCAAGCGCTTCCTGGGCGGGCCCGCGTCGTGAGGCGGCCGCCCCGCCCGCGGCGTCCCTTCTCCTCCCTCCTTCGGGCGGGCGCTTTCCGACCGCGCCCGCCCCACTTTTCCCGCGTGCACGACGGAGGCGACTGATGGCACAGGAGATCGAACGCAAGTTCCTCGTGAAGGGGACCGCCTGGAGGGCTCTCGCCCCCGGGACCCTCTACCGGCAGGGCTACCTCTCCAGCGTGAAGGAGCGGACCGTCCGCGTCCGGATCGCCGGGGAGAAGGCCTTCCTGACGGTGAAGGGGGTGAACCGGGGCGTCACCCGGACCGAGTTCGAGTACCCGATCCCGGTCGAGGACGCCGCGGCGATGCTGGACGCGCTCTGCGAGCGCCCGCTCATCGAGAAGACCCGGTACGTCATCCCCTTCGGGGCCCACACCTGGGAGGTGGACGAGTTCCACGGCGAGAACGACGGGCTCGTGGTCGCGGAGGTCGAGCTCGCCCGGGCGGACGAGAAGCCGGTCCTTCCCGACTGGGTCGCGGAGGACGTCTCGGGCGACCCGCGGTACTTCAACTCGAACCTCGCGAAGGCCCCCTTCAAGTCCTGGTGAGCCGATGAGCGTGGCGGCGGCGCCGGCGACCCCGGAGAGCGCGGGACTCGCGGACCTCCTCGACCTGTCGAAGACGAAGTTCTCGGCGGAGCCGAAGACGGACCTGTCGACGTCCGAGAGGTGGATGCGGTACCTCGGGCTCCCGCTCGGCCTCGCCGTCTTCGCCGCCATCCTCTTCATGCCTCCGCCCGCCGGCCTCACGGCGGCCGGTCAGGCGGCGCTCGCGAGCTTCCTCCTGGCGCTCGTCTGGTGGATCACCGAGCCGGTCCCGACCTTCGTGACGTCGCTGACGCTGATCGTCCTCCTCGTCTTCCTCGACGTTCAGCCGAGCTCGGACGTCCTCGGGGTCCTGGGGCTCGACGTCATCTGGCTCAACGTGATGGCGTTCGTCCTGAGCTCGATCCTGATCAAGACCAACCTCGCCAAGAGGCTCGCGCTGTCGCTCGTGACGCGCTGGGGCTCCGGCGCGGTGGCGACGCTGCTGGCCTTCGTCGTCCTGCAGCTGGTGCTGGCGCCGCTCATCCCGGCGACCGCGGCCCGCTCCGTCATCTCGCTCCCCATCCTCCTCGTCGTGGCGGCGGTCTACGGGGCCACGGCCGAGAAGCCCAACAACTTCGGGCGGAACCTGTTCCTGCAGAACCTGATGGGGATCAACATCTTCTCGAGCGGGTTCATGACCGGCAGCACGGCGAACCTGATCGCGCTCTCGTTCCTGGCGGGGATGGCGGGCAAGAAGATCTACTACACCGACTGGATGTTCGCGAACCTCCCGGTGGCGCTCTGCGGGATGGCGCTCGCCTGGTGGGTCGGGCCGAAGGTCCTCTTCCCGATCGAGCCGGAGAACCGGAAGCCGCGGATCGCCGGCGGGATGGCGACGTTCCGCACCGAGCTCGCGAAGCTCGGGCCCCTGAGCGCCGCGGAGAAGAAGGGGGCGGCGATCTTCGGCGTCGTCATCCTCCTCTGGGTGACGGACCGGTTCCACGCGGGGTGGTTCGGGTTCGAGATCAGCGCCGTCCTGGCGGCCGTCGTCGGCGGGATCCTCGCCTTCCTCCCCCGCGTGGGGATCCTCAAGTGGAGCGAGGCCGACATCCCGTGGAACCTGATGCTCTTCAGCGCGGGCGCCTACGCGGGAGGGCTGGCGCTCGACGGCACCGGCGCGGCCCGCTGGGTGATCGGGAAGGTCTTCGCGTTCGCCGACTTCGGGCCGGGGGTCTCGTTCTGGCCCGTCTACATGGCCGTCATCGCGATCAACCTGGTCTCGCACTACTTCTTCACGTCGAAGACGATGAGGACGATCATCATGATCCCGTTCGTCATCGGCGTGGCGCAGGAGCTGGGCTGGAACCCGGTCTGGCTCGCGCTCCCGTCCGCCTTCACCATCGACTGGGTGGTCGGGCTCCCCATCAGCGGCAAGCCGAACGTCATCTTCCTGACGACGGGACAGTACTCGGTCCTCGACAACGTGAAGTACGGCGCCGCGATGACCGTCGCCGGGATCCTCCTCTTCTGGGCCTTCGGGTTCACGTGGTTCCGGCTGCTCGGCGTCACGCCGGGGTTCGGGAGCTGAGGGAGGGACCGTGGGATCGCTCCGGAAGGCCTCGCTCGCCCTCCTCCTGGTCGCGGCCGCGACGGGCGCCCCTGCGGCCCAGGTCTCCTGCTACCGCGAGGAGGTCCGTCTCGCCGAGGGCGGGGCCGCGAGGGTCCGGCTGACGCTCGACGTGACCGGGACGCCCGGGGAGGTGGTGACCGTCCCGTTCGGCCACGCCGGGGTGACGGAGGCGGGGCTGGAGGTGACCGGCGCGACGGGGGCCCGGATCACGTGCCTCGACGGGGGGCCGCGCGTCCTGGCCTTCACCCTCGCCGCGGTCTCCCCCGGGCCGGTGACGGTCCGCTTCGACGCCCCCGCCTTCCTCGACTGGAAGAAGGTCAAGGCGTTCGGGAACCGGTTCTTCTCCTACGGGCTCGTGAACGCGACCCCGGCGAGGCTCGGGCGTTACGAGGGGACCTTCCTCCTCCCCCCCGGCCAGGTCGTCGGAGCGGTCGTCGAGACGGTGCCGGCGGAGTCCGAGTCGGGCCCGAGGCGCCCGTACGAGATCGTCCGCGTGGACGGGCTCGACGGCGTCCGGCTGACCGACGACGGCGCCGCGCCGGGCGACACCGTCCACGCGACCTTCCGCTTCAAGCCGCCGCGCCGTCCGAGCCTCTTCCTGCTCGCGCTCGTCGGGCTCGCCGGCCTCTACCTCATCCGCTTCAGCGACCTCGTCCGGAGGGACACGTGACCTTGCTCTTCCGTCGGACGCGCGCCCTGGAGGCGCAGATCGACCAGTTCCTCGACGCCGTGAGCGAGGGGTGCCTCGTCTTCGAGCAGGGGATCGCCGACTACATGCGGGGCGACCGGGAGAGCTTCGAGCTGCGCCGCCGGTCGATCGGCGCCTACGAGGGGAAGGCCGACAGCCTCCGGCGCGAGGTGGAGACGCGGCTCTACGCCGAGTCGCTGATCCCGGACCACCGGGGGGACGTCCTGGGGCTCCTGGAGAACCTGGACAACGTCATCGACGAGGCCAAGCGGACCCTCTCGCAGTTCGAGGTGGAGCGGCCGGAGATCCCCGAGGACCTCGCGCCGGACTACGTCACGCTCGCCCATGCCAGCGGCGAGGCGGCGCAGCACCTCGTCCTCGCCTGCCGGGCGTTCTTCCGGCAGATCACGGCCGTCCCCGACAACATCCACAAGGTCTACTTCTACGAGAAGGAGGCCGACCGGCTGGCCGACGCGATCAAGAGGAAGATCTTCTCGGCCGACCTCGAGCTCGCCCGGAAGATCCACCTCCGCTACTTCTGCCTGCACGTCGAGACCCTCTCGGACCGCTCCGAGGAGGTCGCCGACCGCCTCGCCATCTACGCCATCAAGAGGACCGCCTAGGCCGGGGCGGAGGATGGGCTGGCTCTTCCTCTCCAGCGGCCTCCTCCTCGGCTGGTCGCTGGGCGCCAACGACGCGGCGAACCTCTTCGGGACCGCGGTGGCGACCAAGATGCTGAGGTTCCGGACGGCGGCTGCCGTCGGAGGCCTCTTCGTCGTCGTCGGCGCCGTGGCGGGAGGCCACGGGGCCACGCGGACGCTCGGCCGGCTGGGAGCGATCGACGCGCCCGCGGGCGCCTTCATGGTGGCGCTGGCTGCGGCGCTCTCCGTGGCGTTCCTCCTGGTCAGGATCGGCCTTCCGGTCTCCATCACCCAGGCGATCGTCGGCGCGATCGTCGGCTGGAACCTGTTCACGGGGAGCCGGACGGACCTGAAGGCGCTCGGGCAGCTCCTCTCGTCGTGGCTCCTCAGCCCCCTCCTGGCGGCGGCCCTGGCGGCGCTCGCCTTCGTGGCGACCCGCGCGGCGATACCGCACGCGAGGGTCCACCTCCTCGAGGTGGACGCCTGGACGCGGGCGGGGCTCCTCTTCGCGGGAGCCTTCGGCGCGTTCAGCCTGGGCCAGAACGACATCGCGAACGTGATGGGGGTCTTCGTCCGCGTCTCGCCCTTCCCGGAGACCACCCTCCTCGGCCCGTTCCGCGCGTCGAGCGTCGACATGCTCTTCCTCCTCGGAGGCCTGGCGATCGCGACGGGGATCGCCACCTACTCGCGCCGGGTGATGCTGCGCCTCGGGTCGGAGCTGACGTCGCTCTCGCCGATGGCCGCGCTCATCGTCGTCCTCTCGTCGGCCTCGGTCCTCTTCCTCTTCGGCTCCCCCGACCTGCAGAGGCTCCTGCGGGCCGTCGGCGCGCCCGGCTGGCCCCTCGTCCCCATCTCCGCCACCCAGGCCGTGGTCGGCGCCATCCTGGGGATCTCCGCCGTCCGGCGGAGCGGCATCCAGCACAGGGTCCTCGGCTCCATCGCCCTGGGATGGGTCGCGGCGCCGGTCCTCGCCGCGCTCATCGCGCTGGGCGGCCTCTTCGTCCTCCAGAACGTGTTCGAGCTCCCGGTCCGCGCCCAGCCTCGGCCCGTGGCGGCGGCGCCCGCCCGGGTCGACGCGCCCGCGGTCCCCTTCGCCCCCGCGCGGAGCGCCGCCGTCTCGCCCGCCGTTCGCTAGGGGCGGGGAGAGAGCCTCCCTCCTTCCGCGGGGTCCGGTGCCCACCCCGCCCGGCCCCTGTGGCAGCATTCCCCCGATGAGAGTCCTCGTCGTCGAGGACGACGACACCCTCTCCGAGTTCGTCGCGCGAGGCCTCAAGGAGGCCGGCTGGGCCGTGGACCGCGCGCGAGACGGCGAGGAGGGGCTGGCGATGTGGCCGAAGCAGCCCTACGACGCGGCGGTGGTGGACGTGATGCTCCCGTGGCGGGACGGGATCTCCCTCGTCCAGGAGGTCCGGCGCCGCGGGTCGACGACGCCCGTCCTCTTCCTCAGCGCGCGGCGGACGGTGGACGACCGGGTCCGCGGGCTCCACGCGGGGGGCGACGACTACCTGACGAAGCCGTTCGCGTTCGACGAGCTCCTGGCGCGCCTGATGGCGCTGGTCCGCCGCTCGACCCGCGCGGCCGAGCCGACGACGCTGACCGTGGCCGACCTGACGCTGAACCTCCTCTCGCGCGACGTGACCCGGGCGGGACGGCGCCTCGACCTGCGGCCGCGGGAGTACGCGCTCCTCGAGTACCTGATGCGGAACGCGGGGCGGGTCGTCCCGAAGACGGCGATCCTCTCGCACGTCTGGAGCTACTCCTTCGACCCGCGGACGAACGTGGTGGACGTCCTGGTGTCGCGGCTGCGCGAGCGGGTCGACCGCGACTTCGAGCCGAAGCTGATCCAGACGGTCCGCGGGGTCGGGTATGTCCTTCGCGCGCCGTAGCCCCTTCCGCCAGACGGTCGCCTTCCGGCTGGCGCTCTGGTACGCGGGGATCTTCGCGGCCGCCCTCGTCGGCGTCGTGGCCCTGACGTACGGGCTCCTCGCGCGGTCGCTCGAGGAGCGCGACCGCGAGCTGGTGAGGACGACCCTCGTCGAGTGCGCGCGGCGGTGGGAGACGGCGGGGCCGGTCGGGGTCCGCCTCCTCCTCCAGGACAAGCGGTCGGCCGGGGAGAAGGGGGAGGTCTTCGTCCGCGTCCTCGACGGGTCGCTCGACGCCCTCTTCCTGAGCACCCCTCCCGGCTGGAGCGACGTCCCCCCCGTCTCGGGCGAGCTGCCGCGCCCCGGGAGCGGCCTGACGTGGCGGATGCAGCAGGCGGGGCGGAGGGGGATCGTCTTCGAGATGGCCTCGATGGCGCTGCCGGACGGGACCCTCATCCAGGCGGGGCGGTCGACGGAGCTGCGCGAGGAGCTCCTGGCGCGGTTCCGGCGCGTCCTCTTCCTCGCGGGCGGCGTCGTCCTTCTCTTCGGCGTGGCCGGAGGGGCGGTGGTGACGCACGAGGCGCTCCGGCCGCTGCGCGAGCTGAACGACGCGGTGCGGAGGACGGTGGAGACGGGGGACCTCGAGGCCCGGGTCCCGACCCGGGGGACGGGGGACCCGCTGGACGACCTCGGCGCCGCGTTCAACGCCCTCCTGACGCGGATCTCCGGGCTCGTCAAGGCGATGCGCGAGTCGCTCGACAACGCGGCGCACGACCTCAGGACGCCGCTCGCGCGGCTGCGCGCCGTCGGGGAGTCGGCGCTCCGGACCCCCGACCACGCCCCGGCCCTGCGCGAGGGGCTCGAGACGTCGCTCGAGGAGGCGGAGAGGGTCACGTCGCTCCTGAACGAGCTGATGGACCTCTCCGAGGCCGAGGCGGGGGCGATGCGCCTGGCGATCGCCCCGGTGAAGGCCGCCGCGCTCCTGGGGCAGGCGGTCGACCTCTTCGCCGACTCGGCCGAGGAGAAGGGGATCGACCTCGCCGCCGAGGTCGACGAGGCGCTCGTCGTGGCGGTCGACGCCGGGCGGATGCGCCAGGTCCTGGCGAACCTCCTCGACAACGCGCTGAAGTTCACCCCGGCGGGAGGGACCGTCCGGCTCGCGGCGCGCTCCGACGGCGACGCGGCGGTCGTGACGGTGACGGACGACGGCACGGGGATGACCGCCGAGGAGCTCCCGCGGATCTTCGACCGGCTCTACCGGGGCGACCGGAGCCGCTCCGAGCGAGGGCTCGGGATCGGCCTCGCCCTGGTGAAGGCGATCGTCGCGGCCCACGGCGGGACGGTGACGGCCGAGAGCGAGCCGGGGAAGGGGGCGAGGTTCACGGTCCGTCTCCCGGGGGCGGTCCGGCCGGACCCTTCACCGCTGTAACGGTTCGGCAAGGTCAACGTCATTCTGGCGCCCCATCCTCTGGGTAGCCGGCGAAGGGCCCCCCGACCCGGCCGGCAACGAACCAGAGGAAGGGATCCGCCATGAAGAACAAGCTGCTCCTCGTCGCCGCCGTCGCGGCCGTGGGAGGGACCGGCCTCCTCCTGGCCGGGACGCAGAAGGTCCTCACCGTACCCGCCGCGGCTCGTACCGCCGCCGTCGCCTCCGCAACCGCCGGGACCTCCGCCGGCTCCGCCGCCACCCCGGCCGACTTCTCGGCGGGTCCCCCCTCCACGGCGTTCCAGCGGATCGCCAAGGCCGAGAGCGCCGCCGTGGTGAACGTCAACACGTCGCACGTCGTCACCGACCAGGGCTTCGGCGGCGACATCCCCGACTTCTTCTTCCACGGCTTCGGCGGCGGCCCCTGGCAGATGGTCCCGCAGCGCCCGCAGAAGCGGACCGAGATGGCCTCCGGCTCGGGCTTCATCATCGACAAGGACGGCTACATCCTGACGAACCGCCACGTCGTCGACGACGCCGACCGCGTCTGGGTGACGACGTCCGACGGCAAGAAGTACGACGCGAAGGTCGTGGGGCGCGACGCGAGGACCGACGTGGCGGTCCTGAAGATCAAGCCGCGCGGCCCCCTCACGGTCCTTCCGCTCGGCAACTCCGACAGCGCGGAGCCCGGCGAGTGGGTGATGGCGGTCGGCAACCCCTTCGGCCTCGGCGGCAACAGCGTGAGCGTCGGCGTCGTCTCCTACAAGGGGCGGCCGCTCGACCTCTCCGAGCGCGGGACGCCGATCGAGATGATCCAGACGGACGCCGCCATCAACCCCGGCAACTCGGGCGGCCCGCTGATCAACGCCCGCGGCGAGGCGATCGGGATCAACACGCTCATCATGACGCAGGGGCTCGCGCAGAGCTCGGGCGTCGGGTTCGCGGTGCCGATCAACGTCGCCAAGTCGGTCCTGCCGCAGCTGCGCGAGAAGGGGCACGTCACCCGCGGCTGGCTCGGCCTCCAGATCCAGTCCCTGAACGAGGACCTCGCGGCCTCGATGAACCTGAAGGGGACGGAGGGCGCCCTCGTCTCCGACGTCAAGCGCGGCGGTCCGGCCGAGGAGGCCGGCGTGAAGGCCGGCGACGTCATCCGGACGATCGACGGCTCCACCGTCCACGACAGCGCCGACCTGACACAGATGGTCGCCGCGCTGGCCCCCGGGTCCAAGGTGAAGCTCGGCATCCTCCGCGACGGCAGCGAGAAGACCCTGACCGCCACCCTCGGCACGTTCCCCGAGGGGAAGGGCGGCGAGGCCTCCGGCGGCGCGAGCGAGAAGGGGAAGCTGGGGCTCTCCCTCTCGCCGCTCGACGAGCAGACCGCCGGCCAGCTCGACATGCCGCGGGGCTCGACGGGCCTCGTCGTCCAGGGGGTCGAGCCGGGGAGCCCGGCCGAGCTCGCGGGCCTCAGGCGCGGCGACGTGATCGTCAGCGTGAACGGCCACGACGCGACCTCTGCCAGCCAGCTGACGAAGGCCACGGAGGGAAACCATCCCGCCCGTCTCCGGATCTACCGGGACGACGGTTACTTCTTCCTCGTCCTCAAGCCCGCGGAGTCGGACTCCTCCCGCTGACCCGCGCGCTCCCCGGGGCCCGTGCCGGACGGGCCCCGGGGTCCTCCCTCCTCCGGCCGACAGCCCCCACCGAGGGCCCGTCCAGGCGACGGGCCCTCGCCGCGTCAGCGCCCCCCGCGGGGCCTCTCCCGCGCGCTCAAATCCTTGCTTTTCGAAGGCTTGGACCGAAAACCGAAAGCGCTGTGCGATTCCCTGTGAATTCTCCTGTCGAAATCGCCGATGAACCGCGCAACGGCGCATCTTCATGCGGATTGCACTCGGTTCGGTGCATCCAGCGGATGTCCTTACGAAATGGCGAGTTGCTGCCTCGCAGCGGATGTGAAGACGGCGTGAAGCCGCTCGGCGAGCGGGTTTTCCGGGAATGCACAGGGGATCCGGGCTGTCAACCCCGTTTCGGGGCCCATTTTTCGCGGTTCTCCGGTCCCCCGGTCCGGGCTCCCATCGCCCGCTTCGTGAGCACCCAAACCCGACAAACCGGCCCCCTGGACGGCGCCCCGTCGGCCGGGAGGCGGAGGGTGTGCTAGAACCCGCCGCCATGAAGAGCACGCTTCTCTCCCTCCTCGCCCTGATGCCGCTCGCCGCGGCGTTCGCCGCCTCCGCGGCCGGTCCCAACCCCATCGTCGTCATGAAGACGTCGATGGGGACGGTGAAGATCGAGCTCTACCCCGACAAGGCGCCGGTGACGGTGAAGAACTTCCTCCAGTACGTCGACGACAAGTTCTACGACGGGACGATCTTCCACCGCGTCATCGACGGCTTCATGATCCAGGGCGGCGGCTTCGACAAGGAGATGCACAAGAAGCCGACCCGCGCCGCCATCGTGAACGAGGCCGCGAACAGGCTGAAGAACACGAACGGCACCCTCGCCATGGCCCGGACGGGCGACCCGAACAGCGCGACGGCGCAGTTCTTCGTCAACGTCAAGGACAACTCCTTCCTCGACTACCGCGACAGCTCGCCCGAGGGGATCGGCTACTGCGTCTTCGGGAAGGTGGTCGAGGGGATGGACGTGATCGACAGGATCAAGGCCGTCCCGACCGGCGTGAAGGCGGGGATGAAGGACGTCCCGAACACCCCGGTCGTCATCGAGTCGATGGCCCGGGCGAAGTAGCGGCCCGTTCCCGCATCCGGGGCCGAAGCTCCAGCGTCGAAGGCCTGGCGCCGGCGCCGCTCCGGCGGCGCCGCGCTCCGCCGGACGAGCGGGACGAGGGGCGGCCGGCGCAAGCGTTCAGCTGACGCCGGGGACGCCGAGGACGTAGACCGCGAACCAGCCCAGGAGGAGGTGGGAGACGCTGACCCCCACGAGGCTCCTCTGGCGGGCGAAGAGGAGGCCCCAGAAGACGCTCGGGACCGCCGCCGCGAGCGCGAAGCCGATCGAGAGGTGGAGGTGCGTTGCCGTGAAGGCGAGCGTGGAGACGAGGATCGCCCGCGCCGTGACGGCGCGCCCCGAGAGGAGGTTCATGAGCGACCCCTGCAGGGCGCCCCGGGCCACCAGCTCCTGGACGGGGGCGAAGAGGCCGTAGAGGAGGGCGTCCTCCAGGAGCGGCCGGAGCGGCTCGTGGAGGAAGGCGAGGCGGAAGAGAGGGGCGCCCGACCACTCGGGGACGAGGACGAGCGCGGCCCCCTTCAGGAGGACCAGGACCGCGAGGAAGGGGAGCGTCCAGAGGACCGCCTCGACGACGACGCGGGGCCAGCGCCCGAGCGTGAGGCCGTAGACCTCGAGGGGGTAGCCGCTCCGCTTCATCATCAGGAAGAGCGTCGCGCCGTAGACGACGAGGATCGCCGCCGTCACCCAGGTGCTGGATCCGGCCCGGTGCACGAAGTCGAGGCTCTCGCGGAGGGCGAAGCCGTAGAAGCACATGATGACGAGGACGTACCCGACGAAGGAGCCGAGCGCGAGCCGCGCGCGCGACGCCTCGAGCTCGCGTTCGAGGGCGGAGACGGAGAGGACGTTGGCGCGCCTGAGGTCGGCGTGGCGGCTCCTCAGCATGTTGCGCAGGACCGTCGCCTCGGCGGCGCCCCCGCGCGCGCCGATCCGGCGGAGCCCCTCGGCCCGCATGACGGCAGCGCGGCACCCGGCCGGGCCGGCTCGGACCGAGGCCGAGCGCGGCTCGTTGTCGACGAGGGCGATCGTCCCGAAGCTCTCGCCCGGGACCTGGCTGGCGATGACGAACCGTCCCCCCTCCTTCGAGACCTCGACGCTCCCCGCCTCCACGAGGAACATCTCGTCTCCCGTCTCCCCTTCCGCGAGGATCGGCTCGAAGGGCGCGAATACCCTCACCGTCACGAGCCCTTCGAGCTCGAGGAGGTCGCGGGCGTCGAGCCCGGCGAGGAGGCTGTTCTCCCGCCAGCTTATCTCGCTTTCGGACCGCGGTGTCGCGTTCGGGGGAGCGATCATGGCGTCGTCGCGGGCGATGATAGACAGTCTCGCGTCGCCAACCCGCGACGCCGGGAGGAACGACGCGCCCCGGCGAGGACCTCCCCGTTCGATCGAACGATGCGGCCCCGGGACGGGCCGTCGGCGAGCAAACCCCTGAGAGTCCGCGGCTTGGAGAGAATCGCTGCGGTTGTGTGGAATTCCCTGTGTATTCGCCTGTCGAAACGCGCCTCGGACCGCACCACGACGCGACTTCATCCTCTCTGCACACGAATCGGTGCATTCTCGTCAACTCGTTCGGAGCGAAAGGGTTGACGGAATCGTCCCGCGTGAAGGCCGCGTGAAGGCGCGCGCCTGCGCCCCCCCGGGCGAAATACACACCCGCACGGCTCTTGCAAGCCCCTCGACCGGGGGGGAGCGCGTCAGCGCAGCTCGCGCTTGAGGATCTTCCCCGTCGCCGTCATCGGGAGGGCGTCGCGGAACTCGAGGAGCCTCGGCGCCTTGTGGGCGCCGAACTGCTCGCGGCACCAGGCGAGGAGCTCGGCCTCGGTGACGGCGCTCCCGGGAGCGCGGACGACGAAGGCCTTGACCTCCTCCCCCAGCCGCTCGTCGGGGACGCCGACCACCGCGCAGAGGGAGACCGCGGGGTGGGTGATGAGGACCTCCTCCAGCTCGCGCGGATAGACGTTGAACCCGCCGCGGATGACCATGTCCTTCATCCGGTCGACGAGGTGGAGGTAGCCGTCCTCGTCGAACAGGCCGACGTCGCCGCTGTGGAACCAGCCGTTCCGGGTGGCGTCGGCGGTCGGACCGGGGCGCTTGTAGTACCCCTTCATCACGTTGTGGCCGCGGATGACGACCTCGCCCCGCTGCCCCGCCGGGAGCGGGCGGTCCTCGCGGTCGACCACGGCGACCTCCACCCCCAGGATCGGCTGGCCCACGGTCCCCGGACGCGACGGCCGGTGGGGGTGGTTGAACGTGGCGACCGGCGAGGTCTCGGAGAGGCCGTACCCCTCGAGGACCCTCACGCCGAGGAGCGCGGTGAAGCGCTCGAGGAGCTCCACCGGAAGCGCGGCCCCGCCGGAGAGGCAGAGGCGGAGCGATTCCCGGAGCGGCGCCACGTCGGTCCCCGCCTGCTTCACGTGCTCGGCGACGGCCCAGAACATCGTCGGCACCGCGGCCCAGAAGTTCACGCGCTCGCGGACGATCGTCTCGACGACGGCGGCAGGGTCGAAGCGGGGCATCAGGACGAGCGTCCCGCCGTGGACGAACGCCGAGAGCATCTGGCAGACCTGGCCGAAGGAGTGGAAGAGCGGGAGCGTCACGAGGTGGACGTTCCTCCCGTCCGGGCTCACGTCGATCGAGGAGCCGGAGAGGAGCTGGACGCCGGCCGCGTTCATCCAGAGGTTGAGGTGGGTCAGCTCAGCCCCCTTCGGCTGGCCGGTCGTCCCCGAGGTGTAGAGGACGACCGCCGTGTCGAGCGGGGAGCGCGGGACGGTGGGGACGGCCCCGGTCCCCATCGCCATGAGCCCGCCGAGGGTGAGGGCTCCGCCGGGCCCCTCGGCCGCGGCCGGGTCGGCGGTGAGGACGACGAAGTGCTCGCACCCCGCGACCGAGTCGAACGCCTCGCGGCCCCAGGCGGCCATCGGGAGCTCGGGGGTCCCCTCGAAGCAGAGGTAGGCGCGGGCGTCGCCGTCGGCGAGGTGGTAGGCGATCTCCCGCGGCTTCAGGAGGACGTTGAGCGGGACGACGACGCAGCCGGCGCGGAGGATCCCGAAGTAGGCGACGACGAAGTGAGGGAGGTTGGGACAGGAGAGGGCGACGTGGTCGCCCGGGGCGAGGCCCAGGGCCCGCAGGCCGCTGGCGACACGGCCCACGAGCGCGTCCAGCTGGGCGTACGTGAGCCGCTTGCCTCCCAGGACGACGGCTTCCTGCACGGGCCGGTGCCGCGCCTGGTGGTCCAGGAGAGAGGCGACGTTCAACGTCGTGGCAGCTTCCACGCAGGCCTCCTGGGCCGCCCGAGGCAACGGCGAACGAGCGGGCCTCGCGGGCCGGCGTGATTCGAGCTCGGACGGTGCGCCGCGGATTGTAGGGGAGGGGCGGATTCACGCGGACTGCCGCCGCGCGGCGAGGATCGCTAGAATCCGCCCGCCACTTCGGGCCACATCACGGGTTCCTCAGAGCTTGCTTGACGGAGGCACGCCCATGAATCGGCGCATCCTGATCGGAATCGTCGTCGGAGGGGTCTCGCTCTTCATGCTCGTGCGCGCGTTGCAGCACGCCCGCCGGCCGGCCTGGGAGTCGCACATCACCGGCGACGCCGCAGCACGCGCCGGGATCGCGGCGGTCGAGAAGGGGGAGCACGCGGAGGCGGCGCGGGCGCTCGAGTTCGCGCTGCGGAAGCCGAGGCTCGAGGTCGCCGACGCCGACGTCTACCAGGCGCTCGGCAAGGCCTACGTGGGGATGGACCGGACGGGCACGGGAGAGTCGCGGCTGCACGAGGGGTTCGTCCTGCAGGGGCTCGCCCACCGGATGCGGGGCGACGTCGGGAAGGCCGAGGCTGCCTACGCAGCCGCGGAGCGGGCCCGGCCCGACTACGCCCTGGCGTACGAGAGCCTCGGCGCGCTGCGGCTGGCCCAGGGGAGGCACCAGGAGGCCATCGTGCAGCTCGAGCGCGCGATCGCGCTCGACCCGGCCAAGGCGATCACGCGCTCCAACCTGGCGCTCGCCTACGCAAGCGTCGGCCGATTCGCGGAAGCCGACGTCCAGGTCCAGCAGGCGGAGCACCTCGGCTATCCCAAGGTCGAGCGGCTGAGGAGCCTCGTCAAGGACCGCCGCGCCCGGAGCGCCGTCGAAAGGTAGGCGCGATCGACGGTCGAGCAGGTGATCCGGCCGTGGAGCGTTCGCGCCACGTCGACGGAATCCTCGGGATCTCCGGACGGGCGAGAGGCTTGGTAGCGCATACGGGACTCGAACCCGTGTTACCGCCGTGAGAGGGCGGCGTCCTGGACCGCTAGACGAATGCGCCGTGTCCACGCCGCCGGAAGCCCCGCTTCCGGCAAGGGCGGGTTTTATAGCACGGGTCCGGCGGGGCGGACAAGGGAGCCCCGGCCGGACCCGGAAGGCGTCCCGTCAGTCCGCCTGGCGGACCCAGCGGAAGATCTCGGGGAGCGTCGGCTTCTTGCCGTACATCAGGATCCCCACCCGGTAGACGCGCCCGGCGAGCCAGGCGACGGCCCAGATGGAGACGAGGAGGATCGCGACGGAGACCCCGATCTGCCACGCCGGCGGGGGCTGGACCGAGATCCGCATGAACATCAGGAGCGGGCTCGTGAAGGGGATGAAGGAGAGGACCTGCGCCAGCATCCCGTTGGGGGAGTTGAAGGCGAAGAACCAGGTCGTCGACGCCAGGACCAGCATCATCCCGGGGATCATCACGAACTGCTGGGCCTCCTGCTCCGTGTTGAACGGGGCCGCCAGGGCCGCGTAGAGGCCGGCGTAGAGGAAGTAGCCGAGGAGGAAGAAGACGACGAACGCGACGAGCGTCCCGGTCGGGATCGGCGGGAGCGTCGCCCCGAGGCCGAGGGCGCCGACGACGGCGGGGAGGGTGAGGCCGAGCGTCAGGAGGGCCCAGACGGCGTACTGCGTCAGGCCCACGAGGCCGATGCCGACGATCTTCCCGAGCATCAGGTGCGTCGGCCGGACCGAGGAGACGATCACCTCGACGATCCGGCTGTTCTTCTCCTCGAGGACGCCGCGCATGATGAAGGCGCCGTAGACGAAGATGGAGATGTAGATGAGGAAGAAGAAGATGCCGGAGATGGCCAGGTTGAAGCCGGCGTTCTTCGAGGCCTCGGGCGTCTCGACCTCCTTCGCCTCGCGCGGGTCGAGCGTCACCTTCAGGCGCGCCTTGTCGTAGACGTCGGGCGAGACCCCCTGGTCCTTGAGGCGCTCCTTGGTGGCGGCCCGGGAGAGGAGCGAGGCGATCGTCTCGCGCATGACGAGGTCGGACTTCACCGACTGCGCCCGCCACTCGGCGTCCCCCTTCTGGAGGGCGTCGGCGGGGATGACGATGTAGGCCTTGATCCGCTCCTTCTGGACGTCGTCGTTCAGCTTCCGCCTCACGTCGGGGAGGGTCGCGGCCGTGGCGTCCACCTTGAAGAAGTCGATCTTCGTCGAGAGGCTCCGGTTCCTCCGCCCCTCCTCGTCGCGCGCCTCCTCCGCCTTCTTCGCGGCGTCCTCGTCGTCGTCGCCGCGGGCGGCGTACTCGGCGAGGAGGGGCTGGTAGAGGCGCCCCGTCAGGTCGACGACGCCGATCTTCCCCTTGGCGATGAGCGACTTCGAGAGGGCCACCTGCAGGAAGATGAAGCCGAGGCCGAGCGTGGGGATGAGGATCGTCGAGATCCAGAAGGCCTTCGACCGGACCTGCTGGAGGTACTCGCGGCGGATGACGGCGAGGAGCTTGGGGTTCACGGCGCTCACCTCAGGGCCTCGGCGGTGGGAGCGGAGAGGCCCGACTCCTCGACGGCCTTGATGAAGATCTTCTCGAGCTCCGGCTCGGGCTCGACCGGGGGCGGCAGGGGGACGCGGTCGCGGTAGGCGTGCTTGATCTCCTTGACGGTGCCGTCGAGGAGCTTCTTCCCGCGGTAGATGAGGGCGATCCGGTCGCAGAGCCGCTCGGCCTGCTCCATGACGTGCGTCGAGAAGACGACCGTCTTCCCCTGCCGCTTGAACTCGGTCAGGAAGTCCTTCAGGAGGACGACGTTCAGCGGGTCGAGGCCGGAGAAGGGCTCGTCGAGGATGAGGACCGGCGGGTCGTGGACGATCGTGCCGAGGAACTGGACCTTCTGCTGCATCCCCTTCGACAGCTCCTCGGTCTTCTTCTGGAGCCAGGGGCGGAGGTCCATCGAGTCGATCCACCGCTCCAGCCGCTCCATCGCGGTCTTCCGGTCGACCCCCTTGATCGAGGCGAAGAAGAGGATCTGGTCGATCACCTTCATCTTCCGGTAGAGCCCGCGCTCCTCCGGCAGGTAGCCGATCCGCTCCTGGAGCGCCTCCGACATCGGCTCGCCCAGGACGCGGATCTCCCCCTCGTCCGCCTTCGTGATGTTCATGATCATCCGGATGGTGGTCGTCTTTCCCGCCCCGTTCGGGCCGAGGAGGCCGAACGTCACGCCCGCCGGGACCTCGAGGTCGAGGCCGTCGACGGCCGTGAACTTCCCGAAGCGCTTCACGACGCCGGTGAGCTTGATCGTCGGGTTCATCTGTGAGGGTGCTCTCCTGGGGTGATTTATACGTCCCCGCCGCCCCGGGGTTTGCCGCGGCGCGGGAAAGGGGCCGCCCCGGCCCCGCATCCCATTCTCTCCGCGTGGCTTCCTCCCTCGCCCGCGGGTCCGGGCGGAGGCCGCTTGAAATGTCGAGCAGCATCCGCTAACCTCCGCCTCCCCGTTGATGCGCCCATAGCTCAACTGGATCAGAGCGTTTGACTACGGATCAAAAGGTTGGGGGTTCGAGTCCTCCTGGGCGCACCACTCAATCCCACTGACAGGGAAGGACGTACGGGCGAGGAGCGATCGGCTCCCGCATCCGGAGCGTCCGCGCGGTGCTGGTAGCGGTGCTAGTCGCGCACCAGCGCCGCCGCGGAGTTCGACGGACTCCCCAACACCAGACCCCGCCCGCGGCACGCTCGCCGACGTGAGTCGATCTCTACGTCGAAGGGACAGCGAGTCGATCGGGGGTGCCCGGTGAGCCCGTCGCTGCCGGGCTTCTCCTACGACGCCAGGACGAAGACGGCGCGCTTCGTCGTCTACGTCCCGGGCGCGAAGGGCCGCTCCCGCCGCAAGCGGACCGTCCAGGCGGCCTCCCGCGCAGACGCGCTCCACCTCTGGGCCACGTTCCGTGACGAGGTCGCGGGCGGGCTCGTCGCCCCGCGCGAGACGAAGACGCTCCGGGCGCTCTTCGACGCCTCCCTCGACCTCGTCGCCGCCCGCATCGCGCCCTCGACGGCGGGGAACTACCGGAGCCTCGCCGTCCGCCACCTCCTGCCCGCGCTCGGGAGCACGCCACTCGACCGGATCACAACCGCCCTCGTCCACGACCTCGCCGCCTCCATGCGCCGAAGCGGTCTCGCCCCCGCCACCGTGAACGCGGCACTACGGACGCTGAAGGTCCTCCTCCACCAGGCGGTCGAGCGCGAGGAGATCGAGACGTACCCGCTCCGGCGTCGCGTCGTCATGGAGCCGGTCGAGCCGCTCACCCTCGAGCTCTCGGACGCGGAGCGCAAGCGCTTCCTCGCCGCCTCCGACGACGAGGCGGGGTTCCGCGCCCACCTCGGCCGGCCCCGCCACCGCGGCAACGTCGTCTCGAGCCCCGGCTTCGGCGGCGCACCGCGCTCCTTCGGCGGGGGCGTCCGCCCGGACGGCGAAGCCGCCGCCAAGCTGTTTCGGCGGTACCAGCGGCTCAAGCCGCTCTTCGTCGTCGCGCTCGAGACGGGCCTTCGGCGGTGCGACCTCCTCGTTCTCCGCTGGACGGCGGTCGACCCCGCAGCCGGGATGCTCCGCGTCGCGGTCGCGAAGACGCGGCGCACGGCAGTCATCCCGCTCTCTGCCGCCTGCCGCGCGGCGCTCGACGAGCTGCGGCTCCGACCGGTCGTCTCCGAGGCGGTGTTCGCCGACGAGAGCGGACGACCCGTCGGCCTCGGGCGCGTCCTCCGTGCGTTCAAGACGGCGAAGGCGATGGCGGGTATCCGACGTCGCTTCCGCTTCCACGACCTCCGCCATACCTTCGCCTGCCGTCTCGCGAGCAGCGGCGTCCCGATCCAGCTCATCGCCCGGGCACTCGCCCACACCTCGATCCGAACCTGCGAGCGCTACGCCCGACCATCCGAGGAGGCCCTTCGGGCGGTCCGCGACGCCCCCGATCGTGACGCCGTCGGGGCAGGTGGGGCGCAGAGGCTGGGTGCGAAGCCGACTTCGCTGGGGGTCTGAGGACGAGTGACGCAGCATCAACACGTCCCGCAGGAGGCATTCGTGGCGCTTCGGACGAGCGAGAAATCGAGCGAGCGGGAGCAGGCGCTCGCCCGCATTCCGAGGCAACGCGGGCCCCATTGCGCGTGACAGCAGCGAGTTCCGCTCGTTATCACGTTTGCTACGTAACGTTCTATGAGATACACTAAAGTAGGTACGTAGATATGCCCCCTCTCCCGCCCACTTACGGTGAAACCCGCGGCCTCGCCCTCATGGAGGGCCTCGAGGACGCAGGCAAGATCGTGTTCACGGCCGCCGATGCCCAGGCCATCGGCGCGAGGCGCGGTATGACGCCCGGCCAGGTCCACCTGCTCACCTCGCGTCTCGCCCGGGCGGGGTGGATCCGGCGGATCAAGCGCGGCCTCTACGCGACCACAGGACGGCTCCCGGGGTCGGTCGCCCCCCACGACTACGCGATCGCCCTGGCGCTCGCCACACCGTCGGCCCTGAGCCACCGCACGGCCTTGCACTTCCACGGGCTCTCCGACCAGGTGCCGCGGGAGATCACCTGCACGACGACGGCGAAGGTGGTCACCCCGTCCATGCGCGGTCGCGGGAAGGGCGAGAGTGCCTGGGTCGTCGACGGCCTTCGCGTCCAGCTCGTGACGGTCCGGCCGGAGCGCTTCTTCGGGTTCGCCGACGTCTGGGTCGACCAGCGGACGAAGGTCGCCATGACCGACCGGGAGCGCACCGTCCTCGACCTCATGGCCGACCCTGCCCGCTTCGGCGGCCTCGGGGACGCGCTTTCGATCCTCGAGGCGTACCACCACTCCCTCGACTTGCCGCGTCTCGTCTCCTACGCCGAGCGCTACGGCGTCGCAGTCGTCGCCAAGCGCCTCGGCTGGGCGCTCGAGTCGTTCGGTGTGAAGGGGAAGGTGCTCGCCCCGCTCCTCGCCGTCCCCGTGAGGATGATCCAGCCTCTCGATCCCCGGAGGGCGCGCGTCGGACCCGTCATAGCCCGCTGGCACCTCCAGGAAAACCTCGCTGCCCCCCTGGCGCGATGAAGCTCGAGACGCACCTCAAGGCGGCTGCCCGTACGTCTGGCGTCCCGTACGAGACGATCCTGAAGGACTACGCGATCGGCCACCTCCTCGCCGCCATCGCCGCGGAACCCATCCTCGCGGGAACGCTCGTGATGAAGGGCGGCACGGCCCTTCGGAAGCTCTCCTTCGGCGACTACCGATTCAGCGAGGATCTCGACTTCACCTCGGTGGGCGCGCCGAAGAGGGCGACCCTCGAGAAGGCGCTCCGCGCCGTGGCGACGAGGGCGGAGGCGAGCATGTCGGTCTCGGGACCGTTCTCCATCACGCTCGAGCGCGTCCGGCACAAGGAGGCGCACCCCGGCGAGCAGGAGGACTACACCTTCCGCGTGCAGTTCCCCTGGCAGCGCCAGGCACTCTGCACCGTGAAGGTCGAGGTGACCGCCGACGAGCCAGTCCTCCTGTCGACGGCATCGAAGCCGATCCTCCACGGCTACGGCGAGGAACTCCCGGGCGAGATCCGGGCATACGCCCTCGAGGAGATCGTCGCCGAGAAGCTCCGCTCCATCCTCCAGAGTGAGGCGCGCCGCGTCGCCCGCGCGTGGATCAGGCCGCGCTGCCGGGACTACTACGATCTCTGGCGAGTCCTCGGGACGTACGGCGCGTCGCTCGATCGAGAGGCGGTACGTCGCATCCTCCCGGAGAAGTGCGCCGCCCGCGGCGTCACCTTCCAGACCGTCGACGACTTCTTCCCTCCCGGCCTCGTCGCGCTCGTCACCGACGCATGGGAGGGCGACCTCGCGGGCGTCGTGGCGGAGCTGCCAAACGTCGCTCTCGTTCTGTCCGACCTCCACGACGACATCGACTCCGTCGTCTAACCGCGCGTCGCAGCAGCATCACCCGCGAGCGAAGCACGTCCCCCGGTGAGGTCTCGCGGCTCGCGCAGATTCGGAAACGGGGCGGCGACTCCACCTGCGCCCTCGCGCCGGCCGGGTGGATGGCCGCGTCCCCGGACGGGCGGGTCTCGTTCACGGCGGATCAGCCGCCCGACCCCGTGATCTCCCGCCCGAACCTGAAGCTCCACGCGGCGACCGGGAGGACACTCGGGCTCCTCGATGTCATCGCTACACAGAGGCGCGCCCTGCTCGCTCAGACGAGGAGCGACGCGCCGCGGGTCGCCTCCCGAGCGTGAGCGGCAGCGATGCGGTCGACGGATTGCGCAGTCCACCCTATTCTTTGGAGTGTGACCCCCACACCGCCCTCGTCCGAGTCCAGCCTCGCCTCCTTCGTCGCCCGCTGGCAGGCGTCCTCGGGTGCAGAGCGCGCGAACAAGGACCTCTTCCTCTCGGAGCTGTGCGACGCCCTCGGCGTAGCTCGGCCCGACCCGACGACTGGCGACGCGTCGACGGATCGCTACGTCTTCGAGAAGGATGCACCGACGCCGAAGGAAGGCGGGCGGACGACGACGGGGAAGATCGACCTCTACAAGGAGGGCTGCTTCCTCCTCGAGGCCAAGCAGGGTTCGGAGGCCGGTGACCAGAAGGTCGGCACCGCGAAGCGCGGGACCGGCATGTGGGCCTTCGCGATGCAGGCGGCCTACGGCCAGGCGTGCCAGTACGCCCAGGCGTTCGACGCCCCGCCGCCGTTCCTCGTCGTGTGCGACATCGGCTACTGCTTCGACCTCTACGCCGCCTTCGACGGCTCGTGGAACTTCCGGCACTTCCCGGACGCGAAGCGCCACCGGATCTACCTCGCCGACCTCCCGGCGCACGCCGACACGCTCCGGACGATCTTCACCGAGCCGCACCGTCTCGACCCGTCGAGGAACGCGGCGAAGGTTACGCGGGAGATCGCGACCCACCTCGCCGAGCTCGCTCGTGGCCTCGAGGCGGACGGCTACAGCGGCGAACGGATCGCGACCTTCCTCATGCGCTGCATCTTCACGATGTTCGCCGAGGACGTCGGGCTCCTCCCCGCAGGGCTCTTCGTGAAGGCCCTCGAGGGCGACTGGATCCGCGACCCGAAGCGCTTCGTCCCGGACGTGACCGCGCTCTGGGAGACGATGAATACCGGCGGGTCGATCTTCCGCGTCGGGAAGATCCTCCAGTTCAACGGCGGCCTCTTCCGCGACCCGGAGGCGCTCCCGCTCTCTCGCCCGCAGCTCGAGCAGCTCCTCGAGGCGGCGAAGACGGACTGGGTCGACGTGGAGCCCGCGATCTTCGGTACCCTCCTCGAGCGCGCCCTCGACCCGAAGGAGCGCCACGCGCTCGGCGCGCACTTCACCCCGCGCGCCTACGTCGAGCGCCTCGTCCGCGCGACGATCGAAGAGCCGCTGCGGGCCGACTGGGACGTCGTGCGCACCGAGGCGTACCACCTCGCCGAGTCCGGTAAGGAGGCTGCGGCGAAGGGGGCCGTCCGAGCGTTCCACAAGACGCTCTGCGAGCTGCGGGTCCTCGACCCCGCGTGCGGGACGGGCAACTTCCTCTACGTGACCCTCGACCTCCTCAAGCGCCTCGAGAGCGAGGTGCTCGCCCTTCTCGCCGACCTGGGTGAGGTGCAGGCGCCGCTCGAGCTCCAGGGCCTCACCGTGACCCCGGCGCAGTTCCACGGGCTCGAGATCAAACCGTGGGCGAAGGAGATCGCCGAGCTCGTCCTCTGGATCGGCTACCTCCAGTGGCAGCTCCGCTCCAAGGGCGACAGCGGCGTCATCCAGGAACCGGTGCTGCGCGAGTACGGGAACATCGAGTGCCGTGACGCGGTGCTGGCGTACGACAGGGTCGAGCCCGTGCTGGACGAGAAGGGCAGTCCCGTCGTCCGGTGGGATGGCGAGACGATGAAGCCGAGCCCGGTGACGGGGGAGCCGATCCCGGACGAGTCCGCCACGGTGAAAGCGGAGCGCTACGTGAATCCCCGAAAGGCCGAGTGGCCGGAGGCGGACTACGTGGTGGGGAATCCGCCGTTTTTGGGTGGGTGGCGGATGCGCGCGTCGCTGGGGGATGGCTACGTTGAAGCGCTCTGGGCCGCGCGACCAGAGATCTCCGAGAAAGCCGACCTCGTGATGCACTGGTGGGATACGGCGGCCGGTCTGACGCGAGCCGGCCGACTTCGCCGCTTCGGTCTCATCACGACGAACAGCGTCACGCAGGTCTTTCAGCGAAGGGTCCTCGAACGACATCTCGAAGAAGGTCTGTCGATCTCGTTCGCTATTCCGGACCATCCGTGGGTCGACTCAACGGACGGAGCAGCGGTCCGTATCGCGATGACGGTGGGAGATCGAGGTTCGCGTTCAGGGCGCTTGCTCCGGGTGGTGCGGGAGCCCATGGAGGATGAAGGCGTTTCGGTGCCGGAGTTTCGCCAGACGACGGGTCACATCCATGCGGACCTCTCGATCGGAGCTGACCTGCTTTCAGCCTCCCCCCTCAAGGCAAACGACGGGATCACGAGCCCGGGCGTTCAACTCTATGGGGACGGGTTCATCGTCGATGGTGCGCTCTCGACGTCGTGGGGAGCCGAGGCGGAACGCGCCCGGTCCAGCCAGGTGCTCCGCAGGTACATGAATGCTCGGGACCTGCTGCAGGTATCCAGGGACGTCGAGGTGATCGACTTCTTTGGGCTAGACGAGGCAGCGGCGCGGCGAGGTTTCCCGACCCTGTTCCAGCACGTCTTGCTGCGGGTGAAGCCCGAGCGAGACCAGAATAGACGGGAGTCCATCCGTCGTCTCTGGTGGCGGTTCGGATGGGAGAGGCCTGTTCTGCGGCGGCAGATCGAAGGGCTGAAGCGCTTCGTTGTCACGCCTGAGACGGCCAAGCACCGAGTGTTCATCTTTCTCCCGATGGAGTGCCTCCCAGACAACAGGCTCACCGTCGTCGCGACCGACGACGCGTACTTCCTTGGCGTTCTCTCGTCACGCCTTCATGTCGGCTGGGCGCTTCGGAATGGCGGCACTCTTGAGGACCGGCCGATCTACACAAAAGCAACGTGCTTTGACCCCTTCCCCTTCCCGGTGCCGACTCCCGCGCAGATCAGTCGTATCCGCGAGCTTGCAGAGCAGCTCGACTCCCACCGGAAGCGCCAGCAGTGGCTCCATCCCGGCCTCACGATTACCGGCATGTACAACGTCCTCGAGAAGCTCCGCTCTGGCGAGGCGCTCACAGCAAAGGAGCGGACGATCCACGAGCAGGGGCTCGTCTCGATTCTGAAGCAGCTCCACGACGACCTTGACGCGGCCGTCTTCGATGCCTACGGCTGGCCGGGAACCCTGACCGACGAGGAGATCCTCGAACGCCTCGTCGCGTTGAACGCCGAACGCGTCGAGGAAGAGAAGCGCGGTCTCGTCCGCTGGCTCCGCCCCGAGTTCCAGAATCCCGTTGGAACGTCTTCCGCGTCGCAGCAAGCGTTCTCGACCGAGGGCGATGCGGAACAGTCGGCACCGACCGCCGTTGCAGCCCAGCCATGGCCGAAGGCGCTGCCCGACCGAATCGCCGCAGTGCGTGACCTCCTCCGGCAGGGGGGCGCGTGGGACCTCCCCCGGGTGCGGGCCGCATTCGACGGCGCGAAGCTGAAGGAGGTCACGGGCGTCCTCGACAGCCTCACGGCGCTCGGGCTCATCGCGAAGCTGCCAGATTCCGGACCGTCGTGGCGAGTGATCGGTCGGTGACAGACGAGCCATCAACGATTCCTTGATAGCTCGATCCAGCGTCGCGTCCGAGCCCTCCGGAAATCCCGGATAGTTCATGCCGGAGACGGCGGTGCTAGTCCGGGGCTAGTTGACCCGTCTACAGCCACCTTTGGATGCCACGGGCCGATCCGAGGTGCGGTGCAAGCCCTTGATCCGGAGGTATCGAGGGATGGCCCGACATGAGCTAAACCACTACGGAAAAGGTTGGGGGTTCGAGTCCTCCTGGGCGCACCACTCCTCCCCCCCTCTGAACGAGCGGGCAGTAGCGTCCGCTCTCGTGGTGTATGAACCAGCCTCGGCCGCAGCCGGCCCTGTGGGACCAGAGGGGAACGCGAAGCGTTCTCCGCGGGTTCCACAGGGCACCCCTCGGCGCGGGTTCGCGGTGTCCCTTTACGAGCGAAGGGCCACGACCCCGGTTCTTGGTAGGTTTGGAGTGCCGACTTCAAACGCCAAGGAGACCGA
>JAKOVQ010000033.1 GCA_029781975.1 Acidobacteriota bacterium
GCGGTCGGGGAGGACCTTGAGCGCGACGTCGCGGCCGAGCTTCGTGTCCCGGGCCCGGAAGACCTCGCCCATGCCGCCCGCGCCGAGCGGCGCGATCACCTCGTAGCGGCCGAGGCGGGTGCCAGGAGCGAGAGACATCGGGATCCCTCCGAGGTGTTCGCCGGCACCGGGATCTCGACGAAGTGTAGCTCGGGAGGAGCGCCCGGGGTCTCTTCGTTACGGACTGTCGCGGGACGCTCGGAGACGCTCGGGGTCGACGCTCGCGCTCGGGGTCAGGTCTGTGATCCGTGATCCGCGCTCCCTTCGAGAGCCTGCTCCCCGGGGTGCCCTCCCGGCATGCCTGTCGAATCGACGGAACAGAGGAGGCGGGGCTCGCCGAGCGCGCCGTCGAGCACGGGCCGGGACCCGCTCGCCCGCCGGCGCGTTCCCGCCGGATCAGGCGGGCCTGCTGTTTGAGCGAAGCGAGTTCAGGCCCGCCCCGGCGGGGATGCGCCGCCGGGCGCAAGCGGGTGGCCCGCGCGCAGAGGCCGCCGGCGAGTCCCGCCTCCTCTGCCGCGACCTCGACGAGCGCAGGGCTCGGTTCCCTGCCCCGGGCGTCTCCCCGGCTCCCCGGCACTGTCAGCCCCGCCAGACCAGCGAACCCCCGCCCCGGTTCCCTCAGCGCTCGATGCCGTACTTCCTGAGCTTCTCGTAGAGAGTCGAGCGGTCGATGCCGAGGACGGCGGCCGTCTCCTTCACGTTCCCGTCGAGCCGCTTCAGCGTCGCGGCGATCACCTGGTGCTCGACCTCGTGGAGCGGCAGGTGCGTCGGGACGGTCCAGCCGGTCCCGTTGCCAGCCGGGACCCGGAGGAAGGCGAAGTCGTCCGCGGTCAGGACGGCCCCCCTCGAGGTGACGAGGGCCCGCTCGATGGCGTTCTCCAGCTCGCGGACGTTCCCGGGCCACGGGTGGTCCATCAGGAGGCGGAGCGCGTCCTCGGAGAGGTCGTCCACCTCCTTGCCGAGCTCGCGCGCGGTCCGCTCGAGGAAGGTCCGGGCCAGGAGGGGGACGTCCTCGCGCCTCTCGCGGAGCGGCGGGATGTGGACGGCCACGACGTTCAGACGGTAGTAGAGGTCGTCGCGGAAGCGCCCCTCGCGGACTGCGGCGGCGAGGTCGACGTGTGTGGCGGCGACGACCCGGACGTCGACCGAGATCTCCTCGGCGCCCCCGACGCGGTAGAAGCGCCGCTCCTGCAGGACGCGCAGGAGGTCCATCTGGAGCTTCGCCGAGATGTCGCCGATCTCGTCGAGGAAGATCGTGCCCCCGTCGGCCAGCTCGAACTTCCCCTTGCGCTGGGAGACGGCCCCGGTGAACGCCCCCTTCTCGTGCCCGAAGAGCTCGGACTCGAGGAGCGTCTCGGCGAGGGCCGCGCACGAGACCCCGACGAAGGGCTTCCCCGCGCGGTCGCCCGAGAAGTGGAGGGCGCGGGCGACCAGCTCCTTGCCGGTCCCGCTCTCCCCCTGGATCAGGACGGTGCTCCTGAGGCGCGCGACGTCTCGGACGAGCTGGAAGACCTCCTGCATCCGCGGGCTCTTGCTCAGGAGGTCGTGGAACCGGTACCGCCCCGTCAGGCGCCGCCTCAGGATCTGGTTCTCGCGCTCGAGATGCTTGACCTTGATGATCCGCGACACGAGGAGCGAGATCTCCTGCGGGTTGCAGGGCTTGACGATGTACTCCTGCGCCCCCTCCTTCATCGCCGTGATCGCGGTGTCCACCGTGGCGTAGGCGGTGATGATGACGACCGACGCCTCGGGCTGGAGCTTCTTCAGCTCCATCATCGTCTCGATGCCGTCGATCCCGCCCGGCATCTTGAGGTCGACGAAGGAGATCGCGTACTCCGTCGACCGCGAGAGCTCCAGCGCCTCGCGCCCGGAGGCGGCGGTGTCCACGTGGTACCCGTCCTCGCGGAGCCACGCCGCCAGGGACTCGCACATGACCGGCTCGTCGTCCACGACGAGGATGCGCCACGCCGTTCTCATCATCTCCTCCGTGCCCGTTCCGCGCGGCCCCGCGCCAGGGCCGCGCACGACCGGCAGGGCGCCTCGCCCTTCCGGTCCACCTGCCAGACGCCGACCGAGAGCGACATCGGGCAGGACTCGTGAGGACAGTGGACCAGCCCGAAGGTGTGGCCCACCTCGTGGACGGCCTCCTTCCGGGCCCGCGCCCGAAGGAGCGGGGGGTCGGGGGGGAGGCCGTAGAACTCGGGCCTCAGGCGGGCGAGCGAGACGACCGCGGCCGGCCCCTCCATCTGCGCCTGCCCGAAGACGAAGCTGAGGACCGGGACGAAGAGGTCGCGCTCGGTCACCCCGAGGATCCGCAGCGCCCCGGCGGGGAGCGCGGCGTTCAGGTTCTTGAGGAAGGGGGCGGCGGCCCACTGGCCGCGCCCGGCGTCCCGGGCGCCTTCCGGCTCGGGGAGCGGAGGGATCCGCTCGATCGGGGGACCCCACAGGGCCGCGGCGGCCGCGGCCTCGTCCACGAGGTCTGGGTCGACGGCTCCCATCCCCACGACGAGAACCCCGTTCACGCGGGCGCCGCTCCCGCGGCGGCGGGGACTTCGCCGCCGACGAGCGGGACGAGGACCCGGAAGGTGGTGCCGCGGCCCGGCTCGCCCGAGACCTCGACCTCGCCCCCGTGGGCCTTCACGATCCCGTAGACGACGGCGAGGCCGAGACCCACGCCCTTGCCGTCCTCCTTCGTCGTGAAGAACGGGTCGAAGATCTTCTCGACCAGCTCGGGCGGGATCCCCTCGCCGTCGTCGCCCACCTCGAGGACGACGCCCGAGCCGTCCGGGGTCGTCCGCGTCGCGACGGTGACGTGCCCCTCCCCGCGCCGCCGCGTGGCCTCGGCGCCGTTCAGGACGAGGTTCATCACCACCTGCTGCATCTGCGACCCGTCGCACGTCACCGCCGGGAGCGCCGGGTCGAGCGCCGTCGTCACGGTCACGTTCATCAGCTTGAGCTTGTGCGCGACGAGGGAGAGCGTCGTCCCGACGACGCCGTTCAGGTCGACCCGGGCCCGCTGGGGCTTCCCCCTCCGCGAGAAGGCGAGGAGGTCCGAGACGATCCGCCCGGTCCGCGCGGTCTCGGCCACCACCTGGTCGAGGTAGCGGCGGACCTCGGCCTCGCGCCCCTTCGGGATCCCGTCCTCCTTCACGATCCGCTGCATCAGCATCGCCAGGTTGAGGACTCCCGAGAGGGGGTTGTTGATCTCGTGCGCCACGGAGGCGGCGAGCTGGCCGAGCGACGAGAGGCGGTCGGCCTGGATCAGCTTCTGCTGGGCGAAGCGGAGCTGCTCGGTCCGCTCCGCCACCTTCACCTCGAGGCTCCTCGTGAACCCGTTGATCTCGGCCATCGCCTCCGCGAGGCGCCTGCGCATGACGTTGAACGAGCGGGCCAGCTCGGCCAGCTCCTCGCTGGAATTGATCGCGATCGGGTGGTCGAGCTGCATCTCGGCGACGCGCCGGGTCCCCTCGGCGAGGTGCTCGAGAGGCGCCGTCACGAAGTGCCGCGTGAAGAGGGCCGCGCAGATCCCGACGAGGAGGATGGCCGTCACCGTCACGGCCGCGGTCGAGAGCTCGATGCGGCGGATCCGCTCCTCGACGGGGGCCATGTCGAGCGCCACGTCGACCACCCCCAGGACGTTCTGCGACCGCGGGTGCGCGTGGCACGCCGCGTCGCTGCAGGCGGGCTCGTTGTAGATCGGGGTCACCATCGCGAGGACCCGGCTCCCGTCCGGGCCCGTCACGATCCGGGCCCGCGACGGCACGTCGACCTTCACGAGCGGCTTCTCCGAGGCGTGGCAGAGGTAGCAGGCCTCGGCGTTCTTGTCGACCTGGCGGGCCCCGCCCGGCGACGTCGAGAACATCACCCGCCCTTCCTTGTTGAAGATCCGGACGCTCTTCATCCCCTGCTTGGCCGCGATCGTCTCCATCACGCGGTAGGCCGACTCCCGGTTGTCGGCGAGCATCGCGTGCCACGTCGCGCTCGTGATCGCGCCCGAGAGCTGGTCGGCGTTCCGCACCATGAAGGCCCGCAGGACCGTATCGGCGGCGCGGACGTTGAGGATCCCGTTACCGACGATGACGACCGACACGACGACCGTCATCGAGAGGATGAGCTTCTGCGAGAGACGCTTCGGCCAGCGCATCGTCCGGGCGGCGCGGGGCCGGGACGCCGGGAGGGCCAGGATGGTGGCGGACCCGCGGCGCCACCGGACATCGTACTCCCCCCTCGCGCGGCCCGGCGAACGCGAGGACGTGCGGGCCGCGGCGGCCGGGAGAGGCCTCCGGGCTAGGGCTCGAGCCCGATGCTCCTCACCACCCCCCGCCAGCGCGGCTCGTCGCGAAGGAAGCGGAAGGCGGGCTCCACCTTCGCGTAGACGACGAAGAAGTCGCGGTCGTCCCGGGCGCGCTCGAGCCAGAGGAGGGCCCCGTCGCGGTCGCCGGCCTGCGCCAGGGCGACGGCGCGGAACCAGCTGTGGTCGGGCGCGTAGCGGCCGTCGGGGCCGGCGCGGAAGAGCTCGGCGACGGACGGGAGGCGGATGAGGGTCGCGAAGGGGACGGGGAGCCCGAAGCGAGCCGCCGCGGGGGCGCGTGCGGCGGAGGGCGCGGGAGCGGGGAGCCCCCGCTCGACGCCCAGCGCCTCGTCGATCCGGCCCTCCGCCACGAGCACCTTCGCCAGCCCGATCCGCGCCGTCTCGAAGTCCGGGTCTCGCGCGAGGAGCGCCCGGTAGGCCGCCGCCGACCCCTCGAGGTCGCCGGCGAAGTAGGAGAGCTCGGCGAGGTCTCCGGCGATCGGCGAGGAGGCCGGGTCGATCTGGAGGGCCTGCCCCAGCGCCAGGCGCGCCTCCTCCAGCCGCCCCTGGAGCGCCAGCCACGCGCCGTACCACTGGTGGGCCGTGGCGTCGTTCGGCGAGAGGGCGAGCGCCTTCCGGAACGACCGCTGCGCCTCGGCCCACTCGTGCTCGTGGTAGGTCTCGACGAAGCCGAGCGTCGCCCAGGCCTCGCCGAGCGAGTCGTCGATCGCCAGGGCCCGGTGCGAGAGCTCTTCGGCCTCCTTCCACCCCCGAGACCGAGGTCCGTCGAAGGCCAGGACCTGGGCGAGCCCGACGTAGGCCATGGCGAAGTCCGGGTCGCGCTCGATGGCCATCCGGAAGGGGACGCGAGGGTCGCGTTCCGGAGGGGGCGCGAGCTCGCTGCTCCTCCGGTTCCAGAGCCTCCGCCCCTTCGCGTAGAGGGAGTAGGCCTCCGGGTCGCGCGTGTAGCGCCGCGACGTCTCGGCCGCGAGCGGGAGGGCGAGGGCGGTCCGGATCCCCAGGACGACCTCCCGCGAGAGCGTGTCCTGGAGGGCGAGGAAGTCGCCCTGCGGCTCGTCGTAGGTCTGGGCCCAGACGGTCCTCCCGTCCGCCGTCGCGAGGAGCTGGACGGTGAACCGGATACGCGGGCCGTTGCGCTGGGCCCTGCCGTCGAGGACGTAGGCGACCTCCAGCTCCCGCCCCGCGAGGACCGGGTCGACCGGGCCGCCCGAGTAGCGCGCGACGGCGGACGTCGGTCGGACGACGACGGAGCCGGAGGCCCCGAGACGCGTCACGATCGCGTCGGCCACGCCGAGCCCGATCGCCTCCCCGTCGCGCGCGCCGTCGAGAAGGCGGAACGGGAGGATCGCGAGGGACGGCGTCGGCGCTCGCACGTCGACACGGGCGTTCCGCCGGACCGCGAGGTCCGCCGAGCCGAGGCCGACGGCGACCAGGACCGCGAGGACCGCCGCGCGGCGGAGCCTCGACGAGCGGACCGGCGCCGCGGGGGCCGGAGCGTCCGGGAGGCCGGAAGGGGGCGAGAGGTCGGGCCCCTCGGGGCGCGCGGCGAGCGGCGCGGGAGCCGCGACCGGGCCCGGCCCGTCGTCCGGCAGCCGTTCCTGCGGCGGCTGGGGCGACCGATCCGCCCCGGCGCCCCCGCCGTCGGCTGCGGCCGGCGCCTCGCCCCCCTCCTCGTCGGCGATCTCCCGGACGGGGAGGACGAACCGGTAGCCGCGCCTCGGGACGGTCTCGAGGAGGGAGTTATCCCCCGCCTCCTCGCCCAGGGCGCGCCTGAGGGTGGAGACGTTCCGGTTGATGTTCCCTTCCTCGACGAACGTCCCGTGCCAGACGTTCTCGAGGAGCTCCTCCTTCGTGACGATCCGCCCCGCGTTCTCGACGAGGTAGACGAGGAGGTCGAAGACCCGCGGCGTGAGGCGGACGGGCCTCCCGTCGCGCTCCAGCGCGAGCCCGGCGACGTCCAGCCGGAACGGGCCGAACCCGAGGACCCGCCGGCGCCTCGCCTCCCCGGCTTTCGGCCCTTTTTCGGCGTCCTTTCGGGGGGCGTCCGGGACTTCCCCCGAGGCTCCGCCTAGGTTCTCCACAGGCGAGCTCCGCGGCACGAGAGGACCTTCATGAGGACACGCAGACGTTCTGGAACGGATTGTAGTCAGACGGATTCCGGCGATCCCTTCGCGCTGCGCGGGTGACCCGATGTCCGCCCGGCCTCGCGCCCTCCTCCTCGGGACCGCGCTCCTCCTCGCCCCCGGAACCGTGGCGAGCGCCGACGAGCCGACCGTCACCCCGTCGTGGGACCAGGAGACCTTCGTGAACGGAAGGACCCGGATCGAGCTGAGGCTCAGCCGGCCGCTGGCGCCCGAGGAGGGGAGGCTCGCCGCCGTCCTCGGCGCGCTCGACCTCTCGGACCTCCTGCGGCAGGTGGAGCCGGGACGGTACGTCTACGGGCCCGCGGCGCCGCCGCTCCCGGCCGGGGAGGCCGAGGTCGTCGTCTCGCGCGTCTCGCCCGGAGGCGCCTGGACCGAGATCGGCCGGCTCCGTCTGAAGGTGAGGACGGCGGGAGGCTTCGACTCGGTCACCGTCGCCCCGGCAGCCGACCTCGCCAACAAGGGGCAGGTCGCCGAGGGGCACCACCCGGACGAGCCGGCGCCCCCGCGGGCGACGTTCCAGGACCTGACCGCCCAGCTGGGCTGGAGGACCGAGCACGTCCGCGGCGACCTCGCGATCCGGACGAACGTCAACGTCACCGCGGTGACGTTCCTCGAGGAGGCGCTCAGGTTCGGGACTCTCGGCGCCGGGGCTCCCCGGGCGGACCTCGCGGCGTGGGGGGTGGAGCTGCAGAAGGGGTGGGCGAAGGTCACCCTGGGCGCCGTCTCCGCCGGGACCGAACGGCACCTCCTCAACGCGTTCGGGAGCCGGGGGATCGTCCTGCGCGTCGCGCCGGGGCGGGTCTTCTCGCTGGAGGCCGGGGTCGCGAACGGCACCGCCATCGTCGGCTGGGACAACGTCCTCGGCGTCGCCGAGGCCGAGCACCGGATGCGCTTCGCCACCCTGGGCCTCGAGCTCGTGCCCTCCCGCCCGAACGGGTTCCGGGTCGAGCTCTCCTGGCTCGACGGCTCGGTTCAGCCGGTCCCCGCGTTCACGCAGGGGGCCGTCCAGTCCGCAGAGAAGAGCGAGGGAGGCGCCGCCCGCCTGATCCTCTCCGACGCGGGACAGCACCTCCTCCTCGACGCGGGCTTCGCGCGGAGCCGCTTCCGGGCCGCGGCAGACCCCCAGCTCGAGGAGGGGCTCGACGTCCGCTCCATCCCCGCCAAGACGCGCGACGCCCGCTACGCCGACCTGACGGTGAGCCCGTTCGCGGGCCTCTCCGTCGCCTTCCACCACGAGCGGGTCGACCCCCAGTACCGAAGCGTCGCCGTCGGGGTCCAGGCCGACCGCCTCCAGAACGGCTTCGAGGTCAACGGGACCTTCGGGGCGCTCAGCCTCGCGGGATCGGGCACCTGGTCGGAGGACAACCTCGACGAGGTCCCGAGCATCCTGAACACGAAGACGAACCGCGCGGCGGCGAACGTCGCGCTCACCCTGCCGGTCCTCTTCGCCTCGGGAGGCGCCCCGGCGAGCTGGCTCCCGACCCTGACGGTCGGCGCGGACCGGACCCACCAGTACGGGGTGGGCACGCCGACGAACGCGGACGCCGTCGGCTCCTTCATCCCGGACCAGGTCTCCGCGAACGCGCTCGGGCAGGCCGCCTGGCAGCTCGGGTCGGTCCAGGTGGGCTACCAGCTCGGCTGGTCGTTCCAGGACAACCGGCAGGAGGGGCGGGAGGCCGCCGACCTGAGGAACACGACGAACGCGATCACCCTGGCCCTCGCCCCCGCGCCGTCCCTCGGGCTGAACGCCGAGGCCGGGATCGAGCGCGCCGACAGCCTCGAGACCGGGACCAGCGTCGAGACGCGCCGGCTCCGGGCGGGGCTCTCGTGGCAGCCTCTCCCCCGGACGACGGTCCTCCTCAACGTCTCGACGACCCTCGGCCGCGACAGGGCGCGGACGAGCGAGAGCGACGCGACCGAGCTCTCCGCGGAGGCGAGCCAGGGCTTCGCGCTCGGCAGGCTCCTCCCGTTCTCGGCCGAGGGGGTGCGGGGACGCGCCTTCGTCCGCTACTCGAGCCACCAGGCCTCCTCCTTCGACCAGACCATCGGCATCCGCTCGGCGACCGCCGGCTGGCAATGGAACACCGGCGTGACGCTCTCACTCTTCTGACGGGGGTCGACATGACGTTCGCCCGGATCCGACCGCTCCTCCTCCCCGGCCTCGCCGCCGTCGCCGCCGTCGCCGCGGCCCCTCCCGCCGTCGCGATCAAGCGGAACCCGACCGGCGTCAACGTGAGCTCCCAGGGGGCGACCACGGTCTTCATCACCTTCGGGGACCTCAGGGACCAGGTCCCCGCCGAGGCCTTCTGGTGCGGCGACCTCGTCCCGGCGGCGCCGGCCGTCGGGCAGATGTGCCGCCCCGGGACGATCTACGGGCGCCTCCCCCTCCGCTACGACCTCTCGCGCTCGACCAGCCCCTCGGCCTTCAGCGACGTGATGTCGATCCCGCCGAACGTCGCGCGGAGGGCGTACGACGCCGCCGCCGCCGGCGCGACGTCGACGTTCTTCTACGTCCGCCGGTTCGTCAGCACGGCCGGCGGTCCCGACGAGTTCGTCGCGGTCACCTGCCGGCTCACCGGCGGAGGGGCGCGGACGCCGCTCGCACTCCTCGACGTCCAGCTGCGGTTCGAAGGGAACAACCCGGTGACGCAGGTGACCGCGGGCCGGACGCCGCCGAGGCTCTACGCCGACCTCACCTACAACGGGACGGGGCGGCTGAAGGGGCGGTGGGAGGTCGTGATGCCGGGGGACGACCTCCCGACGGAGCAGGACCTCCTGCCGGAGGGGAGCCTCCCCGTCGACCAGCGCGCCCAGCAGCGGCGCTACACGCAGCTCGGCACGTTCAACGAGCTCCTCCCGCCCACCGGCAGGGCCCGCCTCGCGGGGCCGGCGCCGGCTGCCCTCCCCGTCGCCGTCGAGGGGCTCTACCAGGTCCTCCTGAGGATCGAGGCGTCGGACGACAAGGAGGGGGACACCGACCTCGGCGCGGCCGGTGCGGGGAGCGGGGTCGTCCACACGGGGGGGCTCGCCGGATTCCCGATGCCGGTCCTCCGCTACTACGTCGGCTCCGCGGCCGACGTCGCCCTCCCGGACGCGGGGAAGGTGCCGGCTCACGTGCTGCCGAAGGCCGGGGCGGCGGCCTCGCTCGGGACGCCGGTCACCTTCTCCTGGGCCGCGGTCCGCCAGGCGGCGTTCTACCGGCTCGAGCTGCGCGACGCGCAGGGCACGGTCCTCCTGTCGGCCCTCCTCCGGCCCGGGGTCGAGAGCTACCGGACGCCTCCCTGGCTGAAGGAGAAGGCGCAGCCGGGGCGCTTCGAGTGGCGCGTGACGGCGCTCGACGTGGACGGGGCGCCGATGTCCGACTCGGGGTGGAGGGGCCTCGTCCTCGCGGCCCCCGCCGGGCCGGCGCCCCCCTCGCCGACGCCGGCGCCGGCAGGCTGAACGGCCGGGAGGCGAGGGTCGCGCCGGGCGCGGCCCTCGCCCTCCCGGCCGATTCCCCGGGCTCCTCACGGGATCGTGACGACGTTGTTGCTCTCGTTCGATTCCGTCACGGCGCCCGTCGCGGTGCCCGCCGCGTCGACCTTCACGGAGATCCCCCGGTCGTTCCACTGGACGACGACGCCCGGGCCGCAGCGGCGGCAGACCGCGGGGTTCGTCAGGTCGCGCGTGGCGCAGACGCGGTTCTCGGGCCTCGGGATCGTCAGGAGGGTCGAGGCGCCCGGCGCCAGCGGCGCCGGGACGGTGAACGTGGTGACGGGCGCGCCGTTGCGCGTGACGGCGACCGTGAACGGAACCGCTGTCGCGGCCGTCCCCAGGTTCGTCACGCGGACCCTCAGGTCGGGGATGACGGTCGTCCTCGGGTCGTCCGAGGGAGACGTCGGGCAGAGGCGGAACGTCGACAGGTCGGTCAGGCTGAAGTCGGCGCCGCTCGTGAAGGCGCCGAGGAGCTGCGGGGCGAGGTCCGGCAGGGGGGGTGGGGCCGTCCCCCCGCCCGCGCCGATCCGGGGCGGGGGAGGGACGGTCGTCGAGCCCGGGTTCCCGACGACGACCTCCGCCAGGTCGGTCAGGGCCCCGTTGGTCGGCAGAGAGGCGGGGTCGAGCCTGTAGAGGACGTAGGCGCCCCACCCCCCCGGCACGGAGCTCACGGCGCTGTCGGAGAGGGGGACGGTGAAGATGCTCGTGGTCAGGAACCGGGCCGGGTGGCTGGGGGTGAAGCTCAGCGTGACGGCCGTCGGGGTCACCTGCACGGCCGAGACCGTCTGCTGGAAGATCCCGCTGTTCACGCCGGCCCCCACCTGCGTCGGGCCGAACCCCGTGCCGTTGGCCCTCAGCTGGTACGGGACGCCGATCTCGAGCTGGCTCCTCTCGCCTCCGGGGATCGCCGTCACGGTGGGGAGGCGCGGGCCGACCCACTCGACGGACCGGATCGCCGCGCGCCTGACGACGTGGAAGTCGACCCGGTCGAAGCCGCTCGTCTCCACGAGGTATCGGATCTTCACCGTGAAGTCTCCGGACGCGTGGATGTCGCTGCCGTCGATCTGGAAGACGATCTGCCCCTTGCCGCCGACGTTCGCCGCGCGGATCCTCGACTTCGGCAGCGTCTGGTTGCGGACCCCCGGCCCGTCGAGCTCCACCCGGTCGCAGAGATCGACGAGGTTCCCCTTGATGGTGAAGGTGTGCGTCAGCCCGGCGATCACCGGGATCCGGGCGCCGTGGACGCGCCCGCCGCTCACCGAGAGGAGGGCGCTCCCGTCGAACGGCCCGTGCGGACGGACGGAGAGCTGGATCGACTCCACCGTGGCGGAGACGGACCTCGCGGCGAGGACCAGGCCGGCGGCGAGCGCGGCCCCCGCGAGGACGGACGAGGAACGGTTCGACATGGCGCTTCTCCTTTCGGGGCGGGCGTGGGCCGGGTCCTCCTCCGAAGCGGGCGAGGCCGAGGGGCCGCCGGAACGGCGGCCCCTCCTCCGGACGACGGCTCGGGGCGCTACTTGTTGCAGGCCGCGACCTCGCGCTCGAGCGTCGCGATCCTCGCCTTCAGGTCCGCGAGCTCCTTCTTCTTCTGCTCGCAGGCGAGGCAGCGGGCCTCGATCGACTTCGCCCTGGCCTTCGCCTTCGCCGCGTTGATCGCGCAGAACCTCTGCTGGTCCGCGATCAGGACGTCCCCGCACGTCTTCCCCGGGTGCGTCCGTTCGGCGTCGTCGCAGAAGACCTGCTGGCCGGCGGCGTTCTTCTTGTTGAAGGTGTCGAACGGGCTCCCGGGCGGCGGGTTGTCGATGTTCAGGCAGGCCTGAGCCTCGGCCTGGGCCTCCCGGACGGCGGCGTCGAACTCGGCCTGGCAGGGCGGTGCGACCTTGATGGCCTTCAGGTCGCGGATGGCCTCCTCGAGCGCCGACGGGACCTTCGACTTGACCTGGCTCTTGAGGGCCGTGACGTTCAGCGTCTTCGGGGCCTGCGCGAGGACGGCTCCCGAGACGCCGATGACGGCGGCGACGAGCGTGGACGCGAGACGGACGTTCTTCATGGTTCCTCCTTGCCCCTCCCGGGGCCGTTCGTGGGTCTTCTCGTGGGGCCGAAGCCCCGCGACTCGTCTGCTCCCAGCGCCGGCCCGTCAGGGCCGGCCCGTTCCCTCCGGCGGGCCCACCTCCACGAAGGCGCCGCTCTCGACCAAGTACCCCCCCGGCTCGGCCGGCGAGGGGGCCGGCCTCGGGACCCCTGCGCGGTCGTAGAGCGGGACGCGGAAGGTCCCCTCCCGGACGAAGGTCAGCTCCACCCGGCAGCTCGTCTCCGACCCTCCCGGGAGGACGCGGGCGCCCCGGAACTCGCTCGTGGCCAGGACCTCCGCGTTCCCGATCTCGACCCCCGAGAAGGTCAGGACGACCGGCCTGCCCGCCGCGACCCGCCGGGGCTCCACCCCCGTCACCTTCCCGTTCCGAAGGACCCGGACCGGGAAGACGTCGGGCCCGGCCAGCTCGATCTCGTACCGGATCCGTAGCTCCCTCGGCCCGAGCGGGAGCCCGGGAGGGGGCGCGAGGTCGAACGAGATCCGCCCCGGCGAGCGGCGGATCGCCGACGCCGGGACCTCGAGCCCCGGTCCCGCCTCGATCCGGCGGCACATCTCGACCGAGGCCCCCTGGACGGTGACCCGGCACGAGACGCCGCGGTAGAGCGGGAGGGCTCGGAACACCTCGACCGGGTGCCCGCCCTCGAGCTGCACGGCGACCCTGTCGATCGCTCCCGAGGCCCCCGGCGCCGTCCCCAGAAGCAGGAGGAGCGCGGCCGGGAGGAGAGCTGCGGGGCGGCGTCGCATGGGGAAAATCTGGCGCCCCCCTCCTCACCCTTCCCGAACGGGAGCCGAAAACGGGCCGAAGAGAACCCGAAAGACGGTGGCGCGAGGCCCCCGGGGAGGAGGGGCGGCGGGCGATACTCCGGGCCGACATGGACAGGAACCCGTCGACCTCGTCCGCCCCGCGCCTCGCGGCGATTCGCGCGCGCCACGGGCACCCCCTCCTCGCGCACGTCGCGCTCCTCGCGGTCCTCGCGGTCGCCGCCGCGCTCCCGTCGTCCGCGGCCCCCGCGGCCGCCCCGCCCCAAGGCACCCGCCCCCTCCCCGACCTGGCGTGGCGCTCGATCGGTCCCTTCCGGGGAGGCCGCGTCCTGGCCGTGGCCGGGGTCCCGGGCGAGCGGGAGCACCTCTACTTCGGCTCCGTCAACGGCGGGGTCTGGGAGACGACCGACGCCGGGCGCACCTGGAAGCCGATCTTCGACGGCCAGCCGATCGGCACGGTCGGCGCCCTCGCGATCGCCCCGTCGAGCCCGAAGGTGATCTACGTCGGGACCGGCGAGGCCGACATGCGCTCCGACATCGCGCAGGGGAACGGCGTCTACCGCTCCGCGGACGGCGGGAGGACGTGGACGCACGTCGGCCTCGCCGACACGCAGCAGATCGGCCGGATCCTCGTCGACCCGAAGGACCCCGACCGGCTCTTCGTCGCGGCGCTCGGCCACCCGTACGGCCCGAACGCCGAGCGGGGGGTCTTCCGCTCGCTCGACGGCGGGAGGAGCTGGGAGAAGGTCCTCTTCCGCGACGCCGACACCGGCGCGATCGACCTCGCCTTCCGCCCCGGCGACCCCCGGACCGTCTACGCGGCGCTCTGGCGGACGCGCCGCCCCCCCTGGAACGTCTACCCGCCGTCTAACGGCCCCGGAAGCGGCCTCTACGTGTCGAGCGACGGCGGGACGACGTGGCGGCCGCTCGCCGGGAACGGGCTGCCGGCCGAGCCCGGAAGGATCGGGATCGGCGTGGCGCCGAGCCGGCCCGACCGCCTCTACGTCGTCGTCGACGCCGACGACGGCGGGGTGTTCCGGTCGGACGACGCGGGGAGGTCGTTCGTCCGGACGTGCGCCGACCCGCGGGTCTGGGGCCGCGGATGGTACTTCGGCGGGATCGCCGTCGAGCCGCGAGAGCCCGACACGGTCTACGTCGGGAACACGTCGCTCTACCGCTCGACCGACGGCGGGAGGACGTTCCAGCCGGTCAAGGGTGCGCCGGGGGGCGACGACTACCACGAGATCTGGATCGACCCCGTGAACCCCGAGCGACGGATGCTGGGCGTCGACCAGGGCGCGGTCGTCTCGCTGAACGGCGGCGAGACGTGGAGCTCCTGGTACAACCAGCCGACGGCCCAGTTCTACCGCCTCGCCACCGACAGCCGGTTCCCCTACTGGGTCTACGGCTCGCAGCAGGACTCGGGGGCCGCGGGCGTCCCGAGCCGGACGACGACCCGGGACGGGATCACGATGATGGAGTTCCGCGAGGTGACGGCGGGGGGCGAGAACGACTCGATCGCCCCGGACCCGAAGGACCCCGACCGGATCTTCGGCGGCCGCGTCGAGATGCTCGACCTGAAGACCGGGCAGACGCACGACGTCGACGCGACCCTCGCCTTCCCCGACCGCTACCGGGGGACGTGGACCCTGCCGCTCCTCTTCGCGCCGCGCGACCCGGCTGCCCTCTACTTCGCCAACCAGAGGCTCTTCCGGACGACCGACGGCGGGAAGAGCTGGAAGGCGCTCAGCCCCGACCTGAGCCGCGAGGCGCCCGGCGCCCCGCCGAACCTCGATGCCGCGGCCGCCGCGAACGACGGAGGCCACGGTCCCCGGCGCGGCGTGATCTTCTCCGTCGCCCCCTCGCGCGCGGCGGACCGCGACATCTGGGCCGGGACCGACGACGGCCTCGTCTGGCGGACGACCGACGACGGCGCGCGCTGGACCGACGTGACGCCGAAGGGGCTCTCCCCCTGGTCGAAGGTGGCGATGATCGAGACGTCCCGGTTCGACGCCGCGACGGCCTACGTCGCCGTCGACCGGCACCGGCTCGACGACTTCGCCCCCTACGTCTACCGGACGCGGGACGGCGGGAAGAGCTGGACGCTCTCTGCGGCCGGGATCCCCGCCGGGAGCTTCGTCAACGCGGTCCGCGAGGACCCGAAGCGCCGCGGGCTCCTCTACGCCGGGACCGAGAAGGGGGTCTACGTCTCCTTCGACGACGGCGACCGCTGGCAGCCGCTCCAGCTGAACCTCCCGGTCACGTCGGTGCGCGACGTCGCCTTCGGCGCCGACGACGTCGTGATCGCGACGCACGGACGCGGCTTCTGGGTCCTCGACGACGCCACCCCGCTCCGCCAGCTCGACGGCGAGGTCCTGGCGGAGGCGAACGCGCCGGGCGGCGCGTGGCTCTTCTCCCCGGCGGCCGCCGTCCGCGTCCGCCCCGCCGGCTTCACCGGGACCCCCCTTCCGAAGGACGAGCCGATGGCGCCCAACCCGCCGGCCGGCGCCGTCGTCGACTACGTCCTCGGGCCGGGGACGAAGGGCCCGGTCACGCTGACGATCCGGGACGCCGAGGGACGCCTCGTGAGGCGCTACGCGAGCGACGACCGGGTCCCGCCGCCGTCGCGGCGGGAGAAGGTCCTCGCGCCGGAGTGGCTCACCCCGCCGGCCGTCCTCTCCGCGGCGCCCGGCTTCCACCGATACCGCTGGTCCTTGCGGTACGCACCGCCTCCCGCGCTGGCGAGGGGGAACGCCTTCGCCGACGGCGTCTGGGCGCCGCCCGGGCGGTACTCCGTCGAGCTCGCCGCGAACGGGAAGACGCTCGCGCGCCCCCTCGTCCTCGAGCCCGACCCGCGGGTCGCCCTCCCTCCCGACGCCTACGGCCGCCAGCTCGACCTGGCGCGCCGCGTCGAGGCGGCGCGGGCGTCGGCGGCGATCGCCACGAAGGAGGCGGAGGAGCTCCACGCGGCGCTCCGGAAGACGCTCGACGCCCTCGCGGGGACGGCCGGCGGCTCGTCCACCGGGGACGCCGCGCTCCGCCGGTCGGCCGAGGAGCTGGACCGGAAGGTCGTCTCCCTCGCCGAGCTCGCGGACGAGACGAGCCCGCGGGCCCCCGCCCCGCCCCCCGCGGACGCCGGGAGCCTCCGGTTCCTCTCGGCGCAGCTCGGGAAGCTCGCGTCCGCGATCGACGGCGCCGACGCCGATCCGACGCCCGACGCGCGCGAGGGCCTCGCGAGGAGCGAGGCGGGACTCTCGAAGGCCCTCGAGGCCTGGGCGCGCCTGAGGACGACCGACCTCGCCCTCCTCGACGCGGCGCTCGCGAAGGCCGGGCGCCCGACGGTCGCCGTCCCGGCGAAGGGGGACGAGAATCCCCGGGAAGCGGAGCAGCGATGAAGACGTTCTCGTTCAAGGTCGACGCCCTCACGAGCGAGGAGTTCCTCGAGGTCTACATCCGCGGCCGGCAGCTCCTGAACGACCCGCTCCTGAACAAGGGATCGGGCTTCACCGTCGAGGAGCGGCTCGCCTTCGGGCTCGACGGGTTCGTCCGGTCGGGCTTCTCCCCGATGGAGGTCCAGGTCGAGCGGGCGCTCGAGGCGTACCGCCGCAAGCCCGACGACATGGAGCGGTACATCTTCCTGAGCGGCCTCCTCGACCGGAGCGAGCCCCTCTTCTACCGGCTCCTGTGCGACCACCTGACCGAGATGGTGCCGATCGTCTACACCCCGACGGTCGGGCAGGCGTGCCTGGAGCTGAGCCACATCCAGCGGCGCTTCCGCGGCATCTACATCAACCCCGACAACGTCGACCGGATCGACCAGATCTTCCAGGCGCTCAGCCGCCCCCACATCTACCTGATCGTCGTGACGGACGGCGAGCGGATCCTCGGCCTCGGCGACCTCGGCTCGGACGGCATGGGGATCCCGGTCGGGAAGGTGAGCCTGTACGTGGCCGCCGGCGGCCTCCACCCCGCCGTCTGCCTCCCCATCTGCCTCGACGTCGGGACGAACAACGAGCGGCTCCTCGCCGACCCGCTCTACCTCGGGTACCGCCACCGCCGTCTGGAGGGCGAGGCGTACGAGGAGTTCGTGGAGCACTTCGTCCTGGGCGTGAAGCGGAACTTCCCCGACGCGCTCCTCCAGTGGGAGGACTTCGCCAAGCACAAGGCCCTCCGGAACCTGACGCGCTACCGCGAGAGGATCCTGTCGTTCAACGACGACATCCAGGGGACGGGTGCCGCCGCGCTGGCGTCCCTCATGACGGCGATGCGGATCAAGGGGAGCTCGTTCGCCGACCAGCGGTTCGTCGTCGTCGGGCTGGGGCAGGCCGGCTCCGGGATCTGCTACATGATCCGGACGATGCTCCGCGAGGAGGGGCTCTCCGAGGAGGAGGCGCGGCGCCGCCTCTTCCCGATCGACGTCCAGGGGCTCCTCCTCGAGGACGACCCCGCCCTCGAGCCCCAGCAGAGGCCCTACGCCCAGCCCCGCGAGGCGGTGGCGGGGTGGACGCTCGGGTTGCCCGGACGGGTCGGCCTCGAGGACGTCGTCGCGAACGCGGCGCCGACGGTCCTCATCGGCGTTACCGCGCAGCGCGGCCTCTTCTCGGCGCCGATCCTCGAGGCCGTCGCCCGCACCACCGACCGCCCCGTCGTGATGGCCCTCTCGAACCCGACGTCGCGGACGGAGTGCACGCCCGAGGAGGTCGCCCGCGCGACGGACGGGCGCGGGCTCCTCGCCACCGGGAGCCCGTTCCCCCCGCTCGACTGGAAGGGGCGGACCCTCCGGACGTCGCAGGGGAACAACCTCTACATCTTCCCGGGCGTGGGGCTCGGCGCGCTCGTGGCGCGGGCGCCCAGGGTCACCGACCGGATGTTCCTCGCCGCCGCGCGCGCGGTCAGCGGGATGGTCACGCCGGCCGAGGAGGAGCAGGGCCTCCTCCTCCCGGACATGGAGTCGATCCGGGAGGTGTCGGCCCGGGTCGCGACGGCGGTCGCCATCGAGGCCCGGGACGCCGGGCTCGGCCGGCTCCTTCCCGACGGCGACCTCGAGGCGCTGGTGAGGAAGGCGCAGTGGGAGCCGCGGTTCACCCCCTACCGTCCGGGGCCGGCGGGCGGGGGGGCGTAGCGCCCGGCGGCGGGGGGGGGCCGCCATGAGCAAGAGGGCCTTCGCGGCGACCCTGGCCCTTCTCCTCGCGGGGGCGCTCGACGCCTTCGCCGCCGACGCGCCCCCTTCCGGGTCCGAGGTCGAGATGGAGTGGGGCGTCAGGATCCCGATGCGCGACGGGGTCCGCCTGAACGCGACGGTCTTCCGCCCGAAGGGTCCGGCCGCCCCGCTCCCCGTGATCTTCACGCTCACCCCCTACGTCGCCGACGGCTACACCCCGCGGGCGCTCTTCTTCGCCCGGCACGGCTACGTCTTCGCGCTCGTCGACGCGAGGGGACGCGGGAACTCCGAGGGGACGTTCGTCCCGTTCGAGAACGAGGGGCGCGACGGGCACGACGTCGTCGAGTGGCTCGCCGCCCAGCCCTTCTCGAACGGGAAGGTCGCCATGCGGGGCGGCTCGTACGCCGGCTACGACCAGTGGGTGACGCTGAAGGAGCGCCCGCCGCACCTCGCCACGATCGTCCCGGCCGCCGACTACGGGCGGATCGGCATCCCGGTCCTGACGATCACGGGGCAATACGACGACGACCAGCCCGGCGCGCTCTCCTACTACCGCGCGGACATGGCCCACGGCACGGCCGCGGCGAAGGCGCGCCACATCCTCCTCGTCGGCCCGTGGGACCACGCCGGGACGAGGACGCCGGTCCGCGAGGTCGGCGGCCTCGCCTTCGGCCCCGCCTCGATGGTCGACCTCGACGCGCTCCACCTCGCCTGGCACGACTGGACGCTCGAGGACGGGCCGAGGCCCGAGCTCCTGAAGGAGGGGGTGACGTACGACGTCACGGGGGCGGAGGAGTGGAGGTCGGCCGACACCCGGGAGGAGGTCGCGGCGTCGGAGCGGACGCTCTCCCTCCGCTCCGACGGCGCCGCGACCGACGCCTTCCGCTCGGGCGCCCTGTCGGAGGAGAGGCCCGCGGCCGAGAAGCCCGACCGGTTCGTCTACGACCGGCTCGACGTCCGCCTCGCGTCGCTCGAGGAGGAGAGGCTCGTCCCGAAGGGCGAGGCGATCCGGTACGACTTCAGGGGCTTCCCGTTCGTCGCCCGGCGCCTCGAGAAAGGGAGCCGGCTCCGCCTCTTCCTCCGCTGCCCGAACACCATCTCCCTCCGGAAGAACGACAACTCGGGGGGCGTCGTCTCGGACGAGACGGCGAAGGACGCCCGCGTCGCCCACGTGACCGTCCTCCACGACGCCGCCCATCCGAGCGCCCTCGTCCTGCTGCTGGCGCTCTGAGCGGCGGAGGCGACCGCCCCGTCCCGGCCGGGCGTATCCTCTCGTCGCGATCCGGTGCAAACGCGGTGAACGCCCCCCCGCCTCGATGGGAGCGTCCTCCGCCTTCCGACGGTTCGGAGGCCCGGGAGAAAGGCGCGCGCGAGCCGCCGGCAGGGAGCCGAGAGATGAACGAGAAGCTGCTCCAGACGTTCGAGGAGAGCCTCCAGCGCTGCACGGAGGTGCCTCATTTCCTCGACCTCTTCTACGCGAAGTTCCTCGGCTCCTCGCCGAAGGTCCGCGAGAAGTTCGCGAAGACCGACTTCGCCCGGCAGAAGCAGGCCCTGCGCGCCTCCTTCGACACGCTCCTGGCCGCCGCGAAGGACGGGGATGGCGGCCCCGAGAAGCACCTCGCCCGGCTCGCCGAGCGGCACGGCTCCCGCCAGCTGGGAGTCGGCGCCGAGCTGTACGACCTCTGGCTCGACAGCCTCCTGGCGACCGTGAAGGAGTGCGACCCCGAGTTCTCGGCCTCGGTGGAGACCGCCTGGGAGGACGTGATGACGGTGGGGATCCGCTACCTCTGCTCCCGGTTCAACTCCGCCACGGGCGCCTGATACCGCCTCAGCCGCCGGCGAAGCGGCGCGCCAGCCGCGACCCGCGCGCGCGGGCGATCTGTCCGGAGGTCAGCTCGTCTCCGGCGCGGTAGGCCGGGTACATCAGGTTCCAGTTGGCGCGCGGCGACCCCTGGGCCACGTGCGCGAGGTCGAGGAGGTGCCCCAGCTCGTGGGCCAGGACCTTGCCGGTCCCGGGGTCCCCGAGCGACGCCACGATGCAGACCGACTGCGCCTCGATCGCCTCCCCGCCGAGGTCCGTCCGCTGGAAGTCGGCCACGACGAGGAGGCTGACCCCTCCCGCCGACGGATACCTCGCGGCGAGGAAGTGGAAGCCCGCGAGGTCGACACGGTCCTGACCGCTCGGGATCTCCTCCCGGTGCGGGACGCACGAGGCGAGGGAGAAGACCACGTCGGCCGGCGCGAGGACGGCGTTCGAGTAGGTGAGGGCGCTCCTGACGCCCGCCTCGTCGAGCCGCGGGGGGACGTCGCGGCGCTGCGTCACCCGGCGGTGCTGGACGCGGCTCTCGCGACCCACCCGGACGGTGTACTCCTCGACCGCTTCGGTCGCGACGACGACGGTGACGAGGTGGCCTTCGACGGGGATCCGGATCGGCATGCAGACCTCCGCCCCACCGCGGGCCCGGGCCGGCTCTCCTCGGGACGAGAACCGGATGCTACCCCAGGCGGAAGGCGCGGCGCGAGGGGCCGCGCGCCCCGCGCGTAACATCTCCCGGATGGACACCGTCCTCGAGGTGAACGACGTCTTCAAGCACTTCGGCGCCGTCCGGGCCGTCGACGGCGTCTCCTTCGGCGTCCGGCGCGGGACGATCTCGGGCCTCCTCGGCAGGAACGGAGCGGGGAAGACGACGACCCTCCGGATGGTCACCGGGGTCTTCCTCCCCGACCGCGGCCGCGTCGAGCTCTTCGGCGGTCCGGGTCCCGCGAGCCGAGACCGCGTCGCCTACCTCCCCGAGGAGCGGGGCCTCTACCGGAAGATGAAGCTCGTCGAGCAGCTCCTCTTCCTGGCCGAGATCAAGGGGCGCTCCCCGCGCGCGATGCGGCCCGCGGCGGAGAGGTGGCTCCGGCGGTTCGAGCTCTGGGACAAGCGGGACGTGAAGGTGGAGGAGCTCTCGAAGGGGAACCAGCAGAAGCTCCAGCTCGCCGGCGCCCTCCTCTTCGACCCCGAGCTCGTCATCCTCGACGAGCCGATGTCGGGCCTCGACCCGGTGAACGTCGTCCTGGTCCGGCGCCTCCTCGCCGAGCTCCGCTCCGAGGGGAGGACGATCCTCCTCTCGACGCACATGATGGGAGAGGCCGAGAAGCTCTGCGAGGAGATCGTCCTGATCCACGGCGGCAGGGTGGTCCTCTCGGGAGCCCTCGCCGACGTGAAGGGCGCCGGGGGACGGAAGGCCGTCCACCTCGAGTTCGAGGGGGACGGCTCCTTCCTCACCGCCGTCGCGGGGGTCTCCGGCGGCCAGGTCGACACGAACCGCGCGGAGCTCTCGCTCGCGCCCGGCGCCGACGCGCAGGAGGTCCTGGCCGCCGCGTTACCGCGCCTCGCGATCCGGAGGTTCGAGGTGGTGGCCCCGTCGCTCGAGGAGGTCTTCATCGAGGCGGTCGGGGGGGAGACGCTCGCGGGTGGAAGGGACGGGGAGGCGGCAGCCGCCGCCCCGGCGACGGGAGGCCGTTCGTGAAGAAGCTCTTCGCGGTCCTCAAGCGCGAGTACCTGCAGACGGTGCGCAAGCCGTCGTTCCTCGTGATGACCCTCCTCGCGCCGTTCCTGATGGGTGCCCTCATGTTCATCCCGAGCCTGATCGCCCTGAAGGGGCTCGGCGAGAAGAAGGTGGCCGTCATCGACGGCACCGGGCGCCTCGCCGGCGCCGTCGGGAGCCTGACGCGGGAGGAGCCCACCCCGGCCGGGGACGGCCGCTCGGCCTTCGGCGACAAGCGGCAGGGAGGGGCGGGGCGGATCGTCCCCGAGTACGTCGCGGCGACGGGGGCCGACCCGAAGGCCGAGGCCGCGCCCTACCTCGAGCGGCTCACGTCGGAGTCGGTCCCGAAGGCCCGGCGCCTCGACGGCGTCCTCCTCGTCCCGGCCGGGGCCTTCGAGGACCCCTCCACCCGCCTCGTCTACTACAGCCGCTCGGCGACCGACTTCCTCGTCCAGGAGCGGCTCGGGCGCCTCGTCAACCGCGCCCTCGCCCGGCAGCGCCTGACCGCGCGGGGCCTCGACCCGAAGGAGCTCGACGGCCTCCTCGCCGACCTCAGGGTCGACTCGGTCCAGGTGACGCGGAGCGGCCGGCAGAAGAAGGGCGGGGAGGCGAACTTCCTCGTGGCGATGGTCTTCCTCGTGATGCTCTTCTTCCCCGCCCTCCTCTACGGGCAGGAGGTGATGCGCGGCGTGATCCAGGAGAAGACCGACCGGATCGTCGAGATCCTGATCTCCTCGATGACGCCGATGGAGCTCCTCTCCGGGAAGATCCTCGGGATGGCCGCCATCGGCCTGACGCAGGTGGCCGTCTGGATCGCGATGGGCGCGGGGATGGCGCTCTACGCGGCGCAGGGCGTCGCGGCCGCGGGGATCGAGATGTCGACGTTCCTCCGCCCGTCGGTCGCCGTCTCCTTCACCGTCTTCTTCGTCCTCGGCTACCTCATCTACGTCTGCGTCTACGCGGCGGGCGGGGCGATGGTGAACTCGGAGAAGGAGGCCCAGCAGGTCCTCACCCCCGTCGTCCTGATCCTCATGGTCCCCTGGTTCCTCGTGATGCCGATCCTGATGAGCCCCGACTCCCCGATGTCGGTGGCGCTCTCGCTCTTCCCGCTCTACACCCCGACCACGATGTTCGTGAGGATCCTCGTCTCCGAGCCGCCCGCGTGGCAGGTGGCCGCGTCGATCGCCCTCTCCGTGGCGACGGTCTGGGGGATGCTCTGGACGACCGCGAAGGTCTTCCGGGTGGGGCTCCTCTCCTACGGCAAGCGGCCGACGGTCCAGGAGCTCTGGCGCTGGCTGAAGGTGGCCTGACGGCGGCGGGGGGACGAGGGGGCTATCGCTTCCCGGCGACCTCCGTCAGGGCCTCCGCCGTGGCCGCCAGGAGCGCCTCCGGGCCGACCGGCGTCCCGACCGCGCGGGTCATCCAGAGGTCCGGGGTGAGCCGCCCCTGCGTCGCCATCCTCTCGAACTCGGGCCCGATCTTCCCCGCCTTCTCCATCTGACGCTCGATCTGGAAGGCGATCAGGTGCCCGAGCGGGTAGTCGGGCAGGTAGAGGAACGAGTCGATCATGTGCGAGTAGATCGCGAGGAGGACGACGTCCTTCACGCCGAAGACGGGCGCGTAATAGCGGTTCCAGACGCCCCTGGCGATCTCGAGGACGGCCCCCTTCAGCTCGGCCGGGGTCGCCTCCGGGTGGTCGTACATCCACCGCCACGCGGCCATGTCGACGAGGGCGACAGCCGCGATCTCGCAGGTGGCCCAGTAGTCGTTGAGGGTCGAGAGGGCGCGGTCCGTCGGGCCGGGGTTCGAGAGGCCGAGGAGCTTCAGGTCCTGGGCCTGGAAGACGAACGCCAGCGCCTCGGTGAAGGCCGTGTTCGGGACGCCCGCGAGGAGGGTGTGGTCGACGAGCTTCAGCGAGAAGGTCTGCTCGACGTTGTGCCCCAGCTCGTGGACGGCGATGTTGTAGCCCTTGTAGTCCATCCCGTCCCTGCCGACGCGGCTCCTCAGGTGCGCCTTGTCGTCGCGCCTCGCGGCGCCCCAGGCGTGGCCCGACCCGCGAGCGGGGTCGACGACGATGTTCGCGGCGACGAGGTCCGCCTTCTCCGGCGGGAAGCCGAGGTCGCGGAGGATCCGCGGGATGTCCTTCCCGAACGCCTCGGGGGTCGGGTAGCGCTTCCTCGTGATCTCGTCGAGCCGGGCCTCCGTGTAGGCGGGCCGGGGCCGGAAGCCGTCGTACCAGACGTCGAACGGCTCCAGGGGGCGTCCGAGCCGGGCCTTCACCAGGGCGGCCACCTTCGGGAGGAGCGGCGAGGAGAGGACGGCCTCGAGCATCGCCTTCACGCGGGCCTCGGGGATCTGACGGTCCTCGTCGAACTTCCGGGCAATGTGGGTCGGCGCCGTCGGGGAGGTGGGGTCGACGAGCCGCTCCGCCCGGAACGTCGAGAGGAGGGTCGCGTAGCGCGTGTCGGGCTCCGGGCCTGCCGCGACGGCCGTCCCCGCGGGCGCCGGCCGGCCGGCGTCGTCGACCGTCGAGGGGCGGACCTCGTTCGTGAACGGGTTCCAGTCGACGCGCGGGTCGTTCACGACGGCGGCCGGGATCGTCTGGGTGACGATCCTCTCCATCACCTTCTGGACCGTCCGCTGGCGCTCGAGCCCCTCCGCCCCCTCGCGGTAGTCGGCCTTGACCTGGTCCCTCAGGTTCCAGTGCGAGAGGAGCCGCATCCCGGGCGGGAAGAGGCGCCGTCCCTTCCCGTCGACGAGGTGGTGCATGTAGACGTTGTACGAGGCGATGTACGCGGCGGAGTCGGCCGCCGCCTTCGCGACGGCGAGGTTCACCTCCGCCGGGACGCGCCGCTCGAACCGCTCGGCGAGGCGCGTCTCGGCCCACTGCCGCCGGGTCCAGGACGGCCCCTTCTCGAGCCGCTCCTCGAGCGTCGTCAGGGGGAAGTTGAGGAGGACCGTGAAGGCGATCCGGTTCGTGAAGAGGTCGTCGAGGAGGTGGGCGCCCGGGTCGTAGCCGGCAAGGACCTCGTCGAACGGGTAGAGCGGGCCGAGGTCGAGGTCCGACTGCCGCCTCAGGTCGCGGACGACCTCCAGGAGGTGCCCGTCGAGCGACTCGAGGACGAACTCCATCCGGTCGAAGAGGGCGTCGCGGGCCGCCGCGTCGGCGGCGAAGCTCGACAGCGCGAACGCCTCGAACGCCGCCGGGTCCCCGTCCTCGGGACGCCAGAGGGCGGCCGCCTGCCTCACGCCTCGAGCCGCCCTCTCGCGAGCCGCCTCGCCGTGGCGGGCGACGAGCGCCGCCTCGACCCGGGCCACGACCTCGGGTCCGAGCCCCGGCCCCGCCGTCTCCCGCACGTTCCCCTGGGCCCTCACGTCCGACCCTCCCGCCAGCGCGAGGAGGAGGAAGCCGATCGCCGCTCTCTGCATCTCGAGACCTCCACAGGGAGGCGAGTCTACGGCCGGGGGAGGCCGGCGACGACCGTTCGCCCGGGCCCCCGGTGTCCGGCGCGCGGTGGTCCCGAGGGCCCGCGGAGACGGCCCGCGGCGGCGGCCCCGGCGGTCAGCGGTCGCGCGGTGGCGGCGGGCCGTCGACGACGAGGACCGGCTCGCCCAGGATCTCGCCGCAGTAGCGCGTCAGGTCGTCGTTCGTGAAGCCGTCCCAGCCGAGGCACGTCTCGTGGACCGCCTGCTGCAGGTCGCACTGGAGCGGGACCTCCGAGACGATCTGCCGGGCGAGCTGCCACGTGTTCGCGAGCCTCTCGAGCTGGTGGCGGTCCACTCCCGGGCGGCGGCTGGCCACGCCCTCGAACCGGTTCCGGAACTCCTCGTCCCGCCACTGGGCGAAGCCCCGGCAGAAGATCCCCTTCCTCGCCGCGATGCTGCACGCGGAGTGCTCCTCGTCGGTCATCGTCAGGAGCTTGGCCCGGAGGGCCTCGATGGCCTCGTCCCGGGTCAGGACGCGGCGTTCCGGGGAGGTCGACACGGCGCGCATTATTGACGACTCCCCCCGCGACCGGAAACCGCCGTGCGTCGCCCTCCCCGGGCGGCGCCCGGCGGGGCGCCCCGGCGGGCGGCGGGCCGTCCGGGGGCGGGCTCCGGCCGTCCCTCCCCGGCGAGCCGACGGAGGGTCTCGAGCCCCTGCCGGTCCCACTCTCCGGCCTCGTCCTTGGGCGTCTCGAGGATCTTCGGGACCGTCGCGAAGGCGGGCTCCGTCATCAGGTTGACGAAGCCCGGCTCGCCGAGGAAGCCCAGCCCGATCCGCTCGTGGCGGTCGACCCGGCATCCCCGCTCCTTCTTGGAGTCGTTGGCGTGGACCACCCTGACGAGGCCGAGGCCGGCCTCCCGGTCGAGCTCCTCGAGCGTCCGGCGCCAGCCGTCCCTCGAGACGACGTCGTAGCCGGCGGCGTGGACGTGGCTGGTGTCGAAGCAGAGCGCGAGCCGGCTCCGGCAGGAGGAGCGGCGGAGCATCTCGCCGAGCTGCGCGAAGGTGTGCCCCACCGACGCCCCCTGGCCCGCGGAGGTCTCGAGGAGGACCGTCGTCCGCGACCCGGGCGTCCTCTCCGCCGCCGCGTCGAGCCCCCGGGCGATCCGGTCGAGCCCCGCCTCCTCGCCGTCCTCGCCCGGCGAGCCGGGGTGGAGGACGAGGTAGGGGATCCCGGTGGCGTCGCACCGCTCGATCTCGTCCGCCAGCGCGCCCACGGACCTCTCCCGGATGGCCGGGTCCATCGAGGCGAGGTTGATCAGGTACGCCGCGTGCGAGACGAGGGGGGCGAGCCCCGCCCGGGCCGCGGCCTCCCGGAACGACGCGGCCTCGGCCGCGGGGATCGGCTTGCCGGCCCACTGGTTCGAGTTCTTGGTGAAGACCTGCAGGGTGCGGCAGCCGACCCCCACCGCCCGCTCGACCGCCTTCGGGAGGCCGCCGGCGGCGCTCATGTGGGCGCCCACCAGGGGAAGGGCCGGGGCCGCGCCGGCGCGGGTCACTCGCTCTCCGTCCGCGAGAGCCCCTTCTTCACGAAGCGCCGCTTGAGGTTCCGGGCGAGGGCGATCTGCTTGGCGTAGTTGAGCGAGTAGACGGCCGCCGGGATCCCCGACGCGAAGATCGGGACCGAGAAGAGGGAGAGGACGATGTGGCGGGTCTTCTCGGCCCGGGTGTACTCGGGGTTCTTCAGGTCGGCGATCGACCGGTAGTGCTTCCCGATGCTCCGGTAGACGTCGCCCAGGACGCGGGCGAAGCCCATCTCCGTCCCCCAGGAGAAGCAGCGCCCCTGCCGGATGGAGCCGAGGAACTCCTTCCAGGTGGCCCCGGGGGCCATCGTGAAGACGGAAGCGATCGGCGGGTAGGTGTGGGCGTCCGACCCGCCCACGAGGGCCAGGTGCCCCCGCTTCTCCTTCGCCACCTGGAGGAGGTCCTCGACGAGGGCGTTGTGCTGGTACGCCATCGAGCCGTTCTTCACCTCGAAGACGTCGAAGAGCGACAGCATCGTCTCGAAGAAGGTCTCGGGCGCCTGCCGCATCCGGTACGACTGGAAGAGGTGGTTGGCCGAGTAGAGGAGGTTCTCGGCCCGGAGATACTCGACGAGGTCGAAGATGTTCCGGCGCCTGCGGTCGATCGCCGCGTGCTGGCGCCGGTCGAGGTCGAAGACGTTCACGTGGATCCGGTGGCCGGTCTTCGGGAAGTAGGTCTCCACCTCCACCGAGACGAAGAAGTCGGTCAGGTCGGGATGGCGGTCCTGGAACCTGAGGCACCCCTCGATCGAGTCGTGGTCGCTGAAGGTGACGAAGTCCATCCCCCGGGCCTTGGCGAGGCGGTAGACCTCCTCGGGCTCGTTGTAGGAGTCGTGGCTGTTGGCGGCCTTGAAGTACTTGAAGATGGAGGCGTTGGTGTGCACGTGGAGGTCCGCCCGCGCCAGGGGGAGGGCCGCTCCCTCGAGCCGCGGAGGGGCGAGCGCGACGTCGGGGATTCGGCGCATGGGGGCCGAGTCTCCGTTCGGGGAGGTGCCGGGGTCAAGGCGCCGAGCGGCGCAGGCTGGTAAATTCCGCCGGGCATGAGCGGCGTCCTGGCGCGCGTCCTCTACGGTCTCGTCCTCCTCGCCGTCCTCGGCCTGGCGGCCTGGATCTCGTTCAGCCGCTTCGTCCTGGGGAAGTCGCACCAGGTCCCCGACCTGACGGGCCGGACCGTGGAGGACGCGGCGGCGCTCGCGGCCGAGCGCGGCCTGCGGGTCGAGGTCGACCGCGGGCAGGACGCCTTCGACGAGAAGATCCCCGCCCGGCGGATCCGGGGGCAGAGCCCCGGGCCGCTCGAGGCCGTCAAGGCCGGCCAGGTGGTGCGCGTCTCCCTCAGCCTCGGCCCGCGCACGGCCCGGGCCCCGGACCTCACGGGCCTCACGCCCCGCACCGCGGCGCTGACCCTGGTGAAGGAGGGGCTCGTCGAGGGGGTCGTCTCGGCGGCCCGCCTCCCGGGTCCCACCGGCATCGCCTCCCAGGGGATCGCCCCCGGGACCACGGTCGCGCCCGACGTCCCGGTCGACGTCCTCGTGAACCGCGGCGCCCCCGACCTCGCCTGGGTGATGCCCGACCTCATCGGCCGCGACTTCGAGCGGGTCCGCCTCGCCTTCGAGCTCCGGGGGTTCCGGATCGGCGGCGTCAAGGCGCAGGCCTACGAGGGCGCGTCCGCGGGGACGATCCTCCGGCAGTTCCCCCTCGCCGGCTACCCGGTGACCCTGCGCGACTCCCTCTCGTTCGTCGTCGCAGCGCCGGAGCCTTCTCCCTCATGATCCGTTCCCTCAGGAGGTCCCTCGAGACCATGACCGCCCGCACGTTCCCGACCCTCGCCCGCCGCGCGCTGCCGCTCGTCGTCCTCCTCCTCGCCGCCGGCGGGTGCTCGTCCGGAGACTCGACGACGAAGCTCACCCGGGAGCTCCTGACCCTGCCGAAGGAGGAAGCGTACGCGCGGGGCGACGCCCTCGTCGCGAAGCGCAAGTACGAGACCGGGCGGCAGTACCTCCGCTTCGTCGCGGAGAACTACGCCAACGACCCGATCGGCAAGCAGGCCGCCCTGCGCCTCGCCGACTCCTTCTTCGAGGAGGGGACGCCGCTCGGCTACCTCGAGGCCCAGGCCCGCTACAAGGACTTCCGGAGCCGGTACCCCTCCCACCCCCGGGCCGACTACGCCCTCTACCGCCTGGCGCAGACCTCGGACCGGCAGGCCGAGAAGCCCGATCGGGACCAGACGAACACGCGCCTCGCGGCCAACAGCTACCGCGACCTCCTCTCGAACTACCCCGACTCCCCCTACTCGGTCGAGGCGCGCCTCCGCTACAAGGCGATGCTCGACCTCCTGGCGCGGCACGAGTTCCTCGTGGCCCAGTTCTACTACCGCCGCGGGGCGTGGCGCGCGGCCAAGGGGAGGTTCGACACGCTGATGGCGGCGTTCCCCGACTTCGACGGCCGGGAGCAGGTCCTCTACCTCGCCGGGGACGTCGAGCGGAAGCTGGGGCACGAGGAGGACGCCTTCGCGCTCTGGGACAGCCTTCGCAAGGAGTACCCGTCCAGCGCCTACCTCCGGAAGGTCCCGCGGCGCCCTTCCCCGGGCGATTCCGGGGGGACTCCCGCGGCAGGGCTTTCACAAAGCCGTCGATTGCGCTAACTTAGGGGAGCTTTTCCCGGTCTCACCAGACCCGTCGCGGGACGTTCCCGCGCCGCGCCGGGCCGGTTCGAGGAGGATGCTGTGATGCGTGCTCGCCTCTCCGCCCTCGCCGCTCTCGGAGCCGTCTCCCTCCTGGCGCTCCCCGCGTGGGCCCAGGAGCCGGCCCCGGAGCCGGTCTCGTCGATCCCGGAAGTGTCCGCCAGCAGGGCCGAGGCGGGTCCCATCCCGGTCGGCTACGAGTCGGACGTCTACTGCTCGGGCTGGATCGGCGGGCTCGACGACAGGTTCCCGGGCCGGATCATCAGCGCCGAGAAGCTCGAGACCCGGGCGAGCTACATGCAGGGCGACGTCATGTACCTCGACATCGGCTCCCGCCGGGGGGTGGTCCCGGGCCAGGAGTTCTGGGTGGTCCGTCCGGGCCGGATCGTCTACGAGCCCGGCTCGCAGACCAAGGAGGTGGGCCGCCTCTACGAGACGCCGGCCCGGCTGAGGGTCATCTGCGTCCAGGAGGAGACCTCGATCGCCGAGATCACCGCGTCGTGCTCCGACTCGACGATCGGCGACCTCGTCCTCCCCTTCGAGCCGATCCCCATCCCCCTCGCCCGCGTCGCTCCCCTCCCCACCTCCTGCGACTCCGCCTCGGGCAAGATCCAGGGCCGGATCGTCGAGGTCTTCGACACGGCCACGCCGGTGGCGACCGACACGGTCGTCTACCTCGACCTCGGCGACAAGGACGGGCTCCTCCCCGGCGACTTCCTGACGGTCTTTCGCCCGCGCGACGACGTGAACACCCTCCGGACGATCCTCGGTCAGGTCGCGATCCTCTCCACCCGGGACCACACCTCGGTGGCGAAGGTCGTCAGCATGACCGACACGATGTACGTGGGGGACAGCGTCGAGCTGAGGTAACCCGTCCGGGTGGCGCCCCGGCGGCTCTCGGGCCGGCCGTCCCACCTTCCGAGCCTTCGCATCCCTTCCCCGGCGTGATAAGTTTCCAGACCCTTTCGACGCGACCCGCACCGGGAGGACGAGGAGGAGGTCGGCGGCCCGTGACGATCGACGGACAGCTCCAGCGAATCATCGACGAACTGGTATCGAAAGGCGTGCCGCTCGACACCGCGAAGAAGGAGTTCGAGAAGAAGTACGTCGCCGCAGCCGTCCACCTGGCCTCGGGGAACATGGGCCGGGCCGCCAAGTCGCTCGGCATCCACCGGAACACGCTCCGGACCAAGATCTCGCTCCTGAAGGTGAAGCCCCCGCTGAGGCGCCGCGACCACGCCTGAGGCCGTCCGAGGCCGCGTCCCGCCACGTCCCCTGAAGGCTGGCGGACGGCGGGGCGGACGGCGGACCGACCAGCGAAAGAAAGAAGGCCGGCGCGCAGGCGCCGGCCTTCTCGCTTCTCTCCCGGGGCGCCGGGCCTCCCGCGGGGTCAGGCCGGGGCGATCGCTCCGTGCGCCATCTGCGTCAGGCGGGCGACCCGCTCCTCGGTGGGAGGGTGCGTCGAGAAGAGGCGGGCCAGGCCGCCGGAGAACGGGTTGACGATGAAGAGGTGCGACGTCGCAGGGGTCCCGTGCATCGGGATCGAGCGCGACGCCGCCTCGAGCTTGCGGAGGGCCGACGCGAGCGCGAGCGGCTTGCCCGAGAGGCGGGCGCCGCTCTCGTCGGCGCGGAACTCCTTCTGGCGCGAGATCATCGCCTGGATGAGCATCGCCGCGACCGGCGCCAGGACGAGGGCGGCGATCGCGACGACGGGGCTCGGTCCCTCCTCCCGGTCGCGCGAGCCGCCGCCGAAGCCGCCCCAGAAGGCCATCTGGACGAGGTAGGTCAGGGCGCTCGCGAGCGTCGCCGCGACCGCGCCGAGGAGGATGTCGCGGTTGACGACGTGCCCCATCTCGTGCGCCAGGACCGCCTCGATCTCGTCGCGGTCGCAGATGCGGAGGATCCCCTCCGTCGCCGCCACGACCGCGTGCTCGGGGTTGCGCCCCGTCGCGAAGGCGTTCGGCGCGTCCTCCGGGATGACCGCCACCTTCGGCATCGGGACGCCGGCCCGCTCGGCGAGGGAGCGGACGATCCGGTGGAGCTCCGGCGCCTGGCTCTCGTCGACGAGGCGCGCCCCGTACATCGCGAGGACCATCCGGTCCGAGAAGAAGTAGCTGACGAAGTTCATCACCCCGGCCAGGACGAGGGCCATCACGGCTCCCTGCCGGCCGAACAGCGCGCCCCCCACGAGCACCACGAGGGCGCTCAGGACGACCATGAGAGCGACGATCCGGACGGTGTTCATCGGTACCCCCGCGGGACCCCGCACGGCGCCGGGTCCCGCCGGTCCGAGAGAACGCCGGGGGCGGGAGGTTTATTTCGGGTCCGTCTTGGGGGCCGCGTCGTCCTTCTTCGGAGGCTCCTGGCCTTCGCGCATGGCGTCCTTGAAGTTCCGGATCCCCTCGCCCAGGCCCTTCCCCAGCTGCGGGATCTTCCCGACGCCGAAAAGGAGGACGACGATGACCAGGATGACGAGCAGTTCGGGAAGACCGAGGTTCGGCACGGAGGCCTCCTGAACCTTTTATTTTACCCCTGCCCGCCCTCCGGGGGCAGAAAGCCGAGGAGCGCCTCGAAGGCCCCCCCGCGCCGCGTCGCGCGGCGGACGACCCGCCGCGCGGCGGCGAGGTGCGGCCGGTAGACCTCCCGGCCGAGGGCGAGCATCTTCTCGAACGTCCCGATCACCTTCCAGGCCCTCTGGAGGAGGACGGCCTCCGCGTACCTCGCCGGGTCCGCCCCCTCCCTCTCCCCCGCCCGCTCGAAGCGGAGCGAGACGGGGTCGTAGTCCGCGGGGCCCAGCCGGAGGTCCTGGAAGTCGATGAGGGCGAGCCGCCCGTCCGGCGCCCGCATGACGTTGTTCGCGTGGAAGTCCCGGTGCGTGGCGACGAGCGCGCCGGAGGGACCCGGGTCGGCCGCCGCCCGGGCCAGCTCGCCCGCCCGCTCGTCCCACTCCTTCCGCCGCCCCGGAGGGAGAGGCGCCTCCCCGCCCTTCTCCAGCGCCCAGAGCCGCGTGTGGTCGAGCTCGGCAGCGAAGAAAGCCGCGTCGAACGGCGGGTTCAGGAGGACGGCTTCCGGCGGCAGGCGCCGGAGGGGAGGGAGGAGCTCCTCCGCCTCGGCGAGGAGCCGCGCACGCTCCTCCCTCGTCGGCGCGGCGGCGAGGTCGTCGGCGAGGTCGCGGCCGCCGAGGTCCTCGATCAGCGCGGCCCCGAGGTCGGGAGCGTCTGCGTGGAGGGCGGGGACGCGGAGGCCGACCCTCTCGAGGGCCCCCCGGAGCTCGGTCCACCTCCTCTGGGGCGGGGTGCCGGGCTCGGGGTAGAGGACGACGACGACCGGCCCGCTGCGCGGCGGCGTGACCCGGAAGTACCGGCGATGGCCGGCGTCCCCGGCGAGACGCTCGGCCGGGGCCAGCTCCGCGGGAGGCAGGCCGAAGCGGGCGCGCGCCGCGTCGAGAGCGCCTCCTCCCGCCGTCACTCCTGGATCAGCTCGATCTTCAGGATCTTCTGGTAGGTGCGCGGCTTCCCGCCGGTCCTCGGGTCGGAGGTGTCGGGGTTCGACGCGGAGACGAGCTTGTCGACGACGTCCATCCCCTTCACGACCTCGCCGAAGACGGTGTACTGGCGGTCGAGGAACGGGGAGTCCTTCACGACGATGAAGAACTGCGACGAGGCCGAGTCGGGGTCGCTGGCGCGCGCCATCGACAGGACGCCGCGCTTATGCGTGAGGTCGTTGAACTCCGCCTTCACGTTCACCGGCCGCCCCTTCTCGTCGGTGTTGCCGCCGGTCCCGTAGAGGGCCGCCTTGGCCGGGTCCTTCGTGAACGGGTCCCCGCCCTGGATCATGAAGTCGGGGATGACGCGGTGGAAGAGCGTCCCGTCGTAGAACCCCCTGGCCGCGAGGTCGACGAAGTTCTTCACGTGGTTCGGCGCCTTGTCGTAGAAGAACTTCACCGTGACGTCGCCCTGGCTCGTCTTCAGGACGGCGAGGGTCTTCGCGTAGTCGCGGGCCTTCGTCACCTTCTTCTCCTTCTTCCGGATGGGCCCCTTCTTCGCCGCCGCCTCCGTGGCGAAGCCGGCGGCGGCCAGGGCGAGCGCGAGACCCAGGGCGAGCGTCGGACGGATGGAGCGGAGCGCGAGCACGGGTCTTCCTCCTTCGCGTGGTCGTCCGGCCTCCCTTGTTCCGGGGCCAGAGCGGACGGATGATACGCCGCAGAGGAGATCGGTGAAGCTCGGCGACGGCTTGCTGCGGCTGATCCACCGGGTGACGGACGACCTCGACGTCGCGAGGATCCGCGCCGACGTGGAGTCCTTCCGCGCGCGGAACGCGACGTTGTCGACCCGGCGCAAGGCCGAGCGGCTGATCGGCATCACCGCGCGCAAGGCGGCGCTGGTCGGAGCCGCCGCGGGCCTCCCCGCGGGCTGGGGGGCCGCGCTCGCCGCGGCTCCGGAGCTGACGACGCTCGTCGTCCTGCAGAGCCGCCTCATCGTCGGCATCCACATGCTGTACGGCCAGGACATGGACCCCGGCGACCGGAGCGGCGAGATCCTCGCCGGGATCGCCGCCGGCGCCGGGATGCAGGTGGGCCGCCGGCTGACGCTGCGCGCGGCCGAGGAGGTGGCCGCCCGCCTCGCGGCGCGGGCCGTCGGCCGCGAGGCGCTCCACACGGTGCCGCTCGTCGGGGTCGCCGCGGGCGCGATCCTGAACTACCTCGTCGTCGAGGCCGTCGGCAAGGCCGTCCTCGCCCGCGCCGAGCGCCGTTGGGGGCCGCCCGAGATCGCGGGGAGCGGCCCCGTCGTGGACGTCGGTGGCCTCGTCTCCTGAGCCCGCCGCCGCGCGGGCCTCCCGCGGGGTCCCGCGCGGGAGAACGGCGTCCGCCTGAGCCCATGGAGCTCCCCTCCCGCGTCGAGGTGGCGATCGTGGGGGCCGGCGCCGCGGGGCTCGCGGTCGCCGTGGAGCTCTCGCGCCGCGGGCTGACGGTCGCGGTCCTCGAGAAGGGGGCGGCCGGCGACCCCGGGACCTCCGCGCTCGGGGCCTCTCCGGGGCTCGTGGCGGTCCAGGCCCGCACCCACGCGTCCCCCGGGCCCCTCCGCGACGTGGCGCTCCTCTCGAGGCACCTCTGGCCCGAGTGGGTCTCGTCGATCGAGGAGGACGCGGGGACGTCGTGCGAGTACGACGTCCGCGGCGCCCTCGCGGTCGCCCTCTCCGACGCCGAGGAGGTCCACCTCGACCGCGCGCTCGACTGGCAGCGGGAGCGGTCGCTCCCGTTCGAGGTGCTCCCCTCGGAGGAGGCCCTGGAGCGAGAGAGCGCGCTCGCCCCCCTCGTCCAGTCCGCCTTCGCGTTCCCCCTCGACGGGCTCGTGGCCCCCGAAAGGCTCGCCCGGGCGCTCGTCCTCGCGGCCCGCGCCAACGGCGCCCGCGTCGTCGAGCGGGTCCCGGTGACGGCGATCCGCCTCGACGCCGGCCAGGTCCGCGGCGTCGAGACCGCCGCCGGTCTCGTCGTGGCCGAGGTCGTCGTCGTGGCGGCCGGCGCCGGCTCGTCCCACCTCGGGGGCGTCCCGCTCCTCCCCGTGGCGCCCCGCCGGACCGTCGTGGTCGCGCTCGACGCCTCCGCCGACCCCGACCGTCTCGGCAGGGCCGTCGTCGCCCCGGGCGTGGCGCTCCTCCCGCGGCGCGACGGGACCCTCGTGGCGGCCTCGGAGGCCCCGGGGACGAGCCTCGACACCCGTCCCTCGGCCGAGGAGGTGGCCGCCCTCCTCGGTCAGGCCGGGCGCCTCGTGCCGGCCGCGGCGCGGTACCCCCTCCAGCGGGCCTGGGTGGAGGTCTCCGGCGGCTCGCCCGACGGGGTCCCGCTCGTCGGGGAGACCGGGACCCCGGGGCTCTTCGCGGCGACCGGCCTCGGCCGCGACGGGGTCCTCCTCGCTCCCGCCGTCGGGGTCGTCTGCGCCGACCTGGTGACCGGCGAGACGCCCCCCTTCCCGCCCGCGTCCCTGTCACCGGCGCGGTTCGGGAGTCGGGAGGGGGCGTGCTAATGTGCCCCCTTATTCGCTTCGTGGGGGCGGACTCCCCGAGCCGGGGGAGGGGTTCCCGGGAGGGACTCGATGATGCGTGAAGCGTTCTACTCGGCGGTCCGAGGGACGGCGAACGTCGCCTGGAAGGGGCTCCAGTGGGCCAATCGGAAGGTCCCGGCCCGGTCCTTCCAGCCCGCGTGGGCGCCCGAGCCTTTGCCGAAGAGCCACGAGCGCTCCAAGCCGCCCCTCGGCTTCCCGCGGCGGACCGACTCCCTCTGCCCGGTCTGCACGCGCGAGGTCCGCGACGCGATCGTCCGCGGCCACGAGGACCTGAAGAAGCTGGTCGAGGGGCACCCGGGCGAGATCCCGGCCGACATCGTCCGGCGCGGGAACGAGATCTGGATGGTCAAGACGTGCCCGAAGCACGGCACGTTCGAGGACCTGATGTCGTGCGACGCCGAGTTCTTCGCCCGCCTCGAGAAGAACTTCTTCGGGCGCGACGTGAGGATCGGCAAGGACGCGCTCCACGACCACGGCTCGTCGTCGATCCGCTACGGGCGCGGCGCGGTCCTGACGGTCGACCTCACCAACCGCTGCAACATGATGTGCAACCCGTGCTTCATGGACGCCAACCAGGTCGGCTACGTCCACGAGCTGACCTGGGACGACGTGAAGCAGATCCTCGACAACGCCGCCTCGATCAAGCCCCGGCGGCAGATGTCGGTCCAGTTCTCCGGGGGCGAGCCGACCCTCTCGCCCCACTTCGTCGAGGCGATCCGGTACGCGCGGGAGATCGGCTACTTCTCGGTCCAGTGCGCCACCAACGGCGTCCGCTTCGCCCAGGAGCCCGAGTTCGCGAAGGCCGCTTCGGACGCGGGGCTGCGCCTCGCCTACCTCCAGTTCGACGGCGTCGGGAACGAGCACAACCAGCACCGGGGCGTCTCGAACCTCTACGACGTCAAGCTCCGCGCGCTCGACAACCTCAAGGCCGCCGGCATCGACGTCACCCTCGTCATCACGATCGTCAACTCGGTCAACAACGACCAGGTGGGCGACATCCTCCGCTTCGCGACGAAGAACATCGACAAGATCAACGCCCTCTCCTTCCAGCCGGTCTCCTTCACCGGGCGCGACGAGGAGATCGACGAGGAGACCCGCAAGCGGCAGCGCTACACCCTGTCGCACCTGGCGCGCGACGTGAAGGAGCAGGCGGGCGTCGGCGAGCCGATGCGCGACTGGTTCCCCCTCTCGGCCTCGGGCCCCTTCTCCGACCTGAGGGACCTCCTCGGCGGCCTCGAGGCGCCGTGGGGCTCGCTCAAGTGCGGCTGCCACCCGAACTGCGGGATCGCCACGATGCTCCTCGTCCACGAGAAGACGGGCGAGGCCGTCCCGGTCACGCAGATCCTCGACGCGGACCAGCTGCTGCGCGACCTCACCGTCGTCACCGACGCGGCCCGCGGGCGCTTCCTGACGATCCTCCAGGCGGGGCTCGCCGTCGCCCGGAACATCCGCCCGGCCGGCATCCCGAAGAACCTCGGCGTCCTCGAGACGCTCAAGATCATGGACGGCCACACCGGCCGCTCGATGGGGATCGCCACCAAGGGGCGGTACGCGTGGCGGGTCCTCCTCGTGGCCGGGATGTGGTTCCAGGACCTCTTCAACTACGACTTCCGCCGGACGGAGATGTGCATCATCCCGTACGGCACGCAGCTCGGCGAGATCTCCTTCTGCGCCTACAACACGGGCGCGGGGTGGCGCAACATCATCGAGGAGATGTACCAGACCGCCACGCTGGCGGAGTGGTACCGCGACAAGGGGCGCCACCCGATCTACGCGGGGGGCAAGGCCGTCCCCCTTCCGAGCTTCCGCCCCTCGCCGGTCCAGGCGCCCGAGCCCGAGGAGCTCCCCGCCGCGGCGCGGGTCTCCCTGGCGCTCCCGAGCTTCAGCCCGGCCGGGGGACGGTAGCCGCCCGGGCGTTCTCGGGGAGCGCGAGGAACGCCTCCCGCACGGCCGGATCGGTGATCCGGCCCGCGGTGGCGAAGACACTCTCCCTCGCGCGCCGCCACGCGTCCCGCGCCGCCTCGCCGTCTCCCGACGCGGCGAGCGCCGCGGCCAGCGCGAGCCGGAGGGCGCTCTCTCCCTCGTCCATCCCGCCGATCTCGTCGGCCAGCGCGACCCCCTCGCGCGCGGCGGCGAGGGCTTCCTCCCGCCCGCCCAGAGCCAGCAACGCCTCCGCCAGGCTCCCGAGGGCGTAGGCCCGCGCGGGTGGGGAGCCCGCGAGGAGCTCCACCGCCCGGCGCGCCTCGACGGCCGCCTCCGCGGCGTCCCCGCGCAGGAGCTGGATCCTCGCGAGGTAGATGCGGGACGCCCCCTCGAAGCGCCGGTCCCCCTGGCGGGCGAAGACGGAGGCCGCCTCCGCCTCGAGGGCCAGCCCTCCGTCCCGGTCGCCCCGGAGGGCGACGGCGAGGCCGAGGTTGTGGCGGACGGTCGGCGTGATGTGCGAGAGGCCGAGCCGCTCCGCGTCGGCCAGGGCCTTGCGAAGGGAGGCCTCGGCCCTCTCCAGCAGGCCGAGCTCCCGCTCGAGGTAGCCGGCGTTCCCCCGCTGCTGGCAGGCCGTCCGCAGGTCCCCGGCCTTCTCGAAGGCCGCGGCCGACTCGGCCATCAGCGCCAGCGACCCGGCCGGGTCGCCCGCGTACGCGGCGCGGATGGCCAGGGCCCGCGCACGCCACGCCGAGAGGAACGGGTCGTCCGCGATCGCCGCCCCGTCGAGGAGCGCCAGGAGCCTCTCGGCCTCGGCGTAGCGCCCGGCGTGGAGGAGGGCGACCGCCACCGCCGCCCGCGCCACGTGGGCGCTCCCGCCCGCTCCGCTCGCCGGCCGGGCCTCCTCGAGCGTCGCGGACAGGGCCGCGAGGCGCTCGTTCCGGGCCAGGCGGCCGCACGTCGTGGCCAGGAGCGCGGCGGCCGCGAACCATTCCCCCGTCCCCTTCTCGAGCGTCCCGAGCGCATCCTCGGCCCTCGCCGCCGCCTCCGCGGCCTCGCCGCGCCAGTGGAACGCCTCGGCCTGCACGAGGAGGAGCGAGCCGCGGAGCGGCCCGGCCGCGCCGCAGGCGAGCCCGCGCGCCGCCCGCTCGAGGGCGCCCGCGAAGTCGTTCCCCCTGAGCGCCAGGACGGCGGCGCGCGCGAGCCACGGCGCGGCCCGGAGCGGCTCGCCCCCCCGCTCGAGGTGCTCCGCGAGGAGGCCCGGCTCGGCCCCCCCCTCGGCCTCGAGCCACGTCCCGGCGAGCCGGTGCCCGAGGACGCGATCGGCTCCCGTCAGCGTCGCGTAGGCCGCGTCGCGCACGAGGGCGTGGCGGAACGCAAAGGCCGGCGCGGTCTCGAGCGGCTCGGGGCGCAGGCGCAGCAGGAGCTCGCGACGCGACAGCTCCTCGAGCCACGCGTCCACCTCCCGGGCCGGGAGGTCCCCGAGCAGCGCCCGGACCCCCGCCGCCGAGGCCCGCGGCCCGAAGACGCTCGCGGCCCTCAGGACCCGTCGCGCCTCGGGCTCGAGGTCGGAGAGCCGGGCCCCGAGCATCGCCAGGACCGTCTCGGGGAGCGGACCGTCCGTCCCCTTCTCCGCGGCGGCGCGAAGCAGCTCCTCGAGGAAGAAGGGGTTCCCGCCCGAGAGGGCGGCGAGGCGGGCCGCCTCGGCGTCGGAGAGGGCCTCGCCGAGCACGCTCCGGGCGAGACGCTCGCACGCCCTGCGCGGGAGCTCCGCGAGCCGGATCTCCTCGAGCCTCCGCCCGGACCAGAGCCTGGGGAAGACCTCGTGGACCTCGGGCCTCGCCAGCGCGACGACGAGGAGCGGCCGCTCGGCGAGCCCGGCGAGGGCAGCGTCGAGGAGCGTGACGCTCGGCAGGTCTCCCCAGTGGAGGTCCTCGAGGACCACGGCCAGCGGGCGCTCGCGGGTCTCGCCCGCGAGCCAGTCCTCGAACGCCCAGCGCATCCGGTCCCCGGCCACGAGCGCGTCCCCGCGGCCGGTCTCCGCCAGCCCCAGGAGCTCGCCCAGGGCGGAGGCGACGCGCTCCGCGTCCGCGGGCGGGAGGGTCTTCTCCGCCATCGACCGGAGCTTGCGCGCCGCGACCGCCGCCTCGTCCCCTTCCCGGATCCCGGCCGCCCGCCTCAGGACCGGCCGCAGGAGGGCGAAGGGCTCGCCCGCGCGGACCGGATCGCCGCGACCGATGAGGACCTCCGCCGGCACCTCCCGGCCCCGGAGGCGCCGCAGGACCTCGTGGAGGAGCCTCGACTTCCCGACCCCCGCCTGTCCCGAGACGAGGAGGGCCCGCGCTCCCGGCTCCGAGAAGGTCTCCTCCACGAGCGCTTCCACGACGGCGAGCTCGCGGTCGCGTCCCACGAAGGGGACCTCGCGGCCGAGGAGCGTCCGCGTCGCCCCGGCCCGGGCGCGCTCCCCGCGCAGCTCGACGACGCCGCTCCCGGGCTGGACGTCGAAGCCCCGCTCGAGGAGCCCCGCGGTGGCGGGATCGAGGAGGATCGGGAGAGGTGTCCCGGGTCCCGGCCCGCCCGGAGCGGATCGCGACAGGAGGAGGGCGGCCCGGTCGATCACCTCGCCGGCCGGCGCCGCGTCCGACGGCTCTCCGAGCCCCGTCGCCAGCGCGATCGGCCGGTCCGGGAGGAGCTCCCTGAGGACGAGGGCGCAGCGGGCGGCCCGCTCCGTCTGGTCCGTCGCGACTCCGGTCTCCCGGAGGGTGACCAGGATCGAGCCGTCCGCGAGCGACTCGAGGCGGCCGCCGAGCCCCGAGACGAGCGCCCCGGCACGCGCCAGCGCCTCGGGGAGGTCGCCGAGCTCCACCGTCTCGCCGTCGCCGCCGGGGCGCTCGGCCCCGGACGGGCCGACCAGGACGACCGAGAGGAGGAGCCGCTCCGAGCTTCCGAGCGCGGAGGGGGACGACGCGACGGCCTTCCCGGGGAGCGGAAGCCCCGACTCGAGGAGCCCGGCGATCTCGGCCGCCGCGACCGAGCCGTTCGCCGGACGCGCGGCCGGCTCCTTCTCGAGGAGGCGGTGGACGAGCCGCGCCACCTCCTCCGGGACCTCGGGCCGGACCGCCGAGAGCCGCCGCGGCTCCTCGAGGAGCACCTTCGCGAAGACGGCCATGAGCGAGCCGCCCTGGAACGCGGACGTGCCGGCGAGGCATTCGTAGAGGACGCAGCCGAGGGCGAAGACGTCGGCCCGGGCGTCGACGGTCCCGGTCCCGCGGACCTGCTCGGGCGCCATGTAGGCCGGCGTCCCGACGACCATCCCCGAGCGGGTCAGCGCGACGCTGGCGCCGCCGAGCCGCGCCAGGCCGAAGTCCAGGACCTTGGCGCGCGCGAGGTCGCCCCCCGGCAGGAAGACGTTGCTCGGCTTGACGTCGCGATGGACGATGCCGCGCGCGTGGGCGGCTCCGAGGGCCGCGGCGACGCGGGCGCCCAGCTCGAGCGTCTCCCGGACCGTGAGGCCGCGGCGCGCCAGCCTGTCTTCGAGGCTCTCGCCGTCGAGCCACTCCATCGCGAGCCCGGGGCGGCCCTCCGGGGTGGTGCCGTGCGCCACGTGGCGCACGACGGCGGGATGGGCCAGCTCCGAGAGGACGCGCGCCTCGCGGAAGAGCCGGCTGGCGTCGCCCCCCGCCTCCGAGAGGACCTTCAGCGCGACGTCCCCGCCGTCCCGCCCGTCCCGGGCGCGGTAGACGGTCCCCATCCCGCCCGCCCCCGCGAGAGCCAGCACCTCGAAGCGGCCGCCGACGACCTCCCCCGGCTGCATGAAGGGTCATCATAGCGTCGCGGCCGGCGGCGGAGGGGACTACGGGCGGTACGTCACGCTGTTCCGCGGCCCTTCCCAGACCGTCACCTCGGCGAGCCGCGCCCCGTCGCGGAGCGCGCCCGAGGCGCGGATCTCCCCCGCCACCCAGAGGGCGACGTTCTCGGCCGTCGGGTTCTTCACGTCGAAGGGGGGGACGGTGTTGACGTCGCGGTTGTGGAGCCGCGAGGCGAGCTCCCTCACGAGCCGCTCCGTCGGGACGAAGTCGACGGAGAGGTCGTAGGGCCCGAGCCCGTCCGTCTCCAGCGCGACCTCGATCTTCCAGGAGTGCCCGTGCACCGGCTCCGGCCCGCCGACGTAGTCGCGCAGGTGGTGCGCCGCCTCGAACGTGGCGTGGCAGCGGATCGTGAAGCTCATGGCTCGGCCGCCGCGGAGCTCATCGCGTCGCCCCCGCCACGACGGTCTCCTCGCGGACCACGCGGATCCCGTGCTGGTCCTCGGGCGAGAGGCCCCACGTCGACTCGATGAACCGCTTCGGGGTCGTGGCCCCGTCGCCGGCGATCCGGAGCCGCTCCGTCCGGCTCTCGCCGTCCGGCAGGACGAAGCGGTAGACGGCCTCCGTCGCCGCCTTGCCGAGAGAGGGCGCGCCCGCCGGGAGCTCGCGCCAGCCAGTGATCCGGAGGCCCTCGGGGAGCCTCTCGTTGACCGCGGCCAGGTGCTCGGCCGTCAGGGCGTCGAGGACGTCGACGTCGAAGAGCTCGTGCTCCGACTCCTGGCCCAGCGGGAGCGCGGGCCCCATGGAGAGCCGCATGTGCGGGTTGAACCCCTCCGTGTACCTCACTGGCGCGCGCGAGGCCCGGAGGGCGCGCTCGAGGACGTCCATCGTGTTCCGGTGCGAGAGGAAGCGGGCGTCGCCCCGCTTCTCGAACGAGAGGCGGTAGCTCCGCGCCGTGGCCGGGAGCTCCGGCGAGGCCCCGCCGCCGACCTTCCGCCGCTCGCGCAGCGGGAGGAGGTCGGGGGTCGCCTTCATCCGGTAGGCGGCCCCCTTCGCCTTCTGCGCGTAGGCGGAGCCGCGCCCGTCGTCGCGCGCGTCGGCCACGTCGGCCGAGACCCCGCCGGCCCCGAGCGCCGGGAGCTCGCTCGCGGCGGAAAGGGCCGTGGCGGCAGTCGGAGCAGGGTCGCCGGCTGCGGGGACGGCCGGGACCTCCTCCGAGCGGACCGGCAGCGAGAACGAGAACGCCGCAGGGAGCGGGCTCGCCAGGACGGTGTCCTCCCCGTTCCCGGGGACGCCGCAGGCGGTGCAGCGGCCCCACTTGCAGTCCTCGGTCTCCATCTCGCGGAGCGCCTTCTTCCACTCGACGACGAGGAACGGCTTGCGGATGGAGGCGTCGATGACGTCCCAGGGGAGCGTCTCCTTGAGGTCCTTCTCCCGGAGGTGCCGCTCCTTCGGGACCCCGGCCGCCTCGAGCGCCTCGTTCCAGCGCTCCCAGGAGAAGTGCTCGGTCCAGCCGTCGAACCGGCCGCCGCGCCTCACGACCTCGAGGAGGACCCGTCCCATCCGCCGGTCGCCCAGCGAGAGGAGCGCCTCGATCTCGGCCTCGCGCGGGTCGTGCCACTTGAGCTTGGCGCCGCGGAGCGGCCGGAACCGCTCCTTGAGGTACGCGAGCTTCTCCCGGAGCCTGTCGACGCCGTCGAAGGGCGACCACTGGAACGGGGTGAAGCTCTTCGGGACGAACGACCCGACCGAGACGTGGACGGTGGGCCTCATCCGCCTCGCCTTCCCCTCGGCCAGGATCGCGGCGACGAGCGAGACGAGCTCGTCGAGGTCGGCGTCGGTCTCGGAGGGGAGGCCGATCATCGTGTAGACCTTGATCGTGTCCCAGCCGCGGTCGAACGCGACCCCGGCCGCCTTCACCATGTCGGCGTTCGTGAAGGTCTTGTTGATCACGCGCCGGAGGCGGTCCGAGCCGGTCTCGGGCGCGAAGGTGAAGCCGGACTTCCTCACCTCGGAGACCGCGTCGGCGAGCGCCACGGAGAACGCCTCGGCCCGGAGCGAGGGGAGCGAGATGGAGACCTTCGTCTTCGCCAGCTCGGGGGCGAGGCACGCCACGAGCGGCTCGATCTGCGAGTAGTCGGCGGAGGAGAGCGAGAGGAGCCCCACCTCCGACCACCCCGCCTCGTCGATGAAGGCCTTCGTCATCCGGGCGGCGTCCGCGGGGTCGAGCTCGCGCACCGGGCGGTACCAGTAGCCCGCCTGGCAGAAGCGGCACCCCTGCGTGCAGCCGCGCATGATCTCGAGGCCGAGCCGGTCCTGGACGATGTCGACCGAGGGGACCATCGGCCGGACCGGGTAGACGTCGGGCGAGAGCCGCTCCACCCAGACCCGCGAGGCGCGCGCCGGGACCCCCGGGGCGTTCGGGACGTACGAGACGACCCGCTCGCCGTCGCCCCCGTCCCCCTCGTAGGTCACGTCGTAGAGCGACGGGACGTAGATCCCGGGCGAGGCGGCGAAGGCGAGGAGCCGCTCCCGACGGGGCAGCGCCCGCGTCGAGCGGACCACCTCGAGGAAGGCGGGGAGCGCCTCCTCCGCGTCGCCGATCAGGAAGACGTCGAAGAAGTCCGCGACCGGCTCCGGGTTGGCGACGCAGGGACCGCCGCCGATGACGACGGGGTCGCCGTCGCCCCTCTCCGACGCGAGGACGGGGATCCCCGCGAGGTCGAGCATGTTCGGGACGTTCGTGTAGTTGAGCTCGCTCTGGAGCGAGAAGCCGACGACGTCGAAGTGGGAGAGGGGGGCGAACGACTCGACCGAGAAGAGGGGGATCCCCTCTCGCCTCAGGACCGCCTCCAGGTCGACCCAGGGGGCGTAGGCGCGCTCGCACGCCCACCCCGGCCGCCGGTTGACGATCTCGTAGAGGATCTTCGTCCCGGTGTGGCTCATCCCGATCTCGTAGGTGTCGGGGAAGGCCAGGCAGACGGTGACCTCGGCGGAGGCGAGGTCCTTGCGGATGACGTTCCTCTCGAGGCCGAGGTAGCGCCCGGGGCGCTCCACCTGGAGGAGGAAGGGCTCGAAGCGGGGACGGACGGAGGTGAAGCGCACGGTGAGACTCCCGAACCGGTGAGTTTAGACCAGCTCTCAGCTTCTCACCGGGGGCCCCCGGCCCTCCTCGCCCGCGGAGCCGGACCACCCATAATCCGGCCCGGATGCCGGATGCCGCCTCTGGCCCGAACGCCCCCCTCGTCCTCGCCGGGGCCGGGCCCTCGGGACTCGTCGCAGCGACCCTCCTCGCGCGGGCCGGGCGCCGCGTGACGGTGCACGAGAAGAACGCCACGGTCGGGGCCCGGTTCATCGGCGACTTCCAGGTGATCGAGGACGCCTCGAGCCCGTCGGAGTCCGTCCCGGCCCTCTTCGCGCGCCTCGGCCTCCCCGCCCCCTCCTGGCGGCCCGCGACGACCGCCGAGTTCTTCGACTCCCGCCTGAGGCGGGTCGTCATCCGCTCCCGCGAGCCGTACGGCTGGTTCGTGACGCGGGGCCCCGACGAGGGGACGCTCGACCGGACCCTCCTCGCGGCGGCCCTCGAGGCGGGCGTCGAGGTCCGGTTCCGCTCGCGCCTCGAGCCGCGCGAGGCCGACCTCGTCGCCACCGGCCCGCAGACCCCCGACGGCCTCGCGCGCGAGACCACGTTCGCGACCGACGGCGCCGAGAGGGTCCGCGTCCTCTTCGACGACCGCCTGGCGCCCGGCGGCTACGCCTACCTCTTCACATCGGGAGGCCGCGGGACGTTCGGCTGCGCGATCGTCCGCGACCTGGCGGGGATCGACCGCCGCTTCGACGAGTCGCTCGCCCGCCTCGCCGAGGTCGAGGCGGTCCCGATGGAGGGGCGGCGCGACGCCTACTCCTTCATGAACTTCGCGCTGAAGGACGAGGCGCGCCGCGACGGCCGCGACGCGGTGGGCGAGGCCGCGGCCTTTCAGGACTACCTCTTCGGCCTCGGGATGCGCTACGCGATCGAGTCGGGGGCCCTCGCCGCCGAGGCGCTCCTCTCGGGCCGCGACTACCAGGCCGCGCAGCGCGCCGCCTTCGCGCGGAGGCAGCGCGTCTCGCTGGTGAACCGGTTCCTCTACGAGAGCGGCGGGAACCTCGGCCTGTCGCTCTTCATGGCCGTCGCCGCGCGCGTCGACTTCCGGAGGTTCCTCGGGGGCTGGTACCGGCCGGGCCCCGTCCGGCTCGCCCTCGCGCCGCTCGTGGCCCGCCTCTGGCGGAACCGGGGCCGCTGCGCGCACCGGCTCCCCGACGGGCACTGGTGCCGCGCCCGGGAGCGCGAGATCCAGGCCCCCGCCCTCGGGAGGATCGCGTGAGCGCCGCCTCGCCGGACCTCGCCGGCGCGCACCGCGAGAACCGCGCGCTGACGCACCGCGCCGGCGCCAACTTCTCGGTCGGCTTCCGGTTCCTCCCGCGCGAGAGGCGGCAGGCCGTCTACGCGGCCTACTCCTGGTGCCGCGTCGCCGACGACGCCGTCGACGAGGGGGACCCCGCCGGCGCTCCCGCGCGCCTGGCCGCCTGGGAGGCCGAGCTCGACGCCGTCTACGGCGGGAGCCCGCGGAGCTCCCCGGGGGTCGCCCTCGCCGCCGCGCTCGAGCGGTTCCCCATCCCGAAGGAGGCGTTCGAGGGGCTGCTCCAGGGGTGCCGCCAGGACCTCGTCAAGACGCGCTACGCGACGTTCGACGAGCTCCTCGGCTACTGCGACCTCGTCGCCTCGACCATCTCGACGATCTCGCTCGCGATCTTCGGTGGGCTCGGCCGCGCCGAGGCCGAGGCGCGCGGGCGCGACCTGGCGACCGCGCTGCAGCTGACGAACATCGTCCGCGACGTGGGCGAGGACCTCGGTCGCGGGCGGCTCTACCTGCCGCTCGAGGACCTCGCGCGGTTCGGCGTGGCCGAGGACGACCTCACCGCCCTCCGGGGCTCCGCGGCGAGCGACGCCCTCGTCCGCTTCGAGGCGGAGCGGGCGATCGGCTTCTTCCGCCGCGCCGAGCGGGTGAGGGAGCTCGTCGACCCGGAGTGCTCCTTCGCCGTCGCGCTGATGGGGGGCGTCTACGCCGAGGTGGCCCGCGCGGTGTCCCGCGACCCGCGCGCCGTCCTCACGCGGCGGCTCTCGCTCTCGCCGCTCCGGAAGGTCGGCGTCGTCGTGAGCCGCCTCCTCGACGGGCGCTTCGTCCGCGTTTGACGGCCGGCTGTCGCCCGTCCTAGAGTCGCGGCCGATGGCCCTCGACGAGGAGATCCGCGGCGCCCTGAGCGAGCTGGGGAAGGCGTTGAACGAGGCCGTCTCCTCCTCGGAGGAGGTGCACGCCATCCTCGAGCGGATCCGCGAGACCGGGTGGGGCGCCTACCTCGTCCTCGACGCCACGGTGGCCCTCGAGCGGAAGGGGCGCCGCTCCTCCGCCTCGCTCCCGTCGATCCGCCGCGGCGGCCTCGACCAGAGGCGCGTCCCCCGCCGGGCGGGCCGGGGAGCGGCGGAGCCGGACGCGGAGGCGCACGGCGAGGCCGAGGCGAAGCCCTTCCAGATCTCGGTGAAGGACCTCTCTCTCCTCCGCGCGCTCGGCATCGACCCGACGCGCGCGGTCCGGCGGAAGCGGAAGGCGGGCGCGAGCGTCACGCTCCGCTCGACGGTCGCGCGACGGACCTGAAGACGGACCTCCTCGGCCTCGGCCCCGAGGCGCTCGCCGCCGCCCTCGCGCCCCTCGCGCCCGAGACCTACCGGGCCCGCCAGGTGATGCGCTGGATCTGGGAGCGCCGGACGGACGACTTCGCGCGGATGACCGACCTCCCCGCCCCGCTCCGCGCGGCGCTCGCGGACGCGTTCCTCGTCGGCACCCCGCTGGTGGCCGAGCGGACGCCGGCCGAGGACGGCGCGGAGAAGTTCCTCTTCTCCCTCTCCGACGGCGCGCGCGTCGAGGCCGTCTACCTGCCGAAGGGGGAGAAGGTCACCGTCTGCGTCTCGTCGCAGGCCGGGTGCGCCGTGAGCTGCGCCTTCTGCGTGACCGGGCGGATGGGGGCCGGGCGGAACCTCACCGCCGGCGAGATCGTCGGCCAGTACCTCGTCCTCGCGCGCGAGAAGGGGTTCCGGGGCGCGAACGTCGTCTTCATGGGGATGGGCGAGCCGCTCCTGAACGTCCCCCAGGTCTCCGCGGCGCTCGACCTCCTCGAGCAGGAGGTCCCGCCCCGGCGGACGACCGTGTCGACGGCCGGCGTCGTCCCCGGGATCGACGCCCTCGCGCGACGTCCGCGCCGCCCCAACCTCGCGGTCTCCCTCTCCGCGCCGGACGACGCCCTGAGGACGCGGCTCATGCCGATCAACGCCACCTATCCCCTCGCCGAGCTCTTCGCCGCGCTCAGGCGCTGGCCGCTCGAGAAGGGGAGGCGGATCACGTTCGAGTACGTCCTGATCGCCGGAGTGAACGACGAGCCGGGCCAGGCCCGCGCGCTGGCCCGCCTCGTCTCCCGCGTTCCGTCGAAGGTGAACCTCATCCCGCTCAACGAGTCGCCCCGCTGGCTGCCCGGCCTCGCGCGGCCGTCCGACGCCGTCGTCGACGCCTTCGGCAGGGCCCTCGCCGCCGCGGGCGTCGACGTGACCGTCCGCTGGTCGAAGGGGCTCGGCGCCCAGGCGGCCTGCGGACAGCTGAAGGGGAGGGAGACCGCCCGCCCGCCCCGCCGCCCGGTGGCCGCGCGGCCCTGACGGACCGCCCTGCCCGGAAGGAGAATCGCCGTGAAGCCGTCTCTCGCCCCTCTGCTCGCCGCCGCCCTGGGCGCCCTCGTCGCCGCAGGGCCGTCCGACGCCGCGCCCCAGAAGCACCCGCGCCCGCGAGAGGCGCAGCCCCCGGCCCCGACGCCGACCGCTGCGCCCTCCGTCCCCGCCCCCGCAGCTGCCGAGTCGACCGCCCCGGCGCCGACCCCGTCGCCGCAGGAGCTCGCCGTCCGGGACGTCGCGCTGAAGCTCGACCGGTACCAGACGAAGGCCGCACGCGACGCCGTCGCGGCCCTCCCGAACGCCGCGGACCCCGACGCCCCTCTCGCCCTCGCCCTCGGGCGGCTCCTCGACCAGGAGCGGAAAGTTCCCGACGCCGTCGCGATGCTTCAGAAGGCGGTCGCGCTCGCGCCCGCCGACCCCGCGCCCGAGATCGCCCTCGGGGACGTCCTCATGAAGGCCCAGAAGGGGGGCGAGGCGAACGCGGCCTGGCAGAAGGCAGCCGACCTCGCCGCCGCGCGCGTCGCCGCGAACGCGTCGGACGCGGACGCCTGGCGCGCGCTGGGGACGGCGCAGCTCAGGCTGAAGCAGGCGGACCCCGCGTCGGCGAGCCTCGAGAAGGCGCGCACGCTCGACGGCGGGGACCCGCGGACCCTCTTCCCCCTCGCCCTGACGCGGGGCCTGCAGGAGAGGTGGGCCGACTCCGTGGACCTGCTGAGCTCCACCGTCGAGAAGGACCCGGCCTTCGCGCTCGCCTACTACTACCGGGCGCTGGCGCAGGACAAGGTGGGCCGGAAGGACCGGATGGTCATCGACCTCGACACCTTCGTGAAGCTCGCGCCCTCGTCGGTGGAGGCCGACCGCGCGAAGCTCATCCTCGCCGCGGCCCGGAGGTGACCGGCCGGGGCCGCCCGCCCCGGCCGGCCCCTCGCCTCACTTCGGCGCGGCCTTCTTCTCGACGAGCTCGAGGTCGAGCTGGATCTTCACCTGGTCGGAGACCATGACGCCCCCCGCGTCGAGGGACTTGTTCCACTTCACGCCGAAGTCCTGCCGGTCGATCGTCGCGGTCGCCGTCGCGCCGAGGCGCGTCCCGCCCCAGGCGTCCTTCACGGGCGCCGTGTACTCGACGTCGAGGGTCACCGGCTTCGTGACCCCCCGGATCGTGAGGTCGCCGGTGACGCGCGCCCGGCCCTCGCCCGTCTTCTCGACCTTCCGCGAGACGAACGTCATCGTCGGGTAGGCCGCCGCGTCGAAGAAGTCGGCGGACTTCAGGTGCGCGTCGCGCTTCGGCTCGCGCGTGTCGACCGAGCCGACCTGGATCGTCGCGTCGATCCGGGCGGTGGCGGGGTCCGACGGGTCCCCCTCCACGGTCGCGCTGAACGTCCCGAACGTCCCCCGCACCGTCGACACCATCAGGTGCTTCACCGAGAAGCCGACCGACGAGTGGGCGGGGTCCGCCGTCCAGGTGGCCGCGCGGAGCGGCGTGGCCGAGAAGGCGGCCAGGGCGGCGGTCAGGGCGACGCCGATCGCGGACCGGACGAGGAAGGGGTTGCGGGCTCTCTTCATGGGACTCCTCTTCTGACGGGCCGTCCGGCTCACGCTCTCCGTGGCCCGGCGGCTCTCCGTGGCGCCCCTCCCTCCGGATTCCCCGGGATCGTGGCCGCCGCCCTGCAATGTGCAAGGCAGGGGCCAGGCCCGGAGGGCTCCCCGGAGGACAGAATCGATCATGACGAGAATCCATGCGATCATTCCGATCGATCACGTGCGCGCGTCCGATCTCGATCTGAAGGAATTCCTCGCCGCCCCCGAGGGAGGGGGCCTCCTCCGGTTCGCCGGGGAGCGGGCCCTCCTCCTCGACGCCGCCGCGCTCGGGCTCCTGCGCCGGGAGCTGATCGAGCTCCTCGGCGAGAGGGCCGCCCGCGGGCTCCTGACGCGCTTCGGGTACGCCCACGGCTGGCGGACGGCCGAGACGCTCCGCGACGCGTTCCCGTGGGACTCGGCCCGGGAGTGGCAGGTCGCCGGGGGGCGCCTCCACGCGCTCCAGGGGCTGGTCCTCTCCGAGCCCGTCCCGCACCGCCCCGAGGACGGCCCGAAGCCGTTCGCGCAGGCGATCTGGAAGGAGTCGTACGAGGCCGAGCAGCACGTCCTCCACCACGGCCTCGCGACGGAGCCCGTCTGCTGGACCCTGACCGGCTTCGCGAGCGGCTATCTGAGCTGCGTCCACGGGCGCGACGTCTACGTGAGGGAGGTCCTCTGCGCCGGGAAGGGGGACGCGGTCTGCCGGATCCTCGGCCGGCCCCGCGAGGAGTGGGGGGACGAGATCGCGGAAGAGGTCGGCTACTACCGGCGCGAGTGCCTCGACGAGGCCGTGCGGAAGGTGACCGCGGCGCTCCGCCGGGCCGAGCGGCAGCTCCGGAGCCGCCGGCAGGAGCTCGCCCTGGCGGCGGGGGTCGAAGAGGAGCTCCCGCTCCCGGCCGGCCTCGTCGCGCGGAGCGAGCCGATGCGGCGCGCGCTTCGGACGGCCCGCCGCGTCGCGAGGTCGGACGCGACGCTCCTCCTGACCGGCGAGAGCGGCTCCGGCAAGGAGAGGCTGGCGCAGCTCGTCCACGTCGAGTCGGCGCGCGCGTCGGGCCCGTTCGTGGCCCTCAACTGCGGGGCCGTGGCGGAGAGCCTCCTCGAGAGCGAGCTCTTCGGCCACGCGAAGGGCGCCTTCACCGGCGCCGCGCAGGACCGGCCCGGCCTCTTCGAGGCGGCGGCGCGCGGCACCCTCTTCCTCGACGAGATCGGCGAGCTCTCCCCGGCCGTCCAGGTGCGGCTCCTCCGCGTCCTGCAGGAGCGGGAGGTCCGGCGCGTCGGCGAGAACAGGACGCGCCCCGTGGACGTGAGGCTCGTCGCGGCCACCAACCGCGACCTGGCGACGGACGTCGAGGCGGGGCGCTTCCGCAAGGACCTCTACTACCGGATCCGCGTCATCGAGATCCGGGTCCCGCCGCTCCGGGAGCGGCGCGACGACGTCCTCCCCCTCGCCCGCCTCTTCCTCGCCCGCGCGGCGCAGCGGACGGGCCGGAGCCTCTCGGGCTTCGCCCCCGACGCCGCGTCGCTCCTCCTCCGCTACCCCTGGCCCGGCAACGTCCGCGAGCTGGAGAACGCGGTGGAGCGCGCCGCCGTCCTGGCCGAGGGCGACGCCGTCTGCGCGCGCGACCTCCCCGACGAGCTCCTGGGGATCGCCCCCGCCGCGCCGCCGGGCGCGCCGAGGACGCTCGCCGAGGTCGAGAAGGAGCACGTCCTGCGCGTCCTCTCCGACTGCGGGGGGAGCCAGGCGCGCGCCGCGGCCGCGCTCGGCATCGGGACGGCGACGCTCTACCGGAAGCTCCGGGCCTGGGGAGCGAAGTCCGGGGCGGACGCGGGCCCTAGAACGAGTTCCCGAAGCCGAAGTAGAGCTTGAAGCCGGGGTCGCCGGGGTAGGGCTGGAGCGGCCAGGCGGCGTCGAGGCGGAGGACGCCGACCGGGGTCAGGCCGCGCAGGCCGAGGCCGAGCGAGCTCCTGAGGTCGGTGAGGAAGTCGCGCGAGCTCGTCCAGACCTGCCCGACGTCGACGAACGCGACCCCCTGGAGCCGCGGGTGGAGCGACACGCGGAGCTCCTCGTTCAGGATGAAGAGGGTCGACCCGCCCGGGACGTCGACGAAGCCGGGGTAGATCTCGACGTGCGGGCCGAGCTCCTCGCGCGGGTAGCCGCGGACGGAGTAGTCGCCGCCGGCGCGGAACCTCACGTCCGGGATCAGGTCCTGCCCCTGGAGCGCCTTCGCGAAGCCGGCGCGGACCGACTGCGCCCAGAGGACGGGGCCGGTCCGAAGCGACGCCACGCGGCTGTAGAGGTTCACCTGCCCGTAGGCGCGCAGGTACGAGAAGTCGCTCCCCAGGACGCCGCCGCTCCCCTGCAGGTCGAGGCTCGCGAAGAGGCCGCGGCTCCCGAGGAGGGGGTCCTCGCGGGTGTCGTAGAGGAGCTGGAAGCCGGCGTAGGGGAACCGGATCTCGGTGACGAAGTCGCCGAAGAAGGGGTCGGGGACGACGGTCCGGCTCCACGAGTAGCGGCCGTAGAGGTGCGCCACGAGCGAGCGGCCGATGGGCCGCGCGAGCTGCAGCGTCGCCTCGGTCGTGTCCTGCTGCCTCGTCCCGAAGGGGTCGTCCTCGTACCGCCGGCGGCGCTCGAGGAACCCCTCGAGCCGGTAGGGCGAGGCGAAGAGGCCCGGAGCCGCGACGTAGAGCCGCGCGCTCCGGTCGTCCGCGTCGTAGAGGCCGCGGACGCCGACGACGAGGCCGCGCCCGAACGCGTTCCTGTCGAGGAGGTCGACGACCGCGCTCAGGCGGCTCGGGTCCTCCCACCTCGCGCCGTAGGCGATCGAGAAGCGGGGCTGCTCCCGGGCGCGGAAGAGGACGTCGACGAGGCCGTCGTCCCGCTTCGTCACCTCGGAGCGGACCGACGAGAAGAGGCCGAGGTCGAAGAGGCTCCCGCGCGCCCGGTCGACGTCGGCCCGGCGGAAGGGCGAGCCGGGCTCGAGGCCAGCGGTCCTCGCCAGGAACGACGGGCTGGTCGAGTGCTCGCCGGCGAACGCGACGTTCCCCACGCGGTACTCCCGTCCCGGCGAGACGGCGTAGCGGACGGCGAGGCGCGGCGGGACCTCGGGCGAGGCGGGGCCGACCGTCGTCCTCACGCCGGCGTCCGCGTACCCCGACCGGGCGAGCTCCTCCTCGATCGCCACGGCGCCCGCGGCGATCCGGTCGGTCCGCGCCGGCTCGTCCGGGACGACGGCGACGAGGGAGCGGAGCCGCGCCGCCTCCTCCGGCGGGACGCCGCGGACCTCGACGGAGTCGACGAGCGAGGGAGGCCCGGGGTCGACCGCGACCGTCAGCGCCGTCCCGTCCGCGGAGAGGTCCCGGGAGACGAGCCGGGCGAGGGGATAGCCGAGCCCGCGGAGCGAGTCGAGGAGCCGCCGGTCGGCGCTCGGCTCACCGCGCGCCAGCTCGACCCGCGCCAGGAGCGTCGGGAACCGCGCCGCCAGGAGGGCGGCGGTCCCCGGAGGGGCGCCGGGGAAGGAGGGGGGCCCGATCGCGGCGCGCGCTCCGGGAGTCGTCGTCACCGTCACGCGCCGGAGCGGCTCGCCCGCGCGCGCGCGGGCGTCCTCGGCGCGGACCTCGACGTCGGGGTCGAGGTACCCGAGCGAGCGGAAGACCCGGACCGTCTCCTTCGTCACGTCCGCGAGCGCGGACGGCTCGAGGAGCCCTCCGCGGTAGAGGTCGACGATCCGGGGGCGCGTCGCCGCCGGAGGCATCGCCCCCTCGAAGGCGACCTCGGCGCGCGTCCCCGGCTCGACGGAGAGCTCGAGGTCGACGCGCCCCGGCTTCCCCTCGACCGGGAGCTCCCGGGCGGTGACGCGGGAGTCCGGATACCCCTTCGCCCGGAGAGTGCGCTCGGCGTCCGACTCGGCGTCGAAGAGGGAGCCCGGGCCGAGCGGGTCGTCCTTCACGAGGCCCAGCGACCTCACGAGAGCGCCCCGCGAGACGCCGGCGGGGGCCTCGACGACGACCTTCCGCAGGACCGGCGCGTCGCCGCGCGGCTCGGGCCGGCTGCCGCCGAGGAGGATCCTCTGCTGGAGCGTGGCGCCCCACGTCCCGGTGTCGTCCGTGAAGGCCTGCGCCGTCAGCGGCGGGATGCGGGGAAGGTCGTGCAGGTCGAGGACGAACGTCTGCCGCTGGGCGTTCTTCAGGTCGACGGCGACCGCCAGCGAGACCTGGCGCGAGAAGTCCCGCGAGACCGTGAGGCGCGTCCCGGGGTCGGCCTCGCCGAAGATGAGGACCGGGCGGAGCGAGACCTTGACGACGCCGAGCGCCTGGTTCAGCTGCGACGCGAGCCGCTCGCCGTAGTAGCCGGCCAGCCCCTTCGCGAGCTCCGAAGCGGCGTCGCGCTCGGCCTCGGAGCGCGCGGCGGCCGCTCGCCCGAGCGCGGCGCCGGGGTCGCTCCGCGCGAGCGACGGGTCCTCGAGCGAGCTCGTCGTGACGAAGTCGAGCCGCGGGTCGGTCGCCGGGTCCCCCGCGTAGACGACGCTCCCCCTGTCGATCCGGAACGTCTGGCCGTAGGCGTAGACGAGGCCGCCGCGCTCCACGTCGATCCGTCCCCTCACGATCGGGCTCCGCGCGGTCCCGGTGAGGGAGAGCGTCCCCCAGACCGCCCGCAGGTCGGCGAGGTTGTTCCTCACCTTCACGCCCGTCGTCGTCGTCAGGTCGAGCGAGAGGCGCAGCGTGTCGAGGAACCCCGTCTCCGTCCCCTCGGACTCGGGGGGGGCGAGGAGGCGGACGAGGAGCTCGCGGTCGAGGTCGACGTCGCGGTCGAGGAGGCCCCGGTCGAGCGTGACGACGCCCGAGAGGAGCCTCTCCCCGCCGGGCGACTGGCGCAGCTCCACCACCCCCTCGAACGTCGCGGCCAGGCCGTAGGCGAGGCGATAGCGGACGTCGCCGAAGATCGCGTCGAGGGCGAGGCCGCCGTCCGGGGCGCGTCCGCCCGAGAGATCGACGAAGCCGCCGTTGAGCTTCAGCGAGCCGCGCGTCAGGGCGAGCGTCGAGAGGTCGACCGCGAGGTCGGGGTCGCGGACCTCCGTCGGGTAGGGGAGCGGCCAGAGGAGGCGGGCCCCCGGCCCCGAGAGCGCGAGGGTGCCGCCGAGCGCGCCCCTTCCCCCGTGAACGTCGGCGTCGATCGCGAGGCTCCCCTGCCCCTTCCCGCCCACGAGGAACGGGTCGAGGAGCGCCGCCTCCGCGCTCCCGCGGAGCTTCGCCGCGAACGCCGCGACCGGCTCTTCCGCGCGCCCCGCGAGGGCCCCGGGCGAGAGCTCGATCCGCGCCTCCCCGGTCAGGAGGGTCTTCTCGCCCCGCAGGCTCCCCGGAAGGAGCTTCAGGACCCGGTCCGCGAGCTCCGCCTCGAGCGGGGCGTCGGTCCGGAGCGTCCCGACGGGAGTCGGCACCGCGAGGCCCGAGACCGCGAGCCGTGCCGTGGCCGTGTCCGGGTCCGCCGGGTCGAGCGACGCCACGGCCGCGAGGTCCGCGGTGACCTCCGGGAACGGGAGGAGGAGGCCCGCGAGGTCCGCCGCCGCGCAGGCGTCCGCACCGGGAGCGTCGAGCGAGAGCCAGAGGAGCCCGTCGGGGGCGGTGACGGGGACGCGCGACGCGAAAGCCGCGAGGGGCGAGGCCGCCGGGAGCCGCCGGAGGGCCCCGAGCGGCAGCGTCGCCGCGAGCGCCCCGTCGCCCGAGCCGAGGCGGAACGGGACGTCGAGGGAGAGGAGCCCCCGGCGGACGTCCGCGGAGAGGGCGACCGAGAGCTCGCGCCAGCGGGCGGTCCCCGTGGCGTCGGCGTCGAGGAGCGCGACGTCCGTCGAGGCGCGCCCCGCGAGCCTCGCCGACGCCCCGCCCGACTCCGCCGCCAGGTCGAAGACGCGCACCTCCGCGGGGTCCGCCTCGGCGGAGAGGTGGAGGGCGTCGACGGTCGGCGAGCCGGGGCCCGAGCAGGCTCCCGCGGCGTCGAGGTCGAGCGAGACGAGGTATCGCCGGAGGTCGCCGGCAGCCGCGAGGTCGGCCCAGACCCTCCCTTCGGCGCCGGGGACGAGGAGGCCGAGGGGGAAGTCCCGCGCCGTCAGCTTCGCCGTCCCCGAGCGGGTCCGCAGCGCGAACGAGCCGGTCGCCGCGAGCCGGCCCTCCGCCGGGGTCCACCCCGCCTCGAACGACGCCTCGGGCGCTTTCACCGTCCCCGCGAGCCGAACGTCGACGCGGGCCGGCCCCCCGAGGTCCACGCCGGGCGGCGGGCGAGGCACGATCCGCGGGAAGGCGCCGTGGAGGTCGCTCCACGCCGAGCCGAGGTCGAGCGCGACGACCCGGAAGCGGCCGGCCGTGAGGCGTCCCTCGGCGAGCGCGGCCGGCCGCGCGGCCTCGAGGCGGAGCGAGGCGCTCCGCTCGCCCTCCGCCTCCGGCAGGAGCTCCGCCGTCAGGTCGAGACGCGCTCCCGCCTCGCCGTCGAGGAGGCCGTGGGCCCGCGCGAGGACCGTCTCCCCGCGCCGGAAGGTCACGGTCGCCTCCCCCGTCGCCCCCCGGTCCCCCCGTCCCCGGAAGACGGCCGTGGCGGTCGCGTCGGCCACGGCGTCCTCGAGGCCGAGCGCCGCCGGCTTGCCCTTGCCCAGGAACGGCTCGAGCGCCGCGGCGGTCACCCCCTCGCCGCGGAGCCAGAGCCTCGCGTCCCGCGACGCGAGGTCGATGCCTCCCTCGGCCTGGAGCGTCCCGCCGTCGCCGAGGACGGCATGCGCGCGCGTCAGCTCCACCCGCCCGCCGGCGACGACCGCCTCGGCCTCGGAGCTCTCGAGCCACGTGTCGGGGAAGTCGAGCTCCTCCGTCGAGACCTTCACGGCGACGCGGGGGCTCGCCAGCGTCCCGGAAGCGTCGGCCCGAAAATCGACGTCCCCCTCGACCCCGAGCTCGGGGGCCACCGCGTCCGGGTCGATCCGCCCCTCGATCACGGCCGAAAGGCCGCGCGGGCCCGAGAGCGCCACGCTCCCCCGCGCGTCGACGCGGAGGCGGTCCCCCGTCACCGAGAGGGCCCGGAGGACGATCCGGTCGGGGTTCTCGACGGCGGCCTCGACGTGGACCGCCGCGGCGACCCGGAGCGAGCCGGGCCGGTCGACGGCCACGTCGGGCGCGTCGAGGACGACCGACGCCTTCCCTCCCGAGAGGCGGGCCGCGAGCGTCGCCCGCCCCATCCTCACGCCCGTCAGGTAGGGCTGGAGGGAGGGCGGGAGCGGGCCGGAGACGATCGAGTCGATCCCGACCCTCACCCGTCCGAGCTCGATCTGCGGGAGGAGCGGCCCCTCTCCACCCGTGGCCGGGAACGGGGGGAGCGGAGCCGAGAGGTCGAGGCGCAGCCCGTCGACCGAGAGGTCCTCCAGCGCGAGGTCGCCGCGCAGGGCGCGGCGGAGCGCGAGCCGCGCGGAGATCCCGCGCATCTCGAGGAACGGCCGCTGTCCACGGACCCGGAACGAGAGGCCTCCGGCCTCCACGCGGCCGTCGCTCAGCGACGCGCCGAACCTGTCGACCGTGACCTCGAGGCCGGCCCTCTCCGCCACCGTCCCGAGCGCCCGGTCGAGGAGGCCCCTCTGGACGGAAGGGAGGCCGAGGAGGTACAGGCCGAGCGCGATCGCCGCCACGAGGCCCGCGACCGAGAGGGCCGCCCAGCGGACGAAGCGGCCCGCGGCGGATCGCCGGGGAGAGGGCGGGCTCACGGCCGCCTCACCCTCCGGCTCCGCGCCGCGGGTCCGGCGGCACGGTCGGCGAGTCGCCCGTCACGGACCGATTCTAGGGGTTCGGTCCCCCGGGCGCGCCGAGCCCCCCCGAACGGGCCTGTCGCGCGAGAGGGCCGCTGGTTAGAATCATCGCAGCTCCCAGGAGGTGGCGGTGCCCGAGCTGGAAGGCGCCTATTCCGTCGATCTTCCCGTCCCGACGCGCGTCGCTTACGAGGCCGTCCTGAACGTGTCCGACTGGGCGCGGTGGTGGGTCCGCCCCGTCGCCACGAGCCTCCAGAGGGGGATCAACGGGAAGGCCGCCGTCGGGTCCATCATCCAGGTCCGCCTCGACGGGGCCACGTTCGACTACCTGGTCCGGAAGACCGAGGCGGGAAGGAAGATCGAGATGACGTGCACGGGCTCCTACCGCGGACCGGCGAGCTGGACCTTCCAGCCCGAGGAGGGCGGGACGCGCGCCACCTTCCGGCTGGCCCTCGAGCCGGGCGGGCTCCTGGGCAAGCTCCTCGGGAGGAGAGACGACGCGATCGCCGAGAGCCACGCCCGCGTCGTGACCACCTCGCTCGAGCGTCTCGCGGCGCACCTCGCCGGATGACCCGGCTCCTCACGCTCCTCCTCGCGCTCCTCCTCTCCGCCGCCTGCGCGGCGAGCCCGGTGGCCGAGTCCGCGGAGACGTGGGTGGCGCCGCTCCTCGCGGCCGTCCCGTCGCCGCCACAGTCGCCGCCACAGTCGCCGCCGACGTCGTCGCACGTGCCGCCCGGCCGCGGGAGGAGCCGGGCGCGCCCGCCGGCGCGCCCCGCCCCGAGGCTCCCCTTCCCCACCGTGACGTCGGGCGACTCCGCGCCCGTGGAGCTCGGCGCGGGCCCGGGCTTCCCCGCGTTCGCCGAGGCGATCCCGCCCGAGAGGATCGACCGGACGTTCGTGAGGATCGGCGCCGCCGACCGCCCGATGCCGCTCACCGGCGCGAGGGCGGCCGGCAACCGGACGCGGCTCGAGGCGACCTACGCGGGCGTCGGGCTCGCCACCGTCGCCGTCCAGCTCCTCCCGAGCGCGACGACGCTCGACGCCGCCGCGTTCGGCGCCCTCCTCGAGGAGACCGGCTCCTCGGCGGCGGCCCAGGACCGGCTCCGCCGCAAGGAGACCCGGAAGAAGGCCCGCGTCGTCGTGCAGGAGAGCGCGCGGGCGTTCGTCGGCGTCGCGCCCGCGGCGGGGCAGAAGGCCGACCCTCCCCTCGCCGACGCGAAGGACGCCCCCGTCGGCCTCCCGCTGGAGCTCGTCGCCGGCGCGCCGCCGCTCCCGCTCCGCGCGGGGGCGGTCCTCCCCGCGACGCTCCTCCTCGACGGCAGGCCGCTCCCCGACGTCGCCGTCCGGCTGTACGGGGAGGGCGGCGACGCGCCCTCCACCTTCACGACCGACGCCGACGGGCGGGTCCGGGTCCCGCTCGCGCACGACGGCAGCCACCTCCTCGCGGCCGCCTTCGCCCGCCGGACGACGAAGGCCGACCGGACGCGCGGGGACGTCTACAGGAAGGCGGACTGGGAGCTCCTCCGGACGACCCTCCGCCTCTCGGTCCTCCCCCCCGCGCCCCGGCCGGCGCCACCGCCGCGGAAGAAGGCGCCGGCGAAGCGGCCCTGAGGCGAACGCCGGGGCGCGGATGGGCCACCTCCTGGAGCAGGCCGAGGCGCTGGAACGTTCCGCCGCGGACGAGCGCGTCGCGTACTTCGACGCGACCGGGCTCGACGGGACGCTCCTCCTCGACGTGGGGTGCGGGAACGGCTACTCCGTCGCGGCGTGGCGCCGGCGCGGACGGAGGGCGGTCGGCGTCGACTCGTCGCTCTACCGCCTCTCGCGGTGGGTGAGCGAGCATCCCGGGGAGCGGCCGTTCGTCGCGGCCGACGCCCTCGCCCTGCCGTTCCGCTCCTCCCGGTTCGACCAAGTCCTCTCCTCGGGGATGCTCGAGCACATCGGCGTTGTCGAGGAGCCGGGCCCGTACCGGGTCGCCGCGCTCCCCGGGAAGGAACGGCTGCGGGCAGCCGCCGTCGCCGAGCTCCTCCGGGTCACCGCACCGACCGGCCGCGTGACGCTCGACTTCCCCAACGGCTGGTTCCCCGTCGACTTCTGGCACGGCGACCGGATCGGCGCCTTCCGGCTCCACCCGGTCCCCGACGTCCTCAACCCCTCGCTCCGGGAACTCCGGCGCTACGCCTCCGGCAGGGCCGTCGAGGTCCTTCCGCTCGGCACGCGCCTCAGGTTCCGCCAGGTGTCGCAGCGCTGGTGGGGGCGGCTCCTCGCCGGCCCCGTCCGTCTCTTCCTGGCGCTCCTCGACGCGCTTCCCCGCACGCTCGCGGCGCGCGCCTCCGCGGTCGCCTCCCCGTTCCTCGTCGTCCGCGTCAGCCCGGGCCCGGCCGCGCCGGCCCGGCCCTGAGACCGGCCGCGAGCCGCGCCACGCCGTCGCGGAAGACGCCTTCCGCGGGGAGGAGGCTCGCGACGAGGAACGCCTCGTGGGGGAACTCGAAGAAGTATCCCGGGTGGACGAGGACGCCGTGGTCCCCGAGGAGCCTCAGGACCAGCTCCTCCTCGGCCTCGACCGCGGGGACCCGGACGACGGCCGACCAGCCCGCGAGGAGCGGCGCGACCGAGACGCCCCCACCCGGCGGGAAGGCGGCCCGGAGCGTCGCGTCGTTGGCCTCGATGCGGGCCCTCAGCGCCGCGGCGGCCTCCGCGCCCCGCTCGAGGAGCGGGCCGAGCGCGAGCTGGACGGGGGTCGCGACCGAGAGGTAGGAGTCGGCGATCCACTCGAGCCGCTCGAGCGCCTCCGCGAGGAGGGGCTCCGGGCCGGCCGCGGCGATCCAGCCGAGCTTCAGCTGCGGGAGCGCCGCCGCCTTCGAGAGGCCGCCGAGGGAGAAGACGAGCGCCTCTCCCGGCTCGGAGGCGGCCACCCGGACCTCGTCCTCCAGCGTCTTGAAGCGGTAGTCGAGGAAGACCTCGTCCGAGACGAGCGCGAAGCCGTGCCGCGCGGCGAGCGCGTCGAGGACCCTCCACGCGTCGCGCCCGACGGAGGTCCCGGTCGGGTTGTTCGGGTTGACGACGACGACAGCCGCCACGCGACCCCCCGCCGCCTCGACCCGCTCCACCTCGCTCGCGACGCGCGACGCGTCGACGGCCCACCCCTCCTCGGCCGCGAGGGGGTACCGGCGGAGGCCGACCCCCTCGAGCGCCGCGAGGGCGTCGAGGAGCGGGTAGCTCGGGGCCGGGACGAGGACGGCCTCCCCCGGCTCGCAGAGGAGCTTGAAGAGCCAGCCGTAGGCCTCGCTCGAGGAGGCGGTCAGGACGACCCGGCCGGGCGCGAGCGCGGCGCCCCTCCCCGCGTAGTACGCCGAGACGGCGCGGCGGGCGCCCTCGATGCCGCGCGGGTCGGGCGCGTAGCGGGCCCCGCCCGGGTCGGCGAGGAGCGCGAGCGCCGACGACGTGTCGACCCCGAGGGAGACCGCCGTCGGGTTCGTCGCGGTCAGGTCGACCCAGGGGGAGCGGCGGGAGGCGAGGGCCCGGGTGAGCCGGTTCGCCCCTCCCGGGGCGGGGGTGCGGCGCGAGAACACGGCCTGCGGACTTTACGCGAGAGACGCCGGTAAACTCCGCGCATGACGGCGGCCCCCGCGAATCTGACCCCGGAGCTCGTCTCGCAGCACGGCATCACGCCGGAGGAGCTCGACCGGATCCTCTCCGTCCTCGGCCGCGAGCCGAACCTCGTCGAGCTCGGGATCTTCTCGGCGCTCTGGAGCGAGCACTGCTCCTACAAGTCGTCGAAGGTCTTCCTGAAGGAGCTCCCGACGAAGGGCCCGCGCGTCCTGCAGGGTCCCGGCGAGAACGCGGGGGCGGTCGACATCGGGGACGGCCTGGCGGTCGTCTTCAAGATGGAGTCGCACAACCACCCCTCGTTCATCGAGCCCTACCAGGGCGCGGCGACGGGGGTGGGCGGGATCCTGCGCGACGTCTTCACGATGGGGGCCCGCCCCGTCGCCCTCCTCGACCCGCTCTTCTTCGGCAGCCCGTCCGCCCCGCGGATGCACGGGCTCGTCGACGGCGTCGTCCGGGGGATCTCCGGCTACGGGAACTGCATGGGGATCCCGACGGTCGGGGGGTCGACCTTCTTCCACCCGGCGTACGACCGGAACATCCTCGTCAACGTCATGGCCGTCGGCGTGGCGCGGCACGACGGGATCTTCCGCGCGAAGGCCTCCGGCCCGGGGAACCCGGTCCTCTACGTCGGCTCGAAGACCGGGCGCGACGGGATCCACGGGGCGTCGATGGCGTCCGACGTCTTCGACGACGAGAAGGCGCAGCGCCGTCCCACCGTCCAGGTGGGCGACCCGTTCGTCGAGAAGCTCGTCATGGAGGCCGTCCTCGAGGTGCTGAAGGGGGACGCCGTCGTCGCCATCCAGGACATGGGCGCCGCCGGGCTCACCTCCTCCTCGTTCGAGATGTGCGCCCGCGGCGACGTCGGGATGCGGCTCGACCTCTCGAAGGTCCCGACGCGCGAGCCGGGGATGACGCCCTACGAGCTGATGCTCTCGGAGTCCCAGGAGCGGATGCTGATCGTCGCCCACGCGGGGCGCGAGGAGGAGGTGGCCGCCGTCTTCCGCCGCTGGGGCGTCGACGCGGCCGTGATCGGCGAGGTGATCCCCGAGCCGCGGATGGTCCTCCTCTTCGGCGGCGAGACGGTGGCCGACCTCCCCGTCGCGCCCCTGGTCGACGACGCCCCCGTCTACCGGCGCCCCCTCCTCTTCCCGAAGCCGGTCCCCCCCGGCGAGGCGGGGATCGACCTCGCCGGCGCCCCCGACGAAGGGACCGCGCTCGAGCGCCTCCTCTCGTCCCCCAACCTCGGGAGCCCCCGGTGGATCTGGGAGCAGTACGACTCGAGCGTCCAGACGAACACCGTGATCGGGCCGGGGAGCGACGCGGCGGTCCTCCGCGTGAAGGGGACGACCAGGGGGCTCGCCCTCACCGCCGACGTGAACCCCCGCTTCGTCGCCGCCGACCCGGAGAGGGGCGCCGCGCACGCCGTCGCCGAGGCGGCGCTGAACCTGGCCTGCACCGGCGCGCGCCCGCTGGCCGTCACCGACTGCCTCAACTTCGGCAACCCCGAGCGGCCGGAGATCCTGGGCCAGCTGGCCGCGGCGGTGAAGGGGATCTCCCTCGCCTGCCGGGCGCTCGAGACGCCGGTCATCTCGGGGAACGTCTCCCTCTACAACGAGACCGACGGGGTGTCGATCCTCCCGACGCCGACGATCGGGATGGTGGGGCTCCTCGAGGACGTGGCCAGCGCGGTCCCCTCCTTCTTCGCGCGGGAGAACGACGTCGTGGCCGTCCTCGGCGAGACGCGGGACGAGCTCGGCGCCAGCGAGTACCTCGCCACCGTCCTCGGACGCGAGGAGGGACCGTGCCCGCAGGTCGACGTCCTCGCCTTCCGGTCGACGGTCGACCTCCTCGTCGAGCTCGCCGCCGACGGCCTCCTCGCGTCCGCTCACGACGTCTCGGCCGGGGGCCTCGCCGTGGCCCTCGCCGAGAAGACGCAGGGCCCCTTACGGCTCGGGGCCGACGTGAACCTGGACACGGCGCTCCTGCCGACGGTCCTCCTCTTCTCGGAGTCGGCCCCCCGCGTCGTCGTCACCTTCCGGCCCGGCCTCGAGAAGGCGTTCCTCGAGGTCGCCCGGCGCCACTCGGTCGCGGTCAACTTCGTCGGCCGCGTGGTCCGCGGGCCGCTGACGGTGAGGGTGAACGGACGGCTCGCCGTCGAGATCGCGCCCGACGAGGTCGCGCGCCTTCGCGAATCCGCCCACGGCGTCCTGACGGAGGTCTCCGCATGAGGAAGCGTCGCCCCGCCCCGTCCCTCCTCGCCCTCCTCGCCCTCCCCGCCTTCCTCGCCGCCCCCGCGGGCCTCCTCGCCAGCGCCGCCAGCGCCGGCCCGGCCGCTGCCGCTGCCGTTGCCGCTGCCGCTGCCGAGAGGCCCCGGATCGGGGCCAGAGCTCCCGACTTCACCCTCCCGCCGGCCGCGGGCGGCCCCGCCGTCGCGCTGAAGGACCTCGTCGCGAGGAGCAAGGCGGTGGTCGTCATCTTCGACGCCACCCGCTGCCCCGTCGCGCGGGCCTACAAGGGCCGCGTCGGCGCCCTGGCGAAGGAGTTCGGGGCGAAGGGCGTCACCTTCGTGACGGTCAACAGCAACAAGACCGAGCCCGCCGCGGAGGTGGCGGAGGACGCGAAGAAGAACGGCTTCGCGTTCCCCGTCCTGAAGGACGAGAGGAACGAGGTCGCCGACCTCTACGACGCGCAGCACACGCCGCAGGTCTACGTCGTCGACCCGAAGGGGACCCTCGTCTACACGGGCCGGATCGACGAGTCGACGGACGACCCCGAGCACGTCGCCTCGCCCGACCTCAGGAACGCCCTCGAGGCGATCCTCGCGGGCCAGCCGGTGCCGAAGCCGGAGACGAAGGCGTTCGGGTGCAGCATCAAGCGGGTCTGACCGTGCCTCGCCCCGCCCGAGCTCGCCGCCTCCGCGTCGCGGCGTTCGTCGCTGCCGTCGCCGGCGTCGCCGCCGCCCACCTCCTCGCGGCCCCGGCGTCGGCCGAGCCGGTGAAGCTCCTCAAGCCGGAGCAGTACGCGTCGCGCGTGGTGGCCCCGAGGAAGGGGCGCGTCCTCCTCGTCAACTTCTGGGCAACGTGGTGCGAGCCGTGCCGCGAGGAGATGCCGGCCCTCGCGGCGGCCGCGAAGAAGTTCCCCTCCCGGGACCTCGCCGTCGTCCTCGTCTCGCTCGACTCCACGAGGACCGGGCCCGCCGCCGTCCCGAAGTTCCTCGCGTCCGCGAAGGTCCCCTTCGTCTGCTGGCTCGTGAAGGCGCGGGACCCGCAGGACTTCATCGACGCCGTGGACAAGAGCTGGGACGGCTCGCTCCCCTACACGCTCCTCTACGACCGGACCGGCGCGCCCGCCGTCAAGCTCACCGGCGGGCAGACGCAGAAGTCGTTCGAGGAGGCGATCCGGAAGGTCGTCGCGGGGCGGTGAGCCCTCCCCGCCGCCGCTGGGACGCGCTCTTCCTCGACCGCGACGGCACCCTCATCGTCGAGCGCGGCTTCCTCCGCGACCCGCGGGGCGTCCGGCTCGCGCGCGGCGCCGCGGCCGCCCTCCGACGGTTCGCCGAGCGCGGGACCCTCCTCTTCGTCGTGACCAACCAGTCCGGGATCGCCCGGGGGCTCGTCACCCCGGAGGAGGTGGAAGCCGTCAACGCCGAGGTCGCGCGGAGGCTCGCCCGCCGCGGCGTGCCGGTCGCGGCGTTCCTCGTCTGCCCGCACCACCCCGACGGGACGGTCGCGCCCTGGGCCCGCCGGTGCCGCTGCCGCAAGCCCGGGACGCTCCTCCACCGGAGGGCGATCGCGTCGCACGGCCTCGACCCGGCGCGGTGCGCGGTGGTCGGGGACAAGTGGGACGACGTCGGCTCCGGCCTGGCGCTCGGGGCCGTCCCCGTCCACCTCCTGACGGGGCACGGCCGCGAGGACCGCGCCCGGGTCCTGAGGGAGGCCCCGGGGGCGATCCCGGCGCGGAGCCTCGCGGAGGGGCTGGCGCTCCTCGAGGCCCTTCCCGAAAGGGCCTCCCGCGCGGCATCCTCCGTCAGATGACCAGCCCCCCGACGCGGCGCCGCCGCTCGAAGGTGACCACCTACCCGATCGCGACCCGCCGCTTCAAGGTGAAGGTCGAGGACTTCGCGACCCGCCCCCCTCTCGACGGGAGCTTCGCGAGCTTCTGGCGCTCGCTCCCGCGGATCCTCGCGGCCGACTCCCTCCGGAAGGTGGTCGCCGCCGTCCACGCCGCCCGGCGCAAGGGGAGGCCGGTGGCGCTCGCGTTCGGCGCTCACGTCCTGAAGACCGGGCTCGCGCCGGTCCTGATCGACCTCGTCGAGCGGGGCTTCGTCACCGCCCTCGCCACGAACGGCGCGAGCGGGATCCACGACTTCGAGGTCGCCTTCCACGGCAGGACCTCCGAGGACGTCGGCTCCGTCCTTTCGGACGGCGAGTTCGGGATGAGCCGCGAGACCGGCGTCGGCGTCTTCCGCGCCCTGAGGGCCGGGCGGCCGAGGGGGTGGGGCTACGGGCGGGCCCTCGGCGAGGCGATCCTGAAGGGGCGCTTCCCGTACAAGGAGCTCTCCCTCTTCGCGGCGGCCGCGCGGGCGGGGATCCCGCTCACCGTCCACGTCGCCCTCGGCACCGACACCCTCGTCCAGCACCCCGGGATGGACGGCGCCCTCGTCGGCGAGATGTCGATCCGCGACTTCGCGACGATCCGCGACGTGATCGGCCGGCTCGGGGGGGGCGGCGTCTGGATCAACGCCGGCTCGGCTGTCATCATGCCGGAGGTCTTCCTGAAGGCGCTCTCCATGGCCCGGAACCTCGGGTACGACGTGAGGGACTTCACGACGGTCGACCTCGACATGATCCGGCACTACCGCCCCCACGAGAACGTCCTGAAGCGCCCCGTGATGGCGGGCGGGCAGTCGTTCGCCATCACCGGCCACCACGAGATCGTCCTGCCGCTCCTGGCGCAGGCGCTCGTCCTGGGGCTGGAGGACGAGGGGTGACTCCCGCCGCGCGCTCCCGGAGGGACGAATGACCCCGCGCGAGCTGGCGGCGCTGGCGGCCGCGGCGCCGAGCGTGACGGTGGCGGTGGTGGGCGACCTGATGCTCGACGAGACCTGGCTGGGAGAGGTCTCGCGGGTGGCGCCCGAGGCGCCCGTGCCGCTCCTCTCGCTCGGCTCGATGAGCCGGCGGGCCGGCGGCGCGGGGAACGTCGTCGAGAACCTCGCCTCGCTCGGCGCGCGGACGATCGCGCTCGGGGCGGTCGGCCCCGAGGAGGAGGGGGCCTGGCTCTCGCGGAGGCTGACGACCCTCCCGGGGGGCGGCGGCACCGTCGTCGTCGACCCGCACCGGACGACCCCCGTCAAGCGCCGGATGGTCTCGGACGGCCGGCAGATGCTGAGGGTCGACCAGGAGATCGCCGCCGGCCTCTCCCCCGCCGCCGAGGAGGAGCTCCTCGCGGCGGCGCTGGGCGCCCTCGGCGCGTGCGACGTCCTCCTCCTATCCGACTACGCGAAGGGGACGCTCACCCCGCGCCTGATGGAGCGCCTCCTCGCCGGGGCCCGCGCGCGCGGGGTCCCGGCGCTCGTCGACCCGAAGGGACGCGACTACGGGAGGTACCGGGGCGCGGCCCTCGTCACGCCGAACAGGAAGGAGCTCGAGGTCGTCGCCGGGACGGCCGCCCGGGACCTCGGGACGGTCGCGGCCCTCGGGGAGGCGCTCCGCGCGGAGCTCGCGCTCGGCGCGCTCCTGGTGAAGCTCTCGGACGAGGGGATGCTCCTCCTCGAGGAGGGAAAGGCGCCGCGCCGGATCGCCGCCCGCGCGCGCGAGGTCTTCGACGTCACCGGGGCGGGCGACACGGTCCTCGCCGCGCTCGGCGTCGCGCTCGGCGCGGGCCTCCCGCTCCCCGACGCCGCCGAGGTCGCGAACCGCGCCGCCGGCGTCGTCGTCGGGAGGACCGGGACCGCCTCGGTGCGGTGGGCCGACCTCCTCGACGGCCTGAGCCTCGCCCCCGCCGACAAGCTCCTCGAGAGGAGCCACCTCCCGGCCCTCGCCGCCACGCTCCGCCGCGCGCACCGCCGCGTCGTCTTCACGAACGGCTGCTTCGACCTCCTCCACCCCGGGCACGTCGCGCTCCTCACCCAGGCGCGGCGGCTCGGCGACTTCCTCGTCGTCGGCCTCAACAGCGACGCCTCCGTCCGGCGCCTGAAGGGGCCGGCCCGCCCGATCCTCGGGGAGCACGACCGCGCGCAGGTCCTCGGCGGCCTCGACGCCGTCGACTTCGTCGTGGTCTTCGACGAGGACACGCCCGAGGAGCTGATCCGGACCATCCGCCCGAACGTCCTCGTGAAGGGCGGCGACTACACCGAGGCCACCGTCGTCGGCGCCCCGTTCGTCCGCTCGTACGGCGGCGAGGTCGTCCTCGTCCCGACGGTGCCGGGCCGGTCGACGACGTCGATGGTCGAACGGATGAAGGGGGAGCCATGATCGAGCAGCACCTCTCCGAGCTGGCGGCCCTCGCGCTCGTTGCCCGCGACTCCCTCGGCCCCGCGCTCGCCGAGACGATGGCCGCGGTCGCCGACGCGGTCCTCTCCGGCCGCACCGTCCTCTCGTTCGGGAACGGCGGGAGCGCCACGCAGGCCCAGCACTTCGCCGCCGAGCTCGTCGTCCGCTACAAGGGGGACCGGCCCGCGCTCCCCGCGATCGCGCTGACGGCCGACACGGCGATCCTGACCGCCTGCGCGAACGACTACGACTTCGACTCCGTCTTCGCCCGCCAGGTGGAGGCGCTCGGGAGGCCCGGCGACGTGGCGCTCGGGCTGTCGACGTCCGGGCGGAGCCCCAACGTCGTCCGCGCCCTCGAGGCGGCCCGGGGGCGGGGGATGCGGACGATCCTCCTGACCGGCGAGCGGGGAGCCGCCGAGGCGCAGCGGTGGGACCACGGCCTCGTCGTCCCGTCCCTCGAGACCGCGCACATCCAGGAGATCCACCTCGCGCTCCTCCACCTCCTCTGCCGCGGCGTCGACGCCGAGCGGCTCCGGCGGGCCGAGAGCGGCGAGGCGTGCGCGAGCGAGACCGCGACGGAGGTCTCGCCGGCGGTGTGAGGCCCGGGGGAGGCGCCGGGCCCCGCTACGCGAGGACGGCGTCGACCTCGGCGAGGACCGCCGGGAGCCCGAGCCCCGTCATGCAGCGGTGGTCGATCGGGCAGACGAAGCTCCGGCAGGGCGCGCAGAGCGTCCGCTCGCGCGCGACGCGGACCCGCGGCTCCCGCCCGTCCCCCCGCGGACCGTCCCAGGGCCTCGTCGCCTCGGGGTCGGTCGAGCCGAAGACGACGACCGTCGGGGTCCCGACCGCTCCGGCGAGGTGCGCGATCCCCGAGTCGTTCCCGACGAAGAGCGCCGCGAGCGAGAGGACGCCCAGGACCTCGGGGAGCGTGCTCCGGCCGGAGAGGTCGACGCTCCGCGCCGCCTCTGGGAGCGAGGCGACCTCCCGGTTGAGAGGCGCCTCCGCCCCGCTGCCGAGGAGGACCGGGACGAGGCCCCTCCCGCGGGAGAGGACGTCGAAGAGCGCGGCGTAGCGCGCGGGGTCCCAGCGCTTGGCGGTGTGGGCGAACGACGCGACGTGGGCGGCGACGAACGGGCTCCCGTCCCATCCCGCCTCGCGGAGCCGCTCGCGGGCGGCGTCGCGGAGCCGCTCGGGGACGGGCCAGGAGACGTCGGGCGGGGCGCTCCCGTCGCCCCCCGCCTCCGCGGCGAGCCTCAGGTGCTGGAAGACCTGGTGCTCTCCGGCGGCGAGACGCAGCGGGACGGCGCGGGTCAGGAGCGGGCTCCGGAGCTCCCCGCGGTAGCCGATCCGCTCGGGGACGCGGGCGCGGAAGAGGGTCAGCGCGGTCTCGAAGCTGCGCGGGAGGATCACCGCGCGGTCGAATCGCCCCTCGAGCGCGCGCGCGAGGGCCCCGCGCCCGCCGACGCCCGCGTGGGCCCCCCGGGCGTCCTCCACGATCACCTCGTCCACCTCCGGCAGGAGGCGGTAGAGCTCGGCGACCCACGGTCGCGCCAGGACGGCGAGGGATGCGCCGGGGTGGCCCGCCCGCAGCGCGCGGAGGGCCGGCAGCGACATCACCACGTCGCCGACCCAGTTGGTCGCCCGGAGGAGGAGCCTCACCCGGCGTCCCGGAGGAGGGCCGTCAGCTCGCGCTCCACCGCGTCCGCGGTCGCGCCGATCGTCCGGCGCGCCGCCAGCGCGCGCCCCTCGGCCTGGAGGCGCCGGCGCTCCTCCGGCGCGAGGAGGAGCTCTCGGACGGCGCCGGTCCAGGCGGCCGGGTCGCTCGAGGCAACGAGCCGCCCCGCGCGGCCGTCGTCGAGGACCTCGCGGGTCCCCCCCACCTCCGCCACCGCGACCGGGCAGCCGGCCGCCATCGCCTCGACGAGGACGAGCCCGCCCGCCTCGGCGCGGCTCGGCTGGACGAGGAGGTGGCTCGCCGCCAGGCGCCGCGGCACGTCCGGGACGGAGCCCGCGAAGGTGAAGCGCGCGGCGGCCGGCCCCGACCGGGCGGCGGCCTCGATCCGCGGCCGCTCGGGTCCCTCGCCGAGGAAGGTGGCCGAGACGTCGAGCCCCTCGGCGGCGAGCCGTTCCACGACCGCCACCACGACCTCCTGCCCCTTCTGACCGTCGAACGCCCCGACGTGGGCGAGGCGGTACGGGGGCTCCTCGGGCCACGGCGCCTCGACCTCCGACCCGGGCGGGAGCCCGTCCTCCACGACGACGACGCGGTCGGGAGGGACCCCCCCTTCGAGGAGAGCCTCCCGGACGACCCCGGAGACGGCGAAGAACCGGTCGACGAGCGCGTACTTGACCCACGAGAGGGGGTTGTGCCGCGGCGGCGCCAGGTACCTGCGGTGGACGGCGAACGGACGGCGCCTCGCGGCGCGGCTCCAGACGACCGCCCCGTGCGCCCGGGCCTCGCCCGCGTAGACGACGTCGGGGCGGAGGCGGCGGGCGGCGCGCGCCAGGTCGAGGAGGACGAGCGGCGAGGCCTCGGAGCCTCCCGAGACCGGGACCAGGCCGAGTCCCCCCGCGGCCGCCACGTCCGCGGCCAGCGGGGAGCCGGCGCGCGCCGCGACCCAGACCTCGTGGCCCCGCCGGGCCAGCTCGCGCGTCAGGGCGAGCGTCTGCTGCTGCCCGCCGCGGCGCTCGGGCCCGAGGTCGACGGCCAGGATCCGCACCCGCCGAGGATAATCGACCGATGGTCGTACCGGTCACCGTGGCCCTCATCGTGAAGGACGAGGAGGCGCGCCTTCCCGAGGCGCTCGCGTCGGCCGCCTGGGCCGAGGAGGTCCTGGTCGTCGACACGGGCTCCTCGGACGCGACGATCGAGCGGGCCCGCGCGGCCGGCGCCCGCGTCGAGGAGATCCCCTGGAGGGGGTTCGTCGACGCGCGCAACCGCGCCCTCGCCCTCGCCCGGTGCGACTGGGTCCTGATGCTCGACGCGGACGAGCGGGTCCCGCCGGACCTCGCCGGGGAGATCGCCGCCGCCGTGAGCCGCCCGGGTCCCGTCGCCTACCGGATGCCGAGGCTCTCGCACCTCCTCGGTCAGCCGATCCGGCACGGGACCTGGTTCCCGGACCGCCAGCTCCGCCTCGGACGGCGCTCCGCGGGCTTCCGCGCGGAGGGGGGGCGCGTCCACGAGGCCCTCCTCGCCGACGGTCCCGCCGGCCTCCTCTCGGCGCCGCTCCTCCACTTCCCCTACGCGACGGTCGCGGACCTCCTCCGCAAGGCGCGGCTCTACGCGAGGCTGAAGGCGGCCGACCGGTTCGAGAGGGGCGAACGGGCCGGCAGCGTCGACCTCCTGGTCCGTCCCCTCTGGGAGCTCTTCCGCTGCTACGTCCTGAAGCGGGGCTTCCTCGACGGGAAGGCCGGGTGCGCCGTCGCCTTCTTCCACGCCTGGTCGTACTTCCTGACGGCCGCCTTCCTCGCGGAGACGGCCCGGGGGGCCGGAGCCCCCCCCCGCCCGCCGGTCAGAGGTTGACGTTCTTGACGACGTCGAAGGCCAGGACGGTCACCATCAGGAGGACCAGGAAGACGAACCCCGCCTGGAGGAGCCGCTCCTTGACCCGGATGGAGAAGTCGCGCCGCGCGACCGACTCGAGGAGGATGATGAAGATCTGCCCTCCGTCGAGGAGCGGGATCGGCAGGAGGTTGAGGAGCCCGAGCTGCAGGGAGAGCATCCCCATGAGGGCGAGGAGCGCCGCCGGGCCGGTCCGGGCCGCCTCCCCGGAGAACTTGGCGATGTCGATCGGCCCCGAGAGCTGGCGCATCGAGCCCGAGCCGGAGACGAGGTGCCCCACCGTCTCGAACGTCGCCTGCGTCTGCCGGACGTTCTCGTGGAACGACTCGACGAGCGCCCGCCCGAACGGCATCCGCTTGAGGACCATCTCGTACTTCGGCGTGAAGCCGACGCGCCAGGCGCCCGCCTCCTTCCGGGGGGTGACGTCGATCGTCAGGGTCCTGCCGCCCCGCTCCACCTCGAACGCGATCGGCGACGGCCCCTTCGCGTCGAAGTCGGCCGCGGCCTCGCGGACCCGCCGCACGATCTCGAAGTAGCCCGTCACGGGCTTGCCCGCGACCGACTTGACGAGGTCCCCTTCCTCGAGCCCCGCCTTCTGGCCGGGGTAGCCCTTCACGAGGTGGCCGATCACGGGGGGGAGGTTCGCGTTCAGGCCGCTGTAGCCGATGTCGTACTTGGTCTGAGGCTCCGGGCGGATCACGACGTCCACCTTCCGGCCGTTCCGCAGGAGGGTGACCGGGATCTCCTCGCGCGGGGCCAGGCCGAGGTCCGTCTCGACCTCCCGCCAGGTCGTCACGGGGTGGCCGGAAAGGGCGATCACCTCGTCGTCCACCTGGACGCCCGCCTTCTCGGCCGGGCTCCCGGCGTCGACGTGCTTCACGACCGGCCGCTCGTCCTGGTACTTCGGGACGGTGATGCCGAGCGAGAGCGCCCCGGCCGTCAGGAGGAGCGCGAGGACCAGGTTGACCGCCGGGCCCGCGAGGAGGATGAGGAACCGCTGCCAGCGCGTCCCGAGGAGCCCCTGGTCGGCGTGCTCCCCCTTCGCGACGTCGCTCTCGTCGGGGCCGAGCCCCACCACCTTCACGTAGCCGCCGAGGGGGATCGCCGACACGCGGTAGTCGGTCCCCTTCCGCCGGAAGCCGAAGAGCCTCTTGCCGAACCCGAGGGAGAAGACCTCCACCGGGAACCGGAACCCCTTGGCCACGAGGAAGTGCCCCCCCTCGTGGAAGAAGATCAGGAAGCTGAGGACGAAGATCAGGGCGAGGATGTTGGTCGGGATCTGCATGGGCACCTCGTCTACGCCGGAGCGGCGGCTTTCGTTCTCGCCCCGGCGCGGGCGGCCAGGATGGCCGTCGCCTCCTCGCGGGCCCAGGCGTCGGCGAGGAGGGCCTCGTCGACGGAAGGGGCCGCGGAGACGGTGTGGCTGGAGAGGACCCGGGCGACGGTCTCGACGAGGGCGGGATAGGGGATCCGGCCCTCGAGGAACGCGGCGACCGCCACCTCGTTGGCCGCGTTGAGGACGGCGGGGGCCGTCCCTCCGGCCGCGAGCGCGGCGTAGGCGAGCGGGACGGCCGGGTACCGGGTGGCGTCGAGCGGGAAGAACTCGAGCCTGCCGAGGGCCGTCAGGTCGAGGCGCGCGAGGGGCGTCGGGACCCGCTCCGGCCAGGTGAGGGCGTAGAGGATCGGGAACCGCATGTCGTTCGGCGACATCTGCGCGATCACCGAGCCGTCGACGTACTCCACCATCGAGTGGACGATCGACTGCGGGTGGATCACCACCCCGATCCGCTGCGCGGGGGTGTCGAAGAGCCAGCGGGCCTCGATCACCTCGAGCCCCTTGTTCATCATCGTGGCCGAGTCGATCGTGATCTTCGGCCCCATCTTCCAGGTGGGGTGCGCCAGCGCGTCCGCCACCGTCACCGCGGCGAACGTCTCGATCGGGCGGCTCCGGAAGGGGCCGCCCGAGGCGGTCAGGACGAGCCGCTCCACCTCCCCGGCGGCCCCGCAGCGGAGCGCCTGGTGGAGCGCGCAGTGCTCGGAGTCGACCGGGAGGATCGCGGCTCCCGACGCGCGCGCCGCCGCCGTCAGCGCCTCGCCCGCCACGACGAGCGCCTCCTTGTTCGCCAGCGCGAGCGTCTTGCCGAGACGGACCGCCTCGTAGGCGGGCTTCAGCCCCACCGCGCCGACGATCCCGCCGAGGACGACCTCGGCGTCGGGCTGGGTGACGACGTCCAGGAGCCCCCGCTCGCCGTGCCCGACGAGGAGCCCCGGGAACTCCGCCCTCAGCCGCTCGGCGTCCTCGCGCCCCTTGACCGAGACGACGCGGGGCCGGAAGGCGGCGATCGCCGGGAGGAGGGCCTCGAGGTTCGAGCCGGCCGCCATCGAGACGACCCGGAACCGATCGGGGAACGACTCGACGACCGAGAGGGCCGACCGGCCGATCGACCCCGTCGCCCCGAGGAGCGCGATCCCGCGGGGAGCGGCCGCGCTCACGGGACGCTCCCGGCCGGAAGGGCCGCCAGGACGAGGACGAGGAGGGGCGAGGCGTAGAGGAGCGAGTCGAGGCGGTCCAGGAGACCTCCGTGGCCGGGAAGGAGCCCCCCGGAGTCCTTGACGGCGCAGCTCCTCTTGAACGTGCTCTCGACGAGGTCGCCCACCACGGCCGCCGCCGAGAGGAGGAGGCCGAGGAAGGCGCCCGCGAGGACGAGGACGGGCTTCGCGGCCGCGTTCGGGGCGAGCAGGGGCGCCGCGACGGCGGCGAGGAGGGCGCCGGCGAGGAGCTGCGCCCAGAACCCCTCCCAGCTCTTCTTCGGGCTGACGACCGGGGCGAGGCGGCGGCGGCCCCACCGGCGGCCCGCGTAGTAGGCGGCCGAGTCCCCCGCCCAGACGATGGCGAGGAGGAGGAGGACGGCCCGCCAGGAGCGGGCGCGCAGGGCGATCACCGCGGCTCCGCCCGCCCCGACGTAGAGCGTCGCCAGGACGTTCGTCGCCGAGGCCTGCAGCCAGGTGCCCCCGGGCGGGGCCGAGAAGAGCGCGAGAGTCGGGAGGGCGAAGAGCGCGACGGCCGCGACCCCGGTCAGGGCGCCGGCCGACCCGGCGTAGGCCGCCGCCTCGAGGGCCAGGAGGAGAACGAGCCCCGCCCCGCGGGAGATCCCCCAGCCCATGGTCCCCAGCATCCCCTGGAACTCGACGAGCGCCGCGGCCGTCGCGGCGGCCACGAGGAGGGCCCACGCCCAGAGCGGGCCCGCGATCAGGACCGCCAGGACGGCGGGGATCAGGACCGCCGCGGTGAGCTCTCGCTGGTACCTCACCGGGAGATGAGGACCTGCGGCGCGCCGTCGGCGGGCCCCGCGCTCAGCTCCTCGCCCACCCCGCCATAGCGCCGCTCCCGGCGCTGGAAGTCCGCGAGCGCCTCGAGGAAGTGACGGCACCGGAAGTCGGGCCAGAAGACGGGGGTCACGTGGATCTCGGCGTAGGCGATCTGCCAGAGGAGGAAGTTGGAGATCCTCATCTCGCCGCTCGTCCGGATGAGGAGGTCGGGGTCGGGGGTCCCGGCCGTGTAGAGGCGGGCGGCGAGGGCCTCCTCCGTCACCTCCTCGGGCGTCCTCTTCCCCGCCGCCACCTCCGCCGCCAGGGCGCGCGCGGCGTCGGCGATCTCGGCCCGCCCGGAGTAGTTCAGGGCGATGTTGAAGAGGAGCCCTTTGCACTCCGCCGTCGCCGCCAGGCCGTGCCGGAGGGTCCGCTGGACCGAGGGGTCGAGCCCCTCCAGGCGGCCCACGACGCGGAACCGGATGTCGTTCTTCACGAGGCTCCGGAGCTCCCGCCTGAGGTACTCCTTCAGGAGGGACATCAGGGCCGCCACCTCGAGGGCGGGGCGCTTCCAGTTCTCGGTCGAGAAGGCGTAGAGGGTCAGCGCCTGCAGGTGGAGGCGGGCGGCGGTCTCGACCGTCGCGCGGACGGCGTCGATCCCGGCCCGGTGCCCCTCGACCCGGGGGAGCCGCCGGCGGCGGGCCCAGCGGCCGTTGCCGTCCATGATCACGGCGACGTGGCGGGGCAGCCGCTCGAGGTCGAGGCCGTCGAGGAGGGTCCGCTCGGGCGTGCCGGTCGGGGCGATGCTGTCCTTGTCGATCATGGCCGGCGGGGACCCGCCTGCCGGCGGGACCGCTGAAACCTGGAATGTTACCCCACGCTCCGCGCCCCCACCGTCGGCCCCGGGGGCAGCTCGGCGTAGTAGACCCGCTCGAGGGTCAGCCCCCGCGCCGGGGCGACCGGACCCGGGCGGCGCAGGGCCTCGTCCGGCCGGGTCCGTCCTCGCCCGACGTCGAGGAGCGTCCCCGCGATCCGCCGGACCATCCCCCGGAGGAACCCGTCGCCCACCGCCTCGAGGCGGAGGAGCGAACCCTCTTCCACGAGGTCGAGCCGGACGAGGGTCCGGACGGTCGTCCTCACGTCGGTCCCGGTCAGCCCGAAGAGCGCGAAGTCCCTCCGCCCGACGAGCCGACGCCCCGCCTCCGCCATCGCGGCGACGTCGAGGGGACCCCGAACGAGCGTCTCGATCAGCCCCGCATGCGGCATCAGGAGCTCGCCGCGGCGCATCCGGTAGACGTACCGCTTCCCGAGGGCGGAGAAGCGGGCGTGGAACGCCGGCTCGACTTCCGCGGCCGCGACCACCCGGACGTCCGCGGGGAGGACGGCGTTGAGGCCGCGGAGGAGACCGGCGAACGGGATCGCCGGGTCTCCCGGGCCGGTGTCGAGGTGGGCCACCTGCTGCTCGGCGTGGACTCCCGCGTCCGTCCGCCCCGCAGCGTGGACCGGCACGCGGCGGCCGTAGAGCCGGGCCAGGGCGTCCTCGAGAGTCCCCTGGACCGTCCGGGGCTCCCCCGACCCCGCTCGCGGGGCCTGGACCTGCCACCCTTCGAATCCCGTCCCCAGGTACGCCAGATCGAGCCGAACGCGCACGTTCGGGATTATCGGGGGCGCGCCACCGTCGGCGGGGCCCCTCGCTCGCCGCGGGATCAGGGGGTACGATCTGTCCTCCAGATGCACCCCCTGCGTCGCACCGCCGGACTCCTCGCCGCGGCGGCTTTGGGAGCCGGGCTCCCGCTGCTCGCAGCCGCTCCCGAGGTCCGGACCTTCACCGGGGGGGAGCTGTCCGGCCTGGGGAACTCGCACTGGTTCGTCACCGGGCGCGGGAGCGTCCTGATCGACACGCCGTTCCTCCCGGCCGAGGTGGAGGCCCTCCGGTCCGACCTGGGCCGGGCGGGCGGGCTCCCGGTCGGCGCCATCCTCCTGACCGGGAGCCGGCCCGAGCGGAGCTGGGGCGTGGCAGGCCTCACCTCCGGCGGGGCGCCGCGGGTCTGGGCCTCGAAGGCCGCCGCCGTGGCGCTCCGCTCCGGGTTCCATCTGGAGCGGGAGCGCTGGCTCCGCCTCGGCCTCCCGCTCTCGATGATGCCGAAGGCGGCGCCCGTGGTGACGAACACGTTCGTCGGAAGCCTGAACCTCGGCTTCGAGGGGTTCACGATCCGCCTGATCGAGGTCCCCGAGCTGGGCGGCGGGGCCTCCCTGGTCGTGATTCCCGAGACCGGAGACGCCTTCGTAGGCGAGCTGATCTGGAACCGGACGCACCCCGACCTCGCCGGGGTCGACCTCGGGAGCTGGAAGCAGGCCCTCTGGGGGCTTCGGGGGATGCGGATTCGCCGGATCTACCCGGGGCACGGCCCGTCCGGCGGGCCCGAGCTGATCGAAGCCCAGATCGACTACCTCGGTGCGCTCGAGGAGGCCGTCCGGCCCCTGGCGCGCTCGGGGAAGGAACCCTCCGCCGCGGCCGTCGCCGAGGTCCGGAAGGCCATGGTGGCCCGCTACCGGGGCTGGGCCCTGCCGGGGTTCCTCGACCGCTCGATCCGGACCGAGTGGCGGCGCCAGCGCGCCCTCCTCGCGGAGGAGGTTCGCTGACGGCCCGGGAGAGTCAGGAGAAGGCGGGCGGGAAGGCGATCGGGGTCGCGCCGAGGTCGAGACGGACGATGGCGAGCCGATCGTTCCCGGCCCCCGGCCCCGGCGTCTCCCCGTCCCCCGGCGCGTCGTCCCGGTTCCCGGCGGAGAGGATCAGCAACCCGGCCTGGCGCTCGAGGAGCTCGATCGGTGCGCCTGGATGGGCGACCGCCAGCCGGGCCCTCACCGAGGTCTCGTCGAGCTCCCTGGCGAGATAGATCCACTGACCTGCACGCCTCCGGACGAGGATCATGGCGATCAAGGTACCGGACCCGCCCGGCCGCCGCATCACCCGAACGGGGAAGGTACGTCGAGCTCAATATCTACAGCGTGATTGTCAGATAGAACTTGACAACGATGCACTAAGACATTAGATTCGCCCCGGAGAGACCGACCGATGAACCTCGACCAGTTCACCATCAAGGCCCAGGAGGTCATTCAGGGAGCCGCCCGGAGCGCCCGGCAGTCCGGGCACCCCGAGGTGACCCCGGAGCACCTCGCCGCCGCGCTCCTCGCCCCGGAGAACCCCGTGGGGCCCGCCCTGCTGGAGCGCGCGGGGGTCTCCCCCGCCCTCTGCGTGTCGGAGATCGAGAAGGAGCTGGCCCGACTGCCCAGGGTCTCGGGAGAAGGGGTCGAGGCCCGCCTCTCCCCCGCCGTCGTGCGGCTCCTCGACCGTGCCGTCGAGGTCTCCCGGGAGTTCCGGGACGACTACGTCGCCGCCGAGCACCTCCTCCTCGCGCTCGTCCGCGACGGCAAGAGCCGCGCCGCGCAGGTCCTCGTCCGGCACGGGCTCTCCGAGCCGGTCCTCCTCGCCGCCCTCAAGGAGGTCCGCGGCTCGGCCCGGGTCTCCGACCAGGGAGCCGAGGAGAAGTACCAGGCGCTGAAGCGCTACGCCAAGGACCTGACCGAGCTCGCCCGGCGCGGCAAGCTCGACCCGGTGATCGGGCGCGACGACGAGGTCCGCAGGGTGATGCAGGTCCTCAGCCGCCGGACGAAGAACAACCCCGTCCTCATCGGGGACCCGGGCGTCGGGAAGACCGCCATCGTCGAGGGGCTCGCCCAGCGGATCGTCGCCGGCGACGTCCCCGAGAGCCTGAAGGACAAGCGCGTCGTGGCCCTCGACCTCGGCGCGATGGTCGCCGGGGCCAAGTTCCGCGGCGAGTTCGAGGAGCGGCTGAAGGCCGTCCTGAAGGAGGTCGAGGAGTCGGACGGGAAGGTCGTCCTCTTCATCGACGAGCTCCACACGCTGATCGGCGCCGGGGCCGCCGAGGGGGCGATGGACGCGGGGAACATGCTCAAGCCCGCGCTGGCGCGGGGCGACCTGCGCGCCATCGGCGCGACGACGGTGGGCGAGTACCGCAAGCACGTGGAGAAGGACCCGGCCCTCGAGCGCCGCTTCCAGCCCGTCCTCGTCGGCGAGCCCTCTGTGGAGGACACGATCGCCATCCTCCGCGGCCTGGCCGAGCGCTACGAGGTCCACCACGGCGTCAAGATCACCGACGGCGCCCTCGTGGCCGCGGCGACCCTCTCGCACCGCTACATCGCCGACCGCTTCCTCCCCGACAAGGCGATCGACCTCGTCGACGAGGCGGCCTCGCGCCTGAAGATGGAGATCGACTCGCTCCCGACCGAGATCGACGAGGTGGAGCGGAAGATCCTCCAGGCCGAGATCGAGCGGAAGGCGCTGCAGAAGGACGACTCGAAAGGGGCGCGCGAGCGCCTTTCGGCCCTCGAGAAGAACCTCGCCGAGCTGAAGGAGACGGCCACCCTGCGCAAGGCGCGCTGGAAGGCCGAGAAGGAGGCGATCGGCCGGATCCGCGAGCTGAAGCGGTCGGTGGAGGAGACCAAGGCCGCCGCCGAGGCCGCCCAGCGCTCCGGGGACCTGAACAAGGCGGCCGAGCTCCGCTACGGGACGCTCACCCGCCTGACGCAGGAGCTCGACGCGGCCTCCGCGAAGCTCGACGAGCTCCAGAAGGACGGCGCCGTCCTCCGCGAGAAGGTGGAGGAGGAGGACATCGCCGCGATCGTCTCCCGCTGGACCGGCATCCCGGTCTCGAAGATGGTCGAGGGGGAGACGCACAAGCTCCTCGCGATGGAGGACCGGCTCCGGCAGCGGGTCGTCGGCCAGGACGAGGCCGTCGTCGCCGTCGCGAACGCCGTCCGCCGCGCCCGCGCCGGGATGAAGGACCCGCGCCGGCCGATCGGGTCGTTCCTCTTCCTCGGCCCGACCGGCGTCGGGAAGACCGAGCTCGCCCGCGCGCTCGCCGAGTTCCTCTTCGACGACGAGAACGCCATGGTCCGGCTCGACATGTCGGAGTACCAGGAGAAGCACACCGTCTCCCGGATGATCGGCGCCCCCCCCGGGTACGTCGGCCACGACGAGGGGGGCCAGCTGACCGAGGCGGTCCGCCGGCGCCCCTACTCGGTCGTCCTCTTCGACGAGATCGAGAAGGCCCACCCCGACGTCTGGTCGGCGCTCCTCCAGGTCCTGGACGACGGCCGCCTGACCGACGGGAAGGGACGGGTGGTCGACTTCAAGAACGTCGTCGTCGTCATGACCTCCAACACCGCCTCCCCCCTGATCCAGGAGTGGGACGGCCGGGACGAGGAGGCGCTGAAGAAGGCCGTCGAGGGGGAGCTGAGGCTCCGGTTCCGGCCGGAGTTCCTCAACCGGATCGACGACATCGTCCTCTTCCGCCGCCTGGAGCTCCCCGACATCGAGAGGATCGTCGACCTGCAGCTCGCCGGGGTCCGGAAGGTCCTCGCCGAGAGGCGGATCGCCCTCGCCTGGACGGCCGCCGCCCGGACGTGGCTGGCGCGGGAGTCGTACGACCCGGCCTTCGGCGCGCGGCCCCTCAAGCGGAAGATCCAGAAGCTCGTCCAGGACCCGCTCTCGCTCCGGCTCCTCGCCGGCGAGGTCGGCGACGGAGACCGGGTGACGCTCGACGTGCCCGTCTCCGGCGAGACGCTCGCCTTCCGCGTCGAGCGGGGCGCCCCGGCCCCCGAGCCCGTGACCGTCTGAGAACGTCCTCCGGGCGGCCCGTCCGCCCGGAGCCCCGAGGAGGAACCCCATGGCCGTCATCCGCTGGAACGACCCCTTCCGCGAGCTCGCGACGCTGCAGGACCGGATGAACCGGATCTTCGAGGACACCCTCACGCGCTCCTCCGGCCGGCGCGACGAGGACGCCCTCTCCGGCTCCTGGACGCCGCCCGTCGACATCGTCGAGACGAAGGACCGCCTCGTCCTGAAGGCCGAGCTCCCCGGCTTCACCGAGGAGCAGATCGTGGTCCGCTTCGACGACGGGATCCTCTCGATCGAGGGGGAGCGGAAGTTCGAGAAGGAGTCGGAGGACGAGAAGTACCACTGCGTCGAGCGGAGCTACGGCCGCTTCGGCCGCTCCTTCCGCCTCCCGGCCAACGTCGACGCCGAGCGGATCAGCGCCTCGTTCCAGAACGGGGTCCTCTCGATCGAGCTCCCGAAGAAGGACGAGGCGCTCCCGAAGCGGATCCGGATCCAGGCCAGCGCCTCGGCCCCGACGATCGACGTCAAGAAGTGACGCGCGGGGCGGACGCCGGCGCCGGCGTCCGCCCGCCCCCACGGGGTCAGATCGTCGCCGCCGGCGCGGGGCCGGCCTCCTCCTCCTTGAAGAGGTCGGTCGAGATGTAGCGCTCGGACGTCGACGGGACGACGAAGACGATCAGCTTCCCGGCGGACGCGGGCCGGCGCGCCACCTCGAGCGCCGCGAAGGCCGCCGCGCCCGACGAGATGCCGGCGAGGATCCCCTCCTCGCGCGCCAGCCTGCGGGCGGTCTCGAAGGCCTGGTCGTTCGTCACCTGGACCACCTCGTCGACGAACTTCGTGTCGAGGTTCTTCGGGATGAAGCCGCCGCCGATCCCCTGGATCTTGTGGGGTCCGGGCGGGCCGCCGGAGATCACGGCCGAGTGGGTCGGCTCGACCGCGACGAGGTGGACGCCCGGCTTCCTCGGCTTCCAGTAGCGGCCGACGCCGGTGAGGGTCCCGCCGGTCCCCACCCCCGCCACGAAGACGTCCATCTTCCCCTCCGTGTCGTTCCAGAGCTCGGGGGCGGTCGTCGCCTCGTGGATGGCCGGGTTGGCGGGGTTCTCGAACTGCTGCGGCATCACCCCGTTCGGCCCCAGCTCCGCGAGGAGCTCCGTCGCCTTCGCGATCGCCCCCTTCATCCCCTGCGCGGCCGGGGTCAGGACCAGCTCGGCCCCGAGGAGCCGGAGGACCTTCCGCCGCTCGATCGACATCGACTCGGGCATCGTGAGGATCAGCCGGTAGCCCTTGGCGGCCGCCACGAAAGCGAGGCCGATCCCGGTGTTCCCCGAGGTCGGCTCCACGAGGACGCTCTTCCCCGGCGTGATCCGGCCCTCCTTCTCGAGGGCCTCGACCATCGCGACGCCGATCCGGTCCTTCACCGAGTTGGCGGGGTTGAAGTACTCCAGCTTGGCCGCGACGACCGCGCCCGGGGCGACCCCCGCGGCCATCCTGTTCAGGCGGACGAGCGGCGTGTTGCCGATGAGCTTCGTGATGTCGGAGGCGATCTTCATCTTCTTCTCCTTCGGAGCGCTCCTAGATCTCCCAGTCGAGGGCGCCCCGCTCCGCCCGGACCCGGGCGAGGAGGTCGCCGACGGTGACCCGCTCGAGGACGGCCCGCCGGGCCGCCTCGGCCTCGGCCTCGACGGCGTCGACGGGGGAAGCGGGGAGGGCCTTCGGGCCGGGGGCGGCTGCCTCGAACGGCGCGACGACCGTGGCGACCGGGGTCGACGGGAGGCTCTCGGCCGCGCGATATCCTCCCGTTCGCCCGCGGGCCGCCGTGACGAGCCCGGCGCGGACCAGGGGCAGGAGGAGCTGATGGATCGACTCACGCGACATCCCGAGCCGCCCGGCGATCTCGGCCGAGCTCATCTCGCCGCCTCGCGCCGTCCCGATCTCCACCATCGCCTCCACCGCTTTTCTCTGTCTGACGCTAAAAATCTTGAAAACCTCATTAAGTAATTTCAGGATTCTTTCATGATCCGATTCGCCCCGTCAACCCGGATTGCGTTTCCCGCCCTCGCCCTCGGCCTCGCCCTCCTCGCCCCCGCCCTCCCCGGCCAGACCCCGCCCCGGGACGGCCGGGACCTCCGGCGGACCCCCGTCGTCGTCGCTGCGGAGCGGATCGGGCCCTCGGTGGTGAACGTCTCGGCCGAGCAGCTCGTCCGCCGCCGCTCCACGCTCTTCGAGGACTTCTTCAGCCTGAACCCCGTGCCGCGCGAGCGGAGGACCGAGTCGCTCGGCTCGGGGGTCGTCCTCGACGAGCGGGGGATCGTGGTCACCAACGACCACGTCGTCTCCGGGGCCTCGCGGATCACCGTCACGACCGCCGACCGGCGGGAGCTGGAGGCCGAGGTCCTCGGGGCCGACGCCGACAACGACCTCGCCGTCCTGAAGGTGAAGGGGCAGGGCCTCCGCGCGGTCGCCCTCGGGTCGAGCGCGGACCTGATGATCGGCGAGCCGGCGATCGCCGTCGGCAACCCCTTCGGCCTCTCGAACACCGTGACAGTCGGGATCGTCTCGGCGCTCCAGCGCTCGGTGCAGGGGGAGGCGCGGACCTATTCCGACTTCATCCAGACCGACGCCGCCATCAACCCCGGCAACTCGGGAGGCGCCCTCGCGAACATCCTCGGCCAGCTGATCGGGATCAACACCGCCATCGTCGGGGGGGCGAACACGATCGGGTTCGCGATCCCGGTCGACCGGGTGAAGCGGATCGCCGACGACCTCCTGAGGTTCGGGGAGGTGAAGCCGGTCTGGCTGGGGCTGCGCGGCAAGACCCTCGGCTCCGACCGGGACCGCCCCTCGGCCCGCGGACGGGGGCTGAGGATCCGCTCGGTCTACCCCGACTCCCCGGCCGACCGCGCCGGCCTGGCGCCGGGGGACGTCGTCGTCGCGTTCAACGGCCGGCCGGTCGAGTCGCGGGAGGACTTCGAGACGCAGCTGGCGTCGCTCGGCCCCGACAAGCCGGCGAGCCTCGTCGTCGTCCGCGAAGGGAAGGAGACGACGGTCGCCACCCGGACCCAGACGCCTCCCGACGCGCTCGGCCTGGAGGTCCTCCGCCGCGACGTCGGCATCTCGCTCGGACGCGGCCGCTCCCTCTCGGTCTCGGCGGTGGCCCACGGCTCCCCGGCCGACGAGAAGGGGATCGAGCGGGGGGACAGGATCCTGGCGGTGAACGGGCGGCGGGTGGAGTCGCTCGAGGAGCTGGAGAAGGAGGTCGTCCGCGGCTTCTCCCGCTCGGCGCTCCTCCTCGTCGTGGCGCGCGGGCGCTACGCCTACAACCTGACGTTCGGCCTCGACTAGCGCCGGAAGAAGGGGAGCTCCGAGGCGACGATCCCGGCGAGGACGAGCGAGGCGCCGGCGAGCTCGCGCCCGCCGAGCCGCTCGCCGAGGACGGCCGCCGCGAAAAGCGAAGTCCAGACCGGCTCCAGCGCGAAGATCAGGGCCGCCCGGGTCGCCGAGACGCGCGCCTGGGCCCACGTCTGGACCGCGAACGTCAGGACCGTCGCCGCGAGCGCCATCCAGAGGACCGCCAGGGCGAGCTTCGGCGTCATCGGGACCGGCCGCGCCTCGGCGGCGAGGAAGGCGCCGCCTCCCCCGAGGAACGGAATCAGAGCCAGCCGTGCCGCGCCGACGAAGGCGGCCGCCCAGAGCGTCTGGCTCGCCGCGAAGAGGCGGGGGTCGTGCCGCGGCGCCCACTCCGAGAGGAGGACGATGATCCCCGCGTAGAGGACCGCCGTCCCGAAGACGAGGACGTCGCCCACCTCGAGGCCCGTCGCCTCTCTCGGCCACGAGAGGACCGTGAAGCCCGCCACGGCGATCCCGAGGCCGATCGCGTTCGAGGCGGTGGGGAGCTTCCTCACGAGGAGCCACGCGACGAGCGGCGTGAGGGGGACCGAGAGACCCGTGATGAAGGCCGTCTTCGACGCCGTCGTGAAGATCTGCCCCGTCAGCTGGAGGCCGATCCCGCCCGCCAGGAGGGCCCCGAGGACCGCCCCGTCGGCGTGGAGGCGCGGCGTCCGCGCGCGGCCCCGCGACAGGGCGAGGAGGACGAGCCCGCCCAGGGCGAAGCGGAGCGCGAGGAAGACGAGGGGCGGGGTGTCCTTGAGGACCAGCTCGTTGACGACGAAGGTCGATCCCCAGATCGCCGTCACCGAGACGAGGGCGAGGTCCGCGGCGCGGGTCGAGCCGGGCATGGGGCGGGGATCATAGACGCTATGATCGCGCCCCCCATGGCCACGGCCCCCCGACTCCGCTTCGCCCCGTCCCCCACCGGCTCCCTCCACATCGGGGGAGCCCGGACGGCCCTCTACAACTGGCTCTACGCCCGGCGCCACGGCGGGACCTTCATCCTCAGGATCGAGGACACCGACGTCGAGCGGAACCGGCCCGAGCTCGTCGACCAGATCCTCGAGGCGATGACGTGGCTGGGGCTGACGTGGGACGAGGGACCGTACCGCCAGAGCGACCGGTACGACCTCTACCGCGACGCGGCGGCCCGGCTCCTGGCCGAGGGGAAGGCCTACCGCGCCTTCGAGACCCCGGAGGAGATCGAGGCCGGAAGGAAGGCCGCCGAGCTCGCGGGGACCGCGTACCGCTACTCGGGCGCCGGGCGCGCGATCCCGAAGGAGGAGTCGGACCGCCGCGCCGCCGCGGGGGAGCCGTTCGTCGTCCGCCTGAAGATGCCGTCGGAGACGATCGTCGTCGAGGACCTCGTCCAGGGGCGCTGCGAGTTCCCGCCCGACGTCCTGGACGACTTCGTCCTCGTGAGGTCGGACGGCCACCCGCTCTACCACTTCAGCGTCTGCGTCGACGACGTGGCGATGGAGATCACCCACGTCGTCCGCGGCGTCGACCACCTGGCGAACACGCCGAAGCACGTGGCGCTCTTCCGGGCCCTCGGGGCCGAGCCCCCCCGCTTCGCGCACCTCGGGATGATCCTGGGGGCCGACGGCAAGAAGCTCTCCAAGCGCCACGGGGCGGCCGGCGTCGAGGAGTTCCGCGCCCAGGGCTTCCTCCCGGAGGCGCTCGTCAACTTCGTCGCGCTCCTCGGCTGGTCCCCCGGCGGCGACCGCGAGCGGATGACCCTCGAGGAGATGGCGGCCCTCTTCTCGATCGAGAGGATCGGCCCCTCGCCGTCGCGCTTCGACCACGAGAAGCTGACCTGGCTGAACGGCCAGTACCTCCAGGACGTCCCGGCGGCCCGCCTCGTCGCGCTCCTCGCGCCGTTCGGGCTCCCCGGCCGCGACGCCGCGACGCTGGAGCGGGCGGTCGCCCTCCACCGCTCCCGCTGCCGGACGCTCGTCGAGCTGGCGGGCGCGCTCACGGTCTACGGGGCCGACCCGTCGACCTACGACCCGGCCGGCCTGAAGAAGTTCGGCAAGCCGGGGACCGCCGACCTCCTCCGGAGCTTCGCCGAGCGGGCGGGCGCGGCGGCCCCCTTCACCCACGCGGTCCTCGAGGAGGGGGCACGCGCCCTCGCCGCGGAGCGCGGGATCAAGCTGGGCGACCTCGCCCAGCCGGTCCGCCTCGCCCTCACCGGAACGCTCGCCTCGCCCCCGCTCTTCGAGCTGATCGAGGTCCTCGGCGCCGAGACGAGCCTCCGCCGGGTCCTCGCCCTCGCCTCCTTCCTCGAGGCGGGGGGCGGGGACGGCACGCCCCACGAAGCATCCTGACGACCGAGACGGGGTGCCCGCTCCGCGGGCCCGCCCGGAGCCCCCTCCGCGCGCGCGGAGCCCCGAACGCGAGGAACGCCATGGAAGAGACGAAGACACCCGCCCCCGAGGCCAGCGGCAAGGACTTCATCCGGGAGATCGTCGAGGACGACCTCCGGACGGGGAAGCGCGGCGGCAAGGTCGCCACCCGCTTCCCCCCCGAGCCGAACGGCTACCTCCACATCGGGCACGCGAAGTCGATCTGCCTCAACTTCGGGGTGGCGAAGGAGTACGGCGGGACCTGCAACCTGCGGTTCGACGACACGAACCCCCTCAAGGAGGACGTCGAGTACGTCGAGTCGATCGAGCAGGACGTCCGCTGGCTCGGCTTCGACTGGCACGGGCTGTTCTACGCGTCGGACTACTTCGAGAGGCTCTACGGCTTCGGGGAGGAGCTGATCCGGAGGGGGAGGGCGTTCGTCTGCGACCTGACGGCCGACGAGGTCCGCGCCACGCGCGGGACGCTGACCGAGCCGGGGAAGAACAGCCCCTGGCGCGACCGGCCCGTCGAGGAGAGCCTCGACCTCTTCCGCCGGATGCGCGCCGGGGAGTTCGCCGACGGCTCGCGGACCCTCCGGGCGAAGATCGACATGGCCTCCCCGAACATCAACCTGCGCGACCCGGCCCTCTTCCGGATCCGGAAGGCGACGCACCACCGGACCGGCGACGCCTGGTGCATCTACCCCATGTACGACTACGCCCACGCGATCTCCGACTGGATCGAGGGGATCACCCACTCGCTCTGCACCCTGGAGTTCGAGGACCACCGGCCGCTCTACGACTGGTGCCTCGAGGCCCTCGACCTCCCCGACCGGCCCCGCCAGATCGAGTTCGCGCGGCTCAACCTCACCTACACCCTCCTCTCGAAGAGGAAGCTCCTCCACCTCGTCACCGGCGGCCACGTCCGCGGCTGGGACGACCCGAGGATGCCGACGATCGCGGGCCTGCGCCGCCGGGGCTACACGCCCGAGGCGATCCGCGACTTCTGCGACCGGATCGGCCTCGCCAAGCGCGACAGCGTCGTCGACGTGGCGCTCCTCGAGCACTGCCTGCGCGAGGACCTCAACCGGCGCGCGCCGCGCTTCATGGGGGTCCTCGACCCGGTGAAGGTCGTCCTGACGAACGTCCCCGAGGGGACGGTCGAGGAGCTCCCCGCCGTCAACAACCCGGAGGACCCCTCGCACGGGACGCGGCTCGTCCCGTTCACGCGCGAGCTCTACATCGAGCGCGACGACTTCCGCGAGGTCCCTCCCCCGAAGTACCACCGCCTCTCGCCCGGCCAGGAGGTCCGCCTGCGCTGGGCCTACATCGTCCGGTGCGAGGAGGTCGTCAAGGACCCCGCCACCGGCGAGGTCGTCGAGCTCCGCTGCACCTGCGACCCGTCGACGCGGAGCGGGGACGAGGGGAGCGGCCGGAAGGTGAAGGGGACGATCCACTGGGTCTCGGCCCCGAAGGCGCTCCCCGCCGAGGTCCGCCTCTACGACCGGCTCTTCACCACGGAGGACCCGGACGACGCCCCCGAGGGGAAGAGCTGGGTCGACAACCTGAACCCCGCGTCGCTCGTCGTCCGGAACGCGTTCGTCGAGCCGGCGGCCGCCTCCCTCCGCGCGCCCGCCTTCCTCCAGTTCGAGAGGCTCGGCTACTTCGCGGTCGATCCCGACTCGAGGGCCGGGGCTCTGGTCTTCAACCGGTCGGTCGGCCTGCGGGACAGCTGGGCGAAGATCGAGAGGAAGGCGATGGGAGGGCGGTGACCGGGCCGCCCCGGACGGGGGGCCCGCGCGAGCGGCTCGTCCTCTGGGCGCCCGTCCTCCTCCTCCTGGCGCTCGAGGCGTTCCTCTCCTCGCAGTCGCACCTGCCGCGGGTCCTGCCCCGTTTCGTCCCGGACGCGGACAAGGTCCTTCACGCCGGCTATTTCTTCCTCGTCGGGCTCGCCGCCGCGCGCGCGGGGCTCGTCGCCGAGGGATGGAGCCGCCGCGGCACCCTCCTCGCGATCGCCCTCGGCGTCCTCGCCTGGGGGGTCTCGGACGAGTGGCACCAGTCGTTCGTCCCGGGGCGCGACGTCGAGACCGCCGACGTCGTCGCCGACGTCGTCGGCGCCACCCTGGGGGCCGCCCTGGCGGCACCGCTCCTCGCGCGGCTCCGGCGCCCGGCCTGACCACGGAGCGGGTCGGAATCCGGGGCGGCCTCGCCCGGGCCCCGAAGAGAATCGCCGCCCTCGCGGGCGGCGACGATCTCCGTCAAATTGGCTGGGGGGCAGGGATTCGAACCCCGATAGGCAGATCCAGAGTCTGCAGTCCTACCATTGGACGACCCCCCAGCGGGGCCGAAGGGGTCGGATCATAGAAAGCCCCGGGGCCCCCGTCAACCGAGGGCCCGGCTCCCGTCAGCGCTTCGCCCCCTCGGCCAGCGAGAGGAAGAAGCGGGCGAGATCCGTCGGCTCCCCCTTCCCCTCGAAGGTCATCGCGATCTCGCCCTTCCGGAGGACGAGAGGAGCGGGGGCGACGCGGCCCCGGCCGGCCCCCTCGGGCACGGGCTCGGCGCCGGCCGGCTGCTCCGGCGAGACGGCGGAGCCGGCCCCTTCCGCGCCGGCCGGGCGCGCGCCCCTGCGGCCGCGGGGCGCCTTGACGGCCCGGGCCAGGCGGCCGTCCCGGCGCGGGCGCTTCCCTTCCTTGGGGCGCAGGCGGGAGACGTCCGGGGGGCCGAGGCGGATGCCGAACTTCTCGGCGATCTCGGCGACGACGGAGCGCGCCTCGAGCTTCGGGTTCTTCCGGAGCATCTCCCGCGCGTGGTCGAGCGCCTTCGGGCGGTCGATCCCCATCGACTTCCTCACGTCCCGGATGACGGCGGAGCCGACGTCCTCGGCCTTGACCCGCAGCGCCTTCGCCGCGGCCGCCTTGACCTGCTTCTCGGTGAGGGCCTTGTTCTCGCGGAGGAGCTCCTCGACGACGCTCCGGAGCTTGGCGGGTTCGAACGGCATCTGGTCCCTTTCCGTCCCCGTGCCACGGGGCTCGCTTCGACCAATTGTCACACAATGGAAGCGCCCAAACGAGCCGACGTCAGTAGCTCCGGACGTTCGGGTCGATCCGGCGGGACCAGGCCAGGATCCCCCCCTCGAGGTTGACGGCTCGCGGGAAGCCGACGTGGCAAAGGAGCTGGACGGCCGATGCGCTCCGCGCGCCGCTCCGGCAGGCGACGACGATCTCGCGGTCGCGCGGCAGCTCCTCGAGCCTCCTCTGGAGCTGGCCGAGCGGGATGGGAAGCACCTCGAAGGGGAACGGGGCGAACTGCAGCTCGGCGGGCTCCCGGACGTCGACCACGAGCGGCCGCTCGCCCGCGTCCAGCCTCTCCTTGAGCTCCTCGACGGTCATCCTCGGCCTTCGCCCGGGCGGCCTTTCGGACCGCCCCCCGCCTCCCTCCCGGTCCGGCCTCCGGAGCGGTTCGGCGCTGATACGATAGCCGCATGCTGCAAGATTTCCGCTCCGAGCCCTTCTCCGACTTCGGCAGGCCGGAGGTCGCCGCCGCGTTCGAGGCCGCCCTCGCCCTCGTCGAGTCGCGCTTCGGCGAGGAGGTCCCCGTCGTCGTCGCCGGCGAGCGCCTCCGCACCGGCAAGCTCCTGACCAATACCAATCCCGCCGACCGTTCCCAAGTCCTCTCCCGCCACCACCTCGCCGACCGCGCGACGGCCCAGAAGGCGGTCGACGCCGCCCGCGCCGCCGCCCCCGCGTGGGCCGCTCTCCCCCCGCGCGAGCGGGCCAGCGTCCTCCTCCGGGCCGCGAGGCGGATGCGCGACCGCAAGCACGAGTTCTCGGCCACGATGGTCCTCGAGATCGGCAAGTCGTGGCCCGAGGCCGACGTCGAGACCGACGAGGCGATCGACTTCCTCGAGTTCTACGCGCGGGAGATCCTCCGCTACCAGGGCGAGGTCCCCGTGACCCCGTTCCCCGGCGAGTTCCCCGAGTCGCTCTACGTCCCGCTGGGGACCGGCGCGGTCATCCCGCCCTGGAACTTCCCGAACGCGATCCTCACGGGGATGACCGCCGCCGCCCTCGTCTCCGGCAACGGCGTCATCCTGAAGCCGGCCTCCGACACGCCGCTGATCGCCTGGCGCGTCTTCCAGCTCCTCGAGGAGGCCGGCGTCCCGGCCGGCGTCCTCAACTACCTCCCGGGCCCCGGCGCGGACGTCGGCGACTTCCTCGTCGACCACCCGCACGTGAGGTTCATCTCCTTCACCGGCTCGAAGGAGGTGGGGCTGAGGATCAACGAGCGGGCCGCGAAGGTGGGCCCGGGCCAGCTCTGGCTTAAGCGGGTCGTCCTCGAGATGGGGGGGAAGGACTTCATCGTCGTCGACGAGGACGCCGATTTCGACGACGCGGTGACCCAGGTCGTCGCCTCGGCCTTCGGCTTCCAGGGGCAGAAGTGCTCGGCCTGCTCGCGCGCCATCGTCCACAAGGCGATCTCGAAGCGGTTCTTCGAGGCGGTGGCGGCGAAGACCGAGAAGCTGACGATGGGACCGACCAAGGACCGCGCCCACTACATGGGCCCGGTCGCCTCGGAGCGCCAGTTCCGGACCGTGAACGAGTACATCGAGGTCGGGAAGAAGGAGGCCCGCCTCGTCGCGGGCGGGACGAGCGACGGGAGCGTCGGGAACTTCATTCGCCCGACGGTCTTCGACGGCGTCGGCGCGAAGCACCGGATCTTCCAGGAGGAGATCTTCGGGCCCGTCCTGGCGCTCGTCGAGGCCGACTCCTTCGACCACGCGATCGCCCTCGCCAACGACACCGAGTACGGGCTGACCGGCTCGTACTTCGGGCGCGACCGGCAGAGGATCCTCCGCGCCAAGCGGGAGCTCTTCTGCGGCAACCTCTACATCAACAGGAAGTGCACCGGCGCGCTCGTCGGCGTCCACCCCTTCGGCGGATTCAACATGTCCGGGACCGACAGCAAGGCCGGCGGCCGGGACTACCTCGGCCTCTTCCTGCAGGCGAAGTCGATCTCCGAGAAGCTCTGAGCGCCCCGCGGGTCCTGGGGAGAGGAGGTCCGCCGCTCCGGCGGGCCTCCTCGTTCTCCGTCCCCTACCCGGCGTTCAGGCCCGCGCAGCAGGGCTCGTGGCAGCGCTCGTAGACCGAGCCGCGCTGGACGGGCGTGAAGCCGGCGTCGCGGAGGAGGGCCTCCATGTCGGCGCGCGTCATCCGGTTGTGGGCGCCGGCCGCCGCGACGACGTTCTCCTCGATCATGATGGAGCCCAGGTCGTCCGCCCCGAAGAAGAGCGAGACCTGCCCGATCTTCTTCCCCTGCGTCACCCACGACCCCTGGACGTGCGGGACGTTGTCGAGGTAGAGGCGGGAGAGGGCGAGCGTCCGGAGGTAGTCGAAGCCGGTCGAGGTCTCGACCGTCCCGTCGAGGGCCGTGTTCTCCTCCTGGAAGGTCCAGGGGATGAAGGCGGTGAACGACTCGGCGGCGGCGGCGAGCGACCCGTCCTGGACCCGCCTCACGACGTCGAGGTGGGCGACGCGCTCCTCGTAGCCCTCGCCGACGCCGAACATCATCGTCGCCGTCGTCGGGAGGCCGAGGGCGTGCGCCTCCCTGTGGACCTCCGCCCACCTCTCGGTCGGCGCCTTGGTGAGCGAGAAGATCCGTTTCCTCACGCCGTCCTCGAGGATCTCGGCCCCGCCCCCCGGGACCGACATCAGCCCCGCTTCCTTCAGCCGGACGAGGGTCTCCCGGACGGGCGTCCGCTCCTTCTTGGCGAGGAAGTAGATCTCCGGGGCGGAGAAGGCATGCCGGTGGATGCCCGGGTACTCCCGGCGGAGGAAGCCGAGGAGCTCCTCGTAGAAGGAGAAGGGGAGCTCGGCGTGGACGCCCCCCTGCAGGAGGACGCCGGTCCCTCCGAGGGCGAGCGTCTCCTCCACCTTCCGGCCGATCTCCTCGAGGGGGAGGACGTACCCCTCCGGGTCGCCCGACGGCCGGTAGAAGGCGCAGAAGCGGCACCGGTAGATGCAGACGTTCGTGTAGTTGATGTTCCGGTCGACCTGGTAGGTCGCGACGGTCCCCGGGTGGAGCCGCTGGCGGACCGCCGACGCGGCGGCCCCGAGCTCGAGGAGGCTCGCCTCGCGGAAGAGGAGGAGGGCGTCGTCCGGGGAGAGCCGGCCGCCGTCGGCCGCCCGGTCGAGGAGGGTCCGCGCGCGGGGCGAGGAACGCGCGCCGGGGGCGACGGGCGCCGGCAGGACGCCGGGAAGGGCGGCGGCCGTCGACATCAGCGCTCGGGCCTCGGGACCAGGGGGACGCCCGCGAAGGGCGGGAGGTCGGGCGAGGGGATCATCCCCCGCTGCCAGGCGCGCCGGTAGAACTCGGCCAGCCCCTTCTCGTCGCTCTCGTCGAGGTCGTGGTGGAGGTTGCTGCCGAGGTACTCCTCGAGGGAGCTCCGGGAGAGCCCCGTCCGCCGCTCGGCCGCGTCGAGCATCTCGGCCATCCGGTGCTTGGCGTAGTCGCGCGACCAGAGGAACGGCTCGGGCGGCACCTCCCGCCGGACCGCCCAGACGGCGAAGACGAAGGGGAGGCCCGTGAGACGGTTCCAGGCATCCGCCAGGTCGAGGACGTGAAGGCCCTGGAGGGACGCCCCGAGGGCCGGGTCGCCGATGAGCAGGGCCGCGTCGTGGTGGGCGAGCATCTCGCCGAGGTCGGGCACCGCCCGGTGGTACTCCGGCGAGACCTCGTAGAGGTCCTCGAGGAGGATCCGGACCATCGCCGCCGACGAGCGCGACGAGGTGTCGAGGGCGACCGAGCGGATCTCCTCGAACGGGAGGCGGGAGACGAGGAGGACGCTCCGGACCCGGGTGTACGACGCGATCCCGACCCCCCTGACGACCCGGATGCCGGGGATCCGGGCTGCCTCGATCGAGGGGACGAGGCCCGCGGCGACCTCTCCGCGCGCGAGGCGCTCGGCGCAGGCCGACGGGACGTCCGTGATCGGCTGGACCTCCTCGACGGCTCCCCGGAGGAAGCCCCAGGTCAGGGGCCAGGCGTTGACGAAGTCGACGACGGAGACGGGAAAGGTCGGGGCCATGGCTCCTCTCCTTCGATGATACGACGTGGCTCCCGGAGCGGACGCAGGGCAGAATGGCGCGATGCCGGCCCAGGACGCCCCCGTCCCCGCCGTCTCCGTCGTCATGCCGTGCCTGAACGAGGCGGAGACGGTGGAGCGCTGCGTCCTCGAGGCGCGGAGCGCCCTGGAGCGCGCCGGCCTCGACGGGGAGGTCGTCGTGGCCGACAACGGCTCGACCGACGGCTCCCGGGAGCTCGCCGCCCGGGCGGGCGCCCGTGTCGTCCCCGTCGCCGAGCGGGGCTACGGCGCCGCCCTCCTCGGGGGGATCGCGGCCGCGCGCGGACGCTGGGTCGTCATGGGGGACGCCGACCTCTCCTACGACTTCTCCGCGGTCCCCGCCTTCGTGGCGAGGCTCGAGGAGGGGAACGACCTCGTCATGGGGTCGCGGTTCCGGGGGCGGATCGAGCCGGGCGCGATGCCGCCCCTCCACCGCTACCTCGGCAACCCCGTCCTCTCCTTCCTCGGGAGGCTCTTCTTCGGCCTCGGCGTCTCCGACTTCCACTGCGGCCTGCGCGCCTTCCGGAAGGAGGCGATCGACCGGCTCGACCTGCGGACCCGGGGGATGGAGTTCGCGAGCGAGATGGTCGTGAAGGCCGGGCTGTTCCGCCTGAGGATCGCCGAGGTCCCCGTGACCCTCCGCCGCGACGGGCGCTCGCGTCCCCCGCACCTCAGGACCTGGCGCGACGGCTGGCGCCACCTCCGGTTCCTCCTGATGTGCTCGCCGCGGTGGCTCTACCTCTGGCCCGGCCTCGCCCTGGCCACGCTGGGGGCGGCGCTCCTGGCCTGGCTCTACCCGGGGCCGCGCCGGCTCGGCCCGGCGATCCTGGACGTCCACACGATGCTCGCCGGGGCGGTCTTCGTCCTCGTCGGCGCCCAGGCGGTCACGTTCGCCCTCTTCGCGAAGGTCTTCGCCGTCACCGAGGGGATCCTCCCGGAGGACCCGCGCCTGGCCCGGGCGTTCCGGTACGTGACGCTCGAGACGGGCCTCCTCGCCTCGGCCGCCTTCCTCGTCGCGGGAGCCGCTCTCACGGGGACCGTCGTCGCGGAGTGGGCCGGGTCGGACTACCGCTACCTCGACGCCGCGGCGACGCTCCGGCGGCTGATCCCGGGCGCGCTCCTCCTGGTGCTGGGCGCCCACGGCGTCCTGGCGTCGTTCTTCCTGTCGATCCTCGGCCTGAGGCGAAAGTGACCGCGAGGTGACCGAGAGGTGACCGCGCCATGACCGCCAGATGACCGCGTCGAGGCCCGTCCTCACCTCGATCGGCCGGCTCCACGGCTCCGTCGTCTTCGGGCGGCGGGTCCGCGTCCTCGCCGCCGCCGTCGCCCCCCTCCTCCCGGCCGGCCGCCTCGTCGACGTCGGCTGCGGGAACGGCGAGATCGCGCGCGCGGTGGCGGCCCTCCGCCCCGACGTGGAGCCGCAGGGGTTCGACGTCCTGATCCGCCCCTCCTGCGCCATCCCCGCCCGCCCGTTCGACGGCCGGACCCTCCCGCTGCCGGACGGGGCCGCCTCGGCCGCCCTCCTCGTCGACGTCCTCCACCACGCGGACGACCCGGCCGCCCTCCTTTCGGAGTGCGCGCGGGTCGCACGGGTCGTCGTCGTGAAGGACCACCTCGCCCGCTCGGCCCTCGACCGGAAGGTCCTGGCCTTCATGGACTGGGTCGGGAACCGCCCCCACGGGGTCGTCCTCCCCTACGCGTACTTCAGCCCGGAAGGGTGGGAGTCGGCCCTGGGCGCCGCCGCCCTGCGCGAGGAGCTGCGGGCCGGCGTCCCCGGCCTCTACCCGGCCCCGTTCTCGGCCCTCTTCGGGCGCGGCCTCCACTTCGTCGCCCGGCTCGTCCGCCGCTGAGCGGCCGGGGGCGGGTCGGCGGGGCGGAGGCCGGCGCCGGGCGCGGCCGCCGGGCCGGCCGCCGCGCCTCCCGCCGGCCGCTCGCTTCAGCCGGCCGACATCGAGCCGAGGAAGTCCGCGTTGCTCTTCGTCTTGTCGAGCCGCTCGAGGAGGAGCTCCATCGCCTCGACGGTGGAGAGCGGCGTGAGGACCTTCCGGAGGATCCAGACGCGGTTGAGCTCGGCCTTCTCGATGAGGAGCTCCTCCTTCCGGGTCCCCGACTTGTTGATGTCGAGGGCCGGGAAGACGCGCCGGTCGACGAGGCGCCGGTCGAGGTGGACCTCCATGTTGCCGGTCCCCTTGAACTCCTCGAAGATGACGTCGTCCATCCGCGAGCCCGTGTCGATGAGGGCCGTCGCCATGATGGTGAGCGAGCCCCCTTCCTCGATGTTCCGCGCCGCGCCGAAGAACCGCTTCGGCTTCTGGAGGGCGTTGGCGTCGACGCCGCCGGAGAGGACCTTCCCCGACGGGGGGCAGGTCGTGTTGTACGCCCGGGCGAGGCGCGTGATCGAGTCGAGCAGGATCACGACGTCGCGCTTGTGCTCGACGAGCCGCTTCGCCTTCTCGATGACCATCTCGGCGACCTGGACGTGGCGGGTGGCCGGCTCGTCGAAGGTGGAGCTGATCACCTCGCCGCGGACCGACCGCTGCATGTCGGTGACCTCCTCGGGCCGCTCGTCGATCAGGAGGACGATGAGGGTGATCTCGGGGTGGTTCGTCGTGATGGAGTTGGCGAGGGCCTGCAGGAGCATCGTCTTGCCGGTGCGCGGCGGGGCGACGATGAGGCCGCGCTGCCCCTTGCCGACCGGCGAGACGAGGTCGAGGACGCGCGACGAGAGGTTGGTCGGCACCTCGAGCCGGATCCGCTGGTTCGGGTAGAGCGGCGTCAGGTTGTCGAAGAGGATCTTCTCGCGCGCGACGTCCGGGTGCTCGAAGTTGACCGCCTCCACCTTGATGAGGGCGAAGTAGCGCTCCCCCTCCTTGGGCGGACGGATCTGGCCGGAGATCGTGTCGCCGGTCCTCAGGCCGAACTTGCGGATCTGGGACGGCGAGACGTAGATGTCGTCCGGGCCCGCGAGGTAGTTGTACTCGGGGGCGCGGAGGAACCCGAACCCGTCCGGGAGGACCTCGAGGACCCCCTCGGAGAAGATCAGGCCGAGCCGCTCGGTCTGGGCCTGCAGGATCTTGAAGATCAGGTCCTGCTTCCTCAGGGACGCCGCGGCCTCCACCTCCAGCTCCTGCGCGATCTTCAGGAGCTGCGGCATCGGCGTGTTGTGCAGCGTCCGGATGTCGAGCATCGGCTCGGCCTCGAGCTCGGGCGGGAGCGGCTCCTCCACGTCGTTCGGGAGCTCGCGCGGGTCGATGACGGGGCTGGCGTAGTCGGCACCGGGGGTCTTGCGGCGGGGCATCAGGTCACCTCGGGGGCCGCGGCCGGAGGCGCCCCCGGAGCGGGGGCGGGGCGCGGCGTGGACGTGAGCCGCTCCCTGAGGAGGCGGCCGAGACGGGGGATGTTCTCGCCGGTCTCGGACGAGACCGGCAGGAGGGTGCGGTCGGAAGAGGCGTACTCGGCGGTCAGGACCCGCAGACGCCGGACCCTCTCGGAGGGCTTCACCTTGTCCCATTTCGTCACGGCGACGACGGCGGGGACGCCGGAGGCCTCGAGGAAGGCGGCCATGGAGCGGTCGGACTCCTGCGGGTCGAGGCGGCCGTCGACGAGAAGGAGGGCCAGGGAGGCGGCGGGCTCGCGCGTCAGGACGTCCTCGATCTGCTCCGAGAACCGCTCGCGGGACTCGCGCGCGGTCTTCGCGTAGCCGTACCCGGGGCAGTCGACGACGTCGAAGGCGTCGTCCACGCGGTACCAGTAGAGCGCCTGGGTCCTCCCCGGGGTCTGCGAGACCCGCGCGACCTTCGATCCCAGGAGGGCGTTCAGGAGGCTCGACTTGCCGACGTTGGAGCGGCCGAGGACCGCGAGGGCGGGCAGGGCCCTCCCCTTCGGCCTCGCGCCCGGGGCGTGGGCGGGAAGGACGAGGCGCACCTCGCGCCCGAGGAAGCCCCGGCCGGGGGCCGGGCGCGTGGGCGGACGCGACGCGACGGAGGATGCGGTGCGAGTCATGGTGACGAGAACGGGCGGTCCGGCGCGAGCCGGGGCGCCCCGGGGTCAGTGGGCGACGTTGGACGAGCTCGGGGGGGCGGCGTCCGCCGGCGCCACGAGGGGCTTGCCCGGGAAGGGCGTGGGAGCCCCTTCGAGCGCGAGGCGGACGACCTCGTCGACGTCCTCCGTGAGGTGGAACTCCATGACGTTCCGGATCTCCTCGGGGAGGTCGTCGAGGTCCTTCTCGTTCTCCTTGGGGAGGACGATGGTGGTGATCCCGGCCCGGAAGGCGGCGAGGAGCTTCTCCTTGATGCCGCCCACCGGGAGCACCTTCCCCCTCAGCGTGATCTCGCCCGTCATCGCCACGTCCTTGCGGACGGGGATCTGGGTGACCGCCGAGAGGATGGAGGTGGCCATGGTGATCCCCGCGGAGGGGCCGTCCTTCGGGATGGCCCCCTCGGGGATGTGGACGTGGATGTCCTTCTTCTCGTAGAAGTCGGGGTCGGCGCCGTACATCTCCGACCGGCTCCTCACGTACGAGAGGGCGGCGCGGGCGGACTCCTGCATCACGTCGCCGAGCTGGCCGGTGAGGACGAGGTTCCCCTTGCCCCTCATGAGGGTCGTCTCGATGTGGAGGACGTCGCCCCCCGCCTCGGTCCAGGCGAGGCCGGTGGAGAGGCCGATCTCGGCCTTCTCCCCCTTGCGGGCGAGGCGGAACTTCGCCTTGCCGAGGAAGTCGGGGAGGTTCTCGGCCGTCACGACGATCGGCCCCTTCGCCTCCTCGGAGACGACCTTGCGGGCGACCTTCCGGCAGACGGAGGCGATCTCGCGCTCGAGGTTCCTCACGCCCGCCTCCCGGGTGTACTTCTCGATGAGGCCGTAGATCCCGCCGTCGTCGAAGGCGGCCTGCTCGGGCGTCAGGCCGTTCTCCTTGACCTGCTTGGGGACGAGGAACTGCCTGGCGATCGCCAGCTTCTCGTTCGGCGTGTAGCCCGAGAGGGCGATGATCTCCATCCGGTCCTTCAGCGCCGGCGGGATCGGGTGGACCACGTTCGCCGTGGCGATGAACATGACCTTCGAGAGGTCGTACTCCACGTCGAGGTAGTGGTCGACGAAGGAGTGGTTCTGCTCGGGGTCGAGGACCTCGAGGAGCGCCGACGACGGGTCGCCCCGGAAGTCCATCGACATCTTGTCGACCTCGTCGAGGAGGAAGACCGGGTTCACCGTCCCGGCCTTCTTCATCAGCTGGACGATCTGGCCGGGGAAGGCGCCGATGTAGGTCCGGCGGTGCCCGCGGATCTCCGCCTCGTCCCTCACCCCGCCGAGGGAGAGCCGGACGAACTTGCGGTTCAGCGACTTGGCGATCGACTTGGCGAGCGAGGTCTTGCCGACCCCGGGAGGCCCCACGAAGCAGAGGATCGACCCCTTCGTCTCCGTGACGAGCTGGCGGACCGCGAGGAACTCGAGGATCCGCTCCTTGACCTTCTCGAGGCCGTAGTGGTCCTCGTTGAGGATTCGCTCGGCGTTCTTGAGGTCCTTCGCCTCGCGCGAGGCCTTCTTCCACGGGACGTTCACGAGCCAGTCGATGTAGTTCCGCGAGACGGTCGCCTCGGCCGAGACGTTGGGCATGGCCTCGAGCCTCTTGAGCTCGGCGACGGCCTTCTCCTTGACGTCCTTCGGCATCCCGGCGTTCTCGATCTTCTGGCGCAGCTCGTCGATCTCGTCGGACTTGTCGTCCTTCCTCCCGAGCTCCTGGTGGATCGCCTTGATCTTCTCGTTGAGGTAGTACTCCTTCTGGGCCCGCTCCATCTGCTTCTTGACCTTGTTGTTGATCCGGCGATCGATGTTGATCTTCTCGATCTCGATCTCCAGCAGGTCCTGCAGCTTCTGGAGGCGCTCCAGGGGGTTCACCGTCTCGAGGAGGGTCTGCTTCTCCGGCGTCGGGATCGACGTCGGGAGGTGGCCGGCCAGCATGTCGGCGAAGACGTCGGGGTCGTCGAGCTTGAGCGAGGCGAGGAGCCCCTCGAACGCCAGCTGGTGCGAGAGCTTGGCGTACTGCTCGAACACGCCGAGGACCTTCTGCATGTACGAGGAGACGTCGGCGCCGCCGGAGACGCCCGAGCGGAGCTCGAGGCTCTCGACGACCACGTCCCTGTGGGCGCCCGCGGGCGTCCAGCTTCGGATCCGGCCGCGGTGGTTCCCCTCGACCATCACCTTGATGTGGCCGTTCGGGAGCTTCAGCGACTGGACGACCGTCGCGACGACGCCCACCTCGTGGATGTCGTCCTGCGCCGGCTCGTCGACCTTCGGGTCGCGCTGGGCGGCCAGGAAGATCCTCTTGTCGGCGGAGACGAGGGCCGCCTCCAGGGCCGAGATGGACGACGCACGCCCGACGACGAACGGGGCCATCATCCTGGGGAAGACGACCATGTCCCGGAGCGGCACGAGCGGGAGGGCCCGCGCGTCCGGCCGGGGGGTCGAGATCGGGGTGGGGTCGGTCATGCGGTGTCACCTCGGGTCGCCGCCGCGCCCGCCGCCCCCGCGAGGGGCGCGAGGCCGGCGGCGCGGGCCGGAGGCGGGGCGCTGAGGAGCGTCAGCCCGCCTTCCTGAGCGAGAGGATGGGGGCGCCGCTCCGGAGGACGACGTCCTTGGTGATGACGCACTCCTCGATCTCCTCCTCGGAGGGGACGCGGTACATGACGTCGAGCATCAGCTCCTCGAGGATGACCTTGAGGCCCCGGGCCCCCAGGTTGCGGCTCATCGCGTCGTCCGCGATCGCCTCGAGGGCGTCGTCCGTGAACCTCAGGCCGACGTTCTCGAACTCGAGGAGCGTCTGGTACTGCTTGATGAGGGAGTTCTTCGGCTCCTTGAGGATCGCCACAAGCGACGCCCGGTCGAGGTCGTGCAGGGTGGCGACGACCGGGACCCGGCCGACGAACTCCGGGATCATCCCGAACTTGATCAGGTCCTCGGGGTGGTTCTTCTCGAGGATGTCGCCCGCCCGCTTCTCCTTCTTCGTGACGATCTTCGCCCCGAAGCCCATCGATTTCTCGGTCAGCCGGCGGGTGATGATGTCCTCGAGCCCGACGAACGCCCCCCCGCAGATGAAGAGGATGTTCGTCGTGTCGATCTGGATGAACTCCTGGTGCGGGTGCTTGCGCCCCCCCTGGGGCGGGACGTTGGTGACGGTCCCTTCCAGGATCTTCAGGAGGGCCTGCTGGACCCCCTCCCCGGAGACGTCCCGGGTGATGGAGGGGTTCTCCCCCTTGCGCGCGATCTTGTCGATCTCGTCGATGTAGACGATCCCGCGCTCGGTCTTCTCCTTGTCCTGCCCGGCGGCCTGGTAGAGCTTGAGGATGATGTTCTCGACGTCCTCGCCGACGTACCCGGCCTCGGTGAGGGTCGTGGCGTCGGCGATCGTGAAGGGGACCGAGAGCATCTTGGCCAGCGTCTGGGCCAGGAGGGTCTTCCCCGTGCCGGTCGGCCCGATCAGGAGGATGTTCGACTTCTGGAGGTCGACGTCGAGCTTGCGGTTCCGCTCGAAGTACTCGATCCGCTTGTAGTGGTTGTAGACCGCGACGGCCAGCTTCTTCTTCGCCTGCTCCTGGCCGACCACGTACTCGTCCAGGAACTCCTTGATCTCGCGGGGCTTGGGGAGCTTTGCCTCCGGCTTGGCCTGGTCCAGGACCCGGTCCTCGGCGATGATGTCGAGGCAGATGTCGACACACTCGTCGCAGATGTAGACGGTCGGCCCCGCGATCAGCTTCTTCACGTCCCTCTGGGACTTGTTGCAGAAGCTGCAGCGAAGGACGTCCCCGGATCCGCTCTTCTTCGTCATCCTCGTGCTTACCCTATCCCTCGAAAAGAGCCTTTGGGCTCGATTCTAGACCCATCGGGTCTCCGCCGGCCCCGGCTCAGTCCCTGTGGCTGATGACGGAGTCGATCAGGCCGTACTCGCGGGCCGCCTCCGCCTCGAAGATGTTGTCCCGGTCGGTGTCCTGCTCCACCCGCGCCATCGGCTGCCCGGTGTGGTGGGCCAGGATCTCGTTGAGCCTCTTCTTCATCCGCAGGAGGTCCCGGGCGTGGATCTCGATGTCCGAGGCCTGCCCCTCCATCCCGTACGCCAGCGGCTGGTGGATCAGGACCCGGGCGTTCGGGAGGGCCGCCCGCTTCCCCTTCGCCCCGCCGGCCAGGAGGACGGCCCCCATCGACGCCGCCTGCCCGATGCAGTAGGTGCCCACGTCGGGCTTCACGTACTGCATCGTGTCGTAGATCGCCAGGCCCGCGGTGATCGAGCCGCCGGGGCTGTTGATGTAGAGGGTGATGTCCTTCTCGGGGTTCTCGGCCTCGAGGAAGAGCATCTGGGCGATCACGAGGTTGGCGATCTCGTCGTTGATGGACGAGCCGAGGAAGATGACGTTGTCCTTCAGGAGACGGGAGTAGATGTCGTAGGCCCGTTCCCCTCGGTTGGTCTGCTCGATGACCATCGGGATGAGCATGGGTCCCTCCTCTCCTCCTACGCGCCGCCGGCCGTGACGGCTTCCGTCAGGAGGAAGTCCACGACCTTCCCCATCCGGAGCTCCTCGCGGATGCCGTCGAGCCGCTCGGCCTTGGCGAGCGAGGCCTTCAGCTCGGAGGGGGTGATCCCGAACTGCGGGGCCCGCCGCTTCAGCTCCGCGTCGAGCTCCGTCTCGGTGACCGAGATCTTCTCGGCTTCGCCGATCGCGTCGAGGAGGAGCCACTCCTTGACCCGGCGGACGGCCCCCGGACGGAACTCCTCCCGGACCTTGTTCCAGTCGGTCTTGGCCTCCTTCAGGTCGATGCCCTGGCGGGAGAGGAACCGGGCGTACTCCTTCAGCATCCCGTCGACCTCGGCCTCGACGAGCGTGTCGGGCGCGTCGACCGGATTGAGGGCGAGGAGGCCGTCCAGGGCGGCGCGGCGCTGCTTCTCCTTGAGCGCCGCCTCCTTCTCGCGCGCCAGCGACTTCACGACCTGCTCCCGCAGCATCGGGAGGCCCGCCCCCTCGGGCAGCTCCCCCTCGCGGCCGGCCAGGATCTGGCGGGCCAGCTCGTCGTCCATCTCCGGGAGGCTGCGGCTCTTGAGGGCGTGGAGCGTCACCGTATAGAGGACGACCTTCCCGGCGAACTCCTGGTCCGCCGCGTCGGACGGGAAGTCCTTCTGGAACGATACGGTCGCCCCCGGCTCGGCGTTGCGCAGGTGGGCCGAGAGCTCGGGCAGGGTCTCGGCTCCCCCGAGCTCCACGAGGACCTTCTCGTGGTCGAAGTCCTTGCCGTCCCCTTCCGGGAACACCCCGTGGATGTCCACCAGGGCGAAGTCGCCGTCGGCGGCCGGGCGGTCCTCGATGGGGTGGAAGGCCGCACGCCCCTCCCGGAGGCGGTCGAGGAACGCGGCGATCTCGTCCTCGCCCGGGGTGGTCGGCTCGCTGGGGATCTTCAGTCCCCGGTAGTCCTTCGGGGCGACGACCGGCCGGATCTCGAGGTCGGCCCGGAACGTCAGGGGCTGGCCGGCCTCGAACCTGACGTCCTCGACCTTCGGGGAGCCGACCGGGACGAGCTCCTTCTCGGCGAGCGCCTGCTGGAGCGCGTCCCTCACGAGGGACTCGACGACCTCGCCCTTCAGCTCCTCGGCGAAGCGCTTGCGGACGACGTCGACCGGGACCTTCCCCGGCCGGAAGCCGGGCAGGCGGAGCTGCTTGGCGAGCTGGCGGGCGACCAGGTCGGTGGCCAGCCGGACCTCGTCCGCCGGGACCTCGACGGACAGCGACCTCTTCGTGGGGGACTCTTCGACGTAGGACGTGATGACCATCGGCGTTTCGGCGTCTTTCTGGGTTGTTGAAGGTGCGGGGCGGGGGTGGTGCGGGAGGAGGGAGTCGAACCCTCACGGGTGACCCCACCGGATCCTAAGTCCGGCGCGTCTGCCATTCCGCCACTCCCGCCGGACAGGGGCGAACGGCAAAGACGTTACCACACTGGCCGCCGCACCCCGGAGCGCGGGGGCGGGGCCGCCTTCAAACAGAAGAAGAGGCCCGGAGGCCTCTTCGAGAGCTTCTGGTGAGCCGCCAGGGACTCGAACCCCGAACCCAGAGATTAAGAGTCTCTTGCTCTACCAATTGAGCTAGCGGCCCGTAGCCGCGCCGGAGACCGGCGCGGAGCGCGAATTATAGGCGAGAGCCCCGGGGATGCAAGGGGTGACCCGTCGACGTGTCCGCCCGCCGGGGTCAGGCCCCGCGCCGGCGGAGGAGCTGCTTGACCTCGGCGTTCCCCAGCTGCGACGTCGCCGAGACGATCAGGGCCGCGTTCGCGTTCCCGATCTCGGGGAGGCCGACGGTGACCTTGACGAGGCCGTCGCTCCCCGTGACCCCCCGGTAGAGGACCGACGGGGGACCGGTGGTCGAGACCACCCTCACGGTGACCTGGGCACCCGCGATCGGCCGGTCGGTCAGCGACGTGGCGGCACGGACCGAGAGGGGAACGAGCTCGCCCGCGACCAGCTCGCCCCCCTTCATCAGGGAGAGCTCGATCCGCTCGGAGGCGGCCTCGGAGGCCAGGTACTCGATGATGACCTGGTCGAGCGACCGCTCCGGCCCGTTCGCGGGGCGGGAGACGGGAGCCGCGGCCCTCGCGGGAGGGGGGATCCCGCCCGAGCGGGGTGCCCCGAAGCCGGGGCTGCTGTCCGGCTTGCTCAGGATCGCCGCCGCGGCGGCGGCCGCCGCCGGGGAGAGGGGGGTCGCGCCCGAGATCGGCTGCGCCGCGGCCGCCTCGCCGGCCGGGACCTCCCCCGGCTTCACCCCGTCGAAGCGCCCGCGCCGGATCGCCTCGATGATCCGGCGGTGCTGCAGGTCCATCATCGCCTTGACGGTCTTCTCGTCGACCCGCCCCGACTCGATGTGCTCCTTGTACGGGCTCTTCTTCGAGAGGAGGATCTCCCCTCCCACGTACACGAGGGACTCGATGACGGGGTTGCCGAGGCCCCGGTCCTCCGTCTGGACGTGGAAGACCCGGTCCCCGTGCTTGATGTCGGTGTTAAACCCGGTAAGCACGGCGAATTCCGTATTCTAGCGGTCCCCGCCCGCGAGTCTACCGGCCTCCCGTGGACCGTCGGCGCGCCGGCCGGGCGCGCTCGAGGCCGAGGAGCGGCCGGAGGAAGGCGCCGGTCGCCGAGACGGGATGGACGGCGACCTCCTCGGGCGTCCCCTCCGCCACGACCTCGCCCCCGCGCGCCCCCCCCTCCGGCCCCAGGTCCACGACGCGGTCCGCCGTCTTGACCACGTCGAGGTTGTGCTCGATGACGATCACGGTGTTCCCCCGGTCCACCAGCGCGTGGAGGACGGCGAGGAGCTTCCTCACGTCGTCGAAGTGGAGGCCGGTCGTCGGCTCGTCGAGGATGTAGAGGGTCCGCCCCGTGGCCCGCCGGGAGAGCTCCTTGGCCAGCTTCACCCGCTGGGCCTCGCCGCCGGAGAGGGTCGTCGCGGGCTGGCCCAGCCGGATGTACCCGAGGCCCACCTCCACCAGGGTCGCCGCCACCCCGCGGATCGTCGGGACGTTGGCGAAGACCTCCAGGGCCTGCTCGGCGGTCAGGTCGAGGACGTCCGCGATGCTGAGCCCCTTGTAGTGGACCTCGAGCGTCTCGCGGTTGTACCTCCGGCCGCCGCAGACGTCGCAGGTGACGTAGATGTCCGGGAGGAAGTGCATCTCGATGGCGATCTGTCCCCCGCCGCCGCACGCCTCGCAGCGCCCCCCCTTGACGTTGAAGGAGAAGCGGCCGGGGCCGTAGCCCCTCATCCGGGCCTCGGGGACCTGGGCGAGGAGCTCCCGGATCGGGCCGAAGAGCCCCGTGTAGGTGGCCGGGTTCGAGCGCGGGGTCCTCCCGATGGGCGACTGGTCGATGTCGATCACCTTGTCGACGTGCTGGAGCCCCTCGAGCCCCCCGTGGGCGCCGGGACGCTCGGTCGCCCCGTGGAGGAGGCGCGCCGCGGCGCGATAGAGGATGTCGTTGACCAGGGTCGACTTGCCGGATCCGGAAACGCCCGTCACCGCCGTGAAGGCCCCCAGCGGGAACCGGACGGTGATCCCCTTCAGGTTGTTCTCCCGCGCCCCCACGACGGCGAGCTGCCGCCCGTTCCCCTTCCGGCGGCTCGCGGGGACCTCGATCGCGAGGTCGCCGGCCAGGTACCTCCCGGTGAGCGACCGCTCGAACCTCACCAGCTCGGCGGCGGTCCCCTCCCCGACCACCTCGCCGCCGTGGATCCCCGCGCCCGGGCCGAGGTCGACCACCCGGTCGGCCGACCGGATCGTCTCCTCGTCGTGCTCCACGACGACCACGGTGTTCCCCAGGTCGCGCATCGCCTGCAGGGTCTCGATCAGCTTCCGGTTGTCCTTCGGGTGGAGGCCGATCGACGGCTCGTCGAGGACGTAGAGGACCCCCATCAGCTTGGAGCCGATCTGCGTCGCCAGGCGGATCCGCTGCGCCTCGCCCCCCGAGAGGGTGGCGGCCGCGCGGGAGAGGGAGAGGTAGCCGATGCCGACCGCGTTGAGGAAGCCGAGGCGGTCCCGGATCTCGGCCAGGATCTTGCCGGCGATCTCCCGCTCCCTCGGGAGGGGGCGGAACTCCTCGAAGAAGCGGGAAGCCTCCTCGAGGGTCATCGACGTGAGGGAGTCGATCGAGGCGCCGCGGACCTTCACGGCCAGGGCCTCGGCCTTCAGCCGGCGCCCCTCGCACGCGGGGCACGGGGTGGCGGACATGAAGGCCTCCAGCTCCTGGCGGGCCTCCTCGCTCTCCACCTCCTTGTACTTCTCCATCAGGATCGGGACGAGCCCCTTGTAGGAGGAGGACCAGACGTACTCCCCCTTCTCCGACTTCCACTTCCAGCGGATCTCCCGCTCGCCCGAGCCGTGGAGGATCAGCTCCCTCACGTCGGCCGGGAGCGTCCGCCAGGGGACGTCGAGCGAGAACTTCAGCGCCCTGGCGAGCTGCTCCACCTGGCGGAAGCGCCAGCTGGTCGACCCGGGCTTCCAGAGGGCGACGGCGCCGCCGCGGATCGACCGGTCGGGGTCGGGGACGAGGCGGTCGGGGTCGACGCGCGGGACGGTCCCGAGCCCCGAGCAGCCGGCGCAGGCGCCGTAGGGGGAGTTGAAGGAGAAGAGACGGGGGGTGATCTCCGGGAGCGACGTCCCGCAGTCGGGGCAGGCGTAGGAGGTCGACAGCGTCTCGTCGGCGGTCGCCCCCTTCGCCTCGCCGACGACGGCCACCGTCACGAGACCCTCGGCGACGCGGGTGGCGGTCTCGAGCGAGTCGGCGAGGCGCCGTCGGGTCTCGTCGTCGCGCCTCACGACGAGGCGGTCGACGACGACCTCGATCGTGTGCTTCCTCTGCTTGTCGAGCTCCGGGGGCTCGGAGAGGTCGACCATCTCGCCGTCCACCCGGGCCCTGAGGAACCCCTTCTTGACCATCTCGGCCATCTGCCGGCGGTACTCCCCCTTCTTCCCCCTCACGTACGGCGCGAGGAGGAGGAAGCGGGTCCCCTCGGGCATCCCGAGGATCCGGTCGGTCATCTGCTGGATGGTCTGCGCCGAGATCTCCCGCCCGCACGAGACGCAGTGGGGCTGGCCGATCGACGCGTAGAGGAGCCTCAGGTAGTCGTAGATCTCCGTCACGGTACCGACCGTCGACCGCGGGTTCTTCGACGTCGTCTTCTGCTCGATCGAGATCGCCGGGGAGAGCCCCTCGATCGAGTCGACGTCCGGCTTCTCCATCTGCTCGAGGAACTGCCGGGCGTAGGCCGAGAGCGACTCGACGTAGCGCCTCTGCCCCTCGGCGAAGAGGGTGTCGAACGCGAGCGACGACTTCCCCGAGCCCGAGACCCCCGTGATGACGACGAGGGCGTTGCGCGGGATCGTCAGCGAGACGTTCTTCAGGTTGTGCTGCCGCGCCCCGCGAATGACGATCTCGTCCATGACCCCCTCGCCCTGCTCCGGAGCCCGGAGCGGGGGCGGATTATGACCGAGGGGGGCACGGAGCCCCGTCCGGGCCGTCGAGCTCGGCCAGCTCGGCGTCCACCATCAGCCGGACGAGCTCCTCGAACCTCACCTTCGGGCGCCATCCGAGCTCGCGGGCGGCCTTCCCGGCGTCGCCCCGGGTCTCGGTGATGTCGACCGGCCGGGCGTACTCGGGGTCGAGGACGACGTGGTCCCGGAAGTCGAGCCCCACGCAGGAGAAGGCCCGCGCGCAGAACTCCTCCACCGAGTGGCTCTCCCCGCTCGCCAGGACGTAGTCCGAGGGCTCGGCGGCCCCGAGGATGGTCCGCATCCCCGCGACGATGTCGGGCGCGTAGCTCCAGTCGCGGCGCGGCGAGAGCGTCCCGAGGTGGAGCTCCCTCTGGAGGCCCCGGGAGATCCGGGCGGCGCCGCGGGCGATCTTCCGCGTCACGTAGTTCTCCCCCCGACGCGCGCTCTCGTGGTTGAAGAGGATCCCGGCGCAGGCGAAGAGGCCGTAGGCGCGCCGGTAGACCCGCAGAAGGTTCAGGGCGTAGACCTTGGCCGCCGCGTAGGGGTTGATCGGGGCGAGGGGCGTCGCCTCCGTCTGGGGGCACTCGGCCGGCTCCCCGAAGATCTCGCTGGTGGCCGCGAGGAAGAACCGGGTCGCCGGGGCGTTCTGGCGGACCGCCTCGAGGAGGCGAAGGGTCCCGAGCCCGGTCGTCTCCGCCGTGTACTCGGGGAGCTCGAACGAGACCTTGATGTGGCTCTGCCCGGCCAGGTGGTAGAGCTCGGCGGGCTCGATCGCGCGGACCAGGGCGTGGAGGCTCGAGCTGTCGCAGAGGTCGGCGTAGTGGAGCTTCAGGCGGCCCGCCTGGCGGGCCTCCACCAGGGCCGGGAGCGTGTCGAGGCGGGTCCGCGCCATCACGCTCGCCTGGCGGACGAGCCCGTGGACCTCCCAGCCGTCCGCCAGCAGAGACTCGGCGAGGTAGGAGCCGTCCTGGCCGGTGATGCCCGTGATCAGGGCCGAGCGGCGGCCCCCTGCCGCCGCGCTCACGGCGCCCCTACCGACGAGCCCGGCCCCTGCGCCCACTGGTGATAGGCCTCCGTCACCTCCTTGGCCGGGCCGTCCCTCGCGATTCGCCCGTCCTGCACCCAGACGGCTCGCTCGCACAGCGCCACCACGTCGGCCAGGGAGTGCGACACCAGCAGGAACGTCTTCCCCCGCCCCCGCAGCGACGCCATCCGCTCGCTGCACTTGGCCCGGAACCGCTCGTCTCCCACCGACAGCGCCTCGTCGACGAGGAGGATGTCCGGGTCGACGTCCGTCGCGACGGCGAACGCCAGCCGGGCCGCCATCCCGGTCGAGTAGGTCCGCAGCGGCGCGTCGAGGAACGGCTCCAGCTCGGCGAACGCGGCGATCTCCCCGATCCTCTCCCTCATCCGCTTCCGGCTGTAACCCATCAGCGTCCCCTGGATCACGATGTTCTCCCGGCCCGTCAGCTCGGAGTGAAAGCCCAGCCCCAGCTCCAGGAGCGGGGCGACGTGCCCGCGGACCACCACCCGGCCGGCGGTGGGCCGCCGGACTCGGGCGATGACCTTGAAGAGCGTGCTCTTCCCGGCGCCGTTCGGGCCGATCACGCCGACCGACTCGCCCGGCTGCAGGGAGAGGGAGACGCCGCTCAGGGCGATCAGCTCGTCGTGCTCGATCCTCCCCTGGAGCTTCTTGAGGGCGTACTCCTTCAGCGACGCGATCGCCTCCCGGGGGACGAAGTAGCGCACCTCGACCCCGTCGAGCTCGATCGCGGGCGGGGCCGACCGCTCAGCTGCGGGCACCGTAGGCGTCGATCCTCGAGGCATAGAACAGCCAGCCGACGACCAGGCTGCCGACGGCGGCGAGTATCGAGAACGTGAGGGTCTTGTACCCCGGAAGCCACCCGTTGTAGAGCGGCGCCCGGAACACCTCGACCAGGTACGTCATCGGGTTCAGCCTCACGATCCACCGGAACCTCCCCGGGACCATCGAGGAGTCGTAGACGATGGGCGTCAGGAAGAAGACGACCTGCAGGAGGACGAGGTAGGTCTCCTTGACGTCGATGAACCGCGAGGCCAGCGTGAAGACGAAGAGGCCGACGCCGGCGGAGAAGACCATCCCGATCACGAGGGAGACGGGCAGGAAGAGCCAGGTCCACCGGAACGGGTGGCCGCTGAAAAGGACGATCAGGGCCAGGGGGACCAGGCCCAGGACGACGTTCACCGTGCCGACGCCCACCGCCTCCGCCACGAAGACCGACCGCGGAACGTAGACCTTCTTCGTCGTCTCCGCCGCTTCCAGCGTGAGGGACGCGGCATGCCCCGTCGTCTGGGAGAAGAAGCTCCAGAACAGGAGCCCGCAGAGCAGGTAGACCGCGTAGTAGGGAATCCCCCCCTTCAGGACCGTGGAGAAGACGAACGCGAGCGCGATCATGTTCAGGAGCGGGCTCAGCATCGTCCAGGCGATCCCCAGGACGGACCGCTTGTATCTCACCACGAGGTCCCGCCGGACCAGCTCGACCACCAGGTCGCGGTACCGCCAGAGCGCCGCGGCCTCCTCGACGAAGAGGAGGCCCTGGCGAGAGGAGTCGTAGACGAATTCCCGCGGTGCCGCCGCTTTTCTCAGGACCCCACCTCCTCGTCGGAAAACGGCCGGCCCGGCCCCTGCCTACGGCTTCTTCCCCTCGCGAAGCGCCCTTTCGTGCAGCTGCCGAACCGCTTCCACCACGCCGCGGAAGGCCTTGCGGAGGTCCTCGTGCGCCTTCGGGTCCATCCCGGAGAAGGGACGCGCCTGGACGTTCACCGAGCGGTTCAGGACCGAGATCTTGAGGTCGGTGTACCCCTCGTCGTAGAGGTTCGGCAGGAAGGTCCACGGGCGAGCGGCCGACACCTCCCCGACGAGCTTCAGGAAGTCGTGGTTCGAGAGCCGCATCTCGACGGGCGGCGCCCACCCCCTCCCCTTCTTCGACTCCTGCGTCGTGACGCGCGTTCCCTCGACCCGCGCCATCCATCCAGCTCCGCCCGCCTCGTCCGGCCTGCTCACGAAGACCTCGAGCGCCACGTCCGCGAGCTGCTGCTTCGAGACCTTCGAGAGGCCGTCCGCGAGGTCCTTCGCGCGGATCCCCTCGGCCGCCGGCCTCTCGCAGACCGCCCGGACGACGTTCACGAGCTTCACGAGCGGCCGCGCGGCCTCCTCGACGTCGGGGTACTTCCCGAACGTCGAGACGGTGTGGCTGACGGTCTTCGACAGGCCCCCGATCTCGAGGGTGACGGCCTGCTCCCGGATCAGGCCGTTCGCGCCCTTCTTCGCGCCGGATCCCTTCTCGAAGAGCTCGTCGTTCATCTGGCAGAAGCCCTGGTCGCGGAAAGCCTTCAGGATCTCCTGCTGGGCGCCCGCCCCCAGCCGGAACTGGCTCTCGTCGTCCCAGATCCCGATCCCGCCGGCCCAGACTCGAATCCTGTGGACGCGCGGGTCCTTGTCGCCGACCGCATCGACCGAGATCGACCAGTCCGGCGCCGGGGCGGCAGCGGCGAGGAGGGAATCGAGGCGACGGCTCAGCTCGGCGTCGCGGTCCGAGGCGCCCGCGATCGAAGAGCCACCGGCGGCCGCAGGGGCCGGGGCCGCCGGCGTCTGGGCGGCTGCCGGGGTGGCTCCCGTCCCCGCGAGGAGGAACGGGAATGCGACCGGGAGAAGCAGGGGAAACCGTTCGGACATCCTCTTCATGAACCCCTCCGTTGGGCCTCGTTCCGGAGACGCGCCGTCACGGCGGCGCTCCTTCGGGTTCGTCGAAGCCTCGCGGCTCCGACGGTCAATAGAGCTTCAGCCCGAAAGCCGAGGTCAGGAACACCGCCATCTCGGCCCGCGTCACCGGACCGTCGGGGCAGAACTTCCCGCCCCCGCAGCCGGAGGTGATCCCTTCCGCCGCGAGCTCCTCGATGAAGTCTCCCGCCCAGTGGTCGATCGGGACGTCGGTGAAGATCAGTCCGGTGGAAGCCGGCGGCGCCCAGCCCGCGCCGTGTCTGGCCGCGAGGAGGAAGACGGCCATCTCGGCTCGCGTCATAGGGCTGTCGGGGCAGAACTTCCCGCCCCCGCAGCCGGAGGTGATCCCCTCCGCAGCGAGCTCCTCGATGAAGTCCCCCGCCCAGAAGTCGATCGGGACGTCGATGAAGACCTGTCCCGTGGAAGGCGGCGGGGCCCAGCCCGCGCCGTGCTTGGCCGCGAGGAGGAGAACCGCCATCTCGGCGCGGGTGAGCTGCGTCTCCGGGCAGTAGCTGGTCGGGCTGCACCCGGCGGTGACACCGGCGTGGAGGATCGTCTCGACGAACCGATAGGCCCAGTGGCTCCTCGGAACGTCGGTGAACGAGTCGCCGAGGTGGACCGTCCAGGTCGCGACCGCACCGGTGGACAGCGTCTCGGTCACCTGCCCGTCCCAGTGCGTGCTCGGCCGGACGCCGGGGGGGGGCACCTCCAGCTCGTAGCAGTCTCCCCCACCGGCCCAGCAGTCGCGGGAGGCCCCGGCTCCGAAGGTTCCGAACGAAGCGTTCGCGTCCGCAATGGTGTACGTGCCACCCGAGATGCCGACGGGTCCGAAAGAGGACGCGGCGCCGGTGACGGCCGCCGGACCCCCGCTCGGGTTCAGCCAGGTGGGGTTCACCACGACCTGCTCTCCCGGCTCGAAGACCCCGTTGAGGTCGGAGCCGACGCCGCTCGCGGCATGTGCGTCCACCTCGAGGGCCCCCGGCTGCATCCCCACGACGTTCGTGGTCACGCTGGCGGAGCTGTTCGCCGGGTTCGGGTCGACCGAGTCACCCGTCACGACGGCGCCATTGGTCATGGACGCGGTTCCGGACGGAAGCACCGTGATGCTGACGCCCGACGTGGAGCCGCTGTTGAGGGTCCCGAGGTCGCAGGTGACCGTTCCCGACACGTGCGAACAACCAGAGGAGGCCGACGAGAAGGCGGCGCTCGCGGGCAGGGTGTCGGTGATGGTCACGAGCCCCGCAGCGGCAGGCCCCAGGTTCTTCGCCGTCAGGGTGTAGGTGAACGGCGCGCCGGCGAGCGCCGGGTTCCACGCCCCGGCCATCGTGAGCTGGAGATCCGAGCCGCTGCCTGCGGTCGTGGTGACCCAGGTCTGGTCGTTTCCGGGATTGAGGTCGTACTGGGTGCCCGTGATCGTACCCGCGCTCTGGATCGTTCCCCCTCCGTCGACGGTGACGACGATGGTCTTCTGCGGGAACGTCCCCTTGGCGACCGATCCGAAGCTGCACGTGACGACGCCGCTCGCGTGGGTACACCCCGTCGAGGCCGACACGAACGAGACGAGGGGAGAGAGCGTGACGGTGGCGCCGACGTTCGTGGCCGTGACGAGCCCCGAGTTGCTGGCGTAGACCCGGTAGGTCAGCTGGCTGCCGACGGCAACGGGATCGGGAGAGTCGACGATCTGGATCCCGAGATCCACCATGCTCACGGCGGCGAGGGCGTCGATCCGCCCCCAGCCGAACGTGTTGTTCGGGACCTGGCTCCCGGGCACGCCCCCGCACGTCTCGCCGGTGGTGCGCGGGACCGCGGAACGGGCGATGCGGTCCTCGACCAGCCCGACCTGACCCTTCCATTGAGGCATCGCCGACAGGAGCAGGGCGACCTCGCCCGCGACGTGCGGGCCGGCCATGGAGGTCCCGCTGAACGACGCGTACCCGCCGCCGGGGACGCTGGAGCGGACGCCGACCCCCGGCGCCGAGACGTCGGGCTTGAGGCGGCCCGACCCGTCCACGGACACGGGCCCGCGGCTCGAGAACGAGGCGATGGCGTCGCCGGAGTCCGTGGCCCCCACGCTGAACGCGGCGTCGTAGATCGCCGGAGGGTCGCTCACCGACCCGCAGCCGGACCCGCTGTTCCCGGCGGAGACGACGACGACGATCCCAGCGGCTCGCGTGTTCTCCACCACGGTCTGCAGCACCAGCGGATCCGTGCAGCCCTCGCTCGCGGGGCAGCCCCAGGAGTTGCTGATCACGTCGGGCGCCTTCGTCGGGTCGGGATTGAGCCCGGCGAGATCCGTCGGGGCGACGAACCACTCGAAGCACTCCGCATACGTCGCCGGCGTGCCGTTCCCCTGGTCCATGTTCCGGCAGCCGATCCACCGGGCCTGGGGCGCCATGCCGATCTGGTTCGAGGCTCCGTCGTCGCCCACCATCGTCCCCATGGTGTGCGTGCCGTGCGAATCGTCGTCACAGGGCGCCTGGGCGTTGGCCCCGCAGACCCCGCCGCCCGAGTGGATGGCGTCGTGCCAGCTGTAGTTGTGGTTGGCGGTCGAGCCGTTCCAGCCGCGGTACTTCCCCTTGAGCGCCGGGTGGTCCCACTGGTAGCCGGTGTCCTGCCCGGCGACGACCACTCCGATCCCCTTGTATCCGAGCGACCAGACGGCCGGGGCCCCCGTCTTGGCGATTCCCCACTCCACGGCCGACGGGGCCTCGGGCGCCGGGGGAGGGTCGGAAGGGACTCTCTGGAGCTGGACGCTCGGGTTCGCCGAGACGCGCAGGACGTCCGGGCGCTCGGCCATCAGGCGGACGACCTCGAGGTCGCCGCGAGCCCAGATCATGTTGGCGATCCAGTAGGACCGGACCTCCGCTCCCAGCCCCTTCAGCTCGTCGAGGACGGGAGCCTGTGTCCGGGCCGCGGTCTCGCGGAGGGTGCGGGAGACGAGCTCGCCCTTCTGCTCCTTGGACACGAGGGAGGCGGCCTCCCGGACGGAAGCCTGCTCCCGGAGAAAGACGAGGAACTCCGTCCTCCCGTTCGTCGATGCCGTCGAGAGGACCCAGGGATCCACCTTGTCCATCCAATCCTGTCCGCGGGCCTCGCCGGACGGGACCCAGCCGGAGAGGACGAGGCCCACCGCGACGGGTAGGGCCCTGCTCCACTTTCGTCTGCCCACGTGCTCCCCTCCCCGCCAGGCGCGGCGCGCCCGAGCCGCAGGAGTATAGCGTCCGACCCCGGACGCCGGGCGGCCTCCGGCGCGTCTCACCCGTGAGCAGCCGGGCCGGCCATCACGGGCGTCACAGGCACTTGTTCAGCGTCGGGGTGACCCCTCGGGTCGCGGTCAGCCGCACCCCTCTCGAGGCGGGCGACAGGGGGAACGTGATCGTGAGGGTCATCTGGTCCTTCTCGACGACTCCGCTGTAGAACGCCTTCTCGGCCGGGAACCCTCCGACGGGAGTCGGTCCCCCTTCGAAGGCGAAGGTCCCTTCCCCGTTGAATCGGCCCTGCGCGTCCAGGAAGACCGGTCCCGAGATGCTCCCGTGCGAACAGTCGGTCTCGATGCTGACGCCGGCCGCGTCCACCCAGATCCTGACGCCTGCGTCCCCCCAGGCCCCCTCGGGCAAGGCGGCCGGGGCTCCCGAGAAGACGACCGGGATGAAGCTGCCGTCTCCGGTCCCCAGGCCGGGTGCCGCGCCGTCGTTGACGATTCCATAGGCGGACCAGGCACCGTCGCCGCCGATGCGCACGACCCGGACGTAGCCGTCCGCGGCCCCGGAGCTCGCGAAGAACCCGCCCGGCTGAGCCCACTGTCCGGGCTCGAGACCCACGGTGAGCGGCGCTCCCGCGGGACGCCCCGAGGCGCCGTCGAAAGCCTGGAGCTGCAGGGTGACCGGTTCCCCGGGGGGCGCGCTCGCGTTGAGGACGGCGACGTTGGACCGGGCCCGGGCGTCCGCCCTCAGGCCCCACAGGAAGCCCTGGGCGGCACCTGCGGCGCCGGAGGGCACGGCCGATGCGAAGACGCCGAAGCGGCCCCTCGCCTGCCGCGTGAGGACGCGAACGCCCACGAACGCCCCGTGGGCCTGCTCCTCGAGGGCCTGCACGCGGAGAGTCCCGGCCGAGGTTTCCGTCCCGCCGGCGGACGGCCCGGCCCCGAGCAGCTCGAAGGCGTCGGGAACGATGACCTGGCGGTGGGCTGGGACGGGGACCGTGGCAGAGAGCGGCGCCCCCGAACGAGAGATCGAGTCGGAGTATTCGAGGGCGAAGGTGGCGTCCGTGGCTCCCGGGTTCGCCAGGATCAGCTCGCTCCGATACGAAGGAGAGTCGACGAGCACCGGGATCGTCCAGGAGGTCCGGAGGTCGCCCTCGGCGACCGCCGGGATGAACGAGCCGTCGTTCGTGTCGTTGTCGTTGACGACGCCATAGGCGCCGAAGAAGCCGCCCGACGAGACTCTCTCGATCAGGACGTAGCCCTGATCGATTGCCGGAGTCCCGCTGGACGGAATCGTGAACTGCTTCCACCCGTACCCCGGGAGGGCCTCCTTGGCAGAGAGGACGACCTGCCCGTCGCTCGAGCCGGACACGAGCGTGACCTTCACCGACACCGGCTCGGCTCCCGGGTTGTAGATGGCGACGTTCGAGCGGTCGAGGGCGCTCGTGCGCAGGCCGAAAACCGTGGCTCGCGCCGTGAATCCCTCGTCGGCGGGAACGGCCGGGAACGAGACCCCCGCGCTGCCCGGCGCGGAGGGCGGCAGGGTCGGTGACGTGATCCTCGCCGTGACCCCGACCGGGCCCTCCCCCGGGTTCAGCCGGCAGATCCGCAGGGTCCCCCCCTGCGGCGTGTCGGGCGTGGTCCGGGGAATCCCGATCCCGAGCTGCCTGAGGAACTCGATGCCGTCGGCGGCGAGGAGCTGCTGCCCCGCGGGCACGCTGAACTGGCCGTCCCCCGTCCCTTCGGCGCTCCCCAGCGACGCCGTGTAGTGGACGGCCATCTCCTGGGCGTCGGGGTTCGGGTTGGCGAAGGAGATCTCCGTCCGGTACCGGGTGCCCGAAGCCTCCACGTCCAGGACGACGGGGAGGAGCTGGCAGGCGTCCTCGGGCTTCGCCCCGGCCACGGGCCCGTTCATGGCAACGGCAAACCCCAGCGCCACCAAGGTCGCGCTCTTTCGCATGCGGCACCTCCTCCCCCCCTGAACGGGCGGTCGTCCACTGCAGGAGGGAGTGACGGGACGGCTGCGGATCTTACTTCCGGGGCCTGCCCGGGACGCTAGTGCAGGACGAGGCCGAACGTCAAGGTCAGGAAGACGGCCATCTCGGCCCGGGTCACCGGGCTGTCCGGACAGTACCTGCCCGCCCCGCAGCCGCCGGTGATCCCCTCGGCCGCCAGGGCCTCGATGAAGGCCCCGGCCCAGTGACCGGCAGGGACGTCGCCGAAGACCGTGCCGGACGGCGGCGGAGGGACCCACCCGGGACCGTGCTCGGCAACGAGGAGGAAGACGGCCATCTCCGCCCGGGTGATCGGGCTGTCCGGGCAGTAGACGTTCGGGCCGCATCCCCCGGTGATCCCTTCGGCGAAGAGCGTCTCGATGAAGTCTCCGGCCCAGTGATCGGCGGGGACGTCCGAGAAGACGCCTCCGGTCGAAGGCGGGGGCACGTAGGCCGGGCCGTGCTCCGCCATCACGAGCAGGACGGCCATCTCCGCGCGGGACAGCGGCCTGGCGGGGCAATAGGCGGCCGCACCGCATCCCGACGTGACGCCCCGGTGGAAGATCGTCTCGACGAACCGGTAGGCCCAGTGATCCGGGGGCACGTCGGTGAAGCTGCGGCCGACGTGGACCGTCCAGACGTTCGAGGCGCCCGTGGTGAGGTTCTCGGCGAAGGAGAGGTCCCAGTGAGCGGCAGGCCGGGTCGCCGGGTCGCCCACGCCGAGGGCGTACGAATCGGCCGAGGTCGTCCCGTCGGCACCCGCGGCGATCGTCCCGTAGGCAGCCGTGGCGTCGAGGAGGGCGTAGATCGCGCCGCCGGGACCCGTCAGGGCGCTCGCCGTTCCGCTCGCCGAGATGTCGGCCGGCGAGCCGTTGTGCCAGGTCGGGGAGATCCGGACCTCCTCCCCCGGCTCGAGGACGCCGTTGGCGTTCGAGGACCCAGGCGCGAAGGGCTCCGCGTCGGTCGTCAGCCTGCCGGGCGCCAGCCCGGGGATCCCCGCCGTGCAGGCGCCGGGGGTCTGGACGTTCGTGACCGCCAGGTCGTCTATCCACCAGGTCTCGCCCGTCGCGGTCCCGTCGGTCGAGACGCGGAACCTCAGCCTCACCGTGGAGCCCGCGTAGCTCGCGAGGCTCGCCGTGAACCGGGTCCAGATCGTGCTGATCCCCGTGAAGTACCTGCCGGCCGGGAGGCTGCAGGCGTCTCCCGTCGCGGTGGACATCGCGGGGTACGCCAGGGCGAGCCGCGCCCAGGACGATCCGCCGTCGGTGCTGATCTCGACCTGCCCCTTGTCTCCGCCCGAGATGTCGAGGAACCACTTCGACCAGAAGGTGAGCTCCGAGCCGCTGCCGATCAGGAGGGGCGGCGACGTGAGCGCGCCGCATGTGTTGTTGGCGGCGACGGTCCTGTAGGTCTTCGCGCCGGAGTGCCCGCCGCCGGAGTCGACGGTCCACGGCGCCCCGGCGGTCATGGCCGCGCCGCCGGTGTCGCCGGCGTCGTCGCTCCAGGTCGCCGACGAGATGGGCCCGGTCGGCGTGGCCGAGCGAACGACGACGTTCCGGTCCTCGGCGCCGTTGCTCGTGTCGACGGCACGGACCACGTAGTAGGCCTTCGCCCCCGGTGGCAGACCGTTCGAGTCGGCGAAGCCGAGGCCGGTGACCCCGGTGGCGATGGCGTTGGAAGGTCCCGGGACGAACGACGGGTCCGCTCCCCGGTAGACGTTGTAGCTGACCGGCCCCGCGCAGAGCGGGGTTGCCGCGCCCCAGGCGACGTTGACCGTACAGACCGGCACCGCCCCGTTCCCGGCGCTGGCGACCCCCGCGAACTCCGGGTACTCCTGGCAGCTCCCGGTGGTCGAGGCCGCCGCGCACGTGCTCTCGGCGGTGACGCAGGCGCCCCGCTTCGCCCGGACGCGGTAGGCGTAGGTCACCCCGCCGGAGACGTTCGTGTCGATCCACGAGGTCGACGCCGTCGTGGCGACCAGCGCGAAGGTGCCGGCGTCGCACCCCCCGCGGCCGCGCAGGACCTCGTACTCGAGGCCGGCCCCGCCGCTCGACCAGCTCACGGTGATCCGATTGGCCCCCGACCCCGCCGCCGCGACGCCCGCCGGGACCGGCGGGAAGGCGCCTCCGCCGCACAGGGGAGACGCGAGGTGGGCAGCGGTCGCGACGATCGCCTTCACCGCCCCGGCGTAGAAGGCGCCGCTCCCGCAGTTGGCCAGCGTGTCGTTGGAGGTGTGGTAGTAGGGGTAGCTGCCGGCCTGTCCGCACGACCCCTCGTTGTCGGTGATCGCGCAGACCGCCGACCAGCCGCGATCCCAGAACGGCGCGTGATCGCTGTAGACCATCGACGCGCAGGGGAACGGCTTGACCACGCACCCGGTGCCGTAGGCCGTCGCGGCCTGCTGCATCAGCGTCCCCAGCCACGCGGACGCGGCGTTCGTGTTGACGTCGAGGTCCTCTCCGGCAGCCGGCAGGCCGTCTCCCTGCCAGCCGGTCATGTCGGCGTCGAGGACCGCGAGGACCTGCTCCCCGGAGGCCGCGGCCTGGGCCGCGTAGTACTCCGAGCCGTAGAGGCCCTGCTCCTCGCCCGTCACGGCGATGAACCTCACGGTGCTCTCGAAGGTGTACCCGGCCATCGCCCGGGCCGCCGAGACCACCGTCGCCGCGCCGCTGGCGTTGTCGTCGGCCCCGGGGGCCAGGCCGCTCGACGGCATGTCGTCGATGTGGCCGATGACGATGATCACCCTCTCGGGGTGCGTGTACCCCGTGATCGTGCCGATCACGTTCGGCGCGTGCGTGGCATGGTGGACCTGCTTGACCGGGTTCAGCCCGAGCGACTGGAACTCCCCGTAGACGAGGTCGGTCGCCGTCAGGCAGCCCGCCGACGTCGAGTACCGGGTCGTCGCCGAGCCCACGATCTCCTCCCAGCCCGCCTGGATCGTCGCGGGGGAAAGGCCGTCGACGATGAGCTGCACGAGGGGGTTGACGTCGATGGCGGGCACGCCCTCCCGTTGCCACGACCCGTACGGCTCCGGAAGGGGCTCGTTCAGCCGGAGCGGCCTCATCGCCAGCCTTCGGAGGTGCCACCCGCTCGACTCCGCGCAGGGTGCCGTCAGGTCGCCCGCCGTCCGCAGCAGCGCCCACGAGCCGTCGACCAGGACCGGCTCGCCGCAGGAGACGAGGTCGGCCGCGCTGGCGCCCGGCCGGAGGCCGACCGCGAAGTACGTGAAGCCGAGCGAATCGGGATCGACGACGGTTCCCGTTTGGCCGAGCGCCTCGAGCCGCTCCCGGATCAGCGCCGGCTCGCCCAGCGCCAGGAAGAGGTCCTCGCGCTCCAGGACGAGGTCGACGCCGGCCCGGATCAGGGCCTCGCGGTCCTCGGGTCCTTTCCGCTCGACGCGGACGAGGGCCGGCCGCTCGGCCCGGGCGAGAGGGGCCAGGAGGAGGGTGCTGGCAACGAGGAAGCCAACCAGCCGGGTCAGGGTCATGAGACCTCCGGAACCGGGTCGACGTCTCGCGCGCCGGGAAATCCGCTCGAGCGGGACATGATAACCCGACGAGGCCCGGGAGCGCGGCATCCGAGATTCCCGCCGGGCCGGCTCCCCATCCTCCGGAGAACGGAATAACCTCGGGGGCAGGAGGCCACGCAACCCGTGACGTCGACACCCGCCAGGATCGTCCCTCTCGCCCTCCTCCTCCTCGCGGCAGCCGCGGCGGGCTGCGGCAAGTCCCCCGAGGCGCCCTCGGCGGGGACGACGGCCCCTCCTTCTCCGTCGTCCGCCGCGCCGGCGACGACGGGGACCCTCACGGCCTCGCCGAACCCGATCAGGGTCTGCGACGGAAGCGGCCTCGGGATGACCCGCCTCTCGTGGTCGGCTCCGGACGGCCTCGCGGTCGAGGTCCGGGTCGGAAAGCCGGACGGAGCCCTGTTCGCCAGGACGGGGAGCGTCGGAGAGAAGGAGACCGGCAAGTGGGTCGGCGAGGGGGCGGTCTTCTACCTCGTCCGCCCCGGGGCGCCCGGAACGCCGCCGTCCGTGCTCGGCAGCACCGAGGTCCACGTCACGAAGGAAGGGTGTCCGTAGGTCGTCTCTGGCGTGCGTGACGACCCGTTCTGCGGAGCGTCCCGCAGGAGCCGGGCCACGGGCCCGAGGGGACGAGGATGACGGGTCCCTTCGTCCTCCTGCTCGCGCCCCTCAGCCTCCTGGCGCTCGCGGCCCCCGCGTATCTCCTGGGCCGTACCCTTCTCGGCCGCTTCCGGTTCGACGGCGGCGCAGAGCGGATCGCCCTCTCGACGACGCTCGGTCTCGGGGTGCTCTCGCACCTCCTTCTCCTCCTCGGCCTTCTGCACCTCCTGCGAACGGGGGCGATCCTCGCGCTCCTCGCTGCCGTCACCGCAGGCTCGATGGCCTGGCTACGGCGGGGCGGCGATCGCGGCCCGCGGCCGGCCGTTCCTCCTGACCGGCCGGGCTCGGGCGGCGCGGGCCCACCCTGGTGGAGGGGTCGGCCGGCTCGCCACCTTCTCCTCGTCGGGGCACTCGTGGCCGCATTCGCGCCCTACGTCCTGATCCCGTTCTACCCCCCGACGGCCTTCGACGCGACGAGCTTTCACCTCGCCGCGGCGAAGGAGTTCGCGCGGCAGGGGGCCGTCGTCGCCGTCCCCAACCTCAGGTTCCCCGTCTACACGTTCGGCGTGCACGTGCTCTACGCCGCGTTCCTGGAGCTCGGGAGCGACCTCGCGCCGGCGCTCCTCTCGGCGCTCGCCTCGATGCTCGTCGCGCTGCTCCTGTTCGGATGGGGCCGCTCGGCAGGGGACTCCCGCACGGGCCTGGCGGCCGCCCTGCTGTGGCTCTCGAGCCCGATCGTCCTGCAGGGTTCGACGATCCCCTACCTCGACGTCGTGCTGACCCTCTTCGTGACCGCCGCCGCGTACTCCTTCTGGCGCTGGCACCGGGACGGCTCCCTCCCGGCGCTCGCCGCCTGCGGAGCCCTCGCCGGCTTCGCCTGCAGCGTGAAGTACACGGGTCTCTTCACGGTCGCGACCCTCGGGCTCCTCCTTCTCGCCGCGGCCACGCGTCGTCGGAAGGCCGGGCTCCTGGTCGCGGTCTTCGGCGCGGGCGTCCTCGCCGCGGGAGCCCCGTGGTACGTCCGCAGCGCGCTCCTCACCGGGAACCCGACCTGGCCGTTCCTCTCGAGCCTCTTCGGCATCGGCCCGTACTGGAACGCCCGGGACCTCGCGGGACTCTGGGCCGACCTCAGGACCGCGGGGATGGGCCACGACCTGAAGGCGTTCCTGCTCCTTCCGTGGAACCTCCTGGTCCACGGGGAGAGCTTCTACGCGTCGAGCACCACCGACCTCTCCCGGGCCGTCCCCCTGGTCCTTCCGCTCGTTGTCGTGGGAGGAGCGACGCTGGCCTCGGGCTGGGTCGTCGCGGTCCTCCTCGCGTCGCTCGTCACGTCGTGGTTCCTCGGCTCCCAGGTCCTCCGGTACCTGCTTCCCGCCCTCCCCGTCTACTGCCTCCTCGCCGCCTGCGGCTTCGCGAGGCTCCTGAGGTCGCCCGCGCTTCGAAGCCGCTCGCGCGTGACCGGGGTCGTCTGCGCCGTCCTCGCGGCCGCTCTTTCCTTCCGCGTGGGCGTCACCGGATGGAGCCAGCTCCGGCGGTGGGGCCCGCCGCCGCTGTCGGCCACGGGTCGTGACGCCTTCCTCGAGCGCAGCCTCCCGGAATACCGGGCCCTCCGCGCCGCTCCTCCGGGAGGGGGTGCCGTCTACTCGCTCTTCGGAGCGAACCTCGCCTACTACTCGCGCGCCGCCTTCGTGGGCGACTGGTTCGGACCATGGCCCTACCGCACCGTCCTGGCCGCGACGAGGAGCGGGGGCCGCGCCCTCCACGCCCTCCTGACGGCCTGGGGCTGCGAGTACCTCCACGTCGCGAGGAACCGCATGTTCTCGCAGGCGAAGGCAGCCCTTCCGGACGACGAGGAATTCGGGCGCCTCTTCCGGCTCGTCTCCGCGAGCGGCCGGGGAGAGCTCTACCAGCTCCGGAAGACCGGGCAGGCGCTGCCGCCGGACATCCAGCTCCTGCGGAACCCCGGCTTCGAGGAGGCGGACGGCGCCGGGCGAAGAGCGCCGTGGGCCGTCTTCGGCTCGCCCCGCTTCGACTCGACCGGCAAAGAGTCCCGGTCGGGGAAGGCCGCCGTCCTGGTGGACAGGACGGACACGGTCTACCAGGTGGTCGCGGTCGAGCCGGACAAGGTCTACCGGCTGCGGATGTTCGCCCGGGGCTCCTCCGGGCCCGGCGCGTCGGTCCGCCTCCAGGTGAACTGGGTGGACGCGGGCGGTGCCACCGCAGGCCATTTCCTGCAACCCGTGACGCTCACCGAAGGCTGGGTCGAGCTCGTCGCGACCTGCAGGGCTCCGAGCACCGCAAGGCGTGCCGCCGTGTTCGGGGCCTGTCACGACCGATGCGGCGCCGGGGTGTGGCTCGACGACCTCACCCTCTCCGAGATCCAGGAGGCGCCGCACGTCCCGGTGCCGTGAACGAAAGCGCGGACGCCGACCCCTCCGCCCCGGAGGCCGTCGGTCCCCCGGACCGGGGAGCGCGGCCAGGCCGCGTCGCTGGAACCGCTGCTAGGATCCCCTCGACCGCCACCGATCCCGCGGCCTGCCCCGACATGAAGAGACACCCTCCCCGCCCCCCCGACGGCCCGCCGCGGGCGGGCGAGGCGCTGCGGGGGCCCGTCCTGGCCCTCGTCGCATGCTGCGTCCCCTTCGCGCTCTTCGTCTTCAGTCCGGTGAGCGTCTGGGGGTACAACGTCCTCGAGTTCCCCTTCCTCATCACCGAGGCGCTGCCGTACCTCCTCGGCCTCGCGCTGGCCGGCGCGACCGTCGTCCTCCTGGTCCTCCTCCTCTTCAGGGGTCCGTGGCGCGACCGCGCGGTCGCGCTCCTCCTGGGTCTGGCCACGGCCCTCTGGATCCAGGGGACGTTCCTCACCTGGAGCTACGGCGCCCTCGACGGCAGGGCCATCGATTGGGCGCAGAAGCCGTGGCGAGCCTGGGTCGAGCTGGCGGTCTGGGGCCTCGTGGTCGGGCTCTTCCTCGCCGGGTGGCGCCGGGTTCGCCCGCACGCGGCACCCATCGCGGGAGCGCTGCTCGGGGTTCCGGGCGGCGCCGCGCTCGTCCTCGTCCTCTCCGTCGACGCGTACCCGTCGTACCTTCGCAACGCGGTCGACGCGGGTCCGCTGTTCCGCCTCTCCTCCTCCCGAAACGTCATCGTCCTCGTCCTCGACGGGCTCCAGACCACCGAGTTCTACCGCCTCCTGGCGGGCGAGCCGGCCCTCCGGGAGAGCTTCACCGGCTTCACCTACTTCCGCAACGCGCTGGCCGACTTCCCGATCACGCACGCATCGATTCCGGCGATCCTGACGGCCCGTCGCTACGACAACTCCGAGCCCTACCTCGACTTCATCGAGCGTGCCTACGGCTCGTCCTCGTCCTTGCCGAAGCTCCTGAAGCAGCGCGGGTACACCGTCGACCTCTACGGCATGTTCCGGGCCGTCTGGGCCGACGAGAGCGTCATGTCCAACGTCCGGTCGCCCGAGGGCGGCCTGCGTGCCTTCGGGGGCGACCTCGCCTATCTCCTCGACCTCGGGCTCTTCCGGGCGCTGCCTCAGCCCGGCAAGAGGCTCGTCTACGCGAATCAGGCGTGGTGTCTCAGGAGGCTGGCCCCACGGCTGGGCCTCGGGAGAAGGGCCGCCGTCTCGATCGCCGGGGGGATCCGGGACAGCGTCGACTTCCTCGCGGACTTCGTCCGCTCGTCGACTCCCCCCGTGTCCGGTCCCGTCTTCAAGCTCTTCCACCTGCTCGGCCCTCACCCGCCGCTGTCCATCGACGAGAAGGGAGAGAAGGCGAGCCTTCCGTACGACGCAGCGAACTACCGCCGCGCGTGCGTCGGAAGCGTCCGGGTCGCCGAGGCGTTCCTCCGGGAGCTGCGCCGTCGCGGCCTCTACGACCGCTCCCTCATCTTCATCCTCTCGGACCACGGCTACGCGGTCCTCTTCGAGATGCCGCCGGACGTCGTCGCGAGGGGCGGCGGGGCGCCCACGCCCTACGGGAGGGCGCTCCCGCTCGTCCTCGTCAAGCCGATCGGCAGCGACGGTCCGATGCGGACGTCGGACGCGCCCGTCCTTCTCAGCGACGTCCCGAAGACCGCCCTGACGCTCCTCGGGCTGCCGGCCGGATCGATGCCCGGCTCGTCGATGTTCGATCTCCGGGAGGACACGGCGAGGACCCGGATCCACACCGCGGTCGACGACACGAACTGGGAGAAGAGCCGATATCTCTCCGTGATGACCGACTTCGCCGTGGACGGGTTCTCGTGGTCGAGCAGCTCGTGGCGGCCGACCGGACGGGTGCGAGGCAGCTATCGGGACGCGTTGGCCGCGTTCCGCTCGCTCGAGCGGAGCCCCTTCCTCGGCCAGCCGGCTTGCTACTCCAGCGCCGGGGCCGATCCCCGGATGCTCGTGACGAACGAGGGGATCCTCGACGTCTTCTTTCCGGACGCCGATCCCGAGCGGGGCGACTACGCGGGCGTCACGTTCCCCCTCGAGGGCCTCGAGAAGGGACGAAGGTACCGGTTGAGCCTCGAGGTCGTCGACCCGTACACCGGCACGTTCCCCGGCCGATTCCTCCAGGTGCTGTGGCTGGACGACCGGATGATCGAAAGCTACGACCTCGGGGCAGGTGCCTCGAGCGGGCCGCGTCGCGTGACGTACGAGTTCCGGGCCCTCGCCCGGGACGTGACGCTGAAGGCCGAGCTGCGCGCGGTGGGTACCCCGGAAAAGGGCTGGGGCTGGGGCAATTCCGCAGGGGTCGGGATTCGCGACATCCGGCTGGAGGCGATCGGTCCCTGAAGGGGCCCTCCGGCCTCACGATCGAGGACGATCGGGACCGCGCCAGCCCGGCTCAGCCGGGACTCGTGCCGCCGTCCGCGCGGCGGGAGCCCGCCCCGGCGCCCCACGGGGAGGCGATTCTCAGGAAGCGCCGCCGTCCCGCGACCGGCTCTCGCAGACGAGGAGGACGCGCGTCCCGCCGCAGAGGACGTGCCTCTCCGAGATCCGGCCGCGCCGCTCGAGCGCCGACTCGAAGGCCCGGACGTCGTAGTCCTCGAACTGGTCCTCGCGGTTCAGGAGGAGGCGCCTCGCCATCGGGTCGTCCTTCGTGACGAACTCGACGACGAGCCGGGATCCCAGGCTCATCAGCCAGTCGGCGAGCTCCTCGGTCCGGATGTTCCCGTGGAGGACGAGGTGGTGGACGAGCGCGAGGGCGAGGACGACGTCGGGCTTCCCCCGGGCCTCGAGCGGACCGCGCTCGCGGAGCCGCCAGCCGAGGCCGGGGGAAGGGTCCGCGACGTCCCCGATCAGGGGGAGGATCCGCCGGTCGCCCGCCCGCCGCAGGTCGGCGTAGAGGCGTCCCACGCAACCCGTGTCGGAGTCGATCGCGACGACGCAGGCGGCCGACTCCGCCGCGATCCTCGAGTAGTGCCCGGTGTTCGCGCCGAGGTCCCAGACGAGGCCGGCGCCGGGCGCCGAGGTCGCCTTCCGGACGACCTCCTCCTTGAGCCTGGTGTCGTCCTCCGTGTACGAGGTGCTCGTTTCGTAGCCTTCCCACGCCGACTCCCGGCGCGGCTCCGGAAGCGCCTCGATCGCCCGCCGCAGCGACCGGCTGTTCCGCTTCACGAGCTCCTCCGAGAACCCCGCCATCGCGAGCTCGGACCGGACGTTCTCTCCGGTGCCGCGATAGCGCGTGTCGGCCTTCGCGTGCAGCCAGACGTGGGTGAGGACCCCGCGGCGGAGCAGGTCGCGCGTCGTGAGCGCCCCGGCGCAGACGCCCGGCGGGACGCCGCCGAGGGCGCCTCGCAGCAGGACGTGCGCGGGGATCGACCGGACGCTCTCGAGGAGGAGGGGGTTCAGGAGCTCCGAGCAGAATTGCCTGTATCCGGCCCACGCCTCCCCCGCCCGATAGGGCCCGATCGACGGCACGTCGATGAAGACGGGCCGCGAGCCGAGGAACTGCACGTTGTGGGCCGTGCCGTCGCGCAGGATCATCCCCTTCGCGAGCGCCTCGTCGAGGACGTCGAGCTCGAGGAGCGCCGCGTCGCGCAGCATCTCGAACGGCCACTCCCACGGGTGCGAGACGAACGGGACCGCGTCGTGCTCGAGGACGGCGCTCCAGCCGAGCGCCGCGAGCGCGGGAGGCACCTCCGGGGCCGGGAGGAGCCTCGTGCCGACGATCCGCTCGCCTTCGCGCAGCTTCGCGTACAGACCGGACGTCTCGAGCTGCAGCCAGCTCTCGAGCGCGGCTCCGGAGAGCCCGCGGAGGACCCTCCCGTCCTCGCGGTAGACGCGCCCCGATCGATCCCGGAACGAGCCGGGATCGGGATTCATCGTGGAGGACCGGACCCGGCCTGCGTGTCGTCGCCCGGCACGGGCTCCCGCCGCACCCAGCGACGGATCCGGCGCCAGAAGAGCCGCAGGAAGACGCCGAGACCGGCGAGGCCTCCCAGGATCACCTGGAGGATGAGGCTCGAAGCAGCCGGGTCGACGTACGCGAGCGCCGGCAGCGCGACCGGGACCGACGTCAGCGCGAGGAGGAGAAGCGCCGCCGGCCCGCGAAGGGAAAGGCCGGGCCGGGGAACGGCAGCCGGGACCGGACGGCGGAGGCGAGCCGCCGCGTCACCCCTTCGGCGCGCACCGTCGGCCCGTCCCGGGGCGGGCGCATCCGGAGGTCGAAGGCGGCGGGCAGAACGTTGCACGACAAAGCTCCCTGGCGAAGATCCGTGGGGATGATCGCACGGGGCAACCGTCCCGTGAAGCGATCAGCCGTCCCCCTGCCGTCGCGCCGCCGGCACGACCGGGACCTTCCGGCAGGTGAAGAGCTCGGTCGCGTGGATGCAGAGCTCCGGGTGGTCCTCCCCGGAGTAGTCCACCGAGAAGCCGAGGGACGCGAGGAAGTCGTCGAGGTCGGTGCCGTAGGCGCGATAGGCGAGGGCCTCGCCCTCGGCGGAATTCGCGTCGCCGTGGTATTCCGGCGGGAGCAGGTCTTCGTCGCGGGTGGGGTCTTCCGGGACGACCACGCGCCGTCTCACGACCGTTCGGGGCCAGGCCCGGCAATGCGGCACGGTGAAGAGGTACTGGCCTCCGTCCCGCAGCACCCGGTGGATCTCCCGGTGCGCGGCGTCGTCGCGGCGGACGTGCTCCATCACGTCGCTCGTGACGACCACGTCGAAGGAGCCGCTCGGGAACGAGAGGGCCTGAAGGTCCTGGTTCGTGATCCGGGGCCCGTACCGGGTCCCCGGCGGGTCGGACGGCCTGAAGAGCCCGATCTCGAGGTCGATCCAGTCGCAGGCCGCGAGGAGGTCGGGAATCGGGTAGGCGCACGAAGGCGCCTGGAACGGCCGCTGCGTGTCGAACACGCGGAGCCTCGGGCCGGCGTGCTGCCTCGGAAGCCCTGCGAGGCTGTCCGCTCGAGGCCCGCCGAGCTCCGCGATCGCCCGGAGGAGCCCGCGCGCGAGGGACCGATACCGGCTCGTCGCCCCGCAGCACCGGCAGACGAGAGATTCCCGAAGGGTGGACGGGTCGCCGAAGGTGAACTGCGTCGCCTCGCCGCAGGCGCAGCAGCGCCCGACGCGGTGCCCTCCCTGGTAGGCGAACCGCTCGGCTCGGCGAGGCGCTTCCGGGACGCTCTCGACCGGCCACGGAGGCGTCGCCCCCGGGTCGAGCGCGGCGGCGACCGCCTCGACGCGCGCCGTCCACGAGTTCTCGACGGCCACCCGGCGAAGGCGGGCCCGGTGGCCGGGGTCCCGCGAGTCGAGACGAGCGGCGTCGAGGGCGGAGGCGAGCTCCTCGCCGTTCCGGACGATCCTCACCTCGGGGAAGGCGGCGCACTCCGGCATCGGCGTCGAGATGACGGGCTTGCCCCCCGCGAAGTACTCGAAGAGTTTCAGCGGCGAGGTGGCGTGGGTGATCTCGTTCACCACGAACGGGATGAAGGCCACGTCGAAGCAGGCCAGGACCGCGGGAATGTCCCGGTACGGCTGCGGCGGAAGGACGAAGACGTTCGGGAGCCGCTCGAGCTCCTCCAGGGACGGCGCGTCGGCGAGCTGGATCCCGAGGAGGACGAAGCTCCAGTCCGGGCGAAGGCGCGCGGCCGACGCGACGAGCCCGACGTCGAGCCACGAGGCGATCGCGCCGTAGTAGCCGACGACCGGCCGCCGCGCGTCGAGGACCGGCCGGAGCGCCTCGGGAGCGCCGTCGGAGGCCGCCGTCTCGAAGTGCTCGACGTCGACGGCGTTCGGGAGGTAGATCGCGTCGGGCCGCGCCCGCCGGCATTCCTCCAGGAGCGGACGCGAGACGCAGGCGACGACGCTCGCCTCGCGGAGCATCCGCTCGTGGCTCGCCCGCAGGACCTCCTGGTTGTACGGGAAGACCGCGAGGTCGTCGATGCAGTCGTAGACGATGCGCCGGGTCGGCCAGGAGTCGACGAGCCCGGCGTTGTACGGCAGCGTCCAGAGGATCGGGGACGGAAGCCCGGTGAGGATCTCGACGGGACCCCGGAACAGGAGGAGGTTCTTCTCCACCTCCTGGAACCCGCCGAAGCTCTCGGCGGCGCTGTTCGAGCAGTCGAAGACGACGAAGGATCCGCTTCGGGCCAGGGCCCTCGCGAGGTGGTGGGGGCGCTGGACGAGCGCGATGTTCCACCCGATCGTCGGGAGGAAGACGACGACGCGCGAGGGGTCGGCGCCCGCCTGCGCCATCCGGTGGGCGAGCTCCTGCCGGAAGGCGGGGACCATCTTCTGCGCCTCGGGCGCGACGTGCGGGAGCCACAGCCCCCACTTCCGCTCGTAACGGGCCTTGTTCCGGTTGAAGATGTCGAGGTAGCGAGCCTCGCCGAGGGCGCCGAACGAGAGGCGTCCCGCGTGGTGGACGAAAGCGTCGCGGGCGCAGACCGTCCGGAGGCCGAGCGCCTTCACGCGCCGCGAGTAGTCGTCGTCCTCGAACATCCCGACCTCGAACTGCTCGTCGAGGGGGCCCGTCCGGCTCCAGGTGTCCCGGGTCATGGCGAGGCAGAACATGGCCAGCATCGCCGTCTCGACGAGCTCGCCGTCGTGCTCCCGCACGAAGGCCGCGGCCCACGCCGGGAGGTCCTCCAGCGAGGAGTAGCCGACCGGCACCCGCCCCTCGTTCGCGATCTCGTTCGTGGACGGCCCGAGGAGGCCGATCGTCGGGTCGGCGTGAAGGTGGCGGACGAGGGCGGCGAGGGCGCCGCGGGTCATCACGGTGTCGTTGTTGAGGAGGACGAGGACGTCCCCGGTGGCGAGGGCGAGCCCCTGGTTGTTCGCCGCGGCAAACCCGGCGTTCGTCTCGTTGAGGACGACGCGGACCCGCCCGTCGCGGGCCGCCTCCTCGCGGAGGAGCTCGGGAGTCCCGTCCGTCGACCCGTTGTCGACCACGATCACCTCGAGGTTCGGCCAGTCGTTCCGGTCCCTCAGGCTCGCGAGGCACCGCGCGTTCCACTCGCGGTTGTTCCAGGTGACGACCACCACCGAGACCCTCGGGAAGCACCCCTCGAGGGCCGGAGCGAGGGCCTCGACGCGGTGAGCCCACGTCTGCTCGCGGGCGAACGCCCGTCTTCGCTCGCGCTCCTCCGGCGTGTCGCCGGAGAGGGCCGAGAGGACCTCGCGCTCCATCTCCTCGGGGGTCTCGGCGAGGCGCACCAGGTCGCCGAGGGCGACGACCTCGGGGAGGGGGACCGAGACGAGCGGGCGTCCCGCCGCGAGGATCTCGTAGGCCTTCACCGGGTTCGTCGCCTCGGTGAGGGGCGTCCGTCGGAACGGGATGAGGAGGACGTCCATCCTCGCGATCCACCCGGGGAGGTCCGCGTAAGGGACCTCGCCGGGCATCTCGACGTTCGGGAGCGTCGAGAGCCGCGACGTGTCGGCGGTGTAGGTCGAGCCGACGAGCAGGAAGCGCCAGTCCGGTCTCCGCTGGGCGAGGTCGGCGACGAGGTCGGAGTCGAACCAGTCCGCGATGGCGCCGTAGTAGCCGATCACGGGGGCCGGCTTCGACGCCGGGGCCGGGACGGCCGCGAAGGGATCGAAGTCACATGCGTTCGGGACCCGGACGACTCGCCGGGCGAGCGGCGCGGCCTCGCGCTCGAGGAAGCCGGAGGAGACGACGACGAGGTCGGACCCCGTGAGGAGCTGCCGCTCCCGCGCGAGCATCGCGGGCTCGTTCGTCGAGAAGCCCGCGTGGAAGTCCATGCAGTCGTAGACGATCGGCCAGGCGAGGCGGGAGCGGGCCGCCTCGACGAGGGGCGCCCAGAACGGCAGCTGGGCGAAGGAGACCGTCGCCCCGAGCCCCTCCTGGCGTCGGAGGGCGTCCAGCGACTCGAAGAGGGCGTCGACCTCGCCGGGCGCGAGGTCCTCCCGGTAGACGTTCTTCCGGGGGCCCCGCAGCGAGGCCTCGTAGACGTTCGCCCGGATCCTCCGGAGCGTGACGGCCGGCCCCTCGGATCTGAAGCTCTGGCTCACGTAGAAGACGCGGTGGCCCCGGTCGGCGAGCCGGCTCAGCAGCTGCTGGGGGCGCTGGAACCGGAAGTCCCACTCGATGATCGGGAAGCAGACGACGTCGAACGCCGCGCCGCCGGGGAGCGGGTGGGCCTCCGGATCCGGGGCCTCCGACGGCGGCGCGCTCTGCGCCGCCGGCTGCGTCGCCGCGAGAGGGAGCTCGCGGGGCGGGGCCGGAGGCGGGGTGGTCGGGGGGACGACGGCGCCGGGAGGCGGTCCCGGCGGTGTCCGGACGAGGCCGAGCGCCCGCAGGAGCCGCCAGTAGGCGGCGCCGAAGCGCCAGAGCCTCGAGCCGTGGATCCTCTGGAGCTCGGCCCGCAGGTCGTCGCGCTCGCGCGCGAGGGCGGCGAGCACCTCGTCCCTCGACGCGGCGTCCGCCGCCGAGGCCCGGAGCGCCGCGTCGGGCTCGGCCGCGGGCGCGACGCCCCGGCGGGCCGCCCTTCGCTCCCGCCTCCGTTCCTCCGCCTCTCGCCGGAGCTCGCCCTCGTCTCCCCTCCTCTCGGCCGCCTCGAGCTCTCGCCGCCGGAGCTGGAGCCGGAGGGCCCGGAGACGAGTCCGGCTGCGCTCCACGTGCTCTCTCAGAGCCTCGAGCTCGAGGAGCCTCTCGTCCGGCGGGTCCGGGGGCCGTTCGTCTCGCGTCGGGCTCATGTCCCCTCCCCCGGCCGGGTCGGCCCGGGGTCCTCTCGGTCTCCGAGGGAGGAGACGAGCTCCTCGAGCTGGAGAGCGCGCGCGTCCCACGAGTTCCGCCGCGCGAACGCGCGGCGGCGCTCCGCGATCGCCGGATCGTCTTCCCGAAGCGCCTCGTCGATCCGTTCCTCGAACTCCGCCGGCCCGGTGCCGAAACGGACGAGGTCTCCGAACGGCTCGAGCTCCGGGAGCGGAACCGAGACGAGAGGCCTTCCCGTCGCCATGATCTCGTACGCCTTGACGGGGTTGGCCGCCATCGTGAGCGAGGTCCGCCGGAACGGCAGGATGAAGACGTCGACGCCGTCGATCCGGCCGACGAGCTCCCCGTAGGGCACCACCCCCGGGAACGAGACGTTCGGGAGCGCCGGGAGCCGCGTCAGGTCGGCGAGGTACGTCGGGCCGATCAGGAGGAAGTCCCACTCGGGCCGTCGCTGCGCCACGTCGGCCACGAGGTCCGAATCGAACCAGTCCGCGATGCAGCCGTAGAAGCCCACCGTGGGGCGCGCGCCCCGGGATCTCCGCGTGACCGTCGAGAAGTACTCCACGTCGCAGCCGTTCGGGACGAGCGTCACCCGCCGGCCGGCGAGACGCGCCCTCGCTTCGAGGGCCCGCGAGCTGACCACCACGCCGTCGGCGCTCCCCAGGATCCCCCGCTCCACGCCCTCCACCGCCGAGGCGTTCGTCAGGAAGCTCGCGTGGTCGTCCATGCAGTCGTAGAGGACCTTCCAGCCGAGGGCGCGCCGCGCCCTCTCAGCCACCGGCCACCAGAACGGCTGATGGACGACCGAGACGGCGGAGGCGATCCCCTCGCGCTCGCCCAGCATCGCGAGCGACGCGAAGACCGCCTCCGCGTCGGTCGACGTCAGCTCCCCCGAGAAGAGCCTCGCGGCGCTGCCGTGGAGCCGAAGCGCGTAGACGCGCGGGCGGAGGCGGTGGACCTCGGGCGCTCCCGGGGCCGGCTCGAGGAACTGGCTGACGTAGAAGACGCGGTGCCCCAGGTCCGCCAGCCGGCTCAGGAGCTGCTGGGGACGCTGGAACAGGAACTCCCACTCCACGATGGAGAAGCAGACGACGTCGGGCAGACCCGGAACGACCGGATCGCGGCGGAGCCCGAAGGTCCGGGCCGGCGCCTCGACGGGCGGGGGAGCCGCCGACAGCGACGTCCCCGCGAGCACCGGATCCGCCGGGGCGGGGGCCGCCGGCGCGAGGGGGGGATCGGGCGCCGGCCCGGTCTCTCCTTCGGCCCTCGCCGGGAGGAGGCCGAGCCGGCGAAGGAACCGCCAGTAGAGGTTCCCGAGCCGCCACACGCGCGTCGAGCAGACCTCCTGGAGCTTCCTGGCCGCCTCGTCCCTTCCGCGCCGCGCCGCCTCGAGCTCGGCCCGGAGGGTCGCCGTCACCCGGGCCACCTCGTCGTGAGAGGCGGCGATCGCGGCGCCCGCGTCCCGGAGGCGCTCGGACGTGGCACGGAACGCCGAGGCGAGGGCCTCGTACTCCTCCGAGGCGCGGCGCAGCTCGAGCGAGGTCTGCAGGAGGTCGGTCTCGAGCGCGGCGATCGTCCTCGCGGGAGAGGTGGGCGCCGGACCGGTCACGTCGGGTCGCCCCTCACGTCGCCCCGACCTCCGATCGTCCCGGACGGCCCGGACCGGGGCGCTCGCCGCACTCGGCCGAGAGGACGTCCGCGATCCGCCGGGCCGCGAGCCCGTCGCCGAAGGGGTTCGGCCCGGAGCGGCGGACCTGGTAGGCGGCGTCGTCGTCGAGCAGCAGGCGCGACTCGTGCAGGATCCGATCCGGGTCGGTGCCGACCAGGATCCCCCAGCCCGATTCGAGCACCTCCGGCCGCTCGGTCGTGTCGCGCGCGACGAGGACGGGGACCCCGACGGTCGGGGCCTCCTCCTGAACGCCCCCAGAGTCCGAGAGGGCGAAGCGTGACGACGAGAAGAGCTCGAGGAACTCGGGATAGTCGAGCGGGAGGCGCAGCTCGACGTTCGGAAGGTCCCCGAGGAGCCGGCGGGCGGGTCCCGCGACGTTCGGGTTCGGGTGGACCGGAAAGACGATCCGCAGCCTCTCGCCCCGCTCCTGCGCGAGACGGCGGATCGCTCCGAAGGCCCTCTCGAGCGGCGGGCCGAAGCTCTCGCGTCGATGGAGGGTGACCAGGACGGTCGCACGATCCGGATCCGGCTCCTGCCGGCGGCGGCCCGAGAGGATCCGCGCGACGGCGTCGACGATCGTGTTCCCCACGACGAAGATGCTGCCGGGCGCGACCCCTTCCCGGAGGAGGTTGTCGCGCGCTCCGGCGGTCGGCGCGAAGTGGAGCGAGGCCGCCACCGAGACCCCGCGGCGATTGAACTCCTCCGGGAAGGGGGAGTCGGCCCTCCCGCTCCGGAGCCCGGCCTCCACGTGGACCACCGGGATCCCGGAGTAGAAGGCGGCCCATGCAGCGGCCAGGGCCGTCGTCGTGTCGCCCTGCACGACGACGAACGCCGGCGCCAGCTCGGCGAGCGGACGCTCGATCCTCTCCAGGACCCGGGCCGCGACCCCGATCGGAGACTGCCCGGAGGTCATCACCTCGAGATCGAGCTCTGGCTCGACCCCGAACGGAGCGAGGGCCTGGACGAGCAGCTCCCGGTGCTGGGACGTGGCCAGGACCACCGGGCGGAGGACCCGCGAGCTCCGGAGCGCCTCGACGACGGGCGCGAGCTTGATCGCCTCCGGACGCGTTCCGACCACGATCAGGACGCGAGCGCGCGCATCGCTCGTGGCCCCGCTCATCCACGGCCCTCCCGTGCGCGGAGCCGGACGCGCGGACGGCGCGCCGGCGCCAGTCGGTCACCGACGACCGCCGGGTGCGAGTCGGTCGCCCCTCCTCGAGGCTCTCTGGCGCCGGGCCGGGTCACGGCCGGCAACTTTAGCAGCCTCCCAGGCCGCGATTCGGGCTTCCGGCTAGCCCTTCCGGCCCGGCAGGCGGCCGATCAGCTCGAGGAACCGCCAGTAGCGGGTAGCAACCTTCCACAGCCGCGACCGGTGGATGCGAGACAGCTCGTCGTCGAGCTCGGCCACCCTGTCGCGGAGCCGGGCCTCCCCGGCGTGGGCGCGCTCGAGCGCCTCGTCCTGCACCGAGAGCTCGGCCTCCGTCCGCTCCAGCTCCGCGGTCTCCGCCTCGAGGTCGGCGCGGAGCCGCCTCAGCTCCTCGGCCCGGGCCTCGAGGTCGGAACGGAGCTGCCGAACCTCCGCCGTCCGCGCCTCGAGGTCGGCGCGGAGCCGCCTCAGCTCCTCGGCCCGGGCCTCGAGGTCGGCGCGGAGCTGCTGGAGCTCCGCGCCACGCCGCTCGGTCGCGCTCCTCGCCTCGGCCAGCTCGCCGTCCCGGCGCGACAGCTCCTCCCGCTCCCGCCGCAGCTCCGCCGCCGCCTCCTCGCGGGCCGCCTCCGCCGCGGTGCGAGCCCGCTCCCGATCCGCGGCCGCGGCGCCGGCCCGAGCGATCTCCTCGCGGAGCGCGGCTTCCACCTCGAATCGGGCCGTCACGGCGCGCGTGACGACCTCCGACAGGGTCGGGCTCAGCGTCGGCGGCGCCGGGCCGCGGTCGAGCAGCTCGACCGCCGCAACGGCATCGCTCCTCGCCAGCTGCGCCAGGCGGTCCACCCGCTCTCGCAGCTCCCGGCGGCGGGCCTCTTTCCCCGCCAGCGCCTCCTCCATCAGCCGCGCCACGGTCCGGCCCTCGATGTCCGGGAGAGGCACGACGAACCTCTCCGCCCCCACCTGGCGCATCGACAGCTCGACCTTGGGGTCGTACGACAGGGCCACGCAGGGGACGCCGGAGACGGCGGCCAGGATCGTCGCGTGGAGGCGCATCCCGACGACGAGGTCGCAGCTGCCGAGGACGGCCGCCAGCAGGTTTGGATCGGGGTCGCCCGGGAGCACGGCGGCCCGCTCGGGATGCCGCAGGAGGGCGCGGACCCGCTCCGCCACCCGGGCGTCGTTCTCGGACGCGCGGTCGAGGCCCTGGAACGGGACGAACAGGAGACGAGCGTCGTGCGCCGCCAGGAACGCGTCGAGCCCGGCGGCCACCTCCTTCTCCCAGAAGTAGGAGGCGACCCCGACGTCCCAGGGCCGCAGCGAGACGCCGACGAGGGTCCCCGCCCCCGGGAGGAGCGCGTCGACGAGGCGCTCCTGCGCCCCCGCGCCCCCCGCGGTGGCGAGGGCGAAGACGGGGTCCGCGGTCACGCGCACCCGCGCCGGGTCGACGCCGAGGGAGGCGACGAGGCGCGCCGACTCCTCGTCCCTCACGGTGACGACCCGGGCCGCCTCGCACGCGGCGCGGACCGTGCGCCGCCCGTGCTCGGAGACGAGCGGTCCGACGCCGATCGCGTAGAGCATGACGGGCCGGCCGCAGAGGGCGCCGAGGATCGCGGGCTCGGCGTAGAACGTGATGGCGTAGTGCTGGGGGCTGAACAGGCTGTCGCGGTCGATCCCCGCGTACTCCTGGAAGAGGCCGCCTCCGCCGACCACGACGAGGTCGGCGTCGCGGACGCCGGCGACGATCGCCGGGACGTCCTGCCAGTGGACCGCGTCGACCCCGTGGCTCGCCCGGGTCGAGACGGGATCGCCGGAGACGACGGTCGCGGCGAGGCCGGGCCGGAGGCTCCTCAGCCCCTGGAGGATCCCGGCGAGGATCAGCTCGTCGCCGGCGTTCCCGAACCCGTAGTAGCCGCAGATCGCCACCCGCGCCCGGGACGGCTCCGCTGCCGGACCCCCTCCGCCGAAGCCGTCGCGACGCTCCCTCAAGGCTCGCCGAGTCTAGCTCCGGTCCGCCCGGAATTCGCCCGGGCTCTCGTCGAGCCCCACGCTAGAATCGCCGCGTGCTCAGCTTCCTCTTCCGCCCCTCTCGCCGGGCGAGGAGGAGGTCGACGCCGTGAAGGACTCCCCCGCGGAATGAAGGTGAGCCTGCGCCCCCTCGCGGAGGGCGACCTCGGCAGGCTCGCGGCGTGGCGCAACGACCCCCGCGTCCATCCCTTCTTCTTCTTCGACGGCCGGATCGACCCGGAGAGGCAGGGCGCCTGGCTCGACTCCGTGCGCCGGGACGAAACGCGACGCTTCTTCGCCGTCGAGGCCGACGGGGACTTCGCCGGGACGCTCTCCCTCGACCGGATCGATCGGCGCCACCGGTCGGCCGAGCTGGGAAACGTGCTCGTCGACCCTGATCGCCAGGGGGCCGGGATCGGCCGCCGCGCCGTCGAGCTCCTCCTCGCCCTGGCGTTCGAATCCGCGGGCCTCGACCGCGTGGAGCTGCGCGTCTTCACGGACAACGCCGCCGCGATCCGGCTCTACGAGGCGTGCGGGTTCCGCCGGGAGGGGGTCGAGCGCGGCGCGGTCGTGCGGGACGACAGGCGTCGCGACGTCCTGCGGATGGCCATCCTGAAGGGAGACCGGTGAGCGCCGCTTCCGTCACGCCTGGCATCCGCGCGCCGATGAAGACGCTTCTCTTCGGGAACGTCACCCAGCCCCCGTACCAGAACAACCTCCTTCCGGCCGTCCGGGCGCTCGAACGGAGCGGACCGACGAAGGTGGTCGAGCCCCGCTTCATCGAGGGCTTCGTCCCGACCGGCGCGGCCCGGCCGGCGCTGATTCCCGCTGCCGCGGTCGCGGAGACCCTCGCCTCCTTCCAGCCGGACGTCGTCGTCTGCCTGGCGGGCGGGCTCTACCTGGCGCGTGAGTCGCGGCGGCTCTTCCCCGCCGGGACGGTCTTCGCGGGGCTCGCCCTCTCCGATCCGCTCGGGCTCGACGCTTCGCTCGAGATCGCGCCGGAGTTCGACCTCTACTACACGCAGGACCCGCAGACCCTCCCCTTCTACGCCGCGCGCGGGATCGCGGCCCGGCGCTGCGACCCAGCGACGGACCCCGAGCTCTACCGCCCGCTCGGCCTCCCGCCGGAGGACGACGTCCTCTTCCTCGGCAAGTGGACGCCTCACCGGGACGAGGTCGTCCGGCACCTCTCGGACAAGTTCCGGGTGGCGGTGCACGCGCACGCGGGAGACTCCCGCTGGACGATCCCGGCCCGGCCGCCGCTCGAGAGCCCGGCCGAGCTCTGCGCGGGGATCAACCGGACGCGCCTGATGCTGGAGTTCACCCTGCTCGACGACGCGGACGGTCCCTTTCGGGGGACTTCCCGGATGACCAACCGCCCGCAGTTCGCTGCGGCCTGCGGCGTGCCCACGCTGATCGACCCGTTCGATCACCTCTCCGACTTCTTCGAGCCTGGCGTCGAGATCGAGGTCTACCGATCCCGGGAAGAGGCGGCGGCGAAGGCGGCAGCCCTTCTCTCGGACGAGCCCCGTCGCCGCGAGATGGGACGTCGGGCGCGGGAGCGGGTCCTGCGGGAGCAGACCTGGGACCACCGGGTCGAGATGCTCCGCAACGACGTCCGGGAGCTCCGCGCCCGGAGGGTCGAGTCCCGGACCGCTCCGGATTAGGCGCCGCGCCGCTCCTCCCCGGCAGGGACCCCTCCCCGGGCCGCGAGCACCGGTGTTGTATCGTCTCCGTCGCCGATGTCTCCGTTCCTTCCATCCAGCCCGGCCGCTGCCCGGCCGGCCGTGCGCGGAGACCGGGATCCCCGGTGTCGGACGGCGAGGCCCCCGGGGGCGACGGCGGAACACCCGTGAGCGAGAAGCCGATCCACCTCTTCGTCCCGACCTTCCGGGTGGACGAGACGCTCGCGGCGATCCGCGAGTGCCTCGAGTGCGGCTGGACGGGGCTGGGCTTCAGGACGCTCGACATCGAGGCGGCATGGCGCACCTACACCGGCTTGCCGCACGCGCACTTCCTGGCCTCGGCGACGGCGGGCCTCCACCTGGCGTGGCGCCTCCTCGGGGAGGCGGACGGCTGGAAGCCGGGCGACGAGGTGATCACCACGCCCCTGACCTTCGTGTCGACCAACCACGTCCTCCTCTACGAGGGCCTCGTCCCCGTCTTCGCGGACGTCGACGACACCCTCTGCCTCGACCCGTCTTCCGTGGCGGAACGGATCGGCCCACGCACGCGAGCCGTCTGCTTCGTCGGGCTGGGCGGAAACCCGGGCCGGTTCCGCGAGATCCGCGACCTGTGCCGCCAGCGCGGCCTGAGGCTGGTCCTCGATGCCGCCCACATGGCCGGCACGTGGCAGGACGGGGTCCATGCCGGCAGCGGCGCGGACGTCTCGGTCTTCTCCTTCCAGGCGGTGAAGAACCTGCCGAGCGCCGACGCCGGCATGATCTGCTTCGCGGAGGAGCGCTTCGACGAGGCGGCCCGGGAGTGGTCCTGGCTCGGCATCAACAAGGACACCTACTCGCGCACGCACGGGCAGGGGCTCTACAAGTGGCACTACGACGTCGAGCACGTCGGCTTCAAGTACCACGGCAACTCGATCATGGCGTCCATGGCCCTCGTCGCGCTGCGCTACCTCGAAGAGGACAACGATCACCGCCGCATGCTCGCCGATCGGTACGACAACCTGCTGGCGGGCGACCCGAGGATCGAGCGCGTGGCGATCACCCCCGGCTGCGTGCCGTCGCGGCACCTCTATCAGGTCCTCGTCGACGCGCGCGACGAGGTGATCGTGGAGCTCAACCGCAGGCTCATCTACCCGGGTGTTCACTACCGCGACAACACCCGCTATCGGATGTATCGACACGGCGAGGGCACCTGCCCCCGCGCCCACCGGGCGAGCGAGCGGATCATCTCCCTGCCGCTTCACCTGCGCCTCGCCGCGCCGGACGTCGACCGGGTCGCCGCGGCGCTGGTCGAGGCCGTGGCCCTGCGCGCGCCGGGCTGAGTGTCGGACGCCGAACGGCCGGACCCTCGGCGCCTGCGGGTCGCGGACCTGCTCGGGGAGACTCGCCTCGTCCGCGCGGCGCGCTCCCCCCTGCAGCCCCGGGCCTCGGTGGTCCTCGACGCCGGGAGCGGTCCGGTGGCAGCGATCGAGCAGACTCTCGGCGACCTCCTCGGACAGACGGTCGCCGACCTCGAGGTCGTCGTCGTCGACGACGGGCCCGAGGAGGGGCTCTCGCAGTGGCAGGAGGACCTCCACCGCCGGGACAGCCGGCTCGTCTCGATCCGACATGACCGCAGCCTCGGGATCCCGGCGGTGCGCTTCGACGAGGGGATCGAGGCGGCCCGCGGGCGGTGGATCGCGTTCCTCTCCGCCGGGGCGCGCTGGGAGCCGAAGGCGCTCGAATCGCTCCTGGCCACGGGAGAGGGTAGCGGGGGCTCCTGCCTCGTCGTGGCCCGGACGCTCGGCGGGGGAGACGGACCCGGGCCGGCGGGAGCACCGCGCGTTCCGGTCAACGCTCTCACCCTGACCTTCGGCAATCCGGTCGGGCGCACCGGCGCGCTCGTCGAACGGACCCTCCTCGAGCGGTGCGGCGTCTTCGACTGTCACCTCTCCCTGGTCCGACTCTTCGATTGGGACCTCTGGCTGCGATTGGCGCAGCGGGCGCCGCTGGCGGTCCTGGAGGACGTCGTGGGCCGCGAGCCCCGGGGCGTGGCGACCGGCCACGACCCGGCGCAGCTGCCGCCGGCGGTCCGGGCCGGCTTCCGCATCGCCGCCGCGATCCCCCGCGATCACGAGCTGACGCCGCCGCGCTGGCGGGAGCGGCGACCGCTCGCGGCGGAGCTCGGCGGATTCCCGCTGCCGCCGGGGTATCGCCGGGTGCTCGAGGAGTCGATCGACGGGTGGCTGCGGGAGCACCACCTCCCCGGCCGGCAGGGGGAGCCGGGGAGTCCCTCGGAGGCCGGGCACGGGCCGGAGCCGCCGGGCGTGACGACCCTCCTGCTGGTGGGCGACAGCGCCTACCCGGCCCTGGAGCTCTGCTTCCCGCCCCATCCGTCGGCCGCCCCGGACAGCCCGGCGCTGCTGCCCGTCTACGAGCCGGCGGTCCAGGTCGGCGCCGAGAGCCTGCGATGGTCGGACGGCGTGGTCCTCTTCCGGACCGTCACCGAGCCGGGCTTCCGGGTGCTCGAGAACGCGCAGGCAGCGGGACGGCCGGTCGCCTACTTTCTCGACGACGATCTCCTCCACCTCCACCTGCTGGGCCCTCCGTGGGACGTCATGGCCCCGGGAAGCGCTCGCGACCTGGAGCTCAGGCGTCAGCTCTCGGCCGCCGACGCCGTCTGGTCGACGAGCCCGCGGATCACGGAGGTCGTCGCTCCGCTGAATCCCAGGGTGGTCGCGCACCAGGATGCGGTCGACGAGTCGTTTCTCCCCGAGGCGCCGCCTCCGAGGGCGCGGCGCGGAGCCCTTCGGATCGGGGCCGTCGGCTCCGGCTACCAGAAGCTCGAGTTCTCGGTGATCTGGCCGGCGCTGCTGGAACTGGCGAAGCGATTCGGTCCCGGGATCGAGCTCGAGTTCTGGGGGATCGACGTCGGGGACCTCCCGCCCCTGGGCGTTCCCGTGACCGCGCGTCCCTACCGGTACGGGTATCGCGGGTTCCTCGCGGACCTCGGTGCCGCACAGTTCGACATCCTGCTCTGTCCCCTCCTCGACCAGCCCGCGCCGAGACGCGCCAAGTCGCCGAGCGAGTACTTCCACGCCGCTGTCGCCGGCGCGCTCGGGGTCTTCTCGGACGTGGAGCCCTTCGAGGAGCTCCCCCACGGCCTGACCTGCCTGAAGGTCGCCAACTCGCCGGAGGCCTGGCTCGCGGGGCTGCTCGAGGCCTGCACCATGCCCGCCGAGCGCTTCGACACGATGCGCTCGGCGATGCTCGCCCACGTGAAGCGCGAGTACTCCGTGAGGGCGCAGGCGGACCTGCACCATGCCGCGTGGCTCGCGACCGTCTGTCACGCCCGGACGCGGACGCGTCGAGGTGCGGACGGACGTCCCGCCATCGCGTTCTGCTGCCTCGGCGAGGGCGCGTGGGACGAGGAGCTCGTGGATGCGGCCGCCGTCGCCGAGAGGTACGGGATCCGCCCTCTCCTGGTCGGCGAGGAGCGGGTCGGGGTGCCCGCGCGCGCCGCGCGCTTCGGCTATCCCGTCTGGCTCAGGGGCGGCGAGGGGATGAAGGCCCTCGAGGCCCTCCTGGCGTCGCAGCCGGTGAGCCTCGTCCATGCGACACGCGCCGTCGAGGGGCTGGAGCCGGCCTGCCGGCGGGTCGGGGTCCCGCTCGTCGTCGGGGCCGGGGCCGAGGCGCGCCTCCGGCGTCCGGGCCGTGTCTCCAGGGAGCTGCTCCAGCGGTACGTGAACGCGCTCGCCGAACCCCGGGAGCCGGAGTGCGGTCCTCGCGACGTCGCCGGACCCGGCTCCGCCGAGACCCCCCCCCCCGCGGGAGGTCCGGCTGCCACGCCGACGACCGCACCTGCCGTCGGCCCGGCCGGGGCGCCGCGCGACGAGGCCGCGCACGCGCTCCGGCGGGGCGGCCTGCTGCGGTCTCTCGCCCGAGCCCGGTGGATCGTGAAACGAAAGCCCGTGCTCGTCGTGTTCGACACCGATCTCGTTTCCGTGGACCTCTGCTTCCGGTCGGTCCGCGGCGCCCTCGAGAGAGCGACCGGGCGGGACTGGGTCCTCCGTCCCGCCGGCGAGGTGAGCGCCCAAGACCTCCGCTCGGCCCGTGCCGTCTTCTTTTCCCGGGCGCTCTCCCGCCGCTCGGTCGACCTGATGGAGGCGGCCAGGAAGGCCGGCTGCCCGACGGTTTACGACGCCGACGACAACCTGCTCCTCATCGACCAGCTGATCGCCGACCCCGAGAACCCCTGGCGGCGGGTGTTCGGGGAGGCGAGGACGGAGATCGAGGCGCTGACCCGGGGGGCCGATCTCGTCAAGGTCTACTCGCGAAGCGCGGTGCCGATCTTCGAGCGCCTCAACCGGAACGTCGTCTGCATCAGGCCTCCGCGGCCGCCGGTGGAGCCGGGGGTCGAGCCCCTGACGGTCGCCGCCCCGGCCCGCTTCGGGTTCTTCGGCAGCGCCTACAAGGACGACGAGTTCCCGGCCGTGGCCGCCGCCGTCGAGCGGCTGGTGCGGGCAGGAGGCGGTCCTGGCTTCGAGGTCGTCGGCTTCGTGCCGCGACCGCTCGCGCAGGTGCCGGGCGTCCGCTGGTTCCCGTGGCGATCCCGGTATCCCGAGTTCCGCCGTTTCCTGGCCACCCGCGGCTGGGCCGCGGGGCTCGCTCCCCTGCGCGACACCGAGTTCAACCGCTGCAAGGCCGCCGCGAAGTACCTCGAGTACGCCTCGCTCGGGATCGCCGGCATCTACTCCGACGTCCCGACCTATCGCGAGGCCGTGAGCCACCGGATCACCGGCCTGCTCGTGGAGCACGAACGGCCCGAGGCCTGGGAGGAGGCGATCGACCTCCTCGTGCGGGATCCCGAGCTCGCGCGCGGGATCGTCCAGCGCTCGCGCGAGGACCTGCTCGCCAGCTACTCGCCGGAGCGCTACGCGGAGGAGGTGGCCAGCCTCCTCCGCCACGCCTGACCGGTCAGGACCCGGTCGGCGGGATCCCCGCGCGGAAGAGGACCTCGCGTGCCAGGAGCGGGGCCAGCCGCCGACGCCCCGCGACGCAGCCTGCCGCGGCTCCGGGGCGAGCGTCGAGCACGTCCTCGTAGATCCGGCCGATGGCCGTGGCCGTGCTCCTCGCGTCGAAGGAGGCTGCCCGGCGCGCGGCGGCCTCGCCGATCCGGCGGGCGCGCTCCCGGTCGCCGAGCAGGCTGGCCAGCGCCCGCGCGAGGGCGGGAGGATCGGCCGGCGGCACGAGCAGCCCGGAGACGCCGTCCTCGAGGACCTCCTCGGGGCCCCCGCAGCGCGTGGCGACGACCGGGCGGGCCGCCGCAGCGGCCTCCAGGACCCCGAGTCCGAAGCCTTCCGAGAGGGACGGCTGAACGACCACCTCGGCGGCGCGCAGGAGCGACAGGGGATCGGGAAGGGCGCCGGGGAGCGAGACGCGATCGGCCAGGCCGTGGCGCGACAGCGCCTCGACGATGGCCCGGACGTACTCCTCGTCGTTGTGACCGCCCGCGAGGACGAGGCAAAGGTCGGGAAAGCGACCAGCCAGCGAGGCGAAGGCGTCCACGAGGTCCAGCTGGCCCTTGCGGCGTTGCAGCCCCCCCAGCGAGGCCACGACCCGCGCGGTCGGGGGAAGGCCGAGCCGGCGCAGCAGCGCCTCGCGCCCGACCGCGGGCGAGGCGAGGAAGCCCGCGAGGTCGAACCCGTCGTGGACCACGTGGCGGGGCGCGAGAGCGCAATACCGGTCGGCCTGGGCCTGCACGGTTCGCGAGACGCAGATCACCCCGTCGGAGAGGAGGTCGACGACGCCGAAGATGAACTCGAGGTCGGAGAAGAACGGCGGCGGGAAGCCGGTGTCGAGAAGGCCCCGGCTGTGCCAGAGATGGGGGATTCCCAGGCGCGCGGCGGCGAGGGCGCCCTCGAGCGTCACCAGCGTGTTGGTGTGGACGAGCGCGACCCTCTCCGTCAGCAGCCAGTCGGCGATCCGGTCGGTCCGCTCCTCGAGCCCGGCGAGCTGGGCGATGAAAGTGGCCGGAGACCAGTGCGTCGCAGGCATCCACCAGGCCGTCGGCAGGATCGCGAGGTCGACGCCCCGCGCGGCGAGGCTCTCCCGCAAGGGCCCGTCCGCGGGCAGCACCACCGTCGCGCGGAAGCGCTCCGGGTCGAGGCCCTCGACGAGCCGGACGATCGCCAGCTCGCTTCCGGCCATCGAGGAGTGGGAGACGATCGCGACGCGGGCGGGGTCTCCCCCCGGTGCTCCCCGCCGCGGCCCCTGAGCGACGGCGCCGGTCATCCGCGCGCCGACACCGCGGCCGTGGTCCTCGAGAGCATCCGGGCGAAGGCAGGAATCGCTCCCGCAACCGAGAACCGCTCCTCTACCACCCGGCGGGCCGATCGGACGATCCGTTCCCTCAGGTCGGAGTCGACGAGGAGTCGGCCGATCTCAGCCTGCCAGGCCTCGACCGAGTTGTCGGCGAGGAGCCCGTCGGCTCCGTGGCGTACCAGCCCGGAGTACGGAGGGACGGCGGAGTAGACGCCGGGGACCCCGGCGGCGGTCGCGTCGAGGAACTTGAGTGGGCACTTCGAGGCGGAGAACCGCGTGGCGTCGAGAGGCGCCACGAGGACGGTCGGACGGAGGGCGGCGAGGCGCGCCGCGTAGTCGGCCATGCTCGCCCGGAACGGCTCGAAGCGCACCCGGCCGGGCGGGAGGGAGGCGAGCTCGCCCGGGACCTCGTGCCCCATCACCAGGACCTGCAGCTCCGGCCACCCTGCGGCCAGCCGAGCCATCGCCGCGAAGGCGCTGGGCTCGAAACGCGGGGAGCCGGCATAGCCGACCGAGAGCCCGAGCTCCGGAGCGCGGGACGGGTCACCGCCGAACCGCCCCATGTCGAAGGGGATCGGGAGGACCTCGACCGAACGGCTCAAGGGGCGGAGGTCCTCGGCGAGGACGGCGTTGAAGACGACCGTGGCGTCCGCGTCGCGCACGCACGCGAGGAAGCTCTCGTAGTCGGGTCGGCCGGGGAGGAAGAGGGCTGAATACCGCGCGTACTCCCTCCCGGCGGCGATCCAGTTGTCGTCGATCATCACGATCGTGGGCCGTCCGGAGGCCTTCCGGGCAGCCACGACCTCGGGCGCCGCGGGGAAGCGGGGGCGGCAGAGGATGACGAGCTCCTCGGCCGCCAGGGCCTCCACGGGCTCGTCGTAGCTCGCGCAGCGCCAGGTGCCGGCCTGCCGCGGGTACAGTCCGTCCAGGAGCGGCCGCAGGAAGATCTCGACGTGGTGGACGTCCCCCGGGGCATGGACCACCGCGATCCGCTCGGGAAGGCGTTCGCCCGCGACCGGCCTTCCCGCCCGCCCGAAGGCGCTCCCCGGAAGAGCGAACCGACGATTCATGACGCGATCTCGCGGAATCGTACCGCGGCCCCCGCGACCTCCGCCGCTCGGCCGGGCGTCGTGCCCGACGCATCGAAGGAAAAGGGCCGGGCGCCTTCGCGCCCGGCCCTCGGTGAGGACGAGGACCGGGGGGGAGGGTTCCTCCCCCCCGGTCGGCTAGGAAAGACGGGGTTCAGGGATGGATGTAGTAGGGGATCCCGAGCCCGGTCACGAGCCAGACCGAGAGCTGGGCGCGGGTGATGGTCGTCGCCGGGCAGAAGATGTGATCGCCGCAGCCTGCGGTGATCCCGGCGTTGAAGAGCGCCTCGGCGAACGGCGCGGCCCAGTCGTACGGGCCGCCCGTCACGTCGGTGAAGTACCCCGTCGGGGGAACGACCGGCGTCATGTTGAGGCCGGCGACGATGAAGACCGACATCTGCGCCCGGTTCACGAGGTCGTTCGGGCAGTAGAGCCGCGGGGGGCCGGCCTGGCAGCCGGCGACGATGCCGTCGTTGTAGAGCTGCTCGATGTAGTCGGCGGTGTTGTCGGTGTCGGAGATCACCACGTCCGCGAAGATTCCGACCGCGGGAGGCGGCGCGAAGTCGGGGCCGTGGATGGCCCGGACCATCGTGACCGCCATCTCGGCGCGGGTGACGCCGGTGTCCGGGCAGAAGTTGCCGCTGCCGCAGCCGCGGGTGATCCGCGCACCGGCCAGCGCGTGGATGAAGGCGTCGGCCCAGTAGCCGTGCGGGACGTCCCAGAACGCCTTGGTGAAGTAGACCGGGATGTCGGGCAGCGGGACCGGCGTGTCGTTGGTGGACTTGATCACGGCGCGGAAGAGCCCGAAGTGCGCCGGCGCCACTCCCTCAGGGAAGAACTCGCCGAGGACGTCGAGCTGGCCACCGGCCGGGACGGGACCCTCCGTCGGGGTCATCGTGAACCACGGGAGGTTCGGGTTGCAGGGGTACGCCTCGCCGGCGTCCACGAGGTAGGCCTTGCCGTCGTTCTGGTTGATCGCCCAGAGCCCGTCGCAGCCGAACTCGATACCTGCTCCGCTGTAGTTGCCGAAGCCCGCGATGGTGAAGGCGCCGAAGACCGAGTAGCCGTTGGCCACGTCGAGGACGTGGACGGTGTCGGTCGGGGAGTTCTCCATCACGAACAGGTGCTGGGTCGCCGGGTTGTAGGCCAGACCGGACACGGAGTAGCCCGAGTTGACCTGCTGGAGGATCGTGCCGGCCCGGTTGAACCGGTAGATCGTGGTATCCGTCCAGTTGCCGGCGAAGAAGGTGTCGGTGTCCGGATCGTAGGCCAGCCCGCGCTGGGAGGTGGCGAACGCCGGGCAGATCTTGTTGCCCGTCGCTCCGACGTTGGGGTTGACCTCGTAGATGCAGTTGTCGCCGCCGACGTTGACCTGCCAGAGCATCCCGTTGCCGTCGGCCCGCGTCATGTCGGCGGCCCAGGACCCGCCGAACACGGCCTGGACCTTACGGCCGGTCGGCGTGCCCGCGGCGGTGTACTCGTGGTCGTAGTCGTCGCCGCCGCCCGCGCCCGGGTTGGAGGCCCAGACGGTGGCACCGGTGATGCCAGCGCCCCACGGGAGCGCCAGGCCGGTGGACCAGCTCGCCAGGACGTCGCCCGCGGTGAGCCTCGGCGGGGTCGGCTTGGCGGGGCGCGGAGTCTGCGGCACGCCCTTCAGGCTGAAGAGGTTCTTGGCCACGTACAGCGGGGCCAGGACGCTCTCGCCGCGCGGCTGCAGCGGCCTGGGCGGAACGTAGCCGCTCCCCAGGGCCTGCGCCTGCAGCTTCACGTTGGCGCCGAGGCCTCCGGTGTTGAGGATGGAGAAGAGCTGCGTCTTCTCGGAGACGGGCTGACCATCCGGGGTCAGGCGTCCGTCGACGACGAACGGCCACCCGGCGAGGCTCAGCGACGCCGCGGGGAGGGCGAAGTCGAGCCGGTTGATGGTGTCGGGGACGAGGTTGACGGACTGCTGGACCGTGCCGTAGCCCGTCTTGCTCGCCGTGAACGTCCGCGTGGACGGGCCGTTCGGCGCCGCCGGCGCGGGGGTCGGGGAGAACATGTAGTAGAAGCCGGCCGGCAGGTTGCCGGTGGCCGGCGCGGTGTTGGCCGTGCCGCCCAGGTCGCGCACGACCTGCGCGCCGACGACGCCGTTGGTCGTGTTGGCGTCCGTGACGAAGCCGGCGACGAGCGAGCCGCCGACGGCGTTGCAGAGGAGGGTCGGGTTGTCGACGACCGCCGGCGTGACCGCCGCTCCGAGCAGGAACTGGACGTCGTCGACGTGGATGTCGTTGCCGAAGGCGCTGACCGCGTTGAGGCCGATCCGGACGCTGGCGCCGGAGACGCCCGTCAGGACCACCTGGTGCTGTGCCCAGCCGGTGGTACCGGTGCACCGGGCTACAGGGGACCCGGCGTTGACCCAGGTCGTCCCGCCGTCCGTGGAGGTCTGCACCTGGACCGTGTCGCTGGCGGACAGGCCGCACTCGTGGTACATCCAGAAGCTGACGTAGCCCGTTCCGGTCGAGATGTCCTCGCCGGTGTTCTTCTGGAGCCGCGTCGCGTTACCCGTGGACGCGGTCCAGGAGTTGAAGATCGCCATGTTGGCGGCGGAGTGGGGGGTGACGCCGGTCGGGTGGACCGACGTGGTTGCGTTGGTCCAGTTGCCCGCCGTGCCGCTCGTGTCGACGACCGACCAGTTGGCCGGCCACGCCGGAGCCGTCACGCCGTCGAAGTTCTCGGTCCAGACGAGCGCCGGCGGCGGCGGCGGCGGCGGAATGGTCTCCGTCCGGACGTCGTCGATCTGCCAGTACCACGCCCAGCTCGTGGAGACATAGTGCCACCGCAGCATGATCGTCTGGTTGGCGTAGGCAGACATGTTGATGGTCTGCTCGGCGGTGTTGTCGGCCGTGAACGTCAGGAGGTTCGTCCAGGTCGCGCCGCCGGTCGTGGAGACGTCGACCGTGGCCACGTCACCCGAGGCGATCCAGTTGAAGTTCTGCTTGAACTTCAGGTTGCGCGGCGTGGCCGGCATGTGGATCGGCGGGGTCCAGAGCTCGGTGTCGAAGCCCGGGGAGCCCGAGCCCGCCTTGTCGGAGTCCGCGTCGGCCGAGAAGCCGGTGCCGCCCGTCAGGTTCGCGGAGCCCCACTGGTCATTGCGCTTCCAGACGTTGCCGGGACCGGCGCCGTTGTTCTTGACGGTCCAGCCGAGCGGCGGGAAGCCGCCTTCGAAGCTCTCGTTGATCCCGCCGTCGAGGTAGCAGGTGTACGCCGGGTTGCCCGACGCCGCCAGGAGGGTGAAGTTCTGGCTCTGGTCACCGGACGTGAGCGTGACGGACCGCACCTCGTCCTGGTAGCCGTCGTACATCGAGTGGACGGTGAAGTCGTAGGTGTAGCCGTTGGGAAGGCCCGGCGTCTCGTAGTACCCGTTCCAGGGCGAGGTGTAGATGGTGTTGACGAGGTTCCCGGCCTGCCGGATCTCGATCCTGGCCCAGAGGGGCCAGTTGTGGTCGGCCGCGGTCACGAAGCCGTCGACGGCGTAGGTGCCGACCGGCGTCAGCATGAGGTCGGCGACGGTCGTCGTGCCGCCGTCGGTCACGTCCTGGCCCGTGATGGTGGCCGGGTCGTAGCCGAACTTCGAGGCCGTCACGTCGTAGGTCCCGACGGGAACGGTGAGCTGGTAGAAGCCGGCGGCGTTGGTGGTCGTCGAGATGGACGGACCCACCTGCACGTGCGCGCCCGGGATCCCGGCGCCGCCCGCGGTGCTCTTCACGTACCCTTCGATGACGCCGCTGGGTCCGGCGACGCAGCCGGGGAACTTGAACGTCCCGATGCGCGTCTGCCAGTTCGCGCTCCCGGTCGTCTGGTAGTACTCCTGCGTGTACCAGAAGGTGCACTCGTCGGTCGGGTCGACCGACAGCGCGCTGTAGTCACCCCAGCGGCTCGACGAGTGGGTCTGCGAGCCGGTGCCGGCGATGAGCGTCGCCTCGGCGCCGAGCGTCCCGGCGGGGTCCCCCGCCAGCCGTCCGTTGTAGCGGATCGAGGGGAAGGTCGTGGCGCTCGCGGCGCTGTACCCGACCGCCATGTTCCCCTGGACGTCGAGCGCGGCGGAGCCCATCCACCGGCTGTCGGTGTCGCCGGGGTCGCCGGCGAAGGTCCCCTGATCGGCCAGCGTCCAGCCGGTGCCCGAGTCCGCGAGCTGGTACCACCGGACGCCGGCGCGGCCGCTCCCCGCGTCGACCGTCATGTTCGTCGTCAGCCTCGGGACGCCCCCGACGAGCCTGTACTGGAGGCGCTGCATGAGGCGGTCGCCGATCGCGTCGAGCTTCGCCGTCGTGCCGGGCTGCGAGATGCAGGCCCTGTTGTTGATGCAGAGCGGCACGGCGTCAGCCGTCGCGAGCTTGAAGTTCGGGTCGTACGACGCATTGGTCCCGAACGTCGAGTTCGCCGGGTTGGTCCAGTCGGCGTGGACCTCCCAGATCCGCAGCGTGTCCGTCGGGTCCCCGATCCAGGTGGAGTCGTCCCACTCCATCACGTAGCCGGGGGTCCCGGGGGGCGGAGCGAGCCCGTCGAGGTCGGCCGGGGTCGCGCCCCCGTAGTTCCCCGTCACGGCGCCGGTGTCGAAGTAGATCTGGCGGGCCACGCCGCCGGTGAGCATCTGGTCGCGCTCGTAGACGAAGACGCCGAGGCCGCCCCAGTTGCCGGCCGGCATGACGAACTGGTTGACGGTCATGTAGTAGCCGTCGGGCCAGACGCCGATCTTCGGGTAGTCGTTCAGCTTGGTCGCGCTGACCGTGTACTGGTAGCGGTACCACTGGCCGAGCGGGTCAGGCGTCTGAGAGACGGCGAAGCACTGGTAGAAGGGACCGTTCGGGTAGTTGGGGAGCGCGAACTGCGACATGACCCAGCGGTCCGCCAGGTGGTCGTAGTTCGTCTGCGGGTCGCCGTCGTTGTCCGCCTCGCACGGTCCGCCGAAGCCGGTCCAGATCGTGTTGCCGAGGGCGGAGCCGCTCGCCGGGTAGAGTTGGGCCCCCGTCTTGTCGAAGATGGCGAAGCCGAGGTTCACCCACTGGATGTAGTGGTTCGGCCCGACGTCGCCCTGCGTGTCCGGCGGGAGGACGCCGAAGGTGTTGTGGACGCCCTCGAAGCTGGACAGGGGCGCCGGCATGTTCGTCGCGCCGGGCGCCTGCTGGAGCGCCGCGTCCACGCCGGTCGCGCCGTTTCCGATCGCGCGGTCCTTCCTGGGAATGGGCGGGTTCTCGGGCGCCTTCTTACCCTCGGGGACCACCTTGAGAGGGGGAATGCTCCGGAGAGCCGGGGAGACGTCCATCTTCACCGGCGCCGATACCTGCGCAGGGTGGCGAATCGGCGTGGCTGCCGCTCGCGCCTCGGGCGGCGCGGCCAGTCCCGCCGCCGCCAAGAGCGCAACCAGGAACGTTGTGGGTCGAGGCCATCTCATGCTCGTACACTCCTTTTCCGGCTCTCCCGTAGATCAGAACGATAGAAGACACGATGCTGCCGATGTGACTCGTGAGCGTCACGACGAGTTGTCTGGGTCAGCCTCAGCTCGATGGCTCCGGAGGACGAGTCCGGCCCGGGAGAAGACGCGATCGGCGGCGGGCACGGGCAGTCCATGCGCAGAGCCTGTGCCACCGTTGAACGAGCCTTTCCGCCGCGCCGCCCAGTCACCACGGGGACTCCTCCCTCCCGAACCAGGAAAACCGTTGAACGCCGCCTAATCGAGTGGACCTCGAGCCCGTGGACGGTCTCGAGTCCGACAATTCCGAGGCCCGGTTCCTACCCGGCCGATGTACCGCACCGACGCAACATATTCTCGCGACCGGACCGCGTCAAGCAAAAGACCGCCATTCTCAACGCCTCGGTGAAAAAAGGCGGCGGCCTGCCGCTGGCCGGGCGCGCCCGCGGACCACCACCCGGCCCGCGGTGGGCGTCCGGACGGAGGCGATCGGCTCCTCTTGCCCCGCCTCTGACGGGACGGCACCTCCCCGGCAGCCCACGAGGGTCTCCCTTGCCCGCTCGCGCGAAGGGAACTATAAGGCAGCGGGGCTCTTTCGCCCGTCCTGCGCTCTCTTTCTCGGGCGTCCAAGCGATGAGGATCCTCCAGGTGTGCCCCCGGGTCCCCTGCCCCGCCGTCGACGGCGGGAGGGTGGCGATGTGGGCGCTCGCGACCGGGCTCCGGAGCGCCGGACACGAGGTCCACCTCTTCTGCCTCAACCCGGCGAAGCACCGGGTCGACCTCCCTGGCGGGCCGCCGGGGGCGCCCGAGCCTTCGATCGAGGCGGTGGACGTCGAGACGAGCTTCCACCCGGCGGTCTTCCTCCGAAACCTCGGCTCGCGCATCCCGTATCACGCCGCCCGGTTCCGTTCGGAGGTCGCCGAGGAGCGGCTCCGCGAGGCCGTCCGGCGCTTCGCCCCGGACGTCGTCCAGCTCGAAGGGCTGTTCCTGGTCCCTTACGTCGCCGCCGTCCGCGGCGCCACCCGGGCGCCGATCGTCCTTCGGGCGCTGAACGTCGAGGCGGAGATCTGGGCGACGCTCGCATCCCGCGGCGGGCTTCGCCCCGCGAGGCTCCTCTACGCTCTCGCCGCCCGGCGCCTCGCCTCCTACGAGAGGCGCGCCTTCGGCGACGTGGACGGCGTCGTCGCGGTCACGCGGCGCGACGCCGAGGCCTTTCGCGCGCTCGGCAGCCGGCTCCCCGCGCACGTCGCCCCCGTCGGGATCGACACCGCGGCCGTCGTCCCCCTCGGCGCGCCGGCGGAGCCCTCGGCCGTCTGCTTCCTCGGCGCGCTCGACTGGCGGCCGAACCGCGAGGCAGTGGAATGGTTCGTCCGGCGCGTCTGGCCGGGCGTGATCCGGCGCCGGCCCGGGGCCCGCTTCGTCGTCGCCGGCGTCGCCGCTCCGGCGGGGTTCGCCGAGCAGATCGCCGCGCCCGGAGTCACCTTCGCCGGCGCCGTCCCCGACGCGCACGCGTTCGTCTCCCGGCACCGTGCGCTCGTCGTTCCGCTCCTGTCGGGAAGCGGCATCCGCGTCAAGATCCTCCAGGCGCTCGCGGCGGCGCGGCCGGTCGTGACGACGAGTCGCGGCCTCGCCGGCATCGAGGCGACGGCCGGAGAGGAGCTCCTCGTCGCCGACTCGCCCGGACCGTTCGCGCGGGAGGTCGCGACGGTCCTTCAGGACGACGCGCTCGCCGCGCGTCTCGGCGAGAGGGCGCGCGCCCTCGCCGAGAGGAGCTACGACGCGGCGCGGATCGGCCGCGACCTCGCGGCCTTCTACGAGAGGACCTTCCTCCGCTCCTCAGGGACGCGAGACACCCTCCCCGCCTGAGCTCTCCTCGAGCGACCGCCGGGCCGCCGCGAGCGCGTCCGTCACGAGGGCCCAGGCCCTTCGCCTCTCGCGGGAGACGAGCGGGAGCGCGACGAGCCGTGCGGCGACCCGCAGGCCCGCGCCGGCGCGGATCGCCCTTCGGCAGCGCCGGGACCATACGGGGCCCCGGTGCTTCTCGGCCCACACGAGGAGGTCCGCCCAGTGGCGCGCGGGCTCGAGGTGGTTGTCGACGGCCGCCGCCTCCAGGGCGATCGTCACGCCGTGCCGGTGAGCGACCCGGAGCTCGGGGACGAGGGCGACGCGCCAGCCCCCTTCGGCCGCACGTGCGCAGAGGTCGAGGTCCTGTGCGTAAAACCGGAAGGAAGGATCGAAGGGTCCGACGGCGTTCCAGACGGCGCGTCGAACCCCCAGGGCGGCTCCCGAGACCCAGTCCACCTCCCCGCTGGCCGGCCGGACCGGCTTGAGCCGCCGATAGAGGGGGAGGCGGCCGAGGAGCGGCGGGAGGCCGGTCGCCTGCGCGAAGAGCCAGAGGGGGGTCGGGAGCCGCCCCCCGCTCCACTGAGGGGTCCCGTCCGGGTACGCCAGGTACCCGCCCGCGATCCCGAGCCGCGGGTCGGCGTCGAAGGCCCGGACGAGGGCGACGAGCGCACCCGGCTCGACCTCGGCGTCGCTGTTCAGGAGGAGCAGCAGCTCGCCCGACGCCTCGGCCATCCCCTCGTTCGCCGCGATCGTGAAGCCGCCCGATCGCCCGCGACGGACGACGCGGGCCGCGGGGAACCGGGCGTGGACGGCCGACTCCGTTCCGTCCGAGCTCCCGTCGTCCACCACGACGATCTCGAGCCCCGTCCCTTCCGGAAGCGTCGCCGCCGTCACCGAGCCGAGGCACCCGAGCGTCAGGTCACGCGTGTCCTTCGTCGGGACGACGACCGAGAGGAGCCGCTCCCGGGCCCCCGTCACGCCGTCCCCCGCGCGGCCGCGCCCAGCTCCGCATAAACGCGGCACCAGGCGTCCCCCACTGCCTCCGGCCCGGGCTCCGGCTCGGGGAGCGCGTGGGGCGGGACCTCCAGCTCGCCGCGCGCCACGCGCTCGAGGAGCGCCGTCAGCTCCTGCTCGGCACGGGCCGGGTCGAGGAGGTGCCCGCTCCCCTCGGCCCCGACCCGCTCGCCCGGCGCTCCCATCGCGAGGACCGCCACCGGCACGCCCGCCTGGCGGCACTCGGTGAGGGTGATCGAGTAGGCCTCGGGCCAGATCGAGAGGATCAGGGCGAGGTCGACCCGTCGACGGCGGAGGAGCGACGGCAGGGAGCCGAACCGGTAGTAGCCGAGGACGTGGACGCCGAGACGCCGGGCACGACGGAGGAGGGCGGGATCCCCCCCTCCGAAGACGGACCAGCGAACGCGGGCGCGGAGGCTCGGATCGAGCCGACCGAGCGCCGCCTCGAAGAGGAGCGCCCCCTTGTGCGGACGGTAGGCGCCCACGAAGGCCACGTGGGGCGGACGGCCGGACCGGGGCGCCCGCTCCGCGCCTCCGGGAAGGAGCCCCGACGGCACCGCGGGCGGTATCACTCGCCCCCGCCCTGCCCAGGGGCCCGGGAAGAGCGTCCGGTGCCGGTCGAGGAGGAACCTCGAGGCGAAGACGACCGCGTCGGACCGCTCGAGGAGGGCGGCCGCGGCCCGGCGCCACCGGCCGATCAGGCGCTCCTCCACCGTCCAGCTGGCTCGGAGGCACCGGCCGCAGCGAGCGTCGTCGATCGAGTAGCCGCAGAACGCGCCGGACGGCTCCTCGACGAGGTGCGGGCGCGGACAGAAGAGAGCGAAGTCGTGGACCGAGAGGACGAGGCGCGTGGCCCCCGGAAGGACGGCTGCGACTCCTTCGAGTGGCCAGCCCGCCGCCCCTTCCAGGTGGAGGACCCGGGCTCGCGTCGCGCCGAGGGCCGCCTCGAGCGCGCCCTCCGCGCCGGCGTCGCGGAGGGCGGGCGGCCCGGGGTCCGTGGCGGGGCCGAGAGGCGCGGCGACCCGCGTGGTGCCGTCGGTGACGTACAGGACGTACCGCCGCCCCGCCCTCGCCAGGAGCGCGACGGGCCGTCGGGACTCCTCGACCTCGAGCCGGACCCGCAGCTGGCCGGGGACGCCGCCCCCGCGGGGGTCGAGCGGAACGGGAAGGGCATTCAGGATCGGAGGATCGCCCCCCGGAGCCCGCAGGCGGGCGATCGGGACGGGCCGGAACCTCCTGTGCGCGGAGGCGCTGCGGGCCCGCTCGGCGAGACGCTCCCGCACGCCCCGGATCCCTTCCCCGGAGAGGACGTCGAGGGCTGTCCGGAGGCCCGTCAGGGGCGGCCTCCGGGGCCCAGGAGGCGGTCGTACAGCTCGTCCACGTCCCGGGCATTCTCGGACAGCGGCCGGACTCGCGGTAGCGCGCGCCTCCACGCGTCGATGCGGGCCGGCTCGGACGAGAGGAGCGCGACCCACCCCCGGAGCGCCGCGACGTCTCCGGGCGGAAAGAAGCCCCCGCACGATTCGTCGTAGCGCTCGACGAGGGCGCCGTCGCGGCTGGCGACCACCGGGACCCCGCGCGCCATCGCCTCGTCCACCGCGATCCCGTAGGACTCCAGGCCCAGCGAAGGGACGAGGAGGACGTCCATCGAATCGAAGGCCTCGTCCCTCCTCCCCTCCTCGAAGCGTCCGCGGAACTCCACCGGGCCGCCGGACGCCGCTCTCCGGAGCTCCTCGCCGTAGGGTCCGGCGGCCGACGGGTCCCCCCAGACGACGAGCCGCGCCGCGGTCGCCGGAAGGCCCCGGAAGGCCTCCACCGCCACGAGCGCCCCCTTGTGGGGCATGAGAGGGCCGACGAATCCGAAGCGAACGGGGCGCCTCGCAGGAGGGTGGGCGGCGCGTTCTCCCGCGGGAACGTCGGCGCCGTAGGGCAGCACCCGAACCGCCGCTCCTCCCGGGAGCCAGCCGAGTCTCCGGTAGCTCTCCGCGAGGAAGCGCGAGCCGCACAGGCACGCTCCGGCGGCGTCGAGGGCCCGGCGCTGGAGCGCGGCGCGGACGGCGTGGAGGACCGCGCTCCAGCCCCCGGCGGGAGGGATCGACGTCAGAGGCATGCAGCGCGCGCACTTCAGCGGGGACGGGCCCGTGCAGCGCCTCCCCTCGTGGTCGAGGAGGTTCACCCGCGCGCAGGGCGCCCACCAGTCCTGGAGCTGGAAGACGATCGGGATCCCGAGCCGCCGCGCTACGCCCGGGAGGGTCGCGGCGGTCCCCGCGAGGTGGTGGACGTGGAGGACGTCGGGACGGAGCCCCTCGAGGAACCTTTCGAAGTCGCGCGCGAGGCGGCGGTCGTGAAGCGCGTTCCGCGAGAGCGGATCGCGCTGGGAGAAGTTGTTGACGACGAGCCGGACGCGCACCCCGCCGTCGACGAGCTCGAGCGCGTCCCCCAGCGCGCGCCGCGGCTCCTCGAGCCGCGCGTAGACGGCGACGTCGTGGCGACCGGCCTGCGCGAGCGCCAGGGTCCGCGCGTAAACCTCGGTCCCCCCCGAGGCGAAGGGGGGCCAGCCGTGGACGAGGTGAGCGACCCGCCGCGCCGGCCTCTTCCCGGCGAGCCGTCGGGGCGGAGTCAGGGCGGCCAGCACCCTCTCCCGCAGCGGCCGCAGCGGGTCCTCCCGGATGAAGCGGGCGACCGCGGGGAGGAAGGCCGGGTGGCGGCGCGCCAGGACCCGCTCCGCCCGTCGGGCGCGCCCCCTCCCCTCCGCCCCGAAGCTCCCCCGGCCGGCGTGATAGACGAACGTCGCGTCGTCGAGGACGTGCCGGTAGCCACGGCGCGCGGCCCGCTGGCAGAGGTCGTCCTCCTCGCCGTACCCCAGGCCGAACGCGCCCTCGTCGAGGAGCCCGACCGTCTCGAGGACCTCCCGCTTCACGTAGAGGCAGAAGCCCACACCCGTCGGCAGGACCGGATAGAGCCGCGGGGAGACCCTCTCGACGAGCGCCCCGAACGAGTCGACCGTGTGGCCCGCGGGGACCAGGTTCTCCTCGAGGAAGCGGGGGAGCGAGCAGATCGTGGCGTTGTTCGAGAAGGGAGTGGCCGTCGCCACGTCGGAGGCCGAGTACGCGGCTTGGTGGAGCTTCTCCAGCCACCCTTCCGTCACCTCCGTGTCGCTGTTGAGGAGGACGACGTCGCGCCCCGAGGCGCGGATGCCGGTGTTCGCGGCCGCCGGGTATCCCCGCCGCTCCGGATGGGCGAGGCGGACGACCGCCCGCGGCAGCCGCTCGGCCATGCCCGCGACGAGCCGCTCGGGCCCCTCGGGGAGGGGACCGTCGGCCACCACCAGGAGGCGGTGGCGGTCGAACCGGGTGTGACGTTCGACGGCGGAGAGGCACCGCTGCAGGTCGGGTGACGGACCGTGAACGGCGAGGACCACGTCGGACGGCCCGGTGGGTCCCTTCACGGGCGGCGCTCGCCCCCTACGCCCCGTCGCCTCGCGCCGCTCATGCACCTCGAGCGTACACCTCGAGGCCCCCGGGACGCACCCGATGTCCCGGTCTCTGCCCACCTCCGGCCCGCCAGCCCCCGTGCCTGCTATCCTCGCGTGGCAGACCCGGATTGCCCCCCCTCGACGCCCGACTCCCTTCGACCCGTCGGTCGAGCGACGGGGCAGCGCACCGGCGGGGGAGGGTCGGGGTCCGATTCGAACGATGCCGAACGAAAGCCCCAGCCCACCCGTCGAGGCGTCCTCCCCCCCGAGCCGCGAGGCCCTCGTCTCCGACCTGGCCCTCGCGCGCGAGGCGGCCCGGCGGCTCGAGGCCGAGGTCCGACGCCTCGAGGTGAGGCTGAGCCAGGGCCGGGCCGAATCCGTCAGCCTTCGCCACCAGCTCGAGGAGCGGGAACGATACGTGGCCGCGATCCACGGCTCCCTTCCCTGGCGCCTCGCCCAGGCGCTCCGCGGGCTCGTCGGCCGCCGGTGGTGACGCGGCCGCCCGCCGGGGCCGATGACGGGACCGGGGAGGCGTCAGGCGAGGTCGAGGCCCTGCGCGCCGAGGTAGCGCGCCTGAGGCGACGGCTCCTCGCCCTCGTCCGGGTCGTCCCCCTCGAGCTGCTCCCCTTCGTGGTCTCCGACGCTCCGTCGGACCTCGACCTTCCCGGCGACCTGCAGGAGGTCCTCGCCGGGCTCGAGAGCTCCACGACCCTTCACCCGGGCCACGTCGGCGCCGAGCTCGAGGCGCTCTGGCAGCGTCTCCCCCGGCGGGAGCGGACATGACCGGTCGCCGCGTTACGCTGGTCGTCCTCTGCTGGAACCGCTGGGATCTGACGCGGCGGTGCCTGGAGACCGTCCGGCGGCACACGTCCCTCGAAGAGGTGGACGTCCTCGTCGTGGACAACGGCTCCACCGACGAGACGCCCGAGCGTCTCCGGGAGCTCGACTGGCTGCGGGTCCTCTCGACCGGCAGGAACCTCGGCTTCGTCCGCGGGAACAACGCCGGGATCCGGGCGGCGGACCCGGCGACCGACGTCCTCCTCCTGAACAACGACGTCGAGGTCCTGACCGACGGGTGGGTGGATCGCCTGCGGGACGCCGCTCACGCCTCCCCGGACGTCGGCATCGTCGGCTGCCGCCTCGTCCTGCCGGACGGCCGGCTCCTGCACGCCGGGACGTTCGTCCTCCCCGACACCGTCTGGGGACAGCAGATCGGCTCGCTCGAGACCGACGTCAACCAGTACTCCCGCAGGCGTGACGTCCAGGGGATCGTCTTCGCCTGCGCCTACCTTCGACGGGAGACGCTCGATCGCGTAGGCCTCCTCTCGGAAGAGTTCGAGTCGTACTTCGAGGACACAGACTACTGTCTCCGGGCGGCCGGCGCGGGCCTGCGGACGGTCTGCGCCGGCGACGTCACCCTCGTCCACGCCGAGCACGGCTCGACCGACCGGGACCCCGCGCACTTCAGCCGGCTCTTCCACGAGAGCAGGAAGACCTTCCGGAAGAAATGGCTCGACACCCTCGAGAGCCGCTATCGCCTCGACCTCTCCTGGCAGTCGATCCTCAACTTCGCGAGCGGCTACGCGATGAGCTCGCGGGAGATCCTGCGGGCGCTCGACGGGCTCGGCGTGCGGTGCCGGTACGAGTACGTCTACGGTCCCGGGACGCCGTTCCCTCCCCTCGAGGCGGAGGGGACGGGGGACTATCTCCTCGAGGTCATCGCGAAACGGAAGGTCCCGCGCCGTCCCGAGGTCTCCGTCGTCTACGGCCAGGGGGACGTCTTCCGCAGGAACCGCGGGCGGCGGCGGATCGGCTACACGATGCTCGAGGTGGACGGCTTTCCGGCCGAATGGGTCCGCCAGGCCAACGAGATGGACGAGGTCTGGGTCCCGACCGCCTTCAACAGGGACGGCTTCCTGGCCTCGGGTCTGAGGAGGCCGGTCCACGTCATGCCGCTCGGCGTCGACGTCGACCACTTCCACCCCGGGATCACCGGCCATCCGAATCCCCACGGGGACTTCGTCTTCCTCTCGAACTTCGAGTGGGGCGAGCGCAAGCAGCCCGAGCTCCTCCTGAAGGTCTTCAACCAGACCTTCCGGCGCTCCGACCCGGCCGTCCTCGTCTGCAAGGTGATCAACCGCAACGCCGCTCTCGACCTCCGGCGAGAGGTCGCGTCCCTCGCGCTCGCGCCGGCGGGCGGGAGGATCGCGTTCCTCTACAACCGCGAGCTCCCCTACTCCGAGCTCGGCTCGCTCTACCGCTCCGCCGACTGCTACGTCTCGGCCGGCCGGGGCGAAGGATGGGACATGCCGCTGATGGAGGCGATGGCCTGCGGCCTGCCGACCATCGCCACCGACTGGGGCGCCCACACCGAGTTCGTCCACGCCGGCATCTCGTACCCGCTCCGCGTCCGCGGCACCGTCCCGGCCCAGGCCCTCTGCCCGTACTACGACGGCTTCTCCTGGGCCGATCCCGACCCGGAGCACCTCGCGTTCCTCCTCCGGCACGTCTTCGAGCGACGCGAGGAGGCGGCCGCCGTCGGCCGCCGCGCCGCGGCCGAGATGGCCGAGAGGTGGACGTGGGAGCGAGCCGCGGAGAGGATCCGGGCACGGCTGGCCGAGCCGGCCGCCTGATCCCCGTGGGCGGCGCCGGCGGGGCCGCTCAGAACCCGATGGCCGCCCCGCCGCTCCCCGTCGCGGCCACCCCGCCCGACGGCGACAGGAGCGCGGTCCGGGTGTCGCCCGTCCTGTTGTCGATCGTGGTCACCACCGCGGCCGCCAGGCCGTTCCCCGACGTCGCGGTCACGACGCAGAGGACGTTCGTCCGGTCCTTGCGGCGCAGGGTCGAGTCCAGCCCCAGGTCGCGGAAGACCGTCGAGAGCTGCTTCTTCTCGTAGGCGGCGAGCGAGTAGGTCCCCTCCCCGATCGGCCGGCTCCGGTTCCCCGCCTCGTACAGCTTCACGTCCACCGTGACCGGCTGCCCCCCGACCTCGGTCAGGATCAGGTTCGACCGCGTGCCGCGCGAGGAATCCGTCGACTGCTCGAGCCCGTCGACGTAGACCGGGAGCGACCGGCCGGCCCCGGTCAGCGACTCGGCGTCGAGCGGGACCACCGGGAAGCCGTCGCCGAGGGACCCCGAGTCGAGGAGCGAGTAGACCCTGCAGAAGACCTGCCCGATGCCGGTGACCTCCACGAAGAGGGGACCCTGCGACGGCTGACCGCTCGGGATGCCGAAGAGCTCGACCAGGACGTTGTCGCTGTGATACGTCCCCCGGGCCGGGACCGTCACGTCCCGGAGGATCGTGTTCCGGACCGCCCCGGTGCCCGGGTCGCTGTCGAGGTAGCGGAGCGAGAAGGTGGCCGGTGTGGCGCTCCCCGCGGTCAGGGTGAGGGCGGAGCGGAACTCGTACGGGAGGTTCGTCCCCGGGAACGTCCGATAGCCGGACACGACGGCGGGGATCGCGAGCTGCCGCGGCGACGCCGCGCTCCCCCGGCTCGACCGGCCCGGGAGGCGCGCCCGGACCGCGCCGGCGGGCGACTCCGTCAGCGGCTGCGCGACGAGCGTGGAGGCGTCGTCCGTCGCGTTGTCGATGACGGTGGCGACGCCCGCGACGGTCCCCCCTCCCGCCGTCACGGTCAGCTCGATCCGGCCGTAGTCGACGTCGGCCCCGCCGAGCGCGCCGACCACGTCGTTCACCTGGACCTGGCCGTAGCGCGGCACCTGGTAGGCGGCGCTTCCCCGCGGCGCCCCGGCCGTGTCGTAGAGGGCCGCCTGGACCGTGGCCGCGTCGGCCCCGGTCGTCTCCACGAGGATGAGGTTGCTCCGGTAGGCGGCGGAGCGCCGCAGTCCCGAGAAGAAGGACGGACGGCCCAGCTTGGCCCCCTCTCCCCTGAGGAGCGTCGGCATCTGGAAGCCGAAGGAGCCGCCGTTCTTCCCCGGGGCGTCGACGCCCGAGGTGACGGTCAGCGAGCCGATTCGCTCCGGTGCGGCCCGGACCTCGAGGTCCCCGGAGCCGGACGGGAGGCCGAAGAGCTGGGTCACCGGGTCGGTGAGGGCGACGGCGTCGCCCGGCGGGACGAGGACCGTCGCGGACCGGACGCCGCTCCCGAAGCCGTCCGTCTGCGGCGGGGTGAAGACGAGCGTCGTCTGGACCGCCTGGCTCGCGGCGTTCGTGATCCTCACGCGCGAGACGAAGCGCCCGCCCGTCCGGGACGTCACGCTCGCGATCGACGGGACGATGAACGACCGGTCCGCCGGCCCGAGCGCCGAGGCGCGGCCGGAGGTCGTGGTGGTGAGGTCGTCGTCCTGGACGAGGAGGCGCGCCGAGGCGCCCCCGCGCGTCCTCACCGTGAAGTAGGTGTAGCGGGGCAGCGCGGAGCCGTTCGGCGCCTGGCTCCTTCGGGTGTAGAGCCGGACGGTCCGGGTCGCCCCCGGGGCGATCGGCGTGGCGTTCCACCCGGTCTCCGGCTCGAGCCAGACCTCGGGGGCGATCTCCGCCGCCAGCTCCATCGGCGCGGATCCCGGGTTGCGGATGCCGACCGAGATCGGGTCCCGTCCCCGGTCGTCGCCGGATGCGAAGCCCGGGAAGAACGCCGACTCCGTCGGCGTCCCGTTGGCGTCGACGAACTGCGGGGCGACGGTCTCCGTCGCGCCGACCTTGAGGTTGACGAAGCCGTACGGCGCGATGGCGAGGGGCTGGAAGTTCGACTGCAGGACGATGACGAGCCCCTGCAGCGAGGCGGGCACGGAGGTGTCGACGCCCTGGAACCTCACCTCGAAGGTCTTCGGCCTTCTTGGCTCGAGCGTGAACGTGTCGGTGCCGCCTCCCTGCGGGTCCCGCAGGACGAAGAAGGCGACGGGGTCGCCGCCGGCGTTCGGGAGGAACTGCTGGGTGAGCCTCAGCGACACGGGCGCCACGCCGATGTTCTCGAGCGTGAAGCTGCTCGACTTCGTCTCGACCTTCTCCCCGAGGGCGACCAGGACGGCGGCGGGCGCCACGCTCAGGACGACGTTCGGCGCGCCGTCGACGACCTCGACGGTCGCCGTCGCGGACGGCGTTCCCTGCGCGCACGGCCGGACCGCACGGACACGATGGTAGTAGGTCCCCGCGGCGCCGGCCGTGAACGACGCGAACCGCGCGGTCGTCTCCTGGGAGTCGAGGAGGGGGCTGAAGGAGACGTTGGTCGACCGTTCGACGACGTAGCTCGCCGCACCGTCGAGGCCCGCCGGCTCGGACCAGGAGACGACGTAGGTCTGGCCCGCGCCGACCGAGCCGGGCGGCGTGAACGTGAACGCGGGCGCCGACGGGGGGATGCAGGCCCCGCCGACCGTGAAGCTCGCGACCGGCGACGCCACCTTCTTGGTCGGGTCACAGGGCACCTTCGCGACGACCTGCCAGTAGTACGTCGTCCCGGAGGCCAGGCCGGAGAGGGGGGCCGTCGTCGCCGTGAGGTCGACGAGGTAGAGCGCCGGAGGGTTCGACGGCCCGAGGTAGACGTCGTACGCGGCCGCGCCGGAAGAGGCGGCCCACGCGAGGGTCGGGTTCGCCGCGACCGCGCCCGATCCCGGAGGAGGGGAGAGAAGGGAGAACGAGGCCGGCGCCGAGCAGAGCCCCCCGAGGGTGAACGCCCTCGTCGCGGTCGAGGTCGTCTTCGTCGGGTCGCACGCCGCGTGCGAGACGACGAACCAGGTGTAGGCCGAGCCCGGCGCGAGCCCCTGAGGGGCGAACGAGGTCGAGCTCAGGCCCGCCGCGAAGAGCGCCGGCGGGCTGGAGGGGCCGAGGTAGAGGTCGTACGTCCCTGCGCCTTCCGCCGCCTGCCACGAGATCAGGGGCGAGGTCAGGCCGGTCGCCCCGTCCGACGGGGCCGTCCCGGCGAAGGGCGCCGGTGCCCGGCACGCGGCGCCCGTGACGAACGAGGAGACCGCCGAGGACGCGGAAGCCGCCGACGGGCAGAACGGGTCCCCCTTCGCGACGACCCGCCAGAAGTACCGGACGCCCGGGTCGAGGTTCGAGGCGTCGAACGAGGTCGCGCCCAGGTCTCCCGCGAGGAGCCGGGCCGGCGGGTTGGCGGTGTCCACGAAGAGGTCGTAGCGGAAGGCCCCGGGGACGGCGCTCCACGAGAGAGTCAGCGGGAGGGAGACGCCCGTCGCGCCGTTCGAGGGAAGCGAGAGGGCGGGGGGGGACACGGAGACGCAGGCGAGGATCGACCGGATCCGGCCGTTCTGCTGGTCGGCGACGAACGCGTCGCCCCCCGGGGAGACGGCGATCTGGAGCGGCGTGTTCAGGGCGGCCTCCGCCGCCGGGCCCCCGTCCCCGGAGAAGCCCGGGGAGCCCGTCCCCGCGACGGCGAGGATCCGGCCGTCGACGGTGACCCTCCGGATCGTGTGGTTCCCGCGCTCGGCGACGAGCACGTTCCCCGCAGCGTCGACCGCGACGCCCGTCGGCTTCGAGAGAGTCGCCTGCGTCGCGGCGCCGCCGTCGCCGGTGTGTCCCGCGACGCCGGTCCCGGCGAGCGTGCGGATGATCCCGCCGGGCGTCACGTAGCGGATCTTGTTGTTCTCCTGGTCCGCGATGAGGAGGCCGCCCGAAGCGTCCAGGGCGAGTCCGGCGGGACCGGCGAGAAGGGCCCGGGTCGCGGGTCCGCCGTCCCCGGTCGATCCGACGACGCCACAGGACCCGGCGTAGGGCGTGATCGTCCCGCCCGCGGAGATCCGACGGACGCACGTGTTGCCGAAGTCGGCGACGTAGACGTTGCCTGCCGGGTCGACCACGACGTCGGTCGGATAGTTGATGGCGGCCTGGGTCGCGGGGCCGCCGTCGCCGGAGAGCCCGCGGGTCCCCGTTCCCGCGAACCGCGAGATGAGCCCCGTCTGCACGTCGACTCGACGGATCCGGTTCCCCTGGGTCTCGGCGATGTAGAGGTTTCCGGCGCCGTCGACGGCGACCGCCCCGGGGATCTCGAGCTGCGCCTGGGTCGCCGGCAGGCCGTCCCCCTCCCCGCCGCGGACCCCCGTCCCCGCGACCGTGGTGATCCGTCCCGAGCCGGCCGCGATCCTCTTCACGGTGTCCGCCGAGAAGTTGGCGATGAAGAGGTTCCCCGCGGAATCGCGGGCGACGTCCGCGGGCTGGCTCAGTCCGGCGGCGACCGCCGGCCCTCCGTCCCCGGAGTTGGGCGACCCGTTGCCGGCGAAGGTGGCAATGAGCCGGGTGCCGGCGTCGACCCTCCGGATCCTGAAGTTCCTGAGGTCGAAGACGTAGAGGCTCCCGCTCGAGTCGACCGCCAGGCCGGAGGGCTCGTTGAGGGCCGCGAGGGAGGCCGGACCGCCGTCGCCCGAGTAGCCCGCGGCGCCGGTCCCGGCCACGAGATCGATCGACCCGCCGGGTGTGATCCGCCGGACGCTGTTGCTGAAGCGGCAGGAGACGTAGACGTTTCCCGAGCCGTCGGCGGCGAGGCTGCTGGGGCCGTTCAGCGTCGCCTGCGTCGCCGGGCCGCCGTCGCCGGCTGCCCCCGTGGCCCCGGTCCCGGCGATCGTCCGGATCTGCCCCGTCGCCCGGTCGATCCTCCTCACGCGCTGGTTGTCGCGGTCGGCGACGACGAGGTTCCCCGCTCCGTCGAGCGCGATCCCGAGCGGCGTCCGGAGCGGGCTCTGGGTGGCCGGCACGTTCTCGAGCGGGGCGCCCGCCGCCCCCGTCCCGGCGTAGGTCGTGATCAGCCCGGTCGTCAGGTCGACGCGCCGGACCCTGTTGTTGCCCGCATCGGCGATGAAGAGGTTGCCGGCCCCGTCGACGGCGATCGCGCTCGGGAAGCTGAGCTGAGCCTGCGTGGCGGGGACGTTCTCGCCGCCCTGGGAGCCCGCCGCGCCGGTACCCGCCACCGTCGAGATGATGCCGCTCGGCGAGATCCGCCGGACCGCGGCGTTTCCGAGGTCGGCGACGAAGACGTTCCCCTGCGGGTCGACCGCGATCCCGAAGGCGGCGTTGACGGCGGCGAGGGTCGCCGGTCCTCCGTCGCCCGTGAACCCGGCCGACCCGTTCCCGGCCACCGTCGTCACGCCGCCGTCCGCCGCCGAGATCCGGCGCACCCTGTTGTTGTCGGCGAACAGCAGGTTCCCGTTCGCGTCGAACGCCCCCGCGTACCCCGTCATGGAGGCGAGCGTCCGGAACCGCCCCTCGTCGGCGCCCCCTCCGGCGATGGTCTGAATCGACTGGGCTCGCCCCGCACCGGGGACCAGGGCGAGGAGGAGGACGGCCGCAGCAGCCGTCCGAAGAACGGAGGAGCCGAGTCGGTTCATGTCCCAGACCTCGAGGGAAGTCTACCCGCAGAGATGTCGTCTCAACAAACAGGACGATCGGCTCGCTCCGCCCGCAGGCCCGGGGACCCGGATCGGGACGCTCGCCTCAGTCCCACCTGACGAGGAGGACCTCCACGTCCTCGATCGGATCGAAGCTCGTCACCTCGCGGGCGTGCGCGAGGAGCTGGCGGACGATCCGGTCCCGCGGCTCGCTCGCGAGGAGCCTGCGATCGAGAAGGACCCGCGTGACGCCGAGGCGCCGGAGGAGGAGAGCCTGCTCCGCTCCCCAGCCACGCTGCGCCAGGAGGTCGAAGGCACGTCCGTTGGAGGGCGGCAGGTAGCCGGAGACCCCGTTGAGGAGCGGCCGGAACGCCCCTGCCGATGCGGCGGGCGCCGCATAGTTGAGCCGCCGGTCGAGCGGCAGGACCACGTCGGCGCCGCGCGCGGCCCGGGACGCCGTCGCGGCCATGGCGCTCCGGAGCCGGAGGTACTCGGTGGCCCTGAGGTACGGGAGGGGGTGCGGCCAGACGTCGAGGAGGACGAGCGCACAGCCCCCGACGACGACCGCGTGACGGACCGGTCCCGTCGTCCGCGCCCTGAGGGATTCCAGGAGCAGACCGAAAAGCGCCGCCCCGGCCAGGCCGACGAAGAACGAGGCGCGCGCCGGCACCCGAAGCGCCGAGAAGCCGGGAAGGAGCCTGTAGAGGAGCTCGTAGGGTCCCGGGACCGGGAGCCGATGTCCCGCCGCGTGGACGACCGGGCCGAGGGAGACGAGGGCCAGGAAGAGCCCGGCGAGCGTGAAGGCCGTTACCGGGCCCCCCCGGGGTCCCGTCCCGTCGCGCCGCGTCAGGCCACGGAGCGCGACGACGATGCCCGCGGCGAGGGCGCAGAGGGGAAGCACCCCGGGGAATGCGTGCATCTCCCACGGGACGTCGCTGTACGGGTGCCCCTCCTGCCCGAAGCGGCCCCAGACGAGCGAGAGGGAGGAGGGATTCAGGTAGTCGAGGAGGTCCGCCCCGCGCCGCGCGAGAAGGCCGAGGGGGTTGACCTCCCCGAGCTCGGCCTTCATCGCCCGGTAGGCGAGGAGCGACGGGGCCAGGACGACGCCCGCTCCCGCGGTCGCGAGGAGCCCGTGGAGAGACAGCCTGCGGCCCGCTCCCGCCTCTCCGCTCCCCGGGCGCTTCCTCAGCCTCGCGGGGACGTAGACCGCCAGGAAGAGGAAGAAGGCGTACCCGTGGTAGGCCGAGGCGAGGAACGTCGACCCCGCGATCGCTCCGAAGGCCGCGGAGCGTCCCGCGGCGGGACGTTCCCGCCACGCCTCGAACGCGACGAGAGCGAGGGGAAGCCACCCGGTCTGCAGGAGCTGCGGGTGGCCGACCTGCCCGAGACGCCACGGAAGGAAGGCGAAGAGGAGCCCCGAGGCCCAGGCGACGCCCGGCGAGACCGACAGTCGCCGGAGGAGGAGGAAGGACCCGAGCCCCGACGCGACCAGCCCGATCAGGGTCGCGAGGTTGTGGGCGAGGAGCGGGTCGCCGAGGGCCGCCAGGGGGACGAGCGGCCACGAGACCGCGAGGTAGTGATCCGAGAGCGAGAGCGCGTTCGGCGTCGGGAAGAGGAAGGAGGCGTCGAAGACGTGCAGCGGGTCCGTCAGCAGGGCGTGCTGTCCCCAGGCGAGGAGGTAGACGTAGAGGACCGGATCGCCCCACCCCAGCTCGATCGTCGTCCTCGGCGAGACGACCAGGGGATAGGTGAGGACCAGAGCGGCCACGAGGTACCCGAGCCCCGCCAGCAGGACCGTCCGAAGCCCCCCTCCCGGGCTCCGCCCCTCCGTCGCGGCGAGAGTCACCTCACATCCACCGTGAGGACGAGGGCCTTGCCGTCGAGCCAGCCGACCCGCTCGATGAGCGGGGCGATCACGAGCTTCGCCCTCGCCGCAGCTCGGGGCATCGGGCGGACCCCGAGGAGCAGCTCTGCCGCGCCCCCCGGCGGGAGGTCGCGCGGAAGCGAGGTGCGGGCCCCGTCGTCCCAGACGACCGAGTCCCAGCTCCCCGTCCCCTCGGGGTCCGACCAGTGGTAGCCGAACCGGACGGCGTCCGGTCCGCCGGCGCGCCAGGTGCAGGGCCCCGCGTTCAGGACCCGGAACCGGACCCGCGCGACCTCCCCCGCCGCGATCGAGGAAGGGGCCTCGACCGGCTCGAATCGCGGTTCGATCTCGCCGGGCGTGGCCGCGACGCATCCCGCTCGCGACTCGAGCGACACGGGCTTCGGCTCGCCGGCGGCGGGGACCTCCGGTGCCCGGCCGCAGGATCCGGCGAGCAGGACGGAGAGGAGAGGCACGAGCCGTCTTCTCAAGAGCCGTCACCTCGCCGTTGAGAGGGACGCGCCGTTCGTGCCGGACCGCCGTGCGGCCTCGCCGGCCGGCTGCGCCTCCCCACCTGCGGACGCGAGCGCCCTCAGGTCTCCCCAGAGGCTCGCCGCCACGCGAGGCCAGGTCCGGCGCGCCGCGAAGCGGGTGACCCGGTCGCAGCAGGAGCTGCGGCGGTCCCGGTCGGCCAGGAGGTCGGCGATCTCCGACGCCAGGGCGCCGGGCTCCGGATCCGCCACGAACTCCGCCGTCCCCTCCAGCTCGAGGAAGATCCCGGAACGGCTGACGAGGACCGGCCGGCCGGCCGCGAGCGCGAGGCGGACGGCGGCGCTGGAGGACTCCTGTGACGGACCGTAGGGGAAGACGACGAGGTCGCAGGCCTGGAGCAGGAGACCTGCCGTCGGGAGGGAAAGGTGATCGGCGGAGGCGTGGATCCGGTCTCGGAACGGGCTGCAGGCGATCCGCCGGGCGCAGGCGGCGAGATAGTCCCGGGAGTCGCCGCTGGGGTACTCCGAGGTGAGGAGCAGGAGCTCGAGGGCCGGCAGCGCCGGCGCGAGCCAGTCGAACGCGCCGATCAGCTCGAGGGTCCCCTTGTGAGGCCGGGCGAAGCCGAAGTGCCCGACGACCGTCCTCCCGTCGAGGCCGAGGACCCGTTTCGCGTCGTCGATGGAGCGCGGAGGGAGCCGCGGGATCCCTTGCGCGAACGCGCGGATCGGCGCGGCGACGCCCCGGTCCCGCAGCCAGGCCGCGTCCTCGACGCGGTGGACGTACAGCCGGTCCGCCGTCGCGAGCGGGGAGCCGGGAATCCGGCCGGGATCGAGGAACCGCGCGGCGTGAAGCGTGACGACCAGCTTGACGGCGTGCTCCCGGCAGGCCCTGGAGACCAGCTCCAGGCCCGTCTCGTCCAGCAGGCCCGGGTTGTGCTGCACGAGGAGGACGTCGGGGCGGTCCGTCGCGAGGTCTTCCGCGAGCGCCCGCGTTTCCCGCGCCCCGAGCGTCCAGTTCTTCCGGACGCGCGGGCCGTCCGGTGCCCCGCACGCCGTCCGTTCGGCGTAGATGACGACGTCCGCCCCGACCGGCAGGGACCCCACGAGCATCTCCGTGTAGTCGGCGATGCCGCACCGCGTCCGCCACGTGGAGAGGATGGCCACCTTCGGAGGGCGCACGGCTCCGCGCCGAGCCCTCGGCGGGTGCGCCCGGGACCGCAGGAGGAGCGCCCGCACGGCGCCGCCGGCCTCGCGGCCAAGGTCGCTCCAGTCGTACCTCGTCTCGGCCAGGGCGCGCGCGGCGGCGGCGGTCCGGGCTCGGAGGTCCGGGTCGCCGATCAGCCGCGCCACGCTCGCGGCGAACTCCGTCAGGTCGGCGACCAGCCAGGCCGTGCCCCTCCCCTCCTCGAGACCGCGGGCGCCGGCCGGTGTCGTCACGCAGGGGAGCCCCGCCGCGAGGAAGTCCAGCATCTTGATGTTCGTCCCCGACCCCCGGCTCATCGGGTTGAGCGCGACGTCCGCGGCGGCGTAGCAGGCGTCCCTCACGTCGGGAGGGACCTCCCCCGGGGCGACGACGTTCGCGGGGAGGGTGAATCGCTCCAGGAGGTCGGTGCAGCCGCCCACGAGGAGGAAACGGACGTGCGGCAGCGCCGGGGCGAGGGACTCGACGACGAAGCGCGCTGCCTCGACGTTCGGGGGATAGCGGCTGCCGACGAAGACGGCGGCCCTCTCGTCCGGGCCGATCCCGAGCCGGAGTCGCGCGGCCCGGCGTCCGGCCTCGGTCGCTGGGCGGATCGACCGGGTGTCGACGCCGTTCGGGATGACCCGGATCTTTCCCGCCTCGATCCCGTAGTCCGCGCGGAACGCCTCCGCGTCCTCCGCCGAGCACGCGAGGACGAGGTCCGCGTCGCGGCAGAGCTCGCCTTCGAGCTCCGCGCACGCCGCGGCGAGGTCGCCGGCGACGCCTTCGCCGCCCAGGAGCTGCGCCTTCAGCCGCCCCTCGACGTTCTGCGCGTCGTAGACGAGCGGCTTCGCGCCGCGTTCGGCCACACGCCTGACGCCGGGGTACGCCCACGGGTGGCTGACGATCACCGCGTCGGCGCGGGCCACCTCGTACGCGAGCCTCTCCGAGAAGGCCGTCGAGAGGACCGAGAGGAGGGGAAACGTGACGTCGGGGGTCAGCGCGGGCGCCTCGGCCTGCAGCGCCTCGTGGGCCGCGAAGTGCGCCGCGCTCTGCGGCACGGTGACCTCGGTCAGGCGCCCGTGGGAGACGCACCGGTACCCCGGCCCGCGCCAGTCGTAGGTCCCCAGGTAGACCGGGTCGAGGTCCGCCGGGAGGTGGGAGTAGAGGCCGTGCAGCCGGAGCCGGCCCCCTCCGACCGGAGGCTCGATCGGCTGGTTGTCGACGACGAGGACCCGCGGGCGGCGCAGGCCCTTCCCCGCCGCGGTCCGCGCGGGGCGCTCGAGCGCCCCCAGCAGCGTCCCCGCCACGCGGTCCCACCGGACCCCGATCGCCCACGACCGCCCGCGCGATCCCATCGCGGCGGCCGCGCCAGGGTCCTCGAGGAGACGGGAGAGATCCCGCGCGAGGGCCTCCGGCCGCGGCTCGGAGACGACCCCGGAGCCCTCCCGCGCGACGACGCGGGCCGGCTCGCCGGAGTCCCGGCACGTCAGGACCGGCTTGCCCGCGAGGCCGGCCTCGAGGACGACGTACCCGAAGTCCTCGCGAATCGGCGTGACGAGGACGGCGCGGGCGCGGGCATAGAGCGACCGCAGCTCCGCGCGGTCCACCTCGCCCAGGAAGCGGATCCTCGGGTCCTCCCGCGCGAGCTCGCGAAGGCGCCCCTCCTCGGAGCCCGTCCCCGCGACGAGGAGGGGAACGTCCGCCGGGCACCGCCGGAACGCCTCGAGGGCGAGGTCGACCCGCTTCCACGCGTGGAGCCGACCCACGTGCAGGACGTGCTCGTAGGGCCCCTGCCGGAAAAGGGACGAGTCCCGGAGGCCCGGATGGAGCGGCCGAGCCCGCAGGCCGATCTGCCGGTGGAGCCGTTCCCCGGGCTCGACCCCGATGACGAACCGGCGGTCGTCGGGAATCCGGCCGAGGGAGCGGAAGTCCCTCGCGTGGACCTCGTCCCTCATCGCCCGGCTCGCGGCCGACCCGTCCGTCCACGACTCGAACATGTCGTAGAAGACGCGGATGGTGTGGACGAGGTACGAGACGTGCCTCGGGTGATGGAGCGCGAACGACGGCGCCTTCGTGGAGATCACGGCGTCGAACGCGCTCAGGTCGAGGGCCTCGGCGGCCCGGTATCCCTCCCGGATCCCCTCGAAGGTCGACTCGTCGCAGGCGACCGGGACCACCTCGACCGCGTGACCCGCCCCACGGAGCGCGTCCTCGAGGCCCTCGTAGAAGACCTCCGCGCCTCCCCGTGCCGACGGGTGAGGCACCGTGACGAGCGCGATCCGCATCGGCGCGAACGCCCTCAGCGAGGCTCGGGGTCCTTCGCCGTCCGGCCCGGCCTCGGCGAGGAGGTCGATTCGCCGAGGGGGGCGAGGCGGGCCGCCAGCGACTCGAGGCGCCTCCGGTCCTCGTCCCTCTCGGCGAGAGCTTCGGAGAGGTCCGCCTCGAGCGAGGCGATCCGGCTCTCGAGGCTCTCGAGACGACCCAGGAGCCGGCCCTCCAGGACGATCGACCGCTCGTCGCGGAGCTCCCGAAGGCGGGCCCAGCGCTCGTCCAACGCGCTCGCGTGTCGGGCCAGGGCCGGCCCGAGCGACTCGAGATGGCCGCGCCAGGCGTTCAGGACCCGCACCACGGCCCCGTTGTAGGAGGTCTGCCCCGTCGTGTAGGGCCGGAGGACCCACTGCACGAGCCTCTTCAGGGTCCCGGCGCGGCTCCCGGAGGGGACGGACCGGCTGTCCCAGCAGGCGTTTGCGATCTCGAGCTCCCGATCGACGGCCGGTGGAGGGGCGACGGCGGGCATCGGCGGAAGGAGATCCGCCCCGTCCGTCGCCAGAAGGGACTCCTCGCGGTCGAGCCTCTCCGCCGCCCTGTCGAAAACCGTCGCCATCGCGCTCGTTCCTCCTGGATGAGCTCCGAACCGCCGCCGGGGCAGGACACGGGTCGGCGCGCCGGGTCCGGACTCCTTCGCGATCCGGGCCACGGCCCCTACGGGTCGACGCTCCTCACCGTCGAGAAGCGAGTGGGGAGGTCGCCGCAATCATACCGACTGGCCCCGGCGTCCTGTTCCGCGGAGCGCGGCTCCCCGCCGACGCAGGCGGCCTCACGCCGGAGCCGGCCGGTCGGCTCCGCCCGGCGTGGCCGGGTCCGCCGCACCCGGCCGGAAGACGAAGAGCGACTGATCCGCGGGAAGGGCGAGGAGCAGGATCCGCGCGACCACGAGGGCCGCCGCGAGAAGGCAGCTCGCCGGGCTCACGGGGCGGTCCATGTGCAGGCGCTGCCAGAGGCCGCGCAGCGTCAGGGTCGCGAGACTCCGCGACGTCACGAACGCGAAGCCGGACCCGGCCGCAAGGCGGCGGAGCGTCGTCTCGTCGAAGTACGAGACGTGCGGGCTCGGGTAGCCCGCCTGCCACAGCCTCTCCCACGGTCCCGTCCACCCGGCGAGGCGGAGGAGCGAGGCGGCCCGGAAGAGCGTGCCGTCCGCGTCGGGTACGGAGACGGCCAGGAGGCCTCCGGGTCGGAGGCGTTCGCGGCAGGCAGCCAGCGCCGACCCGACGTCGACGATGTGCTCGAGGACGTCGTTGAAGCAGATGACGTCGTAGGTCGCGCCCTCGGGAAGCGCCTCCGGAAAGTACCCGACCGTAACGGTCCGGCCGGACTCGACGGCCCGCGCCGCCACTCCCGGATCGGGCTCGATCCCTTCGGCCTCGGCGCCCCTTCGCGCGGCCGCGTCGACGAACCACCCGTGCCCGCTCCCGACGTCGAGGATCCGCAGACCGCGGATCCCGCGAATCCCCGCGATCGCGTCCAGGACCGTCTCGTTGTTCCTTTCGCGAAGGGGCTTCAGCCCGGCCGCCCGCCTCCCCTCGTCGAGGCAGCCCTGATCCAGGAGCCGCCCGTCCCGCGATCCCAGGCTCGAGCGCCAGAGGCCGCACGAGCCGCAGCGGAGGGTCCACTCCGGACGGGACCCCTTCAGGGCGTCTTCACCGCAGGCCGGGCACCGGTCCCCCGCCGCAGCCGGTCCGACGGCCCTTCCGCTCCGCCCGGTCGCCGAGCGGCCGACCGACGCGGGCGCGCCCGGCTCCGCCGGTGGACCGTGTCGGGAGATCATTCCCCTCCTCCCATCGCCCCGGGGTCGCCGGAGCCGCCGCGTCTCCATCCTTCGAGCAGGATATCGAGGGCCGTTCCGGACCCGGTCCCTCTCCTCGCTCCGCACCGGGGGCGCTTCACGAGGACCGACTCCGGGAGCCGGGGCCGACCACAGTATATTGTCGGCATGAAGCCGTCGCCCTCTTCGTCGAGGCGCTCTCCCGGCTCGATGGCTGGAGGTCGACGCGCAACCGGTCGCCGGGATCGCGCTTTCCGGCACCCCGTCCGGGTGAGGGTTTGACGGATCCGGCTCGGGACGGCTGGGAGGCTCACTGGAGCGTCCTCTCGGGGCCGGGAAGCCTCTTCGGAAGGATCGCGTCAACGGTGCGGCGGCTCGTGATCAGCCGGGCCGTGGCGGGCTACGCCGAGCGGTTCTTCTCTCCCGACGGAGTCCACGTGGAGATGGGGTGCGGCACGGCGGAGTCGTCCCGGAGGATCGCGCCCGCGCGTCGCCTCCTCGTCGGGCTCGACTTCTCCTCGGGGGCGCTGCGCGCCGCCCGAAGAGCCGCGAACCTCGGCGGCCACGTGCAGGCCGACATCGGGCGCCTCCCCTTTCGCGACGCCTCGCTGGGAGGGATCTGGAACCTGGGCGTCATGGAGCACTTCGAGGAGGAGAAGGGCCTCGGGATCCTCCGCGAGTTCGCGCGGGTCCTCCGTCCGGGCGCCTGTGCGGTCCTCTTCTGGCCGCCCGAGTTCGGGTCGTCCCGGCTCGTCCTCGCCCCGATCGAGGCCGTGCGCTCCGTCCTGACCCGGCGTCGCTTCCGCTTCTTCCCGGACGAGGTGAACCGGCTCCGCTCGCCCTCGCATGCGCGCCGCGTCCTCCGCGCGGCCGGGCTCGAGGCGGCCGCGATCGAGTTCTCGGTCCGGGACGCCTTCATCCACCTCGTCGTCGTCGGCCGCAAGCCCGCCTCGTGAAGCTCTCCGTCGTCATCGCGGCGTACAACGAGCGCGAGAACGTCCTGCCTCTGACGCGACGGCTGGTCGACACGCTTCGGGCGATGCCCTCCGTCTCGTGGGAGCTGGTCTTCGTCGTCGAGGGGACCGACGGGACCCGCGAGGCCCTGGAGACCTTCCGCGGCGAGGTCCCGTCGCTCCGGGTCCTCTGGGCCCGGGAGCCGGCGGGACTGGGCGCGGCGTTCCGGAAGGGGTTCGCCGCGGTCTCGGCGGATTCCGACCTCGTCGTGACCATGGACGCGGACCTCAACCACCAGCCCGAGGAGATTCCGCGCCTCGTCGAGGCCTCGATCCGGACGGGGGCGGACGTCCTCATCGGCTCGCGCTTCGTCCCGGGCGGGCGGATCGAGGGGACGCCGGCCTGGAAGCGTCTGCTCAGCGGGAGCATGAACGTGGCGATGCGCTTCCTCTGGGGACTCCCGGTCCGGGACAAGACGTCCGGCTACCGCGTCTACCGGGCCTCGGCCCTCAGGACCCTCCAGCATCGCCTCGACGACTTCGCGTTCCTCCCGGAGCTCCTCATCCAGGCCCACCGGCAGGGCCTTCGCCTCGCCGAGGAGCCGATCCTCTTCCGGTACCGCGTGCACGGCGTCTCGAAGATGGGGATCCTGAAGACCAGCCGCAGCTACCTGTCGCTGCTCCGGTCGCGGGTCGACCGCTGGACCCTGGCCGCCCTTCTCTTCCTCGCGAGCGGCGCCGCGGTCCGCCTCGTGTCGACCTTTCCGGTCCGCCGCTGGCCCACCGAGCCCGACGCCCTCCTCCCGGGCATGACCGCGGTCAAGATCCTCTCGGGAGACGTCCGCGTCTTCTCCTCCGGCGTGAGGATCGGCGCCCTCGAGAGCTACGCCCACGCCCTGGTCTTCGCCGTCGCGGGCCCGACGAGAGCCGCCTCGGGGGTCGTGCCGCTCGTCGCGGGGGTTCTCTCGACCGTGGTCTTCTTCGCCCTCGCCCGGGCGCTGATCGGGCGATCGGCGGCGTGCGTGGCGCTGGCCGTCTTCGCGATCCCGCCTCCCGCGTTCCTCTACTGGACGTACCAGCCGAACGGCTATCCCCTCGCGGTCCTCCTCTGGCTGACGGTCCTGCTGGTGGCCGAGCGGCTGGCGCGGGGACCCTCCCGCGGACCCCTCCTCGTGCTCGCCTTCGGCCTGGTCTCCGGCCTGGCCTGGTGGACGACGCTCCAGTCGGTGGCGGTCCTCCTCCCCGCGACCCTCTGGATCGCCCTCCACAGGCCACGGGCCCTCCTCACGGGGAGGAGGCTGTCCCTCGCGGCCCTCGGGTTCGCGCTCGGCGCGTCGCCGTGGATCGGCTACAACGTCCGGTACCCCCTCGCGACCTTCCACGCGAACTTCGCCGTCCGGCCCGTGGGAACCAGCGAGGGGATCGTCGCGAACGCGGCGTTCCTCGTGCGCGACAGCCTCCCCGAGCTCTTCGTCTCGCTCGATCCCGAGCAGGGGCCCAACCCTGCCGGACCGCTGCGCCGGGCCCTGCGGCTCCCGGTGGCGGCCGTCTGGGCCGCGGGAACGGCATACGCCTTCGTTCGCGTGGCGCGCGCGCTGTCCGCCCGCGTCCGCGGAGCCCGGAGCCCGCTCCCTGGCGAGCTGCTCCTGCTGCTCGTGGCGGCGGTCATGCTCGCCGTGACGGCTCTCTCGGAGGCCGGCTCCTACAGGAATCCCAACGTCCGTTACATCCTCCCCTGCTTCTTCCTCGGTGCCGCCGGCGTCGGCGTGCTGCTGTCGTCGCCGTCCCGGAGGGCCGGCGCCGCTTTCGCCGGTGCGGCGCTGCTGGCCGTCGTCGCGTTCGACCTGGCCGGGGTCCCGTGGCCCGGGTCCCCGCTGCGGCAGAGGCTGGCCCGGGACGCACGCGACGAGGGCCGGCTCCTCGCGCTCCTCCGGGAGAGGAGGATCGACGCCGTCTACGGCGACTACTGGTGGGTCTACGGCCTCAACTTCGTGGCTGGCGGCTCTCCGGCGGGGATCCCGGACCGCGAGGACCTGGACTACTACCGCTACGCGGGCGCGCTCCCCGACCGTCCCGTCCGTTGGGCCCTCCTCACCCTCCGTCCCGAGGAGATCGCCGCGTGGCAGGTCGCGTTCGGCGGGTCCGGCGAGGTCCTCGAGGCAGGGTCGAGGTACCGCCTGTTCCTCCCGGCCCCCTCGACGATCCCGCCGGTCCCGGCGCAGGCGCAGGCGGAGTGGATTCGCACGACCGCTTCCGCCGCCCGTCCGCCCCCCTGAGGGACCAGCGGGGGCCGGGCGAGGCGGCGGCCAGGTTGCGGCCGGGCCGCGGATGCGCCGAGAATGAGAGGTCTCCGACGCAGCCGGCGCCGTCCCTCCACCTCGGGGTGACCGGTCGGCCTCGGCGCCGGCAGGAGGGCATCATGGGCCGACCGGCAGCTCCCCCCACAGCCCAGAGGCGGCTCCTGCCGGTCCTCTGCGTCCTCATCGCTCTCCTCGGCTTCGACCGCGCGTCCGCCGCCGCGCCGTGCGTCCCCGGGGGCCAGCCCTGTCCGCCCCCTGGCGGCTTCCGGGCCGGCTTCGGCCCGCTGACCCTCGCGGGCGGTGGCACCTCTCGCGGGGGACACCCCGTCGTCGCGGACCTCGGCCTGACGCCGGGGCACAAGTCGATCGTCTTCGGGACGTCGAACGGCCGTCTCTACGTGGTGAAGCACGACGCCACGGTGGCAGCGGGCTTCCCCGTCACGCTGCCCCGCGAGATCGTCTCGAGCCCGGCGGTCGGGACGCTGACGAAGCAGGACGGAACCACGGTCACGGCGATCGTCGTCGGCTACGGGTCGAACTTCCCCGGCCAGGTCGACGCCGGCGGGATCCGCGCGTACCTCCCGAACGGCACGCTCCTCTGGGAGAGGACGTCGGGACCGTACGTCGGCGCGACGGCCCCCGTCGTCTCGGCGCCCGCGATCGGCGACGTCGACGGCGACGGGAAGAACGAGGTCGTCTGGACCTCCTTCGACGAGTTCGTTCACGTCTCGGACGGGGCCACGGGTGCCGAGAAGCAGGGGTGGCCCTACCGGACGTACGACACGATCTGGTCCTCTCCGGCCCTCGCGGACCTCGACGGGAACGGCAAGCTGTCGGTGATCGTCGGGTCCGACCAGCACTTCCAGGCGGCGCCGATCGCGACGCCGAACGGAGGCGGGCTCCACGTCATCGACTCCACCGGGACCCCTCGCCCCGGGTTCCCCGTCTACATCGACCAGGTGATCTCCGGGGCCCCTGCCGTCGGCGACATCAACGGAGACGGGGTGCCCGAGATCGTCTTCGGGACCGGCGGGTTCTGGGCGGGCGCCGCTCACCGGGTCTACGCGTACCGCTGCGACGGCACGCCGGTCGCCGGGTGGCCGGTGACGGTCCAGGGCCAGGTCGTCACCTCGCCGGCGCTCGCCGACCTGACCGCGGACGGGACACCGGAGGTCGTCGTCACGGACGACGCCTCGAGCCCCGACGGCCTGAGACGCCTCTACGCCTTCCGCGGGAACGGCTCGTCGCTCTTCACGCCCGTCGTCATCCGCGACTTCTTCGGCGCGAACCTGAGCGCGGGGGACCCGATGGTGGCGGACGTCCTCGGCGATTCCGCCCCCGAGCTCCTGGTCCCGACCAACGGTGAGATCTGCGTCGTCTCCAGCGCCGGGGTCCAGCTCACGGACAACGGGAGCCACGCTGCGGGGACGTTCTCGTTCATGGTCACGAGCTCGCTCTCGAACGCGACGGTGGCCGACCTCGACTCGGACGGAGCGGCGATCGAGGTCATTGCCGTCACCGGCATCGGGACGTCTCCCGACATCGGAGTCTGGGTCTGGAACCCGAAGGCCCCGACGCTCCCCGTTCCGTGGGGGCTCTTCCACCAGAACGCCGCCCGGACCGGCGTCGTCCCGGGCACCCCGCCGTGCGCGGCGGCCGTCGGGCTGAAGTTCCACACGCTCCCGCCCTGCCGGCTCATCGACACGCGAGGCGTGACGCCGGGCGCCATCGGGGGCCCCCCGCTGACGGCGAACGAGGTCCGGACCTACTCTCTCGGAGGTCGCTGCGGCATCCCGTCCACCGCGAAGGCCCTCGCCGTCAACGCCGCCGTGGTCAACCCCGGGGCCAGCGGGTTCATCACGATCTTCCCCGGAAACCAGTCGGCCACGCCGGTCGCCTCCGTGCTCGCCTTCGGCCCCGGCGTCACCCGCGCGTGCAACTCGGTCGTCCGCCTTGCGACCGACGCGTCGGTTCGCATCTCGGTCGCGAACGTGGCCCCCGCGGGGACCGATTTCCTGCTGGACGTGAGCGGCTACTTCCAGTGAGGGGCGACGTCACTCGACGAACGCGACCTCGTAGAGCTGGACGGTGAGCTCACGGTCGTCGGTCGCCCCCGGGAGGACGTCCCGGGGCTTCCAGGTCGGGCTTCCGTCGAGGTAGACCAGGACCTCCCGGTTCGCCAGCCGCGACGCGAGCGGCGGAGGGATCGGAAGCACGTAGTCGGTCACGCCGTCCGAGACGATCCTCAGGCGGCCGATCTCTTCCCTCCCTCCGGCCGCCCGATCCGCGAGGCTCACGGAGACGTCCACCCCTGGAAGGCCGGGGCGCCACCGACGGAGGGCCGACACGGGGACGGCCAGCCTCAGGCGGAGCCGGTCTGACGAGGCGACGAGCCCGAGCGTCGCATGGCTTCCCATCCAGCGGCAGACCCCTTCCCACCCGTAGAGCCCTCCCACGACCGCCCAGTCCTCCGGGCCCAGGCCGAAGCGGACCGCGCCGCCGTGACGGACGTCGCGAAGGACGCCTCCGACGACCCGGAACGTCGGCGCCGGCTCGCCGATCTCCCGCTCCCACCGCTCGAGGACACCGTTGACGAGGGCCTCGTCGCGTCCACCCACCGTCGGGCCGCCGAGCCGGACCCGCGGCGAGCGGGGACGGGTCGCGACGAAGAGGAGGAAGCGGGTGGACAAGCGGCCGTTGTGGACGTCGGAGAAGAAGAGGTTGCCGTCGGGGACCTCGATCGGCGGCGCGCCCGTCGGGAGGCGCTCCGCGGCCTCGCCGAGGAGCGCACCGAGCCGCGCGAGCTGCCCGAACCGCCTCTCGTGCCGGGCGTAGACCTCCGCCGGAGCCCGGCGCCTGACGGCCACGGCGTGGATCGGGACCTCCGCGGCCACGGTCGCGAGCGCGAGGACCGCCAGCGCCCGCCTCCGTCCTCCCGGCAGGTTGCGGGCCGCGTCGATCGCGCTCGCGACGAATGCGGCCGTCAGGAGCGAGAGGGGGATGAGGAGCGGGAAGAAGTAGCGGTCCGCGTCGAACATCTCCTCCGACGAGTTGCTGGAGCGGCCGAGGGCGACGAGCGCGACGAAGCCGAGGGGCCCGGCGGCCGACGCGAGGGCTGCGAGCGAGAGGGGCCGGGCCCGCGGGGCGAGGACCGCGGTGACGAGGGCCGCCCCTCCCAGCCAGACGACGAGGCCGAAGGCGCCCGCCAGGCCTGGAGAGCCGGCCGGATCGCCGAGCAGACGGGGAAGGTGCTGCGCCGGGAAGACGAGCCGGAAGGGCGCGACGACGAGGAGGAAGGCGGCGCGCGTGGCGGCGCGCCCGAGGTCGAGGTGAATGCTGGCCCCGGTGAGCCGCCCGTAGGCCCAGGAGGTCGCCGCCGCCGCGGCTCCCACCGCCACGAGCAGGGAGACCGAGAACGTCCCTGGAAGGAACCCCTTCCGCGTCCCCTCGTGTCGCGTCTCCCACTCGTCGAGGAGCGCGGGGCAGGCGGCGAGAGGGAGGAGGGCGTTCTCGAAGAGGACCGCAATCGCCACCCCCACCGAGGCGACCGCCAGGGCCCGCCTCCGCCCGAGGACCCCTTGTCGCGCCACCGCCAGCATCGCGCCGGTGATCGCGGCGATGCCGAGCGGAACGCAGCCGCCGCTCGGGAACCAGATCCACATCGAGGAGAAGCCCGCCGGGAGGACGTAGGCGAGCGCCGCCGTCGCCGGCGCGGTCCTGCCCGGCAGGTACCTCGAGGCGACCCCCGCGAGGAAGAGCGCCGACGCGACGTGCGAGAGGAGGACGAGCAGCCGAAGGGGGAACGCGTCCGGCCCGAACAGTTGGGCGTTCGCGGCGATCAGGAGCCTGAGGGCCGGCAGGAAGTGCTCGCCCTGGGGACGGAAGAGGATCGTCGCGAGCGGGACCCTCCCCGAGAGGTGATCCGCCGCGGCGTTGAGGTAGTCGATGTCGTCGTACGCGAAGGACATCCGCAGGGTGGGCCCGTAGAGGGCGACGGCCGCCGCCCCGGTCACGACGGCGAGGACGAGGAAGAACCGGCGCGCCGACCTCCGGCTCGCCTCGCCTTCCGTCGCCTCGCGGCTCCTCACCGTCGCCATCGCGTCTCCTCTCGTCCGTGCCCGGTCGCCTTCGTGGGCGTCGCCGCCCGCCTTGCGTCGAATCGCCCGTCGAGGACGCATTCCCGGGCGGTGAAAGCAGGCACTCTAGCGAACCTCGATCGCCACCGGGTAGTCGACGCCCCCGAGGTCCCGGAACCAGTCGACCCCTTCGTGGACGAGCCCGACCTGCAGGACGTACCTTCCCGGACCCGGCGGGGGGACCAGCGGGACGACGACCCGCGCCGCGGCGCCCGGGGGCAGCTCGCGGCCGGGATATCCCCGCGCCGCCATCTCCACGCCCCTGCCGGTCTCGCCGTCCCGGACCCAGTGCGCACCGAGGTGGACCGCATTCGTCCACGTCCACGCGCTCGCGTTGCGGTAGGTCGCCTCGAGGCGGCCGGGGCTCGAGCGATCCACGACGTCGGGCACCCGGACCCGCTCCCAGTCGACGCGGTAGGCGGACGGCGGCATGGGGAGGGAGAGCGCCCGCGAGAGGACGGCCACCGTCTCCGACGGGAGCTCCCGGTAGATCGAGTAGCCCGAGGCGTCGACCCGGCTCGCGGAGCACCCCGTCTCCCTCAGGTACGCGTCGAAGGAGCTCGCGAGGTCGGCCGGCAGGACGAGCGCGGGGTGGACCGCCGCCTGGACCGCCGCCTGGTAGGGCGGGTACCGGAGCATCTGGTCCGACGCGAGAGGCGTGGCCACGACCCGCTCGCGGCTCTCGAACGAGATCCGGTACGCCGCCCAGTAAGTCGTCCAGACGTGCCGGACCCCGGCGTGATCGAGCGCCGCGAGGAGGTCTCCCAGCGGAGCGACGCACCGCCCTCGGCTCGGCGCGAGAGAGCCGCAGCGAGGGGCCGCCGCGAGGCTCGAGACGTCGAGGATCAGGACGGCGGCGCCGGCGCCGACGGCGACGGCGCGCAGCCCCGGTCGCGACCAGAGCTCGTGGAGGAGCGCTCCGAGGAGCGGTGCCACGGTGACGTACAGCGCGACCAGGAACCGCGGTTCGCGGGGATCCAGGCGCGCGGGAAGCGCCGCCGCCGCCACCAGCGCGAGGGAGACCAGCGAGAACAGCGCCACGCCCGGGTCGCGGCGGAGGAGCCGGCTCACGCCAAAAACGGCGAGGACGGCGCCGAATGCGCCCCCGATCACCACGGCAGCCGCGCCCGCCACCCGATGGGGCGCCGTCGCGCCGACCAGGATGGGGAGCGATTCGCGGACCAGGGCGACGAGGTTCACCAGGTAACGGTCAACCGAGACCGTGGACAGCTCGGGCGCCTTCAGGCTCGCCCAGCCGTGACGAGCGTTCCAGAACCACCAGGGGAAGCTCCCCGCGGCGAACCCCGCCCCCGCCGCGAGGAGGGGAACAGGACGACGGCCGGGGCCCGATGCGAGAAGGACCCAGAGGACCACGGCCAGGAACGCGGGAGGCGTCACCGGGCTCACCCAGAGCCCGAAGCCCCCGGCGAACCCGAGCAGGCCGAGAGAGACGACACGCGAACGCCCCGCAACCGCCCGCTCTCGATCCCACAGGGCCACCAGGAGGAGAGCCGCCGTGACGAGACACGCCGAGGCGTAATGCCCGTCCGAGGTCAGCACCTTGTAGGGGAAGAAGAACGGCGGACAGCAGAGGTACAGGGCTGCGAGGAGCGCGGGGACCGCGCTGAACGCCTTCCGGGTGGCCGTGGCCACGATCCCGACGGTCGCGGCGGAGAAGAGCACGAGCAGGCCCCTCAGCGCCGCGAACGAAGAGCCGAAGATCGCAAAGACGACGGCGAGGAGGTGCGCCTCGAACGTCCCCCCGTAGGTCGCCCCGTAGTAGAAGACGGGGTGGCCCTTCCCCTGGAGGATGTGTCGCGCCATCAACCCCACGATCGCCTGGTCGGCGCTCGGAGGGATCCTGTCCGCGACGACGAGGAAGCCCGCCGAGAGAGCGAAGGCGGCCGCGATCAGGACGAGAGCGGCGCCGACGAGGCGATCGCTCTCCCGCCTCAACGGCCCTCGGAGGCGCGGGTCACTGGAAGTAGCCGGTGACGTCGATCAGGAGGTGGTAGGTGAACGTGTTCGGGCACTGAAAGACGCCGCCGATCACGCCGCAGCCGGCCCCGAGGACCTGGAAGTCCGGGTCGGTCCCCGGGGACGCGACGGTCCCGAGCGGGACGATCGCGCCGTTCGCGATGGTCTCGTTCTGGTAGTAGTTCGAGGTCGAGACGTTGGGAAAAGTCCCCGGGTAGGGCGCAATCCTCAGGTCGCCACCCGGCGCGTTCGGAGTGACGATCGTGAGGTTGAGGGAGAGCGCGGTCGCGGTGGTCGGGATGCCGCAGAGGCCCCGCAGCCGGAAGGTCCGGATCGTCGCCGAGTTGATGATCCCGCCGCCCGTGCCTCCCGCCGAAGGTTGACCGGTGCGCGTGTCGTAGACGCGGCACGGGGTGACGGCGAAATACTGGTACGGCCCCGTCTGCGCGACCGCTTCCGCGGGGACCAGCACCGCCAGCAAGAGTCCGCCCACCAGGACACCGGCGTTCCGCTTCAGGCTCTCGAACATGGCAGGCTCCTTTTCAGGCAAAGGGAATTCTCATTTGAAGTAGCCGGCGACGTCAATCAGGACGTCCGCGGCCCCTGCCGAAGACTCGTTCCGGAGCGCGATCGTCCCCGACCCGGACGAGCTCAGCATGATCACGGCGTTGTTGGCGCGGGTCCGCCCGGCCCTGAAGCTCAGGAGAGTCGCGTCGGACGGTGAACCGTCCCCCGGAAACCCTTTGAGGGCTCCGGGGCCGGGGGCGTTGACCGATGTGACGTTCAGGGCCACCGCCTTCGCGTCGGCAGGGACACCGCAGATCCCCGCGACCGCCACGACCCTCTCGGTCGAGGCGAGGAGGGCGGGTCCTCCCCTGGGACCCGGAGGGTCACGGGTGTCGAGGAGCCGGCACGGCGTCAGCGGCTGGAAGGACCCCGGCCCGGACACGCCCGCCACCGCGGGCTTCCACCCCAGCTGGATCACCTCGAAGTCCGAGGCGTGGAGGCTGGCGAACGCCGGGTTCAGGACGCCGTTGTCCCACCGTGTGTCGTAGGTCCCCTGGATGTACATGTCCGACCCGTTGTCCGCCAGGATCAGGCCGTAGGTCTTCATCGCCTGGAAGATCTTCCGGACCGGGGCGGCGAAGCCGGAGATGTCCACCGCCTGCTTCAGCCGGAGCCTGAGGCCGAGCGGGGGGCGAGCGGAGCCCGAGCCGGACGGGGCGTTGTGCGAGGCGGGGAAAACGTAGCCGTTCGACGTCTGGAGGGTGAACCGGAGCGCGTGGCGGATCGGGTCGGTGCCGAAGGCCTCGTCGTACCGGACGAGCCCGGGGAGGATGGCCAGGCCGGCCGCGTCGGCGCTCGTCCAGCCGTCGGGCCTCCTCTGGATCGAGTCGAGGGGGAAGACCGCCCCCGAGCCGGCCTGCCACGAGCACGAGGGGGAGGTCGCCGGCCGGCAGCGTGTGTTCCAGGTCTCGAACAGGAGCCGGTGGTCCACGTCGACGATCAGCATGTGCTTGTCGCCGCCGACGTTCGCGTTCCCCGGATATCCCCCTTCGATCCACTTCGACTGCGTCTTCGCGGCGGCCGGAATCGGGTAGCCGGCCGGGCGGCCGGGCGCCCCGACGTCGCTCTCGTCCACGTAGTCGAAGGCCACCGGCTCGAGGGCCTCCGCCGCCGCCCCCGACACGGTCACGTAGACCATCCCGTAGATCTCCGGCGACGGGCTCGAGTCCCCTCCGAAGTCGGGGTGGAGCGCGGCGTTGCGGGAGAAGAAGTCGAAGCGCGTCCCGTTCGGCTCGAGGGGGGCCGAGGAGACGTCGACGTTCCACCAGCTGTCGGGGGGGAAGAGAGGAAGAGGGCCGGGCAGGCTTCCGCCACGCGTGGCCTGGGCGGCCGCCGGCGGGGCCAGCGCGAGCGCCGCCGCGAGGAGGAGACCCCGCGGCACCGCTCCGCTACGGGGTCGGGACGTAATACCCATTCACGTCCAGGATGAAGTGGACCGAGGCGGCCGCGCCGTTGAAGACGTTGAACGTCTGGGTCCCGTTGGTCGACAGGAGGAGGTGCGCGTTGTTCGCGATGGTCCTCCCGGCCGGGAACGAATTGGCGCTCGGCCGGGGACTGGGGAGAAGGCCGTTGCCCGGGAAGAGGACCAGCTCTCCGGCGGCACCGGGCTGGGTGACGGTGACGTTGACCGACAGCGCCGTCGCGTTCGCCGGGACCGAGCAACGGCCGGGGACGGAGAAGAGCCTCGTCGCCCCCGCGACGAGGGCCGGCGAGGCGGCGTCCGACCCGGTCGTGTTGCGCGTGTCGAAGAGCCGGCACGGGGGCAGGGTGTAGAAGCGCGACGCCGATGGGACGGGGGTGTAGAAGAACGCGTTGGTCAGGGTCGCCGGAGAGAGGCCCGACACGGTGACGACGACGTCGACGAGCTGCGAGGTCGCGTGGGGCGGCGTCACCGCCGTGATCGTCGTCGCGTTGACGACGACGACCGAGGTCGCGCTCGCCCCTCCGATCGAGACGGTCGTGGGAGCGGCGAAGCCGGAGCCGGTGATCGTCACGGCCGTCCCTCCCGTGAGGCGCCCGGTGTTCGGGGAGATCGCGGAGACGCTCGCGCCGGCGCCGTAGCTGAACCCGCCGGCCTTCGTCGCGGTCTGGAAGTCGGGGTTCATCACGACGACGTCGACGGCGCCCGCGTTCGTGGCCGAGGGCGTGGTCGCCGTGAGCTGCGTCGAGCCGTTGAAGACGACGCTCGCGGCAGCCTTCGCGTTCACCGACGCCCCGAAGACGTCGTTCGACGGCAGGTCGACGAAGGCGACGGCCGCGCCGTTGACGAAGTTGGTCCCGGTGATGGTCACCGACGTCCCGCCGGCGAGGCCCCCCGAGGAGGGCGAGACCGTCGAGATCGTCGGGGCGGCCGGGACGACGCCGCCGCTCAGGGTGGCGAGGCAGGAGGCGGTCGCCACCTCGGTCAGGACCGAGTCGATGCCGAACGGGTCGGCGGGGTTGTCGGTGATCGATCGCGAGTGGAAGACGAGGTTGCGGGGCGTGCAACCGATCATGTGGCAGTAGCTCATCAGCGTCCCGTTCGTCTGGACGCCGTTGAAGGTGAGGGTTCCCGGGCAGCCGAGCGCCGACCCGCAGGAGGGACCGCCGTTGGTCTCCGGGGTGAGGCACGAGTCGATCGGCGGCGTTCCGTAGTAGCAGTTATGCGTGTGGAAGTCGCCGAAGTTGTGCCCCACCTCGTGGGCCAGGATCCCGAGGTCCGCCGTGACGCCGAAGGCCCCCGTGAAGAGCTGGTCGACGCTGTACCCCGAGCCGGAGCAGAGGGCCGCGATCCAGCCGATCCCCGAGGCCGAGTTGCTGCTCCCCTGCTTCCCGGAGAGGAGCGCCGCCACCGCGCGCCGGACCACCGTCCGCGGGTAGTTCGTCTCCCAGTAGCTGGTGAACTCGTTCAGCTTCGCGGTGTCGGCGGTTCCCATGGTGTCGGCGTACGGGTCGCTCGGTTCCCCCACGCGGAGGATCGTGTAGCCCTGCAGGACCTTGACCCCGTTCCCGCTCCCGGAGCCGACGTCGCGTTCGTAGATGACGGACATGCCCGCGACGAGCGAGGCGATGTAGTTCGTGGCATCGGTGGTGTTGTTCCCGAATCGGAGGTTGAGATACTCGGCATCGGTGTCGAACGCGATCACGGCCGACTTCGTCAGGGTACCGAGCGCCCCGACCGTCTGGCTCGGCCTCTCGTCCGACACCCGCTCCTTCGCGACGCCCCGCCTCCCCCGCTCCAGGAAGGCGAGGTCGCTTTCGTCCACGGAGCAGCGCCACTCCGGGACCATGCCGTCCACCCGGAAGGCGGCCACCGGGGCGAGGCGCGAACGAATCCCCGACCCGCGCTCAGGCGGCTCGAGCGCGAGCGTGCCCTCCGGCCCCGTCGTCAGGCCGCCCACCGAGAGCGTGTCCGGATCGACCCAGACGGTCAGGGACGCTCCCTGCCGGCCTCCGCCGACGACCGCGCCTCGATAGAAAGCCAGCCGCGAGCAGGGGGCGTCACGCTCGACACCGTTCTCGATCACGACGATCCGGGCGTCCGGCGCGTAGACGTCGAACCGGCGCAGGAGGACCGGTGCGCGAACCCCCGGCGCGATCGGCCACGAGTCGGCCTGGATCGACTCCTCCGGCGCGAGCGCGAGGAGCGACGCGACCGTCAGGTCGTCGAACGCGACGAGCTCCATCGGGGAACGGCCGTCCGGGGCGTCGACGATCGGGCCGAGCGGGACTTCGGGAAGCCGATCGAGGCGGTCGGCCGGCGGGGACGCCTGGACGGAAGCGGGACACAGGACGAGGACGGCCGCAACCCAGAGGGCGGCCGCGCACCTCGCGATTCTCTCTCGAGCCATGGTCCCCTCCCCGGGCCCTAAGGGACGATCCAGCCGGTCATCGGGTCCGATACCCGTAGTGTAGTGCCGCGAGGGAAGCGGATTCCAACGCGGCCCGGTGCCGCCGGAGGATCCCCGCTTTCCCCCTGCGCGTCCATGCGACCGGGGGCGAGGCGGCGCCCGCCGGGTCTAGCCCGGCCTCGACCCCGGGCCAGTGTTCCCCGGCGCCGGCCGCGCATACTCTCGTCCGCGTGACCACACTGAGCAATCGCGCCCGACCCCGGGCGCTGCGGGCGGAAGCAGCCGGCGCACGCGTGCGCCGGCTGCTGGGTTTCGCCTTCGTGGCGGTCGCCATCGTCGCGCGGGGGCCACGCGCCCTGGCCCAGTCGCTCACCGTCTACGACGACGCCCTCCGGAACGGGTTCTCCGACTGGTCGTGGGCAACCCACTCCCTGAACCAGACTCTGGTCATCCACGGCGGCACCGCCGCGATGTCGTTCGAACCCGACGTATGGGCCGGCCTCTTCCTCCACCGGGACGCGGGCTTCTCGGTCGCCGACTACGAGTCGATCGAGCTCTGGGTCCGCGGGGCGAGCCCCGGCGGGCAGCAGGTCACGGTCGCGGTGACGAGCGGCGGGAGCCCGGCGGGGTCGGCCGCGTTCGCGGCCTTCGTCGCGGGCGGGTCGATCCCGGCGGGGAGCTGGGCGAAGGCGACGGTGCCGTTCTCGGCGCTCGGCCTGACGTCGGGGACGTACGACGGCTTCTGGCTCCAGGACGCCACCGGGGGCGACCAGCCGACCCTCTACGTCGACGACGTCCGTCTCGTCGCCCGGACGTCTCCCCCTCCACCGCCGCCGGTCGGCGGGGCCGTGACGATCTCTGTGGACCCCTCCCTCGACCGCCGCGCCGTCAGCCCGCAGATCTTCGGCGTGAACTTCGGGTCGACCGCCCAGGCGAACCGCCTCCACTGGCCCGTCCGCCGCTGGGGCGGGAACGCGACGACCCGCTACTCGTGGCAGAACGACACGTCGAACAAGGGGTCGGACTGGTTCTTCATGAACGTCCCGGAGGACAACCCGGACCCCGGGTCGCTCCCGAACGGCTCGGCCGCCGACCGGTTCCTCGCCGAGACCCGCGGGGCGGGGGGGGAGCCGATCCTGACGGTCCCCCTCATCGGCTTCACGCCGCTCGACCGGTCGAAGAGGTGGGGCTTCTCCGTGTCGAAGTACGGCCCGCAGACGGCCACCGAGTGCACGGCCACGGGCAACGCCTCCTGGTGCCAGCCCGACGCGGGGAACGGCGAGAGGGCGGGGGGCGGTTTGGTGACCGGGAACGACCCGGCAGACACCTCCGTGGCGATCGGGCCGTCGTTCGTCACGGCCTGGATGGACCACCTCGCGCAGCAGTTCGGGACGGCAGGGAACGGAGGCATCCGCTCCTTCGCCCTCGACAACGAGCCGGCCCTCTGGAACTCGACCCACCGCGACGTCCACCCGCAGCCGCTCACGTACGACGAGCTCTGGCAGAAGAGCCGTGACATGGCCGCCGCGATGAAGGCCAAGGACCCTGCGGCGCGGATCTTCGGCCCCGTCTCGTGGGGATGGTGCGAGTACTTCTACTCCGCGGCGGACGGCTGCTCGGCGTCCGGGTCCGACTACGTCGCCCACGGGCAGGTCCCGCTGACCCAGTGGTACCTGCGGCAGGTCGCGCAGTACCAGCAGGCGCACGGCGTCCGGCTGGTCGACGTCCTCGACGTCCACTACTACCCGCAGGCGAACGGCGTGGCGCTGTCGAGCGACGAGTCGAACGCGACCTCGGCTCTCCGGTTGAGGAGCCTCCGGAGCCTCTGGGACCCGAACTACGTCGACGAGTCGTGGATCGGCGAGCCGGTGATGCTGATCCCGCGGATGAAGGCGTGGATCGCGGCGGAGCTCCCGGGGACGAAGCTCGCGATCACGGAATACAACTGGGGGAACGACGACGGGCTCTCGAGCGCCCTCGCCCAGGCCGAGGCGCTCGCGATCTTCGCGAGGGAAGGGGTCGACGTCGCCACGCGGTGGGTGGCTCCGGCGGACGGGTCGCGCGTGGAGGACGCCTTCCGGCTCTGGCTCGACTACGACGGGGCGGGCGCGCACGTCGCCGGGACGAGCGTCCGGGCGACCTCCAGCGACGCGGCGCTCGTCGGGAGCTACGCCGTCGAGGGCGCCGCCGGGCCGACGTGGATCCTCCTCTTCAACCACGACACGGTCGTCCGGCCGGCCACGGTCACGCTGGCGGGCGGAGGTGCACGGAGCGTCCGCGTCTTCGGCTTCGACGGCGCCTCCCGCCTCGCGGCTCTCGGGACGACGGCGTTCGCGGGCGGCTCGCTCGGCCTCGATCTCGCTCCCCGTTCGGCGCGGCTCCTCGAGGTCGCCGCGGGGACGGCTCCTCCGCCCGCTTCGCGCTTCTACACGCTTCCCCCGTGCCGCCTGGTCGACACCCGCGACCCGGCGGGGCCGTTCGGGGGACCGGCCCTCGCGGCGACAGAGACCAGGACGATCACCCCGTCCCTGGGAAGCTGCGGTATCCCGGCGGACGCGACGGCTCTGGCCCTCAACGCCACCGCCACGGATGCCACGTCGGTCGGAACGCTGATCCTCTTCCCGGGCAGCGGGACGGCTCCCGGGACGACGACCGTGGTGTTCCGACCCGGCAAGACACGAGCGAACAGCGCCGTGATGGGACTCGCCGGAGGGGCGCTCTCGATGACGAGCACCGCCTCCACCGGCACCGTCCAGGTGATCCTCGACGTCTCGGGCTACTTCCGCTGACCCTTCCGCTGGCGGCGCGCCCGCCGGCCCCGGCCGGGCCGGCCCGGCGCAGCCCCCCCTACCGCGTCCGTCCCGCCTTGATCGCGGCCCGGCTCTCGCGGTCGGCCTCGCGCCGCTTGATCGTCTCCCGCTTGTCGTGGAGCTTCTTGCCGGTCACCAGGGCGATCTCGACCTTGGCGTGGGGGCCGCGGAAGTAGAGGCTGAGGGGGACGCAGGTCATGCCGCTCTTCTGGACGCGGGCCGCCCACTTCAGGACCTCGCGCTTGTGCATCAGGAGCCGGCGCTTGCGCCGCGGGTCGGGGTTCGTCCAGCTCCCCGCGTCGTACGGCGACACGTGGACGTTGAGGAGCCACGCCTCCCCCTTCTCGAAGGCGACGTAGCCGTCGACGAGGCTCGCCCGCCCCTCGCGCATCGACTTCACCTCGGTCCCGGTGAGCGAGAGGCCCGCCTCGAGCTTCTCCTCGACGAAGTACTCGTGGAAGGCCTTCCGGTTCGTGGCGACCGGGACGACCTTCCGCTCCTTCGCTTCCGCCCGCGCTTCCGGACGCCTCACGCGCCCGCGCCTCCGTCCGGGCGGACGCCCTGGACGAGCTTCCGGAACGCGAGGGCCAGCTCGGGGTCGAACTGGGTCCCTCTCTTGCCGACGATGACCTCCAGCGCCTGCGCCGGCGTGAGGACGGAGCGGTAGGAGGTGGACGAGGTCATGGCGTCGAAGGCCTCGCAGAGGTGGACGATCCGCGAGCCGACGGGGATCTCCTCGCCGCGGAGGCCGTCGGGGTAGCCCGCCCCGTCCCAGCGCTCGTGGTGGTGCCTCACGAGCGGGGCGACCGGGTAGGGCCACGGGACGTCCTCGAGGACGTGGGCCCCGACCCTCGGGTGCTCGCGGAGCAGCTTGAGCTCGTCCTCGGTCAGGCTCCTCTTCGCGTAGAGCTCCTCGTAGTTGAGGTCCCGCAGCCCCACGTCGTGGAGGATGCCGGCCACGGTCACCTGCTCGACCTCCTGCGCCGACATCCCCAGGGAGGTCGCGAAGCGGCGGGACATCCGGCCGACGTTGTAGGAGTGGGCCTTCAGCGCCGGGTACCTCCGGAGGCCCGGCTCGACCAGCTTGTTGACGAGCCCGCGGAACGCCTCGCGGTAGCGCGCCGCCGCCTGGACCTCGCCGAGCGCGCTCTTCGCCAGGAGGTGGACGCTCTTCAGGGCGTCGCGCGAGTCGGCCCCGGGGCCGTGGCGAAAGACGAGGGAGAGGATCGCGACCTGCTCCGGTCCCGCCCAGAGGACCGACGACTGGATCGCCGCGACGTCGGCCCTGGGGAGCGGCTCCCCGCGCGCGCCGGCCGCCTCGAGGGGGGTGGCGCTCCGCGCCGCCGGCAGCCCGAAGCGGGCGCCCGCCTTCGCGAAGATCCGCTCGACGTTCTCGGCGAGGGCCGCCTCGGCGTCTGCGGCGAGCGGACGCCGGGACGCCACGGTCGTGGCGAGGGCCGACGGCTCGACGAACGTCAGCGCCGAGCCCACGACGTCGGGGAAGAGGAGCGCCGCCTCGAGGAAGAGCCTCTGCACCGGCGTCTCCCGGACCGCCGCAGGGAGGGGTGGGAGCCGTCGGCCCGCCGCGGCGGCGAGGGTCTCGTCCACGAGCCTCTGCAGCCGGAGGGTGGCGGTGGGGAGGTGGTCCGCCGACAGCTCCTGGAGGGGAGGTGGAGGCGCCGGGAGGGGACCGATTCGGGGACCGACCGGAACGACCGGCTGCGTCGTGGCCGGGGGCGGCGCGTCCGGGGAGCGTCCCGACTCGAGGATCAGGACCCCGGCGTCGGCCCCCGGGCGGCGGACGGCCACCGGGCCCGTCTGATCGAACGGCGAGGTCTCCGGGACGAGGCCCGGCGTCGGACCCGCCGCCGCGTAGAAGGGAAGGCTCCGGACCCTCTCGGCGAGGCGCCGGAGGACCTCCAGGACCCAGGGGAGGTCCTCGTTCGTGAACGGCTCCCGCCCCGCCTTGTCCCGCACGTCCAGGAGGCCGACGATCCGGCCGTCGAGGTAGAGGGGCGCCACGAGGAGGCGCGTCGACGACGTCGCCTCCATCGCGCCCACGAGCTTCCCCGCCTCCCGGACGTCGTTGACGACGTAGGGCTCGCGCCTCTCGAAGACGGTGACCGGGATCGGGTGGGTCCGCTGAAGGAGCTCGGGGAGGCGATCCGTCCGGCCGAACCCGAACGACGCCGCCAGCCGGTACCCCCCGGAGGAGTCGAGGAGGTAGAGCGCCGCCCGGGTCGCTCGGACCTTCTCCATCAGGACGTAAAGGTCCTCCCTGTACGTCCGCTCCTCGTCTGGTGTCGTCACGGGCCGGCCAAGGATAGCAGTCCCTTCCCAGAGGGCCGACGGCGGCCGCTGTTCTCGCGGTCCGAGACGATCGGACCCGGCGTGCGATCTCGCCACACAGAGATGTTGCAATCCCGCCACACCATCTCCGAGAGACGGCGCACGGCGACACGTTCGCAAGGACTTGTCCGGTCCGTCGCGTGGCACGTCCCGTGCGAGACACCGCGCGAATGCGAACGCAGTCGACCCTTCGCCGCGCTGTCCGCATCTCCGGCAAGGGGCTCCATTCCGGGCGGCCGATGACGGCGACCCTCCACCCCGCCGAGCCGGGCCAGGGGCTCCTCTTCTACCGCTCGGACGTCGACGCCCTGATCCCCGCGGTCGCCGAGGAGGCCGGTCGCCTCGACTACGCCACCTCGCTCGGGCCGAAGGGACGGGAGGTCGGGACGGTGGAGCACCTCCTCTCGGCCGCCTACGGCGTCGGCCTCGACAATGCGGTGGTGGCGGTCGACGGCCCCGAGGTCCCGATCCTCGACGGCAGCTCCCTCCTCTGGGCCGAGAGGATCCTCGCGGTCGGGCTCGTCTCCCAGGGGGCTCCGGTCGAGCCGCTGACGGTCGACAGGACGATCACGGTCCCGGCCCCCGCGGGAAAGCACCTCGAGATCCGCCCGGCGCGGGAGCTCCGGATCAGCTACTCCATCGACTTCCCCCACCCCGCCGTCGGCAACCAGTCGATCTCCCTCGTGATCGACCCCCAGGCGTACCTCGAGCACCTCGCCCCCGCCCGGACGTTCGGGTTCCTCGCCGAGTACGACTGGCTCCGCTCCAAGGGGCTCGCGCAGGGCGCGGACGAGACGAACTGCATCGTCATCGGCGAGGAGCGGGTCGAGAACGGCGCCCTCCGCTTCGCGGACGAGTTCGTGAGGCACAAGGCCCTCGACCTCCTGGGCGACCTGGCGCTCGTCGGGAGGCCCGTCGTGGGGCACGTGATCGCGCACCGCGCGGGGCACGCGCTGCACGCCGCGCTCGCGGCCCGCCTCCGCCACGGCGTCGAGGCGGAGGAGCACGTCGCGACCCAGTCTGCCGTCGCCGCCTCCTGAAGGATCGGACGCAGCGCCCTTCGCCGGGTAATCTCCGCGCGTGAGCCGACGCGCGGCCCTCCTCGCCCTCGCCTTGCTGGCCGCCGGCCTCGCCTCGCGGGGCGCCCGCGCCCAGCAGCCCGGTCCCTGGCTCCCCTCGGCCCTCACTTCGTTCCAGGGACGCGACCTGAAGGTCGAGTCGCGCCTGACGCCGGGGCTCCCGGCCGAGGTCGAGAAGCGCCTCTCCTCGGGGCTCCCCACCACCGCGGTCTGGACCGTCCGGCTCTACGTCCACCGGGACCTCTGGTGGGACGGCCTCAAGGACGAGCGGCGCTACGAGGTGACGGCGCAGTTCCGCCCGGTGGCCGGGGACTACACGCTCGAGCGCCGCCTCGACGGCAAGCTCCTCGAGACGCGCGTCGTCCCGACGCGCGAGGAGGCCGCCTCCGCGCTCTCCCGGCTCCCCGGCATCCCCTGCTTCACGATGGGGGCCCACCTCGTCGGCAAGCCGCTCGTCGTCCGCGTCCGCTGCGCGTACGGGTCGGACGTGGCGCTGGGCCTCCTGCCGACCTCGACGGAGACCGACTGGGTGAGGTCGGCGATCTTCGAGTGGACCGGAGGGGGCGAGCGGTGAAGCCCCGCTGGTCCCGCGACGGGCGGGTCCTGCTGGCGATCGGAGCGTTCCTCGGGCTGGCGCTCACCGGGATCTACGCCCTCGTCCTGAGGGCCCGGGCGCTGACCCCGGGCGCCGCGACGAACCGGGTCCTCCTCTTCGTCCTCTTCTACATCGTCGTCGTCCTCATCCTGGCGCTCCTGTTCGTCCTGGTGAGGAGCGCCGTGAAGCTGGTCCTGGAGGCGAGGCGGGGCGTCTTCGGCTCGCGCTTCCGGGTCCGGGTCGTGGTGGCGCACGTCGGGCTCGCCCTCCTCCCCATCGCCCTCCTGGTCCTGCCGACGACCGGCCTCCTGCAGCGGAGCGTCGACCTCTGGTTCGAGCCGCCCGTCGCCGAGACGGTCCGGGCCGGACGCTCGGTGGCCGACCTCGTCCGCGAGCGCGGAGCGGAGCGGGAGCGAAGGGTCTGCGAGCGCCTCGCCGGGCCGCTCGCGGCGGACGCCTCGCCCGCCTCCGCCCTCGCCCTCCTCTCCGCCGCCCGCGAGGAGAGCGGCCTCGACTACATCGAGTGGCGTTCCCTCGGTCCCGGGCGGCAGCCCGTCGCCGTCAGCTCCCCCCGCTGGCCGATCCGCGACGTCGAGGACGTCGGCCCCGAGCTCGCCTCCGAGGCGCGGCTCCGGGGCTTCGCCCGGCGGATCGAGTCGATCCCGGGCGGCGGGCAGGTCTCCCGGACGGTCGCGGCGCTCCCGGGCGGCCTCCTGATCGCCGGCGCCTACGACCCCCCGGAGGAGGCGGAGCCGATCCGCGCGCTCTCCCGGGCCACCTCGACGTACGCGATGCTGGAGGCCGAGCGGGGCTCGCTCAAGGCGACCCAGGTCCTCCTCTTCCTCCTCCTCGCCCTCCTCGTCCTCCTGGCGGCCGTCTGGGTCGGGCTCGTCCTGGCCCGGCGCGTCACGCTCCCCATCGCGGCGCTCGCCGAGTCGGCGCGGCGCGTGGGCGCCGGCGATTTCGGAGCCGTCGTGGCCGTGGAGGGGAACGACGAGATCGCCGGCCTCGGCCGGGCGTTCAACACGATGACCGAGGAGCTGCGGACGAGCCGGGGCCTCCTCGTCTCCGCGAACGCGGAGCTCGCCGAGGCGAACCGGAAGATCGACGACGAGCGCCAGCGGATCCGGACGATCCTGACCCACCTGGGCGCCGGCGTCCTCGCGTTCGGGAACCCGCTGGCGACGCCCGACGGGTCCGCGGAGCCGCCCGCGCCGCTCGGCCCGGCCGGGTCGACCCTCCTGGCGGTCAACGAGACGGCCCGCCGGCTCCTGGGCCGGGGCAACGACGAGGCGGAGGCCCCCGACCTCTGCACCCTCCTCTCGCCCGGCTGGCTCGGACCGCTCCGGGACTTCCTCTGCCGGGCGTTCGACCCCGCGGGCCCGCGCGAGACGACCCTGAACCTCGTCCCCCCCGAGAGCGGGGAGGCGATCGTCCTCGACGTCCGCGTGGTGGGCGTCGCGCGCGAGGCGGGAGCGAGGACGTCGTGGGTCGTGACGCTCGAGGACACGACCGCCCTCGTGAAGGCCGAGCGGGCCGCGGCCTGGGAGGAGGCGGCCCGGCGGATGGCGCACGAGATCAAGAACCCGCTCACGCCCATCCGCCTCGCGGCCGAGCGGATGCGCCGGCGCGCCCGGCGCGAGACGGGCGAGGAGCCCGAGGAGGCGCTCCGGACCGTCGTCGAGGAGGGGGCCACGACGATCGTCGAGGAGGTGGGGACGCTCGCGGCGCTGGTCGACGCCTTCCAGCGGTTCGCCCGCCTCCCGGAGGCGCAGCTCGCCCCCTGCGACCTCGCCGCCGTCGTGGGCCAGGTGGTGAAGCTCTACGCCGGGACGAAGCCCGGCGTCAGGGTCGTCTCGGAGGTCGGCGGGGAGCTCCCGCCCGTGAGGGCCGACGCCGAGCAGGTGAAGCGGGCGCTGATCAACCTCGTGGACAACGCCGTGGCGGCCACGCCCCGCGGGGGGACGGTCACGGTCGACGCCCGGGTCGAGGACGGCCACGCCCGGCTGGTCGTGGCCGACGACGGACCGGGGATCCCCGAGGCCGCGCGGGCGCGCGTCTTCGACGCCTCCTACTCCACGAAGCCGCGCGGGTCCGGCCTCGGCCTGGCCATCACCGCCCGGATCGCCGCCGAGCACGCGGGGCGCGTCTCGGTGGAGGAGAATGAGCCGAGGGGATGCCGATTCGTCTTCGAGTGGCCCGCGGCGTGAGGCGCCGCCCGTGACCGGGACGCGCTCCGCGGCCATCCTCGTCTGCGACGACGAGCCGGGGATCCGACGGACCCTCTCTCAGGTCCTCGCCGACGAGGGCTACCACGTGGAGACCGTTCCCGACGGCCGGTCGGCCCTCGAGCGCCTCGCCGACCCTGCCGCGCCCGCCCTCGCGCTCCTCTTCCTCGACGTCTGGCTCCCGGACATCGACGGCCTCGCCGTCCTCGACCAGGTCCGCGAGCGCGGCCACGAGCTCCCGGTGGTGATGATCTCCGGCCACGGCACGCTCGAGACGGCGGTCCAGGCCGTCAAGCGCGGCGCGGAGGACTTCCTCGAGAAGCCGCTCTCGCTCGACCGCGTCCTCCTGACGGTGGAGCGGGTCCTCGAGCGCCGCCGGCTCGCGCGCGAGCGCGACGCGCTGAGGCAGGAGGTGGCGTCCCAGCGCGCCCGGCTGGACGAGGAGGAGCCGCTCCTGGGCTCCGGGCCGGCGATGACGCGCCTGAAGGAGGAGGTGAGGCGCGCGGGGGCTTCGGAGGCGCGCGTCCTGATCACCGGCGAGAGCGGCGTCGGCAAGGAGCTCGTCGCGCGGGCCCTCCACGCCGCCTCGCCGCGGGCGGCGGGCCCCTTCGTCGAGGTGAACGGTGCCGCGATCCCGGACGACCTGATCGAGAGCGAGCTCTTCGGCCACGTGAAGGGGTCGTTCACCGGGGCGACCGAGGACCGGAAGGGGAAGTGGGAGCTCGCCGACGGCGGCACCCTCTTCCTCGACGAGATCGGCGACATGTCGCCGCGGACCCAGGCCAAGATCCTCCGCGCCATCCAGGACAACCGGATCGCGCGCGTCGGCGCGACGAAGACGATCGCCACCGACGTGAGGATCGTGGCCGCCACGAACCGCGACCTCCCGAGGATGATCTCCGCCGGCGCCTTCCGCGAGGACCTCTACTTCCGCCTCGCGGTGGTGCCGGTCCGCGTCCCCACCCTCGCCGAGAGGACCGAGGACGTCCCCGTCCTCGCGCGGCACTTCGCCGCGCGCCTCGCCCGCCGCCGCGGGCGCCGCCCGCCGGAGCTCGCCCCCGACGCGCTCGCCGAGCTGCAGCGGCGCCGGTGGCCCGGGAACGTCCGGGAGCTGCAGAACGTCGTCGAGCGGGCCCTCCTGATGTGCGACCGCCCCGTCGTGACGGCGGCCGACCTGCCGCCCGACGACCTGGCGCTCGTCCGGCCGGCCGCGCCCCCCGCGGAGCCCGACCTCGCCCCCGGGCAGACGCTCGCCGAGGCGCGCGAGGCGTTCGAGCGGCGGATCCTCTCCCGGGTCCTCGCCGAGCAGAAGGGGAACGTGTCGCGCGCCGCGGAGCGCCTCGGCCTGGACCGGACGACGCTCCACCGCAAGCTGAAGGCCCTCGGCATCGAGGCCGAGCGCGACTGACGCACAATCCGCCTACGGCGCGAGGGTACGAATCGCCTTCTCCATGTCGAAGCCCGGGAGGTCGACGTGGATGGGGCGCTCGCGCCCGCCCGGGACGTCCGCCGCGACCGTCGTCTGGCCGCTCCCCGGGACCCCCCCGGCCAGCGTGATCCGGTAGCGCCCCGCGGGGAGCGTGACCCGGAGCGGCGTCGTCGTCTGGGCCAGCGTCACGGGGCGCCCCACCTCCTCGTCGACCGCCGAGACGACGCGCGCCCAGGGGGTCGACGTCAGGACGAGGGTCCCGTCCGCCCGGACCGGCGGCGGGGGCGGAGGAGGCTTCTTCCACGGCTGGAGGATCGCGAGGGTGATCCCGCCGCCGAGGAGGAGCGCCGCGGCGCCGCCGACGGCGACGAGGGCGCGCCGGCGCTCCCGCCGCTCGCGCGCGAGGTCCTCCTCCCGCGTCGGGACCGGGACGCCGGCGGCGGCCGCGTCGCGGTCCCGCCGGAACCGCCGCACCCTCTCGGCCCCGTCCGTCGCCGCGGCGCGGCGGACGGCCGTCTCCGAGCCGCGAAGCGCTCCGAGGGCGTCGGCGAAGGCGGCCGCGGTCGGCCAGCGGTCGGCGCGGTCCTTGGCGAGCGCCCGCAGGACGATCGCCCGGAGCCGGGGCGGGACGCGACCCTCCGGGTCGGTCTCCTCGAACGGCCGCGGCGGCCTCATCAGGTGGGCCATCGCCCACGCCTGCGGGCTCTCCGCGTCGTACGGGAGCTTCCCCGTCAGGAGGAGGTAGAGGACGCAGCCGTACGCGTAGACGTCGGACCGCCCGTCGATCGCCTCCCCCTCCTTGAGCGCGCCGAGCTGCTCGGGCGAGCTGTAGCGCACCTTCCCGACGAACATCCCGGTCATCGTCATGGTCGTCTCCTCGGCCACCTTGGCGATGCCGAAGTCGATCAGCTTGACGACGACCCTCCCCTGGGGCGTCAGCGTGAGGAGGAGGTTCTCGGGCGAGACGTCGCGGTGGACGATCCCGCGCTTGTGGAGGTAGTCGAGGGCGAGGAGCGTCTGGATCGAGAGGTCCAGCGTGATGTCGATCGGGGGCGGCCCGCCGAGGCCGAGGAACTCGGACATGCTCGGCCCGTCGACGAACTCGAGGACCATCGCGACCTCGTCCTGCCCCCCCTCTCCCAGGATGTCGGTCAGGACCGCGATGTTCGGGTGGTCGAGGGAGCGCGCGAGCTTGGCCTCGCGGAGGAAGCGCTCGCGCGCCACCGGCTCGTGGGCGATCTGCGCCCGCATCGCCTTCAGGACGCGGACCTGGCCCGTCGTCACGTCCCGCACCCGGAAGACCGTCCCCATGCCGCCCTCGCGGACCTTCGTGAGGACCTCGTAGCGGTCCGCGATCACGTACGCCACGCGCCGCCTCCTCGCTCGCCGCCGGCGGCTCCCGCCGCGCCGCCCGGCGCGTCGATCATCTCACCCGCCTCATCCGCCTCACCCGCCTACCCGCCGGCGCGGCGGGGGGCCACGAACCGGTCGTACAGGACCATGAGGACCGTCGACGCGAAGCCGATCCCCGAGAGGACCGTCCACATCGCCTCGGGATGCGGGCCGTGGAGGTGCGTCTTCAGGAGGTAGCCCGAGAGCGGGCCCGCGATGCCGTAGCCGAGCGCCACCGGGAGGAAGGCGAAGCCCATGTAGGTCCCCACCTGCTCCTTCGGCGCCAGGTCGGCGACGTACTCGTAGAAGCGCGGCGCCTGCATCGACTCGCCGAGGGCGAAGATCATGATGGCGCCGATCGTCGCCGCGAGGGTCGGGACCGACGCCATCAGGAGCCACGAGCCGCTCGCCACGAGGAAGCCGAGCGTCATCGCGAGGATCGGCCGGAGCTTCTTCACGAGCGCCGTCGCCGGAATGCTCAGGAGGATGACCGTCCAGGCGTCGACCGTCTCGATCAGCTCGAACTTCTCGAAGTGGAGGACGTCGCGGACGTAGAACGGGAGCGACAGGAAGACCTGCCAGAACATCATCCAGAAGCCCGAGAAGATGACGAGGAACGAGATGAAGCGGAGGTCCCGGAAGACGAGCGCGGCGTCGGCGAGGACCTGGCCGAGCGTCCGCGCGGGGCCCGTCGCCGCGGCCTTCTCGGGCTCGGCGAAGAAGAAGAACGTCCCGAGGACGAGGAGGAACGAGGTGGCCGAGGAGACGACGAGGACCCAGGCGATGCCGAGGTTCTCGCGGACCGGGAGCGCCAGGACGGGACCGAGCGCGCCGCCGAGGTTCACGAGGGTGTAGTAGATCGAGTAGCCGAACGACTTGGAGTCGGGGGTCGTCGTCCGCGCCACGGTCCCGACGACGCACGGCTTGATGAGCGAGCCGCCGAGGGCGGTCAGCATCAGGGCCGTGACGACGTAGGGGACCTTCCCGACGGAGGCGACCAGCCCCTGGCCGAACGGGAGCCCCGCGAGGCCGATCAGGAAGTAGCCGACCGAGAAGATCGCGAAGCAGGCGAGGAGGCTCCGGCGGAAGCCGTAGCGGTCGACGAACGGCCCGGTGAGGATCGGGAGGCCGAAGATGGCGAGGCCGTAGAGCCCGACCAGCGAGTTGCCGAGCGTCCCGAGGCCGACCGCCTCGGCGAGGAAGACGGCCAGGACCGCCTTCGAGCCGTAGAACGCGAAGCGCTCGAAGAGCTCGAGGACGTTCGCCACCCAGAAGCTGCGGCTGAAGCCGGTGCGGATCGTCCGGAGTCGGGCAGCGAGGTCCACGGGCACTCCTTCGAGGGACGTCGTCGGGACGCAGGATCTTGGAGGCCGCGCGCGGCCCCGTCAACAGAGGCGGGCGCGCCGATCGGGAGCGGGAAAGCCGCCGGCGCCCCTAAAATGTCCCCCGGATGACGACCGCCCCGTCCGCAGCGACCGCCGGGGCCCCGGGGCCGGCCCTGCGACACGGGCCAGCACGGGCGGCGCGCCGGGCCCGTTCCCTGCCGGACGCGGCCTTCGTCGCCTTCGCCGCCGTCGTCGCCCTCGTGGCGTTCCTGGCGCTCGCGGTCACCCTCCCCGCCCGCGCCGACCGGCGCGACCAGAAGGCGGCCGACCTCTACAACGACGGCGTCGCGCTGATCAAGAAGGGGAAGTTCCAGGAGGGGGCCGTCAAGATCAACAAGGCGCTCGAGCGGGGGGCGACGGAGCCGAACGAGGAGCAGGGCTCCCAGTCGCGCTTCCTGGCGCGCCGCTACGACCCGTACTACTGGCTCGGCGTCGCCCAGATGGAGATGGGGCTCTCCGAGCAGGCGCTCGGGAACTTCGAGAAGTCGCTGAGCATCGTCCCGGTCGGCCGGAGCGAGCCGCTCATCAAGAGCTGGCCCGAGGAGTACGGCGACCTGCAGCGCCGAATGGCGATCCTCCTGAAGAAGCTCGAGGGGCCGGGCGACGTCCGGGTCGCCGAGGGGAAGCCGACGCCCGCGCCGACGGCCGCGCCCCACCCGACGGCGGTCGTCGTCGCGGCGGCGCCGACGCCCACGCCTCTCGTCGTGAAGATCGCCCGGGCCCCCACGCCGGTCGTGCCGACTCCGACGCCGGCGACCGACTGGGCCGCCCTCGACGACTTCATCGCTCGCTACGAGGCGTGGATGAAGGACGAGGTGGCCGGCCCGGCGGCCGTCCCGATCCTCGGGCCCCGCGTCGCCCGCCTCCGCGAGGCGCGCCTGAAGGGGAACCTGAGGCCGGCGGCGCTCCGGAGCCTGCTCGACGCCGAGGTGGCCTTCTTCAAGGAGAAGGCGGCCCCCGTCCTGAGGACCGCCGCGCTGCGCGCCGCCGTCGACGCCTTCGGGCGGCGCGACTGGGCGCTCGTCGACGCGCACCTGGCGCGGGCGCGGAGCGCCGATCCCGGCGCCCCGCAGGCCGACGCGCTGGAGTGCGCCGTCCGCGTGACCCGCTGGATCCTCGGAGGGCGGCGCGACGCCGGCGAGCTGAAGGCCGCGCAGGACGCCCTGGCGCGATGGCGGCAGAGGGAGGGCGCCTCGCGCCCCCTCCCCGCGATCCTCTCCCCCGCCATGCGCGCGGCCCTCGGGGTGGGGGGCACCGGCACGTCGTGAGCCGGAAGCGCCGGCGCGCGCGCGAGGAGGCCGGCGCGGCCGCCGTCCCCTCCGCCGCGACGGAGGGGGCCGCCCCCCCCGAGCAGGCGGTCCCGCGCGCCGACGCCTGGCTCCTCGCGGCGTTCCTCGTCCCCAACCTCGGGGCCCTCGCCTGCGGCTACGTCCTCGACGACCTCCCCCTCCTCGTCGAGAACGGGCGCCTCCACGACCTCGGACGGCTCGCCGAGATCTTTCGGTCCGGCACCTGGCCCGACCGGACGGGACTCACGCTCTACCGGCCGGTCACGCAGGTCGTCTGGGCGCTCCTCTGGGCGGCGGGCGGTGGGCGCGCCCTGCCGTTCCACGCCGCGAACCTCCTCCTCGGGGCGGCGGTCGTCCTCCTCGCGCGCCGCCTCCTCCGGGCCGTCGGCGCCTCGCCGCGCGTCGCCTTCGTCGGCGCGCTCCTCTTCGCGCTCCTGCCGATCCACACCGAGGCGACGACGTCGGTGGTCGGGTCGGCCGAGCTCCTGGCCGCCCTCTTCGGCCTCGGCGCGCTCCTCGTCTGGAAGGCGGGGCGGACGGCCGCCGCCCTCGCGCTCTTCGCCCTCGCCGTCTTCTCGAAGGAGAGCGCCGCTGCCCTGGCGGGGGTGGCGGCCCTCCTCGCCTTCACGAGCCCCGGCTGGCGGGCGGCCCCGCGGCGGGCCCTGGCGGGCGCCGCCGGGAGCGGGGCCGTCGTCGCCCTCGCCCTCTGGGCCCGGTCGGCCGTCGCCGCCGGCCCGTCCTTCGTCCCGCCCGTCGACAACCCGGCGGCCCTCCTCCCCGCCGGGCTGCGGGTCCTCACCGCCCTCTGGGTCCAGGTGCTCTACGTCGGCCGGTCCCTTTTCCCCGTCGTCCTTTCGGCCGACGCCTCGTACCGGGAGATCCCGCTCGTCATGGGGCCGGGCGACCCCCGCGCCTGGGCGGGCGTCGCGCTCGCGGCCCTCGCGCTCCTGCTCGCCCGGCGGCCGGGCCCGGGCCGCACCGGCGTCCTCCTCTGGGCGGTCCCCTTCCTCCCCGCGGCCAACCTCCTCTTCCCGATCGGGACCCTGATGGGCGAGCGGCTCGCCTACCTCCCCAGCCTGGGGCTCGCCCTCCTCGTGGCCCTCCCGCTCGCGCGGCTGAAGCGTCCCGCTCCGGTCCTCCTGGCGCTGGGGCTCGTCCTCGGCGCCCGGACGGCCGTCCGCAACCTCGACTGGAGGAGCGCCGACGTCTTCTACCCGCGGCTCGTCGAGACCTCGCCGGGGAGCGCGAAGTCGTGGTACTTCCTCGGCTCCCTCCGCGCCTCCCGCGGCGACGACGCGGCCGCCGTGGCGTGCTACGACCGCGCGGTCGCGATCTTCCCCGCCTACTCCGAGGCGTTCCACAACCGCGGCAACGCCCTCGCCCGCCTCGGGCGGCGCGACGAGGCGATGGAGAGCTACCGGCAGTGCCTCCGCTTCGACCCCGGGCACGCCGGCGCGGCGAGGAACCTCGCCACGCTCGCCGCGGGGCTCCCCCTGGCCCCGCCGCGCCGTCCCCTCTGATGGCTCGGCGCGGGCGCTGCCGCGCCGCCGGCCCCCCGACACCCCCCGGCGCTTGTCACCCCCCGACCGGACGGCCTAAAGTGCCCGCGGAGGCCCTGTGTCGTCGACCCACCCCCAGCCGCTCCCGCTCCGGATCGGGCCCTACCGCCCCCTGAAGAAGCTCGGGCAGGGGGGGATGGGGGTCGTCTACAGCGCGCAGGACGAGCGCGACGAGCGGCGGCTCGTCGCCCTGAAGGTCATCGCCTGGGCGGGCGAGTCGTCGCACGACGACCCGGCCAAGCGGTTCCAGCGCGAGACGCGGATCCTCGAGCGCCTCCGCCACCCGAACATCGTCTCGTTCTTCGACGTGGGGGTCCACGGCGCGCAGAGCTACCTGGCGATGGAGCTCCTGGCGGGGCAGCCGCTCTCCACCTGCTTCGCCCTCCCCTGGGTGCAGACCCTCCCGCTCTTCATCGAGGTCTGCCGCGGGATGGAGTACCTCGCCTCGGAGAACATCGTCCACCGCGACCTCTCGCCCGACAACATCTTCGTCATCGAGACCGAGCGGGGCCCGTCGGCCAAGATCCTCGACTTCGGCATCGCCAAGGACACGGCGGCCGAGGAGACCCTCCACAACTTCACGAAGACCGGCCTCCTGATGGGGAAGCCGCAGTACTGGTCCCCCGAGCAGATCGGGATGCTGGCGCCCGGCGAGCGGATCGACTGGCGGAGCGACGTCTACGCGCTGGGGATCATCTTCTACCGGGTCCTCTCCGGGAAGCTCCCCTTCAACGCCGGCTCGCCGCTGGAGTACATCAACCTCCACCTCTCCACCCCGCCCCCCCGGCTGACGACCCCGGAAGGGCGCCCCGCCATCCCGCGCGAGGTGACCGAGATCGTCCTGAGGATGCTCGCCAAGCAGCGGGGGGACCGCCCGCAGAGCTACTCGGAGATCATCGGTGTCTTCCGGCAGGCCCTCGACTCGGCCCCGCCCGAGGTCGTCACGTCGGTCGGCCCGCTCGTCCTGACGACCGCGACGAAGGTCCGCGACCTGCTGGGCTCGACCCGTCCCCGGACCACGGGGCGCGACGACCTCCCCATCCAGGAGACGCCCCCCCGGAAGGAGTCGACACGGGCGACGGTCCCTGGAGGGCAGGCGGCGGCGGAGACGCTCCAGGACGCCACGGCAGCCTCTCCCGCGCCCTTCCCGCGGGCCGCCGGCGCCGCCGCCACATCCGAGACCGTCGTGCCGACGGTCCAGACGCCGGCGCCCCGCGGCCCTTCGCTCGCCGAGCAGCTCCACGCCTCGACCGCTCAGACGCCGGCGCCCGCGCTCCCGGTCCCGGTCCCCCCCCGCCGCGCCCCGTTCGTCGCCGCGGTGGTCGGCGCGGTCGTCGTCGTGGCGGGCGGGGCGTGGCTCCTCTCCCGGAGCCAGCCGCACGTCGTCCCGCGGGTCGAGCCGACGCCCGCCCCCACCGCCGCGGCGCCGGCCGGGCCGGGGGGCGCGCTCGCACTCAACTGCCTCCCGTGGGGACGGGTCGTCTCCATCGTCAACGACGCCACCGGGGTCCACGTTCCGCTGAACGGCGAGACGACGACCCCGGTCGTCCTCCCGCTCCCTCCCGGGCACTACTCGGTCCAGCTCGCCTCCGGGGTGGGGGACGAGCGGGAGCGGCTCGCGGTGGAGATCCGTCCCGGCGAGGTCGTCACCCAGTCGGTCGTCTTCGCGTCGTCCGACAAGGTCGTCTCGCTCCTGGAGTAGACTGCCCCCGCAACCGAACCGACCCCCGTCAAGGAGGACGCGATGAGGACCAAGGCGCTCTCGGCGCTCTGCCTGCTCGCCCTGATCGCCGCGCTGCCCGCGGCCGCACAGTTCGAGGCCCCGCTCCTGTCGAAGGTCTATCCCAACCTCGTGAACCCGGGAGGCAAGTCGCTCGCCATGGGGGGCGCGTTCGTCGCCCAGGCGGACGACGCGACGGCCGCCTACGCCAACCCCGCCGGCCTCGCGGGCTTCGGGGCCTGGGAGCTCGGCCTCTCCGGGAAGAACTTCAAGTTCGAGCCGCGCCTGACGACCCAGAACTACCTGGAGAACCCGCCCGGGACGATCACCCCGACCTCGACCGACGTCTACGAGCCGAGCGACTCGGCGACCGAGCTCGAGTTCGCCTCGCTCGTCATCCCGGTCTTCGAGAACTTCTCGCTGGCCGCGTACCGCGCCGTGAACCTCAGGTACAAGCTCGACGCGAGCGAGGTCCCGGGGGGCAACTACCGGGCCTTCTACGTGAACCGCGGCCTCACCAGCTCGATCTCGTTCGACGAGCAGGGGGGCGTCGACCTGAGGAACGAGCTCTACGGCATCTCGGCCGGGTACCGGGTCGGGCGGGTCTCGTTCGGCGCCGGGGCAACGTTCAACAAGCTCCGCTACGACCTGACCGGCGGGGCGGCGGGCGGCCCTCACATGATCATCGCCAACGCCGACAACGGGAACCGCCGCGACGTCCCCGACCCGCGGATCGACGCGGTCGTCGGGACCTCGGTCGAGAGCGGGACGAAGGTCGGCTGGGTGGCCGGCCTCAAGATCGACATCGCCGAGGCGCCGCGCCTCTCGTTCGGTGCCAGCTACCGAAAGGCCCCGGAGTTCGACGTGAGCTACTCGGTCCAGGCGAGCTACCCCGGCTTCCCCGAGCTCCCGACGATCAGCTTCGCCTGCGGCAGGGAGGACCCGAACGCCCCCGGCAGCGGGACCTCCTCCTGCGGGACCTTCAAGGTGCCGGACGACTGGTCGCTCGGCCTCTCCATCGCCCCGGTCGGGAACCTGACGATCGTGGCCGAGGTCCAGCGCGTCATGTACTCGCAGTTCAACGACGGCTACGTCCCACTCTTCTCCTACACCGGCTGCCCCGCCAGCGCCGGTGCGGCCTGCACGGCGGACCAGCGGGTCCGGACGGTGTCGAAGGGCGAGTCGGACGACGGCACCGTGCCGCGCGTCGGGGCCGAGTACACGTTCGAGTTCTCGTCGGGGACGCAGCTCTCGCTCCGGGCCGGCTGGTACCGCGAGCCCGCCCACGGGACGAAGGTGGCGCTCTACCCCGACCAGGACAGGAACCGCCAGCCCGACTCGGGGAGCCCGGCGAAGCTCGTCAACCCGCCCTTCTCCGACGCCTTCGCCACCTCCTTCAACGGCGGCGAGGCGGAGAACCACGGCTCCTTCGGCATCGGCATGCTCATCGGGCGCCACCTCTCGCTCGACCTGGCCGCCGACTTCGGGAAGACCTCGCGGCAGATCGTCCTCTCCGCCTTCTTCCGCCTGTAACAGCCAGCGCGCGCCGCGCGCCGGGAAGGGCCGGGCCTTTCGCCCGGCCCTTTCGCTTTCCCGGGCCCTCCGGCCGCGGCGCCGGCGGCCCTACTTCCCTTCGGCCAGCGAGCGGATCGCGGGCGAGACGAGGTCCGGCTCGGCGAGGCTCGCCCCGGCGGCGCGGGCCGCGGCGAGCTCGGACCGCGCGCGGGAGAGCGCCGCGGCGTCCCGGCTCCCGTCGACGAGGTAGCTCCCGGCGAGGGAGAACGCGAGGAACTGGCGGGCCGTCGGGTCGACCGTCGCGAGAGGCTCGAGCCGGCGCACCGCCTGCGAGTACTCGCCGCGGAAGAAGGCGCGGAGCGCCTCCCGGAGCGAGGCGAGGCGCTCGCCGCTCGAGGCGGGCGGCGCCGCCACCGGGATCGGCGTGGGAGGTGCGGCAGGCCGGTGGACGGGGCCGGGGCCGGACGGGGCCGGCGTCGCGGCGGCGAGGGGGGCCGCCGTCGGCGCGGCCGGGGGACGCCCGGTCGCGGCGGTGGGAATCGGGGCGGGCGTCGGGGCCTCCGTGGGCCGGACCGCGACCTTCGGCGCCGTCGCCGCCTCGAGCCGCCGGATCGTGGCCGCCAGGATGCGCGAGGAGCCCGGGAGCCCCGCGACGGCTCCCTGCCGCTGCGACTCCTGGAGCTCGCGGAGCGCCTCCGCGTTCTGGCCCGTGTCGGCGAGGCAGAGGCCGAGGTAGAAGTGCGGGAGGTAGTCCTCCTTCGTCAGCGCCTCGAAGCGGAACTTCTTGAGCCCCTCGGCGCCGTCCTCGCGGAGCGCCTGCCGGAGGAGGCCGATCGCGCGGCCGCAGTCGCCCACCTCGCGCGCCCGCACCCCTTCCATGTACGCCTTCTGGCCGGGGGTGGCCTCGGCCCGCGCGCGCGGCGCCGCCACGAGCGCCGGGAGGGCGAGGAGGGCCAGGGCGAGCGCCGGACCGAGACCGGGCCGGCCGCGGCCGATCGGCGTCCCGAGCGCCCCGCCGGGCCCCGTGTCGAGCCGCGTCACTCTCCTCACGTCCTCAGGGCCGCGATCTTAGCCCGCCCGCCGCCTCGTCTTGACACCCCCGGCGGCCCCGACGAATCATCCCGCCGTCTCGCGCCAAAAGCGATGCCGCACGACACGACAGGCTCCGCCCCGTCCGCCGAGGTCTTCGACCTCGTGGTGATCGGCGCCGGTCCCGCCGGCGAGAAGGGGGCCGCGCAGGCGGCCTACTTCGGGAAGCGCGTGGCGCTCGTGGAGCGGCGGCCGGAGCCGGGGGGGACGTCGGTCCACACGGGCACGCTCCCGTCGAAGACGCTCCGCGAGGCGGCCCTCTACCTGACGGGGTTCCGGAGGCGGGAGCTCTACGGGATGACGCTGCGGCTCGACCGGAAGAGGAGCCTGAGGCAGCTCCTCGGCCGCCTCGTCGACGTCACCGGCCGCCAGACGCGGCAGATCGAGCGGAACCTCGAGCGCCACCGGATCGAGCGCGTGGCCGGCTCCGCCCGCTTCCTCGACGCGCGGACGGTCGCCGTCTCCGACGGGTCGGGGCGCGAGGTCCGCCGGCTCTCGGCCGGGGTGGTCCTGATCGCGGCCGGATCGTCGCCGCTCCCCCCGCGCGGCCTCTCCTTCGAGGACCCGGACGTCGAGGACTCCGACCGGATCCTCGACCTCGACCGGATCCCGAAGTCGCTCGTCGTCGTCGGCGGCGGCGTCATCGGCTGCGAGTACGCCTCCATCTTCGCGGCGCTCGGGACGAACGTCACGCTGGTGGAGGGGCGCGACCGCCTCCTCGGCTTCCTCGACGGCGAGCTGTCGGCCGCGCTCAAGGTGGCCCTCGAGCGGATGGGGGCGCACGTCCTCCTCGGCGACGCGGTGGAGGCGCTGGAGCGCGAGCCGGGGCTCGCCGAGAACGCCCTGAGGCTCCGGCTCCGGTCGGGGGCGGTCCTCCCGGCCGACAAGGTCCTCTTCTCCGCCGGCCGGCGCGGGAACACCGACGGCCTCGCCCTCGAGGCCGCCGGTGTCGAGTACGACGCCAAGGGACGGATCCCCGTCGACCCGACCTTCCGGACGAACGTCCCGGGGATCTACGCCGCGGGCGACATCATCGGCTTCCCCGCCCTGGCGGCCACCTCGATGGACCAGGGGCGGTCGGCCATCCGCCACGCCTTCGGGATCGGCCGGGAGACGGACCGGCAGCTCCCCTTCCCGTACGGCATCTACGCCGTCCCCGAGATCTCGATGATCGGGGCGACGGAGGAGGAGCTGAGGGAGAAGGGGACCCCCTACGAGGTGGGCCGCGCGCGCTACGAGAACAACGCCCGCGGCCAGATCACGGGCGACCACGACGGCTTCGTGAAGCTCGTCTTCGACCCGGCCGACAAGCGGCTCCTCGGCGTCCACATCTTCGGGGCGAACGCCACGGAGCTGATCCACGTCCCGCAGATGGTGATGGCCCACGGCGGCGGCCTCGACGACTTCCTCGACGCGGTCTTCAACGTCCCGACGCTCTCCGAGTGCTTCAAGTACGCCGCCTACGACGGCCTCCAGCGGATGTCGCACCGCGACCGCGGGACGCCGCTCGAGGTCGGCCCGGAGGCGTCGGCGAGCGTCCTGCCGCCCGGGGCGCGCGGCTGGTTCGTCGGCGTCGACCTGACCGACCCGTACGCCCGCGCCCCGAGGCCGGCGACGGTCGCCTCGATGGACCGCTGGCGGCGCGTCCACTTCTCCACCTGGGTTCCGCGCCCCGACGGGGCGGGGCTCGTCGACCCGCGGCTGGCGGCCGAGGGGTACGTCCTGGCCCTCGACGGCCCCCAGGGGCTCGCCCGGCCGGGCGAGACGCAGCGCCGCTCCGAGCGCGAGGTGCGCGCCGCCGGGAAGACCCCGGGCCACCTGCCGGACCGCTCGCGCCCCTATGGCGGGTTCCTGCGCGGGAGCGTCGAGCTCTTCGCCGCGCTGAGGGCCCGCGGCCTCGGCGTCCTGGGCGAGGTCCCGCACGACGGCGCCGTCCTCCTCGAGGTCTACCCGGCCGACCTCTTCACGAGGTGGGCGGGGCACCGCCTGCCCAAGAAGACGACGCCGGAGGGGCTCCGCGCGCGCTGGGACGTCCTGCGCGGCCAGGGGCTCGAGTTCCCCGAGGGCCTCGACGCCCTCGGTCACGACGAGCTCGACGCCGCGGCCGCCGCCCTGGCGGCCTACCTCTGGGCCACCGGACGGACGAGCAGCTGCGGCGACCCGCCGACCTGGGACGCCGAGGCCGGCGTCCTCCGCGAGGGGTTCATCGTCAGCGTCTGAGGACGCCCGCCCGTCAGCGACGGTCGCGGCCGACGAGGTAGCCGATCACGACCCCGACGGCGAGGGCCCCGAACGCCATGAGGAAGGCGTTCTCGCGGCCGGCGTGGTCCACCTGCCGCCACCGCTTCTCGAGCTCTCGCTCGACCTTTCGCTTGATCCTCCGGCCGCTCAGCTCGGCCCTCTCGAGGGCGTCCTCGATCCGGTCGGCCACCTCCCCGGCGACGTCCTTGGACTTCTCCCCGGCGCCCGCGATCCCCTCGCGGATCGACCCGATGACCTTCTCGACGTCCGGCTGTGCCATGCCAGGCCTCCGTTCCCCGCGGGCCTCGCCGCGGCGCCTCCATTGTCCCCCACGGGCGTGCGGTCGCAACCCGGGGGACGCTTCGGATAAGATCGATCTCCCTTGGACTCCAGAGCCTTCCTGACGTCGCTCTACCGGGCCGCCGTCGACGCGGTGAACCCCGAGCGGCTCGTCAAGGAGGCGCTCGGGAAGCGGGGCTCCGCCGTCGTCGTCCGGTCCCTGGCGGCCCCCGCGCGGCGCGAGTTCGTCTTCGTCCCGCGCCGGATCGCGGTCCTCTCCGTCGGCAAGGCGGCGGTCCCGATGGCGAACGCGGTCTGGCAGCTCCTCGGCCCGGCGGTGACCGAGGCCCTGGTCGTCGCGCCCGCCAACGCCCTGTGCGGGGAGCCGCCCCAGGGCTGGCGCCTCCTCGAGTCCGGGCACCCCCTGCCGGACGAGCGGAGCCTCGCCGCCGGGGCCGCGGCTTACCGGCTCGCGTCGAGCCTCGACAGCGACGACCTCCTCCTCGTCCTCCTCTCCGGCGGAGGCGCGAGCCTCATGGCCCTGCCGGCCAGCCCGATCTCGCTCGAGGAGAAGGGACGGACGGCCTCCCTCCTGACGGCGGCGGGGGCGTCGATGACCGACGTGAGCGTCGTCCGCGGCGCCCTCTCGCAGATCAAGGGGGGCCGGCTCGCGCGCGCCGCGCGCGCGGCCGACGTCGTCACCCTCGTCCTCTCCGACGCGGGGGACGCGGGCTGGCACCTCGTCTCGGCCGGCCCGACGCTCGGCATCCCGCCCACCCGCCACGACGCCCGGGCGATCCTCGACCAGTACCGGCTCATGCCGCTCGTCCCCCCGAGCGTCCGCGCCTTCCTCCTCGACCCGGCGCCCGAGCGGCGCCACCACGACGCCGGGCAGCGCTGGAGCGTCCTCCTCGGGGACGTGAGGACCGCCCTCGAGGGGGCGCGGATGGAGGCCCTGAGGCTCGGCGCCGACGTCCGCGTCATCCCCGATCTCCTGACCGGGGAGGCGCGGGTCGCGTCCCGCCGCCTTGCGGTGGCCGGGGCGTGCGCCGGGAACCTCGTCCGGAGGTCCGGCGCCCCGGCGCGGCGGCTCGTGACGATCTTCGGGGGCGAGACCAACGTCACCGTGAAGGGGCGGGGCCGCGGCGGGCGGAACCGCGAGCTCGCGCTCGCGACGGCGTTCCACCTCGCGGGGGTCCCGGGGGCCGCCGCCCTCGTCGCGGGGACGGACGGAGTCGACCACGAGCCCGACGCCGCGGGGGCCTTCGTCGACGACTCGACGCTCCTCCGGGCCGAGGCGCTCGGCCTCGACCCGGGCCTCGCCCTCGTCGACAACGACGCCGGGCCGTTCTTCTCGGCCCTGGGCGACGCCTTCTCGCCCGGCCCGACCGGGACGCACGTCGGGGACGTCGCCTTCGTCCTCGCGCCGGGGGACGACGGCGTCCCGCGGATCGACGAGGAGATCCCGCTCCCCGAGTCGCTCTGACGGGACCGGGGCGACGCCGGCTCCCGCCTCCGAGGACCGCCCCCGGGAGGGGGCGCACCGTCCAGAAAGAGTTCACATAGAATTCACGCGTCGATGAGAGCGTCCCTGACGATCGAGGAGAAAGGGGCCCGTCGCCGCTACGAGCTGGACGGTCCCGTCCTCGTGGGGCGCGACGCCGACTGCGACATCGTCGTCTCCGACCCGACCGTGTCGCGTAAGCACGCGTCGCTGGCGGCCGGCGAGGGGGGCTGGACGCTCCGCGACCTGGGGAGCGGGAACGGCACCTTCCTCGACGGCAAGCGGGTCGACGAGACCGCGGTCTCCGGGGGGGAGCTGATCCGGTTCGGGGGGATCACGGCCCGGTTCGAGCAGGTCGAGGGGGAGCCGCTGACGGCGAGCCAGAAGATCCAGCGGACGCTGAGCCAGACCCTCTCCATCAGGCCGGCGAGGCGGACGCGCCCCAAGGCGGTCGTCGTCGCGATCGTCGCGGGCGTCCTGGCGCTCCTCGTCGCCACCGTCTACCACCGGTCGCGGATGGCCGAGGCGGCGCCCCCGCCGGACCGCGCGGCGCCGGCCTCCGCGCGCTAGCGGGCTCGCCCGGCCGAGGCCCTTCGCCGGCCCAAACGGAGCCGCGCCAGCGACGCGCCGTCTTCACGAGCCGGCCCCCGTCGCCGGGGTATAGTTTCGTGGGTTACGACCCGAGGAGGAGACGACCCATGGCGACTAGAGTCGGGATCAACGGGTTCGGCCGGATCGGCCGGCAGGTCTTCAAGGCGATCCGCGACCGGTATCCGGACGCCCTCGAGGTCGTCGCCGTCAACGACATCGGCGACCTCAAGACGATGGCCCACCTTCTCAAGTACGACTCCAACTACGGCCGGTTCGACGGGACCGTCGAGGTCGGGCCCGACGGCCTCGTCGTCGACGGCAAGGCGGTCAAGGTGCTGAAGGAGACCGACCCCGGCGCCCTCCCGTGGAAGGACCTCGGCGTCGAGATCGTCGTCGAGTCGACCGGCCTCTTCACGATCAAGGAGGACGGGGTCAACAAGAAGGGGAAGGCCGTCAAGGGGGCCGCGAACCACATCACGAAGGGGGGAGCGAAGAAGGTCATCATCTCCGCCCCCGCCGAGGGCGAGGACCTGACGATCGTCATGGGCGTCAACGACGGCGCCTACGACCCGAAGAAGCACCACGTCGTCTCGAACGCCTCCTGCACCACGAACTGCCTCGCCCCCGCCGCCAAGGTCGTCCACGACAAGCTGAAGATCGTCCGCGCCTTCATGACGACGATCCACGCCTACACGAACGACCAGAAGATCCTCGACCTGCCGCACAGCGACCTGCGGCGCGCCCGCGCCGCCGCGATGTCGATCATCCCGACGACGACCGGCGCCGCCAAGGCCGTGGCGCTCGTCATCCCCGACCTGAAGGGGAAGTTCGACGGCTACGCCCTCCGCGTCCCGACCTCGACCGTCTCGGTCGTCGACTTCACCGCCCAGGTCCAGGTCCCGACGACCAGCGAGGAGCTCCGGCAGATGTTCCGCGACGCCGCCGCCGGCCCGATGAAGGGGATCCTCCAGGCCGTCGACGAGCCGCTCGTCTCCATCGACTACAAGGGCGACCCCCACTCGTCGTCCGTCGACCTCCCGTTCACGATGGTCCTCGGCAAGGAGAAGACCGACTTCCTCAAGGTCGTCACCTGGTACGACAACGAGTGGGGGTACAGCGTCCGGACGGCCGACCTGGCCGCCCTCATGGCGAAGACGCTGTAGCCCGGGGGGCTCGCGGGTTCCGCTCCGCGCGAGAACGCGGCAGGAGAGAAGCAGGACGAACGCGAAGGGGAGGCCGCGGGGCCTCCCCTTCGGCTTCCGGGACGGTCGGCGCCCTCGCCCTCAGTCGACTCGCTTCCAGAACGAGCCGGGCCAGTCGATCCGGCGCCCGTCCGCGGTCACGCGGCCGCGCTGCGGCCCCCACTGCTCGGCGACGACGGTCGTGCCGTCGACGAATCGCCCGGTCGACCTCTCCTCCGGCGTCCGGTGGATCACGAAGACGAGCCCGCCATCCCTCTCCTCGATGCTGCAGTCCGCCCTCTTCTTCCCACAGACCCGCGCCACCCAGCGCCCGGCCAGACGCGCGGCCGGTCCGGCCTCGGGCCTCGGCGAGGCGGCCGGCACCGAGGAGCCCGACGCGCTCGTCTCGATCGTCACGAACGACTGCTGGGCCCACTGCTGGAAGCCGGCGGACCCGTGCATCTGGCAGGGCGGCGAGACGCTCACGTCGAATTCGTACGTCCGCGCGTCGAGCCGGTACCGAGCGACCTTCTCGAGCGGGAGGCCCTCCACCCATCCGCCGGTCGTCTTCCGGCCCGCCTGGGTCGTCTCCGAGGAGACCCAGACGAACGGCGTCGTCAGCGCCCAGCCCTGGAACCGCCCGTTCCGGTACTCGCCGAACCGCACCGGGATCAGGTCGACCTTCCCGGCGGAGCGGTACGGCTCGAGCCTGATCCGGATCGTCGCCTCGCCCGGCCCGGCGACCCGGACCCGCTTCGTGACCGAGGCCTCGCACTCGTTCGCCCCGGAGAACGAGCGGTAGGCCGCCTTCAGCTCCAGCGTCTCCGCGGCGAGCGGCGCCGCCGTCGCGAGACCGGCTGCGAACGCGAGCGGGACCAGCCGTCCCGCGCCCCTCCGATCGAGCATGCTCTCCTCCTCCCGGAGCCGGGGGGAGGCAACGCGCTGCCTCCCGGTCAGGCCCCCATCTTCACGAGCTCCTCGTACGCTGAGAGCGTCAGGAACTCCGGCAGCTCCTCGCTCCGGATCATCCGGTCGAAGAGCCGCGCGGCCAGCTCGTAGCGCCCGGCGCCGACCCCTTCCTCCGCGAGGCGCGCGCGGATCGCCGCGACCTCCTCGTCGAAGATCCTCTGGTAGAGCTCGGGCGTCAGCTTCCGGCCGTCGTCGAGCGTCACGCCGGCCTTCAGCCACTGCCAGACCTGGGTCCGCGAGATCTCCGAGGTCGCCGCGTCCTCCATCAGGTTGTAGAGCGGCACGCAGCCCGTCCCTCGGAGCCACGCCTCGAGGTAGAGCATCCCGACGTTCAGGTTCTGCCTCAGCCCCTTCTCGGAGATCGTCCCCTCGGGGACCGCGAGGAGGTCCTTCGCGGTGATCGTCGCCGCCGGGTGGGCGGTGGCGATCTGGTTCGGCTGGGGCATGTACTTGTCGAAGATCTCCCGGGCGATCGGGACGAGGCCCGGGTGGGCGACCCACGTGCCGTCGTGCCCCGCCTTCACCTCCCGGAGCTTGTCGGCCCGGACCTTCTCGAGGGCCACGCGGTTCGCCTCGGGGTCCGACTTGATCGGGATCTGGGCCGCCATCCCCCCCATCGCGTGGATCCCGCGCCGGTGGCAGGTCCGGATCAGGAGCGTCACGTACGACGCGAGGAAGTGCTTCTCCATCGTCACGAGGCCGCGGTCGGGCAAGACGAACCCGGGCTTGCGCCCGAGCCTCTTGATGAAGGAGAAGATGTAGTCCCAGCGCCCGCAGTTGAGGCCGGCCGAGTGGTCCTTCAGCTCGTGGAGGATCTCGTCCATCTGGAAGGCCGCGAGGATCGTCTCGATCAGGACCGTCGCCCGGATCGTCCCCACGGGGACCCCGAGGTCCGTCTGCGCCTTGACGAAGACGTCGTTCCAGAGGCGCGCCTCGAGGTGGTGCTCGAGCTTGGGGAGATAGAAGTAAGGACCGCTCCCCCGCGCCACCAGCCGCCTGGCGTTGTGGAAGAAGAAGAGCCCGAAGTCGAAGAGGCTCCCCGAGACCGCCTGGCCGTCGACGAGGAGGTGCTTCTCCAGGAGGTGCCAGCCGCGGGGGCGGACCATCAGGACCGCGACCTTCTCGTTCAGCCGGTAGCTCTTCCCGCCGTCGGGCGCCTCGAACGTGATCGTCCTCTCGATCGCGTCCCTCAGGTTGAGGTGCCCTTCGAGGTTGTTCGCCCAGGTCGGGGAGTTCGAATCCTCGAAGTCGGCCATGAAGACGCTCGCCCCGGAATTCAGGGCGTTGATGATCATCTTCCGGTCGACGGGGCCCGTGATCTCGACCCGCCGGTCCACGAGGTCGGGCGGGATCGGGGCGACCTTCCAGCCGGCCGCGCGGATCTCCGCCGTCTCCGGGAGGAAGTCGGGGAGCGCCCCCGCGTCGAGCCGCGCCTGCACCTCGCGGCGGCGGGCCAGGAGCTCCTCGCGGCGCGCGCCGAACGTCCGCTGGAGCGACGCGACGAAGCGGAGGGCCTCGGGCGTGAGGACCTCGTCGTAGTTCGGGCCGAGGGGGCCCCGCACCTCGATCCCTTCCCGGGCGAGGGCGGCGACGGCAGTGACGGCGGCGTTCGTCTCGGGCACGGCGACCTCCTCCTCGGGCCTCCTGGCCCTCGAGGGGAGCCAGTTTACGGGTTTCTGCCGCGACGCAGTAAGGGCGGCCCCTACAATCCGGCCGTCCCGTGCACAGTCTCCCGCCCCCCCACCGCCCCCGCGCCGCCGTCCTCGCACCGCTCCTCGCTGCCGTCGCGGCCCTCGCCGTCGCCGCGCAGGCCGGCGCCGCCCCCGCCCGGCCTTCGGCCCGGCACCTCCTGCCGGCCGCCGGCGTGACACCCGGCGGCCTCGTCTGGACCGTCGACGCCGAGAGCCGGAGGGTCGTCCTCCGCGAGGCCGACGGGACGGGCCGCGGCTCCTACCCCGTCGCCCCGGACGAGCGGGTCGTCCTCTCCGTCGCGGACGACGGGTCGCGCGTCACCTCGCCCTTCCGGGAGGGGCTCGTCCCGGGGCGGGAGCTCCCCCGCCGCGTTCGGCTCGTTTTCCGCTCGCCCGACGGGAGCGTCCGGGCGAGCCGGGAGTCCGAGACGGTCGGCGACGCGCTCCCCGCCTTCCGGGGGGACACCTGCTTCCTCCTCCGCGCCGACGGGGACGGCTGGGCCCTCTTCCGATCGAGCCCGGACGGGGAGTCGCGCGTGGCGCGGTTCCCCGCGGCGGCGATCCCGCACGGCAGCCTGCGGCGCGCCGTCCTCCTGACGGCCTCGGCCGACGGCGTCCTCCTGACCCTGCCCGACGAGCGGGGAGAGCGGTACCTCCGCGCCGACCGGCCCGACGCGCTCGTCGTCCCCGACGGGACCGCCGCCTGCGGGAGCACGCGCTCGCAGAGGGCCTGGGCCGAGGGGAGGGACGGGGTCCTCCGGATCCTCCGGCGGACCCTCCCGGCGGACGACGAGCACCCGGAACGGGAGGTCTCCGTCGCCGAGCTCCTCGACGGCGACGGCAAGGTCGTCCGGAGCCGTCCGCTCGGGAGCTGGTCGATCCCTTACCCGCTCCCCGACGGCGGGCTCCTCCTCCTGGACGGCCTGGAGGCGGCCCGGTTCGACGACCGCCTGGAGGAGACGGGCCGATCGGCCTTCGCGCTCGACGCCTCGACCGATCCCCGCGAGGCCGAGGAGGTCGCCGAGGAGAGCCGGCGGCTCCGGTCCCTCGGCTCGCGGGCGACGGGCGCCGACTGGGCCGCCCTCGCCCTCCTGCCTCGCGCCGGTGCCGGCCTCTTCCTCGACGCCGCCCTGCGCGACCCCGAAGGCGCCCTCGACCGGCTGGCGCGCGAAGGGGACGGGAGCGCGAACGAGGTGCGCGCCCACGCGGCGCTGCGCGACCTGGGGCTGGCCTCGCGCGGGAGGGACGCCGCGGGCCGGGAGCGGATGGCGACGGCTCTCGAAGCCCGCGTCGCCCGGGGCGCCCCCGGCTGGATGCAGCGCATCTCCGGCCTCCTCCTCGTGGCGCTCCGGGGCGGGAAGGCCCCTCCCTGGGCGGCGGGGGCCGCGGCCGAGGCGCTGGCGCGGGACGGGACGGGCGAGGACGCCGCGCTCCTCCCGGACGACGCCATGACGCTGGAGATGGCCGAGACCGTCGCCGCGGTCGACCGCGCCCGGATCGACGCGCTCGAGCGAAACGAGCCCGAGCGCGCGCGTGACCTCCTCGCCGGAGGGATGGGGTCCGGGCTGTCGTTCGACGAGAGGCAGCAGATCCGGTTCCACGTCCCCGCCGCACGCTTCCCGCAGACCCTCCTCGACTGCACGGCGGGCCCCTCCTCGATCCGCTCGCTCGTCGCCGTCGACGCCCTGGCGGAGGCCGCGGTGACGCTGGGCGACCGCGGCGACGGCGAGGAGCCCCTCGACGCGAAGGGGCTCGCGAGGGCCGGCGCCGGCGCCGAGCTCCTCCTCGAGGCGCGGGGGTCGGACGACCCCGGCCTCGCCGCGACCGGCCAGGTCCTCGGGCCGCTCTTCGGCCTTCCGGTCGACCGCGAGGGGCTTCGCCGGACCCTGGCGCGGAGGCCCGAGCTCTCCTTCTACGGCCTCGGAGCGCTCCTGTCGGACCGATCGCTCCCCGCGCAGGCATGGACCGGCCTCGTCGCCTCGACGATCGAGGCGTCCCGCGCGGCCTCCGCCGACCCCGGAGCGTGCACGTACGCGCGGCAGAAGGACGCCGCCGAGGACGGCTTCGAGAGGCCGCACGACATGTACTGCGAGGTCCTCTCCCTCGTCCAGGCCGTCACCCTCTTCCCGGAGCAGGACGTCGCCGCCCTCCCCTTCTTCGACCGCGAACGGATCGACCTCCTCGGCTCCTGGGCCCGTTCGGGCGCCGCGCCCCCCGAGCTCCGCCTCGACGCCCGCCTCCACCAGGTCCTCTACGGCGACGCGAGGGCGGACGACGTCCTCGCGCTCTGGAAGGAGCCCGACCTCCCGGCCTCCGTCCGCCGCGAGGTGCTGAGGCGGCCCGTCGCCGGGGACGCCACGCGGCTCGCCGACGCGCTCCAGCGAGCGCTCGCGTCGGGGAAGACGGCCCCCGAGGACCGGGCGGCCATGCTCGACGCCCTCACCCGGGCCGACCCCGCCGCCGCGGACGCGGTCGCGGCCGACGCCTGGAAGGCGGGCACCGTCCCTGCGACGGACGACGCCTTCTCGGTCCGCGCCTTCACCCGCGCGCTCGACCCCGCCCGCGCGGCGGGCGACTCGGCCCTCCTCGACGCGCTCCGGCGCGCCGCGCGGGGAGGCGTGTACGCCGTTGAGGCGTCGCGCGTCCTGGCCCTCGCGGGAGACCCCGGGGCGGCCGGCCTCCTCGCCTCCGCCCTCGCGCGCGGCTGCTCGCGCTGCCTCTCGACGGGCGACCTCGCGGACGCCTTCTCCGCAGAGGGCCCGGCGGGGATCGACGCCCTCGCGGGGCTGGCCGACGGGCTCCCCCCCGACCTCACCGCCCCGCTCGAGGCGCTCTACGCCCTCGACGCGGGGCGCGCGGACGAGGTGGCCCTGAGAAAGCTCGACGACGCCCTCGCCCACGGATGCGTCCCGGGGAGCCTCGTCCTCCTCCTGGCGCGGAAGGGGACCGACCCGTTCCCCCGCGTCGCCGAGGCGCTCGCGGGAAGCGGGTGCTCGCGCGCGGCGCTCCGGCCGGGCTCGGCCGTGACGCTCTGGGGAGGCTCGGGAGATTCCACGAAGGCGGTCCGCCGCCGGGCCCGGGACGCCGCGCAAGAGATCGCCTCGCCCCTCTGCAGGAAGGCGTTCCAGCAGCTCTTCGACCTCCGGGACGAGCCGGAGTCCGGGAGCCTCGACGAGACCGTCGGAAGCCCGGGCTCGCGATGAGGAGGATTCCATGACCCGTCACCGGCTGGTCGTCGTGGGGGGCGGCTTCGGCGGCCTCACCCTCGTCCGGGCGCTCCGGCGCGCGCCGGTCGACGTCACGCTCGTCGACCGACGCAACTTCCACCTCTTCCAGCCGCTCCTCTACCAGGTGGCGACCGGGGGGCTCTCCCCCGCCAACATCGCGACTCCCCTGCGCGCGCTCTTCAAGAGGCAGCGGAACGTGGAGGTCCTCCTGGCCGAGGCGACCGGCGTCGACGTCGAGGGCCGCCGGCTCCTCCTCGACGACGGTGCGCTCCCGTACGACACGCTCGTCGTCGCCGCGGGCGGGAGCCACGCCTACTTCGGCCACGACGAGTGGGAGCCGCTCGCTCCCGGCCTCAAGACGCTCGAGGACGCGACCGAGATCCGCCGCCGCGTCCTCCTCGCCTTCGAGGCCGCCGAGCGCGAGGCCGACCCCGACGTCCAGCGCTCCTGGCTCTCCTTCGTCGTCGTCGGCGCCGGTCCCACCGGAGTCGAGCTGGCGGGGGCCCTCGCCGAGATCGCCCGGCACACCCTCCGCGACGAGTTCCGCCGCATCGACCCATCGGCCGCGCGGATCCTCCTGGTGGAGGGCGCAGACCGGGTCCTGACGTCGTATCGCCCGGCGCTCTCGGCGCGAGCCCTTCGCGACCTCGCGCGCCTCGGCGTCGAGGTCAGGACCTCGACGCTCGTCACGTCGGTCTCGGAGCGGGGGGTGACGCTCGGGAAGGACGGCGCGCGGGAGGAGGTGGGAGCCCGGACGGTCCTCTGGGCGGCCGGGGTCACGGGATCTCCGCTCGGACGGGCCCTCGCCGAAGCCACCGGGGCGGAGACGGACCGCGCCGGGCGCGTCGTCGTCGGCCCCGACCTCTCGCTCCCCGGCCACCCGGAGCTCTTCGTCGTCGGGGACCTCGCCCTCTTCTCCCACCAGGGCGGCCGGCCGCTGCCGGGGGTGGCGCCGGTGGCGATGCAGCAGGGACGGTACGTCGCGCGCCTCGTCGAGGCGCGCCTGGCCGGCGCGTCCCTCGCCCCGTTCCGCTACCGCGACAAGGGGAGCATGGCGACGATCGGCCGCGCCGCCGCGATCGTCGAGGTGGCGGGGATCGGCTTCGGCGGCTACCTCGCGTGGCTGACCTGGCTCTTCATCCACCTCCTCTACATCGTCCAGTTCGGCAACCGCCTCCTCGTCCTCCTCCAGTGGGCCTGGAGCTACCTCACCTGGAACCGCTCCGCCCGCCTCATCACCGGGACGAGGGCCGGGGCCCCGCCCGTCGCGTCCCCCGAGCCTCCCGTCCCGGCCCGCCGGACCTGACGGCGGGTGCGAGGGCGGGTATCGTCCGGCCCGGAGGTCCCGCGTGCATCGAACCGGCTCCGCGTCCCCCATCGCCTCCCTCCTCGCCGCCGCCGCCGTCGCGGGCGCGGCCACCCTGATCCCGCCGCAGCAGGCGCTCGCCGGCGCGCCGGCTCCGAAGGGCCCGGCAGCCGCAGCGGCGGCGGCGAAGGCGAAGGGCCTTCCCGAGCTCCTCGGCGGGCTCCGCTTCCGCCCGATCGGCCCCTACCGTGGCGGCCGCGTGGCCGCGGTCGCGGGGGTCCGCGGCCAGCGGGAGGTCTTCTACTTCGGGGGGACGGGGGGCGGCGTCTGGAAGACGACGAACGGCGGCGTCACCTGGGCGCCGGTCTCCGACAAGGACTTCAGGACCGGCTCCGTCGGGGCGCTGGCCGTCGCCGAGTCGGACCCGAACGTCGTCTACGCGGGGATGGGCGAGGCGCCGATCCGCGGCAACGTCTCCCACGGCGACGGCGTCTACCGCTCCGACGACGCGGGGCGGAGCTGGCGTAACCTCGGCCTCGCCGACACGCACCAGATCTCGGCCGTCCGCGTCCACCCGAAGGACCCGGACCTCGTCTACGTCGCGGCGCAGGGGCACGTCTGGGACGAGAACGCCGAGCGCGGCGTCTACAGGAGCACGGACGGCGGGAAGAGCTGGAAGAAGGTCCTCTTCGTCGACGCGAAGACGGGCTGCTCCGACCTCGCGATGGACCCGACCAACCCGCGCATCCTCTACGCCGGCTTCTGGCAGGTCGTGAGGAAGCCCTGGACCCTGGAGAGCGGCGGACCGGGGAGCTCCCTCTACCGCTCCACCGACGGCGGGGACACCTGGACGAAGCTGACGAAGGGGCTGCCCGAAGGGACGTGGGGAAAGGTCGGCGTCGCCGCTTCGGCGGCGCGGCCCGGCCGCGTCTGGGCCCTCGTCGAGGCCGACAAGGGGGGCCTCTACCTCTCGGATGACTGGGGCGACAGCTGGAAGAAGGTGAACGACGACAACGCCCTGAGGCAGCGCGCCTGGTACTACACGGAGGTCTTCGCGGACCCGAAGGCGGCCGACACCGTCTACGTCCTCAACGTGCGGTTCCACAAGTCGGTCGACGGAGGGAAGAGCTTCACGACCCTCCGCGTGCCGCACGGCGACAACCACGACCTCTGGATCGACCCCGACGACCCGCTCCGGATGGTCGAGGGGAACGACGGCGGCGCGACCGTCACCTTCGACGGCGGGGCGACCTGGTCGACGGTGATGAACCAGCCCACCGCGCAGTTCTACCGCGTCGCCACCGACGACCGGTTCCCCTACCGGGTCTACGGGGCGCAGCAGGACAACTCGACCGTCTCCATCCGGAGCCGCTCGCGCGGCGGGAGCATCGGCGCCTCGGACTGGTACGACGTGGGCGGCTGCGAGAGCGGCTGGGTCGCCCCGCTCCCGAAGGACCCCGACGTCGTCTTCGCCGGCTGCTACGGCGGCTCCGTCACCCGGTACGACCACCGGACGGGCCAGGAGCGCGAGATCACGCCCTGGCCGCAGCTCGCCGTCGGGCGGGCCCCGCGCGACCTGAGGTACAGGTTCCAGTGGAACGCGCCGATCCTGGTCTCGCGGCACGACCCGAAGGTCCTCTGGACCGCGGCGCAGGTGCTCCTCCAGTCGACGGACCAGGGGCAGAGCTGGACGGAGATCAGCCCCGACCTGACGCGGAACGAGAAGGAGAAGCAGGGGCCGTCGGGCGGGCCGATCACGAAGGACAACACCGGGGTCGAGGTCTACGGGACGATCTTCGCGCTGGCCGAGTCGCCGCACGAGGCCGGCACCCTCTGGGCCGGGAGCGACGACGGCCTCGTCCACCTGACGCGCGACGGCGGGAAGACGTGGAAGGACGTGACGCCGAAGGGGCTCCCGGCCGGGATCCAGGTCAACGCGCTCGAGGCGTCGCCCCACGAGAAGGGGGGCGCCTACCTCGCCGCCACGGCCTACAAGCTCGGCGACTTCTCGCCGTACCTCTACGAGACGACCGACTTCGGGGCGACCTGGAGGCGGATCGACGCCGGGATCGCCCGCGACGACTTCACGCGCGTCGTCCGCGAGGACCCCGAGAGGCGCGGCCTCCTCTACGCCGGGACGGAGACGGGGATCTGGGTCTCGCTGGACGACGGCGGGCGGTGGACGCGCTTGAAGGCGAACCTGCCGGCGGTCCCGGTCACCGACCTCGCCGTGAAGGACGGCGACCTCGTCGTGGCCACGCAGGGGCGCGCGTTCTGGATCCTCGACGACCTCTCGCCGCTCCGGCAGTGGAGCGACGCCGTCGCCGCGGAGAAGCTCCACGTCTTCGCCCCGCGGCCGGCTTACCGCGCCGAGTCGGGGCCGCAGGACGACGCGAAGGACGACGCGCCGCGGACCGCGGGGAAGAACCCCCCCTCCGGCGCCACGGTCTTCTACTGGCTGGCCGAAAAGCCCAAGGACGACCCGAAGGAGAAGGAGCGGGTGACCGTCGAGGTCCTCGAGGGGGAGAAGGTGATCCGCGCCTTTACGAGCGAGAAGCCCGCCGAGGAGAAGAAGCCCGAGGACGAGGCGCGCGAGAAGCCGCTCGAGGTTAAGGAGGGGCTGAACGCCTTCGTCTGGGACCTCCGGCTCCTCAAGCCGACGCTCGTCCCCAAGGCGGTCCTCTGGGGGAGCAAGGAGGGCCCCCTCGTGGCGCCCGGCACCTACGCGATCCGCGTCACGGCCCCGGACGGCACGCGGACGGTCTCCCTCGAGGTGCGACCCAACCCGTCGCTCGGGACCTCCGAGGAGGACCTGAAGGCGCAGGCGGCCCTCCTCGCCGACCTGAGGGACCGCCTCTCGGCGACGCACGAGGCGGTCCTCAAGCTCCGCGACGCGCGTTCCCAGGTGGAGGCGCTCGCGGGGCGGGCCAAGGCGATCGGAAAGGGAGACGGGGTCGACGAGGCGGCGAAGGAGCTCGGCAAGCGGCTCCTCGCGGTCGAGGAGAAGCTCGTCAACCCGAAGCTCAAGAGCGAGCAGGACGTCCTCAACTTCCCGCCGGCCCTCGACCACCAGATCGTCGGCCTCATCTCGGCCGTCGGGAGCGCCGAGGCCCGGCCGACCGACGCCGAGGTCCGCTACGCCGCGGAGGTGAAGGCCACGCTCGGGCAGGTCCTCGGGGAGGCCGACGCGCTCCTGACGAAGGACGTCCCCGCCTTCGGGGACTCGGTCCGCGCGAAGGGGATCCCGCCGATCGTCCCGCTCGCCCACCCGCCGCGCTGACCGGGGTCCGGGCCTCGAATCGGCGACACGGGAAAGGTTCGTCCGGATGTCCCACCGGAACCCTGACTGGCGAGGGGTCCTGGCTCGGTTCGACGCTGCCGCCGCCGCGCAGCCGCCCTCCGTGCTCGCGGCCGAGCTCCTCTCCGCCCGGGGCCATCCGGAAGAGGCGGTCGCCGCCTTCCGGGACCTCCTCGAGACCCGCCCTGCCGACAGGAGGCTCCTGCGCGCGTTCGTCCTCCACCTCGCGCGGGCGGGGCGGAGCGCCGAGTGCGAGGAGGTCAGACGGCAGATCCTCGAGCTGGAGGTCTCCGAGCTCGGGATCGGCCCCGGGGATGCCGAGAGCGTCGGCGGGTTCCTGCGCGCGAGCGAGGACGGCTCCGCGGCGCCCCGCGCCGCGCCGCGCGCCTACGTCGCCCGCATCTTCGACGGGTACGCCGAGCGCTTCGACCTCCACCTGGAGGCGACGCTCCGCTACGAGGCTCCCGCCCTCCTCTTCGAGGCGGTCGCCGCCTCCGACGGAGCCGCCCGGGGAGACGGAGCGAGCCCGTGGAGCGTCCTCGATCTCGGCTGCGGAACCGGGCTGACCGGCACACGATTCCGTCACCTGGCGCGACGCCTCGTCGGCGTCGACCTGTCGCCCGGGATGATCCGCAAGACCGCCGAGAAGGGGCTGTACGACGAGCTGGCGGTCTCCGACATCACCGACTACCTCCGCGGCTGCCGGGAGCGGTTCGACCTGGTCCTCGCGGCGGACGTGCTGGGCTACGTCGGGGACCTCGAGCCGCTGCTCTCCGCGAGCCCGCCGGTCCTCGCGCCGGGGGGCCGCTTCGCCTTCACGATCGAGGAGGCGGCCGGTGGCGCCCCGGACGGTTACGTCCTCTGCGCCACCCGCCGGTATCGCCACGACCCGGGCTACGTTCGACGCGCTGCCCTCAACGCCGGCCTCGCGGTCTCCTGCGCCCGCCACGCGGTGCTCCGGCACGAGGGGGGCCTCCCGGTCGCCGGCGTCGTGTTCGTCCTCGAGCACGCCACGGCGTCCCGGGGACGGGGCGCCGGAGCGGGCGGGCCGGCCTAGGCGGCGAAGTCCTTCAGGGCCGCCTCCTCGTCCTCGTAGACGTCGAAGACCGGGAGGAGGGAGGCCAGGTGGAGGCTCTCCTTCACCCTCTTGGTGACGCGGATCAGCTTGAGCGAGGCGCCGAAGCCGTGCGCGAGCTTCAGGCTCGACACCAGCTCGCCGACCCCGGCGCTGTCGATGATGGTCACGGCCGAGAGGTTGAGGAGGATCTTCCTCCACCCCTCGGCCAGGAGCTCGTTGACCACCTCGCGGAGGATCTCGTCGCCCACCCCGGCCACGAGGCGGCCGGAGAGGTCGGCGATGACGACGTCTTCGCTCTTGCGGACTTCGACGTGCATGGCGGGACCATTATGGCCCGGTCGCGTCCGGGCCGGCGCGGACGACCGTCGTGGCGGGAGGGGCGACCCCCCGCTCGGCGGCCCCGGGAGGAGGAAAGACCCACCCCTTCGACCGCGCGGGGAGCTGCTCGACGAGGTGGACGAAGGAGCCGACCCAGGCCTCCACGTCGCCCGGCCGCTCGTCCGGGGCCTTGGCGAGGGCGGCGCGGAAGGCCTCGTCCACCTCCTCCGGGACGCGGGGGAGGAGCTCGGAGACGAGGGGGGGCGGGTTCCTCACCACGTCGACGAAGACCCGGTCGATCTCGGTCTCGGTCGTGACCCCCCGCCCCACGAGGGCCTGGTAGGCGACCGCCGCGAAGCAGTAGACGTCGGTCCGCTGGTCCACCTCGCGCCCGGCGACCTGCTCGGGCGCCATGTAGGCCGGGGTCCCGACGATCAGGCCGCTCTGGGTCAGCCGGGTGTCCTGCGCGATCCGGCGGGCGAGGCCGAAGTCGACCAGCTTCACCTGGAAGCGGCCGGCGTCCGGGACCAGGAAGACGTTGTCGGGCTTGACGTCGCGGTGGACGATCCCCCGACGGTGCGCGGCCGCCAGCGCCGCCGCCCCCTGCCGGAGGAGCTGGCCCACCTGCCACGGCGTCCCGGGCCCGCAGAGCCTGTAGACGTCCGCGAGGTCCCAGCCGCGGAGGAGCTCCATGACGATGTAGAGCGACCCGTCGCCGAGGTCGCCGGAGTCGAAGAGCGAGACGACGCCCGGGTGGGCGATCTCCGCGATGGTCCGGGCCTCGCGCTCGAACCTCCGTCGCATCGGCGCGTTGTGGAAGTGCTCCGGCTTGATGATCTTGATCGCGACGTCTCGTCCCAGCCGCTCGTCGCGGGCCTCGAAGACGGTCCCCATCCCCCCCTCGCCCAGGACGCGGCGGAGCTGGTACCTGTCGAGGAGCCTCCGGGACAGCTCGTGGTCCTCGCGCAGCTTCCACCCGTCCTCGGGGCAGCTCTCCGTCTCGGCCCCGAAGCAGCTCCAGCACGAGGGACAGATCCGGAGGACCTCGCGCGCCGCGGCGCCGGCAGCCGCGGCGGCAGCGCGGCGGCGGGCCTCGGCGGCGAGCTCCTCGCGCATCCGGTGCATCTCGAGTGCGCCCCCCGCCTGCTGGGCGAAGCTCCGGAGGAGCCGGAGGTCGACGTCGTCCCACGGCCCCAGCCGGCCGCGCGCCGCGACCGCCCCCAGGACGTCCCCGCGCGGCCCGAGGACGGGGGCGACCGCCTCGCTCCCCCAGGTGAGGACGCCCGACGGAGCGCCGGCCGCGGCGTCGAGGTCCGCGAGCGACGGAGCCTGAAGGGCCGGCTCGCCGACGGGGTGGAGGCCGTCGCCCTGCAGGAGGAAGACGGCCACCTCGGCCACTCCGAGCGTCCCCGCCACCCCGGCCGCGGTCGACCGCGACCAGCCGGCGAAGTCGCGGAAGGCCTCGGCGCCGGAGCCGACGAGCTCGGTGATCCGCTCCTGGGCGCGCGCCAGGTGCCGGTTGAGCCTGCGGACCTCCTCGTTCGCCCGGCGGAGGGCGAGGTGGGTCTCGACGCGGGCCGCCACGACGGCCATGTCGAGCGGCTTGGTGACGTAGTCGTTGGCGCCGAGCCCCAGCGCCTCGACCACGTCCCGGCTCTCGTCGAGGGCCGTCGCCATGATCACGGGGAGCTCGGCGGCGGGGGCGTCCTCGCGGATCCGCCGGAGGACCTCGAGGCCGCTCATCTCCGGCATCATCACGTCGAGGAGGACGAGGTCGACCGGCTCGCGCTCGAGGAGCGCCAGCGCCTGCGCGCCGCTCTCCGCGCCGCGCGTGACGTAGCCGCGCGAGGCGAGCCTCCGGCAGAGGAGGTCGCGGTTCATCTCGTTGTCGTCGACCACGAGGAGGACCGCCGGCTTCCTCTCCGCCGCCGGCCCGGCCATTCCGTTGCCTCCGGTCATCCCGTCTCCAAGGAGGTGTCGCCCTGCCGGCGACGATACACCCGCCCGCCGCGCGTCAGCGGCCGAGGAGCCGCGCGAGGACGTCCACGCCGCGACGGACGACGTCGGGAGGCGCGGCCGTGTAGCAGAGCCTGACGTGGGTCGGGTAGGGGCCGAAGCTCGGCCCGGGCGCCACGAAGAGCCCCCGGTCCGCCGCTTCCTCGAGGAACCCGCCGAGGCCCCGGCCGTCGAGCCGCTCCGCGACGTCGACGAAGAGGAAGGTGCTCCCCTGCGGCGCCGGAAGGTGAAGGCGCGCCGCCGCCTCGCGCCCCGCGGCCCGGTAGGCCTCGCGCGCCCGCGCCACCCAGGCGTCGCCCGCCGGTCCGAGCGCGCGGAGGGCGGCCAGCTGCGCGGCGGTGGGGGCGTTGTAGACGGTGTGGGTCGAGACCTTCAGCGCTTCGGCCATCGCGTCCCGGGGCCCGACGAGGAAGCCGCAGCGGTTCCCCGCCATCCCGTACGCCTTGGAGAAGGAGTGGACCGAGAAGGCCCGCTCGGGCGCGAGGGCGCGCCCGAAGACGTGCGTCCCCTCGTAGACGTAGTCCTCGTAGACGTCGTCGAAGAGGAGCCAGAGGTCGTGCTCCCGCGCCCAGGAGGCGAGCGCGCGGAGCCACGCCTCGGGGACCACGATTCCGGTCGGGTTGCTGGGGGTGTTGACGTAGAGGGCGACCGTGCGCGGGCTCCTCAGCCGCTCGACCGCGGCGACGGCCGCCTCCGGCCCGTCCGCCACGCCGAAGAACGGGACGTCCACCGGGACGCCCCCGAAGGTCCGGACGATCCCGTCGATCAGGGGCCAGTGGGGGGCGAGGAGGAGGACCTCGTCCCCGGGCGAGACGATCGCCCCCGCCGCGCACGAGAGCCCCGACGTGGCGCCTCCGGCGATCAGGACGTCGTCCCGCGTCGTCGGGACCCCCGTCCGCGTCTCCACCCGCTCCGCCACCGCGTCGAGGAGGGCGGGGAGCCCCTGCGGCGGGCTGTACCGGTGCATCCCCGGGTGCTCGGCGACCGTCAGGTCCTCCATCCGGCACCCATCGGCCGGCTCCATCCAGGTGTCGCCGACGTGGAAGGGATAGACCTCCCCCCGGTGGGTGGCCATCCTGTGGAGGAGGGACGAGTAGACGGAGCCTCGGATCGAGGAGGCGAACGGGGCGAGGGCGGGGGGGCGGGGCATGGCGCGGGGATGTTAGCCGCGGGCCGGCCGCGCCCATAATCCGCCGCCGCCGCGCGCGGCCTCGCGATGACGTTCCCAGCCCGATCCTTCCGCCCCGCGCCCGGCCTCGGCAACGCGCACCTCCAGACCGTCTGGGGGCGCCTCGCGCGGAGCCGGAACCTCGTCCCGATGCGCCGCGAGACCCTCGAGACTCCCGACGGGGACGAGCTGGTCCTCGACCACCTCGACGGGCCGCCTCAGGGACCGAGGGTCGTCCTCCTCCACGGCCTCGAGGGGAGCTCGTTCTCGGTGTACGTCCAGGGGATGCTCGCCCTCCTCTCGCTTCGCGGCGCCCGCGCGACGGTCCTCAACTTCCGGTCGTGCGCCCGCGACCCGCGGCGGACCGGACGGTCTCTCCCGAACCGCAGGCCCCGCTTCTACCACTCGGGCGAGACGGGCGACCTCGGCCTCGTCCTGACGACCCTGGCCGGCCGGGAGCCCGGGGCCCGCCTCGGCGCGCTGGGCGTCTCCCTGGGAGGAAACGTCCTCCTGAAGTGGCTGGGCGAGAACCCGGGACAGCAGCTGGTCGGGGCCGCGGCGACCCTCTCGGTCCCCTACGACCTCGAGGCGGGGGCCCGGCACCTCGAGCGCGGCCTCGGCGCGCTCTACGTCCGGATGTTCCTCCGGACCCTCCGGGCCAAGGTCCGCTCGCTCGCCTCGCGCTTCCCCGAGGCCGCGTCGGCCGTGGACCTGCCGCGCGCCCTCGCGTCGCGGACGTTCGCGGAGTTCGACGACGCCGCCACGGCGCCGCTCCACGGCTTTGCCGGCGCGACCGACTACTACGACCGCTCGAGCTCGATCCGCTTCCTCCCGCGGATCACGGCCCCCGCCCTCTGCCTCTCGGCCGAGGACGACCCGTTCCTCCCCGCGCGCGTCCTCCCCCGCGCCCGCGAGGCCGCCTCGCCGAGCGTCCACGTGGTCGTCACGCCGCGGGGGGGGCACGCGGGCTTCCTGGCCGGCGAGCGCCCCTGGAGCGTCTCGTCGTGGGGCGAGGAGACGGCGGTCGGCTGGGTCCTCGACCGGCTCGGCCGGCCCGATCGGCCCGGTCGGTTCGCCCTCCCCGTCAGCTCTTGACCAGCGGCCGCCCCTGCGCGTCGGTGACGGAGCCGAGGGCGATCAGGATGACGTCGATCAGCCACCAGATGCCGCAGCCGCCGAACGTCAGGAGCTTGGCGATGCCGAGCCCCACGTAGCCGAGGTAGAAGCGGTCGACGCCGAACGACCCGAGGAAGATCGACAGGAGGAGGGCCACCAGCCAGTCCTTCGGGCCGTCGGCCGTGACCGGGACGGGGGGGCGGGGCACGGGCGGGACCCCGGCAGGGGGCGGAGGGACCTGGGCGAGGAGGTCGGTGAACTCGGGGCGGTCCCGGAGCGGCATCCACTGGCTCTCGCCGGCCTTGAAGGAGAGGCTCGCGCCGACGGCGCGGCCGTCCCCGATCCAGGCCCTCAGGGTCGCCTCGTCGACCGGACCGTACTGCTGCCCGTCTGCGCCGATGACGTGGTACATCGCGATCCCCTCTCGCACCTTCTGAAACGAGTCCCGGCGCTCCGAGGTTCGGTCCGCGCGCCGTCCAGCCGATAAGATGGTACCGGATGGCCGCGCGGGCGGCTCTCCCGCCGCCATGAAGCCCCCTCGTCCCCCCCTCCCCCGGCGCCTCCGCCTCCTCGGATCCGAGCGGGCCACCGAGGCCCTCACCCTCGCCGGACGGTACCGGGTCGCCCTCGGCTTCCCGAACCGGTACGAGGTCGGGATGTCGAACCTCGGCTTCCAGTGGGTCTACCGGCTCCTGAACCGCGAGGAGGACGTCGCCTGCGAGCGCTTCTTCTGGGACGACGAGGACGCCGACCTGCGCGGGCCGCGGACGCTGGAGTCGGACACGCCGCTCGGTGAGTTCCCCCTCGTTGCCTTCTCCGTCTCCTGGGAGATGGACTACGTCAACTTCCTTCGGATCCTCCCGGCGGCCCGGATCCCCCTCCGGTGCGACGAGCGGGGCGAGCGGGACCCGATCGTCCTCGTCGGCGGCGACTGCGCCCGGATCAACCCGCTCCCCCTCACCCCTCACGTCGACGCCTTCGCGATGGGCGACGGCGAGCGGCTCGTGCCGGGGATCGCGGAGGTCCTCCGGCGGGACCTCTCGCGCGAGGCGACCCTCGCCGCGCTCGCCTCCCTCCGGGGGATGTACGTCCCGGCCGTCCACGGCCCGCGGGCCGAGGGGGCGGACGAGGGCCGGATCGTCGTCGACCAGCTGAAGGCGGCCGACGGGCCGGGGCGCGAGCCGCCGCACACGACCCTCCTGACCCCTCACACCGAGCTCTCCGACAAGCTCCTGATCGAGATCGCCCGCGGCTGCTCGGAGATGTGCCGGTTCTGCTGGGCCGCCTACGCCATGGCCCCGCAGGTGAGGACCTCGGCGGAGCACGTCCTCGAGGTGGCGCGCCGGAACCGGCCGCTCACCGGCCGCGTCGGCCTGATCGCCACCGCGGTCGCCGACCACCCCGAGATCCTCCCCATCCTCCGCGGCCTCTCCGGGATGGGGTTCCACATCGCCCTCTCCTCCGTGAAGATCGACGCCGTCTCGGAGGAGATCCTCTCGATCCTCGTCGGCCAGGGGGAGCGCGGCCTCGCGATCGCGCCCGAGGCGGGGAACGAGCGGCTCCGGCGGGCGGTCAACAAGAAGGTCACGGACGAGATGCTCCGCGAGAAGGTCCGCCTCATCGCGCGGGCCGGCATCACCCAGCTGAAGCTCTATCTCCAGGTGGGGCTCCCGGGCGAGACCGACGACGACGTCCGCGACCTGGTGAGGCTCGTCGACGAGCTCCGCGGGATCCTCCTCGAGGAGGGGCGGAAGCGGGGCCAGGTCGGGACCCTGGTCCCGAACGTGAACGCCTTCGTCCCCAAGCCCCACACGCCGTTCGAGAACGAGAGCCTCGACGACCCCGCCCTCCTGAAGGAGAAGCTCCGGTTCCTCGACGCGGCCTTCCGGAAGATGCCGAACGTCGTCTTCCGCGCCATGCCCGTCGTCGAGGCGGTCTGGGAGGCCTACCTCGCCAAGATGGGGCTCGAGTCGGGACCGATCCTCGCCGACGCGGCGGCCGGGGCCCCCGTCCGGCGGCTGGTTCGCGAGCACGAGGCGACGATCCTCTCCGTCGTCCGCCCGTCCGCCGGGGCGCCGGCGGCGGCCGCCCGTGGCGTCTTCGACCCCTCCTTCCGCCAGGCGGCCCCGTGGGGCTTCATCTCCAAGTCGTGAGGGGCCTCCGGCGCGCGGCGCCCCTCGCGCTCGTCGCGTTCCTCGCTCTTCCGTCCGGGGTCGGGCGCGCGGCGGCCGCCGCGAGCGGCCCTGCCGGCCCGGCGATCGAGGCCGTCGACGTCCTCCCGGGCGGCGTCGCGAGGTGGGACGCGAAGCCCGGCGATCGCTGCGCGAACGGCGCCGAGAGCTGGGAGCCGATCGGAACGGCCTGCTACTTTCCCGTCGACCTGAACCGCGAGCCCGGCCCGCTCGAGCTCTTCCTCGTCCGGGGCGCGGTGCGCGTAAGGGCCGTCCTCGACGTCCTCCCTTCCCCCTACCCCGAGGAGCGGCTGACGCTCGACCCGCGCCTCGTGACGCTCTCCAGGCGCGACCGGAAGCGGGTCGAGCGGGAGCGGAAGCAGGTTGTCCCGCTCTTCTCCCTCCGCGGCCCGGCCCGTTTCACCCTCCCGCTCTCTTCGCCCCTCCGGGACGCGCCGCCGCCTCGGAACTTCGGGACCCGTCGAATCCTGAACGGGGAGCCCCGCTCCCCCCACGGCGGCGTCGATTTCCCCGTCCCGACCGGCACCCCGGTCCTGGCCGTGGCTCCGGGACGCGTGGTCCTCGTGGCCAACCACTTCTTCTCCGGCCGCTCGGTTTACGTCGACCACGGGGACGGCCTCCTCTCGATGTCGATGCACCTCTCCCGCGTCAGGGTGAGGAAGGGGCAGCGGGTGAAGGCCGGCGACCGGCTCGGCCTCTCGGGGGCGACCGGCCGCGTGAGCGGGCCGCACCTCCACTTCGGCCTGAGATGGCGGGGAGCGCGGATCGACCCCGCCCTCCTCCTGGGCGACCCGGAGATGCTTCCGCGCGTCCGCGAAGCGACCTCCCCGTGACCCCCGTCACGCCCGCCGATTGACTCCGGGCTCCGCCCCCCGGAGACTCTCACCAGCCAACCCTGAAGGAGGGTCCCCATGCGCGTTCGCGTCGCGAGCCTTGCCGTTGTCTCCGTCCTCTTCCTCGTCCTCGCGCGCTCCGCGCCGGCGCAGGTCAGCTTCGTCGCGGACTTCGACTCCGTGGCGGACGAGACCTACGCCGAGCAGCTCACCTACCCGGGGATCGTCTTCTCCTCGAGCCCGTCCTCGATCTGGCAGGTCTACCCCACCTTCTTCCAGAACCTGACGGGGAAGGTCCTGATCCAGCCCAGCTCGCCGGGGACGCTCGGCGTGGCCTTCTCCGCGAACGTCCGGACCGTCGGCTTCGTCTTCGCGATGAACGCCTCCCCTGGGGCGACGAGCCTCCGGGTCGACGCCTACAACGGCCAGACCCTCGTCGGCTCCGTCACGCAGCAGACCGCCACGTCCGGCAGCCTCGGGTTCGGCGAGGGGGTCGTGCTCCTCAGCACGCCACAGACCTTCAACCGGATCCAGGTCAGCGCCGTCCCCAGCGACACCCTCATGGCGATCGACTACCTCGTCGCCACCGACTCCACGGGCTGCCCGCCCCTGACAACCGCCCCGACCCTCACCACCCCCTCGGGGACGACGGCCATCGCCGGCCGGACGGTGGGCGTGTCCTGGCAGGCTCCGGCCGGCCTGCAGCCCACGGGCCGGTACCTGGTCGAGACCTCCTACGATTCGGCCTTCTCGCCGCTCGACGCCTCGTTCTACACGGCGTCCTCGTCGGCGGTCCTCCAGGTCGGCGCGGACAAGGCGGGGAGCACCTACTACGTCCGCGTCCGCGCCCAGCAGTCGTGCGGCAACGTCAGCCCCGCCTCGGACGCCCTCGCCCTGCCGGTGACGGCCGCCCCCGCCTCGTTCGTCCCCGTCGTCTCGACGATCTCGCTCACCGCGTCCCAGGGAGGCTCGCTTCCCTCCGCCCCGCTCACGTTCCGGAACGTCGGCGGGACGGTCGGGACGCTGAACCTCTCCGCGACCACCGGCTGGTCGCTCTCCACGACGAGCCTGAGGCTCAACCCGGGCGACCAGGGGACCGTGACGGTCGGCGCCACGTCCTCGCTCCTGGCGTCCACGGGGGTGAAGAAGGGGACCGTGACCGGCACGGTCTCCAACCAGTCCCTGTCGATCCCGCTCGCCTGCACCGTGACGCCGCAGCTCCCGCCGCAGGGCTCCCACACCGGGACGAAGGTCGTCCCGTCGACGGCCACGGTCGTCTTCTCCGCGCCGTCGGGCCAGAACCCGCCCCCGCAGACGATCACCCTGAACGTCCCGGCCGTGGTGGGGAGCGGGGCCGTCTACCTCATCCCGACCATCGGGCCGGGCGGGGCCTGGCTCGACCTGAGCGGCTCCTTCACCCAGCCGATCTCCGGCCCCTCCACGGTGTCGATGACCCTCACCATCGACCGGTCGAAGCGGAGCGCGTACGACGGGGTCGCCCCCTTCCGGACCCTGGTGAACGTGAAGGCGGGGGGCGCGAGTGACGACGACGTCGCGGTCATCGAGGTCGTCGACCTCGAGCCGGCGTCGACGTCGGCGGGCGCCGGCCCGCGCGGCAACTCGGTCGGCGGGCTCGCCGTCGGCTCCGCCTGGAGGCGCGTCTCGGCCCAGTCGGTCGTCCCGCCGGCGAACGGGAAGTCGTTCATCGTCCCGACCGCGGTCAAGGCTCAGGGGAGCGGCAGCTTCTTCTCCTCCGACGGCTGGCTAAAGAACCAGGGGAGCGCCGCCGCGTCGGTGGAGTTCTACTTCACCCCTGACTCGAAGAACGGCCTCACCGACCCGTCGGTCGTCCGCTCCACCAAGACCCTCCCCCCCGGGGCCACGTTCCGGCTCAGCGAGCTCCTCCCGTCGCTCTTCGGCGTCTCGGGCGTCTCGGGCCAGGTCGAGCTCCGGTCGCCCGACGCCGCAAACCTCGCCCTGAGGACGACGGTCGAGTCGATCACCGGGGGCGACGCGACGTCGCGCTACGGGACCGAGATCCCGACCGTCTCCTACGGCTCCGGCGTCGGCCTCGCCGACCCCGAGCTCGTCATCCCCGGGATCAGCGAGGACGCCAGCAACCGGACCAACCTCATCCTCTCCGAGACGACCGGGAACCCCGCCAACGTCCTCGTCACCGTCTGGAACGCCAACGGCCAGTCGGTCGGGACGACCACGGCCTCGCTCCTGCCCTACGGCAAGACGCAGCTCAACCAGGTCGTCGTCACGGCCGGCGCAGGGACGCTGACCGGCGGCTCGCTCGCGATCAAGGTGACGTCGGGCGCCGGGAAGGTCGTCGCGGTGGCGACCGTCATCGACAACAAGTCGGGGAGCTTCAGCGCCGTCAAGGGGCGTGTCCCCACCGCCACCGTCCCCCCCGCCGCGCGCGCCGCCTCGGGCTCCGCGGACCAGCTCGCCGCCACGGCGCCGAGCCTCGTCGTCCCGTCGGCCGCCCGCCTCACCGGCGCCTACAACACGCAGTTCACGACGTCGCTCGCCTCGTCGAACGGCACGGCCCAGTCGGCGTTCCTGACGCTGACCTACCACTACATCGACGTGGCCGACGGCAGCAAGCCGAAGACCGTCACCAAGACCTACACGATCCCGCCTCGCGGCTCCCTCCCGAAGAGCGTCGGCGGCGACGTCATCGCGAGCCTCTTCGGGATCACGACCCCCTCCTACGGCTGGATCGAGGTGACGGGCGACGTCACCCGGATCATCGCGGTCTCGGCGGTCTCGGCCCTGGTCGACGCGACCAACCCGGCGAAGGGGGTGAAGACCGCCCAGGTCGACGGCGTCCTCACGACCTCGCCCGACGTGATGGGGAACCAGGAGCTCGAGCGTCGCTTCGCCGGCACCGAGAAGAGCGTCCAGCGCCGGACCAACCTCATCCTCGTCGAGGTCACCGGGCAGCCCTGCACCGTCCTCGTCTCCCTCGTCGGGGCCGACGGCAGCCCGCTCTCCCAGAAGACCGTGACCGTCCAGGGAGGACAGTACTTCCAGATCAACGACGTCTTCGGCCCCAACGGCCTCGGGCTGGGCGACGGGCCGTTCCAGAACGTCGAGGTGACGGCGCGCGTGACCGGCGGGACCGGGCGGATCGTGGCGGTCGCTACCGTCAACGACAACGTCTCCCGCAACCCGGAGATCTTCGTCCTGAAGGCGCCGGGGACCCCGCCCCCCGCCATCGGCTTCTGACCCCTCCCGCGGGGAGGCCGCCCCGGCGGCCTCCCCGCGGCCGGTCCGCTCTAGAATCCGTGGTTTCCATGAACACGACGACGTGGCGTGCGAGCGCCCTGCCGGTCGCCCTGTCGATCCTCCTCCCCCTCGCGGGCTGCGGCTGGGTCGAGCGCCAGAAGGAAAGCGCGGCGCGCCGGGCCAGGGAGGGCGCCTTCATCGACGCCGTGCGAGCCGGCGACCTCGCAGCCATAAGGAGCTCCCTCGCGTCCGACCCGGGCCTCGCGAACGCGGTCGAGCGGGCGCAGCGGCGGAAGGGCCGGCTCGACGAGGTCGGCACGGCGCTGACGGTCGCGGCCGGCACGGGCCGGGTGGAGGCCGTCGAGACCCTCCTCGCGGCGGGGGCCGACCCGAACGGCTCCGGCCGCGACAGGCGGGCCACCCCGCTCCACGCGGTAACCGGGCTAAAGGTCGACGACGGCACGGAGCTGAGGATCGCGAAGCTCCTCCTCGACCGCGGCGCACGGATCGACGCCAGGGACGACGGCGGGTGGACTCCGATCCACGCGCTCCTGAACCGGGGCGGCCCGGAGGAGCCGCGCCTCCCCCTCCTCCGGCTCCTCGCGGAGAGGCCGGGGGGGACCGAGGTCCGGGACGGCGACGGGCGGGCTCCGCTCCACTTCGCGGCGGAGTTCCGCCTCCCGCTCCTCCTCGAGGCGCTCCTCTCCTCCGGGGCCGACCCGAACGCGCGGGTGACCGCGATGGAGCGGCTCGTCGGCGCGGCCGCCATCGACGGCGACACACCCCTCCATTTCGCCGTCCGCTCGTCGGACGGCAGCGGGCGCGTCTCCGGCGTCTTCGTCCTCTGCGCCGCCGGGGCCGACGCCGGCGTGAGGAACGGGGCCGGGAAGACGCCGGCCGACGTCGCCCGCGACCTCCTCGCCCGGGCGAAGGGAAGCGGGGCGTCGCCGGGGAGCCTCCGGGCCGCGGAGAGCCTCGTCGCCGCGCTCGCCCCCGGCGGGCCGTGCGAGAGGCTCCTCGCGCGGTTCCGCGCCGAGGGACGCCCGGCGTCGTGGGCCGGGGCCCGCTTCGAAGAAGGCCAGCACAACTGCGCCGCCGGGGACGCGACCGGGTGCGAGGCGGCCGGCCGTGCGCTCGACGAGGGGACCGGCGTGGCAGCCGACCCCGCGAGGGCCCTCGAGGCCTTCGCGAAGGCGTGCGACGCCGGGGGCGTCTGGGGCTGCGCCATGGCGGGGAGCCTCCGCCGCTCGGGGCGGGGGGCTCCGGAGGACGCGGCCGAGGCCGCCCGCTTCTTCGGCCGCGCCTGCGACGGGGGGCACGCCTGGAGCTGCAACGAGCTGGGGGAGATGGTCCGGGACGGCACGGGCGTCGCGCGGGACACGAAGCGGGCCCTCGACCTCTTCGCGACGGCGTGCCGCGGCGGCCTCGCGAAGGCGTGCGAGAACGGGAGGGAGCTCGAGGCGCGGAGCCGCTGAGCGCGCGGGGGCGCGCCCTCGTCGGGGCGGGATCGGGGCAGCGGCCGCGGCTTTACATCCGCCGGCATCCATGAGAGCCTGCACGGTTCGGCGCGACAGCAGGTCGCGAGAAAGCGAACCCGGAATGCCCTTCTCCTCCTTCGGTCTCCACCCCGACCTCCTCCGCGGCGTCAAGGAGCTCGGCTTCACGCGCCCCACGCCGATCCAGAACGACGCGATCCCGCCGGCGCTCGCCGGCCGGGACATCCTCGCCTGCGCGATGACCGGCAGCGGCAAGACGGCCGCCTTCCTCCTGCCGATCCTCCACCGCCTCTCCGCCAAGCCGCGCGGGACGACCCGCGCCCTGGTGATCACCCCCACGCGGGAGCTGGCCGCGCAGATCGACGAGCACCTCCGCGAGCTGGCGGTCCACACCCCGCTCACCGGGGCCGCCGTCTTCGGCGGCGTCGGGATGGGGCCCCAGGAGCACGCGTTCCGCGCCGGCGTCGACGTCATCGTCGCGACGCCCGGCCGCCTCCTCGACCACTTCCGGTTCCCCTACGCCAGGCTCGAGAAGCTGGAGGTCCTCGTCCTCGACGAGGCCGACCGGATGCTCGACATGGGCTTCCTGCCCGACATCAAGCGGGTCCTCCGGCACCTGCCGGCCCGGCGCCAGACGATGCTCTTCTCGGCCACGATGCCCGGGCCGATCGCCGAGCTCTCGCGGGACATCCTCCACGACGCCGCCACCATCAACATGGAGCGGAAGTCGGCGCCGGCCGTCGGCATCACCCAGGCCGTCTACCCGGTGGCGCAGGAGCTGAAGTCGCAGCTCCTCCTCGAGCTCCTCTCTCGCGGCGAGATCCGGAGCGTCATCGCCTTCACCCGGACCAAGCACCGCGCCAACCGGCTCGCCGAGTTCCTGAAGAAGCACGCCGTCGCCTGCGAGCGGATCCACGGGAACCGCTCCCAGGCGCAGCGGACCGAGGCGCTCGCGGGCTTCAAGAGCGGGAAGTACCGCGTCCTCGTCGCCACCGACATCGCCGCCCGCGGGATCGACGTCGAGCAGCTCTCGCACGTCGTCAACTTCGACGTCCCGAACGTCCCGGACGACTACATCCACCGGGTCGGCCGGACGGCCCGCGCCGAGGCGACGGGCGACGCCTTCACGTTCGTGGCCCCCGACGAGGAGGGCGACCTCTCGGCCATCGAGCGCGCCGTCGGGAAGCGGCTCCCCCGGGTGACGCTCCCGGGCTTCGACTACACCCGGCGGGCGGCGGAGCGGCTCGAGATCCCGATCGCCGAGCGGATCGCCGAGATCCGCGCGCGCAAGGCGCAGGAGCGGGCGCGGGCAAAGGAGAAGGCGGAGCGGAAGGCCCAGATGGAGAACGAGGCGCGGGCCCGGATCGCCGAGAAGGAGCGCCGTCAGGCCGACGCCGCGCGGCGCGCCGGGACCGCCCGGCATCCGGCGTCGACCCCGTCGCGCCCCGCGGGGCCGGCACGCCCTCCCGACCCCCACCACCGTCCCCCCGGCCCCGGCCGGGGGCGCTGAGCGGGCGGGGGCCCGGAGGAGCGGGACGTGAGCGGCACCGGCGGCGCCCCGAGCGCGGGCCGGCTCGCCGGGATCCTCCTCTACGCCTGGGCCTCCCCGGTCTCCGCCGCCGGCCTCCTCCTGGCGCTCCTCGCCCGGCTCACGGGGGGCGAGGTGCGCCGCGTCGCCGGCGTCCTCGAGGCCTCCGGCGGCGCGGTGGCGTTCCTCCTCGCCCGGGCCCTCCCCGGCTTCCCCGTCTCGGCCCTGACGCTCGGCCACGTCGTTCTCGGCAGGAGCGGGCCCCTCCTCGAGGCGACCCGCGTCCACGAGCGGGTCCACGTCCGGCAGGCCGAGCGCTGGGGACCCCTCTTCCCGCTGGCGTACGGCCTCGCCTCGCTCGCGGCGCTGGCCCGGGGCGGGAACGCGTACCGCGACAACCCGTTCGAGCGGGCGGCCTTCGAGGAGGAGGCGCGCGTCGCGGCGGCGGCCGCCGCCGGGGCCGAGATCTCCTCCCCGGCGTGACGCAGGTCACGTTCGGAACCCCCGTCGCGGGTCCCCGCGTACCATGTTGCTAGACTGTTTCCCATCCGGGAAGGAGGCGCCATGGGCCTGCTCGACAACATCAAGCAGCAGATCGGCTCGCAGTTCATCGAGATCATCCAGTGGCTGGACGAGAGCCCCGACACGCTGGTCTACCGCTTCCCCGTCTACAACCAGGAGATCAAGATGGGGGCGCAGCTGACGGTTCGCGAGAACCAGGCGGCGCTCTTCGTCAACGAGGGGAAGGCCGCGGACCTCTTCGTGCCGGGCCGCTACCAGCTCTCCACGCAGAACGTCCCGATCCTCACGACGCTCCGCGGGTGGAAGTACGGCTTCCAGTCCCCCTTCAAGGCCGAGGTCTACTTCTTCAACACCCGCCTCTTCACCGACCTGAAGTGGGGGACGACGAACCCCGTCATGATGCGGGACGCCGACTTCGGGATGATCCGGATCCGCGCCTTCGGCACCTATGCCATGAAGATCGCGGACCCCAAGAAGTTCTTCGAGACGATCGTCGGGACGCAGGGGCTCACGTCGACCGAGGAGATCACCGGGCAGCTCCGCTCGATCATCCTCTCGAGGCTCTCGGACGCCATCGCCGAGGCGAAGATCCCCGCGCTCGACCTGGCCGCCAGGTACGACGAGCTCTCGGAGTTCGGCAAGGGGAAGCTGGCCCCCGAGTTCGGCGGGTTCGGCCTCGACCTCTCGAAGTTCTTCATCGAGAACATCTCGCTCCCCGAGGAGGTCGAGGCCGCGATCGACCAGCGGTCCAAGCTCGGCGTCCTGGGCGACAAGATGGCGCAGTACACCCAGCTCCAGGCGGCAGACGCCATCAAGATCGCCGCGGCCAACCCGTCCGGCGGCCTCGCCGGGGCGGGCGCCGGCCTCGGCGCCGGGATGGCGATCGGCGGGGTGATGGGACAGGCGTTCCAGCCGATGATGGCCCCCCAGGCGCCGCCGCCGGGCTACGCCGCCCCCGCGCCGCCCCCCGCTCCGGGAGCGGCCGCCCCGCCGCCACCGGCTCCGGCGTCCGCGCGCTGGTCGCTCGCCATCGAGGGGAAGACCTACGGCCCCTACACCGACGAGGCGCTGAAGCAGATGATCGCCGCGGGGCAGGTCGCCCCGGCGACGCTGGCGTGGCACCCGGGCGCCGCGGGATGGGCCCCCATCCAGACGTTCCCCGGCTTCGAGGGGACGAACCCGGGCGCGGTCCCGCCCCCGCCGCCGCCGCCCGCCCGCTGACCCCCGGGCGGTCATGGCGCCCGTTCCCCCGCCCCTCTCCGCCTCCCCCGCGACGGGAGGCGGAGAGGCCGTCGCCGCGAAGGCCCGGAAGTTCCCGTGCGCCTCGTGCGGGGCCGACGTCGTCTGGAGCCCCGGCGCCTCGAAGCTGAAGTGCCCGTACTGCGGCGCCGAGAGGGAGGTCCCCGTCAGCGCCGAGGCCGTCGTCGAGCGCCCCATCGAGGAGGCGCTCGCGGCCCCGCGCGACCTCGGGTGGGGCGCGGCGCGCAAGACGGTGAAGTGCACGAAGTGCGGCGCCACCTCGACGTTCGAGGCGGGCGTGGCCGCGTCCTCGTGCGCCTTCTGCGGGACGCCGGCCGTCGTCGAGGCCCCGCCCAACGCGAACATGGTCCGCCCCGAAGGGCTCCTCCCGTTCAAGGTCGACCGCGCGAGCGCGGTCGAGAAGTTCAAGGGGTGGCTCGGCGGCCTCTGGTTCCGCCCCTCCGACCTGAAGAACCGCGCCTCCCTCACCGGGATGAACGGCGTCTACGTCCCGTTCTGGGCGTTCGACGCCGCGACCCACTCCCGCTGGACCGCCGAGGCCGGCTTCACTTACCAGGTCCCCGTCCAGGCGATCGAGAACGGCCGCGCCGTCACGCGGATGGAGACGCGGGTCCGCTGGGAGCCCGCCTCCGGCTTCCTCGAGAAGTTCTTCGACGACGTCCTCGTCCACGCCTCGAAGGGGCTGGAACGCGGCCTCGCGCAGTCCCTCGAGCCCTACCCGACGGCCGACCTCGTCCGGTACGACCCGTCGTACCTCTCGGGCTTCCTGGCGGAGGAGTACGCCGTGGACGTCCCCGAGGCGCTGCAGGTCGCCAGGGAGCGGATGCAGCGCGAGATCGAGGCCGCCTGCGCGCGCGAGGTCCCCGGCGACACCCAGCGCAACCTCCGGGTCGTCTCGCAGTTCTCCGGCGTCGCCTGCAAGAACGCCCTCCTCCCCATCTGGATCGCCGCCTACGCCTACGGCGGCAAGCCGTTCCGCTTCCTCGTGAACGGCGTGACGGGGAAGGTGGCGGGCCACGCCCCGCTCTCGTGGGTGAAGGTCGCCCTCGCGGTCCTCGCCGTCGTCGCGGCGCTGGTCCTCTTCAGCATGGTCAAGAGCTGACGGTCTCCGCGGCTCCTTCCGGCCGGGCCGCGAGTTCGTCCGCCCGAGCCGGGGGCCGCGGAACGCCCGACGCGCCTCCCCCCGCGTAGAGGCTGAGCCCGAGGAAGGCCCCCAGCGGGACGACGCTGAGGAGCCCGAGAAGCGGCGTGGGAATCCCGCTCCAATCCTCGCTCCACGCCTTGCTGGACGAAACGACTGCGATTCCGAGGGCCACCAGGAGCGCGTTCAGCAGAGCCCGTGCCCGGTCCGACGCGGGGCGGCGTAGCTCCGCGACGGCGCGGACGGCCGCTCCCGCCACGGCGAGGGCGGCGATCGAGAACGAGTGGTGCCAGACGCGGGAGAGCGCTGCGAGAGAGACGAAGGACGCGAGGAGGGCGAGCCGCAGCGGCGCGTAGGGACGGAGCCGGACGACGACCACGCCGATCCCGACGACGGCGGCGAAGACGATCGGCGCCGGGACGGTGAGACCGAACCCTTCGAGGAGGCGCTGGAGCGTCGCGTTCCCGACGGAGTCGTGCATCGTCGGATAGCCCTTCTCCTGCCGCAGGAAGGCGAACGGCCACGGCGTAGACAGGACGAGGGCGCCGAGGAGCCCGCCCGCGACGCAGACGGCCCTGACGTGCCGCCTCGTCGGCGAGGTCGTTCGGTGGAGGAGGAGGAGAGGCGCCGCGGCGAGGCCCGAAGGCTTCAGCGCGAGCCCGAGCGCGAGGAGGATCCCCGCGCCGACCGGCCGCCGCGGCCAGATCAGGAGCGGGACGATCGTGGCCGCGGCGGCGAGCGACGAGAGGTTGCCGTACTCGACGCTCCGTTGGAGGGGCGGGAGGAAGACGAGGAGGATCGCCGCCGCCGTCCTCGCCGGCTCCAATCGGAGGAACGCCGACGACGCGGCCCACGCGAGGGCGGCGATCGACGCCAGGTTCAGGAGACGCTGGAGGAGGAGGACGTTCTCCTGGCCCAGCGAGCGGACCAGGAGCCCGCCACCGTAGAGGAACGTCGGGAGGTACGGGTGCGTCGCGTACTCGGAGACCGCGGGGTCGTACGGGTCGACCCCGCGCGCAACGGAACGCCACACTTTCACCGATGGCACCTCGTCCTCCAGCAGCCGGCCCGGGTCACCGACCGGGTAGAACGCGAAGACGACTGCCAGGACCGCAAGGAAGGAGAGGGCCGAGAGAGTCCGGGCGCCGACGGCCCTGCGAAGCAGCGCGACGGCCCGGCTCCACCCGGGGGCCTCCCGGCTCGCCCTCGGCTCCGCCGCGTCGTCGCCCTCGACCATCACGGTGGAGAATACCGATTCGATGTCGACCTCCGCTCGGCGCGCGCTCGGCGGCGCGGCGCTCCTCGCCATCGCCCTTCTCGCCTGGGCCGGCTCCGACGCCGCGCGGCGGACCTTCTGGACGACCGTCGACGAGCCGTACCACGTGACGGAGGCGCGAGGGCTCGTCCTCGGGCAGGGGCTCGCGAGCCACCCCGAGCAGGGGACCCTCTTCAAGCTCCTGACCGCAGCGCCCCTCGCTGACGAGGTCCCCGTGCGCTCGATCGACGACGTCCGCCGGGGCCGGGTCGGCTTCCCGCTCGTCTTCGCCGGCCTCGTCCTGGCCGCCGGTCTCTGGGTGATGGCGCGGAGCGGGGCGGCTCTCGGCCTCGCGACTGCCGCCCTCCTCGCCCTCGACCCGTCGCTCCGCGGTCACGGGGCCCTCGTCAAGAGCGACGTCCTGATCACCGCCACGCTCGTCGCCACCGCGGCGCTCCTCGACACCGGCCTCAGGGCCCGAGGGAAGGCGCGGGCGCCGCTTCTCCTGGCCGCAGGCCTTGCCTGCGGCCTCGCTCTCCTCTCGAAGGCCTCCGGCTTCGCGCTCCTTCCCCTCCTCCTCGCCGCAGGGCTCGTCCGCGGCGGAGGGGAGCGACGGCGCGAGCCGGTCACCCGGCGCGCCGCCCTCCTCGCCGCGCTCTTCGTCCTGCCGGCGCTCCTCACGTTCGCGGCCGTCCAGGAGACCGCGTGGAGGAGCGTCCCGCGCTCGGAGATTGCCCGTTCGATCGAGACGCTCTACCGGGGCGTCCCGGCGGAGAAGGCCGTACGGCGCGCCGAAGACCTTCCGAAGGGGCTCGGCGCGTGGGTGGCCGGGGTGACCTACCTCTCGGAGCGGGGCGCGCCGGGAAAGTGGTGCAACTACCTCTTCGGCCGGGTCTCCGGCGGAGGGTTCCCCCTCTACTACGTCGTTGCCATCGCTCTCAAGCTGACGACGGCGACCGTCCTGTACGTCGTCCTGGCTCCCGGGCTCCTGGCGCTCGCCCTGGCCAGGAGCGGTCCGCTCCGGCGGAGACGTCTGTCCCGCCTCGCCCGCTCCCGGGCGGGGCTGCCTCTCCTCCTCGGTGCCGGCTACCTTGGCCTCTTCTCCGCGGGCAACGTGGACACCGGCGTGAGGTACGTCTTCCCCGCGACCGCGTTCCTCCTCGTCGCGGCGGCAGGCGCCGTCCGTACGGTCCCCGCGGCTCGTGGACGGCGCGCCGCCGCCTTGCTGGCCGTCGTCCTCCTCTCCGGCGCCGAGGCGTGGGCGTACCGCGGCCGCGAGATCTCGTTCGGCAACCTCCTCGCGGGCGGCCCGCACGGCCTCCGCGCCGCCCTCTCCGACTCGAACGTCGAGTGGGGCCAGGAGCAGGGGAAGCTGTTCGACCGGGTGAGGAAGGGGGACCTGGGGCGGGTCGGCGTCGTCACCCTGGGGCTCGACTGGCCCGAGGCGCGACGCGCGGGCGTCGCGGCCTGGATGAGCCGCCCCGACGACGCCGCGGTGGACACCGTCTTCGTCTCGACCTTCTACCGCGACCTCGCCCACGCCCTCGCCCGCTACGACGAAGGGCTCCGGTACCCGTGGATCGCCTACGTCAGGAGCTGGCTCGTCCCCCTCGTCCTGACGCTCGAGAGCCGGGCCGCCTCCGTCGAGCCGTTCGGCGACGGGTACCTCCTGCTCCGGCTGAAGCCGCCCCCGGCCCGGCTCGTCCCGCCCGGGCCCGGACCGGCCGCGCCGCCCCGTGCACCGGAGAAGGCCACGCCATGACCGACCAGCAGATCACCTCGACCTTCGTCGCCATCGCCGCCGGCGCCTCGTTCTTCGGCGCGGCCGCCATCGCTCTCGGTCTCCTCTTCCGCTCCGCCGCGGGGCCGGCGTCCGCCCGGTCGCGCTCGTTCTTCGTCTTCCTCGTCCTCGCCATGGTCGCCGCCCTCGCGACGATCCTCGCGGCGCTCGGCGCGTTCCCGTTCGCCGTCGCGGTGGTCCTCGGGGCGGGGAGCCTCTCGGGCTCGCTCGTCGCGTGGGGGGAGGCGCGCCGCGGGGGCGACCGGGTGGAGCGGGTCCTCCTCCTGGCCGCGGCGGCCTTCTCCCTCGCGGGGATCGGCTGCGCGGCCTGGCTCTACCTCGCCTCGCGGTGACGCGCGAGGCCCCGAAAAGGAAGGGCCCGCGGCCTCGAAGGACCGCGGGCCCCGCGACGTACCCGCTCGCGCCGGGGACTACTCGATCCCCATCTCCTTCACGAGGTGCTGCGCACCGTCGACCTGGGTCATGACCCAGAGCATGTAGCGGCTGTCGACCTGGATCGACCGCGTCTTGACCGTGTCGAAGAGGAAGTCCGACGCGACGGTGTCGTACGTCCCGTCGAAGAGGAGCCCGCAGAGGTGCCCCTGCGCGTCGAGGACGGCCGAGCCCGAGTTCCCTCCCGTCGTGTCGACGTCGGAGAGGAAGTCGACCGGCACGTCGTTCAGCTTCGGGTCGAGGTAGGGGGTCTTCTTCCCGGCGCGGAGCGCCTGGATCGCCTCGAGCTCGCGGGCGGGGGCGTTGAACTCGCCCGTCCCGGTCGCCTTCTCGACGATCCCCTGGAGCGTCGTCTGCGGGAGGTAGAGGAGGCCGTCCCTCGGCGAGACGCCCTGGACCTTCCCGAAGGTGATCCTGAGGGTGGAGTTGGCGTCGGGGGCCACGAGCCCTCCCTTCCACGCGAGGAGCGCCCGCATGTAGGCGGGCCTCAGGCGCGACTCCTTCCCCTCGACCTCCTTCTCGCGGTTCTCGATCGCCTGGTTCAGGGGATAGAGCGCGACCGCGAGCCGGATGAACGAGTCCTTCGTCCCGACGACCTCGGCCGTCGACTTGTCGAGGAGGCCGAGGCGGAAGGCCTGCTCGCCCAGCTTCGTCCCGGCGTAGAGGGAGTCGAGCCAGGCGTCGGCCTTCTTCGCCGCCTCCTCCTTGGACATCCCGGGGGCGAAGCCGGCCGCCGCGTCGATCGCCTCGATCCGCTGGCCGGCCGGGAGGGCCGCCGCCTCGAGGAGCGAGTAGCGGAAGGTCGCCCGGTCGAGCCGCACGTCGTAGGTCCGCTGCATCCGCTCGAGCCGCTCTCTCAGCCGGCTCCAGTTCCGCTCCTGGTAGGCCGGGTCGCGGTCGATGTCCTTCCTCGGCCTCTCGAGCGAGAGGCGGTAGATCCCCTGGGCGGCCCCGAGGAGGGCCGAGTTGAACGACATCCCGCCGAGGACCGCGTCACGCTCGCGCGTCTTCTCGTTCTCGACCTGGAGGGCGTTCAGTGCCGGGAGGACGTTCCCGTACTCCTTCTGCCGCGCCGGATCGGCGGCGATCCAGGCCGTCAGCTCCTTCTCCTGGGCCTCCTTCTTCGCGAGGATCCCGCCCTTCAGCAGCCCCTCGAGGACCCCCTCGTTCTTCGTGAGCCCGTTGTTCAGGCCGCGCTTGCGGGTCTCGGCCTTGATCTGGAGCTCCTTGTTCCCCTTCGTCGTCTCCTCGAGGATCGCCAGCATCTCCTTGCTGCGGCGGACGTAGCGCGGGAGCGCCCAGTCGGTCCGCTCCTTCACCTGCGCGTAGGTCTCGTGCCGCTCGGTCCGGCCCGGGTAGCCGGCCACCAGGACGAAGTCGCCCGGGCTCGCTCCCTTCGGGGAGACCGGGAGCCAGTGCGCCGGCTTGTAGGGGACGTTCTCCTTCGAGTAGGGGACGGCCTTCCCGTCCTTCGCCACGTAGGCGCGGTAGAACGACCAGTCGCCCGTGTGGCGCGGCCACTGCCAGTTGTCGGTCTCGCCGCCGAAGTTCCCGATCCCCTGGGCGGGGGCGTAGACGAGGCGGACGTCCTGGATCTCGAGCTGGGCGATCTCGAAGTACTTCAGCCCCTCGAAGAACGACGCCACGCGGCAGCGGAGGCCGCCCTTCTCGCACGCCGCCGTCCGCTCCTTGACCCGCCGCTCGATCGTGTCGAACCGCTGCCGGTCGGTCAGCTTCGGGTCGAGCTTGCCGGTGATCTCGGGGGTGACCTCCCGGACGGAGACCGTGACGAGGACCCGCGAGCCGGGACCGGCCGAGAGCTCCTCGTCGCGCGTCTTCGCGAGGAAGCCGTCGACGATCAGGTTCCTCTCCGGGGTCGAGTTGAACTGCAGGGCCCCCTGGACGCAGTGGTGGTTCGTGACGATGAGCCCCTCGGGCGAGACGAACGAGGCGCTGCAGCCGCCGAGCGAGACGATGGCGCCCATCGGCTGACCGGTCAGGTCGGCGAAGCTCTTCGGGTCGCCCGCGAAGCCGAGCTCCTTCAGGCGGGGGGCGAGGTCGGGGATCTGCTGGGGCATCCACATCCCCTCGTCGGCGACGAGGGGGAGCGCGGCGGCCAGGGCGCAGGCTGCCAGGAGCGGGAAGCGGAGACGAAGTTTCAAGCGGAGTCCTCCTCAGAGAAAGGTGGGGCACGGATTATCGGCCGACTTCGGTTTACGCGCCCGGGACGCGCCGGGTTTACGAGACGCCGTCTCGGGGGATCGGGACGGCGCCTATCATCGGCGCGTGCTCCCGGTCTCGCTGGCGCTGGCGATCGCGGCCCTCGTCTTCCGCCTCGTCTCCCCCGGCGAGATCCGGTCCCTCCTCGACCTCCACCTCCTCTCCCTCTTCCTCGTCCTGATCCTGGCGATCGAGTGCGCGAAGGTCTCGGGGCTCGTCGAGGCGGTCGTCGTCCGGGTCCTCTCCCGCGTCCGGTCCGAGAGGACCCTCGCCGTCGCGGCCATCCTGACGACCGGCGTCGCCTCGGCGCTCGTGACGAACGACGTCGCCCTCCTCCTCGTCGTCCCGTTCACGCTGGCGTTCGAGCGCGTCGCCCCGGAGTTCAACGCGGCGCGGACCGTCGTCCTCGAGATCCAGGCGGCCAACCTCCTCGGCTGCCTGACGCCGACCGGAAACCCCCAGAACCTCCTCCTCTTCACCCGCGGCGGCTTCACGACCGGCTCGTTCCTCTCGGCCCAGCTCCCGTGGGTGGCGGGGATGGCGATCGCGACGCTCGCCCTCGTCCCGCTCCTCGTCCCGCGCCGGGCGCTGCCGGCGCCGCCCGCCCGCGACGTCCCGGTCGAGCGCCGCCTCGCCACCGCCGGCCTCTTCCTCCTGGCCCTCCAGCTCCTCGCCATCTCCCAGCTCGCCCCCCGGCTCGCCCCGCTCGTGGCCGCCCTCCCGGCTGCCGCGCTCCTCGGCCGGCGCCTCCTCAAGACGGACTTCACCCTCCTCGGCGTCTTCTCGGCCCTCTTCGTCGGCGTGGAGGGGCTCCGCCGCTCGGCCCTCTTCCCGCTCCTCGACCCGGTCCGCCTCTTCGACGCGACGCCGACTGGCTTCGTCCTCTCCGGCGCGCTCCTCTCGCAGGTCGTCTCGAACGTCCCGGCCGCGATCCTCCTCGCCCCCGCGGCCGCCGCCGCGGGCGGAGGCCGCCTCTTCACGGCGCTCCTCTACGGGGTCAACTCGGGCGGGTGCGGGACGCCGATCGCCTCGCTCGCGAACCTGATCGGCGCCGATCTCTACCTGCGCCGCCGTGAGCACCGCGCGCCGTTCTGGAGGGCCTTCCTCGAGGTGTCGGTCCTCCTCCTGGCGGTGGCGATCGGGCTGTCGGTGCTCCTCGTGACGCTCCGGTCCTGATCGGCCGGAGACCGTCCCCCTCCCCGGCCGGACCTATTTCCCTCTTGTCCCTCTCCCCTCCCCCATCCGCGCGATCGCCTCCAGGAACCCCATGTTCGTCCCGGTCAGCCAGTGGCCTCCGTCGACGGGGAGGCAGGAGCCGGTGACGTAGCCCGCCTTCGTCTCGTCGGCGAGGAAGGCGATCGACTCGGCCACCTCCTCGGCGGTGGTGTAGCGCCGGAGCGGGATCGTCTCCTTGATCTCGGCCGCCAGCTCCTCGTCGAGCCAGAGGTTCCTGTCCGTCCCCTCCGAGCGGAAGGGGCCGGGCGAGACGGCGTTGGCGCGGATGCCGTAGCGCGCCCACTCGACGGCGAGCGTCCGCGTCAGCGCGAGGACTCCCGCCTTGGCGGAGGCGGAGTGGATGACGCCGGGGCCCGCGCCCCAGGCGTAGTCGGCGACGATCGTGACGATCGACCGCATCCTCCCGTCCGCCGCGTGGGCCTCGATCATCTTCCGGCCGAAGGCCGAGCAGGTGAAGAAGGTGCCGTTGAGGACGATGTCGATGACGGCCTTCCAGCCGTTGGGAGAGAGCTTCTCGGCCGGGCAGACGAAGTTGCCGGCCGCGTTGGCGACGACGACGTCGAAGGCGCCCCAGCGCTCGTGAAAGGCCGCGGCCGCCTTCGCCACGTCGTCGTCGTACCGGACGTCGCAGGGGTGGACGGCGACGTCGGCCGCGCCGGCCGCACGGACGTCCGCGGCCGCCGCCTCGAGGACGGCGACGCGCCGCCCGCAGAGCGCCACGCGGTCCCCCTCGCGCGCGAACCGGAGCGCCGTGGCCTTCCCCAGGCCCGTCCCTCCCCCCGTGACGAGGACGTTGCGGACGCGCTTCTCGTCCATGGAGCCTCCTGTGCGGCCCGCCCGGCGGGTCGGTCCCGGGATTCTAGGAGCGGCGGGGCGGCACTCCCCGCTCCCTATACTCGGCGCGTGGAGAGACCGGCGCTGACCCTCTGGACGAGCGCCCCGGCCGCGACGGAGGACGAGCTCCGCCTCCTGGCGGCGCTCGCCGCCGCCGGCCGCGGCCGGCGCGAGGAGGTGGCGGTCGAGGGCCCGCGCGGGCGCCGCCCCGTCGGGGTCCGCCTCTCCCTCGTCGTCGAGGAGCCGCTCGACGGCTCCGCGCAGGTGGGGAGCCGTCTCTCCTGGGCCGGGGAGCCGCCCGGGGACGACGAGCGTCCCGCCGAGGACCTCTGGGACCTCGTCGACCGGTTCCTCCGCTCGTGCCAGGAGGAGGCGCGAGGCGCCGTTCCGCCTCCGTCCGCGTGACGCGGTGAGGCGCCCCGGTCCCGCACCCTCCGCGCCCTCCTTAGCCTCCCCGCCCGAAGACCCCCTGGCGACGCTCCATCCGGCCGTCGCCGGCTGGTTCCGCGAGACCTTCCCCGGGGGGCCGACCGAGGCGCAGCGCCTCGCCTGGCCGCGGATCGCCGCGGGCGAGAACGTCCTCCTCGTCTCGCCGACCGGGACCGGGAAGACGCTGGCGGCCTTCCTCGTCGCGATCGACTCCGTCGTGAAGCGGCGGCTCGCCGGCGACGCGGCCCACCGGCTCGCCACCCTCTACGTCTCACCCCTGAAGGCGCTCGACAACGACGTCCACCGGAACCTCGAGGAGCCGCGCGCCGGGATTTCCGCGGCGCTCGGCGCGGGGCGCGTCCTCGTGGAGGCGGCCGTGAGGACCGGCGACACGCCGCCGTCCGCCCGGACGGCTCAGCTCCGCCGCCCGCCCGACCTCCTCATCACGACCCCCGAGTCGCTCTACATCCTCCTGACGGGGGCGGGGCGGCGCGTCCTGGCCACGGTCGAGACGGTGATCCTCGACGAGGTCCACTCCGTCGCCGGAACGAAGCGGGGCGCCCACCTCGCCCTCTCGCTCGAGCGGCTCGAGGCGCTCGTCGCGCGCGCCGGGGGACGCCCGCCGCAGCGGATCGCCCTCTCGGCGACGGTCGCCCCCGTCGAGGCGGTGGCGGAGTTCGCGGCCGGGACGGGCCGGAGGATGACGCCCCTCGTCGTGAACGCCCGGAAGGCGCTCGACCTCTCGGTCGTCTCCCCGGCGGCGGACTTCCGCGACCTCCCCGACGGATCGGCCTGGGGGCCGGCGCTGGAGGCGATCGTGGAGGAGACGAAGCGGCGGAGGACGACGCTCGTCTTCTGCAACAGCAGGCGGCTCGCCGAGCGGGTCGCGAGGAAGCTGGGCGACGCCCTCGGGCACGACGTCCCGACGCACCACGGCGCCGTGGCGCGGCGCGCCCGCGAGGAGATCGAGCGGGGGCTGAAGTCGGGGGCGGTCCCGGTCCTCGTCGCCACCGGCTCGCTCGAGCTGGGGATCGACGTCGGCCACGTCGACGCCGTGGTCCAGGTGGAGAGCCCGAAGGGGATCGCGCGCGGCCTGCAGCGTGTCGGGCGGTCGGGGCACCTCGTCGGCGAGACCGCGCGCGGTCTCCTCGTCCCGCTCTACGCGGACGACCTCTTCGAGGCGGCGGCGACGGTCGAGGGGATGCGCGAAGGGGCGGTGGAGGAGACGCGTCCCCCCGCCTTCCCGCTCGACGTCCTCGCGCAGCAGCTCGTCGCCGAGGCGGTCGCGCGCGCGGCCGACGGCGAGGCGCCGACGGCGCGCGAGCTCTTCGACCTCGTCCGCGGCGCCTCGTCGTACCGCGCGCTCCCCCGCTCGCTCTTCCACGAGACGCTCGCGATGCTCTCCGGGAAGTACCCGCGGGAGCGGTTCGCCGAGCTGGCGCCGAAGCTCGTCTGGGACCGCGCGACCGACCGCGTCACGCCGCTCCCCTCGGCGCGCCTCGCCGCCCTCCTCGACGGCGGGACGATCGGCGACCGCGGGACCTTCGCGGCGGTCCTCCCCGACCGGAAGACGCGCGTCGGCGAGCTGGACGAGGAGTTCGTCCACGAGACGAAGGAGGGCGACGTCTTCCTCCTCGGGTCGCGGACGTGGCGCGCCGTCGAGATCACGCACAGCCAGGTGGTCGTCGAGGACGCGACCGGCCTCCCCGCGCGGATGCCCTTCTGGCGGGGCGAGGGCCTCGGCCGGACCGGCGCCCTCGGCGAGCGGATCGGGAGGCTCAAGCGCCTGATCGCCGAGCACCTCGACGACCCGGCGCTCCCCGACCTCCTGGCCGCGCGCTACGCCGCGAGCGCGGACGCCGCGGCCGCGATGACGGCGACGGTGAGGCGGGAGGTCCTCGAGTCGGGAGGGCTCGCGTCCGACACCACCGTCGTCTTCGAGGCGTTCCCGAACGACCTCGGCGACCCGTGCGTCGTCGTCCGGTCGCTCCTCGGGCGCGGCGTCAACCTCCCCTGGTCCCTCGTCCTCTCCGCCGTCCTCCGGGAAGAGACCGGGGTCGACGTCGAGACGATCGCCTCGGACGACGGCATCCTCCTCCGGACGCCGCGGGCCGAGCGCGAGCTGCCGCTCGACCGTCTCGCGCGGATCACGCCGGCGGAGGCCCGGGAGCGGCTCCTCGCGCTCCTCCCGAACTCGCCCCTCTTCGGCGCCCGCTTCCGCGAGAACGCGCAGCGGGCGCTCCTCCTGCCGCGCCTGAGGAACGGCCGCCGGACCCCCTTCTGGCTCCAGCGGCTCAAGGCGCGCGACCTCCTCCAGACGACGCGGTCGCTCCCCGACTTCCCCATCGTCGCCGAGACCTACCGCGACTGCCTGAACGACCTCTGGGAGACCGAGCGGCTCCTCGCCCTCCTCGGGAGGCTCGGCGACGGCTCGGTCGATCGCCTCGTCGTGAGGCGCAAGACCCCGTCCCCCGCCGCCGCGGCGCTCCTCTTCAGGTTCGTCGCCGTCTACATGTACGAGTGGGACGCGCCGAAGGCCGAGACGCAGATCCACGCCCTCGCCGCGAACCGGACGCTCCTGGGCGAGGTCCTCGGCACGGGAGTCGACGACGGACTGAGGCCCGACGCCGCCGCCGAGGCGAGCGCCGAGGCGTCGCGGCTCCTGCCGCACCGGATGGCCCGGGACCCGGAGGAGCTCCTCCTCGCCTTCCAGGAGATGGGCGATCTGACCGCCGCAGAGGCGCGCGAGCGGTGCGCGGGGGATGGCGCGGCGTGGCTCGCGCAGCTCCTCGCGCGCGGCTCGCTCGCGCGCGTGACGGTCGGCGGCGAGGAGCGGCTCGTCCCCGCCGACGAGGGGGAGCGGTACCGCGCCCTCGACGCGATCGCACCCGAGGCGCTCGACCCCCTCGTCCTCCGGTTCGTCGCGACGCGCGGGCCGGTCCCCGCAGCCGGCGTCGCGTCCCGGTACGGGCTGCCCACCGCGGCCGCGGAGGAGGCCCTCGAGCGGCTGAGGCTCGAGGGCTTCGCCGTCTCGGGGCGGCTCGGCGGGACGGACGGCGAGGTCCGGTGGGCGGGAGCCCGGCTGGCGGAGTCGATCCGGCGGAAGACGCTCGCGTTCCTGAGGCGCGAGATCAGGCCCGTCCCGCTCGACGTCTGGCGCGCCTTCCTCGAGGGGCGCCACGGCACCGCCGAGGGGCACCGCTTCGCCGGGCCCGACGCCGCCGAGCGGGCGGTCGGGCTCCTCCGCGCCCTGCCTCTCCCGCTCCTCGCCTGGGAGAGCGCGCTCCTCCCCGCCCGGCTCGCGGAGAGGGAGCCGGACGCCCTCGACGTCCTCTCGGCGCGCGGCCTCCTCGTCTGGCGGGTCGAGGGGGAGAAGGAGCTGCGCGCCTCCCGCCTCTCGCTCTTCTTCCGCGGCGAGGGACGTTTCGTCCTCCCGCCCGTCCCTCCCCCGCTCGACGCGCTCTCGCACGCGGCCCGCGCGCTCCACGAGGCGCTGGCGCTCTCGGGTGCTTCGTTCCTCCCCGACCTCGCGTCCCAGCTCGGCGTCGACGAGCAGCGCCTCGCGCCGGCCCTCCGCGAGCTCGTCCTCGCCGGCCTCGTCTCGGGCGACGGGCTCCACGGCCTCCGCGAGCTCCTCCGCGCCCGGAAGGCTGCCCCCCACTCCGGCGCCGCGACGCCTCCCCTTCCGCCCCCTCCGCTCGGCCGGAGGCCGTCGCGCTCGGGCCTCCGCGCGGCGGAGGGGCGGGTGCGCGAGCGGCTCGGCCCGGCTCCGGCGGGCCGTCTCTCCGGGCGCTTCGCGCTCCTGGCCTCCCCGGCCGTCCTCGGCCCCGATCTCGATCCGGGGGAGCGGGAGGAGGCGTGGGCGCGGCTCCTCCTCGCGCGGTGGGGCGTCGTGTCGCGGACGGTCGTCGAGGCCGAGGGGGCGGTGGGGTGGGGGGAGGTCGCCCCGACGTTCGCCCGGATGGAGCTCCGGTCGGACGTGCGGCGGGGGGAGTTCCTCGAGGGGCACGGCCCGCTGCAGTACGCCGAGCCGGAGACGGTCGAGGAGCTCCGCCGCGCGCGCGAGGAGGAGCGGACGCCTTTCGGGGACGAGCTCCCCGCGCTCTCCGCCGTCTGCGGCGCCGACCCCGTCCTCTTCGGGCTCGACCCCTCGCCCCAGCGCGATGCGCTCGTCGCGGTGGCTCGCGGGCGCGAGGTCGTCCGCCTCGGGCCCGACGGCGTCCTCGCCCCGGCTCGGGACGTCCCCGACCGTCTTCTCTCGGCCGGCGTGGCCGCGCTCCAGGCCCTCCTCCGCCGCGGGCGCGACCCGCTCGGGCGGCCGCGGCGCCTCTCGGTGACGGCCCTCGCCTCGGGCCCTCTCCCCGGGACGAAGGAGGCGCTCGTCCTCGAGCGGCTCGGCTTCGTGAGGGACGGGGCCGGGTACGTCTGGCGGGCGCTCTAGACGCAGGAAGGGCGGGCCGAGGCCCGCCCTTCGCGTCAGCCGGAGAGGCCGGGGACCCTAGAGGGAGAGCGTCGCCGCCTTGTCGAAGCGCGAGGCCACGACCGACCAGTCGATCGCCTTGAAGAACGCCTCGATGTAGTCGGCGCGCTTCAAGCCGTAGTCGAGCATGAAGGCGTGCTCGAAGACGTCCATGATCAGGAGGAGCGTCCCGCCGGCCGGGTGCCCGCCATCGTGCTCGCCGATCCACATGTTCATCAGCTGTCCGGTGGCGGCGTCCTGGTAGAGAGCCGTCCAGCCGATGCCGCGCATCGCCCCGACGGCCCGGAACCGCTTCTCCCACGCGTCGTGGGAGCCGAACTCGGCGGCGATCTTCTGGGCCAGCTTCGACCCCGCGTCGAGCGCCTTGCCCCCCTTCGCCATGTTGCCGAAGTAGTACTCGTGGAGGCGCATGCCGTTCCACTCCCAGCCGAGGCGCCGCGTCATCTCGGCGAAGGAGGGGGTGCCGGCCTTCCCGTCGGCCGCGAGGGCCGCGGTCTCGTCGAGCACCTTGTTCGTGTTGGTGACGTAGCCCTGGTAGAGGGTGAAGTGGTTCTTCAGGAGCGCGTCGGAGAAGCCCGGCGTGCCGAGCAGGTGATCGTAGTTTCTCGCCTGGTATGCCATGTCCTGTCCTTTCTCGAGTGGTGCGGACGGAGAGTCCACCTGATTCTACGTCGCACCTCGGGGACCGGACTGCGGTTGGCCCCCGGCGCCTTCGGCCCTCCGAATGGCCGAATCTCCATTTTTCTTCGGGCAGGGTGTCTGAATTTCGCCGCCTTCTCCCCACTTATAGGCAGGCCCAGGAGAACCGAGCCACGGGGGCCCTCTGCGGGAGGATGGGTGAGCGAACGACCCGGATGTCTTTCGAGCGAGGTCGGATCGGTCCCGGGACCTGGCCGTGGCGACGTGGGGGTGCAAGCCTTCCCGCCTGCCGCGGGAGGGGCTCGACCCGGGATCGGCGAGGAGGCGATCGTCACGCTGCTGCAGCTCGGGGCCGGCGCGGTGGCCCGGAGGCGCGGTCACTCGGTCAGGACGCTGCAACGGCGGCTCAAGGAGGCGGGCTACAGCGTCTCGGCGCTCGTGAGGGAGGCGAGAAGGCAGCTCGCGCTGCGGTGCCTGGCGGACGGGATGCCCCTGGCGCAGGTGGGGAGAGCTCTCGGCCTCTCGAGCGCCCAGTCCGCCGCCCGTTTCCTGCGCCGGGAGTTCGGCACCTCGTCGTCCAGCCTCCGGACGCTTCTCGCCGCGCAGCCGGCGATCCCCGCGCCGGCGGACCCTCTCGCCCCGGAACCGCGACCTTCAAACGTTTCCCCCGTCCGTTCTCGCCGCCCAGGGTCGAGGGACGCCGTTGGAGACGAACGGTAGCTCTTCTCGAGAAAGGGCCCGATTCTCGGCGAGGTTGGCCGAGGTCACCGCCGAGCTGACGTGAGGTGCGAGGTCGGCCTGCTGCCCCTGGCGACCGAACAGCGTCCGCTGCTCCCCTCGCCGAGGCTAAACTCCCCGCGCTCCGGGTTCGGGGCAGGGGAGTGTGTTCGTGCGGCGAGCGGCGATCCGGATGATCTCGAGGCAGGCCGGCCCGGCGGCTCGCATCGGCACGCCACGTGCCTGAGTCGCCCCCGCGGCCGGCGGTCGTCGTCCCCGCCTTCGGGCGGCCGGAGTCGACGCGGCGGGCCTTGCGCTCTCTCCTCGAGGCCGGGGCCGGCAGGATCGTCCTCGTGGACGACGAGGGGCGGGGGCACGGGGACGAGCTCCGGGGCGAGTTTCCCGGGGTCGAGGTCCTCCGCACCGAAGCGCCCGTCTTCTGGACCGGAGCGATCCGCCTCGGGACGGAGCACGCCCTCGCGACCGGAGCGGCGTCCGTCCTCTTCTTCAACCAGGACGTGACCGCCGCTCCGGACTACTTCGCGCGTCTCGCCGCGACGACGGCGCGATACCCCGGGGCGATCGTCGGCTCCGCCGTGGTCTACGCGCAGGAGAGGGGGGTCGTCTGGTCGGCCGGGGCCCGCCTCGAGTGGCTCGGGAGGGGCTTCCGGGTCCTGTACCACGGGGCGCCGCTCCGGAAGCTTCCGGGGGAACCCTATCCCGTCGACTGGCTTCACGGGATGGGGACGTACGTTCCGGCGGGCGTCTTCGGGAAGACCGGGCTCCCCGACGCCGAACGCTTCCCGATGGCGTGGGGCGACGCGGACTTCACGCTCCGCGCCCGGGGCGCGGGGATTCCGATCCTCGTCGACCCGCGGCTCCGCCTCGCGCACGAGGTCGGACCGTACGACGCCCGGCTCGCCCGGGCGCCCACCTTCTCGCAGTACGTCTCGTGGCTCCGGAGCCCGACGCACAACGTCTCCCTCTCGGCGCAGCGCGAGATCTGGCGCCGGCACGGGCCGAGGGGCCTCTGGCGACTCTCCTTCGCCCTCCGGTGCCTGTTCCTCGCGGCCAACTTCGTCCGGATCCGCCTCCTCTTTCCGGCGGGGCCGGCGGGTGCCATGACTGACGTTGGCCTCGCTCGGGACGCAGGCCGCGGCCCCGGCCCGCCCGGTGGGCATGGTGGCTGACCGGCCGGTGCTAGCATCCCCCCCCTCGATGCGGCAGACCTCCGAACGGGCGTCGTCGGGGCCTCGGCTCCGGCGCCGGCCTCCCTCGATCGCGAGCTCCCGGCTCGCGCTCGCCCCGGCCCTCGCAGTCTCCCTCTGCTCCCTTCCTGCGTTCCCCCAGGAGACGGCCCTCCCCGAGGCGCCCCCCGCCGCTGCGCCGAAGGCCGAGGGGCCGGTCGCGCCGGGCTCGCCTCCCGGACCCGGGCAGCCCCTCGTCCGGGTCGACCACGTCGTCGTGACCGCCACGAGGAGCGAGCGCTCGGCCGCGGACGTCCCGGCGAGCGTGACCGTCGTCCCCCGCACGGCGGTCGAGGACGCGCCGTCCCGGACGCTCGACGACGCCCTCCGGACCGTGGTGGGGTTGAACCTCCCGCTCGGGAGCAGCAACACGATCCAGCCGACGACCAACCACGTCTCGATGCGCGGCCTGGGCGGCGACAGGGCCCTCGTCCTCCTCGACGGGATCCCGCTCAACGACGCGGTCAACGGCTACGTGCAGTGGAACAAGGCGCCTCTCGGGACCGTCGAGAAGGTCGAGGTCGTCCGCGGGTCGACCGCGAGCCTCTTCGGAAACTACGCGATGGGCGGCACGGTCAGCATCTTCACGCGCCCGCTCGACGGGAACCGGGTCGAGGCGGACGCGTCGTACGGCACCTTCGACACGCGCCGCCTGAGCGCGTCCGTCACGGAGAGCCTCGGAGGGAGCTGGCACGGAGGCGTCTTCCTCGACGCGGAGGACACGGACGGCTACACGCGGGCCCTTCCCCAGGAGCGCGGGACGATCGACGTCCCGAGCAGCTCCCGGAGCCTCAACCTCCAGGTCAAGGCCGAGACCCGGGGCTCCTCCGGGTCGCGGTTCTTCGTGAAGGGGAACGTCCTCGACCACGACCTCTCGCAGGGGACGAGGCTCGCGACCACCCACCGCCGGATGTACGACCTCGCCGCCGGCGGCCGGTTCGACCTCGGGGAGGCCGAGGTCTCGGCCACGGGCTACTACCAGGACGCCGCGTACGACGTCGACAACACGCAGCTCGTCCCGGGCGCAGGCCGGAACGCGGAGTACCTCGCGAACCAGGCCGAGAACCCCGGGCGGGACGTCGGCGGCTCCCTCCAGTGGTCGCGCGGCCTGTACGGGGTCCTGACGTTCCTCACGTTCGGACTCGACGCGCACCGGGCCTCCTCGCACGACAGCGTCGTCAGCTTCGACAGGTCCGGGAGGGAGACGGGGACCCGGACGAACGAGGGGCACCAGACCTTCGCGGGGCTCTTCGGCGAGGCGAGCTTCCTTCCCGTCGCCCGCCTGGAGGTCCTCGTGAGCGCGCGCCTCGACTCCTGGTGGAACGCGGGCGGCCGCGAGGAGTCGAGCGCGACGGGGCTGAAGACGTACGAAGACCGGAGCACGACCCAGCTGGACCCGCGCCTCTCGCTCCGGTACCAGCTCCGAGACGGCCTCGCGATCCGCGGGGCCGTCTACCGCGGCTTCCGAGCGCCGACCCTGAAGGAGCTCTACCGGAGCGCCGTCACGAAGACGACGGTGATCCTCTCGAACCCCCAGCTCGGCCCGGAGACGCTCGTCGGCGGAGACGTGGGAGCCGACTATTCCGCTGGGCGGTTCCACGGCGAGCTCAACCTCTTCCTCGACCGGATCGACGGCCTCATGTCCCGGGAGACGCTCTCCTCCTCGCCCAACCTCGTCGTCCAGCCGCGCAACGTCGGCGCGGCCCGGAGCCGGGGGATCGAGGTGATGGGGACCTTCGTCCTGGGGCGGGCGCTGTCGCTCGACGCGGGCTACGCCTTCACCGACTCCGTCATCACCGACAACCCGGCCAACCCGGCGCTCGTCGGGAACCAGGTCCCCGACGTCTCCCGCCACGCCGGCTCGGCGGCGCTGAGCTTCTCGCCCGCGGCCGGGCCGGCCGTCGCGCTCCGGGCCCGGGCGCTGAGCCGGCGCTACGCGGACGACTCCAACAAGCTCGCGATGGATCCCCACCTCGTCCTCGACCTCTTCGCCTCGGTGCCGGTCACGAAGGCGTTCGAGGCGTTCGTCTCGTGCGAGAACCTCCTCGACCGCCAGTACGTCTCGGACGCGAACGTCGGCCGCAGGCTCGGGCCGCCGCTCCAGCTCTTCGTCGGCCTGAGGCTCCGGCAGCCCCCGCACCGCGCCGCATCCCCCGCCTCGAACACCCCATGAAGCGCAGCGCCCGCCCGCTCCCTGTCCTTCCGCTCGTCGCCGCCGCCTCTCTCCTCCTGGCTCGGGGCCCGGGAGGGGCCAGCCCGCCCCGGCCTGCCGCCGCTCCTTCGGCCCCGGTCCACCTCAGGGTCCTCTCCCTCAGGTTCCTCTCCTTCGCGCCGCTCGCCATCGCCCGGGACGAGGGGTTCTTCCGCGCCCAGGGGCTGGACGTCGAGCTGGTCCCGCTCGTCAGCAGCGCCGACGCGACTCCCTCCCTGATCCGAGGCGATCTCGACGTCGCCTCCGGGGTGCTCAAGATCGCCGACTTCAACGCCATCGCCCGCGGCGCGACCCTCAAGTTCGTGGCCGACAAGGACCATTTCGAGCCCGGGGCCTGCGTCGGGTCCGCCTTCGTCACGCGACCGGGGTTCCTCGACGGGAAGGCCGGGGACGGCCCGGACCGGCTCCGCGGCGCCCGCGTGGCCACCGTACCCCTCCACTTCATCGAGTACGCGCTGGAGACGCTCCTCGGCCAAAAGGGGCTGTCGCTCGCCGACGTGAGGCTGGCGCGGCTGCCGGGGAGCATGGTCGCCGAGGCCTTCGGCGCCGGCTCGCTCGACCTCGGGGAGCTGTCGGAGCCGGACCTCTCCCGCGTCCTGAAGTCGGGCCGCGCCGTCCTCTGGAAGCCGGTTCGCGAGGTCCTGCCGGGGGCGCAGCACGCCGTCGTCGCGTTCGGGCCGCGGCTCCTCGGGCCGGACCGGGACGTCGGCCGACGCTTCCTGGTCGCCTACCTGCAAGGGGTGAGGCAGTACAACCGCGGCAAGACGCCGCGGAACCTCGACATCCTGGCGGCCGAGACCGGCGTCGACCGCGAGCTCCTCCGGGCGGCGTGCTGGCCGTCGATCCGCGGGGACGGGAAGATCGACGTTGCCAGCGTCCTCACCTTCGAGCGGTGGGCGGTGAAGCGCGGGGCGCTCGACGCCGTCGTCCCCCCCGAGCGCTTCTGGGACCCCTCCTTCGCGGACGAGGCCGGCAAGGTCCTCGGACCGCCGGGTCCCTGAGGACGCGATGTCGTTCCAGTGCGAGCACCTCTCCAAGTCCTTCGCGCTGCGCGGCGGCTTCGTTCAGGCGCTCGAGGACATCACGTTCCGCGTGGGCGAGAGGGAGTTCGTCTCGATCGTGGGGCCGAGCGGCTGCGGGAAGTCGACCCTGCTGAAGCTGATCGCGGGGCTCCTCCGGCCCAGCGCCGGGTCGGTCGTCCTGACCGCGGCCTCCGACGACGAGCGGCCCGCCAGCGCGCTCGTCTTCCAGGAGCACGGGCTCTTCCCCTGGATGACCGTCCTCGAGAACGTCGCGTTCGGGCTGGAGGCCCGCGGCGTCGGGCGGGCCGAGCGGCACGAGCGCGCCATGGCCTTCATCGCCTCGGTCGGGCTCGCCCCGTTCGCCCACGCCTTCCCGCACCAGCTCTCCGTCGGGATGAGGCAGAGGGTCGGCATCGGGAGGGCGTTCGTCACGGACCCCCGGCTCCTGCTCCTGGACGAGCCTCTCGGGTCGCTCGACGCGCAGACGCGCTTCCTCCTGCAGGAGGAGCTGCTGAAGCTCTGGACGCGGTCGCGGAGCGCGGTGGTCTACGTGACGCACGACATCGAGGAGGCCGTCCTCCTCGGCGACCGGGTGCTCGTCCTCACGGGGAGACCCGGGCGGATCCAGGGAGAGATCACCGTCCCCCTGGGCCGCCCGAGGAAGCTCGAGTACGCCGTCGACGAGCGGGTCTCCGCCATCAAGTGGCAGATCTGGGGAATGCTCGAGGAGGAGGCCCGCAGGAGCCTCGCCCTCGCCTCCCGGGAGCCGCTGCCGGCGGAGGAGGGAGCCGTCCCGTGAGCGCCCCGCCCGACCGCCGCCGGCTCGGGGCGGGGGTCTGGCCCGCCGTCTTCGTTGTCGCCGTCCTCCTCGCGCTCTGGGAGCTCTGGGCGCGCGCGGCGGCCTCGGCCTCGATCCTCTTCCCGGCCCCTTCCGTCGTCGGAGCGGTGATCCTCCGGCAGGGGAGGAACGGCGAGCTCTTCCGGACGACGGGCGCGACGCTCCTGAGGCTCGCTTCCGGGTTCGTCCTCGGGGGGGTGCCCGCCCTGCTGCTCGGCCTGGCGATGGGGTTCTCGCCCCGCGTCCGCGCCGCCGTCGACCCGCTCGTCGCCGCGGCGCACGCCATCCCGAAGATCGCCGTCCTGCCGATCCTGATGATCCTCCTCGGCCTCGGCGAGGCCCCGAAGATCGCCGTCGTGGCCGCCGCGGCCTTCTTCCCCCTCCTCATCAGCACGATGGCAGGGGTCCGGCAGATCAGCCCGCTCCACTTCGAGGTGGCCCACGCCTACGGGGCGAGCGCCCCGCGCGTCTTCTGGCGGGTCCTCGTCCCCGGGAGCCTCCCGCAGATCCTCTCCGGCGTCCGGCTCGCGTTCAACGCCGCGCTCCTGATCACCGTCGCCCTGGAGATCGTCGCGGCCCGGAACGGGCTCGGAGCGACGATCTGGCTGGCGTGGCAGACGATGCGCGTCGAGGAGCTCTACGCGTCCCTCGCCGTCACGTCCCTCCTCGGCGTCGGCTTCAACGGGGTCCTCGCGCTCGTCGGACGGCGCCTCGTCCCGTGGCACGCGACACCCGAGATCTGATGGAGCCGTCGACCTCTCCCGTCTCGCCCCGGGCCGAGGAGGAGCCTTCGCTCTCGGTCGCGGCATCCTTCGAGCAGCAGGTCGACCGGGACCCCGGTCGCCTCGCGCTCCGGACGCCCGATCGGTCCTTCACCTTCGACGCCCTCGACCGCTGGGCCAACCGGGTCGCCCGGAGCGCGCTCGAGGTCCGGGGCGAGAGGCTCGAGCCGATGGCGCTCCTCGTGGGGAGGGGCCCTTCGGCCATCGCCGGGATCCTGGCGGCGTTCAAGGCGGGGAAGATCAGCCTCTTCCTCGACGCCTCGCTCCCGGAGGCGCGTCTTCGCTTCCTCCTCGAGGATGCCGGCGCGGGCCTCCTCGTCGGCGGCGGCGAGTCCCTTCCGCTCGCCCGGACGCTGGCCGCGGCGACGGGGATCCCGCTGGTCGACGTCGAGGCGGCCGGCCCGGTCTGCGAGACGCGCCCCGCCCTCCACGTCCCGCCCGACGCGCCCGCGTACATCCTCTACACGTCCGGGTCGACCGGCGTCCCGAAGGGGGTCGTCAACAGCCACCGGAACCTCCTCTGGAACGCGAGGGTGGGCGCGGGCTTCACCGGGATGACCTCCTCCGACATGGCCCTCCTCGTCTCCTCGCCGGGCGCCGGCCAGGGTCTCGCGCTCTTCCAGGCCCTCCTTTCGGGAGCCGCGGTCTATCCGTTCGACGTGAGGTCGGCGGGGCTCCCGGCCCTGCGCGACTTCCTCGCTGCCGAGGAGATCACCCTCTACCAGTCGGTGCCCGCGGTCTTCCGCTCGCTCGTGAAGACGTTCCGCGACGGAGAGCGGCTCCCCGCCCTGCGGGTCGTCCGCCTCGGGGGCGACACGGTCCGGCGCGAGGACGTCCTCCTCTTCCAGCGCCACTTCTCCGGGCCGTGCCGCCTGCGCGTCAGCTACGGCAGCTCCGAGACCGGGCCGATCGCCAGCCATTTCATCGACGCCGCGGCCCCCCTGCCGAGCGGCCCCGTCCCGGTGGGCCGGCCCTACGAAGGGGTCGAGGTCCGCCTCCTCGACGAGGACGGCCGCGACGTGGCGCCGGGAGAGGTCGGGGAGATCACCGTGAGGAGCCGGCACCTCGCGCTGGGCTACTGGCGGCAGGAGGCGATGACGCGCGAGCGGTTCCTCCCCGACCCGGCGGGAGGAGCGGAACGGATCGTCAGGACGGGGGACCTAGGCCAGCTCCGGCCCGACGGCCTCCTCGTCCACCGGGGCCGGAAGGACTTCCAGGTGAAGGTCCGGGGCCATCGGGTCGAGGTCGGCGAGGTCGAGGAGGCCCTTCGCGCACTGCCCGGGGTCGAGGACGCGGCGGTCGCCGCGAGCGCGGGGAGCGACGGAGAGAACCGCCTCGTCGGCTACGTGGTGTGGAAGGGGAGGCCCGGCTCCACCCGGGCGCTCCGCGGCGGGCTCTCGAGGACGCTGCCCGCGCACATGGTGCCGGCGCTCTTCGTCTCGCTGCCGAGCCTCCCCCTGACGGCGCGCGGCAAGGTCGACCGCGCCGCCCTGAAGCCGCCGAAGGCGGAATTCACGGCGCCTGAAGGAGAGGTCGTCGGCCCGCGGGACGATGTCGAGGCGACGCTCGTCGCCCTCTGGGAGGAGCTCCTGGGGACCCGGCCCGTCGGGGTCCGTCACGACTTCTTCGAGCTGGGCGGGGACTCCCTCCTCGCCGTCGAGCTGTTCGCCCTGATCGAGCAGCGGACGGGGAGGTATCTGCCTCTCTCCGAATTCGTCGGCGCCTCGACGATCGAGCTCCTGGCCCGCAAGCTCCGCGAGCCCGCCCCGGCGCGGTGGCCCTGCCTCGTCCCCCTGCAGCCCCTCGGATCGAGGCTCCCCTTCTATTGCATGAGCTGGGCCGAGGGCGAGGTGCTCGCCTACGCATCGCTGGCGACGCGGCTGGGGCCCGATCGTCCGGTCTACGGCCTCCGTCGCGACCGGCTCGAGGACCACCGGCCGCGCTACACCCGCGTGGAGCAGATGGCCGCCCAGTACGTCGAGGAGATCCGGGCGCTCCAGCCCGAGGGACCCTACCTGATCGGGGGCCTGTCGGGAGGGGCCTTCGTCGCCTTCGAGATGGCGCAGCAGCTGCGCGAGGCGGGGCACGAGGTGGGCGCGCTCCTCCTGCTGGAGCCGCCGAGGCTCGGACGCCGGGCCGGGCGTTCGTTCGCGGCTCCGGATCCGGGCAGCCTCCGCAACACCGGAGGGCTCGTCAGGAAGGTCCGCCTGTTCTGGGCGAAGTGGCGGCTGTGGGACGAAGAGGAGCGAGGCGTCGAGCTCGGCCGGAGCGTCGCGCGGCTCCGGCGGCGAATCGCCCCGATCGGGGCCGTTCGCCCGGCGCGCACGGACGCGTCGCCGGCGGGCGCGCCCCGGTCCGCCGCCGCGTCGCCCGACGACGTCCTGAACGACGTGGAGCCCTACGCGCCGCGGACGTACCCCGGGCGGGCGACGCTCGTCCTGGCGCGGCACGAGCGCTATCGTCGCGAGCGCCTCCGCGAGTGGCGGGCCCTCGTCGCCGGCGGGCTCGACGTCCGCGTCGTCCCCGGCATCCACGCGGCCATCGTCCAGGAGCCCTTCGTGAGGGTCCTGGCGCGCGAGGTGGAGGCGTGCCTCTCGGCCGGGGCGGGCGAGAGGTGACAGCGAACCGGCCGGACGGCGGCCCGGTGCCGGCGACCGGCGGCGGATGGGGCGCCGGGCCGCCGGGTCCGCTCCCCGACGAGCGCGCGCCGGTTCCCCTGCGAAAGGTCCTCGCCGACGGAAGGTGGGCGCTCCGTTTCACGTGGCGGACCGCCCCCGCCCAGACCGGACTCCTCGTCGGGGCCGAGCTGGTGAAGAGCCTCGTCCCCGCCGGCCTCACCCTCGTCTTCGGCGGCCTCGTGGACGCGGCGACCGCGGCTGTCGCGAGCGGTCCGGGGGCGGACCCGCGCCGTCTCCTCGCGTGGGTCGGCGCCGCCTTCGGCCTCGCGGTCGTCGGCGGGCTGACGAAGATCGCGGAACGGCACGCCGGAAGGCGCCTCCTCGACGAGCTCGAGGTCCGCCTGACGGGAGTCGTCCTCGAGCACGCGGCCTCGCTCGACGTCGTCTCCTTCGAGGACCCAGCCACGCTCGACCTCCTCGAGCGCGCGCGGCGCGACCCGGCGGCGAGCTTCCACCTCTTCCTCCTCAACGCCCTGCACGTCCTCGGGGACGGCCTCCAGGGCCTCACCCTCGCCGCCGTCCTGGCGGCCGTCGAGCCCTGGTTGCTCGTCCCGCTCGTCGTCCTCGCCGTCCCGTACGGCCTCTTCCAGTGGAGGGCCGCCTCGAGCCGCTACGGGCAGGAGACCCGGTACACGACGCGCCGCCGCTGGAGCCAGTACTTCGTCCAGCTCCTCACGAGGGCCCCCGCGGTGACGGAGATCAAGCTGCTCGACCTGGGGCCGCTCCTCCTCGAGAGGTTCCGGAGCGTAGCGTCGCAGTTCCGCGACGAGAGCGCCCTCCTCCTCCGGCGGAGCGCGCTCGTCGGCGCGCTCTTCGTCGTCCTCTCGTCGGCCGCCCTCTTCGCGGTTCTCGCGCACCTGGGGCTGCGGGTGGTGGCGGGTCAGGCCTCGGTCGGCAGCCTGGTCGTCTTCGCGGGGGCCGCGGCGCGCCTCCGGGCGGTCGTGGAGGAGACGCTGGCGTACCTCGGCTCGGCGCTCGAGCGGGGCCTCTTCGTCCAGAACCTCCGCGCCTTCCTCGCGCTCGGGCCCGGGCTGCTGCCGGGCCGGGGGCTCGCCGTCGCGGAGGGGGACGCGACGGAGGTGGAGCTCGAGAGAGTCACCTTCACCTACCCGGGGGGCGACCGGCCGGCCCTGCGGGACATCTCCCTCCGGATCCGGCTGGGCGAGACCGTCGCGCTGGTGGGGGAGAACGGCGCCGGGAAGACGACGCTCGTCCGCCTGATCGCGAGGATCTACGACCCGGACTCCGGGAGCGTCAGGTTCGGGGGATCCGACGTGAGGGAGCTCGACCCCGCGAGCCTCAGGGAGCGGATCGCCTGGGTCCTGCAGGACTTCACCCGGTTCGAGGCGACCGCCGCGGAGAACCTGGCCTTCGGCGACTGGCGGAGGCTCATCGGGAACCGGCGGGAGATCGAGGAGCTCGCACGGCGCACCGGGGTGGCACCTCTCGTCGAGTCGCTGCCATCGGGCTACGACACCTGGCTGGGGACCCAGTTCGGCCGGCAGCAGCTCTCGGCCGGCCAGTGGCAGCGGCTCGCGATCGCCCGTGCGTTCGCCCGGCGGGCCCCGCTCCTCGTCCTCGACGAGCCGACCGCCAGCCTCGACGTGAGGGCCGAGGAGGAACTCTTCCGGCGGTTCCGGGAGGTGGCGGCAGGTCGCACCGCGATCCTCGTTTCCCATCGGTTCTCCACGGTCGCGATGGCCGACCGGATCGTCGTCCTCGCCGAGGGACGGGTCGCCGAGGCCGGCTCCCACGCGGAGCTCCTCCGCCGCGGGGGGATCTACGCCGAGCTCTTCCGGCTCCACGACCGGATGCGGTGACGTCCCCCTCCCCCCGGGCCCCGAGGCGAGGCCGGGCGCGGCCTCCTTCCCGCTCAGGTGAGGCCGGGGGCCTCCAGCTCGGGCGCGAAGAGGCGGTCGCGGCGCGCGAGGCGGGCGAGCTGCCTGCCGTCGGAAGGCGTCCTCCGGCCCCGCCGGCGCGCGAGGGCCGCGAGCGTCGCGAGGGCTCCCGCGTGGCGCGCGATCCGCCGCTGCGCGTAGTCGGCCGCCGAGCCGTTCTCCACGAGGAAGGGCCAGTCGGACGCCTGGAGGAGGAGGAGCTGGCGCGCGGCGGCGGGCGCGAGCTCCGGGTCGAGCGCGAGGACCTCTGCCAGCCGCCGTTCGCCCCGCTCGACCTCGCGCCAGTAGGGGACCGTCGCCCCGCTCGACCAGACGCGGAAGTCTCCCCCGCGCCCCCACGAGCCGGCCGGAAGGTCGATCGGCTCCGGCTCCCCGGCCGCGACGACCGCCTCGGCGGAAGTTGCCGGGACCACGTCGCGGGCCCCGGAGGCGAGCCTCCGGAAGACGGCCTCGAGGAAGGCGACCCCCTCGAACCACCAGTGGCCGAAGAGCTCGAAGTCGAACATCGCGGCGACGACGGCCGGACGCTCCTCCTCCGCCGCCACCTCCTCGACGAGGGAGACGAAGTGCGCCGCGTGCGCGGCGACCCGTTCCGCAGCGCGGGCGGGGTCCCACGGCTCCTTCCCGTCGAGCGGCCCCCCGCTGTCGGTCACCCGCCAGTAGCGGAGCCCGCCCGGCGCGTGCTTGCGGTGGAACTCGAGGTACCAGGGGTCCCCCGGGTAGCCGACCATTCCCGACCAGACCCGCTCCGAGGTGGCAGGGTCGCGCGCCAGGACTGCGAGGCTTCCGCCCGCCGCCGTTACCGACCAGACCCGGTGAGGCGAGCGGCCGGTCCCGCTCGCGGGGTCGCGCGCACCGGCACCGTCCGCTTCCTCGCCCCGGGCTTCCCCGCTCGCCCCTTCCGCGCCCGCCGGGCCTGCGTGGAGCCCGTCGGACGCCCCGTAGGCGTGCGACGAGCGCCGCCCCGTGACGAGGTGGGTCTCGACGAACGTGTGCCCGATCCCTCGCTCGACGAGGAAGTCGGCGATCCCCCGCCGCTCCTCGCTCCTTCCGTCCGCGGGGGAGAGCCAGGGGCCGGCCGGGCGGTAGGCGCACTCGGGGAGCCAGAGCCCTCGCGGCCGGCGGCCGAAGTGGCGCTCGTGGCAGGCGAGGCCCACGTCGAGCTGGCGAGAGATCGCCGCGTCGGTCGGGAGGAGGGGGAGGAAGCCGTGCGTGGCCGCGGACGAGATCAGCTCGATGGCGCCCTTCTCCTCGAGCGCGGCGAAGCCGGAAAGGAGGTCGCCCCCGAGCGCGTCGAACGCCCTCCGCGCCTCCTCGTAGAACGCGATCCAGTGCAGGGCCAAGCCCGCAGGGGGTCCGTCGCTCGCGCCCAGGTCCCTCCGCGCGGCGGCGACGCGGTGGGCGGCGTAGCGGCGGAAGCTGGCGGGGAAGCGCGGGTCGCGGAGCTGCTCGCAGAGGACCGGCGTCAGGCCGACCGTGGCCTTCAGCGGGACGCCGTCCGCCGCGAGGCGGCGGGCGGCCGCGAGGAACGGCAGGTAGCTCTCGGCCACCGCCTCGTGCAGCCAGTCCGCCCCGTGGGGCCAGACGCCGTGGCCCAGGACCCCGGGGAGATGGCCGTGGAGGACGAGGACGAGCTGGGCGTTCGGCGCCGTGGCGGCCTCCGGCCGGCGATTCTACGGGCCGGGCCGGGCGGACGGGGCGGTCAGACCTTCGTGCCGGGCGGGAGGACCGCGCCCTTCGGGACGATGACGATCCCGTCGCGGAGGAACCAGCCGGCGCCGTCCTCGTCCGGCCGGGACGGGTCGCCGCGCAGGACGCACCCGGCGCCGATCCGGGCGTTCTTGTCGACGATCGCCCGCTCGATCGCGCAGTCGGGCCCGATCCCCATCGGCGGGAGCCCCTTCGTCGCCGCCGCGACGCGCTCGTCCTCCTCCTCGAAGTCGTCGGCGCCCATCAGGATCGACTGGGAGATGCGCGTCCCCGCGTCGATCCGCGACCTCAGGCCGATGACGCTGCGGGACAGCTCCGCCCCGAAGACCCGGATGCCGTCCGCGAGGCGGCAGTGGTCGATCCGCGCGTCGCGGATGGTCGAGGCGGGGAGGAACCGGGGCCGCGTGTAGATCGGGGCGTCGGGGAGGAAGAAGCGGAAGGGGGGGTCCTCCTCGGTCAGGGCGAGGTTCGCCTCGTAGAAGCTCGAGATCGTCCCGATGTCCCGCCAGTAGCCGCGGAAGAGGAACGAGTAGACGGCGTGCGTGTCGATCAGGCGCGGGAGGATGTCCTTGCCGAAGTCGAGCGTCTCCGGGGCCTCGAGGGCCTCCCGGAGGGTCTCGATCCGGAAGAGGTAGACCCCCATGCTGGCGATCCACTGCCCCGCGGAGAGCCCCCACCGCTCGCGCAGGCTCGCCGGCGGCGCCAGGGGGAGGAGCTCGTCGTCCGTCCGCGGCTTCTCCCGGAAGGTCCGGATCCGCCCGTCCGAGCCGGCGGAGAGGATCCCGAACCCGGCGCACTCCTCCTTCCCCACCGGGATGACGCTGACGGTGACGTCCGCCCCCGTCTCCAGGTGGCGCTCGAACATCTCGCCGTAGTCCATCCGGTAGAGGTGGTCGCCCGAGAGGATGAGGACGTGGTCGTACCGCGAGGCGTGGCCGAGCCGGCGGAGGTGCTTGCGGACGGCGTCCGCCGTCCCCTCGAACCACTCCCCGCCGACGTCGGTCTGCTGGGCCGCGAAGACCTCGACCCCGCCGTGGCCGAAGTTGTCGAACCGGTAGGTGAGGGTGATGTGGTTGTTGAGGGAGGCGGAGTTGAACTGGGTCAGGACGGCGATGCTCCGGAACCCCGAGTTGATCGCGTTGGAGAGCGGCACGTCGATCAGCCGGTACTTCCCTCCCAGGGGCACCGCCGGCTTCGCCCGGTCGCGGGTGAGGGGGTAGAGGCGCTTCCCCTGCCCTCCGCCGAGGATGACGGTGTGGACCCGGCGCTGCGAGCTGTCTCCCATGGCGACGATTGTAGACACCCGTCCACCGGAAATCGGCCGATTGGTGGACCCGATTCCGGGAAAGGACGACGTGAGGGGGACAGGAAGAGGATCTAGAATCACGTGAAGCTAGGAGGCCGGAGCCATCTCTCCCCCGCCCCGTGGAACCTCCCGAATGCCGACGCCACTTCGAAACGTGACGCTCTGGGCCGCGATCGCGGGGGTCGCGGCCTGCCTCGCCTCCTGCGCGACGCCCCCCCGCCCCGCCCCTCCCGCGGCGGCCCCGGCCGCATCTTCGGCCGGGGCTTCGGCCCCGGCGGCGGTCTCCCCTCCCCTCCTCGACGACTGGCGCGACGCCGTCCTCTACTTCGCCCTCGTCGACCGGTTCGCCGACGGCGACCCGTCGAACGACGCGGACGTCGACGTGAGGCAGAAGGGGACCTTCCACGGCGGGGACTTCGTGGGGCTGACCGAGCACCTCGACGAGATCGCCTCCCTCGGGGTGAACGCCCTCTGGATCACCCCCGTCGTCACCAACATCCCGGGCTTCGTGACCGGCGCCGGCTTCCCCGACTGGGCCTACCACGGCTACTGGGCGGACGACTTCCACTCCCTCGACCGGCGGTTCGGGACCGAGGCCCAGCTGAAGGCCCTCGTCGACGCCTGCCACCGGAAGGGGATCCGCGTCCTCCTCGACGTGGTCTACAACCACGCCGGGTACGGGTCGCGGTACACCACCGACCCGAGGACGCGCGGGTGGCTCCGGACGACGGAGAAGGGGGACTGCGGGCAGGACGACGTGACCTCGTGCGTCGCCGGGCTCCCCGACTTCAAGACCGAGGTCCCCGAGGTGGCGGACTACCTGCTGAAGGCGCAGATCGGCTGGGCGAAGGAGCTCGGCGTCGACGGGTTCCGCCTCGACACGGTCAAGCACGTCTCCCACGACTTCTGGAAGGAGCACCGGAAGCGGACCCGGGCCGAGCTCGGGCCGAGGTTCTTCCTGCTCGGAGAGGTCTGGGGGGGCGACCCGCAGGTCCTCGACCCCTGGTTCGAGGGGGACGAGCTCGACGCCGGCTTCGACTTCGCCTTCCAGGGGAGCGCGATCGCGTTCGTCCAGGGGCGCGGGCGGACCGTCGCCTTCGACCGTTACCTGAAGTCCCGCGAGAAGGTCCGGCCGGGCTACCTGATGGCCGACTTCCTCTCCTCCCACGACGTCCCGGGCGCCCTCTTCCAGCTCGGGGGCGACGTGAGCCTCTTCCGCCTCGCGGCCGTCCTCCAGATGACGGCCGCCGGCATCCCCGTCGTCTACTACGGCGAGGAGGTGGGGCGGAAGGGGGGGGACTGGCCCGACAACCGGAGCGACATGCCGTGGGGCGACCGGAGGATCGCGCCCGGCGCCGGCGTCCCGCGCGACGAGGGGCTCCGCGCCGACTACGTGAAGCTGATCGCGATCCGCGAGGCCCACCCCGCCCTGAGGCGGGGGACGCACGAGGGGCTCGTCACCGACGGGGACGGCTACGTCTTCGTCCGGCGCGACCCCGCGTCGAAGGACGCCGTGGTCGTCTGCGTGAACCGGGGCGCCGCGCCCGTCGGCGTCACCTTCCCCGCCCCCGCCGAGTGGGGCGGCGCCAAGCCGGTGGAGCTCTTCTCCGGCGCTCCCGTCCCGGCCGCGGCCGGGACGGTCACGCTCGAGCTGCCCGCTCACGGCTTCCGGATCCTGGCGGCCCGCTGAACGGAGGGACCAGAGAGATGGCCGAAGTCGTCTTCAAGGAAGTCGCGAAGAGGTACGGCGACGTCTCGGTGATCGAGGGGCTCAACCTCGAGATCCGCGACCACGAGTTCATGGTCCTCGTCGGCCCGTCGGGCTGCGGCAAGTCGACGGCTCTCCGGATGATCGCCGGCCTCGAGGAGATCTCGGACGGGACGATCAGCATCGGGACGCGGGTGGTCAACGAGGTGGCGCCGAAGGACCGCGACATCGCGATGGTCTTCCAGAGCTACGCCCTCTACCCGCACATGACGGTCCGCGAGAACCTCGAGTTCGGGCTGAAGATCCGCAAGATGGCGCGAGCCGACATCGACAGGCTCGTGAGCGAGGCGGCCGAGATCCTCGGCATCGAGCACCTCCTCGACCGCAAGCCGAAGCAGCTCTCGGGCGGGCAGCGCCAGCGCGTCGCCGTCGGACGGGCCATCACCCGGAAGCCGTCGGTCTTCCTCTTCGACGAGCCCCTGTCGAACCTCGACGCCAAGCTCCGCGTCCAGATGCGGGCCGAGATCGGGAAGCTCCAGAGCCGGCTCAAGACGACCACGGTCTACGTGACCCACGACCAGGTCGAGGCGATGACGATGGGCCACCGGATCGCCGTCATGAAGGACGGCAAGCTCCAGCAGGTGGGGACGCCGCTCGAGGTGTACGAGCGGCCCGCCAACACGTTCGTCGCCTCGTTCATCGGCACCCCGCCGATGAACTTCCTGAAGGCCTCGCTGAAGGACGACGGGGCGACCCTCCAGGCCGGCACCTTCACGCTGCCCGTCCCGGAGAGCCAGCGGTCCCTCACCGCGGGCCGGGACGGCAAGGCGATCGTCGTCGGGATCCGGGCCGAGAACCTCAGCGACGGGAGCCGCCCCACCCGCGGGGAGACCGCGAGGATCCCGGCCACGGTCGAGATCGCCGAGCCGCTCGGGCACGAGGTCCTCGTCTACGCGCGCGTCGGAGGCGACGACATGGTCGTCGCCAAGGTCGACCCGCACCGCGCGCCGTCGGTCGACCAGAAGATCGAGCTCGTGGTCGAGCTCGAGTCGCTCCACCTCTTCGACGCCGCGACCGAGACCCGCCTCGCGGCCTGAACCCGAACCGGAGGCACCGATGAAGCTCACGCCCCGTCTCTCCCTCGCGGCGGTCGCCGCGCTCGCCGCCTCGCTCGCCGCCCCGGCCCTCGCCCAGAAGGAGATCGTCGTCTGGCACGCGTACCGCGCCGAGGAGAAGGCCGCGCTGGAGAAGGTCGTCGCGGCCTACAACCAGGCGAACGCCGCCAAGGGGATCAAGGTCACGACGCTGGCCGTCCCCTACGACGCCTTCGCCGACAAGATCACCGCCGCCGTCCCCCGCGGCAAGGGGCCCGACGTCTTCATCTACGCCCAGGACCGCCTCGGAGGCTGGATCGAGGCGGGGAACACGGTCGAGCCGATCGACTTCTTCCTCGACAAGGCGACGAAGGACCGCTTCATCCCGACGACGATGGAGGCGATGACCTACCGCGGGACGGTCTGGGGCCTGCCGCTCGACTACAAGGTCATCACGATGATCTACAACAAGAAGCTGGTCCCGGTCCCGCCGAAGACCTCGAAGGAGCTCGTGGCGGTCGCCCGGAAGCTGACGGACAAGAAGGCCGGGCGCTTCGGGCTGGCCTACTCGTACTCCGACTACTACTACCACGCGGCGCTCCAGAACGGCTTCGGCGGACGGGTCTTCGACCCGGGCCCCAAGCCCGTCCTGAACGCGCCGGAGAACGTCAAGGCGATGGAGCTCCTGATGCGCTGGCTCGACACGGACGGGATCCTCCCGGCCGAGCCGTCGACGGCGCTCATCACCTCGCTCTTCAACGACGGGAGGGCGGCGATCGTCTTCTCGGGGCCCTGGTTCCTGGGGGAGATCGCCAAGGGGATCGACTACGCCCTCGCCCCGCTCCCGACGCTCGACGAGGCGGGCGGCAAGCCGATGCGTCCCTGGATGACCGTCGAGGGCGTCTTCGTGACCGCGCAGTCGAAGAACAAGGACGCCGCGTACGACTTCGCCAAGGTCCTCACCGACACCCCGGCGGCGCGGGTGATGGCGCTCGAGGGACGGCAGACCCCCGCGAACAAGGCGGTCTACGACGACCCGGCGGTCGCGAAGGACCCGATCCTCTCGGCCTTCCGCAAGCAGGTCGAGGTGGCGATCCCGATGCCGAACCTGCCGGAGATGACGATGGTCTGGTCGCCGGCCACGACGGCGATGAACACGATCGTCAAGAAATCGGCCACGCCCAAGGCGGCCCTCGACGCCGCCGAGAAGGCGGTCCTCCGGGACGTGGCGGGCCTGAGGAAGAGGTAACGTGAGCGCCCGGGCCGGCGACGCCCCGGAGCGGCCCCCCTCGCATCGCCTGCGGTTCGCGGTCGGCCTCCTCGTCGCGTCGGCGCTCGCCGTGGGCGTGGGGTACCGCCTCCTCGACGGGGCCCTCGCCCAGGGCGCCCGGAGCGCCGAGGACCGGCGGGCGAACGTCGCCATCCGGGCCCTCGCCGAGGTCGTCGATCGCGCCGGCGTCACCGGCGACGCCGTCCGCGCGGCCGTCGCGGCGTGGGCGAAGGACCACCCCCAGCAGGCGGCGATCAAGGTCGTCGCCTTCGACGGCCTCTCGCTCGAGGCCTCGACCGACCCCGCCGACACCGGCGACGAGGCCGCGCCGCGGCGCCTCCGGCGGGAGGAGAAGGACCTCTACGACCGGGGCCAGCGCCTGCGGGCGGCCGTCGAGACCAACCGGGCCGAGGGGGCCTCCCGCAAGGACGAGGTCGAGCGGGCCCGCCTCGCCGACGGGAGCCTCTCGATCGCGGCGCCCCTGGAGAAGGACGGCGCGGTCGTCGGCCTCGTCCAGGTGCAGCGGCGGCCCCCGCCGCCCGTGAAGCCCCCCTCCTGGCTGACGGCGCTCAGCTACGTCGCCGTCCCGGTCGCCGTCTTCCTCCTGGCCGGCCTCGTCGTCGGGGAGCGCCGGGCCGTCCTCGGGGTCCTCGCCGTCGTCCTCCTCGCCGGCACCGTCTGGGGCTACGGCGCACAGTCCGCCGCGAAGCTCGAGCGGGGCCGCCGCGCGGTGGAGGAGGGGATCGCCGGGATCGTCCGGGACGAGGGGGCGAAGGCCTCCGCGATCCTCGCCAGCCTCTCTCTCCCGGCCGAGCCCCCGCTCGACCCGGCCCGCTGGGACGCCGACGCGTTCCGCAGGCCCTACGGCGTGGTCCGCTCCGACGGGAGCGTCGACGAGGCGAAGGTCGCCGCCTCGGCGGCCCGGGACCGGACGGCCGTCCGCAACGCCCTCCTCCTCGTCGGCGGCGTCTCCCTCGCCGTCCTCCTCTTCGTCGGCCTCGGCGGGGCGTCCGCCTTCGTCCGGACGGTCCGGACGAACCGCGTGGCCTACACCTACGTCCTCCCGGCGATGGCCGGAATGGTCGTCCTCGTCTTCTTCCCGTTCCTCTACGGGATCGCCATCTCGTTCACCGACTCGACGATCTACAACACGAACGCGCCCCTCACCGACATCTGGGTCGGGTTCAAGAACTACGTCTCGATCCTCTCGGACTTCCACGTCGCCACCCGCGACGCCGACGGCACCCTCGTCTTCAACTACCTGAACTTCTACTGGACGCTCTGGGTGACGGTCGCCTGGACCGTCACCAACGTCACGATCGGCGTGACCGTGGGGCTCTTCCTCGCGCTCGTCCTGAACACCAAGGGCCTCGCCCTGAAGCCGGTCTACCGGGTCCTCCTCATCCTCCCCTGGGCCATGCCGAACTACATCACGGCGCTCATCTGGAAGGGGATGTTCCACCAGCAGTTCGGGGTCGTGAACCAGGTGATCCAGATCTTCGGGGGCTCGCCGGTCTCGTGGTTCGAGACCCCCTTCACGTCGTTCCTGACCGCCCTCGCGACGAACGGCTGGCTCAGCTTCCCGTTCATGATGGTCGTCTCCCTGGGCGCCCTCCAGTCGATCCCGTCCGACCTCTACGAGGCGGCGCGCGTGGACGGGGCGTCGCGCTGGCAGCAGTTCACCGGCATCACGCTCCCGTCGCTCAAGCCCGCCCTCGTCCCGGCGATCATCCTGTCGGTCGTCTGGACCTTCAACATGTTCAACATCATCTACCTCGTCACGCAGGGCGAGCCCGGGGGGTCGACAGAGATCCTGATCACCCAGGCGTACAAGTTCGCGTTCGAGAAGTACCGCTACGGCTACGCGGCGGCCTACTCGACGGTCATCTTCGGCATCCTGGTCGTCTACGGGACGTTCCAGAACCGGGTCACCAGGGCCACGGAGGGCATCTGATGAGGAGCCGCGCGGGCGAGGACGAGTTCCCCCACCTCCCCCTCCACCTCGTGCTGGTCCTCGCGACCCTGGTGGCCGTCTACCCGGTCCTCTGGGTCTTCACGATCGCCCTCTCCGGGCAGCAGAGCCTCGCCATCGCGGACCTCCCCTCCGACCCGACCGTGTGGGACCGGCTGCGCGCCATCGTCCCCTGGCCCAAGACGGTCACCCTGTCCAACTTCACCTCGGTCGTCACGGACCAGCCGTTCGCGCAGTGGATGCTCAACAGCGCGATCGTCGCGATCCTCACGACGATCGTCGGGGTCTTCCTGGCGTGCACGGCGGCCTACGCCTTCGCCCGCTTCCGCTTCCCGGGCCGCCAGGCCGGGATGATGTCCTTCCTCGTCTCCCAGATGTTCCCCGGGACCCTGATGCTCATCCCGCTCTACATCATCCTCGTCAAGTGGCTGAACCTCGGGAGCTCGCGGATCGGGCTGATCCTCGTCTACGCCACGACCGCCATCCCCTTCTGCGTCTGGATGCTGAAGGGCTACTTCGACACGATCCCGAAGGAGCTCGAGGAGGCCGCCGTCATCGACGGCGCCACCCCGAGCACGATCTTCTGGCGGATCGTCCTGCCGCTCGCCAAGCCCGCCGTCGCGGTCACCGCGCTCTTCTCGTTCATGACCGGGTGGAACGAGTTCATCATCGCCGCCACCGTCATGGACAAGGAGACGATGTACACGGCGCCGGTCGGCCTCCGCTTCTTCGTGGGCGGCTTCTCCCAGCAGTGGGGCTACTTCGCCGCCGGCGCGATCATCGTCTCGATCCCCGTCGTCGCCCTCTTCCTCTTCCTGCAGAAGTACCTGGTTTCCGGCCTGACGGCCGGGAGCGTCAAGGGCTGACAACCTCGACAAGAAGGAGGTATTCGATGATGAGATTCTTCCGTCACGCCGTCCTCGGCCTCGTCGCCGCGGCGGTCCTCGCCGGCCCCGTCCTCGCCCAGGAGGTCAGCTTCAAGGACCCGACGGGCGACGACAAGGGGAACGGCAAGTACGTCTACCCGACCGACAAGGTCTACACCGCCGGCTCGTTCGACCTCACGGGCTTCCGGATGAAGGTCTCGGGCGACAAGGCCGAGTTCTCGGTCGACGTCAACTCGAGGCTCGAGGACCCGTGGGGGATGGGCGTCGGCTTCTCCGTCCAGATGGTCTTCATCTTCATCCAGACGGGCGACACCGAGGACCGCTTCACGAAGGGGCTTCCCGGCCTGAACGTCGAGTTCGCGCCCGCGGACGCCTGGAACAAGTGCGTCATCCTCTCGCCGCAGCCCCAGAACCGGGTCGTGACGGAGGTCGAGTCGAAGGCCCCCTGGGCCAAGGGCGCCGTCGTCGTCCCGGTGAGGACCCGCGGCGCCGGCCGGACGATCTCCGGCACGGTCCCCCTCAAGGACCTCGGCACCGGCGACCCGACCAAGTGGGGCTTCCAGGTCCTGATGCAGTCGAACGAGGGCTTCCCCGACAAGGGCGACCTCCTGACCCGGAAGGTCAACGAGTACGAGGGGCAGCACCGCTTCGGCGGCGGCACCGACACCGACTGCGACCCGCACGTCATGGACCTCCTCGCCGGCAAGGGGACCGGGGACAAGAGCGAGATCGAAGAGCAGTACAAGATGCTCTCCTACGAGTGCAACCCCGACGGGACGGCCAAGAAGATGGCCACCCTCACGATGGTCCGCAAGTGACGCGGCCCGTCCGAATCTGAATCCGTTTCATTTGGAGGAACCTGCATGCGCGCCAAGCACACCATCGCCCTCCTGGCGGTCGCCGCGCTCCTGATCCCGGCCGCGGCGCTCGCCCAGCAGGGCCCACAGTTCACCCTCGGAGGGACGACCTACACGAAGTGGCTCTGGGGCAACCAGCGCTACCAGGGCGCCCTCTACAACTTCAAGGACGCCCCCGGGGAGGGGTACGGCGACAACGGCCAGGGGACCGAGATCGAGCTCCTCCTCAACGCCAAGGTCTCGAAGGCCGTCGAGGTGAAGGCCCGCCTCCACAGCCGCTTCTACCAGAACTTCTGGACGAACGGCGGCGGCTGGGGCAACCCGTCGGGCGGCACCGACTGCTCCGGGTCCGGCGACTCCGTCGGCTGCGGCGAGTTCGACCCGCGGTCCAACCAGTACGTGAAGCTCCGCGGCGTCACGGTGACGCTGACCCCCGGCTACAAGTGGATCGACTCGGCGACGATCGGCTCCAACGACTGGGGGATGTTCGATCCCTTCGTCGTCGGCCGGATGCGCTACATCGACCGGGACAACGTCTCCGGGCTCCTGTTCCAGGGCTCGGCGCTCGACCGGACCCTGACCTGGGACGCCGCCCGGATCTCGCTCTACCGGCTCTTCGCCGGCCCGAGCTACACCACCGGCAACTTCCACGCGGCCGACGGCGGCTACGTGGGCCAGCTCCACTACACGCCGAGCTCGACGTGGGACGCCGGCGCCCTCGTCGAGTGGACGAACGACATCGAGGTCGATCCGAACGACAACAACTGGGACAACGGCCGGAACACCACGACGCGGTTCCGCAACACGGTCGCCGGGATCAAGCTCGGGGTCCACCCGAGCGCCGGCTTCGACGCCCGCGCCGCCTGGTACTACTCGACCTACGACTCGGTCCCGATCGCCGGGGCCCCGGCCAACTTCGGGATCAACGGCTACTCGCCGGTCCCGGCCGGCCAGCACTCCGACTGGAGCGGGAAGGTCGACGTCGACCTCCTCAACCTGGGCGGGGGCGGCTTCTCGGTCAACCTCGAGGGGTTCCACATCGGGGCCGAGTACGCCTCCATCCTGGCGGCCCGCCGCGAGTCCGACGTCCTCCTCACCGAGGGGCACGACTCGACGTGGGCCCTGCCCGGGCCGAACAACGCCGCCTACGGCGTCTTCGGCGGCAGCGGCAACCGGTCGATCATCGGCTACGGCGGCTGGGAGGGGAACGCCCAGCAGCTCGCGACCGTCAACATCGACAACCAGTTCACCGACTTCAACGAGCCGATGGCCGAGACGGCGATCGGGTGGGAAGGGATCACGATCGTCCCGACCTTCCAGTCGGGCGCGCTCGACATGTCGGCCGAGTACAGCTACATCACCTACGACACGAACTGGCAGGCGTGGGGCGACGACAGCCGGTCGATCACGAACAGCCTCTACCCCGCGATGGACACCCAGACCGGGCTCGGGAGCTACCGCTCCGCCTACGCTCCCTTCCAGGACAAGACGACCCACATCGCCCTCGTCAAGGGGAAGTACGTCATCGACGCCGGGAAGGGGATCGACGTCTTCGGGAAGATCAAGTACATCAAGGAGACCGACAACCGCCTCAACGAGGCGCGCTACCTCCCCTACGCGGCGGGCGACTGCTCGACCTCGGGGACCCTCGAGTGCAAGGGGGTCAAGAACTACTACTCGCCCGGCAACTCCACGGCCGACTACTACTCGAACCCGCCCGTCATCACGGTGAACGGCGTCACCGGCTACAAGTGGAAGCCGTTCGACAGCGTCTCCGACGACGACCGCGACCTGAAGTACTGGATGGTCAACCTCGGCCTCGGCTACCAGCTGACGAGCGACCTCTACGCCTCGGCCGAGTACGTCCACTTCGACGCCGACCTGCAGGACGGCAACACGGCCTTCCAGGCCTACAACCTGATGGAGATGGCGTCGGGCAAGCACCTGAAGAACCAGGTCATCGTCAAGGCCCGCTACACGCTCGGCGGCCTCTCCGAGTGCGGCATCGTCTACGAGTACAACTACGGCACGTTCGACCCGGACTTCGGCGGCGGCTTCGTCGTCCAGTACGCCGACCAGGACACCGCCAACAACGTGAAGGTGCCGGTCGGCTCGCCGGGCTTCGCCGGCCGCTACGGGAACTGGAACAGCCTCCTGAAGCGCGACTTCGACCAGCAGCGCCTCAAGGCCTACCTCAAGATCCTCTTCTAGGCCGTCCCGCCCCGCGAGGGGCTTCCGCGAGGGCCCGGCGGCGTCCGCCGCCGGGCCTTCCCCTTTCGCCCCGCCCCGGGGACGAGGAGAATCGCCCCATGACCGACGCCCGCCGCGCCCCGAGCCTCCGCCCGCTCCACGCCGCCCTCCTCGCGGCCGTCGCGCTCCTCGCCGTCGCGGCGCCCGCCGCGGCCCGGGCCGCCGACGACCGGGTGATCTTCCGGCTGACGGACCCCCTCGGGGACGACCACGGCGACGGCTCGCTCCGCTACCCCCGGAGCAACGACCTGAAGCGCGGCGACCTCGACATCGCCTCCTTCTCCGCCCGCGAGGAGAAGGGGGGGACCTTCTTCGAGGTGACCTTCGCGCGGCGGATCCGCAGGACGGAGCCGCGCGCGATCGACGAGGGGGCGACGCTCCTGACCGACGTCGCCCGCCTCGGCTTCTACACCTTCAACGTCGACGTCTACGTCGACACCGACCGCAAGCCGGGCTCGGGGAACGTCCAGCTCCTGCCCGGCCGCCTCGCCGAGCTCCAGCCGGAGTACGCCTGGGAGAAGTGCATCGCGCTCACGCCCCGGCCCTGGGACGCAGGCGACGAGACGAAGCGGATCCTGACCCGCCGCCAGCGGATGGAGGAGCTGAAGGCGCGCGGCGGCAAGGAGAAGCTCCCGAGGGAGACCGCCCAGGAGATCTCGGCCGAGGTCAACCGCCTCGTCGACGAGAAGGTCTTCTTCCCGACCGTCGTCCAGGTCAACGGGCCGACGGTCCGCTTCTTCGTCCCGGCCTCGTTCCTCGGCGGGCCCGCGAGGCCCGAGTGGGCCTACGTGGTCTTCGTCACCGGGGCCGACATCCTCCAGAAGCTCGACCTCGCCAGCCTCCTGGGGATCGACAAGAAGGCCGCGCTGCCGGGCCCCTACCTGATCCCCGTCGCCTACGGCTCCTGGGAGAACAAGTTCGGCACCGACACGATCGACGAGCTCCTCCCGCCGATCGTCGACCTCGTCGTCCCGCCGGGGGCGTCGCAGGAGAAGCTCCTCGGGAGCTCGGACCCGGAGACGGACACCCCCGTGCGCCTCCCCGGGGTGGTCCCGGCCGACCTCCCGCCGGCGGGCGCGGCGGGGAAGGCTAGGTAGCGCCCCCGTTCGCCAGGCGGCTCCGCCGCGCCCCGTAGGCGAAGTAGATCGCCAGGCCGACGAGGAGCCAGAGGACGAACCGGACCCACGTCAGGAGCGGGAGCCCCGCCATCAGGGCGAGGCACATGGCGATCCCGAGGAGGGGCGTGAACGGGGAGAGGGGGACCCGGAACTTCCGCGGCCGTCCCGGCTCCCGTACCCGGAGGACGAGGATCCCGATGCAGACGAGGACGAAGGCGAAGAGCGTCCCGATGTTCGTCAGCTGGACGATCTCGTCGATGTTCGCCACCGCCGAGAAGAACGCCACGAACAGTCCCGTCAGGATCGTCGCGGCGTGCGGGGTCCGGTACCGGGCGTGGATCTTCCCGAACCAGGGGCCCAGCAGGCCGTCGCGCGACATCGCCATCAGGATGCGGGGCTGGCCGAGCTGGAAGACGAGGAGGACCGACGTCATCGCGACGACGGCCCCGAAGGCGAGGATCCCCGCCGCCCACCCCTGCTTCGCGTAGCTGAGGGCCGCGGCGAGCGGGTCGGCCACCCCCTTCAGCTGCGCGAACGGGATGATCCCCGTCAGGACGAGCGCCGCCCCCACGTAGAGGACCGTGCAGACGAGGAGCGAGCCGAGGATGCCGCGCGGCATGTCGCGCCCCGGGTCCTTGCACTCCTCGGCCGCCGTCGAGATGGCGTCGAACCCGATGTAGGCGAAGAAGATGAGGGAGGCGCCGGTCCAGACCCCATGCAGGCCGCCCGGGAAGAACGGGTGCCAGTTGGCCGGCTTCACCCAGAAGGCGCCGACGACGACGAAGAAGACGAGCGTCGCCACCTTCAGGACGACGATCACGTCGTTCACCCGGGCGGACTCCTTGACGCCGATGACGAGGATCCACGTGATGAGCGCCGTGATCGAGGCCGCCAGGAGGTTGAAGACGAGGGGGACGCCGAGGAGGGTCGGGTGCTGGAGGAAGGCCTCGTACCCCACGCGCTGCTCCGGGCCGAGCGAGGCGAGGCCGGAGTCGGCGACGGCCTTCGCGGCCATCGCGGCCGAGCGCCAGTCGGTGGCCATCCAGGCCGGGATGTGGACGCCGAACCCCGCGACGAGCTGCCGGAAGTAGGCCGCCCACGAGATCGCCACCGCGACGTTCCCGACGGCGTACTCGAGGATCAGGTCCCAGCCGATGATCCAGGCCACCAGCTCGCCGAGCGTGGCGTAGCTGTACGTGTACGCCGAGCCGGCCACCGGGACGAGGCTCGCGAACTCGGCGTAGCAGAGGCCGCAGAAGCCGCAGGCCACCGCCGTGATGAGGATGGAGACGACGACTCCCGGGCCGGCCGGGGGGAGCCCCGTCCCGCCCGACGTGGCGCTCCCGAGGGTGGCGAAGATCCCGGCGCCGATGATGGCGCCGATCCCGAGGGCGAGGAGGTCCCCCGCCGTCAGCGCCTTCTTGAGGCCGTGGGCCTCGTCTCCACCCTCGGCGATCAGGACGTCGAGCGGCTTCCGGCGGAACAGGTTCATCGGTTGGTGCTCCTCCTTCGGGGGGGCGGGGAAGGCCCGCGGATCATCCGGCCCCGCCCCGGCGCGGTCAAGGGACGAGGAGCGGGACGAGCGCCTCGAGCGAGCGGATCGTGTCGAAGCCGTCGGGAGCGATCCCGGAGCGGTCGAGGAGGAGCGCCTCGAGCCCCGCGCGGCGGGCGCCGTCGTAGTCCTCCGAGGGCGAGTCCCCGACGTGGAGCGCCTCCGCGGCGGCGACGCCCGCCGTCTTCAGCGCGGCGTCGAAGATCTCGCGGGCCGGCTTCGAGACGCCGACGATCGCGCTGACGACGACCGCGTCGAACCGTCGCGTCAGGTCGAGCCTGTCGAGGAGCCCCGGCAGCGTCGAGTCCCAGTTGCTGACGACGAGCAGCCTGTAGCCGGCGTCCCTCAGGGCCGCGAGGACGGCCTCGACCTCGGGGTAGACGCGCCAGTGGCCCTGGTCGCGGAAGTGCTCCACCAGCTCGTCGAGGAGCCCTTCCGGGAGCGGCCCGCCGCCGACGCCCGAGTAGACCCGCTGGACGAACGCGCGCCAGAACCCCGTCTCGCCCTCCGGCCCGCCCCACCGCTCGGCTCCCGCCGCCTGGCGAGAAGCCACCTCGCCCCACGTGGCGCGGACCGCCCGGCCGACGTCCTCGGGGGACGCCTCGACTCCCCACCGGGCGAACGCCTCCCCGTAGGCGATCTCCACCGGGGGGTCCGCCGCCAGGAGGGTGTTCCCGGCGTCGAGGAAGACCGCCCGGACCCGTCGCCTCAGGGCATCACCTGGCCGCCGTCGATGACGAGGGCCTGTCCGGTGACGTTGCGCGCGTCGGCCGACGCGAGGTAGGCGACCATCCCGGCGATCTCCTCCGGGGCGAGGACCCGCCCGAGCGGGGCCATCCGCGCCGCGGCCTCGAAGGCCGCGTCCTCCGTCACGCCGTTGCTCTTCGCGATCCGGCGGATCCCCTCCCAGGCCAGCTCGGTGTCGACCCAGCCGGGGCAGATGGCGTTGACGGTCATCTTGCGGGGGGCGAGCTCGAGGGCGAGGGTCCGCGTCAGGCCGATGATGGCGTGCTTGGAGGCGCTGTACGCGCCCTGACCGGCCACGCCGAACCGTCCCACGACGGACGAGAGGTTGACGATGCGCGCGCCGTCGGGGAGGAACGGGAGGGCCGCGCGGAGGACCCGCCAGGTGCCGGTGAGGTTGACGTCGAGGATCCGGCTCCAGTTCACGTCCGACCGCTCGTCGCCCCCGACGGGGGTCGGCCCCCCGGTCCCGGCGTTGTTCACGAGGACGTCGATGCGGCGGTCGGGGCGCGCCGCCCTCTCCACCCCCGTGGCGACGGACGCGGGGTCGGCCACGTCGAGGAGGACCGCCACCGCCTGCCCCCCGGCCGCCTCGATCTCGGCGACCAGGGCGGCCCCGTCGGCCTCCTTGCGGACCCCGACGGCCACCGTGGCCCCCTCGGCGGCCAGCCGGCGGGCGATCGCCCGCCCGATTCCCCGGGAGGCGCCGGTCACGAGCGCCTTCTTCCCCCTGAGGCTCCCGTTCGCTCCTGCCATGGCCGTCTCTCCTTCCGCAGGGCGATTCTACGGGGCGCGGCGCTAACATCCGGCGCCATGCGGATCGAGCTCTCGCTCTACGCGTCGCTGAGGGACGAGCTGGGCCCGTCCTTCGCCGTCGACCTCCCCGACGGGCCGGAGCCGGCCTCCGTCGCCGACCTCCGCCGGGCCCTCGCCACCGCTCACCCCCTCTTCGAACGGTTCGGCAGGCGCCTTCTCGTGGCCGTCAACGAGGCCTACGCCCGCGACGGCGACCCCGTCCGTCCCGGGGACGACGTGGCGCTCCTCCCGCCCGTCGCCGGAGGGTGAGTCCCGTGCCGTACCTGACGCGGGAGCCGCTCGATCCCCTCGAGCTCCTCGCCCTGGCGCGGCGGGACGGCGACGGGGGGCTGGCGCTCTTCGCCGGCGCGGTTCGCAACCGCGATTCAGGAAGAGAAGTTGCTACCCTGGAGTATGTTGCGTACGAATCGATGGCCGAGAAGGAGCTGGGGGCGCTGGAGGCGGAGCTCTCCGCCCGCTTCCCGGACGCCCGGATCGTCTTCCGCCACCGGCTGGGCCTCCTCCGGGTCGGGGAGCTCGCCGTCGTGATCGTCGCGGCTGCGCCTCACCGCGAGGAAGCCTTCGCGGCCTGCCGGGAGGCGATCGAGGCGATCAAGGCCCGCGCGCCCATCTGGAAGCGCGAGCTCGGGCCCGACGGGACCCGCTGGGTCGATCCGTGCGAGGCTCGTTCGGCTCACGAAAGTTGTTGAAAACTCAGCCACTTTCTGCTAAGAAACCCACACCGGGGCGGCGTCCCCCCCAAGTTCGGCAGGCTCTCGGGACCGGAAGGGCGAGACCGGTGCTCTTCCGAGCGCGTATCTGGAGGTCTGAATGTTCATTTCCTTGCGGCGCGTCCACATCGCCGTCAGCGACTTCGCCCGGTCGCGTCGCTTTTACGGCGAGACTCTCGGGCTGCCGGAGATCGGGGGCTTCGAGAGGGACTGGGTCGAGTTCGGGCTCGGCCCGGTCGTGCTGAACGTCACGCCCCTTCGGGCCGGAGAGGTCCCCTCCCGCAACCAGGTCGCCATCATCCTCTCCGTGCAGGAGATAGACGGCGTTCTGACGACCCTCAAGGAACGGGGCGTCACCGTCACCCGCGGGCCCGCGGACGAGTTCACCGGACGTTATGCCGAGATCCTCGACCCGGACGGCTACCGGATCATCGTCTACCAGGCGGGCGAGCTCCACCCCGAGGAGGAGTGGGTCCAGGTGTCGCGTGTGGACGAGCTCGTGAAGGCCCGGCTCGACGAGGCCAGACAGAGGGAGAAGGCCCGCGCCGCCAAGGCGGCCTCCAGGGCTCCGGCGCCCCGCCCCGCCCCGCGGCCGAAGCCGAAGCCGGCCGCGAGGAAGCCGGCCCGCCCGGCCCCGAAGTCGAAGCCGAAGCCCGCGCACAAGCCGGCCCCCAAGCCGGCTCACAAGGCGCCCCCCAGGCCGGCCGCGAAGCCGAGGCCCGGCGCGAAGCCCAGGCCGAAGCCGGCCGCGAAGAAGCCGGCCCAGAAGAAGAAGTAGCCGCCGGCGCCCCGCCCGCCGCACGCGGGCGGACCGTCGAACCCCGCCGCGCGCGGGGCGCGGCTTGCTACTCTTCGCCGCATGAGCACCGCTCTCGTCGACTACTGCCGGTCCGAGCTGGAGGCCCTGAGGAGCGCCCGCACGTTCAAGAAGGAACGGGTCCTCGAGGGTCCCACCGGGGCCCGCGTCCGCGTGGACGGCCGCGACGTCCTGATGCTGACCTCGAACAACTACCTCGGCTTCGCCAACCATCCCCGCATCGTCGAGGCCGCCCGGAAGGCCCTCGGGCGCTGGGGCAACGGCCTGGGCTCCGTCCGGTTCATCTGCGGGACGCAGGAGCTGCACAAGGAGCTGGAGCGGACGATCTCCGCCTTCTTCGGGACCGAGGACACCATCCTCTACATGTCGTGCTGGAACGCGAACGAGGGGCTCTTCCAGCCCCTCCTCTCCGAGGAGGACGCGATCCTCACCGACGGCCTCAACCACGCGTCGATCATCGACGGGATCCGCCTCTGCAAGGCGAAGCGGTTCGTCCTGCCGCACGGCGACCTCGCCGCCTCGGAGAAGGCGCTCCAGGAGGCGCAGGCGTGCCGCCGAAGGCTCTACATGACCGACGGCGTCTTCTCGATGGAGGGGGAGGTGGGGCCGATCCCCCAGCTGGTCGAGCTCTGCGCGCGCTACGACGCCACGCTCGTCGTCGACGACTCGCACGCCACCGGCGTCCTGGGGGCCACGGGACGGGGCTCCGCCGAGGAGCTGGGGGCGATGGGGAAGGTCCCCGTCTTCACGTCGACCCTCGGGAAGGCGATGGGCTCGGCGGCCGGCGGCTTCACCACCGGCCCGGGACCGCTCGTCGAGCTCCTCCGCCAGCGCTCGAGGACGACCCTCTTCTCCAACGCCCTCCCGCCGGCCGTGACGGCCTCCTCGCTCGAGGCGTTCCGGATGCTGATGGAGGACCCGTCGCCGGTCCGGAAGCTCCGCGAGAACGCGCGCTACTTCCGCGAGAGGATGGCCGCCGAGGGCTTCGACATCCCGAAGGGGGTCCACCCGATCGTCCCCGTCATCGTGGGCGACACCGCCAGGGCGCTCGCGATGTCGGCGGCCCTCTTCGAGAAGGGCGTCTACGTCTCCGGCTTCGGCTTCCCGGTCGTCCCCCAGGGGCACGCCCGGCTCCGCTGCCAGATCTCCGCGGTCCACTCCACCGCCGACCTCGACGAGGCGGTCGACGCCTTCCGGGCGGTGGGGAAGGAGTTCGGGGCGATCTGACGCGGTCTGCGAGCCTCGGCGCTGCGGCGGCGCCGCGCCGAGGCCCAGGCGCGGCACCTTGGGCGCCGCGGCCCGCTTCGAAGAGAATCCGGGGGCAAGGAGAGCCCGCGTGGAGAGCTACTACAAGCCCGAGCACCTCGCCCGCTTCCCCTCGATCTCCGAGGGGAACCCCGAGCTCGCGAAGAAGTTCTTCGCCTACTACCAGGCCGTCTTCGCCGACGGAGCGCTCTCGGCGCGCGAGAAGGCGCTCATCGCCCTCGCGGTCGCCCACGTCGTCCAGTGCCCCTACTGCATCGACGCCTACTCCCAGGAGTGCCTCAAGAGCGGGGCCGACCTCGAGCAGATGACCGAGGCGCTCCACGTCGGCGTCGCCATCCGGGGCGGGGCCTCGCTCGTCCACGGGATGCAGATGGTGGAGCACGTCCACAAGGCCTCGATGTAGATGTCCGCCCCGCTCCCCACCCTTCCCGGCGACCCGGCCGGCGCGCCGCCGCCGCGGGCCGCGGGCGCCTCGCCCCGCGCGCTCCCCTTCTCGCTCCGCGCCCGCGGCTCCGACCTGGCGTCCCCCGGGCGGCAGCTCGCCGCGCTCGGGGCCGTCGACCTCTCGGGCGCGCCGCACGGCGGCTCGTTCGAGGCGGCGCTGGCCGCGAGCGGCTGGGAGCGGCTCGCCCCGTCGAAAATCGAGGTCTTCCAGGTCAACCTCGGGAAGCTCTGCAACATGACGTGCCGGCACTGCCACGTCGACGCCGGCCCCGACCGCGTCGACGAGACGATGGACCGCGCCACGGTCGACGCCTGCCTCGCCGCGCTCGACGGGACCGGGGCGCACACGGTCGACGTCACGGGGGGCGCCCCCGAGCTGAACCCACACTTCCGGTACCTGGTCGACGAGGCGGTCCGGCGGGGCAAGCACGTCCTCGACCGGTGCAACCTGACGGTCCTCCTCGTCCCGGGCCTCGCGGACCTCCCCGCGTGGCTCGCCGAGCGGGGGGTCGAGATCGTGGCGTCGCTCCCCCACCCGCGCCGCCGCGGCACCGATGCCCAGCGGGGCGAGGGGGCCTTCGACCGGTCCCTCGAGGCGCTGCGGCGCCTGAACGCCCTCGGCTACGGGCAGGGCCGGGCCGACCGGCGGCTCACGCTCGTCACGAACCCCGTCGGCGCCTTCCTCCCGGCAGGCCAGGCCTCGCTCGAGCGCGAGTGGAAGGAGCTCCTCGCGCGCGAGCACGGGATCTCCTTCGACCGCCTCCTCGCCCTCGCGAACATGCCGATCTCCCGCTACCTCGAGTGGCTCGAGTCGACCGGCAACCTCGAGCGCTACCTCGAGCTCCTCGTCACCTCCTTCAACCCCGCCACCGTCGCGGGGCTCATGTGCCGGAGCACCCTCTCCGTCGGGTGGGACGGGAGACTCTACGACTGCGACTTCAACCAGATGCTCGAGCTGCCGGCGCTCTCGGCCGAGGGGAGGCCGCTCCACGTCCGCGACCTCGACCCCGCGGTCCTCGCCGCCAGGACCGTCGTCACCCGCCGTCACTGCTTCGGGTGCACGGCCGGGGCCGGGAGCTCCTGCGGCGGGGCGATCGCCGGCTGAGCCCCGGCCCCCGCGGCCGGCTCTGCTGGCCGGCCTGAAAGGAAACGGGCCGCGGCGTCGCCGCGGCCCGTCGTCCGTGGAGCGGGTGAGGGCGCGCTCGCCCCCTACATCACCGCGGTCGGCGGGGCCGGCTCGTCGGCCGCGCCCGCCTTCGAGATCGGGACGTAGATCAGGTAGAGGGCGAGGAGGACCACCACCGGGATCGCCAGCCACGGGGCGAGGTCGCCGGTGAACGTCAGCTGCGGGAACTTGTTGTCGGAGCGGAACGCAACGACCCCGGCGACGAGGAGCCCCATCAGCGCCTCGCCCGCGATCAGCCCCGAGGCCGCGAGGACCCCGGCGTTCTCCACGCGCGCCTTCTGCGCCGCGTTGAAGTCCTTCTTCCCGGCGAGCTTGTCGACGAAGCCGCGGATCAGGCCGCCGATGAAGATGGCGAACGTCGTCTCGAGCGGGAGGTACATCCCGACCGAGAAGAGCATCGGGCTCTTGACCCTCACGAGGATCAGCGCGATCCCCATCGCGATCCCCACGACGACGAGCGGCCAGGCCATCTCGCCGCCGACGATCCCCTGCGAGAGCGCCGCCATGAGGCCGGCCTGGGGGGCCGGGAGGTTCTTGCCGCCGAAGCCGCCGACGCCGGGGTTGGAGGCGAGGTCGGAGGTGTGGAGGAGGTAGAGCGGGAAGAACATGACGAGGCCGGCGACGATGACGCCGAAGACGTCGCCCACCTGCATCTTCCACGGCGTGCCGCCGAGGATGTGCCCCACCTTGAGGTCCTGGAGCATCTCGCCGGCGACGGCCGACGAGACGCAGACGACGGCCGCGACGCCGAGGACGGCCGCGACCCCCTGCGCCCCCTTCACGCCGACGATCACCATCGTCAGCGCGGCGACGATCGTCGTGGCGAGGGTGAGGCCGGAGATCGGGTTGTTCGAGGAGCCGATCATCCCGACGAGGTTCCCCGAGACCGCGGCGAAGAAGAAGCCGGTGACGAGCATGACGATCGCCGCCAGGAGCGCCCCGCCGACGACGCCCGTGAAGTAGAAGTAGAGGCCGACCATCAGGACGAAGACGGCCGCGATCCCCATCAGGACGACCCGGAACGAGAGGTCCTTCTCGGTCCGCTCGGTCGCCGCGGCGACGTGGGCCGACTTCTGGACGTCGGCGATGCCGCGCTTGATGCCGGCGATCAGGTTCTTCCTCATCTTCCAGAGGGTGAAGCAGGCTCCGACGAGCATGCCGCCGACGGCGATCGGCCGGACGATGTTGAAGTAGACCGCCCCCGTGAGGGCCGGCCAGTTCTGCGTCCCGTCCGCCGCCGTGTACTTGTCGATCATCGTCGGCCCGAGGAAGAAGACGAGGAGCGGGACGAAGAGGCCCCACGCCAGGAGGCCTCCCGCGAAGTTGAGGGCCCCCAGCTCGGGGCCGATGATGTAGCCGACGCCGAGGTAGGCCGGGGTCGCCGCGGGAGCCGAGATCGTCGTGACCCCGCCGGCGGCGATCCGGTTCGCGTCCTTGGCGAGGCCGAGCTTCACGAAGCTCTCCTTGAACTTCCCGACGGAGAGCTGGAAGTCGTTCGAGGCCCGGAAGATCCCGCCGTCGCCCATCAGCTTGATCAGCGCCCCGAGGCCCATCGCCTTGAAGAGCTGGACGGCGGCGTCCGCCCCGCGCTGCCCGGCCTTGTGGATCTCGCTGGCCGCGACCGACTCGGGGAACGGAAGGGTCGGGTCCTCCACCATCACGCGTCGCAGGACCGTGACGAAGAGGATCCCGAGGAGCCCCCCGAGGATCATCAGCGCCGTCGCGACGCCGTACTCGTGCATGTCGAAGCCCTTGAACTTCCACATGCCGAGGATGACGAACGCGGGGATGGTGAAGATCGCCCCCGCCGCCACCGACTCGCCGATGGAGCCGACGGTCCGGGCGAAGTTCTCCTCGAGGAGGGAGCCCTTCATGACCCGGAGGACCGCCATGCCGATGACGGCGGCCGGGTAGGTGGCGGCGATCGTCATCCCGGCCTTCAGGCCGAGGTAGGCGTTGGCGGCCCCGAGGACGACGGCCATCAGGAGCCCCAGGACGAGAGCCCGGCCGGTGAACTCGGTCATGTTCGAGCTCGCCGGCACGTACGGCTGGAACGGTTTCTCACTCATTCAGGAAGATCCTCCCTCCCGGTCTGCTCTCGGCTTGTACGGACGGAAGCGGAAGCCGCACGAACGCGGATTCTACATGGGGGGAGCGCCCCGGACCGCCGGGAAGACCGGTTCTCTACGGCACGACGGCGAAGTGGAAGTGCGCCTCCAGCGTCTTCTGCCCGAGGCTCGCGGGGAGGGGCGGGAACGGGGCCGCCTTGTGGACGGCGGCGAGGCCCGCCACGTCCCACGCCTTGACCCCCGACTCCATCGAGACGAAGGCCGACTGGATGCGCCCGTCCTTGCCGATGACCGCCTGGACGACGCACTTCCTGCCGACCGCGGGGAACGAGGAGGGGCCCTTCCAGGCCCCGGCGACCTTCTGGAAGACCTCCTTCTGGTAGGCGGGGTCCTTCAGCGTCGACTGGAAGTAGACGTTGAGGGACGGCCGCGCCGCCAGGGCGGCGAAGGCGAAGAGGGCCGCGGCGGCGAGAGCTGCGCGGCCCGCGGACCGGAGGGAGGGAATGGGGAGGGCCCGGGAGCTCGTCACGCGTCGTCCTCCTTCACGGGAAGGGACCCCGGGGGCCCGCGGCGACCGGGAGGAGGGCGCGCGGGGTCCGGGGCGCTGGGCGGTCAGGATAGCGCCGTCCGCACGCGCGCGCCCCGATCGGGCAGACTTCGCCCATGCGTCCGGCCCTCCTCGCCGCCCTCCTCCTCTCGTCCCCCCTCCTCGCCCGGGAGCGCCCGAAGGTCCCGATCCCGCCCGACCACTACACGATGGCCGAGCTGACGGCCTTCAGGAAGACGCCCTCCTACGACGAGACCCTCGCCTTCGTGAGGCGGCTCGAGACGACGTCGCCGTTCCTGAAGCTCGCCTTCTTCGGGACGTCGGCCGAGGGGCGGCCGCTGCCGGTCGTGATCGCCTCGAAGGAGAAGGCGTTCTCCCCCGACGCCGCGGCCAAGGCCGGCAAGCCCGTGGTCCTCGTCCTGAACGGCATCCACGCCGGGGAGATCGACGGCAAGGACGCCTGCCTGATCCTCCTCCGCGACATGGCGCTCGGGAACCGGCCCGACCTCCTCGACCGCCTGACGCTCCTCGTCGTCCCGATCTACAACGTCGACGGCCACGAGAGGGTCTCGCGGTTCAACCGCCCGAACCAGGACGGCCCCGCCGACGGGATGGGCTTCCGGACGACGACCGACGGCCTCGACCTGAACCGCGACTTCCTCAAGGCCGACGCCCCGGAGACGCGCGCCCTCCTCTCGCTCGTCGAGGCGTGGAGCCCCGACCTCTTCGTCGACGACCACGTCACCGACGGCTCCGACTTCCAGGCGACTCTCACGGTGGCGGCCGGCGGCGAGCCTGCGACGGCGGCGCCGCTCCGGGCGTGGCTCGACTCGGTGGTGAAGCCCTCGCTCGCCGAGGTCGAGGAGGCGGGGTGGAAGACGGCCCCGTACGTCGAGTGGGTCGACCCGCTCGACCCGGCGAAGGGGATCGACCTCGGCCCGTCGACCCCGCGCTACGGCACCGGCTACATGCCGCTCCGCGGGATCCCGTCGATCCTCGTCGAGAACCACGCGATCAAGCCCTACCGGGAGCGGGTCCGCGCGAACGAGGCGTTCCTCTCGGCCCTCCTGTCGCGGGTCGGCGCCGCTCCGGAGGCGCTGAGGGCGGCCCGGGCGGCGGCGGCGACGGAGGCCCGGACGGCGCCTCCGGGCTCCCCCTTCGTCCTCGACGCCGAGACCGACACGACCCGCCCCGAGCCGATCGACTTCCCCGCCTTCGCCTGGCGGGAGGAGACCTCCCTCGTCACCGGCCGGCCCGTCCTGAGGTACGACCCGACGCAGCCGCTCACCGTCCCCCTCCCCGTCTTCCGCCACGCGAGGCCGAAGGTGACGGTCCCGCGCCCCGCCGCGTACCTCGTCCCGGCCGGCTGGCCGGCCGTCGAGGAGCGGCTCGTCGCCCACGGGATCCGGTTCACGAGGCTGAAGGAGGCGCGGACCCTCGCGGTCGGCACCTACCGCGCGAGCGACCCCGTCTTCCAGACGCCGACGTACCAGGGGCGGGTCCGCGTCAGCGCCCGGATCTCGAAGGCGACCGAGACGCGGACGGTCCCCGCCGGCTCTCTCTACGTCCCGCTCGACGACCCCCTCGCCCCCGTGGCGATCCAGCTCCTCGAGCCCGAGGGCCCCGACTCGCTCTTCTCCTGGGGCCTCCTCTCCTCGGCGCTCGAGCAGAAGGAGTACATCGACACGCGGGTCCTCGACCCGCTCGCGCGGAAGATGCTCGCGTCCGACCCGAAGCTCGCCGCCGCGTGGGAGGAGCGGCTGAAGGACCCGAAGTTCGCGGCGAACGGCCGCGAGCGGTACCTCTTCTTCTACCGCCGGTCCCCGTTCTGGGACGAGAGCGTCGGGCTCCTCCCGGTCTACCGGCTCGACGCCCCGCTGAAGGACCTCAGCCCCGCGGCTGCCGCCCCGTCCGGCGCGGGGGCCTCCTCACCAGGATGAGGCGCGACGGCCGTCCCTTCCGCTCGCAGGCGGCGCAGAGGCGCGCGCGGCCGAACGGGGCGCGCCGGCTCCACTCGTTCGTGCAGCCGACGCAGCGGTAGGTGTAGCGGGCGTTCGCGGCACGGACCTCCCGGAGGCGCTCGGTCTCCGGGGCGGCGCGGCGCTCCACCCCGAGGGAGCGGGCGATCGCCCAGAAGCGGGGGGAATGCCCCTCGTCCACCCCGTACCGCTGGAAGCAGACCGCGTGGGCGGTCTCGTGGAGGAGGGTCTGGTCGCGGTCCTCCGGCGCCATGTGGAGGGAGATCCGGATGACGTGGGGCGGCCCGTACTGGATGACGCCCCCCGTGGCGCGCCGTCCCGACAGGACGATCCGCGCGGGGGGGAGGCCGAGGAGGACCGACAGCTCGTCGTAGCGGTCCTGCAGCCGCCTCTCCTCGGCCCGCACCTGCGCGCGCGTCGGCGGCTCGGCGGCGAAGAGGTCCAGCTGCCGCGGGACCGCCGTCCGCTCGTCGCGCGGCTTCACGAGAGCCCCTCCAGAGCCTCGCGGTGCGGGGCGAGCGGACGGTGGAGGACGGCCGCAACGGCGGCCGCGGCGACGGCGGCCGCGACGACCTCGAGGAGAGGGAGCGAGGCGCCGTGGTACGTCGGGACCAGGAGGAGGCGGCCGGCCCAGAGGAGGGCGAGGGCGGCCGCGCCCGCGGTCCACCGCCCGGTCCCCAGCGCCATCCACGTCAGGCCGAACGAGAGCGGCAGCTCGACGAAGAACCCCTGCCCGGCCACGAGCCAGGCCGGGACCGACGGGACGGGGAGGAGGACGAGCCGCGCCGCGAGCGGCGCGAGGCAGCCCGCGAGGGAGACGGCGACCGCGGCGAACCCCGCCGGGAGGCGTCCCCGCACCGCGCCGTAGAGGGCGCCGCGGACGGCGGCCTCGTGCGCGAAGGCCGCGAGGAGGGCGAGGGGGAGGGCCAGCGCCGTCCCTGGCCGCCCCCCGAACGCCACCGTCGCGTACCGGAGCGCGTAGCCGGCGGGGAGGTACGCCAGCCCCGACCCGGCGAAGACCGCCACGGCGGCGGCGGCCAGGAGCGCGCTCGCCCGGGACGTCACGAGCGAATGGTAGCGCGACGTTGACCCGCGGGGCGACCCGGAGAAGACTCCGCGCGATGAGCAGCATCCCCTCCCTTCGCGTCGCCTTCGTCGGCCTCGGGACGATGGGGGTCGGCATGGCCCGCAACCTCGCCCGCGCCGGCTTCCCGCTCACCCTCGCCTCGCGCACCTTCGAGAAGGCCGAGGCCCTCGCCCGCGAGCTCGGGACCGTGTCGGCCGTGACGTCCGCGTCGGCCGCGGTCACCGCCGTCCGCACCGCCGCCGAGGCGGCGGCGACGGCCGACGTCGTCGTCTCGTGCGTCCCCGACGGTCCCGACGTCGAGGCCGTCCACCTCGGCCCGGACGGCACGGCGGAGACGGCCGCGGCCGGCACCGTCGCCGTGGACTGCTCCACGATCCCCCCCGCCACCGCGCGCGCGGTGGCCCGGGCCCTCGCCGCGAAGGGGGTCGCGTTCCTCGACGCCCCCGTCTCGGGGGGGCAGAAGGGAGCGGTCGAGGGGACCCTCACCTTCTTCGTCGGGGGGGACGCGGACGCGCTCGAGAAGGCCCGGCCCGTCCTCGACGCGATGGGGAAGCGGATCACCCACCTGGGACCGTCCGGAAGCGGCCAGCTCGGAAAGGCGACGAACCAGGTGATCGTGGCCGGCACGCTGATGGCGGTCGCCGAGGGGGTCGCCTTCGCCGAGTCGGCGGGCCTCCCGCTCGACGCGCTCCACCGCGCCCTGACCGGGGGAGCCGCGAACTCCTGGGCCCTCGAGGTCCTCGGCCGCAAGATGCTCGACCGCGACTTCAAGCCCGCCTTCGCCGTCAAGCACCAGCAGAAGGACCTCGCGATCGTCCTGCGCGCCGCCCGCGAGAACGGCGTCCCGCTGCCGGGGGCCGCGCTCGCCCACCAGCTCCTCTCCTCGCTCGAGGCGCAGGGGATGGGGGAGGAGGGGACGCAGGCGCTGCTCCGGGTGTACGAGTCGCTCTCGCGCCGCTAGAATCGCCGCCCTCGAAAGTCGGAGGTCCCATGAATCGACGCGCCGCCCTCCCGGTCGTCCTCCTCCTCCCGCTCCTCCTCCTGGCCTCCGCCCTCCCGGCGGCGGCGGCCCCCGTCGCCGCGGGGGAGAAGAAGACCTTCACCAAGACGCTCCCGTTCGCCGGGGACAGGGACGTCAAGATCGGCATCCGGTACGGGGACGTGACGATCGACTCCGTCCGGATCCGGAACTGGCCCGACGCCGACGACCTCGAGAAGGCCGAGAAGGACCGGAACGACACGACGACGATGGTCGTCGAGTTCACCTACTCGAACCGCGACGACGCCCACGACTACAAGTGCAAGTACACCGTGACGATCCCCGGAAAGGACGGGACGCCCTACGGCGAGAACGACCGGACCGCCACCCTCGACGCCGGGAAGATCGAGGACACGAACAAGATGTTCGTGAAGATGAAGACCCGCCTCTACCCGACGGTGAAGTCCTTCAAGGTGACCTTCGAGATCTGGCGGAAGTAGCGCCCCCCGGCGCCGAGCCCGCTCGGAGGGGGGTTCGGGGGGAACCGGCGGCCGGCCCGGAGGGCCAGGGTTCCCCCCGACTCACGTCAGCCGGCCTCGGGGAAGAGGAGCTCCTGGGGCTGGAGGACGGGAAGGAGCCTGCCCAGGACGGCCGCGGACCACCCGTCGCGGTCCCGGGGATCGAGGTCGACGTGCCCGATCCCCCAGTCGGAGAGGGTCGCCACGAGCATCTCGTCGATCTCCCTCTGGAACGCGACGTCCGTGTCCCTCACGCCGTCGAAGCGCGGGTCGGCGACCACCGGGACCTTGAAGAGGAGGTCGTAGGTCGGCGTCCAGGACCTCACGAGGGCCTCGAGCACCTTCTCGGCCGCCTCCCCGGTCGCGGCGCGCTTGAGGTAGCAGAAGTTGTCGACGACGGCGCGGTCGCAGACGACCACCTCGGCCTTCGCCTCGGCCTGGAGCTCCCAGGCGATCTGCGTGTGGAGGATCCACGCCTGCGCCTTCAGCGTCGTGTCGCGGTTGATCGGCAGGGGGCACTCGCGCGCCACCTCGCGGACCAGCTCGACGGTGAGGTCCCTCCGCTTCAGGGACGCCGCCAGGTCGTAGCAGAGGGTGGTCTTCCCGACGCCGTGGGTCCCGACGAACGCGACCTTCATCCGCCGATCGTGCCACGGATCGCGCGCCCGCGTCCCCGGTCGAGGCCGCCGCGGCGCTCCCCCCGTCGGCGCGCCGGCGCGAAGTCCCTGAACGGTCAGGAGTAGATGATGCGCCGGACCACGACGAGCGTCGTGTCGTCGGCCGGCGACCCCTCGCCGACGTGGCCGCGCCAGTCCGCGAGGAGCGCCTCGAGGATCGACTCGGCCGGCCGCCGCCAGAGGCCGATCCGCTCGAGGACCGCGCGGGGCCTCTCGTAGCCGTACGGCTCGTCGAACCGGTCGGGTCCCTCGAAGAGACCGTCGGAGGCGAAGACCACTGTCGCCCCTCCGGGCAGGTCCATCGGCAGGTCCTGGTACGAGCGCTTCGGGCCCTGCCCCAGCGGAAGCCCCGGAGCCGCCACCTCGCGCGCCCGCCCCTCGACGACGAGGAGGGGGAAGGGGTGGCCGGCGTTGGCCAGGACGCCCCGCCCGCTCCTCGGGTCGAGGCGCCAGAGCGCGAGCGACGTGAAGAGCCTCGTCCCCTTCGTCGCCCGGAGGACCCGGTCGACCTCTCCCAGGATGGCGGCCGGGCTCCCGCCGGCCCGGACGAGGCTCATCAGGCACGCCTTGACCATCGCGCCCTGGATGCCGCACGAGAAGCCGTGTCCGGACACGTCCCCCGCCGCCACCCAGAGGTGCCCCTCCTCGTCGACGACGAACTCGTAGAGGTCCCCTCCCGCCTCCGTCGCCAGGATCGTCCGCGCCGCGATCGCCAGGCCCGGCACCTCCGGCGGCTGGTCCGGCAGGAGCGCGAGCTGCATCCGAGAGAGGAGGTCCATCTCGTACTTCACCCGCCGCTCCGACTCGAGCCGCTTGACGTACTCGGGCGCGTCGATCCGCGCCTCGTCCTCTCGTTCCGGGAGGCGCGCGGCGGTCAGGCCCACCCAGGCCAGGGCGCCCAGGAAGACGACGCACATCAGGAGGGGGACCCAGAGCTCCCCCGGGAACCGCGCGGCGACCAGGACGTCCCGCCAGAGCGCCGTGGAGAGGGCCGCGAAGAGGAGCGCGGTCAGGCCGTACCTGCGGTAGGCGTAGAGGAGGACGCAGGTCTCCCCCAGGAAGTAGACGAGCGTCACGCCCCAGGGGGCGAAGAGCGCGGCCGTGGAGTAGACGAGGGCGAAGACGGCGGCCCCCGCGGGGTCGGCCTTCTCCCGCGCGACGACGAACCGGAAGAGGGCGAAGAAGAGGATCAGGAGCCCGGCGGTCATCGGCCCCTCGACGAAGGGGTTCGCGACGCCCCCGAAGAGGGGGAGGTAGTAGGACGGCGCCCCGGGGTGGACCCCGCGGATCCCGAGCGAGGCGGCCGCGGACGCGAAGAGGAGCCGGTACCCGGCGATCGCCGCCCCGAGCCCCAGGCCGGCGAGGAGCGCGTTCCCCAGTCGCGGCCCGACCCGCCAGGAGAGGAGCCCGTCGAGGCTGGTCGTGAATCCGGGGACGGTCTCTCGGAGGAGGGACTCGGCGACGGCCCACGTCGCGACGAGGGCGACGACGACGAGGAGGCGCCCTGCGACGACGTAGGCCCCCACCCCGGCGCCGCTCCCCCCCGTCTCGAAGAGCGAGCCCGAAAGGACCATCGTCCCCGCCGCCAGGCCTCCGAGCCAGAGGGCGAGACGGAAGCTGAGCCGGCGCTGGAAGAGGAGACGGCCGAGGAACCCGAGGACGACGAGGCCGAGGAGGACCAGGATCGGGATCACCACCGTCAGGCTCCGGAAGGCCTTGTCGCGCACCAGGTCCTCGGCGGCGGGGTCGGCGAGCTGGCGGGAGACGATGACGTAGGCGTTCCCCGGGAGGACCCTCACGACGGCCTCCGGCGGCCGCCCGGCCTCGGGGGGGAGGTCCCAGATCTTGACGAGCGCGTTCCCCCGTTGCGAGACCGTCGGCTCGGCGGGGAGGGGCCGTCCCCCCGCCAGCCGGCGGAGGACGCGGTCCGCGAAGCGCTGGAGCCCCTCCTCCGCCTCGCGGCTCATCCGGTTCACGAAGAAGAGGCTCCCGAAGGCCCACTCCACGCGGCGGAGGCGCCCGTCGCGGGCGATCGTCACCTCCACGTTCCCGCTCCCGAGCCCGGGGACGGTGAGGAGGCCGGTGACCGTCCACGAGGCCGCCCCGCCGAACTTCGCCAGGGCGCGCGGCGCGTCGGCCCCGAGGAGGCGATAAGCGGTCTCGTACTCGGAGCTCTCGACCGAGTTCCTCAGCCGGGCCCGAGCGTCCTTGAGCCTCCCCCCCATGGCCGAAAGCTCGCGCGTCGCGGTGGCCACCGCCTCGTCGCGGTCGACCTCGAGCGGCTGCCACTCGGGGAGGATTCGGAGGGCCGCCACCAGGCCCGCGGCGAGGAGGAGCGCCCCGACCGCGAGCGTCCGCCAGGGGAGGCGGCGCAGACGCGCCGGCGGGGGATCGGCCGGAGCGTCGTCGGCCGCCGGGCTCAACTTCTTCCGCCGACCGGCGTCAGGCTCAGCCCCGCGGTCATCTCGAGCATCCGGTCGATCGAACGCTTCGCCCTCAGCCTCAGGGCGTCGGGGACCTCGAGGGCCGGCGAGAGGTCGCGGAGCGCGAGGTAGAGCTTCTCCAGCGTGTTCCGCTTCATGTGGGGGCAGGTGTTGCAGGAGCAGCCGTCCTCGGGCGGGGCGGCGATCAGCTCCTTGCCGGGAGCCGCGCGCTTCATCTGGTGGAGGATCCCCTCCTCGGTGGCCACGACGAAGGCGGGGTGGTCCGAGGTGACGACGTGCTTGAGGAGCGCCGACGTGGACCCGACGAACGAGGCGTGCCGGAGGACGACCTCGTCGCACTCGGGGTGGGCGATCAGGCGGGCCCCCGGGTGCGCGGCCAGGAGCTCGAGGATCCGCCGCTCGGAGAAGGTCTCGTGGACGACGCACGTCCCCGGCCAGACGACGAAGGTCCTCTGGAGCCGCTTCTCCAGCCAGGCCGCCAGGTTCCGGTCGGGCGCGAAGACGACCGGGTCGGGGATCTGGCGGAGGATCACCTCCGCCGAGGAGGAGGTGACGATCACGTCCGAGAGGGCCTTCACCCCCGCCGAGCAGTTGATGTAGCTGACGACGGTGTGCCCGGGGTACCTCTTCAGCCACTCCGCGAAGAGGGGGGCCGGGCAGCCGTCGGCGAGGGAGCAGCCCGCCTCGAGGTCCGGGACGACGACGGTCTTCTCGGGGGAGAGGATCTTGGCCGTCTCGGCCATGAAGTGGACGCCGCAGAAGGCGATCACCGGCTTCGGCGACTCCTTCCCGCGCCGGGCCAGCTCGAGGGAGTCGCCCACGAAGTCGGCGAGGTCCTGGACCTCCGACTCCTGGTAGTAGTGGGCGAGGATCAGGGCGTCCCGCTCGGCCTTGAGGCGAAGGATCGCCTCCTCCAGGTCGAGGGGGATCGGCCCGGTGCGTGCACCGGCGGGGGAAAGCGCGCTACCCACGCTGGAATCTTACCCCCGGCCGGGGCAGGGTTTGCTTTTGCTAGACTGGAAGGTTTAGGGAACGAGACGGAGACCGACCATGAAAGGCAATGCCCTCGCCGCCGCCCCCCGAGTCGCCCCAGGTGCCCCCGCCGCTGACCCCGCCCCCGCTCCCTCGCCGTGGGTCGCCAGCGCCCGGTGGGACCTGACCTGGCTCCTGATGTCCGCCCTCCTCGTCCCCCTCCCGGTGCTCCTCCACTCGTGGAAGCTGGGCTCGCTCGGGATCGACCTCCTGGTGACCCTCCTCATCGGCGGACCCCACATGTACGCGACGTTCCTCCGGACGACCTTCGACGGCGGCTTCCGCCGGCGTCACCCCGCCCTCACCTGGGGGCCCGTGGTGATGGTCCCGCTGTTCGTCCTGAGCCTCGGCCTGACGCGGTTCGAGTGGCTCCTCTCGCTCTTCTTCACCTGGGCGTCGCTCCACATCTGCGACCAGGCCTCGTACATCGCCCAGCTCTACCGCGAGCGGACCGGGACCGCCGCGACGCGGTTCGACCGCGGGCTCGACTTCGCGGTCATCCTCTCGTCTCTCTACCTCTTCGCGATCTTCCGGTTCGTCGACGGCACCTTCCACATCGAAGGGGTCAACATCTTCTTCCCCGAGTTCCTGAAGGTGGACTGGGTCCCCAGGGCGTTCGCCGTCGGGACGGCCGCGCTCGTCTCCTTCTGGGCGGTGAAGACCCTCAACCAGCTCCGCGCCCGGCAGGTCTCGAGGCAGTACGTGGGGTTCATGCTGCTGACGATGGGGATCAGCGTGATGGTCCCCTCCTACCTCTTCCGGAACGAGCTCTCGGTCACCTTCCAGGGCTTCAACGCCTGGCACTCGTTCCAGTACCTCGGCCTGACGTTCCTCGCCCTCAACCGCTCGGAAGGGGCGGGGAAGGTGACGCTGGGCTTCCTCGGGCAGCTCGCCGCGCCCGGGAAGTTCTTCCGCTTCTACGGCTGGAACGTCCTCCTGACCTTCGGCGCCGGGATCCTCGTCGCCCTCCTCACCTACGGGATCGGCCTCCCGGCCCAGCAGTGCTACTACATCGTCGTCCTCTCGGTCCTGCTCGTGCACTACTTCCACGACAGCGTCCTCTTCAACGCGACGACGGAGATGAAGCTCGCGGAGGCGTGATTCTCCGGGCCACGCGTCGTCTCCGTTTCGCGGCGGTCCTCGGTGCCGTCGTCCTCCTGGCGGGAAGCTCGGCCCTCCCGGCCGACGCGGCGACCCCGACCAGGAAGGGGAAGGGGAAGGGGAAGCGGAGACCTTCGCACCCGACCTTCACCGCCCCGCCGGCCGTCCCGAGGCCGCCCGACCCGTTCCGGGTGACCCTCGCCACCGCGGACGGCGTCGAGCTCGTCGGGTCGTTCCGTCCCGTCCCGGGCCAGCCCGACGCCCCCGCCGTCCTCCTCCTCCACGCCTTCTCGCGCGACCGCCGCGAGCTCGACGAGCGGGCGGGGGACCTGACCGCCCGCGGCCTGGCGACGCTCGCCCTCGACCTCCGCGGGCACGGGGAGTCGACCCGCCGGCGGGACGGGCGCAAGGTCTCGCTCGTCCCGTCCCTGCAGAGCGACCCCAACGCCTTCCCGCGCGACGTGGAGGCCGCCTGTGCGTGGCTGAGGCAGCGCTCGCCCCGCGTCGGCGTCCTCGGGCTCTCCCTCTCGGCAGACCTCGCCATCCTCGCCACCGCCTCCGGGTGGGCCGACGCGGCCGTCGCCGTCTCGGCGAACGCCGCCCAGCTCCCGGCCCTCGCCGGCTCGCGCCCCACGGTCCCGCGAGGCACCCTCGTCCTCGCCTCGGAGAGCGACCCGGGCCGGGCGGAGTCCGCGCGGGCCCTCGACCGGGCGGGGCTTCCGCCGAAGAGCCTCTCCCTCTACCCCGGCGCCGCCCACGCGCTCGACCTCCTCATCCAGAGGCCGGAGGCGTGGAAGGCCGCCGTTGGCTGGCTCGGGGAGCTCCTCGGGGCAGTTCCGCCCCCCGCCCCCGTCGCCCCGGTCCCCTCGCCCACGCCCGGAGGACCTCCATGACCGTCTGCGTCTTCGACATCGAGACCGTCGGCCTTCCCTGGCTCGACCTCGATCCCCTCCTGAGGGAAGGGATCACCCGCGGGGCGAAGAGCGGCGACGAGTACCGTTCGAAGAAGGAGTGGCGGACCCTCTCCCCTTACGCCGCGAAGGCCGTCGTCGTGGCCGTCCAGAACCCCGAGACCCGCCAGGGGAAGGTCTGGTACGAGAGCTCCGTCCCCGTCGAGGGCCGCTCCGGGGACGGCCTCTTCGAGCTGGTGGGCTGCCCCGAGGCGCAGATGCTCGGCGAGTTCTGGGCTGCCGTTGCACGCTTCGACCGACTCGTCTCGTTCAACGGCAGGTCCTTCGACGGTCCCTTCCTCTCCGTCCGCAGCGCCCTCCACGGCGTCCCCCCCAGCCGGAACCTCTCCGGCTACCGCTACTCCGTGTCCGACCACGTGGACCTCATGGAGGTCCTCACCTTCCAGGGCGCCGCCGGCGTCCGGCCCACCCTCCACGCGGCGTGCGTCGCGTTCGGGATCCCGTCGCCGAAGAGCGCGGAGATGCACGGCTACGCCGTCCCGCAGGCCTACAGGGACGGGCGGCTCGCGGAGATCGCGGAGTACTGCCGGCGCGACGTCGAGGCGACCGCCGAGCTCTTCCGCCGGCTGGAGCCGACCCTCCTCCCCCTCTGCCGGCGCTGACCTCCGGACCCGGGGTCGTATACTCGACGTGCTATCCCGTGCGGGTCCCCGGCGCCCGTGCTCGGTCTCGGCAACGGAGGAGGTCCCCCGATGAAGCGAACCGTCATCGCCCTGGTCGACGACCTGTTCTGGAGGACGAAGATCGACCACGCGGTTCAGTCGGCCGGGGCCACCACCACGTTCATCTCCGACCCTGCCGCCCTCGTCTCGGTCGACCCGGAGAGGACCCCGCTCATTCTCGTCGACCTGTCGCTCAGGCAGCCCCCCTTCGAAGGGATCGCCGCGCTCAAGAAGCTGGAGAAGGCCGGGAAGATCCCCGTCGTCGGGTACTACGAGCACGTGAGGAAGGACCTCCGGGACAAGGCCGTCGCGGCGGGGTGCGACGTCGTCCTGTCGCGCTCGAGCTTCTCGGAGCGCTTCGCCGACATCCTGATGAAGTACGCCCTGCCGGGCGGGGTCAAGACGGAGTCGGACGAGACGGAGCTGCCGGAGGAGTAGGCGACCGCCCGAGCCCGCCTTCGGAAGCCGCGGCATCCGGTCGGCAGGGTCCGGTCGCGTCTCACGACGGGCGCGTGAGACGGCGAGAGACGCCCCGATCTCACTCTACCTGAGACGAGCCTCGCGCGAAGAGGCGCCTTCCAGCCGGTCCTGATCCCCAAGCACCTCGTTGCGAAGGGGATGGAGTGCCGCTCCCTCTCATGGCAGGCGGCTTGCTCGGCCGCTGCCTGCGATGACGAGAAGCGGTGCCAGAGGTCGAGGACCGACTCCGCCGGCCCCCGCCGCCCCACCCGGCGGACGGCGCGCCCGGAACGGCGGCTCCGTACGGTCCGTCAGCTCCCCGGCTGCAGGCGACGTCCGGCACGAGAAGGAGAAAGCGGCAGAGCGGGAACGCTCACGAATCGATGGGGTCGGCGGGGCCGCAGCCGCCGCATCCCGCCCCTGACGCCGACCACGTTCCGGAGGCCGCGTGGATCGGCGACCGAATGCGTGCCTCACACGACCACTCGCAAGGAGGAAGGGACATGGCTCTGGAGAATCACCTGGCTGACATCAAGGCGGTCAAAGGCTACCAGGCCTGCGGCATCATGCACTACACGGGCGAGCTGCTCGCGTCCGACTCCGCGGTCGCGAACATCGACCTCGGGCTCGTCGGCGCCACGTTCAACGACGTCTTCAGGACCGCTCACGAGGTCTGCGAGAAGATCGGCCTCGAGGCCGCGCGCGAGATGGTCCTCATCACGCCGCGAGGGCTCATCGTCATGCTCTGCAGCGGGACGAAGTCGAAGGCCCACTTCCACATGATCTCGATCCTGTCGGGGGACGGGAACCAGGCGCTCGCCAAGCTGCAGATGGAGAAGGCGGTGCCAGCGATCGTCGGGGAACTGGCGTGAGGTGATCACCGAGACCGGATCGTCGAGCCGGCTCGACGGAATCGGCGCGAGCGAGGGCCAGAGGCAGCTGCTTCTGGCCCTCCTCGAGGCCGTGGAGTCCCCCACCGGGGGCGAGGTCATCGTCCGCGGGGGACGGGAGTCGGGGCGGATCCGGGTCAGCTCCGGCCGCATCGCCTGGGCGAACGTGTCGACGGTGCCGGAGACGTTCGGAGCGCGCCTGGCGCGCCGGGGGCTGATGGCGCCGAGCGACGTCGCCGAGGTCGTCGAGGAGTGCCGAAAGACCGGAGCGAACTTCGCGGAGCTCGCCGTCAGGTGGGGCCTCGTCTCCGCCGAGACGATGCGGGCCGAGTTCCTCGACCAGACCGCGACGTCGCTGGCACACGCCTTCCGGCTCCCCGGCCTCCAGTGCATCTTCGCGCCGATCCAGCGGAGCTACGGGGGGACGCTCCTGCTTCCCCTGGAGGAGCTCCTCGACGAGATGGCCGCCCGAGGGATCGCGCCGCCGCCGCTCCTCTCGGAACGTCGGCCGGGAGAGGGGCTCCCCGACCTGCTGGACCGGATCGCGACGCCGGGCTCCGGGGCGCGGCGCGCCCCGGGGGGTGGGTCGCTCGACCTGGACGCCCTTCGCTCGCTGAAAGGGCTTCTCGCGGCGTCTGTCACGAGCCGGCAGGGAGGGGTCAGCTTCCTCGGCGGGGTGGGCGGGCTCGCGGCCCAGGACGCCACGCCCCCCCTCGAACGGGTCTTCGCCGCCGCGAACCAGGCGTCGGCGCAGGCCGGCCTGGGCAGCGTGCTGGGCCTCTGGATCTCCTCACCGGGCGGGACCGCGGTCGTTCAGGAGTTCTCCGGCGGGGAGGGGCTGGTTCGCTGCATCTTCGGCCCCGGGACGAACGCGCCCCTCGTTCGGATCCGGATGGAGTCGATCCTCTCGGCGCTGGACGGCCCGGGCTGAGCCGGGACGGGCGCGCTGGAGCGGACGCGTGCGTCGGAAAGGGATGTCAGGGCCCTCCGGACTCTGGTCCCCATCCGCTCGCCGGGAGCGGCCGGCGACGCCTCCCCGCCCCCTGCTTCACGGGCGGCGGGACCGGGGCCGCCCGGGAGATCCGAGGCTCCCCTGGTGAGGCCCTCCCCGCCACCAGCCGGTCCCATCCGCGGCGAGCTGCGGCTCGATGTCGTCGGAGGCCAGGCGTCGATCCGCTTCGTCGAGGAGGAGAGGTCGATCCTCGTCGAGACGGTCTTCGTGCCCGCCGGCGGCCGCCAGGCGGAGTAGCGTCCGCTCTCGTGGTGTATGAACCAGCCTCGGCCGCAGCCGGCCCTGTGGGACCAGAGGGGAACGCGAAGCGTTCTCCGCGGGTTCCACAGGGCACCCCTCGGCGCGGGTTCGCGGTGTCCCTTTACGAGCGAAGGGCCACGACCCCGGTTCTTGGTAGGTTTGGAGTGCCGACTTCAAACGCCAAGGAGACCGA
>JAKOVQ010000038.1 GCA_029781975.1 Acidobacteriota bacterium
CGTCGCCTACATGTCGCCCGAGCAGGCCCGCGGCCTGCCCGTCGACCACCGGAGCGACCAGTTCAGCCTCGGCGCCGTTCTCTACGAGATGCTCGCGGGGAAGCGGCCGTTCCGAGGAGACACCCCCGCCGACGTCCTGACGGCGATCATCCGCGACGAGCCCGAGCCGCTCGAGACTGCCGCACCGTCCACCCCTCCGCCTGTTCGCTGGCTCGTCGAGCGCCTCCTCGCCAAGGAACCCGCCGAACGGTACGACTCGACCCGCGACCTCGTCCGGGACTTGGCGACGTGCCGCCAGCGCCTTGCCGAGACGCTCTCGAACGCCGCCGACGCGGGGCCCGCCCGGTTCGTCCGGCGACCGGCGCGACGGCTCGCCGCGGCCGGCCTCGCCGGGATCATCGGCCTCGTCGGAGCAGCGGTCGGGTTCCTTGCCGCGCGGCAGTCGCACGAGCGGCCCTTTCCGTCCTTCCAGCGGCTCACGTTCCAGCGGGGCTTCGTTTCCGGCGCGCGATTCGCGCCCGACGGCAGGGCCGTGAGCTACAGCGCCGCGTGGGACGGCCGGCCGCAAGGCCTTTGGACGGTCTCCGTCGAGACGCTCGAGACGCTTCCCACGGACCTGCCATCCGCCCGCCTCCTCGCCATCTCCGCGTCTGGCGAAGTCGCCGTGGCGCTCGGGAGCCGGATGAACCGCTTCGGCGCCTCGGGAACGTTGCCGCGCCTCGCCGTCGGGCCTCTTCGCGGCAGCTCGCCTCGCGTCGTCGGAGCCGGCATCTCGTCCGCCGACTGGTCCAGGGCCGACAACTCCCTCGCCATCGTGCGCGAGACGCGGCCAGGCGCGGTTCTCGAATACCCACCCGGCAACGTCCTCGTCCGGAGCACGACCTACCTCTCCGACCTCCGCATTTCGCCGGGCGGAGAGCGCGTCGCCTTCGTGGAGCGCGACAAGGACGGGAACAGCGGCGGGGTCGTCGCCGTGGTGGACAGGAAGGGGCGGAGGACCGCGCTCACGCCCACCTATTTCGACGTGAACGGTCTCGCGTGGTCGCCCGGAGGCGACGAGGTCTGGTTTACAGCGGGTCGCGAAGGAACGCCCAAGTCGGTCCGGGCTGTCACGCTCTCCGGGCAGGAACGCGAGGTCCACCGGGAGACGGGGCACCTCGTGCTGCTGGACATCTCCGCCGACGGCCGGGCGCTCGTCGCGCGGGAGGACTTCCGGCACCGCGTCTTCCATCGGTCCGGCGGCAGCGAGCCCGACCGGGAACTCTCCCTCTTCGATTGCTCCCGTCTCTGGGACCTGACGAAGGACGGCCGGATGATCTCGTTCTGGGAGTACGGCGAGGGCGTCGGGAGGGGCGGCCGCTGGACCTTCATCCGGAACACGAAAGGAGACCCGCCCGTGCGGCTGATGGCCGGCAGGGGAGCAAGGCCGGTCTTCTCGCCGGACGGGAGGTCCGTCTCATTGACGCTCGGGAATGCCGGCAGTCTCGAGGTCGCGGTGTACCCGACGGGCGACGGTCAGCCGAGGGAGATCGCCGTGCCGGGATTCACGGATGCGACCGCAGGCCTGCTGCCGGACGGAGCGGGCATCTGGCTCTACGACCTCTCCCCGGACCGTCCCCGCCGCGTCTGGGTCACCGGCGCGGACGGCTCGGACCCGCGCCCTGTGACTCCCGAAGGAGTCGAAGCGCGCCACCCGTGGATCGCGCCGGACGGCCGGGCCGTCGTCGGACAGTCCGCCGGCGAGTTCCGCCTCTACCCGATCCCTGGCGGGGACCCGGTACCTCTCAAGGGAATCCGGGACGGCGAGGTCCTCGCGGGCTGGAGCGACGACGGCAGGTCCGTCTTCGCCTACGACCCGCAGCAGCTCCCGCCGGCGCTCGCCCGCGTCGACTGGACCACCGGAGCCCGTACCGAGATGGGGCGCATCGGCCCCTCGGATCTGGCGGGCGCTCTGAGCATCTTCGTCCTGGTGACGCCCGACGGGCGCCAGGCGGCGTACATGGCCAGCGAGGACCTCCGCGTTCTCTACGTCGTCGAAGGGCTTCGATGAGGTCGCCGCTGGCCCGGTCGGCGGCCCGCCCAACCCGGATGCCGCGGCCTCTGTCCACGAAATTCGAATACATGGTATTTGCATTTCATGGTACGGTGTCCTCGTGATCGCCCGCCCGACGGTCCTCGCCCGCCTCCGCGCCGCACTCCGCCGGAGCCCCGTCGTCGTCCTCGCCGGGCCGCGCCAGTGCGGCAAGACGACGCTCGCCCGGGAGCTCGTGCCGCCGGGCTCCTCGTCATACTTCGACCTCGAGGACCCCGTCAGCCTCGCCCGGCTCGAGGAGCCGGCGACCGCCCTTTCGCCCCTGCGCGGGCTCGTCGTCCTCGACGAGGTGCAGCGGCGGCCGGAGCTCTTCCCGTACCTCCGGTTCCTCGCAGACCGCAGGCCGCTCCCCGCCCGGTTCCTCGTCCTCGGCAGCGCCTCCCCCGCCCTCCTGCGGCAGGCTTCGGAGAGCCTCGCGGGCCGCGTCGAAGTCGTTGGGCTCGGCGGCTTCTCGCTCGGCGAGGTCGGGGTCGAACGCCTCGCGCGCCACTGGCTCCGGGGCGGATTCCCGCGCTCCTTCCTCTCGCGCTCCGCGGCCGAGAGCCACACCTGGCGCCGGCAGCTGATCCAGACGTTCCTCGAGCGCGACCTGCCGCAGCTCGGCGTGTCGATCCCCGCGACCGCGCTCCTGCGCTTCTGGACGATGCTCGCCCACGTCCACGGGGGGGTCTGGAACGCGGCCGACCCCGCCCGCTCGCTCGGGCTCAGCGAGCCGACCGTGAGGCGCTACCTGGACCTCATGACCGGGCTCTTCATGGTCCGCCAGCTCCCGCCCTGGCACGAGAACCTCGCCAAGCGACAGGTCAAGTCCCCGAAGGTCTACGTCGCGGACCCGGGGATCCTCCACGCGCTCCTCGGCGTGAAGTCCGAGGCCGAGCTCCTCTTGCACCCGAAGTGCGGCGCCTCGTGGGAGGGGTACGTCCTGGGCGAGGCGCTCCGCGCCGTCGAGCCCGACGAGGCGTACTTCTGGGCGACGCACCAGGGCGCCGAGCTCGACCTCCTCGCGTTCCGCGACGGCCGGCGCATCGGCTTCGAGGCGAAGAGGGCCGACGCCCCGACGGTCACGCCCTCGATGCGGATCGCCCTGGCGGACCTCGGCCTCGACCGGCTGTACGTCATCTACCCCGGGGAAAGGCGCTACGACCTGGCCGATCGGGTGACGGTGCTCCCGGCCGCGGACGTCGTCGGCCTGGGCAGGGGCCGGCTCTCCCGCGGAGGGACGCGCCGGTGAACGACGGTAGGTATCGAGGCGGGCTCGGCCGCTCCTCCCGAGCTACACTTCGTCGAGATCCCGGTGCCGGCGAACACCTCGGAGGGATCCCGATGTCTCTCGCTCCTGGCACCCGCCTCGGCCGCTACGAGGTGATCGCGCCGCTCGGCGCGGGCGGCATGGGCGAGGTCTTCCGGGCCCGGGACACGAAGCTCGGCCGCGACGTCGCGCTCAAGGTCCTCCCCGACCGC
>JAKOVQ010000006.1 GCA_029781975.1 Acidobacteriota bacterium
TTCCAGTACCAGAGCCGGGACTCCGGCATCCCCGCCTCCCGCGCGAACGCCGCCGCCGACTTCCCGCTCGCCTTCCACCGCGACAACACCTTCGCCATCTCCCGACGCTTCGCCTCGCGCTTTCCCATCGGTGCCTCCGCGCTACGAAGACTCGGCGATTACATCGAGCCCGAGAAGAACGCGGTTCGTCGGACGCTTACGACGGATGTACACCCGGCGGCCGCGCAAGCGCAGGTTTGCTCGACCCGGCTAACGGTTGCGTGAATCAGCACCTCGGGCGTGGTCTCGACCACGGTCATTGCGAGATTCGAGCTGGAGTTTGTTGGCGAGAAGCAGTTCCAACTCATCCTCTCGCCGCGTTGGAGGTCCCGTCGGAGGAGGCAATCTGGGTCGGTCACCACGGCATCGCCATAGGCTCCGACGAACTGGAACGGGCGCGCATTAGAACTGGTGTTGATGGCCAAGATATCGCTCCCCCACCAGAATCTGGCCGCACCCCCGTCCGGCGTGCCTGGGGTCTGAACAGCAGACCGGGCGATGACCCAGGGCACGTAGTATCGGACGGTGGGAGTCTGCGCCGAGCCAATCCGGGACATCAGGCACGATCCGGCGACCCAAACAGCGAGACTACTGATGCGCATTTTCCACCGCCAACGCGAAGTCCTGGCGAAACTGAGAATTGCTCGTCGGATCCATACCGTCTCCCGTCAAGCTAAAGGCGGTGACCCTGACGGTTATCTGCGTGGCGCCAGCCGGAATATCACTTGCCTTGATATCAATCTTCTCGACGTTGTTCTTCCGTTCGTACGTCGCCGGCCAGGGATTCCGAAGGGCGTAGCCGTCCCGAGCGCAGGAATCGATGCTCGTGTAGTAGTTGTTGCCTTGCCAGAAGTACCCCTGCCCTCCGGCGCTCAGGTCGATCCGCAGGTCGAGGTCGTTGACGAGGTTCGTTTCGGTCTTTACCGGGGTCTCGCTGGCCCTGTCCGTCCAAACGAGAGCGACGGAAACGGGCCGGCTCACGTCTGCAATCGTGAGAACTTTCGACCACGAGGCTCCGTTGCTCGACAACACCCAGCCCTGGTCGAAGAAGTAGTAGTTCGACGCCGGCCGGAAGAGCCGATCGAGGGATACTCCGCCCCACCCCTGGTACTTGTCCGGAGCCGGTCGCATGTCGCCACAGTCTGAGCAGGACGTGCACGTCGGGCAACCTACCGCGCACGGTGCGAGGTTTCGCGCCGTTGCGACTAGGGTCGCCTTTACGAGAGCGGGCGATGGCACGCCCCCGACGATTGGAGAGAGCCACGCGCGGACCAGTGCCGCCGCTCCGCTCACCACTGGTGCCGCAAAGCTCGTTCCAAAGTGCCAAAGGTACTGACCCGAGTTGTCGAGGTTCGCATTGCAGGGGGCGGTCCCACAGTTGGTTGGGTCGTAGCTTGCCGAGCGGCGACCATATGATCTCGTTCCAGGCGCCACGAGATCAGGCTTCAGCCGCTGGTACGGAAACCCAGTCCGGCTGAAGCCTGTAATCTGCCTCGGGTTATTGGCGTTGTCGGGGTTGTTGTCTAAGCATCCAGAGGTGAAGCTCTCCTGGTTGTAAGATTCCATCGCTCCCACGGTAATTCCGTTCTTGGCTACCCCGGGGCTAAGTACTCGCCGGTCCGTTTGTCCCGGGAGTAGGTTCCCGGCAGAGATTATGTGCAGGGCCGGGCGGGCGGGGCCAAAGACAATGTTTGGAACGTAGTCGGGATAGCCGGTGCCAAAGTCGAATTGAGCAGCCACCAATGATCGACTGGTCTTGTCAATGATTTTCGAGCTTTCGTCGTAGTCGAAGATCGTGTAGTTGTTCCAACTGTGGTTGAAGAGCGTCGCTCCTGGAGGCGACGGAGAGCCGGGTTGCGCGTCGGGTAGGGGGGACGATGCGCTCAACTCTACCAGGCCGTAGCGAAGCGATCTTTCCGAGACTCCTTGAGGCGATTCCCGCGGCAGGTCGCTCCGCCATTGCTCTTGATTGCACAGACGGTATATCTTGCAGACAGCCACCGACACACCTTGTGCGACCCCCTGCGTGAACGCGTAGCCGCCCACATCTCGGCCTGAGCTCGCGCCGCCTGAGAACCCCGCTGCAATTGAGGTCGTCATCGTGCCATGGTAGCGAAAATCGTCCGCTCTCAAGTCTGCATTTGTGAAGCCGTTGGTCAGGTCGGCCGTAAACGAAAGGCGACACCCGGCGGCAGGGTATCCGGGCGGCCGCAGGTACGGCGGACAGTATGCGGACCCGTTCTGCTGCAATCCCCCGTCGACCCCGGTGTCGAGGAACCCGATCACCTAGTTCGACAGGTTGATCCCGGCGGAGGCGACGGATTGAAGGTATCCGTCCCAGAAGCGCGGACTTCCGTTGTTCGAGCCTAGGCTCATGGGCCAGGAGGATCCGGGCGTCTGCCACTGGCCCGCGACGATGCGGTTCGATCGCTCGTCCGACGGAGCGCCTGGAATCGTGTCACGCCGCACGCTGACGACTTCCGGGAAGTCGGCCAGGTTGATCCCTTCCTGTCGGGTGAGCTCGGCGGAGAGTGTGGTCGTCGTGCCCGTGCTCCCGACGGTCGGCACGTCTCGACCTGCCGTCGACCGCAGGATGTCCGCGACGAACGCCTGCTCGGCGGCGACGACGGTGACCGTGGTGGGCGCCGGCCCGTCGTCGTCCCCCTCGCTCCGCGTGTCGAGGTTGAACCGCTTCACCCCGGCGGGGACCTCGACGACGTCGCGGACGAAGGGGAGGGTCCGCACGAGAGACTCGAATGTCTCCCTTGATCCGAACGTCAGGTAACCCTGGGTCGGAATCGGCTCGAGACACTTGACCCCGCGGGCCTCCAGGGCCTTGATCCAGGCCGGCTCGACCGGGGCCTTGAAGACGACATACGCCTGGGCCGCCGAGGTCGCACTCACGGTTTCCGCGCCGAGCGCGAAGTCGGCATCGAACGCGCGGCGGTCGCCGTCCCATGTGGCGCGCTGCAGGAAGAGCTTGTTGGCGTCAGGAAGGGCCTCGAGCGTGATGGTGCCGGCCCTCTCCAGCTTCGCCAGGACGTCCCGGTGAGCAGGAGTCGCAGGAAGGACCGTGCAGTAGCCGTCGTTGCAGAACGACTCACCGACGGCCGCGGTCCCGAGCGCCGCAGCCGGACGGACCTTCGCATCCCGGGCTCGGACGACGAGCGTCTCCGCGGGCGCCGCTGTCGATTCAAGTGCCGCGGCAATCACCACGGCTGTCATCGTGACATGACATCTCATCTGACCTCCAGTTCCGAAGGGTTGTGGACCGAAAGGAGAAGCGAGTTGAACCGCATGGATGAAACCCTGTCGCAGAGACGGGCGGAGGTGGTCTCGGCCGCGAGTCCTGGGGGGTCGCGCAGGCGCGGCTGATGGATGGGGGGTGGCTCCTCACACCCTGAAGTGGCCTCGACGGGCTCTTTTTCAGACACCCCCCGCTCACTCTTCTTTCGAGCGACAGGTAGCCGCCGCATGACGTAGAACCGGAAGGACGATGAGATCAGCCTTCGGGCCGGGGTTCGCCTCCCCTCGCGCGCTCGTCGCGCTCGTCGCGCTCGCCTTCGTCGCGCTCGTGGCTTCCCCCCTCGCGGCTCGCTCGGAGCCTCCCGTCGTTCGCCCCCTCGAGCTCCGCCTCGCGCCGCCCCGCGACCCGACGGGGCGCCCGTGGACGATCGAGGTCCGGGACGCCGAGGGACTGGCGCCCGGCGCGCTCCTGGCGTCGGCCGAGTCGCGGCTCGACGGCAGCTGGCTCCACGCCGCCGTCCCGGCGGGGCGTCCGTTCCGCGTTCGCGCCCGGACCTCCGCCGGAGAGGTCTGGTGGGTCTCTCCCTCCCGAATCGTCCTCGCCGAGGAGACCGGGCCCATCGAGCTCGACCTCGGGATGCTCCGCGTCCACGGCGTCGCGCTCCTCGGGCGGCGCCCCCTCCACGCGGGGCTCCTCTTCCGGGATGAGGAGGGCGAGGTGGCGGTTCGACTCCGGAGCAACGCCGACGGCCTCTTCGAGGGAGCGCTGCCGCGGCCCGGGCGGTACGCCGTCCGGGTCACGTGCGACCGCCCGGCGCTCGACCGCCTGGCCGACGTGGAGGTACCCGACCCCCGTGCTCCCGGCGTGCCGCCGGAGCCGTTCGTGGAGGCGCGGTTTCGCGACCCGGCGCTCCAGGTGGAGGTGGTCGACGAGAAGGGGGAGCCGATCGCGAGGGGAATCCTGAACGAGCACCTTCGCGGCGGCGGCAACGCCGTCCGACACGACATCGTCGACGGTGAGGTGCGAATCGAGGGACTTCCGCCCGGCAAGACCGGCCTCATCGCTTCCGCACCGCGCTGCCTGAGCCTCCTCTACTCGGCCGACGTTCCTCCCGACGACGACCCCGAGTTCGTCCGGATGGTCTGCGAGCGGCAGATGGGCATCGTCGGGCGGGTCACGACCTCGGCCGGGAGCCCCGTCCCGGCGCTCCTCGTTCCGGGAAGCCGGGTCCGGCCGATCCGGCGGCGGGACTGGCGCGGGTTGACCTACCTTCGCGCGCCGCGCGAGCCCCGGAGGCCCGCGAGCGCCGGATGGTTCACCGCGCTCGTCCCCGCGAGCATGGAGATCGGGTGCCTTCTCGTTCCGCCCCGCGAGCTCCCAGGCTTCCTCGGGCCGTTCACCATCGACGCGAACCGCGAGACCGCCGTGACGATCCCGGCGACCGGCGGCTGGCTCGTCCTCGACGTCCCCGAGCGGGAGAGCGGCCTCTTCGCGATCCTCTATCGCGACGGCTGCGGAACGCGCGCCGACGAGCTCCTCCGGGGCGACCGGATCCCGATCAGGGGCGGGATGCGGATCGAGGCGGGGGTCTGGACAACGGGGACCTACGGCCTCTGCACCCTGACGCGCAAGGAGCTCGACTCGCCGCAGGGGAAGGACCCGCCGCCCGCGGCGTGCGTCACAGGCGAGCTGCCGGCCGGCGGCTCGCTCGTCCTCGTGGCGCCGGAGCGCGAAGATGCCGGCGACCCGAGCTCGACGATCCGGGGCGGCCGGCCTCGCCTCAGCTCGGACGGCGCCGAATGACCGCCTCGAGGAGCGGGACGATCGCCCGGTCCTTGGGACGAGGGCTCGCCCGCTTGATCTCGAGGATCGTCTCGATCGAGAGGAGCCGGACGGCAGCGTCCCCGACCCGGCTCTCGACGGTGCTCGGCAGGAGGTCGTCGTAGCCTCGCCCTCCTTCGATCCGGCCGAGGACGTCGAGGCGCCCGTGGAGGGTCGTCAGGACGTGGTGGCCTTCGCCCAGGAGGAGATCTTCCCGCGGGGCGATCGGGGGCGAGCCCGGGTCGCGGACGTAGACGGCGCCGATCCCGGAGAGGACCCCGAGGAGGCGGCGGACGTTCTCGACGGAGCGCTCGTGGACGACGTCGACGTCGAACGTCACGAACGGGGCCCCCTGGGCGACGGCGGCGAGGCCTCCGACCACGACGAACCTCACCTCGCCGTCCGTCAGCGCCTGGAGGAGGCGTGCCGCGCTCAACGCCTCCCGGCCTCTCCCGGACCCGGGGACAGGAGGCCGGACCGGAGCGTCTCGACGAGCCCCAGGGCGTCCTCGAGCCAGGAGAGACGCTCTGCCGGCGTCATCGCAAGCATCGCGTCGACGAGGGAGAGGTCGACCCCGTTCTCGTCGAACGGGCTCCCGGCTCCCGCGTAGACGGGAGTCCCGTCGGGAAGCTCGTGGCGCTCGGGGAGGCTCATCGCGAAAGCACCCACGAGGAGCGTAGCACCCGGGCGGCCCTGATCGTCGTCGACGCCAGCGTCCTCGCCTCCTTCCGGATCCCGATCCGATCGCAGCGTCTTCAAGAGGTCTCTCGGGTCGCCACGGGACTCGAGGAGGCGGCCCGGGGGAGGGCGTAGCGCGGGTCGCGGCTACCGCCTCCTGAGCTCGTCGCTCCAGAGGAGGACCCGCGCGAATTCCACCCCGTTCAGCTCTCCCCGGGAGAGCTTCCCGGAGAAGAACGCCAGCCCGTCGGCGTCCGGCTCCCTCCCGAGGAGGCGCCGGTAGCCCTGCTCGACCAGCTCCTCCGTTGGCAGCCCCGCGGTCTCCACGACGAAGCGCCGGGCGACGGCGCGCTCTCCCGGGAACGACTCGCCGCAGGCGAGGGGACGCGACGGGTCGCCTCCGAGCGCCCGGACCGTCCCGGGCTCCGGCGGCGGCGGGACAGGCACGGGGTCGGGCGCCGTGAGCAGCTCGCGCAGGATCCGTCTTCTCTCGTACCGGCCCGCGCGGAGCCGACCCAGGTCGTGCTCGCGTCCGGCCGGATCGGGGGCGCGTCCCAGGACGCGCGAGAACGCGTCCTCCAGGAAGCGGTCGACCGTCGGGTCCGCCCCCCCCCCCCGCGTTCGAGCTCGTCCACGAGGTCGTGGAGCGGCCGATCCGTCGCGTCCCCCGCCGTCTCCCTCCGGTACCACGGGACCCCGGAGTCGATGGGGCGAAGCAGGTTCCGGAAGGTGGCGCCGGCGACGAGGGTGTCGACGAGGGCGCCGCGGGTCTCCAGGTGCGCGTCCAGGAGCCGCACGTCCTGCCTGAGCTGCCACTCCTCGGGCTCGGATCCGAGGAGCGCCAGGTGGAGCCGGCGGACGAACTCCTCGTTCGCGACGCCTTCCCAGCGGCTCTCGAGGTCCTCGAGGGCCGAGCGGAGGCTCGCGGCCCCGGAGACCACCTTCCCGGCTCGCAGGGGCGCGTCGGGGAAGCCGAGGTCGGAGAGGAGCCGCTCGAGGAGCGTCGCATCCCAGGCACGCGGCAGGAGGCGGACGGCGGCCCCGCTCCCGGCGCGTGCCGCGGTGACGCTGTGGTAGTGCGTCTCCTCTCCCCACTCCTCGACCATTTTGAGACCGGCGCGCCGGACGATCTCCCGGACCTCCTCCGGGCGCAGCTTGACCCCGTCGTACGTCTCGGGTCCCTCGCGCTCCAGGCGCCAGCGGCCGTCCACCTGGAAGCGGACGAGGCCGCCGGGCCTGAGGACGCGCGCGGCCTCCTTCACGTAGGTCTCGATCGGCCCCTTCTCGGGGATGTGCTGGAAGACGATCCAGGAGAAGACGAGATCGAGCGACGACGCGGCGAAGCCGCGGAGCGTCCCGTCCGTCACCGAGAACCGGAGGTTGGGGCAGTCGGCGCAGGCCGCACGGGCCTGCTCGACCATCGCCGGCGAGATGTCGACGCCGTGCGCCGCCGCGACCCGCTGCGCCAGCGGCCGGAGGAGCCGTCCGACGCCGCAGCCGATCTCGAGGACGCGGGCGGCGGGGTCGAGGACGATCCCGTCGAGGACCGCTCCCTCGAGCTCGGCGGCTCCCGACGCTCGAAACGTCTCCTCGGATGCCGCGGCGCCTGTCGCGATGAAGAACCGGGCGTCCTCCCGCGCCCTCGCGTCCCAGTCGTTGCGCATCCGGTCGGCGACCGGGGGGGGCGCCGGAGCGGCGGGGCGGGCCTTTCGGGGAAAGAGCCGATTCCAGAAGTGCATCCGTCAGCTCCTCGTCCACGTCGTGTCGACGTCGTGCAGGGCCGCCCCGTCGGATCGCCCGCCTCTCATTCGGGCACGTACTCCTTCGCCCACCCCCGCACCTCGCGTCCCGCGAGGACGTGGAAGCGGCGGAGGCGCTGGAGGCGGAGCGAGGAGAGGCTCCCGATCGGGAGGAAGACGATCCGCTTGCCGAGGCGCGAGGCGAAGCGCTTGAGGGCCGCCCGCGGCGGTTTCTTCGCGGCGTAGACGACGCGCGGCTCGCGGGCGTAGTCGAGGGCGGCGAGGAGGAGGACCTCCGGCGCGCGGAACGGCCCCTGGTAGTCGGGGTCGGTCCAGACGTCGTACAGGCGCCCCGGCGGGATCGTCATCAGGAATCCGCCGTAGGTGCAGGAGGAGATGCCGGGGCCGACGAGCTTCTCGCCGAGCGGCGTGGCGTAGAAGGCCATGTCCGACTCCTGGCCGTGCTCCCCCATCCAGGTCGTCTTCCAGGGATAGCCCTCCTCGTCCTCGTCGAAGATGACGACGACCGAGCCGGCTCCCCCCTTCAGGCGCGCCTCCTCGTAGACCCAGAGGCGTCCCTCGTGGAGGCGCCGGAGCGTCTCCTTGACGTCGACGCCGTCGAGGAGGCTCGTCGTCATCGGCTGGACGCGGCGGGTCTCGTCGGTGAGGAGACGCAGCGCCCGTGCGCGGAGGCGGTTGCCAAACCGCTCCACCGCGACGTCCTCCGGCGGGTAGCTGCAGATCCCCTGGTCGAACTTCAGCCTGCGCCAGTCCCCCTTCCGCTGCTCCTTCGGGCGCTTGCGGACGGGGAGGCGGGAGAGGCGCCGCTCCTTGCCGGGGAAGCGGCGGCGGAAGCGGACGCGGCGCCCCTCGAGGAGGAGGTCCTCGCCCGAGAGCTTGATCTCGGGGAGGGAATGGGTCCCGTCGGGCCAGGGCCACGCCGCCCCGAGGTCCCAGACGTGCCAGGCGAAGTCGTCGTCCACGGTGCCGCGCGCGGCGACGACCAGCTCGTAGAAGCCCGGCGTCAGGACCCCCTGGACGAGCGAGAGGCGGCGCGAGAACTGGGCGAGCGCGCGGAACGCGGTGGGCGGCACCCCCTCCCCCTGGTCGACGCGGTAGCGCTCGGCCGCCGCGAGGAGGAGGCGGTCGATCGACGCGAGGGTGTCGACCTCCGCGTCGAAGGCGAAGGCGCGCCCGACGGTCCGCGCCCGCTCGTAGTCGGCCGAGACCCACGGCAGCTCGCTCATCACCTCGCCGGTCGACTCGGGGGAGAGGGCCGCGAGGCGCGCCTCGTCGCGGTGGAGCCGGTCGAGCGGCTCGGCGAGCGGCCCGTCGAGGGCGCCGAGGAGGCCGCGGACGTGCGCGGCGCCGCCGATCCAGAGGACGGTCTCCCCTTCCGCCGTCAGCTGGTTCAGGCGCCACGCCATCGCCCGCTCGCGGGCGACGTCGCGCGGGTCCGCGGACGGCGGCCGGCTCTCGAGGAAGGGGCGGAGGTAGGCCGCAGGGCCGATCCGCGTGAGGGCGTACGGGTCGGGCGCGCGGTCGCGGTGGAGCGGGTACGAGCCGTCGTCGCGGTCGACCAGGGCGAGGCGGCAGCCGTTCTCGAGCGCGAGCCGGGTCCCCTCCACCATCGCCTCGTGCGGCTCGACGAGGAGGTAGACGGTCTCCTCCCCCTCGGGGTAGAGGAGGACGGTGAGGAGCGGGAGGCGGAGGACGGCGCGGCGGAACGGCTCCTCGATCGACCGCGGGAGCTCGATCGCCACGGCGGTCGGCCGGTGGGCGAAGAAGGCGCGCCTCACGAGGAGAGCGAACTCGACCGCCTGGTGGAGGGTGGGGAGGAGGAGGAGCCGCTCGCCGGCGCGGATGACGCCGGTCTCGGGGTCGGGCGGAGGGAAGAGGGAGGCGGAGGGCGTCGACACGGGCCGCGCTCAGGCCGGGCCGGTCCGCCGCGGCGTTCCCCCCGCGGGTGGAGACACCGGCCGCCTCTCCCCTAGATTCCCCGCGGGCCCCGCGGGCGGGTGGCCGCCTCGTCGGCGACGTAGCGGAGGGCGTCGTCGCCGAGGACGGCCCGGACGGACTCCAGGAGCCGCGCCCCGGGCTTTCCCCCGTCGCCCCCCGAGCGGGCGCCCCAGGCGAGCCGCTTCAGGGCGTAGCGCGCCACGTTGATGCCGTCCCTCACGCTGTACGGCTCGTCCGCCTCGTGGGCGCGGCGGAGGAACGCCGTCACCCAGCGGACGAGCTCCTCGGGGGCGAAGGGGAGGTTCCCCGCGAGGATCGCCCGCTCCTCCTCCTCCTCGGGGAAGTCGACGAGGATCGTCGGCGTCAGGCGCGAGTGGATGTAGTCGGGGAGCTCGAAGGTGGAGGCGTCGTCGTTCATGGTGGTGACGAAGCGGAATTCGGGGTGCGCCTTCACCTTCACGCCGGCGACGATCGACTCCACCGTCCGCCGCACGTCGAGGAGCGGGGCGAGCGACGCCCACGACTTCTCGCTCATCCGGTTCCCCTCGTCGAGGACGGCGACGCCCCCCTTCACCATGGCGCTGACGACCCCCGAGGCCACGTAGCGGATCCGCCCCTGCTCGGCGATGACGGGGGTGATGAGGAGGTCCTCGGGGCGGGTGTCGACCGTCGCCTGGAAGACGTAGACCGGCCGCCCGAGCCGCTTCGCGGCCGCGTAGGCGAGCGTCGTCTTGCCGACGCCCGGCTTGCCGACGAGGCGCGGGTGGAGCGGCTGGTCGGCCGGGTCGACCACCAGCCACGCGGCGAGGAGCTGGTCGAGGAGCTCCTCGCGCCCCGTCCACTCCAGCGGGAACTCGTCGGGGTGGGCGAGCGCGACCTCGACGCCCTCGATCTTCACGGTCTCCATCGCCCGGATTGTAGGCGCGCCCGTTCCCCTCCCTCCGGCGCTACGCTTGGCGGGATGCGCCGCCCCGTCCGCCTCCTCGCGGTCCCGCTCGTCCTCGTCCTCCTGGTCGCCGCTCTCGGCGAGGGGCTCGTCCTCTGGAACCTCCCGTCGCGCGGCGCCTCCCGGCTCCCCGGCCTCTCCGCCCCGGTGAAGGCGACGTTCGACGAGAGGGGCGTCGCGACGGTCGAGGCCGCGAGCGCCGAGGACGCCATCCGCGCGCAGGGCTTCCTGACGGCGCGCGAGCGGATGTTCCAGCTGGAGCTCCTCCGGCGGACGGCGCGGGGAGAGCTCGCCGAGCTCTTCGGGCCGGCCGCCCTCCCGCTCGACCGGAGGCACCGGACCTACGGCTTCGGCCGGGTGGCCGACGCGGCGGTCCCGCTCCTCCCAGCGCGCGAGCGGGCCGACCTCGAGGCCCTCTCCGCCGGGATCAACGCCTTCCTCCTCGAGAGGCGCGGCCGGCTCGGCCTGGAGTTCACCCTCCTCCGGACCGCTCCCGAGCCGTGGCGCCCGGGCGACTCCCTCGCCGTCCTCCTCCTGATGTACGAGCAGCTGACGTCGACGTGGGAGAGCGAGCGGGACGCCGCGCGGCTGGCCGGGCTCCCGGAGAGCCTCCGCGCCTTCCTCCTCCCGCGCGCGACGCGCGACGACGTGACGCTCGTCCCCGACTCCGGGCCGCCGCCCGTCCCCGCGCTTCCCGACCTCGCGGGGTGGCGGCCGTCGCCGGCCGGGCCGTGGCGACGGGGGAAGGCGGAAGCGGGCGCGAGCCTCGTCCCCTGGACGGACGACGCCCCGCGCGTTGCGAGCACCAGCGGCTCCGACAGCGACGACGGCGACGACGATCGTTCCGAGGTCCTCGGGTCGAACGCGTTCGCCGTCGCGGGGGCGCTCTCGGCGAGCGGCAAGCCGCTCCTGGCGAGCGACCCGCACCTCGGCCTCGAGATGCCGGGGATCTGGCTCCCGATGCGGTTCCGGGTCGCCGGGCGGCTGGCGGAGGGGGTCACGCTCCCGGGGATCCCGGCCCTCGTCATCGGACGGACGGAGGAGCTCGCCTGGGGGCTGACGAACCTGATGGCCGACGTCCAGGACCTCTACGCCGAGACCTTCCGCGACGGCAAGGTCGTCCGCGGCGGCGCCCTCGAGGAGGTCGGGACGCGCGTCGAGGCGATCCCGGTCCGCGGGCGTGCGCCGTTCCGGCTCACGGTCCGGACGACCTCGCGCGGCCCCCTCGTCGACGGGAACCTCGCCCTCGCCTGGACGGCCCTCGACCCGCGGAACCTCCGCCTCCCCACCGGAGACCTCCTCCGGGCCCGCAGCGCCGACGCCGCCCTCGCCGTCTTCGACGAGTTCACCGGCCCGCCCCAGAACGTCGTCTGGGCGTCCGCATCGGGCTCGATCGGGTGGCGGCCCGCGGGGCTCCTCCCGGTCCGCCGCCCCGGCACCGACGGGAGCGTCCCCTACGACGGGTCCGACCCGGCGAACGGCTGGAGCGGGCTCGTCCCGTCCTCCGAGCTCCCGCGCGTGGTCGACCCCCCGTCGGGGATCGTCGTCACCGCGAACCAGCGGGTCTTCGGGACGTCGTACCCGCGCGTCGTCGCTACCGACTGGGGGAGCCCGACGCGCGCCCGGCGGATCCGCGACCTCCTCGAGGCGGCACGGCGGGCGGAAAGGAAGCTCGGGCGGGACGACCTGGAGGCGATCCAGCTCGACGTCGTCTCCGAGCCGCTCCGCCTCTTCGCCCTCCCCTTCCGGCCGTTCCTGCCGGCCGACGTGGCGTCGGCCCTCGCCGCGTGGGACGGCGGCGCCGACGCGGCGAGCTCCTCGTTCCTCGTCGCCCGGACGCTCCGGAAGAACCTCCGGAAGGCCGCGGCGGAGGCCTGGGGGGTCGTCCCTCCGCGGCACCTCCTCGACGAGGAGAGCTGGAACGACCTCGTGGCCGCCGACGGCGCGGCGTGGGAGAGGGCCGGGCTCGGGCGGAAGGACGAGCTCCTCGCGCGCGTGGCGCGGACGACGATCGAGGAGCTCTCCGTCCGCTGGGGCCGCGACCGCTCCCGCTGGCGCTGGGGCGCGGCGAACCGGCTCGCGGTCCGTCACCCCCTCGGGAGGGTCCGGGGGCTCGGCTGGCTCTTCGACCCGCCGACGCCCGAGCAGTCCGGCGCGCCGCAGGTGGTCCGCGCGTCGTCGCCGTCGTACGGCCAGTCGATGCGTCTCGTCGTCGACTGGGGGAAGCCCGCGGCGGCGACGCTCGTCGTCCCCTTCGGGGTCTCGGGCCACGTCGGGTCGCGGAACCGGCTCGACCAGCTCCCGTTCTGGCTCGCGGGCGATCCGTCCGGGAAGGCCACCTCCCTCTCGCGTCCCGCGAGGGGAGACGTCGTCACGCTGGCTCCCTGACGGGCCTCGTCGCGCGAGGCGCCGGCCTCAGCCGAGGAACGCCGCGAGAGCCTGCGGCTGGAACCCGACGAGGAGGCGGCGCCCCGACCTCAGGATCGGCGCGCGGAACCCGCCGGTCGGCCCCCGGAGTTCGTCGGGGGTCGCGTCGCGGGCAGCGAGCGTACGGGAGCTCTTCCCCTTCGCGACGACCACCTCGTCGACGGAGGCGAGGAGCGTCCGGACCTCCTCCTCGGTCAGCGGCGCCGACCGGGCCTGGCGCGTCTCGACGACCTCGGTCTTCTCGCTCTGCAGCACCTCACGGGTGCGCTGGCAGCTGGTTCAGCCCTTCCGTTCGTAGAAGAGGTCGATGGTGGCCATCCGGCTCTCCTCCCGTGCGGGGCGCGCCGTCACGGCGCCGTGGCGAACTCGCGGACGATCGCCTTCATCCGCTCGACGCCGTCGACGAAGTAGACGACGTTGATCCGCTCGTTGACGTTGTGGATCTTCCAGGCGTCGGTGAAGTTCACGTTGAAGGTCGAGAGGCCGTAGCAGCGGTAGCCGCGCGCCCTGAGGACCTGGCAGTTCGTGTACGCGCCCGTCAGGACGTAGATCCCCACCTCGGCCCCCTCCGGGTCGAGCCCCAGGACGGTGGCGACGGCGTCCCAGGCCCTTCCCGTCCGCGGTGTCGCCACGCTGTCGGACGTGAGGTACCGGAGCCGGAGCGTCACGTGGCGGGCGGCCGCCCACTGCTGCATCTCCCTCCAGCGGGGCGCGACGGGGCTGCCGGGAAGGAGCGTCGCGACGACCTCCATCCGGTCGCCGTCGGGGCTCTTCTGGACGTCTCCCGTGTAGTACATGTCGCGCAGGAGCGCGCGGTAGACCTCCGGGATCCCCTCGTTGAAACGACCCGCGGCTATGGCCTTCCTCGCGTCGATCATCTGCCGCCCCCAGACGTCCGACCGGGAGGGGCCGATGAACGCCAGGAAGTCCTCGATCTCGGGCGTCACGTGGTACGGGTAGCCCGGCATCCGCTCCTCGAGCGACCTGGCGAACGCCTTCAGGTCGGCGGGCTTGCCGTAGCCGTACGCGGAGACGATCCCCTTCTGCAGGACCTCGACGCCGAACCGGGCGATGTGGTCGGTCACCACCTCGTTCACGCCCCCCTCGTTGAAGACGTCGGTGACCCCGGCGAGGAGATCCGGGCGATGCTGGAGGATCCAGCCGATCCCGATCGACGGGTCGAACGTCTCCTCCCCCGTCTCGGCCACGAAGACCACGTCGTGGGCGGGGACGATCCCGTCCCTCTTCAGCTGGGCCATCGCGAGGAAGTGGGCGATGCCGAGGTCCTTCATGTCGAGGGCGCCGCGGCCGACGAGGTAGAAATAGGACTCGCCCGTCCCCATCTCCGCCGCGAAGGGAGGCTTCTGCCACTTGGCCACGTCGCCGGGAGAGACCACGTCCATGTGGTGGAGGAGGAGGAGCGCTCCCTCCCGGCTCCGGCCGGCGAGCCGGGCGACGACGATGCGCCGCTCCGGGTCGTCGCCGACGACCTCGTACGGGATCCCCTCGCAGCCGAGGAGGCGGGTCCAGAACGCCACCGCTTCCGTCGTCCGGCCCGGGGGGTTCGTGGTATCGATCCTGAGGTACTCGCGAAGGAGGCCCACCGCCTCCGTCTCGAGAGCCGCCTTGACGTCGAGGTCCCGGACCTGGACGGCGCCCCTGAAGCGGACGACGAGCCGGGGGGCCGCGACGAGGGCGGCCGCGATCAACGTCGCGCCTCCGTAGAGGGCGAGGCGGCGCCTCGTGTTCCGGGAGAGGCTCACGGGCGGTCCGGTCCAGAGTCCGCGGGTCGGGACGGCTTCTTCGGGGAGAGGGCGAGCCAGGCGAGGAGAGCGAGGGCCATCCCGCCGACTATAAACGCCCCAAGCATGGCGCGCCGTTCCGGACGGAGGGTCACGCGGTGCCGCCCCTCCGGCACGTCGAGGGCCGCGAATCCGAGCGACGCGTCCAGGACCGCGGCGGGCCGACCGTCCATCCGGGCCTCGGCCGTCGCCTGCCTCGGCCGACAGACGAGAAGAGTCCCACCGCCCGGCGGGGCCTCGACCTCCAGCGTCAGCCCGTCGGCCGCGTCCCGCACGGCGACGAGGGAGCCGCGGGGGCGGTGCTCCTCGCTCGGACGGGACGCGGCCGGGTCGAGAAGGTACGCCGTGTCGAGGTCCGGCCCTTCGCGAAGCATCGCCCCGAAGAGCCGGCGCCCGTCCGCGTCGCGCACCACCCGCGTAACGAAGCGGAACGGACCGACGGGCGGGTCGAGCCGTTCGAGGACCGGCTCCGAGAGGCCGGGCCGGGCGCGGACGCCCACCATCGCGGAGGCCCCGGCGGCGCGGGCGATCCGCGCGAGCGACGGCGACCCGCTCGGGGCCGCCTCCCGGTAGAGGCGGGACCACTCGAAGAGCTGGACCGGAAGCGAGAGGTCGTAGTCCGGGGCGAAGAGGGAGCCGACGCCGAAGAGCGTGGGGTACTGGGGGATCGCGAAGCGGGCGTCGGCACCCTCCTGCGACATGGGGTCACGGGTCCCGGCGACGAAGAGGTGCGGCAGGTACGAGGCCAGGTTGACGACCCGCGGGGCCACGCCTTCCCTCGGCGCGCTCACGAGAGGGGCGAGGACGGGAGGCGGGGCGTCGACGATCGACGACGGAGCGATCCAGAGGAGCTCCCGTGCCGGCGCCTCGCGGTCGGCCGCCACCGCGATCGCGAGCGCGGCGAGGGCCCACCCCCGCCGTCCCGCCGCGAGACGTCTCTCGACGGCCCCGAGTCCGAGCGCCGCGAGCCAGCAGGCGCCGAAGGTGGCGAGGGCCAGGTGCTTCTCGGGGTAGCGGACCGACGAGAGGAACGGGACGACGCGGCAGACCGCTCCCCAGACGGGGGTCGCCGGACCGAGGGCGAGGAGGACGCCGAGGGTCGTGAGGCCGACCGCCCGGAACCGGGCGCCGCCCCTCGAGAAGAGGCCGGCGAGGGCGAGGAGGAGAGCGACCCGCCCGGGGGTGATCGTCGGGAAGTACGGGTACTCGTCGACGCCGGGCGCGGTCGCCACGCGGCTCCAGTCCGCGACGAGCCCGTCCGCGAGGAGCTCCTTCAGGCGGACGGGGGCGAGGGACCCGATCTCGGCCACCCGCTCGCCGAACCCTCCCCCGGGGCCACGGACGCTCTCGACGCCGGCGGACGCGTAGGAGACGACGGTCGGGGCGGAGAGAGCGGCGGCGAGCGCGGCCGCCGCGATCCAGGCGGGGAGCCACCGGCGGACCGCGGTCTCGCCCCCTTCGGCTCCCGTCTCTCCGCCGATCGCTCCCGGAGCGAGGGCCATGCCGACGAAGAGCCCGTAGTGGACGTACTCCGGGATCGCGGCGACGACGATCAGGCCGGCCGCGGCGGCCGCGGCGGCGACCGTCCTCCGCCCCGGCCTCCGGCGGGCGGAGACCAGGGCGGCGGCCAGCCACGGGAGGACTGCGTGGGCGGACGACGTCGGAAGGAACGGCAGCACCGACGTCGTGACGCCGGAGAGGGCGTAGGCGAGCCCGGCCGTGGCAGCGGCCCCGCGGGAGACGCCCCACTGCCGAGAGAAGACGGCGAAGCCCCAGAGCGCCGTCAGGAGGCGGAGGAGCATCCACCCCTTCGCCGCCGCCGCCAGGGGGAGGAGGAGGAAGAGGACGTTGCCCGGGTCGAAAGCCGCGACGGCCGGGGCGGCGAGGAGCGGCATCCCCCCCCACCGGTACCGGTCGACCCAGGGGACCTCCCCCGCGCGCACCGCCTCGGCGAGCGCGGCCTTGGCCGGGTAGAAGTGGAAGAGGAGGTCGCGCCCCGCGGGGACGCCGGGACCGAGAAGGGCCCGGTGGACCAGGAGGAGGAGGAGCGCCGCCCCCGCGAGCGGCGCCGCGCGGCGCAGGCCCGACGCCGGGACCTCCGTGCTCACGAGCCGGCTCCCGCGGCAGGGGCGGTCGGCCGCGGGAGGCGCCCGCGTCGCCCGGAGCGGAGAGCGGGAGCTGCGAGGATGGCGAGGACGGCGACGGCGAGGAGCGAGAGGCCCGCTCCCGCGGCGAGGAGCGGGTTCCGGTAGGCCAGCTCCACCTTGGACTCCCCCGCGGGGACGACGATCGCGGTCAGGTGCCCGTCCGCTCGCCGCGTCGGGACTTCCTTCGACCCGACCCGGGCGCGCCAGGTCGGGTCGTAGCTCCGCGTCAGGACGAGGAGCCCGCCCGGCTCGCCGGCCGTGACGTGCAGGCTCAGCCGCGACGACGTGCGCGCGGTGACCCGGACCGTCCCGGTGCCGAACGACCTCCAGCCGGGCGGGTCGTCTCCCTCGACGACCGCAGCCTCGAGCGGGTCGGCCCCCGCGGGGAGCGGTCCTCCGGCCCCGCGGGCGACGACGAGCGCCCTCGGGACGAGAGAGGCCTCGGGCCGCGCACCGGCGATCGCCACGAGCCGGTCGGGCCCGCGGCGCCAGACGTCCCGCGTCGCAGGCACCTCGGCCTCCGACGAGGTCCTCGCCAGCGTCACGCCGGCCGCGCGCAGGAGGGCGACCTTCTCCTCGCCCCAGGGCTCGCCGGCGAGCCGGCGCGCGAACGCGACCGCCTGTCGCGCGGTCATCCGGTCGACGTCGTTCTCCCCCGCGTAGCGGATCCCGAAGACGGTCCCGGTCAGGGGGCGGAGCGGGTCGAATCCGTCCCGCTCCGCGGCCCGCCTCACCGCCACGGCGCGCGCGTCGGCCCCGTCGTCGTAGAAGCGGCCGGCGCCGGCGGCCGCGACGGCGCGCTCCACCTCCTCGGTCGCCTTCGAGAACCGGTCCGCGGGCCCTGCCGGGCAGCTCCCCTCGACCCGGCGCGCCCCGTCGAGGAGGAAGAGCGCGGCGACGACCGCCGCCGCCCCGCGCGGCGCGACGCCGCCCCGCGCGGCGACCCGGACGAGGAGCGCGAGGAGGGCGCACGCGGCGCCGCCGGCCAGGAGGAGAGGGAAGACGAGGCGCGAGACGACGCTCGCGGGAGCGGGCCCCGCGCCGAGCCGGAGGCTCCAGAGCGCGTCGTGGAACGGGCCGGGGAGGAGGCGGGCGGCCGCGGCCCCGACGAGGAGGGCGAGGGCGAGGAGGCCTGCGGTCCGTCGCAGGAGCCGCCGCGCCGGGCCGTCCCCCTCCTCCCGCCATGCGAGGTCGGCGCCGACGGCCGCGGCCGCGGCGAGGGCGAAGGTCGACAGGAGCCACGCCTTCTCGGGGTAGCGCGCGAACGAGAGCGACCCGGCCACCGCGGCGAAGCCCGGCAGGTACCGTCCGGACGCCGCGAGGGCGCCGAAGGCCGCGAGGGCGAGGGCGCCCCGCCCGCGCCGGTCCCGGGCCGCGGCCGCCGCGAAGGCGAGCGGGAGGAGGCCGAGCGCGAGGTCGTAGAAGTAGGGGTTCCCGGCGTCGAACGTCGCGGCGCCCCAGTACTCCTCGGGCCGCTCGGCGAACGGGTCGCCCGAGAGCCGCGGCTCGAGGAGCGTGAGGAGACGGGAGGGGCGCACCGACCAGAAGAGGGCTCCCTCCTCGGCGCGCATCTCGCCGCCCCGGGCGGACCGCGCGAGCTCGCCCGCCGCCGGGAGGAGCTGGACGGCGGCGAGCGCGACGGCGAGGAGCGCCGCCACGGCCCCGGCCCCGAGGAGCGTCGCGGCGGGATGCGATCCCCCCGCCCGCCAGGCGGCGAACGTTCGGACGAGGAGGACGCCGGCGCACGCGAGCCCGCCGAGCAGCGTGATCACCGGCTCGCCTCCCAGCGCCGAGAGCCCGAGACACGCCGCCGCGAGGGCCACGTCGCGCCTCCGCGCCCGGGACGGCGCGGCCGGGTCGAGCGTGGCGAGGACGGCGACCGCCAGAGGGAGGGGCGCGGCCGAGGCGAGGGTCGTGAAGAGGAGCGGGAGCGTCTGGAAGACGCCCGAGAAGAGGAGGACGGCGGTCCCCGCGGCCGCCGCGCCCCGCGAGAGGCCGAGCCGGCGGAGGGCCGCGAGGAAGAGGAGGAGCGCCGCGCCGACCGAGAGGAGCATCAGCCCCGTCGTCCCGACGAGGGGAACGAGCGGGGTCAGCGGCCAGAAGACGGCCGCGTTCGGGTCCGCGGCGAGGGCGCGGCCGTTCGAGGCGCGGTCGGTCCAGAGCGGGAGCTCCCCGCCCGCGAGGAGGCGCGCCACCTCGAGGCGGAGCGGGACGAAGAAGGTCCCGGCGTCGCGGAACGAGACGGAGCCGCCGAGGACGTACTCGTGGAAGCGGGCGGCGGCGAGCGCCAGGACGGCCGCGGGCGCGGCCCAGGCCCGCTCGCGGCTCACGTCCTCTTGGCGAGGAGGAGGAGCGACATCCCGAAGGACGGGTCGGCCTTCTCCTCCAGCCGGAGGAGGGGGAGCAGGAGCTTGAACGCCGCGAGCTGCCCCTTCGGGAGGACCTTCCGCTTCAGGACGCGCGAGTTGAGCCACCAGCCGAGGACGCCCGGCCGGTTCAGGTAGCGGACGGAGTCGACGGCGAACCCGGACGAGGCGACGAGCGAGCGGAGCTCCTCGCGGTCGTAGCGCCGGTAGTGCCGGAGATAGACGTCGAGGCTGCCGTAGAGCGCCTTCATGGCCGGGACGACGAGGACGAGGCGCCCGCCGGGCGGGAGGACGCGCGCGAAGTCGGCGAGCGTCCCGCGGTCGTCCTCGATGTGCTCGAGGACGTTCAGGCAGACGATCGTGTCGACGCGCTCGGCCGCGAGGTCGGCGCGGTCCCCGTCCGACAGGGGGAATCGGAACGAGGCGACCCGGACGTTGCTCCGCGTCCCGAAGCGGGCCTTCAGCTCGCGGACGTAGTGGCTCTCGATGTCGGAGGCCACCACCCGCTCCCGCTCGACGAAGAACCGGGTCTGGTTGCCGACGCCGGACCCCACCTCGAGGATGCGCGACCCGAGGAAGGCGTCGAAGCGGTCGTGGAGCCAGGCGTTGTACGGGGCGAGCCTCGCCATCCGGCGCAGCGTGATGGCCCCGACGTCCCCCTCCGGCGCCTCCCACCGCGCGAAGCGGAGGATCGTCCAGACGGCCTGGAAGGCGTCCTTCAGGCCGATCTTCTTCCCCTCCTCGTAGGTCCGGCCGTGGTACGAGATCGGCACCTCGAAGATCCGGGCCCTCATCCGGGAGACCTTGCAGGTGATCTCGGGCTCGATCCCGAACCTCTTGGACTGCAGGTCCAGGCGGTCGACGACCTCGCGGGTCATCACCTTGTAGCAGGTCTCCATGTCGGTCAGGTTCAGGTTGGTGAAGGCGTTCGAGAGGAGCGTCAGGAACCGGTTGCCGACGGTGTGCCAGAAGTAGAGGACCCGGTGGCCGGCGGTGGAGCCGAGGAACCGCGAGCCGTAGACCACGTCGGCCTCCCCCTCGAGGATCGGCCGGAGGAGCATCGGGTACTCCCGCGGGTCGTACTCGAGGTCGGCGTCCTGGATGACGACGAGGTCGCCCGTGGAGGAGCGCATCCCCGTCCAGACGGCCGCCCCCTTCCCCATGTTGCGCGGCTGGAGGACGACCCGGATCCCGTCCCGGCCGTCCATCTCCCGGAGGATGTCCCGCGTCCCGTCCTTCGAGCCGTCGTCGACGATGACGAGCTCCTTCTCGACCCCCGGGATCTCGACCGCAAGGACGCGCGAGACGATCTCCTGGATGGTCTTCCGCTCGTTGTAGGCGGGCATCACGATGGAGAGCTTCATGGGGGCCGGTCGGCTCCTCTCAGGGGAGGCGGTACAGGAGGATCGAGTATCCCACGCGCCCCTCGGGGATCCCCCGGCTCCGGATCGCCTCGTTCAGGCGGGCGTAGCCGGCGGCGCGGGCCGGCTCGTGCATCACGGTCGCCACGAGCTCGGGGCCGACGGCCATCAGGAACGACGAGACGGCGTAGAGCCCCGGCTTCGGCTCGTCGACCGCGGCGTCGAAGACGTGGGCCCTCGGGAGGTAGTAGGGAGGCCAGCCCCCTCCGAAGTAGACGACGTTCGTCCCGTCGGCCTCCCCGCGCCTCTCGAGGACGAGCTTCAGGCGGAGGAGGTCCTGCCCCCAGTCGAGGTTCGAGTCGTTGAGCCAGCGCGAGCCGCGCGACGGGCCCCCGGCCGCCGCGTTGAAGAACGAGAGCTCGTGCGGGTGGACGGCGAGCGTCTCGCCCGCCTGCAGGAGGGCCAGCGCGCCGAGCAGGGCGGCCGCCCGCCGCGCAGGGAACGCCCGGACGACGACGAGGCAGGCCCCGACCGCCAGGAACGGGTAGACGGGGAGGACGTGCCGGACGCCGATGTTGTAGCTCGTCGAGAGGGTCGTGAGGAAGAGGACCGCGACCGGCACCGCCAGCGCGAGCGCCCCGAACCCGGCCCGCGTCCGCACCCTCCGCCAGAGGAGCGAGGCGGCGACGAGGAGCGCGAGGAAGCCGAGCGAGCTCTTCACCAGGAACGCCACGAGGAAGTAGCCGGGGAACCCCTCGACCGACGTCCGGCCCATCAGGTAGTTGACGCCCCCGCCGTGCTCGTTCTGGAGGGCGATCCCCTCGATCCCCGCGACGTAGTGGCCAAGGGGAGGGAAGAGCCGGGTGAGCGAGACGGTCCGCGCGATGGCGGCCGGGGCTGCCTGGCGCCCCCGGAGGAAGAGGGTGACGGCCTCCTCCGCCTGGGCGGCGGTCATCGACCTCATCGCGACCGCGTAGACGGAGAGGAGCGTCGCCGCCGCCACGGCGCCCGCCAGCGCCACGCCCGCGAGCGGGAGGAGGCGGGCGCGGCCTTTCGGGGCCCGCTCGTAGAGGAGGCGGGCGAGGGCGAGGAGGAGGAGGACCGGGACGAGGAAGACCGCGGAGAACTTGAACGCCAGGGAGAGGCCGAGCACGACGCCGGCGGCGGCCCAGAGGGCGAGGGAGCTCCTTTCGAGGGCGGCGAGGGCCACGCCGACCGTGACGAGGAACCCGAGCGCCGCGGCGAGGTCGGTGTGGATCACGCCGGCGTGCGCCACCAGGTTCGGCTCGAACGCCAGGAAGGCGGCCGCCGCCACGGCCGCCACCGGCCCTCCGCGGCGCCCCGCGATCCACGCGGCCGACGCGACCAGGAGCGCCAGGAGGACGAGGAACGGAGCGCGTCCCGCGGCCATCAGCCGTTCCGGCCGGACCGCGTTGAAGTAGACGTAGTGGACGGGGAGCTCGGCCGTCCTCGTGTCGAAGGGGAGCGGGATGAGGGGCGCCCGCGCGCCGCCGAGGAGGAGGCCCGTCCCCGCGAGGAGCTTGGCCAGGGGCGGGTGCTCGAGGTTCGCGAAGTAGGTCCCCGAGAGGACGTACTCCCCCGCGGCGAGCGCGTGGAAGGGCTCGTCCATCGTCGGGCTGTCGAGGCGTGTGTGGTCGTGGACCAGCGCGGCCGAGGCGAGGACGAGGAGAGCCACGGCCGCGCCGGCCCCCCACGCGGAGCGCCGGCTCACGGCCGGGGAGTGTAGCGGCTGCGTCGTCCCGCCGTGGGGCCGCCGGCCGCCCGGAGGCTCCCGCGGCCTCGGCCGCCCTCCGGAGCCGCGTCCGCCGAGACTAGACTCCGCCCGATGCCGAGACGCCTCAGCGACGCCCTCCTCGTGGGCGGCTTCGTCCTCGTCGCGCTGGCCGTCAGGCTCCTCTCCGTCCCCGAGGCGACCCGCGACGGGTGGCGCCTCCTCTCGCCCGACTGCTACGGCCACCTCCGGAGGTCGTGGGAGACCGCCCGGGCGTTCCCCCTCGTCCCCGTCCGGGACCCCTGGCTGAACCACCCCGATGGCGGAGTCTGGATCTGGCCTCCGCTCTTCGACCTCGTGGTGGGCGGGACCGCGCGGCTCCTCTACGGCCCCTCGGTGACGATCGACCAGACGGCGCGGCCTGCGGCCGTCATCCCCCCGCTCCTCGGTGCGCTGCAGGTCCTCCCCCTCTGGGCCCTGGCCCGCCGCGCCCTCTCGCGCCGCCGCGCCCGGGTCGCCGTCGCGGCCTACGCCCTCGTCCCGTCGGCGGCGATCTGGAGCCAGTTCGGCCACGCCGACCAGCACGTCGCCGAGGTCCTCGCCCTCCTGCTCCTCCTCGCCGCCTGCGCCAGGGCGGCCGAGGCCGCCCTGGCGCCGCGCGGCCGGCTCGTCGCGGCGGCCGTCGCCGGCCTCGCCCTCGCGCTCCTCCTCCTGACGTGGCAGGGGGCCGTCTTCGCGGCCGGCCTCGTCTTCGCGTGGGCCGCCTTCGCCCTCGGGAGCGCCGCCCCCGTCCTGGCGGCGACCGCCACCGCGGCCCTCGCGGCGGCGACGGCCTTCTTCGTCCGAGGCCAGCCGATGCCGTTCACCTTCGTCTCCTTCGGCTGGTTCCAGCCCGCCCTCCTGGCGGCGGGCACCCTCGCCCTCGCGCTCTTCGCGGCGGCGAGGGCGCGGGAGCGCCGGACGAGGGCCGGCCTCCTCACCCTGGCCGCGGTCCTCGCGTTCGCCGTCGTCCCGGTTACCGGCCGGATCGCGGGGGCGGTCCTCCGCGGAGGGGGCTACGTCTTCACGCACCAGGCGGGGACGGTGGGGGAGGAGGTCGTAGACGGGGGCCTCCTCTTCTACTCGAAGGACCTCCTCGCCGTCATCGCCGAGGCGCGGCCGCTCCTCGGCCCGCCCTGGGGGGCGCGGCTCGTCCAGGCCGTCCAGGAGCTCTCTCCGGGTCTCCTCCTCCTGCCGGTGGCCGCCGTCCTCTGGGCCCGATCGAGGGCCCGGCGGGGCCAGCGGCGCCTCCTCGCCCTCTTCGGCGCGGCGCTCCTCCTGATGACCCTCTCCCAGGTCCGGAACGTCTACTACCTCTCCGTCTTCTGCGCCCTCGCCCTCGCCGAAGGGATGGCGCGCCTGAAGCCGCGCGCCCTCCGGGGCGCGGCGGCGCGCCCGCTCGTCGCCGCCGCGCTGGTGGCCTCCTGCGGCCTCCCGCAGTACGCCCGGATCACCTCCTACGCGGGCTCTCCCGGGAGCGACCTCCTCGAGACGCTCGCGCGGCTGCGCGAACTCGACCCGCCGCCTCCCGGCCCCTATCGCCCCGGCGAGGTGGAGGGGGTGATGGCGCCCTGGTCGGCCGGCCACTTCGTCTCGGCGGTGGCCGGGCGCCCCGCCGCCGCCGACCCGAACGGCTACGGGTGGCGCCGCCAGTGCCGCTTTTACACGACCCCGGACGACCGGGAGGCGGAGGCGATCCTCCGCCAGGCCCGCTGCGCCTACGTCCTGACGACCGACCTCCGCCCGGTCCTCGCTTCGTACGCGGCGGCGGCGGGCCGGCCTGGCATCCCGCTCGCGGAGACGCTCGCGGTCCGGCTCCAGGAGACGCGCGGCCCCCGTCCCGTCCCGTTCCTCGAGGAGGTCCTCGATTCCCGCACGGGGTACCGCGGGCCGGACGGGAGGGTCCTCCCCCGGTTCCGGATCTTCCGCGTCGTCAGAACGGCCACGGGGGCGGGGGAAGCGTCCGCTCCCGCTCCCGCCTCAGGAGGAGTTGCGGCGGCGGCGCCATCCCAGCGGGCAGCGAGCGCTCCAGCGCCCCCGGACGGTCGAAGTAGACGTCCGTGACGTAGCCCCGCTGGACGAGGAGAGGCGGGGAGAGCGGAAAGAGCCGCAACCAGGCGAGGCCGACGGCGAGAGCGAGCGCGACGCCGCCCGCGAACGGCAGCCGCCCTCGTGCGGGGAGGGCGACGAGCGCCGCAGCGGCCACGAGGAGGAACGGGACGGCGAGGGCGAGCGGCCGCGCCACGAGGTGGAGGAGGCTCGGGACGACGAGCCCCTGCGACAGGAGCGGCAGGGCGAAGCTCGCCCAGGGAAGGGGAAAGCCCGGCGGGACGAAGGGGAAGACGAGCGTCGTCACCGCGACCGCGGCGACCGAGAAGCCGAGGAGGAGCGCGGAGAGCCGCCCCCAGCGGAGGAACGCGAGCGGGAAGGCGAGGAACGGGAGCGCCGGGACGAGGTAGCGCGCGCCAACCGTGAAGCCGCCGTGCCAGTTCGGGTAGCCGGCGTAGACCGCGAGGAGGGCGAGCGGCGCTGCGACGAGCGCGGCGAGGGCGCGCGGGGCGACGCGCCCCCGCGCGGCGAGGAGCGCGGCGGGGACGAGGAGGAGGACGGGCGAGAAAACGAGAAGCCCCTTCGACGGGTCGACGAGGAGTCGTGCGAGGTAGCCGGGCTGCGGCAGGCCGACCCCGAAGAGCCCGTGCGCGGAGAGGCTCCGGAACGCCGCGTCGCGCTCGTGGCCCGACGAGAGCGCGAACGGGCTGCCGAAGCAGGCAGCGTCGTAGGCCCCGAGGAGGAGCGCGAAGGGGAGCGCCCCGGCCGCGAGAGGGACGAGCCGGCGCCAGCGGCCCCAGAGAGCGGTCAGCGCGAGGACGGCGGCGGGGACCGCGACCGGGTACTCCGCGACGGTGGCCAGGGCCAGGAGAGCGCCCGCGGCCACGTCGCGGCGGAAGCGCGGCACCCCGCCGTCCGCGGGGAAGAGGGCCGCCCACGCCCCGAAGAGCGCCGCCGCCGCGAGCGCGTGGGAGAAGAGGAGGAGGCCGTAGGCGAGGAGCGGCGTCCCGAGGAGGAGGGCGGCGAGGGCAGGCGCCCGCCCTTCCTCCGGCGCCCGGCGGAGGAAGAGGAGCGCCAGGAGGACGACGGGAAGCGTCGACCCGACCAGCCGCATCGCCGTCAGCTGGGGCCGGAGCGTGCCCGGGGAGGCGGGCCCCCAGGCGGCGCGGGCTGCCAGGTAGCCGGGGAGCGCGACGAGGGCGCCTCCGGGGGCCTTGTTCGAGTAGAGCCGCCCTCCCACCTCCGCGACGTCCTCCACCCCTCCGCCGAGGATCGCCGCCGGACGCGTGATCTCGAGCGTCCCTTCCTCCACGGCGGCCGCCGCGAGCGCCCAGCGCGTCGTCTCGTTCGGCGAGACGAAGTGCGGGAAGACGGGGACGACGAGAAGCGAAAGGAGCGCCCAGAGGGAGAGGACGGCCCCGGCACGGCTCCGCATCATCGCGGAGTCTAGAATGCCCGTTCATGCGCCACGGGAAGAAGGTCGCCGTCGTCATGCCGGCGTACAACGCCGAGAAGACCCTCCGGCGGTCGTACGACGAGATCCCCCACGACTGGGTGGACGACGTCATCCTCGTCGACGACGGCTCGAAGGACGGCACCGTGGAGCTGGCCCGATCGATCCCGGGGATCCACGTCGTCGTCCACCCCGAGAACCGCGGCTACGGCGGGAACCAGAAGACGTGCTACCGGACGGCGCTGGAGCGGGGAGCCGACATCTGCGTGATGGTCCACCCGGACCACCAGTACGACGCGAGCGTCCTCCCCGACCTGATCGAGCCGATCGCCCTCGGCAACGCCGACGCGATGTTCGGGAGCCGGATGCTCGGCGGCCGCCCCATGGAGGGGGGGATGCCGAGGTGGAAGTACCTCGCGAACGTCTTCCTGACCGCGCTCGAGAACGCCACCTTCTACCTCTACCTGACCGAGTACCACTCGGGGCTGCGCGCCTACTCGCGCACCTACCTCGAGTCGGTCAACGTCGAGGCGTTCTCCGACGACTTCGTCTTCGACACCGAGATCATCGCGGCGGGGATCTGGAAGCGGCTCCGGATCCGCGAGATCCCGATCGTCACGCGCTACTTCCCCGAGGCCTCCCAGATCAACTTCTTCCGCTCCTCCGTCTACGGCCTCTCGATCCTCGCGGTCCTCGTGAAGTTCAAGCTCCACAAGTGGGGCTACCGGAAGGACCCGATCTTCAAGTGATCGTCCCCGGCGCGGCCGCGGCCCCGGGGACGCCCCCGGCCTCGCGCGGCCGAGCCGTCCCGGCGGCGATCGTGGGGGCCGTCGCGGCGGCCGTCCTCCTCGTCGTCGCCCTCTCGAACCTCGACCTCCTGACGGGACGGGCGACCCCGTTCTTCCGCGACCTGGGGACGACCCAGCGGCCCGGCCGGGCCCTCGCGGCCGAGCTGGGGAGCGCGTCGCTGAATCCCCACGCCTCGTTCGGGCAGCCCTACCACGGCAACCCGAACCTCCTCCTCGCCTACCCCTTCCCGTGCGCGCCGCGCTTCCTCGGCCTCCACCTCCTCCTCCACGTGGCGCTCGGCGCCGCGGGGCTCTGGCTCTTCCTCAGGCGACAGGTCCGCTCGGAGGAGGCCGCCCTCCTGGGGGCGCTCGCCTTCGGCTTTTCGGGGTACGTCCTCTCGTCGACCGCGTTCCTCAACGCCACGACGACGATCGCCTGGGTCCCGTGGCTCCTGGCCGCGACCGAGGCCGCGCGACGGGCCGAGGGGCGGCGCCTCCTCCTTCCCGCCGCGGGGGCGGCGGCAGCGAGCGCTCTCCTCGCCCTCGCCGGGGAGCCGGCGCTCGGCGTCCTCGGCATCGCCTGCGCCGCCGCCGTCGCGGCGACCGGCCCGGCCGGGACTCGCCTCCGCAGCCTTGCGGTCCTGGCGGGAGGCGGCCTCGTCGGCGCCCTCGCGGTCGCCCCCTGGCTCCTCGAGGTCCTCCGGTCGACGGACTTCTCGTCGCGGCGCCTCCGCGGCTTCTCCTGGGGCGAGTTCGCCGCGGTCGGCTTCCACCCGGCGCGGCTCCTCGAGACGCCGTTCCCGTTCCTCTTCGGCGACCCCTACCGCCTCGTCTCGGGGGGGTTCTGGGGCTTCGCGGTCTCGCAGGGGAACCCGCCGTACCTGGCGTCGCTCTCTTTCGGCGTCCTCCCGCTCGCCCTCGCCCTCCTCTTCGCCGCCTCGGGACGGCGGCGCGAGGGGGGCGTCTGGATCGGCGTCGGCGCGCTCGGCCTCCTCCTGTCGTTCGCCCCCTGGCTCCCCGGTGCGCGGGCCGCCTACGAAGCGCTTCCCTTCCTCCACGTCCTCCGCTACCCGGTCAAGGCGCTCTTCCCGGTCACGCTCGCCGTGGCCGTCCTCGCCGCGCTCGGCGCGGACCGCCTCCTCCTGTCGGAGTCGCTCCCGCGCTACCGCGACCGGGCGTCGTGGCCGGTCCTCGGGGCGGCCGGGCTTCTCGCCGCCTCCGCGGTCGCCATGCGGCTCTCCCCGGCACTTCCTCGGAGCCTCCTCCTCCGGCTCTGGGACCCGGCGTGGCTCTCGGACCCGGCCGTCGTCCTGGCGCCGGTCCTGAGGCGGCTCCCCGTGCAGGCGGCGGCGGCAGCGGCGCTTCTCCTGCTGCTCCACGCGCTCCTGCGGCGAGGAGCCGCGGCTCCCGTCGCGCGCCTCCTCCTCCTCGGCGCGGTCGTCTGCGAAGGCCTCGCCGCGGCCCGGCCCCACCTGCCGCGCGCCCCCTCGGCCTGGTTCGACGAGGCCCCGCCGATCGTCGAGGCGGCGCGGCGGATCCCGGGGAGGGTCTTCGAACGGGTGGGAAAGGACGTCGACCCGGTCCGCCGCGGCCTCTTCGGCCGCGCCCCGACCGACGGGCCGGAGGCTCTCGCCCTCGCGGAGGCCCTCCAGGGCTGGGCCCTGGGCGGGGCCGTGCACGGCCTGAGCTACGCATGGGACCAGGACCCGGACGGGAGCTACACCTACCTCGACCGGCTGGCGCGGGACGTCGTGAACGGCCGGGACTGGCAGGGACGGATGAAGTGGCTTCGCGCCTCCGGCGTCGGGAGCGTCCTGGCGTCGGACGTCCCGGCGGGGGTCGCCGGCCTCGCGCCCGTCCGGCTCGAGGGGCGGGCGGGGGTCCCGGCCGTCCTCTTCCGGCTGACCGACCCGCTCCCCGGCGTCCGGCGCGCCTCGCGCGTCTTCGGCTCGGGCTCGGTCACCGAGGCGGTGGCCCGGTTCGAGTCGCCCGGCTTCGACCCGGCGACCGACGCCGTCGTCGCTGGCCCGCCGCCGGCCGGGACGGCCTCGGCGACGGTCGACCCCGCGGCCCGCGCCCGCGTCGTGGCGGAGGGCCCCGACGCGCTCGAGGTCGAGACCGACGGCGGCCTCCCGGGCCTCCTCCAGGTCGACCGCTCCTTCACGCCGTCCGTGACCGCAACGGTGAACGGCGCTCCCGCCCCCGTCCTCGCCACCCAGGTGAACCTCCTCGGCGTCCCGGTGCCGCCCGGCCCCGCGCGCGTGGCGATCCGGCTCGCGCCGTAGCCCAGCGGCGGGGCGTACGATCCCGGGCTGCCGTGAGGACCGGCCCGCCGACCGCCCGCCGCGACCCGGAGCCGGAGCCCCGCTCGACCCGGCCGGCGAGGCGGCGGGCGCCCCGTCGGTCGACCCTCGCCGCGTCCGCCGCGGCGGCCCTGGCGATCGCCGCCGGAGCGCTCCTCGCGTCGCGCGCACTCCACCCCCGCTCCGAGGGGCTCCCCCTGGCCCCCGCCGCCCTCCCCGACGGCTCCCTCTGGGTCGACCACCTGACGCGCGACCTCGCCCCGTTCTGGACCCGCCCGGAGGCGCTGGGGACGCCCGTCGGCGCGTTCCCGACCTTCCGCTGCGACGACGGCACGCTCCCCGACCCCGCCCTCCCCTGCTCCGAGCTGGCGCATTCCGGCACCTGGATCAGCTCGCAGCTGGAGAAGGAGTTCACCCGGATGCGGTCACGCCAGACCTTCTTCTACGGCGTCGCCTACCACCTGACCGGCGACCCGCGGATGCTCGAGCTCGCCCGGGCAGGGGTCCGCTGGCTCCGGGCGAACGCGCTGGAGCCGGACGGGAGCGCCGTCTCGTGGTGGAAGGGCGGGCTCCCCGACGCCGCGCCCCTTCGCAGGACCTCCCAGGACCTCGCCTACGCGAACCTCGGCCTCGCCTTCTGGGCCTACCTGACGCGCGACGCCGACGTCCTCGCCGACGCGGTCCGGCTGAAGGAGTCGATCTTCCGGACGCACGACGACCCCTCCTTCGGCATGCTCCGCTGGGTGGCGCAGGGACCGGGGGGCGAGGCGAAGCGGCAGGAGCTCGTCGCGCAGCTCGACCAGGTCAACGCCTACCTCCTCCTCCTGACGCCCCTCGTCCCCGAGCCGGAGGCTTCCGCATGGCGCGTCGACCTCGCCCGCCTCTGCCGGATCCTCGTCGACCGCTTCTGGAGCGAGGAGAACGGGCTCTTCTGGGGCTCGCTCCAGGACCCGACCGAGCGGGTCCTGGGCTCGGACCACACGGACTTCGGCCACACGGTCAAGGCGCTCTGGATGATCGAGCGCGCCGGCCGTCTCCTCGGCGACGAGCGCCTCGTCCGCTTCGCCCGCGAGCGGCTGCCACGCCTCCTCGAACGGGCCTACCTGCCGCGGTACGGCTGCTGGGCCTCCGGCTACCGGCGGGACGGGACGCTCGACACGACGATGACGTGGTGGACCTTCGCCGAGCTCGACCAGGCGACGGGGACCCTCGCCCTCGGCGACCGCCGGTACACGGGGGTCCTCGAGAGGACCTGGGCCTGCTGGCGTGCCGACTTCGTCGACCGCCAGGCCGGCGAGGTCTGGGCTTTCGTGAGGCCCGACGACCCCGAGCGCCACGGGGGGAAGCAGAACCAGTGGAAGAACGGCTACCACTCGGCCGAGCACGCCCTCGTCTCGTACCTCGTCGCCCAGGAGGCGAAGGGGCGGCCGGCGGTCCTCCACTTCGCCTTCCGGAGGACGCCGGGAGGCTCGAGCGGCGATCCTCCGCTCCGCCCCTACTTCTTCGCGGGCGACGTGGCCGCGGTCACCGAGTCCCCCCTGCCGGGCTTCCCCGACCGCCGCGACGTCGCGGTCAGCTTCCGGAACCTCCGCTGACCGGGGCGGGCACGCCCGCGGCGGCCCCGGTCGTCACGGGGATCGCCCGCCCGCGGACCGTCGTGAAGACGAGGGCCCGCGCCGGCGGCGGCGGCGTCCCCTCGCGGGCGAGGCGGGCCGCGTCGCCGAGCGTCAGGAGCTCGACCCCGTCCGCCCTCCACGCCGCGAGCTGCCGCGCGAAGAGGCCGGAGAGGGCGCGCCCCCCCTCGATCTCGGTGTGGATCGAGTGGACGTGGACGCCGTCCCCCTCGCGGACCGCGGCCCGGAGGTGCTCCACCGTCCCCTCCTTCCGCTCGCCCCCGAACTCGGGCCAGGCGAGGAGCTCGTCGAGGGTGGGGAGCGTGGACGGGACCTCCAGCGTCGCCGACGGCCTCCCGTCGGAGCGGAGCGGGAAGAACGGCGCGCCGCCGCGCGTGTCGGAGGAGGCGACGACGCCGCGGGCCTCCTGGGCCTCGACGCTGGCCGGCGTCGCCGTCCAGCCGGGCGCCCCGGAGACCTCGGCCTTCCTCCCGAAGACCTCCTCGAAGCGCGCGTGCGCGCGCCCGACGACCTCCTCCACCTCGCGGCGCTCCATCCGGGGGAGCCGGTCGTGCCAGTCGACGTGGTCCCAGGCGTGGACGCCGCACTCGTGCCCCGCCGCCGCGGCGGCGCGCATCGCCGCCACCGCCTCGCGCCGCGTGCCGATGTCGGGGGCGGGGAGGAGGGTCCCGTACAGCATCGTCCGGATCCCGTACGAGGCGGCCGGGCTCGCCGAGAGGACCTTCTTCACGAACCCCTTCCGGAAGACCCGCTTGATCGCCTTGCCGGTCGAGTCGGGGCCGAGCGAGAAGAGGAAGGTGGCCCGCGCCTCGTGCGCGGCGAGGAGGTCGAGGAGGCGGGGCACCCCCTCGACCGTCCCGCGCAGCGTGTCGACGTCGACCTTCAGGACGAGGCGCGGGATGGGCCTCAGACCTCCGGGGCCTCGCGCCCCGTCAGGTAGAAGTCGAGCGTCTTGGCGAGCCCCGTCGGGAAGTCGGTCGTCGGCGTCCAGCCGAGGCACGCCTTCGCCTTCCGGATGGAGGGGACCCGCGTCTCGATGTCCTGGTAGTTCGCCCCGTAGTACTCGGCCGAGGAGACCTCGACGATCTCGGCCTTCCTCGCCAGCGGCTCGAACCGCGGGTAGCGCGCCACCGCCGCGAGGAGCTCCTGCGCGAGGTCACGGATGGAGAGGTCGGCCGCGGGGTTGCCGAGGTTGAAGATCTGGCCGTCCGCGCACCCCTTCTCGTTGACGAGGATCTTCATCAGGCCGTCGATCCCGTCCTCGATGAAGGTGAAGCAGCGGCGCTGGCGGCCGCCGTCGACGAGCTTGATCGGGACGCCGTACAGGATGTTGTGGAGGAACTGCGTCAGGACGCGGCTCGAGCCTTCCTTCGGCGCGTCGACGTTGTCGAGGTGGGGGCCGTACCAGTTGAACGGCCGGAAGAGGGTGAACCGGAGGCCGTTCGCGTTCCCCATCGCCCAGATGACCCGGTCGAGCAGCTGCTTGGAGGCCGAGTAGATCCACCGCTCCTTCCGGATCGGGCCGTAGACGAGCGGCGAGGTGTCCTCGTCGAACTCGGCGTCGGGGCACATCCCGTAGACCTCGGAGGTCGACGGGAAGACGACCCGCTTGCCGTACTTGGCGGCCATCTTGACGATCCGGAGGTTCTCCTCGAAGTCGAGCTCGAAGACCGAGAGCGGGTTCTTGACGTACGTCGCGGGGGTGGCGATCGCCACGAGCGGGAGGACGACGTCGCACTTCTTGACGTGGTACTCGATCCACTCCTTGTTGATGGCGATGTCCCCCTCGAGGAAGCGGAACCGCTTCTCGCCGAGGAACTCCGCGATCCGGTCGCTCCCGACGTCGAGGCCGTAGACCTCCCAGTCGGTGGTCGTCAGGATGCGGCGGGTCAGCGCGTTGCCGATGAAGCCGTTGACACCGAGGACGAGGACCCTCATGGCGTCCTTTCTCCCCTCACGCGCCGCGCGAGAGGACCCAGGCCCGGAATCCGGCGGCGTCCACGTCGCCCTTCCCCTCGACCGAGGCCGAGAGGATCTCGACGGGCTTGTCGTCGCCGCAGTAGACGATGATCGATCTCTCCGTCGGCTCCACCTTCCCCGGGAAGGTGTCGTGGCCGCCGTAGGGGGAGAGCCGGGTCTTCCAGACCGTGACCCTCGGGCCGAAGAGGTCGGTGAAGGCGCCCGGCCAGGGGCGTGTGACGGCGCGGACGAGGTCGTGGATCTCCTTCGCCGAGCGGAACCAGTCGATCGCGCCGTCCTCCGGCCTGCGCCCGCCGAAGTACGAGCCCTTCGTCAGGTCGAGCGGGGTCCGCGGCGCCGTCCCGGCCTTGAGCCTCGGCCACGCGCGCGCGAGGACCGCCACCGCCGCGTCGCCGACCCGGCGGGCGACCGTGAGCGCGTCGTCGTCGAGGCCGATCGGGACCGCCTCCTGGTCGACCAGGTCCCCCGCGTCGGGCTTTCCAACCATGTAGTGGAGCGAGGCGCCCGTCCGCGACGCGCCCTTGAGGATCGCCCAGTTCACGGGCGAGCGGCCGCGGAACTCCGGCAGGAGCGAGCCGTGCATGTTCAGCGCCCCGCGGCTCGGGATGGAGAGGATCCCGGCCGGGATCATCTTCCGGAAGTAGAACGAGAAGAGGAAGTCGGGGGCGAGGACACGGATGCGCGCCTCGTCGGCGGGGTCGTCGAGCGACGGGACGACCCGCACCGGGACGCCTCGCTCGGCCGCCAGGTCGGCCACCGAGCCCCACCACCGCTCCTCCCCCGGGGTGTCGGGGTGGGTGAAGACGAGGCGGACCTCCTCGCCGGCGTCGAGGAGCCACCTCGTGCACCGGTACCCGACGTCGCTATAGGCAGCGATCACGATCCCGCTCATGGCTTGCTCCTTGCCGGGCCGTAGGGGGTCCGGGGGGGACAAGGGAAACGTCCCCCCCGGCGGGCGGCAGCGATCACGATGCCGCTCATCGGCCTCCTCCCGCGCCTTCCGTCCCGGCCTCCCCGCCGTGGACGCGGCGGATCAGGTAGCGGGGGCGGCCGCGCACCTGCTGGTAGATCCTCCCGACGTACTCCCCCACGATCCCGACGCCCGCCAGGATCACCCCCATGACGAGGAAGGCGAGCGCGAAGAGGGTGAAGACGCCCTGCACCTCCGCCCCGACCAGGATCCGCCGGACCAGGAGGAAGACGCCGAACGCCAGGCCGAAGAAGGCCGTCAGGAAGCCCAGGAGCCCGAAGAGCTGGAGCGGGACGACGGAGAAGCCCGTCATCAGGTCGAAATTGAGCCGGACCAGCTTCAGGAGCGAGTACTTCGACTCCCCCTCGTGCCTCTCCTCGTGCGCGACCTCGATCTCCACGGGCCGCCGGGCGTAGAGCTGCGCGAGGGCGGGAATGAACGTCGAGACCTCGTCGGACGCGGTCATGACGTCGACCACGTCCCGGTGATAGCCGCGCAGCATGCAGCCGTAGTCGTTCAGCCTCATCCCGGTGATGACGGACGTGGTCCGGTTCACCAGGCGCGACGCCGCCTTCCGGAAGAAGGTGTCCTGCCGCTTCGCGCGGACCGTCCCCACGACGTCGTGCCCCGCGTCCATCTGGGCGACGAGCTTCGGGATCTCCTCCGGCGGGTTCTGCAGGTCGGCGTCGAGGGTGATGACGTACTCGCCGTCGGTCTCCGTGAAGGCGGCCATGATCGCCATGTGCTGGCCGGCGTTCCGGAGGAGCTCCACGACCTTGACGGTCCCGGGGTGCTGCGCGGCAGCCGCGCGGAGCAGCTCCAGGGAGCGGTCCCGCGAGCCGTCGTCGACGAAGACGACCTCGTACGGCCGCCCCATCGCCTCGAGGGCCGGGAGGAGCCGCGGAAGGAGCGTCGGCAGGTTCCCCTCCTCGTTGAAGACGGGGATGACGATCGAGACCTTCCGGGCGACCGCGGCCGGACTCCTCACAACCTTGCGATTCTAGGAGATACGACGCCCCCGCGGGACGGTCTCCTCGGGACCCCCCGGGGGGGGTTCACCTCCGGTTCGCGAAGAGGAGGTACTTCCCGTTCGGCGTCTGCCCGAGGTAGATCGGCCGGTTCAGGGGGAGGGTCGGGTTGGTGAAGGAGCCCAGGTGCCCGAAGTGGACGACGGCGAGGACCCGCCCGTCCCCGTTCCAGAGCCGCGCGAACTCCTCCGGGGTCGGCAGCAGCCCCTTCTTCTGCCCCTCGGGCCGTCCGAAGTCGAGCTCGCTCCAGCCGAGGTCGACGATCGGGGTCAGGCGGCCCAGGTAGGGGGGGATCACCTCGAGGTAGGCACCCCGCTGGAAGACGAGGTCGCCCGGGCGCGCCTCCGCGAGGAGCGTCTCGACCAGCGGCCACGGGGTGATCTGCCGCGCGACCGTCGGGAGCGCCCAGACCGCCCCGCCGAGGAAGAGGAGCCAGGGGACGGCCACCGTCACGGCGAGCCGCTCGGTGGAGGGGGCCACCGGGCGCGGCCGGCCGCGGGCGGGCCACGGGAGGTTGAGGAGGAACCCGAGCGCGAGCGCCGCCACGAGCAGGGCAGCCGGCCCTTCGACGCCGAAGCGTTCCGCGTACCGGCCGCCGTACCCGGCGGCGAGGGCGCCGGCGAGGAGGAGGCCGTAGAACCCCGCGGTGATCCTCCGGTCGACGAGGAACGCCGTGCCCCGGGCCCGGGCCCTCTCGATGCCGACCGCCAGGAGGACCGCCAGGGCGGGCCAGATCGGGAGGATGTACGGCACCAGCTTCGACCTCGAGACCGTGAAGAAGAGGAAGACGAGGACGGAGAAGGACCAGAGGTATCCCTCGGTCGCCCGGTCGCGCCACGCGGCCCGGCCGCGGCCGGGATACGAGAGGCCGATCCGCCCGAGGAAGCCCGTCCAGGGGAGGAGCCCGGCGAGGAGGACGCCGACGAAGTAGAAGCGCGAGCCGCTCCGCCGGTGGCCGGGAGAGAGGAACCGCTTGAAGTGCTCGTTGACGAAGTAGAAGTCGAGGAAGCCGGGGTTCCGGCGCGCCACCAGGACGTGCCACGGGACGGTCAGGAGGAGGAAGAGGGCGAGCGGGCCCGGGGAGAAGAGGCGGGGGACGAGCCGGAGGGACCCGGTGGCGAGGGCCCAGACCACGATCGCCCCGCCGGGCAGGACGAGGCCGATCAGCCCCTTCAGCATCACCGCGGCGGCGCAGGAGAGGTGGAGGCCGTAGAGGGCGAGCCTCGCCCGGGCGCGGTTCCCCGCCCTCTCCGCCTCCTGGAACGCGCAGAACGAGAAGGCCGCCCCGGTCAGGGCGAGGGAGAGCGGCGGGTCGATGACGTTGACGCGGGCCATCGCGACGACGAGGAGGGACGAGGCCGTCACGAGCGCCGCGAGGATCCCCACCCTCTCGCCCCAGCGGCGCCGGGCGAAGGCGAGGGTCAGGAGGACCATCCCGAGGGAGGCCGCCTTGATCGGGATGCGGGAGGTCGCCTCGCTCTGGCCGAAGAGCTCGAACGAGACGGCCACGAGCCAGTAGTGGAGCGGCGGCTTCTCGAAGTAGGGGAAGCCGTCGAGGCGGGGCGTCACCCAGTCGCCGGTCGCGATCATCTCCCGCGGGATCTCGGCGTAGCGCCCCTCGTCGGGCTCGAAGAGCGCGACCCGGCCCGGCTCCACGACCAGGAGGGCCGAGGCGGCGACGAGGAGGAGGAGCAGGAGGGCCCGCCCGCGCGGGGCGAGAGGCTCCACCCGCGGCCGCGTGCCGCTCACGCGGAGGTCCACGTCACCCCTCCCCCGAACTCCCAGCGCCTCTCGGGCGACCAGACCCCCGCCTCCGTCCGGGTCGAGTCGACCCGGAAGCGGCAGGCGCCCCGCCAGTAGTCGTACGGCGTCCCGTTCCGCGCGTGGACCGCCACGTCGACGAGGTAGGTCCCGGGCCCCAGGTCGCAGCGCGGCAGGACGACGCGGACGCGGGCGGGTGCATCGAAGGTCGCCGGGACGAGCCCGTCGATCTCGGTGTTCGTCCCGTGGACGCAGACGTCCTCGGGGGTGAAGAGGCCGACCCCGAAGACGAAGTCGGAGAGCGCCCGCTGCGGGCTCGCCTCGATCTCCACCGTCAGCTCCTCCCCGGTCCGGAACGCGTACCGCTCCGCGCCGTCGGCGCCCCTCAGCCGGCACCCGGTGATGACCGCCGAACGGTCGCCCCAGCGCCTGGGGCGCTCGCCGGGCTCGGAGGCCGCGCCGGCGGCGACCTCCGCGGCGGGCGGCGCCGTCTCCCTGGCCCCGGAGGACGCGGCGGCGGGAGGGCCGGGCGACACCGAGGCGCGGAGGCGCTCCTGGTCCGCCTCGTGCTCGCCGAGGAGCCGGGAGCCCTCCCCGGCGGAGACGTCGAGGCGGTAGGCGGCCAGCATCTCGCGCGGCTCCCCCAGCCCCTTCACCCGCCCCCCCTCGAGGTAGAGCACGCGGTCGCAGAGCTCCTCGACGAGGGCGAGCGAGTGGCTGACGAAGAAGATCGTCTTCCCGCGCGCGGAGAACTCCTGGATGGTGTCGAGGCAGCGCCGCGAGAACGCCTCGTCGCCCACCGCGAGGACCTCGTCGACGACGAGGACCTCCGGGTCGACGTGGACGGCGACCGCGAAGCCGAGCCTGACGTACATCCCCGACGAGTAGGTCTTGACCGGCTCGTCGATGAAGTCCGCGAGCCCCGAGAAGGCGACGATCTCGGGGAGCTTCCGCTCGATCTGGCGGCGCGTCAGGCCGAGCATGACGCCGTTGATGACGACGTTCTCCCGGCCGGAGATCTCGGGGTGGAAGCCGGCCCCGAGCTCGATCAGCGCCGAGACCTTCCCGTTCACGTCGAGGCTCCCCGAGGTCGGCTTGAAGAGCCCCGCGACGAGCTTCAGGAGCGTCGACTTCCCCGAGCCGTTCGCGCCGATGACGCCGAAGGTCTCGCCGCGCGCGACCCGGAAGGAGACGTCGGTCAGCGCCGGGACCGTCTCGGACGGCGCGAGCGCCCTCCCCAGCCCGGCCCCGAGGAAGGCCGACTTCAGCGTCCCGAACGCCCGGGTCCGGCCCCAGCGGCGGTAGACCTTCGAGAGGGAGCGCGCCTCGACGGCGGCGCCGGAGGCCGGGACGCTCGGGGCGCTCAGACGGCCTCCGCGTAGGAGTCGCGCAGGCGGTCGAAGAAGAGGTAGCCGAGGGCGAACGCGACGGCGGAGACGGCGACGAGGACCGCCCACGAGCGCGGGGAGACCCACCGGCCGTAGAAGAGGGCGTCGTGCCACGCGCCGAAGAGGGGGGCGAGGGGGTTGAGGCCGAGGAGCCTCACCACCGTCGCCGACTTCATCTCGCCGAGCGTGTAGAGGATCGGCGTGGCGAAGAAGCCGATGGCCAGGAGCGTCTGGAGGAGGTCCTTCACGTCGCGGAAGTGGATCGTGAGGCCCGCGAGGAAGAAGCCGACCCCGAGGAGGAGGACCGCCTCGACGACGACGAGGAGCGGCACCTGCAGGAGCGGCAGGCCGAGCGTCACCGACCCGCCGAGGACGCCCGTCGCCCCGAGGACGAGGGCGCCGAGGAGGACCGGGAGGGCGAGGAGGAAGTGGACCCCCTGCGCGAGGACGGCGACCGCGGGGAGGACCTCGGCCGGGAAGACGATCTTCCGGAGGAGGGCGCCGTGGGTCAGGAGGGAGGCGGCGGCGTCGGTGAGGGCCGCCGAGAGCCAGCTCCAGGGGAGGAGGCCGCAGAAGAGGAAGACCGCGTAGGGGCTCGTCGTGGCCGCGCGGTTCGGGAGGAGGAGCTGGAAGACCAGGGTGTAGACGGCGAGCATGAGCAGCGGGTTGAGGAGCGACCAGAAGAAGCCGAGGACCGACCCGCGGTAGCGGGCCTTCAGCTCGCGCGAGACGAGGACGCCGACGAGGGCGCGGTGGCGGTAGAGGTCGCGGAGGCGCTCCATCCCGGACAGGGGATGATACGTAGAGAGCGCGCATGGGTGCAGCCGTCAGCGTCCGGGAGGCGCGAAAAACGTATCCGGGAGGGGTCGAGGCGCTGGCCGGGGTCTCGTTCGACCTCTCCCCCGGGACCTTCGCCGCGCTCCTCGGGCCGTCGGGCTGCGGCAAGTCGACCCTCCTCCACCTCCTCGGCGCCCTCGAGAAGCCGACGTCGGGGAGCGTCGCCGTCGACGGGCACGACCTCGCGGCGCTCTCCGAGGCGGCGCGCGACGACTACCGGCTCCGGAGGGCCGCGACGGTCTTCCAGCTCTACAACCTCCTCCCGACGATGACCGCGCTCGAGAACGTCGCCCTCCCGCTCCTCCTCGACGGCCTCCCCCGGCCCGAGGCCGAGGCCCGCGCCGAGAAGGGCCTCGCCGAGGTGGGGCTCTCGGCCCGCAAGGACGCCTTCCCCTACGAGCTCTCGGGGGGCCAGATGCAGCGGGTCGCCGTGGCGCGCGCCCTCGCGCCGCGCCCCGCCCTCCTCCTCGCCGACGAGCCGACCGGGAGCCTCGACTCGAGGAGCGGAGCGCAGGTCCTCGACCTGGTCGGGGAGCTGGTCGCCGCGCGCGGCGTCACCGTCGTCCTGGCGACGCACGACGCCGCGGCGGCGGGGCGCGCGAGCCGGGTCCTCCGCCTCCTCGACGGGCGCCTCGTCGACGGCTGAGCCCGTGCGCGGCCTCGGCCCCCTCCTCGCCCCGCTCCTCCTCCGGCCGCTCCGGCGGGACCGCCTCCGCTTCGCGCTGACCGTCTCGGGGATCGCGGTCGGCGTCGCGACGGTCGCCGCGATCCGCCTCGCCAACTCCTCGGTCCTCTCCTCCTTCTCGAGGACGGTCGACCTCGTCGCGGGGAAGGCCTCGCTGACCGTCCTCGCCGACGGACCGGGGATCCCCGAGGGGACGCTCGAGCGGCTCGCGTGGGTCCGCTCGCAGGGGGTCTCGCTCGTCCCGGCGCTCTCGGTCACGGCCGCCCTCGGGACCCCCGACGGCGAGGTGGTCGAGCTCCTCGGCGTCGACCCGCTCTCGGACGGCTCCGCCCGCGACTACCGCTTCGCCTCGGGCCCCCGCGCCCTCGCCGACGCCTTCGCCGTCTTCGAGCCGGGGGCCGTCCTCGTCTCCGAGACGTTCGCCGCCCGCCACGGCCTCTCGCGCGGGAGCCCCCTCCCCCTCCTCGCGGGCGGCGCGAGGCGGTCGCTCCACGTCGCCGGGATCCTCCGGGCCGAGGGGGTCGCCCGCGCCGCGTCGGGCTCCCTCCTGGTGGCGGACCTGGCGACGGTGCAGGAGGTGGCCGGGCGCGCCGGGTGGCTCGACCGGATCGACCTGGTCCTCCCCGACGGCGCGCCCGGCGCCTTCCGCGACCGGCTCGCCGAGGAGGTCCGCGCCTCCCTCCCCCCGACGCTCACCGTCGGCCGCCCCGAGAGGCGGAACGAGACGGTGGACCGGATGGTCCGCTCCTTCCGCGTCAACCTGACGGCCCTCGGCCTGATCGCCCTCCTCGTCGGCACCTACTTCGTCTACAACACCGTGTCGATCTCGGTCCTCAGGCGCCGCGCCGACATCGGGACGGTGCGGGGCCTCGGCGCCTCGGCGCGGGCGGTCTTCGCCGTCTTCCTCCTCGAGGGCGCGGCCCTCGGGACGCTCGGGAGCCTCCTCGGCGTGGCCCTCGGGACGCTCCTCGCGCGGGGCGCCCTCGCGGCCGTCGGAGGGACGGCCACCGACTTCTACCTCGCGGCGCCGCCCCCAGCGTTCCGCGCCGACGCGGGCGTCCTCCTCTTCTCGTTCGTCGCGGGCGTCGTCGCGTCGACCCTCTCGGCCCTCGCGCCGGCCGCCGAGGCGGCGCGCGTCGCCCCGGCCGCCACGATGCGCCACGGCTCGGTCGAGGCCGCGCGCCGCCGGACGACCCGGCCGCTGGCCCTCCTCGGCCTCGTCCTCCTCGCCCTCGCCGCGGCCGCGACGCGGCCGGGACCCGTCGCGGGGCTCCCGGTCTTCGGGTTCGCGTCCGTCTTCCTCGTGGTCGCGGGTGCGTCGCTCCTCGCCCCCCTCGCCGTCACGGCCGTCGCGCGGCGCGCGGACCGCCCCGCCCTCGCGCTCCTCGGCGTCGAGGCCCGGATCGCGCGGGCGAACCTGACCGGGAGCCTGTCGCGGACCTCGGTCGCGGTGGCCGCCCTCGCGATGGGGGTGGCGATGATGGTCGCCGTGGCCGTCATGGTCGGGTCGTTCCGCGGGACCGTCGAGCAGTGGGTCTCGCAGACGCTGAAGGCCGACCTCTTCGCCGCCCCCGAGAGCGGCCGTGCGGGCCGCTCCCTCGGCAGGATCCCGCAGGACGCGCTCGACCTCCTCGAGCGAATCCCGGGCGTCGCGGAGGTCGACGCCTTCCTCTCCTTCGAGGCGACGCGGGACGGCATCCCCTACACCGTGGGGTGCGGCCGGCTCGAGGCGATCGCGCGGCGGGGGAACCTCCCGATGGCCGACGGACGCGACCCGCGCGCCGTCGCCGCCGAGGCCCTCGCCCGCGGCGAGGCGCTCGTCTCCGAGCCGTTCGCGACCCGCTTCGGCCTCGGGAGGGGCGACGTCGTCCGCCTCCCGGCCCCCGGCGGGGAGGTGCCGGTGACGATCGCCGGCGTCTACACCGACTACTCGAACGACCGCGGCACGGTGACGGTCGACCGCGCCCTCTTCCGCCGCCTCTTCGGCCTCGACGGCGCCTCCAGCGCGGCCATCTACCTCTCGCCCGGGGTCGACCCGGAGGAGGGGCGCCGGCGCGTCCTCGCCGCGCTGCACGGCCGGTTCGCGATCGCGGTCCGGACGAACGCCACCCTCCGCGCCGCCGCCCTCGCGCTCTTCGACCGGACCTTCGCCATCACCTACGCGCTCGACGCGATCGCGGTGGCGGTCGCCGTCCTCGGCGTCTTCAACACCCTCGTCGCCCTCGTCCTGGAGAGGCAGCGCGAGATCGGCCTCCTCCGCGTCCTCGGCGCCTCGGCCGCGCGCGTCGAGAGGGCCGTCCGGCTGGAGGCGGCGGCCATCGCCGCCCTCGGGACGGTCCTCGGGCTCGCCCAGGGGGGCGCGATGGCCTGGGTCCTCGTCCACGTCATCAACGTCCAGTCGTTCGGCTGGACCATCCGGATGGAGGTCCCGGGGAGGTTCCTCGCCTTCTCGCTCGCGCTCGTCCTGGCCGCCACGCTCCTCTCCGCCCTCCACCCCGCCCGCCTCGCCGCCGGGACCGACCCGGCCGCCGTCCTGAAGGAGGAGTGATGGACCCCCGCCGTCCCCGCCGCGCCGCCTTCCTCGCCGCGCTCTCGCTCGCCTCCGCAGGGACCGTCCTCGCGGCTTTCGCGGCCCGGGCCCTCTCCGCCGGCGCGCCGGGCGCGGAGCGCTTCCGCCCGCTCGACCCGGCGGCGCCGCTCTCCTTCCCGCGAGACCACGGCTCGCACGACGACGCGCGCGTCGAGTGGTGGTACGTCACCGGGCACCTCGAGGACGGGAGCGGGCGCCGCCTCGGCTACCAGCTCACCTTCTTCCGGACGGGGATCTCGGACGAGCCGCAGGGGCGGGCGTCCGCCTGGGCCGCGCGCGACCTCTTCCTCGCCCACTTCGCCCGGACCGACGCGGCCGAGGGGCGCTTCCGGTACGCCGAGAGGGCCCACCGGAGCGGCGTCGGCGCCGCCTGGGCCCGGACCACCCACCTCGACGTCGGGAACGAGGACTGGACCCTCCGCGACGTGGGAGGGGCGTTCGTCCTCTTCGCCCGCGACCGCGTCGACGGCGAGGAGGAGACCCTCTCCCTCCTCCTCCGGCCGGCGAAGCCGCCGGTCCTCCACGGCGAGAACGGCCTCTCGCGCAAGGGGCCCGAGCCCGACGCGGTCAGCCGCTACGTCAGCTTCACGCGGCTCGAGACGACGGGGTTCCTCACGAGGGGGGGCGAGGCGCGCCCGGTCCGCGGCCTCTCCTGGATGGACCACGAATGGGGCTCCGGGTCGATCGGGCGCGAGACGGCCGGGTGGGACTGGTACTCGGTGCAGCTCGACGACGGGCGCGACCTGATGCTCTACCGGATGCGCGGGACGGGGGGAGAGACGACCCGCTTCGCGTCGGGGACTCTGGTCGAGAAGGACGGGAGCTCGCGCGGCCTCTCTCCGGCCGACTTCTCCGTCGAGGCGACGGGCCGCTGGACCAGCCCGAGGAGCGGCGGCGTCTACCCTTCGCGCTGGCTCCTCCGCGTCCCGGCCGCCGGCCTCGCGCTCGAGGTGACGCCGCTCCTCGCCGACCAGGAGCTCGTCACCGATCGCTCCACCCGCGTGACCTACTGGGAGGGGGCGTGCGACGTCCGCCTCGCCGAGGGCTCCGGCGCGCGCGCCGGGAACGCCTACGTGGAGCTGACGGGCTACGCCGGCAAGGGGGCGCTCGGGGCGCTCGGCGAGGGAGGGCCGTGACGCCGACTGGCCCCGGCGGAACGACGGAACGACGGAACGACGCAACGACGCAGCCACGCAGCCACGCAGCCACGCAACCACGCAACCACGCAACGACGCAACGACGCAGCGACGGCCCGCACCGGGCCCGCGCGTCGCGGGGACTCGCGCGCCGGGGAAAGCTAGACTCGCCTCGTGACGGACGACGACGCGCGGCGACGGGCGGTGGCGCTCTGGGAGGAGGGGACCGAGACCCTCCTGGCGGGGGACGTCGAGGGGGCCCTCGAGCTCTTCGAGCGGTCGCTGGCGGAGGCTCCCACCGCCGAGGGATACACCTTCCGCGGCTGGGCCCTCTCGTTCCAGGGGAGGCTCGAGGAGGCGATCGCCGACTGCCGCCGCGCCATCGCGACCGACCCGACCTTCGGGAACCCCTACAACGACATCGGCTGCTACCTCCGGGAGCTGGGGCGTCCCGACGAGGCGATGCCGTGGTTCGAGAAGGCGAAGGGGGCCGGGCGGTACGAGCCGCGCCACTATCCGTACCTGAACCTGGGGCGCCTCTACGCCGAGCGCGGGATGGTGTCGGAGGCGCTCGCCGAGTTCCAGGGGGCGCTCGCCCTTCACCCGGGCGACCCGGTCGCCACGTCGTTCCTCGAGACCCTCCGGTACTCGGTCAACTGAGCCCGGAGGCGATCTCCAGGAGCGCGTCGGCGTGCCGCGCGGCCGCCCCGCGATGCGCGGCGACCACGCTCCGGGCCGCCTCCCCGCGTCCGCGCCGGAGGAGGGGATCGGCGAGGAGGAGCGACAGCGCCTCGGCGAGCTCCCGCTCCGGGTCGGCGCCCGCGAGGCGGACGAGCCCCCCCGCCGCCGCCAGCGGCTCGACGAGCGAGCGGACGTTCCGGGTGTACGGCCCGGTCACGGCGGGGACGCCCCGCGCGGCCGCCTCGAGCGGGCTGTGGCCGCCGCCGGCCACGAGGCTCCCGCCGACGAAGACGACCTCCGCGCGCGCAGAGAGCGCGGGGACGAGCCCGTACGCGTCGACGACGACGGCCGACGCGTCCGGGGCGCCACGGCCCTCTCCCGCTCCCGGGAGGAGGGCGGCGCGCCATCCCGCGCGCGCCGCCTCGCGGGCGACGGCCGGGGCGCGCGCCACGTCGCGCGGCGCCACGACGACCCGCAGCTCCGGGTGCGCGCTCCGGAGCCGGCCGGCCGCGCGGAGGAGCCACCGCTCCTCCGGAGGGTGCGTGCTGACGGCCACGACGAGGGGCCCGGGGCGCGAGAGGAACGGCTCGAAGGCCGGCCCCGGCGACGCGTCGGCCGGCGGGACGTCCCACTTCAGGTTCCCCGCCACGACCGTCCGGCCGGGAGGGGCGCCGATGGCGACGAACGCCTCCCGCTCCTCCTCGTCCTGGGTCCCGATCCACGCCGCCGCGTCGAGGACGCGGCGGAAGAGGGGACGGACGAGCCGGTAGCGGGGCCGGTCCTTTTCGTAGAGCCTTCCGCTGGCGACGGCGAGCGGGATCCGGAGGTCCCGGCAGGCGAGGAAGAGGCCCGGCCAGAGCTCGGTCTCGACCACGGCGACGGCGCGCGGGGCGACCCGGCGGAGCCAGCGCGCCATGGCGGCGGGACGGTCCCACGGGAGGTACGCGACCCCTTCGACGACCGGGAAGGCCGCGGCGAGCCGCTCCGCCACCGCGCGGCCCGCGGCGGTCCCCGTCGTCAGGACGATCGAGCCCCCCCCGCCGCGCGCCGCGAGCTCCGCCACGAGCGCCCCCGCCGCCGACATCTCGCCCGCGGAGACGGCGTGGAGCACCAGCCGCCCCCCGGGACGCGGAGGGGGCGCCTCGCGGCCGAGGCGCTCGGCCAGCTCGCCCGCGCGGCCGGAGAGGACGGCCCACGGGACGAGGGCGAAGGCCGCCGCCCCGGCCCCCGCCCGGTACGCGGCGCGAAACGCCCGCTCCGCGGGCCCGCTCACCCGCGGCCCCGCGGTCCCCGCGGGCGCCGCCGTTCCTTGACGCGCGCTTCGGCCTCTCCGTACACTCGAGACGGATTCCACCACCACTCGTCCAGGGAGATCCAGAGGCACGCCCCCGGAGCGGGAGACCCGCGCCAGCGGTCGGAGGTCGAGATGACGTCGAGCATTCGGGTGAAGGTCCTCTGCGCGGTGGCCGCGGCCGCTCTCTCCACGGCGCCGGCGCTCGCCCAGATCGGCCCCTGGGGCCAGGAGCACCCCGCGTGGGTCGACACCAACGGGAACGGCCGTGTCGACCCCGGCGAGCTCGGCCCCTATCCCGAGCTGATCCTCCCCCAGTCGGGCCCGGCCTACATCCAGCTCGCCGACAACCCGTGGGCCTGCACCGGCGCGCAGAGCCAGTTCTTCTTCGACCAGCTGATCCCCTCCCCGACGTCGGGCTCGGCGCACGTCGTGCGGACCGTCGGGTCGGAGATCCGGACCAACGACACGGCCGTCGAGTTCTTCTCGGCCACGGAATTCTCCTGGACCCAGACGCTCAGCTCGGCTCCGGTCCCCCCGGCCCGGAGGCCGGGCGTCCGCCCGCTGGCGGCGACCTCCGACGGCAGCGGGGCCCTCACCGGACCGCCCGGCGGCCCCTACACCGGGTTCACCCTGAACCAGACGGGGGGCTTCAGCGTCGACGTCCCCTTCCAGTACGTCGACGTCACCGGCGACGGCAAAGCGGACTACATCGGCTACCCGTGGGCCCTCCAGAACAACGGCGTCAAGAAGAACCCGTGCGTCCCGGGGGGGACCGCCGGGCTCGACCCGCAGGTCTACCTGCCGCTCGCCGACAGCAACGGCGACGGCAAGCCCGACACCGTCCAGGTCGTCCCCCTGGGCGGCCCCGGCGTCACCACCGGCCCGCCCCTCGTCCCCGCCGCCGCGGCGAACGGCTTCGAGGTCGTCCCGACCCTCTCGTCCTGGGGGATCTTCGCCCTCACCGCCGCGCTGGCGGGATGGGGCTGGCTCCAGCTCCGCGGCCGGCTGACGGCGGGGGTCTAGGGCCCCTCCTCCGTTGCGCTTCGTCCTCGTCGACCGGTTCCTCGAGCTGGAGCCGGGGAAGCGGGCGCTCGCCTCGCGGGTCTTCCCGCGGGACGACGAGCTCTTCGCGGACCACTTCCCCGGCTTCCCCGTCGTCCCCGGCGTCCTCGTCACCGAGGCGATGGGGCAGACGGGAGGGTGGCTCGTCGCGGCGACGTACGGCTTCGACCGCTGGCCGCTCCTCGTCCTCGTGGAGGGAGCCAAGTTCCGCCGGCTCGTCCTCCCCGGGGAGGAGCTCCGCCTCGAGGTGACGCTCGCAGCGTCCCGCGAGAGCTCGTGGCAGGTGCGGGCCGAGGCCCGCGTGGACGGCGAGCGCGCGGCCGAGGCCCGGCTCGTCTACCACGCCTTCGACCCGGTCGCGGCCGGCATCGCCCCCGAGACCTTCCAGGGGTGGGTCCGGTCGACGTTCGAGGCCATCGGGGGGGCGGCGGCCCTCGCCGCCGGCGGAAGCCGTGCCTAGGGCGCTCGTCCTCCCGGCGGTCCTCCTCTCGGCGTACGTCGTCGGGTGTCTGGGGGTCGGAGCGGTGCTGGCCGAGCCTGTCGAGCTCGACGCGGGCTTCGTCGCGCGGGCCCTTTCGGCCACGCTCGTCCAGACGGCGGCCCTGGCGCTTCTCGCGCTCCTCGCGCGCCTGCGCGCCCGGACCGGCGTGGCCCGCGCAGGGGGCGCGGGGGAGAGGGCGTGAGGCTCTTCCTCTCGGCGGGCGAGGTCTCGGGCGACGTGGCGGGCGCCCTCCTGGCGCGCGCCCTCAGGCGGCGGCGCGACCTCGACCTCTTCGGCATCGGCGGCTTCCGGATGGAGGCCGAGGGGGTCCGGATCACCCACCCGACGAACCACCTCGGGACGGTCGGGGTCTCGGAGTCGTTCCGGGCGATGCCGGGCCTCTCCCGCGTCTTCCTCGGCCTGCGGCGCGAGATCCGCGCGAGCCCGCCGGCGGCCGCGGTCCTCATCGCCAACGACGTCTTCCACGTCCTCCTCGGCCGCTGGCTGAGGCGGCACGGGGTGAAGACCGCCTCGTGGTTCCCGCCCCAGGTCTGGATCTGGCGGTCGCTCGCGCGCCCCTTCTCCCGGAGCTTCGACGCGATCCTGACCGCCTTCCCCGACGAGCAGGCGGTCTACCAGCGGGCATCGGGGCGCGCGGCGTTCGTCGGCCACTACCTCGCGGACCAGCTGGCGCCCCCGTCTCCCCTCGAGCGCGCCCAGGTCCGCGCGCGGCTCGGGCTCCCTCCGGAGGGGACGGTGGTGGGCCTCCTGCCCGGGAGCCGCGTCCACGAGGTGCGGCTCCTCGGGCCGCTCCTCGCCGAGACGGCGCGCCTCCTGACGGACCGCGACCCGTCCCTGAGGTTCGTCCTGCCGGTCGCCGAGCCGCTCTTCTTCGAGCCGCTCGCGGCCGAGATCGCCGCGCGGGGGCTCGGCGGGAAGGTCACCCTCGCGGGGCCGGGCCCGGACGCCCTGAGGGCCGCGGACCTCGCGGTCCTCGCCTCGGGGACCGCCTCGCTCGAGGCCTCGCTCCTCGGCGTCCCGATGGTCGTCCTCTACCGCGTCTCGGCCCTGACGATCGGGGTCGTCCGCTCCGCGATCCGCCTCGGCCTGATGGACTCCGAGACGGTCGCGCTGCCGAACCTCGTCCTCGGCCGCCCCGTCGTCCCGGAGCTGATCCAGAAGCGGCTGACCGCTCCCGCCGCGGCCGACGCGGCGTGGGTCCTCCTCTCCGAGCCCGGACGGCGCGAGGAGACCCGGGCCGCGCTCGCGGAGGTCGCCGCCGGGGTCCGCGGCTTCGGCGCCGTCGACCGCGCCGCCGAGGCCGTCCTCGCCCTCGCGGACGCCCCGCTTCCCGCCCGCGCCCACGCGGTCGCGCCCGGCGCCGAGGCGCTCCCGGCGCGCGGGGGGCGCTGATGCCTCTCTCCCTCGGCGAGGTCGCCCGGGCGCTCGGCGGGACCCTCCGGGGCGACCCGGCCCGGGTCGTCGCCGCCGTCCGGGCCCCCGCGGATGCGGGCCCCGACGAGATCGCCGTCGTGACCGACAGGAAGCTCCTCGCGCGGCTCGCCGAGCTCCGCGCGGGCGCGCTCGTCGTCCCTCCGGGGACGGACGCCGAGGGGCGCGACGTCGTCGTCGTCGCCGCCCCGCGGCGCGCGCTGGCGACGCTCCTCGCCCTCCTTCACCCCGAGCCGCGGCGCGCCCCCGGCGTCGACCCGACCGCGGCCGTCGCGCCCGACGTCCGGCTCGGGCGCGACGTCTTCGTCGGCCCCCACGCCACGATCGAGCGGGGCGCCGCCGTCGGCGACCGCTGCCAGCTCCACGCAGGAGTCGTCGTCGGTGAGGGGGTGTCGGTGGGAGACGACACCGTCCTCTTCCCGAACGTGGTCCTCTACCCCGGGACGCGCGTCGGGGCCCGCGTCAGGGTGCACGCGGCGAGCGTCGTCGGGAGCGACGGCTTCGGCTACCAACCGGGCGCCTCGGGACTCCCCGAGAAGGTGCCGCAGGTCGGAGGCGTCTCGATCGAGGACGACGTGGAGATCGGGGCCGGCTGCGCCATCGACCGCGCCACGCTCGGGACGACGCGGATCGGGCGCGGGACGAAGATCGACAACCTCGTCCAGGTGGGGCACAACTGCGACGTGGGGCCCGGGTGCATCGTGATCGGCCAGGCAGGCCTCGCGGGGAGCGTGACGCTCGGGGCCGGGACGACGGTCGCGGGGCAGGCGGGGATCGCGGACCACGTGACGGTGGCCCCGGGGACCGTGGTGGGCGCGCAGGCCGGCGTCCCGAGCGACCTCGCGCCGGGCGTCTACCTCGGCACCCCCGCCGTCCCCGCGGCCGTGGCGCGGCGGATGTTCCCGCTCCAGGCCCGGCTCCCCGAGATGAAGCGGACGATCCAGGCGCTCGAGGAGAGGTGCCGCGTCCTCGAGGACGAGGTCCGGCGCCTCTCGACGCGCGGCGACGGCGGGGCGTGAGGCGCGCCGTCGTCACGGGGCTCGGCGCCGTCACCCCCCTGGGGGCGACCCTCGACGCCACGCGGGACGCGCTCGCGCGGGGGGAGAGCGCCCTCCGCCCCGCCACCCTCTTCGACGCGGCGCCGTTCGGAGAGGCGCGGGCGGCCGAGCTCCTCGACCTCGACCCCCGGCGCCACTTCCGGACGCCGAAGGCGGTGAAGCTGACCGACCGGAGGACCCGCTTCGCGGTCTGCGCCGCGGCGATGGCGCTCGAGGACGCGGGCTATCCCGAGGACGATGGCTCGCGCGAGCGGCTCGGCGTCCTCGTCGGGACGAGCGGCTCCGACCTCCTCGCGCCCGACCTGGCGCGAGCCGTCGGCCCCGACCCGGAGGCGCGATGCGCCCGCGACGTCCCGGACTTCGCCCGGAAGGTGCTGGGAGGGCTGAGCCCGCTCTGGCTCCTCGTCGTCCTCCCGAACATGGCGAGCGCCCACGTCGCCATCCAGGTCGGCGCGACCGGGCCCAACAGCGCCGTCATGACCGAGCTCCCCGCCGGGCTGTCGGCGATCGCGGAGGCCGCCGACTGGATCGCGCGCGGGGAAGCCGACGCCGTCCTGGCCGGCGGGGCCGACTGCGGCACCTTCGGCTTCGCCTACGCCGCGTTCGAGCAGGCCGGCCTCTTCCGCGGAGCCCTCCCGGCCGGCGGCACGGGAGGGGACGCCTCGCAACCCGGCTTCGTCCCGGGCGAAGGGGCCGCGGTCGTCCTCCTCGAAGAGGAAGGCTCCGCGCGCGCACGGGGGGCCCGGATCCGCGGCGCCGTCCTCGGGGGCGGGAGCGCGGCCGGGGAGAGGGGGAGCGCCGAGCCGCTGGCCCGGGCCGTCCGCGAGGCGCTGGCGCGAGGCGGCGTCGACGCGGCGGCCGTCGGGACCGTCCGCGCGGCGACGATCCTCGCCGAGCCGTTCGCGTCGGCCGAGGAGGAGGCGCTCGGAACGCTCCTCGGCTTCGGGCGCGGCCTCCCGGGCGAGGGGGGGCAGACCTCGCCCGCCCCGGCGGCGGCGGCCCGCGTATCGTCCGCGACCGGCCGGGCCGGCCACCTCCTCGCGGCCGCGGGGGCGCTGGAGGCCGTCCTCCTCCTCTCCGACGGACCGGGTCCGGGGGCCCGGACACCCGCGCTGGTCTGCTCCCTGGGATACTCCGGCGCCGCCGCCGCGCTCGTCCTCGCCCCCGCGGGCTCCGGCGGCGGGGGAGGGACCACGTGATGGAGGAGCGCCGCGCGCTGGAGGCGAAGGTCGTCGAGATCCTCGCCGACGCCCTCGACCGGAGGCCCGACGAGATCCGCCTCCACTCCTCGCTCGTCGACGACCTGGGCGCGGAGTCGATCGACTTCCTCGACATCGTCTTCCGGCTGGAGAGCGCGTTCGACGTCAGGATCCCCGAGGACGAGATCTGGCGCGGCTCCGTCGGCCTCGACCCGGCCGACCCCGAAGCGCTCGAGGCGGGCCTCGCCGGGCTGCGGGAGCGGATGCCCGACTTCCGCTGGGACCGCTTCCCCGCGCGGCCCGGCAGGCACGACCTTCCGCGCCTGATCACCCCGGAGACGATCGTCGACTACCTCTCCCGGCTCCTCGCCCGCCCCGCCGGAACGGCCGCGCCCTCCCCGTCCGCTCCGGACGCCGGATGACGCGCCGGGCGGTCGTCACCGGGATGGGCGTCGTCTCCCCCCTCGGGAGCGACCTCGACGCCTTCTGGCGAGCCGTCCGCGCCGGGGCCTCCGCCGTCCGCCCGATCACCCGCTTCGACCCGTCGGGCTTCCCCACCCGGATCGCGGCCGAGGTGCCGGCTCTCGACCTCTCCGACCTCGCGGGATCGCGCGAGGGGTGGGGCGAGCGGGGCGCGATCGCGCGCTACGCGGCCGTCGCCGCCGCGCGCGCGCTGGCCCACTCCGGCCTTCCCGCCGGCGCGGAGGCGCGCCGGCGGACCGGCGTCGTCCTCGCCGCGGGGCTCGGGACGTACGGCCACCAGGAGGTCTTCGCCTCGTGCGCGGCCGGCATCGCGGAGAAGGGGGCCGCCTTCGACGGGGCGGCGTTCGCCGCGGCCCTCCGGAGGCTCCAGGAGCCGCGCGCGGCCGAGCGCCGGAGCCCCGCCGCGACCGCGGCGGCGCTCGCCCGCGACCACCGCCTCGGCGGGCCGGCGATGGCCGTGATGACGGCGTGCGCCGCCGGGACCCAGGCGATCGGGGACGCCCTCCGGTGGGTCCGGCTCGGACGGGCCGACGCCGTCCTCTGCGTCGCGAGCGACTCGGAGCTCTACCCGATGGGGCTCGCCTCGTTCTGCCTCCTCGGCGCCCTCTCCACGCGCAACGGCGAGCCGGAGAGGGCGAGCCGGCCGTTCGACGCGGGGCGCGACGGCTTCGTCCTCGGCGAGGGGGCGGGGGCGCTCGTCCTCGAGGAGGAGGCGTCCGCCCGCGCGCGCGGCGCTACGGTCCACGCGGAGGTCGCCGGCTTCGGCTCGGCCTGCGACGCCTTCCGCGTCACCGACCCGCACCCCGAGGGGACGGGCGCCCTCCGCGCGATGGAGCGCGCCCTCGCAGACGCCGGCCTCGGCCCCAGGGACGTCGGCTACGTGAACGCGCACGGCACGGGGACCCCGGCGAACGACCGGATCGAGGCCCTCGCCCTGCGCCGCCTCTTCGGCGAGCGGACGCGCCGCGTCCCCGTCAGCTCGACGAAGTCGATGATCGGCCACCTCACCGTCGCCGCGGGGGCGGTGGAGGCGATCGTGACCGCGCTCGCGCTGCGGGACGGCGTCCTCCCCCCCACCCTGAACCAGGAGGCGCCCGACCCCGAGTGCGACCTCGACACCGTCCCGAACGTGGCGCGGGAGGCGCGCGTCGAGACGGCCCTCTCGAACTCCTTCGCCTTCGGCGGGCAGACCGCCTGCCTCGTCCTCCGCCGCGCGGCGGCGTGACGCCGCCGATGACGCGGACCCTCCTCGCGCCGCTCCTCCTCCTCGCCACGCTCCTCTATCGCGCGCTCTACGCCACGCTGCGCGTCCGGGCCGTCCTCGCCGACGGCACGGTCCTCTCCCCCTTCCGCTACCCCTTCGGCGCGGAGCTCTTCGCGATGTGCGAGCGCGACGCCCTCGCGCTCGGCGGGATCCTCCCCGCCGGCCGCTTCACGGTCCTCGTCGCCCCGGGGCGCGACGGCGACCTCGCGACCGCCGCGGCCCGCACGCTCGGGGCCCGCGCCGTCCGGGGCTCCAGCCGGCGCGGCGGCGCCCGCGCCCTCGGCGAGCTGGTGCGCGGCCTCTCCCGCTCCCCGGACCCCTGCGCGCTCGTCGTGGACGGGCCGCTGGGCCCGTCGGGAAGGGCCCGCCCCGGGATCCTCCTCCTCGCCGCCAGGACGGGGCGTCCCGTCCGTCCGGTCGGGGCCGCCGCACGGCGCGCGATGGTCCTCGGGAAGGCCTGGTCGCGGATCTACCTCCCGCTCCCCTTCACGCGCGTCGAGATCGTCTGCGAGGAGACGCTCGACGTCCCCCGCGGCACCGAGCGCGCCCGCCTCGACGCCCTGGCCGCGCTCCTCTCCGATCGGCTCGCCCGGGCGCGGGAGCGGGCCGTCGCCGCGGCAGGCGGGGCGCGCGCGTGAGGCGGGTCCTCGTCCTCTGGGCGGTCCTGACGCCCGCGCTCGTCGTCGCGACGGCGCTGGCGACGGTGGTCGTGAGGCACGCCGACCTCCGGCTCCCCGCGATCGCGAGCCTCGTCTGGGTCCCCGCGCTGCAGGCGGTCGTCGTCGCGCGGCTGAGCCGCTCCCCGGAGCCCGGCCGTCTCGCCGCCTCCGTCCGCGACCTTCTCGCCTGCCGCCCGGCCGCGGCCGTCGCGGCCCTGGCGGCGGGCGCGGCGCTCGCGGCCCTCTCCCTCCCCGCGGCGTCACCCCACCACGACCCTCGCGCCGCCGCGGCCCCGGCCCGCGCGGCGGCCGTCCTCCACGTCGG
>JAKOVQ010000048.1 GCA_029781975.1 Acidobacteriota bacterium
ACTGCTTGGCCACCTGCATCTTGACGTAGGCGTCGCCCCCCATCTTCCCGAGGGCCTCGGCCTCCTTGCGGATCCCCTCCGCCTCGGCCTGCGCCACCGCCACGACCGCCTTGGCCTCGTTGATCTTCGTCTGGTAGTAGCCGTCGGCGTCGTTCCGGAGCCGCCCCGCCACCCCGCGGGCCTCCTCGAGCCGCCGGTTCCACTCGGCGCGCTTCCCCTCGAGCTCGCTCTGCTTGAGGACCTCCATCGCCTTCTGCTGCTCGACGAGCTTCTGCTGGTCCGCCTCGGCCTGCTTCTGGGCGTTGATGGCCGCCTGGTAGTCGGGGTCGAACCGGTGCTGCTGGACCTGGAGGGAGTCGATCAGGATCCCGTAGGGCGCCAGCTCCTTGACGAGGGCGTCCTTCGCGAGGCCCGCCGTCCTGTTCTTGATCGCGACCTGGTAGTACTCCTCGCTCGTGATCTCGTTGAAGACGTCGCGGATGACCGACCGTGAGACCGGCCGGACGAGCCGCTCCTTGATCTCCGTGACCGACTGCCCGACGTTCGACACGAGCGGCCCCGCCTTCTTCGGGTCGATCCGCCACATGACGTTCACGTCGATGTGGACGTTGTTCCCGTCCCGGGTCTTGAAGGTGACCTCGTCCGGGATCGGGCGGTCCCCCTCGCCCGGGTTCGCGTTCATCGTCAGGTTCTGCTGCGCGATGGAAAGCGTGGTCCAGCTGTTGACCAGGGGGAGGAAGAAGTAGACGCCGCCCGGCTGGTAGATCTCCTGCTCGCCCCGCTTCTCGAAGACGCCGAAGAGGTTCGTCCTCACCCCCACCTCGGTCGAGCTGGTCGTCCCGCAGCCCGCGAGCGGGAGGACGAGGAGCGCCGCCAGCGCCGGCGCCAGGGCGCGGACGTGGAGGGGACGGACGGCCGCGGCCGCGCCCGCGCGGAAGAGCGCGCGCGCCCTCACTTGCGGCCTCCCTGCGGGGCCGTCGGCGCCGAGCCGGGGCTCACCCCGATGACGGCCCAGGCGCTCCGGATGAAGGAGACGTACTGCTCGGGCGTCATCACCGCTCCCTCGATGTTCTCGAACATCTTCGCGGTCTCGAGCGCGACGACGTACTTCCCGCCCGCCGCGTCGAGCGCCCCGGCCTTCAGCCTCTTGGCCTCGGCCTGCGCGACGTTGACCTCCTTGTCGGCCTTCGCGCGCGTCTGCGCGGCATAGAGCTCGGCCTCGGCCCGCACCCTGGCGATGTCCGCGTTCACCTGCGACTCGGCGATGGTGATGGTGGCGTTCCCCTTCGACTCGATCTGCTGCAGCTTGGCCCGCTCCTCGTTGACGAGGGCCTCCTTGCGGTTCTTCACCGTCAGCTGGACGGCGACCTTCTTCTCCTGCAGCGCCTTCTCGTAGTTGTCCGCGTAGGTGTAGTTGCGCAGGAGGAGCTTCTCCACCCGGAAGCCGCGCTCGGCGAAGCGGGCCCTGAGGAACGACTCGGCGTCCTTCACCGCCGCGATCCGGAGCTGCTCGTTGTAGAACGCCTCGGCGTTGATCTTCCCGAGCGTCTGGAGGACGCCGTTGCGGAAGGTGTTGACGACGAACGAGTCGACGTAGAGAGACCCCCACCCGAAGTCCTTCGCGATCTTCACGGGGTCGGCGATGGAGTAGAGGAGGGTCACGTCGCACGTCACGGCGTAGCCGTCCGAGGTCTGGACGTTGAACGCCCCGACGATCCGGTGGGTCGAGTTCCCCAGCACCCGGTTGCGGCGCGCGAAGTAGTCCTCGACCCTCTCCCGCACGTCGGCCGTCCGGGCCTTCGCGAGCGACTCCTCGCGGTCGTTCGAGGCCTCGAGGACGTGGATCTCGCGGGGGAACGCGTGCATCGTCGTCCCGAAGGGGACGAAGTAGAGCCCGGGGCCGAAGGCGCGGTCCTTGATCCCCGGCTTGAAGCCGAAGCGGACCTGCTCCACCCCCCACTCGTTCGGGGCCACCTTCGCCGTGCAGCTCGCGTAGAAGAACGCGATCGCCACGGCGGTGAGGACCGCCCGGGCGAGGAGGTGCACCGCCCGGCTCTTCAGGTTCCCGAGCGCCGCCTCGGCGCCTCCCACCTTGACCATCTCAGCTCCTCCCTTCCCCGGGACCGGCCTCCTGCCGGGAGGCCGCACGCGCCGCCGACAGCCGTGCCGCCTCGGCGCCGGCCCCCGCGTCCCGCTCGGCCAGCGCGGTCGAATCCGTCAGGTACGCGGTGTCGATCCGGCCGATCTCGCGGTCGGCCTTCTGGACGAGGCCGTTGAGCTCCCGCTCGAACCTCCGGAGCGAGAGCCACCGCCGGAGCTCCGGGAAGAGGAGCCCGCCCACGGCGAACGGCAGGACCCACTCCTTCGACCAGATGGGGATGAACGGGGCCCAGATCACGAAGCCCCCGAT
>JAKOVQ010000013.1 GCA_029781975.1 Acidobacteriota bacterium
CCGGGCCCACGACCCGTCGGGCGCCGTGTTCGTGCTCGCCGTCAGGCTCTCGAAGGTGCCGTTCGTCAGCCGCTCGGTCGGCGTCCCCCCGCCTCCGCCGCACGTCGCCGTGAAGTTCTTCCCGGTGGCGTTCGGTCCCACCGTCACCGCCTGCGACGCCGGCGAGAAGGTGCAGCCCGTCTTCGACGGCGTCACCGTGTAGGTGCCGGCGGAAAGGCCGCTGATGGTGTAGTTGCTCGAGGCGTCCGACGTGGCCGACTTCGACCCCGCGCTCACCGTCGCCCCGCTCGTCCCGGCGTTGCCCGAGATCGAGTAGGTCGCCGTCGGCATCGTCACCGTCGCGGTGATGGTGTAGCTGCCCGCCGCGTAGCCGTTCACCCCGACCCACCAGGTCCCCGCGGTCGGGTTCGTGGCAGTGCAGGTCTCGTTCCCCGAGGAGGAGTAGGGCCTGCAGACGTACGAGGTCGACGTCGGCTTGGCGTTGAGCTGGGTGTAGATGTCGACGTCGCCCGTGGCGCCCGTCGTCTGGAAGACGAGGCTCGTCGCCCCCGACGGGACGGTGATGTAGTAGTAGTTCCACGCCCCCTTCGCCACGCTCTCCCCGCTCAGCGGGACGCCGCTGGTCAGCTGCTTGTCGCCGCTCGTGCAGGTGGCGGTGAAGTTCTTCCCCGTGGCGTTCGGGCCGACCGTCACCGACTGGGAGGCCGGCGAGAAGGTGCAGCCCGTCTTGGACGGCGTCACGGTGTAGGTCCCGGCGGAGAGGCCCGCGATGGAGTACGCGCCGGAGGTGTCGGACGTGGCCGAGATCCCGCCCGCCGTCACCGTCGCCCCGTTGGTCCCGGCGCTGCCGGAGATCGAGTACGTCGTGGGGCCGCCGCACGACCAGGTGCCGGGGACGCCGACCGCGTCCCACGCCTTCTGGACCGACTGCCACGTGGCCGAGCAGCTGCCGCCGTAGAGGTCGGCCGCGGCGTTCGCCGTGGCCGTCCGGGCGCCCTGGAACGTCGTGGACGAGGTCATGTAGGTGGAGAGGGCGCGGTACCAGATCTGCTGCGCGACCGTGATGCCGACGCCGGTCACCGAGACCGTCGTCTTGCCGCGCGGGTGGGTCCCGCCCTGCGAGAGGAGGAAGTAGAAGAGGTTCGCGATACCGCTGTTGGTATGGACGCCGCACTGGTCGTTGCTGTTCGACGGCGTGCAGCCCGAGGCGTAGTTCCGCGTCGGGTAGTAGTCCGCCGACTGGCCGTCCTTGGCCGGGTCGTACATGTAGCGGAGGGCGTCGCCGGAGGTCCCGGGCGTGTAGACGTCCGCCCCGATGGTCCAGCTCGTGGTCGTCGCCGGGTTGCCGTTCCCGGCCCAGAAGGCGGCGGAGCGGCCGAGGATGTCGGAGTTCGCCTCGTTGAGGGCTCCGGACTCCTTCTGGTAGGCGAGGTTCGCCGTGGACGCGCAGACGGCGTGGGTCAGCTCGTGGGAGGTGACGTCGAGGCCGTTCGCGAGGTTCGAGAAGGTGCTCCCGTCGCCGTCGCCGTAGACCATCTCGCTGTAGGGGGCGTCGAACCAGGCCGCGTTGTTCTTCGTGCAGCTGACGCCCGTGGAGAACTGGCCGTGGACCGACGAGACGAGCTGGGCCCCCGCGTTGTTGTAGGAGTCGCGGTTGAAGATCGTCTTGTAGTAGTCGTACGTCGTCCCCGTCCCGTTGTAGGCGCCCATCGCGGCCGTGTCCGAGGAGGAGCCCCCCTCCTGGAAGAGGAGGGTCCCCGGCAGCTCGTTGCCGGTCGAGATGCAGGTCTGGTTGAGGGTGTAGATCTTCCGGCTCTTCGCCGTGTACATCCGGGAGAGCCTCCCGGCGACCGTCCCGTCGTGGACGTCGACGAAGACGTCGTCGAAGCGGAGCTCGTCGTTCCAGACGTAGAGGGCGCGGACCGGGATGGTGACGCGCGGCTCGGCGTCGCCGAGGGCCCAGACCGCCGGCTCGAGGACGTCGACGACCTGCGTGTTCGACGCCCCGCCGGCGGCGAGGAAGGCGTCGGCCGCGGCGACGACCTGCGCCTGCGTCAGGTCGAGGCGCGTGTCGAGGGAGAGACCGCTCACGAACCGGCCGTTGATGCCGAGGATCGACTCGCCGTCGAGGTGGACGATCAGCTCGCCCCCGACCACCCGGATCCCGCGGTAGGTCTGGGTCATCCGGACGTGGGTCTGGCCGATCTGGTCCCGCTCGGTCAGCCGGGGCGCGAAGCCGTCGTCCGCGCCGCGGGCGAACGCCCCGCCGAACTCGTCGAGCGCCGACGTCGCGGCCTGAATCGCGTCGCCGGCCGCGCGGTACGACGGGCGGGCGAACGCCCCGGTCCGGGCGTCACGGAAGCTCAGGTTGACCTCGTGCGCCACCACACCGGCGGCGGCGGGCTCTCCCCGGTCGACTGCGGCCTGTCCGGAACCCGTGACGAGGGTCGCCAGGCCTGCGACCGCGAGCGACAGCAGCACGTTGAGCCTTCGGTTCATTTCTCCTCCTCGATCCGTTGGCGCCGATAGGGCGGTGTGAGTGAGACCACGCAACGCAACGCCCGTGCCGGAGCGAGGAGCTTTGGCTTCAAACGGAGACGACACGGAAGAGTCTCTTCAAACCGTTGAAGCGCATTGGCTTGGCCGCGAGTCGAACCCCCGGTGTCTGGCTTCCGTCCGCGCCGCCGGGCTGGTTCTTGACCAGCGAGACGGCTCAATCAACGCCCCGGGGTCAGGAACGGACCCGACAAGATGCGCTCGCGCAGGCTCCACCCGCTCCAACCGCCCGAGAGGGGAATCAGTCCTCCGGGTGAGCGGCTCCCCGTCGCCGCTTCGTATCGGCCAGGCGCCTCTTCTCCGAGAGGCGGGCCTCTCGGGAGGCCCTGCTGGGACGCGTCGGCCGCCGGGGGCGCGGGGGGACCAGGGCGCGCTCGACGAGCCGGGCCACCTTCTGGCGGGCCGTCTCGAGGTTCCGGCTCCGGTCCCGGCTCTCCTGCGCCGTCACACGCAACCGGCCCTCGGCGTCCCGGCGGTTCGCCGTCAGCGCGTCGAGGCGGCGGCGGGCTCCCTCGTCGAGGCCCTCGATGGCCGCGAGGTCGACGAGGAGCTCGACGCGCGAGGCGACCTTGTTGACGTTCTGTCCCCCCGGGCCGGAGGCCCGGACGGAGCGCATCTCGAGGGCCGAGGCCGGCACGCGCACGCCCGGCGCGACGTCGATCGGGTCCGCCATGACGAGGGGAATTTACCCGTAACATCCGGCTCGTGGCGGGACGAATCGTCTGGTCGAGCGCCGTCGGGAGGGTCTGCCCCGGGTGCGGATGGCCGGTCGACGACTGTCGCTGCTCCCGGCGATCCGACGCCCCCGTCCCGTCGAAGGTGACGGCCAGGCTCCGGCTGGAGAAGAAGGGCCGCGGCGGCAAGAGCGTGACGGTCGTCGACGGGCTGCCCGAAAACGGCCCCTATCTCTCCGAGCTCGCCGGCGCGCTGAAGAAGGCGTGCGCCACGGGCGGGACCGTCCGGGGCGGCTCGATCGAGCTGTCGGGAGACGTCCGCGACAGGCTGCGCCCGCTCCTCCTCGCGCGCGGCCTCGTCGTCAAGGGATAGCGGTCCCCCGGGTCAGCGACCGCGCCGCGCCCGCTCCAGCCGTGGAGCCCGTCGCCCAGGCCCACTGGAAGTTGAACCCGCCGATCGGGCCGAAGGCGTCGAGGACCTCTCCCGCGAGGAAGAGGCCGGGGACGAGGCGGCTCTCGCCGCTCCCCGGGTCGACCTCCTCCAGCGCCACGCCCCCTCCGGTCACCTCGGCCGTCCGGTAGCCCTCGGTGCCGGTGACGGTGAGCTCGAGCGCCGTCACCGCCTCCACGAGCCGGCGGCGCGCCTCCCGGGCGAGGCGGTGGAGCGGCGCCCCGTCCGGCACCCGGGCCTCGCGGAGGAGGAGCTCGGCGAGCCGGTCCGGGAGGCGGCGCCGAAGATGGCTCCCGGCGGTCCCGCTGCCCGTCCGGAGCCCCTCGTCCCACTCCTCTCCGCTGCCGCCGAACGAGACGGTCACACGGATCGGACGGCCGGCCTCAACCGCCCGCGCCACGACGTGCGACACGTCGAGCGCGGCCGGCCCGCTGTACCCCCGGTGCGTGAAGAGGAACCCTCCGGAGGCCGCAGCCCGCTCCTCCCCGCTCGTTGCGACGACCCGCGCCGGCAGCGAGACGCCCGCCAGCGCGGCGTGGGATGGGCTCGCGGCCGTCAGCGGCACCAGCGCGGGGTAGAGAGGACGGACGCGGTGGCCCATCCTCTCCGCCCAGCCGTAGCCCCCCGCGTCGGCTCCGGCCGGCAGGACCGACAGGCCCCCGGTCGAAAGGACGACGCGGCGCGCGCGGACGAGGTCCCCGTCGAGGCGGAGCTCGAACGAGCCGCCCCCCGCCGCGACCCTCAGGTCGCGGACGGGGCTGGACGGAACGACCCGCGCGCCCGCCGCCGCCACCCAGCCGACGAGGGCAAGGCGCACGTCCCGCGCGCGATTCGACGGCGGGAAGAGCTTCGCCGTCTCCGCCTCCTCCCGCAGCGCGCCGCCGAGCAGGCCCTCGAAGAGCGACCGCTGGTGCGCCAGCGGGAAACGGTCGAGGAAACGGTCGACGAGGCGCCGGGGCGAGGCGGAGACGAACCGCTCCCGCGCGTCGCGGGCGGGGAGGACGTTGCACCGCCCGCCGCCCGACACGAGGATCTTCCGGCCCGGCTCCCGCGCCGCCTCGAGGACGACCACCCGCGCGGCGCGTCCCTCCCTTGCGGCCGCTTCCGCCGCCCGCGCGGCCGCCACGAGGCCGGCCGCCCCTCCTCCCACGACCGCGACGTCGGCTTCCACGGCGACGATGATGCCCCTCCTCCCGCCCGAGGACGCCGTCTGGGGCCTCTGCGGCGCGACGGGCTTCCGCGCCGTGCCGGTCGCCGGCGAGCCGAGCGCCCCACGGAGATAATCCGCCCGTGTCAGAGCCGTCCCCGCGAAGGACCGGGCCGCTCCTCCGCGGCGTCCGCCACCTCCACTTCCTCCTGGCGGCCGTCGTCGGCGCCCTCACCTTCCTCGTCCTCTCGGGGGTCGGGCTCCTCTACGTGGCCCTCTCGCCCACGCGCGCTAACGCGGCGGTCCTCCTCGCGCGGACGTTCCACGCGGTCATGACGTTCGTCGTCGGCTGGCGCGTCCGGGTCGAGGGGCGCGAGGTCCTCGCCGCGGGCGGGCCCGTCGTCTACATGGTCCGGCACCATTCGAACCTCGACATCGTCCTCTACGGGGGGATCTACCCGCGGCGGACCGTCGTCGTCGGGAAGAAGGAGGTCGGGAAGATCCCGGTCTTCGGGTGGTTCTTCCGGGCGACGGGAAACGTCCTCCTCGACCGGGGCGACCTCTCGCGCGCCATCGACTCGATCCGCGCGGCGGCGGAGCGGGTCCGGCGGGAGGGGATCTCCGTCTGGGTCTTCCCCGAGGGGCACCGGAACGACGGCACGTCCCTCCTCCCCTTCAAGAAGGGGCCGTTCCACCTCGCCGTCGCCGCGCAGGTCCCGATCGTCCCGATCGTCAGCGACCGGCTCCGGGGCGTCCTCGACGGCCATCGGCTCCTCGTGCGGCCCGGCCGGATCCGCATCCGGGTCCTCCCGGCGATCGCCACGGAAGGGTTCGGTCCCGACGACGTCCCGAACCTGATGGAGTCCGTCCGCGCGCGGATGCAGGGCGCTCAGGACGCCCTGACGGCGGACGAAGGAGCTCCGGTCTCCGCCTGAAGGAGGGCCCGGGCCGTCCGGGGAGTACGATGGTTCCTCACCGGGGCTGTCTACCCTGTCCTCGCCAGGCCGGGGCTCACATTCCCACCTCTCAAGGGAGCCCGTATGAGCCAGACCCGCCCCGCGCCCCGCCCGCGCATCCGCCTCTCCGCCGCCCTCGGCTTCGCCCTCGTCCACCTGGCCGCCCTCGGCGTCCTCGCCGTCGGCTTCTCGTGGCAGGGAGCGGCCCTCTGCGTCGGGTCGTACTACCTCCGGATGTTCGCGATCACCGCGGGCTTCCACCGCTACTTCGCCCACCGGACCTACCGGATGAGCAGGTTCTGGCAGTTCGTCATGGCCTTCCTCGGCCAGACGGCGGCCCAGAAGGGGGTCCTCTGGTGGGCGGCGCACCATCGCCACCACCACCGCTTCTCGGACCAGCCCGAGGACATCCACAGCCCCGTCCAGCGCGGCTTCTGGTGGAGCCACATGGGGTGGATCCTCGCCGACGACTACGCCGAGAGCCGCCTCTACCAGATCCGCGATTTCGCGAAGCTCCCCGAGCTGGCGTGGCTGGACCGGAACCAGTTCCTCGCCCCGATCCTCTACGGCTTCCTCCTCTGGCTCCTCTTCTCCTGGACCGGCCTCTTCTACGGCTTCTTCCTCTCGACGGTCCTCCTCTGGCACGGGACGTTCGCCATCAACAGCGTCATGCACGTCTTCGGCAAGCGGGTCTTCGAGACGCGCGACACCAGCCGGAACAGCTTCCTGATGGCGGTCCTCACGATGGGCGAGGGGTGGCACAACAACCACCACCACTACCCCGGCTCCGCGCCGCAGGGGTTCCTCTGGTGGCAGGTGGACCTCAGCTACTACCTCCTCCTGGCCGGCGAGAGGCTCGGGCTGGTCCGCGACCTGAGGCGGGTCCCCGAGAAGGTCCGGGCCGTCGCGCGCGAGCGGGGCGCGTGGCACTTCTCGCGCCGTCCGTTCGAGCGGGCGCTCGCGTCGTTCGACGCGGCCCAGGCGGGCGTCGCCGCCCGGCTGGACGCGCTGGGCGCCGCGTGGGCGGACCGCCGCGACACCGCGCGCCTCTCGGCCGCCCTCGCGCTCGAGGAGCTCGAGTCCACCCGCGCGCGGACGGCCGAGCGGCTCGAGCGGCTCCAGGCCGACTACGCCGCCGCGCGCGCCGCGCTCGCCGAGGAGACGCGCCGCCGGAGGCAGCGCGCCGCCGCCCTCGCCGAGATCCGTCTCGAGGAGCTCCGGGCCGAGATCCAGCGGACCGCGCAGGCCCTGACCGAGACGCTCGAGCGGCTCGTGGCGGCCGCCGAGGGACGCCCCGTCCCGCCGGGCGCCCCGGCCTGACCGCGCCCCCGGGCGCGGGGCGGGCGCGGCCGGGCGCGCGCTAACATCCCGGGCCATGGACAGCGCGCTCTCCACGCTCTACCGCGAGCACGTCGACGCCCGCTCCGCCGCCGCGGCGAGGGCCCTCTCGGCGACGGGGTTCGACCGGCTCCTCGTCCACTCGGGGAAGCCGTTCACCTACTTCGCCGACGACAACGACGCCCCGTTCCGGTCGACGCCCCACTTCGCCCACTGGACGCCCCTGGAGGGGCCGGGGCACCTCCTCGACGTCGTCCCCGGACGGAGGCCGCGCGTCTTCCGCCTCGTCCCGCGCGACTTCTGGTACGAGCCGCCGCGCCCGGCCCCCTCGTTCGTCACCGACCTCTTCGACGTGACCGACGTCGCGACCCCGGAGGAGGCGTGGAAGGCGGCTGCCGCCTCCCACGGGGGACGGACGGCGTTCCTCGGCGAGGCGGCGGAGGAGGCCGAGGCGAACGGGATCCCTCGGGACGCGGTCAACCCGCCCCGCCTCGTCGCCCGCCTCGACTGGGACCGCGCCTGCAAGACGCCGTACGAGGTGGCGTGCCTCCTCGAGGCGAACGCCGTCGCCTCGCGCGGCTTCGCCGCCGCGCAGACGACCTTCCTCGCGGGGGGGACGGAGCTGGAGGCCCACCACGCCTTCCTCGCCGCCACGGGCGTCATGGAGGAGGCCCTCCCCTACCCCACCATCATCGGCTTCGACGAGCGCTCCGCCACGCTCCACTACCACGGCAAGAGGGGGCACGAGGCGGCGCCGGGCCGCGGGATGCTCGTCGACGCCGGCGTCTCGGTGAGGGGGTACGGCTGCGACATCACCCGGACCTTCACGAGCCCGCGGACCGACCCGACCTTCCGCGCCCTCGTCGTCGGGATGGACGCCCTCCAGCGCCGCCTCGCGGACGAGCTCCGCCCGGAGCGCCCCTACCTCGAGGTCCACCTCGTCGCGCACCGGCTCATCGGCGAGCTCCTGCGCGAGACCGGGATCCTGAAGGTCGGCGTCGACGAGGCGCTCGCGAGCGGGCTGACCCGCCCCTTCTTCCCGCACGGGCTCGGCCATTTCCTCGGCATCCAGGTCCACGACGTCGGCGGGCGCCAGGAGCGCCCGGACGGGGGGACGAAGGCCCCGCCGGCCGAGCACCCGTTCCTCCGGACCACGCGGACGCTCGAGGAGGGGATGGTCATCACGAACGAGCCGGGCCTCTACTTCATCCCGATGCTCCTCGAGCCGGTCCGCGAGGGGGCGGGACGGGACGCGATCGACTGGAGGCTCGTCGACCGGCTGACGCCGTTCGGCGGGATCCGGATCGAGGACGACGTCGTCGTCGGGCGGGAGGGGAACCAGAACCTCACCCGCCCGCACGTGCCGTGAGCCGGCGAGCCCCGAGGGGGCAGGCGGGGGGAGGCGGCCGGCCGTGAGCGGCCCGTCCCCCCGCGCGGCCGGCTTCGCCCAGCCCGCCGAGTGGGCGAGGCACGAGGCCTGCTGGCTCGCGTGGCCGAGCCACGAGGAGCTCTGGCTCGACGCGCTCGCGCCCGTGCAGGACGCGTTCGTCGCCTTCGCCCGCGCGATCGCCGACCCCGACCCGGCGACGGGCGCGCCCCGCGGCGAGCGGCTGGAGGTCCTCGTCCCGACGCCGGAGCGCGAGGCCGAGGCCCGCGCGCGCCTCGAGGGCCTGCCGGCCACCCTCCGGCGGCTCCCCTTCGGCGACATCTGGATGCGCGACATCGCCCCGGTCTTCACCACCTCCTCCACGGGAGAGGTCGCGGCGGTCTCCTTCGGCTTCAACGGCTGGGGGGGGAAGTACGTCCTCCCCGGGGACGCGGAGGTCTCCGGCCGCGTGGCCGCCCTCGCCGGGACCCGGACGTTCCGCGAGCCGTGGGTCCTCGAGGGGGGCTCGGTGGAGCCCGACGGCGAGGGGACGCTCCTCACCACGCGGCAGTGCCTCCTCAACCCGAACCGCAACCCCGGGCTCGACGAGCGCGAGATCGAGCGGAGGCTGCGCGAGGCCCTCGGGGCCGAGACGGTCCTCTGGCTGGGCGACGGCCTCCTCAACGACCACACCGACGGCCACGTCGACACGATCGCGCGCTTCGTCGCGCCCGGCGTCGTCGTCTGCATGGAGCCGTCGCGCGCGGGCGACCCGAACGCCGCGGCGCTCGGGACGATCCTCCGCGACCTGGCGTCGATGCGCGACGCCCGAGGCCGCCGCCTCGAGGTGGTGACGGTCCCCTCTCCGGGCCTCGTCGCGGACGGCGAGGGCGAGCCGATGCCCGCGAGCTACGTCAACTTCTACGTGGCCAACACCACGGTCACGGTCCCCGTCTATGGCGTCCCGCAGGACGGTCGCGCCGTCGAGGCGGTCGGGCGGCTCTTCCCGGGGCGGCGCGCGGTCGGCGTCCCCGCGCGCCAGCTCCTCGAGGGGGGCGGGGCGTTCCACTGCGTCAGCCAGCAGCAGCCGGCCGGGCGCGCCGCGGGCTGAGCCGGGCGGGAGGAGGAGAGATGGCGGGCGACACGCTCACGGTCGGGGTGGTCCAGTGCGCGCTCGGCGGGAGCCGCGAGGAGAACGTGACGCGGGTCCTGGGGCTCGTCCGCGGGGCGGCGGCGCGGGGCGCCGGGCTGGTCGTCACGCCCGAGCTCCTCGAGGGCCCCTACTTCTGCCGCCAGGAGAGCGACGCCTTCTTCGCGTGGGCGCACCCGGTCGAGGGTCACCCGACCCTGGCCCGATTCCAGGCGCTGGCGAAGGAGCTCGGCGTCGTCCTCCCCTTCTCCTTCTTCGAGCGGGCCGGGAACGCGTACTACAACAGCCTCGCGGTGGTCGACGCCGACGGCTCGCTCCTCGGCGTCTACCGGAAGAGCCACATCCCCGACGGGCCGGGCTACGAGGAGAAGTTCTACTTCCGTCCCGGGGAGACCGGCTTCCGCGTCTTCGCCACCCGGGCGGGCGCCGCCGGCGCGGCGATCTGCTGGGACCAGTGGTTCCCCGAGTGCGCCCGCGCGCTCGTCCTCGCGGGCGCCGACGTCCTCCTCTACCCCACGGCGATCGGGTCCGAGCCGGGGAACCCCTCCCTCGACACGCGCGACCGCTGGCGCCGCGCCATGGTCGGCCACGCCGTCTCGAACGTCGTCCCCGTCGCCGCGGCGAACCGGATCGGCGAGGAGGACGGGCAGCTCTTCTACGGATCGTCCTTCGTCTGCGACCAGGCGGGGAACCTCCTCGTCGACCTCGGGAGGGACGAGGAGGGATTCGGGCTGGCGACCCTCGACCTCGCGGCGATCCGGCGCGAGCGGGCCTCGTGGGGCTTCTTCCGCGACCGGCGGCCCGACCTCTACGCGGCTCTCCTGACGGCCGACGGCCGGGTCTGACGCCGCGGCCGGCCCGCCTCCGCGGGCCGCCGGACCCCTCGGCCCGGCCCGGTCACTCGCCGTCGCGCTGCCGGCCCGAGAAGAGGCCCACCTCGTCGGCCCGCGCGTCGTAGTCGAGGAGCTGGGCGAAGCGCCCCCATCCGACGATGGTCTCGAAGAGCGGCTCGATCGCCTCCGAGGGGAGCCGCTCCGCCAGGGAGTCCCGCATCCGATCGCCGCGGATCGCGGCGTCCGGCTCGCGCGCCAGCTCGCGGACGAGCGTGGCGAAGAGGCCGAGCGTCAGGAGCCGCCGGCGGAAGAGGACCGGCTTCTCGTCCGGGGCGGCCGCCACGAACGCCTGCCCGGTCTCGGTCAGGATGACGCGGTTCTTCGGCGTGTCGACGAGGTCGAGGAGCTCGGCCGCCTTGACGACCGCGATGGTCCGGCCGAAGTCCCACTCGGTCATGGCGTCGAGCTCGAACAGGTCCATCTCGCCCCCGCGGTCGGCGAGGATCTCCAGGAGTCCGAGGATCTCGCCGACGCGCGCCGCGGGGACGGGGACGAACGGCCCGGCGGCGGGACGGCCCGGGACGGTGACGGCCGGCGCAGGGGCCTCCTCCTCCTCAGGCAGGTGGACCCCGGTGACGACCTCGTGGACCCGCTCGACCATCCGGAGGAACTCCGGGTGGCGGTACTCGCGCGGGTGCGGGAGCGTGTTCGGGATCTCGCGCCGGACGGTGCCGGGGTTGGCCCCGAGGACGACGATCCGGTCGCCGAGGTAGACCGCCTCCTCGATGAGGTGGGTGATGAGGAGGACGGACGAGAGGCCCGTGCCGCCGTCCGACCAGAGGCGGTAGACCTCGGCCCGGAGGAGCTCGGCGGTCATGACGTCCAGGGCGGAGAACGGCTCGTCCATGCAGAGGAGCTCCGGCCCGCCGACCAGGGCGCGGGCGATCCCGACCCGCTGCTTCATCCCCCCCGAGAGCTCCTTCGGCATGGCCCGCTCGTGTCCGGTGAGCCCCACCTTCACGAGCGCCTCCTTCACGCGCCTCGCCGCGTCGGCGTCGGAGACGTCGCGCCCGTTCAGGCCGACCCGGACGTTGTCCTCGACGCTGAGCCAGGGGAAGAGCGCGAAGTTCTGGAAGACCACGGCGGCCCCGGGATGGATCCCCTCGAGCGGCTCGCCGTTGGCGGACACGGTCCCCGCCGTCGGCGCGACGAGGCCGATCAGGATCCTGAGGAGGGTCGACTTGCCGCAGCCGGACGGGCCGAGGACGGCGACGACCTCGCCGCGGCGGACCTCGAAGTCGACGTCGGCGAGGACGAGCCGCTCGTGCCCCTCCTCGTCGCGGAATTGCTTGCGCACGCCGGAGACCGAGGCGAGCGGCGCGGGGGGCGGGGCGGATCCCGAGGCGCTCGCCATCACCGGTTCAGGGCGAAACGCGTCGCCGCGAGGCGGTACATCCGCCGCCAGACGGTCCGGTTCAGGAGGACGAGGGCGAGGGACATCGTCAGGACTCCGGCGGCCAGGAGGGGGAAGTTCCCCTCGTGCGTCGCCTGCGTGATGAGGGAGCCGAGCCCGAACGTGCTGAGCTCGCCCCCCCGGTAGGTGATGGTCTCGGCCACGATGGAGGCGTTCCAGGCGCCCCCGGCGGCCGTGACGAGGCCCGTGACGAGGTAGGGGAAGACGGCCGGCAGGTAGAGCGTCCTCCACCGGGAGACCCCGGTGACCGCGTAGACGTCCGCGGCCTCGCAGAGGTCTCCCGGAATCGCGGAGGCCCCGGCGAGGACGTTGAAGAGGACGTACCACTGCGCCCCGAGGACCATGAGGACCGCCGCGACGACGGTGAAGGGGACGCGTGCCCAGAGGAGGGCGCCCGTGACCAGCGGGTAGAGCATCGGTGCGGGGAACGACGCCAGGATCTGGACGACCGGCTGGAGCCGCCTCGACCAGGCCGGCGAGCGGCCCAGGAGGACCCCTACCGGCACGGTCCAGAGGACGGACGCCGCGAGCGCCCCCGCCGTCCTCAGGGTCGTGGCCCCGAGGGCCGCTCCCAGGGTCCCCCACTCGGCGGCGCGGACCCTCGCGAGGAGGAGGGCGATCTCGTAGCCGCCCCAGAGGGCCGCTCCGGAGACCGCGAGGAGGGCGACCGCCGCGAGCAGGCGGAGCCCGGCGCGCGCCGCGCCGGAGCCCGGCGTCGCGGGATGGATCGCCGCGCCGGCCGCCGCTTCGTCCCCGCCCCGGGCGCGCCGGCGCCTCAGGGCTCGCCGGAGCCTCCGAACGAGCCGCGAGCGCCCGACGAGCTCGACCACCCAGCTCTTCGGCGCCGGCTCGCCCGAGCGCTCCTCGGACCGGAACCGCTGCGACCAGACGACGAGCGGCCGCCAGAGGAGCTGGTCGACGGCGACGATCATCGCCACCATCGCCACGATCGCCCAGAGCATCGCCCGGACGTTCCCGCGCTCGATGGCGACCGCCATGTACGACCCGATCCCCGGCAGCCGGAAGTCGCGCCCCCCGAGCGTGAACGCCTCGTTCACCGTCAGGAAGAACCACCCTCCCGCCATCGACATCATCGAGTTCCAGACGAGTCCGATGACCGCCGAGGGGAGCTCGACCGTCCGGAACGTCTTCCACCGGGAGAAGCGGTGGAGGCGCGACACCTCGTACAGCTCGGCCGGCACCCCCTTGAGCGACCCGTAGAACGAGAAGGCCATGTTCCAGACCTGCCCCGTGAAGATCATCACGATGCAGGCGAGCTCGAGCCCGACGTTCGTCCGCGGGAAGAGGGCCACCATGCCGAGGACCAGGCCCGGGAGGAACCCCAGGACCGGGATCCCCTGTCCGACGTCGAGGAGGGGGATCAGGACCCGCTCGGCGGCTCGGGAGCGCGCGGCGGCGGTCCCGACCACCAGGGTGAAGGCCAGGGAGAGGAGGTACGCGGCGAAGCCCCGCGAGAGCGAAAGGAGGGTGTACCCGGGGAGGGCGGAGGGGGCGAGGTCGATCTCGACGGCTGCCCGGAGCGGGGCGCTCCATCGCTCGGCGAGGGCCACGAGCCCCACGACCGACGCGGCCAGGACGCCGAGGATCAGGACGTCCACCGCCGCTCGGAGAGGGCGGGGACCCGGCCGGGCTCGCTCCGTCATCGAGCGGGGAGCTCGCGGGAGAGGACGAGCTTCGTGTAGGCGACCCGGAAGCCGAGCCGCTCGACGTTCCGCTGGGACCCGCTCCCCGGGAGCGCGTAGCAGACGGCGAGGTCCGCCCCCGCCTCGGCCGCCCGGCGGAGCCGGGCCGCGAGGAGCGCCGTCTGGACGCCCATCCTCCGCCTGCCGGGAACGGTGCTCGTGCCGAAAAGCGCTGCGAGCCCGTCCCGCAGCGTCAGGACGCCGCCGCCGGCCGGCTCGCCGCCGACCCGGGCGAGGAAGGGGACGGCCGAGGCCATCCGGAAGAGGGGCCTCGCCACCCGGGCGAGCTCCTCGATCCCCCCCTCGTCGCTGGCGAACCCCGCAGCCACCGTCCGGCTCCAGAGCTCCTCGTCCGCGTCGTGGGCCGGCGCGACCTCGACGTCCGGGGGGGGCTCCGGGAGCTCCTCTCCGGGCGGGAGGGGGCGCACGAGGACCGTGTTGAACTCCGCGATCCTGTAGCCCCTCTCGGAGAGGCCTTCCAGGAGCGAGCGGTCGGCGAGGGGGCAGAGGTCGACCTGCGCCGGACCGCCCCGCTCGGCGTAGAACGCCTCCACCCGGTCGAGGTCGGCGCTCCGGACCGGGAGCGTCATCCCGAGGCCCGCGGCCCGGCTGAGCGGCCCCCCGGCGCCGGCGAAGGCGAGGTACCCGCCCGCGAGCGGCTCCGAGCAGGCGCCCGACGACGGGTCGATCGCGGCGAGGGCGCGGGCGTACTCCACGCATCCCTGCGCCTCCGCGTGCTCCAGGCGGATCGCGATGGCGTGACCGGCGAAGGTCATCGCTCGGGTCCGCCCCCCGGGGGGTCCTTCTCCGCCTCGCCGACGAACGGGACGAACCGGACGGGGAGGACGCTCCGCTCCGTGTAGCCGTTCGGCGTCCGCTCGATGACCTTGAGCTCCTGGTAGAACCCCCCGACCGGGATCACCATCCGGCCGCCGACGGCCAGCTGCGAAAGGAGCGGGGGCGGGATCCTCTCCGGGGCCGCCGTCACGAGGATCGCGTCGAACGGCGCCTCCTCGGGCCACCCCCGGTAGCCGTCCGCGGCGCGGATCTCGACGTTCTTGAAGCCGAGGCTCGCGAGGCGGGCTCGGGCCCGGTCGGCCAGCTCGGAGCGGATCTCGACGGAGTAGACCCTGGCCGCCAGCTCGGCCAGGACCGCCGTCTGGTAGCCCGAGCCCGTGCCGATCTCGAGGACCTTCTCCTTCCCCGTCAGCTGCAGCTGCTCGGTCATGAAGGCGACGACGTATGGCTGCGAGATCGTCTGTCCGCTGCCGATCGGGACGGGGTGGTCCTCGTAGGCCTCCGAGCGGAGCCCCTCGGGGACGAAGAGGTGCCGCGGGATCGTGCCCATCGCCCGGAGGACCCGGGGATCCTTGACCCCCCGGGCGGCGATCTGCGACGAGACCATGGCTTCCCGCGCCCGCGCCGTCGGGTCGGGGTCACCTCCGGGCGACGGACAGCCGCCGCCGAGGAGACCACCCAGAAGGAGGGCCGCCACGAGACCTCTCCTCAGGGCCGGAGCGCGTGCCGCTGCCACCACATCGAGTCATTCTAGCGAGCCGCGTGCCGCCGGGGGCGTCTCAAAATAGGGAGGGGGGGACGATCGGCGCGCCCGTCTCCTGGAGCTCCTGGGCCTTCAGGAACCGGTCGAGGGGGCGGTCGAGGCTCACGGTCATCGTGCTGAAGCGGACGGTCACGTCGAAGTTCGCGAGGAAGGAGCTCCCCAGGATGCCGTCCTCGAGCCCCTCCGCGTCCTCCTTCACCACGATGTCCGCGAACTGGACCATGTACTTCTCGACGCCCACCGTCACGTTCGAGAGCTTTCCCCAGGAGACGCGGCTCTTGCCGATCCCCTCGAGCGTCATCGGGTAGCTCGCCTCGCTCCCCTTCGTCGGGGCCCGCATCAGCCCCGACCGGGTGACGATGGTCGGCTCCGACCCGGTGTCGAGGAGGAAGAGGAACCAGGGGGTCTGGTTCAGGGAGGCCCGGACCATCGGCTTGAGGCGGCGGAAGAAGAGGTTCTGGTTCGGGCTCCCCCGCCGCAGCCCCTTCTCGAGGCGGACCCCCAGGATCCGCCTCTCCTGGTAGCGGAGGCTCCAGTCGAACTCCTTCAGGAGGTCCGCCCCCAGGACGCCGTCGAACCGGACCTGACCCGACGCCTCGCTCCCGAACGTGAGGGCGCCGTCCGGGAGGATCCCGAACGGGACGTGCGTCAGGATCGCGGTCCCGATCCGGACGTTCTTCGCCCAGCCGAAGCCCATCTCGATCTCGACCCGGTGGAGGCCGTACGCGCCCGCCTTCGCGCCGGGGACCACCTCGATCCCGAGGCGCCTGGCGGCGCTCTCGGTCAGGAGCGAGATCGACGCCCCGGTGTCGAAGACCATCTGCTCGCTCTCGACGTCGTTGACCTTCACGGTCACGCGCGGCACGCGCGGCTTGGAGAAGGCCATCAGCTCGTTGATCCGCGTCCCGGCGACCGCGCCGCCGTAGATCGGCTCGGGCCCGGCCGACCGGAGGAACGCGAGCCAGCCGTCGGGGAGGATGAGGCCGTGCGAGCGGGCGACCTCGACCCACCGGGCCGACTCGGAGAAGTCGTCGAGCCAGTAGTGGGCCTGCGCGAGGAGCCACGCCACCTGCCCGCGCTCCGAGAACCGCCCCTCCTCGGCGAAGGCCCGCTCCAGGAGAGGGACGGCCGCCCGGGCATCTCCCTTCTCGAGAAGCGCCTGCCCGAGGACCTTGAGCGTCCGCGTCCGCTCGACCCCCTTGTCCGCCGTGCTGGCGAGGAAGGCGGCCACCTCGGGGACGTAGCCCAGCTTGAGCCGCTCCTCGAGGTTGAACGAGTTGACCCACCCCTGGGGAAGCGGCTTCATCAGGAGGTGGGAGCGGACGGTCACGTCGCGGGAGAAGGTGCAGGCGCCTCCGACGAAGGCGGCGAGGGCCGCCGCGGCGGCCGCCCTTCGGAACGCCTTCACGCGCCCTCTCACACCGGCCTGGCGACGAGGACCGTCTGGTCGTCGTACTGGGCGACGCCGCGGGTGAACTCGGCGACCGACAGGAAGATCCGGTCCTTCATCTCCGTCGGCTCCTCGCTCCGGCAGCCGCGCAGGACGGCCGTCAGGCGGTCCATCCCGAACTCCTCCTCCCGGGCGTCGATCGCCTCCGTGATCCCGTCGGAGTAGAGGAGGAGGACGTCGTCGGCCCCCAGCGTGGCCACGGCCTCGTCGTAGGTCGCCGTCGGGAACATGCCGATCGGGAGCCCCGTGCTCGGCAGGAGGTGCACCTCGGAGCCCGCCAGCCAGATCGCGGGGTTGTGGCCGGCGTTGACGTACCGCACCGAGCGGCTGGGCGGGTCGTAGACGGCGAGGAAGAGGGTGACGAACTTCCGCGCGGCGCTGAACTGGGTGAGGTGGGTGTTGATCCGCCGGACCAGCCTCGGGAGGTCCGAGGCGCCGGCCTCGATCAGGAGGTGGATGCAGGCGTGGACGGTGGAGACGAGGAGGGCCGCCGGGATCCCCTTCCCCGAGACGTCGGCCACGCAGAACGCCACGCGGCCGTCGGGGAGAGGGTGGACGTCGAAGAAGTCGCCGCCGACCTGGCGCGTCGGACGGTTCCCCGCCGCGATCCTGAGGCCCTCCAGGGGAGGGAGCGAGGCCGGGAGGATGGTGCGCTGGATCGACGCGGCGATCTCCACCTCGCGCTCCATCTTCTCCTTCTCCACCGCCTCCCGGTGGAGCCGCGCGTTCTCGAGCGCGATCGCCGCCTGGTTGGCGAAGAGCGAGAGGATCCGCGCGTCGGAAGGGCCGAAGTCGTCGATGCCGCCGGCCCGGTTCTCCTTGTCGGCCACGACGAGGAGACCCAGGGGCGAGCCGTCCGAGACGATCGGGACGGCCAGGAGCTTCTCGGCGGGGGCCTGCGCGAGGCTCTCCGGGCGGGCGCTCCGCTGGTTGCAGATCAGCGGCGTCCCGAGCGCCTCCGGCGGGAGGAGCTCGGAGACCAGCGGCGGTCCGAAGCTCTTGACCAGGAGCGAGGCGTCCTCCGCGTCCTGCCGGACGAGGAGGGTCCCGGTCCTGGCGTTCAGCAGGGAGATCGACTTGAGGAGGATGTCGTCGGCGAGGGACTCGAGGTCGAGGGTCCCCGCGATCGACAGGCCGACGTCGTAGAGGCTCTCCAGCTCCCAGACGCGGTACCTCAGCTCGAAGTCCGCCTCCCTCACCTTCTCCGACATCCGGACCCAGGCCAGGATGGAGGCCGCGTGCGACGTGACCGATGCGAACGCGGCCGGGTCGACCAGCGGCTCGGGCAGCAGGACGACGGCGAGGAGCTCCTCGCCCGCGGTCAGCGGGATGACGCTGGCGCGTTCCGTCCCCTCGCCGAGGAGGGCCTCGGCCACCCGGGCCCTCACCTCGGGCTGCGGCATCCGGGCCCGCCGCAGGAGCGCGGTCGCCTGCGCCACCGCTGGTCCGGAGAGGGTCAGGCCCCGGGAGGCGGGACGGAGCCGGCCCGCGGGGTCGATCGCCGCTCCGCGCGACGCGCCGGCGGCGAGGAGGAGGGCGTCGAGGACCTGCTCGAGGAGGCCCGGGCCGGCCGCGAACGGCTCGATCGATGCGAGGTGCCGGTGGGCACCCGGGCCGTCCGCGACCATGCGGCCCTCCCTACTCCGCTTCTCCCCGCAGCCAGGAGAGCGCCGGGTCGGGCGCCGGGAAGATCCGTGCGTACTGTGCCAGGCCCATGATCTGGAAGGTCTTCTCGATCGTCGGCGTGAGGTGGCAGAAGGCGAGGCGCCCGCCCTGGTCGAGGACCTTCTCGAGGATCTCGATCAGGATCGAGATCCCGATCGAGTTCACGATCTTGGTCTTCTCGAGGTCGAGGAGGAGCCGGACGGACCCCTCGTCGAGGAGCGCGTAGGCGCGCCGGGCGATCTCCTCGCCTCCCGTGTTGTTGATGTAGCCGTCCGTCCGGAGGATCGCCACGCTGGCGTCGGGCCTCTCCACCGTCACCTTGAGTGTCTCGCTCATCGCCACCCTTCAGCGGTACTTGCGCATGACGATCGCCGTCCCGCGCTCGCCGCTCTCGATGCGGACGTCGTCCATGAGGCTCTGGATGATCTTGATCCCCCAGCCGCGCTTCTTGGGGGACCTGAGCTTCGAGTCGATCTCCGGAGCCTCGAGCCGGGACGGATCGAACCCGTGGCCGTTGTCGGTGACGTCGACCTCCAAGAACGCGCGCTTCTCGGGCCCCTCCTCGGTCCCGATCCGAAACGCGATGCTGACCCGGTGGTCCGGGGTCCCGCTGTGCTCGAAGGCGTTGATGCACGCCTCCACGACCGCCATCTTCACCTCGTCGATCTTGTCGCGGCCGAGCTCCATCCATTCCCCGAGCGCCGCCACCTGGGCGGTGGCGGCGATCTCCATCTCCGGGGCGACCGGGATGGTGAGGCGAACCTCTCGGGGTTCGATGGACGACATCGGCGGCGGCAGCCTCTCGCTCAGAGGGTCAGGAGCGCACGAAAGACCGTGAAAACGATCTCCGGCATGTTACCCGACGCGGAGAGGAGAGCGAAGGCTGCCGCCTCTGCGGCGAGAAGGGCGAGGAGCCGGACGGGAAGGTTGGCGACGTGCAGCCCGGGGGTGGCGACCGGGGCTCCCGCCAGCTCTCCTTCCTCGACATCCCGGATGGCGCGGATCGTCTCGTCCATCGGCTCCTCCCGCGACAAGTTGACGCAAGAGGCGCGCCAGAACGACCCGTCCTCGACCGATTAAGCTAACCCTTACCCACAGAGTGATTTGCAGTGTTGGCGACGGCTGAGGTCGGTGCAGGGAAAATGTGGCAAAACGGCACGACACCCTTGACCTAACGCACAAGCAAGAGTTAAATCATTTTCACACATCATTTACGCATATGTGACAATTCTTCTCTATGGGCTAATTTGCCACATTCTTCCGGTAGAGGGTGCGCCTGTTGATCCCCAGGATCCTTGCTGCTCTGCTCTTGTTCCCGCCCACCGAGGCGAGGACCCGGAGGATCTGCTCGCGCTCCAGCGAGGCGAGGTCCTGGCGGAGGTCTCCTCCCGTCTCTGAGGGGCCGGCGCCCCGGAGCTGGAGGTCGGCGGCCTCCACGACGCCCCCGGCGACCAGGGCCGTCGCCCCCTCGAGGAGGTTCTCGAGCTCGCGGACGTTGCCCGGGAACGGGTAGTCGAGGAGCTTGGCCACCGCGTCCCGGCTGAGGCTGAGGGGAGGGCGCCCCTCGCGCGCCGCGATGCGCGAGAGGAAGTGGCCCGCCAGCCGGGGGATGTCCTCGCGGCGCTCGCGGAGGGGGGGAAGGACGATCTCGACGACGCGGATCCGGTAGTAGAGGTCCTCGCGGAACGACCTCTCCCTGATCCGCTCGTGGAGGTCGGCGTTGGTGGCCGAGACGACGCGGACGTCGACCGGGATCCTCTGCCGGCCGCCCACCCTCTCGATCTCCCTCTCCTGAAGGACCCTCAGGAGCTTGGCCTGGATCGCCAGGGGGGCGTCGGCGATCTCGTCGAGGAAGATGGTCCCGCCGTGCGCCAGCTCGAACTTCCCCGGGCGGGCGTCGACTCCGGTCGCGACGCCCCGTTCGATGCCGAAGAGCTCCGACTCGAGGAGGCTTTCCGGGACGGCGGCGCAGTTCAGGGCGAGGAAGGGCGCCGACCGCCGCGGCGAGCCCGCGTGGAGGAGCTTCGCGACGAGCTCCTTGCCCGTCCCGCTCTCCCCGCGGATCAGGACCCCTACCCGGGAGGAGGCGGCGCGGACGACCATCTCCTTGACCCGCCGCATGGGGGGCGAGTCCCCGACCAGGATCTCGTCGACCTTGAGGGTCCCCTTGAGGGCCTGGTTCTCCTCCCGGAGGCGGTCGACGTCGGCCTCGAGGGCGCGGACGTGCCTCAGGGCGTCCAGGGCCGGCGCGGCGAGGGCTGCCAGGGAGCCGAGGAAGCGCCGGTCCTCCTCGTCGAACGTCGCCAGACCTCCACGCGCTTCCCGGTCGAGGACGAGGAGGACGCCGAGGACGCGGTCCCTGGCAACGAGCGCCGCCCCGGCGACGCTGTCCGCGGTCGAGGAGAGGACGCTCTCGGGGGAGCGGGAGATCGGTGTCCGGGCCCGGCAGACGTCGAGCACGAACGGGTCCGACGCCACGTCGAGGGCGGAAGGCGGGCTCGCGAAGCCAACGGTGGCCATGGCCCCCGGCGCGTCGGGCTCCTCGAACCGGACGGCGAGGCCTCGGGCGGCATCCAGGACGCCGACCGCCCGCGCCAGGGCGTCTTCCAGGATCTCCTGCTCGCCGCGGGAGCCGTTGAGGGTCCGGCTCAGGTCGTAGAGCGCCTCGAGGCGCAGGACCTTCTTCTTCAGGCCGAACGACTCGGCGGAGCGGGGGTCGACGAGGGCCACCCGACCTCCCGGGTCAGTTCCGAGCGACGGAGGCCCCGTCCCCCTCCCGCCCGACCGAGGCGAGGAGGTCGACGGCGGGCTGGAACCGCGGGTTGACCTTCAGGATCGGCGCGAGGACCTGACGCTCCTCGTCGAACCTGCCGAGCTTCGAAAGGACCTTCGCCAGCGCGATCCGATCGCGGTTCGGGTAGTAGCCCTGCTCCATCCCGCGCTTCGCCCGTGCGTCGATGACCGCGCGGAGGATCTTCGCCGCGGATTCGAGGTCACCCGTCTGCCAGTCGATGACGGCCCGGACGAGGGTCCGCGCCTCCCCCGAGTCGTCCCCCTTGCCGCCCGGCGGCGCGGGCTCCTCGGGGGCCGCGGCCAGCTCGGTCTCGGCCTCCGGGACGCGGCCGACGACGGCCAGGAGGAGGGCCCGGTTGAGGGCCACCGCGGTGCTCAGCTTCTTCCGCAGCTCGGGGTCGACGGCCGGGAGGGTGGCGACGAGCCGATCGAACTCCGCCACCGCCTCCCCGGGCTCGCCCCCGTCCGCCAGCGCCAGCCCGGCCGAGAAGGCGAACTGGATCCGGTCGCCGAGCGCCTCGGTCATCTGCGCGGCGCGGGCGAACTGCTCCGAGGCCTCCCTGTAGCGCCCCTGGGAGTAGAAGGTCGTCCCCAGGTGCCCCACCGACGGGAAGAAGTCGGGCTTGATCTCGAGCGCCTTCTTCAGGCTCGCCTCGGCCTCCCCGTACCGCCCGCGGCTGGTGTAGAGCTCCCCGAGCGAGTCGTAGGGATTGGCCTGGTCCGGGGCGAGGTAGCGATAGCGCTTGAAGTTGTCCTCGGCCTTGACGGCGTCGCCCCGCTGCATCCAGAAGTAGCCCAGCATGTTGTAGGCCGAAGCGAAGTTCGGGTCGATGCGGAGGAGCCGCTCGTACTCGCGGACCGCCTCGTCCTGCTTCCCCTGCCAGAGGAGCATCGAGCCGCGGCGGTGGATCCCCTCGGGATCCTGCGGGAACCGCTTGACGTAGTCGTCGAGGAGGGCCGCGACCCGAGCGCGGTCGTGGGCCACCAGGTCGGCCTTGTAGATCTCGGCCAGCGCCTTCTCCCGATCCGTCAGCCCGTCGAGCCTCTGCGTGGCGCAGGTGACGAGGGAGCGCGCCCGCTCCGGATCCCTCCCGGAGAGGAGGGCCGCGAGCCGGAGCGAGGCCATGACGAAGTGGGGGTCCTGGGCGAGGGCCGCGGCGTAGGCCGAGATCGCCTCCCGCGGGTACATCTTCCGCTCGTTCTCGACCCCGAGCCGGTAGAGCCGGTAGGCCTCGGCCGAGGAGGTCGTCACGTCGCGCCCGGTGCGGAGGAGGAAGGCGGCCGCGGTCCCCGCGGCGACGAGACCGACGAGGAGCGCGACGTAGACGACCTTCAGGGCGGCGTTCTTCCTCAACCGGCAGGCTCCAGAGAGGGGACCCGGGTCCCCTCCTTCCGACTATACGCGGCGCGGGGGCGCCGGGTTCTCCCCGACGACGCGCATCAGGACGAAGGTCTGGTCGTCCGACTGCTCGGCTCCGTAGGTGAACTGCCTGATGTCCTCCAGGAGCTCGTCCGCGAGCTCTCCCAGGGGGGCTTCCGCGTGCCTCACGAGGGAAGCCTTGAGGCGCTCGTCCCCGAAGAAGTCCTGCTCCACCGACATCGCCTCGTTGAGGCCGTCGGTGTAGAAGAGGAGGAGGTCGCCCCTCCGGAGGAAGAGCGTCCTCGAATCGTACGAGGTGTCCTTCAGCGCGCCGAGCGGCAGCCGGTTCTCGGGCGCCGGGACCTCGGAGGCCTCCGCGGCCCCGGCCCGGACCAGGAGAGGGGTCGGCTGCCCTCCCATCGAGTAATGAAGGGTCAGCGCGTCGGGGTCGAGGAGGAAGTAGCCGAGGGAGACGAACATCCGGCGCTTGATCTCGTAGATGCGCCGGTTCGACTCCCGGAAGACCGTGGCCGGGTCGGGATCGGCCATCGCCTTGGCGTAGACGATCTCCTTGGCGGCGACCATCAGGAGCGACGCGGGGATCGACTTGCCCGAGACGTCCCCGACGACGAGGGCCAGGCGGCCGGTCCCGCTTCCGTCCACGTGGAGGAAGTCGTAGAAGTCGCCCCCCACGACCTTCGCCGGCCGGCTGACGCCGAGGAGCTCGATGCCCGGGATCCGGGGGAGCTCCCGGGGAAAGAGGCTGACCTGGATGTCCCGGGCGATCTCGAGGTCGCGTTCCACCTCGGCCCGGCGCGTCAGCTGCTCGTGGAGCGCCGCTGCCTCGAGCCCGAGCGCCCCCTGGTTTGCGATCGTCGTCAGGTGGTCGAGGTCCTCCCGGCTGAGCTCCGCCTCCGACAGCTTCCCCCCCACGGCCAGGAGGCCCAAGAGGCGGCCCCGTGTCGCGACCGGGACCAGGAGCTTCGTCCCTCGCTGCCGCTGGGTGGCGAGGAACTCGCGGGAGACGGCGTCGAGCGTCCAGACGTCGAGGTCCGCGAGGGGGACCGGCTGGCCGCGCTCGATGACGAGCCGCGCGAGGCTCGCCCCGACCGGGAGCGCGACCGGCGAGCCGCCCCCCCGGGAGGGGACGAGGGAGCCGTCCTCGGACCGCGGGGTCAGGAGGTCGACGCGGGAGAGGCGGAGGAGCTCCGACGTCCGAGACGTCAGGAGGGCCTCCAGCTTGGGCCTCTCCAGCTGAGAGACGAGGTCCCGGCTCATGTCGAGGAGCGCCTTCTGGAAGTCGCCCCGGTCGCGGAAGAAGAGCCTGTCGACCGTCCCCTGCATCCGGCGCCGAAGCGGGTCGAACAGGAGGACGACGAGGAGGCCGAAGGAGAGCGCGATCAGGGGCGAGGAGAGGGGCGCCCGGGCCGAGACGACGGCGTTCCCCAGGACGACGGCCAGGGCGTAGAGCCCGGTCACCACGGCCGTCAGGAGGCCGTAGACGATGGAGCGCGAGACGATGACGCGGACCTCGAACAGCCGGTACCTGACGATGGCGTACGCGAACGTGAGCGGGACGAGACCCATCGGGACGACGCCCCAGGCGAGGTACCTCTCGTTCCGGAAGAGCGCCGGGAAGTAGACCGCGAAGAGGACGAACGGCACGGTCCCCCCCAGCGTCCCGAGGAGGAGCGCGAGGACCGGACGCCTCACGTTTCGGTCCTCCGCCGTCCACCAGGAGTGCGCCAGGGCGAGGAGCCCCAGGACGAGGTAGTCGGCCAGGAGGATCCAGTTCGCGCGCGGCGCGCCGTAGACGAGGCCGGTGCGGTCCTTCGAGGCGGTGAGCGCCGTCATCTGGATGACGTAGAAGACCGGCGGGAGGGTGTAGAGGAGGACGAAGAGGAGGGGCGAACCGTTCAGGAACCTCTGCAGGAGGACGAGCGGCCGCGCCGGCGGCTCCTCGCCGGGCCGCGGGTCGGCGAAGCGGAAGACCTTCGGGGCCGGGAAGAGGAGGAAGAAGTGGAGGAAGACGGCGGGGAGGAGGAAGAGGGCGAGAGCCCCCGCCACCTGGACGAAGTAGTCGATCCAGTAGTAGCTCGAGGGCCGGAGCCGGCAGACGAAGAGGAGCATGAAGAGGACGCAGAGGAGGAAGAAGACCTCCACCGCCGCGTCGCCCGACCGCCGCGAGTAGACGAACGCCCCCAGCGCGAGGAAGAGGAAGCCGAGGAGGGCGTAGGTGAGGTAGGCGAACGTCCCGAGCCGCGTGGGGCTCAGGACGACGTCCGTCTCGAAGACGTCGTCGCCGCGACGGACGAGGTAGCGGACCGGCTCCCCCACGTTGTGCTGGCGGAGCTCCGCGGGGGCCTCCACCGGCGAGTTGAGCATCCGGTGGCCGATCCCGAGGATCGTGTCCCCCACCCGGAGCCCGGCCCGGTCGGCGGGCCCTCCGGGGACGAGGTCGCGGACCGCGATCCCGCCCGAGGAGTACGGATCGGGGACGACCCCGTCATACGGCCGCGGGATGAACATGTCCACGACGGACATCCCCGCGATCAGGACCCCCAGGATCCCGACGGCGAGGATCAGCCCCCGGCGCGCCTTCGGTGAGAGCTCCCGCGTCACCCGCTCCTCGTCGGGGCCGACCGGACCCGGCAGCCCCCTGATCCTCGCATTCTCCAGTATACGGGCGGCCGCCCCGGCGAGGTCCGGACGTGCATGCGAGAATCGCGCCCCGTGTCGCGGCGCGGACTCTTCCTGACGTTCGAAGGGATCGAGGGCTCGGGCAAGACGACCCAGCTCCGCCGCCTCGCGCGGACGCTCCGCCGCCTCGGCCTGCCCCTCCTCGTCACGCGCCAGCCCGGCGGGACGGCCGTCGGCCGGCGGCTCCGCCGCCTCCTCCTCGCCCCGGGCGCGCCGATCGACCCCCGGACGGAGCTCCTCCTGATGTTCGCGGACAGGAGGCAGCACCTGACCGAGACGATCGAGCCGGCGCTCGCCGCCGGGGTCCACGTCCTGTGCGATCGCTACACCGACGCCTCCCGGGCCTACCAGGGGGCGGGACGCCGGCTCGGCGTCGCGACGGTGGACCTCCTCCACGACACGTTCTGCAGGCGCGCCCCCGACCGGACCTACCTCTTCGACTGCCCCGTCCCGACCGCCCTGGCGCGGATCGGCAGGCGGAAGGAGGGGCCGGACCGGATCGAGAGCGAGCGGGCCGCGTTCCACCGCCGCGTCCGGCGGGCCTACCTCGACGGGGCGGCCGCCGAGCCGGAGCGGATCCTCGTCGTCGACGCCGCGCGGCCCGAGCGCGAGGTCGCCGAGGAGGTGCTGGCCGACGCGAGGCGCCTCCTGGCCCTCTCATGACCGGGCTCGACTCCCCCGTCGTCCTCCTCGCCGGGCGGGGCTCCCGCCGTCTGGAGGCGGCCGCCCTCGACTCCGCCGCCGCGCTCCTCTGCCGCACCGGGCGAAGGGGAGCCGACTGCCCCGACTGCCGGCGGGTCGCCTCCCGCGAGCACCCCGACCTCCTCGTCGCCGCGCCCGAGCGGCGGCGCCGAGCCCACGTGCCGGAGTTCGACGAGTCGTCCGACAGCAAGGAGACGACCCTTCCGGCCGCGCTGGTCCGCGCCGTCGCGGCCGAGGCCTCCCGGCTCCCTTACGAGGCCGAGAGGCGGGTCCTCGTCCTCCTCGACGTCGACCGGACCGAGCCGGCCGCCTTCAGCGCCCTCCTCAAGGTGCTGGAGGAGCCGCCGCGGAAGGCGCGCTTCCTCCTGACGGCGACCCGGCCCCGCCTCCTCCCTCCGACGATCCTCTCGCGCGTCGTCCTCCGGAAGCTGCCGTCGCCCACGCGGGCCGATCTCGCCGCGGCCCTCGAGGTGGCCGGGCTCCCCGCCGAGGAGGCGGAGGCCCGCGCCGCGTTCGGCGCGGCCGACGCGGACGAGGCCCGGGGGATCGACCTGGCCGCCGCGCGCGCCCTGCGGGACGGGCTCCTCGAGGCCGCCTCGGGGCTCCTGCTCGGGCGGTCCCCCGGCTGGGCCCTCGTCCTGGCGGCCCGCCTCGCGGGCGAGGACGCGGCCGAGACCTCCGAGAGGCTCGACCTCCTCGCGCAGCTCCTGCGGGACGCCGCCGCGGCGACGGTCGACCCCGCCGGCCTCTCCCTTCGTCACCGGGAGCGGTTCCGCGACCTCCACCGTCTCGGCGAGGCCGGGGCCGAGGCGCTCCTCGGCGCCGCGGAGTCCGCGCTGAGGGATTCGGCCGACCTTACGGACTCGCGGCGGAACGCGCGCCTCGCGGCCGAGGCCTACGCCCTCCGCCTGGCGCGGACGCTCGCTCGTCCCGCCTGAGCGCAGGCCGTCCGCCGCCGCGCCCGCGTCACTCCTTCTCGAGCCAGATCTCCACGTCGGCCGCCTTCCCCTCCTCGACCTCCACCTCCTTGGTCTGCGGCTCGAACCCCGGCCGCGTGACGGAGACGGTGTGCTTGCCGGGACGGACGGGGACCCCGCGCCGGCTGCTCACCTCGTCGGCCGTCCCGACGTAGCGGTCATCCACGTAGACCGCGGCATCGTCCGGGGTGACGTCGAGGCGAAGCCGCGAGGCGGAGGCCGGCGCCATCCGCGCGCTCCGGTCGTCTCCCTCGCCCCGTGTCTCGCCCCGGGTCTCGTCCCGGCGAACGTCGGTGCGCGGCCGGTCGTCGTCGGCGCTTTCGTCGTCCCAGCGGCCCACCCGGTCGTCCGCGCGTTCCCGGGCGGGGGGAGGGGGCGGAACCGCGCCGGGCCCGAACACGCGGCCGAGGGGCGTTCCGGTCTCCGGCGGGTCGAAGGAGCTGAGCTTCCCCTTCCCCGGAAGGAGGGTCATCTCGTTGTCGAGCGTCACCTCCTGCCCCCGCTTGACCTCGAGGTCGATCGACAGGGGCTGGTAGATGGGGTGCTTGAACTCCAGCTTGTACTTGCCGGGGAGGAGGTAGAGGGCGTCCGGGTAACCGTCGAAGTCGTCGGCCTGGCCGATCAGCTTCCCGTCGAGGTAGACCTGTGCCGAATCGGGCTCGACGTCGGTCTCCACGCGCGCGAAGCGCGAGGCGTACGGGCGCTCGGCCCCGTAGACGCGGGAGTAGACGACGCTCGGGCCCCAGTACCAGGGGTATCCCCAGCCCCAGGGGTAGCCCCAGCCCCAGCCGCCGTACCAGCCGACGGAAACGCGCGGGCCGTAGTAGGAGCGGTGACCGTAGTAAGACCCTCCCCCGTGGTAGGAGCCCCCGCCGCGATAGGAGCCGCCGCCGCGATAGGAGCCGCCGCCGTGGGAGGTGCCACCCCCGTGGAAGACGCCCCCGCCGCGGCCGGAGCTCCCGCCGTGGCTGGCGCCACCTCCGCCGCTGCCGCCTCCGTGGCTCCCCCCACCGCTCCCGCCGCGCTCCCCTCCTCCGCCCCGCTGGGCAAGGAGGGAGGGGGCGGGAAGGATGAGCGCAGCGCAGGCGAGAAGGATCGCCGCGGACCGCAGCCGACGCCGGCGGGGCTCGCTGCCGGACCGATCCGAGGAGATGGAAGTCAGCTGCATGGAAACCTCCCGGAGCCGGACGACCGGCCCCCGCAGGGGACCCCGGAGAATCCCGGGGAGCTTCGTTGCAAGCGTCCTGCCGGCCCCGCGCGACGACCGCGCGTCTCCGCGAGCGGACGTCCCTCAGGCAGGCGCACGACGTGCCCCCTGGTAGAACGCGTGGTTGAGGAGGTCGTCGTAGAGCCTGCCCGGGAGGGGGATCCCGGCCCGGTCGCAGGCCGCCGCGACCGGGCCAAGGGCGGAGTAGAGCGGCCCGAGCTTCCGGAAGCGCCAGCGGGGCGACTCGGAAGGGAGGAACGGGTTGCCCGCGAGCTCCGGCTGAAGGCGATAGAGCACGCCGATCGCCCCTCCGACGTGCCGCTGCCGTCGCAGGAACCCCCCGAGGGTCTGGGGGTGGACGTGGCGGGTCGACGCGGCCTTCCGGTAGACGATCGGAATCCCCTGCCGGGAGAGCCGGTAGCCGAGCTCGATGTCCTCCCAGCCGTACGACGTGAAGGCCCCGTCGAACGGGTTCGCGGCCGCCACGTCCCGCGGGAGGGAGACGTTGGACGTGTAGAGGTTCGTGAAGGGGGCCTCCCGCCCGTCGGCGAGGAGGTCGAAGGAGAACTGCGCGCCGCGCCCGTTCACGAACTCCAGGAAGGGGGTGACGCGCATCCGCTCGCGGTGCCAGTCGGTGAACCCGATCACGGCGCACGGCGCGCCTTCCTGCCGGTGCGCCGCGACGTGCTCCTCGACGCAGCGGGGGTCGGGGATCGTGTCGTCCCCGAGGAAGAGGACGAGGTCGCCGGTCGCGCGCGTCACGCCGAGGTTCCGCGCCTTCCCCTGCTTCTGGTTCGTCTGGTGAAGGGGGAGGAGGCTCAGCTCCGGGTGGGCATCGCGGTACTCGAGGAGCCTCTCGGTGGTGCCGTCGGTCGAGCCGTCGTCGACGACGACGACCTCGAGGTCGCGGTGGGTCTGCGCCCGGAGGGCGTCGAGCGTCTCGCGGAGGACCTCCCAGCGGTTGAAGGTCGGGATGACGACCGACACCCGTGAAGGGACCTTCCCGGGCGCCTCCTTCTCCGCGGGCCCGGGCCCGTCGACGAACCGGATCGAGCGGACGGCCGCTCCGAGGTGCCGGAAATCCCAGTTCCCGATCGCGCCGTGCGGGACCCCCGCGGGAGAATCGATCCGGAGGTCGAGGAGGCCGTCCTCCCCCGACGCCGCGCCGATCTCGACCGTGGTCCACGCCTCTCCCTCGATCGCCTGGACCGCTTCGCGTCCCCCGCAGGTGAGCCGGACCTCTCCGGCCGGACGGGCGCAGGAGAGCTTCACCTCGCAGCGGAGGAGACCGGAGCGGGAGGGGCCGACCCGGAGGACGCAGCGAGCCCTCCCCGCCGTCCAGCGGAACGGACCCGCCCCGTCGTCGTCCCTCCCGTACCAGCCCCATCCGAGGCGGCTCTCCCCCGAGAACTCGCCCGGCAGGAGGAGCGGCGAGGGGAGCCACGTCTCCGGCGGCTCCCCGCCGCGGTACCGCGGCGGCTCGGGCGGCGCCGCCGGGTAGAGCGCGGGGGAGACGAGGCCGCGAGCCCTCAGCTCCCGGGGGCTCCGGACGCGGCGCCGGGCGAGCGCGCGCCTCTCGCGGAGGGTCCCGGGGAGCCGGCCGAGGTTCCAGAGGGCGGCGTGCGCGAGGAGCCGCCACGCCCCGGCCCGGGCGAGAGTCTGAACGTGCCACCTCAGGACCTTGGCCAGCTCCAGCGGCTCCTCGTGCTTGAGGGCCGAGCGGATGCAGTGTCTCAGCCCCAGCTTCGCCCGCCACTCGAGCCCCTTCTCCTTCCTGGACGTCCCGAGGAACGCGTGGCGGACGACCGAGTCGCGGCAGACGACGACCCGCTTCCCGAGGAGCCAGAGCCGCCACCCGAGGTCGACGTCCTCGTGGTACATGAAGAAGGCCGGGTCGAAGCCGCCGAGCGAGAGGAAGTCCGCCTTTCGCATCGCCATCGCGGCGGCCGTCGGGAAGAGGACCTCCTCGCAGCGCGGCCGGGGGTCGCCGGGTCCGTACGGGACGAACGGGAAGCGGAACCGGTGGTCCCAGGCGTACCCGAGCCGCGTCATCCCGCCCCCTTCCCCGTTGAGGAGCTCGGGAAGGGCCAGGAGCCGGAGCGTCGAGCAGGTCGCGGCCACGTCGCCCTCCTCGCGGAGGGGGCGGAGGAGGGCGGGGAGCCAGCCGGGCTCGACGACCGTATCGGAGTTGAGGAGGACGACGAAGGCCCCCTTCGCCCTCTCGATCCCCACCCGGTTCGCCCCGCCGAACCCGAGGTTGGCGCCGGTCTCGACGATCGTCACCGAGGGGTGGTTCGCCCGCGTCCAGGCGACGCTGTCGTCGGACGAGCCGTTGTCGACGAGGATCACCTCCCCCGCGGAGGGCGGGCAGGCCTCGAGCGACGGGAGGCACTTCTCCAGGTGGTGCCTCCCGTTGAAGTTGACGATCACGACCGACGCCAGCTCCGCCTCCCGTCCCTCGGCGGCGGTCCGCTCCACGGCGGACCGGATCCCTTCCACCGTCCCCGACGCCCGCTCCGCCTCGACGCGGACCTCCCGCGGGAGGTAGACGCCCTTGACGTGGGCCAGGAGCCGGGCGAGCGTCTCCGGCCCGTACCGGTGCGCGTGCTTCTCGAGGACCGCCACGCGGTGCCGGTGCTGTGCCGCCGCGCCGTCCGGGTCGTCGATGAACGACCCCGGGAAGAGCCGGTACTCCGCGACCGGGACGTCGACGAGCCGGAACGGCAGCTCGTCCGAGAGCCTCAGGAAGAGGTCCCAGTCCTCGAACCTCTCGAGCCCCGGGTCCATCCCGCCCGCGCGTCGGAGCGCCTCGAGCGGGAAGAGGGCCGCGTTGAGGGGGATGAAGTTCTCGAGGAGAAGCCCCTCGGACGAGAACGGCTCGGCGAACGAGCGGAACGGGGTCCGCGTCCGCCCCTCCCCTTCGCGCAGGTACCGGGACGCCTCGACGCGCCCGTAGACCACTTCGTCCGGGCGGGCTTCCGCGACGAGCGCCGCGAGGCCGCCGGGAAGGAGGAGGTCGTCGTCGTCGAGGAAGTGGACCCAGGCCCCGCGGGCCGCGGCGATCCCCTCGTTCGCCGCGGCCGACCGCCCCCGGCCCGGCTGGAGGTCGACGAGCCGGACGGCGATGCGGGAGCGGAACGGGTCCACGATCCCCTCGACGTCCGCCCCTCCGTCGTTGACGACGACGACCTCGAGCGCGGGAGCCTCCTGCGCCGCCACGCTCGCGAGCGCCTCCCGGAGGAGCCCCGGCCGGTCCTTGGTCCGGACGACGACGGAGACGGCGGGCGCCTCCAATGGCGTCGCGACGGGCGCGCCGCCGGACGCTGCGGGGGCGGGACGAGCCCCTGCCGCCGGCGCCGGCGCCCGGAGCACCTCGTCGGGGCTCAGCGTCGGGCCGATCGCCCGGGCGAGCCGCACGGGGTCGATCCCGGGAAGGTCCCCGACCGGGACGAGGAAGAAGGCCTCCGCGGAGACGACGCTTCGCGGGAGGCTCATCCGGCGGTAGGCGCCGAGAGCGCGCATGAGGGCGGGGTAGTCGTGTCCGCCGAGCTGCGACACGAACGCCTCGACGGCCTTCTCCTTCCGCGCGACGGTGGCCGAGACGTCCACGAGGACGGTCGGCCGGATCGGGTGAGAGACCTCGTAGAACGCCGCCCGCGCACCGCCCGGCAACGCGAGGGCGAGACGCCGCCCCGCCTCGCCGGCCCAGAGCGAGAGGAACGCCTCCGCGACGGCGCGATGGTCCGGGTGGACCTCTGCCGGCGACGGGACGAAGACGAGGTCGGGGAGCCCTTCGAGAAGCGCCCCCTCGAGGAGCTCGCGGAGATCGCCCCCGCGCGAGGCCAGACCCCGGTCGGGAAGGAAGGCGCAGCGCGCCGCGCCGCCACCGAGACGCACGAGCGCCTCCCGGGTCTCCGCGAGGCGGAGCTCTCCCGTCGCGTGCCGCCTCTTCGGGTCGGGCTCGTCCGCCGCGCCGTCGGTGACGACGAGGACGTCGAGCCGGGCGCCGTCCGCGAGGAGCGACGCGAGGGTCCCCCCGCAGCCGAACGTCTCGTCGTCCGCGTGCGGCGCGACGACGAGGACCCGCCGCGCGGCGAGCCTCGTGGCCTCGTAAGGAAGGAGTCTTCTCTCGGGGGAGGGGTCCTCTGAGCCGGAAGCCAAGCCGGGTGATTCTAAACGCCGGTCACGGCTCCGCCCGCCGCGTCAGCGGCCGTCGAAGCGCCCCTCGGCGAGGACCGCGCCCGTCTCCCGCGCGAAGACGCGCACCCAGAGGGTCTCCCCGCTGTGGGCCCGGGCGAGGTCGTCCGGCAGGCGCCAGCTCCGGGCACCGACGGGGACGAGCGCCAGAGCGAAGGGCTGGAAGTGCGGGTACGGGGAGACGGCGGCGGCGGCCGCCGCCGGGAGGTCCCAGGCGAGGCTCGTGACGGCGGGGACCTCGGGCCCCTCCCAGGGCGCGAGCGCCGCGAGCCGCGCGAGGCCCCGCACGCCGGCTTCGCCGAAGTGCTTCTCGTAGTACCGGGCCTCGGACTCGGCGAACCACGCCGCGGCGCGAGGCTCGGTCCGGGTGCTCTGCGCGAAGAGGTGGACCACGTGGGCGGCGCCGACGAAGAGGAGGCGGCCGCCACGGAGCAGCAGCCTCCTCTGCCAGTCGTTCTCCTCGTAGTACAGGCGGTACCCTTCGTCGAAGGGCCCGACGGCCTCGAGCGTCTTTCGCGAGAGGACGATCAGCGCCCCCGAAAGGCCCCGGACCTCGACGGTCTCCCCGGCGGCCGCTCGCTCCGCCTGGGCCGCCGCACGGCGCGCCTCGCGCCTGAAGACCCGCGCGCTCCGCGCCGGGTCGACGGCGAGCGCCTTCCGGGCGAGCTCCTCCGGGCGCGCCTCCTCCTCGGGCGGCATCAGGACCGTCCTCGCGCCGTCCGCGAAGAGCGCCGGACCCGCCGCGACGAGCCCGGCGGAGCCGACCGCCCGGACGAGCGCGTCCACCGAGCCCTCTCCGAAGACGAGGTCCGGGTTCGCGAGGAAGAGCGCCTCGCCGCGCGAGGCGGCGATCCCGGCGTTCAGCCCGCCGGCGAAGCCGAGGTTCCGCTCCGGCAGGAGAACGGTGTCGGCGTGCGCCTCGAGCGCCGCGCGTTCCCGCGCGTCCTCCGAGTTGACGACGGCGACCACTTCCGCCTCCAGGCCGGCCCGGCGAGCGTCCTCCCGGAACGTCGCGATCGCACGGACCGCGAGCGCCGCCGAACGGTAGGAGACGAAGACGGCCGAGATCATCAGGTGATACCCTTCCCCGCGCCGTGGCGATCGAGTTCCGACCGGCCGGGAAGCGCGATCGGCCCGCCATCTTGGAGCTCTTCGAGGTCGCGTTCAAGACCGGGGCGAGCGCCGACGACCTCGCCTGGAAGTACGACGCCAACCCTCACCCGGCGCTCTCCGCCCTCGCGATCGAGGACGGCCGGGCGCTCGGATTCATCGGTGCTCTCGGGACCCGCTACCGGGGCGCGGAGATCGACCAGAGGGGGAACACCGTCGTCGACGTGATGACGCGTCCCGACACGCGGTCCCTCGGGCACGCCGGCCTGTTCAAGCGGCTGGGCGACGTCTTCCGCCGGATCAACGCCGACGCCGGGACCCTCTTCGACTTCGGCTTTCCGCACGAGCGGGCGCGGAAGATCGAGGAGCGCCTCTTCGGTTGCAGGATGGCGGAGCCCTGCGGCGAGCGGGGACGGCCGCTCGACGCGCCGCCGCTCCTCGGGAGGCTCCGGCGACGCCTCCTCCGCCTGCGGGAGGGCGAGCCGTTCGGCCGGGCGCAGGAGGGCCTCGCCGAGGTCCTCCACGCGCGCTCCGGCTGGCGGACCGACCGCTCTCCCCGCACGCTGGCGTGGCGCTTCTCCCGGCCCGGCTTCGCCTACCGGACGTTCCAGCTGCTCGACGTGAGGGGCCGCTCGCGCGGCTACGCCGTCGTCTCGATCCGCGATCGGAAGGCCCTCCTCGTCGACCTCCAGGTCCGCTCCGAGACCGACGGCTCCCTCGCCGACCTCCTCGCAGGGGTCCAGGAGCGCCTGGCGGGGGCCGACGCGGTCAGGATGGTCCTCCGCTCGCCGCTCGAGGGGCTCCTCGGGCGGCGTCTCGTCGACGAGCTCGGCTTCGCCCCCGAGCCTTCCGACACCGTCCTCCTGATGCACCCGATCGCGGACGGATTCGACTTCCTCGCGCCCGGCCGCACCTTCGACTATCGCTTCTCCGACCACGACGTCTTCTGAAGGCGGGGACGCCGTCGAGCGCGTCGCGGCCTCAACGCCCGGGAGACGGCCGCCCGTCGCGTTCCGAGAGCGCGGACCGGAACTCGTCGAGGAGCTCTTCGCCCGTCCTCTTCGGCGCGTACTTCAGGGCGATCTCGCGCCCGCCCCGGCCGAGGCGTGCCCGGAGCGCCGCGTCGGACGCGAGGGCGCGAACGGCCGTCCGCAGCGCCTCCCCGTCCCGATCCGGAACCCGGATCGAGGCGTGAAGACCGGGGTCCATGCACCGGTGGGCGCCGATGTCCGTCAGGACGCAGGGCACCTCGGACGCCATCGCCTCCAGCGCGGGGAGCCCGAAACCCTCGGCCTCGCTCGAGGGGCCGACGAAGAGATCGACCCCGCGGAAGATCTCCGGCACGCGGGCCGGGACCACCGCGACGTGCCGCTCCGCGTCGGGCCAGGCCTCGATCTCCTCGCGCGGCGCGTCCTGGGACAGCCTGACGAGGCGCAGCCCGGGGAGCTCCGCGCGGAGGGGCCCGAGCGCCTCGAGCGCCCACCGGACCCCCTTCACCGGGACCTCCCACTGTCCGGCCAGGAGGACGCGGAAGCTCCCGCCGTCCTGCGTCCGGGCTGCGGAAGGGCGGAAGAGCCCGGTGTCGAGCGGCTGCGGGATGAGGCGCGCGCGCTGGCCGAAGCGGTCGGCGATGAGCTCCACGAGGTGAGGCGACACGACGAGCTTCCGGGTCGGGAGCGCGTAGATCGCCTCGATCTCGGGCCAGCGGGCCCGGGCCGGCTCGTAGAGCCCTTCGTACCCCTGGCAGAGGTGGTACGGGATCGCCCCCGGGACGGCCGCGGCGGCGGGCACGGTGGTGACGAGGGTCCCGACGGCGACGTCCGCCCTTCCGAGCTCCTCGGGGACGAGCGCGCGGACGCGGCGGAAGAAGGAGTGCGACTCGGGGGCCCAGTCGCTCGGGGGGCCGGTGCTGACCACCTCGGCGTCGACCCCGAGGCCCCGGAGCAGGGCGGCGTGCGCGTAGACGACGCGGACTCCCCCGCTCAGCGTCGTTCCGGAGAGGACGTAGAGGACCTTCACCGCGGCTCGCGTCCCGGGCGGCCCCTCAACCGGAGGCGTCCCATGCGGCCGGGACGCTCAGGAGGCCGCTCGTCCACCGGTCCGACTCGACGCGGAAGCGGAGGTCGCTCCGGGAGTCGTACAGCGCGAGCCCCTTCTCGTCGCCGAGGAAGGCGACGACCTGGAACTCCCCTTTCGCGAGGGGCATGGCGTCGACCCGGATCCGGATCCGGTGCCGTGCGCGGCCGACGAACGGACCGACGCCGGCGACTTTCGAGTCGGTCACGAAGCAGGTGACCTGGTCCGGCGTGATGACGGCGACGTGGACGTGGAGCGGCCGGTCGGGAGAGTCGCCCGCCGCCTCCAGCTCCAGGACCCACGGGTCGCCCGTCCGGAAGACCGTCGACTCGCATCCCGCCCCGTCGAGGAGACGCGCCGCGAGGAACCGCCCGAGCGTGTCGGACGGCACCGGCTGGGGCTGGCTCCGCCGCGCACCGTCCCTGGCGGCGAGGTACTCCTCGTAGGCGAGGACGACCTTCTGCGCGTCTCCGTCTGCCGCGACCGCTCCCTCCTTCAGCCAGATGGCCCGGTCGCAGAGGGTGGAGACGTAGTAGAGGGCGTGGCTGCAGAAGAGGATCGTCTTGCCCTGCGCCTTCAGGTCGTAGATCCGGTCCACGCACCGCTTCTGGAAGCGCGCGTCGCCGACCGCGAGGGCCTCGTCGAGGATCACGACCTCGGGAAGGACCTGCGTGGCCACCGCGAACGCGAGCCGCATCTGCATCCCGGACGAGTACGTCTTCACCGGCCGGTCGAAGAAGTCCCCCAGCTCGGCGAACTCCTCGATCAGGGGGAGCGCGGCGTCCAGCTCCCCCTTCGTGAGGCCGGTCAGCGCGGCCTGGAGGACGGCGTTCCGCCGTCCGGTCACCTCCGGGTGGAACGCGGACCCCAGCTCCAGGATCGCCGCCACCCGGCCCGAGACGTGGACCTTCCCCGCCGTCGGAGAGGTCGTCCCGGCCAGGATCTTCAGCAGCGTGCTCTTCCCGGAGCCGTTCTCCCCGATCACGCCGACGACCGCGCCTCGGGGGACGGCGCAGGAGACGCCGCGGAGGGCGTGGATCTCCGAGTGCAGGACGCGGCCGGTCACAGCCTCGACGAACCGGTCGCGCGGCCTGGCGAAGAGCCTGTAGACCTTGCTCAGCCCCTCGACGGCGAGGGCGGGGGCGGCGGCCGGCGCGTCAGGCGACATCCGTCCGCGCGAAGACGCACGTGCGGCAGATGAAGTCCGCGGGCGCCTCCTCCACCCCGTAGCTGAAGCGGCGAAGGCGGGCGAGCTCGGGTCCCTCCAGGACCTCGCGCACCGACTGGCGCGTCAGGTCGCCCACCACGTAGCGCTCGTCGTAGTCCTCGCAGCAGAAGACGCAGCGCCCCTGCGGCGTGACGTGGAGGTGCTGGAGCGGGCGGGAGCCGACGTTGTCGCAGCCCCTGAGCCTCGCGTGCGGGCGGTCGGGGCGGAGGCCGACGGGGAGGTAGCCCGCCCGGTCCATGATCTCGAACGGCTGGACCCGGAACCGGCTCCCGGCGAAGCGCTCGGCGACGGCCTCGTGCGCCCGGCGGTGCGCCTCGTCCTTCTGGCCGAGGACGACGAGGTCCATCTCCTGCGCCACGGCCCGGTCCTTCGCGTAGTCGAGGTTGCGGAGCACCGCGTCGAGCTGGTCGACCCCCCGGTCGCGCCGGTACGCCTCCCGGTCGAGCGTCGAGATGTTGACCGAGAGATAGCGGAGCCCCCCGAGCGCGAGGATGGCGTCGATCCGGTCCGGCGTGAGGCCGGAGCCGTTCGTCAGGACGGCGGGAGGGAGCCCCGCGGCCTTCAGCGTCGCCACCTGCTGGACGAACCGGCGGTCGACCGTCGGCTCGTTGTAGTTGATCATGCAGACGCCGTCGATCGTGTCGCGGAACGCCGAGAGCTCCGCCACGATCCGCTCGTAGAGCTCCGTCGGCATGAAGTAGGGCTTGCGGGGGTCGACCGAGACCGGGCAGAAGTAGCACGCCTGGTTGCAGACGGTGTGGGCCTCGAGCGACACCACCTTCAGCCGGAACCGCCGCGCCAGGTCCTCGCCGTCCGGAACCGCCCAGAGCCCCTCCCGGAGCTCCCTGCGCAGCGCCTCGGTCAGGCCCTCCTCGCGACCCGCGCGCAGGGCGCCGAGCGCCGCGTACGTGGGCTCGCCCGCGGCCAGGGAGCGGTCCGTCAGCGGGTTGTAGACCCGCCCCGCCTCGACGTGGAGGTACGGGCTCGGGCGGAGCCGCTCCCCCGCGTTCGGCGAACGCTCCGTGGAGGAGGGGGCCTCCACGCTCACTTCGCCCCCTGCGGCCCGGCGGCGATGACGGGAAGCGACCGCGCCTCCTCGGGGAACCCCATCTTGCCGAGCTGGACGAGGTCGTGGCAATCGCAGAACCGAGGCGTCCGGCAGACGAAGGGCGTCGGCCGGCGAAGGAGGCGGCGCTCCTTCACGTTGCCGAGGTCGGCGAGCTCCGGGATCCAGGGGCACCCCTGGACGCGGCCGTCGTTCCAGATCCGGAAGTAGTCCCGGCCGGCGGGGCACGAGACCCAGTCGTACCCCGAGAAGTCCGCCGCGAAGTCGTCGCGATGCTCCTTCTCGACCATCTCGCCGAAACGTGACTTCAGCCGCGCGAAGAGCTCTTCCTGGGCCGGGTCGAAGGGGCGGTCGCAGTCCCGGATGAGCCAGACCTTCCGCCCGGTCTGCCGGAAGACCTCCCGCTCGTAGAACGCGAGCCCTTCCTCCCACAGGTCGGACAAGAGCGGCGACAGGATGGTCCCGAGGATCAGCTCTCCGCGGTGTCTCTCCAGGAGCGCCCGCGCGTTCGACGCCCAGGGCTTCTCGACCCGCTTCTCCTTGACCTGCTTGTAGTGAAGCGTCAGGTTGACCGCCCGGACCTTCTCCAGCTTCTCGGGGGGAAGCTCCGGGTACTCGTTCAGGAGGACCCCGTTGACGTCGAGGGCCACCTCGACGTCGTGGTCGAGGAGGCGCTCGAGGAAGCGGTCCCGCTTCGGGTAGCCGGCGAAGAAGTCCCCCTTGCCGGAGAAGATCAGGAAGACCCGCCCCCCGACCTCGTCGAGGAAGAACCGGACGTCCTCGTACGTGAGCGAGGGCTCCCGCTTCACGACGGGGTGGATGATGCAGTACTCGCAGTCGAGCTGGCAGTGGCCCGCGGACGAGCAGAAGACCACCGTGTCGCAGGTCGTCTTCAGCTGCGCCATCCCGATGCTCTCCGCGGGGCTCGGCGGCTCGGATCCTTCATACGGCGGGGATGCTACGCCGGGGCGGATCCTTCGAAGGATCCGCCCCGGCCGTGATTCGAAAAAGGGGCCCGGGCACGAGGCCCGGGCCAAAGTGAGGGGTGAGCCCGACGTTCTCGAGCTCGGGGAAGCTTGTTCAGATCGGTCAGGGGGCCGGCTCCGCGGGCGTCAGCGTGGAGCCTCCCGACTGGTTGTCGATGACCGTCGCGTAGCCCGCAACGAGGGACGGACCGTCGAACCGGTCGACGATCATCGTCATGCTCGATTTGGCCTCCGGAGCTGCGTTCTTCACGAAGTCGAGGGAGTCGACGGAGAACTGGACGAAGGGCTGGAAGGGGCTGACCTGGAAGGCCACCTCGCCCAGCTTGACGCCGTTCGCGCCGTAGATCGCCGCCGTCGCGCCGACCTTGGAGAACGAGGAGGCCTCGGGGTCCGTCAGGAAGAAGGCGACGTTCGAGCGGTAGCTGTCGTCCGAGCGGAGACCGGCGAGGATGAGAGAGTGGTTCGACGTGGTCGTCGAGACGCCGTCGGTCGCCCCGAAGCCGGGGACACCGAGGCCGACCTTGCCCGTGGGCTGGTCGTTGTAGGCCTGGGCGGTCACGACGATCGGGTCGCTGTTCGAATCGGCCGGGACGAAGTCGAGGAACGAGTTGTAGTAGCCCTGCGTGTCCCCCGCGGAGAGGCCCAGCCAGTAGGCGACGAAGTCGTCGATCGACAGCGTCTCGCCCGCACGGATCGGGACGATCTGAGAGATCGTCCGCCACGACTGGGGCGCGGAAGACGTGGTGTAGGTGTAGCTCACGTCGAGGTACCGGTCCCGGGTCGACGTGTTGAAGACGGTGACGGAGCTCTTCCAGACGGTGTCGTTGATTCCCGGGGTCCGGATCACCGCCGGGACGCGGTAGGCCGGCTCCGGTGTGGTGGGCGGGGTGAGCAGGGAAGGGGCCTTCGACGTCCGGTCGATGACCGAGGCGTAAGGGAAGAGCGACGTCCCCGCCGTCAGCTGGACCGACGCGCGGAAGACGTGGGCCGAGCCCGCATAGCCGGCGCCGGCGGGGGGAGGCGCTTCCAGGACGTTCGAGAGGTTCTTGACGCCGTACGGGTTGAGCTGGATCGTGACCGGGGCGCCGAGCTGGGCTCCCGAGGGATCCCGGAACCTCACCTCCGCCGTGACGTAGTCGGAGCCGAGGTTCGCGAAGCCGAGGTTCGTGTAGCTCCGGTCGTCCTGGCTCAGGCCGACCAGGTGGTAAACGCCGCTCAGGGCTTCGGGCTGCGGTCGGAGGCCACCCGGCCCCGCGCCACCGCCCGGCCCGCCGCTCCCCGACGACGAGGAGCCACCGAGCGAGACGATCGAGAGCGAGAGACCCACCGTCCCGCTCGCCCCTCGGCTCGAGTCGTAGGTCCGCCCGCTCATCACGGGCAGCGTCGCCGGCGCGAACTCCTTGTGCTGGATCAGGATGCTCCCGGCGGACCCCTTCGGCAGGCCGAAGAGGCTCGAGAGGACGTTGCGGTACGGGAGCGTCGCGTGCGGCGGGAGGCTGACGTCCTTCCACTTCCCGTCGAGCTGGTCGAGCTTCGTGATCGTCCCGTCGAGGAACGCGGCCCTCAGGTTCATCGTCGCGTTGCCGGGGTTGAAGATCGAGAGATCCGACTGCCAGATGGCGCCGTTCTGCCCGTCGACGAAGGCGGCGCCGGGGACCATCCACATCGGCGGGACGGGAGGCGCGACGATCGAGACGTAGAGGGTCGCCGTCTTGGTCGTTCCGTTCGAGTCCGTCACCTTGCACGACACGGGATACGAACCGATGGAGGCATAGGTGTGGGTCGCCGGAAGCGTTGCCTGAGAGACGACGGGAGTGTTGTCACCGAAGTTCCACTCGAACGAGGTGTATGTGCCCGAGCCGCTCCCGACCTGACCGTTGAAAGCGACGGCGTTCCCGGGATAGCCCGGGTTGGGCGTCGCGCTGATCACGAGCGTCGGCGCCGGCGGCCCGCCCTGGGTGATCGTCCCCGTGACGGTCGCCGTGGCGGGCGACCCGCCCGGAGGCGTGTATGTCAACGTCACCTGGACGTTGCCGGCCGCCGTGTACCTGAAGCTCGCCGAGGAAGAGGTGGCCGTCGCCGGGTTCGCCCCCGTCCCGAAGTTCCACTGGAACGACCCTGAGCTCAGCGCATAGCCGGTCGACTTGTTGAACGCGTAGGCCGTCAAGACGTCGTCGTTCGACCTCGCGTTGAAGTAAGAGTAGCTGCAGCTGCCGCCCCCCGTCCCTCCGCCGCCCGGGCCGCCGCCTCCCGAGCCGGCGCAGGGGTCGGCCCCATTGACCCAGACGTGGATTTCCGGAGTCACGGTCGTGCCACCGCCGGAGGTGACGGTCACGTAGGCCGAGGCTTGCCGTGTCGTCTGCTGCGAGTCCCGGACGGTGCAGGTGCCGTTGTAGTTTCCGGCGGTCGAGAACGACTTCGAGACGCTCTGGCCCGTCGCCGACCCCCCGTCGCTGAACGACCACGAGTAGGAGTACCCGCCCGTCCCCCCGCTCGCGGAGCAGCTGAAGGAGATGGCCTGATTCACGGCGGCCGACGACGGGTTCGCCGACGCCGAGGCCGAGAGCGCCGGGGCGTTCGTGGTGACGGTGCCGTTCACGGAGAGGGTGAGCGGCCCCTGGCCCGCCGGCGTGAAGGAGAGCTGTACGGTCTTGTTGCCGTACTGCGAATACGAGAAGCTGGCGCCGTTCACGCTCCCGCTCGCGGGGCTCGCGTTGGCGCCGAAGTTCCAGGAGAAGGTCCCGGCGCTGGCCGGGATCGCGCTGAGGGTCGCCGCGTCGTACGCCCACGCGGTCAGGGTGTCGCCCACCATCGCCGAGAAGCCGTCACACGTGCCGCCACCCCCCGGCCCGGCCCCGCCCGCGCACGGGTCGGCACCGTTCACGAAGATCCGGATCTGCGGGTTCCAGGTGATGTCGGTGACGTTGATCGCATAGGCGCGCCCCTGAGGATCGGGCGAGCTGGTCGGGAGCCAGTTCTGGGTCCTGGGGGACGTACAGCTCGCGTCGTAGGCGTAGGTGTACTTGATCCGGAGCCAGAACGTCGCTGGATAGCTCCCCGAAGCGGGGGCTGGGAGGTTCACCGAGGCCGTGCCACCCGTGAAGCCCTTCCCGGTCCCGCCCGTGAACGTCAGCGGCCCCGACCCCGTGCCGGGCCCCGTCGCACCGGTCGGACACGACCCCGAGGCGGTGGCGTCGCAGATCTCGTAGCTGAATCCCGAGGACGTGGAGGGGCAGGCGTAGACGCCGTTCGCGACGTCTGAAGCGCTCGTCACCGTGACGCTCGTGCTCGTCTTGTTGACCGAGGAGGGCACGGTGAAGTCGAGCACCGCGTCGGTCACGGAGATGGCGGGCAGGGGTGACGCGATGGTCTGGAAGCTCTGGGAGCATTCGACCTTCCCGGTCCCCCCGTTCAACGCTGCGCCCGGGCAATCCTGCGAGACGTAGCCGTTCCGGTAGGGGACCGTGAGCCAGTAGTCGTAGCTCCCCTGCTGCGAGAAGGTGTGGACGCAGGTGGGCCCGGTACACGTCGTGTCGAGGACGAGGGGTGCCGCGCTCGCAGGCGTGTTGGGTGTGCCGGCGAAGTACCACTTGTAGCCTGTCGTCGCCGGCTTCCCCTCGGAGCCGTCGACGAGCGTGACGGTGCCCGTCTTCACCTGCGGGACCTTCACCTTGACCCGCGGGACCGTCCACCTCACGGTGAACTGTGCGAGGTTCGCCGACCCCAGCTGGTTCGCGGCCTCGAACCCGAGCCCGAGGGCCTGTGACGTCCCCTCCGAAGCCTTCGGGATCTCGAGGTTCAGGAAGTCCGGGGCGCCGCCGGTCGAGGTGTTGCCGACGACGGACGCCCAGCACCCGGTGCCGTCCCCCGGGGTGGGCTGGCCGTTCCGGGGGTCGCACGGGCCGAGGAGCGGGAGCGCCGCCGGAGGAGTCGATCCGCTCCCGCCGGCCTGGTCGGCGCTCACGAGGCGCGGGTAGCTCCCGACCGTCTCGGAAGCGTGGAGGTCGTAGTCGAACCGCCAGCCCGAGAGCTGGGTCGCCTGCCCCGCGACGGGCGCGGGAGAGACCCCGAGCTTGACCTTCAGCTTGTCGCCGATGAACACCGCCGGGGTGACCTGCCCGTCCGAGATCGTCTCGGTGCAGGTCGCGTCATTCGCCGGATCGGAGCATCGGACGACCGAAAGGCTGGCCGCGGTGGCCGTCGGCGCCTGCGCGCAGGAGGCCGCGATCGAGTAGACGTGCAGCCCCTGGCCGATGTAGAGGTACGTGGTCGAGCCGCTCTGCAGCCCGACCATCTTCTCCGGCGTCCGGAAGCCGCCGTAGTCGTTGACGGCCGCGTCGACGAGAGGGGGACCGACGCTCGGCCAGGTCAGCGCCGACCCTCCCCAGAGGCGGTAGCGGCTCGTGGTGGAGTCCTGCCCCCAGACGAAGAAGGCGACGTCGTTGTTCCCGGTGACCGCGCCGGCGGAGGCGAGCGCGTACGTTCCGGGACCGGAGTAGGGATAGCCGGGAACGAAGAGCGGATGCGTTCCGCCGGCGTTCAAGACCGGGCTCCCGCTCGAGAAGTCCACGTCCACGATGCCGAACCCCTGGAGCGTCGTGCCGGAGGCCAGGACGCCGACGAGCCAGAGCTTCTGTGGATTGCCCGGGTCGAGCGCACCGGCGACCCCCGCCACGGTCATGGCGGAGTTCCCCCCGAACTGCGTCGCCCCGACGCTCGTCGTCGTGAGGTTGGAGAAGAGGGTCGCCCCTGATCCCAGCGCGAACCCGTCCGCGTTGAAGAGCTGGACCTCTCCGCCCGAAAGGAAGAAGACGAAGGTCCCCGCCCTCTGAAGGCCGCTGGCGGGAGCGCTGACCGAAGCTCCCGTCACCCGCGCGGAAGGGATACTGTTCGCCTCGATGGCATGGTTCGGGTTCGTGGACGAGTAGGGGTAGACCCCGTTGTTGGGGACGAGCGTCGTGATGTCGGCGCCGTACAGGCCGTAGCCGTAGAGGGAGAAGCCGAGGTACTTCCCGTCGGAGCCTCGCTTGACCACGGCGACGCCGCCCGTCGCCCGATAGGAGCCGTAGTCCCCGCCGTAGTTGTAGACACCCCCGGACGGCCCCATCGTGAAGTTTCCGTTCAGCGCGTCGTACCAGTTCACGACCGCGCGCCCCCCGTCGGGAGCGATCCCGAGCGACGTCACCGTGAACTGTCCGTCGCCCCGCTTCGGGATCTCGTTGAGCATGTTGTGCCACCCGATGACTCGGGGCGCCCCGGGGTTCGAGAGGGTGTACGTGCTGTAGCCGAAGCTTTCCCGCACGAGGAGGCGGTTGTCACCCTGATAGTTGTAGAGGCTTATGTCGCCCCATCTCCCCGTGAGGAAGGCCGGAGGGGGAGTCCCTTGCGGGACGAACGCCGTCGGGCCGCTCTGGAGCGTGCACTGGGCCAGCCCCGTGTGGGCGGATCCAACCGCCAGGGCGAGGATGCCGAGAAGTCCGAACGCCGGAACGAGACGGCCCGCGCGCGCCGCGGACGGGGTAGGCCTCAGGTCTGTCATGGGGACCCCCTCACGAGTAAGAGAAAATCAAGGAGCCCTGCCTGCTTCGCGCAGGGGGGCCCGGAGCGATACCGGCGGGATTGTAACGCCTGTCACGGTTCACGGGCAACGCGGGAGCTCGCCCGGAACGGCGGGCCCTCTCCCCCGGACACCTGAGGGGCGCGCGCTGTTCCCCTTCATGCGCGGAGTAGTGAGAGTTCGCGGGCCGATCTTTCGGTCGGCGCCTTCGCGGCTGGCTCGGCCCCCATCCGCGTCCGGACGTCGAGACCGCGTCTCGGACGACGACTCCCCGGGCGGATTCAAGCCCTGAACGAAAGAAAAGAGCGGGCGGCCCGAAGGCCGCCCGCCCCTCACCGTGTCAGATCTTCAGGCCAGAGTTACAGGCCGGAGTTGGTCGGAACGCGCCCGGCGAGCGGCTTGCTGGGGTTGATGCCGTCGAGGTTCGGGTTGATGAAGGTGCTGTTCTGCGGGTAGCAGAGAGAGCCGCCGTCGAGAACGGTGGCGCTGTGGCCGACGCTCACGAACTGGCCCTGGGCGGAGTGCTGCACGCCGACGAAGCCCTGGTTCCAGTAGTTGTCGGTGATCCCATTGTAGAGGGTCATGTCAACCCAGCCGAAGGGGTAGCCGGACGGGTTGAACTCCGTGTTGCCGGCGAGCGCGATCCGGGACGACTCGAGGAAGATGTAGAGGTCGTTCGGATTCGAGACGCAGTTCGGATCGCCCGAAGGGCAGCCCTGGCCGGACGGAGCGAAGAGGTTCTCGTCCTCGTCGTAGGTGAAGACAACGAGCTTGTGCGGGTCGTCCCAGAGGCCGTAGCCCTGCTCGGGGCCGTTGTACCACCAGTCGCAGAGGTTGTACTGGTTGTAGAGGTCGGTGGCGATCTCCTTGTAGAGGCTGCTCCGCCACACGATGATCCAGGACTGCGCCGCGGGGGCGCTGTTCATGAAGCGGAAGCCGTAGTGCTCGGCGAGGGGCTCGCGGCCGTCGCCGCCGAAGCGGAAGGAGGCCGGAACGGCCGGGTTCTGCTCGCCCGCCGCCGTCTGCTCGGCGACCGTGGTCTGGTTGTAGACGTACCGTCCGTAGAAGGTCTTCGGCGGGTTGACCGGATCCCAGGCGAGACGCTCGTCGTACTCGACGTGGACCATCGGATCGCCGGAGATGTTGCCGCCGGAGGCCGCGGAGTCGACGTAGAACACGTCGCCGATGAGGGCGTTCGGCGTGTAGCCGTAGGGGCGCCAGCCGCGGGTCGCGATGGCGTCCTCGTTATAGAAGAGCGGGTTGTCGGGGAACCAGTTGGTGCAGAAGTTGACGACGTCGATCGTGACGTAGCCGGTGAAGGCGGCGCCGCTGACCGGACGGGGCGACCCCGCCGTGACGCAGGCCGGGTTCGCCGCGTCGATCACGTTCCCCGCGCTCGGCGAGCTGAAGGACGTGACGTTGCCGGACTCGTCGAGGGAGTCCCACACGCGCGGGCGGAAGGCGCCCGTGCCGAACGCCTGGGCGGCGTAGATCGAGATCGAGCGGGCGTAGTCGGTGTTGAAGTCGACCTGGCCGCCCGTGTAGTCGGGGTGGGTGAACCGGATGTAGGTGGTCTTCCCGAAGCCGATGGTCGGCGTGAAGGAAGCCGGCGCGCTCAGCTTGATGCCGCAAAGGTCCTTCGTGACCTTGGCGGGATCCTGCGTGAGCCCGTTGACGTTGAGCTTGCCGTTGAGCAGGTCGCTCATCCGGAACGTCACGACGTCGTACCCGGACATCGGGACGTTGAAGTCGAAGACCGGCGCGGAATACTTGTTCCACACCGTCACGTGAGCGATGAGGCCCGTGCCGGAGACGTTCGTGACCGCGCACAGCGTGTCGACCGACGGGCTGGCGATGTTTCCAGTGGCCGGGTCGATCGAGGCGGCGACGCGGAAGTGCGGCACCAGGAGGGTCGCGGCCGGCACGTTGTCCTGCGAGCAGGTAACAGCGTAGCCCGTCCCCGCAACCGCCAGGAGCGCGAGGGCGCCAAAGACCGAAAGCTTCTTCACTATCTCTTCTCCTACCAGTTGAATGAATGGGATGGAATGATTACGACGCGGCGGCACTTGGACAGCCTTCCGGACCCTGGATCACCTCCCGTTTCAGGCGTTTGTCCCAGGACACGGGACCGCTCACGGAAGTTGTCGCCGTGGCGGGCCCCAACAGTCAAAAGGGCTGATCGACACATGATCGCACGCGGAATCTAGAGTCGCTATTCGGAAAAGTCAAGGCCCAGCGAGAAAAATATGTCGTAACCGCATGGGCGCTATGGCCGATTCAGGAACGCCCGAAAGCCCCCGGACCGCGTCGGATCCCCGGTGCGGTACTCGTACATCATGACCACGTCGAGCCGACCATCCCCGTCCAGGTCCGAAAGGCGAATATTGGTCGGATGATTGACGAAGGTGGGTTCCCTGGCGGGGTTCAACTCCTGGAACTCCCCGTCAGGCATCTGAAAGAGGATCCTCATCCGACCGGAGACTTCATCCGCGAAGACGATGTCGTCCAGTCCGTCCCCGTCGAGGTCCCCGACGGCCAGGGCCGTCGAGTCGTTCCGCTTTTCGGCGATTCGCTTTTCGACCCGCTTGCGCTTCCAGACCCCGCCTTCCTCGTAGTAGATGGAGACACCGTCACCGGTGATCCGGCGGACGCCGCCGCTCGGCCCCACCTTGAGGTAGGTCACGAAGAGAGCCGGGTGGCCGCGGTATCGGCCGGTCGCGGCCCCCATCGTCGCCGCGTACCCCTCGACGACCGAGAGGTCGATCCCTCGAAACTCCTTGTCCTTCCGATCGAACGAATAGGCGACCGCTCGGACTCCCGGGGATCGGCAGGATCCGATGTAGAGGGGCGACTCCCCCTTCGCCCCGACGGGCGGGAGCCAGAGCGCGAGCGAGTAGCCCCAGCAGGCCGAGGCGAGCCCCTTGGTGACCTCGTGGAACTCGCCGCCGCTCCACAGGTAGGCTCGGGCGTTGAATCCCTTCCGATAGGTCACCTTCGAGTCGGGCGGTAGCGGCTTGATGAGGGCGTCGATCTGCTCCTGGGTCATCCCGGTCTTCTCCGGGGTCTCGGCGAGGGCCATCAGGTCGAGGTTGCCGTCGCCGTCGAGGTCCCCGAGCTCCACGGCGCGCGCGGCCATCTCGCGTGGGAGCCCCCGGCTCTCGAGCTTGTACCTGAGGCCGCCCAGGCCATGGGCGAAGGTGAGCCCTCCCGAGTGCGTTCCGTAGACGAGGTCGAGGATTCCATCCCCGTCGACGTCCCCGACGTCGATTCCGCCGAAGCCGAACCCGAGGTTGGAAGGGTCCTCGAAGGTCAGCGGGAGCGACGACCACTTCCGGGCGGCCGGGTCGAAGGTGAACGCCTGGATCTGGTCCGAGGAGAGCCTGGGGGGAGTCGACACGATGTCGGGCCGGCCGTCGCCGTTGAGATCCTTGAGCGCGAAGTTCTCCCGCCATTGCCCCATCGTCGGGAGGCCGTCGGAGACCTCGTCGAGCGTGACCGATCGGCTGCCTTTCTTCACCGCGACGACCTCCCCCTCGATCTCGGGAACGTCGACGACGGGGGGGAGGTCCGGCATCGCCGCCTCGTCGGCGCGTTCCTTCGCGGCGGCCGTTCGCGGGTCAGGAGGCGCCTCCAGGTACCACGCCGCCTCGTCCTGCCGGATGATCGGAAGGCCGACCTTGCCGCTGATGACCACGTTGTAGAGGAGACCGTCCTTCTCGAAGTACTGGTTCGATTTCTCGACCCTGACGAGCTTCACTCCCGTCTTCGGGTCAGTCACGAACTGGTCCGCCTCCCCGGGGCTCGATGCGGTACCGGGGTTATGGGTCAGGAGCTGGGCGGCCTCCTCGACCTTCTTTGCCCTCTCGTCCTGGGAATCGGACGGCTTAGGGGCGGTGCTGCACGCGGTGACGAGGGCCGCGGAGAGGAGGGCGGAGATCAGGGTCGGTCGGGTCAAGCGAGGTCTCCTTTCGACGCCACGAGACGGGGCTTTGGGCGCGCGGCAGGGGGCCGGCGCCTGAATTCGGCTCAGAGGAGGTCGGCGAACGAGGGCCGCATCCGGCGGAACGTCATCCTCCCCGCTGCGCCCGCGGCGACGGCAGCCGCCGCCCATCCGAGAAGCCGCGCAACGGGCGGGACGGGCGAGCCGAAGAGGGCCGACCGGAACAGGGCGACGAGGTCGCCGATGGGGTTCAGGGCAACGAGAGGTCGGAACCGGTCGGGAACCATCGTCTCCGGGTAGATCACGGGGGTCAGGTAGAAGACCACCGTCAGGACGGGCCCCAGGATCTGGGGAAGGTCGCGAAAGAAGACGTTCAACGACGCGAGGGCGAGGACCGGCCCCACGAGGAAGAGCACCTCGAGCCCGAAGGCGGCGGCGAGGAGCGGAACCGACGGCCAGGAGCGGCCCGTGACGCCGACGAAGCCAAAAAGGAGCACGAGGCCGATCGCTTGCAAGAAGAGTGCCGAAACCACGCTGGAGCCGATCAGGATCTCGATCGGGAAGCTGACCTTCTTGACGACGTGGGCGTAGTCGACGACCGACGTCGTTCCGCGGACGACCGCCTCCTGAAAACCCAGCCAGGGGAGGAGCCCTCCCAGGAGAAAGAGGGCATACCCTCCCCGGAAGCCGGGCGGAGGCGGGACCCGGATGATGGCCCCGAAGACCAGCCCGTAGAGGACGCACAGGAAGAGCGGATTCGCGATCGCCCAGGCGGCGCCCCCGAAGCTGCCCGCGAACCTCGAAGCCAGGTCCCTCCGGACCAGCTCGGAGAGGAGGAAGAATCGTTGCGTCATCTGGGACGATCGCGCTTGACAGGGGCTCCCGGAAAGCTACCCTTGTACCCGGGACTTCGTATGGCTGCCTCTGCGCGATCCGGCCAGATTCTGCTCGTCGGGCAGAAGATCCGTCAAATACGGAAGAGCCGCCGGCTGACCCAGGCCGAGCTCGCCGGGCGGATCGGCGTGACGCAGTCGGACCTCTCCCGGATGGAGAGCGGCGAGTACAAGGTCGGCCTCGACACCCTCTTCAAGATCCTCCAGGTCTTCGAGCTCCCGATGAGCCGCTTCTTCGAGGAGCCCCTCGAGGAGCCGCGGGAGCGGCCGGAGCCGGGCCCCGACGCCGGCGACGACGAGCAGCAGATCCTGCGCGACCTCATGGCGCTCCCGGAGGAGGCGCGCCTGGAGGTTCGCGAGTTCATCGCGTTCAAGAAGATGCAGGTGGAATCGCGCCGGCCGCGGTGGAAGGACGAGGACGTCTCACCGGCGGCCGGCCCCGACGACGGTTCCGGGGAAAGGGAATGACGGCGCCGACTATGCCTACCTCGCCTGCCCCGCCCGCCCGCCTCGCGGCCGAAAGGTTCCGCGACGCGGCCCTCGCGCTCCTCGACCAGGGCGACTTCGAAGGAGCCCTGGCCGAGTACGACTCGGCCCTCGCCGCCGCCCGGGAGACGGCGGACCCGTCGTTCGTCGACTGGATCTTCGCCTGCCGCGCCACCGCCGTCGCCGAGCTCGGAAGGGCCGACGGCGACCTCGTCGAGCTGAAGCGAATCCTCCTCAGGGCGCAGGACCCGCAGACCGGCTTCCGCGCCGCGTACACGAGCGCCCGCATCTACGAGCTCCGGAACGACTCGAAGAAGGCGCTCTTCTACGGACGCATCGCGCGGACGCACGCCGAGCGGATCGGCGACCCGCAGCTCGTGGGCCACTCCGAGAACCAGCTCGGCAACCTCCTCGCCGCCGACAGCTCGTTCGCCGAGGCCGAGGCCGCGTACCGGCGGGCCCTCGCGGCCGTCGAGGAAGTCCCCGGTTTCTCCGACCTCTTCCGGGCCGTCTGGCGCGACAACCTCGGCTACTGCCTCCTGGCCCTCGACCGCGTGGCGGACGGTCTCTCCCTCGTGCACGAGGCGTTCGAGACCCTCGAGGCGCGAGGCGCCAGGGGCTTCACGGTCTATCCCCTGATGGACCTCTGCTACGGGTACTCGAAGCTCGACCGGTGGGCCGAGGCCCGCTACTTCGGAGAGGCCGGGCTCGAGAGGCTGGACCTGACCTCCGACGCCGGGGTCGAGAAGAACCTCCTCTACCTCCTCGGCGAGGTCTGCCACCTCGCCGGCGACGACGACGCGGCGGCCGCCTACTTCGACCGGCTCGCCGCCCATTACCCCGAGTTCCGAAACCTCCGGGCGTACCTCGACGTCTTCGACTTCCGGAACGTCATCAACCTCCGGGCGTGAGGACAGGCACCATGACGCGCACCTTCTCCCTCTCCACCCTCCCCCGAGCGGGACGACTTCTCGCGGGCCTGATCCTCGCCCTCGCGGCGCTCGGCGCGGGCGTGGCCCGAGCCGACACCTCGGTCCTCACGAAGGACGGCACCCTTTACGAGGTCTTCACCGCGCGGCAGGCAGACGTCGCCCCCGCGGAGCTCGGCTCGCGCGACAACCCGGTCCTCGCCCTCCGCACGACGCGACCGGACGGGACGCAGAGCGTCGAGGTCATCCCCGAGACCGCGGACGCCGACTTCGAGCTCCCGGGCGACATCGAGTACGAGGAGTCGACTCGGACGGTCTTCACCGTCTACACCAAGTTCCAGGGGATCCAGTCCGACGTCCGCTTCGCCCTCCACCGCGGAGGGGCCTGGGAGGAGAAGTCGCTCGTCCCGAGCATCGGCTTCTACTTCTCCCTGAACCCCCGCATCCTCGTGACGCGGCAGCAGTACGTCGATGCGGACGCCGACGGCAACCCGGTCCAGAAGTGGCGGTCGATCCTCTCCCTCGTCTGGTGGGAGGAGACGAGCGTCTCGCAGGCCCGGTACGCGGCCGTCTTCGTCGAGGACGGCGTCCTCGCGCTCGATTCGATCACGCCGTACGACCTCAACGAGATGACCGGGAGCGCCGGGGCCACCGACAGCACGGGCCTCCCCCTCTCGGCCTACACGTACCCGACGGTCCACTCCGACCCCTCGACGAACGGCGGCGTCCGCGTCTGCTTCGCGAACCTCGTCGACCAGCAGCAGCACGTCCTCCAGCTGACGTTTCCCGACGACCTGACGAAGCTCACGCCGCCGCCCGGCGGGACGAGCGCCCCTGCCGGCGACCCGTCGTTCGCGCGCGGGCACACCCCGGTCGGCAGGCAGGTCGGCGCCTTCCCGATCGACCGCGACATCCAGACCCCCTCTCCCGTCGAGACGGCGCTCTCCCGCGTCGGCGTCCCGACCTTCTACTGGGGCGACGGCGACAAGATCCGCTACATCCGGAGCGACGCCCCGGCGGGGACCCCGCCCTCCACGCTCTCTCTCCGCCCCGACCTTCCCGTCGAGAGGGCCAGGTCTCTCGTGAGGGACATGGCAGCCCGCGACTAGGACGGGAGACGAGCTCCTCCTGCTCCGACGAAGGGGCCCGCGCTCGCGGGCCCCTTTCGCTTTCGGAGCGGCGCAGCCGGGACGCTTCTCAGAGCCGCGTCGGGAGCTTGGCCCGGGGATTCTGGCGGTAGAGGCCCGCGAAGGCCTCGGCCAGCTCCCGCCCTTCGGGAGCCACCGTCTCGGGCATGACGACCCGGACGCGGTAGTAGTGGTCGCCCGTGGTCCCGAGCCGGGCGTTCTCGATCCCCCGTCCCTTCAGACGGAACCTCTGCCCCGCCTGGGTCCCCTCGGGGATCCGGGCGCGAACCGGACCCCGGATGGTCGGGACGTCCACCTCCGCCCCGAGGTAGGCCTCCGAAACGGTCACGGGCACCTCGGCGAGGATGTCGTCGCCCTGCCGGCCGAAGTACGGGTGGGGCTCGACGGTGATGGAGAGGTAGAGGTCCCCGCCTTCCGTCCTTCCCTTTCCCGGCAGGCGGATCTTCGACCCCGTGTCGACCCCGGCCGGGATCCGGACCGACAACGTCTCGGACTCCACCACCGACCCGGCCCCGTGGCACGCGGGGCAGGCCGACTTGCCCGAGCGCCCGGTGCCGCGGCAGCGGGAGCACCGGCGCGGGATCCGCGTGCTGAAGGTCACGGTCCCTCCCAGGACGGCGTCCCGGAAGGAGACCGTCAGGGCGGCCGCCGCGTCCTCCTCCTCCGGGAACGGGCTGCCGGCGAACCCTCCCCCTCCCGAGAAGATGTCGGAGAAGAGGTCGCCGAGGTCCCCCGACCAGCGGAAGCCCGCGCCCGGCCGGGAGCCGCCGTACGGCGGGGGCGCCCCCGGGGGCGGCGCTTCCCCGCGGGCGTCCCCGAGGTCTCCGAAGCGGTCGTACCGGGCCCGCCGCTCCGGGTCCTTGAGGATCTCGTACGCCGCCGCGATCTCCTGGAACTTCTTGTGCGCGGCCGGATCCCCCGGGTTGACGTCCGGGTGGTTCTTCCGGGCCATCCGGCGGTACGCCTTCTTGACGTCCGCGTCCGAGGCGTTCCTCGGGACGCCCAAGACCTCGTACGGATCCATCGTCGGCATGGCGGAACGATAGCGGATCGCGAGCTTAGAATCGCGGAAAGGCGTTGGCGTGAAGATCCTGCAGCACCGCGACGTCCTCTCGATCGTCCTGGCGGGCGGCATGGGCGAGCGTCTCTTCCCCCTCACGCGCGACCGCGCCAAGCCGGCGGTCCCGTTCGGCGGGCGCTACCGGATCGTCGACTTCGTCCTCAACAACCTCGTGAACTCCGGCCTGATGAAGATCAAGGTCCTGACGCAGTTCAAGTCGAACTCCCTGATCGAGCACCTCATCCGCGTCTGGAGGCTCAACTCCGAGATCGGCCAGTTCGTCGACCCGGTGCCGGCGCAGATGCGCCGCGGGCCGCACTGGTTCCGGGGGACGGCGGACGCCGTCTACCAGAACCTCGACCTGATCTTCGACGAGCAGCCCGCGCAGGTCTGCGTCTTCGGCGGCGACCACATCTACATGATGGACGTCAACCCGATGCTCGCGCTGCACGAGGAGGGGGACCACGACCTGACGATCGCGGCGTTCCCGGTCCCCGCCGACGAGGCGCGCCGGTTCGGCGTCCTCGAGGTCGACGGGGCCTGGCGCGTGACGGGGTTCGAGGAGAAGCCGCAGGTCCCGAAGGAGCTCCCCGGCCTCCCCGGCATGGCCCTCGCCTCGATGGGGAACTACATCTTCAAGCCGTCCGTCCTGATCGAGGCGCTCGAGGAGGACGCGCTCCAGGACACGACCCACGACTTCGGGAAGACGATCATCCCGCAGCTCCTCGCCGACGGGGCGCGGGTCTTCGCCTACGACTTCACCTCCAGCCGGCTCCCGGGCGACGAGGAGATCGACCCGTACTGGCGCGACATCGGGACCGTCGACTCCTACTGGGAGGCGTCGATGGACCTGATCAGCGTCTCCCCCCCGCTGAACCTCTACAACCCGCGCTGGCCGCTGAAGACGCTCTCGCCGCAGCTCCCCCCGGCGAAGTTCGTCTTCGCCGACTCGGCCGCGCAGCGGATCGGGATCGCCACGGACTCCATGGTGGCGGACGGCTGCATCATCTCCGGAGGGACGATCGACAGGTCGATCCTCTTCCCGCGCGTCCGCGTCAACTCGTATTCCCACATCGAGGAATGCGTCCTGATGGACGGCGTGGACGTCGGCCGGTACGCCCGCCTCCGGCGCGTCATCGCCGACAAGGGAATCCGGATCCCGCCCCGGACGGAGATCGGGTTCGACCTCGAGCGGGACCGGAAGCGCTTCGACGTCTCCGACGGCGGCGTCGTCGTCCTGCCGAAAGGGACCGAGATACCGGTGGACTGACCGGCTGGAGAGGGCCCCGGCGCAACGAAGCGCTTGCGCGCCGAATGGCCTCCATATAAAGTTCGGAGGAACCTGGCTTCCATCGAATTTCATATGGACGAGATCGACAGGCAGATCCTCGACATGCTCCAGCGGGACGGGAAGGTCTCGCAGGCTCGGATCGCCGAGTCGGTCGGGCTCGCGACCCCTTCCGTCAACGAGAGGATCAAGAAGCTCGAGACGCGCGGCTTCATCCGCCGGTTCACCGCGCTCCTCGACCCGAGGCTCCTCGGGGTCCCGCAGGTGGCCCACGTCGACGTCCAGCTGGAGCACCCCAGGTTCGAGCGTCCCTTCCTCGACGAGATCGAGACCCTCGCCGAGGTCCAGGAGTGTCACGCGATCTCGGGCGACTTCGGGTACCGCCTCAAGGTCCGGGCTCGCGACGTGGAGAACCTGGAGTCGGTCCTCCGGGAGAGGATTCAGACGATCCGGGGCGTCCTCCGGACGCGCGTGGAGCTCTCGCTCTCGATCAAGAAGGACTCGACGCTCCTCCCCCTCTCCTGACGCCTCCGTCCGCCGAGCCATTTTGGTGTCTCGCCATGCCGAAATGGGGCACCGACGGGACCCCGGGGGGACGGTCGGCGCCAGGCCTGTCGTTCGGCCTTCAGGCTGGAAGCCGTTCTCCCGAAAGAATTTGCGAAAGACAGGCGAATCCGGGGCGGCGGGAGAAAACTCCAGGCACGTACGTTGCGTATAAGTGGGCAGGAGATCGGAACAACCCAGCGAACCTGGGACGCGATCTTTGAGACCCACCTCAAGAGAGCCCTGCCGGCCTTCGGCAGGCGCGCCAGACCAGACCCACCACTTCAAGCCTCACCAAGGAACCCCACCGCCGCCATTCCCGCCCGGCCCCGAGCCGGGCGGGAAGCCCGCCTTTCTCTCGGAGCGCTCTCGCGGGCCCCAGGAGGAGACGGAACGGAACGGGGACGCGGCTCGGGCCGGCCCGGGCGACCCCGGAACGGTCAGAACCGGTAGCTGGCGCTGACGGAGAGCATGACGGGCTTGCGGGACGTCTCGTTCCGGATCAGGTGTCCCATCGCCTCGAGCCTCAGGTCGAACCGTCGCGAGAGCTGGAAGACGGTCAGGAGGCCGCCGGTCCACCCGAAGACGGTCTCGTCCTTCTCGGCCACGACCTGCCCTTCGTCCGGCGACTTGGGCCTCACGTGATAGCCCCCGCCGCCGAGGACGAAGCCGCCGCTCCACCAGTCGCTCTTGAAGAGGTATGCGACGGTGAGGGTCCCGGCGTCGACGGCGAGGCTCGGAGAGCCCGACACGGCCGCCGGGAGCGTGAACCGCGAGTAACGGCCCTGCAGGAGGACTCCTTCGTCGAGGACGACCTCGCCGTACACGAAGCCCCCCCCCGTCCCGAAGGACTTCAGGTTCTCCGCGGAGCCCGTGTCGTTCACGACGCCTCCGCCTGCCCCGACGGCGTAGGACTGGGCGCTGGCGGGCGCGGCCGCCGCGAGGACGGCCGCGAGGACGTACGGGACGAGCGTGACGGGGCGTCGAGGGCGTCGCATGAAGGGGCAGCATAGAAGGCCGCCGCGCGGACCGTCAATCCGCGCGTCCGCCCGTTCGCGGACTAGAATCCACGGCGTGGCGGGCGCTCTCGCCCCGGGGCGCGGAACGGCCGGCGCCGTCTCGCGCGGGGGTCTCCTCCTCGGCCTCCTCCTTCCCACGCATTGCACCGTTTGCGGCGCCCCGCGCGCCGGGTTCGGCGGCGGGGGCGTCTGCGACGCCTGCTGGGACGCCCTCCCCACGATCGAGCCGGCGGCCGCGTGCCCGACGTGCGCCCTCCCCGGCGACGGGAGCCGCTGCGCCGGCTGCCGCCGGGAGGCCCCTCCCGTCGCGGCCGCCTGCGCGCTCGGGCTCTACGCCGGACGGCTGAAGCGCCTCGTCGGCGCCTTCAAGTTCGCAGGGCACGACGTCCTGGCGCCGGCCGCCGCGCGGAGGCTCGCCGGCCGTCTCCGTCAGGCCGGGCCCGTCGTCGCGGAGGCCGTCGTCCCGGTCCCGTCGACCCGTTCCCGCAACCGCGAGCGCGGCTACGACCCGGGCGCCGAGCTCGGGCGCGCCCTGGCGGCCGAGCTCCGGCTTCCGTGCCGCCGCCTCCTCGCCCGGACCCGCGACGGGGCGCCGCAGTCGTCGCTGCCGGCGGCCCGCCGGCGCGCGAACGTGGCCGGCGTCTTCCGCGCGTCCCCGGGGGCGCGGGGAAAGCGGCTCCTCCTGGTGGACGACGTCCTCACGACCGGTGCGACGGCCTTCGAGGCCGCCCGAACCCTTCTCGCCGCCGGGGCCTCCCGCGTCGACCTCGCGGTCCTCGCCCGGACGCCCGAGCCCGGCGAAGAACCTGCGGAGAGTGCATGAGCTCGCTGTTCGATCGCCTCGTCGTCACGACCCTTCCGTTCGTCCCGAAGCCGCTGGTCCACCGCGTCGCGTCCCGGTACGTCGCGGGGGAGACGCTCGACGACGCGGTCCGCGTGGTCCGCTCCCTCGAGGCCGAGGGAGCGACGGCGACCATCGACGTCCTCGGCGAGAGCGTCACCAGCCGCGAGCAGACCGTGCGGACGCGCGACGCCTACCTGGAGGTGCTCGAGACGATCTCCCGCCACGCCCTCCCGGCGAACGTCTCGATCAAGCCGACCGCCGTCGGACTCTCGATCGACCCCGCGCTCGTCCGCGAGAACTGCCGCGCGATCTGCACGCGCGCCGCCGAGCTGGGGACCTTCGTCCGCCTCGACATGGAGGACTCCCCGTACACGGAGAGCACCCTCGCTCTCGCGCTCGAGCTGAAGAAGGAGTTCCCGAACGTCGGCGTCGTCCTCCAGGCCTACCTCCGCCGCTCCCTGCGCGACCTCGACCCGCTGATCGCCGCCCGGATGAACGTCCGGATCTGCAAGGGGATCTACGTCGAGCCGCGAGAGATCGCCTACAAGGACCGCAGGGTCGTCGTCGAGAGCTACGCCGCGATGGTCGAGAAGCACCTCGCCGCCGGCTGCTACGCGGCCATCGCCACCCACGACGAGGCCTGCGTCCAGAGGGCCCTGGCGACGATCGACCGCCTGAAGCTGACCCCGGACCGGTACGAGTTCCAGATGCTCCTCGGGGTCGACCCCGTCCTTCGGAAGGTCCTTCTGGGGGCAGGGCATCGCCTTCGGGTCTACGTCCCGTTCGGGAAGGACTGGTACGCCTACTCGGTCCGGCGGCTCAAGGAGAACCCTGCCATCTCCCGCCACATCATCCGGGCGTTCCTCGGTCTTCCGCCGGCTCAGGGCTGACCCGCGGCCCCCGGCGGAGGCGGCCCCCGAACGCCGGGATCGGGGAGGGGCCTCCGATCCCTCCGGCGAGGGGAAACGGGTTGACGGCCGCCTTCCCCCGTCCCATGATTCCCCCGAGGTCCCGATCGGGGCGATGCGTCCTTTCTCGAGAGGTCCCCTCGACGCGTTCCGTGTCGGCCTCCTGCTGGGGGCCGTGGGGCTGAGCGCAGCCTCGCCGGCCTTCGGCTCCCCGATTCCCAGGGACGTCGGGTCGACCGACACCGCGCCGCTCGCAGGGGTCCTCCGCGGGAACGGCGCTCCCCTCGCCGGAGTCACGCTGGTGATCCGTCGCCTCTCCGGCGCCACGTCGTCTCTCGTCCGGCTCGTCAAGACGGAGGCCGACGGGACCTTCTGCTGGAGCGACGCCCCCGCGGGTGTCTACTCGATCTTCTCGACCGCCCCTGGCTTCCGTCCCTCCGTCCGCCAGGTCCTCCACCGGAGCGGGCGAGATGCCGTCTCCTTCGTCGGCATGGACCTCGAGCGCGACCGCCGCGGGGTCCTCCCCTCCGGTCCCGGCGGAACACTGGATCCCTGGGCGGCCCGGGCCGCCGTCGAGGGGGACGTCCTCCGCGACCTCTCCCCGGCCGCCGCCCCCGCGACGACCTCGCCCGCGCCCGACGCTCCCGGCCCGTCCGTCCTCGCCCAGCGCGAGCAGACGACGAAGCTCCCCGTGACAGCGTCGGTCCGCTCGGTCCACGGTTTCGGCGCCGAGGGCGAACGGAGCGTGACGCAGACGGCCCTCGACGTGGAAGGGACCGTCGCCGGCTCGGTCCGATGGGGGATTGCGGGGGCCTACAACAGGATCACGTCTCCCGAAGGGAACCTGGTGGGGGACGCCTCCAACATCGCGATCGACGTGACCCCGGGATCGAGCCAGCGGTTCCACGCCTCGTCGCGCCTCCAGTCGCTCGAAGGGGGCGCCCCCGACGAGTCGAGCTTCGGGACACACGCCGTCGGCTGGAGCGGGAGCACCGGGGAGCGCTCCCGCGCCTCGGTCCTCGCGCGCGTCGTCTCGCAGCGCAACCTCGACCCCGCGAGCCCCGCGGTCGGCGTCGCGCTCCGTCCGTCGAGCGCGTTCGAGGTGGCGGCGGACTACCAGACGGACCTCGATCCCGGCCGCTTCGTCCGCTTCGTCGTGGGCTACCGCGCCGAGGACGATCGGGGGCCGGGGGCACCCCAGCTCCGGCCGCTCCGCGAGACGCGCGTCGGCGGCGTGGCGGGTCTCCGGGTCGTCGACGGGGTCTTCCTGGAAGGAGGCGGGACCGGGGACTTCTCCGACCGTTCGCGCGGCGTGACGCCCGAGCTGACCGTGCGGCTCACCGGCTCGGCCCTCACCCTCTACGGGTTCGCCTCGCGCCGGTTCGAGAGCCGGCTGGACGACGGGATCGCTCCCCTGTACGTCGGGATCGACGCGGCCGACCTGACGCGAGCGACCCAGTCGCTCTACCGGGCGGGGCTCCGGATGGGCGACCGCGGGTCCACGTCCGTCGACGTCGAGGGGAGCCGCCGCGAGCTCCGGGAGAACGTCCAGCTCGTCCTGAACCCCGACTTCATCGACCGCGTCGACGCCCTCTACCTGTTCGCCGGGGACGTCGCGGACGAGGTGGCCGGCAGGGCGACGTTCCGGATCGCGGAGGGCGTCCCTGCCCGGCTCGCGATCCAGTACGGCCGGATCGAGGGGGACGGCGTCGGTCTCGGCATCCTCCACACCGCGAACTACGTCATCTCCAGCGGGAGCGTGGAGGTCGGCCCGACCGGCACGTCGCTCCTCGTCCGCTACCGTCTCCTCGACCAGCAGCTCTCGGGCAGCGAGAGGCCGTGGGCCTCGGCCATCCAGGCCGTCGACTTCTCCGTCGCCCAGGACCTGCCGATCCCCGCCCTCGCGGCCCTGGGATCGCGCTGGCGAGCGCTCTTCTCCCTCGAGCTCGGGACGAGGCAGGAGGGGATGGACGAGAACCGGACGAACCGGCGCATGGCCGGAGGCCTCTCGGTCAGTTTCTGACTGCTCGCCCCTCGTCGCGTCCCGGTTCTTGGATATCAATCCATCAGGACATCTGACGCGACGACATCGCGTCGAAACCCCATTCGCAAATGCCTCATAACACGATAGTTAGGTGTCTCCAATATTTCGAACGGATGGCACCTGCTTTGCCTGTCCGAAAACGGAATGCGTGCGGCGTCGCAGCGAACGGCGGCGATCGTGAGGAGAGTTCTGCTGGTCCTCCTCGTGGCGCTGCTCGTCCCTCTGGGGGCCAGCGCCGTCCGGAAATTCCGGACGGCAGGAAAGTCCGGACTCCTCCTCACCTCGGAGCCGAGCGGCTGGCGGGTCGTGTCGGAGGGAGTCTCCTCCGGGAGGACGGGCCTCCGGCCGGGTGACCTCCTCCTCATGGTCGACGGCCGGGAGGCGCGTGAGCTGCGCGATCCGGTCGGGATCCTCGAGGAGATGCCCCGCGACGTGACCCTCCTCCGGGACGGCGCCCTCGTCCGCGTCCGGACCGACACGGCCCCCGTTCCGCTCGACGCCCGGTACGTCGTCCTGCTGGCGGTGGGCGCGGCGTTCCTGGCCGCGGCCGGCGCCGCCCTCCGCGGCTCGACCCTCGAGCCTGAGCCGGGCCCCTTCCTCCTCTTCGCGGGCTTCTCCCTCTGCGCCGCGACCGTCCTCGTCGTGACCCCGGTGCCGCCGTTCGACCGCCTGTACCGCGCCTCCGTCCTCCTCGAGGACGCCGCGCGCGCCTTCCTGCCTGCCTTCCTCCTCGCGTTCGTCCTCCGCTTCCCGCGGCGGGCGCGCCGAGCTCCGCTCGCCCCGTTGTTCGTCGCGGCGGCCGGGCTCGCCGCCGCGTCGTTCGCGACCTACCTGATCCCCCCTCCCCCGGGCGTCGACGCCACCGCGCGCATCGTCCGGCTCGACGGCGTCCAGGAGATCTGGCTCGCCGCCGGCATCCTCGCAGCGGGGGCGCGCGTCGTGCTCCTCGCACGCCGCCGGACGGACCTCGTCGCGGAGAAGCAGTGCCGCTTCCTCCTCGCCGGCACCGTGGGGGGCCTCTTCCCGGTGGCTCTCCTCGACCTCGTCCCGCGCTTCTTCGGCGGCCACGTCCCGGTCCTGTCGACGCTCTCCATCCTCCCGCTCCTCCTCGTGCCGGTCGCCTTCACAGCGGCCCTGACGCGGTACCGGCTCTGGGACGTCGAGATCCTCGCCCGCGAGACGGGCGCCCTGCTCGGCGCCGGGTTCCTCGCCGCGGCGATCTTCGCCGGCGCGCAGCTCCTCGACCTCGGCGCCCTCGCCCCCGGCGTCCCCTACGGCCGCGGGCTCGTCGAGACCGCGGCCGGCCTCGTCCTGGCGCTGACCTTCCTTCCGGTGCGCCGGGGCCTTTCCGGCGCCCTGGCGCGTTGGCAGTACGGCGACGGCTGGGCCGAGCGCGAGAGCCTCCTCGCGCTCGTGCGCGAGCTCTCCGAGCCGCGACGCCTCGCGGAGGTCGGACCGCTCCTCGTCGACCGCGTCTCGCGGGGCCTCGCCGTCCCGCGCGCCGCCCTCCTCCTTTCGACCGGCGACGGAGCGGTGGACGGGCAGGCGGTCGACGGCGGGGGCCCGATCGCGCTCGACGAGCTCCCGGCGGGCGCCGGCCGGGGGCCGGTCCGTCTCTCCCGCCTCGCGTTCGCGTCCGAGCCGACCGCCGGCGTGGCGCGCCTCAGGCAGGCCGGATTCCGGACCCTGGCGCCGCTCGCCCTCTCCGGGCGTCTCCTCGGCCTCCTGGCGATCGCGGACAGGCACGGGCGCGAGCCCCTGTCGGTGGAGGACCTCGCGCTCCTCCAGACCGTCCTCGCCTCGGCGGCCCTCGCGATCGACCATGCGCGGCTCTACGAGCAGCTCGAGGAGCGCGCGACGGAGTACCGCCGGCTCAAGGAGTTTCACGAGGACGTCGTCGCCGGGTCGGCCGCGGCGATCGCGGCGACGGACGACGGGGGCGTCCTGACCACGGTGAACCCCGCCTTCGAGAAGCTCTTCGGGAACGGGACTCCTCTCGTCGGGAGGAGGGTCGAGGAGGTCCTGCCCGCCGCGGTCCGCTCGGCCTCGCCGGCCGGGAGGGTCGAGACGGAGGTGGGCGAGGCTCGCCGCGTCCTCGACGTCGCGGTCTCGCCGTTCCCGGGAGCGCCCGAAGGATCTCCCGCGCGGGTCTTCGTCGTCTCCGACGCCACCGAGCTGACCCGCCTGGAGAGGACGGTCGCCGAGCGGGACCGGCTCGAGGCGCTGAGCCACCTCTCGGCCGGGATGGCGCACGAGGTGAATACGCCCCTGACGGGGGTGGCGAGCTTCGCCCGGCTCCTCCTCGACGAGACCCCGGCCGACGACCCCCGCCGGCCCATGGTGGAGAAGATCGAGCAGCAGGCGTTCCGCGCCGCGAGGCTCGTCGGGAGCCTCCTCGACCTGGCGCGCGGCCGGCCCCGCCAGATGACGCCGCTCGACCCGGCCGAGCTCGTCCGCGAGGCGTGCCGCGCCCTGTCGGACGAGATCGACGGACGCGGCGTCGCCCTCGAGCTGAGGATCCCGCCCGGCCTTCCCGTGATCCGCGGGCACGGCGACGCGCTCGTGCAGGTCCTCGTGAACCTCCTGAAGAACGCGGTGGAGGCGGTGTCGGCGCCCGGGAGCGGGCGCGCGGGCCCCGGACACGTCCGCGTGGCGGCGGTGCAGGCGGCCGACACGGTCGACCTGAGCGTCGAGGACGACGGGCCCGGGCTCTCCGCGGAGGAGGCCGAGAAGGTCTTCCGCCCCTTCACGTCCACGAAGACCTCCCAGGGGGGCGTCGGCCTGGGGCTCGCGATCGCGAGGGATATCATCCGCGCGCATGGAGGGACCCTCTCCGTCGATTCCGCCCCCGGCGGCGGGGCACGATTCACGGTGAGGCTGCCGGTCGGCGCATGAACGTCCTGGTGGTGGACGACGAGCCCGTCGTCCGAGACGTCCTGCGGACCGTCCTGGGACGCGCCGGCTTCCGGACGCGCGAGGCGGCGACGGCGGCCGAGGGGCTCGCGCGGGTGGAGCAGGAGCCCTTCGACGTGGTCCTCCTCGACCTCATGCTTCCCGACCGGCCGGGCCTCGAGGTTCTGACGGAGCTCCACCTGACGCATCCCGAGCTGCCCGTCGTCGTCATCACCGCCTACTCCTCCGTCGAGAGCGCGATCGCCGCGATGAAGGAGGGGGCGTTCCACTACGTCCCGAAGCCGTTCCGGAACGAGGAGGTCGTCCACCTCGTCCGGCAGGCGGTCGAGAAGCGGCGGCTCGTCGCGGAGAACAAGGTCCTGAAGGCCCGCCTGACCGGGCTCTCCGGCGACATGGGCGAGATCGTGGGCCGCTCGGCCGTGATGGAGCAGGTCTTCACGACCATCCGGCAGGCGGCCTCGGCCCGTTCCACCGTCCTCGTGATGGGGGAGAGCGGCACCGGGAAGGAGCTCGTCGCGCGAGCCCTCCACCGGCTCTCGCCGCGCTCGGCCGGCGCGTTCGTCACCGTCCACTCGGGGGCGCTCCCGCCGGACCTCCTCGAGTCGAACCTGTTCGGCCACGTGAAGGGGTCCTTCACGGGAGCGGTGTCGGACAAGCGGGGGCTCTTCAAGGTGGCCGACGGCGGCACGATCTTCTTCGACGAGATCGGGACCGTCCCGCTGGAGACCCAGGCGAAGCTCCTCCGCGTCCTCCAGGAGCGGGAGTTCCTCCCGGTGGGCGCCGTGGAGCCGATCCGCTCGGACGTGCGGGTCGTCGCCGCCACCAACGCCGACCTGGGCCGCATGGTGGCCGAGGGACGCTTCCGGGAGGACCTCTACTACCGCCTCCGGGTGATCGAGATCCCCCTCCCGCCGCTCCGGGAGCGGAAGGAGGACATCCCCCTCCTGATCGAGGCGCTGATCGCGCGGGCCGCTGCGGAGAACGGCCGGCCCGTCCCCTCGGTCACCCCCGCGGCGATGAAGGCGCTCCTCGACTACGACTGGCCGGGGAACGTCCGCGAGCTGGAGAACGTCCTCGAGCGCGCGCTCGTCCTGGGCAACGGCGTCATCGGGCCGGAGCAGCTGCCGGACACGGTGAGGAGGCCGATCCCCCGGGCCGTCGCCCTGCCGGCCGACGGCCTGTCGTTCCACGACGCCGTGGCCGCGTACGAGCGCTCGCTCCTCGTCGCCGCCCTCAGCAGGACCGGCGGCGTGCAGAAGCGGGCCGCCGAGGTGCTCCGGCTCAAGCCGACGACCCTCAACGAGATGCTGAAGCGGCACGGGATGCTCGCCCGGGACTCGGGGTCGCGCGCGGGAGGGTCGGAGCCCCCCGCGTGAGCGGCCCCCTGCGGGCCGTGCGCGCGGCGACCGTCCTCCTCGCGGCCGGCGCGCTGCTCGCGGCGGCTCCGGTGCGGGGCGACGCAGGAGGCCGGCCGGACGGCTCGCCGGACGACCCCGTCTTCTCCACGACCGGGATCCCGTCCGGGTTCTCGCTTCCCGAGGCCGCGCGGGACCCCGACGTCCCCCCTCCCGCCGCCGTGGTCGGCCACCGGATCGGGGACGCCCTCACCCCGGGCGAGGACGTGGTCCGCTACGCGCGGGCCGTCGAGGGCGCGACGCCCCGGGTCCGCGTGAGCCGCTACGGCCTCACGCCCGAGGGGCGCGAGCTCGTCCTCGTCCTCGTCTCCGCGCCCGAAACCCTCCGCCGGCTCGACGAGATCCGGAAGGACCTCGTCGCGCTCCGCGACCCGCGAGCCACCGACGCGGCCGCGGCACGGCGGATCGCCGAGCGGTCGCCGGCGGTCGTCTGGATCGCCTGCGGCGTCCACGGCGACGAGGCGGCCGGCCCCGAGGCCGCGATGGCGCTCCTCTACCAGCTCGCCGCCTCGCGCTCCGACGACGTCCTCGCGATCCTGCGCGACGCCGTCGTCGTGATCGACCCTGTGGCCAACCCCGATGGCCGGGCGCGCCACGTCGCTTACTGGCGGTCGGTCGCGGGCGAGCCTCCCGACGCGGACCCGGACTCGCTCGAGAACACCCCCCCGTGGCCCGACGGGCGGACGAACCACTTCGGGTTCGACCTGAACCGCGACTGGGCGTGGGCGACGCAGCCCGAGACGCGCGCGAGGATCGCCGCCCTCGCCTCGCTCCCCCCGCAGGTCTACGTCGACGTGCACGAGATGAGCCCGGAGGGGAGCTACTTCCTCCCTCCGCCGGCGGAGCCGATCCACCCGCGGGTGCCGGAGGGGACGCGCTCCTGGCTCGCCGCGTTCGGGAGCGCGATCTCGCGCGCCTTCGACGCGCGCGGCTGGGGCTACTTCTCGCGCGAGACCTACGACCTCTTCTATCCGGCCTACGGCGACTCGTGGCCCGTCTTCCACGGGATGGTCGGGATGACGCTCGAGGTGGGCGGGAGCGGGGGTCTCGCCTACCGCCGCCAGGACGGCCGAGTCGTGACGCTCGAGGAGCGCGCCCTGAAGCACTTCACCGCCCTCGGCGCGATCGTGAGGGCGGCCGCGGCGCGGCGCCGGGACCTCCTCGAGGACCAGGCGCGCCTCGCGCGGACCACGAGGGAGGAGGGAAGGCGGACCTTCGTCGTCCCGTCCGACCAGGACCCGGCGCGCCTCGCCGCGCTCGCGAGGCTCCTCGTCCTTCAGGGGGTCGAGGTCCGCCGGACGGTGAAGCCGCTTGCGGACGTCCCCCGGGCCGGGGCGAGCCTGCCTGCAGGCTCGCTGCTGGTCGACACCGCCCAGCCCAACGGCCGCTTCGCCGAGGTGGTCCTCGAGCCTCAGGCCGCCCTGCCGGAGTCCTTCCTGCGCGAGGAGCGGCTGCGCCTCCTGCGCGAGGAGGACGACCGCTTCTACGACGTGACGGCCTGGAGCCTCCCCCTGGCCCTCGCCCTCAGGAGCGAATCGGTCGCCTCCGCGCCCCGGCTCCGGGCCGCGTCGGAGGGGTGGGCCGAGCCCCCCGCGCCGGAGGGGATCGGCAACCCCGCCTACGGATGGGCGCTCCCGGGGGACGACGGGACCAGCCGGAAGGCCGCCGGCCTCCTCCTCGGCTCGGGGGTGCGCGTGAGGGCCACCCTGAAGGCGTGCCGCGTCGCGGGACGGACCCTCGCCCCCGGCACCTTCGTGATCGACCGCGAGACGAACACCGGCCTCGGACGACGGCTCGAGGAGCTGGTCGCGAACGCGGTTGCCGGGGCCGGGGCCCGGCCCGTCCCGCTCGAGCGCGCCGCGACCGAGGAGGGCCCCTCGTTCGGCTCCCGGACGCTCCTCTCCCTCGAGGTCCCGAAGGTCGTCCTCCTCACCGGCGACGGGGCCGACACCTCCTCCGTCGGAGCCCTCAGGCTGGCGCTGGAGCGCGACCTCGGCGTCTGGCCGGCCCTCCGGCGTGCCCGGGCGCTGTCCCGCCTGAAGCTCGACGGCGTGACCGTGGTGGTGGTTCCGAACGGAGGGAAGGCCTTCACCGCGGCGCTCCTCGACGAGGACAACGCCGACGCGCTCCGGCGGTTCGTCGAGTCGGGCGGAGTCGTCGTCGGGGTGCGGAAGGGGGCGGCCGTCCTCTCCGAGAAGCCGCTCTCCCTCTCGGAGGTCGCGACGTGGGAGGCCCCGAAGACGCCGACGGACGCCCCGTCCACGGCCGAGGGGGGCGCCGCCGCGGGCGCGGGAGGAGGGCGGGACTCCGCTGCCGGCGCCGATCCGAAGGCGAGCCCCGCGGCACGGCCCGCCGCGGCAGGTCCCCCGACCCCCGTCGCTGCCCTCGAGGACGACCTCGGCCGACGGGTCCTTCCGGTCCCCGGAGCCGCGCTGCGGACCGAGGCGACGCCCGAGCACCCCTTCCTCCTGGGTCTCGAGTCGAGCCCCCCGTTCCTCGTGACGGACGGGGCTCCCCCCAGGCGGCTCCCTCACGCCCGGCAGAACGTGGTCACCGTCTCCGGCGACCCCCTGGCGTCGGGTTTCGGCTGGAAGGAAGCCCTCGAGCGGTGGCGCGGCGCGCCGGTCGTCCAGCTCGAGGAGGTGGGCGAAGGGAAGGTCGTCCGTTTCGCGGCCGACCCCGTCTTCCGCGGGATCTGGCTCGGAAGCGAGATCGTCTTCCTCGACGCCGTCCTGTTCGGCCCGTCGCTCTGAGACCGCAGGGCTAGGGCTCCCCCTGATTCACCTCACCCCCGCCTGAGCAGCACCATCGTCCGGTCGTCCGCGAACGGCACACCCGACGCGAAGGCGAGCAGCCCCTCGGTCACCGCGCTCTCGATCTCCTCGAGCGGCCGGTCGCGGAACCGCTTGAGCAGGCTGACGAGCCTCTCGAGACCGAACTCCTCGTCGTCGGGGTCGGTGGCCTCCGTCACGCCGTCCGTGTAGAGGGCGAGGAGGTCCCCCGGGGCGAGGGCGATCCGCCCCGAGCCGTAGGTCCGGCCCGGGAAGAGCCCGAGAGGCGGGCCCTGGGCCGCCAGGAGCTCCCGGGTGCCGTCGGCCCGGAGGAGGATCCCCGGGTTGTGCCCCGCATTCGTGTAGAGGAACGAGCCCGACCGCGGGTCGTAGAGCGCCGTGATGAAGGTGACGAACTTCTCCGGGCTCGTCCGCCGGAAGACGAGGTCGTTCAGCTTGGCGCAGAGGCGGTCCGGGGGCACGTTCTCGGTCGCCCACGCCTGGAAGGCCGCCTGGACCGACGCCGCCAGGAGCGAGGCCCCCATCCCCTTCCCGCAGACGTCCGCGACGACGATGTCGGCGGTCCCGTCCTCCCGGACGAAGAAGTCGAAGTAGTCGCCCGAGACGGTCCGCGACGGGGCCGTCCTGCCGAAGAGCTCCGTCCCTTCGAGCTCGGGCGCCTGCTGCGGGAGGAGCCGGCGCTGGATGTCCCAGGCGAGGGCCATCTCCCGCTCGATCCGCTGCTTGGCGGCCGCGTCCGCCTGGAGGCGCTGGTTCTGGATCTTGATCGCCGCCGTGTTGGCGAGGGACGTCAGGAGGCGGAGGTCCTCTTCCGTGAAGCTCCTCTTCCCGAGGCGGGCCTCGAGGTAGATGAGCCCGATGACCTGTTCGTCGACGAAGAGCGGGGCCGCGAGGATCGACGTGATCCCCTGGAGCCGGATCGAGTCGGCGGTCCCGAGCTTGCCGTCCGAGGCCGTGTCGATCATCAGGACGCCGTTCTTCTGCTCCATGACGGAGTGGACGAGCGTCCGCGACAGGCGGATGTCCCCGGGGTCGACCCCGTCCGCCAGCTTGACCGCCTCCGGCTTCAGCTCCCCCGAGCCGTCGGCCAGCATGATCAGGCCGCGATCGGGCTTCAGGTACGCGAAGACCTTGTCGAGGACGAGCTTGAGGAGGTCGCCGAGGGGGGTGTCCCCCAGGAGCGCCATCGAGACGTCGTTGAGGATCCTCAGCGACGCGTTGAGCCGCGCCAGCTCCTCGGCGCCGAGCCCGGCCGAGATCGGCTCCTGGCGGAGGCTAGTGAGGACCTGGCGCGACGCGAGCATCGTCCGCTCCACCGGGCTCTCCCCGCCGCCGCCGATGACGACGCGGGTCCCCGACTCCTCCGTGACGTCGATGGTCGTCTCGCCGATGACGATCCGGTCGCCGACCTTCAGGGGGGCCGGCTCCGTGATCCTCGCCCCGTTCAGCTGCGTGCCGTTCCGCGAGCCGAGGTCGATCAGGACCACGCCGTCCGGCGTCTGCTCGATCCGGGCGTGGTGGCGGGAGAGGGTACGGTCCGCCAGCAGGACGTCGTTGGCGGACGAGCGGCCGAGGCTCAGGGCCGGGCGGTCGACCCGCACGCGTCGGCTCGGCTCCCCCGGGACCTGGACGTTCAGGGTCAGCACGAGGGGGGAGTCTAGCCCCGGTCGGCGTTTCGTGCCCGTCGTGGTATCTTCTGCAGTTCGCGCACCGGCTCACCCAAGCGGCCGGCGACCGAAGGAGCCCCCGTGAAGGAGAAGATCCACCCCGCGTACCAGGAAGTCACCGTCCACTGTTCCTGCGGGAACTCGTGGAAGACCGGCAGCACGATGAAGGAGCTCCGCCTCGAGATCTGCTCGGAGTGCCACCCCTTCTTCACCGGCAAGGCGAAGCTCATCGACACCGCGGGCCGCGTCGAGCGGTTCCAGAAGCGGTATGCCGCGGCCGGCGGGGCCCCCGCCGGGAAGGCCGCCAAGGCCAAGCCCGCCCCCGCCCCGAACGCCTGACCCGGCGGGCGGCGCGGCCGCCCGCCCCCGCCCCCCGGCCCTCCCATGATCGAGAAGCTCGACGAGATCGAGAGGCGCTACGCCGACCTCGAGGCCCGCCTCGAGAGCCCTGCCGTGGCCTCCGACCACTCCGAGTCGGTCCGCGTGATCCGGGCCATGAAGGAGATCGCCCCGGTCGTCGAGAAGGTGCGGGAGCGCCGGACGGTCGACCGGCAGCTCGAGGAGGCCCGCGAGCTCCTCGAGACCCTCCCCTCCGGGGACGAGCTCCGCGCGATGTCGCAGCAGGAGCTCGACCTGATGCGGGCCCGCCGCGACGCCCTCGACGAGGAGCTCCGGCTCCTCCTCCTCCCGAGGGACCCGAACGACGGGAAGAACGTCGTCCTGGAGATCCGTGCCGGGACGGGCGGCGAGGAGGCGGCCCTCTTCGCGGAGGAGCTCTTCCGGATGTACGTCCGCTACGCCGAGGCGCGCGGCTGGCGCGTCGAGGTCGTCGAGCGGAGCGACGCCGGCGGCCGGGGAGGCGTCAAGGAGATCCAGGCCATCGTCGAGGGGGACGGGGCCTTCTCGCGCCTGAAGTACGAGGGCGGGGTCCACCGCGTCCAGCGGGTCCCCGAGACGGAGGCCCAGGGGCGGATCCACACCTCGGCCGCGACCGTCGCCGTCATGCCCGAGGCCGAGGAGTTCGACGTCGCGCTGAGCGACAAGGACATCCGGGTCGACACCTTCTGCGCCTCGGGTCCCGGGGGCCAGGGGGTCAACACCACCTACTCGGCCGTCCGCCTCACGCACGTCCCGACCGGGACGGTCGTCCAGTGCCAGGACGAGCGGTCGCAGATCAAGAACAAGGCGAAGGCGATGCGGGTCCTGAGAGCCCGTCTCTTCGAGGTCGAGCGGGAGAAGCGGGACGCCGCCTACGCCGCGGACCGGAAGAAGATGGTGGGGTCGGGCGACCGGTCGGAGAAGATCCGGACCTACAACTTCCCGCAGTCGCGCGTCACCGACCACCGGATCGGCTTCAGCTCCCACCGCCTCGCCGAGGTCCTCGACGGCAGGCTCGACGAGCTCGTCGACCCTTTGATCGCCCACTTCCAGGCCGAGAGGCTGAAAATGGAGCTGGCCAAGAGCTGACGACGGCTCACTCCCTGGCCGGGAGGACGACATGTTCGAGACGGCCGAGCTGGGACGGACGATCTCCAAGGAGGAGTACGAGGCCGCTCGGCCCGAGCTGCGAGCCCGCCTCCTCGCCGCGCAGTTCGCGCTGCGCGGGACGCGGGTGCCGGTCCTCGTCATCATCGCGGGGGCCGACGGCGCGGGGAAGGGGGACGCCGTCAACCGCCTCCACGAGTGGCTCGACCCGCGGAACCTCGCCACGCACGTCTTCGGCCCGACGAGCGACGAGGAGCGCGAGCGCCCCGCGGGCTGGCGCTTCTGGCGGACGCTCCCGGCGCGCGGTCAGATCGGGATCTTCTTCGGCTCCTGGTACACCCAGCCGATCGTCAGCCGCGTGGGCGGCACCATGAAGAAGGGGCGGTTCGAGATCGAGCTCGACCGGATCGCCTTCACCGAGGAGATGCTCGTCCGCGACGGCGCCCTCCTCCTGAAGTTCTGGATCCACCTGAGCAAGAGCGGCCTGAAGCGGCGCTTCAAGCGGCTCTCGAAGAGCTCCGAGACCCGGTGGAAGGTCACGAAGCTCGACCGCGAGCGGCTGAAGACCTACGACGACTTCGTCGCCGTGGCCGAGCGGGCCGTCCAGAAGACCGACACCGCGCTGGCGCCGTGGATCGTGGTGGAGGCCTTCGACGACCGGTGGCGGGACCTCACCATGGGCCGGACGCTCGCCGACGCGCTCGAGCGGAAGGTGAAGGAGGCCAGCGCGCCGAAGCCGGTGACCTCCCCCGCCGTCGCGCCGCTCCCGCCGCTCCTGGCCGAGGAAGAGGCGCGCGTCCTCGACCGCGTCGACCTGACGTCGACCCTCTCCGACCGGGCGTACCACCGCCGGCTGGCCAGGGGCCAGGAGAGGCTCCACCAGCTGACGTGGGCCGCCGCGAAGAAGAGGATCTCGAGCGTCGCCGTCTTCGAGGGGTGGGACGCGGCGGGCAAGGGGGGCGCGATCCGGCGGATGACGTGGGCCATCGACGCGCGGCTCTGCCGCGTCATCCCGATCGCGGCGCCGACCGACGAGGAGCGGGCCCACCACTACCTCTGGCGCTTCTGGCGCCACATCCCGCGCGCGGGCCTCGTCACGATCTTCGACCGCTCCTGGTACGGCCGGATCCTCGTCGAGCGGGTCGAGGGGTTCGCCCGCGAGGACGAGTGGCGCCGCGCCTTCCTCGAGATCAACGACTTCGAGCAGCAGCTGGCGGACGCCGGGATCGTCGTCACCAAGTTCTGGCTCCACGTCAGCCCCGAGGAGCAGCTGCGCCGCTTCGAGGAGCGCCAGCATGTGCCGCACAAGCAGCACAAGATCACCGAGGAGGACTGGCGCAACCGCGCCAAGTGGGACGCCTACCACGCGGCCGTCGGGGAGATGGTGGCGCGCACCTCGACCCGCGAGGCCCCCTGGACGCTGGTCGGGGCGAACGACAAGAACAGGGCCCGCATCCAGGTGATCGAGACGTTCTGCGACCGCCTGGAACGGGCCCTCTAGGACACGGCGGGCCGGGGCGGACCGACGTTCGCCCCGGCCCGGAGGAGCTCACTTCTTCTTCGCGGGAGCCTTCTCGGCCTTCGCCTCGATCGACGCGGCGGACATCCGGTAGGTCACGGTGACCTTGGTCCCCACCTTCACGTCGCCCGTCACCTTGGTCTCCTTGTCCCGGGCGATCTCCCACTTCTCCTTCCCCTTCTCCACGGTGATCATCGTGTCGTCGACCGCGACGACCGGGCCGGTGACCTGGTAGGTCTTCGGCTGGGCGGCGGCCGCAGGGACCGCGGGGACGGCGAGGGCGAGGGCGACGAGGCAGGTGCCGAGGACGGTCGACGGCTTCATGGGTTCCTCCTTCGCCCTCCGGTTCGCCGGAGGGCCAACGGATTCTCCCCCTTCGCGCAGCGGCGGTCGACGGGAGCGGGAGACGGCCGTCAGGGGCGCTCGAAGACGTAGGCGGGGCCGCCCGCCGGGAGGGTGGTCACCCAGACCGCTCGGGAGCCCCGGTCGAAGAGCGCCGAGACCACCGCGGCGAAGGCGCGCCGGGCCCGGCGCCCCCCCGCGGGATCGGCGCGGAAGGAGTCGAGCCCGTCCGGAGGGAACGGCACCGCGACTCTCGCCGCGGACGGGATCCTCCGGGGGGTGGCCACCGGCAGCGCCGCGAGCTCGAACGGCGGCGGGCCGCCGTTCCCGCTCCTCGCCGCCCGCTCGACCGCCGGGTCGGCGAGCCGCCACCGGATCTCGAACCGGTCGCTCGGGAGGTTCCCGTAGATCCCCCCCATCTCGCCGTAGAAGTTCGGGAGGAACTCCTCCGCGGCCGCGCGGAGCCGGACCATGTTCAGCCGGGCGTTCTTCAGGAGGAACGGGTCGTAGGTCCAGGTCACCAGGCCGATCCCCCGCTCGAGGCACCAGCGGCGCTGGAAGAGCTTGAGCTCCGCCGCCAGGCCGAGCCCCTGGGCGTCGGGGTGGACGGCGAGGAGGTGCGAGTGCTGGCACGGCACGCCGAGGTTCGTCCTCGGGACCCCGTGGACGAAGGCGACCATCCGCCTGCCCCGGAAGGCGCCAGCCGTCAGGCCGCCGGAATGGGTCGCGGCGATCAGGTCGGTGGGGGGCGACACCATCACGTCCTCGTACCGCCACGCCGCGCGGGAGACCTCGACGGTGGCGGCGAAGTCGGCGGGGGACTGGAGCTCGCGGACGACGATGGGGCCCTTCACGGGAGGACCTCCTCGAGGAGCGCGGCCAGGAGGGCGGCGCGGCGGGGCAGGTCGTCGACCTCGAGGTGCTCGCTCCGCGCGTGGGCGCCTCCCCCGCAAGGTCCGAGCCCGTCGAGGGTGGGGATCCCGGCCGCCGCGGTCAGGTTGCCGTCGGAGGCTCCGCCGACCCGGGCGGCGGGGAGGTCGAAGCCGAGGGCGGACGCCATGCGCGCGGCGCGGGCGTGGAGCTCGAGCCCGGCAGCCGTCGACTCCATCGGCGGCCGCTCGTGGCCCCCCTCGAGCTCCACGCCGACCCGGCCCTCGGCGGGCCGGTAGCCCCGGAGGGACAGCGCGACCCGCTCGAGCTCCCCCGCCGACCAGGCGCGGTAGTCCACCGTCAGCGTCGCCTCGGCCGGCACGACGTTCGCCACGCTCCCGGCCGTCGCGAGCGACGGGACCACGGAGGTGCCGAGGTCGCGGTCGGCGAGCGCGTCGGCGTAGATCGCGAAGCGCGCCATCTCGAGGAGGGCGGACGCCCCCTTCTCCGGCTCGAGCCCCGCGTGCGCGGCGACCCCGTGGAACCGCGCCGTCAGGACGCCGATCCCCTTCCGAGCCACCTTCGCCGCCCCGCCGTCCCCGGAGGGCTCGAGGACCAGGACCCGGTCGCGCCTCCTCGCCTCCTCCAGGAGGAGCGGGCCGGAGGCGCGGCTCCCGATCTCCTCGTCCGGCGTCAGGAGGAGCGTCCCTCCGGCCGCCGGCGTCACCTCCCCCGCAGCGACGGCCGAGAGGAGCGAGAGGGCGACGGCGATCCCGCCCTTCATGTCGAAGACCCCCGGCCCCGTCGCGACGCTCCCGGCGACCTGGTAGGGGAGCGTGGCGAGGGTGCCCAGCGGCCAGACGGTGTCGAGGTGGCCGAGGAGCAGCGTCCCGCCCGTGGAGCCGCCCCACCGGGCCCGGACGGCGTCGCCCCGGCCCGGGCACGCGACCGTCTCGGCCGCGAGGCCCGCGCCGGCGAGCCGCCCGGCCACCCAGCCGGCGAGCGCCGAGACGGCCGCGGCGTCGAGGGACGGGCTCTCCCTCGTGACGAGCCCCTCGAGGTCGGCGAGGAGCGCGTCCCGCCGCCCCTCGAAGAGCGCCGCGAGCTCCCCGATCCGCGACGCACCGATCACGCGCGGAGCTCCTCGGTCGCCTCCGTGACCCGGGCGAGCGCCTCCGGGACGACGCGGACGCCGATGCCGGGGCCCGAGGGGACCGGCATCAGCCCGCCGGCCGCCTCCGGGCGCGGCTCCACGATGTCCTCCTCGAAGTACCGCGACGACGAGGAGGTGTCGCCCGGCTTGGTGAAGCCGGGGAGCGAGGCGATGGCGACGTTGTGGGCGCGCCCCACGCCCGACTCGAGCATCCCGCCGCACCAGAGCGGGACCCCGGCCGCCTGCGCGACGCGGTGGATCGCCAGCGCCTCGCCGTGCCCCCCCACGCGCCCGATCTTGACGTTGATGACCCGGCACGCCCCGAGGGCGATGGCCGCCTCGGCGTCGGCCGCCGACCGGATCGACTCGTCGAGGCAGATCGGCGTCCTCAGCCGCCGCGCGAGAGCCGCGTGGGCCGCGAGGTCCTCGTGGTGGAGAGGCTGCTCGACGTAGTCGAGGCCGAACGGGTCGAGAGCGGCCAGCACCTCCGCGTCCGCCAGCGTGTAGGCCGCGTTCGCGTCGACCGTCAGCTTGACGTCCGGGAAGGCCTCCCGCACCGGCCCCACGCGGTCGACGTCCGCCCCCGGCTCGATCTTCAGCTTGATCCGCCGGTAGCCCTGCTCGACGTGGCGCGCGACGACCTCGACCGTCTCCTTCGGCCCCGCCTGCAGGCCGAGCGAGACCCCCACCTCGACCTCGCTCCGCGTCCCTCCGAGGTCCCGGGACAGCGAGGTCCCCGCGGCGCGGGCGAAGAGGTCGCGCAGGGCGGTCTCGAGCGCCCCCTTGGCCATCCGGTTCCCGCGGACCCGGAGCGCCAGCCGGTCGAACTCCGGGGGGCCCGCGAGGTCCCGCCCGAGGACGAGAGGGGAGAGGAAGCGGGTCAGGATCTCGCGGGCGGTCCCGACGGTCTCCGGGGAGTAGTAGGGGGTGTCCTCGGCCACGCACTCGCCCCACCCCGAGAGCCCCTCGGAGCGGACCTCGACGAGGAGGAACCGCTTCACGGTGGTCTCGCCGAAGGAGGTCCGGAAGCGGAACCGGAGGGGCATGGCGACCTGGCGCAGGACGATGGCGTCGATTCTCATCAGGGGCGGCATCGTAGAGGAGGACGCCCCGCCCGGCGAGGGGGCCGGCCGCCGTGGCGGGCGGGCGCGGCGGGCGGCCCGAGAGCCCCGCTGCCCCGCGGGACCGCCGCCCGGGGGGTCCTTGACGGCAGCTGCATCGCGGCATAGCATCAAGGGTTTGGTGAACCGCGAACTCGCCCCTCCTTACGGGAGGGCGTCCGGCCCGGCCCGGAAGAGCCCGACAGGATCGCCCCCTCCGACCCCTGCTCCCTCCGACCACCGACAGCCGCCGGCCTGACGCCGATTCACGGGACCAGGAGAATGCTCGTCCGGACCACGACCCGCCTCGTCGCCACCTGCGTCTTCCTCCTCCTCGTCGCGGGCGCCCTCGTGACGTCGACGCAGTCCGGGCTCGCCGTCCCCGACTGGCCGCTCTCGTACGGGAAGCTGATGCCCCCGATGGTGGGAGGGATCCTCTACGAGCACGGCCACCGCCTCATCGCCGCGGCTGTCTCGACGCTCGTCGGGGTCCAGATCCTGGTCCTCTGGCTGGGGAAGGTGCCCCGGCGGACCTTCCGCCTGGCCCTCCTCGCCTTCGGCGCCATCCTCTGCCAGGCGCTCCTCGGCGGCCTGACCGTCCTCTTCCTCCTGCCGCCGGCGGTCTCGTCCGCCCACGCCGGGCTCGCGCAGGTGGTCTTCGCCCTCGCCGCGACGATCGCCCTCCGGAGCTCCGCGGCGTGGGAGACGATCGAGGCGGCCGCCCCCGTCCCGGCCGCGCTGGCGGGCGAGACGGCCCGCGCGCACCGCCTCGTCCTGGCCGCGACGGCGTCGGCGTACGTCCAGATCCTCCTCGGGGCCGTCGTCCGGCACACCGGCGCGGGGCTCTCCATCCCCGACTTCCCGACGACGTTCGGCAAGGTCCTCCCGTCGCTCGCGGACCTCGCGACGCCCGGGGTCCCGATCCAGCTGGCCCACCGCCTCGGGGCCGTGGTGGTCTCCGCCCTCGTGGTCCTCGCCGCGCGGTCGGTCTTCCGGCTCCGCGGCGCCCTTCCGTTCGTCGACCGCGCCGCCACGGTCTGGGTCGTCGTCCTCGGAGTCCAGGTGACGCTCGGCGCCTTCTCCGTCTGGAGCGGCAAGGCCGTCCCCGTCACCGCCGCCCACCTCGCGGGGGGCGCCCTCCTCTGGGCGACGGGGGTCCTCCTCTCCGTCACGCTCGGACGCCTCCGCCGCGCGGTCGACGACGCCGGGCCCGTCCGCGCGGCAGCCCCCGCAGGGTCGCTTCCCGCATGAGCCGCGACGCCGCCCGCTCGTTGCTCCCCCGGCACGCCGCCGACCTCCTCGAGCTGACGAAGCCACGGATCACGGTCTTCGTGGTCCTGACGGCCTTCATGGGCTTCTCGGCCGGGACGCGCGGGACGCTCTCTTCGATCGACGTCGTCCTCCTCCTCCACACCCTCCTCGGGACGGCCCTCGTCGCGTCGGGGACCAGCGCCTTCAACCAGCTCGCCGAGATCGACCTCGACCGGCGGATGGCCCGGACCGCGGCACGGCCCCTCCCCTCCGGGCGCCTCCGGTTCGGGGAGGCCTTCGCCTTCGCCCTCCTCCTGAGCGTCGCCGGGGTCGCGGAGCTGGCCCGCTACACGAACGGGATCACCGCGATCCTCTCCGCCCTCACGCTGACGAGCTACGTCTTCGTCTACACACCGATGAAGACCCGCTCCCCCCTCTCGACGCTCGTCGGCGCGATCCCGGGGGCCCTCCCCCCCCTGGGCGGCTACACGGCCGCCGCCGGTTCGATCGGCGCGCCGGGGCTGGCTCTCTTCGGGATCCTCTTCCTCTGGCAGCTCCCCCACTTCTTCGCCATCGGCTGGCGCCACCGGGCGGACTACGGGCAGGCCGGGTTCCGGATCCTCCCGACCATCGACCCCTCCGGGAAAAGGACCGGCCGCCAGGCCCTCCTCTGGGGGCTCCTCCTCGTCCCCGTGAGCGTCCTGCCGACCGTCTTCGGGACGGCCGGGGCCTTCTACGCGGCGGGCGCGCTCCTCCTCTCGGGCGGCTTCGCCTGGTCCGCGTGGCTCTTCTTCCGGGAGACGACCGACCGGGCCGCGAAGAACCTCTTCCTCGCCTCGATCGGATGGCTCCCCGCGATCCTGGTCCTCCTCCTCGCCGACCGGGTCGCCGGCTGACGGTGGCGGACGCTCGCAGCGGCCCGGCCGTCGCGGTCCTCGGGCTGAGCCGCACCTACGGCGACCGCCTCGCCCTCGACTCGGTCTCCCTCGAGGTCCGGCCGGGCGAGGTCTTCGCCCTCCTCGGCCCGAACGGCGGCGGGAAGACGACCCTCTTCCGGATCCTCGCGACGTTCCTCCCCCCCTCCTCCGGGACCTTCCGGATCGACGGCCTGTCGCCGGCCGACGGCCTCGGCGCGATCCGGCGCCGCCTCGGCGTCGTCTTCCAGAGCCCTGGGCTCGACCGGAAGCTGACCGTTCGCGAGAACCTCCTCTTCCACGCCGAGATCTACTCGCTCCCGCGCCGCGAGGCGGCCCGGCGGGCCGGCGAGCTCCTCGAGCGGTTCGGCCTCGCCGACCGGGCGGCCGATCGCGTCGAGGCGCTCAGCGGCGGGCTGGCCCGGAGGGCCGAGATCGCCAAGGCGCTCCTCCACGGGCCCCGCGTCCTCCTGCTCGACGAGCCGGCCACGGGCCTCGACCCGCTCGCGCGCCGCACGCTCCGGTCGGCGCTCGCCGACGTGGCGCGCGCGGACGGCGCGACGGTCCTCCTGACGACGCACCTCTTCGAGGAGGCGGAGGCCGCGGACCGGATCGCCATCCTCGACCGCGGGCGGCTCGTCGCCGAGGGGTCTCCCGAGGCGCTCCGGCGCGAGGTCGGCGGGGACGTCCTCGTCCTGACGACCGACGGGCCGGACGACGCCGCGCGCCTGGCGGCCGACCTCAGGGAGCGGTTCGGCCCCGGGGCGGGGACGGTCTCGACGCTGGAGGCCACCGTCCGCGTCGAGCGCCCCGGCGGCCACGAGCTGATCGCCCCGCTCGTCGCCGCCTTCCCCGGCCGCTTCCGGTCGGCGACGCTCGGAAGCCCTTCGCTCGAGGACGTCTTCGTCGACCGGACCGGCCACCGCTTCGACGAGGAGGCCGCGTGAGGGCCGCCTGGGCCCTCGCCCGGCGCGAGGTGATCCGCTTCGTCCGCCAGCCGAGCCGGATCGTCGGCGCGCTCCTCCCTCCCCTCCTCGCCTGGGTCCTCATCGGGGCGGGCTTCGCCGGGTCGTTCCGGATCTCCGGCGCCGCGCCGGGAGGCTCCTACTTCACCTACTTCTTCCCCGGGACGGTCGTCCTCGTGATCCTCTTCGCCTCGATCTTCGCGACGATCTCCGTCATCGAGGACCGGCGCGAGGGGTTCCTCCAGGGGGTCGTCGTCTCCCCCGCGCCGCCCCTCGCCGTGGCGGCGGGGAAGGTCCTGGGAGGCTCGATCCTCGCCCTCGTCCAGGGGGGCGCGCTCCTCCTCCTCGTCCCGGCGCTCGGCCTCGCCGTCCGAGGTCCCGAGCTCGCGCTCTCGATCGCGGTCCTCGTCCTCCTGTCGTTCGCGCTGACGGGGCTCGGCCTCGCGATCGCCTGGTCGCTCGAGTCGACGCAGGGGTTCCACGCGATCATGAACCTCTTCCTCTTCCCGATGTGGTTCCTCTCCGGCGCGTTCTTCCCCGCCTCGGGCGCCCCGGCGTGGCTCCGCGCCGCGATGGCGGTCAACCCGCTCACCTACGGCGTCGCCGCGCTCCGGAACGGCCTCTCGGCCGTCACGCACCCCGAGCTCCCCTCGCTCCCCCTCTCGCTCGCCATGACGGCGGCCTTCGCCGTCGCGATGGTCGGCCTCTCGGCCGCGGTGATCGCGCGGAGCCCCGCCGGGCCGGAGGCGCGCGCTCTCGGCCGCGGGAAGTCGGGATGAGGCGGCGGCCCGTCAACGGGGCACGGCCGTGACCCTCCGCGACCTCCCCACGCTCAACGCCGTCCTCAACTCGACGACGGCGATCCTCCTCGCCACCGGCTACGTCCTGATCCGGAGCGGACGCCGCGAGGCGCACCGGCGCGTCATGCTCGCCGCGCTCGTCACCTCCGCCCTCTTCCTCGCCTCGTACCTCGTCTACCACGCGGAGGTCGGAAGCGTCCGCTTCCAGGGGACGGGGGCGGTGCGGACCGCCTACCTCGGGATCCTCCTGACGCACACGGTCCTCGCGGCCGTCGTCGCGCCCCTGGCGATCGTCGTGGCGACGCTCGCGCTGCGCGGCCGCTTCGAGCGGCACAAGCGGATCGCCCGCTGGACGCTCCCCGTCTGGCTCTACGTCTCGGCGACGGGCGTCGCGGTCTACCTCCTCCTCTACCACGGCCCGGGCCGCGGCTGAGGCGGACCGCCGGACGCCGCGCGTCCGGGCCCGGCGGCGTCAGCCCTTCGGCGCCGCCCCTCGGCCCCAGCGGGCCAGGAGGTTCGTCATCGTCGCGAGGCCGACCGGCTTGCCGACGAAGTCGTCCAGCCCCTCCGCCCGGCAGCGCTCCCTTTCCGCCTCGGACGTCAGGGCGGTGACCGCGACCAGCGGGAGACCCGCGCCCGCCGGAAGGGTCCGGATCCGCCGCGCCAGCTCGAAGCCGTCGATCTCCGGCAGCCTCAGGTCGAGGAGGACGAGGTCGATTCCGCCCCCTGCGACCGCCGCCAACGCCTCGCGCGCCGAGCGGGCCGTCGTCACGTCGGCTCCGCGCGAGCGGAGCATGTGCGCGAAGAGCTCGCGGTTGTCGTCGCTGTCGTCGACGACGAGGACCCGCGTCGGGCGGCCGGCGGAGCGGCCGGGAGCCGGGCGATCGCCCGGGACGCCGGCGCCGGGGCCCTCCCGGGCCGCCTCCAGCGCGGCCCGCGCCGCGTCGCGCTCGGCCGCCAGGCGCCGGCGGGAGGCGCCGGAAAGGACGAGCGCGGAGGCCCCGCCGCCCGGCTCGCCCGCTGCGACGAGGACGAGCGGGCGGGAGGACCCGTCGGGGAGCACCGCGTCGAAATCCTCCTCGAGCGCCCCGCGGCCGTCGCCGGCGGCGAGGCCGCGAAGCCTCTCGCGAAGGTGCGGCGGCAGGAAGTCCGCGGCCACGACGTCGCTCCCCTCCAGGGACTCGCGGCTCCGTCCCGTCAGGGCGGGGAGCCCCCTGGAGACTGCGGCCACCCGGCCGTCGGGCTCCACGGAGAAGAGGCCGGCAGGGGCGGAGTCGGCGAGCCGGGCCCGGCGGTCCTCGTCGGCCTCCCGCGTCCCGAGCTCCGCGTAGAGGAGCGTCGCGCCCGAGACGCCTCCACCGGAGGTCACGGGGAGGACGAAGGCCATCACCTCGACGGCCCCGCGCATCGGCAGCTCCAGCCGGCGGCGGCGCGCCGCGAGAGCGCGGCCCGTCCGGAGGACCTGCTCCACCTCGGCCCTTTCGTCCGCGGACCCCGAGCCTGCGGGAACGGCGTCCCGGAGCCGGGCGCCGACGGCCAGCTCGCGCCGGATCCCGAAGAGCCCCTCGGCGCCGCGGTTCCATTCGACGACCACGCCGCCGCGGTCGACCGTCACCGCGGCGACCGTCTCCGCGCGGGAGATGCCGGCGAGGAGGTCCGGGTCCCGGGAGGGGGCCTCGGGCTCCCGGCGCTCCTCGCGCGGGATCCGTTCCCCGCCGGGACCGGGGGGGCGGCGGCGGACGAGCGCGAGGACGCAGAGGACGAGGAGGGCGGCGAGGGCGCCCTGGAGCGGTCCGGAGCCCGCGAGCGCTCCGCCGGCCGCCGAGGAGACCGCGAGGGTGGCCGCCACGGCGCCGACGCCGACGAGCGCCGCTCGCCGGAGGAGCCGGGGATCCGACATCCCGTCGAGTTTACGGCGCCGCCGTTCCGCGCGCCCCCGCGGCTTCCCGGACGATCGCGCCGAGCGTCTCGACCCCCTCCTCGAACCAGTCGGTCCTGAGCCGCTCGTTGACGCCGTGGATCCCGGCCGCGTCGTAGTAGTTGAGGCGGAACGGCGTCAGCCCGTAGGTCCGGATCCCCATCGCGCGCAGGCGCCGGTTCTCGGAGAGGCCGAGGCCGAGGGCGGGGCCGACCCGCGCCCCCGGGTACCTCCTCTCCAGCGCCGACCGGATCACGTCGAAGAGACCCGACTGCGGCGAGGCGGCGTCGCCCGAGGCGGAGAGGAGCTCCGTGACGCGCACCTTCGGGTCCGAGATCGCCGACCGGATCCGCGCGAGGAAGGCCCGCGGGTCGGTCGACGGGAGGAGCCGCGCGTCGAGCTCCGCCCAGGCCGTCCGGGGCCTCGCGTTCACGACCGGGCTGTCGGTGCCGAGCCGCGTCACCTCGACGGAGTCGGTGACCGCGAGGCGCTGCCAGGGCGTGAGGCCGCCCAGCGCAGCGGCGGGGTCCCGAGCGAGGGCGGCGGGAAGGTCCGCGAGGAGCTCTCGCAGCGGGGAGGGGCGGAGGCGCGAGAGGGCCGCCATCTCGGCCGCGACGACCGGCTCCACCCGCGGCTCCTGGCGCAGGGCCGCGACGGCCGCGACTGCCCGGGCGATCCGCACCGCGGGCTCCGAGGCGTCCGCCGAGGCGCCGTGCCCTCCCGCCCCCGACGCCTCGAGGCGGAGCCAGATTGCCCCCTTCTGCTGCACCTCCACGCCGAACCAGCGCGCGCGGTCGACGACGGTCTCGACGTCGCCTCCCTCGCCGATCGCCTCGCCGATCCCCGCGAGCCACGCCGGGCGGGCCTTCCGGACCGCCTCGACGCCGAGCGCCCCCCCCGTCTCCTCGTCGGCGGTGGCGAGGAAGACGAGGTCCCGGCGGGGAGGCCCCGCCGCCTTCACCGCGAGGAACGCCTCCAGCATCGCGATGCCGAGGCCCTTGCAGTCGACGGCGCCCCGGCCGACGAGGACGTTCCCCCGGACGATCTGCGCCGCGAAGGGGGGCGCCTCCCAGCCGGCCGGCTCGGCGGGGACGACGTCGACGTGGTGGTGGAGGAGGAGCCCGGGCTCCCGCGTCGTGCCGCGGAGGCGGGCGTAGACGCTGGTCCTCCCCGGCGCCGGCTCGTAGAGCTCGACGGGCACCCCGGCGCGCTCGAGGGCCTCCTTCAGGAAGAGGGCGCCGGCGCGCTCCCGCCCGGGCGGGTTGCTCGTGTCGATCCGGAGGTAGGCGCGGAGGAGGTTC
>JAKOVQ010000015.1 GCA_029781975.1 Acidobacteriota bacterium
CCGGGCCCACGACCCGTCGGGCGCCGTGTTCGTGCTCGCCGTCAGGCTCTCGAAGGTGCCGTTCGTCAGCCGCTCGGTCGGCGTCCCCCCGCCTCCGCCGCACGTCGCCGTGAAGTTCTTCCCGGTGGCGTTCGGTCCCACCGTCACCGCCTGCGACGCCGGCGAGAAGGTGCAGCCCGTCTTCGACGGCGTCACCGTGTACGTCCCGGCCGCCAGGCCGCTGATGGTGTAGTTGCTCGAGGCGTCCGACGTCGCCGACGCCGACCCCGCGCTCACCGTCGCCCCGCTCGTCCCGGCGTTGCCCGAGATCGAGTAGGTCGCCGTCGGCATCGTCACCGTCGCGGTGATGGTGTAGCTGCCCGCCGCGTAGCCGTTCACCCCGACCCACCAGGTCCCCGCGGTCGGGTTCGTGGCGGTGCAGCTCTCGTTCCCCGAGGAGGTGTACGGCCTGCAGACGTACGAGGTCGACGTCGGCTTGGCGTTGAGCTGGGTGTAGATGTCGACGTCGCCCGTGGCGTTCGTCGTCTGGAAGACGAGGCTCGTCGCCCCCGACGGGACGGTGATGTAGTAGTAGTTCCACGCCCCCTTCGCCACGCTCTCCCCGCTCAGCGGGACGCCGCTGGTCAGCTGCTTGTCGCCGCTCGTGCAGGTGGCGGTGAAGTTGATCCCCGTGGCGTTCGGGCCGACCGTCACCGACTGGGAGGCCGGCGAGAAGGTGCAGCCCGTCTTGGACGGCGTCACGGTGTAGGTCCCGGCGGAGAGGCCCGCGATGGAATAGGCGTTCGAGGCGTCGGACGTCGCCGAGATCCCCCCCGCCGTCACCGTCGCCCCGCTCGTCCCCGCGCTGCCGGAGACCGAGTAGGTCGGCACCGGCGTCCCGCCCTCCGTCAGCTTCGCCGTCCAGATCTCCTCGCTGCTCCCGCTCCGCCGGTCGGTCCAGGAGGGGAAGAAGACCCCGCCGATCCCCGACAGGGAGTTGTAGTCGCCGTACTGGTTCCCGCTGTCGGCGCCGGAGACCGTCTCGTCGGTCATCGCCGTCGTGACCTTCTGCGCCGCGCCGAAGGTGACGCCGTCGTCGGTCGACGACTGGTAGAAGACGTCGGTCTTCTTGCGGGTCGAGTCGTTGACGGTGTCGTAGTAGATGACCGCGAGCGTCCCGTTCGTCTCGTCCACGGCGAGCCACGGGTTGAACTGGTCGCTCTTCGACGCCTGGTTGTTGAGCATCCTCTTGGCCGACCAGGTGCCGCCGCCGTCGGTCGACCGGGCGAACCAGATGCGCGTCTTGCACGCCGACGTCGCCGAGGTCCCGGGCTCGTTCGAGGGGGCCGTGCAGCCCGTCTCGCCCGAGAGGTCCGTCCAGACCGCGTAGACGTTGTTCTTCGTCCCGGCCCTGTAGGCGCCGAGGGCGACGTAGATCAGGATCCGGCGGCTCGAGAAGGCGGGGACGCCGATGTCGTAGGTGTCGTAGGTCGTCGCGAGGGTCACCGGCGTCCCGTAGCTGGTGCCGCCGTTCGTCGACTTGACGACGTAGATCCTCGACGAGCCGGTGTCGGGCCAGGCGCCGAACACGTCACCCGCGGAGTTCGTCTTGACGTCGGCGCCGATCCCGGTGCCTGTCGTCTCGGTCCCGCTCACCTTCACCGGGGTCGCCAGCCAGGTGCCGGTGAGGGTCTTGCGGTTCATGTAGACCGGCGTCCCGTTGTGCCAGATGGCGTACATCGTGTCCCGGTACGCCGACGTCGCCGAGTGGTCGACCCACATCAGCTCCTTGTCGACCGTCGTCTGGGTCCCGGTCGGCGTGGAGTCAAACGTCCACGTCGCCCCGCCGTCGGTGGACTTGTAGAGCCGCAGCTTCTGCGTGCTGCCCGAGATCCCCATCGTCATGGTCCACGCGGTGCCGTCCGAGGTCCAGTCGACCGCGGGGTCGGAGTTGAAGCTGTCGCCGGAGGCCGGGGAGAGGGTCGTCTGCCCCCAGCTGGCGCCGCCGTCCGTCGACCAGAACTGGGCCTGGAAGCCGCTCCCGCCGATGTTGTTGGAGGCCGAGATGATCCTGCTCGGGTTCAGGAAGTTCACCCGGATGTCCGACTCGCTCCGGGGCGCCGTCGCCGAGCCGGAGACGCGGAGGTTGCCCCCGATGGCGGCCGCGAGGGCGCCCACCGTGAGGTTGGCCCCCTCGCCCGCCGCCGCGTTGCCGCCGGCGACGCGCAGCGCGGCGTCCAGGTCCTCGTCCGAAAGGGCGTCCCACCCCGGCTGCCGCGTCGCCTCGGGGAGCCCAGGCTTGAGGTCCTGGTGGCTCTCCATCCATTCCAGGACCTCCTTGAGGACGAGCGGATAGCCGCCCGTCGGATCGGTCGCCCTGTACTCGAGCTCGGGATGCTCCTTCTTCCACCACGCCTTGAGCCAGAGCGGGAGCCGGGTGTTCGTCGTGAAGTCGGTCTCGGAGAGGACCGAGAAGTCCTGGTTGGCCCGGATGAGCTTCTCCAGGGCGCTTCCGGGAACGACCCGGGACGCCCGCAGCTGCTCCTCCACGGTCGGGACCCGGAGCGACGCGGGAGCGGCCCCCGCGGCCGAAGAGGAACCGAGTGCGAGGCAGGCGACGACCACGGCAATTGTCGCAACCACGGCGCCAGCGCCGATCGACCGACGACCGATCATGAACTCCTCCCTTTCCGGTTTCCGTCCCGTCACCGGGAGGGACGGACAGCCGAGTGACGCACGGGTCAATCAAGAAGCGTGCCGCGGTCCGGCGGCCTCGAAGCCCTCAAAAAGGCCCCTCCGGGACCTCGTTCGGATCTGGCGCTGACCCATTCGCTTCGAGAATGACGGGTCAGGTTCAATGCCGGGGTAGCACATGACCCGCACGACCCGACGATCGAACCGAGTCCGATCCACCGCTCCGCTCCTGGAGTTCGCGGGGCGAGGGGCCGCGCGGGCGAGGTGTCGAGGGCGTGCGGCCCGCTCAGTCCCGGGGACCCGGTCGCGTCGCCTCCCGGAGCTCCCGGAGGTCGGCGCGAAGCCTCCGCCGCTCCTCCTCGCTCAGCTCCCTCCCCCCGAACGACTCCGCGAGGTAGGCGTGGACGAGCCGCCGCGCGAGGCCGGCCGCCCGCGGCCCGTATCCCGCCGCGGCCGCGAGGGTCTCCGACGGGACGGAGGCGGGAGTCAGCAGGGCACCGCGCTTCCTCAGGTGTCGCTGGAGCCGTCTGTAGGCCGCCGCCGCGGCGGGCAGGCCCCGCGTGCCGAATTCCCGGGCGGCGCGCGACAGGCGCACCGCGGCCAGGACCGCCGCCGCGAGCCCGAGGAGGAGCGAGACCGCGAGAGCCAGGCCTCGCGCGGAGCCCGCCGCCTGCTTCACGGTCGCCCGGAGCGCCGCCTGGAGCCGCTCCGCGGCCCGGGAGACGGCGACCGCCGCATCACGGACGAGCGTCGCCAGCGTGACCTGGTCCGACTGGCCGAACGAGAGGACGTAGCGGCCGTAGAGGAACTCGAGGTTGTCGAGGAGCTGTCCGAGCCGCCGGGAGAGGCTCACCCGGTCGATCCCGGGCCGCCCGTCGGGCGGCGTCGGGTCGAAGGTGACCCATCCCAGGGCGGGCCCGCACCACGCCTCCACCCAGGCGTGCGCGTCCCGCCCCCGGACGAGGAAGTAGCTGCCGAACGGCCCCAGCTCTCCCCCGGCGAAGCCGGTGACGAGCCGGGCCGGAACGCCGCTCTCCCTGAGGACGAGCGCCATCGCCGTCGCGAACGACTCGCAGTTCCCGGCACGGCGGTCGAAGAGGAACTCCTCCACGGGGTTCGGCCCCGGCCGGGGCAGGACGAGCGTGTAGAGGAACCGGGTCGAGAGGTAGGCCTCGAGCCTCCGCGCGAAGAGGAACGGGTCGGCCGTGGGGTCCGCCCCGCCGGTCGCCTCGCGGCCGAACGCCGCGAGACGTGCGCTCCCCGCCGCCTGCGCCGACTCGTCGTCCGGCCCGGGAGGGGTCGTGTCGACGATCGGGACGGCGGAGGAGTCGACCTCGTATCGGACCTGCCGGTCCGGCTCGAAGGGGAGCCGGAGGTTGCCGAGGGTGTCGCGCAGGACCGGGGCCGAGCCGACGCGGCGGAAGAGCTCGGAAGAAAGGGTGAGCGAGCGGGCGGTCGTCGGGTACGGAAGGAACCGCGACGAGAGGGGGGCGAGCTCGACCGCGAGGCGGTAGGCCGGCGGCGCGGCCCGGGAGCCCGGGGGGCTCAGCGGGACCGGCATCCCTTCCCGCACCCCGAGGATCCTCCCGGTCCCCGCGGGCTTCCGCCAGGCGCCCGACTCGTAATGCGAGAAGGCGACGAGGCGGAGCCTGAGGAACGGAGGTCTCTCCGTGACGCTCCCCTCCTCGACGGCGACCCTCACGAAGACCTTGTCGCTCTGCTTGAGCCGGCCGTAGAGGCTGGAGTCGACCGACTCCGAGAACCCCGTCCAGACCTCGCCGCCGTCGCCCCTCCCGGGGGTGAACGACGTCTTCAGGCGGGGGAGGACGACGAAGAAGGGGACCGCCAGGAGGAACGCCGCGCCGAGCGACAGGGCAACCGAGCGGCGGGACGGGATCCGCCGCGCCCTCTCGTCGCGGTACCACTCGTCCGGCGCCGCGGCCAGGTCGCGCCAGAGCGCCCAGCGCGCCATGACCGGCCAGGCGAGCGCCGCGAAGGCGGCGAGGTACAGGAGGATCGACGAGTGGAACGACGTCGCCATCGACGCGACGAGGAGGAAGGTCGCCAGGACGAGGGAGACGGCGAAGTCGCGCTCCCGCCGGACCGACGCGAGCTTGAGGACCGCGGTGAAGAGGAGGATGTGGAGGGCCGTCTTCAGGAGGGAACGGCTCCCGAACCTCAGGTCGACCCAGAAGAGCGCGACGTAGAGGACCCCCGCGAGGTTGAGCGCCCAGTTGGGGAGGCACGGGAGCCGGCCGCGGCGGAACGCCAGGAGGAGCGCGCCGACGGCGGCGGCGTAGGCGAGGAAGATCGCGGGCTCCAGGGTGTCCGTGAAGACGAGGGGGACCGCGGCCGCGAGCGAGAGCGAGGCGACGGCGACGAGCCTCTCGCGGCGGAACGGGAGGAGCGCGGGGTCGCTGGCCTTCGCCGTCTTCGCCGCCTTCACCGCCTTCACCCCTCCTTCTCAGGCCGCCGGACGGATGCGGTAGAGGACGGCGCCCGGAGGGAGGGCGACCGGGAGGGCCGGCCCTTCCTCGGAGGCCGCGAGGGCGAGGGCCGTCAGGATCGAGCGGCGCTGGACCGGCCCGATCGCGGGAGGGATGAAGATCGACCCGAGGACGAGGCCGACGCGGTCGCCGCGCGAGAGGAACTTCAGGGCGAGCCCCGCCGCGTCCCGGAGCGCCTCCTCGAAGGAGGCGTCCCATCCGGCGCGGGCTCCCGGCGGCCGGTGGGCGTCGACCACGACGAGCGCCTCCTGGCCCGCGTCGGCCGCGCGCTCCTTGACGATCGGCCGCCCTTGCCGCGCGGTCTGCGGCCAGTGGAGGTCGCGCGGGTCGTCGCCGGGGACCGCCTCTCGGAGCCTCAGGACCTCGGGCCCGCGCCCCCTTCGCCGCGGGTCGACGGCGTCGTCCGCCGGGGAGATCGCCTCGGGGGGCGGGACCCGCGCGTCCGACGGCGCCGGGAAGACGATCCTCTCCTCGGCCACGGGGTGGAGCCGCCCCTTGCGGAAGAGGCCGATCGGGAAGGCGCTGAAGACGAGGACCGACTCGACGACGTGGCGGCCCCTTCGCGGGAAGACGAGGTCGATCCCCCGGGCCGTCTCCTCCCCCGCCTCGATCCGGTGGAACAGGATCGGAGCCGCCTTGCCGGAGACCTTCACGAGGATCGCGTTCTTGGCGAACCGCCCCCCGTTCGAGAGGCGGACGGTGAAGCGGACCGGGTCGCCCGCGAAGACCTCCTGGGGCCCCTCGAGGCGGACGGCGATCTCCTCGACGTTCCTCCTCGAGACGAAGCCCGAGACGACGAGGACGGAGAGGAAGAGCGAGAGGAGGATGTAGAGGCCGTTGTTGCCGGTGTTCGTCGCCCCGATCGCCACGACGAGGGTCGTCAGGACGAAGCCGAGGCCGAGGTTGGTGACGCGGACGAGGATCCCCGTGTCCCAGAGCCGCCGGAGCCGCTGCCGGAGGGGCGCCGTCATCTCTCCCCTAGAGCGGGACCGGGACCTCGTCGAGGATCCGCTGGAGCGCCTCGCGCTCGCGGCGTCCCGCCCCGCCGCCGTCGTAGCGCCCCGCCGACGAGGCGAGGACCCGGTGCGCCAGCGCCGCCGGCGCCACCTGCTTGACGTCGTCCGGGGTGGCGAAGGGGCGCCCGGCCACCAGCGCGTGGGCCTGGACGGCGCGGAAGAAGCCCTGCGCGCCGCGCGGCGAGACGCCGAGGACGAGCTCGCGGGAGACCCGCGTCCGCTGGACGATCGCCATCACGTAGTCGACGAGCTTCTCCGCGACGGTCACCGCCTCGACGGCCGCCTGCGCCGCGCGCAGGTCGTCGTGGGCCAGGACGGGCGTCAGGCCCGCCAGGACGCGGTCGGCCCCGCCCGACCGGATCAGCGCGCGCTCCTCGGCCGGGTCCGGATAGCCGAGCGAGATCCGCATCAGGAAGCGGTCGAGCTGCGACTCGGGGAGCGGGTAGGTGCCGAGGTACTCGATCGGATTCTGGGTCGCCAGGACGAGGAAGGGCTCGGGGAGCGGGCGCGTCTGGCCGTCCATCGTCACCGCGCGCTCGTTCATCGCCTCGAGCAGCGCGGCCTGCGTCTTCGGCGTCGCCCGGTTGATCTCGTCGGCCACGAGGATCGGGGTGAAGATCGGCCCGGGGTGGAACTCGAACTCCTGGGCCTGCTGGTTGAAGATCGACAGGCCGAGGATGTCCGAGGGGAGGGTGTCGGGGGTGAACTGCAGGCGCTGGACGCCGAGCCCGAGCGACCTCCCGAGCGCCATCGCGAGAGTCGTCTTCCCCACGCCGGGGACGTCCTCGATCAGGAGGTGGCCCCGCGAGAGGAGGCAGACCACCGCGTGCTCGACGCCGATCGCCGGGCCGCGATAGGCGGTCCTCACCGCCGCCACGAGCCGGCCGACGGCCGAGAGGACGTCGGACCTGACGGCGACGTTCACGCGCCCCCCTTCCCGCGGAGGCTCTCCTCGACGCTGGCGCGGAGGGCGTCGGAGCCCCCGTGCCTCATCACGAGGACGCCGTCCGGCGCGTCGACGACGACGACGCCCGACAGGCCGATCACGCGGACCGGACGGCCGCCGGCCAGGACGAGGTTCCCGGTGCCGTCGATCGACCAGGCCGGCCCCTCGAGGACGCTCGCCTCCTCCGTCCCCCCGCGGAACTCGAAGACCGCCTCCCACGAGCCGAGGTCGCTCCAGCCGCACCGCGCCGGGACCGTCAGGACGCGGCGCGCCTTCTCCATCACGGCGTAGTCGATCGAGATCGACGGGCTCCTCCGGAACGCCGCGGCGAACCCCTCCGCGTCCCCCGCCCGCCGCGCCTCGTGGGCGGCGCGCGCGGCCCCGAGGACGTCCGGGCAGAGGCGCTCCATCTCGGCCAGGAGGAGGGGGATCGCGAAGACGAAGATCCCCGCGTTCCAGGCGAAGCGGCCCGAGGCGAGGTAGCGCTCGGCCTCGGCGCGCGGCGGCTTCTCCACGAAGCGGACGACCTCGCGCGCCGGGCCCGCTCCCGCTCTCTCGCCCGCCTCGAGGTACCCGAAACCCGTCTCGGGGCGGGTGGGAGGGATCCCGAGGGTCACGAAGGCGTCGCCGGGGTCGGCCGCGTCGACGGCCGCCCGGAGCGCCTCGTGGAAGGCCTCGCGATCGCGGACGGCCTGGTCCGACGGGAGGACGACGAGGATCGCGCCGGGGGCCTCGTCGGCGATCGCGAGGGCGGAGAGGGCGATCGCCGGGGCGGTGTTCCTCCGCTCCGGCTCGAGGACGAGGCGGGAAGCGGTCAGCGCCGGGAGCGCCTCGGCGAGAGCGGGCGCGTGCGAGGACCTCGCGGAGAGGTAGACTCCGCCGGGCCCCGTCAGGCGCGCGGCGCGCTCGACCGTCTCCTCGAGGAGGCTCGCGCCGCCGGTCAGCGCGAGGAACGGCTTCGGGCGGTCGTCGGTGGAACGGGGCCACAGGCGGGTCCCGCTCCCTCCCGCGAGGACGAGGGCACGGACGGGCCGGGAGGAGGTCGGCATCCCGGCGATTCTACGGACCGGAGCCCGCGCCGGTTGTCCCGGAGGATCCGGGCCGCGGCGGACCGGCTCCGGGCGCGCGGGCCGGGAGGACCACGATCTCCGGCTCGAGGGAGATCCCGAACCGCTCGCGGACCGCGGCCTGCATCCTCGCCATGAGCCTTCTCACGTCGGCCGCCGTCGCGCCCCCCGCGTTGACGATGACGTTCGCGTGCCGCGGCGAGACCTCCGCCCCCCCCTCTCGCGTCCCCTTCAGCCCGCACGCCTCGAGGAGGCGCCCCGCGAAGTCGCCCGGGGGGTTCTTGAAGATCGACCCGGCGTTCGGCTCGACGGGGAGGGCCATCCTCCTCTTCTCGCGGACCTCCGCGAGGCGCGCGACGATCTCCTCGCGGGGGCGGCGGGCGAGGGAGAGCGACCCCGCGGCCACCACCTCGCCGCTCTCGACGAGGGCCGTCCAGCGGTAGCCGTGGGCGATCGCGCCGGCGGGGACCGTCCGCACCTTCCCCCCGCGGGTGACGAGCGTCGCCTCCACGAGGTGGTCGAAGACCTCCGACCCGTACGACCCCGCGTTGATCCTCACGGCCCCGCCGAACGTCGACGGGATGCCGGAGAGGCCCTCGAGCCCGGAGAGCCCCGCGTCCCGGGCGGCCGCGGAGAGGGCGGCGAGCGAGGCCCCGCCTCCGGCCCGGAGCGTCTCGCCCTCGACGGCCACCGCGAGGAGCTTCCCCGCCAGGACGACGGCGATCCCGTCCCATCCCTCGTCCGCGACGAGGAGGTTCGACCCCTTCCCCAGCATCAGGAGCGGCGTCCCCCCGCGGGCCGCCCAGCGGAGGACGCCCGCGAGGGCGGCGACGTCGTCGACCTCGGCGAGGAGCCGCGCGGGGCCGCCGATCCGAAGCGTCGTCCGGGTCGCGAGGGGGACGTCCGCGCGGAGCCGGAGCCGGAGGCCCTCGAGAGCCGGGGGGACGGCGACGCTCACAGCGCGAGCGCGGCGCCGGCCACCACGGCCCCCGCGATCGCCCCGGCGAGGAGGTCGTCCGCCATCACGCCCAGCCCCCCGGGAAGCTCCTCGAGGCGGCCGACGGGCCCCGGCTTGACGACGTCGAGGAGGCGGAAGAGGAAGAACGCCGCGAAGACGAGGCCCCAGGTGGGGCCGGCGCGGGCGGCGGCGGGCAGCGCCGAGTGGAGCATCGCCAGGGCGATCGCCTGGCCGGCCACCTCGTCGATCACGACCTCGCCGGGGTCCTCCACGCCGCGCCCGGCCGCGGCCCGGCCGGCGGCCCAGATGCCGACGACCGCCGACGCGACGGCGAAGAGCCAGGCCGCGAGGGTCCCGGATGCAGCGACGAGGAGCTCGGTGATCGCGAGGCCGAGGAGGCTCCCGGCGGTGCCGGGCGCGAAGGGCGAGAAGCCCGAGCCGAGCCCCGTCGCGAGGAGGGTGGCGACGGGGGACCGGCGGAAGACGACGCCCCACGGCGTCGGGCCTTGCGCGCCGCCTCCCTCTGGGCTAGGGTTCGACCGTTCCTCTCCGTGACGGCCGGTAGCCGCCTCGTCGTGAGGTGTCTCCCCCATTCCGCCGGCCCGTTCGCTCCCCAATCGATCCCTATAATCCGCCGTCTTCACGGAGAAAGCGAGAACCGTCATGGCCGTCATCGACAAGGACAAGCTCAAGGCGCTGGAGCAGGCGCTCCAGCAGATCGATCGCCAGTTCGGCAAGGGCGCGCTGGTCCGCCTCGGGGACCGCCCGCAGGAGGCGATCCAGTCGATCTCCACCGGCTCCATCGCCGTCGACGCCGCCCTCGGCATCGGCGGCGTGCCGCGCGGCCGCGTCGTCGAGATCTACGGGCCCGAGTCGTCGGGCAAGACGACGCTCACCCTCCACATCATCGCGGAGGCCCAGAAGCGCGGGGGCCTCGCGGCGTTCATCGACGCCGAGCACGCCCTCGACCCCGAATACTCGAGGAAGCTCGGCGTCGACGTCGACAACCTCATGGTCTCGCAGCCCGACTCGGGAGAGCAGGCGCTGGAGATCGCCGAGGCGCTCGTCCGCTCCGCCGCCGTCGACGTCGTCGTGATCGACTCGGTGGCCGCGCTGGTCCCCAAGTCCGAGCTCGAGGGGGAGATGGGCGAGTCCTCGGTCGGCGTCCAGGCGCGCCTGATGTCGCAGGCGCTCCGCAAGCTGACCGGCGTCGTCTCCAAGTCGAAGACGACGCTGATCTTCATCAACCAGATCCGCGAGAAGATCGGCGTCATGTTCGGGAACCCCGAGACGACCACCGGCGGCCGCGCCCTGAAGTTCTACGCCTCGGTCCGGATCGACATCCGGAGGATCAGCTCGATCAAGGACGGCGACGAGGTCGTCGGGAGCCGGACGAAGGTCAAGGTCGTCAAGAACAAGGTCGCCCCGCCCTTCAAGAGCGCCGAGTTCGACATCGGGTACGGCGAGGGGATCTCGCGCTTCGGCGAGCTGATCGACCTCGGCATCGAGCACAAGGTCGTCGACAAGAGCGGCGCCTGGTTCAGCTACGGGGACCTCAGGATCGGCCAGGGGCGCGAGAACGCCAAGGCGTTCCTCCGCGACAACCTCGACGTGGCGTTCGAGGTGGAGTCGAAGATCCGGGAGAAGATGGGGCTTCCCCCTCTCGACCCGGCCCTGGCGCCGGCCAAGGCCGCGGCGGCCGCTCCGGCGGCTCCCGCCCCCCCCGAGAAGAAGAGGGCCTGACGGGATGCGGGCGCGGCGCGACCCGCCGCGCCCGACCGTCGCTCCCGCGCCGGCTGACGTATAAGGGTCCGATGGCGCAGCGCTTTCGAGCCCCGGCCCGGACCGCCCGTCGGGCGGGACGCTCGGCCTCCGTTCTCTTCTCCCCCCCCTTCGCCCCCGTTGCCGCCCTCGCCTGCGTCCTCGTCGCCGCGCTCGCCGGCGCGGGGCCGGCCTCCGCGGCCCCGCCGCGCCCCTACCTCGTCCCCTGGATCGCGGTCTCCCCGGGCGAGCCCCTCCCCCCTCCGGCCCCGCCCGACGCGGCGGGGGGATCGGTCAACGCCCCGGGGATCCTGCTGGAGGCCTGGGGCGGGACGCTCGCGGCCGAGACGACTCCCGGCGCCATCGCGCAGGCCTTCGCCGCGGCGCGGCTCGCGGGACGGAAGACGGGGCTCTCGTTCGACGTCCCCGAGCTCCCCGTCCCCTCGGACGCCCGGGAGGCCGAAGCGGCCTCGGCGGGGAGCCTCCTGCCCGGCTTCGACGCCGCGCTCGGCGCCGCCCGCGACGCCGACCTCGTCGTCCTCTCGCTCCCGGACCTCCCCGACGACGTCCGCGCCCGCCGCTATCTCCTGATGAAGGTGGCCGCGGAGGTCCGCGCCCGCGTCCCCTCCGCCCGGGTGGCGGTCCTCCTCCACCAGCCGCGGTCCGGGCCCCTCTTCCCGAAGGCGGCGAGGGAGCTCCTCTCCGACGAGGCGGCCGCCTACGTCGACGTCCTCGGGCTCGACCTCGACGACGCGCGGACGGAGCCCGCCGCGGTCCGCGCGGCGGCCGACGAGCTGGCGTTCGCCCGCCCCCTCCTCGTGAGGACGCCGCGCCTCCCCGACGCCGCGGCCCTCCTCGCGGCCGCGGCCCGCTTCTCGGCCGTCGACGCGCCGTTCGTCGCCGCGCCCCTCGCCTCGACCGCCGACGCCCCGCTGCTCGACCGGCTCGGCTCCCTCCTCGTGGGCGACTTCGCGCGCGACGCCCGGGCGTCCGACGCGCGGGACGCGTCGGGCGGGGCGCTCGAGGCGGCCCGGCTCGCGCCGGCGGCGGACCTCGGGGGCGTCGTCGTGATCCCCGGCTTCACCCCCGCCGGCGCCGAGGCCCGAGGCCCGCTCGTCCTGACGCTCGAGGCCCCGGACTACGTCTCGGCGGAGGTGGTCGAGCTCGCCACGGGGCGCTCCCGCCGCTTCGCCATCCCGAAGACGGCGGGGCCGCCGAGGCTGACGCTCTCCACCGCCAACGGCCCGATCGCGGTCGTCCTCGCGCCGCGGGAGAAGCCGAAGGAGGAGGCGACGCGCGCCGCCGCCGCCGTCACCGCCGTCCGCGGCCTCACCGTCGAGGAGATCCTCGCGAAGCACCAGGTCTGGCGCGCCGCGCGCGACGCCCGCTGGACCCGCTTCGTCGGGACGAACCGGACCTCGATCCGCTTCCGCTTCGAGGGCCTCGACAACTCGTTCGAGCTCTCCTTCGAGGGGCCGCTCTTCTACGAGAAGGGGAAGGGGTTCGACTGGGCCTGGAGCACCGCCTACGTCAACGGCGTGAGGTGGCGCGGGAAGAAGTTCCCGACCCTCCCGCTGCTGCAGCCCGAGAAGGTGTCCGAGCTCCCGCTCACCCTGACGTTCAACGACGCCTACCGCTACGAGCTGGAGGGCGAGACGAAGGTCGCCGGCCTCCCCTGCTGGAAGCTGAAGTTCGAGCCCAAGGCCGCGACCTCGGTCGAGCCGCTCTACGCGGGGACGGTCTACATCGCGCAGGCGGACTTCTCCGTGAGGCGGGTCGACACGAGGCAGCTGAACCTGACGGGGGAGGTCCAGTCGGCCGACGAGACGACCGACTTCGGGGAGGTGCCGGCCCCGGACGGCAAGCCCCTCCTCCTCCCGTTGAAGACCCGCGGGCAGTGGATCGTGAAGACCTTCTCCCGGACCACGACCCTCGAGCGCACCACGGAGCTGACCGGCGTCTCGATCGACCCGCCCGACTTCGAGGCCCGGAAGAAGGCGGTGTCGTCGTCCGACTCCGTCATGGTGCGCGACACCGACCAGGGGATCCGCTACCTCGAGAAGAACAAAGAAGGGGAGCGGGTCGTCGTGCAGGACGCGAAGACCGCCAGGCTCTTCGGCCTGGGGGGCGTCTTCTACGACGACTCGTACGACTACCCGCTGCCCCTCCTCGGCCTTTACTACATCGACCTCGACGTGGCGAAGAAGAAGAGGCAGCTGCAGGTCTTCTTCGCCGGGGTGATCCTCGCGGGCTCCTACAACGACCCGAGCCTCTTCGGGACGAAGCTCGACCTCGGCGTCGACGTCTTCGGCAGCGCGGTCCGCGGCAGCGACACCCTCTACGTGGACGGGACCGAGGACAAGGCCCAGACCGTGAAGAGCCGCGGGGCCGCCGCGAACCTCAACGTCGGCTACCCGGTCGCCCGCCACCTGAAGCTGACGGGGACCGTCGGCGCCACCTACCGCGACTACGCCGAGGACAGCGACACGGCACCCGGCTTCGCGGTCCCGTCCGACACCTGGGTGACGCGCCTCGAGGGGCGCGCCGCGTACGACCTGAAGGGGTGGAGCCTCATCGGGCGGTACGGCTGGAGCTTCCGGTCGCGCTGGGAGCCCTGGGGCTACCCGGGAAACCCCGACTACGGCCCGGGGAAGGACCGGTTCCAGCTGTGGGAGGTCCGGCTCTCGAAGGACTTCCGGCTCCCCCGGTTCCAGCGGATCCGCGGGTCGATCTCCTGGGTCGGGACCCGGAACGCGGACCGGTTCTCGAAGATCTCCTTCGGCTTCTACGGCGGCAGCTCGCTCCGCGGCTTCCGCTCGGGGAGCCTCCGGGCGGAGGAGGCCGTCGTCGCCCGCGGCGCCTACGGCTTCGTCCTCGGCGACGTCTTTCGCCTGGAGGGGATCTACGAGCACGCCGTCGTGAAGGACTCCGCGTCCGGCCTCGACTGGGCCAGCTTCGGCGGGGCCGGGATCTCGGGGCAGTTCTCCGGCCCCTGGTCGACCCTCGTCCAGGTCGACGCGGGGCTGCCGGTCGTCGGCCGCGAGCGGGGCCAGAAGGGGTTCGTCCTGAACCTCGTCTTCCTCAAGAGCTTCTGAGCGCGCGATGAGGACCCTCCGCGCCCTGGCGGCCGCTTCGGCCCTCGGCACCGCGCTCGCGTCGCCCGCACCCGCGGCACCCGCGGCTCCCACGGCTCCCGCGGCGCCGGCCGCGTGGCCGCGCCAGGCCGTCCGGAAGATCGCCGCGGACGGAGCTGCCTACGCCCCCGCCGACCTGAAGCGGATCCTCGCGCGCCACGCGGGCCGCTACATGGACGGGGTCGAGGCCGCCCGGGCGGCGGACGACGGCCGCCGGTCGGCCGCCGACCACCGCGCCGCCGCCGCCCGCGGCGCCCGGACGGTCGCCGAGCGGATCCGGGCCCTTCGCGGCTTCGAGGAGGCCGCCTACGGCCTCGGCGCCGTCGCGTACGAGGCGGCGCAGGCGATCGTCGCCCCCGGCGCCACGCCGGCCGAGCTCGACGCCGCGGCGCGGAAGGCGAGCTTCCTCGGCTTCCCCGCCGATCCCTTCGCCGACCCGGTCCGGCTGGCGGCGCTCCCCCTCCCGGCGGCGACCCCCCGCGAGGCGTACGATTCGGCCCTGACGCTGGTCACCCGCCTCTTCGCCTGGACCTGGAAGCGGGCGGGGGGCGACGTCCGCGCCGTCCCGGCCACACCCGAGGAGAAAGGACCGTACCCCCTCCGTGAGTAAGAAGCGCGCCCTCCTCTCCGTCTCCGACCGCACCGGCCTCGCCGACCTCGCCGCCGCGCTCCTGCGCCACGGGTTCGAGCTCGTCTCCACCGGCGGGACCGCCGAGCACCTCGCCGCCGCCGGGCTCCCCGTCACCCAGGCGGGCGAGGTGACCGGCTTCCCGGAGGTCTTCGGGGGGCGCGTCAAGACGCTCCACCCGGTCCTCTTCGGCGGCGTCCTCTTCGACCGCTCCGTGGAACGGCACCGGGAGGAGGCCGCCGCCCACTCGATCGGCCCGGTCGACGTCGTCGCCGTGAACCTCTACCCGTTCGAGGCGACCGTGGCGCGCCCGGACGTCGTGTTCGGCGAGGCGATCGAGAAGATCGACGTCGGCGGGCCGTCGCTCCTGCGCGCCGCCGCGAAGAACCACGCCCACGTCGCCGTCCTCTGCGACCCGGCGGACTACGCCGCCTTCGCGGCCGAGCTCGACGCGAACGGGGGCGCCTCGACGCCCGAGACGAGGCGGCGCCTCGCCGCCAAGGCGTTCCGCCGGACCGCGGCCTACGACGCCGCCATCTCGGCGTGGATCACGGCCCGGGCCGACGCCGAGCCCTTCCCCGAGAGGCTCACCCTCTCCTGGGAGCTCGGGGCGACGCTCCGCTACGGCGAGAACCCGCACCAGCGCGGCGCCTTCTACCGCGCCAGCGCCTCTCCCGCGAGCGCCCTCGGCCGCTTCGTCTCGCTCCAGGGGAAGGAGCTCTCGTACAACAACCTCCTCGACGCCGACGCGGCGCTCGTCACGACGCGGCGGGTGGGGCCGGGGACCCTGACGATCGTCAAGCACCGGATCCCCTCCGGGATCGCCCGCGGCCGGAGCGGCGCCGAGGCCTTCGAGAGGGCCTGGGCGTCCGACCCGGTCGCCGGCTTCGGCGGCGTCGTCGCGTACGCGGGCCGCATCGACCGGGCCGCCGCCGAGGCGCTCACGTCGAGGTTCCTCGAGGTCGTCGTGGCCGAGGAGGTCGACGAGGAGGCCCGGGCGCTCCTGGCGAAGAAGCCGAACCTCCGCGTCCTGACCGTCTCGCCCGAGCCCGAGCCGGTCCGCCGCCTCGAGGTGAGGGGAATCGACGGCGGCCTCCTCGTCCAGGACGCCGACGTCGAGCCGGGCGCCGCCGAGACCTGGAAGGTCGTCTCGCACCGCGCCCCGACCGCCGCGGAGACCGACGCGCTCCTCTTCCTCGAGCGCGCCGTCCGCGGCGTCGTCTCCAACGCGATCGTCGTCGGCGGCGCCGACGCCACGTACGGCATCGGGGGAGGCCGGACGAGCCGGGTCGACGCCTGCCGCGACGCCGTCGGCAAGGCCGGAGCGCGGGCGAAGGGGGCGGCTGCCGCGTCCGACGCCTTCTTCCCCTTCCCCGACGGCCTCCTCGTCCTCGCCGAGGCCGGGGTCACCGCCGTCGTCGAGCCCGGCGGCTCCGTGAAGGACGCCGACGTCATCGACGCCGCCAACGCGCACGGCCTCGCGCTGGTCTTCAGCGGCCGCCGCCACTTCCGGCATTGAGACGCGCCGCCTTCCCCGCCCCCCTCCGCCCGGCCGGGGCCGCCTCGGCCGCCGCCGGACCGCTGCTGCTCCTCCTCCTCGCCGCGGCCCCGGCGCGGTCCGCCGAGAACGCGGCCGCCCTCCTCTCGCGGGTCGAGAAGACCTACCGCGGGAGCCCGTCCTACTCGATGACGTTCGTCCAGAGCTACGCGCCGGCCGGCTTCCCCGACGCCGCGCCGGAGACCGGCGAGCTGACGCTCCAGGCCCCGGCGAGCCTGCGGTTCAAGTACGACGGCCCCGAGGGGAAGGTCTACACGTTCGACGGGCAGACGGCCCGCCAGTACGTCGCCGCCGACAAGCAGCTGATCGTCAAGCGGCTCACCTCCTCGGAGCGGGCGCGCCTGCCGCTCCTCTTCCTCCAGTCGCCCGCCGAGATCCTCGCGCGCCACGCGGCGACGGTGACGGAGGGCCCGAACGGCCTGGCCGAGCTGACCCTCGTCCCGAAGGACGGCGGCGAGCCGAAGAGCGTCACGGCCACCGTCGCCGCGACCGGCGAGGTGAAGCGGCTCGTCGTCCTCGACGGCGAGGGGAACCGGACGACCTTCACCTTCACCGCCCTGAAGCCCGGGAAGCGCCGGCCCGCCTCGGACTTCGTCCTCGTCCCCCCGGCCGGCACCCGAACCGTCAGCCCGGAGGAGTGAACGTGGCCGATCCCAGCTTCGACGTGGTGTCCGAGGTCGACATGGCCGAGGTGGTCAACGCGGTCCAGCAGGCCCAGAAGGAGGTCGTCCAGCGCTACGACCTGAAGGGGACGGCGGCCGGCATCGAGCTCAAGGAAAAGGAGAAGCTCCTCGTCCTGACGGCCAACGACGACTTCGGCCTGAAGGCGGTCAACGACGTCCTCCAGAACAAGCTGATCAAGCGGAACGTCGCGCTGAAGGCCCTGTCGTACGGCGCGGTCGAGCCGGCGTCGAAGGGGACCGTGAGACAGCAGGTGACGGTCCAGCACGGGATCGCCACCGAGAAGGCGAAGGAGATCGTCAAGGCGATCAAGGACGCCAAGATCAAGGTCCAGGCGGCCATCCAGGGGGAGCAGGTCCGGGTGACCGGCAAGAAGCGGGACGACCTGCAGGCCGTCATCGCCCTCCTCCGGCAGCAGGACTTCGGGATCCCGCTCCAGTTCACCAACTACCGGAACTGAAGTGTTCCCGGGGGTTTCTCGATCCCCCCGGACCCCCCGGCCGGACGCCGTTGGCCTCGAGCCTGATTCGCCGGGCCAGGCGGCTCCCGACGCCCCGTGAGGCCATCCCGGGCCGCGGGTGGGGCGTAACGGCGAGGGACTGTAAGATCCCCGCCGACGGAATGAACCAGACCTCCCTTCGCGAACGCCTCCTCCTCTCCACCCTCCCCGAGGAGGAGCGGGAGAGCGGGCGTCGCCTGCTCTCGGCCCTCGCCCTGATCGAGGACAAGCTCCGGCTCGTCGAGGCCGATCTCGAGAGGGGGATGCGCTCCACCGTCCCGACGATCTCCCTCATCGGGGACTACCTCGTGGACGGCGGGGGGAAGCGGATCCGCCCTGCCCTCCTCCTCCTGGCCGCCCGGCTCTTCGGCTACTCGGGAGAGAGGGACGTCCGGTACGGCGCCATGCTGGAGATGATCCACACGGCGACCCTGGTCCACGACGACATCATCGACGGCGCCGATACCCGCCGTGGCCGGGCGACGGCCAACAGGCGGTGGGGGAACGAGCTCACCGTCCTCTTCGGGGACTTCCTCTACATGAAGGCGATGGAGATCGCCCTCGACGAGGGGGACCTGGCCGTCCTGAAGTGCCTCTCGGACGTCACCCTCGCGATGACCGAGGGAGAGATCCTGGGCGCCGAGCGGCGCGGCTCCGTCGACCTCTCCCTGGCCGAGTACCTCGAGGTCGTGAGGAGGAAGACGGCTCTCCTCTTCGCCGCCGCCTGCCGGATCCCGGCCTACTTCGTCCCGGGCGCCGAGCCGTGGGGCGACCGCCTCTGGGAGTTCGGCCTCTCCCTCGGCACGGCCTTTCAGCTCCAGGACGACCTCCTCGACTACACGGCCTCCGAGGAGGAGCTGGGAAAGCCCGTCCTCTCCGACCTGCGGGAAGGGAAGCTGACCCTCCCCCTCATCCTCAGCCTCCCCGCAGCCACCCGGGCGGAGCGGCGCCTCGTCGAGAAGGTCATGACCGACGGGGGGTTCGACTCGGTGCCGGCGGCCTCGATCCTCGACCTGGTCGACCGGCGGGGCGGGATGACCCGGGCGCGCGCCCTCCTCGAGGAGTGGGCCGGCCGGGCCCGCGACGCCGCCGAGGGGCTCCCCGCCCACCCGGCGCGGGACGGGCTCCTCCTGGCCGCCTCCTACGCCGCCAGCCGCCGCAAGTAGCCCGGCCCCCCTTTCTTCCCCTTCCACGGCCCTGCCCCGGCGCCGCCCGGGCGCTCCAGCCGCGCCCGCGGGCCCTCCCTGCCGGGAGGGCCGGGGCGCTCCGACCCGGGGCTTTCGGGGCGACCTGAAGAACTTCGGGAAATATCCTGGTTGCCCGAACCTCTCCACGTGAGGGTGGATATGAGCCGATTCTGGACGAGCGTCATTAGGCGAATCGAAAGAAACACCGAAAATTTTCAGGTAGATGTCTTGATTTTCGGGAGCCGACGCCGTACCTTCTCCTCGTACAAGACGGGAGAGGCGGCGAATGTCGTTCCAGCGAATCGTGAGGTCCCTGTGGCCGACCCGAGCCTTCGCCCAGACCGAGGTGACGCTGGAGGACGAGGTCGCCCTCTACCGCCACCGCGCCGCGGTGGCGCTCAGGGAAGAGCGGTACAACGACGCCCTCGTCTTCCTCGCCAAGGCCCTTCGCCTGAACCCCTACGACCTCTCGGCCCGGATGGCCGTCGCCGAGACCTACCACCACCACCTCCACGAGCCGACCAAAGCGCTCCTCACCTACGAGAAGGTCATCGCGGCCGCCGGCTACGACGACTCGAACCCCTATTGCTCTTCCGCTCGTGAGGGAATTCGTGAGCTCTCGACGTTGATGGACGAACCGGCCTTCGACCTCACGGAGCCGACGGAAGCGGACGGCGCCGTGGACGAAGGCGGCACCCCCGAGATCGCCACCGGCTAGCCTCCTCCTCCTCCTCCCCCGTTCCCGGATCCGCTTCGGCGTCGTCGCCCCCCCTCCTCCGGGATGCGCGGGCGACGACGCCCTTCCTTTTCCCCGGTCCGGGATGGGTTACCATTCGACGTGCCCCCCTCGAAGCCCCAGCCCGGGAGCTTCACCGCCGCGGCCGTCATCCCCTCCCGACACGGCGCCGAGCGGTTCCCGGGAAAGCCTCTCCACCTCCTCGCCGGCGTCCCGATGGTCGTCCACGTCCTGCGCCGGGCCCGGGGTGCGCGCCTCGTCGACCTCGTCCTGGTGGCCACGGACGACGAGCGGATCGCACGGGTCGTGGAGGAGGCGGGAGGGACGGCCGTCCTGACCGACCCGTCCCTCCCCTCGGGGACCGACCGGGTCTGGGCCGCCGTCCGGGGGCGGGACGTGGACGTGGTGGTCAACGTCCAGGGGGACGAGCCCCTCCTCGACCCCGCCAACGTCGACGACGTCGTCGCCTTCCTTCGGGACCACCCGGAGTTCCCGCTGGCCACCGTCGCCCGGCCCCTCGACGACCCGTCGGACGCCGCGGACCCGAACGTCGTCAAGGTCGTCTTCGCCGACGACCGGCGGGCGCTCTACTTCTCCCGCAGCCCGATCCCCTACCGGCGGAGGCCCGAGCCCTCGCTTCCGACGTGGAAGCACCTCGGCCTCTACGGTTACCGCAAGGAGGCCCTCGCCCGCTGGACCTCGCTCCCCCCGCACCCCCTCGAGCGGGCGGAAAGCCTGGAGCAGCTCCGCGCCCTGGCGGCCGGGATGCCGATGGCCGTCCTCCCCGCGACCGGCGACTCGATCGGGGTCGACACCCCGGAGGACGTGCTCCGCGTCGAACGGATCCTGCGAAACGACCCGACCCTGAAAGCCACCGGGAGCCGCGCCGCGGCCTCCCCCGAACCCGCCGGGAGAGCCGGCTCCGGAGAGACCGCATGAGCGCCAAGTTCATCTTCGTCACGGGAGGCGTCGTCTCGGGCCTCGGCAAGGGGATCGCCGCCGCCTCGCTCGGAGCCCTCCTCGAGGCGCGCGGCTTCAAGGTGACCCTCCAGAAGCTCGACCCCTACCTCAACGTCGACCCCGGGACGATGTCGCCGTTCCAGCACGGCGAGGTCTTCGTCACCGACGACGGCGCCGAGACCGACCTCGACCTCGGGCACTACGAGCGGTTCACGTCGGCGGTGACCGGGCGCGCGAACAGCGTCACGACCGGGAAGATCTACCAGTCGGTCATCGAGAAGGAGCGCCGCGGCGACTACCTCGGGAAGACCGTCCAGGTGATCCCGCACGTGACCGACGAGATCAAGGACGTCATCCGGCGCGTGGCGGGGGACAACGACGTCGTCCTCGTCGAGATCGGAGGGACGGTGGGAGACATCGAGTCCCTCCCGTTCCTCGAGGCGATCCGGCAGTTCCGCAAGGACGTCGGGCGCGGGAACGCCCTCTTCATCCACGTCACCCTCGTCCCCTACATCGCCGCCTCGGACGAGCTGAAGACGAAGCCGACGCAGCACTCGGTCAAGGAGCTCCTCTCCATCGGCATCAAGCCCGACATCCTCCTCTGCCGGTCGGACCGCCCGCTCCCGGAGGAGATGAAGAAGAAGATCGCCCTCTTCTGCAACGTCGACGAGAGCGCGGTCGTCTCCGCCCGGGACGTCGCGACGATCTACGAGTGCCCGCTTGCCTTCGCGCGCGAGGGGCTCGACCAGATCGTCCTCGACTACCTCTCGCTCCCCCACTACGACCGCGACCTCTCCCAGTGGGAGCAGATCGTCAACCGGTGGAAGAACCCGGCCGGCGAGGTGACCGTCGCCATCGTCGGCAAGTACGTCCAGCTGGGCGACAGCTACAAGTCGCTGAACGAGGCGCTCCACCACGGCGGCATCTCGAACAACGTGCGGGTCCGGCTCGCCTTCGTCGACTCCGAGGAGCTCGAGTCGACCGGGTACCCCGAGCAGCTGGCCCGCGCCGACGCCATCCTCGTCCCCGGGGGGTTCGGCAAGCGCGGCATCGAGGGGATGCTCCGGGCGATCCGGTACGCCCGCGAGTCGAAGGTCCCCTACTTCGGGATCTGCCTCGGGATGCAGTGCGCCGTCATCGAGTTCGCCCGGAACGTCTGCGGCCTGACGAACGCCAACTCGACCGAGTTCGACCCGAACGCGCCGCACAAGGTGATCTACAAGCTCCGCGACCTGATCGGCGTCGAGGCGCTCGGCGGGACGATGCGGCTCGGCAAGTACCCGTGCGACCTGTCCGAGGGGTCGCTGGCGCGGCGGGCCTACGGCGAGCCCCAGGTCTTCGAGCGCCACCGGCACCGCTACGAGGTGAACCAGGAGTACGTCCCGGCCCTGCGCGAGGCGGGGCTCGCCGTCACCGGGCTCTCGCCCGACCGGAAGTTCGTCGAGATGGTCGAGCTCCCCGACCATCCCTGGTTCCTCGGCTGCCAGTTCCACCCGGAGTTCAAGTCGCGCCCGGTGGCGCCCCACCCGCTCTTCAAGGACTTCATCCGCGCCGCCCGCGCCCACGGCGTCGCCCGCGCGCAGGGCGTCGCCCAGAAGGCCGCCGCGCTCGAGCCCGGCGTCGCCGCGCCCGCCCGCCTCCCGGCCCCGAACGGGGAGACCGCCTGAGACCGGCCTCCCTCGGAGGAGACCCGATGCCCGACGTCAAGACAGCCGACCCGGCGAGCCGCTACGGCCAGGTGGCCGACGCCTGGGGAAACCTGCTCCTCGCCCCCGGGGCGCTGGAGAAGGACGACCTCTTCCGCTTCCTGGGGGACCCCGCGGACGCCCCGACGTTCAAGGTCAAGCGGGTCCTCCCGTTCCCTCTCGACGCGGGCAAGCGGCTCGTCTACTACGAGGCCCTGAACCGCTGACGGGACGACGCCCCTTGCTCCTCCGCGCCCGCGCTTGACCGGGCGGCCGCGGGATGGAGTAATGCGCGTCCGATGGACGCCCGACAGCTCGTCCGCGACCTCCTCCAGGGGCGCGCCCAGGTGACGCCCGACCTGAAGGTCCACCTGACGGCCCGCGACGGGGCGAGCCTCGCCGACAAGGCGCGGCAGGCCTACTGGTGGGTGGTGAACAACGCGGTCCTCTCCCCGTACTACGACGTCCGCTTCGGCGCGGCGAAGCGGGTGGGGGAAGGCCCCGGGGCGGTCGACCTCCCGCAGGAGTACAGCTACTGCTCGTACATCCTCCTCCCCCTCCTGACGCTCCTGGCGCGCCGCCGCGCCCTCCTCGTCGGGGCCCCGGGCCGGGGGAAGACGTCGATCGCCGTCCTGATGGGGCTCCTCGCCGGGCACTCGCCGGACGAGATGAAGCGGACCGTCCAGCACGGCCACCCGCAGCTCACCGTCTCCGACCTCCTCGGGAGCCCGCTCCCCTCGGACCTCATCCGCGCCGAGAGCGCCGACGCCATCAAGGTGTCGTGGCGCTCGTGGATCGGGATGAGGGTGAAGGTGATCGACGAGTACAACCGGATCCCGACGAAGACGCAGTCGGCGCTCCTGTCGCTCCTCGCAGAGGGGTACGCGGAGATGTTCGACCAGTTCGTCTCCACCGGCGACTCGGCCTGGTTCCTCACCGCGAACGACGACCAGGGGGGCGGGACGTTCCAGGTGATCGAGGCGCTGAAGGACCGGATCGACGTCGTCGTCCGCTGCACGAGCTTCAACTCGCGCTTCCTCGACGCCCTCGTCGAGCGCGTGGAGTCGGGCCACGACCCTCAGGAGCTCGTCCCCGCCGACGTCGTCTTCACGCCCGAGGAGCTCGACCGGGCGGCGAAGGAGATCCGGCTCGTGGCGCTCCCCGACGACGTCCGCGACCGCCTCGGCTTCTTCCTCGGGCCGCTCGATTTCTGCCGGCAGGCGTCGGAGCTCTTCGAGCTCATGAGCAAGGACACGCTCCACCTCGGAGGGAAGAGGCTCGCGGCCGTCTGCAACGAGTCGTGCCCCCTCGACAAGGGGGTCCACCTCTGCACGCAGGTGGAGAGCGGCGTCTCGGTCCGGGCGATCCTGACCTCGATCCACTTCGCCAAGGCGCTGGCGTGGTTCCGCGGGGAGAGCGAGGTCTCGACCGACGACCTGAGGGAGCTCCTCCCCTGGATCCTCCACGACAAGCTCGTCCCGAACTCGCAGAGCCCGTTCTTCGACCGCGAGGACCGCCAGCACCTCCTCTTCGACCGGGTCGCCTGGATCCGGCGGATGTTCGAGACCTCGCAGGCGCAGTTCGCCGCGCACGCCCCGATCCGCACGGAGGTGCGGCGTCTGAGGGCCGTCCTCGAGAAGGGGCTCGACGGCGTCGGCGCCGACGAGGTGCGGCGGCGGATGAAGGAGGTCCTCCAGCAGATCGAGACCCTCGTGAAGAAGGCCGAGCTTTCGGGGCCGGTCTACGAGGACCTCGTCCTCCTGAAGTCGATCTACAGCCGCTACCAGAACTACCTGAACTGGCTGACTCACGCCAGGCCGTGACGCTCCCCCAGAGGCTCCGCCAGCTCGAGGAGGCGGCCCCCCGCCTCTACGCCCGCTGGAGCCCGGCGGCGTGGCGGGCGGCGTGCGAGGGGCCCGCCCTGCGGCTCTGGGAGAGCCTTTCGGCGGCGGGCGACGACGGGGAAGGCTTCGACGACTTCCTCCTCCTCCTCCGGGAGGCGGTCGGCCTCCAGTACCTCGCCGCGACCGGCGCCGAGGAGCTGGCGGCCCCGTCCCTCGCCGCCCAGGGCCTCCTCGCGGCCGCGCTCGGAGACGCCGTCCCGCGCCTCCTCCCTGCGCTCCGCCCCGAGGAGAGGGCGCGGGCCCTCGCCGCCGTCTGGAACGTCGGGGAGCGGCTCCGTGCCCAGCCGGCCTGGATCGACCGCTTCCTCGCGGTCAGGCTCGCCGAGCTGACCGACCTCGGGGATCTCGCGCCGTTCCTCGAGAAGGCGCTCGCCGAGGGGCTCGACCCGGGCGAGCCGTCGCGCTGGAAGGGCCCCTTCGCCGCGCGCAGCCTCGACCCGTCGCGCGCGATCCGCTCCTTCCTCCCCGGCCCGATGCACCTCGCCGCCCCGGCCGTCGTCTGCGTCCACGACCGCCGGGCGACGACCCACGTCGGCGTCCTCCTCCGCCCCGGGCGGAACGGCGGATCGCTCCTCCTGGGAGCCACGCCGTGCCTCGGGGTCGGCGACGGGGCGGCCGGGGTCCCCGTCCCGGCGAGAGCGGCGCCCCAGGTGGTCGCGGCCGCGGGACTCTCCGAGGAGCAGGCGCGGATCGCCACGCGAGGCGGCTTCGCCCTCCTCTCCTCGCCCCTCTCGCAGCGGCTTTGGGCCGTGGAGGCCGCCGCGTGAAGAAGCCGGCGGCCGGCCCGTTCTCCGCCGGGACGGTGAAGGCCGCCTGGGAGCGCGCCCTCTCGTTCTGGGGGCTCGCGATCCAGAAGGACGCCCCGAGGCTCGACCCGGGCGCCGAGGGGCTCGCCTTCATCGACCTTTCGAGCCGCGAGCTGACCGTGAACACGAAGCGCCTCGCCGAGCTGAAGGCCGAAGGCTCCCTCCCCGCCGTCTTCGCCCACGAGCTGGGGCACCACGTGAGGTACCCGCACTCCCTCTCCACGCAGGCGCGGCTCGAGCTCCTCGAGAAGGAGATCCTCCCGTTCCGGAGCTACTCGCTCCTCAACCTCTTCACCGACTACCTGATCAACACCGAGCTGGCGCGCGAGAAGGACTTCCTCGCCCAGATGGCGGCCGTCTATCGCGGGACGCCGGCCCCGGCGGAGGCGATGGAGCAGGACCCCGCGTTCTGGTTCTACCTGACCTGCTTCGAGGAGGCGTGGGGCCTCGAGCCGCGCACGCTCACGCGCGAGGCGGGCGAGGCGCTGGAGAGGAGGTTCCCCGGCGCGCGGGCCGAGGCGCAGCTCCTGGCGGAGGAGGTCCCGAACCTCGCCCCGAACCTCTTCACCCAGTTCCTCTACTTCGCCAGCGTCGTCTCGCGCTACCAGGTCGTCGACCCGGAGAAGGACGGTCCCGGCGACGGGAAGAGCCTGAACCCGGGCCACGGCGACTACAGCAAGCCGTCGGCGGGCGACTACGCCGACGCCCTCGAGCGGACCGCCGCCGAGTCGGAGGCGATCCGGAAGGCGATCGAGAAGGGGTGGCTGAAGCCCGAGCGGATCGGCGACACCGAGGCGAGCCGGCAGCAGCGCGCCGCGGGGCTCCCGGGGGTCCTCGCCGGCGAGCCGAGGAAGCTGGCCGAGGCGATGGCGATCCGCTACCGGCGGCTCGCCGAGCGCCACCTCGTCCCGCCGCCGAGGGAGCGGCGGGCCGGCGACCCGCTCGTCCCCTCGACCCTCTCGGAGTGGGACCCGAGCGACTCGCCGCGGGAGATCGACTGGACCGCCTCGATCCTCGCGCTCGGCCCGGACCTGGCCGCGGCCGCGCCCCTCCGCCGCGACCTCCTTCCCGACGACGGCGGCGAGGCGGTCGTGGAGCGCCCCGTGAGGCTCGAGCTCTACCTCGACGTCAGCGGCTCGATGCCCGACCCGAAGGCGGCGCTCAACCCGATGACGCTCGGGGCGCAGGTCCTGGCGACGTCCGCGATCCGCGGAGGGGGACAGGTCCGCGCGCTGATCTACTCGACGAACAACGTGAGGCACTGGGCGTGGACCCGGAACGAGATGGAGGTCTCGCGCTTCCTCATGACCTACATCGGCGGCGGGACCGACTTCCCCTTCGACGTCCTCTCGGCGTCGGTCCGCGAGTGCGGACCCCGCCAGCCGATCCGCTGCGTCCTGACGGACAGCGACTTCTCGTACAACCTCAAGGCGCGCGAGAGCCACGGCGCGAGCGCCCGGGAGGCCGCCTCGAAGGGGACGTTCGTCGCCCTCCTGAACGGGAGCCGCGGCGAGGAAGCGTGGGTGAAGGAGATCGGGGCGACGGGGATCGTCACCGTCCCGGTGGCGACGATGGCGGAGTTCCCGGCGGCCGCGGCGGCGCTGGGAGAGAAGCTCTTCGGGACGAAGGCGGCACCCTCGCCGCGGACCGGGGGGAGGCGGAAGCCGTGACGGCGCCCCGCGCCGGAGCCGTCGCCTTTCGCCTCGAGCGGCTCACCTCCGAGATCCGTCTCGCCGCGCTCGACCTCGGCGAGACCGAGCCCGCCCTCGCCGCCGCGCGGCTGATGGACGGCCTGCGCGACGCGGGGCTCCCCGTCCCCCCGCTCCCGGCGTGGGCCGAGGCGGCCCGCGAGCTCGACCGCGACGCGTGGCAGCGCGTGGAGGTCCTGACGCACCTTCTCCGCCACGGGGAGCTGGGACCGCTCGTCGCGCGGGCCCTCGCGCGCGACCCGGCCCGCGCCTGGAGCGTGGTTCCGGCCTTCGCCACGCGCGAGGCGCGGCTCCTCACCGTCGAGCTCCTCCTGAAGAGCCCGTTCCGCGTCGAGGAGCTGGCGCGCAAGTGGGTCCACGCCCTCGGCGGGACGATCGAGGGGGAGAGACCCGACGAGAGCCGCCGCCGGATGGAGCGGCTCGACTTCGGCGGGGTCCTGAAAAGCCTCGAGGAGGCGGGGAGGGACCGGGAGGAGCGGATGAGGAGGCTGCAGGAGATCGAGGCGAAGCGGCTGAAGGAGCAGCAGGAGGCGTACGCGAGGCAGTCGAGGGAGTGATGCGCGAGACCCCCGCCCAGCACCGTGCGCGGACCGGCGCCTGGCCCCCCGCGTCGGACGTCTCGGTCGCCGGGCCCGTCCTCGGCTCGGTCGCGGGCTCGGTCGCCAGCCCGGCCCCGAGGCCGCCGCTGGCCGACGAGCCGTGTCCCACGCTCTACCGCGACGTCGGCCCCCAGGCGCTCTCGGCCTTTCTCGACGGGACGCTGGCCCGCCTCTCCGGCCCGGACGCTCCCTGCCTCTTCCTGCGCGACGCCACCCTTCCGCCCTACGGCGCCTCCGCGCCGCAGTTCGGCCTCCTCGTCCTCCTCCAGCCGCTCTCCCTCGGCCCGTGGCTCTCGGGGCAGGAGGGGATCTGGGTCGCGGAAAGGGATCGGATGCCGGCGGCCGGGACCCTCGCGGCCGTCCCCGGCGACGAGCCGCTTGCGGCGCTCGACACGCGCCTCGTCGACGTCCCCGACGCCGCGGGCCTCCGGGAGACGCTGGGGGGCGCGCGCTACGACGAGCGGCTGGCCGCGATGCGGGAGGCTCTCCGCGCCTACCTCGAGGACTGGCGCTCGGTCGAGCGCGCGTCGCGCCCGCTCCGCGCCGTCCTCGACGGGACGAGCACGCCGCGCCGCCGGGAGCTCCTCGCCGCGATGGACGTCGAGGGGGTGACCGAGAAGGACCTCCGCGCCCCCTGGTTCCACCTCTCCCCCGCCCGGCGCGACGCCGTCCGCCCCCTCCTCTCGTCCCTCGCGGCGCGGATCGCGCCGCAGCGCGAGGACGCGTGAAGACCGCCCGGCGGAGGCTCCGCCTCCCGGCGACCGGGCACGTGGACGTCGCCGGCTTCCCCCAGTTCCTCGGGCGTCACCTCGGACCCTCGCGAGGCAACCTGAAGCTCCTCGCCAGGGAGCTGGGAGTTCTGTTCGACGCCCCCCACATGACCCTCGTCAACTCGGGCTCCTCCGCGAACTTCGCCGCGGCCCTCGCGCTGGCGTCGCGGGCCGGGAAGAGGCGCCACGCCGTCGCCGCCGGCTTCACGTTCCCCACCACTCTCTCGGCGCTCCTCCTCGCCGGCTTCTCCGTGACGCTCGCCGACACCGAGGAGGGGGGCTTCGGGATCGACCCGGCGGCGCTCGAGCGGGCCCTCCGCCCCGACACCGGCGTCGTCTGCGTCACCCACTTCCTCGGCTTCCCGGCCCGGATCGACGAGGTGGCGTCGGTCGCGGCCTCCCGCGGCCTCCTCGTCCTCCAGGACGGCTGCGAGACGATGGGGCTCCGGGCGGCCGGCCGGCCGGTCCACGCGCGCGGGACGCTGACGACCTGGAGCTTCTACCACCCGCACCACCTCCCGGCCTACGGCGGCGGCGCGGTCCTCTCGCCCGACGCCGGCTGGCGGCGGCTCGTCGAGTCGATCGTCCACTGGGGGCGCTCGTGCACCTGCCACGCCGAGGGCCTTCCGTGCGAGGTCCCCGACGGCCCCGCGCACGCCTTCACCTACGAGCGGCGCGGGCTCAACGTCGAGATGTCCGAGCTGAACGCCTGTTTCGCCCGCTGGCAGCTCGAGACGTGGCGCGAGCAGGAGGCGCGGCGGAACGCCAACTACGCTCTCCTCGCCGGCGCTCTCGCCGACCTCGCCGACCTCGGAACGGTCACGACGTGGCCGGCGCCGCACGGCTCCGGCTCCCCCTTCGCCTTCCCCGTCTCCCTCGCAGGGCGCGACGCGGCGCACGCCGCAGCGGAGGTCGCCGCGCGGCTCCGGCACCGCGGCGTCGAGGCGCGGACGCTCATGGGGGGCGCGGCCGCCGACCAGCCCGCCTTCCGCGACCTGCCGCACGACGGCCTCGCCCGCTGCCGCGCCCTGGCCGCCTCCTCGTTCCTCGTCGGGATCCACCAGACGCTCCCCGCGGCCGACGTGAGGGAGGTGGGGACCATCCTCCGCGAGGAGCTGACGGCGTGACTCCCGGCGCCCTCTTCGCGCGCGGGATGGCGAATCCCCTCCGCGCGAGCGTCATGTACCCGCCGGACCGGAGCCTCTTCGCCCCGTTCCGCGCCGCCGCCACGCCCGGGAGCGTCGCCGCTTCGCTCGCGGCCGCCCGGTCGCCGATCGGCCTCTACGTCCACGTCCCCTTCTGCGAGACCCGCTGCACCTACTGCGACTACGCCACCGTCCCGCTGGCCGGGCACGACGCGGCGGCGCGCGACGCCTACGTGGAGGGGGTCGTCGCCGAGCTCGCGTCCGTCGCGGAGGCGCTCCCTCCCGGCACCCGCGTCGCCGGGCTCGACGTGGGGGGCGGGACGCCGGGGGTCCTCTCGGCCCGGCAGCTCGAGAGGATCCTCGGCGCCGTCGCCTCCCGCTTCTCGCTCGCGGAGGGCTTCGAGGTCTCCACCGAGACGACGCCGACGCAGGCGGCGGCCGACCCCGCGAAGTGGCGCGAGGTCGCACGCGTCGGAGTCACGCGCGTCAGCATGGGACTCCAGACCGCCGAGCCCGGCCTCCTCCGCCGCGTCGGCCGCGCGCCGCACGGCGGCGACCGGCCGGCCCGGGGAATGGAAGCGCTCCGAGGCGCCGGCTTCTCCCTCGTCAACGTCGACCTGATGTTCGCCCTCCCCGGCCTCACCCTTCCCGCGTGGGAGGCGACGCTCGAGGCCGCGGTGGCGCTGGCGCCCGACGTCGTTACCGCCTACGACACCGTCTACAAGAACCGCCGGATCGCGGAGGAGGCGTCGCGCGGGGCCGGGGCCCCTTCCCCCGAGGACTTCGGCGCGCAGTACGACCGGGCCTTCGGGCTCCTCACCGGCGCCGGCTTCGCCTCCCGCTACGGCTCCGTCAACTTCTCGCGGGCCCCCGGCCGCCTCGGGACGAGCCGGTACCTCGAAGGGCGGCTCCGCGACGGGCTCGACTACGTCGGCGTCGGCCTCTACGCCTCCTCGCTCGTCGGGACGTCGTGGCGGTTCGGCCTCGCGCGGATCGACGCGTGGCTCGCGGCGGCGCGGAGCGGGCGGCTGGCGGCGGAGGACCTCTACCGTCTCCCCCCGCGGCACGTCGAGGCCAAGTTCCTCCTCCTCGCCCTCACCTACGGCGTCCTCGACGCGGCCCGCTTCCGCGCGCGCTTCGGCCGGACGCTCGAGGAGGCGCTCGGAGAACGCCTGCTTTTCCTCCTGGAGGGCGGCTTCCTTCGCCCCGCGCCGGACGGCTTCGAGCTCGTCCCGGGGCGCTTCCGCGACCTCCCCGGGATCCGCGCGGCCCTCTTCCCCGACGACGCGACACCCCTCCTCGACCTCCCCGTCGTCTCCCCGCTTCGCGCCGTCGCGCTTGGGGCCTGACGTGAGCGAAAGGCCCTGGAGCCATCACGAGGAGGAGGTGGGCGGGCTCCGGCTCCACTGGGTCGAGATGGGGAACGGACCGCTCGTCCTCCTCCTCCATGGCTTCCCCGAGCACTGGTACTCCTGGCGCCACCAGCTCCCCGCGCTCGCCGCCGCCGGGTTCCGCGCCGTCGCCCCCGACCTGCGCGGCTACGGCCGGTCGGCCAAGCCCCGCGGCGTCCGGTCGTACCGGATGGCGGCGCTCGCGGGGGACGCCGCCGCCCTCGTCCGCCACCTCGGCGCGGAGCGGGCACACGTGGTCGGCCACGACTGGGGGGGCGTCATCGCCTGGTGCCTCCCGGCGCTCTTCCCCGGCCTCGTGGAGCGGCTCGCGATCCTCAACGCGCCCCACCCGGTCCTCTTCCGGCGGAAGCTCGCGACGCGCGCCCAGCGGAGCCGTTCGTCCTACGTCTTCCTCTTCCAGCTCCCGTTCCTCCCCGAGCGGCGGCTGACGCGCCACCGCGCCCGGTTCCTCAAGCGCCTCCTCCGCGACGACCCGGTCCGGTCCGGCGCCTTCTCGCCCGAGGAGATCGAGCGCTACCGCGAGGCGTTCCTTCTCCCCGGCGTCGCCCGGAGCGCAGTCCACTACTACCGCGCCATCTTCAGGACCGGCACGGCGCGCCACGGCTTCTCGCGAGGCGCGATCGACGTCCCGACCCTCGTCCTCTGGGGCGAGCGCGACCGGTGGCTCGGCACCGAGCTCCTCGACGGCCTCGAGGCCTTCGTCCCGGACCTGCGGATCATTCGGATCCCAGACGCGAGCCACTGGCTCCAGGTCGACGCCTGCGAGAGGGTGAACGCCGAGCTGGTCCGGTTCCTTCAGGAGGGGGCGGGGGGCGCCGCCGTCTCCGCTCCGCCCGCGCCCGGCGACGGCGGGACGTCCGACCGGTAGACGATCGGCTTCTCGCCGGGCCTGAAGAGCGGCTCCGCTACCCGCTCGAACGAGACGGACGTCCCGTCGCCGAGGAGCCGTCGCGCGGCCGCCACCAGCTCGAGCCGCGTCGCCTCGGGGAGCGCCCGATCGGACGCCTCTCCCCCGGGCGTGTAGCGGAGGACGAGGCGTCCAGCCGCGGGCTGGAGGAGCTGGAACTGCCGGACGCCGAGCCGCGTCACGAGCGGCTGCAGCTGCGACGGGTCGACGCGGCGGCCGTCCTCCGTCGCGAAGCGCGAGACCACCCGCCCCAGGAGCCGTGCCAGGACGGGGCCGCGCGCACCGCAGGCGCACCGCGCGTCGCCGCCAGGCTCGGGGAGGACGACGCCGAGATCCCCCGTCCGGTACCTGATCAGCGGGAAGAGCCTGTTGCGGAGGTTCGTCAGGAGGAGCTCGCCCTCGACCTCCTCCAGGACGGCCGCGGGCGTCAGGAGGTGGAACCGCCCGCTCCCGGGCGCGCAGCTCCAGCCGACGGGGCCGGTCTCGGCGAGCGAGTAGGAGTCGACGACGCGCGCGCCGGTCGCCGCCGCGAGCCCCGCGGCGGTCCCGGAAGGGAGGGCGAAGGCGCTCGAGACGACCAGGCGCGGCACGATCCGGACCCGCCCCGCCGCGAGCTCCGTCTGGAGCCTCCCGAGCGAGTCGGGGTCGCCGGTGACGATCGCGGGGGCGAGCCGCTCCAGCTCTTTGAGGGCGTCGTCCTCGGCGAAGTGGAGCTTCCGGAAGAGGCCGCCGCCGAGGAGGGGGAGCCGGACCGAGTAGACGCTCGACCGCGGGAGGGTGCAGAGGAGGACCACCGCCGTCCGACGCGGGCCGGGGAAGGGTCCGAGGGAGAACCGCTCCCAGAGGAAGCGGAGGAAGGCCGAGAAGAAGTGGATCGAGCCGCCGTCCATGAAGAAGCGGACCGGCTCGCCCGTCGATCCGCTGCTCCTCCCGAGCCACCCCTCGTCGACGTCGAACGGGCGGACGCGCCGCGAGAAGAGGTCGTGGAAGCGCTCCTGGAGCGCCGCGCGCGGGAGCGGCGGGAAGTGGGCCAGGTCGCCGGGCTCCCGGAGGTCCCGCACCGTCACGCCCGCGCGCGCGAACGCCTCGGGGTACCAGCCCGTCCGCGTCTCGGCGGCGACGAGGAGGGCCCGGAGGCTCTCGAGGGCCCGGGTCCCCGCGGCCTCGTCGCCGCGGTCCGCCGCGAGGAGCTCCCGACGCGCAGACCGGACGCCGCGCCCGTACCGGACGACCTGCCACGCGTACCGGCGCCTCACCGGGCAGGAGAAGAGCTGCGCCTCGGGCTCGGCCCGGCTCTCGGGGGCCTCCACGACGGAAGCCTACCCGACCCCGCTAAGATCCCGGCATGGCCGTCCACGCCACCATCACGCCGCACCTGGCCGCGGGCGACCGCTGCCGCCCCGTCTTCTTCGCCGGTCCCTGCGTCATCGAGTCGCGCGCCCACGCGGTGAGGATGGCGAAGGCGATCAAGGAGGTCTTCGCCTCCCTCGGCGTCGCGGACCGCCTGGTCTACAAGTCGTCCTTCGACAAGGCGAACCGCTCCTCGGGCGACTCGTTCCGGGGCCCCGGCATCGAGAAGGGGCTCGACGTCCTCTCGGCGGTCAAGGAGAAGTACGACCTCCCGATCCTCACCGACGTCCACGACGTCGAGCAGTGCGCCCACGCCGCCGAGGTGGCGGACGTCCTCCAGATCCCCGCCTTCCTCTCGCGCCAGACCGACCTCCTCGTCGCGGCGGCGCGGACCGGCAAGGCGCTCAACGTCAAGAAGGGACAGTTCCTCGCGCCCGACGACTGCGCACAGATCGTCGCCAAGTGCCGGAAGGCCGGGAACCCCAACGTCACCCTCTGCGAGCGCGGGACGACGTTCGGCTACCACAACCTCGTCGTCGACTTCCGGGCGCTCCCTATGATGCGCGCGCTCGGCGTCCCTGTGATCTACGACTGCACCCACTCGCTCCAGCTTCCCGGCGGCCTCGGCACCGAGACCGGAGGCGCGCGGCAGTACGCGCCGGCCCTCGCGCGCGCCGCCGCCGCGGTCGGCGTCGACGGCTACTTCTTCGAGGTCCACGACGACCCCGCGCACGCGAAGTCGGACCGCGCGACCCAGCTGCCGCTCGCCGACCTCCCCCGTTTCCTCGAGGACCTCCTCCGCTTCGACGGGCTGAGGCGGGAGACCGGGGAGCGGGCCTGACGAGTGCCCGCGACCCGAAGGACCTTCGGTGCCACAGGTCGACTGCCGTTCCCATACGTCGGTGGCCCTGTCCCCTCGCGCGGTCAGAGACGGCGTTCCCGCCCCCCGCCGCCCACACCCGAACCTGCGCCGTCTTCGACTCCGGCCGGCCCAGAGTCGGCCAGTGCAGTGACGAAGTCTGGCCGCGACGGCCGGCCGCGTCGCGGCAGCCGTTGCGCAGGGCACCAAGTCGCGCGCTTTCGGCGTGGGCCGCCGTACGCGTGCCACGCGGGCGAAGTGCCGTCCCAACCGCGCCCGGCTACTCGGAACGGACACGTCCTCACCTCACGACCTGTTGCTTTCGTCTGATGTACGCATCGAGCGCCTGTTTGACGGTACTCCACGCTTGCTGGCTGCTCGGGGGACCACCGGACGGTGCATTGATCCACTGGCGGTGCTGCCAGCTCGAGATCTCGAGGGCGGGACCACCGGTGCAGGCTGCTGGGACACGTTCGCGGAGATCGCACTCGACCAAGTACACGAAGCCGGCTCTGAGCTGAATGGCAACCACGGAAACGTGCAGGTACGATTGCTCGGCCTTGCGTGTAGCCCGTGGAACGACGGCTATACCTCGCTCTCGTAGATACTTCTCGGCAAGGAGCTGCAGACCGATGAGCGGAAAGTCCTCCCCGGTCATTCCCACGGGGAACTGGTCGACGACCAGCGCGATGGAGGCCGGCTCGCCGAGAATGGGTGTCGCGGCGGTTCGCGCTTCGATCTGGGCTCCTCTCGTCGAAGTAATCGCGAGCGCAGATCCCAGCGCCAGCGTGGCGACCTTCAGGCGATTCCAGCAGAGTGAGGTACCTGGTCCTCGGCCCCCCTTCACCTGCGTCGCTCTTTCTTGCGCTCTTGACCGATGAACGTCTACCTGCACTCTGGTTCGTCCGATCATCGACCTGTCTCGGCCATCCGGGACGTGGTCTCTACTGGCAGCAATTCACGAAACCGCAGTAAATGGCGCAGCAACCCTCTGGACTGTTCAGGCAGCAAGTGAACCGTGGCCCCCCGCAGGTGATGCACATCAACGAGCAACCCGAACCCTCGCAGCAGTGGTCGAATGAGCCCTCGGGTGCAGTCGCCGACGGTGCAGAAAGCCACGTCGAGAACGCGAATGAACCCGTCCCGACCCGTCCATCCGCGACGAGGCGGTCGTCCGCGACACCGCTCGGCCAGTCGCCGTTGACATAGACAGCGATCTCATCGTCTGCGGCTGGTCTCCCTGGGATCTGAACCGCCGGCTCGCCGTCCGAAAGGCTCGTTTGCACGATCGCCACTGGTTTCGCTTCGTTACGCTTCGCTGCGATCCACGCGGTTCCCTCGGGCGTCCTGGCGAAACCTGAGTCAACGAGCAGGAGGAGCTGCGTCTGGCTCGGCCCCGAGAAGATCCTGATGGCGCGCGTAGCGACGGCGCCTGGCTTCACGACAAGCCTCAGCTGGTTCCGTGGGAGCACGCTTCCCCGTACATCGACTACGAGCGTTCGCGGCCCGGACGCCGGTCCGGTTCCCGAACCAGCAACTGCAAGAGGAGCACTGAGGAGAAAGGGGAGGATCACCGAGAGCCAGGGTCCCATGTCCACCTCGAGATCGGGACAGATCGACTCCTATTTACACCTTGAAGGTGCATCGGTCTACTCTCGCTGATTGTCTCGCCGAGGGTAGCTGAACGTGTCGGAGCCCACGGAGAGCACGTTGCCGGCCCCGTCGTAGGTGAAGGTCCCCGTGTCGAAGAGGCTCTGACCGCCGCGGAGGGACTGGATGCGCTTCGGCCGGGGGATGAGGTTGGTGGAGCCGTCCTGCGAGAGCGTCGTGGTGACGTCGTTGGCCGTGCCGGGGCCCGTGTTGTACTGCACCGGCTGTCCCGCGGGCCCGTAGCCGACGTTGCGGACGCGCCGACAAAATCGTGCTCACACAGGCGAGGAACGACGTACCTCCAGGCCATCAGCGGATCACAGTTCCGGTCACCGAGACCTCGCGTATCCACGCTGGATCACGGATCACAGACCTGACCCCACTCCCCACGGCGGGCTCGTCCGGGAGGATCGTCACCGGGACGAAGCCCGGCTGCGCCACGGCCTCCCTGCGGATTCGCGACCTCCAGTACCGCAGCCGGGACTCGGCGACCTGCGCCTCCTCGGAGAAAGCCCGGGCGGACTTGCCGCTCCGCTCCCACCGCTCGATCACGTCGGCCATCTTCCGTCGCTTCTGCTCCCGCTTGTCCATGGCCCCCCTCCGGTTCGGGGAGCTTCGGACATCCCGGTCGCCGGGCGAAGGACGGGGTTCGCCGGACGGTTACAAACCGGCAGCGCGAAGAAGTGCGAGGCGCGCCAGTTGGCGCGCCCCGCGGGTGGGTTCAGTGAAGGTCGGAGGGGAGACCGAATGGCAGAACGGGAGTCTCAGTGGGGGTCGTCGAAATCACAGATCACAGACCTGACCCCACCGTACTGCGGCAGGCTCGACCGCAAGCAGATCGCTGCCCTGGCCGGCCTGGCACCGATGAACCGTGACAGCGGCAAGTCGCACCGCCCGCGGATGGTCTTCGGCGGCCGAGCCGCCGTCAGGGCCGTGCTCTACATGGCCGCGGGCGTCGCCCGGACCCACAACCCGGTCTTCCGGGCCTTCCACGCCAGCCTCCTGGCTCGAGGCAAGAAGAAGAAGGTCGCCCTCGTCGCCTGCGCTCGCCGACTTCTCACCATCCTCAACGCCATGGCGAGGACCGGATCCCGTTGGAATCCCGCCCTCGCTGAGGCCCGTCCGTGTTGATTTCACTCCCTCGGCCCCTTGACAGCCGAGATAGTTGCTGACCCCACCGTACTCTCTGCTATCGGGGAGATGGCGAGCCATCTCCCCGCGTGGGGAGACGACGAGAAACACCCGGGAAGAAGTCCGGGGCGCGCCCGAAAGCGCGCCCCGTCGTTCAGAACAATGCACGAGTGTAGACGCGCCCCCGAGCGGCCGGGCCCGGTGTGGCCGGGGGCTAGAGCGCGCCGTAACTGTCAACCGCCCGGATCGCCTTCCAGAGGTCTCGCAGCCATGGCCATCCATCGGGCGCCCTATAGAACTGCCCGTCGAGGAAGACCAGCCCCCACTGGTCGACGTACAGGAGCAAGACTAGCGTCTCACCCTTCATGAAACGGAGCCTCAGCCTGGCGTCGATTCCAGAAGGGGGCCGAGGTACTGCCGAGAACCGACCAGCTTCCATTGCCTTCACAACGCTACTGATGACTACGGTGTCGTTGGTAGAGAGCGAGTACCGCGGCGCGGTGCCCCGGATGAAGTCCTCAAATCGTTCTGGAGAGAGGGCCCCCCCCACGGACAGTCGCGGACTGATGGCATCAGCATGGATTGAAACGCCGGGCTGCTTGAGACCGCTAGCATCGAATGGCAGGGGATGAAGGGGCGCGTCGAGTCCGACACTCGAATGGGCGCCGAGAAGACACAGGAGTGCAGATGTTGCGAGGGCTCTCATGGCACCTTCCTGACGCAGGGGGACTGCCCAGTACCACCGCAATCGGTGGGCTTGGTCGCCTTCTTCAAAGGGGTGACACTCATGCTAGTGGTGCTTCGCAGTGAGTGCGATCTTCTCGTCGCTTCTCCGAGCTGCCTAGCTGCGGGCGTTTCGATCTTCGTGATTACTCGCTTCTCCTCTTTGTTGTCATATCTGAAGTCGTACCCCTTCGGGTAGGTGGTGTCCGCCGCGTAGCCGCTGGGGTCAGTGTTCATACGCACCGAGTGCCCGATCTCGTGCAGAAGTCGAAGAGCTGGACTCTGCTCCCAAGAGCCGTCGGCCCCAGGCGTTCCGCCTTCCCCCTGCACAGACGCGCCCAGCCAGGGGTTCCAAACGATCGTGTTCGTCCGAGGGTCGACGTAGGCCTCGTCACTGCCATCTTCGACGATCCGGATCGTCGGCTCCGCTTGTCCCTTCAGGCCCTCAAACGCCTGAAGCTGTGCTCGCGCGGTGGGTGACTGGTTCAGGTAGGCCGAAGCCATTGCGTAGTACGCCTGCGCTCCAGCCTCGAACTTGACCCTCCCATCTGGGTCCACATATCTCAGCGGGTTATTCCCAGCGTAGGTTAGTTCGCACTGCGCGGCTTCCGCCGCGAAGACCACGAAGCCGCCAGGCCCTCTCTCCGGATCCAGCAGCCCGAGGTCCTCGGCGAATCCGAAGCGCGGCGAGGACTCGGCGGAGTCGAGGGGCTCGAGTATCGGCAGCTCGAGAGACGACGGCGCGAGGCTCGAGCGCGCGTCCGTCGTCGTCCGCGAGGCCTCGGCGGGGCTGACGACAAGGAGAGCCGCAGCGAAAAGAAGGAAGGCCGCGAGGGCGGCCCGTCTCGTCGCTGCTTTCGGGCGGTTCACGGATGCGAGGCTACGGCGCGGGGAAGCGGGGATCAAGCCGCACGGGCCTTCTCGTCCTCGGCCCGCCGCCGCGGGGATGGCTCCGCGCGTGGACCTCGGCGAGGTCCTTCACGGCGACAGCCGTGTAGGTCTCCGTCGTCACGACCGAGGAGTGACCGAGGAGCCTCTGGACGTGCCGCACGTCGGCTCCGGCCCGGAGCAGGTGCGTCGCGAAGGCATGGCGCAGCGCGTGGGCCATCACCGGATGCGGGAGCCCGGCCTTCGCGCAGGTGCGCCGCACGAGGAGGCTCACGCCGTCGGGCAGGAGCCTCCCGCCCTGGTTGCGGCGGCCGGGGCCGCCGGTCCCTACGAAGAGCGCCGGGGTCCTCGGCATCCGGTGGCCTTCGGCGAGATGAGGACGGCCCCGCGTCAGGTAGCGCCGCAGCTCTTCGGCGGCGCTCTGGCCGAGCGGCACGAGACGGGGCTTTCCTCCCTTGCCCCGCCGCACGTGGACGAGCCCCTCGGTCAGGTCGACGTCGTTCAGGTCGAGGGCCGAGAGCTCAGCCCTCCGCAGTCCCGTCGAGTAGAGGAGAGCGAGGGCCGCACGATCCCTCAGCCCGATCGGCGTCAGGGCCGACGGTGCCACGAGGAGCGTCTCCATGGTCGCTTCCGACAGCACCTGACGCGGCAGCCGGTCGCGGCTTCGCGAGAGCCGCAGCGACGCCGTCGGGTCCGCCAGGACGAGCCCGCGCGTCATCAGCCACCGGAAAAGGTCGCGCGCGATGAGGAGCCGCATCTTGACGGTCTCCGGTGACAGCTCCCGCTCCGGTGTCGCTTCGCCGTGACCGATGCGGTAGCGATGCCGCGCGAGCGCCACGGCGTAGCGGTGCACCTCCTCCGGCGCCATGCGTCGCAGGTCGTCGACTCCTTCGGCTTTCAGCCACGACAGGAAGTGCGCGAGGTAGAGCCGGCGGTAGACGAGCGTTCCCTCGGCGAGTCCTTCTCCACGTCGCGCGGCCACGTAGCTCGAGAGCACCGCCTCGAAGTCGCGCGGGGAGAGGTGCGGCGTTCTCACAATCGGCCCCGTTCCCGCGGATGGAAACGCTTGTGGACGGCCTTCAGGTCCCCGATCTCCACCCGCGTGTAGACCTCCGTCGTCGAGAGCGAGGAGTGCCCGAGCAGCCTCTGGATGTGCCGCACGTCGGCCCCGCCCTGGAGCATGTGCGTCGCGCAGGCGTGCCGCAGGCGATGGGGCCGGACGGCCTTCTGGATGCCCGCCCTTCTGGCCGCGAGGTCGACGATTCGCACGACGGAGGCCGGCCAGAGCGGCCAGCCGTGGTTGGAGACGAAGAGGCTCGTCACGCCCGGGCGCTTCGCGAGCTTCGGCCTGGCGAGCTGCACGTAGTCCGAGACGATCGCCGTCACGACCGGCCCGAGCGGCAGCACCCGGTCCTTGCCTCCCTTGCCGGCCCTGACGAAGAGCGTCCCGGCCTCGGCGTCGAAGTCGGCGAGCGTCAGCCCCCGCAGCTCGGCGTTGCGGATGCCGGTGGCGTAGAGGACCTCGACGACGGCCCGGTCCCTGTGGCCCATCGGCGTCTTCGTCTCGATCGACTCGACCAGCTTCAGCGCCTCCTTCGGCGTCAGGAGCGACCGCGGCAGGCTCCGCCTCTTCTTCGGCAGGACGAGCGAGGCCGCGGGGTCGACGAGGAGCTTCCCCTCCCGCGCCAGAAAGCCGAAGAAGCTCTTCAGCGCCGACAGCCTCGCGTGCTGAGTCGAGGTCGACAGCCGGCCGCCGACGGCGGCCGGCGTCTCCGTCGTCTTCCTCTTCCCCGGCCGCTTCCGCTCCATTCCCAGGAGCGCCGTCTGGTAGCTCGAGAGGATCTCCGGCGTCACCTCGCCGAGGTCGCCGACGTCCGTCTCCTTCTCGAGCCAGTCGAGGAAGACGGCGACGTGCTGCGCGTAGCTCGGGATCGTCCGCTTCGAGAAGGCCCACGCCGTCATCGCCTCCACGAAGCGCTCGAGCAGAAGCTCCATCCTCCGGCGTTGCCGCGGCGTCATCTCCCGGCTCCTTTCTCGTCAGGGGTGAGCCGGGGCGGCGCCTCTGGCGCAGCGCTCTCCGGCCGTTCCAATGGCTCCCGCTCCTTCTTCACTCTCGAAGAAGGAGAAGTCCGTTCCTCACTTTCGCTGCGAGGCCCCCTGCATTTCCGGAAAACCCCGCAAGGTCGCCTTCCCGGCCGCTATCTCCCTACGCCCGAGGGCCTTCCGGCCTCCTCACCTTGCGCGCAAGCTCCCGCAAGGTGCCGCAAGGCTCCGCAAAGTCGTTTCGATTCGTAACACCTCGCTCAGGCCGCCGCCCACGGGTCCTCCTCGGCGGCCTCGTGGAGCAGCTCGTAGAGCGCCTTCTGCCCCTGCCCCGTCTTCACGAGCCCCACGTACTCGTACTCGACGAGCTGGGCCAGGTACGTCCTCACGTGCCAGTACGAGAGCCCCGTCGCCTTCTGCAGCTCGTGACGATCGAGCAGGACGCGCTCCTCCTCGGCCTTCTCGCGCCCGAGGACGTACCGGCGTCCGGGAGAAGAGGGCGGCGACTGCGGGCCGGGCTCGGGCCGCGGCCCGGCCGGCCGCGCCTCAGGCGCGGCGCCGGCCTTCGCCGCGGCGACCTTCTTCTCCCGCGCGAGCTCCTGCATCGCCAGCAGGAGCGAGCGCGAGGGAGGCGAGAGCTCGTCGAGGTTGCGGCGGAGGATGAGGCGCGAGAGCTCCCGTCCGATTTCGACATCCGCCTCGGCCGCTTCGACGTACTCGACCGTCCGGCTGTCGACCGTGAGCGTCTTCTTCGGCCTCTGGTGCTGATGAAGGAGCGCCAGCGCCTTGACGAGCGTCAGGTACTTTCGCTGCTCGCGCCTGAGGATCAGCCAGCCCGAGGGGTACGGCAGCTCCATCGGGATGACGACGTCGAGCGGTTTGAGGAGCCTCTGGAGGTCGTGATGCCTCCGGTAGACGGCCGTCCTCTCCTCGCGGGCCTTCAGCCCCTCGGCCGTCTCGCCCCAGCGCTGGAGCGCCAGGATCCTCCGCGTCTGCTCGCGCGACTCGTCGACGGTGAGGAGGACGAAGCGGTTTCGGGTCTCGTAGTCGAGGGCCTCCGGATGGGCCGAGGTGAGGAAGACCGTCGTCGGGCCGTCGACCCTGCGATCGTCGGCCACTTGTCGTCCCGTCTGAGGGTCGGTCCTCGTGACGGAGCAGGAGAGGTAGCCGCTCGAGAGGAGGCTCCGCAGGGCGTAGGCCGCCTGGGCCGCGCCGTCCTCCTCGTCGACGGCCAGGAGCTTGTGCTCGAGCGCCTTCTGGTCTTTGTAGAAGAGGACCTGGCCGGAGATACGGGTGTACTTGACGAGGTCCTCGGGCGGGCAGAAGTCGCAGAGGCGGTCCTGCAGGGCGCTCTTGCCCGCGCCTGAGCGGGCGCAGAAGAGGACGGAGAAGGGCTCCCGGAGCTTGCGTGAGACGAGGGCGAGGTAGCCGATGAGGAGGGCCGTCTCCTCGCCGACGAGGCCGACGGCGCGGAAGTCCTCCCGCAGGCGACCGAGGACGTCGCCCTTGAGAAGAGCCATCGCCTCGGCCTCGGCCGCGGGGGTGAGAGGCGCGGGCTCGACGGCGGCCGGGCCGGTGCCCTTGCGCCGGAGAGAGAGGCGCTCCTTCTCGAGAGCGTCGACGAGGAGGGCGAGCTCGTCGAGGAGGTCGGCGACGGAGCCCTCGGGCAGGACGAGCGTGCGTGCGGCCGTCTCGGCGAAGGCCTGACGGGCGCGGGAGGAGTAGAGGTCGAGGGTGTCGACGTGGAAGCGGGAGGAGGCGTCGACGCGGACGTTGACGCGGAGGCGATCGACGCCCATCACCGAGAGGCCGCGGACGCGATAGGCGCGCGTGTCGAAGGCGAGGAGATAGGCGCCCGTCTCGTCGAGCACGAGGGTGGGGGTAGCGAGAGAGGCGGCGTCGAGAGATGCGCCTTTCGTCTCGTCCGTCTTCTCTTCTTTCGCTGCGGGTCCTTCGGGGGCTCGCGAGCCCGGGGCTTGCGGTGCGGGCGCGTGGGCGCCCGCACCGCGCGCGGCCTCGCGCGCGGCTTCCGTGACGAGCCGCCTCCACGTCGTCCGGAAGCCGTCCGGCCCTTCGGCGACGAGGAGGGCGTTGGGGTCCTTGGCCGGGAGGAGGACGTCGGTGACGCGGAGGCCCCGGGAAGTGAGAGTGCGCGAGAGCGCCTCGGCCGCCTTGCGCCCGGCCTCGTCGGCGTCGAGGGCGAGGAAGACGCTCCGGACGCGGTGCCGCTCGAGCAGGGCGTCGTGGTCCGGCGTCCAGCCGCTGGTGCCGTAGAGCGGGACGGCGTTGGGGATTCCCGCTTCAAGGAAGGAGAGGGCGTCGATGACCGACTCGGTGAGGATCAGCTCGTCGGTCGTGGCCAGGCACGAGGCGTTGACGAGGCCTCGCCGCGGGCCGGGGAGGTAGAAGTGCCGCGGGCGGTCCGGCCCTCCGCCCGTCTCGACGGGGACCTCCACGCGGCGGCCGTAGAGGCTGACGACGGTGCCCGAGAGGTCGCGCAGGGGGACGACGAGGCAGCCCGAGAGGAGCTCGCGGCCGGTGGCGGTGACGACGCCGAGGGCGCGGAGGGCTTCCCAGGTCTCGCTCCCCTCGGGGGCCGTGTCGAGGAGCGAGCCGTCGGCGTAGCCGATGGGGAGGGCCGCGAGGATCTCGGGCTTCGTCAGACCCCGCGCGGCGGCGTAGTCGCGGGCCTTCTCCGAAAGGAGGAAGGCCTGGTGGTAGATGCCGGCGACGCGGGAGAGGAGGTCCGTCGGGCCACGCCCGGACGGAGCGCGGCGGTGAGACGACAGGGTCCGGACGGCGGCGAGAGGACGCACGGGGCTCGGCAGCTCGACGGAGGCGGTGGAGCCGAGGCGGGTGAGGGCCTCGCGGAAGCTGACGCCCCAGAAGCGCCGCGCGAATTCGATGACGTCGCCTCCGGTGACCTTGCCGTTGGGGGAGCAGGCCCCGAGGCAGCACCAGTACTGCTTCGCCGGGGAGACCGACAGGGAGGGCCGAGTGTCTCCGTGGAGCGGACAGAGGCCCAGGAAGCCCTCTCCGTGCCGCTTCAGGACGATCCCGCACGACTCGATGAAGGCCACGATGTCGTGCCGCGCCTTGACCTCGGCGATCGCTTCGGCGGGGATCATCGAAATCGGCCTCCTTCCGAAAACCTGTCAAGAGGGGTCCCGCGAAAAGTGACGTTCACGGGCGGATGCCGTTAGAGTACGATTACCGTACTTGACGGTCAAGCGCCGATGCTGCCCGCAGAAACCGCACCTACACTGGCTTTCGTGCCGAGCCCCAAGCGCTCTCACGAGCCTGCCGAGTCCGTCGGCGACCGTATCCGGCGCCTGCGCAGGGCCAAGGGCCTCACCCAGGCCGACCTTGCCCAGAAGGTCGGGATCTCCCGCCGCGCCGCCGTCTACTACGAGGCCGAGGGCGGCTCACCCTCCGCAGACCTTCTCGCTCGCTATGCCCAGGCTCTCGGCGTCTCCACCGACGTCCTCGCCGGCCTCAAGGCTCCTCCCAGGGCCGTCCCCACAGAGCAGCCCGAGAGCCTCCGCCTCTGGCGCCGCCTCAAGCGCATCGAGGCCCTCCCCGTCCACGACCGCAAGGCCATCCTCAAGATGATCGACGCCATGACCGAGCGCGTCGGCCGTCGCAAGGCCGGCTGACCGACTCCGTGCCCGACAGCCCCGCTCCGCCTCCGGCCGAAGACCCCAAGGCGTCGGTTCTGGCGGCGATCGACTGGGAGCTCGGCGTCCTCGGCTCGAGACAGACGATCCTCGGCACGACGGCGTGGACCCTCGCCGCGGCGCTCGCCGGGACGTTCTGGCTTCTCTTCTCCCGGCAGCATCCCTGGTCCGAGCTGCCGATGCTCTGCCTGCTCGTGCTCGGGCTCTCCCTCGCCTACGAGCCGATTTCCGGCCTCTTCTACTCCATCGCCGACCCCACCCAGGGCGCCCCCGTTTCCGGCGTTCTCTTCTCTCTCTCCGAGCGCTTCGGGCACTTCCGCGGCCTCCTCACGAGCCAGATCGTCATCACCACGGGGCTGTTCCTCTGTCTGGTCGCTGCCCGCGGCGAGATCTCACGGCCGCTCTTCTTCGTCCTGGTGGCCTACTTCGTGGGTCGCCTTCTCATCCTCGTCGCGGTGAGCGCCCTCGCCCGTTGGTCGGCCCTGGTGGAAAAGAAGGACGACGAGAAGGCTCAGTGGGCCGCGATGAGCGTGCTCCGCAAGGTGGCCGCAGTCGTCTTCCTCCTCCTTCTCCAGCTCGGTCCCCTAGTGTGGTTCTGGACCGAGTTCCTGATGGCTCGCCCCACGATCTCGGTCGAGACGTTCCGGTCGGCCGCTCTCGTCTGCGTCGCGCGCGCCCTCGTGGAGTTCCTCCTCGTCGGCCAGATGCCGACGACGCTCATCGCCACTCTGCAGGGCCTGCGCCGAGGGCTCGCGCTCGATCTCCTCACGCCGATGGACGCCAGGGCCCAGCTCCGCATCGCACTCATCGGCGCCCGCAAGGACGAGCTCCTGCAGGAGAAGCTCGCGGAGCTCATCGCGGCCTACCGCCCCGTGATCTCCGTTCTGGAGGACTCCATCCGCTCGCTGGAGCGACAGAGGGAGGACCTCGCCTCCCGCACGGACTGGTCACCAGAGGAGATCGCGTCGAAGAAGACCGTCTTCGCGACGGACTTCGATGCGCACGGCGCACAGATCCGTGAGGCCTTCGACAAGCTGCGGCAGACCGATTTCGCGATCGGAAAGCGGATCCTGATCCGTTACGGGCCCACTGTCGGAGGCGAGCTCGCCAAGGCCGGACGACAGTACTTCGACGAGCTGAAAGCCCGGATGACGGATCGCGACGCCCTCGCGCGTGTGATCGGCGCCGAGCTGAGCAAGCCCCGGACGGCACCCAGACCCGAGGCGCCCCCCGAGGACGGGGACCGGTAGCACGCCGCTCGATGAGCGGCGAGGCGATGTCATCGCCTCGCATATCAGTTCGCGGGGCCGGCGCCCGGAGCCGCGCAAGGGCGAAGAGGCCGAAGGCCGTCCCTTGCGCGGCGAGGACGGCGGCCCACGGGTCCCTGGTCGTTCCCTCGGTTCTCGCGCTGGCGCGACGAGGCGGCGGGCGTGGAGCGAGGAGCACAGCGACGAAGGAGCGCGCACCGCAGCTGCACGCGCGCCAGGACGCCGAGACAGTGCCAGCGCTTCAGCGCCGCGTCGGCGACGCCGACGCCTCCGCTGAAGAACGGCCTGGCGCGGCTCTCGTCCGCGCCGACGCCGGGTCGAGGAGCGCAGGTTCCGAGCACCGAAGACGCGTGCGGCGGCGCGTTCGCGAGCGACGTGATCAGGCCCTGCAGCGACCGCGCGGCGCGCGCACCGCACGACCACGGCGGTGCCGGCCCAACTTGTTGGGCCGCAGGGCTCGCCGCAGCGAGCGATCAGCGAAGCGGAGGCGATGCCCCGGAGGCGCGCGGGGCCGGCGCGAAGCGGAGCGGAGCGCTTCATGTCCGCCGGCGCCAGCCCAATGGCCATTGGGCTGGGGGCGCGACACGGCGCGTGCCAGAGGGAGGTCCGAGGAGGGGCCCCTGGCACGCGCCGTGTGGAGCGCCCGTCCCCTTCCTCGCCCCGCGCGCCGGAGCCGACGTGGGCGGTTCCGTTCCACGGCGCCCGCTGGCGCCGTGCGGTGCTCCGCTCCGGGCGGGCTCTTGGTGGACCGGTCCGACACGATCCCGAGGAGCGCGAGGAGCGGGAGGAGCGGGAGCACGAGGACGACGACGCCGAGGACGAGCACGAAAAGGCGCCGCCTTTGGCTCCGGGCGGAGGGGCGGTCGAGCTGCCGCTCTTCACGGGTCGCGCCGGCGGGGGCCCCCGCCCCTCGCCGTTCACGCCCCGTGAATCCCCGGCGCGTCGCGTCCCTGCGGCCGAGGGCGGCCTTCGGGCCACGCCGCACCGCGGTCGCTCGCAAGCCAAGCGCGCTTGGCCTGACGCGGACCCGCTATGTCCCTTGCGGCTCCGCCGCGAGGGGGCGCCCGCTCCGCCCTCCGGGGCCGCGTGCGGCCCGGCCGCACAACGGAGTTGGTGCGGCCCCGAAGACGTCGTAAGGCGGCGAAGTCCCGATCACGGAAACGGGCCTTCGCGGCGACCAAGGCCTGGCCACGTCGGCCGCGAGCAAGCAGCGGCCGGCGTGCCAGGCGGCACTGCGCGCGCCGAAGGCGCGGGCAATGAAGGCGTGTCACGGGGCGATGCCCGCGCGCTTCGCGCGCACGCCCCGCGCCACGCACGGGGATGAGGACGACGCCGAGGGCGAGGACGACTGGAGCGAGAAGCGGCGCGCAGAGCGCGCCGCCGTGGCCTGCGGGCCGGTCCGCGTCCAGGGCCTGCGGCCGCTGCGCGGCTCGCTTCGCGAGCCCTGGACCTGGCCCGGCCCTCGGCCCGTTCTCTTCTATCGGTGAGATGGTGAGCCATCTCCCCGCGTTGGGAGACGACGAGGAACGCCCGGAGAAGGACCGGGGCGCGCCCGAAAGCGCGCCCCGTCGTTCAGATCAAACAGTACACGAGTGGAGACACGACCCCGAGCGAGCGCGGTCACAATCTCCAGGCGACAATCAGGTCGTTGCAGGCTTCGAGGATCAAAGGACGTGCCCCCTCGATGTACGCGGCGACACTCCTGTCTGCGGCCGCCAAGGTGTGCGGGGAGTATTGAAGTCGTGCCTGCCCCACGGGGTGGTCATCCGTTTCGGATTCGACGCCGCGGATAACAGAGAAGCTCGATGGCAGCTGATCTTCGGCCTGCGCCGCCAGCACTACGAGACGGCGGCATCCCTCGATGATCTCGACTTCCCCCGTCAGAACGCCGGAGGCCGTCGTCACAATCTGCTGTCTCACTCGAGACCCGGAATCCGATGACAAAGCGTTTCCCATACCGTCTCCGTAGCGAGCCTACGCCGGCTACTTCGTCACCGCGTCGGTCGTGGCTTTCCAGAACAGCTTGCTCTTGGGTTCCACGACAACGCCCGTTACCACGTTCTTGTACGCATGGATCTCAACCACTGTTCCGTCCGCCAGCTTTGCCGACCTGGCGATCTTCGCCCAGTCGCCCGCCTTTCCGCCGTGCTCCGCAACCAGTCTGGCCACGTCTCGAAGCGGCGCTTTTGCGCCCGCGCCCGCAATCGCTTCTCCCAAGCCCGCCTTCACCTCGGTCAATAGGGCATCGCTGGTCAGACTCTTCAGAAGGCCGAGCTTGCTCACTGCACTCGCAGCGGGCACCTCAATCGCTGCCGGTCCCGGCAGAAGGCTCGCTTCATGAAGACTCAGTGAGAATGCCGACTTGATCACATCCCAGCCCGCCTTCGCAGTCTCACGCCAGCCGGAGGCGTTCGCGAAGTTCTCCTTGGCGGCCGTGAACGCGGCGCTCTTCTGATGCAGTTCCAGGCCGAACCCATTCGCCGGAACGATCGCCTTCCCATCCGGATCGACGTACTTGAGAGGGTTATTCCTAGCGTAGGTATACCGATTCCAGCTCTGAGGGTCCTCGACCTTGCCCGAGAGGATGTCGGGGCTGAGGAAGCGGCCGAAACCGGTGTCGATGTTGCGAGCGTGGTCGTAGTACCGCGGGCGAGTGGCCTCCAGGTCCGTCTCCATCCCGGCGAAGGCTATCCGCCCCGCGCCCACGAGCCCGACGTCCTCTCCCCACGGCCAGTACTTCCGACTCTCCACGGCTCCGCCCGATGAGTTCATCGTCAGGCGGACGCTCCCGAGGTGGTCCGTCGTGTGGTACTTCCATCCTCCGCTGTCCCGCGAGCCGACGAGCCGCCCCCCGAGGTAGACGTAGTCCTTCGAGACGGCCGAGTCCAGGTACTCGGTCAGGATCGACCCTCCCGTCCCGCGGAAGGTGTAGACCGCCTGCGGCGGGACGTACCTGAACCCGCTCCACGCCGTGGAGGCGAAGACCTCCATCTCCCAGTGTGACGTCGTCGAGTCGGGGCAATAGCGCCGTGGGTTCGGGGGGCCGGCACACCCCCCCGTTACGCCCTCTTTGAAGATGTAGTGGATGAACGGGCACCCCCAGTCGCTCGCCGGAACGTCCGTGAAGAGCGACGTCCCGCCCGATGGCGCACAGGTGTAGCTTCCGACGCCGGAGACCGTCCCGCTCGCCGGGACGGAGTCGGGGCGAGCCATGGCCACGGCCAGGAAGACCGCCATCTCTCTTCGCGTCAGCGTGTTGTTCGGGCAGAAGCGGCGGGGGTTCGCCGCGCAGCCCGAAGTGATCCCCAACTCGTAGAACCTCTCGATCCAGCCCCGTTCCGGGTCGCTGCAGGGCACGTCGGCAAAGTACCCGGCGCACGTCGCCCGAGGCGTCTCGCTCATCGCCTGAAGGACGATCCGGGCCATGTCCCGACGGGCAACCGGCGTCGCGGTCGACGGGGGAATCGACTTGACGACCCGCTCGTCGCCCGCGTCGAGCAGATAGCTCCAGTGGGACGACGGCGCGTCGTGGCGCACCTGCCGGCCCAGAGCGTCGTAGGAGTAGGTTTCCGCCCCCAGCAAGGTGACGTTTCCGCGAGCGTCGTATGTGGCGCCGCTGAGCCGGTTCGTCGCGGAGTCGATTCCGATGGAAGTCCCCGCCTTCCGGGTGAGATTACCCCACCCATCGTACTCGTAGGCCTGGGTCCCCGACGAGTACGTCGCCCTCACGAGCTGGGACTTGGCGTCGTAGACGAACGCATCCGAACCCATGGAGGTAATGTTGCCAGCGCCGTCGTAGGTGATGACACCCGTGCTGAAGAGGCCGTTCGATGTAGAGATCATCCGGGGCCGCGTCATACCGTAAGGGTCCGGGGTAATCGTCGTCGTGACCCAATTGCCGCTGGTGTAGGCGGAGAGGCCCCCTGCCGGGTCGTACTTGACCTGAGACGCGACGGTGGTTCCGTCACTGGCCAGGAGGGACGTCGGAAGCCCCGCCTTGTAGCTCGTCGCGACCGAGAACCCCTGGGTCCACGGGTTTCTGGGATAGCCCTCCGTCGCGACGAGGCCGAGTTCGTTGTAGGTCCAACTCTGGACGGTCGACACCGAGCCGTTCGAGAGGGTCGTCGACTTCGCGGAGAGACGGCCCCCGAGGCCGGAGTAGGTGTTGGATTCGGTTACCTTTCCCCCAGGGAAGAACCCCGTGTCGTAGTTCGTCGACGGGAAGCTGTTCGATCGTGTCGAGGTCGTCAGCCTTCCGAGGGACCAGCCGCGGGAGTTTCCGTTCGCATCGGATGCTTCGTCGTAGACCTTCTCCAAGAGACTCTGGCCGCCGGAGGAGACGGCGAGGACGCGCCCGAGTGCGTCGTAAGCGGTCGTCACGGTGACTCCGCCGCTCGTCCTCGTCTGCGGACTGCCGAGCGCTGTGAAGGAGCCGTAGGTCGTGACGCCGGACTCGGGGTGGGTCTCCGATGTGAGGAATCCGAGGGCATTGCGTGAGAAGAGGCGAACCTGCTCGTGGGGGGAGCCGTTTGCGGCCGTGCGTGTCTGGCTGACCTCGGCAATCTCATCGTGGATGTCGTAATAGTAGAAAGTGATGGGGCCGAGCGTGGGGGGATTCGTCTCGACCGTCGGATCGGCTGCGGCAATGGGTCGCCCAAACAGGTCTTTGCGAACTGCCTCGTAGGCGCGCCCCCCCGCGACGTTCGAGGTCCATGTGTCCTCACGCGTCTCCGACGAGGGGAGAATGTTTCCCTGAAAGATTCCGTCCCAGTCGTCGTATCTCTTCGTGATCTGCGTCCCGTCAGGAAGCACGATCGAGCGGGGGCGACCGAAGGTGTCGAAAGACGACGACACGGTCTTGTTCGCCGCCGACGAGGAGAAGCAGGAAGCGAGGTCCGTCCCGCTTCCACAGGGCACCCACTCCGAGACGGCAGTCACGAGGCCGATCCCGTTGCGTTCGGTCGTTCGAACCGCGAGATATGTGCCGGCGGCCGTGGTATTCGGACGGAGCCGGATCTCGCGGCTCAAACGTCCAAAGCCGTCGTAGACATACGCTTCCGCCGTCTCTGAACCCACGGAGGGAACGGCTGCCGTCGTGCTGCAGCTCGTGGAGCTCCCCTTCCGGACCAGCGACCAGGCACCCCGTGTACCGCCGTCCCACGTACCGTAGCAAATCGTCGTCGGCGACTCCGGATCCGGCGGAGCTATCCCCTTCAACCTGCGGAGGGAGTCCCAGGAGTAGCGCGTCTCGAGGCCGTTCGGGTCCCGTGCTCGAGTGACCAGCCCGAGCGCGGCGTCGCGCGTGACGTCGAACTGCAACCATCCGAGATCCGCCGGGAGAGCTCGCCGGGAGGTGGTGACGAGCCCGCTCAGGAACGTCCGGTCCGTACGGTACGTGTCCGAGAGCCCGACGCCTGATATCGTCTCGGCCACCGGATCGCCGTTGGTGTACTCCAGCGCGGTCGTTCTCGAGACGCCGCCTCCGGAGACAGTCGAGGAGTTGAGTGCTCCCGTCACCGGGTCGAACGAGGTCGTCGTCGTGACGGAGCAGGGCGCGAATGGACACGCCCCTTCGTAGAGGTCCTCGACCGTCCGCGACGTGTAGAGCTTCGGCTGCCAGTGGTACGGACCGGACTGTGGGTCCCAGCTCACCGTCGTACGGCGGGCCGTCTGCCCTCCCTGCATGAGGATCGAGCTCGGCCCCTGCTTCGGCGCCCTCGTCGTCTCCTGAGTGAACTCCTGGGCCGTCGCGTTCCATCCTGTGCGGTCCACGACCTTGCAGGCGACCGCCGTGGCGGTGGCGGGCGAACAGTCCGCGCCGCCAATCGGGTTCGCGCCGTACCAGGTCACCTCACGGGAGAGGCGCTGGTCGATGCCCAAGGGAAACTCCGTGATCGCGCCGTCAGAGCCCGTCGCGCCGCACGAGGTCGCGTAGGGCGTTCCCCAGACGTCGTCGAAGCACTGGACGAGCGATCGAACGGGAGCGCCTGCTGCGAGAGAGCCGGTATAGGTGCGACGTTCCACCTCGACGCCGGGTCCGGCAGATCCTAGAAAGCCTATGAGGACGTGGAACAGATGGCGCGTGGCGAAGACTTCCGCTCCGTTTCCGGATTGCCGCTTCACGATGACGCGACGGAGGATGCGGGCCGGGTCGGCCTCGTGCGAATCGGGAGGGTTCGAGCCAAGGGGTTCCGCGAACTGATCGCGGTCATAGGTCGTCGTGGCCGACAGGCCGGTGGTGGGATCCGACTCGGTCCTGGAGACGACAGCCGGGGAGCCGTCGAGGTAGCGCTGGACACGGGCCCACTCCCCCCCGCAGACAGGATCGCCCCCGGTTGGGGTGGGACGAGAGACCGGAGATTCATCGAAGGACGTGCAGCCATGGTTCGTCAGGCAGGGCGGGAGCGCCGTATAGGACCTGTACCCGAATGCGACCCGACCGCCGGTCGGGAGCGTGTACGCGGTGAGATTGCCGTGCCCCGCGTCTCCAAGATCGTATTCAAAGCTGTGGGTTCTGGTGCTCTGTGAAATGGAGCGGAGGAAGGGTAAGTCGACGATCGTGGGAGCAAGCTCCGGGCAATGGGTCTCCCACCCTCCTTCGAACTCCGTCCGACTGAAGTGCCCGTCCGGCCACCGCTCGAAGGTCGCCGTCACGGTCAGCGACGGCGAAGCGAGAATCGGGAAGTCGATAGATTCCAGGACGTCCCACGTGGCCGGGGGCGCAGAGTGCGAGCCCTGGTAGGCGCCCCAGTGGAACTGAATCAGCTGGCCGGAGCTCGTGAGGTGGATGTGGTCGATCTTCCACGCATGTCCTGGATCGTCGCTCTGCCAGGTAACGGACAAGACCGTCGTGCCGAAGGGGTCGTGGATCTCGGAAAGTCCCCAGCGGACCGCGCGTGGGTAGCCTGCGTTGTGATCGACGTCGCTGAAGTCCCAGCCGTTCGCCGGCGAGGGAACGGTGTAGAAGTGGGTGAGCCAGAGGGATGTTCCGTCCGGTCGCCGGACGACGTATCCGCCGGTCGGGAGCTTGTCGATCCGGACACCGGCTTCGTTGACGACCTTGCTGCTCCCGATGGCAGGCTCGAAGAACTCGTGGATTCCGCCGTCCGGAGAGAGATAGCGGGCTTCGATGTTCGGGGCCGGAGAGGGGTCAATCGAGCCGAGCTCGAGCGTCCAGCCCACCCCCAGCGTCGGAAGCCCCCGGACGTGGGCGCGGGGATATCGATTCATTCCGCAGTCGCTCGAGCCGCACTCGACCTCGTACATGTGCCAGAAGCGGGTCGAGTAGTGCGCCGTAAGGTGGAACGCGGTCCGTGGACCGAGCGGATACTCGGGCCCGAGCGGAACTGCCAGCTGTGGATCGCCGTTGAACAGCGAGAGGTACTCGATTCCCTGCGTCTCGTAGACGGCATTGGGCTTGAAGCCCGGCAACGTCTCCTGTGGCTGCTGAAATCCCTGCGCGCGGGCCCCGAGCGCGCAGAGGGAACCGACGACGACGATGACGAGAGGGTAACTACGTCTCCGAACCACTCATCTACCTCCAAACAGAGAACTCGCGCGGCCGGGAAGCCCGGTGCCTGACGAGACCTCACCCCCCGGGCGATCGGCACCGGTGCCTTCCGCTCGCTACCTATAAGTGGGCGGAAACGCGGGAAATTCAGACAGGTGATCTCGAAAAAAGGTGAAAGAAGTCGTCGGGGCGCGCCGATCTCGCTGGCCGGGCCGCCTCAGACCGGATTCGTCCTGCGGTCGGGGCCGGGCTCGGCGGCGGCCGCCGCCCGCGCCCGGATCCGCTCGGCGACGCGCTCCGCCTTCGGCGAGAGCGGGCGCTTTCCGTCCGTCAGGTGCGCGAGGGCGAGGAGCGGGTGCCGCAGGAGCATCTTCGGCCCCGAGAAGCGCATCACGGTCCTGACCCGCTCGCGCATCGACGCCTCGTAGCAGTGGACCGGACAGTTGACGCAGGTCGGCTTGACCTCTCCGAAGGGACACTTCGCGAGGCGGCGCTCGGCGTAGTCGCGGAGCGCGCGGCAGTCGTCGCAGAGCGGACCACGGGCGCCGTGGTGATGTCGGCAGTAGATCCGGATCATCGCCACGATCGTGTCCCACTCGCGGGCGAGGCGCCGGGCCGCCGCGGACATCTCAGGCTCTCCGGGGCTCCGCGGCGCCGGACGGGACCGGACCGGCGGGAGGTGCGGCGGACGCGCGGGGCTGCCTCCCGAGCCGCCCGGCGGCGAGGGCCGCGAGCGCCGTCACGGCGGCGACCGCGCCGAGGATGACCGCCATCCTCGCGAACGGGCGTCCCTCGCCTCTCCGGACGTCGACGAGGAAGAGGAGAGTGCGGATCCACTCGACGACGCCAGCGGCGAGGACGACCTGGACGACGCGCCGGGGCCACCTCCCCAGGACGAGGAGAAGCGCCGGGAGGAGGGCGACGGCGACCGCCGCCGCGACGTGCCAGCCGCGCAGGAGGTGCGCCCCGAGGAGGAGCGAGGCGAGGACCACGAGGATCGAGCGGCCGACGACGGAGGAGCGGGAGGGGCTGCTCATACGGGTGGATGAGACCACGTCCGGCCCGGCGCCGGCATGACCGGCGTCATGTCACGCCGCCCCCGCCGCCGTCCGTCTCCACCTGCCGGGGGAGCCTCCGAACGGGGATGACGTAGGCCGCGAAGGCGAGGCCGCACACGGCGAGCGCGGCCGGGAGCCCGACGCCCGACACGAGGGCGCTCCCGACGAGGGGCGCCACCATCGTCCCGGCGGCGAACGCGAGGTTGACGAGGGAGAAGACGGACCCGAAGCTCCTCGTTCCGCTCCGCTCCACCGCGTCCGCCAGCGCCGGGCTGCACGGGGCGAGGACGAACGACGCGGCGCTCCCGAGCGCCAGGAGCGACGCGCCGACCGCAAGAGGGCCCGGGGCCAGGGCGGGGAGCGGCAGCAGGAGGGTCACTGCGGCGAGCCCGCCGAGGAGGACCCGCTCGCGGCCGATCCGGTCCGAGAGGGCCCCCATGAGGGGCGAGGTGACGGAGTGGGCCGCGGCGGCGGCCGCGAAGGCGAGGCCGATGGCGGTGGCCGACATCCCGACCCGCGCGTCGAGGTCGAGGGGCAGGGTCGATTCAAGCAGGGCGAAGAGGGAAGCGCCGAGGACAGTGGCCCCCGTCCAGACCCTCACGTGGCGGTCCGCGAGGAGGGTGCGGAGGCCGACGCGGGGGCGCGGGACGAACGCGACGTCGCGGAGGAGGAGGACGCGGGCGGCGGCGTCGGCGAGGGCGAGGGCGGCGGCGAGGAGGAAGGGCGCCCGCTGGCCATAGCGCTCGGAGAGGATCCCGGCGACGGGGGGCCCGAGGAGGACCCCCACGTTTGCGCAGGCGAAGGCGGTCGCCATCGCCCGCCCGCGCCGCTCGGCCGGGAAGGCGTCCGCGAGGAGGGCGAGGCCCGCCGTCCAGGTCGCCGCGGCCGAGAGCCCCTGGAGGAGGCGCGCGAGGACGAGGAGAGGGTACGAGCGGGCGATCGCGAAGAAGAGGGTGGAGGCGGCGAGGCCGACGAGCCCCCAGAGGAGGGGCTGGCGCCGGCCGACCCGGTCCGCCAGGGCTCCGAACGGAAAGGTCCCGGCGACGAGGGCGACGGAGTAGCTCGCGAAGAGGACCCCCAGCTCCATCTGCGAGGCGTGGAGCTCGCGGGCGTAGGCGGGGAGGAGCGGGACGAGGAGGTAGTAGAGGAGCGAGTCGGTGAAGAACGCCAGCGCCGTCACCACGAGGACCGCGCGGGGCCGGGGCGCCTGGCTCACGGGCGGACGATAGCGGACGCTCCGCGGCAGGACGACCGGCAGGCCGGCAGCGCTCGCCCCCGGATCGTGCGTCGAGGCGGTGGGGACCGGGATCGGGGGACGGAGACCCGTTACGATGGGCCCGGATGCGGCGACTCGCCGGGCTCCTCCTCGCCGCGGCGGTGGCGGCCGGCCTCTTCCGGCCGCCCGCGGCCCTTCCGGTGCCGCTCCGCCTGGCGTCGGGCGTCGCCGCGCTCGTCCTCCTCTGTTGCGCGGCCGCGCGAATGGCGGGCCACCTCGCCGCCGGCCAGCCCCGCGCGGTCCGCGCGACGGCCGCCGGCGTCCTCGCCGTCGTCCTCTGGACGCTTCCCGCAGCGGTCGCCGGCAACGCCGGGGCCCTGACGCCGTACCTCCTCCGGCCGCTCGCCCTTTCGCTCTTCCTCCTCACGCGGCTCCTGCCGCCGCGCGGGCCGGAAGGCCCGGGCGGACCGGGCGGGCCGCCCCTGTCCCGTGCGGAGCGGGCGGTCTTCGCCGCCGCGGGCGCGGCCGCGGCGCTTCTCGTCGGCGGGGCGGTTTGGGCCCAGCGCCTCGCCCCGCCCGGGACGAACGCCTACGACGACACCTCCTACCACCTGTCGGCGGTGGCGACGTGGAGGGCGTTCGGCGACCTCCGGACGATCGTCTTCCCGGTCGGCGACGCGAGCCCGGCCTTCTACCCGCTCGCCTCTGAGCTCACCTCCTTCGCCCTCCTCTCGGCGGCCGACCCGTCCGACGTCCTCGCCCGGTGGACCGAGCTCCCGTTCGCCCTCCTCACCCTCGTCGCCGTCGCCGCGATCGCGGGGAAGCTGGGGGCGAGTCGGGGCGGGCAGCTCCTCGCCGTCCTCGCCTTCGCGAGCGTCCCGCGCGCCTTTCCGCAGCTCGCCCTCTCGGCCGGGAACGACAATGCCGTCGCGTTCCTCACCTGCGCATCCGCCCTCGCCCTCCTCGTCCTGGCCGAGAGTCCCTCGCTCCCGGCCGGGCTCCTCGCGGGAGCGGCCCTCGGGCTCCTCGCCGGCACCAAGTACACCGGCCTTCTCTTCGCGGGGGCGTGCGCGCCGCTCCTCCTCATCGCGCTCACCTCGCCCGCGCGGCCGGGCGGGCCGCGCCGCGTCTCGCTCCTCCTCGCGATCGGCGGGGCCGCCCTCCTTGCCGGCGGGTGGACGTACGTGCGCAACGCCGTCGCCGCCGGAAACCCGCTCTTTCCGCTCCCGCTCCCGGGCCTCCCGGGCTGGGCCGACGCGGCAAGGTCCGGATGGGCGTCGCGACCGGAGGCGGCGATCGACCCGTGGCGCTTCCTCCTCGCCCGGCCGGACCGGACGGGCGCCCTCTTCCCCTTCCTCCTCCTCCCGGCGGCGCTCCTCGCGCCGGTCGCTGCCCTGCTCCACAGGGGGAGGCCGGCGCGCGAGCGTGCCCGCGACGTCGCGGTCCTCGCTCTCCCCGTCCTCCTCTACCTCGAGTTCCTCTTCCTGATGATCGACCACCGGGACGTCCGCTACATCCTCGCTGCCTTCGCCCTCGCGGCGATCGCGCTCGCGACGCTCGTCGAGAGGAGCGGGCGCGTCGCGCCCGCGCTGCGGCTCGCCGTCGCGGCGGCCTTCCTCGCGGCGGCCCTGTCGCGCTTCATCGGCGGGGCTCCCGGTGCGCCCCCGGCGTGGGCCATCGTCGTGATCGTGGCGGCCGCCGGCGCCGCGGCGGCGTCCGTCCCGGGGGTGCCTCGCCTCGTGCAGCGGAAGGGACTCGCCGGCGCAGCCCCGCTCGCCGGAGCCGCCGCGGTCGTCCTCCTCGGCCTCGCCTCCGCTCGCTGGGTGGCGGCCTACCAGGAGGCCCGGCTCGCGCCGGGCTCCCTCGCCCGCCTCCTGGACGCCCGCACGGCGACGGAAGGTGCGACGGTCGCCGTGGCGGGGACCAACCAGCCCTACCTCCTCTCGGGCGGACGGCTGCAGAACAGGGTGGTCTACGTCAGGACGCAGGGTCCTCCCCCGCTCTCCTTCTTCGACTGGCGCCGGCCCGCCCCGGTCCCCGGTGAGCGGCCGCGCCTCTCGGCGTGGCTCGCGAACCTCGGCCGTTCGGGTGCGAGGTTCCTCGCGGTCCGGTACGACGAGCCGACGCCGGAGCACGAGTGGACGGACCTCGTCCCCGACGCAATCCGGCTCGTCGCGAGAGGAACGGACGGGGACCTCTTCGAGCTCCTTCCGGATCGCCTCGCGAGCGTGCGCCCGGTCGAGGCGACCTTCGACGAGAGCCTCCCGGTCGCGCTGGACGAGCCGGCCGAAGGGCAGCTCCTGCACGATGTCCTTCGCGCGCGAGGGTGGTGCCAGGAGCGGGGCGGCGGGCGGATCGAGCCGAGGGTCTTCCGGGTGGACGGCCGGCCGATCCCCGTCCTCACGCTGAAGCGGACGCCGCGCCCCGACGTCGCGGCGGCGATCCCCGCGATCGGGGACGGGTCGGCCGCGGGCTGGGAGGCGACCCTGTCGTCCGCGGGGCTCGCGCCCGGCGAGCATCGCCTCGTCGTCGTCTTCGCGACGCCCGACGGGCGGTGGCGCCGGTCGCCGGTCCGGCGCTTCGCCACCTCTCCCTGAGGGCGGGAACTTCCCGTTCGAACCCGTGCCGTGGGCCGCTCAGCGGCCTCCGGTCATCGCCAGCGCCCGCTCGAGGTTCTCGCGGCCGTGCTGGTAGTCGGGCCGCAGCGCCACGCAGGCGCGGAAGTGCTCGATCGCCTCGGCCGGTCGTCCCAGCTGCATCAGGACGGCCCCGAGGCCGTTGTGCGCGAGGTAGTCGCCCGGCCCGGGGTGGCGCAGGGCCTCCTGGTACTCGGCGAACGCCTCGGGGAGCCGCCCCGCCTTCGTGTAGAGCGTCGCGAGGTGGACGTGCATCTCGCCGTCGGTCGGGTCGACCTTCAGCGCGGCCTTCACCCGGTCGGCGGCGGTCGCCAGGTCTCCCTTCTCCTCCGCGACCTGCGCGAGGTTGAGAAGCGTCGGGATGGCGTCCGGCTTGATCGCGAGCGACGCCTCGAGCTTCTTCACCGCCTCGTCGATCCGTCCCTCCGAGAGGAGGAGGTTCCCGTAGTTCGTGAGGCAGAGGAAGCACTCGGGGTTCCGGGCGAGGGTCTCGGTCCAGAGGGTCTCCGCGTCCCGGTAGCCCCGCGCCTGGACGGACGAGGCGGCGCCGAGGAGCGCGAGGAGCGCCACGCCGAGGGCCGCGGCGGCCCGCCGGACGCTCGTCCCGCGCGAGGCGAGGAGGGAGGCAAGGCCGCAGACCAGCGCCGAGGCTCCGACCGCCACCGCCTGGTAGGCGAAGTGGTCGGCCACGTACGAGTAGCGCATGGCGTAGACGTTGAAGAAGCCCATCGCCGGGAAGAGGACGCCGCCGAAGAGGAGGAGCGCGGCCAGGGGGCCGCGGAAACCGCGGTGCGCGAGGAGCGCCCCCCCCGCGAGGGCGGCGGCCCAGCCGAGGGCGGGGAGCCACTCCACGAGCGACGACGGGTCGATCCTCCAGCGCGGGTAGACGAAGGAGAGGCCGGCGGGCCAGAGGAGCTTGGCCGCGTAGAACGTCGTCACCCGTCCGGCGAGGACCAGCCGCCCCGCGAGGCCGAGCGCCCACTCCTCCCCCTTCGCCTGCACCATCGTCCGCTCCAGCCACGCGGTGTGGGCGGCGAGGGCGACCCCGACGGCGAAGAAGGGGACGACCGGGCGGACGTCGCTCCAGCGGAGCCGTCCCGCCTTCCACCAGAGGAGGACGAGGAGGACGGCGGGGAGGACGCTGGCGGTCGTCTTCGCGAGGAGCGCCAGGGTGAAGGCGGCGAGCGCCGCGGCGTAGAGCGCCCGCGGGCGCTGGCGGAGAGGGACCTCGGCGGCGGCCCGGCGCAGCTTCTGCGCCTCTCTCCGCGCCTCCCTCCGGGCCTCCTTCCGGGCCTCCTTCCTCTCGCTCCCGGTCCGCCCCTCGACCGCCGCGTCGCGGGGCTTCTCTCCCGCCTCCTCGCGCGCGGCCCGCCACGAGAGGAAGGCGTGCGCCGAAAGGAGCGTGAGGACGAGCGAGAGGGTGTTCTTCCGCTCCGTCACCCACGCGACCGACTCCACGCAGACGGGGTGGAGCGCGAACGCGGCCGCCGCGAGCCAGGCGCCCGGAAGGGCGAGCCGGCGGAGGAGGCGCCAGAGGAGGAGCGCGCCGCACGCGTGGAGGAGGACGTTGACGAGGTGGTAGCCGAGGGGGTGGAGCCCCCAGAGGAGCTTCTCGACCCAGAACGTCGTGAAGACGAGCGGGTAGTACTGCTCGTTCGCGTGCGGGTCGGTCCAGATCGCGGAAAGCCCCGCGAGGCCGTCCAGCGTCGGGTTCTCGGTGACGTACGTCGTGTCGTTCCAGACGAAGCCGGCGCGGAGGGCCGGGACGTAGGCCACGACGACCGCGGTCACGAGGAGGAGGCCCAGGGCCGTTGCGCTCTTCCGCTCCACGGGGGGACGTTAGCATCGGCGAGGCGGCCGGCGGAGGTGGACCCGGTGCGTCCCCGGCGTCCCTCCATCCTCGCGCGCCCGCCTGCCGGAGCCCGGTCCCGGCCGGGACCTTGACAAGAGGCGCGGCGGAGCTCACTGTATTAGTGTTGTGATACAGCGACTCGCCGATCCCCGCCCCTCCGGCCAGGACCCCGGCGCCTGGCGACCCGGCCGGGAGCGGCTCGCTCCCCGGAGCCTTCGGTGCTGACCCTCCGGATCGACCCGCGCGACGCCGTCCCGATCTGGAAGCAGATCGAGGAGGGGATGCGGCGCCTCGTGGCCTCCGGGGCGCTCGCCGCGGGCGCCGCCGTCCCCTCGGTCCGCGACCTCGCCCGTGAGCTCCGCGTGAACCCCGCCACCGTCGTCCGGGCGTACCAGAGGCTCGTCGACGCCGGGCTCCTGGCGGTGCGGCGCGGGGAGGGGACGTTCGTCGCGGCGTCGATCCCCTCCCTCCCGGCCCGCGAGCGCCGGCACGCCCTCGAGGAGGGCGCGCTCCGCTACGCGAGCGTCGCCCTGACGGTCGGCTCCTCGCGCGACGAGGCGACCGCGGCCCTCGGCTCCGCCTTCGACCGCCTCTCCCGCCCCCCGCAAGGAGGTCGCCCGTGAGCGCAGATCCCCTCCGGCTTCAGGGACTCACCGTCCGGTACGGCCCGCTCGTCGCCGTCGACGGCGTGTCGCTCTCCGTCGGGCGCGGGGGCGTCTTCGCGCTCCTCGGGCGGAACGGCTCCGGGAAGAGCTCGCTGGTCCGCTGCGTCCTCGGCCAGCAGAAGCCGACGGCGGGCGCCGCCACCCTCTTCGGCGAGGACGTCTGGACTCACCGGGCCCGGCTCATGGCCCGGGTCGGCGTCGTCCCCGAGGAGCCCGACGCGCCGCGAGAGATGACGCCCGCCGAGCTCGCCGCCTTCTGCGCGAGCCTCTCTCCACGTTGGGACGGCAACGCCTTCTCCGCCCGCCTCGCCCGCTTCGGCGTCCCGGAGCGGACCCCTTTCTCGAGCCTCTCGAAGGGACAGAGGAGCCTCACGCTCCTCTCGCTGGCCCTCGCCCCCGAGCCCGAGCTGATCGTGATGGACGACCCGACGCTCGGCCTCGACGCCGTCGCCCGCCGCGCCCTCTTCGAGGAGGTCGTCACCGAGCTGGCGGACCGGGGGACGACGGTCTTCCTGACCACCCACGACATCGCGGGAGTCGAGGGGATCACCGACCGGGTGGGGATCCTGAAGGGCGGGCGGCTCCTCGTCGACGAGGAGGTCGAGGGGCTCAAGGCGCGGTGGCGGACGGTGCGGTACCGGAGCGAGGTGACCGAGAACCGGACCGACTTCGGGAACGAGCTGGACGAGATGTCGCCCGAGAGGGTGAAGGTCCGCGGCTGGGGGATCGAGGGAGTCGTCTCCGGCTACTCCGACGAGGCGTTCGCCCGGTTCTCCGCGCGCGACGGCATCGTCGACGCCGAGGCGAGCCCGCTCGCCCTCGAGGAGATCTTCCTCGCCGTGGCCGGCGAGGAGAAGGGAGCAGCCCGATGAAGGCCCTCGTCCTCGTGGCCCGGCGCGAGATCGCCGAGCGCCGGTTCGTCCTCGCCGCGGCGGCGGTCGCCTCCCTCCTCCCCTTCCTCGCTCCGCTCGTCCCGGGAATCCCGGCGTCCGCCGGCCCGATGGCCCGCGCCGTCGTCGCCCTGACCCTCTCCGTGACGTTCGGGCTCTCCGGGAGCCTCCTCGTCGGCGCGTCGGTCGTCGGCCGCGAGCTCGCGGAGCGGCGCCTCGGCTTCTACTTCTCCCGTCCGCTCCCCGCCTGGGCCCTCTGGGCGGGGAAGCTCCTCGGCGGCCTCCTCCTCGTCCTCGCCTCCGAGGCGGTCGTCCTCCTGCCGGCGTCTCTGGCGAGCGGACGCTTCCCGGGGCTTTGGGGCTCGACCGCCGACACCGTCGCCCTCTGGGGCGTCCTCGCCCTCCCGCTCCTCCTCTTCCCGCTCGCGTGGGTCTCGTCGGTCGCGCTCCGGTCGCGGTCGCCCTGGCTCGCCGTCGACTTCGTCCTCGTCCCGGTCGTCGCCCTCGCGTTCTGGATCCCCACGCGACGCCTCCTCGGGCACGGCTTCGCCGAGGGGCTTCCGCGGCTCGTCGGAGCCCTCGCCGCGCTCTTCGCCGTCGCCCTCGCCGCCGCCACGTTCGGGCAGCTCGTCGGCGGGAGGACGGACCCGCGGAGGGGACACGGGGTGCAGTCGCTGGTCCTCTGGGGAACCCTCCTCGCCGCGGCGCTCGGGTACGAGGTCTGGTCGCGGCGGGTCGTCGACCCCGGGGTGGAGGGCCTCGTCACCGCCTGGTACTCCCCGGCGGGAACCGCCCTGTCGTGGGTCTACGTGAGCGGAACCTCCGGCGGGTCGGGCCACGTGAGGGCGTCGTACCTCGTGGACCTCGAGCGCCGCCGGTCCGTCCTCCTTCCCCCCGCCTGGGGACCGCTCGTCTCGCGGGACGGGACGCGGGCCCTCCTGAGCGCGTGGCCGGACGGATTCGGGAGCGGGGCTCCGCAGCTCGTCGCCCTCGACCTGGCGGCCCGCCACCCCGCCTCGGATCCCGAGGAGATCGCGCCCGCAGGCGGCGTCACGTCTTACGACCTGTCGGCGGACGGCAGGAGCGCCGCCGTCGTCTCGGGCGATACGGTCCAGGTGGTCCGGCTGCCGGGCGTCGGGCTCCTGGCGTCCGTCAGGATCCCCTCTGCCGCGGAGAGCGGGCCGGGAGGGACGCGCTGGTCCTACGAAGCCGGGTTCCTGCCCGACGGGAAGGTCCGTCTCCTCCCGCGCCGCCGCCTCTGGAAGGGGCCGGCTCCGGATTCTCCGCCCGCCGTCCCCCCGCCACCGATCCTCGAGCTCGACGTCGCAGCCCGCCGAGTCAGCGAGACCGGCCGCTACGACATCCCGCCCGTCTCCGGCGGGCTCTGGCTCGCCGCCGACGGGAGCGGAGAACGGCTGCTCGTACGGGCGATCCCCTTCGACCGGACGGTCTGGCTCCTCGACGCCCGAACGGGGCGGCGAATCGCCACCTTCGAGGGAGCCCCCGACGGGAAGCCCGGCTTCTCGGGCTTCCTCGCGGACGGACGGATCGTCCTCCTGGAACGGCAGGGCGACGACCGGCAGGTGCGCGTCTTCGACCGGGACGGCCGCGAGGCGCGCTCGGTGCCGTTGGGCCTGCGGGGACCGTCCGTCCGGGTGGGCCCCGAGGTCGCGCCGGGGGTCCTCCCGGTCGCGGTGGAGGAACGATCCGGCAACCGCGCCGGGAGGGAGTACCGGCTCGTCCTTGTGGACGTCGGAGCGGGCCGCATCTCGCCGGTGAAGGGCGACCTCCGGCCCGCCCTCGGGGGCGACTGGCCCTGGGCCGTCGGTCTCCGTTCCCCCGTCTTCCCGGGCTCCCCCGCCTCCCGGCTCTTCCTCGACGCGGACGGGAAGCCCGTCCTCCTCGACCCCGCCACGGGGGCCATCCGGCCCCTCGACCTCCGCTGAGACCCCCGGCCGGCTAAGATCCTGCCGTGCCGACGACCGCACGCCGCGAGGCCCGCCGCGTCCTCGAGATCGAGGCCGCGGCGGTGCGGGGCCTCGTGGACGACCTCGACGAGGGCTTCGACGCCGCCGTCGCGCTCCTCAAGGGGAGCGCCGGCCGCGTCGTCGTCACCGGCATCGGCAAGAGCGGGATCATCGGCCAGAAGATCGCCGCCACCCTCGCGTCGACAGGGACGGCGGCCTTCTTCCTCCACCCGGCGGAGGCGATCCACGGCGACCTCGGGATGATCCTCACGGGCGACGTCGTCCTCGCCCTCTCCTACTCGGGCGAGACGGAGGAGGTCGTGGCCCTCCTCCCGCACGTCAAGAGGCGTGGAGCGGCGCTCGTGGCGATGACGGGGAGCCGGGGCTCGACGCTCGCCCGCGGGGCCGACGTCGTCGTGGCGATCACGATCCGGGAGGAGGCCTGCCCGCTGAACCTCGCGCCCACCGCCTCCACGACGGCCCAGCTCGCGATGGGGGACGCCCTCGCGATGGCGCTCTCGGTGGAGAAGGGGTTCCGGCCGGAGGACTTCGCGGCCCTCCACCCCGGGGGCAAGCTCGGCAAGCGCTTCCTCCGCGTCTCGGACCTGATGCACACGGGCGAGAGCGTCCCGCTCGTTCCCCTGGACGCCCCGATGAGGGACGTGATCTACGAGATGTCCAAGAAGCGGTTCGGGATCACCGGCGTCGTCGACGCGGCGGGGCGGCTCGCCGGGGTCGTCTCGGACGGCGACCTGAGGCGCCTCCTCGAGCGGGACTGTGAGAGGGCGTGGGGCGCGAACGCGGGAAGCGCCATGAACGCCGACCCCAAGACGATCGAGCCGTGGGCCTTCGCGACCGCCGCCCTCCTGACGATGGAGGAGCGGAAGATCACGTCGCTCTTCATCCTCGACGGCGACGGGAAACCCCAGGGGATCCTCCACCTCCACGACCTCTGGGGGGTCGAGTCGATCTGACCCGGGTCCCGCCCGGCTGTCGCATAATCGAGCAGGATGCCTGCCGCCCCCATCGTCCCCGAAGACCTTCGGACGAAGCTCCTCCGGGTCCGGGGGATCGTCCTCGACGTCGACGGCGTCCTCACGGACGGCGCGCTCACGTTCGACGAGGACGGCCGGGAGCTGAAGTCGTTCGACGTCAAGGACGGCTTCGGGCTCGTCCTGATGCGCGACCTCGGCTACCGGATCGGCATCATCTCCAGCCGCTCGTCGCGCGTGGTGGCGCAGCGCTGCCGCGACCTGAAGATCCCCGAGGAGAACGTCCAGCAGGGGGAGATCGACAAGGTGACGGCGTTCGACCGGCTCCTCGCGCGGTGGGAGCTCGCGCCGCACGAGGTGGTCGCGGTCGGCGACGACCTGCCGGACCTCGGGATGATGAGGCGGGCCGGAGTGAGCGCCTGCCCGGCCGACGCGGTGAGGATCGTGAAGGACGCCGCCGCCCTCCACCTGACCCGCCCGGGGGGCCAGGGGGCCGTCCGGGAGCTGTGCGACCTCATCCTCGAGATCCGCCGCGGCGCGCGGGCGGACGCCCCCGCCGCCGTCGCGCCTCCCCAGCCGCCCGCCGACGGCGACGTCATCCCCTTCCCCGGCTCCCGCGGCTGACGGGCCGGCTCGCCGGCCTCAGCCCGCCTGGTCCGAGGCGGCTCCCGCCTCCGGCTTCTTCTTGAAGATCCACGCCAGGAGGATCCCGAGGAGGTAGAGCGCGATCATCGGCAGCGCGAACGCGCACTGGGTCGGGATGTCCGGGGTCGGGGTGATCAGCGCCGCGATGATGAAGATGACGAGGACCGCGTAGCGGAACTTCTGGAGGAGCCACTTCTCCGTCACGACGCCGATCCGGGCCAGGAAGAAGATGACGATCGGCGTCTGGAAGACGAGCCCGAGGCCGAGCAGGATCTTCGAGAGGATGTCGAGGTAGTCGTCGATCTTCAGGACGGGCGTGAAGTCCTGGCCCGTGGTGACGAGGAACTTCGCGACCATCGGGAACGCCACCTTGTAGCCGAAGTAGCCCCCGAGGACGAAGAAGCTCGCCGCGAAGACGACGAAAGGAACGGCCCATCGCTTCTCGTGGCGGTAGAGCCCCGGCGCGACGAAGAGCCACACCTGGTAGAGGATCACCGGGCTGGCGATGAAGATCCCCGCCAGGAGGGCGATGTTGATGTAGAGCATGAAGGGCTCGGTCAGCTGGGTGTAGGCCAGCTTCGTCCCCTTCGGCAGGACGTCGAGGACGGGCTTCTGGAGGAGCCGGAAGATCTCCTGGGACTTCCACCACGCCACCAGGAAGCCGGCGGCGACCGCGATGACCGAGACGGTGAGCCTCTTCCGGAGCTCCTCGAGGTGCTCGAGGAACGACATCCGGGGGAGGTCGTCCTCGGGGAGGTTCTCCGTCACGCGGGGTGGACCGGGCCGCCCGGCTCCTTCGAGGCGGCGACCGCGCCGTCGGCCGGCCGGACTTCGGGCGCCGCGGTCGCGGTGGGGGCCGGGGGCTGGGACGCCGGAGGGGGCTGGGAGACCTGGGAGGCCCGGGTCGAGGCCTCCTCCACCTGCGTCGCCTTCTCGACCTCCTCCTCGAGCGTCCTCTTCAGGTCGTTCGAAGCCCTCTTGAACTCACCCAGGGCCCTCCCGAGCTGCTTCCCCAGCTCCGGCAGCTTCTTCGGGCCGAAGACGAGGAGGGCCACGATCATGATGAGGAGGAGCTCCGGCATTCCGAGGTTACCCATGGAGGTTCGGCCTTTCTCGGTGAGGGCCCGGCCCCTTCGGGCGAGCGGGCGCCGACCTGACAACCGATCATGATACCTTCTCCCCGGAGGCATCCGTGACGCCCGACTCCCGCCGCCCGCTCCGCCGCTTCGCCCTCCTCGCCCCCCTCGTCCTCGTGACGACGACCCTCCTCGGAGCCGCCTTCGGCCCCCGGATCCTCGCCGTCTCCGACGCGACGAACCCGGGCCTCAAGGAGCTCGCCGACATCCTGACGACCGCCCGGGCGTGGTACGCCGACGACCTGACCTCCGAGAAGCTGGTCTACGCCTCGATCGAAGGGATGCTCGGCACGCTCGACCCGCACTCCAGCTTCCTCGAGCCCGAGGAGTACGGCGCGATGCAGGAGAAGCAGCGCGGCTCCTTCTATGGCCTCGGGATCATCATCTCCAAGCGGAACGGCAAGGTCACCGTCATCACGCCGGTCGAGGGCTCCCCCGCCGAGCGGCTCGGGATCCGGGCCGGGGACGTGATCGACCTCGTCGAGGGGCAGCCGATCTCCGACCTCCCCATCGACGCCGTCGTCAAGAAGCTGAAGGGGCCGAAGGGGACCAAGGTGCGGATCACCATCGTCCGCCCGGGCCTCGGTGAGCCCCTCCAGATGACCGTCACCCGGGCCGAGATCCCCACGAACTCCGTCTCGTTCGCCTTCCTCCTCCAGCCCGGCGTCGGCTACATCCGGCTGAAGGACTTCACCCACACGTCGGCCGCCGAGGTCGGCGAGGCGTGGGACCGCCTGGCGAAGCAGGGGATGACGAAGCTCGTCTTCGACCTGAGGGGGAACCCGGGCGGGCTCCTCGACCAGGCCGTCGGCGTGGCCGACACCTTCCTGAAGAAGGGGGACAAGGTCGTCATCACCCGTGGCCGGCAGGCCTCGTCGGAGCAGGTCTACGACGCTCCCGGGAAGAACACCCGCCCGCGGATCCCGGTCATCGCCCTGATCAACAAGGGCTCCGCCTCGGCGTCCGAGATCGTCGCGGGCGCCCTCCAGGACCACGACCGGGCTCTCGTCGTGGGCCAGACCAGCTGGGGGAAGGGGCTCGTCCAGTCGGTCTACAACCTGACCGACGGCGCCGGGCTCGCCCTGACGACGGCCAAGTACTACACCCCTTCGGGGCGCTGCATCCAGCGCGACTACAAGGAGTTCATCGAGTACGTCACCCCGCTCGACGAGGACGGCGAGGGGGAGGAGGCCGAGTCGATCGAGGCCGCCAAGAAGGAGGTCTACCGGACCGACGGCGGCCGCGTCGTCTACGGCGGCGGCGGCATCACCCCGGACGAGGTGGTCAAGGCCGAGCGGCTCTCCCGCTTCGCCGCGGGCCTCTACGCCCGGGGGCTCTTCTTCGAGTTCGCCGTCCAGTGGCGGGCGAAGAACCCCGAGGTGCCCCTCGACTTCAAGGTGACCGACGCCGTGCGCGACGCGTTCTTCAAGTACGTCGACGACCAGTCGGCGGGGGGCGAGAACGGGGCGAAGGCGAGCTACGCCGCCGAGAAGGACCCGTCGGTCATCGACCGCGCCATCGAGGAGGAGATCCTGACCGCCGCCCACGGCCGCGAGGCGGGATACAAGGTCGCCCTCTCGGGCGACGTCCAGCTCCAGAAGGCCCTCACGATGTTCCCCGAGGCGGAGAAGCTGGCGGGGATCCCGCCGGAGCCCGAGAAGGTGGCCGGGAAGGCGCCGGCGGCGGGGGGCGTGGCCCGAACGACGGGGGCGGCGGGGAAAGCGCGTACCGAATGAAGCTCGGCATCGTCGGCCGTCCCAAGGTCGGCAAGACCACCCTCTTCAACCTCCTGACCCGCTCCCACCAGGCCGTCGACAAGTTCGGCTCGGTGCGGGAGACCCACGTCGGGACGGCCCACGTCCCCGACGCCCGGCTCGACGCCCTCTCGGCGATCTTCAAGCCGAAGAAGCACACGCCCGCCACGGTCGACTTCGTCGACGTGCCGGGGATCGCGAAGGGCGAGCAGGAGAAGATCGACCTGGCGGCGCTGAAGAACGTGGACGCCCTCGTCCACGTGGTCCGCGCCTTCGACGACCCGGACATCCCCCACGAAGGGGGCGTCGACCCGGCGCGCGACGCGCGCTCCCTCGACGAGGAGCTCGTCCTCTCCGACTACGTCGTCCTCGAGAAGCGGCGGGAGAAGCTCGACAAGGACCGGAAGAAGACCAAGTCCGCGGACCTCGACGCGGAGTGGGCCGCCATCGAGCGGTGCCGCCCGGTCCTCGAGGCCGGGACGCCCCTCCGGACGCTGGCGCTCGCTCCGGAAGAGGAGAAGCGGCTCCGGGGCTTCACCCTCCTCTCGCTGAAGCCGCTCCTCGTCGTCGTCAACGTCCCGGACTCGGAGGCCGCCGTCGACCCGGTCCCGCGCTACGGCCTCGACGGCTTCGCGGCGATGGAGCACGTCGTCGTGGCGCGCGCGGCCGCGAAGATCGAGATGGAGCTGAACGACCTCCCGGAGGAGGACGTGTCGGCGTTCCTCGCAGACCTCGGCGTCTCCGAACGCGGCATCGACCGGATCCTCCGGGCGTCCTACCGCCTCCTGGGAGTCCAGTCGTTCTTCACGGCCGGCGAGGACGAGTGCCGCGCCTGGACGATCCCGGTCGGCGCCACGGCGCTCGACGCGGCCGGCGTGATCCACTCGGACATCGCGCGAGGCTTCATCCGGGGCGAGGTCGTCCCCGTGGAGGACCTCCTCGCGCTGGGCTCGCTGGCCGAATGCAAGTCGAAGGGGAAGATGCGGCTCGAGGGGAAGGAGTACGTCGTCAAGGACGGCGACGTGGTCCACTTCAGGTTCAACGTCTAGTTTTCCCGGGGGTTTCTCGATCCCCCCGGACCCCCCAACCTGGAGATGGGCCTCCTCGTCATGCTCCGGCCTCCGTCCGGGGGTTTCTCGATCCCCCCGGACCCCCCACCCAGGAGTTGGGCCTCCTCGTCATGCTCCGGCCTCCGTCCGGGGGTTTCTCGATCCCCCCGGACCCCCCGGACCGGAACGGGCCCCGGAGCCCGGGACCGATGAAGGCGTCCGGCTCCGGTCGGACGGGCCGATAATGTGTGGTTCCCCGCGAATGCGAGGGGACGGCCGGATCCGGTGAAGGGAGCTCGCATGAGAAGGACATTCGCCCCGCTCGCGCTCGCGCTCGTCGCGGCCACGGCGGTCGGGGGGGGCCTCGACCGATACAAGGACTGGAAGAAGTCGCCGGAGTTCGTCCACCTTGCCACCGAGGACGAGCAGAAGGCATGGAAGGGGATCCGGACGGACGAGGAGGCCGAGCGGTTCGTCCGGCTCTTCTGGGCCCGGCGCGACCCGGACCTCGCGACCGCCGCGAACGAGTTCGAGATCGAGTTCGAGCGGCGCGTCGAGCAGGCCGACAAGCTCTTCTCCCTCCCGTCCGAGCGGGGGGCGCTGACGGAGCGGGGGAAGCTCCTCATCATCCTGGGGCCGCCGAAGGAGCTGAAGCGGATCCAGGGGACGAGGCCGCAGCCCATTCCCGTCCGCGGGTCGGACGGCAGCATGTCGATCCCCCCTCCCAACGAGCCGGGGACGACGCTCGGCGAGCACATCGCGATCTTCACCTACGAGGCGCAGCAGCTGCCCGACTGGGCCAGGGTCAAGTCGCTCGTGGCGACGTTCGTCGTGGAGGCGACTCGCGACTACGCGGCTCGGGGGAACAGCGGCGAGGTCCAGAGCCTCGAGGCGCTGGGTCGGACGGCCCTCGTGAGGAACCCGGACCTCAAGGAGCCGCCCCACGTCCCCACGGCGGCGGAGATCGAGGCCGGGCGGGCCGCGGCGGCCCTGGCCGCCGAGGACGCCCGGAAGGGTCCGGCCCTGGCGCCGGCCGTCCGGCAGGCCCTCGAGGAGGCGCTCTCGAAGCCCGACGAAGGGTCGCTCACGCTCCTGCCCGTCGCCACGCGCGACGAGCTCCGCCTCCACGTCCAGCTCTTCGTCCCGGCCGCCGCCGGGACCGTCCCCGCCGGCGCCCGCCTCGCGGTCCTGGTGAAGGACGACGCGGGGCGCGACGCGGCCCGCTCCGACGAGGTGACGACCTTCGCCAGGGGGACCGACGGCACCTTCTTCGGCCGCTCCTTCGCGGTCCCCGCGGGGGCGTACACGGCGGCGGCGGGGCTCTTCGACCCGGCCGGGACCCCGCTCCGGATCGCGCGCGCGGGGGTCTCCGTACCGCCCGCCCCCGCCGGCTTCGCTCTCGGCCGGCTCCTCGTCGCCTCGGCCGTCCTGCCGGCCCCGGACTCGAAGGTCGACGACGCCTTCGCGTTCTCGGGCTTCCGCTTCGTCTCGAAGGCGGGCCGGCTCGATCCGACGGACGGCCTGAACTTCGTCGTCCGGGTCTACAACCCCGCCGTCGACCCGGCGACCCGCTCGGTCCACCTCTCCCGGACGGTGAAGCTCAAGCCGAAGGGGCAGCCGACGATCGACATCCCGCAGCCCGAGGACGCCCCGATTCCCGTCCCCGAGCGGAAGGGAAAGGAGGCGGAGGGCCCCCTGACCGTCGACGTCGCGGCCTCGCTCATCGAGTCGAACCTCGGCGCGTACCTGAGCCGGCCGGGCGACTACGACCTGAAGGTCGCCATCACGGACCTCATCGCGAAGACGACCGCCGAGGCGACCGCCACCTTCACGGTTACGGGGACGCTCAAGGCGCCCGCCGCGGCGAAGTAAGCCGGTCAGCCCGCCGGAGGAGAGGCGAGCGCGCGGCGGAGCCTCTCCACCCGCGCCCGGTTGACGCCGAGGTCCCAGGTCCCGACGCGCGAGGCGGACCTCACGTGGACGACCCCCGCGCCCCGGTCGACCCTCAGCTCGAGGTCGTCGACGAAGCCGAGGAAGCGCGAGCGGCACTCCGCGCGCAGGTAGCCCGGCTCGTCCACGACGACCCGGGTGCGCGGGAGCGCCTCGAGGGCCGCCTTCAGGCGGCGCCGGACCTCGTCCGCCGGACCGGCCAGGCGGATCGGCTCGACGAAGGCCCGCGAGGCCGGGTCCTCGGAGCAGACGCAGTTCGGGGTCGAGGGGCAGGGGGCGAGGCGACCGGACGGCATGCCGAGGTCCTCCGGGGCGGGCGTGTGAGCAGCCCGGATGCGGACGATGAGGAACGAGGCCGAGAGGGCGGCTGCGACGGCGACGACGAGGGAGGCGACCCGACGGGGCCGCTTCACCGGCCCGTGACGGCGGCCTCGAAGGCCTCCGAGAGGAAGCCGTCGCGGGTGAGCCCGGCGACCCGGTAGCGGTACGACGTCCCCGGGCGCGCGTCGCGGTCCAGCAGCCGGTAGCCGAAGCCCCCCGGCTGGGCGTCCGTGGTGGGGACGAGCTCCCGGCCGTCGAGGCGGAGCTCCCCGTCCTCGTCCTCGACGAACCGGGTGACGACCCAGGCGAGGAGGTCACGGTGCGCCACGGTCCTCCAGGTCAGCTCCACGGCGCCGTCGGCGAACGACGCGCTCGAGGAGGCGAGCTTCAGGGGGTAGTCCGGGACGCGGCGCAGGCGGACGAAGACCCCCGACCGGGCGTCGCCGTCGACCACGACGAGCGAGAGGCCCCGCGTCCCGGAGAGGGGGACCAGCTGGGACCCGCCCCTGCGAAGGGGGACGGCGTCGTGCTCGCCTCCGGGCCCGCGATAGACGACGAGCGCCCTCCCGGCGCCGAACGGACCCGACTCGGGGAGCGCGATCTCGAGGCCGGCCCTCTCGTCGATCCCGTCGAAGCTCAGCCGCTGCCAGCCGAGCGGCGGCGGCGCCGGCAGCTCGAAGTCCCCCGGGGCGAAGGCGACCGTCGACGGGACCTCCCCGCCGGGCGAGGCGGCCGCCGCGCCGAGCGCTTTCACGAGGAGGTCCGCCATCAGCTCGGGGAGGCCTCCCGGCGCTGCCCTGGCCGCCAGCCCGCGGAGGAAGCTCTCCGAGTCGTCCCCCCGGGCCGCCCCGGCCTCGATCCAGGCGGCGCGCAGCGCGTCGTCCGGAGAGGGGAGCCGGCGCGCCAGCTCGGCCACGATCACCGCGGCGGCCCCCGGGCTGGCGAGGGTCCCCTTCGCGGCGAGGAACGGGGACGGGAAGACGGCCGGGTCGGGGACCAGGCCGAGGAGCCGCCGCGCGAGCCAGTCCGCGGTCCCCTCGACGAGCCAGCCCGCCTCGTCGGGAGCCGCCTGCCTGAGGACGAGGACGGCGACCTGCCGGACCGCGTCGAACGCGACGGCCGCCGGGGCGCGATCGGTGACGTCGACGGCGACGACGGGGCGCGCGAGCCGACCGGACACGCGCCCGTCCCAGCCGGCGACGGCGCCGACGGGAGAGCCGTGTCGGACCGCCAGGACCGTGAGCGGTTCGTCCGACGATCCGGGCGTGTCCCAGCCCAGGGACTCGAGGAGCGCCGCGGCCCCTTCGAGAGCGGCCGCGAGAGCCTCCTCGGTCTCCTCGGGGACCGATCCCTCCCACGAGAGCCGGATGGCGCCGCCATGGAGCGCCCGGTGCGCGGCGACCTGCGTGTACGGGGAGCGGAGGAGATCCGCGCGGCGTCGGGCGGCCTCTCGGTCGGAGAGCTCCCCGGTCGAGGACGCGGCCGCCCCGGGGTGGTCCGCGGCCCGCGCCGGGAGGGCGCCGATCCCGGCGAACGCCCACGCGGCTACGGCCGCCCTGGCCGCCCTGGCCGCCCAGGCCGCGAAGGCCGCGGGACGGAGCGCGGAGGGGCGGCGAGCGACGGCCGGGGCCCGGCGTCGGAGGGAGGCGCGGACGGGGCTCAGGGCTTTTCCGGCTCCCGCGGCTCGGGCGCGGCGTCTCCGGGCGGAGCGTCGCCGGCGGGAGGGGCGGGGGGCTCGGACGGATGGAGGGACTGGCCCTCCTTTGGCTTCGCCTCGCCCTGGCCGGCGGCGTCGACAGTGCCGATTCCACCGACTCCACCGACTCCACCGACTCCACCGGCTCCACCACCTCCGCTCTCCCCACCGTCGAGGGGAGCCGACGGGCCTTCGCTCGACGTCGTGGGCACGGTGCTGTCGACGTCGACCGGCCGCAGGGAGACCGCGGTCTGAATGCTGGAGGTGCGCTGCTCGGCAGCGGGCTTCGGCGGGGGGGCCGCAGGGGGCTGGTCGCCGCCCACCTCGACCATGATGGCCGTGATGTTGTCGACGCCGCCCGCCTCGTTCGCGAGGGTGATGAGGGTCGTGACGATCACCTCGAGCGGCTTGTCCGATCGGAGGAGGTCGGCGATCACCTCGTCGGCCACCATGCCGGTCAGGCCGTCGGAGCAGAGGAGGAACCGGTCGCCCCGCCCCGTCGGGATCTCCATCAGGTCGACGGCCACGTGCGCGCCGCCGCCGAGCGCGCGGGTCACGACGTTCTTGAGGGGGTGGGTCTTCGCCTCCTCCTCGCTCAGGATGCCGGCGTTCACCTGCTCCTGGACCCAGGAGTGGTCGTCGGTGAGCCGCCGCAGCTCCCCGCCCCGCAGGAGGTAGGCCCGGCTGTCCCCGACGTGGACGAGTGTCGCCCGCTGCTCGTCGAACAGCGCGGCCACGACGGTCGTCCCCATCCCCTTCAGCTCGGGCCGGTTGACCACCGCCCGCATCACCTTCTCGTTGGCGCGCTCGACCGCCGTCGAGAGCCTGTTCCCCTCGACCGAGTAGCGGTTGTTGTAGCCGAAGGGCCACGTGTTGTCGTGATCGTCCTCGGTCCCGGAGATGAACTCCTGGATCGACTCGACGGTCAGGCGCGAGGCGACCTCGCCGGCCACGTGCCCGCCCATGCCGTCGGCGACGACGAAGAGCCCGCGCTCGACGTCGAGGAGGTACGCGTCTTCATTGTGCTTGCGCTTGCGGCCGACGTCCGTCAGGCCGAATGCGGTGAGAGCCACGCCTCGCATTATCCCTTCCGCCCGAAGAGGCTTCCAAGGAATTTCTTCTGATCGGCGCCGGGCCGGAGCTCGGCGAGCAGGCGCTCGGCCTCCGGATCGCCGGGCAGCCACTTCAGCGCCTCCTCGAGGTGGCGCTCCGCCTTCGTCCTGAGCCCGACCTGGAGGTGGAGCTTGGCGGCGTCTCGATGGAACGTCCCGTTGTGCGGGTCGAGCTGCAGGGCGGCCTCGATCGCCTCGAGGCCCCGGCGCGCCTTGCCCGGCACCTTCAGGCTCGACAGCGCGAGGTAGTGCCACGCCTTCGAGTCCTTGGTCCAGTGGTGGACGGCCATCTCGAAGTTGCGGAAGGCTTCCGGGAAGTCGGCCTCCCGGTACGCCTTGACCCCCTTGGCGACGTGGACGCGGGCGACGGCCTGCGGGTCGAACGCCGCGGCCTCCTTCCCCTTGTCCAGGTCGAAGTCGTGGGCCCTCCTCCGCTGCGGGTTCGTCAGGACGTTGACCGCCTCGGTCAGCACCTGGAACCGCGCCTCGGCCTCGGCCTTCTTCGCCGGGTCGGTGAACCTGTCGGGATGGCACTCGCGCGCCAGGACGCGGAACCTCTCGCGCACCGCCGCATCCGGCGCGTCGCGATCCACCCCGAGGACCTCGTAGTAGTTGGTCACGGTCTCCCGACTCCCATCACGGCTTCGCGGCCCTCGCCTGATCCACGCAGAATGGCAGGATTCTCACACACGCCCGAACGGGAGTTCAAGGCGACGGCGACGGGGCCGCTGCCGAAGGGCACCCGGTCAGGACATCTGCCGGCGGGCGACGATGCGCCGGGCGGTCACCCGGATGGCCTCCGGGACGTTGCGGTCCGAGGCCAGGGCCGCCTGCTCCCGCGGGCCGAGGCGCGGGATCAGAGGGAGGGTGACGTCGATCGGCGACCTCGGGTTCCTCACCAGAGCGGCGACGATCGAGTACTTCTTGAGGAACTGGCGGCGCTGGGCGATCGCCCGCAGGACGTCCTCCGAGACGCTCTTCATGTTCGCGATCGCCTCCGCGTCCGCCTCGTTCGTCTTCGGCGACTTCAGGACGGCCGTGGCCACGAGCCGGTTCGTGTCGCGGATCAGGAAGAGACGCTCCTCCCGGTTGCCGCGGAAGGCGATCCGGATCCGCTGCGAGACGCTCAGGGTGGCCAGCCTCGCGAACAGCGACTTCCCCTCGTCGTCCTCCGCCTGGGCGTCCGCGGCAGCCGCGATCTCGGCGGGGGTCGGCGCGGCCGTCGCCTGGGTCCCGGACCCGTCCGCCGATGGGGCCTGCTCCTCGGCCTCGACCGCCTCCTCGAGCCCGTCGAGGGCCTCCCGCTCCTTCTTGAGGAAGAACTCCTCGAGGAACTCGTCCGCCCGGCGCCGGATGTCGGACGACATCTCCGGGTTCTCGAAGAGCCGCTCCACGATCCCGGGGGAGGCGAGGAGCCGGGCCTGGTTCGTGACCAGGACGTCCTGGAGGTCGGGCGGGATCCAGCCCGCGAGCCACTCGAGGGTGGAGTCCGGCACCACCCGGCTCTGGATGACCGCCTCGAGGACCCGGGACTCCTTCGTCCGGCGGGCCACGACGTCCACCTGCTCGGCGCGGACGCCGTCCGAGCGGACGGCGGCGAGGAGCGTGTCGGTGTCGAAGGTCGCGAACGTCTCCTCGCAGAGAGCGCTCAGCTCCGGGTCCTTCGCCGCCAGGATCGAGCCGACCGCGCGGACGAGCTCCGCGGGAGGGAGAGGGACGAATCCCCGCGCCGCGAACTCGAGGATCCGCCGCGGCGCCTGGCCCGACTCGATCGAGGCGAGGAGCTCCTGCTCGGGGGGAGCGGACGACATGCGGAGTCCCCGGGCCGGTCAGCCGCCCTGCGGCTGGCCGAGGAGAGACCCGTCGACGACGACGTCGCGGACCACCTCGCCCGGGCTCCCCAGGCTCCGGATCTGCGTTCCGTCGAGCTTCACCACGACGCCTCCGGCGTTCCCGAGCGTCAGGACGAACCGCTGGGCGCCCGAGAACTCGCGGACCGTCCCCGCCCGACCGAGCTCCGCGGCGGCCACCTTGCCGTCGATGCTGACCTCGATCCAGCAGTCTTCCTGGAACGTCAGCGTCAGCGTCCGCCCCGCGCCCGACGGAGCGGGGCGGCTCGCGGCGGGCGCCACCGACGCGGGAGAGGGAGACAGCGACGAGCCGGGCGGGAGCGCCACCGACGCCTCGGCGATCGTCGGGGGGAGGGAGAGGGCGGCGGGGCCGCTGGCCGGGTCGGGCGTCGCCATCGCCGCGCGCCGGAGCGTGGCGGGCTTCTCCCCGCCGCGCGCCTTGACGATGGCGAAGACGCCGGCCGCGCTCGCCAGGACGACCGCGATCCCGACGCCGAGCGCGGTGGTGTCGAGGGCGGTCCTCCTGCGGGGACGGGAGAGCCGGACCGGGCCCGCGACCGCGACCGTGGAGCTCTTTCCCGCCTGCTCCTGGCTCCATTCCTCCCAGACGTGGGAGAAGGCCGCGGCAGAGAGCTCCGGGTCGAGCCCGAGGTGCTTGGCGATCGCGCGGACGAACCCGCGGCTGAAGACGCGCGCGGGGAGGAGCTCGAAGCGCCCTCCTTCGAGGGCTTCGATCTGGCGGACGGAGACCTTGGTGACCTCCGCCAGCTGCTCCCTGCTCACCTCGCGGAGCTCACGCTCGCGACGCAGCTCTTCACCGAATTCCTGGGGCGTTTCCGCGGACACGACCCTCCTCGGACGCAAGAAGGGTACCGGCCCGGGGACCGAGGTGTCAATCAGGTGGCGAGGACTCTCGGAGCAGCCTCGCGGCGCAGGCGGCCAGGAGAGGGTCGGCACCCGGCGTCTCGACGAGCCGGGCCCATTCCTGGCGGCTCGCCCCGGACAGGAGGGCGAGCGCGACGGGCCGCGGCGTTCGCGACGAGGAGAGGAGCGCCGCCCGGATCCCGGGCCGGTCGACCCACCTCTCCGCCTCGGCGAGGAGCGCGAGGAGCGAGGGATCGGGGCTCCTGACGAGGACCCAGGCGGTGAGGTCCTCCGGGAGGAGCCGCGGGTTCTCGAGGAGGGCCGCGAAGACCTCCGGCCCCCCCGTGTCGAGCAGCGCGGGGAAGAGCTCGCGGTCCGCGAGGCGGGCGAGGGCGATCCGCTCCCCGAGGGCGAGCCGGGGGAGCTTCTCGAGGATCCGCCGGTTCGCGGCGCTCCGCACGGCAGCCGGCGTCCGCGCGTGCCGGCCGACGTCGGCGAGGTCCCGCCAGGTCAGCTCCTCGAGGCAGTGGACGGCCTCCGTGCGGGGGGTCCGCGGGTGGAGCGCGAGCGCCTTGCGGACGGCCCGCGCCGACACCAGCCGGCGCTGGGCCAGGATCGCCGAGAGGACCCCTTCGCCGGCGAACGGGTGCCTCAGGCACTGGAGGGCGTCCCGCTCCGAGAGGCGCTCCGCGCTCTCCTCCACCAGCGCGAGGAGGGCCGGACCGTCGGCGCGCGCGATCCGCGCCGACAGCGGCTCCGCGCCGGCGCGCGCCTGCGGGCCCCGCTCCACGGGGCGATTATCCGCGGGTCGCCGCGGCGAGGCTCGAGACGAGGCGCGCCGCCGCGGGGACCGGGTCGCGCCCGGCGGCGACGGCCTCCTCCATCGTCCGGACGATCGCGCTCCCGACGACGACCCCGTCCGCCTCGCGGGAGACCGCGCGGACCTGCTCCGGGCTCGAGATGCCGAACCCGACCGCGAGCGGCGTCCTGCCGATCCCCGCCCGAACCCGGGCGACGAGGTCGGGGAGGCCCTCGGGGAGGTCGTTCCGCGCCCCGGTGACCCCCGGGCGGGAGACGAGGTAGACGAAGCCGGAGGAGAGCCGCGCGGCCCGGCGGATCCGCGCCGGGGTGGAGCTCGGGGCGAGGAGGAAGACCGGGTCGAGCCCGGACGAGACGAACGTCGCGGCCGCCGCCTCCCCTTCCTCCGGGGGAAGGTCCGTCACGAGGACCCCGTCGATCCCCGCCTCCGCCGCGCGCCGGGCGAACGCCGCCACGCCGAACGCGAGGATCGGGTTCGCGTAGCTGAAGGCGACGAGGGGGACCGAGAGCCCTTCGCCGCGCGCCGCCGCCGCCGCGTCGAGGACCTTCGCGAGGGTCGCTCCGGCCCCCAGGGCGCGCTGGCTCGCGCGCTGGATGACCGGGCCGTCGGCGATCGGGTCGCTGAAGGGGATCCCCAGCTCGATCACGTCGGCTCCGGCGGCCTGGAGGGCGGGGAGGAGCCGACCCGTGACCGCGAGCGAAGGGTCGCCCGCCTCCACGAAGGCCACGAGGGCCGCGCGCCCTTCCGCGCGCGCCCTCCCGAACGCGGCGCCGAGCCGGCCGCTCACAGCTCCACCCCCTCGCGCCGGGCCACCTGGGGGACGTCCTTGTCGCCGCGCCCCGAGAGGTTGACGACGATGACCTCGTCCGGGCGGCGGCGCGGCGCCTCGCGGACCGCCCAGGCGACGGCGTGGGCCGTCTCGAGGGCGGGGATGATCCCCTCCTTCTCGGAGAGGAGGTGGAACGCCTCGAGCGCCTCCCCGTCGGAGACCGACACGTAGCGCGTCCGCCCCAGGGCGGCGAGGTTCGCGTGCTCCGGGCCGACGGCCGGGTAGTCGAGGCCCGCCGAGACCGAGTGCGTCGGGAGGACCTGGCCGTCCTCGTCCTGCAGGAGGAGCGTCCGCGTCCCGTGGAGGACCCCGGCCCGGCCGGGACCGAAGCGCGCCGCGTGCTCCCCCGGGGCGAGAGAGCGCCCCCCCGCCTCGACCCCGACGAGCTCGACCCCGCGGAACGGGAGGAACGCGTGGAAGAGGCCGATGGCGTTCGAGCCGCCGCCGACGCAGGCGACGAGGAGGTCCGGGAGCGCCCCGTGGAGGAGCCTGCGGCTCTGCGCCAGAGCCTCCTTCCCGATGACGGCGTGGAAGTCGCGGACCATCGTCGGGAAGGGGTGCGGCCCCAGGACCGACCCGAGGACGTAGTGGGTCGTGTCGTAGGTGGCCACCCAGTCGCGCATCGCCTCGTTGATGGCGTCCTTGAGCGTCCGCGAGCCCGACGCCACCGGGACGACCTTCGTCCCGAGGAGGCGCATCCGGTAGACGTTCGGCGCCTGCCTCTCGACGTCGACCTCCCCCATGTAGACGACGCACTCGAGCCCCAGGAGCGCCGCCGCCGTCGCGGTCGCGACCCCGTGCTGGCCTGCGCCCGTCTCCGCGACGACCCGCCTCTTCCCCATCCGTCGCGCGAGGAGGACCTGGCCGAGGGCGTTGTTGATCTTGTGGGCCCCCGTGTGGAGGAGGTCCTCGCGCTTGAGGAGGATCCGCGCCCCGCCGAGCGCCTCCGTCAGACGCCGCGCCTGGGTCAGGGGCGTCGGGCGCCCCGCGTAGGTCGTCAGGAGCCCGTCGAGCTCGCGCCGGAACGCCCCGTCGCGGCGGGCCCGCCGGTAGGCCGTCTCGAGCTCGGCGAGCGGCGCCATCAGCGTCTCGGGCACGAACCGCCCCCCGTACTCTCCGAAGCGACCCGCCGCGTCCGCCCGCGGCACGTCGAAATCGCGCCTGCCGAAGTCAGCCACCGAGCCCGTCCCCTTCCTTCCCGGCGTCCCGCCGGTCTCTCCGTGCGCCGCGCGCATCCCGCCCCTTCCGTGCCGCCTCCACGAAGGCGGCGATCCGCGCCGCGTCCTTCACCCCTGGCAGCGACTCGACGCCGGACGCCACGTCGACCCCGTGCGGGTCGAGCGCGCCGACCGCGCCGGCCACGTTGTCCGGCGTGAGCCCCCCCGCGACGAAGACCGGGCGGCCGCCGGGAAGGGAGACGCTCCAGTCCCACGTCCGCCCGGTGCCTCCCGGCCGGTCGGGGGCCGCCGGGTCGACGCCGTCGAGGACGAGGACGTCCCCCGCCCATCGGGCCGCCTCGGCGAGGTCGTCGCGCCCCACGCGGACCGCCTGCCAGAGAGGGACGGCGAGCGGCCGCGCGCCCCCCGGCGGGGGCGGGTCGTGCCTCTGGACCGCGTCGGGCCGGACGGTCTCGAGGACCTCGTCGACGTCGGTCTCGGCGTTCCCGGCGAAGACCGCCACGACGCCCTTCAGCCACCGAGCCTTCTCCCGGAGCTCCCGGGCCGCGGGCACCGTCACCCGCCGCGGCGAGAGCGGCGAGAAGTTGAGCCCGACCCAGTCCGCCCCGGCCTCCTCGACGGCCGCCAGGTCCTCGGCCCGCGTGACGCCGCAGACCTTCACCTCGACCGTCCCCTCGCCCCGCAGGGCGCGGAGCGCGCGCGCCGGATCCGCGGCGCGGAGGAGCGACTCCCCCACCAGGAAGCCGCCGAAGCCGGCGGCCGCCAGCCGCTCGACGTCGCCGCGGCCCCGGATGCCGCTCTCGGCGACGCGGACGGCCTCGCGCGGCAGGAGGGCGCCGAGGCGCATCACCTCGTCGAGGTCGACGGCGAAGGTCGTCAGGTCGCGGGCGTTGATCCCGACCACCTCGGCACCCGCCGCTGCGGCCCGGCGGACCTCCGCCTCGTCGTGCGCCTCGACCAGGACGGCCAGCCCGCGCGAGCGCGCCGCCCGGTGGAGGCGCGCGAGGTCGTCGTCCCCGAGCGCGGAGACGATCAGGAGGACGGCGTCGGCGCCGAGCGCCACCGCCTGGTCGAGCTGGACCTCGTCGACGACGAAGTCCTTCATCAGGACCGGCAGGCCGGTGAGGCGCTTGGCCTCCGGGAGCCAGGAAGGGTCGCCGCCGAAGAAGTCCTGCTCGACGACGACCGAGAGCGCCGCGGCCCCGGCGCGCCGGTAGGCGCGGGCCACGGCGGGAAGGGCGGTCGCCGGGTCGGGGAGGATCACCCCCGCCGAGGGGGAGCGGTGCTTCAGCTCGGCGATCACGCGCGGCCCCGGAGCCCTCAGCGCGGCGAGGAAGCGCGCGCCGTCGGACGGCAGAGGCGCAGATCCGCGTGGAGCGAGCTCGCCAGCGGTGAGGCGCCGCCTCTTGGCCGCGAGGATCTCCCCGAGGAGGCCGCCCGCCCGCTGAGGAGCCGTCACAGGGCCTCCGCCGAGAGGGCGACGAGACGCGTCAGGACCCCCCGGGCCGTCCCGCCGTCCAGGGCGGCCTCCGCCCGGGCGACCCCCGTCCGGAAGTCCGGCGCCGCCCCCGCCACGACGAGCGCGGCCGCCGCGTTCATCAGGACCGTGTCGCGCCGCGGCCCCTTCTCGCCGTCGAGGAGGGCGCGCAGGTAGCCGGCGTTGGTCGCCGCGTCCCCGCCGGCGAGGGCCTCCGGAGAGTGCTCGGGGAGACCGAAGTCGGACGCGGTCAGCTCCAGCCGCCGGACCGCCCCGCCCGAGACCTCGGCGGCGCGGGTGACGCCGAAGGGGAGGATCTCGTCCCCGCCCCCCTCGTGCGAGACGACGAGGGCGTGCGCGGTCCCGAGGGCGAGGAGGGCTTCGGCGAGGACCTCGATCCGCTCGGGGCGGTCGACGCCGACGAGCTGGCGGGCGACCCGGGCGGGATTGGCCAGGGGGCCGGCGAGGTTGAAGACGGTCCTCACCCCGAGCTCGCGCCGGAGCCCGGCGACCCGCTTCATCGCCCCGTGGTAGGCGGGAGCGAAGAGGAACGTCATCCGCGCCTCGGCGAGGGCGCGCGCGGCGAGGGGGAGCGGCATGTCGATCCTCACGCCGAGGGCCGAGAGGACGTCCGCCGACCCGCACGCCGAGGAGACCGCGCGGTTGCCGTGCTTGGCGACGGGCACCCCCGCGCCCGCCACGACGAAGGCGGTCGCCGTGGAGACGTTGAACGTCCCGAGGCCGTCGCCCCCCGTCCCGCAGACGTCGATCGCGGAGGCGGCGACCGCTTCGTCGAGAGGGAGGCGGACCGCCCGGTCGCGCAGGACGTCGACGACGCCGGCCACCTCCGACGGCGCCTCGCCCCGGCGGGCGAGCGCGGCCAGGAGGGCCGCCGTCAGGACGTCGGAGGAGCCCTCGCCGAGCATCTCCTCGAAGGCCCCCCGGCACGCCTCGCGCGAGAGGACGGCCCCGGACATCACCGCCCGGAAGGCGCGGGCGAGCCCGGTCACGCCGTCCCCGCCTCGACGAAGTTCCGGAGGAGCCTCGGTCCCTCGGTGGTCAGGACCGACTCCGGGTGGAACTGGACCCCGGCGATCGGGAGCGTCCGGTGCGCGAGCCCCATGACGAGGCCGTCGGACGTCTCGGCCGTGATCTCGAGGACGTCCGGGACGCTCTCGCGCGCGACGACGAGCGAGTGGTAGCGGGTCGCGACGAACCCGTCCGGCAGGCCGCGGAAGACGCCGCGCCCCGTGTGCCGGATCTCCGAGGTCTTGCCGTGCATCAGGACCGGGGCCCTCACGACGGAGCCGCCGAAGACCGCGCCGATCGCCTGGTGCCCGAGGCAGACGCCGAGGAGCGGGACGGATCGGTTCCGGAGGATCAGCTCGCAGGAGATCCCGGCGTCCTCGGGACGGCCGGGACCCGGCGAGACGACGATCCGGTCGGGCCCGAGGGCGAGCACCTCCGCGGCCGTCCGCGCGTCGTTGCGGAAGACGCGGACGTCGTCGTGGAGCGTCTGGAGCACCTGGACCAGGTTGTAGGTGAACGAGTCGTAGTTGTCGATCACCACGATCATGGCTCGTACTCCGCGGCGGCCTCGGCGGCCCTCATCAGCGCCCGCGCCTTGCTCTCGCACTCGTCGGCCTCCGCCTCGGGCCGCGAGTCGGCGACGATCCCGGCCCCCGCCTGGACGTGGAGGACCCCGTCCTTGACGACCGCCGTCCGGATCGCGATGGCGACGTCGAGGTTCCCCGCCAGGTCGAGGTACCCGACCGCCCCGCCGTAGGCGCCGCGTCGGACCGGCTCGAGCTCCTCGATGACCTCCATCGCCCGGATCTTCGGCGCCCCCGTCAGCGTCCCCGCGGGAAAGGTCGCGCCGAGGGCGTCGACCGCGTCGCGTCCCTCCGCCAGCCTCCCGACGACGCGGGAGGCGAGGTGCATCACGTGCGAGTACCGCTCCACGGAGAAGAACTCGGCGACCCGAACGCTCCCCGCCGCCGCGACGCGGCCCACGTCGTTCCTCCCGAGGTCGACGAGCATGACGTGCTCGGCCCGCTCCTTCTCGTCCGCGAGGAGCTCGCGCTCCAGGGCGAGGTCCTCCTCGCGGCTCGCTCCGCGGCGCCTCGTGCCGGCGAGCGGGATGGTCTCGATTTCGCCTCCTCCACCTCCTCCGCCCGTTCCTCCCCCCCGCTTTCCTTCCGCCCTCACGAGCCGCTCGGGCGACGCGCCGAAGACCGAGGCCCGGGGCGTCCTCACGAAGTACTGGTACGGGGACGGGCTGATCCGCCGGAGGGCGCGGTAGATCCGGAACGGGTCCCCCGCGAACGGCGCCGACCAGCGGCGCGAGAGGACGACCTGGAAGACGTCCCCGGCGCGGATGTGCTCCTTCGCCCGCTCGACCGCCGCGACGTACTCCGCCCGCGGCATCGACTCCGCGAAGGTGCCGGGGGGCTCCCAGGGGCGCGGCGCCGGCTCGGGGGCGACGCCCCGCGCCACCCGGTCGGCCAGCCGTCGCAGCGCCTCGCGCGCCGCCCCTTCGTCGCCGGGCTCGGCGTGGGCCAGGAAGAGGAGCCGGTGCTTGACGTGGTCGAAGGCGATGATCGTCGTGAAGACGCCGAACCAGGCGTCCGGGAGGCCGATCGGGTCGGGGCGGAGCGACGGGAGGCGCTCGAGCCGCCGGACGGCGTCGTACCCGAGGTAGCCGACGGCGCCGCCGGTGAACGGCGGGAGGTCGTCCGACGGGGGCGGAGGGTCGGTCGCGACGCGGCGCAGGGCGGCGAACGGGTCCTCGGTGGCGCCGTCGATCTCTCGCTCGGGCGCCGTCCCGAGGAACGACCACCGGGCGCTCCGCTCGCCCCCCTCGACCGACTCGAGGAGGAAGCAGGGCTCGGGCGAGGCGAGGAGCGTCCGCATGACCGCGACCGGGGTCGTCAGGTCGGCCGGCCGCTCGAGGACGACGAGGGAACGGCTCACGGCTCCCCTTTCGGCGCGCGGCGGACGCCGCGCCTCTCCTCGAGCTCCCGCTGGACGGCCGACGGGTCGAGCCCCCGCGCCGCCATCAGGACGACGACGTGGAAGAGGAGGTCGGCCACCTCGCCCGCGAGCGCCTTCTCGTCGCCCGTGACCGCGGCGAGGGCGACCTCGACCCCTTCCTCGCCGACCTTCTGCGCGCACCGCGCCAGCCCCTCGGCGAGGAGGCGGTTGGTGTACGACCCGGGCTGCGGGTGGGCCTGTCGCTCGGCGACGATCTCGAAGAGGGGCTCCAGGTCGAGGCGAGGAGCCGGCGCGGCTGCTGCCGGCCCGGTCGGAGCGGCGCCCGGCGCCGCGAACGGCAGCCCCGGCACCGCCGTGAAGCAGGTCCGCCTCCCCGTGTGGCACGCGGGGCCCTCGGGGAGGACGTCGTAGAGCACGGCGTCGCGGTCGCAGTCGACCGAGATCCTGACGACCCGCTGGACGTGGCCGGAGCTCTCCCCCTTCTTCCAGAGCGCCTTCCGGCTCCTGCTGTAGAGGTGCGTGAAGCCCGTCTCCGCGGTCAGGGCGAGCGCCTCGGCGTTCGCCCACGCGAGGGTCAGGGCATCGCCCGTCCGCTCGTCGCGGATCACGACGGGGACGAGGCCCGCCGCGTCCGTGACGAGCGCCTCGAGACCGGGCGGGACCGCGGGACGGACGGGGACGCCGGCGGCCGCGAGAGCCCGCTTGACCGCGCCGACGGTGAAGACCCGGTCGTGGAAGACCGAGGCGGCGAGGACGGCGTCGGCCCCCGCCTCGAGGACCGCCGGAGGGAAGTGCTCGACCTTCCCCGCCCCCCCGGAGGCGACGATCGGGACGGTCGTCGCGGCGCGCGCCGCGCGGAGCATGGGGAGGTCGAACCCCGCCTGCGTCCCGTCTGCGTCCATCGAGGTGAGGAGGATCTCCCCCGCCCCGCGAGCCGTCACCTCGGCGACCCAGGCCGGGACCTCCAGCTCCGTCAGGCGACGGCCTCCGTGCGTGGAGGCGACGAAGCGGGGCCCGCCCCCGGTCCCGCCCGCGACCTTCTTCCCGTCCACGGCGACGACGACGCACTGCGCGCCGAACCGTTCGGCGAGCCGCGTCACGAGCGACGGGTCGGCTATCGCCGCGGTGTTGACGGTGATCCTGTCGGCCCCGGCGGCGAGGAGCGCGCCGGCGTCCTCGACGCTCCGCACGCCCCCGCCGACGGTGAAGGGGATGGCGAGGGCCTCGGCGACGCGCGAGACGAGGGCGACGAGAGTCCCCCGCTCCTCGTGCGAGGCGGCGATGTCGAGGAAGCAGAGTTCGTCGGCCCCCTCGGCCTCGTACCGGACGGCCGCCTCGACCGGGTCGCCGGCGTCGCGCAGGTCGACGAAGTTCAGGCCCTTCACGACGCGCCCGCCCGCCACGTCGAGGCAGGGGATGACCCTCACCGCGAGGCTCACGGCCTTCCCTTTCCGTCCCCGCGCGCGGCGAGCGCCGACCGGGCCGCCACGAGGGAAGGGACGTCGGTGGCCCCTTCGTGGACCGCGCGGCCGAAGATCGCCCCGCACGGCCCCCCGGCGAGGGCCTCGACGACGGGGGCCAGGTCCCCGGGGCCGCGCATCCCGCCGGAGGCCAGGACCTCGCCCGGGAAGCAGCCCCTCACCTCGCGCAGGAGCTCCAGGTTCGGGCCGTCCATCGCGCCGTCGTGCGCGACGTCTGTGACGAGGAGCGCCCTCACGCCGAGCTGCGCCAGGAGCCGCGCGACGTCCGAGGCCTTCCCGGCGCCCGAGTCCTCGGTCCACCCCTTCACCGTGGGGCGGCCGGCCTTGCAGTCGAGGGCGACGACGACCCGGGAGCCGTGGGTCTCCTGGACCGAGACGAACGCCTCCGGGTGGCGGAACGGGAGGCTCCCGAGGACGACGCGGGCGGCCCCCGCCGCGAGCATCGACTCGACGGCGGCGAGGCCCCGGAGGCCGCCACCGACCTGGACCGGCACCTTCACGGCCGAGAGGATCGCCTCGACGGCGGGGCGGTTGGAGCCGCGGCCGAGCGCCGCGTCGAGGTCGACCACGTGGATGCCGTCCGCGCCCTCCCCGGCCCACCGCCGGGCCACGGCCACGGGGTCTTCGTCGTAGACGGTCCTGTGGGCCGGGTCGCCGTGGAGGAGGCGGACGACGTGCCCCTCGAGGAGGTCGATGGCGGGCCAGAGAGCGATCATCCCGGCTCCTCCTTCAGGAAGGCGGCGAGGATCGCGCGCCCCGCCGACGACGACTTCTCCGGGTGGAACTGGCACCCCCAGACCTCGCCCCGCTCGACCGCCGCCGGGAAGCGTCCCCCGTGGTCGCACCAGGCCGCCACGTCGGCCGGGTCGGCGCCGTCGGCCCGGAAGGAGTGGACGAAGTAGACCCACGCCCCTCCCGGCAGCCCCCCGAGGATCCGCCGGCCGGGCGGGCTCCCCGCCGGCTCGACCCGGTTCCAGCCGACGTGCGGCACCCGCGCGCCGGGGCCGAAGGGCTCCACGCGCCCCCCGAGGAGGCCGAGCCCGCGCGTGACGCCGAACTCGGCGCTCGACTCGAAGAGGAGCTGGAAGCCGAGGCAGAGGCCGAGAAGCCGCGCCCCCGAGGCGAGCGCCGCCCGGAGGCCCTCCTCGAGCCCCGTCGCCGCCAGCCGCTCGCGCGCCGGCGCGAAGGCGCCGACGCCGGGGAGGACGACGCGACGGGCGGCGGCCACCCGCTCCGGGTCGCCGCTCTGCGCGACGACCGCCCCGAGGCGCTCGAGGGCGCGGCGGACCGACGCGGTGTTCCCGACGCCATAGTCGACGAGGACCACCTCGCTCATGCCGTCAGCGTCCCTTTCGTCGAGAGGATGCCGCTCTCCGAGACGGCCACGGCCTGCCGGAGCGCCCGCGCCGCGGCCTTGAAGATCGCCTCGGCGGCGTGGTGGCCGTTGCGCCCGCGGAGGAGGTCGACGTGGAGGTTCAGCTTCCCGCGGAAGGCGACCGACTTCCAGAACTCCTCGACGAGCGCGAAGGGGAAGTCCGGGGTGACGTGCGCCAGCTCCGGCGTCGACGGCGCCTCGAAGACGAGGTACGGGCGGCCGGAGAGGTCGACCACGGCCCGCGCGAGGGCCTCGTCGAGCGGGACGTAGGCGTGGCCGAACCGCGCGATTCCCGCCCTGTCGCCGAGCGCGCGGTCGAGGGCGTCGCCGAGGGCGAGGCCGACGTCCTCGACGGTATGGTGGGCGTCGACGTGGACGTCCCCCTCGGCCGAGAGGGTGACGTCGAACCGCGCGTGGCGCGCGACGGTCTCGCACATGTGGGTGAGGAACCCGACGGGGGTCGCGACCTTCGCCTCCCCCGCGCCGTCGAGGTCGACGACGAGGTGGACGCTGGTCTCCTTCGTGACGCGGCGGACCTCGGCGATGCGGCTCACAGGACCTCCTCGAACGCCCGGAGGAAGGCGTCGTTCTCTTCGGGGGTGCCGATGGTGACGCGGATGGCGGAGGGCGTTGCGGACGATGCAGGGAAGACGAGCTCGCGGACGAGGACTCCCCTCTCGCGGAGGCCGCGGAAGAGCGCCGGGGCGTCGCCCCCCGGGGGGACGAAGAAGAGGAAGTTCGCGCGCGACGGGGCCACCCGCGCGCCGAGGGCGCGGAGCGCCGCGGCCACCCGCTCGCGCTCGCGGGCGACCTCGCCCGTCCGCGCGGCCACGCCCGCGCGGTCGGCGAGGAGGGCGAGCGCGGTCTCCTCCGCGCCCACGTCGACGCTGAACGGGAGGACGGCCTTGGCGACCTCTCGCGCGAGCGGGGTCCGCGCCAGGGCGTAGCCGACCCTCAGGCCCGCGATCCCGTACGCCTTCGAGAGCGTCCGGAAGACGACGAGGTTGTCGAGCTCGTCGAGCAGGATCCGCGCGTCGTCCTCCTCGCCGGCGAAGTCGACGTACGCCTGGTCGAGGAGGACGACCGGCGCCACCGCCGCGAGCCGGCGGACGAACGCGAGCGGCACCGTCCCGCCCGTCGGGTTGTTCGGCGAGCAGAGGAGGGGGACGGGCCTCGCCTCGCGCGCGACCGCCGCGAGGAACGCGTCCTCGTCGAGGGCGAAGGCCGGCCCGGCGAGCGGCACCTCGGCGACCCGGGCTCCGACGAGGGCGGCCATCTGGTAGTAGAGCGAGAAGACCGGCGGGGCGAGGAGGAGCGTCCCCCCGCAGCCGGCGAGGACCGACATCGCCGCCAGGATCACCTCCCCCGAGCCGTTTCCGGGGACGACCTCGTCGGGAGAGCGGCCCGAGGCGGCCGCCAGCGCCTCGCGGAGCCTCGGCGCGCCGAACTCCGGGTAGAGCGCCCACCGCCGCGCCGCGACCCGCGCGAGGACCTCCGCCTTCCGCGCCGGAGCGACGTCGGCGGAGGCCTCGTTGAAGTCGAGCTTGGCCCGGAGGCCCTGAGGGACCGGGGCGAAGGTGTAGGCGCGGAGCTTCCGGATCTCGGGACGGACGGCGTCGAGGGCGCGGCTCACCTGGGTCCTCTCCTGTCGAGCGATCGGGCGTGGGCCTCGAGCCCCTCGAAGCGGGCGAGCGTCGCCGCGGGGGGTGCGAGCCGGCGCGCGGCGTCCCTGCTGAAGCGGACCGTCCGCCCCCAGCGGACGAAGTCGCGGACCGAGAGGCCGGAGAAGCTCCGGGCCGCCCCGCCGGTGGGGAGGACGTGGTTCGGGCCCGCGAGGTAGTCGCCGAACGCGGTCGGCGTGTCGGAGCCGACGAAGACCGCCCCTCCCGTCTCGGCGAGGAGCGGGGCGAAGGGCTCGGCCTTCCTCCCCATGACCTGGACGTGCTCGGCGGCGACCCGCCGCCCCTCCGCGGCCGCACGCGCCAGCGACGGGAAGACGAGCGCCGCCCCGCGCGCCTCCAGCGCCTGCCGGGCGGTCGCCTCCGCGGGGAGGCCCGGGAGCTGCCCCGCGACCTCGGCGGCGACGGCGCGACCGAGCGCGATCGAGTCGGTGAAGAGGAGGACGAGGGCGTCGGGGTCGTGCTCGGCCTGGGCGAGGAGGTCGGCCGCCACGCGGTCGGCGGGGGCGTCGGCCGACGCCAGGACGAGGACCTCCGACGGCCCGGCCGGGAGGTCGACGGAGACGAGCCCCGAGAGGAGGTGCTTGGCGGCGGCGACCCACCGGTTGCCGGGGCCGACCACCTTCGTGCAGCCGCAGACGGAGACGAGCCCGGCGACGCCGTGGGCGCCGCCGGCCAGGAGGACCTCGTCCACCCCGAGCTCTGCCAGCGCCCACCGGAGCTCGGCGCTGCCGAGGTACGCGCGGGGAGGCGTCGCGACGACGACCCTCCGCGCCCCGGCCACGCGGGCCGGGACGACGCCCATCAGGAGCGAGGAGGGGTAGAACGCGCGCCCCCCCGGTACGTAGACGCCGACCACGTCGTGCGGCACCGGGCCCTCGGAGAAGGTCACCCCCTGCGCGTCGCGGAAGGCGAAGCCGGACGGGAGCTGCCTCCGGTGATAGCGGGTCAGCCGGGCGCGCGCCAGGCGGAAGGCGCGGACGAAGCCGGGGTCGACCGGGGTCGCGCCGCGCGCCTTCCTCGGTTTCACGGTGACCTCGGCGTCCGTAAGGGAGGCGCCGTCGAACGCGCGGACCGCCTCGGCGAGGGCGGGGCGCCCCCCCGAGAGGATCGACTCGACGATGGGGAGCGCGTCGCGCAGCGCGCCGAAGTCGGGGCGCCCCCGGCCCTCGAGGAGGCGCGTCAGGAGGACGCGCCCGGCGTCCGGCCCCCTCCGTCCCGACGCGGGGCCGACCTTCTCGACCCTCAGCACGGGACACCCGCCCCGGAGGCGAGCCGCGACGCCAGGGCCGCCACCTCCGAGCGCCTCTCGACCAGCGCGCGGCGCCCCACGACGAGCGTCGCGCGGCTCTCGAGGATCGTCTCGATCTCCGCGAGGCCGTTCTCGGCGAGGGTCCGCCCCGTCTCGATCAGGTCGACCACCACGTCGGTCAGCTTCAGGGCCGCCGCCAGCTCGACCGAGCCGGAAAGGGGGACGATCTCGTGGGGGAGGTGCCGCTCGTCGAAGTACCGGGCCGCGACGCGCCGGTACTTCGTCCCGACGCTCACCGGGTGCCCGTTGGGCTGGAACGGCTCCCCGGCCCGCCCGATGAGGGAGAGCCGGCAGGCGCCGAACGGCAGATCGACCGGGGCGAACACCTCCTCGCCCGACTCGGCGATCCGGTCGCTCCCGACGATCCCCGCGTCGGCGGCGCCGTGGGCGACGTAGGTCGGGACGTCGTCGTCCTTGAGGAGGAGGAGCTCGAAGGCGCCCGCCGCGTCCGGCACGACGAGCCGCCTCCCGTCGGGCTCGGCGAAGTCGACGCCGGCCCCGCGAAGCGCGGCGAGCGCCTTCGGGAGGAGCCGCCCCTTCCCCGCGGCGATCCGGAACGGCCGCGGCGCCCGTGCCGCGGGGGCCTCGGTGGCCGCGACGAGGGCCTCCACGCCGACCGAGAAGCCGACCGCCGGGGCCGGCCGGCCGAAGCGGCCGAGGAGCTCGTCGTACCGCCCCCCTGCCGCCACGACCGCCCCTCCGCCCGCGGCGTCGAGCGCCCAGGTGAGGCCCGTGTAGTAGGGCGCCGTCGGAGTCCCGGCGAGGTCGACGACCACCGTCAGGCCCGGGCGCGCCGCCACGGCCGCCTCCGCCGTCCGCTTCAGGCACGCCGCCGGCCCCGCGAGGACCGGCTCGGAGAGGAGCCGGGAGCCGGCGTCGAAGCCGGTCAGGAGCGAGCGGGCGATCTCCTCCGCGGCCGCCGGCCGCGCCCCCGCCTCCCTCAGGCGGCGCTCGACCGTCGTCACCCGGCGCTCCCGCGCCGCCCGCAGGACGTCGGCGAGGCCGGAGGAGAGGCGGCTCGTGAGGGAGGGCGCGGCGGCGGAGACGACCGCCGGAAGGAGGCCGGCCCAGCCGAGCGTCAGGGTGAGCCGCTCGGCCGGGACCTCGGCGACCGCGCCCAGGAGGGTCGCGAGCATCCTCAGGTCCGCGTCGAACGACGGGTCGCCGTAGAGCTCGGCCCCCACCTGGGAGAACTCCCGCGGGCGGCCGACGCCGGCCGCCTCGTCCCTCACGACGTCGCCGCGGTAGAAGAGCGAGACGGGCTCCTCGAGGGAGCCGAGGCGCGGGGCGGCGACGCGCGCCGCCATCGGCGTGAAGTCGGCCCTCAGGGCCAGGAGCTCCCCCTGCCGGTCGACGAACCGGTAGAGCCGCTCGTCCCCTTCCGCGGTGACGCCCTCGTAGGGGGATGCGTAGTCGAGGACGGGGAGGATCACCTCGCGCAGGCCCGCGGCCAGGAGGGCCCGGACGATGCCCTCCTCCACCCGGCGCCGCCGCTCGGCGCCGTCGAAGAGGAAGGCCTGGACCCCGCGGGGAAGGTTGGGGGGAGAGCTCACGCGGTCACCTCGAACGGAGTCCGGAGCCGCTCCGGCAGGCAGGCGGTCAGATCGCTCGCCGACGCCGGGCGGCCCGTGAAGAGGGCGGCCTGTGAGGCCGCCTGGGCTGCGAGGAGGGAGAAGCCGTCGACCGCCTCTGCGCCGCGGGCGCGGGCCTCGCGGACGAGGAGGGTCCCCCCCGGGCGATAGGGAGCGTCGACGACGAGGACTCCCGGACCGAGGAGGCCGGGGGCGCACGGAAGGGGGTCGTTCGCGTCGAGGCCCAGGGGGGTGGCGTTCACGACGACGCGGTAGGGCCGGCCGGTGGCGCCGGAGCGTCCGTCCACGCCGGCGAGCTCCGCCGCCTCGCCGCCCAGGCGGCGCGCGAGGAGACGGGAGACCTCCGGCCGGCGAGCGGCGACCTCGAGGCGGTAGGCGCGGGCCGCCAGGACGGACGCCGCCGTGACCGCCATCCCGCCGGCCCCGAGGAGGAGGGCGCGGTCGCCGGGGGACGCCGCCGGGATCGCTTCGAGGAGCGCCGTCCGGTCGGTGTTCGCCGACACGAACCCCGGCCCCGACCTCACGAGCGTGTTGACCGCCTCCTCGCCCGGGCAGGGGAAGCGGCGCGCGGCGTCCCCTTTCCAGGGGATCGTCACCGAGGCCCCGCGGACCGGGAGACCCCAGCGGTCGAGCGCGGCCACGACGGCATCCCACTCGCCGAAGGAGGCGAGGGCGACGGGGAGGTAGAGGAGGGGGATCCCGTTCGTCTCGAGCCAGCCGTCGTGCAGCGCCGGGGAGAAGGAGTGCGAGACCCGTCCCCCGGCGAGGAGGCAGGAGCCCGTCGCGACACGGGGGCGCCCGACGGCATACGTTTCGAGGAGATCGAGCGCCGCGAGCTGCCCCGGCGCGGTCGGGGCCGCGGGGTCGAGGGAGCCGAAGCTCAGCGCCGCCCCGAGCCACGGCGCGAGAGCCCTCGCCAGGAGGCCGCGCTCGCCCATCCCGAGGACGGAGAGCCGGCCGTCGGCCCGCCGGCGCTGAAGGTCGAGGAGCGCGAGCGCCTCGACGGCGCTCTGCGGCGTGGCGACGAGCTTCGCGAAGCGGGCGCCGGTCGCGGAGAGGAGGGCCGCCCGGGCCTCGACGTCGGCGGGGACCCCGGCGGGGTCGTGGAACGAGGCGACGCACCTCCCGGCCGGGAGGCCGAGGAGCCGCTCCCCTCCGTCGAGCGCCGCCTCGACGTCGACGAGGTCGAAGCCGGCGTCGAGCGCGGCGGCGAGGAGGGTCCGTGCCGATGCGGCGCTCCCGTCGAAGCGCCCCCCCTCGCGACGGCTCCGGACCGTCGCCAGGAGGGTCACCGACGGGAAGAGGGAGCGGAGCGCGGGGAGGTCGGGCGGCTCGAGGAAGCCGTCGAGGCGCAGCTCGACCGCCCGGATCCGCCCGTCGAGCAGCGAAGCGACGCGGGCCGCCTCTCCCGCCGTCGCCGGCGCGGCGGAGGCCACGAGGAGCGTCCTCTCGGCGGTCAATCCCTCGGGTGCCAAACGAAAACCCCCTCGGTCCGAGGGGGTCGAAGGAAGCCGTTCTGTCTTCGCGCCCTCGGACACAATGGTCCGACGGGCGAGATGCGCCCGTCGGCCTCAGCCGTGGTGCCAGTGCCAGGAAAGCTGGGCGACGTTCGCCATGCGCGGCGGAGTAGAGCGCGCCGCCGGGCGGCTTGTCAAGGGGACCCGGCCGGGGCGCGGCGCGGCTTTGCCGCCTACCCCTTCCGCCTCCAGCGGACCCCCTGCGGGGTGTCCTCGAGGAGGATCCCGCGCGCGGCGAGCTCGTCGCGGATGGCGTCGGCGGTCCTGAAGTCGCGCCGCTTGCGCGCCTGCTGCCGCGCCTCGATCCGTGCCTCCACCTCGGCCGCGAGCGTCGCCTCCTCGTCCTTCGGCAGGACGCCGAGGACCGCGTCGGCCTCGCGGAGGAGCGCCCGTCCGGCCGCGGCGTCGCCGGGCGCCAGGTGCCCGGCCTCGAGCGCCGCGTTCGCCTCCTTGACGAAGGAGAAGAGGGCGCCGAGCGCGGCGGCGGAGTTCAGGTCGTCCTCGAGCGCCGCCCGGAAGCCGGCCGACGCCTCGGCGGCACGGCCCGCGAAGGCCCCGTCCCCGGCGGGCGGGGCCCCGGCCGCCCGCTCGGCGAGCCGGGCGTCGAGCGAGTCGAGCCGCTCGAGGGCCGAGGCGGCCGCGCGGAGGCCGTCGAAGGTGAAGTTGAGCTTCTGGCGGTACGGGACGGAGAGGAGGAGGTAGCGGACCTGGCGCGCGGTGAAGCCCCGCGCGACGACGTCGGGGAGCGTGAAGAAGTTCCCCTTCGACTTCGCCATCTTCTCGCCGTCGACGACGAGGTGCTCCCCGTGGAGCCACGTCCTGACGAACGGCTTCCCCGTCGCCCCCTCGCTCTGGGCGATCTCGTTCTCGTGGTGCGGGAACATGTTGTCGACCGCCCCGGTGTGGAGGTCGAGCGTCTCGCCGAGGTACTTCATCGACATGGCGCTGCACTCGAGGTGCCAGCCCGGCCGCCCGCGCCCCAGCGAGGTGTCCCAGAGGGCCGACTCCGGCTCTCCCTCCTTCGCCCCCTTCCAGAGGGCGAAGTCGCGGACGTCCTCCTTCTCGTACTCGTCGTCCGCCACCCTCTGCCCCCGCCTCATCGCCCCGGGGTCGATCCTCGAGAGCCGCCCGTAGGCGGGGAACGAGGCGATCCGGAACCAGATCGACCCGTCGCTCTCGTAGGTGTGGCCGCGCTCGGCCAGCCGCCTCACGAGCTCGACCATCTCCGGCACGTGCTCCGTCGCCCGGGGATAGACGTCCGCCGGCGTCACGTTCAGCGCCGCGAGGTCCTCGAAGAAGGTGGCGGCGTGGCGCTCGGTGAACTCCCGCAGCGGGACGCCCGCGGCCACCGCCCCGCGGATCGTCTTGTCGTCGATGTCGGTCAGGTTCATCACCTGGACCACGGAGAGCCCCAGGAGGCGGAGGGACCGGCAGAGGACGTCCTCCCAGACGAACGTTCGGAGGTTCCCGATGTGGACCCGGTTGTAGACGGTCGGCCCGCACGTGTAGATGCCGACCCGCCCGGGGACGAGCGGCTCGAAGGGGACGAGGGCGCGCGCGGCCGTGTCGAAGAGGGTGAGGCTCACCCGGCGGATTGTCGACGCCGTCGACGGACCGCGCAATCTCCTTGACTGGGAAGGGCTCAGGTGGGAAAACGGCGTCGATGTTCCGAGCGCCGACGAGCCGTCCCCTCCTGCTCCTCGTGGACGACGACCCGTACCAGGCGGAGGTCGCCTCGTACATCGCCTACGAGCTGGACTGCGACTTCGAGAGCGCTCTTTCCGGGACGGAGGCGCTCGAGCGCGTCGCCAACAGGCCGCCGGACGTCATCCTCCTCGACGTCAAGATGCCCGACCTCTCCGGGTACGAGGTCTGTCGCAGGATCAAGACGGACCCCGAGACGGCCGAGACGCAGGTCCTCTTCGTGACCGCCCGGACCGAGGAGGAGGACCTCCTGAAGGGGTTCGAGGCGCTCGCCAATGACTACCTCACGAAGCCCTTCTCCGCGCGCGAGCTGAAGGCGCGGGTGAAGAACGCGCTCCGCTCGAAGCGCCTCCTGGACGCTCTGAAGGCGCGGACGCGGCTCCTCGAGCTGCAGCAGGAGATCATCGACCGGCTCGAGACGCCCGACGCGGGGGACGAGAAGGCGCGGGCCTCGGCGCTCCCCCCCATCCTCGACCGGATCGCCACCCTCTTCGGCGCGGAGGGGGTCACCCTTCACACGCGCCGCTCCGGCGGCGCGCAGACGAACGCCGCGCTCTCGACGGCGTGGCCCGGGGGAGTGCCGCCGACCTACCTGGCCGCCCTGGCGCTCTCGGAGGACCCCCGTGTCGAGCGGGCCCCGCGCCTCGCCGGCGAGGTCCGCGACTCGGGATCCGACTGGGTGATCGTCTCGGCGCCGCTCTGGTTCGGGCCCGAGCTGATCGGCACCCTCCGCATCCACCGGCGGGGGGCCCTGCCGGCCGCGGGGGACTCGACCGAGCTGGAGCACCTCGTCGCCCTGGCCGGGCACCTCGCCCGGACGATCCACCGCGCCGACCTCCTCTCCGAGCTCAGGGCCACGCGCGGCTGAGGCGGCTGAGCGGGCCGGCGGCGCCCACGGGCGCGGGGCCCCTACCAGGCGCCCTGGCGCTGGCGCTTGAGGACCCTCCGGAGGACGAAGCCCCGCTTCAGGCTCGACATCCTCTCGATGAAGAGCCGGCCGTCGAGGTGGTCGACCTCGTGACAGAAGGCCCGGGCCAGGAGGTCCGTGGCGTCCAGCGTCCGCCGGAGCCCCTTCTCGTCGAAGGCCTCGAGCGTCACCCGCTCGGGGCGCTCGACGAGCTCGGTGATGTCGGGGAAGGAGAGGCACCCCTCCTCGTCCCGGATCAGCCCGGCGGCATCGACGACGACCGGGTTGATCAGGACGATCACCTGAGACGGGTCCGTCCCGACGGAGAGGTCGACGACCGCAACGCGCTTGTTCACGCCGATCTGGGGAGCGGCGAGCCCGAGCCCGGGGGCGGCCCGGCAGGTGTCGAGCAGGTCCCGGAGGAGCCCCGGGAGCTCCGGGTCGTCGAAGGCCACGAGGGGCTCGTTCCGGGCGACGAGTCGCGGGTCGCCGTACTTCACGATGTCTCGGATCGCCACCTCAGGCCCCCTCGCCCTTCCGTCTCCTGTACGCGTCCACGACCGCCTCGGCGGCCAGGCTCGCGCGCTCGCGCATCGTCGTCTCGAGGACCTCCGAGAGGCGCGGGTGTCTCGCGACGAGGGTCGCCCAGCTCTTCTCGCTGATCTCGAGGCACTCGGCCTCGGACTCCGCCACGATCGTGGCCGCCCGCGGCCTCCCCGTCAGGATGGCCACCTCGCCGAAGGCGTCGCCGACGGTGAGGGTGCCGACCGGGACCGGGTCGCCGCCCGCTCCCCGGGTCGAGACGGCGAGGGCCCCGCGCGTCACGATGTAGAGGTGGGTCCCCGGCCTCCCCTCCTCGACCACGACGTCGCCGGCGGCGTAGCTCCTGCGCCCGGTCGACTCGATCAACGCGGCGATCTCGCTCGCGTCGAGGTCGGCCAGGAGCGGCGCCTCGCGGATCCCGGCGGGGACGTCGGCCCCCGGCTTCCTCCCGGGCGCCCGGATCGGGCCGGTCTCGTCCCTCCGGGCCGCCATCTTCCGCGCCCCCTCGTCGGGCGTCTCGCTCTCGGCCCCGGGCTTCCACGCCTGGATCTGGTAGCGGACGGCGACCGCCAGGGGGAAGCTCCCCTCCCCGGCGAGATCCTCGGCGAGGGCCTCCAGCAGGGCCACGGCCTCGTCGGTCCTCCCCTCGGCGTGAAGGGTCTCCGCGGCCTTCCGGCGCTCCTCGTAGTCCTGCCGGCCGGGGGCGGCCCCCCCGTCCGCGGGCGCATCCGCTCCCGGCCCCACGATCTCCTGGAGCTTCTTCCTCAGGAACTCGAAGACCACGGGGCAAGAGTGACTCGCCCCCGGCCTCCGGTCAAGCGTCTCCGGCAAAGGACGTTCCGGGCCTGGCACGAGCGTCGCAAGGAATCTGGGCGGAGGTTGCGGAGATGCGAGAGACCAGTCTCAACCGCACCGCCTTGTCGGTTGCCGTCGCCATCCTCCTCGCCGGCCCGGGGACTGCCGCCGCCCAGCGGGAGGGGTACACGTACCTCTCCTACGTCGGCTCGGAGGTCTCCCTCGTCTCCTCCGCCGACGGCGAGCAGGGCGCTCGCGCGAACACGCCCGTCCTCGCCGGCGACGTCGTCTCGACCGGCCCGTCGTCGCGAGCGGAGGCGATCCTGGCCGACGGGGGCGTCCTGCGCGTCGACGTGAGGACCCGGGTCCGCTTCGACCGGCTCGCCAGGACCTACGAGGCGACCGACGACCGGAACGCCTTCTTCGTCGAGCGCGGCGCCGTGTCGCTCCAGCAGTCCGTCCCCACGACCCGGGACGCGGCCTCCCGCATCGACACGGACGACGTGACCGTCCTCGTCTCCGAGAAGGGGATCGTCCGCGTCGACACCGGCCGGAGAGGGACCGAGGTCTACGTCCTCGAGGGCGCGGCCGAGGTGAACGCCCGGACCGGGCGGGCGCTCCTCCGCGCGGGGGAGTACGCCTACGTGAGCGGCTCCTCGGAGATCGAGGTCGACGCCGTGGACGTCCCCCGCGACCGCTTCACCCTCTTCGTCGAGGAGCGGCTCGACCGCCTGACGAGCGGGAGCGTCCCGCGCTACGTCAACGCCGACTACTCCTACGACTACGCCGCGTCCGACTTCGACGCCTACGGGAGCTGGGTCTGGGTCTCCGACGTCGGGTCGTACTGCTGGCGTCCCACGGTGGGGGCCGACTGGCGGCCCTACACCCTCGGCACCTGGCGCTGGACGCCGGCCGGCCTGACCTGGTGCTCCTACGAGCCCTGGGGCTGGCTCCCCTACCACTACGGGACCTGGACCTTCGGCGCCGGCGTCGGCTGGTGCTGGTCTCCCGGCGTCGTTTACTCGCCCGCCTGGGTCTACTGGGCCTACACGCCTTCGTGGGTCGGCTGGTGCCCGATGGGCTACTACGGCGCCTCCTGGTGGCGTCACGGGGGCCACGGCGGCCGGTACGGCCACGGCGGGTGGAACGACTACTACCACCTCCGGGGCCCCGTCGACATGGGCCGCGTCGATCCCCGGGGCTGGAACTACGTTTCGGTCTCCAGGCTCGGAGAGCGCCTCGATCCCTCGCGGGACATTCGTCACGGCGAGCAGGTCGGCTTCCGTGGGGGAGAGCGAGGCCTCGTCGCCACCTCGCCGCTCCGGATCGAACGGGGCCGGTCGGGATCGATGGTGACCGCCGTCCAGGACGCGGTCCGGCGCGTGCCGCTCGAGGCCGGCCTCGAGGGGCGCGGCTCGGGGCGGAACCCCGACGCCACCCTCACCTCGATCCTGGGCCGCGACAGGACCCTCGGGCCGGCCGCGACCGCCGTGCTCGACAGGTCGCGGGCCGTGCCCGGACGCGACCCCGCGTACAGGCCGATCACGGTCGACCGGATCGCCTCGGCCTCGCCCGGCCGGGAGGAGGGACGCTCCCCCGGCGGCGGGTCGGCTTTGGGTCGCGAGGTCCCGCGCGGGGGGACGGCCGGTCCGCCCGTCTCCGCCCGGGAAGGGGCCGTCCTGGGCGGCGGCTTCGGCTCCGAGGGGGCGGGACGCGGGACGCCTGCGGGCACGATGCGCGACGGGGACCCGTCGTCGGGACGGACCGATCCCTGGCGCGAGAGCTCCGGCGTCGGACCCTCGCGAAGCGCCCCTTCGGCGTCCGGACGCCTCGACACGGCTGGCCGCCGCGAAGGCGACCTCCCCGCGTCGCCGGCCCCGCGCGACAGGGCCGTGCCGCGAGGGGACGACGGCTGGCGCTCCCCGTCGGCCACGACCTCCCCGGGCTTCGTCGGCGGCTCCCGCGGCGACAGGCCTCCGGCGGACGGGAGCGAGCGGGCCGGTGGGACGCTGCGCCCCGCCGAGCCGCTCAGGCGTTCTCCCGCTCCCGCGCCCGAGACCGGCTCCGGGCGGGTGACCGCCCCCGCGCCCCCTTCGACGGCCCCCGCGCTGCGCGCCGAGCCCCGCTCGGAGGGGTGGCGCACGGCCCCCCCGAGCGGTGAGCCCTCTTCGCGCCCCGAGCCGTACCGCTCGGACGGGTGGCGCTCCAGCCGCTCCAACGGCCCTGAGCCGTCCTATCGTGGCTCGGCCCCTCCGCGGGACACCTCCCCGCGGGGGTGGTCGGCGGCTCCCGGCTCCCGCCCGTACACGAGACCGGAGCCTCGCCCCTACCAGGAACCGAGGTCGTACTCGCCACCGGCGCCGCGCTCGTACCAGGAGCCACGCTCGTACTCGCCGCCGGCGCCGCGCTCGTACTCCGCCCCGTCTCCCCGCTCGTACGCGCCCCCCTCGGCGCCGCGGTCGTATTCAGCCCCGTCTCCCCGCTCCTACGGCGCGCCCTCGGCCCCCCGTTCGTACTCCGCCCCCTCGGCTCCCCGGGCCGCACCCGCCCCTTCCGGTGGCGGAAGAGGAGGACGAGGCGGACGCGGCTGACGCCCCCTAGAATGGCCTGGTGTCCGACGAGTCCCGCGCGGGCCGCTTCGTCCGCTTCCTCGTGGCGTTCTACTTCCTCGAGGCCGGCCTCTTCCTGATCCTGGCCCCGTGGAGCCGCCTCTGGCTCTACCGGGTCGTCCTTCGCGCGCCCGCCTCCTGGCAAGGGCTCCTCGCGGAGCCGTGGTTCCGTGGATTCGTCGCGGGCCTCGGCGTCCTGCACCTCTTCCTCGCGGCCCGCGAGCTCCGGACGCCCCGCTCCCGCGCGGGGGCCCCCGCGTGACCCGGCTCCGCGAGGAGCTGGCCGCCGCCGCCTACCCTCCGGGCGGCTCGGTCGTCGGGATCGGGATCGACCTCTGCGAGATCGAGCGGATCGCCGAGGCGCTGGTGCGGCACCCGGGCCGCTTCCTCGAGCGCGTCTGCGTCCCGGGCGAGGTCCGGCGCCCGCCCGGCTCGCCCCGCTTCGCCGAGCACGTGGCGGGCCTGTTCGCCGCCAAGGAGGCCGCGATGAAGGCCCTGGGCACCGGGATGAGGGGGGTCGCCTTCCGCGAGATCGCCGTCGCCCGCGTCTCGGGAGGCCCTCCCCGCCTCGCCCTCCTCGGGCGCGCGCGCGAGCGCGCCGACGCCCTCGGCGTGACCGCGGCCCACGTGACGATCACGCACTCGCGGACCGAGGCGGCGGCCGTCGTCCTCCTCCTGGCCCCGTCCGCCTAGAATCCCGGGGATGGCGTCCACCGGCCTCCCGCTTCCCGGACGGAGGATCCTCGTCGTCGACGACGAGCCCTACATCCTCAAGATCCTCTCGTTCAAGCTCCGCCTGGCCGGGATGGTCCCCTTCGAGGCGACCTGCGGCGAGGAGGCCCTCCGGCTGGCGCGGGAGACCCTCCCCGACCTCGTCCTCCTCGACGTCTCGCTCTCCCCGGGCCTGACGGGGTTCGACGTCTGCCGCATCCTGAAGGAGAACCCCCGGACGAACCCGCTGCCCGTGGTGATGCTGACGGCCCGGAACCACCCCGCCGAGCGCGAGCAGGGGCTCCGGCTCGGCGCCCGCCTCTACCTCACCAAGCCGTTCTCGACGAAGGTCCTGCTCGAGGAGATCGAGAGGGCCCTGTCGGTCCCGGGCTGAGGGCAGGGGCTCCGAAACAGATCGGGGCGCCCGAGGGCGCCCCGACGGTGAACGATCGAACCGGGAGACCGTCCCGGAGCCGGGTCAGCCTCCGCCCACCTTGCGGGGGGTCGCGGAGCGGGTGCTCCCCCCCTTCTTCTCCGGCTTGGGGCCCTTCGGGGCCTTCGCCGCCTTGGAGGCTCCCGCCTTGGGCTCCGCCTTCGGCTTCGACGGCTTCGACGCCTTCGGCTTGGCAGGCTTCTTCTCGGTGGACCCTTCGGTCGCGGCCTCCGGGGCGGCGCCGGCCTTCTCGGCCTTCTCGCCCTCGGCGGCCTCGCCCTTCCCCTTGCCCGTCACGAGGCGCCGGGCCTTGTCGAGGAGGGACTCCTTCTTGTCGGTCGCCGCCTTCTCGGCCGCCTTCTTCTCGGCGCGCCGCTGCGCGAAGTCGAAGTCGACGAACTCGAGGATCGCCATCTCCGCGCCGTCGCCCGGACGCTGGCCGAGCTTCATGATGCGCGTGTAGCCCCCGGCCCGCGTGGTGAAGCGCGGGGCGATCTCGTCGAAGAGGCGCTTGACCGAGTCCTTGTCGATGGTCCGGGCGGCGAGCCTCCGCGCGTGGAGCCCGCCCCGCTTGCCGAGGGTGACGAGCTTCTCGGCGAGGGGCCGGAGCTCCTTGGCCTTCGGGAGCGTCGTCGTGATCCTCTCGTGCGTGAGGAGGGAGTTGAGCTGGTTGCGGAAGAGGGCCTTTCGGTGGGCGGTGGTCCTGCCCAGCTTCCGGCCTGCGCGGTTGTGCTGCATCGACGCGTCCTTACCGCCCCGCGCCCGTCGGAGCCTCGATCTTCATCCCGAAGGCGAGGCCCTTCTCGCGGAGGATGTCCTTGATCTCGTTCAGGCTCTTGCGCCCGAAGTTCTTGGTCTCGAGCATCTCCTTCTCGGTCTTCTGGACGAGCTCGCGGAGCGTCCGGATGCCCGCGTTCTTCAGGCAGTTGGCGCTCCTCACGGAGAGCTCCAGCTCCTCGACGCTCGTGTCGAGCAGCGCGTCGAGCTCGCTCTGGGGGAGGTCCGGGCCGGCGCCCGCGCTCCCCTCCTCGGTCTCCACGTTCACGAAGATCGCGAGGTGGTCGCGGAGGAGGACGGCGGCCATGCCGACCGCGTCGCGGGGGGAGATGGTGCCATTGGTCCAGACGTCGAGGACGAGCTTGTCGTAGTCGGTGGCCTGCCCGACGCGGGCCGCCTCGACGTGGTAGTTCACCCGCCGGACCGGCGAGTGGGCCGAGTCGAGCGGGATGGTCCCGATCGGGGCCTCGGGGTCGAAGTTCCGGTCCGCCGGGACGTACCCGCGGCCGCGGGCGACGGTCGCCTCCAGCCGGAGGCGCCCCCCGTCGGCGAGCGTCGCGACCGGCGCCTCGGGGTTGAGGATCTCGACCTGCGCGTCGTCCTCGAACGAGTCCGCCGTGACCGGCCCCTTCGCCTTGGCGTCGAGGACCAGGGTCCGCGGCTCGTCGCCGTGGAGCCTCAGGGCGAGGCCCTTCAGGTTGAGGACGATGTCCGTCACGTCCTCGACGACGCCCGGCATCGCCGTGAACTCGTGCTCCACGCCGTCGATCTTGACCGCGGTGATCGCCGCCCCCTCGATGGACGAGAGGAGGACGCGCCGCAGGGCGTTTCCGATGGTGGTTCCCCAGCCGCGCTCGAGCGGCTGAGCGGTGAAGCGGCCGTAGGTCGCGGACTCCTCCTCGACGTCGAGGCGGTTCGGCCTCTGGAAGCCCTTCCACATCATGGTGCTCGTTCTCCCTTCGCTCAACGCTCGGCCGTCACTTGCTGTAGAGCTCGACGATCAGCTTCTCGTTCACCGCCAGGGAGACGTCCTCGCGCTTCGGAAGCGTGACGACCTTCCCCTGGAACTCCGACGCGTTCAGCTCCAGCCAGGCCGGGACTCCCCGGGCCTTCGCCCCTTCCAGGGCGCCCACGACGAGGGGGTTCTGCCGGCTCTTGTCCTTGATCGCGACGACGGCGCCCTGCGCGACCACGAAGCTCGGGATGTCGACCTTCCGGCCGTTCACCTTCACGTGGCCGTGGCGGACCAGCTGCCGGGCCTGCTCGCGCGACGAGGCGAACCCGAGCCGGTGGACGACGTTGTCGAGGCGGCGCTCGAGGAGCGAGAGGAGGTTCTCGCCCGTCACGCCCCGCATCCGCTCGGCCTTCTCGAAGGTGAGGCGGAACTGGGTCTCCAGGAGGCCGTAGAACCTCTTGACCTTCTGCTTCTCGCGCAGCTGGATGCCGTAGCCGAGGATCTTCGAGCGGCGGCGTCCGTGCTGGCCCGGGGGGAAGTTGCGGCGCTCGATGGCGCACTTGTTGGAGAAGCAGCGGTCGCCCTTGAGGAAGAGCTTCATCCCCTCGCGCCGGCAGAGCCGGCAGACGGACTCACAGTAACGGGCCACGGGTGTCGGGACCTCCCCTTCGACTCCGTCGTTTCCTCTCTCACCCTTCGTCCCGGCCCGGAATCGGGAGCCGGTTTACGGGTGCCGGTCCGCGAGGGACCGGTTCCTTCGCTCGTCCGCCCGCGCCGTGCGGGCGGGGACCCGGCCGTTCCCCGCCGCCCCGGAGGGCGCCGCGGGACGGCCCGCGCCGGCCGCCGGTGGGGATCCTGGGAAGCGGCCCCACCGGGGGCGGCGCCGGGCTCCGGGACGTGCCGGCGCCCGGGCCGGCTGGTCAGGATATCAGACCGTCAGACGCGCCGCCGCTTCCGCGGCCGGCACCCGTTGTGCGGGATGGGGGTGACGTCGCGGATCGACTTGATGTCGAGCCCGGCGGCCGCCAGGGCGCGAATGGCGCTCTCGCGCCCGGCTCCCGGCCCCTTCACCCTCACGTCCAGGCTCCTGACGCCGTGCTCCTGGGCGAGCTGCGCCGCGTTCTGGGCGGCGAGCTGCGCGGCGAAGGGAGTCCCCTTCCGGGAGCCCTTGAAGCCGATCCGGCCCGCGGACGACCAGGACAGGACGTTCCCCGCCGGGTCCGTGATGGCGACGATGGTGTTGTTGAAGGACGCCTGCACCGACGCCGTCGCGTGCGGGACGTTCTTCTTCTCCTTCTTGGGGCCCTTCTTCCGGCCCTTGGCTTCGGCAGCGGCCATCGGCTCTCCTCGTTCCTACTTCTTCGTCGCCTTCTTCTTGCCGGCGACCGCGCCCTTCCGCGGGCCCTTGCGGGTCCGGGCGTTCGTGTGGGTCCTCTGCCCGCGGACAGGCAGGCCGCGGCGGTGACGGAGACCGCGGTAGCAACCGATGTCCATGAGGCGCTTGATGTCCTGGGCCACCTCCTTGCGAAGGTCGCCCTCCACCTTGACGTCCTCCTGGATCTTCTTTCGGATCTTGCTCACCTCGTCCTCGGAGAGGTCCTTGACGCGGGTGTCCGGGCTGACCCGGGCGTCCGTGCAGATCCGCTGGGCCGTCGAGCGGCCGATCCCGAAGATGTACGTGAGTCCGATCTCCACGCGCTTGTTGGGGGGGAGATCCACGCCGGCGATTCGAGCCATCTAGTTCTCCTGCTTCCTGGTCCTTCCCTCGACTGACGACTTCGGTCCGGCGCCGCGGGTGTCCGCCGCGCGCGGCCTCATCCCTGCCGCTGCTTGTGCTTCTGGTTCTCGCAGATGACGCGGACGACGCCGGCCCGGCGAATCACCTTGCACTTCGTACAGATCTTCTTGACGGACGCGCGGACTTTCATGTCTCTCTTCCGGCTCTCCCCCGGCCCCGCGGGCCGTGGGACGGGCCGCCCTCCTACTTGTAGCGATAGATGATCCGGCCCCGGTTCAGGTCGTACGGCGAGAGCTCCACGAGGACCTTGTCGCCGGGCAGGATCCGGATGAAGTGCTTGCGCATCTTCCCGGAGATGTGAGCGAGCACCTGGTGCTTGTTGTCGAGCTCCACCTTGAACATCGCGTTCGGGAGGGGCTCGATCACGGTGGCGGTCACCTCGATGGCGTCTTCCTTAGACATCCGTCCCTCGAATCATGCGACGGCCCCGCCCGCGAGCGGGGCAGCCGCGTCGGGATACTCCGACTCGTCCGGCGCGCCCGGGACGACGCCGTCGGCGGTGTACCGCCCGAAACCCAGGACGACCGGTCCCGACGCCGTGGCGACGACGGTGTGCTCCCAGTGCGCCGACGGGCGCCCGTCGAGGGTCGTCACCGTCCACCCGTCCGGTCCCACGCGCACCTTGGCCGTCCCGAGGTTGAACATCGGTTCGATCGCGAGGGTCATCCCCTCGCGGATCGGCTCTCCCTTCCCGGCAGGGCCGTAGTTCGGGACCTGCGGCTCCTCGTGGAGGGCCGTCCCGATTCCGTGTCCCACGAACTCGCGGACCACCCCGAAGCCGTGCTCCCGGGCCACCGCCTCCACCGCCGCGCCGATGTCGCCCACGCGGCCTCCGACGCGGACCGCCTCCACGCCCGCCGAGAGCGCCCGCCGGGTCTCCACGACGAGCGTTCGGACCTTCTCGGGGACGGCGCCGACCAGCGCCGTCCGCGCCGCGTCGCCGTAGTAGCCGTCCACGATCGCGCCGAGGTCGAGGCCGACGATGTCCCCCTCGCGGAGCTTCCGCCTGGCGGAGGGGATGCCGTGGACCACCTCCTCGTTCACCGAGACGCAGATGGTCTTCGGGTAGCCCCGGTAGCCCGGGAAGGCGGCCTTCGCCCCCCGGCTCCGGATCCCCTCGGCGGCGATCCGGTCGATCTCCTCGGTCGAGACCCCGGGCTGGCAGGCGGCCACGCACTCGGCCAGGACCTCCTGGACCACCCGCGTGGCGCGCTCCATCCGGAGGATCTCGGACCTCCCCTTGCAGGTGATCATCGGGCGGCTTCCGCGGCGGCGGCCACGGCCCGGGAGATGTCGGCGGCGACGGCCTCCACCGGACGGTTCCCGTCGACCCGCGCCAGGAGGCCCTTCTCCCGGAAGCGGGCCGCGAGGGGCTCCGTCTTCTCCCGGTAGACCCGGAGGCGCTCCCGGATGGTCTCCGGGGTGTCGTCGGCGCGCCCCTCGAGCGCCGCGCGCTTCACGAGGCGGTCGACGATGACCTCGTCCGCGACGTCGAGGAAGACGACGCTCACGATCCTGCGGCCCGACTCGGCCAGGAGGGCGTCGAGCGCCGCGGCCTGCGCGACGGTCCTCGGGTAGCCGTCGAAGAGGACGCCGCACGCCGCGTCGGGCTCGGCGAGCCGCCCCCGGAGCATCCGGGTCACGAGCTCGTCGGGGACGAGGGCGCCGGACTCCATGATCGGCTTGGCCACCTTGCCGAGCTCCGTCCCCTGCGCGACGTGGCCGCGCAGGAGGTCCCCGGTGGAGACCTGCGGGATGCGGAGGGATTCGGCCAGGCGCTGGGCCTGGGTCCCCTTTCCCGACCCCGGCGGTCCGAAGAACACGACGTCGACGCCCATGACTCCTCCTCAGGCGCGGCGGCCGCGGATCCTGCCCTTCTTGAGGAAGCCGTCGTAGTTGCGCATGACGAGCTGGGACTCGATCTGCTGGACCGTGTCCATCGCCACGCCGACGACGATCAGGAGCGAGGTTCCGCCGAAGAAGAACGGCACGCCCAAGCCTTGCGTGACGAACGCGGGAAGGTTCGAGTCGAGCCACGGCCCGATCCCCGGGATGCTCTGGACCTTGAAGCCCATCATCAGGAACTCGGGGATCAGCGCCACGACGACGAGGTAGACCGCGCCGATCAGCGTGATGCGCGTCAGCACGTCGTCGATGTAGTCGGCGGTCGCCTTCCCCGGACGGATGCCGGGGATGAACCCGCCGTACTTCCGCATGTTCTCGGCCGTGTCAGTCGGGTTGAAGATGATCGAGATGTAGAAGTAGCAGAAGAAGACGATGCTGACGCCGTAGAAGAAGTTGTAGAGCGGCTGGCCGATCGAGAGCTGGTTGGCCATCGCCTTCATGAAGTCGCTCTTGAAGGCCGACGCCAGGTACTGCGGGAACTGGATGATCGAGACGGCGAAGATGATCGGGATGACGCCGCCCGTGTTGACCCTGAGCGGGAGATAGGTGTTCTGGCCGCCGTAGACGCGCCGGCCCACGACGCGCTTGGCGTACTGGACGGGGATCCGCCGCTGCGCCCGCTCCACGTAGACGATCGCGGCCACCACCGCCACCATGAAGACCATGAGGATCAGGGCGGGGAAGAGCGACAGCTGGCCGCGCTGGACCTGCTGCATCAGCTTCCACGACGCGGCCGGGAGGTTGACGACGATGCCCGCGAAGATGATGAGCGAGATGCCGTTCCCGATGCCCCGTTCGGTGATCTGCTCGCCCAGCCACATGACGAACGCGGTGCCGGTCGTCAGCGTCAGGATCGCCATCAGGACGAAGCCGAGCTTGCCGGCGTCCGAGCCCGGGTCGCGCACGGCCAGGAACTTCCCGGTGGGTGTCTGGGACGACCAGAGCCAGAGCGCGATCCCCGCTCCCTGGACGACCGAGAGGACGACCGTCCCGTAGCGGGTGTACTGCGTGATCTTCCGGCGCCCCATCTCTCCTTCCTTCGAGAGCTTCTCGAGGAACGGCCAGACGACCGTCAGGAGCTGCAGGATGATCGACGCCGTGATGTAGGGCGTGATGCCGAGGGCGAAGACCGAGAGCCGGCGGAGGGCGCCGCCCGAGAAGATGTCGAGGAAGCCGAGGAGGCCGCCCGCGCTCGCCTTGAAGAACTCCTCGAGCGCCTTCGGGTCGAGGCCGGGGGTCGGCACGTGGGCGCCGATCCGGTAGACCGCCAGCAGCGCGAACGTGAACAGGACCCGCTTGCGCAGGTCCGGCACCGCGAAGACGTTCCGGAACGACTCGAGGATCTTCACGCGGGCTTGTCCTCGCAGCGGCCGCCCGCGGCCTCGATCTTCCTGCGGGCGCCCTCGGTGAAGCGGTCGGCGGAGACGGTCAGAGCCTTGGTGAGCTCGCCCGTCCCCAGGACCTTCACCTTCGCCCCCTTCTTCCCGAGGGCTCCGGCGGCGGCGAGGGCCGCCTCGTCCACCGACGCCCCGGCCTCGAAGAGCCGGTCGAGCTGCTGGACGCTGACGGTGTTCCACTCGGCGCGGAAGATGTTCGTGAAGCCCCGCTTGGGCACCCGGCGGTGGAGCGGCATCTGGCCGCCCTCGTGCCCGCGGAGGTGGCTGTAGCCGGAGCGGGAGTTCTGCCCCTTGTGGCCCTTGCCCGAGGTCTTCCCGAGGCCCGAGCCGGGGCCGCGTCCCACGCGCTTGCGGGACGTCGTGGCCCCCTTCCGGGGACCGATGGTGTGGAGGGCGTGCGCCATGTCGTCGTCTCCCGCCGCTACTCGCCCACCACCTCGACGAGGTGGCGGACCTTCAGGATCTGGCCCCGCGTCGAAGGGTTGTCCTCGCGCACGACCTCGTGGCGGATGCGCCGGAGGCCGAGCCCGACGAGGGCCTGCTTCTGGTCCTTCGGGGCGCAGATGCCCGACCGGACCTGACGGATGCGGATGGTCCTCTTCGCGGCCGGCTCGGCCGCCGCGGCCGGGGCCGCGGACGGGGCCGGCGACGCGGTCGTCGCGGCCTTCGCGGCGGCCTTCTTCGGGACGCCGGCCGCCGACGCCACCTGCGTCAGGAGGGCGTCGACGTCCTTCATCTTGCCGGGCTTGCCCGGCTTCTCGCTCTTCTCGCTCATCCCTTGGTCTCCGCCGCCTCGGTCTCGACCGGAGCCGCGGCCTCGAGGGCCGCCGCCGTCGCCGGAGCGGCTTCGGCCGCGCCGGCCGGCGCGCCGGCGCCGCGCCCGCGCGACCGCATGATCGCGTCCTCCAGGTGGAGGTTCTTCAGGGCGTCGAAGGTCGCCTTCACCACGTTGTGCGGGTTCGTGGTGCCGAGCGACTTCGTCAGGACGTTCTGGACGCCGACCGACTCGAGGACGGCGCGGACGGCGCCGCCCGCGATGACGCCCGTCCCCTCGGAGGCCGGCTTCAGGAGGACCCGGCCCGCCCCGTAGTGGCCGATGACCGGGTGGGGGATCGTCGACCCCTTGAGGGGGACGGAGATCATGGTCTTCTTGGCCATCTCGATCCCCTTCTTGATGGCCATCGGGACCTCCTTCGCCTTCCCCGCGCCGTAGCCGACCCGGCCCTTGCCGTCGCCGACGATCACGAGGGCGGAGAAGGAGAAGTTCTTGCCGCCCTTGACGACCTTCGTCACACGGTTGATGTGGACGACGTGGTCGATGAGGTCGGCGCCCGCGCGCCCTTCGCCGAGGGCTCCCGCGGGTCGCTGCGGCGCGCCCGGGCCACCCGGGCCTCCCGGCCCGCGGCCGGGACCCCCGGGGCGGTTACCGAAGCGGGGGGGACGACTTGCGACGTTCGTGCTCAAAACTTCAACCCCTTCTCGCGCGCCGAGTCCGCGAGGGCCTTGACGTTGCCGTGATAGAGGTGGCCCCCCCGGTCGAAGACCACCGCGTCGATCCCCTTGTCCTTCGCCCTCTGGGCGATGAGCGCGCCCACGGCGACGGCGGCCGACATGTTCGCGGCGCTCTTCTTGCCCGAGAGCACGGACTCCTCGCGGGAGCTCGCGTGCGCCAGGGTCCGCCCCGCGGCGTCGTCGATGAGCTGCACGTAGATGTACCGGAGCGTCCTCCGCACGGCGAGGCGGGGCCGCTCCGCGGTGCCGACCACCTTCCTCCGGATGCGCCGGTGGATCCGCTCGCGCGCCTCCACCCGGAACTGAGCCTTATCCATCGCTCCGTGACCTCACTTGCCCGTCGCCTTGCCGGCCTTCTTCTTCAGGACCTCGCCGACGAAGCGGAAGCCCTTCAGCTTGTAGGGATCGGGGGGCTTGATCGCGCGGATCTTCGTCGCGGTCTCGCCCACCTTCTGCTTGTCCACGCCCGTGACGACGATGTGGGTGATCTCCTTGGCCTTCGGGTCGGCGGCCACGTCGATCGTCACCCCCGGGGGCTCGGGGAACCGGACCGGGTGGGAGTAGCCGCAGGTGAAGACCACCTCCGTCCCCTTCTTCTCGGCCTTGAACCCGATCCCGACGAGGTCGATCGCCCGCCGGTACCCCTCGGTCACCCCGGTCACCGCGTTCTGGAGGAGGGCGCGGTTCAGGCCGTGGAAGGCCTTGTCCCGCTTCTCCTCGCCCTGGCGGACGACCTCGATCTTCCCGTCCTTCACCGCGACCTTCATCCCCGCGAGGATCGGCGCGGAGACGGAGCCCTTGGGCCCCTTCACCTGCACCTCACCCGTCTCGACGCGGACGTCGACCCCCTTCGGCAGGACGATCGGCTTCTTTCCCACTCTCGACATGGCTGCGCCTCCCGCCTCACCACACCGAGCAGACGACCTCGCCGCCGAGGCCGCGCTTCTTGGCGTCGTTCCCGGTCAGCAGGCCCTGCGAGGTGGAGACGATGGCGATCCCGAGGCCCCCCAGGACGTCCGGGAGGGCGTCCTTGCGGGCGTAGAGCCGCCGGCCGGGGCGCGAGACGCGCGAGAGGCCGTGGATGACCGGCTTCCCGGAGTCGTCGTACTTGAGGTAGAGCCGGAGGAGCCCGGCCCCCCGGTCGTCGAGCACCTTGAAGTTCTTGATGTAGCCCTCGTCCTTGAGGATCCTGGCCAGCTCGACCTTGAACCTCGAGGACGGGACGTCGATCTTCTCGTGACGGGCCGAGAGCCCGTTCCGCACCCGGGTCAGGAGGTCCGCGATCGGATCGGTGACGTGCACGTCGCCCCCCTTACCACGAGGCCTTCGTCACGCCCGGGACGTAGCCGCCGAGCGCGAGGTTGCGGAAGCAGATCCGGCACAGGCCGAACTTGCGGAGGAATGCGCGCGGCCTGCCGCAGACCTTGCAGCGGTTCCGCGTCCGGATCGCGAACTTCGGCTTCCGGTTCGCCTTGACGATCGATCCACGACGAGCCATCGAACTCTGTCTCCCCTCTTCCCTAGCGCCCGAACGGCATGCCGAGCTCCCGAAGGAGCACCCGGGCCCTGTCGTCGCTTCCGGCGGTCGTCACGATGGTGACGTTCAGCCCCCGGGACTTCTCGGTCTTCCCCGGGTCGATCTCGGGGAAGATCAGGTGGTCGCGGATGCCGAGCGTGTAGTTGCCCCGGCCGTCGAACGCCCGCGTCGGCACGCCGCGGAAGTCGCGGACGCGCGGGAGCGCGATGTTCATCAGCCGGTCGAGGAACTCGAACATCCGCGTGCCCCGGAGCGTGACGCGGCAGCCGATCGGCATGCCGGACCTCAGCTTGAAGCTCGCGATCGACTTCTTCGCCCGGGTGATGACCGCGCGCTGCCCGGCGATGCGCGTCAGCTCCTCGGCCGCGCCCTCGACGAGCTTCACGTTCTGGATCGCCTCCCCGACCCCCATGTTCAGGACGATCTTCTCGATGCGCGGGATCGCCATCGGGTTCTCGATCCCGAACTCCTTCTTGAGGGCGGGGACGACCGCCTTCTTGTACCTGTCCTGCAGCCGTGCCGGCATCGACTACTCCCCCGCCTTCGTCTTGACCGCCGAGACGGTGGTCTTGCTCCGCTTGGCGTAACGGACCTTCTCGTTCCCCTCGACGCGGACGCCGAGGCGGGTGGCCCGGCCCGTGCTCGGGTCCCGCAGCTGGACGTTCGAGAGGGCGATGGGCCCTTCCTTCTCGACGATCCCGCCCTTGATGTTCTTCTGCGGGTTCGGCCGCGTGGCGCGCTTGATCATGTTCACGCCCTCGACGACCACGCGTGCCTCCGACGGGAGGACGCGGAGGATCTTCCCGTGCGTGCCCCGGTCCTTCCCCGTCAGGACGACGACCTCGTCGCCCTTCCGGAGCCGGACCTTCCCGGTGAACGCGGGCTTCTTCTTCTTCATCTCAGATCACCTCGGGCGCCAGGGAGATGATCTTCATGAAGCGCTTCTCCCGGAGCTCCCGCGCGACCGGCCCGAAGACGCGGGTCCCGATCGGCTCCTTGTCGTTGTTGATCAGAACCGCGGCGTTGTTGTCGAACCGGATGTAGCTGCCGTCGCGGCGCCGCTGCTCGCGCACCGTCCGCACGATGACCGCCTTCACCACCTTCCCCTTCTTCACCGAGTCCGGCGCGTCGGGGTTCGACTCCTTCACGGCGCAGGTGATGATGTCGCCCAGGCGCCCGTACGGCCCCGCCGATCCGCCCTTCAGGCGGATGCACGAGAGCCGGCGGGCTCCGGAGTTGTCGGCGACCTCGAGGATCGTCCCCATCTGAATCACGGCGCTCTCCTCCTCGCTCCCCGGCCCGGCCTCAGCCCTCGCGGCGCGCGGCGGTCACGACGCGCGTCACGCGCCACCGCTTGCGCGCCGACAGGGGCCGCGTCTCCTCGATCTCGACGACGTCGCCCGGGATGCACCCGAGCGAACGCTCGTCGGCGAGGAACCGCTTCGAGCGCTTCTGGTACTTGCCGTAGCGGCCGTTCCTCACGAGGCGCGTGACCTCGACCGCGACGGTCTTCTCCATCTTGTTCGAGACGACCGTCCCGATCTTCCGGCTCTTCCGCGGGGACGGCGTCCCCTCGGCGGCCGCCGGAGCGGCCGTCTCGGCGGCGGGCGTGCTCATCGGCTCATCCTCTCGGCGGTCTTCAGCCGCGCGATGTCCCGCTTGAGGTCGCGGATCTTCATCGGGTTCTCCAGCTGGCCCGTGGCCTTCTGGAGCCGCAGGTTGAAGAGGGCCTGCGTCCACTCGTTCAGCTTGGCGGTCCGCTCCTCGGCGGTCCACCCCTTCATGGTCTCCATGGTCGTCTCGCTCATCGCACGGCCTCCAGGAACGCGCGGGAGACGAAGCGCGTCTTGATCCCGATCTTGTCGGCCGCCAGGCGGAACGCCTCGCGGGCGATCTTCTCGTCGACGCCCTCCATCTCGAAGAGGACGCGGGCGGGCTTGATGACGGCCACCCAGGCCTCCGGCGCGCCCTTCCCCTTCCCCATGCGGGTCTCGGCGGGCTTCTTGGTGATCGGCTTGTCCGGGAAGACGCGGATCCAGAGCTTCCCGCCGCGCTTGACGTGACGCTGGATCGCGACGCGGCCGGCCTCGATCTGGCGGGCGGTGAGCCACCCGGGCTCGAGCGCCTGGAGGCCGAACTCCCCGAAGGAGAGGTCGGAGCCCCGGTACGCCATCCCCCGGCGCTTCCCCTTCTGCTGCTTGCGGTACTTGACCTTGGCGGGCATCAACATGATTCAGATCCCTTGCCTTCGCTCCCCTGGCTCCCCGGACGGGGGGTCCGGGGGGATCGAGAAACCCCCGGATTCATTAGGCCGCCTTGCGGCGGGACTTCGCGCGGTGCAGGTCGCCCTTGTAGATCCACACCTTCACGCCGATCTTCCCGTACGTCGTCCGCGCCTCGGCGAAGCCGTAGTCGATGTCGGCCTTCAGGGTGTGGAGCGGCAGGCGCCCCTCCTGGTACCACTCGGAGCGGGCGATCTCGGCCCCGTTCAGCCGCCCGGAGCAGCGGATCTTGATCCCCTGCGCGCCGAACCGGAACGCGGACTCCATCCCCTTCTTCATCGCGCGGCGGAACGCCACGCGGCGCTCGAGCTGCATGGCGATCGACTCGGCGACGAGCTGGGCGTCGGTCTCGGGGCGCTGGATCTCCACGATGTTGACGTGGATGTCCTTGCCGAGGCGGCGCTGCAGCCGGTCGCGGAGCTGGTCGACGGCGGCGCCCTTCTTCCCGATGATGACGCCGGGGCGCGCGGTCATGATGTTGATCTTCAGCTTGTTCCCGCGCTCGATCTCGATCTCGGAGACGGCTGCGTTCGCGAGGTCGCGCTTCAGCTCGGCCCGGAGCTTCAGGTCGTCGTGGAGGTGCTTGAGGTAGTCCTTCTCGGCGTACCAGCGGGAGTGCCAGGTCCGGTTGTAGCCGATGCGGAACCCGTACGGGTGGACCTTCTGACCCATTCTCGTCCTACTCCTGCGTGTCGCCGGATTCGGTCTTCTTGGAGGCCTTCGCTCGGCCGGGTTTCGACGCCTTCGGCGCCTTCGGCGCCTTCTCCGACTTCTCGCCCTTCTCCGCGGCCGGGCGAGCCGCCGCCTTGGAGACCGCCGCCGCGACGCGGCCGCCGGCCCGCTTCTTCGGCTGCGGCTTGGGCGGCTCGGCCGGGAGGCCGGCCTTCCGCCGGACGGTCGGGTCGTCGGAGACGACGACCGTGACGTGGCAGAACGGACGCGGCACCAGCCACATCCGGCCCTGCGGGCCGCTCATGAAGCGCGGCCGGGCGAACCGCTTCTTGTAGTTCGAGACGGCCCGGATCATCGCGTTGCGCTGGAGGGGCTTGCGCCCCGCGCCGTCCACGAGGATCCGCGCGACGACGAGCGCGTCCGCGTCGACGCCGGAGCCGTTCTGCTGCGCGTTCGCGACGGCGGACTCCACGAGCTTGGCCAGCGGCGCGGAGCACGACTTGCGGGTCGTCTTCAGGGTCGCGAGGGCGCGGTCCACGGACTTCATCCGGATCAGGTCCGCGACGAGCCGGATCTTCTGGGCCGAGCCGCGGTAGTGGCGGAGGCGGGCGACTGCTTCCATCGTCTCCCCCGCCCTACTTCGCCGGCGCCGGCGCGGCGCCCTTCTCGACCTTCTTGCCGGAGTGGCCCTTGAAGGTGCGGGTCGGGGAGAACTCGCCGAGCTTGTGGCCGACCATGTTCTCGGAGACGTAGACCGGGACGAACTTCTTCCCGTTGTGTACCGCGAGCGTGTGCCCCACCATCTCCGGGGTGATCGTCGAGCGGCGCGACCACGTCTTGACGACGCGCTTCTCGCCCGCGCCGTTGAGCGCGGAGATCTTCTCGATGAGGTGGCCGTCCACGAAGGGGCCCTTCTTGGTCGAACGTGACATGGAGTTCTCCGTCGGTCCCGCTACTTCCGGCGCTTCACGATGAAGCCGTCGGTCCGCTTGTTGTTCCGGGTCTTGTGCCCCTTCGTCTTCCAGCCCCAGGGCGAGCAGGGGTGGCGTCCGCCCGAGGTCTTCCCCTCGCCTCCGCCCATGGGGTGGTCCACCGGGTTCATCGCGACGCCGCGGTTGTGGGAGCGCCAGCCGAGCCAGCGGTTCCGCCCCGCCTTGCCGATCGAGACGTTCTCGTGCTCGAGGTTGCCGACCTGCCCGATCGTCGCGTAGCAGTCGACGCGGACCCTCCGCAGCTCCCCGGACGGGACGCGGAGCAGGGCGTGGTCGCCCTCCTTGGCCATCAGCTGGGCCCCGGCGCCGGCCGAGCGGGCCATCTGGCCGCCCTTGCCCGGCTGCAGCTCGATGTTGTGGACCACCGTGCCGAGCGGGATGGACCGGAGCGGCAGGGCGTTACCGGGGAGGATGTCGGCCGTGGGGCCGGAGACGACGGTCTGCCCGACCTCGAGGCCGACGGGGGCGAGGATGTAGCGCTTCTCGCCGTCCGCGTAGTGGATCAGCGCGATCCGGGCGGAGCGGTTCGGGTCGTACTCGACCGAGAAGACCTTCCCGGGGACGCCCGTCTTGTCGCGGCGGAAGTCGACCTCGCGGTAGCGCCGCTTGTGGCCGCCGCCGCGCCACCACGAGGTGAGCTGGCCGAGGTTGTTCCGGCCGCCCGACTTCGTCTTGCCGCGGGTGAGGGACTTCTCGGGCTCGGTCCTCGTGATCTCGCGGAAGTCCGACGTGGAGCGCTGCCGGATGCCGGGGGACGTGGGCTTGTAGGTGCGGACCGGCATGGTGTCAGACCCCCTCGAAGATCGGCGGGAGCTTCTCGCCCGCCTTCAGCTTCACGTAGGCCTTCTTCCCCTCGGACGTCCGCCCGATCGAGCGGCCCACCTTCTTGATCTTGGACGGCGTGGTCAGGACCCGCACCGAGTCGACCTTCACCTGGAAGAGGACCTCGACCGCGCGCCGGATCTCGATCTTGTTGGCGTCGCGCGCCACGCGGAAGGCCAGGACGCCCTGCGACTGCGACACGGCCGTCGCCTTCTCGGTGATGACGGGGCGGAGGATGATGGACTGCGGGGTCTTCACGCCAGCACCTCGGTCACCGTGCGGAGGGCCTGCTCGGAGAGGACGACCGTCCGGGCGTTCAGCGCGTCGTAGGCGTTGAGCGCGAGGGCGTCGAGGACGAGGAGGTCCGGGTTGTTGGCCGCGGCCCGCGCGAGGTTCTCGTTCTCCCGCCGGTCGAGGAGGAGCGCCGAGCCCGTCAGGCCGAGCTTCGCGATGGCGGCGGACAGGTCCTTCGTCTTGTGCGTCGGGAGGTCGAGGCTCTCGAGGAGGACGAGGGCGTTGGTCCGGAGCTTCTCGGAGAGGACGCACCGGAGCGCGGCCTTCTTCGTCTTCACGTTGGTCTTCAGCTCGTAGGAGCGGGGGACGGGCCCGTGGGCCGTGCCGCCGTGCCGGTGGATCGGCGGGCGGCCGCCGCCCTGCCGGGCGCGCCCGGTGTGCTTCTGCTTGAACGGCTTCTTGCCCGACCCCGAGACCTCGGAGCGGGTCTTCGTCTTGTGCGTCCCCGCCCGCTCGCCGGCGCGGATCGCGCGGACGACCTCCCACACGACGTGGCGGCGGAACGGCACGCCGAACACCTCGGCGGGGAGGTTCGCCTCGCCCACCGTCTCGGCGGCGAGGTTCCGGATGGGGACGGTCAGCGTGGCCTTCGCGTCGGTCGGCATCGGCTCCTCCCTCACGCGGCCGGCGCCGACGCGGCGCCCTGCTTCTTCAGGATCTTCACGAGGGAGTTGCGCGCCCCCGGGACGGCCCCGCGGATGTAGAGGAGGTGGTTCTCGGCGTCGACCTTCACCACCTCGAGGTTCTTCACGGTCGTCTGCTTGCCGCCCATCCGGCCCGAGGAGCGCGTCCCCGGGTAGACCCGCGACGGGAACGCCGACGGCCCGATGGAGCCCGGCGCGCGGTGGAACATCGACCCGTGCGTGGCGACGCCGCCCCCGAAGCCGTGGCGCTTCACCACGCCCTGGAAGCCCTTGCCCTTCGAGAGGCCGATCACGTCGACCGTCTCGTCCGCCGCGAAGATGTCGCAGAGGACCTTGTCGCCCGGGGCGACGGCGTCCTGCACGTCGCAGCGGACCTCGCCGAGGGACCGGGCGGGCGGGACCCCGGCCTTCTCGAAGTGGCCGCGGAGGGCCTTCGACAGGCGGCGGGGCGACACGCGGCCGACGAGGCCCAGCTGGACCGCGTCGTAGCCGTCGTTCTCCTTGGTCTTGCGCTGGACGACGAGGCAGGGGCCCGCCTCGACCACCGTCACGGGGATCACCGTCCCGTCGGCGGCGAAGATCTGGGTCATCCCCACCTTGCGCCCTAGAATTCCGTTGATCATCGTCAAACCCTCGAGGAGGCGGCGGCCCCCCCCCTCACTTCCCCATCGTCCGGATCTCGACCTCGACGCCAGCCGGGAGCTCGAGCTTGGTCAGGGCATCGACCGTCTGCGGGGTCCACTCGAAGATGTCGAGCAGGCGCTTGTGCGTCCGCATCTCGAACTGCTCGCGGGATTTCTTGTCGACGTGGGGCGACCGGTTGACCGTCCAGCGCGAGATCGACGTCGGCAGCGGGATCGGCCCCGCCACCTTGGCGCCGGAGCGCCGCGCCGTGTCGACGATCTCGAGCGTCGACTGGTCCAGGATGCGGTAGTCGTACCCCTTGAGGCGGATGCGGATCTTGTCGTTGCCCATGTTCCTCGCTCGCTTCGCGCCGCAAGGGCCCCGCCCCGGCCCCCGGAGGGCCGGCGCGACGTGCGCGCCGGCTCCGGGGCTCCGGGGGCTGCGGCCCCGGCGGTGTCCTAGGCCAGGATCTCCGTGACGGTGCCCGCGCCGACGGTGCGGCCGCCCTCGCGGATCGCGAACTTGAGGCCCTTCTCGATGGCGATCGGGGCGATGAGCTCGATCTCGAGCTCGACGTTGTCGCCCGGCATGACCATCTCGACCCCCTGCGGGAGCTTCGCCGAGCCGGTCACGTCGGTGGTGCGGATGAAGAACTGCGGCCTGTAGTTGTTGAAGAACGGCGTGTGGCGGCCGCCCTCCTCCTTGGACAGGACGTAGATCTTCCCCTTGAACTTCGTGTGGGGCTTGATCGAGCCGGGCTTGCAGAGGACCTGGCCGCGCTCGACGTCCGTCCGCTCCACGCCGCGGAGGAGGACGCCGATGTTGTCGCCCGCCTGCCCCTGGTCGAGGAGCTTCTTGAACATCTCGACGCCGGTGACGGTCTTCTTGACCGTGTCCTTGAAGCCGACGATCTCGACCTCCTCGCCGACCTTGACCACGCCGCGCTCGACGCGGCCGGTCACGACCGTGCCGCGGCCCGAGATCGAGAAGACGTCCTCGATCGGGAGGAGGAACGGCTTGTCGGTCTCGCGGACCGGGTCGGGGATGGACTCGTCGAGGGCCTTCGCGAGGTCCCAGATGCACTGGGCGTCGGGGCCCGTCGGGTCGTTGAGGGCCTTGACGGCCGACCCGCGGATGACCGGGACCGTGTCGCCGGGGAACTCGTACTTGTTGAGGAGGTCGCGCACCTCGAGCTCGACGAGGTCGAGGAGCTCGGGGTCCTCCATCAGGTCGCACTTGTTGAGGAAGACCACGATGGCGGGGACGTTGACCTGCCGCGCGAGGAGGACGTGCTCCTTCGTCTGCGGCATCGGGCCCTTCGGCGCCTCGACGACGAGGATCGCGCCGTCCATCTGGGCCGCGCCCGTGATCATGTTCTTGATGTAGTCGGCGTGGCCCGGGCAGTCGATGTGGGCGTAGTGCCGCTTGTCGGTCTCGTACTCGACGTGCGCGAGGGCGACGGTGAGGATCTTCGTCGCGTCGCGGCGGAAGGTCTTCGCGTCGGCCTTGGCGACGTCGTCGTACGCCTTGGCGACGGCGTACCCCTTGGTCGAAAGGACCTTCGTCAGAGCCGCCGTGAGCGTCGTCTTGCCGTGGTCGATGTGACCGATCGTGCCGACGTTCACGTGGGGCTTCTTCCGCTCGAATTTCTCCTTGGCCATCGTTTCCTCCGTTCTCTCCTGGTTCCGAACTCGACCGGACGAGCTTCTTTCTCTACGTCTCTACGTCTCTGCGTCTCTACGACTTCGCGGGAGCGGCGGCCCTAGACCGACACCTTGGCGACGATCCCGTCGGCGATCGCCTTGGGGACCTCGTCGTACCGCTCGAACTGCATGCTGTAGTTGGCCCGCCCCTGGGTGATGGAGCGGAGCGTCGTGGCGTACCCGAACATCTCGGCGAGCGGCACCGTGGCCGAGATCACCTGGAAGTTGACCCGCGGCTCCATGTGGTTGATCTTGCCGCGCCGGGAGTTCAGGTCGCCGATGACGTCGCCCATGAACTCCTCGGGGGTCACGACCTCCACGGCCATCATCGGCTCGAGGATCGCCGGGTTCGCCCGGCGGGCGGCGTCCTGGTAGGCCATCGAGCCGGCGATCTTGAACGCCATCTCCGACGAGTCGACGTCGTGGTACGAGCCGTCGTAGACCTCGACCTGGACCTTCACCGTCGGGTATCCCGCGAGGACGCCCGTCAGGAGCGCCTCCCGGATTCCCTGGTCGATCGGCTTGATGAACTCCCTGGGGATCACGCCACCGACGATGGCGTTGACGAACTCGTAGTCCTTCCCCTCCGGGTGGGGGCGGATCCGGATCTTCGCGTGGCCGTACTGGCCGCGGCCGCCGGTCTGGCGGATGAACCGGCCCTCGCCCTGGGTCTCCTTCCGGATGGTCTCGCGGTAGGCGACCTGGGGCTTGCCGACGTTCGCCCCGACGTTGAACTCCCGCGTCAGGCGGTCGACGATGATCTCCAGGTGGAGCTCCCCCATCCCCGCGATGATGGTCTGGTTCGTCTCCTTGTCCGTGGAGACCCGGAACGTCGGGTCCTCCTGCATGAGCTTCGCGAGGGCCATCCCCATCTTCTCCTGGTCGGCCTTCGTCTTCGGCTCGATGGAGAGGTTGATGACCGGCTCGGGGAACTTCATCGCCTCGAGGACGACGACGGAGCCCTTGTCGCAGATCGTGTCGCCCGTGACGACGTTCTTCAGCCCGACCGCCGCCGCGATGTCCCCCGCCCAGACCTCCTTGATCTCCTCGCGCTTGTTCGCGTGCATCTTGAGGAGGCGGCCGACCCGCTCGTTCGTCTGCTTCGTGGCGTTGTAGACGCCCGAGCCCGCGTCGAGGTGGCCGGAGTAGACGCGGAAGAACGCGAGCTGGCCGACGAAGGGGTCGGTCATGATCTTGAAGACGAGCGCCGCGAAGGGCGCGTCGTCCTTCGTCGGGCAGAGGACCTCCTTGCCGTCCTCGTCGACGCCCCGGATGGGGGCGATCTCGAGCGGGGACGGGAGGTAGGCGACGACCGCGTCGAGGAGCTGCTGGACGCCCTTGTTCTTGAAGGCGCTGCCGCAGACGACCGGGTGGAGCTTCCCGGCGACCGTGGCCCGCCGGAGGGCGGCGCGGAGCTCGTCGGCCGAGGGGGCCTTCCCCTCCAGCCAGCCGTGCATCAGGTCGTCGTCGGTCTCGACGATCGCCTCGATCGTCTTCTCGCGCCACGCCTCGTACTCGGCGCGGTGCGCGGCGGGGACGTCCACCACCTCGAACTCGGCGCCGAGGCTCTCCTCGCGGAAGTCGTAGGCCTTCCCCTCCAGGAGGTCGATGACCCCCTCGAAGGTGTCGCCCGAGCCCCACGGGTACTGGACCGCCACCGGGCGCGCGCCCAGCTTGGCGACCATCATCTCCACGCAGCGCTCGAAGTCGGCCCCGGTCCGGTCCATCTTGTTGACGAACGCGATCCGGGGGACGCCGTAGCGGTCCGCCTGGCGCCAGACGGTCTCCGACTGCGGCTCGACCCCGGAGACCGCGTCGAACACCGCCACCGCGCCGTCGAGGACCCTCAGCGAGCGCTCGACCTCGGCCGTGAAGTCCACGTGGCCGGGCGTGTCGATGATGTTGATCCGGATCCCCTTCCACATGCAGGTCGTCGCGGCCGAGGTGATCGTGATGCCGCGCTCCTGCTCCTGGACCATCCAGTCCATCGTGGCCGTGCCGTCGTGGACCTCGCCCAGCTTGTAGTTGACGCCGGTGTAGTAGAGGACTCTCTCGGTAGTCGTCGTCTTACCGGCATCGATGTGAGCCATGATGCCGATGTTCCGGCACTTCTCGAGCGGGTGAATTCTGGGCATGGCGGCTTTGTCCCGACCTTGGCTTGTCTGCGCCGTCGAACCCGGCCCGGCTCGCCTTCCGCGAGCCCCGGCGGGTTCCGCACGCTTGTGGCGTGGCCCGGGTTCTACCGGGGGACCTGTCCGGCTCGATCCCCGCGAGGGGCCGTTCCGGCCGGTTTCCTCCGACCCGGAGCTTCGTCGAGAGGGCGAGGCCTCATCGGCCGCCCTCCCGCTCCGTGCAGGCTACCAGCGGTAGTGCGCGAAGGCCTTGTTGGCCTCCGCCATCTTGTGGGTATCCTCCTTCTTCTTGACCGAGTTCCCCCGGCTGTTGGCGGCGTCCAGGATCTCGCCCGCGAGCTTGTCCCTCATCGTCTTCTCGCCGCGAGCCTGCGAGTAGGTGATGATCCACCGGATCGCGAGCGACGTCCGCCGGTTCGGCTTGACCTCGATCGGGACCTGGTACGTCGAGCCGCCCACGCGGCGGGACTTGACCTCGAGGACGGGCTTGACGTTCTCGAGGGCCTTCTTGAAGGTCTTGAGGGGGTCGTCCGAGGTCTTCCCCTCGATCTGCTTCATCGCCCCGTAGAAGATCCCCTCGGCGGTCGACTTCTTCCCCCGCTCCATGACGCAGTTGATGAACTTGGTCACGAGCTGGGACTGGTAGACCGGGTCCGGGAGGACTTCACGCTTGGGAACTTCACGTCGACGCGGCATGTACGATCTCGCTTACGTTTCCACTCAGGCTTCTGACCGGCGGCCGGGGCCGTCAGCCCTTGGGCCGCTTCGCGCCGTACTTCGAGCGCGACTTCTTTCGGTTGGCCACGCCGACCGCGTCGAGGGTGCCGCGGATCACGTGGTAGCGGACGCCGGGGAGGTCCTTCACGCGGCCCCCGCGGATCATCACGATCGAGTGCTCCTGGAGGTTGTGGCCGATCCCCGGGATGTAGGTCGTCACCTCGATGCCGTTCGTGAGCCTCACGCGCGCGATCTTCCGGAGGGCGGAGTTCGGCTTCTTGGGCGTGGTCGTCTTGACCTGGGTGCAGACCCCCCGCCGCTGCGGGCAGGACTGGAGGGCGGGCGACTTCGTCTTGTAACGGACGGCCTCGCGCCCCGTTCGAACGAGCTGGTTGATGGTCGGCATCGGGTTCCTCGAAATCCCTCCGGTTCGCGTCAAAACCCCGGGCGCCCTGTCGGCACCGCTCCCGGGGGCGCGCTGGCGCGGCACCCGATGCGGTCCCGTCCGGGTTCGTGAGCCCGGGGAAACCGCAAGAGGATACCGGCGCCGCCACGGCCTGTCAACCTACCCGCCCGGAGAGGCCGCAACCCCGGACGGGTCAGGAACTTCAGGGCCGGGGAGGGCCCTCGGGGGCCCCGCCCGGCGCCGGGTCAGACGTCGTCGTCGAGGTCCGCCGTGACGACCGGCGCGTCCTCGTCGAAGTAGAGCTCCTCGGAGTCCTCGGGCTCGAGCGGGATCTCCTCCCGCTCGAGCTCGACGTTTCGGTAGTGCTCCATCCCGGTGCCGGCCGGGATGAGGCGGCCGACGATGACGTTCTCCTTCAGGCCGCGCAGGAGGTCCACCCGGCCGGCGATCGACGCCTCGGTCAGGACCCGCGTCGTCTCCTGGAAGGAGGCCGCGGAGATGAAGGAGTCGGTCGAGAGCGAGGCCTTCGTGATCCCGAGGAGCAGCGGCTTGCCCTCCGCCGACTTGCCGCCCGCGGCGACGATCCGCCGGTTCTCGTCCTCGAACCGGAACTTGTCGACCTGCTCGTCGATCAGGAACTCGGTGTCGCCGACCTCCTCGATGCGGACGCTCCGCATCATCTGGCGGACGATGACCTCGATGTGCTTGTCGTTGATCCCGACGCCCTGCGACCGGTAGACCTCCTGGATCTTGTCCACCATGTACCGCTGGAGCTCCTTGACGCCCTTGACCGCCAGGATGTCGTGGGGGGAGGGATCGCCCTCGGTCAGCGGGTCGCCCGCCTCGACGCGCTCGCCGTCCTGGACCATGACGTGCGCTCCGCGCGGGACGAGGACCTCGCGCTTCTGCCCGTCGTCGCCCTCGACCACGAGCTTCTGCTGGCCCTTGACCGTCCCGCCGTGCCGGACCACGCCCGACACCTCGGTGATGACGGCGGGCTCCTTCGGCCGGCGCGCCTCGAAGAGCTCCACGACGCGCGGCAGGCCGCCGACGATGTCGCGCGTCCTCTTCTTCTCGACGGGCTTCTTCGCCAGGGCGTCGCCCGGGTTGACGGTGTCGCCCTCGGCGACCATGAGGTGGGACGGGATCGGGAGCGGGTAGCGCTTCTCGCGCCCGTCGGACCCGACCACGACGAGCTGGGGGACCAGCTTCTCCGTCGTCCCCGTGGTCTCGACGACGATCTTCTGCGTGAGGCCGGTCGTCCGGTCGGTCTCCTCCCGCAGGTTGACCCCGTCGATGACGTCCTTGTAGACGACGCGGCCGCCGATCTCCGTCAGGATCGGGGAGGCGAACGGGTCCCACGTCACGAGGAGCTGCCCCGGCTTGACCTCCTCGCCCTGGGCGATCTGGAGGACCGAGCCGTACGCGAGCGAGTAGCGCTCCTTCTCGCGGCCCTTGGCGTCCTGCACCACGAGCTTGCTGTTGCGGTTGACGACGACCTCGGTGCCGTCGTTCTTCCGGACCGTCAGCGCGTTGACGAGCTTGACGGTGCCCGGGTTCTTCGCCTTGTGGCGGGCCGTCTCGGCCACGCGCGCCGTCCCGCCGTAGTGGAACGTCCGCATGGTGAGCTGCGTGCCCGGCTCGCCGATCGACTGCGCCGCGATGACGCCCACGGCCTCGCCGATGTCGACCATGCGGCCCGTGGCCAGGTTCCGGCCGTAGCACCGGCGGCAGACGCCGCGCCGGGTCTCGCAGGTGAGGACCGAGCGGATCTTCACCCGCTCGATGCCGGCCTCCTGGATGCGGCCCGCGACCTCCTCCGTGATCATCTCGTTCACCGAGACGACCGGCTCGTCGCTGACCGGGTCGAAGACGTCCTCCTGGCAGATGCGGCCGACGATGCGGTCCCGCAGGGGCTCGAGGATCTCGCCCCCTTCCTTGATGTCGGTGACCGTGATGCCGTCGAAGGTCCCGCAGTCCTCCTCGGTGATGATGACGTCCTGGGCGACGTCGACGAGGCGGCGGGTGAGGTAGCCGGAGTCGGCCGTCTTGAGCGCGGTGTCGGCCAGGCCCTTGCGCGCGCCGTGGGTCGAGATGAAGTACTCGAGGACCGAGAGCCCCTCGCGGAAGTTCGCGATGATCGGCTGCTCCATGACCTCGCCCGAGGGCTTGGACATCGGGCCGCGCATGCCGGCGAGCTGCCGGACCTGCTCCTTCGAGCCCCTCGCGCCCGAGTCCGCCATCATGTAGATGGGGTTGAACTCGGCCCCCGTCGCCCCGTCGGACGCCTTCATGTCCCGGAACATCTCGTCCGAGATGGCCTCGGTGACGCGGTGCCAGATGTCGATGATCTTGTTGTGCCGCTCGCCGTCGGTGATGGCGCCCTGGGCGCGCTGCTTCTCGACCCCCTCGACCTCCTTGCGGGCCTTGCCCACGAGGTCGACCTTCTTCTCGGGGATCCGCATGTCGTCGACGCCGATCGAGATGCCCGCGCGCGTGGCGACCGCGAAGCCGAGCGCCTTGATCGTGTCGAGGATCTCGACGGTCCGCTCGAGGCCGTAGTGGACGAAGCAGTAGTTGACGACGTCCTGCAGGCCCTTCTTCTTCAGGGTCCCGTTGATGAACGGGAGCTCGCCGGGGAGGTTGACCGACATCAGGACGCGGCCGACGGTCGTCTCGATCCGGGTGTTCGTGCACTCGATCGGCTCGGTGTGGACGACGTCCTGGTCGTTGAGGACCTGGCTCTCGAGGTCGATGAGGCGCCCCGTGAACCGGACCGTGATCGCGGCGTGCGTGTCGACCTCGCCCCCCTCGTGGGCGAGGAGGACCTCGTCGAAGCTCGCGAAGACGCGCCCCTCCCCCTTGCACCCTTCCTTGCGGCGGGTGAGGTAGTAGAGGCCGAGGACGAGGTCCTGCGACGGGACGGCCAGGGGCTTGCCGTGCGCCGGCGAGAGGATGTTGTGGGCCGAGAGCATCAGGACCTGCGCCTCGACCTGCGCCTTCGGCGAGAGCGGGACGTGGACGGCCATCTGGTCGCCGTCGAAGTCCGCGTTGAAGGCCGCGCAGACGAGGGGGTGGATCTTGATCGCCTTGCCCTCGATGAGGACCGGCTCGAACGCCTGGATGCCGAGGCGGTGGAGGGTCGGCGCCCGGTTCAGGAGGACCGGGTGCTCCTTGATGACCTCCTCGAGCGCGTCCCACACCTCGTTCGGGGCCTGGTCGACGAGCTCCTTCGAGGCCTTGATGGTCGTGGTGAGGCCCTTCTGCTCGAGGCGGTGGTAGATGAAGGGCTTGAAGAGCTCGAGGGCCATCCGCTTCGGGAGGCCGCACTGGTTGAGCTTCAGCTCCGGCCCGACGACGATGACCGACCGGCCCGAGTAGTCGACGCGCTTGCCGAGGAGGTTCTGGCGGAACCGGCCCGTCTTCCCCTTCAGCGTGTCGGAGAGCGACTTCAGGGGCCGGTTGTTCGTCCCCTTCAGCACGCGCCCGCGCCGCCCGTTGTCGAACAGGGCGTCGACGGCCTCCTGGAGCATCCGCTTCTCGTTGCGGACGATGACCTCGGGGGCGCGCAGCTCGAGGAGCTTCTTGAGCCGGTTGTTCCGGTTGATGACGCGGCGGTAGAGGTCGTTCAGGTCCGAGGTCGCGAAGCGGCCGCCGTCGAGGGGGACGAGGGGGCGCAGCTCGGGCGGGATGACCGGGATGACGTTCAGGATCATCCACTCCGGCCGGTGCCCCGAGCGCCGGAATGCGTCGACCACCTTCAGCCGCTTGGCGGCCTTCAGGCGCTTGAGCGCGCTCGTCTCGGTCTTCATGATCAGGCGGAGCTCGTCGGCCAGGTCGTCGATGTTGACCCGCTGGAGGAGCTCCTGGATCGCCTCGGCGCCCATCTTGGCGACGAACGCGTCGGAGCCGTGCTTGGCCCTCAGCTCCCGGAAGCGCTCCTCGGAGATGAGGCCCTTCTCCCGGATGTTCTCCTCGTCGAGGAGGGGCCCGGCCTCGATGACGACGTACGCCTCGAAGTAGAGGATCCGCTCGAGGTCGCGCAGGGTCAGGTCGAGGAGGTGCCCGATCCGGCTCGGGAGGCCCTTGAAGAACCAGACGTGGGAGACGGGGGCGGCGAGCTCGATGTGCCCCATCCGCTCGCGGCGCACCTTGGACTTCGTCACCTCGACGCCGCACTTGTCGCAGACGACGCCGCGGTGCTTCATCCGCTTGTACTTGCCGCAGAGGCACTCCCAGTCGGTGATGGGCCCGAAGATCTTCGCGCAGAAGAGCCCGTCCCGCTCCGGCTTGAAGGTGCGGTAGTTGATGGTCTCCGGCTTGGTCACCTCGCCGAACGACCAGGAGCGGATCTTCTCCGGGCTCGCCAGCGAGATCTTCATGGCGTTGAAGTCGCGGGGGCCCGGGGAGCGGAACGGGGCCAGAGGCGACGGGATGGCGGCGGTGCCGAACGTGTCCATGCTTGGTCCTCTCCCTCCCTCAGACCTTCAGGAGCTCGATGTCGAGGCAGAGCGACTGCAGCTCGCGGACGAGCACGTTGAACGACTCGGGCAGGCCCGGCTCGTCCGGGACCTCGCCCTTGACGATCGCCTCGTAGACCTTCGACCGGCCCTCGACGTCGTCGGACTTGACCGTGAGGAGCTCCTGGAGCGTGTAGGCCGCGCCGTACGCCTCCAGGGCCCACACCTCCATCTCGCCGAACCGCTGGCCGCCGAACTGGGCCTTGCCGCCGAGCGGCTGCTGCGTGATCAGCGAGTACGGCCCGATCGAGCGGGCGTGGATCTTGTCGTCCACGAGGTGCGACAGCTTGAGCATGTAGATGTAGCCGACCGTCACCTGCTGCTCGAACGGCTGGCCGGTCATCCCGTCGTAGAGCGTGGTCTTGCCGCCGCGCGGCTGGTCGGCCTTGTCCAGGAGCGCCCGGATCTCCTCCTCGGTGGCGCCGTCGAAGACGGGCGTCGCGATCGAGAGGCCGAGGGCCATCGCCGCCCACCCGAGGTGGGTCTCGAGGATCTGGCCGACGTTCATGCGCGACGGGACGCCGAGCGGGTTCAGGACGATCTCGACCGGGGTGCCGTCCGGCAGGTAGGGCATGTCCTCCTCGGGGAGGATCCGGCTGATGACGCCCTTGTTCCCGTGCCGCCCGGCCATCTTGTCGCCCACCTGGAGCTTCCGCTTCATGGCGACGAAGACCTTGACCGACTTGTTCACGCCCGGCGCGAGCTCGTCGCCCTTGGAGAGGAGCGCCGTCCGCTCGGACGACACGCGGCGGATCACCTCCACCTGAGAGTCGCTCCGCTGGAGGATGAGCCGGACGGTGTCCCGGACCTCCTCGTCCTTCAGCCGGAGGCCCCGGAGCAGGCGCGGGCCCATCAGGGCGACCTTGTCGGCCGTGATCCGGTGCCCCGCGGCGACCAGGACGTTCCCCTGGGAGTCGACGACGTCCTCCACGACGGTCCGGCCCTCGAGGAGGCCCTCGATCTTCTCCTTCGCCTCCGTCCGGATGATGCGGATCTCGTCGTCGGCGTTCTTGTTGATCCGGCCGATCTCCTCGTCGAGGATCTGCTTGGCGCGCTGGTCGCGCTGCTTCTCGTCGTCCTTGCGCGTGAAGATCTTCACGTCCACGACGACGCCCTCGATGCCCGGCGGGCACTTCAGCGACGCGTCCCGGACGTCCCCGGCCTTCTCGCCGAAGATGGCCCGGAGCAGCTTCTCCTCCGGCGTCAGCTGCGTCTCGCCCTTCGGCGTGACCTTCCCGACGAGGATGTCGCCGGGCTTGACGTTCGCGCCGATCCGGATGATCCCGGACTCGTCGAGGTCCCGGAGGGCGTGCTCGGAGACGTTCGGGATGTCCTTGGTGATCTCCTCGGGCCCGAGCTTCGTCTCCCGGGCCTCGATCTCGAACTCCTCGATGTGGATGGAGGTGTAGTAGTCCTCCTTCACCATCTTCTCGGAGATGAGGATCGCGTCCTCGAAGTTGTAGCCGCGCCACGGCATGAAGGCGACGAGGACGTTGCGGCCGAGCGCGAGCTCGCCGCCGGAGGTGCACGGGCCGTCCGCGAGGACCTGGCCCGCGACGACGCGGTCCCCTTCCTTCACGATCGGCTTCTGGTTGATGCAGGTGTTCTGGTTGGACCGGCGGAACTTGAGGAGCGGGTAGATGTCCGCCCCGAACTCGCGCGGCTTGGCGTCGGGGCCCATCCCCTCGACGCGGACGATGATCCGCCGGGCGTCGACGGTGTCCACGAGCCCGTCGCGCTTGCAGACGACCACGGCGCCGGAGTCGCGCGCCACGACGCCCTCGAGGCCGGTCCCGACGACCGGCGGCTCGGTCCTCAGGAGAGGCACCGACTGGCGCTGCATGTTCGAGCCCATGAGGGCGCGGTTCGCGTCGTCGTGCTCGAGGAACGGGATGAGCGCCGCGGCCACCGAGACGAGCTGCTTCGGCGAGACGTCCATGAACTGCGCCGTCTCCCGCGCCTCGTCCTTGAACTCGCCCTGGAACCGGACCTTCACGCGGTCGTTCGAGAACTTCCCGTCGTCGCCCACCGGCTCGTTCGCCTGCGCGATGACGTAGTCCTCCTCCTCCCACGCCGGGAGGAAGAACGCGGTCGGCCGGGCCTCCACGACCTTCTTGCCGGCCTTCCTCAGCTTGTCGTTCGTCGCCTTCAGCTCGTCCTTCTCGACGATGGCGCCCTTCTTCCAGCCCGAGTCGCCGACGAAGGAGACCTCGAAGTGGTCGAGGACGCGGCCGTCGCGGACCTTCTTGTACGGCGACTCGATGAACCCGTACTCGGAGATCCGCGCGTAGCACGAGAGCGAGGAGATGAGGCCGATGTTCGGGCCTTCCGGGGTCTCGATCGGGCAGATCCGCCCGTAGTGCGTGGCGTGGACGTCGCGGACCTCGAACCCGGCCCGCTCGCGCGAGAGGCCTCCCGGCCCGAGGGCGGAGAGGCGGCGCTTGTGCGTCACCTCCGAGAGGGGGTTCGTCTGGTCCATGAACTGGGAGAGCTGGGAGGAGCCGAAGAACTCCTTGATCGCCGCGATGACCGGCTTGGAGTTGATCAGGTCCCGCGGCATCGCGGAGTCGATGTCCTGGTGGACGGACATCTTCTCCTTGATCGCGCGCTCCATCCTCACGAGACCGATCCGGAACTGGTTCTCGAGGAGCTCGCCGACGCAGCGGACGCGGCGGTTGCCGAGGTTGTCGATGTCGTCGACCCGCCCGATGTCGCGCTTGAGCTTCAGCAGGGCGTCGATGACGACGTAGAAGTCCTCGGCCGACAGGGTCTTCTGGTCGAGCGAGGTCGAGAGCCCCATCCGGATGTTGAACTTGTACCGCCCGACCCGCGAGAAGTCGTACTTCCTCTGGTCGAAGAACATCCCGGCGAAGAGGTTCTTGGCGCTCTCGTCGGTCGGCGGGTCGCCGGGGCGCATCCTCTTGTAGATCTCGAGGAGGGCCTCGCGCTTGGTCTTGACCGAGTCCTTCCTGAGGGTCGCGATCAGCGTCTCGCCGATCGGCTCCCACTCGGGGAAGAGGACCTCGAGCGGCGTCACCTGCTTCTCGGCCAGGGTGGTGTCGATGTCCTCGGGGACGTCGGTGCCCGCCTCGTGGAGGACCTCGCCGGAGCCGAGGTCGACGAGGTCGGCGGCGAACAGGACGCGGCCGAGCTTGGCGCGGTCGACCGAGACGGTGACGCTCTCCCCGCGGGCCAGGGCCTCGCGGTGGTCGTTCGTCAGCTTCACCTCGGCGAAGATCCGGCCGTCCTTCTTCAGGCCGCGGACGTGCCTCTGCCGGAGCTCCTCCTTCGCGAGGACGTCCGGCGGGATCGTCAGGACCGCCTTCCCCTTGTCGAAGCCCATCCCGACGGACGAGTAGAACTTCTTGAGGATCTGCTCGTCGCTCTCGAGGCCGAGGGCGCGCAGGAAGACCGTCCCGGGGAACTTCCTCTTGCGGTCGATCCGGACCCCGAAGAGCCCCTTGCCGTCGACCTCGAACTCGACCCACGAGCCGCGGTACGGGATGATCTTCCCGATCAGCGTGTGCGCCCCCTCGCGGGTGAAGAAGACGCCCGGGGAGCGGTGGAGCTGGGAGACGATGACGCGCTCGGTCCCGTTGATGACGAAGGTGCCGTTGTCGGTCATGAGGGGGATGTCGCCGAAGTAGACCTCCTCCTCCTTGACGTCGCGGATCGGCCACTCCTTCGGCGCGCCGCGGCCCGTCGGCGCCCCGTCCTTGTCGTAGACCTTGAGACGGAAGGTCACCTTGAGCGGCACCGCGTAGGTGAGGCCCCGCTCCTGGCACTCGGCCACCGTGAACTGCTGGCGCAGGTCGACCGGCGTGCCGCACACCTCGTCGATCGTCACCTTGTTCGGGTTCCGGAAGCCGCACGACTGGCAGGCGACCTCGCTCGCCCGGGGGTCCTTCACGCGCACGGTGGTCCCGCAGTGCTCGCACGCGAAGCGCAGGTGCGACAGCCCCTCGAGCCTCCCCGAGCGGGACGTCCAGTCCCCGATCCGGTACGACACGTACTCGAGCGAGCAGGTCTCGCGGAAGTCCGTGAAGGGGAAGACGCTGCGGAAGACCGCCTCCAGTCCGACGTCCTCCCGCTCCTCGGGGAGCAGGTCGATCTGGAGGAAGTCCTCGTACGACTTCCGCTGGACGTCGATGAGGTTCGGCAGCGGAAGGAAGGTGCGGATCTTCCCGAAGTCGTGTCGGGCTTCCTGACCGGGGGCGAGCATGCGATCGTTCATCCGAGTGCGCTCCATTCAGCCGAGGGCGGATTCCGGGTTGAGACACGACAGCCCGGGCGGCCGCGCCCCTCCCTTCCGGCGGGGACCCGGGCGCGGAAGCGCGCGGCGGGCCCCGGCGAAGGGGGAGGCGGCCACCCGGACGGTCTCCGAACGACGCGCCGGACTACTTGATCTCGACCTTCGCGCCGGCTTCCTCGAACTTCTTCTTGATGGCGGCCGCCTCGTCCTTGGAGACCCCCTCCTTCAGGACGCCGAGGCCCTCGACCAGCTCCTTGGCCTCCTTCAGGCCGAGGCTCGAGTTGACCTCGCGGACCGCCTTGATGACGTTGATCTTGTTGGAGCCCGCCTCCTTCAGGACGACGGTGAACTCGGTCTGCTCCTCGGCCGGGGCGGCGGCCGCGGCGGGGGCGCCGGCGGCGGCGGCCGGGGCGGCCATCATCGCGGCCGAGACCCCGAACTTCTCCTCGAGGGCCTTGACCAGGTTGTTGAGCTCGAGGACCGACATCCCCTCGATCTCGGTGACGAACTGCTCGACGGAAAGGGCCATTTCGATCTCCTGACTTTCTTCTCGGGCGGCGTCCGCCCGCATCTGCGATCTGGGTTCGTGTCGGGGCGGGACCGCCTCAGGCGGCCTCGGCCTTCTTGTCCGCGACGGCCTTCAGGCCGATCACCAGCTTCCGCTGCGGGCCCGAGAGGGCGCCGACGAGGCGGCGGACCGGCGACTGCATGAGGCCGAGGAGGCGGGCGACGAGCTCGGGGCGGGACGGCATCGAGGCGAGGGCCTCGAGGGACGTCGCGGGGACCGGGCGGCCGTCGACCAGGGCGGCCTTCACCTTCACGTGGGGGTTGGTCTTGCCGAACTGGTGGAGGACCTTCGCGAGCGCGACGACGTCCTCGGCCGCGTAGGCCACGGCCGTCATGCCCGTGAAGTGCTCGGAGAGCGCCGCGAGGGGCGCGTCCTTGATCGCCCGGAGGGCGAGCGTGTTCTTGACGACGAGGTAGCCGGAGCCCGCGGCGCGGATCTGGCGCCGGAGCTCGGTCACGTCGGGGACGTTGATCCCCTGGTAGTCGATGAGGAACGCGTGCGGGGCCTTGCCCATCAGGTCGGCGAGCAGGGCCACGTTCTCGGTCTTCTCGGTCCGGTTCACGCGCCCCTCCCCACCAGCTTGTCGGCGACGGCCGGGTCGACCGGCACGCCGGGGCCCATCGTCGACGAGAGGAAGACCGAGCGGACGTACTTCCCCTTGGCGGCGGCCGGCTTGGCGCGCTGGATCGCCGCGATCAGGGCCTCGGTGTTCTCCACCAGCTTGCCCTCGTCGAAGGAGATCTTCCCGACGGGGCAGTGGACGATGGCCGTCTTGTCGACGCGGAACTCGATCTTGCCGGCCTTCAGGTCGCGGACGGCCTTGCCGACCTCGAACGTGACGGTCCCGGCCTTCGGGTTCGGCATCAGCCCGCGCGGCCCGAGGATCTTCCCCAGCCGGCCGAGCGACTTCATCATGTCGGGCGTCGCGACCAGGGCCTCGAAGTCGAGGAAGCCTCCCTGGATCTTCTGGACGAGGTCGTCCGCGCCGACCACGTCGGCGCCGGCATCCTCGGCCTCCTTCACCTTCTCGCCCGACGCCACGACGGCCACCCGCACGCTCTTGCCGGTCCCGTGCGGGAGGACGACCGTGCCGCGGACCATCTGGTCCGCGTGCTTCGGGTCGACGCCGAGGCGGAGGGCGACCTCCACGGTCTCGTCAAACTTCGCGAACCCGGCCGACTTGACGAGCGCGACGGCCTGAGGGACGTCGTAGAGCTTCGTCGCGTCGACCTTGGCGGCCGCGGCCTGGAACTTCTTTCCTTGCGTCATGTCCTTTCCGCTTTCGTGCGAACGGTTAGGCCGCCCGCGCCTTCGCGACGAGAAGCCCCGGGTGGCAGCCCGGGCGTCGCGGGGCGCGCGCCGGGAGAGGTCCGGCGCCGGCCCGCCCACCGCTGCGGTGTGACGGGTGTCCCCCTGTCCTTCGGAATTCAGCCTTCGACTTCGATCCCCATGGAACGGGCCGTCCCCGCGACGGACTTGGCCGCCGCCTCGAGGTCGGTGGTGTTGAGGTCGGGCATCTTCAGCTTGGCGATCTCCTCGACGTCCTTCCGCGTCACCTTCCCGACCTTCGTCTTGTTCGGGACGCCCGAGCCCTTCTCCAGCTTCGCCCGCTTCTTCAGCAGGACGGAGGCCGGAGGGGTCTTCAGGATGAAGGTGTACGAGCGGTCCGAGTAGACCGTCACGACCACCGGGATGATGAGACCCTGGTCCTTCGCCGTCTTGGCGTTGAAGGACTTGCAGAAGTCCATGATGTTGACGCCCTGCGGGCCGAGGGCCGTCCCGACGGGGGGCGCCGGGGTGGCCTGGCCGGCCGGGATCTGGAGCTTGACCATTCCGGTGATCTTCTTAGCCATGCCGAACTCTCTCTTCGCGATCCTCTCCGCGGCCGCTCCGCCCTCCCGGGCGGGCCGTCCGCGCTACAGCTTCTGGACCTGGACGAACTCCAGCTCGACCGGCGTCGGCCGGCCGAAGATGGTGACGAGGACGCGGAGCGTCGACCGCTCGATGTTGACGTCCTCCACGACCCCCGTGAACTCCTTGAACGGACCGTCGGTGATCTTCACGTGCTCCCCGCGCTCGTAGACGTAGCGCGGCTTGGGCTTCTCCTTCGACTCCGCCGTGTGGTGGAGGATCGACTCGACCTCCTCCGGCGTGAGCGGGACCGGGCTCTTCGACGACCCGCCGACGAACCCCGTCACCTTGGGCGTGTTCCGCACGAGGTGCCAGCTCTCGTCCGACATCTCCATCTGGACGAGGACGTAGCCGGGGAAGAACTTGCGCTCGACGTTCCGGCGCTTCCCCGCCTTCATCTCGACCACGGTCTCCTTCGGGACGCGGATCTCGCCGAAGTGGGGCTCCATCCCCTGGGCCTTGATCCGGTTCGTCAGCTCGTGGACGACCCGGTCCTCGAACCCCGAGTAGGTGTGGACGATGTACCAGTCCATCCGGGCGGTGGCGTCCGCCGGGGCGGTCGCGCCCTCCTCGGCGACGGGGTCGGCCGGCCAGCCGTTCTCGAGCATCTCGCGGCTACGCTCCAAAGGCTGCGAACAGCTTGTTGATGACCGGGGTCACCAGGGTGTCGACCGCGAAGAGGAAGACGCCGACGATGACGGTGTAGACGAGGACGACCACGGTCGTCCCGACGACCTCGTCCTTCCCCGGCCACGTCACCTTGCCGGTCTCCTTCTTGACGTCCGTCAGGAACTCTCGGAACTGCTTCCAGCGATCTGTCAGGCTCATCGTGCCCCGTCTTTCCTCGTCGTGCGCTCCGGGGGTCCTCCGCCAGGGGGCGGGAGGGGAAGTGGCAGGGGTGCGGGGATTCGAACCCCGAACCTACGGTTTTGGAGACCGCCGCTCTACCAATTCGAGCTACACCCCTAAACGCAGCCGGCTCAGACCTTTCCTTCCTTGTGAGGCGTGTGCTTGCGGCAGTGCCGGCAGAACTTGGAGAGCTCGAGCTTCTCCTGATGGGCCTTCTTGTTCTTCGTGCCCGTGTAGTTCTTCCGCTTGCACTCGCCGCAGATCAGGCTGATCAACTCTCTCGGCATCGCCGTACCCTTTCGCGCCCCCTCCGCGGGAGCCCCGCGATCCGTTGGAG
>JAKOVQ010000041.1 GCA_029781975.1 Acidobacteriota bacterium
AGAGCGAGGCCGGACCGTCCCGACTCGAGGAACCCGTCGAAGCCGAGGACCGCGCGGCGGCCCCCCGCGAGAGCGAGAGGGAGCCGGCGCCGGGCCTCGTCCGGAGGGAGGACGGTCCGCTCTGCGCCCGCCGCCGCCGGGACGAGCGCGTACCAGAGGAGGGCGCGGCCCGCCGCCTCGCCCGACGGCGCCTCGTCCGGAGCGGTGACGAGCGGCGCCCGGCCGTCCGCGCCGGGTCCGGAGGGGACGCGGAGCGCCGCGACGCCTCCGAGCCCCCCCATCCGCGCCTCGATCCCCCGGACGACCACCTCGCGGCGGCCGTCGCCGTCCACGTCGACGGCGGCGTGGAGGAGGTGCGGCGAAAGGGAGGCGAAGGTCACGGCGACCCGCTCGCGGAGCGGGTCGTAGACGAACGTCCCGCTCGCCGCCCCGGCCGCTGGGACCGGTCCGGCGGAGGAAGCCTCGCCCGTCTCCGCGACGAACGTCGCCACGATCTCGTCGGCGCCGTCGCCGTCGAGGTCGACCCCGGCGAGACTCACGCACGCGAGCGCGGCCGACGAGGCATGGCGGGAGAGCCAGTCGCTCCACGGGCGCCCCGGGTCGAGCGGGACGCGGCGCCGGAGCCGGCCCGTCACGGGATCGAGGAAGCTCAGGTGCTTCGCCGGCGCCGACGGCGGCTCCTCGACCGCGGCCACCAGCTCGCCGGACCCGCCGTGGACGAGGGCGGCCTGCTCGCCCGCGCGGAGGTCGTCGCGCGCCCAGAGGACGCGCCCTTCGACGTCGACGGCGCGAAGGCCATCGGCGGCGTCGACGAGCCTCACGACCCGGATCCGGTTCCACGGCAACACCGGCAGCAGCGCCGCCGCCAGGAGGAGGGCGCCTGCAGCCACGGCGGAGGCGGCGAGGAGCCGCCGCCCGGACCAGGGCCTCCTCCGGGCCCGGCGCCCCTCGAGGTCGGCCAGGACCTCGGCCGCGGTGGCGTAGCGGAGGACGGGGTCCTTCTCCAGGAGCCGCGCCACGACAGCGGCGAGCCACGCCGGCACCTCGGGACGGAGATGGCGGAGGGGCGCCGGCCGCTGGGTGACCTGCGCGAGGACGGTCCCCATCGCCGAGCCGCCGCGCAACGGGGGTCGCCCCGCCAGCATCTCGAAGAGGACCACGCCGACCGAGTAGAGGTCGCTGCGAGCGTCGGCGAGCGGCCCGAGGGCCTGCTCCGGCGCCAGGTAGGCCGCCGCTCCCGCCAGGGCCTCCGCCTCGGAAGGCCTCGTTCCCGTCCCCTCCCATCGGCCCGCGAGGCCGAAGTCCGCGAGCAGCACGCCCCCTCCGGACGGCAGGAGGACGTTCCCCGGCTTGACGTCGCGATGGACGATCCCGAGGGCGTGGAGGTCCGCCAGGGCCCTCAGCGCCCCGACGGCGATCTCGACGGACCTGTCGACGGGGAGCGGGCCCCGCTCGAGGAGGTCGCGCAGCGACTCCCCCTCGACCTCCTCCATCGCCAGGAAGACCGTGCCGGCGGACTCCCCGACCTCGAGGACCCGGACGATCCTCGGGCTCGCCGCGTCCCGCGCCAGGGCGACCTCGCGTCTCAGCCGTTCGAGCGCGCCCGGGGGGACCCGGTCGGCGCGGACGACCTTCAGGGCGACGGCGCGGGAGTGCTCGCGGTCCCACGCGTCGTAGACGACCGCCGCCGAGCCCGTCCCGAGGACGCCCCGCACCTCGTACCGGCGCGAGATCTCCGTCCCGGGAGCGAAGAGGCGGACCGTGGGCCTCCCGGGCTCCCCGGGGCGGACCGCGCGGGTCGGGGCGTCTTCGTCCATCGGCGCTCTCCTGCCGGACCGGGCTCCGTGGAATAGTAGGCCGGACGGGGGAGACGCGGTCCCGCGCCCGGTCAGAGGATGAAGTCGGTGGAGAGGAAGGTGGAGCGGCGGTCGCGGACGATGCGGGTGAGGATCTCCTTGTTCTCGGGGGTCCCCTTGGCGGCGACGAGGGTCCGGATGGTGAAGACGCGGAGGGCGTCGCTGACCGACAGGGTCCCTTCGGCCGAGTCCTTCCTCCCGGTGAACGGGAAGGCGTCGGGCCCGCGCTGGCACTGGCTGTTGAGGTTGACGCGGCAGACCTGGTTGACGAGGGGGTCGACGATCCGGCCCAGCTCGGCCGGGTCGCGGCCGAAGAGGCTGACCTGCTGGCCGTAGTCGGACTCGACGATGGCGCGGACCGGCTCCTCGAGGTCCCGGTAGGTGACGACCGGGACGACGGGGCCGAACTGCTCCTCGCGGAAGAGGCGCATCGACGCGTCGACCCCCGCGACGACCGCCGGGAAGGTGAGGCTCCCCGCCGTCACGCCGCCGCTCGGGTTGGCGACCCGGGCCCCCTTCCCGACCGCGTCGGCGACGAAGGCCGCGAGCCGCTCGGCCTTCCCGGGCTCGGGGAGCGGCGTCACCCGGACCCCTTCCTCCCACGGCATCCCCGGCTTCAGGGCCTCGACGGCGGTGGCGAGCCTCGCGGTGAAGGCGTCCGCCACGCTCTCGTGGACGAAGACGAGCTTCAGGGCGGTGCACCGCTGGCCGTTGAACGAGAGCGCCCCGAGGACGGTCTCGGAGACGGCCAGGTCGAGGTCCGCGTCCGGGAGGATCACCGCCGGGTTTTTGGCCTCGAGGCCCAGGACGCACCGGAGGCGGTGCGGCTTCGGGTGCTGCTTGCGGATCAGGTCGGCGACGCCGCTCGTCCCGATGAACGCGAGGACGTCGACCTGCCCCGACGTCATCAGCGGCGAGACGACGGTCCTGCCGTCGCCGTGGACCGAGCCGACGACGCCGGGCGGGAACGACTCGGCGAAGGCCCGGAGGAGGGGTGCGTGGAGGAGGACGCCGAGCCGCGGCGGCTTGAAGACGACGGGGTTCCCCATGACGAGGGCGGGGATCAGCGTCGTGAACGTCTCGTTCAGGGGATAGTTGAACGGCCCCATGCAGAGGACGACGCCGAGCGGCGCCCGCCGGATCTGCCCGACGATCCCCTCCTCGATCGAGAAGCGCGAGCCGGCGCGGTCCAGCTCCTTCAGCGCGTCGAGCGTGTCGCGGACGTACTCCACCGTCCGGTCGAACTCCTTCGTCGCGTCCGCGAGGCTCTTCCCGATCTCCCACATCAGGAGGCGGACCACCTCCGTGCGGCGCTCGATCATCCGGAGGACGAAGTCCTCGACGTGGCGGATCCGCTCGGCCACCGGCATCGTCGGCCACGCCCCGCGGCCGAGGTCCCACGCCTTCGTGGCCGCGGCCAGGACCTCGCGCGCCTCGGCCTCTCCGAGCGAGGGGGTCCGGCCGATGACCCGCGGACGCGGCGTCCCGTCCGGGCCCGGCTCCCAGACCGGCGAGACGACCTCGTCGAACGGCCCGTCCCAGCGCCGGATCGCGCCGCCGACGAGGTAGCCGTCCTGGACGACGGGGAGGGCGAGGCGGTGCTCGGGCGGGACCTGGTCCATCGCGGGAAACGTCTGCCGCAGCGAGTCGGGTGTCTGCATCGCGCCCTCCGTGGAGCGATCGAACTCTACCAGCCGCGGCGAGCAGGGACGGGCCTCCGTCTCCCGCGGCGAGACGCGCCCGAGCGCCGCTCAGCCCGCGCGCCGCGCGAGGAGGACGAGGTCCGTCGACGCGCCCGCCTCGTACGGCTCGCGCCGCATCCCGCCGAAGCGCGCCTCCACGGGGAGGCCCACCGACGCGAGGAGCGAGGAGAGCTCCGGGTCGCGCCACCCGCGGAGGGGGACGTTCCGGGCGGCCGTCACCTCGACCGGCGGCTCGGCGCCGGGGCGCCAGCGGAGCGTCGTCGGGTTGAAGAGGACCGTCCCGTCGGGCCGCGGCTCCATCAGCCGGAGGAAGACGACCGTCTCCCCCGCGTCGTCGGTCCGGAAGCTCGGGGGGAGGGCGCGGACGTTCCTCTCGAAGATCCGCGCGTAGTCGAGGAGCTGGAGGAGGAAGGGCGCGCCGGCGGCGAGGCGGGCGGCGAGCCCGCGGAAGAACGACTCGAGGCGGGCGGGCTCCGTGACCTGCGGCAGGGCGTTCCCGAGACAGATGGCCCCGCCGAACGTCCCCTCCACCGCGCCCCCGACGTCGGCCAGGTCGGCCTTCACGAACGTCGGCCCCGGCTCGCCGTCGCGCGCCTGGGCGAGCATCTCGTCGGACAGGTCGACGCCGACGACCTCGAACCCCTCGGCGTGGAGGAAGCGCGCGTGCTCGCCGGTGCCGCAGCCGAGGTCGAGGAGGCGCCGGACCGGCGCGGCGCCGAGGACCTCGCGCAGGAAGGGCGCCTCCCGCTGGATGCGCTCGGGCCAGTCGATGAGGCGGCGGTAGGAGAGCCGGGCGTAGGGGTCGTCGGGGGGCGCCATGGCGCGCAGCGTACCGCCCCCGCGCCCGGGCGTCAGCGGTCCCCGAAAGCGCGCGGCCGGGGTCGCCCCCGGCCGCGCCTGGTCCTGACGTTCGGAAAGGAGCGGGTCAGCCGGCGCCGCCGGAGCCCGTCTCGGGCCGCCTCGTCACGGCGGCCGCGAGGTAGTCGCGGTTGAGGCGCGCGATGTTCTCCAGCTTGATCTCCTTGGGGCAGGCGGCCTCGCACTCCCCGATGTTCGTGCAGCCCCCGAACCCCTCGGCGTCCATCTGGGCGATCATCCTCAGGACGCGGGCCTTGCGCTCGGGCTGCCCCTGGGGGAGGAGGCCGAGGTGCGAGACCTTCGCCGAGACGAAGAGCATCGCCGAGGCGTTCGGGCAGGCCGCCACGCAGGCGGCGCAGCCGATGCACGCCGCGGCGTCCATCGAGAGCTCGGCGCTGGACTTCGGGACGGGGATGGCGTTGCCGTCCGGGGCGTTCCCCGTCGAGACCGAGATGAAGCCTCCGGCCGCGATGATCCGGTCGAAGGGGGCCCGGTCGACGACGAGGTCCTTGATGACCGGGAAGGGCCCCGCCCTCCACGGCTCGATGACGATCGTGTCGCCGTCCTTGTAGTACCGCATGTGGAGCTGGCACGTGGTGGTGGCCCGCCGCGGCCCGTGCGCCACGCCGTTGATGACGAGGCCGCACATGCCGCAGATCCCCTCGCGGCAGTCGTGGTCGAAGGCGATCGGCTCCTCGCCCTTCTCCTGCAGACGCTCGTTGACGACGTCGAGCATCTCGAGGAAGGACATGTGCGGGCTGATGCCGGGCGCGTCGTAGGTGACGAGCTTCCCGGGGACGTTCGGCCCGGCCTGGCGCCAGACCTTGAGCGTGAGGTGGAGGTCGTTGCCGCTCACTTGTAGCTCCTCGTGGCCAGGTGGACGAACTCGAACTCCAGGGCCTCCTCGTGGCGGACGGGCTCCTTCCCTTCGCCCGTCCACTCCCACGCGGCGACGTGGCAGAACTTCTCGTCGTTCCGGACCGCCTCGCCGTCCGGCGTCTGGTGCTCCTCGCGGAAGTGGCCTCCGCACGACTCGTCCCTCACGAGCGCGTCGCGGCACATGAGCTCGCCCAGCTCGAGGAAGTCGGCCACGCGGCCCGCCTTCTCCAGCGTCTGGTTCAGCTCGGCCTCGCCGCCGAGGACGCTCAGGTTCTTCCCGAATTCCTCGCGGATGGCGGGGATCGCCTGCAGGGCCTCCTTCAGCCCCGCCTCGTTCCGGGCCATCCCGCACTTCTCCCACATCACCTTCCCGACCTCCTTGTGGAAGGAGTCCGGCGACCGCTTCCCCTTCATCGAGAGGAGCTTCTTCGTCCGCTCCGCCACCTCGGCCTCGACCTTCTTCACCTCGGGGTGGGAGAGGTCGACCTTCGGGGGCTTCTCGGTGGCGAGGTAGTTGCCCATGGTGTAGGGGATGACGAAGTAGCCGTCGGCCAGCCCCTGCATCAGGGCGCTGGCGCCGAGCCGGTTCGCGCCGTGGTCGGAGAAGTTCGCCTCGCCCAGGACGAAGAGCCCGGTGAGGTTCGACATCAGGTTGTAGTCGACCCAGAGGCCGCCCATCGTGTAGTGCGACGCGGGGTAGATCCGCATCGGCACCTTGTACGGGTCCTCGCCGGTGATCCGCTCGTACATCTCGATGAGGTTCCCGTACCGCTCGCGGATCGTCCCCTCGCCCAGCCGGGCGATCGACTCGGCCAGGTCGAGGTAGACGCCCCGGCCTCCCGGCCCCACGCCGCGCCCCTCGTCGCACACCTGCTTGGCGGCGCGCGAGGAGATGTCGCGGGGGGCGAGGTTCCCGTAGCTGGGGTACTTCCTCTCGAGGTAGTAGTCGCGCTCGGCCTCCGGGATCTGTCCCGGCGCCCGCGTGTCGCCCGCCCTCAGCGGGACCCAGATCCGGCCGTCGTTGCGGAGCGACTCGGACATGAGCGTCAGCTTGCTCTGGTAGTCGCCCGCCACCGGGATGCAGGTGGGGTGGATCTGCGTGTAGCAGGGGTTGGCGAAGAACGCGCCGCGGCGGTGCGCCCGCCAGGCGGCGGTGACGTTGCACCCCTTGGCGTTCGTCGAGAGGTAGAAGATGTTCCCGTAGCCCCCCGTGGCGAGCATGACCGCGTCGCCGAGGTGGCTCTCGATCTTCCCGGTCACCATGTCGCGCGTGACGATGCCGCGGGCCCTCCCGTCGACGACGATCAGGTCGAGCATCTCGGTCCGCGGGTGCATCTTCACCGCCCCGGCGCCGATCTGGCGCTCGAGCGCCTGGTAGGCGCCGAGGAGGAGCTGCTGTCCCGTCTGCCCCCGCGCGTAGAACGTGCGGGAGACCTGCGCGCCGCCGAAGGAGCGGTTCGACAGGGTGCCGCCGTACTCGCGGGCGAAGGGGACCCCCTGCGCCACGCACTGGTCGATGATGTTGACGCTCACCTCGGCGAGGCGGTGGACGTTCGACTCCCGGGAGCGGAAGTCGCCCCCCTTCACCGTGTCGTAGAAGAGCCGGTAGACGCTGTCCCCGTCGTTCTGGTAGTTCTTCGCGGCGTTGATCCCGCCCTGCGCCGCGATGGAGTGGGCGCGCCGCGGGCTGTCCTGGTAGCAGAAGACCTCGACGTTGTAGCCCAGCTCCGCGAGGCTCGCGGCGCCCGAGGCGCCCGCGAGCCCGGAGCCGACCATGATCAGCTTGAACTTCCGCTTGTTGGACGGGTTGACCAGCTTGATCTCGTTCTTGTACCGGGACCACTGCGTGTCGATGGGGCCGGTGGGGCACTTTCCGTTCAGCTTCATGGCTCCCCCCTCACTTCCCGGCCGCGAGCGACGCGGACGCCGGGGCGGATACCGCCGGCAGCTTGACGATCCCGGCGAGGACCGACAGGGGGAAGGAGATGTTGGCGATGACGATGAGCATCGAGATCGCGGTCAGGACCACCTTCAGCCTCTTATCCACCGTCGGCCCGCGCAGCCCCAGCGTCTGGAAGAGGCTGTAGGCGCCGTGGTAGAGGTGGAATCCCAGGCAGACCATCGCGAGGACGTAGAAGCCCGAGACGAACGGGTTCTGGAACCCGACGACCACGTTGTGGAAGACGTCGCCCTTCACGAAGTCCGGGTGGGCCCACCCGACGGTGAAGTGGAGGACGTGGTAGACGATGAAGAAGCCGATGATCGGCCCCGAGAGGATCATCGTCCGCGACGCGTAGGTCGCCGCCTGGTAGTCCTGGTGGCTGTACTTCACCGGCCGGGCCGCGCGGTTCTTCAGCCAGAGCTGGAGGGAGAGGAGGATGTGGATGCCGACCGCGGCGAGGAGGACGATCCGCGCCGTCCAGAGGAGCGGCTTGGCGTTCTGGAGGAGCTCGCCGTAGTGGTTGATCTTCTCAGGCCCCGCGTAGAGCTGCAGGTTGCCCACCATGTGGATGAAGACGAAGCCGTACATGACCAGCCCCGTCACCGCCAGGAGCACCTTCTTGCCGACGGTGGCGCCGAGCGGCCGGATGTCGGAGAGGGGGATCGCGCTCATCGTCGGCTCAGCAGGTCAGCTTCCCGCACAGCTCGGCGACGGACTCCGCGGACTTCTTCAGGGCCGCGGCCTCCTCGGGGGTCAGCTTCAGCTCGATGACCTTCTCGACGCCGTCCTTGCCGAGGACGACCGGGACGCCGACGTAGAGGCCCTGGATCCCGTACTCCCCCTCCAGGAGGGCGGCGCACGGGAGGATCTTCTTCTTGTCGTTGAAGATGGCGTCGGCCATCTCCACGGCGGCCGCGGAGGGGGCGTAGTACGCCGAGCCGGTCTTCAGGAAGTTGACGATCTCGGCGCCGCCGCCGGCCGTCCGCTTGCAGATCGCCTCGACCCGCTCGGGCGGCAGGAGCTCGGTGATGGGGACCCCGGCGACGGTGGAGTACCGCGGCAGGGGGACCATCGTGTCCCCGTGGCCTCCGAGGACCGTCGCGTGGATGTTGGTCATGGAGACGTTCATCTCCATCGCGATGAAGGCGCGCATCCGGGCCGAGTCGAGGATCCCGGCCATCCCGACGACCTTGCTCTTCGGGAGCTTCGAGACGCGTCGGGCCACCTCGCACATCGCGTCGAGGGGGTTCGTGACGACGATGATCGTCAGGTCCTTCGAGTACCGGGTGACCTTGGCGATGCAGTCGGCGACGATCTCCTCGTTCTTCTTCAGGAGGTCGTCCCGGGACATCCCGGGCTTACGCGCCAGGCCGGCGGTCATGATGCAGAGGTCGGACCCGGCCGTCGCCTCGTAGTCGTTGGCCCCGACGATCTTCATGTCGAAGCCCTCGACCGCGCCGGACTGATACATGTCGAGGCCCTTCCCCTGGGGCACCCCGTCGATGACGTCGACGAGGACGACGTCGGCCAGCTCCTTCTCGACGACCCGCTGGGCTGCCGTGGCACCCACGTTGCCTGCACCGATGACCGTGACTTTGCGACGCATGCTGATTCCCCCTCTACCTGGTCGTGGTCCCCGGTACGCGACGGCGCCGCCGGCCCGCCGAGGCCATCGGCAAGCCTAGCAGGCAGCAGCCGAAATGGAAGGGCGAATGCCCCCCTCCCGAACGTCCGGGCCCGCCGATCCGTATAGGATGAGGACCATGGGCGACTACCGCCGGCTCCCCGCCTGGACGCGGGCCCTGGGCCTGGCGCACGCGCTCTGCGCCGCCCTCGAGGGCGCCGGGCTGAAGCACGCCCCGGAGACCGCCGCGATCCGGCGCGCCGCGGTCTCCGTCCCGTCGCTGGTGGCGGAAGCCCACCTCGAGTCGACCCGGGAGGCCGGGGCCGTCCTGAGGAGCGCCCTGGACCGGCTCGACGAGATCCGGGCCCTCCTGGGGAGAGACCCCTTCCGCTCGCGGCTCCCCGAGGCCGACCGCAGGGCGCTCCTCTCCGAGGTCGACCAGGTCTCCGTCGAGGTCCGGGCCGCCGCCGCCGTCGATGCGGCGGCGCCGGGCGAGCCGATTTGAATCAGGGGGGACCACGGCCCTGCGGGCCTGCCGCCGGTCCCCCCTGAAACCCCCTCCGACCGGGTTGCACCTGTCTCGGCGTGGGCACGGGAGCACCGGGGGGGCATCGGCCTTGACGGGGGGACGGCCCGCGGCTACCTTCGCTCGGATCCCGAAGGGAGGAGACATGACCGTCCGCCGCTCCCACCTCCTCGCAACCGCCCTGGCCGCCGCCGTCCTCTGGGCGCCCGTCCTCGGCGCCGAGGAGACGAAGCCCGCCCCGGCAACGACCGCGGCCGTGGCGCCCGTCACGACGGCCCAGGCCCCGGCGACGACCGCCGCGGCCGAGCCGGGGACGGCCGCAGCCGCTCCTCAGGCCCCTGAGCCCGCGACGGCCGCCACCGCCGCCCCCGCGCCGGCTCCCGTCTCGTCCGAGACGCCCCAGGGGGCGTCCCAGACGACGACGATCGTCATCGGCCTGATCGTCCTCCTGCTCCTCGTGGTCCTCGTCATCCTCGGGACGAAAAAGCAGGAATAGGCCCGGCGCTCAGGAGACCCAGGCCACCCCCGCGCCCAGGACGTCGACGTTCGTCCGGGCGGGGACCACCTCCACGCTCGTGAACCGGTCCGGATCGGGGGCTCCCGTCTTCGCCTCCAGCTCCGCGATCTCCTGGCGGAGGGCCTCGACCTTCGATTCCGCCGTGGCCTCCATCCGCCTCTTCGAGAGGACCGAGCCCACCCTTCCGACCTTGAGGCTCTTCCTCTTGCCGAAGAGCCCTCCGAGGACGTCGATGGCGGCGCCGAACCCCGTGGCGAGGGTCTCCATCTGCCGCCCCTTCTCGGCGGCCTCCGCCTGCTCGAGGTCGCGGCGCTTCTTCTCCAATCGCTCGACCAGCGCCGCCGGCGGCTTCGCCTTCCCGGCGACCCGGGCGGCGAATGCCTCAGGGTCCTCGCCCGGGTTCGAGAGGCTCCCCGTGACGGGGTCCTGGAGGAGGGTCGCCGTCAGGAGGTCGGGGAGGCGGTCCCGGATCGCCTTCTCCACCTCCTTCACTCCGGAGGCTCCTGCCCAGGACGGGAGGTCGGCGTACCGGAGCGCCCGGGCGGGAGGCGCGTCGGCGAGAGGGCGGTCGCCCGCGTCGAGCGCCTCCCCTTCGAGGACCTCCCGCGGCGAGGCGGCGTCGAGCGGGAAGAGCCTGAGGACGGGGATCTCGTCCGAGATCGCCTTGCCCGACCGGTACCTCACGGCCGCCCTGACGTAGAGGTACGGGGTCGCCCGCTCGGCGCCCCGCCGGTCGAGCCACTTCGCCGACCAGCCGGACGGGAGGAGCGGAGGCCCCGACGGGCCCGCGGGAGGGGGGGGCGGGGCGGCAACGGCGGCAGCGGTCCCGGCGGCGCCCGCCGCGACCGCGGCCCCGGTGGCGGAGGCCGGCGCCGCAGCCGCGGCCTGCGCCGGCTTCGGGATGCGCGCGAGCTCCTCGCGCGTCATCGGCCCGCGGAGGTAGCTCATCGCCCAGCGGGTCTCGAAGAGCTCGGGGGCCTTCCGGTGGACGTCGTGCAGGAGGAAGACCCGCTTCTTCGTCTGCGAGAGGAGCTCCTCGACGTTCGTCAGGCCCGAGGCCGACGTCAGGCCGTCGGCGAGCCGGGCGCGGTCCCGCTCGGTCTGGAGCGTCCCGACCCACCAGCAGCCGCAGTTCGCCAGCCCCTTGTAGTCGAGGTCGACCGGGTTCTGCGTAGCGAGGACCGTCCCGAGGCCGAACGCGCGGGCCTGCTTGAGGAGCGAGAGGAGCGGCTTCTTCGTCGGCGGCTCGGCCGACGGCGGGAAGAAGCCGAAGATCTCGTCGATGTAGACGAGCGCCCGGAGCGCCGTCGAGCCGGGCTGCCCGCGCATCCAGGCCCTCACGCGCGCGAGGAGCGTCGCCACGACGAAGAGCCTCTCGGAGTCGCCGAGGTGCGCGATGGAGAAGACCGAGAGGCGCGGCCGGCCGTCGGCGGTCTTCCCGAGGAGCCGTCCCACGTCCAGCGCGGCCCCCCCGCGGAACGCCGCGGTCGCGGGCGAGGCGATGAGGCCGTTCAGCGCGAGGACGAGGGCGTCGCGGTCCTTCTTCGGGAAGAAGGTCTCGAGGGGAAGGGCCCCGACCGTCGCGAAGGGGGGCGCGGCCGCGGTCGCGAGGAGCGCCTCGAGCGTGGCCGTCTCGCCCCGGCCCCAGATCTCGTCGACGCAGCGCGCGAGGAGGATGAACTCGCGCGAGGAGACGGGGTCGGCGTCCCGCCCCATCAGGCCGAGGAGCCCCGAGAGGAAGGCGGCCGTCAGGTCGCGCCCCTCCTCCTCCGCCGACCCTCCGGGGGGAGGCGCGAGCGATCCGAGGAGGTCGAGGGAGACGCCGGCGGAGGAGCCGGGCGTGTAGACCGTCGCCTCGCGCGAGGCGGCGAGCGCCGCCACGTCCGCCGCGGAGAGCCCCCACCCCGAGAGCCCCTTCGTCCAGCGCTGCGCCTCCGCCTCGGCCGTCGTCCCGCCCCCCGGCGGGAGCCAGGGCGCGAACTCGGCCGGCGAGAGCGACGGGAAGTCGAGGAGGAGGTTGGCGAGGTCCCCCTTCGGGTCGACCGCGAGGACCGGGACCCCCTTCCGGAGGAGCTCCTCGATCAGGATGATCCCCAGCGCCGTCTTGCCGCTGCCCGTCATCCCGACGATCAGCCCGTGGGTGGTCAGGTCGTCGGCTTCGAGCGAAAGGGGAGCGGCGCTTCCGACGGTGCGTCCGAGGAAGAGTTCGTTTGCCACGGTTCGGGCCCTCCGCGCGAGCCGAGTCTAGTCGAGCCGGCCGCGGCCTATCATGCGCGAATGGACGACGCCCCCGCGATCCGCGTCAGCATGATGCCGAAGGACACGAACGGCCACGGAACGATCTTCGGCGGCGTCCTCCTCGCCTACATCGACCAGGCCGGCGCCATCGCGACCCGGCCGTGCTGCGACCTCGTCGTCACGGTGAAGATGAACGAGGTGGTCTTCCACCAGCCCGTCTTCGTCGGGGACATCGTCTCGTTCCACGCCGCCGTGACGCGGATCGGACGGACGTCGATCACCGTCCACGTGACGGTGGAGGCCGAGCGGTGGCGCGGGCCCCGGGAGCCCGTGAAGGTCACCGAGGCCGACGTCGTCTACGTGAACGTGGACGACTCGCGGCGGCCCGTCCCGATCCCCGAGGACAAGAAGGTCGCCGTCGTCCTCCCCGCGGCGCGCTGAGCGCGGGGCGAGGGGAAGGGACCTCAGATGGCTCGAGCCCGGGGAGCGCGGACCGGCGAGGCGGGCGCCACGAGGGGGACCCGCGCCCTCGCCACGCTCCTCGCCTGCGCCCTCCTCGCCCTCGCCGCCTGCGGCCGCGGAACGCCGGACGTGGACGGGCGCGGGGCGGGCCCGGCGGCGACGCCGGGAGCCGCCTCCGCCGGCGCACGGCCCCGCCGGCCGCCGTCGTCCCGGTCGCTCGACGTGGTCCTGGTCACCGTCGGCACCCTCCGCGCCGACGCCACCGGCTTCGGCGGCAGCACCCGGGTGAAGACGCCGGCCTTCGACCGGCTCGCCGCGAGCGGCGTCGTCTTCACCAACGCCCGCGCCCACGACGTCGTCACCCTCCCGGCCCACTGCAACATCCTCACCGGCCTCCTCCCCACGCAGCACGGCGTCCGCGACGACGCCGGCTTCCGGCTGTCCGGGAGCGTTCCCACCCTCGCCACGCGCCTGAAGCAGCGCGGCTACGCGACGGGGGCCTTCGTCGCCGCCTCCCCGCTCGACCGGCGCTTCGGCCTCGCGCACGGGTTCGACGTCTACGACGACCTCTCCGGCAGGGGGAGCGACCCCCCCTTCGTCGTCCCCCGAAGGCCCGGCACCGAGGTGGTCTCCGCGGCGCTCGCCTGGTGGAACGGGCAGCCCGCAGGAAAGCGGTTCCTCTGGGTCCACCTCTTCGAGCCGCACGCGCCGTACGCCCCGCCGCCCCCCTTCGACGCGGAGTACCGGGACGACCCCTACCTCGGCGCGGTCGCCGCGGCCGACGCCGCCCTCGCCCCGCTCGTCTCGGCGGTCCTCGACAGCCCCCCTGCCCCGGCGCTCGTCGTCTTCACCTCCGACCACGGCGAGTCGCTCGGCGAGCACGGCGAGCGGACCCACGGCCTCTTCGCCTACGACGCCACGCTGAAGGTCCCCCTCGTCGTGGCGGCCGCGGGGGCGACGTCGCGGGTCGACGACCGCCTGGCCGGCCACGTCGACATCGTCCCGACGGTCCTCGCCGCCATCGGGCTGCGGCCCGACCCGACGCTTCCGGGAAGCCCGCTCCTCGAGCCGCCGCCCCCGGGGGACCGGGCTCACTACTTCGAGGCCCTCTCCGCGCGCCTCGACCGAGGCTGGGCGCCGCTGACGGGCGTCGTCCGGGGCACGCTCAAGTTCGTCTCCCTCCCCGTCCCCGAGCTCTACGACCTGGCCGCCGACCCGCACGAGAAGGCGAACCTCGCCCCCGCGCGGGAGGCCGACGTCCGCGACCTCGCCCGCCTGATCCCGCCCGAGGCGGCCCGCCCGGCGCGCCGCGTGGGCGTCACTCCCGGGGAGATCGCGCGCCTGAAGGCTCTCGGCTACGTCGCCTCGCCCGTGGCCTCGGAGAAGGAGTCCTTCACCGAGGCCGACGACCCGAAGCGCCTGGTCGAGGTCGACCGGCAGCTGCAGGAGCTCGTCGAGCTCTACGCGCGCGGCCCGCTCGCCCGCGCCGTCCGCGAGGCGGAGGGGCTCGTCCGCCGCCACCCCACGATGACGGCCGCCGTCGGGGACCTCGCCTTCCTCTACCAGCGGGCCGACCGGCTGCACGACGCCGACCGCCTCCTCTCGGCGGCGGCGAAGCGCGGCGTCGACACCCACGCCCTGCGCGTCCGCCACGCCCGGGTGCTCGTCGGGATGGGGCGGGCCCGCGACGCCGTGGCGCTCCTCGAGCCGCTCGCCTCGGGCGGCGACCCGGACGTCCTCTCCGCCCTCGGCGACGCCCGCGCGGACGCCGGGGACCTGGCGGGGGCCGAGAGCGCCCTCGGGCAGGCCCTCGCCGCCTCGCCGGACGACCCGCGCCTCCTCCGCGACATGGGTTCCCTCTCCCTGCGAGCCGCCCGCTACGCCGAGGCGCGCGACCGCTTCCGAAGGGCCGTCGCCCTCAGCCCCGGGATGCCGGGGATCTGGAACGGCCTCGGGTCGGCCGAGCTGAAGCTGGGCGACGTCGGCGCGGCGCTCGACGCCTGGGCCCGCGGCGTGAAGGCCGACCCGCGCGACTACGACGCCCTCTTCAACCTGGCGACGACCTCCGCCCGCAACGGCCGGATGGCCGACGCCGCCCCGCTCCTCCGACGCTTCGTCTCCGAGGCCCCGCCGCGCCGCTACCACAGGGAGATCGCCGAGGCGCGCTCCCTCCTCGCCGGCAAGGGCTGACCGCCGCGGCCCCCGAAAAGACGGATCGGGCCGGTCGTGCGAACCGGCCCGATCGTCTTGGGAGGAGGAGAGGAATGAAGAGTCGCTGCGTCGACCCCGGCCGCGTCCTGGTGTCCGCGACCGGCGTTCACCTACCTATACGGCGGAGGCGGCCGAATCGTTTGCCCCGGCCCCGAAGGGAGCGCGGGGGTATCGTTCAAGCAACTGAAAACAAACGCGTTGTCCTCCAACGACGACGGCGCCGGCGGGCTCCTCTCACGGACCGGCCGGCGCCGAGCCCCGCCCGGGCCGGCCGGACCGGCTCCCCGGCGGCCCGGTCGTCAGCCCAGCTTCGCCGCCAGGTCGTCGACGAGCGCCACGTACTGCTTCATGGCGTCGTCCTTCGACAACCCCTTCTTCCCCGCCCAGGCGTCGTACTTCGCGCGCCCGGCGATGTCGAGCATCCCGGGGCGCGCCCCGATCACGTCGCCCGCCGTCGCCTGCTTGTAGAGGCTGTAGAGCGCCAGCAGCTGGTCGTTCGACGGCTTCTTCGACAGCTCCTCCACCCGCGCCTTGGCGGCCTGGAACTTGTCCGCGACCGATTCCTTCTTCGTCGCCATCTCACCCTCCGTTTGCCCGACTCTAGTGCGCAAGCGCGGCCGGCGACAAGCGCGAACCGGCGAGGGGCGTCTCCCGGCCGTCGTCGCGCCGCCGTCTAGACTCGCCCCGTGACCGATCGCCTGGCCGGCCTCCTCCTCTTCCTCCCGGTCCCGATCGTCCTCTGGCTCTTCACCCGCGCCCCGCTCGGCGTCGGCGCCTCGCTGGGCATCGGCATCGTCCTGATGGCCAGCCACCGGCTCTACGCGCGGCCGTTCGCCCTCTCCCGCGCGGGCCGCCGCTGCCTCTGGTGCGGCGGACCCGCCGGCGACGGGCCGCGCGTCGCGGTGGAGGAGCCGCACGGCCGGACGGCCTGGCGCGCGTGCGGCCCCCGGCACGCGGACCTCCTGGCGCGCGTCTTCGGCACCGCGCACCGGTGGCGGTGGTTCCTGCGCGTCGGCATCCTCGGGAGCCTCGCCCTCTTCCTCGCCGGCGCGCTCCCGGCCGCACGGGGCTGGCTCGGTCCCGTCACGTTCGCCGACGCCTCGGCCTTCTTCCGCCTGGGCGTCTCGCTCACCGTCCTGCCGTTCGGGTGGCTCGCCGCCTCGATCGCGCCCCGGCCAGCGGAGGAGATCCGCGTCCCGTTCCCGGTCCACGTCCAGGCGCTGATCGGCACCGCCGCGATGCTCTGGCTCTTCCGGATCGTCGGCCTCGTCTGGATCGCGCAGGTGGCCGTCTACGCATTCAGGCGCCCCTGATCGGCCGCCGCGGCGCCCCCGGCGCCTACCCGAGGTGGTCGGAGAACTCCTCCCACTCGGAGTCGTTCCACCACTCGGCCTCGACCCCGTTGCACGTCGTCCCGTACGACGCGCAGACGACGCACCCCTCCCCGCGGATCGCCCCCCGGTCGTCCGCCGGCGGGTAGAGGCGGACCAGCCGCTCCCCCTCGCTCCGCGCGGCGGCCTCGGCCTCGGTCGGACCTCGCCCTTCGAGCTCGCGGACCCCCGCCCGCATCAGCCGCTCCGCGCTCTCGGGGAGGAGGACCGAGTTCTCCGCGTCGATGTGCTGCCACAGGGCGCGCGCGTACGTCTCGGCCAGGGTCACCAGGGCCGGGCCGCGGCCGGAGGCCGCCAGCGCCGCCGCGTCCGCCGTCAGGAGCGGCGCCGCCTCCTCGAGCGTCGCCGCCATCGCGTGGTGCTGGCCGACCATCGAGGCGAGCGGACCGCTCGTCGGCTTCAGCTCCGCCTGCTCGGAGAGGGCGCGGAAGAGGGTGTCCTCCTCGCGCGCGTGGTGATAGCCGCCCGAGAAGACGCGGAAGAAGAGGAGGAACGCCGCGCCGTCCTCCGGCCCGGCGGCGCCCGAAGCCCTCAGCCGCGCGAACGTCTCCAGCGACCCCGCCACCTGCTCGATCAGCCCGTGCTCGCTCCGGAGCTCGTCGAGGAGCTTCATGGCGCGAGACTAGGCCGGCCGGCGGGCGCCCGCAACGCCCGCCGGCACGTCCCGGGCCGGGGCCTCAGCGGGTCGGCATCGGCAGGATCGTCCGGGGGTCGTTCGTGACGTTGTCGATCACGCTCGCGTAGGCCGCGAACAGTCCCCCGGGAGTCGGCGTCGAGACGACCAGCTGCGCTGCCGGGAGCGCCGCCGTCACGCCGAGGTCGGCCATCGCCAGCTGCGTCATCCCGAGCGGCAGCAACGTCACCCGCTTCGTCCCGACCGTCGCGCCCGTGTTCGTCAGCGCCACCACGTCGACGGCGAGCGGCGCCTCCGTCCCGTTCGCCAGGACCAGGTTCGACCGGCCGGAGCCGTCCTCGCGGACGGGGACCAGCGCCCGCGAGCTCCCCGCGGGGATCAGGTCGGCCTCCGCGAACGACGGCACGCTCTGCCCGAAGAGCCCGCCGCAGCCGGCCGTGGACGTCAGCCCCACCACCACCAGCGAGACGCTCGGTGACGTCACCCGGACGGCTCCCCAGTCGACCGTCGCGTGGAAGAGCGTCGCGAGGATGTCCGTCACCGTCCGGAACTGCCCCGGCGGTACCGCCAGGGTCGCCTCGGGACCCGTCCTCCCGTCCATGTCGTGCCCCAGGAACTTGAGCGTCGCCGTCGCGGACGCCGTCCCCCGGTTCGCCACCGTCAGGTCGGTGGTGAAGAACGCCCCGTTCCGGCCGGGCGCACGGGCCGAGGAGGGCAGGAGCCACGCGTGCGTCGCCGCCGCCCCCTGCGCCACCGCGACGGTGACGGTCGCCAGGTTCGAGTCGGTCGCGCCGTCCCACGCGGCGAACGTGAACCTGTCGGTCCCGACGAACCCCGGGTCGGGGAAGTAGGTCGCCTGCGTTCCGGCCAGCCCCGCCCGGCCGTTCGCCGGCTGGCCGACCACCCGGAGCGTCAGCGCGTTCCCGTCCGGGTCGCTCGCCGCGAGCGGGATCGCCACCGGCGTCCCGTCCGTCGTCGAGGCCGAGGCGTTCGACGCCGTCGGGGGCCGGTTCGAGCTGGCCGACTCGCTCGAGGGCCCGTCGTGGCACGCATAGCAGGAGACCGTGAAGCCGCGCCAGAACGTCTTCGTCCCGAACTTCGTCGTCAGCGTCCGGTCACCCAGCGCGCGAGACAGGACCGTTCCCCGCGCGTCGGCGCCGTGGCACGCCTGGCAGGCGGCCGAGCCGCCGTTCTCCGCCGCGTCGGAGTGCGCCTGCACCCACGGCTGCCCCACCGGGTGCATCCCGTGCGGCCCGCCGTTCGTCGTCGACGGGCTCGAGGCGTGGCACGCCGTGCACTCCGACAGCATCCCCGCGTGCCCCTGCGCCGCGATGCCCTGGACGTTGTCGTTCGGCTCGACGCTCCGGTACTCCGCGTGGGTCGAGCCGTGGCACGCCTCGCACTGGAGGCCGCCGTGCCCCGACGAGAACCGGTAGAGCGAGAAGCCCGCCGCCGGCACGTTCGGGTTCGTCGCGTACGTCGCGTTCACGGCGACCCGCGGCGTGCCGGACGCGTCGAAGACGCTCGTGTACCGGATCTGCCCGTTGTTCGAGACCGCCGTCCCCGTGTGGCACTGCTGGCAGGACGGCTGCTGCAGCCACCCCGTCCGGGCCGCGCGCCCGACGGCCGACATCCCGCCGTGGCAGCTCTGGCACTGCATCGCCAGCGACCCGTCGGCGGCGACGGAGGCCCCCATCACCCCGCGCAGGCACTTCGTCTCCGAGCCGGGGTGGCAGCGATAGCAGGCCGTCCGGTTCGCCACCGCGTCCAGCGGAAGACCGTTGCCCGGGTCCACCACCCCCGCGTGGCGCCCGTGGATCGCCGCCGTCAACGCCGGCAGCCCCGAGATCCCCGTTCCCGGCAGCGCGTTGGAGAGGTGGCACCGCGCGCAGAGGACCGGCGTGGCGTTCCTGACCACCGTGTCGTAGAGGCCCGTCGAGGCGTACCCGGCCGTCGCCAGCGCCGACGAGAAGGCCGGGCTGCCGGTCTGCCGCTCGTCGTGCAGCCGCAGGACGTTCAGCTTGTAGTCGCGCGTCGAGTCCGAGTTCCAGACCCACCCGGCCGCCGGCTGCGCCGCCGTCCCGGAGCCCGAGGCGTGGCAGGCCCGGCAGTCCATCTCGTCCGACACCGGCAGCACCACGTCCGTCGTGGCCAGCACCGTGCTTCCCTGCCGCGCCACCAGCCGCATCATCGGGTAGAAGCTCTTCGTCCCCCGGTCGTCGTACGGCGTGATCGGCACCCCTTCCGCGACGAACGACGCGCTCGCCGCGTCCCACTTCATCGGCCGGGGCGTGTTCGAGGCGCCCGGCATCGCGTTCCCGGCCAGCCCCACGTCGGGCGCGGGCGACACGCCGAAGAGCGCCGCCACGTACTTCCAGAAGTTCGTCTTCCCGGCGGACGTCGTGTTGACCGAGCCGGAAGCGTCCGCCACCGCCTCGTACGTCACCGCGATTCCCGTCGTCGAGCGGACCAGCTTCCCCGAGGAGTCGATCAGCTGCGCGTGGACGTTGTTGTACGGCGGCAGGATCGAGAAGACCGCGTAGTCGTTCCCGTCCACGCAGTGCATCCCCAGGTCGTTCCAGCCCACCAGGCGGTAGCCCGGCGCGGCCGACGCCCCCGTGGCCACCGCCACAAGCGCGAGCGCTGCCGCAGCGAAGCTCGAGACGAGGGCCACAGACTGACGCGCGGCTCGACGCCCAACCCCGAGAGCACGTCTCATGTTCGACTCCCTTCGGCGGCCGGTCCGTGCGCAGGAGACGACACGGTCCCTCCCGCACCACGCAAGACAAGGTTCAGCATGAGCGCCCCTCCGGTGAGGCGCCTGATTCGAATCAATCAATTGCGCAGAGTGGATTCTTCCGGTCGCCACGGCGAAAAGGCGATCTCGGGCCGACCGGCGAGAATCGAGTCAGGAGTGTGACCCATGGCCGACAGCGCCGCCCCGCAGTCCTATGCCAACCACGCCCGCTACGTCCCCGGCTTCCACGGCTTCGTCTTCGGCGTCCTGGCCATCAACGTCATCGTCGCGATCGTCCAGGTGGCGAGGGCTCCCGGCTTCTTCACCGCCTGGAACCTCCTCCTCGCTCTCGCCCTCGTGGCCCTCGCCCTCTACGCGCGGAGCTTCCCGCTCAAGGCCCAGGACCGCGTCATCCGCCTCGAGGAGCGCCTCCGCCTCCAGCAGCTCCTCCCCGAGCCGCTCCGCGCCCGGATCCCCGAGCTGACGACCTCCCAGCTCGTCGCCCTCCGCTTCGCCTCGGACGGCGAGGTGGCCGGCCTCGCCGAGCAGACTCTGGCCGAGGGCCTGACGAACGACGCCATCAAGCGGCGGATCAAGGGGTGGAGGGCGGACTACCTGCGGATGTAGGAGTCGGCGGCCGGCGCGGCCGGTCTTTCACCCGGCGACGGCCGGGACGAGCCGGGGGTGGAGCGCGGACGGCATCGGAACGTCGAGCCGCCAGACGACGCTGACGGGGCGGTCTCCCTCGTCCGACTCGTGCCGGACCCGGCCGAGGAAGACGAACGGAAGCGTCCTTCCCTCCGCGTCCTTCGGTCTCTCCCGAACGAAGAGCCAGAAGCTCCAGCCCTCCCCGTCTTCTCCAGAGTAGCGGCGGAGCGTCGCGGAGCCCCGCCGGACCGTGCTCTGTGTCTGCCAGTGAAAGCGCGAGGGGCCGAGGGCGTAGTCATGGTAGCGGGTCGACGGCCGGAAGAGCTTTGCCTCCTTTTCCACAGTCACGAAGAGGAGCTCCGCCCGCTGGTCGGGGATCCGGAAGACCCCCTCCCGGCTCGGAGCGCGCCGCTCGAGGGTGGACGCGCCCACGGCAGCCAGGACCTCGTCCCGGAGGTAGCTCCGGTGGAGCGACAGAGCCCAAGCCGGGGGGAGCGCCGCATCCGGGCTCACGCTCGGCGTCCGCGCGCGCAGGATGTCGCACAGCTCGAGCAGCTCGGGTCCGGCTACGGAGTTACCGAGGCGCACCGTCAGGGCCAGCAATCCCCCGGTCACCCCGTCCCGGTGCAGCACGTGGGCGAGCATGACGAGCCGGCGGCGGTCGACCTCGGGAAGTTCGTCCGCGGCCCCCTCTCCCAGGTGCGGCGCGCGGGACCAGACGTCGATCCGCTCCGGCTCGTCCACGTGAAGGAGGCCGCCCATCCGGGACGCCAGCTCCCGGTCCCGATCGGAGAGGGGCGCATCGAGGAGGCCGGCCGCCTCCTTCAGCGCCGTCCAGCTTCCGAGGCTCGAGAAGTAGACGTCGTCCACCTCGCGTCCCGAATCCACCAAGAACCGGGCAAGCGTCGGAGGCTCACCGGCGGAGGCCATTTCGCGCAGCTCCCGGATCAGCGTGTTCCTGTTGCGATCCAGCGCCTGCCTCAGGTGCGCGAGGACCTGGTCCCTCACCACGCGGTCCAGCTGGAGACTGCACCCGGCCGGAAGGAGCGGGAACCCGCGCTCCACCTCTTCCCGCAGCGCCCCGCGCGGCATCCCCGTGAGCGCCCTCAAGACCGTCTCGAACCGGAACTCCCTCCGGTGCAGACCGACGAAGTCGAGGACGAGGGCGCATGCCTTCCCTTCCGAGATCCTGAGTCCCCGCCCCAGCTGCTGCTGGAAGAGTAGCGCGCTCGCGGTGGGCCGGAGCAGGAGGAGGGTGTCCACCTCGGGGAGGTCGACGCCCTCGTTGTAGAGGTCGCACGTGAAGAGGACCGAGAGCGTCCCGTCGCGGAGGAGGCGCGGGCCTTCCCGCCGCTCCTCCTCCGTCGACCCGCCGTGCAGCGCGCGCGCCGGCACGCCCCACTCCGTGAAGCGGCGTGCCATGTAGTCCGCGTGGGCGACACCGGCGCAAAAGCCGAGCGCCTTCACGCCCCGGGCGTCTCCCGACCTCCGGTGCAGCTCCTCGAGGACGAGCCGGGCCCGAGCGTCATTCCCCGTGTAGACGTTCTCGAGCCCCGATTCCTCATACCGCCCCCGGCGCCACTCCACCGACGTCAGGTCCGTCCCGTCGCTGATACCGAAGTAGTCGAACGGCGCCACGAGCTGGCGGTCGATGGCGTCCCAGAGCCGGATCTCGGCGCTCGGGCGCCCGCCGAAATGGCCCAGGACGTCGCGCATGTCAGACCGCTCGGGCGTGGCGGTGAGGCCGAGGAGGATCTCGGGCCGAAGGGCGTCCAGCAGCCGCCTGTACGTCTCGGCCGCGGCGTGATGGAACTCGTCCACCACGACGACGTTCCAGTAGGAGGCGCTGAGGCGGGCCGCAAGGTCTCTGCTGTCGAGACTCTGGATCGTGGCGAAGAGGTGGTCGTACGCCCCCGGCTCCCTTCCCCCGTACAGCGTCTCCCCGAACGCGCGGTCCCGGAGGACCGTCCGATACGCCTCCACAGCCTGGTCCAGAATCTCCTCGCGGTGGGCCACGAAGAGGAGGCGCGGCCGGATTCCTCGCGCCGCCACGACCCTCCGGTAGTCGAACGCCGCCACCATCGTCTTCCCGGTCCCCGTCGCCGCCACCACGAGATGGCGGCTCTTCCCCAGCAGCTCCCTCTCCGCCTGGAGCTTCTCCAGGATCTCCTCCTGGAACGGGTAGGGCCGCACGTCGGGGAAGAACGTCGGTCCGCGATCGCGCGCCCCGGCGCCCCGCGCTTCCTCGAGCGCGCGGTTCAGCCTCTCCAGGACGCCCGCGTCCTGCGGATCGACCTTCTCGAACTCGGGGTCGTCCCAGAGCGCGTCGAAGGCCGCGCCGAAGCGCTCCACGACCGCCGGGCTCTCCCGCTCCGACGTCTTCAGCGTCCATTCCAGACCCTCTCCGAGGGCGGGCGCCGAGAGGTTCGCCGAGCCGACGTAAACCGTCGAGAGTCCGTGCGGCCGTCGAAAGAGCCACGCCTTCGCGTGAAGGCGCGTCCGGCGCCCGTCGAACGAGACGCGCACCTCGGCCCCCTCCTTCCGCGCGATCTCGACCAGAGCCCGAGCGTCGGTGGCCCCCGTGTATGTCGTCGCCAGGAGCCGGAAGCGCCCGTGTCGCACGAGGAGCCCCTCGACCGCCTCGCGGACCCTCTGCCATCCCCGCCACGTCACGAAGCTGACGAGAGCGTCGACCTCCTCGGCGCTCTCCATCTCGGCGGCGAGCTCGGCTCCCAGCCGCGGCTCGTCGCGCCCCGCCGTCAGGAGGAAGCTCCGGTCGAGCGGCGTGACGGGACGGCGGGTCGGCCGGGGGCCGGAGCGGACGCCCCGCACGAGCCGAAGCGGCACGGCGACCAGGTCGCCGTCGTCTCCGTCCTCTCCCGTACTCCCAGTCCTCCGCAGGAGCCACTCCGTCATCTCGTTGGCCAGGAGAAGGGTGGGTTGCGGCGCGCCGTCGACTTCCGGCTCCTCGCCGCCGAGCTCGGAAAGCGCCCGTGCTACAGCCCGCGTCACGTGCCGCACCAGCCGATCGCGCGCCTCCTGCCCCTCCAGGGCCTCCTCGTCCACGACCAGACCCCTCGCCCGCTCCTCCGCGAGCGCCCGCTCCAGGGCCCGGGTCACGACCTCGTCGAGGATCTTGTCGGTCATTCGCCGCCTCGATCGGAGTATGCCGCCGCAAGGGTGGAGCCTTCACGTGATCGTCCTACGAGCGTGACGGGTCGGGGCCGACGCCGACGGTGTTCGGCGGCCTTGCCTGCCGCAATGCCGGCCGGCTCGGCTGCCCTTCCAGGGTGGGCCGCTGGCCCACCCCGCGGCCCAACAAAAGAGGGTCTTTGCAGAGTCTCGCGCGGGGATGGCACGGGCTGTGGGTTGACGGAGTGGGGGTGTGAGTGCCGGGGGGCGCGCGAGATTCCGCAAAGACCAGTTGAACGGGGCCGGATGGACGGAGCTATGGCGGAGGGATGAAAGGCGCGAGCGGTGTGAAGGCGGCCCGGGAAGAGAGGAAGGCGAAAGGCGAGGAAACGGCGGGGACCGGGGGCGCAGCTGGGCGGGACAAGGCAAGGATCTGCACTTGCCGGCAACGTAGCCGGATGTGAGGACGGGGGACGAGAGGCGGTCGAGGTCGTCGGGTCTGGGATGTCATGAGGTATCCCACGGGGCGGGGAGAAGAGGGCGCCGATGCAGCGGACCGTGATGGCAGACGGGACAGAGGCGTTGCCGCGGCATCGGCGTTTCTGGACTCGAAGCCGCGCACGGGCGCGAGTCTTCGGGAGCGGGCGGATCGGGACCGGGCGGAAGCGGGGTAAGCAGGGCGCGACAAAGGGCGAGGTTACGTGCGCGGTGACGATTGGCCAGGAGGCCGTAGTGGCGGATGCGCGGAAAGCCGTTCGGAAGGACGTGGAGGAGGAAGCGGCGGAGGAATTCCGTCGCGCCGAGAGTCATCACCCTCTCGCGGTTGGCGTGGCGGTAGTCCTTCCACCGGAAGGCGACCGCACCGTCGTCGAGGGAGAGGATGCGGCTATTGGAGAGGGCGACGCGGTGGGTGTAGCGACCGAGGTAGGCCAGGACGTGCTCGGGGCCGACGGAAGGGGGCTTGGCATAGACGACCCAGTCGGTGCGGGCCAGTGGAGCGACGAAGGCGGCCATAGGGGCGGGATCGGCCAGGGGGGCGAGCGATCCGAAGAAGCGGAGGCGGCCGGCCCGGAAGGCGGTGACGAGGCCATCGAGGAAGAGTCGACGGAAGAGTCTGGAGAGGATTCGGACAGGGAGGAAGAAGCCGGGCCGGCAGGAAATCCATCGGCGTCGATCGGGGGACAGGCCGCCGCCGGGGACGATGCAGTGCAGGTGCGGATGGTGAAGGAGGTTCTGTCCCCAGGTGTGAAGGACGGCGAGAGAGCCGATGCGGCCGCCGAGGTGCTTCGGATCGGCGGCGATGGTCAGGAGGGCCCGGGAGGCGGCGGATAGCAGGAGCCCGTAGAGGAGCCTCTTGTTCTGCAGAGCGAGCTCGGCCAACGGGGCCGGCAGAGTGAAGACGACGTGGAAGTAAGGGACCGGCAGAAGCTCGGTACGGCGCGCCTCGACCCAGCGGGACCGAGCCGAAGCCTGGCACTTGGGGCAGTGCCTGTTGCGGCACGAGTTGTAGGAGATGGCGGTGTGGCCGCAGGCGTCACAGGCGTCGACATGGCCACCGAGGCGCGCCGTCCGACAAGCTTCGACAGCCGCCATTGCGCGGCGGTGCTCCAGCGGCAGGACGGCGCCGAAAGCGCTGCGGTAGGCCGGACCGTAGCGTCGAACGATCTCGGCCAGCTCTGGGCCGGACCCGCGCACGAGGCGTCAGGGACGCGCTGCCAGGCCCGGAAACGACTCGAGTCGGTCCAGCGGGCTCGTCGTCTCTGTGCTGGCCATGTTGGAGACGTGAAGGTAGACGGCCGTGGTCTGCAGGCTCGTATGCCCCATGAGCACCTGGATGGTGCGCAGGTCTGTACCGGCTTCGAGCAGGTGCGTGGCGAAACAGTGCCGGAGAGTGTGCGGAGTAATCCGCTTCTTCAGGCCACACGCCCGAGCGGCCCTCTGGCAGACGCGTTGAATCGCCGACGCATCCAGCGGCTGCCCCGCAATGGCGCCGGGGAACAGAAGGCCGCCCTTGGGGTGCTCGGCTTTCCAGTAGGCCCGGACCAGCTCCAGCAGCCGGGGAGAAAGCATGACGTAACGGTCCTTGTGTCCCTTGCCGCTGCGCACGCGGATCACCTGCCGCTTGCTGTCGATGTCCGTCGCTCGCAGCCCGGTCAGCTCCGAGATGCGAAGGCCTCCACCATAGGCAATGGCCAGAAGGGCGCGGTACTTCGGGCTCGGGATGGCGCGAAAGAACTGAGAGACCTCCTCCGGGCTCAGGACGACCGAAAGCTTCCTCTCCTTGCGGGCGTACGGGATCGTCTCGACGGGCCAGCTCACCCGCAGCGTGACGCGATAGAGAAACCGCAGGGCCGCCACGATGCAGTTGAGCGTCGAGAAGGCCACCTTCCTCTCCCGGGTCAGGTAGATCTGGTAGAGCCGAATTTCCTCGGGACCGAGGAGCTCGGGGGACTTCCCGAAGTGCTGGGCGAATTTCTGAACGCAAAGGGTGTAGCTCTCCTGGGTCCTCTTCGCGCAGTTGCGCACGGCCATGTCTTCGAGCATTCGCCGGCGAAGCGGTGTCATACGCGGCTCCTTTCTGACGAAAGGATGACCGGGACACCTCGGCGAGCGCGCTGAGGCTCACGGAGAGCCCCGTTACCGCGAAGCGGTTTAGTTCAACGAGTTGGTGCCGCGCCGGGGGCGGCGCAGGGTGGCTGCGGCCGACCTGAAGTCGGCCTTCGCGGCTCCCATCGCCTGGCACCCGGCTCGCCGCTCCGGGGTGGTCCACATTTCGATCTTCGTCGCCGGCGTCGGGTTCGTTGTCGTCGCTCGCGAGCCGGTCGCCAGGCTGGTCCAGGCGGCGGCGTTGCCGCCGCGGCAGCTAAAGGCGTGGCACGCCGGTGTGCTCGTTGGGGCGCCGACGGCGCCCCGCACGCGTCGCGCCACGCACCCGACGGCCAGGACGAGCGGCTAAGAGAAGAGAAGGACGGCGAAGTGGCTGACGTCGTTTGTCTGCGAGGGCACGGAGGCAGAAGGGATTCGGCGAGAGAAGCTCCCAGGCTCACTTCCTTAGCCGCCGATTTCCCGTTCTTCGGCGACTCTCGGAGCGCTGGCGGGAGCGTGCCGACGTGCTTCGCACGCGGACTGCCAGCGCCTTCGGCTGCCGCGTCGGCGAAGCCGACGCCCCCGCTCAAGAGCGGCCTGGCGCAGCGCTCGCTCCCCCCGTCGCGAGCGCCGTGACAGGGCCTTCGGCGCCCGAGCGGAGCGAGCGCCGCTCGCCCCCGGCGGTTTAGCAGAGCGCCTGGCGTTCTGCTAAACGGCGCGCCGAAGGCGCGACGCGGAGGCGGGAGGGGCGCCCCCGCGAAGCGCCCCGGCGAAGCGCAGCGAAGCCGTTCAGGGGCGCGCAGCGGGACTTCAGCCGTTCCGGGGCCGATAACCGCGGTTATCGGCCAGCGCCCCTGACGCGCGCGCGGCCGACGGAGCACCGCAGGTGCGCAGGAGGGGACGCGGAGGCGACCCTTCGCCGCAGCGACGCGCCGCGGCAGGGTTGCGAGGCGCGTGACGGGGCGGGGAAATTGGGGCCACCCCCGGCGCGCGCCTCGCAGAGCGTCCGGCTCCTTCGCCCTTCCCGC
>JAKOVQ010000054.1 GCA_029781975.1 Acidobacteriota bacterium
CGCACGGCGACGGGGAGCTCGCCGCGCCAGGCGATCGAGAAGGATGGCGAGCTGGGCGTCGTCGAGGTGCCGATCGCCGACACCATCAGCGCCGCGGTCGAGGCGATCACGCTGCCGGAGCCGTCCGCGGGCCTGATCATCGACCTCGCGCCCCCGAGCGCGCCCACCCCGCCCGGGTTGCGGACGCACGCCGAGCGCGCCCCCTCGCAGGGGCCGGCGGAAGACTCGCAGATGCGCGCGTTCGACGACACGTACTCGGGCTGCCCGTCCCGGACGTAGATCTCCTTCTTGATCCCGCCGACCGCGACGACGAGCAGGCCCGTCGCCCGCGCCGTCATCAGCCGGAACAGGACGCGCAGCGGAGACGTCGCGTGGAACTCGCCGGCGTCGTCGGGCGGCTCGTCGATCTCCGCCAGCGATGGCCGGGGTCGCGCTCCTCCTCTTCTTCAAGGACGGGACCCCGGTGGCCGCGGTCTCCGCCGAGGTCTATCGCCTGATCGGCTCGCCCACGCTCCCCGCGATCCCGCTCCTGACGGCCGCCGGGTACGTCCTGGCGGAAGGCGGCGCCTCGACGCGCCTCGTCCGCTTCTTCCGGGCGGTCTTCGGCTGGATGCCCGGGGGGATCGCGGTGATGGTGGCCGCGGTCTGCGCCGTCTTCACGACGTTCACCGGCGGCTCCGGGGTGACCATCATCGCCCTCGGGGGCCTCGTCCTTCCGATGCTCCTCGAGGACGGCTACCCCGAGGGCTTCTCCCTCGGCCTCGTGACGGCCTCCGGGAGCCTCGGCCTCCTCTTCCCGCCGAGCCTCCCGGTCATCCTCTACTCCGTCGTGGCGTCGGTTCCCGCCGACCAGCTCTACCTCGCCGGCCTCCTCCCCGGCCTCCTCCTCGTCGTCCTCGTCGGCGCCTGGGGGATCTGGAACGGCCGGAAGCTCGACGCGCAGGGGAAGAAGAGGCAGCCTTTCTCGTGGAAGGAGGCGGGGGCGTCGTTCTGGGCCGCCAAGTGGGAGCTGGCGCTCCCCGTCCTCGTCGTCGCCCTCTTCGTCACCGGCTTCGCCTCGATGGTCGAGGTCTCCGCCGCGGCCTGCGCCTACGCGGTCGTCGTCGAGTGCCTCGTCATGCGCGACATCCACCCCTTCCGCCAGCTGCCGGGCGTCCTCGTGAAGGCCGGCGCGCTGATGGGAGCCGTCCTCCTCCTCCTGAGCGTCGCGATGGGCCTGACGAGCTACCTCGTCGACGCGCAGATCCCGAGCCAGCTCCTCGACGGCGTGCGGGCGCACGTCCGCTCCCCCCTCGCCTTCCTCCTCATCCTCAACCTCTTCCTCCTCGTCCTCGGGAGCGTCCTCGAGATCTACTCGGCCATCGGCATCCTGGCCCCGCTCGTCGCTCCGATGGGGGCCGCGTTCGGGATCGATCCGATCCACCTCGGCGTCGTCTTCCTCGCGAACCTCGAGCTCGGCTTCCTCTTCCCCCCCGTCGGGCTCAACCTCTTCCTCTCCTCGTCGCGCTTCGGCAAGCCGCTCCCCTCGCTCTACCGGCACGTCGTGCCGTTCCTCCTGATCCTCGGGACCGGGGTCCTCCTCATCACCTACGTCCCGGCGATGTCGACGGGGCTCCTGAAGCTCCTCGGCCGCTGACGCCCCGGGGCCGGTTGGGCCCGGCTCCCCTCCGGAACGACGCCGCCGGGAACGCGCGGCCGCTCACGCCCCTCTCGCGAGCGGAGTGCTACGCTGAGGCCGACCTTCAGGACAGCAAGCCCCCACCCGGCGTGCGCCGCGCAGGAGCAGCCCATGGAACGAGCCCTCTCGTCTCCCTCTTCGAGCCACGGCAGCGGCCCCGCCTCGCGGCCCCGGGTCTCGAGGCTCCCCCACGCCCTCGCGACCGGCGCGCTCGCCGCCCTCCTCACGGCCGCCGCGCCCCCCGGATCGGCCCAGTCGATCCTGACGGTTGCCGGCGGCGGGACGGACGACGGGAAGCCGGCCACGCAGGCCGCCGTGAACGCCATCGGCGTGGCCGTGGACGGCTCGGGGAACGTCTACGTCGTCGACTACGCGAACAACCGGATCCGGAAGGTCTCCGCGGCGGACGGGACGATCTCCACGATCGCCGGGCGCGGCGGCTACGGCTACTCGGGAGACGGAGGCCCCGCGACGGCCGCCGACCTCGCCTACCCCGTCGGCATCGCCCTCGACCGCTCCGGGAACGTCTTCGTCGCCGACACCTCCAACAACCGCGTCCGGAGGGTCTCGGCCGCGACGGGGGTCATCACGACGGTGGCCGGCCTCGGCTCAGAGGGCTACACCGGCGACGGGGGGCCGGCGACGCAGGCCCGCCTCTCCTCGCCGTCCGGCGTCGCCGTCGACGGCCAGGGGAACGTCTTCATCGCCGACTTCGGGAACAACGTGGTCCGGAGGGTCGCCGCGTCGACGGGGACGATCGCGACGATCGCGGGGAACGGTGCCGGCGGATTCTCGGGGGACGGCGGGCCGGCGACGCAGGCCCGGCTGAACGGCCCGTTCGGGGTCGCCGTCGACTCCTCCGGGAACGTCTACGTCACCGACCGGACGAACGACCGGGTCCGGAAGGTGTCGACGGGCGGGACGATCACGACGGTCGCGGGGAGCGGCTCGACCGCGCCGCTCGGCGACGGGGGAGCCGCGACTCTCGCCGGGATCGACGCCCCCGAGGGGGTCGTCGTCGACGCGTCGGGCGGCCTCGTCTTCGCCGACCGGGCGCACCAGAGGATCCGGCGCGTCACGGCGGGCGGCGTGATCTCGACGCTGGCCGGGACCGGGGTCTTCGGCTACGGCGGCGACGGCATGCCGGCGACGCAGGCGTCCCTCTCCGACCCGTTCGGCGTCGCGGTCGACGCGGCCGGGAACGTCCTCTTCGCCGAGTACTTCGGGAGCCGCGTCCGGCGGGTCCGGGCGTCGAACGGGGTCATCGAGACGGTGGCCGGGAACGGGAACTACACCCGGGTCGGCGACGGCGGCCCGGCGACCGCGGCGACGCTCACCTACCCCTACGGCGCGTGGGTCGAGCCGGGCGGCGGCATCGTCATCGCCGACACCTACGCCCACCGGATCCGGCGGGTCGACCCCGTCACGGGGACGATCTCCACGATCGCCGGCACGGGGACCGCGGGCTACGCGGGCGACGGCGGCCCGGCGACCCAGGCGTACCTCTGGGCTCCCTACGACGTCGCGGTGGCCCCGAACGGGGACGTCTACGTCGCCGACGGCTCGAACCGGAGGATTCGGAAGATCGAGCGGGCGACCGGGACGATCCGTCTCTACGCCGGCTCCGGCGGCTCGGGCTCGGGCGGCGACGGCGGCCCCGCGGCGGCGGCCACCTTCGTCCAGCCCTTCGCCCTCGCCCTCGACCCCTCGGGGAACCTCTACGTCGCCGACGCCGGGGCGAACCGCGTCCGCAGGATCTCGGCCGGCGGCGGCCTCATCACCACGGTCGCCGGCGGGGGAAGCGGCGCGCTCGGAGACGGCGGTCCGGCCACGCAGGCCACCCTCGGCTGCCCCAACGGCGTCGCGATCGGCCCCTCGGGCGACCTCTACGTCTCCGACACCTGCCAGGCGCGGGTCCGCCGGGTCTCGTCGCAGAACGGCACCATCCGGACCGTCGCCGGGAACGGCCTCGGCGGGTTCTCCGGAGACGGCGGCCCCGCCACGCAGGCGATCGTCGACGCCCCGACCGGGATCGCGGTCGACACGGACGGGACGTTCTTCTTCGCCTCGGGGTCGGTGGACCGGGTCCGCCGGGTCGACGGGGCGACGGGGATCATCACGACGATCGCGGGGAACGGCACGCGGAGCGCGATCGGCGACGGCGGCCCCGCCACGGCGGCGGGCCTCTCCTCGCCCGTCGCCCTCCGTCTCGACGGCTCCGGGAACCTCACCCTCGCCGACACCTTCAACCGGAAGGTCCGGCTCATCTCGCGCTGCCGCGGGGTCTCCGCGCCGACCCTCCTCGCGCCCGCGCAGGCGGCACAGGGGATCTCGACCGCACCGACCTTCAGCTGGACCGCGGTACCGGGCGCCTTCCGCTACGACGTCTACCTCGGGCTCTCCGGGGTGACGCCCACGCTCCGCCTCGTCGCGCAGGACCTGACGTCGACCTCCTTCACCGCCTCGAACCTGCAGCCCGGGACCCAGTACCTCTGGACCGTCTGGGCCAAGGGGGACCCCTACTGCCAGCCGCAGTCGATCGGCAAGGCGACGGCCATCACCTTCACGACCGTCGCGAGCTGCACGGCGCCGCCGGCCCCGGCCCCCACGGCTCCGGCCGACGGGGCGACGGGGATCGCCACCGCCCCGACGCTCACGTGGGAGGCATCCTCCGGGGCGGGCTCGTACGACGTGAACTTCGGGACCACGTCCCCCCCGCCGGCCGCGGCCAGGGGGCTCACGACGACTTCGCTCGCCCTGTCGAACCTCGTCGCCGGGACCACCTACTACTGGAGCGTCACCGCGCACGCTTCGTGCGACGCGGCCCGCACGGCCTCCTCGCCCGTCCGCTCGTTCCAGGTCGCCGGCGGCTGCCAGGCGCCCGGCGCCTTCGCCCAGACCGCCCCGGCCGCGGGAGCCACCGGCGTCTCGACGAGCGCGCTCCTCTCGTGGCAGGCCGCGGCGAACGCCGCGCGCTACGACCTCTACCTCGGGACGCAGGCGGACCCGCCCCTCTACCTCGCGGGGCTGACCGCCACGTCGCTCCAGCTCTCCGGCCTCGTCCCCGGCGCCACCTACACCTGGCGCGTCGTCGCGCGCGCGGCCTGCAGCGCGACGCTCGCCTCCTCGGCCGGGCCGCGCAGCTTCACCACGGCGGGGACCTGCGCCACGCCGTCGGCCCCCTCGTTCAGCTTCGTCCCGCAGGGGGTCTCGGCAGGCCAGACCTACGTCATCGCCTGGAACGCGGCGACCGGCCTCGACGCCTCGGGCTGGTACGTCGTCGAGCGCTCGCGCGACGCGGGCTTCGCCACTCTCCTCGACTCCCAAACCACCGCCTCGACGTCCGCCTCCTTCGTCGCGAGCGGGACGGGGACGGTCTACCACCGCGTCCACGCCGTCGCGGCCTGCGCCCCGCCGAAGGACGGGCCGTCCTCCGCGACCGCCCCCACGACGGTGGTGTCGGGCTCGCCCAACGTGGTCTTCACGGTCTCCCCCTCCGCGGTGGTCACCACGCTCGGCGCCGCGCTGGAGGACCAGAGGAGCACCTTCACCGTGGAGAACATCTCCGAGGCGCCGATCCAGGTCATCCTCGCGCGCCAGGAGCTGGCGTCCGTCCCCTTCTTCCAGGTGGTCGATCCCGACGGCGGCGACGCCGCCTTCGTCACCCTCCAGCCGCGGCAGCCGAAGACGTTCCAGATCCGCTATTCGGGCCCGCCGAGCTCGACGGCCGGGACCTACCAGGGGCTCGTCGTCCTCTCCTCGACCGGGCAGGGGCTCTCCGTCACCCCGTATGCCTTCGTCAACCTGAAGGTCGGAGGCGCGGCGGCGGCCGTCCCCGAGTTCCGCGTGGACGGCGCCCGGACCGAGTACGCCTTCTTCCCGGGCTGGGCCGGCGACGACGCCGGCCGCCCGTCGATCTCCGTCGACGTCCGCAACCCGGGGTCCTCCGCGATGGAGCTCGGGCTGGAGATCGGGCCCGAGGTCTGGCTCCAGCCCGAGGCGGGGTGGAACGCCACCCCGATCCCGGCCGGGGCCTCGCGGACGATCCGCCTCTCCACCAGCCGGGCGCGCGCGCCGAACGGCTCGGCCCTCCCCCGAGCCACCTACCTGACGGTGAGGACGAAGGACGGCGCCTCGGCGCGCCTCCTCGTCCAGGACAACGACGCCGTGCCGGTCGCGTCGGGCCGCCCGTCGCAGCTGCCGCTCGGCGTCCGGTCGTATCTGGTCCCGTCCGTCGTCCACGCCACGTCGGCCATCGGCCGGACCTTCGTCTCGAGGCTCCGGATCTCGAACGCGGGGACGCGCGCCGTCCCCGCCCAGCTCCTCTTCACCTCGGCCACCACCGGCGAGGTCCGGCGGGCGACCGTCGTCGTCCCGGCCGGCGACGTCGTCTCCCTCACCGACCCGCTCGTCCAGCTCTTCGGCCTGGCGCCGCCGGTCTACGGGCCGATCGAGGTGAGGACCGCGGCCCCCGAGGACATCGGCCTCCTCTCGGTCTCCTCGGGGGTCGACGCCCCGTCTCCGTCGGGCGGGGTCTTCGGCTTCCAGATGCCCACCGTCCTCCGGGGCGAGGGGGCGCGGCTCGGGTCGCCCCACTTCGTCGCCGGCGTGCCGGAGAACGCGAAGCTCCGCTCGAACCTCATCCTGGCCGAGACGACCGGCCTCGACCGGGTGGCCGGGCGGCTCGTCCTCTACGACGCGGACGGGAACCAGCTCGGGACCTCCCCCTTCGACCTCCCCGCCTACGGCTGGCAGCAGATCGGCCGGGTCGTCTCGGCGCTCGGCGGGGGGAGCAACCGGTCCGCGGCGCGGATCGAGATCGAGACGACGTCGGGGGCCGGGGCCGTCATGGCGATCGTGACGGTCATCGACAACAGCAACGACGACTCCGTCACCTACGTCAGCCGCCCCGCGACGGCCCCCTCCTCCGGGCCCGCGGTGAGGCGCCCGCTCTGGGCGCTGCAGGCCACCGGCTCCCAGAAGATCGTCGTCCCGGCCCTCGTCAACGGCTTCCCCACCTTCCCGGGGACCACCAGGCCGTACAGCTTCCGGTCGCTCATGGGCCTGGCCGCGGGGTCGGCGAGCCCGGCCACCTTCACCCTCACCTACAACGACCTCGAGCGGGGAGGCTCCACCGCGAGGACCGTCGTCGTCGACCCGAGGAAGACCCGCGAGTACCAGAACGTCCTCGAGGAGCTCTTCGGCGTCCCGGCGGGGGCGAGGTCGCAGGGGCCGCTCTTCGTCGAGGTGACGGGGAACGGGACCGTCTACGCCAAGGTCTACTCCGACCTCGAGGCCGGGACGCTCGGCGACGGCTTCCCGGTCGTCTCGATCCCGTCCGACGGCCTGACCGGAGGGCCGAGCCAGAAGCCCCTGGCCGTGGACGGCCTCGAGCAGTCGGTCGACAAGGCGCGCGGGACCCGCTCGAACCTGATCCTCAACGAGGTGCTCGGCCAGCCCGTCACCGTGACCGTCCGCCTCTACGAGGCCGGAAACCGGAGCCGCCCCATCGCCGAGAAGGACATCGCGCTCCAGGCGCTCGAGAAGGTCCAGCTCTCGACCGTCTTCACCGGCCTCGGCCTCGAAGCTTCGGACCGGCTGAAGGACCGGACGAACGTCGAGTGCGTCGTCACCTGGAAGTCGGGGGCCGGGCTCGTCTCGGCCATCGTCACGACGATCGACAACCAGACCGGCGACACCCGGAACTCCTCCCTCGCCCCCTCGGGCGGGGTCCCGGCGTCCGGGGGAGGAGGCACGATCGGGTTCTGAGGATCCGGCTCCACGGGCGGGAACCGAACGGCGCCCCGGTGCGTCCAAGGGGGTAGGAGGACGCGATGCGGCCGGTCCCGAGCGCGGAAGAGCGACGGCTCGCCACCCTCCACGGGCGGAGCTGGGCGTGGGCGGTCGTCTGCGCCCGGTTCGACCGGGAGGAGGCCGCCGCGATCCTCCAGGAGACCTACCGCCGGCTCCTCTTCGGCGGGGCCGGGGCGGACGGCGGGACGTTCCTGGCCTCCCTCCTCAGGGAGGTCCGAAGGGTCGCCCGCCGCCGCAGGCGTGCGGCGTTCCTCGAGACGGCCGGAGGGCTCCTCTGCCACGGAATCCTCCCCGCGACGGCCGTCCGGGAGCCCGACGCCGGGCTCGTCTGGGACACCCGGGCCCGGGCCGTCGCGGGCCTCCTCCTCCTCCTGCCCGAGCGGGAACGCGAGGTCGTGGCGCTCGTCCTCGGCGAGGAGCTCTCCCTCGAGGAGGCCGCGCGGGTCCTGGGCATCGGGGAGGGGCACGCCGCGCGGCTCCTGGCGCGCGGGGCCGCGAGGCTCGAGGAGGGGCTCGGGGCCCCGTCGGCCCCCGCGGGGGACGCAGGGGAGCGGCACGGGGGACGGCGATGACCGGCGAAGGGGTCCGCGACGAGGTGAGACGGCTCCTCAGGGACGTCCAGGCGGGCGCGCCCCCCTACCACGGGACCCTTCGGGAGGCACCGCCGCCCCGGGCGACGGCGGACCGTCGGCTCCCCGGACTCCCCCTCTTCCTCGCGACGCTCCTGGCCGGCCTTCTCGCGATGCTCCTCGCGCGGCTCGGGGTCCTCTAGCCCCGGCGGTCACGGGGCGGTGGCGTACCCCCACTCGGCGAGGCGCTGCCGGCAATAGCCCGACTCCTCGGCGTCCGGGGCGTTGCTCGCGACGAAGGAGTAGCGCCTTGCGGCTTCCTCCTTCCGCCCGAGAGCCTCGTACGAGCGCCCGAGGACGTAGCTGGTCACGAGCCCCGCGCCGGCCGCCTTCTCGGCCGCGAGGAGGTCCTCCACCGCTTCCTGGTGCCGGCCGAGCCGGTTCTCCGCCACCCCGGCCGCGAGGCGGCCGTGGTACGAGTCCGGGTCGAGGGCGACCGCGGTCCGTCCGGCCCGCCGGGCGCCCTCCAGGTCCCCCACGCGGAGGAGCGCGATCCCCTCGAGGGCGGGGAGGATGGCCTGGCGCGGCGCCTGCCGGGCGGCCTCCGCGTACCGGTCGGCCGCCTTCCGGTACTCCTTCGCCGCCATCGCCTTCTCCCCCTCGTCGGCGACCCGGAACGCCGGGACCTCCCGCTTCAGCTGGCGGGTCGCCTGCTCGAACGGAGGCGTCCGGAGCGGGCGCCGCGACTCCTCCGCGTAGAGCGCGGCGACCCTCCGGCGCCCCGTCTCGATCCGCTCCGTCGTGACGGGATGGCTCTGGAACAGGGCCTCGAGCTTGGACGGCTCCCTCTCGTGCGCCGCCCTCAGGATCTCCATCGACTCGACGAACCCCTCCGGGTTGTAGCCGGCCTTCGCCATGTAGGCCATCCCGAGCTCGTCGCTCTGTCTCTTCTGGTCGCGCGTGTAGCGGAGGAGGACGAGCTGCGTCCCGATCCCGGCCGCCGCCACGATCGCCGGCGCGCCCCGGACGTCCTGGCTCTCGAGGACGGCGGCCCCGACCCCCAGGATCCCGCTCGCCAGCATCTGCCGCGTCATCGCGGCCGCGCCGTGCCGGGCCGTCACGTGGCCCGTCTCGTGCCCCAGGACCCCCGCGAGCTGGTCCTCGTTGGTCATCCGCGCGAGGAGCCCGCGGGTGATGCAGACCTTGCCGCCGGGGAGCGCGAAGGCGTTGTCGTAGTTCGCGTTCACGACGGTGAAGGCGTAGTCGTAGCCCGGCGCGTGCGAGACGGCGGCCAGCCGCTTCCCGACGCTCGTCACGTACTCCTGGAGCTCGGGGTCGTTCACGCGGCCCCAGGACTGCTGGATCAGGGGCCCGTAGCTCTCGAGCCCCAGCGCCTTCTCCTCCTCGACCGAGACGAGGGAGAGCTGCGACTTGCCGGTCACGGGGTTCGTCACGCAGGAGACGAGGAGGGAAAGGGCGAGCGCCGACGCCCCGGCGCGGCGGAGAACGGCTCGGCTGTCCTTCATGGCGATTCGATTCTGTCCCCTTCGCGGGCGGCGGTGCAGGCCGACGGGAACTTCCCGGCGGCCTCGGGGTCCGAGGGGGCAGGAGGACCGACATGAACCCGCCCCGCCGCTCTCCCGCCCGTCTCGCCCCCTTCGCCCTCGCCGCCGCCCTCGTCCCGGGGCTCCTCGCCGGCCCGGCCGCCGCCGCCACCGACCGCGGCTTCGGGCTCTCCGTCCTCGTGGGGGGAGAGACGCGCCCCGAGTACCGCGCGCGCGGGACGGTCTACGTCGAGGCGCTCCGCGGGAGCGACTACGAGCTCCGGCTGACGAACCCCCTCGGCGTCCGCGTCGCCGTCGCGCTCTCGGTCGACGGGCTCAACACGGTCGACGCGCGGCGCACCGACGCCCGGAGCGCGACCAAGTGGGTCCTCGAGCCGTACCAGACGATCGTCCTCTCCGGCTGGCAGGTCTCGTCGGCCACCGCGCGCCGGTTCACGTTCACGGGCGAGCGCGACTCGTACGGCGCCGCCCTCGGCCAGACGAACGACCTCGGCGTGATCGAGGCCGTCTACTTCCGCGAGAAGAGCTGCGAGCCGCCGCCGGTCTCGATCTGGCCTTTCCGGGGACGCGATTCGCGGGCCGAGGAGAAGGCTCAGTCGGCGCGGCCGGCCCCTCCCGGCGCCGCCGCGGAGGGCTCGGTCGCCCGGCCGCGGAACGAGCCGTCCCTCTCCGACGAGTACGCCGCCACGGGGATGGGGGACCGGACGGACCACCGGGTGCGGCGGATCGACCTCGAGCTCGAGAGCCGGCCCGTGGCGACGGTCAGGATCCGCTACGAGTTTCGTCCCCAGCTCGTGAAGCTCGGCGTCCTCCCGGCCGAGCCCCGCCCCTGGCCCCTCTCTCGCCGCGAGCGCGCCTCCGGGTTCGACGGCTCCTTCTGCCCCGAGCCCGGCGTCGTCCGCTGACCGGCCCGTCCCTTCCCCTCGTCCCCGAGCGGCCCGCGCCTCCGGCGCGGGCCGCTCGCGCGATTCACTGCAGGCCCCCGACGAACCGGCAGTAGTCCTCGAAGTAGCCCGTCAGGGCCACCGAGAACCCGTTCGGGTACTCGAGGGCGAGGCTGGCCGGGACCTTTCGGGACCGAACGACCTTCCCTTCGCACGAGACCTTCTTCCCGTCCGGGAGATGGATCGCGGCTTTCATCCGCTCCCCGATCCGGGGGGTCGCGGTCCCCGCGATGTAGAGGCCGGTGTACGACATGTCCCAGGTGAAGCCGGAGAAGGGCTTCCCGTCCAGGACGTACTCGACGATCAGCCGCCTGCGCTTCCTCGGGAAGCTGCGCCTTTCGATCACGGGCCCTCACCTCCAGAGCCGGTCTCGCTCGCCGGCGCCCGGGCATTTCGCCCCCGCTGCTCCGGAAAGCATCGGCGGCCGGGAGGCGCGAAGTCAACACCCGTTCGGGTGGAGCCAACGGGGTGTCCCGCGCCCCTCTTGACCCGGCCGCAATAATACATATTATTTCCATGGGAATTTGATGACTTGAAAGTCTCGCACCGCGGCCTCTACGCCCTCCGGGCGCTCCTCCACCTCGCCGAGGCGTGGGGGAGGGGCTTCGTCACGGCCCGCGAGATCGCCGCGCGGGAGGGGATCCCCGAGAAGTTCCTCGAGGCGATCCTCCTCTCGCTGAAGAACGCCCGGATCGTCACCAGCCAGCGAGGCCGCGTCGGCGGCTACCGCCTGCGACGGCCCCCGGCGGAGGTGGTGCTGGGCGACGTGATCCGGCTCGTGGACGGGCCTCTCGCGCCCTTCGGGGACGCCGCCGAGCTCGAGCACCGGGTCCGCCACGAGGCCCGGCACGCGGGGCTCTTCGAGCTCTTCCTCGACGTCCGCAACGCCGCGGCGGCGATCCTCGACCACACTACCCTCGCCGATCTCCTCGCCCGGGACCGGCGAATCCTCGCCGCTCGCGCGCGCCGCGACGGGGCGGCGGGCGGGAGCACAGGCTCCTGAACGAAAATGTCTACTCGCATGGAAGGTTTTAATCGACACACCCGCCGGGCCGGGCTCCTCGCCGTCGCGGTTGCGGCGGCGGCCGCCGCCGTCATCCTCGCGCGCGAGGGGTCCTCGGGGCCGGCCGCGGAGGTCATCCTCCTCAACGTCTCCTACGACCCGACCCGCGAGCTCTACCAGGAGGTGAACGCGGCCTTCGCGCGCCGCTGGCTGGAGAGGACCGGGCAGAGGGTGACGATCCAGCAGTCGCACGGGGGCTCCGGCAAGCAGGCTCGCTCGGTCATCGACGGCCTCCCGGCCGACGTCGTCACGCTCGCCCTCGCCTACGACGTCGAGGCGATCAGCCGGATGTCGGGCCTCGTCCGGCCGGGATGGCAGCAGCGGCTCCCCCACAACAGCTGCCCCTACACGTCGACGGTCGTCTTCCTCGTGAGGAAGGGGAACCCGAAGGGGATCCGCGACTGGCCCGACCTCGCCCGCCCCGGGGTCTCCGTGGTCACCCCGAACCCGAAGACCTCGGGCGGCGCCCGGTGGAACTACCTCGCCGCGTGGGGCTCGGCGCTCGCGCGGGGGAAGGACGACCGGGCGGCCGAGGCGCTCGTGAGGGGGATCGTCCGGAACGTGCCGGTCCTGGACACGGGGGCCCGCGGCTCCACGACCACCTTCGTCCAGCGGGGCATCGGCGACGTCCTCCTCGCCTGGGAGAACGAGGCGCTCCTCGCCCTCCGCCAGGTCGGCGCCGGCCGCGTCGAGATCGTCGTCCCGCCCGACTCCATCCTCGCGGAGCCCCCGGTGGCCCTCGTCGACGCCGTCGTCGACCGGCGCGGGACCCGGGCCGTCGCGCAGGCCTACCTCGAGTTCCTCTACTCGGACGAGGCCCAGGCGATCGTCGCTCGACACGGCTACCGGCCCCGCTCGCCCGCGGCCCTCCGCGCGGCGCGCGTTCCCTTCCCTCCGCTGAGGCTCTTCACCGTCGACGCCCTCTTCGGCGGCTGGGAGACGGCCCAGAGAGCCCACTTCGACG
>JAKOVQ010000005.1 GCA_029781975.1 Acidobacteriota bacterium
CCTTTCCTTCCTTGTGAGGCGTGTGCTTGCGGCAGTGCCGGCAGAACTTGGAGAGCTCGAGCTTCTCCTGATGGGCCTTCTTGTTCTTCGTGCCCGTGTAGTTCTTCCGCTTGCACTCGCCGCAGATCAGGCTGATCAACTCTCTCGGCATCGCCGTACCCTTTCGCGCCCCCTCCGCGGGAGCCCCGCGATCCGTTGGAGCGGGAGACGGGATTCGAACCCGCGACCAACAGCTTGGAAGGCTGTGACTCTACCCCTGAGTTACTCCCGCACCGCCCGGCCCCGACCTGGCCGCCCGGCGCCGGACCGGTCCGCGCCGCGCGTCTTCCCGTAACCTGGAGCCCACGAGCAGATTTGAACTGCTGACCCCGTCCTTACCAAGGACGTGCTCTACCGACTGAGCTACGTGGGCCCTCGCACCCGTCGTCCCCGGGGCCTCCCGCCGTCGCGGGGCGGACCGGGAACCTGTCAAAAGAGCGGATTTTGGTGGGCAGGGAGGGATTTGAACCCCCGTAGCGCGCAAGGCGCGGCAGATTTACAGTCTGCTGCCATTAACCACTCGGCCACCTACCCCCCGGACCCCTCTCGGGCTACCCTCGACCTCCTCGCCCGGCCCGCCGGGCGCTGGAGCTGGCGATGGGACTCGAACCCGCAACCTGCCGATTACAAATCGGCTGCTCTACCGGTTGAGCTACGCCAGCCCGACCTTCCCGTCCCGCCGATCCGGACCCGCCGGACACCCTGTCCGGACGCGCCGAAGCCACGAGGCGCGAACCGTGGTGTATATCAGTCACCCCCCGTCCCCGTCAAGCGAGCCGCGTGCCGCCCTTGCCCCGGGACCCCCGTCGTCCCCCCCTTTTTCTCCCTTCGGAGCCCCTCCCGGCCGGGTCGGCGGCCCCATCCGGCGCTGGCGGACGGCCTCGTACAGGAGGACGGCGGCCGCGACCGAGACGTTGAGCGACCCGGCCCCCTGCGCCATCGGGATGGCGACCAGCCGGTCGCAGGTCTCGCGCGTGAGACGGCGGAGCCCGGACCCCTCGGCCCCGAGGCAGAGGAGGACGTCCCCCGTCAGGTCGACGTCCCAGAGCGGCTCCCCGTCCGGAGCCGCGCCGAAGACCCAGAAGCCGTCCTTCTTCGCCTCCTCGAGGAACCGGGCCGCGTTGCCGGCCCGGCCGACGCGGACCCGCTCGAGCGCCCCCGCCGCGGACTTGGCGACGTGCTCGGTCAGCCCCGCGGCGTGCCTCTCCGGCAGGACGACCGCGGCCCCCCCCGCCGCCGCCGTCCGGAGGACGGAGCCGACGTTCCCCGGGTCGGTGACCTCGTCGAGGAAGAGGACCAGGCGACGGCCCTTCTCCCCCTGGAGGCACGCCTCGAGAGCGTCGTAGGCGCGCTCGGCGACACGGGCGGCCACCCCGTTGTGGGCCCGGCCGGCGACCCGGTCGAGCTCCTCCCGCGGGACGAGCCGGACCGGGACTCCGGCCCCCCGGGCCTTCTCGAGGAGCTCCCGGACGCGGGCGTCGCCCCTCCCCTTCTGGACGAGGAGCGCCTCCACGGCGGCCGGACGCCCTTCGAGCGCCTCGCGCACCGGGTGGAAGCCGGCGAGGATCACGGGGCCTCCTCGGGGACGTCGACGAGGACGACGACCGAGGCGGCGATCCCCTCGCCCCTGCCGAAGTCCGTCAGGCCGTTCCCGGTCGAGGCCTTGACCGAGACCCTCCGCTGCGGCAGGTCGAGGAGGCGGGCGATCGCGGCCCGGATCTCCTCCCGGGCCCCTGCCACCCGCGGCCGGGCGCCCCAGAGGGTCACGTCGACGTTCACGACGGGGGGCCGCCCGGTCAGCTCGCGGACCGCCTCGACGAGCCGCGACGACGGCGCGTCCCGCCACCGGGGCTCCGCCGTCCCGAAGAGCGACCCGAGGTCGCCCGCGGCGGAGGCCCCGAGGAGGGCGTCGGCCAGAGCGTGGAGGACCACGTCGCCGTCCGAGTGCCCCTCGGGCCCGACGTCCGACGGGATCTCGACCCCCCCCAGGACGCACCGGCGCCCCGCGACGAGGGGGTGGGCGTCGAGCCCCTGGCCCACCCTCAGGCTCATCGCTTCGACCGGGCGAGCCACGCCTCGGCCCAGGCGAGGTCCTCGGGGTAGGTGATCTTCACGTTCCACCGGGAGGTGAGGACGACCGCGACCGGGACGCCGAGCCCCTCGAGGAGCTGGACGTCGTCGGTGGTCTCGCCCGGCTCCGGGCGGTCGAGGCCCTTGCGGAAGAGGCCGGCGCGGATCACCTGCGGGGTCGCCGCGGCCACGAGGTCGCCCCGGGGGACGGTCGCGACGACCCGCCCCCCCTGGACGCGCTTGACCGTGTCGGTCATCGAGCACGCCGCGACGGCCGCGCCGTGCTCCTCGGCGGCCTGGATCACGGCGGCGACCTCCTCCGGGTCGACGAGCGGGCGGGCGGCGTCGTGGACGCAGACGAGGTCGTCGTCCCCGGGCGCCGCCGCGGCGAACGCCGCCGCGACCGACTCGCGGCGGGTGACGCCGCCGTCGGCGAGGGCCCACGGGATCGCGGAGAAGCCGCGGAGCGCCTTCTCGAACGCCCGCGCCTGGTCGGGCGTGACCGCCACGACCGCGCGGTCCACCCGGCCGCTGGCGGCGAGCCGCTCGAGCGCGTGGACGAGGAACGGCCGGCCCGCGAGGCGGACGAGCGCCTTGGGCCCGGCGTCGTGGAAGCGGGTCCCCAGGCCGGCGGCCGGGACGAGCGCGACGACGGCCACGCTCAGCGCGCCATGATGTCGGCTTCCTTCGACCTGGTCAGGGAGTCGACCTCGGCGACGAAGCGGTCCGTGAGCTTCTGGATCTCGTCGAGGGTGCGCTTCTCCTCGTCCGCGGAGACGGCCCCCCCCTTCCCCTCCTTCTTCACCTTGTCGTTCGCCTCGTGACGGTGGTGGCGGAGCTCGACCTTGGCCTGCTCGGCGAGGGCGTGGGCCTTCTTCACGATCTCCTTGCGGCGCTCCTCCGTGGGAGGGGGGACCGGGACGCGGACCACCTTCCCGTCGGACGACGGGTTCAGGCTGAGGCCGGCGTTCCGGATCGCCTTCTCGATGGCCGGGCAGAGCGAGGACTCCCACGGGTTGATCAGGATGAGCGTGGCGTCGGGGGTGGTCAGGTTCGCCACCTGGTTCAGGGGCGTCGGCGTCCCGTAGTAGTCGACGTGGACCCCTTCCAGGAGGCTCACCGAGGCCCTCCCCGTCCGGAGGTGCTTGAACTCCGTCTTCATGGCGTCGATCGAGGTCTGCATCCGCCTCTCGGTCTCGGCCTTGATCTCGGTCAGGATCGGCATGACGTCTCGTCCTCCTCCTCTCGGCGCCGCCCCGGGGGGAGCCGCGCCGTCCACGGGGCCCGCGGGGAGCGGACCTCCGACGACTCAGCCGGCGCTCGTCCCGGCGCCGACGACGCTGCCGATCGGCTCACCGAGGACGACGCGCCTGATGTTCCCGGGCACGAGCAGGTTGAAGACCCGGATGGGGATCCCGTTCTCGCGGCAGAGCGCCACCGACGCCGCGTCCATCACGGCGAGCCCTTTCTCGAGGACCTCCTGGTAGGTGACGTGCGGGAGGAGGACGGCGTCCGGGTGGCGCGTCGGGTCGGCGGTGAAGATCCCGTCGACCTTCGTCCCCTTCAGGATCGCGTCCGCCTTCATCTCGCTCGCCCGGAGGGCCGCGGCGGAGTCGGTGGTGAAGAAGGGGCTCCCCGTCCCGCCCGCGAAGATGACGACGCGTCCCTTCTCCAGGTGACGCTGGGCCCGGCGGCGGATGAACGGCTCGGCCACGGCGCGGACCTCGAAGGCCGTCATCACGCGCGTCGGCACCCCCCGGCGCTCGATGGCGTCCTGGAGCGCGAGGCCGTTGATGACGGTGGCGAGCATCCCCATGTTGTCGGCGGTCACCCGGTCGATCCCCTGGGTGGCCGCCGAGACCCCGCGGATGATGTTCCCGCCCCCGATGACGACGCCCGTCTGGACCCCCAGGCGGGCGACGTCGGCGACCTCGTCGGCGATGCGGGCGACCATCGCCGGCTCGATGCCGAACGACTGGCTCCCCAGGAGGGCCTCTCCCGAGAGCTTGAGGAGGACCCTCCCGTAGACCGGGCGGGGAGCCGCGTCGCCGGACATCGCCGCGGCCCGCCTACTTGGTGAGCGCGGCCACCTCGGCCGCGAGGTCGGTCTGCTTCCGCTCGATCCCCTCGCCGACCTTGAACCTCACGAAGCGGACCACCCGGGCGTCCTTGCCCGCCCGCTCGGCCACGACCTGCGAGACCTTCTTGCCGTCGTCCTTGACGAAGGCCTGGTCGACGAGGACGACCTCGCCGTACCACTTCTGGATCATCCCCTCGACCATCTTCTCGGCGACCGCCTCGGGCTTGCCCGAGGAGACGGCCTTCGCCTTGGCGATCTCGCGCTCGTCGGCGAGGACCTTCTCCGGGACGTCGGCGCGGGACGCGTAGGCCGGCGCGAGCGCCGCCACCTGCATCGCCAGGTCGCGCGCGAGGTCCTCCGGGCACCCGGCCGTCTCGATGACGACGACCGTCTTGTCCCCCGGGTGGGCGTAGAGGGTGAGGGCGTTCCCCGCCGCGGCCACGACCCGCGCGAAGCGCCGGAGCTGGGTGTTCTCGCCCGTCTTGGCCGTGCAGGCCTGCAGCCACTCGGCGATCGTCCCCGCCGCCTCCGGGAGGCCGGCCGGGGCCGCCAGTGCCTTCAGCGCCTCGGCGTCGCCCTCGGGCGTGTCGCCGAGCGAGGCCGTGGCGGCGACGAAGCCCGCCAGGACCTTGCGGGCCGTGTCGAAGAGCTCCGTCTTGGCGACGAAGTCGGTCTCGCAGTTGAGCTCGACCAGGGCGGCCGTGGCGCCGTCGTTGACGTAGCCGATCAGCCCCTCGGCCGCGACGCGGCCGGCCTTCTTGGCGGCGGCGGCGAGCCCCTTCTTCCGGAGGACCTTCTCGGCCTCGGCGACGTCGCCGCCGGTCTCGGTCAGCGCGGCCTTGCAGTCGAGGATGCCGGCCCCGGTCTTCTCACGCAGTTCCTTGATGAGGGCGGTGGTGATCTCCATCGGGTCTCTCCCCGGGCCGCCGGAAGGACCGGCGCCCGCTCTTCGTTGCCTCGGTGCGCCCGGCGGGTCCGGACGCGAAAAGGGCCGGCGGATGGCGGCGCGCGCCTCCCGCCGGCCCGGGTCTCGTCGGCTGGGCCGCGCTCAGACCGTGGCCGTGGTGGCGTCCTTGGCGGGGACCGCGTCCGCCGCGGCCGGCCCCTCGCCGACGGCGAAGTTGCTCGGCATCGGCTCGTCGTCCGCGTCGACGGACGCCTTGCCGATGAACCGCTCCTCCTGGGCGTGGAGCCCCTCGAGGACGGCGTCGGCGATCTTGCCCGTGAAGAGCTTGATCGCGCGGATGGCGTCGTCGTTCCCCGGGATCACGCGGGCGATCGGGTCGGGGTCGCAGTTCGTGTCGACGATGGCGACCACGGGGATCCCGAGCTTGTTCGCCTCCTGGACCGCGATCGACTCCTTCTTCGGGTCGATGACGAAGAGGACGTCCGGGAGCTCCTCCATCTCGGTGATGCCCTGGAGGTTCTTCCCGAGCTTGCCCCGCTCGCGCTCGAGCTGGATCCGCTCCTTCTTGGTCAGGATGGCGTCGGAGTTCTCGGCGAGCATCGCCTCGATCTCCTTCAGGCGCATGACCGACTTGCGGATCGTCACGAAGTTCGTCAGGGTGCCGCCCAGCCAGCGGTTGTTCACGTAGAACATGCCGCAGCGGTTGGCCTCCTCGTAGATCGCGTCCTGCGCCTGCCGCTTGGTGCCGACGAACAGGACGTTCTTCCCCTGAGACGCCGCCTCGGTGATGAACGCGGCCGCCTCGCGGAAGCACTTGAGCGTCTTCTGGAGGTCGATGATGTAGATGCCGTTGCGCTTGCCGAAGATGTACTTCTTCATCTTCGGGTTCCAGCGCTTGGTCTGGTGGCCGAAGTGGACGCCGGCCTCCAGGAGCTCCTTCATCGTGATCTGGCTCATCGTCCCCCTACCTCTTCGAGAACTGGAACCGCGCCCGGGCCCCGCGCTGTCCGTACTTCTTGCGTTCCTTCATCCGCGAGTCGCGCACGAGGAGGCCGGCCTTCTTCAGGGCGGGCCTCAGCTCGAGGTTGAAGACGCAGAGAGCGCGCGCGAGCCCGTGGCGGATCGCGCCGGCCTGCCCGGCGCTCCCGCCGCCGGCGACGCGGGCGACGATGTCGAACTTGTCCACCGAGTCCGTCAGCTGCAGCGGCTGGCGGATCACCATCTTCAGGACGTCGTTGGGGAAGTACGTCTCGACGGGGCGGTCGTTCACGAGGAACGCGCCGCTCCCGGGGCGGAGGTAGACGCGAGCGACGGCCTCCTTGCGCCGGCCGATCGCGTGGTACTGGAGGTTCGTCAAGGTCTGCCTTCTCCTCGCCTGTCGGCCGTCACGAGATCGCGGCGGGCGTCGGGCCCTGGGCCGCGTGGGGGTGGTTCGGACCGGCGTACACCTTCAGCTTCTTGAACATGCGCCGTCCGAGCTTCGTCTTGGGGAGCATCCCTTTCACCGCCTCCTCGACGAGCTTCTCGGGACGCGACGTCCGGAGCTTGCCGGCCGTCGTCTCCTTGAGGCCCCCGGGGAAGCCGGTGTGGCGCCGGTACTTCTTGTCGGTCTCCTTCGCCCCGGTGAGCGCGACCTTCTCGGCGTTGACCACCACCACGAAGTCCCCCGTGTCGAGGAACGGCGTGTAGATGGGCTTGGTCTTCCCCGTCAGGTGACGCGCGACGGTGGTGGCGAGGCGGCCGAGCACCTTGCCGTCGGCGTCGACGACGATCCAGCGGCGGGAGATCTCGGAGAGTTTCGGGAGGGGCGTTCGCGAGCTCACAGGTCTCCGGTCGGGTCGGTTGGGGAGGGCGGGCCCGGAAGGGGCCGCCCCGCGCTTCGATGACGAGACCCGGCCAGACGACGTGAGAAAGACCGGAATCCCGCGCTCCGGGTCCCTTTCCCGTGCCGGTTCGCGGCGCCGGGCGGTCGGGGCCCACACAGGGCGGACGAAAATACGCGAGGCCCCCGCGGCTGTCAAGGAGGGGCCGCAAATCGCGGGAGGGACCTCGCTTGCCCCACCGGAGCGCGGGGGCTACCGTCCGCCCCCGTGACGCCCCCCGAAGGCCCCGACAAGTCCGCGGCGCGGATCCGGTCGATGTTCGGCAGCATCGCGCCGCGGTACGACCTCCTCAACCGCCTCCTGTCGGGGGGGAACGACGTCGTCTGGCGAAGGCGAGCCGCCCGGCTGCTCGACCCCCGGCCGGGGGAGCGGATCCTCGACCTCTGCTCGGGGACCGGGGACCTGGCCCTGGCGGTCTCCCGGCGGACCCGGGGAGAGGCCCGCGTGACCGCGGCCGACTTCACCCTCGAGATGCTCGCCCTCGGCCGGAGGAAGTTCGCCGCCCGCGGCGCCCGGATCCCCGAGGCCGGAGCCGACGGCCTGCGCCTCCCCTTCCCGGACGGTTCGTTCCAGGCGGTCACCGCGGCCTTCGGGGTGCGGAACTTCGAGGACCTCGACCGCGGGCTCCGCGAGGTCTGCCGCGTCCTCTCGCCGGGGGGGCGCTTCCTCGTCCTCGAGTTCACCCCCCGCCCCACCGGCCCGCTCGCCCCCGCCCTCTCGTTCTATCTCGACCGCGTCCTCCCCCGGATCGGGCGCGCCGTCTCCCGCGACGGGTCGGCCTACAGCTACCTCCCCGACTCGATGAGCCGCTGGCCCGACCCGGCCGCCCTCGCGGCGCGGCTCCGGGGGGCCGGCTTCGCCGACGTGGCGTGGCGCCCCCTCACCTTCGGCCTCGCGGCCCTCCATCTCGCCACGAAAGGAGCCTCCGGATGACCGACCCGAAGATCCTCGACGGCGCGGCCGTCGCCGCCCAGATCCGCGCCGAGGCCGGCGCGCAGGCGGCCGCCCTCGCGGCCGCCGGGGCCGTCCCCGGCCTCGCGGTCGTCCTGGCCGGGGAGGACCCGGCGAGCGAGGTCTACGTCAGGAACAAGGCGAAGGCCGCCCGGGAGGCGGGGATCGCGGCCCGCACCGTCCGCCTTCCGTCGACCGCCACGGAGGCGGACGTCCTCGCCGAGGTCGAGGCGCTGAACCGCGACGACTCGGTCGACGCGATCCTCGTCCAGCTCCCGCTCCCCGGCGGGACGCCCCACGCCCGGGTCCTCGAGGCGATCGATCCGGCCAAGGACGCCGACGGGTTCCACCCGGTCAACGTCGGCCGCCTGGTCCAGCGGAAGCCCGCCCCCGTCCCCTGCACCCCGGCCGGAGTCCTCGAGCTCCTCGAGCGGAGCGGCGTCCCCCTCCGAGGCGCGCGGGCCGTCGTCCTCGGGCGGAGCGACATCGTCGGCAAGCCGATGGCGATGCTCCTGACCCACGCCGACGCGACCGTCACCATCGCGCACTCGAGGACCCGCGACCTCCCCGGCCTCTGCCGGGAGGCCGACCTCCTCGTCGCCGCCATCGGCCGGCCGGCGTTCGTCACCGCCGACTTCATCCGCGAGGGGGCCGTGGTCGTCGACGTCGGGATCAACCGCGTCTCCGAGCCCTCCGAGGTGGCTCGCCTCTTCCCCGGCGACGAGAAGCGGGCCGCCCAGCTCGCGAAGAACGGCTCCGTCCTCGTCGGCGACTGCCACCCCGGCGACGTGAGGGCCCGCGCCTCGCGCTACACGCCGGTCCCGGGAGGCGTCGGGCCGCTGACGATCGCCCGTCTCCTCTGGAACACCGTCGAGCTCTGCCGCGCCCGCCGCGGCGCCCGCTGACGGGCGTGCTCCGCGTCGGCCTGACCGGCGGGCTCGCCTCGGGCAAGAGCACCGTGGCCGCCCGTCTCGCCGAGCTCGGGATCCCGGTCCTCGACGCGGACCGGGTCGTCCACGCGCTCTACGAGCCGGGAGCCCCGGGCGCCCGCGCGGTCGCCGCGGCGTTCGGCCCCGGGGTCCTCGATTCCCGCGGGGCGGTCGACCGGCCCCGGCTCGCCGCCGTCGCCTTCTCGGAGGCCGCATCCGTCGCGCGCCTGAACGCCGTCGTCCACCCGCTCGTCCGCGAGGAGACCGCCCGCTGGCTGGCAGCGCAGGAGGCCGCGGGGAGCCCCGTCGCCGTCGTGGAGGGGACGCTCCTCCTCGAGAACCAGGGACGCTCCCGCTTCGACGTCCTCGTCGCCGTCTCCGCGCCCGCCGAGGTGCGCCTCGCGCGCGCCCTCGCGCGCGACCCGTCGGCCTCCCCCGCCACCCTGCGCGCCCGCCTTTCGGCCCAGATGCCCGAGGACCTCCGCAACGCCGCCTGCGACGAGGTCCTCGCCAACGACGGCGACCGGGAGGAGCTCCTCGCCCGAGCCGACGCCCTCGCCGCCCGGCTGCGCGCCCGCGCCGCCGGGGAGCGACCCGGGGGCTGAGGCGCCCCTCGTCGCCGGACCGGACGGCGCCGCGCGACCCGGGCGCCCGCGGCCTCAGTCCTCGTCCTCGGGGAGCGCCTCCTTCTTGGGAGCCTTCACGACGAGGGTCGTCGAGGCGGTCTTCCCCCCCGCGGCGATCTCGACGGTGTAGCGGCCGGGCGGGAGGTATCGGGTCCGCTTCGCGAGGTAGGGGTCGGCGAGGAGGGCGTCGAGCTCGGGCGAGAGGGGCCGGCCGTCGACGGCGACGCCGGAGGCCGGGACCGACCCGTCGTCCTCCTCCGCCGGCGCGGCCGGCGGCGCGAGCCTCTTCGCCAGGTCGGCCCGGGCGGCCGCCGCCTTCCGCTCGCGCTCGGCCAGGGCGGCGAACGCCTTCTGCGCGCGGGCGGCGTCGACGGAGAGGTCGTACGCGAAGGCGTTGAACCCCTTCACGCCGTCCGCCTTCCGCTCCTTCCAGACGTTGCCCCAGGCGTCCTCGACGGTCACGGTGACCGGGCCGGCGGCGCCGGACCACCAGGAGACCGTCCGCGTCTCGGGGACGCGGAAGAACTCGTAGAACGGGCTCTCGTCGTAGCCGCGCCGCCGGTCCCAGGTCGCGGCCTTGACCTTGAACGCGTGGAGCGGCTCCCGGGCGACCTCGGGGGTCAGCTCGCGGAGCGGCGCCGCCTCGGCCACCCAGACGCTCCGCCCGTGCGTCCCGACGACGAGGTCCCCCTCGCGCGGCTGGACGGCGACGTCGTGGACCGGGACGTGCGGCAGCCCCCCCGTCAGCGCGAACCAGCCGTCCCCCCTGTCGAGCGAGACGAAGACGCCGAGGTCCGTCGCCGCGTAGAGGAGGTGCTTCGCCTTCGGGTCCTCGCGCACGGAGTTGACCGGCTCGTCGGGGAGCCCCTTCGCGATCGAGGTCCAGGTCGCCCCGAAGTCCGTCGACCGGAAGACCGACGGCGCGAAGTCGTCGTTGCGATAGCCGTTCTGAGAGACGTAGACCGTCCCCTCGTCGAACGCCGAGGCGACGACGCGCGTCACCCAGCGGTCGCTCGCCAGCCCGTTCGAGAGGTCCTTCCAGGTGACGCCGCCGTCCCGCGTCCCCCAGACCTTCCCCTCGTCGGTCCCGCAGTAGATCACCCCGAACGTCTTCGGCGACTCGGAGATGGTCGTGATCGTCCCGAACGGCACGTTGCCCTGCGGGCGGTTCGACGTGAGGTCGGGGCTGATCGGCGCGAAGGTGTCGCCCCGGTCGAAGGAGCGGTAGAGCCGGTTCGTGCCGTAGTAGAGGATGTTCCGCGAGTGGGGCGAGAGGACGAACGGCGTGACCCAGTTGTACCGGAGCGGCGTCTCCTTCAGGGCGTGGCGGGGGCGGATCCGATCGCGTGCGTGGGTCTTCAGGTCGAGGCGAGCGGAGGCGCCGAACTGCGAGGCCGTGTAGACGACGTTCGGGTCCTTCGGGTCGATCTCCACCCAGCCGCCGTCCCCGCCGTAGATCGGGGCCCAGTCGGTCGGCCTGCTCTTGCCGGGGGCGTAGGCGGCCGTCCCCCGGAGGACGCCGTTGTCCTGGAGGCCGCCGACGATGTGATACGGGTCGGCGGAGTCGACGGCGACCGTCGTGAACTGGCCGACGGGGAGGTTGTTCACCTTCGTCCAGGTCTCGCCGCCGTCCCACGAGAGGTTCAGCCCCCCGTCGTTGCCGAGCGCGACGCGTCGCGCCCCTCCCGCCTCGAAGTGGAGGGCGTGGTGGTCCCCGTGGACGCCGAGGCGGTCGAGCCCCTTCCACGTCTTCCCGCCGTCCCTCGAGGCGACGAGGGGGACGCCCGCCACGTAGACGCGGTCGGCGTCGTCCGGCGCGACCCAGATCCGCCCGAAGTAGTAGCCGTACGTGTAGGCCACCTTGAAAAGCGGCTCGTCGTGCGTCTTCCTCCAGGTGGCGCCGGAGTCGTCCGAGCGCCAGACCTGGATCCCCTCGATGTCGCTCTCGACCATGCTCCGGTCGGCGTCGTCGAGGTAGGCGAGGAGGTCCGCGACCTTCACCTTCCCGGCCTTCACGTCCTTCAGGAGCTGCTTCGGCTCGAGGTCCTTCGGGAACTGGTAGCGCTCGAGGAAGCGGGCGACGACGGGGACGGGGAGCGAGGCGAACCGGGCGTCGGTGAAGCCCTTCAGCCGCCGCGCGGTCAGCTCGCCCTCGGGCTCCTCCTCGTCGAACGGGTCCTTGCCGGGGCGCCGCGCCTGGTTGTCGATCACGGCGTAGACCGTGCCGGGGCGGGAGGGCGCGACGGCGAGGCCGATCCGGCCGACGGTGTCGCCGGACGGAAGGCCGCCGGAGAGCTTCGCCCACGTCGCGCCGCCGTCCGTCGACCTCCAGATGCCGCTCCCCGGGCCCGACTCGAGGAAGTCCCACGCCTTGCGGTCGCGCTGCCAGGTCGCCGCGAAGACCACCTCGGGGTGCGCCGGGTCGCGCGCGAGGTCGATCGCGCCCGTCCGGTCGTCGACGAAGAGGACCCGGCTCCAGCTCGCCCCCCCGTCGGTCGTCCGGTAGACGCCTCTCTCCCCCCCGTCCGTGTAGAGGGGGCCGATCGCGGCCACGAGGACGGTGTCCGGGGCGCGCGGGTCGACGAGGATCCGCCCGACGTGGTGGGAGCCCGTCAGGCCGACGTTCCTCCAGCTCTTCCCGGCGTCGGTCGACTTGAAGACGCCGGTCCCGGCGTACGAGGTCCTGCTGGAGTTCGCCTCGCCGGTCCCGGCCCAGAGGACGTTCCCCGCGGGATCCCCGAGGGCGATGGCGCCCAGCGTCATCGACGACTCGTGGTCGAAGAGGGGCGTCCAGCTCCCCCCGCGATTCTCCGTCCTGAAGAGGCCCCCGGAGGCGAAGGCGACGAGGAGGGTGTCCGGCTTGCCCGCCGGCGCCTCGATGTCGACCACGCGGCCGCCCTGGAGCTCGGGGCCGACGCACCGGAAGGAGAGGGCCCCGAACGGGGTCGCCGCCTCCATCTCGACGCGCCTCGCGTAGCCCGCGAGCCGCGCCTTCGCCCCTTCCCCGAGCGCGGGAGGATGGAACGCCGCCCGCTGCTCGGCCTTCGAGCGGGGCGCGTCGGATGCGGGCGCGGCCGCCTCGGCTCCTCGAAGGAGCTGCGGGGCGAGGAGGAGGAGGGAAGCGGAGAGGAACGGTGCGAGGTGGCGGGAGGTCTTTCTCATGGCCCTCGCCGCCATCTTAAGGCGCGGGAGGACCGCCGCGCCGCGAGGCTGCGCGGCCGCGAGACCGCGAGACCGCGAGGGTCCGCCGCGCCGGTCAGCCCTGCCGCACGGCCCCGAGGCGCGCCGCGAGCGACGCGTCGGCCCACCCCTGGAGCCTCCGCTCGACGACGGGGACGAGGTCGGCCGTCGCCTCGCCCGTGAGGCTCAGGGCCACGCGCGCCCCCCCTTCCGCGTCGGTCAGGGTCAGCTCCCCGACCGGCGCGGCGATCGGGAGCCAGCCGCGAATCCCCTCGTGGCGGAACCGGACGAAGCGGACGGCGTGATCGTCGTCCCGCGAGAGGACCGTACCGGGAAGGAGGCCGGGCCCGGCCAGACGGGGCCAGAGGGACGCGACGGGGACGGGGACGAACGCTTCGGCACGGACGCGAAACGTGGAAGGGATCGAGACGGATCGGGAGGAGGCAGGGGTCGGGTCCATCCGGGCGCTCCTTCTGGCCGGGCGCACCGGCCGTCCTTTCTACGGCCCCCCGTCTCCGCCGGATGGACACCTGTCGTATAAACGCCCGCGATGAAGCTCGTGACGTTCCTCCGCCCCGAGGGGGACGGCCGGCCCCGGCCGGGAGTCCGGCTGGACGACGGGCGCCTCCTCGACCTTCCCGCCGCCTCGCGCGCCTTCCGCGATCTCTCGCTCCTCGACGTGATCCGCGAGGGGAAGCCGCTCCTGGGCCTCGCGCGCGACCTCGCGCTCGTCCCCGGCTCGCTCGACGCGGCGGCCTTCGTGAGCGAGGAGGAGGCCCGGCTCCTCGCGCCGCTCCCGCGCCCCGTCTCCGTCCGGGACGGCTACGCCTTCCGCCAGCACGTCGAGACGGCGCGTCGGAACCGGGGCGTCCCGATGATCCCCGAGTTCGACCTCTTCCCCGTCTTCTACTTCACGAACCACCTCGCGGTGCTCGGCCCCGGGGAGCTCCGCGTCGGACGGTCGCGGCTCGAGAGGCTCGACTTCGAGCTGGAGTGCTTCTGCGTCATCGGGAAGACCGTGACGAACCCGACGCTCGAGGAGGCGGACGACGCCATCCTCGGCTACGGCGTGATGAACGACTTCTCGGCCCGGGCCCTCCAGATGGAGGAGATGAAGCTGAACCTCGGCCCGGCCAAGGGGAAGGACTTCGCCACGGCGATCGGGCCCTGGCTCGTCACGAAGGACGAGCTCGCGGGGCGGATCGCGCCCTCCCCGAAGGGGAACGTCCTCACCGCGCGGATGACGGCGCACGTCAACGGCGTGAAGGTGAGCGACGGCGACGTCTCCCAGATGACCTGGACGTTCGCCGAGATCGTCCGGCGCGCGGCGGACGGCGTGACGCTCGAGCCGGGCGAGGTGATCGGCTCGGGGACGGTCGGCACCGGCTGCTTCCTCGAGCTGAACGGGTCGAAGGTGACGCACGACCAGTGGCTCGTGCCCGGCGACGTCGTGAGCCTCTCCATCGACGGGATGGGGACCCTCACGCATACGATCGTGGAGGACCCTGCACGGTGAAGGACGACCTCTTCTCCCTGTACGACTACCAGATCTGGGCGGACCGCCGCGTCCTCGACTCGGTCCGCGCGCTCGACGAGACGGCCTACACGCGCGAGCTCGGCGGGGGGTGGCCGTCGATCCGGGCCACGCTCGTCCACCTCGCGGGGGCGACGCACGCCTGGGCCGAGAGGCTCGAAGGGCGCGACGCGACCGTCCTCGCGACGGTCGGGGAGCTCCCGGCCTTCGCGGACGCCGAGCGCCTCCTGACCGCGTCGGACGCGCGCCTCGTGGCGTTCCTCGGGACCGTCGGGCCGGAGCGGCTCGACGCCCCGTTCGCGTGGAGGAACCTCAAGGGCCAGGAGCGGGTCGTCCCCCTCTGGGCGCTCCTGAGGCACGTCGTCAACCACGGCTCGTACCACCGCGGCCAGCTGTCCGCGATGGTCAAGCGGGTCGGCGGCACGCCGGCGGCGACCGACCTCGTCCTCTGGGCCATCGAGCGGACGGCCGCCGGCCCCTCGTCCTGAAGGGCGCCGTGCTCCCGAACGGCCCCACCTTCGACCGCTGGTTCCGCCGAGGCCTGATCTTCGCGGCCGGACGGGCGTGGACCCCCCTCTACTTCCGGCTCCTGAACACCATCCGGGCCGAAGGGACCGACGTCCTCCTGAACCTCCCCCGGAAGGGGGTCATCTTCCTCTCGAACCACCAGACCTACTTCACCGAGGCGATCGCCTTCTACGACCTCGTCTACATCCGGCTCGGCCTCCCCTACGAGGACCCGCTCCTGCGGTTCTCCGCGGCCGAGGAGACGATGAAGGCCAACCTCGTCACCGAGGTCCTGACGAAGGCCGGCGGGGTCACGTTCCGCCGCTCCTTCCGGGCCGCCGGGCAGGACGTCAACCGCCCGGTCGACCTGGAAGGGGTCGCCCGGCTCGAGGCCGCCATCGCCGAGGGGTGGCTCCTCCACTTCCCCGCGGGCACCACCCAGAGGAACGCGCCGATCCGCCCGGGGATGGCGCAGCTCCTCCACCGGACGAAGGCCCTCGCGGTGCCGGTCCGCGTCGACGGGTTCAAGGACCTCCTCCTCCACAAGCAGGTCCCCGGGAAGCTCTTCAAGAAGGCCTCGATCCGCGTCTTCCCCCCGCTGGAGCTGTCGGAGTTCTACGAGCGGCCGTTCGAGAAGGAGCGGGGCCGGAAGGTGATCGAGCAGCTCGGCGCCCTCATCAACGACCCGCCCGAGGCGGCCTGAGGCGCCGCGTCAGCCTTTGGCCGGGGACGAGCTCCGGACCGCCCGCGCCATCAGCCCCAGCCCTCCCGCCAGGAGGACGAGCATCACCAGGGTGTCGTAGAGGCTCGTCGGGGCGAAGTAGACCTGCAGGTTCGTCAGGATGCCGGCGACGATGATGATCGCGCCTCCTCCCGCCAGGACCCAGCCGACCGGCGACCGCCCGTCGAAGAAGAGGATCCCGATGCCGACCACGAGCGGCACGAGCGTGAGGCCGAACGTGTTCGGCCCCCACCAGCTCCAGAAGCCGCTGTGGACGGTCACCTGCTGGAGGAGGAGGTAGCCGCCCGCGATCGCCATCGCGAGCCCGCCGAAGAACGTGCCGAAGCCGCCGGGGGAGCCGCCCGCACCTTCGATCTTCATTCCCGGATTCTAGGCCCGCACCCTACCCGATCGCCTTCAGCGCCTCGATGACCGCCTCGACGTCGTAGTCCGGGGTCGACGCCCCCGCCGACACGCCGACCTTGCGCAGGCCGGCGAGGGCGGCCGGGTCGAGGTCGGCCGCCGTCCCGACGAAGAAGGTCCTCTTCGCCTCCTCGGCGATCCGGACCAGCTCCTTCGTGTTCTTGCTGTGGCGCCCGCCGATGATGACGATCGCGTCGATCGACGGGTCCGCGCAGAGGACCCGGAGGGCGTCCTGGTTCTCCTTCGTCGCGTAGCAGATCGTGTCGGCGATCCTCAGGTCCGGGACCCGCCGGCGCATCTCGGCCACGTGGTCGGCGAACCGCTCGGCGTTCAGCGTCGTCTGGAAGACGACCTTGACCTTCGGGTGGGCCTCCCACGGGAAGGCGCGGACCTCGTCGAGGTCGTAGAAGACGCCGTGGCGGTCCTCGGCCAGGTCCTTCGTGTAGCCGATCACCTCCCGGTGCCCCTTCTGCCCGAGGACCGCGATGAAGCAGCCGTCGGCGAGCGACCGGTCGATCTCCCGGTGGATGTCGGTCACGAACTTGCACGTCGTGTCGATGGCGGTCAGGCCGAGCGACGCCGCCTCGTGGCGCACCGACGGCGCGACGCCGTGGGCGGAGAAGACGATCCGCCCCTCGTGCGCGCGGGCCTCCTCGAGGCCGTGGACCGTCGGGAAGCCGAGGTCGGCCATCTCGCGCTCGACGCTCTCGTTGTGGACCACCTGCCCGAGGATCGCGCCCGAGAGCCCTTTCTTGGCCGCGAGCCGGACCAGCTTGTCCGCCACCCTCACCCCGGCGCAGAACCCGTACTTCTCGGCGAGGACGACCTCCACGCGCGGCCCCTACTTCCCCCCGCGCCCGTCCTCGCCCTCGTCCCGGGCGGGGAGCTCGAGGAGCTCGACGGGGGGCGGGACCATCCGGACGATCCGGTCGCGCTTGACCAGCTCGTGCCCCTTCCCGCCCCGGCCGACGACCTCGTAGCGTCGCGTCACGGTGAGCATCGTGCCACGGGAGCTCTCGAGCGTCAGGGACGCGCGCTTCTCGTCCTCGCCGAAGAGGGCCGCCCCGACGAGCCGGTCGTCGTCGGCGAGGCGGATCCCCAGGACCCCCTTCCCCGGCCCCGACAGGACGGGGACCTCCCCGGCGGCGAAGAGGATCGCCCGGCCCCTCTCCGAGGCGAGGGCCACGACGTCCGTCGGCGCCACGGGGCCGACGAAGGCCACCTCGTCGCCCTCGCCGGGGCGCGCGTAGCGGCGGCCGGAGCGGGTCGTCGTCTCCCGGAACGCGTCGAGCGAGAAGCGGAGGACGAGGCCCCGTCGCGTGGCGGCGAGGAGCTCGACGCCCTCGGCGGGGGTGACGCGGGGGTCGAGCGAGAGGGCCGCGACGACCCGCTCGCCGTCGGCGAACTTGAAGAGCTTCTGGACCGGGTCGCCGTAGCCGGTGGAGGGGGGGATGTCGTTGATGCGGAGGACGTAGGCCGAGCCCTGGTTCGAGAAGAGGACGGCCAGCTCCTTCGTCGACCCCTGGAGCACGGCCTGGACCTCGTCCCCTTCCCTCAGGCGCGTCTGCTTCGGGTCCTTCAGCTCCCGCACCCGCTTGATCCAGCCGTCGACGGTCAGGACGCCGCAGGTGTCCTCGTGCTGGATGAAGGCCTCGGCGTCGTACTCGGGCTCGTCGGTCGCGGCGGTGACGCGGGTCTTGCGCTTCTCCCCCGAGAGGAGGCCGCGCACCTCCACGAGCTCGCGCTGGACGACCCCCCAGAGCTTCTGCGGCGATCGGAGGATCGCCTCGATCCTTCCGGCCTCCGCCTTCTTCTCGGCCAGCTCCTTCCGGATCGCGTCGATCTCGAGCCGGGCGAGCTTGTAGAGCTTGGTCTCCAGGACGGCATCGGCCTGCTCGTCGTCGAGCCCGAAGCGGGCCATCAGCTTCACGGCGGCGTCGGCCTTGCCGTCGGACCGCCGGATGATCCGGATCGCCTCGTCGAGGGCGTCGTAGATCAGGACGAACCCCTCGAGGAGGTGGATCCGGCGCCTCAGCTCCTCCAGGTCGAACTCGAACCGCCGCCTCACCGTCAGGAAGCGGAAGTCGAGGAACTGCAGGAGGATCTCGCGGATCGGCAGGCGCGCGGGGCGGCACGGGACGTCGGTCGGGGGGCTCGGGGGCACCCGGCCCGCCGCGCGCGCGGCGCCGGCCGCCTCGCTCCCCGGCGGGACGAGGCAGGTGAGGTTGACCGGCACCGTCGTCTGGAGCGGCGTGTGCTTGAAGAGGTAGGTCATGACGAGCGCGGGGTCGGCGTCGCGCTTGACCTCGAGGACGATCCTCACGTCGTCCGTCGACTCGTCGCGGACGTCGACGAGCGCCGGGAGCTTCCGCGAGAGGATCACCTCGGCGATCTTCTCGACGAGCGTCGCCTTGGCGACCCCGTACGGGATCGCCGTCACGACGATCCCCTTCGCGCCGCGTCCCCGCTCCTCGACCTCGTACTCGGCCCTCAGCTTCAGCGTCCCCTGGCCGCTCTCGTAGATCTCCCGGAGCTCGCGCTTGGAGGAGAGGAGCTGCCCCCCCGTCGGGAAGTCGGGGCCCCGGATGGAGCGGAGCGGGTCCGCGTCGGGGTCGTCGACGAGGGCGATCGCCGCGTCGAGGACCTCCACCGGGTTGTGCGGAGGGATGGCCGTCGCCATCCCGACGGCGATCCCGGTCGCCCCGTTGACGAGGAGGTTCGGGTAGCGGGCCGGCAGGACCACCGGCTCGGAGTGGACCCCGTCGAAGTTGGGCCGCCAGTCGACCGTCCGCTTCCGGATCTCCGAGAGGAGCTCGACCGCGAGCGGGCGGAGGCGGGCCTCGGTGTAGCGGTAGGCCGCCGCCCCGTCGCCGTCGAGGGAGCCGAAGTTCCCGTGCCCCTGGACGAGCGGCGCGCGCATCACGAAGTCCTGCGCCATCCGGACCATCGCGTCGTAGATCGCCACGTCGCCGTGCGGGTGGTACTTGCCGATGACGTCGCCCACCACCGTCGCCGACTTCTTGAACTTGGCGTCGGGCGTCAGGTGGAGGTTCTGGTACATCGCGAAGAGGATCCGGCGCTGGACGGGCTTCAGCCCGTCGCGGACGTCGGGAAGGGCGCGGCTGGTGATGACCGACAGGGCGTAGTTCAGGTACCGGCGGCGGGCCTCCTCGGGGAGGACGATCTCCGCGTCGAGCGGGAGGGCGGCCTGGGCGGGACCGGGATGCTTCGTGCGCGTCATCGGCTCCTCTCGTCAGAAAGCGAACTCCCCCCGCGCGAGGCCGGGGGGAGTCCGGGACGAGGCGAATCGGGGTGCGGGCCGGCAGGCTCCGGCCGGACGGGGATCAGGACGACGTCTTGGTCGAGCGCTGGCTCTTGGCCGGCGACTCGAGGGCCGCCAGGAGGGAGGCGCCGAAGCCCGTGATCCGCTGCGGGTCCCCCTTCTCGCGCCGGGCCGACTCCTCGCGGTACTTGCGGACCTCGCCGCGCTCCGCCTCGTCGCGGGCCCCGGAGACCGAGAGGGAGATCCTGCGGCGCTGGGTGTCGAGGCCGATGACCTTCACCTCGACCTTCTGGCCGGGGGCGAACGACTTGCTGGCGGGGGTGCCGTGCGGGAGGCCGGTCTCCGAGTTCGGGATGAGGCCGGTCAGCCCCGGCTCGAGGCGGACGAAGACCCCGAACGGGGCGACGTTCTCCACCTCGCCCGGAACGACGGTCCCCTCGCCCAGGCGGGAGGCGATCCCGTCCCAGGGGTCGCTGCTGGAGACCTCGCGCATCGTCAGCGAGAGGCGCCGGTGCTCCTCGTCGACCTCGCGGACCCACCCGGTGATCACCTGGCCGACCGCGAGGGAGGGGTCGTGGACGTCGACCCCGGGAGGGAGCTGCGAGACGTGGACGAGGCCGTCGATGCCCGGCTCGACCTCGAGGAAGAGGCCGAACTCGGCGTGCCGGGCCACGGGGGCCGAGAAGGCGGAGCCGACCGGCAGCCGCTGCGCGAGCCCTTCCCAGGGGTCCTTCTCGAGCTCCTTCATCGAGAGGGAGATCCGCTTCCCCTCGTTCTCGACCTTCGTCACCTTCACCGTCACCTCCTGGCCGACGGCCAGGACGTCGCGGGCGTGGGCGACGCGCTTGCGGGAGATCTCGGTGACGTGGACGAGGCCGTCGATCCCGCCGAGGTCGACGAACGCGCCGAAGTCGGTGATGGAGCGGACGCGCCCCGTGAGGACCGCGCCGGGGACCACGTGCTCGCGGGTCTGGGCGGCCTGCTCCTCGGCGACCTCGCGGAGGATGACGGCGCGGGAGACGACGACGCGGCGGCCGTCCTCGGAGTACTCGATGACCCGGAAGTCGAAGGCCTGCCCGACGAAGGCCTGGAGGGCGGCCTCGTCGTGGCGGCCCACGTCGATCTGGGAGACGGGGCAGAAGGCGCGCGGGCCCCCGACGCCGCCGATGGCGACGTCGAAGCCCCCCTTGTTGCGGCCCATCACCTTGCCCAGGACGGGGATCCGGGCCTCCCAGGCCGCGCGGAGCTCGGCCTTGGCCCTCTTGGCGACGGCCAGCTTCCGCGACAGGCGGATGTCCGGCCCGGCCTTGATCACGACGGCGTCGATGGAGTCGCCGACCTTCTCCCCCTCCAGCTCGTGGAGGTCCATGAGGGCTTCGGACTTCCCGCCGATCGACACGAGGACGACGTCGGGGGTGATTCCGGCGATCACGCCGGAGACCACGTCCCCTTCTGCCGGCTTCTTGGTGGCGGGGAAGGTGGCCTCGAGGGCCGCCTCGAACGCATGACGATCGGCCGTCTCGGTCGAGGAGTCGGCGGCGGGGGGAGCGGCAAGCTGGTGGGACACGGGAGATCTCCTGACCCGCGTGTGTGAGTCCGCCGGGCGCTCCGGCGGGCAGCGGGATCACGGATTCTAAACCCATTCCCCGGAGGGCCCCGGCCAGGGGGGGGCTGCCCACCCATCCGAAATCGAGACCGGTTCGCTATCATCGGGGTTTATGCGGCCCGGCCCCCGGGGAGACCCGGCGTGCGGCCGGCGCGGAGGTACGAACGTGAGCGACACCACCCTGGCGGTATCCGAAGCCTCCCGGCTCCTCGAGGCCCTGAACCCGAGCCGCGAGGAGCTGAGGCGCTGGTACGCGTTAATGCATCTCGGCCGCGTGCTCGACGACAAGGCGCCGAACTACCTCAAGCAGGGGCTCGGCTGGTCGTACCACGCCCCGTGCGCCGGTCACGACGGGATCCAGGTCGCCCTCGGGACGACGTTCCGCCCGAAGTTCGACTACCTCTTCCCCTACTACCGGGACCTCACGACGTGCCTGTCGGCGGGCGTCACCGCCGAGCAGATCCTCCTGAACGGCATGTCGAAGGCGACCGACGTCGCCTCCGGCGGCCGGCACATGTCGAACCACTTCGCGAACCACGACCTCTACATCTGGAACGTCTCCTCGTGCGTGGCCAACCACGCGCAGCACGCCGCCGGCCTCGGCCGCGCGGTCCGCTCCTACGGGCTGAAGAGCATCGTCTTCTGCTCGATGGGAGAGTCGTCGACCTCCGAGGGCTACTACTACGAGGCGGTCAACGGCTGCTCGCTCAACAAGCTCCCCGTCGTCTTCGTCATCCAGGACAACGGCTACGGGATCTCTGTCCCCAAGCACCAGCAGACGGCGAACCGCTACTCGTCGGACAACTTCGCGAGCTTCCCGAACCTGCGGGTCGTCCACTGCGACGGCAAGGACGTCCTCGACTCCGTCCGGGCGATGCGCGAGGCGGTCACGTTCGTCCAGAGCGGCGCGGGCTGCGCCATCGTCCACGCGGAGTGCGTGCGGATCGGCTCCCACTCGAACTCGGACCGGCACGAGCTCTACCGCTCGCCCGAGGAGCTCGAGGCCGCGCGGGCCCTCGACCCGATCCCCCGCTTCCGGCGCCTCCTGATCGAGGGGGGCGCCCTCACGGAGGAGGAGGTCCGGGCGATCGAGGAGGAGAGCTTCCGGACCTACGAGGCCGCGGCGGACCGCGCCCGCTCGGCCCCCGACCCGGACCCGGGCTCGATCTTCGACTTCGTCGTCCCCGAGCCCTGGGTCCCGGAAGGGGACGGCCTCGCCGACGTCCCCCTCACCCCGGCCACCTCGGCCGCGGGCGCCGCGAACCCCGAGATGACGCTGATCCACGCCGTCAACGGCGCCATGAAGGAGCTCTTCCGCGAGAACGAGGACACCTTCATCTGGGGGCAGGACGTCGCCTCCAAGGACAAGGGCGGGATCTTCAACGTGACCAAGGGGATGGAGAAGGAGTTCGGGAGCCACCGCGTCTTCAACGGGCCGATCGCCGAGGACTACATCCTCGGGATGGCCGACGGCTTCTCGAGGATCTGCGACGGCATCCGGGTCATCGTCGAGGGGGCCGAGTTCGCCGACTACTTCTGGCCGGCCGCCGAGCAGATGGTCGAGATGTCCCACGAGTACTGGCGGACGAACGGCCGCTTCGCGCCGAACGTCACGGTCCGCCTCGCCTCGGGGGGCTACATCGGCGGCGGCCTCTACCACTCGCAGAACATCGAGGGGTGGCTGACGACGCTCCCGGGGATCCGCGTCGTCGTCCCCGCCTTCGCGGACGACGCGGCCGGCCTCCTCCGGACGTCGGTCCGTTCCCGCGGCATCACCCTCTACCTCGAGCCCAAGTTCCTCTACAACTCGCCCCTCGCCAAGACCCACGTCCCGGACGGCTTCGCCGTCCCGTTCGGCAAGGCGCGGACGCGGCGGGTCGGACGCGACCTGACCGTCGTCGCGTACGGGACCCCGGTCCACTGGGCCCTCGAGGCCGCTCGGACGCTCGCCGCCGAGGGGAAGGAGCTGGAGGTGATCGACCTCCGGTCGCTCCAGCCGCTCGACTTCGACGCGATCGCGCGGTCGGTGAAGAAGACCGCCCGGGCCCTCGTCGTCCACGAGGACAAGGTCCAGGGCGGCTTCGGCGGCGAGGTCGCCGCGCGGATCGCCGCCGAGCTCTTCGAGTACCTCGACGCGCCGGTCGAGCGGGTCGGCTCCACGTTCACGCCGGTCGGCTTCCACCGGACCCTGGAGAAGGCGATCCTCCCGAGCACGGACCGTGTCCTCGCGGCGGCGCGGAAGCTCCTGGCCTACTGATTCCGACACTTTCGTAATCGGACGGTCGGTTCCCTACGCTTTCGTCGGCCCCGGCTCCCGAGGGGACCGAGGAACGCCCCTGGCCGGGGCACCTTCCCCCCGTCCCCGGCCGCCCCGCGGCTTCGCCAGGGAGGGAGCGGAGCTCATTTCCGACATTCCTGTCGAATGCGATTCACTCCCAAACAGGAATGTCGTCCGTCAGGTGTGAGGCCAGGGCGGACCGACGCCCGGCCATCTCGCTCTCCCCTCACGACTTCCTCCACGACCGGGCCCGGCGGAGCCGGGCGGCATCCGTCGTGCACCGCGGGGGGCACGCCGGGTCCGACCCGGCGAGGAGGAAGGACATGACGGAGACCAACCGGGAGACCTCGAGGTGAGGGCCGCCACGCGGGCCCTTTCGGTCCTGGCGATCGCGGCGCTCGTCGCCGGGTCGCTCTCGGCGCTGGCGGCGGCCGACCCGTCCGGCGCGAGCACGGGCGGGATCGCCAACGTGCCGGCGAAGGTCGCGGGCCAGCCGACCCTCCAGGAGGTAGGCGCCGCGGTCGGTCAGACCCGCGTCGCCCTGAACTTCGTCTGGGTCCTCCTCGCCGGATTCCTCGTGATGTTCATGCAGGCGGGCTTCGCCCTGGCCGAGACGGGCTTCACCCGGGCCAAGAACGCCGCCCACACGATGACCATGAACTTCATGGTCTACGGCCTCGGGATCCTCGGCTTCTGGGCGACCGGTTTCGCCCTCCAGATGGGGGGCTCGGGCGCGCCGATGGGCGCCGCCCTGACGGCGCCGGAGGGGATGGCCAAGCTCTTCGGCCCGACGATCGGGGGGAACGTGTGGGGTCTGTTCGGAGGCTCCGGGTTCTTCCTCTCGGGCGCCGGCTACGACGTCGCCGCCTTCGCGATGTTCCTCTTCCAGATGGTCTTCATGGACACGGCGCTCACCATCCCGACCGGCGCGATGGCCGAGCGGTGGAAGCTGTCGGCCTTCGTCCTCTACAGCCTCGTCGCCTCCGGCCTCATCTACCCGGTCTTCGCCTGCTGGGCCTGGGGGGGTGGCTGGCTCGCGACGCTCGGCAAGTACGTCCACCTGGGGCACGGCTACGTCGACTTCGCCGGCTCCGGCGTCGTCCACCTGACGGGCGGGGTCATGGCGCTCACCGGCGCGTACGTCCTCGGGCCCCGCATCGGCAAGTACGTGAAGGGCGAGGCCCGGGCCATCCCGGGGCACAACCTCCCGATGGCGTTCCTCGGCTGCTTCATCCTCGCGTTCGGCTGGTTCGGCTTCAACGCCGGCTCCACCCTCGCCGGGACCGACCTGAGGATCGCGGTCGTGGCGACGAACACGATGCTCGCCTCGGCCTCGGGCGCCCTCCTCTCGTTCCTCTACACCTGGTGGAGGTACAAGAAGCCCGACCCGTCGATGAGCGTCAACGGGATGCTCGCGGGGCTCGTCGCGATCACGGCCCCGTGCGCGTTCGTGAACGCGCCCGTGGCGGTCCTGATCGGGGCCGTCTCAGGCGTCCTGGTGGTCGTCGCCGCGCTCTTCATCGAAAACAGTCTGAAGCTCGACGACCCCGTCGGCGCCATCGCGGTCCACGGCGTCAACGGCGCCTGGGGCCTCGTCGCGCTCGGCCTCTTCGCCGACGGGACGTACGGCGGCGGGTGGAACGGCGGCCCGGCCGCGGGGGTCACCGGCCTCCTGTACGGCGACGCGAGCCAGCTCTGGGCCCAGCTCGTCGGGATCGGCGCCAACGTCCTCTGGGTCGGCGTCGCGAGCCTCGTCCTCTTTAAGGCGCTCGACGCCCTGGTCGGGATGCGCGTCACCGCCGAGCAGGAGATGCAGGGGCTCGATTTCCACGAGGTCTCCGCCCCCGCCTACCCGGGAGAGGGCTCCCCCGTCCATTTCCCCGTCTTCGCGAGCGCGCCGAAGAAGGCCGCAACCCCGGCCGCCCTGGCGGCCGCCCCGGCCCCGGGCGGGAAGTGAGAGGAGCGCCGCCATGAAGATGATCACCGCCATCGTCCGCCCGGAGAAGCTCGACGCCGTCAAGGCCGCCCTCTTCGCGGCCGAGGTCGAGGGGCTCACCATCACCCGCGTCTCCGGCCACGGGGGGGAGACGACGATCCTCGAGAGCTATCGCGGACACCCGCTGGTCTACGAGTTCCACGACAAGGTCCGGTTCGACATCGGGGTCTCCGATCCGTTCGTCGACGTGACGATCGACGCCATCGTCGAGGCGGCGCGGACCGGGGAGGTGGGGGACGGGAAGATCTTCGTCACCCCGCTCGAGCGCGTGGTCCGGATCCGGACCGGCGAGGTCGACCGCGAGGCGGTCACGCCGGTCCACGTCCTCCAGAAACGGTAGCCTCGGCCCGTCCGGCCGATTCCCGATCGGGGGTCCCTCCGCGCGGGGGACCCCCTTCCGTAAGGAGTGCCCATGCGTATCACGAGACCTCTGCCCCGTCTCGGCGCCTTTCTGCTCGGGGCGGCCCTCGCATTCGGGCCCGGCTCGCCGGGACGCGCGCAGACGCCGGCCCCTGAGCCCGCCGCCCCGGACGGAGCCTCCGCTGCGTCCGCGACCTCTCCCGTCGACGCTCCGGCCGTCCGGCCCTGGTACGAGGAGATCGCCGTCAACGCCTTCGTCTCGGCGAGCTACTCGTACAACCTGAACCGCCCCGCGTCGGGGACGAACCAGCTCCGGGTCTTCGACTTCGACGACGACTCGATCAAGCTCGACGTGGCCGAGCTGGTGATCCAGCACGCCGCGGTCCGGCCGGGCGACGTCGGGTTCCGCGTCGACGCCGAGGCGGGGGCCTCGATCCCCCGAATCACCGCGGCCCGTGGCCTCTTCCGGGACCCGGAGACGGGAAAGGCCGGGGACTTCGACCTGCAGCAGGCGTTCGTCACCTGGATCGCGCCGGTCGGCAAGGGGCTCCGGCTCGACGCCGGGAAGATGGTGACGATCATCGGCTACGAGGTGATCGAGGGGTACGACGGCTGGAACGACAACGCCACCCGCTCGATCCTCTTCGGCTTCGCCGAGCCGGCGACCCACACCGGCCTGAAGGCGACCTATGCCTTGTCGGACGCTGTCACGGGAACGTTCCTCCTCGTCAACGGCTGGGACAACGTGAAGGACGACAACTCGAGCAAGACCGTGGCGCTCGGCCTCACCCTGGCGCCCGCGCCTGGCCTCACGCTGACGGCGAACTACATGACCGGCCCCGAGCGCGCCGACACGAACGGCGACCCGCGCCACCTGCTGGACGTGATCGCACAGTGGAAGCCGACGGCGTCGACGACCGTGGGCCTGAACGTCGATTGGGGGACGGAGAATGGGGCCGTCGCCCCCGGCGAGACGGCGACCTGGTGGGGAGCGGCCGGCTACCTCCGCCTCGGGCTCACCTCCGCCCTCGCCCTCTCCCTGCGCGGGGAGTACTTCGACGACGCCGACGGGGCCCGGACCGGCGTCGTCCAGAGGCTGAAGGAGGTCACCCTCACGCCCGAGGTGAAGCTGACGGATCACCTCGTCTTCCGGGCCGACCTGAGGATCGACTTTTCGGACCGCGCGGTCTTCGAGGATGCCGACGGCGCGCTGACGAAGAAGGAGCAGCCGACGCTCCTCCTCAACGCGCTCTACGCCTTCTGACGGAGACGACGGGGCCGGCGCCCGGAGCCCCTCGCCGGCGCGCCGGCCCTTTCTCGACCTCGCGACCCCGTCCCCGGCGGCCGGTGCGTCAGCGCCTCGGCGCCTCGGCGACGATCCGCCCGATCACCTTCGCGTCGTCGGGCAGGAGCCCCGCCTTCGGCAGGCGCGGCGTCAGCGTGGCCCAGCTCGGGTCCATCGCGAAGACCTTTCGGAAAAGGGGGAGGGAGTCGTCGACGCGCCCCATGTTCACGAGCGCCACGGCGTGCCAGTAGACCATCTCGGCGTTGCCGGGGACGAGCGCCTCGGCGCCCGAGTAGGCCTTCAGGGCCCCCTCGTTGTCCCTGTGCTCGACCGCGAGGTCGCCGTCGTTCATCAGGTTGTAGGCGCGCTGCAGGGTGAGGAGGCGACGGAGCTCCGGGAGGGGGGCGGCGCTGTCGTCGACCCTCAGGTCGAAGACGCGGTCGGCCCAGGGGCGGCCGGTCGGCTTTCCGGAGACGACGATGAGCGCGGCGGACTGCCTGCCGCGGATGTCCCCGCCGGCCTTCTCGCCGGCCTCGAGGGCGGCGAGCATCCGCTCGGCGAGGTCCCCTTTCGTCTCCTCGAAGGCCTTCGCCATCGCCGGCCAGACCGCGTCGCTCCTCATCAGGTTGGCCTGGACCGAGTAGTTCGTCCCGACGTGGTGCCCGGCGGCCTCGATGCACCGGGCGCCGGTGTGGGCGGCGACGCGCCCCTGCGCGTCGATCATCGCCACCTGGCGGACCTCGCGCCCCTCGTCGGCGGCGAGGAGCCCCCGGAGGGCGTCGGGAGCCGAGCGCCCCGCCCTCATCAGGGCGAGGCCGAGAGGGCCGTAGGACGGGTCGACGAACGACTGCGTCGCGACCGCGCCGACCCCCGCCTCGGCCCAGGGGACGCTGGCCCCGACGGAGAACCAGTGCGACTGGACGGCGACGCCGAGCTGCCCCGTGGCCGGGTCGCGGGCGACGATCGAGTAGGTGTGGACGGGGCGGTGCGGGACGGGCTCCGCGGAGCGGGAGGCGGCGGGAAAGACGAGGGCGGCCGCCGCGGCGGCCAGCGGAAGGCGGGACATCGGCTCTCCTCCTCGGGGGCTAGCCTACCGGAAGAGAGCCGGAACGGAACGGCCCCCGCGGCCGGATGAAGGGCAGCGGGGGCCGGGGGAGCTCCGGGTCGCGACCCGGGGCGCCGCGGGCGCGGATCAGTCGCGCTCGGCGACGGCCCTCCGCTCGTGGCGCTTCTCGGCGAGGGCCCGGACGACCTCGCCCGGGAGGGTCCCGGCCACGGTGACGGCCTCGCCGTCGCGGGTCACCTTGAACTTGCGGAGGACCGAGACGACCTCGGGCTTGTCCTGCGCCGAGAGGCGCATCGCGGCGAGGACCCCGCGGACGGCGTCCTCGAGGAGCCCGGCCGTCTCGGCGTCGGCCGAAAAGCCTGAGGCCGAGAGCTTCAGCGCGTCGCCCTTCGTCGTCATCTGGAAGGCGAAGAGCGAGACGGTCTTCATGGCGGCCACGACGGCCCCCGCCGCGTCGCCCTCGGACGCCTCCACGTGCATCCGCCGCATCTCCGGGAGCCTCGTCCGGTCGACGAGGAGCCAGCCGGTGGCGTTCTGGTCGACGCGTCGGAGGTTCCTGCCGAGCCCGGCGCCCGAGAGGAAGCCGGTCCCGCCCGCCGCTCGCGCGGCGAGCGCCGCCACGACGGCCGGCTCGGAGCCGGCGACGACGAGGCGGCTGGTGACGAAGGCGACGGCGCCGTCCCCGTCGTGCCCCTCCTTCCCTTCGTGGCGGAGGAGGTAGTACGAGCCGGCGTCGGTCGTCCGGAGAGTCGCCCCGCGGGCGGCGACGGCCGCGCCGAGCCGGTCGGGCTCGAAGCGCCCCTCGCAGACGACGAGGGCGCGGCCGTGAGGGCCGGCGTTCGCGGCGAAGACGATGGTGTCGACGTCGTCGATCGGGTGGAGCCGCGCCTCGGCGAGGAAGCGGGCGGCGTCGCCGTCGACCGTCGTCCGGTCGAAGTCCGAGAAGAGGCGGGCCGCGAGCGGGCTCGAGCGGAGGTCCGACAGCCGGATCATCCCCGCCGAGACGGCGTCGGGCGGCACCAGCGCGAGAGGGTCGTCGGCGGGGCGGGCGGCGGCCGACGGTCGGGCGGCGGACAGGATGGTCGCCGCGGCGGCGAGGGCGAGGAACGAGCGCGTCTTCATCTCAGAAGTCCTTTCGCGAGAAGAGCCGGGCCGCGAGGCCGAGGGAGGCCAGGCCGAAGAGGGCGGTGGAGCCGTAGACGGGGAGGAAGTCGATCTTCGGGGCGTGCCGGAAGCCCTCGCCCGCCGAGACGAAGAAGACCGTCGCCTGCGCGAGCTGGGCGGTCTTCGGGAAGACCCAGTAGAGGCTCCGGACCAGCTGCGCCGCCCACTCGGCGCTGAGCGCCGCCTCGATCGACGTGTGCGCGGCGAGGATCGCCGCCAGGAAGAAGACGGCGTAGGTCCCCATGATCGACACGGCGGTCGACGACGTCACGACGCCGACGAGGAACGCGAACGCGAGGAGGACCGCGATGGTGAAGAGGATGATCGCCGCCCCCAGGAAGAAGCGCGGGTGGACGACGCCGGTCTTCCACCAGATGAGGAGCCCCATCGAGCCGACGAGGTAGAGGACGTTCGCGGCCGCGAGGAGGAGCCCGCCGGCGTAGCGCGAGAGGAGGAGCCGCACCCGCCCGACGGGGCGGGAGAGGTAGAGGTCGATCGTCCCCTTCTCCTGCAGGCGCGGGACGAGGTGGGCCGTGGCGAAGACGGCCAGGAAGGTCGCCACCACGAAGAGGAAGCCCGAGAAGCCGGCCTCGAAGCCGAGGACGAGCCTGTCGAGGTCGACCGACCGGCTCCCCATCTGGACTTCCTTGCCGAAGAGCTTCGCCCCCGCCAGGGCCCCGTCGACGACGTCGAGGTTCACGGCGACCGCGAAGATGAGGATGAAGAGCGTCGAGAGGGAGGCGTAGGCCACCAGGGTCCACCGGGCCGCCGCCTCGCGGAAGACCTCCTCGACGTTCGCCCAGAGGACTCTCACGGCGTCTCCTTCCCGCCGACCGGGCCGTCGGACCTCACGAGGTCGACGAAGACGTCCTCGAGCGACGAGCGGAGGGGCGAGAGCTCCGTCAGGAGGACCCCGCGGCCGCGCGCCGCGTCGACGAGGGCGTTCAGGTGCCCGGCGTCGCGCGCCGTCAGGCGGAGGTGCCCGTTCACCCGCTCCACGTCCGCTCCGGACGAGCGGAAGAGCTCGACCAGCCCGTCGTCCAGGCCCGTCCCCGCGAGCTTGTAGCGGAAGCCGCTCGCGGTGAGGTCGGCGATCCGCCCCTCGGCCGCGACCGTGCCGTTCCTCAGGACGGCCACCCGGTCGCAGGTCAGCTCGATCTCGGAGAGGAGGTGGGAGTTCAGGAGGATCGCCCTCCCGTTCCGCGCCTCCTCGTGGAGGAGGTCCCGGATCTCGCGCCGCCCGACCGGGTCGACGCCGTCGGTCGGCTCGTCGAGGAGGAGGACGTCGGGCTCGTGGACGAGCGCGGCGGCGAGCCCCAGGCGCTGCGTCATCCCCTTGGAGAAGCGCTTCACCTTCACGTCGCTCCAGGTCGACAAGCGGACGCGCTCGAGGAGGAGGGGAATCCGGCTCGAGAGGAGCGCCGGGGCGACCCCGGACATCCTCCCGAAGATCGACAGCGTCTGGCGCGCGGTGAGGTAGCCGGGGAAGCGGTGCCCCTCGGGGAGGTACCCGACGCGGCGGCGGCTCTCGGGCCGGGCGGCGGCGATCCCCTGGAGCCGCGCCTCCCCGGCCGTCGGGCGGGTGAGGCCGAGGAGGATCTTCACCGCGGTCGTCTTTCCCGCGCCGTTCGGCCCGAGGAGCCCGAAGACCTCCCCCGGGGCGACCGCGAGGTCGATCCCGTCGAGGGCGCGGACTCCGCCCCCCCTGAGCCCCTTCCGGTACGTCTTGGCGAGGCCGCGCGCCTCGATCGCGAGGGGAGTCATCTCCCCCCTCGATACGGATTCCGGGGCGTTTCGGTTCCCGGCTACCTCAGGACCGCGCGGAACCGCTCCTCCCCGGCGCCCGCCGGCGTCGCGACGAACGCCTCGGCCTCGGGAGGGGCGCCGGTCGGGAAGCGGACCGCGAAGAAGCCGGCGTCCCTGGCCGCGAAGCGCGTCGTGGGGAGCCGCTCGACCCGCGTCCCGTTGCCGTAGATGCCGCACCCGCTCACCAGGAGGTACCGGGCGGCCGGGCTCCCTCCTTCGAGGAACTGCATGTTGTGCTCGTGGCCGGAAGCCCAGAGGAGCGCGGGTCGCGGGCCGAGCGCCCGCTCCATCGACTCGATCAGCCGGCGATACGGCGGCGACGAGAGGTCCTGGGGGCTCCCCTTCCCCGCCGACCGGACGGCCGGGTAGAGCGACCCGATGCCGGGGAGGGGGAGCCAGGCCCACCGGGCGGCGTCGACGAGGGGGAAGAGGTGCTGCCTCCACCCGAAGCGCCCGCCGTGCTCCCCGCCGGAGAGGAGCGGGTGGTGGGCCAGGACGACGAACGCCCGGCTGCCGGCCCCCTCGGCGGCGGCCCGGAGCGACGCGACGACGTCCGCCTCGCTCTTCTCCCGGCAGGGGGAGGCCTCCCCCTCGGGCCGCGGCCCGGCCTGCAGCCACCACTGCGTGTCGAGGACCGCGAGCCTCAGGTCCGGCGAGACGTCGAGGACGACGGGCCCGGGGCACCCCCCGCCCGGCAGGTAGCCGACCCGGCCTCGCCCGCGGGCGACGACGAGGGCTTCCTCCCGCCGGACCGCGTCCCACCCCTCCCGGTCCCCCTTCATCCAGTCGTGGTTGCCGGGGAGGAAGAGGCCGCGCGCGCCGCTGGCGACGACGGCGTCGACCTGGGCGAAGAGCCGCGATTCGGCCTCGAGCCGGCCGGGTCGCCCTTCGGCCGGGACGCCGTCCGGGTAGACGTCGTCCCCGAGGACGACGACGAGAGTCCCGGCGGGGTCGCGCGCCGCCTCGCTCCGGAGGGCGCCGAGGACGGGCTCGACGGGGGCGGGAGCCCCGGTGTCGCCCACGAGGAGGAGCTTCCGGACGGGGCCGGCGGGCCCGGGGAGCGGCGTCCCGACGGGCGAGGCCCGCTCCGAGCGGGCTCCCGAAAGGAGGATCGCCAGGACGACGAGCGCCGCTCCGCGTGCCGCGAGCCGCCGCGCGCCCCCGCGCCCGCTCACGGCGTCACCCCGCCGCGCGGGACGCCGCGGAGCGGAAGACGGGGACGCCGGGACGGGCGCGCTTCTGGATCGCGCTCCAGAGCCCCTGGTACTCGCCCGAGAGCTTGTGCGACGGCGCGAGGTGGACGAGGGGACACGCCTCCTGGTGCGACTCGCGGACCTTGACGGAGCTGGAGAGGAACGGCTCCAGGATCGGCAGCCCCTCGGCCTTCATCTCGTTCACCAGCTGCTGCGGGAGGCGGGCGCGGGGCTGGAACTGGTTGACGACGACCCCGTGGACGGCGAGGCGCGGGTTGTGGTCCTGCTTCACCTCGTCGACGGCGGTCAGGAGGGCGTAGAGGGCGCGCCGGGAGAAGTCGTCGCAGTCGAACGGGATGAGGCATCGCTCGGCGGCGATGAGCGCCGAGAGGGTGAAGACGTTGAGGGCGGGAGGGGTGTCGAGCCAGACGGAGTCGTAGCCCGTCAGGTCGTCGAGGGCGTCGCGGAGCTTGTAGATCTTGTGGCGCGCCTCGAGCTTGCCGTGGAGCGCCTCCATGTCCGGGTGGGCCGCCAGGACGTCCAGCCCCGGGTACGGGGTGGCGTGGATGTAGCCGCGGACGTTCTCGTCGATCAGGCGGATCGCCAGGCTCTGCTCGAAGAACTGCGCCAGCGTCGGACGGGCGTGGTCGGCTCCCTCGCCGAGGAGGTAGCGGGTGGAGTTGGCGTGCGGGTCGAGGTCCACCACCAGGGTCCGCTGCCCCTCCAGGGCCGACACGGCCGCGAGGTTGCAGACGATGGTCGACTTGCCGACGCCCCCCTTCTGGTTGAAGACCACCCACCGCATCGGCGTCCCTCCCTTCGCGGCCGGAGCCAGCCTCATCTTCGCACCGCGGCACGGGCCCGAGGAAGGGCCGGGCGCCGCGGCCCGGGCAGGGGCGCAGCGGCCGCTAGAATCGGGCCGGAGGTCTCGAGATGCCCCTGTACGAGTACCGGTGCTCCGCCTGCGGCAAGACGTTCGAGGAGCTCGTCCTGGCCGGCGACGCGCCGGCCGGTCCCCGCTGCAGCCAGTGCGGGTCGGCCGCGGTCGCCCGCCTCCTCTCCACCTTCGCTGCGCACGCCACGTCCTCTTCCTCGTCCCCCTTCGAGGGCTGCGGGGACGGGGCCTGCGGCAGCGGCGCGTGCGAGGCGCCCGGGGCCTGCGGGATGGGCGGCGGCTGCGGCGGCTTCGACCTGAACTGACGCGGGTCCCGGCGGCGCGCGGCGACGCGCGAACGGCTAGAATCACGGGCTGCCCAGGCTCCCACCTTCTGGAGGACCGATGACCGACAGCTTCAAGACCAAGACCACGCTCACCGCCGGAGGCGCGAGCTACACCGTCTACAGCCTTGCCGCGCTGGCGAAGGAGCACCCGCAGCTGGGGACCCTCCCGTACTCGCTCAAGGTCCTCCTGGAGAACCTGCTCCGCCACGAGGACGGGCGGGTCGTCCGGAAGGACGACGTCCTGGCGCTCGTCAACTGGGACCCGAAGGCGCGGCCCGACAAGGAGATCGCGTATCACCCGGCGCGGGTCCTCATGCAGGACTTCACCGGCGTCCCGGCCGTCGTCGACCTCGCCGCCATGCGCGAGGCCGTCGTCGCGATGGGGGGGAAGGCGAAGCGGATCAACCCGCTCTCCCCGGCCGACCTCGTCATCGACCACTCGGTGCAGGTCGACTCCTTCGCCTCCTCGCTCGCGTTCGGGAAGAACGTCGCGCTCGAGTACGAGCGGAACAAGGAGCGCTACGCGTTCCTCCGGTGGGGACAGAACGCCTTCGAGAACTTCCGCGTGGTCCCCCCCGGCACCGGCATCTGCCACCAGGTGAACCTCGAGTACCTCGCGAAGGTCGTCTGGACGAAGGACGGCGTCGCCTACCCCGACACCCTCGTCGGCACCGACTCGCACACGACGATGATCAACGGCCTCGGCGTCCTCGGATGGGGCGTCGGCGGGATCGAGGCCGAGGCCGCGCTCCTCGGGCAGCCCGTCTCGATGCTGATCCCCGAGGTCGTCGGCTTCAGGCTCCACGGCACGCTCCCCGAGGGCGCCACCGCCACCGACCTCGTCCTCACCGTCACGCAGATGCTCCGGAAGAAGGGTGTCGTCGGGAAGTTCGTCGAGTTCTTCGGCCCCGGCGTCGCCTCCCTCGCCCTGACCGACCGCGCCACCATCGCCAACATGGCCCCGGAGTACGGCGCCACGATGGGCTTCTTCCCCGTCGACGGCGAGACGGTCGCCTACCTGAAGTTCACCGGCCGCGCCGAGCTCGCGCCGCTCGTCGAGGCGTACTCCAGGCTCCAGGGCCTCTGGCGCGCCGACGACGCCCCGGAGCCGCGCTTCTCCGACACGCTCGATCTCGACCTCGGGACCGTCGTCCAGTCCCTCGCCGGCCCGAAGCGCCCGCAGGATCGCCTCGCCCTCAAGGACGCGAAGAAGGTCTACAGGACGAGCCTCAAGGGGATGGCCGAGAAGGACGCCGCCGCCGTCGACCCCGCGGTCCTCGACGCCTGGCTGAAGGCCGAGAACGGGGCCGACCCCGCGAAGCTCGGCAGGCTCGCGGCGACCGTCCCGGTCGTCGAGGGCCGGGTCCAGTACCAGGTGCCGCAGGGCGCGGTCGTCATCTCCGCGATCACCTCCTGCACGAACACCTCGAACCCCTCCGTCCTCGTCGGCGCCGGCCTCCTCGCCAGGAAGGCCGTGGAGCGCGGCCTCCAGACCAAGCCGTGGGTGAAGACCTCGCTCGCCCCCGGGTCGAAGGTCGTCACCGACTACCTGGACGCCGCCGGCCTCACCCCCTACCTCGACGCCCTCGGCTTCCAGCTCACCGGGTACGGCTGCACCACGTGCATCGGCAACAGCGGCCCGCTCCCCGACAAGGTCTCCGAGGCCGTCCGCTCCGGCGACCTCGTCGTCGCCGCGGTCCTCTCCGGCAACCGCAACTTCGAGGGGCGGGTCAACCCACAGGTGAAGATGAACTTCCTCGCCTCGCCGCCGCTCGTCGTCGCCTACGCGCTCGCCGGCGAGATGGACCTCGACCTGACGAAGGACCCGCTCGGCCACGACAAGAACGGCCAGCCCGTCTTCCTCAGGGACATCTGGCCGACGCCGAAGGAGATCGCCGACACGATCGCGAGGTGCCTCTCCCCCGAGCAGTTCAAGAAGGCCTACGGCGCCGTCTTCGAGGGGGACGAGTCCTGGCGCGCGCTCCCGGCCCCGACCGGCGAGACCTTCGAGTGGGACGCGAAGTCCACGTACGTCCGCAAGCCGACCTTCTTCGAGAACCTCGGCAAGGAGCCGAAGCCCCTCGCCGACGTGAAGGGGGCGAGGTGCCTCGCGCTCCTCGGCGACTCCATCACCACCGACCACATCTCGCCGGCCGGCAACATCGCGAAGACCTCACCCGCCGCCACGTACCTCACGGAGCACGGCGTCCAGCCGGCCGACTTCAACCAGTACGGCGCGCGCCGGGGCAACCACGAGGTGATGATGCGCGGCACCTTCGCCAACATCCGCCTCAGGAACCTGATGGCGCCCGGCACCGAGGGCGGGGTCACGGTCCACGTCCCGTCCGGCGCACCGATGTCGATCTACGACGCATCGATGAGGTACCAGGCGGAGGCGACGCCGCTCGTCGTCGTGGCCGGGGCGGAATACGGCACCGGATCCTCGCGCGACTGGGCCGCGAAGGGGACCATGCTCCTGGGCGTGAAGGCGGTCGTCGCGAAGAGCTTCGAGCGGATCCACCGCTCGAACCTCGCCGGGATGGGGGTCCTCCCGCTTCAGTTCCAGCAGGGCGAGGACGCGCAGACCCTCGGGATCACCGGAAGGGAGGCCTTCGACGTCACCGGCGTCGCGGAGGGGCTCACCCCCGGGAAGAAGGTGACCGTCACGGCCACCGGCGCCGACGGGTCGAAGAAGAGCTTCGCGGCCACCGTCCGGCTCGACACGCCGAACGAGGTCGACTACTACCGCCACGGAGGCATCCTCCAGTACGTCCTCCGCCAGATGATGGCGTAGCCGATCTCGCACCTTCCCGTCGAGGGACGAGGGCCGCGGGATCGCACCCGCGGCCCTCGCCGTTCCCGGCGGGCCGACGCTCCGGACGGGCCGCCGTCAGCCCACGGCGGCCGGGACCCGCGCCGCCTGCTGGGCCTGGATGGCGGTGAGGTTGATCGTGAAGACGATGTCCTCGACCAGGCAGCCGCGGGAGAGGTCGTTCACCGGCTTGGCGAGCCCCTGCAGCATCGGCCCGATGCTGACGACGTTGGCCGAGCGCTGGACGGCCTTGTAGGTCACGTTCCCCGTGTTGAGGTCGGGGAAGACGAGGACGGTGGCGTGGCCCGCCACCGGCGACTTCGGCGCCTTCAGCCGCGCGACGTCGGGCATGACGGCGGCGTCGTACTGCAGCGGGCCGTCGAGGAGGAGGTCGGGCCTCAGCTCCTTCGCGATCCGCGTCGCCTCCTTCACCTTCTCCACGTCCTCCCCCGTCCCGCTCGCGCCGGTCGAGTACGAGAGGAGCGCCACGCGCGCCGGGATCCCGAAGGCGGTCGCCGAGTCGGCGCTCTGGATCGCGATGTCGGCGAGCTCCGCCGCTGTCGGGTTCGGGACGACGGCGCAGTCGCCGAAGACGAGGACCTGGTCGGGGAGGCACATGAAGAAGACGCTGGAGACGAGGTTGCATCCGGGGACGGTCTTGATGATCTGGAGCGCCGGGCGGATCGTGTGCGCGGTGGTGTGGACCGCGCCGGAGACCAGCCCGTCGGCCTCGTCGAGCGCGAGCATCATCGTGCCGATCATGATCGGGTCCTGCAGCTCGATCTCCGCGCGCTCGGGCGTCATCCCCTTGGCCTTCCGCCGGGCGACGAGCGGGTCGACATAGCGGGGCGCGACCGAAGCCGGGTCGACGATCTCGACCGTCGGCGGGAGGACGACCCCCTGCCGGGCGGCCACGTCGCGGACCTCCTCGGGCGGGCCGAGGAGGACGCAGCGGGCGATTCCGCGGGAGGCGACGATCGCGGCGGCGGCCACCGTCCTCGGCTCGTTCCCCTCGGGGAGGACGATCCGCTTCAGGTCGGCGCGCGCGGCCTCCACCAGCCTGTAGCGGAAGGCCGGCGGCGAGACGCGCGGGACCCGCGTGTCCTGGGCGAACCCCTTGCACCACGCGACGTCGAGGTGGTCCGCGATGAAGTTCATCGTCCGCTCGACCCGTTCGTCGTCGTCCGTGGGGATCTGCGGGTCCATCGCGGCCACGTGCGTCGCGGCCCGGTAGCTGGAGTACGGGACCGAAAGGAGGGGCAGCCCCCCCTCGAACGCCTTCCGGCAGAGGTCGAGGACGCGGCGGTCGGGCTCCAGGCCCCCCGTCAGGACGACCCCGGCGAGGGGCGTCCCGGCCTGCGCGCTCATCGCCGCCGCCAGGAGGATGTCGCTCCGGTCGCCCGGGGTCATCACGAGCGTCCCGGGCTTCATCGCCCGCATCGCGTTCGGCACCGTCATCGCGCAGATGGCCACGTCCTTCACGCGCCTCGACCGCGCCTCGCCGTTGAAGAGGACCTGCGCGCCGATCGCCTCGCCGACGTCCCGGACGCGGGGCGCCGTCAGCTCGACGTTGCACGGGACGACGGCGAGCGGCCGAAGGCCCTCCGCCTCGAGCGCGTCGCGGTACGCCTTGGCCTGACGGGGGGCGAGGGGCGCTCCGAGACAGGTCGAGCAGCCGCCGCAGACGGGTCCGAAGGTGTCGGTCTCGCCCTCGTGGCCGGCTCCCGAGTCCGCGCAGATCCGGTTCAGGACGCAGCCGACGGTCCGTCCCTCGGCGACGGCTCCGTAGCCGCGGGCGGCGATCGCGACCGCCTCCGCGACCTCCTCGGGGGCCTTCCTCTGCGGCGCGGCGACGAGGACGAGCTCGGCGTCGAGCGCCTTGAGCATGAGGGCGTTCACGCGCGTCGAGTGGACCATCCCCGGCTCCGGGAACATCCCCTCGACCACGAGGACGTCGGCGTCGTCCCCGGCGCGCCCCGCGATCCCGACCACGTGCTCCATGAGCGTCTGGTCGTCCCCTTCCGCGAGGAGGCTCTCCGCGACGGAGCGCGACACGGGGGGGAGGACGGCGAGGTGGGCGCCGAGGGCGACGAGCGCCGTGGAGTGGTCCGGGTCGCGGTTGGCGATCGGCTTGGCGAAGGCGACCCGGAGCCCCTGGCGGTCGAGGGCGCGGACGATCCCGAGACAGGCGGTCGTCAGCCCGACGCCGCGGCCGGCGGGGGCGACGAGAAGGGTGTGGGCCATCTGAGTTCCTCCCGTTTGGGCGCCGCCTCAGGCGGCGCGCGCGATTCCGGCCGCGTCGAGGGCGATCATCAGCTCCTCGTTCGTCGGGACCACGAGGGCCTGCGGCTTCAGCCCGGTCGTGACCCGTCCTCGCGTCCCGCGGCCGTGCGCGGCGTTCGCCGCCGCGTCGACCGAAAGGCCGAGGAACTCCAGCTGGCGAAGGGTCCGCTCGCGGACGGTGGCCGAGTTCTCGCCGATCCCCCCGGTGAAGACCAGGGCGTCGAGCCTGCCGAGCGGGACGACGAGCGCGGCGACCGTCTTCGCGAGGACGTAGCAGAAGATGTCCAGGGCGAGCCCCGCGCGCGCGTTCCCGGCGGCGGCCGCCTCCTCGACGGTCCGCATGTCGTTCGAGAGGCCGGAGACGCCGAGCAGGCCCGAGCCCTTGTTGAGGGCGTCGAGGACCTCCTGCGGAGGCCTCTTCTCGGCGCCGGCGACGTGACCGATGATCGCCGGGTCGACCGAGCCGCTCCGGGTCCCCATCATCAGCCCCTCGAGCGGCGTCAGCCCCATCGTCGTGTCGACGCTCCGCCCGTTCCTCACGGCCGCGCAGGAGCAGCCGTTCCCGAGGTGGGCGGTGACGAGGGCGTGGTCGTCCGCCGGGAGGCCGGCGAGGGCGAGCGCCCTCTGGGCGACGAAGCGGTGGCTCGTCCCGTGGAACCCGTAGCGGCGGACGCCGTGCCGCTCGAGCCACTCGTACGGCACGGGGTAGGTGTAGGCGACCGGGGGCATCGTCTGGTGGAAGGCGGTGTCGAAGACCCCGACCTGGACGAGGCTCGGGAAGAGCTCCTGCGCGATCCGGATGCCGACCAGGTTCGAGGGGTTGTGGAGGGGACCGAGAGGGACGCACTCCTCGACCTGGGCGATCACCTCCGGGGTGATCGCCATCGACCCGGCGAACTTCGACCCGCCGTGGACGACGCGGTGCCCGACGGCGAGGAGGCCGTCGGCGAGCCCGAGGTCGCGGAGGAGGTCCACCACGGCCCGGAGGGCCGCCTCGTGCCGGGCGCCGGCGATCGGGCGCGACGACCGGGAGCCGTTTCTCCTGACGTCCAGGCTGGCCTCGGGGGAGCCGAGCCGCTGGGCGATGCCCGAGACGTGCTCGACCGTGGTGTCGGGGTCGATGACGGCGAACTTAAGGGAGGAGGAGCCGCAGTTGAGGACGAGGACGTTCATCTCACTCGGTTCGGCGGGACCGGCTCGGGGTGGCGGCTCCGGGCGCGCGTCGCTCGCGCCGTCCCGGATGCCGGCCGCCCCGCCGGCCTCGCGCGAGGGTCAGCCGCGGCGCCTTCCGGCGGGACCGCGGCAGGGGTTGGGGAGGGCTCCCGCCGCCGGGACGTTCCCGGGGGACGCGGCGGGAGCGGAGGTCGAGGACCCGGATCGAAGGCCCGTCCGACCGACGGGGGGAGCTGCCACCGGGACACGCGTCCCGCCATCGTGGAAGGGAGGGGCGACCGGGCTCGAAACGAGGGGAATCATGGCGTCGGGCTCCGGCGCCATCTCTGCCGCCGGACCTGCCATCATACCCGCCGGCCGGCCGGTTCGTCGCCTTCGGCTCCTTTCGACGGGGCCGGCGCCGGACGCTCTCCGAGACGCCGTCTCGCGGCGCGATTCCCGCCGCCCGTACACTCGCCGCGTGACCCCGAATCGGGTCCCGCCACGTTCCGGGACGGCGCGCCGGCACGCCACCGGGACGTCGATCTGGCTCCTCCCGGCCGGCGCCGAGGCCGACCGGCTCCGCCGGACGATCGCCGATCTCGCCGACCGCCTCGGGACGGCGCGCTTCGAGCCGCACGTCACCCTCATGCCGGGGTTCGAGGGCCCCGAGAGCGTCGCGGCCGAGGCCGCGCGGGAGCTCGCCTCCTCCGCCGCCGGCCTCCGGGTCGACCTGGGCGCCCCCGTCGTGGCGACCGACTACTGGAGGGCCTTCGTCCTGCCGCTCCGCCCGTCGGCCGCCCTGTCGCGTCTCCGGCTGAGGGCCGAGCGGCTCCTCGGGCTCCGACCCGAGGGTCCTTTCCGGCCCCACCTGAGCCTCGTCTACGCGGAGCCGTGGGAGATGGACCCGGACGTCGCCCGCTCCCCGTCTGCCGCGCGGCTGGGCGGCCTCACCCTGCGGATCGAGGCGGTGGCGGCGGTCCGGACCAGGGGGCCCGCCGAGGGGTGGGTCCGGCTCGACGACGGAGCCGTCGCAACGACGCCGGCGCCCTAGCCGCGCTGGCGCGCTCGTGGCGCGCCGCCGCAGGTTCCGCCTCGGCCGGGGCACCCGCTCGGCGCCTCAGCGTTCGACCAGCTCCGGCTCCCGCTCGAGGAGGGCGAGAAAGGCCCGGACGGCGGCGGGGTCGAACTGGCTCCCCGAGCCCGCCCGGATCTCGTCCACGACCTGCCCGGCCGGGAGGGCGCCCCGGTACGAGCGGTCGTTGCGCAGGGCGTCCCAGACGTCGACCACCGCGAAGAGCCTGGCGGCCAGCGGGATCTCGTCCCCCTTCAGGCCGCGCGGGTAGCCCAGCCCGTCCCAGCGCTCGTGGTGGGAGTACGGGATGTCGAGCGCGGGCCTCAGGTAGTCGATGTGCCGGAGCATCTGGAAGGCGTACTCCGGGTGGCGCTGCATGACCGCCTGCTCCTCGACCGTGAGGGGGCCGGGCTTGAGCAGGATCCCGTCCGGAAGGCCCATCTTCCCCACGTCGTGCAGGAGGGCGCCGCGGCGGAGGTGGCCGAGCTGCGCCCCGCAGATCCCCGCGGCCTCGGCCAGCCGGACCGTCAGGTCGGCCACCCGGCGGCTGTGGCCTTCGGTCTGGCCGTCCCGCAGGTCGAGCGCCCGGACCCACCCTTCGATCGTCGCCTCGTACGCCCGCACCAGGTCGTCGTACTGACGGACCAGCTCCCGCTCGCGCGATTGCAGCGACCGTTCCTCCGTCGACGGGCGGGACCGGCTGGCGGAGGGCCTCATCCGGGCCCGGACCTTACGGACGACCCGTCCGGGGGGTCAAGCCGGCCTGCTCCCCGCCGCCCGGTCCCCGGGCGCAGCGCGCCTTGCTCTTTTGCTCCGCGGATCCTTAGACTCGGTTCCATCATGGGGAGAGGAGTCCCTCGATGAAGCTCCTGGTCAAGTTCAACCTCGTCCTGATCGCCGTCTTCGCGGTCGGGATCGTCCCGGCCGGCATCCTCTCGCGCAACCTCCTTCAGAAGAACGCCCGGACGCAGGTCCTGCAGGACGCCCGAATCATGATGGAGACCGCGCTCGCGGTCCGCGGGTACACGGTCAACCAGGTCGCGCCCCTCCTCAAGGACCGGCTCGAGGAGAAGTTCCTTCCCCAGACCGTCCCGGCCTACTCGGCGACGGAGGTCTTCAACGCCCTCCGCCAGACGAACCCCGCCTACACCTACAAGGAGGCGACGCTCAACCCGACCAACCCGCGCGACCGCGTTGTCGACTGGGAGGCCGACGTCGTCAACGCCTTCCGGAACGACCCGTCGAAGAAGGAGATCATCGGCGACCGGCACACGCCTGAGGGCCCGTCGCTCTTCCTGTCTCACCCGATCCAGATCAAGGACGAGAAGTGCCTGAGCTGCCACACGTCTCCGGAGACCTCCCCGGCGTCGGTGGTGAAGACCTACGGCTCGTCCAACGGCTTCGGGTGGAAGATGGGCGAGGTCGTCGGCGCGCAGATCGTCCAGGTCCCCACGTCCCTCCCGGTCGGGATGGCCGACCAGGCGTTCAAGACCCTGATGCTCTCCCTCGTCTCGGTCTTCCTCGCCACGCTCGTCGTCCTCAACGTCCTCCTCGAGATCGTGATCGTCCGGCCGCTCCGCCGGCTCTCCCAGATGGCGGATCGGGTCAGCCTCGGCGAGCTCGACGTGCCGGAGGTCGAGGTGAAGGGACGCGACGAGGTGGCGATGCTGGCCGGCTCGTTCAGCCGGATGCGGATCAGCCTCCGGAAGGCGCTGGCGCTTCTCGACGAGGAGTGACGGCGGAGGCGTGACGGCGAGGGCGCGGCGGTGAACGCGGGGATCGGCGCGAGGTTCGGCGCGAGGTTCGGCGCGAGGTCGAGCGCGAGGAAAGCCTCGTGACCGCCGAGGCCGGCAGCCTCGCTGCGGGGGACCCCCAGCCGGGGCAGCGCTTCGGTGGCTACGAGATCATCGAGCTCCTGGGACGGGGCGGGATGGGGCGCGTCTTCCGGGCGAAGCACGTCACCCTCGAGCGGGAGGTCGCCCTGAAGCTCCTGGCGGAGCAGTTCACCCACGACGAGTTCTACGTCCAGCGCTTCCTGAAGGAGGCGCGCGCCGCGGCCCGGGTGAACCACCCGAACATCGTCCAGATCTACGACTTCGGGAAGGAGGGGGAGCACTTCTACCTCGCCATGGAGCTGGTCGAGGGCCGCTCGCTCCTCCACTTCGTCAAGCACTGGGGCCGGTTCTCCGAGGTAAACGCCGTGGCCATCGCGCGCCAGGCGCTGGCGGCCCTCGCCGTCGCGCACGAGGCGTCCCTCGTCCACCGCGACGTGAAGCCGGACAACCTGATCCTCGGAAAGAAGGGGAAGGTCAAGCTCGTCGACCTCGGCCTCGCCAAGAAGGTCAGCGACGACCCGGGGGCGTCCCACACCGGGATGGCGGCCGGGACGCCGCACTACATGGCGCCCGAGCAGATCGCCGGCCAGCCCGACATCGACGGACGGGCCGACCTCTACGCCCTCGGCTGCACCCTCTACCACCTGGTGACGGGCCAGCCCCCGTTCTCCGGCTCCTCGAGCGCGATGGTGATGACGAACCACCTCTACTCCCCCCGGCCGGACCCGCGGTCGCTCGCGCCGGACCTCTCCGGGGAGTTCTGCCGGATCCTGGCGCAGCTGATGGCCCGGGACCGGGTCGACCGCTATCCGAGCGCGGAGGCGGCCGACGCGGATTTCGCGCGGCTCCTCGAGAGGCTCGTGGCCGGGGAGGCTGCCGACCCCGATTCGACGCGGGCGCCCCGGCCCTCCTCGCCGCCCCCCGTCCCGCGGCCGACCGCGGCGCCCCGGCCCGGGTCCGACGACGACGAGGCCCTCTCCTCGCTCCATGCGACCGCGATCTCGTCCGGGGCCGGGGCGAGCCTGGCGTCGGCATGGGACCCGGATGTCCACCGGAGGCTCGAGGAGGACCTGGCCGGGTTCGTCGGGCCGCTGGCGAAGGTCATCGTCCGGAGGGCAGCCCGCTCCGCGTCGGACTTCCGCGACCTGGCCGAGCGCGTCGCCGTGGAGATCCCCGACCTGGAGTCGCGGAGCCGCTTCCTCTCGCAGGCCCTCAGCCCCGTCCCCGGCGCCGCGCCCAGCCGCCCCAGCGGCCCCGGCGGGTCGGGTCCCGGGGTCGGCGGGGGCTCCGGCCGGAGCGGGGCGGCGGCGCCCGCGACGACGCGCTCGCACCCTTCGGCCGGGAGCTCCCCCAGCTCGGCCGGCGGCCCCGCCGCCTTCCCTCCCCTGGCGCTCGGGCAGCTCGAGCAGGCCCTCGCGGCCGAGATCGGCCCCCTGGCGCGGGTCCTCGTCAAGAAGGAGGCGAAGAAGGCGGGGGGGTGGGACGCGCTCGTGGAGGGGCTCGTCGGCCAGATTCCGGACGGCGGGGGGCGGGACCGGTTCCGCCGGGCGGCCCGCGAGATCCCGCGCTGACGACGCCGCTTCTTTGACAGCCCCCCGCCTCGCCCGTAGACTGCCCCGACAGTCCCCGAGAACGAGGAACGCGACAGATGGATGAAGCCTTCACCACGCGGAAGCTCCTCGTCCTGAGGAAGCTGACCCGGGCGGTCGCGGACCTCCTCCGCGGCCAGCTGAAGAGCCACCTCATCACCCTCGAGCCGCTCCTGAAGCCCCGGATGCTCTACGGCGAGCACATCCAGGGCCACGGCAAGGAGATGGTCCGGGGATCGGACAAGTACTTCCGCGAGCTGCAGGCGGACTTCGCCGCGGTCGTGGGGGCGCGGCCGTTCAACATCTCGGCCCGCGAGCTGAAGTCCCCGTTCGAGGTGATGAGCGCCACGCTCGAGATGAACGCGCTCGAGTACGCCTATTCGGCCAAGACCGACCGCGACGCCAAGCAGGTCGTCATCACCTCGCCCCTGAAGTGGGTCTTCACCCTCTCGGGCTATTCCGCGGGAGGGCTGCGGAAGCTCCTCGCCGACCGGAACCGGACCGAGCAGGACATGAAGGCCTTCGCCCTCCACTTCCTCCTCGTCGAGGCCCTCTTCACGAAGCAGGTCGGCATCTCGGACCTCCTCCGCCAGCTCAACTTCCACGTCGTCAGCGAGAAGTGGCCCGAGTTCGGCGGCCTTCCGATCACCTTCGTCAGGTCCTCGGTCTCGACGTACCGGCCGCCCGACGACGTCATCATCGAGAGCACCGAGATCTCGGGGAGCAACGCCTTCGAGGAGTTCGTCGAGGTCGACGACATCGTCCACCTCCAGGACGGCTTCAAGGAGCAGCTGATCGAGATCGTCAAGAGCCAGGCGCCGGAGCTCCTGCCGAGGTAGCCCGGCCGCCCCGTCAACGCGAAACGAGGAGGCGCTCCCCATGGCCAAGACGTTCTCTTTCGGCTCCGCCGACGTCAGGATCGGCGACCCCGGAGCGCAGCCCGAGCCTGCCGAGCCGGACGCCCCCTTCCGGATCCTCGTCGCCGGGGACTTCGGGGGGCGCGCGGCCCGCGGTCAGCTCGAGGGGGGAGCCGCCCTCGCGGGACGGCGGATCCTGAAGGTGGATCGCGACACCCTGGACGACGCCCTCGGGAGCATCGCCCCCGAGGTCTCGGTTCCGGCTGGGAGCCGGCGCGCCACGCTCCGGCTGCGCGAGATGGACGACTTCCACCCGGACCGGATCTTCGCCCGGGTCGAGCGCTTCGCCGCCCTGAAGCACGCGGCGGACGACGCGGCCTCGAGACGATCGACCCGCCCGGCCCCGTCGGCCGGCCTCCTCGACGCGATCCTCGAGGGAAAGGTCGAGGAGCGGCCGGTGGAAGCGCCGGCCACCGACCCCGCTGCCGACATGGACGCCGCGATGCGCGAGGTCCTTCACGACCCGGCGTTCCAGGGCGTCGAGGCCGCCTGGCGCGGCGTCGACTTCCTCCTCCGCCGCCTCGACACGGACGGCCCCCTCTCCATCCATCTCCTCGACCTCTCCTTCGACGAGCTCGCCTCCGACGTCCTCGCGTCCGAAGCCCTCGACGCCACCGCCCTCCACCGGATCCTCGTCGAGAAGACGGTCGGCACCCCCGGCGGCGAGCCGTGGGCGGCGCTCACGCTCCTCTTCTCGTTCGAGAAGACCCGCGAGGAGGCCGAGGTCCTCGGCCGCCTCGCGCGGATCGCCTCCCGGGCCGGCACGGCGGTCCTCGCCGGCGCCGCCTCGAGCGTCCTCGGCTGCACCTCGATCGTGGCCGCTCCCGACCCGAGGGAGTGGGGGCGCTCGGCGGGCGCCGAGGCCGACGAGGCGTGGCGAGCTCTCCAGCGGCTGCCCGAGGCCCGGTACCTGGGCCTCGCTCTTCCCCGCCTCCTCCTCAGGCTCCCCTACGGCCCCGAAACCGATCCCGCCGAGGAGTTCGACTTCGACGAGCTCGGCGCGGCGCCCCGCCACGACGCGTTCCTCTGGGGGAGCCCGTCGGTGGCGACGACCCTCCTCCTCGCGCAGGCCTTCGACGCGGACGGCTGGGACCTCAGGCCGGGCTCGGTCCAGGAGATCGACGCGCTCCCGTTCGCGATGACGACGGTGGACGGCGAGAAGGTGGCCGTGCCGTGCGCGGAGACGCTCTTGACCGTCCGCGCCGCCGAGGCGATCGCGAACGCCGGGCTGATGCCGCTCCTGACGCTGAAGGGGACCGACCGGGTCCGGCTCGGGATCTACCAGTCGTTCGCCGAGCCGCAGGCGCCCCTGGCCGGGAGGTGGCGGGGCTAGGCGCCCCGGAAGACGGACGGCTCGCGCCGTCCGTCGCCTCAGCCCGGAACGACATCCAGGTGCTGCTCGATCATCCGGTGCCCGAGCGGCTTCACCTGGCCGTCGGACGCGACGTCGAGCTCCAGCTCGACCAGCGCCGCGTTCCAGGCGGCGGTCGCGACGGCCCGAAAGCCTGGCCCGAACGGCTCGACCGAGACCTGTCTCGGCACCGGCCGCGGCGCCGGCGGCTCCGGCTCGTCCGGCCCGCGCTTGCGCCACGGGATCTCCGACTCCCGCTCCACGATCCTCATCTTCCTGTCGCCGACGCTGTCGAAGAAGAACCGGACATAGGGGCGGACCCCGTCGCGGGACAGGCGGAGGCCCTCCCGGTCGTTGAGCGAGAAGACCTGCTCCGGGCGGTCCCCGAGGCGGACCATCGCGTCCCCGTGGAGACCGTAGCGGTAGCGGATCGGTCCGACCTCGGTGGCGACCTCGACGTCGACGACGCGGGCCGTCCGGTAGAACGGCGTCGGGACGTCGGTGACCTCCGACGGGAAGGCCCTCAGGATCGCCGCCCGGTCGAACTCGGCCGCGGCGATCCGTTCGACGAGCTCGGGGTCCTTCATCTCGCGACCGCTCCCTTCACTTCCGGGCCGGCGGCGGGGCCGGGACGACGACCGGCACGTCGATCCGGACCGGCTCGCTCGTCAGGACGCCGTACTCGGGGAGCTTCCCCCGCGGTCCGATCGGGAAGACGACCTCGGTCCCGCGGATGTCGCGCGTCTCCTCCCGCGTCCCCTCGGCGCGCCAGTAATAGCCGAGCGTGAACGTCACGTTCTGGTAGACCGCCGTCTCCGGCTCGCCGGCCGGGGCCGGCCCCTTCATCGAGTACTCCCGGTGCTCCCGGACCGGGAGCGGCACGCTCACCCGCTCCCTGAAGGTCGCGCCGGCCCGCAGGGGCGTGACGAAGGGGGCGACCGGAGCCGTCACGTTCACCCCCTTCGGGAGGTCGTCGATCTTCTTCATCAGCCGGACCGTCCGCGTCCCCGGCACGAGCTCGACGTAGACGACGTCGGGCCCCATCTGCCACGCCGGCATCTGGCGGTAGATCCGGTTGAGGAGGTAGGCGTCCCGCGCCGTCCCGTTCCGGACCTCGTAGTCGAGGACCAGGTTCTGTCCCGCGATCGCGACGTGCACCGCGAGCGTGAGCCCGGCGTCAACGGCCATCTGTCTCCTCCTGCCTCACCACGGGGCGCCCCCGGGCCACGTCGACGGGTAGTACGTCGGCCGCCGCGGGATCCCGAGGTCGTCCCGGAGCGAGTTCTCCGTCGGGTGCGACCCGCTGTAGTCGGGGACCGCCTGGGTCGTGCCGTCCGGCGCCGTCACCGAGGTCCCGCCGGCGCCGACCGTCGACCGCTCCTCGCCCCGCGCCGACGAGCCGCTCTGGCTGTCGTAGCTGTCGTACGGGCCGTTGCCGTTCGTCCCCGTGGCGTTGTGCATCGCGTGGATCAGCTCGTGACCGAGGATGACCGTCGAGCCCGGCGTCCCGCTGACGGGATCCGCGGGGTCGGTCGTCTGGTGGTCGGGGTTCCAGGAGACCGTGCTGTCGGTCCCCCGGGTCGGGTCCTGCGTGTCCGCGGCCGACCCGTTCGCCTGGCAGTAGCCGTTGGCGTCTCCGGTCTCCCGGATCGTGACCGTGTGCCCGCTGTTCTCGATGTTCTGGAGGATCTCCCGCCCCGACGGGGTCGCGGCGAGCTCGGCGAGGGCCGCCAGGGTCTTCGCCTGGAACTCCGGGCTCCCCTCGATGACGATCGACTTCCCGAACCGGACGCGCTGGTCGTTCGGGCCGCTGAAGAGGTTGTGGAGGAAGTCGCCGAGCTGCTGGAGGACGGACGGCGGAGAAGGGACGAAGGAGCCCCCCGCTCCACCGGCGCCCCCTCCCCCGCCGCCGCCGCCGTCGCCGATCATGACGGTCATGCAGCCGAGCGCGATCGGGTCGGGGCCGCCGCACGCCTCGAACACCTGGTCGCCCTGCCGCGCCGCCGGCAGGTTCCCGATCTTGACCGTGTTCGAGCCCTTCGTGACGAAGCCCGGCCCATGGGGCGGGATCGGCACCGGGATCGGGCAGACGTGCATGTCGGAGAGGCCGAACATCGAGGCCATCACGGCGCTGGCGGCGCCGGCGGCGGCCAGCTTGATTCCCTCCGTGTAGGCGATGTTGGCCGCCGGCTGTCCGCCAGGGACGACGGAGGCGGCGGTCCAGGTGGCGGTCAGCGCGACGTTGGCCGTGGTGAGGCCGGCCACGGCGCCCGCGGCGGCTCCCACTGCGGCGGCGCCACCCGCGCCCGCGGCCGCCGCCGCTCCCTGGATCAGCTTCTGCGAGATGTCGAAGAGGCTCGCCGTGGCGTCGGCGGGCGTCATCTGCGGCTTCAACATGAACGAGTTCATGCTGTTCGAGATCCCCTCGACGCCGCTCGCCATCGCCGAGGGGAGGGCGCGCCAGGCGGGCAACATGCCGATCAGGACGTTGAGGCAGCCGGGACCGGGCGCCAGCGGCGTGCCGTGGCCCGTCGTGTCGGTGACCCGCGCGGCCGGAGGCATGGGCTACCTCTCCTTCCTTCCTCGCCGTCCCGCGGTGCCGCGGATCACGAGCACGACTTCTGCCCCGTCTTGGCGTCGTCGGCGGCGGTGGGGTCCTCGGGCTTGGCTTCCGCGACGCTCCCGGGGCTCCCCGGGCTGGCGCCGCTCCCCGAGCCGGCTGACCCGCCGCTGTTGATGTTCACCAGGGTCCCCTGGATCGTCACGCCCGCCGGGCCGATGTCGACGAAGTTGCCGCCGACCTTCATGGTCACCTGCATCCCGCCCTCGATGATGACCCTCATCCCCGCCTTGAGGTGGATCTCCGTCCCCGCCTCGACGGCCCACTTCTGGCCGGTCTTCTCCTCGCGGTTCCCGCCGACCGTCACCGCGACGTTGCCGTCGACCTTGTCCGTCCTGTTCCCGGCGACCGTGTTCTCCTCGTTGGCCTCGAGCTTGGTCTTCCGGTCGCTCTTCACGATGACGTCGAGCTTGCCGGGCCCGTCCTCCCCGCCGATCAGGAGCTTCATGTCGCCGCCGATCTTCTGCTGGAGGTTCCGCTTGTTGTGGAGGTGGACGTCCCGGTAGACGAGCTCGCGGTAGTCGCCGACGTTCTGCCCGTCCTTCGTCCCCCCGACCGTCAGGTGCTTGTCGTGCCCGACGTTCTCCATGGAGTCGTTCTTCACCCGGACGTCCATGTTCCTCTCGCCGTGGATGAAGACCTGCTCCTTGTCCTTCGTGTCGTCGAAGCGCCACTCGTTGAACCCGACGCCCCCGGTGGTCGTGTTCGACTTGACCCCCATCACCTTGTTGTCGTTCTTGTGCTTGTCGTCGGGACCCTGGCCCAGGTAGGGAGGCATCTGCTCGGCGTTGTAGACGGTCCCGACGATGATCGGCTGGTCCGGGTCCCCTTCCAGGAAGTCGACGATCACCTCCTGCCCGATCCGAGGCCAGAACGACGCCCCCCAGCGCCTCCCGGCGATCAGCTGCCCCACGCGGATCCAGCAGGAGCTGCTCTCGTCCTTCTTCCCCTCCCGGTCCCAGTGGAACTGCACCTTCACCCGCCCGTACTTGTCGGTGAAGATCTCCTCGCCCGAGGGGCCCACCACCACCGCCGTCTGGCACCCCAGCACCGTCGGCCGCGGCGTCACCCGCTGCGGCCGGTACTTCAGGTCCGCCGGAACGCAGGTGAACCCGTTCTGGTAGATCACCCCTTCGCCCTCGTTCGTCCGGTAGTCGTGGGCGAACCGCGCCGCGTGCGTCACGCTCGTCAGGACGTACTCCCCGTCCCCCCCGGCGAAGTGCCTCTTCAGCTTGAACTTGAACCCCGACATCAGGTGCTTGACGTTGCTCGCGCCACGGATCGTCACCGCCTCCGACGTCGCCTGGTCCATCCGGATGTCCGTCGTCCGCTTGTTGTCCTCGAAGATCTTCTGGAGGTCCCCCGCCCGGTCCCCGCCCCCCGGCGTCACCCCGTCGAACCGCTGCGCGTACGCACCCGGCCAGTCGTACAGCTCCAGCTTGTCCACCCCGGGCAGCTTCAGCTTGTGGCTCTCCGACCCCGCCGTCACCGACTCCAGGATCACCGACTCGGCTTCCAGGTGCTTGTGCGGCAGCTCGAAGCAGTGGTCCCACAGGAGGGTCTTCCCGGACCGGATCTCCTGCTCCTTCTCCCACAGCAGGATCCGGTTGTCGTCCCGGTACCCCCCCTCCAGCTCCTCGTACGTGAAGGTGCTCTCCCCGGGCACCATCTCGTGGGACGACGGCGTGTTCGCCACCACCATCTGATGGCTCCCGTCCGAGTGCTTGAAGAAGTAGAAGATCCCCTCCTCCTCCATCAGCCGCGACCCGAACGCGAAGTCGCTTTCCCGGTATTGCACGCAGTAGTCCCGCGGCTGGAACGTCCCCTGGATCTCCCACGTGACGTCGTACCCCTTGAACACTTCCTTCAGGATGTCCGGCACGTTCTTCTGCTGGAAGATCCGGCTCTGCGTCTTCCGCGTCATCAGCCAGACCTTCGGCACCAGCTCCGCCCGGTACCGCGTGAAGTTCTGGTCCCGCCCCGACTGCGCGAATCTCACGCAGATGCCGTTCAGGTGGTGGTACCCCCCGTCCGGGAGCTTCAGCTCCACCGTCACCCCCTGGCCGAGGATCTTGGAGAAGTCGATCTTCTCCTTGTTCTCCGCCAGCATGTCCACCTGGTAGCTGAAAAGGCTCGAAAGGGAGTCCGTCCCGTTGAAGCCCGCGATCAGGAGGACGTCCTCCCCCAGGGGAGTCTTCACCTTCCCGATCCGCTGGTCCTGCTTGTATTCGCCCACCACGTCCCCCTTCCGCCTCCCGGCACCGACGGTCGGACTGGATACGATCGATATAGGCCCCGGCGGGTGAGCCGTCAAGGACGGACCGCCAGGCGGGTGACGAGGCTCACCCGGGCGAGCGTCCCCCCCTCCCCTGTCGCTCCGCGGGAAGCCTCTCGGGCTCCTTCCCCGTGACCGCGTCGCACGCGGCCCGCCCGACGCCCGCGAGCCGGCCGTCCTGCTCGTCGCGGAGCCGTTCGAGGTCGGGGAGGAGGGGCTGCGCCTCGGTCTTCAGGTGCGCCGCGGCGATCCCGGCGTTGCCGCGGACGCCCGGGTCCGGGTCCCGAAGGAGCCGGCCGAGGGCGTCGAGCGTCTGGTCACGGTCCGCCCGGGTCAGGGCAATCGCGAGCGCGGCGGCCGCGCGGACCTCGGGGTCCGCGTCTCGCGCCCTCTCCAGGAGCGCCTTCGTCGCGCCCCGGCCGTCCTCGCGGAGCGCCCCGATCCTCCGGACCGCGTCGGCCCGGACCGCCGGTTCCCGGGAGGACGACGCCGCGATCAGCCCCGGCAGACCCGCCGCAGGCTTTCCCGACACCCGCCCCAGGGCGTCGGAGCAGGCGAGGCCGACGCGGGCGTCCGGATGGCTCGCCGCCTTCCGCAGGGCGTCCTGCGTCGCGGCGGCGGGCTTTCCCATCCCGCCCGCCGCGTCCGCCGCTGCGACGAGGGCCTCGGCCGCGTTCGCCGTCTCGAGGACCCTCGCGAGCGAGGCGACCGCGTTCACCCCGGTCTTCGACAGGGCGATCGACGCCGCGGCCCGCAGGAGCTCCTCGGGGTCGGAGAGACAGCCGCACAGGCGGCCGATCAGGGGCGACGCGGCCTCTCCGAGCGGCGCGGCGGCCTGGCAGGCGGCGATCCGGACCGCGGCGGGCTGGGCCGGATCGAGGCCTCCGGCCAGCTCGGGGACGGCGTCGGCGCCGATCCGTCCGAGGGCGAGGAGGGCGACCTTCCGGGTCTCCTCGCTCGGGTCCGTGACGAGACGGCCCAGCTCGGGGCGAAGTCCCGCGGGAGGCGATTCGGAGGTGAGGGCCTCTGCCGCGGCCCCGAGCCGGACCATCGGGTCGGGGTCGCCGAGCCGCTCGCGGAGCGGTCCCCGGGCCGGGAGGACCCTGGGCTCGCCGGCCATCACATCATGTTCCCCACGCCCGGCGTGTACGCGGCCGAGACGACGGAGGACGTCATGACCGTGGTCGCCATGAGGACCCCGGCGCAGGTGACCATCGCGGCGTTGAGGGTGATGGCGGTGGCGTTGACGGCGACCGCGCCCCCGGCGCTGATAGAGACCGCGGCCCCCGCCTGGATGGTGGCCGCCCCGGCGACGGAGATCGAGGCCGCCCCGGCGACGTTGATGCTGACGGCGCCCCCCGCGGAGACGCTCATCGCCGCCCCGGTCGTGATGCTGATCGCCCCGCCCGACTGGAGGGTCGTGACCCCGCCGGCCGTCACCTGGATGGCCCCGGTGCTCTGGATGGTCAGCGTCCCGCCGACGTTCATCGTCTCGCTGGCGGCGATGGTGATGGTCTCGCTCGCGCCGACGGTCTTCGTCCGGCTGCTGCCGACGGTGAGGCTCTGCTGCTGGCCGACGGTCTTCGTGTCGTTGTTGGTGACGGTGACGGTCTGGTCGTGCATCACCGTCTCCGTCCGGTCGTGCTTGATCGTGATCGTCTCGTCGTTGTCGACGGTCTCGGTCCGGTCGTGCTTGACGTGGACCGTCTCGTCGTGGTCGATCGTCTTCGTCCGGTCGTTCCCCACCCAGTGGCTCTCGTCGTGCTCGACCTCGATGTCCTGGTCCTTCTGGGCGTGGATGAAGAGCTGCTCGGACCCCTTCTTGTCCTCGAGGCGGATCTCGTTGAAGTCTTCCGTCCCGCCGCCCAAAGAGCTCCGGGACTTGATCCCGCTCTGGGTCTTGTTGTCGGGGAGGGTGTAGGGCGGCATCTGGTCCGCGTTGTAGACGCTCCCGACGATGATCGGCTGGTCCGGGTCCCCTTCGAGGAAGTCGACCACCACCTCCTGGCCGATCCGCGGGATGTGGATCGCCCCCCACTGCCTCCCGGCCCAGAAGGTCGCCACGCGGACCCAGCAGGAGCTGCTCGAGTCGTTCTTCCCCTCCCGGTCCCAGTGGAACTGCACCTTCACCCGGCTGTACTTGTCCGTGAAGATCTCCTCGCCCGACGGGCCCACCACCACCGCCGTCTGGCACCCCAGCACCGTCGGCCTCGGGGTCACCCGCTGCGGCCGGAACGCCAGCCCTGAGGGGACGCAGGTGAACCCGTTCTGGTAGATCACCCCTTCGCCCTCGTTCGTCCGGTAGTCGTGGGCGAACCGCGCCGCGTGCGTCACGCTCGTCAGGACGTACTCCCCGTCCCCTCCGGCGAAGTGCCGCTTCAGCTTGAACTTGAACCCCGACATCAGGTGCTTGACGTTGCTCGCCCCGCGGATCGTCACCGCCTCCGACGCCGCCTGGTCCATCCGGACGTCCGCCGTTCGCAGGTTGTCCTGGAAGATCTTCTGAAGGTCGGACGCGCGGTCCCCTCCGCCGGGCGCGATCCCGTCGAAGCGCTGCGCGTACGCACCCGGCCAGTCGTACAGCTCCAGCTTGTCCACCCCCGGCAGCTTCAGCTTGTGGGTCTCCGACCCCGCGGTCACCGTCTCGTGGATGATCGACTCCGCCTCCAGGTGCCGGTGCGGCAGCTCGAAGCAGTGGTCCCAGAGGGTCACCTTCCCCGACCGGATCTCCTGCTCCTTCTCCCACAGCAGGATCCGGTTGTCGTCCCGGTACCCCCCCTCCAGCTCCTCGTACGTGAACGTGCTCTCCCCAGGCACCATCTCGTGCGACGACGGCGTGTTCGCCACCACCATCTGGTGGCTCCCGTCCGAGTGCTTGAAGAAGTAGTAGATCCCCTCCTCCTCCATCAGCCGCGACCCGAACGCGAAGTCGCTCTCCCGGTACTGCACGCAGTAGTCCCGGGGCTCGAACGTCCCCTGGAGCTCCCACGTCACGTCGTACCCCTTGAACACCTCCTTCAGGATGTCCGGCACGTTCTTCTGCTGGAAGATCCGGCTCTGCGTCTTCCGCGTCATCAGCCAGACCTTCGGCACCAGCTCCGCCCGGTACCGCGTGAACACCTGGTCCCGTCCCGACTGCGCGAACTTCACGCAGATTCCGTTCAGGTGGTGATAGCCCCCGTCCGGGAGCTTCAGCTCCACCGTCACCCCCTGGCCGAGGATCTTGGAGAAGTCGATCTTCTCCTTGTTCTCCGCCAGCATCTCCACCTGGTAGCTGAAGAGGCTCGAAAGGGAGTCCGTCCCGTTGAACCCCGCCAGCAGGAGGACGTCCTCCCCCAGCGGAGTCTTCACCTTCCCGATCCGCTGGTCCTGCTTGTATTCCCCCACAAGGGCCCCCCTTCGTCGGGCGCTCGTCCGACCGAACACTGATTCTCAATCCAATATAGGAGCGGGCCGCGGCAGCGTCAAAGCGGGGCGGCAGGACCGGTGTCCCGCGTCACTCAGCGGCCCCCCGGCCGGGCGGCATCGGGGGGAGGGGGGCGCGTCCTGCGGGACCCGGTGGCGGGTCGGCGCGGCGGAGCCCTCCCGTCGCGGCGACGTTCCCGGGGATGAGAGCGAAAAGCCGGGGCCCGTGGGCCCCGGCCTCGCTCGTCCCGAAGGGCGGTCGCGTCAGGCGATGTCGTACTTGAAGGCGCCCCCCTCGGCCACGGAGACCTGGACCCTCGAGATCGAGGCTCCCTCGGCCATCCGGGAGAGGAACTCGCCGGAGAGGTCGGGGAGGACGGTCCGCGTCAGGATGTGGTCGACGTTCCGGGCCCCGCTCTCCACCTCCTTGCAGCGGCTCGCGATCTCGTTCACGACGGCCTCGTCGTATCCGAAGGTCGCGCCGTGGTTCTCCATGATCCGCTTCCCGATCCGGCCGAGCTGAAGCTTGATGATCAGCTTCATGACGGACTCGGAGATCGGGTAGTACGGGACGATCGACATGCGGCCGAGGAAGGCCGGCTTGAAGACCTTGTCGAGGCCCGGCTTGATCGTCTCGACGATCTTCTCCGGCGTCGGCGCCGTCTCCGGGTCGGCGCACATCTTCATCATCGCGTCCGACTCGGCGTTCGTCGTCAGCAGGATTACGCAGTTCTTGAAGTCGATCTCCCGCCCCTCGCCGTCCTCCATCTGGCCCTTGTCGAAGACCTGGTAGAACAGCTCGAGGACGTCCGGGTGCGCCTTCTCGACCTCGTCGAGGAGGACGACGGAGTAGGGCTTGCGCCGGACCGCCTCGGTCAGGACGCCTCCCTCCCCGTAGCCGACGTACCCCGGAGGGGACCCCTTCAGGGACGAGACCGTGTGGGCCTCCTGGAACTCGGACATGTTGATCGTCACCATGTTCCGCTCGCCGCCGTAGAGCGTCTCCGCGAGCGCGATGGCGGTCTCGGTCTTCCCGACGCCCGACGTCCCGACGAACATGAAGACGGCGATCGGCTTGCGCGGGTCGGTGAGGCCGGCGCGCGACGTCTGGATCTTCTGCGCGATCGCCGCGAGGGCGTGGTCCTGGCCGACCACGCGCTCGCCGAGGAGCTTCGCGAGGTTCCGGACCGTCTCGATCTCGTCGGCCTGCATCTTCCCGACCGGGATGCCGGTCCAGCCCGCGATGACCTCCGCCACCGCCTGGGCGTTGACGTCGGCCTGCATCATCGGCGTGTCGCCCTGCACGGCCTTCAGCTCGGCCTTCAGCGCGTCGAGCTCCTTCCGCAGCGGCTCGAGGTCCGCCTCGGTCCCGCTGCCGACGGCCGCCTCCAGCTTGCCGCGGGTCTCCTTGATCTTGTTGACGAGCTCGATCTCCTTCTTGCACTGCTCGTCGAGGACGGCGAGCCGGGCCTCGGTCTCGGCCTTGGCCGCCTTCGCCTTCTCGATCCGCTCGCCGTGGGCCGCGCCGGCCGCGGCCTCGCGCTCGAGGGCGTCGATCTCGGCGGTCAGCTGGTCGATCCGGCGCCGGCAGTCCTCGATGGGCGCGGGCGTGGCGGCCTGGCTGATGTTGACCTTGGCGCACGCCGTGTCGAGGACGGACACGCACTTGTCGGGCAGCTGGCGGCCCGAGATGTAGCGGTGGGAGAGCTTCACGGACGACTCGACGGCCTCGTCGAGGATCCGGAGGCCCCCGTGGTGCTTCTCGAGGTTCTTCGCGAGAGCCCGCATCATGACGATGGCGGTCTCCTCCGACGGCTCCTCGACCTTCACCACCTGGAACCGGCGCGCGAGCGCGGCGTCCTTCTCGAAGTACTTCTTGTACTCGGCCCACGTCGTCGCGGCGATCGTCCGGAGCTCGCCGCGCGCGAGCGCGGGCTTCAGGAGGTTCGCCGCGTCGTTCTGCCCCGCGGAGCCCCCCGCGCCGATCATCGTGTGCGCCTCGTCGATGAAGATGATGATCGGCGTCGGCGAGGACTTGACCTCGTCGATGACCTGCTTGAGGCGGTTCTCGAACTCGCCCTTGATCCCGGCGCCGGCCTGGAGGAGCCCGAGGTCGAGCGTCCTCACCGTGACGTTCTTGAGGGGCCCCGGGACGTCCCCCTGGACGATCCGCTGCGCGAAGCCCTCGACCACGGCCGTCTTCCCGACGCCCGCCTCTCCGGTGAGGATCGGGTTGTTCTGCCGGCGGCGGGTCAGGATGTCGATGACCTGGCGGATCTCGAAGTCGCGGCCGAGGATCGGGTCGATCTTCCCGGCGCGAGCCTTGGCGGTCAGGTCCTCCGTGTACTGGTCGAGGGCCTTCGTCTTCCCGGGGACTCCCGCAGCGGCCTCGGCGCCGCCACCGGCCTCCCCCGGCGCGGCCAGGGCGGTCGCCTCGCGGTCCTCGGCGGTCCCCTTGCAGATGTCGACCAGCTCCTTCTGGAGCTTCTCGACGGAGATCCCCGCCAGGTCGCGCGAGATCTCCCGGGCGATCCGCGCGAGGTCCTCGTTGGCGAGGAGGGCGAGGACGAGGTGCCCCGACCGGACCCGGCCCGCCTGGAACTCGATCGAGGCGAGGAGCCACGCCGACTCGATCCAGCGCGGGAGCTTCGGCGACAGCGCCGGCGTCCGGGCGTTCCCGGTCTTGAGCTTGTCGAGCGAGCGGGTCACGTCCTTCGCGAACCGCGCCCCGTCGATCTCGAACTGCTTCAGGATCCGCCTGAGGTCGCTGTCCGACGCCTCGAGCAGCTTCAGGAGGACGTGCTCGACCTCGACGTCGTAGTTCGTCCGCGACAGGCAGAGGCCGGCGGCGCCTTCCAGCGCGCTGCGGCAGGTGTCGTTCAGTCGGCCGATCAGGGCTTTCAGGTTCACGCTCATCGTCTCTCCCTCCGGCGGGACGCCGCTCTCTCGGGGTACTTTCTCAATTATTCACCGGGAGCACCACGTCGGACACGTCGTCGTCCGGCGGGTGCGACGTGACCCAGGTCGTCCAGCCGAGCATGGGGAGGAGGGGGGCGTCGCTGGCCAGGGAGACCGGCGGGACCTCCTCCTTCTTCAGGACGAGCTGGACGTCGAAGTCGAACTCGAGGCCGGCCATGTAGCGCGTCAGGTCGCAGGCCGGGACGAACGCGTCGCCGACGGGCAGGAACGACAGGAACTGCCGGAGGGTCAGCGGGCCGAAGCGGACGCGGAACTTCGACTGGCTGACGAAGACGTTCGAGCCCGCCACCAGGTCGTGGCCGAGCGAGCTCCTCGTGGAGCCCAGCTGCGAGACGCTGTCGGCCTCCAGGGGGAACCACTGTCCCTGGAACTGGACGATCTCGGCCGGCGTCCCGAAGTAGTCCCTCAGGACGGCTCCGAGGGCCCAGGCCGAGTGGGGCTTCTGCGCGATGAGCCCCGCGTAGAGGAGGAGCGCCTGGTCCGGGACGGCGAGCCGGTCCTGGACCGCCGGGGTCCCCATGCCGATGACGTCGAAGGCGTATTCGGTGAAGGGGTCCTTGCCGGTCCGGTCGTAGCCGATGGCGAAGTGGTACTTCTCCCAGGCCCGGTAGAAGAGCGAGACGAGGCGGTGGAAGAAGAGGTCGAAGAAATCCCAGGCGGCGCGATCCTTGTGCTGGATCCGCTCCATCAGGAGCTCGGTGTACGGGAGCGGCAGGGCGCCCTGGGGCCCCGTCAGCGACATGAAGGCGACCGTCATCTCCGGCGGCCGCTCCTCCTCCTTCCCCGGCGGCGGCGGGGTGAGCGCGTGGACCTCGCTCGCGGGGAAGGAGAGCGACGGCCTAGACCGGAAGCGGACCACCTCCCGCGAGGGGTCGACGGCCTTGCCGACCGGCTCGCGCCCCCCTTCCGCCTGCCGCTCGAGGAGCCGGACGGCCTGGAAGAAGCCGAACCGGTAAGGCTCGGAGTAGAGGAGGTCCTTCACAGGATGATCTGCTCCCCCGCCCGGGGCGGCCACCGCCGGACGATCCCCTCCCGCTGCTTCGAGCGGACGACGAGCTGGCTGAACGAGTTGACCGAGGCGTAGAGCCCCAGGAACCGCTCCAGGACCTGGGCGAAGAGGAAGAAGCCCGTCCCGATGAACTGGTTCTCGTCGAAGTCGACGGTGACCTCGAGCCCGCGGACGAAGCTCGCCTGCAGGACGCCGATCGAGCGGAGGATCCGGCGGGCGGCGACGTTGGCGACGCCCGAGATCTGCTGCCGGTTCACGGTGGAGTCGGCGAAGTCGTAGAGGCGGAGGATCTCCCGGAGCGCCTCCGGCCCCTCCGCGGGAGACCGCTCGACGAGGGAGAGGAGGTTCAGGGTGAGGTGCGAGATGAGCCGCCACTGCAGCCCGCGGCGGAGCGGGAGCCGGAGGGACGGCGTCGCCTTCCTCAGGCACCGGATCCCGGTGAAGACCCCCGCCCCCTCGAGCTGGAAGTCGCTCTCGGACCCTTCGAACGGGAGGCGGGCGGGGAGGTCGCGGTTGGTGCAGAGGGTCTCGACGGTGAGCGTGTCGGCGTCCGGCTGGTAGGCCCGGAAGCCGAGGTCGACGAGGGAGAGGTAGACGTCGGTCCCCTCGTCCTCCTCCCTCTGGGACGGCCGCCGGCTCATGTACCAGAAGCCCGCGCTCTGCGTCCGGTCCGTCCCGTGCCGGAAGGAGTAGAACGGCTCGTACGAGGTGACCTTGTCCGACCCGCGCGTCGCGCTCGTCACCGACTCGATCGCGTAGACCTCCGTGACGTCCTGCCTGCGGATGTCGGGGACGACGCGGTACTCGGGCTGCAGGTAGGTGAGCCGGATCGGCTCGGCCACCTGCCGGAAGAGGTTCACCACCGGCGTGCAGTGGAGCCGGAACGTCTTCTCGGTGACGCTCCGCTCCAGCGCGAACTCCTTGTCGAAGTAGAAGAGGACCTCGACCGTGTCGTTGAACTCGACGCGGCCGGTCTGCTCGAGCCCGTCGACGTCGAAGAAGAAGTACTTCTCGGGGAAGGCGAAGTACTCCTGCAGCAGGCGGTACCCGAGGAACGACCGGTCGGTGTAGGGGAGCATCCCCTCGTCGCGCTCGAAGCCGACGGGGCGGACGGCGGAGACCGGGAGGGTCACCGGCGACGGGACGTCCCGGGGTCCTCCCGGCCTCAGGTCGACCGACACGAGGTGGTTGTGGAGCTGCTCGTGGAGCGCGTGGATGACCTTCGCCTCGCCCTGCAGGTAGAAGCGGAGCGACCGCAGCGGCCGCTCCTCGCTTTCGGAGATCTTCTCCTTGAGCTGGGAGAGCGGGGTGCCGCCGAAGGTCCTGAGCTCGAGGCGCAGCACCGTCCGGACCCCCTCCTCCGGGCCGACCCCGGGCATCGGGAGCTCGAAGCGGGCCGAGCGGACCTCGATCGGCCAGAGGTGGACCGGGTACGCCGTCCGGAAGCGGCACGCCGTCCCCCCCACCGAGCGGGAGTAGAGCATCGACCCGCGCGGGACCTTCTGTCCGGTCTGGAGGTTCACCTGCTGCGGGTCGAGGACGAACTGGACGATCGACATCGCCGGGACCGGGGCCAGGAAGTTCGGGTAGAGGACGTTGAGGAACGCCTCCGTGATCTCGGGGAACTCGTCGTCGACCTTCAGGTGGACCCGGCTCGCGAGGAACGCGAAGGCCTCGATCAGCCTCTCGACGTGGGGGTCGTCGCACTTGTCGGGCTCGAGGACGAGCCGGGCGGCGATCTTCGGGTAGCGCTGGGCGAACTCGGCGCCCAGCTGCCTCAGGAAGCTCAGCTCGCGCTCGTAGTAGCCGAGGAGCTCGTCGCGCATTACTCCCCCTTGACCTCGAACTCGCCGCTCCCGACCTCCAGGAGGGTGTCGAAGACGACGGGCTCGGGGGCCGGGTCGACCTTGAGGCGCCCGTCGATCCGGAACCGGACCGCCCGCTCCGACCCGCTGTCCGCCGCGTCGAAGACGACGACGACGCCCTCGAGCCTGGGCTCGAAGTCCTCCACGGCCTTCTCGATGGCGCGCCGGAGCCGCTGCTGGTCGGAGGGGTTGCGGGCGGCGAGGTTCGTGAAGTCGGGGAGGCCGTAGGCCGCCACCGACGACTGGACCTCCTTCAGCTCCGCGGACAGCTCGGGGTTCTGCCGCGTGTTGAGGAGCCACTCCAGGTCGCGCCGGACAGCCTGCTTGAGGATCCGGAGGTTCTTGGACCGGGAGGCGGCCGCTTCCCGCGACATCTCGGGCTCGTAGTCGATCAGCCTGTCGAGGACCGACAGCTGGACGCGAACCTCGTTGTCGTGACGGCCCATGGCTCCTCCGCGCGGGCCGCGGAAACCGGCGGCGCGGCTGACGCGGCCGTTTCCCCGAGCACCGAGGACGATGCGGGCGGGCGGGGCGAAGGCCCCGCCCGCCCGGGTGGTTCAGTCTGTCAGGACCGGGGCATCCCTAGCGCGCCGACTTGGGCAGGTCCGCCACCAGGCGGAGGGAGACCTGCAGCTCGTCCAGCTGGAAGTGCGGCCGGAGGAAGGCGACCGCCCGGTAGGCCCCGGGCTTGCCCGGGATCTCGGCCACCTCGATCCGCGCCTCGCGCAGCGGGTACTTCGCCTTGGTCTCCTGCGAGGCCGTGTCGTCCGGCGTGCAGTAGTTGTTAATCCACTGGTTCAGGAAGAGCTCGCAGTCCCGCCGGGACATGAAGCTGCCGATCTTGTCGCGCATCATCGCCTTCAGGTAGTGGGCGAAGCGCGAGACCGCGAAGATGTGCGGGAGCATCGTGGAGAGGCGCGCGTTGGCGTTGGCCGCCTCGGAGTCGTACTTCTTCGCCTTCTGGCACGACTGGGCGCCGAAGAAGGCCGCGTAGTCGGTGTTCTTGCAGTGGACGAGCGGCATGAACCCGAGGTCCGAGAGCTCCTTCTCGCGCCGGTCCGTGATGGCGATCTCGGTCGGGCACTTCAGGGCCACGTCGCCCTCGTCGGTCTGGAAGGTGTGGACCGGGAGCCCCTGGACGAGGCCGCCCCCCTCGACGCCTCGGATCGCGACGCACCACCCGTACAGGGCGAACGCCTCCGTGAGGCGCGTGCCGAAGGAGTAGGCCGCGTTCCCCCAGAGGTACTTGCTGTGCTCCTTGCCGTCGACGTCCTCCTCGTAGTTGAACGTCTCGGTCGGCAGGCCGGTCTCGGCGCCGTAGGGGAGCCGCATGAGGGTGCGCGGCATCGCGAGGCCGACGTAGCGCGAGTCCTCGGACTCGCGGAACGAGCGCCACTTGAGGTACTCGGTCCGGTCGAAGATCTTCGCCAGGTCGCGCACCTCGGTCATCTCGGTGAAGCTCTCCCAGCCGAAGAGCTGGGGCGCCGGCGCCGAGATGAACGGGGCGTTCGCGGCCGCCGCCACCTGGGACATCTTCTCGAGGAGGAGCATGTCCTGCGGGTGGTTGGAGAAGTAGTAGTCGCCGATCAGCGCGCCGAAGGGCTGGCCGCCGAACGTGCCGTACTCCTCCTCGTAGACCTTCTTGAAGACCGCCGACTGGTCGAACTCGGAGACCCGCTCGAGGTCGCGGAGGAGGTCCTTCTTCGACACGTTGAAGACCTTGATCTTCAGCATCGAGGAGGTCTCGGACTCGTAAACCAGGTGGTGGAGGCCCCTCCAGGAGGACTCGAGCTTCTGGTATTGCTCGTTGTGCAGGATCGCGTTCATCTGCGCCGACAGCAGGCGGTCGATCTCGGCGATGCGGGCCTGGATGGAGGTCTCCAGGTTCTTCCCCATCACCATCTGCCCCTGCATGGCCTGCTGGACGAACTCCGCGATCATGTCCTTGGCCCCTTGCAGCTGGCTCTCGTGCTGGACGAGGCGCCCCTCGTCGAGGATCTTCGACAGCAGGTCGACCTCGCCGACCTGCTCGCGGACGATCGCTTCGCCCTTGCGCTCGGAGGCGTTGCTCATGTCACTCCTCCTTCTTCGGGCCCGTCTCGAGCCCGAGCGCGCTGGCGAGCTGCTCCTGGGTGGACGAGTTCTTCAGGATGTCGGTCAGGGCCTTCTCCAGCTTCTCGTTGCCGTCGGCCTTCGAGAGGATGTCGTTCAGCCGCTGGCGCGCCTCGACCAGCTTCCGCATCGGGTCGACCTGCTGGGCGATCCGGTCCGGCTCGAAGTCCTCGAGGCTGTTGAACTTCAGCTCGACGCCCATCTTGCTGCCGTCGCCGGCGAGCTTGTTCTCGACGGGCATCTGGAGGCGGGGAGCCATCCCGGCGAGGACCTGGTCGAAGTTGTCCCGGTCGATCTCCACCATCTTCCGGTCCTTGACCTTCGGCAACGCCGTCTCGGGCATCCCGGAGAAGTCCCCGAGGACGCCGACGACGAACGGGAGCTCCTTCAGCTCGATGGCGCCGCCGATCTCTACGTCGTAGGTGATCTGGACCCGCGGCGGCCGGATCCGCTTCAGTTTCTGCTGGATACTTTCCTTCTTCGGCATTGCGCCACCTCCTCAGGTTCCTGCCGGCTCACCCGGAGTCACTCGGTCTGTCGGATGCCGAGAGTTTCCCGGATCTTGTCGAGCGTACCTGTGTCCTTGATCACATCTACGAGCCATGCCTCGAGGGGCATCCGCCCCCAGCCGACCGCCCTGTCGACGAGGTAGGCGACCGGGCTGTGGGGCTCGGACCTGCGGAAGAACTCCGCGACCTCGGAAAGCCGCTTGAGGGCGTCCTCCCGCGAGCGGATGGGACCCGACGTCCCGGCGACCCCGGCGACGAGGACCATCCCCTCGCCGCCGGCGGCCTCCCCCGCCTCGGTGCCCGGCTCGGCGGCCGACGGCTCGAGGGCCCGCTTCTCCTTGACGAAGCGCTCCACGACGATCTGGATGTCCGCGAGGGTCTTCTTGAGCTCCCCGAGGCCGGGCGTCTGGCGGGCGAACCGCTCGTCCATCGCCTTGTCGAGCCCCTTGAACTCCTCCATGCACTCGGAGAGGCAGGTCGAGAGGTCCTCGTAGAAGACCCTCGGGGTAGCGTTCTTGGCCTTGCGGAACTCCTCCCCCGAGAGCTTCTTCTCCTCCTCCGCCTTCTGCCTCAGCTCCGAGAGCTTGCCGGCGGTGTCGGGGTCGGGAGGGAGGCCCGTGTCGCCCGGGACGTCGTACGGCCGCGACTCCTGGTACTGAGCGAAGCCGTAGGCGCCGCCCGCCGCCCGGGTGAGCGGCGCGAGCTTCAGGGACGTCGAGATCTCGCGGTCGAACCAGGCCATGACGTTCGCCCGCGCCTCCATGTCCCCCTCGTCGATCTCCGGGTAGAGGGTGTCCCAGAAACGTTCATGGAGGCCCCTGAGGACCTTGAGGGCGTCGCGGCACCCCGTGAACCCGTGGAGCCGCGTGACCGCCTCGGCCAGCCAGGCGGCGATCTGCAGGTCCTTGGTCTTCTTCAGGATCGCGTCGGCCGCAAGGTCGAACTCCTGCTCGAAGTCCGCGACCTTGAGCTCCCGCTTCCACTCGCCCTGGTTCATCTCGTCGTCGGCGCGGCGGGCCTCCCGGATCTCGTCGTACAGACCCGAGTACTGCAGGCTCTCGCCCGACGGGTTTTCGCCCGGGATGGGGACGAGCAGCGCCTCGACGTCGAGAACTGGGGCTGGGGATGTCATCTCGCATCCTCCAAGTCGTTTGCGGTTGACGGGGACTTTACCTCACCCTTATCGTCCTCGCCAACTCACGTTGCAAGCGAAACGCCTCGGTGCGATCGAGGAGGCCCGGCACGCCCCGGCTCGGCCCGGGCCTCCGACGCGGGGACCGGAGGCAGGAGGAACAGATGTCGACACCGAAGAGCCTTCTGGACGACGGCAACCTCGGCGGCGCCCTGGAGCAGCTGACGAAGGAGGTCCGGTCCGACCCGACGAACCTCCAGCTCCGGACCTCCCTCTTCGAGCTCCTCTCCCTCACCGGGGAGTGGGACCGGGCCGAGAAGCAGATCCAGGCGACCGCCCAGGAGGGGAACCCCCAGTCGCAGATCGCGGCCGGGGTCTACCGCGCGAACCTCCAGGCCGAGCGGGACCGGGCGCAGGTCTTCGCCGGGAAGGCCCGGCCCCAGCTCCTTCGCCCCGCCCCGGAGTACGTCGAGCTGCACCTCTCGGCCCTCCAAAGGATCGGGGAGGGGAAGCTGGAGGAGGCCCGGGCCCTCCTCGACCGGGCCGAGGAGGAGCGCCCCGCCCTCCCCGGGAAGGCCGGGGAGCGCGCCTTCGAGGACTTCCGCGACTACGACGACCGGACGGGCGGCGTCCTGGAGATGGTGGTGAAGGGGAAGTACACCTGGCTCCCGCTGGAGCAGCTCCGCCGGATCGAGATCACCCCGCCGAAGAAGCTCCGCGACCTGATCTGGCCGGGCGCCCGCGTCGAGGCGGACGACGGCACCTCGGCCGACGTCTTCCTCTTCGGCCTCTACGCCGGCACGCCCGCCTACCCGGAGGACCGCGTGAGGCTGGGCCGGATGACGGAATGGAAGGCCCTGTCGGCCGACCTCCAGGTGGGGGCGGGCCTCCGCTGCTTCCTCCTCGACGAGCACGACGCCGCGATCTTCGAGCTCAAGGAGATCGAGTTCGACGCGAGGGTCGAGCCGACGAACTGAAGTGAATCGGGGGGAACCGCGGCCCTTCGGGCCTGACGCCGGTTCCCCCCGAGCCCCCCTCCGACCGGGCTGACTCGTTTCGGTGAATCGGGGGGAACCGCGGCCCTTCGGGCCTGACGCCGGCTCCCGCGTGGCATCCCTCGAAAGAGGGGGGCCCCGCGGGAGAAACCCGAGGAAAGAGAAAAGCCGGCTTCCCGAGGGAAGCCGGCTTCGTCGTTGCCGCAGCCTGCAGCGGGCCGGGTCAGCTCGCCTTCATCGTCTTGAGGTCGTAGCCGAACTTGATCGGCCCGCCGAGCGTCCCGTCCTTCTGCTGCTCCTTGTACTCGTATTCCATCTTCGAGTAGTTGAGCGAAACCTGGTCGACCGGGATCGGAGCGCCCTCTCCCGAGCCGCTCACGTTGTACGACGAGACGAGGAGGTCGCTGAAGACCACCTTCAGGTACTTCTGCTGGTCTCCGCCGGCCTTGCGGGCGTTGAGCTCGGCCTTCGGGACGTGCTTGCCGTTGCAGCAGTGCAGGAAGAGCTTCGGCGTCGCCTTGCACATCTGCATCGTGAAGTGGAAGTCCTGCATCTGGACCTTCCCCGCGCCGCCGCCGCCGCCGGCGGCCATCGTCCCGCCCTGCTGCTCGCTCCAGCTCCAGGAGTCGATCTGGATGTGGTTCTTGAACTCCTTGTCCTTGCTCTCGCCATCGATCCCATCGATCTTCAGAAAGTAGTCAACGGCTGCCATGGTTCGAATCCTCCTGTCGTGCCTTTCTTTCTCTATTCAGCTTCTTGTTCCAGAAGACGACCCGCCTGCTTCCAGGGGAGGGGGCGAATGCGGGGGCCGGTCCTGGCCGGTTCCGCGGCCGCGAGGCCGGGGAGCCGGCGGATCCCGGGCGCCGGATCAGCCGCCCTGGTTCTCCTTGACGTTCCACCACATCGGGATGGGTCCGCCCAGCGTGCCGTCGGCGTTCTGCTCCTTGTACTCGAGCTCGATCTTGGTGAAGTTGAGGGAGATCTGGTCGAGCGGGACCGGGATGTCCCCGTGGCCGGACCCGCCCGAGCTGTAGGACGACACGAGGAGGTCGGTGAACTTGATCTTGAGGTACTCCTGCTGGTCCTTCCCGGCCTTCCGCGCGATGAAGGTGGCGTTCTTGATGTGCTCGCCGTTCGCGCAGGCCCCCATCAGCTTCGGCGTCGCCTTGCAGGCCCGCATCGTGAAGTGGAAGTCCTGCATGGAGACCTTCCCGGCGCCACCGCCCCCGCCGACGCGGGAGCTGCCGGTCTGGTGTGCTCCGAAGTTGAAGGCGAGGACCTCGATCTCGTTCGAGTGCTTGCTGTCCTTGCTCTCGCCGTCGATCCCGTCGATCTTCAGAAAATAGTCGGTCACTGCCATGGCTTGCGTTCTCCTTTCAGCCGACGCTCTTCCTATAACGTACGGAGGGGCAGGCGACTTTTCAAGTCCGCTCGTCGCCCAAGCGACAGCCCTGTGACGGCTCGCACCCTCCGGCCGTCACGGGGCGTCAGGACGCGATCACGCGCCTTCGAGGAGCTTCGAGAGCGGGTCGTCCCAGCCGGAGAGAGGAGCGGAAGAAGCCGCTGGGGGAGCGGGTTTCGGCCCCGCCGTGCCTTCGCCCGCCGCTGCCGCGCTTCCGTCCGCGGGCGCGCCCGCGGAGATTTCCGTGACGCTCGCCGAAGCGTCGGAGAGGGCCGACGCCGCCGCGCCGGATCCCTCTTTCGAGGGGGGTACGGACTCGGCCTCGAGCGGCGCGGGCGTCTCGGACGGCTTCGGAGGCGCGGGCTCCGCGTCGTCGCTCCAGCCTTCCGGCTGCGGCGCCGGCCCCAGCTCCTCGACGAACTCGTAGTCGGTGCTCCACGGATGGAGGAGGAGGAAGTCCTCGGGCCGCACGTCGCGGAAGAAGAGGACGGCGCGGCCCCGCTCGCCGGACCGCTCGAAGAGGAACCCCTTCAGGGCGCCGTCCCGCAGGGCGTTCCGCTCCTTGAGCCAGGCGATCCAGAACTGGAGCTGCAGCTCCGGGGGGAGCTTCTCGCCGATCGGGATCCGGATGGCGCCCGGCCCCTCGTCGGCCGCGGCCGCGACGTGCTCGGGCAGCTCCTTCAGGAAACGGGGCCACAGGGTCGCGGCCTCCTTGCCGAAGACGCCGGCGGCGAACTCGCCCACGGAGATCTCCGCCCCGACGTCCACGAGGTCCTTCGCGATCCTCCCCGCGCTCCGGATCGGCAGGCTGATGCGCGAGCCGCGGAACGTGGCGTAGAGGTTCCCGAGCGTCTGCCCCGAGTGGAAGTTCCGCCGGACGTAGTCGCCCCTCTCGTCGAAGGCGGCGAGGTGCGACAGGGCGACGAACGGGTCCGACGCGGGGCGTCCCGGGGAGAGCGACGCGAAGAGGGTGAAGGGGAACGGGCGGAGCCCCCCCTCGTCGTGGCTCCCCCAGAGCGTCCCCGCGATGACGCGCCGGGAGGCGGGCAGCGGCAGGAGGAAGCCGTGGCGGGGGATGACGACCGCCTTGTAGCCCTCCTGGTAGGCCCAGCGGCGGGAGAAGCCGTTCCCGATCCACTCCCGGAACTCCTTGGCTCCCTCGTCCGCCAGGCCCGCCTGGATGAAGTCCTTGTAGATCGGGAGCTTTCCGTAGAGGTGGAGGGGGACGACGTCCGCGCGGCCCGTCGGCTCGTCCCCCCCCGCACCCGAGAGGCTCCGCTTCAGGAGATCGAAGAGACCCACGGCCGCCTCACCGCGCCAGGATGCCGGGCATCGGCTCGTCGAAGGCCAGCTCGAAGACCCCTTCGAGCGGCTCGTCCCGCTTCTGCGCGTTCGGGATCTGGACGCGGATGGTCCAGATCTTGTCCTTGTCGCGCTCCTTCTCCGGGTCGTCGCCCCACTCCCGCCGCTCGCGGTCCTCGGCCGCGATCCTCACGAAGTAGAAGAACTTCAGCGGGCCTCCGTAGATGTCGAGGCTCCCGGTCCAGCCGTCCTTCGACTCCTCGTCGCGCCCCGTGATGGAGATCGGGGCGTCGGGAGGGCCGAGGCGCCAGACGTAGGGGTTCGGCGACCGGCCGGTCTTGAAGTCGGTCGACGGCCGGACGACGACGTTCCGGTCGAAGAGGAAGAGGGCGTTGACGCGGTCGCCCATGAACCGCTTGCCCGGGCTCGGCGTGAAGTTGGTCACCGGCCGGATCTCGATCTTGTGCTCCTTGATGACGGAGGACCCGCGGGCGCCGGCGCCGCCGAAGATGAAGACCTGCCAGCCGCGTCCCACCGCGAGGAGGGGCCGGTTGGCGTCGCCGACGAAGTCGAAGTCGGGCTCCCAGCCCCAGAGGATCGGGTCGATCGCGTACTCGTCGGCGAGCGCGCCCACGTCCGACAGCGGCCCGGAGAAGTGGGTCTGGCCGATCGTCGGGAGGTCGATCCTGTAGGTCGCCGTGTTGCCGGCGCCCCCCTGCTTGAAGTAGGAGCCGTCCGCGTACTTGACCCGCTCGGTCCGAAGCTGGGCTTCCCCGATGAACGGGAACTGCCCCATGCACTGCTCGCGCAGCCGCTTCACCACCGGCTCGGCGGCCTGCTGGAACGACGGGCGGATCGCGTCGCGGATGAGGTTCGCCCCCTTCCGCTCGACGAGCTCGAGCGAGGAGCGGTACTGGCTCCGCCTCACGACCGGGTTGCGCGAGAAGGCGTGGTAGCCCTTCAGCGACACCTGGTCCTGGTGCGTGGAGAGCTGCCGCCACGCCTTCAGCTCCTGGTCCGACAGCGGCAGGACGTTGTTCTTGAACTGGTTGACCGCGGCGATGACCTCCTGGGGAGCCTTCGCCGCGGGGGCGCGGGCCGCGCGGCTCGCCCCCTGCTTGCTCCGGTAATAGTCGAGGATCCGGCCGAGGTAGCGGGTGTTCTTCCCCGCCATCATCTCGACCTCCGCCTGCGTCAGGGCCCCGGCCGGGTCGCCCGCCGGGAGCGACGCGGCCTCCTCGCCCCCTCCGCCCCCCTCGGGGCTCCAGCGCTGGATCACCTGCTGGAAGGTCCGCCAGCTCTGAGCCTGCTGGACGGCCTGGACGGGGACGTAGAAGCCCCCGCCGCCCGTCCGCACGGGCCGCCCCGAGAAGCGGTCGATGTACCGGACGAGGTACTGGTACATCAGGTCGCCGAGCGCCGCGCCCATCTGCTGGACGTCGGTCCGGGTGTTGACCTTGGCGTTCTCGGTGTCCGAGATGGCCGTGACGCCGAAGTCGACCATCGCCAGCGCGTGCGCCTTGTTGAAGCAGAAGGCGTCGCAGCCGGGCCCGATCTCCTTCTCGAGGTAGGTCTGCGTGTAGGGGATGGTCCGGTAGATCAGCGCGAGGGTCGGCGTCCGGTCGACGAACGCCTGCAGCTGGGTCGCCTTGAAGGCGTTGTCCCCCTGGGCGTCCGGCGGGATCGCCGGTATCGCCTTGGCGTTCGCGATCGCCGCGTCGCGCTCGGCGCGCTGCTTCGTGTTGAAGTCCTCGAGCGTCTTCTTCCGGTCGAGCGACGACGACTTGGCGGCCGCGTCCACCAGGACCTGGTCGGGCTTCTCGTTCGCCTTGAAGGCGTCGAGGTCGGCGTAGTCGGAGATGGCGACGAGCATCGGCGAGAGGGCGGCCGCCGACGGCGTCCACGCCTTCTTCGCCTTGTTCGCCGGGTCGTCCTGCACGAGGTAGGCGTACTGGGTGCTCGTCGAGTTGAGCGTGAGGTAGTCCGCCTTCATCTGGCCGACGATCTGCTCGCGCCTGTTCTCGTTGACGAGCGCGGGCATCACCGGCTTGTAGGGGAGGATCTTGTCGTAGTCGACGCGGAACCACCTCTCCCACGCGTCCGGCGTGAGCCCCGGGAAGTCGACCGAGGCGACGCGCGGCGTGGCCAGGTGCTTCGTCGTGTCGTCGTAGATCTTCTTGAACTCCTTCCCGGTCCCCGCGGCGCGCGCGAGGAGGGAGGTCGACGTCGGGTCGTCGGCCACCGCGATCAGCTCGCGGTACTTGCCGGCGTAGAGCCCGAGGAGGAGGTTCAGCTTGAAGTCCCAGCGGAGGAGGTTCGAGACGGTCCAGTAGTCCTCGAACTTCCGCACCGCGCGGTCGGGCCCGGGGAGCTTGAGCTTCTCGGCGTCGGCCCGGTCCTTCACGACGGACGCGAGGATCAGGTCGGGCGTGCCGTCGCTCTGGACCTGGGCCGCCCACTCGTCCACCTCGGCCGACCGGGCGGTGTACGGGACCCCCTTGGTCGCCAGGATCAGCGGCACCGTCGCCGCGCCGAGCTTCAGCTCGTCGGGCTTGACGATCGGCTTGTCGCCCGGGAAGGGCTTCTGGATGGCGACCCAGCGGAGGTGGTTCTCGAACGCCGGGAAGAACTGGGCGCGGTAGTCGACTCCCTTCTCCCAGTCGAGAGCCCCGAGCCGGGCCTCCGCGTCGACGAGGACGGGTCCGGCCACCTTGTCGAAGTAGAGCTTCCTGTTGACCTTCGTGAGCAGCTCGGCGAGCTCGCTCGACTTGGCGCCCCGGAAGAACATCAGGAAGAGGAGCGACTTCTTCGAGATCCGCTGCTGGTCGTCGTAGAGGCTCCGGGAGATGGCGTAGGCGTCGGCGATCCGGCACGGGGTCTTCCCCGTGACGCACTCGTTCGCCTTCTGGACGTGCTCCTTGATCGGCGTGAGGTAGCGCCTGAGCGACAGGTACGGGACGATCAGCCCCAGGACGACCATCAGGACGATCGCGGCCGAGAGGGCCCAGACCGTGATCCTCACCTGCTTCTCGCGCTTCTCGGCCGCGCGGGTCCGGGCGATGAGCCCCTGCTCGGGGAAGACCTTCTTCTCGTAGAAGTCCTTGATGAAGAAGGCGCGCGAGCGCTTGAAGATCTGCTCGAGGTTCTCGATCGCCCCCTCGCCCGACCCGCCGAGGAGCTCGCGGGTGGCGCGCGCGATCGGCTTGCCCTGCTGGACGCCCGAGGAGATGTAGAAGCCGCGGAACGAGAACGGCTCGTCGTACCGGGTCTCGACGAAGATCCCCTGGAAGTAGCGCTTGATCGGCTCCCTCAGGGCCCGGAGCTCCTCGGGGAAGACGAAGATCCGGTCGACGTTCTGGACGATCTCCTCGTTCGCGGTGAAGCGCAGGCGCAGCTTGTGGATCCGCGTCAGCATGTCGTCGAACGCGCCGTCGAACGACTTCAGGTCGTAGCTCTTCTCCGGCCCCAGCTGGTTCGACCACCCGACGAGCTGCTTCTGGTCGACGGGGTCGAGCTTGGAGAAGAACTCCGAGAAGCCGAGGATCCGGTCCGCCTTGGTGAACATGACGAAGGTCGGGAACCGGATCTCGAGGACCCGCTGGAGGTTGATCAGCTTCGCCCGGATGTTCGCGGCCTTGCGGTCCTGCTCCTCGGGCGTGTCCTCGAGGAGCGAGGTCGCCGGGATGACGACGAGGACGCCGTTGATCGGGCAGTACTTCCGGAACCGCTTGATGAGCTTGAGGAAGCTCGACCACTCGGAGGCGTCCGGGGCGTTCTCCTCCTGGAAGGTGAAGCGGCCGGCGGTGTCGAGGATCACCGCCTCGTTCGCGAACCACCAGTCGCAGTTCCGCGTGCCGCCCGTGCCCGAGAGCCCGTCGTTGCCGACCGGGAACTCGAGGCCGGAGTTCTTCAGCGTCGTCGACTTGCCCGACTGCGGCTCGCCGATGAGGAGGTACCACGGGAGGGAGTAGATCGAGAGGCCGGTCCCCTGGAGCTGCTTGACCGCCTCGTTCCACTTCGTCGAGAGCTCCTTGAGGGCCTCGCGGACCTCCTGCTTGGAGGCCCCGCCTCCGCGCTCCGAGTCGCGCTTGAGCTCCCCGGCGAACTGGTCCCCCTTCCTCTTGTCGCCCCGCTTGACGAACTCGTCGAAGACGAAGACCGCGACGGCGATGAAGATGATCCCGCCCATCACGGCCCACCAGTACTTCCCGAGCCCCATGGCCCGCGTGATGACCAGGGCCAGCGGGAGGACGATGAAGACGGCGCCGATCGTCCGGACGGGCTTGGGGAGGCGCTGGAGGAAGTCGAGAAGCTCGTACACGGCCTAGACCCCCATCGCGTCGGCGTAAGCCCGGATGTCGCCCATCAGGGTGCTCCAGAGGAGGATCGTGATGATCCAGTAGAGGATCAGGAAGCCGACGCCGATGATCGCGACGCGCCCGAGGGTGACGACCGGGTTGAAGCGCTTCGCCAGCCCCGGCGAGACGTGGTAGGCCTCGGGGGTGATCTTGTCCCCCGAGGTCGCGAGGTAGTCCGCGAGGAGGCGGTAGACGTTCTTCCTCACCTCCGCGAGCTTCTCCGGCCGCTCGCGGTACTTGCCCCGGAACCCCAGGGCGAGCCCCGCGTAGATGATGCCGGCGAGCTCCACGTCCTCGGGACGGAGCTCCTTGGCGATCGCGAAGAACTGGTCCCCGCCGATGTTCGACCGGAAGTACTTCTCCTCGAAGATCCGGTCCTGCCACTCGCGGGAGAACTCCCAGCCCGAGTAGATCAGGATCTCGTCCGCGAGGACGACGAGCGGGTACCGGGCCTGGTCGTACAGGGCCTGCAGCCGCGGGTCGCTCCGGACCTCGGCCGCCTGGTCGCGGAAGATCTCCTCGAGGTCTGCAGCGACGTCGTCGATCTCCACGCGGATCCCCTTGCGGACCTTCTGCCGGAACGCCGAAAGGAAGAGGAACTCCCTCGAGGCGACGCGGAACAGCTCCTGCACGTAGTCCATGGTCAGTTGCCTCCGGGCTTCGTGATGATGTACAGGGCGAACTTGAGCTTCGGGTCGAGCGCGTCGGAGAGCGCGACGACCTTCTCCTTCGTCACGTTCGTCCAGTACGGCCCTTCCTTCTCGACCTTGAAGTAGAAGTAGTCCTCGCGCTGCGGCAGCCCCGTCGGGGTCCGCTTCATCATCTCGAGGTCCAGGCCGAAGAGCCGGCGCTGGCGCAGGATCGGGATGTCGCGGACCGAGCCCATCTTCATGGTGATGATCCGGTTGCGCAGCTCCTTCTCGTCGCTCTGCGTCTCGATGCAGAGGTAGATCTCGGTCTTCGGCTCGAGCCACTCGTCCATCAGGTCGGCGCAGAGGAGCTCCTCCCTCAGGACGAACTCGACCTTGACGAAGCGCGAGGCGACGATCTTCTCGAGGAGCGCCTCGATGACGCGGCACGTCTCGTAGAAGCAGGGGCCGAGCTTGTCGTGGTCGTACGTCGGGATGACGATCGCCTTCCGCCCGTCGTCGAAGATCGAGAGCTCCCCCGCCAGGCGGCAGAACTCCGTGTAGACCTGGAACGGGTGGACCCGAGGGATCCGGGTCAGCTGCTGGAAGAGGAAGAGGAAGCTGCCGAGGATCTGGAGCTTGATGATGGTCTGCCAGCCCGAGGTCCCCTCCGACTGGACGGTGAGGCGTCCGGACGCCACGTCCGACAGGAGGATCCGGTGCTTGGCCTCGAGCCGGTTCGTGACGCCGTCGCACAGGGCCTGGAGCGCCCGCGCGGCGCCGATCTCGGTGACCGACGGGATGAACTCGCGCGAGAGGACGGGCGCGTTCCGCCCCGAGCCCGAGCGCTCGACGACGGCCACCTCGAGGCACTCGTAGCCCTCCTGGCTCTCGCTCCCGAAGATGAGCCGGCCGTTGCAGCGCTTGATCCCGACGGGCTGCGGGTTGCCCCCCGTGTTCTCGTCCAGCTGGTCCGCGTTCTCGGCGATCCAGCGCCGGTCCTGCCCGCCCGCGCTCTCGCCCGGGGCGAAGACGTTCGGCGCCGCGTCCCGCCGCGCCGGGACGCCGAGGAAGACGCGCATCTTCCCGCCGGCCCGGTCGAGCTCGTTCTTGAAGCCGCGCGGCGAGACGTGCAGGGTCGACCCGAAGTCGAGCGCCGTCCCGTCCTTGAGCTTCAGCGAGGCGTCCTTGATCTCGAAGACGAAGTTCTCCAGCTGGTCCGGCGCCACGTCGAGCGACGCCAGGCCGTACGAGAAGGGCTGGACCCTCTGGATCTCCCGGGCGAGGGCCTCCTCCCGGTAGCGCTCGGCGGTCTGGAGGTGGTGGGGCCTCAGGAACATCCCCTCGGCCCAGAGGACCTGCGGCGTCTTCTTCATGGCGCCCCGCGCGTCACCAGCGCCGCTCGATCGACAGCTCGCGCTCCAGGACCGAGACGAGGACCTTCTGGCCGATCCACTTCTCGCGCGGCAGGACGATGACCGTCTTGGTGGGGTCGGTGTTCTGGAACTTGTAGTCCGCGATGATCACCAGCTGGCGCTCGCCCTTGGCCACCGGGACGGTCACCGTCTTGTCGCAGGGCCCCGTCCCGGCGCCCGTCGTGAAGGTGACCGTCTGGAGGCGCCCCTGCCCCTGGATGTTGTAGCGGGTCGAGTCGTAGAACCACTGCTCGCCCTTCTGCTGGATGGCCTGGGCCTCCTGGTCGGTCGCGCGGATCACGTCGACGGCCAGGGCGAGGCCGCCGTTGATGTCGGGGCCGCAGCGGAACTGGATCGTCCCCGAGCTCGCGCCGCATCCGGGGAGGACGGCGGCGCTCCCGAGGAGGAGCCCCAGGGCGGCCAGGAGGTTCGTCTTGCGGGTTCTCATCGCGTCACACCTCACTCGTGTTCTTTCGAAGCTTCTCGAGCTCCTCCCGGGCGATGCGCGCCACCGCCTGGAGGATCTGGTCCTTGACGACGTCGGGTCCGAGCTCCCGGACCGCGAGCTTATAGAGGTCCCACCATTCCGCGGCCTCGCCGCGCAGCTTCCACCCCGCGCTGCGGGGAGCCGACTCGATCGTGCTGGGGTTGATCCGGCGCCAGAGCTTCTCGAACCAGTCGGTCGGCGCCTGGTGGAAGGCGGCCAGCAGCGCCACCTGCCACCGCTTCACCTCCTCCAGGTACTTGTGGACCCGCTCCGTGTTGACGGCCTTCCCCTGGTCGAGCGCCGTGAGGAACGACCGGAGCGTCTCGCGGTAGTTCGGCAGGCGGAAGGCGACGGTCTCGTTCCCGGGCATCGTCAGCGACTGGACGAGGCCGAGCGTCATCCCCTCCATCGCCAGCGCGTACTCGATGGTCTGCCGCAGGACGACCGCGCTCTTGTCCGAGCTCGCGAGGTCCTCGCCGGTCAGGAGCGTGTGGACGGAGACGGCGTCCGCCGGGGGGGCCGCCCCCTTGACGCGGGCCGGAGCGGGCGCTTCCGCGGCCTCGCGCTCGCGCGCGCTCTCGAGCTCCTTGATCTTCCGCTTGAGCCTGGGGACCTCCTCGGCGGGCCCCGGCTCGCCGGCGGCCAGGACCGGGAAGCGGGTCCTCACCAGCTCGAGGAGGAGGCGCCGGCTCTCCGGGGGGAGAGAGGCGAGCTCCCGGGCAAGCCGCGCCTTCACCGCCTTCCTCCGGTCCGCCGCCGTGCCGAACCGGTACTGCGCGGCGACGTCGGCCAGCTCGGCAGCCAGCTCGTGCGCCTTGGCCTCGAGCGCCAGCTCGAGGGGCGTCCGCGGGGCCCAGGCGGGGCCGGCGGGTGCGGGTGCGGCCGCGGGCGCCGCCGCGGCGGAGACCGCCGACCGCTCCACGGGGCGCCTGACCGACTCCTCGAGCCGCGCGGGCGGGCCGCCGAGGTCGCGCCGCTGCTCCGGCTGCTCCTCCTCCGGGGGGCGGGCCGCCGCCGGGGAGGGGAGCGCCTCGGAGAGGACCGGCGGCGGCGCGGGAGGGACGGGCGGCGGGACGGGGTGCCGCTCGTGCACCTCGGAGAGGGCCGACGGGGAGATCATCGTGGTGGCCTTCCCCTTGCCGGTCATCGTCGCGGAGACCCGGATGCCGCTCGGCGGGGTCTCGTCGCTCGTGTGCCCCCGGTCGCGCCTGCGGGCGTGCTCGGGGACCGGCGCGGCCCCCGACGACTCGACCCGTTCCAGGGTCAGCCCCCGCGCCAGGAGCCATGCCCCGACGGGCCCGCCCGGGTCCTGGAGGAGGCCCGCCAGGAGGCGTCGGGCCAGCTGCGGCGTCCGGGCGGAGGGGACGGTCGCGGTCACCTTCGTCCGGGCGGAGTCGAGGAGGCGCGAGACCCGGGGCGAGACCACCGCCCCGGCGGTGGACGCCGACATCGCCACCGGCTTGCCCAGGATGTCGGCGAGCCAGGCCTGGGAGCCGGTGTAGAGGGCCTTGGTCCAGAGCTCGGCGAGGGCCTGCGTCCGCGACCAGCCCGAGTCGGCGAACGAGCGGTCGAGCTGCTCGTCCGGGACCCTGAGGAGCGCGTCGAGGAGGTGCCGGGTGTCGATGTGGCGCTCGCCCCGCCGGCTGGCCGCCTCCGCGGCGAGGGTCAGGACGACCTGCCACGCCGGGTCCTCCCACGTCGCCACCGAGACGGGCTCGAAGGGAGGAGGCGAGACGAGGGGCTCGGTGACGAAGATCCGGATCGGGGTCAGCGAGACGAGGAAGATCTCGCCTTCCGCGACCTCGGCCTCGGCCGTGATCGCCTGTTGCTGGGCGAAGGTGCCGTTGGAGCTCCCCAGGTCCCGGAGGTAGAAGCGGCTCGAGACGTACCTCACCTCCGCGTGGCTCCCGGAGACCCCGGCGGCCGCCGAGAGGACGAGGTGGTTCCGCTCCTTGCTCTGGCGGTCGAAGGGGAGGCGGCCGATCCGGAGCGTCTGGGGTCCGCTGCGGGCCTCCGCGACGTGCTTGAGCCCCTCCATCGGGCCGAGCCAGACCTCCAGGCCGAGGCTGCGGAACGCCGGGCTCACCGCGCCCCTCGACTCGTGGCGGGGCCGCGCCCGTCAGCCGGGACCTGGACCCGGGACCCTTTCCCCGACGCCGGGGGCCGTCGCACCCACCTCATCATGACTCCTTCGCGTGGTCGAAATCTTACCTTCCGCGCCCCGTGAGCGCCACGAAGGCATCCCGTCAGCGCGAGCCGGGTGAAAGGGACTCCTCCTCGAGGACCTCCAGCAGGATCCCCTGCATCTCCGCGTGGAGCCCCTGCCGGTGGAAGAGGATCGTCCGGAGCTCCGCCTCGATCCGCTCCACCTCCCGCAACGTCTCGTCGATGCGCGCCGTCGGGTCCTCCGGGGAGAAGTCGCCCGGGGCGGTGCAGAGCGAGAAGCCGGGGATCCGCAGGACGAGGCGAAGCGCCAGGACCACGGCCCGCTCCCACAGCGCAGGCGGGATCGCGTTCGGCCGGCCCGGGGTCCGGTCGATCTGCTTCCAGAAGACGGAGGAGCGGTCGAAGATCCCCGCGAGCGCCGGCTCCTCGGCCACGGCCCGCTTCACCCGGTCGAGCGGGTCCCCCTCGGAGCTCCGCTGGGCCGCGCTCGTGACGCGCGCGAGCCCCTGCAGCATCGGGACGAGCTCGGTCCCCTCGCCGACCGCGAGCGTCCGGAGGAGGACGACGCCGAGGGCGTAGACGTCGGACGGCGCGCCGAAGCGGGGGAAGACCTTGTAGCGCGCGCCGGGGATCCGCACGCCGAACGTCCGGCGCAGCTTCTTGACCGCGGCGTCGTCGAGCGACAGCGGCTCGGAGAGGAACGCGAGCTCCTCGTAGGTGGCCGGCTTGTCCGGCTGCTTGCGCAGCGTCACGCTGGCGAGGCCGATCCCGAGAGCCTCGTCCGGGAAGGTGACGTGGATCCAGTCGGGGTCCTCGGGCTTCGGGAAGAGGCCGTTCGGGTCGGAGAGCCGCCCCTCGAGCCGGACCCGGCGCTCGGGGTCGCCCTCCTCCGGGACCACGTCGGTCACGTAGACGTCCCCCGGCCGCCTCCCCGCCAGGCGGAACTCGAGCATCTCCGGCGCCGCGTAGGGGAAGAGCGGCTCGTAGGGCGGCAGGACGACGTCGACGCCGAACGCGCTCGTCCTGGAGGAGGCGGCGACGCCGTGGAGCCTCACCTGGAACGTCCAGAGCGCCGGCAGCGCGTCCCCGGTCCCGTAGGTGTCGACCAGGAGGTGGGCGGGCTTCACGTCGAGGTGCGGCTGGGCCGCGACCCGGTAGAACTGGAGGACGGCCGAGACCGCCTGGCGGAACGCCGTCACCTTCAGGGCCAGCGCCTCCACCGCGTCGAGGCCGGTCCCGTCGTGGCCGAAGAAGAGCCGGCCGTTCGCCGGGAGCGTCTCCTCGAGCCACGCGAGGCGGAGCCGCGCCGAGAGCGTCTCGAGCGTCTCCGGCGCCCCCGGCGGGACGAGCGACGCCTCGTCCCGCCCGCCGACGAAGTCGGCCCACTCGTCGATCCGGACCGGGGAGAGGCCCGTGACGACCACGGGCGACGGGGTGAAGCTGAAGGGGACCAGGCGATCGGTGAACTCGGAGACCGACGCTCCGCGCTCGCGCCTCATCCGGAGCGCCTCCTCGCGGCAGCCGCTGCAGCCGAACGAGGCGACGCCGTCCTCCTCCCAGTCGCGGACCATGCCGCGGGACAGGGCTTTCAGGAGCTCGTCCGGGCTCCCGACCGGGACGCCCCCCCCCTCGACGGGGGCGAACGACCAGAGGGCGAGGTTCGCGTCCGAGCGGGCGCACTCGGGGCACCAGAGGATCCGCTCCAGAGAGTCCCGGTGCGACGGGAGCTTCCTCGCCGCCAGGAACTCCTCGTCGGCGCAGGTCGAGAGCCCCCCCCGGCACGTCGGGCAGACGGGCTCGACGAAGGTCCGGTCGGCCCGGCAGTAGAGGAGCGCGGGCAGCTCGGCCAGGGGCCCGTCCTTCCCCCCCGGCTGGATGAGCCGCGGGAAGAGCCGGCTGGTCTCGCGGAGGGTCCGCAGCCGGTCGCGCTCCTTCTCGAAGCGCTTCGCGAGCGTCTCGTTCGTGGGGCGCCCGGCACTCTCGGCGAGCCCCTCGGGGAAGGCGTTCGCCAGCAGCTTGACGGCGGCCAGCTCGAGGACGCTGTCCGGGGCGCCGCGGAGGGCGGCGAGGTAGACGCGGGTGGCCCCGTCCTCGGTGGAGAGCGGCAGCGGAACCGGTCCGAGCTCGTCCGAGCCCGGGACGCTCCCGAGGACGAGGTGCAGGCCGTAGGGAGAGGGGGCGTCCCCCGTCGGGAGGATGCGGGCGGTCTCGAGAGGCTTCACGCCTGCGCGCTCCCGACGGGCCAGGAACCAGCTGCGATGCGCCAGCACGGATTCACGATTCCCTGACCTCCGGAGGACAGTCTAAGACATCCCCGATCCGGTCGAGCCCGTCGCTGCTCCGGTCCGCGGGGCTCCCGGAGGGGCGAGAATCGGCGGGTCCCGGAACCCGGAGGGAGGTTGCATGTCGGACGCACCGTCGGCGAGCAAGGGGAAGAGCGGCAGTCGATCTCGCCCCTCCAGCGGGGGGGGGGGGGGACGCTACGGGTCGTACTGGGGCCCGGCCGGGGAGCAGGAGTCGAGCGCGCTCGCGACGACCTACGTGACGTCGAGCGAGGCGGACTACGTCGCGCGCGGCCGCTGGGGCGACGCGAACTCGTTCGGAGCCGAGACGCTCGTGGGCCTCGCGGGCCTCGACCGGTCGAGCCGGGTCCTGGAGATCGGGTGCGGCATGGCGCGGGTCGGCCGCGAGATGGCCCCGCTCGTCGGAGAGTGGCACGGCGCCGACATCTCCGCCGGGATGCTCGAGCGCGCCGCCCGGAGGACCGCCCACCTGGCGAACGTGGTGCTCCACCCGCTCGGCGAGGACGGCCTCACCTCCTTCGCCGATGCCTCGTTCGACTTCGTCTATGCCACGACGGTCTTCATGCACCTCGACAAGGAGGACCTCTTCCAGTACCTCGTCGAGATGAGGCGGGTGCTGAAGGACGGCAGGATGGCCTTCTTCGACACGTGGAACCTGGCGCACCCCGACACCTACCGGCAGTGGCGCCAGAGCCAGCACCACAACCAGGCGGGCCGCAAGTCCCCGGGGCGGATCCAGTTCTCGACGGCGGCAGAGATCCGGTGCTACCTCGACGACCTCGGGTGGGAGCCGGTCCGCGTCGACGAGGACCGGCTCCTCCGCGTCCTCTGCCGGAAGGGGGCCGTCCGCCCTCACGAGCCCGACGACGGCCTTCCCCCGTTCGGCTGCGTCGACTTCCCCCCCAACGCCGCCGAGCTGCCCGGCTCGGTCGGCGTCTGGGGGTGGGCCCTCGACGCCGTCGAACGGGTCGAGCTCGTGGTCGACGGGACCCGGAGCGCCGGGACGTCCCCCCTCGACGTCCCCCGCCCGGACGTCGCTCCCCTCTTCCCGCGCTACCCCGGCGCGGCGACCTGCGGCTTCCGCATCGAGCTCGACCTCCGCGACCTCGAGCCCGGGCTCCACACGCTCCAGGCGATCGCGATCGATCGGAACGGGAAGCGGACCGACCTCTCCGGCCAGCACCGCTGCTTCTCCGTGACCCGCTAGGGCCGGCCCTCCCTCTCAGCCCGCGCCTGGAGAGTCCCCTCCCCCCGCCGGCCGGAGGAGGCGGGCGACGAGCGCGAGGAGGGCGATCACCGCGACGGCGAGCGCTCCCCAGAAGAGCGAGCGGGGCAGCTGCGCGCCCGAGCCGCCGGGCTCGGGCGCGCTCCCCGGCGCGAGCGCGGTCTCGACGGCCGGCTCGCCGAGGAGCCGGGGGGCGAGGAGAGCCAGGTCGTAGCGGGGCGGGGCGAGCGCGGGGTTCCCGTAGAGGAGCCGGAGCTCGCCCGACGCGGGCCGGACGAAGCGGAGCCGCCGGGACGGAAGGAGGAGCGTCGGGGAGGAGACCGGCAGGGGGCTGTTGTCGCCGTCGTCCACCGCGAGGTAGAGCTCCCTTCCGGGCACGGGAGGGACCGGGAGCGTCAGCCGCGGCGCCGCGCTCTCGGGGTCCGCGTGGCTCCACTCCCCGGAGGCGATCGCGTCGAACGACGCTCCCGGCTCGGCTTCGGTCGCGTGCCCGGGCCGCCGCTCGACGAAGAGGGTCACGCTCCGGCGGAAGACCCGCGCCGGCGTCTCCAGCGCGAGACGCGCCGAGGGGAGGTCGGGGTACGGCAGAGCTAGCCGGTAGAACGTCAGCCGTCCGCCGGCCGCGTTCGACCCGTCCGGCCGCGGACGCGGGTCCGGCACCGGCGCCGGCGCCGCGAGCGGGACCGCGAGCGGCTCCTCCCGCGTCTCGAGGAGGTACGGGACCTGGCGGGCGTCCTCGCCGACGATCCGGACGTCCGCGAGCGACGGGCTGGCCGAGAGGACCGCCGCGTCGAGCGCGAGGGCCGTCAGGCCCGGCGGCCCGGGGGAGATCGGGCGGGCGACGCGAAAGCGCGACGACTCGACCGGTGCCGCGGGTCCCGCGGCGTCGGGCCCGGACGAGGCCGGGGCGGCCGCGGCGGCGGGGCGGTCCCGGAGCGGGCCCCACGCCGCCTCGGCGATCGGCCCGACCCGGGCGTCTCCGCGGGAGACGGCCGGGCGGATCGCCTCGAGGTCGTACCGGGGAGCCTCGACGCCGCGCGCCCCGAAGCGCGCCACGAGAGGGGCCCCGCCCGCGCTCTCGAAGTAGATCCAGGGGAGGGGGGAGAGGACCGCGTCGACCTCCTTCAAGGCGAGCGGCGGGTTGCTCCCGTCCTCGACGACGAGCTCGAGCTCGGCCTCGGCCGGCGTCGCCACGGGGATCTCGAGCGACGCCGCGACCAGCCCGTCCCTCTCGGCGCGCCGCAGGACGCCGCGTCCGAGGACGACGGGAACCACCTCGCCTCCCGACAGGCGCGCCTCGAGGACCCGGACCGGGCGAAGGACGTTCCCTCCCTGCGGGACGACCTCGATCGCCTCGATCGGGAGGCCCGCAGCCGGGAGGCGGAGCCGGTAGCGGCTCGTCCCCGGCTCGCTCCCCCGCTTCTCGACGGGCAGGGCCGCCCGGAGCCGGGGGGGCGCCGGCGGCCCGGGGGCCTTGCGCGCCGCGACCGACCGCGGCAGCGGGACGCGGCCGCTCCGGGTGTCGTCCCAGGTGACCCGGAGGTAGCGGAGCTCCTGGCGCGGGAAGGCCAGCTCGGTCCGCGCGAGCCCCTCGTCCGGCAGGTCGAAGAGGGTCCCCTCGGCCGCGAGGAGGGTCCAGCGGGCCCGGTCCCCGCTCCCCTCGAGCCGCACCCTCTTGAGGAAGGGGGCGGGAATGCCGTCCACCCGGAGGCGGTCGACCGGGAGGGGGCGGCCGAGGTCCGCCTCGAAGCCGCTCGACGTCTTCGTCGCGGCGATCGGGAGGAGGCGCGCGGGCGCCCACTCGGGGGCCGGGGAGGGGGGCGCGATCAGGAGGTACGGGACCTCCGCGCCGTCCGCGGCGTAGATGCGGAGATCGGAGAGGAGGCCGTGCGGCGCGTCGGTCCGGCGCGCCTCCGACCCGGCGAGGAGCGTCACGTCCACGGCCAGGCGGTTCGCGCCGCGGGCCCCCGGGGTCACCGGACGCTCGTGGCGGAAGGGGGGCGGAGCCCCTTCCAGCCGCGGGACGGCTCCGAGGACGAGCAGCGCGAGCGGGGCGAGGCGGGCGCTCCGGAGTCCCCGGGGCGTCACGGAGCCACCTCCCCGGGGGCCGTCCCGGCCGGCCCGTCCCCTCCGCTCCCCTCCGCCTCGCGTTCGCCGGACTCGTCGGGACGGGCGAGGACGAACCTCTGGAGCGCCAGGGCGACGAGCGCCAGCGAGACGGCCAGGCCGACGAACGAGGCGACGCGGTAGAGGCCGCCGAGACGGCCGAGGTCGTGGAGGAAGGCCTTCAGCGCCGTCACGGCGAGGAGGACGATCGAGGCGACCCGGGCGGCGCGGCTCCTCGCCACGACGCCGGCCGCCAGGAGCGCGATCGCGAAGAGAGCCCACGCGAGGGTGTACGCGAGGTCCTGCGCGAGGGAGGCCCCGCGGGTGAAGTTGAAGGTGACGACGGCGCCGGTCGAGTAGAAGTCGGCGACCTCGATGTTGACGAGGACGAAGAGGAGGACCGTTCCGAAGACCGGGAGGAGGCGCGACGCGCGGAGGCGCCCGGCGGTCAGCTCGTCGGCCGTCCTCGCGAGGAGCCAGGCGGCGCCGAACGCCGAGGCGGCCGCGACGAGGTAGGTGTAGAGGTACCAGTTCAGGATCGGGACGCCGCTCCTCGGGTGGTACGCGAGGACGGCGTCGTTGAGGGTGAGCCGGACGAAGACGGCGGCCTGCAGGCCGGTGGACCACCAGAGGAGCCCCTTGTGCGGGATCCTCGTGTAGAGCCAGGCGAGCGCCACCCCCTCGACCGCCCAGCCGATCGTGATCCACTCCTTGTCGAGCTGGAGCGGGATCGCCAGCGTCACGAACGCCAGGGCCGCGCCCGCCACGAGGGCGAGGCGCCCCAGGGTCCTCTGCGCGGGGGGCTCGAGAGCGAGGAGCCGCGCCAGGAGGACGACGAGGGCCGCCGCCTGGGCGAGCGGAAGGAGGCCGATCGCCCCGCCCCAGCCGGCGTCGAGGATGGAGGAGCGCGCGAGGAAGAAGAACGGGACGCTCGCCAGGACGGCCGCGAGGTAGGGCCCCTTCTTCCTCCCCGCCCTCTCCCCGACCGCGAGCGGGTAGACGAGGAAGGCGAGGTAGAGGAGCCCCTCGAAGAGGAGCCGCGTCGCCCAGAGCGGCTCGGTCGGCCGCGGCAGGACGGTCTCCCAGACGAAGTCGGCCTGGAAGGCCGGGAGGATCGCGACGACGGCGAGCGCGTGCCACCCCTTCCACCCCGCGACGACGAGGAGCCCCGCGAGGAGGAAGAGCTGGGACCCGATGACGACCGCGGGCGCCGGGAGGCCGGGCCGGAGCGAGGCGACGACGCCCGTCAGCTGCCCGAGGATGAAGGCTGCCGCGGCGCCGGCGGCGAGGGCCACGCGGAGCCGGTCCGCGCCCGGGCCCTCCCGCCGCTCCCCGAGGAAGGCGACGGCGAGGCCGAACGCCGCCACGGCGCAGGCCGAGAGGAGCGCGACGCGGGGCCAGGGAGCCGCCCCGTTCGCCCCGGCGAAGACCATCAGGACGGCCTGCGACGCCGCCAGCGCGACGGCGAAGAGCTCGCCCCGGCGCGCGGCGAGCGCGGCGGCGGCGGCCGCGAGGTCGAGGACGGCGAGGATCCCCAGGAGCGGGCCGGGAGGGACGGCGAGCGACGGCTGGGCGGCGACGAAAGCCAGGAAGACGTGGCCGACGAGGCCGAGGAAGAGGGCTCCCCCGAAGGTCCCGGAGCCCTGCTCCGACTGCCTCTGGGCCCAGACGTTGCCGCCGAAGGTGAGGGCGCCGAAGCCCGCCACGACGGCGAGCGCCGGGACGAGGACGGTCGCGACCGGCGCCGTCAGCCACCAGACCACGAGGACGAACCACGAGAGGACCATCCCGGCCACGGTCAGGCCCGGGAGGCCGCCCGACGTCCCCTCGAGGAAGAGCCCGGCGTTGAGGACGGCGAGGAGGAGCGCCAGCCCCCAGAGGGCGTTCGGCGCGGCCGGCCCCGCCGCGAGGAAGAGGAGGAGCCCGAGGGCGCAGAGGAGGAGGACCGCCCCGCTCCCGGCGGGCCGCAGGGGCCGGCCGATCCGCCGGGCGCCCAGCGGGACGCCGAGGTAGAAGAGCGAGAAGAGCGCGTAGAGCGCGAGGCCGGAGAGGAGCCGGTCGGGGGTGAGGTACCGGGCCGACCAGACCGCCTCGGCGGCCAGCACGAAGAAGGCCGAGAGGAAGTAGACCGTCCCCTCGCCCCGGACGAGCGCGAACGCCGTCGCCCCGACGAGGAGGGCGAAGAGGAGGCCGAACACGAGGCCCGGCGCGGCCGCGAGCGGCTCGAGGGCGATGACGGCGGGGAAGACGCCGAGGAGGAGCGGCGCGGCGTAGACCGCGCGGCCGCCGAGGTCCTGGAACGGGCGGCCCGCACGCTCGGCCACGAGAGGCGCCAGGAGGTGGAACGCGAAGAAGAGCGCCGCGAAGAGGAGGATCGAGGGCCACGCCGCGGCGGTGTACGAGCGCGAGAAGAAGGCCGCGAAGACGACGAGAACGGCCCCGGCTCCCCAGAGGTGGAGCCCCTCCGGTCCCCGCCAGATCGCCACCGCGAGGAGCCCGGCCGAGACGAGGAAGAGGAAGCCGAAGAGGAGCCCCGCCTGCGCTCCGAAGCCGGGCGAGGCGGCGAGGTAGAAGGCGAAGAGGAGAGGGAGGAGCGAGGCCCCCTGGGCCGTCCGGGCGAAGAGGGCCCCGGCGCCGTCCGCCGGCCGGCCCCTCTCGCCGAGCTCGAGCGCCGCGAGGAGCGCCACCGGGAAGACGAGGAAGACCGCCAGGGCGAGCGGGACCTTCGACTCCGTCAGGAACTTCGCGACCCATCCCCACTGGTAGACGGCCGTCAGGACGACGCAGAGCGCCGAGAGGACGGGCCAGCGCTTGCGGTGCGCCACCCACGAGAGGCCGACGTTGAGCAGCAGGAGATAGCTGAAGAGGCCGATCGCCCGGTCCTCCCCCGTCGAGAGGAGGGCCGGCGTGGCGAAGCCGCCGACGAGGCCGAGGAGCGCGATGAAGAGCGAGTCGCGGCGGATCGCCAGGAGGACGGCCACCACCGTCACGAGCGCCAGGAGGAGGAACGTGGGGAAGGCGGGGACGAGCTTCCAGAGCGCGTGCGCCGCGAAGAACGTGGAGAAGAGGACGGCGATCGCGGCGCCGTCGAGCGCGTTGGCGGTCACGCGGTAGCGGCGGGCCGCCTTCAGCTCGCACGCGACGAGGAGGCCGATCCCGGTCGCGACGCCGATCGCCATCCGGACGGGCGGGGTCAGCCAGCCGTGGTCGATCCCGTACCTGAGGAACGAGACGGCGGCGACGACCAGCGCGATCCCGGCGACCCAGGAGAAGAGCTTGACGCCGACGATCCCCTCCCAGTCGAAGGCCGGCTTCGAAGGCGCCGGCGGGCGGAGGGGGCGCGGCGCGGGGCGAGCCGCGGGCGGAGGGACGGGAGGAGCCGCCGCCGCATGGACCGGCGGGGGCGCGGCGGGAGCAGGGGCCGGCCCGGGCGCGGGGCGCTCCGTCTGGATCCGCGGCGGGACGGCGAACGGCGAGGCCACGACCGGCGGCGCGGCGACCTGCGGAGGCGGCGGCGGGGGCGGAGCCGGGCACGGGGGCTCGGGCGCCGGGGTCGGCGAGGGGGGTCGGGCCACGACCGGCTCGGGGATCGGGGCCGGCCGAGGCGCCTCCCGGGGCGGGGCCTCGGGGGCGGGGCTCCGGTCGACGGCCCCCGCCCCTTCGACCTCGAGCCGCCGGACCCGCTCCCGGAGCCCCTCCGTCTCCCCGCGGACCGTCTCGAGGCGCGCCAGCCGCTCCTCGAGACGCCGGAGACGGGAGGAAGCGACCAGGGCGAGGACGAACCCTGCGATCGGCAGGAGGAGGTAGATCGCCCCCAGGAGGATCGCAACGCTTTCCATTCAGTCCTCTCGTCCGGAACGCCCCGTCCGGGCGCTCCACCGCTCCTGACCTGGAGAAGGGGAAGGGACCCCGTCCCTAGTCCTCGGCGAGCCCGTCCTCGTCGACGTCGCCCCCGAAGAAGAACGAGTCGCCGCACGGGCGGCCGCAGTAGGTCCGGGAGCCGACGCGGTACCCGCAGAAGGTGCAGTAGCGACGTCCACAGATCGGACAGATCGACAGCTCCACCGGCTCGCACTCCCGCCCGCATCGCGAGCAGACGTTCTGAACGCCGGTCTCTTCCGCATCGTAGAGGACCATGCCGCCATGATACCTCCGGGCTTCCTGCTATCATCCGCGGCCCGCCCGGGGGCGGGACCCGGCGTGGCGGTGTAGCTCAGTCGGTAGAGCGGGGGTCTCATAAGCCCTGTGTCGGCGGTTCGAGTCCGCCCACCGCCACCACCTCCGGGGCGGCCCCGGCCCGGTCCCGCTACCATCGCCGCGTGGACGCCTCCCCAATGCCGTGCGCCGGCGGGGCCCGCGACCTTCCCGACAGGCTGCGGGCCCACCTCGACGCCACGCGCCTCCTCGAGGGAGCGGCGCGCGTCGTCGTCGCCTGCTCCGGCGGCGGCGACTCGGTGGCGCTCCTCCACCTCCTCCACGCCGTCGCGGGCGCCCGGACGGTCCTCGTCGCGGCCCACGTCTCCCACCAGCTCCGGGGCGGGGAGGGGGACGCCGACGCCCGCTTCGCCGCCGACGCCGCCGGGGCGCTCGGCCTCCCCTTCGTCCTCAGGTCGGTCGCGGTCCGCGACCTGAGGCGTCCGTCCGAGAGCCTCGAGGCCGCATCCCGCCGGGTCCGGTACGCCTCGCTCCTCGCCCTCTCCCGCGACCTCGGCCCCGGGACCCTCGTGGCCACGGGGCACACCCTGGACGACCAGGCCGAGACGGTGCTCCTGAGCCTCGAGCGCCACCTCGGGAGGAGCCGGGGAGGGATCCGGGCCCGCCGCGGCGACGGCGTCGTCCGGCCCCTCCTCCCGTTCCGGAGGGCCGAGCTGCGGACGTTCCTTGAGGCCCGGGGCGAGGGCTGGCGCGAGGACTCCTCCAACCTCGACGAGAGGTTCGCCCGCAACCGCGTCCGCCGGAGGGTCCTCCCCGCGCTCGAGGAGCTCTGGCCGGGGACGACCTCACGCCTCGCGCGGGCCGCCGAGGCCTGGAGCCTTCGCCTCGATCGCCTCGACGAGAGGATCGGCGCGGCGCTCGGGGCGGCGGGCGCCGGTGAGGGCGGACCCTGGCCGCGCTCGCTGTTCCGGACGGTCGGCGAGGAGGCGGCGGCGCGAATCCTCCTGCGCGCCTCGGGAGCGCTCGGCCGGAGCCCCGGTCGCGTCCAGCTCTCGCGTGCGGTGGCCCGGATCCTCGGGCCCGAGGAGCGGTTCCGCGAGGGGATCGCGGGCGGGCGCGTCGAGGCGGATCGGCGGGTCGTCCGCCTCCTTCCCCCCGGGACGTCCTGATACACTGCTGCCATGAGCCTCGTGTACGACGAGCGGTTCGGCCCGGGCGAGATCGCGAGCCGGGTCCAGGCGGTCGGCAGCAAGATCGCAGCCGACTTCCCGTCGGGCACCATCGTCCTGATCGCGATCCTCAAGGGGGCCGCCCTCCTGACCGCGGACCTCGCCCGCGCGATCCCGCGACCCGTCCGGCTGGAGTACATCGACGTGATCCGCGGGGGCGAGGAGGAGATCGTCGACTTCCACTTCGTCACCCCGTTCAACGTCCGCGGCGCGGACATCATCATCGTCAAGGACGTCATCCGGAGCGGCATCATCGAAAGCTACCTCGCGGACCAGCTCCGCGAGGAGGGGCCGAGCTCCGTCCGCTTCGCGGCCATCGTGGACCGGCCGCAGGAGCGCAAGAGCTCCCTCCTGGTCGACTACGTCCTCTTCCCGTCCGAGGAGGGGGTCCTGGTCGGATACGGGATGGAGTACCAGGGCGAGGGAGGGAACCTCGCCTTCATCGGCAAGGTCCGGACGGCCGGCGAGGCGCCCTTCGAGCAGCGGACGGGACCCCTGAAGGTCCCGCGGGACTGAACCGAGGGGCCCGCCCGGACGTAACGGACCTCGAAGGGCTTACCGTGAGCACCACCGTAAAGAACATCCTCCTCTGGCTCGTCATCCTGGTCGTCATCCTCCTCCTGTTCAAGGTGGTGGACTACGGCCGCGGGACGACCGCGAGCGTCAGCTTCACAGACTTCCTCGAGATGGTGAACAAGGGCGAGGTCGACCGCGTCCTCATCCGGGGACCGGAGATCCGCGGCTACAAGAAGGGGGTCCCGGAGGGGCGCGAGCCGAGCTTCAAGACGTACGCGCCCGCCTACGACGGCCTCGTGGACGACCTGCGCAAGGCGAACGTCAAGATCACGGCCGAGGAGCCGCGCGAGGGCTCGCTCTTCGTGATCCTCCTCCAGTGGGCGCCGATCCTGTTCCTGATCGGCCTCTGGATCTTCATCATGAGGCAGATGCAGACGGGCGGGAACCGCGCCATGGCCTTCGGGAAGTCGAGGGCCAAGCTGCTGACGCCGAACCAGAAGAAGGTCACGTTCAAGGACGTGGCGGGGTGCGACGAGTCGAAGGCCGAGCTGGCCGAGATCATCGACTTCCTGAAGGACCCCGGGAAGTTCCAGAAGCTGGGCGGGAAGATCCCGAAGGGCGTCCTGATGATGGGCCCGCCGGGGACCGGCAAGACGCTCCTGGCCCGCGCGGTCGCCGGGGAGGCGAACGTCCCGTTCTTCTCCATCTCCGGCTCGGACTTCGTCGAGATGTTTGTCGGCGTCGGCGCCAGCCGCGTGAGGGACCTCTTCGAGCAGGGGAAGAAGAACGCCCCCTGCATCATCTTCATCGACGAGATCGACGCCGTCGGGCGCCACCGGGGCGCCGGCCTCGGCGGCGGCCACGACGAGCGCGAGCAGACGCTCAACGCCCTCCTCGTCGAGATGGACGGCTTCGAGGGGAACGACGGGGTCATCCTGATCGCCGCGACCAACCGTCCGGACGTCCTCGACCCGGCCCTCCTCCGCCCCGGGCGCTTCGACCGGCGGGTCGTCGTCGACCGCCCCGACGTGAAGGGGCGCGAGGGGATCCTCAAGGTCCACTCCAAGCCCATCCCTCTCTCGGACGACGTCGACCTCTCCATCGTGGCCCGCGGGACCCCCGGGTTCGCCGGGGCCGACCTCGCCAACCTCGTCAACGAGGCGGCGCTCACGGCGGCCCGGGCCGACAAGAAGAAGGTCGAGATGGTCGACTTCAACTACGCCAAGGACAAGGTCCTGATGGGGGCGGAGCGGAAGTCGATGGTGATGTCCGAGGAGGAGAAGCGGATCACCGCGTTCCACGAGGCGGGGCACGCCCTGATCGCCGCGTTCGAGGAGCACACCGACCCGCTCCACAAGGTGACGATCATCCCGCGCGGACGGGCGCTCGGCCTGACGCAGCAGCTCCCGCTGGAGGACAAGTACACCTACTCGAAGGAGTACATCGAGGCCGAGCTGGCCGTGATGATGGGGGGCCGCCTCGCCGAGGAGGTCTGCCTCGGCCGGATCACGACCGGCGCCTCGAACGACTTCGAGAAGGCGACCGAGATGGCCAAGCGGATGGTCTGCGAGTGGGGGATGAGCGAGATGGGGCCGCTCGCGTTCGGCCGCGGCGAGGGGGAGATCTTCCTCGGCCGCGACTTCGCCCGCCAGCCCGACTACTCCGAGGACACGGCGCGGAAGATCGACACCGAGATCAACCGGATCGTCACGACCGCCTACGCCCGGGGCAAGCACATCATCGTCGAGAACCGCAAGTCGCTCGAGGCGATCGCCGCCGAGCTCCTCGAGCGGGAGTCGCTCGACGGCGAGGAGATCTACGCCATCATCGAGCGCGAGAGCGGACGGACGCTCCCCCACACCGCGAAGGGGAGGACCCCCGAGCCGCCCGGCGGCCCCACCGCCCCGGCGACCGCCGCGACCAAGCCCGAGGAGGGGTCGGCCCCGGCGCCGGGGCTCCTCCCCGTCCCCGCCTGACCCGGGAGCCGGCGGCCGCCCCCGGGTCCGCGTGGCCACGACCCGCCCCCCTGACGCGAGGATCCCTCCCGGCCCGCTCCGGATCCGGAGCGGGCCGGTTCGCTTTCCCCGCCGGATGGCGGCGCCCCGCCCCTCCGGCCCCCCCCGGGACCTCCGGCGCTCCGTCCGCCACCCCCTCTTCGGCCACGTCCCGGTCCTGAGCGCCGCGGACGGAGGAGCCCCCGGCGCCGTCCCGACCTACCGGTTCGACCCGGACTACCGTCCCCCCCTCCCTGCCGGGGCCGTCCGGGGCGACCCGAGGCGGCAGATCTTCTGCTGCGACGTCCCGCGCTACTTCTACGTCGACCTCGACCGCACCTGCCGCGACTGCGGCGAGCGGTTCGTCTTCTCGGCCCGGGAGCAGAAGCTTTGGTACGAGACGCTCGGCTTCCGGCTCGACGCCACGGCCGTCCGGTGCCTCCCCTGCCGGAGGCGCTTCCGCGCCACGCGAGGCGTCGTCCGCGCCGTCTCGGACGCCTCGCGGGCCCTGGCCGACTCGCCGCACCACCCTCCGGCCGTCCTCGCCTACGCCCGGGCTGCCGTCGCCCACCAGGAGCGGTTCGGCCACGCGCCCCTCGACGCCGCCCTCGCCGCCCTTCGCGCGCTCGCGCGGAGCGGGGCCGGCCTCCTCGAGGCCCTCTACTGGGAGGGCCGCTGCCACGAGGCGGCCGGCCGCGCGCGGCGGGCGATCGCCTCGTACGGGCGCTTCGCGGCAGAGGCCGCCTCCTCGCGTCGGCTCGCCGTCCTCCGCCGCGACGCCGCCCGGCGGAGGACGCTCCTCGAGGAGACGTCCGCGTGAGGTGGCGGCTCGACCTCCCGTCCGGGCGCCGGCTCCAGGCGGGGGCGCACCCGGGCGTGATGGCGATCCTCAACGTCACCCCCGATTCCTTCTCCGACGGCGGCCTCCTCGCCGACGCCGCGAAGGCGGTGGAGGCGGGCCTCGGTTTCGCGGCCGCGGGGGCCGCGCTGCTGGACGTCGGAGGGGAGTCGACGCGGCCCCGGGGCGCCGCCTACGGGGCCGGAGCCGGCGACGTCTCCGCCGCCGAGGAGCTGGCGCGGGTCCTGCCGGTCGTCGAGGGGATCCGGAAGGGGAACGCCTCGGTCCCGATCTCCGTCGACACCCGGAAGACCGAGGTCGCCCGCGCCGCGCTCGAAGCCGGCGCGGACGTCCTGAACCTCGTCACGGGGCTCGACCCGCCGGAGGGCTACCTCGACCTCGCGGCCTCGACGGGCGCGCCGGTCGTCCTGAACCACTGCCGCGGGACCCCGGCGACGACCTTCGCGGTCTCGAGCTTCGGAGACGTCGTCGACGAGGTGGCACGGGACCTGGCGCGCGCCCGCCGGACCGCCCTCGCCGCGGGCGTCCGCCCGGACAGGGTCCTCGTCGACCCGGGCCTCGGCTTCGGCAAGGACGCGGAGCAGTGCTTCGCCCTCCTCGGAGGGCTCGACCGGCTCGCGCCGGCGGGCGCGCCGCTCGTCGTCGGCGCCTCGCGGAAGGCCTTCCTGGGGAGCCTCGCGAGCCGCCCGCCGCTGGACCGCCTCCCGGAGTCGCTCGGGGCCGTGGCCGCGGCCGCCCTCGCGGCCCCGCGCCGTCCCCTCCTCGTCCGCGTCCACGACGTCGGGGAGACCCTCCGCTTCCTCGCGGTCGTCGCGCGCACCCTCGGCCCCTGAGCGCCGTCCGGCCCGGTCAGGGTGTCGAAAACGGGCGGTAGCCGCCGATCGTCTAAACTCGGCACCCCATGCGCTCCCTGTTCGGTACAGACGGAATCCGCGGCCGCGCCGGGACCTACCCGCTCGACGACGAGACCGTCGGCCGGATCGGCCGGGCGCTGGCCGGCTCGCTCGGGGCCGGGACGGACCGTCCCGCGACCGTCCTCGTCGGGTGCGACACCCGCGAGTCCTCCGAGGGGATCGTGGCGGCCCTGGCGGGAGGGCTCGAGGCCGGCCAGGCCCGGGTCGCCTTCGCGGGCGTCGTCCCCACCCCGGCCGTCGCCCAGCTGGCGCGAGAGACCGGCGCCGACGCGGGGGTCTCGGTCTCCGCGTCCCACAACCCCTGGGAGGACAACGGCGTCAAGGTCTTCGCCGGGTCGGGCCGGAAGCTCCCCGACGAGGTCGAGGCGGCGATCGAGAAGCAGATCCACGGGGCCGTCACCGCCCCGCCGGCGCACCACGTCGCCCCGGATCCCTCGCTCGCGGAACGCTACGTCGACCACCTGGTCTCGGTCGTCCCGGCGCGGCTCGACGGCCTGAAGGTGGTGATCGACGCCGCCCACGGCGCCGCCTACCGGGTCGCCCCCGAGGCGTTCCGCCGGGCCGGGGCGCGCGTCGTCGAGCGGAACGTCTCCCCCGACGGCAGGAACATCAACGCGGGGTGCGGCGCGCTCCACCCCGAGGCGATGGCCCGGGCGGTCGTGGAGGAGGGGGCCGACCTCGGCCTCGCCCTCGACGGCGACGCCGACCGCTCGATCCTGGCAGACGGCGACGGGCAGCTGCTCGACGGGGACGAGGTCCTCTACCTCTGGGCGGTCGAGCTCGAGCGCGAGGGACGCCGTCCCGGCGCGGTCGTCGGAACGGTGATGTCGAACTTCGGGCTCGAGAAGGCCCTGGAGGCCCGGGGGATCCGCCTCGTGAGGGCCCCGGTCGGCGACCGCTACGTCGTCGAGGAGATGGAGCGCAACGGAGCGGTCCTGGGGGGCGAGCCGTCCGGCCACCTGATCCGGTCCGACCTCTCGACCACGGGCGACGGGACGCTCACCGGCCTCCTCGTCGCCGCCGCCATCGCCTCCTCGGGCGTCCCGCTCGCCCGGCAGCCCCGGATCGACCGGACTCCCCAGATCCTCCGGAACGTGAGGGTCCGCGAGCGGGTCCCCTTCGAGTCGATCCCCGGCTTCCCGCGGGTCTACCGCGAGTGCGAGGAGCTCCTCGGCCGGCGCGGGCGGATCCTCCTTCGGTACTCGGGCACCGAGGCGCTCGCGCGGGTCATGGTCGAGGGGAGCGAGCGCGAGGTCGTGGAGCGGGTCGCCGCCTCCCTCGCCACGGCCCTCGACGAGGCGATCGGCGCGGCCGCGTGAGACCCCGGGAGGACGCGTGATCCGGCACGAGCAGCGGCCCCGACGCAAGCGCCCTCCGGAGGCCCTCGTCCTCGACGACGGCCCCGAGAAGGAGCAGGAGCCCGCCTCGGAGCCGCAGCCTCCCGCGGCCGCCGCACCGTCCGAGCGCCCGGCGGTCCCGGTCCCGCTCCTCAACCGAGAGCTCTCCTGGCTCGCCTTCAACGACAGGGTCCTCGAGGAGGCCCGCGACGAGCGGTGGCCGCTCCTCGAGCGGCTGAAGTTCCTCGCCATCTCCGAGAGCAACCTCGACGAGTTCTTCATGATCCGCGTCTCGGGCCTGAGGGAGCAGATCTCCGTCGAGTTCGCCGAGACCTCGGACGACGGCCTCTCCGCGGGACAGCAGCTGGCCCGGATCCGCGAGGCCGTCCAGAAGATGGAGGCGGCCCAGACGGCCTGCCTCCGCGAGGACCTCCTGCCGCGGCTCGCCGCGGCCGGGATCTCGGTCCTCGAGTGGGGAGACCTCGCCGAGCCCCAGCGCGAGGCGGCGGCCGCCTACTTCCGGCGCAACGTCCTCCCGGTCCTGACGCCGCTCGCCGTCGACCCCGGGCATCCGTTCCCCTTCCTCTCGAACCTCTCCCTGAACCTCGCCATCGAGGTGAAGGACCCCGAGACGGGGGCTCTGAAGTTCGCGCGCGTCAAGATGCCGGCCGCGATCCCGCGCCTCCTCTCCCTGCGGGAGATCGTCGAGGGGAAGCGGAAGGTGAGGAAGGAGAAGGCGGAGTTCCTCCTCCTCGAGAGCCTCGTCCAGGCGAACCTCCCCGAGCTCTTCCCCGGGCTCGAGGTCCTCGCGTCCTACCAGTTCCGGATCACCCGCGACGCCGACATCGAGATCCAGGAGGACGAGGCCGCAGACCTCCTCGCCACGATCGAGCAGGAGGTCCGCCGCCGCCGCTTCGGCGCCGTCGTCCGGGTCGAGGTGGCCCCGAAGACCCCCAAGCGGATCCGGAAGCTCCTGATGCGGCAGCTCGAGGTCAACGAGGCCGACATCTACGAGGTGAGCGGCCTCCTCGGCGCGGCCGACCTGATGGCGCTGACGCGGATCGACCGCCGCGACCTGAAGGACGCCCCCTTCACGCCGGCGGTCCCCCCGGTCCTCGCCGCGTCGGACCTCTCGATCTTCGCGGCGATCCGCCAGGGGGACATCCTCCTCCACCACCCGTACGACTCCTTCTCGCCCGTCCTCGAGCTGATCGAGGAGGCCGCCGACGACCCGAAGACGCTCGCCATCAAGATGACCCTCTACCGGACGAGCTCCGACTCCTCGCTCATCCCGGCGCTCATCCGCGCCGCCGAGAACGGCAAGCAGGTGGCGGTCCTCGTGGAGCTGAAGGCGCGCTTCGACGAGGAGAACAACATCGTCTGGGCCAAGTCGCTCGAGCGCGCGGGGGTCCACGTGGTCTACGGCGTCGTCGGCCTGAAGACCCACGGGAAGATCGCCCTGGTCGTCCGGCGGGAGAAGGACGAGATCCGCCGCTACGTCCACCTCGGCACCGGGAACTACAACCCCTCGACCGCGAAGGTCTACACGGACGTCGGGGTCCTGACGTGCCGGCCGGAGTTCGGCGAGGACGCGACCCGCCTCTTCAACACCCTCACGGGCCTCTCCGCCGCGCGTACCCGCTACGAGCGGATCGTCACGGCGCCGCGCGACCTCCACCCCACCGTCGTCGGCTGGATCGCCCGGGAGACCGAGCACGCCCGCGCGGGGCGAGAGGCCCGGATCCGCGCCAAGATGAACGCCCTCGTCGACACCAAGGTCATCCGGGCCCTCTACGAGGCCTCCCAGGCCGGCGTCCGGGTCGACCTCGTCGTCCGGGGCGTCTGCTGCCTGACGCCGGGGGTCCCCGGCATCTCGGACAACGTCCAGGTCCGCTCGGTCGTGGGCCGTTTCCTCGAGCACAGCCGCTTCTTCCTCTTCGAGAACGGCGGCGAGAGGGAGGTCTGGGCGAGCTCGGCCGACTGGATGCCGCGAAATTTCTTCCGCCGGATGGAGATCGCCTTCCCGATCGTCGACCCGGAGCTCGCGCGCCAGGTCGGGGAGATGTTCGACCTGGTCCTCTCGGACAACGTCCAGACCCGCGTCCTCATGCCCGACGGGACCTACGTCCGCGCGAAGGCGGGGCCCGGCGAGCCCGCCATCGACTCGCAGGCGACCTTCGTCGACCTCGCCCGGCGGAAGGTCCTCGCGGCGGCGGCGCTCTTCGAGCACGGGGGCGCCGCGGAGCCGTTCGACGCGCTCCCCGTGCCGGGGGCGGGCGGCCCCGAGGAAGAGGGCCCGTAAGGCTCCGCCGTCTCGCGGCTCCCCGATGCGCAGCTTCGTCGCCCGCCGACCGGTCCTGGCCGCGTTCCTCCTGGCGGCGACCGTCCTCGCCCTGACCGCGGACGAGAGGACCTTCGGGCTCCTGACCGACGGGCAGGTGATGACCCGGACGGCCTACTCGATCGCGAAGCTGGGCGAGCTGGGGACCGCCCGCGGCCACCCGGTCAATCGCGTGCGGCCCGAGGGGGACGCCGTCACCCGCTACGGCCTCGGCCCCTCCCTGGCGCGGGTCCCGGCCGCCTGGCTCGCGGGTCCGTTCGAGCGGTCGTTCGGGGTCGGCTCCTCCCAGACCCTGTTCGTCGCCGGGCAGCTGCTCTGGATCCTCCTCGCGAGCCTCTCGGCCGCCGGGCTCGTCCGCGCCTGGGGCGGGTCGCCGGCCGAGGCAGGGCTGTCCCTCCTCGCCGTCGCTCTCGCCTCCCCGCTCTGGGGGTACACCAGCTCCGACTTCTCCGAGCCGCTCCAGGCCGCCGCGGTGGGCGGGTCCGTCGCCCTGGCCGCGCTTTCCGCGGCCCGCGTGGAGCGGGACCGCACGGGCGATCTCCTCGCCGCCGCCGCGGGCGCGGCCGCGGGCATCGCCCTCCTCTCGAAGTCGATCTTCATCATCCTCCTCCCGGTCGTCGGCGCGGGGATCGTCCTCGGGTCCGCGGCACCCCTCCGTCTCCGGCGCGGGCTCCTGGCGCTCCTCGGCTGGCTGCCGGGGGCCGGTCTCTGGCTCGCCTTCGAGGTCGTCCGCTTCGGCCGGCCCTTCGCGTCGTACGAGGGGGAGAGCTTCAGCCACCCCGTCCTCGACGGTCTCTGGAGGCTGACGGTGGGGCCGAACAAGGGGCTCTTCCTCTACTTCCCCCTCGCGCTCCTTTCGCTCGTCGGCCTCGCCCGCCTCCTCCGCGCCCGCCCGGCCGCGGCCGGGCCTGCCGCCGGCTTCGCCGCGTTCCTCCTCCTCACCACCGCCGCGTGGTGGTCGTGGGACGGCGTGTCCGGATGGGGCCCGCGGCTCCTGATCCCGCTCGTGCCGCTCCTGGGCGCCGCCGCGGTCCTCGGGGCCCGGGGCCTCCCGAGGGCGCTCTTCCGGACCCTCTTCGGTCTCGGGTCGGCGGTGGGCCTCCTGGGAGCCCTCCAGCCAGACGGAGCCACGACCTCCTTCTACTTCTCCCTTCCGCCGAGGACGATCACCGAGGCCCAGGCGCGCCGATACCCCTCGTTCGCCCTCGAGCCCCACGCCTCGCCCCCCCGGCTCCTCGCGGTCCACTACGTCCACGAGACGGCGGCCTTCTCCGAGATGCGGACCGCCCTCTGGCTCCTCGGCGTCCGCCTGTCGTCCGGGGACCGTCTCGCCGAGCTCCGGACGCCGCCGTGGCGCACCGACCTCCCCGGACGCGCCCCTCTCCCTCCGGACCGCGCGATCCCGGCGAGCGCGCTGGTCTTCCTGACCTCCCCGTTCCGCTGGCCCCACCTCGGGATGTCGCTCTCGCGGACGCCGGGCGAGACCGACACCGTCCTCTCGTACGTCGACTGCGTCTACGACCAGGCGCTGCGCGCCCAGGACATGCGGCGCGGCGAGAGGGCCGTCGCCTTCGGGGAGAAGCTCTACCGGATGGTCCCCGGACCGCAGTCGGCGGTGGCCTGGTGCGAGGGGCTAAGGATCGCGGGGCAGCAGGAGCTCCTCCTCGCGGTCGCACGCGACCTGCCGGTCGCCGACCGTGGGTCGGGAGAGTTCGGGATGGTGCTCGCCCTGGCGGCGCGCGACCGGGGCGACGACGAGAAGGCCGAGCGGTTCCTCGAGCGCGTCGTCGCGGCCGACCCGAATCCCGCGTTCCGCGCCCTCGTCGGCCGGTCGCCCCGGGCTTGGCCGGCCACCCTCCGCGACATCCTTCGCTTCCCGGCGCCCTGACCGCCTCGCGCCCCGCCCCCCCGGGCGGCTCGCCCGGGGAACGCTACCGTTCCACCTCGAAGCCGGCGGCGGGGGTCAGGACCGGCTCGTAGGCCATCAGCATCGTCCCGTCGACCGGCAGGAGCACCTGGTGGGTGTTGCTCGAGGGGAGCTGGATGTGGAGCTCGTAGTAGCCGTGGGGAGAGATCGCGATGAGCGTCCCCTCCCGCTGGTTCAGGCCGAACTGCGGGGCGGTGATCACGACCTTCGACGGGATGTCCATCTCCTGTCTCCTCTCCGGAACTCCGAACGGCTCTCGGCGCGCATTCTACGGGAGAGGCGGGTCAGCCGGCGGTCCCGTCCTCGTCCCCTTCCGGCTCGTCCTCCCCCTCGGGCTCGCCGGTCTCCCCCCGGTACTCCTTCAGCTTCCGCTGGAGGGTCCGCAGGCCGATGTCGAGCCGCTCGGCGGCGCGCCGCCGGTTCCCGCCGCACGCCTGGAGCGTCGCGAGGATCGCGTCGCGCTCGATCTCCGACATCGTCTTGCCGAGGAGCGCGCCGACGCCGATCCCGGCGCCGAGCCCGGCTCCCGCGGCGGCGCCGCTCCCGGCGCCGTCCGGCTCGGGGTGCGGCGGGGGGACCTCGGCCCCGCCGCGGACGTCGGGCGGCAGGTCGCCCACGTCGATCCGGCTCCCGGCGGCGCTGAAGACCGCCCACTCGATCGCGCTCTTCATCTCGCGGACGTTCCCCGGCCACGCGTACCCCATCAGGACCGCGAGGGCGGAGGAGGTGAAGCCGGTCACCGGGCGGTCGTGCTCGCGCGCGAAGACGTCCCGGAACCTCTCGGCCAGGAGCGGGATGTCCTCGCGCCTCTCGCGCAGCGGCGGGAGGTCGATCACGACCCCCTTCAGCCGGTAGTAGAGGTCCTGCCGGAAGCGCCCGACCTCGATCTCCTTCTTGAGGTCGCGGTTCGTGGCCGAGACGAGGCGGAAGTCGACGTCGCGCGAGTCGTTCCCCCCCACCGGCGTGACGCGCCGCTCCTCGAGGACCCGCAGGAACTTCACCTGCAGGTCCGGCGGCATCTCGGAGACCTCGTCGAGGAAGAGGGTCCCCGCGTGCGCCTGCTCGATCCGGCCGATCCTCTTGACGAGCGCGCCCGTGAACGCCCCCTTCTCGTGGCCGAAGAGCTCCGACTCGATGATCTCCTTCGGGATCGCCCCGCAGTTGAGGGCGACGAAGGCCCGCGGCCGCCGGGGCGAGTTGTGGTGGAGCGCGTTCGCCACGAGCTCCTTGCCCGTCCCCGACTCGCCCGTGACGAGGACGTTCATCCGCGTCGGGGCGACCTTGCGGAGGGTCTCGAAGAGCCGCTCCATCGGGGGGGAGACCCCGAGGATCGCCTCGAACCCGTACCGCTTGTCGAGCCGCTCGCGCAGCTGGCGGATCTCCCCCGCCTGCCGGGCGCGCGTCAGCGCCGCCGACGCGCGGAGGCGGAGGTCGTCGCGGGCCACGGGCTTGGCGACGTAGTCCACGGTCCCGAGGCTCCGGGCCTGGACGAGGGTGTCGACGTCGCCGAACGCGGTGACGAGGAGGACGGAGACGTCGGGACGCGCCTGCGCGAGGTCCGTCGCCAGCTCGAGGCCGGTCCGGCCGGGCATCTTCAGGTCGGTGACGACGAGGCCGACGGACGGGTCCTCGACGGCGCGCGCGAGCGCCTCGTCGGCCCCCGCGTACTCCTGGACCCTCCGGCCGTCCGTCTGGAGGGTGAGGGCCATCGCCCTCCGGCTCCCCGCGTCGTCGTCGACGACGAGGACGAGCGGCTCGCGGTCCGGGGCTGAGGCGCTCACGGGGCGTCCCCGAGGGCGCGGTCGAGGTCCTCCTCGGACCAGACGGCGACTCCGAGGGCGCGGGCCTTGTCGAGCTTGCTTCCGGGATCGCTCCCGGCGATGACGGCGGTCGTCTTTCGGGACACGCTGGAGCTCACCTTTCCTCCGGCCCTCTCGATCGCGGCGGCCGCCTCGTCGCGGGTCCGCCGCGCGAGCGTCCCGGTCAGGACGAAGGTCGAGCCGGACAGGGCGGCGCCCGGGACGGGCGATCCTTCCGCTTCGATCATACGGACGCCGGAGGCCGCGAGTTTAGAGAGGAGCCTCTCGTTGGCCGGACGCGAGAACCAGTCCCTTATCGACCGGGCGGTCTCGGGGCCGATCTCCGGCACGGCCTGGAGCGTCTCCCCGTCCGCTCCCTTCAGGGCGTCGATCGTCCCGAAGCGCCGGGCGAGGACCTTCCCCGTCTTCTCGCCCACGTGCCGGATGCCGAGGGCGAAGAGGAGCCGGGCGAGGCCGGCCTCCTTCGAGCGCTCGACCTCGGCGAGGACGTTCGCGGCCGACTTCTCGCCCCAGCGGGGGAGCGGGGAGAGCCGCGCCGCGTCGAGAGCGTAGATCGACGCGACGTCGGTCAGGATCCCCTCGGCGAGGAGCTGCTCGATCCGCTCGTCCCCCAGCCCTTCCACGTCCATGGCGCGGCGGGCGACGAAGTGGCGGATCGACTCCTTCACCTGCGCGGGGCAGGACGAGTTGACGCAGCGGACCGCGACCTCCCCCTCTTCCCGGACGACGGCCTCGCCGCAGGCGGGGCAGAGGGCGGGCATCTCGAAGGGGGCCGCCGCCGCGGGGCGCCTCTCGAGGAGGACGCGCGTCACCTTCGGGATGACGTCGCCCCCCTTCTCCACGGCGACCGTGTCGCCGACGCGGACGTCCTTCCGGGCGAGGTCCTCGTAGTTGTGGAGGGTCGCGCGGCGGACGGTGGTCCCGGCGAGGAGGACCGGCTCGAACTCGGCCACGGGGGTCAGGACGCCGGTCCGCCCCACCTGGACGGCGATCGCGGTGACGCGCGTCGTCGCCTCCTCGGGCGGGAACTTGTAGGCGAGGGCCCACCGGGGGAACTTCGCCGTCGCGCCGAGGCGGAGCTGGAGGTCCACGGGATCGACCTTCAGGACGACGCCGTCGGTCTCGAAGTCGAGCGCGTGCCTCCTCTCGCGCCACGCCTCGAGGAACGCCTCGATCGCCTCTGCGCCCTCGACACGCGAGCGATGCGGGTTGACGGGGAAGCCGAGCCGCTCGAGCGCCTGCAGCGCCTCCTCCTGGGTCGACGGGGCGCGGTCGCCCTCCCATCGCGCGACCGAGTAGAGGAACGCCGAGAGGCGGCGGCCCGCCGTGATCCTCGAGTCGAGGAGGCGGAGCGAGCCGGCCGCCGCGTTCCGGGGATTCGCGAAGAGGGGCTCCCCTTCCTCCTCGCGCCGGGCGTTCAGCGCGGCGAACGCCTTCCGGCCGAAGTAGACCTCCCCGCGGACCTCGAGGAGCGAGGGGACGTTCACGTCGGCGGGCGCCCCGGCGCCCGGGAGCCGGAGCGGGACGGAACGGATCGTCCGGACGTTCGGCGTGACGTCCTCCCCCGTCGTCCCGTCGCCGCGGGTCGCGGCTTGGACGAGGACCCCGTCCCGGTAGAGGAGCGTCACCGAGAGGCCGTCGATCTTCAGCTCGCAGACGACCGCGGGCAGGGTCCCTCCGAGCCGGTCGGCCACGCGGTCCAGCCAGGCGCGGACCTCCGCGCCGGAGTAGGCGTTCTCCAGCGACAGGAGGGGAACCTCGTGCCTCACGCTCGGGAGGTCGGAGACGGGGGTCGCCCCGACCCGCTGCGTCGGCGAGTCGGCGACGACGAGCTCCGGGTGCTCCTCCTCGAGGAGGCGGAGCTCGCGCAGGAGGGCGTCGTAGGCCGCGTCGGTGATCTCGGGCCTGTCGAGGACGTGGTACAGGTACTCGTGCCGGACGATCTCGGCCCTCAGCTCCCGGGCCCGGCGCGCGAGGTCCGGGGATGTCTCGGGGGGCGCCACGGGGCGATTGTAGGGGCCGGTGCAGCGGACGGGCTGCGGAACCCCTTCCCAACCCGCGGGCGGGCCCCTACGATCCGCGCGGTGCGCCGACCGGTCCTCGCGCCCGCCGCCGTCCCCCTCGCCGCCCTCCTCGCCGCCGCCGGGCTCGTCCCGCGGAACGCCGTCGCGGGGGACCGGGCGCCGGCCGTGGCGTCGTACCGGATCACCGCCGGGTGGGACGAGGCCAGGAAGACCATCCGCGGCGCCGAGCGCGTCCTCCTCGTCAACCGGTCGGCCCGCCCCCTCCCCGACCTCGTCCTCTCGCTCCCGCTCAACGCGTGGCGCAACGACGCCTCGACCGCCCTCACCGAGGAGCCCCGGCCGGGCCTCGCCCAGGACGAGTACGGCTGGCTCGACGTGACCCGGATCGCCCTGCCGGACGGCACCGACCTGACCCGCCGCCTCGCCTTCGAGGCGCCCGACGACGGCAACGCCCACGACCGGACCCTCGCGCGGATCCCGCTCCCGCGGGCCGTGGCCCCCGGCGAGGCCCTCGTCTTCGAGGCCGACTTCGAGGCGCGGCTCCCGCGGAACGGAGAAAGGACCGGCTGGAAGGACGACTTCGTCTTCGCCGGCCAGTGGTTCCCGCAGCTCGCGGCGGTCGGCCCGGACGGCTGGTTGGCCCGCCAGTTCCACGCCTCGACCGAGTTCTTCGCGGACTTCGGCGACTACGACGTCGTCCTGACGCTTCCCGCGGCGCTGAAGGGGAAGGTCGCGGCGACGGGCGTCCTGAGGGAGGAGGCCGAGCTCCCCGACGGCCAGGTGCGGGTCCGCTTCCTCGCCGAGGACGTCCACGGCTTCGCCTGGTCGGCGTCGCCCCGTTTCGAGGTCCACCGGGAGAAGGCCGTCTCCCCCGGCCTCCCCCCGGTCGAGGTCGTCCTCTTCCTCCAGCCCGACCACCGCTCCCTCCGCGCCCGGATGCTCGGGGCCGCGCGAGACGCCCTTCGCCTCTACGGGACCTGGTTCCTCCCCTACCCGTACCCGGTCCTCACCGTCGTCGACCCTCCCTGGGGCTCCCGGGCCGCGGCCATGGAGTACCCGATGCTCGTGACGGGGGGCGCCTCCTGGCTCTCGCCGCGCGCCACCCTCGAGCCCGAGGCGCTCCTCCTCCACGAGGTGGCCCACCAGTGGTTCCACGGCGTCCTCGCCTCGAACGAGGTCGACGAGGCGCACCTCGACGAGGGCTTCGCCACCTGGGCCGCTGCGCGCGCTCAGAGGGAGCTCTACGGGCCGGCGGCGGCATCGCTCCGCCCGCTCGGCGTGCCCCTCGTCTTCCCGCGGGCGAGGCTCGACCCGCTGGCCGGCGAGGCCGGCCGGCTCGCCCGTTGGCTCCGCTCGTCCGGGTCGGACCCGACGACCCGCCCCACCTTCCGCGACCTCGACGCCGACGCCGTCGAGGTCAACGCCTACGCCCGGACCGCGCTCCTCCTCGCCTCCGCGGAGCGGACCTTCGGCGAGGAGGCGTTCGCCCGCGCGATGCGGAGCTACGCGCGGCGCTTCTCGTTCCGGCACCCGACCTCGCGCGACTTCCTCGACGTCGTCGGCGCCGAGGCGGGCGAGGAGGCGCGCGCGGCGATCGCGGGCGTCTGGGCGGCGGCGGGCGGCGTCGACTTCGCCGTGACGCAGGCCCGCACCGAGCCGGACGTTCCTCCCGCCGGCCTCTTCGGCGAGGGGGCCGAGCGGCGCTTCCGGCCCCGGGTCGAGACGGCCGGCGGGCGGGGCTGGCGGTCGACGGTCGTCGTCCAGCGCCGGGGCGAGGCGGCGTGGCCGGTCGAGGTGGAGCTGACGTTCGAGGGGGGCGCGCGCCTCGTCCGGCGGTGGGACGGCCGGGGGCGCTGGGTCCGCTACCGCGCGACCGGCCCCCGGCTCGTCTGGGCGCGCGTCGACCCGGGCGGCAAGTGCCTCCTGGACGTGAACCGGCTCGACCAGGGGCTCCGGGTCGACCCCGCGCCCGCGGCCGCCTCGCGGTGGGGCCACAGGATCCGCTTCTTCGCCCAGAACCTCCTGGAGCTCGTCTCCCTCCTCGCGACAGCCGTCGCGCCCGGCGGGTCGCCGTGAGGAAGGACGCCCTCCCGCTCCTCTGGGTGAGGGGTGCCGCGGCAGCCCTCTCTGCGTGGAAGGCTCTCCTCGTCGCGCTGGCGGTCAACGCGGCCCTGGCGCTCCTCCTGGCGGCGCCGATCGAGAGCGGCCTCCACGTGCTCCTCGACCGGAGCCCCTCCGCCGACGCGCTGGCGGCCGGCTTCGACCCCGCGACGGCGAGCGAGGCGCAACGGAGCTCTCCCGGCCTCCTCGGGAGGCCCGGCCCGCTCGTGGCGCTCCTCGAGGGTCGCCTGGCACCCCACCTCCTCCTCGGGACGCCGGGGCCGCTCGGGACGCTCGCGCTCCTCGGCCTCCTGAACGCCGCGCTCTCGGCGCTCTTCGCCGGAGGTCTCGCCGGACGGTTCGCGGCCGACCGCGAGCGCGGGAGCCTCTCGGCCTTCGCCGGCGACTGCGCGCGCCTCGGCCCCGGCTCCGTCGTCCTCGGGGCCCTGGGGCTCGCGACCCTCCTCGCCGCGTACGCGGTCCTCGTCCCGGGGCTCTCTGCCCTCGTCCAGGTCCCCGACCGACGGTACGAGTGGGTGGGGATCGGAGCCTCGGCGGCCGGCGTCCTCGCCTTCCTCCTCGTCGGCAGCGCGGTCCGGGCGACCGTCGCGTCGAGCCGGGGAGCCCTCGGCCTCGGCCGCGGGAACCCGTTCGTCGCCCTCGCGACCGGAGCCGGGTTCGTCCTGGGGCGCCCCGTGAAGGCGATGCTCCTCGAGGTCTCCTTCGGCGTCGCCGGCCTCCTCCCGCTCGTCCCGTGGCTCGTCTGGGCCCCCGTCTGGGACGGGACGAATCAGAGAAGCCGGCTCCTCCTCGTCGCGGGGCAGCAGGCCGTGGTCCTCTGGCGGATCGCCGCGCGAGCGGGGCACCTCGGGGCCGCCACCGCCTGGATGAAGGGGGCGCGGGAGACCGCCCGCCCCGCCCCGGCCAAGCTCGAGCCGGCGGAGGGCTGACGCCGTGCCCCCCCGCCTCGAGCTCCGGTCCCGCACCCCGTCCTCGTGGGCCGCGAGGACGGCCGCGCGGCTCCCGGAGCTCCTCGGGGACCACGCCGCGTGCGAGCTCCAGGCGGCCGTCTTCGCCCTGGCGCTGGTCGGCAGCTACGCGGCGGACACGCTCCTCGTCGACCGGCTCTCGGCCCTCGCGGCCGAGGAGCTCCGCCACTTCCGGAGGGTGGCGCGCGAGGCGCGCCGCGCGGGCGGCGGGATCCCGGCCCGGCGGCGGAACCCGTACGTCGCCTCGCTCCGGAAGGCCTGCCGGTCGGGACGCGAGCCCGAGCAGGGGCTCGACCTCCTCCTCGTCGGGGCCCTCGTCGAGGCCCGGAGCCACGAGCGCCTCGCCGCGCTCGTCCCGTTCCTCGCCGACCAGCGCCTGGCGCGGCTCTACGACGAGCTCGCGCACGACGAGGAGCGCCACGGCCCCGCCTACGTCGAGCTGGCGGTCCGTCACGCGGGCGAGGACCGGACGGCGTCGAGGCTCGACGAGCTGCTCGACCTCGAGGCCGCGGCGCTCGCGGCCGCCCGGACGACGGCCGCCGCCGTCCACTCCGCCCCCTGACCCCGCCGGGTTAGACTTCCGCCTCCACAGGCACCCTGCGTCACGGGCGGGTGCGGGGGAGGAACCATGGGGCTCCTGAAGGACTTCCTCCGGATCGACGCGGACCGGCGGGCCGCCCACCAGTCCCTCCGGCAGGACGTGCAGCGGCGGCGCATCCAGATCGAGGAGCTGAGCGTGGAGGCCAGGCGCAAGCGCGACGAGGTCGGCATGCTCGAGGACGGCCTGAGGCGGCTGGCCGAGGACATCGCCCGCGCCGAGGAGGAGGTCCTCGAGCTCGAGGCGAAGCGCGAGGAGCACGACCACGAGGCGCTCGAGCGGAAGATCGAGGCCGTCCGGGCCAACCTCGAGGCGGACCGCGAGGCGGGGGGGCGCGTCGCCGACGAGTTCCGGTCGCTGAGGAGCGAGTTCGAGAGCGAGCGCGAGCGGCTCCTCTCCCAGGCCGACACCGGCCGGATGATGGACAACTTCTTCCAGATCGAGACGTTCCTCAAGGACACCGCGAAGCCGATCCCGGACGCCGCCCGCCGGGCCCTCGCGAAGGAGCGGGCGGACCTGATGGCCCGGATCGGCCCGCTCGTCGCCCCTCCGCCGACCACCGCGCGCGTCTTCAAGGGGACGATCGTCTACACGGTGGTGGAGGAGGACGAGCCGAAGGCCCTCGTCGCGTTCGGCCTCCCCGAGGAGCTCGACTCCTCGGCGCACGACCTGGCGTCCCTCCTCCTCTACGGCGCCTACGCCCAGGTCGTGGAGCGCGTCGGCCCCGGGGCGCCCCGGCCCCGCCAGGACGACGGGGTCGTCACCTTCGAGCAGACCGCCGGCCTCCGGTCGCCCGACGAGGTCGCGCTCGAGCTCTTCCTCGCCGTCGAGGAGGGGCTCAAGAAGGCGACCGCCTCCGTCTCCGTCCCCTGCGAGCTCTCGGGCGTCTTCGTCGAGCCCGAGATCGCCGCCGCCCTCTTCGCGGCCCCGCGCGAGGCGCGCCGCTTCTGAACCGCCCCCCAAGGAGGTCCCGATGGCCGTCAAGTGGATCGGCGACGCCGCACGCGAGCTCGGCATGGCACCCCTCGACGCCGTGGAGGCGCTCGCGTCCCGGCAGGAGTACCCGATGAACGGGCTCCTCGACGAGGACAAGGTCCAGATCCTCAAGCTCGCCCGCCTCGCCAAGGGGAGGACGGAGACCACAGGGAGCTACATGACCGCCGTCGTCGAGAGGTCGTCTCCCGCGCTCGAGAGCCCCGTGCCGCGCGCGGAGCACCTGGTGCCCGCGGTCGACCGCTCGTCGCCCGGCCTCGCCCGCCCCTCCAATGTCACGGAGCGCCCGGTCCCCGCGGTCGAGCGGTCGTCCGCCGGCCTCGCTTCCCCCGCCCGGGTCCCGGAGCGCCCGGTCCCCATGGTCGAACGGTCGTCCCCCGGCCTCCCGCAGCCCGCCCGCCCCGCCGACCGCCCGGACCTGCAGGCGGAGAAGACGACCGCCACGATCGGACGCCCCGTGGCGCCGTCCCCGTTCGCTCCGCCCGCGGCTCCGCCACCGCCGCCGTCTCCCGCGGCGCCGCCTCCGCCAGCGGCCGCGCGCCCCGCTCCCGTCCCGCCGCCCGCCCCGGCCCAGCCGGTCTCGCCGTCGCTCGCCCCGCCCGTCGCGACCGTCCCGATCGACGCCCGGCGGGCGACGACGGAGAGCACGTCGGTGACGGCGCCCCTTCCGACGCAGCCGAAGCCGCGCGAGGGAGAGGAGAGGACGGTCATCCTGCCGCCGTTCGACGAGGGCAGCTAGCCTGCCCGAGCCCCCGGGGGTTGGCCCGGGACCGTCGCCGGGCCTTCAGGGATAGAGGAGCTCGCGGACCCGTTCGGCCAGCTCCAGGCAGCAGGTGAGGCCGGGCGACTCGATCCCGACGAGGTTCACCCAACCCGGGAGGCCGCGGGCCGACTCCTCGGCGACCACGAAGTCGCGGAACGGCTCTCCGGGGCCCGCGAGGCGCGGCCGGATGCCGGACTGGTCGGGCGACAGGTCCCCCTCCTCGAGATCGGGAAGGTAGCGGCGGGCCGCCCGGAGGAAGGCGCCGCCCAGCTCCTCGCGGACGGAGTAGTCCTGGCGCCGCTCGGCGAGCCACTCGAGGTCCGGCCCGAGCTTCAGCTCGCCGTCGAGGTCGACGGTCACGTGGACGCCGAGCCCGGCCGCCCCTTCGGGGTGGACCGGGTAGAGGAGGTGCCGCGCGACGCCTCGCTTCCCCGAGCGGATCCGGAAGTAGTGTCCGCGCGCCCAGCGGAGCCGGTAGCCGGCGGCGTCGACGTCGAGACCCGGCAGCCCCGCCACGATGTCGCCGTCGAGCCCCGCGGCGTTCACGACCCGGGAGGCCGAGAGCGTCACCTCCTCGCCGCCGGGGCCGGCGAAGACGAGGTCGTAGCCGTCCCCGGCTCGCTGCGCGGCCCGCAGCTCGTGGCGGAACGCGAAGGAGGCGCCGTGGGCCTGGGCGACGACGGCGAGGCTCCGGAAGAGGCCGTGGACGTCGAGGATCCCCGTCGTCGGGGACCAGACCGCGGCAGCCGCGCGGACCCGGGGCTCCTCGGCCCTGAGCCGCGCGAGCGGGACCTCCTCGAGAGGCGCCCCGTTCGCGCGGCCCTGCGCCGCCACCTCGGCGAGCCGGCGCTCTTCGTCCGGCTCGACCGCGAGGAGGTACTTCCCGACCCGCCGGAACGGGACGTCGTGCGTCTCGCACCAGGCCGAGAGGCTCCGGTTCCCCCGGACGCAGAGCTCGGCCTTCAACGAGCCGGACGGGTAGTAGATCCCCGCGTGGACGACCTGGCTGTTGCGTGAGCTGGTCTCCTGACCGGCCGCCCCGTGGCGCTCGACGAGGACGACGGACCGGCCGCTCCGCGAAAGCTCCGCCGCGCAGGCCAGGCCGACGGCGCCCGCGCCTACGACGACGACGTCTGCGTCCATGCGTTCGGACCGGGCGGGGCGAGCCCGACGACCCGAGGGCTCCCCGCGCCGTTGTCGATGACGGTCAGCGTGCCGACGACCCGTCCCGTCCCCGTCCCCTCCGCCGGGCGGATCGAGACGGTCAGCCGGTCGGCGCCGGCACCGCCGATCCCGGGCCGCTCGGCCCCGTTCCAGGGGTCGTCCAGCTGCCCCCTCTCCCCCGCCGCGAGGAGGGTCGGGAGCAGGACGCGGAGCCTCGCCCGGCGGGGGTCCGGAGAGGCTCCGGCCCGAGCGGCGCCACGGGAGGGGGGACGCGGGGAGGCCCGGCGGCGGAGGAACCTCACCTGCCGATGGTAGCCGCCGGCGCCGGTTGATGTATAAGCGCCCGACCAGCCATGCCGACAGAGACGGCGCCTCGTGCGCTCCCCGCGGCGACCGTGCGCCTCGCGACGACCGGCCTCCTCGTCCTGACCCTCGTCAACCTCTTCAACTACCTCGACCGGTTCGTCGTGGCGGCCCTCGTCGAGAGCCTCCGGACCTCGGAGCTCGCCCTCTCGGACACCCAGAGCGGCCTCCTGATGACCGGGTTCATCGTCGTCTACATGGTCGCCTCGCCGATCTTCGGCGTCCTGGGCGACCGCGGCCGCCGGCCCCGCCTCCTCGCCGCCGGCGTCGCCGTCTGGAGCCTCGCCACCGCGGCCGCCGGGCTGGCGAGGAGCTACCTCGCCCTCCTCGGGGCGCGCGCCTGCGTCGGGATCGGGGAGGCGGCGTACGGGACCATCGCCCCGAGCCTCCTCTCCGACTACTTCCCCCGCGAGCAGCGGGGACGGGTGATGGCCGTCTTCTTCTCGGCCATCCCGATCGGCTCCGCCCTCGGCTACATCGTCGGCGGCTACGTCGACCACCACTTCGGGTGGAGGAAGGCGTTCTTCGTCGCCGGGGTCCCCGGGCTCCTCCTCGCCCTCCTCGCGCTGAGGCTGTGGGACCCGCCCCGGGGGCAGCGCGACCCCGGTGAGCCCTCGGCGCCGCCCCCGGACGCGGCCAAGGCGGGGTGGCGGTCGTACGGGGACCTCGCCCGCAACCGGCGCTTCCGGCTCACCGTCCTCGGCTACGCGGGCTACACGTTCGGGATCGGCGGGATGGCCGCCTGGATGCCCGCCTTCCTCGAGAGGGTCCGCGGCGTCCCGAAGGACGTGGCCACCGTCCAGTTCGGCATCATCGTCGTCGCCACCGGCTTTGCCGGGACCTTCGCCGGGGGCTGGCTCGGGGACCGGCTCCTGAAGCGGACGCCCGACGGCTACCTCTGGCTCTCAGGGCTCGCGACGCTCCTGGCGGCACCGCTCGCGCTGGCGACGCTCGTCTCGACCCACCGGGGCCTCGCGATGACGTCCCTGGTCCTGGCCGAGCTCCTCCTCTTCGCCTCGACGGGGCCGGTCAACTCCGCGATCATGAACGACGTCCATCCCTGGCAGAGGGCGACCGCCGTGGCGGCGTGCAACTTCACCATCCACGTCCTCGGCGACGTCCCCTCCCCGCCGCTCATCGGGGCCCTCTCCGACGCCTCGTCCCTCGCGCACGCCGTCCTCGTCGTCCCCGTCGCGTTCCTCGCGGGGGGGGCGGTCTGGACCTGGGCGGCGGCGAGCGAGACGCGACGGAGGAGGCGCGCGGCGGCGTGAGGCGCCTCCTCGGCGCGCTGGTCCGCCTGGCCACGCGGATCTTCTTCCGGAGGGTCGAGGTCGACGGCCTCGCCACCGTCCCGGCGAGCGGCCCGACCATCCTCGTCCTCAACCACCCGAACGGCCTCGTCGACCCCGGGCTCCCCCTCGGCTTCTTCCCGCGCCCCCTCTCCTTCCTCGCCAAGGAGCCGCTCTTCCACGTCCCGGTCCTCGGCTGGGCGATGCGCCGGCTCGACTCGATCCCGGTCTACCGGAAGAAGGACGCCGCCGATACGGCGAAGAACCGGGCGACGTTCGCGGCGGCGCGCGACCTCCTCCGCCGCGGCGGGGTCCTCGCCCTCTTCCCGGAAGGGGAGTCGCACGACGACCCGCGCCTGAGGCCCCTGAAGACGGGCGCCGCGCGCATCGCCCTCGGCGCGGCGCTCGACGAGCCGATCCAGGTCGTCGCCGCCGGCCTCACCTACACCGCCAAGCACGAGTTCCGGAGCGAGGCCCTCCTCGTTTTCGGGCCGCCGTTCCCCGTGGAGCCGGTCTCCTGCGGTCCGGACGGCGAGCCGCCCGCCGCCGCCGTCGAGGCCGTGACCGAACGGATCCAGCAGGCCCTCGACGGCGTCACGCTCCAGGCCGACGAGCGGCGCGCCCTCGCCCTGTCCGCCGCCGCCGAGGAGCTCCTCCGATCGTCGGGAGCGCCGGAGGGACGGGGACCGCTCGCGGAGCGCGTCGCGCTCCGGAAGCTCCTCCTCGCGCGTTACGCGCGCCTCAAGGAGGAGCAGCCTGCCCGCATCGCCTCTCTCGAGCGGCGGCTGGCCCGCCTGTCGGACGTCCTCGCGGGAGCGGGGCTTACGCCCGCGGACCTCGCCGCCGGGCGGCTCGCGCCGGGACGGCTCGTCGCGGAGACCGCCGTCCCCCTCGGCCTCTCGCTCGTCCTCCTCCCGGCCGCCGCCGCCGGGATCGTGACCCACTGGCCCGCGTACCGGCTGGTGGGAGCGCTGGCGAACCGCCTCGCGAAGGGCGAGGTCGACGTCGTCTCGACGATGAAGATCCTCTCCTCGTTCGTCTTCTTCCCCGTCACCTGGGTCGTCCTCTCGCTCGCGGTCGGGGAGACGTGGGGCCTCGCACCGGGCCTCGTCGCGCTGGCCGCGCTCCCGCTCTGCGGCGGCGCCGCCCTCCTCTTCGTCGAGCGGGCCGAGCGGTTCTTCGCGGCCGCCCGCGCCGTCGGCCTCGCCCTCTTCCGGCGTCGGGGCCTCGCGCGGCTCCGGGCCGAGGCGGACGCCCTCCGCCGGGAGATGCTCGGCCTGGAGGACGAGCTCTCGCGGGAGGACGCCCGCCCCTGAGCGGGCGGCCCCGCGTCAGGGGACGGGGCCGCGCGGCTCCCCCGCGGTCACCTGCCTGAGGGTCCGCGGCCACGCCGCGACCGGCTCCGCGGCCAGCCTGCGGAAGGCGGGGGTGGGGAAACGGGCCGCGACCTCGGAGGCGAGCGCGCGGGCCGTCCGCTCGTCGCCCCGGTCCCGCGCCGCGAGCGCGACGACGATCCTCACCCCCACGGTCCCCCCGAGCGAAGGGGGGAGCCCGGCGACGAATCGCGCGAGCTCGGCGCCGCGACCGGACGCGCGGAGGACCTCCGCGACGAGGACGGCCGTGAGGCCCGAGGGCTGGATGGAGAAGAGCTCGTGCGCGAGGGGCGCGGCCTCCGAGGCCTCGCCGATCTCCACCTTCCGGTAGACCTGCCTGGCGACCGCGGTGAACCAGCCCGTCCGGTAGGTCGAGCGGTCGTCGGCCAGCAGCGCGGAGAAGAGGTGGGGCCACCGGAACGGCGTCCTCATGTAGAGGGGGAGCTCGCCGATCCGGGGGATCGCGTCGGGACGCTCCGATCGCCACGGCGGGTCCACGAGCCGCGCCTCCACGGCCTCGCGGCTCCCGCCGGCCAGCCGCGCCCCGAGCAGGAACAGGTGGACGCGCAGCGGGGAGAGCGCGCCGTCCTCCGCGGCGACGAGATGGCGCGAAGCGGCCGGCCGGCCGTCGGAGCCCCGGAGCTGGAGCCGCGTCGGGATCCGGGCGGCCTGCGCGGGAGTGAGCCGCGCGGGCGGCATCGCCGCGAGGAACCGGACCGTCGCCGACTCGACCTGGAAGACGCCGAGCGCGTTCACGGCGGCTCCCAGGACGAGGAGGACGACCGCGACGGCCCGGGTGGCACGGCTGGTGACGGCCGCGCCTGCCACCGCCGCGAGGACGGGCACCGCGGGGACCAGGAGCCGCGGCCCCCAGCCGACGACGCCGTCCCAGCTCCACCAGGCCGACGCGGGGAGGAGGAGCGCCAGGAAGACTCCGGCGAGCGACGCGGCCTCGAGGCGCCGCCCCGCGCGTGCGAGGCCCACGAACCCGAACGCCGAGAGGAGGACGAGCGGGAAGTAGACGACGAGCCCCTTGGCGGGAAGGAAGAGGAGGCCCGCGAGCCCCGCGAGCGGGGGCGTCGTGAAGCCGAAGCCCGCGTAGGAGGCGAAGGGCCGCCCGAAGCGGACCACCTCGAGCACGAGCCACGACGCGAGCGGGAGGGCGAGGCCCGCCGCCGCGGCGCCGACGGAGGCCAACCTTTCGCGCGCTCCCCGGCCCTGCCGCGATCCCACGAGCGGGAGGAAGAGCGCCGGCAGGAGCACCAGGTCGAGCGACTTGACGACGACCGCCGCTCCCGCGAGGGTGCCGGCCGCCGCGGCCAGCAGGAGGGGCCGCGCCGTCCCCCGTTTCGCCGGCTCTCGCTCCGTACGGCGCCAGCCCGGCGGCTCCGACGGGCCAGCCGCCCGCACCGCCGCGAACGCCGCCAGCGTGACGAGCGCGGCCTGGAGCGGCTCCGAATAGCCTGCCGCCGGGTACGCCCAGAGAGGGGAGGCGAAGACGGCCCCGACAGCGGCCACCACCTCGCCCCACGGCGGGGCTCCGAGCTCGCGGGAGAGGAGCGTGGCCGCGCCCGCGGCGAGGACGACGAGGAGAACCTGGACGAGCGCGAAGAGGCTCTGCGACGCTCCCGCGCCGAGGGAACGCTCGACGGGGCCTGCGGCCAGGACCGCGGGCACCTCGACGAGCGGCAATCCCAGCCCGTACAGGGAGACCGCGTCGCCGGCGGGACGCGGGACGTTCAGCGTGGGCTCCCGGAGGATCCCGACCTCGCCGAACTCCGCGAGGGAGACCGCCGTCTGGAGCATCGCCTCGTCGTCCGACGTCCCCGACAGCATCCGCTCCTCGGCCGTCGCCGCGAGAAATGCGAACGTGGCGACGAGGACCCAGGCGAGCCGCCGTCGGCCCCGGATCCTCGGATCCCTCCCGTCCATCCCGCCGATTATCCGGGGAGCGCGGCGCCGGGTCCCGCCCGGCGCCGCGCCCGTCCGCTCACGCCGGCGTGGCGGGCGTCGCCAGCACCGTGAGCGCCTCCTCCACGACGCCGCGCACGAGGTCGACCTTGTAGCCGTTGCCCGCGAGCGGCGCCGCTCCCTCGACCGCGGCCCGCGCCGCCACCGCGGCCGAGGCCGCGTCGAGCGGCTTGCCCGCGAGCGCCCTCTCGGCACCCGGCACGCGCCACGGCACGGGGGCGACGCCCGACAGGACGAGCCTCGCGTTCGTGACCTTCCCGTCCGCGACCGAGACGACCGCGGCCACGCCTGCGAGGGCGAAGTCCCAGGCGGCACGCGAGCGGACCTTCCGGTAGAGGCTCCGGGCTCCGGGCGGAGGCGGCGGGACGAGGATCTCCGTCACCAGCTCGCCCGGCGCCAGGACCGTCTCGTGGTGGATGTCCACCGCCGGGAGGACGAAGAGCTTCTCCATCGGGACGCGGCGGCTCCCCTTCGCGCTCGCGACCACGGCCGTCGCGCCGAGGGCGACGAGGGCCGGGGCGGTGTCGGACGGGTGGACGATGTGGCAGCCGGACCCGCCGAAGATCGCGTGGTACTCGTTCTCGCCGTTCTCGGCGTAGCAGAGCTCGCCGCCCTTGCGGGCGCAGAGGAAGTCGCCGCGGAAGTACCAGCAGCGGGGGCGCTGGCAGACGTTGCCGCCGACCGTCCCCTGGTTGCGCAGCTGCGGGCTGGCCGCGGCCGCCGCCCCCTGCGCGAGGACCGGGTAGCGCGAGACGACGTCGGGGTGGCGCGCGAGCTCGGCGAGCGTCGCGAGCGCGCCGATCCGGAGCCCGCCGTCCTTCGTCCGCGCGATGCCACGGAGCTCGGCGAGGTCCGAGAGGCTCACGACCTCGCGGGCGTCGAAGACGCCGTCGCGCAGGCAGCCGAGGAGGTCGGTCCCGCCGGCGTGGGGATGCGCGCCGGAGGCCGAGAGGCGGGTCAGCGCGTCCTTCAGGGTCCGGGGACGAGCGTAGCTGAAGCTCGGGAGCATCGCCTCACCCCACCTTCCCGCGCGCGTGGAGGAGCGCGCAGAGCCTCGGCGGCGTGATCGGCGAGTCCTTCACCCTCACGCCGACCGCGTTCGCCACCGCGTTCGCGATCGCCGCGGCCGTCGGGATGGTCGCGGGCTCGCCGACCCCCTTGGCGCCGGTCGTGTTGCAGAGCGTGTCCTTCGGGTCGACCGAGAGGACCTCCTGGGCCGCCGGGACGTCGAGCGCCGTCGGGATCTTGTAGTCGTGCCAGTTGGCGTTGACCATCTTGCCGGTCTGGCGGTCGAGGACCCGCTCCTCCGTCCGGCCCAGGCCGAGTCCCATGACGAGCCCCCCCCGGACCTGGTTCTCGAACGTGAGGCGGTTCATCACGCGGCCGCTCTCCTGCGCCGCGACGAGGCGCGTCACCGTGACCTCGCCGGTCCGCTCGTTCACCTCCACCTCGGCGAAGTGCGCGGCGAACTCGGAGACCACCTTCCCTTCCGCGTTCGGCCCCCGCGTCCCGACCCCGACGAGGACCTGCTGGCGCTGGAGCCCCGGGACGGCCGTCACCGCGAGCTTCTTCGCGGGGTCCTTCCTCGAGACGACCGAGCCGCCGTCGAGGGCGAGGTCCGCCACGGGGACCTTCATCTCCTCGGCGGCCAGCGCGAGGAGCTTCGACCGGACCTCCACCGCCGCCGCCCGGACGGCGGGAGAGTCGGACGGGACCGTCTTGGAGCCGCCGCTCGGCGACGCGTACTCCGTCGTCCCCGTGTCGGCGTGCTCGATCTGGATCCTGTCGAGCGGGACCGCGAGCTCCTCGGCGACGACCATCGCCATGACCGTCTTCGTCCCGGTACCGATGTCGGCCGCGCCCATGTTGAGGTTCACGCTGCCGTCCGTGAAGAGCTTCACGATCGCCGTCGAGGGCGGCCCGCCCCCGTAGCCCCAGAGGGCCGCGGCCATCCCGACCCCCTTCCGGACCGGCCCGGTGCCCTTCGCGCGCGCCCGGGCCTCGTCCCAGCCGAACGCCTTCGCCCCCTGGCGCAGGCACTCGGCGAGGCCGGTCGAGGTGTAGGGCTGGTTCCCGCGCCTCTGGCTGACCGTGGGGACGTTCTTCAGGCGGAGCGCGACGGGGTCGAGCCCCAGCTTGCCGGCCAGCTCGTCGAGCGCCTGCTCGAGCGCCCAGGCCCCCTGCGGGAAGCCGGGCGCCCGCATCGGCCGCGCCCGGCCGGCGTTGATCGCCACGTTCTCGTCGACCGCCCGGACGTTCGGGCAGGTGTAGAGGTCCGTCGCCAGGAACGCGGTCCCCGCACCCGACGGATACGCCCCGCCCGACCCCATCGAGTGGTAGTCGATCGCGGTGAGCGTCCCGTCCTTCTTCGCGCCCACCCGGACCTTCATCGTGTTGGCCGGGCGGTTGCCGGTGACGAGGAACTCCTGCTCGCGGGTCAGGAAGAGCTTCACCGGCCGCGCCGTCGCGCGCGCCAGGAGCGCCGCCATGACCGTGTACTTCCCCCCCTCGAGCTTGGAGCCGAACCCCCCGCCCATGTAGGGCCCGATCACGCGGACGTGGGCCAGCGGGAGCTTGAGGGCCTCGGCCACGGCCTGCTGGACGGCGAAGACCCCCTGCGTCGTGTCCCACACCGTCAGGCGGCTCCCGTCCCACTTCGCGACCGAGCCGTGGACCTCCATCGGCGCGTGGAGCTCGCACGCGGTCGAGTACGTCCCCTCCACGACGGCGTCGGCCGCGGCGAAGCCGGCCGCCAGGTCGCCCCTCTCGTAGACGCTCGGCTCGCCGTAACGGTTCCCCCACGCGTGGAGCGAGGGCGCCCCCTTCGCGAGGGCTGCCTCGGGCGTCAGGACGAACGGCAGCTCCTCGTAGGTGACGCGGATCGCCCTCAGCGCGTCGAAGGCCTGGTCGGGCGTCTCGGCCGCGACGGCGGCCACCTCGTCCCCCTCGTGACGCAGGTGGTCGTCGAAGAGCCTCGAGGCCGCCTTGTCTCCCCTGCCGTACCAGGGGACGTCCGCGCCGGGCGAGCGGCCGGTGAGGACCGCGCGGACCCCGGGCATCTTCTCGGCGGCGCTCGTGTCGATCGCCTTCACCCGCGCGTGGGGGTGCGGGCAGAGGAGGAGGGCCGCGTGGAGCATGTCGGGGAGCGTGAAGTCCCGCGGGTAGACGGCCGAGCCGCTGACGCGCTCGTAGGCGTCGACGCGCGGCTGCCGCGTCCCGACGACCTTCGTCTCCCCCCACGGGGGCATCTCGGCGGTCGGCGCGGCGGTCTCGGGGACGGCCCCCTGGAGCCAGTAGAGCTCGACCACGGCTCACCTCCCCTTGCGGAGCTCGGCCGCCTTCGCGACCGCGTTGAAGACGTGGGCGTACGCGCCGCACCGGCAGAGGTTCCCGCTCATCCCGAGCCGGATCTCGTCGAGCGCGGGGCTCGGGTTCGCGCGGAGGAGCCCCTCGGCGGCCATCACCTGGCCGGGCGTGCAGTAGCCGCACTGGAAGGCGTCCTCCTCTGCGAACGCCCGCTGCGTCGGCCCGAGCTCCTCGCCGTTCATCAGCCCCTCGACCGTCGTGACCTCCTTCCCGGAGGCCTCGAGTGCGAGGGTGAGGCAGGAGTAGCGCGGGACCCCGTCGATCAGGACCGTGCACGCGCCGCACTCGCCCCTCTCGCACCCGGGCTTCGTCCCCGTCAGCCCGAGCTCCTCGCGCAGCACCGACAGGAGGGTCGCGCGCGGCTCGACCAGGACGTGATGGACCCGCCCGTTCACGCGGAGGGTGGCCTTCAGGGGCTCTCCCGCCTTCGCGACCGGCTCCGCCGGGACCGCCTTCGGCGCGCCCTCCGCCTCCGCGGCCACCGCGACGCCGACCGCGGCCGGGACGACCGAGCCGAGGAACCCGCGCCTCGAGACGCCCTCGCGCCCGTCGAGACGATCGTCGTCGCCCTTGTCCGATCCCATACGACCTCCTCCGGCCGGCGCCCTCGAGGGCCGGGGAGCCGGCGGGCAACTGGTCATGTTAGTCCCGGAGGGCGCCTCGGGCGACCGTGGATCGCTCTCCCGGGATCCGCGGCGGCCGGCGCCCCGGATCGACCGTTCCGGGACCGGCCGGGGTAGGCTTCGGGGATGCCGAGCCGCAGCCGCCCCCCCCGCTCCGACCGCCGCAGCACGTCCGGGCGCGGTCGCCCTTCCGGCCCCGGCGGCTCCCGCTCCCGCGCGGACGAGCCACCGTCCGACCCCGTCGCGGTCTTCCGCGAGTCCGTGGCCGACTCGCGGCGCGCAGGGGACCCCGAGGAGGCGGCCCTCCTCGTCGGCGCCGTCTCCGCGCTCGCCGCCTTCACCGCGGCCGAGGCGGAGAGCCCCGACCCGGGTCCCCTCGTCGAGCCGTTCTTCGACGCCGCCTCGCTCGTCGCCGACGCGTTCGAGGAGACCGGCGCTCCCGAGGAGGCGTTCGTCCACGTCTTCCTCCCGAGGCTCCCCTTCGACGTCCTCCTGGGCGGCGAGACGCCCCGGACCCTGGCCGACGTCTTCCTCGACCGGTACGACGCGGTCCTCCGGCAGGAGGAGCGGGAGGGCGTGAGGGCGCTGATCGCGGCCGAGGACACGCTCTGCCGCGTGGAGGGACGCGGCGACGCGAGCCTCGTCGTCGACGTCCTGAGCGGGCGTGCGCTCCCCGGCCCCGCCGGCGTCTCGTACCCCGACCGCCCCTTCTGGTGCCGCCTCGTCACCTTCCGCGGACTCCACGTCCCCCTCGTCGTCGACCCGGAGGAGGAGGATCCCTCGGAGGCGATCGAGGCCGCCGAGCAGGGCGCCGCCGTCGCGTCCGAGTTCCTCGCCGAGGAGGGGATCCGGCTCGCGACGCGCGCCAAGGGGCGGCTCCTCGGCTTCCTCCTCGCCACGGTGGCCGCCCGCCTCGAAGAGGAGGAGGAGGCCGCGGCCGGCCGCCCGGTGGCCGCACCGGCAGGGAAGCCGGCCCCCGCGGCGCGCGGCGGGGCCCGCGGCGGCGGCAGGCACGGCGGGCCCGGAGGCGCCGGAGGCCGGAGGCGAGCGGGCCGGAGCTGACGCGGGAGACGGTCGCGCCGAGCCTCGCGTCCGCGTCTTCCCTCCGCCCCGATTCCCTGCGGGTCGCCGCCGGCCTCCGGATCCGCCCGGGCGTCGCCGCGTTCGCCGCCGCGAGTTGACGCGCCGCCCCGCGTACCCGAGCATCCGCCGCGTGCCGGCCCCCCAGCCCTTCCCGGACGAGCCCGCGCCCGAGGCCATCACGTTCCGCGCGGAGGACGGCGTGGCGCTGGCCGGCGCCCTCTTCACGGCCTTCACGCCGCCCGCGCCGGCGCGAAGCGCCATCCTCCTGAGCTCGGCGACGGGCGTCCCGAAGGAGTTCTACGGGCGCTACGCTTCGTACCTCGCGCGTCGCGGCTCGGTCGTCCTGACCTACGACTACCGCGGGATCGGTGGGTCGCGCCCGCGCTCCCTCCGGGGGTTCCGGGCACGGATGCGCGACTGGGGCCTCCTCGACATGACCGCGGCCCTCGACGAGCTGGAGCGCCGGGCGGACGGCGCTCCGCTCTTCCTCCTCGGCCACAGCATCGGCGGCCAGCTCGCCGGGCTCATCGGCGGGGTCGAGCGGCTCCAGGCCGTCGTCAGCGTCGCCTCGAGCGTCGGCTACTGGCCCTGGATGAAGGGGAGCTACCGCTTCACCTGCGCCGCCCTCTGGTACGGGTGGGTGCCCGTCACGACGACGCTCCTCGGCTACGCGCCGGCGCGAGCCGTGGGCCAGGGAGAGGACCTTCCGGCCGGGGTCGTGAGGGAGTGGTCGCGCTGGTGCCGGTCTCCCCGCTACTTCGGCGACCACCTCGACGCCGCCGAGCTGGCCCTCTTCGACCGCGTGAGCGTCCCCTGGCTCTCCCTCGCCTTCACCGACGACCCGATCTCGAACGAGCGGACCGTCCCGCCGCTCCTCGCCTTCTACCGGAACGCCCGCGTCGAAAGCCGGATGATCTCGCCGTCCGACGTCGGCCTGGAGGCGGTCGGTCACGTCGGCCTCTTCCTTCCGCGGAGCGCCGGAGCGCTCTGGGAGCTGCCGCTCGACCACTTCGCCGCGGCCGGCGAGCAGGGAGAGGCGGCGGCGGCCCGCGCGTGACGCCGCGCCGCGCGACCGGGCCTCGCCGCTCGTCGACCGCCCCGTGACGTCCCGTCTCCCCGTGGCAGAATCCGCCGCGATGGCGAGCGGGGGCGCGGAGACGAAGGCCGTCGCACGGACGGCCTTCCTGGAGCTCGCCGACGCAGCGATCGAGACCGGGAGGGTCCGGGTCACGTGGCCGGGCGGCGAGGCCACCGTGGGCCGCGGGGCGGGGACGCCCGAGGAGCTCCGCGTCCACGAGCCGGCCTTCTTCCCGCGGGTCCTGGCGTACGGGAACCTCGGGATGGGAGAGGCGTACATGGACGGCTGGTTCGACGTCCCGGACGGACGCCTCCCCGACCTCCTCACGCTCCTCCTCCGCTCGCGGCTGGACCAGGAGGTGGGCCGTCACCCGTCCCTCGCCCTCCGCATCGCGGGCCTGAGGATCGCCAACCGCGTCCGCCACCCCTGGCGGAACGTCCGGGCCCACTACGACCTCGGCGACGACCTCTTCGAGGCCTTCCTCGACCCGACGCTCACCTACTCGTGCGGCTACGCCGCCGCCGAGCGGGACGACCTCGCCTCCCTCCAGCGGCAGAAGCTCGACCGGATCTGCGACAAGCTCCGGCTCGCCCCGGGCGAGCGGCTCCTCGACGTCGGCTGCGGCTTCGGGGGCCTCCTGATCCACGCCGCGCGGGAGCGAGGCGTCACCGGCGTGGGGCTCTCCGTCAGCGAGCGCCACGCCGCGACGGCGCGCGCCCGCGTCGAGGCGGCCTCCCTCGCGGGCCGGGTCGAGATCCGGCTCGCCGACCACCGGGCGATCGAGGGGACCTTCGACAAGGTCGTCAGCGTCGGGATGATGGAGCACCTCCGCCCGCGACAGCTCCCGGGCTTCGTCCGGCGGGTCGCCCGGGCGCTCCGCCCGGACGGCCTCGCGCTCCTCCACTTCATCGGGTGCGGCCGCTCCCGGAACGAGCACGACCCCTTCATCCAGCGGTACGTCTTCCCCGGCTCGGACCAGCCGCGCCTCTCGCGGGTGGCGGGCGAGCTCGAGAGGAACGAGATGGCGGTCCTCGACGTCGAGAACCTGATCCGCCACTACGCCCTCACGGCGAGGCGCTGGCTCGAGGCGTTCCGGGCGAACGGGGACCGCCTCCCTCCCGAGCGGTACGACGCGCGGTTCCGGCGGATGTGGGAGTACTACCTCTCGAGCGGGGTGGCGGCCTCCCTCGCCAGCGACGGCGCGCTCTACCAGGTCCTGGCGGCGAAGGGATTCGCCGGCCCCCGCCCCCTCGCGCGGGTCTGACGGCGAGACCGAGCGGGACCGCTCCGCCGCAGCGCCAAAGAGGAAACGGCCCGGCGTCGCCGCCGGGCCGTTCGTCTTCGGGGTTCGCTTGTCCCGGCTCGCACCGGGAGGGGGGGGGCGCACGGGGCGCCCGCCCGGGACGGAGGTCAGTACATCCCGCCCATGCCGCCGCCGGCGGGCATCGCGGGGGCCTTCTCCTTCTCCTTGATCTCGGAGACCATCGCCTCGGTCGTCAGCATCAGGCCGGCGATCGACGCGGCGTTCTGGAGGGCCGACTTCGTGACCTTGGCCGGGTCGATGATGCCGGCCTTGAGCATGTCCTCGGTCTTCTCGGTGGCGGCGTTGAAGCCGATGCTGCCGCCCTTCTCCTTGAGCTCCTTGACGATGACCGAGCCCTCGAGCCCCGCGTTGACGATGATCTGGCGGGTCGGCTCCTCCAGGGCGCGCTTGACGATGTTCACGCCGACCTGGACGTCGCCCGATTCGCTGATCTTCGCGACCGCGTCCATGGCGCGCAGGAGCGCCACGCCGCCGCCGGCCACGATGCCGTCCTCGACGGCCGCCTTCGTGGCGTGCATCGCGTCCTCGACGCGCGCCTTCTTCTCCTTCATCTCGGTCTCGGTGGCCGCGCCGACCTTGATGACGGCCACGCCGCCGACCAGCTTGGCCAGCCGCTCCTGGAGCTTCTCGCGGTCGTAGTCCGAGGTGGTCTCCTCGATCTGCGCCCGGATCTGCTTGACGCGGCCCGCGATGGCCTCCTTGCGCTTCTTGTCGGTGGTGTCGACGACGATCGTCGTGTTGTCCTTGTCGACCGTGAGCTTCTTGGCGTCGCCGAGGTCGTCCCACTTGACGTTCTCGAGCTTGATGCCGAGGTCCTCGGAGATCATCTTGCCGCCGGTGAGGATCGCGATGTCCTCCAGCATGGCCTTGCGGCGGTCGCCGAAGCCGGGGGCCTTGACCGAGCAGACCTGGAGCGTGCCGCGGAGCTTGTTGACGACGAGCGTGGCGAGGGCCTCGCCCTCGACCTCCTCGGCGATGATGAGGAGGGGCTTGCCCTGCTTGGCGGTCTGCTCGAGCACGGGGAGGAGGTCCTTCATCGAGGAGATCTTCTTCTCGAAGATGAGGATCTTGGCGTTCTCGAGGGACGCCTCCATCCGCTCGGCGTCGGTGACGAAGTAGGGCGAGAGGTAGCCGCGGTCGAACTGCATCCCCTCGACGACCTCGAGGGTCGTCTCGAGGCCCTTGGCCTCCTCGACCGTGATGACGCCGTCCTTGCCGACCTTGTCCATCGCCTCGGCGATGATCTTGCCGATCTCCTCGTCACCGTTGGCCGAGATCGTCCCGACGAACGCGATCTCCTTGGCGTCGACGCTCTTCTTGAGCTTGTCGATCGACTCGACCGCCTTGCGCACGGCGAGGTCGATGCCGCGCTTGAGCTCCATCGGGTTGTGGCCCGACGTGACCATCTTGATCCCCTCGCGGTAGATCGCCTGCGCGAGGACGGTGGCGGTGGTGGTGCCGTCGCCGGCGATGTCGGAGGTCTTGGAGGCGACCTCGCGGACCATCTGGGCGCCCATGTTCTCGAGCGGGTTCTCGAGCTCGATCTCCTTGGCGACGGTGACGCCGTCCTTGGTGATCGTGGGCGAGCCGAACTTCTTCTCGATGACGACGTTCCGGCCCTTGGGGCCGAGCGTGACCTTGACCGCGTCGGCCAGCTTGTTCACGCCGCGGAGGATGTACTGACGGGCGTCCTCGCCGTAGGTGATGTTCTTGGCAGCCATGTCTGATTCCCCTTCTTCTCTTCTGTCTGTCGTCTCTGGCGGTTACCGAGCGGCCTTCCGGCTCATTTGCTTTCGACGATCGCCAGGACCTCGTCCTCCCGGAGGATGAGGAACTCCTGGTCGTCGAGCTTGATCTCGGTCCCCGCGTACTTCCCGATGAGGACGCGATCGCCCGCCTTGACGTCGAGCGGGATCCGCTTTCCGCTCTCGTCGTACTTCCCCTCGCCGACGGCCTCGACGGTGGCCTCCATCGGCTTCTCCTTGGCCGTGTCGGGGATGATGATTCCGCCGCGGACCTGCTCCTTGGTCTCGACCCGCTTCACGAGGAGACGGTCATAGAGAGGACGAATCTTCATTTCGTTTTCCTTTCGGGATTTGAGGTCGACTCGGCGCTTGGCCGTTCGAATCGGCTTTACGGGCATTTTCCGTTAGCACTCGCCAACGGCGAGTGCTAGTAATCTAGTACCTGAGTATCCGATTGTCAAGAGTGATGAATGGATCACCTAAGCATTTGAAATGGAATCGCTTATTCCAGAGAAAACTCGGCCAGCGTGAAGGCCAGGAAGCGCTTTTGCGCCGCCGTCAGCTCGGGGAAGACGGGGATCGCAAGCGTCTCCCGGGCCGCCCGCTCCGCCTCCGGGAAGTCCCCCTCCTTCCCTCCGAGGTAGGAGAAACACTCCTGGAGATGGAGGGGGACCGGGTAGTAGATGGCGTTCCCGATCTGCCTCGCCGCCAGCCGTTCCTTCAGCGCGTCGCGCCGCCCCTTGCCCACCCGGACGACGAACTGGTTGAAGACGTGGTGCCGGCCCGGCGCCTGGGCGGGGAAGGAGAGGCCGCCCTCCTGGTACGGCCGCCCCCCCATCTCGAGGTAGAGCGCCTCGATCTCGGCCGCGTTCCGGCGCCGGCCCTCGGCCCAGGAGTCGAGGTGCGGGAGCTTCACGTGGAGGACCGCGGCCTGGAGGGCGTCGAGGCGGAAGTTCCCGCCGACGAGGCGGTGGTGATACCGGCTCGTCTCGCCGTGCATCCGGAGCGCCTTCAGGGTCGACGCGAGCGCGTCGTCGTCGGTCGTCACCATCCCGCCGTCGCCGAAGCCCCCGAGGTTCTTCGACGGGAAGAACGAGAACGCCCCGAACGTCCCGAGCGCCCCCGCCTTCCTTCCCCGGTAGCCCGCCCCCAGCGACTGGCAGGCGTCCTCGATGACCGGGATCCCCTTCGCGCGGGAGACCTCGAGGATCGGCTCCATGTCGGCGCACTGGCCGTAGAGGTGGACCGGCTGGATCGCCCTGGTCTTCGGCGTGACCGCCTTCGCGAGCTTCTCCGGGTCGACGTTGAAGGTCGCCGGGTCGATGTCGCAGAAGACGGGCCGGGCCCCGAGGCGGGCCACGGCGCCCGCCGAGGAGAAGAACGTGTAGGGCGACGTCACCACGTCGTCGCCGGGACCGACGCCGAGCGCCATCATGGCGGCGAGCTGGGCGTCCGTGCCCGAGGACATGCCCACCGCGTGCTTCGTTCCGACGTAGGCGGCGACCGCCTTCTCGAACGCCTCGACGCGGGGGCCGAGGATGAACAGCTGGCTCTCGTAGAGCTCGTCGGTCACCTTCCGGATCTCGTCGCGGAGGGTGGCGTACTGGAGCTTGAGGTCGAGGAGGGGGACGGGGACGGCTTCGGGGCTCTTCATCGCGGCCGAAGAGGATACGCGAGGCGGGCCCGGTCCGCCTGCCCCCTTGTCACGGGCGGCGTTAGACCAGCCCGCGGTCCCTCAGCTCCCCCTTGACGTAGGCGTAGACGATCGGGGCGAGGACGACACCCGGGACGCCGAAGGCCACCTCGAAGACGACGATCGCCAGGAAGATCTCCCACGCCTGCGCGCCGATCCGGTTGCCGACGATCCGGGCGTTCACGACGTACTCGAGCTTGTGGACGCCGACGAGGAAGCCGAGCGAGACGAGGGCCAGCCAGGGCGCGACGCCGAAGGAGATCACGACGATCACCGAGTTCGAGACGAGGTTCCCGACGACCGGGAGGAGCCCCGCGAAGAACGTCACCAGGACGAGGGTCCCCGCGAGCGGAAGGCGGAAGCCGAGGGCGGGGAGGAGGGCGAAGAGGTAGAGCGCCGTCAGGACGGTGTTGACGAGCGAGATCTCGACCTGCGCGAGGACGACGCGGTCGAAGGCCTCGGCGAACCGCCGCACCCGACCGGCCATCGCGGCGGCGAGGGGCCGCGGCTCGGGCGGGGCGTGCCGGAGGAAGACCAGGACCGAGGCGAGGACGCCCATCAGGACGTGGAGCGCCACCCGCCCCGCCAGGCCCCCGGCGTGCGTCAGCTCGGCGGCGTGCTCGCGGAGCCAGGTCGAGAGAGCGGTCCGGAGCTGGTCGGCGTTCCCGACGGACGCGAGCGCCTGGAGCGAGAAGCCCAGGCTCTCCAGCTGGGACCGGGCGCGGTCGACGACGTCGGCCAGCTTCGCGAAGAGGCCCGGCAGGTCGCCGAGGTGCCCGCGCACGAAGGCGAAGAGGCCGAGCGCCGCCGTCGCGGCGACGCCGGCCGAGAGGACGACGACGAGCGCCAGCGCGACGACGCGCGCCGCGCCGTGCGAGAGACGCGGGCCCTTGAGGACGCGCGCGGTCCTCGCGAGGACGAGGTGCGTGAGGAGCCCGGCCACGAGCGCCGGGACGAGGTGGGTGTGGAAGACGAAGAGGAGCGCGGCCCCCGCCAGGACGAAGGCGGCGGTCTCGTGTCGGCGGTCCCCTCCCGCCGGGAGGTCCCGCCGCGGATCGGGAGCAGGCGCCGGCGTCGGCCCGGCGGTCTCTTCCCCGCCGACGAGCCCCGGACCTGCCGGGGTCGCGCTCCCGGTCACCGGATCCACGCCCGCGCCGCCGGTCGGCGCGCCGGCTTGAGGAGGGGGAGGAGGAGGATCCCGGTCGCGAACCCGCCGACGTGCGCCCACCAGGCGACGCCCCCTGCCGCGCCCCCCTCGGCCACCAGCGACGAGGTCCCCATCCAGAACTGAAGGAGGAACCAGAGGACGAGATAGAACGCGGCCGGGATCTCGACCAGCGGGAAGAGGAAGAAGAGGGGGACCAGCGTCAGGACGCGCGCCCGGGGGTGGAGGACGAAGTACGCCCCGAGGACCCCGGCGATGGCTCCGGAGGCCCCGACGAGCGGGATCGGAGAGGAGGCGGAGAGCGCCCCCTGCACGAGGGCGGCGGACGCCCCGCACGCCAGGTAGAAGACGAGGTAGCGGGCGTGGCCGAGGGCGTCCTCGACGTTGTCGCCGAAGATCCAGAGGTAGAGCATGTTCCCCGCGACGTGCCAGAGGCCGCCGTGGAGGAACGTCGAGCTGACCAGCGTCACCAGCTCCGTTCCCATCGTCGCGCCGAACCGGGCCGGGTGGAAAAACCGGACGGGGACGAAGCCCCAGGAGACGATGAAGGCCTGCGCGTTGGGCCCTTGCAGCACCTGGAAGAGGAAGACGACGCTGCAGGCGACGATCAGCGCCACGTTCACGACCGGTGGCGATCGGTGCGGGATGTCGTCTCGAAGAGGGATCAAGCCGCCGGATGATACGGGCAGAGCCTCCGGGCGCGCGCGCCGACGCCGGCGCGATCGTGGGACGCGGCCGACGGCGGAGCGCGACGGAGACGACAAGAGGACGTCCCGGACCGTGCCGGGACGTCCTCCGGGCGGCCGCCGACCGGCCGCTCATCGCTCGGGACGCAGAGGGGCGCGGGGGATTCCGGCCCCGTCCGCTCCTAGCGCCGCTTCTTGTTCAGAAGCTCCTTGAGGTCCTTGCCCGCCTTGAACTTGGCAGCCTTGGCCGCAGCGATCTTGATCTTCGCCTTCGTCTGCGGGTTGATGCCCGTGCGGGCCTTGCGCTCGGCGACGCTGAAGATGCCGAGGCCCGGAACCGCGACCCGCTCGCCCTTCTTCAGGGACCCGCAGATCGCATTCACGAACGCCTCGAAGGCGGCGGTCGCGTCCTTCTTCGACAGCTCGGTGTCTTCGGAGATGGCGTCGACGATTTCGGCCTTTCCAGCCATGTGGGGAACCTCCTCTACTTCTACCTGAATCTATCTAGCGTTCGCCGTGCGCGAATCGCGGGAAATGTAGGCTTCGCGACCCGTCGTGTCAACGGGAAAGAAGCGAAAAAGCCGCTTGTTCAGCGCGCTCCGGGCGCCCGCCGGAGGACCGAGGCGGTGAAACCGTCGTTCCACGGGCCGGGAGCCACGCGAAAAAGGCCCGTCCCGCGCTCCGCGGCGCCGAGGGGGTCCGGAAGGGACCCCGCGTCGGGACGGGCGCGGAAGGCGTCCGCGCGCCGTCCGAGGACCCGCGCCACGACCTCCTCGTTCTCCTCGGGCTCCAGCGAGCAGGTCACGTAGACGACGGTCCCTCCCGGGGCGCAGAGATCGAGCGCGGCGTCGAGGAGCCGCTCCTGCACCTCGGCGAATCCACGGAGGTCCTCGGGGCGGAGCCGCCACCGGATCTCGGGGCTCTTCCGCAGCGTCCCCGTGCCGGAGCACGGGGCGTCGAGGAGGACGCTGGCCGCCCTGCCTCGGGCGAGCGGGGGTCTCCCGGCGTCGGCGACCACCGCCAGCACCTCGTCGCGGCGGCCCGCCGAGGAGAGGTTCGACGCGAGGCGGAACGCCCGGCGCGGGTGGCGCTCGAGGGCGACCACGCGCCGCGCCCGCCCGGTCGCCAGGAGGCAGCGGGTCTTCCCGCCGGGCGCGGCCGCGAGGTCGACGACGACGTCGGCCGGCGGCACGAGCTCGGCCATCGCCTGCGCCGCCGAGTCGACGACGGCCACCGCGCCGGAGCGGATGGCGGGGTGCGCGCCCGCCTCCCGCCCCGCGACCCGGTAGGCGAGCGGCGCCCAGGCGACCTTCTCGAGCGGGAGGCCCTCCGCGGCGAGGCGGGCGACGACGTCCGCGGCCGGCTCCCCTCGAGGGTCGAGCAGCACCTCGACGGGGGTGTCGGCGTTGTCGGCCTCGAGCGCGGCCCGGGCCGCCGGCTCGCCGAGGAGATCCACCCAGCGCCTCACGAGCCAGAGCGGGTGCGACGTCTCCACGGACAGCCGCTCGATCGGCCCGGCCCCGGGCCCCAGGTCGACCCGGCCCGGTCGCTCCTCGGTCGCCGCCACGCGGCGGAGGACGGCGTTGGCGAGGCCCGCGGCCCGGGGAGCGGCGGCCTTCAGCGCGGCGACGGTCTCGCCGACCGCGGCGTGGGGAGGGACGCGGTCCATCAGGAGGAGCTGCGCCGCCCCGAGCCTCAGCGCCGCGCGGACGGGGGCTTCGAGCGAGGCCACCGGCCGGTCCAGGGAGCGCGCCAGGACGTGGTCGAGGCGGAGCGCGTGGCGCAGGGTGGTCCGGACGAGGGCGCGCAGGAGCGCCCCCTCGCGGGGCGGCATCCGGCGGGCGCGCGCGTCGACGAGGGGCGCGGCGTGCGCGCGGTCCCTCTCGACCCGCACGAGGACGTCCAGGGCCGCCGCCCGGGCCGGGCTCACGCGAGCCGCTCGCCCGGCGCGAGCCGCTCCCCGCGGCAGAACGCGGCGGCCGGGAGCGCCTTCCGCCCCTCGGCCTGCAGCTCCGAGATCGCCAGCGCCCCCGCGCCGCACGCCACGACGATAACGTCGCCGGCCTCGAGGACCTCCCCCGGCTCGCGGCCCGCGACGCCGGGGCGGCTCGCGACGCGCCCGAGCTTCAGCCGGGCGGCGCCGCGGAAGCAGAAGAGGCCGGGCCAGGGCGAGAAGGCCCGCGAGCGGCGGACCAGCTCCTCGGCCGTCCGGGTCCAGTCGACGCGGCCGTCCTCGCGACGGATCTTCGGGCAGAGCGTCGCCCGGGCGTCGTCCTGCGCGACGGCGGCGGCCGCTCCGGAGGCGATCCCGGGCAGCGTCTCGACGAGGAGCCGGGCGCCGAGCGCCGCGAGCCGGCGCGAGAGGGCGCCCGCGTCCTCGTCCTCGCCGATCGGCGTCGTCGCCGCCGCGTAGAGAGGGCCGGTATCCATCCCCGCCTCCATCCGCATGATCGAGACTCCCGACTCCGCGTCCCCCGCGAGGAGGGCCGCCTGGACGGGCGAGGCGCCGCGCCAGCGCGGGAGGACCGACCCGTGGACGTTCACGCAGCCGTGCCGCGGCAGGTCGAGGACCCGCTGGGGGAGGATCTTCCCGTACGCGGCGACGACGAAGACGTCGGCCCGGGGCGCGGCGAGCGCGGCGAGCGCCGCGTCGTCCCTCAGGGTGGCGGGCTGGAGGAGCGCGAGGCCCCGCTCGCGCGCCGCCCGCGCTACCGGCGGGTCGGTGGGGACCGCCTTGCGACCCACCGGCCTGGCCGGCTGGGAGACGACGAGCGCCACCTCGTGCCCGGCCGAGAGGAGCGCCTCGAGCGACGGCAGGGCGAAGTCGGGCGACCCGAAGAAGACGGCCTTCATCGCGGGCACGCCTCGCGGCGTGTCACGTCCGCTTCGCCCGGTCGATCTCGTCGAAGTAATCGGGCGCCACGAGGATCTCGCGGCTCTTGGAGCCTCCGGCGGGGGGACCGACGACGCCGTCGCGCTGCATCATGTCGATCAGCTTCCCGGCGCGCGAGAAGCCGATCTCGAGCCGCCGCTGGAGGAACGAGATCGACGCCATCCGCTCGCGGACGACGAGGCGCGCCGCCTGGTCGTACATCGGGTCGGCGTCGTCGTCGCGGGCGCCCCCCTTCCCGTTCGCCTCGACGCTCGCCGCCTCGCGGTCGGCGGTGACCGAGTCGTCGTAGATCGGCCGTGCCTGCTTCTTGAGGAAGCGGCAGATCTCCTTGATCTCGTCCCCGCCGACGTAGCCGCCGTGGACGCGGGCGAGGTAGGAGGTGCCCGGGGCGAGGTAGAGCATGTCCCCCTGCCCCAGGAGCGACTCGGCGCCGACGGCGTCGAGGATGGTCCGCGAGTCGATCTTGGTCCGCGTCGTGAAGGCGACGCGGCACGGGAGGTTCGCCTTGATCGTCCCGGTGATGACGTCGACGGAGGGGCGCTGGGTGGCCAGGATCAGGTGGATGCCGACGGCGCGCGCCTTCTGGGCGAGGCGGGCGACCGACTCCTCGATGTCGCGCGGGGCGGTCATCATCAGGTCGGCCAGCTCGTCGATGACGATGACGATGTACGGCATCGGCGAGATCGCCCCGTCCGCGCCGTTCGTCTTGAGCTTGTCCCCCAGCTTCTCCCTCACCTCGGCGACCGCCTCCGGGTCGCGGATCGCCGCGTTGTACTGCTCGATGTTGCGGACGCCGGGCCACTCGGAGAGGAGCTTGTAGCGCCCTTCCATCTCGTCGACCGCCCACTTCAGGGCGTTGGCCGCCTTCTTCGGGTCGACGACGACCGGCACGAGGAGGTGCGGGAGGTCGTCGTAGTCCTTCATGTCGTTCATCTTCGGGTCGACGAAGATGAACTTCACCTCGTCGGGGCGCGCCTTGTAGAGGATCGACGTGATCATCCCGTTCAGGCCGACGCTCTTGCCGGCGCCCGTCATCCCGGCGACCAGGAGGTGCGGCATCCGGGCGAGGTCGGCGACGATCGGCACCCCCTCGACGTCGATCCCCAGCGCGATCGTCAGGAGCGAGGGGGAGCGCTTGAACCGCTCGCTCTCGATCACCTCCCGGAGGGAGATCAGGTCGCGGCTCCGGTTCGGGACCTCGATGCCGACGGCCGAGCGGCCCGGGATCCGCTCGATCCTCACCTTCTCGGCCGCGAGGGCGAGGGCGAGGTCGTTCTCGAGGCTCGCGATCCGCGCCACCTTCACTCCGGCGGACGGCTTGAACTCGTACGTCGTGACGACCGGGCCGGGACGGTAGGTCTCGACCAGCCCCTCGACCCCGAACTCGAGGCACTTGGCCGTGATCAGCTCCATCGTCGCGACGAACTCCTCCCGGCTCTTCTCGCGGTCGCGCTTCGGGGCGGCCCGCAGGAGGCGCTCGGGCGGGAAGATCCACCCCCCCGACTCCTTCGGCGAGGGGAACGGGAGGATCCTCTGCGGAGCGTCCTCCTTCTTCAGCTGCGCCGGGCGGGCGACGGGGACCGCGCGCGCCGGAGGCGGAGGAGGAGCGGCCGCGGCCGGGACCGTCGAGCCGAGGGCGACGCCCGGCGCGGCCTCCGCTCCCGCGGCGACCCCCGCTCCGGAGGCCGCGGCGCCGGGGCGCGGCCGCGCGCGCTCGATGGAGAAGCGTCCCGCGCCGGTCCTCTCCTCGACCCTGAGGCGCGAGAAGGTCGGGATGTAGACCACGTCCGCCTCGGGCTTGCCGCCCCCGTCCTCGGCGGGATCGGACGGGTTGGTGCGCGCCCGCTCGAGGTGCTTCTTGACGACCTCGCGGCGGAGGCGCTCCTTCTGGTCGTGCTGCTTCCTCCGCTCCCGGTCGAGGCGCCAGGCCGAGACGCTTCCGGTCACACGCGTCACGATTCCCCGCACGGCCTCCCCGAGCGAGAGCGAGGTCGCCAGGAGGAGCCCGATCAGGAGGGCCGCCGACAGGAGGATGGCCGCGCCGGGCGGGTTGAGCGCGGCCACGAGCCCGGAGGCGATCAGGTCGCCGACGAAGCCTCCCGCGCCGACCCCTCCTCCCAGGAGAGAGGGCCGCCCGAGCGCGAGCTGGAAGAGCGCGGCCGAGGAGAGGAGGGTGGCGACCAGCCCGAGAGCCTTCGTCCCCCAGGCGGTGACCGGCCGCCCCGACACCTTCCGTGCGCCGACGGCGAGGAGGACGAGGGGGACGAGGAAGGCCGAGCAGCCGAAGAACTGGAGGGAGCCGTCCGCGTAGGAGGCGCCGATCCGCCCCGCCCAGTTCCTGGGCCGCGCGTCGGCGTCGGCGACGGCCGAGAAGAGCGACGGGTCGGCGGGGTGGTACGAGGCGAGGGCGGCCAGGAGGACGAGCGCGGCGGCGACGAGGAGGATGCCGAGGAACTCGTCCCGGCGCTTCGCGAGCCCTTCGGGGCGTGCGGGGGCAGGGGTCATCTCGGTCTCACCGCATCCCGGCGCCCAGCAGCGCGAGGCCGAGGACGCCACAGTAGAGGACGAAGGGCCAGAGCCTGTTCCGGACGACGAGGCCGAGGAGGAGGGCGACGGCGAGGTAGCCGACCACGCCGGCCGTCACCATCCCGACGGCGTACGAGGGGAGGCTGGCGCCGCTCGTCACGAGGACGCCGGTCTTGTGGTACTCGTGGAGGTTCTCCACGACGGCGGCGGCGAGGATCGTGGGGATCGACAGCAGGAAGGAGAACTCCGCCGCGGCCTGCCGCGAGAGCCCGGAGAAGAGGCCGACGGCGATCGTGTTCCCCGACCGCGACAGGCCCCGGAAGAGGGCGGAGAGGGACTGGCACCCCCCGACGAGCACGGCGTCGCGGAGCGAGACCTCGTCGAGGCTCCGGCCGGCGCCGCCCCGCCTCCGCCCCACCACCTGCGCGGCGAGGAGGAGGAGCGAGGTCGCGACGAGCGCGAGCCCCATCCTGGCGAGGGAGGGCTCCACGTCGAGCGCGAGCCGGCGGAGCGGGACGGTCACGGCCCCGGTCGCCGCCACCGCCGCCGCCAGGGCGATCACCAGCCGCGCCGAGCGCCGCCGGAGAGCCGGGTCCCGGCCGAGGAGGTCCCGGACGTAGGACAGGATCCGCTCCCGGAAAAAGAGGGTCACCGCCACGAGCGTCCCGAGGTGGAGCATCACGTCGAAGAGGAGGCCCGGCTGGGAGAACCCGGGCAGGAGGCGCTGCGCCAGGACGAGGTGCGCGCTCGACGAGACGGGGAGGAACTCCGTCAGACCCTGCAAGACCCCCAGCAGGACCGCCTGCCAGAGCGGAATCGACATCGACCGATTTTATCAGCCGCTGCCCGATCGTGCCGGAAGTTCGACGTCCCGGCCGCCGTCGCCGGGCGGCGGGAGCGCGGCGGCGAGCCGCTCGAACGCGTCGAGGCCGATCTCCTCCGCGCGGGTGGTCGCGGGCAGGCCGGCGGCCCGGAGCGCCCCGGCGGCGCGCTCGCGGCCCCACCGCGCGCCCAGGGCGTTGAGGAGGGTCTTCCTCCGGCTCGCGAAGCCGGCCGACGCCACGGCGAGGGCCCCCGCCGTCCCGGGCCGTGGCGGCCGCGGGACGAGCGCGACCACGGACGAGACGACCTTCGGAGGGGGCGAGAACTCGCCCGGGGCGACGTCGAAGAGGCGCGCGGCGGCGGCGTGCGCGGCGACGTCCACCGAGAGGAAGCCGTAGCCCGGCGTTCCGGGCCGTGCGGCGATCCGCTCCGCCACCTCCTTCTGGACCATCACGACGACCCTCGGGAAGAGGTCGGGCCTGCGGACGAAGCGCCGGACCATCGGCGTCGCCGACTCGTACGGGAGGTTCCCGACGAGGGGGACGGGCGGACCGCCGGCGAGGGCGACGAGGGCGTCGAGGTCGAACGTGACGGCGTCCCCCTCGACGATGGTGAGGCGCCCCGGCGGGAGGCGGCTCCGGAGGGCGGCGGCGAGCCCCCCATCCAGCTCGAGGGCCACGACGGAGAGTCCCCGGGAGAGGAGGGGCCCGGTCAGGGCGCCGCGCCCGGGACCGACCTCCACCACGTGAACCTCGGCACCGGCAGCCGCGGTCGCGGCCACGCCCTCCGGGGCCAGGACCGCCTCGACGATCCTCTCCACCGTCCGTCCACCCCGGAGGAAGTGCTGGCCGAGCCGCCTCCTTGACGCTCTCACAAGCCCGAAACTACCATCGTCGGACGGGCGCCCCGCGCGGCGCCCCTCCAGCCCGGCTAGAAAGGAAACGCCATGTCCGAGAACGTCCGCGAGCTGACCGAGAGCAGCTTCGAGGAAGCCGTCCTGAAGAGCGAGGTCCCCGTCCTCGTCGACTTCTGGGCCGTCTGGTGCGGCCCCTGCCGCATGATCACTCCGATCGTCGAGTCGCTCGCGGCGAAGTGGGGGGAGAAGGTCAAGGTCGGCAAGGTCAACGTCGACGACCACCCGGCGATCGCCGAGCGGTTCCAGATCATGTCGATCCCCACGCTGATGCTCTTCAAGAACGGCCAGGTGGTCGAGCGGGTCGTCGGCGTCGCGCCCCAGGCCTCCCTCGAGAAGAAGTTCGAGCCTCACATCGCCTGACCCGCGGCCGGGGAGCCCGCGTCCGGGCTCCCCGCGCCCCGCGGGCGCGCGGCGGCCCGCTCAGACCGGCCCGCGCGGCGTCGTCGACGGGGCCTTCGGGCCCTTCGGACCCGGCGGCACCGGCGTCGCGGCGATCGGCCCGGGCAGGATCCGCCGGGCGACGGGCCCCTCCGGGCCCTCGACGTAGAGGACGCGGAGCCGGATCCCCTTCCGCACCTCCGTCTCGATCTCCGTCGACCTGTCGATCCGGAACATCGTCCCCTTGGCCCCCACCTCGGCGAGCAGGAGGAAGTGGCCGGGCTCGTACTCCAGGCACGCGCCCGCCGCCCGGAGCTCCGGGACGGGCGTCGGCGCGGGAGGTCCCTGGAGGGGCGCCATCGTCGGCGTGGGCCTCGGCCCCTTTCCCTTCTTCGAGCGGTGCTTCTTCCGTGTGGCCGCCTCGAGCGGGACGACGAGCGCCAGCGAGACGAGGACGACGAGGGCGAGCCGGAGGAGCGGTCGGTCGAGTCGGCGCATCGGGCGGGCGAGGATAGCCCAGCCCGGCCCCCGCGGACGGCACCCGGCTTGCTCCGTACCGGCCCGTCGCCGGGTCGTGCCAGAGAGGCACGGGCGGATGGGCGTTCGCGCGCCCTCTCCGGCCAACCTGGCACGCGGAAGGAGCGCATGAGCACGACCGCCGAGACGAGGGGCCTCGACGCCGCGGCCCTCACCGAGAAGATCCGGGAGCACGCGCTCGCGGTATCCGCCCTCCTGACGGAGATCCGAAAGGTCATCGTCGGCCAGAGCACGCTCATCGAGCGGCTCGTCATCGGGCTCCTCTCCGACGGGCACGTCCTCCTCGAAGGAGTCCCCGGCCTGGCCAAGACGCTCGCCGTCAAGACCCTCGCGCGCGGGCTCGACGCCTCGTTCTCGCGGATCCAGTTCACCCCCGACCTCCTCCCCGCCGACGTCGTGGGGACCCTCGTCTTCAACCCGAAGACGCAGGAGTTCTTCACGCGCAAGGGCCCCGTCTTCGCCCACCTCCTCCTGGCGGACGAGGTCAACCGCGCCCCGGCGAAGGTGCAGTCGGCGCTCCTCGAGGCGATGCAGGAGCGGCAGGTGACGATCGGCGAGGAGACCTTCGCCCTCCCCGACCCGTTCCTCGTCCTGGCGACGCAGAACCCGATCGAGCAGGAGGGGACCTACCCCCTCCCCGAGGCCCAGGTCGACCGCTTCCTGATGAAGCTCCGGGTCGGCTACCCGACGAAGGCCGAGGAGCGGCAGCTCCTCGACCGGATGGGGGACCGGGCCGAGTCCGACGTCACGGGCACCGTCCGGCCGGTCCTCGCCCCCGCGAAGGTCCGCGAGCTCCGCGCCCTCGTGAGGAGCCTGTACGTCGACGAGCGGATCCGCGGCTACCTCGTCGAGCTGGTCGCCGCGACGCGCGACCCGAAGGCGTACGGCCTCGCCGACCTCTCCGGCTTCGTCTCCTACGGCGCGTCGCCGCGCGCGACGCTGGCGCTCCTGGCGACGGCCCGGGCCCACGCCTTCCTCCAGGGGCGCGGGTACGTGGTCCCCGAGGACGTCAAGGAGGTCGCGCCCGACGTCCTCAGGCACCGGGTCCTCCTCAGCTACGAGGCCGAGGCGGAGAACGTGTCGAGCGACCAGGTGGTCTCCCGCATCCTGGAGAGGATCGAGGTCCCCTGAGGCCGGCGAGGAGCCAGGGACGCCCATGCTGCCCCGCGAGGTCCTGAAGAAGATCAACCGGATCCGGATCCGGACGAACAGGCTCGTCGACGCCGGGCTCGGGGGCGAGTACCACTCCGTCTTCCGCGGCCGCGGCATGGAGTTCTCCGAGGTCCGCGAGTACGTCCCGGGGGACGACGTCCGCTCCATCGACTGGAACGTCACGGCGCGGACGGGCTCGCCGCACATCAAGAAGTACGTCGAGGAGCGCGACCTGACGGCCCTCCTCCTCCTCGACCTCTCCGCCTCGCAGGGCTTCGGCTCGCGCTTCCTCGCCAAGCGCGACCTCTGCGCGGAGCTGGCGGCCCTCCTCGCCTTCGCGGCCGTGAAGAACAACGACCGGGTCGGCGCCCTCCTCTTCACGGACCGGGTGGAGCGCTGGGTCCCGCCGGGCAAGGGGCTGAAGCACGCCCTCTCGATCGCGCTCGACGCGCTGAGCCACCCCCTCGAGGGACGCGGCACCGACCTCTCCCTCGCGTTCCGGGTCGCCCACTCCCTGCTGAAGCAGCGCTCCGTCGTCTTCGTCCTCTCCGACTTCCTCGACGCCGGCTGGGAGAAGCCGCTCAAGGTCCTCCGGGGCCGGCACGACGTCGTCGCGATGCCGATCTCCGACCCCCTCGAGGCGGCGCTGCCGACGAGCGGGCTCGTGAGGCTCCGCGACGCGGAGACCGGCCTCACCCGCGTCTTCGACGCCTCCGACCCCGGGTTCCGGAAGCTCTGGGGGCGGCGGGGACGCCCCTTCCCCGACCCGATGAGGACCTTCCGGGACGCGGGGATCGACGCGATCCCGCTCGCCACGAACGCCCCCTACGAGCACGCCCTCGTCCGCTTCTTCAAGGAGCGCGAGCGGCGGAAGGCGATGGGACGGTGAGCCGGGCGGCCGGCGTCCTCCCCCTCCTCGCCCTCGCCGCGGCGGGGCTCGCGCCGGCGGGCGCGGCGGCACCGGCCGCTCCCCCGTCCTTCACCGTCTCGGTCGACCGGACGAAGCTCGGCGTCGGGGACCGGGCCCGGGTCACCTACGAGGCGCGGATCCCGGAGGGGGCGCGCGTCGAGGTCGAGGCGTACGTCTCGCCGCGGCTCCCGGGGCCCCAGGAGGGGAGCGGGCCGGTCCTCGGCTTCTCGGTGGAAGGGCCGGCGACCCTCGAGAAGGCCGGCGCCGGGTCGGCCGTCTGGCGGCAGACGGTCGACGTGGTCCCCTTCGCGTCCGGAGACGTGCCGCTCCCCGGGCCGCACCTCGTCTTCGTGGCGCCGGACGGAAGCCGCACCGCGGTCCGGCCGCCGGCGGCGCTCCTCCAGGTCTCCTCCCGCCTGCCGAGCGACAAGAAGCCGGAGGAGCTCGCGCCGCGCGACGACCGCGACGTCCGGATCCCGGCCCGCCCCTGGTGGTTCTGGGCGCTCCTCGCCCTGGCGGCCCTGGCCGCGGGCCTCGTCGTCCTCTGGCTCGTCCGCAGGAGGCGGCGGAGCTCGGGGGCCGGCGCGCTCGCCGCGGCGCCCGAGGTCCCCCTCGAGGTCGAGTTCGGCGCCGCCCTCGACCGGCTGGCCGCGTCGGCCGGCACGCTGGAGGGCGACCCACGCCCCTTCTACACGGACCTGACCCACGCCACGAAGCGATTCCTCGAGCGCCACCTCTCGCTCCCCGTCCTCGAGTGGACGACGTTCGAGACCGTGAAGCGCCTCCGCGAGGCGGGGTGGGAGGCGCCGCGGGAGGTCGGCCTCGCGGAGATCCTCGGCTCGGCCGACCGGGTGAAGTTCGGCCGCGGCGCGGCCACGCGCGCCGACGCCCTCGAGCACGTCGAGAGGGCGCGCCGGCTCCTCTCGTACGTCGAGGCCGAGCGGGCCGCCGCCGCGGCCCGGGCCGAGAAGGCCGAGAAGGCCGGGAAGCGGGAGGCCGCGCGGTGAGCTCCCTCCCGGCCTCGATCGCCTCCCTCTTCCCGCCCGGCCTCTCGTTCCGGGACCCGGAGCTCCTCTGGCTCCTCCTCGTCCTGCCGCTGGCGATCGCCCTGAAGGCCTTCCGCGAGCGGCGGGGGGACGGCGCGCTCGCGGTCCCCACGCTGGCGTTCGTGGCGAACGCGCGGCCCACCTGGCGCGTCCGCCTCCGCCACCTCCCGTTCGCCCTCGCGTGCCTCGGCACCGCCGGGCTCGTGGTGGCCCTGGCCCGCCCCCGCGTCGGCCTCGAGCGGACCGAGTCGTGGACGGAGGGGATCGACATCGTCATCGCCCTCGACGCGTCCGGCTCCATGGCCGCCGAGGACTTCAAGCCGAAGAACCGCTTCTTCGTCGCGCGCACGGAGGCCCGGCGGTTCGTCGAGGGACGGCCGAACGACCGGCTGGCCCTCCTGACGTTCGCGGGGCGCTCCAGGACCGTCGTCCCGCTGACGACCGACCGGGCGATGCTCCTCGAGAGGATGGCGGACCTGAAGCTGGGCGAGCAGGGCGACGGGACGGCCATCGGCATGGCTCTCGGGAACGCCCTGGCCCGGCTCAAGCCGTCGCAGGCGAAGTCGAAGGTCGTCGTCCTCGTGACGGACGGAGCGAACAACGCCGGCGAGATCGACCCCGACACCGCCGCCTCGATCGCCCGGGCGCTCGGCGTCCGCGTCTACACCGTCGGCGTCGGGACGGACCGGGGTCCCGTGGAGATCCCGGTCCAGATGCGGGACCCCGACACGGGCCGGGTCACCGAGCGGCGCGTCCTCGCGAACGTCGACGTCGACGACAAGCTCCTCCAGAGGATCGCCGACACCACGGGAGGCCGCTTCTTCCGCGCCACCGACCCGAAGGGGCTCTCGGAGACGTTCCAGGCGATCGACCGCCTCGAGAAGAGCCGGATCCAGACGACGACCTACACCCGCTGGAGGGAGATCTACCACGAGGCGCTCCTTCCCTCCGGCGTCGTCCTCGCGGTGGCGGGGATCCTCGCCGCCTTCGCCTTCCCGGTGACGCCGCGATGACCGCCTCCCTCTCCGCCCCGTCGGCGCTCGCCACCCTCTTCGCCGCTCCCGCCTGGCTCGCGGCGACGGCAGCGGGCGTGGCGCTCGCGGCCGGGCTCTGGGCCCTCTGGAGCCGGCTCGAGGGGCGGAGGGCAAACGCCCTCGTCTCGCCGGCCCTCGCCGCGCGGAGCGGAATCCCCGGGCCCCGGAGGACGCTCCCCGCCCTCCTCGCCCTCCTCGTCCTCGCCGGCGTCGGGCTCGCCGAGGCTCGCCCGCGCTGGGGGAGGACGACCGAGACGATCGAGCGGCGCGGCGCCGACGTCGTGGTGGTCCTCGACACCTCGGCGTCGATGGGGGCGACGGACGTCTCCCCGTCGCGCTTCGTCCTCGCCCGGCAGGCGACGATGTCGCTCCTGGAAAGGCTCGGAGGCGACCGCGTCGCCCTGATCGGCTGCGAGGGCGAGGCCCAGGTCCTCGTCCCCCTGACCCTCGACACGGCGGCCGTCGGCCTCTTCCTCGACGCCCTCGAGCCCGGGATCGGAGCCCTGCCGGGGACGTCGCTCGCCGCGGGCCTCACGGCGGCGGCCGAGCTCCTGCCGCCGGGCGGGCCCGGAGGGTCGCAGGTCGTCGTCGTCTCGGACGGCGAGGACCTCGACGGCGGGGTCGAGGCGGCCGTCGAGAAGGCGAAGGCGGAGAAGATCACCGTCCACACCGTCTTCGTCGGCAACACCGCCGGCCGCGGCGCCCCGGTTCCCCAGTTCGACGCGGCCGGCCGGCCGCAGGGGTTCAGGACGACGGAGGGGGGCGCCCCCGTCCTCTCGAGGCCCGACCCGGCGCTCCTCCGCAGGCTGGCCGCCGAGACGGGCGGGACCTTCTCGATCGTCTCGCCCGGACGCACCGACCTCGACGGGGTCGCCCGCGCGATCGACCTGGCCGCCCGCAATCCCCTCTCGGGGACGGTCGCCACCAACCTCGAGGAGCGGTTCCAGATCCCGCTCGCCGTCGCCGTCGGCGCTGCGGCCCTCCTCCTCCTCGGTCCCCTCCGCCGCCCCCGGTCAGCGGGGGTCCCCTCCGCCGCGCTCCTCGCGACCCTCGCCGCGGCGGTCGCTGCGACGGTCGCCGCGGGGGTCGCCCCGGAGGCGCGCGCCGCGCAGCCGGTCGCCGCGGGTCAGCCCGCGACCGCCCCGGCCCCGGCCGCGCCCGGGCCGGCGGTCCCTCCGAGCCCGACTCCCCCGCCGGGCCTCGTCGGGAGGATCCTCTCGCGCCCGCCGTTCACGAGCTCGCGCGCCGAGGCCCTCGCCGGGAGGAAGGCCCTGGCGGAGAAGAAGGAGGCCGACGCCCTCGCGCGGTTCTCCCGGCAGGCCGCGCTCGACCCGCGGGACCCGGCAGGCCCCTACAACGTCGGGTCCGCGCTGGCGCGGGCCGGACGTTCCGAGGAGGCCCTCGCGGCGCTCGACGCCGCCCGCCGCGGCCCCGACCGGAGCGTCGCGGCGGACGCGGCCTACGAGGCGGGACTCGTCCGTTACCGGGAGGGGCGTTACGGCGAGGCCGCCGGCGCCTTCCGCGATGCCCTCCGGCTCGCCCCCGGCGCCGCGGACGCCGCGTACAACTACGAGCTCTCCCTGCGACGCGCCGAGGAGGAGAAGAAGAAGCAGCAGGAGCAGCAGCAGAAGCAACAGCAGCAGCAACAACAACAGCAGAAGCAGCAGCAGCCGAAGAAGAGCCCCGAGGAGGAGAAGAAGGAGCAGCAGGAGAAGGCCGACCGCGACTTCGAGCAGAAGGCGAAGATGTCGCGCGAGAAGGCCGAGCAGCTCCTCTCGGCCATCGCACGGGCCGACCTCGACGAGCAGAAGAAGCGGATCGCCGAGCAGAAAGTCCGGCGCCGTCCGGGGAAGGACTGGTGAGACCGCTCCCCGTCCTCGCGCGCGCCGTCGCGGCGCGGGCCCTCGCGGCGGCCGCGGCGGCGGCGCTCGTCGCCGCGCTCCTCCCAGCCGTCCCCCTCGCGGCGCAGCCGGAGGGGCCCGGGCCCGCCGTGGAGGTCCACGTCGACCGGCCGCGGCCGGCCTCGGACGACCTCGTGCGGCTCACCTACGTCTTCAGCGGCTCCACGGCGGGAGGGAACCTCCGCGCTCCCGCCCAGCTGCCGCTCAAGAACCTCCGCGTCGTCGGGGGCCCCAACACCTCCACGCAGATCTCGTTCATCAACGGGGAGGTGAGCCGCACCTCGAGCCTCACCTATTTCCTCAAGCCGCTCGGGCCGGGCCCCGCCGAGGTGGGAGAGACCGCCTGGAAGGTGGGCGACTTCGACGTGAAGGCTCCGGCGTACGCGCTCGAGGTGGGCCCCCCGCGACGCGGCGCCGGCACCGCCGCGGCCGGGCCTGGCGGAGGGGACGCCGGCGCGGACGACGACCCGTTCGAGGCGTTCTTCGGCCGCCGCTCCCCTTCCCGCCCGGCCGCCCCGCGCGCAGACCCGCTCGTCCTCTACACCGCCACCGCCGACAAGCTCAGCGCCTACGTCGGCGAGGAGGTGGTCATCCACTACGAGCTCGTCACCCAGGCCGACGTCCAGGGGATCGAGTACGTGGAGCCGCCGAAGTTCCCGGGCGTCTGGGCCGAGGACCTCGAGAGGCCCGACCGCCCGACCGGCAGGAGCGACACCATCGGGGGGCACCCCGTCGCGCGGTTCACGCTCCTGAAGAAGGTGATCTCAGGGCTGGCGCCCGGGACGGTGACGATCCCTCCCGCCCGGATCCGGATCGGCGTGAGGACCGCGTTCGACCCGTTCGGCGACCCGTTCGGGGGCCTGCGGCCCCAGGTGCTCGAGCGCGAGACGAAGCCGATCACCATCCGGATCCTCCCGATCCCCGGGCACCCCGACTTCAAGGGGCCCGTCGGGCGGTTCGACGTGACGGCGAGCCTCGACCGGTCGGCCGTCCCGGTCGGCGAGGCGGTGACGCTGCGGCTGAAGGTGTCGGGCCAGGGCAACCTACGGACGGCGGGCGAGGCCCCGCCCCTCTCTCTCGCCGGCGTCCGGGTCTACCCGCCCCAGGCGAAGTCCAGCCCCACGCGGAGCGGGCCGAAGGCGACCGCCTCCGTCGAGTGGGACTACGTCCTCGTCCCGTCCCGTCCCGGGCCGCTCGAGATCCCGCCGGTGCCGCTCGAGGTCTTCGACCCCGCCCTCCGCAAGGTCGTGACGAGGGCGAGCGCCCCGCTGCACGTCTCCGTGGAGGGGGACGCGGCGGCGGCCGCCGCCGCCGCTGCCGCCGCGCCGACCGCCCCGGCTGCGACGGCCGCGACGGCTGCGACAGTGGCCGAGGCGGTGACCGTCCCGGCGTCCGAGACGGCGGGGAGCGCGCCGGCCCGGGCCGGAAGGCGAGCCGCCGCCGACCCGCCTCCTCCGGCGGTCAGCCTGGCCACCCGGACCGTCTCGATCCCGCTCTGGCTCCTCGTGACGATCCCGGCGGCCCTCCTCGCCGCCGGCGGCGCGACGCTAGCCCTGCGCGGCCGGATGAGGAGCCGCGGCGCGGCCCGCGCGCGCCTCGCGGCCGAGCCGGGAGAGACGAAGGAGCGGGCGGCCGCGCGGATCGAGGAGGCTCTCCGGCAGGCGATCGCCCGGCGCTGCGGCCTCGCGGAGACCGCCCCCGAGGCCGAGCTCCTCGCCGCCCTCGAGCGCGCGGGCCTTCCGGCGCCGCTCCGGAAGGAGGCGAAGGAGGTCCTCGACGAGGCCGAGTTCCTCCGCTTCGCCCCGCAGCTCGGCGACTACGAGGCCGAGATCGCCCGGGCGCGGGAGCGCGCCGTCGCCCTCCTCGCCCGCCTGTCGTGAAGGCCCGTCGCCGGGCGCCGTCCGGGCGGACGACTAGAATCGTCCGGTGACCACCTCGTCGCGGGTGCTGCCCCCGAAGCAGCTCGCGCGCTTCCTGGAGCGCCACAGGCTCCTGGACGAGACGAGCGGGACGTCCCCCGAGCGCTTCCTCGTCACCCTCGTGAAGAAGGCGCTCGACTTCGTCCCGGCGGAGGCCGCGATCCTCCTGCTGGACGACCCGGTCGCGAAGGAGGACGACCGCTCCCGCAACGACCTCACCGTCGTGGCCACCGCCGGCGAGTTCGCCGAGCCGGCGACGGGGCGCAAGGTCCGCCCGGTGGACGGCATCGCGGGCTTCGTCTACGCCCGCGGGGAGAAGACGTGCGTCAACGAGGTCCAGGGGGCGCGGGCGCTGTCGCAGGAGCTCGACCCCGCCCTCGGGACGCCGGTCCGCAACGTCCTCGGCGTCCCCGTCGTCATCGAGACGCACGTCTGCGGCTCGCTCGTCCTGGCGAACCGCCGCGACGAGCCGTTCGGAACGCGCGACGAGCGGCTGATGGAGCTCTTCGGCGACACCCTGTCGCTGGCGCTCCAGAACCTCCTCGACGAGCGCCGGGCCCGCGAGGTGGCGCGCCGCGACTCGCTCACCGCCCTCTACAACGACCGGTACTTCCACAAGAAGCTGAGCCAGGAGGTGGAGCGCCTGCGCCACGTGCGGGAGGGGGACATGGCCCTCCTCTTCCTCGACTGCGACCACCTGAAGACCGTCAACGACGTGCACGGGCACCTGGCGGGGAGCCAGATCCTGCGCGAGGTGGCCTACATCCTCCAGAGGCAGCTCGCGCAGACGGTCTCCCTGGCCTGCCGCTACGGCGGGGACGAGTTCACGGTGATCCTCCTCGACGCGGACGTCCCGAAGGGGGTCGAGGTCGCCGAAAGGATCCGCCAGGCGATCTCCGACTGGACCTTCCTCCCGATGGCGGTCGGACCGGGCGAGCCGGCCCTCTGCCTGAAGGGGGTGATCACGATGTCGGTCGGGGTCGCCTCCTTCCGCTCGCACTGCACGGAAGGGAAGAGCACCTCGGAGCAGAAGAACGAGCTCCTCAGGCACGCGGACGCCGCGCTCTACCGGGCCAAGACGCTCGGGAAGAACTGCGTCGTCGCCGCCCCGCTGTCGGGCCCCGCGGCCGACGGTCCCGCGGTCATCCTGAAGAGCTGAGCTCCGGCCGAGGGGACGGGACCCCCTGCTAGAATCCCCGGCCGGCCGCGACCTCAGGCCTCCGGCCGGCGGAGGGACCATGCCGACTGTCACCCAGCACATCGACCCGAAGGACGTCCTGCGATCGCTCGGGCACCACATGCTCGTCGACGGCTACCACGTGGTGATGGACCTCGCCCGCTCGAAGGGCAGCTTCGTCCGCGACGCCCTCCACGACGTCGACGTGCTCGACTTCTTCTCCCATTTCGCCACCTGCCCCATCGGCTACAACCACCCGAAGCTCCAGGACCCGGACTTCCTCGACGAGCTCCACCGCGCGGCGATCACCAAGCCCGCGAACAGCGACATCTACACCGAGGAGATGGCCCGCTTCGTCGCGACGTTCGCCCGGATCGCCGTCCCCGCATCCCACGCCCGCCACCTCTTCTTCGTCGAGGGGGGCGCCCTCGCCAACGAGAACCAGCTCAAGGCCGCCTTCGACTGGAAGGTCCGCCGCAACTTCCGGAAGGGCTACCGCCGGGAGGTGGGCCACCAGGTCATCCACTTCGAGCAGGCCTTCCACGGCCGCTCCGGATACACGCTGTCGCTGACGAACACGGCCGACCCGCGGAAGACGATGTACTTCCCCAGGTTCCCCTGGCCGCGCATCGTCAACCCCAAGCTCTCGTTCCCCGTCACGGACGAGGTGCTGGCCCGCGTGAAGGCCGCCGAGGAGCTCGCCGTCGCGCAGATCAAGCAGGCCCTCGCCGACAACAGGGACGACGTGGCGGCCCTCATCATCGAGCCGATCCAGGGCGAGGGGGGAGACAACCACTTCCGCCCCGAGTTCTTCCAGACGCTCCGCCACCTCTGCGACGAGAACGAGATGCTCTTCCTCTGCGACGAGGTGCAGACGGGGGTCGGCCTCACCGGACGGATGTGGGGCTTCGAGACCCTCGGCTTCGTCCCGGACATGTTCTCTTTCGGGAAGAAGATGCAGGTCTGCGGCTTCGCGTCGAACGACAGGGTCCTCGAGGAGCCCGACAACGTCTTCGTCGTCTCGTCCCGGATCAACTCGACGTGGGGCGGCGCCCTCGTCGACATGGTGCGCGCGCGGAAGTACCTCGAGATCGTCGAGGAGGAGAACCTCGTGGAGAACGCCCGCGTCGTGGGAGAGTTCCTCCTCGGGAAGCTCCACGAGCTCGCGGCCGAGTTCCCGGGGCGCGTGACGAACGTCCGCGGCCGGGGCCTCTTCATCGCGTTCGACCTCGCGGACCACGCCACGCGCAACAAGGTCCTCTCCTGCTGGCTCCAGAAGCACAACGTCATGGGCCTCGCCTCCGGCGAGAGGGCCATCCGCCTCCGGCCTCCGCTGACCCTCTCCAGGGACGAGGCGCTCCTCGGCGTCCAGCGGCTGCGGGCCGCCCTCGCCGAGGTCGTCGGCTGAGGTGCCCGGCGGCGAGGAGCCGCCGCCCGGCTCCCCCTCGCGGCTCCGGGCGCCGCGAAGGCCGGGGGGAGGGGCCCCGCCCCGCACGGGGCTCCTCGTCGCCCTCGGCGCGGGCGCCCTCCTCGCCGCTCTCACCCTCGTCTGGGTCCCGCTTCCGAGGATCGTCCTGCTGCGGTTCCGGGACCCGTCCTCGACGGCCTTCATCGACGCGCGGAGGGCGCGCCTTTCGCGGGAGGGAAAGGACGACCGGATCGACCGGAGGCCCGTTCCCCTCGAGAGGGTCTCCCCGAACCTCGTCCGCGCCGTGATCGCCGCCGAGGACGCGCGGTTCTTCGACCACCACGGGATCGACTGGGAGGCGATCCGCTGGGCGCGCCAGCGGAACCGCCGCTACCCGCGCCGTCCGCCCCTGGGCGCATCGACCATCACGCAGCAGCTCGCGAAGAACCTCTACCTCTCGCCCGAGAGGAGCCTCGCGAGGAAGGTGCGGGAGGCCGCCATCGCCCTCGCCCTCGAGGCGTTCCTCCCCAAGCGGCGGATCCTCGAGCTCTACCTCTCGTCGATCGAGTGGGGCGACCGCGTCTACGGGTGCGAGGCCGCGGCGCGACGGACGTTCGGCGTCCCGGCCGCCGCGCTCTCGCGCTCCCAGGCCGCGTGGCTCGCGGCGATGATCCCGGGCCCGCGGCTCTACCTCGCGCACCCCGGCCGCCTCGCTCGCCGCGCGGCGCGGATCGAGCGGCGCATGGCGGCCAGCGTCCCCGCGGCCGGCCTCCTCGACGCCGCCGACGACGACGCGCCGCGCTAAACTGGCGCGACCATGCGACAGCATCGTTCCGTCCCCCACCGCCGGGCGCGAGCCCTCGCCGGGGCGCTCGCGGCGGCCCTCGCCGGGGCGCTCGCCCTGGCCGCCTGCAAGGCCAAGCCCGCCGAGGTCCGCGTCACCCCGAAGAAGGTGACCCTGTACGGGCTCGGGAGGACGAGCTCCCTCGCCTGGGAGGTCGTCGACGCGAAGGGGAACCCGGTCGAAGGGGCGTCCGTCTCGTGGCAGTCGTCGAATCCCAAGGTGGCCACGATCGAGGCCGGCGTCCTGACCTCGGTCGCTGCCGGAAAGGCGACCGTGACGGCGAGCCTCGCGGGAAGCCCGCTGACCGGGACGGCCGTCGTCGACGTCGTGGACATCGCCTCCGTCTCGGTCTTCCCCGTCCGGACCACCCTGGCGGGGCCGGCGGGGACCTCGTTCCACTTCGAGCTGAGCCAGAAGGACAGCGCGGGCAAGCCGCTCGACCTTCCGGTCGCCTGGGCCTCGTCGAGCCCGAAGGTCGCGACCGTCGACGCGAACGGGACCGTGACCTCCGTCGCGGAGGGGCGGACGACGGTGACCGCGACGGTCGGCGACGTCTCGGCCTCGGCGGACGTCCGCGTGATCTTCCAGGAGATCGCCTCCCTCGACGTGGCGCCCACGACGCTCCTCCTCAGGCCGGGAGACCGCGGCACGCTCGTCGTGACGGCGCGGGACTCCGCCGGGAACGCGATCCCCGAGGTCGCCGCCACCTGGAGCAGCAGCAACCCGGTGGTGGCGACGTGCTCGGGCGGCGTCGTCCTGGCGCACGCTCCCGGCACCGCCTCCATCCGGGTCGTCTGCGGCACGAAGTCCGTCGAGGTCACGGTGATCGTCACTTGATCGAGGGCGTCCGGCCCCCCGCGGTCTCGGGCGTCTTCTACGAGGGAGACGCCCGGTCCCTCCGGGGCGACGTGGACGCGTACCTCGCAGGGGCGGGCACCCCGCGCCTCCCGGCGGAGTCGTGGCGCGCGCTCCTCCTCCCGCACGCGGGTCACGTCTACTCCGGTCGGATCGCCGGCCACGGCGTCGGCGCCGTGGAGTGGCCCGGCCTCGCCCTCCTCCTCGGTCCGAACCACCACGGCGAAGGGGCCTCCGTCGCCCTCTCCCCGGAGGCCGCGTGGCGGACCCCGCTCGGGGACGTCGGCGTCTCGTCGGAGCTCGCCGAGGCGCTCCTGAGCGCGTGCCCCGACCTCCGCCCCGACCCACGGGCGCATCGCAGGGAGCACGCGCTCGAGGTCCTCGTCCCCTTCCTCCAGGTGGCCCGGCCCGGGATCGAGATCGCCTGCGTCTCCCTCGGCGAGCCGGACTTCGCCCTGTGCGCCTCCGTCGGCGCTGGTCTGGCCCGCGTGGTCCGCGCCTTCGAGGAGCGCGGCCGGAGGGTCGCGCTCGTGGTCTCCTCCGACCTCAACCACTACCTCCCGCGCCCGAGGAACCGGGAGCGGGACCTCCGGGCGGTCGACGCCCTGCTCCAGGGAGACCCTCGCGAGCTCTTCGAGCGCGTCCTGGTCCGCGAGCGGATCTCCATGTGCGGCGTCCTCCCCGCCACAGCCCTCCTCGAGGCGCTCAAGCACCTCCCGCCCACCCGCGCGCGGCTCCTCGCGCAGGGCGACTCGGGCGACGCCTTCGGGGAGACGAGCCGCGTCGTGGGCTACGCCGCCGTCCTCTGGGAGACGCTCCCGGAGACGCCCGGCACCGGGAGGACCCGATGAGGATCTCGCACCTGTCGTCGGAAGTCTCCCCGTTCGCCAAGACGGGGGGCCTGGGCGACGTCGCCGCCGCGCTCCCGAAGGCCCTGGCGGCCTCGGGGCACGAGGTCGACGTCTGGATGCCCTTCCACCTCGACGCCGCCCGCTGGTTCCGCAAGCGGGCCGCCTGGCCCGACACGCTCCTCTCGCCCTTCCGCGTCTCGATCCTCGGCGCCGAGCACGAGGTCGGGCTGCTCCGGGCGACGCTGCCGGGCACGACGGTCGCGGTCACCTTCGTGGCGCACGACCCGCTCTTCCACCGGCCGACGATCTACTCGCCCAACGAGCGGGGACAGGACGACGACCTGTGGCGCTTCTGCCTCTTCGTGAGGGCCGCGGTCGAGGCGATGAAGCGGCTCGGACGGAGGCCCCAGATCCTCCACACGCACGACTGGCACCCGGCCCTCGCCCCGATGCTCGGCGCCTGGAGCAGCTACCGCGACCCGTGGTTCGACGACGTCGCGTCGGTGCTGACGATCCACAACGTCGGCTACCAGGGGGTCTACGGCCTCGACCAGTTCGGCGTCCTGGGCCTCCCTCCCGAGACGCTCACCGGCGGGGTCGTCGAGCACGCGGGCGCGCTGAACATGCTGAAGGGCGCCCTCGTCGCCGCCGACATGATCACGACGGTGTCGCCCACGTACGCCTGGGAGATCACGACGCCCGAGGGGGGCGCGGGCCTCGACGGCGTGCTGAGGATGCGGGCCGGCCGGCTCACCGGGATCCTCAACGGGATCGACACGCACGAGTGGGACCCGACCCACGACCGCTACCTCCCCGCCCACTACTCGCGCGAGAACCTCCGCGGGAAGAGGGAGTGCCGCGCCGAGCTCTGCCGCGTCGCCGGCTTCGAGCCGGGCGACCCCTCGATGATCGTCGGGGCGGTGGGGCGGCTCGTCCCCCAGAAGGGGTTCGACGTCCTCTTCGAGGCGGCCCCCGAGCTGATCCGCCGGGGCGTCCGCATCGTCGTCCTCGGGAGCGGCGAGCCCGCGCTGGAGGGGAGCATGCGCCTCCTCGAGGCCCACGCTCCCCGGGGCTTCCGCGCGTTCCTCGGCTACGACGACCGGCTCTCGCACCTCATCCAGGCCGGGGCCGACGCGTTCGTGATGCCGTCGCGCTACGAGCCGTGCGGCCTGACGCAGATGTACGCGATGCGCTACGGGACCGTGCCGGTCGTGAGGAAGACGGGCGGGCTGTCGGACTCCGTCATCGGCTTCACCGGCCAGAACGCCGAGTGGGCCACGGGCTTCCACTTCGAGGACCCGTCGCCGCACGCGCTGGCGGCCGAGCTCCTGAGGGCGCAGAACGTCTTCTTCCACCGCGACCTCTGGCACCGGCTCGTCGCCAACGGGATGCGCGCCGACTTCTCGTGGGGACGGTCGGCGGCGGCGTACGAGCTGGTCTACCGGAGGGCCCGGGAGGTCCGCGGGCTGCCGTGAATCAGGGGGAACCGCGGCCCTGCGGGCCTGCCGCCGGTTCCCCCCGAACCCCCCTCCGCGCGAGCGGGCCGAGGAGTGAATCAGGGGGATCCGCGGCCCTGCGGGCCTGCCGCAGGTTCCCCCCGAACCCCCCTCCGCGCGAGCGGGCCGAGGAGTGAATCAGGGGGATCCGCGGCCCTGCGGGCCTGCCGCCGGCCGGCTTCAGCGCGCCGCTTCCCCGGCCCCGGCGCGCGAGGCCAGCTCGACCAGCGCGCCGTGGACGCCGGGCACGCCCGCCAGGACGTTCCCGCTCGTCCTCCAGAGCCCCCCGCCCGCGAAGTCGGTCACGACGCCCCCCGCCTCCTCCACCAGGAGGGCGCCGGCAGCCGTGTCCCACGGCGCGAGACCCAGCTCGAAGAAGCCGTCGAAGACGCCGCCGGCGACGTAGGCGAGGTCGAGCGCGGCGCTCCCGGCGCGGCGCAGCGACCGGACGGAGAGGAAGACCTCGCGGAAGAGGCGCAGGTACGGGTCGATGGCTCCGGCCTGCCGGAACGGGAAGCCGGTCGCGAGCGAGGCCCCGTCGAGGCCCGGCCGGGCCGCGACCCGGAGCCTTCGCCCGTTCCGGAACGCGCCGCCCCCGGCTTCCCCCGCGAAGAGGTCTCCCTTGAGCGGGTCCCACACGACGCCGACCGTGAGCTTCCCGAGAGGACCCTGCTCGGTCCGCGCCACCGAGACGGACCAGTGCGGGAAGCCGCGCACGAAGTTGGCCGTCCCGTCGAGGGGGTCGACGACCCAGCACGGGGCGTCGGCGGAGGGACCGGAGAGCCCCGCTTCCTCTCCCAGGAAGACGTCCCCGGGGAAGGCGCCCAGGAGGATGCGCCGGCAGACGTCCTCGCTCTCGCGGTCCGCCCTGGAGACGACGTCGTTCTTCGCCTTCTCCTCGACGTCCTCCGGGGCGAGCCGGCCGGACCAGCCGAGGAGGACCTCGCCGGCGGCGCGGGCGGCCTCGAGGGCGACGTCGAGAGGGGAGCGGCTCACGGGACGGCAGGATATCCGACGCCCCGGTCCCGGGGAGAGGACGCCGCTCAGTGCCTCGTGACGAGGCTGTCGAGGATCATCAGGAAGGCGCTCTGCTGCTGCGCCTCGCTCTTGTTGATGACGGCCAGGCAGTCGCCCGGCGCGAAGAGGCGGTGGAGCTCGTCCGCGTCGTGGCCCGATACGATCACGATCCGCTTCCTCGGGACGCCCCTCTCCTGGGCGATCTTGGCGACCTTGCGGCCGTCGAGGACCGGCATCTCGAGGTCGACGAGGAGGAGGTCGACGTCCGGTCCGAGGGCGCGGAGCGCCGCCACGGGGTCCTGGTAGGCCTCGAAGCGGACCCGATCGCCGTAGCGGCAGGCGAAGATCGCGCGCCACGACTCGGCGTAGAGGGGCGAGTCGTCGACCAGGACGACGCGCTTGGGGGAGGGGGGCTCCGCGGCGGGGGGGGGCGGCGGGTCCGTCACGGGAAGCGGGACGTTCACCGGCGGCGCTCAGGCGGACGCCGGGGTCACGACCCCGGGGCCGCCCGCCGCGTAGACCTCCCGCCCTCGGACGAAGGTCCGCTCGACGCGCCCCCGGAGGGTCCGGTCCGCCCAGGGAGAGTTCCGCGACCGCGAGCGGAACGACGAGAACGTCGTCCACCGGTCCGTGGAGAAGAGGACGACGTCCCCGGCCGCTCCCTCGGCCAGGGTCCCGTACGGGAGGCCGAAGAGCCGGGCGGGGGCCGTGGAGAGGACCTCCACGAGGCGCGTCAGGGGGAGGAGGCGCGTGGCGACGAACGAATCGACCAGGACGGCGAGGGCGGTCTCGAGGCCCGTCACGCCGAACGGCGCGGCGGCGAACTCCATCGCCTTCTCGTCGTCGTGGTGCGGGGCGTGGTCGGTGGCGACGCAGTCGATCGTGCCGTCCGCGAGCGCCTCGACGAGGGCGGCCCGGTCCGCTTCGTCCCGCAGCGGCGGGTTCATCTTGAACCGGGTGTCGTAAGCCGAGCGGGCGACGTCCTCGTCCGTCAGGGTCAGGTGGTGGGGCGTCACCTCGCAGGAGACCCGGACGCCCTCGGCCCGCGCCCGCCGCACGGCCGCGAGGGAGCCCCGCGTCGAGACGTGGGCCACGTGGAGGCGGGCGCCGGTCAGGGCGGCCAGCTCGACGTCGCGCGCCACCATCGACGACTCCGCCACGGCGGGCCAGCCCGGCAGCCCGAGCCGCGTCGACGCCCAGCCCTCGTTCATCACCCCGCCGGCGACGAGGCTCGGGTCCTCCTCGTGGACGACGACGGGGAGGTCGAACATCGAGGCGTACTCGAGCGCGCGCCGCATCAGGAGGCCGCTGGCGATCGGGCGGCCGTCGTCCGAGACGGCGACGATCCCCTCGGCCTTCATCAGGCCGATCTCGGCGAGCTCCTTCCCCTCGAGCCCCTTCGAGACGGCGCCGATCGGGAAGACCCGCACGAGGGCGGTCTCGCGGATCCGCCGGACGACGAAGGAGGCGGTGGCCGCGTCGTCCACCACCGGGCTCGTGTTCGCCATGGAGCAGACGGTCGTGAAGCCCCCGGCCGCGGCCGCCGCGGTCCCGGTGGCGATCGTCTCCTTGTACTCGTACCCCGGCTCGCGCAGGTGGACGTGGAGGTCGACGAAGCCGGGCGCCACGACGAGCCCCTCGGCGTCGACGACCGTCGCCCCCTTGGGCGCCGCGATCCTCTCGTCGACGCGGGCGACCACGCCGTCCCGGAGGAGGACGTCGAGCCCCTGGTCGAGCCCCCGCGACGGGTCGACGACCCGGCCGCCGGTGATCAGGACGGGAGCGTCATTCATCACCGCTGGCTCCGATCAGGAGGTAGAGCACCGCCATCCGGACCGCGACGCCGGCCTCGACCTGGTCGAGGATCACGGAATCGGGGCCGTCGGCGACCGAGGAGTCGATCTCGACGCCGCGGTTCATGGGGCCGGGGTGCATCACGATGGCGTCCTTCTTGGCCAGGCGGCGCCGCTCGGGCGTCAGTCCGAAGAGCTCGAAGTACTCGCGGTCGTTCGGGAAGCCGAGGCCCCCCCCGCGCTCCTTCTGCACCCGCAGCATCATCACCACGTCCGCCCCGTCGACGGCGTCCTCGATCCTGGTGACGACGCGCGCGCCGGTCCGTTCCACCGCCACCGGCAGGAGCGTCCGCGGGCCGGCGAGCGTGACCTCGGCGCCGACCTTCGTCAGGAGCTCGACGTTCGAGCGGGCGACGCGGCTGTGGAGGACGTCGCCGCAGATGGCGACCCGCAGCCCCTCGAGCCGCCCCTTGGCGCGCCTCATGGTGAACGCGTCGAGGAGCGCCTGGGTCGGGTGCGCGTGCGTCCCGTCCCCCGCGTTCACCACCGCGCACGGGAGGTTCCGCGCGAGGAAGTGCGGCGCGCCGGAGGCCTGGTGCCGGATGACGATGGCGTCGGGCTTCATCGCCATCAGGTTCCTCGCCGTGTCGAGGAGGGTCTCGCCCTTCGAGACGGAGGAGCCGGCGGCCGAGAACGAGATGGAGTCGGCCGACAGCCGCCGCTCGGCGATCTCGAAGGAGAAGCGGGTCCGGGTCGACGCCTCGAAGAAGAGGTTCGCGACCAGCTTGCCCCGGAGGGTCGGCACCTTCTTGATCGTCCGCTGGTTGATCTCGCGCATCGACTCCGCCGTGTCGAGGACCAGCTGGATCTCGGGCCGGGTCAGCGATCCGATGTCGACGAGGTCCTTCTTCGCGAAGGAGGCGAGGGGCTCGGACGGGGCGTCGGGTCTTCGGGTCACCGGGGAGGACGCTCCCTAGCTCCGGCGTTTCGGCCCGGATCGCGGGGCCTTCCGCCGGGGCGCCCCGGCGGCGGCCTTGCGGCGGGGAGCCGGGCTCGCCTCGGGGCCCGCCGCGCGCCGCGCGGGGGCGCCCTTCCGGGGTCCGTCGCCCTTCGGCGCCGCCTTCCGCTTGCGGACGGGACGGGCGGCCTCGCGGTCCAGCAGCCAGACGTCGTCGTGGCCGTCGGTCTCGCGGAAGGTGACCGAGACGATCTCGGTCGCGGAGGTGGAGACCCTCTTCCCGACGAACTGGGCCTCGATCGGCAGCTCGCGGCGGCCCCGGTCGACGAGGACGGCGAGGAGGATCCGGCGCGGCCGCCCGAAGTCGAGGATGGCGTCGATGGCGGCGCGGACCGTCCGGCCCGTGAAGAGGACGTCGTCGCAGAGGACGATCGTCTTGGCCTCGACGGGGAACGAGATCTCCGTCCGCTTCAGGACCGGCGACGAGGCCACCGTGGAGAGGTCGTCCCGGTAGAGCGTGATGTCGAGGAGGCCGACGGGGGGGCGGGTCCCGTCCGCGCGCTCCACCTCGAGGGCGAGGCGCTGCGCGAGGGGGACGCCGCGGGTCCGGATGCCGACCAGGGCGAAGGTCTCGGCGCCGCCGACCGTCTCGACGAGCTCGCGGGCCATCCGGGCGAAGATCCGCTGCATGCCGGTGGCGTCGATCAGCCGGACCTTCTTGTAGGTGCCTGCAGCTTCTCCCATCTCGGACCGGGCGGGAACACTACACGCGGGGGGCGGCGGCGTCAACGCGCGCCCCGAGGCGCCACAATCGGGGCGATGGACGTCTCCGACTTCGAGTTCGACCTCCCCCCCGACGCGATCGCGCAGCGCCCCGCCCCGCGCGGCACCTCGCGGCTGATGACGCTCGACCGCCGGACGGGCGCCGTGGGCCACCGCCGGGTCGCCGACCTCCCGGACCTCCTCCGCGACGGGGACGTCGTGGTCGTGAACGACACCCGGGTCATCCCCGCGCGCCTCTTCGGCACCGACGCGGCGGGGCGCCGCACCGAGCTCCTCCTCGTGGAGCGGGCGCCTCACGACGAGAGCTGGTGGTGCCTCGCCCGCCCCGGCCGCCGCGCGAAGCCGGGGCGCTCGTTCGACGTGGGAGCCGGCGTCGTCGCGACGGTGCGCGAGACCGACGGCCACGGCCGCTACCTGGTGACGTTCTCCGGCGTCCCCCTGGCCGAGGCCCTCCCGCGGATCGGCTCCACCCCCCTCCCGCCGTACATCCACCGCCCCGACGGCATCGCCGACGCCCGCGACGCGGTCGACTACCAGACGGTCTACGCGCGCGAGCCCGGGGCGGTCGCCGCGCCGACGGCCGGGCTCCACTTCACCCCCGAGCTCCTCGACGCCGTGAAGGGCCGGGGAGCGGCCCTCGCCCGCCTGACCCTCCACGTCGGGATCGGGACGTTCAAGCCGGTGAAGGTCGACCGCGTGGAGGACCACCGGATGGAGCCGGAGCGGGGGGAGATCCCCGAGGAGACGGCCCGGCTCGTCAACGCGGCCCGGGACGAGGGACGGCGCGTCGTGGCCGTCGGGACGACCTCCGTCAGGACGCTCGAGGCCTCCGCGCGCTCGAACGGCGGCCGCGTCGCCCCCGGCCCCGTCGAGACCGCGCTCTTCCTCTACCCGGGCGCCGAGTTCCTCGCCGTCGACGCCCTCCTGACGAACTTCCACCTCCCGAGGTCGACGCTCCTGATGCTCGTCTCGGCCTTCGCCGGGCGCGAGCGCGTCCTCGCGGCGTACCGCGAGGCGGTCGCGGAGGGCTACCGGTTCTTCTCCTTCGGGGACGCGATGCTCGTCGCCTGAGGCGGCGGGGCGAGCGGCCCGCCTCGCCGCGACGGGCGGGAGCCCCGGAAAGGGAGACGCCCCGCTCGCGCGGGGCGTTCCCGGGGCTCCGTGCGGCCGGGGGCCGCTACTCGGTCAGCTCGACCGCCGCGATGAAGTTCGTCGGCCGCGGGATGGAGCGGAGGACGTAGAACCTCACGAACTTCCCCTTGGCCTTCTTCATCTCGGCCTGGAACGCCTCCACGGAGGCGACCGCCTTGCCGTTGACCTCCTGGATGACGTCGCCTTCCGACAGGCCCGCGTCGGCCGCGGCCGACACCGGCTTGACGTGGGTGAGGACGACGCCCTGGGCGTCGGCGGCGATCCGGTACGCGCGCCGGCTGGCGGACGTGAGGTTGTCGATGGAGATGCCGATCTTCTCGCGCGACTCCTGGCTCTCGTCCTCGGCGGCGGGGGCCTCCCCCTCCTCCTGCCTCTCCTCGAGGGTGGCGACGGTGGTCTTCTCCTTCCCGTCGCGGATCAGGGTGATCGCCACCTTGGTCCCCGGCGTCTTCCCGGAGACGTAGTCGATCAGGTCGCGGTTCGTCACCACCTTCACGTCGTCGACGCGCGTGATCACGTCGCCGTGGCGGATGCCCGCCTTGTCGCCCGGCATCCCCTTCTCGACCGACTGCACGAGGGCCCCTTCCGGCTTCGGGAGCTCGAACGCCTCCTGGATCTTCCGGTCGACCGAGGTGATCTGGATCCCCAGGAAGCCGCGGACGACCTTCCCCTTCTTCAGCTGCGGGAGCAGGCTCTTGGCGACGTTGATCGGGACGGCGAAGCCGATGTTCTGGGCGAACCGCGAGATCGCCGTGTTGATGCCGATCACCTCGCCGTGGACGTTGACGAGCGGCCCCCCGGAGTTGCCGAAGTTGATCGCCGCGTCGGTCTGGATGAGGTTCTCGAACGAGCGCGTCGCGCTCGACAGGCCGGGCGCGCGGCCCTTGCCCGAGACGACGCCGACCGTGACGGTCTTCTCGAACTGGAGCGGGTCGCCGACGGCCATCACCCACTCGCCCACCCTCAGGCGGCTCGAGTCGCCGAGCGTCAGGGTGGGGAACGGCTTCTTGCCGTCGATCTTCAGGAGCGCCAGGTCCGTCGCCGGGTCGCGCCCGACCACCCGGGCCTTGTACTCGTCGACCTCGCCGACGGTCACGTCGACCCGCTCCGCCCCCTCGATGACGTGGTTGTTCGTCAGGATGAAGCCGTCGGGCTCGATCAGGAACCCGGTGCCGCCCGAGAGCTCCTTCTGGTCCTCGTCGTCGCCCTGCCCCTTGCGGTCGGGGCCGAAGAACTGGTCGAAGGGGCTCTGCCCTCCCCAGTTGTGGAAGGGGGCGGGGCGCTTGTCGGCCTTGATGATCTCGGTCGACCGGATCGAGACCACGGCCGGGACGACGCGCTCGGCGATGTCGGCGAACGACGGCAGCCCTTCCGGCGCCGTCGCCCGGACCGCCGGGGCCGGGCTGCTCGCCGCGTCGGCCGACGAGGACGCCATCCGGTCCGCCGAGGCGTGGCGGGTGAAGTCGAGGCTCCCGGCCAGGATCATCCCGAAGACGACCGCGGCGGCGACGAGAGCCGTGAGGGAGAGGACCTTCGTTTTCGTCTGCATCGCGTCCTTCATCATAGCGGCGCCGGCCCGTGCAACGGTCGTGCCCGCCATCGTCTCCTTACGGAAGGGTCCCTCCGGGGTTTCGGACCGCCCCGCGGCTTTCTCCCCGGCCTATCTCCCGGACCCGCCCGGCGCCGTCCGGTCGAGGTCCTCCGGGCGGATGTTGTAGAGGAACGTCACCGTCACCCCCTCGCGGTCGTGGCCCAGGTCCGCCGGGAGCGGCCGGAAGGGGCTCGCGTTCCGGATCGCCTGCATCGCGGCGTTGTCGTAGGGAGGGATCCCGGAGGAGACGAGGAGCGTCACCCCCTCCACGTGCCCGTCCTTCATGATGTAGAAGCGGATGCGGCACCACCCCTTGATGCCGTAGTACGCCAGCTTCGGGACGTCCCAGTTCTGCTTGATCTTCCGGATCATCGCGGCCGCGTACGAGCCCCAGTCGTAGCCGGCGGTGTCGAAGGTGAGCGGCCCCGAGTCGACGAATCCGCCGTCGCGCTCGAAGCCGGCGCCCCCCTCACCCCCGGCCGCCTCGGCCCGGGCGGCCTGGGCGACCTGCGCCGCCGTCAGCCCCTGGAGGATGCTGGGCGAGAGCCCCTTGAGCCCCTTGAGGGCTTCCCCCGGCCCGGCCTGCTCCGGCTTCTTCTTCGCCGCCGATCCGCCGTCTCCGGCCGGCTCCTGCGCGGCGGCCTGCGCCACGGCCGGAGGGGCCTTGGCCGTCTCGGCCCCCTTCTTTCCCTCCTCGAGGTCCTGGATTCCGGACTTGGCGACGGACCGTGGCTGGACCGCCTTCGGGAGCTTCGGGTCTCCCCCGTGCGCCTGGCGGTCCAGGTCCGACGGGCGGGGCCTCGGCCCCGGGGCGGGGGCCCTGGGACCGGGCGACGGGAAGAGGTCCACGGGGATCGGCGGCTCGGGAGGGGGCACGGTCATCAGCTTGACGATCCCGAGCGGGTCGGGGAGCTGGTCGGGAGGGACCTCCGGAAGCTTCTTCGGCGGGGGCGCGAGGATCACGGCGAGCGCGATGAGGAGGTGGAGGATGACGGACAGGGCCACCGCGCGCTCGCGGTCGATCCCCCAGAGCGGACGATCCTCGGCGACGTCGTCCTTCGGCGGAGGAGCTGCACCCACGATCCGGTCCAGGTGGACCTCCACCTCGACCGGTTCCGGCCGGGCGAAGGGGTCGTGCTCGCGCTGAAGGCCGCCCGGAGGCGGCCACGGGGCGGGAACGGCGTCGTCGTCCCGCGAGGGGTCGAGACCGAGAAGAGAGTCGTCGAGAATGCGCTCCTCGCAAGGGGACGCCAGGATCGTCCCTCGAGCGGCTCGCATGGGAAACCCATGCCAATCACCCGGGCGCCGGCGGCCGATGGATGATAGGGCAGCCCGCTCGGGCGCGGGTCTCCTTGAAGGGACGCGGGATCGTCTGATATAAGAAGAGCTGGGCTGACTTTCAAAGTCCTTGAGGGTGGGCTTCGAGCCCGCCTTTTTTTTCGGTGGCCCCCGGGGAGGACCTCACGGAGAGCGTGACGAATCGCAGCACCCCGCTGAGCGAGGCGACGCAGGACGGCCTACGGGCGGCGCTCGGGTCGCTCGGGCTGGAGCTGTGCCACGTCGACTGGCGTCCCGGGGCTCGCCGCGGCGTCCTCACGCTCTTCATCGACCGCCCGGGCGGCGTCTCGCTCGAGGACTGCGAGGCGGCCAGCCGCGCCGCTTCGGACCTCCTCGAGGCGGCGGACCCCATACCGGGCGCCTGGGTCCTCGAGGTCTCCTCGCCGGGCCTCGACCGGCCGCTCTGGTCCCTCGACGACGCCCGGAGGTTCGTGGGCCGCAGGGTCCGCGTGACGACGACCGCTCCCGTCGACGGCGCCCGACACATGAAGGGACCGCTCGAGGGAGTCGACGGCGGCGCCCTGGTGGTCGTAGACGAGGACCGGCGGCATCGTTACACTGTGCAGTTCGGCGACGTCAAGGTCGTCCGCTTGATCCCGGAGTTCGAAGCCCCCCCGACCCCGTCGTCCCCAGCCCGAAGGGAGAGACCCGCGAGATGACTTCCACTGAGGCCCCGACCACCGCCGCCCGGCCCAAGACGGCGCGCAGCGCCAAGGCCGCGAAGGCGGCCAAGGCGCCGCCGCCGACGAAGGCCTTCGAGATCCTCGACGCGCTCAAGGCCGCCTCGCGCGACAAGGAGATCGAGCTGGACCGCCTCGTCGCAGCCCTCGAGGAGGCGATCGCCACCGCGGCGCGCAAGGTCTACAAGGTCCGCGAGATCACGGCCCGGTTCGACCCGCTGACCGGCGAGCTGACCGCCTGGACTCCCTACCGGATCGTCGAGCAGAAGACGAAGCCCGAGGTCCCCGTGACCCCGGTCGACGAGGACGACATCCCGCTCGGGCAGCTCGCGGCGCGCCCGCAGGCCCCCGCGGTCGAGCCGGAGCGCGAGGTCCGCCTTCCCTGGATCGAGCTCCTCCCCGAGGAGGTCCCCGCCCTCCTTTCGGGCGAGCTCGCCGGCAAGAGCTGGATCGTCGTCCGCGACCCGGACGGCGCCGCCGAGGCGATCTCCGCTGCCGAGGCGGTCCCGGGCGACGAGATCCGCCTCTTCAGGTCCACGGAGGGGCTCGGCCGGATCGCCGCCCAGAGCGCCAAGCAGGTCCTCTACCAGAAGGTCCGCGAGGCCGAGCGCGACAACATCTACAACGAGTACCTCCCCAAGGTGGGCGAGCTCATCACCGGGACGGTGAAGCGGTTCGAGCGGGGCGACATGATCGTCGACCTCGGGCGGACCGAGGCGGTGATCCCGCGCGAGCACCAGTCCCGCGCCGAGCGCTACACCCAGGGGGAGCGGGTCCGCGGCGTCCTCTTCGAGGTCCACCGCAACCCGAAGGGCTCCCAGCTCATCCTCTCGCGCACCGCCCCCGAGCTCCTGATCCGCCTCATGGAGCGGGACGTCCCCGAGATCGCCGACGGGACCGTGATCATCCGCGGCTGCGTCCGGCAGCCGGGGGACCGCGCCAAGGTGGCCGTGTCGTCGCGCGACCGGGACGTCGACCCCGTCGGCGCCTGCGTCGGCATGCGCGGCAGCCGCGTCCAGAACATCATGCGCGAGCTGCGCGGCGAGCGGATCGACATCATCCAGTTCTCCGAGGACCTGATCTCCTTCGCCCAGAACGCCCTCTCCCCCGCGAAGATCACCCGCGTCTCGCTCATGCCCGCGGACGAGGACGAGCCTGTCGAGGAGGGGTACGAGCCGGAGCAGACCCTCGAGTGCATCGTCGAGGAGGACCAGCTCTCGCTCGCCATCGGCAAGCGCGGGCAGAACGTCCGGCTCGCGTCGGCCCTCATCGGCGCCAAGATCGAGATCAAGAGCGAGCAGGCCGTCAAGGCCGAGGTGGCCGAGGCCCTCCAGCGGATGCTCGTCGCCTCGCAGCGGCGCGCCACGCCGCTCACCGACCTCGTCGAGGTCCCCGAGGAGACCGCCGAGGCCCTCGCCGCCTCCGGCATCGCCACGGTGGGCGACCTCCTCGACGCGGCCGCGGAGGAAGCCGAGGCCGAGGGTCCCGGCGCGCTCGAGACCGCCCTCCCCGACGAGGAGACCCGCGCGGCGGCGATCGAGGCGGCGCGACGCTTCGAGGACGCGCCTCTCGAGGACGAGTACGAGGAAGAGGCCGAGGGCGACGAGGCGCTGGGCTTCGCCGACGACGCCGAGTCGGGCGACCAGGCGGACGAGGACGCAGAGGCAGACGAGCCGGGCGAGGAAGGCGAGGCTGGCGAGAGCGAGCCCGCCGAGGACGGGGCGGAGGGCGAGACCCCCGCGGCCGAGACGGAGACCCCCGAGAAGTGAAGACGACCATGGCCGCGAAGTTCACGGTTTCCGAGCTGGCCCGGATGATGAACAAGCCCCCGAAGGAGGTCCTCTTCCTCCTCCAGGGGATCGGCGTCGACGTGAAGTCGGTCGAATCCGTCCTCGACCCGGGGACGGCCCAGGCGATCCTCACGGGCAAGACCCAGGCGCCGAAGACGCTGATCGTCCGCCAGACGCCGGCCGCCCCGCCTCCCGTGGCCACGCGCGCCAAGACGGAGCGGGCCGCCCTCAAGCGGATCAAGATCGTCGAGAAGCCGGCCGAGGCGGTCGGCGAGGCCATCGCGGGGGAGGCCGCCCCCGAGGTCGCCGAGACGGTGGTCGCCGCGGCCGAGACCGCAGCGGCTCCCGCCGCGGCGGCCGAGACCGAAGCGGCGATCGAGGAGGCTTCCGCCGCGGCGGAAGCCCCGGCGCGCGAGCCGGTGGCCGCCGCGCCCGCCGAGGAGCCGGTCCCGCCCGCGCCCGTCAGCGAGCCGCAGCCCGAGCGCCCCCGCCCCGCGGCAGCCGCTGCCAGGCCGGCTCCCCCTCCCTCCCCGGTCGAAACGGCCGAGGTCACCGAGGTCGCCGAGGTCGCCGAGGTGGCCGAGCCCCCCAAGGAGGCGCCGTCCCCGGCGGCTCCCGCGGCCGCGGAGACCCAGCAGGTCCCGCCCGCCGCGCCGGAGCCGGCTGCCGCAGCCGCCGCGGCCCCGGCCCGACATCCGGCCACGCACCCTCCCAGGGCCGTCTCCCCGAGGACCCCGGCCGTCCCGTCGACGCGCCGTCCCGGCGGGGTGACGGTGGCGTCCCCCGCCACCCTTCGGGCCTCCGCCGCCCGCCCGACCTCCGCCGCGGGCGCCCCCGCCCGGCCGGCGGCCCCGGGCGGAGCCCTCGGCAGGCTCCTGCGGCGCGGCGCCGAGCTGCCTCCCCGCCCCAGCGCGATGGCTCCCGCCTCCGCGGCGCCCGCTCCCCCGGCGGCCGCGCCGCCGGCCCCGCCGGCCTCCTCCGTCTCGCCGGCGCCGGGCACGTCCCCGGTGCCGTCGCCGGCCCCGAGACCCGCCCCGACGATGCCGGCCGGCGCGCCGCCGTCCCCCACCCGGGGGGTGGCCGGGCTCGGCCGCGCGGTCATCGCGCCTCCCAGCGCCGCCACGACGCGGGCGGTGGTCCGCCCGTCGGCCCCTCCCACCCGCCCGCCGATCCCCGCCCGACCCGGAATGCCGGCGCGGCCCGGCCTCGCGCCCCGGCCCGGGATGCCGGTGCGGCCCGGCGGACCCGGCTCCCGGCCGGACGGCGTGATGCGCCCCGGGTTCGGGCGCGGGCCGCTCGCGCCGACCATGCCGCCCCCTGCGGGGGCGCCTGGTGAGAAGCGCCGGAAGGACGCGACCAAGCCGGCGGCGGCCAAGAAGGAAGACGCCAAGAAGGCAGCCGCCAAGAAGCCGCGGACCAAGGAGGTCTCGGCCCTCGAGGAGAACGTCCGCGAGTACCTGGGGACCTACCAGGAGGACACCTACGAGGACGTCTCGGCCCTCGCCGAGACCGGCGAGGACGGGCACCCGGTCTCCAAGTCCGCCCAGCGGCGGGCCGGCAAGAAGACGATCGCCAGCGACAGCGGGACCGTCGTCGAGGTGAAGAAGAACGCGCCGACCGGCCCGGTCTTCCTCTCCGAAGGCGTCACCGTGAAGGAGCTCTCCGAGAAGACGGGGATCCTCGCGAAGGACCTGATGAAGTCCTTCCTCTCGCGCGGCATCCTCGCCACCATCAACCACCCGGTCGAGCCGGCGCTGGCCGTCGAGATCGCCAAGGAGTTCGGGATCGACGCGGCGGTCGTCTCCTTCGAGGAGGACCTCGAGCTGACCCGCCAGCAGGCGCTCGCCGACCAGGCCGCGGCCGGAACGCAGGCGACCGTCTCGGGCGAGCTGACGCCCCGCGCCCCGGTCGTCACCGTCATGGGCCACGTCGACCACGGCAAGACCTCGCTCCTCGACGCGATCCGCCACGCCAACGTCGCGGCGGGCGAGGCCGGCGGGATCACCCAGCACATCGGCGCCTACCGCGTCGAGGCCAAGGGCCGCCCCATCGTCTTCCTCGACACGCCGGGCCACGAGGCCTTCACGATGATGCGGGCGCGCGGCGCGAAGGCGACGGACATCGTCGTCCTCGTCGTCGCCGCCGACGACGGCGTCATGCCCCAGACCGTCGAGGCGATCGACCACGCCCGCGCGGCCAAGGTCCCGATCGTCGTCGCCGTCAACAAGATCGACAAGCCCGAGGCGAACCCGGGCCGCGTCAAGCAGGCGCTCGCCGAGAGGGGCGTCGTCATCGAGGAGTTCGGAGGCGAGGTCGTCGCGTGCGAGATCTCGGCCAAGAAGCGGATCGGGATCGAGAGCCTCCTCGAGATGATCCTCCTGCAGGCCGAGCTCCTCGAGCTGAAGGCGGTCGCCACCGGCCCCGCCAAGGCCGTCGTCCTCGAGGCCCGCCGCGAGGTGGGCAAGGGGACGCTCGCCACCGTCCTCGTGCAGCAGGGGACGCTCCGCGTCGGCGACTTCTTCTTCGCCGGCGCGGCCGTCGGCCGCGTCCGCGCGATGCTCGACGACCGGGCCCGCCGGATCACCGAGGCCGGCCCCGCGACGCCGGTCGAGGTGATGGGCTTCGAGGACATCCCGAACGCGGGCGACACGCTCCAGGTCGTCCTGGACGAGGCGGACGCCCGCCGCGTCCAGACCTTCCGCGTCCAGAAGGAGCGCGACGAGAAGCTCGCGAAGACCACGCGCCTCTCGCTCGACTCGCTCTTCAACCGGATCGAGAAGGGGGAGACGAAGGAGCTCGCGCTCATCGTCAAGGCCGACGTCCACGGGTCCGAGGAGGTCCTCGTCCAGACCCTGAACCGGCTCTCCACCGACAAGGTCAAGGTCACCGTCGTCCACTCGGGCGTCGGCGCCATCTCGCTCAACGACGTCCACCTCGCGCAGGCTTCCGAGGCGATCGTCATCGGCTTCAACGTCCGTCCGGAGAAGAAGGCCGAGGAGCTCGCCGAGAAGGAAGGGGTCGACATCCGCCTCTACTCGGTCATCTACACGGTGACCGACGAGATCAAGAAGGCGATGATGGGCCTCCTCGACACGGTCAAGAAGGAGATCGGCCGGGGGAAGGCCGAGGTCCGGAACACGTTCCGGATCCCGAAGATCGGTGTCGTCGCCGGCTGCATGGTCGTCGAGGGGGTCGTGCCGAGGAACGCCTCGGCCCGCCTCGTCCGCGACGGCCGCGTGATCTTCGAAGGGAAGATCGGGTCGCTCCGCCGCTTCAAGGAGGACACCTCCGAGGTCAAGAGCGGCTTCGAGTGCGGCATCGGGATCGCGGGCTACCAGGACATCAAGGTCGGCGACGTCATCGAGGCGTTCGTCACCGAGGAGGTGGCTCCCTCGCTGACCTGACGCGAGCGCCCAGCCCCCCGCTTCGGCGGGGGGCCCCGTCCCCCCACCGCCCCCGTCCGGGCGCGCCGCGCCCCCCCTCGCACGCCATGGTCGTCGCCCTCGCCGTCTTCGACTTCCACCTCCCGGCCTGCCGCGGCCTGAAGGAGAAGCGTTCCTTCCTCCGGCCGCTCAAGTCGCGCCTGAGGGGGTCCTTCGAGATCTCGGCCGCCGAGGTCGCCCACCACGACCTCCTCCAGCGGGCCGCGATCGGCGTGGCCGCGGTGGGACCCGACCGAGAGGCCCTCGAGCCGCTGCTGGCGAGGGTGGTCGACTTCGTCGAGAGCTACGCCGAGCAGGAGGGGGCCGAGGTGACGGACGTGCGGTCCGAGCTGATGGAGCTCGGGGACGTCGGGGCGCCCGGGAGCCGGTTCGGAGCCGACACGGAGGAGCCATGAAGCAGCAGCAGCGACGACGCCCCAGGCAGGTGGGCGACGTGATGCGGACCGAGCTCGCGCGGCTCCTCCGCGAGGAGCTGCGCGACCCGGAGATCGGGTTCGCGACGATCACGGAGGTGGTCCCCTCGGCCGACCTCAAGAACGCCCGCGTCTACGTCTCGGTCCTGGGCGGCGCGGACCAGTTCCAGCGGTCGGTCGCCGCCCTCAACCGCGCCGCGTCGCACCTGCGGGGCCTGGTGGGCCGCAACTGCGGCCTGAGGTTCGCGCCCGAGCTCCGGTTCCTCGAGGACCACAGCCTCGAGAGGGGAGCGCGGATCGAGGAGATCCTCCGGGGGATCCCGGAGGGCGGGGACGGGGAGGAGAAGGGGTGACCCCCGACGCGGACTACGCCGAGGTCGCCCGCGCCCTGACCGGGGGGCGACGCTTCCTCCTGACCGGCCACCGGAACCCCGACGGGGACTCGCTCGGCTCGGCGCTCGCCCTGGCCGAGGCGCTCCGGAACTCCGGCAGGGAGGCCCGCGTCGTCATGCGCGACCGCTGGTCGTCCGCCTACGACGGGATGCCCGGGATCGAGGGGGTCGTCGTCGCGGACGCCCTCCCGCCGGACTGGCCCGGGGGGTGGGACGCCGCCGTCGCCCTGGAGTGTCCCGAGGCCGAGCGCCCCGGCTTCCCGGAGCTCCTCTCGGGCCGCGTCGTGAACGTCGACCACCACCCGGGGAACACGCGGTGGGGAGCGGTGAACCTCGTCGACCTCCCCGCTGCCGCGGTAGGCGAGATGGTCGTCGACCTCCTGGACCGGATGGGCTGGCCGCTCACGCCGACGATCGCCACGAACGCCTGGGTCTCGCTCGTCTCCGACACCGGGTCGTTTCGCTACTCGAACACCACGCCGAAGGCGCTGGCCCTCGGCGCGCGTCTCGTCGCGGAAGGGGCCCGCCCCGCGGAGGTCAACGAGTTCCTCTTCGAGGCGCGGCCGCTCTCGGCCCTCCGCCTCGAGGCCCTCGTCCTCGGCACCCTCGAGCTCCACGACGGGGGGCGGGTCGCCCTCGTGTCGCTCCCGGCGCGGTTCCTCGCCGAGAGCGGGGCCGCCGACGCCGACGGGGAGGGGCTGGTGAACCGGGCCCGGGGGATCGACGGCGTCCGCGCCGCGGCCCTCGTCCGCGAGGGGGAGGCCCCCGGCCTGTTCCGCTGCTCGCTCCGCTCGAAGGGAGTCGTCGACGTCCGCGCGGTGGCCGCCGCCCACGGCGGGGGCGGACACCGGAACGCGGCCGGCTGCCGCATCCAGGGGACCTGGGAGTCGGTGAAGGCCGTGCTCGTCGCCGGGCTCTCCCGCAGCGTCCAGGAGGAGCCCGGACAGCCATGACAGCCCCGCCGCCGCCTCGCTCCAGGGACCGGAGCCCCGGGACCGGCCCGTCCGGCCTCCTCCTCGTCGACAAGCCGGAGGGGATGACCTCGCACGACGTCGTGGACGCCGTCCGGCGCCTCCTCGGCACGCGCCGCGTCGGGCACACCGGGACGCTCGACCCGGCCGCGACCGGGCTCCTGGTCCTCTGCGTCGGCCGCGCCGGCCGGCTCCAGTCGTTCCTGACCTGCTTCGACAAGAGCTACGAGGGGACGATGCGCTTCGGGGTCGAGACCGACACCTACGACCGGGAGGGGACCCCCGTCGGGGAGCCCCACCCCGACCCGCGCCCCACCGAGGAGGCCGTCGCCGCCGCCTGTCGTCCCTACGTCGGCGAGCTCGAGCAGGCTCCCCCTCCCTTCTCCGCGAAGAAGTTCGCCGGCCGGAAGTTCTACGAGATGGCCCGGAAGGGGGAGGCGGTCCCGCACCTTCCGAAGAAGGTCCGCGTCTCCCGCTTCTCCGTCGAGGGGATCGACGGCGCGCTGGGGCGCTTCGTCGTCGACTGCTCGTCCGGGACGTACATCCGCTCGCTGGTCCACGACGTCGGGAAGGACCTGGGGCTCGGCGCGCACCTCGTCCAGCTCCGCCGGACCTCCATCGGCCCCTTCTCCATCGGCTCCGCCCGCACCCTCGAAGAGCTCGACGCGCTCGATCCGGACGCCAGGACGACCGGCCCGAGCTGGATCGCCCTCGCGGACGTCCCCCTCCCCTTCCCCGCGGTCCCGCTCCTCCCGGGCGAGGCGGCCAAGGTCCGGCGCGGCCACGCCGTCCCGGTCCGGGCCGACAGCGGGGCCGTCTCCGCCCCCTGGGTGAAGCTCCTCGCGGCCGGGGAGCTCCTCGCCCTGGGCCAGCTCGAGCCCCTCGGCCGGGGCGCCCTCTCCCTGGCCAAGCCAAAGATCGTCCTGACGGACTAGAATCCGCTGCGGAGCCCTCCGGGCGCCTTCGCGCTCCGGCCTCCGGGCTCCGCTCGTCCAGCAACCCGTGACCCCCTTCGCGGGGCTCACGAAACCCGGCGCGAGGGCCTTCGCCCCCTTCCGAGGACGCTCGCGACCGGTCGACCTTCACCGGCCCGGGGGCCGATTGACCCGTCCGGCCCCAGGACCTATCCTCCGACGTTCGAGAGAGAAGCAGGGAAAAGGAAAGACGAACGTGCCCCAGCCCACGACCGAAAAGACCGAGACGATCAACGCCTTCAAGCGGCACGATGTGGACACCGGCTCCCCCGAGGTTCAGGTGGCGCTCCTGTCCAAGCGGATCACCGCGCTGACGGAGCACTTCAAGACCCACGCCAAGGACCACCACTCGCGCAGGGGCCTTCTCCAGATGGTCGGCCGCCGCCGGCGGCTCCTCGACTACCTCAAGCGCAGCGACGCGCAGCGGTACAAGGCCCTCATCGACCGCCTCGGGCTCCGCAAGTAGGGGCCCCGCGGGGGCCGCTCCGTGCCCCCGCCTTCCGAAAGAAGGACACGATGAAGGAATCTGTCACCGTCGAGGTGGGCGGCCGTCCCCTCACCATCGAAACAGGCAAGCTGGCCAAGCAGGCCGACGGCTCCGCCGTCGTGCGGCTCGGGGACACGGTCGTCCTCGTCACCGCCTGCTTCGCCAGGGAGCCGCGCGAGGTCGACTTCGTCCCGCTGACGGTCGAGTACAAGGAGTACCAGTACGCAGCGGGACGGATCCCGGGGGGCTTCTTCAAGCGCGAAGGGCGCCCCACCGAGAAGGAGATCCTTACCTGCCGGATGATCGACCGCCCGATCCGGCCGCTGTTCCCCGAGGGCTACAACTTCGAGACCCAGATCGTGGGCCTCGTCCTCTCGGCCGACGGCGAGTACGACCCCGACATCCTCGCGATCAACGGCGCGTGCGCCGCCCTGGCGATCAACCCGATCCCGTTCCAGCCGGTCCTCGGCGCCGTCCGCGTCGGCCGGATCGGCGACTCCTTCGTCTTCAACCCCACGGCGAAGGAGCGGGCGCAGTCCTCCATGGACCTCGTCGTCGTCGGGACCCGCGAGGCCGTGTCGATGGTCGAGGCGGGGGCCAGGGAGGTCTCCGAGGAGATCATGCTCGAGGCGATCCTCGCCGGGCACGCCGAGCTGCAGAAGGTCGTCACGGGGATCGAGGAGCTCGTCCGGAGGAGCGGCGTCGTCAAGCAGCCGTTCACCCCGCCCCCCGCCGTCCCCGAGGAGGTCCGCGCCGTCGTCCGCCAGCGCTGGGCCGGGCCGATGATGGAGGCCCTCACCTTCGAGGGGAAGATCGCCTCCTACGCCAAGATCAAGGACGTCAAGAAGGCCGCCGTGGCCGAGGTCCCCGAGGACCAGGTCGAGCTGAAGGCCCAGGTCAAGCGGGCTGTCTCCGACCTCGTCGAGACCCTGACCCGCGAGACGATCCTCCGCGACCGCAGGCGCCTCGACGGACGGGCGTTCGACCAGGTCCGTCCGATCACGTGCGAGGTCGGCGTCCTCCCCCGCACCCACGGCTCCGCGCTCTTCACCCGCGGCGAGACGCAGGCGCTCGTCACCGTCACGCTCGGCACCTCCGAGGACACCCAGCTGATCGAGGACCTCGAGGGCGAGTTCGAGAAGACGTTCCTCCTCCACTACAACTTCCCCCCCTTCTCGGTCGGCGAGGTGAAGCGGTTCGGCTCCCCCGGACGACGCGAGATCGGCCACGGGCGCCTCGCCTGGCGCGCGATCGACGCCACGCTCCCGAAGGACTTCCCGTACACGATCCGGGTCGTCTCCGACATCCTCGAGTCGAACGGCTCGTCCTCGATGGCCACCGTCTGCGGGGGCTCCCTCGCGCTGATGGACGCCGGCATCCCCGTCTCCGCCCCCGTCGCGGGCGTGGCGATGGGCCTGGTGAAGGAAGGGGACGCCTGGGCGGTCCTGACCGACATCGCCGGCCAGGAGGACCACTACGGCGACATGGACTTCAAGGTCGCGGGCACCCGCAAGGGGGTCACGGCCCTCCAGATGGACATCAAGATCTCGGGGATCTCGAAGGAGGTCTTCGAGAAGGCGCTCGAGCAGGCCCACCGCGGCCGCCTCCACATCCTCGACCTGATGGAGGCGACGATCCCGTCGGCGCGGACCGAGATCTCCGCCTACGCGCCCCGGCTCCTCTCGATCGTCGTCCCGGAGGAGAAGATCCGCGACGTCATCGGCTCCGGCGGCAAGACGATCCGCGCCCTCCAGAAGGAGTTCGCGGTCAAGATCGACGTCCAGGACGACGGCACCGTCACGGTCGCCTCCCCGGACCTCGTCGCCGCCGAGCGCTGCATCGAGGCGATCAAGCAGCTGACCACCGTCCCCGAGATCGGCACCGAGTACTTCGGCACGGTCAAGCGGGTCGAGCCCTACGGCGCGTTCGTCGAGATCCTCCCCGGCCTCGACGGGCTCGTCCACATCTCCGAGCTCGCCCCCGGCCGCGTCCGCGAGACGACCGACGTGGTCAAGCTCGGCGACAAGGCCAAGGTGAAGATCATCGCGATCGACCCCGTGAACGGGAAGATCAAGCTCTCGCGCCGGCAGGCGCTCACCCCCGAGGAGGCGGCCGCCGAGGTCGAGCGCCTCGGCCTCACCGCGCGCCCCGAGGGGGAAGCGGGCGGGGACGAAGGCCGCCCGCCCCGCCGCGAGGGGGGCTTCGGCCACCGGGGGGATCGTGGCGACCGCGGCCCGCGCCGCGAGGGGGGCTTCGGGCATCGTGGGGATCGTGGCGACCGCGGCCCGCGCCGCGACGGCGGCGGCGGCGGTCCCCACCACAGCTAGCGTTCGAACCCGCCGGGGGCGGGAGGAGAGGTTCCGTTCGTTTTCCAGGGCCGGGACGCCGAGAGGCTCCCGGCCCCTTCCCTTTTCAGGCGGGGCCTTCGGTCCGCCCCGCCGTCAGCCCGGACGGGGGGTGCGCCGGAGCGGCGGGGGGACGAAGCGGCGCTCCGGGGGAGCGAGACCCCGGGGCTCCATCCTGACGAGCGTCCTCGCGCCCGCGAGCCACGCCTTCGCGTAGACCTCCCCCGCCGCGCGCCCCCGGTCGCTCCCCCCCTCGCGAAGGTACCGGATCACCTCCCGAGCCCCCGCGTCCGGGTCGCCCCGCGCCTCTGCGAGCGTCGCGTAGACGACGGAGTCCACCCAGCGGGTATCCGCGACGGGAACGGGCGGCGGGAGGAGCGTCTGAAGGGAGAGCGCGAGGCCGGCGGCCCAGGCCCGGACCACCGTCGCGGGCCTTCTCTCGCGTCCCGCCTCCACGGTCGCAGCCACGAGGAAGCCCGCACCGAGGGCCAGCGGCGGCACCGCCGAGGCGCGGTAGCGCGACGTGACGGAGACGAGGAGGCACGACGCGATCGGCACCGCGAGCGCCAGGGTGACGAGCGCCGCCTCCCCGCGCGGGAGCCACCGGCGTCGCCAGGCGACGAGCAGCCCCGGCAGTCCGGTGCCCAGAACGCAGGCGAAGACAGGAAGCGGACGGACCGGCGGGAGGTGCTCCGTGAAGAAGCGGACGTTCACGTTGTCCGCGATCTCGACGCCGTTGAAGAACGACGCGAGCTTGCGCGCCTCCAGCGCCAGGAACCCCGCGACGTCCCCGTGCCAGCTCTCGGCGACGAGGCGGACGGTCGCGAGGGTCGAGCCCCCGGAACGGCGAAGGATCTCCACGTAGTGGGGCGAGATGTCGGGGCTGCCGTCCGCCCCTTGGGCGAGGGCCCACGCGAGCCCCGCCTGCAGCCGCGTGTCGTAGGCGAGCGCCGGCGCCCCGGCCGCGACGTTCCGGGCCACGAGCGGGAGGAGGGCGAGCGCGAGAGCGCCGCCGGCCCAGGCCGCGCCCCGGACCCGCGCCTTCCTCCCGTCGAGCCGCGCGACGAGGAGCGCCAGCGCTCCGAGGACGAGCGGCAGGGCCGTCTGCTTCAGGAGGACGGCGACACCGCCTCCCAGCCCGAGGAGGACGAGGGTCCGTCGACGGGGCGGCCCTCCGAGGACGAGGGGGACGGCGAGGACGAGCGCGGAGAGATGCGCGAACGGCCCGTCCCGGTAGAGAGTCCCGTCGAGGACGACGAGCGGCCCGTAGAGCCCGTGGAAGAGCCCCCCGGCCACCGACCCCGCCCGCCGCGACACCTCCGAGACGCCGGCGCGGGTCAGGACGGCGGCCGTCGCCGCCGCAACGGCGGCCGCGGCCCCGCACGCCAGGAGGAGCTGCGCCAGCCGGACGGGCACGACCGGGTCGCCGGCCGTCCGCCGGACGGCCGCGAGGAGGTAGGGGTAGAGCGCCCCCTGGTAGGAGACGTTCGCGGGGTAGAGGCGGTCCCACTCGGCCGGGGTCGCGAGGGGCGCCATCCAGCTGAACCACGGGCGGTAGGCGGGGACGTCGAGCCAGTTCCCCGCCGCGATCCGGCTCGACCAGTCGAGCGCCGCCCACTCGTCCGTCTCCTTCCACAGGTGCCAGTCGGCGAGCGGCGACCCCTCGAGCGCCGCCCACGCCGCGGCCCGCCAGGCGAGGACGACGAGGAAGACCAGCAGCGGCGCCGGGACGAGGAGCCGCGGCGCCCTCACGCGCATCAGTACGGCATCTCCCCGTCCTCGAGGCCGAAGAAGTGCCCCAGCTCGTGGCGCACCGTGTCCTGGATCTCGCGCACGGCCTCCCGGTTGGTCGACGTGCACCTGAGGATCGGCCCGCGGAAGACGACGACCTGGGGAGGGAGCCCGGCGAGACCGTCGAACGACAGCTCCGTCCGCATCGGGCCGCGGAAGATCCCGAGGAGCTCCTCGTCGTCCGGAGTCCCGGTCTCCTCGTAGTCCTCCTCCTCCGGCTCCTCCTCGACCGCGACGACGACGTTCTCGAGCATCTCGCGGAACTCCGCGGGGAGCTCCTCGACGGCCTGCCTGACGAGCCGCTCGAACTCGGCCATCGAGAGCCGCGGAGGTCGGGCGCCCCTCTTCCTCACGGCGTCCCGAAGAGGCGGACGAAGCCGGCCGTCGTCTCGCGCGCCGCCTCCTCGAGCGAGACGCCCTTGACCTCCGCGAGCATCGCGGCCGTCCGCCTCACGTAGGCGGGCTCGTTCGGCTTCCCGCGGAACGGGACGGGCGCCAGGTACGGCGCGTCCGTCTCGACGAGCATCGACCCGAGCGGGAGCGCCCGGGCAGCCGCCCGCACGTTCTCGGCCATCCGGAAGGTGATCATCCCCGAGAAGGAGACGAGGAACCCGAGCGAGAGGGCCCGTTCCCCGGTGGCCACGTCGGCGCAGAAGGAGTGGAGGACGCCGCGCGGCTTCCCGTCGCCGGGCCCGTACGCCTCCTCGAGGAGGGCGAGGAGGTCGGCCTCCGACTCCCGGTTGTGGAGGAGGACGGGGAGGGAGCGCTCCCGCGCGAAGGCGACCTGCGCCTTCAGCGCCCGCTTCTGGGCGTCTCGCGGGGCCAGGTCGTAGTGGTAGTCGAGCCCGATCTCCCCCACCGCGACGACCCTGGACGAGCGCGCCAGCTCCTCGAACAGGCGCAGGTCGCGGTCCTCGTCGAAGCCCCCCGCCTCGTGCGGGTGGATCCCCACGCCCGCGAAGACCCCCTCGAACCGCTCGGCCACCTCGACGCAGCGCGGGGCGTCGTCGCGCGTCGTCGCCGGGACGAGGATCCGCGTCACCCCCGCGTCGCGCGCCCTCGCCACCTGCGCGGCCACCTCGGCGTCGGTGGCGGCCCGCGTCGGGAAGCGGGCCTCGGGCCCCGGGAAGACCATCGTCAGGTGCCCGTGCGAGTCGGCGAGCTCCATCCGCGGAAGGATAGCGGAAGCGGCGGGAGGCCCGGTCCGCGCGCCGTACAATCCGCGGTCCGATGCGGCTCCTCCGCGACAGGGCCCGCGCGCCGCTCGCCGCCGCGCTCCTCGTCCTCGCCGTTCTCCTCGCGACGACCGACGAGAGGTCGTTCGGGGCGATCCCCGACGGGCGCGAGATGCTGTCGGCCGCGGCCGGCCTGGCGACGGGAGAGGGATTCGGGGTCTCGCGCGAGTTCGCGAACGCCGTCCCGCGGCCGGGCGGCGACGCCTCGTCGCGCTACGGCGCGGGCCAGAGCCTCGTCGAGGTGCCGTTCGTCCTGGCGGCCCGGCTCCTCGGGGCGATCGCCCCGGCAGCCTCCTCCGCGCCCGTCCTCGTCCTCCTACCCGTCGGCCTCCTCGCCGTCGCCGCGGCGGCGCTCGCGCGCGCGGCGGCGGACCTGGGCGCGTCGGCTCCGGTCGCGGCGGCCTCCGGCGCCGGGCTCGTCCTCGCCTCGCCTCTCTGGGGCTATGCGGGGAGCGACTTCTCCGAGCCTCTCCAGGCGACCGCGCTCGCGCTCGCCCTCGCGGGGGCGGTCCGCCTCCGCCGCGCCGGCGGAGGGGGGCGGCGATCCGGGGCGGCGACGGGCGCGGGCCTCGCGCTGGCCGGGCTCGCGAAATCCCTCCTCTGGCTCCCGGCGGCACCCGTCGCCCTCCTGGCGCTGAGGCCCCCGCCCGAGGCCCGATCGGGCGGGACGGAGGAGGAGGAGAGAGCGAAGCGGAAGGAGCGAAAGCGCCTCCGCAGGACGACGGGGCGCGCCGCGGAGCCGGCGTCCCTCCCGTTCCGGCCCGGCGTGGCCGCCTCTCTCGCACTCGGGGCCGCCGTCTGGGCGCTCCTCGAGCTCCTCCGCTTCGGGAAGCTCCTCGGAGGGTACGGGGGAGAGGACTTCGCCTACCCTCCGCTGACCGGCCTCCTCCGCCTCACGCTCCTGCCGAACAAGGGTCTCCTCTGGTACGCGCCGTTCGTCGCCCTCGCCCCGCTGGGGCTCGTCCGGCTCTGGCGCGAGGCACGCGACGTCGCCCTGGTCCTCCTCGCCGCAACCCTCGCCGTCCTCCTCCCCGTCTCGGCGTGGTGGGCCTGGGACGGACAGGCCGGCTGGGGACCCCGGCTCCTCGTCCCCGCGCTCCCCTTCCTCTTCCTGGCCGCGGCGGCCGCCTGGAGGGGCGAGGTCGAGGCGGCGAGCGGGGAGCCGAGGGCTCCCTCCCGCTCCGTCCGCGCCGCGGCCCCGGCGCTCCTCGCCGCCGGGGTGGGCGTCAACCTCGTCGGCGCGCTCGTCCCCTTCCCCGGGGTCTACTCGCTCACATCGGGAGTCGCGCCCCAGCCGATCTCCGCCGCGCGCGCGGCGGGGACGCCGTACGAGATCGAGCGCCGGCCGGACGGCGTCCTCCTGGCGTCGGCCGCGCACCACCTCTCCCTCACCCCGGCCTGGAGCCCGATCCGGGTCCACGCGGCGCTCCTCGCCGAGCGGCTGCGCGGAGGCGACGTGGCGGCTCGGCTCGAGACGGGCGGCCTCGACTCCCTCGAGCCCCGCTTCGCCCCGGTCCTTCCGAGGGTCCCGGCCCCCGCGCTCGTCGCCGCGACGACGCCGTTCCGGTGGCCCTTCTGGGGGCGCTCGTGGCTCGCCCCGCAGCCCGGGCTCGACGACCCGCTCGCGCTGGCGCTCCGCGACCAGGCGATCCGCGCCGCCGACCGCGGCCGGACCGCCACGGCGCTCCGCCTCGCCGTCGCCGCCCTCGCGCGAACGCCGGCGAAACCCGATCCGGCGGGCGTCGCCGTGGCCGCCGACGCCGCCCTCAGGCTGGGGAGGGCCGACGAGGCCCGCGCCCTCCTCTCGCGGGCCGGCGCGGCGTGCCATCCCTGGATCCTCTTCGTGAAGGTCGGCCTCGGCGACCCGCCCGACGGCTGCGTCCCCCCGGGGCTCGAGAGGAGCTTCACGGAGGGAGCGCTCGCCGCACGGGCGGCCGGTCTTCCCGTCGCCGCGTGGGACCGGGACGTTCGTCGGGGGGCCGCCGCGGAGCCGCGTTAGGGGTCCGCACCGGGGAAGCTGCGGAAGGCGCGGCCGGCGCCGTCAGCCCGAGGGGGGGCGTCCGTAGAAGTCGACGATCGCCTTCCACGCCTCCGCGGCGGTCTCGGCGTAGGTCACGAGGCGGATGTCGTCCGCGGAGATCGTCCCTTCTTCGACGAGGAACTGGAAGTCGACGAGCCGTTCCCAGAACGACCTCCCGAAGAGGACGACGGGGACCGGGGGCATCTTCCCGGTCTGGATCAGGGTCAGCGTCTCGAAGAGCTCGTCGAGCGTCCCGAAGCCGCCGGGGAAGGCGACCAGCGCCTTGGCCCTCATCAGGAAGTGCATCTTCCGGATCGCGAAGTAGTGGAAGTGGATGCAGAGCCCCGGCGTCACGTACGGGTTCGGGGCCTGCTCGTGCGGGAGGACGATGTTGAAGCCCGCGCTCTTGGCCCCGACGTCGAAGGCGCCGCGGTTCGCCGCCTCCATGACGCCGGGACCGCCTCCGGTGACGATGACGAAGTCGCAGAACCCGCCCCGCTGGCACGTGGAGGAGACGATCCTCGAGAACTCGCGCGCCTCGTCGTAGTAGGGCGCCTTCTCGAGGACGCGGCGCGCCACCTCCACGGCGCGGGAGGCGCCGGGGTCTCCCGGGCTCGCGGCGGCCCGCTCCTCGGCCGCGCGGAGGCGCTCCTCCGCCACGCCCCGCTCGACGACGCGCGTCCCGCCGAAGACGACGATCGTCGACCGGACCTCGTGCTCGGTCAGGAACCGCTCGGCCCGGGTGAGCTCCAGCTGGAGCCTGAGGCCGCGCTGCTCCGGAAGGGCGAGGAAGCCCAGGTCTTCCTGGGCGCTCCGGCTCGCCGGAGAGGCGAGGATCCTCTCGAGGTTCTCCCGCACCGCCCCGTCCTCGGGGAGGGGAACCCCCTCGGGGAGCGCCGGTCGCCTCTCCTCGCTCACCGCCGGCCGCCCCGGCCTACTTGACCTTCGTCCCCGAAGGGACCGACGGGTCGACCGCGAGGAGCGACGGCTCCCCCGTCCCGGGGAGCGAGGCCGCGAGGACCATGCCGTTCGATTCGATCCCCATCAGCCTTGCGGGAGCGAGGTTCGCCACGACGACGACCTTCCGCCCCACGAGCTGCTCCGGGGAATACGCCGTGGCGATCCCGGCCACGAGGGTCCTCTCCTCCTCGCCGATCCTCACCCGGAGCTTCATCAGCTTCTTCGACCTCTCGACCTTCTCGGCCGCGATCACCTCGGCGACCCTCAGGTCCGTCCGGAAGAACTCCTCGATGGTGATCCGGGCGCCTCCCTCGGCGGACGTGGCCGCGGGAGCGGAAGGGGAGGTCGACGGGGTCTCGGAGGGTGCGGAGGGTGGAGCCGCGGCGGCCGCCGCCGCGGGCACGCCGGCGGCGGGAGCCGCCGGTGCGGCACCGGCCGGGCTGTTGGCGCTCTGGGCGCTCGGGGCGCTCGGGGCGCTCGGGGCAACGCCGTCGGGCGTGGCGCCAGGCTTGGGCTGGTCGGTCACGGGAGTCTCCTTGTGAGCGTCGTGCGCGGCGAAGTAGGCCTTCGCGTCCGCGCGGGGAAAGAGCGGGGGGGCCGGGACGAGCGGCGCTCCGAGGGGGATCCGGCCCCATTCGAGGTCCCCCTCGCGCGGCCCCGCCTCGGGCGCGGCGCAGCCGATCCGCCGCAGCACCTCGGCCGACGCGGCGGGGGCGATCGGCCAGAGGAGGACGGCCGCCACGCGGAGCCCCTCGAGGGCGTTGTGGTGGATCCGGTGGAGGGCCGGCGTCGCCCCTTCCGCCTTCACCAGCTTCCACGGCTCGCGCGCCGTCAGGTAGCCGTCGATGGCGGTGACGAGGGCCCGGATGGCGTCGGCTGCCTCCTGCAGGCGGTACGACTCGAAGGCCCGCCGCCAGTCGGAGGCGGCCTTCGCCGCGGCGCGCATCACCTCGTTGTCGTCGCACCGCTCGGACGGGGTCTTCCCGCCGAAGGCGTCGGCCGCCATCCTGACCACGCGCGAGAGGGTGTTGCCGAGGCCGTTCGCGAGGTCGGCGTTGTATCGGGCCAGGAACGACTCGTCGGAGAACGACGCGTCCTGCCCGAAGGCCATCTCGGCCAGGAGGTGCCAGCGGAGCGCGTCGACGCCGAACGACTCGACGAGGTCGTCGGGGCGGACGACGTTCCCGACCGACTTCGACATCTTCATCTGGTCCCTGAGCCACCAGCCGTGGCTGACGACCTGGGAGGGGACGGGGACTCCCGCGGACATCAGGAACGCGGGCCAGTAGACGGCGTGGAACCGCAGGATGTCCTTCCCGACGAGGTGGACCGCCCGGACGTCTCCCCTGCCGTCGCCCGAGGGCCAGTAGCGGGCCACGAGCCCCTCGTCGCCGCTCCCGAAGCCGAGGGCGGTGAGGTAGTTCGTGAGCGCGTCGAGCCAGACGTAGACGACGTGCCCGGGGCGAGAGGGGAACGGGATCCCCCACTGGATCGACGTCCGCGAGACCGAGAGGTCCTTCAGGCCGGAGGCGACGAAGGAGCGGACCTCGTTGAGCCGCGTCTCGGGGTAGACGAAGGGGCGCCCGTCGACCCCCTTCTCGTAGAGCGAGAGGAGGCGGTCCGCGTACCTCGAGAGGCGGAAGAAGACGTTCTCCTCCTTCTGCCACTCGGCGGCGGTGCCGTGCGTGGGGCACCTCCCGTCGAGGAGGTCCTTCTCGGGGTAGAACGCCTCGCAGCCGACGCAGTACCACCCCTCGTGCGAGGCGACGTAGAGGTCGCCCGCCGCGTCGAGCCGGGCGATCAGCGCCTCGACGCCGCGGCGGTGCCGCGCCTCGGTCGTCCGGATGAAGTCGTCGTTCCCCACCTCGAACCGCTTCCAGAGCCTCTGGAAGGTCGGGGCGTTCCGGTCGGCCACCGCCTGCGGCGTCGTCCCTTCGGCCCTCGCCACCTTCTCGATCTTCTGGCCGTGCTCGTCCGTCCCGGTGAGGAACCGCACGTCCTCGCCCAGGAAGCGGTGGAAGCGCGCGAGGGCGTCGGCGACGACGGTCGTGTAGAGGTGGCCGATGTGCGGCCGGTCGTTGACGTAGTAGATCGGGGTGGTGAGGTACCGGCGGGGCATGGGCGGCCGAGAATATCAGCCCCGGGGCGCCGGCCCGCGGTTCAGAGGAGCCCTTCCCGCCGGAACGAGAACCAGCGCCCCCTGCCGACCACGACGTGGTCCCTCACCTCGATCCCGAGGTCGCGGCCCACCCGGACGAACCGGTCCGTCGTGGCACGGTCCTCCGGCGACGGGCTCGGGTCGCCCGAGGGGTGGTTGTGGTAGAGGACGATCCCCACCGCTCCGCGCAGGACCGCCATCCGGAAGAGGGGCTGCGGCGAGACCGCCGCGAACGTCGCCGAGCCCCGGAAGACCACGGCGTCGTGGACGACCCGGTTCCGCGCGTCGAGGAGGAGCCCCCCCATGACCTCCCGCGTCTCGGCGGCGAGGGCGTTCGTCAGGTAGTCCCCGGCGGCCTCCGGGCCCGAGACGACCGGCCGCGCGTCGAGCTCCGCGCGCGCGAGCCTCCGGGCGATCTCGGCCGCGGCGACGAGCCGCGCCGCCTTCGCGGCCCCGACGCCCCGGCTCCCGAAGAGGTGGATCGCCGGGTCGTCGCCGAGGAGCCCGTGGAGAGAGGTCCCCCGGAGGAGGTCGCGGGCGGTCTCGAGGACGGGCTGCCCGGCGCGCCCCGTCCCGAGGAGGACGGCGACGAGCTCCTCGTCGCTCAGGGCGGCGGCGCCACGGCCGATGAGCTTCTCGCGCGGGCGGTCCTCCGGCGCGAGCTCGGCGAGGCGGCCGACGGCCGGACCGCGACGGCGCTTCCGCGGGCTCTCCCCGTCCGCTCCGCCGTTCACCCGGGCGCCCTCTCGGCGAGGTCGGCGATCCGCGGCAGCACCTTCGCGGCCGGTGCGCGGAGGACCCGGTGGGCCAGGGGCGTCGCCTCGGTCTCGTCCGGGTTCACCTCCACGACGAACGCGCCGGCGCGCGCGGCGATCACGACGAGGCCGGCGGCCGGCGTGACGAGCGCGGAGGTCCCGACGACGAGGAGCAGCGCGCTCTGGCGCGCGGCCTCCACCGCCCGCCTCCACGCCGCCTCCGGGAGGGGCTCGCCGAACCAGACGACGTCGGGACGGAGGACCGCCCCGCAGCCGGGACAGCGGGGCGGCAGCTCCGAGAACGCCGCCCCGAGGGCGGGCCGGACGGTCCCCTCGCGCGTGCAGCGGACGCGGCGGATCGAGCCGTGGAGCTCCACGACGTCCGTCGACCCGGCCTCCTGGTGGAGGCCGTCGACGTTCTGCGTCACGACGGCCACGCGCGGGAGGGCGTGCTGGAGCCGGGCGACCGCCCTGTGGCCCGCGTTCGGCGTCGCGGCGAGGACGAGGCCCCGCCTCCACTCGTAGAACCGCCAGACCTTCACAGGGTCGCGGGCGAACGCCTCGGGGGTGGCGAGCTCCTCGGCGTGGTGCCCCTCCCAGAGGCCGTCCTCGCCCCGGAACGTGGGGAGGCCGCTCTCCGCCGAGATGCCCGCCCCGGTCAGGATCGTCAGCAGGCGCCCGGCCCGCAGGGAGTCGAACGCCTCGCCGAGCCCGTCGGCCGCGTCCGTCACCGCGGCACCTCGTCGTCGCGCACGAGCCGCTCCCAGGCGACCGACCTGACCGCATCTCCCGCCTCGAAGAGCGACCGGTCGGCCGGGGTCGACGCCCGCCTCACGAGGCCTGTGACGTGCCGCTCGACGGTCGTCGTCGTGGGCCTCGGGGGGACGAGCGACTCCGCCTCCCCACCGCCGGGCCCGACCCCCTCCACCAGCCGCCGCGCCTCCGTCTCGAGCGCCACCGCGACCGGGAGGCCGTCCACCTTCGCGAGGCGGGGGGCCAGCTCCTCGGCCACCTCCGGCGGGACGTCGAAGAGACGCCCGAGGTCGTCGAGCGGCGAGGCCGCGCCGTCGCCCGCGGCCAGCGTCTCGATCGATCCCGTCGTCCGGCAGACGACGTGGAGCATCTGGCCCGGGATGGATGTGACGACCGAGTAGCCGACCGAGACGCGGAACCGCCGCGTCGGCTCGCCCTGGAAGGGAGCGCCGGCTCCGGCGGGCGAGACGACGACCTCGACGTCCGCCACGCGGGACGCGGAGAGGCCCGATTCCGCCCCCCCGGCCTCGCGGAAGAGGCCGGCGAAGGCCTCGGGGCCCGCCGTCGCCTCGACGGCCTCGTCGGGAGCGACGAGCGTGCTGCTCCTCGGGCCGACCAGCGCGACGCGCGCCCGGGTGCGGGGGAAGGCCCCGCGCGCGAGCTCCCAGCGCGCCGACCCCGCGAGGACGTGGACGACGCCCCGGAGCGACCGCGCCGTCTCCCCGACCGGCGTCCGGGAGAGGCGGCTCTCGGCGAGCTCGTAGGTCACGAGCGGAGGGGGGGGCGGGGTGGGGGTTGGTGGAGGGGCGGCGCCGTCCGCGCCCGCGCCGAGGAGCGCCATCCCGAGGACGAGGGGAGCGATCACGAGGCCGATCTTACGCGGCACGCGGTTGCTGCCCCGGCGACTCCGGGCGGAGAATCGGGGGGTGAGGCCCTCGAGCGACGAGCTCCTGCCGGTGCTGGCGCGCCGTGAGGGTGTCTCCGCGATCCGGCTCGTCGGCGACGCGGACGCCGTCGAGTGGGTCGCCGAGAACCTCGAGAGCTCGGGCCTCGCCGTCGAGGCGCTCACGGTGGCGGGACCCGCCGACGGCGCGCCGGGCGGATCGGTCGTCTGGATCGCCCGCCCCGGCCCCTCGGACGGGGGAGGGGCCGCCTCCGTGGACCCCGCCGTCTGGACCTTCCCGTGCCTGATCGTCGTCCCGCCCGGCGGCGAGCTCCCCTCGATCGCCGGCGGCAACGCCTCGGTCGAGTCGTTCGACGTCGTCCGCCAGCCGGAGGACGGACCGACCCTCAGGATCCGCCTCGAGCGCCTCCTCCACCTCCACCGGCGGAGGTCGCAGACCGAGGTCCTGCTCCAGAACCTTCGCGACGCCGTCTACACGCGGCGGCTCGACGGGACGGTGACCAGCGTCAACGCGGCCGCCGAGAGGCTGATCGGCCGTTCGCGCGGGGAGATCGTCGGGCACTCGATCGACGGGCTCCTCCCGGCGACGATGGCTCCCGGCGGGACGATCGAGGAGACGAACGCGATCCTCGAGACCGGGGAGCGGTACAGGAGCCGCCTCGACCTGCCGGGGAGGGACGGCCGGCGCCTGGTCTTCGACGCCGAGGCCGCGCTGCTGCGGGACGGGCGGGACCTGCCCTGGGGGGTCCAGATCGTCCTCCACGACGTGACCGAGCAGCTCGAGGCGGAAGAGAGGCTCCGGCGCGAGGCGACCCGGCACGAGATCCTCGCCGAGATCGCGACGGTGACGCGCGACGAGCGCGACCTCGACCGGATCCTCGCCACGGCGGCGGAGATCCTCGGGAGCCGCCTCGGGGCCCGCACGGCGGACCTCTGGCTGGTGGAGGAAGACCGCTCGTCGTACCGGCTCCGGACCCAGTGGGCCGCCTCGCCGGAGATCCCCGACATCCGAGGGACCGTCCGGACGGTCGCCGAGAGCACGCTCTTCGCCACGATCTCGCGGGCGCGGCAGCCCTACCCCGTCACCGACCGGAGCGAGATCGACCCGCCGGACTGGGCGGTGCGGACGATGGAGCGGCTCGGCGCCCGCTCCTGGATCGCGGTTCCCATCCAGCGCGAGGGGCAGATCGCGGGCGTCCTCGGCCTCACGTTCGCCGACCCGCGCCCGTTCCCTCCCGACCTCGTCGTCTTCCTGCAGCGGGCCGCCGACCAGGTCGCCCTCGCGCTCCATTCCGCCCGCCTCCACCGGGAGCTCCAGGACAAGCTGGCCGCCCTGGCCGAGGCGCAGAGGCGCCGCGACGAGGCCGACCAGCAGCGCCGGAACCTCACCAGCATGCTCGTGCACGACCTGAAGAACCCGCTGTCGGCGGTGATCGCCTCGCTCGACATCGCGCTGGACAAGCTGCCGGCCGACGACCGCCTCGGCAGGATGCTCCGGAACTCGCTGGCGTCCGCCCAGCGCCTGCAGGGGCTGATCGAGGACGCCCTCCTCGTCTATCGCCCGGACGACGCCCCCGGCACCGGGCTGGCGCCGGCGGCCCCGGCCGAGGTCCTCTCGACGCCGCTCGAGGAGGCCCGCTGGCTCGCGGAGTTCCGCCAGGTGAGCCTCTCGGTCGAGATCCCGCCCGACCTCCCCCGCGTCCCCCTCGACGTGACGCGCTACCGGCGCGCCGCGTCGAACCTCCTCTCCAACGCGATCAAGTTCAGCCCGCGCGGAGGGGCCGTCGCGGTCTCGGCGGCCCTCCGGCCCGACGGGGACGGGCGCGCCCTGGTCCTCTCCGTCTTCGACACCGGGCCCGGGCTTCCCGGGGAGGCGCTCCCCGACCTCGCCACGCCGTGGCGCCGGTTCGCCGGCTCGGAGGCGGTCCCGGGGACGGGCCTCGGCCTCGCCGTGGTGCAGAAGGTCGCCCAGCTCCACCGCGGCCGCCTCGAGGCGCGCCCCCGCCCCGACGCCACGGGCTCCGTCTTCTCCCTCTGGGTGCCGGCGTGAAGGTCCTGGGGGACGGCCGGCACGTGCGCCTCGTCGTCCGCGACGGCTGGGAGTGGGCCGAGCGCGTCGGGAGCACGGGGGTGGTCGTCCTCGTGGCCGTGACGCCGGGGAGGGAGCTCGTCCTCGTCGAGCAGCTCCGGATCCCGGTCGGCAGGAGGGTCCTCGAGCTCCCGGCGGGGCTCGTCGGGGACGAGGACGGCGGCGAGGGCGAGGAGATGGCGGAGGCGGCCCGACGCGAGCTCGTCGAGGAGACCGGCTGGGACGCCACGTCGCTCGTCCGCCTCACCGAGGGCCCCTCGTCGGCCGGCCTCACGAACGAGGTGATCACCTTCTTCCGCGCCGACGGGCTCGTCCGGCGCGGCGCCGGAGGCGGCGTCCCCGGAGAGGAGATCACCGTCCACGAGGTCCCGCTCGCCGAGGCGGTTCGCTTCGTGAGGGCGCGCGAGCGCGAGGGCGTCGTCGTCGACCCGAAGGTCTGGACCGGGCTCTTCTTCGCCGGCGTCTCCCCCGATCCGGCCTAGGCGCGGCCCTTCCCGCGGCGGCCGTCAGCCGCCGACGGTCAGGACGATCTTCCCGAACGTCTCGCTCCCCTCGAGCCGCTCGTAGGCCGCCCGGACGTCCCCGAGCGGGAACGTCGAGTCGACGACGGGCCTGACCCTCCCGCCGCCCACGGCCGTGACGAGCGCGGCGAACTCGTGGTCGTTCCCCATGGTCGAGCCGAGGATGGAGAGCTGCTTCCAGAAGATGTGGCGGATCTCCTCCTCGGGGTTCGGGCCGGTCGTGGCGCCGCAGGTGACGATCCGGCCCCGCTTGGCCGCCGCGACGAGGGAGGCGCGCCACGTGGCCGCCCCGACCGAGTCGACGACCACGTCGACGCCGCGCTTGCCCGTCAGCTCGCGCACCTTCTTCCCGACGTCGACCTGCCGGTAGTTCAGCCCGACGTCCGCCCCGAGCTCGCGCGCCCGCGCGAGCTTCCCGTCGCTCCCGGACGTCACGATCACGAGCCCCGCGCCGGCGAGGCGCGCGATCTGGAGGGCGAAGACCGAGACGCCCCCGCCGATCCCGTGGATCAGGACCGACTCCCCCGGCCTCAGCGCCGCGCGGGTCACGAGCATCCTCCAGGCGGTCATCGCGGCGAGCGGGAACGCGGCCGCCTCCTCGGACGACAGGCCCGCCGGCGCGCGGAAGACGTTCACCCGGGGGACGGCGATCCGCTCGGCGAGCGTGCCGTCGACGTGCTCCCCGAGGATCCGGTACGAGACGCAGAGGCTCCGTTCCCCGTCCAGGCAGAACTCGCACCGGCCGCAGCCGAGCCCGGGCTGGAGGACGACCTTCTCGCCGGCCGCCAGGTCGGAGACCCCCTCGCCCACGGACTCCACGACGCCGGCGCCGTCGGCGCCCGGGACGTGCGGGAGGGCGATCGGCACGCCGGGGATCCCGTTCCTGACGAAGACGTCCAGGCGGTTGAGGGCCGCGGCCTCGAGCCGGACGACGACCTCGCCCGGCCCGGCGACGGGGTCGGGCCTCTCGCCCGTCGTCAGGACCTCGTTCCCCCCGTGCCGCTCGAAGAAGACCGATCGCATCTCGTCACCTCCCGTGTAAATTGTCGCCCGATCCGATGAAGACCAACCTGCCGACCCTCCCCGCCGCGCCCCCCGTGGCGCTTGACCCCTCGGTCGTCTGCCCGCCCTGCGGCCTCTGCTGCAAGCACGTGGCCGTCGACATCGGCGCGCCGACGAGCGTCCAGGGCGTCTCGACCGCCCTCTGGCTCGTCTACCACCGCGGCGTCTCGATCTACCAGGACCACGACGGCGACTGGTTCCTGCTGGTCCCGACCGACTGCGGCAACCTCCTGCCGGACGGCCTCTGCGCGGTCTACCACGACCGCCCCCTCGTCTGCCGCGACTACGACGTCGACGGGTGCGAAGGGACGAGCGCCGAGCCGGCCGAGAAGGTCCGCTTCGACGATGCCGCCAGCCTCGTGGCGTGGCTGGCCCGGAAGCGGCCGGCGCTCTACCGGCGCTGCGTGGAGAAGGGGGTCGTGCCGGAGGCCCTCCGGCCGCGCCCGTAGGGTCCGGCGAGGAGCCCGGAGCCGTCCCCGGGGGTCAGGCGCCCCCTCCCGCTTCGAGCCGGGCGAGGACCGCGTCCCCGGCGCCGCGGGTGCCGAGGCTCCCGCCGAGGTCCCGCGTCGTCTCGCCCGCCCTCACGCAGGAGGCGACTGCCTCCGTGACGGCCCGGGAGGCCTCGGGGGCCCCGAGGAAGCGGAGGAGGAGCGCGGACGTCAGGATCGCCCCGAACGGGTTCGCGACGCCCTGGCCGGCCAGGTCGGGCGCGGAGCCGTGCACCGGCTCGAAGAGAGACGTCCGGCCCGGGTGGAGGTTGGCGGACGGGGCCATCCCGAGCCCCCCCTGGAGGGCCGCGCCCACGTCGCTCAGGAGGTCGCCGAAGAGGTTGTTCGTGGCCACGACGTCGAGCGAGCCGGGGTCGAGGACCATCCGGTGCGCCAGCGCGTCGGCGAACTGGTGCCCGGCCTCGCAGGCGGGGTGCTCCTTCGCCACCTCGAGGAAGACGCGGTGCCAGAGGCCCCCGCCGAAGCGCTGGGCGTTGTGCTTGTCCGCCAGGACGACGCGGGGCCTCCGTCCGCGGCGGCGGGGGCCCTCGAGCGTCCCGGCCAGCTCGAAGGCGAAGCGGCAGAGCCGCTCGACGCCGCGCCGCGTCGAGACGTCCTCCTCGATCGCCGTCTCCTCGGGGGTGCCGGGGCGAAGGAGCCCGCCGATGCCGCAATACGCCCCTTCGGTGTTCTCGCGGACGACGACGAAGTCGATCTCGGCGGCTCCGACCCCCTTGAGAGGCGAGAGGCGGTCGTCCAGGCAGCGGACCGGCCGGACGTTCGCGTAGAGGTCGAGCCGGCGCCTCAGGCCCAGGAGGATCTCCTCGGCGTGCCGGTTGTCCGGGACCCGCGGGTCGCCGAAGGCACCGGCGAGGACGGCGTCGAACTCTCGCGCCAGCCGCTCCGGCGCGTCCTCGGGGAGCGTCTCCCCCGTCGCGAGGAAATGGTCCGCAGACCACGGGAACGACTCGAGCTCGAGAGCGAGGCCGGAACGCCCGGAGGCGGCCGCGAGGACCCGGCCGGCCTCGGCGAGGACCTCGGGCCCGATCCCGTCTCCCGGCACGAGCGCGACGCGCCGCGCCGCGCGGGCGCGAGCCTCCGGCGCAGCCACCTCAGGCCTCGAGCGAGAGGAGCGCCTGGAGGAGCTCGCCGCCGTCCTGGTACCGCTCCGGCCGGTGGCGCGCGATCGACTTCAGGAGGACGAAGACCTCGTCGTCCGTGAGGAAGGGCGCGTACGGCCGCGGGTCGTCCGGGTCTCTCTCGAGGCGGGCCACCAGGACGTCGTCCCCGACGTAGGGCCAGCGCCCGGCCGCCAGCGTGTAGAACGTGGCGCCGAGCGAGTAGACGTCGGACGCCGCCGTGGGCGGCTCGCCGCGGAGGAGCTCCGGGGGGAAGAACGCGGGGGTCCCGATCAGCTTCGACGTCAGCCCCGTGTCCGCCACCGGGCGGGCGAGGCCGAAGTCGAGGATCCGGATCGTCCCGTTCTCGTCCAGGACGAGGTTCGCGGGCTTGATGTCCCGGTGGAGGATCCCCTTCGAGTGCGCCGCCGCCACGCCCCGCGTCGCCTGGACGAACCACTCGCGCCAGTTCCGCTTCACCCTGTCGTGGTCGGACTTCAGGAGGGACTGGAGGTTCGCCCCTTCCAGATACTCCATCGCGAGGTAGGCGCTTCCGAACCCCTCGCCGAAGTCGTAGAGCGAGACGACGTTCGGGTGGTTCAGCGCCGCGATCGCCCTCGCTTCCCTCGTGAAGTAGCGCATGGCGGTCTCGTCGCCCCAGAGCTGGGCCGGGAGGATCTTCAGCGCGACGAACCGCTCCAGCTTGTGGTCGCGCGCCTTGTGGACGATCCCCATCCCGCCGCGCCCCAGCTCCGCGACGATCTCGAAGCGCCGTTCGGGGGAGTCGGGCGACGGGACGGCCACCGTCGTTCCGGGGAGGGGGAACGACCCCGAGGGGGCGGGCCGCGAGGTGGAGCCCGAGCGGAAGAGGGTCGGGACCGCCGCCTGGCCGGGCGCCCCGTCCCCCTCTCCCCTCGGCGGGAGGAACGCCTTCTTCGCGGCCAGCATCTCGGCGCGGCGGGCCGCGCCCCGGAACTCCGGGTCCAGCGCGGCGATCGCCGCCATCCGGTCCGCGGCCTCGGCGACGTCACCCGTCGCCTCGAGGGCCCGCACCAGCGCGTCGTGCGCGGGGAGCGAGCGCGGCTCGGGAGGGAGGGTCCCGAGGAGCTCCCTGAGGACGTGGACGGCGTCCTTCGGCTCGTCGTGCGAAAGGTGCGCCTCGGCCAGGTCGAGGAAGAGGTCGCCGACCCCGGCGTCGTTCCGCCTCACGCCCGAAAGGAGCTCCCAGGTCCTCTCCCGCTGGCCCGCCTTCAGCGCGCTCCGGGCGGCGTCGAGCCCCCGTCCCGCCCGGACGAAGAGCGAGACCGCCTCCTCGAACTCCCCGCGGTCCTGGAGGACCTGCGCCGCCTCCGCCCACCGCCCGGCCGAGCGGTAGAGGTTGGCGGCCCGCTCGAGCTCTCCGAGCTGGCGGTAGTGGACGGCCGCGACCGCCGGCTGGCCGGAGGCTTCGTAGGCGGCGGCAGCCGCCGCCACGTCCCCCACCTTCAGGAAGAGCGGAGCGGCCCGGTCGGGCTTGCCGGCCTGGAGCCAGGCGGCGGCGGCCCGGTCGGACTGTCCGCGCCGCTCGAAGAGCGTGGCGGCCCGGTCGGCCTTCCCCGCCCTCAGCCACGCCTCGCCCGCGCCGACGAGGTCCCCCTTCGCCTCCTTGTCGCGCGCCGCGTGCTCGGCGGCGACCTGCTCCTGCCCGGCCGCCGCGGCCGCCTCGGCCGCCCGCGCCAGGTCCCCCGTCTTCTCGAACTCGCGCAGGGCGTCGACGGGCCGCCCGCACTCCATGAAGAGAGGTCCCGCGACGGCCGCGTCTCCCGCCGACCTGTAGCACTCCGCCGCGTCGAGCTTCCGGCCCGCCGCGAGGGCGGTCTCGGCCGCGCGCTTCCAGGCCCCCGCGCGCCCGACCCCGTGCGGCACGCCCTCCGCGAGCTTGCGCGTCGCGTCGGCGAGGGCGTCCGCGTCCCTCACGACCTCGGCCACCTCCGCGAGCCGGTCGAAGCGACCCGACGAGCGCGCCTCGACGAGGGCACGGAGAGCCGCCTCGCGGGCCTGGGCGGGGTCGCCCGCGGCCTCCCAGGCCTTCGAGGCCTCCCACGCGAAGGCGTCGCCCGCCTTCTCGTAGAGCTCGGCCGCGCCCCGCGGGTTCCCGGTCCTGAGCTCCAGCGGCGCGACGCGCTGGGGGAGCCCCGCCTTCCGGAAGGCCTTCTTCGCGGCTTCCACGTCGCCGGCCTTCAGGTAGAGCTCTCCCGCGCGGGTGTTGTCGCCCGCCTTCTGCGCCTCCCGCGCCGCGACGCGGTCGGGGTTCGGGGGGCTCTTCCTCCGGAACGCCAGGAAGGCCACCGCGACCGCGACGACGTCGAGGGCGAGGCGCGCCATCGAGGCGCGGGAGAGGAAGACGTAGAGCTCCGCCTTGGCGAGCTGGTCCCGGGCGGTCCCGAGACCCTTCCCCACCTCCTGGCCGGCGAGGAGACGCGCCAGGAGCGCGACCACCTGGTCGAGGTGCGCCGCGAGGGCGACGACGACGCCGAGGAAGAGGAAGACGACGGAGGACCTCAGGAACTCCCCGACCCGGATCCCGCTCTCGGCGAGGAACGTCCGGAAGACGCGCAGGAGGAGGACGAGGATGACGAGGCCGATCAGCTCCGGCGCCAGGAAGAACCGGTTGTCGACGAGGGTCCTGGCCAGCGGCTGGCTCTCCACGTTGCCGCGGGCCCAGTCGACCCCCCTCAGGACGACGAACTGGACGAGCGTCGCGACGAAGAGCGGGACGAGGTCGTCCTTCCATGTCCTGCGCCGAGACACCACGAGCCGGATTATGTCGCGAACGCCTCCCGCGCGCCCTTCGTTCGAACCGGATACGATCGCGGGCGCCCATGCGCGATCGCGGCGTCCCCCTCGCGGTCCTCCTCCTCGCGTCGGCCTGCCTGGCCCCCCGCGTCCGGGCGCAGGCATGGTCCGACCCGGGGCTCCAGGCGGGGGTCTTCGTCGCAGCCGGGAGCGCCCCGGACTCCGGGAAGGCGAGGCCCTGGGCCGGAGCGACCCTTCGTTACCGCCTCACGGGAGGGGTGGCGCTCGAGGGCTCGGCCGGCTACCGGCAGGACGTCCTCGTGGCGCGAGGGGTCGAGGTCGTGCGGCTGAGCATGGTCCCGGTGACGGGCTCCGTCGACGTCTACGTCCTGTCCCGCGGACGGGTCCAGCCCTTCCTCGAGGGCGGGGCCGGCTATTACTACGTCCGCGTGACCGGGGTCGGCGCCGGGGAGGCGCTCGGGTCGTCGTCGCAGCACCTCTTCGGCTTCCACGCCGGCGCCGCCGCCGACCTCCGTCTCACCCGCCGCAGCTCCCTCGTCCTCGGGGGGCGGTACACCTGGCTCGACGTCGCCGGTCTCACCCCGCTCGAGCCAGAGGTCGGCGAGATCCCGTCGGGCAGCTACTGGGAGGCTCGCGCCTCGTTCGCCCTGTCGTTCTGAGACGCGAGGATGGCGGCGAGCCGCTCCGGGTCGACGTTGCCGCCGGAGAGGACGACTCCCACCCGCCGGCCCGCCGTCCCCGGGACCTTCCCCGCCAGGAGGGCGGCCAGCCCCGCCGCCCCGCCGGGCTCGATCACCACCTTCATCCGCATCGCCGCGAACGCGACGGCGAAGGCGAGCTCGTCGTCCGTCGCCGTCACCACCCCCGCGGCCCGCGCCGTCAGGATGGCGAACGGGATCTCCCCGACGCACGTCGTCTGGAGGGAGTCGGCGATCGTCCTCGGCACCGGGATCGTCACGCGCCGTCCCGCGAGGAGCGACCGGCGGACGTCGTCTCCCGCTTCCGGCTCGACGCCCCAGGCGGCGATCGCCGGCCGCAGCTCCGTCGCCGCCACCGTGCAGCCGGAGAGGAGCCCCGCCCCGCCGCAGGGGGTGACCAGGACGTCGAGGTCCGGGACCTCCTCGAGGAGCTCGAGGGCGCAGGTCCCCTGGCCGGCCACCACGCACGGGTCGTCGAACGGGGGGACGAGCACGGCCCCCTCCTCGCCGACGATTCGCGCCGCGACCGCCTCCCGGTCCTCGCCGGCGAGCCGGTCGTAGAGGACGACTCGCGCGCCGTAGCCGCGGGTGGCCGCCAGCTTCCCGGCCGGGGCGTCGGCCGGCATGACGATCGTGGCCGGGACGCCGAGCTCCCGCGCGGCGAGGGCGACGGCCTGCGCGTGGTTCCCCGACGAGAAGGCGACGACGCCCCTCCGCCTCTCGTCCCCCGACAGGAGCGTGAGCCGCGAGAACGCGCCGCGCACCTTGAACGCGCCGGTCCTCTGGTAGACCTCGGCCTTCAGGAAGAGCCTCGCCCCGGCCCGCCCGTCGGCCGTCCGGGACGTCAGGACCGGGGTCCGGTGGACGTGCGGGGCGATCCGCGCCCGCGCCGCCTCGACGTCGGCGAGCGAGACCGGGAGGAGGTGCCCGCCGCTCCCGCCGTTCACGCCACTCATGCAACTCCCCCTTCCGCCGGGACCGTCACCCGGGGGGCGCGCTCGCGAGGGGCGCCGACGACGCCGCAGATCCGGTCGGCCTCCTCCGTCATCACGTCGATCGCGGCGTCGACCCGCGCGAGGAACTCGGCCTCGCCCTCGCCGGGCCCCCGCCAGATCGGCGCGCCGAAGACGACCGCGCAGCGCGAGAACGGCATCGGGAGGAGGTACCGGTCCCACGAGCGGAGGAAGCGGGGCCGCGCCGACGAGGTCCCGACCGGCATCACGGGCGCGTCGAGGACCTCGGCCAGCCGGGCGAGGCCCGGCTTGCAGCGCCGGGCGGGGCCGCGCGGCCCGTCCGGGGTGAGGGCCGCCCAGCGCGTCGTCCCCTTCAGCGCGTCGACCATCTCCATCAGCGCCTCGGCGCCCCCGCGCGACGACGACCCGCGGACGGCCCGGAACCCCCAGTACCAGAGGAAGCCGGCGATGACGTCGCCATCGGAGCTGCGCGAGGCCATCGTCACCGTCCCCGACCACGGGAACCGGAGGATCCCGGCCACCATCCGCTGGTGCCAGATGGCGTGGAGGACCGGCCGGCCGGCCCTCTCGATCTCCTCGCGGTTCTCGCGCCCGACGAGACGGATTCGCAACGTGAGCCGCCAGAGCCCGATCGCCAGGAAGAGGAGGAACCCGAGGAGACGCCCCCGCACCCCCTGATTCTCTCTCGGTCGCGTATCCTCACGCGCTCATGCGGCTCGTCGCCGACCGTCTCGTCCGCGCCTACGGCCCCCGGCGGATCTTCGGCCCCCTCTCCTTCCGTGTGGAGCCGGGCACCGTCTTCGGGGTCTCCGGACAGAACGGGTCGGGCAAGACGACGCTCGTCAAGGTCCTCACCGGGCTTGTCCGCCCCTCGTCCGGCGGCGTCTACCTCGAGCCGGCGAGCGGCGGCGGACCTCGGACGACGCCGCGCGACGGGACCGGGCGGCTCGGGTGGTGCGCCCCGGACCTCGCCCTCTACGGCGAGCTGACCCCCGCCGAGAACCTCGAGTTCTTCGCCCGGGTCGCCGGGCGCCCCGTGGCGGCCCCCGAAGCCGATCGCCGCCTCGCAGAGGTCGGCCTCGACCCGGTCCGGGGGAGGACGGTGAGGACCCGGTTCCTCTCCACCGGGCAGCGCCAGCGGGTGAAGCTGGCCTTCTCGACCCTCCTCGACCCCGCGGTCCTCTTCCTCGACGAGCCGGGCTCGAACCTCGACGACGCGGGGCGGGCGGTCGTCGAGGCGGTCGTCGCGCGCCAGAAGGCGCGCGGGGCCGTGGTCCTCGCCTCGAACGACCCGCGCGAGCTGGCCCTCGCGACCGAGGGGGTGTCGCTCTGACGCTCCTCGCCGCCCGCGCCGTCTTCCTCAAGGACCTGAGGACCGAGTGGCGGACCCGGGTCGCGGTCAACTCGCTCCTCCTCTTCGCCTTCTCGGTCCTCGTCCTCGTCGGCTACGCGGTCGGGCCCACGCGCCTCCTCCCCGAGGACCGCCCCGTCGTCAACTCGGTCCTCCTCTGGATCGTCCTCTTCTTCTCGGCCATGACCGGCCTCTCGCGCTCCTTCGTCTCCGAGGAGGAAGGGGGGACCGCCGCGCCGCTCCGGCTGACGGCGCCTCCCGCGGCGGTCCTCCTCGGGAAGGTCCTCTCGAACCTCGTCCTCCTGGGGGTGGTCTCGGCCTTCGTCGTCCCCCTCTTCCTCGCCCTGATGTCGTTCGAGATCGCCGGGGTCCCCCTCTTCCTCGCCGTCCTCCTCTTCGGAGGGATCGGTCTCGGCGCCGCCTCGACCTTCGTCGCCGCGATCGTCGCGAAGACGGCCGCCAAGGGGGCCCTCTTCGCCGTCCTCGCGACCCCGCTCCTCCTCCCCCCGCTCGTGGCGGCCGTGACGGGCACGAGGATTGCTGCGACGGACCCGGCGCTCTCTGCAGGTGCCGATGTGATCCGGCTCCTCGTCGCCTACGACGGCGTCATGCTGACGGCGGCGTTCCTCCTCTTCGACGCGGTCTGGCGGGAGTGATCCACGTGACGGACGGAACGATGAGACGAAGTATCATGGGACCCATGGGGGTCCTCTCCCGGGTCGCTCAGGGAATCCTCGCGCTCGCGATGCTGGCGGTGATCTGGGGGTCGTTCCTCTACGCCAAGCCCGCGGCCAACTTCATCGGCGAGTCGTCCCGGATCGTCTTCTACCACGTGCCGATGGCGTGGATCGCCTCCCTGGCGTTCCTCCTGGCGGCCGGCTACTCGGCGCTCTACCTGAAGAGGCGGAGGGTCGAGGACGACGAGGCGGCGGCGGGGGCGGCCCGGCTCGGGATCCTCTTCTGCCTCCTCGCCACCGTGACGGGGTCCATCTTCGCCCGCGTCATGTGGAACTCGTACTGGAACTGGGACCCCCGGGAGACGTCGATCGTCCTCCTCCTCCTCGTCTACGGCGCCTATCTCGGGCTGCGGGGGGCCGTGGAGGACCCCGAGCGGAAGGCGACCCTCTCGGCGGCCTACGCCCTGATCGCGTTCGTCACCGTCCCGTTCCTGATGTTCGCCGTCCCGCGGATGTACGCCTCCCTCCACCCGGACACCGTCATCAACTCGAGCGGGAAGATCCAGATGTCGTCCGACATCAAGCTGGTCTTCTTCTCCTCCCTGGCGGTCTTCACGGCCGTCTTCGCCTGGATGTACGCCCTCGACCGGAAGGTCTCCCGGATCGTCCGGGAAGCCGCGCTCGCCGAGGAAGGAGCCGTCGCCCGATGACCCCCGACGCCCCCGTGGCCGCCGTCCCTTCGCACGGCGCCCTCTTCTACGTGGCAGCCGTGAACCTCATCATCTGGGTGGGCCTCTTCGCCTACCTCGTCTACCTCGACCGAAAGGTCAAGGGCGCCCTGTCGCGCCGCACCCCGGAGGACCCGCGATGAAGAAAGCCTATCTGGTCGGAGCCGGACTGCTCCTCGTGTTCCTCGTCCTCGGCCTGACGACGTTCTCGAAGTCGATGACGCCCTACGTCACGTTCCGGGAGGCGCAGGCGTCCTCGGGGACGGTCCAGGTGATGGGAGGCCTCGAGAAGGGGACCTCGAGCTACGACACCGCCACCAAGACGCTCCGCTTCAAGCTGATCGACCCGAAGACGAACGAGGTCCTCCCGGTCTCCTACAGCGACGTCAAGCCCGCGAACTTCGAGGACGCCGTCTCCATCGTGGCCATCGGCCGCTACCGGGGCGACGCGTTCCACGCGGAGAAGCTCCTGGTCAAGTGCCCCTCGAAGTACCAGGGACAGGAGACCGAGAAGCACTACGGCGCCAAGGTCACCGTGAAGTCGTGAGGGGCCTGTGACCGCGACCTTCGGCTTCGCCCCCGGGACGGTGGCGATGTGGTTCGCCCTCGTCGCCGGGATCGCAACCATCGCCGTCTACCTCCGCGCGATGCGCCTCGAGCCGGCCGCGGGCGCCGCGCCGTCCGGGGCCTTCCTCGAGACCATCGGCTTCGCGCGGCGGCTCTACGCCGCCTTCGCGGGGTCGATCCTCCTGGCGTCGGCGCTCCTCTTCCTCCTCCTCCTCCGACACGACTTCCGCCTCGCGTACGTCACGTCGTACTCTGGGCGCGACCTGCCGGTCTACTACCTCGTCTCGACCTTCTGGGCGGGGCAGGAGGGGTCGTTCCTCCTCTGGCTCCTCTGGGGCTCCATCATCGGCTTCTTCGTCCTCCGCTCCGCCAAGGAGCAGGAGCCGCCGGTGATGATCGTCTACACCCTCACCTTCCTCGGGATCGTCGCGATCCTGGTGAAGCAGTCCCCCTTCCGCTTCCTCGCCGAGGTCCCTCCCGACGGCTCCGGCCTGAACCCGCTCCTTCAGGACCCGTGGATGGTCATCCACCCGCCCGTCATGTTCGCCGGGTTCGCCTCGCTGTCGGTGCCGTTCGCCTTTGCCATCGCCGCCCTCTGGCGCAAGCGGTGGGACGGGTGGGTCGTCCGGGCCATGCCCTGGGCCCTCTTCACCTTCGTGACGCTCGGGACGGCGATCCTGATGGGGGGCTACTGGGCCTACAAGACCCTCGGCTGGGGCGGCTACTGGGCGTGGGACCCGGTGGAGAACACCTCGCTCGTCCCCTGGCTCGCCACCGCGGCCCTCGTCCACGGGATGTTCCTGCAGCGGGCCCGCGAGAAGCACCGGAAGATCAACCTGATCCTGGCCATCCTCGCCTTCTGCTGCATCCTCTACGGCACGTTCCTGACCCGCTCCGGCGTCCTGGCCGACTTCTCGGTCCACTCCTTCGTCGACCTCGGCATCACGAGCTGGCTCGTCGGGATCATCGTCGTCTTCCTCGGCGGGGGTCTCGCGCTCCTGGCGTGGCGGTGGAAGGAGATCCCGGTCGTGGCGGAGGTCGACGCCGTGACCGGCAAGGAGAAGGAGGAGCCGTTCCTCTCGCGCTCCGTCCTCTTCATCCTGGCGGTCACCCTCTTCTGCGCCTCGTCGGTGGTCATCCTCCTCGGGACCTCGGCGCCCCTCCTGACGCGGATCACGGGCAAGCCGTCGCAGGTCGCGACCAGCTTCTACAACGTCACGCACGCCCCGGTCGCCATGCTGATGGCGCTCCTCGTCGCCCTGGTCCCGTTCGTCTCGTGGCGGGGCGAGAGCTGGGGGCGCGTCGCCCGGAAGGCGCTCGTCCCGGCGGCGCTCGGCGTCCTGGGCGCCCTCCTCTTCTTCCTCCTCGGCGTCCACGCCGTCCGCGACCTCCTCATCCTCGGTCTCTCCGTGTTCGGCCTGGCCGCGAGCCTGCAGGTGGTGGTCCTCTACGTCAGGCGGAAGGCGATCTCCACGATGGGCGGCTACCTCGCGCACGTCGGGATGGCCATCATGCTCGCGGGGATCCTCGTCTCCGGCGCGTACGAGACGAAGACGCAGGTCACGCTCGAGCGGGGGAAGCCGGTCTCCCTGGAGAAGAACGGCCGGAAGCTCCAGCTCGCCTTTACCGGCCTCTACTTCGTCACGGACGACGGCACCGTGAAGCGGGCCGACCAGCTCGACATGTCGAGCCTCTCCGACCGGCGCGCCAAGCAGGCGATGGAGGTGACCGTCACCCAGGGGAAGAAGGTCTGGAAGGCCTACCCCAAGATGTACGTCAACCCCCGGACGAACCAGCTGATGGCGAACCCGGACGTCGAGAGCACCCCGCTCGGCGACCTCTACATCTCGCCCCAGTCCTACGACCCGGGCCAGGCCCCGAAGGCCGAGGGGACGGTCGTCCAGCTCAGGAAGGGGGAGGAGACCGACGTCCACGGCGTCAAGATCAGGTTCCTCGACTTCGACGTCGACATGTCCCAGATGAGCGGCGAGGCCAAGACGGTGAAGGTGACGGGGAAGTTCACGGTCACCGGGCCCAAGGGGGCGGCCGACCAGACGGCCACCTACACCATGCACCTCGGCGGCGCGGCCGGGATGCAGGACTCGGAGCACCCCGACACCGCCATCGCCGGGACGGCCGGCCGGTTCCACATCCACAAGGTCTCGGCCTCCGACGGGACCGTCGAGCTCGAGGTCCTCGGCCTCGACCCTTCGGGCGACGTGAAGGCCGCGACGCCCGAGACCTTCTCGATCGACGTCACCTCCAAGCCGCTCATCTCCCTCGTCTGGGGCGGCTTCTACGTCCTGATGGCCGGGGGGATCCTGGCCCTCGTGCGCCGCTCGCGCGAGGCGCACAAGGCCTCGCTGGCGTAGCGGGAGGACCGCGGCGGCGGGCGCCCCGCGCCCGCCGCCGTGCCGCTCAGGCCCCGACCGCCTTCGCCACCGCCTCGGCCACGGCCAGGAGCGCCCGGGCCGACGGGGCGTCGGGCTCGGCCGCCACGATCGGCATCCCGGCGTCGCCCGCCAGCGCGACCCGCGGGTCGATCGGGATCTCGCCGAGGAACGGGAGGCCCAGCGCCTCGGCCGTCCTCTTCCCGCCGCCGCTCTTGAAGATCGCCTCGCGGTGGCCGCACTTCGGGCACTCGTAGGAGCTCATGTTCTCGACCAGCCCGAGGACGGGGACGTTCACCTTCTGGAACATCGCCAGCCCCTTGCGCGCGTCGATGAGCGCCACGTCCTGCGGCGTCGTCACGATGACCGCCCCGGAGAGGGCGACCTTCTGCGTCAGCGTCAGCTGCGCGTCACCGGTCCCGGGCGGCAGGTCGACGACCAGGAAATCCTGCTTCCCCCAGGCCACGTCGCCGAGGAACTGCTCGACAGCCTTGTAGATCATCGGGCCGCGCCAGATCACCGGCGTGTCGACGTCCATGAGGAAGCCGATCGACATCACGCGGACGCCGAAGCGCTCGATCGGGACGATCTTCTCCTCCTCGTTGAGGAAGGGCTTCTCGTCGATCCCCATCATCATCTGCTGCGACGGGCCGTAGATGTCGCAGTCAAGGAGGCCGACGGTGTAGCCGAGCTTCCGGAGCGAGATGGCGAGGTTCGCGGCGACGGTCGACTTCCCGACGCCCCCCTTCCCCGACGCCACCGCCACGGTGAACCGGGTCCCCGGAAGGGCCGCCTGGACGGCCTGCGGCGCCCCGATGCCGGCCGGCTGCTGGCCCACCTCCACGCGGATCGTCACCGCCTTCACCCCGGGCAGGGCCCTCAGGGCCGCCTCGCAGTCGCGGCGAAGCTGCTCGCCCGTCTCGCCGGAGGCGGTGGTCAGGGCGAGGCGGAACGAGACGTTCCCCCCCCCGACCGCGAGGTCCTTGACGAACCCGAACGACACGACGTCCCGGGAGAACCCGGGGTACTTCACCTTCTTCAGGGCCTCGAGGACGGACGCCTCGGTGAGCGGGGCGGCGGACACGGAACCTCCTTCTCCGGGCTGGGCCGGCCCCGGGGAGCGGGGCCGGGGGCCGGCGAGAGGACCGCGGCGTCGGCCGCCGCCCTTCCGGCCCGAGGAGTTTACGTCGAGTCCCCCAGGCGGAGGATCTCCCCCCGCACCCGCTCGATCAGCTCGGCGCGGCGCTCGAAGCCGTACTCGGACGGCTGGACCGGGTCCCCGATCCGGACCACGATCTCCCCCCGGACCACCCGGAGGCCGTCGGCGCCCAGGACCTGCCGGGCCCCGGAGATCCCGACCGGGACGATCGGGAGGCCGGTCCGGAGCGCCAGGAGGAAGCCCGCCTTCTTGAACGGGCCGAGCCGGCCGTTGCGCGAGCGGGTCCCCTCCGGGAAGACGAGGACCGAGACCCCCTCCTTCAGGTAGCGCCCGATCCTCCCGAAGGCCTCCATCGCCTTCTCCTTGTGCTTGCGGTCGATCGGGACGAACCCGGCGAGCCACATCGACCAGCCGAGGAACGGCACCCAGAAGAGCTCCCGCTTGGCGGCGAACCGGACGTCCCGCGCGAGGGCGACGAAGAGGACCGGGATGTCGGCCGCCGAGGTGTGGTTCGGCATGAAGACGGCGTCCGGGGTGGCGAGCGCCCCCTCGGACGCCTCGACCCGAAGGGTGATCCCGGCGAGGTAGAGGAGCGAGGCCGACCACCAGCGCGCCCAGTACTGGTAGAGGAGCCCCCGGGGCGGGACCCAGGACGTCAGGATCGCCAGCGACCCGAAGATCGGCGTCAGGACCAGGACGAAGAGCCAGCACCAGGCGTTGTAGAGGAGGCTCATCCGCGGCGGAGTCTACAGAGAAGCGGCCCCTTAGAATCGGGCCGTGGGACTCGCCCCCCCCGCGGCCGCAGACCCGTTCTGGACCCTCCCGCGCCTGAGGCGGTGGTTCCGGCGCGCGCTCCTTCACATGGGGGGCCTCGGCCTGATGGTGAAGGACCTCGTCCGGGAGGCGCGCAAGCCCTGGGACGTCGGCGAGATCCTCCGGCAGATGGACACCCTCGGCGTCCAGTCGATCACCATCACCAATCTCACCGCCCTCTCGACGGGGCTCGTCTTCGCCCTCCAGACCGCGTACTCCCTCTCCGAGTTCGGCGGCAAGCTCGTCATCGGCCGGGCGGTGGTCCTCGCCCTGGCGCGCGAGCTGGGGCCCACCCTCACGGCGCTGATGGTGGCGGCCCGGTGCGGGGCCGGGATGACCGCCGAGATCGGGTCGATGGCCGTCACCGAGCAGGTCGACGCCCTGCGCGCGCTCGGCGCCTCCCCCATCCGCAAGCTCGTCCTCCCGCGCGTGGTGGCCGTGACCGCGATGATGCCGATCCTCACCCTGATCGCGGTCTTCCACGGCGTCCTCGGAGGTCTGATCGTGGCCGTCTTCGACATCAAGATCGGCGCCACCTTCTACCTCTCCACGACGCTCCAGGCGCTGAAGTTCAACGACCTCATGCACGGACTGTGCAAGACCCCGTTCTTCGGCCTGGAGATCGCGCTCATCGGCTGCTACAACGGGCTGACGGCCCACGGCGGCGCCGACGGCGTGGGCCGGGCGACGACGACGGCGGTCGTCGTCGCCTCGATCACCGTCCTGATCACCGACTACTTCCTGTCGAAGCTCTTCCTCGTCCTGCCGTTCGGGCTCCACTGATGGCGACCGCCCCGCCGCCCGTCATCGAGCTCCGGGGGGTCTCCAAGTCGTACGGCGGCACGGTCGTCCTCGACGCCGTCGACCTCGCCGTCCGGCGCGGCGAGGTGCTCGTCATCCTGGGCGGCTCGGGGACGGGGAAGTCGGTCTCGCTCCGGCACATGAACGGCCTCGAGCACCCCGACTCGGGCGAGGTCGTCGTCGACGGGACGGCGATCTCGCACCTCTCCGAGGACGAGCTCGTGCCGGTCCGCCGGAAGGTCGGGATGCTCTTCCAGATGGGGGCCCTCTTCGACTCGATGACGGTCTTCGAGAACGTCGCCTTCGCGCTCTGGGAGCACACGAGGATGACGGAGGACGAGGTGGCGGCCCGGGTCCGGGAGGTCCTCGGCTACGTCGATCTCGGCCCGGAGGTCCTGCCGCTCCTCCCCTCCTCGCTCTCGGGCGGCATGAAGAAGCGGGTCTCGCTGGCCCGGACCGTGGCGCTCAAGCCCGACGTCCTCCTCTACGACGAGCCGACGACCGGCCTCGACCCGGTCACGGCGATGACGATCAACCGCCTGATCGTCGACCTCAACACGCGCCTCGCGACCACGTCGGTCGTCGTCACGCACGACATCGCCTCGACGCTCTTTGTCGCCGACCGGATCGCCTTCCTCGAGCGCGGGCGCTTCGCCTTCGTTGGGACCGCCGCCGAGGCGCGCCGCTCCGACGTCCCGGGCCTCCGGGCTTTCCTGAGCGCGGGGGAGGTCGCATGATGGTTCCGAAGGAGGGGCCCGCCGCGTGAGAGCCGACAGCCGCACGAAGTCCCGCGTCGGGGTCATCGTCTTCTCGTCGCTCCTCCTCTTCGCGGTGGCGGTGGTCGTCATCGGGGGCCGCACGGGGTTCTTCCTCTCGCGGACCTCGTACTTCGCGCGCTTCCCCAACTCCCAGGGGCTCATCGGCGGCAACCAGGTCCGCCTCGCCGGGGTCACCGTGGGGGCGGTCCAGAAGATCGAGGTCCCGAAGGAGCCGGGACAGGACCTCCTCGTCAGCTTCGACATCGAGAAGCGGTACCAGCACCTCGTCAGGACCGACAGCCGCGTCGAGATCAAGACGATCGGCCTCCTCGGCGACAAGTACCTCGAGGTGACGCCGGGCTCGCCGACCAAGCCCGTCCTCCCGCCGGACTCCGAGATCGCGGCGTTCCGGGGAGCCGAGATCGACAAGATCCTGGCGGGGTCGGGCGACCTCGTGGACAACGTCAGCGCCGTCGCCAAGTCGCTCAAGACGATTCTCGGCCGGGTGGAGAAGGGGGAGGGGCTCGTGGGCGAGGTGACGACGGACAGCCCGAACGGCCGTGCCCTCTCCTCGTCGCTCCGCCAGACGCTCGCGAGCGTCAACCGCCTCGTCGACGACGTCCGCGAGGGGCATGGCGTCCTCGGCGTCCTGATCCACGACCAGGCGCTCGCCTCGAAGGTCTCGAGCGACCTCGAAGGGTCGCTCGCCTCGCTCCACAGGATCCTCGGCGCCGTGGAGAAGGGGACGAAGGAGGGGGACGGCCTCGTCCCCGCCCTCCTCGGCGACCCCGAGGGGAAGCGCCGCTTCTTCGAGATGGTCGACTCGCTCAAGGGGGCCGCCGACGGGCTGGCCGGCTTCTCGAAGGACCTCGAGAAGGGGAACGGCCTCCTCCCGAAGCTGGTGAGCGACGAGGCGTTCGCGAAGCAGCTGACGGAAGACCTCCACTCCCTCACCAGCCACCTCGCCAGCGTCGCGGCGAAGCTCGACGGCGGCCAGGGGACCGCCGGACGGCTGGTGAACGACCCGAGCCTCTACGAGGCGATGAACGACATCGTCGTCGGCATCGACGAGTCCAAGCCCCTGAAGTGGCTCCTCCGCAACCGCCAGCGCTCCGGGATCCAGGTCCGCTACGAGGCGGAGCAGGCGAAGCTGAAGGCCCAAGGAGCGGGCGCGGCGCCCGGCGAGCACCCCGCCCCGCCGCCCTCCCCGACGCCGGCACCGACCCCGACCCCTCCCCCGCCGGCCCCCTCCGCGCCGTGAGCGGGAGGTTCCGGGTCCTCGTCGCCGGCGGGGCGGGCCTCGTCGGGGCCGCCGTCGCCGAGCAGCTCCTCTCCGAGAGCGCCGAGGTGATCGTGGCCGACGTCCTCGGCGACTGGGGCGACGGCCGGACCGTGCGGGAGGCGCGCGTCGCCCGGCTCCAGCGGCTCCCCGGCGCCACGGTCGCGCGCGTCGACCTCACGGCCGGCGGGGCGGCCGCGGCGCTCCTCGGCCGCCACGAGCCCGCCGCGATCGTCAACGCGGCGGTCTTCCCGCCGGACGGCCCCGGCGCCGCCCCGCTCCTGGCGGCGGCCCGGACCCTTTCGGAGCCCCCCTTTTTCCTCCACCTCTCCGACGGCTCCCTCCACGGCCCGCCGGCGGTCCCGGACGCGCCCGCCCGCGAGGACGAGCCGCTCGAGCCCGGCGACGACCCGGCCGCGCGCCTCCACGCGAGGGAGGAGGAGCTCGTCCGCGAGTCGGGCCTCCCCTTCACGGTCCTCCGCCTCTTCGAGCTCCTCGCGCCGGGCCTCCCCGCGGGGCGGTTCCCCACGGCCGCCCTCGAGGCCGTCCTCGCGGGGAGCGAGGCCGTCCTCCCCGACGACGCGCCGCGCGATTACCTCGCCCTCGAGGACGCCGTGGCCGGGATCCTCGCGGCGCTCGCGCGGCGGGCCGCCGGCGAGACGTTCAACCTGGCGAGCGGCCGCGCCGTCCGCCCCTCCGACGTCGTCCGCCTCCTCGGCGAGAAGGCGTTCCGCCCGGTCCGCGTCCGCGCCGCGGGTCCCCCCGCGCGCGTGCCGCGGATCGCCGACGTCGAGAAGGCGTGGGAGGGGCTGCGGTTCCGGCCCCGGCGGACCCTCGACTTCGTCGTGCAGGCGATCGTCGCGGACCGCCTCGGCAGCCGGGAGGCCGCCACGACGAAGAGGCGCCCCGGCGGCCTCCCGGCCCCGCCGCCCGAGCCCGACCCCGAGCCGCCGAGGAACGTCTCCCGGAGGGAGCTCTTCGGCCTCTTCCGGGGCCCGATCGACCGGGCGCGACGCGGGAAGTAGACTCCGCGGGTTCGGCCGGCCGCCAGAGGCCGGCCCGCTCGGAGGAGTCCGCTCATGAACATCTGCATGGTCGGGACCGGCTACGTCGGCCTGGTGACCGGCGCCTGCCTCTCCGACTTCGGGATGGACGTCACCTGCGTCGACAAGGACGAAGCGAAGATCGCGATGCTCAAGAAGGGGGTCTCCCCCATCTACGAGCCCGGCCTCGAGGAGCTGATCCACAAGAACGCCCAGGCCAAGCGCCTCCACTTCTCGACCGACGTGAAGGAGGCCGTCCAGCGCGCGCTCGTCGTCTTCATCGCCGTCGGCACCCCGCCGCGCGAGGACGGCTCGCCCGACCTCTCGTTCATCTTCCAGGTGGCCGAGGCGATCGCCGAGCACATGGACGGCTACAAGGTGGTGGTCACCAAGTCGACGGTGCCGACCGGCACCGGCGCCCAGATCGAGGAGATCCTCCGCAAGAACCCGGGGGGGCACAAGTTCTCGGTCGTCTCGAACCCCGAGTTCCTCCGCGAGGGGTCGGCCATCGAGGACTTCATGCGGCCCGACCGGGTCGTCATCGGCTCGCGGGACGCGGAGGCGATCGCGATCACGAAGGACGTCTACTCCCCGCTCTGGACGGCGGGGGTCCCGTTCGTCGTCACCGACGTCGAGTCGGCCGAGCTGATCAAGTACGCCTCCAACGGCTTCCTCGCCCTGAAGATCTCCTTCATCAACGAGATCGCCGCCATGTGCGAGCGGATGGGGGCCGACGTGAAGGACGTGGCCCGCGGGATGGGGCTCGACAAGCGGATCTCTCCCCACTTCCTCCTCCCCGGCCCCGGCTACGGCGGCTCCTGCTTCCCGAAGGACGTCTCCGGCGTCGTCGACGTGGCGCGCAAGGTCGGCTACCGGTTCGAGATCATGGAGACGGTCCTGAAGGTCAACGAGGACGTCAAGGCGAGGATGGTCGAGAAGGTCGTCCAGCTCACCGGCGACCTCGCCGGGAAGAAGGTCGCCGTCCTCGGCCTCGCCTTCAAGCCCGACACGGACGACATCCGCGAGAGCTCGTCGCTGAAGCTCATCCGCGACCTCCAGGCCAGGGGAGCCTCGGTCGTCGCCTACGACCCGGCCGCCGTGGAGAACGCCAGCGCCGTCCTCTCGGACGTCACCTTCGTCGACGACGTCTACGCCTGCGCCGAGGGGGCCGACGCCCTCGTCCTGGCGACCGACTGGAACCAGTTCCGCAAGCTCGACCTCCCCCGCCTCGAGGCGACGATGAAGGCCAAGCGCTTCGTCGACCTGAGGAACCTCTACGAGCCGAAGGAGATGAAGCGGCTCGGCTGGAGCTACGTCGGGATCGGGAGGAGCTGAGGCCCCGTCACTCGGTCTTGCGCCGGTAGACCATCATCCGGTCGGTCGTCTCCCCGCCCTGCACCAGGGTCTGGGCCCTCTTGAGGGTGTTGCCGTCGGGGGAGACCTCCATCACCGTCGTCTGGACCGCGAGGGTCAGGCTGCCGGGGGTCGGCATCTTGATCACCTGCTGGACCGTCGTGCCCCGAATCAGCCACCGCGCCTCCACCGCGGCCCTCTGGCCCCCGCCGACGTCCATCTGGCGGGTCACGCCGTCGAGCGTGTAGAGGAGCGGGGTGCCGATCGTCTTCCCGGACACCTCGCGCAGGATCGTCAGCTCGTTCCCCCGGACCATCACCTTGAGGTCGACCCCCTTCTGCGCGTCGGGGACGTTCTGGCTCGCCTTCAGGTCCAGCACCCAGGTCCCCTGCAGGGACTGGGCGGCGGCGACCGGGGCGGCCGCGAGGATCGCTGCGGACAGGAGACGAGAAAGGCGCCGGGCCAGGGCCATCACGACCTCCCGAGCCCCTTCGGGGCTCCCATTCATCGTGCATTGTGCACCCGGACCGGACGATCCGCTCCCGTCCTCGTGCCCTAGAATGGAAGGTCTATGCGCGTCGTCGTCACCGGAGCAGCCGGCTTCCTCGGAAGCCACCTCGCGGACCGTCTCCTGGCCGACGGTCACCAGGTGGTCGGCATCGACAACCTGATCACGGGGGACGTCCGGAACATCGCCCACCTCGCGGGAAGCCGGGACTTCCGGTTCCTCTTCCACGACGTCACCGAGTACATCTACCTCGACGGCCCGGTCGACGCCATCCTCCACTTCGCCTCGCCCGCCTCGCCGATCGACTACCTCCAGATCCCGATCCAGACGCTCAAGGTGGGCGCGCTCGGGACGCACAAGGCGCTCGGGCTCGCCCGCGCGAAGAAGGCGCGGTTCCTCCTCGCCTCGACCTCCGAGGTCTACGGCGACCCGCTCGTCCACCCCCAGCCCGAGAGCTACTGGGGGAACGTCAACCCCGTCGGGCCGCGCGGCTGCAACGACGAGGCGAAGCGCTTCGCCGAGGCGATGACCGTCGCCTACAGGAACTTCCACGGCGTGGAGACCCGCATCGTCCGCATCTTCAACACGTACGGGCCACGGATGCGGGCGAACGACGGCCGCATCGTCCCGTCCCTCATCACGCAGGCGCTCCGGGGCGAGCCGCTCACGGTGTTCGGGGACGGGTCGCAGACCCGCTCGTTCTGCTACGTCTCCGACCTGATCGACGGGATCTACCGGCTCCTCCTCTCCGACCTCGCCGACCCGTGCAACGTCGGGAACCCCGCCGAGATGACCGTGATGCAGTTCGCCGAGACGATCAAGAGGCTGACCGGCAGCAGCTCGACGATCGTCCACAAGCCCCTGCCGGTGGACGACCCGAAGCAGCGGCGTCCCGACATCACGCTCGCCCGCGCTCGGCTGGGGTGGGAGCCGAAGGTCGCCCTCGAGGAAGGGCTCCGCGAGACCGTCTCCTACTTCCGGGGCCTCGCGGGGGGAAAGGAGCCGTAATGGCCAGCGAAGCGCACCGGGAGGCGGCCCGGATCGTCCTGTCGGAGCGGTGGGCGGCCCTCTCGACCCTCTCGGAGAAGGGCCCGCTCGGGGCGATGGTGGCCTACGCTCCCGACCCCGACCTGACGGCCCTCACCCTCCACCTCTCCCAGCTCGCCCTCCACACCCGCAACCTCCTCGCCGACCCGCGGGCGTCGATCGTCGTCACCCGGCCGGACCCCGGCACCGGGGATCCCCAGCTCCTCCCGCGCGTGAGCCTGCAGGGCCACGTCTCGGCGCTCGAGGAGGGGGAGCCGGGCTACGACGAGGCGAAGGCGGCCTACCTCTCCCGCTTCCCGGACGCCGCGGAGCGGTTCGACCTGGGGGACTTCGTCCTCTTCCGGTTCGTCCCGGAGGAGGCGCGGTACGTCGGGGGGTTCGGCCGCGCCCTGAGGACGGAGGCGGCGCACCTCGCCGAGGCGGCCCGGGAGCTCGGCGCCCCCGGCTGACCCCACCGGCACCGCCGCCCGCACGCGAGCCGCGGGCGCGCCCGAAAGCGGGGAGAAGGGTTCTCAGGACCGGGGCATTGCGGGGCGACGACCCGCGCAGCATGCGGGCTCATCACGTCGCCGTCTCGGCAAATTGGTGAAATCACATCACCTCCCGAGCGGTAAAATCGACGGCCGGAGGAGGCCCGATGCCCGCCACCAAGGAACGACCCAAACCGTTCGTCCTCCCCGAGTTCTGCAAGGGCTGCGGCCGCTGCATCAGCGCCTGCCCCAAGCACTGCATCTCGGAGGGAACCGAAATCAACCCCCGGACCGGGCTCGTGCCCGTGGTCCTCAACCTCGAGCACTGCAACGGCTGCGGCCTCTGCATCGACGCCTGCCCGGAGCCCTACGGCCTCCGGGAGACCCCCGTCGACCAGGACTACGAGCTGCTGGACCCCGAGAAGCTCTTCGGCTCCCGGATGACCGACGCCCCCGAGCCCGTCGACCACCCCGACGAGGCGGTCCCGCTCGCGCAGATGGAGCCCCTCGTCCTCAAGGGCAACTACGCCTCGGCGGTCGGCGCGCTCCTGGCCGGCTGCCGCCACTTCTTCGGCTACCCGATCACCCCCTCGACGGAGGGCGCCGAGCTGATGGCCAAGCTCCTGCCGAAGCTCGACGGGGTCTTCCTCCAGGCCGTCTCCGAGGTCGCCGCGGTGAACATGATGTACGGCTGCGGCGGCGCCGGGATGCGGTGCATGACGTTCACCTCGTCCCCGGGCTTCAGCTTGATGCTCGAGGGGATCTCCTACATGATCGGCTCCGAGGTGCCGGGCGTCTTCGTCGACGTCATGCGCGGGGGGCCGGGCCTCGGGAACATCGCCCCCGAGCAGGCCGACATCAAGCTCGCCTGCCGCGGCCTCGGCCACGGCAACACGCACGCCATCGTCCTCGTGCCGTCGACGCCCCAGGAGATGCTCGACCTGACGATGCTGGCGTTCGACCTCGCCTTCAAGTACAGGAACCCCGTCGTCGTCCTCTCCGACGGCTACCTCGGCCAGATGACCGGAAAGGTCACCCTCCCCGCGCAGATGGTGAAGCCCGGGATCCCGGCGTGGGCCGTCTGGGGAGACCGCGAGCACCGGCGGAACCTGATGTCGTCGATCTACCTCTCCGAGCCCGACCTCGAGGCGTGGAACGTCCACCTGAACGAGAAGTACGAGGCGATGAAGGTCGAGCAGCGCGCCGACCTCTTCCTCTGCGACGACGCCGAGGTGGTCCTCGTCGCCTGCAACACGCCGTCGCGGATGGCCAAGGGGGCCGTCGAGGCCCTCCGCGCCCAGGGGATCAAGGCGGGGCTCTTCCGCCCGATGACCCTCTTCCCCTTCCCGATCGACTCCCTGAAGCCCGTCTTGTCCCACGCCCGCCGCCTCGTCGTCGTCGAGGCCTCGAACGGGCAGCTCGAGGACGAGGTGAAGCTCGCCCTCGCCAACGCCGGGGTCCGCGACTACCCCGAGATCGAGCACGTTCGCCACTTCGGCGGCGTCCTCCCCCAGCTGGAGGAGATCGTCGTGAAGGTCGCCGCGGGCGAAGAGGTGACCGTATGACGACCTCGTCCTTCTACTCCAGGTTCGAGCGGCACTCGCACGGCGAGGGCCTGAAGGGGCACGCCACCCACTACTGCCCGGGCTGCGGCCACGGCCTCGCCCACAAGTACCTCGCCGAGGCGATCGACGAGCTGGGGATCCAGGACCGGACGGTCGCCGTCTCGCCGGTCGGCTGCTCGGTCTTCCTCTACTACTACTTCGACGTGGGGAACACCCAGGCGGCCCACGGCCGCGCCCCGGCCGTCGCCATCGGTCACAAGCTCGCCAACCCCGAGTCGATCGTCGTCTCCTACCAGGGCGACGGCGACCTCGCCTCGATCGGCCTGGCCGAGATCGTCTCCACCGCCCAGCTCGGGATCCCGATCAGCGTGGTCTTCGTCAACAACGCGATCTACGGGATGACGGGCGGCCAGATGGCCCCGACGACCCTCATGGGCCAGAGGACCGCCACGAGCCCGGACGGCCGGTCGGCCTTCATGGGCCAGCCGACGAAGATGGCCGAGCTGATCTCCGGCCTCGACGGCCCCGTCTACGTCGAGCGGGTCGCCCTCTTCAACGCCAAGCAGCGCAACCGCGCGAAGAAGGCGATCAGGAAGGCGCTCCAGATCCAGGTCGAGGGGCGCGGCTTCGCGTTCGTCGAGGTCCTGGCCGAGTGCCCCACCCACCTGAAGGCCACCCCCGAGGAGGCCGAGAAGTGGGTCGAGGAGCAGATGCTCCCGGTCTTCCCCCTCGGCGTGAAGAAGGACGAGGTCCGCGAGCCCTGGTGGCCGACGCACCGCCCGACGTACGACCGGGAGACGGTCCTGAAGACCATCGGCGGCGGCGAGGAGCACGCCCCCCGAGCCTGCAAGGGCTTCCCGTCGCACGTCGCCAGGCACGACATCTCCCTCAAGCTCGCCGGCTCCGGCGGAGACGGCGCCCAGACGGCGGCGATGCTCATCGTCCGCGCGGGGATCAACGAGGGGTTCGACGCCACCCACATCCCGGCCTACGGCCCCGAGTCGCGCGGCGGCACGTCGTACGCCGACGTCCACGTCGCCGACACCGAGGTCCTCTCCCCGGCGTCCCCCAAGCCCAACGTCCTCATCGCCTTCAACGCGCCGAGCCTCGTGAAGTTCGGGCCGGACGTCCTCCCCGGCGGGACGATCATCTACGACAGCTCCGTCATCCACGAGCTCCAGCCGTTCCGCGCCGGAGTGAAGGTCGTCGGGGTGCCGATGGCCGAGATCGCCGTCGGGCTCGGCAAGGCGATGGTGAAGAACATCGTCGCGCTCGGCGCGCTCCAGGCCGTCACCGAGATCTTCCCGAAGGAGACCTTCCTCACCGCCATCCGCCAGGCGCTCAAGGACAAGTGCGCCCTGATCCCCTTGAACGAGGAGGCTTTCGCCTGGGGGATCAAGGCCGTCCAGCAGGTGGAGGTCGCATGAGCGCCGACCCGGGCGCCGGGGTCCGCGTCGCGCTGACGGCCGCCGAGTGGGAGCTCGTCTCGGCCCTCAGGGACGTCCCCGGGAGCCCGCTGAAGCAGCGGATCGACGAGCTCCTCGCGGAGCTCGTCCGGTTCGCGCGCGACCCGCGCTGCACCGAGATCCAGGCGGACGGGGTCCCCTGCACGGCGACGACGCCCGACTGCGAGTCGTGCCGCAAGGTGACGGACCTGATCGACACGCTCAAGGGGCGTCTCGCCGCCCGCTGACCGGACCCTCCCGCCCCTTCCGCCCCACCCCTTCGACCGCTCCCGCCCGCGGGCCCTCCCGGCTCCGCGGGCGGGAGTCCGCCGAAGGGGGCGGCCGCTTCCTCCGGCCGGACGGTGGTAGGTTCGGGCCATGCGGTTCTCGACCCTCTCCCACCTCGCCTGCACGAAGTGCCCCGCCACGTTCGAGGCGACGCGCCTCCTCGACGTCTGCCGCCAGGCGGGGTGCGGCGGATCCCTCTTCGCCGTCTACGACCTCCCCGCCCTCTCCCGCGACGACATCGCGGGCCGCGACCGGTCCATCTGGCGCTGGCACGAGGTGATGCCGGCCCGTTCGGCGGACGAGATCGTGACGCTGGGAGAGGGAGGGACCCCCCTCCTCCGGGCCGACCGCCTCGGCGCGCGGCTCGGGATGCCGAACGTCTGGGTGAAGGAGGAGGCCGGGAACCCGACCGGGTCGTTCAAGGCGCGGGGTCTCTCCGCCGCGGTGACGATGGCGCGAGCGCTCGGCGCCCGGGCGATCGCCCTCCCCACGGCCGGGAACGCCGGCGGCGCCGCCGCGGCCTACGCGGCGAAGGCCGGCCTCGCCTGCCACGTCTTCATGCCGCGGGACACGCCGAAGGTCTTCGCGATCGAGTGCGAGGCCTACGGCGCGCGCGTCACGCTCGTCGACGGCCTCATCGACGACTGCGGGCGGATCGTCGCGCAGCGCAAGGACGCCGAGGGGTGGTTCGACGTCTCCACGCTGAAGGAGCCCTACCGCGTCGAGGGGAAGAAGACGATGGGGTACGAGCTCGCCGAGCAGCTCGGGTGGACGCTCCCCGACGTCGTCGTCTACCCCACGGGGGGCGGGACGGGCCTGATCGGAATGTGGAAGGCGTGGGACGAGATGGAGCGAATGGGATGGATCGGGCCCGCGCGACCCCGGATGGTCTCCGTCCAGGCCGAGGGGTGCGCGCCGATCCCGCTCGCCTTCGCCTCGGGCGCGACGGTCTCCGCCCGCGCCGAGGACGCGCGGACCTACGCGAGCGGCCTGCGGGTCCCGAAGGCCTACGCCGACTACCTGATCCTCTCGATCCTCCGCGAATCGAAGGGGGACGCGGTGGCCGTGACCGACGACGAGATGCGGCGCGGCGTCTCGGAGATGGCCTCGAGCGAGGGACTCTTCGCCGCGCCCGAGGGGGGAGCGGCGTGGATCGCCGTCGAGAAGCTCCTCGCGGCCGGCCGGGTCGACCGCGGCGAGCGCGTCGTCGTCTTCGACACGGGGACCGGCTACAAGTACGTCGCGTAGCGCCTCCGGGGCGCCGGGAGCCCCGCCCCCGGGACCGCCGGGGCGCCGGATCGATCCCGGGCCGGAGCCGGCCTGCCGCGACCGAGGGCGGATCGAGGCCGCCCCGTTCAGCTCCCGCCCTGCAGCCTCTTGAGCGCCGCCTGCTTCAGCGCCATGCTCGTCGCGGCCCCTCGCGAGATCGTCCGCACCTCCGACTCCGGGAGCGTCGGGAGGATCCGCAGGGCGAACGCGGGGGGCGTCTTCGCGTTGTGGACCAGCGCGACCCGCACGTCGAGGTTCGCGAACCAGGGGCCGCTCTTCATGATCAGCTCGGCCACCTGGTAGGTGAGGAAGGCCGACTTGGCGACCCGGATCACCTCGTCCACCGTGAGCCGGGGGTTCTTCAGGAGCGCGTACAGGACCTGCGGGTCGCTGTCGGCGAGGAGGAGCGCCCGCTCCGTCCTCTCGGCCTTCGCCGCCAGCAGGATCTTCTCCATCCGCGAGAGCCCGCGGAGACGGTCCCAGACGGTCCGGTCCCGTCCCGCTCCCTCCTCCGCCTCTTCGGCCTCTTCGGCCTCTTCTGCCTCTTCGGCCTCGCCGACCTCGTCGACGGCCGGCGCGAGGAGCGCCTCGAGGAGGCCGGCGGTGCTCCCCTCCACCGCCAGGGCGAAGCCTCCCGGCAGGGGCGCGACGACGGTGGCGCGGACGTTCACCACCGCCCCCGCCGGGCCCCGGAGGACGACGGCGACCGGGGTGAAGAGGGCGAGCTTCTCGGACGTGGCGAGCGGGAGGCCGCCGGCCGACAGGTTCGTCCGGAACTCCTCCTTCAGCTCCTCCTCGGACGCGAACTCGACGGTGAACGCCTGCGCGCCGGTCCGCGTCGCCCTCATCCCCGAGCCCTCGCCGCGGCTCCCGCGCGGAGCCCCGCGCCCCGGACCCGGTCGTCGGGCAGGGTGACGGCCGTCGCGATCGCCAGGAGCGGGAGCGCCGCCACGAGGACGAGGGGGGCGGCGACGCCGTGCCGGTCCGCGACCGCGCCGAGGAGGGGCGCCGCGAGGCCCCCGATGGTCACCGCGAGCCCGACCGTCAGGCCCGACGCGGTGCCGATCCGGTTCGGCAGGTACTCCTGCGCCATCACGACGAGGACGCTGAACGGCGCGAAGAGGGCGAAGCCGACCGGGACGAGGAGGAGCGCCGCCAGCCGGACGTCGGGCGCCAGCGCCAGGCCGAGCTCGAGCGGCGCCAGCGCCGCGAGCGAGAGGAGGACGACGATCCGGCGCCCGTGGCGGTCGGCGAGCCGGCCGCCCACGAGGGTCCCGACGACGCCGCTCCCGAGGAGGAGCGCCAGGGCCGAGGCGGCGTCCGCCTTCGAGGTGCCGTGGGTGGCCGAGAGGTGGAGCGGCAGGAAGGTGACGATCCCGACGAAGACGACCGACCGGCTCGCGATGGTGACGGTCAGCCGCGCGAAGGCCCCCCAGCGGTCCGGCGCGGCCGGAGCGGCCCCGCCCCCCCGCGCGTCGGGCTGAAGCGCCGAGAGGCGCGGCAGCTGCGTCACGAGGAAGGCCGCCGTCAGGAGCATCGGGACGAGGAGGACGAGCGACGCCTTCAGGCCGAACCCGAGGACGAGCGGCGTCACGACGAGAGGGCCCGTCGCCACGCCGAGGTTCCCCCCCGTCGAGAAGATGCTCATCCCCCAGGCGCGCCTCTCGCCGGAGGCGAAGGCCGCCGCCCGCGCCCCTTCCGGGTGGTAGGCGGCGACGCCCAGCCCGCTCAGCGCCGCCGCGACGGCGATGAGCGTGTACGTCGGCGCGATTCCGGAGAGGGCGATCCCCGTCCCCGCCGCGGCCACCCCGGCCGGGATGAGCCACGGCGACGGCCGGCGGTCGGCCAGGAAGCCGAAGAGCGGCTGGACGACCGACGAGGCGACGTTCGCCGCCAGGACCAGCCCGCCGGCCGCGGTGTAGCTGAGCCCCTTCTCGGCGACGAAGAACGGGAGGAGCGCCGGGAGCATCCCCTGGTTCAGGTCGGTCATCAGGTGGCCGAGGAGGAGCGTCCCGAGGAGCCGGCCCTTCACGCCCCCTTTTCGGCCACGGCGGCGGTCCTGTCAACCTCGGCGGCCGGCCGCGCCCCTACAATCGCGCTCCGTGCCGCTCCCCGACGCCCCGCCCCTTCCCGACCTCGCCGCCCTCGACCCTTCCCCCGGGGAGCTCCGCGCCCAGGCGGCGAGCGCCGTCGACCACGTCGTCTCGTTCCTCTCCTCCGTCTCCGAGCAGCCGGCGCAGGGCGACCTCGAGGACGTCGAGGCCTTCTGCCGGGGCCTGCGCGAGCCCCGACCCGAGGAAGGGAGCCCGCTCGACGACCTCCTCTCGTTCCTCTTCCGGGACGCGATCCCCCGCGCCTTCAACCCGGCCGGGCCGGGCTACATGGCCTTCATCCCGGGCGGGGGGCTCTTCCCCGCCGCCCTCGCCGACTTCGTCGCCGACGCGACGAACCGCTACACGGGGGTCTGGAACGCCGCCCCCGCGCTCGTCCAGCTCGAGGCGAACGCCCTCGACTGGCTCCGCGACTGGATGGGGTTCCCCGCCGGCACGCGAGGTCTCTTCACGACCGGCGGCTCGATGGCCAACCTCAACGCCATCCTCTGCGCCCGCGAGCGGCACCTCGGCGCCGAGATCCGTCCCGGCGTCCTCTACGCCTCGCGCGAGGTCCACCACTCGGTCCTGAAGGCGGCGAAGCTCGCCGGGGTGATGGCCGACCGGGTCCGCGCCATCCCGGTCGACGGCTCCTACCGGATGCGCCCCGACGCCCTGCGCGAGGCGATCGCGGCCGATCGCCGCGCGGGCCTCCGCCCCTTCCTCGTCGTCTCCACGGCCGGGACCACCAACACCGGCGCGGTCGACCCGCTCGAGGAGGTCGGCTCCCTCTGCGCGGCCGAGGGGCTCTGGCACCACGTCGACGGCGCCTACGGGGCCTTCTTCCACGCCTGCGGCGAGCTCCGCCCCCTCCTCCGCGGCCTCTCCCGCGCCGACTCCCTCACCCTGGACCCCCACAAGGGGCTCTTCCTCCCGTACGGCACCGGGGCGCTCCTCGTGGCGGACGGCGCGGCGCTGCGGGCCGCGCACGCGACCGGCGACCACCCGGCCTACCTCCCCCACCTGCCGGACGCCGACGAGTTCTACGACCCGGCGAGCCACGGGCCCGACCTCTCGCGCGGCTTCCCGGGGCTCCGCGTCTGGCTCACGGTGAAACTCCTCGGAGCGGCCCGGCTCGAGGCGGCGATCGCCGAGAAGCGGCGCCTCGCCGTGAAGGCGGCCGCGGAGGTCGCGGCGCTCCCGGGCGTCGTGATGGACGCGCCGCCGCAGCTCTCCCTCTTCGCCTTCCACCTCTCGTGGCCCGGCGCGACCGTCGAGGAGGAGGACCGCGCCACCGAGGAGCTGATCCGGCGGGTCGTCGCCCGCGGGCGGGTGATGCTGTCCGGCTGCCGGACGGGCGGCCGCTTCCTCGCCCGCGTCTGCATCCTCAGCTTCCGGACCCGGCAGGACCGGGTGGACGAGGCCGTCCGGCACCTCGCCGGGGAGTCGGCCGGGATCCTCGCGGGGCGCATTTGACACCGCCCCGGAGCGTCCCGAGAATCGCCCGTTGCACGCGCCACACCCGGGGAGTCCGGCCGCTGCGCCGGGGGGGGGACCGCATGAAGAACGAGTCGCTCGTCGAGGAGCTCGCCGCCAGGACCCGCGTCCCGCAGAGGTCGGTCCAGGCCGTCCTCGACGCCCTGGCGGAGATGGTCCGGGAAGGCTCCGCGGACGCCCGCGCCTTCCTCCCCGCCTCCTTCTGCTGCCTCGTCGACCCTCCCGACCTCGGCGCCGACCCGCGCGACCCCGTCGTCGTGGACCACCTGGTCGAGCGGGCGAAGGCCCACCCCCTCGGGCTCGAGTTCCTCGCGAAGGGACACCTCGGGAGCGTGGCCGCCACGTTCCAGGCCCACGCGTTCACGGTCCTGGCCGCGCGCGAGCAGATGACGATGACGCAGGAGCGCGTGTGAGCCCGCTCCCCTGCCCGTCGCGCGTCGAGCTCGCCGACATCACCGTCCGCGACGGCTTCCAGCACGAGGAGAGGTGGATCCCGACCTCCGCCAAGCTCTGGGTCCTCGAGGAGCTGATCCTCGCCGGCTACCGCCGGCTCGAGGTGACGAACCTCGGGAACCCGAAGGGGATGCCGCAGTTCGCCGACTCGGACGAGCTCCTGAAGGGGATCCGCTCGAGCAAGCGGGTCGAGAAGCAGATCGGCGGGGTCGAGCTGACGGCCGTGACCATCCGCGAGCGGGCCGTCGACCGGGCGATCGAGGCCCGCCTCGAGGGGTGGGGGCCGGACCGGATCCTGATGATGGTCTCGACCTCGGCGTCCCACATGAAGAAGAACTCGGGGCTCGACCACGCGGGCTACTGGGCCGAGGCCGAGCGCTCCATCCGGAAGGCGCACGAGGCCGGGATCAAGGTCAACGGCACGGTCAGCACGATCTGGGGCTGCCCCATCGAGGGGCCGACGAGGCTCGAGGACGCCGTCGCCTTCACGAAGCGGTTCCTCGAGATCGGCGCCGACGACATCGAGCATGCCGACCACGACGGCTCCGCCCCGCCGAACAAGGTCCACGACTACTACTCGATGGTCCTCGACGCCGTCCCCGACCCGCAGAAGCACGTGGCCCACTTCCACGTCACCCGCGGCTGGGGCCTCGCGAACGTCCTCGCCGCTCTCCAGGCCGGGATCGTGAGGTACGAGAGCACGCTGGGAGGGATCGGCGGGCAGCCCGCGAACTTCTTCGAGGGCTCGCCGGTCGCGGGGACCGGCAAGTACTACTACCAGGACCCGAACAACGTCGGCCTCGTCTGCACGGAGGACCTCGTCGTCATGCTCGACGAGATGGGGATCGAGACGGGACTGGACGTCGACCGCGTCCTCGCCACCGGCCGGATGGTGGAGCGGATCGTCGGCCGGCGGCTGCGGAGCGAGACCGTCAAGTCGGGCCGGATCCCGAAGAAGCCGACAGGGTTCTGAGCCCGGGCGGGCCTACCGCGGCCCTCGGACGAGGACTCCCCTGACGACGACGGCCCTCACCGCGGAGAGGGCCTTCACGTCCTTCGTCGGGTCGCCCGAGACCGCGATCAGGTCGGCCTTGCAGCCGGGGGTGAGGCAGCCGAGCTTCCCTTCCTCGCCGAGGAGGCGCGCCGCTGTGGTGGTGGCGGAGCGGATCGCGTCCCAGGGGGTCATCCCCCAGGCGACCATGAAGCCGAGCTCGTCGGCCTCGCTCCGCTCGTCCCACGCGAAGCCCCCGGCGTCGGTGCCGAAGGTGATCGGGACGCCCGCCGCCAGGGCCTTCCGGAACGACGTCTCCGCAGCCGCCCAGATCTCGTTCCAGATCGGGTTGGTCCTCGACCGCGGGCCTCGGACCGAGTCGAGCGCGGTGATCGTCGGGCAGTACGGGACCTTCCGCGCGGCCATCTCCTTCACCGTCTCGTCGTCCAGGACGTCGCCATGCTCCAGCGTGTCGACCCCGGCCGCGAGCGCCGCGCGGTGGCCCGTGGGGGTCATCGAGTGGGCCGCGACCTTCCTCCGCAACCGGTGCGCCTCGTCGACGATCGCCGCGAGCTCGGCCGGGGTGAAGTTGGCGATCGAGGCCCAGCCCCCGTCGGGCGTCCGGTCGTACGAGCGGTCGGCATAGACCTTGATCCAGTCGACGCCGTTCTGCACCTGCCAGCGGACGGCCTTGCGGCAGTCGTCGGCGCCGTCGCACTTCAGGACGCCGTCGGGCATCTTCCGCTCCCACGAGTAGCCGAGGAGCGGGTACCCCCCCGTGACGCTCATCGCGGGACCGGACGTGAAGACGCGCGGCCCCTCCACGATCCCCTTCTCGAACGCCTTCTTCAGGTCGACGTCCGTGAAGCCCGCGCCTTCGGTCCCCATGTCGCGGACGGTCGTGAACCCGTGGTCGAGGGCGATCCGCGCGGCCGCCACCGCCCGGAGCGCCCGGTACGGCGTCGACTCCTTCAGGACCTGCTCGTCGTACTCGACCTCGGTCGGGTCGCCCTGCAGGAGGAGGTGGGTGTGGGCGTCGATCAGCCCGGGGAGGCAGGCGTACGCGGAAAGGTCGAGGACCCTCGCGCCCGCGGGGGCCTTCTCCACGACGACGCCGTCGGCCAGGTAGACCGTGACGTCCCGCTTCGCGGTGCGCGTGGCGGGATCGAGGAGCGTCCCGCACCTCACGGCCAGCGGCCCTCCGGCTGAAGCGGCGCGGGCGGGGAAGGCTCCTGCGGCGAGGAGACCGCCAGCCAGGACCGGGGCGAGCGGAAGAGTCGAGGCCCTCGGCCGACGGGTCATCGGGCACCTCCTGAAGGTGCCTCGATTATGACGAACGGGGCCCCGGACGACGGGACCTCGAGGGCCGAGCGGCGCCTCAGCGCCCGGACGCCGCCCCCGGGCGCCGCCCGGGGGCGGGTCCGGCCGCCGGCGGCGCGGTCGCCGCGCCGCCGGCGGCCACGCGGGCCCTCTGCTCCTCGAGCCACGCCACGTCGCCCGGCTCGAGACCGGCAGGGTTCCCATCCCGGTAGGCCCTGAGCGCCCGGTCGATCCGGAGCCTCGCGCGCAGGGGCTCGCCGCGCGAAAGGTCGCTCTCCACCCGGTCGCGCGTCTCCTCCCTCACGATCTCGCGGACCTTCCCGTCGAGAGACGAGACGTCGAGGGCCGCGAGCGCCAGCGCCAGCGCGCGGACGTGCTCGCGCCGGTCGCGCCGCAGCCCGGACAGCTCCTCGATCCGGCCCTCGAGGGCGGCCCGCGCCGCCGATCCGGACGGCTCCCGGGCCCGGTCGGCCCGGAGCGTCGCGAGCTCGGCATCCAGGCGCCCGATCTCCCTCCTCTCGACGTCGATGCTCGCGTGGACGCTCGCCACCACGCGGCGCGCGGCGGCCGCGTGGTAGGCCGCGGCCGCCCCCGCCACGAGGGCGAGCGCCACGAGCGTGGCGAGCGACGAGGAGAGGGCGGGGCGCCAGCGCGCCGCGATCGCGAGGCGCTCGAGGAGCGTCGGCGGCGCGGCGAGGACCGGGCGGAGCTCGCGGAACCGCTGGACGTCGTCGGCGAGGGCGCGCGCCGTCTCGTACCTGGCGGACGGCTCCTTGCAGAGCGCCTTCCTGCAGATCGCCGCAAGCGGGCGGGGGACGGAGCGGTTGACGTGACGGGGGTCCGGGGGAGTCCTGTCGAGGACGGCCTTCATCGCCTCCTGCCCGTCGGACGCGGCGAACGGGCCGACGCCCGTCAGCATCTCGTAGAGGACGGCGCCCAGCGAGAAGACGTCCGACCGCGGCCCGACCTCCGCCGAGGCGCCGCGGACCTGCTCGGGCGACATGTAGGCCGGCGTCCCGGCGATCTCCCCCGGCGCGGGGCTGGCGGCGCCCGCGCCCGGGGAGACGTCCCTCAGGCGGATCGCCAGCCCCCAGTCCACCACGTAGACCGCGCCGAGGTCGTCGACCATGACGTTCTCGGGCTTGAGGTCCCGGTGGACGACGCCCCGGCCGTGGGCCGCGGCCACCGCCTGGCAGACCTTCTCGAAGAGATCGGCCATCCGGGCGATCCCCTGCCGGCTCCGGACCTCGGCCGCGGGCCGCGCCGCCAGGAGCGCCCGCAGCGTCTGACCCTTCACCCTCTTCATCACGCAGAAGGGGGAGCCGTCCGGGAGGGTCCCCGCGTCGAAGACGGGGACCGTCCCGGGGTGGTCGAGGCTCGCCAGGACGACCGCCTCCTCGAGGAAGCGCTGGCGCGCCGCAGGGTCGGCGCGGAGGTCGGGCCGGAGGACCTTCAGCGCCACCTCGCGGGAGAGCCGCCGGTCGTGCGCCAGCGACGTGACGCCCATCCCTCCCTTCCCGAGCGGCCCCACGACCTCGTACCGCGTCTCGCGCCGGCGCTCCACCCGGATGGCGGCGGTGTGGCCGGACTTCTCCGGGCCGTAGTCGACCGTCTCCGGCTCCGGCCCCTCGCCGGGGGCGGTGCCTTCGGCCGTCCTTTCGGTCTTGACGACGGTCTCGCCTTCGAGGTCGACGTCCGGCTTCTCGTTTCCCATCGAAACCCCCCGGTCGCGCGGGCGCGGGGCGCTCCGATTGTGACCGAAGCGGGCTTCCGCCCGCACCTCATCCGACGCGGCAGGAGGGGGCCCCGTTGACAAGACGGCCCCTCGGGGCCCAAATTCCCCGCGACCGGAGCCTAGGGGTGGCCGGCAGGGCCGGCCTGAGATCACACCCTCGAACCTGATCCGGGTCATACCGGCGAAGGGAAAGGCAACCGGGAGGACGGTCCTCCCGGATCCATCTCAGCTCCCAGGGTCCGCTTCAACGAGCCCGGACGACGCGCGTCCGGGCCGGGAGGCGAACGATGTCCCGAACCACCGGACCCGGCAGTCCCGGAGCGGCCGCAGCCGCTCTCCTCCTCGCGGCGCTTGCGCTCTCCCCCGGCGCCGACGCGTTCCCCGCCGGCGCGGCCGGCCCCGCCGCCGTCGCGAGCCCTCCGGCCGCCGCGGACGCCGCCGTCGTCACGGGGACGGTGACCGACCCGGCCGGCAAGCCCGTGGCCGGCGCGGTCGTGGCGGCCTCCGGCGGGGCGGAGGCGGTCACCGGCCCCGACGGCCGCTACCGGCTGCCGGTCGCGGCGGGGAGCGTGACGCTCACCGCCGTCGCCGCCGGGCGCCTCGCGGCGACGCGGACGCTGGCGGCCGGTCGGGGCGAGACCCGCGTCGACTTCGTCCTCGCGGCGCCTCCGCGCCGGACCGAGGAGATCGTCGTCCAGGCGGTCCGCGCCGACCCGGAGACCCCGATCACGAAGACCGACATCTCCCGCCAGGAGCTCGAGCGGCGGAACACGGGCCCCGAGATGCCGACCCTCCTCGAGGACGTCCCCTCCGTCACGCAGTACTCCGAGACCGGCTCGGGATCGGGCTACAACTACCTCTCCCTTCGCGGCATCGGGACGACGCGCATCAACTACACGCTCGACGGCGTCCCGCTCGCCGAGCCGGAGGACAGCAACCTCTACTTCGTCGACTTCGCCGACCTCGCGAGCTCGCTCGACAGCGTCCAGGTGCAGCGCGGCGTCGGGACCTCTTCGGCCGGGCCCGCCAGCTTCGCCGGCTCGGTCAACTTCGCCAGCCTCCCCCTCACCGACACGCGCGAGATCTCGGCTCGCCTCGGCCTCGGCTCGTTCGGCACGGGGCGGGCGAGCGTCGGCGTCCAGACCGGGCGGATCGGTCCCGGCATCAAGCTCTACGTCCGCGGCTCCTGGCAGGAGACCGACGGCTTCCGCGACCACTCGGGCGTCGCCCAGAGGAGCCTCTTCTTCGGGGCCGAGCACGAGAGCGAGGGGAGCTTCTTCAAGCTCTTCGGCTTCGTCGGGCGCGAGAGGACAGAGGAGGCGTTCCTCGCGGCCGACGCGGCGACGCTCGAGACGAACCTCCGCGCGAACCCGCTCTCCCCCGAGGAGCGCGACGCGTTCGGCCAGCAGTTCGTCCAGGCCCAGTTCACCCGCTTCCTCGGGACCTCGAGCGTCACGCTGCAGGGCTTCTACAACGGCGCCGGAGGCTGGTACCGCCTCTGGGACTCGCCCGAAAAGGCGCAGCTCTGGCAGTACGGCCTCGACTGGACGAACCTCGGGGGCGCCCTCACGTTCAAGGGGCGGTGGGACCGCTTCTCGCTCACCGCGAACGCAAACGTGGCCGACTTCTCCTCGCGCCACGTCCGCGACGTGGTGGACGGGCCGCGCTCCTACGAGAACCACGGCTACAAGAACGAGGTCAACGCCTTCGCCAAGCTCGGCTGGGACTCCGGCCGCTGGCACCTCTACGGCGACGCGCAGGTGCGCTGGGCGCGCTTCCGCTACGCGGGCGACATCGACATCGGCTCGGTCTCCTGGACCTTCTTCAACCCCAAGGTGGGCGTCCGCTGGGACCTCTCGAAGGCGACGGCGCTCTACGCCTCCGTCGGCCGGACGACGCGCGAGCCGGCGCGGGGCGACCTCTTCTCGGGCGAGGACAACCCGTCGGTGAGGTACGACCTGACGGCCGTGAAGCCGGAGAAGGTGACGGCGGTCGAGCTCGGCGTCGAGGCCCGCGCCGGGGCCGTCAAGGCTCACGTCAACCTCTTCGCGATGGAGTTCCGGGACGAGATCGCCCTCACCGGCGAGCTCTCCGACATCGGCCTCCCCCTCCGCCGCAACGCCCCGCGGAGCTTCCGCCGCGGCCTCGAGTGGGACGTCGCGTACGCCCCCGCCCCCGCGCTCCGCCTGAGGACCACCGGGAGCCTCAACTGGAGCCGGATCTCCGACTGGACGCAGTACCTCGACGTCTACGACGCCGCGGGGAGCTGGGTCGACAGCGTCCCGAGGGAGTACCACGACGTCGAGCCGCTCCTGACGCCTCCCGTCGTCGTCAACCTCGAGGCGGGGTGGAGCGCCACGCCGTGGCTCGACCTCGGGGCGACGGGGCGGTGGGTCTCGCGCGCCTGGCTCGACAACACCGACACGGCGGGCCTCGAGACCCCCTCGTGGTTCCGGCTCGACGCCGAGGCGACGGCCGACCTCTCGGGGTGGATCGCCGTCGGCCACCCGCGGCTGAAGGTGGTCGTCGACAACGTCCTCGACTCGAGGCGCCTCTTCGCCAGCGGCTACTCGTACCTCTACCTGACGCGCGACGCCGGCGGCGAGAGCGAGACCGGCATCCCCTACTACTACCCGCTCGCCACCCGGAGCGTGAGGGCGCTCCTCGACCTCTCGTTCTGAGGAGGGCGGACGGAGCGTGAACCCCTACGAGATCGCCGGCTTCGTCTTCGGCGTCCTCGCCGTCTGGCTCACGGCGCGCGAGAGCGTCTGGTGCTGGCCGACCGGGCTCGTCAACGTCAGCCTCTACATCGTCGTCTTCTTCCAGTCGAAGCTCTACGCCGACATGGGGCTCCAGGTCGTCTACGTCGCCGTCTGCCTCTACGGCTGGTGGGAGTGGCTGCACGGCGGCGAGGGGGGCGGGAAGCTCGCGGTCTCGCGGACTCCGCGGAGGTGGATGGTCTCCCTCGCCGCCCTCGGGGCCGCCGGCGCCCTCGCGCTCGGCTTCCTCCTCCGGCGGCACACCGACGCCGCCCTCCCCTTCTGGGACGCGACGACGACCGCCTACAGCCTGGTCGCCCAGTTCCTCCAGACGCGGAAGTGGATCGAGACCTGGTGGTTCTGGATCGCGGTCGACGTCGTCTACGTCGGGGTCTACGTCGTCAAGGGCCTCTGGCTCACGGCGCTCCTCTACGCGATCTTCCTCGCGCTCTGCCTCGTCGGCCTGAGGGACTGGGGCCGGTCGCTGGCCGAGGGCCGGCGGCAGGCGGCGGCTTCGGCCGAGGCGCCGGCCGCGTGAGCGACGGCGCTCCCCTTCGCGTCGTCGTCACCGGCTCGGAGTGCACGGGCAAGACGACCCTCGCCTCGCGGCTCGGCGCGCGCTTCGGAGCGGTCTGGGTGCCCGAGTTCGCCCGGAGCTACGCGGACGCGAAGGGGGCGCCGCTCGACGCCGCCGACGTCGAGCCGATCGCCCGGGGCCAGCGTGCCGCCGAGGACGAAGGGGAGACGCGGGCGGCGGCCCTCCTCGTCCTCGACACCGACCTCCTCTCCACGGCGGTCTACGCCCGCCACTATTACGGCGCCTGCCCGGCGTGGATCGAGGATGCGGCCCGCTCCCGGCGGGCGGCCCTGTATCTCCTCTGCCACCCCGACGTCCCCTGGGCGCCGGACGGCGTCCGGGACCGGGGCGAGGCGCGCGAGGAGATGCACGCCCTCTTCCGCGAGGCCGTCGCCGCGCTCGTCCCGCTCGGCTCGAGGGTCGTGGACGTCCGCGGGAGCCGGCGCGAGCGCGAGGAGACGGCGGCCCGGGCGATCCGCGAGACGCTCGCCGCGCGATCGACCCGCTAGCGCGGCCCCGCTCGACCTCCCTCGGCGCCGCCCGGCGAACCTCCTCCCCGTCCGCAAGACGACCGGCGGCCTCTCCGACGCCCCTGCGGGGCCGAGTGGAGGCGCCGGGCGCGAACCCTCTCCGGCGCCGCGCGTATCAGGGGTCATGGGGACTCGCGCCGCCCTCGGGGCCGTCGCGGCGGCATTCCTCCTCGGCGCGCCCGTCCGGGGTGCCCCGCCGGAATTCGAGCGCCTCTCGCTCGAGCAGGGGCTCTCGCAGAGCATCATCGAGGGGATCATCCAGGACCGGTCGGGATTCCTCTGGTTCGTCACCGAGGACGGGCTCAACCGGTACGACGGCACCCGTTTCACTGTCCGTCGAAACGACGCGAACGACCCGAACAGCCTCTCCTACAACGACCTCAAGACCGTCTTCGAGGACCGCGACGGGGTCCTCTGGGTCGGGACGTTCGAGGGGGGGCTGAATCGATACGACCCGCGGGCGGGCCGGGTCACGCGCTACCGGCACGACCCGGCCGACCCGTCGAGCCTCGCCGCCAACACCGTCCGCGCCATCCTCGAGGACCGGACGGGGACGCTCTGGGTCGGGACGCAGGGGGGCGGGCTCGACCGCCTCGACAGGAAGAGCGGCCGCTTCGAGCACCTCCTCCCCGACCCGGCGAACGACGGAGCGCTCGCCGACGGCGACGTCCGCGCCCTTTGCGAGGACCGGGCCGGGACGCTCTGGGTGGGGACCGCGGCGGGGGGGCTCCACCGCTGGGACCGCGCCCGGCAAAGGTTCGTCCGCTACCCCGTGGACAGCGGGAACTCCTCGGCGCTTCCCCACGCGTGGGTCCAGGCCCTCTTCGAGGACCGCGAGGGGGCCCTCTGGGTCGGGACGCTCGGCGGGGGCCTCGCGCGGCTCGACCGGTCGACCGGCAGCTTCACCCGTTTCCGCGCCGACCCGTCCGACGCCTCGGCGCTCCCGTCGGACCGGGTCATGGCGGTCGCCGAGGACCACGAGGGACGTCTCTGGATCGCGACCGACGGAGGCGGCCTGGCCCGCCTCGACGCCTCGCGCCGCCGTTTCGAGACCTTCCGGAACCAGCCGGCGGACCCGCGAAGCCTCGCCACCGACCGGGTCTTCGCGCTGTTCGAGGACCGCTCGCGCGTCCTCTGGGTCGGCACCTACGGAGGGGGTCTCTGCAAGCTCGACCTCGGCCGGAAGAAGTTCGTGACCGTGAGGCACGAGCCGGACGACCCGCGGTCGCTGAGCCACGACATCGTCTGGTCGATCCTCGAGGACGAGAAGGGGATCCTCTGGGTCGGCACCGACAGCGGCGGGCTCAACCGGATCGACCGCGCGAGGGGAGAGTTCCGCGCGTACCGGCACGACCCGCGCGACCCGACGAGCCTCGCGCACGACACCGTCCGCCACGTCTCCCTCGACCGGCAGGGGAACCTCTGGGTCGCCACGCACGGGGGCGGCCTCGACCTCCTCGACCGCGCCACGGGGCGGTTCGTCCACCACCGGCACGACCCCGCGGACCCGGGCTCGATCGCCCACGACGAGCTCCGGACTGTCTACGAGGACAGTCGCGGTACGCTCTGGGTCGCCACCTACGGGGGCGGCCTCGACCGCCTCGACCGGGCGACCGGCCGGTTCCTCCACCTCCGGCACGACCCGCGCGACCCCTCGAGCCTGCCGAACGACTACCTTCGGACCGTCTTCGAGGATTCGCGGGGCGCGCTCTGGGTCGGGACGAACGGAGGGGGCCTGGCGCGCCTCGACCGCGACACGGGCCGCTTCGCGGTCTACCGGGCCGACCCGAGGGACACGACGACGCTCGGCAGCGACTACGTCTTCGCCCTCCTCGAGGCCCCCGGCGGGGGGCTCTGGATCGGGACGTACGGTGGCGGGATCGCCCGCTTCGACCGGGCCACCGGCCGCTTCCGCCGGTACACCGTCTCCGACGGCCTCCCGAGCGACTCGGTCTACGGCATCCTCCAGGACGCCCGCGGCCGGCTCTGGATGAGCACGAACCGGGGCCTCTGCCGCATCGACCCGAAGAGCGGCTCCTTCCACACCTTCGGGGTGAGCGACGGGCTGCAGGGCGAGGAGTTCAACGGCGGCGCCTACTTCCAGAGCGTGCGCGGGGAGATGTTCTTCGGCGGGATCCACGGGTTCAACTCGTTCTTCCCCGACGACATCGTCCTGAACGAGGTGCCGCCTCCGGTCGTCATCACGGACCTCCGGCTCTTCAACCGCTCGATTGCGCCCGGCGAGCTCTCCCAGGGGCGGGTGGTCCTGTCCCAGCCGGTCGAGTACGTCGACGCGATCGAGCTCGCCTGGGGGCAGGACGTCGTCACCCTCGAGTTCGCCGCCCTCCACTTCTCCGCGCCCGGGCGGAACCGCTACCGGTACCGCCTGGAGGGGTTCTCCGACGACTGGATCGAGGCCGACGCCGGGCGGCGGGCAGCCACCTTCACCCGCCTCTCGCCCGGCTCCTACGTCTTCCACGTCCAGGCTGCCAACCCGGACGGCGCCTGGAACCAGGAGGGCGCACGCCTGGCGATCCGCGTCCTCCCCCCCTTCTGGGCGACCTGGTGGTTCCGCCTTCTCGCCCTCGCCGTCGGTGCCGGCCTGGTGGCGTTCGCCTGGGTCCGGCACGCGAGGACGATCCGCCTGAGCGCCGAGCTGCGCGCCGCCCACGACGCGCAGATGGCGATCATGCCGAGGTCCGACCCGACCCTCGACGGCTTCGAGGTCTCCGGGGCCTGCGTCTTCGCGAAAGACGTCGGCGGCGACTTCTTCGACTACGTCTCCCTCGAAGGAGACCCGCCGCGGCTCTGCGTCGTCGTCGGCGACGTCGCCGGCAAGGGGATGACCTCCGCGATGGCCTCGGCCCTCTCGAGCGGGATGGTCCACGCGGAACTGAGGGCCGGCACCCCGATCGCGGAGGCGATGACGCGTGTGAACCGCCTGGTCTACGCCAAGGCCGAGCGGCACATGTTCACCGCGCTCTGCCTGGCGACTCTCGACCCGGCCCGGCGGACCCTCGAGCTCGTGAACGCCGGCGTCTGCCCCCCGCTCCTCAAGCGCGGCGACGAGGTCGCCGAGCTCGAGTCGGCGGGCCCGTCGCTCCCGCTGGGCGCCCTGCCGTCCACGGCCTACGAGAGCCGCGAGGTCGGGCTCCAGGCGGGCGACGTGGTCCTCCTCTACACCGACGGCGCGCCGGAGGCGGCCGACCGGTCGGGGGCGCAGTACGGATACGAGGCCGTGCGCTCGTTCCTCGCCTCGCTTCCGACCTCCCGCCTCTCCGCGCGCGAGATCCGGCAGGCCCTCGTCCGAGAGCTCGCCCGCTTCGCGAGAGGCTCGCACCGCGCCGACGACACGACGCTCGTGGTGGTCAAGGCGCTCTGACGGCCCCGGCACGAGATCGGGCGAAAATGGGAGGCCGGCATCGAGGTGTCGACACGGCGGGAGCCTGCACGCTCCGGACGGAGGGTCGATGCGAAACGCAGGAGCTCGAATTCTTCCGGCCCTCGTCTTCTGGGGCTGCCTGGCAGCCACGGCAGAAGCGAGCCTCACCTGGGAGAAGGTACCGGGCGCGCCGGAAGGCGAATACCTGGGTCTGGCCGCGCACGGCGACGACCTCGCCGTCGTCTTCCGGGAGCATCGGTCCGGAGGCGAGCTGGTGCCCGGAGCGGCCCTGCGAAGCGCCGGGTCGTGGGAGCGCCTCCAGGTCCCCACGGGGGACGGCTCTCCACCCGCGACGCTCTTCCGCGCGGTGGCGCTCTCCGAGTTCCGGCTGGCGGTCGCCGGGCAGGTCGGGGACCCGGGCAGACCGAGCATCCGGATCTGGATCTGGGACCGCGCGGCAAGGACCTGGACCACCCTGCCGGAGGTCCCGGCTTCCGGCGACTGGGAAGTCGCCGTCGACCTGGATATCGAGGGAGACGGCGTCCTCCTCCTGTCGTCGCGCTGCCGGCTCCTGCGGTGGACCGGGTCGGCGTGGGTCACGCCCGAAGGGTGGCCGGCAGAAGCGTTCGGGAACGCGAGCTGTAGCGAGCCGTTCGTCCGTGATTCGGGCCGCCTCTTCGTCGTGGCCGGAGCGATCTTCGAGTATCGCCAGGGGAGGATCGTCTACCCCCTCCAGCCGGAGGGGGCCGAACGGAGAGGGGTCGCGGTCCTCCCGGAGGGGCTCGCGTTCCTCCAGAACGGCCCATCGGGCTATCCGAACCGGCTCTTTCTGCCGGGGCGCCCGGGGCCGCTCGGAATGCCGCTGTTTGCGACGGGGAGGCTCTTTCGCCACGGGGAGGCGCTCTATGCGGCGACGGAGGCCGGGCCGGTGCGGCTGGGAGAGGGGCTCTGGACCTATACCCGGCCGGCGGGACTGCAAGGCCAATCCGACTCCGGCTCCGCCCAGGGGCCCGAGGGGCCGTTCGTCCGGGCGGGGGGTGTGGTGTACGGAGCGTCCCGGACCGGGCTCTTCGTCGGCCGTCCGTCCGTTCGCCGCCTCCTGCCCGTTTTCACGAGCGGCTCTGGGCTGCGAGGCGAGACCTACCGGACGGAGCTCGTCCTCTCGAACTTTGGCGACGTCGCGGTCACGGCGCGAGTGGAGCTCCGAGCCCCCGCGGGAATCGCTGCAGGGCGGTGGACGGCGAGCGTGGAGCTGCCGCCCGGAGCCGGGAAGCGGATCGAGGACCTCCTCGTGCTCTACTCGCCGTCCCCTGGCCTCCCGGCCACGGGGAGCCTCGCGATCGAATTCGAGGGCGCGGCTCGGGACGAGGACGTGTGGGCCGGCGCCGACGTCGTCGCCTCCCGCGCCGGCCGCCTGACGAGGACCACGGTTCCGGCCCCGCGTTGGGGGAGCGGGCCGGGGTACTACATCGAGAGCGCGGTCGGCCCGATTCCACGCGTCGACCCCGCGATCCGGACGAACGTCGGATGGGCGGACGCGGGCGACTCGGGGCCCGCCGGGCCGCTCGGGAGCGAGTTCCTTCTCGAGGAGTGGGCGACGCCGAAGCCGGGGCCGTTTCGGTTCTTCGCCGACCGGGGCCAGTGGGAGCAGCGGCCCCTTTTCGCGCTCCAGCCGGGCCTCCAGGAGGGGACGGTCCTCGGCCTCTCGGGACCGGCGTACTACGGCGGCCCGAACTGCTGTCAGGGGAACGAGTCGATCGCCTCGCGCGACCTGGTGGCCTACGCCGTCGAAGTCGACGACGAGAGCGGCGACGGGTCGATGACGCTCTTCGAGACCCTCAGCCTCGACCTGGACCGGTCCTCCCTCTTCTTCCCGGCCGTCGTCCGGACGGCGGGTCGCGACGGCACGACGTGGTCGACCGAGCTCCGGCTCGGGCGGCGCCCAGGGTCCGTCGGCGAGGGAACCGTCCGCCTCCGATTCCGCGGAGAGATCGGAGGAGAACCGCTCGAGACCGAGTGGACGATGAGCCTCTCCGAAGGCCGCACCGCCCGCTTCGACGCCGCGGCGGAGGCGATCCGGCAGACGGGCCTCGCGGACACCGGGCAGCCCGTCGTCGGGACCCTCGTCGTCGCGCTCGAAGAGACGGGGTGGGGCCTGCTCTTCGGAGAAGCGCACGTCTCAGGTCGGCGGGACGGCGTGCCCGGGGCCTTCGGCGTCTTGCTGCCCGGGATCGCCGCGGGCCGTCTCGCCGCGGAGCGCGCGATCGTCCCGGGCCTTTCGAACGACGCTCACCTCCGCTCGAACCTCGCCGTCGCGAACGCGGCGCCGGAGGGGGCGGCATCGCTGACGCTCGGCGTCGCGCTCCACCGCTGCACCGACGGGGCCCTCGTCGGCTCCTGGGAGACGACGCTCGGGCCGGGGGAGCGGGCGCAGTGGAACGACGTCGGGGGCGCGATCGCGGGGGCGGGCGGCGACCTCTATGCCGTCATTCGAAGGGTCGCCGGCGAGGGACGCTTCGCGGCCTACGGCGTCGTCCACGACCGCGCGAGCGGAGACGGCGCGTCCCGACCGATGACCGGCGTCGAGTAGGAGCCGGCGGCCGACCCTCCCCGGCGGCTCCTCGTCGTCGAGGCGATCCCCCCGGGAAGCGGGCAGGGTGGCCGCCCCCGCACCCCCTCGAGGGAGCCCGGCGTGAGGCGGACCCCGGGTGCTACCCTTCCCGGCCGACCGGCATGACGCGCGAGGGACGAGGGGGCGGCTCCGGGGAAGAGACGACGGTCGAGCTCGGCAGCGCGCCGGACGCCGGCCCCGTCCTGACCCTGGCGGGTCCCCTCGACATGGCGACGGTCGCACGCGCCTGGCGCGACGCGGACCGGCTCCTCGGCTCGGCCCCGGGGGCCGCCCTCGACGCCCGCGGCGTCACCTCCTGCGACGCCGCGGGCCTCGCGCTCCTCGACCACCTCGTCACGCGCCACGGCGCGCGCCCCGACGGGCTGCCGGCGCCCCTCGCCGACCGGCTCTCGCGCTTCCGCGACGAGAGGGAGGCGGCCGCGAGGTCGCGCCGAAGACCGGAGGCTTCCTTCGTCGAGGGGCTGGGGGCCGGAGCGCGAGGGTTCGGCCGCGACGTCGCCGAGCAGGTCGCCTTCCTGGGCGCCGTCGTCCGGGCCCTCGGCGCGGCGCTCCGCTCGCCGCGCCTCTGGCGCGCGAGCGAGACGCTCGGCCTCGCCCACCGCGCCGGGGTCGAGGCGCTCGGCATCGTGGGCCTCATCAACTTCCTCCTCGGGCTGATCATCGCGTTCGTCGGGGGCGACATCCTCGCGCGCTTCGGCGCGCAGGTCTTCGTCGCCGACGCGATCGGAATCGTCATGGTGCGCGAGCTCGGCCCGATCATGACCGCGATCGTCGTGGCCGGCCGCTCCGGGTCGGCGTTCGCCGCCGAGCTCGGGACGATGCGGGTGAACGAGGAGGTCGACGCCCTGGAGACGATGGGGCTCGCGCCGGTCCCGCTCCTCGTCCTCCCCCGCGTCGTGGCCGGAACCGTCGCCACACCCCTCCTCGCCCTCTACGGCATGCTCGCCGGCGTCTCGGCGGGTCTCCTCCAGATGTCCCTCTCCGGCTTCCCGCTCGCGGTCAGCGGCGGCCGCCTCCTCGAGGCGATGACGATCGGCCACCTCGTGATCGGGGTCGCGAAGTCGGTCGTCTTCGGCGCGCTCGTCTCCGCCGTCGGCTGCCTCCGCGGTCTCCAGGCCGGGCGGGGACCGAGCGCCGTCGGCCTCGCCGCCACGCGGGCCGTCGTGGCCGGAATCGTCCTCGTCATCGTGGCCGACGCGGTCTTCGCCGTCGTCACGACGGTCCTCGGCGTATGAGCGAGGCGGCCGTCTCCGTCCGGGACGTCAGCGTCTCCTACGGGGAGTCGGTGGTCCTCTCGGGCGTCGCCTTCGACGTTCCGCGCGGCGAGGTCTTCGGCATCCTCGGCGGCTCCGGATCGGGGAAGACGTCGCTCCTGCGGTGCCTCGTGGGCCTCCGGAAGCCGAGCGCGGGCGACATCCTCCTGGGCGGCGCGAGCATCGTCCACGCCGAGGGGGACGAGAGGCTCCGGCTCCTCCGGAGCTTCGGGATGGCGTTCCAGGGGGGAGCGCTCCTCGGGAACCGGACGGTCCTCGAGAACGCGCGTCTCCCCCTGGACGAGCTGACCGACCTCCCCTCCGAGGCCCGCGACGCGGCGGCCCGGGAGAAGCTCGCCCTCGTGGGCCTGACGCACGCGGCCGACAGGCTCCCCTCGGAGATCTCGGGAGGGATGGTCAAGAGGGCCGCCCTCGCTCGGGCGCTGGCCCTCACGCCCGGGCTCCTCTTTCTCGACGAGCCGTCGGCGGGGCTCGACCCGATCACCGCGGCCGAGCTCGACGCCCTGATCCGCCGCCTCTCCGGCGAGCTGGGCGTCACCACCGTGATCGTCACCCACGAGCTGGCGAGCGTCTTCGCCATCGTCGACCGGGCGGTCGTCCTCCGGGCGGAGGCGAAGGGGATCGTGGCGACCGGGGACCCGCGCGAGCTCCGGCGCTCCGCCTCGAGCGAATGGGTACGATCCTTCCTGAACCGGGGAGCCGGGTTCGCGGGGCCCGGGGGAGGAGACGGGTGAGCGAGCGGTCGCGGAACGTGAGGGTCGGCCTCTTCGTCCTGGGGGCGGTCGGCCTCCTCCTCGCCGGCCTCTTCGCCTTCGGCCTGAGGGAGGCGCTCGAGCCGCGGCTCCACGCGGAGACCGCGATCGCGGGCGACGTCCAGGGGCTGGCGGTCGGCTCGGCCGTGGAGATCCGGGGGATCCGGGTCGGGAAGGTCAGCTCGATCGGCTTCACCTGGAACGACTACCCCGGGACCCGGACCGACCTCGCGGTCGTCCGCTTCGAGATCAAGCGGTCGATCCTCCCCGTCCGGCGCGGCGCCGAGGTCGCGGCGAAGCTGAAGGAGCAGGTCGACCGGGGCTTCCGCGTCCGCGTGAGGAGCCAGGCCCTCACCGGCACGGCCGTCCTCGCGCTCGAGCGCGTGGACCCGGCGAAGAACCCGCCCCCCGTCATCGACTACCAGCCGCGCGACCTCTACATCCCCTCGGCCTCCTCGCAGCTCACGCGGATGCTCGACGCGATCGAGCGGACGCTCGACACGCTGAAGGAGATCCGGGTCCAGCCGATCCTCGACCGCGCCGAGAAGCTCGTCGCGTCGCTCGAGACGCTGGCGGGCAAGGTCAACGGCGTGAGGATCGACCGGATCGAGGCGAAGGCGAACGTCGCCGCCGACGAGGTCGTCCTCGCGGCGCGGGACCTCCACGCCGGGGTCGCCTCGGCGCGGGAGCAGGTCGAGGCGCTGAAGCTGGGCGAGGCGGGGGACCGGCTGAACGCCGTCCTGGCCGACCTCCAGGACGCCGCCAGGCAGCTCAGGGGGACCCTCGAGAAGGTCGACGGGATCGACGTCGACGGCCTGAACGACGCCGTCACGAGCCTCCGCCGGGCGAGCGACCAGCTGGACCAGACCCTCCAGGAGATCCGCGACTACCCCGCCGGGTCGATCCTGGGGAAGCCCCCTGCCCGCCCCGCCGGCGTGGAGGGCGGAGGGGCCGCAGAGGGCCGAAAGGAGAAGGAGAGATGACGGCAGCCCCGTCCCGTCGCCGGCCGCTCCTCGCGGGCCCCGCGTCCCTGGCGCTCCTCGCCGCCCTCCTGGCGGCCGGGTGCCTCTCGCGCCCCTCCCTCGTCCGCGAGCGGTACGGGCTCCTCGTCCCCCCTCCCGGGACGCCGCCGCCCGAAGCCACCAAGGTCCTCGCCCTCCCTTCGGTGGAGGTCCCCGCGGCGTTCGACCGGATCGGCTTCGTCTACCGGACGGGCGAGACGAGGTACGAGACCGACCCCTACACGCAGTGGCTCTCGGCGCCGCGCGAGCAGCTCGCCGAGGCGCTCCGCGCGAATCTCCGGACGACCGGCCTCTTCCGCGACGTGGGCCGCGTGAGCCGCGGGGCGGACCTCGTCGCGCGCGTGACGGTCACCGAGGTCTACGGCGACTTCCGCAGGCCCGACGCCCCCGCAGCCCGGGTCGCCCTGGAGGTAACGATCGCCGGGCGGGCGGAGCCCGGCAGGCCCGCGGAGGCGCCGCTGACGCGCGCCTACGCGTTGAGCCTGCCGATCCCGGCCCGGACGCCGGAGGCGGTGGCCGAAGGGATCGGCCGCGCGGTGGCGCAGGCGGCGTCCGAGATCGCCATAGACGTGAGGCGGGCCGGCCTCGCCCCGTGAGCGGGGACGCACCCGCGCAGCGCCTTCTCCCGTAAACCGCGACGCCGGCTCGGACGTCCTCCCTCCAGCGGGACGGCGAGGCCCGGTCCCTCCGCCCCGCGACCGTTCCGCGCCGACCGCGCGGAGGAGGACGTCCATGGAACCCGCAGCAGACCCGGCTTCGCTCCCCGTCCCCGGACCCGCACCCCGCCGCACGCGGGCGCCCGGGCGCGGCGCCGCCCTCGGCGTCGGCCTCGCCCTCGCGGCCTTCGCGGCCGGCTGCTCGACGCTCGAGATCCACGCCGACTATGACCGGGAGACCGACTTCTCGAGGTACCGCACGTTCGAGATCCGCGACGGGGCGCGGCCGCGCGACCCCTTCACCCAGCGGCGGGTCGAGCGGGCGCTCGAGACGGCGCTGACGGCACGTGGCCTGACGCCGGCCGAGGGGCGCGACGCCGACCTGCGCGTCTTCACCCACTTCGTGACGCACAAGGAGACCCGGATCGACACCTACGGCTACGGGATGGGCGGCTGGTACGACTGGCGCTGGAGGGGCGGCGTGAGGACCACGCGGGTCACGAAGATCCCGATCGGGACGATCGTCGTCGACGTCGTCGACGCCCGCCGGAAGGAGCTCGTCTGGCGCGGCACCGCGACCGACGAGATCTCGCGGGACGAGACGCCCCGGGAGCGTGACGCGAAGGTGAAGGAGACCGTGGAGAAGCTCCTCGCCGACTTCCCGCCGGGACGGGCGACCGGCAGCTAGGCCCGGGCGTCCAGGCCCGCTCGCCTCAGAGCCTCTCCCAGAACTCCTCGTCTGCCTCGAGGGAGGCGAGGAGCTTGCGCTCGTCCCGCGAGCCCGTCCCGCTGGCCCCGATCGGGGAGAAGCGCTTCCCGTCCGCGTCGAGCCCCTTCACCGTCCCGCTCGCGATGTCGTAGACCCAGCCGTGGAGCTCGAGCTCCCCCTTCTCGACGAGCGCGCTGACGAAGCCGTGAGTGAGGACGTTCCTGAGCTGCGCGACGACGTTGAGCTCCACCAGCGCGTCCAGGACCTCGTCCCCGTCGCCTTCAGGGAACCGCTCCCTCACGGCGCGGAGCGCCGGCTCCGCGTGCCTCACCCAAGAACGGACCGCGGGCATCGACTCGACGCTCTCGGGATGGAGGATCCCGCTCATGGCGCCGCAGTTCGAGTGACCGCAGAGGACGACGTCGCGGATCCCCAGGGCGCGGACGGCGTACTCGAGGGAAGCGATCGTCCCGCCCGGAGCGACGGTCGCGGGCGGGATGACGTTCCCCGCGTTCCGGAGGATGAAGAGGTCCCCCGGCTCGGCCTGGACGAGGAGGTTCGGGACGATCCGCGAGTCGGAGCAGGTGATGAAGACGGCCTGGGGAGACTGGTTCTTCGCCAGCCTCTCGAAGAGCGCCTTGTGCGCCGGGTACGCCATCCGCTGGAAGAGGTTCAGGCCCTCGTAGAGCTTCTTCATCCGCAACCCCTCCCCCGCATCCTACCGGGGAACGGGGGCGCCCGGGCGGCGGCCGCCGCCCTCCCGGCCCATCCTCCGTACAATGGGGCCCGACCCGCCCGACCGCGCCGAGAGGAGGCTCCATGAGCAAGGCCGCGAAGCTGTCCCGCCCGTACCGAGTCGAGAACGGCCGGAAGTTCCGCCTGAAGGACGTCGACCCGGGCGACACCGCCGGGATGAAGCTCGACAAGAGCAAGGCCGCCGACGCCCTCGAGAAGGGCGTGAAGCTCCTCGCCGACCTTCAGGACAAGCTCTACGCCCAGGACAAGCGGGCGCTCCTCCTCGTCTTCCAGGCGATGGACGCCGCCGGGAAGGACGGCACGATCAAGCACGTGATGTCGGGCGTGAACCCCCAGGGGTGCCAGGTCTTCTCGTTCAAGGCGCCCTCCGCGGAGGAGCTGGACCACGACTTCCTCTGGCGGACCATGAAGTGCCTCCCGGAGCGGGGCCGCATCGGCATCTTCAACCGCTCGTACTACGAGGAGGTCCTCGTCGTCCGCGTCCACCAGGAGATCCTCCGCGCGCAGAAGCTCCCGCCGTCCCTCGTGACGAAGAAGATCTGGAAGGAGCGGTACGAGGACATCTCTTCGTTCGAGCGGTACCTCTCGCGCAACGGGGTCGCCATCGTGAAGTTCTTCCTCCACGTCTCGCACGCCGAGCAGCGCAAGCGGTTCCTCGAGCGCCTGGAGCGGCCGGAGAAGAACTGGAAGTTCTCGCTCGCCGACGCCCAGGAGCGGAAGCGCTGGGACGACTACATGGAGGCCTACGAGGACGCCATCCGCGCCACGGCGACGCCGTACGCGCCGTGGTACGTGGTCCCGGCCGACGAGAAGCCGTTCACCCGCCTCGTCGTCGCCTCGGCCGTCATCGACGCGCTGGAGGGGATGGACCTCGCCTACCCGAAGGTGGACGAGGCCAAGAAGGCCGAGCTCGAGAAGGCCCGGCAGGCGCTCGAGGCCGAGTAGGGGCCGTCCCCGAAGGACCAGGTACAGCCGCCCGACCGTATGATGGCGGATGGCCCTCCGGGCCGTCCGCCATGAGAACGACAGCCGCCGCCCTCGCCTGTATCCTCCTCCTCGCCGCCTTGCCCGCACGCTCGCAGAAAGCCCGCCCGCCCGTCGCCCGGAAGGTCCCGAGGACGACGTCCCTCCACGGCGACACGTGGACCGACGACTACTTCTGGCTGAGGGAGCGGAAGGACCCCGCGGTCCGCGCCTACCTGGAGGCCGAGAACGCCTACGCCGACGCGGTCCTGAAGCCGACCGGGGCGCTCCGGAAGAGCCTGTACGACGAGATGCTCGGCCGGATCCAGGAGACCGACCTCTCGGTCCCCTACCTGAAGAAGGGCTTCTGGTACTACTCGCGGACGGAGAAGGGGAAGCAGTACCCGATCTTCTGCCGGAGGAAGGGATCCCTCGAGGCGGCCGAGGAGGTGACCCTCGACCAGAACGAGCTGGCGAAGGGGCACCCGTTCCTCGACATCGACGAGTACGAGGTCTCGGACGACGGGCGCCGCCTCGCCTACTCGACCGACGTCACCGGATTCCGCGAGTACACCCTCCACGTCAAGGACCTGGTGACGGGGCGGACTCTCCCGGACCTCGCCGAGAAGGTCTCGTCGGCCGCGTGGGCCGCGGACGGCGAGACCCTCTTCTTCGTCACCGACGACGCCGCCAAGCGCCCCTGGCGCCTCTTCCGCCTGGCGCTCGGGGGCTCCCCCGAGCTCGTCCTCGAGGAGCCGGACGAGAGCTTCACCCTCGGGGTCTCCCGGTCGCGCGACGGGGCCTGGGTCCTCCTCGAGGCGTCGAGCCACACGACGAGCGAGTGGCGGCTCATCCCGGCGGCCGACCCGAAGGCCGCTCCGCGCGTCCTCCTCCCCCGCGAGGACGGGCACGAGTACGACGTCGAGCCGGCCGGCGACGTCCTCTACCTGAGGACGAACAGGGGCTGCCGCAACTTCCGCGTCGTCTCCGTCCCGCTCGGCGCCACCGACCTCTCCTCGGCCCGCGAGGTCCTCCCCTGCCGCGAGGACGTGATGGCGGCCGGGATCGACGCCTTCGCCACCCACCTCGTCGTCTTCGAGCGAGAGGACGCGGTCCCGCACCTGCGGGTCGTCGACCGCGCGAGCGGGGCCTCGCACCGGGTCGGCCTCCCCGACACCGTCCGGGCGGTCTTCCCCGAGGCGAACCCCGAGTACGGGAGCCGCCTCCTCCGCTTCTCGTACGAGTCCCTCGTCGCGCCGCGCGCCGTCTACGACTACGACGTGGCGACCCGGGAGCGGACGCTCCTGAAGGAGACGCCGGTCCTCGGCGGCTACGACAAGGGCGCCTACGCCTCGGAGCGGATCCGCGCCCGCGCGCCCGACGGGACGCTCGTCCCGGTCTCGATCGTCTACCGCAAGGGGATGGAGCGGAACGGGAGGAACCCCGTCCTGATGACGGGGTACGGGGCCTACGGCATCTCGATGCCGGCCACCTTCAGCTCGAACCGGGTGAGCCTCCTCGACCGCGGCGTCGTCTACGCCATCGCCCACGTCCGGGGCGGCGGCGACCTGGGGAAGCGCTGGCACGACCAGGGCCGGATGATGTCGAAGTGGAACACCTTCACCGACTTCGTCGCCTGCGCCGAGGCCCTGGTGAAGGAGCGGATCACCTCGCCCGAGCGGCTCGCCATCGAGGGGGGGAGCGCCGGCGGCCTCCTGATGGGCGCCGTCACCAACCTCCGCCCCGACCTCTTCCGGGCGGTCGTCTCCCGGGTGCCGTTCGTCGACGTGGTCAACACGATGCTCGACGAGTCGCTCCCGCTCACCGTCGGCGAGTTCGAGGAGTGGGGGAACCCCAAGAAGCGCGAGGAGTACCTCTACCTCCGCTCGTACAGCCCCTACGAGAACCTCCGGAAGGGCGCCTACCCGGCCATCCTCGTGAAGACGTCGTTCGAGGACAGCCAGGTGATGTACTGGGAGCCCGCGAAGTACGTCGCGCGCCTGAGGACCCTGAAGGCCGACGGGACGCCTCTCCTCCTCGAGACCAACATGGCCGGCGGCCACGGCGGCTCCTCGGGCCGCTACGACCGGCTCCACGAGACGGCGTTCGACTACGCGTTCGTCCTCTGGCAGCTCGGGCTGACGAAGTAGCCGCGCTCCCCGAGGGCGCCTCTCAGGCGCCCTGCCGGACCAGGTGCCGGGTCTCCGGGGCCGCCCAGCCGGCCGCGGCACCCGTCTCCTGGATGGTCCGGTTGGTGTCGAAATAGACCTGCCAGTAGTCGTCGTTGTGGCAGAAGGGACGGACCGCCAGGACCGTCCCCATCGGGTTGAACTCGAGGATCTCGACGACCGGTGCGGGCTCCGTCAGGACGTTCGGCACCTTCGCGACGCTCTCCCTCAGCCGCCGCATCGCGTCCTTCGGGTCGACGGAGTGGGCGAGCTGCGCCTTCAGGTCGACGCGGCGATAGGCGTTGGTCGTGTAGTTGGAGACGACGTCGGAGAAGATCTTGGCGTTGCCGACGTGGACCCGGACGTTGTCGAGGGTGTCGATCGCGGTGACGAAGAGGCCCAGCTCCTTCACGTCGCCCAGGACCCCCGCGGCGCTGATCATGTCGCCCACCTTGAACGGGCGCAGGACCATCAGGAAGACCCCGGCCGCGAAGTTCGAGAGGAGGCCGGCCCACGCGGCGCCGATCGCGATGCCGACGGCCGCGAGGAGGGCGGCGAACGAGGTCGTCTCGATCCCCATCACGCCGAAGATGGCGATCAGGACGAGGACCTTCATCAGGACGTTGGCGCTCGCGTCGACGTAGCTCGCGAGCGTGCGGTCCACCTGGCGCGTCGTCAGGACGCGGCCGAGGCCGACCCGCAGCAGCCGGATGATCCAGCCGCCGACGACCCAGACCGCGAGCGCCCCGAGCAGCTTCCAGCCCAGGGGGACGAGGTAGGTCTGCACGAGGGTCCCTGCCTGCTTGACGAGATCCTGCTCCATCGCGTCCTCCTTTGCCCGGACTCCCGCCATTCTCCTCCAGGGCGGGGCCTTCGGCGCCTCGGGCGCCCGGAAAACGCGTCGCGTCGCGGGCTACGCGTGCAGCTCGACCACGTCCCGGTCGGCGAGGACGTGATGGCGGTCGACCTGCTGGCCGTCGAACTTCGCGTGACCCCAGATCCGCGCGAAGCGGAGCGCGGCGGCGACGTCGTGGTGGACCCGCTCCGCCAGGTCGTGGACGGTGGCGCCGTCGGCGAGGACGAACGGCCGGCCGAGGTCGGGCTTGTGCCCCGGCTCCTTGGCGTAGACGCGGATCCGCCGGAGCTCGGAGAAGAGGACCGGCCGCAGGGCGTCGAGCCCGGCCCCGCGCGCCGCCGAGACGGGGAAGAACGGGAGGTCCGGCGCGGCCGCCTCGCGCGCCAGCTCGGTGAAGGTCCCGTCGTCGAGGTCGCACTTGTTCGCCAGGACGAGGACCGGCCGGTGCGCGAGGAAGGGGGGCGCGTCCCGGGGGAGCGGCCGGGTCCGCGGCCAGACGCGGGCCCGCCCGAGGAGCTCGTCGAGGAGCGCCAGCGACGGGTCGACGTCGTCGGCCGTCACGTCGAGGACGAGGAGGACCCCGTCGGCGTTGTGCGCGAGGTTCGGCAGGTAGGGCTCGGTGTGCCCCGCCGCGACGGCCGGGGTGTCGACCAGCTGCACCTGGACGTCCTCGAACGGCATCATCCCGGGGAGCGGGACGCGGGTCGTGAAGGGGTACTCGCCGACCTCGGGGCGCGCGTGGGTCAGCGCGGCGAGGAGGGACGACTTCCCCGCGTTCGGCGGCCCCAGGAGGACCCACTGGCCGGCCCCCTCGCGCCGGACGTGGCCGGGATCGGCGCGGTGCGCGCCCCGGGCCGCGTGCTCGGTCTCCTCCTCCAGCTTCGCCAGGCGCTTCTTCAGGTCCGCGTAGAGCTTCTCCGTCCCCTTGTGCTTGGGGAGGAGGGCGATCATCTCCTTCAGCGCCTCGAGCTTCTCCCCGTGGGACGACGCCGCCTTGTACCGCTCCTCCGCGTCGTGGTACTGCGGCGTGAGGTTGGCGGTCACGGAAGGATTATCGGCCGGGCCGGACCCCTCGAGGCGGCTCCGGGCCGGATGCAGCAGACCCGGCGGCCCCTCGGGCAGCAGACCGTCACTCCGCGGCAGCTCCCTCCTCGAGCCGGAGCTCGTCGCGACGGACGACCGCTTCGCGGCCCGAGCGCCAGGGGGGAGGAGCGGGCCGCCGCCTCGTCGGGCGCCTTCAGCCGGCGTTCGAAGGGGCTTCGGGCTCTCCGAGGACGAACCAGAACGTCGCGCCGGAGCCAGGCGAGCCCTCCGCCCAGACCCGCCCTCCGTGGCGCTCGACGATCCGGCGGACGAGGGCGAGCCCGATCCCCGTCCCTTCGAAGTCTCGCGCGTTGTCGAGGCGGCTGAAGACGTCGAAGAGCGTCCTGCTGCACGCGGGATCGAACCCGACGCCGTCGTCCCGGACGAAGTACGCCGTCTCGGACCCGGCGGCCTGCGCCCCGACCTCGATGGCCCTTCTCGGCTTCTTCGAGCTGAACTTGACCGCGTTCCCGAGGAGGTTCGTCCAGACCTGCCGGACGAGGCCCTCGTCCCCTGCCGCCGGCGGCAGCGGGTGGATGGTGATCTCGGTCCTGGCGCGCTCGGACGCCGGCAGGACCTCCTCCAGCGCCGACTTCACGACGAGCTGCATGTCGATCGGGCCGACGTGGAGGTCGCGGCGGCCCGCCTTCGAGAGGGAGAGGAGGTCGTCGATGAGGACGGCCAGGCGCCGCGCGCTCTGTCGGATGCTCGCGACGAGCCTCCGGGACTCCGCGTCGAGCCGGTCCGCAGCCTTCTCCTCCAGCAGCTGCGAGTAGCCCTCGACGGCGCGCAGCGGCGCCCGGAGGTCGTGCGAGACCGAGTAGGTGAAGGCCTCCAGCTCCCGATTGGCATGCTCGAGCTGGACCGTCCTCTCGGCCACGCGCCTCTCGAGGTCCTCGTTCGCGCGCCTCGCGGCCTCCTCGGCCCGAACCCGCTCGGTGACGTCCTCGCAGAAGGCGAGGACCTTCTCGTCGTCCAGCCGGATCGCGGTGACGGCGAGCTCCCTGGGAACGCCGTCCTTCCGGCGGAGGACGTACGGGGCGGGACGAAGCGGCGCGTCCCCGGGAGCCGCCGGGAGGCGCAACGGGGCCCCGGACGGCCCGGCTCCGAGGAGAATCGGAAGTTCCATCCCGCGGAGCTCCTCGGGGTCGTAACCGGAGAGTCGACACGCGGCTGGGTTGAAGTCGAGGACGCGGCCCGTGGCGTCGACGACGGCGATGGCGACCGGCGAGCCGAGGAAGTAGCTGCGGTACCTCCCCTCGCTCTGCTGCAGCTGCTCCTGCCTCTTCTCGAGCTTGCGCGCGAGCGCGCCGTCGTAGAGGGAGTGGAACTCGACGTCGGGCGCGGGGTCCGCCGCCTCCAGGGCCCCGGTCGCGGCCGCGCCCGCCGTGTCGAGGAGCCCGTGGATCCGGGCCAGGAGGGCCTCGGGCTCGGCGGGCTTCCTCAGGAAGAGATCGCAGCCGGCCTTCAGCGCGACGCGCTCGTCCTCCTCCTCCGTGTAGGTCGCCGTGTAGAACACGAACGGCACGCGCACGAGCGCGGGGTCGGCCTTCATCTCGCGACAGAGGAGGAAGCCGTCCATACCGGGCATGAGGATGTCGGAGACGACGAGGTCGGGACGCCGGCGACGAGCGGCGGCCAGCGCCTCCTTCCCGTTGGTCGCGGTCTCGACGTCGAATCCGTCCGCGGAGAGGAGGACCTCGAGCAGGTAGCGGCTCTGGTCGTCGTCGTCGACGACGAGGGCGCGGCTCACGACCCGGCCCTCGCAGCCGGGCCGGAAGCGACGACGTACCGGGCCAGCTCGTCGACGAACGTGTCGGGGTCGATCGGCTTCTCCAGGTAGCCGGTGCACCCGGCCTCGAGGCACCGCTCGCGATCGCCCACCATGGCGTACGACGTGACGGCGACGATCGGCGTCCCTTCCAGGGCAGGGATCATCCGAAGCTCCCGGGCGACCGCGTAGCCGTCCATGCCGGGGAGCTGGATGTCGAGCAGGACGAGGGCGAGCCCCCCCCGCCGCGCCTCCGCGAGGGCACGGGGCCCGTCGACCGCCGCGACCACCTCCCACCCGTCCCTCTCCAGGAGGAACCGGACGAGGTAGAGGTTCTGCTCGTTGTCCTCGACGACCAGCACCTTCCCTTTCATCTCTCCTCCGTCCGCCTCAGCCGGCCGCGGGCGACACGGGCAGCCGGAAGGTGAAGTTGCTTCCCGCCCCGGGTGCGCTCTCGACGCGGATGTCGCCTCCGAGGAGGTCGAGGAGCCGGCGGCAGACCGAGAGACCGAGGCCGGTCCCCTCGAATCGGCGGGTCAGGCCCGACTCGAGCTGCTGGAAGGGACGGAAGAGCAACGGGATCTCCTCCGCCCGGATGCCGATCCCGGTGTCGCGGACGCTGGTGACGACGTGCGGCCCCTCGAGCCGGCAGACGACCGAGACCCCGCCGGCGTCGGTGAACTTCACCGCGTTACCGACGAGGTTCAGCAGGACCTGCTCGAAGCGGCGGCGGTCGCTGACGAGCGTCCCGACGCCGGGCGCGACCTCGACCTCGAGCGAGAGGCCCTTGCGCCGGGCGAGGGGCGCCAGCGCGTCCACGACCTGCTCCACCGACTCCTTCGCGTCGAACGGGGCGAGGGACACCTGGAGCTGGCCCGCCTCGATCTTGGAGAGGTCGAGGACGTCGTTGATGAGCGCGAGGAGGTGGCGCGCGCTCGCCTTGACCATCCCGAGCTGCTTGATCTGCTCGTCGTTGAGGGGGCCGACGATCCCCTTCAGCAGGACCCCGGTGAACCCGATGATGGAGTTGAGCGGCGTCCGCAGCTCGTGGGACATCGTCGCGAGGAAAGCCGACTTCAGGCGGTCGGCCTCCTCGGCCCGCTCCTTGGCGACGGCCAGCTCGGCCGTGCGCGTCGCGACCAGGTCCTCGAGGCCTTCGCGGTAGCGTGCGAGCTCCTCCTCGGCCTTCCTCCTCAGCGTGATGTCGCGGTCGATCCCCATCACGACCGGGTGGCCGTCCACCTCGAGGAGGCACATCGACGTCTCCATCGGGAAGAGCGAGCCGTCCTTGCGGCGGTGGACCGACTCGACCGTCACCGGGCCCTCCCTCCGGAGCGTCTCGACGAACCTTGCGCGCTCCCGGGGGCCCTCCATGCGCGCTCGGACCTCGTCCGGGTGGAGAATGTTGATGCTCCGGCCGACGAGCTCCTCGCGCGAGTAGCCGTTCATCGAGCAGGCGGCGGCGTTGCAGTCGAGGATCTCGAGGGTCTCGGGCTCGGTCAGGAAGATCCCGTCCGGGCTGTTCTCGAAGAGGGTCCGGAAGCGCCTTTCGCTCTCCCTCAGGGCCTCCTCGGCCCTCTCCCTTCCGCTGCGGGCGGCCTCGAGCTCCTGGTCCGTCCGGAACCGCCACTTCCCGGTCTCCGTGAGCCCGGGCGGCTGCCCGTCGGTCACCGCGTCCCCCTTCGCGGGAGCTCGATCCCGAAGGAATCGGGTTCCACCATGGAAGGCTCCTCCTGCGCGGCCGAACGGGGCTCCGCTGCCTGGGGTCAGCATAGGAGCATCGACTCCGCGTCACAAGGCAGGACCGGGGGTCCCGGCCGATCCCCGGCCTCCGTCGGGACGGGAAGGCCGGGGCGTCACGCGTCGCCCGCGGCCGCGGCGCCAGGGAGCGACCGGAAGAAGGCGTCCAGGGCCTCGCCGAGCGCGCCGGCCTCCGTCGGCTTCTCGATGAGGGCGTCGGCGCCCGCGGCCCGCGCGTCCGCTTCGCGCCTCTCGTCGGTGAAGCCCGAGACGATCACGACCGTCGCGTCGCGGCGGAGCTCCCGGACGGCCCGGGCCAGCTCGAACCCCGACATTTCCGGCATGGAGACGTCGGTCACGACCGCGTCGAAGCCCGCAGGGTCCCGCCGGACCTCCGCGAGCGCCTTCCCGGGGTCCGAGAACCCCCTCATGACGTAACCGGCCCTCTCGAGGGCGCGTCCCAGGAGCTCGACCAGAGGCTCCTCGTCGTCCACGTAGACGACCCGCTCGACGCGGGGACGTCCCTCGCCGGGTCCGGCGGCGCGAGGGTCGAGCACGGCCCTCACCTTCAGGGCGAGCTCGCGCTGGGTGAACGGCTTCTGGAGGAAGCTGACCCCTTCGTGCAGGACCCCGCGGTGAGCGATGACGTCGGCCGTGTAGCCCGAGATGAACAGGCACCTCAGGGCCGGCCTCAGCGGCTCGAGCCGTGCCGCGAGCTCCCGGCCGTTCATCTCGGGCATCACCACGTCGGTGATCAGGACGTCGATCGGGCCCTCGTGCTCGCGGGCCATGTGGATCGCCTTCGACGGGGAGTCTGCGGCGAGGACGCGGTAGCCGAGGCGCTCGAGCATCTGGGTGCCGAGCCTCAGCATGGCCGGCTCGTCCTCGGCCAGCAGAACCACCTCGCCGTGACCCGCGGGGACGTCGGTCGCCTCCGAGGACGGGGCCTCGACGGGTGCCTCCGTCGAACGGGGCAGGTAGATGTCGAAGCCCGTCCCGCGCCCCGGCTCGCTCCTCACGTCGATGAAGCCGCCGTTCTGGCTGACGATCCCGTGGACGGTCGCCAGGCCGAGCCCGGTCCCCTTTCCGGGGCCCTTGGTCGTGAAGAAGGGCTCGAAGAGGTGGTCGAGGACCTCTTTGTCCATCCCGCAGCCGTCGTCGGCCACGGTCAGCCTCACGTATTCCCCTGGGAGGGCGCCGGCCCGGGAGCGGCAGAAGGGCTCGTCGACGAGGACGTTCCCGGTGGCGAGGGTCACGACGCCGACCCCCTCGATCGCGTCCCGTGCGTTGACGCAGAGATTGGCCAGGAGCTGGTCGACCTGCGACGGGTCGACCTTCACGCTCCAGAGGCCGTCCCCGGGGCGGAAGAGCACCTCGACCTCTTCCCCGATGAGGCGGCGGAGCATCGTGAGCATCCCCGCGACCGTCTCGTTCAGGTCGAGCGTCCGGGGCGCGGCCGCCTGCTGGCGCGCGAAGGCGAGGAGCTGCTTCGTGATCACGGCCGAGCGCTGCGCGGCCTTGCGGATCTCGTCGAGGTGGGCGTGGAGGGGGTGCCCGGGTCCCGCCTGCTCGAGCGCCAGGGCGACGTGCCCCTGGATCACCGAGAGCATGTTGTTGAAGTCGTGGGCGACGCCTCCCGCCAGGCGGCCCACCGACTCCATCTTCTGGGCCTGGACGAGCTGCTCGGCGAGCTGCCGCCGCTCCCTCTCGGCGCGCACCCGGTCCGTGACGTCCTGGATGGAGCCCCGGACGCGGACGACCCTGCCGTCCTCGACGACCGGGACCCCGACGGTCCTCACCCACTTCCGGATCCCCCGGGCGGTGGTCAGCTCGAGCTCCAGGTCGTACGGCTTCCCCTCCTCGATCGCCGCCCGGACCGCCGCCTCGATCCGTTCCCGCGACTCTCCCGCGTAGAAGCCGAGCCCGAACTCGGCGGTCGGCGCCAGCTCGGGGTCGACCTCGTGGATCCGGGCGACCTCGTCCGTCCAGGCCCCCTTCCCCGTCGTCGCGTCGAAGTCCCAGGCCCCGATGTGGGCGGCGGCGCTCATCTCGCGCAGGAGCGCGTCCTTCCCGGAGAGCTCGGCCTCGGCCCGTTTGCGCTCGGTGATGTCGCGGGCGACTCCCTGGACCTGCGTCATCCGGCCCGCGTCGTCCTCGAGGAGGGTCGAGACGACCTCCGTCTCCGCGAGGGTCCCGTCCTTCCGGAGGAGGGTGATCTCGTTGGTCTCGGTCCTCGTCGATTCGTCGCCCGAGGCAAGGGCGCGCGGACGGTCCCTCAGGCGCTGCTCCACGAGGGGCCACGACCCGGGGGCCACGACGTCCCGCATGGACCTGTCCAGCAGCTCCTCGACCGTGAACCCGAGGACCTTCTCCACCGAGGGGCTGACCCACCTGAACCGTCCGGCTGCGAGGTCGTACAGCCAGACGACGTCGCGGGCGGTCTCGGTCACGAGGCGGTAGCGGGCCTCGCTGGCTCGCCGCTCGGCCTCGGCCAGGTAGAGGGCCTGGTAGTGGGACTTCTCGTTTCGCTGCCAGACGAAGACGGTCGCGGCCGCGGCGAGCGCGAAGAACGCCAGGACCAGGCCTCCCGCGAGGAGGGCCCCGCGCCGGACCCCGCGGATGACCTCGGACGAGTCGACCTTGGCGACGAGGAACCAGGAGGTCCCCGGGACGGGAAGGACGACGGCGAGGACGTCCACCCCGCCGAAGTCCTTCCCCTCCAGGACTCCCGTCTCCCCGAGGACGCCGCGGACCGAGGGGGCGTCGCGGCGGGTAAGGGGGATCCGGAGCGGAAGCGCGCTGCCGCCCGCGAGGCGGGGCTGGCTCAGGGTCACGACCGCGTCCCCCTCGCGGCGGACGAGGAACGCGTCGGCGCTCGAGCCCGCCATCACCCGCGAGCGGACGATCGGGTAGAGGGTCTTCGCGGCGTCGATCACGAGGAGGACCGCCCCCACCGGCCGGACCGCCCCGCCGGTCGTGGAAAGGACGGGCACCACGACGCTGATGTCGGGAGGCAGCCCCGCGTCGGTGTGGACGTCGGTCAGAACCGGCCGCCGCAGCCGCATGGCCTCGGCTGCAGCCCGGAGGGCCACGAGGTGGGGAGCCGTCGACGCGGCCAGCCGGACGACCGTCCGGCCTTCGCCGTCGACCAGGAGGACGTCGGCGAATCGCTCGTGCCGCTGCAGGACGCGCAGCTCGGCCGTCGCTTCCTCCCGCGGGAGGGGGTCGTCCGTCGTCAGCGCACGACCGAGCACCGAGGCCAGGTGAGGACGCTCCATCACCTCGGCGCCCTTCTCCAGGCTCTCCTGACGCCAGGCCACGATCTCCCGGACCCGCAGCCGGGCGACGGCGGTCAGCTTGGTCTCGACGCTCCGGCGTTCCAGGTGGACCTGGTAGCGATAGAACCCGGCCCCTCCCGCCACCAGGGCGGCGAGAAGGACCGCGGCGGCGAGCCAGCGGGCGGTCGCGTTCATCGCCCTCCGATCCGGTGACGCGTCACCGATCACCGCGCCCAGACCCGGGCGGCCGCGACCGCGGCGACGCAGGGGAGACGATCCCCTCGGCAGGAGCTCCCGGCCGGTCCCCGTCGAGGCCGACGCGCTGGCGCTCCGCCAGGCGGAGGCGCCGGACCTCCTCCCTCTGCTCGACCCGAGGATCGCGGTAGCGTCCCATCTGCCGCCTTCCGTCCCCGAGCATTTATACGCCGGAGCCGCACGGGGGACCTGCTCCGCCGCCCCGGAGATCTCGTCGCCGCGCCCGGCGTATAAGGAATCCGGGAGGCGCCCATGGGACAGGACCTCGACCCGCAGGCCGGCCTGGAGGAGGGGGTCCGGCGCCTCCAGGCGGCGCTGGGCCGGATGCAGAGGACCCATGGGCCCCTCGTCCAGGACGTCGTCGAGAGGACGGGCGCCCTCGTCCGGGCCAGCCTCGACGAGAAGCTCGACCGGCAGGCGGAGCGCCGCCGGAGGCGGGCCGAGCGCCGGCACCGCCTCGAGGCCGGCCGCTCCGGGAGCTGCGCCGAGGGGGTCGTGAACCTCTTCGCCGCGGCCGTCCTGACGGGCTTCGCCATCTTCCAGCCCCACCTCTGGTGGCTGGTCTTCCCCGCGCTCGGGTTCGCGTCGAACGGGGCGCGGCTCGTCGGCCGGGCGGGCCAGGCCCCGGCCGGGCTCCCCGAGGCGCCGCCGTCCCTCCCGGCCGAGGCCACCGGGGCCCGGCCGACGGCGGGGGCGAAGGCGCGCCAGGCCGTCGCCGCCGAGGGGCCCGACGACCCATCCTCCGCCGCGATCGACTCCCGGCTCGCCCGCGTGGACGCCACGTGCGAGAAGCTCCTCTCCGAGCTGAAGAGCGCGCCCGAGGGGGTCCGCGAGCTGATCGGCCGGCCGGAGGAGACGGTCGAGGCGCTCCGGACCGCCTCGCACGAGCTGGCCCGCCGCGAGAGCGAGCTCCGGTCCGCCGTCCGCGACGAGGACGGCGAGCGGCTTCGGCGCGAGCGGTCGGGCCTCGAGGCCCGCATCGCGGCCGAGCGGGACGACGTCGTCCGCGGGCGCCTCACCGAGGCGATCGAGGCGCTCGACTCCCAGCTGGCCGAGCGCGACGGCCTCTCCACCCTCGCCGCCCGGATCGAGGCAGAGGGGATGCGGCTCCTCTACTCCCTCGAGCGCCTCCGCGCCCAGCTCCTGAGGGCCCGGGCCGTCGGCGCCTCGGCGCCGGTGGCCGGGGACGACACCCTCCGGGACGGCCTCCAGCAGCTCAGCCGCGAGATGACCTCGGCCGCCACGGCGCTGGAGGAGGTCCACGCGACCGAGCGGGGCCGCCGGCCCGTGCCCCTCGCCCAGCCAACCGGGCGGTGACCTCGCCGGCCGGCGGACGGCCCCCTTGACAAACACGAACGATCGTCCTAAATTTCCCGGCATGGGGAAGGGCGAGACCACCCGCCACGCCATCCTGGAGCACGCCGCCGCGCTCGCCAGCCAGGTGGGCCTCGGGGGACTCACCATCGGCCGCCTGGCCGACGAGCTCGAGCTCTCCAAGAGCGGCCTCTTCGCCCACTTCCGCTCGAAGGAGGCGCTGCAGGTGCAGGTCCTCGAGCACGCGGCCGAGCGGTTCGTCGAGCTCGTGATCAAGCCCGCCCTGAAGGCCCCGCGCGGCGAGCCGCGCCTCAGGGCCTTCTTCCAGCTCTGGCGCCAGTGGCCCCGGGCGAACCCGATGCCCGGGGGCTGCTTCTTCGTCGCGGCCGCGATCGAGCTGGACGACCAGCCCGGGCCGGCCCGCGACCTCCTCGTGAAGCAGCAGCGCGACTGGCTGGACCTGATCGCCACGACCGTGCGCGGAGCGATCGCCGAGGGGCACTTCCGCGAGGAGGTCGACCCCGACCAGTTCGCCCACGACCTCTACGCCGTCATGCTCGGCTACCACCACGCCTGGCGGCTCCTCCGCGACCCGAGGGCCGGAGCGCGCGCCGAGCGCGCCTTCGAGAACCTCGTCGCGGCCGCCCGCCGCCCCCGCTGAGGCCAGGTCCCCCCGACCGCCCGACCGAACCCGAGGAGAAGACCATGACGATCGAAGCCGCCCCGCCCCCAAGAAAAAGCACGAACGATCGCGTTCACGCGCCCTCCCCGCTCCTCCGCGAAACCCTCTCGCTCCTTTCGCGGACGGCCCCGTCGCTCGCGGCCGAGGCGGCGTCCCGCCTCTTCCTCCTCGTCCCGGGGGTCCCTCCGCCCCGCGGCGAGGCGGCCGCGTTCCTGGCGTCGGGCGAGGCGTTCACGGTCCGCGGGGGCGGCCGCCGCCTCGCGGCCTGGCGCTGGGGCCACGGCCCGGCGATCGTCCTCGCCCACGGCTGGGGCGGGCGGGGGACGCAGCTCCGTGCGTTCGTCCCCGCGCTGGTGAACGTGGGCTACGCGGCCGTGGTTTTCGACGGCCCGGCCCACGGCGCGTCGACCGGCCTGACCACCTCCCTGCCCGCCTTCGGCGACGCCATCGCCGCGGTCGCCCGGGCGACCGGCGCGCGGGGCGTCGTCGCCCACTCGATGGGTGGTGCCTCGACGCTCGTCGCGATCTCGCGCGGGCTCCCCCTCGCCCGCGCCGTCCTCCTCGGCGCGCCCTCCGACGCGGAGGAGATCTGGCACGGCTTCGTCCGCGCCCTCGGGCTCGGGGCGCCCGTCGCCGCCGACGCCCGGAGGCGCGTGGAGGGGCGCGTCGGCGTCAGGCTCGCCGACGTGAACGCGTCCTCCCTCGCCCCGAGGGTGTCGACCCCGGTCCTCGTCGTCCACGACCGCGACGACGCCGAGGTGCCGTGGGCGGCCGGGGCGGCGAACGCCCGTTTCCTCGCCGGCGCCCGCCTGGTCACGACGTCGGGCCTCGGCCACCGCCGCATCCTGCGCGATCCCGGGGTCGTCGAGCAGGTGGTGCGGTTCCTCGAGGGGGGGATCCGCCCCGCGCGCTGCGGGGGCTGCGGACGCCCCGCCGGGTCCGAGGGCGCGGCCGGGCTCTGCGGCAGCTGCGTCGTCGAGCGGGAGCTGTTCGAGAGGGACGACCGGTTCGCGGCCTGAGCTTCCGGGCGGGGCGGTCCGCCGCCCCGCCGCTTTCAGCGGCAGGGAGGGGACGGGCGAGAATCGCGGCATGAAGCACGAGCGCCCCCGCCCCGACGAATGTGCGGAGAGCTTCGCGGGCTACGTCGCCCGAGTCCCCGAGAGCGACGTGATCGCGGTCCTCACGGCGCAGCGGCCCGCGGTCGCCGCCGTCCTTTCGGCCATCCCCGAGGAGCGCGCCGGGCACCGGTACGCCGAGGGGAAGTGGAGCATCCGGGAGGTCGTCGGCCACGTCGTCGACACCGAGCGCGTGATGGGATACCGCGCGCTCTGCGTCGCGCGCGGGGAGACGGCCTCGCTCCCAGGCTTCGACGAGAACCTCTACGCCGCGAAGGCGGGGCACGACGGCTGCCGCCTCGCGGACCTCGCGCTGGAGCTCGACGCCCTGAGGGCGAGCCACCTCCTCATGCTCCGGCACGTCCCGGAGGACGCGTGGGCCCGGTTCGGCACCGCGAATGCCCGCCCGGTCACGCCGCGCGCCCTTGCCTACGTGATCGCCGGGCACCTCCGCCACCACTTCGCGATCCTCGCCGAGAGGTACGGCACGGGCGTTCTCTGACCGGGCGCGCCGTCAGCGTGCGGCTTCCGGCTACCTCAGCCGCCGGAGCTCGTCGAGCCAGCTGAGGACGACCCGCACGGAGGAGCGCGACTCGCCGGAGTCCGCGGACCGGACCTTCGGGAGCTGCCGCCCGTCCGGCTCGACGTCGACTCCTGCCAGCGGCCGTCCGGGGAGACGCTCGATCCGTCCTCGGCGAGGGCCGAGAGCCCGCCCGCGCCGAGCGCGCGGATCAGCCCGCGGGCGACTGCTGCCCCACCTCGATGACGAGGCGGCGGAGCTCGTGCTGGAGCCACTCGTGCTCGGACGGCTCGCAGAAGTCGGCGTCGATCACGAGGAGGCGCTCGTCGGAGACGAGCCGGGCGGCCCCGCCCGCGACGCGCTCGACCTCCTCGATCGACCGGAGGGGCAACCGGCGCCCGCGGAAGCGGACGCCGTCGGCCGAGACCCGGATCGACGGCGGGAACCGGACGCGGCGCCATGCCTTGCCGGCGACGACGAGGCCGGGCACGAAGGAGAGGACGACCGCACCCACGGCGCCCCAGAGGAAGGGCGTCGAGGGTCCCTCCCGGAAGGCGTCGAGCAACCGCCGCCCGAACGCCCACCCGAGGATGACGGGCGGCACCACGAACGTCGCGATCAGCGTCGCCCGGTCGAGCGGCGGCCGGTAGGACGTCGTCACCTCGTAGCCGCCCTCCCTCCACGCGACCGCCAGGCTCGAGCCCGGACGCTGCGGGAGCGTCGCCCTCGCCGCCTCGTCGGAGCCGAGCCTCTGGAAGAGCGGGACGTCCAGCTCCTCGGGATTCCGCACCTCTCCGGACGGCTTCACGTACGGGAGCCGCCAGGCCTTCGCCCTCGCCTCCAGCGCCCGCCTCGTCTCCAGCTCCTTCTCGGACTCGAAGAGGCGCAGCTCGTGGAAGGCGCCCGATCGGGCGACGTGGAAGACGGCGATCCGGTGGCTCTTCCCGCTCTTCACGCGCCGCCTCTCGACCACGTGCTCCAGCGGCCCGATCTCGGCGAGGGGGAGCTCCACCACGGCGGCGCCGCCCCGGACGAACGTCGCGGTCCCCGCGTCGGCGTCGACGGAGACGAAGTTGCGGGGCCGCAGCCTCAGGAAGAGACCGACGCCGAGGAGGACGAGGGGGATCGCGACGAGGGTTCCGACGACCCGGACCAGCTCGCCGGGAGGCGGGCCGGAGTCGTTGAGGCGCCAGGCCACGACGGCCGCGATCACGACGAAGAGGCCGACGAAGGCGAGGGCGAGCGCGCAGCCGGCGCCGGTTCTCCGCCGCTCCTCCTCCTTCAGGAGGAACCGTTCCCGCGCTCTGCCCACGGGAGGAATTCTAAGGGCGGGGCGTCACTTCCCTCCCCCGAACTCGGCCATCCAGACGTCCGACTCGTCGACCCGCTCGTGCCAGGCGAGGTGACGGCCGTCGCGCGAGAGGTCGGCCCAGAGGATCTCCCACCCCTCCGTCGCCGCGACCAGGGGCCGGACGCGGCCGCTTTCGAGGTCGAGGATCCCCAGGCCGGCCGGGGCCACGACGAGGAGCCTCTTTCCGTCCGGCAGGAAGAGGAGGCGGGTCGAGCTCCCGGAGACGACCTTCCTGTAGCTGCGACTGGCGAAGTCGTAGACCGCCGCGCCCGTGCCGGAGCCGCCCTCCGAGCGAAGGGTCCCCGCGAGCAGCCGGCCGTCGGGAGAGAAGGACGACGGCCAGAAGGCGGTTCCGGCCGGCTCCGGCTGCGCGAGCGGCTCGGCCGCCCCGGCCGGCTTCCCGTCGGCCATCGGGAGGACGAACGGACCCTCGCTCGCGCTGCACGCCAGCCGCCGGCCGTCGGGGGACCAGGTCGGGTAGAAGGCGCTCGTGGTGCGGGTCCGCCCCGTCTCGAGCGGGCGCAGCCCGCCGCCGTCGGGCCGGATCAGCGCGAGCTTCGTCGGCCAGCGATCGGTCTGGAACGCGATCCAGGCCCCATCTGGCGAGAAGGCTCCCTGCCGATCCCGGTGCGAGCCCTCGGTGAGCTGGCGGAGCCCACCTCCTTCGCCCTGGAGGAGGAGGTGCTGCGGAAGGCCCGCGTCGTCGAAGACCAGCGCTCCGCCGTCGGGCGAGAGCCCGACGGTCTCGTGGACCTCGAGGGTCCCGAGCGACGGCGACCGGACCGGCCCGTCGACCGCCGCACGGACCGGGTCGAAGGACGCTTCGTGGATCGCGCTCCGGATGTTCCGGTCGACGTAGGCGACGCGGCGTCCACCCGATGAGACCGAGAGGTACCCCGCCCAGCTGGACGGGACCGTCACCGGCCGCGGCGTTCCGAGCGGCCGGCCCGTCGCCGGGTCCACCTCGATCCTCCAGAGGTTCATCGTCCCGCCCCGGGTGCTGGCGACGAGGAGCGCACGGCCGCCCCCGATCCAGACCGGGCTCCAGTCGACCGGCGGGTCGTCGAGCACGCGGACGGCCGCATTCTCGCCGGACTGGGAGCCATCGGCCGCAACCGTGAAGAGGTCACGTGCCGCCGTCACCTCGTCGAGGCTCCAGAAGGCGACCCGGCGCCCGTCGGGCGACCAGCTCGGCTGGACGCCGTCGCGGCCGGCGAGGAGCCGTTTCTCGCCCGTCTCGATCCGCACCGCCCGGACGTGGCTCGTTGTGCTTCGGCCGAAGGGGCTCCCGAGCTTCTCGTCGGCCACGGCGAGCTCGAGCCCGTCCGGCGACCACGACGGGTCGTGGCCGAGCTCGGTGACCTTGCGAGCCGATTCGCCGGTGGCGCCCATCACGAAGATCCCGCCTCCCTCGCAGGCCGACCGGTACGCGATCCGCTTGCCGTCCGGCGAGAATGCGGGCTCGTCGTCGTCCAGGGCGCAGCCGGCGGTGAGGTTCACCGCGTTGCTGCCGCCGACCCGCTGGAAGAAGATGTCCGCCTGCCCGCCGATCCTCTTGACGTAGACGAAGCTCTCGCCGTCGGGCGCCAGGGCAGGCGCCGACTCGGCCCCGGCGAGGAACGTGAGCTGGCGGAAGGAGGTCGGCTGCGGCGGTTCCACCGCGGGGGCGGTCCCGCGCCCGAAGGAGAGGACGAACGGCGTTGCGACTGCGCCACCGAGGAGGAGCAGCGCGAGACGGCCCGCCCACTTCCGAGCCGGGGAAAGGACGGGGGCCGCGGGCGGAGCCGTCTCCGCGACGAGGGGCCCCCGCCCCGCGAGAGCGTCCTCCAGGACGATGCGGGCATCGGCGACGTCGTGGAGCCTCCGGCGCGGATCGCGCTCCAGGCACCGTCGCAGCAGGTCCGCAACCGGGGCCGGCAGCCCCGGCGGCAGGAGGCTCCAGTCGGGATCGGCCCGCAGGACGGCCGCGAGGACGTCGCTGACGGTCTCCCCGCCGAAGAGGCGCGCGCCCGTGAGCATCTCGTACAGGACGACGCCGAACGCCCAGATGTCGGCGCGCTTGTCGACCCGCTTGCCACGCGCCTGCTCGGGGCTCATGTAGGCGGCCGTGCCGAGGATGACGCCGGCCAGCGTCCCGGTCCGTACCCGCGTGGGCGACTCCGAGACGTCGCCCGACCCGCCCGCGGCCGATCCGCCCGCCGCCTCCCCCGCGTACGCCCTCGCCAGCCCGAAGTCGAGCACCTTGACCTTCCCGTCCGGCGTCACCTTGACGTTCGCCGGCTTCAGGTCCCTGTGGACGATCCCCTTCTCGTGAGCCTCCTCGAGCGCCTCCGCAATCTGCTTCGCGACGTCGAGCGCCTCGTCGAGAGGGACCGGGCCGCGCTTCAGCCGCTCGGAGAGGTCCTCGCCCGGGACGAGCTCCATGGCCAGGAAGTGCACCTCGGTGCCGTCTGGCCGGGCCGCGCTCTCGAAGCCGTAGACGTGGGCGATGTTGGAGTGGTTCAGGGAGGCCAGCAGCTTGGCCTCGCGCTCGAAGCGGGCCAGCCGCTCGGCGTCGGCGGCGAAGGCCGCGGGAAGGACCTTGATCGCCACCTCGCGTCCCAGCTTCGGGTCGGAGGCCCTGTAGACCTCCCCCATCCCGCCGGCCCCGATCGGCGCTTCGATCTCGTAGACGCCCAGCCTGACGCCCGTGCCAAATGCCAATTCTGGACAGACTCCTTGAGACGGAGTCTAGACCAGGCGGACCGGCGACCCGCCCCGCGGCGCGCTACGCGACCGTGACCTCCTTGCAGAGGTAGACGTCCTGGATCGCGTTGAGGAGCATGACCCCCTCGGCCATCGGTCGCTGGAACGCCTTCCTCCCGGAGATGAGCCCCATGCCGCCCGCCCGCTTGTTGATGACGGCCGTCTTCACCGCCTCGGCGAAGTCGTTCTCGCCGGACGCGCCGCCGGAGTTGATGAGGCCCGAGCGCCCCATGTAGCAGTTGGCCACCTGGTAGCGGGTCAGGTCGATCGGGTGGTCGCCCGCCGTCAGCTCCGTGTAGACCCGCTTGTCGGTCTTCCCGTAGGGGTTCTCCTTCGACGCCATCGCGTTGTAGCCGCCGTTGTTCTCGGGGAGCTTCTGCTTGATGATGTCCGCCTCGATCGTCACGCCGAGGTGGTTCGCCTGCCCCGTCAGGTCGGCGGAGACGTGGTAGTCCTTGTCCTTCTTGAAGGCGTTGTTCCTCAGGTAGCACCAGAGGACCGTGGCCATTCCCAGCTCGTGGGCAGCGTGGAACGCCTGCGACACCTCGATGATCTGGCGCCCGGCGGCGTCGGACCCGAAGTAGATCGTCGCGCCGACGGCCACGCAGCCCATGTCCCGGGCCTGCTTGACCTGGGCGAACATGATCTGGTCGAACTTGTTCGGGTAGGTCAGGAACTCGTTGTGGTTGATCTTGAGGAGGAACGGGATCTTGTGGGCGTACTTCCGCGCCAGCGAGCCGAGGACTCCCAGGGTCGAGGCGACGGCGTTGCAGCCCCCCTCGACCGCGAGCGTGACGATCCCCTCCGGGTCGAAGCAGACGGGGTTCTTCGCGAAGCTGGCACCGGCCGAGTGCTCGATCCCCTGGTCGACCGGGAGGATCGAGAGATAGCCCGTCCCGCCGAGACGGCCATGGTCGACGAGCTGCTGCAGGCTCCTCAGGACGGGGATCGGCCGGTCGGACTGCGCCCAGATCCGGTCGACGACGTCGGGCCCGGGCAGGTGGAGCGACTCCTTCGGGATCCCCTTGCAGGCGTGACCGAGAAGCGATGAGGCGTCCTTGCCGAGGGCCTGAGTGATGGTGTCGATCGAGCTCATCAGCGGTCTCCTTCACTCCGGGGAGGTGGTGCGTCTCCGAGGTCCAGATTACACCCCGGCGCCCGGCCCCGAGCGGGGCTTCCCATCCGGTACCATGGCCGCTCAGGAGGTACCGACGATGAAGAACCGTCCGTCCCGCGAGCTCGATCCGTCCCCCGAGGCGCGCGCGCGCCGCGAGTTCCTCCGTGCGGCCGGGGCGCTCTCGGTCCTCGCCGCTTCGGCCGGCGTCTCGCTCGAGGCCCTCGCCCAGGCCGCGGCCGCCCCGAAGGCGACCCCTGCCCCCCAGGCGGGCCCGGGCGGCTCCCTCGGCGAAGGCGGGGGCTCCCTGAACCTCGGCGGGCTCGCCAAGTCGGTCACGGGCGACTCCAAGGTCACCAATGCCCTGGTCGCCGTCCTCAAGGACGCGCTCGTGACGAAGGACGTCAAGAAGTCGATCACGAAGGTCGCCAAGGACGTCGTCTTCCCCGAGAAGGAGAGCAAGTTCCTCAACAGCATGAGCGGCAGCGACCTCACGGGCGTCGCCAAGCTGAAGGACGGGCTCGGCGGCCTGGACACCGGCACCGCGGTCGGCGTCGTGAAGGGTCTCTTCGGGGTCTGAGGCGCACGGGCGGGCCGGCGGACGCCGGCCCGCCCCCGGATCCCGGCTCCCGGACCCTCAGGAGCCGCCGGCCGGAGCCGCCACGGGGGGCTCGCGGGGGATACGGAGGACCACGACCGTCCCCTCCCCCGGGGAGCTCGTCAGCTCGATCTCCCCTCCCATCAGCTCGCAGAAGCGCCGCGTCAGCGCGAGCCCCAGGCCCGTCCCTCCGTAACGCCTCGAGGTGGAGGGGTCGGCCTGGGTGAACGGAGCGAAGAGCCGTTGCCGCTCCTCCTCGGTGATCCCGATCCCGGTGTCGGCGAGGGTGAAGACGACGGCGGGCGCCCCCGCGAGCTCGCCCGCCCCGACCTTCAGCTCGATCCTCCCGCGGTCGGTGAACTTCGCCGCGTTGGAGAGGACGTTGAAGAGGCTCTGGCGCAGCTTCGTCGGGTCGACGACCATCGTCCCGGCGTCCTGGGCCACCTCGACCCAGAGCGCGTTCCTCGCCCGCTCGATCAGCGGCCGGCAGAGGCCGACCACGTCGGCGACGAAGGAGGCGACGTCGACGGGCTCGGCGACGAGGTCCATCTTCCCCGCCTCGATCTTCGACAGGTCGAGGACCCCGTTGATCAGCTGGAGGAGGTGCTGGCCCGCCGCCTGGATCTTCGCGAGGTCGGCGGCGATCCTCGGGTTCGCGAGGCCTTCCGCCTCCTCCTGGAGGATCTCGCTGTACCCGATGATGGCGTTCAGCGGCGTCCTCAGCTCGTGGCTGACGCCGGCGAGGAAGACGCTCTTGGCCTGGCTCGCCTCCTGCGCCTCGCGGCGGGCCTCGAGGGCGCGGGCCTCGGACGCCTGGAGCTGGAAGACGGTCTCCGCGAGCTCGCGCGTCCGCTCGTTCAGCGTCGCCTCGGACGCCTTGAGCTGCTCCACCTTCCGCGCGAGCGCCACCGTCCGCTCGTCGACGCGGGCCTCGAGCTCCTGGTTCTGGCGCTTCAGCGCCGAGAGCCGCCACCGCCCGAGCCCGACCGCCGCGGCGACCGCCGCCGCTCCGTAGGCGAGGAACGCCCACCACGTCCGCCACGGGGCGCGGCGGACCTCGAACGGCAGGGAGACGGGTCCGGAGACGTTCCCCGCGTAGTCGCGGCCCCAGACCCGGAAGACGTACGACCCGGCGGGCAGCGTCGTGTACTCCCTCTTGGAGTCGTCGCTCCAGGGCGTCGGGGACTCCTCGAGCCCGACGAGCTGGGTCTGGTACCGCGTGTCCGTCGGGCGGAAGAAGCTGACGAGGGCGTAGGAGAAGACGAGGTTCCGCTCCTGGTAGCCGAGGACGTCGCCCGGGAGGAGCCGGCGGCGCTCGCCGTTCACGCGCACCTCCTCGACGTAGAGGGGCTTCGGTGCGCGGTCCTCGAGGTTCCGGGCCGGGTCGAGGACGCCGATCCCGCCCACCGTCCCGATCCAGAGCCGGCCCTCGCCGTCGACGATGGACGCCCCGCCGTTGCACTCGTTGCTCGGGAGGCCGTCGTCCGTGGTGAAGGTCTCGACGTCGAAGGGAATCCCCCGGCCCGATTCCGGCCGCGGCGTGAGCCGGGCGACCCCCTTGTTGGTGGTGAGGTAGAGCCGGCCGTGCGCGTCCGGAAGGACCTGGTAGACCACCCCGCTCGGGAGGGCGGGCGTCGTGGCGTCGGAGACGACGGTCCAGCCGCCCCGCTCGACCGAGAGGTCGCGGTACGCCGCCCCGCCGCCGTCCGTCCCGACCCAGAGAGTCCGCTTCCCCTCCGGCGATGCGATCACGGAGACGCAGTAGAGGCCGTTCGCCGGGAGGCCGGACTCGGTCCCCTCGACGGTCCACCGTCCGTCCCGGAGCCGCGCGAGGCCCCCGTCCGCGGTCCCGACCCAGAGCGTCCGCGGGCCGCCCGGCTCGGACGTCTCGAGGAGCGCGTTCACCTCGTCGGACGGCAGGCCGCTCCCCTTCCGGTAGACGGCGGTGACGCGGCCGCGGACGACCCGCGCCACGCCCCCGCCGTGCGTCCCGACCCAGAGGCCGAGGACGCCGTCGGCCTCCGGCGTCGCGATCGCGGTGAAGACGACGTCGGCGGGGAGCCCCGCCCTCCGGTCGACGGCGTGCCAGAGGCCGTCCCTTCGGTACGCCAGCCCGCCGCCGTTCGTCCCCGCCCAGACCGTCGGCGTCCCGTCCGGCCCCGCGGCCTGAGCGAGCGCCCAGACGTCGCCGGCCGGCATTCCCGACGCGCGCGTGACGGGGTGCCACGCGCCGTCGCGGAACTCGGCGAACCCGCCTCCGAACGTGCCGACCCAGTGGCTCCGTCCCGCGGGCCCCGCCGATTGGAGCTGCGCGTAGACCGTGTTCCCGGGCAGCCCCACCCGCGTGTCGATCGTCCTCCAGCCGCCGGGATTCAGCTGGACGAGCCCGCCGCCGACCGTCCCGAGCCAGATGCTCCCGGGGGCCTCCGGGAGGGCGGGCGGACGCCACGGGACGGAGCGCGCGGGAGGGCGAGGCGTCTGGGCGAGCGCGACGATCCCGCTCGTCGGAAGGCCCGACGAGGAGTCGAGGACCTCCCACCGGCCCCCGGAGAAGCGGGCCACGCCGCTGCCGTACGTCCCGGCCCAGAGGGTCCTCCCTCCGTCCGGCTCGACCGTCTCGAGGAGGCCGCGGACGATGTCCACCGGGGGCCCGTCGCCCCGGTCGAAGGGGAGCCACGCCCCGGCGCGGCGCCGCAGGAGGCCCCGCTCGGTGCCGACCCAGAGGACCCGCGCCCCTTCCCCGTCCGTCGTCTCGAGCAGCGCCCTGACGAACGCCTCGGCGTAGGGGGCCGGCAGCGGGATCCGCTCGACGCGGGAGCCGGCCACGCGGCCGACGGCGCCCTTGAAGCCGGCCCAGACGACCGACTGCCCGTCGTCCGCGCGCCCGCCGGCGAGCGCGAGGACGGGGTCCGTCATCCCCTCGACGCGAGCGATCCGCTCTCCGTCGAGGCGGCAGAGCCCGCCCATCGTCCCGACCCAGGTGACGAGGCCCTCGGCCCCCTCGCGGACCTGGAGGAGGGACGCCACGTCCTCGGACGGGAGCCCCTCGGCGGTCTTCCAGTTCGTCAGACGCCCGTCGGCCAGGCGGAAGAGGCCGGCGCCTCCCGTCCCGAGCCACACCGCCCCGTCCTTCCCGGCGGCCACGGCGCGGACCTCGTTCGAGCGGCCGCCTCCGGGGAGACGGACCCGGGACCAGGTCCGGCCGTTGAACGCGGCCGCTCCCTCGAGCGTGCCGACCCAGAGGTATCCCCTGGTGTCGAAGGCCATCGAGAGGACCGAGTTCTGCGGGAGCCCGTCCCGGTCCGTCACGACGCGGAGCCCGGGCCTCCCGAGGTCGGCCAGCTGACGGACGCCGCTGCCCAGCGACGGTGCCGACAGGAGCGTCAGCGCGGCGAGGGCCGACCCCGCGAGCCTGCGACACATCGGGACGGAGATTACGATGAGATCGGCCGGGGGCCGAGCCTCGGGGATAATGCCCCGAGCCCGCTTCCGCTCGGTCGCCCGATGATGAACCTCGAGACGTTCCGCGCCCAATTCTTCGCCGGCGCCCCGCGCTACCAGTGGATCGAGACCCTGGGGCGGGGGGGCACGGGCGTGGTGTACAAGGCGCTCGACCGGGAGCTGGGCGACGTCGTCGCCATCAAGGTCCTCCTCGCGGACTTCGGCGAGGACGACGGGGCGACCGTCGCGAGGTTCAAGCGGGAGATCAACCTCAACCGCCGGATCAACCACCCGAACGTCGCGAGGATGTACGAGTTCGGCACGAGCGCGGGGCGCCCGTACATCACGATGGAGTTCATCCCGGGCAAGGAGCTCAGCGCCCTCGTCGCCGAGGAGACGCGCCTCCCGCCCGCGCGGGCGATCCCCATCCTGCGCCAGATCCTCGAGGGGACCGCAGCGGCCCACGTCCAGGGGATCGTCCACCGCGACCTGAAGTCGGCCAACGTGCTGGTCGGGGAGGGCGACCTCGTCTCGATCCTCGACTTCGGCCTCGCGCGGATGCAGTCCTCGGAGAGGCTCACGATCGACGCCGTGGTCCTCGGGACGCCGCACTACATCTCGCCGGAGCAGGCGCTCGGGAAGCCCGCCGACGCCCGGAGCGACATCTACTCGATCGGGGTGATCGCCTTCGAGACGCTCAGCGGGAGCCTCCCCTTCCCGGCCGACTCCGTCCTGGCCATCGCGATGAAGCACGTGACCGACCCGATCCCCGGCAACCTCGCGCTCTGCCGGGACGTCTCGCTCCGGCTGCGGGGCGCCGTCCACAAGGCGCTGGCGAAGAACCCGGACGACAGGTTCCAGAGCGCGGAGGCGTTCGACGAGGAGCTCGGGCGGGTCGAGGAGGAGCTGCGGCGCGGCGCGGGTCAGGAGGCGGTGCCGACGTTGGAGGTCCAGCGACCCCACGGCGCGCCGGCCGCGGCGGCGGGGCCTTCGCCGGTCGACACGACGACGCCGGTCGTGAGGCACCGTCCGCGGCCGAAGCGTCCGGTCATCTCCGAGCCCCTGCCGGCCCCCGGTCCGGCCCGCGCGCACGCGGGCCCGGCCTGGGGCGTCCCTCCGCAGCCTCCGCTGCCACCGTCACGTCAGCCCTATCAGCCATTTCAGCCATTTCAGCCACCTCCACCGCCTCCGCCCCCTCCGCAGCCTCAGCCGCCGGGCCGGAAGCCCGCCGTCTTCGTGGTGAACGGGGACGGCGCCGTCAGGATCCCCGCCGCCGCCGCGCTCGCAGCCTCGGGCTGCACGGCCGTCGAGGCGAAGACGGGCGAGGAGGCCCTGCAGCTCCTCGTCGACCATCCGGCCGACGCCGTGGTGATCGACGTGGCCCTGCCCGGAATGGACGGCTTCGAGGTGTCCAGGATCCTCCGTCGCCAGCCGGCCCTCAGGGAGCTGCCGATCGTCCTCCTCGCCCACCAGCCGGACCGGCGACAGACCGCCCTCGCGAACCAGGTCGGCGCCACCGACCTCCTCCCCCGGCCCCTCTCCGACCGCGACCTCGTCGGAAGGGTCTGGCGCTACCTGACGGCACGAGGCTTCTCGAGGGACGAGGCGCGCGCGCCCGTCCGCCGCTGAAGGCCGTGGCGCCGCTGCGCGTCGCCCTGCTGGCGCTCGCCGTCTCGGCCGCCGCCGTCGCCCTCGCCCGCCTCGCCTCGCGGCTCCTGATCTACCCGGGCTCGCCCCGCCGCTTCCCTCCCCCGGCGGAGCTGGCCCGCCTCCTCCCCGGCTCGCGCCTCGTCCCGACCCGCGCCTCGGACGGGAGGGAAGGGGCCGGGCTCCTCCTCCCACCGTCCCGGACCGAGGGGCCGTGGGTCCTCTACCTCCACGGCAACGCCGAGTCGGCCGCGGACAACCTCTCCCTGGCGGCCGAGCTCGCCACCGCGGGGGTCGGCGTCCTCCTGGCCGAGTACCGCGGCTACGGCGGCCTCCCGGGACGCCCGACCGAGGCCGGGCTGACGGCCGACGCCGAGGCCGCCCTCGCGGCCCTCGAGGCCGCCGGGGCGCCTCCCGAGCGGATCGCCGTGGTCGGGCGCTCCCTCGGGACCGGGGTCGCCGTCGCGCTCGCGCGGCGCCGGCCGCCGGGTCTCCTCGTCCTCGTCTCCCCGTTCACCTCGGCGGTCGACGTCGGGCGCCTCGTCGTCGGTCCCCTCGCCCCGCTCCTCGTCGCCGACCGCTGGGACTCGATCGGGGCGCTCCCCGAGCTCCGGGTCCCCGTCGTCGTCGTGCACGGTGCCCGCGACGACGTGATCCCCGTGGAGATGGGGCGCCGCCTCGCCGCCTCGCGCCCCGACGTCCGATACCTCGAGCTCCCCGACGCCACGCACGACGACGTGCCGGGGCTGGGCGCGCTCCTGTCGCGGGAGGTTCACGCGGTCCTCACACCGGGGGGATAAAGTAGCCGGTCCAGCCATGACGACGCGCGCGTCCCGCTACGCCCGGACCAGCTTCCTCCCCGTCCTCCTCGCCCTCCTGGGAGGCGCCGTCGCCGCCTGGGCCCTGTCGCGGGTGGTGGACCAGGCGGTCACCGACCGGACCGAGGCGTCGCTCCTCTCGGCCCTCGAGCGGCTGGCTCCGGACGTCGAGAAGGACCTCGCCACGGGGACCGACCCGACAGGGACGATCCTCCGGGCGGGCCGGACGTGGGGCGTGCGGGCCACCCTCATCACCGCCGACGGGCGCGTCCTCGTCGACAGCGGCGTCGACCCTGTCCACCTCGGCCACGTGGAGAACCACGCCGGGAGACCGGAGGTCCGCGAGGCCCTCCGGTCCGGCACGGGGACCGACCGCCGCCTCTCGGCGACCGTGGCCAGGCGGTTCCTCTACCTGGCGCGCCGGCTCGCGGGCGACAACGTCCTCCGCTTCGCCGTCGCGGAGGACGACGTCCTCGAGGCCGAGGCGCCGTTCCGGAGGAAGGTCTCGCTCGTGAGCCTCGGGGCCGCGCTCCTGGCCGGCCTCCTCGTGGCCCTCGTGAGGGGCCGCCACGCCGACGAGCTCGTTCTCCTGCGGGAGGCGGCCGAGGCGGTGGAGCGGGGGGAGCGGCCCGCCTCTCCCGGAGCCATCTCCGACGAGACCGCGGCCGTCCTCGCCGTCCTCGGGCACTTCGCGGACGAGGTGCGGACCGAGAGCGAGAGCCGCCGGCGGCAGGAGGCGGTCAAGCAGACCGTCTTCGACTCGCTCCCCGCGGGGATCCTCGTCGTCGACAGGGACCTCCGGGTCCTCGACACCAACCCCGCGGCCCTGGCGCTGCTCGGGCGGCCGAAGGGCTCGCCCCCCCCCTCCGGGCACCTCCTCGAGGTGGTGAGGGACAGCGTCCTCCTCGGCGTCCTGGAGAAGGCGGTCGCCGGCGAGCGGAGCGCGTGGGTCCCGATCCGCCCGGACGGGGCGCCGCGTCCGCTCGAGGTCCGGGCCTGGCCCCTGCCGGGCGGCAGCGGCCGTCCGGGGGACCCGTCGGCCCTCGCCGTCCTCCAGGAGGCCGCGCCCCAGGCCTGAGCCCCGGGTCTGCTAGGCTTCGCCGGCGGAGGAGCCGCTTGGCATTCAACCTCTTTCCCCGGGAGGAGAACTTCCTCCCGCAGTTCCGACAGGCCGCCCAGGTGATCCTCGACGCCGCCCGCGCCCTCGACGCGATGGCGGCGGACCCGCGCGACGGCGCCGTCAAGGCGGCCGCCATCAAGCGGCTGGAGCACCAGGGCGACCAGATCGCCCACCAGACGTTCGACCTCCTCAACCGGACCTGGATCACGCCGATCGACCGGGAGGACATCCACCAGCTCGTCGCGGCGCTCGACGACGTCCTCGACTTCATCGACGCGGTCGCGGCCCGGATCGTCCTCTTCCGGATCGAGACGTCGACGCCCGAGCTGAAGGCGATCACCGGGCTGATCGTGCAGTCGGCGGTCGTGCTCCAGAAGGCGATGGAGCAGCTCTCCGACCTGAAGAACTCCAAGCAGATCCTCGAGGCGTGCGTCGAGATCAACCGGCTGGAGAACGAGGCGGACACCATCAACCACCTCGCCATCGGGAAGCTCTTCGAGAACCAGAAGGACCCGATCGAGCTCCTGAAGTGGAAGGAGATCTACGAGATCGTCGAGGGGGCGACGGACCGCTGCGAGGACGTGGCGAACGTCCTCGAGACCATCGTCATCAAGTCGGCGTGATGGTCGCCCCCTACGTCCTCTTCATCATCGCGGTCGCCCTCGCCTTCGACTACATCAACGGCTTCCACGACGCGGCGAACTCGATCGCCACGGTCGTCGGCACCCGCGTCCTGACGCCCCGGCTCGCCGTCATCTGGGCCGCCTTCTTCAACTTCGTCGCCGCCTTCGCCCTCGAGACGCGCGTCGCCGCGACCATCGGCAAGGGGATCGTCGACCCGCGGATCGTCGACCCCGACGTGATCTTCTGCGCCCTCCTCGGCGCGATCGTCTGGAACCTCCTCACCTGGTGGTGGGGGCTGCCGTCCTCCTCGTCCCACGCCCTCATCGGCGGGTTCGCGGGGGCCGCGCTCGTCAAGGCGGGCGTGTCGAGCATCGTCCTGAAGGGCCTCCTCCTCACCGGCGCCTTCATCTTCCTCTCGCCGCTCATCGGGATGGCGCTCGGGTTCACCTTCTTCCTCGCGGTGGCCTGGCTGTTCCGGAGGGCCCGCCCCGACCTGATGGACCGCCTCTTCCGGAGGATCCAGCTCGTCTCGGCGGCGGCCTTCTCCTTCGGCCACGGCATGAACGACGCGCAGAAGACGATGGGGATCATCTTCGCGCTGCTCGTCTCCACCGGGAACCTCTCGGGGAGCCACATCCCCTTCTGGATCGTCCTCATCTGCCACGCGGCGATCGGGCTCGGCACGCTCACCGGGGGCTGGCGGATCGTCCGGACCATGTCGATGCGGATCACGCCGCTCAAGCCGGTGGGGGGCTCGTGCGCCGAGTTCTCCGGGGCCGTCACCCTGATCGGCGCCTCGCTGGCGGGCATCCCGGTCTCGACCACCCACACGATCACCGGCGCGATCATGGGCGTCGGCGCGTCGCGGCGCCTCTCCGCCGTGAGGTGGGGCGTCGCCGAGCGGATCGTCATCGCCTGGGTCGTCACGATCCCCGCCTCCGCCGCGGTCGCCGCCGTGGCCTGGCTGATCGCCTCCGTGCTGCGCGGGTAGCGCGAGCCCGCGAGGGCCGGCGACCGGACGACGGAGCCGGGGGGCCGGCCCGGCGGGGGGCGCCGGGCGAAGGCGGCGCGCCTCCGGCCCGCGCTCGCCGACCCTTCCTCCCACGGGGACGCTGCGGCGGGATGGCCGTTGGGCTAGCATTCGCCCATGAGCTCGCGGGCGGCGGCGTGCCCCTCGTGCGGAGGCGAGGTCCTCTTCTCGGCCGGGTCCTCCCTGGTCGCCGTCTGCCCGCGCTGCCGTGCGGCCGTCTCCCGCAAGGGCGTGCGCCTCGAGAGCCTCGGGAAGGTCGCGGAGCTCGTCCCGACCTCGTCCCCCTTCCGGGTCGGGATGTCGGGCCGCCCGAAGCAGGGGCTGAAGCCGTTCCGGATCGTCGGGCGCCTCCAGCTGTCGACCGGGCAGGGGACCTGGGACGAGTGGCACGTCTCGTTCGAGGACGGCCGCTACGGCTGGCTGGCCGAGGAGCAGGGGCGCTTCTGGGTCATGCGCCCGCTCCCCGTCCCGGCGAACCCGCCGCCGCCCGAGTTCTCTCAGCTCTCCCCCTCCATGCGCCTCAACTTCGGCAGCTACGGCTGGTTCACGGTCGTGGAGAGGCGGCAGGCGCTCTACGCCTCGGCCGAGGGGGAGATCCCGTTCGTCGCCACGCCCGGCGCCGTCTTCATGTACGCCGACCTGTCGGGGGCCGACGGGAGCCTCGCCACCCTCGACTACGGCGACGACCCGGGCGTCGACGACTTCTTCGTGGGCCAGCGGGTCGAGCTGGCCGACCTCGGGATCGACGACCTCGCCGGCTGGACCGAGCGGAAGGTCTCGGCGCGCGCCACCTCCCTCAACTGCCCCAGCTGCGGCGGGGGTCTCCAGCTGAAGGACCCGAACGCCACGGTCCGCGTCGCCTGCGTCTATTGCGGCTCGGTCCTCGCCACGCCCCAGGAGGGGGCCGCGGCCGACAAGTTCGAGGTCCTCGTCAGGATGCAGGGGATCCCGTTCCGGCCCCTCCTGCCGCTCGGGACGTCCGGGACCCTCCAGGGGCACCCCTACGTCATCCTCGGCGCGCTCCAGAAGGTGTGCGTCGTGGAGGGGACCACGTACTTCTGGCGGGAGTACCTCCTGAAGGAGACGGCCACCGAGGCCTACCACTGGCTCGTCGAGTCGAACGGTCACTGGAGCCTCGTGGCGCCCGTGCCGCCCGGGCAGGTCAGCACGGCCCCGCGCCTGGCCGTCTACAAGGGGACGCGGTACCGCCACTTCCAGGCGACCCGGGCCGCGGTCGAGGCGGTCCTCGGCGAGTTCTACTGGGAGGTGGCGCAGGGGGAGGAGACCGACGTCTCCGACTACGTCGCCCCGCCGCGGATCCTGTCCGAGGAGCGGTACGAGAACGAGGTGAGCTGGTCCGAGGGGACCTACGTCCCGAAGGAGGAGCTCGAGGCGGGCTTCAAGCTGCCGAAGAAGCTCCCCGAGCCCCAGGGGATCGGGTCGAACCAGCCGTGGCCGCACGCCGGGACGGGCCGCGCCTGGAGGGACACGGCGTTCCTCCTGGCGGGGATCGCCACGCTCCTCTTCGTCTTCTTCAACATCCGCGCCGCGCGGAAGGTCGTCTTCCAGGGGCGCTTCGACACGGTCCCTTCGGCGAGCGCCCAGCCCTACCCCTGGAGCACCGGGACGGGGACCTCGCCGAGCCCGACCCCGGCGCCCCAGGAGAACGTCGTCCTGACCGACCCGTTCGAGATCCCGCAGACGGCCAACCTCGAGGCGCGGATCGACGCCCCCACCGACAACACCTGGGTCTTCGTCGCCTGCGACCTGATCGACGAGACGACCGGCGAGGTCCGCTCCTGGGGCCTGCAGTCCGACTACTACCACGGCGTCGACGGAGGGGAGAGCTGGAGCGAGGGGACGCGGTCCCGCACCACCTACATCTCCCACGTCCCCGCGGGGCGCTACGTCCTGAGGCTCGAGCCCGAGACCGAGCCCGGCAAGGCTCCGGCCTACTACGACATCCGGCTGAGGAGCGGCGTGCCGCGCACCTCGCGCTTCGTCCTCGTCCTCCTCTTCATCTTCGCGGGACCGCTCGCGCTCCTCATCTCGCGCGGGCGCTTCGAGGCGCGGCGCTGGGCCGAGAGCGACTACGCGGGCGGCTCCTCGGGCTCGGACGACGACTGACGGGAGGGACCGATGAGACGCGTCTACCAGATCCTCGGGGCCCTCCTCCTCTCCGCCTACGCGCTGGCCGAGGGGACGGGCTGGGAGCTCCCGACGAACGCGAAACGCGGGGTCGTCCCCGCCTCGGCCCGCACGGCCGCCGGGTTCCGATCCTTCACGCTCTGGAATGGAGGCAAGTGATGAACTGGTGGGCGCTCCACGGGCACCAGCTGGTCTCGGCGCTGATCTACTCGGCGCTCGGGATGGCGATCTTCGGCCTCTTCTTCACGATCCTGCCGAAGCTCCTCCCCTTCTCCCTGAAGAAGGAGATGGAGGAGGACCAGAACGTCGCGCTCGGCATCGTGATCGCGTCGATCGTCCTCGGCATGGCCTACATCATCGGGCAGGCCATCGGCTCCTGAGCCCGTGGAGGAAGGGAGGGTCCGCCCGGGACCGGTCTACCTGACCGTCCTCGTCATCGCCACGTGCGGGCTCGTCTACGAGCTCGTCGCCGGGACGCTGGCGAGCTACCTCCTGGGCGACTCGGTCACCCAGTTCTCGCTCGTCATCGGCCTCTACCTCACGGCGATGGGGCTGGGCTCGTGGCTGTCGAAGTTCCTGGAGAGGGGGCTCGCGCGGCGGTTCGTCGACGTGGAGATCGCCGTCGCGCTCGTCGGCGGCTTCTCCGCGCCGCTCCTCTTCCTCGCCTTCGACTCGCCCCGCTGGTTCCAGCCGGTCTTCTTCTCCGTCGTCGTCGCCATCGGGGCGCTCGTCGGGCTCGAGATCCCTCTGATGCTGAGGCTCCTGAAGCGCTCCGTCGTCTTCAAGGACCTCGTGGCGCAGGTCCTCACCTTCGACTACCTCGGGGCGCTCGCGGCGTCGGTCCTCTTCCCGCTCCTCTTCGTCCCCCGCCTCGGGCTCGTGAGGACCTCGCTCGTCTTCGGCCTCCTCAACGCCGCCGTCGCGTTCGCCACGATCCGCCTCTTCCGGCGGGAGATCGGCCCTCCCGGCGGCCTCCTGGCGCGGGCGGCCGTGGTCACCCTCCTCCTCCTCTTCGGCGTCGCTTCGGCGGACCGCCTCACCGACCTCGCCGAGGAGGGGCAGTACGCCGACGAGGTCCTCCTGGCGCGGAGCTCCCCCTACCAGCGGATCGTCGTGACGAAGAACCGCGCCGGGTTCCAGCTCTTCCTGAACGGCCACCTCCAGTTCTCGTCGGTCGACGAGTACCGCTACCACGAGGCGCTCGTCCACCCGGCGTTCGGCGTCGTCCCCGGGGCGCGCCGCGTCGCGGTCCTGGGCGGCGGCGACGGCCTCGCCGTCCGCGAGATCCTGAAGCACCCCGGCGTGGAGTCGATCACCCTCGTCGACCTCGACCCCGCCGTCACGCGCCTGGCGCGCGAGCACCCGCTCTTCGTCGCGCTCAACCGGGGCTCTCTCCTCTCGCCGAAGGTGAAGGTCGTCAACGTCGACGCGATGAAGTGGCTGGAGGAGGGGACCGACCGGTTCGACCTCTTCTTCGTCGACTTCCCCGACCCGTCGAACTTCGCGGTCGGCAAGCTCTACACGAGCCGCTTCTACGCGCTCCTCGGAAGGAGGCTCGCCCCGGACGGGGCCTTCGCCGTCCAGTCGACCTCCCCCCTCTTCGCCCGGAGGTCCTTCTGGATCATCGAGAGGACGATCCGCGCGGCGGGCTTCGCGACCCGCGCCTACCACGCCACCGTCCCGTCGTTCGGCGAGTGGGGCTTCGTCCTGGCGGCGGCCCACCCCTTCGGGGTCCCCGAGGCGCTCCCGCCCGGGCTGCGCTACCTCTCGACGGAGACGCTCGCCTCGCTCTTCGCGTTCGGCCCCGACATGCAGCGGACGGACCAGCCGGTGAACCGGCTCGACAACCAGGTCCTCGTGCGGACGTACGAGGACGAGTTCCGCCGCTTCGAGCCGTGAGGCGCTGACGCCGTGAACCCCTCGCGGCGCGACGCGATCGCGGCGCTCGTCGGCTGGCCCGCCCTCGCGAGCCTCCTCTCGTGCCGGCGCGGGCCCGAGAGGCCCCGCTACGGCGGCGAGATCGTCGGCGGCGACCTCCTCCGGGGCCACAAGCTCCGGACCGGAGAGCTCCTCGCCCGTCCCCCCGTCCGGCGCGAGCGGGTCGGCACGGCGATCCTCGGCGCCGGGATCTCGGGCCTCTCCGCGGCCTGGACGCTCGCGCGCGCCGGCGACACCGACTTCCGCCTCTACGAGCTGGAGGACGTCCCCGGGGGCAACGCGCGCTCCGGCCGGAACGCCGTCTCTCGCTACCCGTGGGGCGCGCACTACGTCCCGGTCCCCGTCGACCGGAACCCGGCGCTGGAGGCGCTGCTGGAGGAGGCGGGGGCCGTGGAGAGCCGGACCCCGGACGGCCGCCCCGTCTGGGCCGAGCAGGTCCTCTGCGCCGACCCCGAGGAGCGCCTCTTCTTCCGCGGCCTCTGGTGGGAGGGGCTCTACCCGCGCGCCGGCGCGAGCGGGCGGGACCTCGCCGAGCTCGCGCGCCTCGAGCGCGAGATGCACCGCTTCGCCTCGCTGCGCGACGCCCGCGGCCGGCGCGCCTTCGCCATCCCGCGGCGCCTCTCGTCCGACGACGCCGAGTGGACCGCCCTCGACCGGATCTCGATGCGCGAGTGGCTCTCGCGGAACGGCTTCACCGGGAGCCGCCTCGTCTGGTTCGTCGAGTACGGCTGCCGCGACGACTTCGGCTCGAGCCTCGACGACACGTCGGCGTGGGCGGGGATCCACTACTTCGCCTCCCGCCTCCCCGGCCACGCCACGGCCGACGAGCCGTTCGAGGAGCCGGCCCCCTTCCTCACCTGGCCCGAGGGGAACGGGCACCTCGTCGACGTCCTCCTCCGCTCCGCCAGGGAGAGGATCGTCACCGGCACCGTCGTCTTCGACGTGGTCCCGCGCGCCGACAGCGTCGAGGTCCGGTACCTCGACGCGCCCCGCGACGAGGTCGTCTCCGTCGAGGCGCGGCACGCCGTCGTCGCGCTGCCGCACTTCGTCGCGGCCCGGGTCCTCGCCCCCTGGCGGAAGGAGCCGCCCCCCTTCGTCGCCGAGTTCCAGTACGCGCCGTGGCTCGTCGCGAACCTCACCCTGGCCGACCGTCCGAGGGAGCGCGGCTTCCCGATGGCCTGGGACAACGTCCTCTACGACTCGCGCGGCCTTGGCTACGTCGTGGCGACGCACCAGTCCGGCCCGTCGCGCGGCCCCACGGTCCTCACCTACTACCTCGTCTTCGCCGGCGAGGAGCCGCGGAAGGCGCGCGAGAAGCTCCTCTCCGCCACCTGGGACGAGCTCTCCGGCGCCGCCATCGCCGACCTCTCCCGCGCCCACCCCGACCTCCCCGGCCTCGTCACCCGCGCCGACGTCTACCTCTGGGGCCACGCCATGGCCCGCCCCCACCCCGGCTTCGTCTGGAGCCCCGGCCGCGCGGCGGCCCAGCAGCCCCTCGGCCGCGTCCGCTTCGCCCACGCCGACGCCTCCGCCTTCCCCCTCTTCGAGGAGGCCCAGGACGCCGGCGTGAGGGCCGCCGAGTCGATCCTGAAGGAGAACGGCACGCCCTTCCTGGCATTGGTGGCATTGGGGTCAGGTCTGTGATCCGTGATCCGGCGGAGCCAACCGTGCGAGCTCGGGGGGGCGGGCGACGGACGCCCCCGCGCGGTCCGCTGCGCGCGGGCCACCCGCTGGCGCCCGGCGGCGCGGCGCCTTCGGGGCGGGCCTGAACTCCTCGCTCCGCTCGTCAGACAGCAGGCCCGCCTGATCCTCCGGCGCCGCGCCGGCGGGCGAGCGGGTCCCGGCCCGTGCTCGGACGGACGCGCGCGGAGGCATCCGCCGCCCACCTCTCGCGCCCCCCGGGCGCGAGAGACGAAAGCCGGCCCCGGAGATGCACCGGGACGGCTACCTCAACATTCCCCGCCTCGTCGGAGCGTCTCCTCGTTCATTCGCTCAGGACGAATGCCCCGTCGCCGCTCCGCTGCCCGGCCACCCCACCGTCGTTGATGACACCGTAGGTGACGAAGGGGTTGTTGCCGCTGGTTCGGGTGACGCGCACATAGGCGTTGGAAGTCCCGGGCGCGACGAGGCCGAGAATCCCATTGACCTGCTTGAAGCTGTGTACTGCAACCGTCTTCGGCACCCCTCGTCTCGAGGACGTGCTGGTTCCCGGCTCGCTCCCCATTCTGCTTTCCGGATTAGCGGCTCCTCCGAGACGCCCACGGGCGTCCCGGACGGCACGGATTGTCGGGCCCCGCGCCCGGAGGGCGCGAGGGGCGGGCGGCGGGCACCCCTGCGCGAGTCCGTCCGAGCACGGGCCGGGACCCGCTCGTCCCGGAGCGCCGCCCCCGGAGGACCAGGCGGGCCTGCTGTCTGAGCGAAGCGAGTTCAGGCCCGCCCCGGAGGGGGTGGCGCTCCGGGACGCAAGCGGGTGGCCCGCGCGCAGCGGACCGCGCGGGGGCGTCCGTCGCCCGCCCCCCGGTGCTCGCACGGTCAGGAGCGTTCGCTCAGTCTGGGGACGCGACGATCCGCACGCGGCAGTC
>JAKOVQ010000017.1 GCA_029781975.1 Acidobacteriota bacterium
GAGGCTCGGGATCCTGACCGAGGCGACGGTGAGGATCTCGGCCCTGCCGGAGGCCGAGGAGTTCCACGGGGTCTTCCTCCCCGACCTCCCGTCGGCCCTCGACGCGACGCGCGAGCTCGCGCAGGCGCGGCTGCCGCTCTCGATGGTCCGGCTCGCGACGCCGGACGAGACGAGGACGACGCTCCTCCTCGCGGGGCACGAGAGGCTCGTGGCCGCGCTCGAGAAGTACCTCTCGTTCCGGGGGGCGCGGGAGGGAAAGTGCCTCCTCCTGTTCGCCGTCAGCGGGCGCCGCACGCACGTGGTGTGGGCCCGGCGCCAGGCGCTGGGGCTCCTCGCCATGCGCGGAGGGGTCGCGGTGGGGAAGGGGTTCGGCCGGGCCTGGGTGAAGAACCGGTTCCGGGCGCCCTACCTGAGGAACGGTCTCTGGGAGGCGGGCTACGCCGTCGACACGCTCGAGACCGCGCTCCCCTGGAGCCGGGCCGAGGCGGCGCTGGCCGCGGTGGAGGACGCCCTCCGGGCCGCGCTCGCGCCCGGGGGGGAGCGGGTCCACGTCTTCACCCACCTCTCGCACGTCTACGTCGACGGGACCAGCCTCTACACGACCTACCTCTTCCGCCGTTCCGCGGACCCGGACGAGACCCTCGCGCGCTGGAGGCGCCTCAAGCGGGCCGCCAGCGACGCCATCGTCGCGAGCGGCGGGACGATCAGCCACCAGCACGGGGTCGGGCGCGACCACGCCCCGTGGCTCGTGGCCGAGAAGGGGGAGCTGGGCCTCGCGGCCGTGGCCGCGCTCGCGCGGACGTTCGACCCGGCGGCGATTCTGAACCCCGGCGTCCTCCTCCCCGAGGCCGAGGGGGGCGGGCGATGAACGCGCGCGAGAGGCGGGCCGCGGCGTGGAGCGGCCTGTCGAGCGCCTGGGACGTGATCGTCGTCGGCGGCGGGATCACCGGCGCGGGGGTGGCCCGCGAGGCGGCGCGCCACGGCCTCTCGACGCTCCTCGTCGACCGCGGCGACTTCGCGTCGGGGACGTCGAGCCGTTCGTCGAAGCTGGTCCACGGCGGCCTGCGCTACCTCGCCGAGGGGAACGTCCGGCTCACCTGGGAGTCCGTCCGCGAGCGCGACCGGCTCCTCGCCGAGGGGCCGGGCCTCGTCGAGCCGATCGGCTTCCTCCTCCCGACCTACCGGGGGCAGCGGCCGGGGCGGGCCGCGTACGGAGCGGGGCTCCTGGCCTACCACCTGATGGGCTCCGGCGCGCGGCACCGCCGCCTCTCCCCGGCCGACCTCGCCCCGATGGCGCCGCACGTCCTCGAGGAGGGGCTGACGGGCGGCTACTGGTATCGCGATTCGCAGACCGACGACGCGCGGCTCGTCCTGAGGGTCCTCGACGAAGCGGTCCTGGCGGGAGCCACCGTCCTGAACCACGTCGACGCCGAGGCCCTCGTCCTGGCGTCCGGGGCGGTGTCGGGCCTCGTGGTCCGCGACACGGTCGGCGGGACGGCGCGCCGCCTCCGGGCGCGGGCGGTCGTGAACGCCGCCGGCGCGGCGGCGGACCGGCTGCGGGCCGCGGTCGGAGGAGGGACGCTGATCCGCCCGCTCCGCGGCAGCCACCTCGTCTTCCCCGCGTGGCGCTTCCCGGTCGCCCAGGCGGTCTCGTTCCGGCATCCCGGCGACGGCCGGCCGCTCTTCGCCTTTCCGTGGGAGGGGACGACCCTCCTCGGGACGACCGACCTCGACCACGATGGTCCCCTCGACGAGGAGCCGGCGATCTCGCCGGCCGAGGCCGACTACCTCCTCGCCGGCGCGCGCGGGGCCTTCCCCGCGCTCTCCCTCGCGGCGGCCGACGCGATCGCCAGCTTCGCCGGCGTCCGCCCGGTCGTCGGCACCGGCAAGGCCGACCCGTCGCGCGAGTCGCGCGACCAGGTCCTCCTCGACGAGAAGGGGCTCCTGACGGTGACCGGCGGCAAGCTCACCACCTTCCGGCGGAGCGCGCTGGCCGCCCTGGTCGCGCTCCGCGCCCGGCTCCGCCGCCCCGCGCGGATCGACTTCGCCCTCGCGGCCCTCGAGACGGCCGCCCCGGTCCCCGCCGGGACCCGAGGGCTCCCGGCCGCGGACGCGCGGCGCCTCTCGGGTCGTTACGGGGCGCGGGCGCCGCGCCTCGTGGAGGGCGCGCGCGCAGATGAGCTCCGCCGGATCCCGGGGACGCCGTACCTCTGGGCCGAGCTCCGCTGGGCGGCGCGCAACGAGGGAGCCGTCCACCTCGACGACCTCCTCCTCCGCCGGCTGCGGCTCGGCCTCCTCCTCCCGGAAGGGGGCGCGGAGCTCCTCCCGCTCGTGAGGGCGGCCGCGTGCGCCGAGCTCGGATGGGATAATCGCGACTGGGAGATGGAGGAGGAGCGTTACCGCGCGCTGATCCGCGCGAAGTACGGCGTGCCGCGGCCCGCTGCGCCGGCCGGGCGCGGCGACGATCCGGGCGACGTTCGCAGCGACGTTCGCGGCGACGTTCGCGGCGGCGAGCCAGGCGGCGAGCGCGCCTGCGCGTGACGCGCTCCGGGGACCTCCTCCTCGCCCTCGACCACGGCACGCAGAGCGCCCGCGCGCTCCTCTTCGACGCGGCGGGGAACCTCCTCGAGAAGGCGCGGGTCCCCGTCCGCCCCTACGTCTCTCCCCGGCCGGGGTGGGCCGAACAGGACGCCGAGGTCTACTGGAACGCGATCGTCGAGGCGTGCCGGAGCCTCCTCCGCGCGCGTCCCGAGGCGCGCGAGCGGATCGCCGGCCTCGCGCTGACGACGCAGCGGGCGACCGTCGTCCTCGTCGACTCCGCGGGCCGGCCCCTCCGGCCGGCGATCGTCTGGCTCGACCAGCGGAGGGCGGAGGGGGTCAGGCCCGTGGGCGGTCTCTGGGGCGCCCTCTTCCGCCTCTCGCGGATGTCCGAGACGGTGGCCTACTTCCAGGCCGAGGCGGAGGCGAACTGGCTCCGCCAGCACGAGCCCGAGACGCTCGCGCGCGCGCACCGCGTCCTCCTCCTCTCCGGCTTCCTGACGCACCGGCTGACGGGGCGCTTCGCCGACTCCGTCGGCTGCCAGGTGGGGTACATCCCGTTCGACTACCGGAAGCTCCGGTGGGCCCCGCGGCTCGACTGGAAGTGGAAGGCGGTGCCGATCGCGCCGGGGCAGCTCCCGGAGCTGGTCCCTCCCGGCGGCCGTCTGGGCGAGCTGACGGCGGCCGCGGCGGAGGCGACGGGGCTCCCGGCGGGGCTCCCGGTGATCGCCGCGGCGGCGGACAAGGCGTGCGAGGTCCTCGGCTCCGGCGCCCTCGAGCCTCACGTCGCCTGCCTCTCGTACGGGACGACGGCGACGATCAACACGACGCACCGCAGGTACGTCGAGCCGCTCCCGCTCCTCCCGCCGTATCCCGCCGCGCTCCCGGGGGCCTACAGCCTCGAGATCCAGATCTACCGGGGCTTCTGGATGGTCAGCTGGTTCAAGGAGCAGTTCGGCCAGCTCGAGGAGGAGCGGGCGCGCGAGGAGGGGAAGGAGGTCGAGGAGCTCTTCGACGCGCTCGTCGAGGAGGTCCCCCCGGGGTCGATGGGGCTCGTCCTGCAGCCCTACTGGTCCCCCGGCGTCAAGCGCCCCGGGCCCGAGGCGAAGGGGGCGGTGATCGGCTTCGGCGACGTCCACACCCGCGCGCACCTCTACCGGGCGATCCTCGAGGGGCTGGCCTACGCCCTCCGCGAGGGGAAGGAGCGGTCGGAGAAGCGGAGCGGCGAGGCGATCACCGAGCTGAGGGTCGCGGGAGGGGGGTCGCAGAGCGACGCAGCGATGCAGATCACGGCCGACGTCTTCGGCCTCCCCGCCTCGCGTCCCCACGTCTACGAGGCCTCGGGGCTCGGCGCCGCGATCGACGCGGCGGTGGGGCTGGGGCTCCACCCGTCGTTCGACGCGGCGGTGAAGGCGATGACGCGGCTGGGCCGGACGTTCCTGCCGGACCGCGAGACGGCGGCCGTCTACGACCGGCTCTACCGGCGGGTCTACTCGCGGATGTACGAGCGGCTGAAGCCGCTCTACGAGGAGATCCGGTCGATCACCGGCTACCCGGCACGCCCGGGCACCGGCTGACCGGGGCGCTCCCGCGGCCGGCGTCGTACGATCGCCGGCCGAGGACGGACCCGATGGACCAGCCGGCAGACGCGACCGTGGCCCGCAAGGGCGCGATCCTGATCAAGTGGGGGTTCGAGCAGTACCGCTCGCGCTTCCGCCGGTCGACCCGCCGCTCGGCCTCCCACTTCGAGGCCGCGGACTGGCAGGGCGTCCAGAGGGACATGGTGGAGCGCCTGACGCTCTACTCCGACGTCGTCCTGCGGGTCGTGCGGGCGCTGGAGGCGGTCTTCGGCGAGAGCCGCCGCGACGACGCCCTCTGGGGCGGGATGAAGGGGGAGTACTCCCGCCTGATGGAGGGGCACGGCGACCTCGAGCTGGCCGAGACCTTCTTCAACTCGGTGACGCGGAAGGTCTTCACGACGGTCGGCGTGAAGGAGACCCGGGAGTTCGTCCACTTCGGGAAGGACGAGTGGCTCCCCCCGGCGAGCCCCGTCCCGGTCCGAACCTACCCCGGCGCCCTCTCCACCGCCTCGGTCGTCCACCAGCTCCTCGACGACTACGCCTTCGGCGTCCCCTACGGCGACTACGAGGGGGACGCCGCCCTCGTCGCGCGGGACGTCGACGCGGCGGTGACGGCGGCGTGGGGCGCCCCCGGCTTCGACTTCATCGAGACCCTCGACCCCGTCTTCTACCGCGGCAAGGGGGCCTACCTGGTCGGACGGCTCGTCCGCGGGCCGGGCTTCATCCCGTTCGCCGTCGCGCTCCTCAACCGGGGCGGGAGGGTCTGGGTCGACGCCGTCCTCTGCGAGGAGGACGAGATCAGCGTCGTCTTCAGCTTCACCCGGTCGTACTTCCACGTCGACGTCGAGAGCCCGGGAGGGATGATCCGGTACCTCAAGCGGCTGATGCCGAGGAAGCCGGTCGCGGAGCTCTACATCTCCCTCGGGTACAACAAGCACGGCAAGACCGAGCTCTACCGGAACCTCCTCCGGCACCTCGAGAGCTCGGGGGACCGGTTCGAGACGGCGCGCGGCGACAAGGGGATGGTGATGGTCGTCTTCACCATGCCGGGGTACGACGTCGTCTTCAAGGTGATCCGGGACCGCTTCGGGCCGGCCAAGACGGTCACGCGGGAGGACGTGAGGAGCAAGTACCAGTTCGTCTTCGAGCACGACCGGGCCGGCCGCCTCGTCGACGTCCAGGAGTACGAGCACCTCGAGTTCGCGCGCGACCGGTTCGCCCCGGACATCCTCGACGAGCTCCTCACCGAGGCCTCCGAGCTGGTGCGCGCCGAGGGGGACCGGATCGTCATCCGTCACCTCTACACCGAGCGCCGGGTGACGCCGATGAACCTCTTCCTCCGCGAGGCCCCGCAGGAGGAGGTGGAGGCGGCCGTGCTCGACTTCGGCGAGGCCCTCCGCGACCTGGCGGCGACGAACATCTTCCCGGGCGACCTGCTGCTGAAGAACTTCGGCGTCACGCGGCACGGGAGGGTCGTCTTCTACGACTACGACGAGCTGTGCGCCGTCACGGACTGCGACTTCCGGGCCCTCCCCGAGCGGGACGACGACGAGGACGGGTGGGGGGGCGGGAGCGAGCCGTCGTACTACGTCGGCCCGCGCGACGTCTTCCCCGAGGAGTTCATCACCTTCCTCGGCTTCCCGCGCTCGCTCAGGGAGCGGTTCGTCGAGCACCACGGCGACCTCCTGACGCCCGAGTTCTGGAACGGGATGAAGGCCCGCCACGCGGCCCGCGAGGTGCTCGACATCTACCCCTATCCCGCCGCCCGAAGGCTCCACCGGACCCGGCCGGCCGGGGAGGGGGGCGAGGCCCCGGCCCTCCGGGAGTGGCGCTGAGAGGCGTCCCGGGGGCTCCCGGCGCGCGCCTGCTAGAATCACCGGCCGCCGAGGAGGTCGGAAGATGTCTGAAACCAAGCTCGTTCCCCCCGCAGGCGGGGCCAAGATCAGCATCACCAACGGGAAGCTGAACGTCCCGGACAACCCCATCCTTCCGTTCATCGAGGGTGACGGGACGGGGCCCGACATCTGGCGCGCGAGCGTTCGCGTCCTGGACGCCGCCGTTGCCAAGGCCTACAAGGGGACCCGGAAGATCCACTGGCTCGAGGTCTACGCCGGGCAGAAGTCGTTCGACCGCTTCGGCTCGTGGCTCCCGGACGAGACCGTCCAGGCCTTCAACGAGTACCTCGTCGGCATCAAGGGGCCGCTCACGACGCCGATCGGCGGGGGCATCCGCTCGCTGAACGTGGCGCTCCGCCAGCTCCTCGACCTCTACGTCTGCCTGCGCCCCGTCCGCTGGTTCAAGGGGGTCCCGTCGCCGGTTAAGCGTCCCGAGAAGGTCGACATGGTGATCTTCCGGGAGAACACCGAGGACATCTACGCCGGCATCGAGTTCGAGAGCGGGACCGAGGACGTCAAGAAGGTCCTCGCCCTCCTGAAGGAGAGCTTCCCCCAGCTCTACAAGAAGATCCGGTTCCCCGAGACGGCCGCGATCGGCATCAAGGCGGTCTCCTCGCAGGGGACCGAGCGGCTGATGCGCGCGGCGGTGAAGTACGCCATCGCCAACGGGCGCAAGAGCGTCACCCTCGTCCACAAGGGGAACATCATGAAGTTCACCGAGGGGGCGTTCCGCAACTGGGGGTACGCGCTGGCCGAGAAGGAGTTCCCGCGGGACACCTACACCTGGGAGCAGTGGGAGCGGACGAAGGCGAGCACCGGCGCGTCGGCCGCCGACGCCGAGCAGAAGGCGGCGCTCGCCGCCGGCAAGGTTCTGGTGAAGGACGCGATCGCCGACATCACCCTCCAGCAGGTCCTGACCCGGCCGGACGAGTTCGATGTCATCGCGACGCTGAACCTCAACGGCGACTACCTCTCCGACGCCCTCGCGGCGCAGGTGGGGGGGATCGGGATCGCGCCCGGCGGCAACATCAACTACGACACCGGGCACGCGGTCTTCGAGGCGACCCACGGCACGGCGCCGAAGTACGCGAACCTCGACAAGGTCAACCCGGGCTCGGTCGTCCTCTCGGGCGAGATGATGCTCCGGTACATGGGGTGGACCGAGGCGGCGGACCTGGTGGTCAAGGGGATGGACGGCGCCATCGGAGCCAAGAAGGTCACCTACGACTTCGCCCGCCTCATGGAAGGCGCCACCGAGGTCAAGTGCAGCCAGTTCGGCGACGCGGTGATCGAGCACATGGACTGATCCGCAGACTGCGGACGGAAGACGACGGGGGCCGCGAGGCCCCCGTTCCTTTTTCGGCCGGGCCCGCCGAATCCTCTTGACACGGGCCGGAGGCTCCCCCTACCTTCTCGCACCATGTTCGCCGGTCCCGCCTCCGCAGCCGCCCCGGCCGGCGCCCTCTCGGGCGCCCGGGCCGTCGCGACCCGTGCGGCTGCCGCGGGCCTCGCCCGAATTTGCATGTCCATGGCGATGTGCATGCGTCCCTCGCTGCGGGGGATGGGCGGGCGTCTACCCGACTGACGCGTAGACGACACGGCGAGCCGGACCGACCGGCGAAACCACACCGGCCCTCCCTCGCGGGAGGGCCGTTTCGTTTTTCGTCCCCGTGCGAAGCCAGGAAGCCGAAGGAACGAGAAGGAGAGCCCGATGAGCGCGACCCCCACCACCGAAACGAAGCCCGCCTGGCGGCCCGGCACCCGCGCCGTCCACGCGGCCCAGGAGAGCGCCGACCCCGCGACGAACGCGCGCGCGGTGCCGATCTACGCCACGACGTCCTACGTCTTCGACGGCCCCGACCACGCGGCCGCCCTGTTCGGGCTGAAGCAGACCGGGAACATCTACACCCGGATCATGAACCCCACGACGGACGTCTTCGAGCGGCGGGTCGCCGACCTCGAGGGGGGCGTCGCGGCGGTGGCGACGGCGAGCGGCCAGGCGGCCGAGACCCTCGCCATCCTGAACCTGGCCGAGGCGGGCGACTCGATCGTCTCCTCCTCCTCGCTCTACGGCGGGACCTACGCCCTCTTCGCCCACACGCTCCGGCGCCTGGGGATCGCGACCCGATTCGTCGACGCGCACGACCCGTCGGCCGTCGAGGCGGCGATCGACGACACGACGCGCGCCGTCTACGTCGAGACGATCGGCAACCCGCGGCTCGACGTCCCCGACTTCCGGAGGCTCGCCGACGTGGCGCACGCCCGCGGCGTCCCGCTCGTCGTCGACAACACGTTCGCCACCCCCCTCCTCTGCCGGCCCGTCGAGCACGGGGCCGACGTCGTCGTCCACTCGGCCACGAAGTGGATCGGCGGGCACGGCACGGCGATCGGGGGGATCGTGGTCGACGGCGGCACCTTCGACTGGGCCGCCTCGCCCCGCTTCCGGAAGCTCTACGTCGACCCCGAGCCGGCCTACCACGGCCTCTCGTTCTCCGCGGCTTTCGGCGCGGCGGCGTACGCCCTGAGGCTCCGCGTCGTCCTCCTCCGCGACCTCGGCGCGGCGCTGTCGCCCTTCAACTCGTTCCTCTTCCTCCAGGGGCTCGAGACGCTCCCCCTCAGGATCGAGCGCCACGCGTCGAACGCGCTGGCCGTCGCCCGGTTCCTCGAGCGGCACCCGGAGGTGGCGTGGGTCCGCTACCCGGGGCTCCCGTCCCACCCGTCGCACGAGGTCGCGAAGCGGACCCTCTCGGGCGGCTTCGGCGGCGTCCTGACCTTCGGCGTGAAGGGGGGCGAGGGGGCGGCCCGCCGCTTCATCGGCGCCTCGAGGCTCTTCTCCCTCGTCGCGAACGTCGGCGACGCCAAGAGCCTGGTCATCCACCCCTGGACCACCACCCACGAGCAGCTCTCCGAGGAGGAGCGGATCGCGGCCGGCGTCACCCCAGACCTCGTCCGCCTCTCGGTCGGGATCGAGGACGTGGAGGACCTCCTCGAGGACCTCGACCGGGCCCTTCGATCGGGGGCCGCGTCGTGAGCGAGGGGCCGCTCGTCATCAAGTTCGGCGGGACGTCGCTCGAGACGCCCGCCCGGATCCGCCGCGCGGCACGGCGCGTGGCCGCGGTGGTCCGGGGCGGCCGCGCGGTAGTCGTCGTCGTCAGCGCCCGGGGCCGGACGACCGACCGGATCCTCCGGGACCTCGCGGCGCTCGGGGCGGGCTCGGCGCCGCGCGAGGCGGACCGCGCCCTGACGACGGGGGAGGACCTCTCCGCTGCCCTCCTCGCCGCGGCGCTGACCGCGCACGGCGTCCCGGCCCGGAGCCTGCGCGGGGGCGAGGCCGGGGTCGAGGCCGGAGGAGAGTTCGGCGGGGGCGTCATCCGGCGCGTCGACTCGGGACGCCTCGCCGCGCTCCTGGCGCGCGGCGTCGTCCCGGTCATCAGCGGGTTCCAGGGCGAGAGGGAGGACCGCGAGACCGTCACCCTCGGCCGCGGCGGCTCCGACACGAGCGCCGTGGCGATCGCGGCGGCGCTCGCCCCCGCCTCGTGCGACATCGTGACGGACGTCCCCGCCGTCTTCGACCGCGATCCGCGGCGCGACCCCGCGGCGCGCCCCCTGTCCGAGCTGACCCACGACCAGCTCGTGGCGCTCGCGGCCTCGGGCGCGAAGGTCGTCCACCCGGAGGCGGCCCGGCTGGCCGCGGCCCACCGCGTCCCGCTCCGGGTCTACGCCTACCGCGCGCCGCTCTCGGGGCCCCGCGTGGCAACCCGCGTGGGCGAGCGGGCGGAGCGTGCCTCGTGAGCGCGGGCGACGTCCGGACGCAGCGAGCCGGCCGCTTCGTGCTGGAGGGCGGAGAAGTCCTCCCGTCGGTGAGGCAGGCGGTCTGGACCTCGGAGCCGCCCCCCGCGCGCCTCGAGGGGACGGTCCTCCTCTTCCACGCCCTGACCGGGGGGCCGGACCCGACGGGGTGGTGGCCCGGCGTCGTCGGCCCCGGCCTCGCGATCGACACGGACCGCTTCCGCGTCCTCTGCCCCAACCTCCTCGGCTCGTGCTACGGCACGACCTTCCGGCGGAGCCGGCGCCGCGCGACGCGGGGGGACGGAGAGGCACCGGACGCCGCCGCCCCGCTCGAGGTGACGACGCGCGACATGGCTCGCCTCGCCGGGCTCCTCCTCGACGAGCTCGGGATCGCGTCGGTGGACCTCGTCGCCGGCGGCTCCCTCGGGGGGATGGTGACGCTGGAGTGGGCCGCCCTCTTCCCGGATCGCGCGCGGGCGGCGGTCGTCCTCGCCGCGCCGGCGCAGGCCTCGGCCTACTCGATCGGCTGGAACCACGTCCAGAGGGAGGCGATCCTCGCGGGGGGCGAGCAGGGGCTCGCCCTGGCGCGGATGGTCGGGATGATCACGTACCGGACCGCGGGCGCGCTCGACGCGCGGTTCGGGCGGAGCCCCGGGCGGGGAGGGGAGCCGTTCGCCGTCCAGTCGTGGCTGACGTCGCACGGCGAGAAGCTGGTGGCGCGCTTCGACGTCGCCAGCTACCTCTCCCTCCTCCACGCGATGGACTCCCACGACGTCGCCCGCGGCCGCGGCACCGTCCGCGACGCGCTCGCGGCCGCCGGGCCCCGGCTCGTCGGGGTCGGGATCCCGGGCGACCTCCTCTACCGCGACGAGGAGGTGAGAGGCTGGACCCGCGAGGCGGGGGCCGCCTACAGGTCCCTCGTCACGCCGCACGGGCACGACGGGTTCCTCCTGGAGGCCGCGGCGGTCGGGGCGCTGCTGGGTCCCTTCCTCGATCCGAAGGGCGCGGAGCGGGGGAGGCCGGAACCTCCGACGGCGGTCCCGGGGCGCCACCCCGGGTCGTCCTCGCCGCGCCCGGGCGAGCTCCGGTCTCCCGCCTGCTGGTGACCCGGCCCGTCACCCTTCCCGGTCGCGGGAGCGACGGGGGGAGAGCCGGCCGAGGAGCGCGCGCAGGAGGTCGATCCCCGGCCGGGGAGGGGCGTCGTCCGGGTGGGCGCGGGCCCAGTCGAGGGCGAGGACGAGGGGGACCCACCTCTCCTCCACGAGCTCGGACGGGGCCGCCTCCCACCGCGCCAGCGCGTTGAAGACGGCGACGGGAAGCCGGACGCGGCGGACGTCCTCCGACGCGGGGAGCGCGCAGTGCTCGGGGGGCGAGACGACGAGGTGCTCTCGGCAGGTGACGGGACGTTCCGCGTAGACCGAGCAAGACTCGTCCTCGAGGAAGGGGCAGGCGATCCGCTCCTCGAAGTAGCGCGAGGAGAGCTCCTCGTGCTCCTCGACCGCCATCCGCTCGGGACTCTCGAGCGCCCCGAGGAGCCCCGCACGCGCGAGCCGCTGCCGCGCCTCCCCGAACCGCGACAGGACCGCGGCGCGCCTCTCTGCGGGGAGGCCCTCCACCACCTCGCGCAGCCGCCGCGCCTCGACCTCGGAGATCGCGATGAGGTTCCGGCAGCAGGCGCCGCACCCCGCCCGGCACGAGACCGTCTCGCCCGCCGCGGAGAGGGCGTCCGTCGTCGAGGCGACGATGGCGTCGGAGAGGCTCCGGGCGACCGGAAGGAGGGCGGCAGGACGGGTCGGGCCGGACGGGACCGAGACGCGGCAGGAGAGCTGCCAGCCGTCGCCCGCGAGCGAGACGGTCGTGGAGACGAGCCGTTCGCCGGGACCTTCCGGGGGCCGCCCGGGCACCGCGGGTTCGCTCATGCCGCTTCGCCGGGAGGATCGCGCGCGGGAGGGCGAAAGTCGAATCCGCGCGCGATCCCCCGCGGCCGGTCAGTCGTTGGTCTTCTTGAAGCGGGCGACGGCGAGGCCGACGATGACGACCGTGAAGCCCGTGAGGGCCGCCAGCGGCCTCCAGAGCTCCGCCAGGCTCGCCCCGCGCAGCACGACCCCGCGGATCACCTCGATGAAGTAGCGCGCCGGGATCGCGTACGTCAGGACCTGGAAGACCTTCGGCATCCCGTCGATCGGGAAGACGTAGCCCGAGAGGAAGACGAACGGGAGGAGGAACAGGAAGGAGAGCTGCATCGCCTGCATCTGCGTCCTGGCCAGGGTCGAGAGGAGCATCCCGAGCCCGAGGACGGCCGCGATGAAGATGAGGCCGGCCGCGTAGAGCTGGACGACGCTCCCCGCGATCGGGACCTTGAAGAGGAACCGCATGAGGCCGACGATCAGCGTGAGCTGGAAGACGCCGATCAGGACGAAGGGGAAGATCTTCCCGAGGATGATCTCGAGCCGCGTCACGGGAGTCACCTGGAGCTGCTCGAGCGTCCCGCGCTCGCGTTCCCTCACGATCGCCATGGCGGTGTACTGGATGAGGGTGAAGGTGAGGATGATGGCGATCAGCCCCGGGATGATGAAGGTCGCCGTCCTGAGGTCGGGGTTGTACCAGGGGCGGACCCTGAGGTCGACCGGGAGGAGCTTCTCCTTCCACCCGGCCCGGCGCGCGAGGGCCTGCACGGAGAGCTGGTTCGAGATCCCCCCCGCGATGGACATCGCCTGGGAGGCGGTCGTCGTGTCCGAGGCGTTGACGATGAGGAACGCGTGGGCGGGCGCCCCCCGGTGGCGGTCCTTCCCGTAGTCGCGGTCGACGACGAGGGCGACCGAGGCCCGCCCCGAGTCGAGCTCGCGGCGGACCTCCTCCAGCGACCCGACGCTCCCGAGGACGTCGAAGTACTCGCTCGCCGTCATCTTGGAGACGAGCTCGCGGCTGTCGTACGTCCGGCACTCGTCGTAGACGACCGTCCTCAGGTGCTTGACGTCGTAGTTGATCGCGTATCCGAAGATCATCGTCTGCATGATCGGGACCATCACCATCATCCGGACGGTGATCGTGTCGCGCCTCAGCTGCAGGAACTCCTTGCGGGTCAGGGCGAGGAGCCTCTTCATGCGGCCACCTTCTCCTTCGTCTCGGCGTAGCTGCGGGCGAGGGAGACGAAGACGTCCTCGAGCGAGGGGTCGGTCTCGCGCGCCGCTCCCAGGGGGGCGAGGAGCGCCCGTGCGGTCTCGGTCTGGCCGGCGCGGGCGACGGCCCGGAGGCGGACGCCCATCAGGTAGGCGTCCTCGAGGGACGGGGAGCTCCGGAGGCGCCCGAGCGTCTCGAACGGCTGCGGGCCCGCGGGGACCTCGAGGAGGCGCCCGCGGAGCGTCCGCTTCAGCTCGGTCGGCGCGCCGGTGGCGATGAGGTCGCCGTTCAGGATGAAGGCGAGCGTGTCGCACTGCTCCGCCTCGTCCATGTAGTGCGTCGTGACGAGGACGGTCATGCCGCGCTCGGCCGCCAGCTCGTAGATGAGGTCCCAGAAGAGGCGCCGCCCCTTCGGGTCGACGCCCCCGGTCGGCTCGTCGAGGAAGAGGAGCTCGGGCTCGTGGAGGAGGGCCGCCGCGAGCGCCACCCGCTGCCGCATGCCGGTCGAGAGGGAGTCGGTGAGCTCGGGGAGGAGGCGGGTGAAGCGGAGCCGCTCGGCGAGCGCCCCGACGCGGTCCTTCAGCTTCGAGCTGCCGAGGCCGTAGACGGTCCCGAAGAACGTGAGGTTCTCCTCGACCGTCAGGTCGAGGTAGAGGGAGAACTTCTGGCTCATGTAGCCGAGCCGGTGCTTCCAGACCTCGGTGTCGTGGCGGACGTCGAGGCCGCCGAAGGCGACGGCCGTCCCCGACGTGGGGGCGAGGAGGCCGGTGAGCATCCGGATCGTCGTCGACTTCCCCGAGCCGTTCGGGCCGAGGAAGCCGAAGACCTTCCCGCGGGGGATGTCGAAGCTGACGCCGTTGACGGCGACGAAGGAGCCGAACGACCGGACCAGCCCTTCGGCCCGGAGGAAGACGCCCGGCGGGAGGGTTGGGGACGGGGCGGCGGTCTGCTTCACGCCGCCTCCTCCTCGTCCTCGCCGGCGAGGACGAAGACGTCCTCCAGCGACGGGGCGATCGGCCGGACCCCTTCCGGCGGGACCAGGCCCTCGAGCGCCCGCCTCACGGCGTCGGCGATCGAGGGGCCGGAGCCCGCGGCGCCGCGGACGTGGAGCCGCGTCCCGAAGAGGGAGATGTCGTCGACCTCGGCGAGGCCGGCGAGGCGGCCGCGGATCGCGACCCGGTCGGAGGAGAGGACCTCGAGGAGCGGCCGCGGGTAGGAGGCGAGGACCTCGTCCCGGCTCCCGACCGCCAGGAGGCGCCCCCGGTCGAGGAAGCCGAGCCGCGTCGCGTACTCGGCCTCGTCCATGTAGGGCGTCGAGACGACGATGGTGAGCCCTCCGTGGTGGAGCTCGTTGAGGACCTGCCAGAACTCGCGGCGGGAGACCGGGTCGACGCCCGTCGTCGGCTCGTCGAGGAGGAGGAGGTCGGGGCGTGTGAGGAGCGCCGCGACGAGGGCGAGCTTCTGCTTCATCCCGCCGGAGAGGGCGCCGGCGAGCCTCCTGCCGAACCGCTCGAGGCCGACGCGGGCGAGGAGGTCCTGCCCCCTCCGGCGCGCCTCCTCGCGGGGAACGGAGTAGAGGCTGGCCCTGAGGTCGAGGTTCTCGTCGAGCGTCAGGTCCTCGTAGAGGGAGAAGCGCTGGGGGACGAGCCCGAACGTGACTCCCGGCGCACGCGAGACCGTCCCCTTCGTGGGCGCGATCAGCCCGGCCACGAGGCGGAAGAACGTCGTCTTCCCGGCCCCGTCCGGCCCGATGAGGGCGAAGAGCTCGCCCCGGCCAATCGACAGGTCGATCCCGCGGAGCGCGGCGTGCGCCCCGAAGCTCCTGACGAGTCCGCGTGCCTCGATCACGGCCGCCTCAGCGGGGAGCCTCGGAGGGGACGACCCGCGGGCGGGCCGAGTCGGGACCCGTCTCGGGGGCCGAGGCCTGGACCGTCACGTCCGCCGGCTGGCCGGGGACGAGGGAGATGCCCCAGCCGCCGTCGAGGTCGACCTTGGCGGCGTAGACGAGGTTGACCCGCTCCTCGCGCGTCTCGACCGGCTTCGGGGTGAACTCCGCGTCGGGCGAGATCTCGGTGACGCGGGCGCCGAAGCTCTTCCCGGGGAACGAGTCGACCGTCACCCGGGCCACGCTGCCGAGCCTGACGAGGCCGAGCTTCGTCTCCGGGATGTACGTCCGGACGTAGAGCCGGTCCGCGAACGCCATCGTCAACCCGGGCTGGCCGGCGCCGAGGAGGAGCCCCGGCTCGGCGATCCTGTGGAGGATGACCCCGTCGGCCGGGGCCCGGATCTCGCTTTCGCTCGCGACCGACTCGGACTGGCGGACGACGGCCCCGGCACGGTCGACGTCGGCTCGCGCCTGCTCCGTCTGCCACTTCCTGAATCCCTCCTGGAGGAGCGCGAGACGCTCCTGGCTCGCCTTCAGGGCGGCCTCGGCCCGCTCCAGGTCCGTCCTCGCCCTGTCGAGGTCGCGGGCGATGCCGACCTTCCTCGACATCAGGGTCTCCTGGCGGCCCAGCTCCTTCCGCGCCAGGTCGACGGCGGCCCTCTTGTCGGCCACGTCCGCGGCGGCGGCCGCCAGCTCGGGCCTGCGGCTCCCGGACTCGAGGTCCTGCAGGCGCGCCCGGGCCCCCTTCAGCGCGTCGCGGTCGCGCTGGACCGAGATGGCGGTCTCGCCCAGGTCGAGGACGACGAGGACGTCGCCGGCCTTCACCCGGTCCCCCTCCCGGACCTTCACCTCGACGACGCGCCCCGGGACCTTCGGGGCGAGGTCGACGGTGGGGGCCTCGATCCGGCCGTTGAGGCGGACGGTCCCGTTCGCGCTGCCGCGCGAGCAGGCTCCGAGGCCGAGCGCGGCGAGCGCGGCGAGAGCGGGGAGGACGGGGCGGAGCGCCGACCGGGAGGCGGCGCGGGTCGTTCGGCTCATCGGGTTCCTCCCGCCGGCGGGGCGGCCGGCTGCGGCTCTTCGATACGGACGTTGCGATCGCGGAGGAGGGTCCCCGTGGCCCGGGCCCACTCCACGAGGGCGCGCCGCTGGTCGGCGCGCGCGGCCGTCTCGGCGATGACGGCCTGGGTGAGGTCGTTCTGCCGCGTCAGGACGAAGAAGCTCGTCGTCAGGCCCGCGGAGAACCGCTCCTCCTCGGCCCGGAGCTGGGTCTCGGCCGCCTCGCGCCCGGCGCGCGCCGCCTCGACGCGCTGTCCGGCGGTCTCGAGGCCGACGGCGGCGTTGCGGACCTCCACCTCGATCCGCTGGCGGATCCGGAGGAGGTCGAGCGCGGCCTGGCGCCGCGTCGAGGCCGCGATGGCGGCGTCGGCCCGCGCGGCGCTGTTGCCGAGAGGGAAGGAGAGCGCCAGCCCGACCGACGCGTCGGGGAAGCGGTTCTCGAAGAGGGTCCCCCACGAGCGGCCGAGGCCGCCCTGCACGACGTCGGAGACCTCGATCGTCCCGGGGAACGAGGAGGTCAGCCCGGGGTTCTGCCCGCCGGCGAGCCCGCGGGCGGTGTACCCGGCGACGAGGTCGAGCTGGGGAAGGGTCCGGTCCTTCGCGGCCCGCTCGTCCACGTCGTGGCGCTCCAGGCGGGCGGCCGCCTCGAGGACCTCGGGGCGCGAGGCGACGGCGGCCGCCAGGGCCTCCTCGGTGTCGTGCGGCCCGGGAGCGGGGGCGGCGTCCTCCTTCGGCTCGATCGGCGTCGCCCAGAGCGGGTCGGCCGGGTCTGCGAGGATGAGCGACCTGAGGGCGTTCTCGGCGCGGGCCGCGGCCTCCCTCGCGGCGAAGAGGTCGAGCCGGCGGCGCTGGACCTCGGCCGCGGGCGTGGCGAGGTCCGACTCGGAGAGGGTCCCCGCGTCGACCCGGGCGGCCACGTCCTCCTGCTGCCTCTCGGCGAGCGCGACGGCGGAGCGGCGCGCGTCGACGTCGTGCCGCGCGGCCACGAACGTCCACCACGCCTTCTCGACGGCGGCCACCGTCTCGGCGGTGACCCGCTTCAGCGACGCGAGGGACCGCGTCCGGTCGATCCTCGCGACCCTCAGGCCGCGCCGCGCGGGGTCGATGGCGCGGTCCTTGAGGAGCGGCTGCCGGAGCTCCAGCCCGAGGGCCGTGACGTACGAGGGGGCGAGCGGCGTGAGGGTGTTGTTCGTCCGCTCCCGCGACAGGGAGGAGACCAGCCTCAGCGAGCCTCCGGTGGAGAAGAGCTGGCTCAGCCCGAGCCCGGTCCCCACGCTTTCGGTGGTCGGGCCGAGCTGGCCGACCGGGGCCCCGGAGAAGATGAAGTTGACGGGGTCCGTCCGGTCGCGGTAGCGGAGGTCGGCCGAGAGGGCGAGGTCGTAGGGGGCGTCGGCACGGAGGACCCCGGCCTCGGAGATCACCGCCGCCTCCCTCTCGACGGCGAGCTCCGGGTTCCGCTCCAGCGCGCGAGCCCTCGCGTCGTCCAGCGTGAGCGTCACCGGCGCCGGGCCTTGCGCGAGGCCCCGACGGGCCAGCGACGCGAAGAGGACGAGGACGAAGAGGACGAGAAGGAGCGCGGGCCTCCTCACGAGCGGCCCCCCTCCGCGGGCGGGATCCGGATCTTCTGGATCCGCGGGTCGAGGGTGTCGGCGAACCGGTCGAGGACGTCGGGATCGAGCGACGAGAGCGCGTCCTCCTCGACCGGAGTCAGGCTGTCTTCAGGACCGATCAGCTCCGCGACGGTAGTCCGGGGCTCTCTCCGGAAGCGCCCCCGGGCGTCCTCGTCCGTCGCGAGCTTTCCCAGGACGACCTCGACGGTTCTCTGCGCCATCGGTTCCTCCATGACCGGGCCTGGATGCGCAACTCCCGGGCCATGGGCCCCTCCGCGGGCTCGTATCGGCCAAAGTGCTCACAGGTAACACCTTGAGCGACCCGGTCGTCGCCTCGCGCGATCCGAGACCTCGCTGCGAGTTGATCCGTGCGGAGCAGTTTGCTCGAAATCGAGCAGCTACTCTATCCCGAGTCGTCTCAGCCTGCCGTACAGCTGGCCGCGAGTCAGGCCGAGGCTCCGGGCCGCGCGAGACTTGTTGAAGCGGGCCTCGCGGAGGGCCTTCTCCACGGCCTCCCTCTCGATCGAGGCGAGGTCGTGCGGGGGGGCGGAGGCGGGCCCGGGCGAGGACGCCCCGGCCCGGCGGAGCCCCGGGCGCGGCTCGGCGCCCGTCGCGTTGCCCCCCGGCTCCCGCCCGGGCGCGGAGATCGCGAGGTGCTCGTGCGAGATCAGCCCGCCGTCGCAGAGGATCGACGCCCTCTCGAGGACGTTCCGGAGCTCGCGGACGTTCCCGGGCCACGGGTAGTCGAGGAGGAGGCGCCTCGCGTCCCGGGAGATGCCGGCAGCCGGTCGCCCGATCTCGCGCCCGATCTCCTCGAGGAAGCTCCCGGCGAGAAGGAGGATGTCCTCGCTCCTCTCGCGGAGGGGAGGGAGCCGGATCTCGAAGACCGCGAGCCGGTAGAACAGGTCCTCGCGGAACGTGCCGCGCTCCATCGCGGCCCTCAGGTCGCGGTTCGTCGCCGCGACGACGCGGATGTCCGCCTTCTGCGTCCGCGTCGCGCCGAGCCGCTGGAACTCCCTCTCCTGCAGGACGCGCAGGAGCTTCGCCTGGACGGCTGCGCTCGTCTCTCCCACCTCGTCGAGGAAGAGGGTCCCGCCCTGGGCGAGCTCGATCCTCCCGGGCTTGGCGGCGGCGGCTCCCGTGAACGCTCCGCGCTCGTAGCCGAAGAGCTCCGACTCGAGGAGGGTGTCCGGGAGGGCGGCGCAGTTCAGGGGGACGAACGTCCCCCGGGCCCGCCCCGACGCGGCGTGGAGGATCCGCGCGACGACCTCCTTGCCGGTCCCGGACTCGCCCGTCAGGAGGACCGTCGTCTCCGTCGGGGCGACCTTCGCGGCCTGGGCGAGGACGTCGGTCCAGGGGGGCGAGACGCCGACGATCCGGGAGGGACGCTCGCGGGAGCGGAGCTCCTCGACCAGGCCCTCGACCCGCCCCTCGAGGAGGCGGGCCCTTTCCTGCGCCTCCGCCGTCCGGCGCGCCTCCTCGGCGAGCCGGTGGTGGGTGAGGGCGAGGAGGACGAGGTCCGCCACCCGCCGGGCCACGGCCACGTCCACCGGAGAGAAGCGCCGCGGCTGAAAGCACATGACCTGCATCCCCCCGATCAGCCGCCCTTCCTCGCGCAAGGGGACCCGGATGTACGACCGGATCCCGAAGCGCCGCGGAGGGTGGAGGGCGAGCTCCTCCTCGCTGTCGCCGATCCGCTCCACGACGAGGAAGTCCCAGTCGCGGTGGACCATCGACGGGTCCGGGATCGGGATCTCGTCGGGGACCTCGAACGGGAGGGCGGGGAGGTTGTGGGCGAAGAGCCGGATGTGCTGCCGGTCGGGGCTGACGAGGCCGAGCCCGAGCGCGTCGTGGGGAAGGACGGGCTGGAGGATCTCGGAGACGCGCGGGAAGACCTCCCGGACGTCGAGGACCGACGAGAGGGCCGGCAGCAGCGCGTCGAGCGCCTCGAGGCGCCGCAGGCGGTCGAGCTCGGCTCGCATCCGGGTCAGCTCGTCGGGGGAGACGTCCGGGTCCATCTGCTCGATCTTAGTGCCCCGCCGCTATACTGGCTCGTCGTGCCGAGGGGGCTGAAGGTCGTCGCCGTCGTGCTCGTGCTGGCGAGCGGGGCGGGGTGCGGCGCGCGGGACCGGCGCGGACGGGCCGTCGTCCTCTCGCTGCCGTACGAGGTCGCCTCGCTCGACCCTCACCTCCACAACAGGCTGTCGGACTTCGCGGTCCTCTCCAACCTCTACGAGCCCCTCGTCACGACCGACGCCGGCCTGTCGCTGAGGCCGTGCCTCGCGGAGCGGTGGGACAACCCGGACGTCCTGACGTGGGTCTTCCACCTGAGGCCCGGGGTCTTCTTCCACGACGGGCGGCCCATGACGGCCGCCGACGTCGTCTACTCGCTGGAGCGCGTCCTCCACGACCGGACGCTCGAGATGTCCGGCTACCTCTTCGGGATCGACCGCGTCCGGGCCCTCTCCGATCAGACCGTCGAGGTCCGGACCCGGCGCCCGATGGCGATCCTCCTGAACAAGCTCCGCTTCGTCGCGATCGTCCCGGCGGGGAGCGACTCGGCCTCGCTGGCGTCCCACGTCGACGGCACCGGCCCCTACGAGCTCGTGTCGTTCGACCCGACCCGGGTCGTCCTCAGGCGGAACGACTCGTACTGGGGGAGCCGGCCGGCCGTCGGCCGGGTGACCCTCCTCCTGTCGCGGTCCCCGAAGGAGGCCGTCGACGACCTCGTCGGCGGCCGCGCCGACTTCGTCCAGGCCTCGAGCCGCGAGGCCGAGCGGACGGCATCGGCCCTGCCCGGCGTCGTCGTCAGGAAGAACAGCTCGATCTCGGTGAAGTTCCTCCTCTTCGACGTGGCGCGCCCCGTCACGCCGTTCGTCGACGCGCCGAGGAACCCCTTCCGCGACCTGCGGGTCCGCCAGGCGGTCGACCTCGCCGTGGACCGCGTCCGCCTCGTCTCGGAGCTCTCCTCGCCCGCCGTCCCCGCGTACGAGCCGGTGCCGCCGTTCATCTTCGGCTTCGACCCCTCCCTCCCCGCCGTCGTCCCGGACGCTTCGCGGGCGCGGACCCTGCTCGCCGACGCCGGCTACCCGGACGGGTTCGCGGTCACCCTCCACACGCGCAGCCTCTTCGAGGAGGCGGCCCGCGCCCTCGTGCCGATGCTGGCCGGGGTCGGGATCAGGGCCCGGGTCGTCTCGCTCGCGGACCGGGAGTTCTTCCCCCTCGTCCGCGCCGGGGGCGTGAGCCTCCTCCTGAGCCGGTTCGGCTGCCCCACGGGGGACGCCAGCGACGTCCTCGACAACGCCCTCCACACCACCGACGTCGCGACGGGCTACGGCCTCTCCAACGACGGCGGCTACTCGGACCGGGACGCCGACCGGCTGATCGAGGCGAGCTCCGGAGAGCTGAACATGGCCCGCCGGAGGTCGCTCCTGCAGGGGGTGATGGCGATCGCCCGGAGGGACCTCCCCTGGATCCCGCTCTACGTCGAGCAGGAGGTCTTCGCGTTCCGGGACTCGCTCTCGTGGGAGCCGCGGAGCGACAACTTCGTCATCGCGTCCGAGATCCGCCGCGTCCGCTGACCCCGCTCATCCCGTCAGGGCGTCGATCGGGACCGGCTTGCCGAGGAAGTAGCCCTGGCCGAGGGGGACGCCGAGCCGGCGGAGCGCCTCGAGCTCGTCGCGGGTCTCGATCCCCTCGGCGATGACGAGCGTGTTCATCTTCATGGCGAAGGCGAGGATCGCCCCGAGGAGGTCCTGCTTGATCCGCTGGCTCTGGATGTCCTTCGTGAAGAGGTGGTCGAACTTCAGGAACTCGGGCTTGATGTCCGCCAGCGAGGAGAGGTTCGAGTAACCCGTCCCCAGGTCGTCGACGGCCACGCGGAACCCTTCCATCCGGAGCTCGCGGAGGACCCTGGAGAAGAGGTCCTGGTTCTGCGCGTACGTCCGCTCGGTCACCTCGACGACGACGTTCCGCGGGTCGAGGCCGAGCCTCACGACGTCCTCGAGGAGGCGGCCCTCGAGGAACTCGGAGTCGGTCGCCGCCGTCGGCGACATGTTGACGAAGACCATCTGAGGCCAGTTGACGCGCGCCACCTCCTCGAGCGAACGCTTGCGGCAGAGGCGCTCGAGGGGGACCTCGAGGCCGACCCGCTCGGCGAGCGAGAAGAGGGTCTCGGCGTTCTCGAGCCCGCTCCCGGCCGGCCCGCGCGACAGCGCCTCGAGCGCGGCGATCTTCCTCTCGACGAGGTCGTAGATGGGCTGGAAGACCGAGACGACCCGCCGCGTGGCGAGGATCCCTTTCAGGACCTCCGCGCCGCGCTCCTCGGCGCTCGCGATCCCCCGGACGACCTCCCGGCGGGCCTCGTGGAGCCCCTTGTAGACGACCCGCTCGACGCGGACCTTCGGGTCGAAGAGGATCAGCGACTGCCCGACGTGAGACGAGAACCGGTCGGCGGACGAGAGCTTCCCGGAGAGGAACGAGGTGACGAACAGCTCGAGCCTCTGCGCCAGTCCCCGGAGCCACGCGTCGGGCGTCTCGCTGCTTCCGTTCCGGGAGGTGACGGGGACGAAGCAGAGGACCTCGTCGGCCCGGACGGCGGGGAGGCAGAAGAGGGCCCGCGGGATCTCGCCCTTCTCGGCGAGCTCCTGCAGCCCGGTCACGAACTCGACGATGAGCCGGTCGTAGAGCTGCCAGCCCCAGCTCTCCTCGACCTGTCGTTCGGTGGTCAGCATGAGCGTCAGGAGCCCGATCGAGCCGTGGTCCTCCAGCTGCCTCCGGACGTCGTCGACCACCGTGGGGAGCGTCGGCAGCCCGGTGTCGCGGTCGAAGAGGCGCGCCCTGTGCTGGAGCCACTCGGCTCGCAGGGCGGTGGAGTCGGGCGGATCGGGCATCGGGACGCTCAGGCGGGCCGGTCGAGGAAGCTCTGGACCTCCCGGACGACCTCGGCGGGGGAGAATGGCTTGGCGATGTACCCCTCGGCCCCTTCCTGCAGGCCGATCATCTTGTCGCGCCGCTCGGCGCGGGCCGACAGCATCACCACCGGGACGGAGCGGGTCCGCTCGTCCCCCTTGAGGGTCCGGAGCACCTGCCAGCCGTCCATCTCGGGCATCATCACGTCGAGCAGGATCACGTCGGGCGGGCTCTCGTAGGCGCTGGAGACGGCGGCCTTGCCGTTGGAGGCGCGCCGTACCGTGAACCCGCTGGTCTCGAAGACGAGCTGGAGGAGGTCGAGAACGTCCTCCTCGTCGTCAACGATCAGGATCGTCCGCTGCCGGTCTGGCATTCTCGGCGTACCTCTCTCTCCGCTGGCGCTTTCCCCGATCTTACCGCCTCAGGCGCGAGCGCCGGCGTCGGCCGGGCCGCTCGCGGAGCCCCCCCTCTCGTTCAGCGCCCGGAGGGCGGCCTCGACGAGCCGGGCGCGGTCGATCGGCTTCACGAGGTACTCGACGGCCCCGAGGCGGAGCCCCTCGAGGCGCTCGTCGACGACCGACGCGATCAGCACCGGCGTCCGCGCGGTCTCCGGGCGCTGGCGGAGCTCGTGCAGGAGGTCGAGGCCGTCGCGGTCGGGGAGCTTGATGTCGAGGAGGATGAGGAGCGGGGCGTGCTCCCGCGCCAGGGCGAGGCCCTCCGCCGCCGTCGTCGCCGTCCGGACGAAAAACCCGTGCTTGCCCAGGGTCTCCCGGATGATGCCGAGGAAGTCCGGGTCGTCGTCGATCGCGAGGACCTCCGAGGCCTCGTGCCCGGCCGGGAAGATCCCGAAGAAGACCCCCGACTCCGTGCGGGACTCGACCGCGGGGAGCGAGAAGCGGAAGGTCGTCCCCCCGCCCGGGCGGTCCTCGACGGCGATCGGCGCCTGGTGCGCGTCGAGGATCGACTTCACGATGGCCAGGCCGAGCCCGATCCCGCCGAACTTCCGCGTCGCCGTGGCGTCCGTCTGGTAGAACTTGTCGAAGATCCGCGCCCTCTCCTCGGGGGGGATGCCGATCCCGTTGTCGGAGACCCAGACGTCGACCCGGGAGCCTCCGTCGGCCGGCCGCGCCCCGACCTCGACCTCGCCCCCGTCCGGCGTGAACTTCAGGGCGTTGGTCAGGAGGTTCTCGAGCACCTGCGTGAGGCGGTCCCGGTCGCCGTCCACCGGCTTCAGGTCGCGCTCGACGCGCACGCGGAGCTGGATCCTCCTCTTCCTCGCGTCGGCCTCGGTCCCGGCCGCCACCTGGGCGATGAGGCGCCCCATCTGGAACGGGGCGGTCCGGATCGAGACCCGCCCGAGCTCCATCCGCGAGAAGTCGAGGAGCATGTTGATCGTCTTCGTGAGGCGCTCGGAGTTCCGCAGGCAGACGTCGAGCCCTTTCCTCTGGGCCTCGGTCGTCGGCCCCAGCTGCCCCTCGTGGATGAACTCCACGTAGCCGCGGATCGCCGCGAGCGGCGTCCGGAGCTCGTGCGAGACGTTCGCGAGGAGGTCCGTCTTCATCCGGTCGAGCGTCGCCAGCTCGCGGTTGGCGGTCTCGAGCTTGGCGACCTGCTGCTGGATCCGGTCGGCCATCTGGTTGAACGTCTCTGCCAGCTCCTGCAGCTCGTCGTCGGTCTGGATGCCGCGGATCCGCCGGTCCTGGCCCTCCATGAAGCCCCGGACCCCTTCCGTCAGCTGGAGGATCGGCCGCGCCACCCGGCCGGCCAGCGAGACGGAGACGGCCGCGACGACCGCCAGCGCGAGGAGGACGAGCGCGATCGTGCCCCGCAGGGAGCGGACGACGCGCTCGGTCAGGTTGTCGTAGGTGAAGACGAAGAGGACGGAGTAGGGATGCCGTCCCCACTCCTCGAAGTAGGGGGCCCCGACGAGGAGGACCTTCCCCACGCCGGGGATCGTCCGCCTCTCGTTCCAGGGCTCGGGCTGCCCGGCCCGGGCGACGAGGTCGGGGTCGGCGAGGCGGCGCTTCGGCGGGTCGGGGACGAGCATGAGGTCGGGGCTCTCGAACGAGTCGTAGAGCACCTCCCCGGAGACCGACAGGATCAGGAGGCGGTGGAGGTCCGGGTTCAGGCTCATCGTGGAGCGGACGATCTCGCGGAACTTGTACGACCCCGAGCCGTAGTAGAGGCGCAGCGCGTCACAGAGCTTCGTGTTCGTCGTCAGGGCGAAGGCCTGGGCGTTCCGCTCGAGGAGCTCGCGCTGGTCGCGGACCCGGACGGCGATGAGGGTGCCGGAGACCACGAGGAGGAGGACGCCCGTCAGCGCCGAGAAGATCAGGGCGAACCGTTTCCTCAGCGATCTCCTCATCGTCGGTCCCGCGCCTCACCGGCCGGGGAGCTTCACGTCGGGCAGGTAGACCTGCCCGTCCGGCCGCGGCTCCCACGCGAGCCCGCGGGTCATCGCGAACCGGTCGTAGACGACGAGGAGCGGGATCCACGGGACGTCGTCGAGGACCGTCTGCATCGTCGCCTGGAGGAGGTCGCGGCGCTTCTCCGGGTCGAGCGTGGCGCCGATCCGGTCGATGGCGTCGTCGACGTCGGGGCGCGAGTAGCCGCACGTGGTGACGCTCGCGGCGGTGCGGCCGTAGAAGTTCCCTTCGAGGATCTCGCTCGCGTCGCCGGTGGAGCAGACCCAGCCGGACAGGAGGAGGTCGGCGTCGCAGCTCCGGAACCGGGCGTCGAAGGAGACGGGGTCGGCGTCGTCCCGCGCCACGGCCACCCCGGCGGCGGCGAACTCCGCGACGAGCGCGTCGGCGAGGGGGTTCTGGCCCCGCAGGCAGAGCATCCTCAGGGGCTTCTCCAGGCGGACGCGCGCCTCGGCGAGGAGCCGCCGCGTCTTCCCGGGCTCGAAGACCGGCACGGGGATCCCGGGGTTGAACCCGACGATGGCGGGCGGGACGAGCTGGGACGCGGGGAAGGCCCCCTCGCCGGCGGTGTCCCGGGCGAGCGTCTGGTAGTCGATCGCGGCGCGGAGGGCCCGCCGGACGCGGACGTCCGAGAGGGGGTTGTCGGGGCCTCGCACCCTCAGCGCGAGGAAGTGGACCGCGAGGCCCGGCCTCTCGAGGAGGCTGAAGGCGGGGTCCGACCTCCGGGCCTTCCACGTCGCGCGAGGGGGGCCGACCACGATCGCCGGCGCGTGCTCCCGCGCCGCCGCCCACATCGCCTCGCCGTCCTCGACCTTCAGGAAGACGGCCGAGCGGACGGCGGGGGCTCCCCCCCAGTATCCGTCCCACGCCTCGAGCCGCACGGAGAGCCCCTTCTTCCACTCGGCGATCCGGTACGGGCCGGTTCCGACGGGGCTCTCGAAGAACGCCCGCGCGCCGCGGGCCTCGAGCGTGCGCATCGGGAGGACGTAGACGAACGAGAGGACCGCGAGGAGGCCCGCCGGCCTGCGGGAGACGACGTCCACCGTCAGGGGGTCGACCGCCTTCACCGAGCCGACCGGCTCGAGGTACTGCGTCAGGTCCGACGTCTCCGAGGAGCGGACCCGGTCGATGGAGCGGACGACGTCGTCCGCCGTCAGCGGGCTCCCGTCCTGGAAACGGACGCCGGGGCGGAGGTGGAAGCGCCACGCGCCGCCGTCGACGATCTCCCAGCTCGTCGCGAGGGCGGGCTGGAACTCCATCTTCCGGTCGTACCGGACGAGGGGCTCGAAGACGTTCATCGCCACGGTGTCGGTGACGACCTCGAACTTCTCGTTCGGGTCGAGCGAGAGGACGTCCGATGACCAGACGACGTACAGCTCGGAGGGGGCTGGAGACGGACGGCACGACGCGGCGGCGAGCGTCGCGCCGAGGAGGAAAGCCAGGGCGCGGGGCCGGACGCGCCGTTCCGAGTTCACGGTGGGGGATGTTAGCGCCCCACCACCCCGTTCAGGGAAGGTCGAAGACGAGGACCTCCGCGCGGGCCGTCGCCCGAAGCTCGAGGAGCGCCTCCCCCTCGACCGCCGCGCCGTCTCCCTCCTCGAGCGGGGTCGTGCCGAGTCGGACGGAGCCGCGGGCGACCTGGATCCAGGCGCGGCGCCCGGGCGCGAGCGCGACGGAGGCGGTGGCGCCAGGCGCGAGACGCGCCGCCAGGAGCCGGGCGTCCTGCCGGATCGTCACGGCTCCCCCTCCTCCCTCCGGCGCGGCGAGGAGGGCGAAGCGCCCCTCGAGCGCGTCGGGCGGCAGCACCTTCTGCTCGTAGGAGGGCGCCAGGCCGCGCCGCTCCGGGAGGAGCCAGAGCTGGAGGAACCGGACCGGCTCGGCCTTCGAGGCATTGTACTCGCTGTGGAGGACGCCGGTGCCGGCCGTCATCCGCTGGATCTCGCCCGGCCGGATGACGGACCCGGTCCCGAGGCTGTCGCGGTGCTCGAGCGCCCCGTCGAGGACCCACGAGAGGATCTCCATGTCGCGGTGACCGTGGGTGGGGAACCCGCCTCCCGGCGCCACGCGGTCGTCGTTCACGACGCGGAGCTTCGAGAAGCCTTCGAACCTGGGGTCGTGGTAGTCGCCGAAGGAGAACGAGTGGGCGCTGTCGAGCCAGCCGAGGCGGGTTCGGCCGCGCTCGGCGGCGGGGCGGATCCGGATCATGGGACCTCCTGGTACGGGCCGGGCTCTGGCCGGGGGAGGCCCCGCAGAACCCGTCCGTCGCCCCCGGGAACGCACGGTCCGTGCCAGCCGCGAGGGACGCCGGTTCGCGTCCCGCGGTCCGGCCGGCGCCCCTCGGCCCTCCGGCCCGATCGATTCGGATCGATCAGGGCGATCGATCGGATCGGCGCCGGCGTCGCCGTCGGGGGCGGGCTCCCCGCCCGCCGTCCGGCGCTACCATGTGCGATCGGCCGTGGCCCGGCCGGAGGTGATTCGATGGAGCTTCTCGACACGAACCGGAGCGTCCTGGTCGTGGTCGACCTGCAGGGGAAGCTGGTGGAGATGGTCTACCGCTCGAAGATGGTCCTCGCCGCGACCGTCCGCCTCCTGCGCCTCGCCGACCTCTTCGCCGTCCCGGTCATCCTGACCGAGCAGTATCCGCAGGGGCTCGGGCCGACCCATCCGGAGGTGAAGGCCGCCTTCGACGCCCTCGCCATCCCGAAGCGCCTCGTCCCGAAGACGTCGTTCAGCTGCTGCGGCGAGCCGGCCTTCCTCCGGGCGCTGGACGACCTCCGGCCGCGGACGCGGTCCGGGGCGCGCCAGGTCGTCCTCGCGGGGATCGAGGCGCACGTCTGCGTCCAGCAGACCGCGCTCGAGCTCCTCCACTACGGGAACCAGGTCTGCCTCGCGTGGGACGCGGTGAGCGGGCGCGGGGAGGAGTACCGCCGCCACGCGCTCGAGCGGATGACGGCGGCCGGGGCCTGGCTGACGAACCACGAGTCGGCCGGCTTCGAGTGGGCCCGCGACAAGAACCACCCGCGCTTCAAGGAGCTCTCGCAGATCCTCAAGGGGGGGCAGCCCGAAGGCTGAGGCGCCGCGTCAGGGAGCGGTCCTCTCGAAGTGAGGGTCGACCCCGACGGGGGTGACGGCCTTCTGGTCCTCCTCCCCGGTCCTGATCCGCCAGACCTTCTCGACGGGGAGGACGAAAACCTTCCCGTCGCCGACCTCGCCGGTCCGCGCCGACCGGAGGATCGCGTCGACGGTCGGCTGGACGAAGTGGTCGGAGACGCCGATCTCGAGCCGGACCTTCTCGGAGAGCTCCATCTTCACGGTCGTCCCCCGGTAGGTCTCCACCCTCTCCGTCTCGCCCCCGTGGCCCTGGACGCGGCTGATCGTCACCCCCTGGACGTCGGAGCGGAAGAGCGCCTCGAGGACCTCGGGGAGCCTCTCGGGCCGGACGACGGCGACGACGAGCTTCACGACCCGGCCTCCGCGACGAGCGGGGCGGCGCTCCCCTGGGGCGCCGCCGGGCGGGCCTCGCTCAGGACGAGGATCGCGCCCTCGCCCGAGGTGTAGGCCTCCTCGCCGTGCTGGCTGACGTCGAGGCCGAGCCCTTCCTCGTTCCTCGCCGCCTTGAGAGGCGAGAGGAGCGCGACGGCCTTCAGGAGCGCGAACGTGAGGCCGCCGCTGAACGCGACGGCGGCGACGCACGCCACGAGCTGGACGAGGAGCTGCCTCGGGTTGCCGAAGAGGAGGCCGTCGGAGGCCGCGCCCCACGCCTTCTGCGCGAGGACGCCGGTGAGGAGGGCCCCGACGACCCCGCCCAGGCCGTGCGCGGCCACGACGTCGAGCGAGTCGTCGAGGCGGGTCCGGGCGCGCCAGAGGATCCCGAAGTAGCTCGGGAAGGCGGCGACGGCCCCGATGACGAGGGCCGACAGGGGCGAGACGAGCCCCGCCGCGGGCGTGATCGCGACGAGGCCGACGACGATGCCGGTGGCGGCCCCCACCGCCGTCGACTTCCCGCTCCGCGAGAGGTCGAGGAGGGTCCAGGCGACCAGGGTCGCCGCCGGCGCCAGGAGGGTGTTGACGAAGGCGAGGGCGGCCGAGCCGTTCGCGGCGAGGGCGCTCCCGCCGTTGAAGCCGAACCAGCCGAACCAGAGGATCCCGGCGCCGAGGAGGGTGAACGGCACGTTGTGGGGGAGGATCGCCTGCCGCGAGTAGTCCTTCCTCCGCCCGAGGACGAGAGCGGCGACGAGCGCCGCCGCGGCCGCGTTCACGTGGACGACGGTGCCGCCCGCGAAGTCGAGCGCCCCGAGAGTCGCGAGCCAGCCGCCTCCCCAGACCCAGTGCGCGACCGGCGCGTAGACGAGGAGCGACCAGAGCGTGACGAAGGCGACGTAGGAGCCGAAGCGCATCCGCTCCACGATCGAGCCCGAGATGAGCGCCGCCGTGATGATCGCGAACGTCGCCTGGTAGGCCATGAAGAGGAGGTGCGGGATCGTCAGGCCGGGCGCCGCCTCGAGGCCGACGCCGGAGAGGAAGGCGTGGCCGAGTCCGCCGAGGGCGGCGTTCCCCTTTCCGAACGCGAGCGAGAAGCCCAGGAGCGCCCACGCGACCCCGACGAAGCCGAGGGAGACGAAGCTCATCATCATCGTGTTCAGGGCGTTCTTCGACCGGACGAGGCCGCCGTAGAAGAAGGCGAGGGCCGGCGTCATCAGGAGGACGAGGGCCGTCGAGACGAGCACCCAGGCGGTGTCGGCCCCGTTCACGAGCTCCTCCGCGCGAAGAGGTCGGGCGTCATCCGGTTCTCCTTTCGCCCGTCCGGGCGTCCCGCGCCCGGCCGTACCCGCGGAATCGCAAGAACCGTGCGAGGCGGCGTGCGGCTCCGGGATCGCCGGTGATTCGTTGCGGGGGAAGGCTTTACCGGCCCGGCCGGGAGGCGCCCCGGGGCCTCAGGCGGGCTACGGATCTGTCGGAACACGAGCGAAAGCCGACAGGAGCGTCGGAATCGCGACGTGGCGCCGTGGCGCTCAGGCCCGGAAGCGGCGCGCGTCGATCCCGTGGTGGGCGAGCTTGTAGGAGAGGATCCGCTCCGTCGTCTGGAGGAGCCGCGCCGCGCGCGCCTTGTTCCCCCGGGCGATCTTCACGGCGTCGAGGAGGAGGTCGCGCTCGTAGACGCCCACGGCCTCGCCGAGCGACCGCTGCGGGAGCGTCCCGGTCACCTCGGCCGTCTGGAGGGTCGGCGGCAGGTCGTGGGCGTGGATGACGCCGCCCGAGCAGACGAGGACGGCCCGCTCGATGCAGTTCGCCAGCTCGCGGACGTTGCCGGGCCAGTGGTAGCTCATGAGCATGTCGATCGCCGTCGTCGCCAGCCGCCTCACGTCCTTGCCGTGCTCGGTGGCGAAGCGGGTGACGAAGTGGTCCGCCAGGAGCGGGATGTCGGGGCGCCGGTCGCGCAGCGGCGGGACGAAGATCTCGAAGACGTTGAGCCGGTAGTAGAGGTCCTCGCGGAAGACCCCTTCGCGGACCGCGGCCTCGAGGTCGCGGTTCGTGGCGGCGATGAGCCGGACGTCGACGCGGACCGGCTGGGTCCCGCCCACCCGCTCGAACTCGCGCTCCTGCAGGACGCGGAGGAGCTTCACCTGGATCGTGGCGGGGAGGTCGCCGACCTCGTCGAGGAAGAGGGTCCCGCCGTGCGCCAGCTCGAAGCGCCCCGGCTTCCTCCCGTGCGCGCCGGTGAAGGCCCCCGCCTCGTGGCCGAAGAGCTCGGACTCGACGAGGCTCTCGGGCAGCGCCGCGGCGCTCACCTTGACGAAGGGGCGCTCGGCCCGGGGCGAGCCGTAGTGGATCGCGTGGGCGATCAGCTCCTTCCCCGTGCCCGACTCGCCGCGGACGAGGACGGTGGCGCTCGAAGGCGCCGCCTGGGACACGAGCTCGGCCACCTGGCGGATGGCGTGGCTCGTCCCGACGACGTTCCTCAGGTCGTACCGTTCCCGGAGCTCCTCGCGGAGCTGCCGGTTCTCGGCCTGGAGCTTCTTCCGTTCGTCCTCGAGCCGGACGTGGACGCGGAGGGCCTGGGCGAGCATCGCGGCCCCGATCTCGAGCGTGGCCTGCAGCTGCGGGTAGTCGCGCCCCGGGTCGAAGGGGAGGGTGACGGCGAGCGCTCCCGTCCGCCCCTGCTCGGCGCGGATCGGCACGCAGACGAAGCTCAGCTCCCGCTTGCGCCGGCGCGCCTCGGCGAGGACGCCGGTCCGGTCGAGGAAGAGAGGCTCCTTCGTCAGCTGCGGGATGACGACGGCGCGTCCCGTCTTGGCGACGCGCCCGGTGATCCCCTCGCCCGGGTGGAAGTGGGTCCGGCGGGCGGCGTTCGCGGCCCCTCCCACCGCCGCCTCGATCCTCAGCTCGCCCGTGGCCGGGTCTGCGAGCGCCACGAACGCGGCCTCGGCGCGGAGGTCCTCCTCGAGCACCTCGAGCGCGTGGACGAGCGACGCGTGGAGCGTGCGCGTCCCGGCGAGGGCCTGGGAGAGGTCGAGGAGGGTCCGGAGGGGGGATGGGGGCGGGGGCATCGCGGGCCGAGCTTACAGGATTGTCGGAGAATTCGTGATCACCGACATTCCTGTCGCGAGCCGCCCGGTCGGGAGGGATCCCGGCCGGGGCGCCGGGTCAGAGGGAGGAGCGGGTCTGCCCCGGTCGGCCCGAGGGTCGTCCTCCCCGGCCGGGGAGGAAAGGGGGATCGCCTCGCCGCTCCTCTCCGTCCGCTACACTCGGACCGTGGCTCTGGCCGGAGGGCTGAGGATCGCCGTCGTCGTCCCCGCGTACCGATGCGCCCCCCAGCTCGGGGACGTCCTCCGCGCGATGCCCTCCTTCGTCGACGTGGTGGTCGTCGTCGACGACGCCTCGCCCGACGCGGTCTCCGAGGCGGCTCGGAGCGTCGGTGACCCGAGGGTCGTCGTCCTGCGGCACGAGACGAACCAGGGGGTCGGAGGCGCCATGGCGACCGGCTTCGCGGAGGCGCTCCGCCGGGACGCCGACGTCGTAGTGAAGTGCGACGGCGACGGGCAGATGGACCCGGCGGACATCGACGCGCTGGTGGCGCCGCTCGTCGAGGGGAGGGCCGAGTACGCGAAGGGGTGCCGGTTCCACCACCTGCGCGACCTGTCGCGGATGCCGCCGGTCCGGCTCGTCGGGAACGTCGGCCTGACCTTCCTGACGAAGCTCGCCTCCGGCTACTGGCACGTCGTCGACCCCCAGAACGGGTTCGTCGCGGTCCGCGCGGACGTCCTGCGGCGGATGCGGATCGAGCGGGTCGCCCGCGACTACTTCTTCGAGAACGACATGCTCATCCGGCTGAACGCGCTCGAGGCCCGCGTGGCGGACGTCCCGTTCCCGACCCGCTACGGCGACGAGGCGAGCTCGCTCCGCCCCTCCCGGGTCCTCTTCAGCTTCCCCCCGCGGCTCCTCCAGGGCTTCGCCCGGCGCGTCTTCTGGCGCTACGTCTTCTTCGACGTCTCGCCCGTCGCGATCTTCCTGGCGGCCGGCCTCGCGCTCTTCGGGTTCGGGGCCGCCTTCGGCGCCTACCACTGGCTCGTCAACCTGCCGTTGCACCGGGTCACCCCCGCGGGGACCGTGATCCTCTCCGCGGTGCCGCTGATCCTCGGGTTCCAGCTCCTCCTGCAGGCGCTCGTCCTGGACGTCCAGGGCTCCCCGCGGCCGTTGCCGCCGAACGGGCCTCCGAAAGGGACCGCGAAGGCGTGAGGGCCGGCCTCGGGAGGATCGAAGGGGTCCTCGCGCGGGCGAGGCTGGAGGACCTCTTCACCTTCGCCATCGCCTTCGCGCTCGTCCGGCAGCTGCTCTGGCCCGTCGGGACGACCGCGGCCGCCCTCCTCCTCTCCGCGGTGGCGGCGGGCGCCGCGGTCGCCGTCGTCCGCCGGTCGGCGCAGGACCGGCCGTCCCCTCCGAGGGTCTTCTGGCTGGTGGTCGCGCTCCCCGTCCTCCTCCTCTGGGCGGTCCGCGCCCCGCTCCCCGACATCGGGTACGACGTCCTCAACTACCACCTGATGCACGGCGAGCGGGCCCTGCGGGGGCCCCTCTTCCCGCCGGGGGACTTCTTCCCGTACTTCTTCCCGTACCTCGATCCGTCCGGCGACATGGTCCTGGGCCTCTTCCGCTGGGTGCTGGGGTACCGGCTCGGGACGGTGGCGAACCCCCTCGTCCTGGTCTGGACCGGCACGCTGGTCTGGCGCCTCCTCGCGCGCGAGGTCGCCGACGAGAGGTGCCGCGCCGCGGCGGTCCTCCTCGTCCTCGCCTCCGAAGGGCTCCTCTGGGAGGTCTCGAGCTACATGGTCGACCTCCTGGCCCTCCCGCTCCTCCTCGAGGCGACGCTCCGCGCCGTCGAGGACGGAGAGGACGCGCGGCCGCTGGCCCGCCGGACGGCCTCGATGGGGCTTCTCCTCGGGGCGGCGGTGGCGCTCAAGCTGACGAACCTCGTCTTCGCCGCGCCGATCGGGGCGCTGGCGCTCTTCCGCTGGCTCCGCCGGGGCGGCCGGGCGCCCGCGGTGGCGGGGGCTCTCGCCTGCGGGGCCGTCGCGTCCGCCGCCCCGATCGCCCCCCACGCGGCGACCGTATTCCTCCAGACGGGGAGCCCCACCTTCCCGTACTTCAACGGCATCTTCGCCGCGCCCCTCTACCCGCCCGCGGACATCAAGGACCTGCGCTGGGGGCCCGCCTCGCCAGCCGAGGCGCTCGTCTGGCCGTTCCTGTCGGCGCTGCAGCCGGGACGGCTGAGCGAGATGGAGACGACCACCGGGAGGGTCGCCCTGGGGTGGCTCGCCTCGCTCGCGGCGCTCGCCCTCTTCCCGCGGGACCGGAAGGTCCGCGGCCTCGTCGTGATCTCGCTCGCCTCGGGCCTCTTCTGGAGCCTCGGGACCGGGTACCAGCGGTACGGCCTCTTCTGCGAGCTCCTCGGCGGCGTGATGGCGGTGCTCGTCGCCGCCCGCCTCTCGGGGGCGGGGGCCGCGGGCGAGGGGTCGCCCCCCGCGCGCCCCTCCCCGAAGCTCGCGAGGGGCGCGGGCGCGGTGATCGCCGGCGTCCTCGCGCTCCAGTCGGCCTGGGCGTTCGTCCTCGTCCGCCGCAGCGACTGGAGCGGCCGGCCGACGGTCTTCCACGCGCCCCCGGACGCGGCTCGCGAGGCCCTCTTCTCCCTCCGCGACCACGACCTCGCGTCCTTCCTCGACCCGGGCTCGAGGCAGGAGGCGGCGGGGATCGGGCTCTGGGTCGACGCCGCGTCGAAGACGAACGGCATCATGACCCTCCTCAACCCGCGCGCCGCGATGATCGGCCTGCAGGTGGAGGGGCTCTTCTGGTCCCCGGCCAACCTCGCCCTCTTCGACGACGCCCTCCGGGCCTGCCAGGGGCGCCGCGCGGCGTCGCTCGCCTTCGTCGAGGACGCCGACGCCGCCGAGGACGCGCTCTACCGGAAGGGATTCACGGTCCGGTCGCGCAGGCGGGTCGACCTCCCGTTCTTCTCGCCGTACCGGAAGCTCGAGCTCGTCCTCTTCGACGTGGACGTGCCGCCGCCGCTCCCGCCCGGACGGCCGAGGGGCCCGCGACCGGAGGACGGCCTCCCGGCCTGGCGCGCGAAGGCGACGCCCTGGCGCGAGGACCCCGACCTCCTCGGCAGCATCGACGAGCCGCGCGACGGCGTTACGGTCCGCGGCGACCTCTTCGTCCGAGGGTGGGCCCGGGAGCCGGGAGAGGACCTCCTCGTCACGGTCCTCGTCGACGGCGTGGAGGCCCCGACGAGCCGGTTCCGGCGCGTGCCGCGCCCCGACGTCGCGGGCGTCCTCCGCAGCCTCGGCGACTGCTCGCACGCGGGTTACGAGGCGACCGTCCCGTTCCGGCCGGGGGCGGCCGGGGACGTGCGCGTCTCGGTCCTCCTCCGCTCCCGCGACGGGCGCGAGCGCTGGTACCCGCCCGTCAGGATCCGGTGGTCGGGGCCCGAGAGCGGCGCGACCCGGAAGGAGTGACCGTGGCCCGTCAGCCTCCCGCCGGCCGCACGTCCTGCGCCCTCACGCGCCGGTCCGCCCGGGGAGACCAGGCGAGGTCCGACCTCACGGCGTAGATCGCGGAGCGCAGGACGAGGGGGATGGCGGGGAGGTCCTCGTTCACGACGTCGAGGGCGGCCCCCATCAGGCGGCGGCGGGCGTGCGGGTCGAACGTCGCGCCCGCCTGCTCGACCAGGCGGTCGAGCTTCGGGTCGGAGTAGGCGAAGTAGTTCGACGCGCCGAGGTCGCCGCCGGCGGTGTGGAAGATCCCCTCGAGGAGGTCCGACGCGTCCCCCGTGCCGGCGGTCCACGTCATCAGGAAGAGCGGGTACTCGCGCCTTCCGATCCCCTCGTAGAAGCGGGTCCACGGACGCGCGTCGACCGTGAGCCGGATCCCGCTCGTGGCGAGCATCCCCGCGAGGCGCCTCGCGAAGCGCTCGATGGAGTCGGCGCAGGAGAGCGTGGCGTCGAGCCCGTCTCCGTGGCCGGCCTCGGCGAGGAGGCGCCGGGCCTCTCCGGGGTCGTACCCGATCTTCCGGCCGTTCGGGACGTACCCGAAGACGACCGACGGGACGAGCTGGTCCATGGCGAGGGCAGCGCCCTCCGGCTCCCCCTTCACCAGGGCCGTCCGGTCGACGGAGAGCGCGAAGGCCCGCCGGACGCGCGGGTCGGCGAAGGGGGAGCCCTTCGCGACGGAGAACCCGAGGAACGTGACGCCGAGGCCCGGCCTGGCGACGATGCGGACGCCGTCGCGGGCCGCCGCGGCCCGGAGCTCCTCGGGGACGCGGGCGACGAGGTCCGCCCGGCCCAGCGCGACGGCCTCGGCCCGTTCCCTCTCGTTCGGGAAGGGGACGACCCGCACGCGGCGGTACGCGGGGCGCGGGCCCCAGTACCGCTCGTTCCTCACCCCCTCGACGGGCTGCCGCGGGCCGCCGGAGACGAAGACGTAGGGGCCGGTCCCGATCGGCCGGACGACGGGGGCGGGGCCGGTGCCGCGCGGGACGATGGAGACGTAGACCAGCTTGTTGAGGAGGACCGGAGAGGGGCCCGCGGTGATCACGTCCACGAGGAGCGGTCCGGCGGCGCGGACGTCCCTCACCGACTGGAGGTAGAAGCGCTGGGGCGAGTCCGGCAGGTCGAGGACCCGGCGGACGCTCGCCACGACGTCGGCGGCCTCGAGGGGCCGCCCGTCGTGGAACGTCACGCCGGGCCTGAGGTGGAAGCGCCACACCGACTCGGACGGGTTCTCCCACCGGACCGCCAGCTCCGGGACGATCTCCATCTCCGGCCCGAACCCGACGAGCTTCTCGTAGAAGTGCGAGAGGCACGAGTAGGTCGCCTCCTCGTCGTGACGGTGCGGGTCGAGCGTCACCGCCGAGGTGATCTGTCCGATCGCCAGCGGCCTCTCCTCGAGGGGGGCCGGCCTCCGGCACCCGGCGAGGGCAGCCAACGCCGCGACGAACGACACCGCCAGCGCCGGCGAGGACCGCCTCGAAGGCCTTTCGCCCCTCCCGGGACTCATCGGTCGATTCTATGCTCCGTCCTATCATCACCGGCCGCGGGGAGCGGCCGGTGAGAGGGAAGAGGGTGGGAAAGCAGGGGCGAACGGGACGGGCGAGGGCGGCGTCCGGCGCGGCGGGCCCGGCGCCGCGATCGAGGCCGGCCCTCGCGCTCGGAGTCCTAGCCGTCTTCCTCGTCCTCTGCGGCACCGCCGAGGAGCGGACGCTCGGGACGATCACCGACGAGCTGCAGATGCTGAACACGGGCATCTCGCTCGTCGAGACCGGCGGCCTCGGAATCGCGCGCGGCCAGTACTTCACGATCCTCCGCCCCGCGGGCGACGCCCTGGCGCCGTACGGGATGGGGCTTCCGCTGGCCTTCGCGCCGGCCCTGTCCGTGGCGGAGCGGTGGGAGAGGGCGTTCGGCCCGTCCTCGTCGCAGACCCTGCTCGTCCTGACCCAGGTCCTCCTCGTGACCCTCGCGTCGGCGCTCGCCGGCCTCCTGGCGCGCGCGGCTGGAGCGTCGCCGCCCGGACAGGTCGTCGCCGTGCTCGCCACGGGGCTCGGGTCGCCGCTCTGGGACTACGTGGCGTCCGCGTACTCCGAGCCGCTTCAGGCGGTCTGCCTCGCCGGGGCGGCCACGGCCGCGCTGACCGCGGTCCGGTCCGGCCGAACGGCGACGGGCGTTCTCGTCCGGGCGGCGGTGGCGGGGCTCTGCGCCGGGGGGGCCGTCCTGACGAAGGGGGTCCACCTCGCGATCGCTCCCTTCGCCCTCCTCCCGCTCCTCCTGGACGGGCCCCCGCGACCGGCGAGGGAGCGGGCGAAGCTCGTCGCGGCCGCCGCCGCCGGCGCCGTCCCGACCCTCGGCGCCTGGCTCGCCTTCGAGATCGTCCGCTTCGGTCGCCCCCTCGCGTCGTATGCCGGGCAGGGGTTCACGCACCCGCCGCTCGACGGCCTCTGGCGTCTCCTCGTCGGGCCGAACAAGGGGCTCCTCCTCTACTTCCCGCTCCTCGTCCTCGCGGCGGCCGGCGTCGTCGCGCTCCTGCGGGACCCCCGGCTCCGCGGCGCGGGCCTCGCGGTGGCGGGAGTCTTCGCCGCCCTCCTCGCGACCGCTTCCGCCTGGTTCGCGTGGGACGGCACCTGCGGCTGGGGCCCCCGGCTCCTCCTCCCGGTCATCCCGCTCCTCGCCGCCGCCGCCGGCGTGGCCGCTTCCCGGGGACCGCTCCTCCTCCGGACGGGAGCCGTTCTCCTGGCCGCGGGAGCGGCGGTGAACGTCCTCGGCGTCCTCCAGCCCGAGGTGACGGTCTTCTCGTACGTAGCCGCGACTCCCGCCGTCCCGCTCGAGGGGAGCCAGCTCCGGACGTTTCCCACCTACTACCGCTGCGCCGGCGAGCACGGCGAGCCGGCCGCCTCGCGCGTCTTCTTCTGCTCGTCGGACGCCGCCTTCTCGCCGGTCCGGCTCGCGGCCTTCCTCCTCCGGGCGCGCCTCTCGAGCTCCGACCCGGAGGAGATCCGGCGCCGCATCTCGATCCCCCCGTGGGACGAGAGCCGTCCCGGCCTCAGGCCCGACCTCGCCACCGTCGGCGGGGGAGTGACGATCCAGTCGATCTGGAACCGCGTCCTGACGACGCCGTTCGTCTGGCCCCACCTCGGACGGGTCCTCTCGGTCCCGGTGCGGGAGCGCGTCCTGTCGTTCTATCCCGCGTTCCGGACGGGGCTGGCGGACCAGGCGGCCCGCGCGCTCGACATCGGCCGGCCGGAGAGGGCCGTCCGGCTCGCCGAGCGGCTCTGGGACCTGGCGCCGACCGGGTACTACGCGGCGCTGAAGATAGAGGGGCTGAGGCTCTCGGGAGAGCCGGGTGAGGCCGTCTCCTACGTCGACTCGCTCCCTCCGCCGGTCGCCGAGGCGCCGACCGTCCTCCTCGCCCGCGCCCTCCTGGCCCGCGACGCGGGGAACGAGGGCCTCGCCCGGGCGCTCCTTTCGGCCGCCGGGCGCGGCCTCGGGTCGTCCTGGGAGGAGGCGGCGCAGGGGAAGCCGTTGGCCGCCTGGCCGAAACGGCTCAGGGACTACCTCCTGATGGGGGCCGAAGGCTACGGGATCGAGCTGAAGCCGCGCCGCGGCTGACCGCGGCGCGGTGCGCGGCGGTACACTGCCGCAAACATGCGACTCGTTCCGGTCGAGCCCTCCGGCTCCGCCGCCCCCGCCTCGGGCGAGCGGGCTCGGGGCGCGTCGTCTTCGGCGCGCACCCCGCCGGGAGCCCTCCGCGCCTGACCATGCCGTCCGCGCACGCCCCTCCGCTCAGCCTCGGCGGCAACCTCGCCGACTTCCCGCTCCCGGACGTCCTGACCTTCCTCAACATGGGGCAGGTGACCGGCGCGATCGAGGTCGTCGGGCTCTCCCATGCGAACCGGATCTTCCTCGCGGGGGGGGAGGTGGTCTACGCGACGTCGCGCTCGCCTCTCTGGAGCCTCGAGACGGTCGCCACGGCACGCGGCCTGCTGACGGAGTCGATGGCCCGGGAGCTGAAGGCGCGCGCGGCGCGCACCGGCCGGCCGCTGGCCGAGCTCCTGGCCGAAGCCGGGCTCCTCGACGGGGACGAGCGGACGGCGCTCGAGAAGAGCCTCTGCGCCGAGATCGTCTTCGAGTCGATGCGCTGGCGCGAAGGGAAATTCGCGTTCCTGAAGGACCGGCGCCCGCCGGAGGGGGCGGCGTCCCTCCGGATCAGCGTCCAGAACCTGATCCTCGAGGGGGCGCGGCGGATCGACGAGGCCGCCCGCCTGGAGAAGGAGATCCACGTCGACCGGGACCTGGTCGTCACGCTGGTCTTCTCGAGTGGGCGCCTCGAGGAGCAGGTCGTCCTGACGCCGATCGAGTGGGGCGTCGTCTCGCTGATCAACGGCAAGCGGACGCTCGAGGAGATCTTCGCCCTCTCCCCGGCCGGCTCGGAGACGGAGACCTGGATGTCCCTCCAGCGCCTGGTGAGGGCCCGGATGATCCAGCTCCACCCGCGCGAGGCTCAGGGTCTCCCGGAGCCACCGGCTCCCAGCGAGGCGATCAACGCCACGTTCCTGCAGGCTTCGCCCGCGCCTCTCCCGCCGCCCTCGGCCGCCCCGTCGAGGTCGCGCGCCGACGAGATCACCGACCGCCTGGACAAGACCGACGTCCGGCTCCTCGTGGGAGGGAACGCCACGACGTCGTACGGGATGTTCGGGCGGCGGGTCCCGGCGCGGTTCGTCGGGGCGCTGGCCCGGGGCGAGGCGCCGGCGGCCTTCGACCTGAACCGCCCGGTGATGACCCTCGGCCGGTCCCCGTCGAGCGACATCGTCCTGCCGGACGTCTCGGTCTCGAAGAATCACGCCCGGATCAGCCAGGACGGGGAGGGGTGGTCGCTCGCCGACCTCGGCTCGACGAACGGGACCTGGGTGAACGGGGAGAGGGTCCGCGAAGCCCGGCTCGCCAAGGGAGACCTCGTCCGGTTCGGGATCTTCACCCTGGAGTTCGACGCCCTGGCGCCCCCGCCCGACCGGGCCGACTGACCCGGACCTCCCTGCTCCGGCCCGAGCCGTGGCGCGGCGGAGGGCGGCGGGGCCGCTTCTGTATCATCGCGGAGCCAGGCCCGGGTGCCGTGTCGAGCGCCGCGGGCTGGAGCTATCGGGCGCCGTCCGGCCCCATCGGAGGACGCGGTGTCCACAACGTACTGAGACGAAGAGGTTTGTTCAGCAGCATGGAGAAGAAGCGTTCGACGAAGCGACCGGGGGAGCCCGAGGGGACCGCGAAGCAGACGGAAGCGCCGAAGGTCCGGGCGGACCCGGCCTCCGTCACCCCTCGTCCGGCCGGGAAGGCCACGAAGGGGAGCCCCGCGAAGCGACCCGCGAAACCAGCGATACCGCCGGCGACGCGCCGGGAGGAAACTGGAGCCGATCCGGAGGCCGGAGCGAAGGTCGCCCCGGCCCCACGGAAGAAGAGCACGAGGAAGGAGACGGCCCCGGCGCCGGCCGTCGCGCGACCCGGGCCTCGGCGCGCCGCCAGGAAGAAGGAGGCGTCCATGGACGAGCACCCGACCGCCCCGTCCTCTCCCGCCGCGCACGCCGACGCCGCAGCCCGGACGGACGAGGCCGTCTCCCCGGGGACCGGAGCGGGCACGGAGGCCGAGCCCGTGGAGACCTTCGACGGCCATGCGAAGGTGGACCGCCCGTCCTCGCCCGAGGGAGCGCCCGCCCGCGAGGCGGAGCTCGACCCGGCCGCCGCCTACCGGAAGAAGGTCCTGACCGAGCTCCCGCTCCTCACCGACACCTACGACGAGACCTACCTCTACCTCGTCCCGTGCGACCCGGGGGGCCTCTTCGTCGTCTGGGAGGTGGGGCGCGTCACGCGGGAGGAGCTGGCGCGCCGCTTCGGCCCGGAGTTCTTCGCCTCGAACCACCTCCTCCTCCGCGTCTACGACGTGACGGGGGTCGACTTCGACGGCTTCAACGCCGTGTCCTTCTTCGAGGTGGACGACTTCCTGAACGACAAGCTCCAGTACTGGGTGAAGGTCGAGGGAGGGCGGAGCTATGTCGCCGAGCTCGGCTTCCGCGCGGCCGGGACGACGTTCTTCGAGAAGGTCGCCCGCTCGAACGCCGTCCAGACGCCGCGCGGCGTCCCCGAGACGGCGGACCGCTACGTGGCGTGGGGGGACGCGCCGAGCGACCCGAACGAGCGGGAGATCGGCGTCGGGCCCGACGAGTGGAGGTACAACCAGTACCTCTACTGGAAGCGCCGGACCCACGCGGCCCCCGAGGAGAAGGGCTACTGGGCGCTTGTCCTCCACCAGCACCTCCCGTTCGTGAGGCACCCCGAGTACGACGTCGCGCTCGAGGAGCAGTGGTTCTTCGAGGCGGTCGTCTCCGTCTACACCCAGTTCCTCCACATGCTCTGGAGGCTCGAGCGCGACAAGGTCGACTTCCGGGTCACCGTCAGCCTGACGCCCCCGCTCCTCTCGATGATGCAGGACCCGCTCCTGAAGCTCCGCGCGGCCCGGCACATCGACCAGTGCATCGCCCTCGCCACGCGCGAGGTGGAGAACGCCGGGGGGAAGCCCTGGCTCGCGGCCGCCGAGGAGATCCTCGCCCGCTTCTGGACGGCCAAGCACGTCTGGGACTCCTACGAGGGGGACCTCACGCGCGGCTACCGCGACTTCCAGGACGCGGGCAAGCTCGAGGTCATCACCTGCCCGGCCACCCACTTCGTCCTGCCGCTCTTCCGCCACTTCCCGGAGACGGTGCGGGCGCAGGTCCAGGTCGCGTGCCGGCAGTACGCCCGCGTCTTCGGCCGGTGGCCGCGCGGCATCTGGCTGGCGGAGAACGCCTGGACGCCGGGGCTGGACGAGCTCCTCGCCTCCGAGGGGCTCCGCTACTTCCTCGTCAACCCGAAGGGGGTGGAGGAGGGGGACACGCGCCCCTTCTACGGCTCGACGGAGCCGGTCGTCACCCCGGCGGGGCTCGCGGCCTTCCCGATCGACCCGGAGACCCGCGCCAAGATCTGGTCGCGGGAGAACGGCTACCCGGGCGCCCCCAACTACAAGGAGTGGTACCGCGACCTCGGCTACGACGCGGACTGGGACTACCTCCCCGAGTACTGGAAGACCGCGAGCGTGAGGAGGAACACCGGGATCAAGTACTACCGGATCACCGGGCGCGGGGTCGACCTCGGCGGCAAGGGCTACTACGAGCCCGCCTGGGCGCGGGAGACCCTCGAGGCCCAGGCCGGCGCGTTCGTCTTCGAGCGCGGCGCGCAGGTCAACCACTGGTACGGGACCAACGGCGGCCGCAAGCCGGTCATCGTCTCGGCCTACGACGCCGAGCTCTTCGGGCACTGGTGGGAGGAAGGGCCCGCGTTCCTCGAGTCGGTCTTCCGCCGGATGCTCCGCGACCAGACCGAGGTCCGGCCGGTCACCCTCTCCGAGTACCTCGCCGAGCACCCCGGCCACCAGCGGCTGGTCCCGGGGCCGTCCTCGTGGGGGAAGGGGGACTACTTCCAGACCTGGGTCGAGGGGCGGGAGTTCCAGCCGAACAGCTGGGTCTACCGCCACGTCTACCGGCTCTGCGGGAAGATGACCGACGCGGCGACGCGCCTGCGCGACGCCACCGACCCGCTCCTCGTCCGCGCCCTGAACCAGGCCGCGCGCGAGCTCTTCCTCGCGGGCGCCTCCGACTGGGGCTTCCTCATCTCCACCGGCCAGGCCGTCCGCTACTCGGAGGTCCAGATCACGCAGCACCTCGGGCGGGCCCGCGAGCTCCTTCGCCAGGTCGAGGCCGGCTCGATCGTCCCCGAGTACCTCCAGACGCTCGAGGACGCGGACACCATCTTCCCGTTCGGGGACATGGACTTCCGCGTCTTCTGCCGAGCCTGATCCTCGCCGTCGCCGGGGGCGGCCCTCGACGGGCCGCTCCCGGCGCGAGTCGCGCATGGCGAACGCTCCAGCCGTCCCTCCTCCCGTCCACAAGGGGGCGAAGGTCGTCCACCGGTTCAACCCCGAGCTCGGTCCCGGCCGGGTCGAGGAGCTCTCGGGACGCCGCCTCTCCGTCTTCTTCCCGCGGCGCGGCGAGCGGCTGACCTTCGCCGCCGGCGACACCGCGCTCCGGCCCCTCGTGCCCGAGCCGGGCCACGAGATGCGGGTGGAGGGGAGCGACGACGTCGTGACCCTCGAGGCGCGCGAGGCCGGGCCGGACGGTCCGGTCTGGCGGACCGCCGACGGCCGGAGGATCCGGGAGGCGCTCCTCTGGCCGGTGGAGGTCCCCGCCGACCCGGTCGAGCGGCTGGCCGGCCTCGACGTCGACAGGGCCGCCAGCTTCCGCAACCGCCTCGACGCCCTCTTCCTGCAGCGGATGCGGCAGGCGCGCGGCCTCGGCTCCTTCCTCGGCGGGCGGATCCGCCTCTTCCCGCACCAGCTCCACGTGGCGGAGCGGGCGACGGCGCACGAGCCGGTGAGGTGGCTCCTCGCCGACGAGGTCGGGCTCGGCAAGACGGTGGAGGCGTGCCTCGTCCTCTCGCGGCTCCTCCGGACCGAGAGGGCCGACCGCGTCCTCGTCGTCGCCCCGTCGACGCTGACGGTCCAGTGGCTCGGCGAGCTCTACCGGAAGTTCCACCAGACCCTCGTCCTCCTCGACCGCAAGCGGCGCGAGGACGTGGCCAAGGAGTACGGGGCGTCCTTCAACCCGTTCGAGGCCCACGCGCGGATGGTCGTCTCGATCGAGGAGCTGACCTCCGAGCGGGGGCTCGCCGCGAAGGCGCTGGAGGCCGGCTTCGACCTCGTCGTCGTCGACGAGGCGCACCGTCTCGACGCCGACGAGGAGACGTGGCGGGCCGTCGCGCCGCTGGCGGGCGCCGCCCGCCACCTCCTCCTCCTGACCGCGACGCCGCTCGAGGCGGACACCCGCGGCTTCTTCCGTCTCCTCTCCCTCGTGAGGCCCGACGCCTACCGCTCCGAGCAGGAGCTCCTCGCGGCCCTGAGGGACGGCCGGACCCTGCCTCCCTGCACGAGCGCGACCCGGCGCGTCGACATCGGGGGCCTCCCGCCGCGCGTCGCGCTCCCGGTCGACCTCGACCGCGCTCCGGCCCGGGCGGGCCTCTCCGGGAACGAGGGGGAGGACGCGCGGGACCCCCGCGTCGCGTGGCTCGGCGCGAAGGCGCGGGCCTTCGGCCGCGGCGGGAGCGAGGAGGGGAAGACGCTCGTCTTCTGCCACGACCTTCCGACGCTCGCCTCGCTCAAGGCGCTCCTCGAGCGGGAGACCCGCCGGCGGGTCGCGGTCTTCCACGAGGAGCTCTCGCCCGACCGCCGCGACCTCGAGGTGGCCGAGTTCCGCCGCCCGGAGGGGCCGACCTTCCTCGTCTCCACCGAGTGCGGGGGCGAGGGGAGGAACTTCGAGTTCTGCCGCCGCCTCGTCCTCTTCGACCTGCCGCTCGACCCCGCCCAGGTCGAGCAGCGGATCGGCCGGCTCGACCGGATCAGCCGGACGACGCCCGTCGAGATCGTCTACTTCAGGCCCCCGGACGGCTTCGGGGCCGAGCTCGTCTCGCTCTACGAGGCGATCGGCCTCTTCCGCGAGCCGCTCGGCGGGCTCGAGCGGTCGCTCGCGGGCGTCGAGGCGGCCGTCGCCAAGGCGGAGCGCCGGGCGAGGCGCGGGAGCGCGTCCCTCCGGGTCGAGGTCCTCGCCGCCGAGGTGCGTCGCGCGGCCGAGGCCCGGGAGAAGGCCGTCTTCCACCACCTCCACGCGGAGGGGTACCGGTCCGAGCTCGCGCCGTCGATCCTCGGGCGCGTCCCCGCCGGCCTCGACGTGGCGACGGAGCGGGTGGTCCTCGGAGCGTGCGAGCTCTACGGCTTCGACGTGGCCGACCGGCCCGGCCGGCGGACGTGGTACCTGGAGTTCGGAGCGGACGCCCTGATCGAGCACCTGCCGGGCGTGCCGGGCGGAAGCCGGTTCCTCGGGACCTTCGACCGCGAGGAGGGGGTGGAGAAGGAGGAGCTCGACTTCTTCGCCTCGGGCCATCCCCTCGTCGAGGCGGTCTTCGAGGAGCTGGAGGACGGCTCCCGGGGGCGCGCGGCCCTCCTGAAGCTCGAGAGGACGGGCCACGACGGGGCGGGGGTCCTCTTCCTCCACCGCCGGCCCGACGGCTTCGCGGCCTTCGCCGCCGACCTGGCCGGGGTCCCGCGCCCCGACTGGGCCGAGCTCCTCCTCAAGGGACGGAGTCAGCTCAAGGGCGTTTCCGTCGAGGAGTGGACCGCGGCGGTCCCCTCCGGCCGGGCGTGGTCGACCCTCTGCCGGTCGCTCGCGGCGCGGTCGGAGAAGAACGGCCCGATCCTCGCCGCCGCGGGCTTCCGGCTGCTTCCGTAGCCGCCGCGGGCCGCGGCCGGCCGGGAACCGGGGGCTCCGGCGCGGGTCTATCCTGACGCCATGTCTTCGCGCACGCGCCCCGCGCCGGCCCTCGCCGTCTCCTGCGCCGCCGTCGTCCTCGCCCTCGCCGCCCTCGCGGGGACCGGGACGGGCGGAGGGGCACGGGGGACCGAGGCGACCCCGGCGGCGGCCGTCGCGCCGGGAGGTGGGACGGAGATGGCAGCAGGGTCGTGGAAAGAGGTCGACCGCCTCGCCGGGGAGGACAAGTACGAGGAGGCCTCGCGCGTCGCCGAAGGGCTGCTGGCCCGCGCGCGCCAGAGGAAGGACGACGCGGAGTGGACCCGCGCGCTCGTCCGGCTGACGCAGCTGAGGATCGGCCTCCACGGCTACGAGACGGCGGTCCGCCGGCTTCGCGAGGAGCCGTGGCCCTCGAGCCCGGTCTCCCGCGCCGAGCTCCGCCTCCTCTACGGGCACGCCCTCGTGACGTACCAGCGGGCGTACTCGTGGGAGATCGGGCGGCGCGAGAAGGTGGAGACCACCGCCACGGTCGACCTGAAGTCCTGGACGCGGGAGCAGATCCTCGCCGAGGCGAGGAAGGCCTACCAGGAGGTCTGGAGCGACCGCGAGGCGCTCGGCGCGCTCCCGCCGGCGCGGTTCCGCGACGTCCTCGAGGTCGGGAGCTACCCGGCCGGGATCCGCGGCACCCTCCGGGACTCGGTCTCCTACCTCTACGCGGACCTCCTCGCCGACTCCGCCGGATGGACTCCGGAGGAGTCGAACGGCGTCTACAGGCTCGACCTCGCGGCCCTCCTCCGCCCCGGCGTCGCCTCCACGGTGGCGGACCTCGCGGCGCCGGGCGTCCACCCGCTGACGGCGCTCTCCGCCGTCCTGGACGACCTCGAGGCGTGGCACGCGCGGGAGGGGAAGCGGGGGGCCGCCCTCGAGGCGCGTCTGGAGCGGTCGAGGCGGCTCTGGGCCGCGTTCACGGAGGCGGACGACCGGGCGAAGGTCCGGGCCGACCTCGAGGAGCGGCTCGCCGGCTTCCGCTCGGACCCGTGGTGGGCCGCGGGGCAGGCCCAGGTGGCACGGTTCCGGATGCAGGAGGGGACTCCCGGCGCACGGGCCGCCGCCCACGCGGCCGCGGCGGCCGGCGAGAAGGCGTATCCCGGGAGCGTCGGAGGGAACCTCTGCCGGAGCATCGTCGAGGAGATCGAGGCGCCCGAGTACCGCCTCCAGGCGATGACGGTCGACGGCCCCGGGAAGCGCTCGATCGAGGTGACGCACCGGAACCTCCCGGCGCTCCACCTCCGCGCCTACCCGTACGACGTGGAGGCGCGGATCACGCGCGCCAGGGACTGGTCGCTCCTCCCCGCCCAGGCCGAGATGCAGGCCCTCCTGGCGTCGGGGAAGCCGGCGGCCTCCTGGACGGTGAGCCTTCCCGCGACCCCCGACTACGAGCTCCACCGGACGTTCGTGACGCCCCCCCTCCCCGATCCGGGGTTCTACCTGGTCCTCGCCTCGCCCCGCGCGGACTTCGCCGCGACCGACAACAGCGTCGTCGGCGTCGGGTTCCTCAGGAGCGACCTCGTCCTCGTCTCGCAGCCGATGGAGGCCGGGACGGGCGTGGAGGTCCGCGTCCTCTCCGGTGCGACCGGCCGCCCGCTCGGCGGCGCCGAGGTGAGCCTCTGGCGCTACGACTGGCAGACCGGGCACCGGAAGGTGGAGACGCGGAAGACGGGAGCGGACGGCTTCGCCCGCCTCGCGGACGCGGAGACCGGCGGCTCGCACTTCCTCCTGGCGCGGCTGGGCCGCGAGGCCGGGTTCGACCTCTCGGGGATGTCGTTCTACCAGCGGAGCCGGGAGGGAATGCGGACCGCCTCGCTCGTCTACACCGACCGGAGCGTCTACCGCCCGGATCAGAAGCTCTTCTGGAAGGTCCTCGCGTACCGCGGCTCCGCGGAAGAGGGGACGTACGCCGTGTGGCCCGAGGCCCCGCTCACGGTCTGGCTCGTCGACGCGAACGGCGAGAAGGTCGCCACGCAGCAGGCGAAGACCGGCAGCTTCGGGACGGCGGCCGGGGAGCTCGTCGTCCCGTCGGGGCGCGTCCTGGGCGGATGGCGCGTCGAGAGCTCCCTGGGCGGCGCCGCGGGGGTCCGCGTCGAGGAGTACAAGCGGCCGACGTTCGAGGCGTCCTTCGTCGACCCGAAGGAGCCGCTCCGGCTCAACCGGAAGGCGACCCTCACCGGCGAGGCGCGCTACTACTTCGGCCTCCCCGTCGTGAACGGGACCGTGAGGTGGTCGGTGACCCGCGAGACCGTCTATCCCTGGTGGTGGTGGCTCTGGGGGGGCGGCGGGGGAGGGCGAGCCGAGACGGTGGCGGCAGGGACCTCCTCCCTCGGCGCGGACGGGAAATTCGACGTCGCCTTCACGCCCCAGGCCGACGAGCGCCTCGCGGCGGGGAGCCGCGAGCTGACCTACCGCTACCGGGTCTCGGCGGACGTGACGGACGAGGGGGGAGAGACCCGCTCGGCGAGCCGCTCGTTCCGCCTCGGGTTCGTCGCGGTCGAGGCCCGGATCGACTGGAGCGCGGGCTTCTTCGCGCCCGGCGGGACGGGCGAGGTCCGCGTCAGCCGCTCGACCCTCGACGGCGCCCCGAGCGCCGGCAGCGGCCGCTACCGCCTGCTCGAGCTGAAGCAGCCGGCCGAGACGCCGCTCCCGGCCGACCTTCCGCCCGCCGGCCCGCGCGCCGCGACCGCGGACAGGGAGCGGACTCCCGGGGACGCGCTCCGGCCGCGCTGGGACACCGCGTACGAGGTGGAGGCCGTCCTTCGCGGCTGGGCCGACGGCGCCGAGAAGGCGAGCGGCGAGCTGAAGCACGGCGCAGACGGCGTCGCGAGGATCCCGATCGGGCCCCTCGCCCCGGGCGCCTACCGGATCCGCTACACGACGACGGACGCCTTCGGCGCCGCCTACGAGACGTCCCGCGAGCTCGTCGTGGCGGGCGCGGCGCCGAGGCTCGCCCTCCCGGCCGTCCTCTCCGCGGAGGAGTCCTCGGCCCGGCCGGGGGAGACGGTCCACGTCCTCGCCTGGTCCGGGCTTCCCGGGCAGGCGATGCTCTTCGAGCGGTACCGCGGCGGGCACCTCGTGGACCGCCGGGAGCTCGAGGCCGGGAAGGGACCGGCGCTCCTCGAGGTCCCGGTGACCGAGGACGACCGGGGGGGCTTCTCGCTCCGCCTGACGGTGGTCCGCGACCACCAGCTCCTCCAGCAGTCCGCGAACGTCCTCGTCCCGTGGGACGACAAGGAGCTCGCCGTCTCGTTCGCGACCTTCCGCGACCGGATCCGGCCGGGCGCGAAGGAGACGTGGCGGGTGACGGTGAAGGCGCCGGGAGGGAAGCCGGTGGAGGCCGGGGCGGCGGAGCTCCTCGCCTACATGTACGACCGGAGCCTCGACGTCTTCGCACCCCACACGCCGCCCGACCCGCGGCGGCTCTACCCGTCGCGCGTCGGGCTCCCCTGGACGCGGGGAGGCCTCGGCGCGCAGCAGGCGTCGTGGGTCCTGGGGCAGTTCCGCTCGCCCGCCGCCCCGCCGGTGCTGACTCCCGACGAGCTCCGCGTCCTCGACTCGTACGGGATCGGCGGGCCGGGGGTCCGCGGGAGGATGCTCCGGAAGTCGGCGATGGCGCTGGCTCCGGGGGGCGCGCGAACGATGGTGGCCGATTCGGCTCCGGCCCCGCCTCCCGCCGCCGCGCCGGCCGCCCGGGCCGCCAGCGCCGAGGCCGCCGTCGCGGCCCGGGAGGAGGCGAACCAGGTCCTCGCGGGCGGCGCCCGGGGCCCGGCTGCCGAGCCGGAGGCGCCCGTCGCGCTCCGGAGCGACTTCTCCGAGACCGCGTTCTGGAAGCCGCAGCTCCTGACGGGCCCCGACGGGTCGGCGACGATCGAGTTCACCGTCCCCGATTCCGTCACCTCCTGGAACGTCTGGGTCCACGCCGTCACGCGGGACCTCCGCGCCGGGTCGCTCCACCGGGAGACGAGGAGCGTGAAGGAGCTGATGGTCCGGCCGCACCTCCCGCGCTTCTTCCGCGAGGGGGACGTCGCGGAGCTCAAGGTCGTCGTCAACGACGCCGGTGAGACCCCGCTCCGCGGCGAGGTGCGCCTCGACGTCGTCGACCCCGCGACGGGGGAGAGCCTCCTCGGGGCCTTCGGCCTGACGGCGGCGACCGCGTCGCGCCCCTTCGAGGTGGCGGCCGGGGGCGGCGCGAACGTCACCTTCCCCGTCACGGCGCCGCGCCGCGTCGGCACGGTCGCGTTCAAGGTGACCGCCGTCGCGGGCGACCTCTCGGACGGCGAGCTCCGCCCCGTCCCGGTCCTCCCGAGCCGGCTCCGGCTCGTCGAGTCCCGCTTCGTCACGCTCCGGCCGGGCCAGACGAAGAGGATGTCCTTCCCCGACATGGCGAAGGACGACGACCCGACCCGCACGACGGAGCAGCTCGTCGTCACGGTCGACGCGCAGCTCTTCTACACCGTCCTCCAGGCGCTCCCCTACCTGGTCGACTACCCCTACGAGTGCACCGAGCAGACGCTGAACCGGTTCCTCTCGACAGGCATCGTCTCGAGCCTCTACGGGCAGTATCCGGCCGTCGCGCGGATGGCGCAGGAGCTCTCGAAGCGGACGACGCCGCTCGAGACGTTCGACCGCGTCGACCCGAACCGGAAGATGGAGCTGGAGGAGAGCCCGTGGCTCGTCGAAGCCCGGGGGGGCAAGGACGCCGGCTCCGGCCTCACGAACGTCCTCGACCCGAGGATCGCGAAGGCCGAGCGCGAGGCGTCCCTCGCCCGCCTGCGCAAGGCGCAGACGTCGATCGGCGCGTTCCCCTGGTGGCCGGGCGGCCCGCCGTCACCGTACATGACGCTCTACATCCTCCACGGCTTCGCGAGGGCCGCCGAGTTCGGCGTCGAGGTGCCGAAGGACGTCGTCCAGAAGGGGTGGCAGTACCTCGCGGGGTACTACCGGAGCGACCTGAAGGCCTGGATGGCGAAGGACTGCTGCTGGGAGATGCTGACCTTCCTCAACTACGTGGCCTCGGCGTACCCCGACCCGTCCTGGGTCGGCGACGCGCTGACGCCGGCCGAGAGGAAGGAGATCCTCGCCTTCTCGTTCAAGCACTGGCGCCAGCACAGCCCCTACCTGAAGGGCTACCTGGCGCTGACGCTGAAGCGGATGGGCCGCCCGAAGGACGCGGCCCTCGTCTGGTCGTCGGTGATGGACTCCTCGAAGACCACCGAGGAGCAGGGGACGTTCTGGGCCCCCGAGGAGAGGTCGTGGCTCTGGTACAACGACACGGTCGAGACCCAGGCGTTCGCCCTCAGGACGCTGACCGAGCTGGCGCCGGCCGACCCGCGCCGCGAGGGGCTCGTCCAGTGGCTCCTCCTCGACAAGAAGCTCAACCAGTGGAAGTCGACGAAGGCGACGGCCGAGGTCGTCTACGCCCTCGCCCATTTCCTGAAGCAGGAGGGGGCGCTCGGCGCCAGGGAGGCGGTCACCGTGACCGTCGGCCCGGAGAAGGTGACGTTCTCCTTCGACCCCGACCGGTACACGGGGAAGTCGAACCAGGTCGTCGTCCCGGGGGACAAGGTCGACCCGAAGACCTCGTCGACCGTCGTCGTCGAGAAGGAGGGGAAGGGGCTCGCGTTCGCCTCGGCCGCGTGGCGCTACGCCACCGACCGGCTCCCGGCCGAGGGCAAGGGCGACTTCTTCCACGTCTCGCGCCGGTACTTCAAGCGCGAGAACACCGGGAAGGAATGGGTCCTCCGCCCGCTCGCCGACGGCGAGGCACTGAGGCCGGGCGACCAGGTCGAGGTTCAGCTGTCGCTCCGGACGAAGCACGAGGCCGAGTACGTCCACCTCCGCGACCCCCGGGGCGCCGGCTTCGAGCCCGAGTCCCAGGTCTCGCGCTGGAGGTGGGACCTCGGGCTCGCCTACTACGAGGAGGTCCGGGACAGCGGCGAGAACATCTTCTTCGAGGCGCTCCCCGTCGGCGAGTACACCTTCAGGTACCGCCTCCGCGCGACGACCGCGGGGACCTTCCGCGTGGGGCCCGCGACGGTCCAGTCGATGTACGCGCCCGAGTTCAACGCCTTCTCGGCGGGCGCGGTCCTCACGGTGAAGGGGGACTGACCGGGAGGGACGGAGGCCGGGCGGCTACTTCCCCGGCGGGCCGAGCCACCCGCGCGAGAAGTAGTCCGCCAGCGTGAACGCGAAGAGGAAGAGGAAGAACGTCATCGATCCGGCGATGACGATCTTCGTCAGGCGCGTCGCGTGCCTCACGTGCATGAAGAAGGTCACGACGAGGAGCGCCTTGGAGAGCGCGATCGCCATCGCCGCCGCGTCGTTGTAGACGTTCAGCCAGCCCGACGGGAGGTGGTGGGCGAAGTCGATGAACGAGACCCCCACCGTCAGGGCGGTGAGGGCCATCAGGCCGCCGAAGATCGAGACGTACATCCGTACAGGGTCGACGCCGTGGGGGTTCGTGTCGGTGCGCATCGCGTCCTCAGGCCCCGTGGTGCCTTCCGATCAGGTAGAGGAGGGGGAAGAGGAAGATCCAGATGATGTCGACGAAGTGCCAGTAGAGGCCGAAGCCCTCGACGAAGTTGTGGTTGTCGGGCGTCCAGCGCCCCTGCGCGGCCGGACGGAGCATCCAGACGAGGATCGCCATCCCCACGATCATGTGGAGCGCGTGGAGCCCCGTCATGAAGAAGTAGAGGGTGAAGAACATCTGCGCCTGCGTCGGGTCGGCTCCCTCGAAGCGGAAGTGCGGCCCCGGGACGAGGTGGTGGGCGAACTTCTGCGCGTACTCGATCGACTTGACGCCGAGGAAGACGCCGCCGAGGGCGAGGGTGGCCAGGAGGAACCCGACGAGGTCCTTCCGCTTCCCGAGGTGGGCCGACCGGACCGCCAGCGCGATGGTGAGGCTGGAGCCGATGAGGACGACGGTGTTCAGGAGGCCGAGCCTGAGGTCGAGGTCGTTGCTCGCCGCGGCGAAGGCCGAGGCGTACCGCCACCGGTAGACGGTGTAGGCCAGGAAGAGCCCGCCGAAGAACATGATCTCCTGGCCGAGGAAGAGCCACATCCCCAGGGAGGCGGACTCCTTCTGCTGGAGGTAGCTGTCGAAGTGGTGGGCGAGGGGGGCCGCCTTCGGCTCAGACGCCAACGGGCACCTCCTTCGGACGGAGCGTCCCGTCGGGATAGCTGTACGGGTCCTCGGTCACGACGGGCGTCACCTCGAAGTTCTCCAGCGGCGGGGGGGAGGCGGTCTGCCACTCGAGCCCGGTCGCGTGCCAGGGGTTCGCCGGGGCCTTCTCGCCGTACTTCAGCGACCAGAGGAGGTAGAGGACCGGCAGGAGGTAGCCGATGCCGAGGACGGTCGCCCCGGCCGAGGACATGACGTTCCAGGTCTGGAACTCGGGGGCGTACGTGTGGTACCGGCGCGGCATCCCCAGGTAGCCGAGGATAAACTGCGGCAGGAACGTCACGTTGAAGCCGATGAAGACGACCACCGCGGCGACCTTGGAGATGAACGCGGGGTAGAGCCGCCCGGTGATCTTCGGCCACCAGAAGTGCATCCCGCCCAGGTAGCCCATGATGGCGCTCCCCACCATGACGTAGTGGAAGTGCGCCACGATGAAGTAGGTGTCGTGGACGTGGATGTCGATGCCGAGGGTGGCGAGCATGACGCCCGTCAGCCCGCCGATCAGGAAGACGCCGATGAAGCCGAGCGCGTAGAGCATCGGCGTCTCGAGCGAGACCGAGCCCTTGTAGAGCGTCGCCGTCCAGTTGAAGACCTTCACCGCCGAGGGGACCGCGACGAACATGCTCAGGAACGAGAAGATCGTCCCCGCCACGACCGACTGGCCCGAGATGAACAGGTGGTGCCCCCAGACGAGGAAGCCGAGGACGGCGATCGCCAGGGAGGAGAGGGCGATGAAGTGGTACCCGAAGATCTTCTTCCGGCTGAAGCAGGTGACCAGCTCGCTGATCACGCCCATCGCCGGCAGGATCATGATGTAGACGGCGGGGTGCGAGTAGAACCAGAAGAGGTGCTGGAACAGGACGGGGTCCCCGCCGTACTTCGGGTCGAAGACGCCGATGTGGAAGAGCCGCTCGGCGCCGACCAGGAGGATGGTGATCGCGATGACGGGGGTCCCGAGGACCTGGATGATGCTCGTCGCGTAGTGCGCCCAGACGAAGAGCGGCAGGCGGAACCAGGTGAGTCCCGGGGCCCGCATCCGGTGGATCGTGACGATGAAGTTGAGGCCGGTCAGGATGGACGAGAAGCCGGCGATGAAGATCCCGACCGCGGTCAGGAGGACCTGACCGGTGGCGAAGGTCGTCGAGAGCGGGGTGTAGAACGTCCACCCGGTGTCGATGCCGCCCCAGAGCATCGAGACGAAGGTGAACGAGGCCCCGACCATGTAGAGGTACCAGCTGAGGAGGTTGATGCGCGGGAAGGCCAGGTCCTTCGCCCCGACCATGAGCGGGATCAGGAAGTTCCCGAGCACGGCGGGGATGGACGGGATCAGGAAGAAGAAGATCATCAGGATCCCGTGCATCGTGAAGAGGCGGTTGTAGACGTCGGCGGGGAAGAGGTCCCCCTGGGGCGTCGCGAGCTCCGCGCGGATCAGGACGGCCATGAGGCCGCCGAGGGCGAAGAAGATCGAGATGCCGATCAGGTAGAGGATGGCGATCCGCTTGTGGTCCCGGGTCAGGAGCCAGGACGCGACGCTGTGGTCGCGGTTCAGGTAGTTCTCCCTCGGGGCCTCGGACGCGGTGACGGTCTCGCTCATGACTTGCTCCCGGGGACGGCCGGCGCCTCCGGGGCGGCGGTCGCGGAGCCCGCGGCGGCCCCCTCGGGCTTGAGGTCCTTGATGTACTTGATCAGCTGGATCACTTCCTCTTCCGAGAGCTGGTCCTTGAACGTGGGCATGATCGGCTGGTAGCCCTGCACGATCTTCGCCTGGGGGTTCAGGATCGACTCGCGGATGTAGTTCTCGTCGGCGGTCACCGTCTGCCCGCCGAGGAGCGCGACCTTGGAGCCGAAGACGCCCTGCAGGATCGGCGCGCGGGCCGAGCTGTCGGGGCGGTGGCAGGTCGTGCACGCCTTGGAGACGAAGAGCTCGGCGCCGCTGGCGACCGTCCCGCCGGCGGGGCCGAACGCGCCCTGGCCCGCGACCCAAGCGCGGTAGTCCTGGGGCTCCATGACGTAGATCGTCCCGACCATCTTCGAGTGCTCCACGCCGCAGTACTGGTCGCAGAAGATGTGATACTGGCCCACCGCGGTCGCCTTGAACCAGGCGGTCGTGTAGCGGCCCGGAAGGACGTCCATCTTGAGGCGGAAGGCGGGGACGGCGAAGTCGTGGATGACGTCCTCGGAGGTCATGGTCAGCTTGATCGGGACCCCGACCGGGACGTGGAACGCGTTGATCTCCCTCTTGCCGTCCGGGTGCTCGACCTTCCACATCCACTGCTTGCCGTAGACGTAGTACTGGGCCGCGTCGGCGGGCGGGCGCGAGGCGCCGAAGAAGACGTGCGCCCCCCAGAAGAAGCAGACCATCAGGAGGACGAAGGGGATCCCCGTCCAGGTGATCTCGAGGAGCGTCGCGTGGCCGGTCAGGACGCGGCCGCTCTCGTCGGGGTGGCGCCGCCGGTACTTCACGAGGAAGAAGACGAGGACGGCGACGATCAGGAGGCTGAAGAAGATCGCCCCGCCGAGCATGAAGAAGAAGAGGGCGTCGACCTTGTGCGAGAGGGTCGAGGCCTGCGGAGGGAAGACGGGCGAGTTCGGGAACATCGTTACGCGCTGACCCCCACCTGCTTCCGGGCCCGGACCCTCTCCCGGCGCAGCATCACGAGGACGAACGTCGCGAGGGCGAGGACCGTCGCCGCGCCCGCCACCTTCAGCACCCTGAGCGTGGCCGCCGTGTACTTGCCGGTGGCCGGGTTGTACTGGTAGCAGAGGAGGAGGAGCTGAGCGGTGACGCCCCCCACCTTGCCGTCCGAGGCCTCCGAGAGGCCCAGCTTCAGCTCCTTCGACGCGTAGTCGACCCCGAAGAAGTAGCGGGAGACGACGCCGTCGGGCGTGACGACCACGAGGCCGGTCGGGTGGGCGTACTGCTTCTGGGCCTCGTCCCACCGGTAGCGGAAGCCGACCGCCCCGGTGACGCGCTCGATCTCCGGCTCCGCGCCCGTGAGGAAGTGCCACCCCTCCTCGCCGCCCGGGCGGCCGTAGAAGTCGACCATGGTCGTCTTCTTGGCGCGGGCGAGGGCCGGCGTCTCCTTCGGGTCGAAGCTGATCGTGACCACGTCGAAGTCGCGGCCGGGGACGAGCGAGAACCCCTTGAGGCTCCGCGCCAGCCCCTGCATCGCCAGGCCGCAGAGCATCGGGCACTCGTAGTAGGCGAGCTGGAGGAGGACGGGGCGCTTGCCGAAGTAGTCGCCGAGGCGGACGGGCCTGCCGCTCTCGTCGCGGAACGTCGCGTCGAGCGGGAGCTTGACCCCCATCTTCTGGTCGAAGCCGACGTCCCGCGTCGGGGACGGGGAGAGGGGCTGGGCCGCGGCGGGGAACGCGACGCCCGCGGCGAGGGCGACGAGGGCGACGGGGGCGACGAGAGCCACGACGGCGGCGCGGGCCGCGGCGGCCGTGCGCGCCCGGGCGGGACTGCTGGTCACTTGCTTCCTCCGGTGGCCGGGGCGGCGGCCGGCGCCGCCGGGAGGGGCTCCGGGACCGGGAGCCCCTTCTCGGCGAGGATGTCGATGGCGCGGGAGACGGGGATCCGCGCGATCCCGCCCGCCTGGTCGACCCAGGCGTAGCTGTCGAGGACGGCCTTCTCCTGGGCGAGGAACTTCTCCATGTCGGCCGTGGGGTCGGCCTGGAGGGCGGCCCGCGGGCGGGGGGGCGGCTGCCGGGCCTCGACGAGAGGGGAGGGGGCCGGGTCGCGGGCCACGTCCTCGGACTTGAGGACGTGGGCCAGGATGATGACGCCCAAGAACGTGAGCGCCACGAGGGCGACGACCCCGACGATGAACCGGCGGATCCAGGTGACGTCGAGCTCGCGGTCGATCGGGCCGGAGGGGGATCCGGCGGCCGGGCCGTGACCGGGATCACTCATGGGCCAGGGCCTCCTGGAGGAACGGCTCCCTCACGGGGAGGAGCGAGCCCTTCCTCAGCTCGAGGGTGAAGAGCCAGAACCAGAGGCCGCCGAGCGCCGCGGGGACGGCCAGGTCGAGCCAGTGGAGGGTGAAGGCGTGCGGCGAGAACGCGGGGGCCACCAGCCAGTGGAAGTCGAGCCAGCGCGCCACGAGGACGAGCGCGGCGACGGGGGCCAGGCGGGCCGCGTCCCGCTTCCGGCCGCGCGAGAGGAGGAGGACGAAGGGGAGGGCGTACTGGAAGGCGACGAGCGCGACGCTGGTCGCCTTCCACCCCCCGTTGAGGCGCGGGACGAAGAAGGACGTCTCCTCCGGGAGGTTCCCCGACCAGATGATGATGAACTGCGAGTAGGCGAAGTAGGCCCACATGCAGACGAAGGCGAAGAGGAGCTTGCCGTAGTCGTGAAGGTGCCGCGCCTGGAACGGGACGCTGGGCCTGGCGCCCGCGCCGAGGACGAGGACCATGAGGCAGACGAGCGCCATCGACGCCACCGCCGACCCGATGGCCACGTAGAGGCCGTAGATGGTCGAGTACCAGTGGGGCGTCAGCGACATCGTCCAGTCGAACGAGGCGAAGGTCACCGTCGCGAAGAAGACGAGGAGCCCGCCCGCGCTCCACCGCTGCATGCTCAGGGCCAGGGCGCGGTCGCCCGTCGCGTCCTGCTCGCGGGACTTCCGCGTCAGGAGGAACGCCAGGAAGATCCAGCAGGCGAAGTAGATCGCGGCGCGGACCAGGAAGGGCCCCTCGGAGAGCCACGGGGCCTTGTGCAGGAGGACCGGGTCCTTCGCGACGACGTCGGCGTGCGTCCACTCGTAGAGCGTGTGCAGGCCGGCGACGACGGGGAGGAAGGCGAGGGCGACGAACGGGAGGGTGCGTGCCCCGGCCTCGAGGATCCGGCGGATCATGACGCCCCAGGCGCCGCGCGTCAGGTGCTGGAGCATCAGGAGCCCGAGGGACCCCACGGCGAAGGAGAGCATCCACATGTAGCCGCTGAGGTAGGAGCGGAAGAGCTGCTCGCGCGCGACGAAGGCCCCGGCCACGCAGGCCGCGGTCCCGGCGGCCCCGACGGCGAGGCCGATCCGGCCGAGCCGGCCGACGCTTTCGGGGGCGGTGTAGGTCGTCTCCTGGGTCATCGGCTGGGCTCCGTCTGGGCAGCGGCGGCGGGTGAAGCCACGGTCGCCGCGGTCGCCGCGGCGAGGGCGTCACGGTCCCGTTGCGGAAGGTCGGCGACGACGGCGTGCTGGGAGAGCTGCAGGGCGCGGATGTAGGCCGCGATGGCCCAGCGGTCCTCCACCGGGACCTGGCTGGCGTAGCTCGACATCTGGCCGAACCCGTTCGTCATCACGTCGAAGAAGTAGCCGATCGGCTGATGCTGGAGGCGCTCGATGTGGTACGAGGGGGGCTGCTTGAAGCCCCGCTGGACGATCATCCCCAGGCCGTTCCCCTCGCGGCCGTGGCAGGGCGAGCAGAAGACGTCGAAGCGCTGCCGGCCCCGGAGGAGGAGCTCGCGCGAGAAGACGACCTCCTGCGGGAGGGTCGAGACGAACTTGCCGTCCGGGCCGATCCCCCGTGCGTAGGCGGCGTCGGCGCGCAGCCAGCCGCGGGCCACCGTGTCGGCGGGGGGCACGCGGGCGGAGAGGCCGTCGTGGAAGAAGTGGCTCTCGGAGAGCGGCTTCTTCTTCGGCTGGTTGTACATCCCCTGCCGGCAGCCGGACGCGGCGCCGATCGCGAGGAGCGCGACCGCGACGGCGGCGGCGGCCCCGCGGGGGGCGCGGGACAGGCTACTCATTCTCGACCTCGTTCACCTCGATCGGACCCAGGGCCGAGAGGAACGTGCGGGCGGCCGCGGCGTCGAACCCCGCCTCGCCGCTCTCGAGGACGAGGAAGTAGCCGTCCTTGCTCGCGTGCTCCACGAACCGCTTCACGTTGAAGACCGGGTGGTGGGGCCGCGGGAGCCCGTTCAGGAGGAGCATGCCGATCCCGGCCGCGAGGCCGCCGTGGAAGACGGCGCCCTCGAAGGTGGCCGGGATGAACGCGGGCCACGAGTTGAGCGGGCGCCCGCCGATGTTGAGCGGGTAGTTGATCGCCGAGCACCAGTAGGCGAGGCCGAAGACGGCGACCGCGCCGAAGACGGCGCCGGCGAGCGTCAGGAGCGGAAGCTTCGTGTGGTGGAGGTCGAGGGCGTCGGTCACGGCCTCGACCGGGTAGGGCGTGTAGGCGTCCATCCGGATGTAGCCGGCCTCGCGGGATTTCCGGATCGCGGCGACGAGCTCCTGCGGGCTCCGGAACTCGGCCATCACGCCGTGCAGCCTCGGTTCGCTCTTCTTCTCCATCTCGCGCTACTCCTCGTGCGGGGTGGAGGCGGCCTCGGGGGTGAGGGACCGCATCTCGTACATGTTGAGGGTCGGGAGGAACCGGACGAAGAGGAAGGTCAGCGTCAGGAAGAGCCCGATCGTCCCGGCGAACGTCATCACGTCGTAGCGCGTCGCGTGGAACATCGCCCAGTTCGAGGGGACGAAGTCGCGGCTGAGGCTGACGACGATGATGACGAAGCGCTCGAGCCACATCCCGAGGTTGATGACCATCGCGATCGTCCAGAGGGCCCAGACGTTGGACCTCACCTTCTTGATCCAGAGGAGCTGCGGCACCACGATGTTGCACAGGAGGAGGAGCCCGTACTGCAGGGCGTAGGGCCCCGTCACCCGGTTCTTCATCATGTACCACTCGTAGGGGTTCCCGCTGTACCAGGCCGCGAACGCCTCGATCCCGTACCCGTACGCGACGATGAGGCCCGTCGTCAGCATCACCTTGGCCATGTTCTGCAGGTGGCGGTCGGTGATGAAGTCCTTCAGGCCGAAGAGCGGGCGGAGCGGGAGGACCAGGGTGAGCACCATCGCGAACCCGGCGAAGACCGCGCCCGCGACGAAGTAGGGCGGGAAGACGGTGGTGTGCCAGCCGGGGACGATGCCGATGGAGAAGTCGAAGCTCACGATGCTGTGGACCGAGAGGACCAGCGGCGTCGAGAGGCCGGCGAGGAGCAGGGCCGCCGCCTCGTAGTTCGCCCAGTGGCGGGCGGAGCCGCGCCAGCCGAGGGCGGCCGACCCGTAGATCAGCCGCGCCACGCGCGACGTCGAGTGGTCGCGCAGCGTCGCCAGGTCGGGGATCATCCCCACGTACCAGAAGACGAGGGAGATGGTGGCGTAGGTGGAGACCGCGAAGACGTCCCAGATGAGCGGGCTCCGGAAATTGGGCCACGCCATGAGCGTCCCGGGAATCGGGAGGAGCCAGTAGGGAAGCCAGGGGCGCCCGAGGTGGAGGATCGGGTACATGCCGGCGCAGGAGACGGCGAAGATCGTCATCGCCTCCGCGAACCGGTTGATCGAGTTGCGCCAGCTCTGCCGGAGGAGGAGGAGGATGGCCGAGATCAGCGTGCCCGCGTGGCCGATCCCGATCCACCAGACGAAGGAGGTGATGTCCCAGGCCCAGCCGACCGGGATGTTGTTCCCCCAGACGCCGATGCCGGTCATGAAGAGCTTCGTCACGGCGAAGAGGAGGACGTTGAGCAGGCCGAAAGAGACCGCGAAGCCGAGGAGCCACCACTTCGGGGTCTTCGCGACCTTTCGCGTGACCAGCCCCGCGATCGCCTCGGTGACGGTGCCCGGGGAGTGGCCGGGGGCCAGGACGGGCGCCTGAGCGATCGGGTCCGCGGCGCGCGGCTCGTCGAAGGTGGTCGACATGTCAGCCGGCCTCCAGGTCCGGGTTGGGGTTCTTGACCGAGGCGAGGTAGGTGGTCCGCGGGCGGGTGTTCAGCTCCTCGAGGACCCAGTACGTCCTGGGCTCCTTCTTGAGCTTCGACACGTGCGCGAGCGGGTCGTTGATGTTGCCGAAGACGATGGCGTCCGCCGGGCAGGTCTGCTGGCAGGCGGTCCTGATCTCGCCGTCCCGGATCGCCCGCCCCTCGCGCTCCGCGGCGATCTTCGCGCGGTTGATCCGCTGGATGCAGTACGTGCACTTCTCCATCACGCCTCGCGAGCGGACGGTGACCTCCGGGTTCGCCAGCATCTTCAGGACCGGCTCCTTGTCGGCGTTGTACTCGAAGAAGTTGAAGCGCCGCGCCTTGTAGGGGCAGTTGTTCGAGCAGTACCGCGTCCCGACGCAGCGGTTGTAGGCCATCTCGTTGAGACCCTCGGCGCCGTGGACGGTCGCCCCGACGGGGCAGACGACCTCGCAGGGGGCGTTCTCGCACTGCTGGCACATGAGGGGCTGGTTGTGGATCAGGGGGTTCTCGAGGTCGTTCCCCTCGTAGTAGTGGTCGATCCGGATCCAGTGCATCTCGCGGCTCCGGCCGACCTGCTCCTTGCCGACGACGGGGACGTTGTTCTCCGCCTGGCAGGCGACCATGCAGGCGTTGCAGCCGATGCAGGTGCCGAGGTCGACGGAGACGCCCCACGCGTTGTCCTTGTAGGCCATCGGCGGGTAGAGCGACTCCTCCACGGCGGGGAGCTCGCCGAGCTTCTTCGCGAAGTCGGGCTCCTTCCGGTACTCGGCGAGCGTGGCGGAGCGGACGATGTGCCGCCCCTCCATCCGGAAGTGCTGCTGCGTCTGCGAGAGCCGGGCCTTCCGGCCGGTCGCGGCGAGCTGGACCCCCGGCACGAGCCAGAGCCCTGCGGCGCGGGTCCGGATCGGCGCCACGTCGACCCCGACGCCGTTCCCGACGCGCCCCGCGACCGTCCGTCCGAACCCGAAGTGGACGGTGACGACGTCTGCGGCCTGTCCCGGCTGCACGAAGACCGGGAGCGAAGCGCTCCGCCCCCCGACCGTCAGGGTGACGACGTCGTCGGGCTGGACGCCCAGCCGCTCGGCGGTCGCGGGCGCGAGGATGGCCGCGTTGTCCCAGGTGATCTTCGACAGGGGCCGAGGCAGCTCCTGGAGCCAGCCGTTGTTCGCGAAGGAGCCGTCCCAGACCGACGGGTCGGGGCGGAAGGAGAGCTCGAGGGCGCCCGGCTTCCCCACGCGGCCCGCGAGCTCGGCGAGCTCGGCGAGCCAGGCGGCGGCGCCCGCGGCGTCCGGCGTCGCGGGGCGGGGCTCGAACGCGGTCCCCTCGACCAGGCCGTCGTGGAGCGACTTGCGCCAGAAGGCTTCGAAGTCCGCCGCGCCGCGCTTCTCGGCCCTCCAGAACTCCTTCACGACGTCGTGCGACGTGCGCGGGGAGTCCTCGAGGAGGACCGAGAGGACCTCGTGGGCCGTCTTGCCGTCGTACAGGGGCTCGATCAGGGGCTGGGCGATCGTGACGGTGCCGTCGAGGGCGCGCGCGTCGGTCCAGCTCTCGAGGAAGTGCGCCTGGGGGACGTTCCAGTGGCAGTAGCGCGAGGTCTCGTTGGCGGCCGAGGTGAGGTGGACCCGGAGCGGGACCTTCTGGAGGGCGTCGGCGAACGCGAGGTCGGAGGGGGCGTCGTAGACGGGGTTCCCGCCCAGGACGAGGAGGAGCTGGACCTGCCCCGCCTTCATGTCGGCGGCCAGCGCGGCGAGCGAGTCGCCCTGCGCGACGGGCTCCGCCTCGGCGGGCTCGGTGAGGACGACGGTCTTCCCGATCGCGCCCAGGGCCGCGTTGATCGCGTGGGCCGCCGCGTGGACGGGCGCGGCGACCGGGTCGCCGACGATCACCACTCCCGCCCCGGCGCGGGACTTCAGGTCCTTCGCGGCGGCCGCGACGGTGCGGGCGACCTTCTCGTCGAGGCCGGCGGGCTTCGCGAAGCCCGGGACGCCGAGCTCGGCGCCGAGGGCGAGGGCGACGGCGGGGAGCGCGCTGGCCCGGACCGGCTGCCTGTTGTCGGCCTTCGTCCCGGTCGGGGTCGGCGACGACTCGAAGGTGTAGAGCCGGCTCATCTCCGTCGCGCCCCCCACGAGGCGGCGCCGCGCCGAGAAGTCCTTGGCGTAGCGGACCGAGTGGGGGCCCGAGACGAGGAAGTCCGCGTCGAGCGCGACGACGACGTCCGCCTTCGACAGCTCGTAGCGGGTCTCGACCGGCTGCCCGAAGGCCTTGACGGCCCCCGCGCGGACCTCGTCCCGGCCGGCCGGCTCCCACTGGTGCCAGCGCGCCTTCGGGAAGGCGGCGAGGAGGGTTCGGAGCTGCGAGGCGAGGGTGGGCGAGGTGACGCTGCCCGTCAGGACCCTCAGGCCCGCGCCCCCGAGGGCCTTCTGGGCCTTCGCCGCGGCCTTGAGCTCGTCCGAGAAGAGGGCCCACGTCTGGATCGTCTCGAGCTTCGTCGGCGTCTGCAGGCGGTCCGGGTCGTAGAGGTCGAGGATGGATGCCTGGGCGAGCGCCGTCGCGGCGCCGAGGCTGGCCGGGTGCTCCGGGTTCCCCTCGAGCTTCGTCGGCCGTCCCTCGTGGCTCTCCGCCAGGAGCGGCTGGGCGAAGCCGCCGAGCGTCATCGCGGTGGCGAACTGGAGCGGGACCCCCGGGAGGATCTCCTCGGGCTGCTTGACGTAGGGGACGATCTTCTCGAAGGGCTGGCGCGTGCACGCCGCCATCCCCGCGAGGGCCATCGACGCCAGGCCGAGCTCGAAGAAACGGCGCCGGCTGAAGCCGCGCTCGAGGCTCTCGTCCCAGTCGGAGGCGTGCCGGGGGAACTCCCGGGCGAGGAACTCCTGGAACCGCTCGTCCCCGGCGAGCTCCTCGAGCCCCCGCCAGAACGCGGGGCCCCGGGAGCTCCTCAGCCTCTCGCGGGCCGCGGCGAAGTCGATGGGGAGGGTCGTCGGCTCCGGAGGCGCCGGGGGTTCGATGGGGGAGGTCATTCTCTCTTCGTCTCCTCGCGTCGGCTCAGCGGTGGCAGGTGCCGCACGACTCCAGGAACTTCCGGGGGCGGACCTTGTACTTCGCGACGAGCTCGCGGCCGAGCTCCTCCTGGTTCGACGGCGGCTGCCAGTCCATGTTGAAGACCTCCTCCTTCGGGCGGAGGTACTTCTCCGGGTTCCGGTGGCAGTCGAGGCACCAGCGCATCTGGAGAGGCTGGGCGGAGCGCATCAGCCGCATCTTCTGGACGGCTCCGTGGCAGGTGGCGCAGCCGACCCCCTTGGCCACGTGGATCGAGTGGTTGAAGTAGACGAAGTCCGGCAGGTCGTGGACCTTGGTCCAGCGGAGCGGCTGCCCCGTCCGGAAGCTGGACCTGACGGGCTCCAGCATAGGCGCCTCGTTCCAGATCAGCTTGTGGCAGTTGTAGCAGGTGGCGGTGGGGGGGATCCCGGCGGTCGCCGACTTCTCGACGGCGGTGTGGCAGTAGCGGCAGTCGATCCCGAGCCCGGAGACGTGGTGCTCGTGGCTGAAGGGGACGGGCTGCTCGATCGTCTCGCCCCTCCGCTGGTTGAACCCGGCGTAGTCGACCGCCAGGAGCCCCCCGACGACGCCGCCCCCGGCGAGGAGGAGGGCGACGATCGATGCCGGGGCGAGGACATTGGCGCTCTTCGGAAACAGCTGGGCCATCTCGGTTCCGTCCTCAGGTCGGGTTCCGGCGCGCGGGAGCGCCCCGGTGGGCGGAGAGCGGCCCCGGGAAGCCGGGAATATCGGCTGCCGCCGCTCCGTTCGTACTCAGGGTCTGTGTCGCGGGCTCGGTCGAGGCATGGGGACCGCCACGGCGTCGGGGACGCCGCCGGACCGTCGTTCTCAAGCCTTGGCTCCTCCTCGATTCGTCGGGGCGGTGCCCCGTCCGACTCGAAGAACAGAATAGGATACCCGAAAATCACTTGCTTGGGAAGCCCCTCCTGCGACGGTTTCTCGCGTCGCAGCGAGAGGGCAAATCGTTGCCCGGCCAAGGCTTCGAGACGACATGCCCGAACGGCCGCCCCACGTTTCGAGAACGCTCGACATGAGGGCCCGCCCCGGGGACTCTCTGTCAGGAAGCGGGACCTGCCGGAACGGCCGATTCGGCCGAGGCGGCCGGAGGGGCCCCGACGTCGTCGAGAGCCCCCAGGAACGCGACGATCGCCCGCAGGTCGCCGGGCGGGAGAGTCCTGCCCAGCTGGTGCCAGGCCATCTTCCGGACCGCCTCCTCGAGCGTCGCGATGCTTCCGTCGTGGAAGTACGGGGCCGTCCGCGCGACGTCCCGGAGGGGAGCCACCTTGAATTTCCCGCGGTCCGCCTCGTCGTGCGTCACCTCGAAGCGACCCGGGTCAGCTGTGGGATAGGCGTGCGCCAGGCCGAGGGGCTGGTACTGGCGCGCCCCGAGCGCCGGCCCCGCATGGCAGGTGACGCACCCGGCGTCGAGGAAGAGGCGCAGACCCTCCGACTCCTCCGCGCTCAGGGCCGCGAGGTCGCCCCCGACGAACGCGTCGAGCCGGTCGCGGGTCAGGAGGGTCCTCTCGAAGGCGGCGAGCGCCCGCGACGCGTTCCGGAGCGTCACGGGACGTTCCGTCCCCGGGAACGCCGCGCGGAAGGCGGCCGCCGTCGCCGGGTCCCCTTCGAGCGCCCGGGCGACCGCCGCCGCGTCCGGCATCGCCATCTCGTCGGGGTCGAGGATCGGCCCTTCCGCCTGCTCCTCGAGCGTGGCGGCGCGCCCGTCCCAGAACTGCGCGAGGTGGAGCGCCGCGTTCCTCACGGTCGGCGCGTTCCGGCGGCCCCGCCGGCCGAGGGCCCCTTCGGACGTCCGCTCGCCGTCGGCCCCGGAAGGATTCGCCCCGTCGAGCCGGTGACAGTCGTTGCACGACTGGGAGCCGTTGACGGAGAGCCTCCGGTCGAAGAAGAGCGCCTTCCCGAGCGCCACCAGCTCCGGCGCGTCCGCGCCGGCCCCCGGGACCCGTTCCGGCAGCCGTCCGAAGGCGACCCGCGCGCGCTCGGCGAGCGCGGAGCGCCGGTCGCGCTCCGCATGGGAGAGCGCCGCGTCTCCCGCGCTCCGCGAGCACCCGCCCGGGGAGAGGAGCGCCGCCAGCCCCGCGAGGGCGGCGGCGAGGCGGAGGAGCCGGATCGGGCGGGCGGGTCGGGCCATCGCTGGGGTCCCGGCGGCGCGCCGGGCGAAGGATCGTAGCAGCCGCTCCTCTCGCGCCGGTCCGCGCGGATTCGGCGAGCCCGTCCGGGACGGGAGCGGTAGCATCGATCGATGGACCGGCGGACCCGATGGCGTCGCATCGTGGTGGTCGCGGCCGTCGTCGCGGCGGCGGCCTTCGTCAAGGGCGTCCTCCTCCGGCCCGCCCCCGTCCCGGTGACGGTCTTCCGCGTCGCGCGGGGCCGCGTCGAGGAGACGGTGACCAACAGCCGGGCGGGGACCGTGAAGGCCCGCCGGCGTGCCACGCTGAGCCCCGAGGTCGGCGGACGCGTGGAAGAGCTCGCGATCCGCGAGGGCGACCGCGTCCGAGCGGGCCAGGTCCTGATGCGGATCGCGGACGCCGACGTGAAGGCGCAGCGCGAGCTGGCCGAGCGGTCGCTCGAGGTCGCCCGGGCGCAGGAGACCGAGGCGTGCCGGCAGGCGGAGCAGGCGCGGCGCGACGTCGCCCGCTCCGAGGCCCTCGCGAGGGACGAGATCGTCTCGGCGACCCTCCTCGAGCAGGCGCAGACGGCGCACGACGTGACGTCCGCGGCGTGCGAGACGGCGAGGGCGCGCGTGGCGCAGGCCCGCGCGCAGCTGGAGCTGTCCGGTGTCGGCGTGGCGAAGAGCGTCCTCAGGGCGCCGTTCGGCGGCGTCGTCGCGAAGGTCTCGACCGAGGTGGGCGAGTGGATCACCCCGTCCCCGCCAGGCCTGCCGATCCCTCCCGTCGTCGACCTGTTCGACCCGGACGCCCTCTACGTGACCGCCCCGATCGACGAGGTCGACGTCGGCAAGGTCCGCACCGGCGTCCCGGTCCGCGTGACGCTCGACGCCTACCCGGGCCAGGTCACCCAAGGGCGCGTCAGCCGGGTCGCCCCCTACGTCGCCGACGTCCGCGAGCAGAACCGGACGCTCGACATCGAGGTGGAGCTCCTCGACCGCACGTTCGCGCGACGGCTGCTGCCGGGGACCTCGGCCGACGTGGTGGTCGTCCTCGACGCGAGGGACGGCGTCCTTCGGGTCCCGTCGTACGCCCTCCTCGAGGGAGGGAAGGCCCTCGTCCTCGACCGGGGCATCCTCGTGGAGAGGCGGGTGGAGGTCGGCGTGAGGAACTGGGAGTACGCCGAGGTGAAGTCGGGGCTGGCCGAAGGGGACGCCGTCGTCGTGACCCTTGACCGCGCGGAGGTGAAGGCGGGAGCGCGGGCCGTGGCGGAGGGGGAGACGGTGCGGTGATCCGCCTCGAGGGGGTCACGCGCACCTACGAGGTGGGCGGGCGGCCGGTCCACGCCCTCGCCGGGGTCGACCTCGAGGTGGCGGGAGGGGAGTACGTCTCGATCATGGGCCCTTCGGGCTCGGGGAAGTCGACGCTCCTCTCGATCCTGGGCTGTCTCGACCGGCCGACCGGAGGGACCTATCGGCTCCGCGGCGCGGACGTCGGCCGGCTCGGCGAGGACGAGCTCGCGCGGGTCCGGCGGAACGACGTCGGATTTGTCTTCCAGTCGTTCCACCTGGTCCCTCGGCTGACGGCCCTCGAGAACGTCGAGCTGCCGATGGTCCTGGCGGGGCTCCCGCGGGCGGAGAGGACGAGGCGCGCGGAGGCCGCCCTCGGTGCGGTGGGGCTGGCGGATCGGGCGCCCCACCGCCCCGAGCAGCTCTCCGGCGGCGAGCGTCAGAGGGTGTGCATCGCGCGGGCCGTGGTGCTGCGCCCGTCGATCCTCCTGGCGGACGAGCCGACCGGGAACCTCGACTCGGCCTCGGGGAACGAGGTGATCGGGCTCCTCGAGTCGCTCAACCGGGAGGGCCTCACCCTCCTCGTGGTCACTCACGACGAGGCGATCGGCCGGCGCGCGCGCCGGAGGGTCCGCCTCCTGGACGGGCGGGTCGTAGGCACGGCCCCCGAAGGAGCGCCGTGAGCCTCCTCGACGTCCTCCGATTCGCCGGGACGGCCCTCGTCGGCCACCGGCTCCGGACCGGCCTCTCGCTCCTCGGCGTCGCGGTCGGGGTCGCGGCGGTCATCCTCCTGACCAGCCTCGGGGAGGGGGCGCGCCGCTACGTGACGGGGGAGTTTGCGCTGATGGGGTCGAACCTCCTGATCGTGGTCCCCGGGAAGACGGAGACGACGGGGACGCTCCCCCTCGTGGGCGGGACGACGCACGACCTGACGCTCGCCGACGTCGAGGCGCTGGAGCGCCGGGTCAGCGGCGTGGTCCGCGCGGCGGGGCTGACCGTCGGCAGCGCCACCGCCCGCGCCGGGGAGCTGAGTCGCGACGTGACCGTCGCCGGGACCACGGCCGAGTGGAAGCCGCTCCGGCGGCTGACGCTCCGGGCGGGCCAGTTCCTTCCGGCGGGCCGGCCGGAGGAGGCGCCGCGCGTCTGCGTCGTCGGCGCGCGCGTCGCCTCGGAGCTCTTCCCGGGGCGGAACCCCCTCGGGGAGCTCCTCCGGCTCGGGGACGAGAGGTTCCGGGTGATCGGGGTCCTGACCGCGCGGGGCGTCTCCCTCGGCCTCGACCTCGACGAGGTGGTCCTCGTCCCGGCGGTCCAGGCGCTCCGGATGTTCGACAGGACCTCCCTCTTCCGCGTCCTCGTCGAGATGCGCCACCCCGCGGACCTCGCCCCGGGGAAGACGTCGGTCCTTCACGTTCTGAAGGAGCGGCACGGAGGCGAGGAGGACGTGACGGTCTTCACGCAGGACGCCGTCGTCTCGACGCTCGGGACGATCCTCGGGATGCTCACGCTCGTCCTCGGGGGGATCGCGGCGGTGTCGCTCGCCGTCGCGGGGGTCGGGATCATGAACGTGATGCTCGTCTCGGTCTCGGAGAGGACGCGGGAGGTGGGCCTCCTCCTCGCGCTCGGCGCCGCCCGGCGCCAGGTCCTCCGCCTCTTCCTCGCGGAGGCGGCCCTCCTCTCGACGGCGGGGGGAGCCGCCGGCCTCCTCATCGGCCTCGGCGGCGCGCGGGCGGTCCGGGCCCTCTTCCCGGCGTTCCCGGTCGCGCCCCCCGCCTGGGCCGTGGCGGCGGCGGTGGCGCTCTCGGTCGCCGTGGGCCTCGTCTTCGGCGTCCTGCCGGCGCGGCAGGCGGCGCGGCTCGAGCCGGTCGCCGCCCTGGCGCGGAGATGAGGCTGAGATGTCGCGGAGATGACGCGGAGATGACGTGAGGGGCTCCGAGGTCCTCCGCCTCGCCGCGGGAGCCGTCCTGGCCCACCGCCTCCGCTCCGCCCTCACGGTCCTCGGGATCGTGATCGGGGTCGCCTCCGTGGTCCTCCTGACGGCCATGGGAGAGGGGGCGCGCGCCTCGATCGTGAGCGAGTTCTCCCAGTTCGGGACCAACACCCTCGTCGTCGTCCCGGGGAAGGTGAGGACGGGCGGGATCGCCGGGGCGGTCGGAGGGGGGATCCGGCCGCTGACGGTGGACGACGCGGAGGCGATGGAGCGGGTCCCCGGGGTGGAGAAGGTCGTCCCCGTCTGCATGGGGATGGCGCGCGTGAGCGCCGGGTCCCGCGGGCGGAGCGTCTTCGTCTACGGCGCCACGGCCGGCGGCCCCGACGTCTGGAAGTTCCGCGTCCGGGTGGGGCGCTTCCTGCCGCCCGGCGACGTCCGCCGGGCCGCGCCGGTCGCGGTCCTCGGCCCGAAGCTGAAACGGGAGCTCTTCGGCGACGCCAACGCCCTCGGGGAGCGGGTGAGGATCGGGGAGTTCCGGTTCGTCGTGATCGGCGAGATGGCGCCCGTCGGCCAGTTCCTCGGGCTGACGCTCGACGACGCCGCGTACGTCCCGATCGCGTCCGCGCAGCAGCTCTTCAACCTCTCGCGCCTCACCGAGATCGACGCCCTCTTCTCGCCCCGCGTGCCGCCGGGACCGGTGGTCGACGGGGTCCGGCGGGCGCTCGCGTCCCGCCGCGAGGGGGAGGAGGACTTCACCGTCCTCTCGCAGACGGAGATGCTGTCGGCCTTCGACCGCGTCCTCGCCGTCGTCAGCGGCGCCGTCACGGGGATCGCGGGGATCTCCCTCGTCGTCGGCGCGATCGGGATCCTCACGATGATGTGGATCTCGGTGGGCGAGAGGTCGGCCGAGATCGGGCTCCTGAAGGCCCTCGGCGCGCGGCCCCCCGAGATCCGGGCGCTGTTCCTCGCCGAGGCGGCCCTCCTCTCGGCGGCGGGGTGCCTCCTCGGCCTGCTGGCCGGCGCGGGACTCGGCGCGCTGATCCACGTCGCCGTACCCGGCCTGCCGCTCCGGGTCCCCCTCCCGTTCGTCGCGGCCGCGCTGGCCGTCAGCGTGGGGGTGGGGCTCGCCTCGGGCGTCCTCCCGGCCCGGCGCGCGGCAGCCCTCGACCCGATCGAGGTCCTCAGGGCCGAGTAGGACCCGGGCCGCGGGGGCTCAGAGCCTCTCGGCGACCAGGAGGGTCACGTCGTCCTGGCGGGGCCGTCCCTCCAGGTGGCTCGCCACCCCCTCCCGGAGAGCGGCCACGATCCCCTCGGCGCCGTCCCGGGCGGAGGCGGCGATGACCTCCTTGACGGCTGCGAGGCCCCAGCTCCCGCCTTCGGGCGACGCCGCCTCGTAGAGGCCGTCGGTGAAGAGGACGACGACGTCGCCGCGGCGGAGCGGGTCGACCTGGTGGGCGGTGAAGGAGGCGTTTCCGTCGAAGCCGAGGAGGAGGTCGGTCTCCTCGAGCGAGTCGAAGACTCCCTGCGCCGCGCGGTAGACCAGCGGCGGCGGGTGCCCCGCGGAGACGTAGCACGCCGAGCCGTCGGCGCCGATCCTCGCGAGCGTCATCGTGACGAAGGAGTCGGACGGCATGTCCGGGACGAGGAGGCGGTTGAGCCGGTCCATCACCTTCCGCGGGTCGCTCTCGACCGTGTGGACGGCGCGGCCGTAGGCGCGGGTCGTGGCCATCAGGAGGGCGGCCGCGATGCCGTGGCCCGAGACGTCGCAGACGATCAGGTCGAGCGAGCCCTGTGGGGCCTCGATGACGTCGTAGTAGTCGCCTCCGGTCTTGTCGGCGGTCTCCATCCAGGCGGCGAGGCGGAGGCCGGCGAGGGTCGGCATCCGGCGGGGGAGGAGGCCGCTCTGGATCCGGCGCGCCACCTCCATCTCGCTCTCCATCCGCTGGCGGAGGCGCTCGCCGTCGAGGAGGCGCTGCGACTCGACGGCGACAGCCGCGTGGCTGCAGAGGGCGCGGAGCCTCTCCTCGTCGTCGCCGTCGAACGGCTCGCCCCCCTTCTTGTTCATCGCCTCGAGGACGCCGACCACGGCGCCTTCCTTGTCGACGAGCGGGACGCAGAGGATGCTGCGCGTCCGGAACCCGGTCTTCCGGTCGATCTGCCGGTCGAAGCGGGGGTCGTCGTAGGCGTCCCGGATGTTGACGACCTTCCCGGTCCGGGCGACGAGCCCCGCGATCCCCCAGCCCGGCGGGAGCCGGATGATGTCCGACGACCCCTCCGCGACCTTGGTCCAGAGGCTGCCGTCGTCGTCCCTGAGGAAGAGGCTCGACCGGTCGGCGTCGACGAGGCGCGAGGCGGAGGCGACGATCAGCTCGAGAAGCCGCTGGGTGTCCCTCACGCCGCTCATCGCCTCGGCGAGCTCGAGGAGGGTGCGAAGGTCTCTCAGCTTCTTGTCGAGCGGGGACGACATCCGGGACACCATGTTAGTTTCACCCGCTGCGGAGGGGGGAATGATCGATCGAGTCCGCGAGGTCCTCCGGGGAGCGCGCCGCGACGGCCGGACCCGGCTTCTCGAGAACGAGGTCTACGCCGTCCTCTCGGCGGCCGGCTTCGCCGTCCCCCGGCACGTCTTCCTCGCCGGGCCGCCCGCCGCAGAGGCCGCCCTGCCGGCGGACGCCCTGGAGCTCTGCCGCAGCGCGGCCGGACCCGGCCTCGTCCTGAAGATCGCCTCCCCGGAGATCCTCCACAAGAGCGACGTCGGGGGCGTGGCGTTCTGCGCCGCCGACCCCGCGGCCCTCGTCCGGGAGTCCGCCTCGCTCTGGGAGCGGGTGGCGGCGAAGGCGCCCGGGGCCCGCCGGTCGGGGATCCTGGTGAGCGAGAGGATCGCGGCGGGAGGAGCCCCGGGGGAGGAGACCCTCCTCTCGGTGAAGCAGGACCCCGCGTTCGGTCCCGTCCTCGTCCTCGGCCTCGGCGGCGTCCTGACGGAGTGGTTCGGCGCCCTGGCCGAGGGACGCTCCACCGCCATCCTCCGCCCGGGGGAGATCCTCCCCGGGCTTCGCGCGGCCGCCGACGAGCTCCCGGCGATCGGGCTCCTCTTCCGGCCGAGCCGGCTCCACGCCGTCCCACCGCTCGACCTGGCGGCGACGGCCGCGCGCCTCGAGCGGCTGGGCGAGGTCGCCGTGGCGTTCGGAGCGGCGGCGCAGGCGGGCGAGGACGACCCGCTGACGCTCGAGGAGGTCGAGGTGAACCCGCTCCTGTCGGCGCCCGGGGGCGCGTGGACGGCGGTCGACGGGAAGGCGCTGCTCTCGAAGTCGACCGCGCGCCCGCCGCGGCGACCCCTGCGGAAGATCCGGAACCTCCTGGAGCCGCGGAGCGCGGTCGTCGTCGGCGCCTCGGCCTCGTCGATGAACCCGGGCCGGATCATCCTCAGGAACCTGAGGCACGCCGAGGGGATCGACTACGGCCGCCTCTGGGCGGTCCATCCCAAGGAGCGGACGCTCGAGGGGATCCCGTGCGTGAGGAGCCTCGCCGACCTCCCCGAGGTCGTCGACCTCGCGGTCGTGGCGATCCCGGCCGAGGGGGCGCGCGACGCCATCCGGTCCCTCTGCGCGACGGGTCGCGCCGAGTCGATCATCCTGATCCCCGGCGGCTTCGCCGAGACGGGGCGGAGGGAGCTGGAGGAGGAGATCGTCGAGGCGGTCGCGGCGTCCCGCGGGACGGCGGGGGAGGGGCCCGTCCTCGTCGGGGGGAACTGCCTCGGGATCGTCTCCAAGCACCGGTACAACACCTTCTTCCTCCCGCAGTACAAGCTGCCGTTCCACGACGCCCCCGGCGACGGCCTCGTGGCGGTGAGCCAGAGCGGCGCCTACCTCGTCTCGCTCACGAGCAATCTCGACGGCATCGTCTTCCCGCGGGCGTCGATCTCCTACGGCAACCAGATGGACCTGACCGTCGCGGACTTCCTCGAGTACCTCCGCGACGAGCCGTCGGTCCGCGTCGTCGCCTGCTACGTGGAGGGGTTCAAGCCCCTCGACGGCGAGCGGTTCGCCCGGCTGGCCCGGGAGCTCCGGGAGGCCGGGAAGCGCGTGATCGCGTTCAAGGCCGGGAAGACGGCCCTCGGGGCCCGGGCGACGCAGAGCCACACGGCCTCGCTGGCCGGCGACTACGCCGTCGCGCGCGCCCTCCTCACCGGCGCCGGCGTCGTCCTCGCCGAGACGCTCGACATGTTCGAGGACTTCACCAAGGCCTTCACGATGCTCTTCGACCGGATCCCGCCCGCCGGGGGGAACCGGGTCGGCGTCATCTCCAACGCCGGGTTCGAATGCTCCGCGGTCCTCGACAAGCTGTACGACCTCGTCCCGGCGACGCTCTCGGAGGGGACCCGCCGGCGGCTCGCCGCGGTCCTCCCGGAGATCGCTCACGCCGACAACCCGGTCGACGCCACGCCGATGGCGGCGACGCGCCCCTTCGTGCAGGCCGCCGAGGCGATGCTCGAGGACGAGGGGGTCGACGGCCTCGTCGTCTCGCCGATCCCGGTGACGCCGGCCCTCGACGACCTCGCCCCGGACCTGGCCGGGAGCCACGGCGAGAACATCCACGCTCCCGCCTCGCTGCCTCAGGAGCTGGTCCGCCTCTTCCGACGGACCGGCAAGCCGTTGGTCGTGTCGGTCGACTCCGGGCGCCTCTACGACGACTTCGTCACCGTCCTCCAGCGGGCGGGGATCCCCGTCTTCCGGAAGATCGACCGGGCCTCGCGCGCCCTCTCCGCCCTCCTGACCCGCTGAGCGCGGGCCGCGGGCCGCGGGCCGCGAGGCCCGCGGCCCGTTCCGCTATCATCGTGTCCATCCGGAACGCCCAGCGGAGCCGATCGGAGCGGGACGCCTTCGGGGCGGCCCGGCCCGGGGAGGGGCGGATGGCGGGCTCGAGCGGGATGGAGCGGACCGCCGACGAGGACGGCGCGCAGGCGCCCGAGGCGGGCGTCCTCTTCCGGATCCGATTCCAGAAGACGCGGGCGGCCGTCTTCCTCCTGGCCCTCGTCGTCGGCCTCGTCTCGTGGGCCGGCGGGACCCTCCGGATCGACCCCGTCGTCGGCGTCGGCGTGGTCTCGATCGGGATCGTCTCCGCCCTGACGTTCATCGCCCTTGCGCCGCGCGCGGTGGCCGGGGGGTGGGTCGGCGCCCTGGACGCGGTCTGGATGATCGTCGACCCGATGATCGTCGCCTGGGGGGTGAAGATCAGCGGAGGCCTCGCGAGCCCCTGGTACCTGTGGCTCCTCTCGACGAGCTCGGCCGCCGCCTTCGGCGCCGGCCTCCCGGCCACGATCGGCGTCGCGGCCTGGAGCGTCGCCTGCTACGTCGGCGCGCTCGTCCTGACGGGCGACGTCCGCGGGCTCGACGCGGCCCTCGCGCAGGCCCTCACCCGGATGGCCTTCCTCTTCGGCTCCTCCTTCTTCTTCCTCAGGGGCGTCGCGCAGCTGCGCGAGAAGAGGTCCGTCATCCGCAAGCTCCGCGAGGACGAGAGCCGGAAGGTCGAGGAGCTCAGGCGCCTGACCTCCGCCCTCGACCGCGCGACGCACGAGCTGGCCGAGGCGAACGCGAGGATCCGCGAGGCCGACCGGCTGAAGACCCGGTTCCTGGCCAACATGAGCCACGAGCTGAGGACGCCCCTCAACTCCATCATCGGGTTCTCCGAGATCCTGAAGACCCGGCTCGCGGGGCAGGTGGGGGAGAAGCACCTCCGCTTCCTCGAGAACATCAACACGTCGGGCCACCACCTCCTCGGGATCATCAACGACATCCTCGACCTGTCGAAGATCGAGGCCGGGCGGATGGAGCTCAACCCCGAGCCGCTCCCCGTGCGGAGCGTCGTCGAGGGGGTCTGCCACGTGATGAAGGGGATGGCGGCCAAGGGGGGGGTCACGTTCGAGGTGGAGGTCCCCGAGGACCTCCCGCCGCTCGAGGCGGACCCGGTGAAGTTTAAGCAGATCCTCTACAACCTCCTCTCCAACGCCGTGAAGTTCTCGCCGGAGCGGTCGGCGGTGACGATCTCGAGCCGTCTCGTCCCCGCCGACGAGGGGTCCGGGGCGCCGGAGGCGATCGAGGTGGCCGTGAGGGACCGCGGGATCGGGATCGCCGAGGCTGACCGGGCCCTCATCTTCGAGGAGTTCCGCCAGGCCGACGGGACGGCGACTCGCCGCTTCGCCGGGACCGGCCTCGGGCTCGCCCTCGTCCGGAAGCTGGTGACGCTCCACGGCGGGACGGTCGACGTGGAGAGCGCCCTCGGCGAAGGGAGCACCTTCACGGTGACCCTGCCCCGGCGCGCCCGCGCCGCCTCCCCGGTCCCCGGCCCGGAGCGCGCCCTCCCGCCGACGTCCTCCGAGCCGGCGTCGCCGAGGCCGCGGCCGCACGCCGCCGGCCGGCACAAGGTCCTCGTCGTCGAGGACGACGCCGAGGCCTACGAGGCGATCGCCTCCGCCCTCGCCGAGGCTTCGTTCATCCCGCTGCGGGCCCGCTCCGGCGAGGAGGCGGTGATGCTCGCCCAGGCGCTGCGGCCCGACGCGGTGACCCTCGACCTCGTCCTGCCGGGCCTCGACGGGTGGGGCGTCCTCAAGGCCCTCAAGGGGGACGAGAGGACCCGGCGGATCCCCGTCGTGATCGTCTCGGTCGTCGACAGCCGCGACCTGGGGTTCGCGCTCGGCGCCGACGGCTACTTCCTCAAGCCGGTCGACGGGGCGGAGCTCGTCTCCCGCCTCGAGGAGCTGCTGGAGGGGCGGAGACGGGGCGAGACGACGATCCTCGTCGTCGACGACGACCCGCAGGTCCACGAGCTGCTCGATTCGTTCCTCCTCGCGAGCGGGTTCGAGACGGTCCACGCCCTGACCGGCGAGGAGGCCCTCGAGCGCGCCCGGGCCACGAGCCCTTCGCTGATCGTCCTCGACCTGATGATGGACGGGATGGACGGGTTCGAGGTCGCGAGCCGCCTCTCCGAGGACCCGGCGACGTCGGCCATGCCGATCCTGGTCCTGACCGCGCGGGACCTGACGCTCGAGGACCGGACGAGGCTCGCGGGGAAGGTCGCCGCCCTCGTCGCGAAGGGGGACCCCGCCTCGACGAGGCAGAGGCTGGCGGCGGTCCTGGACGGGATCGTCGGGCGGCTGGGCGGGGAGGCCCGCGGTGGCTGACGCCGCACGCCGCCCCGCGTCGATCCTCCTGGTGGAGGACGACGAGCAGAACCTCGAGCTCGTCGAGTTCCTCCTCGAGGAGGCCGGGCTCGAGGTGCGGGTGGCGCGCGATTCCGAGGGGGCGCGCGCGGCGGCCCTCGGGCCCCCGCCGGACGTCGTCCTCCTCGACATGCAGCTCCCCGGCGCCGACGGCCTCGCCCTGGCGCGGGAGCTCCGCCTGCGGCCGGGCTGGGACCAGGTCCCGCTGGTCGCGCTGACCGCGGCGGCGATGAGGGGCGACCGGGAGCGGTTCCTCGCCGGCGGCTGCACCGGCTACGTCGCGAAGCCGATCGACGTCTCCACCTTCGTCGCGACCGTCCTCGGCTTCGTGCCGCCGAAGGCGGCGGACGGGACCCCGTGAGCGCGGCGACGGCCGGAGGGGGTCACGTCCTCGTCGTCGACGACGAGCCCGAGAACCTCGACCTGATCGAGGAGCTGCTCGTCGAGGAGGGGTTCGAGGTGACCCGGGCGGGGGACGGCGCCGCGGCCCTCCGGGCGGTGGAGGAGCGGAGCCCGGACTGCATCGTCCTCGACGTGATGATGCCGGTGCTGGACGGCTTCTCGGTCTGCCGGGTCCTGAAGGGGAGCCGGAGGACGGGCGTCATCCCGATCGTCGTCCTCACCGCGCTCTCCGAGGTCACCGACAAGGTCCTCGCGCTCAACGTCGGGGCGGACGACTTCCTGAACAAGCCCGTCGACCAGGCGGAGCTGGCGGCGCGGGTCAGGTCCCTCGTCAGGATCCGCCGCCTCAGGAACGACCTCGACGTGGCGGACCGGCTCCTCCTCGACGCGGTCCGGTTCGCCGAGGCGCGCGTCCCGGGGCGGGCCGGCCACTCCGAGCGCGTGGCGGCCCTCTCGATCCTCCTCGCGCGCCGCCTCCCGGCGGCCGGCGCGTCCCTCGAGGCCGTGGCGCGGGCCGGCCTCCTCTACGACGTCGGGAAGGAGCTCCTGTCCGGGGCGGTGCGGGCGGGATGGGGGGCGGAGGGGGGGAGGCACGCGGCCGCGGGAGAGCCCTTCCCCCTGGCGGCGGAGGTGGTGGAGGCGTGCAACCTGTTCGACGGCCTCCTCTGCGCCGGCCAGACCCCGGCGGCCGCCGCCGCCAGGCTGAGGGACGACGTCGCGCGGGGCGCGTTCCGGCCGGAGGTGGTGGAGATCCTCCTCGCGAACGACGCGACGCTGGCGATCCGGCCCGGCCTCCCCGTCCCCCGGTGGGAGGACCTCCTTCCGCCGCCCGCGGGGCCCCTGCGGGGCCGCATCCTGGTGGCGGTCGAGCGGCGCGCGAACCGCGAGGTCCTCGAGGAGATCCTGGCGACGGCCGGGCACGAGGCGACCTTCGTCGACGGGGGCGAGGCCGCCCTCCGGTCCGCCTCCGAGAGCCGCCCCGACCTGGCCCTCATCGACCTGCAGGCCTCCGAGCCGGACGGGATCACGGTCTGCAGGCGGCTGAAGGAGTCGCCGGGAGGAGAGGTCCTCCCCTCGATCGTCGTCCTGAGCTGGCCGGAGCCGAGGGCCCGGATGAGGGCCGTCGCGGCGGGCGCCGACGACCTCCTCCTCCACCCGATCGACCGGCTCGAGCTGGTCGCGCGGGTGAAGTCGCTCCTCAGGCTCCGGCTCTTCGTGAAGGACCTCGAACGGCAGCGCGAGCTGCTCCGGGCGCTCGCCGGGGCCCTCGGCGCCTCCGCAGGGGAGGGCGGCCTCCCGCCCGCCCTCGCCGCGTTCCTCGCCGCCGGGAGCGGGCCCGGCGACCGGCGGAATCAGAGGTCGTAGTAGAGCTCGATCTCGTACGGGTGGGGCCTGTTCCGGACCTCCCGGTCCTCCTTCCGCTTCCGCGCGATCCAGCGGTGGATCAGGTCCGCGCTGAAGACGCCCCCTTCGAGGAGGAAGCCGTGGTCCGCCTCGAGGGCGTCCATCGCGGCGTCGAGGGAGGTGGGGAGCGCCTTCACCGTGGCCCGCCGCTCCGGGGGCCAGAGGAAGACGTCCTCGTCGACCGGCCCGAAGCCGAGGGCGGCCGGGTCGAGGCCGCGCCGGATCCCGTCGATCCCCGCCATCAGCTGCGCGGCGATGGAGAGGTACGGGTTGGCCGTGGCGTCGGGCGGCCGGAACTCGAACCGGGCGCTCTCGGGCCGGTTCGCGTACTTCGGGATCCGGATCGCCGCGCTCCGGTTCCCGAGGGAGAAGATGGCGCTGACGGGCGCCTCGTAGCCGGGGATCAGGCGGCGGTACGAGTTCGTCGAGGGGTTCGTGAACGCCATCACCGCCCCTCCGTGGAGGAGGAGCCCGGCGATGTACGAGCGGGCCAGCGCGCTGGAGGAGCCGTAGCCCTCCGGGTCGAAGCAGAGGTTCTTCCCGTCCTTCCAGAGGTGCTGGTGGAAGTGCATCCCGGAGCCCGCCTCGCCGTAGAGCGGCTTCGGCATGAAGGTGGCCGTCATCCCCGCCTGGAGCGCGGTCATCCGGGCGACGTACTTCACCAGCATGATGGCGTCGCCGGCGCGGAGCATCGGGAGGATCGGCGTCTCGATCTCGCACTGGCCGGGTCCCCCCACCTCGTGGTGGTGGTACTTCACCTCGACCCCCATCGCGGCGAGGTGCTTGGTGATCCGGGTGCGGAGGTTCGAGAGGTGGTCCTGCGGGGGGATCGCGTGGTAGCCCCCGTGCTTGGGGATCGTGTAGCCGCTCCCCATCTCGTGGCTGTGCCAGTCGGCCTCGGACGAGTGGACGCGGTAGGCCGCCACGTTCATCCCGTTCTCGTACGAGACGCCGTCGAAGACGTAGAACTCGAACTCCGGACCGAACCGGCTCTCGTCGGCCACGCCGGTCGCCTTCAGGTGGGCCTCGGCGCGGCCGGCGATGCTCCGCGGGTCGTACGGGAAGAGCTGGCGGGTGTCGGCCTCCAGCGTCTGGCAGACGAACGAGAGCGTCGGGACCTCGCAGAAGGGGTCGACGAAGCCGGTGCCCAGGTCGGGGATCATCACCATGTCGCCCGCGCTCACGGTCTTGAAGCCGACGCTCGAGCCGTCGAAGCCGACGCCGTTCTCCATCAGGTCGCGAGTGAAGCCGCCGGCGGGGATCGTGAGGTGGTGCCACCGTCCCCAGAGGTCGCAGAACTTGAGGTCGACCATCTCGATGCCGAGCCGTTCGACGTGGGCGCGGGCCTCGGCGAAATCCTGGAACATCTCTCCCTCTCCCTTCTGTCGGGCCCGGCCGTCCGGGCGCCGGGCCGGACATCGTATCCGAGGGAGGCCCGGACCGCTCGTTCCGGACCCCGGCCCCTCGCCCCGGCTCCGGGGCGTCGTCGCTGGTACCCTCTCGCGTCCGCGGTCCCGACGACCGAGGAGCATGGAGGGTTCATGTCGATGGAGATCGGTTTCCCGGGGGGGGTGGTCGTCGAGGCCCGGCACGGTGAGCTCGTCATCCGGACGGACCAGACGAAGCCCGAAGGCGGGGGGAGCGCCCCGACGCCGTTCGACCTCTTCCTGGCCTCGATCGGGACCTGCGCGGGCTTCTACGCCCTCCGCTTCTGCCAGGAGCGGAAGATCTCCCCGGAGGGGCTCAAGGCCACGATGGACTGGGAGCGCGACCCGGCGACCCGGCTGATCTCCCGGATCCGCGTGGCGTTGACGCTGCCGCCCGGCTTCCCGGAGAAGTACGTCCCCGCGATCGTCCGGGCGGCCGACCAGTGCGCGGTGAAGAAGCACCTCGTCCACCCGCCCGAGATCGAGGTCTTCACCGTCTGAGGCCGCAGGGCCCGCTCAGGGCGACCCGTCGCGGGCGGCGAAGCGCCTCATCGTCCCCCGGGCGCGCCGCCCGCCATCGTCGACGAGGAAGCCCGCGGCGCGGACGGCTCCCTCCGTGTCCCTGTTGGGGCGGCAGCCGCCCGTCAGCCAGGTCCAGAACGGCTGCGCGGCGTCCTGCAGCCAGGCCTCGAGCCGGCCATCGGCCCGGACGTGCTCCATCATCCGGAGCGCCCCGCCCGGCGCCAGGACCCGCCGGACCTCGGCGAGACCGCGCGCGGGGTCGCCGACCGAGCAGAAGACCAGCCCGCTGACGACGGTGTCGAAGGCCCCCGCGCGGAACGGGAGCTCCTCCGCCCGTCCGAGGACGAGCGGCGTGCCCGGCGCCCTCCGGCGCGCGGCCGCCAGCACCTCGACGTGGGGATCGAGGCCGATCGGGCGGCTCCCGGCGGCGTAGAGGACGAGGTTCCGCCCCGTCCCGCAGCCGACGTCGAGGGTGAGGCCGCGGGCGCCGGCCACGAGCCATTGCCGCCAGCTCCCGAGGCCGGTCGCCTCGAGGAAGGCGAGGCCGGCGTCGTACAGGAACGGGATCTGCTCGAGGCCCCTCATCCCTTCGTCTCGAAGACCCCCAGCGCGCGGTTCTTCCGCACGTTGTCCCAGGAGAAGTGCATCCCGTTCATCGCCACGTAGACGCCCGGAGGGAGCGTCTGGACGAGGGAGAGGGCGCTTCCGAGGTTGAAGAGCCCGTCCGAGCTCCCGAAGGCGTACGGGATCATCGCGCCCGTCAGGACGACCGTCTTCCCGGTGCCGGAGAGCCCGGCGCCGAGGACGGCGGCCGTCTCGGCCATCGTGTCGGTCCCGTGGGTGACGACGATCCGGGTCGACGCGGTCCGGCGGCAGAAGGAGAGGATGACCTCGCGGTCGGCGTCCGTCAGCTCGAGGCTGTCGACCATCATGACGGTCCTGACCCGCACGTCCACCCGGCACCGTCCGAGCTTCAGCATCTCGTGGACGTGGGTGTCGCGGAACGACAGGGACCCGCTCAGCTCGTCGTAGGTCTTGTCGAAGGTCCCCCCGGTGACGAGGATCTCGATCGGCATCGCCCCTCCTGCGGAGATGATACGGGCCGCGGCGGCTTGCCGACTCCCGTCCGCTTCCTGTACCGTTCGCCTTTCGTCGGGCGAAGGGCCGTCTTCGCAGGGGGAGGGGTCATGAAGTCGTTGGCTGTCCGGGTGCTGGTCGCGGCGCTGTCGGTGGCGCTCGCGGGACCCGTCGCGGCGCAGGGCAAGTCGACCAAGGCCTTCAAGTACAAGGGGGGCCGGGTCGACGTGGGGATGATGTACGTCTACGACCGGTCGGACCTCGCGGGGACCAGGAGCGGCGAGGCGATCGTCTACGTGCCGTCGAGGACGAAGCTCGAGATCGTCTTCATGGGGCCGGGGACCGACCTCGTGCGCGACCTGGTGGCCGAGATGGACTGGGACACCTACTCCCTCAGGAGCTTCGAGCTCTACACGGAGCGGACGGGAGGCGTCCGGACCCTCTCGGCGTCGGGCACCGCCACCGACGAGGCGCTCTCGCTGACGGTCCAGGACCCGGCCCTCGCCGCGGGCGGGACGGTCCCCGTCACCGTCTCGATCCGGCTCCCGCACGTCCCGACCCACATCTACCCGTTCGGGCTCCTGACCCTCTCCCACGCCATGCGGCACCTGGCGGAGCGCGGCAAGGAGTTCCAGGTGGGCCTCCTGGGCGAGGACCCGAAGGGCCCCGCCTGGCTCTCGGCCCTCGGGACGGTCACCGTCTCCTTCGTCGAGGAGGTCGACCGGGACGGGATCGCGTGCAATAAGTACAAGCTGGAGGGGCCGGCCTTCGGCAGCGAGGTCGGCTTCCTCTGGATCGAGAAGGACAAGGGCTACCTGCAGGACGTGGAGGTCGCGGTTCCGCCCGGGCTCGGCTGGCCGGACCTGAAGATGACGTACAAGTCGTCCGAGAAGGTCTCCGAGAGCTCGTGGGAGTCCCGCCGGGCCGAGGAGATCGCCCGGTTCCTCAAGTAGCGCCGGCCCTCGCCCGGGACCCGCGCGCCCCGGTCCCCGCTTTGCGGGGGCCGGGGCGTTTCGCCTCGAGGGAGGCGGTCAGGGGGTCATGGGGAGCGCCAGCGGCGGCTCCACGTGGAAGGGGAGGGCGGCGATCGCCTCGAGGGCGCGGGAGAGCTGCGGCGCCGCCACGGTCTCGAGCGTGATCACGAAGGGGAGGGCGTCCTTCTCGCCGTACGGGGCCTGGAAGACGGCGTCGATGTTGATCGCCTGGTCGGCCAGGGCCCGGCTGAGGTCGGCGAGGATCCCGGGCCGGTCGCTCACGACGAACCTCAGGTAGAACGGGGCGGCGAACTCCTCCGGCGCGGCGGGGGCGAAGGGCGCGAGGACGGGGGAGCCGAACGGGGCGACGCCGGGCCTCGGGCCGGAGCGGGCCAGCTCGACGACGTCGGCGAGGACGGCGGTCGCGGTGGGGTCGCCTCCGGCCCCGCGCCCCGAGAGGACGAACTCGCCCCCGTTCTCCGCCGCCACGACGACGGCGTTGAAGGGGCCGGTCACCTTGGCGAGCATCGACTCGGACGAGACGAGGTGCGTCCTCACCGACAGGAGAACGTGGCCGGTCGGCATCAGCCGGGCGGAGGCGACCTGGCGCGGCGTCCGCCCGAGGAGCCGCGAGTAGACGAAGTCGCACGGGAGGAGGCGGGTGATCCCCTCGCGCGGGATCGCGTCGACCGGGACCTCCTGGCCGAAGGCGAGGCGGGAGAGGAGGGCGAGCTTGGCGGCCGCGTCGGCCCCGCCGACGTCCGCCTCGGGGTCGGCCTCGGCGTAGCCGAGCCGCTGGGCGTCGGCGAGGACGTCGCCGTACGAGCGCCCCGTCCGCTCCATCTCCGTGAGGACGAAGTTGCAGGTCCCGTTGAGGATCCCCCCGACGGAGACGACGCGGTCCCCCGCGAAGCTCTCGCGGAGGGCGCGGAGGATGGGGATTCCGCCCGCCACGGCCGCCTCGAACCCGAGGAAGAGCCCGTTCCGGCTTGCGAGGCGCGTCAGCTCGGGCCCGCGCGCGGCGAGGAGGGCCTTGTTGGCGGTGACGACGCTCTTCCCCGCCGCGAGCGCCGCGAGGAGGAGGTCGCCGGCCGGGGAGAGCCCCCCGATCAGCTCGACGACCACGTCGACGTCGTCGGCGGTCGCCACCTCCGCGAGGTCGGTGCCGAGGCGGACGGGGGGCTCCAGCCACGAGGTCTCCTGCCGATGAAGGCTCCGGCTCGCGATGGCGGCGATCCTCACCTCCACCCCGAGGGTCGAGCGGAGCCTCTCGCGCTGCTCCTTCACGAGGCGTGCGAACGAGCGGCCGACCGTTCCGAAGCCGAGGAGCCCGACCCGCAGGGGACGGGGCGCCGTCACGCCGGCACCCAGGAGTCGTGGTACCCGGCGTGCTCGAGACCGAGGGCCTGCTCCGTCAGGGAGAGCGGGAGGAAGGTGTCCATCATCACCGCCAGCTCGTCCGTCGCGCGGGTCCCGATGGAGGCCTCGTAGGCTCCCGGGTGGGGCCCGTGGGGGATCCCCGCGGGGTGGAGCGACACGGCCTGGGGCCCGACTCCCTTGCGGCTGGTGAAGCTCCCCCGGACGTAGTAGATCACCTCGTCGCAGTCCACGGACGCGTGGGGGTATGGGCAGGGGATCGCGTCCGGGTGGGTGTCGGTGACGCGGGGGACGAAGGAGCAGACGAGGACGCCGCGCCCGGCGAAGGTCCCGTGGATGGTGGGAGGCAGGTGGACGAGCCCGGTCTTCGGCTGGAACCGGAGGATGGGGAAGGCGAACGGCCAGACGGTCCCGTCCCACCCGACCACGTCGAAAGGCGAGGCGAGGGGGACGCGGCGGACGAAGAGCCCCCCCTTCTTCACGAGGACCGTGGCGGGACCGGGGCGGGGGCCCGAGAAGCGGGGGCGCCGGAAGTCCCGGTGGGTGAACGGAGCGTCCATCCGGAGCTGGCCGACGGGGTTCCGGAACTGCGTCGGCAGGTGGAAGCCGCCCTTCAGCTCGAAGCCGATCCCCCGGAGGTCCTCCTCGATCCGCCAGCGGTGGACGACTCCCCGCGGGACGAGGACGTAGTCGCCTCCCTCGGCGGGGAGATCGCCGAACGGCGTCTCCAGCGTCCCGCGCCCCGAGTAGAGATAGAGGAGGTCGTCGCCGTCGCCGTTGCAGAAGCCCTCGTCCCCGGCCGCTTCGGGGGGGAGGTGGAAGAGGGACACGGTGACGTCGGCGCTGTCGAGCACCGGAGTCCAGCCGGGCGGGCTCTTCTCCCCGAGGAGGAGGCGCCGCTTGAGCGGGACGGGGGAAGCGGGGATCGGCACCCTCCGGTCGAACGGGCCCGGGTCGGCGGGGCCGATCTCGCGGTCCGTCATCGGCGGCCCCTCGTGGTAGAGGATCGAGTACTCGCCGTCGAAGCCCGCGCGGGTGAGGCACTCCTCGTGGCGGAGGCGTCCGGCGCGGTCGCGAAAGACCGTGTGGGGCTTTTCGGGGACCTCCCCGAGCTGCATCCGGTCGATCATCGTCAGCCGACGACCTCGAGGGAGCGCGACTCCGAGCGCTGCGCCGCCTCGATCGACTCGAAGAGGGCGCGGAAGTTCCCGTACCCGAACCCCTTGTCCCCCTCCCGCTGGATCACCTCGTAGAAGAACGGGCCGGCCGACTGGTCGCCGTAGAGGGCCCCCGCGTCGAGCATGAAGATCTGGAGCATGTAGCGGTCGTCCTGGCCGTCCACGAGGATGTGGTTGGCTCGGAGCGCCTCCATCGGCTCCTTCACGTTCGTGATCCGGACCTCCTCGAGCCGCTTCGGGAGGCGGTCGTAGTACGCGCCGGGCGCGGGGAGGAAGGCGATGCCGCGCTTCCTGAGGCTCTCGACGGCCGGGATGATCCCCTTCACGAGGAAGGCGACGTGCTGGACGCCGGCGCCGTGGTGGTCCTCGCAGAAGCGGTTGATCTGGCTCTCGCGGAAGAAGGGGCGCATCGGCTCGTTCGTGGCGAACTTGATCCCGCTCTCGGGGTCGGCCATGACGATCGACCGCAGGCCCGACCCGGTCATCTTCTTCCCGCCGTCCACCTCGGAGGTGTGGAACTCGACGTCCCAGTAGTGCGTGAAGCCGAGGACGTCCCGGTACCAGTTGACGACGGGAAGCATCGTGTACGCGTTCGAGGTGACGTGGTCGATGGTCGCGAAGCCGTGCGGGTTCTCGCGCGGGACGCCGTCGCCGACGGCCTCGAAGTCCGGCGCGAAGCGGGGGTAGTCGCCGGTCCGCTCGATGAAGCGGAAGGTCACGTCGTCGAGCGGCGTGGCGATGGAGAAGGTCCGGAACGAGCCCCCCGCCTCCCCGGACTCCTGGATGCCCGACAGGAAGGTGGCGCCGCGGCCCTCGAGGAAGGCCCAGGCCGCCTCGACGCTCCGGACGCGGAACGCGAGGGACGAGATCCCGTCGGGGTGGATGCGCAGGTAGCGGGCCGCGCGCGAGTCGGCGCGAGCCGGCGTGGAGACGAGGACCCGGATCTGGCCGGCGCCGAAGACGGAGGCGACCTCGCCCCCCTTCTCCACCTTCGCGGCCGAGGACCGGGCGACCTCGGTGAAGCCGAGGGCGTCGGTGTAGAAGCGCCGGCTCCTCTCGAGGTCGTTGACGATAAAGTGGAACGAGTCGTAGCCGACGATCCCGAGACTCTGAGTCATAATGGAAAATTCTATGACGCGGGGCTCCGGAACGGGTACGGTCTGCGGAGGGAGGGGCTGATGCCGGCGGACCACCTGATCTTCGACTGGAATCGCGAGGCGGGGGACGAGAGCCCCGCCCGGGGCTCCGTGGAGCTCGTGGACGAGACCCTGCGCGACGGGCTCCAGTCCCCCTCGGCGAGCTGCCCCGAGCCGGAGGAGATGCTGAGGCTCCTCAGGCTGATCGACGCCCTCGGGATCGACTGGGTCGACATCGGGCTCCCCGGCGCGGGCCCGCGGCAGGCCCGGCAGGTGGAGCGGCTCGCGCGCGAGATCGCCTCCGCCCGCCTGCGCGTCCGCCCGGTCTGCGCCGCGCGGACCGTCGAGGCGGACATCCGCCCGGTCGTCGAGATCTCCCAGAGGACGGGCGTCCGGATCGCCGTGGGAGCCTTCATCGGCTCGTCGCCGATCCGGCAGACGCTCCAGGGCTGGGACCGGGCTCGCCTCGTCCGGCTGACCGAGGAGGCCGTCCGCTTCGCGGTCCGCGAGGGGCTGCCCGTGGTCTCCGTCACCGAGGACACGACGCGCGCCCACCCGAAGGACCTCCGCGCCCTCTACGGGGCCGCCATCCAGGCGGGCGCGAGCCGGGTCTGCGTCTGCGACACGGTGGGGCACGCGACCCCCGCGGGGACGGAGGCGGTCGTCCGGTTCGTCGCGGAGCTCGTCGAGCGGGAGAACCCCGAGGTCAGGATCGAGTGGCACGGCCACGAGGACCGCGGCCTCTCCGTCGCGAACGCCCTCGCGGCCCTGCGGGCCGGCGCGCACGCCGTCCACGGCTGCGGCCTCGGCATCGGAGAGCGGGTCGGCAACACGCCGATGGACGTCCTCCTCGTGAACCTGCGGCTCCTGGGGTGGATCCGGAGGGACCTCTCGTCGCTCCCCGACTACGTCGCCGAGGTCTCCCGGGTCGTGGGAATCCCCGTCCCGGACCGCTACCCGGTCTTCGGCCGCGACGCGTTCCGGACCGGGAGCGGCGTCCACGCCGACGCGATCCTCAAGGCGCTGGTGCGAGGCCGGACGGACCTCGCCGACCGCGTCTACTCCGGGGTGACGGCCGCGGACGTCGGGCGCGAGCAGGTCCTGGAGGTGGGCCCGATGTCCGGCGCCGCGAACGCCGTGTCGTGGCTCTCCCGGCACCGCCTGGCGGCGACCCCGTCCCGGGTGGAGGCGATCCTGGCCCACGCGAAGGCCGCGTCTCGGATCCTGGGCGACGACGAGCTCGCGCGGGCGGTGATCGAGGCCGACGAGGCCGCCACCGGACCGGTCGAACCGCCGATTCCGCCCCCGCCGGACAGCCGCGGGGAGACGGACGCCCCCGCGCGTCCGTAAACTCGAATCGTGGGAACCCAGCCCTTCCTGGAACGGCACCTGCCGCTCTTCCTCGACTACCTCGCCGTCGAGAAGGGGCTGGCGGAGAACTCGATCGAGGCCTACCGGCGGGACCTGTCGGCGTTCGGCGCCTTCCTCGCCGCGCGGGGGCTCGAGACGGGCGCCGTCGGGAGGGACGACGTCGTCAGGTGGCTCGGCGAGAGGAGGGCCGCCGGAGCCTCCCCCCGTTCGCTGGCCCGCGCCACCTCCGCCCTCCGCGGGCTCTACGGCTTCCTCTCGGGCGAGGGGCTCGTCCCGTCCGACCCGACGGCCGACCTCGAGAACCCGCGGCGATGGCTCGTCCTCCCGAAGGTCCTCTCGCGGGACGAGGTGGAGCGGCTCCTGGGGGCGCCGGACCCGGAGACGCCGCGGGGCCTCAGGGACCGGGCGCTCCTGGAGCTCCTCTACGCCTGCGGGCTGCGCGTCTCGGAGCTCTCGGGCCTCCCGCTCTCGGGCCTGAGGCTCGAGGACGGGTTCGTCCTGGTGAAGGGGAAAGGGGGAAAGGAGCGGATCGTCCCGATCGCCGACTCCTCCGCCCGGTGGGTGAAGAGGTGGATCGAGGAGGGGCGGCCCCGGAAGAGTTCGGCCGCGTCGAGCCCGTGGCTCTTCCCGGGCGCGGGGCGGCAGCCCATCACGCGGCAGACCGTCTTCCTCGCCCTGAAGGCCGCGGCCCGGAACGCCGGCCTCCCGGAGGAGGCCGTCTCCCCGCACGTCCTCCGGCACGCCTTCGCGACCCACCTCGTCGACAACGACGCCGACCTCAGGGCCGTCCAGATGATGCTCGGTCACGCCAGCATCGCGACGACCGAGATCTACACCCACGTCTCCCGAGCGCGCGTGCGGCGCGTCTACGACCGCACCCACCCCCGTGCCTGACGGTCCGCGGCCCCGGCCCGGTCCCGTCCGTCGGACCGGCCTGGCGCGCCGGCGCGGGCTCCTGCGGGAGCTCCGCGTCCTGATCCTCCTCCTCCCCCTCGCGGGCACCCTCGGAAGCGCCCGCGCGACGGCCGCCCTCGTCGTCTTCGAGGGGGGAGGACAGATGCGGGTCTCGGGGTTCGAGGTGGACGACGACCGGGTGAGGCTCCAGCTCGCCGGAGGCGGGTGGATGGTCATCCCCCTCGACCGGGTCGACCGGATCGTCGACGACGAGTTCGACCCGGACGACTTCCGGCCTCCGGCCCCGCCCGGAAAGGCCGCGGCAGCGCCGCTCCCGTCCCTCCGGCTCGCCGCCTCGTCCTCGCGCCACCTCGAGAAGCCGTTCGGGGCCATCGTCGAGGCGGCCGCGAAGGCCAGCCGTCTCGACCCGGCGCTCGTCGCGGCGGTGATCGCCGCGGAGTCCGCCTTCCAGCCGCGCGCGGTCTCGAGGAAGGGGGCCCGAGGGCTGATGCAGCTGATGCCGGCGACGGCCCGCAGGCTGGGGGTGAGGCGCCCGTTCGACCCGGCGGAGAACGTCCGCGGGGGCGCGGCCTACCTCTCCGAGCTCGCCGAACGGTACGGCGACCGCTCCGTCGAGCTGGTCCTGGCGGCCTACAACGCGGGGGAGGGAGCCGTGGACGAGTACAAGGGGGTCCCGCCCTATCGCGAGACCCGGGAGTACGTCCGGCGCGTCCTCGCGTTCTGGCACGCCCTGCGGGGAGAGGTGGCGGACGCCTCCTCCCGGGGGGCCGCACCGCAAGGCGGCCTGAACGGGCCGGCCGGCGCCTCCCCGGACACCCCCGCGCACGCCGGTTAGACTCGCGGCGTGTTCCGAACCGTCCGAGGGTTCCTCGTCGTCACCCCCCTGATCTTCCTGGTCGCGCTCCTCGCCTACCTCTCGACGCGCCCCCACGCCGCCGAGACCTTCGTCGTCTACCCGTTCCTGGCGGAGATCCTGGGGAGGGGGGTGCCGCGCGGCCCGATCGGACGGTTCGTCGTCGTCTCGGTCCTCTTCTTCCTGGTGCCGTACCTGCTGGCGGGGCTCGTCCTCTTCCTGGCCGACCTCGGGATCTCCGCGGCCGCCCCGCTCTGGCGGCGCAAGCCACGGGAGAAGGGGGGCGAGGCGCCGCGCGGCCGGACACTCGTCCCCGAGGCGTTCTACGCCCTCCTCGCCGTCTCGATCGTCACGGCCGTCGTGGCCGGGCGGGCGCTGCACCGCGTGGCGCACGGCGGCGAGCTGCCGGGGGGGGTGAACGTCGCCCCGCTGTTCGTGGCGATGATCCCCTTCGTGGCCGTCGCCCTCGGCCTGGCGGCCGCCGCGCTGGCGGCGATCCCGAGGTCGGTGCGCCGGGCGTTCCGCGGGAGGGGCGACGGGGCCCGGACCGCTCCGTCGGAGGCGCGATAATCCGCGGATGACAGGACCCGTCGACACCGTCGTCGTCCTCGACTTCGGCTCCCAGTACACCCAGGTGATCGCGCGGCGGATCCGCGAGGCGCGCGTCCGGTCGCTCGTCCTCCCGTGCACGACCCCCGCCGGAGAGGTGGCGGCGCTGGCCCCCCGGGGGATCGTCCTGTCGGGCGGCCCCTCCAGCGTCTACGACGAGGGGGCGCCGACCGGCGACGCGGCGGTCTTCGGGCTGGGGATCCCGGTCCTGGGGCTCTGCTACGGGATGCAGCTCCTCGCCCAGGCCCTCGGCGGGGAGGTGGGGCGGGCGCCCGGCAGGGAGTACGGCCGCGCCTCCGTCGACGTCGCCGGGGGGCGGCTCTTCCGGGGGCTCGGCCCGAGGGAGACCGTCTGGATGAGCCACGGCGACCACGTGAAGGGCGCGCCCCGGGGATTCACGGTCACGGCGTCGACGGTCAACGCCCCGATCGCGGCGTTCGAGGACCCGGCGCGAGGCCTCTACGGCCTGCAGTTCCACCCCGAGGTCCACCACACCGAGCACGGCGCGGCGATCCTCGAGAACTTCCTCTACGACGTCTGCGGGGCGGCGCCCCGCTGGACGATGGCGGGCTTCCGCTCGGAGGTGGTCGCGCGGATCCGCGACCAGGTGTCCGACGGCGTCGTCCTCGGCGCCCTCTCGGGCGGCGTCGACTCGACGGTCGCCGCCGTCCTGATCCGCGAGGCGGTGGGGGAGCGGTTCCGCGGGGTCTTCGTCGACACGGGCCTCCTCCGGAAGGACGAGGGGCGGCACGTCCTCTCGATGTTCCGGCACCTCGGCCTCCCGGTGTCGGGAGTCGACGCCTCGGACCGGTTCTTCGCGGCGCTGGCCGGGGTGACCGAGCCGGAGCTCAAGCGGAAGGTGATCGGCGGTCTCTTCATCGACGTCTTCACCGAGAACGCGCGCGCGGTGGACGGCGCCGCCTGGCTCGCCCAGGGGACGCTCTACCCGGACGTGATCGAGTCGGTCTCGATCAAGGGTCCCTCGCAGGTCATCAAGACGCACCACAACGTCGGCGGCCTCCCCGAGAAGCTCGGGTTCCGGCTCGTCGAGCCCCTGCGGGAGCTCTTCAAGGACGAGGTGCGTCGGCTGGGGGAGGAGATGGGGATTCCCCACGACGTCCTCTGGCGGCACCCCTTCCCGGGGCCGGGGCTCGCGGTGAGGATCCCGGGCGAGATCACGCGAGAGAAGGTGGCCGTCCTCCAGGAGGCGGACCACGTCTTCCTCGAGGAGCTCCGGGCCTCCGGGGAATACGAGCGGACGGCGCAGGCCTTCGCCGTCCTCCTCCCGGTGAAGTCGGTCGGCGTGATGGGCGACAACCGGACGTACGAGAACGTGGTGGCCCTGCGGGCGGTGACGACCGAGGACTACATGACGGCCGACTGGGCCCGGCTCCCGTACGACCTCCTCGACCGGGTCGCGCGGAGGATCGTGGGCGAGGTCCGGGGCGTGAACCGGGTCGTCTACGACGTGACGTCCAAGCCGCCCGGGACCATCGAGTGGGAGTGAGACCCCGGCGGCCGGACCCGGTTCCGCCGCGACTCGACGTTTCGGCCCGGATGTGATTTGATAAGCTTGCGAGCCATCCGTCGAGCGACGGTGCGGATTGCCGAAGATGTCCCCGTCGCCCCGGCCCCGCCCGATGGCGGGAAGGCACGAACCCCGGAACGACCAGAGCCCTCAGAGCCACTAGAGCCCCCAGAGCCCCCAGAGCCCGAAGGTTCGGGCAAGAAGAAGGAAACCCGCATGAAGCTCTACGTCGGAAACCTTTCCTACGCCTCCACCGAAGCCACCCTGCGCGAGCTCTTCTCCCCGTACGGCGAGATCGAGTCGGCCCGCGTGATCACCGACCGCGACACCGGGAGCTCCAAGGGCTTCGGGTTCGTCGAGATGAACGACGCCGACGCCCAGAAGGCGATGGGCGCCCTGAACGGCCGCGAGCTCGACGGGCGCGTCCTCCGCGTCAACGAGGCCCGCCCGCAGGAGGCGCGGACCGGCGGCGGCGGCGGCGGCCGCGGCGGCTACGGCGGCGGCGGTGGCCGCGGTGGCTACGGCGGCGGCGGCGGCCGCGGCCGCTACTAGGACGATCCCTTCCGCGATGCCCGGAGCTGCGGGGCCCCCAGACGAGGCCCCGCGGCTCCGGGTGCGCCGTCGCACCGGGGGACGGTGCGCGCCCGCGCCGGGAGGGTCGCGGCGCCCGATCGGGGATATCCTCTCCGCGAGCGCCTGACCCGGCCTCCCGCGCCAGGCAGTCGGCTCCCCGCGGGTCCGCGTGGCTCCGCGAGGTCGCGCCGGGTCCCGCGCCAGGAGGTACCCGTGTCCGACACCCGACGCCCTTCCTCCCTTCCCGGAGCCCTCCTCCTCTCCCTCGCCCTCCTCGTCGCGCTTGCGCTCAGGCCCGCCCCCCCGGCCGACGCGTCACCCGCGGAGCAGGCCGCGGAGCCGGCGCAGGTCGCCTGCGCGTTCACGAACCCCGCCTATTCCGGCGCCTGTCGCGAGAGCGTGGACCTCCTGCCTGGCAGGACGCCGGCGGAGTCGTGCAAGCCGGTCCTCGACTGCCTGAACACGACCGCCTGCCTGAAGAACTACTGCCAGGCGACCACGATCCGGAGCGGCTGGAAGCTCGAGTCGGCGAAAGTCGAGCCGAAAGTCGAGAAGGAGCGGCCCCGGAGCTAGCGATCCCGGGACGCCGGGAGGGGACCCGGCGGCTCCATCGGGAGCGAGTGGTCCTCGGCCTTCGCGACGCCCCGGGCCTCGGTCCGGACCTCCTCCGCCACGGCGGCGGCGAAGGCGGACGTCCCGACGCTGCCGGCCGTCCCGGTCGCGAGGTCGGCTGTTCGGAGCCCCGCCGCCAGGACGCGGACCACCGCGCGCTCGACGAGGGCGGCTGGTCCCGCCAGGCCGAGCCCGTCGCGGAGGAGCATCGCCGCCGAGAGGATGGCCCCGATCGGGTTGGCCACGTCGCGCCCGGCGAGCGTGGGCGCCGAGCCGTGGACGGGCTCGAAGAGCCCCGGCCCGTCCCCGAGGCTCGCGGACGGGAGGAGCCCCAGGGAGCCGACGAGCGCTCCCGCCTCGTCCGAGAGGATGTCGCCGAAGAGGTTCTCCGTCAGGACGACGTCGAACCGCGCCGGGGCGAGGACGAGGGCCATGGCGCAGGAGTCGACGTACTGGTGCTCGACCTTCACACCGGGATAGCGTCGCCCGACCTCGTCGACGACGGAGCGCCAGAGGACCGACGTCTCGAGGACGTTCGCCTTGTCGACCGACGTGAGGAGGCCGCGCCGGGCTTCGGCGAGGCGGAAGGCGACCTCGGCGACCCGCTCCACCTCCTCCCGGCGGTAGGGGAGGGTGTTGACGGCCGTGCCCGCCTCGAGGTCGAGCGAGCGGGGCTCCCCGAAGTAGAGCCCCCCGGTCAGCTCGCGGACGATGACGAGGTCGAGCCCGCGGGCGATCTCGGGCTTCAGGGGGCCGGCCCCGTCGAGGCCGGGGAGCGCGCGGGCGGGACGGACGTTCGCGTAGACGCCGAGGGCCTTCCGAAGCCGGAGGAGCCCCGTCTCCGGCCGGCGCTCCCGCGGCTCGCCGTCGCACGCCGGGTCGCCGACCGCGCCGAGGAGGACGGCGTCGGCGGCCAGGCAGGCCGACAGCGTCCCGTCGGGGAGCGGGGTGCCGGCGAGGCGCAGGGCGGCTCCGCCGATGGGATGGGAGGTCGTCTCGAGGACGACGCCGGAGCGGGCGGTCGCCTCGCGGAGGACGCCGAGCGCCGCCCGGGTCACCTCGGGCCCGACGCCGTCGCCCGGGAGGACCGCGATGCGGGCGGCCGTCACGGAGCGCTCAGACGCCCCAGCCGTACATCTCGCGGATCTCGTCCTCCTCGGGCGAGCGCGAGAAGGGGAAGGTCATCGGCTCGGGCCGGCGGGCCCCGGGCGCCGGGGGACGTTGCGTCGAGGCCGCCTCGCGGCGGGCCTGCTGGGGCTCCTGGGACGGGGGGTCGGGCTTCTGGGACATTCGTTCCTCCTTCGCCGGGGCGGGCGCGGTCAGGCGGCGGCGGCCTCGAGCGCGCTCGTCCGCGCGGCGCCGAGAGCCGAGAGATAGGACTTCAGGGCGGCTTCGATCGAGTCGGTGGAGGCGGCGTGGCCGGTCGCCTCGGCCTCGCCGTGGCGGACCTTCACGACGACCTCGGCGAGGGCGTCCTTGCCTCCCGTGACCGCCCGGGTCGTCAGCTCGAGGAGCTCGACGTCGAGGCCCAGGGCCGCGTCGCACGCCTTGAGCGTCGCGTCGAGGGGGCCGTTCCCCGTGGACGACCCGCTCCGGCGGTCGCCGTCGACCTCCACCTCCACGGTGGCCATCGTCATCAGGTCGTTACCGGACAGGACCTGGTAGCGGACGAGGCGGACGCGGCGGTCGGGGACGCAGGAGACGAGGGTCAGGAGGTCCTCGTCCCAGACGAACTTCTTCCGGTCGGCCAGCTCCTTCACCCGCGCCGTGACCGACTCGACCTCGTCCTTCGACAGGTAGAGCCCGAGGCCGCGCAGCCGCGCCTCGACGGCGTGCTTGCCGGAGTGCTTGCCGAGGACGAGGTGGCTCTCGGACGCGCCGACGCTCGCCGGCGTCATGATCTCGTAGGTCAGCGGGTTGGCGAGGACGCCGTGCTGGTGGATCCCGGCCTCGTGGGCGAAGGCGTTCCGCCCGACGACCGCCTTGTTCGGCTGCGGCCAGATCCCGGTGATGGAGGAGAGGAGGTGGCTCGTCCGGACGATCTCCTCGGTCTTCACGCCCGTCGCGAGAGAGAGGAGCTCGCCCCGGACCTTCAGCGCCATGACGAACTCCTCGAGCGACGTGTTCCCGGCGCGCTCGCCTACTCCGTTGATCGTCACCTCCACCTGGCGGGCGCCGTTCCTCACGGCGGCGATCGAGTTGGCGACGGCGAGCCCGAGGTCGTCGTGGCAGTGGGCCGAGAGGGTGACCCCGGGGACGTCGCGTGCCAGCCTCGAGAACGTCGCCCCGTACTCCTCGGGGAGGGCGTAGCCGACCGTGTCGGGGACGTTGACGGTGGTGGCGCCGGCCTCGTGGACGGCGGCGACGACGTCGCGGAGGAAGCCGTAGTCGCTCCGGGAGGCGTCCTCCGCCGAGAACTCGACGTCGGGGAAAAAGGTCAGCGCGAACCGGACCGCCGCGACGGCCTGGCGGAGCGCCTCGTCCCGCGAGATCCGGAGCTTGTGCGCGAGGTGGAGGTCCGAGGTGGCGATGAAGGTGTGGATCCGCGGCCGCGCGGCGTCCGCGAGGGCCGCCGCGGCGTGGCGGATGTCCTCCTCGCGGGTCCGGCAGAGGGCCGCGACGGAGCAGGAGACCTCGGCCGCCACGGCCCGGACCGACTCGCGCTCGCCCGGCGAGGCCGCCGGGAACCCCGCCTCGACGACGTCGACGCCGAGGTGGTCGAGCTGCCGGGCCAGGCGGACCTTCTCGACCGGCGTCATCGAGCAGCCGGGCGACTGCTCGCCGTCGCGGAGAGTCGTGTCGAAGACGGTGACGCGGCCGTTCATGCGGTCCGCGCGCCGCCGGCGCCGACGGCGCGCTCCTCCGTCCGGGGCGCCTCGGCGGCCCGGACCACGTCTCCCTCGGGGGTCACGGTGACCGCGTCGAGGAACGGCATCATCGACCGCAGGCGCGCCCCGACCTCCTCGATCGGGTGGGCCCGCTCCGCCTTCCGGAAGGCCTCGAAGTCGCCGCGGCCGGTCTGGTTCTCGGCGATCCAGCGCTGGGCGAACGAGCCGTCGCGGATCGCGGCGAGGAGGTCCCCCATCGCCCTCTTCGTCTCGTCCGTGACGACGCGGGGGCCGGCCGTGTAGTCGCCCCACTCGGCGGTGTCCGAGATGGAGTGCCGCATGTAGCCGAGCCCGCCGCGATACATCAGGTCGACGATCAGCTTCAGCTCGTGGAGGCACTCGAAGTAGGCGACCTCCGGCTGGTAGCCGGCCGCCACCAGCGTCTCGAACCCCGCCTCGACGAGGTGGGAGACGCCGCCGCAGAGGACCGCTTGCTCGCCGAACAGGTCCGTCTCGGTCTCCTCGGCGAACGTCGTCTCGAGGACCCCGGCCCGGGTGCAGCCGATGCCGCGCGCGTAGGCGAGGGCGTTCGCGAGGGCCCGGCCGCTGGCGTCCCGGTGGACCGCGACGAGCGCCGGCGTCCCCTGCCCCTCGACGAAGACCTCGCGGAGCCGGTGGCCCGGCGCCTTCGGGGCGACCATCGAGACGTCGACCCCCTCGGGGGCGTCGATCGTCCCGAACCGCACGTTGAAGCCGTGGGCGAACATCAGGGTCTTGCCCGGCTTCAGCGCCGGCGCGATCTCGTCGCGGTAGAGAGCCGCCTGGCTCGTGTCGGGGGCGAGGACCATGACGACGACCGCCCGCTCGCACGCCTCGCGGGGGGTCGCGACCGCGAGGCCGTGCTCGGCCGCCTTCGCCCGCGAGCGGCTGGACGGGGGAAGGCCGACGACGACGTCGACGCCGCTGTCGCGGAGGTTGAGGGCGTGGGCGTGCCCCTGGCTCCCGTAGCCGAGGACCGCAACCGTCTTTCCCTGGAGGTCCTCGAGGCGGGCGTCGCTGTCGTAGTAGATCCGGGCCATCTGGTCTCTCCTTCTCGATCTCTCGCTCGGGCTCCCGCGCCCCGCGCGGGGTCGTTCGGGGCCCCGCAGCAGAGGGGCCCTCCGGTCTCGTGTCAGCTCGCGATCTCCAGGGGGTCGGACTCCGCGTCGTCGTCCTTCCCGGCGCCGCGCCTCGCCGACGACCCGCGGGCCATGGCCACCTTTCCGGTCCGGACCATCTCGACGATCCCGCGGGGGCGGAGGAGCTCCACCAGCCCGTCCACCTTGTCGACGTCGCCGGTGCACTCGACGATGACCGTGTCCGCCGCCACGTCCACGATCCGGGCGCGGAAGATCGAGATCAGGTCGTTGACCTGGGACCGCTCGGTCTCGGCGCACCGGACGCGGATGAGCGCGAGCTCGCGGGACACCGTCGGGACGTGCGTGACGTCGTGCACCTCGAGGACCGGGACGAGCTTGCGGAGGTTCGCCTCGACGATCCGCGACGGCACCTTCGAGGTGTCGACGACGAACGTCATCCGCGACACCCCTTCCGTCTCGCTGTGGCCGACGGTCAGGCTCTCGACGTTGAAGGCGCGCCGCCGGAACATGCTGACGACGCGGACGAGGACGCCCGGCTGGTCCTTCACGCTGGCGATCAGGGTGTGCTTCACGCGCTCACCTCCCGGGCGGGCGGGTGGGGGCGCCGGATCATCGCGTGGAGGTCCGCTCCGGCCGGGACCATCGGGTAGACGGCCTCCTCGCTTTGGACGACGAAGTGGATGAGGGCGGGCCCCGGGCGGCTCCTCACGCTCTCGACCGTCGGGATGACGGCGTCGCGCGTCGTCACGCGGTGGGCCGGGATCCCGTAGGCCTCGGCCAGCTTGACGAAGTCGGGGGAGAGGAGCGGCGTGGCGGCGTAGCGGCGCTCGTAGAAGAACTCCTGCCACTGCCGGACCATCCCGAGGTAGCCGTTGTCGACGACGGCGATCTTGATGTCGAGCTTCTCCTGGACGACGGTCGCGAGCTCGGCCTGCGTCATCTGGAAGCCGCCGTCGCCGGCGACGACCCAGACCTCGGCCTGGGGACACGCGAGCTTGGCGCCGATGGCGGCCGGGAGGGCGAAGCCCATCGTCCCGAGGCCGCCGGAGGTCAGGAGCGTTCGGGGCTGCTCGTGGGGGTAGTACTGGGCCTCGAACATCTGGTGCTGGCCCACGTCGCTGACGACCATCGCGCCCCCCTTCGTCGCCTTCCAGACGTCGTTGATGACGTGGGGGGCGAGGAGGGCCTCCCCCTCGGGCCGGTTCTGGATGCAGCGCGCGCGGGACTCGCGGCGCCACCCGTCGACCTGCGACAGCCACGGCTCGTGGCCCCTGGCCTCGACCAGGGGGAGGAGGGCCTCGAGGACGTGCTTCAGGTCCCCGACGAGAGGGACGTCGACCGGGACGTTCTTCCCGACCTCCGACGGGTCGATCTCGACGTGGATCTTCTTCGCCCCGGGGGCGTAGCTCTTCAGGTTCCCGGTGACCCGGTCGTCGAACCGCATCCCGAGGGCGAGGAGGAGGTCGGACCTCTGGATCGCCGTGTTGACGTGGGCCTCGCCGTGCATTCCCATCATCCCGAGGCAGAGGGGGTGGCTCGGCGGGAAGCCGCCGAGGCCGAGGAGGGTCAGCGCGACGGGGGTACCCGTCTTCTCCGCGAAGGACGTCAGGACCGCCGTGGCTCCGGAGTCGATCACGCCGTGCCCGGCGAGGATCACGGGGCGCTCGGCCTCGGCGATCAGCTGCACCGCCTTGCGGAGGTCGGCGCGCCTGAGCGGGGGCGTCCGGCGGGCGGGGGCCTCGACGGCCTCGGGCCAGCGGAGCTCGGTCGACGCCTGCTGCGCGTCCTTGCAGATGTCGACCAGGACGGGGCCGGGGCGGCCGGAGCGCGCGATGGCGAAGGCCTCGAGGATCGCCGGCGCGACGTCCTCCACCCGCGTCACCAGGACGTTGTGCTTGGTGATCGGCATCGTGATGCCGACGATGTCGGCTTCCTGGAAGGCGTCGCTCCCGAGGACCTTCGACGGGACCTGGCCGGTGATGAAGACCACCGGGATCGAGTCGAGCATGGCGTTCGCGATGCCGGTGACGAGGTTCGTCGCGCCGGGTCCCGACGTCGCGATCGCGACCCCGACCCGTCCGCTGGCGCGGGCGTACCCGTCGGCGGCGTGGGCCGCCCCCTGCTCGTGGCGCACGAGGACGTGGCGGACGGGGTAGTCCAGCATGGCGTCGTAGACCGGGAGGATCGCCCCCCCGGGGTAGCCGAACACGGTGTCGACCCCCTCGCGGACGAGGCATTCCCACACGATCTGGGCTCCGGTCCTCTTCATCAGAACCTCCCGGCCAGCCGGCCGCTCTCGACCCCTCGCCGGGGGGCCGCGGACGGCGCGGCGACGTCGTCGCCGTCCCTCAGCACCGCCCCCTGCGCCGCGTTCGTGACGAGGGCGCGGTAGCGCCGGAGCCACCGGCTCGCGACCTCGCGGCGGAGGATGGGGGTCCCGGCCCGGCGCCTCTCCATCTCCCCGGGGGCGACCTCGAGGTCGAGGGTCCGCGCGTCGAGGTCCACCGTGACCAGGTCGCCGTCGCGGACGAAGGCGATCGGCCCCCCCTCGCCGGCCTCGGGGCTGACGTGGCCGACGCACGCGCCGCGGGTCCCGCCGGAGAAGCGCCCGTCGGTGACGAGGGCGACCTTCTCGCCGAGGCCCATCCCCATCAGCGCCGACGTGGGGGAGAGCATCTCCTGCATGCCGGGGCCGCCGCGGGGCCCCTCGTGGCGGATGACGACGACGTCCCCCGCCTTCACCAGGCCGCCCGTGATCCCCCCCATGGCGTCTTCCTGGCTCTCGAAGACGACCGCGGGGCCGCTGTGGCGCCGCATCGACGGGGCGACCCCGGCGGTCTTGACGACCGACCCCTCGGGCGCGAGCGAGCCGAAGAGGATCGCGAGCCCGCCGCGGGCCGAGTGGGGCCTCGAGACGGGCCGGATCACCTCGTCGTCCGACGCCGGCGCCGCCGCCACGTGGTCGCGGAAGGTCCCGGCGACGGTGGGGCGGTCGAGGTGGAGGCGCCCGATCGAGGCGAGCCGCTCGAGGATCGCCGGGACCCCCCCGGCGCGGTGGACGTCGTCCATGTGCCAGGGGCCCGATGGAGCGACCTTCGCGAGGTGGGGCGTGGCGTCGGCCACGGCGTTGATCCGCTCGAGCGGGTATGGGACCCCCGCCTCGTTCGCGATGGCGAGGGTGTGGAGGACGGTGTTCGTCGAGCCCCCCATCGCCACGTCGAGGGCGAACGCGTCGTCGAGCGCCTCGCGCGTGACGATCTTCCGCGGCGTCAGGTCCGCCGCGACGAGGGCGACGATCCTGGAGGCGGCCGCCCGCGCCAGGGCCTCGCGCTCGGCGCTCCGCGCGAGCGCCGTCCCGTTGAAGGGGAGGGCGAGGCCGAGCGCCTCCATCAGGCAGTTCATGGAGTTCGCCGTGAAGAGGCCCGAGCAGGAGCCGCACGACGGGCAGGCGAGCGACTCGAGCTCGTGGAGGCGCTCGGCGCCGATCGAGCCGGCCCGGAAGGCGCCGACGCCCTCGAAGACGCTGATCAGGTCGATCGGGCGTCCCGTCCGGTCGCGCCCCGTCGCCATCGGCCCGCCCGAGACGAAGACCGCCGGGACGTCGAGGCGGACCGCCGCCATCAGCATCCCCGGCGTGATCTTGTCGCAGTTCGGGATGCAGACCATCCCGTCGAACCGGTGCGCCGAGACCATCGTCTCGACGCAGTCGGCGATCAGCTCGCGGGAGGGGAGCGAGAGCTTCATCCCCTCGTGCCCCATCGCGATCCCGTCGTCGACGCCGATGGTGTTGAACTCGAACGGCACGGCGCCGGCGGCCCGCACGGCCTCCTTCACCAGGGCTCCGAGCTCGCGGAGGTGGACGTGTCCCGGGACGACGTCGACGTACGAGTTGACGATCGCGACGAACGGCTTGTCCCAGTCGCCCTCGCCGACGACCCCCGTGGCCCGCAGCAGGCTCCTGTGCGGCGCCCTCTCCGGCCCTCTCTTGATCGCGTCCGACCTCATCGGCATGCGGGTCTCCGTTCCCTTTCGGCGTTGCGCCCGGAGGCGCCCAAAAACGAAGACCCCCGGGTTTCCCCGGGGGTCTGCTGATCGCTGGCTCTCTTCGGCCTAGATCAACCGACCCCCGGAGGGCCGATGACGAGGACCAGAAGGACGAGGACGAGCAGCGAGAGGACGACGCTCCCCGCGACGGCCTGCGGGACCGGGGTCGAGATGCGGGCGGCGGCGGCGTTCTCTCGGCTCATGACGGTAAAGTTGGCGGACTTTACGGAATCCCCTCGACGGGTGTCAAGCACGAAATCGCAGGAACGAACGGAGCGGGTCCTGCACCGCGGTCCGCGGTCGCAGCCTGCGACGCGGACGTCAGGGCAGCCTCGCGCGCGGGGCGGGCCCCGCCTCGCGGAGGCCTCAGAAACCCGTGACGTAAGGGAGCCGTTCCGCGACGGCGCGGACCTCTTCGGGTCGCTGGAGGAGGGCGTTGAGCCCGTCCCATCCGTCCGAAAGGAACGCCTGGCGGGTGGCCTCGGGGAGCGAGCAGGCGAAGGTCCTCTCTCCCGCGGAGACCGAGAGCGTCTCGAGGTCGACCGAGCAGGGTGTGCCGGGCGCGCTCTCGACGATCTCCTGCAGCGCGAGCGCGTCGCCGTGCGCGACCGTCACGCAGGGGAGACCGAGGGCGACCGCGTTGCCGAAGAAGATCTCCGAGTAGCCCTCGCCGACGATCGCGCGGATCCCGCGCCGGACGAGCGCCTGCGGGGCGTGCTCGCGCGAGGAGCCGCAGCCGAAGTTCCGGTTGACGAGGAGGATCGACGCCGCCGCGTGCTCGGGCCTCTCGAACGGGTGAGTCCCCCGGAGGGCCCTGCGGTCGTCCTCGAACGCGTGCGCGCCGAGCCCCTCGAACGTGACTGCCTTCAGGAAGCGGGCCGGGATGATCCGGTCGGTGTCGATGTCGTCCCCCCGGAGCGGGAGGGCGGTGCCGGCGACGCGGACGATGGAGCTCATACCTGCCCCTCGGTGGAGAGGAGCGTCCGGACGTCGACGACGGCGCCCTCGACGGCCGCGGCCGCCACCATCGCGGGGCTCATCAGGAGCGTCCGCCCGGTGGGGCTCCCCTGGCGTCCCTTGAAGTTCCGGTTCGACGTGGACGCGCAGACCTGCCGTCCCTCGAGCCGATCCGGGTTCATCGCCAGGCACATCGAGCAGCCGGCGTGCCGCCACTCGAAGCCGGCGGCCCGGAAGACCTCGTCGAGCCCCTCCCGCTCCGCGGCGGCCTTCACGGCGACCGAGCCGGGGACGGCGAGCGCCCTGACGTGGGGGGCGACGCGGCGCCCGCGAAGGACGTCGGCGGCGGCCCGGAGGTCGGACAGCCTCCCGTTCGTGCACGACCCGATGAAGGCGACGTCGATCCGCGTCCCCGCGATCGGCTCGCCCCCGGAGAAGCCCATGTAGGCGAGCGCCTCCTCGACTCCGGCCCGCTCCTCCGCGGGGACGTCGACGGGGCGGGGGACCCGGCCGCCGACCGCGGTCGACTGGCCCGGGTTGATCCCCCACGTGACGTTCGGCTCGACCTCGGCGGCGGCGAGGACCACGTCGTCGTCGTAGGGGGCGTCCGGATCCGAGGCGATCGAGCGCCACCAGGCGACGGCGCGGTCCCACGCGGCGACCGACGGCGCGAAGCGACGGCCCGAGAGGTAGGCGAAGGTCGTCTCGTCCGGGTTGACGTAGCCGACCCGCGCCCCTCCCTCGATGGCCATGTTGCAGAGGGTCATCCGCTCGTCCATCGACAGCGCCCTCACGGCGCTCCCGCCGTACTCGTAGGCGTAGCCGGCGCCTCCCTTCACGCCGAGCCGGCGGAGGACCTCGAGGGCCACGTCCTTGGCGGTGACGCCCGGACGGAGCCGCCCTTCGACGGCGACTCGCCTCACCTTCAGCGGCTCCAGCGCCAGGCACTGCGAGGCGAGGACGTCCCGGACCTGCGAGGTGCCGATCCCGAGCGCGACGGCCCCGAAGGCGCCGTGCGTCGACGTGTGGCTGTCGCCGCACGCGATCGTCATCCCGGGCTGCGTCAGGCCGAGCTCGGGGCCGATCACGTGGACGATCCCCTGCGCCTCGCTCCCGAGGCCGTGGAGCGGGATGCCGAAGTCGCGGCAGTTGCGCTCGAGCGCGGAGAGCATCTCCTCGGCCATCGGGTCGGCGAAGGGGCGTTCCTGCGCGTCGGTCGGGACGATGTGGTCGACGGTGGCGACCGTCCGCTCCGGGAACGGGACGCCGAGGCCGCGCAGCCGGAGCATGTCGAACGCCTGCGGGCTCGTCACCTCGTGGACGAGGTGGAGTCCCACGAAGAGCTGCGTCTGGCCCGTCGGGAGCCGGCGGACCGCGTGGGAGTCCCAGACCTTCGAGAAGAGGGTGCGTCCCATCCTGGGGCGGAGAGGGTAGCACCGGGGTCCCGGGCGCGGGGTCAGGCGGGCTGGCCCCGCTCCCGCGCGAGGCGGAGGAAGTCCGCGACGAGCGCGTCGAGCCGTGCGCCGCCGCGCTCCCGCGCGACGGCCAGCTCCTCGCCGGGTGCCGGAGCCTCGCGCAGCTCGAAGTAGTACTTGACCTTCGGCTCCGTCCCCGAGGGGCGCAGGGTGACGCGCGAGCCGCCGTCGAGCTCGAAGGCGAGGACGTTCGAGGCCGGGAGCCCGAGCGGCTCCTCGCCGCCGTCCCGGACCAGGACGCCTCGGAGGTAGTCGCGTCGCCCGCGGACCGCGAGGCCGCCGACCGCAGCCGGCGGCCGCTCGCGGAAGCCCGCGAGGATCGCCTCGATCCGCTCCGCTCCGTCCCGGCCCGCGAGGGTGACGCTCCTCTGCGCCGAGAGGAAGAGGCCGTGGGCGCGCTGGACCTCCTCGAGGTAGTCCCACGGCGTCACGCCGCGGGACCGGCACCAGCCGGCGAGGTCGGCGAAGACGACGGCGGCGGAGATCCCGTCCTTGTCGCGCACGACGTCGCCGACGGAGTAGCCGAGCGCCTCCTCGTATCCGAAGACGGTCGTCAGCCCCTCGGCCGCCTCCAGCTCGAGCGCCCTGTTCTCGATCCACTTGAATCCCGTCAGGGTCTCGGCGTACCGCGCCCCGAGGTCGCGGGCGATGGCCCCCAGCTGGCTCGAGGAGACGATCGTCGTCAGGACGAGCGGCCTGACGACGCGCCGCTGCGTCAGGAGGTAGTGCCCGAGGAGGGCTCCGAGCTCGTTCCCCGAGAAGGTCCGCATCCGCCCCGCGAGGTCGCGGGCGCCGGCCGCGAGGCGGTCCGCGTCCGGGTCGTTCGCGAGGAGGAGGTCGGCCCGCGTCTCCTCCGCGAGGGAGAGCGCGAGGTCCAGCGCCCCCGGCTCCTCGGGGTTGGGGAAGCGGACGGTCGGAAAGGCGCCGTCGGGCTGGTTCTGCGCGGCGACCGGGTGGACGTTCCGAAACCCGGCGCGGGAGAGGGCCGCGAGCGTCCACGCCGCGCCGACGCCGTGCAGCGCCGTGAAGACGACCCCGAGGTCGCGCCCGGCGCCGCGGTGGAGGACGAGGCCGTCGACGGCGTCGAGGTAAGAGCTCCCGACGGCGCCCTCGACGTCCCGCCAGAGCCCCCGCGCGCGCGCGTCCGCCTCGGAGAGACACGGCACGAGCCCCTCGGCCGCGGCCTGCTCGATCCGGGCCGCGATCGCCTCGTCCGCGGGGGGGACGATCTGGGCGCCGTTGGCGGCGTAGACCTTGTAGCCGTTGTACTCGGGCGGGTTGTGGCTCGCGGTGACGACGGCGGCGCCCGCGGCGCCGAGGCGCTTCAGCGCGAAGGCGCCGAGCGGGGTCGGGACCGGGTCGGCGAAGACGTGGGCCGTCACGCCGTGGGCGGCGAGGACGCCCGCGACGTCGGCCGCGAACGCGTCGCTCATCCTCCGGGCGTCCCGGGCGACGACGACCCCGCGGCGCGCCGCGTCCGGAACGGTCTCCAGGAGGTGGCGGGCGAGCCCGGCCGTCGCCTGGCGGACCAGGAGGCGGTTCATCCGGCCGGGACCCGCCCCGAGCAGGCCGCGCAGGCCGGCCGTCCCGAACCGGAGCCTTTCGGCGAAGCGATCGGAGAGGGCCTGCGCGTCCCCGCTCGCGAGGAGGGAGTCGACCTCGCGGGCGGTGGCGGGGTCGGGGTCGGCGGCCCGCCAGGCGCGGGCCCGGGCGACGAGCTGTGAGTCCATCGGCGGGATGCTAGCTCGCCGCGAGGCGCTTCGCCTGCCCGACCCTCCGAGCCACTAGAATCGGCTCCACATGGCCTCGGACTTCGTCCACCTCCACCTGCACACGCAGTATTCGCTCCTCGACGGGGCGAACCGGCTCAAGGAGCTGGTCCGGCACGTCGGGAAGAGCGGCATGACCTCCGTGGCGATGACCGACCACGGGAACATGTTCGGCGCCTTCGAGATGCAGAACGAGGCGCTCGAGCACGGGATCAAGCCGATCCTCGGCGTCGAGGCCTACGTCGCGCCCGGCTCCCGCCGCGACCGCGAGGCGGTGAAGACGGTGGACGGCGAGGGGAACAGCTACCACCTCACCCTGCTCGTCGAGACGCCCGACGGCTACCGGAACCTCTCGCGGCTCGTCTCGGAGGCCTTCCTGTCGGGCTTCTACTACAAGCCGCGGATGGACTGGGAGCTCCTCGAGAGGTACCACGAAGGGATCATCGCGCTCTCGGGCTGCCTCAAGTCCGAGGTGTCGCAGCGCCTCCTGGCGGGCGACTTCGGCGGCGCGAAGCAGACCGCGCTCCGCTACCGGGAGCTGTTCGGCCCGGACCGCTACTTCATCGAGGTGATGGACCACGGCCTCCCGGACCAGCGCCGGATCCTCCCCGACCTCTTCCGGCTCTCGAAGGAGACCGGGATCCCCGCCGTCGCGACGAACGACTCGCACTACCTCGCCCGTGAGGACGCGGAGGCCCAGGACGTCCTCCTCTGCATCGGGATGGGGAAGACGCTCAAGGACGCCAAGCGGATGAAGTTCTACAACTCGGAGTTCTACGTGAAGAACCCCGACGAGATGAAGGACGCCTTCCGCTCCTGGTCGCTCGAGGCCGTCACGAACACCGCCGCGGTGGCGGAGCGCGTCACGCCGAAGGTCATCGTCGACACGTCCCTCAAGCTCCCGACGTTCCCGCTCCCGGAGGGGGTCACGAGCGCCGACGACTACCTGGAGGAGCTGGCCCGGGAGGGCCTCGAGAGGCGTCTCGCCCCCCTCGGGGAGATCCTGGCCGCGGGCCGGACGCGGCACCCGCGCCCGGACTACGACGAGCGGCTCGCCTGGGAGCTCTCGGTCATCCGGGGGATGGGCCTCTCGGCGTACTTCCTCATCGTCTGGGACTTCATCAAGTACGCCCGCGACAGCCGGATCCCGGTGGGCCCCGGCCGCGGCAGCGCCGCCGGCTCGCTCGTCGCCTGGACGCTCGGGATCACCGAGGTCGACCCGCTCCGCTACGACCTCCTCTTCGAGCGGTTCCTCAACCCAGATCGCGTCTCGATGCCCGACATCGACGTCGACCTCTGCGAGCGGCGCCGGGGCGAGGTCATCGAGTACGTGAAGCGGAAGTACGGCCGCGACAACGTCGGGCAGATCATCACGTTCAACTCGATGAAGGCCCGGGCCGTCATCCGGGACGTGGGGCGCGTCCTCGACGTCCCGCTGCAGGAGGTGAACAAGCTCTGCTCGCTCATCCCGGCCAACCCCGGCAAGCCGACCACCCTCGCCGAGGCGAGACGGGACGTGAAGGAGCTGTCGGACGCGCTCTCGGGGAACGAGCAGTACCGGCGCCTGTTCGACCTCGGCGAGCGGCTCGAGGGGGTCTCCCGCCACGCGGGCGTCCACGCGGCGGGGGTGCTCATCGCGCCCAAGCCGCTGATGGAGTACCTCCCCCTCTACAAGAACAACAACGACGAGATCACGACCCAGTACGAGATGAAGTCCGTCGACCGGATGGGGCTCCTGAAGATGGACTTCCTGGGGCTGATCACCCTCACGATCCTCGACGACGCCGTCCGCTGGGTCGAGAGGCGGACGGGGAGGAGGATCGACCTCGAGTCGATCCCGCTCAACGACCCGGAGGTCTTCCGGCTCTTCTCGGAAGGGCGGACGGACGCGGTCTTCCAGTTCGAGTCGTCGGGGATGCGCGACCTCCTTCGCCGGGCGCAGCCCGCCGTCTTCGGCGACCTCGCGGCGCTCAACGCCCTCTACAGGCCGGGCGCCCTCGACGCGGGGACGGTGGAGGTCTACATCGAGCGGAGGAGGGGGAAGAAGTTCGACTACCCGCTCCCCCAGCTCGAGCCGATCCTCTCCGACACCTACGGGGTCCTCGTCTACCAGGAGCAGGTGATGCTGGCCGCGAGGGCGGTGGCCGGCTACACGCCCGGCGAGGCCGACAAGCTCCGCAAGGCGATCGGGAAGAAGGACGAGAACCTCCTCAAGGCGGAAGGGGAGAAGTTCATCTCGAAGGCGGTCAAGCACGGGACGCCGAAGAGGAAGGCGGAGGAGCTCTGGGCGCTGATCCTCCCGTTCGGCCGGTACGGGTTCAACAAGTCGCACTCGGTCGTCTACGCGCTGCTCGCGTACCGGACCGCGTGGATGAAGGTCCACCACCCGCTCGAGTTCATGGCCGCGACGCTGACCGCCGCATCGGCGAAGTCCGACGAGGTGGTCAAGTACGTCAACAGCTGCCGCGACATGAAGATCTCGGTCCTCCCGCCCGACGTGAACCGGTCCGACCTCTCGTTCTCCCCCGACGGGGACGCGATCCGCTTCGGCCTCGGGGCTGTGAAGGGGGTGGGGGAGGGGGCGGTCGCCTCCGTCCTGGCGGCGCGCGCCGACGGCGGCCCGTTCACCTCCCTGACCGACTTCTGCTGCCGGGTCGACTCCCGCCTCAACAACCGCAAGGTGATCGAGGCCCTGATCCGCTCCGGCTCCTTCGACTCGCTCGGACGGTCGCGGTCGACCCTCGCCTCGGGCCTCGACTCCGCGCTCGAGGTGGCCGCCGCCGAGCGGAGGGCGCGCGAGTCGGGGCAGGGAGGGCTCTTCGCGGACGACGTCGCCACGGACCATCGGGACCGGTTCGGGGACGAGGAGGAGTGGACGGCGGACGAGCGGATCAGGTTCGAGAAGGAGACCCTCGGGTTCTACATCACCGGGCACCCGCTCGCGCGGTTCGAGGAGGAGATCCTCCTGTTCGGCGACGTCGTGGTCGACGGCGCCGCCGAGAAGCTCGACCAGAGCGTCCGGATCGTCGGCCTCGTCGCGTCGCTGAAGAAGAACCAGATCAAGAAGGGCCAGAACGAGGGGAAGCTGATGGCGAAGGCGGTCCTCGAGGACCTCACCGGCTCGGTGCCGATGACGATCTTCGCCTCCGTCCTCGACAAGGTGGGCAGCTGGCTCGTGGAGGGGACGCCGGTCCTCGTCACGGGCGTAATCCGGTCGGTGTCGGCCCCCGGGGCCCCGGAGCCCGACGGCGAGGGCGGGGCGGCCGTGCCGGTCGAGGTGATCGCGAGGGACATCCAGCCCCTGGAGGGCCTTCGCGAGGCCGCGGCCCGGGAGGTCCGGATCGTCACTCCGGCGCAGGGAGTCCTCGACGAGACCCTCGCCGCGGTCCGTCATCTCCTCCAGGACTCTCCGGGGACGATCCCGGTCTCGATGGAGGTCCGGCGTCCCGGCCAGTACGAGGTCGTGGTGAAGCTCGCGCCCCGCTACGCCGTCCGCCCGACTCCGGCGCTGACCTCGGGGCTGGAGAACCTCCTCGGCCCGAAGTCGGTCCGCTACCTCTACGCCGTCGCGTGACCACGCACCCGTCTCCGTCGGCCGTGGCGGGGGAGTCCCTGCACGTCCTCGCCGTCGAGGCGGGCCTGCTCGACGTTCCCCTCTGCCTGGTCGGGGGCGCGGTCCGCGACGAGCTCCTCGGCGCCTCCCCGCGCGACCGGGACCTCGTCGCGGAGGCTCCCCCGCCCGCGCTCTCCCGGCTGCTGGAGCGGCTCGGCTCGAGGCCCGGCTGGAGGCTCCTCGCCTGGCACCCCCGTTTCGGGACCGGCACCCTCCTCTCGGACGAGGCCCTCCGTCTCGACCTCGCCATGGCGCGTCGGGAGACCTACCCGCGGCCCGGCGTGCTGCCGGTGGTCGAGGGGCCCGTCCCGCTCCACGTCGACCTCGCGCGTCGCGACTTCACCGTTCACGCGATGGCGCGGCGTCTCGGGGCGGACGGCGAAGGGGCCCTCGTCGACCCGCACGGCGGCAGACGGGACCTCGCCCTCCGCCGCCTCGCTCTCCTCCATCCGGGCTCGCTCGCCGACGACCCGACCCGGGCCTTCCGGGCCGCCCGCTATGCGGGCCGCCTCGGCTTCACGATCGAGGAATCGGGATTCGGCGACGCCCTCGAGCGGAGCCGCAGGGCGGGCGCCTGGACGAACGTCTCGGGGGACCGGCTGCGCCGGAGCATCGAGGAGCTGCTCCGGGAGGAGGACGCGGCCGTCGCCGCCGCTCTGCGCGAGATCCGGTTCTGGGGCATCCTCGCGGACGTGGTGCCCGGCTGGAACGCCGCGACGGTCGACCCCGAAGGCGTCGCCTCGGCGCCGACGCTGGTCGCGAGGTGGCGTCGTCTCCTTCCGGCGGCACCTGCGCTGAGACGGCAGGTCGCGTCGCGCCTCGCCTTTCCGAAGCGCATGGTCCGGGCTCTCGAGGAAGGACGCGGATGAGCGGCCTCCCGACGTCGCAGCCTCCCCGGGCCGGGAGCCGGGGGGCGGCACCGGCGGTGGTCGCGGCCGGGGTCGCCGTGGTCCTGGCGCTCTGCCGGGCGGGGGCTCCCGCTCTCGCGGGCCCCCCGACCTCCGGCTCCTCCGCTGCCGGTCCATCGGCACCCGCGGACATCCGGATCCTGAACGACGGCGACCCGGAAGCGACGCCGACCCCCGCTTCCCCGGTCACCTCGCCCGAGGACGACGTCGTCGCGGCGCTCGACGTCGCGGAGGGCCTGGGCCACGGCCGTCTGACCCTCTTCTCCAGCGGGACGCTCGTCCAGGCCACGACGTTTCGCGGCCGGACGACCATCCAGAAGAAGCGCCTCAGCCTCGACGAGGTCGACGTCGTCCGCCGGGTGGTCTCCGAGGCGCTCGCGCTTCCGAACGACGACTTCCGGTCGGCGGCACTGGGGACGGACCCGAAGCGGCGCACCACGCTCGAGATCGGACGCCCCGGAGGCGGTCCGCCGCGGGTCTTCCTCATCGACGAGCTCTCCTCCCTCCCGCTCGCCCTCGGGCGCGCCCGCGGCGCGATGGGCGACCTGAGGCAGCGGTTCCTCGTCCCGGACCCCCAGAAGGAGTGGGACGCCGCGGACGTCGAGAAGGGGACCCGCCTGCGCCGCCGCGCCGACGGGAAGTGGTTCGTGGTCGTCCGGAGCGACGAGTTCGAGCGGGGGCTCGAGCTCGAGGACGTGTCGGAACGGCTCGAGCGCCTCTTCCTCCCTCGGGACGAGGTCCCCAGGCTGTTCGACGCCCCCGCCCCGGCGGCGACCCCGACGCCGCAGCCGTGATCCGGATCGTCGCGGGAAGCCTCGGCGGCCGGCGGATCCGGGTCCCGCGGGGCATCCGACCGACGACCGAGCGGGTCCGGGAGGCCCTGTTCGGCATCCTCGGGCCGTCCGTCGACGGCGTCACCGCGCTCGACGCCGCCGCCGGCTCCGGGGCCTGCGGGCTCGAGGCCCTGTCGCGCGGGGCCGCGCGCGTCGTCCTGGTCGAGGCGAGCGCCCCGGTGGCGAAGGTGATCCGGGAGAACGTCGAGAGGCTCGGCGTCGGGCAGTCTGTGGAGCTCCACGTTGTGACCGTCCGGAGGTTCGCCGGCGCCTTCGAGGGCGAGCGCTTCGGGCTGGTGCTCCACGACCCTCCTTACGCGCCGCCGCCCGACCCCGACCTGCCTCTCCTCTGGGAGCTCCTCGCCGACGGGGGAGTCCTCGTCCACGAGCGGGGAGACGACGCGGATCCCTGGCCCGGCGGTCCGCGGCCGTTCGATCGCCGCCGATTCGGCGAGACGCGGCTGGTGCTCTATCGCCGACCCCCCGGCGTTGACCCGCCTCGAACGGGGGCCTAGACTTCGGGGTTCAGCATCGGCGTCCCAGGACGCCGGAACGGGAGACTCGATGCCGACTCCGCGCACGCTCTTCACCTCCGAGTCCGTGACCGAGGGTCATCCGGACAAGATCGCCGACCAGATCTCCGACGCCATCCTCGACGCCATCCTCCGGGACGACCCGCAGGGGCGCGTCGCCTGCGAGACGCTGGTCACGACCGGGACCGCCTTCATCGCCGGTGAGATCACGACCCGGACCTACGCCGACATCCCGCAGATCGTCCGGGACACCATCAGGGACGTGGGCTACACGCGCGCGAAGTACGGGTTCGACTACCAGACGTGCGCCGTCATCACCGCCATCGACAAGCAGTCTCCCGACATCGCGATGGGGGTCGACACCGGGGGCGCGGGGGACCAGGGGCTCATGTTCGGCTTCGCCGTCCGCGAGACGGAGGAGCTGATGCCCCTTCCGATCACCCTCGCCCACGCCCTGACCCTCCGCCTCGCCGAGTGCCGCAAGTCCCACGAGCTCGAGTGGCTCCGGCCGGACGGCAAGAGCCAGGTGACCGTCGAGTACGAGGGCTCGCGTCCGGTCCGCGTCGACGCCGTGGTCGTCTCGACGCAGCACGCCGAGACCGTTCCGACGATGGAGCTCCGCGACGCCGTCCTGGGGGAGGTCATCCGGAAGGTGATCCCCGCGAGCCTCCTCGACGAGAAGACGAAGTTCCACATCAATCCCACGGGGCGCTTCGTCATCGGCGGCCCCCAGGGAGACACCGGGCTCACCGGGCGGAAGATCATCGTCGACACCTACGGAGGGATGGGTCGGCACGGTGGCGGCGCCTTCTCGGGGAAGGACCCGTCCAAGGTCGACCGCTCGGCCTCCTACATGGCCCGGTACATCGCGAAGAACCTCGTGGCGGCGGGTCTGGCGGACCGCGTCGAGGTCCAGCTGGCGTACGCGATCGGCGTGGCCGATCCCGTCTCGGTCTACGTGGACACCTTCGGCACGGAGAAGGTCGACCCGGCCCGGCTTCCCGGCCTGGTCCGCGAGCACTTCCGTCTGACCCCGAAGGGGATCATCGAGTCGCTCGACCTCCTCCGCCCCATCTTCCGGAAGACGGCGGCCTACGGCCACTTCGGCCGGCGGCTCGAGGAGTTCACCTGGGAGAGGACGGACCTCGCCGAGGCCCTCGCGGCCGCGGCCGGCGTGGCGGTGCCCGCGAAGGCCTGAACGGCGAACCGGAAGGGGAGCCCCGAAGGGCGGGAGGCCGGCAGGCTTCCCGCCCTTTCTCGTTCAGGTCCTGACCCCGAGGAGGCCGTACGCGGCGCCGAGGAGGAAGAACCCGTTGGTTCCCCAGGCGGCGAGGGCCGGGGGAAGGGCCCCGGTCTCGCCGGCCTTTCCGAGGATCGACGAGAGGACGAGGTAGAGGAGGCCGAGGAAGAGGGCGATCCCGATTCCCGCCACCGCGCCGCGCCGCCCGTACTGGAAGGCGAAGGGGAGCCCGACGAGCGTCATCAGCAGCGGCGCGATCGTGAGGGCGAGCTTCTGGTGGAGCCCCGTCGACAGCCGGGCGACGTCCGCTCCGGCCCGTTGGCGGACGCGGATGAAGCGCGCGAGCTGGAACGTCGTCATCTGCCGAGGATCGGCGCGCCCCGCCAGGAAGACCCGGGAGGCCTCCGGGGCCTCGACGAGCGTCGTCCCGGCCTGCTTCAGGAAGAGCGTCGCCCCGTCCGGGCCGAACGTGCGGGTCCAGCCGTCCTTCAGGAGGACCCCCTTGCCCGGGACGACGACGGCCTCGGGGGCCTGGGAGTAGCGGGTCAGGCGAAACCGGACGGGGTCGGTCTCGATGACCGTCACGTTCGTGGCGATTCCGGTCTCCGGGTCGTAGGCGTCGGCCGACAGGAACCGGCCTCCGTCCCCGCGGAACCACGTCTGCCAGCCGTCGTGCACCGGGGTGGGCCTTCCGAGGAGGACGTTCCTGAGCCGCTCCGCCTCCGTCGACGCCCGGGGGACGATGCGCTCCGAGAAGCCGTAGAGGAGGACTCCGGTCACGAGGGAGAGGAGGACGACCGACGTGACCGACCGGAGGAGAGAGATCCCGTGGGCGAGGAGCGCCGTCGTCTCCGAGGTCCGGACCAGCCCCGCCACCGCGACGAGGGCCGCCGCGAGGAACGCGAACGGGACGACGTCCACGAGGATGGGGGCGAGCTTCGCCTCGATGTACGCGAGGATCGTCGAAAGGGGCGGATGGGTCCGCGCGATGTCGTCGGAGATCTCCATGTAGTCGACGAGGACGTACAGGACCAGGATCGACGCCAGGACCAGCGCGAAGAGCCTGAGGAACCTCCCCGAGACGTACCGGTCGACGATCCAGGAAGCCGCGGAGCGTGCGGGTCCCTTCCGCCCCGTCAGGGAGGCCGGGGCGAGGCCTGCCTCGGGAAGACGCTCGCCGCCCCCGAGGGGAGCCTCCTTCGGGCGCCGGCGAAGGGGGAGCAGGGCGGCGAGCTTCCACCCTTCGAAGAGGGTCCGGTCGCGGCGGACCCGGGCGAGCGCGAAGAGCCCGAGGGCCGTGAGGAGGAGGTTGGGGAGCCACATCGCCAGCCAGGGGGTCATCGCCCCTTCGATGGCGTTGGCCTCGCCGGTGGCGAGGAGCATGTAGTAGCCGAGGACGATGGCTGCCGAGACCGCGAATCCCGCGGCCCGGCCCCCGCGGCGGTTCACGACGCCGAGGGGGAGCCCGATGAACGCGAAGACGAGGCAGGCCGTCGGCAAGGCGAACTTCTTGTGGAGCTCGACCCCTGCCTGCCTCCGTTCGGTCGGCTGCCGGGCGTTCCGGACCCTGGCGACGAGCTCCGGGACGGTCTGCTCCCGGAGCTGCTTGTCGTACGTCAGCTGGGCGAACCTCTCGCGGGGGTTCGAGTCGTCGAGGAGGATCCGCTGGGTCTGGTAGCTCGTCCGGTCGTATCCCGACGGATCGCGGTGGGTGTGGTGGGTGACGGCGTCCTCGAGCCGGAGCCAGAGGCGCCCCTCGGCCTCCTCGATCTCCAGGGTGCCGCGACGGGCCAGGGTGAGGCGCTCGCCCTCGGAGGGGTCGCTCCGGTCCGACACGACGATCCCCTCGAGTGTCCTCCGGTCGGCTGACGCTCGCTCCACGTAGATCCTGCGTCCCGCCAGCTCCGGCGTGAAGACTCCGGGCTGGATCCGCTGGGCGATCGCGAACGTCGAGAGCTGAAGGCGCATCGAATAGAGGATCCGGTTCGTCCGCGGGACCACCTCGACCATCACGAGGGCGGTGAGGATCCAGAGGACGCCCCCCAGGACGCCGATCGGGCGATAGAGCCGCGTCAGGTCGATGCCGGCCGCCCGGATCGCCACCAACTCCGAGTCGGCGCTCAGCCTGCCGACGCCGATCAGGATCCCGAGCAGGAACGCGATCGGGAGGGTCAGGACGACGATGTGCGGCAGGGAGAAGGCGGCCACGAGGGCGGTGTCGCGGAGGGGGTTGCCGCTCTGGAGGATCAGGTCGCTGAAGAGGATGAGCCCGCGGACGAGCATGAAACCGGTGTAGACCGCGAACGCCACCGCCGTCGGGGCCAGGACCTCGCGGAGGGCGTAGCGCTCGAGTCGATTCATCGGTCTGGAGGCGACAGGGTGGGGCCGCCGTCGGTCGGGGTGAGGCGGCGCCGCCGGGTAATTCTACGGGTAGCGGCGGTCAGGCAACGTCCGATAAGAAATATTATGTTAAATTTCGTCGGCAGAGAACCAGGAAACATTCGGAAGCAGCGGAAACGCCCGGCCCGGATCGCGAGGCTTTCGCCGGTGCCTGCGCGAACCTTCGAGAGATCTGGACCGAGCGGCCTCCGAGCTAACTTGCCTTTCGGGACAGGGTCAGGCGCGACCGCTCTATCCTTCTGGCTCTTCGGTCTGAATCGCCCCGACCCTTTGGTCGATGCTGGCGGCATCGTCTCGACGGTTTGGCGCGTCGTCGACAGGATCGTCGGGATGCCCATCGACCGTCTCCTGCGACGTCATCGAGTCGCCCTTTTCCTTGAGCCCGACGAATCGCCCGTTCGTGGCGAGATCGATCGATCCGGCGCCGATCCTGGCAATGAGGTCCCGGACGGCATCCAGGATCTCGTCGCGCGAACGGAGGGTTCCCTTTACCACGAGGCTGAGGGAGTACTTGCGGTGTTCCGGTTCGTAGACGAGCTCGTAGTTCTTCCGATGTCTGGGGACCGCCTCGCTCCCGGCGGCGCCGACCTGCTGCCCTTCTCGCTTGGCTTGACGAAGGGAGTCCCGGGAAAGGAGGCTGCCTCCGGCGTACTGTGCAACGGCTGCGAGCATCTCCCTCTCGGACCCGAGGCGACTGAGCTCCAGGAGGAACGTCTTCGAGCGAATGTCGGCGCGCCGACATTCTTCCTTCACGCGGTCGGGAAGGCGAGCGAGGGAAAGCGTCTCGGTGATGGTGACGCGGCTCTTCCCGATCACGCGGGCGATTTGTTCGTGCGTGTACTGATGCCGCTCCTGCAGGACCAGGTACCCCTCGGCTTCTTCCAGGGGGCTGAGGTCCTTTCGCTGGAGGTTCTCGATCAGGGCGATCTCGGTCATCTCGGCATCCGTAACCGCCATCTCGATGCAGGGGATCTCCCCCAGCCCAGCCTCCATGGCGGCCCGGAACCGCCGCTCGCCCGAGATGATCGTGAACCTTCCGTCGTCCCGCGGCCGGACGAGGATCGGCTCCAGGATTCCCTTCTGAAGGATCGACTCCTTGAGGTCCTGCAGGTCGCCGAGCATGTTTCGGGGCTGGTCGGGGTTCGCCTCGATGAGGTGAATCGCTATCTTGCGGCCGATCGGCAGCTCGTCGGCCCGAACGAGCTGCTCGACGAAGTGCGAATCGTGCCGCATCCGCGAGGACGGTGGGAGCCCGCGGCGCTTAGACACGCGAAAGCACTTCCTCTGTGAGGCTGTAGTACTCCATGGCTCCGGACGACCGCGGGGCAAACGTGAAGATGGATTCCCGATACGCGGGCGATTCTTCGAGGCGGATCGACTTCGAGATCGTCGTCTTGAAGAGCTTGCCCTGGAAGACGTCGTCGATCTGCTTCTGGATGTCGCGCCCGAGGATGGTCCGTCGATCGTGGAGGGTGATGACCACCCCGAGGATTTGCAGGTTCGGATTCGGGCGGCTCTTGATCTTCTCGATGGTCTCGAGAAGGTCGTCCGTCCCTTCCAGGGCGAAGTACGAGGACTGGATCGGGATCAGGACGTGGCTCGCGGCCACCATCGCGTTCACGGTGATCATCCCGAGCGTGGGCGGGGTGTCGATGACGATCGCGTCGTAGTCCCCTGCCGCCGGCTGGAGCTTGTCCTTCAGCCGGTAGTGGCCGTCGATCTCGCCGATCAGCTTCGACTCGACCTTGGCGAGGGAGATCTTCGCGGGGGCGACCCAGAGGGTCGGGAGCGCGGTCGGCAGGACGATCGATCGGAGCGGAAGGTCGGGGTCCGTCAGGACGTCGTAGACCGACAGGCCGACCGCCTTCCTGTCGAGGAAGGACATGGTGGAGTTGGCCTGGGGATCCAGGTCGATCAGGAGCGTCTTGAGGTTCTTCTGCGCGAATGCGGCGGAGAGGTTGATGGCCGTGGTCGTCTTCCCGACGCCACCTTTCTGGTTCGCGATCGTGATGATCATGGGAGGCCGAGAGGATACGGGCTCGGGAAGGCCGGATCAACCCGGAGCGATCTCCCCTGGTTGCCGATGGTCATTCCGGAGCCGGCCAGCCGGCGCCTCCGGAGCGTTCTTCCCCGTCCGCCTACATCTTGTAATTGCCGAGGGAGTCCGGGTCGGCTTCCTCGAACCACTTTCTCAGGCGCTCCGAGCTCTGGGACTCGGCGGAATCGTCCTGGGCGCGGCTCTTCTCCAGGACCGTCTCCTCGACGAAGACGGGAGCAGAGGCTCGCAGCGCGAGCGCGATGGCGTCGGAAGGCCGGCTGTCGACGGTCAGCTTCCGGCCGTCGATGTCGAGGTAGATCTCGGCGTAGAACGTGTTCTCCTGCAGCTTCGAGATCAGCACCTTCTCGACCTCGCCGCGCACCTGCGAGATCACGTTCCTGAGGAGGTCGTGAGTCATCGGTCGCGGCGTCGTGATTCCTTCCATCTGGAGGGCGATCGCATTCGCCTCGAAGACCCCCACCCAGATCGGAAGGAAGTTCTTCTCCTCGTCGTCGCGCAGGATGATCACCGGCATGTTGGCGATCGGGTCGACGATGAGGGCTTTGACGTCCATCTTGACGCTCACGGAACATCCCCCTGCTCAATAATTTGGGGAACGTGGGCCGGATTTTCAAGCCTCGTGCCGGAGGTTCCGACCACCCTCAGGGCTTTCCCGCGCAGCGAATTCGGAAAGGCCTCGGTGACCTCGACCCGGACGAGGGTGCCTTCCCCAAAGCGTGCAGGCCCTTCGATGTTGACGACCCGGTTGCACGGCGAACGGCCCGAGCTTCGCTCTCCCTTCCGGTCCTCGCCGTCCACGAGAACGTCGAGGACGCTTCCCACGAGAGCGCGGTTGAGCTCGTGCTGGATCTCCTGCTGGAGCTCCGTGAGGCGCGCCAGCCTGGCGGCCGACCGGGCGGGCGGGACGTCGTGTTCCCACCGGGCGGCGGCCGTGTGGGGGCGTGGCGAGTACGTGAAGGAAAAGACCTGGGCGAACCGGACCTCGCGGAGGAGCGACAGCGTCTCCTCGAAGTCGTCCTCCCCTTCGCCTGGAAAGCCGACGATCACGTCGGTCGACAGCGCGATTCCGGGCAGGGCCTTCCTGATCCGGCGAGCCAGATCGAGGTATTCGGACCTCGTGTACTGCCGCTTCATCCTGGCGAGGACCCTGTCGCTCCCGGACTGGAACGGGAGGTGAAGCGACGGGCAGACCACCGGGTTCGATGCCATCGCCTCGATGAGCCCGGGCGAGAAGTCCCTCGGGTGGGAGGTCACGAACCTGAGGCGCTTCAGCCCGGGAAGCGGGGCGATGGCCTTCAGGAGATCGGCGAAGTCGGCGCCGGTCCCGGGATCCCTGTAGGCGTTCACGGTCTGGCCGAGGAGCTCGATCTCGACAGCCCCGCCCTCGAGGATTCCCCGGACCTCCTCCACGACGTCTTCCAGGCGGCGGTTTCGCTCCCGGCCCCTCGTGAACGGCACCACGCAGAAGGTACAGTTCTTGTTGCAGCCCTCCATCACCGTCACGGACGCCTTGTGACGGACGAGCCTGTCGATGGCCGCGGGGGTGTACGCGACCTCGTCCATATCGAACGAAAGCTCCACCGGCCGGTCCCCCTCCTCCCGGACGCGGCGAAGGACGGAGGGGAGGAGCTCGATCCTTCCCGTTCCGAGGACGAAGTCGACGTAGGGCGCCCGCCGCAGGATCGCCTCCCCTTCCTGCTGCGCGACGCACCCGCAGACCCCGAGGACCATCGAGGGGCGGGACCTCTTGATCGCCCCGAGCCGTCCGAGCCTGTCGTACACCTTCTGTTCGGCCTTGTCGCGGACCGAGCACGTGTTGAGGAGGATGACGTCGGCCTCCTCGGGGTCGGGCGCTTCGCGGTAGCCGTCCCGGGTCAGCAGCCCGACGAAGCGGCGGCTGTCCAGCTCGTTCATCTGGCAGCCCCACGTCTCGACGAAAACGGTCCTCTTCCCAGGTACGCTCATCCGGCAGGATCCTCCGGGGGTTCCGCGACGGCGCCTATCGCAGCCAGCCGGGCGGCGTCCCGGCCTTTCGCGCCTGCTCCTGCAGGTCCTCGAGAGCCGCCTTCGCGGCGTCGAGCTCCTCGAGGTTCTTCTTCAGGGCTTCCTTCGCCTGCTCCCAGGCGGGCCGGATGACCCGATCCCTGTAGTTGCCGTCGTCCCACGCGTAGAAGTCGTTCTCGAGGCGGCGGACCTCGTTCGAGAGACGCTCCTTCGCTTCCTCTGCGTCCTCGACCCTCTTCCTGGCGGCCTGCGCGATGGCCCTCCAGTCGGACTCCGTCCTCCCGAGCGAGTCCTTGTATTCCGGGATGGCGATGATCTCGGGGGCCGGGGTCTTCCTGGCGGCGCGCGACCGGGCCGGCTTGCCCGAGGGAGACGCCGAGGGCGTCGACGGAGATGGCGCGGCTCCGGGCTCCCCGTCCTTGCGGAGGGACTCGTTGGTGATGACGAGGCGTCTCGGAGGCTTTCCCGCAGCCTCGTTCTCCGCGCGCGATTGCCTGGCGATGTCGGCGAGCGAGGCCGGGTGTCCCGTCCCTCCCGCAGACGCTTCCGCCGCTCCCCCTCCCGTCTTCCGGGCGCCGGGGGTCGCGGTGGGGGCAGGCGGGGGTGAATCCCGATCGTCCGCGCGGGCGGCGCCGGTCGCCGGTGCGCCGAGCAGGGCGAGGCAGGATAGGAGCCCGAGGGCGTGGCAAGCGGTTCGAGGGAATGTCCTGCTCATGCGCGTCACGGAGCCGTCGTCCCCGTCCTTCCGTATCGGTCCTCGAGTCGAACGACGTCGTCGAGCTCGGGCGAGGAGACCTCGACGATGAGGACGTCGGCAGCCTCGGCGAACATCCGGTGCCTCGTCCCGGGCCTGATGTGGAAGGACACCCCGGGCCCGAGACGGAGGGTCTGGCGGAGACCGTCCTCCTCGACCTCGAGCCCGAGGCTTCCGGAGAGGACGTGGACCGTCTCCTCCTTCACGTTGTGGTACTGGTAGGAGAGGGACTCCCCTGCCCGGATGGTGATCAGCTTCCCGGCGTAACGCGCCGTCTCGGCGAAGACGAGCTCGTGACCCCAGGGCTTCGGGACGGTTCGAGGGTTGGTCGTCATACGGTAACCGCCGTCCGGAGCTCGGCGCCTCCGGAGAAGAGGTTCTCGGACTCCCGCAGGAGGAGAGCGGCGACGTCGTCGGGCGTCGAGAGGGAGAGGGCGGCCCGAGCCATCCGTGCGGCGTCCGCGGCGGAGACGCCGCAGGCGACGTCCTTGAGGGCCGGGACGGACCGGGGGCCCATCGAGAACTCTCGAATCCCGAGGCCCAGGAGGAGCATGAAGAGGACCGGGTCGGCGGCCATCTCGCCGCAGACGGCCACCGGCTTCCCGGCAGCCCTGCCAGCCTCGGCGACGCGAGAAATCAATCGAAGGATGGACGGGTGATGCGGGCGGAAGACGTCCGACACGTGCTCGTTCGCCCGGTCCGCGGCCAGGGTGTACTGGATCAGGTCGTTCGTCCCGAGCGAGAGGAAGTCGACCTCCGCGGCGATGAGGTCGGCCGTGATGGCCGCCGACGGGACCTCGATCATCGCTCCGAGAGGGACGTTGTCGGGTACCGGGACGCCTCTCTCGTCGAGCTCCTGGCGCGCCTCGTCCACGAACGCACGGACCCGGCGCATCTCCTCGACGCCCGAGACCATCGGGATGAGGATCCGGAGGTTTCCGGCGGACGCCGCGGCGAGCAGCGCGCGGATCTGCGTCCGGAACATGTCCGCGCGCCGGAAGCAGAGCCGCACGCCGCGAAGGCCGAGCACGGGGTTCGGCTCCTCCGTCCCGACGAGGTGGCGCGCGCCCTTCTTCCCGCCGAGGTCGTACGTCCGGATGACCACCGGGCGGGGGGCGAGCCTCTCGAGGGCCTCCCTGTAGATGGCGGTCTGGATCGCCTCGTCGGGGAACTCGACCCCTTCGGAAGACAGGTACAGGAACTCCGAGCGGAAGAGCCCGATGCCGTCCGCCCCGTAGCCGAGGACGTCCCGGACCTCGCTGGCGAGCTCGATGTTCGCCCGGACGGCGACCTCCTCGCCGTCCCGGGTCCGGGCGATCCCCCCGAGGCTCCGCCTCTTGAGCGACTCCTCGACCGTCAGCTCGCGCCCGCGGCGCTCGAGGAAGAGGGAGACGACGTCCTCGGGGGGCTCCCTCCAGACGACCCCGTCGCGCCCGTCGACGACGAGGCGGTCCCCCTCGCCGACGCTCACGAGGAGCTTCGGGACGGCGACCACGGCGGGGAGGCCGAACGAGCGGGCCAGGATGGCCGCGTGCGAGGTCTTCCCGCCGCGCTCGGTCACGAACGCGACGACCCGCTCCCGCGGGATCCGGATCGCGTCGGACGGGGTCAGCTCGTCGGCGACCAGGATGATGTTGTCCCCGGTCAGCTCCTCCATCCGCTGGCGCGACGCGCCTCCGTCGCCGAGGTGCTTCCTCACGAGGCGCGAAACGTCGACGAGGTCCGCCGCCCGGAGCGCGAGCTCCTGGTCCGGCAGGTCGCGAAGCTTGGCGCTCAAAGACTCCGCGACGACGCTGACGGCCCACTCCGCGTTGACCCCCTCGGTGGAGATCCGCTTCTCGATCGGTCCCAGGAAGGCCGAGTCCTTCAGGAAGAGCGCGTGCGCGTGGAAGATCGCGGCGTAGTCGTTGCCGAGCTTGCCCCGCACCTGGTCGGCCATCTCGCCGATCTCCCGGAGGGAGGCGTCCACCGCGTGGCGGAACCGCTCCAGCTCGGCGGGGACCTGCTCGCGGTCGAGGTCCCGCCTCGGCGCGGCGTCCGGCCGGACGATCCAGACGACCGCCCGTCCGACGGCGACGCCCGGAGACACGGGGATCCCGCTGAGCGACAGGGCGCGCTTCATCCGTCCGGATTGTAGCGTTCCCCGTCGGGCCGGGGCTGCGGGACGGGAAGGGATCGCCTCCGGCGTCCGGAGGCGCCGGCGCGGGGCCGCGCTCCCCTACTCGGACTCGTCGAAGCGGCGGTCGACGAGCTCCTCGAGCGCCCGCATGGCGTCGCCCTCGTCGATCCCGTCCGTCCTGACGACGATCGACGTCCCTTTCCCCGCGGCGAGGAGGAGGACTCCGAGGATGCTCTTCCCGTCCACGTCCTCCCCGTCCTTGGAGAGGGTGACCCGGCAGCTGTAGTGCGCCGCGGTGTGGACCAGCTTCGCGGCGGCCCTCGCGTGGAGCCCCAGCCGGTTCTTGACGAGGAGCTGCTTCTCGATCACGAGCGGACCTGCTCCGTCTCCATGAGCTCGGCCGCCGCGACGATGCTCTTCCGGCCCCGCTCGACGAGGGTGCAGGCGATCTCGGTGGGGCCCTCGCCGACCCGGCAGAGCGCGATCGCCTTCAGGACCATCGGGAGGTTGACCCCGGTCACGATCTCCACCTTGCCGCGCTCGCGGAAGGCGAGGGCGAGGTTCGACGGGGTCCCCCCGAACATGTCGGTGAGGAGCACGACCCCCCGGCCGCGGTCGGCCGCCGAGATCGCCTCCCGGAGCCGCTGGCTCGCCTTCTCGGGCGCCTCGTCCCAGGCGAGGGAGAGGGCGCCGCACGTCTCCGGCGTGTCGGGCTCGAGGACGTGGACCGTCTCGCGGAGCGCGTCGGCGAGAGGGCCGTGGGAGAGGAGGAGGAGCCCGACCGGCGGCTCGCCGGCTCCCTCGTCGCGGGGTGCTTTCATGGGGTCTCTCGAACGTCGTCCCGGTGGGTGACCCGGACCGGGTAGCCCCGGTCCGCGAGGTCGCGGCCGAGGCGGTCGGCGATGTAGACGGATCGGTGGCGCCCGCCGGTGCAGCCGATCCCGATCGTGAGGTAGGCCCGGTTCTCGCGCCGGTACTCCGGCAGGCAGAAGAGGAGGAAGTCGAGGAGGCGCGCGTAGAAGGGCTCGGTCGACTCGCCGGCGGCGATGTATCCGGCCACCTCGGGATCCCGTCCCGTCCGGTCGCGCAGGGTCGGCTCGAAGTGGGGGTTCCGGAGGAAACGGACGTCCCAGCAGAGGTCGAGGGACGCCGGGAGCCCGTGCTTGAACCCGAACGAGACGATCGAGACCGCGAGCTCGCCCGGGTCCTCGGGCGAGCGGAAGTGCTCGGCGAGGACGGAGCGGAGCTCGTGGACCGTCATGGCCGTGGTGTCGATGACGACGTCGGCCGACTCCCGAAGGCCCTCGAGGAGGCTCCTCTCCAGGCGGACCGCCTCGACCAGGGTCCGTCCGACCGCCAGGGGGTGAGGCCGCCGCGTCTCGGAGAAGCGGCGGTAGAGCGTCCGGTCCTCGGCGTCGAGGAAGACGAGGGTGACCGGGAGGCGCGCCTTGAGGTCCCGGAGGAGCGGGGGGAAGGCCTCGGAGAAGCCGGGGTTCCTCACGTCGAGGACGACCGCGTGCTTCGGGTGGCCGACCTTCCCGCTCCCGATCTCGTCCGCGAGCCCCGGGAGCAGCCGGAGCGGGAGGTTGTCGACCGTGCTGTAGCCGATGTCCTCGAGCGCGTGGGCCGCGTACGACTTCCCCGAGCCCGACAGGCCCGTGACGACGAGGAGCCGCTGCTCCGGCGACGACGTCACGGGGCGTTCGTCCCCGCGGCGCGCGGCCGCTTCCCGACCCGGGCCCTCCGGTCTCCCGCGGTCTTCCGGGCGATCTCCTCGTGGACCCGGGCGGCCATCTCCCGCGCCGCGTGGTAGCCGCGGCGCTTCAGGAGGTGGTTGCGCGCCGCGATCTCCACGAGGAGCGCGACGTCGCGCCCGGTCGCCACCGGCATCCGGATCATCGGGATGGCGACGCCGAGGATCGTCTCGGTCTCGTCGTCGAGCCCGAGCCTGTCGTACTCGGTCCCCTCGATCCAGTGGGTGAGCCGGATGACGTACTCGACGGTGTGCCGCTCGAGGACGGCCGCCACGCCGAACAGGAGCGGGACGTTCACGATGCCGAGGCCCCGGAGCTCCATGTGGTGACGGATCACCCCGGCCGACGAGCCGACGAGGGCGTCGTTGTGGAACCGCTTGATCACGACGAGGTCGTCCGCCACGAGCCGGTGGCCGCGCTGGACGAGGGCGAGCGCGCACTCGCTCTTCCCCACGCCGGAGTCCCCGAGGAGGAGCGTCCCGAGGCCGCCCACCTCCAGGAGGACCCCGTGGAGGGTGACGCGCGGAGCCAGGGACTCCTCGAGGAACGCCGTCAGGCCTTCGATCACGGTGCTCGTGAGCCGGGGGGTTCCGAACAGCGGGATGTCCCGCTCGCGACAGAACCTCTTGAGGACGGCCGGCGCCCGGATCCCCTTCGTGACGACGACGCAGGAGAGCGGCAGCGCGGTGAAGGCGTCGAACCGCTGGCGCGCGACCTCCGGCGAGAGCGTCTTGAGGTACTCGAACTCGCTCTCGCCGAGGATCTGCACGCGGTGCGGCCTCACGTACGGCAGGAACCCCGCGATCGCCAGGCCCGGCTTCTGGACGCGCGGCCACTCGATGGGCCGGCGGAGGCCGGCGCGCCCGCAGAGGAGCTTCAGGCCGAGCGGCGCCAGGCCGGGCGACTCGAGGTCGCCCGCCGTGACCTGCGGCTTCAGCTCGGGGGGAGACGGGAGCATGCGCCTCTCAGACGACGGTCAGGGTCCCCACGCTCCCGTCCTTGCGGCGGTAGAGGACCTTGATGGCGTCGTCGGACGGGTCGCGGTACGGAAGGACCTCCCGCTTCGCGTGGGAGAAGGCGTGGAGCGCGTCCTCGTCGAACATCGGGCGCGCCTCGACCGTCTCGCTCCGGGGCGTGCGCGGGGCGGGGCGAGGCGCCGCCTGGGTCGGCGCTTCGGCGGCCCGGACGCTGGCGGGGGTGTGCTTCTTGACCTCCTTGACCATGGCCTTCGTCTTCTTCGCCTGCCCGGCGAGCCGATCGAGCGCGTTCTGGGCGGCCGTGAGCTGGTCGGCCGCGGTCGCCTCGGCCGCCCACGTCCTCTGGCGCGCGGTGACGGCGATCTCGAAGCTGAACCCGCGCTTCTCCGCCTTGAGCATGACCTTGGCCTGCGCCTCGGGAGGAAGCACCTTGGCGAGCTTGGCCAGCCTCTTCTCGACGGTGTCCTTCACCTTGGGCTCGACCGAGAGGCGCCGGGCGGTGATCTCGACGTTCATGGTTCCTCCTCGCTCCTCGTGGTGCAGATGGCGGCGGCGGGCCGGCTCAGGACGGCTCCTCCGATCCGCCCCGGACCCTCCCGGGCTCGACCTTGCGGACCGAGCTCGAGGGGATGTGCAGCTCTTCGCGGTACTTGGCGACCGTGCGCCGGGCGATCCGGATCCCCTCGCGCGCGAGGAGCTCGGAGAGCCGGGCGTCGGAGAGGGGGTGCGCCGGGTCCTCCGCCTCGATCAGCGTCCGGATCTTCCCCTTCACGGCCAGGGACGAGACGTCCTCCCCGTCCGAGCAGGCGATGGCCGAGTGGAAGAAGAACTTCATCGGGAGGAGGCCCCGGGGGGTCGACATCCACTTGTTCGAGACGACGCGGGAGACCGTCGACTCGTGCATCCCGATGTCGGCGGCGACGTCGCGCAGGATGAGCGGCTTGAGGTGGGCCACGCCGTAGTCGAGGAAGTCCCGCTGCTTGCGGACGATCGACTCGGCGACGCGGACGATCGTCCGCTTCCGCTGGTCGAGGCTCTTCATGAGCCACTGCGCCGCGCGCATCTTCTCGCGCAGGTAGCTCCTCCCCTCGCCGTCGAGCGCGAGGCCCCCGGCCTGGAGGAGGCGCCGGTAGTACGAGGAGACGCGCAGGCGCGGCAGGCCGTCGTCGTTGAAGCGGACGACGTACTCGTCGTCGACCTTCTCGACGGCGACGTCGGGCTCGACGTAGATCGTCCGCGACGAGTCGTACCGGCGGCCCGGCTTCGGGTCGAGCTTCCGGATCACCTCGATCGTCTGGGTCAGCTCCTCGAGCGGGACGTTGAGCTGCCGCGCGAGGACCTGGGGGGCCTTCGACCCGAGGTCCGCGAAGCGTTGCGTGACGAGCTCCACGAGGAGCGGGGTGGCCACGTCCGCCGCCCGCGCCTGGATCAGCAGGCACTCGGCGAGCGACCGGGCGCCGACGCCCGCCGGGTCGAACGACTGCAGCAGCGAGAGGGCCAGCTCGGCCTCCTCCAGGGAGCACGGGACCGCCTCCGCGGCCTCCTCGAGCGTGACCCGCAGGTAGCCGTCCGAGTCGAGGTTCCCGATGAGGAACGCGCAGGCCTCGCGGAGGACGCCCGTCGCCTCCGAGACGCCGAGCTGCTCGGCCAGGTGCGCGTCGAGGCCCGGCGGGACGTCGGCCCGGTTCTCCAGCGAGAACTCCTCCCCCTCCTCGCTCATCCGGGGGGCCGACGCGGTCCCGTCCATGTAGTCCTCGAAGTAGGCCTCGAAGTCGATCTGCTCGAACGTCTCCGAGACCTGCGCGCCGGGAGGGGGGACCTCGTCGGGGCCCGGCTCGCCGGGAGGCGCCGGCGGGACGTCGGCGGGGACGCCGTCTCCGCCGTCTCCGCCGTCCCCACCGTCCGCTGGCTCGGACCCTTCGGCGGATTCCCGCCCGTCGTCCTTCCCCTGGGACGTCTCGGCCGCGGAGTCGACGCCGTCGGCGGCCGGAGCCTCGTCCGCCCCCCCCTCCTCCTCGTCGAGGACGGGGTTCGCGACGAGCTCCTGGTTGACGACGTCCTGCAGCTCCAGCCGCGTCATCTGCAGCAGCTTGATGGCCTGCTGCAGCGTCGGCGTCATCACGAGCCGCTGCGAGAGCTTGAGGGAGAGCTTCTGTTCGAGCGCCACTACGTCGGGCAGCCTGTCAGGTCGTTCGGACCGTTCTCGGGAGCATTCTAGTCCAGCCGGAACCGGTCTCCGAGGTAGACGCGACGGACCTCGGGGTCGTCGGAGAGCTCCTGCGGTGAGCCGGTCCGGAAGATGGTCCCGGCGTTGATGATGTAGCCGCGATCCACGATCGCAAGCGTGTCGCGGACGTTATGGTCGGTCACCAGGACGCCGATCCCGGAGGCCGACAGCTCCCGGATCACGCCCTGCAGGTCGAGGACCGTGATGGGGTCGATCCCCGCGAACGGCTCGTCGAGGAGGATGAACCGGGGCGAGAGCGTCAGGGCGCGCGCGATCTCGAGGCGGCGACGCTCGCCCCCGGAGAGGGTGTCCGCCACCGATGCCGACAGATGCGACAGCTTGAACCGGTCGAGGAGCTCGTGCGCGCGCTCGATCCTCTCGCGCCGCGAGAGCGGGAGGGTCTCGAGGATCGCGAGGACGTTCTCGAGCGCGGTCAGCTTCCGGAAGATCGACGCCTCCTGGGGCAGGTAGCCGACTCCCCGCCGCGCCCGGCGGAACATCGGCAGCTCCGTGATGTCGTCGCCGTCGAGGAGGACGTGCCCCGAGTCCGGCTCGACGAGGCCGACGAGCATCGAGAAGGTCGTCGTCTTCCCCGCTCCGTTCGGCCCGAGCAGCCCGACGACCTCGCCGCCGTCGACGTGGACGGAAACTCCGTCCACGACCCGCCGCCCCCGGTAGGCCTTGGCGAGCGCGTCCGCGGAGAGGCGGCGGCCGTCGCCGCGCGCGGCGCTCACGACGAGCCCTCCGGACGGAGGACGCCCTCGCTCGGGACGCCCGGGCGGGTCTCGACGTCGATGCGCGACCGCCCCTGGTGGAAGGTCAGGACGGCCCCCGACACCTTGTTCCCCTTGCCGTCCAGCGCGGTCGCGGGGCTCCCCTCGAGCGAGATCGAGTCCGCCTGCGGGAGCCACGAGGCGCGGGTCCCGTCGCCGCGGCGCGAGAGAGCGCGGTCCTCCAGGACGACGCCGCCGCGGGCCTCGGCGCTCTCGAGCGTCCTGTCGGGCCCCAGGTGGAAGTCCGTCACGTCGGCCTTGATCACGAAGGTCCCGCTCACGACGGTCGCCTTCCCCTCCATCCTGACGAGCCGCTCGTCCTCCCGGTGCGTCAGGACGTCGCCGGTGGCGGTGAGCGTCTCGATGCTCCCCTTCCCTTCGAGGCCCGGCTTGCGTCTCCTCAGCACCACGCTGACGTCCCCCTCGGCGCGCAGGGTCCGGGCCGCGTCGTCGAGGGCGAGGGAGCGGGCCCGGAGGACGTTCTCGCCCTGCCAGGCGCGGACGTTGCCGGTCAGCAGGAGCTGGCGCTCCCTGACGAAGGCCCGGAGGAAGTCCGACTCCGAGAAGGTCGGAGCGTTGGAGGCCTCCTTCCCTCCGAGGAACCCCGCCTCGGCGCCGCCCTGGTACGTGGCCCGGACGTGCCCCGAGGCCTCCACGCGTTCGTCGGCGAGGAAGTAGCTCAGCGAGTCGCCGAGGATGCGGGACCTCGCGTCCCGGTAGGTCGCCGGTGCCGCGGGGCTCCCGGTGAGGACGAGGCTCCGGTCGGCGCCCCGGAACGACGCGACCGGGGCCGTCGCCTCGGCACGCGGTCCGTCGGCGGCGAAGACGCTCCCCTCGAAGAAGGCCGTCCGGACGGTGCGGCCGTCGTCCTCGAACGCCACCCGTCCCGCGCCGGCACGGAGGGTCCGCAGCCCGGGCGCCCTCCCGGGAAGGGGCGCCTCGTCGGCGTCGATCGCTTCCGGAGCCTCCAGGCCCGACAGCCGCCCCGCCGAGAACGTCACGTTCACGACGCGCGTCACCGCGCGCCGCGCGCCCGCCTCCGGAGACGGAGCGCCGAGGATGCGCGAGCGCTCCCCGGGCCTCGCCTCCAGCGTCAGGCTCACCGGTGCGCCGTCGGGGGCTCGCCGAAGCTCGAGCCGGTTGCCGGCGCCGGCCACCGGCGCGGCGGGCTCCTTCGAGCCTTCGGGGGGCCAGACGAAGGCGAGGACGTTCCCGTCCGCCTCCAGCCGGTCGCCCGCCGGCTCCGCCACCCTGTCGAGGCGCTCGCTCCGGAGGGTCAGCGCGTCGGACTTCAGGACCACGCCTCCGCGCGCGGCGAGGGCTCCGTCCCGGCTCAGCTCGACGCCTTCAGCCGCGAGGTCCAGCCTCCGCCCCGCGTCGTCGGTCCCGCGGAGGCGGACCTGCTCGCGGAGCGACACGACCCCGCTCGCGGCGCCCAGGGAGCCCGACCGGGCCGTGGCGACGAGGGCTCCCCGGAGGGCCCGGACGGGTCCCTCCGAGACGAAGAGCTTCTCCCCCGGCTCGTACCGGAACGCCTCGGACGTCACCCGGGCCCCCTCCCCGTCGATCCGGACCCCGTCGAAGACCCGGAACGCCTTCGTGTTCTGGACGAACTCGGCGCGCGGAGCGGTCAGGATGGCGGAGCGGACGCCCGAGGGGTCGCGAGAGAGGAAGAGGACGTCCTTGAGACGGAAGACCTGCTCCCCTGCCTCCGCGAACGCGATCGCCTCCGCCGCGCGGAGGCGGTAGACCTCGCGGTCCCCTTCGCTCTCGCGGTACTCGAACTGCTCGAACCTCAGCTTGTCCCTCACGCCGGTCGCCTCCGCCAGGAGCGTCTCGGCCACCGCTCCCCCCGTCTCCCGCGTCCGCGTGCCGGGCCTCCGGAACGACAGCGCGATCACGAGGGGAAAGACGACGAGCCCCGTCGCGGCGATGGCCCGGCGGGCGACGCGCCGGCGGCGGATCACGCGGTCCCCGCCGGGCAGACGTGGAGGACGTTCAGCTCGGGCCGCCCCGAGACGCGGTCGAGGGCGACGTTCGCCAGGACGTCCCAGCCGACCGCCTCCCGAAAGCGCTCCTGCTCCTCGGCCAGCTCCCAGCCGACGCCGTCGAGGCGGACGCCGCCGGCGCGCATCGCGATCCGGAGCCCCCGGGGCCCGACGCGGCGGCCCCTCCCGTCCCAGCGCAGCCCCCGGAGGAGGAAGAGGGCCTTCGGGTTCCCGGCGCCGTGCGGCTCCAGGAGGGCGAGGCCGTCGGTCAGCGCGCGGTCCACCTCGGAGGGGTCGAGCTCGGTGTCGGCCACCAGCTCCGTCCGCCACTCGTCCTCGCTCCGGGCGGCGGAGAAGGCCGCGAGGGCCTCCCGGCGGAAGGCGTCGAAGCGCTCCTCGGGGACGGTGACGCCCAGCGCCGCCGCGTGTCCCCCGAAGTCGGTCGCGTGCCGGAGGGCCACGGGACGGAGGCGGTCGTAGAGCGGGACCCGGCCCCACGTCCGGCCGCTCCCGGCAGCCCTCCCCTCGGCGGTGGAGAAGAGGAGCACCGGGCGGCGGACCTCCTGAGCGAGACGCGTCGCGGCGATCCCGAGGACGCCCCTGTGCCAGCCCTCCTCGGGCCGGCCCGCCTCGACGACGAGGGCGTCGCGCTCCGGGTCGAACGAGCGCTCGAGCCTTTCGAGCGCGGCCTCGACCACGCGCCTCTGGAGCTCGCGCCGTTCCGCGTTCGTCGCCTCCAGCTCGTCCGCCAGCGCCGCCGCGACGGCCGGGTCCGGCGTCAGGAGGAGGTCGAGCGCCTTGTGCGCGTGGTCGATCCGGCCCGAGGCGTTGAGGCGCGGGGCGACCTGGAAGGCGACCTCCCGGGCCGAGGGGCTCCGTCCTTCCGGGACGCCGGAACGCGCGAGGAGCGCCGCCAGCCCCGGCGAGCGCGGGCCGGCGAGGCCCGCGAGCCCCCAGGCGGTCAGGACCCGGTTCTCCCCCGTCAGCGGGACGACGTCCGCGATCGTGGAGAGGGCGGCGACCTTGGCCAGGGAGCCGAGCCACGCCTCGCGGGCGCTCGGCGCCATCCCGACGCGTCCCCCGTCCGCGGTCAGGAGGGCGGCCGAAAGCTTCCAGGCGATCCCCGCTCCGGCGAGGTCCTTGAACGGGTACGAGCACCCGGGGAGCTTCGGGTCGACGAGGACCGCGCCCTCGGGGAGCGCCGCCGGCGGAATGTGGTGGTCGGTGACGACGACGTAGACGCCGCGCCGGACCGCCTCCACGACGGGCTCGACGGCGGTGATGCCGCAGTCGACCGTGACGATCCCCTCGGGCTCGAAGCGCTCGAGCGCCGCGAGGAGCGTCGGGAGGCGGAGGCCGTACCCGTCCCTGATCCGGTGCGGGATGAAGGGCTGCGCGTCCGCCCCGAGACGGCGCAGGGTCGCGAGGAGGATCGCCAGGGCCCCGACGCCGTCGCAGTCGTAGTCGCCGAAGACGACGACCCGTCCGCCGCGACGCGCCGTCCCGAGGAGCCGATCGACGGCCTCGGGAACGCCCGCCATCCGGAACGGGTCGTGGAGCCTTCCCGGGTCGGGACGGAGGTGGGCGCGCGCCTCCTCCGGGTCGGTCATCCCGCGGGCGGCGAGGACGCGACCGACGGCATGGGGGACGCCGAGCGCCCCGGCGAGAGCCCGCGCCGCCGCCGGATCCTGGGGACGCACCGAACGGAGGACGTCCGCCGGAGCCGCGAGGCCGCTCACCGCCCGGCGGACGCTCCTTCCCAGATGCCCATCGCCCGGAACTTCTCGTATCGCGCGGCGAGGAGGGCGTCGACCGGCAGGGCGTCGAGCCGGGCGAGGGCCGCCCCGATCGCCTTCCCCACCGCGTCGATGGCCGCCACGGGATCGGCGTGCGCTCCGCCCGCGGGCTCGGGGATCACGACGTCGATGACGCCGAGGGCCTTGCAATCGGCAGCCGTGATCCGCATCGCCTCGGCGGCCTCCCGGGCCCGGGCCTGGTCCTTCCAGAGGATCGCCGCGCACCCTTCGGGAGAGATGACCGAGTAGACCGAGTGCTCCAGCATCAGGACGGCGTCGGCCACCCCGATCCCGAGGGCGCCGCCGGAGCCCCCCTCGCCCGTCACGGTCGCGACGATCGGCGTCCGGAGCCGCGCCATCTCGTAGAGGTTCCGGGCGATCGCCTCGGAGACCCCCCGCTCCTCGCTGTCGAGGCCGGGGTAGGCGCCGGGCGTGTCGATGAAGGTGAGGACGGGCCGGCCGAACTTCTCGGCCAGCTTCAGGACGCGGAGCGCCTTGCGATAGCCCTCCGGGCGCGGCATCCCGAAGTTCCGCCGGATCTTCTCCTTCGTGTCCCGCCCCTTCTGGTGCCCGATGACGGCCACGGGTCGCTCGCCCAGGAAGCCGAAGCCCGCCACGATGGCCGGGTCGTCCGAGAAGGCCCGGTCCCCGTGGAGCTCGACGAAGTCGCGAAGGAGGAGCCGGACGTAGTCGAGCGTGAAGGGGCGTGCCGGGTGCCGGGCGACGAGGGTCTTCTGCCAGGGAGAGAGGTTCCCGTAGATCTCCCGCGACAGCCTGCCGAGCTTCTGCTCGAGCTTCTGGACCTCCCGCCGCTTGGCCGGGCTGTCCGGGTAGCCCCGGAGCTCGTCGAGCCGGGTTCGCAGGCGCTGGATGGGTTGCTCGAACTGCGTCTCTGCGGCCACGGAGGGACTCTAGCAGACCGCCTGCCGGCTCAGAGGAGACTCTGGGGGTCCCGGTCGAGACGGGGCGGGTCGGGAAGGCCCGCCAGGAGAACCCCGGCCCCGGCCAGCGGCTCGCGCGCGTCGGCCTTCAGGAGGAGCTGGACCCGGTACAGCCCCTTGAGGCGCTCCAGCGGCGCCGGGGCGGGACCCAGGATCCTCACCCCGCTCGACGCCATCCCGGCGGCCTCGAGCGCCGTCCGTCCGGCCCGGGCGCCGGCGAGGGCCCTCTCCTGCTCCTTCGCCGTCCAGAGGGCCATCAGGAGGTGCGAGAACGGGGGGTAGCCGAACGCCCGCCGGAACCTCAGCTCCCCCTCGGCGAACCGGCGGTGGTCCTGGGCGACCGCCGCGCGGATCGCCTCGTGGTCCGGCCGCGCCGTCTGGACCGCGACGATCCCGGGTCGCTCCCCCCGTCCCACCCTGCCGGCGGCCTGGGTGACCAGCTGGAAGGTCCGCTCGGCGGAGCGGAAGTCCGGGAAAGAGAGGATCGCGTCGGCGTCCAGGACCGCCAGGGCCGTCGCGTCGGGGAAGTCGTGTCCCTTCGCCACCATCTGGGTCCCGAGGAGGGCCCGCGCCCTGCCGGACTCGAAGTCGGCGAGGACGCCGGCCGCGCCGCCGCGCCGCGCGGCGGCATCGCGGTCGAGGACCGCGTAGGGGATCCCGGGGAACGCCTCCTCGAACCGCTCGGCCAGCCGCTCCGTCCCGAAGCCGACCGGCATCAGCACCTCCGAGCCGCACGCCGGACAGGCGCGCGGCCGCCTCAGGACGTCGCCGCAGTAGTGGCAGAGGAGCCGCTCGCCCCGCCGGTGATAGGTCCGAGCCACCGAGCAGCTGCGGCACCGGAAGTCGTTCCCGCAGGCCCGGCAGAGGAGGCTGGGAGAGAAGCCGCGCCGGTTGAGGAGGAGGATCGCCTGCTCCCCGCGGTCGAACGCGTCCTTCAGGATCTGCCGGGTCCGGGCGGCCAGGAGGACCCGGCCGTGGTCCCCCGGTCGCGCCTCCTCCTCCCGCAGGTCGACGACCTCGACGTCCGCGCGCCTCCGCGCTCCCGGCCGCTCCGGGAGGACGAGGCGGGTCAGGCGGCCGTCGCGCGCCGCCTGCTCCTGTTCCATCGCGGGAGTCGCCGTCCCGAGGAGGAGGACCGCCCCCTCCTCGTGCGCCCGGACCCGCGCGACCGTCCTCGCGTCGTAGCGCGGGGCCTCGGCCTGCTTGTACGAGGCGTCGTGCGCCTCGTCGACGACGAGGAGCCCGAGCCTCGGGAGCGGCGCGAAGACCGCGGACCGCGGCCCGACGACGACGTCGACGGACCCCTTTCGCGCCCGCTCCCACTCGGCGGCCCTCTCGCCGTCGCTCAGGCCGCTGTGCAGGATCGACACGCGCCCCGGGAAGCGGCCGGACAGCCTGCCGACGAGGGCGGGGACGAGGGCGATCTCCGGGACGAGGACCACGCCCTGCCTGCCCGCCGCGAGGGCCCGCTCGAGGGCCAGCAGGTAGACCTCGGTCTTGCCGCTTCCGGTCACCCCCTCGAGGAGGAACGACGTCGCGCTCCCGGCGGCCAGGGCCGCGCCGATCGCAGCGGCGGCCTCCGCCTGCGCGGCCGTCGGGACCACCCGGGGAGACGGCCGCGGCCGGCCGACGTGAGCCGCGAGGTCCGCCGCCCGCTCCTCCTCGGCGACCGCGAGGGCCCCGAGCGCGACGAGGCTCCGGAGGAGCGCGGGTGTCGCCCCCGCGGCCCGGGCCTCGGCCTCGGAGACCGGGCGTCCCCGGGCGGCGATCTCGTGGAGGACGCCCCGCGCCTTCGGCCGGCGCGCGAGGACGGCGACGGCCCCGGGCGGGAGCGGGCGCGCGGCGTAGCTCCTGGCCTGCGGAGCTCTCGAAGCGCGGAGCGTCTCCGCGGGGACCGCGACGAGACCGGAGTCGAGGAGGCTCCGGAGGGCCGTGCCGAGGCCGCGCGGTCCGAGCCGCTCGGCCAGCCGCGCCGCGTCGGAGGGCCCCGAGGTGAGGAGCTCGTCGAGGACCTCCCGTGCCCGCGGATCGGCGGGGCGCGCCCCGACGGCGGCGCGCGTCGAGGCGAAGCGCGCCGGCCCGATCGACAGGAGGCGCGGCGGCACCCCCGTCCGGAGGAGCTCGCCGGGGGCGGCGAAGTAGTAGGCGGCCGCCCGGAGGAGGACGTCGATCGTCCGCTCGGGGAGGAACGCGACGTCGTCGAACACCGCCAGGACCTCCCTCTCGACGGTTCCGGGAGGGAGGGGGTCCGGGACGCCCGGCGCCCTCAGGCCCGTCACGACCCGCGAGCCGAACGGCACGGCGAGCCGGGCCCCGACGGGTGGGTCCGGGAGGTCGTCGGGGAGGCGGTAGACGGGGAGGCCGGGGAAGCCCGTCGGGGTCAGGACCGCGATGCGCCGCGGCGGCGCGGCGGGGGCCGCCGCCTCGGGCGGGTCAGGCTCTGTCACTCGGGACGTCGCTCGTCGAGGGCGCTTCGTCCCCGGAGCTGTCGTCGTCCGGCTCGTCCCCGACGACGACGAACGACTTCTGGTCGGGGCTCCACCGGTACCTCCGGGCGGTGTCGGCCTCGATGTCGGGCGTCAGGACGAGGATCGACCGGTCGATCGTCAGGTCGCCGGTCGAGAGAGGGGTCCCGAGCTCCACCCAGACCGGCCGCTGGAAGCCGCCCCCGGGATTGCCGAAGAAGACGGCGACGTCGAAGGGCGGGTCGTCCCCCTCGCGTCTCACGAACGCCTGGGCGAAGTCGAGGATCCCGTCGCCGTTCAGGTCTCCGCGGACGAAGTAGGGGTCGTAGGAGCCGTACAGGGACTCCAGGTCGTCCCGGGCGGGGGTCTGGACGAGGTCCTCCGGCCCGGCCACGCGGAGGCCGCGCACGGCCACGGCGGTGATCGCCGCGGTCTCGGCCGGGGTTCGGCCGGAGACGTCGAGCGGCGGAGCGGCCGGCTGCTGACGGGGTGGCGCGGCCGGGCGCGCGGGGGCCTCGGGGCGGCGCAGGAAGACCAGCGCGCCGAGCCCTCCGACGAGGGCGGCGGCGACCAGGGAGCCCGCCAGGAGACCGCCCCGCCTCACGTCGCTCCTCCCGGCCGCCGCGGGCTCGGGAGCCCGAGCCGCTCGAGGACCTTCAGCAGGTCCTCCCACGCCTCCTTCTTCCGCTCCGGCTGCCGCAGGAGGAAGGAGGGGTGGTACGTCGGCATCACGGGGATCCCCCGGTAGCTCCCCCACCTCCCCCGCAGCCGCGAGATCGGCTCCTCGGTCTCGAGGAGGAACTGCGCCGCGAACTTCCCGAGGGCGACGAGCGCCGCCGGCGCCACGAGGCCGACCTGGGCCTCGAGGTAGGGGCGGCAGAGGGCGATCTCGTCCGGCTCGGGGTTCCTGTTGCCGGGCGGGCGGCACTTCAGGACGTTCGCGATGTAGACGTCCTGCCGGGAGAGCCCCATCCCCCCCTCGATCATCTTCGTCAGGAGCTGGCCGGCCCGGCCGACGAACGGGACCCCCGTGGCGTCCTCGTCGGCGCCGGGCGCCTCCCCGACGAACATGATCCGGGTCTTTCCCGTACCGTCGGAGAAGACCGTCTGCGTCCGGGTCTGGGCGAGTCGGCAGAGCTGGCAGGCGGCGACGGCCGCCCGGACGGCGGCCAGGTCGGAGGCGGTCGCGGCCGCAGGGACGGCGTCTCCGCCTGCCGTCTCCCGGCCCGGGCCCGACGAGGTCTCCTCGACCGGGCGCGCGGACGCGGGGGACGCCGCGGACGCAGCGAGGCCCGCGTCGTCGCTCCCGCCGGGCCCGGGGCGGAGGACCTCCTCGACCCCGAGGTCGCGGAAGTAGCGGAGGGCCCCGATCAGGGCGCTGCGGCGGTCGTCGCTGGGCATCGGGCGTCGAGGAGCGTCGCGAGGCGGTCGAGGAGGAGGCCCGCGACGACGGTCTTGGAGCTCCGGGCGATCCGGTCGGGCTCTCCGCCGTCCGCGGAGAGGACCACGACCTCGTTCTCCTCCCGGTCGAAGCCGATGTCGGAGCGGGAGACGTCGTTCGCCACGAGGAGGTCCGCCCCCTTCTCGCGGAGCTTTCGCGCGGCGTTCGCCAGGAGGTCCTCCGTCTCCGCCGCGAAGGCGACGACGACCTGCTCGGGCCGCCGGATCTCCCGGACGGCCGCCAGGATGTCGGGGGCGAGCGTCAGCTGGAGGTCCGGCAGTCCCGCCGCCCGCTTCAGCTTCCGCGGAGCGGCCTGACGGATGGCGAAGTCGGCCGGGGCGGCGGCCATGACGAGCGCGTCCGCGTCGAGGAACGCCGCGAGGACCGCGTCCCGCATCTCCTCCGCCCGTTCCACGCGGACGACTTCCACACCGGGAGGCGGGTCGATCGACACCGGGCCGGTCACCAGGACGACGGTCGCGCCGCGGCGTTGCGCCTCCCGGGCGAGGGCGTAGCCCATCCGGCCCGAGCTCCTGTTCGAGAGGAAGCGGACGGGGTCGATCGGCTCCCGGGTGGGTCCGGCGGTCACCACGACCTTGCGGCGGGCCAGGGCGTGGCTGACGCGAGCCGTCCGGAGGACCGCCGCCGTGATCGACTCGGGGGAGGCGAGACGCCCGGGCCCGACGTCGCCGCAGGCCAGGTCCCCCGCCTCGGGCTCGACGACCACCGCGCCCCGCGCCCTGAGGACGGCGACGTTCTCCCGGGTCGCGGGGTGCTCCCACATCCACGTGTTCATCGCGGGCGCCAGGACCAGCGGCCCGCGATGCGCCAGCGCGTAGGTGGAGAGGACCTCGTCTCCGATCCCGCGCGCGAGCTTGGCGAGGATGTCGGCCGTGGCGGGGGCCACGGCCAGGACGTCGGCGAAGCGAGCCAGCTCCACGTGGTCGACCGCCCCGGAGCCGGGGTCCCAGAGGTCGGCGACGACGGGGGACTTCGAGAGGACGGAGAGGGTCAGGGGGGCGATGAACCGGACCGCCGCCGGCGTCATGACGACCCGCACGGAAGCCCCGCGCGCGACGAGCAGGCGGACGATCTCGGCGGCCTTGTAGGCCGCGATGCCGCCGCTGACGCCGAGGACGACCCTCGCGGGCGCCGGGAGCTCGCCGCCCACGGCCCCGCCGTCAGATCCCGATGGTCGGGAGCGGGTCGACCGGGAGCAGGGTCTCCTCGCCCTCCGCCGGCTCGGGGGCCGGCTGCGAGAGCTGCCAGCGGACGAGGCCGGAATTCACCTCGTCGAGCGCGACGCGGGTCAGCTTCGTGTGGCGGACCTCGACCTTCGGCCGCGCGCCCTGGATGAGCTGCTCCGCGCGCCGGGCCGCGATGTGGACCAGGCGGAACTTCGACTCGATCGGCGGAACCTGGATCTCTTCGGTCATTCGGGGGACCTCCACGGGGATTCGGGAATACGTCCCGGCGCTCGTTCTGGCTCTCGTCCTGGCTCGTCGGCCGCCCGGTGTCTCATGCGGGAAACGTCCGGAGGATCGCCTCGAGCCGCTCCCGCCGTCTCCTCGCCCGGGCCCTCCGGGCGACGAGGATGGAGCGCAGCTCGTCGACGGCCGACTCCAGGGAATCATTGATTATCGCATAGTCGTACTCGCCGAACTCCCCCATCTCCCGGGCCGCCGCCGAGAGCCGGCGGGCGATCACGTCCGGCGCGTCCTGGGCCCGCGCCCGGAGCCGCTCCTCGAGGACCGGGCGGGACGGGGGGAAGACGAAGATCTTGACGACGTCGGGGATGCGCGATCGGACCTGCCGGGCGCCCTGGACGTCGATGTCCAGGAGGACGTCGATGCCGCGGGCCAAGCGCTCCTCCACCTCGGCCCGGGAGGTGCCGTACCGGTGGCCGTGCACCTCGGCCGATTCGAGGAACCCGTCGCGCTCCTCGAGCTCGCGGAACTCCTCGGGGGTCACGAAGTAGTACTCGCGGCCGTGGACCTCGCTCCCCCGCGGCGCCCGCGTCGTGTGCGAGACCGAGAAGTGGAGCGTGGGCCCCAGCCCCGGGTCGTCGAGGATCCTGCGGATGAGGGTCGTCTTCCCCGCTCCGGAGGGGGAGGAGACGATGAAGAGGTCGCCGGCGGTCGCGCTCATTCGACGTTCTGGACCTGTTCCTTGAAGGCTTCGACGTCCGACTTGAGGTCGAGGACCGCGCGCGTCAGGGAGAGCTCCCGGGCCTTCTGCCCGCTCGTGTTGACCTCGCGATGGAGCTCCTGCGCGAGGAAGTCGAGCCGCTTTCCCACGGGCCCGGCGGAGGCGAGGAGCCGGCGGACCTCCGACAGGTGAGCCTTGAGCCGGTCGATCTCCTCCGTCACGTCGGCCCGGTCCGCCAGCAGGGCGACCTCCTGGGCGAGCCGTCCCTCGTCGAGCGGCACGGTCCCCGCGAGCTTGGCGACCCGCTCCCGAAGGGTCTCCACGACGCGTGCGGCCAGCCCCTCCCGCGACTCGTCGAGCCGGCCGATCCCGGCCTCCAGCCGGTCGACGAGGGCGGAGAGCGCCCGCGACAGCGCCTCCCCTTCCCGGCTCCGCGCCGCGTCCAGCTCGTGGAGGGCCGCCCCCGCCGCCTTCAGCACCCCTTCCCGGAGGGCGTCCGCCTGGTCGACGTCCTCCTCGGACCGGAGGACCCCCGGGAGCGACAGGAGGTCCCGGGCGCCCAGCTCCGCCGGAAGGCCGCGGCGCGACGCCGCCTCTCGCCAGAGCGCGGCGTAGCGGGCGGCGGCCTCCTCGTCGAAGGAGGCGGTCCGGCCGCCGGGGCGGGCGACGCGGACGGTCAGGTCCACGCGGCCGCGGGTCGCCCGGTCGGCGACGAGCCGCCTCAGCTCCGGCTCGAGGGCGGCCAGCTCGTCGCGGAGCTTCACGGCGACGTCCAGGAACCGGTGGTTGACGCTTCGTGCCTGGACGGTGATCTCCGTCCCGTCGGAAAGCCGCGATCCCCCGCGGCCGAAGCCCGTCATCGATTTCACGGCAGCATCTCCCCCTCTCCTCCGAGCTCCACGAGGCGCCGGTAGAGGCCGCCCCGCGCCATCAGCTCCGCGTGCGTCCCGACCTCCGCCACCCGACCCGCGTCGAGGACCACGATCTGGTCCGCCCGCCTCACCGTCGAGATCCGGTGGGCGATCACGAGCGTCGTCCTCCCGGCCATCAGCCGCTCGAGCGCGTCCTGCACCGCGCGCTCGCTCTCGGCGTCGAGGGCCGACGTCGCCTCGTCGAGGACGAGGATCGGGGGGTCCTTCAGGAGGGCCCGGGCGATCGCGAGGCGCTGGCGCTGTCCGCCCGAGAGCCGCGTCCCCGACTCGCCCACCCGGGAATCGGCGCCCGCCGGCAGGGCGTCGACGAAGGCGTCGGCGTTCGCCGCGCTCAGCGCGGCGCGGAGCCTCTCCTCCGGCACGCCGTCGCGGCCGTACGCCACGTTCCGCCGGATGGTGTCGTCGAAGAGGACGACGTCCTGCGTCACGAGGCCGATCGACCCTCGGAGCGACGCGAGCGTCACGTCGCGGACGTCGGTGCCGTCCACGGAGATCCTCCCGCCCGTGACGTCCATGAACCTCAGGAGGAGGTTGGCGAGGGTCGTCTTCCCCGCGCCCGACGGCCCGACGAGCGCCGTCACGGTCCCCTTCCTCAGCTCGAACTCGACCCCGCTCAGGACGGGTCCGTCCGCGCCGGGATAGGCGAAGGTGACCCCCTCGAACCGGATCCCCTCGCGGAAGGGGGCGAGCGGGCGCGCCCCCGGCCGGTCCGCGACGGAGACGGGAGCGTCGAGGACCTCGAAGAGCCGCCGCGCCGACGCCAGCGCGTGCTGGAGCGCCAGGTTGATCCGCGTCGCGCGCTTGAACGGCTGGTACATCATCGTCAGGCCGACGCCGAACGAGATGAAGTCGCCCAGGGTCATCGCGCCCGCCGCGATCCGCCGGCCGGCGTAGGCGAGGAGCACCAGGAAGACCGCCACCGACGCCGTCTCCACGAGCGGCGAGGAGAGCGCCATCACGCGCGCGGCCTTCCGGAGGAGGCGGTACGTCCTCTCGTTCACCTCGCCGAAGCGCCCCGCCTCGTACCCCTCGGCCCCGTAGGCCTGGACGACCCGGTAGCCGCGGAGCGTCTCGGAGAGGACCCCCGTCAACGCCCCCATCTTCTCCCGGCTGGCGCGCGAGATCTTGCGGATCCGGTTCGCGATCAGGACGACCGGGACGACGATCGACGGCGCGACGAGGAGGGCGACCAGGGTCAGCTCCGGCGAGCGAGAGACGACGAGGACGGAGAGGCCGGCGAGCGTCGCCGTCGACTGGATGAGGTCGCCGAGGTCGGTCCCGAAGAGGTACTGGATCCGGTCGACGTCCCCCGTCACGCGGGCGATCATGTCCCCCGACGGGTGCTCCGCGTGGAAGGCGCCCGACTGCCCGAGGAGCTTCTCGTAGACGAGCCCGCGGAGGTCCTTCACGAAGGCGAGCCCGACGGCGTTGAAGCGGTACTCGGCGAAGAAGGCGCAGACGTTCTTCAGGAGGAACGCCGCGAAGAGCGCGAGCGGCAGGAACGCCGTCGCGGGGATCCCCGCCGCCACGGCGCCGGCCTTCAGGCCCGCGAGGCCCTCGTCGAGCGAGCGGATCACCGCCGTCTGGTGGGCGCCCTCCGCGGCGGCGATGGCGGAAGCGAGCTTCTTCGAGGTCGGGTCCTTCTCGAGCTCGGCCCGGACGGCCGCCGTCTGCTCGGGGGTCAGGAGGCTGTCGAAGAGGGGCCCGAAGAGGTAGGCGACGAGGGTCGTGAAGAGCGCGACCCCGAGCATCGCCAGGGCGGCGGTCACCGCGGTCCCCGCGTGCCGGCGGAAGAGCCGGACGAGGCGGAGGAAGTCGTTCACGCCGCCGCCCTCCCGCGGAGCGCGGCCAGGAGCGCCTCGGCGGTCCTCTCCGCCGCGCCGGCGGGGCCGAGGTCGGCGCGCCCCAGCGCCAGGCGCCGGCGGCTCTCCGCCGCCCGGGCGGGGTCGTCGAGGAACGCGGCGACCTCCGCGGCGATCCGCTCCGGCGTCGCCGCGCCCTGGATCAGCTCGGGGACGGCGCGCGTCCCGCTCCCGTCGTCCGAGACGAGGTTGGCCATGGCGACGTCGTCGACCTTGACGAGGAGCTTGCCGGCGAGGTAGCTGATCGGGTTCACCTTGTAGACGACGACCATCGGGATCCCGGTCAGGAGCCCCTCGACGGTGGCGGTCCCGCTCGCCACGAGGAGGACGTCCGACGCCGCGAGGAGCGCGAGGTGCTCTCCCGAGACGACGGACCAGGTGCCGAGCGCGGGACCCGCCACCTCGCGCAGGAGCGCCTCGGGGACCGAGTCCGCCCGGACGAGGACGACGTCCAGGTCGGAGCGGGAGGCCCGGAGACGCTCGACCGCCCGGGCCAGGAGAGGGAGCAGCTTCCGGATCTCGCCCGAGCGCGACCCCGGCATCAGGACGACCCGTCGCCGCCCCTCCGCGGGACGGGGGTGCGGGACGGCCAGCTCGCGCGCGGCCGCGTCGACCAGCGGGTGGCCGACCCACGTCACCTTCTCGCCGAGGCCGCGGGCGTCGTACCACCGCTTCTCGAAGCCGAAGAGGACGAGGACCGCCTCCCCGCGCCGGACGATCTTCCTCGCCCGCCCGCTCCGCCACGCCCAGACCTGCGGCGAGACGTAGAAGACGACCGGGACGCCGGCCCTCTGGAGCCTTCGGGCCAGCGGGAGGTTGAAGTCGGGCGAGTCGATCAGGACCGCGGCGTCGGCGGCGCCGGACGCGGCCTCCTCGACGAGCCTCCTGATGAGCCGGTGGGCGAACCGGACTTTCCCGAACGCCTCGACGAGGCCGACGACGGCGAGGTCCTTCTGGTGGGCGACCAGCCGGACCCCGCGGGAGGCCAGGCCGTCCCCCCCGACGCCGAAGACCGAGAGCTCCGGCACCCGCGGGGCGAGGGCGTCGAGGAGCGCGGAGCCGTGCTGGTCCCCGGACACCTCGCCCGCGACGACGAGGAGCCTCATCGTCCGGTCACCTCCCTGCCTTCCCGCGTCACCACCTCACCACCTCACCGCCTCGCCAGCTTGCCACCTGGCTGCTTCGCCACGCCGCGGCTCCGGCCCGTCATCGTCCCACCCGTCCCATCAGCCAGGCGGCGGCGACGGCACCGCCGACCAGCGCGACCCAGATCCGGAGGAAGAGGCCGAGCTGCTCCTTCCGCCCCTCGCGCCAGAGGAGCGCGAGGAACGCCGAGACGAGCGTCGCGAGGAGGACCATGAGGGGGAAGTGGTCCGTCAGCGCGAGGGACGTCATGGCGCGGCTCTCGCGGTCGCGCTCGCCACGTCGAGGACGAGGAGGAGGTTCATGAGGCCGGCGACGAGGAGGTAGGTCGTGCCGTACTCTTGCTGCATCGTCCGAACCTCCTCCGACGCGCCCCCCGCAGCCGAGACCAGGAGCGGCGCGAGCCCGGACCCGTAGGAGGCCGCCGCGACGAGGACGGTGGCGGGGTGCGCGAGGTCCGGCCGGGTCAGGCGCCCGCCGAGAGCGAGCCCCGTCGCGAACGTGAGCCCCACGATCCCGAGGAACGAGGCTCCTCGTCCCGGCCGGCCCAGGACCGCGTGACCGACCCCCGGGACGAGCCAGGCGGCCACCAGGAGGGCGGCCCGGCGAGACGCGGGGACGCCGGGGGCCGGGGCGTCCTTCAGCGGGCGTCCTCGAGCGCCCCGAGCCGGGCGGTGATCCGTCGCCACGTCGTGGCCAGCTCCTCGGGAACGGTCCGCGTCCCCCCGACGACCGTCATGAAGCTGGTGTCCCCTTCCCAGCGGGGGACGACGTGCAGGTGCGCGTGTCCCGGCACCCCCGCCCCGGCGCACTTGCCGAGGTTGAAGCCGACGTTGAACCCGTGGGGCGCGTACTCCGCGGAGAGGACCCTCTCGAGGAGCGCGGCCGTCTCCACGATCTCCGCCCGCTCCCCGGGGAGCATCTCGGCGAGGGTCGCCCGGTGGGCGAAGGGGGCGACCATCAGGTGGCCGTTCGAGTAGGGGAACCGGTTGAGGACGGTGTAGGCGAGCTTCCCTCGCGAGACGATGAGGGCCTCCTCGTCTCCCCTGCCGGGCAGGGCGCAGAAGAGGCACCCGTCGAGCTCGGACGATCCCCCCGTGAGGTACGACATCCGCCAGGGCGTGTACAGGACCTCCGTCAAGGGGAGTCGGACCCGGGGCCGCTGGGCTCGGCCTCGTTGATCAGCTCCTTCAGCCGCTTCCCGGGCTTGAAATACGGGACCTTCTTGGGCGGGACGAGCACCTTCACGCCGCTCTTCTTCGGGTTCCGGGCGACCCGGGCGCCCCGCAGCCGGAGCTTGAAGCTCCCGAACCCCCGGAGCTCGATCTTCTGCCCCGACCGGAGCGACGAGATGATCCCGGAGAAGACGGAGTCGACGACCGTCTCCGCCTGCTTCTTGGTCAGCTCGGCCGCTCGGGCGACCTCCTCGACCAGGTCGGCCTTGGTGGTGGTCCCCTCCGCGCGGCTCGCCACCGGACGTTCGCTCTCCATCTCCCCCTCACCCGGAGGCCGGTCTGTCGCCGGCCCGCCCGCACCGGTGCGCCGGCAGGGCCGGCGTCGGACCGGCCCTCTGTCTCCGCTCTAGCTCTCGTCCTCCGTCTCGGGGGCCGCGCCGGGCTCCCCGGTCGCCCCTTCGGCTTCCGGATGGCCTTCCGGAGCCGTCTCCCCCGCGCCGGCATCGCCGGCCGCGGCAGCCCCGGAGGAAGCCGCCTCGTCGGCAGCGACCTCGCCGGTCTCGACGGCCTCGCTCGCGGCGGGGGCGTCGGCGGCGTCGCCGGCCTCCGGGGGCACCGAGCCCTCGGGCGGCTGCTCGACGTCGCGCATCGAGAGACCGATCCGCTGCTCGTCGACCTCGATCCGGAGGATCCTCACGCGCAGGGGCTGTCCCTCGTTGAAGATCTCGCCGAGCTTCTGACCGCGCGGCACGTCCGTCTCGGAGACGTGCATCAGCCCCTCGAGCCCCTCCGGGAGCCTGACGAAGACGCCGAAGTCCGCGACCTTGGCGACCGTCCCGTCGACGACGTCGCCCGGCCGGAAGTGCTTCGAGAACTCCTCCCACTCGTTCGGGCGGAACTCCTTGATCGAGAGGCTGATCCTGCGATTGTCCACGTCGATGTGGGTGAGGACGGCCTGGATCTTGTCCCCCTTCTTCAGGACCTCGGAAGGGTGCCGGACGCGCCGTCCCCACGACATGTCGGAGACGTGGACGAGCCCGTCGATCCCGTCCTCGATCTCGACGAAGGCGCCGAAGTCGGTCAGGTTCCGGACCACCCCCTCCACCCGGTCGCCGATCCGGTAGCGCTCGGCGAGCATCTCCCACGGGTTCGGCTCGGTCGCCCGGAGCGAGAGGGAGAGGCGGCGCGTCTCGGGGTTCACGTCCGCGATGACGGCCTCGACGACGTCCCCGACCGTGAGGATCTTCGACGGGTTCTTGACCTTCTTCGTCCACGACATCTCGCTGACGTGGATGAGCCCCTCGATCCCCTCCTCCAGCTCGACGAACGCGCCGTAGTCGGTGAGCGAGACGACCTTGCCGCGGACCCGGGCCCCGACCGGATAGTGGGCCGGGAGGTCCTGCCACGGGTCGGGCTTGAGCTGCTTCATGCCGAGGGAGATCCGCCCGCTCTCGGGGTCGAACTTCAGGACCTTGACCTCGACCTCCTGGCCGACGTGGACGGCCTCGGAGGGGTGCGACAGGCGTCCCCACGACATGTCCGTCACGTGGAGGAGGCCGTCGATGCCGCCGAGGTCGACGAAGGCGCCGTACTCGGTCAGGTTCTTCACCACCCCGTGGAGCGTCCGGCCGTCCGCGAGGGCCTCGGCGGCCTCCTTCTTCCGGGCGTCGGCCACCTCCTCGAGGAGGGCCTTGCGGGAGAGGACGATGTTCCCCCGCTTCTTGTCGAGGTTCACCACCTTGAACTCGAGCTCCCGGCCGCGGAGGACGTCCAGGTTCTTCAGCGGGCGGGTGTCGGCGAGGGAGCCGGGCAGGAACGCGCGGACGCCGACGTCGACGGAGAGGCCGCCCTTGACCCGCTCGATCACCCGGCCCATCACCGGCTGCTCGGCCTTGAAGGCCGCCTCGACGGCGTCCCACGCGCGCATCCGGCGGGCCTTCTCGTGCGACAGGACCACGTAGCCCGAGGCGTCCTCGCGCCGCTCGACGATGGCGTCGATCTCCATCCCCGGCTGCGGGAACTTGTCCGGAGGGACGTGGTTGAACTCGCGGCGGGGGATCATCCCCTCCGACTTGTACCCGATGTCGACCAGGACCTCGTCGTTCGTGACCTGGAGGACGCGCCCGCGGATCAGCTCACCCTCCGCAAGCGAACGCTCGCTCTCCGCCAGGAGCCGCTCGAACTCCCCCGGACCGTTGTCCGGGGCTTCCTCCGGCTTGCGAGCGGCTGTGTTCTTCAAGTCCTCCGACGACGACGGCATGAATCCCATCCTCTTTGCGGGCTCGCGTGAAGGAACCCCGTCCGGCAGGGTTAGCGGCCCGAACCGGAGATGTTAGTAGCCGCTCTCTTCCTGGTCAACCGCCCGCGGCGGCCCCGGCGACGATCGCCAGGAGCCGTTCGACCACCTCCCGGGCGCTGAGCTCGGAGGTGTCGACGACCCGGTAGCTCTCGTCGCACCGGAGGGGGGAATCGGCCCGGGTCTCGTCGGCCCGGTCGCGGGCGACGGTCTCGGCGAGGACCCGCTCGAGGGGCTGAGGGGTCCCCTTCGCGTGCAGCTCCTCCCACCGGCGGCGCGCCCGGACGTCGGGCCGGGCGGTCAGGAAGAACTTGAAGTCGGCCTCCGGGACGACCCGGGTCCCGATGTCCCGTCCCTCCAGCACCCCCCCGCCCGCGAGCGCCAGCTCGCGCTGCCGTGCGGCCAGGCGGCGCCTCACCGCCGGCACCGCGGCCACGGCGGAGGCGTACCGGGAGACCTCCGGGGAGCGGATGTCGGCCGAGACGTCCTCCCCGTCGAGGAAGGTCCGGCCGTCCGTCGCGCTCCCCGTGACCGTCACGTCGAGGGCGCCGGCGATCCTCCCGACCTCCGCCGCGTCGGCGAGCGGGAGCCGGAGACCGCGGCGGAGGACCGCGAGCCCGACGGCGCGATACATCGCGCCGGTGTCGAGGTAGGGCAGGCCGAGGTGCGCGGCCACCGCCCGCCCGACCGTGGACTTCCCGACCCCCGAAGGGCCGTCGATCGCGACGATCACCGGGCGGAGGCCGGGACGGGGGCCTCGGGGCGGAGGAGCCCGGCGCCGATCACGTCGTCGAGGGCGCCGAGGAACCGGACGTTCTCGTCCCGGGTCCCGACCGACAGGCGGAACGACCGGGGGAACCCCCAGCCCGCCATCGGGCGGAGGATGACGCCCCGTCGCGCGAACTCCGGGTCGACGGGGGCGTACGGGACGGGGAGGTCCACGAGGAGGAAGTTCCCGAGGGAGGGGTGCGCGGTCACCGGCCTGCGGGCGAGCTCCGCGAGGAGGAAGGCCCGCTCGGTCCTCACGAGGGCGCGGGTCCTCTCCGCGTGCTCGGCGTCGTCCAGGGCGGCCAGGGCGGCCGCCTGGGCCACGCTCGTCGTGTTGAAGGGCTCGCGCACCTTGTTCATGGCGGCGACGACCTCGAGCGGCGCGAACCCGTACCCGATCCGGAGCCCGGCGAGGCCGTGGAGCTTCGAGAAGGTCCGGAGGACCAGGAGGGGTCTCCCCCCCCGGAGGGCGTCCAGGGCGTCCGGGTAGTCGCCGGTCTCCCGCGCGAACTCGAAGTACGCCTCGTCCACGACGGGCAGGACGTGGTCCGGAAGGGCGCGGAGGAGGCGCTCCAGGTCCCCGCGCGTCGCGTACCCGCCGGTCGGGTTGTTCGGGTTGGCGAGGGCGAGGATCCTGGTCCGGCTGCCGACGCGCGCCAGGAGGGCGTCGACGTCCGGCCGGAAGCCTGCGAGGGTCGGCACCTCGACGATCGTGCCGCCCGCGCGCCCGACCGCCACCGGGAACATCCGGAAGATCGCCGCGGGAGCCAGGAGCTCGTCGCCCGGCTCGAGATAGGTCCGGACGGCGATGTCGATCAGCTCCGACGACCCGCCGCCGAGGATCACCTGGTCGGGAGAGAGGCCGTGACGCGCGGCGAGGGCCCGGCGGAGGACCGTCCCCGACCCGTCCGGGTACCGGTTGACCTCGCGGACGGCCGTCAGCGCGGCGGCGACCGCCCGGGGGGAGGGACCGAGGGGGTTCTCGTTCGACGCGAGCTTCACGGCTCCGCCGATCCCGTACTCCGCCTCGACCTCCTCGATCGGCCGGCCGGGGACGTAGGGGGCGAGCTTGCTGACGGAGGGGCGCGGGGAAGGGATCATCGGGTCACCTCGTCGTGCGTCGCCGGGAGGCGGCGGGGCGGGAGCGTCTGCGAGGCGGGGGCGGGGGCGACGTCTTGCCGGACACGAGGGCGGCGACCTCCTCGGGAGTGAGGTCGCGCCAGGTCCCCGGCGGCAGGTCGCGGTCCCTCACCGGGCCGATCGCGACCCGCCTCAGCTTGGAGACCGGGTGCCCCACGACGGCCATCATCTTCCGGATCTGCCGCGACCGTCCCTCGCCGAGGATCACCCGGAGCCAGGCGTTCCCCCCGGCGCCGCCCCGGACGGGCGTGGTCTCGAGGACCTCCACCTTGGCCGGTGCCGTCCTCCTGCCGTCGAGGAAGACGCCGCGCTCGAGCTTGGCCACGTCCGCGGGGGTCGGAACGCCCGACACCTTCACCTCGTACTCCTTCAGGCAGCCGCCGGAAGGGTGCGTGAGCGTCTGGACCAGGTCCCCGTCGTCGGTGAGGACGAGGAGCCCCTCCGAGTCGAAGTCCAGGCGCCCCGCCGGGACGACGCGCTGGGGGACGCGGTTCCCGAGGAGGGCGTAGATCGTGTCCCTCCCCTCGGGGTCGCTGCGCGTCACGACCACGTTCCTCGGCTTGTTCAGCAGCAGGTACCGCTTGCGCGCCGGGATCCGGACCAGCCGGCCGTCCACCTTCACGTGGTCCTTCTCCGGGTCGGCCTTGGCGCCGAGCTCGGTCACCCGCTCGCCGTTCACGCTCACGCGCCCTTCGAGGATGATCTCCTCGGCCGCCCGCCGCGAGGCGATCCCCGCGGCCGCCAGGATCTTCTGGAGGCGCTCGAGAGGCATCAGGACGGCTCCTCGGCGGGGGGCTCCGACGGAGCCGAGGGCTCCCCCGCGACCTCCCCGGCCAGCTCGGCGGGCTCCTCCGACGGGAAGAGCTCGACCTGCGCCGGCTCGGCCGGCGGCTGGTCGAGGCCGTACACGGCCTCGAGCTCCTCCGGCTTGGGCAGGTCGGCGAGGTCGCGGAGCCCGAAGTGGACCAGGAACTCCTTGGTCGTCTTGTAGAGGAACGGCGTCCCGACCACCTCCTTGCGGCCGGCCGTCGTGATCAGCTTCCTGTCGAGGAGGGTCCGGATGGAGGAGGAGGAGTTGACCCCGCGCAGCTCCGCGATCTCCGGGCCCGTGACCGGCTGGCGGTAGGCGACGATGGAGAGCGTCTCCAGCGCCGCCATCGACAGCTTCGTCCGCCCGTCGAGGCCGAGGAGGCGCCGCACCGGGTAGTCGAACTCGGCCCGCGACACCAGGCGGACGCCGCCGGCCACCCGGTCGACCTTCACGCCGCGCTCCGGCGTGGCGCACGCGGCCTCGAGGAAGGCGATCGCGCGCTCCACAGCCTCCTCCGGAAGCTCGGCCGCCTCGGCGAGCCGCTCGACGGGAACGGGCTTCGCCGACGCGAAAAGGAGGGCCTCGATCACCGCCACGGTCTCGGCGAGCCCCGGCAGCTCCGCCGCCGGCTCCGCCGGGAGGCCCTCGGAAACGGCCTGCGCCTCGCCGTCCGGCGGCCCTGCCGGCGTCTCGTCCGGCGCGTCTCGGTCGGTCATCTCGCTAACGGTACGCCTCCTCGTAGCCCTCGAGCGAGAGGTCCTCCCCCGTCGCCTCGAGCCAGATCTCCCCGAACTCCTCGGACTGGACCGCCCGCACCAGGAGGAGCCGCAGCAGCTCCAGGACCGCCAGGAAGAGGGCGATCGCCTCGGCCCTCCCCGAGAGGCCCCGGAAGACGTCGAGGAGGGCCGTCCTCCCCCCGCCCTCGCGCATCCGGACGACCATCTCCTCCATCTTCTGGCGGATGCTGAATCGCTGGTGCGCGATCTCCATCGCCGGCGGATGGAGGGCCCGGAAGCGGTCGAGGACGCCCCGGAAGAGGGTGAGGATGTCGAAGAGGGAGACCTCCGAGAGGTCGGCCTCCTCCTCCTCGCCCTCGCGGGCGAGGTCCTCGCGCGTCGTCAGGGGCCTGGGCCAGAGGCCGGCGCGCCGGACCTCGAGCTCGTGGAGGGTCTCGGCGACCCCCTTGAACCTCCGGTACGCGAGAAGCCTCTGGACGAGCTCCTCCCGGGGGTCGGGCCCCGCGTCGCCTTCGGGCAGGCCCGACCGCGGGAGGACGAGCTGGCTCTTGATGTGGACGAGGAGCGCCTCCACGTAGAGGAACTCCCCCGCCACCTCGAGGTCGAGCTCCTGCATGAGCATCAGGTACTCGTGGTACTGGCGGCAGATCTCCGCGATCGGGACGTCGCGCAGGTCGACCTCGTTCTTCCGGATCAGGTGGAGGAGGAGGTCGAGGGGCCCGTCGAAGGCCGCGAGGTGGACCGGGTACGGCTGGATCAGCTCGGCGCCCGGCGGGATGGGGATCCGGATCCCTTCGGGCATGGCGTCAGAGGAGCTTCATGGCGTCGGCGACGCCCTTCATCGTCTCGGCGGCGAGGGCGCGGGCCTTCTCGCCGCCGGACTCGAGGACGTCCCTCACGTATCCGGGAGAGGCGACGATCCCGGCACGCTTCGCGCGGACCGGCTCGAGGGCGGCGTTCATGTTCCGGATGAGCCACTTCTTGCAGTCGACGCACCCGAGGCCCGCCGTCCGGCAGCCGCGGTCGATCTCCGCGCGCTCCTCCTGCGAGGAGTAGAGCCGGTGGAACGGGAAGAGGTTGCACTCGTCGGGGTTCCCGGGGTCCGAGCGGCGTGCGCGGCGCGGGTCGGTCACCATCGACATCACCTTCTTCGCCACCTCCTCGGCGGTGTCGGAGAGGGCGATGGTGTTGTTGTAGCTCTTGGACATCTTCCGGCCGTCGAGCCCCGGCACCTTCGGCGTCTCGGTGAAGAGGGCCTGCGGCTCGGGGAAGACCTCGCCGTACATCCCGTTGAAGCGCCGGACGATCTCCCGGCAGATCTCGAGGTGGCTCTCCTGGTCCTTCCCCACCGGGACGAGGTGCGCCCGATGGAGGGCGATGTCGGCCGTCATCAGGACGGGATACCCGAGGAACCCGTAGGTCCCCAGCTCCTTCTCGCGCAGCTGCTCGAGCTGCTCCTTGTACGTCGGGACCCGCTCCAGCCAGCCGAGCGGCGTGATCATCCCGAGGACGAGGGCCAGCTCGGCGGTCTGCGGGACCTGGGACTGGACGAAGATCACCGAACGCTCCGGGTCGAGGCCGACCGAGAGCCAGTCCGTCACCGCCTCGAGCGTCGCCTCCCGGATCGCCGACGTGTCGGCGTAGTCCGTCGTCAGGGCGTGCAGGTCGGCGACGAAGTAGCGGCACGCGTACCCCGCCTGCAGGTCGACCCAGTTCTTCACGGCTCCCCAGTAGTTTCCGAGGTGGACGCGCCCCGTCGGACGCAGGCCCGAGACGACGATCTTCAAGGATGGCCTCCGAGGAGCCAGCCGGCGACGAGGGCCAGCGGCGGGTTCAGGACGTATCCGAGCGCGCCGGTGAAGAGGGCGACCACGAGCAGGATGAAGCCGTAGCGCCGGAGCCAAATCACGGCGCGGAGGAACCGCGGCGGGACCAGGCTCTCGACGACGCCGAAGCCGTCGAGCGGGGGGATCGGCACGAGGTTGAAGAGGGCGAGGGTGACGTTGATCAGGACCGAGAGGAAGGTCACCTGCAGCAGCGGGACGACGAGGCTCCCCCTCTCGCCGATCGGCGCGAACGCCTTGAGCGCGAGGAAGGCGGCGGCGGAGCACGACGCGACGAGGAGGTTCGAGACCGGTCCCGCGGCCGCGATCAGGAGGTTCGCGCGGCGCGGGTTCCGGACCCCCCGGAGGGAGATCGGAACCGGCTTGGCCCAGCCGAAGACCGGCGCGTGCGCCAGCGCCAGGACGAGCGGGACGAGCAGGCTCCCGAAGAGGTCGAGGTGCCGGACGGGGTTGAGCGTGATCCGGCCCAGGTCCCGAGCCGTCGTGTCGCCGCACCGGAGCGCCATCCACCCGTGCGCGGACTCGTGGACGGAGACCGCGAAGAGGAGGACGGCGATCTGGATGACGACCTGGAGGAGGGCGCGGGGGTCGAGGGGGGCGTCGGTCACGGATGGTTCCCGGAGGGGCGGCGATCCTAGGGATCGTCCTTCGGCGCGTCAACCGGGACGGCCCGCCTCTCCTCCGCCGACGCCTCGTCGAAGGTCCGGTAGGCGCCGAGGCGGCCCGAGGTGACCGCCTGGCGGAGGAACGGGTTCTGGTCGGCCACTCCCGAGAGGGACAGCGCTCCTCCGGAGCGCGAGAAGGCGCCGGCCTCGCGGAGGAGGAGGGGGACGACGGTCGTCGGGAGCCAGCTGCAGTCGGCGAGGTCGACGATGCAGCGCAGGGCCCCGTTCTCGCGCGCGACGCGGAGGTAGTCGGAGAGCGCCGCGGTCTCGGCCATCGAGACCGGCCCCTTCACGCGGATGGCCGCGAGCGCGCCGTCGGTCTCGAGGGAGAGCTCCATGCGGGCCGAGGATGCCACAACCGCGCGCTCATCCGTCGGAGGCGGTCCGCCGCAGGAAGAGAGGCTCGGCGAACGGCCCCTCGCGTCCGGAGTCGACGAGGCCGGCGGCGACGTCGCGGGCCACGCGGAGCCAGCCGACGTCCAGGACGACGTTCGCCACGCGGAGGAACGGGACGCCGCTCTGCCGAGTCCCGAGGAAGTCGCCGGGCCCGCGTCGCTTCAGGTCCTCCTCCGCCACGACGAAGCCGTCGTCCGTCCTGACGAGGACGTCGAGCCGGTCGAGCGCCTCCGCGGTGGCCGCCTCGCCCGCCAGGAAGACGCAGCGCGACGGCCGGCTCCCCCTCCCGACACGGCCGCGCAGCTGGTGGAGCTGCGCGAGGCCGAAGCGCTCGGCGTTCTCGACGACGAGGAACGAGGCGTTCGGGACGTCGACCCCCACCTCGATCACCGTGGTCGCCACGAGGACGTCGACGGAGCCCCCGGCGAAGGCCGACATCGCCGCCTCCCTCTCCTCGCCCGAGAGCCTCCCGTGGACGACGGCGACCCGCCTGCCGGGAAGGGCCCTCCGGAGGTCCTCCGCGTGGCGCTCGGCGGCGCGGGCCTCCACGCTCTCCGACTCCTCGACGAGGGGGACGACGACGTAGGCCTGCCCTCCGCGGGCGACCTCGGCGTCGACCTCGGCGAGGACCTCGCGCCGCGCGGCCTCGGGGAGGACCCGGGTGGCGACCGGGCTCCGTCCCGGGGGGCGCTCGTCGAGCGTGGAGACGTCCATGTCCCCGTAGAGCGCGAGGGCGAGCGACCGCGGGATCGGGGTCGCAGACATGACGAGGACGTGCGGCCGCTCCCCGCCGGGCCCCTCGCGGGTCCCGAGGACGGCGCGCTGCGCGACGCCGAAGCGGTGCTGCTCGTCGACGACGACGAGCCCCAGCCGGCGGAAGGCGCCCGGGTCGGTGAGGAGCGCGTGCGTCCCGACGACGATCTGCACCTCCCCGGCGGCGAGGGCCGCGAGGAGGGCCCGCCGGGGCCGGCCCCGGACGCGCGCCGTCAGGAGGGCCGGCGTGAACTCGGTCCCGCGCAGGAGACGGAAGACGGAGGCGGCGTGCTGCTCGGCGAGGACCTCCGTCGGCGCCAGGAAGGCCGTCTGCCACCCGCACGAGGCCGAGAGGAGCGCCGTGAGGACGGCGACGATCGTCTTCCCGGTCCCCACGTCGCCGTGCAGGAAGCGGGACATCGGCCGGCCGGAACGGAGGTCCGCGCCGATCTGGCGGATCGCCCGTCTCTGCGCCGGCGTCAGGGCGAACGGGAGGAGCGACGCGAGGCGGCGGCGGATCTCCGGCGTCGCCGCCAGGAGGGGGCCGGGGACGTGGCGCCGCTGCCGGCGCCTGAGGAGGAGGCCGACCTGCAGCTCGAGGAGCTCCTCGAGGACGAGCCGCGACAGGTGCGGGGAGCGCCTCTCGACGAACGCCTCCGGGTCGGGGTCCCCGCCGGCGCTCCCCGGGAAGTGGGCCTCGCGGAGCGAGTCCGCGAGGGTCGGGAGGCCGTGAGCGGCCCGGAGCGCGGCGGGGAGCCGCTCGGGGAGCTCCCGGTCCGCCGCATCGAGGAGCCCGGCGACGAGGCGTCGCCTCAGGCGCGGCTGGAGCCCCCGGAGCTTCCGGTAGATCGGGACGACGCGCCCGACGGAGAGGGAGGAGTCGGGGTCGTCGACGTCCGCCTCCACCGCCGGGTTCTCGAGGACGACGCCGCGGCGCCCGCGGCCGGTCTCCCCCGGCGCTCCGAAGACGAAGAGGCGCGTCCCCGGCGTCATCCAGCGGGCGAGCCACGGCTGGTTGAAGAAGACGAGACGCGCGCTCGCCGTCCCGTCGTCGAGGACCGCCTCGAAGATCGTGAATCCCGGGCGACGCGTCCTCACGAGCCGCGCCGAGAGGACCGTCCCTCCGACCGTCGCGGCCGGCGACCCCGGGGCGAGGTCGGCGATCCGCGCCAGCCGGCTCCGGTCCTCGTAGCGGAACGGGAGGTGGAGGAGGAGGTCGAGCGGCGTCTCGACGCCGGACGAGGCGAGGTCGCGCGCGCGGGCCGGGCCGATCCCCTTCAGGGCGTCGAGGGGGCCGCGGAGGAGGCCCGGGGGGGCGGCCTCGCTCGTCACGCGGGGCGGCGGCGCGAGCCGGTCAACCCTGGGTGATCCGGAACGTCAGGTCGACGAGGCCGAAGCGGAGCCGGTCGCCGTCCTTGATCTTCGTCGGGACGCCGGTGGCGATCCTCCGGCCGTTCACGAACGTCCCGTTCATCGTCCCGATCTCCTCGACCACCGAGAACTCGCCGTCGCCGTGGACGACCTTCGCGTGGCGGCGCGAGACCGACCGCTGCGTGTCGAGGGTGGTCAGGTCGACGTCCGGGCGGATCCCCGTCACCGGGTCGATCCGGCCGACGGTCGTCTCCTCGTCGCGGTTCAGGTAGAACTCCTCGTTCGAGCCGTCGGCGAGGAGGCGGTAGATCTCGTGCCGCTCCCCCACCCGGACGAAGAAGTCGGACGACTCGTCGAGCGGGCGGGCGATCCCGGTCGACTGCTCGAGGAGGGCGGTCGTCTCGCGGAGCCGCCGCGAGAGCTTCCGGAGCATCCGGACGGCGATCTCGCCGTTGTTCCGGAGCATCTCGTCGAAGGTCCCCTGGTCGATCCTCACGAGCTCGACGTCGGTCTTGGCGCGGGCGTCGGCCGTCCTCGGGACCGACTCGAGGAGCGACATCTCCCCGAAGAAGTCCCCCTTCTCGAAGGTCGCCAGGACCTTCTCCTTCCGCTCCTTCACGCGCTTGACGATCTCCACGGTCCCCGACTGGATGACGAACATCTCCTCGCCCGTCTCCCCCTCGGAGAAGATCCGGCCGCCCGCGGCCACCCGGACGATGTAGTCCTCGAAGCTGGGCGCGCCGGACCCCGACTTCAGAACGACTTTCACCAGACGGCGTCCTCCTCGAAGAGCAGCGTGCGCGCCGTTCCGTCCCACGTGGCCGTCGCGCCGATCGGGAGCGCGACGTTCGGCAGCGTATGCCCGAACGGGAGCCCGAGCGCGACGGGGACCCCGAGGGGGGCGAAGCGGGCGGCCAGGAGCGCACGGAGACGCTCCGGGTCCTCGGCGCCGCCGAACGTGATCCGGTCCATCGAGCCGACCAAGATGCCCGCGAGTTTATCGAATCGGCCCGCCCGTGCGAGCGTCCCCAGCATCCGGTCGACGCGGTAGGCCTCCTCCGCCACCTCCTCGAGGAGGAGGATCGCGCCCCGGTAGTCGAACTCCTCGGGCGCCCCGACGAGGGCCGACAGGAGCGAGAGGCACCCCCCGACCAGCCTCCCGCGCGCCGCGCCGGGGACGACGACGTCGGCCCCGGGGACCTCGAGGACGCGCGGCGCGGTCCCCTCGAGGGCGGCCGGGAAGTAGCGCGCCGTCAGCGGGTCGAGCTCCCCCGCGAGCTCGGCGGCCACCATCGGCCCGTGGACCGAGGCGAGCCCGCACCGCGTCAGGAGGAAGGCGTGGAGCGCGGTCGCGTCCGAGAAGCCGCAGTGGATGACCGGACGGGCGGCCACGAGGGCGGGGTCGAGGCGCGGGAGGAGCCGCCCGATCCCGTACCCTCCCCGCGCGAGGACGATCGCCGTGACCTCCTCGTCCCGGAGGAGCTCCTCGTAGCCTGCCAGGCGCTCCTCGTCGCTCCCCGCGAGCCCCAGGAGGGGCTCGCGCGCCGTCGCGTTCCGGGCGACGCGGACCCGGTAGCCGAGCCCCTCCAGGCGCGCCACGCCCGCGGCGAGCGCCTCGGGCCGGACCGGCCCCGAGAGCGCCGCGACGCCGACCGTCCCCCCCGGCGCGAGGCGCGGAGGGCGGAGGGGACCGCTCACTTCAGGCGGTTCCTCGGGTCCGAGAACCAGCGCTCCCACTCGGACGGGTTCCCGGCCGCGAGGCGCTCCTTCTCCCGCTGCTCCGGGGGGGGAGCGGCGGCGCGCGCCATCCGCGACGTGGCGTCCCGCGCGAAGTGCTCCACCCCTTCGGTCCTGGCTCCCGCCGCGGAGGCGGACGCGGCCAGGACGCGGTCGTCGGTCACGACGGTCACGGCTCGCGGGTCCCGCGCCTCCCGCAGCCGGCGGACGATCTCCTCGTCCGCGCTGCGGGGCGCCGCGTAGACGACGGTCAGCGGGCCGAGCTCCTGCACCTTCGGCCGCCCGTGCTCGGGGGGGCCGTCGAAGACGACCGTCAGGCGACGCTTCTTCCGCCGCGCGAGCTCCGCCAGCTCCGTCACGAGCCGCTCGCGCGTCCCTCCGCCGAGCCGCCCGATCACGTTGTTCCCGTCGACGAGGTCGGCCACCGGGGACCCTCCGGGGGACCGTGCCGGTCCCCCCCCGGGGCGAAGGATACCGGCGAACGCGCCGGAGCCTCCGGGGGAGAGAAAGCGACCCGGGCCGGACGGTAAGCCGGATTCCGTGACCGGTCGGCTCGCGCCTTCCGGCCGGCGATCATTCCTCTGGGCCGAGGCCTTCCGGCCCGGCTCGAGCGGTCTACCCGGAGACGTCGCCTCGCGGCGCGGGAGCGGGCGTCCCTTCCGTCCCCCTATTCGACCTTGCTCCGCGTGGGGTTTGGCCTGCCGACCCCGTCGCCGGGGTTCGCGGTGCGCTCTTACCGCACCTTTTCACCCTTACCCCGGGCCCCGTGAAGGGACCGGGGCGGTCTGTTTTCTGTGCCACTTTCCTTCGGGTCACCCCGACCGGGATTTCCCCGGCACGCTGCCCGCCGGAGTCCGGACTTTCCTCCCCTCCCGTCGCCTGCGCGCGGGAGGAGCGATCGCCTGTCCGGCCCGGGTCGCCCCGAGGATACCGCGAGTCGCCCGGGAGCGCCCGGCTCGAGGCGCACCCCGTGGGGGGCGGTCAGGCGGGGGGGGAGGCGGAGCGGCGGGGGGGGCGGCGGCGGCGGTCGAAGAGGTCGATCGACCGGGCCGCCTTCGGGACCGCGAAGAGGAAGAGGAGCGCGATGGCCGCGACCACCACGAGGGCGACGACGGGGAGGAAGAGGGAGACGACCGCCTGCAGGAACGCGACGACGTCTTCCGCGAGCGAGAGGGCGACGTTGGCGATCCCTGCGGTCACGGCGGTGGACGTCAGCCGCGTCGCCCCCTTGAGGAGGTGCGAGACGAGCGCCACCAGCCCTCCCCCCCCTCCCGCCACGACGGCGAGGGTGGTCCCCCCGTGGGGCTGGACCGCGCCGATCGCGAGGACGGCGCCGGCGATCGGCCTCACCACGGTGTGGAGGACGTCCCAGACGTGGTAGAGGACGGGCACCTTGTCGGCGACGAACTCGAGGAGGAACAGGACGGCGAGCGCCGTCAGGGCCGGCGTCGAGCCGAGGAGCCTTCCGATCGCCCCCGGGTACTCCTCGGGGAAGAAGCGCGCCGCGGCGCCGTAGACGATGAGGACGGCATAGGCGTTCAGCCCGGCGCCGGCCGCGAGTCCCAGGCCGGTCCCGAAGGAGCTGGCGGTGTCCATCGACCCGATGACGATACCGCGTCCGCCGCGTCCGCGGGACGGGACGCCCCTCCCGCCCTCACTTGGGCTTGGTCGCCTTGATCTCCGAGAGGGCGGCCGTGGCACGGCGGTGGGTCGGGTCGAGCTTCAGGACCTCCTTCAGCGCCTTCACCCGCTCCACCTCGTTCCTCTCGTGCTGGTAGGCCTCGGCCAGGTGCCACCAGAGGTCCGCGACCTCGGGCATCCGGCCCGTGGCGCGCCTCAGGGTCTCGGTCGCCTGGCGGACCCACTTCGGGTTCTTCCGCTGGACCTTGGCGAGGAGGATCCAGTAGTCCGGCTTGTCCGGGTCGAACTCCACGGCCTGGCGAAGCATCTCGTAGGCCGGGTAGTAGTCCTCCATCTCCATGAGCGTCCGCGCCCGCTGGTAGTTCGCCTTCGCCACCTGCGCCTGGACGTCCGCGGAGGGCCTTCCGAACTGGACGGTGGAGCTCATCGCCCCGGAGGCGAGGGAGCGGTCGTAGTCCATCCTCGACGACGGAGTCCGAAAGGCCGTGTCGGCCACGACCACCTTGGCGAAGAGGGCCTCCAGGGCCTCGCGGGCCTCGGCCAGCGGCGACCGGAACTGGTTGTCCGGGTGGAAGAGCCGGGCCCGGTCGTGGACCGCGCGGCGGACGTCGGGATCGGGGGCGTCCTGCGGCACGCCGAGGACGTCGTACAGGGAGATCCAGTCGAGCCGGCGGTACGTGTTCCAGATCGTCTTCCCCTGCAGCTCGAGGAGCTCCGCCGCCCGGGGGCTCGGGGCGCCGCCGGAGAGCTCGACGTTCAGGAAGGCCGTCCCGTCCTGTCCGTCGGAGCGGACCACCGGGCGCCCCGCGGGGAACAGTCGGACGAGGCCGATCGCCTGGAGCCTCTCGAGGGCCCAGAGGTCGAGGGCGACGTCGGCCGCCGCCTTCACGCCGTCCACGGCGTCGAGGACCTCCGCCTCCTCGGGCGTGACCGTGACGAGCTGGTAGCGGAGGAGGAGGTCGTCGGTGAGGACCGGCCGGGCCCTCCCGTCGATCCTCGCCCCGGGCCGCGCGTCGGGCGGGAGGCGCCGGAGCCCCTCCAGGACCAGGGTGCCGTTCGGCTGGTCGAACGCCGCCGGGACGTCCGGGAGCTCCGCGAGGAGCGTGACGGTGAACGCCCCCGTTCCCCAGGAGAAGGTCGAGTAGAGGATCTTCTCCGCGAGCGCCCTCACGCAGGCGTCGGCCAGCCACGGCTCGACGGCTCCGCTCTCGTGGAGCGCGCGGGCCAGGCCGCGCCCCGGGTCCGCCAGGGCCTGCTCGAAGGCGGCGAAGAGGATCTTCTCGTCGGCGAGGCCGAACGTCCGGAGGAGCTCGCCGACCTGCTGGGCTTCCCGGTTCGAGGAGGCGGCGACGAGCCGGCCCTTCCGGAACCAGAAGGACCTCTCCTCGCCGAGGCGCGAGATCAGGACCTGCGCCGTCGCGCGCTCCACGTACAGCCGGCGGAAGATCTCCGCGGGGGGGGTCTTCTCCAGCGTGCCGCCGCTCAACGGTGCCGGGGGGGCCTTCGTCGTCGCCATGTGGCGCTGATTCTATCCGGACGATGCCCGGCTTCCGCCTCGGAACCGGACGATCCGCGCCGCGACCGACTTACCGGCGACCGCGGCCAGCGCCTCCTCGGTCGCCGCGAGGACCGCCTCGGCTCCCCCGAAGGCCGAGAGGAGCCGCCGGACCCGCGAGGGCCCGAGGCCGGGGACGGCGAGCAGGGGGCTCTCGAGCGCCTTCCTCCCGCGCGCCCGGCGGTGGTGCTTCAGCCCGAAACGGTGGGCCTCGTCGCGCGCCCGCTGCAGGAGGCGGAGCCCGGGGTTCCTCCGCGGCAGGACGATCGGGAACGACCGTCCCGGGACGAAGACCTCCTCCTCGCGCTTGGCGAGGCCCGCGGCCGGGAGCTCGAGCCCGAGGCGGTCCAGGGCGGCCACGGCGGCGGACAGCTGCCCCTTCCCCCCGTCGATCAGGACGAGGTCCGGGAGCGGCGCCTTCTCGGTGAGGAGGCGCCCGTAACGCCGGGTCACCGCCTCGGCGATCGAGGCGAAGTCGTCCACCCCGGGGCGGTCGATCCGGAAGGCCCGGTACTCCTCCTTCGACGGCTCCCCGTCCACGAAGACGACGCAGGAGGCGTAGGTCTCGCTCCCCTGGAAGTGCGAGATGTCGAAGCACTCGATCCGCCCCGGCCGCCGGTCGAGGTCGAGCGCCTTCGCCAGGGCGAGCGTCGCCTTCTCCCCGGCCTCCCGAGCCTTCCGGAAGCGCCGCAGGTGGTTCTGCCGGGCGTTGTCCCGTGCGATCCTCACCCGCTCGAACGCGGCGCCGCGCCGGGGGGTCCGGATCGTCACCTTCGAGCCGCGCCGCTCCGAGAGCCAGCTCTCGAGCGGCGCGAGCGCCTCGTCGGGGAGGTCGACCGGGAGGTGGACCTCCTTCGGCAGGAAGGTCGTCGCGTCGTAGTACTGCGAGAGGAGCGCCACCCAGAACTCCTCCGGGTCGACCTCCCCGATCCCCTCCCAGAAGAACTCGCGGCTGTCGAGGACCGTCCCGCCGCGGACCACGAGGACGGCGACCGCGAGGCTCCCGGCGTCGCCGAACTCCCCGAGGACGTCGACGTCCTCGCCGGCCAGGGACTGAACCGTCTGCCGCTGCGCGAGCTCCTCCACCGTCCTCAGGCAGTCCCGGTAGGCCGCGGCCATCTCGTACCGCTCCTCCGCCGCGGCGCCGTCCATCTTCCGCCTCAGGCTCCCGGCCAGCTCGTCGTTCTTCCCCGAGAGGAAGAGGACCACGTCGCGCACCGCGTCGTCGTAGGCCTCCTTTGTCGTGAGCCCCGAGACGCAGGGGGCGAGGCACGCGTGCATGTCGTAGTAGAGGCACGGGCGCGGGAGGCTCCCGTCGATCTCGATCCGGCACGTCCGCACCTGGAAGAGACGCTGGATCATCTTCATCGCGCCGCGGCACGTGCGCGCCGGGAGGTACGGGCCGAAATACGAGTGCCCGTCCCTCAGGACCCGCCGCGTGACGAAGGCCCGCGGCCACTCCTCCCCCGTGGTCACCTTGATGTAGGGGTAGGTCTTGTCGTCGCGGAGGAGGACGTTGTAGCGCGGCTTGTGCTTCTTGATGAAGGCGTTCTCGAGGGCGAGCGCCTCGCTCTCGGTTCCGGCCACGACGGTGTCGATCGTCGCGAACTCGGCGAGGAGGGCCTCGGTCTTCGGGTGCTTCGGACCGGCGGAGAAGTAGGACGCGAGCCGCTTGCGGACGGAGCGCGCCTTGCCGACGTAGAGGACCTTCCCCTTCGCGTCGCGGTAGATGTAGATCCCGGGCTGGTCCGGGTAGAGGGAGAGGTCGGGGGGGGCCGGCACGTCTCGATTCTAGGCACCGGCGCCGCCCCCCGCCCGCGGCGGGGCGGGGGGCGGGAGGGTCAGAACATCTTCCCGAGCTTCGACGCGATCTTCGAGACCTTCACGTAGCCGAAGAAGCGGCCGCTCGACATCAGCCCGAGGGCGTCCGGGACCTTCGTCCGCGGGTCGTTCGTGTAGAGCGCCCCGAACGCGCGCTTGATGAACTTCTGGAAGGCTCCGTCGTAGGGGTACCACCACGGGGCCTCCGTCGAGTCCTGCAGGTCGACGCTGACGTGCTTGACGTTCACCAGCTCCATCAGGCCGTACACCGCGTGGCTCCGGCCGATCCCGGACTTCTTGATGCCGCCCCAGGTCACGGCCGGCTCGCCGAAGGAGAAGAGGTGGTCGTTGATCGTGACCGTCCCGGCCTTCAGCTCCTCGGCCAGCCGCCTGGCCAGCTTCGGCGAGCGGGTCCAGCCGGAGGCCGTGAGGCCGTAGACGGAGTCGTTCGCGAGACGGATCGCCTCGTCCAGCGAGGGGACGACCTGGATCGGGAGGAGGGGCCCGAAGGTCTCCTCGTGCATCACCCGCATGGAGTGGTCGACGTTCGTCAGGACCGTCGGCGGGTACCAGAACCCCTTGACGGAGGGCTTCTGTCCCCCGGTCAGGACCTTCGCCCCCTTCGCGACCGCCTCGTGGACCTGTTCCTCGACGAAGTCGCGCTGTGCCGCCGTCGTCATCGGGCCCATGTCCGTCGACTCGACGAGAGGGTCCCCCATCCGGATCGCCTGCGTCCGCTCGACGACCTTCTCGACGAAGGCCTCGGCCACCTCCGGGACGACGTAGACGCGCTCGATCGAGCCGCAGGCCTGCCCGGCGTTGCAGAACGCGCCCCAGACGATCCCCGCGGCCGCCCGGTCGAGGTCCGCGTCGGCGCAGACGATCGCCGGGTCCTTCCCGCCCAGCTCGAGGACGCACCCGGTGACGTTCCGCGCGCAGAGCTCCATCACGTGCCGGCCCACCTCGACCGACCCCGTGAAGAGGACCTTCGCGACGTCCGGGTGCCCCACGAGGTGGTCGGTGTCGGACCCCATCGCCGGGACGACGTTGACGACCCCGGGCGGCAGGCCGGCCCGCCGGCAGAGCTCGCCGATCGCGAGCCCCGTCACCGCCGTCGCGGAGGCCGGCTTCAGGACGACCGTGTTGCCCGCGGCGAGGCAGGCGGCCACCTCGACCATCGGGATCGCGAAGGGGAAGTTCCAGGGCGTGACGACCGCGACGACGCCGAGCGGCTCGAACTGGAACGACCCCGCCTTGTGGGCGAAGAGGATCTGCTCGTAGTCCACCGGGCGCGCCGCCAGGAGCTCCTCGGTGAAGCGGGCGTAGTAGCGGAGGGCGTCGGCCGCGGGGACGAGGTCGATGGCGCGGGCCTCGGCGACCGGCTTGCCCTGCTCCGCCGCGATGAGCGCCGCGAGCTCGTCGTGGCTCCGGCGCACCGCCTCCAGGAGGTTCCCCAGGTGCCGCATCCGGTCCCGGACCGGCCGGCTCCCCCAGTTCAGGAACGCCTTGCGCGCCGCGGCGACCGCGGCGTCGATCTCGGCGGCGCCGGCGCGGTGGACCTCGGCGAACCTCTCGCCCGAGGCGGGCCTCAACGTGTGGAACGTGGCCCCCGTCGTCACGTCGAGGCCGTCGATGATCGGCCCCGTCGGGAACGTCAGGTGTCGCTTCAAATCATCGCCCCGCGCGTGATCTTCTCGACGTGCTGCTTGTAGAACGCCACGAGGGCCTGGACGTACTCGGCGAAGCGGGGGCAGGCCACGCCGAACCGCGCGAGGTCCCCGGTGGCGATCGACGCGTCGTACTGGACCGGGTGGTCGAAGTAGTCGAGCGTCGCGGACGGCATGTGGAACCAGTCCTGGACCGGCTGGGGGGCGAAGAGGAGCTTGGCCGCCATGAGCGGCACGGGGACGTAGACGAAGGTCTTCCCGAGCGACTTCGCGAAGAGCTCCTCCAGCTCGAACGCCGTGCAGGGGCTCGGGTCCGTCAGGTGGTAGGTCTTCCCGACCGCGCCGGTCCAGGTGGAGAGGCGCGCGATCGCCTCGAGGACGAAGTCGACCGGGACGAGGTTCACCAGCGCGGTGCCGGTGCCGACCTTGATGAAGGCGCCCGGCGACGGGAGGAGCCGCATCGCGTTGAGGGCGAAGTAGGGGCCGTCGAACTTCGCGGTCTCGCCGGTCTTCGAGTCGCCGACGACGATCCCGGGGCGGTAGATCGCGCTCGGCAGCTTGCTCTGGACGACCGCCTCCTCGGCGAGGAACTTCGTCTCCTCGTAGTAGTTCTTGAACGACTGCCCGACGTCGAGGTCCGTCTCGCGGAAGACGCCGACGGCGGTCCCCGAGACGTACGCGGTCGAGACGTAGTCGAATCGGTTGAGGTGGGGGCACTCCTCGAGGAAGTGGATGACGTTGCGGGTCCCCTCCACGTTGATCCGCATGGCGACGTCGCGGGCGACGGCGAGGTCGTAGACGGCGGCGAGGTGGTAGCAGCCCGTCAGCTTCTTGTGGAGGGTCCGGGCATCGGCCTCGGTCATCCCGAGGCCGGGCTGGGTGATGTCCCCGACGACGAGCTCGATCCGCGACGCGAGGCCCGGGTGCGCGTCGTTCAGCGCGGTGACGGAGTCGCGGGCGGCGCCGAGGAACTTCTCCTGGACGAGGCAGTGGAACCGCGTGTCGGGCCTCAGCTCGAGCAGCCGCGGGATGAGCCGGGCGCCGATGAAGCCGGGGAACCCCGTGAAGAGGACGGTGTGGGTGCCGGTCGGGGCCGCTTTCTTTCGAGCCATCTCATCCCTCCCTGGTCGGACGGACCAGTCTAGAGCAACTCCCCGAGCGCCGGGTCCCGGAGGAGCCTGTCGTCGAATTCGCGAAGCTCCGAAAGGAGCGCCTCGGGTGCGCCGCACGGAGCGCCGTCGAGCGAGAGCAGGGGCACCGCCGTCGTGAGCGACCCGAGGAGCGCGGCCCCCGCCCTCAGCTCCCCGGCGGTCGGCGCGCGGCGGACCCCTCGCCCTCGGAGGAACGCCGCCGCCGTGACCGACGGGAGCGCCCCGGGGGCGAGCCCGGCGAGGGCCCCGCCGCACCACGCGACCAGGGCGGTCGACGTCCCTTCCAGGTATCGGCCGTCGGGATCGCGGAAGAGCCCCTCGTCCCCCCCCTCCCTCCGGGCGTGCCGGAGGCCGAGGACGGCGGACGCATAGCTCGTCGTCTTGAGCCCGGGGCCGTCCCGCCTGAGGCCGGAGGGGAGCGACACGCCCCTCGACCCGCGGCGGCGGGCGAGCGTCGAGGCCGGGATCGGCCGGACGGAGGCGTCGAGGCGCCAGGACGACGGCGCGTCGACGTCGCTTCCGACCGCGATCCACGCGAGCCGGAGCGCCGCCTCGCGGGTCCCGGGAGCGCCCTCGCCCGGGGGGGAGGCGCCCGCCGTCGCGGCCGTCGCGGCCGTCGCGCCCGCCGCCTCCACCGCCTCCGAGGCCACGGACCTGAGGCGGTCGGGGCCGGGGGACGGCAGTCCGAGGCTCTCGAGCGACCCGAGGAGGCGGGCCGCGTGCTCGCGCAGCAGGACCGCCCGGCGGCCGACGAGGAGGATCGTCTCGAAGAAGCCGAGGCCGCGCTCGACGGCCGGCGAGTCGAAGGGAACGGGCTCGTTCACGTGTCGCCTCCCCCCGCGACGCCGAGGGCCTCGGCGGCCGCGAGGAACTCGAGGGCCTTCGTCTCGGTCTCCTCCCACTCGCTCGACGGGTCGGAGTCCCAGACGATCCCCCCTCCGGTGTGGTAGTCGACCCCTCGCGGCGAGACGACGGCGGTCCGGATCGCCACGTTGAAGACCGCGGTGCCGTCGCCCCTCACGTATCCCGCCGCACCCGTGTAGGGGCCCCGCGGCTCCGGCTCGAGCGCCCGGATGAAGCGGAGGGACGCCCGCTTCGGAGCCCCCGTGATCGAGCCCGCCGGGAGCGTCGCGGCGAGGACGTCCGACAGGCGCGTCCCGCTCGCCAGGCGGCCCTCGACCGTCGACTCGAGGTGGTGGAGGTGGCGGAAGCTCCGCACGACCCGGAACGACGGGACGCCGACGCCTCCGGGGACCGAGACGCGTCCGAGGTCGTTCCTCACGAGGTCGACGATCATCACGTGCTCCGCGAGGTCCTTCTCGCTCCGCTCGAGCGCCGCCGCGGCCGCGGCGTCCTCCGGGCCCGCGAGCCGGCGCGCCGTCCCCTTGATCGGGGAGCTGAAGGCCCTTCCGCCCGCGAGGTCGACGCTCAGGAAGAGCTCGGGGCTGTTGGAGACCACCGCCCAGCCTTCCGTCGCGATCGTCACCGCGAACGGCACCGGGTTGTCGTCGTGGAGGGCGGCGGCCAGCCGGAACGGCTCGGCCGCTCCGCGCCGCCGGATCCTCCGGGTCAGGTTCACCTGGTAGACGTCGCCCCTCGCGATCGCCTCCCGGATCTCCGCGACGGCCGCTGCGTGTCCGCTGGCGTCGAGCGGACGGCCGTCCGCTCCGCCGCCCGCGGGAGACGCCGCCCGGGTCTCTCCGTCCAGGCCGCCGGCCGACTCCCCGTCGACGCGGAAGAGCCCGAACCACGCGAGGGGCGTCGCCTCGGGCGGCCGGAAGACCCCGGCGGAGCCCTCGAGCGCGACTCCCGCCTCGTAGGTCAGGAAACCCGCGGCCAGCAGGCCGGGATCCCGGGAGGACGCCACGGCGTCGAGGAACGCGAGCGCCTCGCCGAGCCCGTCCGGGTCGTCCGCCGCCACCTCGACCACCCGCTCGGGCGCGCGGAGGGCGAGCGGGTCGCGGAGCCTCCACCCGGCGCCGCGGAAGAGGACGTTCGCCTTCCTCACTCCGGTAGTCTAGGCGGCGTGAGCAGCGACGCCTTCCTCCTCTGGGTCGACACCCCCGTCAAGGTCCGGTACGCCGAGACCGACGCCCAGCGCGTGGTCTACCACGGCGCCTACATCCCGTGGCTCGAGGTGGGACGGACCGAGTACTGCGAGCGGGCGGGCTACCCCTACCCGCGCATGGAGGCGGAGGGGGTCCGCATCGTGGTCGTCGACCTGAGGGCTCGCTACCGGCGCGCGGCGCGCTACGGCGACACGGTCACCGTGAGGACGCGCTTCGCCGACCTGAAGAGCCGGGGGTGCCGCTTCGCCTACGAGGTCCGCCTCCCGGACGGGAGCCTCGCCGTCGAGGCCGAGACCGACCACATCTTCACCGACGTTACGGGCCGCCCGATCTCGATTCCGCGGGCCGTGCGGGAGGCCTTCGTCTCGTTCGCCGGGCGGTGAGGCCGGCGGGCTTCCGGGGGGGATCGCGGGCGACCGGCGGGGCGAGCCGCCGGGAAGGCACCCGGTCAGCCGGTGGACGCGCCGCGCGGGAGCTTGCGGACGAGCGCCTCGCGGACCATCGGCGGCACCAGCCCCGACACGTCCCCGCCGAGCCGGTGGACCTCCTTGACGAGCCGGCTGGAGAGGTACGAGAGCTCCTCCTTCGGCGTCAGGAAGACGGTCTCGACCTCGGGGTCGAGGTGCCGGTTCATCAGCGCCATCTGGAACTCGTACTCGAAGTCCGAGACGACCCTCAGGCCCCGGACGACGATGTTGGTCCCCTCGGCCCGGAGGAAGTCGACGAGGAGCCCCGAGAAGGCCTTCACCGTCACCTTCCGCTCGCCGTCGAACGCGCTGCGGATCATCTCGATCCGCTCGTCCACCGTGAAGAGCGGCGCCTTCTCCGTGTTGCACAGGACCGCGACCAGGACCCTGTCGAAGATGTGACAGCTGCGGCTGATCAGGTCGGAGTGCCCGTTCGTCATCGGGTCGAACGAGCCCGGGTAGACGGCGATCTTCATCGGCGAAGGCAGATTCTAGCCTCGGCCCCGCCCGGAGAGGGCGTCGCCGAGGCGACGGGCCGAGAGGACGAAGAGGAAGAGGGCCGCCGCCGGGGCCGCCGCGCACCACCACGCGCTCCCGAGGGACTCCCGGGCGTCGGCGAGGGCGCGCCCCCACGACGGAGCGGGCGGCGGCGTCCCGAGACCGAGGAAGGAGAGGCCCGCTTCCGTGAGGACCGCGGCGCCGAGGACGTACGGGGCCGTTGCGAGGGCCGGCGCGAGCGCGCCGGGGAGGACGTGCCGGAAGAGGATACGGGTCGCCGATGCGCCTCCCGCGCGCGCCGCGTCGACGAAGGGCGCGCGGACGAGCCTCCGGGCCTGGGCGCGGACGAGGCGGGCCGAGTCCGGCCACGACGTCGCCGCGACCAGGACCGCGATCGTCGCCGCGGCGGGAGGGAAGAACGCCGCCCCGGCGGCGACCAGGACGAGGGGCGGGAACGCCTGGACGACCTCCACGAGGAAGAGGACGCCCCGGTCGGTCGCGCCGCCGGCGACGCCCGCCAGGGCGCCCGCGAGGGCGCCGACGGCGATCGAGAGCGCCGCCGCCAGCAGGCCCACGCCGGTCGAGACGCGCGCCCCGTGGACGAGGCGGGCGAGGACGTCCCGCCCGAGGTCGTCCGTCCCGAGCCAGTGATCGGCGCCGGGGGGCCTGAGCCGGGCGTCGAGGTCGGGCTCGCCGGGGTCCCACGGGATCGGGGCGCGCAGGCCGCCGGGGCCTCCGGACGGGCCGTGGGCCAGGAGCGGCGCGAGCAGCGCCACGAGGGGGAAGAGGAGGAGGAGCGCGGCGGCCGGGGCGGCCCGGGTCCGGGGCGTCGTCCTCACGAGGCCTCCCCCGGTTCCCGCTCCCCCTCCGCGAGGCGCGGGTCGAGGACGGCGGAAAGGCCGTCCGCGACGGCGCTCGCGACGACCACCGCCGCGCCGGCGACGACGGTCAGGCCGAGGACCGAGGGGACGTCGCGGGCGAAGACGGAATCGGCGAGGAGCTGTCCCGTCCCCGGGACCGCGAAGAGACGCTCCACCAGGACGGAGCCGGCCACCAGCTGCGGGACGAGCGACGCCCCCAGCGCCAGGAGGGGGACCGCCGAGCGGCGGAGGGCGCGGAGGACGGCCGCCGCCTCGCCCTCGCCCCGCGCCTTCGCCGCGAGGGCCGCGGGCGACGCGAGCGCCTCGAGGAGGCAGGCCCTCACGACGCGCGTCACCGGGGCCAGCGCCGCCAGGCCCAGCGTGACGATCGGGAGGGCGACGCCGCGGAGCCCCTCCTCCGGCTCCGCCAGGACCGGCGTCCAGCCGAGGCGGACGCCGAAGACGAGGAGGAGCGCGGTCCCGGTGACGAAGGCGGGCGCGGAGAAGAAGAGGTCTGCGACGAGGCCCGAGAGCCGGTCCGCGGCGCCTCCGGGACGCCGGGCGGCCGCCGCGGCCAGCGGTACGCCCGCGGCGAGCGCGAGGAGCAGCGCCGCGAGGTTCAGGGCGAGGGTGATCGGGACGGTCTCCGCGATCCGCGCCGCGACCGGGCGCCCGTCCCGGAACGACCGGCCGAAGTCGAGCCGCGCCGCGCGACCCACCCAGGAGACGAGGCGGACGGCGGCAGGACGGTCGAGGCCGTACGCGGCGCGGAACGCCGCGACGGCCTCCGGCGAGGCGGGCCGCGCACGAGCGCCGTCCCTCAGGGCGAGCGCCGCCGGGTCGCCGGGCGCCGCGGAGAGGAGCGCGAACACCACCACCAGGACGCCCACGAGCGTGGCGAGCGCGGCGAGAGCGCGCCGGAGGAGGGCGCGGAGCACGCCGGCATGTTACCGGCGCGGCGGCTCAGAGAGGGGCCGTACCCCTCCCGGACGTCCAGCCGGCGCCTCCGGGCCAGAAGAGGAAGAGCCCCAGCGGCGACGTCTCGACGTGGTGGATCCGGTCGCTCACCCCCCACGAGACCGAGACGAAGTGGAGGAACGTGATGGGCTCGTCCTCGTGGATCACCCGCTGCAGCTCGGCGTAGAGGGCCCGCGCCTTCTCCCGGTCGAAGGTCGTCGCGATCTCGTCCATCAGCGCGTCGGCCTTCGGGTCGCGGTAGAACATGTGGTTCATCCCCTCGGGAGGGACCGCGGTGGACCGGAAATTCGGCGCCAGGTCCGGGTTGGGGTCGAGGTTCAGGGCGAGCGAGCAGGCCTCGTAGTCCCCGGCGTCGACCGCGGTCGTGAAGGCGCCCCATTCCATCGGGCGGACGTCCATCTCGATCCCGGCGTCGCGGTAGGCCCGCTGGACGAGCTCGACGATCTGCCGCTGGCGCTCGCTCCCCGCGCCGATGGAGAGCGTGAACGCGAAGCGCTTCCCCGCGCGGGACCGGAGACCGTCGGGTCCCTTCCTCCAGCCCGCCTCGTCGAGGAGGGCCGCGGCCTTCGCCGGGTCGTAGGGCCACGGGGGGAGGCTCGCGTCGTGCGACCAGAGGCCGGGCGGGACCGGCCCGTTCGCGGGACGGGCGAGGCCTCCGTAGAGGGTCCGCGCGATCGTCTCGCGGTCGATCAGCATCGTCAGCGCCCGCCGCGTCCGCGCGTCGTCGAAGAACGGGAGGCGGTTGTTCCACGCGATGTAGGTGTAGGCGAGCTCGTCGTAGACGAGCGACCTCTGCCGGCCCCCGCTCGCGTCGACCTCGGCCTTCAGGGCGGCCGTCAGGCGCATCTCGTCGAGCCCTCCGCTCCGGAACGACGGGAACGCCGAGGCCGTCTCGGGGACGACGCGGAAGACCACCTGCTCGGCGGCGGGGCGCTCGCCGAAGTACTGCGTGTTCCGGACGAGGCGGAGGAGGCGCCCCGGCTCCCAGTCGGCGAGGCGGAAGGGGCCGTTGGCGAGCGGGCGGCGGTTCCGCGGGTTCGACGTCAGGTCGGTCCCGCGGTAGAGCTTCGCCGGGAGGAGCGGGAGGTTGAAGGCGTCCCGCTGGCCGACGGAGGGGCGCGAGAACGTCACCCGCGCGGTCAGCGGGTCGACGACCTCGGCCTTCTCCATCGCGTCGAAGAGGCTCTTGCGGTAGAGCGCCGGCGTCTTCGGGTCCACGATCGCCTGGAGGGTGTAGGCGACGTCGTCCGCGGTGACCGGCGACCCGTCCTCCCACGTCTCCCCCGGACGGAGCTTCACGGTGTAGACGAGGTGCGCGGGGTCCGACTCGACCGAGGCGGCGAGGCCGGGGACGAGGTTCAGCTTCTCGTCGTAGTCGAGGAGGTTCCTCGACAGGAGCGCCAGGACGACGTTCTCGGGGTCGGAGGTCGCCAGGAGGGGGTTCAGGGCGCGCGGCTCCCCTTCCAGCCGCCGGTTGATCACGGCCTCCTGGTCCTTCCCCACCCGGCCGCAGGCGGCGGCGAGGACCGCCGCGAGGAGGGGAAGCGCGAGGCGGAGGAGGCGGGACCGCGCTCTCATCGGAAGTCCCCCGGGTAGGCCGCCGACGCGACGGTCGAGTTCCCCGCCGCGTCGACCACCCGCACGCTCACCACGGCGGGCCCCTCGGGCCGCGGCACGCGGAACGCGAACCGTTCGCTCGGGCCGTCGGCGGCGCCGTCCTCGGCCTGGAGAGGGCGCCAGCGGTCCGCGTTCACGGTCCCCTCCGCCTTCACGACGGGAGAGAGGGCGTCCGTCGCGGCCACGACGAGGACGAGGCTCCCGTCCTTCTCCATGCGCGCCTCGGTCTTCGTGACGGGCGGCGTGCAGTCGACGACGGCCAGCTCGGTCTCCTCGGACGCCGAGAGAGCCTCCCCCTCCGGGTTCGACGGGCGGTCCGAGGCCGTCACGCGGAAGCGGTAGACGCCGTCCGGCAGCGCGGACGAGTCGAAGGAGAGCCACGAGTCGTCGACGTCGCGCCGGATCGGGATCCAGACCGGGCTCCCCTCGCGGCGCGCCTCGACGTCGTAGCGGAGGGAGTCGCCGTTCGGGTCCGTGGCGCGCCAGGCGACGGTCCGGTACCCCTTGCGATAGAGCTTCTTGCCCGGCTGCTCCGGGCCCTCGCGCGGGTGCTCCAGCCCGGCGAAGACGCCGTTCTCGTCCGGGCTCGTGACCGAGAGGACGGCCGGTCCGGACGAGGCGCTCCCGCGAGGGAAGACCGCGCCGGGCTCGAGGACGCCGACCGCGACGAGGACCGGCCGCGCGTTCCGCTCGGTGTAGGAGAGGTCGACGCGCTCTACGACGGGCGCCCCTCCCTTCGGCGCCGCCGCCATCTCGGCGCGCCACTGGAAGAAGCGCGCCGCGGGAAGGCCGGGCTCGGCGCGCCCCGCCGGGCCGATCCGCGACCATCCCGACCAGGTCCCGTCCGGCTTGTCCGAGTTGCCCGCGCGCACCGAGAAGGCGAGCGTGGCCCCGGCCGGGACGGTCGCCTCCGCCCGGAGCGTCCCGAAGGCCGAGAGACGCGCGGCGTCCGTCACGGCGGAGGTGAACGAGGCGGTCCCCCGCTCGTTCGTCGCGGCGGGACGGAGGACCGCGGGCGCGCCCGACGTGACGAGCGCGAGGCCGGCGGGGACGTCCGGCGCGGCGACGACCTGCTTCGCGTCGACCTGGGCCTCCAGACGCAGGTCGCGGCCCTTCAGGCTGTAGAGGCGGCCGCGCGGTCCCGTCGCCAGCAGGAGCGCTCCCCTCGAAGCGTCCCAGCGGATCGAGAAGACCGTGTCGTCCGGGAGCGTCCAGGCGGGCTCGACGAAGCCGTCGGGCGCGACGAGGACGAGCTCGGCGCTCCCCTCGCGGCCCGCCGCCTGCGGCGCGGGCGCGAGACGCGCGGGTCCCGTGGAGACGGAGACGGTTCCCGCCGGGACCGGCTCCTTCGCGGCCGCGGGCTGCTGTGCGGGCGCCGGCGAGACGGGACTCGGAGCCGCCTCGGGCTTCGGGGCCGAGGCCAGGGACGGCACCTCGGCCGACGTTCCGACGGCGTAGAGCGCCCCGTCGGGCGTCAGCGCGAGGCCCGAGACCTCGGGACGCGAGAAGTCGTAGACGGTCCTCAGGGCGCCCGACGGCGAGACCGACAGGACGAGGCCCCGGTCGGAGGTCCCGGCCCAGAGCGTCCCGTCGGGCGCGGCGGCCAGCGACCGCACGTGGGTGTCGCCGGTCTCGACGAGCATCCCGGACTTCCCGTCGGGGGTCCGGCGGTAGATCCGCCCCTTGTTCCCGGTGCCGGCGAAGAGAGTGCCGTCCTTCCCGAAGGCGAGGGCCCAGACCGCCTGCTCGCCCGTGTCGAGGAGGAGCGTCCCGGCGCGGGCGGGATCGGTCGCGCGGGGGTCGACCCGGTAGACCTTTCCGCCGGGCGACGTGCCGCAGGCGACCGTCCCGTCCGCGCCGACGGCGATCGCCGTGACGTTCGGCTCGGGGGCCTCGAACAGGAGCGACACCTCGCCATCGGGCCGGGAGAGGTAGACGCGGCCCAGCCCTCCGCCCGTCGCGACGAAGAGGCGTCCCGAGGGATCCGAAGCCGCGCCGAAGACCACGGCTCCGGCCGCCTCCGCCGGCCAGCGGGCCGGGCCGAGCGGGACGCCGAGCGTCAGGCGGCCGTCGGCCGTCACCGCGGTGCCGAGGGCGTCGCCGGCGAGGAGCTCCTTGGCGGAGCCGGTGGAGGCGATCCGGGTTTGCCCCGCGTTCGCGGGATGGGAGAGGGCCGCGGCGCAGGCGGCGAGGGCGAGGGCGCCCGCGAGGGCCGCCCCCGCCGGGGCAGGACGACGGGGATGCTCGAACATCGATACCTCAGGAGCGGGGCCGCTCCAGCTCGATCTCGACGCGGATCGTGCCGGAGACGGGGCGGTCGAACGAAAGGATGGACTCTGCGGCGAGGCGCGACTCCAGGAGCGATCCCCCCGGCTCGCCCGCGGCGCGGGACGTCGCCAGGAGCGCCGCGGCCGTGGGGGGAAGCGCCGTGATCGCGTCGGGGCCCGTGGAGAGACCCCGGCTCGGGAGGAGGAGCCCGGCGAGCAGGTGGTTCGTCGGGACGAGGCGCGAGAGGTAGGAGGCGAACTGGGCCAGCGTTCGCGGCTCCACCGGGCGGAGGCTCTGGAGGAGCGACGAGGCGCTGGAGCCGTCTGCCGCGACGAGGACGGCGCGCCCCGCGGGGGCGTCCCGCGGGACCTCGAGCGTCACCACCCGGACGGTGTCGGCCCCGCGCCGGTCGATGAGGCGGAGGGCCAGCGACACGGTGTCGCCGGCCGCGACCCGGCGGACGGAGGGCGCCGCGTCGACCAGCCGGAGGCGCCGGTCGCCCGGCTCGCTCCGGAAGGTGATGGCGATCGCCGAGACCTTCGGGTCGGCCACGTCGTTGTCCACGACCGCCGAGACGAGAGCGGCGGCGGTGAGGATCGCCACCTCCTTGGCGCGGAGGCCGGTCGCCACGTCCTCGTAGGCGATCTCGCCGGCGGCCGTCTTCAGCGAGATTCGGTAGTCGAGGACCCTCTCGCGGGAGGTCGGGTCCCCGGCGCTCACGGCGGCGTCCGCGGCGAGGGCGACCAGGGTCGGGAGGAGCTTGGGATGGCTCGCCAGCGCGAGGTCGAACGTCCGCTCGGGCGCCCCCGCCGGGGCGACGACGATCCGGGCCGGGATCATCGGCGCCGGGTGGTCGGTCCTCCCGCCGACGCCGCTGTCGCGGTCGCGTGTCAGCCGGTAGAGAGGGTCGCCGCCGTTGGCGATCTTGAACGACTGGAAGGCGCTGGGGACGACCCCGACGACCGCCGCCCGGGCCACCGGCAGCTCGATGGTGCCGAAGCCGAGGAAAGGGTGGCCGAACGCCACGAAGCGCCCGTCGGGGAAGACGTCCGTCACCGTTCCGGTCGCCCCGAGGACGAGGTCGCCCCGGACGAGATACGCCGTGATCGAGGCGCCGGGCACGAGCGGCCCGGACGCCGGCTCGCCGCCGGTCCCCCCGGCCCGGGGCGGGACGGCTGGAGCGGGGGTCCCTCCGGTCCCGGCAATGACCGGGAGGCCGAGGCGTGCGAGGGGCTCGCGGAACCGCTCGAGCGTCTCGGCGGGGAAGCCGGTGGCGGCGAGGGAGAGGAGGGATGCGGCAGGGGCCTCCGGGAGGGCGCCGAGGACCCGGTCCCTGAGGCGAGCGACCCGCTCGTCGTTGCCCTCGGCCGCCACCTCCGAGAGGAAGGAGGCCGAGGCGGCGAAGGAGGTGGTCCCTCCGACGCGGTCGCCGGCGAGGTCGGGTCCCGCGGGGACGATCCCCGTCATCGACTCGATCGGCGTCACCCCGGCGATCGGCCGCTTCGAGAAGCCCCAGCCCGACGCGACGGCGCCCGCGAGCTTCCCGTCGAGGTAGACGGGGCTCCCGCTCATCCCGGCCACGACGCCGCTCTCCTCGAGGCCGAGGCCGGAGAGCGAGACGATGATGGTCGACCTCCCCGCGGCGGAGTTCCTGAGGACGCCGAGCACCTCGACCCCGAACCTCTCGACGGCGTCGCCCTTCATGACGGTCAGGCCGTAGCCGGTCATCCCCGGCTTCACCGCGTCGAGGGGGAGGATCCCGGCCGCTCCCGCGCGCGGCCCGGCGAGGAGCGCCAGGCACGCACCGATCGCCGCGAGCGGGGAGAGCCCCCGTCGCGCCCGGCCGTAAGGCTTTGACCCTCCTGAAAATCCCATGCTAGTGTGCTTCGATTCGGGATCCGGAGAGGGAGCCCGCGCGATTATGGAAACCGGCGGCACCAACATCGTTCAGCTGTTCCTTTCGGCGGGATGGACGGCCAAGGCGGTCCTGGCGATCCTGGGTGTCTTCTCGCTCGCCTCGTGGGCCATCATCCTCGGCAAGACCTGGAGTTTCTCACGGGCCGAGAACCAGTCGCGACGGTTCGTCCAGAACTTCCGGAAGAGCCGCAAGTTCGCCGACGTCCTGGGAGTCTGCGACCAGCACGAGGCGAGCCCCCTCGTGGGCCTCTTCCGGGCCGGCTACACCGAGCTCGACCAGCAGGTGAAGGCCGGCCGGGACGTGGCGCCCGCCGACACGGGGCGCCTCTTCGTCAAGAGCCTCCCCGCCATCGAGCGGGCGCTCGAGAGGGCGGCCGGGGTCGAGACCGCGCGCCTCACCAGCCGCCTCGCGTTCCTCGCCACCACGGCGTCCGCGACTCCCTTCATCGGCCTCTTCGGGACGGTCTGGGGGATCCTCACCTCCTTCCGGGCCATCGGGATGACGGGTTCCACGTCTATCGTGGCGGTCGCCCCCGGCATCGCCGAGGCGCTCGTCAACACCGCGGCCGGCCTCGTCGCCGCGGTCCCCGCGCTGATCGCCTACAACTACTTCAACGCCCGCGTGAGAGCGGCCCGTTCCGAGATGCGTGACTTCGCCCTGGAGTTCCTGAACCTGGCGGAGCGCCACTTCACCTGACGGGGGCGCCGATGGCCGTCAAGATCGAAGACGACGCCGAGGCGATGTCGGACATCAACGTCACGCCCCTCGTGGACGTGATGCTGGTCCTCCTGATCATCTTCATGGTCACGACGCCCCTCCTCCACCAGGGGGTGGAGGTCAGCCTCCCCAAGTCGGTCTCGCAGAACCTCCCGAAGACGCCGGAGGACCCGCTGATCCTCTCGATCACGCGGAAGGAGGTCTACTACCTCAACGAGACCCCCGTCCCGAAGGCGCAGCTGAGAGACCGGATCAAGCTCATCCTTAAGAACCGCCGGGACAAGGCGGTCTACCTGAAGGCCGACCGGAACCTGCCCTACGGCGTCGTCGTCGAGACGATGGACACCCTGAACCGCATCGGCGTCGAGAGCCTCGGGATGGTGACGGAGCTGAAGAGCGAAAAGGGGCCGTGACCGTCTCCGACGTCCTCGAGGAGCGGCTCCACCGCCGGGACGCGCCCGGCGCCCTGACGGCGATCCTGTCGATCTCGGCCCACGCCGCCTTCGTCGTCGCCCTGATCCTCGTCTCCCGGCCGAGGCCCCGGACCCTCCCGCTGTTCGAGGCCCTGCCGGTCCGCGTCGTCTCGCCCGGGTCCCTCGGCCGCCGCACGGCCCCGAGGCCGGCTCCTGCCGCGGAGAAGGCGCGGCCGGCGATCGAGAAGCTCCAGAAGGACGACACGCCGAAACCTTCCGAGAAGGCGCTCCCCCTGCCGAAGGCGGCGAAGGAGAAGCCCCGGCCCGCCCCCAAGCCGGAGCGCTCGGCGACCGCTCCCGCCCCGTCCGAGGAGGGGGTCGAGCTCCCGTCCGCCGGAGGGAACGGGGCCGCCGGCTCGGGCAGCGGCAGCGACGCGACGGGCCTGTCGTTCGGTGCCTCCCTCGCCGGCTTCGACGCCGACTTCCCCTACGCCTACTATGCCGAGCAGCTCCAGTCGCTGATCGGCGCGAACTGGTTCAAGCCGAACGTCCCCGACGGGACGGCCTGCGTCATCTCGTTCTCGATCCAGCGCTCCGGCCAGGTCACGGACGTGAAGGTCGAGGAGTCGTCCGGGCTCCCCTACTACGACCGGGCCGCCACGCGCGCCATCTACTCCGCGAACCCGCTCCCGCCGCTCCCCCGGGAGTTCCAGCGGGAGGTCCTCGGCGTCCACATCAAGTTCCAGTGATCGTCTTCCGGAGGTCAGCGTGAAGAGACTCGTCCTCGCCCTCGCCGTCACGGCCGCCGCAGCCGCCATCGCAAAGGCCCGGGCCCAGGAACCGCCCGTCCCGCCGGCCCCGTCCCCGGCACCGGTGACGCAGGTCGCCCCTCCGGCCCAGCCGGCCGACCTCAGGCTCGTCCTGACGGCGGAGGGGGGGCGCCGGATCGGGATCGCCGTCCCTCCCGCCCTGACCGACCCGGCCTCGCCGGCCGACCCGGCGACGGCCGACGCGTTCTCGCAGGCGCTCGCGGGCGACCTCGGCTACTCGCCCTGGTTCGTCGTGGCCGACCCGACGCTCTACCCCAAGGGGTTCCGGCCGCCCGTGACCCGCGAGGACGGAGACGCCTGGATCGCGACGGGGGCCCAGTTCCTCCTCGACACGCAGATCAAGGCGGAAGGCGGTCAGACCTCCTTCGTCGCCCAGCTCTACGACCTTCGGACCCTGAAGGCGATCCTCGCCCGGAAGTACCTGTCGGCCGGGGCCACCTCCCGGCGGGTGGGGCACGCGGTCGCCAACGACGTGGTCCGGCAGTTCACGGGGAAGCCGGGGCCGTTCCTGACGAAGATCGCCTTCGTCTCCAGCCGCGACGGCGGGAGGAACAAGGAGCTCTACCTGATGGACTACGACGGGGCGAACCAGCGGCGGATCACCTACCACCGCTCGCTGTCGCTCTCCCCCGACTGGTCCTTCGACGGCGAGAAGATCGTCTACCAGTCCTACATCAACGGCCAGCCGGGGCTCTTCTGGTTCGGCAAGGAAGGGGGGACGAAGACCCAGATCCCCCTCCCGACGGCCCTGAACGCCTCCCCCTCCTTCTCGCCGGACGGGAAGACTGTCGCCTTCTGCGGAAGCGTCAAGGGGAACCCCGAGATCTTCACCGTGAACCTCGACGGGACGGGGCTCAAACGGCTCACGAACAACGTCTCGATCGACTCGACCCCCCGGTTCTCGCCGAACGGCCGCGAGATCGCGTTCACCTCGAACCGGCAGGGGTCCCCGCAGATCTACCTGATGGACACCGAGGGGGCGAACGTGAGGCGGCTGACGCTGACGGGCAACTGGAGCGACGAGGCCGCCTTCTCCCCCGACGGGTCGAAGATCGCCTTCGCGTGCCGGAACGAGGGGGACTTCCAGATCTGCATCCTCGACATGCAGTCGGGCCGGACCTTCCAGATCACGACCGGCGCCGGCGCGAACGAGAACCCGACATGGTCGCCCGACGGGACGCTGATCGCGTGGGAGCACTCCAACGGGGGCGCCTCGCAGATCGTCTCGGCGTTCGCCGACGGCTCCAACCTCAGGACCCTGACGTCCGCGAAGGACAACTCTTACCCGGCCTGGGCCCGGAACCTCGAATGACACGATTCTTGCTTCGGTTGAGGCCGTCCCCGACATGGGACTAAAATGGCGCAGGGTCGCAGCCTGGACCCGGCCTGCGGGTGAAGAATGGGAGGATTTAAGGAGATGACGAACACGGTCAGGTCTCTGGGAGTCGTTCTGGCCTCTTCCGCTCTGGCGTTCACGCTCGGGTGCTGCGCGAAGAAGCCGGCTCCGGCCCCGGCACCGGAGGTTCAGGCTGCCCCAGCCCCCACTCCGGTCCCCGTCACCGAGCCGACCCCTGCCCCGATCGTCGAGCAGGCTCCCCCGGTCGAGACTCTCCCCGACGTCGACGAGATCAACAAGAAGGGGTACCTGAAGGACGTCTTCTTCGACTTCGACAAGTACGAGATCCGGGAAGGCGCCGACCGGGACAACCTCGCCGCGGACGCCGAGTGGCTCAAGAAGTGGGCCACCGTCAAGATCCGCATCGAGGGGCACTGCGACGAGCGCGGGACCCGCCAGTACAACCTCGCGCTCGGCGACAAGCGCGCCAACGCCGCGAAGGACTACCTCGTCTCGCTCGGCGTCGACGCGTCCCGCATCGAGACGATCTCCTACGGCAAGGACCGTCCGTTCGTCGAAGGCCACAACGAGGAGGCGTGGGCTCAGAACCGCCGCGCCCACTTCGTGGTGACCGCGAAGTGACGAAGAAGTGACGAAGAAGTGACGAAGGCTCCTACGGCGGAACGCCGGCTCCGGCAGCTTCCGGGACGGAGCGCCCCCCTCGCGGGGGCGCTCCTCGTTCTCGGCGGCCTCTCCCTCTCCGGGTGCGTCACGACCAGCGACGTGGAGGCCCTCCACCGGCACATCGGGGACGTGGAGAAGAAGGTCGACGTGGTCGCCAAGCAGACCAGCTCGCGCGAGGACATGGCACGCCTGAACGAGAGCGTCTCGAAGCAGGTCTCCGTCCTCCTCCGGTCGAACGCCGACCTCGGCACGCGGTTCGACGACCTGACCCAGCAGCTGCAGTCCCTCGCCGGCAAGCTGGAGGACGCCAATCGCCGCCTCACCCAGCTCTCGCAGCAGCTCGCCGAGACGCAGGCGCGCCTCGACCGCTCCGGCGGGGCTCCCGCCGACGGGCCGGGTCCGGGGGGCGCACCCGTCGCTCCCCTGGCCGCCGGCGCCGCAGCAGCGGTCCCCGGCGGGACCGTCGTCCCCCGGGGCCCCTCCCCGTCGGACCTGTACACCCAGGCGACGGCCGACTACCAGAGGGGCCAGTTCGACCTGGCCCGCCAGGGTTTCGAGGAGTACGTCGACACCTACCCGAAGACCGACCTCTCCGACGACGCGCTCTACTGGACCGCCGAGTGCTGGATGGCCCAGAAGAAGCCGAGGGAGGCGATCACCGCCCTCGACCGCCTCTTCAAGGCCTATCCGCAGAGCGACAAGGCGGCCGCCGCGCACCTGAAGAAGGGGCTCGCCCACCTCGACCTCGGGGAGAAGGCCCAGGCGATCGTCCAGTTCCAGTTCGTCGTCCACGAGTACCCCGAGTCCGACGAGGCCAAGAGCGCGCGGCAGCGCCTCCGCTCCCTCGGATCCGACACCCGCTAGGAAGCGTCCCCCGCCCCGGGGACGAGAGCCTCGAGAGAACCCCGAGCAAGGAGAACCATGGCGAACACGAAGCAGGCCAAGAAGCGCGCCGCGCAGAACGACAGGCAGCGCGCGCGCAACCGATCGGTGAAGACCCGGACCCGCAAGGTCGTGCGCGAGCTCCGCGCGACGGTGGCGACGGACCCCGCCCGGGCGAAGGAGATGCTCGCCCCGACCGCTTCCACCCTCGACGTGGCGGTCCGCAAAGGCGTGATCCACAAGAAGACCGCGGCCCGGCTGAAGTCCCGCGCCGCCAAGGCGGTCAACAAGGCCGCCCGGGCGAAGGCCGAGTAGAGAGGCCCCTTCCCGGCCCGTGCCCCCGGCGGCGCCTCGCGCCGCCGGGCGGTGGGCCAGCCGGCACCGCCCCTGCCGGGTCCCCCGTCAGAAGCCTTCGAGGATCGTCGTGACCAGGCTCCTCGCGAAGGGGCGGGCCAGGGCGTCGACCGCGGCGTTCTCGACGTCCACGTAGCTCCCCGCCGTGAGCGGGACCGGGTAGGGCTGCCGGAAGAGGAACGACGGGTTCGCGAAGACCGGCTTCTCGGTCTTGCGGTCCGTGAGGGTCACTTTCGCCACCACGGAGATCTCGTACTCGATCGCCCGCCCCGAGTCGTCGAAACGGACCGCCTGCACGTTGTAGGCGACGAGGCGCCCCGTCAGCTCGAGGTCCGCCCCCTCCCGGTCCCTCACCGGCTTCAGCCGCGCACGGCCCGCGAGCTCGCGCAGGACGGCGTCGGTCACGATCTGCTCGAGCCCGACCCGCTGCGTCTCGTTCACGAACGTCTCGACGAAGACGGTCGTGGCCCCGGCCGGCAGGATTCCCCGCCCCGTCCCGACGAGGGAGTAGCCGCACCCGGCCAGGAGGGCGGCCAGGAGAGGCGCGAGGGCGGCCCGCCAGGCCGTGCGGACCCTCACCTCACGACGAGGTTGAGGAGGCGGTCGAGGACGAAGATCGTCTTCACGCGCGCCTTCCCCTCCAGCCACCGGGCGATCGGCTCGCTCGCCTCGGCCGCCGCGACCACGTCCGCCTCCTTCGCCCCGCGGGGCAGGGGCAGCTGGCCCCGGAGCTTGCCGTTGACCTGGACGGCGTAGGTCACCGTCTCCTCGAGGGCGAGCGCGGGGTCGTACGAGGGCCATCCGGCGGAGAGGAGGCTCCCGTTTCCCCCGAGGCGCTCGTGGAGCTCCTCGGTGAGGTGCGGCGCGATCGGGTGGAGGAGCGTCAGGAGGGTCAGGAGCGACGCGCGCGTCTCCCCCGGGTCGGCGTCCGGGTCCGCGACGAGCTGAGAGACCTGGTGGGAGAACTCCATCAGGTGGGCGACCGCGGTGTGGAAACGGAAGGCCTCGAAGTCCTCCGTCACCGTCTTGACTACCGCGTGCCGCCGGCGCGCGGCCGGGGTGTCGGCCGCGGGCGGGGGCGAGCCGGCCGCGGCGGCGTGCCGCTCGACGAAGCTCTCGGCGACGGCGCGGACGCGGGAGAGGAACCGCTCCGGCCCGGCGATCTGCTCGTCGCTCCACTCCGCGTCCGCCTCGGGCGGGCCGAGGAAGAGGACGTACGTCCGGACGACGTCGGCTCCCTTCGACGCGATGAGCGGGTCGAGGGAGACCGCGTTGCCGCGGGACTTCGACATCTTCTCGACGCGGCCGCTCGGGGAGAGGCGCGTGATCATCCCCTGGTTGAAGAGGGCGGTGAACGGCTCCTCGAACGCCACGAGGCCGAGGTCCCTGAGGACGCGGGCGAAGAACCGCGCGTAGAGGAGGTGGAGGATCGCGTGCTCGATCCCGCCGATGTACTGCGTGACCGGCGCCCACCGCTTGGCGACGCCCGGATCGAACGGGGCCGTCTCGTTCGCCGGGTCGAGGTACCGCAGGTAGTACCAGGACGAGTCGACGAACGTGTCCATCGTGTCGGTCTCGCGGCGGGCGGCTTCGCCGCAGCGCGGGCACGTCGTCCTCACGAACGACTCGACCTTCTCGAGGGGGTTCCCCCCCTTCCCCGTGAACGGCGCGTCGGCGGGGAGGAGGATCGGGAGCTCCTCGTCCGGGACGGGGACCCAGCCGCACGACGGACAGGAGACCATCGGGATCGGCGTCCCCCAGTAGCGCTGGCGGGAGATGAGCCAGTCCCTCAGGCGGTAGCGGACGCGGGGCCCGCCGATGCCGCGGGCCTCGGCCTCCCGGGCGATCGCCTCCCGGCCCGCCTCCGAGGAGAGTCCGTCGTACGGCCCCGACGCCGTCATCGTCCCTTCCCCCGTCCAGCAGGCGGCGTCGGGCGCGGCCCCGGCGGGGCGGCGGACGACCTCCCGGATCGGGATGCCGTACTTCGTGCAGAACTCGTGGTCCCGCGCGTCGTGAGCCGGGACAGCCATGATCGCGCCGGTCCCGTACTCGGCCAGGACGAAGTTCGCCAGCCAGACCGGGATCCGCTCGCCGGTGAACGGGTTGATCGCGTGCGCCCCCGTGAAGCGGCCGTCCTTCTCGGCTCCCTCGGCCTCGCGCTGGACCCGGTCCTGGCTCCGCACGCCGCGGATCCACGCCTCCAGGGCGTCGCGGTCCGGGCTCCCTTCGAGGAGCCGCGGGACCGCGGGGTGCTCCGGGGCGAGGATCATCGCGGTCGCTCCGTAGACGGTGTCCGGCCGCGTCGTGAAGACCCGGATCCGCTCGCCGAGCTTCGGCACCTCGAACTCGAGGTCCGCCCCGACGGAGCGGCCGATCCAGTTCCGCTGCATGGCGCGGACCTTCTCGGACCAGGCGGGCAGCTGGTCGAGGCCGGAAAGGAGGCTGTCGGCGTACTCGGTGATCCGGAGGAACCACTGCTCGAGCTCGCGAGCCACGACCGTGCTCTTGCACCGCTCGCAGACGCCCCCCTCGGCCTGCTCGTTGGCCAGGACCGTCTCGCACGAGGGACACCAGTTGACCGTTCCCTTCCGGCGGTAGGCGAGGCCCTTCTCGTACATCCGGAGGAAGAGCCACTGGTTCCACCGGTAGTACTCGGGCTCGCAGGTCGTGACCTCCTTCGTCCAGTCGTAGAGGACGCCCCACTGGGCGAACTGCTCCTTCATCGCGGCGATGTTCGCCAGCGTCGACTGGCGGGGAGGGATCCCGCGCTGGATCGCGAAGTTCTCCGCCGGGAGGCCGAAGGCGTCCCACCCCATCGGGCAGAAGACCGTGACCCCCTTCTGCTTCAGGTAGCGGTGGAGCGCGTCCGTCAGGAAGTAGGTCCGGGCGTGGCCGACGTGGAGCCGGTCGCCGGACGGGTACGGGAGCATGACGAGGAGGTAGGTCCCGGCCGTGGCGGGGTCGGCGGTGTCGACGAACGCGGCACGGTCCTCGGCCCAGCGGGCCTGCCACTTTCTCTCGAGGGCGGTCTTGTCGTCTCGCGGTTCCATAAGCAGACCCGCGAGTCTAGCAAGCCCGCCCCCCGTCAGCGCGCGCCGCTGGCGAGCCGCTCCGCGACGCTCCGCTGCACCGCCGCCGCCAGCGACCGGAGGGGCGCCCGGAGCGCCCCGCCGGCGGCGCGGGCCGCCGCATCGGGCATCCCCGGGATGACGGCGGTCTCCCGCCCCTCGCAGAGGACCGCCCCTCCCGCCGCGGCGACCGCCGCGGCGCCCGCGCTCCCGTCGTCCCCCATTCCCGTGAGGACGAGGGCGACGGTCCGCTCGCCGAAGGTCCGCGCGGCCGACTCGAAGAGGAGGTCGGCGGACGGGCACCAGCGGACACGGCCCGTGTGCGGCGTGACCCGGAGGACGACGCGACCCGCCGACCGCGCGAACTCGAGGTGGTGTCCGCCCGGGGCGATCCAGACCACGCCGGGGAGCGCCTCCCCGCCCGGCTCGGCCTCCCGGACGTCCCACCCCGTCCCGGTCGAGAGGCGCGACGCGAGGGAACGGGTGAACGGGGGCGGCATGTGCTGGGCGACCGCCACGACCGCGTGCAGCGGGCCGAGGTCGAGGAAGAAGTCGCGAAGCGCCGGGGGCCCCCCGGTCGAGGCAGCGACGACGAGCGCCGGGGCCTCCCCCACGGCCGGGGCCTTCCCGGCGCGTCGCGGCTGCGGCGCCGGCCGCCCCTGCGAGGCGGTCCGCTGCCGCAGGCCTTCGAACGAGATCTGCCGGGCCCCCTCCACCGCCTCCGCGAGGCGTCTCTTCCACCGCGCGATCGCTTCGGGCTGCGCCGTGGCCTTGCCCACGAAGTCGATCGCCCCGGCCTCGAGCGCCAGGAGCGCGCGGCGCTCCTGCCTCTCGGCCGAGACGACGACCACCGGGACGGGCCGGTTGGCCATGATCCACCGGAGGACGGCCTGGCCGTCCATGTCGGGGAGGCCGAGGTCGAGCGTCACCAGGTCGAAGCGGTCGGAGAGGAGCTTTCGGATCGCCTCCTCCCCCGTCACGGCCGTCTCCACCGAGGAGACGTGTCTCGACTCGGCGAGCGCCTCCTGGATCCTCAGCCGCTGGAACGCCGAGTCCTCGACGACGAGGGCCCTCACGCGGCGCCCCTCACCTGCGGTAGGCGACGTCGTTCGCCAGGCGGACGAGCGTGAGCGGCGCGGCCGCGGCCGCGAGCGCGTCCGAGGCCCCGAGGAGCATGTAGCCCCCCGGCTTGAGGCGGCTGCAGAAGACGGAGACCGCGCGGGACCGGGCCTCCTCGTCGAGGTAGATGAGGACGTTCCGGCAGACGATGACGTCGAAGGCCGCCCCTCCCGCGGCGTCGTCGAGGATGCCGCGCTGATCGAAGGCGACGGCGCTGCGGACCGCGGACCGGACCCTCGCGAGGCCGCCGTCGGCGGGCTCGAAGTGCGCCCGGACCCGCTCGGGGCTCGTGGCGCGGAGGGAGTGGGGGCCGTAGAGGGCGGCCCGGGCGCGCCGGATGTTGGCCGGGGAGAGGTCGGTGCCGAGGACTCGCGCGCGGCGGCCCGGGAGCGCCCCCTTCTCGAGCAGGAGCATCGCGAGGGTGTAGGCCTCCTCCCCCGTCGCGCAGCCCGCCGACCAGACTTCCAGGCTCCCGTCGGTCCCCGCGGCGAGGAGGCGCTCGGGTGCGATCTCCTCCGCGAAGGCCCGGAGGGCCGGGGGATCGCGGAAGAAGTACGTCTCCGAGTTGACGGCGGCGTCGAGCAGCCTCCCGAACGCCGGGCTCGACGTCGGCTCGTTCCGGAGGAGCCCGAAGAGCTGGTAGAAGGAGCCCGCGGCCCGCGCGTCGGCGGAGAGGCGCGTCTCCAGCCGGGGCCGGTGGGCCTCCGTCAGGACGTACCCGGTCCGCCTTCTCACGAGGTCCGCGAAGAGCCTGTAGACCCGGTCCGAGAGGGCGCCGCCGCGCGTCGTCAAGGCCGCCCTCCGTCACGGCCGCGCCGCCGTCCCGACGTGGCGGCGATGGCGTGCGACCAGCGGCGCTCCGCCCGCGGCGGGGCGATCGCCCACGCCCGGCGGCACGCCTCGGGGAAGCGGAGCGCGAGCGCCTCCGCCGCAGCCGCCGCCTCCCGGGGGAGCCTCTCCCGCGCCAGCACCTCCGTCAGGGGCGCGATCGCCTCGTCGCCGGAGGCGACGGCGACGGCCGAGAGGAGCGCGGGGAGGACCACGGGCGACGTCTCCACTGAAAGGGCCGCGGCGAGCGCGGGCGGGAGCAGGCCCCCCGGCAGGGGGGCGGGCCGCTCGGCGACGACCAGCCCGGCCTCGGCCCGGACCTCGTCCCTGGGATCCTCGAGCGCCACGGCGAGGGCCTGCTCGGCGACGTCGGACGGGGCGACCCGCAGGGCGGAGACGGCGGCCCGCGCCGTCTCGGGGTCCTCGTGCTCCACGGCGACGGCTGCCTGGGCCGCTGCCTCGGCGTCCCCCGTCCTCACGATCTCCTCGAGCGCCGCCACGCGGACCGGCCCCTCCTGGGCCAGCATGTCGTCGACGAGGCGGGGGCGCTCCTCCCCGGCCAGGGCGATCAGGGCCGCGCCGGCCGCCGCGGCGACGGACGGCTCGTCCACCAGGAAGACCAGGGCGTCGCGCCAGCGGAAGCCCGCCGGCGCGGAGCCGATCTCGGCGCGGCTCGCGAGCCCACGGAGCGCGGCGGCCCGCACGCCGGGGTGCGGGTCGGCGAAGGCCGCGACGAGCTCCAGGTCCCCCAGGGCCGTCCCCTCCGAGCCGGCGGCCACGGCGGCACGCCGGACCTCCGGGTCGGGCGATGCCAGCGCCCCGCGTATGGCCACGGCCACGTCGGCGCCCCCCACCCCGGCGAGCGCCAGGAGCGCCGCCGTCCGGCCAGGCCCGTCGGCCCCGGCCGCCCGGTCCAGGAGCGCCTTCCGGCGGATGACGATCCGGTCCGGGGGGGTACGGGGAGGGCTCGACGCGAGCGCGAGAGCCGCCGGCAGGGACGTCTCCGGGTCGTCCTCCGCGAGGACGTCGATCAGGTCCTCGATCGGCGCGAGCCCCGGCGGGAGCGCCGAGAGGACCGCCGCCTTCACCGAGGGCGAGGGGTGGACCAGGAGCGGGAGGAGCTGCGCCGCCCTCGGGCCCTCCCTGAAGGCGTCGACCACCTCCAGCGCCGGCTCGGGCTCCGCGCTCTGGAGGACCGCCGAGAGGACCTCCGGGAGCCGGCTCTCGGAGAAGCGCTCGAGCGCCGCGAAGCCGTCGAGGAACGGCCCGTGCGTCGCGAGGGCGAGGCAGGCCCCCGGGACGTCGAAGAGCGCGAGGAGGTGGGCCGAGTCGGTCCGCGCGTTGAGGGGCGCCTCCGGGTCGGCCACGATCCCGAGGAGGACGCTCGCGGCGTCGGGCCACTGCCCGGCGAGGCGTCCGGCCACCCCGGGCGGAGCGGCTTCCAGGGCCGTCCGGAGGGCCGCCAGGACGAGGGGGTCGCGGTCGCCCGCGGCCGCCTGGCGGAGGAGGGGCTCCGCCGGCACGGCGGCGTGCAGGCGGGCCAGCGTCGCGAGCACGGGGGAGCGGAGGGAGGGGCTCGGGAGGAGGGGGAGGAGCCTCGGGACGACGTCGGGGTCGCCGAGGAGGGCCAGCCCTTCGAGGGCGTGCACCTGCAGCCAGAGGCTCGGCTCGTCGAGCGCTGCCAGGAGCGGCGCCGCCGCCTCGCGGCGCCCGGTGCGGCCGAGGGCCAGGAGGAGGGCAGCGCGCGCGTTCGGGTCCCCTTCCCTGCGGGCGGCGGCCTCGATCGCCGCGACGGCGGCCGCGTCCGGTCCGCGTCCAGGCAGCGCCCCGGCCGCGGCGAGCCGGACGTCGGGAGAGGGATGCTGGAGCGCTCCGAGGAGGACGGCGCGCCCGGCCGGTCCCCCCCGGGCGAGGAGGGCGAGCCCGGCGGCGCGGTGCCCCGCGTTGGCCTCGTCCGCGAGCGCGACCGCGCAGGCGGACGCGATCCTCGGGCTGAACCGGCGCGCCAGCGCCGCCACCGCGCGCTCGCGGACCCGGTAGTCCTCGTCGGCGAGGAGGCCGATGAGCTGGTCCTCCGCCTCCTCGCCGGCCCGGCGCGCCAGGGCGTCGGCCGCGGCCCACCGGACGTCGGCGTCCTCCGACTCGAGGTCCAGCTCCGGTCCACGGCTCTCCGTCACGTCGTCCCCCTCGCGAGGAGCTGCCCCAGGTCGAGGATCCTCAGGGTACGGTCGCCCTCGGCGACGAGGCCGGCCACCCGTCCCGTCCCCGGCGGGGCGGGGGTCTGCCGTTCCTCCGGGATGAGCTCGAAGCCGTCGATCGCGTCGACGAGGAGCGCGTGGGGCTCGCCCTCGACGACGATCAGCATCCGGGGACCGTCGCCGTCCGGGGGCCTCGCGGAGCTTTCGTCCCCGAGCGCGATGCCGACGTCGACGACTCCCAGCGGCTCTCCCCGGACGAGCGCGACGCCGCGGTATGCCGGTGGCGCGCCGGGCAGCGGGGCGAGGACCCTCAGGCGCGCGGCTTCCCGCACCCGGTCCAGGGGGATGGCACACCGCCCGCCCCGCGTCCGGAAGGTGAGGAAGCGCGTCTCGCTCATGCCGTCGCCGTCTCCGGGAGGGGGAAGGCGCCTCCGCCCGTCGCGCGGGCGAGGAGAGCCCCGGCGTCGAGGGTGAGGGCGAGCCCGCCCCCCGGAATCTCCGCCGCCCCCGTGACCTCGCGGGCCCGCGGAAGCGACTCGGAGAGGGGCTTCACCAGCACCTCGACGGTCCCCTCGATCGACGAGACGACGAGGCCCGCCCGGAGGCTCCCCTCCTCCAGGACGACGACGGCTCCCTCCGCCGCGGCCGGCGCCGCGTTCGGGAGCCCCAGGAGCGTCCCGAGGTCGACGAGGGGGACCGACGCCTGGCCCTCCTCTCTCAGGCACGTCCTCCCGTCGTGGAGGGCGACGTCCTCCGGACGCGGCTCTGCGCTCCGGGCGACGCTGGTCGTCGGCAGGGCGAAGGAGGCGTCGCCGACCCGGACGAGGAGGACGTCGAGCTGGACGAGCGTCATCGGCACGACGATCTCGAAAACCGATCCCCTCCCCTTCTCGGAGCGAACGGCGACGCGCCCCTTGAGCGCGGCGAGGTTCGACGCGACGACGTCGAGGCCCACCCCGCGGCCGGAAACGCTCGACACCCGCGCGGCCGTCGAGAACCCGGGGCGGAAGAGGAGGGAGAGGGGGTCGGGGGGGTCGGCGTCTCCGGGGCCGAGGACCCCGAGCGACCGCGCGTGCGCGAGGATGAACGACGGGTCGATTCCCCGGCCGTCGTCCTCGAGTGTGAACACCACCTCGCGGCCCCGCGCCGCGACCGACAGGGTCACCCGTCCCTCGGGGCTCTTCCCCGCCTCCCGGCGCTCGGCGGCGGGCTCGATGCCGTGGTCGAGGGCGTTCCGGATCAGGTGGAGCAGCGGGTCTCCCAGGTCGTCCGCCAAAGTCTTGTCGATCTCCGTGTCGCCCCCGAAGACCTGAAACGAGACCTGCTTCCCCAGGGCGATCGCCAGCTGCCGGGCCGTCCGGTCCAGCCGGGACGTCAGCTGGTCGACCGGCACGAGGCGAGTCGAGAGGGCCGCCTTCCCGACGGCCGTCACGGCCCGGTCGAGGTGCCCGAACGCGCGCTGGAGCTCGTACCGCGCCGCGCGGTCCGAGGTCGAAGGGAGGGCGCGCTCGAGGGCCAGCGCGACGGCCCCGCGCGCCAGGGCGAGCTCGCCGGCGAGGTCGACGAGCCGCTCCACCTTCTCCATCGCCACGCGCACCGTCCCGCGCGTGGGAGACGGGAGCGCGATCGCCGCCTCCGCGTCGCCTCGCGGGGGGGCCGGTCGCTCGGCCGTCCGGTCGGGGGGCGTCCGCGCCTCCGGAGGATGGGTCCATTCGAGGTGGCCGCCGCAGCGCGCCGCGACCTCCGCCGGCGAGGCGGAAGGCCCCGCGGCGACCAGGAGACGGAACCCGATCGTCGACGGGCCTCCCGGAACCCCCGGGAACGTCCCGATCAGCTCTCCGGCGGTCGCGGCCTCGGCCATCCCCTTCCGGAGGCCGTCGTCGAACGTGTCGAGGGGGAGATCGAGCGCCACGAGGGCGAGGCGCCGGCCGCGGCGTCCGTTCTCCGCGAGGCGATGGCGCTCGTAGTCGGTCAGGAGCGAGTCGAGGTCCGGCGGAACGTCGAGGGACGGCGGCCCGGACGGTTCCTTCGGCGGCTGGCGAAGGGCCGCCTCTGCGAGCCGGTCCAGGAGCGCCGGGTCCGGCTGCGGGTCCGCCTCGCCGGCGGCCACGGCCGACACGAGCGCTGCGAGGGCGGTCAGGCCCGCGCGCGCCGCTGCGCCCCCCGTCGCGTCCGCGCGGGCCCGGCCCATCCGGAACGCGTCGAGGAGGGCCTCGAGCTGGTGGGCCGCCTGGGCGATCCCCGTCAGCCCCACCATCGCCCCGACCCCCTTCAACGAATGGACCTCGCGGAAGAGCCTGTTGACCGCCTCGGGGGAGGGGTCGTCTCCCCCGGCGCGCACCGCCTCGAGGGCCGAGCCGGCCGCTTCGAGGAGGGTCTCGGCCTCCGCGAGGAACTCGCGCCGGAGCCGGGCCTCGTCGCGCGTCGGGCGGGGGCTCACGACGGGTCCTGCCCGGGCGGGAGGAGCTCGTCGAGGATTCGCGCGAGCATCTCGGCGTCGAACGGCTTCGCCAGGTAGCCGTCGGCGCCGGCGCTGCGCGCGCGGTCCGCGTCGCCGGGCTCCCTCTCCGTCGAGACGGCGACGACCGGAAGCGCCCTCTGCTCGGGGCGCGCCCGGATCAGCCGGATCAGCTCCAGGCCGGAAAGGGTCGGCATGTTGACGTCCGTCAGGACGAGGTCGAACGTCGCCCGGGGCAGCTGCCGCAGGGCCTCGAATCCGTCACCGGCCTCGGACACGTCGACGGGGCGGCGCCTGGTCCGGCTCCAGGACGCGATCGCCTGGCAGACGAGGAGCCGGGCGGGACCGGAGTCGTCGACGACGAGGATCCGCCGCGTCCGGGCGGGGCTCACCGCGAGCCCTCCGGACGCGGGAGGTCGGTGGCCTCGGTGGCCGCGGAGGCCGCGCTCCCCGCCCGGGGGCGGGCCAGAGGCGCGCCGAGCCCGCCGGACCCGGCCCGGACGCGCTTCAGCTCCGGGGTCCGGCTGAGGATCGTCACCCCGAACCCGGCCTCGGGCGGGCCGGCGAGCTCCAGGTGCCGCGACGTCACGGTGTTCGCGAGGCCGCCGGGGTCCGACGGCACCCAGCCGAGGCCCGGGACGTAGACCTCGATCCAGCGGTGCCGCACCCCGCTGATCCCTTCGTTGAAGAGCTCCCGCGTGTCCGGGGTCAGCTCGGCGGCGTCGCGGGCCACGAGGATCCCCGTCACCTGCCGCGCCGGAACTCCCGCGCGGATGAGGAGGTCTGCCGCGAGGAGCGAACGGCCCACGCACGATCCTCGCCGGGACGCGAGGCACTCCGCCGCGGACTCGGGACGGGGGCCGGGGGGGTCGTACCGGATCCGGTGGGCGACCCAGCCGATCACCCGCTCGACGGCCTCCAGCTCCGTCCGCGCGCCGCGCAGGAGCAGCCGGGCGAGGGCGTCCGCGTCGGGATCCGCCGGGCGGGGCGACGTCACCAGGGCTCGCGCCTCGTCGGGGAGGGAGGCGAGAGCGGGCGGGAAGGGAGCGTCCCGTCGAAGGGGCGTTCCGTCCACCACGACGGTCGCCACGAGCTCGCGGCCGTCGGGCGAGGAGAGGGCCACGCGGTAGCCGGGCCCCTCGACGGGCCGGACGACCCGCCAGGGGGCCGTCCCGCTCACCGCGTACCGGGCGGACTCCACGGCCGGCGCCGCCGGGGACGGCGCCGCGGCGGCGTTCGCGGCCGTCACCGCGAGGACGAGGAGGGCGAGCCTCACGCCGCTCCCGGCCGCCGACCTCCCTCCCCGGCAGGGCGGGGGCCGAAGAGGGTGCGACGGATCCCGTCCAGGACTCCGTTGATGAACGGGGCGGACGACGGCGTCGAGAACTTCTTGGCGATCTCGACGGCCTCGTCGATCACGACCGCGTCCGGCGTGTCGTCCTCGTAGATGAGCTCGTAGAGGGCGAGCCGGAGGAGGTTCCGGTCGACCACCGGCATCCTCCCGAGCCGCCAGTGCTCCGACTGGCCCGAGAGCCTCTCGTCGAGCTCCGCCCTCCGCGCGAGCGTCCCGAGGAGGAGCCGCGAGGCGTACTCCTGCACCTCGGGGCGGGCCGTGGCGAACTCCTCGGTCTTGTCGAACATCTCCTCGGGCGGCGTCCCCGCGAGGTCGTTCTGGTAGAGGAGCTGGAGGGCGAGCTCCCGCGACCTCCGCCGCCTGCCGCTCACGAGGCGCTCCTCAGCGGGGAGCGGAGGCCCTCAGGCGGGCCCTCAGGTCGGCCGACTCCACCGCGGCCGAGGCCGCCTCGAAGCCCTTGTTGCCCCCCTTCGCCCCGGAGCGCTCGAGGGCCTGCTCCAGCGTGTCGCACGTGAGGACTCCGAACGAGACGGGGAGGTCGACCTCGAGCCCCACGTGGAAGACTCCCTTGGCCACCTCGCTCGCGACGAAGTCGAAATGGGGGGTCCCGCCGCGGATGACCGCCGCGAGCGCGATCAGGGCGTCGAACCGGCCGGCCTTCGCCAGGTCGCGCAGGGTGAGAGGGACCTCCCAGGCGCCCGGGACCCGGACGACGGTGACGTCCTCGTCCGCCGCGCCGAGCCGCCGGAGGGCGTCGAGGGCCCCGTCGAGGAGGCGGGCGACGACGATGTCGTTCGTCCGGGAGGCGACGATTCCGAAGCGCCGGCCCGTGGCCTGCAGCTGTCCTTCGAGGAGCGGCATCGGTCTACGAGTCTAGCAGAGCGCGGCGCCGGGGCGGGCGGCCGGAGGGAGCGGCGAGGGAGCGACGTCGGCGGAGCCCAGGCGGCGGGACGCTTCCTCCAGAGCGGCGGCCCCGAAGCTCTCCCCGAGCCTCGAAAGGAACGCGTCGAGCGAATAGCGGCGGGGCTGGGGTCCCTCGGCCTCCAGGGAGAGCGCCGCGGCCGTGCTCCCGACCCGGCCCGCCAGGTCCCAGGGGAGCCCCCTCACCCGCGCGGCCACCAGGCCGGCGCGGTACGCGTCGCCGACCCCCGTCGGGTCGACCGCCTCTCCCCGCAGGCGCGCCGCGGGGATCCGGAGGGTCCGGGCGCCGTCGGGCGCCTCGGCGATCCCTCCCCGCAGGGCGATCGTCGACCCCTCCGCGCCGTGCGTGATGACGACGACCGGCACCCGCGCCAAAAGCTCGGTCTCCGAGAGGCCGGTCTTCTTCTCGATGATCCCGAACTCGTACTCGTTCCCGATCAGGACCGAGGCCCCCTCGAGCCCCTCGAGGAGCTCCTCGCCGGAGAGGCGGGCCACCTGCTGGCTGGGGTCGTAGACGAACGGGATCCCCAGCTCCCGGCACTCCCGGGCGTAGGAGGCCATCGCCGCGGGGTCGTTGGGCGAGATCAGCGCGAGCGCCACCTCCCCCGGCCGGAACGCGCGGAACGACAGCTCGCGCGCCTTCGCCATCGCCCCCGCGTAGAAGGTGGCGATCTGGTTCTGCTCCACGTCGGTCGAGACGAAGAACGACGCGGTGAAGACGTCCTCGTAGATCCGCATCGCGGAGACGTCGACCCCTTCCGACTCGAGCCACGCCCGGTACTCGCCGCCGTCGGCGCCCGCCGTCGCCATCAGCGTGGGCGTCACGCCGAGGAGAGAGAGGCCGTAGGCGATGTTGGGCGCGACCCCGCCGCGCACGCGCTTCATCTCGTCCACGAGGAACGAGACCGAGAGCCGGTGGAGCCGGTCGGGGACGACCACCTCCGAGAAGCGGCCCGGGAAGCGCATCAGGTAGTCGTGGGCGACGGAGCCCGTGACGACGATTCGGGGCTGGGTCATGGCGTCGGTTCCTTCTCGAGGAAGAGGGCGAGCCGCGCGCGCGTCTCCTCGGGGATCGCGTCGGGGCGGGTGACGACGGCCCACCGGAGCGCTCCCGAGCAGTCGGGGGGGCGTTCCGGGTCGAGGCGCGCCACGGCGGCGGCCAGCACGCGGCTGGCGGTGTCGGCGTTCGCGCGGAGGGTCCCGAGGACGGCCTCGACCGTCACCGGCGCCTCGGCCTCGTGCCAGCAGTCGTAGTCGGTCACGAGGCAGAGCGACGCGTAGTCGACCTCCGCCTCGCGGCAGAGCTTGGCCTCGGTGGCGTTCGTCATCCCGATGACGTCGACGCCCCAGGAGCGGTAGAGGAGCGACTCGGCCCGGCTGGAGAAGTGCGGGCCGTCGATGCAGAGGTAGGTGCCGCCGGCGTGGACGGTCGCGCCGGCCTCGCGCCCGGCCCTCCCGAGCGCGTCGACGAGGTGGGACGAGACGGGGCGGGCCATCGAGACGTGGGCCGCGCAGCCGCCGCCGAAGAAGGTCGACGCCCGCCCCGCCGTCCGGTCGACGAACTGGTCGGGGAGGACGACGTCGGTGGGGCGGTAGCCCTCCTTCATCGACCCGCAGGCGGACGACGAGATCAGGTACGAGCAGCCGAGCTTGCGAAAGGCCCAGACGTTCGCCCGGTAGTTCAGCTCCGACGGGAGGAGCCGGTGCCCGCGCCCGTGCCGCGCCAGGAACGCCACCGGGACGCCGGACAGCTCGCCGACGAGGAAAGCGTCGGACGGGGCGCCGAAGGGGGTCGGGACGACGACCTCCTCGGCCTTCGCGAGCGCCTCGAGGCCGTAGAGCCCCGAGCCGCCCAGGACCCCGATCCTCCGCGTCATGTCGCGGATGCGCGGCCCATCTCGGGGAGGATGTCGAGGGCCAGCTTCAGCGCGGCGCGCCCCGCCTCGCCGGTGACGGCGGGCTCGCTCCGGTCGCGGCACGCGGCGAGGAAGGCGGCGTCCTCCTCGGTCAGCGGGTCGGCCGGGACGACCCGGACCGGCCACTCCACGATCCGGGGAGGACCCGTCCAGCGGTCGAGGCGGTAGGCGGTCACGTCCCGCTTCTGCGTGTCGATCGAGAAGTACCAGTCGGGCTGGAAGAACCGGAACTTGCGCGTCTTCTCGTGCGAGACCCGCGACGCGGTCAGGTTCGCGACGCACCCCCCCTCGAACGTCAGGCGGACCGAGGCGATGTCCACCTTGCCGGAGAGGATCGGCACGCCGACCGCCCGGATCTCCGTGACCGGGCGGCGCACGACCTCGAGGGCGATGTCGAGGTCGTGGACCAGGAGGTCGAGGACCACGTCGACGTCGAGCGCCCGCGGGACGAAGACCCCGAGCCGGTGCGCCTCGATGAACTTCACGTCGGTCACGTGCGGGAGGACCGCCACCACCGCCGGGTTGAACCGCTCGATGTGCCCCACCTGGAGGACCCGCCCCTTCGACCGCGCCAGGGAGACGAGGGCGTCCGCCTCGGCGAGCGTCGTCGTGAGCGGCTTCTCGACCAGGACGTCCGCCCCCCCCTCGAGGAGCTCCGCCGCCACCTCGGCGTGCGTCGACGTGGGCGTGGCGACGACCACGGCCCGGGCACCCCGCTCGAGGAGCTCCTTCACCGACCGGCAGCGCGTGAGCCCCTTCGCCCCGTGCTTCGCCTCGATCTCCGCTGCGGTCGCGTCGCTCGCGTCGACGAAGCCGACGGGATCGGACAGGGGGAGCTCGGTCAGGATGCGGGCATGGTGGCGCCCGAGGAACCCGCATCCGACGATGCCGGTCCGGATCTTCGCGTGCTCGGTCATAGGGACCTCGGAGTCTACCGGCCGCCCGTCCCCCGCGCGAGCGCGCCGCTTCCGGCCGCCGCCGGGCCCGCGAGGCCCGGGACCGCGTCGGCCAGGAGCCGGGCGAGGCTCCCCGCGCGTGAAGCCGCCCCGGCCCGGAAGGAGAGGAACCGGACGGGGGCCCGGGCCGCCGCTTCCTCGTCGTACCGCGAGTCCCCCACGAAGACGCACTCCGCGAGCGGGACGCCGGCCCTCTCGGCGGCGAGGCGGACGACGGCCGGGTCGGGCTTCCCCGCCCCCGCCTCGTCCGCGGAGGCGGTCGCGTCGAGGAGCCCGTCGAGCCCCACCTCCTCCAGGATCCGGCGGGCGAGGCGGTGCTGGGTGTTCGTCGCGAGGGAGGTCCGGATGCCCCGGTCGCGGAGGGCCCGGAGGACGGCGCCGGCCTCCTCGTTCGGCCGGACGAGGTCGAGCCGCCCCTCGAAGGAACGGGCGTAGGCCTCGTTGATCTCCTCCACCGTCCGCTCCGGCATGTAGGCGTCGCGGTCGGCCTCGGTCCCGTTCCCGTAGATCGCGTCGAAGGCCGCGCGGGTCACCGGCGGGTGGCCGAAGCGCCGGAGGGTGTCGTTGTAGACGGCGAACCACGCCTCCTCGGAGAAGACGAGGACGCCGTCCATGTCGAAGAGGACGGCGCGGACGGGACGGGCCAAGGGCACCTCCGGCCGCGGATGATGGCAGACGCGCGCGGGCCGGAGCGACCCGCTACTCCACCCCGAACTGCGCCTGGGCGGTGGCGCAGCCCCACTTCCCCTGGAGGATCCCGGCCCCCGTCGCGGCCGGGAGGAGATACGCCTCGCCGTTCCACGGGTCGCAGACGACCGCGGTGTCGCCCCACGCCGCGGGGTCGTTCCCGCTCCCGGGCTTCCTCCCGACGACGACGAACGCGTGCGTGCCGCTCGTGAGGTACATCCAGGCGAGGGGACGGATGCCCATGTCGTAGAGGTGGACGAACGCCGTGATGCTCTGCTCGTTGCAGTTGCCGGCCCCCGTCCTGAGGGTGATGTCGGAGACCTGCCGGAAGCGCGCGAGCGGGTCCGAGGGGGCCTGCCCCGTCTTCTCGTTGTAGATCTGCTGGGCGCGGTTCGCCCCGGTGAGGAGAGGAAGGAAGGTCGTCATCGCCCCCAGCACCTTGTCGAGAGGGTTGGGGTCCTTCCCCTCGATCGCCTGGTGGTGCCGCCGGTAGCTCTCCCCGTAGTCCGAGGGGCGGTTCGAGGCCCCGAACCTCACCTTCTCCTTCACGAAGGCGACGGTCAGGCGGGCGGCGGAAAGGTAGGTCGTCGCGTCGGTGGCCATGGAGTCTCCTCGAGCGCGGGGTCCCGTCTGCGCGGGCAGGCCCGCTCCCCCGGCCCCCTGCGGGGCAAGCGGGGACGAGGGAGGATAGGCGAGTCCCGGTCGACGCGGCTGTGCCGCGGGTCACCGGTGCTGCGGCGGACGGAAGCCGACAGATGCCGGCGGATGCGGGTCGATGCCGGCCCGGATCGCGACCGCGCTCCCCTGGGGCGGCCCTTCGAGCTACGGGCGCGGGAGGGGCGCCACCGCGAAGGCCTGGTTCGACACGTTGTCGATCACGGTGGCGAGCGCCAGGACGGGCTGGTCCGAGGAATACGGGAGCGGCTGGGCCGGGGGTGGCGAGGAGAGATCCGTCCGGACGTCGTTCAGCTGGACCCACCCGAGCGGCGGGAGCACCACGTCCATCCCCGCCTGCGAGCTCCACACGTGGACGGTCGCCGTTCTGGCATGGGACGGGTTGAGGAAGATCAGGTTCGTCCGCTTCGGGCCCCCGTCCGGCGGGGCGAGCGACACCATGGGGAAGAACCCGCTCGCGAGGGCGTCCCTTTCACGGACGCCCGCGAAGGCGAAGCCCACGGCGCCGCACGCGTTGTCGGTCGCGACGAGGGCCGTCACCGCCAGCGGGGCGTCGGCGTCGAAGCGGACCGGCCCGAAGGCGGGCGGGACCGCCCCGAAGCCGGAGACCAGGTAGTCCGCGAAGAAGGCCGAGCCGAGCCACCCGAGGTGGCGGGTCTCGCCGACCACGTCGGTTCCCCCCGGCGCGCGGTCCAGAAACGTGGGCGTGAACGTGACTCCCCTGTCGTCGTGCGCCCCCGAGACGACGAGGACGTCCGTCCGGAAGAAGGCGCCCGCGGCGCCCGGAGCGCTCGCCGCCGTGACGAGGTAGACCGCCTCCGTGACCGTCACGTCGAGCGCTGCCTCGTGGACGGCCGTTCCCCGGGTTCCCCGGACGACCACGCGGTAGGGACCCGGCGGGATCGACGGCGAGAACGAGAGGGACAGCACGGCCGGCTGGCCCGGCGCCACGCTCGCGGGCCGGAGGGAGGGGATGACCGCGGGGTCCGAGGCCTCCGCCGTCAGCGCCACGGGACCGGTCGACCCCGACGCGCTCGTGACGGCGACGGAGAGCTCCGGGGAGTCCTGCCAGCTGGACGAGAGGCTGCCGGAGGGGAGGGTCAGGCCGAAGTCCTCGCCCGAGAGGACGACGGTGTTCGAGTAGACCGCGCCGGCCGCCCCCGAGACGTCGTCGGAGATGCGGAGCCGGTACCCGGCGTCGACGTCCGCGGGGACTCCGACGTCCGAGTAGCTCCCGGTCCTCCGGACGGAGAAGACCCCCTGGGAGAAGAACCCGCTCTCGAGGACGAGGGACACCGGACCGATCGCCACGAACGGCGCGCCCCCGAGGGAGCGCTCGACGGTCGCCTCCGACGGCTCCGGCGACGCCAGGACGTTCAGGACGACCGTCCGGACGCCGCCCGCGGTCGTCTGGCTTCCCGAAAGCGTGACCGTGCCGAGCGACCGCTCGTGGCCGGCAGTCGCGGACGCTGCGCTCTCGCCCGCGCCGTTGAAGGCGCGGACCCGGTAGAGGCCCTGCGTCAGGCCGGTGCTGGAGGGGGGGACCCGGAAGGAGGTGACGTCGGGACCGGTCACGGCGAATCGGCGCCACTCGTAGTCGCGCAGGGCGGCCGACGTCCCCCGGAACTCGATCCGGTACCCCTCCTCCCTCCCGCTCCGATCGTTCCAGGAGAGGAGGAACGAGCCGTCGGACGACGTCGACGCCTGAAGGCCGTCGGGCGGAAGCGGCTCGGTCGTCGGGACGATCCCGAAGGCCTCGTCGGAGGTCGCCTCGACCCCCTGCTCGCCGACGGCGACGACGCGGTACGCGAGGGGCGTGTCCTTCGGCGGACCCGCGTCGGTGAAGCTCGAGCCCGAGAGGAGGCCGCCCAGGTCCGTGAACGAGGCGGAGCCGAGGCTCCGACGCTCCACCCGGAAGCGGGTCGGCTCGACGCTCCGCGCGACCCACCTCACCACCAGCGCCTCCCCGGAACGCTCCACCGAGAGGATCGTCGGCCGGCCGGCGGGTCCCGCCAGCGCGTGGAGGACCCGCGTCGAGGAGAGGGTGCCGTCCTCGAGGCCGCAGACCACCCGGGACGGGTCGAGCGCGTCGAACGTCAGCGCCGTCACCCGCGCCCCCGCCGTCAGCGCCACCGACCAGGTCGCTCCCCCGTCCGCCGACTCCAGGACCGACGTCCCCGTCGCGGCGGCGTACCGCCCCGGCGCCGTCGGGTCGACCGCCAGCGCCGCGACCGGTCCCGGAACGCCTTCGAGCCGCGACCAGGTTGCTCCCTCGTCGGTCGAGATCCAGAGGCCCTGGCTCCCGCCGGCCAGCACCCGCTCCGGCCTCGCCTCCTCGCGGCCCAGGGCGACGATCCCTCCGTCCGGGATCCGCCCGACCGGGTCGAGGTTGAGCGTAGGGAACCACCCGCCGTCCCCCTTCGTCATCGTGAACGGGCGGGCCCGCGAGAGGCTGCGCCGGACGGCCGTCCCGCCGGCGGCGGGCACGGCCCAGAGGAGGAAGGGCGACCCCTTCGGCGCCGCGGCGAGGAGCTGCGGTGCCGCGAGCGGGCAGCCGACGAACGCCTCGATCGCCGTCCCGCTCACGGTCCGGGCCGCGTCGCAGCCGATGAAGCCGCACGTGAAGAGCGCCGTCACGCGGCTTCGCTCGCCCGCGAGGGGGTCCCTGCCCAGCAGGGGTCCGCCCGGGAAGTCGAACCTCGCGCAGACGTCGCCGAAGAGCTCCGCCCCGGAGTCGTCCCGGGTGAAGGAGCCGCCGACCGCACCGTGCCATGCCGTTCTCAGGTCCCCGCACGCCGCGTCAAGCCCCCCGTCGGCGGCGAGGAGGACGTCCCGCACCGAGTCCCCGGGGCAGGCCACCGTGGCCACCTTCGAGAAGGTCGCGCCGCCGTCCCCGGAGACGAGGAGCCCGCGTTCCTCCGTCCCCGCGACGACCACGTCCCCCCGGGATGCGAGCGCGCTGATCGGCGCGCCCGCCGCCGCGGAGACTCGTGGCGCGAGCGTGAATGCGAGGATTGCGGAGACGAAGGCGAGCGCCGCCTCGCCGGAGCGCACGGCGCCGGACAAAGAAGGAATGCCAGAAGCGCGGACTGACGTCATTTCCCTCCGGTTGTCGTTTCCACCTACGCACCGTCCTGACTGACGGATGGCGAACAGCAGTGCCCCCGCGGAGCCGCCGGGAGGGCCGCCCCCGGCTCTCCTTGCCGCCTCCCGGTCCGGCCCTGTAACCTGAGCGGCTCTTATGGAAGGCCGCGACTACAAGGACACCCTCCTCCTCCCTCGAACGAGCTTCCCGATGAAGGCCGACCTGCCGAATCGGGAGCCGGCCCGCGTGGCGAGGTGGAAGGAGGAGAACCTCTACCACCGGCTCATCGAGGCCCGGCGCAAGGCCGGCGCGCCGCGGTACATCCTCCACGACGGGCCCCCGTACGCCAACGGGCACATCCACATCGGGACGGCGATGAACAAGATCCTCAAGGACGTCGCCGTCCGCTCGAAGAGCCTCGCGGGCTACGAGGCGCCCTACGTCCCCGGGTGGGACTGCCACGGCCTCCCCATCGAGCTGAAGGTCGACAAGGAGCTCGGCTCGAAGAAGCGCGAGCTCTCCCCCCTGGCGTTCCGCCGGGCCTGCCGGGAGTACGCCCAGAGCTGGGTGGACGCCCAGAGGGAGGACTTCCGCCGGCTCGGCGTCCTCGGAGCGTGGGAGGCCCCGTACCGGACGATGGACTTCGCCTACCAGGCGGAGATCGCCCGGGCCTTCGGCGACTTCTACGAGAAGGGGCTCGTCACCTTCGGCTTCAAGGCCGTCCTCTGGTGCGTCCAGTGCCGGACCGCCCTCGCCGAGGCCGAGGTCGAGTACGAGGACCGGAAGGACCCCTCGATCTACGTCGCCTTCCCGATGGAGGTCTCGCCGGCCGTGAAGGCGCTCTGGGGCGACGCCCTTCCCGACGGCGCGGCCCTCGACGCCGTGATCTGGACCACCACGCCGTGGACCCTCCCCGCGAACCGCGCCGTCTCGGTGGGGCCGGAGATCCCCTACGTCCTGTCGCGCCGCGCGTCGGAGCCCGGACGGCTCTACCTCCTCGCCGAGCCGCTCGTCGCGGCCGTCGGGAAGGCCCTCGGCTGGGACGACCTCGCGGCGGTCCCGGGGACGGCCCGCGCGGGCGGCCTCATCGCCGCGGCGAGCCCTTCCTACCGGCGCCCCTTCGACGTCGACGGCGTCAGCTTCGGGTTCCTCGCCGGCGAGCACGTCTCGACGGACGACGGCACCGGCCTCGTCCACACCGCGCCGGGCCACGGCCGCGAGGACCACGAGGTCGTCCTCAGGTCCGGCTTCGCCGTGAACGACGCCCGCCTCTGCCCGGTGGACGAGGGGGGGTACTACGACCACAACGCCCCCGAGGCCCTCCGCGGCAAGCGGGTGGTGGCCGCGAAGGGGCCGGAGATCGACGCCAACCGGGCCGTCCTGGCCGCCCTCGAGGCCGGGGACCCGTCCGGGGCCCGGCTCCTCGGCCGAACCGACGTCGTCCACAGCTACCCGCACTGCTGGCGCTGCAAGCAGCCGGTCGTCTTCCGGGCGACGCACCAGTGGTTCATCGACCTCGGCGCCCTCCGGGACCGGGCGATCCGGGCGATCCGCGGCGAGGTGGAGTGGATCCCCGCGTTCGGCGTCAACCGGATCGGGGCGATGGTCGAGAACCGCCTCGAGTGGACGATCTCGCGCCAGCGGATCTGGGGCTCCCCGATCACCATCCTCAAGCCGGCCGGTCCGCAGGACGGGGCCCCGGGGCACTACCCGCCGCCCGACGACGCGGAGGAGCGCCGCCGCTTCTTCGAGAAGGTGGTCGCGGTCTTCCGCGAGAACGGCGCCGACGCCTGGTGGGACGACGAGCGGTTCCCCGCCGAGTCCTTCCTCCCCGAAGGGTCGGCGTACGCGCGGTTCCGGTGGGAGAAGGTGCGCGACATCCTCGACGTCTGGTTCGACTCCGGCGTCTCGCACGCCGCGGTCCTCGGGACGTCGGCCTACGGCATCGCGAGCCCGTACGAGGAGGGGGCGAAGGCCCCGGTCCTCTACCTGGAAGGGCACGACCAGCACCGCGGCTGGTTCCAGTCCTCGCTCCTGACGGCCATCGCGCTCCGGGGAGAGGCGCCGTACGAGACCGTCGTCACCCACGGGTTCGTCATGGCCGGGGACGGCCGGAAGATGTCGAAGTCGCTCGGCAACTCGGTCGAGCCCGAGCAGGTCATCTCGCAGCACGGCGCCGACGTCCTCCGCCTCTGGGTGGCAGCGACGGACTACACCGACGACGTCCGCCTGAGCCACGAGATCCTCAAGCGGACCTCGGAGGCCTACCGCAACCTCCGCAACACGGCCCGGTTCCTCCTCTCGGTCCTCTTCGACTTCGACCCGGCGAGGGACCTCGTCCCGGCGGAGAGGCTCGAGCCGTTCGACCGGTTCGTCCTCGCCCGCGCGGGGCTCCTGGCCGACGAGTGCCGGAAGGCGTACGACCGGTTCGAGTTCCACACGGTCACCCGCAGGCTCCGCGAGTTCGCCACGAACGACCTGTCGGCCCTCTGGTGCGACGTCCGGAAGGACGCCCTCTACGTCCTGCGCGCGGACGACCCGGTCCGGCGCTCGGCGCAGACCGCGGCCTTCCGGCTCGCGGAGACCCTCGCCCTCCTCCTCAACCCGCTCTGTCCCTTCACGGCCGAGGAGATCTGGGAGAGCCTCCCCGGCCGGGCCGGGACCTCCCCCGTCTTCGCCACCTACGCCGACCTCGCCCTCCCCGACCTCCCGCTCGAGGCGCACGCGGCGTGGGACCGCCTCCTCGAGCTCCGCGCGGCGTTCGTGAAGGCGCTGGAGCCCCTCCGGCGCGACGGCGTCGTCGGGACCTCGGCACAGGCCGCCGCGGAGCTGGCCCACACCGGTCAGCTCGAGGCGGACCTCGCGACCACCGGTCTCGACGCGGCGCGCCTTGCCGAGCTCCTCATCGTCCCCGAGCTCGTCCTCGTGGAGGCGTCGCCCGAGGTCGGAACGGCGGTCTGGGCCCGCGCCGCCGAGGGGACGAAGTGCCCCCGCTGCTGGCAGGTGAGGCGAGACGGCGACGGGTCCGGCCTCTGCGGACGCTGCCGGGCGACGCTGGGCGCCTGAGCGGATGGGCGACTTCGCCGCCAGGACGAGGGAGCGGCTCCCCTACCTCGGAGGGGCGGCCCTCCTCGTCCTCCTCGACCAGCTGACGAAGGCCCTCGTCTCGAGGGCGATCCCGCTCCACGAGCGGATCGAGGTGATCGGCGGCTTCTTCGACCTGACGCACGTGAGGAACACCGGCGCGGCCTTCGGCCTCTTCGCCGGCGCGACCTCCCCCTACCGCCCCCTCCTCCTCAACGCCGTGGCGCTCGCCGTCTTCGTCGCCGTCCTCGTCTACGCCTTCCGGTCGCCGGTCCGCTGGGTGCGCCTCCAGAGCGCGCTCGCGCTGATCCTCGGCGGGGCGATCGGGAACCTGATCGACCGGCTCCGCCACGGCTTCGTCGTCGACTTCCTCCGCTTCTACCTGGGGAGCCACGAGTGGCCCTCCTTCAACGTCGCCGACTCGGCCATCACGGTCGGCGTCGCCCTCCTCGCCTGGGACGTCTGGAAGAGCCCCGCGGCCGAGGAGGAGGCGACGCGCCCGGACCCGAAGTCGGCCTGAGGCGACCGCGTCCGCATGCACCCAGAGCTCTTCCGGATCGGCTCCTTCGCCCTCCCCACCTACGGCTTCGCCATGGCGATGGCGTTCCTCCTGGCGCTCCTCCTCCTCCGGCGCCGCGCCCCGGCGCACGGCGTCAGCGCCGACGACGCCTCGGACCTGGGGATCTGGCTCCTCCTCTCCGGCCTCCTGGGCGCCAAGCTCCTCCTCGTCGTCGTCGAGGGGCCCGGCGCCTACCTCACCTCGTGGAAGGGGCTCCTCTCCCTCTTCCGGGCCGGCGGCGTCTTCTACGGGGGGCTCCTCGGAGCGCTCGTCGTCGGCGGCTGGTTCATGTGGAAGAGGAAGCTCGCGTTCCTCGACGTCGCGGACGCCGCGGCCCCCGCCGTCGCGCTCGGCCAGGCGATCGGGCGGGTCGGCTGCCTCTCGGCCGGCTGCTGCTGGGGACGGTCGTGCAGCGAGCCGTGGGCCATCACGTTCACGAACCCCGCGGCGGCCGCGAACGTGGGGGTCCCGCTCGACGTCCCCCTCCACCCGACGCAGATCTACGAGGGGGTCGGACTCTTCGTCCTGACGGCGGCCCTCCTCCTCCTCCCGAGGCGGAAGTTCCGCGGGACGACCTTCGGCATCTACCTCGTCTCCGCGGCGCTGCTCCGGGGGACGGTCGAGTTCTTCCGGGGCGACCCGCGCGGCACCGTCTTCGGGACCTCCATCTCCACCTCGCAGTTCATCGCCGCGCTCCTCCTCGTCGTGGGCGTGGGAATCCTCGCCACCGCCCGCCGCCGCCCGGTGTGACCGTGGCGGCGGGCGAGCCGGAGCGGCCCGCGGGAGGCGCCGGAACCGCTCCCCGCCGGTCGTTCCGGGCCGACCGCGGCGACGACCGCGAGCGGCTCGACCGCGTCCTCCTCCGGCACCTCGCCGACCTCCCCGAGGCCTCTCGGACGAAGGTCCAGGAGTGGATCGGGGCCGGCCTCGTCACCGTCGGGGGCCGCCCGGCGGCCCGCCCGGCGGCAAGGGTCGCCGCGGGAGAGACCGTCGAGGTCGTCCTCCCGCCGCCCCCCCCGCCGAAGCCCGAGCTCGTCGCGCAGGAGATCCCGCTCGACGTCCTGTACGAGGACGACCACGTCCTCCTCCTGAACAAGCCCCCCGGCCTCGTCGTCCACCCGGCCGTCGGGCATCGCGACGGCACGCTCGTCAACGCCCTGCTCCACCGCTCGCGGAGCTGGGGGGGCGCGGCCGACCGCCCCGGCCTGGTCCACCGGCTCGACAAGGACACCTCCGGCGTCCTCGCCGTCGCCAAGACGGAGGCGGCCCACGCCGGCCTCGCGAAGGCGATGAAGGCGCGGACGATGGAGAAGGAGTACTGGGCCGTGGTCTACGGGCGGACGCCCGTCCTGAAGGGGCGGATCGAGCTGAAGATCGCGCGGGACCCGCACGACCGCAAGCGGATGACCGCCTCGAAGGCGGAGGGGCGCGAGGCGGCGACGCTCTACGAGCGCCTCGCCGAGTCCGAGGGGACGCGGCAGGGCCTGTCGCTCGTGAGGTGCACCCTCGTGACCGGGCGGACCCACCAGATCCGCGTCCACCTGAAGGCGACGGGCCTCCCGATCGTCGGGGACCCGGTCTACGGCTCGCCGCGCTGGAAGGGGATCGCCGACCCGCCCCTCCAGGCGGCCTGCCGGGCGTTCCCCCGGCAGGCGCTCCACGCGCGCCGCCTCGCCTTCGCGCACCCGGTGACGGGAGCCCGCGTCGAGGCGGTCGCGCCGCTCCCGCCGGACATCCAGGGCCTCCTCGAGACGGCAGGGCTCCCGGCGCCGGGAGGGCGCCGGGAGCCCGGGTGAAGCCGCACGCGCCGCCTTCACAGGCGGCGGCCGGACGGGGCTACCTCTTCCTGGGCTTCCTGGGCCTTCCGGCGGGGGCGCCGGCCTGGCCGGCCGGGACGTCGATCTGCGCCTTCTGGATCTTCCCGGAGAAGTCGACGTAGATCGACTTCCACTCGCTGAAGACGTCGAGGCCCGCGAGGCCGGCTTCGCGGTGGCCGTTGCCGGTCTGCTTGTTCCCGCCGAACGGCAGGTGCGTCTCGGCGCCGATCGTCGGGATGTTGACGTAGAAGAGGCCGGTCTCGAGGTCCCGCATCGCCGTGAAGGCGCGGTTCACGTCCTGCGTGAAGATCGAGGACGAGAGGCCGTAGTCGATGTCGTTGGCGACCTCGATCGCCTCGTCGAACGACCGCACGGGGATGATCGAGGTGACGGGCCCGAAGATCTCCTCCTGGCTCGTCCGCATCTTCGGGTGGCAGTCGGCGAAGACGGTCGGGGCGACGAACCAGCCGTTCGCGTGGGCCTTCCCCTTCAGCCGGTAGCCGCCGGCCGCCAGGGTCGCCCCCTCGTTCCTGCCGATCGCGACGTACTCGAGGACGGTCTCCATCTGGCTCTCGTTGACCGACGGGCCCATCTCGACTCTCGGGTCCAGGCCGTCGCCGACCTTCAGGGCCTTCGCCCGCTCCGCGACCATCTCGGTGAACTTCTTCGCGACCTTCTTGTGGACGATGAGCCGGGACGAGGCGGTGCAGCGCTGGCCGCTCGTGCCGAAGGCGCCCCAGATGGCGCCGTCGACGGCCAGCTCGAGGTTGGCGTCGTCCATCACGATGATCGGGTTCTTGCCGCCCATCTCGAGGTGGACGTGCTTGAAGTCGGGCGCGCACGCCTGGTTGATCGTCTTCCCCACCGAGGTCGAGCCGGTGAAGGAGATGACGCGGACCCGCGGGTCCTTGATCAGCGGCATCCCGACGCGGCTCCCCGAGCCGGTGACGACGTTGAAGACGCCGGGCGGCAGCCCGGCCTCCTCGAGCGCCTTCGCGAAGTTGATGACGCTCAGGGGCGTGTCGGTGGCCGGCTTGATGACGACCGTGTTGCCGCAGATGAGCGCCGCGGTCGACTTCCAGGCCGGGATCGCCATCGGGAAGTTCCACGGCGTGATGAAGCCGCAGACCCCGATGGGGCTCCGCACGGCCATCGCGAACTTGTTCGGGAGCTCCGACGGGGTCGTGGCGCCGTGGAGGCGGCGCCCCTCGCCGCCCATCAGGAAGGCCATGTCGATGGCCTCCTGGACGTCGCCGCGGGTCTCCTTGAGGACCTTCCCCATCTCCCGCGTCATGTCGCGGGCGAACTCCTCCTTCCGCTCGGTCAGGATCCGGCCGAGCCGGTAGAGGATCTCGCCCCGCTGCGGCCCGGGGACCAGCCGCCAGCTCTTGTACGCCTCGGCCGCCGCGTCGACGGCCGCCTTCACGTCCCTTTCGTCGGAATCCTGGAAGCGTCCGATCAGGTCGCGGGTGTCGGCGGGGTTGCGGTTCTCGAACCTCCGTCGCGTCGCCGACGCGACCCACCGGCCGCCGATGTAGTTCCTGTACGTCTCGGTCTTCGTCACCAACTCCTCCGTTCTCTCGTCCTCAGGCCTTCGGCTTGGGGTCGGCCGGCGGCGCGGCCGCGGGCTGCGCTCCCCCGACGGCACCCTTGCCGCCCATGTCGACGCTTCCCTTGAACTGGGCCCCCTCCGCGATGGCGATCTTGGGCGCCCGGATGTTCCCCTCGAGGGTCCCCGTCGCGACGATCTCGACCTTCTCGGCCGTCACGTTCCCGACGACCCGTCCGGCGACGATGACGGACTGGGCCTTGATCTCGGCGTTCACCTGGGCCGACGGGCCGATGCGCAGGCTCTTCGAGACGTTGATCTTCCCCTCGACGCGCCCTTCGACGACGAGGTCCTCGTCTCCGTTCAGCTCGCCCTGGATCCGGATCTGCGGTCCTATCACGGCTCTCCTCGCTTCCGGGGTCGCCGGCGCCTCGCGGCGCTCGGGTGGGACCGGCGGGACGGCCGCCCCGGCGGGGCGGACCGGCGCCTGTCGTGGCTCCTCGGGCGCGCGCGCCCCCTTACCGAATAGCGCCATCTTCTCGCCCGTCCCTCGTTCGGAACGTCGCGGCCGGCCGGTCCCGCCCCTCTCGTTCGCCTGCTCCTCCCGGCCCGTCTCCGCGAGCCGTGGAAGGCCGCCGCCAGGGGTCCGGGGCCGCGCCGATCACGCCGGTCGATCTTACACGACGGAGGGCTCGCCGAGCGGCTCCGGCGGCGCCGACGCCGGCTCCGAGAGGACGGTGACGACGTCGTCCCCGTCCGCCCGCCACCACCCCGCCGCGCCCTCCACGGCCGCGGCGCCCCAGACCCGGAAGGGCCGCCAGCCCTCCCGCTCGGGGGCCTCCGGCTCGATCAGCACGGAGACGTCGTGCGTCGACCGGCGGAGCCCCTCCCCGATCGCCTTCAAGGCGCTTTCCTTGGCGCTCCAGAGGAGCGTCTCGTAGAGGGCTCGCCCCGCAGCCGGAAGCGACGCCAGGAGGCCCCGCTCCGACTCGGTGAAGTAGTCGAGGGCGAAGGACGTCCCGCGCGCCTCCACCCGCTCGAGGTCGCATCCGACGCGGCTCCCGGACGGTCCGAGGAGGCAGAGGGCGCGGCCGCCCGAGTGGCTGATGGAGAGGGCGAACGGAACGGGGCCCTCCTCCGTCCGGGCCTGGGGGGCCCCCGACGGAAGGGGAAGGACCTCGATCCGCGAAGCCGGAGGAGGGAGGCCCGCCAGGAGGAGCGCCCGCTTCGCCGTGAACCGGCCGAGCAGCCAGTCCGCCCGCCGCTTGGCGACCCGGAACCGGGCCGCGACGGCGCGTTCACTCTCCGACAGCCAGGTGTCGGGGGGAGGGACGCCGCCCGGACCCTGGAGGAGCCAGCGGAGCCTCACGCGCCGCCCCGCTCGCGCCCGAGCTCCCGCTCCATGCCCCGCTCGATCGCCTCGACGAGGTAGGGGCGGAGCCGTCCGGGCGGGAGGATCAGGTCGAGCGACCCGACGTCGCGTGCGCGCTGGACGCTGTGGATGGCGTCGAACTCCTCCGCGACCTCCCCCAGCTTCTCCGACCTCACCGCGCGGGCCAGGTCGGAGAGGCGCCGGCGAAGCGGCCGCCGCTCGCCCTCCGCCGCCGCCGCGACCTCCTTCTCGAGCGCGGCGACGCGCGGGTCCCTCCTCGTCCGCAGGTCCACCTCGCGGGCGAAGACAACGGCCGCGGCCGGGGCGCCCCCGATCACCGAGGCGTAGGTCCCCTCCAGGGCCGCCACCTCCATGTTGTCGTTCAGGGTCTTCGAGAAGACGACGAACGCGCCGCCGTGGTAGCGGGAGACGACCGTGAAGACGATCGGGCCGCGGAAGTTGACGACGGCCCGGCCGATCTCGGCGCCGTACTCCAGCTGGAGCTTGCGCATCGACTCGGGCGAGCCGTCGAACCCGGACAGGTTCGCCAGGACGACGAGGGGGCGGTTGCCGCTGGCGGCGTTGATCGCCCGGGCGATCTTCTTCGACGCCATCGGGAAGAGGGTTCCGGAGGTCCACTGCTCGGGCCCGTCGTTGGCGACGAAGCCGATCCGCGGCAGGGGCCGCGACTCGAAGCCGAGCATCAGGACCGGGTAGCCGCCGAGGTGCGCGTCCCAGACCACCGCCACCTCGGCGTCCCGCATCCCGCTCCAGCGCTCGAGGGGCGGGTGGTCCTGGTCGGCGCACGCCGCCATCACCTTCCGGATCTCGAACGGCTGCTTGCGCCCGGGATTCGCTCCGGCGGAGAAGACGTCCCCCACCGTCGCGAAGCTCCCCGGCTCGCTCCCGCCGTGGGGGAACGACCGGACGTCCCGCTCGAGGGGGTCCGTCGTCGCCGCCCGGCGGGGGAAGCGCTCCCCCGGGACGACGTAGGTGTGGTCGTAGTGCCGGAGAAGCACCCGGCACGCGTCGGGGAGGTCCCGCGCCCAGTACTGCGCCTGCCCGTTCGGACCCATCACCCGGTCGTAGCCGCCGATGCCGAGGTTGTCCTCGGCCGAGACCGAGCCCGAGTAGTCGAGCGCGGTCTTCCCGGTCAGGACCATCGCGCTCTCGGGGGTCATGACGAGGATGCCGCGCGTGTGCATGAGCATCGTCGCCTCGGCGTTCCAGTAGGGCTGCGCGCCGACGTTGATCCCGCAAACGACGACGTTGACCTCGCCCCCGCCCTGCGTGTACTCGATCAGGCGCCGGAGGACCCGGGAGATCCAGTCCATGTTCTCGGTCCCGCTCTCCATCGCGATCCTGGCGCCGGCCGAGAGGGCATACCACTCCAGGGGGACGCGGAGCCGCTCGGCGAGGTCGAGCGCCGCCAGGATCCTCCGGCACTCCGGCTCGGCGAGCGAGCCCATCGCCCCCGTCGGGTCCCCCAGCAGGACGACGCGCGTCATCCCCTCGGGGATCCTGGGGGTGAAGCTCCGGAGGAGCCCGACGACGACGTTCGCATCGTTCTTCCCGAACGGCCTGTCGACGGGGACGAGCTCGTCTTCCTCGTCGAGGTCGTACTCCAGGAAGTCCCCCGGCGGGAAGTCGGCCCCGGCGGCGTCGCGCGGAGGCGCCAGCATCCGGACGATCTCGTAGGGGTAGGTCAGCCCCCGCTGGCGGAGCCGGACGACCTTCTGCTCGTACTCCGAGAGCGAGCGCATCGGCTGCGTGCTGGGCCGGGCGACGGAGACGACGAGGCCCGACTCGGACGGGCTGTCGATGGAGACCACCCAGTCGCCCCGCTCCCCCGTCTGCGGGTGGCGCATCCGCGCCCGGATCGACACCCTCTCCAGGCCGAGGCCCGTCGTGAGCGGCGCCATCTTGCGCGCCAGGGCGTCGAGCTCGGACAGGGAGAGGTCGAGCTCGGGCCAGACGTCGAGCCAGATCCGGTTCCACTGGAGCCGCGCCTCGGGCTTCCGGTGGGCCTGCACCTGCCGGATGGCGTCGACCGCCTCCAGGAGCATCCGCTCGAGGTACGGGAGCTGCACCACGCGGCCGGACGCGTCGCGCACCGGCGTCAGGTCGCGCACCTCGGCCTCCGCGATGAGGCGCTCGTCCTTGGGGTTGTCCTTCGCCACGACGCGGAAGAGGTAGACGTCCTCCACCGAGGGGAGCCGCTCCACGTGGAAGTTCGAGAGGCGCCAGATGTTGAAGCGCTTGCCGACCATGGGATGGAGGCCCCGGTAGAGGAGGTCCTCCGCGAGCTCCCCGTCCGGGCCGGGCCGGAAGGTCAGGTGCTGCATCCCCCCGAGGCCGGGGCCCTGGCCCGGGCCGGCGAGCGCGACCACGATCCTGCGGAGCGGACGGCCGAACGAGATCCCCGAGAGGAGGTCCCGGATCCTGGCGGCGTTCCGCTCCGCCTCTCCCAGGGGTCCGCGCCGCCACGCGTAGACGTCGACGGCGACCTCGACGCCTGCCGGCGCCGACTCCAGGAGCGGCCGCAGGCGCGCCACCGACTCCGCGAGGTCGGAATCGAGACACCAGGACGAGACGACGAGGACGCGGGTACCGTCGCCCTCGTGCGTCGCCGTCGCCGCCACCTGCTCTCCCAGGCGCACGGACTCGAAGCCGGAGAGGTGTCCGAAGCGGTAGTAGCGGCGGGTCAGGACCTCGAGGTAGAGGGCGCGCGCCGCCGCCGGGGCCCCGTCGAAACGTCCCGAAAGGAGACCGTGGAGCGGCTGGGGGCAGTCGACGAGAAGCTGGATCCGCCCCGCGCGCGAAGGTGACGAAGGGTCGGTGCAAAGCTGCGCGAGGACGCGCTCCACCTCGGCGTAGACCTCCGTGCGGCGGGCCTCGAAGACCGGCTTCTCGAACGTCCGGTAGCGGACCTCGCGGGCGAGGTCGGAGAGCGACGGGAAGCGGCTCTCGGCCGCCTCGACCAGCCGGTCGAGGAGCTCGCGGTGACGCGGGTCGTCGCGAGCTCCGGGGGGAGCGGGCGCGAGGAGCCGCCGCTCGAGGATCGCGAGGACCGGCTCGACCTGCTGATCGACCCTCTGGTGCGACTTCCAGATCCAGAGGAGGGCCTGGCGCAGGGCCGGCGACGGGGCGAGGTCGGTCACGCCGTAGTGCGCGACGGCGAGCCGGAGGCGGTCGAAGAAGCGGTCGGGCAGGCTGGCCGTCTGCCCGGCGAGCGTCCTCAGGTACGTCAGGAAGTACTCCCCCGTGGAGACGGTCTCCTCGACTCCGTCGGTCGCCCCCGAACGCCGCCGGAAGAGCGAGGAGATGTCGGCGAACGCCGACAGGATCTGGTCCTCCGCCTCGCGCCGGGCCGCGTCGTCGACCTCCGCGGAGGCCGTCGCTCCGAGCTCGGAGACGAGCCGCCGGGCTTCGGCCGGGTCGGTGTCGAACCCGAGGACGAGGTGGCGGATCTCGTCGAGGGTGGAAAGGACCCTTTCCCTCCCGGGGACCGATGCGCCGGTCTCGCCGGGGCCGGTCTCGGGAGGAAGCGCGATCCTCTCGGCGGCGGGCTCCCCCTCCTCGCGCTCGGCCGGGTCGAGCCTCACGAGCGCGACTCCGGGCCCGACCTGGACGTTCGGGACGACCAGGACGTCGCGGACCCGCCCCGCGAACGGGGCGAGGAGAGGCATCTCCATCTTCATCGCCTCGAGGACGGCGATCCGCCCTCCCGCCTTCACCTCGTCTCCCGGGCGGACGGCGAGCGAGACGACGACGGCCGGGGAGGTGGCCCGGAGGATCCCGAGGTCGTCGCGCGAGAAGCGGTGCGGGACGCCGTCCACCTCGACGAGGTGGTGGAGCCCCTGGACGACGGAGACGACCCGGTGGCGGCGGCCCCCGATCGTGAGCCAGCGCTCGAACCGGGAAAGCGGCACCAGCTTCGCGTCGATCCGCCCGCCGTCGACCTCCACGCGGTAGTCCGATGGTCCGAGGCGGAAGACGCGGAGGCCGTAGCTCTGCCCGCGGTGGCGCAGCTCGACGGCCCGCCCCACCTCCTCGCGCGCCTCCGGACGCATCCGCGCCGCCGACGCGTAGAACCGGGACTCCTCGAGCGCGAGCTCCGCCTCGTAGACCTCGAGGGCGGCCATCACCAGCGCCGCGCCCGCGTGGCGGCGCAGCCCCTTGCGGGAGACCGCCGTCACCCGCTCGAGCCAGCCGGTGTCGAAGTCGCCGGAGCGGACCTCGGGGCGGTCGAGGAGCTCGAGGAGGAAGGCCTTGTTCGTCGTCCCCCCGTCCAGGACGATGGCGCTCTCCGACAGGGCGCGCCTCAGGCGCGCGAGCGCCTCGTCGCGCGTCCGGCCGTGGGCGATCACCTTCGCCACCATCGGGTCGAACTCCGCGGCGACCGAGTCCCCTTCCGTCACGCCCCGGTCGATCCGCATCCCCGGACCGGTCGGCAGGCGGAAGAGGGCGAACGTCCCCGGGGCCGGCGCGAAGTCGGCGTCCGGGTCCTCGGCGTTCAGCCTCACCTCAATGGCGTGACCGACCGGCGCCGGCGGCTCGCCCTCGAGCCGCCCGCCCCGGGCGACGTGGATCTGGAGCTTGACGAGGTCGAGCCCCGTCGTGGCCTCGGTGACCGGGTGCTCGACCTGGAGCCGCGCGTTCACCTCGAGGAACGAGAACGTCTGGCCCCTCGGGTCGAAGAGGAACTCGACGGTGCCGGCGTTCCGGTAGCCCGCGAGCCGCGTCAGGCGGACGGCGGCCTCCCGGAGCGCCCGGTCGAGCCCGGGAGCCAGCGACGGGGCCGGGGACTCCTCGAGGACCTTCTGGTTCCGCCGCTGCAGGGTGCAGTCGCGGACCCCGACGGCCCAGGTCGTCCCGTGGTCGTCCGCGAGGACCTGGACCTCGACGTGGCGGACCCCTTCGAGGAGCTTCTCGAGGAAGACCGTGTCGAGGCCGAACGAGAGGAGCGCCTCCCCGCGGGCCGCGTCGAACGCATCGGCCAGGCCCGCGGCCGAATCGACACGCCGGATCCCCCGCCCTCCGCCGCCGGCGGCCGCCTTCATCATGAGCGGGTAGCCGAGCCGCTCCGCGGACTCGCGCGCCATCGCGAGGGTCTCGACCGGCGCCCCGCTCCACGGGACGACCGGGACCCGCGCCCGGTCCGCGAGCCTCTTGGCGCTCACCTTGTCGCCCAGCAGGCGCATCGCCTCCGGCGGCGGGCCGATGAAGACGAGGCCGAGCCTGCCGCAGAGCTCGGCGAACGCGGCGTCCTCCGAGACGAAGCCCCACCCGGGCCAGACGGCATCCACGGCGCCCGCCGCGAACGCCCTCTCCAGGCGTCCGGTGTCGAGGTAGCTGCTCCGCCGCCTGCCGTCCGTCGGGTCGACGAAGCTCGCGGCTCCCAGCGAGACGGCCTCGTCGGCCTCGCGCACGAACATCGCCCGCCGGTCCGGCTCGGTGTAGAGGGCCACCGTCACGAGCCGGGTCCCCCGCTCCTGGTTGAACTCGCGGACGGCGTTGATGAAGCGCATCGCGGCCTCGCCCCGGTTGACGATGGCCACTCGCTCGAAATCGCGTTTCATTCTTCCTCCCGCCCTCGGCGCCGGTCCGGGGCGGGCGGGGCGGGCCCCGGGCCCGCCCCGCCCGGGAGCCGCGCTCAGGCCATGGCGGCCCGGAAGGGGGCGAGGTCGGACGCGGCGGCGCCGCCGGGCAGCTCCACGGTCCGATATCCCGACACCCGGAGGTAGACGTTGCCCGAGTCGTCGACGACCGCGCCGTCGAAGCTGCCGTCCGGGGCCGCAGGCGAGACGACGGCGAGGAGCCGCGCGCCGTCCGCGGTCTCCGGCGCGCGGAGGAGGGAAACCGACGCCACCCGGAGCGGCAGGCCCATCTTCCCGACCGTCCCCAGCTCGAGGACCCCGGCGGTCTGGAAGCAGAGCTCGATCAGCCGCGGGGCCATCAGCGTCGGCAGGGCCGACGGCTGGTGGTTCGGCGGCAGGTGGTCCGGGAGGAGCCCGACGACTCCCGACTCGGTCTTCCAGACGGCCTCGAGGACCTGATAGGCGGGGCCGTGGAAGTAGACCTTGTAGACGTCGGAGGAGGAGGCGGCGGAGGCCGCGCGGTCGAGGTTGGCGCCGAGGACCTCGGCGCGGGGAGCCTCGCGCGTCAGGCGGACCCGCGCCCGGAAGTGGACCGTCGCCTGCGGCTCGGCCTGCCCGGGAAGCGGGCGGAGCCCGACGAGGCGTCCCCGGGCGACGACGGACCCGCCCGCGGCGGGCTCGAGGACGGTCTCGACGCGGACCGCGCGCGGCTCGTCGCGGTAGAGCTTGAAGGGAGCGACGAACTCGACGTCCTCCACGGCCGCGACGCGCCAGCCGGGGAGGAGGAGGGCCGCCGACTCGGCGAACGCCTCGATCCCCATCACGCCGGGGAGGACCGGCGTGCCGTCGATCCGGTGGTCGAAGAGGAACGGCTGGAGCTTCGGGTCGAGCGTCGTCTCGACGACGAGGCCCGCGCCGAGGTCTGCCGTGATCGGCCTCCCGACCATCGGCCCGAGGGCGCGCGCCGCCTCCGCCGCCGCGCCGGCGTCGAGCCCGCCGGTCTCGTCCCACGGGGCCGTCAGGCTGCCGAGCTTCTTCCCGGCGACGAGCTCGCCCGCGAACGCGGACGCCGTCAGCTCGCGCCTCACGAACGGGATCCCGGCGGCGGCGGGGAGCATCTCGATCCCCGCGAGCTCCATCATCTTCGGGATCGACCCGCGGGTCGCCATCCCGATGTCGCCCCAGGCCGTCCAGTCGATCGCGATCCCCCGCGTGGCGGGGCGCGTCGTCCGGAAGCTCGAGGACGTCTTGCAGAGGAGGTCGTTCGCGGAGCTGTAGTCGGTCTGGCCCCCGTTCCCGAAGCGCCCCGCGACGGAGCTGAACGCCACCGTCGCCCCGATCGGTGTGTCGCCGAGGCCCGAGAGGAGGTTGAACCACCCGTCGGCCTTCACGTCGAAGACGAGGTCGAACTCGCGCGGCTCCTTGTCCCGGAGGAAGCGGCTGATCTCGAGGCCGGCGCCGTGGAGGAGGACGTCGACCCGGCCGCTCTCGGCCCGGATCGCGGCGGCGATCTCGGCCACCCGCGCCCCGTCGCGGAGGTCTCCGCTGTACCACCGCACCGTGCCGCCGGCCCGCTCGATCGCGAGGATCGCCGAGAGGGCGGCGTGCGACCGCTCGAGGGCGGCCATCTCCTTCTCGACGAGGGCGGGCGTAGCCCGCTCCCCACGGTCCTTCAGGCGCTGGAAGACGTCCCGCTTGAGCCCTTCCTTGTCCGAGGCGAAGCGGGCGAGGTCCTCGCTCGCCCGGTCGGGCTCGGGGACGAGGTCGAGGAGGTGGAAGGTCCCGCCCGAGGCGGCGGCGAGGTCGGCCGTGATGGCCGAGACGATGCTCCCGGCCGCGCCGGTCACGACGAAGACGGATCGCGCGTCGAGCGTCATCCCGGCGGACGGCGGGAGCGCCTGCTCCTCGAGCCCGACGGCGACCCTCAGGCCGTCGCGGTGGCCGACCTCGAGGGCGCCGGGGTCTCGAAGGGTCTCTTCGACGAGCAGCGCCGCGACCCGGGCGGGCTCGGTCCCCGCGGGGAAGTCGACGGCCTTCACGACGGCAGCCGTCCGCTCCCGCTTGAACGCCTTGGTGAAGCCGGTCACGGCCCCGCCGAGCGGGGCCGTCGCGCCTGCCGGGTCGTACCCGTGGTGGCCTCCCATCCGGGTCGCGGAGACGAGGAACGTCCCGGGGCGCTCGAAGGCGGCGTCGAGGGCACGCATCGCCGCGTAGAGGAGCTTGACGCGGACGCGGAGCGCCTCCCGCCAGCCTGCAAGGTCGAGGCCCCGCAGGTCGCCCTCGTCGTCGAGAGCCGGGAGCCAGAAGATCCCCGCGATCGGGCCCTCCTTCGACCACGACTCCAGCTGCGCCCGAATCAACTCGGCGTCGGCGTGCGGGTCGAGGACGAGGACCGAGGCGCCCCAGACGCCGAGGAGTCCGGCGAGGGCGCTCCCCACGCCGCCGCGGTCGGGCATCACCGCGACGCGGCTGCCGCGACCGAGGGAGGCGGCGGTGGGCTTGCACATCGCGAGGGGCGGCCTCACGACCGGCACCGGGACCCGCCGGGCGATCGCGGCCGCGGCCTCCTCGCTTCCGAGCCCCGAGACCCCTGCCGGCGAATCGCCCGCCCCGGGGGCGGCGTGCGTGGAGACCGTCTCCGGAGGTCCGGCGCCGGCGCGTCCTCCCGGAACGGCGGAAGGCGCCGCGAGGTCGGGGCGGTTGTCGTGGACGAACTTCACGACGTGGGCCAGCGTCGGGTAGTCGCGCAGCTTCCTCTCGTCGTCGCGCGGGATCCCCCACTCCTCGCGCACCGCGGAGAAGAGCTCGGCCTGCTTCACCGTGTCGATCCCGAGGTCCGCCTCCAGGTCGAGCTCGGGGTCGAGCATGTCGGCCGGGTAGCCCGTCTTCTCGGTCACGATCGAAAGGACGCGGGCGAGGACGGGGTCCGCGGCGGGGCCCGCCGGGGCCTCCGGGGCGGGAGCCCGATCGGCGGACGGCACCCCTGGCTCCCCCGCGGCAACCGGGGCCGACGGCGCCGGTCGAGGGGCAGGAGCCGTCGGCGACGGCAGGTCGGGCCGCATGTCGCGGACGAACTGGATGACGTGGCCGAGCGTCGGGTAGTCGCGCAGCTTCCTCTCGTCGTCGCGCGGGATCCCCCACTCCTCGCGTACCGCGGAGAAGAGCTCGGCCTGCTTCACCGTGTCGATCCCGAGGTCCGCCTCGAGGTCGAGGTCGAGCGCGAGCATCTCGGACGGGTAGCCGGTCTTCTCGGCCACGATCGAAAGGACCCGCGCCTGGACCGGGTCGGCGGGAGCCGGGGCGGCCGGCGCGGAGAGGGCGGCCGGCGCCGCGGCACCCTCCGGTCGCGCCGGCGACGTCGCGCCGGCCCCTTCGCTCCCGGCCGCCGCGGCGGCGGGCAGGTCGGGCCGCATGTCCCGGACGAACTGGATGACGTGGGCGAGGGTCGGGTAGTCGCGCAGCTTGCGGCTGTCGTCGCGCGGGATCCCCCACTCCTCGCGCACCGCGGAGAAGAGCTCGGCCTGCTTCACCGTGTCGATCCCGAGGTCGGCCTCGAGGTCGAGGTCGAGCGCCAGCATCTCGGACGGGTACCCCGTCTTCTGCGCCACGATCGAAAGGACGCGCGCCGCCACGGGGTCGACGGGCGCCGCCGCCGGGACGGGAGCCGCCGGGAGCGTCGGCTCCGAGGCGACCGGCGGGGGCGCAACCGAAGCGGGCGGTACGACGGGGACGGGCGGGCCGGCCGTCGGCCTCGACGGCGTCGGCGCCGGCACCGGCGCCGGTACCGCGGCGACGCCGCGGGGCTGCCTCGTCGGCGGGCCCTGGTTCCTGACGCGGAGGGTTCGCCGCTCGACCTCGACCTCGGCTCCGTCGTAGCCGCTGACCGCGTCGAGCCATCCCCGGAACGCGCCCGGGTCGGCGAGCCGCGAGAGGTAGCCCAGCTCCTCGGGCGCGTGCCGGCGGCCGTCGGGGGCCGGGACCCTCTCGAGGAGCGTCATGCTGATCTGCGACCCGAAGCCCGCGGCGAGCCGGATCGCGTAGTCCACGTCGTAGGCGCCCCCCTTCGAGAGGTTCAGGGCGCCGAGCTCGGGGTCGACCTCCCTGAAGTTCGGGATCGGCGGCACGAGCCCCGTCTCGAGGATCTTCACGGCGACGACGTCCTCGATGCCGACCGCCATCGGGTGGCCGGTGAAGCCCTTGGTGTTGGCCATGACGATCCGGTCGACCGACGGGCCGAAGACGTTCCTCAGGGCGAAGACCTCGGCCGAGGCCGACCCGCCGCGCGCCGGCGTGTAGGTCTCGTGCGAGACGAAGACGGTTCGCGGGGCGATCGCGTGCCGGTCGATCCCCCAGCGCCGCTCGGCGTTCCCGACGAGCGTCTCCATCACCTGGGAGATGTGCGAGACGTCGAGGCGCGTCCCGTGGTAGGCGCTGTTGGCGGCGACGGTCGAAAGGATCCGGCAGGCGGGGGCGATCCCGCGCTCGCGAAGGGAGGCGGCCTCCTCCACGACGAGGGCCGCCGCCCCCATCCCGATGACCATCCCGTGCCGGCGCCGGTCGAACGGGAGCGCGGCGTCCTCGACCTTCTCGTCGGTCGCCGCGGCGCCGGTCGCGAGGAACCCCGCCCCGATCCACTCCATCATCCGGTCGGACGTGGCGTCGTCCGCGGTCACGATCAGGACCCGGCGGCAGCGCCCGGCCCGGATCCAGTCCTCGGCGATCGCGACGGCGGTGGAGGTCGAGGCGCAGGCCGAGTTCACCTGCGTGTTCGGGCCCCGCGCGCCGATCAGCTCGGCGAACTGCGAGTGGCCCATCGCGAGGATCCGGAAGAGGAAGCGGCGGTCGAAGACGTAGGCGTCCTCCTGCAGCCTCCGGCGGAGCGCGGCGATCCGCGCGTCGACGTCCGCCAGCGCCGCGGGCGGGGCGCCGGCGTCGCCGAGCCGGCCCCGGACCGCCTCGAGCTCGGCCAGCCGTTCGCGCGTCTGGGCGTCGACGTGGTAGCCGCCGACCCGCTCCGCGAAGGAGTCGTAGCCCGGGAAGGCCGAGGCGAAGAGGACGCCCGTGTCGTCCTGGAGCGGCTCGGGGAGGGCCCACCGCTCGGGGAGCTTCGTCCCCTTCGTCGTCGTCCTGAAGCGCATCACGAGCGGGATCCCCGCGTCGCGCAGCGCGTCGAGCCCCGCCCCGATGGCCAGGCGCGTCGCGACGTCGAGCGCCGGGATCCGGTCGGCGGGGACGCCGAAGTCGGCCGCGAGGTCGAGGGCGCCGCCGCGTCCGGCCAGCTTGATGACGTCGTCGACCGAGTCGATCGCCTCGAAGCGGCTCTCCCCCTCCTCGCTCTTGACGAGCCGGACGACGTGCTTGGTCGCCATCGCCGAAAGGATCGGGTCGGGGATCCTCCCGATGAACGACTCGCCGCGCAGGATGCTGCCGACGTTGCCGTCGTCGAAGACGCGCGAACGGCCGGGGAGGCCGAGGGACGCGCCGGAGACGACGACCGGCTCCGCGGGCGCGGCCCCGGCGGCCGCGGGAGCGGGCGGGGGGGGCGCCCCCGGCGCTCCCTCCTCGCCCTTGTAGACGCGCATCCCGCGCTCGAGGAACTCGGCGAAGAGGAGGCCGAGCTCGGTGATCCTGTCGGACGGCTGCGGGCGCGTGGTCATGGCGAGGCTCTCCGGGCGGGGCGCGGACGGCGCGGGGGCGGGCGGGGCGGCGGAGACGGCCGGCGCGGCTGCCGGGACCGGCCTCAGCTCGGCGACCGGCGCCTCCTCGGACCTCGGCCTGCCGAGCCCCGCGGCGTAGAAGCCGCAGAGGGCGTGGTTGAAGGCGACCGCGTCGCCCGCCTTCGGGTGGTTGGTGGCGAGGGTGACGGCGTCGGGCTTGTCGCCCAGGACGTCGTCCGCGAAGCCCTGGATCGCCTTCTTGGGACCCACCTCCACGAAGACGCGCGCCCCGGCGGCGTAGAGGGTCTCGAGCCCCCTGGAGAACCGGACCGGAGAGGCGACCTGCTGCGCGAGGAGGTCGATGATCCTCGGCCGGGAGTCGGGGCCGGACGGGTAGAACTCTCCGCTGACGTTGGCCACGACCGGGATGTGCGGGGGCTGGATCCGGAGCCGCTCGAGGACGCTCCGGAACGGTCCGGACGCCGGGGCGACGATGGCCGTGTGGAACGCGTGGCTCACGTGCAGGGTGACTGCCGGGACGCCCGCTTTCCGGAACCGCGAGAGCGCCTGCTTCACCGGCTCCGTCGCGCCGCCGATCACCTGCTGGCTCCGGCTGTTGTAGTTCGCGATGACGACGTAGCCGCCCACCTCGGAGATGACCTGCTCGACGTGGTCGACGGGCGCGAAGACGGCGGCCATCTTCCCGTTGTCCGCCACCGACACCTTCGTCATCTCGCGGCCGCGGGCCGCGACCGCCTCGAGCGCGTCCTCGAACGGCAGGACGCCGGAGGCGACCAGGGCGCCGTACTCCCCGAGGCTGTGCCCCATGACGAAGTCGGGGACGACGCCGTAGGAGGCGAGGAGGTTCGCGAGCGCGACGTCGAGGGCGAGGACCGCCGGCTGCGTGACGGAGGTCTCCTTGAGGGCCTCCTCCGCCGCCTGGATCGCCTGCTCGTCCTGGGTGTCGACGTAAATGTAGTCGGTGAGGGGGCGGCCGAGGATGGGCGCCATCTTCCGGTCGGCCGCGGCGAACGTCTCACGGACCACGGGGTTCGACCGCGCGAGCTCCTTCCCCATGTTGACGTACTGGGAGCCCTGGCCCGTGAAGAGGAATGCCGCCTTCGCGGCGGGCCCCGAGCCCCGGAAGATCCCCTGGGCGCGGAGCGCCTTCCAGGCCGCGGGGTTCCCGCTCTCGTGGGCACGGAGGGCCTTCGCCGCCTTCTCGGCGAGCTCCTTGGCATTGCCGTAGTCGATCGCGATCCTCTCGGGCGACTCGAGGTCCGCGCGTCGCGGGAGGGCGGGGGGAGGGACGCGCCCTTCCGAGGCCTCGCGCTGGACGAGGACGAGCCGCGCCGCGAGCGCCTCGGGGCTCTGGGCCCCGAGGACGAGGGCGCCGCGGAGCGGGGCGGGAGGAGAGCCTTCCGGATGCGCGAGAGGCGCGGCCGGGGAGGCCGCCAGGGTCGCCGGCGCGCCGGCGGCCGGGGGGAGCTCGGGGACGGCCGCGGACGCGCGCGCCGCGTCCCGCGTGAGGGCGCCCGGGACGTGCTCCTCGAGGACCACGTGGAAGTTCGTCCCGCCGAAGCCGAAGGCCGAGACCCCGGCCCGGCGCGGACCGGACGCCGGCTTCGCCCACTCGCGGGCCTCGGTGTTCACGAAGAAGGGCGACCCTTCCCAGTCGTGGCTCGGGTTCGGCCGCGTGAAGTTGAGGCTCGGCGGGAGGAGCTTGTGGTGGAGCGCCATCACGGCCTTGAAGACGCCGGCGGCGCCGGCGGCCGCCTTGAGGTGGCCGATGTTCGACTTGACCGAGCCGACCGGGATCGACCGGCGCGCCATCCCCGCGGCGCCGAACGCGTCGCTCAGCGCCTGGAGCTCGACGACGTCGCCGACGCGCGTCGAGGTGCCGTGCCCCTCCACGAGGCTGCAGCTCTTCGGGTCGAGCCCGGCGATCTCCCAGCCCCGCTTCACCGCGAGGACCTGGCCGACCGGGTTCGGGGCGGTGATCCCCTTCCCCTTGCCGTCGCTCGAGCCGCCGATCCCGCGGATGACGGCGAGGACCGTGTCCCCGTCCCGCTCGGCGTCCGCCAGCCGCTTCAGGAGGAAGAGCGCCGTCCCCTCGCCCATGACGAAGCCGTCGGCGCCGTCCGCGTACGGGCGGGTGCCGGTGGCCGAGAGCGCGCCGATCTTGCAGAACTTGACGAAGCTCGTCGGCCCCATGTTCCGGTCGACGCCCCCGGCGATCACGGCGTCGTAGTGGCGCTGGACCAGCCCCTCCACGGCCGCGCTCATCGCGGCCAGGGCCGACGCGCAGGCCGCGTCGCAGACGTAGTTCGGGCCGCGGAGGTTGAAGAGGTTCGCGAGCCGGCCGGCGATGCAGTTCGACAGCTCGCCCGGCATCGTGTCCTCGTAGACCTCGGGGAGCCGCGCCTCCGTCCCGGCGCGGAGCTCGCGGAGGAGCGACGCCCGGACGCCCTCCGGGAGCGCGAGGAAGGAGGGCGCGCGGCGGAGCTCGGCCTCCACCTCGGGGTGGAAGATCCGGTGCGACGTCTTGTAGTGCTTCTCGCCGCCCATCGCGTTCCCGAGGATCACGGCGGTCCGCTCCCCGTCGATCGGCCGGCCCGGGTAGCCGTAGGAGGCCAGCAGCTCGCGGACGCACGAGATGGCCCACTTCTGGCCGTCGTCCATCGCCTCCCCCGTTCGCGGCGGGATCGGCAGGTGCCAGCGGAGCGGGTCCCACTCGAACGCCCGGACCCATCCGCCGATCTTCGAGTAGGTCTTGTCGGGGGCCTTCGGGTCGGGGTCCCAGTAGAGCGCGGGGTCCCAGCGGTCGGGCGGGACCTCGGAGATCGAGTAGCGGCCCCCGCGGATGTTCTCCCAGAAGGCGGTGGCGCTCGGCGCGTCGGGCATGACGGCGCCGACGGCCACGACGGCGATCGCTCGCGAGGCGGTGTCGGGCATGCTCTGGTCCCCTCGGGTCACGCCGGCCGCGCGGCCGGCTTCCGGTCGTAGAGGGCGTCTGCGACGGCCTCCATGTCGGCCATCAGGCCCGCCTGGGCCGCCTGGATGGCGGAGAGGCCGACGGCCTGCGCGAGCGCGGCCATCTCGGCGTCGGAGGCGCCGTCGGCTCCCCTCACCCACCGGAGGCCGTCGTCGGCCACCTTGAACGCGGCCTCGCGCGCGAAGACGCGGCTGACCGCGGCCAGCGCCTCCGGCGCGAGCCTCCGGTCGGCCTTCCCCGGGAGCGCGCCGCGCGCCGCGCGGACCGCGCGCCTGGCGAGCGCCGCCGAGCCCTCCGCCCAGGCGATCCACTCGCCCGCCCGGAAGAGGACGTGCTGGTGACGGGTGAGGCGCCCCGCGCGGCACCGCTCGAGGACCTCCGCGAGGGCATGGAGGGCGCGGGCAGCCACGCCGGCCCCGACGGTCGGCGCCTCGGCGTGGAGCCGCTCCATCTTCCGGGCCTCCTCGTGGTAGTGCTGGCCACGGCTCTTCAGGTGGAGCTGCCAGCGGTCGCGGGCGATCGTCATCTCCATGATCTCGGAGGTCCCCTCGTAGATCGTGGTGATCCTCACGTCGCGCTTGATCTTCTCCACCATGTACTCGCGCGTGTAGCCGTAGCCCCCGAGCGCCTGGATCGCCGCGTCGGCCGCGCCGTTCCCGGCCTCCGTCGAGAGGTACTTCGCGATCGCCCCCTCGGTGTTGAGGACCTCCTCCCCCGCGTCGAGCCGCTCGGCCGTCTCCTCGATGAACGCGCGTCCCGCCTCGAGCCTCACGGCGTGCGGGACGATCAGCTTCAGGACGTAGCCCTGCTTCTCCGAGAGCGGCGCCCCCGCCTGGATCCTCTCCTTCGAGTAGGGGATCGCCCGGTCCAGCGCCGCCCAGCCGGCCCCGAGGCCGAAGGCGGCCACCATCAGCCGCGTGTACCCGAAGACCGCCTGAGCCTGGAGGAGCCCCTGTCCCTCCACCCCCCCGACGATCCGGTCGGGGGTGACAAAGACGTCCTGGAGCGAGAGCGCCGCGGTGTTCGACGCGCGCAGCCCGTGCTTGTCCTCGGGCTTGCCGTGGGTGAAGCCCTCCGCGCCCTTCTCCACGACGAACCACGTCGGGCCGCCCGGCGCGTTCGCCAGGATGGTGTAGAGGTCGGCGTACCCGCCGTTCGAGATCCACTGCTTGGCGCCGTTGATCCTGTAGCCGACGACCTTTCCGTCCTCGAGGACCGCCGTCGCGGTCGTCCGGAGGGCCCCGAGGTCGCTCCCGGCCGCCGGCTCGGTCGCGCCGTAGGCCATCAGGATCCCCTCCTCGGCGATCCGCCCGAGCCAGAGCTTCTTCTGCTCCTCGGTCCCGCCGAAGTGGATCGGGTCGCTCCCGAGGAAGGTCGCGAGGACGCCCGTCGCCACGCCCACGTCGATCGCCGCCATCGCCTCGCACGTCTTGTAGACGTCGTAGGCGCCGCCGCCGAAGCCGCCGTACTCCTCGGGGACGAAGACGAGCTGGATCCCCAGCTGCCGCGGGTCGCACATCTCGCGGACGGCGTCGACCGGGAACTCGTCCTTCGCGTCGAGCTCCAGGAGCCTCGACGGCGGCAGGCGCCTCTCGGCGAAGTCGCGGAGCGACTGCAGCGTCATCTCGAGGGCTTCCTGCGGCAGGCCTTCGGTCTTCATCCGTTCAACCTCTCTCCGGCCGTGCCGAGACGCCGTCGCACCCGACGGGGGACAAACGGAAAGAGGATCGTTTCCGATCCTCTCGTCGCGGCGTCCGGGGCGCGGGTCTGGCGTTTCGGGGTTTGCGAGTCACGTCGTCGGAGCCCTTGGAACTTTAGCGCTCCTCGCGGGTGAAGACAAACCCGAAGGCCGCTCGCCAAACCGCTTTCCACCGGCGATCCCGGGTGTTAACGCTCCGGTCGTCGGTTCCGTGGGGGCGCGAAGCGTCTCCGGGGAGGAGACTGGAGCGGGCGACGGGAATCGAACCCGCGACCTACAGCTTGGGAAGCTGTCACTCTACCAGCTGAGTTACGCCCGCTCGCGAGGGCAGGGCGGATCTTGCCCGCCGGCCCCCCTTCCGTCAAGCCGCGCCCGCGGGAGGGGCGCCCGGCGGCGCCGGCCGCGGGGAGCGGGGCGACGCGAGGTTCGCCACCCGCCAGGTGTAGTGGAGCCCGGAGGAGACCGTGAAGAAGGCCACGACGGTCACGCCGACGTCGGTGAAGGCGCGGGGAAGGACCCCGAGGTTCACGAGGAGGACGGCCACGACGAGCGAGATCTCGACGAACGTCGTCGCCTTCCCGAGCGGCGACGGAGGAAAGTTCCTGACGTCCAGGACCAGGTACATCAGGAGCGCCACGAGGAGGATGAGGACGTCTCGCGAGATCGTGAGGATGACCAGCCAGAGCGGGATGTGGACGAGGCCCGGGGTCGAAGGGAGGGCGCAGGCGACGTAGGTGGAGATGAGGAAGAGCTTGTCGGTGATCGGGTCGAGGTAGGCCCCGAGCGGCGAGGTCATCCCGAAGCGGCGGGCGACGAATCCGTCCAGGAGGTCCGTGACGGCCGCGGCCAGGAAGATGACGACGGCGGTGTCCTGCCGCCCGTCGAGGATCGCCAGGACGATGAAGGGAAGGGCCCCGAGACGCGCGAGCGTCAGGAGGTTGGGGAGAGTCCAGGGACGGAGCTCCATGCGGGGCGTGCGGGCCGCGCCCCCTCAGGCGGCCGTGCCGCTCGTCGCCTCGCCCTCGAGGCGGACGTAGACGGCCTTTCCCTTGGGGACGATCAGGTTCTCGCGGGCCAGCATCCCCATCGTCCGCGAGACCGTCTCGCGGCTCGAGCCGATCGTGTCGGCGATCTCCCTCTGGGGAGGGCGGACGACGACCACCCACCCCCCGCCCGCGCGACGGCCCCGCTGGACCGCCAGGTCGCGGAAGTAGCGCGCGAGGCGCCCCTTCACGTCGAGCGAGGCGAGCCCCTCGATGGTGGCGTTGGCGTGACGGAGCCGGCTGGAGAACGAGGCGAGCAGGGCCCTCGTCAGGACGAAGTTCGACCGGAGGAGCTCGAAGAACGCCTCCCGGGTCAGGACCGCGAGGTCCGACCTCTCGGCGGCGGTCACGGTCGCGGAGCGGGGGGCGTCGTCGAGGAGCGCCATCTCGCCGAAGTGGTCGCCGGAGGTGAGGGTGTTCAGGACGACCTCGCGCCCTTCGGGCGAGAGGATCGACACCGCGACCCGGCCCTTCACCAGGACGAAGAACGAGTCGCCGGGCTGCCCCTGCGTGACGATCCGTTCTCCCCTCCGGTAGCTCCGGAGGGACGCGGCGCGCGCCAGGACCACGCGGTCCGGGCCCGCCAGCCCCTCGAACAGGGGCACCTTCGCGAACAGCTCCGTGACGTTCATCTCCCTGCTCCTTCCCGGGCGAGTCGCGCCGCCCGCTCGATCCCCCGGAGCGCCTCGCGGCCGGTCACGTTCCTGGATCCCGTTTCGGGAAGTATCCCGCACTCGACGAGCTGAGGCACGGCCGGGCTGTCGGGGGCGAGGCACGCGGGCAACGGACGGTCGCGGGCCAGGAGGACGGCGAGCCTGTGGACGAGGGCCCCGAGCTCCGTCCGGGTCACCGCGGTCTCCGGGCCGACGTGGTGCGTCTCCCGGTTCACCGTGAGGACTCCGAGGGCGATGGCGCGCGTGAGAGGCCCCTGGTCCGGCCGGTCGACGGCGTCCACCGCCACGTCCGCGGACGTCGGCGCCTGCGCTTGCCGGACCTCGGGGACGACCCACCAGAGGAGGACGGCGAACTGGCCGCGGGTGAGCTTCGCGGACTGCGCCGCGCGACGCGGGAGGTCGGGCATGTTCTGGATCCGGAACTCCAGCCGCGCGTCGTCGGCCTCCCGCTCGAACCTCCTGTCGCCCGCCGCCAGGGCGTCGTACATCTCCACGGCCTCGGCGAAGCGTCCCGTCTTCATCGCCAGCTCGGCGGTGAACGCCTTCCAGCCCACGTCCGCGGGTGCGCGGGCGAGCGCCTGGTGCGCCGCGGTGTAGGCGTCCTCGACCTTCCCCGCGGCGAGGGCGGCCCGCGAGAGGAGCTGGTAGCCGAGGGGGCCCTTCGGCTCGAGCTCGAGGAGGGCCAGCGCCGACTTCCGGACGGCGGCGAGGTCGTTCGCGGCCAGAGCGGCCTCCCCCTCCGTCCGCCTCTGCGCGACGAGGCCGTCGTGCACGCGGGCCTCGCGCTCGCGCAGGCGCCGGTCGTCCGGGGCGAGGGCGAGCGCCGCCCGGTACCTCTCGAGGGCGATCCTCGGCTCGCCCCGGGCCAGCGCGGCATCCGCGAGGGCCTCGACCGGGGCGAGCCAGGTCGGGTGGCGCTCGGTCAGCCCCTTCAGCTCGGCGACCACGTCGTCCGCGGGGCCGGCCGCGAGCCTCGCGTAGAGCGCGGCGAGCCGGAGCGCCGGCGGCGCGGCATCGCCGCTGCCGAGCCCCCCGAGGGCGCGCTGGGCCGAAGCGGCGTCCCCGGCCCGGGCGGCCGCGACGGACCGCAGGAGCCGGTCCCGGTCCTTCTCGGAAGGGGCGGGCGGCGGGGCGCCGATCAGAGGGTCCCTGAACGCGAACGGCGCGGCCGGATCCGCCACGACCGGCGCGAGGACGGGGGCCGACGGCTCCCCGCCACACCCGGCCAGCAGGAGGAGCAGCGACGCTGCCGCCCCGGCCGGCCTCGCCCTCGGGCGGTTCCGCCCCTTTCGGGGGCTCGGCTCAGGAAGCAGAGGCCGGGCCGTGGCTCGCGGGACGGACGACGGGGGCGCCGGAGGGGGCCGACGGGCTCACCGACGCGATGGCGTGCTTGTAGATCATCTCCTCGCGGCCGTCGACCTCGAGGACCACCGCGTACTTGTCGAAACGCCGGATCCGGCCCACGCGCGTCCGCTCGGACAGGAGCACGACGTCCACGAGCGTGTTCTCTTTGCGCAGGAGGTAGAAAAAGCCGTCCTGCACGTTGATCGGAGGCTTGCTGATCATCGCGAGCTCCCTTCGAGAGGAAAAGAAAAGGAAAGGGACGGGTCGTACAAGGGTCGGGCCGCCGCGAGGGCCGCCTCGAGGAGATCGGGCCTGCCCGCGTCCAGCGGGAGGAGGTCCGGCTCCGCCCGGAACCAGGTCTCCTGCCGCTTGGCGAAGCGCCGCGTGGCACGGACGACCGCTTCGCGCCACTCCGGCTCGGGCAGGCCCCCCTCGACGAACGAGGCGGTCTCCCGATACCCGATGGCGCGGAATCCCGGCGCCGAGGCACTCACTCCGGAAGCCAGGATGCGTCGCACTTCTGAAGGCAACTCCTTCGCAATCGAGCGGTTAAACCGCTCGGAGATTCTTTCATAGAGCACCGGGCGAGGCAAGGTGAGGAGGATCCTGACGGACGGCGTTCCGAGCGAGGCGCCCGGTCGCGAGCGGAAGAGGTCGGACGGACGGTGGCCGGTCACGAGCGCGATCTCGAGGTAGCGGATCGTCCGCGCGGCGTCGGCCGGAGCGACCCGGGCCGCGCTCTCGGGATCGAGGAGGGAGAGCATCCGCGCGAGGTGCGCCGTGCCGCGTCTCCCGGCCACCGTCCGCAGGGCGCCGCGCACCGCCTCGTCGCGCGGCGGTCCCTCGAAGAGGCCGTCGAAGAACGCCCGGACGTAGAAGCCGGTCCCGCCGCAGAGGATCGGGAGCCGGCCCCGTCCGAGGATCTCCCGGACCGCTTCCCGGGCGAGGCGGGCGAAGTCCCCCGCGGTGAAAGGCTCCCACGGCTCGCGGATGTCGATCAGGTGGTGAGGGATTCCCCGGCGCTCCTCGACCGTCGGCTTGGCCGTCCCCGCGTCGAGGCCGCGGTAGACGGCGAAAGCGTCCGCGTTGATCACCTCGCCGCCGAGCCGCTCCGCCAGAGCGACGGCAAGGGCGGACTTGCCGGTGGCCGTCGCCCCGAGGATCGCGAGGACGCCTCGCGGGCCGCTCACCGAGGGGGTCCCTCGAGGAACGTCTGGTACGGCAGGACGCGGCCGGCCGAAAGGAGGAGGCTCCGGTCCCCGTCCTGGTCGGTCCGGAAGACGCGGACCCGGGCCCGCCGGAGCCTCTCGACGACCTCCGCGCCCGGGTGGCCGAAGCGGTTCCGCCTCCCGACGCCGATCAGCCCGACGCGCGGCGAGACCGCCGCGAGGAACGCCGGGGTGGTCGACGTCCGGCTGCCGTGATGGGGCACCTTGAGGACGACCGCGGAGAGGTCCGCGCCCCGGGCGAGAAGGTCCCTCTCGGCCATCGCCTCCACGTCTCCCGTCAGGAGGAGCGTACTGCCTCCCGCCCGGACCTTCAGGACGAGGGAGCCGTTGTTCTCCGGGGAGCGCGGATAGCTCTCCGGCCCCGGGTGGAGGACCTCGAAGGAAAGCCCCGCCGCCTCGAACGTCTCGCCCGCGCCCAGCGCCGCCACCGGGAGGCTCCGGTGGGACGCGGCCCCGAGCGCCTCGTCCAGGAAGAGGTTCCTCGGCGCGCCGCGCGGCACCGCCACGAGCCCGACGGGGACGAGGTCGAAGACGGCCAGGAGGCCCCTCGCGTGGTCGGGGTGCGGATGGCTCAGGACGACCGCGTCGAGCTCCACCGCCCCGAGCGCCGAGAGGCGCGGCAGGAGGCGCGCCCGGCCGAGCTCGTAGGCTGCGTCGAAGGTCCCCCCTCCGTCGACCAGGACCCGCCCGGTCGGCGTGACGAGGAGCCAGGAGTCCCCCTGCCCCACGTCGAGCGCGTGGAGCTCGACGGTGCCGGGAGAGGCGGTCGCCGACGGCCGAGCGGTGACGAGGAACGCGACGGCGACCGCGCCCGCGAGGGCCGCCCTCCTCGGCCCCGGGAGGCGGAGCGACGCGGCGAGGACGAGGAGCGCGCCCAGCAGGGTGACCTCGACGTGGCCGGGCGTCGGGATGAACCGGAACGCCGCCAGGCGGTCGAGGAGGTGGAGGAGGCCGACGGACAGCCGGGCGACGGCGGAGAGCGGGACGAGGGCCGCGCCGGCGAGGAGCGGCGAGGCGAGGAGGAGAGGCATGGCCGCGAGGGCGAGGACGAGGAAGAGGGCGAGCAGCGGGACGACGACGACGTTCGACGCGATCGCGACGAAGGGGACCACGTGGAACAGGGCCGCCTGCAGCGGGAAGATCGCGAGCTCCGCCCCGAGCGTCGCGCCGACGGCGTCGGAGAGGGGACGCGGGGCCCCGGCCGCGGCGAGCCGGTGCGCGAGCGGGACGCCGAAGGAGGCGATCCCGCCGACGGCCGCGTAGGTCAGGAGGAAGCCGGCGTCGAACAGGTTCCCCGGGTCGGCCGCGAGGAGGACGAGGGCCGACAGGCCCACGATCTGGCCGGCCGAGGTCGGGCGCCCCGCGAGCCGCGAGACGAGGTAGGTCCCGATCATCAGCGCCGCTCGAACGACGGGGGCCCTCCCGCCGGCGAAGGCGGCGTAGGCCCCGGTCGCGACGAGGAGCGCGACGTCCGTGGCCCGGAGCGAGAGCCGGGTCCGCCGGGCCGCGCCCAGCGCCAGCGAGGCGAGGAGCGCCACGTGGAACCCGGAGATCGAGAGGACGTGGGCCACGCCCCCGTCCCGGAAGGCCGAGACCGTCTCCCCGGAGAGCCCCGACGTCTCTCCGAGGAGGAGCGCGCGGGCGAGGGCGAGCGCCTCCGCCTCTCCGGGGCCGGCTTCCCTCGCGTTGGCCAGCATCCGGGCGTCCACCGCCCGGTGCAGGCGGACGAGCGGGCCGAGGGGGCCGCGCGGGCCGTCCAGCCGGTCGATCTGGGCCGCGCTCTTGAGGACGACGCGGACCTGGGGCGGGAGAGCCAGCGGATACGGCATCGGGTCGACCCCGTCCGGGGCGCGAAGCGGCCCCCTCACCGTCACGAGGTCGCCCGTCCCCGCCACGCCCGCAGGGTCGCTCTCCCCCGCCACGCCGAGCCCCACCTCGCCGGAGAGCGGCGTCGGCCGGCCGTTCCGCTTCGCCTCGACCACGTCGAGCCTCGCCCCGTGGAGCGACCCGTGCCGCGACCAGAGCCCGGCGATCCGGCCCGTCACCTCGAAGACGTCGGCCTCCGCCGCCTGGCCGGCGAGGGCGAGGTTCGCGGCCCGCGCGTCCCGGAGCGGCGGACGCGCCCTCGCGAAGCCGGCGCAGGCGAGGAGGACGGCGCCCCCGACCGCGGCGAGGCGCGGCCGCATCCGGACGACGCCGAGGGCGGCCGCGAGGGCCGCGGCGACGAGGAGCCCCCCGCCGAGCGCGGGAGGGGGAGCGACGGGGAGGTGGGCGCCGAGGAGGATCCCCGCAGCCAGCGCACCGGCGGCGGGAAGGGCGGGGGCCGGCGCGCCGCGGGCGAGCGAGCGCCTCATCGCGGCAGGAGGAGAGCGACCGTCTCGACGTGGTGCGTCTGCGGAAACAGGTCGAGGAGCGAGAGGCGCGCGAGCCGGTACCCCTCGTGGAGGGCGGCGACGTCGCGCGCGAACGTGGCGGGGTCGCACGAGACCAGGACGAGGGCCCGGGGCGCCAGGCGGATCAGCGCGCGCCGGACGGCAGGCGACATGCCTGCCCTCGGAGGGTCGGAGACGACGACGTCGGGCGGGGTGCGGAGCGAGGCCACGAGCTCCTCCGCCGTCCCGGTCACCGCCGTGGCCCGCGGGACACCACCGCCGCGGCCCCACGCCTCGAGGTTGGCGGCGAGGTCGGACGCGGACGACCGGTCGGCTTCCACGGCGGTCGCTTCCATCCCGAGCGAGAGGAGGGGCCAGGTCAGGAAGCCGACGCCCGCGTAGAGGTCGAGCCCCCGCGCGAGGGGCTTCGGGGTCCCCGCCTCGAGGAGCGCGCCGCGGACCTCGTCCTGGAACGCGTCGAGGAGGTAGCGGTTCCCCTGGAAGAAGGACGTGGCCGAGACGCGGAAGGACGCGCCCCCTGCCGGGAGCGAGAGGAAGCCGGGCCCGTGGCGCAGGAGCGCACCCGACCCGTCCTTCACCGCGATCCCGTCGAGGGCTTCCGCGAGCCGCTCGACCAGCCTCGCCGCTCCCGGCACCCGCCCGGCGGAGGCGAAGAGGTGCCCGAGGACGGCGCTCCCGTCCCGCGACTCGAGCGTCGTCAGGTCCCCCGCGGCGGGGCCGGCGTCCCGGAAGGCGTCCCGGACCGCCGGGAGCCGCGCCAGGAGCTCGGGAGAGATCAGCTCGCACGCCTGCATGTCGGCGACGTCGGTCGTCCCCCCGCCGAAGAAGCCGACGCGGCCGAGGGCGTCGACGTGGAGCCGGCTCCGCAGCCGGTAGCCGCGGGGCGAGCCGGTGAACCGCAGCTCGGGGACGTCGGCGTCGGAGAGCCGGCCGATCCGGCGGAGCGCGTCCCTCACGATCCCGGCCTTCAGCTCGGCGTGCGACTCGAGCCGCGCCGCCGGCCAGTCGCAACCGCCGCACGAGCCGTCCCGCGCGTGCGGGCAGACCTCCTCGGCCGGCCTGCGGTGCGGCCCTGCGGCGACGACCGAGACGAGGCGCCCGCGCCTGAGGCCCCGCCCGGCGGGTCCGGTCACCGCGCGGACCGTGTCGCCCGGGAGCGCGCCCGGCACCAGCGTCACGACGCCCCCCGAGCGGGCCAGGCCGTCCCCGCCGGGGACGACCCTCTCGACGGCGAGGTCCTCGACGACGCCGTCGGCCCCCGGCACGCCCGGCGGGCCCTCGGCGCGGCGGTCGCCGGCGTCCGTCACGAGTCGAACAGGGTCAGCGGGGGGAGAGCGAGGAGGCGCCGCAGCTCCCGCCTCTCCACGGCCTTCGTCACCCGCCGGCGCGCCTCGCTCCCGAGCGTGGAGAGGTCCCCGAGCGCCTCCGCGCTCCTCGCGGCCAGGGCCTCGCGACCGGCGGGGAGGAGGGCCCTGGCGAGCCCCTTCAGCAGAGCCTCCTCGGCCGCGGCGAGCTGCTGCTCCACGGCGTCGAAGCCGGCCGCCCCGTCGAGCGCGGCGACGGCCCCGTGCGCCTTCTCGAGCGCGCCGGCCCATGCCGCCGGCTCCACCTCGGGCGCCGGGTGCTCGGAGGCCCGCGCGACGGCGGCGGCGAGCCGCGAGAGCCGCGGGGCCACCCCTTCCCCCGGCGCGACGTCGCGCGCCCCCTCCCCCTTCCCGACGAGCCCGCGGCGCTCCAGCTCCCACGACGCCTCCACCGCCCCGGCGCAGTAGGCGATGCTCGAGATCTTCCCGACGCTCCCGCGGGCCCGCCGCTTCTCGAACGTCTCGCGGACCGCCCGGATCACCGTGTCGGACGGGATCCCCCTCTCGCGCCACCCCTTCACCAGCTGCCAGTCCTTCGCGGAGAGGAGGAACGGGGTGCCGCGTTCGGCGAGGAAGGCGTCCTCCACGCGCGTCCCGTAGGCGGCCTCGTCCTCGGCGGCCGCCGCCTCCTCAGGCGCGCCGGGCTGCGGCGGGACGGTCGGCGGCGTTCCGGTCATGGAGGATCTTCAGCCCCTTGAGGGTCAGGTCCGCGTCCACCGCCTGGAGCTCGGGCGAGGAGGCGAAGAGCGGGGCGAGGCCGCCGGTGGCGACGACCTTGACTTCGGGGACCGCCATCTCGGCCCGGATCCGCTGGATCAGGCCCTCGGTCTGCGCCAGGACGCCCCAGTAGAGGCCCGACTGCACGCTCTGGGCGGTCGTCTTGCCGATGACCCGCTCGGGGCGGAGGAAGTCGACGCGGGAGAGGCGCGCGGCCCGCGTGAAGAGCGCGTCGGCGCTGACCCCCGGCCCGGGGCAGATCACGCCGCCGAGGTAGTCGCCCGCGGCGGAGATCACGTCGAACGTCGTGGCCGTGCCGAAGTCGACGACGATGCAGGGCGTCCCGTAGAGCTCCACCGCCGCGACGGCGTTGACGATCCGGTCGGCGCCCACCTCCGCGGGGTTGTCGTAGAGGATCCGCATCCCGGTCCGGATGCCGGGCGCCACGACGAGCGGGTCGATCCCGAAGGCGTCGCGGCAGGCGGCGCGCAGCGGGAAGTCCTGCGAGGGGACGACGGACGCGGCGACCACGTCGACGACCTCCTCGAGCGAGCGGCCCCTCGCCTGGACGAGCTGCCGGAGGAGGAGGACGTGCTCGTCGGCCGTCCTGTCCCTCACGGTGGAGACGCGCGCCGTGGCGACGAGGTCGGTCCCCTCGAAGAACCCGAGGACGGTGTTCGTGTTGCCCACGTCCAGGGCGAGGAGGAGCCCCATCGTCACCTCGGGGCGGCCGGAGGGCCGGAAGAGCCGGAAGAGCCGGAGGGGCCGGCGGGGTCCGAGGAGCCGGAGACGTCGCCCGACAGCAGGGCGACGGTCCCGGCGGCCGTCTCGAGACGGAGCAGACCGTCCGCGGTGAGGCCGCGGAAGGCGCCTTCCACGGACCTCTCGCCGTCGCGCAGGACGAGCCTCTCGCCAAGGGCGTGCGCGGAGACCTCGAGGAAGGCCGCGGGGAGGTCGGCGATCTCCTCGTCCACCGCCTCGTCGAGGAGCCGCAGCACCTCGATCAGCGCAGGCTCCGGGGCGAGACGCTCCGGCGGCGCCCCCTCCAGGGCGAGGGAGGTCGCGCCGCGGAGGCCCCGCGCGTCGAGCTCCTCGCGCGTGGTGGTCAGGTTGAGGCCGATCCCGACGACCGCGTATCCCTCGCCGTCCTCGCCGGCGCACCCCTCCACCAGGATCCCGCCCAGCTTTCGGCCCCCGGACAGGAGGTCGTTCGGCCACTTCAGCCGCGTCTCGACGCCGAAGCGGGCGGTCAGCCCGCGGGCCATCCAGATCCCCGCCTCCACCGGGACGCGGATCCGACCCGGCCCCTCGGGCCACGGGAGGATGACCGACAGCGTCAGGCTGCCGCTCTCCCCCGAGGTCCAGCTCCGCCCGGCCCGCCCCTTGCCGGCCGTCTGCCTCAGGGCGACGACGGCGGTGGGGCCGATCTCGGTCTCCTCGGCGAGCATCTTCTCGGCGATGTCGCGGGCCACGTCGTTCGTCGAAGGGGCCGAGCCGAGGACGATGACGTTCCCGAGACGCGCGAAGCGCCGACCTCCGAGGGGGGCGAGGTCCCCGAGCGGAGATCCGCCTCGCCGGGTCACGCCGGGGCGACCCCCGCGAGGTTCCCGGACAGCTTCGCCCTCCGGGCAGCCAGCTCCGCGAGCTGGCGCCGGGTCTTCTCCACCACCGCGGGCGGCGCCTTGGCGAGGAACGACTCGTCGGCGAGCTTGCGCTCGAGCGCCTCGCGCTCCTTGTCGATCGACGCGATCTCCCTGCCGAGGCGCGCCGACTCCTCCGCGGTGAGAGGCCGGGCGGGGAGCACGACCACGAGGCCGGCGTGGCCGATGGCGTCGTGGAACGCCCCCGGGAGGTCGACCTTCGGGGCGATCGTCACGCTCGAGAGGCGGGCCAGGTGCGACAGGAGGCCGGCGCTCGCACGGAGCGTGTCGGCCAGCGGCCCGTCCGCCACCTCGAGCCCGGCCTCGACGGCGACCGTCTGCGCGAGGCCGCGCTCGGCCCGGAGGTTCCTCACCCGCGTGACGGCGGCCCGGAGGACCTCGACGGCCTCCACCGCGCCCGGATCGTCCCAGCCGTCGACGGCCTTCGGGTACGGGAGCCGCGGGAGGTCCGCGCCGTCGCCGTTCAGCGCCTCGCGGATCTCGCACGAGACGAACGGCATGAACGGGTGGAGGAGGGCCAGCGAGTCGAGGAGCACGCGTTGCAGGACGGCGCGCGTCTTCGCGCGCTCGGCGGCAGGCAGCGACTCGTCGCGCAGCACCTGCTTGACCATCTCGACGTAGCCGTCGCAGAACTCGGACCAGAAGAACGCGTACAGGGCGTTCGCCGCCTCGTCGAAGCGGAACGCCTCGAGGGACGCGTTCACGGCCGCCGCCGTCGCCGAGAGGCGGGAGAGGATCCAGCGGTCGACCGTCGAGAGGGTCGGGAAGTCGACCGCCGACGCCGCGGGCCCTTCGCCCAGCATCCCGATGGCGAAGCGGGCCGCGTTCCAGACCTTGGTCGCGAACGCGCGTGAGCCCGCGACCCGCGTCGTCCCGAACGGCAGGTCGCGCCCCGTCCCGGAGAGGACGGCCAGCGCGAAGCGGACGGCGTCGGCGCCGTACTGGTCGCACATCTCCAGGGGGTCGACGACGTTCCCCCTCGTCTTCGACATCTTCTGGCCCTTCTCGTCGCGGACGAGGCCGTGGATGAAGACGTCGCGGAACGGCACCCTCCCGTCGAACCAGACCCCCGCCATGATCATCCGGGCGACCCAGAAGAAGATGATGTCGAAGGCCGTCACCAGGACGTCGGTCGGGTAGAAGCGGCGGAGGTCGGCGGCGTCCCGGGGCCAGCCGAGGACCGAGAGCGGCATCAGCCACGACGAGAACCAGGTGTCGAAGACGTCGGGGTCCCGCTCGAGCTTCGGCGAGCCGCAGGTCGCGCAGGCCGCCGGGTCGTCCTCTCCGGGCTTCGGGACGGTGACGTGCCCGTCGGGGCAGGTCCAGGCGGGGATCTCGTGGCCCCACCAGAGCTGGCGCGAGACGCACCAGTCGCGGATGTTGCGCATCCACTCGTCGTAGGTCTTCTTCCAGCTCTCCGGCGTGAACCTCACCTCGCCGGCGTCGGCCGCCGCCATCGCCTTGGCGGCGAGCGGCTTGACGTCGACGAACCACTGGAGGGAGACGAGGGGCTCGAGGACGGTGTCGCAGCGCTGGCACCGCCCCACCGCCGAGACGTGGTCCTTCTCCCCGCGCCGGAGCCCCAGGACGGCGAGGTCCGCGAGGACCCGCTTCCTCGCTTCGAACCGGTCGAGGCCGGCGTAGTCGGGCCCCGCGGCCTCGGTCATCTTCCCGTCGAATCCGATCACGGAGACGGAGGGGAGGGCGTGCCGCCGCCCCGCCTCGAAGTCGTTGGGGTCGTGCGCCGGGGTGATCTTCACGACCCCGGTGCCGAAGGCGCGGTCGACCATCGCGTCCGCGACGACCGGGATGAGCCGCTCCGTGAGCGGGAGCCGGACCCGCCTGCCGACGAGGCCCGCGTACCTCTCGTCGTCGGGGTGGACGGCCACGGCGGTGTCGCCCAGCATCGTCTCGGGGCGCGTCGTGGCGACGACGAGCTCTCCCCCCCCCTCCTCGAAGGGATAGGCGACCGACCAGAGCTTCCCGGAGCTCTCGACGTGGTTCACCTCGAGGTCGGAGAGGACGGTCGCGCACCGCGGGCACCAGTTGACCATCCGGCTGTCGCGATAGGCGAGCCCCTGGTGGTAGAGGGCGCAGAAGGCGTGCCGGACCGCGCGGGAGCGCGGCTCGTCGAGGGTGTAGTACTCGCGGCTGAAGTCGCACGAGCAGCCGAGCCGGCGGACCTGGTCGAGGATGTCGTGCCGCCGCGCGTTCGCCCACTCGTGGCAGAGCGCGAGGAACGCCTCGCGCCCGAGGTGGTGCCGGGTCCGCCCCGTCCGGTCCGCCAGGTCCCGCTCCACCACCATCTGGGTCGCGATGCCGGCGTGGTCGACGCCCGGGAGCCAGAGGACGGCGCGCCCCTGCATCCGCCTCCAGCGCGCGAGGACGTCCTCGAGGGTCCGCCCGAGCGCGTGCCCCACGTGGAGCCGTCCGGTGACGTTGGGAGGCGGGATGACGATGGTGAACGGGGCGGCGCCGGCGCCGGCGGATTCCGGCCGGAAGAGGCCCGACTCCTCCTGGAGCCGGTACCACCTCATCTCGAACGCCTGGGGGTCGAACGTCTTCTCGAGGACGGGCCGTGAGGAGGTCGTCATGAGCGTCGCGAGAGTGTAAACGAGCGCCGATGACGCGGAGAAGGCGATGCAGCCGGCACCGCCCGCAGGGATCCCCCGTCGCCGCGCCCGCGGTCGCGCGGGGCGCCGGGGAGACCGGGCGCGGGAACGGGGTCAGCTCCCGCGCTCGACCTCGGCGATCCGCTGCCTCACGAGGCGGACCGCGAGCTCCGGGACGACCTCCCAGGCGATCTCGCGGACGACGTCGCTCCCGATCAGCTCGACGACCTTTCGTGCGATCCGGTCGACGTCGGCCTCGGAGAGCGCCGCGGGCCCGGCCGTGACCGCCGGCGGCGCGACCGCCGGGACCGGCTCCCGCACGAGCTCCCCGGAGACGGGAGGGATGAGGGCGGAGAGGTCCGTGAGGCTCGCCTGCGCCGCGAGCGCCTCCAGCTCGGAGGGTCCCCCGAGCGGCTCCTCGGCCCCGGCCCGCGCGTCCGGCTCGCCCGGCTCGAGCTCCTCGGCTCCGGGGACCGACGCACGCAGGTCGATGTCCGCCGGCGGCTCCTCCCCGATCAGCGCCGCGTGGCGCTCCCAGATCTCGGGGCGCCGGAGGACCTTCCCGGACCTCTCGAACGCCTCGATGTCCGACTCGATGTCCCGCGGGATCGGCTCGTCGTCCGCGAAGACGCTCTCGTCCCCCGCGAGGAGGTGGGGCGGAGGCGGCGGGGGCTGGAGGACCGGGGGCTCGGAGTCGGCGTCCCACGGCGCCGTCTCCTCGCCGGACGGGGGCGGGACCTCGACGACGCGTTCCATCTCCGCCGCGAGGCTCCCCTCCTCCGCGAGGAGCGGAGCCTCCTCGGGCGGCTCGGGTTGCGGGGGCGGCAGGGGCGTCTCTACCCGCTCGATGGGCGCGGTTGCTTCGTCGGCCGGACCGCCGGCCGTCGTCCCGGCGAGGGGGGCCTCCGCGACGTCCTCGACCGGGAGCGCGTCGGGGGCTGCCTCGGCCTCGATCGGTTCCCCGGCCTCCGTCTCCGCGGCCGGGAACGGCTCGGGGGCCGCCTCCTCCGCGAACGGAGCGGCGGCGAACGGCTCCGGCTCCGCCGGAACGATCGGAGCGGCCGGAGCGAAGGAAGCGAGGGGCTTGACCGTCTCGGCGGCGACCGGCTCCTCGACGCGAGGGATTCCCTCCTGCTCGAAGGCCTCGAGCTCTCCGCCGGCGGAAGGCTGGGGCGGCGAAGAGGGCTCGCCGAAGGGGATCGGGCTCTCCTCGAAGGGCTCCGCCGCGGCGACGGGAGCCGCGACCCCGGCCGTCGGCGGGGCCGCCGGCTCGTCGAGGAAGTCGATGGGAACCTCCTCCGCCTCCCCGGTGGGGACGTCCGCGGCCAGCTCGAGCGGCGCCTCCGGCTCCGGCGCGAGGTCCCGCGACCGCCGCGGCTGCGCGCCGGGCTCGTCGAGGCTGAGCCGGACGGTGGTCTCGATGTCGGCCGGAGGGGCGGGGACCTCCGCGACGGCGAGATCCGGGATCTGGAAGGCCATCGTCTGGTAGGAGTCCACCTCCACCGGAGCCCGCGGCGCCTCCTGCTCGACGTCGAAGGGCGCGACCTCCGGCTCGGTCGGGACCGCAGCGGAGGCCGCGAGGGGAACGGATGACGCGTGGTGCGCGGCGTGAAGCCCCGGCTCCCCGATGTCGAACGAGGGCGCCTCCGGCGGCGGCGCCTCGGCGTGGACGCTCGGCGCCGCCTGCTCGTCCAGGGAGAAGTCGAGGAACGGGGCCGTCGGGGCGAGAGGCTCCTCCTCGAAGGCGGGGACCCGGGCCGGCTCCGGGGTGGCGGCGCGGGCGGGGGGCGGGGTCGCCGCGGCCTCGGCGCGGCGGGCCTCCGCCTTGCGGACCAGGTCCTGTACCAGCGAGGCGAGCGCGTGCGAGTCGAACGGCTTCGTGACGATGGCGTCGCTGCCGACCCTCTCGGCGCGCGCCCGGTCGAACGGCTCGAACGTCCCCGTCAGGAGGACCACCGGGACGAACTGACCCCCGGGGCGGGCCTTCACCGCCTCGCAGACCTCGTAGCCGGACAGCTTCGGCATCACGACGTCGGCCAGGACGATGTCCGGGTGGAACTCGTCGAAAGCCTGGACGGCGCGATCACCGCTCCCGACCGACATCAGGGAGGTCTCCGGGTCGGAAAACGTCAGCTCGACGACCTTCTGGATGGTCAGGCTGTCGTCCGCGAGCAAGATCTTGTACGGCATCCCCTCTCCTCGGGCGTCCCGTCCGACGCGGGCTTCGCGGTTCGATCAGTCTACGTCGCCCCCCCGGGGCGGTCAATTAGAGGACGGTGCCGCCGGGCGCTCGCGGGCCGCCTTCACGGCGTGGTAGACGCGGGACGGCGGCACCCGCCCGAGGGCGCGGGCGACGCCCTCCGTCGCGTCGACGAGGAGCTCGAGGTCGACCCCGGTCTCGAACCCCATCCCCTCGACCAGCCAGACGAGGTCTTCGGTCGCGACGTTCCCGGCGGCCCCCGGCGCGTAGGGGCAGCCGCCGAAGCCCCCCGCCGAGGAGTCGAAGATCCGGATCCCCTGCCGAAGCCCCTCCGCCACGTTGGCCAGGGCGGTCCCGCGCGTGTCGTGAAGGTGGAGAGCGAGGGCGCCGAGCGGCACCCCGGCCTCCACCGTCCGTCCGACCATCTCGGGGACCTGGGTCGGGACCCCCACGCCGATCGTGTCGCCCAGGGAGACCTCCGAGCAGCCCGCCAGGAGGAGGCGCGCCGCGACCTCCGCGACGGCCCGCGGGTCGATCGCTCCCTCGTAGGGACAGCCGAACGCGCACGACACGTACCCGCGGGCCGCGATCCGCTCGGCCCGCGCGCGGGCCAGGACCGGGGCGAACCGCTCGAACGACTCCTCGATCGACGCGTTGACGTTCCTCCGGTTGAACGTCTCCGAGGCGGCCGTGAAGACCGCGATCTCGCGAGCCCCGGCGGCCAGGGCCCGCTCGAGCCCCTTGGCGTTCGGCACCAGGACCGGGTACCGGACGCCCGGCCTCCGGCGGACGGAGGAGAGGACCGTCGCGCCGTCGGCCAGCTGCGGGATCGCCCTGGGCGAGACGAACGCCGTCGTCTCCACCACCTGGAGGCCCGAGCGGGCGAGCGCCTCGACGAAGGCGACCTTGACCTCCGACGGGACGACGGTCCCCTCGTTCTGCAGGCCGTCCCGCGGGCCGACCTCGACCACCGTCACCCGCTCGCCCATCTACCCGATCTCCACGAGCGCGTCGCCCAGGTCGACCCTCTCGCCCGCGCTCCGGAAGAGCCGCGCCACCGTCCCGGCGCGGGGCGCTCGGACCTCGTGCTCCATCTTCATCGCGGTCAGGACGAGGAGGGGGGCCCCCTTCTCGACCGAGTCCCCCTCGGAGACGAGGACCCGTGCCACCGTCCCGGGCATCGGGGCCCTCAGGTCGTGCTCGGCCTCGTCTGCGGCCCCGGCCCTCTCCGCCACCTTCGTCAGCCGGTAGGTCTCCCCCGCGAAATGGACCCAGACGGTCGCCCCGCTCCGGGCCACCCGGAGGCCCCGCGGCTCGGCTCCCCGGCCGGGGACCGCCTCGTGCTCCGTCCCGGTGGCGCCGTCCCGCAGCCTCACGCCAGCACCCGGAACGCGCCCGCCGCGAACGGGTCGGGAAAGGCCGCCCCGCCGCCGGACGACGCCGCGGCCGTCTCCGGCGCCGCGAGGGCGCGAGCCGCCGCGGCGAGCACGTCGACGGGAGGGACGGGCGGAGGGGGGAGCTCGGTCCGCTCGAGGAACCCGGTGTCGATCTCGGCACGGGCGAAGGCATCCGTCGAGAGGACCCGGGCGAGGTACGAGAGGTTCGTGGTGACGCCGAGGACGACCATGTCGGCCAGGGCGGCCCTCAGGCGGCGCCGGGCCTCCTCCCGGCTCCCCCCGCGGGCGACGACCTTGGCGAGCATCGGATCGTAGTCGACGCCGACGACGCTCCCCTTCTCGACCCCGGAGTCGACGCGGATCCCCGGGCCGGCCGGCTCCTCGTAGTCGAGGATCGTCCCCGTCTGGGGAAGGAAGCCGTTCTCCGCGTCCTCCGCGTAGACCCGTGCCTCGATCGCGTGCGCCGACGGCGCGAGGGGGATGGTGTCGGGGAGCGGCTCGCCCGCCGCCACGGCCAGCTGGAGGGCGACGAGGTCGAGGCCCCACGCCTCCTCCGTCACCGGGTGCTCCACCTGCAGGCGGGTGTTCATCTCGAGGAAGTAGAACTCGCCCGTCGGGGCGAGGAGGAACTCGACGGTCCCCGCGTTGACGTAGCCGACGGCCGCGGCTGCCCGGACGGCGGCAGCGCCGAGCCGCGCGCGCAGCTCCGGGGAGACGACCGCGGACGGGCTCTCCTCGATCACCTTCTGGTGCCGCCTCTGGAGCGAGCACTCGCGCTCCCCGAGCGCGACGACGCGCCCGTACCGGTCCCCGAAGACCTGGACCTCGATGTGGCGCGGCCGCTCGAGGTAGCGCTCGAGGTAGAGCGTCCCGTCGCCGAACGCCAGCTCGGCCTCCCGCCGGCACGACGCGACGGCCGGGGCCAGCTCCGCCGGCTCGCGGACGACGCGCATCCCCTTGCCCCCTCCCCCGGCCGACGCCTTCACGACCGCGGGGAGGCCGACCCGCCCGAGGGCGTCGGGGGCGTGGATGTCGTGCGTGCCGGGGACCACCGGGACGCCGGCCGCCCGCATCCGCTCGCGCGACCCGATTTTCCCCCCCATCGCCTCGATGGCCGCGGGAGGTGGGCCGATCCAGACGAGGCCGGCCTCCTCGACCGCGCGGGCGAAGCCGGCGTTCTCGGAGAGGAAGCCGAAGCCCGGGTGGACCGAGTCGGCGCCGGTCGCGCGGGCCGCCGCGAGGAGCTTCGGGATCGAGAGGTACGACTCCGCCGCGGGGGCCGGGCCGATCAGGACCGCCTCGTCGGCGAGCCGGACGTGGCGGGCCCCGGCGTCCGCCTCCGAGTAGACGGCGACGCTCCCGATCCCGAGGGTCCGGCAGGCGCGGAGGACGCGGACGGCGATCTCGCCCCGGTTGGCCACGAGGACGCGCTTCAAGCGGCCCCCCCCTTCCACGACGGGTCGCGCCGGGAGAGGAAGGCGCGCATCCCCTCCTGCCCCTCGGCCGAGACGCGCCGCGCGGCGATCGTCTCGACGGTGAGCGGGACCGCCTCGGCCAGGGGGATCCTCCCCACCGTCCGGGCGAGCTCCTTCGCGACGGCGAGGGCCTCGGGCCCGCCCGACAGGAGCGAGGCGACCGTCTCGTCGACCGCCGCGTCGAGCGCCTCCGGCGGGACGACGCGGTGGACGAGCCCCACGCGGAGGGCCTCGGACGCCGGGAAGCGGTCGCCCGTCAGGAACCAGCGGCGCGCGGCGGACTCCCCGATCTTCCGGACGACGTACGGTCCGATGACGGCCGGCACGATCCCGAGCCGGACCTCCGTCGTCCCGAACAGCGTCCCCTCCGCCGCGATCGCCACGTCGCAGACGGCGACCAGCCCCGCGCCGCCGCCGAGCGCCGCGCCGTGGATCCTCCCGACGACCGGCCGCGGAAAGGCGTCGAGGGCGGCAAAGAGCTTCGCCAGGGCCTCCGAGTCCCGCCGGTTGTCCGCGTGGGAGTAGCTCACCATCCGCCCCATCCACGCGAGGTCGGCGCCCGCGCAGAAGGCCTTCCCCTCCCCGGAGAGGACGAGGACGCGGAGGTCGCGGTCGCCTTCCAGGTCGCGGACGGACGCGGTCAGCTCGGCGATCAGGGCGTCGTCGAACGCGTTCCTGACATCGGGGCGGGCGAGGACGAGGCGGGCCACCCGGCCCGAGACGGACCTGGAGACGGCGACGGCCGTCACCGCGTCACCTCGTCACCTCGATCTTCCCGGCCACGTCGAAGGGGATCTTCACGTCGGCGGTCCCGAGCTTCAGCGTCACGAATCCGACGAGCCTTCCCTGGAGCGTCCCTCCGGAGCCGACGAGCGAGCCCGCGACCGCGAGGAGCTCTCGGTTCGGGGCCTCCACCGGGAGCGTGAGCTCGTTCGTCCGGCCGCCGTGGATCCTCACCCCCGTCCTCCGGCCCGAGGCCACCGTCCTCCCGCCGCTGACGAGCGCGTAGGTGATCTCGCGGACGGGGAGGTCGAACGAGAACGGGTTGAGGAGCGCGACGCGGGCCTCCCCGCGGGTCTCCCTCAGGGAGAGGCCCGAGAGGCGCGCCCCCTCGAACCGCGCGAGGACCGCGCCGAGCGCGGGCGGTCCCTTCAGCGCCGGCGTCCCGGGCTTCAGCGTCCCGGTCGCGCGGATCGCGACCTTGCCGGTCTTCCCTTCCAGCGTCCCCCGGACCGCCACGTCGAGCCCGTCTCCCTGGGCCTTCTGGAGGACGGCCGCCGGCACGCGCGCCAGGTCGACGTCGAGGAGGAGGACGGCGTCGGCCCCCCGCGGCAGCTGCTGGACCGCCGCCCCGATCGGCAGGCTCGCCGGAATCGGGACGCCCCAGAGGAGCACGTCGCCACGGAACGTCTGCCGGTCCGCAGGGGGAGCGGAGGCGAGCGCCACCCGGAGGAAGAGGAAGGCCCGCGACTTCGTCAGCGACGTCAGCTCGAGGCCGACGACGCGGCCCCGGACGACCCCCGGGGCGGCGGGCGCCGGCGCCGGCGTCCGGGCGGGAATCGCGGCGAGGAGCGCGGCCAGGAGGAGCGGCGCGACCACGGCCTACATCCGGAAGACGCCGAAACGCGTCTCGGCCACGGGGGCGTTCTGGACGGCGGAGAGGGCGAGGGCGAGGACGGTCCGCGTCTCGGTCGGGTCGAGGATCCCGTCGTCCCAGAGCCGGGCCGTCGCGTAGTAGGGGCTCCCCTCCGCCTCGTACTTGTCGAGGACCGGCTGGCGGAACGCCGCGCGCTCCTCGGGGGTCATCGCGGGCCGCCCCTGGCGGAGGCGCTGGTCGTCCTTCACCGTGGCGAGGACGTCCGCCGCCTGGTCCCCGCCCATCACGCTGATGCGCGAGTTGGGCCAGGTGAAGAGGAAGCGGGGCTGGTAGGCGCGTCCGCACATCCCGTAGTTCCCCGCCCCGAACGACCCGCCGACGAGGAGCGTCAGCTTCGGGACGGCGGCGTTGGCCACGGCGTGGACCATCTTCGCGCCGTCTTTCGCGATCCCGCCGTGCTCGTACGCCTTCCCCACCATGAAGCCCGTGATGTTCTGGACGAAGAGGAGCGGGATCTGGCGCTGGCAGGCCATCTCGATGAAGTGCGTCGCCTTCAGGGCCGACTCCGAGAAGAGGATCCCGTTGTTCGCGAGGACCGCCACCGGGAGCCCGGCGACGCGGCCGAACCCGCAGACCAGCGTGGCGCCGTAGCGCGGCTTGAACTCGTGGAGCCGCGACCCGTCGAGGAGGCGGGCCAGGACCTCCCGGACGTCGAAGGGACGCCTCAGGTCCGTGGGGAGGACGCCGAGGATCTCCTCGGCGGGATAGAGCGGCTCCTCGGGGGAGGCCACGTCTCCGTGGATCCTCTTGACCGTGTTGAGGCGCGCGATCGTCTCGCGGACCTTCTCGATGGCGTCCGCGTCGCTCGACGCCAGCTCGTCCGCGACGCCGGAGATCCGCGTGTGGACGTCGCCGCCGCCGAGCTCCTCCGCCGTGACGTCCTCGCCCGTCGCCGCCTTCACCAGCGGCGGCCCGCCGAGGAAGATCGTCCCGAGCCCCTTGACGATCACCACCTCGTCCGACATCGCCGGGACGTAGGCGCCGCCGGCGGTGCACGAGCCGAGGACCGCCGAGACCTGCGGGATCCCCGCGGCCGACATCCGGGCCTGGTTGTAGAAGATCCGCCCGAAGTGGTCCCGGTCCGGGAAGACCTCCGCCTGCAGCGGGAGGAACGCCCCACCCGAGTCGACGAGGTAGACGCAGGGGAGGCGGTTCTCGAGCGCGACCTCCTGGGCGCGGAGGTGCTTCTTCACGGTGACCGGGAAGTAGGTCCCCCCCTTCACCGACGGGTCGTTCGCCACGACCATCACCTCGCGGCCCGCCACGCGGCCGATCCCGGTGACGATCCCGGCGCCGGGGGCGGCGCCGTCGTACATCCCGTGCGCGGCCAGCGGAGAGAGCTCGAGGAAGGCGGTCCCCGGGTCGAGGAGGTGCTCGATCCGCGCGCGGGCGGACATCTTCCCGAGCTCCTCCTGGCGCGCGGCGCCCGCCGCGCCTCCTCCGGCCCGGGACTTCTCGACCTCCTCGCGGAGGCGGGCGACGAGGGAGAGGTGGTGCTTGCGGTTGTCGAGGAACTCGCGCGACGTGACGTCGACGCGCGACACGAGGACGTCGCTCACGGGAGGGATTCTACGGGCGACCCGGGGACGAGCGCCGAGACGCCTCCGCGGAGCCGAGGGCGGCCAGGGCTTCCTCGACCGAGAGCGCGGCCCGGAGGGGGAGCCCTTCCACGGCCCGCGCCGTCCGCTTCAGCCTCCGGACCGTGTCGCCGGCAGGTCCCGCGAAGGAGCGGAGGAGCTCCTCGAGCTCCTCGTCGGTCGACACGACGGCGTCGACGATCCCGTTCGCGAGCGCCCGGTCCGCGGGGACCGGATCGCCCGACGCGAAGAGCTCGAGCAGCGCCCGGGGCGCGAGCCTGCGCGCGGCACGGACCGTCCCAGCCCAGCCGGTGACGATCCCCCGCTTCGCGCCGGGGTGCGCGAACGCGGCGGCCGGGAAGGCGAGGACGAGGTCGGTGGAGAGGACGAGGTCGAGGGCGCCGCCGTGGCAGCCCCCCCTCACGACCGCCACCGTCGTCGCGGGGACGGATTCCCAGGCGGCGAGCGCCTCCCGGCCGCGGTCGGCGAAGTCGAGGGCGGGCGCTCCCGAGAGAGCCTCCACGGTCTCGAGGTCGGCCCCCGCCGCGAAGAGGTCGGGCCTCGCCCCCTCGAGGACCGCGAGGGTCGTCTCACCGTCCCCCGCGAGCGCCTCCGCGGCGGCCGCCAGGGACGCGAGCGCCTCGGCGTCCAGGACGCCCTTCCGGTCGGCCGGCACGAAGCGGACCCGTCGCGTGCCCGAAGGCTCGCGCGGCGAGAGCTCGAACCTCCCGCCCGCCACGCTCAGGCCGTGGCCGGGGCGGCCTGGGGCCGGGCGATGCCGCGGATCGCCTCGACCGTCGCCGAGGTCGGCGTGCCGGGGAGGAAGACGTCCCTCACGCCGGCGGCCCGGAGCGGTGCGATGTCCTTCTCCGGGATGATCCCGCCCACGACGACCGCGATCCCCTCGCCTCCGCGGCGCTCCAGCGCCTTGAGGACCTCGGGGACGAGGACGTTGTGCGCCCCCGACAGGATCGAGATGCCGACCACGTCGACGTCCTCCTGGACCGCGGCGGCGGCGATCTGCTCGGGGGTCTGCCTCAGCCCCGAGTAGATGACCTCCATCCCCGCGTCGCGGAGGGCGCGCGCGACCACCTTCGCGCCCCGGTCGTGGCCGTCCAGACCCGGCTTTGCGATGAGCACACGTATCGGTCGGTCGGTCATGCCGCCGATTCTAAACGTCCCCCCGGTTTCCCCGCGGGGCCCGCCCTTGGTACAGTTCCCGCGTGCATCGGCGGCTCGGCGAGATCCTCGTCGGCGGGAAGGCGCTCTCGGCCGAGGTGAGGGATCGGGCCCTGGGGCAGCAGGTCCGGGCCAAGGGGCGCTTCGGGACGATCCTCATGGAGATGGGCGCGGTCAAGGAGGACCTCCTCCTCCGCGCGCTCTCGGTCCAGCACGGCGTGGGTCCGGCGACGGCGGCCGAGCTCGCCAACATCGGTCCCGAGGTCATCCGTCTCGTCCCGGCCAAGCTGGCCGCCAGCCTCTTCGTCGTCCCGTTCAAGCGCTCGGGCCGGACGCTGCACCTGGCGATGCGCGACCCGAAGGACCTCCCGGCGATCGACGAGATCTCCTTCCTCACCGGCCTCGCCATCGCCCCCTTCGTCGCGCTCGACGCCCGGATCCAGGGGGCGCTCATGCGCTCGTACGGGACGGCCGTCGAGCGGCGGTACCTCCTCCTCGAGGACCGGCTCAACGCCCTGGCCTCCGGCGTCGCCTCCGGGCCGGGGCAGCCGACCGCCCCCCCGGCGCCGCCGCCGCCCCCCCCCGACCTGCGGGGCGGAGAGGGAGCGAGCGCCGCCGCGCGCGTCGTCGTCGAGTCGGCGGCCGACCCCTGGGACGGAGCCGCCAGCTCGGCTTCGGCCGTCGCGGAGGAGGGAGACGTCCTCCTCGAGACGCTCGAGTCCCCCCCCAGGGCTCCGTCGCCCACGCCGCCCGAGACGGTCGAGGTCCCCGTCGAGGGCGCGGTCGAGGACCCCGCGCTCGAGCCTGCGGTCGAGTTCGACGAATCGGAGGTCCGGAAGCTCCGGCCGGTCAAGGTCGTGGCCGCGGTCAAGGCGGAGGTGGCCCAGGCCGCGGAGGTTCCCGTCCACGGCGAGGCCTCGGCCGACCTCGTCTCGAGCCTGTCGAGCGCCGAGTCCCGCGACGAGATCGCGGCAGCCGTCCTCAAGGAGGCCTCCGCGACCCTCGCGCGTGCGGCCCTCTTCATCGCGCAGCCCGACCGCGTCATCGGGTGGGCCGCGACGCCCGAGCCGCCGGACGGCCTCCGCTCGTTCTCGATCTCCTACTCCGAGCCGTCGGTCTTCGCGTCCCTGAGGAACACGGACGGCTTCTACGTCGGTCCCTGCCCCGAGCTGCCGGGCAACCGCCGCGTCGTCGAGGCCCTCGGGGGCGCGCTGCCGGCCACCATCGCCGTGGTCCCGGTCACCCTCAAGGGGAAGAGCGTCCTCTTCCTCTTCGGCGAGGGGCGCCCGGGCGCGCCTCCGCCCGCTCCCGTCGTCCTCCGCCGCCTCGCCGCGCAGACGGCCGTGGCGCTGGAGATCCTCCTCCTCCGGAACCGGCTCCGGAGCCTCTGAGGACGAAGGGGCTTCCGCCGCGGGTCGTTCCGCGGTTAGACTCCGCAACCGGATGATCAAGAACGATCTCGTGAACCGCGTGGCGGACGAGACGGGCGTCCCCCGCGCGCAAGCGGCCCGGGCCGTCGAGACCATCATCGACGTCATGCGCCAGTCGCTCACGCGCGGCTCGCGCATCGAGCTCCGCGGGTTCGGCGTCTTCCTCGTGAAGCGGCGCAAACGCGGCATCGGACGCAACCCGAAGCGTCCCGACGAGCAGGTCGAGATCCCGCCGGGGTTCACCATCCGCTTCAAGCCTGGGAAGGAGCTCCGCGACCTCGAGGCTCCCGGCGCCGGGACGCCCCCGGCCGAGGGAGCGCCGGAAGGGACGCAGTCCCTCCCCGTCCCCGGGGCGCGGGCCTGAGCGCGCTGCCACCCGGCGGGCAGGACCCTCCTTCTCCGCCGGGCCCGTTCTCCGGGACGTTCCAGCCCGCCCGGCGCCGGGAGCGCTGGTGGCTCCACGGCCTTCTGTTCGCGCTCACGGCCGTCACCACCACCTGGGTCGGCGCGCAGCTCGCGGTCGGCTTCGACCCGCGCCTCGGCCTCCCGGACCCGGCCACGGGAGGGATCCGGATCGGACTCCTCCTCGGCGCCCTCTCCTACTCGGTCCCGCTCCTCCTGATCCTCGTCTCGCACGAGATGGGGCACTACCTGGCCTGCAGGCGGTACGGCATCGACGCATCCCCCCCTTACTTCCTGCCGTTCCTCCCCTTCTTCCCGCTCCCCGGGACCCTGGGCGCCTTCATCCGGATCCGCGAGCCGCTCCGCGACAAGAAGAGCCTCTTCGACATGGCGGTCGCCGGGCCGATCGCCGGCTTCGTCGTCGCGCTCCCGGTCCTGGCCTGGGGAATCCTGCAGACGCGGCCCAACTTCGACCCGGTGCCGCCCGAGGGCGTCCTCACCTTCCAGTACCCGCTCGTCGTCAAGCTCCTCCAGCTCGTCCTCGTCGGCGGGACCTTCTCGAGCGTCCAGGTCGTCGAGCACCCCGCCTTCATCGCGGGGTGGTACGGGCTCCTCGTCACCGCCCTCAACCTGATCCCGGCCGGGCAGCTGGACGGCGGACACACGCTTTACGCGGTCGTCGGACGGCGGAACCGCCTCTTCGCGATCCCCGTCCTGCTCGCCCTCTTCCTCCTCGGCTTCTCGTACCCCGGCTGGTGGTTCTGGGCGGGGCTCGTCCTCGTCATCATCGGGCTCAAGCACCCGCCGGTCGCCGACGAGGAGACCCCCCTCGACCCGAGGCGGAAGGCGGTCGCCCTCCTCGTCCTGGCGATCCTGGTCCTCTCGTTCGCGCCGATCCCGTACAAGGAGCTGGTCTCAGCGCCGCGCCGTCCTCCAGTGGAAGGTGGCGGGACCGTCGTTCACCAGCTCCACCTCCATCCGCTCCCCGAACGCCCCGGTCGCGACCGGCACGCCCGCGGCGCGGACTCCCGCCACGTAGCGGTCGAAGAGCGGGCGCGCCTCCTCTCCCCGCGCCGCCCCCTCGAAGCCGGGCCTCCGCCCGCGTGAGAGGTCCGCGCCGAGGGTGAACTGGGAGACCGCGAGGACGGCTCCCCGCGCCTGCGCCACGTCCCGGTTCATCTTCCCCGCCTCGTCCTCGAAGACCCGCAGCTCGACGGTCTTCCGCGCGGCCTCGTCGGCCGCCTGCGGCCCGTCTCCCGGCTCCACGCAGGCGAGGACGAGGAGCCCGGGGCCGATCTCCCCCACCGTGCCTCCGGCCACGCGGACGACCGCCCGGGAGACCCGCTGCAGGAGGAGGATCACGGCGGCGGATTGTAGGGCTTGCGCCTCCCGGCCCTCTGATATCCTCTCGCCCCTTCGACGAATCCGGTGCCAGGAGGAGCTAGATGGCGGGTTCCGTGAACAGGGTCATTCTCGTCGGCCACCTGGGGGCCGACCCGGAGATGAAGCAGCTTCCGTCGGGCACCCAGCTCGCGAAGCTGCGGATCGCGACCTCCGAGGCGTGGACGGACAAGGCGTCCGGCCAGAAGCAGGAGAAGACCGAGTGGCACAGCGTCATCGCGTATGACCGCCTCGCCGGGATCTGCGAGCGCTACCTCGCCAAGGGCCGCCTGGTCTACGTCGAGGGGTCGCTGCAGACCCGGAGCTGGGACGACAAGGAGACCGGCCAGAAGCGGTACATGACGGAGATCAAGGCGCGCGACATCGTCATGCTCGGCGGCCGGCCCGAGGGGGCCGCGGGCGGGCGCGGTCCGGGCGAGGCTCCCGGCGGCCCGAGCGGCCCCGAGAGCGAGCCCGACGACGGCGTCCCGTTCTGACGGCGATCCGACCGCGATCCAACCGCGACCGGACGGCGACCCGAAGACGACCTGAAACCCAGGGTCAGGCCGGGGGAATCCAGTCCTCGACTCGCGGCCGAGGCTTGACGAGCGACTCGAGGAACGCGGCCGTCTCGTCCGCCAGCGCGGACCACCCCTCCTCCGTGAAGCGGGGCCGGGGCGCCTCGACGCACCTTTCGCGCAGGCGCTCCAGCCGGGCGTGCGACGCCGGGGAATCGCCCGCCTCCCCGAGGGCCGCGACCGCCTCCTCGTAGTCGGCCAGGCCCCGCGCCACGACGAGGGCGTCGCATCCCGCGGCGGCGGCGCGGACGGACCGCTCCGCGACCGTTCCCAGGAGGGCGCCCATCGTCAGGTCGTCGGAGTAGACGACCCCCGTGAACCCGAGCCTCTCGCGGAGGATCGCGACGACGCGCGGCGAGAGCGAGGCCGGCGTCTCGTCCCCCGTGATCCCCGGATAGGCCGCGTGGCCCACCATCACCCCGTCGGACGAGCGGTGGAGCTTCGCGAACGGGGCGACGTCGGTGACCATCAGGTCCACGTCGTGGGCGTCCACGACGGGGAGCCCCTCGTGCGAGTCGACCGGGCCGCGCCCGAGCCCCGGGAAGTGCTTGAGGCACGAGGCGATGCCGGCGCGCGCCAGGCCGTGGAGGAAGACCATCCCCGCCAGGACGACGTCCTCGGAGTGGAAGCCGAAGCAGCGGCCCTCGAGGACGACGGCGCCGGTCCCGGGCTGGGCGAGGTCGACGACCGGAGCGAAGTCGACGTCGAAGCCGAGGAGCCGCGCGGCGCGCCCCATCAGGTAGGCGGCCTCGTGGACGGCGTCCGTCCCCCGCTCGGCGCAGCGCGCGGGCGAGGGGAAGCGGGGCTCGCCGAGGAGCGGGCCGAGCCGGTCCACCGTTCCCCCCTCCTGGTCGACGTAGAGGAGCGGCGACGGCTCCGCGAGGGACCGCAGCTCCTCGATCAGCCCCGCCGTCCGTGCGGCGGAGACGAGGTTCCGCTTGAAGAGGATGAAGCCGTACGGCGGGAGCTCGCGGAAGACGCGCCGCTCGTCGTCCGTCAGGGACGGTCCCTCGAGCCCCATGACGAAGCGGCGGGAGGCTCCGCTCACGACGTGGTCCCCCGGAGGCGTCCCTGGAGCGAGGCGAGGAGGTTGAGGGCGGCGAGCGGCGTCATCGAGTCCACCTCCACGCGTCGGAGCGCGTCGAGGACGACGTCCTCCTGCGGGGCGAAGAGGTCGAGCTGCCGGTCGCGGGAGGGCTCCTCCGCGCCGGGGTGCTCGGCCAGGCGGGGTTTCCCGCCCATGTCGAGCTGCTGCGCCTCCAGGTTCGAGAGGACCTCGCGGGCGCGGGCGAGGACCGGCTCCGGGATCCCGGCGAGCCGCGCCACCTGGACCCCGTAGGAGCGGTCCGCGACCCCGTCGACCACCTTCCGGAGGAAGACGACCTCCCCCCCCAGCTCCTTCACCGCCATCGTCCGGTTCCTCACCGCCGGCCTCACGAGCGCCAGCTCGGTCAGCTCGTGGTAGTGGGTGGCGAAGAGGACCCGTGCCGGAGGCCGCTCGCGGTCGTGCAGGTGCTCCGCGATCGCCCACGCGAGCGACAGGCCGTCGAACGTCGCCGTGCCGCGTCCCACCTCGTCGAGGACCACGAGGCTCCGCTCCGTCGCGTGGCGGAGGATGTGCGCCGTCTCGGCCATCTCCACGAGGAACGTCGACTCGCCGCGGGCGAGCGAGTCGGAGGCGCCGACCCGCGTGAAGATCCGGTCGCACAGGCCGACCGTCGCCGACGTGGCCGGCACGAACGACCCCGCGTGAGCGAGGAGGACGATCAGGGCGTTCTGGCGGAGGTAGGTGGACTTCCCCCCCATGTTCGGGCCCGTCAGGATCACGACCCGCGCGTCCCCCCCGAGGTCGGCGTCGTTCGGGACGAAGGGCTCCCTCCGCCTCACCGCCTCGACCACGGGGTGGCGCCCCTCGGCCACGAGGAGGACCGGATCGTCGGAGAGCCGCGGGCGGGTCCAGCGGAGCTCCCGGGCCGTCCGGGCCAGGGCGACGAGCGCGTCGAGGAGGCCGATCCTCGCGGCGCCCCGGAGGACCTCGGGCGACGCGGCGACGGTCCTCTCGGCGAGCTCGCGGAAGAGCTCGGCCTCGCGCTCGGCGAGCGTGGCGTCCGCGCTCCGGAGCTTCTCGTCGAGGGCCACGAGCTCGGCCGTCGCGTAGCGCTCCACCGAGGCCAGGGTCTGCCGCTTCAGGGCGTCGGCGGGGACCTTCGCCCGCGCCGAGGCAGGGACCTCGAAGACGTGGCCGAAGACCTGGTTGAACTTGACCCGGAGCGTCGGGATCCCGCGGGCCGACCGCTCGGCCGACTCGAGCGCGGCCAGCCGGGATGCCGACTCGCGGCGGAGCCGGCGCAGGTCGTCCACGCCCGCGTCCGCTCCGTCGCGGAAGAGCCCCCCCTCCTTCGACGAGAGGGGCGGCTCGTCGACGAGGCGCGCCCGCGCGCTGGCGAACGGCTCGGCCGGGAGGCCTCCGGGCCAGGCGTCGCCGCCCGGGGCGAGGAGTTCCGCGGTGGCCGGCCCGAGCGTCCCCTCCAGGGCGCGCCCGCGGGCCACCCCCTCGGCGAGCTGGACGAGGTCCCGCGGGGACGCCGCCCCGACCGAGATCCGCGCCACGAGCCGGGGGAGGTCGGGCAGCCCCGCGAGTGCCGAGGAGAGGGCGCCGAGCCGCCCCTCGTCCGAGAGGAGCTCCTCGAGGGCGTCGAGTCGCCGCTCGATCGCCTCGCGCCGCCCGAGAGGCTGCTCCAGGAGCCGGCGGAGCGTCCGCGCGCCGAAGGCCGTCGCGGTCCGGTCCACGACGGAGAGGAGGGTCCCCGACCGCCCGCCGTCGCGGGAGGACCGGGCGACCTCGAGGTGCCCCGCCGTCACCGAGTCGACGACCAGCCCCTCCCCGGCAGCCCGGGTCCGGAGGGTCGCCACGTGGGAGCACGACGCTTTCTGCGTCGCCTGGGCGTAGTGGAGGACGGCCGCGGCGGCGTCGACCGGAGGACCCGAAGGCGGCAGCCCGAACGGGGTGAGCGTGGAGGTCCCGAAGTGCCGCTCCAGGAGCTCCGCCGCGGTCCGCCCGCGCGGCGAGTCGGCGGAGAGGACCGAGAGGACGGGTGGGTCCGGGGGAAGCTCGCGAAGCCACGCCTCCACGCTCTCGCGCTCGGACGGGAAGCAGACGACCTCGCGGGGAGGGCGGCGCGCCAGGAGCTCGGCGCCGGGGGTCCCGTCGAGCCGGACCACCTCGAAGTCGCCGGTCGAGACGTCGAGGTAGGCGAGCGCGGGCCCGTCGCTCCCGAGCGCGACGGCTACGAGGTCGTTCGCCTGCCGCGCGTCCAGGCGGTCGGGGTCGACGAGGGTGCCCGGCGTGATGACTCGGACGATCTTCCGCGCCACGAGGACCCGCCCCTTGACGGGAGGCTCGACCTGCTCTCCGATGGCCACCTTCCGCCCCGCGACGATCAGCTTCCCGACGTAGGTGTCGAGCGCGTGGTGCGGGACGCCGCACATCGGCGCCTCGATGTCGCTGTCGCGGTGGCGCGCCGTCAGGACGAGGCCGAGGAGCGGGGCGGCCGCCTCCGCGTCCTCGAAGAACATCTCGTAGAAGTCGCCGAGGCGGTAGAGCAGGATCGCGTCCGGGACCTCGCGCTTGAGGGCCCAGTACTGCTCGAGCATCGGCGTGGAACGCATCGGAAGGGGGGGATGCTAGCATCGGGCCAGGCCGCGATGAGGGTCCTCGGAATCGACACCGCCTCGCCCCGGCCCGAGCTCGCGCTGGTCGAGGCGTCCGACGCGCCCGGCGCCCGCGAGGCCGTCGCGGCGCTCCCCCCCGCCGCGGCCGAGGCGCTCCCCGAGGCCCTCTCGTCCCTCCTCTCGTCGAACGGGCTCCGCGTTTCCCATCTCGCGCGCGTGGCCGTCCTCTCCGGTCCGGGCTCGTTCACGGGCCTCCGCGCCGGCATCGCCTTCGCGCGAGGGCTCGCCCGGGCGCTCGGCGTCCCGCTCGTCACGGTCCCGACCTTCGAGGCGGCGCGAGCGGCCCTCGACCCCGGCCAGGGCCCGGTCGACCTCTTCCTCGGGGCCGGCAGGGGCGAGGTCTACCGGTGCCGGGCCCGCCCCGACGCCGACGCACGGGCCTTCGACCGGCTCCCCCGCCACGACGCGGCGGCCGAGGCCGCGGAGGCGGGGGTCCCGACGATCGACCTGGCCGAGGTCCGGCTCGCGCTCGCGTCGGCGGCGGCCCGGCTCGCCGCCGGCGGAGCCTCCGGAGGCGACGAGGGTCCGGCCTACGGGCGCCGGAGCGCGGCCGAGGAGCGGTTCGGGACGTGACGGACGGGGTCGGCCTCCGGGGAGTGGTCATCCGAGACGCCGTCGCCGTCGACCTCGACGCCGTCGCGGACCTCGAGCGGCGCTCCTTCCCCATCCCCTGGAAGCGGGAGTACTTCGCCTCCGAGGTCGGCGCCCCCTTCCGCTTCAACAGGGTCGCCCGGAACGCGACCGGACGCCTCCTGGGCTACGTCTTCTGCGCCCACGCCGGGGGGGAGATCCACGTCCACAAGATCGCCACCGAGCCGGCCTTCCGGCGCCTCGGCCTGGCCCGGAAGCTGATGGAGGAGGTCTTCGCCTTCGGCGGGCGGATCGGCGCGGACGAGGTCTACCTCGAGGTCCGCGAGTCGAATGCCGCCGCCCGGTCCTTCTACGCCGGGCTCGGTTTCCGGCAGGTGGGCCGCCGCGGCCAGTACTACGGGGACGGGGAGGACGCGCTCGTCCTGGCCCGCAGTCCGGAGCCCGGTTCGATCCGCCTTGACTCTGCCGTTCCGGAAAAGACACACTCGGCACGGGCCGTCCGCAACGGCCCCCCGGAGGTGGCAATGCCGTCGTTGACCGAAGAGCTCAAGCGCGAGCTCGCAGGCGCGAACGAGGAGTTCTCGAACCTTCTCTCCAACCACCTGGCCCACGAGAAGCGGCTCGCCGAGCTCGCCTCCAAGTCGTTCCTCTCCCAGGACGAGGAAGCCGAGGAGAAGCGGCTCAAGAAGCAGAAGCTGGCCCTCAAGGACCGGATGGAAGAGATCGCGCGCGAATACAGGGCGCGCGTCGGCTCCTCCCACTGAGACGGGCTCGCGCGCAACCGGGAGGTCTTTCGACCGATGGCTCGTGACACCTCCCGGGAGTCTTCACGCCGCGGCGTCCGCCGCGGCGTTTACGTTCTTCCGGCCCTCTTCACGGTCGGGAACATCTTCTGCGGCTACCTCTCCCTCGACGCCACGCAGCACGAGAGGTACGACCTGGCCGCCGGGCTCCTCTTCCTCGCCGGTTTCCTCGACTCCCTGGACGGCCGCGTCGCCCGGATGACGGGAACGACGTCGGCCTTCGGCGAGCAGCTCGACTCGCTCGCCGACGTCGTCTCCTTCGGGATCGCTCCCGCGTTCCTCGTCTACCACTGGGCGCTCGACTCCTACGCGCGGCTCGGCCTCTTCGTCTCCTTCCTCTTCCTCGTCTGCGGCGCCTGCCGCCTGGCGCGGTTCAACGTGCAGGTCCACGTCGTCGACAAGCGGTACTTCGTCGGGCTCCCGATCCCGGCGGCCGCGGGCGCCCTCTGCGGTCCCATCTGGGCCCTCCCCGAGCCGGTGCCGCAGCCTTGGATGAAGCCGGCGTTCCTCGCCCTGACGCTCGTCCTCTCGTACCTCATGGTCTCGACGCTCCGCTACCGGTCCTTCAAGGACGTCGACCTGAGGTCGAGGCGCTCGGCGCGGCTCGTCCCGCTCGTGGCACTCGTCGTGGCCGCCGTGGCCGCCTGGCGGCCCGACGTCTGCTTCGCGGTCATCGCCATCGTCTACGCCGCGTCGGCGCCCGTCGGGCGGATCGCCACGGTCCTCTTCCCGCACAAGCACGCCCCGACGGGGGCCGCGTGAGCGGCCTCGTCGTCGGGATCGTCGACCCCTCCTCGCTGGTGGCGCGGGACGTCCGGGACCTCCTCCGGACCAGGGCGTTCCCGTCCTCGAGGACCCGCCTCTTCCACACGGGCGATCCCGCGAGCGGGCTCCTCACCGACGACGGCGGCGAGGCGGCCTTCGTCTCGCCGGCCGAGCCCGGCTGCCTCGACGGCTGCCACGTCGCCTTCCTCTGCGGGACAGCCGGGGCGACGGCCCGCTTCCTCGCGGTGCGCGGCCAGGACGGCTGCACGGCGATCGACCTTTCGGGCGTCCGGAGCGGCGGGACCTGGGCGCCGCCGCCCGGCCCGGCCCGCGAGCCGGTGGCGCCCGCGCCGCTCTACCTCCTCCGGAACCCCGCGGCCGTCGTCCTCTCCGAGGCCGTCGCGGCCGTCGACGCGGTCGCGCCGGTCACCGGCGTCACGGTGGCGGTCGACCGCCCGGCCAGCGAGCTGGGCAAGGCGGGCGTCGACGAGCTCTTCGAGCAGGCGGTCGCCCTCGCCTCGTTCCGGAGCCTGCCGAAGGACGTCCACGGCGCACAGGCGGCCTTCAGCCTCTTCTCCCCTGCCGACGCGGCCGAGTACGAGGCCGCGCTGGCCGGCGACTTCGAGGCCCTCACCTCCGGGCGGTTCCCCCTGGGAGTCCTCTCGCTCCGCGCGGGCGTCTTCCACGGGACGACCCTGCGCGTCGAGCTCCGCTTCCGGGACGCCGCCCCGGCGGCGTCCGCCGTCCGGGAGGCCCTCCTCGGCCGGTCGGACCGCTTCGCCGACGCCGACGTCGACGGCCCGGCGGGCCTCGTCGACGCGGCCGGCCGGGACGAGACGATCGTCCTGCGCGTCGATTCGTCCGGCACCTCGGCCCGGCTCGTCCTGGCGGCGGACCACCTCCGCGGCCCCGGGGCGACGCTCGCGGTCTCCCTGGCGGAGCGGATCGTGGCCGACGGCGGGCTCCTCGCGGACGCCTGAGGCCCGGCACCCCCCGCGGCCTTCCCGCGTCGGGAGGCCCGGGGCGGGGGCGGCGCCCGGTCAGCGCCGGCGGGAGCGTCCGAGCCTGACCGGCGGCTCCTTCCTCTCGACCTCGGGGACGAGCGAGACCTCGAGCTCGGGGACCTTCAGGACCCGTCCGTCCGGGAGCGCCAGCTCGTAGCTGAGGAAGGCGCGGGGGTGGGCGCCGCTCACCCTGAGAGGACCGGCCTCGTTCGACTCCCCGGGCGCGAAGAAGTTCTCGAACAGGCGGCAGACGGTCGCCCTGCCGAACGGGGCGAGCTGCGTCATGTCGGAGGCGGAGAGGTAGAGCTCGTACCGGTCGAAGTCGCCGGCCGCGACGTTGGCGAACGCGCCGCCCTCGACGCGGACCTGGATCCAGTTCCCGAAGCGGGAGAGCTCGCTCGACGTGGGGCCGGTGTTCGTGATCCGGAGAGTGAAGCTCCCCGCCTTCGGGCTCTCGACCTCGACGTTCAGGTTGGGGTCCCACGGCTTCCCGGTGAGGAAGGCCTGGAGAGCCTCGAAGCCGACCAGGTGCCCGTCGCGCGGGACCGCGTCGACGACGAAGACGCGGCCCGCGAGCTTCGTCCCGGACCACCGCGACGCGTCCGTCAGGAACCGGACGAGGTCGGACATCGGGAGGATGTGGAAACGGGCGTATCCCCCGTCCGCCGCCAGGAGGCTCTTGCGCCAGTCGTAGCCCGGCCGGGGCTTGAAGGTGTAGATGCTCCCCGGCTCGGTGGAGAGGACGGCGCTGAAGTCGAAGTCGAGGTTGCGGTCCTCCGTGAGCTGGTCGATCTCGCGGTCCGGGATCCGCCGCCCGGCGAAGCTCGAGCCCGCACGCCCGTATCCGCCGAGGACGACGAGGAGCCGGAAGGGCAGCGGGACCGTCCGCGCGGCGGCCTCGGTCAGCTCGGGGAGGAAGACGTCGCCCGTCTCGGGCCTGCGGCCGAAGCAGAAGACGAGCGCCTCGTCCACGACGCCGGCGAGCGGCTTCCAGGCCGAGAGGTCCGACGAGGAGGGGATCGTCACCGACACCGAGAGACCGGGAAGCCCCTTCTTGACGACCTCGAGCGCCGCCGCGAGGGAGCGGGCCGAAGCCGGCGCCGGGAGGAAGTGGATGTGAACTCCCCGGACCTGAGCCCAGGGCTTCGCCTCAGCCACGAGCCGCTGCAGGCCGGGGAGCCAGCTCTGGCCGATCGCTCCGGCGTCCTTCGGCTCCGTCCGCGCGAGCGTGTCGGCCAGGGCGGGGTCCGCGTTCACGACGAGGACGACGGGACGCGGCATCGACGTGGGTGGCGGAGGGAAGCTCCGGACGGCCCCGCCGGCGCCGAGCGTGGCTGCCGTGACGTACAGGCTCCCGATCCCGGCGGCATCGAAGGCCGGGCCCGCGTCCTCCGGGATCACCGCAGGAGCCTCGGCCAGGAAGAGCGAGTCGCCCCGGGGGACGCCTGCCGCCGCACCGCTCCCCGCCCCCTTCCTCCCGCAGGAGGACCCTGCGAGAAGGACCAGCGTTCCCAGGGCGAGGGCGAGTCCCGCGCGCAACCTGCTCATCTCCGACATTTGCGCCATTCTATCAATCGGGTTCCGCCGGAAGGCGGAATCCGATCCGGAAGCCGCCCCCCGGCGGGCGGCAGGCGAAGACCGAGCCGCCCTGCCCTTCCACGGCCTGCCGGGCGGCGGCGAGCCCCATCCCGGAGCCCCGGGCCTTGGTCGAGAAGGTCGGGTCGAAGACGCGCTCCACGTCGCCGCCCGGCGGGCCGGGCCCGTCGTCGGTGCACGAGACCTCGAGGGCGAGCGCGCCGTCCTGCGGCGAGACCGGTCCCGCGGCGAGGGAGACCGACCCGGGCCGTCCCTCGAGCGCCTCCACCGCATTGAGGACGAAGTTCGTCAGCGCGTCGCGCAGGAGCCCCCGGTCCGCCCGGACGGCGGGACACCCCTCCGCCACCTCCACGCGGACGCGCGCCGTCTCGTGGGACGCCCAGTCGGCGGCGATCTCCTCGAGCAGGGCTCTCGTCTCCCGGCCGTCCATGCGGCGCTGCTCCGGCGCGGACGGGTTGGCGAAGCGCGCCAGGCGCCCGATTCTCTCCGTCAGGACCTCGACCTGCCTCAGGATGGCGGCGGCCGCCTCACCCGCGCCGCTCGCCGGCGGGAGGGCGCCCCGCGACTCGAGCCTCTGGATCCGCTCCGCCGAGAGGCGGATCGGCGTCAGCGGGTTCTTCACGTCGTGCGCCACCGCCCGCGCCGCCTCCACCCAGGCCGTCAGCCGTTCGGCCCGCACGAACGCCGTCAGGTCCTCCAGGAGGAGGAGCCCCCGTGGTCCGTCGGCGTCCGAGGGGAGCGAGGCCACCACGACGCGGAAGACGTGCTCCCGCTCCTCGAGCGGCACGGGAATCCTCTCCTCGAACGGGCGGCGCGCGTCGAGGGCGTGCCGGACCGGCTCCCAGACCGGCGGGGCGAGCCGCTCCGCGAGGTCGCGGCCCGGCAGCAGCCGGTCGGCGGTCGCGTTGGCGAGGAGGACCCGCCCCCCGTCCTCCCGGAAGAGGACGACCGCGGACGTGAGGCTCCCGAGCAGCGCCACGGCCGCCTCCCGCTCCCTCGCGAGCGATTCGGTCCTCTCCCTCACGCTGGTCGACATCGCCACGAACGCGTCGACCAGGCGCGCCAGGTCCGTCGCCCCGGGCCTCGGGAGCGGTCCGGGGTCCTCCCCGCCCGCCAGCCTCCGGGCCGCGCCGACGAGGCCCTCGACGGGGCGCGACACGGCGACCGCCGCGCGCCCGCCGATCCCGAGGGCCGCGAGGGCCACCGCCACGGCCAGCAGCACCATGACGTCGACGGCCGCGCGGGCGGCCTGGTCCTCCGGGAGGACGACCGCGAGCGCGTCCCGACGGTCCTCGGTCAGGACCTGCGCCGCCTCCACGACCCGCCGGCCGAGGTAGGCGGCGGGCCGGAGGGCCACCGCGCCGTTCGCGCCGTCGGCCAGCTGCTCGGCGACCGGAGCGGCCAGGCGTTCGCGCGCGAGCCCGGCGGCGACCGGGAGCGCTCGCGAGGCCGCCACGAGGTGACCGTTCCGGTAGAGGAGGAGGTCGGTCCCCAGGACGCCCGCGGCCTCGTTCAGCTCCGCGGGCGACGGGGTCGCGTCCGGCTCGGCCGAGAGGAGCCGCCGCGCCTCGGAGAGGAGACCGAGGGCCCGTCGCTGGGCCGCCACCGCGGAGCTCCCGTCGAGCGCCGCGCGAAGGAGCACCACGCTCCCCGCGAGCGGCAGCGCCCCGGAGAGGAGGAGTGCCGCGACCAGCCTCGAGCGAAACGTCGAGAGGAGCCGGGGCGGCCACCGGAGCGGCCCGGGCCGGCCCAGCGGCGCGTGCGGGCGCCGCCGCGGCGGGACGAGGAAGAGGGCCAGGAGGGGAAGGACGAGCTCCAGCCGGGCCACGGCGGACCCGACGAGCGAGAGGGGACCCGGCGCCGGCGCCGAGTCGGCCAGGAAGCCCGTGGGGACCGCCCGGACGTGGACGCGCTGGCGATCGCCACCGGAGCCCTGGAACCCGACCGCCCGGCCCGCCATCCGCGCCGTCGCCACGAGGTCGGGCGGCAGGTCCGAGCGCTCCAGGCCCGTCTTCCCCACCGCGCGCCCGGCGGGATCGTAGGTGATCCTCTCCGCGGTGACCGGCGGCGCCGCCTCGCGCAGGACCGCCGCGGAGAGGAGGGGATCGCGGTCGGAGGCGGGCGGATCGGGGACCCGCGTCACGATCCCCGACAGTCCCGGCACGGGGAGACTCAGCCCGATCGCGGTGCCGCGCCCCTCGGTCCCGGGCCGGAGGACCCCGTACGACGACACGACACCCCCCTGCTCGTCCCGGATCGTCAGGAGGTCCCCGCTCTCCGGGAAGATGTCGTTGGCCCCGCGGACCCAGAGGGCCCGGGCCAGGTCGAAGAGCCTCGTGGCGGGGCCGCCGGGGAGCCAGGGCGCGATCTCCGGCCGGGAGACCCGGCTCTCCCACGAGGCCGGTCCCTCCTCGTCGCGCCGCTCCCGGTCGGGACCGGCTGCCGCCTGGGCCGCGGAGAGGATCCGGTCGAGACGGACGGTCCTCCCGGCCTGGAGCCCCGCGCTGGCCGGCAGGACGGCTGCCACGGCGAGGAGGACCACGCCCATCGCGCGCGAGGAGGCCTTCGTCCTCTCGTCGAACGCGAGCGGCCGCGCGAGCCCCGCGGCGAGGGCGGCGCTCCCGACCGCGGCGACGACGAGGGCGCCGCCGCCCGGCGCCGCCAGCGCCCACGTCAGGAGGACGCCCCCGGCAGCCGCGGCCGCGAGGGCCCCTCGCGGGGGGAGCGGAGCGCGGGCCAGGAGGGCGGCCGCGGCTCCGAGGAGGGCCGCGACGAGCGCCGCCCCGCCCGCCCCGGCCGCGAAGCGTTCCGCCGAGGCCGGCACCAGCTCGAGACCGCTCCAGAGCTCTCCCCGGGTCCCCCCGGCGAGGCTCGAAAGGAGCGGCACGGCCGCCGCGAGGGCGAGGCCGCCCGCCACGGCTCCGCCGCGGAAGAGCCTCCCCCGGGCCGGCCCGTCGCGAGGGACCAGCGCGCGGAGGACGACGACCGCCGCCAGACCGGTGAGCGCCAGGTCCGCCGGAGAGGAGAGGAGGCCGCCGTCGACGGAGGGCGCCCGCGGCCCGAGGAAGGGGCGCCACGCGCCCTGGGCGGCCCGTGGCGCCCCGAGGAGGAGGACCAGGCGGGCGGCCACCACCCCCCAGGCGGTCCGGCGGGCGGCGAACCCGGCGGCCAGCGCGAGGCCGGCTGCGAAGACCGAGAGCGGGCGAGCCCGCGCGCGGCGGACGTCGTCCGCGACGAGCGCCGGGAGGGTCGCCTCCAGGTCGAGCCGGACGAGCCTCCCCGGGACGTTCGAGGCCCTCACCCGGAGGCGCCTCACCGTCGGCCCCCCCCGCAGCCCGAGCGCGGCGATCAGATCCGGCCGGAGGATCCCCGTCGGGTAGCGACGCGAGACGACGAGCGCCCCCCGGAGGTCCTGGCCCGTGACCCTCCGCGACACAAACGCGAGGGTGAACCGCGTGACCGAGAAGTCCGAAGCGAACCGCTCCCCCCGCTCCTCCGGAGCCAGGGGAAGGTCCGCCGCCTCCCCCGCCCAGGCCACCGCCTCCCCGCGGCGGTCGTGGAAGACGACCCCCCAGCCGTTCCCGGACGGGAGCGCGTCGGCCAGGAGCGCGAAGAGGCGCGCGGGCCGGGCATCCGCCATCCCCCCGTCGACCACGTCCGCGAAGGCGCGCGACCGCTGGAGCCGCTCGGCGACCTCGCGCATCCTCCCCGCGTCCCGCTCGAGCCGCTCCGTCGCGGCCCGACGGAGCGCCGCCTCCCGCGCGGCGACCGCCCGGTCCGAGAGGGGCAGCAGCCGCCCGCCCAGCGCCGCCACCGCGGCCGCCGCCCCGGCGGCGGTCAGGAGCCAGGCGGCGCGCCGCGACGGCGTCGGGCTCGACAAGGGGTCAGCGGCTCATCGGGACCCGGACGCCGTGCGCCTTCGCGAAGGCCGTCGCCTCCGGGTAGCCGGCGTCGACGTGGCGGACGATCCCCATCCCCGGGTCGGTCACCAGGACGCGGGCGAGGCGGCGCGCGGCGGCCTCCGTCCCGTCGGCCACGACGACCATCCCCGCGTGGATCGAGTAGCCGATCCCGACCCCGCCCCCGTGGTGGATCGAGACCCAGGTCGCCCCGGCGGCGGTGTTGACGAGCGCGTTCAGGAGCGGCCAGTCGGCGATGGCGTCGCTCCCGTCCCTCATCCCCTCGGTCTCGCGGTTCGGGGAGGCGACGGAGCCGCAGTCGAGGTGGTCGCGGCCGATGACGATCGGGGCCTTCACCTTCCCCGTCCTCACCAGCTCGTTGAACGCCAGCCCCGCCCGGTCCCGCTCCCCGTAGCCGAGCCAGCAGATCCTCGACGGAAGCCCCTGGAACGCCACCCGCTCGCCGGCCAGGCGGATCCAGCGCGCGAGGCCGGCGTTGCCGGGAAAGAGGTCGAGGATCGCCCGGTCGGTCGCGGCGATGTCCGCGGGGTCGCCGGAGAGGGCCGCCCAGCGGAACGGCCCCTTCCCCTCGCAGAAGAGCGGCCGGATGTAGCGCGGGACGAACCCCTCGATCCCGAACGCGTCCTCCACGCCCGCCCGGACGGCCTGCGCGCGGATGTTGTTGCCGTAGTCGAACGCCACCGCCCCCCGGCGCTGCAGCTCGAGCATCAGCCGGACGTGCTCCCCCATCGACGCCACCGCGCGGCGCCGGTACTCCTCCGGGTCGGCGACCCGGAGCCGGAGCGCCTCGGCGTAAGGGAGCCCGTGCGGGACGTAGCCGTTCAGGTCGTCGTGCGCCGACGTCTGGTCGGTGAGGAGGTCGGGGACGATCCCCCGCGCGACCAGCCGCGCGAGGAGGTCGACCGCGTTCGCCAGGACGCCGATCGACACGGCCTCCTTGCGGTCGCGGGCCGAGAGGGCGCGGTCGATGGCCGCGTCGAGGTCGTCGACCCTCTCGTCGCAGTACCGCGTGGCGAGGCGACGGTCGATCCGCGACGGGTCGACCTCGGCCATCAGCGCCGTCCCGCCGTTCAGCGTCACCGACAGGGGCTGGGCCCCGCCCATCCCGCCCAGGCCGGCGCTCACGGCGAGGCGCCCGGCGAGCGAGCCGTCCGGGCTCCCGAGGTCGCGGCGGGCGGCCTCGGCGAAGGTCTCGTAGGTCCCCTGCAGGATCCCCTGCGTCCCGATGTAGATCCACGAGCCGGCCGTCATCTGGCCGAACATCGTCAGCCCCAGCCCCTCGAGCCGCCGGAACTCGTCGTACGTCGCCCACTTCGGGACGAGGTTCGCGTTGGCGATCAGGACGCGCGGAGCGTCGGCGTGGGTCCGGAAGACCGCCACCGGCTTGCCCGACTGGACGAGGAGGGTCTCGTCCTCTCCCAGCCTCTTCAGCTCGGCCAGGATCGCCTCGAGGCACGCCGGGTTGCGCGCCGCCTTGCCCGAGCCTCCGTAGACGACGAGGTCCTCGCGCCGCTCGGCCACCTCCGGGTCGAGGTTGTTGAGGAGCATCCGGTACGGGGCCTCGGTGAGCCACGACCGGCAGGAGAGGGCGGTTCCGCGCGGGAGGGCGGGAGGGGCGTACGGGGAGCGGACGTCGGGGAGCGTCGGCATGGGGAAATGGTAGCCCCGACGCGCGGGGGGCGCCGGCGGGACCGGGCGAAATTACACAGCGCATTACTTGACAAGGTTTACGCAGCGCGTTATCTTTTCCCTGTCATGAACGCCACCGCCCGCCGCATCGTGAGATACCGGAACAGGAAGCTCTACGAGCCCGCGGAACGCCGCTTCGTCACCCTCGACGACATCGCGCGCTCCGTCGCCTCGGGGACCCGGATCGAGGTGAAGGCCGCGGACAGCGGCGAGGACATCACCGCCCGGATCCTCTCCCGCGCCCTCGCCTCGGACCGGACCCCGGTCCCGGCGTCGGCCGACGCCCTCACCCTCCTGCTCCGCGCCTCGAGCGACGCCGCAGGAACGGTTGCCGACGTGGTCGAGCGCGTCGGCGCCCCGCGGATGGCCGCGTCCGTCCGCCGCGCCACGGCCCCCGACAAGATCGCCGAGACGATCGCTCCCGTCACCAGGCGCCTCGAGACGGCGCGCCAGGACGTCGAGCGGATCGTCGGCGGCCTCGTCGGCCGGGGCCGGCTCACGTGGGAGGAGGGGACCCGGCTCAAGGAGGACGTCGGCGCCGTCTTCGGCGACAGCCTGGCGGACGTCCTCGGCCGCGTCCGGGACCTCCTCCGCCGCCTGAACGGGAACGCGACCAGCGACATGCGGAAGGAGATCCAGGACCTCGAGGGCCGGCTCGACCAGCTCGAGCAGCTCGCCGCCTCCTCGTTTCCCAAGTCCGTACGAGCCCCGAAGGGGATCCCAATGCCCACCGGCGGACGCCCGGCGCCCGCCCGCAAGAAGGAGTCAGCCAAGCCATGAGAACCGCCCGCAAGAGCCCCGCCGCCGGCACGATCAACCTCCCGTTCGCGGTCCCCGAGCCGATCGACCGCGCGTACAAGTCCGCGGTCCGCAAGGTCGGCGCCGTCAAGGACGAGACCCTCCAGGTGGCCAACAAGGTCGAGGAGACCGTCAAGTCGGCCGCGAGCACCGTCCGGAGGAAGGGCCAGACCATCGCGAAGAACCCCCAGGGCTTCGTCAACGAGGTCGTCCGCGACGCCCGCGGCGGCGTCGACAAGGTCCGCACCGGCCTCTCCCGCGAAGCGGGCAAGCTCGCCGACGACCTCGCCCGGAGGATCGGCGGAGCCGTGACCCCCGTCATCGAGACGACGCTCCATCGCCTCAACGTCCCGACCCAGCGCGAGCTCAAGACCCTCTCGAGCAAGGTCGACGGGCTGTCCCGGAAGATCGACGCCCTCCAGAAGCCGCGCGCCGCCCGCACCACCCGGACCCGGAAGGCCTCCTGAGCCTCCCCGGCCCCCGTCCCGGGGTCTTCCGTTTCCGATAGACTCGAGGCGCCGGCGAACCCGGCGCCTCTTCTTTCAGCGTGAGACCGACTCGCCTCCGCCTCGTCCCGTCGACCGGCCGCGGGGGGCCGTCCTTCCCCGCGCCCGTGCCGCACCGCCGCGCGCTCGTCTGCGCGGGAGGCGGGATCATGGGCGCCATCTACGAGATGGGCGTCCTGGCAGCCCTCGAGGAGCGCCTCGAGGGGGCCTCCGTCAACGACTTCGACCTCTTCGTCGGCGTCTCCGCCGGGTCGTACGTCGGGACCCTCCTGGCCAACGGCATCTCCCCCACCGTCCTCTACCGGTCGGTCACCCGCTCGGCGGGGAGCCGCTCCGACCTGGACGACATGCAGCTCTTCCGCCTCAACCTCTCCGAGATCCTGGTCCGCCTCGCGCGGGCCCCGGTGACGGTGGCCGAGTCGGCCTGGGACTACTTCAAGAACGGCCGGGAGACGACGCTCACCGACCTCGTCGCCTCCCTCTCCGCCGTTCTCCCGTCCGGCTTCTTCACGCTCGAGGGGCTCGAGGAGTGGCTCGAGGTCTGGCTCTCCCAGCCGGGGCGGACGAACGACTTCAGGCAGCTCCGCAACGAGCTCCGCTGCGTCGCCGTCGAGCTCGACACCGGCCACGTCGCCGCCTTCGGCGCGCCGGGGCTCGACCAGGTCCCGATCTCCCGGGCCGTGAAGGCGTCCTGCGCCCTGCCGGGGCTCTACCGCCCCGTGAGGATCGGCGACTCGGACTACATCGACGGCGGCGTCCGGAAGACCGCCCACATCTCGCTGGCCATCCGGGACCGCTGCGGCCTCGTCGTCTGCGTCAACCCCATCGTCCCGCTGCGCGTGACGCCGAGCCGGACGCTCCCGCGCTTCGGCCGGATCCCGCGCGGCGCGCTGGCGAGCCGGGGGCTCCTCTCGGTCCTCGACCAGGTCTTCCGCCTCACCCTCCACACGCGGCTCCAGTACGGCCTCGCCCGGTACGCGCGCGAGAGGCCCGACGTCGACATCCTCGTCTTCGAGCCGAAGCCGGAGGACCTCCCCTTCTTCATGCGGAACATCATGCGGACCTCCGGCCGGGTGAGGATCGCCGAGTTCGCGTACCGGTCCACCATGCAGCGGCTCGACGAGGAGCACGGCCGGATCTCGCGCGTCCTCGCCCGCCACGGCCTCGGCCTGAGGCCCGCCGTCTCGTTTCCGCGCGTCGCGCGCCCCGCCCCTCCCCGCCGGCAGCCCGGGCTGAAGGGGGCGCACGACCGGCTGCTCGCCTCCCTCGACCGGCTCGAGAAGAGCCTCGACGGGCGGAAGGCGAGCGAGGCCGGGCCGCGCGCCCGGAGCGTCACTCCCCGGTGAAGACGTTCCCGCGCCGGGCGAGGCGCGAGTCGATCATCTGCTGGATGGTCTGCCGGACGTTGTCCGCGAGCTCGTTGACGATCATCGGCCGCTCGGCCACCTCGGGCCCGAGGCCGAGGTCGATCGGCTTGCCGATGTCGATCCACCACTTCGTCGGGAGCGGGACGACGCCGAGCGGACCGAGCGCCGGGAACGTCGGCGTGATCGGGAAGTAGGGGAAGCCGAACGGGCGCCCGATGACATCGGGGCGGGCCAGGATGGGATGGACCTCCTCCGCGCCGACCACCGACACCGGGACGACGGGCGACCCGGTCCTCAGGGCGAGGCGGATGAACCCGCCGCGGCCGAACCGGGCGAGGCGGTAGCGGTCCCGGAAGTACTTGCCGACCCCCTTGACCCCCTCGGGGAAGACGCCGACCAGCTCGTCGCGCTGGAGGAGCCGCTCGCCGTTCTCGGGGCACGCGCGCACCCCTCCCATCTGGCGGAGCCAGGGCTGCAGGAACGGGAGCGTCGTGAACATGTCGAGGATGAGCATCCGGGCCTGCCGGCGCGCCGGGTGGTCCGTCTGGATCCCCTGCTTCACCATCGCGCCGTCCCACGGCAGCGTCCCCGAGTGGTTGATGACGAGGAGCGCGCGGCCGGAGTTCGGGACGTTCTCGACGCCGGTCAGCGTCACGCGCCACCAGACCCGGTAGAGGAAGTCGAGGAGGGGCTCGAAGACGCGCGCCGCCGCCTCGTCGGCCCCGAAGTCGTCGAGGTCGAGCGACCGGTTCCGGTGCCGGAACATGTTCCAGATGTCGACCCAGGCCCTCGGCGAGGAGAGCTCCGGGTTGGCGGCGAGGAAGCGCCCCGCCTCCCCCAGGAGGTTCCGGAGGAGCCGGTGCTCGTCCGTCGGCTCCGGCATGAGGCTCGGGGTGAAGGGGGCGACGGCGCCCGCGGGGGCCGCCGGCGCGGGGGAGGCTTCGGGGTCGGGCCGGGTCATGACGCCACCTTCTCGAGCTTCGGGGGGGCGGCGGGAATTCCCCCTCCGGGTCCGGCGGGAGTGTCGGGGGCGGGGCTCCGGTGCCTCCTCACGCGGCTCTCGAACCGGTACGCGGCCGTCCGGGCGATCTCCTCGAGGACGCCGAAGTCGAGCGCGCGCCCCCGGCCCCGCTTGGCCCGCGCGACCTGGAGCACCGTCTCCAGCGTCGTGAAGCGCGGCGAGAAGCCGAGGACCCGCCGCGCCTTCTCGTTCTCCGCCACGCACGGGTAGCGGACGTAGTGAGCGTGGATCCCGGGGGCCGAGGCGAAGCCGGCCAGCCAGAGGAGCTCGGCGAGCCCGTAGGCCAGGCCGTGCGGGACCGGCAGCTCCGGCGTCCCGAAGAGGAGGTGGACGGAGGAGATCGGAAGGACGCCGTCCGGCGCGATGTTGAAGACTCCGTGCGCGTCCGGCTTGTCGAGGGTCCTGAGGAGGGCCTCCACCGCGTCGTCCGGGTGGAGGAACTGGACGAGCGGGTCGTAGCCCAGCATCGTCATCGCGAAGGCCCCCTCCAGGTACCGGAGCCTGTAGTCGCGCCGCTCGGGGGCGAGCATCGGGGCCAGGCGGAGGACGGCGGTCTTCGCGTCGGGGTGGCGGCGCGCGAAGTCGCGCGCGTGCCGCTCGGCCTCCACGAAGTCCCGGACGAAGCGGTCGCCCGGGTCGGGGCGCATCGGGTGGTCCTCGGTGAGGAAGGCCGGGTTGTCCCCCCGCGCGCCGTAGACGAGCGTCGTGGAGGTGACGATGAGGCGCTTGATCCGCGCCTCGCCGGCCGCTCCCAGGACGTGCAGGGCGCCGATGGAGTTCAGCTCGTGGGCGTACGTGGCGTCGCGGGTCGGGCTCCGGAGGGCCGCCATGTGGACGACCACGTCGGGCTTCTCCTCGCGGAGCAGCTTCCACACCGTCCCGTCCGCGTGCGGCAGGTTCAGGTCGAGGAACCGGTGGCGGACCTCGGGCGGCGTGTTGGCGGCGGGGGCGAGGTCGAGGACCAGGATGTCCCAGTCGCCCCGGGCGGCCAGGGCGCGGACGAAGCGGGCCCCGAGGTAGCCGCTCCCCCCCGTCACCGCCACCCTGGGACGTCCGGTCGAGGCCGAGAACCCGACGACGTTCCCGTCCCTCCGCGCGCGCCGCCCGCGGGAGGCCGGCTTCTTCGCGGGTTCGTTCATCTCCTCGCTCCTCAGCCGCGCCTGGCGGCCGTCCTCGGCTTCCGGGCCGCCGGCCGGGCGGGCGCCTTCATCGCCTCGAGCTCGGCCTCGAGCGCGGCGAGGCGGCTCTCGAGCTTGGCGATGTCCTTCCGCGTCGCGACGTTCATCCGCTTCACGGCAGCCGCCACCTGCTTGTCGACCGCCTCCTTCGCGGCGACGCCCTTCTTCAGGACCTCGACGAACGCCTCGTTCGCCAGGAGACGGTTCGTGATCTCGTTGAAGAAGTCCTCCCCACGGGACATCAGCTGCCGGATCAGCGGCTCGGCCATCGCTTCGTTCCTTTCTCGCCGGAGACGGGGCCGGCGACCTGAACGTCCGATTATGGCAGCCATCGGCGCGCCCGACGGCGCCCGCCCGGGGTGAGAATGCGGGCCGGATGCCAGGCCCGTCCGCCTTCGCACCTCTCGACCGGCTGCAGCTCGTCGTGGTCTCCGGCAAGGGGGGGGTCGGGAAGACGTCGGTGTCGGCCGCCCTCGCGGCGCGAGCCGCCGCCTCCGGACGGCGCGTCCTCCTCGTCTCCACCGACGGCCGGGGCGACGCGGCCGCGCTCTTCGGGCAGCCGGACGGCGGGTACGAGGAGACTCCCCTCGAGCCCGGGCTCCGGGGACTGACCGCCGACTTCGACGCCCTCCTCGCCGACTTCGTCAACAGCGTCGTCCCGATGAGCGCCCTCGCCTCGGCGATCCTGGGGTCGTCGACGTTTCGCTACTTCACGCGGGCCACGCCCGGCCTGCCGGACCTCCTCCTGCTCGGCAAGGTCCGCGAGGTCCTCCGCCGCGGTCGCCCCACCGACCTGGTGGTCATCGACGCCCCGGCCATGGGCCACGCCCTCTCCCTCGTCGGCATCCCGAGGACCATCCTCCGGGTCGTCCCCGTCGGCCCTCTCCGCCAGCTCGCCCTCGACCTCGACAAGCTCCTCTCCGACCCGTCCCGCTCCGCCCTCGTCGTCGTGGCCGAGCCGGCCGAGCTCGCGGCGCGGGAGGCGGACGAGCTGGTCGACGGCGCCCGCTCGGGCGGCGGCCTCGCCACCGCCCTCCTCGTCGTCAACCGGATCGGCCGGAGCGGCCGGGCCGAGACCCTTCCGAAGACCGCGCTCCCGACGGTCAAGGTGCCCGAGATCCCCGACCCGCCGGCCGTGGGGAACGGGGCCTTCGCCCTGGACCGGGGCTTCTTCGCTCTCTTCCGCCGGGCGCTCGTCGACGGCGAGCTCCCGCCGTCCCGACCGGCTTCGGTCCGGGGCGCGCCCCTCCCGCCCGGCGACCTTCGGTTCCGGGAGCTCGTCCAGGGGACGTCGCTCCTCGTCCTCACCGGGCCGGGAGGGGTCGGGAAGACCACGCTCTCCGCCGCCGCGGGGATCGCGGCCGCGCGCGCCGGGCGCCGGACGCTCGTCATCACCGTCGACCCGGCCCGGCGGCTCGCCCAGGCGCTGGGGCTTTCGGGCGCTCTCGACCGGCCGGTCCCCGTCGACCTCCCCGGGGGCGCCACGCTCCACGTGATGCAGGTCGACCCGAAGGCGAGCTTCGAGCGCCTCCTGGCGCGGGTCGCACCTCCGGCGACGGTCCGTCGCATCCATGCCAACCGCCTCTACGCCGGCCTCGTCGACTCGCTCCCCGGCGTCGTCGAGTACATGGGGGTCGAGGCGCTCGCCGAGCACGCGAGCGACCCGGACACCGACCTCCTCGTCCTCGACACCGCGCCGGCGGCCCGCGGGCTCGACTTCCTCAAGGCCCCCGACCGGATGGTCGAGCTGCTGGAGAACGACGCCCTCAAGTGGTTCCTCCGGGGCGACTCCCTCCTGCAGCGCGCCATCTCGGGCTCGGCGCGCGGGGCGGCCTTCGTCCTGAAGTCGGCCGACCGGTTCCTGGGGTTCAGCTTCCTCCGGGACATGACCGACTTCTTCCACGCCTTCGACGGGCTCTACGACGGGTTCCGGAGCCGGAACCGGGAGATCGGCGCCCTTCTGCGGCGCGCCGACTACCTCGTCGTCTCCTCTCCGGACCGCTCGGCCCTGAGGACCGCCGCGGAGCTCGCGACCCTCCTTCCCGGCGTCTCCGGGAGGCTCGGCCTCGTCCTCAACCGGGTCCCTTCGGGAACGACGTCCGTCGCGCTCCCTCCCGTCCTGGCGGCGCTCCCCCGCCGGAACCTCGTCGAGGACGCCACTCCCGCCGACGCCCTCCCGCAGCTCCTGGCCGAGCGGCTCGCCGGCCCGGCCCGCTCCTGACCGCGCGCCTCAGGCCAGGTCGGCCACCAGGTCGGCGATCCCCGAGACCAGGAGCTCGCGCGCCCGGGCCACGTCCGGCGCCGCGTAGCGGTCCGCGTCCCACGGCGGGACGACCGCGCGGAGCCGCCGGTGGAGCTCCTCGAGCCGCTCGCTCGAGCGGAGCGGCCGGCGCAGGTCGAGGGCCTGCGCCGCCGCCAGGAGCTCGATGGCCAGGACGTTCTCGAGGTTCGTCACGTTCCGCTCGAGCTTGCGCGCCGCGATCGGACCCATCGAGACGTGGTCCTCCTTGCCGGCCGACGTCGGGATCGAGTCGACCGACGCGGGGAACGAGTTCGCCTTCGACTCCGACACCAGGGCCGCCGCCGTGACGTGCAGCATCATGAAGCCTGAGTTGAGCCCCCCCTCCCTCACGAGGAAGGCGGGAAGCTCCTCGGAGAGCGACGGGTTCACCAGCCGCTCCGTCCGCCTCTCGGAGATCGACGCCAGGTCGGCGCACGCCGCCGTCAGCATGTCGAAGACCAGCGCCACCGGCGCCCCGTGGAAGTTGCCGCCCGAGATCAGCTCCCCCTCGCCGTCGCCCGTCACGAAGACCATCGGGTTGTCGGTGGCGGAGTTCATCTCGATCGTCACCACCTTGAGCGCGTGGGCCGCCGCGTCGCGGACCGTCCCGTGGACCTGCGGCGCACAGCGGAGCGCGTAGGCGTCCTGCACCAGGCCGCAGTGGCGGTGGCTCTCGCGGAGGGGCGAGCCCTGGAGGAGCATCCTCAGGTTCGCGGCGGACGCGGCCTGCCCCGGGTGCGGGCGGGCCGCGTGGATCCGCGGGTCGAAGGCGACGTCGGTCCCCTTCAGGACGTCCGTCGTCATCCCGGCCACCAGGTCGACCGCCTTCGTCAGGTGGAGGAGCCGCGCCAGGGCCAGCGCGCCGACGGCCGTCATCAGCTGCGTCCCGTTGATCAGGGCGAGCCCTTCCTTCGCCTCGAACGTCGCGGGGGCGAGCTTCTCGGCCGCCAGCGCCTCGGCCGCGGTCGTCCGCTTCCCGTGGTACTCCACCTCCCCTTCGCCCATCAGCGCGCGCGCCAGGTGGGCGAGCGGCGCCAGGTCGCCGGAGGCCCCCACCGACCCCTGGGCCGGCACGGACGGGTGGATCCCGCGGCGGAGGAGCTTCAGGAGCAGCTCCACCGTCTCCCGGCGGACGCCCGAGAACCCCTTCGCCAGGCAGTTCGCCCGGAGGACCATCAGCGCGCGGACCGTGGGCGTCGGCAGCGGCTCCCCGACGCCCGCCGCGTGGCTCTCCACGAGGTTGCGCTGCAGGAGCTGCAGCTTGTCCCTCGGGATGACGACGTCGGAGAACTTGCCGAACCCCGTCGTCACCCCGTAGACGACGAGGTTCTCGGAGACGGCGCGGTCGATCAGGACCCGCGCGGCGTCGATCCGCCGGCGCGCCTCCGGCCCGAGGACGGCGTTGCGCCCCCGCTCGGCGACCGCGACCAGCTCCTTCAGCGTGAGGGTCTCTCCCGTGAGGACGATCGGCTCTGACATGGAGCCCGGATTGTCCCATCTCCTCGGCTACAATCGATGGGTGAATACGACCCGTGGCAACGCCGTCGTCGTGATCGGTGGCCAGTGGGGAGACGAGGGGAAGGGGAAGGTCGTCGACCTCATCGGCCCCTCCTTCGACCTCGTCGCCCGCTACCAGGGCGGCCACAACGCCGGCCACACCGTCCGCTTCGGCGACAAGCACTTCGCCCTCCGCCTCGTCCCGTCCGGCATCTGCCGTCCCGGGATCCTCAACGTCATCGGGAACGGCCTCGTCGTCGACCCGCGCGCCCTCCTGGCCGAGATCGCCGACCTCCGCAAGGAAGGCGTGGCGGTGGGAGACAACCTGAAGCTCTCCGACCGCGCCCACGTCATCCTCCCGACGCACGCCCTCCTCGACGGCGCGCGGGAGAAGGCGCTCGCGGGCGCCAACATCGGCACCACCTCGCGCGGCATCGGGCCCGCGTACGAGACGAAGGCGAACCGGACGGGGATCCGCGTCGTCGACCTCGTGGACCCCGACCGGTTCGTCGCCCTCGCCCGCCCGCTCCTGACGCACCACCTGGCCGTCCTGACGCACTTCTACGGCCTGACGGGCCCCTCGGTCGACGACACCATCGCCGAGTACCTCGCGTGCGCGCGCCAGCTCGCCCCCTTCGTGGCGGACACGCGTGCCCTCCTCCAGCAGCGCCTCGCCGCCGGCGCGCGCCTCCTCTGCGAGGGGGCGCAGGGCGTCATGCTCGACGTCGACCACGGCACCTACCCCTTCGTCACGTCGTCCTCCTGCGGCCCGGGCGGCGCCTGCACCGGCCTCGGCATCCCGCCGTCGGCCCTCCGCTGCGTCGTCGCCGTCATGAAGGCGTACACGACCCGCGTCGGCTCCGGCCCCTTCCCCACCGAGCTCCACGACGAGACCGGCGAGAGGATCCGGACGCGCGGCAACGAGTTCGGCACCGTCACCGGCCGCTCCCGCCGCGTCGGCTGGTTCGACGCCGTCGTCGCGCGGACCACGGTGGCCCTCTCCGGCCTCGACGCCGTCGTCCTCACCAAGCTCGACGTCCTCGACGAAGAGGACGAGATCCGGATCGCCGTCGCCTACGAGGTGGACGGGCAGACCGTCACCGAGATCCCCGCCCGCTCCGACCGCTACGAGAGGGCGAAGCCCGTCTACCGCTCCTTCCCCGGCTGGAAGAGCATCACCGCGGGCATCGACTCCTTCGACGCCCTCCCCCCCCGCGCCCGCGGCTACCTCGCCGCGCTGGAGGAGATCATCGGCGCCAGGGTCGCCCTCCTCTCCACGGGGCCCCGCCGCGAGGAGACCATCGTCCTCCCGGGAACCCCCCTGGACGAGTGGCTCAAGCTGGCGGCGCCGGCGGCCTGACGGGTCGGGAGAGGGGATGGCGGCGCGGTTTCCTCCCTCCCCTGCCGTCCGCTAGACTGGCGACCTGGCGGGCCGTTAGCTCAGCGGTTAGAGCATCTGCCTTTTAAGCAGGGGGTCCTGGGTTCGAGACCCAGACGGCCCACCAGTTACCCCCCTCGCACCTTCGAGCTCGCTCCGTGCCGGTCCAACGGGGCGACGCCCGGGTCCTCCGTCACCTCCTGGAAGACGACCACGATTCCGCGGACCTTCCCGTCCGGGCCGCGGTCGGGCGTGTAGAGGCCCCGTCCCCGGCGCCGGCCTTCCGCCCCGGGCGGGAGCACCGACTCGAAGGTGACCGGCTCTCCGGCGAGCGCCCGCTCGAGGAGCGGTTTCAGCTTTACCCATCCCGGCTCGCCGACCACCTCCCGGACCGTCCGGCCCGGGAAGGAGTCGACGGGCTTCCCGAACCACCCGGCGTAGCTCGAGTTCACCCGCAGGTAGCGGCATTCCGCGTCGAGGTGCGCGACGGGCACCGGGAGGGACTCCAGGTGCGAGCGCCTCTTCAGGTCCCGAAAGAAGGCGAAGAACCGGCCTCCTCCGACCGGCGACCAGGACGTCGTCACCTCGGCGGACCAGACGAGCCCGCCCTTCGTCCGGTGCTCGGTCTCGAAGAGGTCGCTCCCGGTCCGCTTGAGCCGCTCCATGTGGCGTGCCGTGTCCTCCGGAGTCTCGCGGGCCTCGAGGTCGGAGATCCGCATCGAGAGGAGCTCGTCCATCGGGTAGCCCGAGAGGCGCACGTAGGTTTCGTTGGCCTCGAGGACGCGGCCCTCGGAGTCGAGGACGAGGACGCCGTCCGCGGAGGTCTCGACGACCGCCCGGTAGCGCTCCTCCCTCTCCCGAAGCCCCTGCTCGGCGCGCTTGCGCTCGGAGACGTCCCGGAAGACCGCGGCGAAGCACCCTTCCTCGGGGCAGTGGGCCGAGATCGCGAGCCACCGCCCGAGACGCTCGACATAGGTCTCGTACTTCCCCGGCTCGCCCGTCCGAGCCACCCGTCCGTAGAACTCGAAGAGGTCGGGACTGGTCTCCCGGATGCCCGGGACGAGCTCGGAGACGCGCTTTCCGATCGGGTCCTTCAGGCCGGTCAGCCGCTCCCACGCGGGGTTCACGAGGAGGTAGACGTAGTCGACGGCGGTCTCGCCTTCGAAGACCACCCGGCAGTAGAGGAACCCCTCCTCCATGTTCGCCAGGAGCGACGGACCTTCCCGGAAGGCCCGGGCCAGCTGCTCGGAGGCGGTCATCGAGCGGGGTCGGGCGCCCGACCCGGCCGGGCCTGGGCCCGTCGCCTTCCGGACAGGGTCCATCGCGCTGCCTTTCCCCTGGAGCGTCTCTCTCGAGGATAGCGTCCCCGCGGCCCGGTGGCCACGGGAGACGGCGCTCCTTCGGCCTCCGCTCGGGAAGACCGGGCAGGGCGGTCCGGCGACGCCGTCTAGACTCGTACGGTGTCCGAGGCCCTTCCCCCCGCTTCTCGCGTGCCGTCGGCTGCCGGGTCCGCAGCCCCGCTGATCCTGGTGACCGGCGCGACCGGATACGTGGGAGGGCGCCTCGTCCCGCGCCTCCTCGCCAGCGGCTACCGCGTCCGCTGCCTCGTCCGGGACCCTTCACGGCTCGACGGCCGGCCCTGGCGCGCCGCGGTCGAGGTGGCCCGTGGCGACCTCCTCGCCTCCGGCGACCTCGCCTCTTCCCTTGCCGGCGCCCGGGCCGCGTTCTACCTCGTCCACGCGATGGCGGGCGGCGCCGACTTCCACGAGCGCGACCTCGAGGCCGCGCGGCGCTTCGGGAGCGCCGCCCGCGAGGCCGGCCTCTCGCGCATCGTCTACCTCGGGGGCCTCGGCCCGGCGGACGACGACACCCTCTCGCACCACCTCAGCTCCCGCCAGAAGACCGGTGCCGCCCTCAGGGAATCCGCCGTCCCCGTGCTCGAGCTGCGCGCGAGCGTGATCGTCGGCTCGGGCAGCCTCTCCTTCGAGCTGATCCGCACCCTGACCGAGCGCCTGCCGGTGATGATCTGCCCGCGGTGGGTCTTCACCCGGACGCAGCCCATCGGGATCCGGGACGTCCTGGACTACCTCGTGGCGAGCCTCGAGGTGCCGGTCGGCGGCGGCAGGACCGTGGAGGTCGGGGGCGCCGACGTCGTCACGTACGGCGACATGATGAAGGTCTACGCGGAAGTGCGCGGCCTGCGCCGCCTCCTCCTCCCCGTCCCGGTCCTCACGCCCCGCCTCTCCTCCTGGTGGGTGGACGTCGTCACGCCCGTGCCGGCCGCCGTCGCCCGTCCGCTGATCGAAGGGCTCACGAGCGAGACGGTCGTCCGCGACCCGAGCGCGCGCGAGCTCTACCCCGGAATCCGCCCGTCGGACTACAGGACCGCCGTCGAGAGGGCGCTGGCCCGCAGCGAGCAGGAGGACGTGGAGACCGCGTGGAGCGACGCGCTGATCACGAGCGGCGTCCCGGTCCGTCCGGTCCTGCGGACGGAGACCGCCGGCATGTTCGTCGAGCGGCGCCAGCGCGACGTGGCCGCGCCCGCCGAGGACGTCTTCGCCGTCGTGACAGGCATCGGCGGCACGCGCGGCTGGCTCTACCTGAACTGGACGTGGCGCGCCCGCGGCGCCCTCGACCGCATGCTCGGCGGCGTCGGCCTCAGGCGGGGACGCCGCGACCCGGATCGCCTCCGCGTCGGGGACGCGCTCGACTTCTGGCGGGTCGAGGCCATGGAGCCGCCTTCGCTGCTGAGGCTGCGAGCCGAGATGAAGGTCCCGGGCGAGGCCTGGTTGCAGTTCCAGGCCGGCCCGGCCTCGCCGGGCGCTTCGACCCTCGTCCAGACCGCGTACTTCGCCCCCAAGGGGCTCTCCGGGCTCCTCTACTGGTACGTCCTCTACCCTTTCCACCGGCCCATCTTCAGCGGGCTGATCGACCAGATCGTCCGCCGCTCGGAGGCGCGGTCGCAGGCGCGGGGGCGTCCGGGGCGACCCGGGGAAGACGGGGGACCTGCCGGAGCTACTTCATGACCTCGATCCGGGGGTCGAGCTCGTAGGTCTTCCCGTTGTCGACGAGCATCAGCTTGTAGTCGAATTTCCCCTCGTTCTTCGCCTTGGGCGACTTGATCTTCTTCCCCGGCTTCCAATCGGGCGGCGCGTCCCAGGGAGCGCTCTTCCCGAAATCGGGCAGCTGGAGATCACCGGTCGCGGCAACCCACTCGACGTTGTCGACTCCCAGACACAGAGGGACGAACTTCGTGTCCGTCTTTGCGACTCCGTTCTCGATTCGCACGAGGACGGTGATGGTGTTCTCCTTCGTCGCCTGGTCCGTGCGGTCGCAGAAGTCGCACTTGGTCACGACCTGCGGGGATGGGGGCGTCGGCTCGCCGGCCCCGACGGCAGGCGGCTTGCCGCAACCGACGGCCACCAGGCCGAGGGTCGCGAAGACGGCGGCGCAAACAAGGAAACGTCCGGGTCTCTTCATCTCTTCTCTCCTTTCGGCGGGGGAGGTGTGGTTGCTTTCGGGGCGAACGACGCGAGGCTCTGGAACCTGGGATCGCCGCGGAGGGGCGCGAAGTCGGGGTCTCGCTGGATCTCGACGAGGCCGTAGCCCCGCGCGACCGCCTTCTCGAGCCACGCGAGGGCCTCGGATCTCCGGCCGAGGACCATAGCGGCGGCGGCCGCGGTCTCGAGGACGTTCTCGTCCTCGGGGCCGAGGGCGACCCCGCGGCGGATCTCCGCCCAGGCCTTGTCGGGCTCGCCCGTCTTCGCGAGGCACCGCCCGAGGGCGACGACGAGCGTGCCGTCCGAGGGGTTCACCGCGAGCTCGGCCCTCACCAGCGGCAGGGCGTTCTCGTAGGCGCGGCGGGCGTCCTCGCCCCGCGCCGGGAGCTGCGAGAGCGCGTCGCCGAGGTACAGCTGCCAGCGGTAGTCCTTCGGCGAGAGGTCGGCGGCCCCCTGGAACGAGACGGCGGCCTCGGAGTAGCGGCCCAGCAGGTATTGCGTCGTGCCGAGGTTCGAGTACGCCTGGGGAACGGGCTCGATCCGGATCGTCGCCTCGAACGCCTCGCGCGCTTCCTCGAAGCGGCCGAGCCGCAGGAGGGCCGCGCCGAGGTTCAGGTGAGCGCGGGGGACGCCCGGGTCGAGGGCGATGGCCTGCCGGAACGCCGCCACGGCGTCCTGGTAACGGCTCGCCAGGAGGTAGAGGACTCCGAGCCGATTGACGGCCGTCGGGGAGGTCGGCCGGAGCTCCACCAGTCGACGGGCCGCTTCCTCCGCGCCGGCCACGTCCCCCGAACGACGGAGAGCCCAGGTGAGGGCGAACAGCGCGGGGACGGAGCCCGCGTCCCGCGCGAGGACCCTCCGCAGGACCGCGACCGCCTCGCCGCTCCGCCCCGTCTCCGACAGCACCTCGCCGAGCGTGACCTGCGCCTCTGGGAGGTCGGGCGCGAGGTCGATCGCCCGCTGCGCCGCCTCCACCGCGCGCGCGGCGGCCGGCGCGTCCTTCGAGTGGTCGTACGACGCGAGGTAGGCGCGCCCCAGCGCCGCCTGCACCGGGGCGGAGCGGTCCCCTCCTGGGATCGCCTCCAGGAGGCCGATCGCGCGGTCCACGGACGTCCTGTCGTCGTACCGCTCGAGGTACCCCAGCGCTACGACGTAGTTCGTCTGCTCCGGGCCCGCCGGGACGCCGGGCGCGGGCGTCGGGACCGACGCTCCCGTCGCCAGGTGGACCTTCAGCGCGGCCGCGAGCTTCTGCGTCAGCTCGTCCTCCAGCCGGAAGTGCTCGGCCGACGGGCCGGTGACCTCTCCAGCCGCGACCTGAACGGGCGAGCCCGCCAGGGATATGGAGAAGGAGAGCTGACGGGTCTCGCCCATCTGGCGGACGGCCGGCTGGACGAGGAGGTTGGCCCCCGTGTCGCGCGCCCACTTCGCCGGGTCCGTCTCGCGGAGCATCGCGGGGCTGGACGGCCGCATGATCGCGATGCCGGGGACGCTCTGGAGCTTCACCCCGAGGCCGAACGACACCCCGTCGCACAGCTGCCGGCCGTCAGGTCGGCCTGTGAGGTCCGTCGCGGGGAGGATCGCGAGGAGCTTCGTCGACGGCAGGGCCACGCTGGAGCGCCCCCGGACCGAGAGCCAGAGCAGCCCGCCAATCGCGGCCAGGAGGACGGCGCCCGCGACGGCCAGGGTCCGGCCCCTCGCGCGAGCCGCCGGCGACGCCGTGGCGCCCCGGTCCGCCGCGCCGGGCGCTCCGCCCGGGCCGGCCGCCCCCGAGGAGCGCTCCTCCAGCGCGAACGCCACGTCCCGGGCGGACTGGTACCGGCGCTCCGGGCTCTTCTCCAGGCAGTGCCTCACGATTCGCTCGAGCGACGCGTCGACGACCGCGCCCGATCCCGCCAGCTCCGGCGGCTCCTCCCTCAGGATGGCGGCCATCGTCTCGGCGGCCGAGTCGCGCTGGAACGCCCTCCGGCCCGACAGCATCTCGTAGAGGACCGTCCCGAAGGAGAAGAGGTCGGACCGCGCGTCGACCTCGAGCCCCTTGAGCTGCTCCGGGGACATGTAGCCCAGCGTCCCCATCACGGCTCCGGGCGCCGTCTCGTGCGACGCGGTCGGGCTGCTGGAGACGTCGTCCACGCTCGGCGGGTCGATGCGACGGGCGAGGCCGAAGTCGAGGATCTTCACCTGGCCGCCGGTGGTCACGAAGACGTTCTCGGGCTTCAGGTCCCGGTGGACGACCCCCTTCTCGTGCGCGGCCGCGAGCCCCCTGGCCATCTGGAGCGCGTAGTCCAAGGCGCGACGCTCCGGGAGGGGGCGGGATGCGATCTCCTCGCGGAGCGTGCGCCCTTCCAGCAGCTCGGTGACGGCGTACGTCACGCCGCCGTCGCTGCCGAAATCGTGGATGTCGAGGATGTTCGGGTGAGAGAGGGCGGCGACGGCGCGGGCCTCGCGCTCGAAGCGCGCAAGGGCCTCTGTACTCTTCCAGAGCGCTTCCGGCAGGACCTTCACCGCGACGTCACGTTTCAGCCTCGTGTCGCGCGCGCGGTAGACCTCGCCCATCCCTCCCGCCCCGAGGGGCGAAAGCACTTCATACGGGCCGAGCCGGGTCCCGGGCTCCAGCGCCATCGATGGTTTCCGGGGAAAGAATACCCTTTCGGGCTTCCGTGGGAGGACGAGGCCTCGGCCCCGCATCGGACCCCCCCGGGACAGAGCCTAGAATGTCGTCACGCGAAAGGGGGCTCCGATGCTCCACGTCATCTGGTCGATCATCGTCGGGTTCTTCGTCGGCCTCATCGCCCGCGCCGTCCTGCCCGGAGTCGACCACCTGGGGTTCATCATGACCACGCTCGTCGGCATCGCGGGCTCGCTGCTCGGCGGGTTCGTCGGCAGCCTCATCAAGAAGCCCGCGGAGGGCGCCAGGTTCCACCCGGCGGGCTTCTTCATGTCCATCGTCGGCGCGGTGATCCTCCTCCTGCTCCTGCGCTTCCTCCGGTAGCCGGGCGGCTCGCCCGCGGCGTCCGGCGGCTTCTCAGCCGTCTCGGCGCGGCCCCTCCTTCCTCTTCTCGTCCTTCTTCTCCTCCTTGGGCGGAGGGGTCGCCTTCCGTTCCTGCTGCGGCGCGCGCTCGACGCGGGGGGCGGGGACCCGCCGCTCCTCCACCTGCGGCGGACGCGCGACCGGGCGCTCCGCCGGCCTCTGGAGCTCGATGCGGGAGGGTGTCTCCTTCCGTTCCTCGACCTGCGGCTGACGCTCGACCGGACGCGGCTGCGGGCGTTCCCTCTCGTAGGTCCGGGTCGGCGGTGGCTGCTGCTGCTCGAACGTGCGCGTGGGCGGTTGAGTCTCCTGGGCTCGCGTCGGCGGCTGCTCGCGCTCGTACGTCCGCGGCGCGGGTCGACTCTCCTGGGCTCGCGTCGGCGGCTGCTCCCGCTCGTACGTCCGCGGCGCCGGTTGACTCTCCTGGGTTCGCGCCGGCGGCTGCTCGCGCTCGTACGTCCGCGGCGCCGGTCGACTCTCCTGGGTCCGCGTCGGCGGCTGCTCCCGCTCGAAGGTTCGGGGTTGCTGCTGCTGCGGCTGCTGCTGCACGTACACGGGGCGCTCCGAGGTGGCGAGCGTCCTCCCCCGCGGTGCCGTCACCTCCACCGGCCGCGGACCGGATGCGTCGGTCCGCCGCGGCGCGAAGTCGACCCGTTCCTGCGCCGCCGGCCTGACCGGCACCGTCGTCCGGACCTCGCGGGACCTGTCCATCGACAAACGGGTGGCGGCCGCCGGGGCCACCGGCGCTCCTCCGTTCTCGCGGATGTACTCCACCTTCGCCGAGAACGGCGGCGGGGCGGGAGGCGGAGCCAGGCGCGTGACGACCTCGCGTCCCCGGAGGGACGCGGGCGGACGGCCGACCGCCCGTCCGCTCAGCTCGGTCGAGATGCGGATCGAGCCAGCCACCGGAACCACCGGGATCGGCCCCCGGAGGACCGGTGCCGACTCCACCGAGCGGATGACCCTCTGGTCCCGCACGAAGTGGTTCGACACGACCCGACCCGAGACGAAGACGTTCCGATCGACGACGGTGACGTACGAGCGGTTCACGTAGGTGACGTGCGGGGCGAAGGTCTGCGCGTGGCGTCCCCACCACGGGATGAACGGGTCGGCCGGCGCCAGCGGGAACCAGCCGAGGTAGCCGCCGTGGATCGAGACCGAAGCCGACCAGCCCGGCCCACCGCCGACGAAGGCCACGAGGGCCGGTGCGTACCTGACGCGGACGCGCGGCGCGGCGGGGACCCACCACCAGCGCGAGGAGTGCGTGATCCAGCGGCCGTAGTGATACGGAGCGAATCCCCAGGGCTCCGTGGCGACCCACGACCAGCCCCACGGGTCCTGCCACACCCACCGGCCGTCCCGGTAAGGAGCCCACCCGACCCCCACGGACGACGGGGTCCAGCACGCCCCGTAGCCCGGGACGGAGCCCCACGTACCGTAGCCGGCGAGGTCCTGGTAGCCGATGACGTCCTCGTTGACGTACGCGGCGTACCGCGTGGAACGCCAGCGCCGGGCCCGCTGCTCGACCCAGCGGTCCCAGCCGTCGAGCCGTCCGGCGGCGTAGACGTCGTACCTCGGGCGGTCGAACCCGTCGATCGACATCTCGTCTCCGGCCTCCAGCGGCACCTGGCCGCCTCCCGATGCGACGAGGGCGCGTCCGCGCCGGACGACCACCCGCGACCTCCCGTCCGCGTCGACGTCCAGGCGATAGTCGCCGGCGCTCTCGAAGGTCACCGCGGCGTTCGGCGTGTCCACCTCGAAGACGTCGTCGTCACCGAGGCGGTGGACGCGGACGGAGACCGTCCCCTGGACCAGCGACAGCTGACGGACGTCCTCCGTCATGTTCAGCACCGCGAGCTCGGTCTCCGCGTCCACGAAGAGGTAGGCGCCGAGAGCCTGCAGCTCCGCGCGGCCCCCGCGGCCGGCCCAGATCCGATCCCCGATGGTCATCGGGAAATTCAGCGTGGCGGCGTCCCACGCGTCGGGGTCGTCCCCCCGGTTGAACGAGACGTCGCCGCTGACGTAGGCCACCCGCGCGACGGTCTGCCGGATGTCGTCGTCGTCGGGACCGTACTGCGCCGGCGCCGGCCACGCCGCTGCCAGGAGCACCAGGGGGAGGATCCATCGCCTGGCGAATCTCATCGCGTCACCTCCAAGGTCCGGCTGAGCCTGCCCAACCGCTTCGGCAGTGGCTACGCAAGGTGCGCGCCAATGTCCGCGAGACCTCGGGCAGCTCCAGTCGCCTTGCAAAACGATAGACCGGCGTCATGCATTCCGCCAGCGGCACCTCCGCTCTTCCACCCATATTCGTCCGGGTCGCGTCCCGGCGTTCCATCCGTGTAGAGTTGTCGGCCGCATGACCGGGCACGAGCTCCTCCTCATGGCCATCCCGGCGGTCGTCGGTCTCGCCGGGGGCGTCCTCGCCGCCGTCTGGCACCCGTCGAGCACGGCGCGGCGCCTCGTCCAGCACTTCGCGGCCGGTGTCGTCCTGGCCGCCCTCGCCGTCGAGCTCCTCCCGGAGATCGGGCGCGAGCACGCCCCCGGACTCGTCCTCGTCGGCTCGTTCGCGTTCGGGGCGCTCGTCATGTTCGGCCTGAAGCTCTTCACCGAGCACCTCGAGAGCCGACCCGGCGAGAGGACCGGCATCGACACCGGCCTGATGCTCGCCACCTTCATCGACGTCGCGATGGACGGCTTCATCATCGGCGCGGGCTTCGCCGCGGGGGGCGAGACCGGCCCGGTCCTCGCCGTCGGCCTCTCCGTCGAGCTCCTCTTCCTCGGCCTCGCGCTCACGTCCGACAGCACGGGCGGCTGGAAGATCGTGGCGCTCTCCGGCGCCCTCGGCGCGACGGTCATGCTGGCGGCCATCCTCGGCAAGCTCGTCCTCGGCGGCGCGTCGCCCACCGTCATCGGCGGCGCCCTGGCGGCCTCCGCCGCCGCGCTCCTCTACCTCGTCACCGAGGAGCTCCTCATCGAGGCGCACGAAGGGCTCGAGGGGCGGGAGACCCCGGCCGCCACGCTCGTCCTCTTCGCCGGCTTCCTCGCGTTCTGGGCCGTCCAGCTGCTGGGAAGGGCGTAGCGGCACGCCTGGGACGCCACGGGGCCGCTCGCCGGCCCCGGCGCCCCGGCGATTGATGAATCTGAACCATGGACCTTGGGGTACCACCGGGACATCATTTGTCCGGCGGTTGGGACCACCTTGCACGGGGTGGCTGAGGATGGGAGGTCTCGGGAATGAGACGGAGCTCGTGGTTTGGCCGGTCGTTCTTCCCCGTGCTCGCGGCGGTCGCCCTCGGATCCGCCCTTCCCTCCCGCGCCGACAAGACGCTCACCCTTCAGTTCACGCCGAAGGAGAACGTCACCGCGAACGTCCCGAAGATGGTCCTCTGCGAGGGAATCGCCAACGGCGACGCCCACCAGTGGGGCCGCTCCTTCTCCGCCGAGAACTACAACGAGCAGGTCAGCGACGCCCTGAAGCGCACCTACGCGAACCTCCTCTCCGACGAGGGGTTCCAGAAGGCGTGGACGGGATCGGCCTCGGTGGCGGCGCCCTCCCCGGCTCCCGCCGCCATCACTCCCGCCGCCCTGAAGGAGTCGATCCTGAAGATGCAGGCCCAGGGCGTCGCCATCGACATCGTCGAGGGCTACGTCAGGGGGGTGAAGGTCGATCCGCCCCTCTCGCCCGACGACATCGTCGACTGGAAGGCCGCCGGCATCCCCGACCCCGTCGTCAAGGCCGCCGTATCGCGTTAGCGCAGACGCGCCGATGACTCTCCCTTCGGTCCCGTCCCCGGGTCAGCTCGTCCGGGTGAGGTCCCGGCAGTACCTCGTCGAGGAGGTCGTTCCTCCGGCCTCCGCCTCCGAGCAGACGCTGGTGCGGCTCTCGTGCCTCGACGACGACGCCCAGGGCGACGAGCTCGAGGCCCTCTGGGAGCGCGAGGTGGACGCCTCGCTGGCCGGCGGGGCCGGCTGGTCTTCCGTCGGCGGCAAGGGATTCGACCCGCCGCGTCTCTTCTCGGCCTACCTCCACACCCTCCGCTGGAACGGCGTCACCGCGGCCGACGCCCGTTTGATGCAGGCCCCCTTCCGCGCCGGCATCCAGGTGATGGCCTACCAGCTCGAGCCGCTCCGCAAGGCGCTCCGGATGCCGCGGGTCAGCCTCTTCATCGCCGACGACGTCGGGCTCGGCAAGACCATCGAGGCCGGCCTCATCGTCCGCGAGCTCCTGATGCGCCAGAAGGTCCGCCGCGTCGTCGTCGCCTGCCCGGCGTCGGTCGTCCTCCAGTGGCGCGACGAGCTGGAGCGCCGCTTCGGCCTCACCTTCGTCGTCTACGACCGCGACTTCGTCCTCTCCTCGCGGCGCGAGCGGGGTTACGGCGTCAACGCCTGGAGCACCCACTCGCGGTTCATCGTCTCGCACCAGCTCCTGCGGGACGAGGCCTACGCCGGCCCGCTGCGCGACTGGCTGGGCGACTTCACCCCCGGCGCCCTCCTCATCCTGGACGAGGCCCACAACGCCGCCCCCGCCAGCGGGGCGCGCTACGCCGTCGACTCGCTCCTCACCCGCGTCGTCCGCGACCTCGCCCCCCGCTTCGAGCACCGCCTCTTCCTCTCGGCCACCCCGCACAACGGCCACACCAACAGCTTCTCGGCCCTCCTCGAGCTCCTCGACCCTCACCGCTTCTGCCGCGGCGTCCCCGTGAAGGGCGCGAAGCTCCTCGACGCCGTCATGGTCCGCCGCCTGAAGGGCGACCTGCGCGAGGCGGTGGGCGGCCTCCCCCGCCGCGAGGTCGTCCAGATTGACGTCGACGGTCTCCCCCCCTCGGCCCCCGAGCTCCGCCTTCCAGAGCTCCTCGACCGCTACGCCTCCTTCCGCGCCGAGCGGCTCGAGGGCGAGCGGCGCACCGTCCAGGTGGCCGCGCAGCTCGTCGCCACCCACCTGCAGAAGCGGCTCCTCTCCTCCGTCGAGGCCTTCGCCCGCACCCTCCGCGTCCACCGCGACTCGCTCGAGAAGGCGGCCCGCTCGCCCGCCCGCCTCAGAGAGCCCACAGCGCCGCACGCCGTAGCCCCGTCCGCTCTCGCCTCCCGCTACCCCCTCCTCCGCGAGGCCCCCGCCTCGGACGACGAGGCGGCCGAGCTGACCCCGGAGGACCTGGAGGCCGCCGCCGACGCCCAGATGGCGGCGGCGACCCGGAACGCCGCTCCCGCCCTCCTCGCGGAGACCGAGCGCCGCCTCCTGGACGAGATGCGCGACCTGGCCGAAGCCAGCCGCGGCCTCCCCGACGCCCGCGTGAAGAAGCTCGTCGAGTGGATCGGCGCGAATCGCTGCCCCGTCTGCCCCGGCCTCGGGACGAAGGGCGCGACGCCGGTCTGGAACGGCCGCCGCCTCCTCGTCTTCACCGAGTTCACCGACACCATGCGCTACCTCCACCAGCAGCTCCGGTCGGCCCTCGCCGGAACCGACCGGGCCGAGGAGCGCGTCGCCGTCTTCCACGGCGGCCTCGGGGTCGACACCCGCGAGGACCTCAAGGCCGCGTTCAACGCCGACCCCGACGAGCACCCCCTCCGCATCCTCATCGCCACCGACTCCGCCCGCGAGGGAGTCAACCTCCAGAACCACTGCGCCGACCTCTTCCACTTCGACGTCCCCTGGAACCCCGGCCGGATGGAGCAGCGCAACGGCCGCATCGACCGCCAGCTCCAGCGCGAGCCCGAGGTCCGCTGCCACTACTTCTTCTTCCCCCAGCGCCCCGAGGACGAGGTCCTCCGCACCCTCGTGAGGAAGACCGAGACCATCCAGAAGGAGCTGGGGAGCCTCTCGCGCGTACTGGAAGCCCGGCTCGGCGGCCTCCTGGAAGGCGGCATCCGCCGCGCCGAGGCCGACACCCTCGCCGCCTGCGTGGAGGCCGAGGGCCCCACCGAGCGCGAGCGCGAGGCCGCGACCGACCTGGACGAGACCCGGCAAGCCCGGCTGGCCCAGCAGCTGGACGACCTCCGCGACCTGATGGAAACCTCGCGCCGCGCCCTCGGCTTCGACGAGAACGCCTTCCGCGACGCCCTCTCCGCCTCCCTCGAGCTCCACGGCGCCGAGGGGCTCACGCCCCTAGCCGCAGGCGGAGCCACGAACGGCCACCGCGCCTGGGCGTTCCCCGCCCTCGACCAGCGCGCTGGCGCCGACCCCACCTGGGCCGCCACCCTCGACACCCTCCGACACCGCCGCCCGAAGGGGCAGAAGCCGTGGGAGTGGCGCCGCGAATCGCCCCCGCGACCTGTCGTCTTCGAAGATCCCGGCACCCTCGACGAGAAGGCCGTCCACCTCCACCTCGAGCACCGCGTCGCCCGCCGCCTCCTGGGCCGCTTCCTCTCGCAGGGCTTCGTCCACGACGACCTCTCCCGCGCCTGCGTGGGCCAGACGCGCGATCCCGTCCCCCGCGTCGTCCTCCTGGGCCGCCTCTCGCTCTTCGGCGAGGGGGCCGCACGCCTGCACGACGAGGTCCTCGCCGTGGCCGCCCGCTGGACCGAGCCCGCCGCCCGCAAGGAGCCGCTCCGCCCCTACGCCGAGACGGCCGAAAGCCGCACCCTCGCCCTCCTCGAGGAGTCGCTCCTTGCCAGCCGGGCCGGCGCCGTCCCCGAGGCCGTCGGCACCCGCCTCCTCGGCACCGCCCCGCGCGACCTCGCCGACCTCCTCCCCCACCTCACCGCCCGGGGCGAGGAGGCCATCGCCTCCGTCCGCGCCCGGCTCGCCGAGCGGGGCGAGCGCGAGGCCTCCGAGATGGCCGAGATCCTCCGCCAGCAGCGGGCCCGCATCGAGCGCGAGGCCGCGAAGCACGCCGCCCCTCAGCTGGAGCTGGGCTTCAACGAGGACGAACGCCGCCAGCTGGCCGCCGACCGAAAGCACTGGGAGCGCCGCCTCGCCGGCCTGACCCGCGAGGAGACCACCGAGCCCGCCCGCATCCGCGCCGCCTTCGACGTGAAGGCCACCCGCCTCGAGCCCGTCGGGCTCGTCTACCTGTGGCCGGTGTCAGGATGAGGGCTCTCCCCCACATCTCGACGGAAGCGGTAGACTGTGCCAGAGGTGGCATATGAACAGCATTACGGCGCGTATCGACACATCTGGCAGGCTCGTCGTTCCTGCCGCAATTCGTCAGGCGCTTGGACTCACTCCCGGAGCCACGGTGACCCTGAGGGTGACTGATGGCGAGCTGCGCGTCGTTGCGCGGCGGGAGGCGGTGAAGCTCGCCCAGGAGCGGGTCCGGCGTTATGTCCCGTCCGGCCGGCGCCTCGCCGCGGAGCTGATCGCCGAGCGTCGCGCAGAGGCGCGGCGTGGGTAGGGTCGTCCTCGACGCCTCGGCCATCCTGGTCCTCCTGAACGGCGAGCCGGGGAGCGAGGCGGTGTCCGAGGCGCTCGAGGAGGCGGTCGTCAGCGCGGTTAACCTCTCCGAGGTCGTCGCCAAGCTCGTGGATGCCGGCATGCCGGTGCACGAGGCCCGCGAGGCCCTGACACCTCTGGGGCTCGAGGTGGTCCCCTTCGACGAGGCTCAGGCGTTCGAGGCCGGCGAGCTACGCCCTTCGACCCGGAAGGCCGGCCTCTCGCTCGGGGACCGCGCTTGCCTCGCGCTCGCGCGCCAGCTGAACCTGCCGGCCCTCACGGCTGACTCTGCCTGGACGAAGGCCTCAGCAGAGGTGGAGGTCAGGCTGGTGCGATGACCGCCGAGACCGCCCGATGACCCGCGACCCCGAGCTCCGCGCCCACCAGGAGTGGATCGGGTACCTGCAGCCCGTCGGGCTCGTCGTCTCGCCGCCGGCCCTCGTCGCCGCCGGCGCCCTCCCCGACCGCAACGTCGCCGAGCCTCAGGAGTCGTTGCGCGACCTCGTTTCGGGCGACCCGCCCACCCTCTCCGACTTCCCCGCCTTCGCGCGCGCACTCCTCGACTGGGAGCCCGACAACCTCGCCGGCGCCCCGGGCGGCCCGCCGCTCTCCGAGAGCCTTACCGTCCCACTCACCGACTACGGCGACCACCTCCGCCCCACCTTCGCCGTCCCCGACGTCGACAAGCCCGACGACCCCGCCGCCTCCGTCCTCCTCGTCCAGGTCGTCCCGCCCGGGACCGACCTCGACGACGCCGGCCCCGCCCGCGAGGGGCACCACGGCTGGCACGCCAGCCCCGAGGCGCGGTTTGAAAGGCTCCTGCGCGAGACCGGCGTCGGCGCCGGCCTCCTCGTCAACGGCGCCTCCCTCCGCCTCGTCGCCGCCCCCAAGGGCGAGTCGGCCGGGCACGTCACCTTCCCCGTCGCCGCCATGTGCGAGGTGGCGGGCCGCCCCATCCTCGCCGCCCTCCGGATGCTCCTGGGCGCCGACCGCCTCTTCACCCTCCCGTCGAAGCAGCGCCTCCCGGCCCTCCTCCGCGAGAGCCGCAAGTATCAGAACGAGGTCTCCACCCGCCTGGCCGAGCAGGTGCTGGACGCCCTCCACGAGCTCGTCCGCGGCTTCCAGGCGGCGGGGATCTCCGACGCCACCGGCGAGGAGGTCTACGGCGGCCTCCTCACCACCCTCCTCCGCCTCGTCTTCGTCCTCTACGCCGAGGACCGCGGCCTCGTCTCCTCCGACCCCGTCTACGTCGAGCACTACTCCGTGGGCGGCCTCTTCACCCGCCTGCGCGACGACGCCGCCCTCTACCCCGACACCATGGACCAGCGCTTCGGCGCCTGGTCGCGCCTCCTCACCCTCTTCCGCCTCCTCCACGACGGCGCCGCGCACGGGGGCCTGCGCATCCCGCCGCGCCACGGCCGCCTCTTCTCCCCCGACGCCTACCCCTTCCTCGAGGGGCGCACCCGCGCCGAGAAGGCCGCCCCGGGCGACCGCCTTTCCCGCCCCCCGCGCCTCTCCGACGGCGTCGTCTGGCGCGTCCTCGAGAAGCTCCTCGTCCTCGACGGCGAGCGGCTCTCCTACCGCGCCCTCGACGTGGAGCAGATCGGCTCGGTCTACGAGGCGATCATGGGCTTCGCCCTCCGCGTCGCCGAGGCGCCGATGGTCGCCGTCCCCACCCGGAAGAAGGGGATCGCGGTGGACGTCCACCTCGACGCCTCCGCCCTCCTCGCCCGCTCCCCCGCCGAGCGCGCGCGCGTTCTGAAGGACGAGGCCGACTGCGACCTGACCGGGGCCTCCCTCGACGCCCTCAAGGCCGCGAAGACGCCGGACGACGTCGCCGCGGCCCTCGGCAAGAAGCTGAGCAGGCGGACCCCGCGGCCGCTCCCCCCTGGGTCGCTGTACCTGCAGCCCACGGAGGAGCGCCGCCGCAGCGGCTCGCACTACACCCCCCGCTCCCTCACCGAGCCCATCGTCCGCACCACGCTCGAGCCCGTCCTCGCCGCCCTCGGCCCCAGCCCCACCCCCGCGCAGATCCTCGACCTGAAGGTCTGCGACCCGGCCATGGGCTCCGGCGCCTTCCTCGTGGAGGCGTGCCGCTTCCTGGGCGACGCCCTCGTCCGCGCCTGGGACGCCCACGGCGAGACCCCCGAGATCCCCCCGGACGAGGACCCCGTCCTCTTCGCCCGCCGCCAGGTGGCCCAGCTGTGCCTCTACGGCGTGGACAAGAACCCCTTCGCCGTAGACCTCGCCAAGCTCTCCCTTTGGCTGGCAACCCTCGCGAAGGACCACCCCTTCACCTTCCTCGACGACGCCCTCCGCCACGGCGACTCCCTCGTCGGGCTCTCTCCCGCGCAGATCGAGCGCTTCCACTGGGAGGCCCAGGGCCAGCAGCCGCTGTTGGCCGGCCGCATCCGCGCCGCCCTGGATGAGGCGAAGGCCCTGCGGGCCGACCTCGAGACCCTCAACGACGCCGACACCGAGGGCCAGGAGGCCCTCCTCGCCCGCGCCGAGGCCGCCCTGGCCGACGTCCGCCTCGCCGGCGACCTCGTCCTCGCCGCCTTCTTCGGCGGCAAGAAGAAGAAGGAGCGCGAGGCCCTGCGGGCCGAGTACGAGGCGCTCTACGAGGATGTGCTCTCGCAGCGGCGGCCGAGAGAGGAGGCCGAAAAGATCGTCCGCGGGTTGCGGACGGGAGAGAAGCCCGTCTTCCCGTTCCACTGGGAGCTGGCGTTCCCGGAGGTCTTCGCGCGGGAGAACCCGGGGTTCGATGCATTCGTGGGGAATCCGCCGTTCGCCGGGAAGAACACCCTTCGAGCCTCGACGCGCGACGCCTACCCAGAGTGGCTCCTCGAGACCCACGAGCAAAGCCACGGCAACGCCGACCTCGTCGCTTTCTTCTACCGCCGCACCTTCGACAAGCTCCGCTCCGGCGGTGCCTTCGGCCTCATCGCCACGAACACCATCGCCCAGGGCGACACCCGCGGCACCGGCTTGCGCCACATCTGCACTCACGGTGGGACGATCTTCAACGCGCGCAGGAGAGTGAGATGGCCGGGGATGGCCGCGGTCGTCGTGAGCGTCGTCCACGTGACGAAGGGGGAGGGGAAAGCGCCGTTCCGGCTGGACGACCACGAGGTCGACACGATCACGGCGTTCCTCTTCCACGCGGGCGGGCACGAGGACCCGAAGCCGCTCAAGGAGAACGAAGGGAAGTGCTTCGTCGGGAGCTACGTCCTCGGCATGGGCTTCACGTTCGACGACACGAACCCCGAGGCGACGCCCATCGCCGAAATGTATCGGCTCATCGAGAAGAACCCGCGGAACGCGGAGCGGATCTTCCCGTATCTCGGCGGCGAAGAGCTGAACACCAGCCCGACCCACGCGCACCATCGCTATGTCATCAACTTCGCGCAGATGACGGAGGAGGAGGCGCGGCAGTGGCCGGACCTGATGGAGATCGTAGAGCGAAAGGTGAAACCGGAGCGCCTTCGAAACAACCGGGAAGGGTATCGCCGTTGGTGGTGGCAGCTTGCTGAGAAGCGTATCGGGCTCTACCAGGTCGCTTCGGAGCTGAATCGTGTACTTGCGTGCTCCCTGACGAGCAGTCATCACGCCTTCTCGTTCATCCCAACGGGCCAGACCTTCGATCAGACCCTCATCATTTTCGCCCTCACCGAAGATGCGAGCCTACCCGTTCTTCAAAGCCGAGTGCACGAAGCGTGGGCGCGAACCCTCTCGGCGACGATGAAGGACGACCCTCGGTACAACCCATCACGCGCCTTCGGGACGTTTCCGTTCCCGTCATGCGGGGAAGCAGACGGCGTTCTCGAATCCACGGGCAAGGAGTACCGCGAGTTCCGTGCAGCACTCATGGTGCGGAACGGCCACGGCCTGACGAGGACATACAACCGCTTCCACGACCCCGGAGACACCTCGCCCGACATCGTCCGCCTCCGCGCTCTGCACGACGCGATGGACCGCGCCGTCCTCGACGCCTACGGCTGGACCGACCTCCACCCCGCCTGCGATTTCCTTCTCGACTACGAAGACGAGGACGACGAAGGCGACGAACCTGTCCGCACCCGCCAGCGCAAGAGACCATGGCGTTACCGCTGGCCTGATGAGATTCGCGACGAAGTTCTCGCACGCCTGCTCGAGCTGAACAGTGCGAGGTCCCTCGAGGAGCGACTGGCGGGCAGCGCGAGTAGCCTGCGCGCGCAAGGGTCCCCATCAGTGCCGCCCGAGGTCAGGTAGGCGGCCGCACGCGATGTGCCAGCGTCGAGCATCAGTCACGCTTCTTAACTCCCATCCTCGGTGACGTGAACCGCGTCAACCTTGCCAGTCCCCTGCCGCTCGTCGAGGACGCGAGCGACTTCTGCCACCTTCAGATGGCCCGCACCGGCGGCGACGGAGGAGTGCTTCTCAGATGAGCGAGAAGAATGGCGAGCAGCTTCTCAAGACGCGCGATGACTCAGTTCCCATCAGGCTGAATGGCGGCATCGAAAAGCGCGAGTCAGGCCCAGTCTTTGAGTTGGCGCCGGAAGCGCAGTGCTCGTGGGCGCGACTAGGGGCCGAGATCGGGCCGGAGGAGTTGCGGCCACGCATCGAGCCCTGGCTGACTGCGCTCGTGCAGTCTGAACATCTGTCGCTGCTGGTCGGTTCCGGGCTGACGCAGGCAGTTCATGGGTTGGCGACGGACAAGCCGTTGTCGGGGATGGGCCGCATCTCGCTCGGCACACTAGACGAGGAGATTGATGCGGAAGCGAGGCGCGTTGCTGGACTCGCGGGGCGCGACGGCGGAAACGTCGAGGACCAGATCCGTGCCGCCACCGAACTGCTTCGGGGCTTGGAGATTATCGCGTCGGCGAAGCCACGAGAGGCCCCGGAGCACATACTGGTCAGTGTCCTCAGAGACCGGCTAACGAAAGCCCTCGACTCGTTCGCGGGCTCACTTCTCGAAGGGGAGCGCCATCTCGTCTCGGCACCTAACGACAGACGGGAACAGGCGTTCAACTACCTCGTCAGCTTCCTGATGAGCTTCGCCAGTCGATCCGGCACACGGGAGCGCCTGCACCTCTTCACGACGAACTACGATCGCTATGTGGAGGCTGGCGCCGACGTCGCGGGACTGCGCCTGATCGACCGATTCGTGGGGACGTTGGCGCCCGTGTTCCGCGCGTCTCGCCTTGATGTCGATCTCCACTACAACCCGCCCGGCATCCGCGGAGAACCTCGCTACCTTGAGGGAGTCGCCCGGTTCACGAAGCTGCACGGCTCCGTCGATTGGGTGGACTGCGATAGAGCGATTCGGAGAATCGGCCTTCCCTTCGGCGCCAAGGCCGCCGGGCCTTATCTCGAAGCGGCCGGGTTCGAGGGCGTCGACGCGATGCGGTTGATGATCTACCCGAACGCCGCCAAGGACCGGGAGACGGCATCCCATCCCTACGTCGAGCTCTTCCGAGACCTTGCGGCGGCCATCTGCCGACCGAACAGCACAGTGGTCTGCTACGGCTATGGCTTCGGCGACGAGCACATCAATCGTGTGCTCGAGGATATGCTGACCATACCTTCGGCGCACCTGGTAGTTGTCGCTTATGGCGACCCCCTCCGCCGGATCATGAGCACCTACGAGAGGCTCGGCCGACACGCCCAGATCACGCTCCTGGTCGGCGATCATCTCGGCGACCTTCGGACGCTCGTTGACCGCTATCTACCGAAGCCGGCGATCGACCGCACTACTTTCCGAATGGCTGAACTCCTGAAGGCCCGGTGGACCGCCGGCCACGGTGAGAGCGAGAAGGAGCGGCAGTCGTCGAGTGACTACGGAGGCCTAGCCGAATGAGCCTCGCCCCGTTCGAACAGGCGGAGACCCTCCGGATTGGCGCGGTGGACTTCGTCTCTCCAGACGAGATCAAGGTCGCGCTGGACATCGAGGCGCCAGAGTCCGTCGCCCTGAATTCAGGTACGGCTCGTCCCTTTCCCCGAGTCAACGGGTACCTCTTGGTACCAGTCGACGATGGATTCCTCGTTGGACAGACGGAGTGGATCACGGTCGAACGGTCGCCGTTCCCGAAGCGCCGCGGCATGCAGGACTTCGGACTTGTCGACTTGCCATATCCGCTCCGCAGACTGCGACTGAACCCGCTCGGCACCCTTCGCGCCGGACCCGGGCGAGGGTGGGTCTTCCGTCGGGGGGCCGACGCTCTGCCTTCCATCGCCGCTGCGGTCGTATTGCCGACCGAATCCCAGCTCCGCTCGATCGTGGAGTCCGGCGAGCGGCGGCGCGTCCAGATCGGCACGAGCCCTCTCGCAGGCGATGCGAAGGTGTTTGTCGATCCGAACCGACTGTTCGGACGTCATCTTGCCGTGCTTGGGAATACGGGGAGCGGCAAGTCCTGCTCAGTGGCTGGCTTGATCCGCTGGAGCATCGAAGAGGCCGGCGCCGAACGCCGCCGACGTCAGCAAGCGGCCGGCGTGTCAGAAACGCCGAACGCCCGCTTCATCGTCCTGGACCCGAACGGTGAGTACTCGCGAGCCTTTGGTACGGAGGACCCGACCGTTCGGGCTCGACTGTTCATGGTGAATCCCACTGGCGGTGCGACAGCTCTAAAGGTGCCTCTCTGGTTCTGGAACAGCGCGGAGTGGTGCGCGTTCGCTCAAGCAAGCACGAAGACGCAGCGTCCAACGCTACTGCAGGCTCTTCGGTACGTTCGGGACGGTGCCCTGCAAGCAGAGGGCGGCTCCGGTCACGAGCTTAGGCGGTTTCTTCGTACGCTTGTCGCGACGATTCGAGTCGAAGTGAACGGTGGTTCTCCATGGGGCGCGTTCCCGAAGCCGAAAGGCTTCTGGGAGAAGCTCGAGAAGTGGCGGAAGGGGCTGGAACCAATGCTGGCAGGCCTCAGCGGCGAGCAGGAAGTAGGACTTCGTACGCTCGTGGACACCCTCGAGAGACTCTGCGCTGCCCGGCGCGTTCAGTACGCCCACTACGACTTCACTCGCCAAGAAGTCAATGAACTCCTCGAAACGGCCAGGGCGGCCCATTCAGCGTTCGGCGGTGGCGACGGCGACGCGATGCCGGCCGACGTCGATGCTCCGCTTCCTTTCGATGGCGACGCTCTACTGCGGGGACTCGAGGTAGCAGCTGAGATGCTGAGTGTGACCGAGCACGTTGAGACTCTCCTTCTGAGGGTTCGGGCACTGCTCGCCGCCTCAAGGATGCGGCCGATTATCGGTGACACGGTTGGCGTCACGCTGGAGTCCTGGCTAACGGACTACGTCGGCGCTGACGACGCCTCGAACGGCTGCATATCTGTCATCGATCTGTCACTCGTCCCAACGGAGATTGTTCACGTAGTCACTGCAGTGGTGGCGCGCATGGTCTTCGAATCGCAGCAGAGGTACGTCAAGGTGAATGGCGTGGCCTTGCCGACGGTGCTCGTGATGGAGGAGGCGCACACCTTCATCAAGCGCTATAAGGAAGACACGGAGAATCAGGAGGTGGCGGCCGCCTGCTGTCAAGTATTCGAGCGCATCGCGCGGGAGGGAAGGAAGTTCGGCCTCGGATTAGTCCTGTCGTCACAGAGGCCATCTGAGCTGTCGCCGACGGTCCTCTCTCAATGCAACACATTCTTGTTGCACAGGATCAACAACGATCGGGATCAGGAACTCGTGAATCAACTGGTCCCGGATAACCTCAGAGGACTCCTTCGGGAGCTGCCGTCCCTGCCATCGCAGAGCGCGATCTTGCTGGGGTGGGCCTCTGAGCTGCCGGTACTCGTTCGAATGAACGATGTGCCGCGAGATCAGCAGCCCCGGTCCGATGACCCGGACTTCTGGGGCGTGTGGGTTGGAGCGGACGAGCACGGAGAGACGATCGCGCGCAGCCTAAACTGGGGGCGGATCGCGCGGGATTGGCAGGGGATGGCGGGCTGCGATTCAGGAGATGCCGAGTAGGTCGCGGGAGTATCAGGCGTCCGTTGAATCGGCGGTCGCTTCAGGCGAGTTGGGGGCAGGCGTGAAAGCGTGAATTGATACCGCGTGGGCTCGTCTTTCGGATTGTCGCCTCGGGCTGATCCCTGGGCGCCCCGGGACGCTCAGAGCGTGGAGGAAGCGAACGTCATGAATCAACAGCTCCAGGAGACCTGGGACGCCTTCCTTCGGGAGTGGCCGATCGAGCGGCTCCGGAAGATGACCCTGCACGAGTACTCCGCTGCCGGCGAAGGGAACTCTTTCACGGCGTGGATCGAGAGTCGCCTCGACCAGATGGGAAGCATCTGGGGAGGGTCGTCCTTCAAGTTCGGGATCTACTCCCGGCGGGACAAGACGGCGAAGGCCGGCTCGCGTGGGGCGTCCTACACGCAGGAGTACGCGTGGTACACGAAGTACGGCGCGAGCCCTGAGGAGGCCTTCGAGAAGGTGAGGACGCTCGTCGTCCAGGTGGCCGACGCGGCGGCCCGAGGCGACTACAGCGCGATCAACGCCGTCGACCTCGGTGAAGCCTACAAGTGGAAGATCGCCTTCCACTACCAGGACCGGAAGAACCCCGGAGTCGTCGCGCTCTTCACACGCCAGAGACTCCAGGCGTGGCTGAAGGGGCGAGTCAGCCCCATCCCCGAGCAGACCTCGGAGATGCACCGCGCAATCCTTCAGCTCGAGAAGGGGAAGGACCTCCTGACCCTCTCCCGGGAGGTGTGGGAAGCGTCGCCCGCGGTCGAGATCGAGAAGAAGGCCGAGATTGAGGCCGCGGAGGAGGAGGCCGAGGCGGGCGTCCCGCAGGACCTCCCCCTGAACCTGATCCTCTACGGCCCTCCCGGGACGGGCAAGACGTTCGAGACGGCCAAGCTCGCGGTGCGGATCTGCGACGGCGTCCTCCCGGGAAGCCGGGAGGCGCTCATGGCCCGATATCGGGAGCTGCGGCACCTCCGGCGCGTCCGCTTCGTCACGTTCCACCCGTCGTTCAGCTACGAGGAGTTCGTCGAGGGCATCCGCCCCTCCACCGAGGGCGGAGCCGTGCGGTACGACGTGCGACCGGGCGTGTTCAAGCAGGTGGCCACGTACGCCCGCGAGCTCTGGGAGCGGAGCGGTGAGCGCCCCGCCACGGTCGACCTCAAGGGCCGAAAGCTCTTCAAGATGTCGCTCGGCGACTCCACGCGGAGCGACGAGGCGTGGATCTACGACGACTGCCTCGAGCACGGCTACGTCTGCCACAACTTCGCGGTGGGGACCGACTTCAGCGGGCGCGAGTCGCTGGCGGCGGTGCGGGAGGCGTACAAGGCTGCCCACCCCGACGCAAAGGACACCGACTACCCGATCGCCGCCGTCCACTACATCAAGAACGAGCTTCGGAACGGCGACCTCGTCCTCGTCTCCGACGGGAACACCCGCTTCCGGGCGATCGGCGAGGTCGTCGGGCCCTACCAATACCAGCCGCGCGAGGAGGGCTACCCTCATCGCCGGCCGGTGCGTTGGCTCTGGACCTCCGCCGAGAGCCTCCCGGTCGACACGGTCTTCGGGAAGCGTCTCTCGCAGATGAGCATCTACCTCATGGACCAGGGTGCGGTGAAGTGGCCCGCCCTCGCGGAGCTTCTCTCGCCGAAGGCATCGGGCGGACAGGCCCCGAACTGCGTCCTCGTCATCGACGAGATCAACCGGGCGAACCTCGCGAAAACGCTCGGCGAGCTCATCACGCTCCTCGAGCCGAGCAAGCGGATGGGACAGTGGGACGAGCAGGAGACGGAGCTTCCCTACAGCGGCGAGCGCTTCGGCGTCCCCCCGAACCTCTTCGTCGTCGGGACGATGAACACGGCCGACCGGTCGATCGCCCTCATGGACACGGCGCTGCGGCGGCGGTTCTCGTTCCGCGAGGTGGTGCCGCGGCCCGAGCTCCTTCCCGACGACCTCGACGGGATCGACCTCCGGGCGCTCCTGAAGGCGATGAACGCGCGGATCGAGGCGCTTTTCGACCGGGACCATGTGCTCGGGCACAGCTACCTGATGGACGTCTCGACGCCGGAGGACCTCATTCGGCGCTTCGAGAGCCAGATCATCCCGCTCCTCCAGGAGTACTTTTTCGAGGACTGGCGGCGCATCCAGCAGGTCTTCGGCGACGTGGAGCAGCCGCCGGAACACCAGATCATCCAGCAGATCGACCGCACCGTGGACGGGTCGCTCGGCCGAGAGCGCAAGGCGCGGTTCCAGGTGAACCCGGCCCTCACGCCCGCCGCCATCAAGAAGATCTACGGGTGAGGCTCACCTTCCTCGAGCAGAGCCGCGTACCGATCGCCCGGAGCGCCGATGCGGCGGAAGCGTGTCTGGGGTCGGACGAGGCCTCGGCCCTCGTCGACCTGGGGGAGAGCATGGGGGCGCGGATCGCGTCCTGGCACGGGGCGCGCGCGGTTCAGATCCACCAGTTCGTCGGCGCCGTCCGCGTGGGGGACCTCCACGTCGAGATCCTCCCGAAGATCGACGGTCTCGACGGCCCCGAGGCGATACGGCGCAGCCTCCTCGCGATGCTGGCGAATACGCAGGATCTCGAGGTGCGCGAATCCGAGGCGGCCGGTTTCCTCGAGAGCGCCGAGCCGTTCATCTGCGTCCTCGCCCGGCTCTACTGCCGGCGGCTCTTCGAGGCGGTCCGGTTCGGGCTCCGGCAGGAGTACGTGGGGCACGACGAGCTTCTCCCCATCCTCCGAGGCAAGGTCCACTGGCCCTCGCAGGCCAGGCGACAGTCCTCGCAGCGCCTCGAGTTCCGCTGCCTCTTCGACGAGCGCGCGGCAGACACCCCCCTGAACCGGACGCTGAAGGCAGCGCTCCTCGCCGCCGAGAGCATGCTGGAGGGCGCCACCGTGACGAGCGCCGCCATCGAGCTGCGACACTTGCTGCTCGACGTCTCGGACGCCTGCCCGCCCCGCGAGGTCGTCGCGCGGCTCCGGACCGATCGGATGAGCCGTCGGCTTGCGCCCCTCCTCGCGTTGGCGAAGCTCATCCTCGGCAACCGGAGCCCGGACCTCGGGCGCGACACCACCGGCGACCGGCGGAGCTACGCCGTCGTGTGGGACATGAACGTCCTCTTCGAGGAGTACGTGGGGCGGGTCTGCCAGGACGTGCTCGAGCCGAAGGGCCTCGACGTCGACCTGCAGGAGGCGGGCTCGCTCCATCTCGCCGAGGAAGCCGAGACGAGGCGCTGGACGTTCCTCCTGAAGCCGGACATCCTCGTGCGGAAGGGGCGAAGCCCCCTTGTCGTCGCCGACACGAAGTGGAAGCGCCTCGACCCGCAGAAGGCCGACCTCGGCGTCTCGGGCGAGGACGTCTACCAGGTGCTCGCCTACGCCCACCGCTACGCCACCGATAGCGCCGTCCTGATCTACCCGCACCACCCGGCCGTCGGGCGCCCCGGCCCACAGCGTGACTTCGTGATCCAGGGAGGGGGGGCCGCGCCCGTCGTCGTCCGGGTCATGACGGTCGACCTGGCGAGGCTGGAGAGGGTACCGGGGCAGGTGGAACAGGCCGTCGGTGCCTGATGAGGGTCGATCGCATAACCCGTTGCCGCTGGCTCGATGAGAAACGCTCCGGCTTGCCGCTGCAGGTATCCGAAGGCGCGCGCTCCGCGGCCGTCAGGCCTTTCCACCTTCCGACCCTCGGATGGAATCGTCTTCTGATGGTTCAATCCCGTGACGAGATCATGGCGACCCTTCGGGCTATGAAGCCCGATCTCGTTCGACGGTTCGGCGTCCACGACATCGCCCTATTCGGTTCGTTTGCGCGGGGCGAGGAGACCGACCGGAGCGACATCGACATCCTCGTGGACGTCGACCCTGAGATCGGACTCGATTTCGTCACGCTCGCGGACCATCTCGAGGCCGCCCTCGGCCGGCCGGTCGACCTGGTCTCCACTCGCGCGCTCCGTGCACGGCACATGGACGCCATTCAGCCTGAAGCTCTTCATGTCTAAGCACCTGACTTCGGCCATTGGTTCGAAATGAGACACGAGGTAGGCTGGCACTCAGGATGCAAGACGGTCCGCGCGAGCACAGTCCGCAGGACGATCGGCAGGATCCGAAGAGCCCGCCGATGAAACGTCACGTGGCCGCGGAAACGAGCGCCGTTCTCGGTTCCAGCCGCTCCGGATCAGCGCCGATCGTTCGGCATGGCTTCGGGGTCCAGCGCCGGAGCCTCGGCGCGCTCGTCGTTGTCTTCGCCTGCATTGCTCTCGCCCCGGAAACCCTCTCGGCCGCGATGCCCGCGCTCCCCGCGGGGGCGACGACGCGCTGGGTCGTGGGCGATCCCCACGAGATCGTCACCTACCTCACGTTCGACCCGGCCTCGGTGGCCGGGAAGCTCCCCCCCTCGCTCCGGTTCGTCACGGTGGAGGAGCTGGCCACGGACGGGGTCCCGTGGGCCGTCGAGTACCTGGCTGCGCATCCGGCGCACGGAGGCAGGGGCGTCGCGTTCCTCGAGATCGTCCGGACCGGCGTCTTCACGATCGACGGCCGCGCGCCGCGATGGCCTGAGGACGGAGCCATGGGTCTCTGGTGCGCCCGGGTCGAGCCCGCGAACGCCGGCACGGATCTCGGGCCGGGACGCCCGCTCCTCGTCCTGGAGCTCTGGATGCCGGACCGGGACTACGTCGCCTACATGCTCCGGAAGGGGCACCATGCCTCGTACGGCGACGTGACCCTCCGCCGCGCTCCCGACGGGACGTGGCACGGGTCGATTCGCACCCCCGACTTCGCGGCTGCCGGCGAGTGCCTGCCGACCGGCCCCGCCAGCGGGGGCCCCGGCTCCGCCGGGACCCAGGCGTTCTTCCCGCCGCTGACGTCCGCCGCGAAGGGAGTCGTCCGGTTGGCGTTCGCCGGACACCGCGTGCAGGAGTGCGGCGCCAGCGCGTCGTGGCACCTGGGCGGCACGCATCCCCTCGCCTCCGCCCTCCTCCTGCCGCCGACCACGTTCCAGTACGGATACGACCTGGTCGGAGGCGCCTACCCGTGACCCACGCGCGGAGTGGCGAGCCGTTGGCGGGTGCCGCGGCGATAACTCTCCTCCTGGCGCCCCTCCTCTTCGCGGTCGAGGCGTCCGCCCGGGTCATCCCGAGCGCCAGGGAGGATGTCGGCGGAACTGGGGTCTGTGATCCGTGATCCGAACGCGGGAACGATCCACACGCGAATGCGAGCCTTCCTCCCGTTGCCTGCCCCGAGCAGAACAGTTGTCCCCGGTGATCCTCACAGCCGCTTTCCGCTCTTCCGGGGCCTGCGGCGAAGTGCGGCGACCCTCGACTCCAGCTCGCGATCGGCTTCGACCAACCTGACGAACAGCGCCCGGACCTCCCTTATGGCGAAGTACGCGGGGTTCAGCTGGACCACTCGGGTTCGCCCGACCAGTCGGCCAGCGACGAGGCCGTCGCGCTCCAGGCTCTCCAGGCCCTTCTGCGTCGCCGACAGCGAAGAGCCCAGGAGGCGCGCCAGCTCTCGGGGGTACGTCTGCCCGAGAAGCTCCAGGGCGATCAGGAGACGGGTGCGGCTCTGCGAGCCGAAGGGGGATGTGACCGCCATCGGCTGTCACATGACCTCTTTTGGCGGTCGCTGTCAAGGAAGCGCCAGTTCCGCTGGCCGGTTCGAGCTGGAGGCGGCGCATTGGTAGAATTCCTGCCATGAAGCCCCCCATGACGACTGCCATCGACTCGTCCGGCCGGGTCGTCATTCCGAGGGCGGCTCGAGAAAGCGCGCACCTCGTGCCCGGAACGAAGCTGACCGTACGGGTCACCGACGGCCGGGTGGAGCTCGAGCCGGCGCCGATCGAGGTCCGCGTCGTCCGGAAGGGGCGGATCCACGTTGCGGAGCCGGCGGAGCCGACAGGGAAGCTCACGGCCGGAGCGGTACGGCGGACGGTCGAGGAGATCCGGAGAGGCCGGCGGTGAAGTCCCGCGTCGCCGTGGACACCAGCGTCCTCGTCGCCGCGTTCCTGTCCTGGCATGAATTCCACGAGGCAGCAGTCGAGGCCCTCGCGTCGGCGCTGGCTGCAGGGTCCCTCGTCGTCCCGGCACCGGTCCTCGTCGAGGCCTACTCCGTCCTGACGCAGCTCCCGGCGCCCCACCGGCTCGCTCCCGAGGACGCTCTGGAGCTTCTCAGGAAGAACCTGGCCCGGGTCCCGCAGTCGTCCGCGCCCTCCGGCGCCGCGCTGTGGGACCTTCTCGACCGGCTCGCGGAGGCCGGTGTCCGCGGAGGAGCCGTCTACGACGCCGTGATCGCGGCGAGCGCGGCGACCGCCGGGGCGACGAAGATCCTGACGCTCAACGGAAGGGATTTCGAGCGGTTGAGCCCGGCCGGACTCGAGGTCGTCGTTCCGGGAGACGAAGAGGCTTGAGCCCGGCGCCTCGAGAGGAGACGGGCTCCTCTGCGGTCCGCGCGAAGCTCGTCGACGCCCTCCGCCTCGACCTGATCGGCCCCGTCCCCGGCGGCCCGCACCAGGACGAGGAGCTGCCCCAGGCCCCCTCGCGCTGGTACGTGGGCGGTTTCCTGGTGCCGTTCGAGGCGCCGGAGGAGCAGCGGCGGGACCCGACCAGCGGCGAGCAGCTGGAGCTGGGCGCCGAAGGCGGCGGAAACGGCGGGAGCGGCGGGGGGGGCGGCGGTGACGACGACGACGTCCCCGAGAAAGCCTCGGCGCGGAAGGCTTACTTTCCCTCGTCCATCGGGCTGTCGGTCCTGGTGCCGGAGGAGGCGTCGAGCCTCGAGGCCGAGGTCACGTGGGGCGACTACCGGATGGTCGGCGAGGAGGCCCCGGCCACACCCGGCTCGAGGGCGGTCACGTGGAAGCGGACTCCCCGACGCGAGGTGGTGACGCTTTCCCTCCCCGCGGAGACGGGCAAGCCCGTGGCGGTGCAGGTCCCCGGCTCGGGCGGGCTCCGCCTCGTCACGTCGGTGCGGCGGGCGGCCCGGGCGGGAGCGGAGATGGGGCTCGCGGAAGGGACGCGCGCCGTCTCGGTCTTCCTCGTGAACCATCGCGATGCCGCCGCCGAGGAGCGGAAGGACGAGGCGATGGCGTTCCAGGCGCGGCTCGTCCTGAGGTCCGCGCAGCCGTTCGTCCCGCGGCCGGACGTGAGGGGCCTGATCGACGGCGAGTGGGACGAGCAGGTGGCGGACCTGCAGTACCGCGACGTGGCGGAGCACGCCGTCGGCCACGGCGTGGCGGCCCATGCGGTTCCGGGTGCGGGTGGCGAGGGAGCCAAGGCTACCGAGGTGACGGAGGTCGCGACGGAGTGGCTCCCCGCGGCCGAGGTGGAGAAGGTGGAGCCGGCGTCGGTCCCCGGCGTCGAGCTGGGGATGGAGGCGCTGGCGGCGTTCGAGACGCCGAAGGCGCTCCAGGAGGCCCTGCAGGGCTTCCCCGAGCGCTACCGCGCCTGGATCGAACAGCAGCGGAAGACGCCCCTCTCGGGGAAGCGGGCGGAGGCGGCGAAGCTCCTCCTGGACGACGCCCGGACCGTCTGCGGGCGGATCGAGAAGGGAATCGACCTCCTGGCGGACCCGGACGTCTTCAAGGCCTTCCGGACGGCGAACCGCGCCATGGCGAACGCCGGCCGGCAGCGCCGCGCGCAGGAGGCCCCTTCGTGGTTCCCGTTCCAGCTGGCGTTCCTCCTGATGAACCTCCGCTCCGTGGCGGACCGCGCCTGCCGCGACCGCGACACGGTGGACCTCCTCTTCTTCCCCACCGGCGGCGGGAAGACCGAGGCCTACCTGGGGCTGGCCGCGTTCAGCATCGTCCTCCGGCGGCTGCGCAACCCGGGGCTCTCGTCGGCCGGGGTGACGGTGCTGATGCGCTACACGCTCCGCCTCCTCACGCTGGACCAGCTCTCCCGCGCGGCGGCGCTCGTCTGCGCCCTGGAGCTGGAGCGCGAGGCGGACCCCGCGGCGCTGGGGCCGTGGCCGTTCGAGATCGGCCTCTGGGTGGGCAAGGCCGCCACCCCGAACCGGATGGGGCGGAAGGGCGACAAGAACGCCGAGGGGACGGCGCGCCAGAAGGTGCTGGGCTACCGGAAGGACAGCAAACGGCCGATTCCCATTCCCCTCGAGACGTGCCCCTGGTGCGGAACGCGGTTCAAGCCGACGTCGTTCGCGCTGCTGCCGAACGCCGACTCCCCCACCGACCTCCGCGTCGTCTGCGCCAGCCAGAAGTGCGCGTTCCGGGGCGACCGGGCGCTTCCCATCCTGACGGTGGACGAGCCGATCTACCGCCGCCTCCCCTGCTTCCTCATCGCCACGGTGGACAAGTTCGCGAGCCTGCCGTGGGTGGGCGAGGCCGGGGCGCTCCTGGGGAAGGCAGACCGGGCCGATGCGCACGGCTTCTATGGTCCGGCGGCTCCGGCCGGGCGCGGGAGCCCGCTGGGGAAGCCGCTCCTGCCGCCGGACCTCATCATCCAGGACGAGCTGCACCTGATCTCGGGACCGCTCGGGACCATCGCCGGGCTCTACGAGGCGGCCATCGACACGCTGGCGACGCGGGTGGAGGACGGCCGCACCGTTCGCCCGAAGGTGATCGCCTCGACGGCGACGGTGCGGCGGGCGCAGACGCAGATCCGCGCCCTCTTCGGCCGGACGGACGTCGTCGTCTTCCCTCCCCCCGGTCCCGACCGGAGGGACTCGTTCTTCGCAGTCACGGTGCCGAAGGAGAAGAAAGCCCCGCGCCTCTACCTCGGCCTGTCGGCGCAGGGGCGGAGCCCGAAGGTGCTTCTCCTCCGCTCGTACCTCGCTCTCCTCGGCGCCGCGGCCCGGCTCCACGAGGAGGCGGGCGGGGCGGCGGCGGGCCCCGGCAACCCGGCCGACCCGTACATGACGCTCGTCGGCTACTTCAACGCCCTCCGCGAGCTGGGGGGCTCGCGCCGGATCGTGGAGGACGAGGTGGCGGCGCGACTCTCGGCCTACGGCGAGAGGAAGCGGATCGGGGAGGCCGAGGGCCTCTTCCTCGACCGCGCCATCCAGCACGAGGTGGTGGAGCTGACCTCGCGCGAGTCCACCGCACGCGTCGCCCGGGCCAAGGAACGGCTGGCCCTCCCCTTCTCGCACCCCGAGCGGGTGGACGTGGCCCTGGCGACGAACATGATCTCGGTGGGCCTCGACATCGCGCGGCTGGGGCTGATGGTCGTCCTGGGCCAGCCCAAAGCCGCGGCGGAGTACATCCAGGCGACCAGCCGCGTGGGGCGCGACGACCGGCGCCCGGGGCTCGTCCTCACGCTCCTCAACCTCCACCGTCCGCGCGACCGATCGCACTTCGAGCGGTTCGAGGCGTTCCACGCGGCCTTCTACAGGGCCGTGGAGGCCACCAGCGTCACGCCGTTCGCCCCGCGCGCTCTCGACAGGGCGCTGGCGGCCGTGGCCGTCTCGCTGGCGCGCCACGGCGTGGCCGACCTCACCTCCTCCGGGAACGCGCTGGGCATGCGGGGGCAGAAGGAGCGGACGGCTGCGAACGTCGTGGCCGAGCGCCTCTCCGACTGGAGCGCGCGGCACGACTCCCGGCGGACGCAGGAGGAGATCGACCGGCTCCGCGCGAAGGTGCGGAGCCTGGTGGACGACGTCCTCGACTCCTGGTCGAAGATCGCCCGCGACCACGCCGCCGTGGGGACCGGCCTCGCCTACGCGCGGCGGGAGAAGCCCGGCGAGAAGGGGACGCCGCCCCTGCTGTGGGACCCGCTCGACCCCGAGCTCGAGAGCCAGCCGCGCGAGGCGCGGAAGTTCCGGGCGAACCGGTCGATGCGTGACGTGGAGCCCACCGTGGGCCTCTGGGTGAGGAGACTCGACGGCGCCGACGCCGCGGACGACGACGCCAACGACACCAGCGACGAGGCCGGCCGTTGAGGAAGCACCAGGGCGAGGTCCGGCTGAGCCAGCTCCTCAACGTCTACGGCCCGGGCGCGCTGGTCGACCTGCCGCGGCATTCGGCGGTCGTCTCCGGCATCGACTTCTGGGTGGGCGATAAGCGCCGGATCCACGAGGAGAGGCTGTCGCTGAAGGTGGCGGCGGCGCTGGGGCGCCGCGACGCCGTCCCTCTCCTCGAGCCGCCGATCCAGCGGGATCGGGAGGACGCTGAACCGGCGGGGATCCCGGTCTTCCAGTTCCCGGAGTGGTTCGTGGCGCAGGTGCCCGCGCGGCGGCGTCCGCTGGTGCACCTCTCGCGGCTCGAGAAGGGGAAGTACGAGGCGGACGACCGGCGCAAGGTGCCGGTGGTCCCCGTCCGGTTCGTCCAGGCGTGCATCCTGGGGCACCTGTCGGACATCGACTGGTACCGGTTCATCCACGAGGAGGCGACCGAGTGCCGGCGCGACCTCTGGATGGAGGAGCGCGGGTCGAGCGGCGACCTGACCGACGTGGTGGTCGGTTGCGCGTGCGGCCGGGAACGGTCGATGGCCCGGGCGACCGTCCGTGGGCGGGACACCCTGGGCTTCTGTTCGGGAAGCCGCCCCTGGCTCGGCCGGGACGGGCGCGAGCGCTGCGGCGGCAAGGAGGGGAAGCCCCAGCCCGCGCGGCTCCTCATCCGCTCGGCAAGCGACGCGTACTTCCCGCAGATCCTCCGCGTCATCTCGATTCCCGACCGGGAGCAGACGGTTCGGCAGGCGGTGAGCGCCCTCTGGGACGACTTCCTCCAGTTCGTCGAGGCTCCCGGCGCGCTTGCTGGCGAGCGGAAGCGGCCGAAGGTCGCCGCGGCGCTCGCCGGCCTGAAGGACGAGGAGGTGTGGTCCGAGATCCAGGAGCGGAAGGGAGGAGGACCCGGCTCCGGCGGCCGGAAGGTGAAGGAGGCAGAGCTGGCGACGCTGCTGGCGACGGAGCAGGAGACGGGCGAGGACGTCCCCGAGGGGGCGGACTTCCACGCGCGAAGGCTCCCCCTCCCCTCGCCGCGCGTGGGGGCGCTGGCGAAGGTGGACCGGGTCGTCCTGGTGAACCGCCTCCGGGAGGTGGCCGCCCTGGTCGGCTTCACGCGGTTCGAGTCCCAGGCACCCGACATCGACGGCGAGATCTCGCTGGACGTGAAGACGGCTCCGCTCGCGGAGACGACGTCTTGGGTACCGGCGGTCGAGAACCGGGGCGAGGGGGTGTTCCTCTCCCTCGACGCCGCGGCGGTGAAGGCGTGGCTCGCGCGTCCCGCCGTCAAGGAACGCGGAGAGCGGCTGGCCCGGGCGTTCCAGCAGTGGAAGGAGCGGCGGCAGGACAGGAAGTCCGACTTTCCCGGACTCCCGTACGTCCTCCTCCACTCGCTCTCGCACCTCCTCCTCACGGCGGTCGCACTCGACTGCGGCTACGCCGTCAGCTCCATCCGGGAGCGGATCTACGTCGGCGAGGGGGCCTACGGGATCCTCCTCTACACGGCGACGCCGGACGCGGAGGGAACTCTCGGGGGGCTGGTGGAGGTGGGAAGGCGGCTCGACACCCACCTCGGGCGAGCCCTCGCCCTCGGTCGCCTCTGCTCGAACGACCCCATCTGCGCCCAGCACGCCCCCGAGGACGTCCAGGAGGAGAGGTTCCTGCACGGCGCCGCCTGCCACGGGTGCCTCCTGATCGCGGAGACGACGTGCGAGCGCCGGAACGACTTCCTCGATCGGGCGCTCGTGGTCCCGACGGTCGACGGCGCCGGGGCCGAGCTCTTCGGCGACGAGGGGGAGACGCCGTGACGAAGCAGCTCCTCGCGTTGCCGCACGCGACGCTCGAGGCCCTTGCGACGGCGCTTCAGGCCGGCCGCCTGAGCCCGCCCTACGGCGCGATGGGGGTTGCCCGGTTCGCTCCCGGCGCACCGGCGGAAGACGTGGCCGCCGAGCTGACGGCGCTCGCCGCCCGGGGGCTGACCCCCGAGGCGCTCGGCGCGGCCCTGCACCTCGTGGTGACGGACCGAGCCCAGCGCGAGAAGGCGGCCACCGGCATCCAGCTCGTCTGGACGGGACCCGAGGTGCCGGGCAGCCGGAGCCGCGACACGGCTGTCGTCGTAGGCGAGCTCCTCGCGCAGGCCGAGCGGCGGATCGTCGTCGCCGCCTACGCCCTCTTCCAGGGACGCCAGATGCTGGCCCCTCTCGCCGCGCGGATGGAGGAGCGGCCCGACCTCGAGGTCCGGATGTTCCTGAACGCGATGAAGGACCCGGCGGCGCTGGACGCGGCGGACACCGTCTCGCGCTTCGCGGCCGACTTCCGGAAGAAGGAGTGGCCGGGGAAGCGCCTTCCCGAGGTCTACTACGACCCGCGCGCCCTCGAGACGACGAAGGAGAAGCGCGCCGTTCTCCACGCCAAGTGCGTCGTGGTGGACACCCGCCGCTCCCTCGTCACCTCCGCCAACTTCACCGAGGCCGCCCACGAGCGGAACATAGAGGCGGGGGTCCTGGTGGACGACCCCGCCTTCGCCGCGGCGCTCGAGTACCAGTTCTCGTCGCTGGTGACGGCGGGGATCCTGAAGCGGCTGCCGGTCTGAGCCCGGCTCAGGCCACCGCACCTCCCAGCCGTCGCCAGCCCAGCCACGCCAGGAGGAGCGAGAGGGCCGCCAGGCCCCACGGACCGAGGGTCGGAATCCCGGCCGCCGGGGCTGCCGGCGCCGCCGCGGCCGCTGCCGTCAGCGCGACGTGATCCGGGCTGGTGGCCGCGTTCGAGGGGACGTCCAGCTGAGCCGCGCGCGGGCCGGGGGCGGCCGCGGTCAGGCTGACACCGATGGTGCACGAACCGCCCGGGGCGAGCGTCTGGTTGCTGCAGGTGTCGTTGCTCAGGGCGAACTCGGCGGCGTTGCTGCCGCCGAGAGTCAGACCGCCGAGGACCAGGTTGGCCGTGCCGGTGTTGCCGATGGTGACGGTGTGCACCGCGCTCGGCTGGCCGACGGTGACGGCGCCAAAATCGAGGCTCGCCGGGTCGAGGCTCACGGTCGGGGCAAGCGCCTGCATCAGGAAGTTCGGGCCGAAGAACCCCTCGGCGATCCCGGCGTCGACGTTCACGAAGGCCAGTGACCCGGCTCCGGCCACCGACAGGGTCTGACGCGACTGCAGGAAGGTGATGCCCGTGGCGTAGGTCTCCGACCCGTTGTAGAGGAGGACGTCGCCGCAGGCGCTGCCGCTGCAGAGGTCCGGAACCGGGCCGAAATAGGTCCCGACCACGTAGGTCTGGCCTGCCGTGAGGGTAATCGGCGCGATCGACGTGTACCGGTAGCTCCCAACCAGCGTTCCCCCGGTCCCCGAGGGGACGGTGGCCTGCGCGAGCAGCGTCCCGCCGCTGGTCCAGAGGCCGACGGCATGGGCGTCCACCATGCCATCCAGGCCGTCGTCGTAGATGCCCAGCGCGTCCACCTCGACGTTCCAGGCGCCGACGGAGAAGGACCATCCGACGGACGCGCTCTGGTTGGCGCCGATGACGTTGCGCCAGTTCGCCGAGCTGCCGCTCGCGGTCTGCACGGCGGGGACCGGCGCGGCTTCGGCGCCGCTGGCACCGCAGACGATGAGGAGGGAGAGGGCTACGGGGACGAAGGTTTTCACGACGATGCTCCTGGGTTCAGTCGAATGTAGTTGCACCACGAAACTTCCAGTTTACACCGGCCACGGCGGGAACGGTGTCTCGACGGGAGTCAGAGGAACGGGCCGAGGGACCGTGACCGGCGGCCTGCCGTCGTGCGCCCGGCCTTGCTCGAGCGCTACCAGCGCTCGTTCCGGACCAGGTCCTGCAAGGGCTTCCGCTCCTTCGCTCCCGGCTGGTCCGCGGGCCAGCCCAGCGGCGTGAAGGAGACGGGGACGACGTCGTCGGGGAGGTGCAGCACCTCCCGCGCGGCCCGGGGGTCGAACGCGGCGACCCAGCACGTCCCGAGGCCGAGGTCCGCGGCGGCGAGGATCATGTAATCCGTGGCGATTGTGGCGTCGGTCTCGGCGGCGCTCCAGCCGTCGAAGCGGCGCCGGCTCCACGCTTCCGCGGGAACGGCGCAGACGGCCAGGACGATCGGAGCCTTCACGAACCACTCCCGCGGGTAGACGCGGAGGAGCTCGGCCTCCCGCCCCCGGGTGTGGACGACGACGACGCGGAACGCCTGGGCGTTGTGGGCCGTAGGGGCGAGCCGCGCCGCTTCGAGCACCTTCAGGAGGAGCTCCTCGGGCACCGGGTCGGGACGATAGGAGCGGACGCTGTACCGCGCGAGGATCAGCTTCTGGAAGTCCATGCGCGGGCGATCCTATGCCCCTCCTCCGGCGGCGGCCGGGTGCTCCATCCGCGAGAGGACGTGCCCCGCCATGGCGAGCGCGAGCTCGTGCTCGCCCATGAAGACCGCGCCGGCGTTCTCCTTCCGCAGGAGCTCCGCCTCCTCCTCGGTGTGCGTCCGTAGGACGATCTCGATCGCCGGGTTCAGGGCGCGGGCGATCTCGACCATCCTGCGGGCCCTCACGGGGTCCGGCGTGGCGATGACGAGCATCGCGGCCTTCGCGACGTGGGTCTGGACGAGGGCCGCCGGGTCCGACGCGTCTCCCGAGACCGCGGGAATCCCCTTCTCGCGAAGCGTCGCGACCGCGTCCCGGCTCATCTCGGCGACGACGAACGGGACCTTCCGGTCGGTGAGCGCCTCGGCGATCCGCCTTCCGACCCGTCCGTAGCCGACGAGGACGACCTGCCCGACGAGCCGGGCTTCGTCCACCGTCTTCGGGAGCTGGGCGGTCGCGTCCTCCAGGGCGGCGAGGCGGCGCGCCAGCGCCGACCTCTTCTTCAGCCACTGCAGGAGTGGCTCGACCGTGGAGAAGACGACCGGATTGAGCCCGATGGAGATGATCGCGCCGACCAGGATGAGGCTCTGACCCTCCGGGGGCAGGAGCCCGAGCGACCGCCCGAGGACGGCGACGATGAACGAGAACTCGCCGATCTGCGCGAGGGCCGCGCCCACCGTCAGCGCCGTCCGCAGGGGGTACTTCAGCAGGAGGACGAGACCGACGGCGCCGAGCGTCTTTCCGACCATGACGATGGCGATGACGAGGACGACCTTCACCGGGTACTCGACGAGGACCCGGGGGTCGAACAGCATCCCGACCGAGACGAAGAAGAGGACGGAGAAGGCGTCGCGGAGCGGGAGCGACTCGTCGGCCGCCCGGTGGGCGTACTCCGACTCGCGCATCATCATCCCCGCGAAGAAGGCGCCGAGGGCGAACGAGACGTCGAAGAGCTTCGCCGAGCCGTAGGCGACGCAGACCGCCGTCGCGATGACGCAGAGGGTGAAGAGCTCCCGCGAGCCGGTCCGCGCGACCCAGAACAGGAGCCTCGGGAAGACGCGCTTGCCGACGACGAGCATCAGGCCGACGAAGAGGCCGACCTTCGCCAGCGTGAGCGCGACGGCCTTCCAGAGGCTCGCGTCCGCCGCGGCCCCGGCCGGCGCGTGGCCGCCGAGGAGGGTCGCGAGCGGCGGGAGGAGGACGAGGGCGAGGACGCACGCGAGGTCCTCGACCACGAGCCACCCGATGGCGATCCGGCCCTCGACGGAGTCGAGGATGCCCCGGCTCTCCAGCGCCCGGAGGAGGACGACCGTGCTCGCGACGGAGAGCGCGAACCCGAAGACGAGGGCCGCCCCGAGGTCCCATCCCCAGACCTTCGCCACGCCGATGCCGAGGAGCGTCGCGACGAGGATCTGGACGACGGCGCCCGGCAGGGCGATGCGCCGGACCGAGAGGAGCTCCTCCATCGAGAGGTGCAGCCCGACGCCGAACATCAGGAGCATGACGCCGATCTCGGCGAGCTGGCCGGCGAGCCCCACGTCGGCGACGAAGCCCGGGGTCCCCGGCCCGATGATCATCCCGGCCACGAGGTAGCCGACGATCGACGGGACCTTCAGCCGCGACGCGATGAGCCCGAAGACCAGCGCCAGGCCGAGCCCGGCGGCGATCGTCGTGATGAGGCTGACGCTGTGCGGCACGTGACTCCTGGAGACGCTCCCGGGCTCGTCGCGGTCGTTCGGCTCGATGATAGCCGCGAGAGGCGCCGCGAGCGGCCGCCGCCCTCACCGGAGCCTGCCGACGCGCCGTCACGGCCCGACCCGGCCGCGGGCCCGAACCGGCGGCGCTTGCAGCCTATTCGCGCTGGAGGACGAACGAGCCTGAAACGGGGTTGCAGCAGCCGTAGCCGGTGGCGCCTCCGGAGTACGTCCCGGAGATGGCCGAAGCGGTGAGCGTGGCCGTCCCGGTGGCGGTCCCCGAGCAGGGAGCGGAGAAGTTCAAGGTGAACGACGCGGAGCTGCCGTTGATCTGGCCCGCGACGGTCCCGCCGCCGAAGCCGGGGATGAGGGCCGTGAAGGCGCAGCCCGTCTGGAGGACGAGGACGACGCCCGTGCCGGAGCCGCCGCACGAGTTGCTGAAGCTGCCGTCGTAGGAGCCGCCGATCCGCTGGCAGGAGGGCTCCGTGGGGGAATGGCTGGCGATCCCGCACGAGGCGAGCGAGAGGAACGCGCCCGACAGGGCGGCGATCCGGATGGCCGAGCTCACGGAGAACGGCGGCCTGCGTTCGGCGGCGGGGATCGAGGCGGCGGGGCGACGGGCTTCTTTCATGGCGTGTGCCCGCTGGGGGGCCAGCCCGGGTCCCCGCAACATCCGTGCCGCGGCGTCGTCACCGGGAGGATACGTGGGGAGACGTCGATGAAGGGGTGCGCGACCCTTCCCCGGAGCGGACGGAAGGAAGAGCTCGGGCGGAATCAGACGGGTCGGGGTTCCCCGGCGTCCACCTGAGAGCCGTTGACGTTCTTTCCCCACGCGGGGTGGGTCACCGTCGTCCCGATCTCCGAACGCTCGATCTGGTACTCCGCCCCGCCCATCCCGAGGTCGCCCGTCGCACCCACGACGGGCTTCGGCCCCGTCTTCGCGTCGGCCGGATCAGCGCGCGGCGGCCGACCGGAAGTAGAAGTCGAGCATTGCGGTCAGCGGCGCGGGGTTCCGCCGGAGCCGGCTCCGGAGCGCCGCGCCCTCCCAGCAGTCGACCAGGACGTCCGCCATCTGCCGAGGGTCCGACTCGGCAGGGATGTCGCCTCTCCGCCGGGCCTCCTCCAGGCAGACGGCCATCCGCTCGGCGATCCGGGAGAAGCACTTCTCGATCCGGCGGCGGAAGACGTCGCTCACGCCCGACAGCTCCTGGCCGAGCCCGCCCAGGAGGCACCCCATGTACCCCTCGGACCGGTAGTGCTGCTGCGTCATCTCGAAGAAGCGGCGGATCCGGTCGAGCGGGGGGCGGGCCTCGTCGCCGAGGCAGGCGTCGAGGCCCGCGTGGACCCCCTTCATGTACTCGTCGATGACCTGGAGGGCGAAGTCCTCCTTGCTCTCGAAGTGGTGGTAGAAGGAGCCCTTCGGCGTGCTGGTGGCATCGAGCACGGCCTGGACGCCCAGGTCGTTGTAGCCCTGCTGCAGCAGCATCGCCAGGCCCGCTTCGAGAAGCCGCTTCTTGGTCGCGTGCGTCGGCTGCGGGTTGGAGGACGGAGCGGGAGGCGACACCGCCTCGTTTCGCACGCGCCGCCCTACCCTTTCACCTTCCTGATCATGTGCTGGATGACGTGGCTGTGCTCGCGCTGGGGGCTGAACATGACGATCTCCGCGTCGGCGTCGACCTTCACGTTGTGCCCGGCCGGCCAGTAGAAGAGGTCGTTCGCGCTCACGGTCTCCTTCGCGCCCGTCGCGTCCGTCGTCGTCAGCTGCCCCTTGAGGACGAAGCCCCAGTGAGGGCACTGGCAGAGGTCGCCCTCCAGCCCCACGAAGAGCGGGGTCGTGTCGACGCCCGCGGCCAGCGTGAAGAGCTCGGCGCTGATCTCGTCGAACCCCTTCACGCTTCCGAAGCCCGTTCGCTGGCGGATCACGGCTCCCGGGATCTCCATCTGGACGTCGACCTTCTCCCTGGCTACGCGCATCGTCGTCGCTCCTCTCCGCCTTCCCCTGGAGGAAGGACCCGTTGAATTAGACCGATCGGTCTAGAGCGAAAGATACACCGCCGAACGCGGCTGTCAAGGGGAAGATTCCGGCCCGGCCGTCCCGCCGCCGGGGCGGCGCGTGGTCCTCCTAGAATCGAGCCCACGGAGAGATGACGTCGCCGCCGGGCCTTCCGGGCGTCCCGGTCGGCGGGCGGCGCCGGCCCGGAGACGACGCATGGCATCCCGCACGGTGGTCTACGCCCTTCTCAGCCTGCTCTCCGCAGGCTGCAACGACGTCGTCTTCAAGCGCTACGCGGCCAAGGACCGCTCCCGTGGCGCCTACGTCTTCGGAATCGGGGTCGTCTGGGCCCTCCTCCAGGTCGCCTGGGGGCTCCGGAATCCGCCTGCCGCCGGCATCTCGCTCCTTTCGCTTTGGTATGGCCTCGCCGCCGGAGCGCTCCTGACGGCCTCGAACCTCCTCCTGCTCGAGAGCCTCACCCACATCGACGCGAGCCTCGGGTCCACCGTCTATCGGCTGAACACGGTCGGCGTGGTGGCTCTCTCCCTCCTCTTCCTCCACGAGCCGTTGGGCTGGCCGAAGGGCCTCGGCGTGGCGGCGGGAATCGGGGCGGTGCTCCTCCTCTACCGACCCGGCGGGCACGGGGAGGCGACCGGCGGGCGATTCGCCCTCTTCTTCGCGCTGGCCGTCGCCGCGTCGTCGTGCCGGGCCGTCTACGGAGTCGTCACGAAAGCGGCCCTGAACGCGGGCGCGCCGATGCAGTCCCTCCTCGTCGTTGCGGCCCTCTGCTGGATCGTCGGCGGTGCCGGCTACGCGCTGGCCCGGGAGGGGAGGTTCCGCGTCGACGGCAAGAAGGCGGCCTACTCCGTGGTCTCCGGGATCCTGGTCTTCCTCATCGTCAACTTCCTGCTGCTGGCCGTCGAGCGCGGAGAGGCGAGCATCGCCATCCCCATCGCCAACACGAGCTTCGTCGTCGCCCTGGCTCTCTCCGCGGGCCTCGGGATGGAGCGGCTCACGCGGCGGAAGCTCCTGGCGGTGGCCGTCTCGGTCTGCTCGATCCTCCTTCTCGCGCACGCCTGAGCCGGCCCCTCCCGCAGCGCTCCGTTCGCGAGGGCGCAGAATCCATCCGATGCCGCGCCACTACGCCATGGGGGGCCGCGCCTCCTCTCCTCCCCGCGCCGGCGGCGCGCCCCCCGCGCCCCGGTCGCTGCGCGAGCGCTTCGGAGCCCTGCGGAACCTCCCGCCCTTCCTCAAGCTCATCTGGAGGACGAATCGGACGCTGGCGACCGCGGACGTCGTCCTCCGCCTTGTCCGCGCCCTCCTGCCGGTGGTGACGCTGTACGTCGGGAAGCTGATCATCGACGACGTCGTCCAGCTCGTCCGGACGGGGACCGCTCCCGCGAGCCTGCGGGACTGGCTGGCGAACCCCCGCCTCGCCCATCTCGCGTGGCTCCTCGCGGCCGAGTTCGGCCTGGCCGTCGTCTCCGACGTCCTCGGCCGCCTCGTCTCGCTCGTCGACTCGCTCCTCTCGGAGCAGTTCACGAACGCGACGAGCGAGCGGCTGATGGAGCACGCGGCGTCCCTCGACCTGGAGGACTTCGAGGACAGCGAGCTCCAGGACCAGCTGGAGCGGGCGCGCCGGCAGACGACGGGCCGCGCGTCGCTCATGACCCAGGTCCTCGGGGGGGCGCAGGACGTGGTGACGATCGCCAGCTTCGCGGCCGGCCTGGTCGTCTACGCCCCCTGGCTCATCGCGCTCCTCGTCCTCGCCCTCGTCCCCGCGTTCGTGGGCGAGGCGCACTTCAACGCGCAGACCTACTCGCTCGATTTCGGGAGGACCCCGGAGAGGAGGGAGCTCGACTACGTGAGGCTGACCGGGGCGAGCGTCGAGACGGCCAAGGAAGTGAAGATCTTCGGCCTCAGCGCGTTCCTCGTCGGTCGATACCGCGCGCTCGCGCAGAGGTTCTACGAGGCCAACCGGCGCCTGGCGGCGCGGCGGGCGGGCTGGGGGGGCCTCCTCACGGCGGTCGGCACGCTCGGCTACTACGTCGCCTATGCGTACATCGTCTGGCGCACGCTCCACGGCGCGTTCACCATCGGCGACCTCACGTTCCTCTCGGCCTCCTTCCGCCGGCTGCGCAACCTCCTGGAAGGGCTCCTCATCGGCTTCTCGCAGATCGCGGGGCAGGCGCTCTACCTCGACGACCTCTTCTCGTTCTTCGAGGTCGAGCCGGAGATCGTCTCGCCTCCGAGCCCGCTCCCCTTCCCGGCCCCCGTGCGCGAGGGCTTCACCTTCGAGGACGTCGGCTTCCGCTACCCGGGCGCCGAGCGCTGGGCGGTGCGCCACCTCGGCTTCACCCTCCGCGCCGGCGAGGTCCTCGCGCTCGTCGGGGAGAACGGCGCGGGCAAGACGACGCTGGTGAAGCTGCTCGCGCGTCTCTACGACCCCGACGAGGGGACCATCCTCCTCGACGGCCGCGACCTCCGCGAATACGACCTCGCGGCCCTCCGGTCGAACGTCGGGGTCATCTTCCAGGACTTCGTCCGCTACCACATGACCGCCGCCGAGAACATCGCCGTCGGCCGCATCGAGGAGCGCGACGACCGCGCCCGCGTCGTCCGGGCGGCGGAGAGGAGCCTGGCAGACCCGGTGATCCGGGCCCTGCCGAAGGGCTACGAGCAGCTCCTCGGGAAGCGCTTCCGGACCGGCGTCGAGCTCTCGGGGGGCGAGTGGCAGAAGGTCGCCATCGCCCGCGCCTACATGCGCGACGCGAGCCTCCTGATCCTCGACGAGCCGACCGCCTCGCTCGACGCCCGCTCGGAGTTCGAGGTCTTTCAGCGTTTCAAGGAGCTCAGCGAGGGGAAGACGGCCGTCCTCATCTCGCACCGCTTCTCGAGCGTCCGGATGGCCGACCGGATCCTCGTCCTGTCCGGCGGGGAGATCGAGGCCGCCGGGACGCACGAGGAGCTCCTGGCGCAGAACGGGCGCTACGCGGAGCTCTTCGAGCTGCAGGCCGCGGGCTACCGCTGAGGGCTCGGCGGGGGGCCCGCCGCCCCTGCCGGGTCACCAGCTGACGACGGCGCCCTGCCCCACGACGACGGTGGCTTCCCGCGTCTCCTTCCCGAGCCTCACGGTGTACTTCCCGGCGGCCAGCGTCACCGGCTGCCCCACCTTCGCGTGCGCCAGCTCGGTCCCCGAGGCGGCGTCGAGGACGTAGAAGTAGTCGGCCGCGGTCCCCTTCACGGTGAGGCTTCCCGTGGCGAGCTCGAGGAGCTTCCCCGCCTCCACCTTCGCCGGCATCGGCGTGTTGTTCACCTTGACCGTGTAGGTCCCCTCGACGAACGAGAGCGACTGGCCGAGCCTGGCGTGAGCCAGCTCGGTCCCGGTGCCGCTCAGGACGTAGTAGGACTCGTCGGTCGCGCCCTGGACGTCGAGGGTCCCGGTCTGGATCTCGAGGATCCCGCCCGCGGCCACCTGCGCGGGCGCGGTGGTGGCGTTCACCTTCACGGTGAGGGTGCCGGGAAGGAACGCCATCGGGGTCCCGAGCTTCTGGTGCGCCAGCTCGGAACCGTTGGGGCTCAGGACGTAGTAGGACTCGTCGGTCTGGCCCTTCACGTTGAGGGTGCCGGACTTCACGTCGAGGGTGCTCCCCGGGGGGACCTCTGCGACCGCGGTCGTCCCGTTCAGCTTGAGGTCGTAGCGCCCCGGGAAGAGGGCCAGGGGGGCTCCGAGCTTCGCGTGCGCGAGCTCGGAGCCGCTGGAGTCGACGACGGTGTAGGACTCCTGTGTCGTCCCGCTCACGGTGAGGGCCCCGGCCGTGCACCGCGTGAGGGTCGCCTTCCTGCCCCAGACGGCGTGGACCGACCCGTTCAGCTTCACCTGGTACGCGCCCGCCTTCACCGCGACCGAGCCGTTGGCCGCGGCGTGCCCCACCTCCTTCCCCTTCTCGTCGAGGACGTAGAAGGTGTCGGTCGTCGGCGCGGCAATCTGGATCGCCCCCTGGCCCGGCTCCGACTTGGCGCTCGGCGGGAGCGGGACGTAGGTGCAGAGCGGGTCGGGCGGCGGGGCCTTCTCGCACGAGGGGGAGAGGAGGAGCAGGAGGAGCGGAAGGGAAGCGGACCTCCGGTAAGGGTGGCGGTCGTCTCGCATGGCTCGGTCCCCCGTTTGCGAAAAGACTACCAGAGCGGCCCCTCGCGACCGTACCGCTCCGATATGCCGAGGGAGCCCTTCCCCGTAGACTCGGTCGCAATGAGCGCCACCCTTCCCCGGCTCTGCCTCTTCGACGCCTACGGCACGCTGTTCGACCTCGAGTCGGTCGTTGCGGGGGTCGTTCACAGGGTGGGGGACGCGGCGCCGTCTCTCTCGCGGCTCTGGAGGCAGAAGCAGCTCGAGTACACGTGGCTGCGGACGCTGATGGACCGGTACGCGCCGTTCGACGAGGTGACGGCCGACGCCCTCCGCTACGCCCTCGCAATTCTCGGCATCGTCGACCCGTCTCTCGAGGCGGCGCTCCTCGCCAGCTACGGCCGTGTCGCGCCCTACCCGGAGGTCCCCGCGGCGCTTCACGCGCTGAGGGGCGCCGGCGTCGCCTGCGGCGTCCTCTCCAACGGGACGCCGGCGATGCTCGAGAGCGCGCTCGGCGCCGGCAGGCTGACGGAGTTCTTCGCGCACGTCCTGTCGGTCGACGCCGTCCGCCGGTACAAGCCCGACCCCCGGGTGTACGAGCTGGGGGTCGCCTCGACCGGTGTCCCGAAGGAGGAGATCGCCTTCGTCAGCAGCAACCCGTGGGACGCGGCCGGCGCGGCCTCGTTCGGGTTCCGCGTCGTCTGGGTGAACCGCGCGGGGGCGCCGGCCGAGCCGCTGCCCGGAAGGCCATGGGCCGTCGTCGATTCCCTCGCGGGGCTCGCCGACGCTCTCGGGATCGCCGCCGCCGGGAGGAGCGCCCCTGCTCGCCCGTGCCCGGCGTGCGGGTTCTCGGTCTTCACCGGTGTCGTCGGAACGGCCGGCCGCTGCCCCGTCTGCGGATGGGTCGACGACCTCCTCCAGCTCGTCCATCCCGACCTCGCCGTCGGCGCCAACGCCGGGCATTCGCTCCGGGCCGCGCAGCGGCGGGCGCTCGAGGCCGCTCCTCTCGCGCTCGGGCGGTTCGGCGCGTACCTGCGGGATCCAGCCTGGCGGCCCCTCCGGCCGGGCGAGGACCCGGGGAACCGGGCGCTCACCCTCTCGTCGCCCGTCTGCTTCCTGACCGCGCCGGACCCGGAGGAGGTCGAGCCGTACTGGCTGTCGCCGCCGCCGGCGGAGCCGATCGGCCGCTCGTGAGGCGCCGCGTCCCGTGAAGGTCCTCGCCGTCTCCGGCAGCCTCCGCGCCGGCTCCTCGAATACGTCTCTCCTGAAGGCGCTCGCACTCGTCGCGCCACGGGAGGTCGAGGTCGTCCTCCATCCGCCTCTCGACGTGCTGCCCTTCTTCAACCCGGACGTCGAGGAGGCCGGCCTTCCCGCCGTCGTGGCCGCGTGGCGATCCCGGATCGGCGCCTGCGACGCGCTCGTCCTCTCGAGCCCCGAGTACGCCCACGGCGTCTCCGGGGTGATGAAGAACGCCCTCGACTGGCTGGTGGGGGGCGTCGAGATCAACGGCAAGCCGACCGCGGTGATCAACGCGCGGCCGCAGGCGACCCTCGCGCACGCCGCGCTGGTCGAGACGCTCCGGGTGATGGGAGCCCGGGTCGTCGCGCAGCCAGCGCTCCCCCTCACGGGACGAAAGCTCGACGCCCCGGGGATCGCCGCCGACCCGGAGCTCTCTTCCGCCCTCCGGGCGGTGCTCTCGAGCCTCGCGGACGCGGCGAGGAGCTCGAGCCCCGCCTGACTCGGCCCGACCGGCCGCTCTCCGCGAGGGCCGCCCCCTCCCCGCCGCGGCCCCGTCGCGGCACGGCCAGAATGTGCTCGCGCCGCTGGTACGCGCGATGCATTTCCCCAGGGTGCCGGCCGGCGACTCCCGGGCTCCGGGACGACGCGAACCGGCGCGAACCGCCTCGTGCCGAAAGGCGACACGGGCGGAGAAGGAGACAGCCATGAGACAGATCCGTTTCGGGAAGGCGATGCCGCTCCTCGCGGCGCTGCTCTTGTCGGGACCTCTCTCGGCCAGCCAGGGGCTGCAGCCCGACGCGGGCCTCGAGAGAGACGTGTCCGCGGCGATCCGCAACACGCCCAGGTACGGGCCGTTCGACCTCATCACCTTCAAGGTGTCGGGGCACACCGTGACCCTCGGGGGCGACGTCTACCGCGGCGTCCTGAAGCAGGATGCCGAATCGGCCGTCGAGGCCGTCCCCGGGGTCGACCGGGTGGTCGACGCCATCAAGGTCCTCCCGGTCTCCTTCAACGACGACAGGCTCCGCCGCGAGGTCTTCGTCCGGATCTACCACGACGACTTCCTCTCGAAGTACGGGCCGCCGTACGCCCTGATGGGGCCGGGCGCCTGGGAGAGGTGGCACGCTTCGTGGGCCCTCGGCCCCGACCTGGCCCTCGGCCTCGAGCCGGTCGGGAACTACGCCATCCACGTCGTCGTCGACCACGGACGGGTCACCCTCGTCGGGAACGTCGACAACGCCGTCGACCGCGACAAGGCCGCCTTCGACGCCAGGTCGGTCCTCGGGGTGAGGGAGGTGGTCAACCGGATCCAGGTCCGCGGCACGGGAGCCGCCGCGTAAGCCGAGGGGCGCGCTTTTCGGGTCCCCCACCCCCGGTTCCTCGCTAAGATCCCGGAACGGTACGGCCGCGAGCGTCGCGGCCGCAGCCGTGCGTGCGGTCCTGGCGGCTCCGGCCGCCGCGAAAAGAGCGAGGCTTCCGATGGGCGAGTCCATCTCGTTCCGGCTGAACGGGAAGCCCGTCCAGCTCGACGTCGACGGCGACCGGACGCTCCTCTGGGTGCTCCGGACCGACCTCGGGCTGACGGGGACGAAGTACGGGTGCGGCGAGAGCTACTGCGGCGCCTGCACCGTCGTCGTGGGGAAAGAGGCCGTCCGGTCGTGCCAGCTGCCGGTCCGGGCCGTGCGCGGCAAGGACGTGACGACCATCGAAGGGCTGGAGCGGGACGGCAGGCTCCACCCGCTGCAGGAGGCCTTCGCGGACGCCGGCGGCCTGCAGTGCGGCTTCTGCACGCCCGGGATGATCATGGCCGCCTACGCCCTCCTCCTGAAGACGCCGAAGCCGAGCCGGGACCAGATCCTCGCGCGGATGGAAGGCAACCTCTGCCGCTGCGCCGCCCACCACCGGATCGTGACGGCCATCGAGCAGGCCTCGGCGAAGGCGTGAGGCGGGTCATGTCGGACGAACGGGTCCCGATCGCCGCCCCCCCCGCCGCCGCGCCGCTCCCGTCCGGGGGCCGCGCCCTCCGCCGCCGCGACTTCATCAAGCTCCTCGGCGGCGGGATCATCGTCCTCTTCAACGTCGACCTCCTCGACCTCGCGGCCCAGGAGGTGAGGACCAACGGCTATCCCGCCGACTTCAACGCCTACCTGAGGATCGGCAACAACGGCCGCGTGACGGTCTACTCCGGGAAGATCGAGATGGGCCAGGGCGTGGTCACGTCGCTGGCGCAGATGGCGGCCGACGAGCTCGACGTCTCGGTCGAGTCGATCGACATGGTCATGGGCGACACCGACCTCTGCCCGTTCGACCGCGGCACGTACGGCTCGATGTCGACCCGCTTCTTCGGGCCCGCCCTGCGGGCCGCCGCGGCCGAGGCGAGGGCCGTCCTCGTCGCGCTCGCCGCGGAGCAGCTGAAGCGGCCGAAGGAGGCGCTCGCCGTCGAGGCCGGCGTCGTCTTCGTCGCGTCGGATCCGAAGGTGCGCGTGACGTACGGCCAGCTCGCGCAGGGGCAGAAGCTGGTCCGGACCCTCGACGGCAAGGCGGTCGCCAAGCCGCTCTCCCGGTTCAAGGTGATGGGGAAGCCCCACCGGCGCCTCGACGCGCGGGCGAAGGTGACGGGCAAGGCCCTCTACGCCGGGGACGTCCGCCTGCCGGGGATGCTCTACGCGAGGCTCCTCCGCCCGCCCGCGCACGGCGCCACGCTGAAGGGCGTCGACACGTCGGCCGCGGCGAAGGCCCCGGGCGTCGTCGTGGTCAGCCAGGACGGGATGGTCGCCGTCCTCCACGCCGATCCCGAGGCCGCCGAGAGCGCCCTCCGCCTCGTCAAGGCCGACTGGGAGGTCCCCCCTCCGGCGTTCGACGACGAGACGGTCTTCGCCCACCTCCTCGAGGCGGGAGGCGAGGGGGAGGAGGGCGAGAAGAGGGGGGACCTCGCGGCCGGCGAGAAGGCCGCGTCCTCGCTCTTCGACGGGACGTACGAGGACGGGTACGGAGCGCACGCCGCCATGGAGACCCACACGGCCCTCGCGCACCTCGCGAACGGGAAGATGACGGTCTGGTCGTCGACGCAGACGCCGTTCCCCGACCAGCAGGCGATCGCCGCGGCGGTCGGCCTCCCGAAGGAGCAGGTCCGCGTCGTCACCCCCTTCGTCGGCGGCGGCTTCGGCGGCAAGAGCGGCGCCCGCCACCAGGCGCTCGAGGCGGCCAGGCTCGCGAAGGCGACCGGGAGGCCGGTGCAGGTCTGCTTCACCCGCGAGGAGGAGTTCTTCCTCGACACCTTCAGGCCCGCGGCGGTCGTGAAGATCCGGTCGGGCGTCGACGGGTCCGGGAAGATCTGCCTCTGGGACTACCACGTCTGGGCGGCGGGGTCGCGCAGCGCCGAGCAGTTCTACGACGTCCCGAACAGCGTCATCCGGACCTACGGACGCTGGGGAGGCGGCACCCCGAAGATGCACCTCTTCGCCACGGGCCCCTGGCGCGCGCCGGGAGCCAACGTCAACGTCTTCGCCCGCGAGTCGCAGGTCGACGTCATGGCCGCGAAGCTGAAGGCCGACCCCCTCGAGTTCCGCCTCGCGAACACGTCGGACAAGAGGATGCGGAGCGTCCTCGAGGCGGCCGCGAAGCGGTTCGGATGGAAGAAGGCCGCCGCCCCCAGCGGGCGCGGCGTCGGGGTGGCGTGCGGCATCGACGCCGGGACCTACGTGGCGCTGATGGCCGAGGTGAAGGTCGACGCCGCCACCGGGAAGCTCCGGGTGACCCGGATCGTCTGCGCCCAGGAGATGGGGATCGTCATCAACCCCGACGGCGCGACGATGCAGATGGAAGGCTGCCTGATGATGGGCCTCGGGTACACGCTGTCGGAGGAGGTCCGGTTCCAGGGAGGGAAGATCCTCACGCGGAACTTCGACACGTACGAGATCCCGCGCTTCTCCGCCATGCCCGCGGTCGAGACCGTCCTCGTGAAGAACGACGAGCTGAGCCCGCAGGGGGGCGGCGAGCCGGCAATCGTCCCGGTCGGGGCCGTCGTGGCGAACGCCCTCTTCGACCTCACCGGCGCCCGCCTCCACCGGATGCCCTTCACGCCCGCGCGCGTCAGGGAGGCGCTCGCGGCCCTCCGGAAGGCGTCCTCCTGACGGCACGACCCCGCGGCCAGCGCGGCCCTCCGCCCCTCCTCGTCCCGGCCTCCACCACGGGCGAGCTCGATGGCTGACCGTCCTCGCCTCCTCCTCGTCTATCCGTCCACTCACGGCCTGGGGTGGGTCCGGCGGTTCCAGCTCCCCCCCCTCTCCCTCAAGCAGGTGGCCGCCTCGACGCCGGACGAGTGGGACGTCGTCCTGGCCGACGAGCTCCACGACGAGGTCCCCTTCGACGGTGACTTCGACGTCGTGGGGATCACCTCCATGACCCACCAGGCGGTCCGTGCGTACGAGGTCGCCGACCGCTTCCGCTCGCGCGGCGTCCCCGTCGTGCTCGGAGGGATGCATCCCACCGTCCTGCCCGACGAGGCGCTCGAGCACGCCGATGCGGTCGTCGTCGGCGAGGCCGAACCGGTGTGGGCCCGGCTCCTCGGCGACCTGCGGGAGGGACGGCTCGAACGGGTCTATCGCTCGGTTCCCGAAGGCCACCGGCTGACGATTCCCTGGTCGCGCCGCGACTTCCTGGCCGGGCGGCGCTACCTCACGACGCAGACGCTCCAGGTCAGCCGCGGCTGTCCCTACGACTGCCCGTTCTGCACGGTCACGCCCTACTTCGGCCGCTCGTTCCGGTACCGCGACCCCGAGGACGTCCTGGCCGAGCTCCGCACCTTCGACCGGAAGCTGACGGTGATCCTCGACGACAACATCCTGGGCGACCCGGCGCGGGCCAGGCCGATCCTGGAAGGGATGGCGGGGCTCGGCCTCCGCTGGGGCGGCCAGGCGAGCCTCCGCTTCGCCGAGGACCCCGGGCTCGTCCGCCTGCTCGCCCGGTCCGGATGCATCGGCATCTTCGTCGGTCTCGAGTCCGCGGTCGGCGAGCACGCCCACCACCCGAAGACCGGGAGCCACACGTCACAGGCCGACCTGATCAAGCGTGTCCGGGACGCCGGCATCGTCGTCGAGGCCTCGATGATCTTCGGCTTCGACGACCACGACGAGAGCGTCTTCGAGACGACCGTCCGCTTCCTGGAGAGCTGCGCGCCCAGCCTGCCGACCTTTCACGTCCTCACCCCGTATCCCGGAACGGCGCTCTTCCGGCAGTTCCAGGAGGAGGGCCGCCTCCTCCACACGGACTGGAGCCGCTACGACCACGGACACGTCGTCTTCCGGCCCCGGCAGATGACGCCGGATCGGCTCTACCGAGGCTGGGTCGAGGCGCGGAGGGAGGCGTACCGGTGGCCGTCGATTCTCTCCCGGGTGATGAAGGGACCGGCCCGGCTCGTCACCTTCGCTTACAACGCCCTTCGCCGCGGCGGCATCTACGGCTCGGACGGCCACGACCGATCGGACCAGCCCGTCTCCGCGGGGGACGTGCGATAGCGGTTGCGCGGCGGCGCCTCCGACGCGATCCTCGGAGCGTGAAGCCCGCTCCAGCGACAGCCCTCCGCGGACCGTCCGGCCGTCGACCCCGATGAGCCGGCCGCCTGCGACCCCCGCGCCCTCCAACGACCTCGCCCCCCAGGACGTCGTCCTCCGCTTCCTCGAGAGCACGGGGAAGCCTTCCGAGGCGCGCCTGTACCTCGACCTCTTCCGGACCCGGCCCCGGGAGCAGTTCGCCGTCATCGCGATCGACGCCCACGTCATGGCCGACGCGGCCGAGGCCGTCGTTCAGGACCTCCGCTTCCTCGCGGCGCTCGACCTCTTCCCCACCGTCGTCCTCGGGACGTTCCGGCCCCTCAACGCCGCGCTCCACGCCAGCTACCTCCGCGGGCACCTCGAGGCCGACGGCGTCCGGGTCGAGGAGCTGCCGGCGGCGTCGCCCTCCCTGGCCGGCCGCGTCACCGCGTGCGCGGCCGGCGGCCGGATCCCGATCGTCGCCTTCGAGCCGGCTTCGAACGAGGAGGCAGCCGACAGGCTCGGACGGCTGGGCGGGCTCCTCGAGGAGCTGAAGGCGCGCAAGCTCCTCTTCCTTCACCGGCCCGGCGGGCTGCGCCAGGGGGGCGCCCTCGTCCCCATCGTCAACCTCACGACCGACCTGCCCGCCCTCCTCGGGAGCCCCGAGCTGTCGCGCAAGGAGGCGCTCATCCTCGAGCACGCCCGGAGGATCTGCGACGAGGCCCCTGTCCCCGTCACGGTCGCCGTCACCTCGCCGCTCAACCTCCTCCGCGAGCTCTTCACCGTGAAGGGGGCCGGGACGCTCCTGCGGCGCGGCGCGCGGATCGTCCGGCACGACGGGTGGGAGGGCGTGGACCTCCCTCGCCTTCGGGAGCTCCTCGACTCCAGCTTCGGCCGCGCCCCGGCCGACGCCTTCTTCGAGAGGACGCCCGGCCGCGTCTACCTCGAGGAGGGCTACCGCGGCTGCGCGGTCCTCGTGGAGTCGCCCCTCGGCGCCTACCTGACGAAGTTCGCCGTCTCGGCCGAGGCGCAGGGCGAGGGGATCGCCCGCGACCTCTGGGACGCGCTCTCCGTCGACACGCCCGCCGTCTTCTGGCGGGCGCGCCGCGCGAACCCGATCAGCGAGTGGTACGCGAAGCTCTGCGACGGCCTGGCGCGCCTGCCGGACTGGACGGTCTACTGGAAGGGCGTTCCGACCTCGTCGATCCCCTCGGTCGTCGAGTGGTCCGTCTCCCAGCCCGTCGACATCCCGCGGGACTGACCCTGGCCCGACGGGGAGGCGGATCGGGAAACCGCGCTCCTTCGCGCGGAGACTCCCCTGCCCGGCGCCGCCCGCGACCTTCCTCACCCCGTGGCATGTCTCTTGCGGGACAATCCTTCGTCAGGAGGCTCGAAATGGCCAAGAACGTCGGGAGCGACTCGGGAAGCTCTGTCGCGAAGGTGTCGGAGATCAGCGCGCGGTCGACGAAGGGGTTCGAGGACGCGATCGAGACCGGGATCGCGCGCGCCTCGAAGACCCTGCGGAACGTCAGGAGCGCCTGGGTGAAGGAGCAGCACGTCGAGGTGAAGGACGGCAAGGTGGCCAGCTACCAGGTCAACATGATGGTGACCTTCACGCTCGACGACTGACGTCCGCCACGCCCCCGGGGGCGGATGCCCCTACTTCAGCCGCTCCCTCAGGAACCGGACGGTGGCCGCCCAGGCCTTCTCCGAGGCCTTCCTGTTGGCGCCGTCCCGGAGCGCCTGCTGACGCAGGAACCCGTGGCCGGCGCCTTCGTAGACGGTCGCGGTGAAGCTCTTCCCCAGCTTCTTCATCTCCGCCTCGGCCGCCGGGATCGTCGCGTTCACCCGCGCATCGTCACCGCCGTAGAAGCCGGCGACCGGCGCGGCGATCCGCGCGTAGGCCGCCGGGTCGGCCGGGGCCGAACCGTAGTAGACGACGGCTGCGTCCAGCTTCGGCTGGGCCGCGGCCCACGCGAAGCTCATCGAGCCGCCCCAGCAGAAGCCGACCCCGGCCACCTTCCCGTTCGCGGCGGGGAGCCCGAGGGCGTACGCTCGGACGGCGTCGAGGCGCGTCGCGACGGCCTCCGGGGTCAGGTTCCGGATCGTCTTCGTCACCTGGTCGCCGAGCGACTCGGTGCCGCCCCCGTTCGGGCCGAGGCCCGAAAGGAGGTCGGGAGCGAGGGCGATGAAGCCGTCCTCGGCCAGCTGGTCCGCGACGGCGCGCGCCCAGTCGGTCAGGCCGAAGATCTCGTGGATGACCACGACCGCCCCGGCCTTGGCGCTCCTCTCCGGGTAGACCACCCAGGTGACGAGCTTCCCCCCGTCCGGGAGCTTCAGGTCGACCCACTCCCCGTGTCGCGGCGACCGCGCGAGGGCCGCCTTCGCGCCCTCCGCGTCGGGCGGGATCGCCTCGTTCGGCGCGAGCGGAGGAGCGGACGCGGCCGTGGCCGGCGTCGCGGTAGCCGCCTCCGCCGCGTGCGCCGCGTGAGGGTCGGCCTGGGCGAGGGCGATCGGGGCCGCGAGGAAAGCGATCGACAGGAGAGACGTCGCGAGGGCTCTCGGGCGCATGGCAGCTTCCTCCTTCGGACGGAGGGAGTCTAGAGCGGGGGCCTCGTGACCTCGCCTCCGGAGAGGACGCCGCCCGAGAAAAAAGGAGGCGGCGCGTTTCCGCACCGCCTCTCGTGGGGGGTAAAAGGGGGAACGGCCTCAGGCGTCCTTGCCGGTCGTCGGACCCCGACTCCGGGTTCGCGGGCGAGATCCTGTGCACGCCGGTCGGCTCGAGGGCTCGTGCTGGGTTTGAGCCGTCACCGAGGCCGTTCCCCGCTGTCGTCTTCCTCTTCCGTTCCCCGCCTCCTCTCGGCGTTCGTCCCGGCGGCTGTCGGCCGCCTCGACTCCTTGGGTGCAATCCGGTTGCCATCCCGGCCGAAACGTCCCGGGCCGCCGTTCGTGGCCGAGTGCGCGGCCAGCGCGGCGATGAGGTTCAGGTTCGCGACGAGGCCCGGGAGGACCCGCTTCCTCACGACCTCCGCCTCGGGCCCATCCAGGTAGCGAAGGGCGGAGAGCGCGCGTTCGACCGAAGAGCGCTCGCCTTCCCCCAGGGGGCCGAGGGTCTGGGGGCCGTCCTCGATGGCCGCGATCCGCTCGTGGACGCTCGGCCAGGCGCCCGGGTCGCCCGAGAACTCCGAGGGACGGCCCCCGAGCTGCCGGACCGTCTCGCTCAGCTCGTCCGCGTGCTTGCGGTGGCTCCGGTAGAGGCACCGAAGGGAGAGGGCCGGAGACTCCGAGCCGTGCTCGACCCGGTGGACGGCCGTCCGGTAGGTCTCGCACGCGGCGAGCTCCGATCGGAGAAGGTTCGAGAGGGCGCTCGCCTCGACGGCCCGGTGGGTGTTCTGCAGGACTTCGTTCGCTCGCATCGGACACCTCCTGGCTCTGGGTACCGTGGGCCCTCGGGCCCCGGGCCGGTGGCGCCGTGCCGTCGCCGGGTCTCCCCGGGGCGGTCCGACCGGCCTGCTCCGGGAGGTAGCAAGGGGCCAGCCAGCTCCCGGAGCTGGTTCGGGCGCAAGGGACTTCGCCCCCCGCCGGCCGGAATCGCGAGGCCCCCGCCGGGGCCCGCTGATGAAAAAGCTACGAAGTGGGAGAAGATCTTTCCATGGCCCTCAGGCTTCGCAAGGAGCCGCTCGTCCTCGCCCTGGCCGTGGTCGCCGTCCTGGCGAACGCGGCCTTGTCGTTCTGGAACCTGCACCGCCTCGTCGCCGTCCAGCGCGAGGTGAACCGGTCTCACGACCTCCTCGCCGAGCTCTCCCGTCTCGACGCGACGCTCCGGGACGCGGAGTCGGCGCAGCTGAGGTACCTGACGACCGGCGGGCGGAGCTCGCTCGCGCCGTTCGAGGCCGCTTCGACCGTGCTGTCGATCCGCCTCGACAGGCTCGTCGACCTCATCGACGGAGAATCCGCCCAGACGACGCGCGTGGGCGACCTGGCACGAGCCGCCCGGCGGCAGCTGGACGACCTCGCCGACGGGATCCGCCTCTTCCGGGACGGTCGCCGCGACGAGGCCGTGGCCCGAGCGACCGGGACCTCCCCCGGGGCCGAGGGGAGCCCGGTCCGGTCCGCGGTCGAGAGGGTGGAGGACGCGGAGCGACAGGCCCTCGCCGCACGGGACGCCGAAGCGCGCCGACGCCGGTTCGTGGCCAGCTTCTCGGGCGTCGTCTCGACCCTGCTCGGCCTCGGCCTCCTCGCCGGGGCGTTCCTCCTCCTGCGGGCGGAGCGCGAGGCCCAGGACCGCGCTGCCGAGGCGCTGGAGCGCGCGAACATCTGGCTCCGCGACGCGGACCGGCGGAAGGACGAGTTCCTCGTCTCGCTGGCGCACGAGCTCCGCAACCCCCTCGGGGCGATGAGGACGGCCGTGGAGCTCCTCGCCTCGGCCGAGGAGCCGGGGGACGGCCGCGCGGCCGGGCGCCGCGCCCTGGCGCGGACCGTCCTCTCGCGCCAGCTCGCCAACCTGACCCGCCTCGTCGACGACCTGCTCGACCTTTCGCGCGTCACGAGCCGGAAGATCGTCCTGAGCAAGGAGCCTCTCCCTCTGACCGAGGTGGTCGACGCCGCGCTCGAGACGACGCGGACCGCCCTGGACGCGCGGGGGCTCGAGCTGCGCCGGAGACTTCCCGAAGAGAGCGTCTTCGTCGAGGGGGACGCCGTTCGGCTGGCGCAGGTGGTCTCGAACCTCCTCTCGAACGCGGCCCGCTACTGCCCCGAGGGGGGGCACGTCGACCTCGAGATCGCCGCCGACGAGGTGGAGGCGGTCCTGAGGGTCACGGACGACGGGATCGGGCTCGCGCCCGAGGACCTGGAGCGCGTCTTCGGCCTCTTCGAGCAGGTCCCGTCCACGACGAAGGCGCAGGCGGGAGGCGGCCTCGGGGTCGGCCTGGCGCTCGCGCGCCGGATCGCCCAGCTGCACGGAGGGAGCCTCACCGCCTCGAGCCCGGGTCCGGGCCGGGGAAGCACGTTCACGCTCCGGCTGCCGCGCGCGGCGGCGCCGCCGGCAGCGGCGCCCGCCCCTCACCTCCCGGTCCCGCGCCGGCCGGCCGCCGAGCCGCGACGGGTCCTCGTCGTCGACGACGACGTCGACGGGGCCCGCGCGCTCGCCGAGCTCCTGACGATGTCGGGACACGACGTGGAGGTCGCCTCCGACGGCCCGTCGGCGCTCGAGGCGGCTCGACGCACCCGCCCCGACGCGGTCGTCCTCGACCTCGGGCTCCCGGGCCTCGACGGCTACGAGGTGGCGAACGGGATCCGGGCCGAGGAGTCCCTCGCCGGGACCCTCGTCGTGGCGCTCTCCGGGTGGGCCGGGCTCGCCGACCGCCTCCGGTCGGCCGAGGCGGGGATCGACCACCACCTCGTCAAGCCGGTCGGCCCCGGCGTCCTGGAAGAGCTCCTCGCGACGGCTACCCGGCGTCCCAGGACCTGATCTTGTTGTAGATCGTCTTCAGGGAGATCCCGAGGACCTCGGCCGCGGCACGCTTGTCTCCCCCCACGGCGGCGATCGTCGCCTCGATCAGCTTTCGCTCGGCGGCCCGGACGGTGTCCCCGACCCGCACGGGGACGGCGAGCGCGCCGTCGCCCCCGGCGGCCCCGCCGGGAGGGATCGGGGCCGGCGCCGAGAGGACCGCCTCGGCAGCCTCGAGGGAGACCGCGGGCGGGTCGGAGAGGACGTAGGCCCGGTGGACCGCGTTCCGGAGCTCGCGGACGTTGCCGGGCCAGACGTGCCGGGAGAAGGCCTCCAGGGCCTCGGCCTCGAACCCCGCGATCCCGCGCCCCTCGTCGGCCTCGATCCGCGCCAGGAACGCCCGCGACAGCACCGGGACGTCGCCGAGCCTCTCGCGCAGCGGGGGGAGCCGGAGGGGAAAGACGGCGAGCCGGTAGTAGAGGTCCTCGCGCAGCGCGCCGCCGGCGACCGCCTCGAGGAGGTCGCGGTTCGAGCTCGCCACGACCCTCACGTCCACGTCCCTCTCCTCGGCGCCGCCCACGCGGCGGAAGGTCCGGGTCTCGAGCACCCGAAGGAGCTTCACCTGCATCTCGAGGGGCATCTCGGTGACCTCGTCGAGGAAGAGCGTCCCGCGGCGGGCCAGCTCGAAGGTCCCCTCCCGGCGGCGCTCGGCCCCGGTGAACGCCCCCTTCTCGTGCCCGAAGAGCTCGCTCTCGACGAGGCTCGGGCTGAGAGCGCCGCAGTTGACGCCGACGAAGGGGCCGGCGGCACGGCGAGAGAGGGAGTGGAGGGTCCGCGCCGCGACCTCCTTCCCGGTGCCGCTCTCGCCGTAGAGGAAGACGGGGGCGTCGGACGCCGCGACCCTCGCCAGGAGCCGCGTCACGTTCTGGATCGCCTCCGAGCTCCCCAGGATCTCCCCCAGCGCCTCGGCCTCAGCGCGGTCCGGCGCGGCCGCGGGGCGCGCCGGCCTCTCGCCCAGGTGCTCGAGCGCGGCCAGGAGCTGCTGGGGGCGGAGGGGCTTGACGAGGAAGTCGTGGGCGCCCGCCTTCATCGCGTCGACCGCCGTCCGGACGGAGCCTTGCCCCGTCAGGACCAGGACGGCGGTCCCGCCGGGCGCGCTCCTGACGACGTCGAGGCCGTCGCCATCGGGAAGGCCGAGGTCGACCAGGGCCACGTCGGGGGGCGCCCTGCGATACGCGGCCGTCGCCTCCGCGACGCTCCCCGCCCCCTCCGTCTCGTGCCCGAGCCCGGCGAGGAGCTCCATCAGCGCCTCGCGCGTCCCCGGGTCGTCCTCGACGACGAGGGCCTTCATCGCCTTCCCCCTGCGTGCGGCCACGACAGGGTGGCCTCCAGGCCATCGCTCCCGGCGGAGAGGCCGAGCGATCCGCCGTCGGCGGCCAGGGCGGCCCGCGCGAGGAAGAGCTCCTCGGCGCCCCGCTCGGCGGGCGGCAGGAGGAGGAGCCTCTCCACCGGTCCCTCGGGGACGGGGCCGAGACGGGAGACGAGGATCCGCGCGGCCCCGGCCGCCCGCGGGACGCTCGCCCGGGGGGAGCCCCCCCTGGCGCGCCCGAACGCCATCACCCTCCGGACGGCATCTGCAGCGGCTGCCGGGCGGGCCTGGACGACGACCGCCCCGTCGCCGCCGCCCTCCGGAAGGAGGCCGTCCAGCCGGACGGGCTGCGGAGCCTCCTCGTCGAGCGCCGCGAGGGTCACCAGGAGGTCGAGAAGGCGGCCGGCCTCGGCCAGGTCGCCCGCGATCTCCGCGGTCCGCGTCGAGAGGCCCGGGGCCTCCCGGGCGACGTGCGCGCGGAGGACCTCGACCCTCACGGCCGCAGCCGAAAGCGGGCGCGCCAGCGCGTGCCGGAGGACCGAGAGGACCGGAGGGGCGGAGGCCATGCGATGAAGGTACCAGCGTTCCACGTGCCGGAGGGAGCCGTCGCGCGGGACGGCGAGGTCCGCGCAGACCCCATTTCTTCACGAACGAGGTAGGAGTTTCAACGACCCGAGCGGAGGCCCCGCGGCCCCGCGGGCGTCCCGGACCGGACGGAACCGGATCGGCGCCAGCGAGATACGGCGCCGGGCGGAGGCCTCCCCGTCCCTGGCCCGAGGCTTGATAGAGGGGCCGCCAGGAGGTGCCCCATGCGGCTCGTCCCGTTCCCGTTCGACCGGCGTTTCCTCCTTCGCCCGCGCGCCGCCCTGCTGGCCGCGGGTCTCGCCCTCACCGGCTGCCAGGGCAACACCCAGAGCGCGAAGCTCGACGAGCAGGGCCGGCAGCTGACCGAGCAGAACCAGCTCCTGACGGCCGACAAGGAGCGGCTCGCCCGACAGCTCGAGGAGGTCACGGCGGCGCAGAACGAGGCCGACGCGACGCTCACCGAGGTGCAGAACGGGCTCGCCGAGATCCGCGCCAAGGAGCTCAAGGTCCTCAAGAAGACCCTCGACGTGAGTCGCGAGGGGAAGTCGCCCGCGACGGCGCGCGAGGCCCTCGCGAGCGAGATCGCGACGATCCGGACGGCGATCCACCAGAACCTCCAGAAGCTGGCCCGGCTCGAGAAGGATCGGCACGCGACGGGCGTGAAGATGGCGTCGCTCGAGAAGCTCGCCGACGAGCTCAAGCAGTCGCTCGAGGCGAAGGACGCCACGATCGCCGAGCTTGGCGCCAAGGTTCGGGACCTCAGCTCCCAGGTCGAGATGCAGGCCGGCGTCATCAGCTCCAAGGACGGTCAGCTGAAGGAGAAGGACGAGACGATCCAGGCGAAGACGAAGGCGCTCAACACGGCCTACGTCGCGGTCGCCGGCAAGAGCGTCCTCAAGAAGAAGGGCGTCATCGACAAGCGGGGCTCGATCCTCGGGCTGGGCGGCGCCTGGCAGGAGACGGGCCGTTACGACCCGCAGCTCTTCCGCGAGGTCGACACGACCCAGGAGGACGAGCTGGCGATCCCGGCTCCCGTCGCGAAGGTCCGCGTCCTCCCGGGCCACCCGGCCTCGAGCTACCAGATCGTCGCCGGAGGGCCGGCCACCTCGAAGCTCAAGGTCACCGACCCCGACGCCTTCTGGCGTGAGAGCCGCTACCTGGTCGTCATGATCCCGGATTGAGACGAGAGTGGGGCCGCTCTTCCCGGGCCACGGCGCGGGCCCCCCCGATCGGCGTCCCCGGGAAGAGCGGCGCCCGCGCCGCGCCGGTCAGTCCGTCGCCCCCGCGGGCGGCGGACCCGGCGGGCCGAGGAGGAAGATCTCGGGGTTCCTGGAGACGTTGTCGTTGACGGTGACGAACGAGACGACCCGGCCCGAGCCCGAATGGACGTCGACCGACAAGGTGGCGTCGACGAAGGGCCCGTCCCCCGCGCCGATCCCGGCGTACCCGAAGACGTCGTTGACCTGGCGGTACTCCCAGGGGTCGAGGCCGTACAGCGAGGTGCCGAGGAGCCGGCCCGTCTTGTCGAGGACGCGGACGCGGACCGACACCGGCTGGCCCGACGTCTCGACGAGGATCAGGTTCGTCCTCTTGCGCGAGCTCTTCTCCGCCCCGGCGAACGACCGCGGGAGGTTGAGCCCCGCCGCGATCTCGCGAGAGCCTGCCGGGAGCCCTTCCACCTGCGCCGTCTTCTCCCCCTTCGAAGGGTCGTTCGGGTCGACCAGGGCCGACACGGCCGCGACGGCGACGACCTGGCCGACGTCTCCAGAGACGTCGATCCACCCGTAGCTCTGCTCCCCGACGCCGAAGAAGGTCCCGACGACGTCCTCGCCCCTCGCGGGGTCGAGCGACCCTCGCGCCGGCAACGTGGTCGTCCGGGTGGAGACCCGCCGCTCGCCCGAGGCGACGTCGACGTAGCGGTACGTCAGCTCGAGGCGGGCGGGGAGGTCCCCTCCGTTCGACAGCGAGAGCCGGGTCGTGAAGAGCGTGTCGAACGCGCCTCGAACCCGCGCCACCGACGGGACGACGAGCTGCGTCGGCAAGGCGGCGGGAGGCTTCGCCGCGAGGGCCGCCGGAACCCGCCCGCGGGCGGCGCTGAAGCTGTTGGAGGCGTTGTCGATCACCGTCGTCACCGCCGCCACCTTGCCGTCGCCCGCGGTCACGCGAACCGCGAGGCTCCCGCCGGTCAGCGGGGTCCCGCCCGTCATCGTCCGGACCACCTGGTTGAGCTGCACGCGGCCGAAGGCGGGGACCTGGACCGGTCCCGGGAGCGACCCGGCTTCCGTTCCGTCCGGGGCGAAGAGCCGGACCGAGGCCGTCGCGGGGGCGCCCGCGGTCTCGGCCAGGATCAGGTTGACGCGGCGGGAGGAGTCGTCGGAGACGCCGGGAATGACGAGCTCGCCGTCGCCCGCCCCGACCCCGCCGCCCGACGCCACCACCGGGATCTCGCTCCCGAACTGCAGCGCCGGGTCGCCGCCGGTGATCGCCTCGGCCGTCGTCCTCAGGGAGAGGCTGGCCGCCGCGTCCGACGTCACCCGCACCTGCCCCGCTCCCGCCGTGTCGAGGAACGTCCCGAGGAGGTCGTAGAGCCTCATCGTGGCTCCCGCCGGAATCGTCACCGTCGTCCTCCGGACGGCCGGGTCGGCGGTCCCGTCGTGGCCGTCGGGGGTGAAGGCCAGGGTGACCTGGGCGTCGTTCAGCGGGTCCTCGTTCCGGAGCCAGCCGTCCGAGAGGTAGGAGACGTCGTACCCGGGGTTCCCCGCCTTGACGGCGGCGGGCACCACGAACGAGAGCCCCGGCGCAGAGGCGAGGCTTCGGACTTCCTCGGCCGAGAGCTGCGGTCCGGTCTGGACGACGGGGGGAAGGGTGTCCCACACCGCAACCTCGGCGCCGGTCGCCGGGTCGCCGGCGTCGACCAGGAGCCGCGAGAGCCACGGTCCGGGCCCGTCGAGGTCGGAACGGGACGACCGGTCGACGCGGAGCTGGAGCGGGAAGGAGCCGGCGCCGAGGAGCGCCGGGAGCCCGGACGTCCGAAGCCACGCGCCCGGACCCTGCCTCGACGCGAAGAGCCAGGCGGGAAGGGCGCCGGGGCCGCCCGCGGAGACCGAGACCGTCGTGGGGGGCGGATCCTGTCCGGCCGGAGCCCGCAGCACCAATGGCGAGCCCGTGACGCGGACCGGCGGCGGGCTCGACGAGTAGGAGCCGTAGACGTCCAGCGTCACCGGGACGCGGAAGCTCCGGCGCCCGCCGTACGAGACGACGAGGGCCCCCTCGTGGCGCCCCGCCTCCTGGAGCGCCGAGGCGGTCGGGGCGACGGTGACGTAAGTGAGCGCACCGGGGTCGAGGAGGAGCTGGTTCGGCGACGCCGTGAAGAAGTCCCCGTCGGTCTGCAGGAGGACGGTTCCCAGCGTGGTGCCGATGTTCCGGACGGCCGCCGTGGTCCCGATGACGGAGGCCCCCTTCGGCCGCCGCATCGCGATGCCCGCGGGGTCGAAGGCCACCTCCACCTCGCCGCGCGCCCCCTCGAGGACGAGGGTGTCGGTGGGACGGCTCCGCGAGCAGCTTCGCCTCGCCCAGCCGCGGACGTAGAGGGGCGTGCAGGGTGCCGACGCGGTCGGCAGGAGGAAGTCCCGCGACGTGGCCGCCTTCCCCGTCCCGGCGGTCCCGGGTCCCTCGTCGCGCGCGGCGAGGACCGAGAAGTCCGGCAGGCAGGACGCCTCGACGACGAGGCTCACGTCGTTCTCGAGGCTGTCGAGCGTGAGCCTGAGGTCGCGCAGCGAAGGAAGCACCGTGGGGGCGTCGCGGAACGTGGGGACGCGCGGGACGGAGCCGGGGCACCCCGGCGCCACCAGGAGCCGGACGACGCGCCAGCTCCCCCCGTCGAGGACGGTCAGGAGGAGATCGGCGCGAATCGGCCCGTCGGCGGAAGCGAACGGCGAACGGACGACGCTGGCCGGAGCGCCTCCGCCAGGGATGGCCGACTCGAGGACCGCGAGCGACTGAGCGTCGAGCCGCCCGACCTGCCCCACGCCCCCTTCGGCCAGGTAGACCAGGCCGTCCTGCCCCACGGCGAGACCGGCGGGCGCCGCGACCTTCGTCGGGAGCGCGGCCAGCGACATGCTCCCCACCGACGTCACCCGCCCCACCTTGTTCTGCCCCGGGTCGGTGAAGACGAGCGAGCCGTCGGGCGCGCCCGCGATCCCCTCCGGCCTCGACGGGATGGCGGAGGTGTCGGGGACCTCGAATTCCCGGAGCTCCCCCGAGGGGTCGATCCGGCCGATCTTTCCGCTCGCCTCGGTGAACCAGATCGCGCCGTCGCGGCCCGAGGTGATCTGGCGCGGACCCGCCGACGACGACGACAGGCGGAACTCGGAGATCGACCCGCCCGGCGTGATCCGCCCCACCCGCCCGGAGGCCGGCTCGGTGAACCAGACGGTCCCGCCCGGCCCGCCCGCGATCCCGGCCGACGTCTGGTTCGCGAAGGCCGCTGCCGACGGCACGGGGAACGCCGTCTGCGTCCCCTGCGGGGTCATCCTCCCGATCGCGGAGCCGTCGGGCGTTCCGTCGGCCTTCCGGAGGGCCACGGAGAACCAGAGGTTGCCGTCCGGTCCGGTCGTCAGCCCCAGGATCAGGGGGTTGGCGCCGAACGCGGTCAGGTTGAACCAGGTCAGCTCCCCGCTCGACCGGTACCGGCCGATCCGCGCCGCCGGCCCACCGTCCACAAGCCAGAGCGCCCCGTCGGGGCCCGGCGCCAGGAGGCGCGCCGCCGCGCCCCCCGGGAGGGGGAAGGGCGTGAACGTGGCCGCGGGGATCGGGCCTGCGAGGGCCGCTCCCGCCAGGGCGAGAGCGAACGCGCAGACGGCGAGTCGGAGCGAAAGGCGCATGGTGTCCTCCGGACGCACTCTTCGCGGCAGTCTACGCTGCAGGCGCGACCCGTCGGTGACGACCGTCACCCCGGAGGCCTCGGCGGGCGGCCGTCCGCCGGTCCCATGCTAAATTCGCGCGGTCCGAGCGATGCGGCGCCACGGAGTGGCCGCGCCCCTCGGGCCCGCGTCGCCTCCGTGCCCCCATCGTCTAGCGGCCCAGGACGCCACCCTTTCAAGGTGGAGATCGCGGGTTCGAATCCCGCTGGGGGTACCACGCGGCGGCCTCGCGGAGCGATTGCCGTACCTCCACCCGACCTCGAGGTACCGCTCCATGTAGGCCGCCGCCCCGGACATGAGGGCTCTCCCTTCTCGCCGCCCCGGGGCCTGTACCGATGTCGATCGTTCAGAAGCTGGTCTCTCCGCGGCCCGCCGTGAAGGGTCGACCGGTGCCGCTGCCGCCCGTTCCGCCGGCACCCCCGCGTCCGACCGGTTATCGTTGCCCCGTGCCCGCCCCCCTCGCCCCCGCACTCGAGGTCGCCGGCCTCGCCCTCCTCGTCCTGGCCGTCTTCCGGCTGTCCCGCGGCTCGTCGCTGATCCGGAGGATCCGGTTCGCGCTCGCGGGGGCCGCGCTCCTCGCAGGCGTCCTCGCGGCGGAGAGACACCTCTCCCACCCCGGACGGGAGGCGGTCACCACGGCCTCCCTCGCCGTCCTCCTCCTCGTCGCCGTCTACGTCTTCCTCCAGCTCGCCGACCACGTCGTCTGGGAGAAGCTCCTGAAGCCGAAGGGGGTCCACGTCCCGCGGCTCCTCTTCGACGTCCTCAACTTCATCGTCCTCGGCGGGGTCGGCCTGGCGCTCCTCAAGGCGCTCTACTCCGTCGACCTCACGGGGTTCCTCGTCACCTCCACCGTCCTGTCGGCAATCCTCGGCCTGTCGCTGCAGGACGTCCTGGCGAGCTTCATGTCCGGGATCGCCCTTCAGATCGAGCGCCCCTTCGCCGTGACGGACTGGATCCGGGTCGGCGACGAGGAGGGGCAGGTCGTCCAGATGAACTGGCGGACGATCACCCTGAGGAGCCGGGACGGGCACAACGTCGTCCTCCCGAACTCCCGGATCGCCAAGGAGAACCTCGCGATCCTCTCCCGGCCGAGCGGCGCCTCGCTCTTCCACGCGACCGTCGGCGTCGGCTACGCCCATCCCCCAGGGGACGTCCGGGCGGTCCTCGCCGCGGCGATCGAGGGCGCCGAGGGGATTTGCGAGGCTCCGGCGCCCGAGGTCTTCGTTAAGGGGTTCGCCGACTCGGCGATCGAGTACGACCTCCGCTTCTGGGTCCGCGACTTCGCCCGCGCCGCGCGGGCCCGCGACGCCGTCCTCTCGCGCGCCTGGTACGGGCTTCACCGGGCGGGGATGGCGATCCCGTTCCCGCAGCGGGAGGTCGCCGTCCGCCAGGTCGTCGAGGGGGACGAGGCACGACGCGCCGACCGGCTTCGGCGGGAGTGCGCGGCGGTCCTCCGGAGCGTCGAGACGTTCAACCCCCTGAGCGACGAGCAGGTCGAGGTGCTCGCCAGGGACGCCCGGCCCGAGCGCTTCACGGACGGGGAGCGCCTGGTCCGCCAGGGGGACGAGGGGCGGTCGCTCTTCGTCGTCAAGGCGGGCCGGGTCCGCGTCGAGCAGGCGGCCGACGACGGCGTCCCGGTGGTCGTCGCGCGGATGGGCCCCGGGAGCTTCTTCGGCGAGATGAGCCTCCTGACCGGAGAGCCGCGAAACGCCTCGGTCTACGCCGAGGGCGAGCTCGAGGTGACGGTGGTCGACAAGGAGTCGTTCGCGACCGTGCTCCAGGCGGACCATCGGCTGGCGGAGGCGCTCTCCGAGGAGCTGGAGAGGCGGTCCCGGCTGGCGCCGGCCGGCGGCGCGGATCGCCCCGGCGCCGCCTCGCCGCCCGAGGGAGATTCCGGGACCTTTTTCGCCCGGATCCAGCGCTTTTTCCGCCTCGAGCCCTGACGGCCTTCATTGAGAGTGGCAAGCGGCCGCTCGTCGGCAGGAGGGTCGTGATGTCGCCTGAAAGTACAAGATAATCCAACATTTCGAAGCGATATCCAACGTTTCGGCGCCCATCGATCCGCGAACCTCTCGGGTAGCTCGTAAGTGCTTGTCCTGGGCCAACGTGCCATCACGAGCTCATGGCACAACGCGTGCTAAAGTCCCTGCGATTCTTTTCTTTTTCTAAGGGCTGGATTCGGGTTTCCTTAACGTCAACCAGAAGCACATGGAGGAGACCGCATGGTGCGCATCGGTATCCGGATACTCGCGCTCGTCGTCGTCGTGGCGACGAGCCTCACCGCCCTCTCCCAGGGCATCACGAACTCGGCGCTCCGCGGACGCGTCACGAACGAGGGCGCCGGCCTCCCCGGGGTCACGGTCGAGGTCTCCTCGCCGATCCTCCAGGGGACCCGGACGGCCTTCACCTCGTCGAACGGCGACTACGTCTTCGCCGCCCTCCCCCCCGGCCCCTACAAGGTCACCTTCAAGCTCCAGGGGTTCGAGACCGTCACCAAGAACGCGAACCTCGCCACAGCCCAGCAGGCCACGGTCGACGCCGCGATGAACCTCGCCGGCGTGGCGGCCGCCGCCACGGTCGTCGCGACCGCCGAGACGGTCTCCACGACGACGCAGTCGTCGACGACCATCACCTCCGACGTCACGCAGAAGCTCCCGGTCGCCCGGACGATCATCTCGGCCGTCGACCTCTCCTCCGGCATCAGCCGGACCGGTCCGAGCGGCAACGTGACGATCTCCGGTGCGGTCTCCTTCGACAACGTCTTCACCGTCGACGGCGCCGTCATCCAGGACAACCTCCGCGCGACGCCGTACAACCTCTTCATCGAGGACGCCGTCCAGGAGACGACCACCTCCGTCTCGGCGGTCTCCGCCGAGTTCGGGCGGTTCACGGGCGGGGTCGTCAACACCGTGACGAAGTCGGGCGGGAACACCTTCTCGGGCTCCTTCCGGACGACGCTCACGAACGACGCCTGGTCCGCCATCACTCCCAGCAATGAGATCCGGACCCAGAAGGTCAACCCGACCTACGAGGCGACCCTCGGCGGCTTCATCCTCAAGGACCACATCTGGTTCTTCGGGTCGGGCCGGTTCCAGAAGACCACGGGGTCGGGCCAGCTCGCCTATACCAAGATCCCGGTCCCGACGGGCAACGACGAGAAGCGCTACCAGGGCAAGCTGACGATCTCGCCGTTCCAGAACCACTCCATCACCGGGAACTACCTCAAGGTGACCCAGGAGCAGTCGGGGTACGTCTTCCCGGCCTTCTCGAGCGTCCTCGACCTCGACAGCGTCATCACGAGGCAGCTCCCGCAGGACATCCTCACCCTCAACTACAACGGCGTCGTCACCTCGAGCTTCTTCGTGGAGGCCCTCTACTCCAACCGGCACTTCACGTTCGAGAACTCGGGCTCCCGCTACACCGACCTGATCAAGGGGACGATCATCCGCGACCGATCGAGGGGGAACGCCCGTTACAACTCCCCCACTTTCTGCGGCGTCTGCGACCCGGAGGAGCGGAACAACCGCGACTACCTGATCAAGGGAACCTACTTCCTCTCCACCGGCAGCCTCGGCTCGCACAACATCGTCTTCGGCTACGACAACTACGCGGGAACGCGGAAGGCGAACAACTACCAGTCGGGAAGCAACTACCGCCTCTTCGCGAGCTCCACCATCATCCAGGGTACCGATCTCTTCCCGGTGGTGGACAACAGATCCTACATCTACTACACGCCGATCAGCACCCTCAGCCAGGGGAGCGACGCCCTCACGCACTCGGTCTTCGTCAACGACGCGTGGCGAGTCAACGACCGGCTCTCTGTCAACCTCGGCGTCCGCTGGGACAAGAACGCGGCCAAGGACAGCCGGGGCGTCACGACCGCAGACGACAGCGCGTTCAGCCCCCGCCTGGCCGCCTCCTACGACGTGACGGGCAAGGGGAACCTCAAGGTCGCCGCCAGCTATGCCAAGTACATCGGCGGCATCCAGGAAAGCCAGCTCGACTCCACTTCCAACGCCGGCCAGCCCGGCCTCCTCTACTGGTTCTACGCGGGCGACCCCCTCAACGTGAACGTCCCCGCCGGCCAGCCGCTCCTCACCCGGGCAGAGGTCCTGACGAGAGTCTTCGACTGGTTCTTCGCCCAGGGCTGCCCGAACCTTACGACGTGCAAGCTCCCCCTGGCGTACGGATACGTTCCCGGCCTCAGCGCCACGATCAAGGACACGCTGAAGTCTCCCTACGCTGACGAGTTCACGGTCGGAGTCAGCGGAAACGTCGCCAACAAGCTCGCGTATCGCGTCGACTTCGTCCGCCGGAAGTTCGGTGACTTCTACAACGTCGTGCGCAACACCACGACGGGTCAGACCACCGACGGACTCGGCACTTACTTCGACCTCGGAATCGTCAACAACACGAACAGCGTCGAGCGGAACTACACCGCCATGCAGACGCAGCTCTCCTACCGGATGCCAGGCCTCAACGTAGGCGCCAACTGGACCTGGTCGCACACCCTCGGCAACTTCGACGGCGAGAACGCCACGAGCGGTCCGATCCAGAACTCGACCGAGAGCTACCCCGAGTACAAGGCCTTCGCGAACAACAACCCGTACGGGTCGCTCGCCACCGACCAGCGGCACCGCGTCCGCCTCTGGGCGGTCTGGGACGTGCCGTTCCTCCCGAAGGCCGCGGGCGCGATGAGCCTCAGCGTCGTCCAGGCGCTCGAGACCGGGCTCGCTTACGGCGCCGTCGGCTCCGTCCGCTCACGGAACTACATCACAAACCCGGGCTACAGCACTCCTCCGTCGAGCGTCACCTACTACTTCACCGCACGCGACGCCTTCCGGACGTCGGACATCTCCCGGACCGATCTCGGCCTGAACTACTCGTTCCGGATCGCCGACACGGTCGAGATCTTCCTGCAACCTCAGGTGATCAACCTCTTCAACAACCAGGGCCTCGTCGGCGTCGACACGACGGTCCAGACCGCCGTCTCGCCCGGGGGGGCGCAGAACTCCTACCTCAACTTCAACCCGTTTACCGACACGCCCGTCCAGCGGCCGCACGGCGACACGTCGGTAAAGACCGCCAACTGGGACTACGGCCCGAACTTCGGCAGGGCCCGGAGCGCCGCGGACTTCCAGCAGCCCCGGACGTTCCTGATGTCCCTGGGCCTGCGCTTCTAGGCACGTTTCCGATCCGATCCGAGAGGAGCCGGGGCTCGTCCCCGGCTCCTTTCCTTTTTGGGTGGCTGAGGTACCCTCCGCGCGTGCCAACGCCCGGCCGCGCCACCCTCCGGCTCCCCCTCCCCCGTCCCGCAGCCGCGGCCGCCCTCCTCGCGGCCGCGCTGCTCCCTGCCGGCTGCGGCAAGGGCCGGACTTCGGCCGAGACGTTCCCGAAGGCGCCGGTGGTCCTGATCAGCGTCGACACGCTCCGGTCCGACCACCTTCCCGCCTACGGCTACACGAAGGTCGAGACACCCGCGATCGACGCCCTGCGGAAGGACTCCGTCCTGTTCCAGCGGGCCTACTCCCACGTCCCGCTCACCCTCCCGTCCCACGTCACCCTGATGACGGGGCGGATGCCCGGCGCGACCGGCGTCCACGACAACCTCGGCTACACGATCCGAAAGGACGTCCCGACGCTCGCGGAGCTCCTGAAAGCCGATGGCTACGCGACCGGAGGGGCCGTCTCCTGCTACGTCCTCAAGGGCGACACCGGGATGGCGCGCGGCTTCGACCTCTACGACGACCACGTGGAGGCCGCCGAGGCGCAACAGGCCCTCGGCCGCGTCCAGCGTGCCGGCGACGCCACCGAGGCGCGCCTCGCGGCGTGGATCGAGGAGCGAAAGGCGGGCGAGCCCTTCTTCGCCTTCCTCCACCTCTACGAGCCCCACACGCCCTACGAGCCCCCCGAGCCCTGGAAGAGCCGTTTCGCCGACCCCTACGACGGCGAGATCGCCACGGCCGACGCGATCGTCGGCCGCTTCCTCGACCTCCTGAAGAGGAAGGGGCTCTACGACGGGTCGCTCGTCGTCTTCCTCTCCGACCACGGCGAGGGGCTCGGCGAGCACGGCGAGTCGGAGCACGGCATGTTCCTCTACCGCGAGGCGCTCCAGGTGCCGCTGCTGGTGAAGCTGCCGGGATCCCGCCGGGCCGGCTCCTCGGTCGCGGCGCCCGTGGGTCTCTCCGACGTCTTCACCACCGTCGCCCGCGCCGTGGCGCTCCCCCGCTTCGAGGCCCCCGAGGGGACGGCCTCCCTCCTCGACGTCGCGGCCGACCCGGCTCCGGCCGACCGCCGCCTCCTCGCCGAGACCTTCTTCCCGAGGATCCACTTCGGGTGGAGCGAGCTGTCGTCCCTCCTCGAGGGGCGGTGGCACTACATCGAGGCGCCGAGGCCCGAGATCTACGACGTCGTCGCGGATCCGGCTGAGACCTCCAACCGGGTCGCCGAGAAGCCCGGACCGATGCGCGCGCTCCGCGCGGAGCTCCTGAAGCGGCGTTCCCCCCTCGAGGTACCGACGGACGTCGACCCCGAAGCCCGGAAGAAGCTCGCCTCGCTCGGCTACCTGAGCGCCGGCCCCTCGTCCGCCGACGGGACGCTCGAGGACCCGAAGGACCGGATCAAGACCTTCGAGATGCTCCGCGTCGGGATGGGCGACGCGAGCGGCGGTCGGATCGACCAGGCGCTCGCCGTCTTCAAGAAGCTCCTCGACGAGAACCCGCGAATGCTCGACGTCTGGGACACCTACTCCGAGACGCTGCTCAAGGCCGGCCGGGCCGACGAGGCGCTCGCGGCGCTCAAGAAGACGGTCGAGCTCGCCCCGGAGGCGGCCCGGGCTCCGTACCTCGTCCAGGTCGCCAACCTCTGCCTCCAGCTCGGGAAGTGGGACGAGGCGGAGAAGCACGCCGAGGCGGTCCGCGCCTACGGGGACCCGGCCGCCGACGACATCCTCGCCCGGGCCGCTCTCGGCAAGGGCGACGTCTCCGCCGCCGAGGCCGCCGCCCGCGCCTCGCTGGCGAGCGGAGAGGGGAACGCGCGGGTCCGCGCCACCCTGGTCCTCGGAAGGCTCGCCATCCGCCGCGGGGACGTCGCGGGGGCCCGCGCGTACGCCGACCAGGCCCTCCATCTCGCCGAGGGGGAGAAGTTCGTCCAGTCGGGACTCCACATGCTGCGCGGGGACGTCCTCGCGCGGCAGGGGCAGATCGCCGACGCGGAGAAGGAATTCCTCGAGGAGGTCCGCCTCTACCCGGGGCGCCTCGACGCGCAGGTCTCGCTGGCGACGCTCTACGCGTCGGCCGGACGGCGCGAGGACGCCCGGCGCGTCCTCGTCGCCCTCGTCTCCCGCGAGCCGACGCCCGACGCGTTCCTCCTCGCGATACGGACCGCGCGCGTCACGGAGGACGTGCAGGGTGAGCGCGAGCTCGTGAAGGAGGCCCGGCGGCTCTTCCCGCGCGACAAGCGATTCGCCGGCGGCTGATCCGGAAAACCGCACCCGATCCAAACTTTTTCGGACCCCCTCCGGACGAACGCCGCGCTCCTGAGGACGAGGGACCCGCCTTCGCGGACGACGCTTCTCGCACGCGTGGCACGAGCCCTGCTCGATGGGAGGTCCATGACTTCCCTCCACGCGGCCTTACGGCCCAGACGTCCGACCGATTCCGAACAGACAGGAGAAGGAGAACATATGGTGCGCATCGTTCTTCGCGCGCTGGCACTCGCCGTCCTCGTGACGACCGGGGCCACCGCCCTCTGCCAGTCGATCACGACCTCGGCCCTCCGCGGGCGGGTGACCAACGACGGACAGGGACTCCCCGGCGTCTCCGTCGAGGTCGCGTCGCCCGCCCTGCAGGGGACCCGGACGGCGTTCACGTCGACCAACGGCGACTACGTCTTCGCGGCCCTCCCTCCCGGCGGCTACACGGTCACCTTCAAGCTTCAGGGGTTCGAGACGCTCACCCGCCAGGCGAACCTCTCGACGGCCCAGCAGGCCACGGTGGACGCCGTGATGAACGTCGCTGGCGTCGCCGCGGCCGCAACGGTCGTGGCAACCGCAGAGACGGTCTCCACGACGACGCAGGCGTCGACGACCATCACCTCCGACGTCACGCAGAAGCTGCCGGTGGCGCGGACGATCATCTCGGCGGTCGACCTCTCCTCCGGCATCAGCCGGACGGGTCCGGCCGGGAACGTGACGATCTCCGGGGCGCAGTCGTTCGACAACGTCTTCACGGTCGACGGGGCGGTCATCCAGGACAACCTCCGCTCCACGCCGTACAACCTCTTCATCGAGGACGCCGTTCAGGAGACGACCACCTCCGTCTCGGCGGTCTCGGCCGAGTTCGGTCGCTTCACGGGCGGCGTCGTGAATACGGTGACGAAATCGGGCGGGAACGTCTTCTCCGGGTCCTTCCGGTCCACCCTGACGAACGACGCGTGGTCGGCAATCACCCCCGGGAACGAGAAGCGCGTCCAGAAGGTCAACCCGCGCTACGAGGCGACACTCGGCGGGTTCGTCCTGAAGGACCACATCTGGTTCTTCGGCTCCGGCCGGTTCGAGAAGACCACCGGCTCGGCCCAGACGGGCTTCACGAACGTCTCGTTCGAGACCGGCAACGACGAGAAGCGGTACCAGGGGAAGCTGACCGTCACGCCCTTCCAGAACCACTCCGTCACCGGGACCTACATGAAGGTCGACACGACGCAGTCGGGATACGTCTTCCCCGACGCCGCTCACGTCATGGACCTCGACAGCGTCGTCACGAGGGACCTCCCCCAGGACATCCTCACCGTCAACTACAACGGCGTCCTCTCGTCGAGCTTCTTCGTGGAGGCCCTCTACTCCAGCCGGCACTTCACCTTCGAGAACGCGGGCTCCCTCTACACGGACCTGATCAAGGGGACCCTCATGCGCGACGAGTCGCGCGGCAACGCACGCTACAACTCCCCCACCTTCTGCGGTGTCTGCGACCCGGAGAAGCGGGACAACCGCGACTACCTGGTCAAGGGGACCTGGTTCCTCTCCACCGGGAGCCTCGGCTCGCACAACGTCGTCTTCGGCTACGACAACTTCGCCGGCCAGCGGAAGGCGAACAACTACCAGTCGGGGAGCAACTACCGGCTCTTCACGACGTCGGCCATCCTCCAGGGGGGCGACATCTTCCCCGTGATCGACTCGAGCTCCTACGTCTACTACACGCCGATCGAGAGGCTCAGCCAGGGGACCGACACGCTGACCCACTCGCTCTTCGTCAACGACGCGTGGCGCGTGAACGACCGGCTGTCCGTGAACCTCGGCCTGAGGTGGGACAAGAACGACGCCAAGGACAGCCGCGGGGTCACCACCGCCGACGACAGCGCGTTCAGCCCCCGCCTGGCGGCCTCCTACGACGTGACCGGCAAGGGGAACCTCAAGGTCGCCGCGAGCTACGCTCGCTACATCGGCGGAATCCAGGACAACCTCGTCGACTCCGCCTCGAACGCCGGGTCGCCGGGAGTCCTCTACTGGTTCTACGGGGGGCCCGAGATCAACGTGAACCCGGCCGCCGGCCAGCCGCTCACGACCCGCGCGGAGGCCCTGCAGACCGTCTTCGACTGGTTCTTCGCCCAGGGGTGCCCGAACCTGACGACCTGCAAGCTGCCGCTCGCCTACGCGTTCGTCCCCGGGCTCAGCTCGCAGATACGGGACACCATCAAGTCGCCCTATGCCGACGAGCTCACGTTCGGGGTGAGCGGGAACGTCGGGAACAGCCTCGCCTACCGCGTCGACCTCGTCCGCCGGAAATTCGGCGACTTCTACAACACCGTCCGGAACACCTCGACGGGGCAGGTGGACGACGGATTCGGGAATTACTTCGACGTCGGGATCGTCGGCAACACGAACGGCCTCGAGCGGAACTACACCGCCCTTCAGGCTCAGCTCTCGTACCGGATGCCCGGCCTGAACGTCGGCGCCAACTGGACCTGGTCGCACACCCTCGGCAACTTCGACGGCGAGACCTCGAACAGCGGCCCGGTCTCGGCGGCCGTCGACAGCTACCCCGAGTACAAGGCCTTCGCCCAGTACAACCCGTCCGGCTCGCTGGCAACCGACCAGCGGCACCGCGTCCGCATCTGGGCGGCCTGGGACGTGCCGTTCCTGCCGCGGTCGGCCGGCGCGCTGAGCCTCAGCCTCGTCCAGGGCTTCGAGACGGGAACCCCCTACGGCGCCGTCGGAGCCGTCCGATCGAAGGCCTACGTCCCCGACCTCGGCTACGCCACGCCCCCGTCCAGCGTCACCTACTACTACACCGCCCGCGACGCCTACCGGACCGACGACATCTCCCGGACCGACCTCGGCCTGAACTACTCCTTCCGGATCGCCGACACCGTCGAGCTCTTCCTCCAGCCCCAGGTCGTCAACGCATTCAACAACCAGGGGGTCGTGACCGTCGACACCACCGTCCGCTCCCGGGCGACCTCGGCCGCCTACAAGGACTTCAATCCCTTCACGGAGGCTCCGGTCCAGGGAGTCAACTGGGACTACGGCCCGAGCTTCGGGAAGGCCCGGAGCGCGAACGACTACCAGCAGCCCCGGACGTTCCTGATGTCGCTGGGTCTGCGCTTCTGATTCGCCCGTAGGCCGACCTGAAAGGAGCCGGGCCCGTCCCGGCTCCTTCGCTTTTCGGTGATGCCGGACCTCAGTGTCGGCCGAGCGCCTCCATGAGCAGCGTTGCGAGCCGCTCGTACTGTCCCGGGTCGTTGTAGAGCTGCGCCGAGAGCCGGACCACCTTCCCCGCCGGGCCGGGCCACGGGAAGAAGACCGTCTCGACGCCGCGCTCGCGGAACCATCGCGACAAGCCGTCGGGCGGAAGGCCCGCGGCCGGGGACCCGGGCTCTGGTGCGGGGAGCGGGATCGAGGCGAGGGCCCCCAGCATCTCGGGCGGGGCCGGAGCCTCGACTCCGAGAGCTGCGAGCACGACCTCCCGCGCCCCGAGGAGAAGCTCGCGGTTCCGGCGCATCACCTCCGGCCAGCCACCCTGCGCGAGCGAGGCGAGGTGCCGGATCGAAGCCGGGATCGCCAGCCACGCCGTCGGGTCGAGCGTCCCGGTCCAGTCGAACTCGGCGCGGAACCGGTCTCCCTCCTCGTCGGGCTCGTACCCGTGGCTGATGACGACGGGGTGGACGAGGCGCCGGCGGTCCCGCCGGGCGTGGAGGAACGCCGCCCCCTTCGGCGCGCAGAGCCACTTGTGGGCATTCGCGGCGTAGTACGCCGCCCCGAGGCTCCGGAGGTCGAGGGGGACCATCCCGGGGGCGTGCGCCCCGTCGACGAGCGCGTCGACGCCCCGCACCGCAAGCTCGCGCACGAGCCTCTCCACCGGGAAGACGAGGCCGGTCGAGCTCGTGACGTGGTCGAGGAGCGCGAGACGCGTCCGGGGCGAGACGGAAGCGAGGACGGGGGCGACGACCTCCTCCTCGTTCCGGATCGGGAACGGGACGCTCGCGACCACGGCCTTCGCACCGGTCCGCGCCGCGACCCACTCGATCGCCTTCCGGCAGGCCGGGTAGACGTGGTCGGTGGTGAGGATCTCGTCGCCCGGCTCGAGCCGCAGCGACCTCAGGACGGCGTTCACCCCCGTCGTGGCGTTCGGGACGAACGCGAGGTCGTCCGGGTCGGCGCCGGCGAGGCTCCCCAGCTCCGCGCGCGCCGCGGCCAGGAGCCCCGGCAGGTCGCGCCAGAGGAAGTCGCACGGCTCCCTCTCCAGGCGCTCCCGCAGGCTCGTCTGCACCTCGAGGACCGCGCGCGGGCAGGCGCCGAAGGAGCCGTGGTTGAGGTAGGCGACCGACGGGTCGAGCGTCCAGTGCGAGGCGAATCGGTTCGTCGGGCTCATCGCGCCGAGTCTAGCGGCGGCGCGCGACGTTAAACTCGAGGACCGGGCCATCCGCGCCCGCGGGCCGCACCAAGCCGCCCCGAGGAGCTGCCGTGATCGACGAAACGCTGACGATGATCCCCGGACCCACCCCCGTCCACCCCCGGATCCTCGACGCCCTCGCCCGGCCCACCGTCTCCCACGTCGCGCCGTCGTTCGTCGAGGCGTTCCGCGAGGCGCTGGCAGGCTTCCGCACCCTCTGCAGGAGCGAGTCGGGGCAGCCCTTCGTCGTCGCCGGCGGAGGGACGCTCGCGATGGAGATCGCCCTCGTCAACGTCGTCGCCCCGGGGGAGCGGCTCCTCGTCGTCTCGCAGGGCTACTTCGGCGACCGCTACGCCGAGCTGGCGCAGGCGTTCGGGATCCCGTGCGACGTCCTCCGGTCGGAGTGGGGGAAGGCCGTCGCCCCGGACGAGCTGAAGGCGCGGCTCGCCTCGGGCTCGTACGCGGCGGTGACGATCACACACGTCGACACCTCGACCGGGACGAAGTCCCCCGCCGCGGCCTACTGCGAGCTCCTGAAGGGACGCGACGAGCTCGTGATCCTCGACGGCGTCTGCGCGACCGGCGGCATCGACGAGCCCTTCGACGCCTGGGGCGTCGACGTCCTCCTCACCGGGCCCCAGAAGGCGATCGGCGCCCCTCCGGGTCTGGCGCTCGCGCTCTTCTCCGAGAAGGCGCTCGCGCGCCGAAGGTCGCGCGCCGCTGTCCCCGCCTACTACGCCGACGTCCTCCGCTGGCTCCCCGTCATGCAGGACCCGTCGCGCTACTTCTCGACCCCCTGCGTGAACGAGATCACCGCGCTCGCCGAGGCGCTCCGGATCCTCCACACCGAGGGGCTGGAGGCGCGCTTCGCGCGGCACGCCCGCCAGGCGCGCGCGTTCCGCGCGGGGATCGAGGCGTGCGGCCTCTCGCTCTTCACCGAAGCGCCGTCGCGCGCCGAGACGCTCTCCGTCGTCCTCTACCCGGAGGGGATCGCCGACGCCGCGTTCCGGAAGGAGATGGCGGCCCGCGGCGTCGTCGTCTCGGGGTCGCTCGGCTCGCTCGCCGGGAGGGCGTTCCGCCTCGGCCACATGGGGAACATCGGCCCGGCGGAGGTGGCGGCGACGCTCGGGGCGATCGAGGAGAGCCTCGCCGCGCTCGGCGTCGCCGTCCCGCGCGGGGCGGCGCTCGCCGCGGCGGCTCCGTTCCTCGCGCCTGGAGCGTGACCGGGCGCACGGATCTGCTCCCGCGGGAGCGCCCGGGACCGCGGCTAGGGTCTTCTTAGGATCCGGTTAGGCTGTTCTTAGGTGGCGGAGCCTCCTCCGCCACCCCATCTTCATCCGCGTACCGGGCGGGCCCCCGATGGCCCCCCGGACCCGGCGGGCACGACGCGCCCGCCCACGAGGTGAACGATGGGGACCACCCCGGCCGAGATCCGACCTGAAGCCCTGCTCGAGGAGATGATCCTCATCCGCCGGTTCGAGGAGCGGACCTCGGCCACGCTGACCTCCGGCGGCTTCATGGGCACCTGCACCTGCGTCGGACAGGAGGCCTCCGCCGTCGGCGTCGTCTCCGCCCTCGGCCCGAACGACCTGATCCTGACGAACCACCGGAGCGCCGGTCACCTCCTGGCCCGCGGCGCCGACCCGGGCCGGATCCTCGCCGAAGTGATGGGGCGGAGCACCGGCTACTGCAAGGGGAAGAGCGGCACGCTCCACGTCTCCGTCAAGGAGCTGGGGGTGATCCTCACCTCGACGATCGTCGGCGGCGAGCTGTCGCTCGCGCCCGGGGTCGGCCTCTCGGTCTCGATGAAGGGCGAGGACGCCGTCGTCGCCTGCTTCTTCGGCGACGGCGCGGCCTGCGAGGGGGTCTTCCACGAGTCGATGAACCTCGCCGCCGTCTGGAACCTCCCCGTCCTCTTCGTCTGCGAGAACAACCAGTGGCAGGCCTTCGTCCACCGGAAGGAGACGATGCTGGGCGACCACATCGCCCCGCGCGCCGCCGGCTACGGCGTGGAGTGGGAGGTGGTCGACGGGAACGACGTCGAGGCCGTCCGCGACGCCGCCGCCCGGGCCGTGGCCCGGATCCGGGAGACCGGCAAGCCGTTCCTCCTCGAGACCTTCACCTACCGCCAGCGGGGTCACTTCGAGCCCGACGACCAGTCGTACGTCGACCCTTCGGAGCTGGCCTCGTGGAAGGCTCGCGACCCGATCGCCCTTTTGACGGCGGCGCTCGTCGAGCGCGGGACCCTCACCGCCGAGGGAGTCGCCGCGATCGAGGCCCGCGTCTCCGAGAGGCTCGACGCCGCGTTCGCGTTCGCCTCCTCCTCCCCCTACCCCGACGTCGCCGAGCTGACGACCGACGTCTACGCCTGAGAGGACGACGACCATGAAGACGATCAACGCCCACGACGCCATCGGCGAGGCGCTCGCCGAGGAGATGCGCCGCGACTCCACCGTCCTCGCCTTCGGGGAAGGGATCGCCACGAAGCGGAAGGCCCTCGTCGACGAGTTCGGCAGGAGGCGCGTCCGCAACACGCCCCTCGCCGAGGGGATCATCGCCGGCACCGCGGCCGGCGCCGCCGCCACGGGCCTCAGGCCGGTCGTCGACCTCCTCTTCGCGCCGTTCATGGCCTTCTCGATGGAGGAGATCGTCAACAGCGCCGGCAAGCTCCGGTTCATCTCGGGCGGGCAGTTCTCCTTCCCGCTCGTCGCGATGGCGATGACCGGCGCCGGCTGGAGCGTCGGGGCGCAGCACAACCACAACCTCGAGGCGTGGTTCGTCCACAGCCCCGGGCTCAAGGTCGTCATGCCCTCGACCCCGGCCGACTTCAAGGGGCTCCTGAAGGCCGCGATCCGCGACGACAACCCGGTCGTCTTCTTCAGCGACATCGGCCTCCTCTACGTCCCGGGCGAGGTCCCCGACGGGGACCACGTCGTCCCGATCGGCAAGGCCGCCACGCGCCGCGCCGGCACCGACGTGACGCTCGTCTCCTACGGCAAGACGGTTCCCAGCTGCCTGAAGGCCGCCGACGCCCTCGCCTCGGACGGGATCTCGGCCGAGGTGATCGACCTGAGGTCGCTCAAGCCCTGGGACGAGGAGGCCGTGCTCGCCTCGGTGCGGAAGACCGGCCGCCTCGTCGTCGTCCACGAGGCGAGCCGGACGGCCGGCTTCGGCGCCGAGGTGGCGGCCACCGTGGCCGAGAAGGCGTTCGACGCCCTGCGGGCGCCGGTCGTCCGCCTCGCCGGGCCGGATGCCCCGCCCGCCGCCAGCTATCCGCTGGAGCAGGCGTTCGTCCCGCAGCCCGACCTGATCGCCCTCTCGGCGCGGCAGCTCGTCGGCCGGGCGGCGCGCGTCTCCTCCCCCGCTCCCGTTCTCGTCGCGGCCGGCGCGTAGGCAGCCGTCCCGAGGCCCGGTCCGCCCCGCGGGCCGGGCCCTTCGATCAGCTTCCCTTCGCGGCGGGCGCGATGGCCCGCCCCGCCGCGAAGGCGGGGAGGACGAAGAGGGTGGCGGCGGTGGAGACCAGGAGGCCTCCGACGACCGCGAGGGCGAGGGGCCGCTGCATCTCTCCCGCCGCGCCGAGCCCGAGGGCGAGCGGGAGGAGGCCGACGAGGGTGCAGAGCGTCGTCATGACGATGGGACGCATCCGCCGCCTGGCCGCCTCCAGCGCGGCGAGGCGCGGCGGCATCCCGGCCCGGGCGTTCCTCTGCGCGCGCTCCACCAGGAGGATCCCGTTCTTCACGACGAGCCCGGCGAGGAGGACGAGCCCGATCAGCGACGACGCGTTCAGCGGCGTCCCGGTCAGCCAGAGGAGGACGAAGGCGCCCGCGAGGGCCGGCGGGACCGTCGCGAGGATCAGGAGCGACGGGAGGACGGCCCGGAACTGGCCGATCAGGACCGCGAGGATCGCCAGGAGACCGAGGGCGAAGACTCCCGCGAGGTCCATCTGCGTCTGTCGCGCGCTCGCCGCCCGCCCGCCCACCTCGATCGCTCCCCCCGAAGGCGGCGTCACCCCCTTCAGCCGGGCCGAGACCTCCGAGGCCACCGTCCCGAGGTCCGTCCCCTCGACTGCGCCGCTCGCCAGGAGGACGGGGCGGAGGTTCTCGCGGAAGAGGACGCTCGGGCGCGGAGGCGCGCTGATCGACGCGACCTGCGAGAGCGGGAGCGCGTCCCGGCCGGGGGAGACGACGGGGAGCGACGAGATCCCCTCCGGGGAGAAGCGGACGGAGTCGGGATACCGGAGGCGGACGTCGATCAGCCGGTCGAGCCAGGGGACCCGGCCGACCGGGCGGCCCCGGAGCGCCACGTCGAGGTCCTCGGCCAGGTCGCGCGGCGTCAGCCCGAGCCGCAGGAGGCGGTGCGGGTCCGGGACGACCTCGAGCGTCGGGACGCGCCCCTCGATGCCGGAGTAGTAGTCGACGAGCCCCTTCACCCCGGCGGTCCGGGCCGCCACCTCCCGCGCCGCCCTCTCGAGGTCGTCGGGCTCGTCACCGACGATCCGGATCTCGATCGGGTGGGGGGCGCCCGAGAGGTCCGAGAGGACGTCCTCGATCATCTGGACGAACTCCACGCGCGCCTCCGGCACCTCGGCCGCGAGGCGCCGCCTGAGGCCGGAGAGCATCTCGTCGTAGTCCGCCCGCTCGCTGCGGGGCTTCAGGAGGACGGTGACGTCACCCCGGTTGAACTGCGTCGCGGTGATCGGGCCGAGCTCGGCGCCCGTCCTCCGCGACCACGTCGCGACCCCCGGAGTCGACGAGAGGACCTTCCCGATCTTCCGGGCGACGACGTCGGTGTCGTGGAGCGAGGTGCCTGCCGGCAGGAAGTAGTCGAGGACGAACGCTCCCTCGTCGAACTCGGGGAGGAACCCGGTCCCCGTCCGCGACAGCGCGAGACCTCCGGCCGCGAGGAGGGCGAGCCCGGCCGCGACGGCCGTCATCCGGTGGTGGACGATTCCCCGGAGGAACCAGCCGTACCGGGTCCGGAGCCGTTCCCCGAACGTCCGCCTCCGCCGGTGCCGCCTCCCGGCCCGCGAGACGGCCACGCGCCCGGAATCGGCCGGCGCGTCGGAGAGGAAGCGCGTGCCGAGGACGGGCAGGAGGAGGAGGGCGAAGAGGAGCGAGAGGAGGACGGCCGCCGAGAGGGTGACGGCGAGGGCCGCGAAGAACCGCCCCACGATCCCCTGGAGGAAGGCGAGCGGGATGAAGACGACGACCGTCGTCAGGGTCGTCCCGACGACGGGGCTGCCCACGTCGTCGAGGGCCGCCGCGATTGCCCCGCGCGGCGAGTCCCCCCGCTCCCGGTGCGCGGCGAAGGCCTCGACGACGACGATCGCGTCGTCGATCACGAGGCCGATGGCGACGGCGAGGCCGCCGAGCGACATCAGGTTGAGCGACTCCCCCGCCAGCTTCATGACGCCGAAGGTGGCGGCCAGCGTCAGCGGAACCGACAGCGCGGCGAGGAGGCCGGCCCGGTGGTCCTTCAGGAAGAGCGCGAGGACCGAGGCGGTCAGGAGGATGCCCAGGAGGATCGCGTCGCGGACCCCGCCGACCGCCTCGTGGACGAGGTCTCCCTGGTCGTAGACCTTCACGAGCCGCATCCCCGGCGGGAGGCGGACGTCCCGGACGGCGGCGAGGACGCCGTCGACGACGTCGGGCGTCGAGGCTCCGGGGAGCCGCGAGACGGCGATCTGGACGGCGTCCCCCTCGGGCGCCGAGACGAGGACGGTGCGGTCCGCGGTCCCGGGGCCGACCGACGCCACCGCGTCGAGCGCGACGGCGCCGTTCGCGCCGGAGGCGATCGGGAGCGCCGCGATTCCGGAGGCGTCCGCGCCGGGGGGCTCGACGACGACGGAGGAGGTCTGCCGCTCGGCGTCCGCGCGCCCCACCGCCTCCCTCGGAAGGAGGTCCGCCACGCGGCTCGCGAGGACCGACGGGCGGAGCCCGACGGAGGCCAGGCGCCGAGGGTCGACGACCGCCTCGACCTCCCGGACGTCGCCGCCGAGGACCGCCACCCGGGCGACGCCCTCGACGCGCGAGACCGCGGGACGGACGACCCGTTCCGCCGCCTCGCGCCGGTCCGCACCGCCGGCTCCCCCGACGAGGTTGAAGGCGACCACGGGGAACTCGGCCGGGGTCAGTCGCTCCGCCTCGAGGCTCGCGTCGGGCGGCAGGTCGGCGCGCACCTCCGCGAGGCGGGCGTTGACGAACTGGAGAGCCTGGATCATGTCGCTCCCCGGCGCGAAGAGGAGCGAGATCTCCGCCGCGCCCCGGATGACGCGGGTCCGCACGCGGCGGACGCCGAGGACCGTCGAGAGCGCCTCCTCCACGGGGCGGACGGCCGTCGCCTGGAGGACCTCGGGCGGCTCGTCGCCCAGGCGGACGACGACCGAGATCCGGGGGAACTCCACCTCGGGGTAGACGCCGGAGCCGAGCTGCTGGAGCGCGAGGAGCCCCGCGACGACGACGACGACGCTTACCGCCAGGATGACCGTCCGGTTCCGGTCGAGGAACGCGAACATCAGCGCCCCGTTCCCGGACGGACCTTCACCGGCTGGCCGTCCTCGAGCCCGAGCGGGCTGTCCACGACGACCGCCTCCCCCCCGGAGAGCCCCGCCGTGACCTCGACGAGGTCGGTGGACGCGAGCCCCGTCGTCACGGGGACGACGCGCGCGGCCCCCTTCTCGACGGCGACCACCTCCTCCCTTCCCGCTTCCGACCTGCGGAGCGCAGCGACCGGGACCGCGACGACCCCCCGGTGGACGTCGAGGACGATCGAGACGGTGACCGCAGAGAGGAGCGGCGCGGACGAGCGAACCCCGAGCCTCACCCGGACCTCGCCCACGCCGGTGGCCGGGTCGACCGACCGGGACACGCGCACCACGCGTCCGTCCGCCGGCGTCTCCTCTCCCGGCACGGCGACGCGGGCCCCGTCTCCCGTCCTCGTCCGCGAGAGCCCGTCCGCCGTGGCATCGGCCGTCACCTCCTGCGCGGAGGTGCCGAGGAGCCTCACGACTGGCGTCGCGGGCGTCCCGTCGACGGCTTCTCCGGGGTGGCGGAAGACCTTCGCCACGACGCCGTCGAAGGGCGCGCGCACCTGTGCCCAGCCGAGCGTGCGGCGCGCCTGCATGAGGCGTCCCCGGGCCTCGACGCGCGCGGCCCGCGCCGCCTCCAGCGCGGCGCGGTCGCCGTCCCGCTCCTCCGCCGACGCGATCCCCTTCGCGAAGAGGCTGTCGGTCAGCGCCGACGCCCGCTCCTTGACGGACTCGTCCTCGCGCGCCTTCGCGAGCGCGGCCTCGGCCGTCGCCACCCCCTCCTCGAGGGGGCGCGGCTCCACGCGGGCGAGGAGCGCGCCCCGGCGGACGGCGTCGCCCTCGCGGACCGGGAGGGCGACGAGGCGCCCCGCCACCTGCGGCGCGAGGGTCGCGTCCTCGTCGACCGGAGGGACGAGGCGGCCGCGCAGCGTCAGGACGTCCGCGACGTCGGCGCGGCCCACCGTCGCCACCGTCACGGCGACCGGCGCCGGCGGCTCCTCGGACGCGGATCGTCCGCATCCCGCCGCCGAGGAGAGCGCGGCTGCCGCCAGGGCGGCGACGACGCCGTCGATGAATCGGGCTCGGCTCACTTCGCCTCCTCTCCAGCCGCCGCGAGGAGGTCGGCCTCCGCCGCCTTCTCCTCGGCCCACGCCGACAGCCGGCCGCCCTTCGCCTCGAGGAGCGCGCGCTCGGCGTCGATCACCCGGAGGACGTCCCCCCGTCCCGCCGCGTAGGCCTCGCGCGTCAGGGCGGCCGACTCGACGGCGGCGGGGACCGCCTTCGACTCGAGGACCTCCAGCCGGGCGCGAGCCGCGCGGACGCGTCTCTCGGAGACGGCGAGCGCCTCGGCCACGTCCCGCCGGGCGGCGGCGAGCCGCGCCTCCTGCAGCCGCACCTCGGCTTCGGCGAGCCGGACCGCCGACGGGCCGCGGGCGCCGAACGGGAGCGTCAGGGCGACCGTCTCCTGATAGTCCGGGCCCGCGAGACCGGGATCGTCCGCGTTCACCCCGACCGAGAACGAGAGGCCGGGAAGGCGCCGCCTGCGGCTCGCCTCGCGGGTCGCCTCCGCAGAGGCCACGGTCTTCTCCTCGGCGACGACCGCGGGGTTCGCGGCCGGGTCGGCCGCGCGGACCCGCGCGGCGAGCTCCGCGTCATCGAGCGGCGTCGGGCGGCTTCCGTCCGTCGCCCCCTCCGAGGCGGGATCGAGCCCGAGGAGGGTCGCCAGCCGGGACCACGCCGCCCGCCGGCTCTCGCCGAGCGCCTGCGCGGCCGCCGCGATCCGCGCCGCCTCCGCCTCGGTCCGCACCAGCTCCATCCGCGGGGCCCGCCCGCCGTCCACCCTCTCGCGGACGACGTCGAGGAGCTCGTCCGCACGGGCCGCGCTCTCCTTCCCGAGCGCCTCGGCGTCCTCGGACGCGGCGAGGCCGATCCACGCCTGCCTCACGAGGCGTCGCGCCTCGCGGAGGGTGGCCGCGGCGTTCGCGTCGGCCGCCCCCGCGAGCTCCTCGGCCGCCTTCACCGTGTACGACCGCTCCCCGCCCCACCGGACGTCCTGGCTGACGGCGACCTCCTCCCGTGCCGAGTAGCGCGTCGTGCCGAGGGAGAGGACGGGGCTCGAGGGGACGCGAGCCGCGTCGACCTGCCGCCGCCGCACGTCGGCCTCCGCGCGGGCGACGAGGACCGCGGCGCCCCGGCCGGCTTCTCCGAGGGCCTCGTCCAGCGAGACGACGCGTGGCGCGGGTGACCGGGAGGCGGGGGGGACGGTCGCGGGGACGGCCAGGACGGCCGAGAGGAGGAGCGTGGGCCCGATCACGCCTCCAAGGATGGGGGGCTCGCCTGAACGGGAGCCTAACGGGGCTTCCAGGCGGGGAGGACGATCTCGAAGCGGGTCCCGGTCCCGGCCGGGACGGCGCGCGCCGAGCCTCCGTGCCCCTGCGCGATCCGGGAGACGAGCGCGAGACCCAGCCCGCTCCCCTCGCCGGAAGCTCCCGCCGAGCCGCGGACGAAGGGCTCGAAGACCCGCGACGCCTCGCCCTCGGCCAGCCCCGGCCCCTCGTCGGCGACCGCGAGGGTGACGGAGGCGGCGTCCCCCTCCGCCGTCACCGTTACCGCGGTCCGCTCCGGCGCGTAGCGACAGGCGTTGTCGACCAGGTGCTCCACGGCCGCAAGGAGAAGCTCTTCGTCCCCTCTCACGAGGACCTCGTCGGGGGCTCGCACCTCCACGCGGCGCGTCCCTCCTGCGTGCGCAGCCGCCACCTGCCTCACGACGTCCGCCGCGTTCACCGTCGTCCCGGTCTCGTCGAGCCGGGCGCCGGTCCTGACGAGGAGAAGGAGGCTGTCGACCAGCCGTTGCAGCGTGACCACCGCGCGGCGGATCCCGTCCGCGGAGCCGCCGGAGAGCGCGGCCAGCCGGGTCAGCGGGGTCCTCAGCGCGTGGGCGGCGTAGGCAGCCAGCTCGCGCTCGGCCGCGACGGCCGACGTCATCCGCGCCCCCGTCTCGTTCAGGGCGTTCGCCAGACGGGTGATCTCGACGTCCCTCGACGGCGCGTCGATCGGCTCCCAGCGCGCGCCGGGGCGGCGCTCCTCGACCTGGGCGGCGAGCTCCTCCAGCGGCCGGAGCCCGTGCCGGGCCAGCCGGAAGGCCACGACTGCCGCCAGCAGCGACAGGGGAACCACCCCGAGGAGGAAGCTGTACGCCATCTCGCGCCTCAGCGCCGGGGAGAACGAGATCGGCAGGGCGACGCTGACGACGTAGCCCGCGGCCGTCGGCCTGCGGGCCACGATCCGGCTCCTCTCCCGGTGCGGGCTCGCGTCCGACGGCCCGTCTCCCGCGCCGAGGACGCGCCCCGGGCCCACGGCCGCGACGAGCCCGGCCGGCCCCCAGACCTCGATCCGCGCGTCCTCGAGCGCGGTCTCCTGGAGGACGTCCCTCGCGGCGCGCTCGAACGTCGGCTCCTCCCGCTCCTCGCGGCCGAGCCCCTCCTCGATCGACCGCGCGAGGCGCTCGACCGAACGGGCGTCGGACGAGGTCAGGCGGAGCCCGACCACGACGAACGGGACGGCCGCGCTGACGAGCGCCGTCAGGGCGGCCACGACCGCCCCGGCGACGGCGATCCTCCGCGCGACGCTCCGCTCGCCCCTCAGACCTCCTCCTTCCACCTCAGGCCCCAGCCGCGGACGGTCTCGATGGCCTCCGGCAGGCCGCACGACGCCAGCTTCCGCCGCAAGCGGGAGAGGATGACGTCCAGGCTGGCCGCCGCCTCGACCGTCGCGTCCCCCCAGACCCTCTCCAGGAGGTCGTCGCGCCGGATTCCCCCGCTCGCGACGAGCTGCGTCAGGACGCGGAACTCCCGCTCCGTCAACGGAAGCTCCACCCCGTCGACGAACGCCTCGAGCCGCTCGCCGTCCAGCCGCACCCGACCGGAGCTGAGCTGGCGACGGCTGGGCCGGCCCCGCCGGAGGAGGGCCTTCGCGCGAGCCTTCAGCTCGAGCGGCGCGAAGGGCTTTCCCAGGTAGTCGTCGGCGCCGCTCTCGAGGCCCGCCACGCGCTCGGCCACGTCGCGGAGCGCCGTCAGGACGAGGACGGGGACGGCGTCTCCCGCGGCCCTCACCTCGCGGACCCAGTCGAGACCCGAGCCGTCCGGCAGCATCCGGTCGACGACGAGGAGGTCCCAGGCGCGTGAGCCCAGCCGGCGCCGGGCCTCGGAGATCGACGCCACGGCGACCGTCTCGGCCCCTCCTTCCTCGAGGAGCCCGGTTACGAAGGCGCGCGTCTCGGCGTCGTCCTCGAGGACCAGGACCGCGGGTCGCAGCCCGAGGTCGCGTCCTGCTCCCCCCGCCTCGTCGAGCTTCCGGCTCACCGGGTCATTCTGCCTCCAAGCATGCCCGGCGCTACCATCCGGCCCGGACGCCGGCGGGCGGCGGCTCGATCGCGCGCCCTGAATCGAGGCACCTCATGAGCTTCTCCCCCGTTCGGACCCTCACGGCCTCCCTGGCGTTCGCGGTGGTCTCCTCGTCCGCCCTCGCCGCGACTTCCGCGACCTCCGCAACCTCCGCAACTGTCGCAGCTTCCGCAACTTCGGCGACTCCTGAGACGCCGCCTATTCCAACGGCCGCCGCAGCAGCCCGAGGCACGACGGCCGCGGCGGCCGCGACGGGCTACGCCGTCCGGTCCCGCTTCGCGGCCGGCGGCGAGGGGGGCTGGGACTACCTGACCGTGGACGCCTCCGGCCACCGCCTCTTCGTGTCGCGCTCCTCCCACGTCCAGGTGCTCGACCTGGCGACGGGCTCCCCCGTCGGCGACATCCCCGACACCGCGGGGGTTCACGGCATCGCGCTCGTTCCCGCCCTCCAGCGGGGCTTCACGAGCAACGGCCGGGCGGGCACGGTGACGGTCTTCGACCTCGCGACGCTGAAGCCGATCGAGACCGTGAAGACCACGGGCGGGATCCCCGACTTCATCCTCTACGAGCCGGCGACGAAGCGGATCCTGACGTTCAACGGCCGGGGTGCGAACGTCACGGCGATCGACGCGGGCTCTGCGAAGGTGGTGGGCACGCTGGCGGTCGGGGGGAAGCCGGAGGCCGCCGTCGCCGACGGCACCGGCCGCGTCTTCGTCAACGTCGAGGACAGGGCCGAGGTCGTCGCCTTCGACGCGCGGACGATGAAGGAGGAGAGGCGCTGGTCGCTCGCGCCGTGCGAGGAGCCGACCGGCCTCGCCCTCGACGCGGCCCGTGGCCGGCTCTTCTCCGGCTGCGGCAACCGGATGCTCGCCGTGGTGAACGTGGCGGACGGCGCGCTCCTCGCCACCGTGCCGACCGGGCAGGGGACGGACGGCGTCGCCTTCGACCCCGGGACCGGGACGGTCTTCGTCTCGAACGGCGAAGGGACCCTCAGCCTCGTCCGCGAGGAGAGGCCGGGTTCGTTCGTCCTCGTCGGGAACGTCCCGACGGAGCGGGGCGCCCGGACCGTCGCCCTCGACCCGGCGACCCATCGGCTCTATCTCCCCACGGCCCGGTTCGGACCGCCCCCCGCTCCGACCGCCGATCGGCCCCGGCCGCGCCCCTCGATCGTGCCGGGCTCGTTCGAGATCCTCGTCGTGGGACCGGAGAAGGGGTAGGGCCGCCCCCCTACCAGCGGAGGATCGCGGCTGCGGCGGCCCCCATCGGCATCCGCGCGACCGGGATCTCGAAGACGTCCCCGCCCCGGGCCAGGACGGCCTCGGTCAGGTCGTCCAGGACGTCGTCGTCGAACGCCCCGACCTGCTGGCCGTGCAGGAGCACGTCGCCCGTCCGGTCGTCCATCCTGCCGAAGAGGAGCTTCCCCTCCTGGACCAGGAGCTTCCGGACCCGCCCGTGGACGGCCGCGGCCGAGACGCGCGTCAGGACGTCGGTCGCGAGTCCCGACTTCGCCGCCCGCTCGTACTCGCCCAGGACGGCGTCCTCCTCCGCCTTGAAGTGCTCCCGCGCGACGGGCCACGCTTTGGCGTGCAGCTCCTCCAGGCTCCCGCCGTCGAAGCTCCCCTCGACGCCGGAGGCCGCCAGGTCGGGGTGCCGCGAAACCTCGCGGTAGATCGGGAAGTAGTAGGCCGGGCCTGCCAGGACGAGCGGGATCCGATCCTCGCGCACCCTCTCGCAGAGGGCGCGGTCGAGGGCGCGGAAGAAGCGGAGGAGCTCGTCCTTGCGGTCCTCCGTCGGGGCGCCCCGACCGTGAAAGACGAGCCCGCCTCCCGCGCTGTGCGCCTGGAGGCCGCTGTCGCGCTCCTCGAGCCCCAGCGCCTCGCGGAGCGACCTCGGGACGCGGCGCAGGTCGACGGGCCCCAGACCCCACGGCGTCCCCGAGCAGAGGGTCACGTTCTTCTGGCTGAGGGAGAGGAGGTGGTACCGCCTGTTGGCCTTGAGGAAGCCGAGGAGCGGCCGGACGTGGAAGCTGTCGGCGACGACGGCCAGCTCCGGGAGCGGCATCGGGAGCCTGTGCACCGCCGAGAAACCGGGGGCGGCGAAGACCGCCAGCCCGTCCAGCTGGTCCCGCCAGAAGGCGGCGTCGGAGAGGGCCTCCACCGGGCGGAGGACCTCGTCCGCCGTGGCCTTCGAATGCGATTCCGAGAGGAGCCCGCGGGCCGTCCTCAGGAGGTTCTTGAAGCGGATCGCGTCCTGGAGGTTGTCGGGGCCGTGGCGGTGCGTCGGGAGAAGGATCGTGACGCGCGGCTTCGGATGCGGGCCGAGCAGCTGGAGGAAGTCGTCGCGGGTGAGCATGTCCCCTCCTCGGTCCGGGACACGCCCTCCGCCCCGTGTCGGGCGAAGAGCCGACGGGGGTCCCGGAAGGACAGCCTACCACCGGCCCCTCGGGCGAGGGAGGACCTTCCTCTTCCGACCGCGATCGCTCGGAGGGCGCCGCGGTCCCCGGCCTGCTGCCTGCCGCGCTCAGCGCGTCATCGGCACGTAGCTCCCGTCCGAGGAGGCGTTGTCGTTGAGGACGCCGTAGGCGACGAAGCGCGAGGCGCCGGAGATCCGCTCGACCTTCGCGTACCCGGCCGACGCTCCGAGCGGGTCGAGCGGCCGCCCGAGCTGGCGCCACGCGCCGGGGGCGAGGGTCAGGTCGACGGGCGATCCGAGCGCCGCCCCGGCCGGCGAGAAGAAGGTGACGCGCACGACGATCGCGTCCGACGCGTCTCCCCTGTTCACCACGGCGAGGTTCGACCGCTGCGCGGCCCCCTCCTGGAGGCCGTGGACGAAGACGGTCCCGTCGGCGGAATCGCCGGCCGTCAGCCCCGGGTAGTAGAGGCCGTAGCTCCCGGCGGGAGAGAGCGGGACGAAGGTCCGCGCGCCGACCGCCAGGCTCGACGCCGGCGTCCCGGAGGGCGGCCGGACGAGGAGCGACCCGGCGACGTCCCTCCCGTCGCTCTCGATCGGGAGGGTCGCCCGGAGGAACCCGATCGCGTCGGGGACGATCCGCTGCTCCCCCGGGGCGAGCGTGAGCGCGACGCTCCCCGAGCCGCTCCCGAAGCCGGGCCCCGCGGTGTAGACGAGCGAGAGAGGAAGCGGCGAGGAGGTCAGGTTCGCCAGCGTCAGCTCGGTCCGGAAACGGGCGCCGAGCCCCTTCACGTCGAGGACGACGGGGACGAGCCGCTCGCCTCCCGTCGGGTCGCCGCCGAGGAGGGGCGGGACAAAGGAGCCGTCGGAGGTGACGGCGTCGTTGAGGACCGCGTAGGCCGTGAAGGGAGACGTCCCGGAGACCCGCGTCACCACGGCGCGCCCCGACGAGGCCTTCCCGGCGAGCGGCTGGTCGACCTGCGCCCAGCCCCACGCGGGGAGAGAGACGTCGGGCAGGATGCCGAGGTCCTCGCCGGCGGGACCCTGGAGGGCGATCCGGAGGACGACCGGGTCCGCTCCGGCGTTGACCACCGCGACGTTGGAGCGCTGCGATTCGTTCTGCTGGAGGCCGACGAGGGTCGCCTCGCCTTCGGTCGTCCCCGCCGCCGCGTAGAAGAGCCCGAACGTCCCCGCGCCGCCGGCCGGGTCGGCCGTGTAGGTCCGCGCCCCCGCGAAGGCACCGGAGGTGACGCCGCCGAACGTGACGAGAAGGGTCCCCACCTGGGGCGTTCCGTCCGACGGGATCGCGAGCCCCTGGCCGCGGAGCCAGTCGAGGACGTGCGGGACGATCCGCTGCTCGCCGGGCGCCAGGGTGAGCCGCGCGAATCCGCTCCCGCTGCCGCGCGAGGCGGTGTAGGCGAGGAGGACGTCGGTCGGCGAGGCGGCACGCGAGGCCAGGGTCACCTCGGAGGTGTAGTGGCTCCCGCCGACACCGGCCGTGTCGAGGACAACCGGGAGGAGGAGGCTCGTTCCGGTCAGCGTCGGCGCGGTCACGGTGACCGCGACCGCTGTGCTGGCCGAGGCGCCGAGCGGGTCGGCGGCGGTCAGCGTCGCCGTGTAGGTGCCGGGCCGCGCGTAGGCGTGCGGCGCGGGGCTGGCGCCCGTTCCCGTCGTCCCGTCGCCGAAGTCCCAGGTCAGCGTGACCGTCCCCCCCTCGGGGTCGGTCCCCGTCCCCGCGAAGGGGATCGCCACGCCCGCCTCGACCGACGCGCCCGCCGCCGGAGCCGTGATCGAGGCCGTCGGGGGCTGGTTCGCCAGCGCCGCCGGCGTGACCGCGGCGAAGAGGACGTCCGGGTTCGCCGGGCTGTCGTCGAGCCACGAGAAGAGGAGCCGCCCGTCCGGGGCGACGCTCACCCCCGACCGCCCGGAGCCCCCGACCCCCTCGACGGGGTTCGCGGCGCTCCCGCAGAGGCCCAGGTCGGCGGAGAGGTTGACCGGGGCCGTCCAGGTCGCGCCGCCGTCCGTGGACCGGACGGCGAAGACGTCGGTCTGCGCGTTGCCGGTGTCGTCCTCCCAGACGACCGTCGCGGCGCCGTCCGGTCCGACGCCGACCGACGGGAAGTACGACTGTCCGTCGTTCACGGAGACGTCGATGGTCGGCTGGAAGGTCGCGCCGCCGTCGGTGGAGCGCGACACGACCACCTCGCGGTCGTAGGTCAGGTCCGCGTTGACGTAGCGGTAATAGAGCGCGATCCAGAGCGAGTCGTCGGGTCCGATCGCCAGGTCGGGAGCGAAGGCGTTGATGGTCGACGGGTTGGTCAGCGAGACGGGGTCCGCGAACTTACGTCCGTCCCGGGCGACGGCGAATCCGATCGCCGAGGCGATCCCGCCCACGTACGAGGCCTGCTGCGTGTAGGCGAGGTAGGCCACGCCCTTCGAGTCGAAGACGACGCTCGGCCGGGTGATCCCGCCGGTCGTCTGCTCGTTCAGCGTCTGGGGAGCGTCGAACGTGGCCCCGCCGTCCGTGGAGCGGACCGACTCGATGTTCGGGACGCCGGGGGCGCCGTCGAGGTAGACCACGAGGACGTTCCCGGACTTGTCGATCGCCACGGCCGGGAAGAAGGCCGACTGGTCCGTCGGCGAGGCGGCGACCGCGGGCGAGAAGGTCGCGCCCCCGTCGGTGGAGCGGGCGACGAAGAGGCGGTCGGTGGTGTCGCCGGTCGCCCGCCCCGTCCAGGCCGCCACGACCCGCCCGGCGGAATCCGCCGCGACGACGGTATCGGTTCCGGTCGCTCCGGCCGCGGTCAGCCGCAGGGGGGCGGAGAAGGTGACGCCTCCGTCGGTCGAGCGCCGGTAGAAGACCTCGTTGCCCAGGACCGCCGCCGAGTCGTCCTCGTAGACGAGGTGGAGCCGCCCGGCGGCGTCGGCCTTCACTCCGGCCGAGCCGGTGAGGCCGCGCGTCGAGGTAAGGTTCACGGAAAGGGGGATCGCCCGGCCGGGGTCGACCACGCCGAGCCAGACGGTCGTGGAGCGGCTCGTGCCGTCGGCGGCGCGGGCCGTCACAGTCAGGTGGTAGTCGCCCGGCGCGGTCCGGGGAGAGACGCCGACCGTGAGGCGGGCGGTGCCGCCCGCCGCGACGGTCCCCGTGTCGAACGACGCGGAGATGCCCTCGACGGCCGGGGCGACCGACAGGGAGAGCTCGCCGGCGAACCCGTTCACCGCGAACGTCCGGAGGTCGACCGAGGCCGAGGCGCCCGCGCGGACCGGGAGCCACGTCGAGAGAGAGGAGACCCCGAAGTCGGGAGCCCCCGGGTCGAGGCTGGCCGGGAACGGCGCGAAGTAGACGTCGGGGTCGCTCCCCCGCTCGTCGCTCCAGCTGACGTAGAACGTCCCCGCGTCGTACGCGAGGCCGTCGTAGTCCCCGTGGTAGCCGGTCGAGTAGGCCCGGTCGACGGGGCCGTAGACCCAGCTCGTGTCGGTGACGCGGACGTTCGGGCCCCACGTCCGGCCCCCGTCGCGGGAGAGGGCGGCGTAGACGTCGGTCAGCGCGTCGTTCGCCGGGTCGTTCCTCCGGTCCGTCCACCTCAGGGCGACCGTCCCGTCGGGTGACGCGGCGATCGCCGGAAAGGCCTGGGAGGTGTCCGTCGCGTCGTCGTTGACCTTCACCGGCGCGGAGAACGTCGCCCCCGAGTCGGACGACCGGGCGTACCAGACGTCGGAGCGGTCGGCCGTCGACGAGGCGGCCGGGGCCGCCCAGGCGACGTGGACCCCGCCGGTACCGTCCGCGGCGAGCGTCGGGTAGCTGGTGGCGCGGACGCCGCCCCCGCCGGTGAGGAGCGAGAGCGGGGGAAAGGTGGCGACGGCCACCGCCTTCGCGAACGTGGCGCCGCCGTCGGTCGAGCGCCGGACGAAGATGCCGTCGGGCGAGAGGTGGCCGTCCTCCCAGGCGACGTAGACGTCGCCGTTCGGCGCCACGGCGATGGTGGAGTTCTGCACCCCCACCTTGTCGACGGGCGTCAGGGCGCCGGGCGACGACCAGGTCGCCCCCCCGTCCGTCGACCGCGAGAAGAGGATGAACGTCTCGCCCGTCTGCGCGAAGTAGGTCCAGGAGAGGTAGACGTTCCCCTTGAACTTCGAGGTCCCCGCGTCGACGGCGAGCCACGGCTTGTCCTGGACCTGGTTGTAGTCCGCCACGCTCGCCGCGGCGTTGACGGGCGCGCCGAAGGTGGCGCCGCCGTCGGTCGACTTCGAGACGCCGATCGACGACACCTGCCCGCCGGCGACGACCGTCAGCGTGGAGTAGTAGACCTCCCCGTTCGGGCCGAAGGCGACGACGGGATCGCCCGCCGTGAAGCCGTCCCCCGGGTCGGGGATCCGACGGTGGATGAACGAGGCCCCGGCGTCGGTCGAGAAAGCGTAGCCCGAATAGCTCGAGCTGGCGTCGTTGAACCCGACGACGATGCGCGGGCCCCGGACCGCGATCGACGACTCGCTGTTCGTGTGTCCCACCTCGTCCTGGGTCGGGTCGTTGACCCGGACGTTCTGCCTCGGCAGCGGAGGCCCGGAGGAGAAGGCCTCCGGAGCCGGCGCGGGCCGGGCGGCCGGAGGCACGGAAGCGGGCGGAGCGGGAGCGAGGCCGTTCAGGGCGCGGGCGACGCGCTGGCCGCCGCCGGAGAGCCGCCGGTAGGTGCCGGGGGAGAGGAGCCAGGACCTGTCGGGCGCGCCGTTCGCCCGGAGGGCGGGACGGGCGGCTCCAGGGACGAGCCCCCCCTCGTGGCTCGGGGGCGCGGGGCGCTCCGGGCTGGCCGCCGGGGCCGGCTGGGCGAGGAGGAACGCGAGAGGCGCGAGGACGAGCGAGACGGTCGATCGAATCATCGGATCTCCATGCGGACGGCGGACCGGCACCCCGGCCCGCCCGGCGGGCTACGGTACACGGACGCGGGACCGGGCGGGAGGGTTGGCGTCGGGCGGGGGCCCCGGCTCCCCTACACTTGGGCCATGCGACCTGCCGTCCTCCTCCCGCTCGTCTTCGCCGCTGCCTCGGCCGCTGCCTCGGCCGCCGCCTCGACCTCCGGCTCGCTCTCGGCGTCGCCCGCTGCCACCCCGGCCGCCCCGGCCGCGCCCGCGAAGCCGGCCTCGGCCGTGCTGAAGGTCGAGGAGGGGTACGTGGATGCCGGCAAGGGGGTCCTGATCTACTGGAAGGCGTTCGGCGAGGGGACGCCCCTCCTGATCCTCCACGGGGGCCCCGGGGCCTCGCACGACTACCTCCTCCCCGGCCTCGCCCCTCTGGCCCGGCACCACCGCCTCGTCTTCATCGACGAGAGGGGGTCGGGCCGCTCGCCGCGGCTCGACGACCCGAAGCTCTACACCCTCGCGAGCATGGCCGACGACGTCGAGGCGGTCCGCCTCGCGCTCCGCCTCGGGAAGGTCCACCTCATGGGGCACTCCTGCGGGGGGAACATCGCGCTGGCGTACGCGCTGAAGTACCCGGGGAGCCTCCTGTCCCTCCACCTCGCCTCGACGTTCGCCTCGACGCGCAAGATGAACGAGGCGCTGGCGCGGATCAAGGCGGCGATGCCGGCGGAGTCGAGGAAGCGCCTCGACGAGCTGGAGGCCGCGGGCCTCTTCGGCAAGGGGAAGCCGTGGGAGCGGGGCCCCTATCCCGCCGAGTACATGACCCTCGCGTGGGGCGACGGCTACTTCCCCTACCTCTATGGCGAGAGGCCGGACCCGAACTGGGACCCGCAGGCGAACGGAGCGGGATTCTCGTGGGAGCTCTACCGCGAGATGTGGGGCGAGAAGGGGGAGTTCGTCATCTCCGGAAACCTCGCCTCCTTCGAGGTCGAGGACCGCCTCGGCGAGATCAGGGTACCGACCCTCGTCACGGTCGGAGACCACGACGAGTGCGACCCCTCGATGTCGCGCACCATGCACGAGCGGATTCCCGGCTCCCGGCTCGTCGTCTTGGCGAACGCGGGGCACATGACGTTCGTCGACCAGCCGGCGCTCTTCCTCTCCGCCGTCGACTCGTTCCTCGCGGGCGTCGACGGGAAGGCCGAGGCCCGGCAGGCGCGGTAGGCGGGCCCGGCCGGCGGACGCGCGCGGCTCAGCGCCCCAGGCCAAGGCGCCGGGCGAGGTGGTGGAGGTTCCCCCGGTGCATCCCCAGCTCGCGGGCGGCGGCGGCCCAGTTGCCGCCGTTGCGCTCCACCGCCTCGCGGATCGCCCGGCGCTGGAAGGCATCGACCCTCTCGCGCAGCGGAAGAGGCGCGGGTCCCTCCTCCGTCCCGGAGGGCGACGGCGCTCCCTCGGGTGCCCCGCGTTCGGCGGCGCCTGCGGGAACGACGTCGAGATGCGTGGCTTCGACGGTGAGGGGCGCTCCCGCGGCCCGCCGTGCGGACGCCCGGAGGACGGCCCGGCTGACGACGTTCGCCAGCTCGCGGACGTTCCCCGGCCAGTCGGCCGAGGCCAGGCGCTCCCGTGCCTCGTCCGTCAGGCGGAGGGGGCCGAGCCCGAGCCGGCGCCGCGCCTCGTCGGCGAAGTGCGCGGCGAGGAGGGGAATGTCCTCGCGCCGCTCGCGAAGGGGCGGGACGCGTATCGGGTAGACCGCGAGGCGGTGATAGAGGTCGGCCCGGAAGCGGCCCCGCTCCACCTCCGCGGGGAGGTCCCGGTTCGTCGCCGCGATGATCCTCACGTCCACCCGGTGGAGGCGGTCGGAGCCGACGCGCTGGACCTCCCCCTGCTGGAGGGCGCGGAGGAGCTTCGGCTGGAGCGCCAGGGGGAGCTCCCCCACCTCGTCGAGGAAGAGCGACCCGCCGTCGGCCACCTCGAACTTCCCCGCCCTGTCGCGGATCGCCCCGGTGAAAGCGCCCGCCACGTGGCCGAAGAGCTCGCTCTCGGCGACCGACTCTGGAAGCGCGGCGCAGTTGACGTGGATGAGCGCCTCCTCGCGGCGGGGGGAGCCGGAGTGGAGCTGGCGGGCGACGAGCTCCTTTCCGACGCCGGTCTCGCCCGTGATCAGGACCGAGAGGTCCGAGGCGGCCACGACCGAGATCTCGGCGAGGAGGCGACCCACGGCCGGGCTCGTCCCGACGATCACCGCGCCGCTCGTCTCGTCGGCGGCCCTCTGGAGCTCGCGGGCGACGCGGGCTCCCCGCTCGGCCCGCCTCTCGAGGCTCTCGATCAGCGACGCGGTCCTCACCGCCGCGCCGGCGAGGGCGCCGATGTTTGCGAGGAGGCGCGGATCGAGGTCGTCGAAGGCATGCGGCTCGAGAGCGTCCGCCGTCAGGGCTCCGACCACCTCGCTCCCCACCGTCAGGACGCATCCGAGGCAGGCGTGGATCCGCTCGAGGGCGTGCGGGTCGGCCGTGAGGAGGCCGTCGAAGGGATCGGCGAGCGTCGAGTCGGGGGGGAAGAGGACCGGCTCCGGGGACCGGAGGATCGCGTCGAGGCGGGGGTGGAGCCTCCGCGGGTAGCGGCGCTCCATCGCCTCCGGGACGAGGCCTTGCGCGGCGAGCGGGACGAGCTCGTCGCCCGAGAGGCGGAGGAGGCACGCCGCGTCGAACGGGATCACCCTCCGGACCGCCGCGAGGAGGCGTCCGTAGCGATCGTGGGCGGCGAGGGAGGCCGTCAGGTCGCGGCCGATGTCGAGGAGGACCTCGAGGGCGTCGGTGAGTTGCGATCCGGATAACCCCGTTGTCTCTTTCACGACGCCCCCTGTCGTCGCGGTGATAACACGGCCCCTCAAGTATCTGCATTTCCAAGTGTTGTCTCCTGGCACCCCATTGGCAAGGCATGGGGCGGAGGCCGAAAATGCCCACTTCCCTCAACGCCACCTCTTCCCTCGCCGACCTGGCCGTGGAGTTCCCGGCCGCCTCCCGCGTCTTCCGCCGCCACGGCCTCGACTACTGCTGCCACGGCGGCCGTCCCGTCGCCGCGGCCTGCGCGGAACGGGGCCTCGACGCGGAGAGCGTCCTCGCCGAGATCACGGTGGAGGAGCGCAATTCGGCCGCGGCCGACCGCTGGTCCGACCGTCCGCTTCCGGACGTGGTCGGAAGGATCGTCGACTGGTACCACGCGCGGCTCAGGACCGAGCTCCCGCTCCTCGTCGAGATGGCGCGCAAGGTCGAGCGCCGCCATGCCGAGAAGGCGACGTGCCCCCGGGGGATCGGCGCGCACCTCGCCGACCTGACCCGGGTCCTCGTCGAGCACCTCGACAAGGAGGAGTCGACCCTCTTCCCCGTCCTCCTCGCCGGCCGCGGCGCAACCGCAGGCGCCACCGTCCACGACCTCGAGCGGGAGCACGAAGACGTGGCCCTCGCCCTCGAGCGGACCCGCCGCCTCACCGCGGACCTCACGCCGCCGGACGAGGCGTGCCCCACCTGGCGCGCCCTCTACCTCCGCCTCGACGAGCTCGAGGCCGAGCTGATGGAGCACGTCCACCTCGAGAACAACGTCCTCTTCCGCCGCGCGCTCTGCGCGTGAGCCGATCCGAAAGGATGGAGATGAGCATCGACCCCACCTCACCCTCCGACGCGCGCCGCTGGGCCTTCCTCGGCGCGTCGCTCCTCGTGGCGTTCGTCCTCCTCGGCTTCTTCGGCCGCGAGGTCTACAGGAAGGCCCCCCCGATCCCCGAGCGCGTCGTCACCCCGGACGGGACCGTGGTCGCGACGAAGGACGACATCCTGACGGGCCAGCAGGTCTGGCAGTCCGCGGGAGGCCAGCAGCTCGGCTCGGTCTGGGGACACGGCGCCTACCAGGCGCCCGACTGGACCGCCGACTGGCTCCACCGCGAGGCGACCGCCCTCCTCGGCGTCTGGGCCGCCCGGGAGGGGGCCCCGGCCTTCGCCGCGCTCTCCGAGGACCGGCAGGCCGTGCTGAAAGCCCGGCTCGTCCGCGAGATGAGGACGAACAGCTACGACCCGGCCACCGGGACGGTGACGATCTCGGCCGACCGGGCGGCGGCCGTCCGCCGCGTGGCGGAGCACGTCGACGGCCTCTACGGCGGCGCGCCGGGGCTCGAGGCGCTCCGAAAGGCCTACGCCATGGCGGAGACGACGGTCCCCGACGCGGGGCGCCGCCGCGAGCTGACGGCCTTCTTCTTCTGGACGAGCTGGGCCGCCACGACGGAGCGCCCCGGCCTCTCCATCACCTACACGAACAACTGGCCGCACGAGCCCCTCGTCGCCAACCACCCGTCGGGAGCGAACGTCCTCTGGTCGGTCGTCAGCGTCGTCCTCCTCCTCGCCGGGATCGGCGGGATCGTCTGGTGGAACGCGTTCCGCGCCCCCGAGGAGCCCCGCGTCGTCCCCCCCGCCTCCGACCCGTTCACCGGCATCACGCTGACGCCCTCGATGCGGGCGACCGGCAAGTACCTCGGGGCCGTCATCGCCCTCTTCGTCGTCCAGGTGGCGCTCGGGGCCCTCACGGCGCACTACACGGTGGAAGGCCAGGCGCTCTTCGGGCTCCCGCTCGCGAAGTGGCTCCCCTACTCCCTCACGCGGACCTGGCACGTCCAGACGGGGGTCTTCTGGATCGCCACGGCGTTCCTCGCGGCCGGGCTCTTCGTCGCCCCGATCGTGGGAGGCCGCGAGCCGCGGCTCCAGCGCCTCGGCGTGAACGTCCTGTTCGGCGCCCTCCTCGTGGTCGTGGCCGGGTCGCTCGCCGGAGAGTGGCTGGCGATCCACCAGAGCCTCCCGCTCGGCCTCAGCTTCTGGCTCGGCCATCAGGGGTACGAGTACGTCGACCTGGGCCGCGCCTGGCAGATCGCGCTCTTCACCGGCCTCGTCCTCTGGCTCGTCCTGATGCTCCGGGCGCTCGCGCCGGCCCTGAAGCGGCGGGACGACTCGCGCTCGCTCGTCCTGATGTTCACCGGCGCGACGACCGCGATCGGCCTCCTCTACGCCGCCGGGTTCCTCTTCACGGCACGGACCCACCTCTCCGTCATGGAGTACTGGCGCTGGTGGGTCGTCCACCTCTGGGTCGAGGGGTTCTTCGAGGTCTTCGCCACCGCGGCCCTCGCCCTCCTCTTCGCCAGGCTCGGCCTGGTGGAGAAGAGGCACGCCGGGGCGGCCGTGATCGCCTCCTCGGCCCTCTTCCTCTTCGCCGGGATCCCCGGCACGTTCCACCACCTCTACTTCAGCGGCACCCCCACCTCGATCCTCGCCGTCGGCGCGAGCTTCAGCGCCCTCGAGGTCGTCCCCCTGGCGCTCATCGGGCTCGAGGCGTACCGGACGAGCCGCCTCCAGGTGGCCGCGCCCTGGATGGCGCGCTACCGCTGGCCGGTCCGCTTCTTCGTCGGCGTGGCCTTCTGGAACCTCGTCGGCGCCGGGCTCTTCGGCTTCCTGATCAACCCGCCCCTCGCCCTCTACTACATGCAGGGGCTCAACACGACGCCGGTCCACGCCCACACGGCCCTCTTCGGCGTCTACGGCCTCCTCTCCCTCGGCCTCGTCCTCGTCGTCGCGCGGAGGCTCTCCGGCGAGCGCCCCTGGAAGGAGGCGCCCCTCCAGTTCGCCTTCTGGGCGATGAACGTCGGCCTCGCGCTGATGGTCGTCCTCAGCCTCCTCCCGATCGGCCTCGCCCAGACCTGGGCGAGCGTCGAGCACGGCCTCTGGTACGCGAGGAGCGCCGACTTCCTCCAGCTCCCCGTGATCCAGACGCTCCGGTGGCTGCGGATCGTCGGCGACACGGTCTTCCTCGCCGGCGTCGGCGCCCTGGCCTGGTTCTTCGCCGGGCTCCTCGGCGGGTGGAGCTACGAGCCCGCGGCCGAGGCGGCCGCTCCCCCGTCGTTCGCTCTCCCGGAGGCGTCGAGCTAGACGGCTCGACCCCGACTCTTCCCGACCCTCGCGCGGCCGGCCCCCTCGCGGGCCGGCCGTCGCGTTTCCACCGGCACCGGAGGAGGCCTCCGCCGCGCGGCCCGGAGACGGTAAGCTGCCGGGGATGCTCCGCCGCGTCCTCCTCCTCGCCGTCGCGGCCCTGGCGGCATACCTCCTCGCCTGGCCGGTCCCGATCCACCCGGTCGCCTGGGACCCCGGCCCGGCGCCGCCGCTCACCGGCGCCTTCGCGCCGAACGAAAGGCTCGCCGGGGTCGAGAGGCTGGGGGAAGGGATCCTCCACGGCCCCGAGGCGACCGCGATCGACGCGGAGGGCCGCGTCTACACCGGGACGCGCGACGGGAAGGTCTTCCGGATCGACCCGGCGACGGGGACGATCTCCGAGGCGGCCCGCACGGGCGGACGCCCCCTCGGCATGGCGTTCGACGGGGCGGGGACGCTCTACGTCTGCGACGGGGTGAAGGGCCTCCTCTCGCTCGGACCGTCCGGCGAGCTGAAGACCCTCGCCACGGCGCAGGGCGGGCTTCCGTTCGGCTTCACGGACGACGTGGACGTCGGTCCCGACGGCACGGTCTACTTCACCGACGCCTCGTCCGGCTTCGGCCCGTCCGGCTACCGGGAGGACATCCTGGAGCACGGGGGGCGCGGCAGGCTCCTCGCGTTCCACCCCGGCACCGGGACGACCGAGCTCCTCCTCGCCGGCCTCAACTTCGCCAACGGCGTGGCGGTCGGCGGCGACGGCTCGTTCCTGGTCGTGAACGAGACCGGCTCGTACCGGATGATCCGGTACTTCATCTCGGGCCCGCGGAAGGGGACCTGGGAGCCGTTCGTCGAGGACCTCCCCGGCTTCCCCGACAACGTGACCTGGTCCGCCGAGCGCCGCGTCTTCTGGGTCGCCCTCTTCTCGCCCCGCGTCGCCTCGCTCGACGCCCTGGCGCCTCACCCGTTCCTCCGGAAGGTCGTCCTCCGGCTCCCCCTCTGGGTCCAGCCGCAGCCGAAGCCCGTCGGCTGGGCGGTGGCGATCGACGCGGGCGGAAGGGCCGTCGAGAGCCTGCGGGACGCCGGGCCCCGAGCCTTCGCCCCCGTGACGAGCGTCCGCGAGCGAGAGGGGACCCTCTGGCTCGGGAGCCTCGAGAGCGACGCCCTCGGCCGGCTCGCGGCGGGGCGCCCGTGAACGCCACGCTCCTCCTCCTGCGCCACGGGCAGGCGTCCTTCGGCGCGGACGACTACGACGTCCTCTCCCCCGCCGGGCTCCGTCAGGCCGAGGTCCTCGGCGAGGCGCTCCGCCCCCTCGCCCCGGAGGTCCGCCGCATCGTCTGCGGGACGATGCGCCGCCACCGGCAGACCGCGGAGGCGTGCCTCGCCGCGATGGGCCTCGCGGTGGGCTGGGAGGACGACCCGGCCTGGAACGAGTTCGACCACGAGGCCGTCCTCCTGGCTCACGACCCGTCCTTCCGCCAGACCCTCGCGGACCAGGGTTGTGCAGGACCCGCCGACGTTCCCGGCCACGCCTTTCGAAGTCTCTTCCTCGCGGCGGTCGAGCGCTGGGTCGGCGGCGAGCACGACGGCGACTACGCGGAGAGCTGGCCCGCCTTCCTCGCGCGGGTCGACGCCGCGGTGGAGCGCCTGGCCGCGAGCCCTGGCCCCGGACCGGTCCTCGTCTTCACGTCGGGCGGGCCGATCGCGGCGGCCTGCCGGCGGCCCCTCGGAGTCCCCGACGCGCGGACGCTCGAGCTCGTCTGGCGCCTGGTGAACGCGGGGACGACGGAGCTGGTCACGGGGAGGGACGGGACGGCCGTCCGGACGTTCAACGACCACGCCCACCTTTCCGCCGCCTCGCCGCACCTCGTGACGTTCCGGTAGGGGCGGGCGGAGCAGGAGAGCGGCGCGTGACGTGGCACGAGAGGCTCAGCGCGCTCGACGCGGGCTTCCTCGACCTCGAGGACGACGCGACGCCGATGCACGTCGGCGCCGTGGCCGTCTTCGGCGGACGGCCTCCCTCGCGAGAGGAGCTGGAGGCCCTCGTCGCGTCGCGTCTCGACCGGGTGCCGCGGTACCGGCAGCGCCTCGCCGCCGTCCCCTTCGGCCTCGGCCGCCCCGTCTGGGTCGACGAGCCTCAGCTCGACCTGGGCCGCCACGTCCACCGGACCTCGCTTCCGCCGGGCGGCGGCGCGGAGGCGCTCGCGAGCCTCGCGGCAGAGCTCCTCTTCCGCCGCCTCGACCGCGCGCGTCCGCTCTGGGAGCTCTGGCTCGTGGAGGGGCTCGGCCGCGGGCGCTTCGCCCTCGTCTCCAAGACGCACCACTGCATGATCGACGGCGTCTCCGGCGTCGACCTGGCGTCGGTCCTCCTCGACTCCGGCCCGGCGGCGGGACGGGAGGCGGCTCGAGGCCCGCGCCCCGTTCCTGCGTGGACGCCGCGCCCCTCTCCCGGCGCCATCGCCCGCGCCGTCGACGCGGTGAGGGACGTCGTGGGCCACCCGCTCGCGCTCGTCCGCGGGGCCCTGTCGCCGAGGACCGAGGAGCGGCGCGTCGTCCTCGAGCTGGCCGCCGGCCTGAAGCCGCTCCTCGACCTGAGCCGGCTCGGACCGGCCCCTCCCTGCTCGCTCAACCGCCCGGTCGGCCCGGGCCGGCGCTGGGAGGCGCTCTCGCTCGACCTCGCCACCGTCAAGCACGCCCGCGGCGCGACGGGCGGCACCGTGAACGACGTCCTCCTCGCCGTCGTCGCGGGGGCGCTGAGGACGCTCCTCCTCTCGCGGGGCGAGGAGCCGCCGGAATCCCTCCGCGTCCTCGTTCCCGTCAGCGTCCGGACCGCGGCCGAGAGAGCCACGCACGGCAACCAGGTCGCGGCCGTCTTCTGCCCGCTCCCGGTGGGCGAGCCCGACCCCCTCGCGCGGCTCACGCGCGTCTCCCGTGCGATGAAGGCCCTGAAGGAGAGCGGACAGGCCGTCGGGGCGCGCGCCCTGACGCTCCTCGGGGACTTCGCCCCGCCGACCCTCGCGGCCCGCGCCGCGCGGCTGCAGGCGACGGCCCGCTTCTACAACCTCGTCGTCACGAACGTCCCGGGTCCGCAGGCGCCGCTCCACCTCCTCGGCCGGACGCTCCTCGCCTGCCACCCGGCCGTCCCCCTCGCGCCGGGGACGACGGTCGGCGTCGCCCTCCTCTCCTACAACGGATCGGTCGACGTCGGCCTCCTCGGCGACGCCGCGAAGACCCCGGACCTCGCCCTCCTCGCCGCCGCGCTCCCCCGGGAGCTCGAGCTCCTCGCTTCGCTCGTCCCGGGCCGTCCCGTCCCCGCGGGCAGGTCCCGGAGGAGGTGACTCGTGCCCTTCGTCGACCGTGGCAGCCACAAGATCTACTTCGAGGTCGCGGGCCCGGGCGACGCTCCCCCGCTCCTCCTGATCATGGGGATGGGCTTCTCCTCCCGGGGATGGGACACCCTCCCGTCGCGCCTCGCCCCGGAGTTCCGCGTCGTCTGGTTCGACAACCGCGGGACCGGCCGGTCGACGATCCCGCGGCATCCGTTCACGATGCGGCAGATGGCGGCCGACGCCGCCGCCGTCCTCGACGCGGCGTGGATCGAGAGCGCCGCGGTCTTCGGGATCTCGATGGGCGGGATGATCGCCCTCGAGCTGGCCCTCCGGTACCCGGCGCGCGTCCGCGCGCTCGTCCTCGGCGCCACGGCCGCGGGGTGGCTTCGGAGCGCCAAGCCGTCGGCAGCGACCCTGGGGACCCTCGTCCTCGGGAGCCTCCTCGCCGGCCTCGGCCCGCCGTCGCGCCTCGCGAAGGTCCTCGTCTCGGAGGAGCACCTGGCCCGCGACCGGGAGGGGTTCGAGAGATGGCTCTCGCGGAGCGAGCACGTCTCCCGGTGGATCGCCGCCCACCAGGCGGCCGCCATCGCGACGCACGCCACCGAGGCGCGGCTCGCGACGCTCCACGTCCCCACCCTCGTCCTGACCGGGACGGCCGACCGGCTGGTCCCGGCCGAGAACTCTCGCCGCCTCGCCTCGATGATCCCCGGCGCCCGGCTGGTCGAGCTCCCGGGGGCCGGTCACTGCTTCCCCCTCGAGAGAATCGACGACACGGTCCGCGAGCTGACCGCGTTCCTCCGCGAGGTCGTGCCGGGCGGCGCCGCGGGGGCCGGCTCCCGGAGGGCGGGTTGACGCCGTCTCCGGCGCGTTCGGCCGCTCCGACACACCACGCAGGAGGCCCGCATGGACTTCTCCGAATCCCCGAAGGTCCTCGAGATCCGCGCCCTGATCCGCGACTTCGTCGAGCGGGAGGCGATCCCGCTCGAGCAGCCGCTCGCCCGCGACGGGTTCGTCGCGCTCCTCCCCGTCCTTCGCGAGAAGCGCGAGAAGGCGCGCCAGACCGGCCTCTGGGCCGCGCACGTCCCCGAGCGGTTCGGCGGCGCGGGGCTCTCCCTCGTCGAGTTCGCCTGCATGAGCGAGGAGCTGGGCCGGAGCCCGATCGGCCACTACCTCTTCAACGTCCAGGCGCCCGACGTCGGGAACATGGAGCTCCTGATGGAGCACGGGACCCCCGCGCAGCAGGAGCGGTTCCTCCTCCCGCTCGTCGCGGGCGAGATCCGCTCCTGCTTCACCATGACGGAGCCTGAGTTCGCCGGCTCGAATCCCGTCTGGCTCGGGACGACGGCGCGAAAGGACGGGGACTCGTGGGTCCTCCGGGGCCACAAGTGGTTCGCGACGGGCGCGGACGGTGCCGCCTTCGCCGTCTGCATGGCGGTCACGTCGCCGGAGGCGCCCGACCCCTATCGCCGCGCCAGCATGATCCTCGTCCCGACCGACACCCCGGGCTTCGAGCTCCTCGGGAACATCTCCGTCATGGGACACCGCGGCGGCGACTGGGCGAGCCACGGCGAGGTGAGCTACCAGGACGCGCGGGTTCCGCTGGCGAACCTCCTCGGACCGGAAGGCGCGGGGTTCGTCCTGGCCCAGGAGCGGCTCGGCCCCGGCAGGATCCACCACTGCATGCGTTGGATCGGCGTCGCGAGCCGGGCGTACGAGATCCTCTGCCGCCACGCCGCCACGCGCGAGCTCGCGCCGGGCAAGCCGCTCGGGACGCGCCAGATGGTCCAGCAGTCGATCGGCGAGAGCCGGGCCGAGATCCACGCCGCGCGGCTGATGGTCCTCCACGCGGCCTGGAAGATCGAGCACGAGGGACCCCGCGCCGCGCGGGAGGAGATCTCGCTCATCAAGTTCACGGTCGCCCGGATGCTCCAGCGGGTCCTCGACCGCGCGATCCAGGCCCTCGGCGGCCTCGGCATGACCGACGACACGCCGCTCGCCTTCTGGTGGGCGCACGAGCGGGCGGCCCGCATCTACGACGGCGCCGACGAGGTCCACATCGAGTCGGTCGCCCGGCGCGCGCTCCGCCAGCACGGGATGGCGGTCCGGTGACCGACGGCGCTTCGGGAGCGTCCCCGATGCGGCCCGGCGAGGAGCTCCCCGTCGCGCCGGTCGACGCCTGGCTCAAGGGGCGGATCGCCGGCCTGTCCGGGTCGCCGCGGGTCACGCAGTACGCCGGCGGCGCGTCGAACTGGACCTACCGCCTCGAGTACGAGGGCCACGACCTCGTCCTGAGGCGCCCGCCCGCCGGGACGAAGGCGAAGTCGGCGCACGACATGGGGCGCGAGTACCGGGTGCAGAAGGCGCTGGGGCCGGTCTTCCCCTGGGTCCCCGAGATGCTCGCCTTCTGCGACGACCCGGCCGTCCTCGGCTGCGACTTCTACGTCATGCGGCGCATCCCGGGGCTGATCCCGCGCGGACGCCTCCCCCGCGGCCTCTCCCTCGACCCGTCGACGGCGCGGAGGCTCTGCCTCTCGTTCGTCGAGCGGCTCGTCGACCTCCACCGGGTCGACCCGGCCGCCGCGGGCCTCGACGCCCTCGGGAAGGGCGCGGGGTACGCCCGGAGGCAGGTCGAGGGGTGGAGCGCGCGCTACGAGAAGGCCCGCACCTGGAACGTCCCCTCCTTCCGCGACGTCGTCGCCTGGCTGAAGGCCAACGTCCCGGACGACTCGGCCACCTGCGTCATCCACAACGACTACCGCCTCGACAACGTCGTCCTCGACCCCGAAGACCCGACGCGGATCGTCGGCGTCCTCGACTGGGAGATGGCGACGCTCGGCGACCCGCTCATGGACCTCGGGAACAGCCTCGCCTACTGGGTCGAGGCGGGCGACGACTTCGTCGCCCGCTCCACGCGCCGCCAGCCGACCCATCTCCCCGGGATGCTGACGCGGCGGGAGCTCGTCGCGCTCTACCTCGAGAGGAGCGGCCGCCGGCCCGCGAGCTGGACGTTCTACGAGGTCTACGGCCTCTTCCGCCTGGCGGTCATCGTCCAGCAGATCTACTACCGCTACCACCACCGCGAGACCCGGAACCCCGAGTTCCGCCGCTTCTGGCTCCTCGCCCCCTACTTCCAGTGGCGGTGCCGGAGGCTGATCCGCGGCCGGTGAGCCGGCGGCGCCGGAAGCGGCGCCACCCGTGACATCATTCCTCCCCGACATGCAGAGCCGGCCCGTCACGAGGCGCCCGCGCGCCGCGCTCGTTCTCCATCTGCTCGTTCTCGCCCGGCTGGCGATCCCCGGATGGGCCGCGACCGCCGCCGCGCCGGCTGGCCCGGTGTTCGAGGGGAAGTCGGTCTTCCGCGCGTACGGCGAGGAGGACGGGCTCGGGAGCCCGACCGTCACCGTCCTCTTCCAGGACCGCGCCGGGTTCCTCTGGGTCGGGACGTGGGAAGGGCTCTTCCGGTTCGACGGCCGGCGCTTCGCCCGGTTCGACCGCGACGACGGGCTCCCGAGCGCGAGCGTCACGGCGATCGGGCAGCGGAAGGACGGGCGGCTCTACGTCGGGACGCGCCGTGGCCTCGCCCGGTGGAACGGCACGGGGTTCGTCGCGCTCGGGAAGAAGGAGGGGCTCCCCGAGGACGCAGCCGTCATGCCGGGCGGGATCGCGTCGGACGCCTCGGGGACGCTCCTCGTGGGAACGGCGCGCGGCCTCTACCAGAGCATCTCGGAGATCTTCGCCCTCGACGGGCGGCGGGACGGCCCGGAGGTCCCGGTCTCCTGGCTCGACGTCGCCGCCGACGGCACCCTCTCCTACGCCCGTGGCCACCTCCTCTACCGCCGCGAGAACGGGGCGACGCGCGAGGCGGGGAGCCGGCTCGGCCTTCCCCCGCTCGAGAGGATCGACGCCCTGAGGAGCGGCGCCGACGGGGCGCTCTGGCTCAGGACGCCGGACCGCCTCTTCGTCCTCGCGAAGGGCTCGGCCCGATTCGACGACGTCACCGCGGGGCTCCCCCCCTCCTCGGGGATCGGCGGGCTCTCGTTCGACTCGGCCGGGCGGCTCCTCGTCCCGACCCTTCGGGGGCTCGCGATCCGGAGCGAGACGGGCTGGACCGCCGTCGGGACCCGCGAGGGGCTGGAGATCGAGACGGTCTCCGCCGCCCTCGAGGACCGCGAGCAGGGGCTCTGGCTCGGCCTGCCGGGGATCGGGCTCGTCGTCCGGCTCGGCCGCGGGCGCGTCAGCGCCTGGGACCGGAGCGTCGGCCTTCCCGACGACACCGTCTGGGCGGTGACGCGGGAGCGCGCCGCGGCGCGGGAAGGGGCGGCCCCTGAAGGCATTGGGCCCGGAGGGGGCGGGGCGCTCTGGGTCGGGACGCAAGGGGGACTGGCGCGCCTTGCCCCGGACGGGTCGGTCCGAACGGTCCTCCCGGGGGTCCCCGTCTTCGCCCTCGCGGCGGGCCCGGACGGATCCATCTGGGCGGGGGCCGCCCCGGGAGGGGTCCTCCGGATCGCGGGACCCGGCGCGCCCCGCGCCGTTCCCCTCGCAGGCGTCGCAGCCCGCGACGCCAGGGTCTGGGCGCTCCACGTCCGGGCGGACGGCGAAGTCTGGGCAGGCACGAGCGACGGCGTCTACCGCCTTCCGCCGCGGGCCGCCTCGTTCGAGAGGGTCGTCCTCCCGGAGAAGTTCGAGGGGGACGCCGTCTTCGGCCTTGCCGAGGACGGGAACGGGACCGTCTGGGGCGCCGGCCGGTTCGGCCTCATCCGCCTGACCGGCTCCGCGATCCAACGGTTCGGCAAGCGCCAGGGGCTCGCGTCCGACTTCCTCTCCTCCGTTCTCGCGTTGCCGGACGGCCGCCTCGCCGTGAGCTACCGGGAGGCCCCCGGCGCCGACCTCGTGAGGGTCGAGAGGGGGCGGCTCACCGTGACGGCCCTCGACCCGGCGACCTCCTCCGCGGCCCGGCGGATCGTCTTCCTCGGGCTGGACGCCTCCGGCGCGATCTGGACCGGAGGCGCGGGGGTGGACGTCTTCCGCGAGGGAAAGGAGCCGATCCGGTTCGGCCACTCGGACGGCCTCGTCAGCCGGGACGTCACCCAGAACTCGTTCTACGCCGAAGGTGATGGGACCGTCTGGTTCGGAACGAACCGCGGCCTCGTGAGGATCCGCCCGTCCCCCGAACCGCCCCACCCGCCACTGACGACGGTGATCCTCGGAGCGCGGGCCGGGTCGCGGGCGCTCCCGACGGACGGCTCGGCCAGCCTCCTTCCGGGAGAGCGCGACCTGTCGCTTTCGTGGGCGGGGCTCTCCTTCGCCCACGCGGAGCGGATGCGGTACCGCTACACGGTGACCGGGCTGTCCGGGGGCGCCGTCGAGACGACGGCCTCCGAGGCGACGCTGGCAGGCCTCCGGGCCGGCAGCTACAGGTTCGAGGTCGCGGCGATTCCCGCGCCAGGGACCCCTCCCGGTCCGCCCGCGGTCTTCTCGTTCACCGTCGAGCCCCTCCTCCTCGAGAGCTGGTGGACCCGAGGGCTCCTCCTCCTCCTCGCCGGTACCGGCGCCGTCCTCCTCTTCCGGGCGCGGACCCGCGCCGTGGCCGCCGAGCGCGACGCGCTGAGAGCCGCCCTCGAGCGGAAGGAGGCCGAGCTCGTCCAGGCGGGACGCCGGCTGGAGGAGGCGGCCATCACCGACGCCCTCACCGGCATCAGGACCCGCCACTTCCTCTCCGCCGCCATCCAGCCCGAGGTGGAGCGGGCCCTTCGCGCCCACGCGACGTTCGCGACGGCGGGCGAGCGCTCCGGGGGCGGCCTCCTCTTCGTCCGGATCGACCTCGACGGCCTCGACGCCCTCGACGCCCGGCTGGGCGACCCTGCGGGCGACGCCGTCCTCGTCGAGACCGCCCGGCGGCTGAAGGCCGTCGTCCGCGCCTCCGACTTCCTGGTGAGGTGGGACCGCGCGGGCTTCCTCGTCGTGACCCGCCTCACCGACCGGTCCGGAGGGAGCGTCGTCGCACGGAAGCTCCTCGGCGCCGTCCGTGGGGAGCCGGTGCCGCTCCCGGAGGGCGGTCCTCACCGGCAGACGGCGTCGATCGGATGGACCCCCTTCCCGTGGTTCGTGGACGCCCCCTCGGCCATCCCGTTCGAGACTCTCCTCGCCGCGGCGGGGCTGGCGTCCGCCAAGGCGAAGACCCGAGGGGGGGACCGGGCGATCGGCCTCGTCCCCGGCGGGGTCTCCGGGGCGGGTGCCCCCGAAGCGCGCGAGGCCCTTTCGGCTCCCTTCTCCGCTCCCGGCGCCGGGGCGGTCGAGGTCGTCGAGACCGGGCCGGCCGGGTGAGGAGGAGTCACACCATTTCGTGTACCAAGCAACCCAGGTGGTCTATTCCCTCCCCGGCCCGGCCCGCCCCGGCGTCGGAGGAGCGCCGCGAGCGCCCCTTCCGGCGGACGGAGGACCTGGCACCCTTCTTGAGTAGACTTTGCCGGTCCCGCACCGGGACCTGAGAGAGAAGGGGGAAGTTCCAGATGAAGAAGACCACCGCCGCGGTCGCCGCCGTTCTCGCCACCCTCGCCTTCGGCAGCAGCTCCCTCGCCACGATGGAGTACTACAAGGAGTACAAGGCCAAGGACGCCAAGGCCACCTGCCAGTCGTGCCACGTCGAGAAGATGCCGAAGAAGGAGGCCCACGAGCTGAACGACTTCGGCAAGAAGGTCCAGGCCGCCAAGGGGAAGGACAACAAGATCGACTGGGCGAAGGTCCCCGCCGCCGAGAAGAAGGGCTGAGCCTCTCTCACCCCTGACGCCGGGCTCCCCCGGCGCTCCGCGCCCCCGGGGCCTCCCCCCGGGGGCGCTTCGTCTTTCGGGGGCGCGTCAGAGGACCATCGTCTCGTGGATGAGGTCCCCCCGGGCGAAGCGATCGAGGGAGAGGGGCGAGACGTCGACGCTCGTGGCCCGGCCCTCGAGGACGAGCTCCGCGAGACAGCGGCCGGTCGCGGGAGCGTGCATGACGCCGTGCCCCGAGAAGCCGTTCGCGAGGTAGACGCCGGGAAGGCCCGGCGCCGCCCCGACGATCGCGTGGTGGTCCGGCGTCACCTCGTAGAGCCCCGACCAGCTCCTCCTGGTGTCGATTCCGGCCTCGGCGATCCCGGGGAAGCGCGCCTGGAGCGGATCGGCGAACCGCTCGACGAAGGCGGGGTCGAAGGCCGTGTTGTAGCCGGCCGGCTCGTCGGGGTTCGAGTACGCGACGAGGACCCGCTCCCCTTCGCGCCGGACGAGGACCCCGGAGTCGGCGTCGATCGTCATCGGGATCACCGGCGGGAGGCCGGCGACGGGCCCCGTCAGGAAGAGGTGCCGCCGCACCGGAGAGACCGGCAGGTCGAGCCCGAGGAGGGCCGCCACGGGGGCCGCCCAGGCACCGGCGGCGTTCACGAGGACGGGCGCGGTGAACGTGGCTCCGGCCGCCGACCGGACGGCCCAGGTTCCGTCCGCGCGCCGGTCGATCCCGACGACGTCCTGCCCGAACTGGAACGACGCTCCTCCGCGGCTCGCCCCGGAGAGGTAGAAGGTGCAGAGACGTCCCGGGTCGATGAAGCCGTCGCGCGCCCCGAACGTCCCGCCCGCGATCTCCCCCGCCGCGTACGGCGCGCGACGCCTCACCTGGGCCGCGTCGAGCACCTCCACGCTGACGCCGAGCCGCCGCTGGAACTCCGCCGCCTTCTTCATCGCCTCGAGCCTCTCGGGGCTGCCGGTCAGGAACAGGTAACCCGCCTTCCTGTAGGCGGGGGGCGCGCCGATCTCCTCCTCGAGGGAATCGAGGACCTCCATCGACAGGAGCGACATCCGGAGGTTGATCTCGGTCGTGAACTGGGCCCGGATGCCGCCGTTCGCCCTCGACGTCGAGCCGGCGCCCGGGAGCGGCTCCCGCTCGAGGACGACGACGCCGCGGGCTCCCTTGCGCGTCAGCTCGAACGCGACGGCGCAGCCGACGACCCCCGCTCCCACGATCAGGACGGACGCTCGCTCTTCCATCGGCCCCTCCGCTCGGAGGGAGGAGCTTAGACCATCGGCGGCTGCGGGGGCTGGCTCATACCCCGGCGATCCCCGGCTCGAGCCGCTCCCACCCCTCTTCCTGCGCCCAGAGGTCGAGGGCGACGGAGAGGAGGTCGTCGACCTCGGGGAGGGGACGCGCATCGACGCCGAGGTCGATCGCCTTCACGTACCGGCGGCAGGCTTCGCACGCCTCGAGCCTCACGCCGGGATGGCGCTCGGAGCGGAACACCGGGAGCTTCGCCGGGTCGGTCTCCCCGCAGCCCGGGCAGCGGATCCGCTCGAGGGCCCGTTCCCCGCCGCAGAAGGAGCAGACGAGATGGCGCCCCGCCCCGTGCGTCTCGGCTTCCACCCGCAGGAACCCGACTCCCGGAGGGCCCCCGCAGAACGGACACCCCGTATCGGACGGGGGACGGTCCGGCCGGTGGCCCGCCGCCCGGAGCGTCTCGAGGCAGGGGCGGAGGAACGCTCGGGAGAGGAAGTCGCTCGCGCCCGAGGCCTCGGCCGACCAGGACGCCAGGAGGCGCCTGCGCCCTTCCTCGTCCCCTCCCTCCAGCAGGCGTCCCGCTTCCTCCGCGACCTCCGGGGCCGAGCTGCGACGGAGGAGCTCCAGGAAGGCCCGCTGCAGGGGGAGGAGCCTCGGGAGGTCCGCGGCGATCGAGCCGGACAGGGGGGGCGGCCCGCCCGCCGCGAGGGCGGAGGCCACGCGCCCCTGAGCCCGCAGCAGCTCCCCGGCGAACCGGAGGAGCGGCACGGCCGCTCCTCCCTCCGCCGCCAGCGCGTCGGCCCGGGCGGCCCGCCGCCCGAACTCCTCCGCGACCGTCACCTCTTCCCGTTCCCCAGGAGCTCCCGGTACCACTTCGGGTGGTGGATCCGCGCCCATGCCTTCGAGACCGTGCCGCGCGTCATCGCGTTGAAGGTCCCCGGCTCCGCCGTCGTCGCCAGGTAGATGTGGAAGACGATGGAGACGAGGAAGAGGACGAACGTCACGTCGTGGACGATGATGGCCGCGATGCGCACCCCCTGCGGGAACGAAAGCGGGAACCACCCCACGATCCCGGAGGCCAGGAGACCGAGCGACGCGAGGAACGACGTGTAGAAGAAGACCTTCTGCCCGCCGTTGTACTTCCCGATCTTCTCGTGGTTCTCGGCGTCGCGCAGGTAGGCCAGGAGGCGCGGGCCCACCCAGCCCCGCTCCTCGCGCGTCATCTTCATCTCGCGCGACCAGTGGACGAACATCGTGAGCGACGCCAGGAAGAACGCGACCCCGAAGTAGGGGTGGAGGATGCGGCAGACCGAGAGCCCGCCGAAGAGGTTCCCCAGCCAGCCGAACACCGGCGTCCAGATGGGGAGGCCGGTGAGGAGGCAGAGGAAGAAGGTGTTCGCGACCGTCCAGTGGATGACGCGGGAGGAGAGGCGGTGGCGGACGATCTCGCCGCCCACGACGACGTTCTCGGCCGTCCGGGCGTCGAAGGCCGCTTCGTCGAACCCGATCTGGCGCTTGACGCTGCTCATCGGCTCCCCCTTCACGCCGCCGTTCCGGTCTCGTCGGGGTCCCGTGGACCGGGGTCGACGTGGCCCTTGTTGCCGTGGTAGAGGTGGTGGCCGAACGCGCCGACCACCGCCCCCAGGACCGCCAGGAAGCCGAGCGGCCGGAGGAAACCCTTCCAGAGCTTGACGCCCAGCGGGACCTGCGGGTCCTTCGGCAGGCCGTACCACTCGGGGTGGTCGCCGTGGGCGAGGACGGTGACGACGGCCGTCCCGCCGACGCCCGGCGGGTCGTAGACCGCGGCCTGGGCGAATCCCGTCGCCTTCAGCTGGGCCACGCGCCCCTTCGCCAGCGAGAGCATGTCGTCCTTCGTGCCGAAATGGAGGCACCCTGTCGGACAGCTCTTGACGCACGCCGGCTCCAGCCCCACGCGCGACCGGTCGACGCAGAGCGTGCACTTCTGCATCTTGCCGGTCTTCTCGGCGAACTTGGGGACGTTGAACGGGCAGCCCGAGGCGCAGTAGGCGCAGCCGATGCACTTGTCGGGGTTGACGTCGACGATGCCGTTGGCGTACTGGACGATGGCGCCGGGCGCCGGGCAGGCCTCGAGGCAGCCGGGGTCCTCGCAGTGCATGCACTGGTCCTTGCGCATCAGCCAGACCAGGGTGTCGCCGTGCTCCATCTCGTTGAAGCGGATCAGGTTCCAGTAGCCCGCGTGGAGGTCGGGGAGGGTCTGGTAGGAGCCGGCCTGGACGGTCGCCACCTCCGGCAGGTCGTTCCACTCCTGGCAGGCGATCTCGCAGGCCTTGCATCCGATGCAGGTGGAGGTGTCGATGTACTTCGAGACGGTCGGCAGCTTCCGGGCCCCGCCGAGGAAGCCCAGGACCGAGGCGGAGGAGCGGCGGACCTCGAGCTCGTTGACGGCCATGGCGCGCCTCCCCTCAGACCTTCTCGACCTTCACGAGGAAGGTCTTGAACTCGGGGGTGAAGGTGTTGGGGTCGACGACGGACGCCGTGAGGAAGTTCGCCAGCGGACCGGCATGGGGCCCTTCGACCGCGAATCCCCAGTGGATCGGGAAGCCGATCTGCCAGAGCTGCTTCCCGTCCACCTTCAGCGGCCGGAGGCGCTTGGTGACGAGCGCCATCCCCTCGATGCGCCCGCGGGCGCTCGAGACGGCGATCTTCTGGCCGTTCGCGATCCCCTTCTCCTTCGCGAGCTCCTCGGGCACCTCGAAGAAGAAGCCGGGCTGGACCTGGTTCAGCCGCTTGTTGTGCTTCGTCCAGTAATGGAAGTGCTCGGTGAGGCGGTACGTCGTGCAGACGACCGGGAACTCCTCCTTCTTCCCCAGCTTGTCCTTGTCGCTCTTGAAGACCTTCGCGACGGGGCTGGAGGTCACCTTCGCGTGGAGGGCGTTGTCGACGGGCGCCTCCTCCGCCTCGTAGTGCTCGGGGAACGGCCCGTCCGCGAGGACCGCCGCGAAGAGGCGGCCCACCCCCTCCGGCAGCATGATGAAGGCGCCGAACTCGCCCGGCCTGGCGTCCGGCTTCATGTCCGGGACGTCGCCCACCCACTTCTCGCCGTTCCACCTGATCCCGACGCGCGTGGCGTCCCAGGGGTTGCCGTCCTTGTCCGCGGACGCGCGGTTGTAGAGGACCCGCCGGTTCGCAGGCCACGAGAAGCCCCAGTTGTGGAACATCCCGAGGCCGCCCGGGTCGGCGGCGACGCGCCGGGCGGTGTTGTTTCCGGCCTCGGTGAAGCAGCCGGAGTAGATCCAGTTGCCGCACATCGTCGAGCCGTCGGCGGCCAGCTGGACGAAGCCGTCGAGCTGCTGGCCGGCGGCCTTCAGGACCTTGGTCTTGTCCTTCGGGTCCGGCAGGTCCGCGAGCGCCTTGCCGTTGATCTCCTTCAGGACGTCCGAGAGGTCGGGGCTCGCCGGGTTCCCGTACGCCCACGAGACGTTCAGGACCGCCTCGGGGAGCTTGCCCCCCTCCTTCTTGTAGAGGTCGCGGACGGCCAGGAAGAGGCGCGCCAGGATCTCGTGGTCGAGCTTCGCCTGGCCGGGGGGCTCCACCGCCTTCCACTTCCACTGCGCCCATCGGGCAGAGTTCGTGAAGCTGCCGTCCTTCTCGGCGAAGAGGGTCGCCGGGAGGAGGAACACCTCCGTCTGGATCTTCGAGACGTCCGGCGTACCGTACTCCTTCGGCGCCTTCCAGAACGCCGGCGTCTCCGTCTCGGAGTTCTCCACGACGACGAGCCACTTGAGCTTCGCGAGGGCCGCGATCATCTTGCCGCTGTTCGGCCCGGTCGCGACCGGGTTCATCCCGAACGAGATCAGCCCCTCCGGCCCCGGCTCGTCCGCTCCCGCACGCTTGGACGACCCCCGGTACATGTCGTCGAACATGTGGGCCCAGGAGTAGGGGCCGTCCATCTTCGGGAGCCACTGGTAGCCGAACTCGTTCTGCGCGGTCGCCGTCCCCCCCCAGACGGCCTTCAGGAGCGACACCATGAACTTCGGCGTGTTCTGCCAGTAGTTCATGGTGGGCCACGGCTGGCCGTTGAGGGTCTTGGGAGTCGTCGCGTCGAGGTATTCGGCCAGCGTCGTCTGCGCGGCGAGCGGCGTCCTGAGATAGCCGGGGAGGATCTCGGCGTTCCCCCCCATGTCCGTCGCCCCCTGGATGTTCGAATGCCCCCGCAGCGCGTTCACGCCGCCTCCCGGCCGGCCGACGTTTCCCAGGAGGAGCTGGAGGATCGCGGCGGAGCGGATGATCTGGACGCCGATGGAGTGCTGAGTCCACCCCAGCGCGTACATGATCGTCCCGACGCGGGCCGCCGTCCCCGTCGAGGTGACGACGTCGGCGACCTTGAGGAACTGCTCCTTCGGGGTGCCGCAGATCCGCTCGACCATCTCCGGGGTGTAGCGGTCCACGTGCTTCCTCAGGAGCTGGAAGACGCAGCGCGGGTTCTCGAGCGTCTCGTCCAGGGCGTACGCCTTCGTCTTCGGGTCGGCCTCGTAGGCCCAGGAGGACTTGTCGTACTCGCGCTTCTCCGCGTCGAGCCCCGTGAAGACGCCGTCGTCGAACCCGAACTTCTCGCTCACGACGAACGGGGCGTTCGTGTGGAGCTTGACGTAGTCCTCGTGGTAGCGCTTGTTCTCGATGGCGTAGCGGCAGAGGCCCAGGAGGAACGCGACGTCGGTGCCGGACCGGAGGGGCGCGTAGAGGTCGGCGACGGCCGCCGTCCGCGTGAACCGCGGGTCCACCGCCACGAGCTTGGCTCCGCGCGTCTTCTTGGCCTCGATCGCCCACTTGAAGCCGCAGGGGTGGTTCTCGGCCGGGTTCCCTCCCATGCAGAGGACGACGTCGGCGTTCTTGATGTCGACCCAGCCGTTGGTCATCGCCCCGCGCCCGAACGTGGCGGCCAGACTGGCCACCGTGGGCCCGTGTCAAACCCGTGCCTGGGTGTCCCTGTAGGTCACTCCGAAGGCGACGGACGCCTTCCACTGGAGGAAGTTGAACTCGTTCGTGTCGGTGCAGCCGCCGATCATCCCCATGCCGGGGTTGCGGTTGACGACCTGCCCCTTGGCGTTCTTCTCCACGAAGCAGCGGTCCCGGGTGTCCTTCACGTGCCGGGCGATCCGCGCGATCGCGTCGTCCCAGGAGATCTCCTCCCACGTGTCGGAGCCGGGCTTCCTCACGCGCGGCGCCGTGAGCCGGCCCGGATGGGAGATGTCCTCCTTGATGGCCATCCCCTTCGGGCAGAGGGTGCCGCGGTTGATGGGGTGGTCCGGGTCCCCCTCGACGTGAACGACCGAGCCGGTCACGTTCTTCGCCCGGTCCCCGAGCGTGTGGAGGATCACGCCGCAGGAGACCGCGCAGTAGGGGCACGTCGATCGCGTCTCCGTCGTGCGGGCGATCTTCAGGTCCCGCATCTCGGCCCGTGCCTCGGAGACGTCGAGGCCGAGGGCAATGCTCCCGCCCACGGTCCCGGCCTTCAGGAAAGCCCGCCTCGACAGGTCCATCGCCTACCTCCGATGTGTTGTGGGCGAAGGGTAGCACCGGCGGCAAGGGGGGGCGTAACTTTCCCGAGGCGCGTAAACGCGCCCCGTCCTCAGCCCCGGTCGAGCTCGGCGATCCGCTCCGGGTGGCTGTAGACGTTGAAGCCCCCGTCGCGCAGGAACCCGACCAGCGTGAGCCCCGTGGCCTCGGCCAGCTCGACCGCGAGGCTGGTCGGGGCGGAGATCGCCGCCAGGACGGCGACGCCGAAGCGGGCCGCCTTCTGCGCGATCTCGAACCCGATCCGCCCGGAGACGAGGAGGACCGGGGGGACCCCGAGGCCCGACCGGAGGACCGAGCCGATCACCTTGTCCGTGGCGTTGTGCCGCCCCACGTCCTCGCGGACGACAACGGGGACCCCGTCCTCCCCGAAGAGGCCCGCGGCGTGGAGCCCCCCCGTGGCGAGGAAGACCTCCTGCTCCTGCCGCAGCCGTCCCGGGAGCCCGGCGAAGACGCCCGCCGGGACGCGCCGGTGGCCGTTCCCCCCGTCGGGGCCCGCCGACCTCTCACCCAGGCCCCGGACGCTCTCGATGGAGCGCCTGCCGCAGACCCCGCACGCCGAGCTCGCCACGCCATGCCGGTCGGGGACCTCCCGCGCTCCTCCCGCCCGGAGCGCGAGCGAGACGAGGAGGACGTTCCGTTCGACGTCGGGGTCGATCCGCGACTCCGGAGGGCGCTCGAGGGAGAGGACCTCGTCCATCGACTCGATGAGCCCCTCCGCGTAGAGCGCCCCGACGGCGAGGTCCTCGTCGTGTCCCGGAGTCCGCATCGTGACCAGGAGCCGCCTCGCGGGGCCCTCCCCTTCCCGGATCCTGATCTCGAGCGGCTCCTCGGTGGCGAGGGCGTCGTCCACCCGAACGGCTCCCTTCCCGTTCCGGCGGAGAACCCGCACCTGCGACACCGCCTCGCGCGCTGGGAAGCTCACCGGCGGATTCTGCACCCGGGGCCGGCGGCGTCCCAGCCGCCGCGCGCTCCGGGGCGTCCCTCTCCCCCGATCCGGGCGGCCGCTATCTCGGGCGGCGAGGGGGAGCCGGGCGCCGGTCGTCGCGCTCCCTCCTGACGATCACGCGGTGTCCGCGGAGCGTCGACTTCCGGAGCGCGGTCACCACCGCCTCCGCGTCGCCTTCCGGGACCTCGACGAGGGAGAAGCCGTCGGCGATCTCGATGGCTCCGACGGCGCGCGCCGGAAGCTTCGCCTCGTTCGTGATGGCGCCGACGAGGTCCGCCGGCCGGACGCCCGCGCGTCGCCCCGCCCCGACGTAGAGCGTCGCGACCCCCTCCGCCGGCCCGCGCCCCCGGGCGGACCTGGCGAACGTCGGGGCCGGGCCGCGCGGCGCCGTCCGGGAAGGGCGCTCGGGCGCGAGCGGCACGGCGGGGATCTCGTCCTCCTCGCCCGGCGCCCCGGAGGCCTCGTGGAGGAGCTTCACCCCCGCGGCCGCGATGTCGAGGAGGTCGAACTCGTCGGAGAGCGACTCCACGGCAACCCGGAAGCTGTCGAGCTCGCCCCCGACGATCGCCTCGCGCAGCTGCGCCCGCGTCAGCTCGAGCCGCCGCGCCCTGAGGTCGGCCACCGTCGGGACCTGGCTGATCCCGATCTTCCGTCCGGTCCGCCGCTCGATGTTCTTCAGGAGCCAGAGCTCGCGCGGCTCGAAGAGGGTGATGGCGGTCCCCTCGCGCCCCGCGCGCCCGGTCCGGCCGATCCGGTGGACGTAGGCCGCTGGGTCGGTGGGGACGTCGTAGTTCACGACGTGAGAGATCTGCTCGATGTCGAGTCCTCGCGCCGCGACGTCGGTCGCCACCAGCAGGTCCGCCGCCCCGGAGCGGAAGCGTTTCATCACCCGGTCGCGCTGCTCCTGCGAGTAGCCGCCGTGGAGCGCCTCGGCCCGGTGGCCGCTGGAGTTGAGCCGCTCGGTGATCTCGTCCACCTCCGTCCGCGTCCGGCAGAAGACGACGGTCGCCGCCGGGTCCTCCACGTCCAGGACGCGGGCGAGCGCGGCCGGCTTGTGGGCGCGGGAGACGACGAAGGCCGTCTGCCTCACCCGCGCCGTCTCTCCCGCCTTCTCGTCCGGCTCCGCCGCCTCGACGCGGATCGAGACCGGGTCCGTCAGGTGACGCTTCGCGAGGCCGGCGATCCTCGTCGGGAGGGTCGCCGAGAAGAGGCCGAGCGGGCGGCCCGGCGGCGTCGCCCCGAGGAGAGCCTCGAGGTCCTCCTGGAACCCCATGTCGAGCATCTCGTCCGCCTCGTCGAGGACCAGCGACCGGACCTCGGCCAGCGAGAGGCTCCCGCGGTTCACGTGGTCGAGCGCCCGGCCCGGCGTGGCGACGACGACGTCGACTCCCCGCTCGAGCGACCGGAGCTGGAGCCCCATCGGCGACCCGCCGTAGACGGCGAGGACGCGGACGCCCAGCTCCTTGCCGTAGCGGTGGACCGCCTCCGCCACCTGCATGGCGAGCTCGCGGGTCGGGACGAGGACGAGGCCGAACGGGGCCGTCCGCTCGCCCCCCCGATCCCTCTCCGACGCGAGCCGGTGGAGCATCGGGAGGGCGAACGCCGCGGTCTTTCCCGTCCCGGTCGCGGCCTGCGCGAGGACGTCCCGCGCCGAAAGGAGCGGCGGGATCGCCCGCCGCTGGATGGGCGTCGGCTCCTCGTAGCCGAGGGCCGAGAGCGTGGCGAGGAGCCTGGGATCGAGGCCGAGGGAGGAGAAGCCGGCGTCCGGCGCGGGTGTCTGGTCGCTCACGGAGCGATGCTACGCCCCGCCGCCGGGGGCGTCCCGCGCGCCCGGCCCCATCCGGCCGCGGCCGGGATCGCGCGCCTCAGGAGCCGTGCGCCCGGCCGAAGTCGACGTAGCCGCGCTCCACGTCCGTCTCGAGGAGCCGGACCCGGACCCGGTCGCCGACGTCGAGGCCGGCAGAGCCCCGGACCACCCTCCCTTCGACGGGCGGGTGGAGGACCCGGACCCAGGTCCCCTTCTCGCTCGCGCCGGTGACGACCCCCTCGAACGTCTCGCCGACGCGCGAGGAGAGGAGGAGCGCCGCCGCAGACTTCTTCATCCGCCGCTCCACCTTGTTGGCGTCGTCCTCCCGCTTCGTGCAGTGGACGGCCAGCCCCTCGAGGTCGGCGACGGTGTAGGGCGAGGGCCCCCCTCCCAGCGCCGCCTTCAGGAGGCGCTGCGTGATCAGGTCGGGGTAGCGGCGATTGGGGGCCGTGGAGTGCGTGTAGTCCTTCACCGCGAGGCCGAAGTGCCCGGGCGCGTCCTCGCCGGGCCGCTCCACCGCGTACTCGCCGGGGCCGAGGAGCTTGACCACCGCCAGCGACAGGTCGGGGAAGCGGAGCGGGTCGGCCGCCCGCCGGCGCTCCAGGAAGGCCGAAAGGGCCCGGCTGTCGGGCCGGTCGGGGAGCGCGTCTCCGTGCTGCGCGGCCAGCTCGACGATCCGCCCCCACCGGGCGGGCTCCTTGACGACGCGCCGGAGCGACGGCCACCCCTTCGCCTCGAGGAAGCGGGCGGTCGCGCCGTTCGCGGCGACCATCAGGTTCTCCACCAGCTCCTTGGCGCGGTTCGGCCTCTCGGGGGCCAGGTCGACGAGCGTGCCGCCGTCGAAGACCGGCCGCGCCTCGATCGACTGGAGCGTCAGCGCGCCCTGCTCGTGCCGGACCCCCTTGAGCCGCCGCGCCACCTCGTCCTGGAGCCGGACCTGCTCCTCGACCCCCGGGGCCCGCCCGATCGCCTCGGGAGGGGGCGCCTCGCCGGAGAGCCACGCGGCGACGGCGTCGTAGGCGAGGCGCGCGCGGTTCCTCACGCGGGCGCGGAAGACGGTGGAGGAGGTCACCTCCCCTTCCGGCGAGACCACGAGCTCGACCACCATCGAGAGCCGGTCCTCCCCTTCGTTCAGCGAGGTCAGGTCGAACGAGAGCCGCTCCGGGAGCATCGTGAAGACGCCTCCTGCGGTGTAGACGGAGGTGGTGTTCTCCCGCGCGTGGCCGTCCGTCGCGCTCCCGAGACCGGCGAGGACGTCGACGTCGGCGATGCCGACGAGGACCCGGACGGCTCCCCCGTCGAGGCGCTCGGCGACCGTGATCTGGTCGAGGTCGCGCGAGTCGTCGTTGTCGACCGAGAACCAGGGGAGGCCGGTCAGGTCCGGGAGGTGCCCGTCCCCCTCCGGGATGGCGCTCCGGAAGGCCGCCACCTCGGCGAGGACGGCCGGGGAGAAGTCCGGCAGGAGGCCCCGCTCCCGCATGGCCCGGCGGGCGAGGGCGGCGAGGTCGGCGCGGTGGTTCGGGGCGGGGCGGCTCATGGGGAGAGTATGGGCGAGAACGCGCCTCACACCATCCGGAGGAGGGAGTCCCGCTTCCTTTCGTAGGGCGCGCCGAGCCCCAGGTCGAGGGCGAGGGCGCAGAGGCGGAGCCCCTCGGCGTACTCCCCCCTTCCGGATCGGAGGGCGATCCCCCGCTCGAGGAAGCGGAGGGCGGGGAGCTCGCGGGCGAGCGGACGAGGAAGGTCGCGCCGCGCCGCCTCGAGGTGCTCCTCCGCCCGGGCGAGGGCGTCGAGCGCGTCGTCCTCCTCGGGCGCCTCGGCCGCCAGGAGGGCGAAGGCGAAGAACTTCACCGCGTTGGGCATCGAGTCGGAGGAGCCGATCGCCCGGGAGAGGTATCGCGCCCCCTCGTTCCGGTCCGCCGCCTCGCGGTATCCCGAGAGGAGGTCCTCCAGCCGCTCCGCGGGGCTCTTCCGGCAGGGGTCGACTCGTTTCGCCACGGCGCGAGCGTACGACACCGGGTGGTTCCCCCCGGCGGGGTCTCGTCCCGGGGCGCGCGGAGGTCCGTTCCGGCCGCCCGAAACCGCTTCCAGAGCGCTTTCTCGCCTTTCGCTCGGGACGGCGGACGGCTAGAATTCCGAGGGTCTTCTCGGCTCCCGGCCCCCGTCGCGCTGGCGAGTCCGGAATCGGACCGACACCCCTTCGGGAGGCACGGGCTCGATGACCGACGCCAACGACGCGACAGGCACGGAATCCGCAACCCGGCGGACGATCCGGATGCCCCACACCCTCGTCATCGTGGGGTCGCTGGTCCTCCTCGTCCTCGTCCTCTCCTGGCTCGTCCCGTCCGGCGCCTACCGGACGGTCGACGCGGGGGGCCGAATCGTCACCGTCCCGGGGACCTACCAGCCCGTCCCGAAGGTCTACCTCGGCCCGCAGTGGCTGATGATCGCGCCGATCAAGGGGTTCCTCGACGGAGCGCTGATCATCGCGTTCCTCCTCCTGATCGGGGGCGCCTTCGCCGTCATCCAGGCGACGGGGACGATCGAGTTCGCCATCCGGAAGATCACGGCGGCCCTCGCGGCGCGCCCCGCCCTGGAGAAGCTCCTGATCCCGGTCCTGATGGTCATCTTCTCGCTGGCCGGGTCGGTCTTCGGGATGAGCGAGGAGGTGATTCCCTTCATCCTGATCCTCGTCCCGCTGATGCTCTCCCTGGGGTACGACTCGATCGTCGGCGTCGCCGTCCCCTTCCTCGGGGCGGCCGCCGGCTTCGCCGCCGCGTTCTTCAACCCCTTCACCGTCGGGATCGCGCAGGGGCTCGTCGGGCTCCCCCTCTACTCGGGGCTCGGATACCGCGTCGCGACCTGGTTCGTCGGGACGGCCGTGGTGGTCGCGTGGGTCATGGCCTACGCCGCTCGCGTGAAGCGCCGTCCCGAGTCGAGCCCGGTCTACGACCTCGACCGGTCGCGGGACCTGAGCTCCGTCGTCTCCGGCGCGCCCGAGGAGCCGTGGACGGCGCGCCGCGTCGCCGTCCTCGGCCTGTTCCTCGCCAGCATGGTCGCCCTCGTCTTCGGCATCCTGAAGGCCCAGTGGTTCATCGAGGAGATCGGCGCCCTCTTCCTCGCCATGGGGCTCGTGATGGGGGCCGTCGCGGGCCTGAGGCCGAGCCAGATCGCCACCAGCTTCGTCGCCGGCGCGAGGGACATGGTCAACGTCACGCTCATCATCGCCTGCGGCCGGGCGCTCCTGATCATCGCCCGCGAGGCGAAGGTCCTCGACACGATCCTCTTCTTCAGCTCGGACCTGATCTCGGGGCTGCCGCGGGTCGTCGCCGCCCAGGTGATGTTCGTCGTCCAGTCGGTCATCAACTTCTTCATCCACTCGGGGACGGCGCAGGCCGCGCTGACGATGCCGATCATGGCCCCGCTCGCCGACCTCCTCGGCCTGACCCGGCAGACGATGGTCTACGCCTACCAGCTCTGCGAGTTCATCAACCCGATCCTCCCCACCTCCGCCGTGACGATGGGGGTCCTCGGCATGGCGAAGATCCCGTGGGAGCGATGGGCGCGCTGGTTCCTGCCGCTGATGCTCGTCCTCGTCGCCCTCTCCTTCCTCCTGCTCATTCCTCCGGTCCTGATGCATTGGGGGCCCTTCTGACCATGCGACCCGCCGCCTTTCTCGCCGCCGCCGCCCTGCTCTGCCTCCCGGCCCGCGCGGAGCTTCCCGAGGACCACCGGACGCTCCGGAGGACGACGTCCTACGACGAGATGAAGCGGTTCCTCGAAGGCGTCGACGGGAAGGGACCGGTCTCGGTCTCCGTCGAGGGGACGAGCACGAAGGGGCGGTCCCTCTACCTCGTCCGCCTCTCGCACGGCGGGACGCCGGCCTGGAAGCTCTTCCTCTACGCGCAGCAGCACGGCGACGAGCTCTCGGGGAAGGACGCCCTCCTCTACCTGATCCGCGACGTCGCGCGCGACCCCGCGCTCCTCCCCCGGGACGTCGAGGTCTGGGCGATGCCGATGGTCAACCCGGACGGCGCCGAGGCCGGGACCCGGGAGAACGGCGCCGGCGCGGACCTGAACAGGGACCACATGACCCTCGACCAGCCGGAGACGCAGGCCGTCCACCGCGTGGCGCGCCGCGTCCGCCCGGACGTCGCCGTCGACTGCCACGAGTTCTCGCGCGACTCGGATTCGTGGAAGCGCCGCGGCTGGGAGAAGTGGCCGGACATCACGATGGACGGCCTCGACACCCCGCTCTTCGACCCCGGCCTCGTCGCCGCGGCCCGGCGCTGGGTGGACGAGTCCGCCGCCGTCGAGGAGGCCGCCGGGCACCGGTTCCTCCGCTACTGGGTCGGCGGCGCCCCACCGGACGACGAGCAGCGGCCCTCGGCCCCCGACGTCGACGGGGGGCTCAACGCGATCGGAGCGTACGGCGGCCTCTCCTTCATCATCGAGGCGGCCGTCCGGCACGGATCGCAGGATCCCTCCGCCGACCTCGGGAACCGCGTCGACGCCTACCTCGCCCTCCTCCGCCGCTTCGTCGCCGGTGGGAGCCGTCGCGCGGACGACCTCGCCGCCATCGCGGCCGCGCGGAAACGCCCCCTCCCCCCCTTCCTCCCGACCAACTACCTCTGGGTCAATCCCGGCCCGCAGGTGACCGGCTTCCCGGTGATCGAGGTGGCGACGGGCCGGACGCTGACGATCCCCACGCCGAACCTCATGACGACGATGGCGGTCAAGAGGTCGGTCCCGACGCCTCTCGGCTACTCCGTCGCCCCTCCCGCCGCGCCGGTCTTCGCGGCGCTCCTGACGCGCCACGGCATCCCGTTCGAGACGGTCACCGCCCCTCGTCCCGCCCGCGTCGAGAGCGTGAAGCTCCTGCGCGTCGAGGAGGAGTTCGACGACCTCTACGAGCGCTACGGAGGCCGGGCGGTGACGAGCCGGGGGGAGCCGGTGGGCGGGGATCTCCCCGCGGGGAGCCTCTGGGTGCCGCTCCGGGGGGAGACGGCGCTCCGGGCGTCGCTCCTCCTCGAGCCCCTCTCCCTCTACGGCCTCTACCGTTACCCGCGCTACCGGGCGCTCGTCGGGGCGGACGGCGTCCTCCCCGTCCGCCGGGTCGTCGCCCTTCCGGGCGCGGCCCCGCCGGGACGCCCGCGATGAGCGGGCCCACGCGCACGCCGCCCGTCGGCTTCCCGCTCGAGGACGAGGCGGTCCCGGCGATCGACCACGCCGACCTCCTCCTCGTCCGGCTCCCGTTCGTCCAGCCCTTCTCGATCAGCTCGGCGACCTGGACGTGCAAGGAGGCGCTCCTCCTCAGGCTCGAGGGGAGCGGCGTGACGGCCTGGGGCGAGTGCGTCGCGGACCCCGACCCCTTCTACGCCCCCGAGACGACCACCTCGGCGCGGCATCTGATCACCGAGTTCCTCCTTCCCCTCGTGGAGCCGGGGGTCACGCTGGGCGAGATCGACCGCCGGTTCGGCCGGGTCCGCGGGAACCGGATGGCGAAGGCGACCGTGGAGAACGCCCTGGTCGACCTCGTGGCGAAGGCCCGGGGGGTGCCGCTCCACGCCCTCCTCGGGGGGACGCTCCGGAAGGTCCCCTCCGGCATCAGCATCGGCCTGCAGGAGACGCCGGCCGACCTCGTCCGAGAGGTCGCGGCGGCGGTCGGGAAGCGCTACCACCGGGTGAAGGTGAAGGTGAAGAAGGGGAAGGACGTCGACTTCGTGGCCGCGGTCCGCGACCGCTTCCCCGACCTCCCGTTGATGGCCGACGCCAACGGGGACTACACCCTCGAGGACGCGCCCCACCTCGCCCGTCTCGATGCGTACGGCCTGACGATGATCGAGCAGCCCCTCTCGTACGCGGACATCCACCAGCACGCGATCCTCGCGAGGGAGCTGAAGACCCCCCTCTGCCTCGACGAGTCGATCCACGACCTCGCCGACTTCGAGGCCGCCCTCGCCCTCGGCGCCTGCCGGGTCCTGAACCTGAAGCAGGGGCGCGTCGGCGGGCTCCTCGAGTCGCTCCGGATCCTCCGTCACGCGGCGGAGCGCGGCGTCCCCGTCTGGTCCGGAGGGATGGACGAGACCGGCATCGGCCGCGCCGTGAACATCCACCTCCAGACGGTCGACGGCTTCACCCTCCCCGGCGACACGTCGGAGACGGCGCGATACTTCCACGAGGACCTCGTCGACCCTCCCGTCGTCCTCGACGAGGAAGGCACCGTCGACGTCCCGCCGGGCGCGGGCTTCGGGGCGGTGGTCGTGCCGGAGCGGCTGGAGCGGCTCACCCTCCGGGTCGAGCGGCTGCGCTGAAGGAGGGGCTTCCCCTCCTCCGCGAGGCGGCCCCGGGCCGTCAGCTCGGGCGGCGCGAGAAGAGGCGGTGGAAGATCGACTCCGGGGGCGGGCAGGTACAGCGCCGGTCCTTCGGGACGTTGGCGAGGGCGGCGTCGACGTGCCGGCCGCAGCCGGCCCACGTCGCCTTTCCGCAGCGGGTACAGGTCACCTGGTGGCACATGGGGGGGGAGTATCGCACGACCGTCAAGAGGACCGGACCGGCGCCTGCTCCCCGGGTGCCGGGAGAGCGGGGCGGCCTTTCCGGAGGGCTATTTCGCTGCCGCCGCCGGACCGCCCGGGAGCTCGACCTCCCCGTACCACCCTTTCCAGGCGATCCTGGTCCCGTAGGGGGCCGAGAGCCGGGCCAGGAGGTCGACGATCTCCTTCGCGCGCTTCGTCGACGCCAGGCGAGGGACGCCGTACAGCGGCCCCTCGTCGTCGATCGTGACGGGGATCAGCTCCAGCTTCCGGAGGGTGCCGTCGCGGTAGGTCATCCGCGCGACGACGCTCTCCATCACCTCGCGCGAGTCGCGCCGGTCCCAGACGGAGACGTTCGGGGGGCGCGCCATCTCCTGGTCCCGCTGATGGGGCAGGTCGGTCGGGATGACCTTCGGCGTCCGGTACTGGTAGACGAAGTTCCCGAGGCTGTAGAGGATCGGCTTGCCGTTCCTCAGCTCGACGCCGCGGAGGACGTGCGGACCGCTGCCCAGGACGGCGTCGGCCCCCCCGTCGATCGCCCGCCGGAACGGGATCTCCTCGTTCGGGGGCGTCCTGTCCTGGACGCCGAAGACGCGCGCGTGGCTCACGTCGTGGACGTGAAGCGAGACGAAGACCGGGCCGTACCGCCGCTTCGCCAGGAGGACGTCGTCCTCCATGGTCTTCACGTCGCGCTCCTGGGGCCCTTCGACCGCCTCGACCTTTCCGTCGTCGCGTGCGACGAGGACCGTCGCCGGGTCGATCGTCGAAAGGCACGGCCCGGCCGGGTCCGCGCATCGGTCGCGGTCGGTCCAGTAGCGCATGTACGAGAGGAGGGCGAGGCGCTCCTTCTGTCCCGGCGGCCGGAGCGTCCCCGGCTGGTGCGCCTCGGCGAGCGTCCTTCCGGCGCCCGCGTGGGCGATCCCCGCCAGGTCGAGCGTGCGCAGGCACTCCTTCAGCCCCTCGGCGCCGAAGTCGAGCGCGTGGTTGTTCGCCATCGCGACGAGGTTGATGCCGGTGGCCACGACCTCCCACGCGAACTCGCGCCCGGCGCGGAAGTCGTAGAACGGCTTCTGGAGGTCGGGGCGGTCGTTCAGCGAGAACTCGAGGTTCCCGATCGCGACGTCCGCCTCCTGGAGGATCCGGAGGAGGTTCCGCCTCTCCGGCTCCCTCAGGTGGCTGATCCGCTCGTTGAAGATCATGTCGCCGACGGCCGCCACGACGAGGTCCCCCGGCTCCTCCCGGAGGAGCTCCCGGACGCGCGCGTCCCAGTCGACCTTCTCCGGCTCCTCCGGAGGGTGGACCCGCCGCTCGTAGACCGATCGGCCCTGGTCCCACCCGGGCCCGGGCGTCGGCTGCGGCGAGGGCGCGGGAGGGGCGCTGAAGGCGAGCCCCGGCGACAGGAGCAGCGACGCGGCGATCGCGCCCGCCGCGAGCGGGCGGCGGGTCGTCACCGCGGGGCTCCGACGGTCCGCGAGACGAGGTCGTAGGTCTCCCCGGGGAGGAGGACGTCGACCCGCAGCCCGTGGACGCCGAGGGCGTCCTGCCCCGTGTCGCGCGCCTGCCGGCTCACGGAGGCGCCCTTCGCGTCGAGGACCATCACGCAGCTGTTCCCGAGGACCTGGAACGTCCCGTCCGGCCGCACCCAGATCGCCGCCTCCTCGTCCACCCCGACCCCGAGGAGGTCGGGGTGCTCCAGGACCAGAGACAGGAGCCGGTTCTCCCGCTGGCGCCTGACGAAGTGCTGGTCGACCACGACGTCGGGCGGGAGGAAACCGAGCCCGCGCCACGTCTCGACGCTCTTCGCCCGGATGACGGTGAAGTCCCCTTCGCCGGTGATCATCACCTCGCTCTGGCAGGCCGTCCCGGCCGACGTGCCGCCGACGACGGCGCCCCGCCGGAAGGCCTCGGCGATCGCGTCGCCGACAGGAGTGCCGAGGAGCGCCCCGGTGATCCGGATCTGGTCTCCCCCGCCGAAGAAGATCCCTCCCGCCTTCCGGGCCAGCGCGGCGTAGTCGGGCCTCGACGCGTCGGCCCGGCTCCGGATCCGGAGGGAGACCGCGTTCGTGCAGCCGTACTCCTCCCGGAAGAGCTTCTCGTAGTACTCGGGAGCGTCCGCCTCGGACGACGCGGTCGGGATCGCGACGATCGGCGCGTCCTTTCCCCCCGCCAGCTCGACGAACTTCCGCATCGCGTCGGCAGGCTTCTCCCCGCCGCCGATCAGGACGAGGGGACCACGCCCTGCGGGGGCCGCCGCGGTCCGGCCGGCCTCTGCCGCGCCGAGGGCGAAGGCGAGGGGAAGGGCGAGGACGATCGGGACGAGGACGACGGCGGGGCGGCGGCGGCGGGCGTGCTTCAGGCGGGCCTCCGGAGACGGAGAAAGGGGGCGGGGAGGCCGCGTCCGGCCGCCCCGCCCCCGGGCGGAGAGCAGGTTCAGAAGATGAGCCGGAGGCCGGCGCGGATCTCGCGCGGCCTCTCGATGGCCAGCGGGGTCCCGTAGGTCGACTGGAGCCGCCAGCTGCCGCTCCGGTAGCGGGCGTAGTACGCGTCGACGTCGAGGACCCTGGCGGTGTTCAGGGCGTTGAAGCACTCGAGGGAGAGCTCGAGGCGCAGGGAGTCGACGAGCTTCGTCCCCCACGCGAGGCGCAGGTCGACGATGTTGCGCGAGGGGAGCTTCTCGGCGCCGCGCTCGGTGAGGTTCACGTAGCGGCCGCTCGTGGCGTTGTAGTCGAGGAAGTAGTCGACCCTCGCGTACGGCGTGTAGTACTGGCCGGAGAGGAACGTGTACTGGCCGCTCGCCAGGATCCCGAACGGCAGGTCCACGGCCCCGTTGAGCTTGTACTCCCACTCGTTGTAGGAGAGGTCCATCCGGCCGTACGCGTTCACGAGGCCGTTCCTGTCCCGGAGCTCGTCGGCATAGCCGTTGTTCTTCAGGACGTTCCCCTTCAGGTCGGTCCAGACGAGCGACGAGCGGAGCTGCCATCCCTTCGCGTAGCGCTTCTCGAACCTCAGGACGAAGGAGTCGAAGTTCCGGTAGCCGGGGTTGTCGGTGGTCAGGACGTAGGTCGGCGGCGACTCGAGGTTCCAGATCTCGAGCGCCCCCCCCGTGTACGGGTTCGTCGTGACGACCCGCGCGTAGTCCTCGTTGGTGTTGACGAGCCCCATGATGCTCCGGAAGCGCCGGTCGATGAAGTCGAGGCCGAGCCCCAGGTCGTTGCCGAGCTGGTGCTCGACCGTCACGAGCGCCTCGTCGACGTAGGGGTGCGAGAGGCTCCCGATCGGCGCCTCGAGCGGCGTGTTCTCGCTCCAGGGCCCCCACGTCTGGGTGTCGGGGTCCCACTCGCTGTCCGAGTCCGGGATCGTGGCGTGGCCCGACACCTCGCGGTCGTACAGGTAGGTGTACATCGACGAGTGGTAGCGGCCCCAGTGCGCCTTCACGGCCCAGCGGCCGTTGCCGGCCACGTCCCAGACGAAGCCGATCCGCGGGTCGACGAAGTCCACGCTGTAGACGTCCGAGTTGCCGTAGCCCGGACGCCAGCCGGCCCGGTACCCGGTGTACCGCAGGCCCGCGTTGACGGTGACGCGGTCGAGGCGCACGGAGTCCTGCGCGTAGAAGGTGAAGCCCTTGTGCTGTCCGTGGACCTCGTACTCGCCGTACCCCCTCGATCGCTCGGTCCGGCCGCACGTCGGGTCCTTGAAGTAGGCCTCGGTGGAGTCGCAGAGGGTCGAGTCGTCGTAGTAGGTGAAGCCCCCGTTGCGGCGCCACGAGTCGGTCGTCGAGGCCTCCTCGTACAGGCCTCCGAGCTTGAAGGAGTGCGAGTCGCCCTTGCCGAAGAGGCCGTCGGCGAAGAGGCTCCAGGACGCGTCGGCCGTCACGTTGTGGCGGTGCGAGAGGTCCTGGCGGGGCGCGTTGTACCAGGTGATCCCGGTGTCCCCGTAGTAGTCGATGTGCCCCGGGACGCTCGTCCCGCTGTACGGGAGGTAGTCGTCGTTGCCGTCGTAGCCCGTCACCTTGACGTTCAGGAAGTTCGACGCGCTCAGGAGCGACTCCCAGTTCGCGGCGAACGTGACGCCGGGTCCGTCCTGCTTGCTCGTGCCGCTCGGGAGGGTGAGCGCGTCGATGCCGCGCCTCTCGTTGGTCACCGCGTCGTACTCGCCCATCAGGTAGAAGCGGTTCTTCTCGTTCGCCTGGAAGGTCACCTTCCCGAGGAAGCGCGGGATCTCGCGGTCGGAGGTGTCGACGGCGCCGACGGGGGTGGAGACCTGGTGCCAGTACTCGGCGCTCGCGAAGAACCAGACCCTGTCCTTGACGATCGGGCCGCCGAGGCTCGCGGCGTAGTTCTCGAACTTGAAGGTCTCCTGGACCCCGGTCGGGTCGTTGCTGGCGACCCACGACTCGGGCTCGTAGTACGCCTCGAGGGCGCCGTGGAACTCGTTCCCGCCGGACTTCGTGACGCCGTTGACGATCCCGCCCGTGTAGCCGCCGTACTCGGCGTTGGCGCCGAGGCCGGTGATCTGGATCTCCTCCATCCACTGGATGCTCGGGAGGACCCAGTGCTGGCCCGAGCCGGTGTCGGCCACGTTGACGCCGTCGAGGGTGTAGGCGTTCTGGCTCTCGGTCGTCCCGCCGTACGCGAGGATCGCGCTCCCGCTAGTCGAGGTCGAGTCCGCGTTGACGCCCGGGGCCGACGTCAGGATCGAGTAGTAGTTCCGCTGGATCGCCTGCTTCTCGATGAAGTCCTTGCCGAAGTTGGTCGAGACGGTGTTCGCGACGACGCTGATGATCGGCGCCTCGCCCGTCACGAGCACCTCGGCCTTGACGGACTCGAGGGGCATCGTCAGGTCGACGGCCAGCGAAGCCCCGAGGCGGATGCGCACGCCGGCCTGCTGCGCGCTCTTGAAGCCGGTCAGCCGGGCCGAGATGTCGTAGGTCCCCGGAGGGAGGGAGGGGAAGCGGTAGCCCCCGTTGCGGTCGGTGACGGTCGTCATCTGGCCCTTGACCAGGGCCGACGACGTGGCGGTCACCGTGACGCCCGGGAGCGCGGCCCCCGAGGCGTCCTTGACCGTTCCCTGAACGGTTCCGGTGACCGTCCCCTGGGCGACGACCGTCCCCGGGAGAGCGAGCAGGAGCAGCAGGGCGAGGGCGATGGGGATCGGGAGCTTGCGCGACATCTCTCTTCCTCCTCCGGGCCGGGGGGACGCCGCCGCGGCCTCCCCCCTGACCTCCGTTCTTCCATGGGTCACCAGAACGCCGCGGGGACGGCCTCCGCGCCCCCCTGCCGGGCAGGCGGCTCGGCCCTCCCGATGCGACCGGCGGTCGACGGCGCTCACTCCAGGCACCTCATCGCTTCGGCGAGCGTGCGTCCGGCCGCCTCCACGTGCCGGCGGACGGCTCGCTCGGCGCGGCCCGGGTCGTGCGCCGAGAGCGCCGCGACGATCTCGGCGTGCTCCTCGGCATCGGGCGCCTCGCGCTCGGGAAGGGAGCTCTGGGCGATGTGCGGGACGTTGCTCCAGAGCATCGTCGGGAAGGCGGACCAGAGGTTGCCGAGCGTCCGGGTCAGGAACGACCGGCGGGACGCCGCGATGATCGCCTCGTGGAACCGGCGGTTCAGGTCCCTGTATTCCCTCAGCCGCGCCGGGACCTCGCACTCGACCATCCGGACGTGGAGGGCCGCGAGCTCCTGCAGCTCGCCGTCCGTGATCGCCTCGGCCGCGAACCGGGCGGCGCGGGGCTCGAGCTCGGCGCGGCTGGCGTAGAGGTCCTCGACGTCCTCCACGGAGAACCGGACGACCCGGATTCCGCGGTACGGGACGTGCTCGAGGAGCCCTTCGGCGACGAGCTGCTTGAGCGCCTCCCGGACCGGAGTCTGGCTGACGTCCTGCTCGCGCGCGACGTGCTCCTGCCGGAGCCACTCCCCGGGGTGCTTCCTCCCCTCGAGGATGTCCGCGCGGAGCCGGTCGGCGACCCACTGCCTCAGCTGGCGGTGACGAGGTGATCCGGCAGCTACTTGAAGAGCCATTCTCTACATTATATATTTCATATTCGGCACAATCGAGTCAAGGATTTCCTGAAGAGTCCAGACGCCCTTCAATATCAGGCCCCTGTCTCTCTTGCGAACGCTTCTCAGGAAAGGGCGGGGCAACTCAGGCGTAGGGATGGCCAGCCAGGAGGCTTCCGGGCAGGTCGGACACCGCTTTCATCCCCGAGGTGGCGTGAATCCTGTCGTCGTCCGAGATGAGAGCCCCATCGATCCCGGGCGCCCCTTCCAGGAGGGCGAGCCCGCCGAACAGCCCCAGGAGAAAGGCCGCGGTCGCGAACTTCCCCGCCCGGAACGCCGACCCGGCAATCACGGTGACCGACGAGACCCCCCTGGCGGGCCACCCCGTCCGGGCGTCGAGGATGTGGTGGTACCGGACGCCCTCCTTCACGAAGCCCCGCTCGTAGTCGCCGGAGGTGGCGATCCCGGCGTCGCCCAGAGGCCGCACCGAGAACCGGCAACGCCTCCGGTCGCGCGGGTCGACCACCCCCACCTTCCACGGCCGTCCGTCCCCGCGGACGCCGAGCGTCCTCACGTCCCCGGCGAAGCTCACGACCGCCGAGCGGATTCCTTCCGTGCGGAGGACCTCCACGGCGCGGTCCACGGCGTATTCCTTCCCCAACCCGCCGAGGTCGATCTCCATCCCGGCGCGCCGGAGGAAGACGGTGCCGTCCCGGCAGGTGACGGCCCCCCTGTCGACGAGGGGGAGGAGGGCCGCCACCTCCTCGTCCGTGGGGACGCGGGCGCTCCTGAAATCCCACGCCCGCCGGAGGACTCCGACCGTCGGGTCGAACCGCCCGTCCGTCAGCTCGCCGAGGTCCAGCGCAGCGCGGACCAGCATCTCGGTCTCCCCGTCGACCGCCACGGGCGTCCGGCCGGCGTTCCGGTTGATCTCGGAGACGACGCTCGTCTCGCGGAACCGGGAGAACTTGACCTCGATCCGGCGAGCCTCGTCCTCCACGGCGCGGGCGGTCTCCTCGGCCCGGCGGCGTCCGCGGTCGTCGACGAACTCCACCAGCGCCCCGCCCCCCATCAGGGGGAAGCGCTTCGAGTAGAGGACCGGGCCCTCCACGGACGTCAGTAGCGGTAGGTGAGGCCGGCGGAGAGGGTGAAGACGTTCAGGTCGGCCGCCGAGACCGACGAGGCCCCGCCGGCTCCGGGCGAGGTCGCGACCGGCGTCACGCGGTCCCTCCCCAGCTGCGACTGGATCGTCGCCCCGAGGTTCACGCTGAGCCTCTCGTCGATCTTCCGGGTGACGGAGACGCCGCCGAGGACGCTGTAGAAGGAGGAGAGGCGGTAGTCGGCGGAGCGGAACTCCTGCGGCGCGGCGAGGAGGCTCGTGTAGAACGAGGCCGCCGACTGCGTGTAGATCCTCACCCGCGGGCTGAGGATCCAGTCGGAGCCCGCGTGCTGGTCGTAGACCGCGTCGAGCGTGTGCGCCCGGGCCGACCAGTCGTCCCGGTAGTAGCGATAGGTCAGCTTCAGGGCGCCGTCCCAGGGATAGGCGTGGCCGTACTTCACGAAGAACGCGAGCCGGGCCCGCGAGCCGGGACGGTGATCCGGCACGGTCGTCCCCGCCCCCGGGTCGCCGATCGGCACCACCTTGTAGGGGTCGTCGAGGTACCCCTTCAGCCTCATGTACGACGCGGAGACGTCGAGGAGGTCGCGGGGACCCAGGATCCACGTCCAGCCCAGGGCGTAGCCGTCGGTGTCTTTCGCGAGCCTCAGGTCGTTCGTCACCGGCGCCACGACGTCCCTCGAGAACGACGCCCCGAAGTGGAGCGTCCCCCGTCCCCCCGCCATCGTCCAGGAATCGGACAGCCCGAAGCTCTTCGCGGTGTAGTCGTTCTCCTTCGCGTACGAGAGGTCGACCGAGGGGAGGTGGGCGCCGAACCGCCGTCCGTAGGAGAGGGCGACGGACGACCGGTGGTCGTTGTACGCGACGAGCGGGACGTTCCCGTTGCTCGACGTCTGCCCCGAGGCCGACGTCGTCACGTCGGCCGTCGGATAGCCGCCGCTCGGGGAGGCGCCCGAGATGGCGTCGTACCCGAGGACGAGACCGAGGTGCCCCCACGTCGGCCCGAGGTCCTGGTCGACCAGGACGATCGGGTCGAGGACCTGCGTCCTCCCGCCCGACTCCTTGTAGTAGAGGAACCGGGCGTCGATCGTCGACTGGGCGCGCGCCTGCCTCGCGGCCAGGGCGCCGATCCCGGCGGCGATCCACGGCAGCTCCCGGAACGTCGTGCGGCTGCATTTACGCGCCTTGCGACGCCTCCCCTTCCGCTCAGTTGCAGCCACAGCCGCCTCCCGCCGCGCCGCCGTCGCCCGCGGCCGCCTCCTTGCTGGCGTGGACGTGCTCCCGGAGGATCCGCGTCAGCGGGTCGCCGTCGAGGTCCATGATCGGGTCCGCGAGGTATCCGCGCTGCCACGCCTTGACGGCGCCTCTCGCCTGCAAGCCCGGGGCGACGCGGACGTCGGTCCCCGCGGGGACCGGCTCTCCCGCCAGGAGCTTCGCGGCGGCCGCCTCGATCCTCGCGTGGACCTCCTTCCCGCCCCCCTCGAACCGGGCGACGACCCGTCCCTGCCGGTCGAGGAGGAACGTGGTGGGCATCGCCACCACCCCGAAGGCGTCCCCCGCCCGGCCCGACGGGTCCCGCACCACGGGGAAGCGGACCGGGACGTCGTCGAGGAAAGCGAAGACCGCCTCCGGGTCGTCCTCGAGCGTCAGGCCGACGACCTTCAGCCCTTTCTCCCCGTACCGTTCCTGCAGGGAGTCGAGGTACGGGAAGCTCGTCCGGCAGGGGACGCACCAGGGCGCCCAGAAGTCGAGGACGACGACGCTTCCCTTCAGCGACTCGAGCGAGAACGGGCTCCCGTCCATCGCCGTCATCCGCAGGCCGGCCGGAAGGCCGCCTCCCCGGACGGGAGGCGCGAACGCAAGAGGAAGGAGGTAGAGCGCCGCCAGGAGCCGTCTTGTCATGCACCGCCCTCGGGCGGAGCGAGATGCAACCGCGGTGCCGATCGGACTCCGTCGCAGAAAGGGGTCGACGGCCGGCCGTCTCAGCGGGACGTTGGAGCCGAAACCTTCACGTCGCCGTCGAGCGTGATCCGCGCCGGGGGGTAGCACTGCTGGTCGTTGCACGCCTGGTACGAGACGACCCCGCGGACCGCGATCGCCCCGGTGGCGCCCGCCGGCACGGAGAGCTCCGCCTCGAAGCGGACCGTCCCCTCGTAGACGTCGAGGGGCTTGTCGGAGAAGGAGAAGCGGCGGGCGACCCCTTTCGGGTAGCGGACGGGCGAGAAAGACCCCGTCGGCGCCGAGAGGGTCGCGCTCGTCGGGACGAGGTAGCTCTCGGACGGGCTGTGGCTGTTGACGTGCCACCCCGGGCCGAGCGTCAGCTCCACCGCCACCGCCGCGCTCGCTCCCGGGGCGACGGCCGACGGAAGGAGGAGGCGCGCCCTCACGTCGGGGCCTTCCGCCCGGAGGGGAGCGGCGACGAGCGCCGCGCACGCGAGCAGGAGGCCGGCAGCCCCGGCCCGCGGGCGCGCAGGCGGGTTGAAAGGGGAATCGGTACCGACGGCCCGGCGGGTCATTCGTTGGTCCTCCGCGGGGGCCGCGACGCGGCCGCCCCGCCCGGCGAGACTACTCCAGCTCCTCCGCGATGAACGCCTTGAGGACCGACGTCTTCTCCTCTCCCATGTCGAGGAACTCGACCCCGAGCGCGGCCTCGGGCTCCGCCTCGGTCCCGCCGAGCCGCTCGGCGTAGGCGATCCGCCCCTCGACCTCGAGGGTGGTCCCCCGGAACCGGATCTCCATGTCGAAGGCGGAGTCGATCTCGGGGACGAGGCGGGTCTTCACGAGCATCCCCGAGAGGCTCAGCTTCTCCACCTCGAAGTCGTAGCGCGCCGCCAGCTCGACCGGGGCGCCCGCCTGCAGCTTGAACCTCCCGATCACCCGCTTGGTGACCGAGAGGACGACGTGCTCCTTCATGAACTCGAGGAGGCGCTCCGACTTCTCCGTGAGGGTGCCGTCGAAGGCCAGGCCCGCCTGGTAGAGGTTCAGGGCGCCCCCGACGCTTCCCGGCCGGGTCCCGACGAGGTGGCACCAGCGGACGATCCCGTCGAGGTCCACCGATTCCGGCCCGGAGCCGAACCTCATCGAGTAGACCTTCCCGAGCTTGAGCGGCCGCGTCGTCTCGACGGCGATCCCGGCGAGGCTGAGGTTGAGCACCGTCACGTCGAAGCGGAAAAGGAGGCTCCCGTTGAGGTCGTGGACCTCGTACCGCCGATGGCGCCTCCTCCTGACCCGTTCCTCGCTCATCACGTCCCCTGCCGACGGCACCGCCTTCCCGTCCGCAGGACCCGACCGTCGGGCCGGGGACGGAAGGAGCCGCTCCGCCCATTGTACGTGCGGGGCGCCCGGACGGTCCCTTCCGGACCCGCCGACGCCTCCCGGCACAGGCGACGCCCCCCCGGCGTCCGGCCCCGGAGCGCGTCACCCCTCCCCCGCCCCTTGCGCTGGCGGCTATCATTCCCGCACCTCCCACGACGACCGCCCCGCGAGGCCGTGCACCCTGTCGGGCCCGTTGCGGGAGGAGGGGGCTCGCTGCAACCGCTCTCGAGCGAGAGGAGGTTCTCGATGAACACCCTTTTCGTGGTCCTCATCGCGGCGATCGTCATCTACCTCGCGTACGGGTTCTACGCGAAGCGCATCGACCGCGAGGTGATCCGCTCGGACGTGAAGAGGGCGACCCCCGCACGCATGTACATGGACGGCGTCGACTTCATGCCGACGTCGAAGAACGTCCTGTACGGCTACCACTTCAAGTCGATCGCCGCGGCGGGACCGATCGTCGGGCCGATCACGGCGGCCAACATCTGGGGCTGGTTCCCCTCCCTGATCTGGCTGGTCATCGGCGTCAGCTTCATCGGGTGGGTGAGCGACTACTCGGCGATCATGGTCTCCGTCCGCAACGACGGGAACAGCCTGAGCGCCATCTCGCACCGGCTCATCGCGCCGCGCACGCGGACCATCCTCTTCGTCTTCATCTTCTTCTACCTGATGCTGCTCGCGGGCGCCTTCGTCGGGATCCTGGCGGCGATCCTCTCCGCGCGCCCCGACGTGCCGTTCGGGATCATCACCCTCGCGGTCATGGGGCTCCTGGCGGGACAGATGATGTACCGCTGGAAGATGGACCTCATCCTCGTCACAGCGGTCACGGTCACCCTGACGATCGCCGCCATGGCGCTCGGACCGTGGGGCCAGCACAAGGACGAGGCCGGCAAGCTCGTCCAGGGACCGGTCGGCCGCGCGGTCGTCGCGCTGAACGGCGCCGTCGACGACCTCTCCGGCAGGCAGCCCCTCTTCGAGGTCGGCGACCCGACGAACGCCGACCCGCGCATCCCGATCCCGGGCAAGGACGGCGTCAGGCCCTCGACGCCCGCCTACGACGCCGCGACCGGGCTCGTGAAGACGCTCCCCAACTACCTCCTCTGGATGGTCTTCCTCTTCGTCTTCTCCTACCTCGGGGCGAACATGCCGATCTGGCGCTTCGCCCAGCCGGTCAACTACATCGGGTTCTGGGTCATGCTCATCACGATCGTCCTGAGCGCCATCGGGGCGATCCTCGCGCCCCTCACCGGCGCGGTGGACTCCGCGGGGAACGCCATCGGGGCCTTCGCGCTGGCGGCCGTCAAGGACCTCGGCTTCGGCATGCCCACCAAGCCGTTCACGGCGTGGCAGCCGCTCTGGCCGATGATGTTCGTGACCATCGCCTGCGGCGCCATCTCGGGCTGGCACGCGCTCGTCGGGTCGGTCGGCACCGCCCGGCAGCTCGAGTACGAGACCGACGGCCTCCCCGTCGGCGCCGGGTCGATGTTCGGCGAGTACACCCTCGCGCTCCTCTCGCTCGTCGCCGTCTCGATCGCGGGCGTCGGAGGAGGAGGCGGCCGCTTCGCGGCGGGGGTCGGCAAGCTGATCCACGCCGGGACCTTCGGCTTCGTCCCGGAGGTCTTCGGAACGGCGCTGGGGTTCGGGTCCTTCGTCCTGATCGTCCTCACCGTCACGCAGCTCGTCTTCCGCGTCATGCGCGTGACGCTGAGCGAGTGGGTCGGGGAGACGATCCCCCTCGTCCGCAACATGCACGTGTCGAGCCTCATCTCGATGGGGCTGACGCTCGCGCTCGTCCTGACCGGCACGTGGGTCTACCTCTGGCAGATGTTCGGCGCCTCGAACCAGCTGATGGCGGCGCTGAGCCTCCTCGTGGTCACGGTCTGGCTCAAGTCCGAGAAGCGGAACCCGAGCTACGCGCTCTACCCGATGCTCTTCATGTACTTCACGACCCTCTTCGCCACCGCCGTGACGGCGCGCAACCTCTACGTCACGATCGCCGCGAACCCCAAGATGAGCGGGCTCCCGGTCGCAGGAGCCTGGGCGATGATCGTCCTCGCCGGGCTCCTCATCGTGGCCGCGCTCTTCATCGGCTGGGACGGCCTGAAGGCCTACCAGCGGTACGCGGCGACTCCCACGGCTCCCAAGCCCGCGCCGGCGAGCGTCTGACGGACCTTCCCGGGGGGGCCCCGCACCGGGCCCCCCCGGTTCCCCGCTTCCCCGCCTCCCCGTCTCCCCGTCTCCGCCCGCGCGCGGGCCCTCCCCGCGCCGCGTCCTTAGGCCCGCGCCGTCTCGCCGAGCGCCCGGACCGCCTCGAAGAACTCCGCGGCGGAGGCCGACGGGCCGGGCAGGTCCACGTGGAGCTGCAGGTGGGGCTCCCGACGGCGGAGCGAGAGGCGCCGGACGCCTATCCCCGCCTGCCGCGCCCGGGAGAGGAGGGCGTCCCCCAGGGGAAGGGCGGCGTCCACCTTGAAGTACGCCGCCAGGTCGCCGCTGACCGAGGGCTCCCGCTTCGACCACGCCTCGGAGAGGAGCTGCGGGAGGGCCTCCCGTCCCGACCAGCTGGCCGGGTCGAGCAGCTCGACGTCGAGGGCGGGGGGCTTGCGGAGCCGGGCGCGGAGGATGAGCGTGTCGCGCCGTCCCCTCAGCCGGCACGGACCCCAGATCCACGGCACGTCGCGCGGCTCGAGGAAGAGGACGACGGCGGCATCCTCGAAAGGAGACCGGGCCTTCGCGATCTTCATCTCCACCGCGGTGGTGCCGAGCCACCGCACGGTGGACCGGTCGCCGACCTGCTTCAGCCCGCCCCGGAGCCAGCGGAGGGCCGCGTTCCCCTTCCGGACGTTCCAGACGCTCCCGACCGCGAACCAGCCGACGACGAGCGCCACGAGCACCATCAGTCCCTGGTTCATCTCCGGCCTCCCGGGCGGCCCGCCGAGCCGCCCCTCCGCGACCGATCCTCGGGTCGCGGGGACCATAGCAGAGCGGCGCGAGCGTGATAGCGTGACGGCCGCCGGAGGCGGGCGCGAGACGTGCTAACGCGGGCGGAGTTCCTGAAGGCGGCGCGGGAGTTCCTCTGGGGGATGTTCGGGTACGAGCACGCGCAGCAGGCGCTCGAGATCCGGGCCTCGATGGAGAGCCTTTTCCTCCTCGTGATCTTCGGCGATATGATCGGCCTGCCGCTGATGCCGCCGTACTACGGCCTCCGCCTCCTCCCTCACGTCATCGGCGTCGTGCCGGGGTGGAAGCGCCGCTTGCTTCGCGAGCGCGGGCTGGGCGACGACCACGAGCATCACCTTCACGGCGTGTAGGACCGGGGGGAGAGCGGGCGCGGGGGCGCCGGCACCCCACGGTCGGGGGAAGGAGGCCACGGATGCCCGAGAACGACGAGAAGAAGCCGGGTGGGCTGAAGGGGCTCTGGCGCGGGTTCCGGGAGACGATCTACGGGATGTCGGCCCACGACATGAGCCGTGCGGCCCTCCGGACGCGCGCCTCCATGGAGCACCTCTTCATCCTGATCACGATGGGGGACATGCTCGGGATCCCGATCCTCCCTCCGTACTACAGCCTCCGGCTCCTCCCCTACGTGGTCCCGCAGATCGCGACCTGGAAGCGCCGGATGCTGAGGGAGAAGGACGTCTCGGACGCGATGTTCTGAAGCGAGGTCCTGACGCCACGACAGGCCTCCGGCAGCCGCCGGACGAGGGAGGGCCGCCGCCATGGGGATGAAAGAGGTCTTCGAGAAGAACCCGGACCGCCGCTACATCATGTTCGGCGGCAAGGGAGGGCTCGGCAAGACGACGTTCTCGGCCGCCACCGCGTACTGGCTGGCCTCGCAGGGCAAGAAGGTCCTGGTCTTCTCCGTCGACCCCCAGGCCTCCCTCACGGACATCTTCCAGAAGGACATCTTCGGGAAGGGCCCCGTGAAGATCATGGAGAACCTCTGGGCGCAGGAGATCGACGCGGACAGCCACATCAAGGCGTACCAGGAGGAGATCCGGCAGAAGATCCGCGACATGTACGGCCTGCCGGAGGTCCCGGAGGAGATCGAGCACTACATCCAGGCGGCGAGCTCCGAGCCCGCGATGGAGGAGAGCGCGATCTTCGACGCCGTGGTCGACGTGGTCGTTCAGGGGGACTACGACTACTACATCTACGACCTCGTCCCCCTGGGCCACGCGCTCTACTACCTGAGCATGGCCAAGGTCTACGACGAGTGGATCAACAAGGTGACCAAGCTCCGGGAGGACATGCGCGAGTACGAGGAGATGGTCAGCCGGCTCAAGCGGGAGAAGGAGACCGAGCAGGACCAGATCCTGAACGAGCTCGTCTACATCAAGGGGCGCATCAACGCGTCGTCCTCGATCCTCACCGACAAGACGAAGACCGCGTTCTTCTTCGTCGTCGTCCCCGAGGACATGATCATCACCGACACGGAGAAGGCCGCGAAGCTCTTCTCCCAGTTCGACGTCCCGATCGGGGGCTACGTCGTCAACCGCGTCATCCCGCACCAGCTCCTGACCCAATCGATCCCGGAGTACCTGCGCAACCGGATCACGATGCAGGACAAGTACCTCGACACCATCCGGTCGACGTTCGGCCAGGACGTCCTCGCCTACGTCCCCGAGCTCGAGCGCGACGTGACGGGCCTCCCGATGATCGAGAAGCTCGCCGGCATCATGTACGGCGAGAAGGCCGGCTGAGAGCCCGGGACGCGGAGGGAGCGACCATGCCCGAGATCCAGACGTCCATGCGGGACTACCTCAAGGACCACGCCAGCCTCAAGTACGTCTTCTTCGGGGGGAAGGGGGGGGTCGGCAAGACCGTCTTCGCCGCCGCCACCGCCATCTGGCACGCGCGCCAGGGGCGCCGGACGATGCTCGCCTCCACCAACCCGGTCCACAGCCTGACGACGCTCCTCGGCCAGAACGTCCTCGGGAAGCACACCCCCGTCGACGGGGTCCCGAACCTCTGGGCCTACGAGATCGAGACGAAGGAGACGATCGAGCGGTCGAAGACCGAGATCCGCGAGAAGATCAAGTGGTTCCTCAAGTTCGCCGACATCTCGACGAAGGCCGAGGACTTCGTCGAGTCGGCCACGATGAACCCGGCGTTCGAGGAGTCGGCGATGTTCGAGAACATGATCGACCTCATGTTCAAGGACGAGTACGACGTCTACGTCTTCGACACCGCCCCCACGGCCAACGCGCGGCGCCTCCTCGGGATGTCGAAGGTCTACTCGCTCTGGGTCAACAAGATGCTCAAGAGCCGCGAGGAGGCCCGGACGCTCCGCGAGATGCTCTCCTTCACGAAGAAGAAGGAGCAGGACCCGCTCATGGCCTACCTCATCTCCTTCCGCGACCGGATGGAGCACGGCCGGGTCCTCCTGACCGACCCGGCGAAGACGTCCTTCTTCTTCGTGGCGCTGCCGGAGGCGCTGCCGATCGCCGTCATCACCCGCTTCATCCAGTGGTTCCACGACTTCGGGATCCCCGTGGGCGGCGTCCTCGTCAACATGCTCATCGACAAGGCCGCGGTCGGCCCCGATTCCGCGGACTTCGTGAAGAACCGCGTCGCCATGCAGGACGAGCACATGCGGACCATCTGGCAGAAGTTCGACGGGAGCGTCCGCGCCGTCGTGCCGCTCTTCGAGGGGGAGATCCGCGGCCTGCCGATGCTGCAGCGGCTCGCCGACTCGATGTTCGTCTGAGGGTTGGCAGTTGGTGTTCCCGGGGGTTTCTCGATCCCCCCGGACCCCCCGACCGGAGCTCAAGTTCCCGGGGGGTTCTCGATCCCCCCGGACCCCCCGACCGGAGCTCAAGTTCCCGGGGGTTTCTCCATCCCCCCGGAACCCCCCGACCGGCGGGGCTACGCCGGGCGGGAGGACGCCCGCGCGGCCGCGAGAGCGGCGGTCGCCGTGTCGTGAGCCGGGGTCTCGACCCCTGCCTCCCGCCCCAGGCGCGAGACCGCGCCCGAGAGGTCGTCCAGCTCGTTCGGCCCGCCCGCCTCGAGGTCGAGGAGGAAGCTCGGCTTCATCCCGTCCCCCAGCGAGGCGATGAAGCGGAGGGTCCTTTCCTCCTCGTCCGGGGCGAGCGCCACCCCCCGCGCCCGCGCGACGGCGCAGACCTCCCCGACCAGGCGCCGGAGGAGGACGTCCCCGAGCGGGGCGCCGCGGACCGGCCCGATGGCCGCGCGCGCCAGGCCGCAGGCCGCCGCCATCGAGGCGATGAAGGCGAGCTTGCGCCAGAGGTCGGCCACGACGTCGGCCGATGCGCTCGCCTCCGCCCCCGCCTCGCGGAACGCAGCCGCGACCGATTCGGCGCGCGCCGAGAGGCCTCCGCCCAGCTCTCCCACCGTCACCCGCTGGAAAGGGCTCCGGCGCTCGACGACCCCGGGGCCCACGCGCGCCGCGCTGACCTGGGTCAGCCCGCCGAGGAGGCTCTGCCGCGGGACGCCGGCGGCCGCCAGGCGGTCCGCCGCCCCGACCCCGTTGAGGAGCGGGAGGACGGTCGCCCCCGCCCCGGCCAGGAGCCGCCCCGCGCCCGCCACCTCGTCGAGCGAGAAGGTCTTGACGGCCACGATCGCCAGGTCCGCCGGCGCGAGGGCCGCCGGGTCGTCCGTCGCGAGGACCGGCGCGACGAAGGAGCCGTCCGGCGTGAGGACCTCGATCCCTCCTCGCGCCCGGAGCGCCGCCAGGTGCTCGCCCCGCGCGAGCATCCCCACCGGATGCCCCGCCCGCGCGAGGATGCCGCCGTAGAGCCCGCCGACGCCGCCGGCGCCCAGGATCGCGATCCGCATCGGGTCCCTCCGTTCCGGGGCGGCGCGGCGCACGCGCGGCGCGTGCCGGTCCGCTCCGCTTCCCCCGGGGAAGGATGCTCCGCCCGGCAGCGCCCTCACAAGCCCGCGGGTCCGGCACGGGGTCGCGGCCGCGCCGCGCGGCTGCCTACAATCGGAGGATGAGGACCGGCTCCCCCTTCCCGCCTCTCCGCCGCCGTTCCCTGCGGCCGGCGACCGCTGGCGGCGCGCCGCCGCGCCTCCTCCCGCTCGCCAGCCTCGCGAACCTCGCGAACCTCGCGAACCTCACGAACCTCACCAACCTCACCAACCTCACGAACCTCGCGTTCCTTGCGCTCGTTGCGCTCCTCGTCCTCCCAGCGTGCCGTCCCCGCGAGGAGGCCGCCTCGCGCCCCGCGGCCGCGGAGCAGCGCTACCCGCTCACCGGCGTCGTCATGAGCCGGGACCTCGTCGAAGGGGAGGCGCGGGTGGCCCACGACGCGATCCCGGGCTTCATGGAGGCGATGACGATGTCGTTCGCCGTCCGCCCGCGCGAGGCGCTGAACGACGTCGAGCCGGGCGACCGGATCCGGGCGACCCTGGTCGTCGCTGGCGCGCGCTCCTGGCTCGAGGGGATCGCGGTGACGGAGAAGGTGAAGCCGGGCGAGGCGCCGAAGCCGGAGCCGGGGTCCCGCTTGAAGCCTCCGGCGCAGCCGGGCGACGAGGTCCCCCCGTTCTCTCTCGTCGACCAGTCCGGGCGCCCCGTCACCCGCGAGACGTTCCGCGGGAAGGTCGTCGTCACGACGTTCTTCTTCACCCGCTGCCCGCTCCCCGACTACTGCCCGCGGATGAACGGGAACCTCGGCCGGATCGAGAAGGCGGTCGTGGCCGACCCCTCCCTCGCGCGAAAGGTCCGGCTCCTCTCGGTCAGCTTCGACCCCGGGCGCGACACGCCCGAGGTCCTCAAGGAATACGGCCTGAGGTACCACGACGCGGCGAGCGGCCCCCCGTTCGCGATCTGGACGTTCGCCTCCGGGAGCGCCGAGGAGGTCCGGAAGCTGACCGACTTCTTCGGCGTCTGGGTCGAGAAGAAGGGGGAGAGCTTCGACCACGGGCTCGTGACGTCGGTGATCGACGGGGAGGGACGGGTCGTGAGGTCGTTCTTCGGGAACTCGTGGCAGCCGGAGGAGGTCCTCGCCGAGGCGAGGAAGGCGGCCGGGCGGACGACCGGCTGAGGCGTGACCGCCGCCGGTCTCCTCGCCCTGGCCGCCGGCGGCGCGGGGCTCGCCGCGGCGAGCCTCCTCGGCGCAGCCGCCCTCCGCCCCACGGGTCTCCCCTCGCGCCTCCTCGCCCTCTGGCTCCTCGCCTACGGGCAGGTCGTCCTCCTCGCCGAGGTGCTCTCCGAGCTCCGCCTCCTGGGGCGCGGAGGATTCCTCGCCGGGCAGGCCGTCTTCGTCGGCCTCGCGGCGTACGCCTGGAGCCGCGCGGGCCGGCCCCGGCCGCTCGCCTTCGCCGGGGAGGCGGCGCGCGCGGCCCTCTCCGGCGCGCGGCGCCACCGGGCGCTCGCGCTCTTCGCGCTCGGCGTCGGCGTTCTCGCCCTCGCGAACCTCGGGTTCCCCTTCCTCTACCCGCCGCTGAACGGAGACGCGAACGCCTACCACCTCCCGCGGGCGTTCTACTGGCTCGAGCTCGGGACGGCGCGCCACTTCCCGACGTCCGACTTCCGGATGACCCAGATGCCGCCCGACCCGTCGTTCGTCCTCGCCTGGGTCCTCGCCCTCTCGGGAGCGTTCCAGGGGCTAAACGTCCCCCAGTGGCTCGCCGCGCTCGCCCTCGCCTGCGCCGTCGCCGGGCTATCCCGCCTGGCGGGGTTCGCGCGTTCGGCCTCCCTCTTCCCGGCGCTCGTCGTCCTCTGCCTCCCGGCGGTGGTGGTCCAGACCGGCTCGGCCCAGACCGAGCTCGTCACGGCGGCGGTGGCCTCGGCCGCCGTCCTCTTCGGGTTCCGCGCGATCCTCTCCGAACGTCCGGCGCGCGCCGACCTCTTCCTCTTCGGGACCGCCTCAGGCCTCGCGCTCGGGACCAAGCTGACGGTCCTCTTCCTGGTGCCGGGGCTGGCGCTGGCGATGGCCGCGCTCGCCGCGGCGCGACCACGGGGCGAAAGGCTCGCGCCGGTCCGGGCCCTTCTCCTCTCGGGAGCGGTCGGGTTCCTCGCCCTGGGGGCCTACAACGCGGTCCTCAACCTCCTCGACTTCGGCAACCCCGTCGCGTCGCGCCAGGCCGTCGCGCTCACCTCCGCGGAGCTTCCCCCCTGGAGGTTCGACCAGGGGACCAACGTCGTCCGCTACCTCTACCAGGCGCTCGACTGGCCGGGCCTCTCCCGGTCGGAGGACTCTCCCCTCCCGCGCGCCGGGCGCGCCGCGTTCGAGGCCGTCGCGCACGCCATCGGCCTCGACCTGCGCCTCGACACCGACGCCGCCGTCCTCGCCTCGAGCCGATCCGTTCCCGACGAGGACCGCTCGGGCTTCGGGCCGATCGGCTTCCTCGTCCTCGTCGCGGCCCCGTTCGCCGCGGTCGCGGCCCTCCTCCGGCTCCGGCGGGAGAGGACGCGCATCTCCCTCGCCCGGGCGGCGCTCCTCGTGGCCTCGCTCGCGTGGCTCCCCTGCTTCCTCGCCGTCGACCAGCCCTGGTCGGCGCAGAGGGTCCGGTACTTCCTCGTGTTCCTGCCGATCGTGGCCGCGGCGACCGTCCCCGCGGTCGCGGGCGGGAGCCGCCTCCGGCGCGCGCTCGCCGCCGGGACCGGCGCGCTGTCGCTCGTCGTGGCCACCGGCGTGACGCTCGCGGGCCCGGGGGGAATCCGCGGCGGCGCGTACCGGGAGCCCGGCTTCGAGGCCCGCCTGAGGGAGGAGGTGGTGACGGCGCTCGCCCGCGACCTCCCGGCGTGGTTCCCGGGCGGCTCCGTCTTCGGGGTCGTCTCGGAGCACAACGACACCCTCTTCCACCTCTTCCGGGCGCTGCCGCAGTTCCGCTTCCGGCCGGTGAGCGAGGAGGAGATCGGCCCCCTCCTCGCGAAGGGCGAGATCGCCGCCGCCCTCGTCGGGCAGTTCCGCCGCGAGAGCGGCCAGGGGATCACCCGCCCGGCCGTCCCCCTCCCGAGGAACGCCGTCCTGACCGCGGACCCGGCCCGTTTCTACCGCGAGCACCCGCGCCAGTACCGGCTCGTGGTGAGGGAAGGCGACGCAGGCCTCGCGGCCTTCCTCCCCCTCTCGCGACCCCTCTCGTGGACCGCCACGGGGCCCCTCGAGCTCCGCCTGCCGGCCGGGCTCGTCGCGGCGGCAGGACCCCATCCGGCGCTCCTCCTCCCGGTCGATCCGCCACCGGCGCCGGGTGAAGCCTTCGCGGCCTCGGTCGACGGCGCTCCCGCGATCGCGCTGAGGATCGGAGCCGACCTGGGCGTCGACCTCTCCCGAGAGGCCGCAGCCGCCGGAGCCGGCTCTTCATTCGTCACGCTCGCGCTGACTCGCAGGCTAGCGGGCGGCGCAGAGGTCCGCGCCGTCCCTGAGGACGCTTCGGACGGCCTCGCCCCCCTCACGCGGGACGGCGCCTGGCTCCTCCCTCGCGTCCCCGTCGCCGGGTCGATCCCGGGCGACCTGATCGAGGGCCTCTGGAGGAACGGGGAGCTCCCGATCCTCGGGGAGCCCCTTCCGTTCGTCCGCGTCGAGGGGTTCCACGGCGTCGAGGGCGACGCCTCCGCGCCGTTCCGCTGGACGGACGGGAAGGGGGTCCTCGAGGTCCCCGTCTCCGTCGCCGACCCGCCGCGCGCGGTCCGTCTCGTCTTCGTCGGCTGGAGGGACGACGCGCGCTTCCGCCTCGAGGCGAACGGCACGTCCCTCCTCGAGGCGACCCTCCCGAGCGGCGCCCTCGCGCGCGACGTCGAGCTGCCGCCGGGGCTGGGGCCGGTGCTCCGGCTGACCCTTTCGAGCGACCTCTTCCGGCCCCCGGGCGACGCGAGGGCTCTCGGCGTCTGCGTCCGCTCGGTGACTCTCCTGCGCGACCGGCGGCCGCCGGGTCGCGGAAGCGGCGCCCTCCGCACCCGCTAGCGGAGCTCCTCCCGGATGGCCGCCAGGTCCCCGTCCGCCGCGGCCTGGGCCGCGAGCCCGGGGTTGAGCGCCAGCGCCCTCCTCGCGGCCGCCACGGCGCCCGGACGGTCCCCGTTCGCGAGCCGGATGACGGCGAGGTCGTAGAGGACCTCGGGAAGCATCCCGGGCTGCGCCTCGGCGCGCTTCGCCGCCTCTTCCTGCCACTTCAGCGCCTCCGGGAACCTCCTCTCGGTGAAGCCGGTCCACCCGCGGTTCCAGAGGTCGTTCACGAGCGCCATCCCGACGAGCCGCGTCAGCTGGCCGAACGGATCGGGGTCGTCGTCGACGCGGACGTCGACGGCCCGGTCGCTGAAGCCGTTGTAGCCCCCCTTCGCGCGGCAGACGAGGAGGGCCGCGGACTGCCGGCCCCGGCTGTCGCCCCCCGCCGCGTCCCCCGCCTTCAGCGCCACGAGGAGCCGCTCGGCGAGCGGCTTTCCCGCGCTGGCGAGGAACGCCTTCTCGACCTCGGTCACGACCGCCTCGCCGACGAGGATGTTCCCCTGGATCGCGTAGCCCGGCCCCTTGCGCCCTCCCGCCCAGGACTTGCAGTCCCGGCCGGTCGAGGTGGCCGAGTCCCCCGAGGCGGTCACGATGCCGACCTGCCGCCCGTCCCGCCCCTCGTCCCCCCGGAGGAGGACCTTCAGCGCCTCCTCGGCCGTGAGCCCTCCCGCGAGGAGGTCGAGGCCGCGGGGCCCGAAGCTCGTGTTGGCCGACGCCTGCGTCGCGACGGCGCCGACTCCGGCCTTCGCGAACGGGACCACCGTCCCGACGGCGAAGAAGCGGCTCGCCACCGCCACGCCGACCTCTCCTGCCGCCGGGTCCGCGGCGACGATGGAGAAGGTGGCGGGGCCGGGAGGAGCAGCCGTCGCGCCGGGCCCGATCCCGGCAGCCGCGACGAGAACCCCGAGGACGGCGGCGACGGCGCGGAGCGGAAGGACGGAGACCGGACCGCGGACCAGGGCGTTCCGGCCGGCGGAAAGGGGGGCGTTCGTCGATCTCATGGGACCTCCGGACGGCGAGTCTAGGAGGGGGCTCCGGCGCGGACAACGCGGGGGCGCCCCTCGCGGGCCGCGTCCCGCACCTCCGGCCGGCGGCCGGGACCTCAGATCAGCCCGGCTCTCAGGGCCCGGTGGACCGCCGCCGACTTGGAGCTGACGTGGAGCTTGTCGTAGATCGACCGGACGTAGTTCCTCACGGTGTTGATGCTGACGCCCATCCGGTCGGCCGCGCCCTGGTAGCTCGCCCCATCGGCCAGGAACGCGAGGAGGCGCTTCTCCTGGGGCGAGAGAGCCGTTCCCGAAGGCTCCGGAGGCGCGAACCTCTGGAAGAGGCGGAGCGCCTTGCGGGCGATCTCGGGCGAGAGGGGGGCTCCCCCGTCGTGCGCCTCGCGGACCGCGGCGACGAGCCGGTCGGGCGGCGTCCGCTTCAGGAGGTACCCCGAGGCGCCGCGGCAGAGAGACTCGAAGATCCGGTCCTCGTCCTCGTAGACCGTCAGCATCAGGATCGCGGCGCCGCCCAGCTTCTCCTTCAGCTCTCCGACCGCTTCCGACCCGCTCCGTCCCGGCAGGTTGATGTCGAGGAGGAGGACGTCCGGCCGGGCGCCGGGGGCGAGGCGGAGGGCCTCCTCCACCGAGCCCCAGCAGCCGGCGCAGCGGAATCCTCCCGGCCCGTCGAAGAGGAGGCGGACCGCCTCCCGGAATCCCGGGTCGTCCTCGACGATGCCGACGCTGATCGCGGGGGAGGTCATCGGACGTGGCCTCTCGCGGGGAGTATCCGGCGGTCCGCTCCGCCCGGGAAGCGCACGTTCATGCGCTCCCGGGAAGCGGAATGTCGAATCGGAGGATCGTCCCGGACGCCGGGCCGGGCAGGACCTCGAGCTCCCCGCCGAGGGCCTCCGCGCGCGCCCGCATCCCCGGCAGGCCCCGTCCCGAGCCGGCGGCGGGGGTTTCCGGTGAAGGCAGCCCCTTTCCGTCGTCCGACACCATGACGACCAGCCGGCCCCTCTCGCGGTGGAACCGGACCTCGACGCTCCGGGCGTCCGCGTGCCGGGCCACGTTGTTGAGGGCCTCCTGGAGCGCCAGGAGGAGGTGGCGGCGGACCTCCGGAGGGACGACGAGCCCGGCGAGGTCGGGAGGGAGCTCGAGGCGCCACGCGACGCCCCGCCCCTCGAAGAGGTCGACGGCGAACGTCGAGACGCGGTCGGCCACGCTCCTGAGGTCGTCGTGCCTCGGGTCGATCGACCAGATGTTGTCCGAGAGGGCCCCCCCCATCCGCCTCGCCGCGGCGCCGATGTCGACGGCCAGGCGCTGCGCCGTCGGCCGGCCCTCCGCCTCGCGCCGCACCACCTCGGCGAGGAGGGAGATCCGGGAGAGGCTGGCTCCGAGGTCGTCGTGCAGGTCCGTCGCGATCCTCGTCCGGACGCGCTCCACCGCCACGAGGCGGCCGACCCGGACGCGATGCGCGAGGAGCGCGAGGGCGGCGAGCCCGGCCGCCGCGAGGACGAGCGCCCAGGGCCGCCGCCAGAGGGGGACCGCGATCACCAGGTCGAACCCGGCCGCCGGCCCCGCCCGGCCGTCCGCCTGGACGGCTCGCACCTCGAAGCGGGTTCGGCCGGGAGCGAGGCCCGCGACGAGGACCCGTCGGTCGGGCGAGGGCGGCCCGAAGTCCCCTTCGCCGGAGGAGAGCCGCGTGGAGAAGAGGGCGGGCGCGTCCGGTGCGAGCGACGGCGCGGCGAACTCGACCGACAGCCTCCGGGCGCTCGGCGGCAGGAGGAGCGGGGGAAGGCTCCGGCTCCCGAGCAGGGACGAGAAGCGCGGGACGCCGTCGACCGAGACCGAGGTCAGGACGGCAGCCGGGGGCCTCTCGCGAGGGTCCTGCCTCGGCTCGATCCGCGCCAGGCCGTCGAGCGTCCCGAACCAGAGGGCTCCGTCGCGGTCGCGCGCGGCGCAGGCGACGACCCCGTTGGGGAGGCCCTGGGGGGAGCCGAACGTCCGCACCCGGCCGGTCGCCGGGTCGAAGCGCTCCACGCCCCGCGTCGTCCCGAGCCAGATCCGGCCGGAGCCGTCCTCGACGAGGGCGCGGACGACGTCGCTCTGGAAGGGCTGCCGTGGCACGACCCGCTCGAACGTCGGTGTCGCCGCCGCCGGATCGGCCACCCGCCAGAGCCCGTCCCGCCCGGTCCCGATCCAGAGCGCCCCGTCGTGCGCGACGAGGAGGGCGTGGACGAAGCTGACCGGCGCCCCCGCGGCGGCCCCGTAGCTCTCGAACCGCCCGCCGCGCCTGCGGACCAGCCCCTCGCCGTAGAGGCCGATCCAGAGGTCCCCCGCCCCGTCCTCTGCGAACGCCGTCGGGGCCTGAGGCGCGAACGAGCCCTTCGGGAACCGCTCGAACCGGCCGGTCCGGCCGTCGCGACGCGTCAGGAGGACGTCGCCGAAGGTCGAGATCCAGAGGTCGCCCCGCGAGTCCTCGAAGAGGCGGAAGACGTCGTCGCCCCCGAGCCCGTCGGCGGTGGTGTAGCGCCGGACGGGCTGCTCGCCCTCCAGGGCCTCGGGGCGCATCGCCCGGCCGTAGCGAAGGAGGCCGCTCCCCGTCGGCACCCACCACTCCCCCGCCCGGTCCCTCAGCGTCACCTGGCCCCACCCCCAGCTCGCCCGCGACACCCCGGGCGGGATCCGGGGCGTCACGGCGTGGAAGACGCCGCCCCGGTCGACCGCGATCGTCCAGGGCGTCTGCCCGACCGCGACCAGCGGCCCCTCCGGAAGGACGAGGAGGGCGCCGACGCGCGCCTCCGGGAGGCCGTCCGCGCGGCCGAAGGCGCTGACGCCGTCCTCCCGGAGCCGGACGAGGCCGTGGGCCTCGGCCCCCACCCAGACGTTCCCCTCCCCGTCCGTCTCCAGCGCGGAGATCCCGTCGTCCGGAAGGCCGCTGTCGCGGTCCACCGTCCTCAGCCCCCTCGGTCCCACGTGGATCAGGGCCTTGACGGCGCCGACCCAGGCCCCATCCGCGTCGAGCCGTATCTGCCGGATCGGGCGGCCGTCGAGGTGCAGCCACCGGACCTCGCCCGGTGCCGTCGGGAGCTCGATGCTCCCGTCCGGCGAGACGAGCGGCCGCGCCGCCGCCACGAGCGCGCCCGGGGCCGGCTCCCGTCCCGCCGCCGCCGGAAGGAGGACGAAGAGCCCCTGCTCGTGGCCGACCCAGAGGCGCCCCCCCTCGTCGACGGCGAGCGAGCCGACGTCGTCGGAGCCCCCGGCAGGGTCCACGAGGACCCGCTCGGGCGGACGCCCCGGCGCGAGCCTCGCGAGCCCCCCGCGGGTCCCGGCCCAGACGGTTCCGTCGGGCCCGCACGCCAGGGCCTGGACGTAGGCCCCCGGCCCCGAGCCGAGCTCCACCCGTCGCGCGTCGCCGCCGGGGCCGAAGACGGCGAGGCCGTCGGCCCCTCCCGCCCAGAGCCGGTCCTGCCGGTCCGCGGCGAGGGCCTCGAACGCGCCGACCGTCCCCGGGGGCCCCGGAACCGGGACGAACGGGCGGTGTCCCGTGTGCTCGGCGTCGAGGACGGCGAGGCCCCGGCCGGTCGCGACGAAGAGCCTTCCGCCGGCCAGGGCCACCTCGAGGATGCGCGGTCCGGGCAGCCCCGCCTCGGTCCCGAACGCGACGAAGCGCTCCCCGTCGTATCGCGACAGGCCGTCCGTCGTCCCGATCCAGAGCGAGCCCCGTCCGTCGGCCCGCAGCGCCGTCACGGAGTCCGACGCGAGCCCGGGGACCGAGCGAAAGGTCTGCGAGCCGATCCTCTCGGCGGCCAGGGGCCGGGACGCCAGGAGGAGGAGCGCCGTCGCCGCGAAGGCGTGATGTCGTCGCCGGGAGAGCATGGCGGGCTCGCGAGAGGATACCGATGCCGGGGCGGGGAGGCCGGGCTCGCCGGTCTCCGGGCCCGCGAGAACATCGAAGGGCTCCCGTACGTAGTGAGGGACCAGACGCACCTCCGGCATCGGACGGTCCCCGCAGGTGCTCGGGAAGGCGGAAGCGGAAGATGAGCGGCTCCAACGGAAAAGGCCGGACCCTGGTCGCGGCCCTCTGCGCCCTTGCGGCCATCCAGCCGATGGCCTCCGGGCCGACCCTCGCGGCCCCGTCCGGACCGGCGCCCGCGACTCTCGCCGGCGGGCCTCCCGGGGCCCCTCCCGCACGGTTCGACCGGCTGATGGCCGCCTCGCCTCGCGACGGCGCCGCGCTCTACGACGTGGCCGTCGACCTCCTCCGGGCCGGCGAGTACGACCGCGCGGGCCGCGCGTTCGAGGCGGCGGCGGCGGCGGGGAGGCGCGAGGGGACCGCCCTGTACAACGCCGCGTGCGCCCGCGCCCTCGGCGGCCGGAAGGAGGAGGCCCTCGCGCTCCTCCGCCGCGCCCTCGACGCCGGCTTCGACGACCCGTCGCTGATGAAGGAGGACGACGACCTCGCCTCCCTCCGATCGGACCCGCGCTTCCCGGCGCTCGTCCGGGACGCCGAGCTGCTGACGATGAAGGGGACCTGGACGGTCTCGGGCTGGGCGCTCCGCTCGAAGCGCGTCGCCGACTCGGAGGAGGCCGCCGCGCGGTTCCGGGCGTACCTGAAGGACCACCCCGAGAGCGGGCGCGCGTGGTACGGCCTCGGCTACGTCCAGCTGCAGGGGGACCGCGAACGGGAATCCGTCGACTCCTTCCGGCGCGCCCTCGACCTCGGCTACCGCCGCCCGGCGACGGCGTACAACCTGGCCTGCGCGCACGCGCGGCTCGGCGAGAAGGACCGCGCGTTCGAGTGGCTGGACCGCGCCATCGAGGCGGGCTTCACCTCGGCGAGCCAGCTCCGCGACGACGACGACCTCGACTCCCTCCGCGGCGACCCGCGCTTCCGGAGGGCCGTGGAGAACGCGAGGGCCAGGGCGAGCGAGAAGGCGGCGGGCGCGCGGAGCGAGGAGGACTGACAGCCGGCCCGTTGCGCCCCGCCCTGCCAGCCCCTATCCTCGCCGCGCCCCTCGCGGGCCGGGCGGGCCCGGACCGTCTCGCAGGCGGCAGAAAGCGCGCGTGCCCTCGATACAGTCCGCTCCCGACGTCCCGAAAGGTCTGAAGGACGCCTTCCGCGGGGACCCGGTCGGCTCGCTGATGGCCCTCGCCCTGGTCTCATGGGCGCTGTTCCAGCCCGTGGCCCCGGGCCCGGCCGTCGGGGCAGCGCTCACCCTCCTGGGGCTCTACCTCGTGAACCTCGCCAGGCGGCGGGCGCCGTTCGGGACGCCCGGACGGCTCGTGGCGGCCCTGGCCGCGGCTCTCGCCCTGGCCACCGCTTTCGCCCCGGAGCCCTCGCGGGCCGCCGGGTTCGCGCTGAAGTACTGGCACTTCGCGCTCGTCCCGGCGGTCGCGGCGATCCCCCCGGCCGCCTTCCGGAGGTTCCGCAAGGCGCTCCTTTCGTGCGGGGCGCTCTCCCTGGCCCTGGCGCTCCTGGCGGGGCTCGGGGACCTCCTCTTCCGCTGGAACCTCAAGTGGGACGTCCTCTCCCGGCACGGAATCGACCGGGACCGCGAGATGGTGTACGGGTTCTTCAGCCACCACATGACCTTCGCGGGGTTCGTCGCGGTCGTCGCGTTCTCGTTCGCCGGAGTCGCCTTCTTCGACCGCGACGCGCGCGCCCGCAGGAACGCGGGGCTCGCGAGCGCGGCTGCGGGGCTCCTCCTCCTGGCCGCCCGCAAGCGCGCGTACTGGATCGGGGGAGGGGTCGGGCTCCTCCTCCTCGCCGCCCGCCTCCGGACGCGCCGGGCCGTCGCGCTCGTGGTCGCGGTGGCCTTCCTTTTCGTGGCCGCCTACGCCGGCTCGGCCGACGTGAGGAACCGCGTCGAGCGCGCCTTCCAGACGGAGGACAACCAGCAGCGCGTCGGCTTCTGGATCGTCGGCTGGCAGATGGCGAGGGACCGGCCCCTCCTCGGATGGGGGCCGGGCGGGTACAGGCTGCACGGCGAGCCCTACCTGAGCCGCGTCTTCGCGACCCGCGGGGGAGCCGAGGGATACCGCGACAACTTCACGCACGTCCACGACGTCTACCTCCAGCTCCTCGTCGAGGGGGGCGTCGTCCTCCTGGCGGCGTACCTCGCCCTCCTCGGCTGGATCCTCGCGAGGACGGGCCGGGACTGGTGGGCGCGCGGCTCCCCGGGCAGCGCCGAGGCGTGGGGCGCCGGAGTCTTCACGATGCTCGCGACCCTCTCGATCGCGGGCGTCTTCGAGTGGAACGTCATGGACAAGGAGGTCGGGATCCCGATGATGGTGTCGATGGGGATCTACCTCCTCCTGAAGGGCCAGCCGGCGCCGGCGACGTCCTGACGCGCTCCCCAAGGCGCCGCGCCGCGACCTTCCGCCTCCCTCCCGTGCTACAAGGGGCCCATGCGCCGCGCCGCACGTCCCGTGACCGCTCTCCCCCTCCTCCTCGGCCTCGCGGCCTGCAGCCGGCCCCCCGCCCCCGACCCGGCCTATCGCGCCGAGATCGAGAAGGCGCGCGCCGAGCGCGTGAAGCGGCTCACGGCCGAGAACGGCTGGCTGACCCTCACCGGCCTCTTCTGGCTGAAGCCGGGCGGGAACGCCTTCGGGAGCGACAAGGCCGACCCCGTCTTCCTCGACGCCCCCGGCATCCCGCCCCGGGCCGGGTCGTTCGACCTGAGGCCCGACGGGACGGTGGTCCTGGCCGTCGAGCCGGGGGCTCCCGTCACCGTGAACGGGGCGGCTCCCACGACGGCGCCGCTCGCGAGCGACCAGACGGGCAAGCCGGATGCGATCGTGGTCGGCCGCCTTCGGCTGACCCTCATCCGGCGCGGCGACGCCCTCGCGATCCGCTCGCGCGACCCCGAGAGCCCGAGGAGGAAGGAGTTCCAGGGGATCCCGTACTTCCCCATCGACCCGCGGCTCCGGGTGGAGGGGACCTTCGAGCCGTACCCCGTCCCGCGCGAGGTCGAGGTCCCCTCGGCGCAGGGACCCGCGCAGAAGGTGACCGCCCCGGGCGTCGTCCGGTTCACGCTCTTCGGGAAGGCGCTTTCGCTCGAGCCGTCGGTCGAGGCGCCCGACGACGACACCTTCTTCTTCGTCTTTCGCGACGCGACGGCCGGCGACGAGACGTACGGCGCCGGACGTTTCCTCTACGCCGCCTCGCCGAAGAAGGGCGACGCCCGGGTCGTCCTCGACTTCAACCGGGCCGTCAACCCGCCCTGCGCCTTCACGCCGTACGCGACCTGCCCGCTGCCGCTCCCCCAGAACGTCCTGCCGGTCCGGATCGAAGCCGGAGAGCGGACCCCGGCCGGGCACTGACGGCACGGCGCCGCCCCGGCGCCGTGCCTCGGGAGCCTGCGGCCCCGGCCACCTCCTGCGCGGTCACGACGAAGCGGAGCGGCGCGGGGCCGATGAAGGTGAACGGGTAGCAGGTGACGAGAGTCAGCCGGTCCGTCCGGCTTGCCGCCAGGACGCGCGTGTCGTCGGGCGGGACCACGGCGGTCGACGAGACGCGGTAGACGCTCTCGGAGCCGGGGGCGACGAGCTCGACGAGGTCCCCTTTCCTCACCCGTGCCAGGGACCGGAAGAAGGTGTCGCGATGGGCGGCGAGGCAGACGTTGCCCCGCTGGCCCGGGAGGGCCGTGCCCGGGACGTGCCCCACCGCCCTCCGCAGGACCGACGCGTCGTCCCCTTCCCTGACGATGGCCCGCAGGCCCAGCCTGCGGACCTCGATCCGGCCGACGAGGTCACCGGGCTCGAGGGCGCTCGCCGGCCGGGGAGGCCGGCCTTCCGCAGGCGGTCGGTCCCCGGCCGCGTCGAGGAGCCTCTCGCCCTCCGCCTGGCTCCGCCAGGAGTCGAGGAACACGAGGAGGCAGCCCCCCAGGAGGACCGCGCCGGCTCCCCAGAGGAGGCGCTCGGCCCCCAGGAGAAACGTCGCCCGGGACGGCTTCCGTCGCATCGCGGATCTCCCTCCTTCCGCGCGCAGGTCGCGGCGGTCGGCCGTCCCGGGCTCCGCCTCAGGCGCTCGCCCGGCGCCGGGCGAGGTGCAGGGCCCCCGCGGCCATCACGGCCATCAGGCCGGAGACCGCCGCGAACGGGACGTCGCTCGCGGTCTTCGGGAGGCGGCTCTCGGCGACCCGGGCGGCCGGGGCGGGGGTCGAGGCCGCGGGCTTCGGCGCCTGGGCCGTCCGCTCGGCCGGCGCCGGCGGCGCCACGGTCTCGATCGGCGCGGCCTTCAGCTGCTCGCGGGTCGCCACGGCCGGGACGGCGTGGGCCTTCACCGGCAGGCCGGTCGCGCGCGCCAGCTCGACCGCGCGCTCGTGCGGGTAGACGAAGTCGTGGCCGAACCGGCTGTCGGCGCGCCACCACGAGCGAAGGACCTCCGGCCCGCTCCCGGCGGGGTTCCCGTAGAAGACGAACTCCGACTGGTCCTTCGCCTTCCGCTCCTCGTCGGGAACGGTCAGGGCCACGTCGAGGACCTTGGTCTGATCCGCGTTCAGGATCTCCACGACGTTCCGGTCGCTCCGGGTGTCGGCGACCCTCAGGACGTAGGTCCCCGGCTGGAGCACCATGCCGGGCACCTCGAGCGGCTTCGTGACGGTCAGGGTGGACGTGTGCGCGAACGTCGACTGCGCGTCGGCACGTCGTCCGGTACAGACGAGCGCGGTCCCTGCAGACAGAGCGACCAGGGCGACCGTGAGCTTTCTCATGTCCGTGATCCCCTTTCGCGGGTCTCGTGAGGGCGCGCCGTTCCGGCGACGCCCGATCCTGTGACCTGCAACGATCGCGCCACGCCAGGACGGCGCGGGGCGTCCCGGCTCGACCGGGCGCCGCGGAGGCAGGGGCGGGGACCGGTCCCTACGGCTTGTAGCCCGTCCTCCGGTCCACCTGGCGGATCTTCAGGGCCAGGAGGACGGCGAAGACGAGGATCAGCGCGGTGGCCAGGAGGAGCCCGCGGCGGCGGTAGCGGTACTCGGCCCAGAGCCCGTCGATGGTCGTCCGGAGCCCTCCGACCTCCTTCGTCGTCGCGTCGAGGCTCTGCGTGAAGTCGCTCCGGTCGAACGAGTGGATGGCCAGGCGGGTCTTGCGCAGGCTCTCCCTCACGGAGCCCTCCTGGAACCGCAGCTCGTCGAGGTCGAACCCGCGCTCGCCGAGGCGGCCGATCTGGCCGTCGAGGGCCGCCGCCTCGTCGCGGACGCGGACGATGGACGAGCGGAAGAACTCGGCGGTCTGGTCGCAGACCGGCTTGCCGTACCTCGCGTGGCAGGACGAGCAGAGGCTCCGGGACCCTTTCCCGAGCATCTCGTCGTCGGGCTGGACGATGTCGTGGGTGCCGTGGCAGGTGGCGCATTCGGGCCACCCGTGGGCCTCGAACGCCTTCTTGTGCGGGCTCCCGTCGAAGAGGGTCGCGTTGTTCTGGTGACAGTTCCGGCAGACCTGCGCGACCGCGGCCGTCTTCGGGGGGAGCGCGGCGTGGTTGCCGTGGCAGCCGTTGCAGGCGGGGGCGCCGGCGTCGTGCTTCTCGAGCAGGGCGCGGCCGTGGACGCTCCTGCGGTAGAGCGCGAGCTGGTTCGTCGGGATCGGGGTCTTCCCGTCGTCGAGCGTGTACCCGGCCATGTACGCGGCGTCGGCGTGGCAGGCTCCGCACGTCGACGGGACGTTCGCGGGGTTCACCTTCGAGAGGGGGCTGTCGGGCCCGCGGATCCCGTGGACGCCGTGGCAGCTGACGCACTGGGCGGCCTTCGGGTCCTTCTTCACCAGGAGGAGCTGCCCGTGCTTGCTCGTCCGGTACTTCTCGAGCTGGTCCACGGGCAGGGCCGGGTTGAACTGCCGCATGAAGTCGCTCGAGCCGTGGCACCGGGCGCAGAACTCCGGGATCCAGGAGCGGTCCCTCTTCCGGCTCTCCGAGTCGGGCCAGCGCTTGCCGATCTCCTCGGACATCTCGGTGTCGGCGGGGCTCCCGCCGTGGCACCCGGAGCACATCAGGCCGCGGCGGAAGTGGACGTCGGCGACGACCTCCCTGATGTCGAGGTGGGCGTACGGGTCCGACCGCTCCCGTGGCCGGAAGAGGAGCTCGTCCGGGAGGTCGGGGTTCGTGTGGCAGAGGACGCAGTTGTCGCCGGCGACGAGCTCGATCTTCTTGTCGTCCACGTCGAGCGCGAGGAGAGCGGCGAGGTGCGCCCCCGAGCCGAGGACCTGGCTCCTGGCGGCCGAGAAGAAGAGCTCCTGCGCGTGTCCCGGGAGGCTCCGGAACCGCTCCTTGAGCTTCTCGGGCACGGCCGGCTGGCCCTTGTCCCGGGAATCGAAGAGGGTCCTGAAGTCCTTCGGCCACGAGGCCTCGGGGACGTGCCCCGCGGCGTCCATCGGAAGCGTCTGCGCGCGCGCCGCGCGCCCGGCCAGGAGCGGCACGAGGGAGGCGAGGGCGAGACCGGCGGCCGCCGCGGCGCCGGGCCTTCCCCGCCTCGACGAGACAGCCAGCCACGCGGCGCAGAGGACCGCTCCGGCGGCGCCCGCCGCGAGCCAGCCGACGCCCGCGAACCCGTGGAGGGCCGCCTGGAGGAGGACCGCGCCCGTGAACGGGTAGACCGAGGCCTTCGAGCGCCAGCGGCGGAAGAGCGCGATCGCGATCCCGAGGGCGAGCGTGACCGCGGCGGCCGTCCGCGCGATGACCGCCGCCAGGGCCGGGTCGGCGGCGGGGTCGGTCCCCTTCGGGACCGAGACGCCGACGTCCCACGCCTTGAGGGTCAGGAAGCCGACGAAGAGGAGGCCCCCGACCGCGAGGTCCGTGACGTGGGGGCTCGGCTCGCCGCGGGCGGCCCTCCGGTCGATCACGGGGAGGAAGAAGGCGACGAGCGCGAGGACGTTGATGACGAGGAGGCAGACCTGCGGTCCCTCGAGGCCGAGAAGGTGCGGCGGGAACTCCTTCAGCATCTGGTAGATCCAGAGGAAGTACCACTCCGGCTTGATCCCCGGGTAGGCGGGCATCAGCGGGTTGGCCTTCTTCCCGAGCTCCCATTCCATCCCCGGGATCCCGGGCCCGTACGGGAGGACCACGGCGAGGATGGCCAGGGCGTTCAGGCAGATCACCCAGAGAAGCAGGTCGCGCAGCGCGAAGTTCGGGAAGAACGGCATCGGCCGCTGGCCGGAGTCCGGCTCCTTCTCGAGCGGCTCCGCCATCCCCTGCCGCTGGACGAGGAGGAGGTGGAGGCCGATGAGCCCGGCGATGACGAGCGGGAGGATGCAGACGTGGAGCGCGAAGAAGCGGTAGAGCGTCCGCGCCGAGACCTCCTCGCCGCCTCGCATGACGTGGAGGAGCCACGGCCCGACGAGGGGGACCGACTTGACGGAGTCGGTCCCGACGGCCGTCGCGAAGTAGCTCAGCTCGTTCCACGGCAGGAGGTAGCCGGAGAAGCCGAAGGCCAGGACGAGGCCGAGGAGCGCGAACCCGCTGTACCACGTCATCTCGCGGGGCTTCCGGTAGGCCTTCGTGAAGAGGACGCTGAGGAGGTGGACGACGACGGAGAGGCTCATCAGGTGCGCCGACCAGCAGTGGATCGACCTCACGAGCCAGCCGAAGGGCACCTTCCCGACGAGCTCCTTCATGCTCTCGTAGGAGGTCGCCTCCCCCACCTGGTAGTACATCAGGAGGAGGATCCCGGTGACGATCTGGACCGAGAAGAAGAAGAGGGCGACGCCGCCGAAGTAGTACCAGATGCGGGAGTGCGAGGTCGCCGGGATCTCCTTGTGGCGGAGGAAGTCGACCAGCGCCCCGAGGCGATAGCGCTCGTCGAGGGCGCCCCAGATCCTGCCGCCGAGCCCCTCCCGGGCGGGCCGGACCGCGCTCACGCGGCACCTCCGCCGCGCGAGACGGTGATCGCGTCCCCCTCCGTGGAGACGGCGAAGGCGACGAGGGGGCGGGGCGGCGGTCCGGAGATGACCCTCCCGTCGGGGTTGAACTTGCCGTTGTGGCAGGCGCACCAGACGAGCGCCTCGGTCGGCACGTACTGGACCGTGCACCCCTCGTGCGTGCAGCGGGCGGAGAGGGCGTGGACCTTCTGGTCCTGGCCCCGGAAGACGAGGACCCGGTCCGTTCCGAGCCTCACGACGAGGAACCCCTTCGCGGTCAGCTCGCCTTTCTGCTCCGCGGTCAGCGAGACCTTGTTCGCACCGCCGGCGTCCTTCGGCGGCGTCAGGTACCTCAGGACCGGGTAGACGACCGCCGCGAGCCAGGCCAGGGCGCTCGATCCGAGGAGGACGTCGAGGAGGGTCCGTCGAGTTACCGGAGCTTCCCTGGTCACGGAACCGCCGGGAGCGTCCATGCTGGTCCTCCTCCGCCCCTGGAATTGTCCGAGGAAGAATACGCCTGCCTCCCTCCCGCACCGTGGAGCGCGATTCCGGTTCAGGCCCCGTGGCGCGAGCGGGAGGCCACCCCGCGGTCGAAGGCGCGGGAGAGACCTCTCCGGACGCCGGGCTCGGGCGCTAGAATCGTGCTCCTGGCGGCAGAGAAAGGAGCGAGATATGCCGTTCCGAATCTTCGCCGCCGGGACCGGGAACTTCCACTTCTCCAGGACAAACCTCGACTTCGGAGACGTCTACGACACCGCGAGCGCGATGTCCCAGATGCAGGACCTCGCCACGGGCGGGGTCGGCGGCTGGGCGCAGGGGCGAGGAACCGACCAGGTCACGCCCAATCCGCAGCAGAGTGCGCTGGATGCGATGGGTCGCATCATCGGCACCCACCTGCTGCGCGACAGCGTCACCCTGATGGTGGCGCAGATGGGCAGCGTGGAGGTCTCCGTTTACGCGCGCCAGACCCGCACCCTCTGGGTGGACAACACCCAGTTCGCCCGGGTCTTCCTGGCCACCGACGACGACGTGCCGGCCGGGACGTTCTTCCGCCGGGTGAACCCCGTCCTGACCGAGACCGAGATGAACACGTTCGGCGTCCTGGCTGCCATGGCCCACGCGATCACCCAGTTCACCATCGACGGGAGGGCGTCGAACGGGGTGACGATGCTCAACATCCAGCTGTTCCGCTAGCCGGGGCCGGGCTCGAAGGCCACCGGCTCGTCCGGACCCCGGGTCGGCCCCTCGCGCGGGCGGCGCGGACCCGATCGGTCGCGGACCGGGGTCAGCCCGCGTGCTTCAGGACGAAGTAGATGATGGCGTGGACCCCTCCGGACCAGACGAGCGAGAAGGCCAGGAGCCCCCACGGCCGCTTCTGGGAGTAGGCCACCATCGCGGCGCCGCCGCCGGGCGCCAGCGTCACCGGCGTCGTGGTGCCGCGGTGCTTCGGGACGAGCCCCCCCTGCGAGGCGTCCCAGACCCCCACCGCGGTCACCATGTCGCCCGGGGCGATGACCTTCTCCTCCAGGTCGCAGCCCGCGAGGCTCACCGATCCGGGCTTTCCCAGCCGCCAGTCCTGCCGGACGGAGCCGTCCGCGTCGGACATCACCTCGTTCAGCTGCGACAGCATCGTCCCGATCTTCGCGAGCCCCATCTCCGTGAACGGGGCCTCGCGGAGATAGCCCTCCGCGCGGGCGAGGGCGTCCGGGTCGCCGGACAGGTGGCTGGCCGGGAACTTCTCGAGGAGGCTGAAGCCGAGGAGGCGGACGTCGCCCCGGTCGGATCGGATGACCGAAGGCGCGAGGGCGAGCCCCGAGATGGCCGAGCCCGACGGGCGGGAGTCCCCGTCCGAGTCGGTCGCCGACGGCTTCTTGGCGTCGTACTCGTACGCGACGCACTCCCTCCCGCTGAACGGAGCGGTCAGCGTCTCGCCCAGCGGGAAGATCGGTCCCCAGACCGCCTCCTTCCGCCCGTCCTCCAGCGGAAGGCCCTGCTCCGCCCTCTTCAGGGCGTCGGAGTCGCCGGTGCCGAACGCGACCTGCTTCACCGCCGAGACGAGCATCAGGAGGCCGATCGCCCCGAAGGCGGAGAGGATGAGATCCGCCGGGGACTCCACGCGGCCGCGGAGGAGGGCGTAGTAGCCCCCGAAGACAGCGACGAGGAGGACGAAGGCGATCGTGCATCCCTTCTTGATCATCGGCATGCTCCTGCGGGCGAGGTTCGCGCGAGTCTACCGTCTCCCCGCCGACCCTGGGGAGCCGCCCTGCCGCCGGTGCTAGCATCCCCGGGCGATCGTGCCCGAGCCTCCACAGCCCTCGAGCGCCGCGCGCGGCTCCTCCCCCGCCGAGGCGACCGCCGAGCGGGCCCAGGCGCGGGCGCTCCGCGTCCTCCTCCGGACCTTCCTCCTCCTCATCGCCGGGATCACCGCGCTCGGAGCCCTCTCGGGAAGCTGGGACCGCGCCGCCGCCGCGGCCCTCGGGGGAGCCGTGTACGGCCTCCTGCTCCTCGGGCTCGACCGCCTCGGCACGAGGCGGGCGGCCGCGCTCTCCGTCGTCTGGACCTTCGTCGTCGCGGCGGCGTCCATGGCGCTGGGCCGGGGCATCTACGACGTGACGATGGTCCTCTTCCCGGCCGGCCTCCTCCTCGGCGCGCTCTTCCTGCGGCGGGAGCAGCTGACCGCCCTGACGGCCGCCACCGTCGTCGTCGTCGCGGCCGTGGGGGCCTGGGAGCTGCTCCGAGGGGTCGCGGCCGCGCCGGCGGATCCGAGCGCCGTGGACGTCGTCGTCGCCTCGCTCCTCCTCCTCGTCTCCGGCGTCGTCGCCCGCCTCGTCGTCCAGGCTCTCCAGGAGACGGTCGCGGAGACCCGCCGCGCCGAGGACGCCCTCGCGGCGGCGAACCGGAAGCTGGCCCTGAGGAACGAGGCGCTCCAGCTCGTGAACGACCTCTCGCGCCGGCTCCAGCGCGGCCTCGACCTCGACGCCATCGCGGGAGAGGCGATCGACGTCCTCGTCCGGCACAGCCGGCCGCCGCTCGTCGCGCTCTACCTCCTCGAGGAGGACGGCGAGAGCCTCCGCCTCGTCGCCGACTGCGGCTTCACCGCCGAGGAGAGGCGGCGCGCCGCCGTCCTTCCGGTGGACGGGAGCATCAGCGGCCTGGCGGTCCGCGAGCAGCGCCCGATCTCGTCGGTCGACGTCGGGAGCGACCCGCGCGTCTCCCCGGAGGTCGGGCCCGCCCTCGCCGAGCGGGGCCTCGTCTCGGCCCTGGCGATCCCGCTCGCCTTCGGCACCGGCTCGCTCGGGACGGTGAACCTCGTCTTCACCGAGCGGCGGGACTTCACCCCGCTCGACCTCGACACCTACCAGTCGATCGGCCAGGCGGTGGCGATGGCGATCACCAACTCCCGCCACGTCGCCGGGCTCGAGTTCCAGGCGTTCCACGACCCGCTGACGGCCCTCCCCAACCGCGACGGCCTCCACAGGCGGCTCCGCACGGTCCTCTCGCAGCGGCGCCGCGCGTCCGACCGGGTGGCGCTCGTCCTCGTCGACGTCAACCGGTTCCGGGAGATCAACGAGGCCCTCGGCCACCACGTCGGCGACGAGCTCCTCGTCCAGGTCGCCGCGCGGCTGGAGCGCCACCACCACGTCCCGAAGGCCGAGGTCTTCCGCCTGGGAGGGGACGAGTTCGCCGTCCTCCTCGAGGATCCCCGGAGCACCCCGGACGCGGAGGCGCAGGCGCGCGGGATCCTGGCCTCGCTGGGAGACCCGTTCGAGGCGGGAGGGCTCGCCCTCGAGGTCGCCGCCACCGCGGGCCTCGCGCTCGCCCCCGACCACGGGACCGACAGCCACGAGCTCCTCCGGTGCGCCGACGTGGCCCTCGCCCGCGCCAAGAGCCTGGGGGGCGGCGTCGTCTCCTACGCCCGCGAGATCGACGAGAGGACGCCGGACCGCCTCGCCCTCATGTCCGAGCTGGGGCGTGCGATCCGCGAGGGGAGCCTCGTCCTCCACTTCCAGCCCCAGGTCTCGCTCCGGGACGGGTGGATCTCGGGCTGCGAGGCGCTCGCCCGCTGGCCGCACCCGAAGATGGGGCTCCTCGACGCGGGGGGGTTCGTCCCGGAGGCCGAGGCGAGCGACGTCATGAACCCGCTCACCTACTGGGTCGTCGAGGCCGCCCTCGGCCAGCTCGCGCGCTGGACCCCGATCCTGCCGCGCCTCACGATGGCGATGAACCTTTCCGTCCGGAACCTCCTCGACCGGAACTGCCCCCAGCGGCTCGAGGAGATCGTCCGCCGGGTCGGCGTCGACCCGGGCCGGGTGGAGCTCGAGGTGACCGAGACGGCCCTGATGACCGACCCCGAGGCGGCCGTGCGGGCCCTCGGCCGGATCACCGAGATCGGCGTCCGGCTCGCGATCGACGACTTCGGGACCGGCTATTCGTCGCTGTCGTACCTCAAGCGGTTCCCCGTCCAGGTCCTGAAGATCGACCGCTCCTTCGTCTCGGAGATGGTCTCCCGGGAGAAGAGCCGCGCCATCGTCCGGTCGACCGTGCAGCTGGCCCACAGCATCGGCCTCGTCGTCGTGGCCGAGGGGATCGAGGACCTCGCGACGGCCGAGGCGCTCCGCGAGATCGACTGCGACCTGGCGCAGGGGTACTTCTTCTCGCGCCCGGAGCCCGCCGACGTCATCGAGCGACGGATGCGGCGGGGCGAGAGGCTTCCCGGCTTCCCTTCCGGGTCGTTCTCGCTCCCCGCCTGACCGGCCCGGGCCCCCCGGGGCCGCCCGGGGCCTCAGCTCTCCCGGGGGCGGCCCCGTCTCCGGACGGCGGGCGCTCCGCGCCGGCCTTCCTCCGCCGCGAGCCGGATCAGCTCGGCCTGGGCCGCGACCGGCTCGGCCCCCTCGGGGACCGACCTCCGGCAGTAGGTCCCGTCCGGCCGGCAGTCCCACACCGACGAGTTGTCCCGTTCGTAGACCCTCAGGATCGCCTGGAGGCCGCGCTTCACCTCCGGGTCCTTCACCGGGACGATCATCTCCACGCGGCCGTCGAGGTTGCGCTTCATCCAGTCGGCCGACCCGATGAAGAGCTCGGGGGCGCCGCCGTTCTCGAAGCGGTAGATCCGGCTGTGCTCCAGGAACCGGTCCACGACTCCGAAGACCGAGATCGTCTCCGAGAGGCCGGGCACCCCGGGCCTCAGGCAGCAGAGGCCGCGGACGTTGAGCCGGATCGGGACCCCGGCCTGGCTCGCCAGGTAGAGCTCGCGGATCATCTCGCGGTCCTGCAGCTGGTTCATCTTCGCGTCGATGCCGCTCGGCCGGCCTGCGTTCCCGTGGTCCGCCTCGCGCCGGATCAGCTCGACGAAGCGCTCGCGCATGAAGCGGGGGGCGACGAGGATCGAGCGGTACGCGCCGCGCGGGGTGGCGCCGGTCAGCTCGTCGAAGAGCGCCGCGGCCTCCCCGCAGATCTCGGGGTCGCACGTCAGGATGCCGAGGTCCTCGTAGAGGCGCGCCGTCCCCGTGTGGTAGTTCCCCGAGCCGACGTGCGCGTAGCGGCGCAGGCGCTGCCCCTCCTCGCGGACGACCAGGGCCGTCTTGACGTGCGTCTTGAGCCGCTCGACGCCGTAGGCGACGTGGACCCCCTCGTTCTCCAGGAGGCGTCCCCAGGCGATGTTCGGAGCCTCGTCGAACCGCGCGGTGACCTCGACCAGGACGGCCACCTGCTTGCCCCGCCGGGCCGCCTCGACGAGGGCCTTCACGATCGGCGAGTCGGAGCTGGTCCGGTAGATCGTGAGCTTGATGGAGAGGACGGCCGGGTCCTCCGCCGCCGAGGCGAGGAACCTGAGGACCGAGGTGTCGAAGCTGTCGTACGGGTGGTGGATCAGGACGTCGCCCCGGGCGATCTCCTCGAAGATCGCCCCCGCCCGCGGCGCCAGGGCGCGCAGGCGCGGGTGCGTGGCGGGCTCGTGGGGCGGGAACCTCAGCTCCGGCCGGCCGGAGACGGGGAGCCTCATCAGGTCCGCCACCCCGATGACGCTCGTCGTCCGGTAGAGGTCCTCCTCGACGATCTCGAGCCGCCTGCAGAGCCACCCGGCGAGCCGGTCCGGCATGTCGGGCGACACCTCGAGCCGGACGACGCCGGCGAACCGGCGCGCCTTGAGCTCGTCGGCGACGATCCGGAGGATGCGCCCGGGCTCCTCGACCTCGCCCGCGTCGGTGGCCTGCTCGATCGGATCCGCCTCCCCCTCCGCGCCCCGGGTCACCCGGAAGGTGTGGACCTCGGCCGGAGTCGAGGTCGGGAAGAGGAGGTCGAGGTTCGCGGCGATGACCTGCTCGACGGGGACGAACCCGATCCCCCCGGGGAGCGCCACCCACCGCGGCCGGTTGTCCGGCACCTTGATCCTCACGAACCGCGGCTTGCCCCTCTCGCCGACGGGGACGAGGACGCCGAGGTTCAGCGTCCCGCTCGAGATGAACGGGAACGGGTGCTCGGCGTCCACCGCGAGGGGCGTGAGGATCGGGAGGACGTTCTCCACGAAGTGCTGGCGGAGGGCCGCGGAGACCTCGGGAGGGAGCTCCGCGTGGTCGAGGAGGGGAAGGCCGGCGCGCTTCAGCCCCGGACGGAGCTCCTCCCGGACGAGCCGGTCGAGGGCCCCCGCCTGGCTCACGAGCTCGGCCCGGCAGGCCACGAGCTCCTGCTCGGGCGTCAGCCCGCCGAGCGAGAGCTTCCTCGACCCCTTCTTCACCTGGCGCTTCAGGCCGCTGACGCGCTTCATGAAGAACTCGTCGTGGAGCATCCCCATGATGCCGGCGAACTTGACCCGTTCGAGGAGCGGCACCTCCGGCCTCTGGGCCAGCGAGAGGACCCGGCGCGCGAACCCGAGCCAGCTCAGCTCCCGGTTGAAGAACGAGTCGTCGTCGACTCTCATCGGTCCCCCCTCGGCTCCAGCCCGGGGCCCGTCGAGGACCATCCGAGCCCGCGACGACCCCGATCGGGAAGGATAGGTCGGATCCCTTGCGACGGGCAGGCGAAGGCCCCTATCCTGCTCCCCGGCGGCGGCCCGGTCCCGTCCCCGAGGAGAGCAGCACCATGGGAGCGCCCTTCCGTCCCCTCCCGCTCGCCGCGCTCGCGCGCTGGCTCTTCGACGGGATCGAGTCCGGCGAGACGGTCCTCGGGATCCCCCTCGCGAACCTCGAGGTCCCTGGCCCGCGCCTCGCCGCCAGCGCCTTCGGCCGGCCGCTCGCCGCGCCGCTCGGCCTGGCCGCCGGGCCCCACACCCAGCTGGCGCCCAACATCGTCGCGGGGTGGCTCTGCGGCGCCCGCTTCGTCGAGCTGAAGACCGTCCAGGAGCTCGACGCCATCGAGGTCAGCCGCCCCTGCATCGACGCGGCCGACGAGGCCTACAACTGCGAGTGGTCGCAGGAGCTGACGCTGACGCAGTCGTTCGGGGAGTACCTGAACGCCTGGGTGCTCGTCCACGCCCTCGCCCACCGCCTCGGCCTGCCGGGGCCGGGGACGCACTTCGCGATGAGCGTCGGCTACACCCTCGACGGGATCCGGAGCCCGCGCGTCTCCGGCTTCGTCGAGGCGATGCGGGACGCGAGCGCCTTCCTCCCCGCCGCCGTCGACGCGGTGGCGGCGGTCTACCCCGCCGTCCGCGACGTCGAGATCCCGTCGCGTATCTCGGACCACGTCACGCTCTCGACGATGCACGGCTGCCCCCCGGCGGAGATCGAGCGGATCGCCCGCCACCTCCTCTCGGGGCTCGGCCTCCACACCTGGGTGAAGCTCAACCCGACCCTCCTCGGCCCCGATCGGCTCCGCGGCCTCCTCAACCGGGACCTCGGGTGGGGGATCGAGGTCCCCGACGAGGCCTTCGCCCACGACCCGCGCCTCCCGGAGGCGCTCGAGATGGCGCGGAGCCTCGCGTCCGCCGCGCGCGAGGCCGGGAGGAGCTTCGGGATCAAGCTCTCGAACACGCTCGAGGTCGCGAACCGCCGCGGCGTCCTCCCCTCGCACGAGCGGACGGCCTACCTCTCCGGGCGCGCGCTCCACCCCCTGACGCTCACGCTCGCCAAGGAGCTCGGCGACGGGCTCGACGGGGCCGTCCCGATCAGCTTCTGCGGCGGCGCCGACGCCACGAGCTTCCCCGACCTCGTGGCGGACGGTCTCTCCCCGGTCACCGTCTGCACCGACCTGCTGAAGCCGGGCGGGTATGCCCGCCTCCAGCAGTACCTCGTCAACCTCGAGGACGCGATGACCCGCGCCGGGGCCGAGGACCTCGCCTCCTTCGTCGATGCGACCTCGGGCGGGAAGGGGGCCCGGCTCAACCTCGCCCGCCACGCCGCGCGCGTCGCCGCCGACCCGCGCTACGCCGCCCCGGCGCGGCCGCCGAGGTTCAAGGGGCAGCGGCCGCTCGGGGCCTTCGACTGCATCGCGGCCCCCTGCCAGGAGGACTGCCCGGCCCACCAGAACGTCCCGGACTACCTCTGGCTCGTCGCGCAGGGAAGGCCGGGGGAAGCCCTCGACGTCGTCCTTCGGACGAATCCCCTCCCGGGGATCACCGGGAGCGTCTGCGACCACCCGTGCACCGAGCGCTGCGTCCGGAGCTTCTACGACTCCCCCCTGGCGATCCGCGAGGTGAAGCGGTTCGCCTTCGAGCACGGGGAGAGGCCTCGCGCCCCGGGCCGTCCCGCCGCCCCGGATCGACCCGGCCCGTCGGTCGCCATCGTCGGGGCGGGGCCGGCAGGGCTGGCCGCCGCGTACCACCTCGTCCGGATGGGGCTCTCGCCCGAGATCCTCGAGGCGCGGGGCGAGGCGGGAGGGATGGTGAGCGGCGTCATCCCCGGCTATCGCCTGAGCGGCAAGGCCCTGGGGAACGACCTCGAGCGGCTCCGCCAGCTCGGCGTCGCGATCCGGCTCGGGACGGCCCTCGGCCGCGACGTCTCGCTCCGCCAGCTCCTCGACCGGCACGCGGCCGTCTTCCTCGCGGTCGGCGCCCAGCGAGGCCGGCGCCTCGGGGTTCCGGGAGAGGAGGCGGGGGGAGTGGTCGACGCGCTGGAGCTCCTCGCGCGCGTCCGCGCCGCACGCGCCGCCGGCCCCGGCGCGGTCGCCGGAGCTCCCGGCCCGCCGGACCTCGGGAGACGGGTCCTCGTCGTCGGCGGCGGCAACTCGGCGATGGACGCCGCGCGGTCCGCCCGGCGCCTGGCGCCGGGCGCCGAGGTGACGCTCGTCTACAGGAGGACGCGGGCCGAGATGCCCGCCGACCCGGCCGAGGTGCGCGACGCGCTGGCGGAGGGGGTCTGCCTCCGGGAGCTCCTCGCTCCCGCGCGGGTCGTCGCCGAAGGCGGCCGCGCCGTCGCCCTCGCCTGCACCCCGATGGTCCTCGGCGAGCCCGACCCTTCCGGGCGCCGCCGTCCGGTCCCCTCCGGCGAGCGCGAGGTCCTCCTTCCCGCCGACGCGATCGTCACCGCGGTCGGCCAGGAGGCGGTGCTCGACTTCCTCGACGGGCCCGACGGAGCCCAGGTCGCCCGGCGCCCCGACGGGACCCTCCGCGTCGACCCGGTCACCCTCGAGACGAGCGTTCCCGGGCTCTTCGCGGGAGGGGACGTCGTCCGCGGCGCCGCGTCGGTCGTGGAGGCGCTGGCCGACGGGCTGGCCGTCGCCGGGGAGATCGGCCGACGGCACGGGTTCGCCCCGGCCCCCGAGCCGCCGCTGCCGAAAGGGAGGACCCCGGCGCAGCTCCTCGCCCGCAAGGGGTGGCGGACCGTCGCCTCGACCGTCCCCGTCCTCCCCGTTCCCCAGCGGGGCGGGTTCGCGGAGGTGGTCCAGTCCCTCGCCCCCGACGACGCCGTCGCCGAGGCGAGCCGGTGCCTCGGCTGCGACGACCTCTGCAGCCTCTGCGTCACGGTCTGCCCCAACCGGGCGAACCAGGCGTTCGAGCTGGCCCCGCTCACGCTCGACCTCCCGGTCCTCGAGTCGCGGGAGGGAGAGCTCGTCGTCCGGGGGAGCCGGCCGTTCGCGGTGACCCAGGGCGTGCAGGTCCTCAACGTCGCCGACCTCTGCAACGCCTGCGGCAGCTGCACGGCGTTCTGCCCGACGGCCGGACGCCCCTTCGTCGACAAGCCGCGGGTATGGCTCGACCGGGAGGGCTACGACGCCTCGAGGGAGGACGCCTTCCGCTTCGACTCCACGCCGGCCACGCGGGCCGTCGAGGCCCGCCTCGGGGGGACGACCCACCGCCTCGAGCGGTCGGGGGACGTGGCCGTCTACCGGACCGGCGCGCTCGTCGCGCGGTTCGACGCCGCCAGCTGGAGGCTCCTCGACGCCCGCACGGAGGGCGCCGCCGCGGACGGAGCCGTCTTCGACCTCGGGCCGGTCGGGACGCTCGCCGCGCTCCTCCACGCCGAGCGCTCCCTCCCCCGCCCGGCCGCCCCGGCCGGCTGAGACGGGGGGCTCGCGCGCCGGGCTCCCTCGCCCGGCCTCAGCGGCCGGCCATCCGCTCGAGCCGGCGCGTGAAGAGCCGGGCGAGGAGCGATACCGCGAGGATCAGGACGACGAGGACGAGGGCTCCGGCCCAGGCCTGGCGGTGGAGGTCGTCGTACGGCGAGATCGCGTAGCTGTAGATCTGGACCGTCAGGGACGCCGTCGGCTGGTCGATCCGGGAGGACCAGAACTGGTTGTTGAACGACGTGAAGAGGAGGGGCGCCGTCTCGCCGGCGATCCGCGCGACCGCGACGAGGACGCCCGTCAGGATCCCTGGAAGGGCGGCGGGGAGGACGAGCGAGAAGGCCACCTGCGTCCTCGTCGCCCCGAGGGCCATTCCCCCTTCGCGGAGCATCTCGGGGACGAGGAGGACCATCTCCTCCGTCGTCCGGGCGACGAGCGGGACCATCATGATCGCGAGGGCCACGGCGCCTGCGATCGCCGAGAAGCGGTGCATCGGGAGGACGACCGTCCCGTACGCGAAGATGCCGACGACGATCGACGGGATCCCGTTCAGGACGTCCGCGGCGAAGCGGACGGCGGACGCGAGCCGCCTTCCCCGGTACTCCGCGACGTAGAGCCCCGCCAGGACGCCGACCGGGACGGCGACGAGCGAGGCCAGGAGGATCAGCTTCGCGGAGCCGGCGATGGCGTTCGCCATCCCGCCGCCGGCCTCGCCCGTCGGCTTCGGGAGCTTCGTGAAGAAGTCCCAGTCGAGCGAGGAGAGCCCCCTGGCGACGATGAAGACGAGGATGGACGCGAGCGGGACGAGGGCGACGAGGACCGCGAGGGCGCAGGCGCCCGTCATCGCTGCCGAGACGAGCTTCCGCCGCCGCAGGTGCCATCCGGGAGTCACGCCGCCTCCCCCGCCCGCGCGGGCGGGATCGTCTCCGGCGCCGGGACGCCGTCCGAGACCCGCCCCGGCCCCCTCTGGACCGACCAGATGAGGAGCCGCGAGGCGGCGTTGACGAGGAGGGTGATGACGAAGAGGACGAGGCCGATCTCCGTGAGGGCGTGGAGGTAGAGGTCGCCCGTCGCCTCGGAGAACTCGTTCGCGATGACGGCCGCCATCGAGTACTGCGGGGCGAAGAGCGACGCCGACAGCTGCGGGTTGTTCCCGATCACCATCGTCACCGCCATGGTCTCGCCGAAGGCCCGGCCGAACCCGAGGAAGACGGCGCCGAGGATCCCGGTCCGCCCGTAGTGGAGCGCCGCGCGGATCGCCTCCCACCGCGTCGCGCCGAGGGCGTAGGCCGCCTCGCGCTGGGCGACCGGGACGGCCTGGAGGACCTCCCGGGAGACCGACGAGACGTACGGGATCACCATCAGCGCGAGGATCAGGCCGGCGGAGAGCATCCCGAGGCCGTACGGGGGCCCGCTGAAGAGCGGGAGCTTCCGCAGGGGCGTCCGGGAGACGACGGTCTCGAGGCCCCGCACCACCGGGACGAGGACGAAGATCCCCCAGAGACCGTAGACGATCGACGGCACCGCCGCCAGGAGCTCGGCGAGGAACGCGAGCGGGCGCCTGAAGCGCGGGGGGACGACGTCGGTCGTGAAGACCGCGATCCCCACGCCGACGGGGGCCGCCACGAGGAGGGCGAGGAGCGAGGAGTAGAAGGTGCCCCAGATGAACGGGAGGGCCCCGAACTCGCCCGACACCGGGTCCCAGTCCCGGCCGGTCCAGAACGACCATCCGAACTTCGCGATCGACAGCCTCGAGCCGTGGAGGAGCTCGAGGCCGATCGCGGCGACGAGCGCCACGACGAGGACGGCGACGGCGGAGGTCCCGAGCTCCAGCCCTCCGTCGTCGCCGCCGCGACGGCGCACGGCCTACTTCACCTTCGCCAGGGCCGCCTCCTCCAGAGCGACCACCTGGGCGGGGAGCGGCGCGTAGGCGAGGTCCGCGCAGTACTTCTGGCCGTCCTTCAGCATCCACCGGACGAAGTCGGTCAGGACCTTCCCCTTGGCCGGGTCCTGCTGCTTCTCGTAGACGAGGAGCCACGTGAAGGAGGAGATCGGGTACGACTCCTTGCCGGGGGCGTTCGTGATCGAGACGCGGAAGTCCTTCGGCATCGCCCGGGCGGCGCCCGCCGCGGCTGCCGTGACGCCCGCGAGCGAGGCCTTCAGGTAGACGCCGGCCTCGTTCCTCACCGACCCGAAGTCGATCTTGTTCTGGAGGGCGTAGATCAGCTCCACGTAGCCGATGGCGCCCGGCTGCTGCCGGACCTGGCCCGCGACCCCGTCGTTCCCCTTGCCGCCGACGCCGACCGGCCACCTCAGCGACGTGGCCACGCCGACCTTGCTCTTCCACTCGGGCGAGACCTTCGAGAGGTAGTCGGCCCAGATGTAGGTGGTCCCGGAGCCGTCCGCCCGGTGGACGACGGCGATCGGGGTGTCGGGGAGCCTGACCCCGGGGTTCAGGGCCTGGATCGCCGCGTCGTTCCAGGTGGCGATCTTCCCGAGGTAGATGTCGGCGAGGACCGGCCCCGTGAACTTCAGCTCGGCCGTGACGCCCGGGATGTTGTAGACGGGGACCACGGCGCCGAGGACCGTCGGGAAGTGGAGGATGCCGGGGGCCTTCGCGATCTCCTCGGCGGTCATCGGACCGTCCGAGGCCCCGAAGTCGACCGTCCGCTCGGTGATCTGGCGGATCCCGCCCCCCGACCCGATCGCCTGGTAGTTGATCTGGATCCCGGGGTGGAGCTTGTGGTACTCGGAGAACCACTTCGTGTAGATCGGCGCCGGGAAGGTGGCCCCCGCGCCGTTCAGCTGCGTCTGCGCGCTCGCGGCGAAGGTCCCCAGGAGGAGCGCCAGGGCCGCCGGGCCGAGGATCGAGGGTTGCTTCATCGTCAGGTCTCCCTTCCGGCGCGCACTCTTGCAGTCCCACGTTCGTTCCGTTTGGGCTCCATGTGAAATCGGCGTGAAGGGGGGGGCTCCCCGGCGCCGGTTCGGCGATACTCGCCCGGCGGATCCGTCCGCCGGAGGTGAGGCCCTGGAGACGCGCACGCCGGACCCCGCGATCCCGCTCCGGCGGTCGGGTGCAGCCCGCGTCGAGCTCCGGCTGGCGGCGCTCCTCGGCGCGCTCCTCCTGTCGGGCCCGCTCCTCGCGGGCCCCCCCTACGCCACCGACGACCCCGAGCCGGTCCCCCTCCGGAGCTGGGAGCTCTACCTCGCCGGGATCTACTCGGCCGACGGCGGAGACCGAGCCGGCGACGCGCCCCACGTCGAGGCGAACTACGGCGCCGCCCCCGGCCTCCAGCTCCACCTCCTCGTCCCCCTCGCCTTCTCCCGGTCCGCCGGCACGAGCACGACGTTCGGCCTCGGGGACGTCGAAGTCGGCGCGAAGGTCCGGTTCGTCGAGGAGACCGACCGCCGCCCGCAGGTGGGAGTCTTCCCGCTCGTCGAGATCCCGACGGGGGACGCCTCGCGCGGCCTCGGCGCCGGGCACGTCCGGGCGTACCTTCCGGTCTGGCTCCAGAAGAGCTTCGGGAAGTGGACGACCTACGGCGGCGGCGGCTACTGGCTCAACCCGGGCGAAGGGAACCGCGACTGGTGGTTCGCCGGGTGGCTCCTCCAGCTCCAGGCCACCGCCGCCTTCAGCCCCGGGGTCGAGCTCTTCTACCAGTCGCCCTCCGTGGAGGGGGGCTCACCCGAGGTCCACGTGAACGCGGGCTTCGTCCTCGACATCGGCGAGCACCACCACGTCCTCTTCTCGGCGGGCCGCGGGATCCACGGCTGCGGGTGCGACCAGGCCTACGCCGGGTACCTCTTCACCTTCGGCCCGGGGTCGTGAGGCGGCCGCCGGCCGCCGGACCGGAGCGGCACCGCCCCGGCGCCGCGACGGACGCCGGTCGGAGCCCGTAGAAACTCCGGAATGAGCCCCGTACGGCCATCCCCGCGTAAGGAGACCGCATGAAGAGAGGCCCTGCACCCTTCTCCACCCTCCTCGCCCTCCTCACCTTCCTCGCCTTCCCGGCGCTCGCGGCCTTCCTCGCCGTTCCCTTCCCCGCGCGTGCCGACGAGCCCGTCGTCCGGCCGGAGAGAGCCCGGTCGACCTTCCGGCTCGACTACGCGGTCTTCGAGCTGGACGGCGGGAAGAGGACCAACGACCGCCGCTACTCCATGACCGTCAACGAGGGGAGCCAGGGCCAGCTCCGGAGCGGCACGAGGGTGCCGGTCAACGCCGGAGACAAGGGGATCCAGTACGTCGACGTCGGCCTGAAGATCAGCGGCCGCGTCCTCGAGCGCGACGGGGACCTCACCCTCGACACCGACATCGAGATGTCGAGCCTGGCGGGTCCCGAAGGGGCGAAGGAGTCGGGCGGGAACCCCGTCCTCAGGACCGTCAGCCAGTCCCTCTCCACCCGCCCCGTCCTGGGGAAGCCCGCGGTGATCTCGAGCGACGACCTCCGCTCCGGCAGAAGGCTCGAGGTCGAGGTGACGGTCACGCGCCTGAAGTGACCGGCCCCCCGGCGAGGGGGGGACAGAAATCTCCCGACCCGGGCGCTCGGCCCCCCGGCTCGCCCTGGCACGGCCTTTTCGTGGAGAATCCGCCGGTGACGTTTCGGCACGCCGCGACCGCCCGCCTGACGACAGCCCTGGCGCTGGTCGTCGCCGTCTGCTCGATGCTGGGGATCGCTCCCCTCGGTCCGGCGGCATGCCCGGACGCTCCCTCCTCCTGCTGCCCGCAGCCGGCAGGGGGGAGCTGTCCCTCCTGCCCCGGTCCCTCCGGGCCGAATCGGGCCCCGGACGCGGCGGCCTGCCGGCTCTGCCAGGCGGCTCTCCCCGAGAACGGGGAGCCGCGCGTCGGCGCGCGGCAGGCCGGTATGGCCGAAGCGCGGTCCGCGGGCGGGGCGGCTCCCTCCGCCGGCCCGGCCGAGAGCTGCACGCGGCTGAGGCGGCTCGCCGTCCGGGGGGCGGCACCGCCGGTCCACGTCCTGGCGGCGGTCTTCCGGAACTGAGACGGGGGCGGCCGGCGAGCAGCCGGACGACCGGGGGCCCGCGGCAGGCCCGGGCTCCGACGTTTCACCTCCGCCCGTCCGAAAGCTGAAACCCCGATGAAGGAGACTCCATGAAGAAGCTGACGATTCTCGCGCTCGCCCTCGCCCTCCTCGCCGCTCCCGCGGCCCTGGCTGGCGACGCCCCGGCCTGCTGCAAGGGGAAGCCGGCGTGCGCCAAGGCCGCCGGTAAGGACTGCAAGCCGGAAGACTGCAAGAACAAGGCGAAGTGCTCGCCCGAGGAGAGGGCGAAGTGCGCCGCCGCCGCTGCCGAGAAGGAGAAGGCCACCGCCTCCAAGGCGCCCAAGCCCTGACGGCACGCCACCCCGGATGACGAGAGGGCCCCGGAGGAATCCGGGGCCCTTTCCTTCGACCTCGACCTCGACCTCGACCTCGACCTCGATGAGGACGCGACGTCCCGCGGCTAGGCGTCGGGCCCCTTCCTGAGGAACGTCCCGTTCTCGAGCTCCCGGAACGCCTCCTCGAGCTCCTCCTGCGTGTTCATGACGACCGGGCCGTACCAGGCCACGGGCTCGCGGAGCGGGAGACCCGACACGAGGAGGAACCGGATCCCCGCCTCGCCGGCAGAAACCGCCACCTCGTCCCCGCCGTCGAAGAGGACGAGCGAGCGGTTCTCCGCCGCGGGCGGCCCCCCGGAGGCGCCCGCGCCGACGCGCTCGGTCGGGACGTCGAGGGGCGGCGAGGCGTTGCCGAAGGTCCCGCTCCCCTCGAAGACGTACGCGAACGCGTGTCGGCGCGTGTCGACGGGCAGAGTCTTTCGAGCCCCGGCAGGGACGGTGACGTCGAGGTACATCGGCTCGGCGGCGACCCCCTCCACCGGTCCCGGCGTGTCGCGGTACCGCCCGCAGACGACCCTCACGATCGTCCCGTCGTCGTCGCCGACCAGAGGGATCTCCGCGGCCTTCACCTCCTGGTAGCGGGGCGGGGTCATCTTGAGCGCCGCGGGGAGGTTCGCCCAGAGCTGGAAGCCGTGCATCCGGCCCCGTTCGTCCCCCTTCGGCATCTCCTGGTGGATGATCCCGCTCCCCGCCGTCATCCACTGGACGTCCCCCGGGCCGATGGCCCCGCGGTTCCCGAGGCTGTCGCCGTGCTCGACGGTCCCTGCCAGGACGTAGGTGATCGTCTCGATGCCGCGGTGCGGGTGCCACGGGAAGCCGGCGAGGTAGTCCTCGGGGCGGTCGTTGCGGAAGTCGTCGAGGAGGAGGAACGGGTCGGTCTCGGACGTGTCGCCGAAGCCGAAGGCGCGGCGGAGGCGGACCCCGGCCCCCTCGAGGGTCGGGCGGGACGAGGTGAGGCGCTTGACCGGTCGGAGCGACATGGGACCTCCTCGGGGCGATCCTGCCTCAGCGCGCCCGGGAACCGTCAATCGCGGAGCCGGCGGACGCCCGGGCTGCGAACGGCACGGCCCCGGGCGGAGCCGCGTGCACGCCGAGTCGGGGGACGGCGCGGCCGCGTGGTAGAACGGAAGGGCTCGGAGGTCGCCATGGAAGGAAGCCTCCCGCTCACGGGCCCGGACCTCGCCGCCGGCGTCCCCCTCGCAGAGCTCCCCGAGGGCCGGCCCTTCGCCGGCCACGCGCACGGCGAGCCGGTCGTCCTCGTCAGGCTCGGAGCCGACGTGGTCGCGCTCGGCGCCGCCTGCACCCACTACGGCGCCTCGCTCGCCGACGGCCTCGTCGCCGGCGGGACCCTTCACTGCCCGTGGCACCACGCCTGCTTCGACCTCAGGTCGGGGGCCGCGACCGGCGCGCCCGCGCTCGACCCGGTGCCCCGCTGGGCCGTCGTGGTGAAGGAGGGGCGCGTCACGGTCGGGGAGCGGCTCCCGGCCCAGGCGCCCGGCGCTCCCCCGCACGCGCCGTCGTCGGTCGTCCTCCTCGGCGCCGGGGCGGCCGGGGCAGCGGCCGCCGAGGCCCTCCGGCGGCTCGGCTACGCGGGCCCCGTGACCCTCGTGGGAGACGAGCCGCCCTCCCCCATCGACCGGACCAACCTGTCGAAGGACTACCTCGCGGGGACCGCGCCCGAGGAGTGGGTCCCGATCCGCCCGGAATCGTGGTGGCGCGCGCGCGACGTCTCGCTGGCCGTCGACGACCCGGCCGTCTCCATCGACACGGCCCGGCAGACGGTGACGACCAGGAGCGGCCGGCTCCTCGGGTACGGGGCCCTCCTCGTGGCCACCGGCGCCGAGCCGGTCCGGCTCTCGGTCGAGGGCGCCTCCCTCCCGCACGTCTTCGCCATTCGTTCCCTCGCCGACTCGCGCGCCGTCATCGCTGCTGCCGCGAAGGGCCGCCGGGCGGTCGTCGTCGGGTCGAGCTTCATCGGGCTCGAGGCCGCGGCCTCGCTCCGCGCCCGCGGCGTGGAGGTGGACGTCGTAGGGCGCGACCGGACCCCTCTCGCCAGGGTCCTCGGCGAGGAGGTCGGCCGGCTCGTCCAGTCCCTCCACGAGGAGCACGGCGTGAGGTTCCACGCCGGGACCTCCCCGACGGCGATCCGCCCAGACGCGGTCGAGCTCTCCGACGGGACGCGCCTCCCGGCCGACCTCGTCGTCGTCGGGATCGGCGTCCGGCCGCGAACGGCCCTCGCGGAAGGGGCCGGCCTCCGGGTGGAGGACGGCATCGTCGTCGACGGCCTCCTCCGGACCAGCGCGCCTCACGTCTGGGCCGCGGGCGACGTCGCCCGCTATCCCGAGCCGCGTCTGGGCCGCCTCGTCCGGATCGAGCACTGGGTCGTCGCCCAGCGGCAGGGGCAGGCGGCGGCCCGCGCCATGCTGGGCCTCGGGACCCCCTTCCGCGACGTCCCCTACTTCTGGAGCCAGCACTACGACCTGGCGATCTCCTACGTCGGGCACGCCCCGGGCTGGGACTCCGCCGAGGTCCGCGGGTCGATCGCGGCGCGGGACGCCGCCGTGGTCTACCGGAGCGCGGGACGGATCCTGGCCGTCGCCACCCTCGGGCGCGACCTCCAGAGCCTCGCCCTGGAGGCCGCGTTCGAGAGCGGCGACGACCGCGCCGTCGAGGCGGCGCTCGCCTGACCGGTCACTTCGCCGGCGGCACCCAGGGGACCGTCTTGAGCTCGACCAGGACGTAGTGAAGCGTCGTCTTCCCGACGTTCGTCGAGACGTGCGGGCCCTCGGGGTCGGACCAGATGACGTCCCCCTTCTTCGCGGTCGCCGTCTCCGTCGGCCCGCCCGCGTAGGCCACCTTCAGCGAGCCGTTCGTCAGGACGTAGGCGAGGTTCGCGGGGTGCGTGTGGAGGGGCTGCGACTCCCCCGGCTTCAGGGTGACCTCGACGACGCGGACCTTGTCGTTGTCGAGCTTCACCTTGCACGCTGCCGGGTTCGCGGAGACGACGTCCTGGGCGAGGAGCGGCGAGCCGGCAAGGGTCAGGACGGACGCGAGCAGGGGAAGGCGGTTCTTCTTCACGGGGACTCTCCTTTCTCGAGGACCGCTGCGGGTCCCGGTCAAGATGGGGCCGCGCGGACCTTCCGCCTTCGCCCGTGCGTGCCACGTCCCCGTTCGTGCGAGATGGCCCGATCGGGCCAGGCGCCGGACGCCCGTCGCGCCTAGAGCAGCCCCGCCTTCAGCGCCCAGGCGACGGCGGCGGTCCGGGTCGGAGCCCCCACCTTCCGGAGGACGTTCGCCACGTGGCGGTGGACCGTGTGCTCCGAGAGGCCCAGGCTCCCGGCGATCTCACGCTCCGACAGGCCCTCGGCCGCGAGGCGGAGGACCTGCCGCTCGCGGGCGGTGACGACGCTCGGCGGCGCCGTGCCGCGCCCCGGCTCCCGCGTGGGACCTCGCTCCCCGCCGGCGCGGTTCCCGCGCTCGATCGACGCCAGGAGCTCGCGGGCCCTCCGCGCCTCGGCCCGGGCCCCCAGCCTCTCGAACGACGCGACGGCCCGCTCCGCCTCCCTCCGGGCGGAATCCGCCCTCCCGAGGTCGAGGAGGACCCGTGCGAGGTCGACCCGCGCGCGCCCCTCCTCCCAAGGCGCGGAGCACCCGGCGAAGGCGTCGACCGCGTCCTCCAGCGCGCGGCGCGCCTCCTCGGCCCGCCCCGCGCCCGCGCGGACCCGCCCCTCGGCCTGCGAGAGGAGCGCGCGGACGAACGGGAGGGAGACCCGCTCCGCGAGGGCCGAGAGCGCGGCCAGCGCCGACCTCGCGGCCTCCGCCGCCCCGGCCTCGCCGCAGCCACCGCCCGCGAGCCGGACGTCGACGAGGAGCGCGAGCGCCGTCGCACGCCCGACCCAGTTCTCGGCGGCGGTGGCCCGGAGGAACCGCTCCGCCAGGTCGGCCGCCTCCCGGACCTCGCCCCGCTCGAGGGCGACGCCGGCGCGGCCGAGCATCGCGGCCGAGCGCCCCGGGGCGCGGTCGAAGAGGGCGAGGGCCTCGTCGAGAGTTCCCTGCCGCCGCCTCAGCTCCCCGAGGACCTCGCAGACCTCCGGAAGCGCGAACGGGCGCGCGCCCGAGAGCTCTCCTTCGGCGCGGCGAAGCATCTCCTCCGCCTCCCGCCACGCCCCTTCGCCGACCAGGAGCGCCGCGAACGTCGGCTCGCACGCGGAGAGGAGGGGGCGGATCCCGAATCGCTCCGCGAACGTCTTGATCCGGGCCGTCCACTGCGAGCCGCGCTCGTAGTCCCTCACCGACTGGCAGGCGTGGATGAGGAAGCAGCAGGTCGTCCCGGCCGCGTCGAGGTCCGACATCTCGGCGAGGGCCGCCGCGGTCGCCTCGTCGAGGAGCCGCATCCCCTCCGCGACGTCCCCCTGGTCGACGCGAGCGAGCCCGTCGAGCGCCCGGGCGAGCATCGCGAGCTCGACGGAGCCGTGGCGGTCCGCGATCCGGGAGGCGCGGTCCGCGAACGCACGCGCCGCCCCGGGGTCCCGCGCCGCGATCCTCGCGACGTGACCGTCCCACAGGGCGACCCAGCCGTGGACGGGCCCGTCGGGGAGCCTCTCCGCGATCGTCCGGGCCCTCTCGAGCCAGCCGAGCGTCACCGCCAGGCCGCGCACGTCGGCGCTGTCGACCCCGAGGGCCAGGGCGGCCCGGACCGCGGCCTCCTGGTCCCCCCGACGCCGGTAGAGCGCGAAGGCTCGCTCCCGGGCCTGCAGCCCGGCCTCCGCCTCTCCGAGCCAGAAGAGCGCCCAGCCGAGCCCTTCCAGCGCCTCCGGCGTCTCGCCCTCCGCGAGAGCGGCGCGGAAGCCGTCGCGCGCGCTCTCCCACCGCCCCTCCTCCAGGTCGGCCTGGGCCCGGGCGAGGGCGGCGCCGTCCCCGCGGTGCTCGGTGTCACGCGCCTTCGAGATCGGCGGATTCTAGAAACGCTCCCTCGCGCCGCCAAGTCGACGGGACGGGGATTCCCGCAGGAAAGAGGTCAGCCCTTCTTCCGCTTCAGGTGGAACTTCGCGACGTGGTCCCCCGGCTTCCCGCCGGCCCAGCTCGTCCACTCCGCGCGCAGCTCGTCGGGCGAGACGAGCTCGATCCGAAGCGAGTGCATGTGGAGGTCCTTCGCGGGATCGAGGTTCGTGCCGCCGTCGAAGTCGAAGGAGATGACGTCGCCCGCCACCTTCTTCGCCCGCATCCGGGGCTGGTTCCCCGCCGCGCAGTAGTGGGTCAGGACGAGGTCGTCGCCGTCCCGGTGGTAGACGGTGACCATCTCGTGAGCGGTCCCCGGGAAGTCCGTCTCGACGACCGCCGAGCCGGCTCCCGTCACCCGGTAGGTCACCGCGACCTGGTCCTTCATCCCCATCGTCCCGTCCACGTCGACCCACTCCCCGGCCAGCGCCTTCAGCCGGTCGAGGGCGGAGGCGGCGGGCGCCGGAGCGGCCACCGCGGCCGCCGCTGGGCTCGCCGGCTCCCCCGCGCTCAGCGGGGAGGCGGCCGCCAGGGCCAGAGGAAGTGCGGCGACGAGAAGCCGGGAACCGATCCGCGGGTCGACCTGGGCCATGGCACCCTCCTTCGCGGCCGACCGCTCGGCCGCGCTCACCGCGCCCTCGGGGCGCGAGCATCGTCTCTTCGGGACCGGCGGGATGATAGCCGCGGACGTTGGAGACTATGATGGGCCGACGCTCGAGATCGCGGCCGGCCGCGCGGCCCCCAGGCGCCGGCCGGCCCGACGGCAGGAGGTGCGGACGTGGCAAGCGACCCACCCCGAGACGAGACCGGTCCCCGGGGAATCGGCAAGTCGGGCCTCCCGGCGCCCCGGCCCGACGACGTCCGGCGGACGATCCGGACGCTCCTGGCCAGCGACCGCCCCGAGGACCTCCGCCGGGGCCTCGCCCTCGTCGAGATGGAGATCGCCCGCGTCGGCTCCTCCGAGGCGAGGTCGCTCTTCGAGATGGTCTCGGCCATCTTCTACCTCGACCCGCTGGACCGGCCCGACCTCGTGCCGGTCCTCGACGAGGCCGTCAGCCTCGTCGTCGGCTTCGGCGCGTGGGTCATCCCCGTCCTCCTCGACCACCTCGAGGCGGGCGACCTCAAGGCCCAGCTCGCCGCCGGGAACGCGCTCGGCCGGATCGGCGCTGACGCCGTCGAGCCGCTCCTGGCCCGGTACGCCTCGACGGCCGACCCGGCGACGCGGGTCTTCATCCTCTACGCCCTGGGGAAGATCGCCTCGCCGCGCGTCGTCCGCACCGTCCCGGTCGCCCTCGAGGCGTCGCGGTCGGAGAGCCTCGAGCTGAGGGACACCGCCACCCGGGCCATCGGCAAGCTCGCCGAGTCGATCCCTCCCCCCGACCTCCCGACCCACCTGAAGCTCCAGCTCCTGGATCGCCTCCACGCGAGCCTCGCCGACACGAATCCGGGGATCCGCGCGAAGGCGGTGAGGAGCCTCGGCAAGCTCGCCAAGGCAGGCCATCTCGATGCGGCGCAGAAGCAGACGCTCGCCACCGCCTGCCGCCGCCTCCTCGGCGAGGACGAGAGCTTCGAGTGGGACCGGGCCTTCGTCGTCCGGAAGGAGGCCCAGGAGGCGCTCCGGTTCTGCGGCGCGTAGAGCCGCGGGCGGCCGGCTCAGCTCTTCGCCCGCTCCTCGACGAGGGATCGCAGGCGCTCCTCCTGCTCCCTCAGCTCGGGGGTGAGCTCGGCCCCGAACTCCTCCATCTCGTAGAGCTGCCGGACCTCGATCTCGGAGTCGACCGGCATCGGGTTGGGGCACCGCTTCACCCACTCGATCGCCTCCTCGAGCGACTTCACCTTCCAGAGCCAGAAGCCGGCGACCAGCTCCTTCGCCTCCGCGAAGGGCCCGTCGACCACGGTCCGCTTCGTGCCGGAGAACCTCACCCGGGCCCCCTTCGAGCTCGGGTGAAGCCCCTCCCCGGCGAGCATCAACCCTGCCTTCACCAGCTCCTCGTTGAACTTCCCCATCTCCGCCAGGATCTTCATGTCGGGGGGCGCGCCGGCCTCGGACTCCTTCGTCGCCTTGACGATCACCATGACTCGCATCGTTTCGCCTCCTCAAATCGTTCGAGGGCAAAGGATTGCGGCGGTCCGGACGCCGGGGTTCGTGCCCGCCCGCTCCGGGCCCTCACCGTCACGACGAACGACGGGGGGCCGGATCGACGGGCCCGGCCGGGAATTCTCCGTGCCCCTCAGCGTCCCCGCCGGGCGTCCAGGCTCCAGGGCCCCGCTCCCGCAGCCGAGAAGTAGAGCCAGACGAAGCAGTAGAGGATCGCCGGGACGCCGCCGTTCACGATCGGCCAGAAGCCCTGCGGGGCGTGGAACTGGAAGTACGCCACGGCCATCTCGCCCGAGAGGAGGAAGGCGACCGGGCGGGTGAAGAGGCCGACGAGGAGGAGCCCGCCGCCGACCACCTCCAGGACGGCCCCGATCCAGAGCTGCGAGAGGATCGGAACGGTGCCGCCGGCCGGGGGGACGCCGACCGGGAAGGCGAAGAGCTTCATCACCCCGGCCGAGGCGAAGAGCGCGGCGGCCACGATCCGGAGGACGCTCCGCAGCTCCCCCTCGCGCGCCGACCAGGTCGAGAGGATCCGGTTCTCTGCCATGGGGCTCTCATACGCCCGTGGCGTTTGCCGGGTCAACGTCGCGTGTAAACGCGCCCGGGGCGACGGGGAGCGCCCCCGAACGACCGCGTCCCGGTACTCTCGGGCCGATGCCGGCGCGCCTCCTCTTCGTCTCCGACACCCACCTCGGCATCGACCTTCCCGCGAGGCCACGGGTCGAGAGGCCGCGCCGCGGCGACGACTTCTTCGAGGCCTTCGAGAAGGCGCTCGAGCCGGCCGCGACGGGGGAGGCCGACCTCGTCGTCCACGGCGGCGACCTCTTCTACCGGAGCCGGATCCCCGCCTGGCTCGCGGAGAGGGTCTTCACGCGCCTCGCTGACCTCGCCGACCGGGGGGTCGACCTCTTCTGGGTCCCCGGGAACCACGAGCGCGGCGGGGTGCCGCGGAGCCTCTTCCTCACCCACCCGAGGATCCACGTCTTCGACCGCCCCCGGACGTTCGTCGTCCACCGCGACGGGCTCGACGTGGCACTGGCCGGGTTCCCCTGCGCGCCGCGGGTCCGGGACGACCTCGCGACGCTCGTGGAGGCGACCGGCCACGCCGCGGTGCGGGCGGACGTCCGCCTCCTCTGCATCCACCACGCGGTCGAGGGGGCGACGGTCGGTCCCGCGGACTTCGTCTTCCGGAGCGGCGACGACGTCGTCCGGGGCCGCGACCTGCCGGGCGGCTTCGCCGCCGTCCTGTCCGGCCACATCCACCGGCACCAGGTCCTCGTCCGAGACCTCGCGGGGCGCCCGCTCGCCGCTCCGGTCCTCTTCCCCGGCTCGACGGAACGGACCTCCTTCGCGGAGAAGGACGAGCCGAAGGGGACGCTGATGCTCACGCTCGAGGGATCCGAAGGGGGCCGCGGGACCGCGGCCTGGGAATTTCGCGAGCTCCCCGCCCGGCCGATGGTGGACCTCGACGTCGACCCCCGCCCGGGAGACGGCGACCTCCGCGCCCGCCTGGCCGGGGCGCTCGCCCGTCTCGACCCGCGCAGCGTCGTCCGGATCCGCCTCGCCGCCGATCCGCCCGCCGAGGCGCTCCCGGACCTGAGCGCGGCGGCCCTCCGCGCCGTCGCCCCACCGGGGATGCACGTCTCCGTCGCGTGGCGAAGGGACCCCGCGCGGCCGGCTCGGGCGCTCAGGTGAGGAGATCCGCCGTCCGGACGGCGGTCGTCGTCACGCCTGGCATGGGCTCCCCGTCCTCGTCCTGGAGCTGGTCCCGGATCCAGGTGACCGGCTGCGGCCGGAAGGCGACCTCGAGGAAGCTCCTGCAGCCGTGGTCGTACGCCGCCCAGACCGCGTCGAAGTGGCGCTCGAGCGCGCGGGGCTGCGCCGCGAGGAGGCGCTTGATCTCCTCGGGCTCCGTCTCCCGCCGCCCCGACGTCCCCATGAAGACGGGGACCTCCGGCGGCCTGATCTCGACGTCGCGCAGCGCCGCAGCGAGGACGGCCTCGCACCCGGCGAACGCCTCGGTGTGATACGGGCCCTCCACCTCGAGGAGCCTGAGCTTGACGGGCCATCCCTCCGCGGCGGCGGCCGCGGCGAAGGCCGTCAGGTCCGCCATCCGCCCGCCCAACGTCCCCCGCCCTATCGTGTTGTGGAGGGCGAGCGAGACGCCGGGAAACGCGTCGACCCGGTCGGCCAGGTCCGGGAGGAAGTCGGTCGAGACGGCCGCCAGGCCCATCGGCGCGTCGAACCCCTTGCAGGCGTCGGCGAAGGCCTGCGCCCGCGCGCGGACGAAGGCTGCCGAGCCCTCCACCGTCATCGCCCCCGCCGCCACGAGCGCCGCGACGACGCCGACCGAGTGCCCGATCGCCCCGTCGAGCTCGAGGTCCGGGTGGAGCGCGCGGTAGGCGAAGAGGTGTCCCAGGTGGTGCGCGTGGATGGCGCGCTGGGCGTTGAAGGTGAGGGAGAGCTCGGGGCCGGGCATCGTGGTGGTGACCGCCTCGAGGTCGTCCCCGAGAGACGGCACGAGGCGTTCCAGGACCTCCCGCGCGGCGGGGATCCCCCAGAGGTCGCGACACATCCCGCTCTCCTGGACCGACTGCCCCGCGAAGAGGATGCAGCTGGGGGACGTCATCCGCCTCGCGCGCCTCACGAGATCATGAAGCTGCAGGCCGCGAAGCGGCCCGAGTGGGAGAGGGAGACCCCCCAGTCGCGGACCCGGCCGCCGCGCAGGACGCGCGGGATCCCGTCCACCTCCGTCAGGGCCAGGACGGCGGGCGACGGGATGTCGTCGGCCGACTCGGCGATCAGGTCGAGGAGCATGCCGCGCGCGAACTCCCCGGGCGCCTCTCCGTCCGGCACCTTCTCGACCCGCCAGATCACGTCGCCCGGCGTCCCCTCGTCCCCGACCGACCCCCCGCGGAGGACGGCGACGCAGTGGACCTTTTCCCCGTCGTCGTCCGTGAAGGCGACCTGCACCTCCGTGCAGGTGGGGCGGTGGACCACCTTGCGGCGGAAGAGGTCCACCTCGAGCATCGGGAAGGCGCCGATCGGCGTCGAGACGCCCCCCTGCGCCAGCGCCTTGTGGGCCGCCTCCTTGGCGGCGAAGAGCTTCCAGAAGACGGCGTAACGGAGAGCGGGCGGCTGCCCCTCGAGGTACGCGCGCTCCTTCTCGGTCAGGTGACGCTCGAGCCACTCGGGGTCGGCCTCCCCCGTCTCGGGGTCGATCCGCTCCCGGTGGAGCGGGCTCGCGAGGTCCACGACGTCGTTCCCCCCGCAGTTCTTCGGGAGCGCGCTCCCGGCGAACCAGCGCTCCTGGAGGCGCCCCAGGACCTGGAACAGCCTCTCCGAGACGCTCCGGGGCGTCGTCTCGCCCGGCTCGACCGCCTCGACGACGTCCGCGTAGAGGCGGAAGACCTCCCGCCGCCGGGGCGCCACGGTGGCGAACGCCTGGTGCTCGCCGCGGAAGTAGAGGCAGAGGAACTTCGCCCCGGGCGCGGCGAGCGCGAGCCGTCCGAGGAAGTCCTTGGGCCGGTTGGGGTCGAGCCACCCGCTCCGCGAGCGGCCCGCCTCCGGGTAGACGAAGACCGAGCCCCCCTCGCGCAGGATCCTCACGCACTTCTGGAACGCGGCGTCGCGCCAGCGGGTCGCGACGGCGTCGTCCCCTTCCCGGAGAAACGGGATGGCGCGGCACAGGTACATCAGCGTGCGCAGGGCCGGGCCCTTCAGCCATCCCCCCGTCCTGTGGTAGTTGCGGAACTCGGGCGTGGACCACGGGAGCCACCGCGACCCCGCGACCCGCCGCCACGGCACGACGGCCCAGAAGAGGAGGAAGGAGTCGATCATCGTCAGGTGGTTGGCCGCCCAGAGGACCGGTCCGTCGTGGGTCTCGAGCTTCGACCAGACCTCCTCCCGGGAGCGCCTCAGGTCCTGGAACCTGTACCGGAACTTGAGGCGCGCCAGGAGGACGATGAAGGCGTACGTCGGATAGGCCAGGAGGTGGCTCCAGAATTCCTGCCGGCGCAGGCGCCTGAGCTCCGTCTCGGTCAGCAAGACTCGGCGAGGCGGACGGTCTCCTGGAGGAGCCCGCGGATCTCCGCGACCTTGGCGGCCTCGGCCGCCGACCTGTTCCCCGCCTGGGAGGCGATCTCCGCGGAGACCCGGAGCTTGGCCGCGCTCATCTTCAGGCGCGTCCGGATCTCGGCCTCCTCCGACCGGAGGCTGGCGATGCGGGCGGAGTCGTTGCCGCCGGCCGCCCCGGCGAGCTTCGCGGTGGCCATGGAGAGCTCGCTCTCGAGCGCCTCGTGGGCCGCCTTCTCCTCCTCGTAGCTCTTCCGCCTCTGGCCGGCCAGGGCGGCGGCGTCCGCGATGAGGGCCTCGTAGGACTTCGCCTGCGCGGTGAGCGCCCGGAGGTTGGCCAGGGCCTCCTCCCGCTCGGGCCCCGAGAGCTTCTCGAGGCGTCCCATGGCCTTCCGGAGGGCCTCGTTCAGCTTCCACCCTTCGCCGATCACGCTGATGTACGCGAACGAGACCACCTTCCCGAGGTACGCGGGGTCGGGGGCCATGTGGCCGAGGTCCATCAGCATTTTGACGGCGAGGCCCGGCGTGGCCGCGAGGGCGTCCTGGCCGTCGAGGATCCGGAGCTTGCCCAGCTCGCCCTCGTCGAGCCGGACCTCGGAGCCGTCGGGGGAGACGGGGACGCGCCGCGTCCTCCTCGTCAGGAACTGCCTCTCGATCGACATCGTGATGTCGGCGAGGTTGCTCGACTCGATCCCCATCCCGATGATGTGCCCCAGGAAGGGCGTGTTGGCGTCGGCCCGCGACCAGTTCGCCTCCTGGGTCGCGTACTTCCTCACGCCTGCGATGATCCGCTTCTCCGCCTCTTCCGCCGTGATCGTGGCGAGGTCCGTCGCCTCGATCACCGTCTCCTTGCGCTTGAATGCCATGTCAGCCTCCTGTCGGTTCCGGAGCCGTCCGGCTCACCGCCCTCCCCACCGCCTGAACAGGAGGCAGCCGTTCACGTCGCCGAAGCCGAAGGAGGCCTTGACGACGTGCTCGAGCGGCCTCTCGACGAGGGCGTGCGGGACGCTGGCGGCGATCGACCGGATCTCCGGGTGGATCTGCTCGCAGTTGATGGAGGGGTGGACGTAGCCCCGGGAGAGCTGGTCGACGGCCGCGACCGCCTCCAGGGCTCCGGCCGCCCCCAGGGTGTGCCCGATCATCGACTTCGTCGACTGGATGAGGGGGAGCCGCTCCGCGGGGAGCTCCAGCGCCCTGAGCCAGCTCTCGACCTCGCGCGGGTCCGCCCCGGTCGAGGTGAGGTGCCCGTTGATGAGCGAGATCTCCGACGGCGCCACCCCCGCGTCGTCGAGGACCCGGCGGATGCAGCGGACGACCCCGTCCGGGTTGGGGAACGTCATCGTCCCGCCGTCGCGCTGGCCGCCCGAGTTGACGTAGGCCGAGAGGAGCTCGCAGAGGATCGGCGCGCCCCGCGCGAGGGCCGCCTCGAGGCTCTCCAGCCTCAGGACGGCCGCCCCGCCCGCGGGGACGAACCCGCAGGCGCCGGCGCCCATCGGCTGGGAGCCCCGCTCCGGCGCCTCGTTGTAGCGCGTGCAGAGGACGTCGCGCATCGCGTCGAACCCGGACCAGACGCCGTAGTGCGAGCCCTCCGCCCCCCCCACGTACATCGCCTCCGCGTATCCGAGGACGACCTGCTTGTAGCCCTCGAAGATCGCCTCCGTCCCCGTGTTGCACGCCGAGCTGTTGGTGGAGGTCTGCCCGCCGAGGCCGAGGAGCTTCCCGAGCGTGACGCTGACGGAGCTCCCCATCACCTTCGGGACGATGGAGGTCCCCATCGCCGCCGTCCCGCGGCCCGGTTCCTGGTCGGGGGCCTCTGCCATGACCGGCATGAGCTCGTCGAAGATCGTGTCCATCCCGCCCACGCCGCACCCCATGAACGTCCCCGTGTCCCAGGCCACCGGCGTCTCCTGGTAGCCCCGGAGGAGGTCGACGTCGATCCCGGCGCTCCGCGCGCACTCCACCGCGGCCAGCGCGGCATAGACCATCGCCTCGTTCATCTTGTGGTAGTCGGCCTCGGGGAGGACCTCGAGGATCTCGTCCTCCGTGAGGGGCGGAGCGCCCCCGATCTGGCAGGCGAAGTTGAGCCTCGCGAGCTCCTCGTGCCAGGTGATCCCCGAGCGCCCCGCGCGCAGCGCATCGCGGTACGCCGCGAGCCCGACCCCGTTCGGGGCGACGACGCCCATCCCCGTCACGACCACACGCCTCCGCGTCATCGGAGCCCCCTCGCGTCCCTCGGGATGAAGAGCCCCGACAGGACCCCCTCGAAGACCTCTTCGCCGTCGCGGGCCCCTCCCACGAGCTGGATCTCCACGCTGCTGACGAGCTTGTTCCCCCTGAAGAAGCCGGACTCGCCGAACGTCGCCAGGGCGGCGACCGTCTCGCCGGGCCGGACCACCTTCTTGAAGACCCCGCGCTCGATCCCCGTGAAGAGGCCGACCATCTGGCGGATCTCCTCGACCGAGTGCGACGCCGCGAGGTGGTAGATGCACCAGGCGACGCTCCCGACCTGCGCGGCCATCTCGATCAGCTTGACTCCCGGGACGACGGGGTCGCCGGGGAAGTGCCCCTCGCAGTCCTCGTCCTTCCAGGTGTAGGTGGCGAGGATGTGCTCGTCGTCCAGCTCGAGGATCTCCTCCACGAAGCGCATCGGCCTCGCCTGCGGCAGGAGGGCGAGGACCTCGCCGGGGGACAGCCTTCCCGCCGTCACAGGGCCATCCCCCCGTCGACGTGGAGGATCGAGCCGTTCGCGAAGTCGTTCTCGATGAGGTGTCCGACGGCCAGGGCGACCGCCTCCGGCGCGCCGAAGTCGCCGACGGCGACCTGGGCGAGGATCTTCCGCCGCAGCTCCGGCGCGATCTCCGCCGTCATCGACGTCTCGATGAAGCCCGGCGCCACCGCGTTGACGCGCACGCCCCGGGGCCCGAGCTCGAAGGCGAACTGGCGTGTCATCTCCTCCAGGGCGGCCTTCGTGGCCCGGTAGACGGCGCTCCCGACCAGGGCCACCCGCGCCAGGACGGAGCTGACGTTGACGATGACCCCCGACCCGGACGCCGCCATCTCCCGCCCGAAGTCGCGCATCAGGAGGACGGGGGCCTTCAGGTTGAGCGCCACGAGCGCGTCGAAGGAGGTCTCCTCGATCTGGAGCGCGGGCTCGTGCGGCCGGTCGATCCCCGCGTTGTTCACCAGCACGTACGGCGTCCCCCTCTCCAGGACCTTGGCAAGGAGCGCGGCGCGGCCGCCGGCCGTCGCGAGGTCCGCCCGCACGAGGAAGGAGCCGGGGATCGCCGCGCACAGCGCCTCGGCCGCCGCGCGGCCCCCGTTGTAGTGGAGCGCCAGCCGGAGCTCGCCCCCGCTCCTCTCGTGGATGTGCCGGGCCACGGCCTGCCCGATGCCGCCGGATGCCCCCGTGACGACCGCGATGTCCTTCCCCACGCCCGCCTCACCCCCTCCGCGCCAGCCGGCCGCCGCGGGACATCGGTCCCTCCCGCGGGTAGTCGGCGTACCGGATCCCCACGTGGCAGCCGACGTTGGCGTTCGCGACCGCGAGGACCCTCCGGCCGTCAGCGAAGACCTCCCCGTCGGCCCGGACGAACGCGTCGCCGCTCGCGGGGGACGTCAGCGTCCGGAGGATCCGGACCCTGTAGTCGATCCGCGCGTCGCGCGGCGTCACGGCGTCGAAGACGTCGGCGCGCTCGAAGCCGAGGGCCCGGCCCGTCCCCGGGCTCCCGCTCCAGGCGAGGAAGAGCCCCAGGAGCTGCCAGACGGCGTCGACCAGGAGGGCCGGCGGCTTCCGCCCGCCGTTCATCGGGAAGGACCAGTCGGCCGGGTCGTTCCCGCGCGAGGCGACGACCTCCCCCTCTCCCGTCCCGCGGTCGAACGCGATCCGGTGGACCCGGTGGACCTCGAGCATGAGGGAGTGCGGCAGCAGCCCCATCTCGCCCGGAGGGTCGTTCACGAGCGTGCCGCGCGAGAGGGCGATCAGCTCGGCGTGCGAGAAGGAGCTCCGCGCCCCGAACTCCGCGGAGGAGAGCGGCGCGAGGAAGGGAGGGTCGAGGTCGTCGGGAATCCCGGTCCCCGCGCCGGCGCCGTCGCCCCCCTCGCCTCCTTCCCCCTCCCAGTAGGCCGTGCCGACCTGCGCCGAGGCGATCGAGTAGACCGCGACGCCGTCCGTCCGGACCGTCGCCTTCCCCGTGACCATCGCCTCCGCGCCGTCGCGCTCGACGGAGACGACGTCGACCTCGTAGGTGACCTCCCGGTCGTAGGGGCGGACCTGGCCGAAGAAGGAGACCCCCTCCATCCCCATCGGCTTCTCGCAGCGCTCGATCCCGCGCCAGGCCGCGAAGAGCCGCAGCGCCTGCCAGACGGCGTCGACGCCCCAGCAGCCGGGCATCACCGGGTCGCTCAGGAAGTGGCAGCCGTAGTACCAGTCGTCCAGCCGGTTCCGCCGCACCGCCTCGATCCGCCCCGTGCCGGACTCCTCGTCCCAGGTGAGGAGCCGCACCTCGTGGAACGGAAGGAGGAGACCTTTCGGCAGCACCCCGGCCTCGGACAGCGCCACGACGTCTCCGTGCGCGAGGGCTGTCCGGTCCCGCAGCGCCGTTCCCGTCACGCCAGCACCTCGACGAAGCCCGCGCCCCACGACAGGCCCGAGCCGAGGACGGCGTAGACGAGCTGGTCCCCCGGCACCAGGCAGTCCCAGTTCTGGGCGATGACCGAGGGGCACCCGGCCGCCGCGATGTTCCCCTGCTCCCGAACGTTCCGCAGGTGGCGCTCGGCGGGCAGGCCGAGGTGCCCCAGGATGGAGTCCTGCATCACGTAGTTGGCCTGGTGGGCCACCGTGTAGACGCTCTCGGCGTAGAGGCCCTTCTCCTGCGCGATCGCCTCGAACATCTCGCAGGTCTTGCGGATCGAGAACTCGCGGACGGCGGCCCCGTTCTGCGCGAAGTGCCCCGCGCTGTCGATGACGATCTCCTCGGCCCCCTCCGGCCGGGTCTCGAAGATCATCGGCTCCACCCGCAGCTTCCCCGGCCTGCGCGCCGAGACGACCTCGGCGGCCGCGCCGTCCCCCCAGATGTAGCCGTCGACGCTCCCGGCCGCGTAGTCGGTCCGGACCGTGTAGGCGCTCGTCTGGACGCAGAGGACGACCTCCGGGAGGGCCTCGGGCCTCGTGTCGGCGAGGAGCTTCATCTGCCGCGCGAAGCTCGAGCAGGCGCTGTTCACGTCGCAGTGGGGTCCGGAGCCGATGCCGAGCGCCTTGGCGATCAGCGAGGCGGTGCTCGGGATGGTCTCGAACGGCGTGTCGTTGTTCGCGACGACCCAGCTCACCTCGGCGGGCGTCACCCCGGCCTTCTCGAGCGCTCGCCGCGCGGCGGCAGCCCCCAGCGTGACCGGCGTCTCGCCGCGCATCCGCGCGTGGAGGATCGCCTGCCCCGGGTCCCGGTTCTTCGTCTCGAGGATGTACTCCTTGCTCAGGACCGAGTAGCGCTTCTCGATCCCGAGGCGCGACGAGACCCAGTCCGGCCCGCGCTCCAGGCCGACCTCCCGGTAGAGGAACTCGTTGTCGAGCTCGGTGGAAGGGAGGGCCCAGCCCATCCCGAGGACGCGCAGCATCAGGCCCCGGAGACCGCCTCGCCACCGTCGACCCGGATGACCTCACCGTTGGCCCAGGCGAATCCCGGCAGGCAGAGCGCGTGGATGGCCTCGGCGACGTCCTCGGGCGTCGTCAGGCGGTGGAAGGGGTTCCGGATGCGGGCCTGGGCCTTCATCAGGTCGAAACCGGGAATGGCGTTTCCGGCGGGGGTGTCCGTGATCCCCGCCTGGACGACATACGAGCGGACCCCGTAGGGCGCCAGCTCGACCGCCATCGCGCGCGACGAGGCCTCCAGCGCGCACTTGGCGGCCGAGACCGCCGCGTACCCCTTCCACGCGATCTCGTTCCCCTCGGAGGTCATGGCGACCAGGCGCGCGCCGGGCGCCAGGAGCCCGGCCGTGAGGAGCTCGCGGCCCCAGAGGAGGTGGTCGTATCCCATCATCCAGACCGTTCGCTTCAGGTCGTCCTCCCCGAGCAGCTCCTCCCGGTACGGGATCCGGCTGTCGGCCAGCGTGTGGAGCGCGTCGCACCCCTTCAGGTGGAACGCCGTGTTGACCGCCTTCCTGAGGACCGCCACCTCGACGGGAGACCCCTCGGCCGCCAGGGCCTCGGCGAGTCCCCGGAGCGCGATCCCCCGGAAGTCCGGCGTCCGGTCCTCCGCGAGCAGCTTGCACGCCCCGGCGGCGATGGAGTGCATGAAGAGGTGGACCCCTCCCGGCCCCGCGTGCTCCGCGATGCCGTCGAGAACCGTCCCGCGCTCCTCGTCGTCGAAGAGGTTGGCGTTGTGCGTGACGAGCGAGACCCCTTCCCTCCGGATCGCGTCGAAGTGAGGCGCGATCACCGACTCGACCGTCCCCTCGGGGTCCTTGTGGGCGAGGAGGATGTTGAGCCCGGCCCTGGCCAGGCGCTTGGCCGTGGCGAGCCCGAACCCCGAGGAGCCTCCCAGGATCACGGCCCAGAGTCCCCTGCCGCGGAAGGCCCCGATCTCCTCTTTCACGACGGCGTCCATGACGGGCGGGGATTATAGGGGTCTCCAAACCAGCGCGCGTAAACGCGCCGACGGGAGCGAATCGAATTTGGATCGCCTCGACCCTCGTCCGGGCGAGCCGGGGAGGCGGTCTCCCGCGATGCGTTAGCCCATCCGCGCGGGATTCGGCTGCGAGCCCGACCGGCCGCCTCCGGCGAGCCTGTCCCAGGACCGCTGGAGAGCCGGCGCCAGGGACAGCGCGAGGCCGGCGGTCGCGATTCCGAGGACCGCGTCCGTCACGTAGTGGTACCGGCCGTAGACCGTGGAGACGTAGAGGGAGAGGATGACCGGCGAGAGGACCCAGAACGTCGGCCGGTGGTACCTCCAGGCCATGACCCACATGACCGTCGCGGCGGCCGCGTGAGGGCTCGGGAGAGAGCCGCCCGCGAAGTGCGCCCGGGTCCGGATCAGCTCCCCCGCCCAGGTGAAGACCCACCCGTGGAGCGGTACGCGGAACCGCTCCGGCATCCAGTACAGCGGGCCGGCGACGGGGAAGAGGACGAATCCGACGTCGCACAGGACGTTCGCGAGGCCCAGCGTGAAGAAGGCGTCCTCCGCCGCCGCCCGGCCCCGCCTGGCCCAGAGGATCGCGCAGACGATCGGGTAGAGCGGCACGTAGACGACGTAGCAGAACATCATCCACTCGGTGAGAGCGGGCGTGACGAACCGTTCCAGCCACAGCGTGGGCTGGACGGCGAAGAGCCGCGCCTCGAGCGCGAGGACCAGGTCGTCCCGGAAACGTCCCTGGACGATCAGCTGAAGGGAGGCGACGGCGCTGAACAGGTAGGCGTACGAGAGGGTGACGGTTGCCGTCCGGAGGAGGAAGGCGAGCGCGGGGGGCCGGACGCGCGGCACCACGGCCGCGGAGACGAGGACACCTGCGAAGACGGCGAGGTTCCTCCCGACGAGAAGGGACCAGCCGGGGACCTGGGCGCGGCCGCCCACGGCCAGCAGGCTGAACGCCACGAGCGATGCGAGGATGACGCCGTCGGCCGCTCGAAGCTCGGCGCCCGCGACGACCAGATGGCCCGTGTCGCTCCCGTTTCGCCGCACGCCTTCGCCCGTCGCCCCTACCGGCAGACGATGAAGAGGTCGAGGGACACGCCCAGCACCCAGTGGGTCAGGAGCGGGACCAGCAGCGAACGCGACCGGAAGGCGATCACTCCCCACACGACCCCTCCCAGGACCGCGCCGAGCGTCTCCCCGAGGGGCTTGCCGACGTGAAGGGCCGCCGAGACGGCCGTCTGGACGAGGATGGCGTTCCAGTCCCCCATCTCGTCGCGCAGCCCGCACTGGACGAACCCACGGAAACCGAACTCCCAGCCCGCGTAGAAGACGAGGTAGGCGAGCGCGTGGCCCGCGAAGGCGAGCGGACCGTCGCCCGCGGCCCGGTTCAGGGGGTAGACCGCGAGGAACTCGGGCATCCTCGACGCCGAGAGGCTGAGCAGCACCATCACCGGGGCCACGACGGCGAGCGCCTTCCAGCCGTAGGAGAGGTCGCCGGCCCGCACGCCGTAGGCCGAGAGCGGCTCATGGAAGACGACCCTCACGATCAGCGCCGGGATCAGGCCGAGGAGGACGAAGGCCGACGCGAAGGCGTAGAGCCCCGCGGTCAGCTCCACGTTCCCCCCGAGGGCGACCGAGGACGCCAGGTGACGGAGGTAGAACGGCTTGCTGCCGACGTACACGAAGAGGATCCCGAGGACCGGCGCGGCCAGCAGGACGATCGTCGCCTTCCGGTCGGCGGAATGGAGAAGGCCCCCGGTGGAGTCCACCGCCTCTCGCGGAGTCATCGTGCGCCTCTTTGCCGATGCAGCCAGTCGAGCGTCCGGCGCATCCCCTCCCGGAGGGGCGTGATCCGGTAACCGAGCTCGCGTTCGGCCTTCGCGCTCGTGTAGGCCCAGTCCACGAGGAACGTCTCCACCCACCCGGGCGTGATCTTCGGGTAGATGCCGAGCCGCCGCGCCTTCTCCCTCTCGAGGCCGGCGTACAGCATCGCGACGGGGCGGGGCAGACCGATCTGGACGTGCCGCCGTCCGGTCAGCTCGTCCACCAGGCGCAGGAGGTCCCTGAGCGAGACGTTCTCGCCTCCCAGGATGTATCGCTCCCCCACCCTCCCCTTCTCCAGGGCGAGGAGGTGCCCCTCGACGAGGTCGTCCACGAGGACGTAGTTCCCCACGTTCGCGCCCCGGCCGGGGAGGAACGGGAACCGCCCGCGGTCGTACTGGTCGAGCATGAGGGAGACCGAGTTCCCCTCCGTCCGCTTCCCCGGCCCGTAGACGCGGGTCGGGTGGACGGCGACGATCGGGAGGCCCTTCGAGGCCAGCGCCAGGGCTTCCTTCTCGGCGACGGCCTTGCTCTCCTCGTACTCCGTCAGGTAACGCGACGTCGCCCTCGGCCTCGCCTCGTCCCCGACGACGCCCCGGGGCGTCGGCCCGAAGACCACCACGGTCGACGTGTAGACGATGCGACGGACGCCGGCCTCCGCGGCCGTCTCGAAGACGTTTCGCGCGCCCTCGACGTTCAGCCGGAAGAAGGTCGCCGGGTCCTTCGCCCAGTTCCTCGCGTAGGCAGCCAGGTGGAACACCTCCGTGCACCCGTCCATCCCGCGCCGGAGGGAATCGCGGTCGAGGATGTCGCCGGTCGCCCATTCGAGCCGCTCGGCAGCGGCCGGCCTCTCGCTCGCGGGACGTGCCAGGGCCCGTACGGACCGCCCCCGAGCCAGGAGGGCGCCCACGAGCCGGTCCCCGACGAAGCCCGTTCCGCCCGTGACGAAGACCCGTTCGGGGCTCACGGCGCCTCCCGTCTGCCGGAGGCCGGACGGCTCCGTCCGTCCTCGCTCCCGCGCGCGAGACCCATGCTAGCACCGGGCGAAGCCCCGACGCTCCGCCTCCGCGTCATACTGGGACGTGATGGATGCCTCGCGGCTCGGCGCCGACGACGTCCTGCGGCACCTCGCGAGCGACGGGGCCGCGGGCCTCGGGTCGTCGGAAGCGGCCGCGCGCCTCGAGAAGCACGGCCCCAACGAGCTGACCGAACGGGTCGGCCGGAGCCGGCTCGCCATCGTCCGCGAGCAGCTGCTCAACGTCATGACCTTCATCCTCCTCGCCGCCGCGGGCCTGTCGGTCGCGCTCGGCGACCGGATCGAGGCCGCCGTCATCCTCGCCATCGTGGCCCTCAACGCGATCCTGGGCTACACGCAGGAAGCTCGTGCCGAGCGGTCGATGGCCGCGCTGAAGCGGATGTCGGTCCCCACGGTGCGGGTCCGGCGGGAGGGACGGGTCCAGGAGATCTCCTCCCGAAACCTCGTCCCCGGCGACCTCGTGCTCCTGGAGACGGGGAACGTCGTCCCGGCCGACGGACGGGTCCTCGAAAGCGTCAACCTGCGCGCCCAGGAGGCGGCGCTCACCGGCGAATCGGAGGCCGTGGACAAGGACGAGACGCTCGTCTTCGAGGCCGAGAGGCCGCTGGCCGAGCGCCGCAACATGGTCTACGCAGGGACGGTCGTCCCCTACGGGCGCGGCACGATGGTCGTGACCGCCACGGGCATGTCCACCGAGCTGGGGAAGATCGCGGGCCTGATCCAGTCCGTGGACGAGGAGAAGACCCCGCTCCAGAAGCGGCTCGACCGGCTGGGCAGAGGGCTGGCCGTCGCGGCGGGGGTCCTCGTCGCGGTCGTCTTCCTCCTGGGGATCCGGACGGCCGGCACGCGCGAGAAGGTCTTCGAGGTGCTCCTGACCGCCGTCAGCCTCGCCGTCGCGGCCATTCCGGAGGCGATGACGGCCGTCGTCACCATCGCCCTCTCGCTGGGAGCGCAGCGCATGCTCAGGCGCAGGGCGCTGATCCGGAAGCTGCCGGCGGTCGAGACCCTCGGCTCCGTCAGCGTCATCTGCTCGGACAAGACGGGGACCCTGACCCAGAACCGGATGACGGTGACGGCGATCGACATCGCCAACCACCGGATCGACCTCGTCCAGCGGGGGGACGGACGGCGCCTCAGCCTCGAGCGCGCGGCCTCGGCCGAAGGGGGGGCCGCGCTGGCCTCGACCCTCGACCTGCTCCTCGTCGGGGGAGCCCTGTGCAACGACGCGATCCTCGCCCGCGAGGAGAAGGAAGGGGGCGGCCACCACGCCGTGGGGGACCCGACCGAAGGAGCGCTGGTCCTGGCCGCGGCGGAGTACGGCGTCCGGAAGGACGTGCTCGACAAGGCGCTGCCGCGGGTCGCCGAGCTTCCCTTCGACTCCCTCCGGAAGCGGATGACGACGGTCCATCGCATGCCGGCGGCCGACGCGGACGTCCCGGCCGCCCTCCGGCCGCTCTGGGAGAGGCGGAGCCGGGCGGTCGAGACGCCCGATTTCCTCGCCGTGACGAAGGGGGCCATCGACGGGCTCCTGGCCGGATCCGGGTCCCTCTGGGTCGAAGGGGCGCTCGTGCCGCTCGACGACGACCGGCGCCGCCGCGTCATGGCGGCGCACGACGACCTGGCGAAGAACGGGATGCGCGTCCTGGGCGTGGCGGTCCGTGCGCTCGACCGCCCGCCCACCGGTGCGGAGCTCCCCGGGCTGGAGACCGACCTGACCCTCGTCGGGCTCTTCGGCATGCTCGACCCGGCCCGCCCCGAGGTGGCCGACGCGGTGGCCCGCTGCCGCGCGGCGGGCATCCGCCCCGTCATGATCACGGGCGACCACCCGCTGACGGCGCGTCACGTCGCCCGGCAGGTCGGCATCACCGAGAGCGAGGAGTTCCTGACCGGGCAGGACCTCGACCGGCTGACGGACGCCGAGCTGCGCGAGCGGGTGAGCGACGTCTCGGTCTTCGCCCGCGTCTCGCCGGAGCACAAGATCCGGCTCGTCACGAGCCTCCAGGGCCGGGGCCTCGTCGTGGCGATGACCGGGGACGGCGTCAACGACGCTCCCGCGCTCCGCAAGGCGGACATCGGCGTGGCGATGGGGATCACGGGGACCGACGTCGCGAGGGACGCGGCCAACATGGTCCTCCTCGACGACAACTTCGCCACGATCATGGCGGCCGTCGAGGAGGGGCGCCGGATCTACGACAACATCCGGAAGTTCATCACCTACCTCCTCAGCTGCAACGCCAGCGAGATCGCCGTGATGCTGCTGGGGCCGCTCCTCGGCATGCCCCTTCCCCTCCTTCCGCTCCAGATCCTCTGGATGAACCTCGTGACCGACGGCCTCCCCGCCCTGGCCCTGGGCGTGGAGCCGGCCGAAGGGAACGTGATGAAGCGCCCCCCCTTCTCCTCGGAGGAGAGCATCTTCGGGCGTGGCCTGGTCGGGTTCGTCGCCGTGATGGGCATCGTGATGAGCCTGGTCTCCCTCGGCGTCGGCGTCTTTTCGTTCCGCGCCGGGGACCCCGCATGGCAGACGCTCCTCTTCACGACGCTCATCTTCACGCAGGTGGTCCTGGCGCTCGAGGTCCGGTCGGAGCGGAGCTCGCTCTTCCGCGTCGGCCTCCTCACGAACCCGCTGATGGTCGTCGCGTTCTTCTCGACGGTCGGGCTGCAGCTGGCGGTCGTCTACGTGCCGTTCCTCCAGAAGGTCTTCTCGACCGCTCCCCTCGGACGCCGCGACCTCCTGGTCGTCGTCGGGTCCGGGCTGGCCGTGCTGGCGGTCGTCGAAGCGTGGAAGCTGGTGCTCCGCCGGAAAGAGAGGGCCTGACCGCGGCTGCCCTCGCGCCGCGTGGAGCTCGACTCGCGCCGCCGGGGTCGTCTCGAGGACGATCCTCGCCCGATCGATCTCGCTCGCCGGGCCGTGGGCGACGAAGGGCGCCGCCCCGAAGAGGAGGCCGAACAGAACGCCCCGGGAGGCGCCCCGCTTCCCCCGCACGGTCATCCGGTCGGAGGCGTCGTGGAAGCCGATCACGTGCTCCTTCGTCCGGTCATCCGTGCCGACGAGAGAGAGGTGCCTCCTGTCGAGGCCCGAGCGCCGGAGCTCCTTCAGGGCCGCCTCGGCTCCGCCGTGGGTGTCGAAGGTCCCGACGGCTGCCGTGGTGTCCGGCCATGGTCCGGCCTCCGGATCCGACGCTGCATCCACCGCGCCGAAGACGTCTCCCGAGGCTCGCCCGCGCCCTCGCCGCGGGGGGTGGCGGCACGGCGCTTGCTCCTTCACGGCCTGCTTCTGGAGGAACGAATGAAGAAACTGATGATCCTCGCGTCCGCCCTGATCCTGAGCGCTCCGCTCCTCGCCGAGGAGGCGCGCGTTCGCTCGCCCGGCCCGCTGGTCGTGGGGGCGGTGTCGCACCTCCTCCTGCCCACCTCTGCCTACGGCACCGGTCAGTTCGGGGCCGTCTTCAAGACGAAGATCAGCATCGCCAACGTCACGGGCTCCACGTACGCGATCCGTGCCGGCTTCAGCACGCGGGACGGGGAGGTGGCTTCCCGGACCTTCACGATCTACGGCTACGAGACGCTCACCTTCGAGAACTTCCTCAGCGACGTCTTCGGGCTCAGCGGGGCGGGCGCCATCGACTTCGACAGCGGCGACCCCGCCTATCGGTTCATCGTCGCCGCCCAGGTCTACGTCGACGGCCCCAACGGACGGTTCAGCACCGCCGTGCAGTCGGCCGACGAGGCGGGGACGCTCACCTCCGGCATCCCCGGGTACGTGGTCGGGGTCAGCGTGAACGGATACGACCGCACGAACCTCGGCTGCGCGAGCGACTCGGCCTTTTCCCAGACCATCACCGCCGACGTCTACGGTCCCGCCAACGAGTCGCTCGGCTCCTTCTCGTTCACGTTGAGCCCCTTCGGGTGGGAGCAGGTGGGGGTCGACATCGGCGTGACGAACGGCACGATGGTCGTCAGGAGCTCCGAGCGCGCCGTCTGCTTCGGCGTGGTCGTCGACAACGTCAGCAACGACGGCACCTTCCAGCTCGCCGTTCCGGACTAGCCAGCCCCGACGAGCGCCCCCTCCCCGCCGGGGAGGGGGCGTGCGTCCTCCCCCTCGGCGGCGGGCGCCTGTTCCCCATTCTCTGGCCGATTGCCGGGGCACCCTGACCCGAGGGCTACTTCCTCCGTCCCACGAGGAGGAGAGCCCCTCCCACGACGATGGCGCCCACGCCCGCCCACAGGGGAACGTTCACGGTCTCCTTCTCCTTCACCGAGAGCTCCAGGGGACCGATCTTGGTCGAGTGGGTGTCCTTCGTGTAGGTGAACCCCCCGTAGATCAGCCCGAGGATGCCGGCCACGATCAGGACGATGGCGAGCACCTTCATTCCGCTCATTTCTTCCCTCCTATCGGACCCGTCGGCGTTTGAGCCCCTCCGTTCGGAGGGAGTCGCCGAGCCTGCCGTCAGATGCGCGGGCCGTCCGCGACCAGGCCTCCGTTCGGCCCGGGTACCGCCAGGGCGTCGATCCGAGGTCAGTCCTTCCTCTCGTCCGGCGGCGGCGTCCTGTCCTTGCCCTTCTCCTTCTCCAGCTTCTTCTTCTTCTCGGCGGCCTGCTTCTCCCTGGCGCTCGGCTCCTGGGCCTTGCGGGCGTCCTGGACCCTCTGCTGCTGCTGCTCCTGAGCCTTGCGAGCGTCCTGCCCCCTCTGCTGCTGCTCTTCCTGAGCCTTCCGGGCGTCCTGCACCCTCTGCTGCTGCTCTTCCTGGGCCTTCCGGGCGTCCTGCACCCTCTGCTGCTGCTGCTCCTGAGCCTTGCGGGCGTCCTGTCCCCTCTGCTGCTGCTCTTCCTGGGCCTTCCGGGCGTCCTGACCCCTCTGCTGCTGCTCTTCCTGGGCCTTCCGGGCGTCCTGACCCCTCTGCTGCTGCTCAACCTCCTGCTGGCGGCTCGGTTGCTCCGGTCGGGCCTCGCGCGTCACGGGAACGGGAGCCGGGACCCCGCCTCGAGCGTCCTTGGGTGCAAGCTTGACTTGGCCCCCCTCGACGAAGACCGGGCGGGTGGGAAGCGTGGCCCGCGTCCTCCCCGGAAGGCGCACGTCCTCGGCGGGCGCCACGGGCGCGCCGCGGTTCTCGCGGATGACCTTCTCCTTCTCGCGGAACGGAGCCGGTGCCGGCGGCGGCGCGCGGCGCGTGACGACGGCACGGTTCAGGGCCGCGGCCGGCGGGCGCTGCGCCGGACCGGTCCTCTCCGTCGACACGCGAATCGAGGAGGCGAGCGGAACGACCGAGATCGGCCCGCGGACGACGGGGGCCGCGGAGATCTCACGCACGGCCCTGGCGTCGCGGATCAGGTTCCGACCGACCGGCGCGCCCGACACGAACGTGTTCTGGTTGACGATCGTCACGGACGTGCGGTTCACGTAGGTCACGTTCGTGGCGTGCGTGACGTTGGTGGCGCGCGCGTGGGATCCCCACCACGGGACGAACGGATCGCGCGGCGCGAGGGGGAACCAGCCCACGTACCCGCCTCCGCCTCCTCCCCCGCCCACCGAGAACGAAAGGGAGAAGCCCGGACCGCCCACGAAGGCCACGAGCGCCGGCGCGTAGCGAACCGTCCGGACGTTCGGCCCCACCGGCACCCAGTACCAGCGCGACCGCGCCGTGACCCATCGCCCGTAGTGATAGGGAGCCCAGCCCCAGGGCTCGTTCGAGACCCAGCTCCAGCCCCAGGGGTCCTGCCAGACCCATCGCCCGGCGCGGTACGGCTGCCAGTCGGCCGAGACGTTCCGCGGCGTCCAGCAGGTCCCGTAGCCCGACACCTCCGACCAGCTTCCGTACTGGTCCAGGTCGTCGACGCCGGCGATGTCCACGCTGACGTATCGGTCCGTGTCGCGGAAGCGGCGAGAGCGCGACCTGACCCATCGGTCCCAGGCGTCCGGGCGCGGCAACGACGCCACGTCGTAGACCGGGGAGTCGATGCCGTCGATGACCATCAGGCGGCCCTCCTGGAGCGGGACCTCGCCGCCGGCCGCCGCCACGTAGGCGAACCCGCGGCTGACGTAAACGCGCGTGTCGCCTCCGCGGCTGACGTCGACCCGGTAGTCGCCCGGGCGGTCGAACGTCACCGCGGCGTTCGGGGTATCGACCTCGTAGGACTCGCCGGAGCCGATCCGGCGGATCTGGAACGACGCGGACCCGATTCCCAGCGAGAACTGCTTGACGTCGTAGGTGACGTTCAACGCGGCGAGATCGGACCCAGGCGCCATGTAGATCGCGCCCCCCTCGGTCTGGAGCTCCAGGCGCGCGCCCGACGTCGTGTAGAGGCGATCGCCCAGCGTCATCGGGAAGTTGAGCGACGCAGGCTGCCAGTTGTCGGGATCGTCCCCGCGGCTGTACGAGACCTCCCCGGAGACGTAGGCGACCCTGACGACCGTCTGACGGATGTCGTCTGCCTGCGGACCGTCGTAGCGGTCGTCCGGTTGAGCCTGTGCGGTGAAGGTGAACGCGAGGGCGCCGAGAAGCGCCAGCGGCGTCCGGCACCTTGTGAGGGCTCTCTTCATGATCTTTGCCTCCTCCCATCGACAGCAAGTTCCGTTCCAGATGTGACGCCTCGTCGTGTAACTTCGACAGGGCGACCGTGCAATTTGGACAAGGGATGAACCCCTCACCCGTCCTCCACGTCCGGCCTCCAACGCTCGAGCGGACCCCTCGCGGGGCCCGCTCGAGCCCGTGGGCCGGCCTCCGCCAGAGGCATCCGGGCTCGCCTCAGACGATGCGGTGGACCAATCGCCCCAGGGCGGCGGCGCCGACCAGGGCGAGGAGCCCCATGCCTGCCGCGAGCGGGACCTGGCTGGCGGTGCGGGGCATCCGCCTCTCCTGCTTCTCCGCGACCTGCACCGGAGGCGCCGGAGCGGGAGCCACCGCGGCCCCCGTCCTCTCCTCGTAGACGGGCTGGACGGCGACGGTCTTGAGCAGCTCCTCGGTCACCGGGCCGGCCGCCTCGTATGCAGGGACCGGCTCCTGGACCCGACGCGCGAGCTCGAGGGCCCTGTCGCGCGGATAGACGATGTCGTGGCCGCCGCTTCCCACGTTGGCGGGGTACCACGTCCGCAGCGCCATCGGCAGCTCGGCGGTCGCCGGGTAATAGACGAAATGGCTCTTCACGCGCTTCTCCATCCGCGGATGGTTGGTGGAGAGAACGGTCGCGAAGACCTCGCTCTTGTCCACGCTCCTCACCTGGAGCATGTCTCGGTTCTCCTGGAGGGGTACGACCTTGATCCGGTAGGTCCCTGGCTGGAGGATGGTCCCTCCGACGTCGACCGGCTCCGTCACCGTCATGATCGAGGCTTCCACGCTCTGACCGGTCGCCACGTGCGCAATCAGCCCGGCGCCAGCCAGGGTGGTCACGAGAGCCCCTGCGAACCACACGCTCGGCTTCTTCATCTCTTGCTCCTTTTCTGGCGCAACGCCGCCGGGATGGTGGTCAGCGCGCCTCGCCCGATGGACCGCAATCGCCGTGCCACCGGCGCTCGCCGCTCGATCCGGTCGCTAGAGGCTCACGCTCGCGAAGAGGCGCCATTCGGACTGCGTCCTGGGCGCCTCGTCGAAGCCGTCGTACGTCGTCCTTCTGCTGTACCACGAGTAGCCGGCACCCACGCCGATGGACCGCGTGAGCGGCAGCCGCGCCGAGACGCGGAAGAACTGCAGCGTATTGCTGGAGGAGCTCCCGTTCGCCGTGTGAGCGAACGCGAGGCCGTACCCGAGCCTGCCGATCTCCCATTCCTTCCGGTAGAGGCGGGCGGCCACGCGGAGTCCGCCTCCGGGCGCGAAGTCGTAGCTCCGGCCCGACTCCGGGTTCAGGAAGTCGGTGGTCTCGATGGCCGCGAGCGGGAAGACGATCGCGGTGACGTCGGTCCGGAGATAGAGGTCCCGCCCGAGGTCGTATCGCGACAGGAGCCCGGCGCTGAAGATCTGGGCGGCGAAGACCTGGGACTCGTTGTTGAAGTACTCGTACTCCTGGAAGACGCCCAGGACGTTTCGCAGCCGCCCGGTCCCGTCGCCCAGCTCCCACCCCTTCAGGACTCCCCGTCCCTCCACCCGCGTCACGCCCGTCGAGGCGACGTCGGCCTCGAGGAAGAAGGCGTCGAAGGGCTTTCGGAACTCGCCCGCGAAGGCGTCGCCGTAGATCACGGCGAGGGACACCATCCCCTGGTCCGGATCCTCGGCCTCCGCGGTGATGTGCCGGTAGCCGACGTCGGTCACCACGCTGAACCGGCTCGGGAAGCGCTCGTCCGGGTTCGGGAACGGACGCGTCAGCTCGCCGTGCACGAGCCGGGTGAAGGCGCCCATCGGATCCACGACCGCCCCGGCCAGCTCCCGCCAGAAGCGCGAGAAGCCCCTCGCCCGGTTGTCGCGGAGCATCACCCCGAGGCGGTGGGCCATCTCGCCGCGGGACATGCCGCCGAGGGTGGTGTTCACCAGGTCGTTGATCGCGGGCTGGGTGTTCTCCATGCAGCACTCCCACACGAAGCTGCCCACCAGCGTGAACGCCCCCGACTCCCAGTAGCTGTAGCCGTTCGACCTCGCGGCGTTGAAGAAGACGCTGCCGTGGAAGGGGTGGCTGGCCTGGTTCATGTTGAAGGCATCCCTGTCGTAGCCGAAGCCGGCCTTGAAGTTCTCCTTCACCGTCGCCATCGAGATGAACGCGAAGTCCTCCTCCGTCGCGTAGCGGTCGAACGCCCACGGAAGGAGCTCGGCGAGCGCGATCTCCCCTGCGGCGGTGAGGAAGCGCTCTGGCGCCGCCGGGCGCCTCGACGGCGACGCCAGGACCGCGGACGAGGTCGTCGAGGCCGGCGGGGCCGGGAGGTCCCGGATGCGCTCCCCTCCGAACCGGTACGACAGCCCCCCCGTGACCTCGGCGCTCGAGTAGAGGTCCGTGGTGAACCCGTAGCAGCCCCGGCTGGTGCAGACGACCGCGTTCGTCCCGGGACTGGCGCTCCTCCAGCGATAGCGGCCGTCGACGCGGAGAGCGAGACGGTCGCTCAGGTAGAGCTTCCCGCCAAGGGCGACGTTCACGACGAGCCGGGTATCCGGCTCGCTCGAGACCCCCGGGACGAACGGGTGAAGCGTCATGGCGCCCAGGCCGAGCCCCAAGGTGCCGCGCAAGCGGCCCCTTCCGAACCCGTAGAGGCCGTCGACCTCGTAGGTGATGACGTCGATCGGGGCCGACGGCGCGAGCGAGGCGCCCGTCGACGGGTCGGTCGCGTCGAGCCGGCCGCTGGCGCGGGACAGGGTGAGCTCGAGGCTGAAGCTGCGGTCGACGCTGAAGGCCCCTCGCAGGCCGAATGCCGCCGAGCTGGCGATCGCGATGTCGGTCCTTCCGTCCAGGAAGATCCGCGTCCCGAAGGAGCTTCCCGCGAACGCCCCGACCTCCCACCGGCCGGTGTCCTGCGCCGCGGCCGCCCGCGCGAGGAGGGTGGCCCCCGCGAGGAGGGTCCCGGCGAGGCAGAGCGTTTGCGCAATCCGATGAGGTCGCCGTCGCGGCCGGGTCGACATTCTCTCCCCTTCACCCATGCGTCCGCCGTCAGAAGTCGAGAGTCGCGGTGAGACCCAGCGATCCACTGCTCACGACGGGGAGGAGCGTCAGGCGTGCCCCGGTGCTCTCCGGCTCCCTCTCTCCGCTCCGGAGCCGCCGGTTGAAGTGAACGACGGAGCGGCCGACAAGCGTGCCGACGAGAGCTCCCGCCACGACGTCGGTCGGGAAGTGCTTACCCCGCTGCACGCGCACGTAGGCCGCGACCGCGGCCGTCCCGTAGGCCGTCACCTTCACCCAGAGCTGGTCGTACGACGTCGCGATCACCGAGGCCACGGCGAAAGCCTGGGTGGCGTGACCCGAGGGGAAGGAGCGCCCTTCGAACGGGCGGAACGAGTACGCCCCCTGCTCCTCCGTCGGCCGCTCGCGCCCGACCAGCGTCGAGGAGACGGGGGTGATGATCCCGCTCGCGATCAGGCTGGCGACGAGGCCGTCCAGGCAGACGTTCTTCGCCTTCGAGTCGTGCCCGATGGCCCCGGCCAGATAGAACCCGCCGAGGAGGACGAACGAGCGTCCGTCGCCGAGCCCGTGCGCCGTCTCCCCGACGAAGCCCAGCGTCGTGCCGCGCTCCCGGGCCGCGTCGCTCAGCGACTCGTCCGCGAGGGAGAGCACGGCGAGAGAGGCCACGGACGCCGAGAACAGGCGCCACTCGCGCCCCTGCCAGCGGTAGGGCGCCGCCAGGACGTGCCCCGTGTCGAGGAGCACCATCTTCGGGAACGACGGCGGGCGGTACGGTGGGGGCTCCTCGACGGGAGGCGCCTCCATCTTTGGCTCGACTTTCGCCTCGCCGTTCGCCTCGCCGTTCGCCTCGCCGTTCGCCTCGCTCCTGGCCTGCTCGCCTTCGCCCTTGCCGCCGGCCCGGACCGCCGCGCCCGCCGGCGAGCGAAGGACGGCCGCTCCCTGCGCGGCCGCGAGCGCCGCCATCGCGCAGGCCGTGACGACCAGGAGTCTCGCCAGGACCCGAACCCGGGTCGGCCGGGCGCTTGTCATGCCGTGCGGAGAGCACGTTCCGTGCCGCCGACGGCCCGCGCGACGTCAGGCGGGCTCCTCCCTGCCGAGCACCACGGCGGCGGGGGGACGCGCCTCCCCGCTGGCAGGACGCCGACCGCGTCGGCCCGAGTAGACGGCCGTCGCCTCGGCGCCGAAGAGGAGGATGTACGACTCGTAGTAGACCCACAGGAGGATGACGACCAGGGAGCCCGCGACCCCGAACTGGGACGCGACGCCCGTGTGCGCGAGCAGGGTGCCGATCAGCCACTTCCCGAACGAGAAGAGGACCGACGTCACGACCGCGCCGATCCAGACGTCCCGCCATTCGAGACGCGTGTCGGGGAGGACTCGATAGACCAGCGCGATGGGACCGGCGAGGACCAGGAGCGAGAGGACCTCGTTCCCGAGAGTGATGAACGCCAGGGGGAGCGCAGTCCGCGCGTCGACGAGGTCCGTGAGCGCCGTCAGGCCGGCGCTGATCGTCAACGAGGCGATCAGCAGGAGGCCGACCGCCAGGACGAGCAGGAACGACACGAGCCGCCTCTTCAGGAGCGAGCGGAGCATCGGTCCAGACGGCGCGGAGACCTCCCACACCCGATTCAGGGCTTCCTGGAGCTGAAGGAAGACCGCGGTCGCTCCCAGGACGAAAGCGACGATCCCTGCGACCCCTACGGCCCCCGTTCCGTTTCCCGGGTCGACCGCCTTCTCGAGGAAGACGGCGGCGGCAAGGCCTGCCTCCGGGCCCATGATGCCCTGGAGCTGACGCGCGATCTCGACGTGGACGGGCCCGTCGCCGAAGAGCCGTCTCGCGATCGAGACGACCGCCAGGAGCACGGGAGCCAGCGAGAAGAGAGAGTAGAAGGCGAGCGCCGCGCTCTGGGTGTCGACCGAGTGCAGGACGCAGCGATTCAGGGTCTCGCCCAGGAACTTCAGGACCTCGCGAACAGCCCGTCGCATCCCTCGTCTCTCCGTTCCCGGGCCCGGCGCGGGCCCGCACCGAGACGCCCGGCCGTCGGTCGACTACCTGGGCCCCTTTCCCCCGCGCGGCTCGCCCTTCTTTCCTAGGTCCTGGTCCTTCCCACGCTGCTGGCCGCCCGGCGCCGCCTTCTCGCGGCCTTGCGGCGGCGGCGCGGAGCGAGCCGTCGGGGCACGATCCGCTCGACCGCCCTGGCTGGCCACGGGCCGCTGCGGCGGCTGCTGCTGGCGCTGTGGTTGCTGCTGCGGTCTTGGCTGCGGCTGCTGGCGCTGCGGCTGCTGCTGCGGCCTTGCCTGCTCCTGGCGCTGCGGCTGCTGCTGTGGCCTTGCCCGCTGCTGCTGGCGCTGCGGCTGCTGGGCGGGTTGCGCCGCATGGGGGGCCTTCTGCTGACGGGAGGCTCGCGCGGCCCTCACCTCCTGCGCCGGAGCCACGATGGCCAGATGGCCGCTCCTCCGAACGCCGCCCGCCGAAGCGGCCCGAGGCGTGGTCCGTGCCGCGCCGATCTCGCGCGTCTCGACCCTCCGGCCCGTCGCCCGCTGGACGGTGGCCAGGGGCAGCGCCACGTTCGTCACGACGCCGCCGGTGACCCCGAAGCGGGTCGCGGGCCTCGCCTCGCGAAAGATCTCCTCGTTGCGGCGGCGCTCGACGCGCACCGACATGACGTTCGTCCCGACGAATCGGTCCGTCGGCACGAAGACGTACTGCGTCTGGCTCACCACCACGGGCCTTCCGGAGTAGCCCGAGCGGCCGAAGGTCACCGTCGGGGGCATCGGCGCCCAGCCCACGTAGCGGTCGCTGTAGGACCACGTCACCCACGCCGGCGCCCAGACCGTTCCGGGCACCCAGACCCAGCCGTGCCGTGAGACGAAGGCCCAGGTCCCGTAATGGTAGGGGTCGCCCCCCCACGGGTCGTTCGACATCCAGGTCCACCCGTATCTCGTGTAGATCCACTCCCCGTTCGAATAGGGCTGCCAGCCCGCGTCGACCCCGCGGGGCGCCCAGCATTCGCCGTAGCTGCAGTCGACCCAATCCCCGTACGGGGACAGCTCGTCGTAGAAGCCCCCGATGGTCACGCTGACGCTCACCTGCGCCTGCGCCCGCTGCGCGGGGACCAGGATCCCGAGCGCACCCGCGAGAATGGCTGCCACCGCAAGTCCCTTCATGGTCGTCCTCCCTCTGCGCGAGCCGGCAGGCATCGTCCTGGCGCGGAGCGCCGCCGCGCGACTCATGGCGGAGGTCCCCTCTTTCGGGGGCCTTCCTCGGCCTGCAGAGGCCCGAGGCGCAATTCCCCTGCCACGCGGCCCGGCGACGCGACCGGACTCCCGAGCGCGGCACGCCCCTCGAAGGGCGCCCGGCTCTCCGCCGTCCTTGCAGCCTCTTCAGCCCCGCCCTGCAAGAACTACATTCCCGCCCGCCGGGCCCTTCGGCGAGGCATCGGGCCCGGGAGCTCCCCTCGACGTGAACTCCCCGACAGCCCGTGACGGCGGCGTCGGGAGGCGGATCCGTCCCGCAGGGGCAACCGGCATCGTCCTCGCTGGCACACGGCTTGCGCTTCGCTGTGCATGTCCGTCAGGCCATGGGAGTCCGCCCCGTCGCGAGAGGTTTCGCTGCGGGAGCTTCTCCGGAGGCTCGCCGAGCACGGAGCCTCGCTCCGCGAGGCGCAGGTCGACATGGCGCGCGCGGAGCTCACGAGGGACGTCAAGGTCCAGGTTCGGCGCCTGGGCGCGGTCGTCGCGGCAGCGCTCCTCGGCCTGTGCGGGCTGCAGCTCCTGGTCGTCGCGCTCGTCCTCGGCCTCGCGACGAGGCTCGACGCGTGGCTCGCCGCCGTGATCGTCTCCGTGCCGCTCCTCCTCGCCGGAGCGGCCCTCCTGGCGCGGGCGAGGCTGGCGGGGCGGGCGCCGTTCCTCGAGAACACCCGCGAGACGCTGAAGGAAGACCTGCGATGGCTCGGAACGCAGTTGCGCTGACGAGGGGGACGGCCACCCGGACCGACGACGTCGGGCGACTGCGGCAGCGGGTCGACGACCTCCGGACCGAGCTCGGTCGGGACGCGGACGAGCTCGCGACCCGGATCCGGGAAGCCTTCGACGTCCGGCGCCAGGTGGCGCGGCACCCCGTCGTCGCGACGGCCCTCCTCCTCGGCGGGGCGTTCGTCGTCGCGAGGATCGTCACGTCGCTCCTGCAGGGCCCGCGGCGGACCGCCCCGACGTCCGCGCGATCGAGACCTGTCCCGCTCCGCCCTCCGCCCGGTCGAAGCCGAAGCCGCACCTCCATCCGCGCCTGAGATCCCTCGAGGCGCCCGAACGGCGGTCCCTCAGACCGCAGAAAAGGAACGACGACGATGAACGCGAACACTCTCACGAACCGCCTGGCCGGCGTGGCGACGGCCGCTCTCCTCGGTGCCGGGCTGCTGGGGCTCGCCGGGTGCGCCTCCACGATGGTCCCCAAGGAGACGCGGCAGTCGGACTCGAGCGTCACCTCCGTGGTCCAGGCGTCTCTGGAGGCGAACGACAAGGTCAAGGCGCGACAGGTGGACGTGGAGACCCGGGAGGGCGTCGTGTACCTCACCGGAGTCGTCGACACCGAGGAGGCCCGGCGCGAGGCCGGCCGGGTCGCCTGGCGCACGGAGAACGTGCGCGGCGTCATGAACGACCTCACGGTCGGAGAGCGGACGGTCGGCAACTGGCTCGACGACATGCTGATCAGCTCGAAGATCAAGGCGAAGCTGATCGCCAACTCCGAGATCCGGGCCGGGGACATCGACGTGAGCTCCTCACAGGGCGTCGTGACGCTCATCGGCCGCGTCAGCACCTCCTCGATCAGGAGCGACGCGGAGCGCATCTCGCGCGGGACCAGGGGAGTCACGGACGTGCGCAACGACCTCCTGGTCGGCATGGCGCGGTACTAGGAACGGCCGGACAGGAGGACCGCCATGCTCTGGACCATCTTCGTCATCCTCGTCATCCTCTGGCTCCTCGGCATGGTCACCTCGTACACGATGGGAGGCCTGATCCACGTCCTCCTCGTCGTGGCGGTGATCATCCTCGTCGTGAGGCTCCTCTCCGGGCGACGCGTCCTCTAGGGCGCTTCCGCTCCGCGCGCGCTGCCCGAGCAGTCGACACGAACGCGAAGGACCCGAAGGGCGCGCCGAAGGTCGTCGCGCCCTTCCTCCTCGCGGCGGGCCTTCTCGGCCTCGTCACCGGTGGCGTCACCTGCCCGAGGTCGAGCCCCGACGCCACGCCCGGCCCCGTCGAGCCGTCGCTCGCGGTCATGGAGACGGTCGGCATGCCGCGGTGCGCCGGCATCGGAGCGATCGTCCTCGGCGGGGCCCGCCTCTTCGTCGCCTCGAGAGAGGTGTCGCTCCCCCTCCGCGCCTGAGCACCGTCCCAGGCGCCTCGACCCGCGGTCTCGTGGACCGCCAGAAAGGACGTACCTCCGTGAAGATCCACGATCTGACGGCTCTCGCTCCCGGTCTCCTCGCCGCCACGGCCCTCGCCCTGTCGCTGAGCGCCGGCGCCCAGACGCCTCCGCCCTCCGGCACTCCCCCGGCCGCCAAGAGCACGCAGGCGGCCCCGATGGCTCGCCATCACGAGGCCAGCGCCGCGAAGGCCCGCCCCGCGGCCGACATGAAGGCGGCGTGCGAGGCCATGATGGCGAAGAAGCAGGCGATGCAGGAGAAGCTCCAGGCGATGGACGCAGATCTCGACAAGCTCGTGGCCGAGATGGACGCCGCCAGGGCGTCCAGGGAGCCCGACGCCCTGGAGAAGCCGATGGCGGCCGTCATCGACGCGCTCGTCGCCCAGCGCAAGGCCCAGCGCTCGATGATGATGGAGATGCAGCCCGCGATGATGGAGCACATGGCGCACCACATGGAGATGCACGGCGCGAAGGGCGCGAAGGGGTGCCCGATGATGAAGATGGGCGCATCTCCCGCGCCAAGGACGGACGGCCCGACGCCCGAACCGTAGCTGCTGCGAGAATTCGAGCGGGACCACGTCGCGGGGACGCGCCGGGCCGGCCGTCGATCGCGCCTTTGCAGCACGCCTTCTCGACCGCTCCGGACCCGGCTTCCGGACGACCCGGCAGAGGTGGACCGGCCCGCGCGAGAGGAATGCCCGCCTCGACGGTTCGTCGAGCGGCATTCCCTCGCGCGGGCTGCGCCTATCCGGAAGGGAGGCGAATCAGGCTCGGCCCCTCAGGAAGTGGACCGAGACGACCCCCGTGAGGACCGCGAGGAGAACGAGGCCCCAGGCGGAGAGCGTCGGGATGCCCTCGGAGACGATGCCGGAGATCGTCATCGTATAGGCCTGCGAGCCCGGGCACTGGTTCGCGTCGGTGGCCGTGATGACGAAGCTGAAGGAGCCGTTCGCCGTCGGGGACCCGGTGATGGCTCCGGTCGCCGGATTCAGCGAGAGACCGGTGGGGAGCGCGCCGGAGAGCGAATAGGTGTACGGCGCCACGCCGCCGGAGGCGGTGACCGTCTGGTTGTACGGGATCCCCACGACGCCGCTCGGCAGCACGAGCGGGCTCAAGGTGATGGGAGGGCATCCGGCCGCCGCGATCACGATGGAATAGAGCTGGGTGGCCAGGCAGCCGTTCGCGTCCGTGGCCGTGATCGCGAAGCTGTAGGTTCCGACGGTGGTCGGAGTCCCCGTGATGGCTCCCGTCGCGGAATCGAGCGCCAGGGGAGGCGGCAGCGACCCGAGGGAGACGGCGTACGTGTACGGGGCGGTGCCGCCGGAGGCGGTGACCGTCGCGCTGTACGGGGTCCCGATGGCACCGTTCGGGAGCGTGGTCGGGGTGAGCGTGATGACGGGGCAGAGGATGGGGCCCGGGGGAACGCACACGCTCACGGCGTTGCCCGCCAGCGTCACGGCACCGTTTCGCGCCAGCGCCCGGCCGGAGAGGCTCGCGCCCGTGTTCAGGGTGATGCTCGTCAGCGCGAGGATGTTCCCGGCGAACGTCGTGGTCGTCCCGAGGGTCGCGGAGCTGCCGACCTGCCAGAAGACGTTGCAGCTCGAGCCGCCGTTGATCACGACGACGGACGAGCCGGTGGCGGTCGTGAGCGTGCTCCCGATCTTGAAGATGAAGACCGCGTCCGGGTTGCCCTGAGCGTCGAGGGTGAGCGTGCCCGTCAGCTGGGCCGACGTCGAGAAGCCGTAGACGCCGGGCCCGAGGGTGAGCCCGCCCAGGTCGGTGCCGGTCAGGTCCACGAGGGTCGGCGTAGCGGCGAGGGCGTCGTACGCGGTGGTGAGATCGACCTGCGCCTGGGCGGCGACCGCGTCGGCCGAATGGATCGTGCTCGGCGGCGTCACGACCCCCGGAGGGAAGCCGGTGACCGCGGTCCCCGGGCTGACGCCGAGGTTCCCGCCGATCACGCTCGCCCCGGAGTTGGTCACCGCCGAGCCGGCCAGGATGCCGAATCCGGCCGCGGTCCCGAGCGACGTCTGGGCCCAGGCTGGAGCCGCCACGACGAGAAGCGCGGCAACGGCGAGGTTCATGAGGGGTTCCGACTTTCGCGCAGAAGGCATTCTCGAGTCATCCCTTCTTCTTTCGGGACGGACGGGTTCGCCGTACCGAGCCGGGTCGATGGTGACGTTGCAAGAGACGCTTCGACCGTGGGGACATGTCACTCGTACCTCAGGGCCTCGATCGGGTTCAGCGCCGCCGCCTTCCGCGCCGGGTAGAAGCCGAAGAAGACCCCCACCGCTCCCGAGAACGCGACGGCGCCGATCATGACGAGCGGCGAGATGACCGTCTCCCATCCCGTGAAGTGCCCCAGCACCTTCGAGCCGCCGAAGCCGAGCAGGAGGCCCACCACGCCGCCGAGACCGCCCATCACGACGCTCTCGACGAGGAACTGGGTCAGGACGTCCGAGCCGCGGGCCCCGATGGCGAGCCGGATGCCGATCTCCCGCGTCCGCTCCGTGACCGACACCAGCATGATGTTCATGATGCCGATGCCCCCCACGAGGAGGGAGATCGAGGCGATCGCCGCCATGAGCAGGGTCATCACGCGGGTGCTGCTCTCCGCCGCGGCGGCGAGGTCGGTCTGGTTGCGGACCGTGAAGTCGTCGTCGTCGCCCGCGCCGATCTGGTGGGACTCGCGAAGCAGGACCCTGATCTCCTCCTGCGCGGCCGGGATGTCGCCCTCCGAGGACGTGCTGGCCAGGATCTGCGGAATGCGCGGCCTGCCGGTGAGCCGGGTCGCCGCGGTCGTGTAGGGGACCAGGATCACGTCGTCGGAGTCGCTGCCGCTCGCGGTCTGTCCCTTCTGCGCCAGGACGCCCGTCACCATGAAGCGGAGCGCCGCGATCTGGATCTCCTGGCCGACCGGGTCGCTCCCGGGGAAGACCCGTTGCGCGACGGTCCGGCCCAGGACGGCCACGCTGCGGGCCGTGCGGACGTCCTCGGGCCCGAAGAAGGACCCGGAGTCCGTCTGCCAGTCCCGGATCTCCTGGTAGTCGGTGTCGACGCCGTTGATCGACGTGCGCCAGTTGCTTCCGGCCGCGAGGACCTGGCTTCGGCCGACGATGACGGGCGAGACGGCCACCACGACCTGCGACTGGCCCCGGATCCTCTCGGCGTCGGCGACGGTCAGCGTGGCGAAGGCCTGGGCGCCCTGGCTCACCCCCCCGCTGCTGCTGGCCCCCGGCGTGATGACGATCATGTTCGTGCCGAGGTTGTCGATCTGCTCGCGGATCCGGGACCGGGCCCCGTAGCCGACCGCGACCATGACGATCACGGCGGCGACGCCGATGACGATCCCGAGCATCGTCAGCATCGCCCGCGTCCTGTTCTTGAGGATGCTCTGCAGGGCCAGCCGGAAGAGGATCGAGAGGTTCATGCCGCGGCCCTGTCCAGCTCTTCCAGGTCGCGGGCCGCGTCGCGCCGATCGGCCACCGGCTCGTCGCTGAAGATCCGTCCGTCCCGCATCCGGACGACGCGGGTGGCGTAGACGGCGACGTCGGGCTCGTGCGTGACGACGACGATCGTCCTCCCTTGCGCGTTCAGCTGCTGGAAGAGCGCCATCACCTCCACCGAGGTCCGGGAGTCGAGGTTGCCGGTCGGCTCGTCGGCCAGGACGAGCGCCGGCTCCGTCACGAGGGCCCGGGCGATGGCGACCCGCTGCTGCTGGCCGCCCGACAGCTCGCTCGGCTGGTGGTCGAGGCGGTCGCCGAGCCCGACGCGCTCGAGCGCCGCGACGGCGAGGGCGCGGATGTCGCGCTTGCGGCCGCTGCGGTCGTACAGCATCGGCAGCTCGACGTTGGCGACGGCGCTCGTCCGCGCCAGCAGGTTGAAGCCCTGGAAGACGAAGCCGAGCTTCTGGCTGCGGATCGCCGCGAGCTCGTTCCTGCCGAGCCCGTCCACCCGCACGCCGTCGAGCGTGTACGTCCCCGACGTCGGCGTGTCGAGGCACCCCAGCATGTTCATGAGCGTCGACTTGCCGGAGCCCGACGCGCCCATGATCGCCACGAGCTCCCCTCGCGCCACCTGCAGGTCCACCTCCCGCAGGGCGTGGACCACGTTCGTGCCCGTCCCGTACGTCTTGGTGATCCTGTCCGTCCGGATGACGATCCCGTGCATCGAGCCGCGTTCCTCAGAAGCCGCCGGGGCGCCCGTGCCCGGTCTGCTGGCCGCCGCTCATCGGGTTGGCGGCCGCCGCCGCGGGCGTCCGGGAGGCCGGGACGACGCCGTCGATGACCTTCATCCCTTCGGTCACGTTCCGTCCCTCGACCTGGGTGAACTGGCCGTCGCTGATGCCCGTCCGGACGCGCGTGACCTGGAGCTTCCCCTTCGCGTCGAGGGTGTACAGCGTGCCTTCGCCGCCTCCGGGCGAACCGCCCTCGCTCCTGCGGGCGCGCGCTCCTCCGGTTCCGGCCCGAGGGCTCGCCGAAGGCGACGCGCCGGTCGCCGACGCGGACTCCCCGGAAGAGCGCGGCGTCCCGAAGCGGGCGAGCACCTCGTCGCTCGGCTTGTAGCGCAAGGCCGCGTTCGGCACCTCGAGGACGTTCTCGGCCGACTTGACGAGGAAGTCGACGCGAGCCGTCATCCCGGGGAGCAGCCTGCCCCCGGGATTCTCGAGCGTCACGACGACGGTGTAGTTCACGACGTTGTCGGCCGTGGTGGACTGCAGGCGCACCTGCTGGACGATTCCCGGGAACTTCTGTCCCGGCAGCGCCTGGACGGTGAACGTGACGGGCTGTCCCTGGCCGATCCGCACGATGTCGCTCTCCCCCACCAGCGCCAGGATCTGCATCCGCGAGAGGTCGTTGGCGATGAGGAAGAGCTGCGGGGCGGAGAGGCTCGCGGCGACGGTCTGCCCGAGGTTGACGTTCCGCTCGACGACGACGCCGTCGATGGGGGCGTAGATCGACGTGAAAGAGAGGTTCTGCTTCGCGCGGTCCAGCGCCACGGCTGCCGACCTCACCGTCGCGTCGGCCGCCTGCTGCGTCGACCCGCCCTGCTCGAGAGCGCTTCCCGCGATGAGGCCGGCGGTCGACAGGGCGCGGTTTCGGTTCTGGTCGCTCCTGGCCTGGTTGGCCTGCGCCTGCACCCTCTCGAGACTCGCCCGGGCGTCGGCCACCCCGTGCTGGGCGATGGTCGGGTCGATCCGGGCGAGGAGCTGCCCCTTCTTCACGTGGTCGTTGAAGTCGACGAGGAGCGCGGAGATCTGCCCCGAGACCTGGGTGCCGACGCTCACGGTGGTGACGGCCTGGAGGGTCCCCGTCGCGGAGACCAGGGCCCGGATGGTCCCCCGCCCCACGGTCGTGAAGCGGAACGCGGGCGCCTTCTGCCGGGAGGCGAGGCTGAAGGCCCCGAAGGCCACGCCCGAGGCGGCCGCCACGAGACCGAGCGCTAGGACGATTCTCTTGTAGGGGAGCATGATTTCCCTCTCCGGAATGTAGATTCTTCAAGCTCGTCGGGGCTCGCCCGGCCGGACCTCCACCTTGCGGCCTGTCGCGAGGGTCTCGCCGGGCATCCCATCCTCTGCACCTCGACCGCGGCCGGGTGTTGCAAATCGAGCGCCACCCGGCGTTCCTCGCCCGATTCGGGTCCGCTGCGGCTCGGGACGCATGCCGCGGCGACCGCCCGGCGCGCGCGCTGGCCGGCCGCCCGAGAGGTCACGGGGTCGTGGCAGCCGACTTGCGGGGCGTCGGTGGAGGCAAACCATGCTCGAGAAGATGCTGAAGTTGGGTCTCGCGACGACGTTCGCCGTCCTGACGGCGCTGCCGGCGCCGGCGCAGGTCCAGGTGCGGGTCGGCGTACAGCTCCCCGGCCTGGAGATTCGGGTCGGCCACCGGGCGCCGCCGAGGCTGCTGCGGGAGCACCGGCCGATGAGCCCCGGTCGCGGGTACATGTGGATCCCGGGCGCCTGGGACTGGCAGAACGACGACTGGGCCTGGATCGCCGGTCGTTGGGACCGCCCGAACGCGCGGCGTGCCCGCTGGATCAGGCCTCGGTACATGCGGGAGGGCGCAGCCTGGCGCTACGAGCCCGGGCACTGGTCGAACCAGCGGGTGGTCGAGGGAGAGGACTACAGGCGCTGGAGGGACGAGAGCCGCAGGAACCGCGACCAGGGCCGCCATCGCGGTCGAGACCGCCGCGATCGCGGTGACCGCCGGCCGCAGTGACGCTCGGCCCGCCGTAGGGCCTCCGCGCAGGCTCCGACGGCCGGCGGGGCCGCTCCCGGAGCCCGGCCACCCCGGCTCGGCGTCCCGTCCGCGGGCGCCGAGCCGATCCGTCCCGGCTTAGACTCCGCCCCGGAAGGCTCCGTGAAGATCCTCATCGCGGATGACGAGGCCGTCTCCCGGCGGCTCCTGGAACGGACGCTCGCCGGGCTGGGCCACGAGGTCACGGCCGTCGGGGACGGCCTCGCGGCGCTGGCCGCCCTCATGAGCCCGGAGGGGCCCAGGATCGCGATCCTCGACTGGATGATGCCGGGCGCGACCGGGCTCGAGGTCTGCCGGCTCGTCCGCAATCGGCCGGCACCCTACGTCTACATCCTGCTCCTGACGGCCCGGGACCGGCGCGAGGACGTCCTCACCGGCCTCGATGCCGGTGCGGACGACTTCCTGACCAAGCCCTTCGACGCGCTCGAGCTCCGCGCCCGGCTCCGGTCCGGCGAACGGATCGTGGACCTCCAGGAAGGGCTGGTCCGCGCCCGGGAGGCCCTTCGCGAGCAGGCCATCCACGACTCCCTGACCGGGCTGTGGAACCGCGGGATGATCCTCGAGCAGCTGGGTCACGAGCTGCACCGCGCGGAACGCGAGGAGAGGCCGCTCGCCGTGGCCATGGCCGATCTCGACCACTTCAAGAGGGTGAACGACGAGCACGGCCACGCGGCCGGAGACGCCGTGCTCCGCGAGGCCGCCGAACGGATCCGCTCGACCGTCCGAGACTGCGACTTCGCCGGCCGGTACGGGGGAGAGGAGTTCCTCCTCGTCCTGCCCGGCTGCGACGGCGCCACGGCCGCCCTGGTGGCCGAGCGCGTCCGCCGCCGGGTGGCGGACGCGCCCGTGCAGACCGGGGAGCGGCTGATCCCCGTCACGGTGAGCGTCGGACTGGCCTCCTCGCGGCCTCGAGCCGCCCGGCTCCGCCCGGAGGCCCTGATCCAGGCGGCGGACGAGGCGCTCTACCGCGCGAAGACGGACGGACGCAACCGCGTCGCGGCGGCGCCCGAGGCGATCGACCCGGAGCCCGCCCCGCCGGAGCCGGCCTCGCCGGATGGACCTCCCCTCCCGGAGGAGAGGTGAGCGCCGCCCGGACGTTGGCCGTCGGGGCGCTTCTCGTCTCGACGGTGGCGTTCCCGGCCGGCTCCGGACCCGCTCCCGGGCCGGCTCGCGCACCCGGGACGGCGGCCCGCCCCGGCCCGATCGTGATCGGGGTCTCGAACGTCCAGTCGGGGCCGTCGCGCCTCCTCGGGATCAAGCTCCTGCGCGGGGCCCGGGCGTACTTCGACAGGGTCAACGCGGCCGGCGGCGTTCACGGCCGGCCGATCTCCCTCGTCGTCAAGGACGACGGGTACGAGCCAGGCCCGGCGGTCCGCAACACCCGGGAGCTGATCGAGCGCGACGACGTCCTCTTCCTGTTCGGGTACGTCGGGACGCCGACCCTCGTTCGCGTCCTCCCGCTCCTGCGGTACTTCGAGGGGAAAGGGATCGTCAACGTGGCGCCGTTCACCGGTGCCGAGCCTCAGCGGAGGCCGCCGTACGACCGCTACGTGTTCAACGTCCGGGCGTCGTATCGCGAGGAGACGCGCGCGCTGGTCCGGCATCTCCACGCCGGCGGGAGCCGCCGGTTCGGCTTCCTCGGGCAGGCCGACGCCTACGGCAAGAGCGGCGAGGTCGCCGTCCGGGAGGCGCTCGCCGAGCTGGGCCTGGACCTCGTCGAGAGCGTCACGTACCGGCGAAACGACTCGTTCGCGACCGACATGTCCGAGCAGGTCCGCCTCCTTCGCCAGGCCCGGGCCGACGCGGTGGTCGCCGTCGGCGTCTACGGCCCGTGCGCGGCCTTCGTCCGCGACGCCCGCGTGGCCGGCTGGGACGTCCCGATCGCGAACGTCAGCTTCGTCGGGGCGGGGACCATGCTCGACGCGTTGCGCCGGGAGTCGGCGGCGCGGGGGCGCGACCTGACCCGCGGACTCGTCAACAGCCAGGTCGTGCCGTCGCCGGACGACCTCCGCTATCCGCTGGTCGCCGACTACCGCGCGAGCACGCCGCCGGAGGACCGGGGCTTCGTCGGGCTCGAGGGGTGGCTCGACGCCGTCGTCGCGACCGAGGCGCTGCGGCGCGCGGGACCCGACCCGACGCGCGAGAGCTTCGTCCGCGGCCTGGAGTCCCTCACGGGCTGGGACCCCGGCCTCGGGACGCCCCTCCAGCTCTCGCCTGCCTCCCACCAGGCGCTCCACCGCGTCTGGCTCACGCGGACCGAGGACGGACGCTGGGTCCCGGACGAGGACCAGCCGCCATGAGGAGCATCTCCGCCAAGCTCCTGGCCCTTCAGCTCGCGGGCGGCGTCCTCGTCGTGGCGACCCTCTACGCGCTCCTGCACCGCCAGGCCCTGACCGGGCTCACGAGCGAGTTCACCCAGCACGCGGAGGTCGTCGCCTCCAGCCTGGCCAGGTCCGTGGAGCCGGCGCTCGTCGAGCGGGACCCGACGACCGTGCAGTCGGAGCTCGACGCGGTCCTCTCCGTCCCGGACGTCGCGTGGGCGTTCGTGACGGGCCCGGACGGCCAGGTCCTGGCCCACACGTTCGTCCCGAAGGTCCCGGCCGAGCTGAAGGGATGGACCCGTCCCGACGGGCCGCCCGAGACGACGATCCCGGGCGGGACCGCGGGGATCTTCGTGGTCCGCAGGCCGGTCCTGACCGGGACCGTGGGGACGGTCTTCGTCGGGTTCGACCGCGCATCGCTCGCCTCCTCGATCCGCCAGATGGAGGTCGGGAGCCTCTCGACCATCGCGGCGGTGATCCTGTCGGTGGCCCTCGCGCTCTGGCTCGTGGGCCGCCATCTCCTGAAGCCGGTCCGCGAGCTGACGCGCGCCGCCGAGTTCCTCTCCGGGGGCTCCCGATCGGCGTACCGGGACGTGCGGGTGCGCTCGGGCGACGACCTCGGCGTCCTGACCAGCACCTTCAACCGGATGGCCCGTGCGGTCCGCGAGCACGAGGAGACCCTGGAGGCGCAGGTCGCCGAGCGAACGCGCTCGCTCTCGCGCGCGAACGCGGCCCTCGCCGTCGAGGTCGCCGAGCGCGCGAGGGCGGCGCAGCTCAAGAGCACCGAACACGCGGTCACCCGGCTCCTGGCGGAGGCCGCGACCCTCGACGAGGCCGTCCCCGAGCTCCTCCGCCTTATCGCGGAGGGGATCGGGTGGGACGCCGGCGCCCTCTTCGACGTCGACGAGGCCGCCGGCGTGGTGAGGTGCCGCGGGCTCTGGCACCGGCCGGGCTCGGGCCTCGAGGCCTTCGCGCGGTCGACGCGCGGGATGGCCCTCCCGCTGGGGGTCGGGCTCGCCGGGAGGGTCGCGAGCGGCCGGGAGCCGGTCTGGATCGAGGACGTCTCGAGGAGCCCCCTCTTCCGGGAGAGGTCCGAGGCCGACGGCCTCGAGGGACCGGAGGACCTCGGGGGCCTCCGCGCCGCGTTCGGATGCCCCGTGGTCGTCGGCGAGCAGCTGGCCGGGTGCCTCGAGCTCTTCGACCGCGAGTTCCGGACGCCGGATCCGGACCTCCTCCTCATGGGCACCTCCCTCGGCCGGCAGCTCGGCCAGTTCATCGTCCGCAAGCGCGCCGAGGAGGGTCTCCGCCACGCGAAGGACGCCGCCGAGAGCGCGAACCGCGCGAAATCGGAGTTCCTGGCCAACATGAGCCACGAGATCCGGACGCCGATGAACGGCGTCATCGGGATGACGGAGCTGGCCCTCGGGACGGACCTGACGCCCGAGCAGCGGGAGTACCTGGAGATCGTCCGGTCGTCGGGCGACGCGCTCCTCGGCCTGATCAACGACATCCTGGACCTCTCGAAGATCGAGGCCGGGAAGATCGAGGTCGATCGGGTCGCCTTCGAGCTCCGCTACGCGCTGGACGAGAGCGTCCGGGTCCTCGCCCCCGCCGCGCACCAGAAGGGGCTCGAGCTGGCGCTCCGCGTCGCCCCCGACGTCCCGTCCGGCCTAGTCGGCGACCCTTCCCGGCTGCGACAGGTCATCGTGAACCTCGTCGGGAACGCCGTGAAGTTCACGGAGAAGGGCGAGGTCGTCGTGTCGGTCGAGTGCGCCGAGAGGACGGCCGACCGGGTGACCCTGCAGGTCACCGTCGCCGACACGGGGATCGGCATCCCCCTCGAGAAGCAGGCCTCGATCTTCCAGGCCTTCACCCAGGCCGACCCCTCCACGACGCGCCGCTACGGGGGGACGGGGCTCGGCCTCTCGATCGCGTCGCAGCTCGTGGCGCTGCTCGGAGGGCGCATCTGGGTCGAGAGCGAGCCCGGCGCGGGGAGCCGCTTCCACTTCACGCTGCCGTTCGAGGTCAGGGCCGGGCTGGAGCCCCGGCGCCCGTCGGCGGAGCTCCGGGACCTTCGCGGCGTCCGCGTCCTCGTGGTGGACGACAACGCCACCAACCGCCGGATCGTCGAGGAGATCGTCCTCGGCTGGGGGATGGGACCCACGCTGGTCGACGGCGGGGAGCCCGCCCTCGCCGCGATCGCGGCGGCGCGGGAGGCCGGGAGCCCGTTCGACCTCGTCCTCCTCGACTTCCAGATGCCGGGGATGGACGGCTTCGAGGTCGCGGAGCGGATCCGGGAGCGCTCCGACCCGGGCGTCACGACGATCATGATGCTGTCGTCCGTCGGAGAGCGCGGCGACGCCCGCCGGTGCCGCGAGGTCGGCATCTCGGCCTACCTCGTCAAGCCCGTGAGGAAGTCGGTCCTCCTGGACGCGGTCCTGGCGGCCCTCGGCGGGCCGAGGCGGGCAAGGCCCGGCACGCCCGCTCTCGTCACCCGCCACTCCCTGGGAGAGCGCAGCCGTCCGCTCAGGGTCCTGGTCGCCGACGACAGCGCCGTGAACCAGCGCCTCCTCTCGACGATCCTCGAGAAGGAGGGACATGCCGTGGTGCTCGCCGCGAACGGCCGCGAAGCGCTCGCGGCGCTCCGCGGAGGGGAGTTCGACGTCGTCCTGATGGACGTCCAGATGCCGGAGATGGGCGGGTTCGAGGCGACCGCGGCGATCCGCGCCGCGGAGAAGGAGACGGGGCGGCACGTCCCGATCGTGGCCCTCACCGCCCACGCGCTGAAGGGCGACCGGGAGGCCTGCCTGGCCGCCGGAATGGACGACTACCTGGCCAAGCCCGTCCGCGCCCCGGCGCTCCTCGACGCCCTCTCGCGGGTGAGCGCCCAGAGCCGTGAGGCGCCGCTCCTGACGGAGCCCCCCGCCGTCGCGCCGGTCGCTCCCTCCCGCCCGAGCTTCGACCCCGAGGAGGTCCTGTCCCGCGTGGAGGGGGACCGCGACCTCCTCCGCGAGATCGTGGACCTCTTCGTCGAGGAGACTCCGGGGATGCTCGCCGAGATCCGCCGCTGCGCCGGCGAGGGCGACGCCGGGGGCCTCGAGAGGGTGGCGCACCGGCTGCGCGGCACGCTCCTGAACTTCGGCGCGCGCCCGGCGGCGGAGGCCGCGCTCGCGCTCGAGCAGATGGGGCGCTCGGGGGACCTGGCCGGGGCGCCGTCCCGGCTGTCGGAGCTCGACCTCGAGCTCCGGGGCCTCTCGGTCGGCCTGAAGGCGATGGTCGGCACGTGAGGGGCGGCCGAAGGGCGGCTGGCGCGCTCCCTGCGCCCGCGATCCGCGGGAGGTCCGGCCGACGGGCCCCCGGAGTCAGGCGGACGTCGGCCGGCCGGCGCCACCGCCGAGCCTGACCCGGGTGAACGCGAGAGCGGAGCGGACCACCTCGATCAGGACGCGCAGGCGCCCGACTCGGACCGGCGGATCGAGCGCCCCGGCGAGGAACCGGCGCAGCGCCTCGTTGCGGCGGAGCTTGCCGCTCGACGTGCGCGGGAGCGTCCCCGGCTCGAGCAGCCGAACGGTGTGGGGGCGGATCCCCGTGTGCGAGAGGACGGCGCGGCGGATCCGCTCGACCGTCCCTTCGTCGTCCGCGGGCGGCCCCGTGCCCCTGGCGCGTTCCGCGAGGACGAGCAGCTGCTCGCCGTCCTCCCCTTCCGGGACGAACCCGACGGCGACGGCGCACCCGGCCCGCACGCCCTCGACGCCCGCGAGCGCCTCCTCGAACTCCTGGGGAAGGTGGTTCGCTCCCCGGATGACGATGACGTTCTTCTCGCGGCCGCAGACGTGGAGCTCGCCCCCGGCGACGAACCCGAGGTCTCCGGTGTCGAGCCACCCGCCCGAAAGCGCGCTCGCCGTGGCCTCGGGCTGGCCGAAGTAGCCCGCCATCACGGACGGACCGCGGACGAAGATCCGCCCGACCCGAAGCTCCCCGAGGACGCTCCCGTCCGGGCCCCGGACCTCGACGTCGGTGCCCGGCACGGGCGTCCCGACCGAGACGACGGCGCGCGGGCCGTCCACGGCCTCGCCCGTCGCGGCGAGCCGCACCGGGTCGACGCGGGTCGCCTTCACCTCCCGGTCGCCGGGCGTGAAGGTGACGGCGAGGGCGGCCTCCGCGAGGCCGTAGACGGGCCGCAGGGCCCTCCGGTCGAACCCGAACGGCCCGAAGCGCCGGGCGAATCGATCGAGGGAGTCGAGCGACACCGGCTCGGCCCCGCAGAGGGCGACCTGCCAGCACGAGAGATCGGCGCCCCCCAGATCCTCGTCCCGCACCCGCTTGGCGCACAGCGCGTAGGCGAAGCTCGGCGCCACGGAGATCGTGGCGCGATGCCGCGCGATCGCCCGGAGCCACAGCGCCGGCCTGGCCAGGAAGAGCTCGGGCGGGATCAGGACGAGCGGCCCCGGGTAGTAGACGGCCTGGAGGAGGCAGCCGATCAGCCCCATGTCGTGGTAGAGCGGCAGCCAGGAGACGCCCTTCTGCGGCAGGGCCTCCTCCCGGGGGAGGAGCGCCCGGAGGGCCGCGAGCTGGGCCATCAGGCCGTCGTGCGAGAGGGCGACCGGCCTCGGGTCCGCCGTCGATCCGGAGGAGAACTGGATCAGGCCGAGCGCCCCGGGACCGATCTCGGCCTCGAGCTCGCCAGCGGGGCCGAGGTCCCCGAGCGTCACGCACCCGAGCGGCGGGCGAGACGACTCGATCGCCTTCCCGAGGAGCGAGCGGGTCGTGGCGTCGGCGAGGACGAGCCGCGCCCCGACGGCGGCGATCATCCTCGACGTGGAGACGAGGTACTCCGCGAGCCGCCCGAGGCGGACGGGCGGGTAGAGCGGGACCGGCACGGCCCCGGCGAGGAGCACCCCGAAGAAGGCCTCCAGGAACGCCGGCGACGTCGGGAAGACGAGGGCGACGCGGTCGCCGGTCTCGACCCCCCGGGCCCGGAGCGCGCCCGCCGTCCGGCGGGCACGGGCTCGGACGTCGCCGTAGGTGACGAAGGTCTCGCCCTCCGTCCGGTCGACGAAGGTGAGGCCCGAGGCGCTCGCCGCGGCCGCGGCGAGCGCCTCGTTCACGCTCCGGAACCTCGGATGAGGGAGGCGGGGACCCTTCACCGCGCCCGGCCCTCGCGGACGGCGCGCTCCACGACGACGACGAGGTCCTCCACGGTCACGACGGACGGGGCATCGGTCCCGGCCAGGCTCACCCGGAACCGGTCCTCGAGGGCGACGGCCAGGACGAGGGCGCCGACCGAGTCGACCTGGAGGTCCGCGGCCAGCTGGTGGTGAAGCTCGACGGGACCGGCGACCTCCAGGTCGGCAGCGAGGGTCCTCCGGATCTCGGCGAGGACCTCGGCACGGACGTCATCCATGCGGACCTCGAGGCAGCAGCCGGGATCGCCCTTCGAACGCGGCGGCGTAGGGCCGGCCCAGTGCCTGCTCCTCGGCGGGGATGCGGACGGCGAGCAGCGCCCCGTTCAGGGCGGAGAACGTCAGCGCGGTGAGCCACGCGCCGTGGATCAGGGGAACGCAGGCCATCTCGAGGACCACCGCCAGGTAATTCGGATGCCGCAGGAAGCGGTAGGGGCCGCCGGTGACCGGCGTGGCCCCGGGGATGGCGATGATCCGCGTGTTCCAGCGCCACCCGAGCGTCCGGACGGCCCACCAGCGCAGCACCTGGGCTCCGAGGGCCGCGCCCAGGGCCCCGAACCCGAGGGCGCCCGGAAAGGGGCGCTTCAGGACGAGCACCTCGCCCGCGCACGCGAGGGGGAAGAGGGTGTGGAGCACGACCATGACCGCGTAGGCGCCGCGCCCCGTCTCGACGCCGCCCGCCGCGAGGGCGGCTCGAGAGTTGCGGCGCGAGACGAGGAGCTCCGCCCCCCTCTCCAGGCCGAGGAGGCAGAGGAACCCGAGGTAGAGGAGGACGGAGGCGGGGGCTACCACTGCAGGAGGACCAGCTCCGAGCAGAAGCCGGGCCCCATCGCCATCAGGAGCCCGCGGTCTCCCCTGGCAGGCTCGCCCGACGCGAGGAGCTCTCCGAGGACGAAGAGCACCGCCGCCGAGGAGAGGTTCCCGGTCTCCTTCAACGATCGCCACGAGCGCGCGAGGGCCCCCTCGGGTAGCTCCAGCGCGCTCTCGAACGCCCGGAGCACCTTCGGCCCGCCGGTGTGGGCGATCCAGTGGCGGACGGCCGAACGCTCGAGGCCGCTCTTCGCCAGGAAACCCTCCACGTCGCCGCGGACGTTCCGGCGCACCACCTCCGGCACCTTCGCCGAGAGGACCACCTTGAAGCCCGATTCCACGATGTCCCACCCCATCACGCGCTCCGTCCCCGGGTAGAACACGGAGCCCGTCGCCACGACGGCGGGACCGCCCGTCGAGCTCCCCCCGTCACGGTCGGCGCCCGCGAGGACGACCGCGGCCGCGCCGTCGCCGAAGAGGCCGGACGAGATGACGTTGGGGATCGAGAGGTCCTCCAGCTGGAGCGTGAGCGAGCAAAGCTCGACGGACAGGAGGACGGCCACCTGGTCCGGAAAGGCGGCGAGCAGGTCCGAGGCACGCGAGATGCCGGCCGCACCGCCCGCGCAGCCCAGGCCGAAGAGGGGCGAGCGCCGGACGTCGCGCCTCAGGCCCAGCCTGTTGACGAGCCGTGCGTCGATGCTCGGAGTCGCGATCCCCGTCGTCGTGACGAAGAAGAGGTGGTCCACGTCCGCGGGCGAGAGCCCGGCCCGCCCGAGCGCGTCCCGGATCGCCGCCTCGCCGAGGTCCACCGCGGCTCGGGTCCACGCCTCGTTCCGGGCCGCGAACGACGTCATCTCCCGGTACGCCTCGAGCGGCAGGGCCAGGTAGCGCCCGGACACCTGGACGGCGCGGTGGAGCTCGTCCAGCCGGTCCGGGTTGAAGTGGGCCCCGGCCCAGGCGTCGCGAAACGCGGCGATGAGGGTCTCCTGGCTGGCGTAGTGCTCGGGGAGCGCCCGGCCCACGGCGCGGATGCGGACAGGTAGCCGCGGGGGCCGCTCGGTCGTCACCGGGGAAACTTAGCATGCCGTCCCGGGGCCCGAGCCGGGCTCCGTGCCGCCCGAGGCGCCGCCGCTGTCCGTGCGGTCGGCACCGCGGCACCGTCGGTCCCTTCCGATCGCGTCGTCCCCCGCGCGATCCGGCTCTCGTGAGCGCGGCCACCATGGCAGGGGACTTGCTGCTCGGTGCGGCCAGGAGCTTGCGCCCGTGCCGGACGATTCAGTCGCGATCCTCGGGCCGGCCCTCTCGAGGAGAGGGTGCGGCCGCAGCCCGGCGCCGGAGCCGGCGGGCGGCGCATCCGCCTCCTCACCGCTTCCCCCTTCCTGGTCGCCGACCGTGGTCGCCCTGCGGACACGCGAAGGCGACGGACCCGTCGCCGCGAAAGGAGCCGCGAGATGAGCACGATCACCACGAGGGACGGCACGCAGATCTCCTACAAGGACTGGGGCACGGGACAGCCCGTGGTCTTCAGCCACGGGTGGCCCCTCAACGCGGACAGCTGGGAGGCCCAGATGGTGTTCCTCGCCTCCCACGGCTACCGGTGCATCGCCCACGACCGCCGCGGCCACGGCCGCTCGAGCCAGCCCTATGGCGGCAACGACATGGACACCTACTCCGACGACCTCTCGGAGCTCATCGAGCGGCTCGACCTCGAGCGCGCCGTCCTCGTCGGGTTCTCCGCGGGCGGCGGGGAGGTCGCCCGCTACGTGGGCCGCCACGGCACGAAGCGGCTGGCCAAGGTCGCGCTCGTCTCCGCCGTCCCGCCGCTGATGCTGAAGACCGCGGACAACCCCGGCGGGCTGCCGATGGAGGCGTTCGACGCGCTCCGCCTCGGCTCGATCGCCGACCGCTCGCAGCTCTACAAGGACCTCGCCAGCGGCCCGTTCTTCGGGGCCAACAGGCCCGGCGCCCGGGTCTCGCAGGGTGCGATCGACTCGTTCTGGCTCCAGGGCATGCAGGCCGGCCACACGAACGCCCTCGACTGCATCAAGGCGTTCTCCGAGACGGACTTCACCGAAGACCTCGCGAAGCTCGACGTGCCGACGCTCATCGTGCACGGCGACGACGACCAGGTCGTGCCGATCGGCGCGTCGGCTCTGCGTTCGGCGAAGCTGGTCAGGAACGCGACCCTGAAGGTCTTCGCGGGCGCTCCCCACGGGCTGACCTACACGCACAAGGGTCAGCTCGACGCGGCCCTGCTGGCATTCCTCGGAACCTGAGGCGGGCCGGCGGGCGCCGGCACCCGGACACGCACCCTGAGGAGGGACGACATGACGAAGGTCCTCGTTCTCTACTACAGCATGTACGGCCACGTCGAGACCCTGGCGTACGCGGTGGCCGAAGGCGTGCGCGACGTCGAAGGCGCCGCGGCCAGCATCGCGCGCGTGCCCGACCTCGTGCCGGAGGACGTGGCACGGAAGGCCGGCGCGAAGCTCGATCAGGCGGCGCCGATCGCGACCGTGGACGAATTGCCGGGCTTCGACGCCATCCTCTTCGGGACGCCGACCCGGTTCGGCAACATGTGCGCGCAGATGCGGAACTTCCTCGACCAGACCGGCCGTCTGTGGCTGAAGGGCGCGCTGATCGGCAAGGTGGGGAGCGTCTTCACGTCGACGGCCACGCAGCACGGAGGACAGGAGACGACGATCACGTCGTTTCACAGCACCCTGCTGCATCACGGCATGGTCGTCGTGGGGGTGCCGTATTCCTGCCAGGAGATCATGACGATGAGCGAGATCACCGGCGGCTCGCCGTACGGGGCGGGCACCCTCGCCGGCGGAGACGGCAGCCGGGTCCCGTCGGAGAACGAGAAGAAGATCGCCCGCTTCCAGGGGAGGCACGTGGCGGCCTTGGCCAGGAAGCTCTCCGCCTGACGGCCGCCGCTCCTCGCCGGGGCCGCGAGGAACCCGGCAATCGGTGCAAGCGGGCCGGCACGAATTACAACCCGGTGCGTCCCTGCGTCCGTTCCGCGGGGACCCGCCGGGGCTGGCCTCGGCCGTGGGGGTCTCAGGGGCGGACGATCGGCCGCCGGGCGGGCGCCACGTGGCTCTGGCACGGCTCCTGCTCTCACGCCCCAGGAGATGCACATGATTCACCGCAACCTCGGGTTCCTCTTCTCCGCCGGACTGCTCGCCGTCGCGGCTTCCTGCGGCCCATCGGCCGACACCGTCAAGAGCACCACCGAGTCGACGACTCAATCGGCCGAGGGAACCGTCCAGACCTCCACCGAGACCAAGCAGGTCGGGACGACCCTCGAGGCGACGAGCGAGACCAAGGTCGACACGTCCTCCGGGACCGTCCAGTCCAAGACCACGACGACCGTCGGGACGGTCACGGTCTTCACCCCTGGCCAGAAGCTCGAGGTGATGACGGGAGAGAAGACGATCCACGGCTTCGACCTCGAGGAGAAGGACGTCGTCTACTCGGTCGACCCCGCCGTGGCCGTCGGCTCGCGCGTCACCGTCACCGAGGAGACGGGTGACAACAAGGTCCGTCGCATCACCGTCAGGCTCGGCTCGTAGGAAGCAGGGCACCCGCTCTCTCACGAGCGCGGCTCCCCGCGGTCGGGGCGCGCTGTTCGCTCCTCGTCCGAGGGAGGTCGACCATGAACACGCCGCTCGCCGTCGTCGTCTTCGCCCTGGGAGCCATCGTCCTCGGGGCGATCGCCGTCGCACTCTCTGGGACGCGCAGGACGGCGCACCTGAAGGAGCGCTTCGGGACCGCGCACGCGCGGGCGACGGCCGCGGAGGGAGGCAAGGCGGAGGCGCGGCTCGCAGCGCGGGAGCGGCGGGTCGAGAGGCTCCAGATCCGACGAGCTCCCGGCGGTCCCGCCGTTTCCGACGCCCGGGAAGGGCCGAGATCCGCCACCCGACACCGTCCGTACGGACATGACCCCCGCCGCTGGTGCGGCCCCGAGAGGATCACATGAAGATCGCCAGCCTGGTGCGGTTCTCGCGCACCGCTCTCATCGGCTCGTTCGTTCTCGCGACGCTGGCGGATGGATCGCTTGCGGCCCAGCCGTGCCCGACGGGGTCGACGATCCCCAACTTCCGCCACGTGAGCAGCACGCGCACGGTGCCGCGGCAGGTCACGTACGCCTGGGACGCTCCGGCGGGAGCCGCCGACGGGACGACGTACGAGATCCTGCGGGCGGTGTCGCCCGACTATTGCTCGAGCTTCCCCGGCCTGTCGGTCATCGCGGAGACGACCGTCCAGATCTACACGGTCACGCTCGAGAGGCCCGACAGCGTCTACGAGTTCTGGGTGCGGGTGAAGGGCTGCAACACCGGGGCCCCCGTCGCGTGGATCGACGACTCCTACCAGACGTTCCCCTCGGCTCCCGTCCTCGCGGTCGCCGCCACGGCGCCCAGCGAGGTCGCGCTGAGCCTCACCCAGAACGACTCGCGCACCGCGGGCGCCGTCATCGAACGGGCCGGCAGCGACGGGCTCTTCCGGCAGATCGAGACCCGCTCGTTCTACGACCTCTGTCCGGCCGGCAGCTCCCGCCTCGTGGTCGACGCCAGCCTCGCGCCCGGCACGTACAGCTACCGGGCCTGGTCGTTCAACCAGGGGACCTCCCAGCAGGTCTTCTCCAACGTCGTCACGGCCACCGTCACCGGGTCGGGCGAGCCGCCTCCGGTCATCTCCTTCTACTCCGCGAGCCCCGCCACCACGAGCCCGGGAGAGCAGTCGACGCTCAGCTGGTCGGCGATCGGGGGGACCTCCGCCGCGATCGACCAGGGTGTCGGCCCGGTCCCGACGTCCGGGTCCGTCGTCGTCCAGCCGGCCACCACCACGACGTACACCCTCACGGTGACCGGTCCCGGGGGCACGGCCGCGGGCCGGGTCCAGGTGACCGTCACGCCCATCCCGCTCCCCGGAGCGGTGGCCTCGACGATCGTGACCGTCGTCTCGACGCCGGGCCTCTACGGCGCGTTCTACCGGACGGCGGTCCAGCTCACGAACACCTCCGGCAGCCTGTCGTTCGGCCGCCTCGTCTATCACCCGAAGGAGCGAAGCGGCTCGGACGGAGACTCCTTCGTCCGCTACACGCTCCAGCCGCGCCAGACCCTCGAGTTCGCGAACGTCCTCGTCCTGATCGGCACGAGCGGAAACGGCAGCCTGGACGTCGTGCCCGAGGGCGGCAGCATCCCCGTCGTGCGGGCGCGCGTCTACAACGACCAGGGGACCCTCGGCACGACGGGCGTCACGGAAGACGCGCTCCCCGCCTCCGACGCCCTGACCGCCGGTGACACCGCCGTCCTCCTCGCCCCGTCGGACTTCCGGAAGTTCCGCTTCAGCGTCGGCCTGCGGACCCTCGCCGCCGGTGCGACCCTCACCTTCACCCTGCGGAGCGCCGAGGGGGACGTCATCACGACTCGGACCGAGAATCTCCCCGGGACCTACTACATCCAGCGGTCCGCGCAGGACTTGTTCGGCGTGGCCACGTTCGACGGCAACGAGAGCGTCACCGTTCAGGTGAGCTCCGGGGCCGCCTTCGTCTACGCGACGGTCGCCGACAACATCACCAACGACCCGGCCATCCAGATCGCACGGCGCCTCCCGTAGGCGGCGGACACGCTTCTGTCCTGGCAGACGGGGCTGCGTCAACGCAGCCGGACACGGACCGACGAGGAGGCCGTCACGCCCGACGGACGGGACGGACCTCCTCGTCACGCCTGGCTCGAAGGGATCGGGTCGAGGGAGCACGCCATGAAATGGGCCAATCTCTACTTCTTCGGATTCGTCGTCCTCCTCGCGGGGGTCGTCGCGGCGCTCTGGAAGGTCGGGGTGCTGGAGCGCGTGGGAGCCGGCTGGACGGCGATCGGGATCGTGATCGCGCTCGGGATCGGGATCATGGTCTCCGTCGCCAGCAGCGGGCGCAAGGAATCGATCCAGATCGAGAAGTGACTCCCCGGGCGGCGCCCGGGCTCCGGAGGTCCCCATGGGATACGTGGACAAGAACCTGGTGGGGGGCGAGGACGTCCTCCTCAGGCCCCGATACCACCCGGTCCGCTTCCTTCCCGGCGCGCTCGGCGTCTTCCTGGCCCTGCCGATCGTCGTGGCGGCGCTCGTTCTTCCCCAGGGCACGGCGTCTCCCGGGACCCTCCTCGCCGTGGGAGGCGCGCTCGCGGCCCTCGGGCTCCTCGCCATCGTCCTTCGCGCCACCGTCGACTCGTTCGACGAGTTCGCGGTCACGTCCCTCCGGGTCGTCAAGAAGACGGGCATCCTGACGCGGCAGGTCGCCCAGGTCCCGCTCGACAAGGTGCAGGACCTCCACGTGGCGGCCTCCTTCTGGGGCCGCTGGCTCTCCTACGGGACCGTCGAGGTCGCTTCGGCGGCCGAGGACGGGCCGATCGTCTTCCCCCGGATCCGGAATCCCGAGGCGATCCGGAACGTGGTCCTCACCCGGCGAGCGGCGCCGGCCGGGGCCTCGGCTGCGGCGGTCCCGCGCCTTCCCACCGTGGAGCAGCGGCTCGCGGACGTGGAGCGGCTCTTCAAGAGCGGCTCCCTCTCCGAGGCCGAGTACAGGGTGAAGCGCCAGGAGCTCGTCAAGGCGCTCTGACGAGGAGCGGGTACGGGTCGATCGGCGTCCCGGTCCACCACCTCCGGTCCGGCTGCAGGCGGCTGACCGCGAAGTGAAGGTGGGGGGCGTCCTTCGGGGCGTTGCCGGTCGTCCCCACGTAGCCGATGACGTCTCCCCTTCGCAGCGCCTGTCCCTCGGCGAGGCCCGCCGCGTATCCGTCGAGATGCGCGTAGTAGTAGCAGTACCGGGACTCGAGGTCGAACTGATAGACCGTGAGCCCGCCCGGAACGCTCGTGAAGAGCTTCCTCACGGTGCCGTCGTCCACGGCGTGCACCGGAGTCCCCCGCGGCGCGGCGATGTCGATCGCACCGTGGGTACGGGCGCCCCCTCGCGCGTCGCCGAAGTCGTCGCGGAGCGTCGCCGGGTCGACGCCGGCGACCGGCATGGCGAGCCCGTGCGGAAGCGGGCCGCCGTCGCCCCCGTCCCCGCGTGCCGGCGCCGGTGTCCTCCCGGCGGCCTGCGGCGTCGGGCGTTCCCACGTGTCCGGCTGATCCCGAACGGGACGCTCTGCCGTCTCGCTCCTGACGAGATACCCCCCCAGGAACCCGACCAGGAGGGCCCCGAGGAGGGAGAGGGCGAGCCTCGCACGCCGCGGGACGAAGGCGCCGCCGGTCTTCCTTCTCACCATCGTGCCCGCGTCCCCCGCGCGTCGACGTGGACGTTCGGGCCGTGCGCGGCCGTCGCGGGGTAGACGCTGATCCCGCCGGCGAGGTCGGGATACCTGCTCTCCACGAGCTCGGCGGCCTCGGCCACGACCCGCGCGTCCGCGAGGTCCGCCCGGCCGTCCCCGTTCAGGTCGTCGATCGTGCCGTCCCCGTCGTCGTCGGGATAGACGTCCGCCGCGTCGCCGTAGATGTGCCGCGAGATGGCGGACCGGTTGCCCGGGCCCACCTCGAGCGCGTTGTACGAAGGCGTCCGGAACCCGCTCATCACGTGGAGCCCGTTCACGGGGTGGCCGGCCTCGCCCAGAGCGGCGATCAGGAGCTCGAGCTTGTCGACCAGCCTCATGTCGAGGACGAGGTACTTCGGCCAGACGCGCGGCTGGTCCTTCGTGAGGAAGTCGCCGAGCCGGAAGTGCTCCGAGACGCGGGTCGAGGCAGTGGCCCGCGTCACCTCGACGAATCCTTCCGGCAACGCGTACCGGGGCCTCGATGCCGCGTACCGGGAGGCGGGCGACGCCTCCATCGCGCCTCCTTCGTTCGGCCAGGTCCCCAGGGCGTACGAACCGATCCGGCCGTCCCGCTTCGCCGAGAACGGGGTCAGCAGGATGACGCTCGCCCCGGTCGCTCCGAGCCCTTCCCGCCATCCCGCCGCCCGCTCGAAGGGATAGACCCCGGGCTCCTCGACGGTCAGGCTGACGCCGCTGCGCTTCAGCTCGGTGAGCCCCTCCCGGGTCCCGATGAACGCCAGGAGCTTCCCCGAGCGGCCCCCGATGCTCCGGAAACGGGCGGGCACCCGCGGGCCGGCCGCGCGGGCGACGGCGGGTGCGGCGAGTCCCAGGACGACGACGAAAGCGGCGAGGGCTCGCAAGGCGGCCTCACCGCTCGAGAACGGCAGGCATTCCCGGGGAGACGAGGTGGCCGAGCTCGAGGGCGTCCCAGTTCGTCAGCCGGATGCAGCCGTGCGACGTCGCGGCCCCGACGGCCGACGGCTCCGGCGAGCCGTGGATCCCGTAGTGCGGCTTCGACAGGTCGATCCACACCACGCCGACGGGGTTGTTCGGCCCCGCCGGCAGCCTCGCCTTCTCGTCGCCCGGCTCGGAATCCCAGAAGAGCTCTGGGTTGTAGCTGAAGGTCGGATTCCAGCCGACGCCGTTGACCTTCCAGTCCCCGAGCGGGAGCGGATCGTGCTCGCTCCCGACCGTCGCCGGGTAGCGCGCCACCACGCTCCCGTCCGGAGCGAGGGCCTCCACCGAGCGATCGGCGGCGCTCACGCGAAGGCTCATGCCGTGCTCCTTCTCGAGGACCCGTCTCCCGACGCTCGGGACCCGGATCTCGACGCCCGCCTCCTCGAAGACGGTGCCGGGGTTCAGCGCGCGGAGGAGCCGCGGGCTCGCGTGGAACCTCTCGCCGAGCGCCTCGATCAGCGACTCGAAGCCCAGGGCGCTCCGCTTCGCCTGGTCGGCCGTCTCGGCGGGCACCTTCTCGAACGGGCCCGCCAGGTCCTCGGTGGTCAGGAGGTACGGCACGACGACCGGCGCCTCGTCGCGGTTCAGCTCGATCCACGTCCGGGCCCCCACCGTCGCCCCGCCCTTCAGACGGCGGGCCTCGTTGAAGGCGGCCGCCGCACGGCGCGTGTTGGGCCCGAAGCGGCCGTCGATCTCGCCCGGCGAGAAGTGCGCGCGATCGAGGAGGACCTGGGCCCTCAGGACCGACGCGCCCGAGGCCGTGCCGGAGGCGAGACGAGGCGTCCTCGCCCGGTCGTTCGCGCGAACGGCGCTGACGCGCGGCTCCGAGCCCTTCGCGGACCTCCCGCGCCTCGGGCCGGCGTCGGCCCGAAGCGCTCCGGCGCAGAGCAGGACCGACACGCCCATCGAGAAGGCCCGTCGGCCCGCTCCGGCCACGCCTCGACGACCCGCTCCGGCCATCAGCCGCGTCTGCTGTTCCAGTAGTACCCGCCGCCCCCGAACAGAAGCACGAGCACGACGATCAGGAGGATGAGGTTCATGGTGTTCTCCCTTCTTACCCGAGAACGGAGGAGCACGAGCCGTGCCAGCCGAGCGGCCGGAACCGGGGTCTCCGATCGCCGCCCATCGCCCGCGACGCTCGTTCGGCGCGCCCCTGCACGTACGCCTTTCAATCGCAATGGAAGGATTTCCACGAATCGGGCGCAGCCGCTCTCCGCGCCGCCCGAGCGGGCCGGCAAACGCCCGCCGAGCGTGGCAGAGGAATTGCGACGAAGGAACACCAGGAGGCTCGAACCATGAACAAGAAGTCCGTTTCGCTCCTCGCAGCCACCCTTTCCCTCGCATGGCTCGTCTCGGCCCCGCCCGCGGACGCCAAGAGCAAGCCCAAGGAGGTTTCGCCCGAGGTCTCCAACGCCCTGCAGGTCGTCAACGTCAGGTCCAGGCTGATCGAGAAGCTCGGCCTGGACGCCCTCCGGATCGAGGTCTCCGTCTCCGGGGATACGGCGACCCTCACCGGCGAGGTGGCGAAGTCGCCCAGCCAGGGGCTCGCCGAGCAGGTCGCGCTGTCGGTCAAGGGAATCAAGAAGGTCGACAACAAGGTCACCGTCAAGGACGCCGCCGGGGCGGTGGACGCCAGCGAAGCCTCGGTGAAGAACGTGGCGCTCGAGATGAAGGTGAAGGGGATCCTCCTGAACGACATCGGGACGAACGCCCTCAAGATCGAGGTCGAGGTCGTCGACGGCGTCGTCAGCCTGCGGGGCAAGCTCGACAGCCCGGCCATCGCGAAGGAAGCCGTCAGGAAGACCCGTTCGATCAAGGGCGTCAAGAAGGTCGTCGACCTCCTCAGCTGAGCTGAACCTCCCCGGGTGCGGCGCGACTCCGTCCCCGCCGCGCCGCGGTCCAGGCCCGGAAGGACGACGGACGGAAGAAAGGACACGTCATGCTCTGGACGATCTTCGTGATCCTCCTGGTCCTGTGGGCCCTCGGGATGATCACCTCCTACTCGATGGGCGGCCTCATCCACGTCCTCCTCGTCGTCGCCGTCGTCATCCTGCTGGTCCGCCTCTTCCAGGGACGAAGGCTGGTCTGACGAACGGTTCGCTCACGTCGGCCGCCGGACCGCCTCCGGCGCAGATCCGAACCATCCTCGTCCGGAGGAAAGAGAGGTCCTGAGATGAAGAGACTGATGACCTGCCTCGCCCTGAGCGCGTTCGCGACTCTCCTCGGAGGCGTTTCGGCGCCCGTCGCGTACGCCCAGAGCGACAGGGAGAACTCGACCTTCACGCTGACCGAGCCGCTCGAGGTCGGGCAGTTCACCCTGCAGCCGGGCACCTACCTGCTCAGGGTGCTGATGCTCCAGTCCGATCGCAACGTCATCCAGGTCACGGACGTCGACCAGTCGAAGGTCTTCGCCACCGTCATCGCGACGCCGCACCCGATCCGGGCGCGCGAGGTGCTCCCGTCGACCCGCTACGTCTACTACCCGGCCGTCCCGGGCCAGAACAAGGCCCTTCGGACGTGGTATGCCCGCGACACGTCGAACGGGCAGGACATCGTCTACCCCAGGAAGCGAGCCCTGGAGCTCGCCGTAGCCGCCAAGGAGCCCGTGATCGCGATCCCGGACGAGGTGAAGGAAGCCGAGTACCAGAGCGTCCCGCTCGCCGTCGTGACGCCGGCGAGGGAGGTGAAGCCCTACCAGGCACCGATGGTCGAGCCGGTGCCGGAGCCGGCTCCGGCCGCCGTGGCCGAGGCCCGTCCCCACGCGAAGATGCCCAGGACGGCAAGCTCGGTCCCGCTCTCCGCGGCTCTCGGGCTCCTCTCGCTCGGCGCGGCCCTCGGGCTCCGCAGGCTCGCGAGCCCGGCGGCGTGAAGAGGCCCGTCCGCGCGCGATGGCTCCGCCGAGCCGAGGTCGCACTCTGGGTCCTCGGCGTCTGGCTCCTCGGCGGAGCCGTCGTGTCGCTGGCCGGGACACGGATCTACCAGGCGCGCCAGGGGCGCGCCTTCTCCGTCCTGGAGAGGACGACCGCCGCCCGGGCGGCCGGCCTCGAGCCCGCGCCGTCGCCGGCGACCTCCGGACCCTCCGCGCCGGCTCCGGACGCCGACCCGCTCGTCCTCGGCCGCCTCGAGATCCCGCGGATCGGCGTGTCGGCCATCGTGCGGGACGGGGACGACGACGCGACGCTCGCCGTCGCGGTGGGACGCGTCCCCGGGACGGCCCGGCCCGGTGAGCGCGGCAACATGGCGCTGGCCGGTCACCGCGACTCCTTCTTCCGCGCCCTCCGGAACGTCGAGCTCGACGACGCGGTCAGCTTCCAGACTGTCGGACGTCGGTACGAGTACCGCGTGGACAACATCGAGATCGTCGGGGCGGACGAGACGCGCGTCCTCGACCCGACGGACGACCCCGTCCTCACGCTCGTCACCTGCTACCCGTTCGAGTTCGTGGGCCACGCGCCGAAGAGGTTCATCGTGCGCGCCTCCCGGCTCTCGCGGTGAGGGCCTGCTCCCTCCCGCGTCCGCTCTGGCAGGGGGATTGCACTCCAAGCGCCGGAGCCATGATTGAAAAAGGAACCCCGGGCCGGCTGGCTGCCGAGACGGAGAGCGCGGACCCCGGCCGCGTGCCTTCCCAGCTGACGCGCCACCTCATGGTCACCGGCCTCGGGCTCTGGGGCCTGGGAATCGGCGGCGCCCTCGCCCCGCGGGCCGTGCGCCTCGTCCTCTACCCCAATTACGCGGAGGCCCCCCGCTTCGACCTCGTCTCCCCGGCGCCGATCGGCGCGCCCGTCCTCTGGGCCGCGCTGGTGGTGTGGTGCGTCACCTGGGCCTTCGTGGCCGAGTACACGGGGGCCGCCTGGGCAGCGCAGCACGGGCGACACCCCGGCGGCGCTCCGGCCCTGCTCCTCCTGAGCCTGGCGTCGACCGTCGTCTTCGGACTGGCGGTCTCCGCCCTGCCTCGCCTGGCCACGCGTGACTCGTACCGCGGCGACGACGCCATTCCCTTCCTGGCGGCCTTCGCCCTCCAGCTCCTGGTCTCCTGGTCCTACTCCGCCCTCGTCGGCCTGCGCCCCCTTTCGGTGCTCCCGCGCGCCGAAGGTGACTGGCCGAGGCTCCCGCCGCGAGATGTCACGTGCGAGCTGCCACCCCGCCGCCCCTCCTGACGGACGCTCCCGCCGCCGATTCCCCGGTGCGGCGGGTGAGGTTCGAGCTGTCGGCCCGGACCATCCTCTCGCTCGTCCTCGCCGTCTTCTGCGTGTGGCTTCTGATCCGGCTCTGGCCCGTCCTCCTCGTTCTCGTCGTCGCGCTCCTCGTCGTCGGCACCCTGAGCCCCGCCGTGCGCTGGCTCGAGGAGAAGCGCGTGGGGCGCGGCCTCGGGATCGCGATCGTCTTCACGGCCTTCTCGGTCCTCGCGGTCCTGGTCGTCGTCCTCACGATCCCGGCGCTCGTGACCCAGGCGGCGGCGCTCCTCGAGAACGAGCCCGTGCTCCGCGCGCGGCTCGCGGACTATCTCGCCGGCTCCCACCTGAGCGCCCCGCTCGCGGAGTGGCTCCGGAACCTGAAGTACGACGCGCTGGCGGGCACGTTCGGCGCGACCGCGTTCGCCCTCTCCGTGAGGGTCTTCGCCGCGGCGGCGTACGGCCTGAGCGCGCTCTTCCTCGGGCTCTACATGATGATCGACCGCGATCGGCTCCGGGGCGGGCTCTTCGCCGTCGTCCCCCGCTCGCACCACATCAGGCTCTCCCGCATCCTGATGAACCTCGAGTCGATCGTCGGCGCGTACATCCGCGGGCAGCTGCTCACGTCGCTGCTCATGGCGCTCTTCACGTTCGCCCTCCTGTCGGCCTGCTCCGTCGAGAACGCCCTGGCGCTCGCGGTGTTCGCCGGCCTCGCGGACGTCCTGCCCTACGTCGGAGCGCTGCTCTCGGTGGGCCCGGCGGTCCTCGCGGCCCTCTCGCGCGGGCCCGTCGTCGCCGTCGTCGTCCTCGTCCTCATGCTCGCGTACGAGGAGTTCGAGAGCCGCGTCGTCGTTCCACGGATCTACGGCCGCGCGCTCCGCCTCCCCTCGTCGGTCGTCCTCTTCGCCCTGCTGACCGGGGGCACCCTGATGGGGATCCTCGGCGCCCTCCTCGCTCTGCCCGTCGCGGCCACGCTGATGATGCTCGTCGAGGAGCTTCGCGTGGAGCTCCCCGGCGAGCAGGAGCAGGCCGGGGACGCGGACCTGCGCGAAGCCGACGACCGCGCCGAGCGGGAGTACGAGCGGAGGACCGAGGGCGTGGGCGCCGAGGAGGCCGCGGCCGTCGCGGTCGAGATCGAGGCCGTCCGACGGGAGGACGAGAGCCGTCCCTCGGACCCGGCCGGTCCGCCCGCCGCGGACCGGGCCGCCGGCGGCCCCGGACCGCCTCCAGCGCCGCTCCCGGTCAGTCCCGGGGCCGGGCTCGCTCCTCGAACCAGCGGGTGACGCGCTCGATCCCCTCCGCCGCGCCGAGCGCGGTCGCGCCGAGCTGGAACGCCTCGTGCGGTGCGAGGGTCAGCTGCTCCGGCGCCCTCTCGTGCGCCAGGTCGAGCACCTTGTACGAGTACCGCGGCTCCGCCAGGAGACGCTGGTCGAGGAGGCGGACGATCTCCTCGGACGCCGAGGCGAGGTGGTAGGTGCGGAGGAAGGAGGGGTGCGGGAGCTCGGAGACCTGGAACGACTCGACGATGCTGTCGAAGCCGATCCGGGTGACGAAGGCGAGGAGCTCCACGCGTCCGGCCAGGGTCCCCCCGGAGGACCGAGCTGCCGTCGGCGGGCGTGCTCCCGAGCGGCACCACCTGGATGTTCTCCAGCTTGTCCCTCAGGAGGAAGAGCGCCCGGAACGGCGTGTCGACCTTCGCCATGGGTTCGTCTCCTCTCTCCCCCGCGCCGGGGCGCCCGCGCGCCTCACGCCCCGAGCCGCGCCAGGATCGCGGTCAGCTCGGCGACGTTGCTCCGTTGCCGCGGGATCAGCTCGAGCGTCACCAGCTCGCGGGCGTCGCCGTGGAGGATCCCGTTGGCCGCCTCGAACATCGCGAGCCCCGCCTCCTCCCCGTAGAGGAGCTCGCGCACCGACGCCGTGTCCCGGAGCCGCGCGAACGCTCCCCACGTCCCCGCCTCGCTGGCGGGGACGCCGCCCAGCTCCCGGACGGCGACCTGAAGGGCCGCCACGGTCCGCTGGTGCTCCGAGGCGAAGCGGAGGATCCCGGCTGCGTCGACCACGACTCGCCCTTCCGCCGAGCGGAGGGCGCTCTGGTAGGCGTTCACGGCGGCGAGCTCGCCCCTGAGGAGGACGTTGAGACCTTCGATCCCGCCCGGCGGGGGGCGCGCGTTCCCTTCGTCGATCATCTCTCGTCCCCCTCGGCGCGCAGTCGGCTGGCCGGCACTCTCGCGCTCCCTCATGAAGCCGGGGAGAGCACGCAGCGTGCCACCGGGGACGGTGCGGCGGGGCCCCCGGCGCACCTGTCCGTTCCAGCACCCGGGAGACGGCTCGGTTGACGTCCGCGCCGGTCGGGTCGATCCTGCTCGGCGGTATCGCCCCCCGGACTCGCATGAACGAGACGATCCACCCCGACCCGCCCGGCGGAGTGGCCGGCGCCCTCGGAGCGCTCCGGCACGCTCTGGCCGATCCGCTCTCGGCCGCCGGGCTGACGCTCGAGCTGATCGAGCGCCGCCTGGCGGCGCTTCCTCCGAACGGGTCGTCGCTGGCGGAGAGGGTCCGCGGAGCCAAGGCCGAGCTCGCCGTCGCGGGACGCCTCATCGACCTCCTGCCGCGCCTCGCGACCATCGCCGCGGAGGCGCCGACGAGCTCCTCGGCAGGCGACGTCTGCCGCGCGGCAGGGGTCCCGGTCGAGAGGGACGACGCGGCGTCCCGTTCGCCCCTTCTCATCCGGCGGGCGGCTTGCGTCGACGCCGTGCGCGCCGTGGCGCGGCTCCTCGGGTCGCCCGATCCCGGGGCTCCCCCCCCGCGGGCGTCGGTGGACGCCACCCCGGAGCGGGTGACGCTCCGCATCGTCTCCGTCGGCGGGGGCGGAGGGTCCCCGGACGCGGACCCCGAGCGACTCTTCCAGCTCGCGCGCGGCGACGGGCGGACCGAGGAGCTCTTCCTCGCCCGCGCCGGCGTCGAAGCCGACGGAGGCCGCCTCCGGATCGCCGAGCGGGACGGGCGGCTGGTCGCGCTCCTCTCGTGGAGCCGGCAGCCGCCGCCGGGGAACGCGGGGCCGCCGGCATGAACGTCCTCGTGGTCGAGGACGAGGCGGGGACGCGCCAGGCCCTCGTCGAGCTGGTTCGCGAGCTGGGGTACGAGGTCTCGACGGCGGGCACCGTGGCCGAGGCCGACGAGGAGCTCGCCCGGCTCGCGCCCGACGTCTGCATCACCGACCTCGGTCTCCCGGACGGCGACGGCCTCGACGTCGTCCGCTCCGCGAAGGCCGGGGGACGCGACTGCGCCGTCCTCGTCCTCACCGGCAGGGGCTCGGTCCGATCGGCCGTCGAGGCGATGAAGGCCGGCGCCCACGACTTCCTCCTCAAGCCGCTCAAGGCCGCGCAGATCGCCGCCGCGCTCGCGCAGCTCGCGGAGCGGCGCGAGGAGGCGCGGGGCCTCCTCCCCGAGCCGCTCCCCGATCCCGCCGTGGCCGGGGGCCTCGCCGGGATGGTCGGCCGATCGGCCCCGATGGTGGAGGTCTTCCGCCTCCTCACCCGGGTGGCCCGCTCGAACGCCCCCGTCATGATCACCGGCGAGAGCGGCACCGGGAAGGAGGTCGCGGCCGCGACCGTTCACCTCCTCTCGGGACGCGCGAAGCGGCCGTTCGTCGCGCTCAACTGCGGGGCGATCTCGCCGATGCTCGTCGAGAGCGAGCTCTTCGGCCACGAGAAGGGGGCGTTCACAGGCGCCGAGCGGCGCCGCGCCGGGACCTTCGAGATGGCCCACGGAGGGACGCTCTTCCTCGACGAGGTGACGGAGATGCCTCCGGACCTCCAGGTGAAGTTCCTCCGCGTCCTCGAGACCCGGACCTTCCGGCGCGTCGGCGGGAGCGAGGAGCTGGACATGGACATCCGGCTCGTGGCGAGCTCGAACCGCGACCTCGCCGAGGCGGTCCGCCGGGAGACGTTCCGGCCCGACCTCTTCTACCGCCTGAACGTCTTCCCTCTCCGTCTCCCGCCGCTCCGCGAGCGGAAGGAGGACGTCCCGCTCCTCGCGGAGCTCTTCCTCTCCCAGATCGAGGAGCGGGAGCGGCGCGGCTTCGCTTCCTTCGAGGCGCGGGCCCTCGAAGCCCTGTCCGCCCACGACTGGCCCGGGAACGTCCGCGAGCTGAAGAACGCGGTCCACCGGGCGTACGTCCTGAGCGACCCGCCCGCCATCCAGGCCGAGGCGGCGGAGGCGGTCCTCACCGACTCGGGCTCCGCCGATCTCCGCCCGGCGGGGGGGGAAGAGGGGGCCTGGCCGGCGGTCCCCGTCCGCGTCGGCGAGACGCTCCAGGCCGTCGAGAAGAAGGTCCTCACGGCGACGCTCCTCGCCGTGAAGGGGGACAAGCGGGTGGCAGCTGAGCTCCTCGGCGTGAGCCTGAAGACGATCTACAACAAGCTCAAGGAGTACCAGCTCGAGCCGTAGCCCCGGGGCGCCCTTGAAAAGCGTGCACGCCGGCTCGTAGGGTTTTCAAGTCCCGGGACGCGCGACGGTCCGCCGCCGGGGCGTTCGGACCCTTTTCGCTGGCACGGTCCGTGCTCCGACGTCCCCATGCGCAAGCTCAGAATCGGCGTCGTCGACCTGGTCAGCAAGGGACCCACGAAGGCCCTCTACGCGCGGGTGATGAACGCCAACCTGGCCAGCATCATGCCGCAGGTCGTCGCGGCCTGGTGCGAGGCCGAGGGACACGAGGTCACGCACGTCTGCTACACGGGCTTCGAGGACCTCGTCGCGGAGCTTCCGGCCGACGCCGACCTCGTCTTCATCGGCGCCTTCACCGAGGCGGCGCAGACCGCCTACGCCCTGAGCAACCTCTTCCGGTCCCGGGGCGCGGTGACGGCGCTCGGCGGCCCCCACGCCCGCTGCTTCCCGGAGGACGCCGCGAAGTACTTCGACTACGTCTTCGGCTTCACGGACCGGGCGGTCCTCCGCGACGTCCTCGCCGACTGCTCGCGGCACCGGCCGCTCGGCCGGCAGGTCGCGGCGCCCCGGCAGCCCCTCTCCCTCCCCGGCGTTCGCGAGCGCTGGAAGTTCATCGAGCCGACCCTCCGGAAGGCCCCGGCCCTGAAGCTCGTCCCGATGCTCGCCAGCCTCGGCTGCCCGTACACGTGCAGCTTCTGCATCGACGCGACGGTCCCCTACCAGCCGCTCGACCTCGACGTCCTGAAGGACGACCTCAGGTTCCTCCTGACGAAGCAGCGCGAGCCGCACGTCGGCTGGCACGACCCGAACTTCGGGGTCCGCTTCGACGAGACCCTCGGCGCCATCGAGGAGGCGGTCCCCCCCGGCAGCGTCGGCTTCGCCGCCGAGAGCAGCCTCTCGATCCTCACCGAGCCCCACCTGGCGCGCCTGAAGAGGAACGGCTTCGCCGCCCTCCTCCCCGGCATCGAGTCCTGGTACGACCTGGGGCAGAAGTCGAAGACGGGGATGCTGCGCGGGATGACCAAGGTCGTGGAGGTGGCCGAGCACGTCAACACGATCCTGAGGTACGTGCCCTACGTCCAGACCAACTTCGTCCTCGGCCTCGACTGCGACGAGGGGGAGGAGCCGTTCGCGCTGACGAAGCGGTTCCTGGACCTCGCGCCCGGCGCCTTCCCGGGCTACTCGCTCCTCTCGGCGTTCGGCCGGGCCGCGCCCCTCAACCTCCAGTACCAGCGCGCGGACCGCGTCCTCCCCTTCCCGTTCCACTTCCTCGACAACAACCACGCCATGAACGTGAGGCCGAAGAACTACTCGTGGCCGGAGTTCTACGACCAGGTGATCGGGCTGTCGCGGTACACCTTCTCGTGGCCGGCGATCGCGAGGCGGTTCCAGGCGACGAAGGCCGCGATGCCCCGCTGGCTGAACGTCGTCCGCGCGGTCTCGTCGGAGGGCTTCGGCCGGATCCGTCACTACTCGGAGCTGCGGCGCCGGCTCGACACGGACGGAGAGGTCCGGTCCTTCTTCGACCAGTCGAGCGACGTGCTTCCCGGCTTCTACGCCGACCAGGTGAAGAGGGACCTCGGGCCGCTCTGGCGCTGGCTCCCGGAGGGCGCCCTGGGCCACGATCACCACGCCTACCTGAATGCGCACGAGTCGGGAGCCCTTCGCGAGGGTCCGGGCGCGATCCGGCTCTCCCCGGCGCACCCGGCCCCTTTCCTCGCCACGGATCGTCACCCGCGCCTCGCTCCCGACCGGGCGGCGGAAGCGGGCGGCGGGCTCCGGGAGAGCTAGCCCGTCGCCGGCGGCGTGCGCGCGGCCCGGCTCACGACGAGGCCGGTGAGGAACCCCACCGCCAGCCCCGTCCCGAGGGCCCCCAGGACGATCGTCCAGGGGCGCGCCTCGACGTACTGGTCGACGTCCCGCGAAAGGTCGCGCCAGGTCGTCTTCGCGACCTGCCGGGCGTCACGGGCCGCCTCCTTCCCGTGCTCCCAGCTCTCCTTCAGGTGTGCCGACGCCGCGGCGAGGTCGGCGTCGCGCGCGCGGGGGGCGGTCGGTGTGCTCGTGGTGTCCATGGGCGTCTCCTATCCGGGCAGCTTCCCGCAACTCCCGTGCCGCGAAAGGCGAGCGCGGATCCGGGTGGCATGCCACGTGCTCCCGAACGTGGTGCAAAGGAGAGCCCATGCGACAGCAAGAGGTCCGCGGAAAGGTGAAGAAGACCAAGGGCAGGGTGAAGGAAGCCGTCGGGATCCTCTCCGGCGACAAGAAGCTGGAGCGCGAGGGCTCCCTCGAGCGCGCTCAGGGCGCGGTCGAGGAGGGGCTCGGCAAGGCGCGCCGCAAGGTCGGCGAGGTCCTGACGAACCTCGGCAAGGCCATCGGCAGGTAGCCCGACCCCCGCGGGGCCGATTCCACGACGCTCGCCCGGCGGGCTGGCTCGCCTCGTGTGACGCCCGGCCTCGACAGGCAGGAGGACTCCCCATGAAGACGCTCGTCGTCGCTCTCGCTCTCGTCGCTTCCACCTCGTTCGGGGGGCGGAGCGCCGCGGAGCCGCGGGATCCCGCCGCGACCCCGGCGGACCCCTCCGCGAGCTCCGTCCTCGTCGACGACGTCGTCAAGCTCTGGAAGGCCGACCTGTCCGAGGACTTCCTCGCGAGGTACGTGGCCCGGTCGGAGCTGGCCCGCGTCCTGACGGCCCGGGACGTCGCCCGCCTCCGCGGGGAGGGGGTACCCGAGACCTTCATCGCGTCGGTCACTCTCCCGGGCGTCGCCGCCGACGCGGCGGCGGGCGCCCCGCGGCAGGCCGCCGGCCCCCGGGACTCGCGCCGCTGGGACGGGCTGACCCTCAGGAACACGGGGCTTGTCCTGTTCGAGAGCCGGTGGGATCCCGGGGTCCTCGAGTTCAGGGACGGGTCGCTTCGCTGGATCGACTCGCGGGACCCGGGGAAGAACGTCCTCCTTCCGGCGGCGCAGCTGACCGAGCAGGCGCTCGTCTGCCAGGTGAAGTCCGGCCGGAGCGAGTGCTTCGAGTGGGTCGTGAAGACGGCCAGCGACGACTACCGGTTCCGCGACGCCGGGTGGCGGCTCGGCGAGAACGCCAGGATCGAGGACGTCTTCGAGTTCTTCCGCAGCGCCTTCCCGAAGCTGGTCTCGTCCCGCATGCAGGGCGACGAGAGGTGAGCGGCCGCGCCGAAGCGGACCGACGAAAGGGGCACGCGACATGATCTCCATCCCGGGAATCCTCCTCCTGATCCTCATCGCGGCGATCTGCGGCGCCATCGGGAGCGCCCTCGCGGGCGGGACCCGGGGCGGGGTCGTCGTCTCCATCGCTCTCGGCTTCGTCGGCGCGCTCCTCGGCTCCTGGATCGCGCGACAGATGAAGCTGCCGGAGCCCTTCGTCCTCCACGCCGCGGGACAGGCGTTCCCGGTCCTCTGGTCCGTGGTCGGGTCGGCGCTCTTCGTGGCGCTCCTGCACCTCTTCAGCCGGCGCCGGTGACCCGGCCTCGCAGGCCCGGTCCGGCACGGGTCGTGCTCTTCCGAGGCGGGTGACAACATGAGCCTCCATCCTCCTCCGCCGGCCGAGAGCCTGAACACCCTCCTCCGGACCGAGCTCGCGGCGGTCGTCGCCTACCAGCACGCCCTCCGCTCGCTCGACGGCAGGCTCGGGGTCGACTCCGAGCGGATCCTCCGGATGGCGGCGGGACACCAGCGGACCGTCGCCGCGCTCCAGGCCTGCGTTCATGCCCTCGGGGGCACCCCGGCCACGGAACCGGGCGCCTCCTGGAGCGCCTTCTCCCTCCTCCGCGACGAGCTCTCCGTCCAGCAGCTGCTCGAGGCCGAGGAGTGCGGCCTGGCCGACTACGAGGCCGCGCTCCCGTCGCTCGAAGGCGACGTGCGCGACCTGGTCGAGACCGAGCTCATCCCGCGCCAGCGGCAGCACGTCGCCACGCTCTCGAGGCTCCTGATCGACGTCTGCGACGTGTAGGACGCTCCGGTCGGCCCCGCCCGATCCGGGAGAGGGGCCCGGTCGTCGCCGTCGCGGAACGGGCCGGGATCGAGGGGCCGCTCAGGGGGCCCCGACGGGCTCACCTGCCCGCGAGAGGAGGCGCTCGAGGGTGGCCACGTCGACCGGCTTGGCGAGGTGGTGGTCGAAGCCGGCCTCCCGCGATCGGACGAGGTCCTCCGGCTGGACCCAGCCGGAGAGGGCCACGAGGACGAGGCCGGCGAGCGACCGATCGCCCCTGAGGCGACGGGCGACCTCGAGCCCGCTGTACCCGGGAAGCCCGATGTCGAGGACGGCGGCGTCGGGACGGAGGCGCCTGGCCATCTCGACGGCCGAGGGACCGTCGTGCGCCACGTGCGTCTCGTGCCCGTCCAGGGCGAGGAGCTCGGCGAGCGTCCGGGCTGCGTCGACGTTGTCGTCCACCACGAGGACCCGACGGGACGCGACGGGCGGCGGCGGGGCGCGCCGCCGGACCTTCGTGCCGGCTTCGGCCCCGCCTGCGAGCGGCAGCCGGAGCGTGAAGGCGCTCCCCTCTCCGCGCCCCGCGCTGGCGGCGGTCAGCGAGCCGCCGTGCAGCTCCGCCAGCCGCTTCGCGAGCGCCAGGCCGATGCCGAGCCCGCCGTGGTCGACGGCGGACCGATCCGCGACCTGGCTGAACATGGTGAAGATGTCGGCCAGCGACTCCGCCGGGATCCCGATCCCCGTGTCGACGACGCGGACGACGACCGCGTCGTCCTGCCGGGTCGCCTCGACCCGGACCCTGCCGCCGGGCTCCGTGTACCGCGCCGCGTTCGAGAGGAGGTTCGCGAGGATCTGCGCGAGCCGGACGGGGTCGCCGTGCAGGAGGACCGGATCCTCGGGCAACGCGACGTCAAGCGCGTGCCGCCGGCCGAGGAGGAGCGGCCGCGCGGCCTCGAGCGCGCTCTCGACCACGGAGGCGAGGGAGACCAGCTCCGGTCTCAGGCCGACCTTCCCGTACGAGATCCTGGAGAGGTCCAGGAGGTCGTCGATGAGGCGGACCAGGTGGGTCACCTGCCGCTCGATCACCTGTCGCGCCTCCGCGGCGCGGGCCCGGTCCGCCTCCCCGTCTCCCAGGCGGGCCAGGATCTCCGTCGCGTGACCGATCGGGGCGAGCGGATTGCGGAGCTCGTGCGCCAGGGTGGCGAGGAACTCGTTCTTCCGGCGGTCCACGTCGCGGAGCTTCTGCTCGGCCCGCCGCCGTTCGGCGACCTCCGCCACGAGCGCCGCGTTCATCGTCTCGAGGCTCGTGGAGCGCTCCTCGACCCGCTCCTGCAGCTCTTCCCGGGCCTGCCGGAGCGCGGCCTCCCGGCGACGCGCCGCCGCGGCGTAGCGGATCGACCGCTCGAGGAGCGCCGCGTCGAGCCCGTCCGTCACGAGAAAGCCGGCCGCCCCTCTCTCCATCGCGGCGAGGTCCAGGGTCCTGTCGCCCGCGTCGCCCAGGAGGAGGACCGGCGCGTCGCCCCCCGCCTCGTGGTACGCGCGCAGCAGGTCGATGCCGCTCCGCTCGCCCAGCCGCCCGGCGACGAGGAGGGCGTCGTACCGGCTCGAGGTCATCCGGCTGAACCCGGCCTCGAAGGACCGCGCCCAGTCGACCTCGAAGCGGACCGGCACCTGCGCGACGAGCTCGCGCAGCCGGGCGGCGCTCGCCTCGTCCGTCTCGACGAGGAGGACGCGGAGAAGCGGGTTTTCCGTCGGAAGGGGCATTCGGTCGCTCTCCAGGACAGGATCACCCCGGCGGCACGGGACGTCAACGGAGCCCCCGCAGGCGCTGCCCCTTCCCGACCGGTCACGGGCACGTCGCTTGCGACGCGAGGCTCGCGGAGGGTCCCGTGAGCGTCCGAGCCCTGCTGGTCTACCCGGAGCTTCCCCCGACGTACTGGAGCATGACCTACGCGCTCCCGTTCGTCGGCAAGAAGGCCTCCATCCCCCCGCTCGGGCTCCTCACCGTCGCCTCCCTCCTCCCCGCGGACTGGGAGGTCACGCTCGTCGACATGAACGTGGAGCGGCTCCGCGAATCGGCCGTGTCCGCCGCGGACCTCGTCCTCACGTCGTCCATGATCGTCCAGAGGGAGTCGCACGAGAGGGTCGTCCGCCTCTGCAACCGGCTGGGCACGCCCGTCGTGGCCGGGGGGCCGTACCCGTCGAGCGGGCACGAGCGGATCGAGGGAGTCTCCCACTTCGTCCTGGACGAGGCCGAGGTCACGCTCCCGCTCTTCCTCGCGGACCTCGCCGAGGGGCGCGCGCAGCGTCTCTACCGGGCCACCTCCCGGCCCGACCTCGCCCTCACGCCCCCGCCACGCTTCGACCTCGTCAGGCTGAAGAGGTATTCGACGATGGCCCTCCAGTATTCCCGGGGCTGTCCCCACTCGTGCGAGTTCTGCGACATCGTGGAGCTCTTCGGGCACCGGCCCAGGACGAAGGGCGCGGACCAGTTCCTCCTCGAGCTGACGCTCCTCTACGACACCGGGTGGCGGGGGTCGGTCTTCGTCGTGGACGACAACTTCATCGGGAACGTGAGGGATGTGAAGGCGCTCCTCCCGCGCCTGGCCGCCTGGCAGCGGGCGCGGGACTACCCGTTCGGCCTCTTCACCGAGGCGACGCTCGGCCTCGCCGAGGACCCCGAGCTGATGGACCAGATGACCGCGGCGGGCTTCAACATGGTCTTCGTCGGCATCGAGACGCCGGTCCCCGAGACGCTCGCGTCCGTGGGAAAGCGCCAGAACCTGAGGTCGGACATGCTGGCGAGCGTCCGGACGATCCAGCGCAAGGGGATGGAGGTCTCGGCGGGATTCATCCTCGGCTTCGACAGCGACCCCGGCGACATCTTCGACCGCCAGATCCGCTTCATCCAGGAGTCCGGCATCCCGTCGGCCATGGTGAGCCTCCTGACGGCGCTCCCGGGCACCCAGCTCTACTCGCGCCTGCAGAGGGAGGGGCGTCTCGCGGGAGAGTCCGGCGGAGGGAACAACACGCACGACCTGAGGCTCAACTTCGTCCCCCGGATGGACGCACGGGAGCTGCTCGAGGGCTACAAGCGGGTCCTCTCCGAGATCTACGCCCCGGATCGGTACTTCTCACGCTGCCTCGACCTGCTGCGTTCCGTCACGCCCCACCGGACGTCCACCCGGAAGGTGACGGTCACGGAGGTGCGGGCGTTCCTCCTCTCCCTCCTTCGCCAGACGTTCTCGTCCTATTCGTGGGCCTACTGGAAGTACCTCGTGAGAGGGCTCATCGCCAGGCCCCGGATGCTGGCCGAGACCGTCACGATGGCGGTCAAGGGACACCACTTCTTCCGGATGACCCGGATCGTCCAGGCGGACCAGATCCCCGACCAGCCGTACGGGTGAGGCGTCCGGACCGGCGCGTCGGCTCACGGCGCGGGAGCGGCGCCCCTCCCGCCCGGACCCAGGTCGAGAGTCCAGTTGGCGGGCCAGAGCCGCACCCGATGGGTCGGGTCCGCTCGCCAGGCCCTCACCTCGGCGGGCCAGGACGGACCTCCGTAGAAGAGCGGAAGCTCGCGGGCAGACAGGACGTACGACCGGAGCCCGTGAATCGACGCGGCGGCAGCGAGCGCGAAGGCGACGGCGCGGACGAGCCGGTGCGTGGTGCCCGCACGAACACCGAGAGCGAGGAGCGAGAGGAGGAAGAGGACGTTCGGCGCCCACGCGTACCGTTCGCTCTCGCCCGGCAGGACGAAGCGCAGGTGCGCCGCCCGGTCGACGCCGAGCGCCCCGGAGAAGCCGGCGACGGTGAGGACGAGCGCGGCCGTCGCCAGCAGCGCCGCCTCGAAGGACCGTGCCCGCCACGTCGCGAGGCCGAAGGCGATGACGAGGGCCAGCGCCGCGAGGGTAAGGGGGACCGCGTCACCCCCTCGCGCCAGCCCCAGGTAGACCCGGAGCGCCACGTCTCCGCCCCTCCGGTCGGACAGGAACGGCAGGACGACCGACTTCGAGAGCAGGACCGGAAGGAGGAGGTCGAGGTCCGCACGTGCCGAGCGGGCCCCGCCCGCGAACGACGAGAGGACGAAGGCCATCTGGACGGCCGCGCAGCCCGTGAGAAGCAGCGCCTCGCCGAGCCGCTCGCGGGAGCGCTTCCTCAAGGCATCGACCCAGAAGAGCGGGAAGAGGAGGGTCGCCGGGACGCCGCTCAGGCCGGCGAACCCGACGAGCGCGAGGGCAGGTCCCCGGCCGGCGCGCGTGGACTCGGTCGCCAGGACGATCGCGACGGCGACGCCCAGGACGAACTGCGAGTTCGCGGTGTTGAGCCAGACCTCGTTCGACGGGCGGGCGAGAAGGTAGAGGGCCACGGCGGCGAGGCGGGCCCCGGGACCGGGAAGCCACGCCGCGCGCCGCGTCAGGAGGAGGAGCGGCGGCAGGAGCTGGAGGAGGAGGGCGGCGACGACGGTGACCCGCGCCGCGGCCTCGAGCGGGAAGACGGGGAGGGCAGCGATGGCGGCGGCCGCGTTCGCGGCCAGGTTCAGGTAGCCCTGGTGCGGCCGGATGAGGGAAGCGGGCCCGTCGCTCCGGGCGGCGGCGAAGTAGACGGTCCCTTCCTCGGCCCAGAAGCGCCCCTCGACGAGCACGCGCGGGGCCCTCAGGACGAGGAAGGCCCCCGCGAGGAGGAGGACGAGGACGACGAGACGCGCCGGGAGCCCGGAGGGAGCCGCATCCGGGATCTCCATCGGACGAGGCCCGTTCACCCCCGGCCGCCGCACGCCCGCGGTCTGCGGGGCACGTCCACGAGCTCGTCGTCTTCTGGCGGAGTCGCGGTGGAGCCGACAGGTGCCTGGGGGCAAGCGGCCAATTCGGAAAGATCGTACCACCGCGAAAGCCACGGCCTGGACGCCAGGCTGAGCCGGCCGCCCGGGCCGCTCGGGCTCAGAACAGCGAGTCCGTCGTGAGCAGGTAGACGGGCCCTCCCCCACGATCGGGAAAGGCGACCTCGAAGCGGAGGATCCGCGCGACGGAGGCACGGGTCAGCTCCAGGAGGAGACCCGCGCCGACGTCGCCGCGCCATCCGCCGGTGGAGGGGCCGACGCGCGCTCCCCACGTCTTCCCGCCGTCGACGAAGGCCGTGACGCCCAGCGCCGCCACGTGCAGGAGCTCGCCGGTGATGCGGCGTCGCCACTCCAGGTTGGCCACCACCCGGGAGGTGCCGTCGAAGGTGTTCGGGTCGTAGCCGCGCAGGCCCAGGTCCGAGCCGAGGGTCAGCTGCCTCTCGCCGTCGAGGGCGTGGCCGAGGTCCGCCGCGACGCGGACCCTCAGGCCCGCCGACCCGGTGATGGCACCCCCGGCCTCGAGGTGGGCGATCACGTTGGCCAGCTTGCGGCCCTCGGCCCGCCCGGAGACGTCCACGCGCTGCCAGGTGTAGGTCCGCCCCGAGAGCTGGCCCGTCTCGAACGTCCCGCGGGTCCGGAGCCGGACGGAGTCGCCGCCGAAGACGGGGAGCGAGAGCCCGGCGGTGACCCTCCAGCCGGGCCCGAGCGGCAGGTCCTCCTGTCGGAGCCAGGCCCGGAACCCGCGCACGACCTTCCAGCGGAACGTCGAGTGCTCCCAGCCCGTCTCGACTCCCGAAAGGTCACGGTCCGCGGGCTGCGGATAGGGCGGCCCGGAGAGGCTCTGCCAGTCCCGGAAGAGGGCGCGATCGCCGAACGCCCCCACGAGGAGCCGGTCGGTGCGGATCCCGCGGCCCTTCACCCGGAGTCCGGCCCAGACCTCCCAGCTCCGCGTGTTCGCATCGCCCGCGACGCGCCGCTCCCCGTCAGACCAGAGGTATTTCCGGGACTCGTCGCGCCTCCAGTCGACTCCTCCGGCCCGCGGGGTCGTGATGGAGAAGAACGGGTACTCGACCCTCAGGTGGTCCGTCGACCCGTCGGACGACGAGACGTGCTCCAGCTCGAGCTGCCAGCGGCCGTGGAGGAACGTGATGTCCCTGAACTGGAAGGAGGTCGAGGTCCGTTCGGGGTCCGACGAGACGTCGAGGCCGAGGCTCGTGCCGCGCCCCAGGACGTTGTCGTCCCAGACGCCGAAGCTGACGGTCCGGCGATCCCCGGAGACGCCGAGGCTGACGGTGACGCCGGTCGTCCACTGGTCGTGGGTCTCCACGACCACCTCGGCTCCGCCGGGGACCGGGCGCGCCGAGATGACCACCGGGTTGAGGATGCCCGTGCCCCTGAGGATGAGCTCGCTCTCGGCGAGGAGCAGGGGATCGAGGAGGTCGCCGACGCGGAAGAGAAGGAGGCGGCGGATGAAGTCCTCGCGCGTGACGATGTGCAGGGCGTCGACCCACCGATACGGCCAGGCCGAGGTGGACGGGTCGTCGAGGTCGAAGACGTCGTGCCGGTCGATCCGCACCGCGACGATGGGGGTGCCGGGGGGCACCTCCTCCGACCACGCTCCCGGACTCGCGAGCGACCAGAGGAAGCCGGCGACGCAGAGCGAAGCAAGCCGCGGGAGTCCTCTGCCGGCGACCCCGGCGGCGGGGCGAGGCGAGACCGGATCGCCCCCGAGGGCCGGTCCCGGCGCGTGATCGCGGCCGACCGGCGGTCTGGTCGGAGGCCCCATGCTGACTCCCTCTCGTCGAAGGAGCTGCAAGGGTGGAGCCAGCGAACGTCCGGGATCCCGGGCGTCTGCACGACGGGCAGACGAGACACCGTCGCCGCCTGCCCCGGCCGCAGGGTCCTGCCGCACGCGCTGAACTCCTTTCAACGAGGGTTGAAGGGGTTTCCACGCTCGGGGACCGGAGGGGCCCCCCGGGAGACCCGTGACGGGACCCCGGCACCCCGCCACGGGGAAGGGCGTGGCAGGCGAATTGCGCGGCTAAGGCCGTGGCTCGAACTCGACCGCGGCGGCCTTCGGCTCCCGCGGGGCCATTCCATGAGCCCGTGGAGGGACGGGGCTCCTCCGGGGACGTTCGCTCCCGTCCGGGCCGCGCATGAGGCGACCCCTGTTCTCCCGTCGGCGGGCGGTCCGGTCCGTCCCCCTGCGCGGCGAGCTGCTGAGCCTCGAGAGCCTCGAGGAGCGGGCGAAGACCCTCGCCGCCGTCTTCACGCTCGCGCGCGAGGGCCGGAGGGGAGGCCACGACGTCCTCCCCCGGCTGGACGCGAACCTCCGCTTCCTGCGCCAGGCCTACCGCGCCCTCGCCGACGACGTCCACCGGGGCGTCGCCGTCCCGCCAGCCGCCGAGTGGCTCCTCGACAACTTCCACCTCGTCGAGTCGGAGGCGCTCGCCGTGCGCCACGACCTTCCGGCCCCCTACTACCGGAAGCTCCCCAGGCTGGCCGCCCGGGAGCTGACGGGGAAGGCCCGCATCCACGCGATGGCGCTGGAGCTCATCCGGCACGGGGACGGCCGCCTCGACGCCGAGCGGCTCGGGCGATTCGTCCTCGCCTTCCAGACCGTGGCGCCGCTCACCATCGGGGAGCTCTGGGCGTGGCCGAGCGTCCTCAAGCTCGCGCTCCTCGAGAACCTCCGGGTCCTGGCGGAAGGGATCCTCGCCGGACGGCACGCGAGACGCCAGGCGGACGCGGCCCTCGCGGCCCTGGCGGCCGGTCGCCCTCCGGAGGCGCTTCCGGAGCCGCTGCCGAGCGCGTTCGTCGCCCAGCTGCGGCAGCGGATGCGCGAGCACGACCCGCGCGTCTCGTCCCTCGCGGCGACGGTGGAGGGGGCGCTGGCCGCCCGCGGGACGACCCCCGAGGACCTCGTCCGGGCCGAGAGCCAGCAGCAGGCCACCGACCAGGTCTCCACGGGCAACACGGTCACGAGCCTGAGGCTCTGCGCGACGCTCGACTGGAGCCGCTACGTGGAGAGGGTCAGCAGCGTGGAGCAGATCCTCCTGCGCGACCCGGTGGCCGTCTACGGGCGGATGGACTTCCAGAGCCGCGACCGCTACCGGCACGCCGTCGAGGAGCTCGCCGAGCCGACCGGCGAGGCGCAGGTGCGGGTGGCCCTGCGGGCGGTCGAGAGCGCCCGGCAGGCCGCGCAGGCCCGGGGAGCGTCCGAGAGGGCCGCGCACGTCGGCTACCACCTGATCGGGAAGGGGCGTCCGGGGCTCGAGATCGACGTGGCCCACCGCGCCTCCCTCCTCCGGCGGCTCCAGCGCGCCCTCTTCGCCGGCGCGACCGGCGTCTACCTGGGCGGGATCGGGCTGCTGACCGCAGCCGGCGTCCTCGCCGCGTACGCGTACGCGAGCGCGTCGGGCGCCCCCGCCCTCGCGCCGGTCGCGGCCCTGCTGGCCCTCGTCCCGTCGAGCGAGCTCGCCGTCCTCGTGGTCCAGCGCCTCGTGGGCGCGCTCGTCCGTCCCCGGCGGCTGCCGCGAGTCGAGCTCGCGGAGGGCGTCCCGGACGGCGCGCGGACGATGGTGGTCGTCCCCACCCTCCTCGGGAGCGTCGCGGGCGTCGAGCACCTGCTCGAGCACCTCGAGGTGCAGGCCCTGGGGAACCTCGAGCCGAACGTCCACTTCGCCGTCCTGAGCGACTTCCGGGACGCGCCGGCGGCGGACGTGAGCGGGGACGACGAGGTCCTCGCCGCCGCCGTGGCCGGCGTCGAGGCGCTCAACGACCGCCACGCGCCGGAGACCAGGGACCGGTTCTTCCTCTTCCACCGCGACCGCCGCTGGAACCCGAAGGAAGGCGTCTTCATGGGCTGGGAGCGCAAGCGCGGGAAGCTCGAGGAGTTCAACCGCCTCCTCCGGAATCCCGACGACGAGGGCTTCCGGGTGAAGGTCGGGGAGCTCTCGCTCCTGCCGTCGGTCCGCTACGTCCTGACGCTGGACGCCGACTCGCGCCTGCCGCGGGGAGCCGCGCGGACCCTGATCGGCATCCTCTCCCATCCCCTCAACAGGCCCTCCGTCGACCCGGCGCTCGGGCGGGTGACGGAGGGGTACGGCATCCTCCAGCCGCGCGTCAGCGTCACCCTCTCGAGCGCGGCGGGGTCCCTCTTCGCCCGCGTCTACGCCGGGCACACCGGCGTCGACCCGTACACGACGGCGGTCTCGGACACGTACCAGGACCTCTTCGGCGAGGGGAGCTTCACCGGGAAGGGGCTGTACGACGTCGACGCCTTCCGCGCCACCGTGGACGGGCGGGTGCCGGAGAACGCGCTCCTGTCGCACGACCTCTTCGAGGGGCTCCACGCGAGGACCGCGCTCGTCTCCGACGTGGAGGTCGTGGACGACTACCCGGCCAACGTCCTCGCCCACGCCCGCCGCCAGCACCGCTGGGTGCGCGGGGACTGGCAGATCCTCGCCTGGCTCCTGCCGGTCGTGAAGACGGCGGAGGGCTTCGCGAAGAACCGCCTCCCCCTCATCAGCCAGTGGAAGATCCTCGACAACCTCCGCCGGAGCCTCGTGGCCCCCGCGCTCCTCGCCCTCTTCGCCGCGGCCTGGACCGTCCTTCCCGGGAGCCCCCTCGCCTGGACGCTCGCCGGCCTCGCGATCCCCGCCTTCCCCCTCGTCGCGTCCCTCTCCCGGCTCCTCGAGCGGTCCCGATCGCACGAGCCCGCGCGGATGTACGTCCGGGGCGCGATGGAGGAGCTGAGCACCGCCCTCGCGCAGGCGTTCCTGACGCTCGCCTTCCTCCCCTACCAGGCGTGGGAGATGGCGGACGCGATCGGCCGCACGCTCGTGAGGCTCGTCGTCACCCAGCGCCGGCTCCTGGACTGGGAGACGGCGGCGGCGCAGGCGACCCGGGCCGCGCGCCAGCTCGAGTCCGGCGTCCGCTCCTTCTTCGGCGAGATGGCCGCGAGCCCGGTCGCGGCCGTGGCGCTCGTCGCCCTCACCGCCGCCGCCCGCCCCGCCGCCCTCGTCCTCGCCCTGCCGTTCGCCGCCCTCTGGGGGGGCGCTCCGGCGCTGGCCTACCTGCTCAGCCGCTCCACCGCGCCCCGCCGGCGCGAGCTCTCGACCGAGGACCGCGAGCTGCTCGCCGGGATCGCCCGGAAGACGTGGCGGTACTTCGAGACGCTCGCCGGGCCGGAGGACCACGGCCTCCCTCCCGACAACCTCCAGGAGGACGGGGCTCCCGTCGTGGCCCACAGGACCTCGCCGACGAACATCGGGATGGGGCTCCTCGCGACCCTCGCCGCGGCCGACCTGGGGCTCACGAGCGCGGAGGAGATGGCCGAGAGGGTGGAGCGGACGCTGACCACCGTCGAGGGCCTCGAGCGTCACGAGGGGCACCTCCTCAACTGGTACGACACGCGGACCCTCTCGCCGCTCCTCCCCCGCTACGTCTCCACCGTGGACAGCGGCAACCTTGCCGGCGCGCTCGTCACCCTCGCCGAAGGGTGCCGCCAGCTCGCCCGGACGCGCCCGGAGCTCTCCGCCGGCCTCTCGGGCCTCGCGGCGCGCGCCGAGGCCCTGGCGGACGGGATGGGCTTCGGGTTCCTCTTCGACCGCGAGCGCCAGCTCTTCTCGATCGGCTTCCGGCTGGCCGACGGCGGGGACCCCGGGGCCCTGGACCGGTCGTTCTACGACCTCCTCGCGTCGGAGTCGCGCCTCGCGAGCTTCTTCGCCATCGCCAAGGGAGACGTCCCTCAGAGCCACTGGTTCCGGCTGGGGCGGCCCGTCGTGAGCGTGGATGGCGTGCCGACGCTCGTCTCGTGGAGCGGCACGATGTTCGAGTACCTGATGCCGCTCCTCCTGATGAGGAGCTATCCCGGGACGCTCCTCGAGGAGACGTGCCGGATGGCCGTCCGGCGGCAGCTCCGGTACGGGGCCGCGAGGAGCGTCCCCTGGGGCATCTCCGAGTCGGCCTACAACCTCGTCGACCGGCTCGGCAGCTACCAGTACAAGGCGTTCGGCGTCCCGGGCCTCGGGCTCAAGCGGGGCCTCGCGGACGAGCTCGTGGTGGCCCCCTACGCGACGGCGCTCGCCGCGCTCGTCGACCCGGGCGAGGCCGCGCGGAACTTCCGGCGCCTCGCGGGCCAGGGGGCCGAGGGCGCCCTGGGGTACTACGACGCCGTCGACTACACGCCCCGCCGGCCCGCCGACGCCGACTCGGACGCCGCCCCGGACGAGAGGCGGACGCCGGGGCCCGTCCCCGGCGTCGTCGTGAGGAGCTACCTCGCGCACCACCAGGGGATGACCCTCGTCGCGATCGCCAACGTCCTCCTGGGAGACGTCATGGTCGGCCGCTTCCACGCGGACGCGCGGATGAAGGCGACGGAGCTCCTCCTGCAGGAGCGGGTCCCCCGGGAGGCCCCGGTCATCGAGCCGCGCCCCGCCGAGGAGGCCCGCGTGGCCCCCGCCGCCCCCTCGCGCGCGCCCCGCCGGATCCGCTCGCCGCAGACGCCCTACCCGCGCGCCCAGATCCTCTCGAACGGAGGGTACGTCGCCATCGTGACGAACGCGGGGGGCGGGGCGAGCCTCTGTCGCGGCCGCGCCGTCACCCGCTGGCGGGAGGACCGGACGCGCGACCCGGGAAGCCAGTTCGTCTACCTCCGGGACGTCCACACGGGCGACGTCTGGTCCGCCGCGCACCAGCCCGTCGCGAGGAAGGCCGACAGCTACGTCGTCGAGCTCCTCGCGGAGAAGGTGATCTTCCAGCGGAGCGACCACGGGATCGAGACGCGCCTGGAGGTCGCCGTCTCGCCCGGCGACGACGCCGAGGTGCGGCGGGTCTCGCTGACGAACCGGACCGACCGGCCGCGCGAGCTCGAGCTGACGAGCTTCGTCGAGGTCGCCCTCGGCTCCCTCGCGGAGGACGTGGCGCACCCGGCCTTCGGGAAGCTCTTCGTCGAGACCGAGTGGGTCCCCGAGAGCACCGCGCTCGTGGCCCGGCGCCGGCGCCGCGGCCCGCGCGACCCGGAGTTCTTCGCCTTCCACGTCCTCTCCACGGAGGGGAGGGCCCAGGGGCAGGTGGAGTGGGAGACCGACCGGAAGCGCTTCCTCGGGAGGGGGCGCGGCCCGGACGACCCGGTGGCCCTCGAAGGACGCGCCCTCTCGGGGACCACGGGGGCCGTGCTCGACCCGGTCCTCGCCCTGAGGACGCGCCTGAGGCTTCCGCCCGGGGCCGTCACCCGCCTCTCCTTCACCACCGGCGTCGCCGCGGACAGGGCGACGGCGGTCGGGCTCGCCCAGAAGTACCACGACTTCGGGGTCGCCGCCCGCACCTTCGCGCTGGCCTACACGCACGCCCAGGTCTCCCTGGGGCACCTCGGAATCTCCGCCGAGGAGGCCCAGCTGTTCGACCGGCTCGGGTCGCGCGTCTTCTTCTCGGACGCCTCGCTCCGGGCCGGCGAGGAGACCCTCGCGAGGAACACGCTGGGACAGGCCGGCCTCTGGGGCCACGGGATCTCGGGCGACCTCCCCATCGTCCTCGTGAGAGTGGGCGCGCCGGAGGACCTCGAGCTCGCCCGGCACGTCCTGAAGGCCCACGAGCTCTGGCGCCTGAAGGGGCTGAAGGCGGACGCCGTGATCCTGAACGAGAGGGTCGCCAGCTACCGCGACGAGCTGCACGAGCAGCTCGCCCGGCTGGTCGACACCGGCCCGTGGAGCGCGTGGAAGGGGACGCCGGGGGGCGTCTTCCTCCTGCGCGCGGACACCATGCCCGAGGCGGAGACGGTCCTCCTCCAGGCCGTGGCGCAGGCCGTCCTCGCCGGCGACGGGGGCAGCCTGGCCGCGCAGCTCGACCGGCCGGAGCCGGAGCCGCGCCTTCCCGCCCCGTTCGTTCCGTCCGGCGCGCCCCCGGAGGCGGATCCGCCCGGCGAGGCCGCCGGGGCGCCCGAGCTCGCCATGGCCAACGGGCTCGGCGGGTTCACGGCCGGCGGTCGCGAGTACGTGGTCGTCCTCGAGGGCGAGAGGGAGACGCCTCTTCCCTGGGCGAACGTCCTGGCGAACCCGTCCTTCGGCACCATCGTCACCACCTCGGGCTCCGCCCACACCTGGCGCGAGAGCAGCCGAGAGAACCGCCTGACGCCCTTCGCGAACGACCCGGTCACCGACCCGACGGCGGAGGCGATCTTCCTGAGGGACGAGGAGAGCGGCGCCCTCTGGGGCGCGACGCCCGGGCCCCTCCGGCGGACGCCGGACTCGCCGCGGTGGGTGGTGCGTCACGGGGCCGGCGTCACCCGCTACCGGACCGCCACCCGCTCCGTCGCGCAGGAGCTCGCGGTCTTCGTGGCGCGCGACGCCCCCGTGAAGCTCTCGCTCCTCTCGCTGACGAACCGCTCCGGGAGGCCGCGGCGCCTCACGCTCCTCTCGTACGTCGAATGGTCGCTCGGGCCTCCGCGGCCCGGCCGCCCGGCCTTCGTCGTGACGGAGCGGGACGAGGCGACCGGCGCGATCCTGGCGCGCAACCCGTTCAACGACGCGTACCGGGGGCACGTCGCGTTCGCCGGGACGAGCGAGCCGGTCCTCTCGGCGACGGCGGACCGCCAGGAGTTCCTCGGCCGGAACGGCCGGCCGGGGCGCGCGGCCGCGCTTTCGTTCCAGCGGCTCTCCGACCGGGTCGGCGCGGGGCTCGACCCGTGCGCCGCCCTCCAGACGGCCGTCGACCTCGCCCCCGGCGAGACGCGACGGGTCCTCTTCGTCCTGGGCCAGGGAAAGGACCTCGACGAGGCCCGGACGCTCCTGTCGCGCTTCGGGGGCCCCGGCGGTCCGGCGGCCGCGGACGAGGAGTTCGCGGCGGTCGAGGCCTTCTGGGACGAGACGCTCGACGCCGTCCGCGTCTCGACCCCCGACGACTCCTTCGACCTCCTCGTCAACCGGTGGCTCCTCTACCAGACGGTCGCCAGCCGGCTCTGGGCGCGCTCCGGCTACTACCAGGCGAGCGGGGCGTACGGGTTCCGGGACCAGCTCCAGGACGTCCTGGCGCTGTCCCTCACGCGGCCCTCCCTCGCGCGGGAGCACGTGCTGCGCGCGGCCGCGCGGCAGTTCGTGGAAGGGGACGTGCAGCACTGGTGGAACGCCACCACCGGCCACGGCATCCGGACGCGCTGCTCGGACGACCTCCTCTGGCTCCCCTGGGCGACGTCGCGGTACGTCGCGACGTCGGGCGACCTCTCGCTCCTGGACGAGCGGATCCCGTTCCTCGTCGCGCCCGCCCTCCCGGCCGGAGAGGCCGAGGCGTACGGCCTGCCGGAGGTCTCCGCCGAGACGGGCACGCTCTTCGAGCACGGCGTGAGGGCGATCGAGCGCGCCCTCACCGCGGGCCCGCACGGCCTGCCGCTCATCGGCAGCTGCGACTGGAACGACGGGTACGACCGGGTCGGCCCCGAGGGGCGCGGGGAGAGCGTCTTCGTCGGGTGGTTCCTCCACGCCGTCCTGGGGGCCTTCGCGCCGCTCTCCGAGGAGCGGGGCGACCCGGCGCGCGCCGCGCGCTTCCGGGCCGAGCGCGAGCGGCTGGGGGCGATGCTGGAGCAGGCGTGGGACGGCGAGTGGTATCGCCGCGCGTACTTCGACGACGGCACGCCGCTCGGCTCGTCCCAGAACGAGGAAGGGAGGATCGACTCGGTCGCCCAGAGCTGGGCCGTCCTCTCCGGAGCCGCGCCCAGGAAGCGGGCCGAGCGCGCCATGGACGCGGTGCGGACGCACCTGGTCCGGCGCGGGTCCAGCACCGTCCTCCTCCTGTCGCCGCCGTTCGACAAGGCCGCGCTCGACCCGGGCTACGTCAAGGGCTACGTCCCCGGCGTCCGCGAGAACGGGGGCCAGTACACGCACGCGGCGCTCTGGGTCGTCCTCGCGCTCGCGCGCCTCGGCTCCGGGGACGAGGCGGTGGAGCTCTTCCACATGCTCAACCCCGTCAACCACTCGCGGAGCCCCGCGGAGGTCCAGCGCTACGAGACGGAGCCGTACTCGGTCGCGGGGGACGTCTACGACCACCCGGCGCACAGCGGGCGCGGCGGATGGACGTGGTACACCGGGTCGGCCGGCTGGATGTACCGGGTCGCGGTCGAGGGGATCCTCGGGCTCGAGCGGCGCGGCTCGAGCTTCGCGATAGACCCGTGCATCCCGTCGTCGTGGCCCGCCTACGGGATCGAGTGGCGGGTGGAAGGCACCCTCTATTCCGTCGCGGTCGAGAACCCCGAGCGGCGGTGCCGCGGCGTGGCGAGCGTCGAGCTGGACGGCGAGCCCGTCGACCCGGCGGCGATCCCGCTCGTGGGCGACGGCCGCAGGCACGAGGTCCGGGTCGTCCTGGGAGCGGGCGCGCCGGCGTAGCCGTCCCCCTGGGGAGGGACGCCGCCGGTCCGCGACGGCCTCGCCGATCCCGCCGCGCGAAAGAGGAAAGGCCCCCGGAGCGATGCTCCGGGGGCCCCATGCGCCTGGATCGGGAATCCGTGGGCTAGCTGCGGCCGCGGCCGCCGCCGCCGCCGCGGCTCTCCTGCGGCTTGGCCTCGTTCACGCGGATGGCGCGCCCCTCGACCTCGCGGCCGTTGAGGGCACCCATGGCCTTCTGGGCATCGGCGTCCGCCATCTCGACGAAGCCGAACCCCTTCGAGCTGCCGGAGTCGCGGTCGGTGATGACCTTGGCGGACTCGACCGCGCCGAACGGCGCGAAGAGGTCGCGAAGGGTGGAGTCGTTGACGGAGTAGCCGAGGTTTCCTGCGTAGAGCTTCATTCAAAGTCCTTCTGGAAGGGCCCGCCCGGAGGGCGCGCCTGGCTGGTCGTGGCTGGAGAGATACGGGAAGGTCGAACGGGGACCGTCTCAGTTCGTGGTCCGCTTCGTCCGAAGAGAGGAGGGCGAACTCAGAAGCCGGGAGGGCGAGACCGTGGGAGAGGACCGGGGCCGTTCTCGCCGAACCGGATGAACGGAGGTTAGCACTTTTCGTGCCGGGGCCTCGCGTCGCCCCGCCGGGGCGCTCACCAGGCGGGAGCCCGGAGGAACGCGAGCCGTGACGTCCGGCTCTCCGGGTCGTCGAGGCTGAAGGAACGGACGTCCCCCAGCTCGTCGCGGACGAACCGCGTCATCTCGCGGATCGCGTCCTCGAGGCCGGCCGGCGCCCTCCCGAAGAGGCCGCAGAGGAGCTCGCCGTTCGTGCCGTCCCAGTCCCAGAGACCGACGATCCGCCCCCGGTCGACGACCGCGTGGTGCGGGAGGTCGGCGAGGCGCCCGACGGGCTCGCGCCCCTTCCGGCCCGGGACCTCGAGGAGGGAGTCTTCGGGGTCCAGGAGGGACGAGACCTCGCGCCGGAGGTGGACGAGGTTGTCGAGGAGGCCGACGAGGGCGACGGACGGGGCCCGGGCGGGGCGCTGGCCCCGCAGGGACTCCACGTCGTCCGGGAAGGCGAGGCGCCCGTCCCCTTCCCCGAGCGGGACGAGGCCGAGCTCCTTCGCCGCCTGCCGCGCCGCGCGCGTCCCGAGGCCCGCCCACCACGCGAGCTGCTCGGGCGTCCCCCCGGGGCTCCAGCGGAAGAAGCGCCGCCCCATCTCCACCGCGACCTCCTCGTCGGTCAGGCGGACGCCGGCGAGCGGCGACGGCGACCAGCGGGCGTACCGGTACCGCTGCTGGTCGAGGCGCCCGTTCACGGGGACGCGGCGGATCTCGCCGAGGGACTGGAGGCGCCCGAGGACCAGCGGGAGCGTCGTCGACATCCCCCGCTTCTTCCCCTCCGGGCCGAGGGACCGGACCGCGCCGCCGACGGCGTCCTTGATCCCGGCCGGGTCGAGGGGGCCCTCGTGAAGCGACGCGACCACCGCCTCGGCGAGCCGATCGAGCTCCCGGTCGGTCACGCCGCAGTGCTTCTTCGCCTGGGCGACGTCCGCGTCGTCGCCCCGCCCCTGCGACGCCCTCAGGGCGAGGGCGAAGTCCGCCGCCGGGACGACGTAGGTGCAGCCGCGGGCCGCGGGAAGCTCGTGGATCTCGAGGCGGGCGACGGCGCCGTCGACCGCCTCCCGCGAGAGCCCCCCGCGGACCGCCAGGGCGAGGTAGGGCGTTGCGCCCCCCACCGACCGGACCCAGCCCGTCCGCTCGAGGACGGCCGCCGCGGAGGCGCCGCGAAGGCTCCCGTCGAGCCCCTGCCTGAGGAAGCGGAAGAGGCGGAGCGCCTCGTCGGGGGGCCCGCCCCCGTCGGGCCGCGCCGCGACGGCGCGGGTGCCCCCCGCTCCCTTTCCCATGCGCGGGAGTCTACGGCTGGTGCGCCTTCACCCAGGCCTCGGCGCGCGCCGGGCTGAAGCCGCGCAGGCGATCCGCCGCGGCCGCCCGCCGGGCGTTGGCCTCCGATTCGGCGAGGTGCTCGGCCTTCCACGTCATCGCCATCAGGATCCGGCTCCGGCCGCTCGGGTGGTCGAAGAAGAGCGCCTCCTCGAGGGGCGACGGGTCGAGCTTGCGGTACTCGCCCAGCTTCAGGTCCACGAGCGCCTCGCCGTCCGGCTGGCCCGACGCGTTGATCCCGAAGAGGTCCGCCTCGGCCTCGTCCACGCGGATGATCGTGTTGAGGAGCGGCGTGGCGAGGAAGACGTAGGCCGAGAGGACGACGAGCGCCAGGGGGAGCCCGGCCGGGTCGTCTGCGCCGCGGATCCCCCAGGCGGCGCCCCACCGCGCCGAGACGCGCTCGAAGCCCGCCTTCAGGATCGCGAACCCGATGACGATCAGCACCCCGAAGAAGACGATCCCCTTGTAGACGTGGTCCAGGACGTAGTGCCCGATCTCGTGCCCCATCACGGCCTCGATCTCGGCGAGCGAGCAGCGCTCGAGCAGGTTGTCGTTGAGGCTGATCCGCATCGTCCCGGCGAGCCCGCTCACGTTGGCGGAGACCCGCTTCGTCTGGCGCGACGCGTCGAAGACCCACACGTCGCGGGCGTCGACCCCCTCGGAGCGCGCCAGGGCGAGGACCGGCTCCCGGACCACGGGGTCCGAGAGACGCGTGTAGCGGTTGAAGAGGGGCGCGATGTAGACCGGGGCGACGAGGAACGAGAGGACCAGGAACGCGATCGTCGTCACGGCGCCCCAGAGCGCCCAGGTCCGCGGGAGCCTCCGGACCACGGCGTAGAGGCCCGTCACCGCCGCCCCCCCGAGGACGAGGCCGAGAGCCAGGCCGATCCCCTGCTCCTTCAGCCAGGCGCCGAGAGTCTGGTTCGACAGGCCGTACGCGTGCTCGCGCGTGAACCCCTCGTAGAGGGTGACCGGGAAGAGGACCAGCGACGTGGCGAGGAGGTACTGAGCCCAGTAGAGGAACGTCCGGAGCGCGCGGGGCCGGGCCAGCCGCTCCGCCAGGTCCCTCATCCGGCGCGAGAGGCCGCTCGCCAGGAGGCCGAGGTTGACCGCGACGCCGAGGAGGAAGTCCCAGAGCTGCAGCCAGTACCCCCCCTCGAAGTAGGCGTCGGAGCGGCTTCGGGCCTCGGCGGGGACCGTCGCCAGGTAGGCGTTCGTCGCGGCGACGGGGTCGAACGCCGGGACCGCGCGAGGGGCGGGCGTCCCGGGCGTTCCGGGCGCCGTCGAGGAGGCGGGCGGGGGCGGGAGCCCCTGGCCCGGGACCTGCGCCACGAGCGGCAGGGCGGCCAGGAAGGACGCGAACGCCGGGAGGAGGGTCAGGAGGAGCAAGCGGACCGGTCGGGGCACGGGCTCACCTCGCGGGAGGGAGGATGCCACGCGCTCAGGCGACCTCGATCCCCTCCCCCTCGCGCACCTCGCCGATCCGCCAGGAACGCCCCCCCTCCCGCTCCAGCCGCGAGAGGTACTCGCCCTCGCTCCCGGCGGGAACGGCGACGAGGAGCCCCCCCGACGTCTGCGGGTCGAACAGGAGGAGCTCCGCTCCGTCGCTCAGGGCGCGATCGCGGCGAACGGCCGTCCCGAAGTGCTCGCGGTTCGAGAACGCCCCTCCCGGGAAGACCAGCTCCTCCGCGAGCCGCCGGGCGCCCGGAAGGAACGGGAGGGCGTCCCACTCCAGCCGGAGGCTCACGCCGGAGGCTGACGCCATCTCCACGGCGTGCCCGACGAGGCCGTATCCCGTGACGTCGGTGGCTCCGGTCGCCCCCGCGGCGACGGCGGCCCGGGCCGCGGCGCGGCTGAGGGCCTTCATCGAGGCGACGGCGGCTTCCACCTCCTCCGGCTCCGCGATCCCGCGCTTCAGCGCGGTGGTGACCGTCCCCGTCCCGAGCGGCTTGGTCAGGTGGAGCGCGTCGCCGGGACGGGCCCCTCCCTTCGTCAGGAGCCGCCCCGTCTCCGCGAAGCCGACGACGCAGAGCCCGTACTTCGGCTCCTTGTCCTGGATGGAGTGGCCCCCCGCGATGACGGCGCCGGCCGCGCGGACCGTCTGGGCGCCGCCGCGGAGGATCTCCGCCAGCGTCTCGGGCGAGAGCTGCGGCGGAAAGGCGACGAGGTTGAGGGCGAGGACCGGCTCGCCCCCCATCGCCCAGACGTCGCTCATCGAGTTGGCGGCGGCGATGGCGCCGAAGTCGTACGGCTCGTCGACGACGGGGGTGAAGAAGTCGGTGGTCAGGACGAGGGCCCGGCCGCCTCCGAGGTCGAGGACGGCCGCATCGTCCGGCGCCCCGAGGCCCACCAGGACCTCGGGATGCGCCGCCTCGTCCACGAACTCGCCCAGGACGCGCAAGACCTGCGCGAGCTGCCCGGCCGGCAGCTTCGACGCTCAGCCCGCGCAGGCGCTCAGGCTCGTCAGCTTCCGGAAGATGGCGTCGGCCATCGTCTCCCCTTTCCGGGGCGGCCCCCGCCCCGAAGCGGATCATGACATCGGGGCCGCAGCCGCTGCCACGGTCTCCGGGAACAACGGGTGCGGGGAGAGCGTTGTAGCAAGAGGATCGGTCTGCATGCGGGCTTCGGGTCGCGCCGCCCGAGCTTGCGACGGCGTCGCTTCCGGGCCCGCGGAAGGGAGGCTGTCATGGTGACGGCAGCGAAGGGCCCGATGGAGATCCCCGCCCCCGCGAAGCAGGACGCTCCGCCCGGACTGATCGCCGACGTCCTGGACGACTCCGGCGCCTCGCGCAAACAACGCTGGATCGGCTGGGCCTGCGGCATCGCCACCGCCGTGGCGGCGGTGCTCCTCTGGGAGCTGTTCTAGGACACCGCTGCCTTCCGCCGCGGCCGGAGAGGATCGAGGCTCGTCCGGGGCGACGGCCAGACGCCCGGGACGCCCCCGCTCCGCTGGTAGAGTGGTCCCTCCCGGAACGCGGCCGAGGAGGAAGGGACGCCTTGATCGAGCCCCGGATCGACCCCGAGACCCTGGACCGTTGGGCCCGCCTCCTCGTCGAGCACTCGCTCGGGGGCGTCACCTCGGACGACCGGGTGATGATCAAGGGCGAGCGGATCGCCTGGCCGCTCATGGAGCGGCTCGAGCGCGAAGTGATCCGCGCGGGGGGCATCCCCGACGTCTGCCTCGTCCCGCCAAACAACGAACGGGGCCGGGTCTGGTCCGCCGCCATGGCGCGCCACGGCACCTCCGCGCAGCTCGAGGCCGTCCCGGCCTGGCACCGCGACCGGTACGCCTCGATGACGAAGTACGTCGAGGTCCTCGGCGCCGAGGATCCCGCGAGCTATGCGGGGCTCGCAGCGGACACCGCCGCGGCGCTCGCCCGGGCCGACCGGCCCTATGCCGACCTGCGCCTCGCCCGGCGCTGGGTCATCACCCTCTACCCCACCCCGGCGTTCGCCGAGATGGAGGGGCTCTCGCTGGAGGAGTACGCCGGCTTCGTCGTGGGCGCATCGACCGTCGACCCCAGGCCGCTCCTCGCGGCCGAGCGCCTCCTCGCGCCGCTCTTCGAGGACGGCCGGGAGATGGAGGTCGTCACGTGGCACCCCGACGAGCGACGCGAGCTGGTCCTCCGGCTGGGGCTCGGCGAGTCGATCCCGGTCCTCAGCCACGGCCTGCGAAACGTCCCCGACGGCGAGGTCTTCACGAGCCCCGACGCCGGCTCCGTCGAGGGGGAGATCTTCCTCGACCTCCCCGTCCTGAACGGGGGCGCCGACATCTCCGGGATGCACCTCGTCTTCGAGCGGGGCGAGATCACCTCCTTCTCGGCCCGCGAGGGGTCCGAGCAGCTCGCGGCGATCGTCGGGACCGACGCCGGCTCCCGGCGCCTCGGAGAGGTCGCCCTCGGGATGAACCCGGGGCTGACGCGCGCGCTGAAGCACCCGCTCTTCGTCGAGAAGGTCGGGGGGACGCTCCACGTCGCGATCGGCGCCAGCTACGAGACGTGCTACGTGCGCGACCCGCGGGAGCCGGAGGCCAGGGCGCGCCTCGAGGAGCTGGCGGCGCGAGGCGTCCTCAACCGCTCCGCCCAGCACGTCGACGTCGTGGCCGACTTCCGCGAGGGGGGATGCGGCCGGCGGGTCTCGATCGACGGCCGGCCCCTCGTCGTCCGGGACCGCGTCTGGGTCCCGGGATGAGGCGCCCGGGGCGGGCGGCCGGGGCCGCTCCCCCCCGCCCCCGTCGAAGCCGCCGATCCCGCTGATCCCGCGTCGCGTTTCGATACGGTGACGACCGTGAGTTGATCCGGTAACGGAAGGTCCGCGGAGGCAATGGCTTGGCCGCGGTTGCGAGGGTATCGAGTTTGCGTTCAGGCCGTCAGGGAGCTACGCATGGCTATCGTGACGGTTTCCCGTGGGACCATGAGCGGAGGCTCGAAGCTGGCCGAATGCGCCGCCAAGGCGCTGGGCGCCCCGTGCCTCGCCCGGGAGGTTCTCGTCTCCGCGGCGACCGCCCTCGGGGTGACGGAGGGGTTCCTCAAGGAGAGGATGGAGCGGGCGCCGGGCCTCTGGGAGCGGCTCGGGGCCGAGAGGAAGACGTACATCCTCGCCGTCCAGTCGGCGCTGGCCGATCACGTGGTGAGCGGGCACGCCGTCTATCACGGCCTCGCGGGGCACCTCCTCCTGCGGGAGATCCCGCAAGTCCTCCGCCTCCGGCTCATCGCGCCCATGGAGGTGCGGGTCCAGGCCGAGATGGAGCAGCGCCGGACGACGCGCGAGGAGGCGGAGCGGTCCATCGCGCAGATCGACCAGCACCGGGTGAGGTGGACGCGGCTCATGTACGACGTCGACATCGAGGACCCGCGGCTCTACGACGTCGTCATCAACCTCGACAAGACCACGATCGAGTCGGCCTGCGCCCTCGTCGTCACGATGGCGCGCCGGCCCGAGTTCGTCGTCGACGAGAGCGGCCTCGCCGGGCTCGCCGACTTCGCGCTCGCCTGCAAGGTCCGCCTCGCGCTCGCCGTCCAGCCGGCGAGCCGCGGGCTCGACCTGTCGGTGACCGCCCGGTCGGGCGTCGTGACCCTCGCCGGTCAGGTGCCCCGCCCCGCGATGCTGACGCACAGCAGCGACCGGTGGGTCGGCGAGCTCCGGAAGGTCGTCGAGGACGTCGCCGGCGTGAAGAAGGTCGTCCTCGACGTCAACCTCGTCAGCGCCTATCACTGAGAGACCCCAGAGGCGGGGAGCGGTTCCCCGCGGAAAGGCCCGGCCGCTCGCGGCCCGGGCAGCCTCGGATCGGGCGGCCGCCGGAGTCCGGAGGCGGAACGACGACCCGCCGGGGCGCAGGAGGGAGGAAGGGATGGACGTGCTCGCATGGCTCCAGGACCTCGGGAGGGACGCGAGCGCCGCTCCCGGGTTCCAGCCGCGGCCGCTCTACCTCGTCGTCTCGATCGCCCTCCCGGTCGCCCTGGGGCTCTTCGCCGGGTTCACGCTCCGCCTCCTGGAGCGGGTCCTCCGCGTGGAGATCGGCTCGCGAGGGGGCCACTGATGGATGCCGGCACCTTCCTCCTCGGCGACCACTCCTTCCCGTTCCTCGCGTTCTTCGGGCTGATCATCGGCGGTCTCGGCGGGTTCTTCGGGGTGGGGGGCGGCTTCCTCATGGTCCCGATGCTCAACGTGGCCTTCGGCGTCCCGTACAACATCGCGGTCGGGTCCGACCTGGGCCAGATGTGCGGGATGTCGACCGCCGCCTCGGTGCGCCACGCGCGCTTCGGCAACATCGACTTCAAGCTGGGCTTCCTGATGATCGTCGGCACCGCCACCGGGGTGGAGGCGGGGGCCCAGATCCTCGAGGCCCTGAAGCGGGTCGGGACCCTCTCGCTCTTCGGACGAGAGATCGACGTGATGACCGTCGTGATGAGCCTCGTCTACGCGGCCCTCCTCCTGTTCCTCGGGCAGGCGATGGTCCGCGAGTCGCTCCGCTCGATGCGCCGCGCCAAGGGCGAGGTCGACCTCGCGGCCGACGCTCCCGCGCCCTCGGCCGTCTCCGGGCTCCGGACCCTGAAGCTCTGGCCGATGGTGAGCCTGCCGGCGTCGGGGATCGAGGCGGTCTCGCTCTGGGTGATCCTGGGGATCGGGTTCTCGACCGGCTTCCTCTCCGGGATGCTGGGGGTGGGCGGGGGCTTCATCCGGATGCCGGCGCTCGTCTACATCCTCGGGTGCCCGACCGTCGTGGCGGTCGGGACCGACCTCTTCGAGATCATGTTCAGCTCGGGCTACGGGGTCCTGACCCACTCGTTCAAGGGGAACGTCCACCTGGTGCTCGTCCTCGCGCTCCTCGTCGGGACGACGATCGGGGCCCAGCTCGGGGCGTCCTACACGCGCCGGGCGGGCGGACCCTGGGTCCGCTTCGGCTTCGGCTGCCTCGCGTTCGTCGGGGTGATCATGGTCGCAATCAAGCTCTACGCCAAGCTCCTCCACTAGCACCATGGCCGGGTTCTGGCGCCGGGTCACCCGCCGTGTCCAGCGCCGCCGGCGCAGCCCGCGCTCCCCTTCCGCGGCGGAGCGGTTCGCGTACCTGCGGGCGATCGGGTGCGCCAACGACACCTTCCTCGACGAGCTCTCCCGCCGCCAGGAGGAGGCCGAGGGGGTGGCCCCGCTCCGCCTCGGCGCGGTCGCCGAGACCTACGAGGCCCTGTCGACCCCCGTCGGCGCGATGGTGCGTGCGCTGACGGCGATGAGCGGCGGGCGCTACCTCGAGCTGGCGCGGCGGTACGAGGCGCTCGATCGCGAGCTCGCCCTCGTCGCCCTCCAGGCCCGCCCCGTCGGGTTCGGCTCCCTGGTCGTCTGGCCCGACGAGCCCGCCGCGGACCGGCCCGACGTCGTCGGGCCGAAGGCCGCGCGCCTCGTCCAGATCGCCGAGACCGGGGACCACGACGTCCCCCCCTTCTTCGTCGTCACGGCGCACGGCTTCCGCCTCTTCATGGAGGCGAGCGGCGTCCAGGACCTCCTGGAGCGGACGCGGGCCGCGGTCGACCTGGGCGGCGCGGCCGGCCTCACGCGCTTCTCCGGGAGCGCCGTCGCCGCCATCCTCGGCGCGCCGCTCCCCCCGGCGCTCCTCGACGCGCTCGAGAGGGCGACGCGCCTCCTCGTGGAGAGGTCGGACGGCGCGAAGGGTCTGGCCGTCCGCTCCTCGACGGTCGTCGAGGACACGACGTCGTCCTTCGCCGGACAGTTCGAGTCGGTCCTCAACGTCCCCCCGAACGGAGTCGCCGCCGCCTACCGGCGGGTGATCGCCAGCGCGTTCCGGGTCGAGGCGCTCCGGTACGCCCTGTCGCGAGGCTTCGTCGACCAGGACCTGACGATGCCGGTCCTCGTCATGGCGATGGTGGAGCCGAGGGCGAGCGGCATCGCCTACTCCCGGTCCCCCGACGGCCCCTGGCGCGCCACGGTCACCGCCGTGCCCGGCCTGGCGCAGAGCATCTCCGAGGGCCGAGGGGTCCCCGACGTCTTCCAGGTCGCCGACGAAAATCCCCCGCGAGTCGACGAGACGCTCCCCGGCTCGCGGCCGGCGGCCCTCCGCTGCGCCCCGGGAGGGGGGCTCGAGGAGGTGCCCGAGCCGCCCGGAGCCGGCGCCGCGCTCGCCCTCGACGGGCCCGAGGCGTGCCGCGTCGCCAGCACGGCGTGGAGCCTCGAGCGGCGCTTCGGCGGGGCGCAGGACGTGGAATGGGCGCTGGATCGGTCCGGCCGCCTCTGGGTCGTCCAGGCTCGGCCGCTCCGGCTGCCGGCCCCCCGGAGGACCGCCCAGGCGGCCTCGATCCCGCCGGGCCGCCGGGTGCTGGTGCGGGGCGGCATCCGGGCCAGCGGCGGAGCGGCGACCGGAGCCGTCGTCCGGCTCGCCGACCCGACGGCACCGGGGGACGTCCCGGAAGGGTGCATCCTGGTCGTCCCGGCGACCTCGCCGCGGCTGGCCGCCGTCCTCTGCTCGGTCGCCGGCGTCGTCGCCGCCACGGGGAGCGCGACGGGCCACATGGCCACCGTCGCGCGGGAGTTCGGCGTCCCCTGCCTCGTCGGGGTCGGCGACTCCGTGGCGGGGCTCGCCGACGGCGAGGTCGTGACCCTCGACGCCGACGCCCGGGTGGTCTTCGAGGGGCCCGACGACCGGCGGGCCGGGCCTGGCGCGGGGCGGACCCCTCCCGTCCGTCGCGATCCCGTCCGCGAGAACGTCCTCCGGCTCCTCGCGCGCGTCTCGCCCCTGACGCTGACGGGGCCCGCGTCGGCGGTCTTCGACCCGGGGCGCTGCGTCTCGCTCCACGACGTGGCGCGCTTCGTCCACCAGCGGGCGATGGCGGAGATGTTCGCCCTCGAGGACCTGACGCCGAGCGAGCGCCGCAGCTGCCGGCGCCTCAGGTGGCCCCGGCCGATGGAGATCCTCCTCCTCGACCTCGGAGGCGCGGTCGCCCCCGGGGCGGGCCGCTGGGTCTCCGTCGACGAGCTGACGTCGGCCCCGTTCGCCGCGCTCCTCGAAGGGATGATGGACTCCCGCGTCAGGTGGGCGGGGCCCGTCGGGTTCGACCTCAAGGGGTTCGTCTCGGTCGTCGTCCGGAGCGCCGCGGACGACCAGCGCTACGGGGAGCCGAGCTACGCGATCTGCTCGTCGGACTACGTCCACTTCGCCTCCCGCCTCGCCTACCACTTCGCCACGGTGGACGCCATCTGCGGGGCGTCGGTGAACGAGAGCTACGTCCGGTTCCGATTCCAGGGCGGGGCGGCCGTCGCCGAGCGGCGCGAGTGGCGCGCGCGGTTCCTCGCCTCCGTCCTCCGGCGCAACGGCTTCACCGTGTGGCAGGCCGGCGACCGGGTGGACGCGCTCCTCCCCAAGCGGCCGCGGGAGGAGCTCGAGGACTCCCTCGTCATGCTGGGGCGTCTGATGGCCTCCTCGCGCCACCTCGACATGCTCATCGAGAGCCCCGCCGTCGCCTCCGCCCTCTCGGAGGCGTTCCTCTCCGGCGACTACGGATTCGAGAAGGTGCGGCAGGGGCCGGAGCGGGGCTGGGGGCCTTGAGATCGGTCTTCGGGCTCGGGGCGGGCTCCGGCGGCGACCTCGTCCGCCGCAAGTACGCGAGCTTCCGGCAGCTCCTCGCGACGAACAACGAGATCCTCGAGCGGATCGCCGACCTCGAGGCGGCCCTGGCCGCGGACCAGCCGATCCCCAAGGACGACCTCCTCGCGGTCGCCGAGTCCGTCCGGGAGCGCGCCCTCGCGATCGTGGACGACCTCAACGTCATCGCCGACGGCCGCTTCCGCTCCCTGCGCGGCAACGTCGAGAGGATCGCCGCCGGGATCGAGGAGACGCTCCGCAGCGTCCAGGGGACCCCGGTGACCGCGGCGTGCCTCCCGCTGGAGGAGATCGACCGGCGGATGGCCGACGTCGTGGGGGGGAAGACCGCCAACCTCGGGGAGGTGAGCAACGTCCTCGGCCTCCCCGTCCCCCCGGGCTTCGCCATCACCGCCTTCGCCTACCGCTCCTTCGTCGCCGGGGCCGGGATCAAGGAGAGCCTCGCCGAGCTCTGGCGGCGCATCGACTGGGAGGACCTCGGGAGCGTCTCGGTGACGGCCGCCCGGATGCAGGCGCTCGTCCTCGGCGCCGAGATCCCGCAGGACGTCAAGGAGTCGATCACGCTCGCGGCCCACGACCTCTATCGCGTCTCGGCCGGCCACCCGCGGGTCTCCATGCGCTCGTCGGCGATCGGCGAGGACAGCCGGACGTCGTTCGCCGGCCAGTACGCGAGCTTCCTCAACGTCCCCCTCGAGCAGATCCTCCGCCGGTACCGCGAGACCGTGGCGAGCAAGTTCGGCGCGCGGGCGCTCTTCTACATGCACTCCCGGGGTTTCCGGGAGGACGAGATCGCGATGAGCGTCGGCTGCTTCCGGATGATCGAGGCGCGCGCCGCCGGGGTCGGCTACACCGTCGACCCGAACGACCCGGACCGCGACACGATGACGGTGACCGCGGTCTGGGGCCTCGGCACCCCCGTCGTCGGCGGCACGATGACGCCCGACCTCTACCTGGTGCCCCGGAGCCCGCGGGCCGGCACGGTCGAGCGGCGGATCGCGGACAAGCGGCGGAGGGTCGTCTGCCGCCGCGACGAGGGGACCGTCGAGGAGGACGTGCCGCCCGAGCTCCGGGGCCGTCCCTGCCTGGACGACGCGACGCTCGACCGGCTCGCCTCCTGGATGCGGGCCCTCGAGACCCACAACCGCGTCCCGCAGGACGTCGAATGGGTCCTCGACGCCGAAGGCCGGCTCTTCGTCCTCCAGACGCGGCCCCTCGCCCTCCCCGACTCCCCCGCGCCGAGGCTCACGCGCCCGCCCGGGGTGGACCGCGACCGCCTCCTCCTCTCGGGCGGGTCCACCGCCTGCCCGGGCGCCGGGACGGGCCCGGTAGTCCACGCCGAGTCGGACGAGGAGCTCGCGCGGTTCCCGGCCGGAGGGGTCCTCGTCGCCCGGCAGAACGCCCCGCGCTTCGTCGAGGTGATGACCCGCGCCTCCGCCATCGTCACCGACGTGGGGAGCGTCACCGGGCACATGGCGTCCCTGTCGAGGGAGTACGGCGTCCCGACGCTCTGCAACGCGGGCGGGGCGACCGAGCTCCCCGAAGGGCTGGAGGTGACCGTCGACGCCACCGGATGCGCCGTCTACCGCGGACGCGTCGAGGAGCTCGTGTCGATCCGCCGGCCCCCGCGGCGGAGCCTCCGGTCCCTCCCCTCGGCCGCGGTGCAGGAGCGCGTCACCGCCCGGATCGCCTACCTGAACCTGACCGACCCCTCGAAGAACTCGTTCCGGGCGAAGAACTGCGCCACCTACCACGACGTCGTCCGGTTCTGCCACGAGATGGCGATCTCGGAGATGTTCCACATCAACGACTACTCCAACCTGAGGGAGCACGGCGTGGCGTTCCGCCTCGAGACGGACATCCCGCTCGGGATCTACGTCATCGACCTCGGGGACGGCGTCGCAGCCCCGCCGGGAGCGCACCGCATCACCCCGGAGCAGATCGTCTCGGTCCCGATGCGCGCCCTCTGGCGCGGCATCACCACCCCGGGCATCCGGTGGGCCGGCGCGCGGCCCATCGACGTCGGGGGCTTCCTCTCCGCCCTCGCGAGCACCGTGGCGGACGTCGCGCGCGGGGAGCGGGGGCTCGGGGACAACTCGTACGCCATGGTGGGGGCGCGCTACGTGAACTTCGGGTCGAGGCTCGGCTACCACTTCAGCACGCTGGAGGCGGTCTGCGGGGGCAGCGTCCAGGAGAGCTACGTCGTCTTCCGCTTCAAGGGGGGCGCGGCCGAGCTCTCGCGGCGCGAGCGGCGGGTCCGCTTCATCGCCGAGGTCCTGGCGCGCTACGGGTTCGAGGTGAACCGGAGGAGCGACCTCCTCAACGCCTGGGTCAAGAAGCTCGACACGCCGGCCATCGAGATGCGTCTGGAGGCCCTCGGCCGGCTCATGGGATGCGTCCGCCAGCTCGACGTGGCGATGCACGCCGAGACGTCGGTCACGCAGTGCGTGGAGGCGTTCCTCGCGGACCGCTTCGAGCTCTTCGACCTCGAGAGAGAGGGGACGCCCACCTGAGCGAGCCCTCCCGGCCCCGGCTCCCGGGCCCGGGCGGGCCGGCGGCCGGGACCCGCCGGCGCCCCCTCACGGCTTGGGGCCCTCCACCAGGCTCACGATCAGGTCGCGCAGCTGCGAGATCCTGAACGGCTTGGGGATGAAGTCCACCGCGCCGCCCCGCATCGCCTCCCGCGCCGTGTCGACGGTGGCGAAGCCCGTGATGATGACGACGTGCGTCGACGGCGCGCGCTCCTTGACGAGCCTGAGCACCTCGAGGCCGTCCGGTCCCTGCATCTTGAGGTCCGTGACGAGGACGTCGAACCTCTGCTCCATCAGCCGGTCGCTCGCCTTCCGGCTGTCGGTGAACGCCTCGACCTCGAACCCGCTCTTCTCCAGCGCGGGCTTGAGCCTCTCGCAGACGATCGGCTCGTCGTCGAGGACGAGAACCCTGGGCTTTCCCTTCATCGCGCTCGCCCTCTCCTCTCCGCGCGGCCCCCGTCTCAACGGAAGGCGGCGCCGTACCTCCCCTGGTTGAAGCTCGCCGCCAGTCGCTCGACGAGCCGGTCGTCCCTCAGGAGGACGTCGAGCTGCCTCGTGAAGCCGATCAGGCGTCCGATCATCCGGAGGCGCTCGACGGCGACCTCGTAGGGCATCTTCTTGATCCTCGCGATCACGAGGTCGGCCGACCCCTCGGTGGCGAAGTCGTGGGCCGTCAGGATCTGCCGGAGCAGGGCGGCCCGCCGGGTCCTTCGGGTCATCTCCGTCACCCCGCCCGCGAACCGGAAGTAGATGTGGTTGTCGCGTCCCGACTCCGAGAGGTAGCAGTCGACGATGTTGAAGTGGTACCCGAGCCGCAGGCTCAGGTTGAGGTAGTCGGCGGAGGCGATCGCGACGTTCATGTCGGGCCGGAGCGCCAGCTGGTCGGTGAGCGCGTGCGAGCGCGTCATGCTGGAGAGGAAGCCGTCGAGGTCCATGTCCGCGGGCCCTCGCGCCCAGACGCCCTCGGTGGTCAGGCCCTCGATCACCGCCCGGAGCGGCCTGGAGGTGACGCGGTCCGGCGTCAGCGGGACCCCGTCCTCGCCCGGCGCCACGCCGCCTCCCAGGTCGATGACGAGGAGGTCGAGAGGCACGTTCATCTCCAGGCGGTGGACGTCCCGGCTCCCCGCCCGCGGCGTCAGCCGCTGCCCTTCCGCGAGGTCCTCCATCGCCTTCTCGTGGGCGAACCGGATGATGTCGTGATAGGTCGTGCAGCGCTGGGGGAAGAAGTCCGGCCCCCCGGGGTCCTTCAGGTTGAGGGGAGCGATCTTCTTCAGCATCCTCCGGAGGAGGCGGAACTCCGGCGCGTCCGAGTAGGTGTCGCGGCGGAGGAGCTGCTCCTCGAGGAGCTCGCTCACGCACCCCGCGTAGACGACGTTCTCCTCCGCGTCGACCGTCACCTCCGCGCCGTCCGTGAGGATCCGCGTGGCGTCCCCCGCGTCCATGATGGCGGGGACGCGGAACTCCCGGGCGATCGCCGCCAGGTGCCCCGTGGTCGTCCCGATGTCGGTGACGAGCGCCGCGGCCCGGGAGACGGCCGCCGCCAGGCGCGGGGAGGAGAGCCTCGCGACGAGGACGCGGCCGGGCTCGATCCCGAGGGCGTCCTCCAGGCCGGTCACCGTCTTCACGACGCCCGCGCCCACGCCCCGGCAGGCCACGACGCCACGGTCCCGCATGAGGACCGGGGCGCGGCTCGTCGCCTCGGCCGCGTCGCGGCGGAGCGCCGGGGAGGCGTCGAGCCGGAGCGGCCTCGCCTGGAGGACGAAGAGCTCCCCGTGGCCGTCGATGGCCCACTCGACCTCCTGGGCGCTCTTCATGTACCTCTCGACGCGGAGCACGGTCGCGGCCAGCCGGGCGAGGTCGTCGTCCGACACCGACGGCCGGTCCCGCTCGCCCTCGGGCACCTCCGTCCGCTCCACCCCCCCGCGGCGGCCCATCACGTCCATCACCCTCTTGTCGGCCACGTGGCGGGAGACCACGGGGTGCGGCGCCTCCCGCGACAGCTCGAACCGGTCGACCGGGACGTCGCCTCCGACGACGGCGCTCCCCAGCCCTCGCGTCGCGGCGACCTGGAGGACCCGTCTCGACGGGTCGGTCGGGTCGACCGTGTGGACGACCCCGCTCGCGACGGCCGGGACCATCGTCAGGCAGGCGACCGCCATCAGCGCGTCCGCCGGGTCGAGCCCGGCGCTCACGCGGTACCGGACGACCCCGGGCGAGAAGAGGCTCGCGACGACCTCCCGGTACGCCTCGAGGACGTCCGGCGGATCGACGCCGAGACGGGTCGCGTACTGGCCCGCGAAGCTGACCTCGCCGTCCTCGCCCAGGGCGCTGCTCCGGACGGCGAGCCGGGCGCCGGGCGCCGCCCGGCCGAGCCCGCGCACGGCGGCCTGGACGGCGCGAGCGACCTCCCGGGGGACCGGGGTCGCCTTCACCCGGGCCTGGAGCTCGGCCGAGAGGGCGCCCGGGTCCGCGGCCTCGCCCGCCCGGCCCTGCAGGCGCCATCGCTCGGCCACGGCGGGGACGCCCGCCCGCTCGAGGTAGAGACGACACGCGGCCGCGGTGACCGCGAAGCCCTCGGGGACGCGGCAGCAGGCGTGCTTCTGGAGGGAGCCGAGGCGCGCCATCTTCTCCCCCACGGCGTCCGCCAGCTCCTCCCCGATGCCGTCGAGCGGGACCACGACCTCCCCCTCGGGGGCGAACGGGCGCGACTCCAGCGTGGCCCGGACCGAGGCGCCCACGCGCTCCACCGCTTCGACGAGCTCCGGGTAGCGGTCCCCCGTGATCGCGTTGAGGTCGAAGACGACCGACCGGGCCGCGGCATCGAGCTCCTCGGCCATCGCGGCCAGCGAGTTCCGGTCGAAGACGTACTCGCCCCCGAGCATCTCGCCCGCCTTCGCGATCAGCTCGAGCACGTGGTTGTTCCCGTCGACGAGCCCCCTCAGCCCCTCGATCCTCCGGCGGACCGCCGCGACCGAGTCCTCCTCCCTCCGCTCCGGCCTCGCCCTCCTCCAGAAGCCGGCCACGCTCCCGCCTAGTGGGCGCCTCGCGCGCCGCGGCCGAAGAGCGCGCCCGTCGAAAGGCCCGCGGCGATCGCCACCACGACGGCCACGATGCCATACAGGAGGCCCCGCTCTCGAGCCGTCCGCGAGACGAAGGCCGCGACGCCCGTCTGGCGGATCACCGCGGTCGCCTCCGCGACGAGGGCCCCCTCCCCCTGCCGGAACGAGAAGAGCGCGATCCGGTAGCCCCCGGGCGGCGTCCGGGCCGGCAGGAAGAGGTCCGTCGAGGCGTCGAGACGGTCCCGCTCGCCCCGCCCCAGGAGGACGGAGCCCTCCACCAGGTCGAACAGCCCCTCGCGGCGCTTGAGCCTGACGAGCTCGGGGAACGCCTCCCGCTGGTCGCGCGAGGGATCTCGCGGAAGGGCCCTCGCCTCGACGCTCCCGAAGCCCACGCCCAGGCGCTCGAGGAGCTCCGGAGGGCCGAGCCGCGCGAGGGGGACGGACGTGCAGAGCACGTAGACGGAAGGGACCCGCTCGAAGACGACGTCGGCGACGTTCATCCACAGGACGCCCCAGACCCGCCCCCTCCGCTTCAGCTTCAGCCTGGTCTCCTGTCCCGTGCAGAGGATGGCGGCGTCGGAGCCGGCCGGGACGGCTCCCCGGACGTGCAGCGTCGCGCCGCTGAAGAGGAGGTCGACCCCGACCTCCTCGGGGTAGACCTCGAGCCGCTCCGGCCCGAGCGGGTCCGCGCCCGCCGGAGCGGACGGGACTGGAGCCGCCGGGGCCGTCGTGGCCCTCGCGGCCGCCGGGACGAGGAGCAGGAGGAGGAGGGCGAGCGGCAGGCAGGCCGGCCCCCGGGTCGCGCCCGGCGCCCGCCTCGCCGCGCCTTCCCTCCGCGCGTGAGCCGCCATGGGCTCAGTGCCCTCCCTCGTAGCTGACGAGGACGTCCGGCCTCAGGAGCAGGCCCAGGAGCATCTTCACCATCACGGCGAGGACGATGATCGACATCAGGATCTTGAGCTGGTCGGCCCGCAGCTTCCTGCTGGCCCGCGCCCCGAGCTGCGCGCCGATGACCGAGCCGAGGAGGAGGACGAGGACGAGGACGACGTCGACCGTGTGGTTGACCGCCGACTGGAGGATCGTCACGTTGATGCAGGTGGCGAGGATCTGGAAGAGGCTGGTCCCCACGACGACGTGCATCGGCATCCTCAGGAGGTACACCATCACCGGGACCATGATGAAGCCTCCCCCCACGCCCATCACCGCGGCGAGGGCGCCGACGACGACGCCGAAGAAGAGCGGGACCAGGACGGAGAAGGTGACGTTCGAGCGGCCGAAGCGGACCTTCAGGGGGAGCGACTCGACGAGGCGGGCGAACGGCGAGGGACGAAGGTCCCCCTCCCGCGCGTCGCCCCCGCCCCGGCTCTTCCGGAGGCCCTGGAGGCTCTCGACGAACATGTAGCCCCCGATCCCGCCGAGCATGACGACGTAGGTCGCGGAGATCACGAAGTTCGCCTCGCCCGCACGCCGCAGGAGCTTGATCAGGACGACGCCCAGCGAGCCGCCCAGGAGGCCGCCCGCCAGGAGGAGCCCCCCCATCTTGAAGTCCACGGAGCCGGCCCGCGCGTGCGCGATCGTGCCCGATGCCGACGCCGCCACGATCTGGTTGGAGTCCGACGCGGCGGCGATCGTCCCCGGGATGCCGATCATCATCAGGAGGGGGGTCATGAGGAACCCGCCCCCGACGCCGAAGAGCCCGGAGAGGAACCCGACGATCCCCCCCAGGCCGAAGAGGAGGAAGACGTTGACCGCGTTGCCCGCGACCGGCAGGTAGACGGAGAAGCTCATGCTCCGGCTCGATCCTCCCTTCCCCGTGACGGCACGGCGGGGAGAAGGACCGAGAACGTCGTCCCCTCGCCCACGGCGCTCCTCACGGAGATGCTCCCGCCGTGCTTCTCGACGATCGACTGCACCACCGTGAGACCGAGGCCCGTCCCCTTCCCGGCCTCCTTCGTCGTGAAGAACGGCTCGAAGATCCTGCTCAGGTCCCCGGCCTCGATCCCCACCCCGGTGTCGCCGACGTCGACCCGGACGGACGACGGGCCGTCCGACCGCGCCTGGACGTCGAGGACGCCTCCCTTCGGCATCGCCTGGATGCCGTTGAGGCAGAGGTTGAGGAAGACCTGCTGGAGGCTGCGGGGGCTGCCGAGGACCTCGGGCAGCCCCTCGGCGACCCGGAGCCGGGCCTCCACCTTCGCCAGGCTCAGCTCGTTGCCGATGAGCTTGAGGGTCGACTCCAGGAGCGGCCCGACGGCGAGCCGGGTGAAGGCGGGCTGGTCCTTGCGGGTGAAGTCGAGGAGCTGCCGGACCGTCGCGCTCGCCCGCTCCACCTGGGTCGAGATCTGGCCGAGCATCTGGAGCTTCTCGTCGTCCGACAGCTCTCCGAAATCGGTGACCAGGGCCTCGGTCGTCAGCCCGATGTTGTTGAGCGGGTTGTTCAGCTCGTGCGCGATCCCGGAGGTCAGGGAGCCGACGGCGGCCATCCGTTCCGAGTGGACGAGCCTCTCCTGATGCGCCTTCAGGTCGTGAAGGGTCCGGTTGATCGCCATGGCCAGGCTCGAGAACTCGTCCCGATACCTCCGCACGGGGGTGATCGGCGAGTAGTCGCCGGCGCCGATCCTCTCCATGTACCTCACGAAGCGTCCGAGCGGGCTCAGGACGGTCCGGGCGAGGAAGACGCCGACGAGGGTCATCGTGACGACCATCAGGACGAGGAAGCCGACGGCAGACGCCATCGCGACGTTGAAGGCCGCGTGGACGGCGAGCCGCTCCTGGTCGAGGACCTCCTGGGCGTCGACGACGATCTGCGCCCCGTGGCTCCTCAGGAGCCTCTGGACGCCCAGGCGCTCCTCCGCCGGCGCCCCGGCCTGGCTCAGCTGGAGGAGGCGCTCGAGGCTCTTCTCGTACGCCACGAGGTTCGCTCGCAAGAGGGCCAGCTTGCGGGCGCCGAGCATCCTCTCCAGCTCCGGAGCGCTCCGCTCGAGGTAGGCGTGCGCCATGTGGATGCTGCCGAGGGCCTCGTCGAGGTTCGTCCCGTAGAGGAAGAAGTTCTTCTCGTAGCGGCGGGCCTGCTGGACCTCCAGCTCGTAGCTCGCCGCGCGCTCGAGGAACCCCTGCCGGACCTGCAGGTTCCGGAGGAGGACCACGGCGGTCACGGTCACGGCCGACACGAGGAGGAACAGCGCGCCCAGCGCGGCCGTCATCCGCGTGGCGACGCTGATCCTCGGGCGCTGGAACAGGGCCCGCTGCGCGTCGGTCTCGGGCTCCCTGCCGGCGGACGGCGCCGCGGGCCCCCGCTCGGCCGGCGCCGCGGCGGCCCCTGCGGGGAGGGTCGGGCCCGCCCCGTCCCTCTCCCCGCCCCCTTCGAGCCAGGCGCCGGGGACCGGCGCGGTGTCGTTCGCCTGCATCACCTCGCGGGAGCCGGCGCGGGGAGCCGCGGCGCCCGGCCCCTTCGCGGGGCCTGCCGCGGCTCCCCCGTCGACCCTCGACCTCCTGCGTGCCTCCGCGCCGCGAGGCGCGGCGGCCCTAGATGAAGAGCGGCGCCATCACCAGGGTGATGGTCGAGAGGAGCTTGATGAGGACGTGGAGCGAGGGACCCGCCGTGTCCTTGAACGGGTCGCCCACGGTGTCGCCCACGACGGCCGCCCCGTGAGTCGGGTTCTTCGTCCGCGACCCGTCGGCGGCCGTGAGGAACTTCCCTCCGTGCGCCCCGCTCTCGATGTACTTCTTCGCGTTGTCCCAGGCCCCGCCGCCGTTGTTGAGGAAGAGCGCCATGAGGATCCCGGTGATCGTCCCCACCATCAGGAGGCCCGCCACCGCCTCGGCGGCGATGAGCTTGTCCTGCGGGGTGATGAAGAGCCGGAAGGTGACTCCCACCACGATGGGCGTCAGGACCACGAGGAGGCCGGGCGCCACCATCTTCCGGAGCGCGGACTTCGTCACGATGTCCACGCAGGCGCCGTAGTCCGGCTTGAAGTCCGCGGGGAACTGGATGATGTCGTGGAGGCGCGGGAGCTTCGCGTACTGCCGGCGCACCTCCTCGATGATCGCCTGCGCCGCGCTCCCCACGGCCCGGATCGCCATCGCCGAGAAGAGGAAGACGAGCGCCGCGCCGAAAAGCGCGCCGACGAAGACGACCGGGTTGGCCAGGTTGATCGCGTGCATCTCCTGCCCGGCGTACTGCGACACCTCGTCCATGTAGGCCTGGAAGAGGAGGAAGGCCGCCAGGGCGGCGGAGCCGACCGCGTATCCCTTCGTCAGCGCCTTCGTCGTGTTCCCCACCGCGTCGAGGCGGTCGGTCTTCTTCCGGATCTCCTCGGGCTGCTCCGACATCTCGACGATGCCGCCGGCGTTGTCGGTGATCGGCCCGAAGGTGTCCATCGCCAGGATGTAGGCCGCCGTCGCGAGCATCCCCATCGTCGCCACCGCGGTGCCGAAGAGGCCGCCGTGGAGGCCCGACGAGGCCGGGAACGCCGACTGGCCGAGGAAGTACGACGCCAGGAGCGCCGCCCCCATGACGAGGGCCGGCATCCAGGTGCACTCGAGGCCGACGCCGACGCCGGCGATGATGTTCGTCGCGGGCCCGGTCTTCGACGCCTCCGCGATCGATTGGACCGGCCGGAACTTGCTCTCGGTGTAGTACTGGGTGATGTAGACGAAGGCGACCGACGTCAGGACGCCGACGATGCCGCAGAGGAAGAAGTGCCACCAGGCGTCGGGCGCCGTGGGCGAGTCGAGGAGCCAGTAGGTCGCGCCGCCGAACGCCGCCATCGCGAGCACCACCGCGTAGTAGTAGCCGCGGTTCAGCGCGTCCATCGGGTCGATCCGCTCCTCCTTGTCCATCCGGACCATCATGATCCCGACGATCGACGCCACGATCCCGAACGCGCGGGCGACGAGCGGGAACATCATGACGCCGATGACGCCGGCGGAGAACCCGAGGTTGGCCTTCTCGGCGGCCGCCGCGAGCGAGGCGCCGAGGATCATGGCGCCGATGTTCTCGGCCGCCGTCGACTCGAACAGGTCGGCGCCGCGCCCCGCGCAGTCGCCCACGTTGTCGCCCACCAGGTCCGCGATCACGGCCGGGTTGCGCGGGTCGTCCTCGGGGATGCCCGCCTCGACCTTCCCGACGAGGTCGGCCCCGACGTCCGCAGCCTTCGTGTAGATCCCGCCGCCCAGCTGGGCGAAGAGCGCCACGAAGGAGGCGCCGAAGCCGTACCCCACGATGAGGAGCGGGATCTTCGTCGGCTCGACCGTGCTGAAGGCGTCCACGAGGGCGTAGAGGCCGGCGACGCCCAGGAGGCTCATCGCCACCACGAGGAGGCCGGAGACCGCCCCCCCGCGCAGCGCGATGCGCAGCGCGTCGTTGAGGCTCGTGAGGGCCGCGGTCGCCGTCCGGATGTTGCTCCGGATCGAGACCCACATCCCGACGTAGCCCGCGAAGACCGAGCAGAGCGCGCCGAAGACGAAGGAGAGCGTGATCCAGAAGGCGAGCTGGAGCGAGCTCCCCACCGGGTCGAACGGCCGGTGGGCCCGGACGAAGCCGTAGCCGACGAAGATGACGGCCGCGAAGACGGCGGCGAGCCCGACGATGGTCCGGTTCTGGCGGCGCAGGAAGGCCTCCGCCCCCTCCTTGATGGCGTTGGAGATCCGCTGCATGGCGGCGCTCCCCGTGGAGTACCGCAGCACCCACCGCGCCAGGTAGGCCGCGAAGAGCAGCCCGAAGACCGAGAACCCCATCACCAGGAGGATCAAGTTCGCTGTCATTCCCGATTCGCTCCTTTCGTCACTCGAGATCCCGAATCGACCCGTGACCGCCGGCCTCGGCGGGGCCTCCGCCGGCGCCGGACCGAGAGGTCCGCCTCAGTGGCCGCTCCGTCCGAACAGGGTCCCCGCGGTCCACCCCGCCGCGATGGCGACGAGGACCGTGAACGCGCCGTACAGGGCCGGGCGCCGGTCCGCGAGCCGGGTCAGCCATTCCACGATCCCGGTCTTGCGGACGAAGAGCTCGTTGGTCTTGACGCCCAGGACCTCGCCGTCCGAGAGGAAGGAGGTCGTGATCCTGTAGCGCCCCTCGGGCGCGCCGGCCGGGAGCTCGAAGGCATGGTAGTAGATGCCCTGCGGGCTCAGCCGGATGGCGTTCGTCCTCACGCCGTAGAGGCCGCGAGACTCCTCCAGCCTCCAGAAGCCCTCGAGCACCCGCTCCGCCTCCCCCTTCCGGAGCGGCCCCGAGAGGCTCGTGAGCCGCGCCCTCGCCGCGATCTCCGGGGAGCCCGCGGCGAGGTCCAGCGGCGCGAGCAGGCGGTTGCAGGCCTCGAGGAGCCCCGCGTGCCGGCACGCCTGGAGGCCGTTGCAGACCGGACAGCTCACGTTGACGAGGTAGAGGCCCGGGACCTGCCCCAGGCCGTACTGCCGCACGCCGAGCCAGAAGAGCGCCACCCGTCCCTTCTCCATCAGGCGGACCGTACCGGAGGGCGGCCCTTCGATCACCGCGAGGACCCGGCGCGTCCCCTCGGGAGCCTTCCCGTACAGGAAGATGCTCCGCCCGGAGAACGCGTAGGAGACCTCCACGCGGCGCACGTCCAGCCCGGTGACGGACACCGGCCCGGAGACCGCCGCCGGCGCGCCCGCCGCAGCCGCGAGGAGGAGGAGGACGAGGGGAAGCGCCCGGCCCAGGCCCCCGCGCACCTCAATGCCCTCCGCCCGACTTGGCGAAGTCGATCAGGTGCGCCGGCGGCATGACGAGCTGGACGAGGAGGATGCCCATGACGACGAGGACGATCCCGGCCAGGAAGACCCGGATCTGCTCCCCGCGCAGGTGGCGGCTCGCCGCCACCCCGAACTGGGCCCCGATGACCGAGCCGGCGAAGAGCGCCACGGCCAGCATCACGTCCACCGTGTGGTTCGTGATCGCCTGCTGGAGCGCGACGTTCGACGAGGTGAGGACGATCTGGAACAGGTCGGTTCCGACCGCCACGCGGGTGGGGATCCCGATGATGTAGATCATCGTCGGGAGCATGATGAAGCCCCCCCCGACTCCCAGGAACGCGGCGAGGACGCCGACCAGGAAGCCCGCGCCGACGGGGAGGAGGGCGGAGGCCCGGAGCCCCGAGCGGGGGAACTCGAGCTGGAGCGGGAGCCGCGCGAAGAAGAGCGTGAGCGCGCCCCGGGCGGGCTCGGCCCCGCCGGACCCGCCCCGCCACGCCCGGATCCCTTCGCGCAGCATCGTGAGGCCGATGAAGCCGAGGACGAGGACGTAGACGAGCTTGAGGAAGAAGTCGAAGTTCCCCAGGTTGCGCAGGACGCGCACGAGCTGGACCCCCGCGACGCCGCCCGCCCAGCCGCCTCCCACGATGAGGACGCCCATCTTGAAGTCCACGTTCCCGAGGCGGGAGTGGGAAAGGGCGCCCGACGTGGCTCCCGCGGTGATCTGGGCGGCGTCGGTCGCGGCCGCCACCGCGGCGGGGATGCCGATGAAGATGAGGAGCGGCGTCATCAGGAAGCCGCCCCCCACGCCGAACAGGCCCGACAAGAAGCCCACGAGGGAGCCCAGCCCCGCGATGAGGAGCGGGTTGAGGGCCGTGCCGGCCACGGGGAAGTAGATCCGCAGCCTCTCGAGGAACCCCTCGGCCTTCGGCGTCCCCTCCTCGTGCCGCGCGCTCCGGATCATGGCGGCGGTCACCTCCCCGTGGCAGGCGTGGCAGGTCTGCTCCATCCGGGACGGGTTCACGCTCGACCGGACGTCGCTCGCCGGGAGGACCCGGTGCGCGTCGTGGCAGGAGGGACAGGTGGCCACGTCGACGATGCCGTGCGCGAGCGCCACCCCGTGCATCGTCCCCTCGTACCCCGGGACGCAGGCGGGAGGGAGGTCGGTGCGCCGGAGGACCTCCGGGTCGTCGTGGCAGTTCGCGCACGTCGTCGAGACGCGTTCCACCGAGGTCGGGGCGGCCTCCGAGCGCGCCGGGAGGATGACGTGGCTCCCGTGACACGAGACGCAGGTGGGCGCCAGGGCGTCCCCCGCGGCGACGGCGCGTCCGTGGGTGCTCGACCGGTACGCCTCCAGCTGCACCTCGTGGCAGCGCCCGCACGTCGCCGAGACCCTCACGCGGCTCACGGGAGAGGCGAGCGTCCCCGCCCCGGCGGGCGCGCCCGGCCCGTGGCAGCTCTCGCACGGCAGGCCCGTGTGGACCCCGCCGAGGGGCGCCTTCGCGCCGCGGGGGAAGAGGGGCTCCCGAGTCCCCTCCGCAAGGGCGATGGAGGCCGTCGCCACGAGGGCCGCGAGCAGGGCGACGAAGGGAGCCGCGACCGGCCGGGGCCGTGGCCTCGCCCCGCCCGGCCGGCGCAGGCGTCGCACCTTCGTCACCCGATCCCGGCGGCACTGCACGGTCGCCTCCGGAGCAATTCCCACGCCCGAATCCGTAAGCGACTGGAGAGCACCGATTTGCTCTCGCGTGCCGAGAGGACCCGAAGCGCTGCGTTACCTTCTCTTCCCATGCGCGGGAACCGCGCTACTCACGTCGGGACGAGCCGCGACATCGCCCGGCTCCCCCGTTTCGAGCGGGACCGAACTGCGGGCGCCGAACGGCACGGGGCGCTCCGGCGCCGGTCGCTCACGACCGCGTCGGGGAGGAGGCCGCGAGCGCGCGCTCCTCGGCCTGGAGGAAGGCGTCGACGTACGTGGAGACCCGCGACTCGGAGGTCATCCACATGTCGAGCTGGGCGGCGAAGCGGAGCAGGTGGCCCACCGTCCGGAGCGCCTCCTGGCCGCTCTCGACGTCGACCCCCCGGAGCATCGCGTTGAGGAGGTCCGACCTCACCTGGGCCGTGAAGCCGCGGATCCGGAGGACCTGGGCCATGAACTCCCCCCGCAGCGTCCGCTGCCACGGGGCGGCGCCGCCGCCGCGGAGCCGGACGCTGACGTGGTTGGCGTTCTGGTTCTCCGAGAGGAACGCGTCGACGATGGCGAAGTGGTAGGCCTGCCGCGAGTTCAGGTTGAGGTAGCAGTCGGTGACGCAGGCGTAGTTCGGCTGGCCCAGGGACCTCGTGGCGTCCTCCCGCATGGTGCTCAGCATCACCGAGGCGAAGCCGCCGAGGACCGGCGCCCCCAGCCGGACGCTCTCCAGGCCCTCGTCCCCGAGCCCCCTCCAGAGCCCCTGGAACGGGACGCACACGACGTCCTCGGGCTTCACGCCCTTCCTGGTCACCGCCGTCCCGGGGCGGATCCCGCCCCCCAGGTCGATCAGGTGCAGGAAGACGTTCGGGGGCGCGTCGAGCCGGACGACCCCGCCGACCTTCGCGCTCCTCAGGGAGTCGCCGATCTCGAACATCGCCTGGATGGCCGCCTCGTGGGCGAAGCGGATGACGTCGTGCAGCGACTGGCACGCCCAGGACCCGATGAAGGTCGACCCCGAGAGCTTCGTCAGCTTCCCCGAGAGGACGGGCGGGAGCCCGAGCGACCGCCTTCCCAGGAGCGTCACCGGCTGGCTCCCCCTGAGCTCGGGCCAGAGGGCCCCGTCGTAGACCCGGTGCGCCGCCGCGTCGAGGCTGACGACATCTCCGGGCTTCAACGCCGCGAGGGCCCCCTCGACGCCGAACAGGCTCGGCACGCGGAACTCGCGAAGGATCGACGCCGCGTGCCCCAGGACGCTCCCCCGCTCCACGATCACCCCGCAGACGCGCGGGAGGAGCCGGACGCAGTCGGCGAGCAGCCGGGGAGCCACGAGGATCGAGCCGGCCGGCAGGAGCTCCTCGTCCTCCCTGGTCCGCGTCACGTGCACGGGGCCGACGGCCCGTCCCGGCCACACCTCGTCGCCCCCGCGGAGGCGGACGACGGCGCCCCGCGGCTCCTCGCGGGACTCCCTGTCCGGCCTCTCCGTCCGGAGGGGCCTGGCCTGGAGGAAGTAGACCCCTCCCGTCTCGTCCACGGCCCACTCGATGTCCTGGGGCCTGCCGAAGTAGCGCTCCACGCCCAGCGCCTGCGCCGCCAGGTGCTGGATCTCCGGGTCCGCGACGGCCGGCTGCACGCTCGCCTCGCCGGTCACCCCCTCCTGGACCACGCCGCCGCCGACGGAGCTCGCCACGCGTACCCCCTTGCGCGCGACGCGGCGCTCGAGGACCGCGTGCGGCGCCCGCCGCGAGACGACGAACGTGTCCACGTTGGCGGTCCCGGCCGACGCCTCGCTCCCCAGCCCGCGCACGGCGGTCAGGAGGATCACGTTCGCCTTCGCGTCGTCGGGGCGCCGCGTGAACAGGACCCCCGAGGCGCGGGCCCTGACCATCCGCTGCATCAGGACGGCCATCGGGCTGTCGACCTCGGCGATCCCCCAGGCCCGCCGGTAGAAGAAGGCGCGCGGGGAGAAGCGGCTTCGCACGACGCTCCTCCAGGCCTCGACGACCCCCGCTCGCGCCACGTTGAGGACGCTGTCGAACTGCCCGGCGAACGAGACCTCGCTGTCCTCCCCCGTGGCGCTCGACCGGATGGCCACGCCGTCGAGCGGGTCCTCGCACAGCGCGTCGTAGGCGCTCTCGATGGCCCGCGCCACCGCCGCCGGGACGGTCGCCTCGTCGATCATCCCCTGGGCCAGCGCGCACCGCTGCTCGAGGTCCTTCGGCGCGTCGAGCCGGGCCGGGGACAGCACGGTCCGGAGCTTGCTCGCCAGGTCGCCGCTCTCGAGGAACAGCCGGTACGCCTCCGTCGTGAGGACCACGGACCGCGGGACGCCGAGCCCGAGGTCCCCGTCCAGCCGGGCGAGGTTCGCCGCCTTCCCTCCCGCCATCGGGGCGGTCTTCGTCGTGATCGCGGACAGGGGGAGGACGAGCCTCGGGTCCTCCGACTCGGGAGCCTTCGCGAGGTACTCCGACACGTCCCGCCGGATGCCGGTGACCACGTTCGCGAGGTCGAAGTACCGGTCGCCGCACAGCTCGTTCAGGACGTGGATCAGCTCCGTCGTCCCGTCGAACAGGGCGCGGATCCCGATCCGCACCCGGGGGTGGCGGTAGGAGGTCCACGACGACTCCTCCTCGAGGTCCGAAAGGCTCGCAAGCAGCTCGTTGTTGATGGCGAGGAGCCTGCGGAACAGCGTGTACCTCTCGCGCATCCGGGCGGCCTCGCTCGTCGAGGCCGGTCTCGAGATCCCCGGCAGGAGAGGGTCCGCGACGGCCCTCAGGACCCTGCCGACCCGCTCCGGCGGGGGCTCGGCGGCCACCACGCGCGGCTCTCCGGCGATCACCATCGGGTCCCACGCGATCGGCGCGCGGGACGGGCCCCGGACCCTCCCGAGGAGGCCGATGAGGAGCCCCGTCGCCAGGCAGACCGCCAGGGCGAGGAAGCCGTACGAGAGGGACCGCTCGTGCGCGAGGGTGTGGAGGGTGAGGGGCAGCCCGACGTGAGCGAGCGTGACGCGGGCGCTCCGGGACCCCGCGAGCTCGCCCCGGGTCGTCTCGAAGACCGACACCTCCAGGTCGCCCGGCGGAGCGGCCGACGTCACGGGGACGTCCACCGAGAAGCGGCGCCGGCCGTCCCGCTCGTCGCCGAGGACGACGCTCCCGGGCGAGATGCGATAGAGCCCCTCCCGCTGCTTCAGCCTAACGAAGTGCTCCACCAGGAGCCGCGCGTCGGGCCGCGGCCGCTCCAGCCGGATGCCCGCCCCGAGCGTGTCGAACCCGAGCTCGAGCCGCTCGCGCAGCGCCGGGGACGCGGCGGACGCGAGGGCCGCGGAGGTGGAGACGTCGTACAGGGTGGGGGCGTTCCGGATCGTGACGTGCTCGACGCCGCCCCAGATGAGGCCTCCGATCCGGGCCCGCCGGTTGAAGAGCTCGTCGACCCGCGGGCCCGTGACCCTGACGACGATCTGCGAGCCCTCGTCCGCCCACCCCTGCACGTGGATGGTCGCGCCGTGGTAGAAGGTCCCGGCCGCGATCACGTCCGGCCGGACGAGGACCGAGAGCTCCGCGCGGCCCGGGGCGGAGGCCCCGAGGAGGCCGAGGGCGAGGAGCGCCGGGACCGGGAGGGGGGGACGGACCCTCACGACCGCCTCACTGCCCCGCCAGGTGGGAGAGGTAGAGGTCGGGCTCCCGGAAGAGCTCGACGCCGATCGTCCCCGCGACGGCCAGGACGATCAGGGCCAGGAGGATCTTCAGCTGGTCCGCGCGCAGCCGGCGGCCCAGGACGGTTCCGGCCATCGCCCCCGCGGTCGAGCCGAGCGCGAGGAGCACCGCGAGGATGAAGTCGACCGTGTGGTTGCTTTCCGCCTGGAGCACCGTCACGAGCATGCAGGTCAGGAGGATCTGGAACAGGCTCGTCCCGGCGACGACGTGCATCCTCATCCGGAGCACGTAGAGCATGAGGGGGACCATGATGAAGCCCCCGCCCACCCCCATCATCGCCGCCAGGACGCCGCCCAGCAGGCCCATCCCCAGGGGGAGGAGGGCGGAGACCTCGATGTCGGACTTCTCGAAGCGCACGCGTCCGGGCAGGCCGTCGATCCACCGGCGGCGCGGGATCGGGTCGAACCGCCGCTCGGCCATGTAGGCGCCCCGGCGCCAGGTCCGGAGCGCCTCGAGGAGCATGTAGCCCCCGACGCCCCCCAGCAGCACGACGTAGAGGCAGCGGATCACGACGTTGGCCGGCCCGAACCGGTTCAGCCAGAGGAGGAGGCGGACCCCGAGGACGCTCCCCACCGAGCCCCCCGCGAAGAGGACGAACCCCATCCGGTAGTCGACGGTGCCCGCCCGCGAGTGGGCGAGGGTCCCGGCCGTCGACGCCGCCACGAACGGAGCGGCTCCCGACCCCGCCGCCACCATCGGCGGGATCCCGAGGAACATCAGGAAGGGCGTCAGGAGGAACCCGCCGCCGACCCCGAAGAGGCCCGACAGGAGCCCGACGATCGCGCCGATGCCAATCACGAGCGGGATCTGGACGCTCATCTGGGCGATCGGGAGGAACACCCACATGCGCCCTCACCTCCCGGCGGTCCCTCGAGGCCGCCCGCCGGCCGTCCGGCTCAGTCCGTGCCGAGCCCGTAGTGCTTGGTCTTCTCCCAGAGGGTCTTCCGGCTCACCCCCAGGAGCTGCGCCGCCTCGCTCCGCCGCCCGTCGGTGGCGGCCAGGGCCGCGCGGATCGTCTCGACCTCCGCCCGCTCGACCGCTTCCTGCAGGGTCATGGTCTGGCGGGAGGGCGCCCGGCGGGGCGCCCGGCTGGCGGCCACGAGGCCCGGCGGGACGTCCTCGATCCCGATCTTGGCGCGCCGGCAGAAGAGCGCCGCCCTCTCCACCACGTTGCGCAGCTCCCGGACGTTCCCCGGCCAGGCGTAGGCGTCGAAGGCCTCGAGCACCTCGTCCGAGAAGCCCTCGATCGGCTTGTTCCGGTCCTTCGTGAACTCCGAGAGGAAGGCGCCGGCCAGGATCGGGATGTCCTCGCGCCGCTCGCGGAGCGCCGGGAGGTGGATCGTCACCGTGTTGATGCGGAAGAAGAGGTCCTCCCGGAAGCTCCCCTCGCCCATCTCCTCCTCGAGCGGCCTCAGGGAGGCCGAGACGATCCGGACGTCCACCTCGATGGTCCTCTGGGAGCCGAGGCGCTCGATCTGCCGCTCCTGGAGGACCCGCAGGAGCTTCACCTGGAACGAGAGCGGCAGGTCGCCGATCTCGTCCAGGAAGAGGGTCCCGCCCGACGCCGCCTCGAACCGCCCGATGCGCCGCTCCGTGGCGCCCGTGAACGCCCCCTTCTCGTAGCCGAAGAGCTCGGACTCCAGGAGCGACTCCGGGAGCGACGCGCAGCTCACCCGGATGTAGGGACGCGCGCGGCGGCGCGAGTTGAAGTGGACGGCCGAGGCCACGAGCTCCTTGCCCGTCCCGCTCTCGCCCTGCACGAGGACGTTGGCGTCGGAGTCGGCCACGACCTTGATGAGCTCGAAGACCTCCTGCATCGCCTTGCCCTTGCCGATGATGCTGCCGAACGAGAAGCGCTTCTCGAGCTGCTCCTGCAGGCGGATGTTCTGCTCCTTGAGCTGGCGGAACGAGCAGACGTTGTTCAGCCTCACCACGAGCTGGACGATGGAGAAGGGCTTGGTGATGAAGTCCGCCGCGCCCTGCCTCATCGCCTCGACGGCGGACTCGATCGTCCCGTGCGCCGTGATGATGACCACCGTCGTGCTGGGCTCGAGCTCCTTCACCTGCTGCAGGAGCTCGAGGCCGTCGACGTGGGGCATCATCAGGTCCGTGAGGACGAGGTCGTGGCGGTGACGCTCGAAGAGCGTCATCGCCTTCGCGCCGTCCTCGACGACGTCGACGGTCCATCCTTCCTTCCGGAGGGCGTCGGCGATGGTGATGCGCAGGAGCGGCTCGTCCTCCGCCACGAGGAGCCTCCGGCCGCAGATCGTCATGACGGCGCCTCTTCCTTCGTCCCCGGATGGTCGAGCGGGAGGACGACCCGGAACGTGGTCCCCTTCCCTTCCTCGCTGTCCAGGCCGATCCGGCCCCCGTGGGCCGCGACGATGTTGTAGCTCACCGCCAGGCCGAGCCCCGTCCCCTGGCCCACCTCGCGCGTCGAGAAGAAGGGGTCGAAGATCCGCTCCCGGATCGCCTCCGGGACGCCGACGCCCGTGTCCGACACCTCCACCACGGCCTCCCGCTCCTCGACCCGCGTCCGGAGCGTCAGGACGCCCCCGTGGGGCATCGCCTGGATGGCGTTGAGGACGAGATTGAGGAAGAGCTGGTCCATCTGGAATCGGTCCGCGAGGACCGTCGGCTCGACCTCCGCGAGGTCGAAGACGACCTCCACGTGGCCCCTCAGGACCTGGTACTGGACGAGCTCGGCGACGTGCCGCAGGGCGTGGTTGAGGGACGTGGGCTCGAGCCGGACCGGGGTCGTCCTGGCGAGGTCGAGGAGGTCCAGGACCGTGTGCTCGATCCGCTTGATGCCGTCCTCGACGAGCCCCAGGTAGCGGTCTCGCGTCTCCGCGTCCCCGGGGTCCTTCCGGATGGTCTCGAGGCAGGTCAGGATGCCGGCGAGCGGGTTGTTCACCTCGTGGGCGATCCCCGCGGCCAGCGTCCCGAGGGAGGCCATCTTCTCGGTGTGCGCCAGCTGGGCCCGGCGCGCCGAGTCGCGCTCCCGCGCGTGTCCCAGCTCGACCATCATCCGATTGAAGGCGGCGGCCAGCTCCCCCACCTCGTCCCAGCGCCTCACGTCGGCGCGCGCGCTCAGGTCGCCCCTCCCGGCCTGCCTCATCGTGTTGTGCAGGCTGAGGATCGGCCGGATCAGCGTCTCGACGTAGACGGCCGTCAGGATGGAGTTCCCCAGGAGGAGGACGAGCGCCACGAGGCCGGCCCGCCTGGCGACGGCCCGGACCTCCTCCTCGACGGGGGCGAGGGAGACGCCCAGCACGAGGGAGCCCCAGTACCGCGTGGAGATCGCCAGCGGCGTGCGGAACTCGAGGACGCGCTCCCCCTCCCGGAACGTGGTCGCCTCCACCGCGGTCGGCTCGCCGACGGCGCTCCGGTCGAGGGCCCTCTCGAAGCGCTTCCCGATGAGCGAGACGAGGTTCGAGTGGGTGACCGTCCCACCGGCGTCCGTCACGATCACGTAGAGCGCCAGCCCCCTGTTGCGGTCGAGGATCCCGGTGATGTAGTCGTCGATCAGGCCGTCCTCGTTCACCAGGCCGAGGTCCTCGTAGAGGAAGGCGTCGGTGAGCGGCACCGCGCTGGTCTCCGCGAGGCTCATCCCGCGGCTGCGGATCTCGTCGTAGCGGGTCTGGCGCCCCCGGACGACCGTGAGGACGGTGACGATCCCCATCGTGACGACGATGAGGGTGTTCGAGTAGAGGAAGAACTTCGCGCGCAGGCCCAGCCGCAGCACGTTCACGGCCTCCCCGGGCCGCAGCCGAAGGTCGGCGCCGGGTCGGAAAGCCCCGCGGGGCCGAAGAGGCGGAGGGCGAGCCGGCGGATCGGGGCGTAGTCCTCGTCCGACGCCGCGGCGAAGCCCCCGGCGAGCTCCTCGTCCCAGCCCCGGATCGCCGCGGCCGCCTGCGCGTCCCTGCGCGGGAGCGAGACGAGGACGCGGAACAGCTCCTCCCGCAGCGACGGGGGCGCGGAGGGGGAGACGACGAGGGGGGGGTTGGGGATCTCCTCGGAACGCGCGAGGACGCGCAGCGCCTGCCCGAGGTACCTCCGGGCCACGATGTCGCGGACGCCGCAGGCGTCCGCCTCTCCCAGCAGGACGGCGCGGACCGCCCCTTCGTAGCGGGAGTAGTAGCGGCAGTCGAGGTCGGTCCCGGGGCGCAGGCCCGCCGCCTCGAGCATCTCGCGCGGGACGAGCTGCGAGGCCGTCGACATCGAGACCCCGAACGCGAAGCGCCGTCCGGCGAGCTGCTGCAGGCTCTGCACGTCGCTGTCGATCCGGACGACGATGAGGCTGCGGTACGTCGGGCTCCCTCCGGTGGTGAGCTTCACCACCGGGAGCGCGCCGCAGGCCGCGTGCGCCCGGACGTAGGCGAAGGGGCTGAAGACGCCGAGGGCCGTCGCCCCCGAGCAGACGTCCTCGGCCAGCCGCTCGAAGGAGGGGCTGATCACGAGCTCCCAGGGGCTTCCCGTCGCGGCCGACAGGTAGTCCACGAGAGGCTGGTACTTCAGGTACATGATCCGCGGGCTGTAGACGCCCACCGCCCCGAACCGCAGGACCCGGGAGGGGGCCGCCGCGTCCGTCGCGTCCGGCGCGGCCGTTCCCGGCGCCGCCGCCAGCCCTGACGCCAGGACGGGCCCGGCCGCGAGGACGAGCGCGAGGAGGGAGCGGGACACGGTCCGGCCCCGGTCCGGCCGGACCCCGAAGGCCCTAGTCGCAGCCGCGACGCGGGCCATGACGCTCCACCTCCTCGAGCCGGCGGCCCAGGACCGCCACCAGCTCGTCAGGACGCGCTCCCTCCCTCACCGCGACGACCTCGCCCCACCCCAGCTCCTCGGCGCGGCCCGCGGCCTCCCGGCTCAGGCAGTACGCCACCGCGCCGTTGCCGAAGGCCGTCCTCTCGGCGGCGAAGGCCTCCGCGTCGCTCGCGTCGCGCAGGAGGCAGCCGTCGAGCGGCAGAGCGTCCAGGGCCATCCGGGCCGCGGGCGTCAGGGGGTACGGGACCTCGACGAGCGCCGCCCCCGCGAGCTCCAGCGAAAGGAGCCCGTCCGCGGGAGAGGCGACGGCCAGCCGCACCCCGGAGAGCGGCCGGTTCGAGAACCAGTCGAGGCGCTCGGCGTGGCGGACGACCGACCCGATGACGAAGAGCGCCGGCGGCACGACCTCCTGCTCCCGGGCCGTCGCCGGAAGGTCGCGGAGGGTCGCCGTGACGACGCGCTGGGCGGACGTGCTCCCCCGCTCGATCAGGGCCGCGGGGGTCCGGGGGTCCATGCCGCCCGCCACCAGGCGCTCGCTCACGCTCGCCAGCGTGGCGACGCCCATGAAGCCGACGATCGTGGCGTGCGGCTCGCGGGCGAGGAGCTCCCAGGGCACCTGCTGTCCGTCGCGCTTCCGGCACTCGTGCGCCGTGACGAGCGTGACGCAGACCGCCTCGTCCCGGTAGGTCACCGGGATCCCGGCGTAGGTCGGCACCGAGATCCCCGAGGTGACGCCGGGGACCACCTCGTAGGCGATACCCGCCTCGCGGAGCGCCTCCGCCTCCTCCCCGCCGCGTCCGAAGACGCACGGGTCTCCCCCCTTCAGGCGGACGACGCGCTTCCCCTCGCGGGCCAGCGAGACGAGGAGGGCCTCGATCTGGGCCTGCGGCACCGGGTGGTTCCCCGCCTCCTTGCCGACGCGGATGAGCTCCACCCGCGCCGGCAGGTCGGGCGGGACCGCCGCCTCGGCCAGGCGGTCGACGACGACCGCGTCGGCCGCCATCAGGCGGCGGCGGCCGAGCAGCGTCAGGAGCCCCGGGTCCCCCGGTCCTGCCCCGACGAGGGAGACGAGCCCCGCCCGGGGCGGCTCCCCGTCACGCCCGGCGGCCCCGGCGGACGGGCGGGGCTCCCCGAGCCACTCGTCCACCTCCCGGGCGGACGGCACCCGGACCGCGAGGGTCTCCGGGTCCACGGTGGACGAGAAGTAACGGTCGAAGAGGGCCTCCCGCTCGCCGTCCCCGAGGCCTTTCCCGCGGACCCGGGCGCGAAAGCGTCCCGCGGCCGTCGTCCAGGCCGACCAGCCCGAGGCGAAGCGCCTCTCGAGCAGGCGGCGGATGCGGCGCACGGCGAACGGCGCCACCCCCTCGGAGGCCACGGCGATCTGGAGCGGCCCTCGCTTCACGCGGGCCGGGACGTGGAACGAGCAGGCGACCGGGTCGTCCGCCACGTTGACCCAGACACGCGCCGCCTCCGCGTCCCGGGCCGCGAGGTGGTTCGTCTCCGGGTCGTCGGTGGCCGCGAAGACCAGGCGATACGCCGCGGCCTCCCCGGCCCGGTAGCCCCGCCGCTCGAGGACGAGCTCGCCGGCGGCGGCGAGCGCCTCCAGGGAGGGGAGCGCCTCCGGGGCGACCACCGTGACCACCGCCCCTTCGGCGAGGAGCTCCTCGGCCTTGCGCCGGGCCACGTCGCCGCCGCCGACGACGAGGCACGGGCGTCCCCGGAGATCCAGAACGACGGGAAGAATCACTGCCTCCGTGGGCGGGCTTCACCCGCCCTCATGTTACAGGAACGTAGCAGGGATGCGGCGTGCCGGTCCGGCGCGCCGTCGGCCCCGACGGCCCCGATCCGCTCGAGCCGCGCCTCTCCCCACGCCAGCCAGGCGGCCAGCTCCTCCTCGACGATCCTCCCCGCCTCCCCCTCCTCGGCGCGACGGCGCTCCGCGTCGTCGGGGAGGTGGCGCGCCACGTCCTCCACGTCGGCCAGGACGAGGCCCTCCGGGCGTCGCCGGGGCGCCTCGACCCCGCGCGGGACCGCCAGGTCGACGACCACGATCGGGCGCCCCGCGGCCGCGAGGGCCGCCCCGTCGAGGACGGGCTCGCTCGCGTGGCAGGCGCAGATGACGCCGTCGGCCTCCTCGAGCGCCCGGGCCCTCCAGGCCCAGGGGAGGGCCTCGCCGCCGGCCTCGGCCGCCAGCGCCTCCGCCCGCGAGAACGTCCTGTTCGCCACGAGGAGGCGGCCGACGCCGTGCTCCCCGAGCCGCGCGACGGCGACGTGGCCCATCTCCCCCGCTCCCAGGACGAGGACGCAGCGATCCGACAGGCCGCCCAGCCGGTCGGAGAGGAAGGTCACGCCGCACGCGGCGAGGGAGCGGGCGCCCTCCTTCAGCGAGGTCTCCGAGCGGGCGCGCTTGCCGGCGCGGAAGGCGGCGTGGAAGAGGCGGTGGAGGAGCGGGCCCGCCTCCTGCGCCTCGCAGGAGAGCCGGTACGCCTCGCGCACCTGCCCGATGATCTGGTCTTCCCCCAGGACGAGCGATTCCAGCCCCGCCGCCACGCGCAGGAGGTGCCTCCCCGCGTCGGCGTCCTCCCGGATCGAAAGGTGCGGGCGGATCTCCGCCAGCTCCCCGAGGGAGAGGCCGAGCCAGGCCCGGAGCTCCTCGGCCGCCCGCAGCGTGCCGAGCCCTTCCGTGTAGAGCTCGAGGCGGTGGCACGTCGCCAGCCGGACCAGGCCGGCGCCGCCCTGCCCCCCCCTCGACCCCCTCTCCCCGCGCCGGGCGAGGAGCCGTTCCAGGACCGGGAGGGGCGCCCGCCGTCCGTCCACCCCCACCTCCACGACCCCGAGCGCCGGGCTCATCGCCCCCCCTCCGATCTCACGAGCCCTCGCAGCCGGGCCCCGCCGCCGAGGTAACGCGCGCGCCCGCCCGAGCCGAGGAGGAGCCGGACCGCCTCCGCGGACCGTGCCCCGCGCTCGCAGACGGCCACCCACTCCCGCCCCTGAAGCTCCGGCAGGGCGTCCCTCAGCTCCTCGAGCGGGATCGACCGGGCCGGAGTCGGGAGCGGCCGCTCCGCCCGCTCGCCCGGGTGCCTCACGTCGAGGAGGTCGAGCCCCGCGAGGTCGTCCCCGGGAGGGCAGGCCGGGACGCCGTCCTCCTGGTTCTCGGCGGCGAAGGCGGCGAGGGCGAGCGGGTCGATGGCCGGGGCGAAGGGGGGGGCGTAGGCGTGCTCGATCGCCGCCAGCTCCGCGAGCGTCGCCCCGCGCGCCAGGAGCTGGGCGGCGACGTCGACCCTCCTGGCGACGTCCCCCTCCCCGACCGCCTGGACGCCCAGCACCCTGCGGGAGGGCGACTCGTAGACCAGGTGGACGACGATCTCCTTCGCCTCGGGCCAGTAGTGCGCGCGGTCGTGTGCCGTCACCCAGACGGACCGGGCGGCGACGCCTCGCGCCCGGGCGGCGGCGCGGGTGAGGCCCGCCGCGGCGACGTTCAGGTCGAAGACCTTCACCGCCGTCGAGCCCACCGCCCCGTCGAACCGGTCGCCGTGCCCCGCCAGGACGCCCGCCAGGACCCGGCCCTGCCGGTTGGCCAGCGACCCGAGCGGGAAATGAGCCGGCTCGCCGCCGGGAAGCCTCCGCACCTCGACGCAGTCCCCCGCCGCCCAGACGTGCGGGACGCTCGTGGCCAGCCGCCCGTCGACGCGGATGGCGCCCGTCGGGCCGAGCGCGACGCCGGCGGCCCTTCCGAGCTCCACCTCGGGGTCGACGCCGATCGCCACGATCGCCAGGTCGGCGTCGTGCCGGCCGCCCGCCGTCACGGCGGAGACCCGCTCCTCCTCGGCCTCGATCGCCTCGACGGGGGCGTCGGTCCGGACGTCGACGCCGTTGCGCCGGAGCGCGGACGCCACGACGGCGCCCAGCTCCGCGTCGACGAGGCCCGGGAGGGGCGCGACCGCCGCCTCGAGGAGGGTGACGTCGACCCCCCAGAGCGCGCGGAACGCCTCGCAGAGCTCGCACCCGACGGGACCGCCGCCGACGACGAGGACCCGGGAGAGCTTCCCCTGCCGAAGGCCCTCGTGGAGCGGCTCGAGGTCCGCGAGGACGTGGAAGGAGCGGACGCGGGGGTGCCGCGGCTGGGACCGGAGGCGCCGGGCCCGCGCGCCCGTCGCGAGGACGAGCTCGTCGAACGGGAGCTCCTCGTGGCCTCCGGAGGCCGTCGTCACCGTGAGCGTGCGGCCGACGGCGTCCACCCCCGCCGCCTCGCGGCCCGGGAGGACGGTGACGCCCTTCACGGCGGCGAAGTACGCGGCGTCGCGCCGCGCGCCGTCGCTCGTCTCGAGCAGGCGCCCGGGCCCGTCGACGTCGCCGGAGAGGACGTACGGGAGGCCGCAGGCCGCGTACGAGAAGACGTCCTGCCGTTCCACCACCGTGATCGCGAAGGCCGGCCTCAGGCGCGCGAGGCGCGCGGCGCACCGGAGCCCGGCCGCCGAGGCGCCCACGATCACGACCCGTCGCCGTTCGCCGGCTCCCGTCACGAGCGCGCGCTCCTTTCCGCTCGCCCGGTCGAGGCCGCCGCCTCCCCGGGCCGTCCGACGATCGACCTCAGGTCGCGACCTCGCCCCGGACCGAGAGCGCGATCTTGTAGAGGAGCGTGATCAGGAGGAGACCCACCGCGTAGACGCCGGCCGCGATCAGGAGCTCCGGCGCCGTCGGGACGTACGACGCGACCTTGCCGAGCGGCGTCGGGATGAAGCCGGTGACCACCATCGCGAGCCCCTTCTCGATCCAGATCGAGGCGAAGACCGCGAGGCAGGCGACGACGAGGGTCCCGTGCCGCTTCCTGGTCCTCGGGTTCAGGAGGAGGACCAGCGCCAGGACCGCCAGCGCCTCCGCCGTCCACATCCAGGGGACGAGCGTGGCGTGGCCGGACAGGCCGAGGAACAGGTACTGGAAGTGCGAGACGTGCTCGGGGATGTCGCTGTAGAGGGCGGTGAAGAGCTCCATCAGGACGAAGAAGACGTTGATCGACATCGCGTAGGTCACGATCACCGCCAGCTTGCGGATCGGCTCCTCCCCGGCGTCGAACTTCGTCAGCTTGCGCAGGAGCAGGCAGACGAGGATGAGGAGGGCCGGGCCGGAGGAGAACGCCGACGCCAGGAAGCGGGGGCCGAGGACGGCCGTCAGCCAGAACGGGCGGGCGGCGAGGCCCGAGTAGAGGAACGCCGTGACCGTGTGGATGGAGATCGCCCAGGGGATCGACAGGAGGATGACCGGCTTGATCCAGCGCGGGGGCGGGACCCCCTGGCGCTCGGCTCCGAGCGTCACGTGGGAGATGACCACGTTGAGGACGAGGTAGCCGTTGAGCACGATCATGTCCCAGAACATCAGGGAGTGCGGGGAGGGATAGAGGAGGATGTTGACGACCCGCGTCGGCTGCCCCATGTCGACGAAGATGAAGAGGACGCACATGGCGACCGACGCGATGGCGAGGAACTCCCCGAGGATCGTGATCTTGCCGAAGACCTTCCAGTCGTGGAGGTAGTACGGCAGGACGACCATCACCGCCGATGCCGCGACGCCGACGAGGAAGGTGAACTGCGCGATGTAGAACCCCCACGTGACGTCCCGCGACAGGCCCGTGATGCCCAGGCCCGACGAGAACTGCCGGAGGTAGAAGACGACTCCCAGGGCGATGACGCCCAGGAGGAAGGTCACCCACCGCCAGTAGCCTCGGCTTCCGACCAGCGCTTTCTCGAGCATGCGCGCCTCACACCAGGTAGTAGACGGAGGGGCGGGTCCCGAGCGCCGCCTTGCGCCGGAGCGCGAAGCGGGAGCGCAGGAGGCGACGCACCTCCGATTTCGGGTCGCTCAGGTCGCCGAACGCCATCGCCCTGGCCGGGCAGGCCGCCACGCAGGCCGGCGGCTCCCCCGCGTCGACCCGCTCGTCGCAGAACGTGCACTTCTCCACGACGCCCTTCGTCCGGGTCGGGTAGTCCGGGCTCGGCCTGGCCAGGCCCGGCCTCGGGTCCACCCAGTTGAAGCTCCGGGAGCCGTAGGGGCAGGCGGCCATGCAGTAGCGGCAGCCGATGCAGCGGTGCCAGTCCATCATCACGATCCCGTCGGGACGCTTCCAGGTCGCCTCCGTCGGGCAGACGCGCGCGCAGGGCGGGTTGTCGCAGTGGTTGCACAGGACGACGGCCGGCTTCTCCGTGACCGTCTCGAGCACGTTCTCCGCCTCCTGGTCGGGGAAGGCGTCGGGGAACCGCTCCTTCCAGATCCACTTCACGGCGTGCCCGGGGTCCCGGAGGGACGGGACGTTGTGGACCGCGTTGCAGGCCTCGACGCACTTCGTGCACCCTTCCTCCCGGGCGCACGCCACGAGGTCCACCACCATCCCCAGCCTCTTCCCCCCGCCCGTCTCCTCCTCCGTCCGCAGGAAGGCGCCGGCGAGCTCGGTCGCGGAGCCGGCCCCCGCGAGGCAGGCGAGGCCCCAGCCGGCGCGTCGCAGGAAGCTCCTCCGGTCGTCGCCCATCACGCTCTCTCCTTCGGCTCGATGTGGCACTCCCAGCACGTCGGGGCCACTACCAGCGCGGTGTGGCAGGAGTCGCAGAACTCCGCCTTGTTCGGGTGGCAGCGCATGCAGGTCCCCTCGAGGCTCATCGTGACGGCCTTCCCCTCGGGGTCCCGGTAGCTCCGCTGCCCCTGCCGGACGACGCTGTCGCGCCAGGAGACCAGGAGCTCCATGTGGCTCTGGCGCATCTCGGCCTTCGGCCGCACGCACCGCTTCTCGGCGGTGACGATCTTCGGCTCGGGCCTCGCGACCCTCCCGCCCACGGCGGGCTCCCAGAACGGGAAGAGCGCCAGGGCCAGGAACGCCGCCAGGCCGGCCAGGATCTTCCCTCCGTCATACATCGGCGACCCCCTCCATGCCGGCCAGCGGGAGACCTCGCAGGTCCGTCGTCCTCGGCTTCTCCCCGGGCATCACGAGGGCGTTCCCGAGGAGCTCGTGCACGCCCGAGATCCCCACCTCCGGGACCCAGTACTCGACCAGCGCCGTCAGCGTCGCCCGGTCGATCGCGCAGATGCAGGCCATGAGGTTCACACCGTGCTTCTCGTGGACCCACCGGACGGCGTTCGCGCGCGGCAGGCCTCCGCGGAGACGCATCTCGAGGTTCTCGTCGTTGCCCAGGCCCGCGCCGCCCCCGCAGCAGAACGTCTGCTCGCGGATGGTGTTCTCGGGCATCTCGAAGACGTGGTTGCACGCCGCGTTCAGGACGATCCGCGGCTCCTCGAGGATCCCCATCGCGCGCGCCGGGTTGCACGAGTCGTGGAACGTCACGCGGCGATGGTCGTTGCGGGTCTTGTCGAGCTTCAGCTTCCCGTTCCTGATCAGGTCGGCCGTGAACTCGCAGATGTGGACCATCTTCGTCGACGCCGCGTGCTCGAAGCGGGTCCCCGTCACGGGGCTGACGGGCGCCTCGAGGAAGTCGGCGGGGCCGTTCATCGTGTCCATGTACTGGTGCATGACGCGCCACATGTGGCCGCACTCGCCCCCGAGGAGCCACTTCACCTTCAGGCGCCGGGCCTCGTGGTAGATCTTGTAGTTCAGCCTCTTGATCGTGTCGTGGGAGGTGAAGAGCCCGAAGTTCCCCCCCTCCGAGGCGTAGGCCGAGAGCGTGTAGTCGAGGCCGAGGTAGTGGAACAGGAGGAGGTAGCCCATGAACGTGTAGATGCCCGGGTCGGCGAAGTAGTCCGCCGACGGGACGACGAACAGGAGCTCCGCCCCCTTCCGGTTGATGGACGGCTCGACGCGGACCCCCGTCACGTCCGCCAGCTCGTCCACCAGGAAGTCGACGTTGTCCTTGAAGGTGTGCGGCTGGATGCCGAGGTGGTTCCCCGTCCGGTCGCAGTTGGCGACCGGCTCGATCACCCAGTTGATGTTGAGCCCGACGAGGTTCAGGAGCTCCCGGGCGATCATCGTGATCTCGGCCGTGTCGATCCCGTACGGGCAGAAGACCGAGCACCGCCGGCACTCGGTACACTGGAAGAAGTAGTAGAACCACTCCTTGAGGACCTCGGGCGTCAGCTCGCGGGCGCCGGCGATGCTGCCCAGGATCCGGCCCGCCGTCGTGAAGTCCTTCCGGTAGACGGACCGGAGCAGCTCGGCGCGCAGCACCGGCATGTTCTTCGGGTCGCCGGAGCCGAGGAAGAAGTGGCACTTGTCGGCGCAGGCCCCGCACCGGACGCACGTGTCGAGGAAGACCTTCAGCGACCGGTACTTCCCGAGGCGCTCGGCCAGGCCGTCGTGGATGATCTGCTGCCAGTTCGGGGGGAGCTTCCAGTCCGCGTCCTCGGGGGACCAGTCGCGGGGGTTCGGGAAGCCGAGGTACCGGAGGTTCTTCGCCGCCCCCGGGTAGGACCAGGAGCCCCGCCGCGCCACGAAGTCGATCCGCGGGTCCATCCAGTCCCGCGCCGGCGGCGCGTAGTCGATCTGGACGAGCTCCTGCTGCGTCTTCTCCGTCATCCGTCACTCCTTGTCGAGGGGCAGCCCGGCCGCCACCAGCTTGTCGTGGAAATCGGCCTCCCACTCGGCGTAGGTGTGCCCGACGATCGGCGGGTTCCACGGGTTGACGTGGCGCCGCCTCCGGTTGTCGTTGGCGAGGTTGCGCGTGGGCGAGAGGAAGATGCCCGCCGCGTGGACGAGCTTGGAGAACGGGAGGTACGCGAAGAGGGAGCTCACCAGGAAGATGTGGACGTAGAAGAGGCCCCCGACCCCCTCCGGGACGACCGGGCGGAAGGTGACGAGCCCGACGGCGAGGTCCTTCACGGCGAGGAGGTCCGTCTTGTAGACGTGGCGCAGGAGGAGCCCCGAGGCGGCGATCGCGAGGAGGAGGACGAGCGGGACGTAGTCGGCGGGGAGCGAGAGGTAGCGGAGCTTCGGGTCGAGGAGCCGCCGCCCCAGGAGGAACCCCGCCGCGACGACGAGGAGGACGCTCGAGACGTAGAAGGTCGGGACGCCCACCCGGAAGCACCCGTCGAGCCCCTGCAGGAGCGCCACGAAGCCCGGCACGGGCTCGGCGAAGAAGCGGAGGTGGCGCAGGAGGATCGTCAGGAACGAGTAGTGGAACGCGAGGGCCGCGGCCCAGAGCCATTTGTCCGCCGCGTACGACAGCCGGCCGCCCTCCCGCAGCTCCGCCCGCGTGTTGCGGAACAGGGAGCGGAACGCGAGGGCCTCGAGGAGGACCCGTCCCGCGGCTCCGAGCCCGGTCGAGGGGTTGTCGAGGCGGGACGACCGGATCCACGGGAGCGAGCGCTGCTGCCCGCACGAGGTCGGGATCCGGAAGGGGACGGGCGAGCGCGCCCACCCGATCACCCGTGCCGACAGCCCCACGAGGAACGTCGCCAGCGCGAGGTAGGGGACCGCGACGGCGAAGACCGCCTCACCGCCCGCGCGGGACCCGGCGAACGCGATCGCCGCGAGCGCCCCCACCAGGACGAGGGACCAGATCACCCGCATACCTCACGGCCTCCCTTCGGCGCCCGGCGCTGCCGCCGCGCCCTCGGCCTCGACCTCCGACAGGAGGCCGGCCCGCTTCAGCAGCGCATACGTGCGCGCCGTCGCCGCTCTCGCCCGGATGTCGAAGATCCTCTCGCGGCAGGCCACGTAGCGGTCGCACGCCGCGAGGGTGAGCGCGTCGACGCGGCCGTGGAGCTCGTCGAGGTCCGCGAGCTCCCGCGCCGCCGCGTCGCCCGAGCCCGTGCCGGCGCTCTCGCCCACGACCTCGCCGAGCGCCTGCTTGAAGAGGAGGACGAACCCGATCGCCTGCGCCGGGGAGAGGGCCTGGACCGCCCGGATCTTCACGATCGCGTCGAGCGGCCCCTCGAGCGCCGCGGCGTCCGCGCCCGTCAGGAGGCCCTCCGCCAGCGCGCCGATCTCCCGCCTGATCGTCGTCCCCACGGGGTTCCGGAACGGGTCGCGCTCCGTCCTCAGGAACGACGCCGTCTCGGGGGGGTACGTCGAGAGGACGAGGTCCCCCCACCGGTCGGCCAGAGCCTGTCGCCTCTCCCGGACCCTCTCCAGGAGCCTCATCTCAAAGCCCTCCTGAGCCTCGACCGCCGCCGGAGCCCGGGCGGCCCGTCGCCCCTCGAGCTCTCGGCCCGCGGCTCGGGCCCGTCGCACGGGCCCCAGCCGCCGCCCGGCCTCGCTAGACGCAGCCGGTGGGCTTCGCCAGGCCGGCGACCTTGCAGGCCCCCTTGGCCGGACCCGACGGGAAGAGGGCGTAGACCTTCTTGAGGTCGAAGCCGGTCTCCTTGCAGAGCTTGCGGATCATCGGCGCGACGCCGAACTGCAGGAAGTAGTTCCGCAGGTAGTGCACGAGCTTCCAGTGGTCGGGCGTCAGCTCCTCGACGCCTTCCGTCGTGGCGAGCGCCTTCGCGACGTCCTCGTTCCACTTCTCCGGCTCCTGCATGAAGCCGTCCTCGTCGACGACGATCTCGATGGTCCCGTGTTTGAACGTAAGCACTCTTTCCTCCTCAGTCCGGGGTCTGCGGGGATCTCACGGCCCCGACCCCTTCCGGAACCGGCGCGTGAGCCGCCGCTTCTTCTGCCTTCTCGAGAGCCTTCAGGAAGTCGGGAGCGGGGCTGAAGCCCCCCTCCAGGGCGCGGTCGAGGTGACGCCGGCTCTCCGGAACGCGCCCCAGGGCCAGGAGGCCGACGGCCATGTAGTAGTGGCTGCCGGCGTGGCGCTCGTCCAGCTCGATCGCCCTCCGGAAGCAGGCCACCATCTCCTCCGCCTCGCCCAGGTAGAGGTGGCCGAGCCCCTCGTTGTAGTGGGCGACCAGGAGCTGCGGCCGCGCCTCGGCCGCCTTCCGGTTCGCCTCGACGGAGCCGCGGAAGTCCCAGCGGCGGAAGAGGAGGCCGCCCAGGTTCACGAGGGCCTCGGCGAAGTCCGGGCGCAGCAGCAGCGCCCGCCGGATCTCCGCCTCGGCCTCGCGCGTCCGGTCCATCGCCAGGAGCGCGGTCCCGAGGTTGAGGTGGGCCGACGCCGAGCAGGGCGCCTCGTTCACGGCGCGGCGCCACCGCGCCGCGCGGACGCTGGACACCGCCAGGCTCTCCGTCATGTTCCTCTCCTCTCCTCGCAGCGGGTCATCGCGCTCTGCATGATCGAGATCGCCGTCCCCGGGTCGTCTCGCGCCGCCCGGCGCGCGACCTCCACGAGCCGGTCGCGCAGCCCCGCGTCGCCCGTCAGGCGGAGGATGTCGGGCACGAGGGGGACGAGGAGGCCGGGCACCTCCTCGGCGATGGCCCGGAGCACCTCGGGCGCGGTGACCGCGTGGGTCCCGGACTCGTCGTTCATCGCCCAGATCAGCCGCCGGGCCACCTCCTGGACGAGGCGCGGGTGGTGGCGCCCCGCGAGGGCGATCCCCCTCGAGGCGGTCTCCCGGACGGAGGGCTCGGTCCGGTAGCTGAGGGCGACGAGGTACCGCACGGCGCGCCGGTCGGCTGCGACGAGGCCTTCGAGCTCCTCGCGCCCCCCCCGGGCGACCACCTCGGCGACGCGCTCCTTCAGGCCGGCCACGACCCCTCCCCGCCCGACCGGGCGACCGCGGGGGCCGACCACGACCCGTCCCGGGCGGCCCGCACGAGCGCGGGAGCCCACTCCGGGACGCCCGTGGCGTGAAGGTGGGTGTACGTGGCGACGGCGCTCCCTCTCAGCAGGCCGTCGCGCCCGTCGACCACGCCGACCCCCCGGTCGACGGCCAGGACCGTGGGGAGCCCGGACGCCCCCCCGGTCACCCGCGAGTAGTGGAACTCGTGCCCCCTGACGATGGTCCCCTCGTGGAGGAACGGGTTCCGGACGTCGACGCGCGCCGACACGTAGCCGTGACCCTGCGGCCGGCCGGTCTGCTCGACGACGATCGGGAGCGCGCCGACCATCGGACGGGCCTCGCCCCCGACCACCAGCGTCCGCGCGAGGTACATCAGCCCCCCGCACTCCGCCCACACCGGCAGGCCGTCCTCGATCCTTCGGCGCAGCGCCTCGCGGAACGGGACGTTCCCCGAGAGCTCTTCCGCGTAGACCTCCGGGAAGCCGCCGCCGATGTAGAGGGCGTCGAGGGACGGGAGGTCCCCGTCGGCCAGAGGCGAGACGAACACCAGGTCGGCGCCCGCCTGCTCGAGCTCCTCGAGGTTCTCGGGGTAGTAGAACGAGAAGGCCGCGTCGCGGGCGACGCCGATCCGGACCCGGGGACCCGCGCGGCCGCATCGCTGCGCCTCGGGCGCCGGCTCGAGCCGCGGGGCCTGCCGCGCCACGTCGAGGATCCCCGCGACGTCCACGTGGGCCTCCACGAGGTCGGCGGCGCGCTCGAGCATCTCCTCCGAGCGGGGATGCTCGGCCGCCGGCACCAGCCCGAGGTGCCGGCTCGGGAAGTCCAGCTTCTCCTGGCGGGGAACGGCGCCCAGGACGGGGACCTCGGCGGTGG
>JAKOVQ010000032.1 GCA_029781975.1 Acidobacteriota bacterium
CACGCTCGCCTCGAGGTGCTCGGCCATCTGGTTGAAGCCGTCGACCATCCCGGCGAGCTGGTCCTTCCCCTTCAGGCGGGCGCGGTAGGCGAAGTTCCCGCGGTCGATCTCGTGGAAGCCCTCCGAAAGGCGCCGCGTCGCCCGCGCGATCCGGAGGACCAGGAGCCCCGCCACGAGCGCCGCCAGGAGGTACGTGGCCCCCGTCATCCCCCCGAGGATGCCGAGGATCAGGGCGGCGATCGCCCGCGGTCCCTCCTCGGCGGTCGGGGAGAAGTGGGCGTTCCCGAAGAGGCTCCTGTACTCGAGCGCGAGGGAGGTCCGGACGAGGATCGCGGTGGTCTGCTGCTTCTCCTGGGCTCCGGTCGCGAGGTCGACGACCGGGAGCGGGAGCGGCAGGAACCAGGCGATGAGCTTCCTCTCGAAGATGCCGCCGCCGGCGGCCGCGCCCGGCGCGGTCGGCGCGGCGGGACCGGCGGGAGCCGCCGGAGGGGATGCGGGCGGCGGCGCGGGCGTCGCAGACGCCGTGGAGGTCGCGGGCGCCTTCGCTTCGCCCTCCTTCTCGACGAGCCGTCCGATCCTGATCTTTTCCTTGTCGGTCTCGATCGTCAGGCCGCCCTTCTCCCCGGGCTGCTCGGGCTGGTCCTTCTTCCTCACCCGGCCACGCCCGAGCGTCGTCGTGACCCCCGTCTCCTCGGAGAGCTCCCTCTCGAGGTCCTGGTCGACGGCGATGTAGGCGAGGGCGAGCCCCGCCTCGTCCCGGCGGACGGTGCCGACGAACGGCTTCTCCCCGGCGAAGGCGAGGAAGGGCCCATCGCGGCGGGCCAGCTCCTCCGTCGGCACCGGCAGCGTGCCGAGCGGGCCGACCCCGGCGGGAGCGCCCCCGCCCGGCGGGACGAAGACGAACCCCGCCCCTGCGCCGAGCTCGTGCCTCAGGCGGGCGAGGAGCTTCTCCCGGGCCGCGGCCGTCGGGCGGCTCGCCTCCCCGTCCAGGACGCGCTCGGCGGCGAGCGGCAGGCGCGAGAGGCGGGAGTCGAGGGAGGCCTCGACCCGCCGCGCCGCGTGCTGCCCGGCCAGGAGCGCGGCCACGGAGAACGCGAGCCCGGCGAAGAGGAAGAGAGGCAGGACGCCGGTGAGGAGGTACGAGACGAGGAGACGGCTCCCGACGCGCCACAGGATGCCGCGCAGGACGTGCCGCACGAGGCTGACGGCGAAGACGGGGGCGGAGAAGACCAGCGTGACGACGCCGAGGACGACGAACCCCTCCGGCAGGTGAAGCAGCGAGCGGAGGACCAGGAGGGCGATCCCGGCGAGGACGACGAGGCCGCTCCTCTTGAACGTCTTGGTGACCGTCATCTGCCGCTCGGCGCGTCCGTCGGAGAAGGCTAGCACCGCTCGCCCCGGCGGAGAGCGCCGGGGGCCGCCCGCGGCGACCTAAGATGGCGGCCACGGCGATGGACCTCCTTCAGATCGTCGGCATCGCGGGGGCCCTCCTGACGGCCGCCGGGATCCTCCACGCGGTGGCGCGCCACATCGGCGTCACGGCGACGCTCGCGTGGATCTTCGCGATGCTCGCGGTCCCCTTCGCCGGCCCGATCGCCTACTTCCTCCTGGCCGGCCCGCGCCTGAGGAGGACCCGCCGGCACCGGCGGCTGGCGGGCGAGGCGGTGAGGAAGGCGATGCGGCGGCGGCTGGGACCCGCGGGCTTCCCGGCGGCCGTCCTCGCCTCCTCCCCCCTCGCCCAGTCGGTGGCCGCCCTCGGGACCCGCCTCACGGGCCTCCCGCCGAGCGCCGGGAACCTCGTGGCGCTCCGGACCGACAACGTCCGGACGTTCGAGGAGATGAAGCAGGCCGTCCTCGCGGCCGAGCGGTCGGTGTGGGCCGAGTACTACATCGTCTCGGACGACGCCACCGGGCGCGCGTTCCTCGCCCTCCTCGCCGAGAAGGCGCGGCAGGGGGTGGACGTCCGCCTCCTGTACGACGCGGTCGGCTCCTCCGACGTTCCCGAGGACGGGCTCGAGGCGCTCCGCGACTCGGGGGGACGGGCCGAGGCCTTCCTCCCGGTCAACCCCTTCCGCCGCCGGTGGGCCGTCCACCTCCGGAACCACAGGAAGCTCCTCGTCGTCGACGGGGAGAGGGCGTTCCTCGGCGGGATGAACGTCGGCGACGCCTACGCCGGGGGATCGGCGGCCGGGTCGACCCCGGCGGAACGCCCCTGGCGCGACACCAACCTCGCGCTGTCCGGTCCCGCGGTCGCGGACCTGGCCACCGTCTTCGCCGAGGACTGGACGTTCGCCTCCGACGAGAGGCTCGTCCCGCCGTCCGTTTCGGTCCCGGCCCGGGGCGGCTCGGTCGTCGGGATCGTCCCGAGCGGTCCCGACCAGGCGGCCAACGCGGCCGAGCAGACCTACTTCGCCGCGGTGACGGGCGCGCGGAGCCGCTGCTGGCTGACGACGCCGTACTTCGTCCCCGACGAGGGGACCCTCCGCGCGCTGGCGAGCGCCGCCTTCCGCGGCGTCGACCTGAGGGTCCTCGTCCCGGCCCACGGCGACGTGGCGGTCGCCCAGGCCGCGGGACGGTGGTACTACCGGGCCCTCCTCCGCGCCGGGGCGCGCGTCTTCGAGTACGAGCCGGCGGTCCTCCACGCCAAGACGCTCGTCGTCGACGGCGCCTTCTCCCTCGTCGGCTCGGCGAACCTCGACTTCCGGAGCTTCGGCCTCAACTTCGAGATCGGCGCGGTGGTCTTCGACCCGGAGTTCGCCGCGGAGATGGAGGGCCTCTTCGAGGCCGACCTCGCCGAGAGCCGGGAGGTGACGCGGGCCGAGGTCGAGCAGCGCTCCCTGCCCGACCGCCTCCGGCTCGGGGGCGCCCGCCTTCTCGCCCCCCTCCTCTGAGAGCCGGGACGCTCCCCCCTCCGTCGAGGTGCAGCCAGGCCGCCGTCCCGGTGACCGACCCGGACGGGACCGGGACGTCGGCGAAGAGGTCGGCGATCACCCCGCGCTACGCGAGCGGGTCGTCGGGAAACGGCCCACGGAGCTCGATGACACCGTCGCCGCCCGCGCGGCCGGCCGGTATCCTTCCCCCGTGCCCGACCCCGTCGCCCTCGTCGTCGAGCCCCGCCGCCGCGACATCGGCGGCCTCCCCGTCCAGCGCCTCCTCCCGGTCCGCGAGGCGCGAGCGGTCGGCCCGTTCGTCTTCCTCGACCGGAGGGGGCCGCTCGACGTCCAGCCCGGCCAGGACGTCGACGTCCTCCCGCATCCCCACATCGGCCTGGCGACGGTGACGTGGCTCTTCGAGGGGGCGATGACTCACCGCGACAGCCTCGGTGCCGTCCAGGAGATCGTCCCGGGCAACGTCAACTGGATGACGGCCGGCCGCGGCGTCGTCCACTCCGAGCGGCGCCCGGCGCGGCTCGCGGGAGTCCCGTACCGCCTCCACGGGCTCCAGGCGTGGGCGGCGCTCCCGCGCGCCGACGAGACGTGCGAGCCGTCGTTCGCCCACCACGGGGCCGGAGAGCTCCCGGCCGTCCGGGAGGGCGGCGCCATGGCGACCGTCGTGGCGGGCGAGGCGTTCGGCCTCCGCTCGCCCGTCTCCGTCCTCTCGCCCCTCGTCTACGCCGACCTGTCGTTCGGGTCGGCCGGGGCCGCGATCGAGTCGGCGGCCGCCGGCGTCCCCCATCCCGAGCTCGCCCTCTTCCTCGCGGCGGGGAGCTTCTTCCTGGGCGCCGGCGCCTTCGAGGCGCCGCTGCTCGTCGTCCTGGCACCGTTCGCCCCGTGGCGGCTCGAGGCGAGGACGCAGGGGCGGGCCGTCCTCCTCGGGGGGGAGCCGCTCGACGGTCCCCGCCACGTCTCGTGGAACTTCGTCTCCTCGTCGACGGCGCGGATCGAGGAGGCCCGCCGCGCGTGGCGGGAGCGGGCCTTCCCCCACATCCCCGGCGAGACGGGCTTCGTCCCGCTTCCCGAGGGCTGAGCCTCCCCTGTGAACCCGGGACGGCGTCCGCCCGTACCACTCCCCTGGTGGACTCCGTCTCGGAAGGAGGAAAGATGAAACCGCGTTCCCAGGCATGGCCCCGGGCCGTGATCGGCCTGTCCCTGGCCTGCTCCCTCGCCCTGGCCGCCCTCCCCGCCGGCGCCGCCCCGAAGGGGGCGGGCTGGCAGATCCCGACCGCCGTCCGGAAGCTGCCGAACGGGCTGACCGTGGTGGTCTCCGAGGACCACTCGGCCCCCACCTTCGGCCTCTGCATCGCCTACCGGATCGGCTTCCGCCTCGAGCCGAAGGGCCGGACCGGCTTCGCCCACCTCTTCGAGCACATGATGTTCGAGGGGACCCCGAACGCCCCGAAGGGGACGTTCGACCGGGTGATCGAGGGGGGCGGCGGCATCAACAACGGCTCCACCCGGTACGACTACACGAACTACATCGAGAGCGCGCCCGTCTCGGCGCTCGAGCCGATCCTCTGGCTCGAGGCGGACAGGATGAAGACGCTCGACTTCTCCGAGAAGAACCTCGCCAACCAGAAGGAGGTCGTCAAGGAGGAGATCCGCGTCAACGTCAAGAACCGCCCCTACGGCCTCTTCTTCTGGACCGACGTGGCGGGGACGGCCTTCGACAAGTGGGAGAACGCCCACGACGGATACGGCTCGTTCGACGACCTGAACGCCGCGAGCCTCGCGGACGTGAAGAGCTTCTTCGAGAGCTACTACGGCCCGAACAACGCGGTCCTCGCCATCGTCGGCGACGTCACCCCCGCCGACGTCTTCGCGAAGGTGGAGAAGTACTTCGGCGCCATCCCGGCGCGCCCCACCCCGCCCAAGCCCGACGTGGCGGAGGGGAAGAACGGCAAGGAGCGGACGCTGGAGCAGACCGACCCGCTCGCCCGCGTCCCGGCCATCGCCATCGGCTGGAAGTTCCCGGCGCGCGGCACGCCGGACGACGTGCCGGCCGCCGTCCTCGCCGACGTCCTCGTCGGCGGCGACGCGTCGCGACTCTACCAGGGGCTCGTGAAGGGGAAGGAGCTCCTCCTCAACGTCGAGGGAGGCCTCAACTGGCCGCTCGACGACGCCTGGTCCTACGACGGCCCGACCCTCCTGACCCTCTTCGCGCTCTACAAGCCGACGACCGACGCGAAGGCCGTCGTCGCGGCCGTGGACGCCGAGATCGCGAGGATCGCGAGGGACGGCGTTCCCGCCGCCGAGCTCGAGAGGACGAAGACGAAGATGGTCTCGGACCTCTACTCCCAGCTCGAGCTTCCCCTCAACCGGTCCGTCGCGCTCTGCCTCGCGCAGCTCTTCACCGGCGACGCGGGGAGCGTCAACACGCTCCCGGCGAAGATCGCCGCCGTCACCGGCAAGGACCTCGCCCGGGTGGCCGCGACCTACCTGACCGCCGCCAACCGGACCGTCGTCGACCGCAAGCCGGCGCCCCCCGAGAAGGGGGCCGCCGCGGCCGGGAAGTAGGAGCGAGGAGGAACCCGTGAAGAAGAACAGCACCGCCCTCCGCGCCCGCGCCACGCGCGCAACGCCCGCGACGCTCGCCCTACTGGCCGCCGTCGCCCTCCTCGCCGCCCCGGGCGCGCTCGCGTCCGAGGCGAAGCCCCTGCCGAAGGAGCTTCCGCCGTTCGGCCCCGACAGGCCGCTGCCGGTCCCGACGATCGCGCAGTCGACCCTCCCGAACGGCCTCGTCGTCTGGCTCGTCCCGCGCCCCGGCTTCCCGAAGGTCTCGGCCGTCCTCGCCGTCCGCGGCGGCACCGCGGTCGACCCGGCCGGCCTCGAGGGGATCGGCGAGCTCCTCGCCCGCACCGTCAACGAGGGGACCGCGAAGCGGACCTCCCGCCAGATCGCCGAGGACCTCCAGGCGATCGGCGGGGAGATGAACGTGAGGGCCGGCGACGACGCCGTCGTCATCGCCTCGAGCGCCCTCGCCACGGGCGCCGCCCGGCTCCTCGACCTCGTCGCCGACGTGGCCCAGCGCGCCACCTTCCCGAAGGAGGAGGTGGAGCTCGCGAAGGGGAACGCCCTCCAGGAGCTGGCCGCGCAGGAGTCGACCCCCGAGTTCCTCGCCCGCAAGGCGTTCGCGTCGGCCGTCTACGGGAGCCACCCGTACCACGTCGTCGCGGCGACCCGGGAGGTCATCGGCAGGACGACCCCCGAGCTCCTGAAGAAGGAATACGCCCGCCGCTTCCGTCCCGACCAGGCCCTCCTCGTCGTCGTCGGCGACCTGAGCGAGGCGGCGACGAAGACGGCGATCGACCGGGCGTTCGGCGCGTGGAAGGGCGAGGGCGCTCCCCTCCCCGAGACGCCGCCGTCGCCGCCCGCCCGCGGGCGCGAAATCTACCTCGTCGACCGCCCCGGCTCCGTCCAGTCGACCCTGATGGTCGGCCGCCCCGGCCCGAAGGCGACCGACCCCGGCTACTACGACGCCCTCGTCGCCAACACCATCTACGCCGGCGCGTTCGGGAGCCGGCTCGTCCAGAACATCCGCGAGGAGAAGGGCTACACCTACTCGCCCCGCGGCGGCTTCAACACCTACCGCGAGGGGAGCCTCCTGCAGACGCGCGCCGACGTGCGGAACGAGGTGACCGGCGCGACCCTCCTCGAGGTCTTCTACGAGCTCGACCGGATGGCGGCGACGAAGCCGACCGCCGACGAGCTCGCGCAGGCCAAGCGCTACCAGACCGGCCTCTACCTCCTCCGCAACCAGATCCAGGGAGCGGTCGCCGGGACCCTCGCCGCCAACTGGGTGAACGGCCTCCCGCCGGAGACGCTCGCCGGCTTCGTCCCGAAGATCGACGCCGTCACCGCGGCGGGCGTCGAGGAGGCGGGGCGGAAGGTCTTCCTCTCCGGCACGCAGACCGTCGTCGTCGTCGGCGACGCCACGGCCGTCCGCCCCGAGGTCTCCCTCTTCGGGCCGGTGAAGGACCTCCAGCCCTGAGCCCGCGATCCCGGGGGAGCGCCCGCTCCCCCGGGGTCTCCTCCGCCGGCTTTTCCGTCGCACCCGCCGCTCCCGTGCCGAGCTACGCCGGAGCCGGGCGCCGGGTAGCCCCTCAGGAGGCCTCGTCCGTCTCCGCGGCCGCGCGCGCCCTCTCCCGCCCCTTGCGCGCGAGGTTCCGGTCCGCGTAGGCGGCCACCTCCACCAGCTGCTCGAGCGGCTGCTCGAAGCGCGGGTCCTGCGCGCTCCGGAGGACGACCTCCTTCGCGAAGAGGAGGGCCAGGTAGCGGAGCTTCGGGACGGGGCGGCCCTGGAGCGCCCGGTAGTCGCGGTGGCCGGCGTTCACCTGCCAGCGCCCGTCGAGGAGGCGCGAGCGCCACGGCGCCGCCGGCATGTCGACCATCTCCGGCTCGGGGATTCCCTCGCCGGCGCCCCGGGGCCCCGGAGGATCGGTCACCTCCACCTCCGCGCGCGTGGAGACGACGGCGTGCGCGCCCCGCGCCGTGACCCCCACCCACCCGACCCCCGGCTCGGCCCCGGCGGCGAACGTCACCGAAGGCCCCGCGGCCGTCCGCGCGCCGCGTTCCGGCTCGGCCGGCTCCCCGCCGGCGAAGCCGCCGATCCCGGGGGAGCACTCCCAGGCGAGCTCGAGCGCCTCGGCGACCTCGCGGCCGCTCTCGTCCACGCCCCGTGCCGTCATCCGGCGCCGCGTGCCGGCGGGCAGGCGCAGCCTCTCCGGCTCGATCTCCACGCGGGCGAGCGGGCCCGGCGGGAAGAGGAACGCCGGCTCGGCGGAGAGGGGTGAGGGCGGGGGAAGCGGCGGCTCCGGGGGAACCTCCCCCGCGGCGAGGGCCTTCGCGCGAGCCGCCACGGCTCCGGGGGTCGCCCCGGCGTCCTCGCCGGGCGGCGGGGTCTCGGCCTGCGCGGGCTCGACGCCGGTCTCCTGGGGAGCGACGGGGAGCGAGGCGAACCGCGGCCGCTGCCGGAAGAAGTCGCGGAAGGCGCGCTGCAGCTCGCGAACGAGGTTCCGGTCCAGCTCGGCCTCGCGGCGGCGCTCCGACGCCGCGAGGACCGCGTCGAGCGCCGGCTCCATCCCGAGGAGGGCGGCGGCGAAGGCCCCCGCCGCGCCGTCGGGGACGACGCCGCGCCGGCTCCCCGGCGCGACCTGCAGGGCGGGGAAGTCGACGAGCCCGGTCAGCCGGGGGTCGGTCCACGGCGGCCGGTCGAGCCCCAGCGCCGCCAGCTCGTGGAACGTCTCGGCGACGAGCGTGCCTGCTGCGTAGACAGCCACGCCGCGCGTCCCGTCCGGCTCCGGGTCGCCGCCGCGCAGGTAGAGCTCCAGCCGCGCCGGCGGCTGCCCGGGGACCTCGAGCCGCGAGAACGCCTCGAGCCGCTCCCCCAGGAAGCGGGGAGGGCGGACGGCCACCAGCTTGCGCGACGAGCCGCGCGACATCCGGTCCTCCACCGTCAGGTCGACGCCGCGCGCGAGGAGCTGACCGCGCAGCTCCGAGGCGAGGAAGTCGGCGACGCGCCCGCCGACGAGCGCGGGGAGCGCCTCGCGGTGGAGCCCCGAGACGACGACCTCGGTGAAGTGCTCGTCCAGCGCGAGGCGCCCTCTCAGCGGCTCGATCAGGTAGTCGGACCGGTCGCGGTAGAGGACGAGCCGGTGCGGCCGCTGGCCCGGGAGCGAGGTCCGCATCTCGAGCATCTCGCCGAGGCTCCAGAAGCCGAGAAGGCCGATCCCGTACTGGCCCTGCGTCATCAGCTCGAGCCGCTGCTGCGGCGAGAGCGACCGCTTGCGGCTGTGGCCGACGTGCGTCGCCACGTAGCGAAGCGCCTCGGTCCGGTCGAGGTCGGGGATCACCCCCTCCCCGTCGTCGAAGACCTTGAGGACCGCCACGCCCCGCTCGCGGACGCGGGTCACCCGGATCGTCCGCGCTCCGGCGTCGAGGCTGTTCTGGATCAGCTCCGCGAGGGCCTTCCGCGGGTCGGGCTGGCTGTAGGCGAGCCAGCGGATCAGCTCGAACGGGTCGTGGACCTTCAGCTGCCCGGTCACCGCGTCGGGGGGGCGGCGGGGCTTCCTCGTTCGCGTCGCGCGGGGCTCGATCGAGCTCACGGGCGGCAATGGTAGCGGGGAGAGCGCCGCGAGCGGGGTCTCGTCCCTCCTGTTGCGATTCTCAGCGGATGCCCCCGGCGGGGCCCTTCCGTGCCACGGCGAGCCAACTCCTTGAGAGAAAGCGTCTTGTGGCCGAGACCCCGGGAGGCCGCGTAGCGATCTTCAGCAGGGCGCGAAAGCCGTCCCCGGGACGTTTCGAGCCCCAAGCCGCTCTCCTCACGCGACTTGCGCGACGTCACGCGACGCTGGCACGCCCCGTGCGGTATCCAGAGGCGAGCGGGATCCAGGGCAAGCCGAGAAGGACCCGCGGGGGAGTGAACATGGTCGCCATCCTCGTCATCCTCACCGTCCTCGTCGCCCTCGGGATCGACAGCCTCGTCCTCTCGTACCGGACCCGCCACGCCACCCGGCCCGAGCACGCCCCGGTCCCGATGCACGCTCCGGAGCCGCCACAGGGGATCTTCGTCGACGACGCCCACGCCTGGCTCCGGATCGCCGGCGACGGGCGCCTCCGCGTCGGCGTGGACGACTTCCTGACGCAGGCGCTCGGACCCGTCCAGAAGGTGGAGGTCCCCGAGCCCGGGACGACGGTCGAGCGCGGCGATCCGCTCTTCAAGCTGACCGTGAACGGCCGGACCCTCGCCATCCCGTCGCCCGCGTCCGGCGAGATCGTCTCGGCCAACGACCGCTCGCTCCGCGACCCGGCGACGATCCAGACCGACCCCTACGGCGCCGGGTGGATCGTCTCGCTCTTCACCCGCAACCACCAGGCCGCGATCAGCCCGCTCCTCATCGGCAGCGAGGCGACCCGCTTCCTCAGGAGCGAGTTCCAGAGGTTCGCCGACTTCCTGACCCCGGTCGGCTCCTCCGCCGCGGTCCCGGTCATGGCCGACGGCGGCCTCCCGGGCGCCGGCGCCGCCGCGAGCCTCCCCGCCGACGCGTGGGACAGGTTCGTGAAGGAGTTCGTCCCGGCGGGTCCGGCGAAGTCCTGACGCTCCCCCCGAAGTCCCGGCGACGCGCTCCGCGCTGGAGGCGCCGTCCGACGGGACAGGGCCCCGGCCGTTCGCCGGGGCCCGCTTTTTTCTTGCTCCCCTTCCCTGGGACGGCGCGAAACACCGGGGGGGCGAAAGGTCGTATTGTCCATGGACCCCGGGCCGAGCCCGGGGTCCTGGCGTGCCCGCTTCACGGCTTCGCAGCCTAGCGGCTTCGCAGCGTCGCGGCGCCGCCTCCGAGGAGAAAGATGACCCTCCGCTCGCCCCGCCCCTCCCGAGCCGTCCCCCCGACCCTCGCCCAACTCCCGGGTCTCGGCCTCGTCCTCGCCTCCTTCGCACTCGCTCCCTCCGCCTGGGCCCAGCCGGCGCACGCCGCCCCGGCCGCGCCGGCGCACGCGGGGATCGACCTGGCGGGGATCGACCACGCGGTCGCCCCCGGGGACGACTTCTTCCGCTACGCCAACGGCGCCTGGATGAAGGCGACCGAGATCCCCGCCGACCGGAGCGCGTACGGCGCCGGCGCCATCGTCGTGGAGCGGACGGAGGAACGGCTCGTGAAGCTGATCCGCGAGGCGGCGGCGGGGACGGCGGCCCCCGGGACGAACGAGCGAAAGGTGGGCGACTACTACGCCAGCTTCCTCGACGAGCCGGGGATCGAGGCGAAGGGGCTGAAGCCGCTGAAGCCGACGCTCGACGCCGTCGCGGCGCTCACCGACCCGAAGGCGCTCGCGCGCTACCTCGGCGGGACCGTCCGGGCCGACGTCGACGTCTTCAACGCCACCGACGTCTACACGGACAACGTCCTCGGCCTCTGGGTCGCGCAGGACCTGAGCGACCCGACGCGCTATCTCCCCTTCCTCGTCCAGGGCGGCCTCGGGATGCCGGACCGCGACTACTACCTCGACCCGTCGCCGCGGATGAAGGAGATCCGCGCGAAGTACCTCCACCACGTCGCGGCCGTCCTCGCCCTGGCCGACGTCCCCGACGCCGCGCGGAAGGCGGCGCGGATCGTCGCCCTCGAGACGAAGATCGCCGAGAGCCACGCCACGCGGACCGAGACGGTCGACGTCCAGAAGGGGAACAACCACTGGATGCGCGCCGACTTCGACGCGAAGGCCCCCGGCCTCGACTGGGACGCCTTCCTCGGCGCCGCGGGCCTCGGGGGACAGAAGGAGTTCGTCGTCTGGCAGCCGGGCGCGGTCTCCGGCCTCGCGAAGCTCGTGACGTCCGAGCCGCTCGCCACCTGGAAGGAGTACCTCACCTACCGGGCGCTGGAGCACGTGTCGCCCGTCCTCCCGCGCGCCTTCGTCGACGAGCGCTTCGCCTTCTACGGGAAGGTCCTCCAGGGGGTGCCGCAGCCGCGGGCGCGGTGGAAGAGGGCCGTCGACGCCGTGAACGCCGCCCTCGGCGAGGCGGTGGGGCAGCTCTACGTCGCGCAGTACTTCCCCCCGTCGTCCAAGGAGCGCGCGGAGGCAATGGTCCGCGATCTGATCGCCGCCTTCGGCAAGAGGATCGACGCCCTCGAGTGGATGGCCCCCGAGACGAAGGTGCGGGCCAAGGCGAAGCTCGCCGTCCTGAAGGTGGGAGTCGGCTACCCCGACACGTGGACCGACTACTCCGGGCTCGAGGTCGTCCGCGGCGACGCCTTCGGCAACGAGGCTCGCGCGGAGCAGTTCGCCCTGAAGTCGGCGCTGGCCAAGCTCGGCAGGCCGGTCGACCGCGGGGAGTGGGTCATGACCCCGCAGACCGTCAACGCCGTGAACCTCCCCGTCATGAACGCCATGAACTTCCCGGCGGCGATCCTCCAGCCGCCGTTCTTCGACCCCGACCGGCCGCTGGCGATGGACTACGGCGCCATCGGCGCGGTGATCGGCCACGAGGTGAGTCACAGCTTCGACGACCAGGGGGCCCTCTTCGACGACACCGGCAGGCTGAACAACTGGTGGACGAAGGCCGACTTCGCCCACTTCGAGGAGTCCGCCGCGCGGCTCGTCGCGCAGTACGACGCCTACCGGCCGTTCCCCGACCTCGCGGTCAACGGCAAGCTGACCCTCAGCGAGAACATCGCCGACGTGGCGGGCCTGGCGGCCGCGTACGACGCCTGGCAGCTCTCGCTCGGGGGGAAGAAGGCGCCGGAGGTCGCGGGCCTCTCGGGCGAGAAGCAGTTCTTCCTCGCCTTCGCGCAGAGCTGGCGGAACAAGACCCGCGAGGCGGCGGCGCGCCAGCGGATCCTCACCGACGGCCACGCGCCGGCCGAGTACCGCGCCGACACCGTCCGCAACCTCGACGCCTGGTACGCGGCCTTCGACGTCAAGCCGGGCCAGAAGCTCTACCTGGCGCCGAAGGACCGCGTGAAGATCTGGTGACGCGCGAGGCCCCCGCGGACGAACAGGGCGGCGCGGCGCGCGGGAAGCCCGACGTCGCGCCGCTCTCCGACCGCGTCCCGCCCCGCGGGACCGACGACCCCGACGAGATCCTCGGCCTCTTCCTCGACTGGGTGGCCGACACCGGCCTCACCCTCTACCCGGCCCAGGAGGAGGCCCTCCTCGAGATCATGGCGGGCAAGCACGTCATCCTCGGGACGCCGACCGGGTCGGGGAAGTCGCTCGTCGCCCTGGGCCTTCACTTCAAGGCCGTCTGCGAGGGGCGCGTCTCCTTCTACACCAGCCCCATCAAGGCGCTCGCCAGCGAGAAGTTCTTCTCGCTCTGCAACGACCTCGGCCCCGAGAACGTCGGGATGCTGACCGGCGACGCCAGCATCAACGGCGACGCCCCGGTCCTCTGCTGCACGGCCGAGGTCCTCTCGAACATGGCGCTGAGGCTCGGGGACGCCCTCTCGGCCCCCTACGTCGTCATGGACGAGTTCCACTACTACGCCGACCGCGACCGCGGGGTCGCCTGGCAGGTGCCGCTCCTCCTCCTCCCGCGGACGCAGTTCCTCCTGATGTCCGCCACGCTCGGGGACGTCTCGGCCATCGCCGAGCGGCTCGAGCGCGACACGGGCCGGCAGGTGGCCCACGTCACCTCCGAGGAGCGCCCCGTCCCGCTCGACTTCGAGTACCGCGAGACGCCGCTCCACGAGACGATCGAGGACCTCCTCGGCCAGCGGAAGAGCCCCGTCTACGTCGTCAACTTCACCCAGCGCGAGTGCGCCGAGCTGGCGCAGGCGCTCACCAGCGTGAAGGTGGCGAGCAAGGAGGAGAGGGAGGAGATCCGCCGGATCGTCGGGACGAAGCGGCTCGCGACGCCCTACGGCCGCGAGTTCCGCCGCTTCCTCTCGTTCGGAATCGGCGTCCACCACGCGGGGCTCCTCCCGCGCTACCGCCTCCTCGTCGAGCAGCTCGCCCAGAAGGGGCTCCTCCACGTCATCTGCGGCACCGACACCCTCGGCGTCGGCGTCAACATCCCGATCCGGACCGTCCTCTTCACGAAGCTCGCGAAGTTCGACGGGGCGAAGGTGGGGATCCTCTCCGTCCGCGACTTCAGGCAGATCGCCGGCCGCGCCGGCCGCCGC
>JAKOVQ010000008.1 GCA_029781975.1 Acidobacteriota bacterium
AGGGCTGCAAGCTCGCCGGGATCGACCCCTTCCGGTACTTCAAGGACGTCCTGCTGCGCGTCGCCACGCACCCAGCGTCGCGTGTCGACGAGCTGACGCCCGCTGGCTGGGCCGTGGCTTTCGCCGCGACCATGGCCTGATCCCCGTCGCGCGCGTCCAAGACCGCCCCGTCGTCAAGGACGGGCTTCGTCGGACGCTTACGCCAGGCCGTTCTTCAGCGGAGGCGGCGCTGCGAGCGCCGCGGCGCTTGAAGGCGTGGCACTGCGGCGGCGAGGGCGAAGCGCGAGCACCTGCGGGGCTCGCGCGAGCTCGCCTCCTCGGTCCTCGCGCATCGCGCCGCCTCGCGCCACGCCGACGAGCACGAGGACCTCGCCGAGAACCCGAACCTCGCCGACATCGTCCTCGTCGAGCCAGCTCCTCACCGAGGAGATGCGGCTGCATCTCCTCGTAGCCGAGACGGGGCCGAAGGGGCGGGCGTCGTCAAGGGCGAGCGCAGCTCGCCGCGAAGCGGCCGAAGGCCCTTGACGAGGTCCGCCCCGAAGGCCACCCGGGACCCCCGTGCGCCCCGGTCCTCGGCCGTCAAGGAACCGGCTCTTCGAGCCTCGCGCTTCGCGCGTCCTTGACCGCCTGCGGGCCGGAGCGCGTCGTCCCTGACCTCGCGGAGCCCTTGCGGTCTCCGCGTCGACGATGCCGCCACGGGAGCTCGACGAGGACGGCGCGCTCGAGCTGCTTTCTCCCTTTCGCTGCCGCTCTCGGCGGTCCCGTCCTCGTCCTCGCGTGTGGCGCGAGGCGTGCCGGGCGCGCGATAGCGCGCCCTCACGCACGCCCCGTGACACGCCGACAGCCGCCGCGCCGGCTTTGCCGGCGCCGGAACGGCCCGGCGCGGCGCGTGCGTCAGGGTGCACGCGACGTGACGGGCATTGGCTGCCGCGGAGGGCCGGAGGACGTCGGCCCCTTGTGGGCCGCGCCGCAGGCCCGGAGCCTCGATACGCCGCCTTCGGTGTCGGCCGCAGCTCTGCTCGGCCGCAGGGCGCGCGGTGCGCGCCCCGGAGGGCGGGAGCCGCCCCCTCGCCGCTGCGCGGCGAGGGACATTGAAGAGCCCGCGCGGGCTAAACCGGGTTTAGCCCGCGAGCGGCCCGTGTGCGACGCGGTGCGAAGGCCGCCCTCGGCCGCAGCGACGCGGCGCGCAGGGGCTTCACGCGGCGTGACGGCGAGGGGCGTACGGGGCCCCCGCCGGCGCGACGCGTGAAGAGCGGCAGCGCCACCGGCTTCCCGCCCGGAGCCGAAGGAGGCGGGGATCCGGGCCTGCTCTGGTCGGGGTCTTTTCGGTCGGTCGCTCTGGGCTATCAGGCCGTCCGGATCTGAACGCGTTCCCCGGGGGTGCGGCGGCCGTTCGGAAAGGGAGCCAGTCGGGCGCTCGGAAAGGGAGCCACTCCGAGGCGGGTTGGAGTTTAGGGGAGTAGGTCCCCAGTTGTAGTCGTCGCCTTTCTCTTTTTGCTTCTTTTTCTCTTTGTGGACGGCTGTGGAAACGTGGAAATCCCGAGGCGCCGAGGGCGGAGGGGGCGAGAGTCCCGGTGATCCCGGGATCAGTCCTTCACGGTTCTTCGGCGCGTGCGGTACGAAGCGCCCTTCGTGGTCAGGATGTGGGCATGGTGGCCGAGACGGTCGAGAAGCGCGGTCGTGAGCTTCTCGTCGCCGAAGACCTTGACCCACTCGCCGAAGGCCAGGTTGGTGGTGACGAGGGTGGAACGGCGCTCGTAG
>JAKOVQ010000029.1 GCA_029781975.1 Acidobacteriota bacterium
GGGATCACCGGGACTCTCGCCCCCTCCGCCCTCGACGCCTCGGGATTTCCACGTTTCCACAGCCGTCCACAAAGAGAAAAAGAAGCAAAAAGAGAAAGGCGACGACTACGACTGGGGACCTACTCCCCTAAACTCCAACCCGCCTCGGAGTGGCTCCCTTTCCGAGCGCCCGACTGGCTCCCTTTCCGAACGGCCGCCGCAGACGTGTTGGCGCTTACCTCAGCGGCCTCCCCATCGGCGTCCCCGGGTGCTGGGGTCGAAAACGCCGAATCCGAGAAATGGCGGTGAGGGTGGGATTCGAACCCACGGTAACCTTTCGGCTACACCGGTTTTCGAGACCGGCCTGATCAACCGCTCCAGCACCTCACCGCACGTGACGGCCCGGAGGCGAGGGGCGGGATTATAGGGGGAGGGGCCGGGACGCGCCAGCGGCGCACCGGAGGGCGTTCAGTCGAGGAAGGTGACGAGGATCTTGAGCTGGGTCCCCTTCGGCCAGTCCACGGTCCGGACGGTCATCGGGTACGTCAGGGTGTCCTCGGTTTTCTGTGCGTCCAGCGTTCCGCTCCGACCCGCATCCGCGAGGACCCCTCCGCTCGCGTCGAGCAGGATGGTCCGGATCTTCACCTTGTGGCTCGTATAGCCGTCGTTCCGGTAATAGAACCGGATGAGGACGATCGACTTGTCCTCGGGGTCCTTCGCCGCGGCGTTCGAGGAGTCCTGCGCCGTCGGGGTGTTGTGCGACTCCACCCAGGTCAGCGTGGCCCGTGCGTGGGAGATGTCGACGGGGATCCGGGTCTCGTGGGGAGCCGCGACGGTCTTCTCGACGAAGCTCCCGGGCTCCGACGGACGGGACGTCGCGCATCCGGCGAGGGAGGCTGCCACCACGAGGGATACCGCCAGGGGCATCGGGGACGGGGATCTCATCGATCGGCTCCTTCCGGCCCGCGAACGGCGGGCCGGACCCCGATTCTGCCTCCGGCCCGGGGGATTGACGGAACCGCCCCGGCCGGGGCATCGTACGCAGCCCACGCGGCGCGGACAGGTGTCCGAGTGGTTTAAGGAGCACGGTTGGAAGCCGTGTGTAGCCGAAAGGTTACCGTGGGTTCGAATCCCACCCTGTCCGCCAGTGGACTCCCCATCGAAGCCGACATCTTCCCTGCGGACAGGGTGGGTGAGAACCCACGGCCATGGGTCGCGCAGGGCGCGACCCGGGTAGAGAGCAGCCTTCGAATCCCTTCGGCCCGCAGGGCCGAATCCCACCCTGTCCGCCAGTGGACTCCCCATCGAAGCCGACGTCTTCCCTGCGGACAGGGTGGGTGAGAACCCACGGCCATGGGTCGCGCAAGGCGCGACGTCCCCTCCCGCGCCGACCGGGCCGGGCCCGTGTGGCGCCGGTCACCAACGTATCGGTTTCCGTGCCTCGCTCCTTGACGGTCCGGTCCGCCCTTCCCACCTTTCACGCCATGTCAGACGTCCGCGACAAGGCCAAGAAGTTCCTCGACCAGGTCCCGAGCACCGACGTCACCTCGGACGGTGCCACGGCGGCGCTCTTCACGAAGCTCACCGGCTGGACGCAGCAGAGCCTCCAGGACCGCTGGAAGGTGGAGGACGTCGCGAAGAAGGCGCGCCGCGACGCGGGCAACAACGACATGACCGGCCTCCCCACCACGACGACGTGCAACGAGTTCGTCGGCCGGCTCAGCGCCGCGATCGGCTCGCCGATCAGCCTGGGCCAGTTCGACATCGAGCAGAAGCTGAAGAAGGCCGGGCTCGGCGAGGCGTGGATCCCGGCCTCGAGCGGCAAGCGGCCCGGCATGGGCGACGTCTTCCGGCCGCTGAAGTTCCACATGGGCGTCTCGTACGAGTTCGTCGGAGACACCTGGAGGACGGTGGAGTCGGGGCAAGGCGGCCCCGGGCAGGACTACACGAAGGGCCACGACATCATCAGGAGGAAGGAGCAGCCCTGGAACCCGTCGCTCCTCCAGGGGTGGGTCGACATCGAGATCCTGATGAAGATCGCGACGAAGGCGCCGAAGTGGATGGTCGGCTGGTGGCGCTTCGAGGTCAACGGGACCAGGCAGTTCGTCTGGATCCCCGAGCGCGGCAGCGTGAAGCTGTTCGACGCGCAGCCGGGGAACACCAAGCTCCCTCCGACGGGCGACGGGAAGAAGGGCGAGCTCACGCTCGACCCAGACTCCGAAGGGGCGACGATCGCGTGGGAAGGGGGCACCGTCCCCGACTCGCTGCGGCACCTTCCGGGGGTCGACTACATGCTCGGATCCCGGGGAGCCGCGCAGCTCCAGGCCTACAAGCTCAAGTAGTCCCGCGCGCCGCCGCGCGGGCGTCCCGACCCTACTTCCTGAGGAGCCCCCCGAGGAAGCTCGCCACGTCGAGGAGCGTCCCGAGCCCCCTCAGCTCCTGGTCCGCGCGGCTCGTCGGAAGCTCGATGGAGCGCTGGAACTCCTTGGCCCGCTCGAGGCTCCGGACCTCCTCCTCGAGCCTCTCGCGCTCGCGCTTCTTCACCTTCTCCCAGCCGCCGTTCTCGAGGAACGCGACGATGGCGGCCAGCTCGCCCCGGTCGAACCAGAAGCCGTGGTCGCGGCAGGCGTCGATGACGATGCCGGAGCCCCCCGCGAAGTTGAGCCGGTTCATCAGCCTCCGGCACGCGGGGCAGGGGCGGTACCTGACCGGGCCGAGGGCCTCGCCGGGCTTCCGTTCGAGGGGCGGCTCCGCGAGCCGGACCTTCGTCCGGGTGTCCGCGTCCTTCTGGACGGCGTCGAACGACTCCCGCGTCAGGAAGAGGCCCGAGCAGCGCGGGCACTCGGCGTAGCCGACGGCGCCGAACGACTGGGCGACCATCTCCAGCCGGCAGTCGGGGCAGGGGCCCGGCGCGGCCGCCTGGAGCCGTTCCTGCGGAAGGAGGGCGCCGCACCTGACGCAGCGCTCGGCCTCGCGCGGCGAGAGCTGGAAGCAGGCGAGGCACCGGCGCGTCGCCAGGAGCGACCCGCAGTGGACGCAGGCGCGGGCGTGGGCCGCGGCCGGGGCGCCGCAGGAGGGGCAACGGAACGTCGGCGCGGTCTCGCCCTCGAACCGCGCGGGGGGCTCAGCCCCCTTTCTTTCTTCGCTCACGGAAGAACTCCACCAGGACCCCGCCGCACGCGTCGGCGAGGACGCCCGAGGTCACCGCCACGCGGTGGTTGAGCCGCCCGTCGCGGCAGAGGTCGCCGAGCGAGCCGACGAACCCGGCCTTCGGGTCCGCCGCGCCGAAGACGAGCCGCGGCAGGCGGGAGAGGACGATCGCCCCGGCGCACATCGCGCAGGGCTCGAGGGTGACGTAGAGGGTGCAGCCGTCGAGGCGCCACGAGCCGAGGCGGCGCGCCGCGCGGCGGAGGGCGAGGACCTCGGCGTGCGCGGTCGGGTCGTGGTCCACCTCGCGGCGGTTGCGGGCGCGGGCCACGGCGACGCCGTGCTTCACGACGACCGCGCCGATCGGGACGTCGCGGTGCGCGGGCGCCCGCCGGGCCGTCCTCAGGCAGTCGCGCATCCAGCGCTCGTCCTCGCCGGGGTCGCTCGCGTGGCCGTGCGTCACGCCTTCACCTTCCCGCCCCGCCGGTCGCTGCGCTCTCGTGCCCATCCAGGGTCGCCACGAGCCGGCGCGCCTCCTGGCCCGTCAGGACGCGGTAGGCCGGGTGCCGCGCCGCGCCGTACGACTCGCTGTGGTGGCCGGCGCGGTAGCCGGCCCGCCGCGCCTCTGCGTCGAGCCGCAGCCAGGCCGCATCCGTCAGCGCGCCGTGGCGCCTCGACGCGAGGAGACTCCCCGCCTCCTCCCACGCCATGCGGAAGAGGCGGTCGTCGGCGCGAAAGGCCCGTGCGCTCGAAAGGAACGCCGCGAGGAGCGCGTCCTTGCCGCCGCCGGCCGCCTTCCAGGGCCGCAGGTTGAGCCGGACGACCGCCCCGTCCGGACGGAGCGGGACGACGAGGGGCTCCCCCGGTCTCGGCGCCCCGAGCGAGGCCCACTCCCCGTCGAGCCAGCGCCGGGCCCCCTCCTCCGACGGGACGGCGTGCTCCCCTCCCCGCGCCGCCTGGAAGAGCCACTTGTAGAGGTCCTCCACGCGCGCCGACGGGTCCGACGCGACCGCCTCCACGGCCATCCGGGCGAGCGCCCGCGCGGACGGCGCCGCGACCGGCGCGGCGGGCGCGGGCGCGGGCGCCGCTCCGGCCGCCGAGGGGTCGCGCGGACCTTCGCGTGCGGACACCGCTCCCGAGACGAGCGGGGCGACCGCGAGAGCGGCGAAGAGGAGAGCCGACGTCATCGACCGCCGAGGTTACCCGAACGGCACGCCGCGAGGGCCGACCGTCGTCGGTCGCGTCCGGATTCCAGGCGCCGCCGCGCTCGGCCCTCCGAGACGGCAGAGCCCCGTCCCGCGCGCGCGGGACGGGGCTCCCGTGGGGAGACGGCCCGCGATCCGCGCCCCCGTCGGCGGCGCGGATCGCGGGAGAGGCCTCACTCGACCGCGAGGGCCACCTGCCAGAGGAGGGCGCCGGAAAGGTTGAAGGAGGCGAGCGTGCGGGCGCCCGTCCCGGCCTGCGCGCCGCCGGCCCCCGCTGCGGCCGAGCCCGTTCCGTCCGCGGCCGCGACCCGCTCGACGAGGAGCGCGCGGACGCCGTCGGAGGCGGCCTCGAGCGCCTGGACCGAGCCGGTCACCGCCGTGCTCCAGGCCTGGGCTCCGGTGGCGAGCGAGAGGCCGACGACCGAGGCGTCGACGGTCGGGGCGGTCGCCGCGTCGGCCGCAGGGGTCACCGTCTCGACGGCCGCGACGACCAGGCTTCCCGCGAGGACGGCGTCGGGGATGGCGCCCTGGGCCGAGAAGCGCCAGACGACCGAGCCGTTCGGGGCGACGGCGATCAGCTGGGAAGTGCCGGGCGTCCCGGCCGTGGTCGACGGCTCGTGGGCGACGACCACGGTCGTCCCGTCGGGAGCGACGAGGAGGACCCCACCCGCCCCGGGACCGAAGCCGGGCCCCCCCGGCATCCCGGCAGGGCCGGTGCCCGCGTGCGTGCCGGTCCCGGTCCCGGTACCGGTCCCGTTCCCGGCGCCGTGGCCTCCCATCTGGGCGGACGCCGTCCCGGCGATCGTGAGGGCGGCGAGGGTGACGACGAGGGTGCGTGCGATCCTGATCATGGCGAGTCCTCCGGTTCTTTCTCGCCGGGAGCTGCCGTCCCGGCTGCTCCCCCCCATCTCAAGATCGATGCCGCCGTTTCGTCGCGCGATCCGGGCCGTCCCGGGTCGTTCCGCCCCGCTCGTGCGTCCCGGCGGCCCGGGGCGCGGGGCGGAACGACCCGCCGCCGCGCCGTCCGCGGTCAGTGTCCCTTGGGGCCCATCGGCTGGCCGCCGGATCGCGGCCCCGGAGCTCCGGGCTGCGGGCCGCCGGGCTGTTCGCCGGGCCGGCCGCCGTCCATGCCGGGGCGCGGGCCTCCGCCCGCCTCGCCCACGCCCCAGCGCTTCTCGCTCATCCCCGCGGGGCCCATCGGGGCGGGGCGCGGGGGCTTCCGGGCGCCGAACGTGCAGAACTCCTGCGCGTGGACGGCGACGGGCGCGACGCCGGGGAGGGACGAGCGGACCTCGACGGTCCCCTCGAAGACCGCGACGACGCTCTCGCCGTCGGACGTCGTCTCCACGCCGTAGCGGGTACCGCGCACGGCGAGGAGGGCGCCGGGCGCCGCGACGAGCCGCTCCTCGGGGGCGGTCCCGGCGAGCGCCTCGAAGATCGCGACGAGGCGCCCCTTCTTCAGGGAGAGGAGGACGCCCGGCTCCCCCGGCGCGAGGAGCGCCCGGGTGCTGGAGGAGATCTCGAAGCGGGCCCCCTTCTCGGGGACCGAGACGACGGCTCGCGCCCAGAAGCCCGTCCGGACGCCGTCGCCGGCGGCCGCGGCGTCTCCCGCCGCCACCCGGACCTCCTGCTTCTCGTCGCCTCCCGGCGCGCGCCAGACCTTGCTCTTCACCTCGTCGAAGCGGTACGCCGGGCCCGGGGCCCCGGTGGCCGCCAGCGTCAGCGCCGAGAGGATCGTGAGGACGACTCTCTGGTTCACGGCTCTTCCCCTTCCTCCGCGGCCCCTTCGGAGTCGCCGGTCTCCCGGTCCCGCTTCAACTTCCGGGCCAACGTCTTCCGCTCGATCCCGAGGAGGCGCGCCGCCTCCGTCTTGTTCCCTCCGGTCGCCTCGAGGACGGCCCGGATGTGGAGCTGCTCCACCTCCTCCAGCGTCAGGACGGTCGAGCCGCTCCCCGCCGGCGGCTGCCCGGCGACGATCGCGGAGCCGGGGGCCGGCACGGGCGGCTCTCCGGCACGTGGGGTCGGGCGGGAGCCGGCGGCCGTCGCCTCCTCGGCGAGGACGCGGCCGACGGCGTCGGCGTCGTCGAGCCCTCCGGCGTCGATCAGGAGGCGCCGGACGACGTGCCCCAGCTCCCGGACGTTCCCGGGCCACGGGTGCGCGGCGAGCCGCTCGAGCGCGGCGGGCGAGGGAGCCGCGGTCGGCGGGAGCCCCAGCTCCGCCTCGGCGCGGCGCTGGAAGTGGGCGACGAGGGCGGGGAGGTCGGCGAGGCGCTCGCGGAGCGGCGGGATCCGGATCTCGTAGCCCGCGAGCCGGTAGTAGAGGTCCTGGCGGAACGAGCCGAGCTCCACCATGGCGCGGAGGTCGCGGTGGGTGGCGGCGACGATCCGGACCTCGACCCGCTCGCCCCGCTCGGCTCCGAGCGGCGTCACGACGCCGTCCTCCAGGAACCGGAGGAGCTTCACCTGGAAGGCGGCCGAGATCTCCCCCGCCTCGTCGAGGAACGCCGTCCCGCCGTCCGCCTGGGCGAAGGCCCCCTTCCGATCGCGCGAGGCGTCGGTGAAGGCGCCGCGCCGGTGGCCGAAGAGCTCGCTCTCGAGGAGCGTGTCGGGGATCGCGCCGCAGTGGACGGGGACGAAAGGCCCCGCGGGGCGGGCCCCGAAGCGGTGGAGGGCGCGCGCGACGAGCTCCTTGCCGGTCCCGGTCTCGCCGAGGACGAGGATCGGGACCGCCAGCTTCGCCACGCGGGCCACGGCCTTGTAGACCTCGACGATCGCCGGGTGCGAGCCGACGATGAGGCTCGCCGGCCCCTCGTCCGCGGGGGCCTCGCGCGGGGGGCGCGCGGCGAGGGCGGCGCGCGCGCGGTCGACGAGGAGCGCCACGTCGAACGGCTTGGCGAGGTAGTCGAACGCCCCGATCCGCGCCGCCTCCGCGGCCGTCTCGACCGATCCGCGCGCGGTCATCAGGATCACCGGCGGCGGGTCGGCCGTCTCCTTCACCGACTCGAGGACCGAGAGGCCGTCCCCTCCGGGCATGTAGATGTCGCTGACGACGAGGTCGGGCCTGCGCCCCGCGAGCGCCTCGCGGGCGGCGGCAGCGCTCCCCGCGCGGAGGACGGAGAAGCCGCTCTTCGAAAGGGCCAGCGCCACCATCTCTCGGATCGCCACGTCGTCGTCGACGACCAGGACCGTCGGCATCTACCCCCTCCTTCCCGTCGCGGGAGCGCCGGGAGCGAGGGGAAGGATGACCCGAAAGCGGCTTCCCCCGGTAGGCGGTGATTCCACCTCGGCGCGGCCGCCGTGCCAGGCCGCCCCCTCCGCGACGAGGGCGAGGCCGAGGCCGAGCCCCGGGGCCCGCTCGGCCGCGGCGCCGCGGGCGAAGCGGCCGAAGATCCTCCCGCGCTCCTCCGGCGCGACGCCGGGACCGTGGTCGGTCACCTCCAGCGCCACCCGGTCCCCCCCGACCCGGCGGAGCGCCACCTCGATCGGAGCGGTCGGCGGCGAGAACTTCAGGGCGTTGCCGACCAGGTTGTCGACGACCCGGCCGAGGAGCTCCGCGTCCCCAAGGACCGAAAGGCCGGCCTCCACCCGCGCCGCCACCTCCCGCCCCGATCCCGCGGCGAGGAGGGCGGCCCGCTCCTCCACCAGGCGGGAGAGGGAGACGGGGACGGCGACCTTCCGGAAGTCGCGCAGCTTCAGCCGCTCGAGGCCGAGGAGCCCCTCCACCATCTCGCTCAGCCGCCGCGTCTCGTTCACGACCATCCCGGCGACCCGCTTGCGCTCCTCCTCCGAGAGGTCGAAGTCGGAGAGGAGCTGGGCGAGGCCGCGGACCGACGTGAGCGGCGTCTTCAGCTCGTGCGCGACGACCCGCCGCGCCTCGGCGTCCTCGCGCCGGACCTCCTCGAGCGAGGCGTTGAGCGCCTCGAGCTCGGCCACCCTCCGTCCGGCCCGGAGCGCCTCGCGCCGGCTCGCGAGCGACCTCGAGGCGCCGGCGGCCGCCGCCGGGACGAGGACGGCGAGGCCGACGCAGAGGACGGGGAGCTCGAGCCGGAGGGTCGCCAGCGCGAGGAGCCCCAGCGGGAGCGGGGCGAGGACGGCCCCCGCGGCGAGCGCGATCGTCCGGCCCCCCGGGCGGCGCGCGAGGGGGCCGGCCGAGAGGGCGAGGAGGGCGGCCACGAGCCCCGCCGCCAGCGGAGGGACCGGGCGGAGGAGGTCTCCCGAGAGGATCGACTCCGCGGCCGCCGCCTCGACCCAAACGCCCGGCTCGGGTGCGCCGCGCGGCGTGACCGGCGTGACCACCCGGTCCCCGATCCCCGCCGCCGTCGCCCCGACGAGGACCACCCGCCCCCGCAGGATCCCGGTGGCGGCGCCGTCCAGGAGGTCGCCGGCGCCGACGGAGGGGATGCTCCGGCTCGCGCGGAAGCCGGGCCTCAGGACGCCGCCGACCGGGACCGGCCACGACGGGGCGGCGATCCGCGCCGCCGCGACCGCGAGGGCCGGGAGGGAGCGCCCCTCGGCCTGGCGCGTGGCGCGGAAGCGGCGGACGACGCCGTCGCGGTCGACGTCGAAGCTGACGTGCCCCGCGGCGGCCCGCTCGAGGAGCGGCGGGGCGGGGAGGAGCCAGCGCCCCTCCTCGTCGACGCCCGCCGCGAGGACGGACGGCCCGTCCGCCAGCGCCTGCGCGAGCTCCGCGTCCCCCTCCCGGCGCTCCGGGAGGAGGACGTCGACGACGACGCCGAGGGCGCCCGCGGCCCGGACCCGCGAAACCACCTCCGCCAGCAGCGCGCGCGGCCAGGGCCACGGGCCGTGGGCGCGGATCGCCCCCTCGTCCACCAGGACCAGCGCGACCTTCCGGGCCTCCGTCCCGGGGAGGCTCCGGAGGGCCGCGTCCCGGACGAGCAGGTCGGCCGGAGCCAGCCATCCGGAGACGGCGAGGGCCGTCGCCAGGACCAGCGCCGCGCCGGACCCGACGAGTGCGACGGCCGAGGGGCGAGCGAGCACGTTCCCTCCGACCTCCCAGAGTAGCGGATGCCCGGCTGAAACGCGGCGGCCCTGCCGGGCATCTGACGAGGCGTAAGGAGGCACCCCGTGATCCGATACGCCCTCGCCGCCCGCGCGTTCGTCCTCAAGGTCTCAGGAGCCCTCGCCTGGGTCGCGCCGACGCTGGCGCGCCTCACCCTCGGCCTCGTCTTCGTCGGGACGGGCTGGGGCAAGCTCCACAACCTCCCGAGGGTCATCGACTACTTCACGTCGCTCGGCATCCCGGCGCCGCAGCTCCAGGCACCGTTCGTCGCGGGGGTGGAGCTCGTCGGCGGCCTCCTGATCCTGGCCGGCCTCTTCACCCGCGTCGCCTCGGTGCCGATGGCCGCGACGATGGTCGTCGCGCTCCTCACGGCGAAGAGAGGGGACATCCAGGGGCTCACGGACCTCTTCGGGACGATCGAGTGGCTCTACCTCGTCGGCTTCGCGTTCCTGGCCGCGTACGGCCCGGGAGTCCTCTCGCTCGACGCGCTCCTGGTCCGCCGCCTCGCCGCGCAGGAAGAGCCGCGCGGCGCCGCCAGCCCCGCGGGGCCGCTCGCCGCGGCCTCTCGCTCCTGAGGAGCGAGCCCGCCCACGCCGGCCCCTGAAACCTTCCACGCGCGGCCGGCATCCAGAGATCCGATCGCAAGCTCAGGCCGGACCGGCCAGACCGGACCGTCCGAAGAATCGAGGAACGGGAGACCCCGTTCGAGAAGGAGACACCATGAAGAAGAACCGCCTGGTCAACCCCTACCTCTCGGCCGCCGTCGCCGGCCTGATCGCGGGCTCGTCCCTCCTCGCGGCGAGCGCGCGCGCCGACGAGAAGAAGCCCGAGGGGACGAAGGCCCCCGCGGCCGCGAAGAAGGGCGACAAGAACTCCTGTTCCGGCCCCAACGGCTGCGGCGGGAAGAACGCCAGGCCCGCCGAGGTGGAGAGGCACGCGTGCAAGGGGCAGAACTCCTGCAAGGGGAAGGGGGGCTGCAAGACCGACAAGAACGCCTGCAGGGGCCACAACGCCTGCAAGGGACAGGGGGGATGCAACACCGAGAAGAGCGCCGCTCCGAAGTCGACCGAGAGGCCGAGCTGACCGTTCTGCCGTCCGCGGCGCCGGCGGGGACCCGCCGGCGCCGCGGCGCTCCCGAGGAGGCACGCTTGGGCAACCGCTGGAACCTCCCCGCTCTCGGGTACGGCATCGGCCTCCGGACCGTCCACTTCGGCGAGGTCCTCGAGCGCCGGCCGCCGGTCGACTTCTTCGAGGCGATCACGGAGAACTTCCTCGAGACCGGCGGGCGTCCGCTCCGCGTCCTCGACGCGGTCGCCGGGCGGAGCCCGGTCGTCCTCCACGGCGTCTCGCTCAACGTGGGGTCGACCGACCCGCTCGACCTCGACTACCTCCGGAAGGTGAAGGAGCTGGCCCGGCGGGTGAACGCGCCCTGGGTCACCGACCACCTCTGCTGGACCGGGGTCGCGGGACGGAACGTCCACGACCTCCTCCCTCTCCCGATGAACGAGGAGACGCTCGCGCACGTGGCTTCGCGCGTCCGGGTCGTCCAGGAGGTCCTCGAGCGGCCGATCCACCTCGAGAACCCCTCCACCTACCTCGAGTTCGAGTCGTCGACGATGGGCGAGGCCGAGTTCCTCTCCCGCCTGGCGAGCGAGGCCGACTGCGGCCTCCTCCTCGACGTCAACAACGTCTTCGTCTCGGCCTTCAACCACGGCTGGGACGCGGAGGCGTACGTCGACGCGATCCCGGCGGACCGCGTAGTCCAGGTCCACCTCGCCGGCCACACGGACGAGGGGACCCACCTCCTCGACACCCACTCGGACCACGTCCGCGACGAGGTCTGGGCCCTGTACGAGCGCCTCGTCTCGCGGATCGGCCCGGTGACGACGCTCGTGGAGTGGGACGAGGAGATCCCCGCCCTCGACGTCGTCCACGCCGAGGCGCTGAAGGCGCGAGACGCCGCGGCCCGCGCGATGTCCCGGAGGCGAGCGGAGCCGAGAGCCGGGACGCAGGCGGTGGCCGCATGACGGCGCCCCCGACGGGCCTCGCCCCCCTGCCGCTCGCCCGTGTTCAGGCGTGGGTGCAGGCCGTCCTCGTCCACCCCGGCGGCGCCGCTGCCGGGCTCGCCTCGCCGGAGGCGGCGAGCGTCGTCCCGCCCGGGCGGGAGAGCGACGTCGTGAAGGGGCGCGGGGCGATGACCGCGGCAGACCGGCTCGAGATCTACGCGAGCATGTACCCCCTGCGGATGCGCGACGCGCTGGCTGGAGACTACCCGGCCCTCGCGGCGCTCCTCGGGGACGACGGCTTCGAGGCGCTCGTCCACGCCTACGTCGCCGCCCACCCCTCCCGGAGCTTCACCCTCGCCCGCCTCGGCGACTCCCTCCCCGCCTTCGTGGCCGGGTGGGGCGCGCCGCGCCGCAGGGGCCTCCTCGCGGACGTCGCGCTCCTCGAGCTCGACGCCACCCGCGTCTTCGACGCCGACGAGGCGGCCCCCGTCGAGCCGTCCGCCCTGGAGCGGATCGATCCGGACGCCTGGCCCTCGATCCGCCTCGTCCCGGTCCCCGCGTTCGCCGTCCGGCGAGCGAGGACCGCGGCGCTCGACGCGGTCGACGCCCTCTCCGACGGCTCCCCGCTCCCGGCCCGCCCGGCGCCCGGCCGCGGCTGGGCGCTCCTCTTCCGGAGGCGGTACGAGGTGAAGCGCCGGAGGCTCGAGCCGGCGGCGGGGCGGCTCCTCACGCTCCTCGCGGCGGGCGAGCCGCTCGGGGCGGCGCTCGCGCGCGCGGCCCGCTCCCGGCGGGACCGGCCCGACCCCGAGACGCTGATGCTCTGGTTCCGCGAGTGGGTCGCCCTCGGCCTCTTCGCCGAGGTCCGGGTCGAGCCCGGCTGAGAACGCGGCAGCTCAGCTCTTCGTTCCCGGCGCCGCGCTCTCGGCGCGTCAGCCCCGGCGCGCCAGCCTTCCTCGCTCGCGGACGATCGCCCGCGCGGGGGCGCCGTCGCCCCCGGCGGCGCGGAGCGGCAGGCAGATCAGGTCGACGGGTCCCGGCCGGACGCGCGAGAGGTCGAGCCCCTCGACGATCCAGATCCCCGCGCCGAGGAGGGCCTGGTGCGTCTCGCGGCCGTCCTTGAAGAAGCCGCCGACGGAGAGGTAGTCGACGCCGACGAGCGTCACGCCGCGCTCGGCGAGGAAGCGGGCCGCGTCCGCCGCGACGTAGACGAAGTCCTCGACGAAGGCGTCCCCCTTCCAGCAGCGCTCCGAGTTGCGCGTCCTGAGGAGGAGCCGCTCGCCGCGGCGGACCCGCTGCGTCCGGAGCCAGGCCCGGGTGACGGCCTCGCCCCGGCCCCGGAAGTGAAGGACGCGCGCCCGCCCGACGACCGCCTCGAACGGGAGGGCGTCGAGCGACGGGGCCGCCGCGAGGAAGTGCGACGGGGCGTCCATGTGCGTCCCCGTGTGCGCTCCCATGGAGAGGGCCGAGAGGGTGCACGCGTCGCCCCGCTCGAGGTCCATCAGCCGCTCGATCACGACCGGCGGGTTGTCGGGCCAGTGGACCATCCCGGTCCGGAGCGGGACCGAGACGTCGACCCAGCGGGCGGCCCGCGGGGTCGCCGCGGTCACCCGACCTCCACGACCGTCTTGATCCCGGGCGGCGGCGAGAGGACCGCCTCCCGCGCCCCGTCGAACGGGATCCGCGCCGTGATCAGGGCCCGGACCGCCTCGGGGAAGCTCCCGAGAAACGCCTCGATGTCGCGGACGGCGGCCTCGAAGTCGGCCCGGCCCGCGTTGACCGTCCCCACCACCACCTGGTTCTTCAGGACGAGGTTCCGCATGATGAGGTCGGCGTCGAGCTCGATCGGCCCCTTGCGGCCGGGGACGCCGGTGAAGACGAAGACCCCGTTGACGCCGAGGACGCTCATCACGTCGAAGGAGACGCGGGCGGCGCCGGTCGCCTCGTAGACGAGCGAGATCGACCCGACCATCTCGGCGAGGGACGCCGGGTCGTGCGCGTCGGAGGAGACGAAGCGCGCCCCCAGGGCGGTCGCCACCTCCGCGCTCGGCGAGGACGGGTCGCCCTTCGAGTAGACCCACGTCTCCCACCCCGACTCGACGAGCTTCATCGCGCCGAGGAGCCCGACCGGCCCCGCCCCGAGGACGACCGCCCGGCGGAAGGCGGCCGACTGCTCGAGGTTCCCCGGGATCCGCTGCAGGAGGACCGACACCTGGTCGGCCGCCTTCTCCGCGATCGTGAGCGGCTCGACGAGGACGGCCACGTCGCGCAGCTCCTTCGGGACCCTCACGAAGTACCTCTCGTCGTCGACCACCTGGCCCGCGAGGTAGCCGGGGGCCCCCTTGATCCCGCGCTCGAGGAAGTCGCCGGTGACGCAGAAGTCCTGGCGTCCGTCCCGGCAGGGGCGGCAGTAGAGGTGCGGGCAGGGGCGGCGGACCATCGGGATCGCGAGGTCGCCGACGGCGACGTTCGTCACCGCCGCGCCCACCTCCACCACCTCGCCCAGCGACTCGTGCCCCATGACGAGGTGGGGAGAGCCCGCCGGCGGGGTGCCGTAGAGGAACGCCGCGATCTCGCGGTCGGTCCCGCAGATGCCGACGTCGAGGACGCGGAGCCTCACGTCGGAGGGGCCCAGCGGACCGGGCTCGGGGAGGTCGATCAGCCGGACGGACTTCTCGTCGGGGAACGCGGCGAGCGCTTTCATGGCGCCCGGATTCTGGATCAGGTCTCGCCGTGGCCCGCAACCGCCGCGGCGACGACGGCCCGAGCGACCGCGTCGACCGGGCCCCCGCCGGCCACCACGACGGAGTCGACCGGCGGCTCCAGCGTCTCGAGCTGGCTCGCGAGGAGCGCGGGGGCGAAGAAGTGGCCGCGCCGTTCCCGAAGGCGCCTCTCCAGCTCCTCCTTCCCGACGTCGAGGAAGACGAAGAGGACCGCCGCCCCGAGCTCTCCCGCGAGGACGTCGCGATAGCGGGCCTTCAGCGCCGAGCAGGCCAGGACGGCGCGCTCGCCGCGGGCGACCCGGGCGGCGATCTCCTCGTGGAGACGCGCGAGCCAGGGGGCCCGGTCCGCGTCGTCGAGCGGCGTCCCCGACGCCATCTTCCGGACCGCCTCCGGGGAGTGGAAGTCGTCGGCGTCGAGAAAGGCCCATCCGAGGCGCCTCGCGACCTCGCGTCCCACCGTCGTCTTTCCGCTGCCGCTGACCCCCGTGAGGACGACGACCCTGCCCCGTGGCGAAGGATCGTTCGCGCGCGGAGGCCGGGGTGCGGGCGGTTCCTGCATCGTTCGCGGACCGGGCGAGGCGCGCCGCGGCCCGGGCTCGAGTATAGGGTCGCCCTCGCCCGGCCCGGCCCCGGCCCGCCCGCGCGGCGCCGTAAGATCGCCGCCGCCCATGAGCGCCCCGCCCCCCCACCTCGACGCCTTCCTCGACGCGTCCACCGTCGGGGAGCGGACGCGGGCGCTGGCCGACCTGATGCGGGCGCTCCGGCACCTCGACGCCGGGGCACACGAGGCGCGGTCGGGGCTCGGGGCCCTCCTCGACCTCCTCGAGGAGCGTCCCGAGCTGCGCGAGCGGTTCGTCGCGGCCCTCGTCGCCTTCCTCTCCGAGACCGATTCGACCATCCTCCTCGGCGAGACCGGGGTCCCGAGCGATCGCGGCTTCCTCGCCGAGCTCGGCGACCGCCTCTCGGCCCGGCTCGTCCCGACGCCGCGCGACGACCGCGACCTCTCGCACCTCGTCGCCCGCCTCTTCCGGACGAGCGGGGACGTGGAGGCGTTCCGTCTCCTCCCGCTCGCCGACGTCCACAGGCTCCTCCGGTTCGCCGCGACCGCCCTCCCCGCCGAGGTCGTGCGCTCCCTCTCGAACACGTTCGCCGACGGGTTCCGCCTCCTCCTCGCGCGCCTCCAGGCGCAGGGGCTGTCCGGCGACCTCCGCGCGCGGAGCACGCCGGTCCCGGTCTCGGACTCCCCCTTCCACCGGATCTCCCGGTCCGGGGACGCGCTCCTGACCGCGTGGCTCTCGGGCGGCGACGTGGCCGCCGCGGCGGACGCCTTCCGGAGGGACTCCGGAGAGTGCCGGAAGGAGACCCGCGTCATCCAGCGGCACCTCGAGGACGCGGGGGTGAGCGTCGACGTCGTCTTCGGCCTCGAGGTGATCGACCGGTGCCTGACCCGGACCGCCATGATGGCCGACTTCCTGGCGGCCCCCGACGGGCCCGAGCGGTCGCGCCTCCTCCACAAGCTCCTCGCCCGCCTCGCCCTCTTCGCCCACGAGGAGAGGAGCGTCACCCACCTGGTGAGGTGGAACCTCCACCTCCTCGACCGGAAGATCGTCGACCGCTCGGGACGGACCGGCGAGCACTACGTCGCCGCCTCGAGGAGGGAGTACGGGCACATCTGGATCGCCGCGGCGGGGGGCGGGGCCCTCACCGTCTTCACGGCCGCGATCAAGATGCTCGTCCACTCGTGGCACCTCTCGCCCTTCCCGGAGGGCTTCCTCTACGGCCTCAACTACGCCGTCAGCTTCCTCCTCCTGCAGGCGTTCGGGCTCGTCCTCGCCACCAAGCAGCCCGCGATGACGGCGGCCGCCCTCGCGAACATCGTCCGCGACGCGCAGGGCGACGACCGCGAGGAGCGGATCGCCGGGTTCTTCTCCCGCCTCGCCAGCTCCCAGATCGCCGCGGCCGTCTCGAACGTCCTCGTCGTCGGGATCGGGGCGACCCTCTTCGACCTGTCGTGGCGCGCCCTCCGGGGCCGTCCGTACCTCGACCCCGAGGACGCGCGCCACACCTTCGAGACGCTGAGCCCGCTCGACAGCGGCACCGTCTTCTTCGCCGCGCTGACGGGCGTCCTCCTCTGGCTCGGCAGCCTCGCGGGGGGGTGGTTCGAGAACTGGACCACCTACCACCGGATCCCCGACGGCATCGCCCAGCACCCGCTCGGCGAGCGGGTCGGACGCGCCCGGATGGAGCGCCTCGGCGCGGCGCTCGCGCGGAACGCCTCCGGCTGGGGGACGAACGTCGCCCTCGGCTTCCTCCTCGGCTTCGCCCCCGCCGTCGGGCGCTTCTTCGGCATCCCGTTCGACGTCCGGCACGTCACCCTCTCCACCGGGACCCTCGCCCTGGCCGCGGCCGGCCTCGGGGAGGAGTGGTACGGCGGCGGGACGTTCCTCCGCGGCCTCGCCGGGATCGGCGTGATGTTCGTCCTGAACCTCTCCGTCGCCTTCGGGCTCTCGCTCGTCAACGCGGCGCGGGCCTACGAGATGCCGCCGGGCGAGCTCGCCGGCGTCCTCCGTCACGTCGTCACGAGGGCCGTGAGGAGGCCGCTCGATTTCCTGAGGCCGCCGCGGCGGGAGACGGAGACGGCGGGATGAGGCTCGGGAGGCAACCCGCGACGACGCCCCCGCGGGACCCGTTCGCGTCCGGCCGCCCCGGGGCCGTGGGGTCCCGCGTCGTGGCGGCCCTCCGCGTGCTCGCCCTGGCGGCTTCGGCCGTCGCGACGACAGCCACGACCGCCGCCGCCGCCCCGGACCCGGTCCCCTCCCCGGCCCCCTCGCTCTCCTTCGAGGAGACGTGGAAGGCGACGATCGGGCTCTACCGGACGGGCGCCGACTCGGCCGTCGACGTGAACCTGAGGGGGAGCTTCGGCAACGTCAACGCGTGGGTCGGCGCCTATGCCGAGACGGCCGCGGGCGGAGCGCGCGACGGCGTCTTCCGCCTCGGGGCCGAGTACGCCTTCCGCTCCGAGACGCTCCGCGTCACGCCCACCCTCGGCTGGGGGTCGAACGGCTTCTGGGGCGGGCAGCTCTACGTGGAGGCCGGAAGGCGCGAGTTCCTGATCGCCGGCGTCTCCCGGACGAACCTGAAGGACACCTACAGCCTGTCGTTCGACCCCAACGAATCCCTCCAGCTGGGGGGCGGCCTCGACGCGGGGCCGCGCGATCACCTCTCGGCCTTCTGCATCTTCGACGTGAGGCTCGGGACGGGCCAGCAGGACACGCACGTCGTCTGGCGCCACGCGCTGGGCGTGGAGAGGCGGCTCACGCTCGACGCCGTCTACAAGTGCGGCCACACCGCGTCGGGCACCTTCGTCAGGGGGCTCGGAGCCCAGGCGACGGTCGACGTCCACCGCGTCTTCCTCCGCGTCGCGTACGACCCCTACGCCAACTTCGGCGCCCTGACGATGTGGCGGCTCGGCGGAGGCGTCCGGTTCTGACGGCGGGCCGGGGCCTCGCGGGTCCCCGCGCCCTCGCTACCGCGTCCGGCCCGGCCGCGCTAGCCTTCGCGCCGGAGGTGCCTCGATGCCCCACGCCATCCGCATCCACGAGACCGGAGGCCCCGAGGTCCTGCGCTTCGAGGAGGTGGCCGTCGGCAGGCCGGGCCCCGGCGAGGCGCGCCTGAGGCAGACCGCGGTCGGCCTCAACTTCCTCGACACCTACCACCGGACCGGGCTCTACCCGCTCCCGCTCCCCGCGGTCCTCGGCTCCGAGGGGGCGGGCGTCGTGGAGGAGGTCGGGGAGGGGGTAACCGAGGTGAAGCCGGGGGACCGCGTCGCGTACGCCGGCCCGGTCGGCGCCTACGCCGACGAGAGGCTGATCGCCGCCCACCGCCTCGTGAGGCTGCCGGACGACGTCGATGACCGGGTCGCCGCCGCCGTGATGCTGAAGGGGATGACGGCGCAGTACCTCGTCCGGCGGACCCACCCCGTCGCTCCGGGCGAGACGATCCTCCTCCACGCGGCCGCGGGGGGCGTCGGCCTCCTCCTCGCCCAGTGGGCGAAGAGCCTCGGAGCCCGTGTGATCGGGACCGTCTCGACCGACGCCAAGGCGGCCCTCGCCCGCGCGAACGGCTGCGACGACGTGATCGTCACGTCGCGGGAGGACTTCGTCGCCCGCGTGAAGGAGATCACCGGCGGGGCCGGGGTCCGCGTCGTCTACGACTCGGTCGGGAAGGACACCTGGACCGGCTCGCTCGACTCCCTCGCGCCGCTCGGGATGATGGTGACCTACGGGAACGCCTCCGGGCCCGTGCCGCCGATCTCCCCGCTCGTCCTCTCGCAGAAGGGGTCGCTCTTCCTCACCCGCCCGACGCTGATGACCTACGTGGCGAAGAGGGAGGACCTCCTCGCCACCGCGGCCGACCTCTTCGCCGTCCTCCGCTCGGGGGCCGTGAAGGTCGCCGCGCCGACGACCTTCCCGCTCCGCGACGCCGCGAAGGCCCACGAGGCGCTGGAGGGACGCCGGACGACCGGCTCGGTGGTGCTGCTGCCGTAGGGGCTCCCGCGCGCCGCGGCCTCGGCAGGCGGGCGGCCGGCCGCAGCCGTTCCTCCTTTCCCGCGGCCGTTCATCCGTGCTACACCCGCGGCCGGGGCGACCGGCGGAGGGACCCGCCCGGAGCGGACGGGCCCGGACCGCCCCCTCGACGGCGCGACAGCGGGAAAGGAGCCGAAGATGGCGGGCTCACGGATCCTGAACAGGGCCTTTCGCGAGCGGATCGTCAGCGCGGAGGAGGCCGCCTCGCTGATCCGGCCGGGCGACACGGTCGGGATGAGCGGCTTCACGGGGGCCGGCTACCCGAAGCAGATCCCGGTGGCCCTCGCGAAGCGGATCATGGACGCCAACCTGCGCGGCGAGAAGTTCCGCGTGAGCGTCTGGACGGGCGCGTCGACGGCCCCCGAGCTCGACGGCGCCCTCGCCATGGTCGACGGCGTGGAGCTGCGGCTCCCGTACCAGTCGGACCCCATCTGCCGCCGCAAGATCAACGCGGGAGAGATGGAGTACCTCGACATCCACCTCTCCCACGTCGGCGCCTTCGTGAGGTCCGGCTTCCTCGGCAAGCTCGACGTGGCGGTCATCGAGGTCACCGGGATCCTCGAGAACGGCGACCTCGTCCCCGCGTCGTCGATCGGGAACAACAAGATCTGGCTCGACTACGCCGACAAGGTCATCCTCGAGGTCAACTCCTGGCAGTCCGAGCGGCTCGAGGGGGTCCACGACGTCTACCAGGGCTTCGCCCTCCCGCCCCACCGCAAGCCGATCCCGCTGATCCACACTGCCGACCGGATCGGGACGCCGTACCTCCGGTGTCCCGCGGAGAAGATCATCGCCATCGTCGAGACGAACGCGCCGGACCGGAACGCGCCGTTCTCGAAGCCGGACGAGGCGTCGAAGAGGATCGCCGGGCACATCCTCGAGTTCCTGGGGGACGAGGTGAGGAAGGGGCGCCTCCCGAAGGACCTCCTCCCGCTCCAGTCGGGGGTCGGCAACATCGCCAACGCCGTCCTCTTCGGCCTCCAGGACGGCCCGTTCGAGAACCTCACCTCCTACACCGAGGTCCTGCAGGACGGGATGCTGGAGCTCATCCGCTCCGGAAAGCTCCTCGTCGCCTCGGCCACCGCGCTCTCCCTCAGCCCCGACAAGGTCGACGAGCTCAACGCCGGGATGGACCGCTACCGCGAGAAGATCATCCTCCGGCCGCAGGAGATCTCGAACCACCCCGAGCTCATCCGCCGCCTGGGGTGCCTCGCGATGAACGGGATGATCGAGGCGGACATCTACGGCAACGTCAACTCGACCCACGTCAACGGGACCGCGATCATGAACGGGATCGGGGGCTCGGGCGACTTCGCCCGGAACGCGTACATCTCCTTCTTCATGACGCCGTCCACGGCCAAGAAGGGCGCCGTCTCCTGCATCGTCCCGATGGTCACGCACGTCGACCACACCGAGCACGACGTCCACGTCGTCGTGACGGAGCAGGGGCTCGCGGACCTGAGGGGCCTCTCGCCCAAGCAGCGGGCCGAGCTGATCATCGAGAGGTGCGCCCACCCCGACTACCGGCCGATGCTCCGCGACTACTTCCGGCGCGCCTCGCAGTCTTCTCCCGGGAGGCACACGCCGCACCTCCTCGACGAGGCCTTCGCCTGGCACCGGAACCTCCTCCGGACCGGGAGCATGAAGGCGGGCTGAAGGGGCCGGCCGGCGCCGTCGGCCTCGTGCCTCAGGGCGCGAGCGGGATCAGCTTCGTGTTCGAGACCTGGAACGTGAAGTCGACCGGGAGGACCGAGACGCCCGCGCCGACGCCGACCGCCCACCCGAGGAACTGGTAGGGCGGGCCGCTCGCGCTGAAGATCACCGCCGCCGAGACGCCGAGCCCGACGCCCGGGATGTCGCAGTCGACGCCGACCGACCAGGACATCCCGCCGAACGCCGACGGCGGGCCGATGACGTAGGTCAGCTGGATGCCCCCGCTGACGCCGTAGTTGGTCCAGTAGCCGCCCCCCGCGCTCGAGTAGAGGCCGATCTCCGGCGTGTTCGAGCCGTAGACCCCGCTCCCGAACGCCACGCCGATGACCGCGAAGATCGAGGCGCTGCTCCCGGCCCCCACCGTCACGAACGGCGTCCGGGCCGGCGGGGCGAACATCGGCCCGCTCCCCCCGAGGAAGCTGAGCGGGATCCGCCCCGCCGCCGAGCCGAGGTCCGTGATCTCCTTCAGGAGCGCCGCCGTGCTCGAGACGTACGACGCGGCCGAGAGGGCCGTCGTCAGCGCGCCCGCCGTCGCCGGCCCAGCCGGGCTGTGCGGAGGACCTCCCGTGACGCGCTGCTTGTACCGCTCGACGTCGAGGCGAATGATCCGGCTGCAGTCGACCCGTATCCGGTCCATGCGTGCCTCCTGGACGGAAGTCTATCCACGAAAGGAGGCGGTGGGGGAGATCGGGCTCAGGGCCCTCCGGTCGCCTCTTCGGCGAGGGACGTCGCGGCCCTCCCCCGGCGGTGGTCGAGCGGGAGGTCGGCTGCCGTCAGGGGCACGGCATCCGCGAGGGGCGCGAGGCGGGTCCATTCCATGGCGACGACCGCGACGAGGCCGGCCTCCTCGCCGCTCGGCCGCCTCGTCGCCGGCGAGAGGGAAGCCCTCGCCTCGCACGCAGCCGGAGAGGCCGTGCTCGTCGCCACCCTTCTCGACGACGCCCTCGTCTGGACTTCCGGCCTCTACCAGGCGCACGCGCTCCTCACCGCCGCGCGGGCGAGCGAGGAGCGGAACGGAGAAGGAGGGGGAAAGACCGGCGGAACGGCCTGAGGTCAGAGCCGCGCGGCGCGGGCCACGGCGTCGAGCCACGCCGCGGCCCGCGCCACCCGGGCCGCCACGACGTCACGCCGGACCAGCGGCGTCCTCTCGACGATCACGATTCCATCGCGCGCGATCTCGAACCTCAGCAAGGGCGGCGCCTCGCGGAGCGAGACGAGGTCGACCTCGCGGCCGGCGGCGCGCGACAGGCGGACGGCGAGCCGGGAGAGCGCCTCGGGGCCGCCCTCGAGCTCCATCGCGACATCGAGGTCGCTCCGCGAATCCGCCATCCCGCGCGCCGCAGAGCCGAAGAGGACGGCGAGGCGAACGGCCGAAACGTCCGCCAGGGCGCGGGAGAGGGATTCGATCGGTGGGACGGTCGACGACGTGCAGCGCCGTCGGGCCGGGCACCTGTCGGTCTCGTCGCGATCGCGCTCGAGGGAGAGCCCGGTCAGGCGGACTTCGTCCCGGCGGAGGGCGCCCGCGCCGAAGAGCGTTTCACTTCTCCTCTCGGGACGAAGGCGTGCCCGGGCGTTGCCAAGCCTCCGTCACGCCCCTCTGGCGTAGGCCCCGCGCCCCAGCGCGGAGCGGACCTCCTCGACGCGCCGGAGCGAGGCGATCCTGTCTCCGTAGAGGTAGTCCTTGCTCGCGGGTGTCGGGACCAGGTCGCGCAGACCGTCGCCGTACTTCCGCTGAAGGATCTCGGCCACCGCTGCGTAGCGTTCGCAGTCCTCGTACCACGCCAGCTCGCGCCAGACCTCCCGGGCTTCGTGCCGGATGACGACGTACCTCTTCCCGTCCTCCGCCTCCTCGAAGTCCCACGCGAGAGATGCGGGAGCGGGCTCGATCACCGGCAGCTGGTCGGGATCCTTGAGCATCTTTCGCTCGAACTCGGCCTCCCGGGCGATCCTGGACCTGGCCTGCTCCCGATCGCCGTCGGACGCGCGCGGGTCCGAGAGCATCTCCTCGGTCGTCGGGTAGCCGATGTACCCGAGCTTCTGCTGGCACCGAGCGCAGAGGATCTCGTAGCCCCAGTCGAAGCCGTCACCCATCTCGCAGGCGTCCCCCCGTCCGGTCCATCCACAGGCCGGGCAGGCGTAGGTGGCTTCCTTTTGATCGTAGTAGTTCATTCGCACCCCCTCGTCGAGTCGATCGGGTTTCGAGGTCGGTCGCGGTGCGCGGGCGCCGGGAGACGGGAGCGAACGACCCGGACGCACGGCTGGCGAGCCGTCGATGGCTCAGTGAATGGTGGTCGGCTCTTCCTGGAGGAACCGCTTCCACGCCCGCTCCCGGGCCCTCTTGAGCGTCGCCCTGCGAACGATCTCGTCCACCCTCTTCTGGTTCACGGGAGCGTTTCTGCCGGGTTGCGGCGCGGGGTCTCCAGAACCGACCTTCGGATCCTCTTCGTCAGCCACGTCGAAAAGGTTACCGGTGCCGGGGGACAGTTGGCGTCCCTGGCGCAGACCTGGATCGCTCTGCTCGCCGAGCGGGCGGGCCTGGATTCGACGCCGGCGGGCACCGTATGGGCACGGCAGCGGCTGCCGCCCTCGACGCCCGACGGAGCCGAAATCGAGGAAGCCCGCTCGGCCACGTCCTGTCAAGTGGTGTAAGAGCGAAGTGCTGACGACGAGGGTTCATGGGGTTCAGGCTGCCGGAAGAAGGGATGCCTCGGTCGAGGCGGTTGATGTCGAGGGGGTGGCGAGGAGGACGGCGAGGGACTCGAGGGAGAAGTAGCGGCGTGCGATGGCCCACTCGTCGTGCTGCTCGGCCAGCAGAGCACCGACGAGGCGGACGATGGCCTGGCGGTTCGGGAAGATCCCGACGACGTCGGTGCGACGACGGATCTCCTTGTTGAGCCTCTCCTGGGGGTTGTTAGACCAGATCTGGCGCCAGTGTTCCTTGGGGAAGGCCGTGAAGGCGAGCAGCTCCTCGCGGGCCGAATCGAGGAGCTCTACGGCGTCGGGGAAGCGGAGCTCGAGGCTCCGGAGGACCGACTCGAACTGTGCCTGGACTGAAGCGGCGTCCGGCTGGGCGAAGACCGAGCGGACCATCGTGGCGACGGCGGCCTGAGCGGACTTCGGGACACGGGCGAGGAGGTTGAGGACGAAGTGTGCCCGGCAGCGCTGCCACGAGCTTCCCGGCAGGACCGAGGCGATGGCGTTCTTCAAGCCAGCGTGAGCGTCGGAGACCGTCAGCTTGACGCCCTTCAGCCCGCGCGCCACCAGGCCGCGCAGGAAGGCCAACCAGGCCGCCCCGTCCTCGCGAGTGAAGACGTCCACGCCGAGGATCTCCCGGCGGCCCTCCCCCGAGACTGCCGTCGCCACGACGACGGAGACGTTGACGATCCGGCCTTCTTCCCGGCAGCGGACCTCCAGGGCGTCGAGCCAGAGGTAGGGGAACTCGCCCTCCAGGGGCCTCTGACGGAAGGCCTCAACCGCCTCGTCCAGCTCGCCGGCGATCTCGGAGACGCGGGACTTGGAGATCCCGGTCAGCCCGAGAGTCTCCATCAGCCGCTCCACCCGTCGGGTCGACACGCCCAGGACGTAGGCCTCGGCGACGACCGCCAGCAGGGCCTTCTCCGAGCGGCGTCTGGGCTCGAGGAGCCAGTCGGGGAAGTAGGAGCCCCGGCGCAGCTTCGGGATCTGAAGGTCGATCGACCCCAGACGGGTGTCCCAGGGACGGATCCTGTAGCCGTTGCGGGAGTTGACGCGCTCGTCGGAGCGCTCGCCGAAGGGGGCGCCACAGAGGGAGTTGGCGTCCTCGCTCATCAGCTTCTCGACGATGACCTTCATGAGCTCACGCAGGACGTCGGGGCCGGACTGCTCGACGGACTTGCGCAGGGCAATCGGCAGGGTGATGCTGGGCTGGGTCACGGCGTTCGGTCTCCTTGGCGTTTGAAGTCGGCACTCCAAACCTACCAAGAACCGGGGTCGTGGCCCTTCGCTCGTAAAGGGACACCGCGAACCCGCGCCGAGGGGTGCCCTGTGGAACCCGCGGAGAACGCTTCGCGTTCCCCTCTGGTCCCACAGGGCCGGCTGCGGCCGAGGCTGGTTCATACACCACGAGAGCGGACGCTACT
>JAKOVQ010000039.1 GCA_029781975.1 Acidobacteriota bacterium
ACCCCATAGGATACCCGCCCGACGCGCCGGTCCCCGGCGCCGTAGAATGGGGTCGTGGCAAGGCTCCCGCTCGCCCCGACCCTGGACCAGGCGAGCTCCGCACGGTGCAGGCGCTTCGCGAGCCCGCTCCGCGTCGCGCTCGCTTCGGCAGTCGTCCTCTTCGCCCTCGGCGCGGCGGCGCTCCCCGCGCGGGCCGAGGTCGAGGTCTACGGCCGCCCCCTCCGCGGCCTGACCCCGGTCCCGATCGCCCGGCTGGTCGACGCCCCGGCGGCCTGGGACGGCAAGACCGTGAGGACCGAAGGGACGATCTCCTCGGTCTCGGGCGGGACCGTGACGCTCGAGGAGGGGGGGAAGAGCCTCCGCGTCGTCGCCAGGGACGGCGCCTTCGCCCTTCCCGCCGGCGCCGTCGGCTCGCGGGCGGCGGTGGAAGGGGTCTTCATGGCCACGGGCCCCCGCCTCGAGGCGACCGGCCTCGAGAGGCGCCGCTGAGGCCGCCGCTGACCCTCCCCGCGGCAATTCCGTAAACTCGGCGGCAGGATGCGCCTGGGCATCGACTTCGGGACGACCCACACGGTCGTTTCCCTCGTCGACCGCGGGAACTACCCCGTGGTCTCCTTCGAGGGGGGCGATCCGTACCCCTCCCTCCTCGCGGCGAACGAGGCCGGGGAGGTCGTCTACGGCTTCGAGGCCGCCGAGCGGCGGCACGAGCCGGGGTGGGCGGTCCTCCGCTCGTTCAAGCGGCTCCTCTCGGACGGAGGCCCGCGGACGGAGGTGGAGCTGGCGGGCCGCCGCTACCTCCTGTTCGACCTCCTCGTCCGCTTCCTCGCGACGCTCCGGCGGGACCTCGCCGCCACCTCCAACGCGCACCTCGCGCCGGGCGAGCCGCTCGAGGCCGCCATCAGCGTCCCTGCGAACTCCTCGAGCGCGCAGCGGTTCCTCACCCTGGAGGCCTTCCGCGAGGCGGGCTTCCGCGTGACGGCGCTCCTGAACGAGCCGTCGGCGGCCGGCTTCGAGTACGCCCACCGCTTCCGGTCGACCCTCACGAGCCGCCGCGAGTACGTCCTCGTCTACGACCTCGGCGGCGGGACCTTCGACGCCTCGCTCCTCAGGATGACCGGGAGGACCAACGAGGTGGTGACGAGCGAGGGGGTCCGGCGGCTCGGGGGCGACGACTTCGACGAGGCGATCCTCCGGCTGGTCCTCGAGCGGGCGGCCGTGGAGGAGCCGAGCGCCGCCGCGCGCGACCTCCTCCTCGAGGAGTGCTCCCGCCAGAAGGAGGCGGTCGGGCCGAACAGCCGCCGCTTCCTCGTCGACCTGACGCCGCTCGGCCTGGCGCCGATCGCGATCCCGGTCGAAGAGGTCTACGACGCCTGTCTCCCCCTGGTGGAGCGGACGCTCGAGGCGATGGAGCCGGCGATGCGCGACCCCTCGCGCGCCGGGGGGGACCGGGAGGACGCCGTCGCCTGGAGCGAGCTGGCCGGGATCTACGTCGTCGGCGGGGCGGGGAGCTTCCCCCTCGTCGCGCGCCTCCTGCGCGAGCGGTACGGCGAGAAGAGGGTGAAGCGCTCGCCCCACCCCTTCGCCGCCACCGCGATGGGGCTGGCGCTCTACCTCGACGGCTCGGAGGGCTACGTCCTTTCCGAGAGGCTGACCCGGCACTTCGGCGTCTTCCGCGAGGCCGGGGAGGGGGCCGACGTCGTCTTCGACCCGATCTTCGAGAAGGACGTCGCGCTGCCGGCGGAAGGGGAGGCGCCCCTCGTCGCGGTGAGGCGCTACCGGGCGGCGCACAACCTCGGCCACTTCCGGTTCGTCGAGTGCAGCCGCGTCCGGGCGGGCCGGCCCGACGGGGACGTGACGCCGTGGGACGAGATCCGCTTTCCCTTCGACCCCGCGCTCCGGGGCCGTCGGGCGCTGAACGGCGAGCCCGTCCTGAGGACCGGGGAGGGCCCCGAGGTCGAGGAGGTCTACACCTGCACCGCCTCGGGGGAGGTCGAGGTGACGGTCCGGCTCCCGGCCGAGGGGTTCGGGCAGTCGTTCCGGCTGGGCCGGGCGTAGGTGTCCGCGGGGGTTTCCCGGTCCCCCCGGACCCCCCGGCTCCCGTTCGCCGCCCCGGGCGGGCGGTTCGCCGAAAAGGGGGAGCCGGGGGCGGCGCGGACCCGTACCTTCGAGGTGAGGGCGCCCCCGCGGGGGGCGCGGAGGATCCGATGAAGAGGTTCGTGCCGCCCAACAACATCGTCCGGCTCATCGTGGGGCTCGCCGTCATCGTCGCGGGCGTCGTCTTCACCCTCGACAACTTCGGGATCCTCTCCAGCTGGGTGGTCCTCCGCCTCTGGCCGGTCGTCCTGATCGCCGTCGGCATCGTCAAGATGCGCGAGCACCGCGGCTTCTGGGGGGGCTTCTGGGGCTCGTTCCTCGCCCTCGTCGGCCTCGCCCTCCTGGTCGACAACCTCGGCTTCGTGAGGTTCCCGCTCCACAAGCTCTGGCCTCTCGCCCTCGTGGCCGTCGGCATCCGCGTGATCCAGCGGGCCGCGCAGGGGCGGCCCGAGGGGATCGCGCCCGAGACGGTGGAGGTGGGGCGCCTCGACGAGACCGCCATCTTCGGGGGCATCGACCGGTCGATCGTCTCCGCCGACTTCCTCGGAGGCCAGCTGACGGCGGTCTTCGGCGGCTTCGAGCTCGACCTCTCCAAGTGCACGATGGTCTCCGACCACGCCAAGATCGACGTCTTCGTCATGTTCGGAGGAGGCGACATCCGGGTCCCCGAGGGGTGGCACGTCGACGTCAAGGTCTTCGCCCTCTTCGGCGGGACCGACGACAAGACGATCCACCCCCCCGCGACCCTCGATCCCCCGCCGAAGCGTCTCGTCGTCGACGGCTTCGCGATCTTCGGCGGGATCGACCTGAAGAACTGAGGCGGCCCGGTGCACCCCGTCCTCGCCCGCAAGGAGCGGCTCGGGGCCTACCTCCTGGCGTGGGGTCCCGTTGCGGCGATCGCCGCGTACCTCGTCTCGCTCCCGGGCTCCCTCTCCCTCGGCGAGTCGGCGCTCCTCGCCGTCCCGCTCTCCGTCGTCTACGCTTTCCTCTGCCTCTCCTCGTGGTACGCCTGCCGGAGCGCCCCGCTCACCCGGGGGCGGCTCGCGGCCACGGTGGGCGTCCACGCGGCCGGCGCCGGGATCGCCGCGGCGCTCTGGACGCTCGCGGCGGTCACCCTGGCGAGCCTCCTCGGCACGTTCCCGTCGCTCTCGCGGCTCTCCGAGCGGGTCGCCCCGGTCGTCCCGATCCTCTTCGTCCTCGGAGTGCTCCTCTACGCCCTCTCGGTCGCCTTCCACTACCTCCTCCTCTCCCTGGAGTCGTCGCAGGCGGCCGAGCGGCGCGTCATGGAGTCGAAGGTCCTCGCCCGCGAGGCCGAGCTGGAGGCGCTGAAGGCGCAGCTCAACCCCCACTTCCTCTTCAACAGCCTCAACTCGGTCAGCGCGCTGACGACGACGGCCCCCTCCCGGGCGCGCGAGATGACCGTCCTCCTCTCGGAGTTCCTCAGGACGAGCCTCTCCCTCGGCGGCAAGGCCTCCATCCCTCTCGGCGAGGAGGTCGCGCTGGCGCGCCGCTTCCTCGCCATCGAGAAGGTCCGCTTCGGGTCCCGCCTCGAGGTGGAGGAGGAGGTCGCGCCGGAGGCCGCGGCCGTCCCCGTCCCCCCGCTCCTCCTCCAGCCGCTCGTCGAGAACGCCGTCCGGCACGGGATCGGCGCCCTGGTCGACGGGGGGCGGATCTCGATCCGGGCGCGCCACCAGGGGGGGCGGGTGAGGATCGCCGTCGAGAACCCGACGTCCGCCGAGGGGAGCTCCGAGCGGGGCGCCGGGCTCGGCCTGACGAACGTGAGGAGGCGGCTCGCGGCCCTCTACGGGCGCGAGGCGGAGCTCGTCGTGACCCCCGGCGAGGGGACGTTCCTGGCGGAGGTCGTCCTCCCCGCGGAGCCCCCCGCGTGAGCGCGGCGCGGACCTTCACCGCGATCGTCGTCGACGACGAGGAGCTGGCCCGCGGGCTCCTGCGCGAGCACCTGGCCGACCACCCGGAGGTCGAGGTCGTCGCCGAGTGCGCCAACGGCCCCGAGGCCGTCCGGGCCGTCGGCGAGCACCGGCCGGACCTCCTCTTCCTCGACGTCCAGATGCCGGGCCTCGACGGCTTCGAGACGCTCGAGCTCCTCGACCCCGTCCCGGCGGTGGTCTTCGTCACGGCGTACGACCGCTACGCCCTCCGGGCCTTCGAGGTCCACGCGGTCGACTACCTCCTCAAGCCGTACTCGCGCGAGCGGTTCGACACGGCGGTGGCGCGCGCGGAGGCGCGGGCCGCGGGGGGCGAGCGGCTCGCCGCCGGGGCCGTCTCGGCCGTCGCCGCGTCGGCCCGCGGGCCGGGGACGTTCGCGACGCGCCTCGCGTTCCGGGAGAGGGACGGCGTCGCGGTCGTCCCGGTCCGCGCCGTGGACTACGTGAAGGCCGAGGACGACTACGTCCTCGTCGTCGCCGGGGAGAGGCGCCACCTGCGGCACGAGCCCCTCGCCGCCCTCGAGGCGCGGCTCGACCCGGCGCGCTTCGTCCGCGTCCACCGCTCGTGGATCGTCGCCCTCGACCGCCTCGTGAGGGTGGAGGAGGGGAGGTGGGCGGTCCTCGCCTCGGGCGAGCGGCTCCCGGTCAGCCGGACCGGGGCGGCGCGCCTGAGGGAGCGGATGGCGCGGTAGCCGCGGCCGCGGGAGGAAGGGGCGGGGGCTGCGGGAGGACCCGCAGGACCACGAGCGTCCGGTCGTCCTCCGGCTCGTCGCCCCCCGTGTAGTCCCTCCAGGCGGCGAGGACCGCGTCCTTCAGCTCCGCCGCGGACCGTCCCGCCCCCCTCGCGAGGAGCGCCTCGAGCCGGGCGAACCCGAACGGCTCGCCGTCGCTCGCGAGCGCCTCCACGACGCCGTCGGAGAGGAAGACCCAGAGGTCGCCGGGGCCGATCGGCGTCGTCACCGTCCGGAAGACCGCGGGAAGCCCCAGGCCGAGCGGCCGGGCGGGGTTCTCGAGCGCGAGGACGTCGCCGTTCGGCGTCACCCGGTACGGGTAGAGGTGCCCCGCGTTCGTGAACGCGGCGCGCCGCTCGCGGAGGTCGAAGCGGACGTGGGCGAGGGTGACGAACGTCCGCCGGTCGGTCGTCCGGCCGATCTCCTGGTCGAGCGCGGCGAGGAGCGTCGCGGCGTCGACGCTGCTCCGGGCCAGGCCGCTCAACGACGCCATCGCCGACGCCATCACGATCCCGGTCGGAAGGCCGTGCCCCGAGACGTCGGCGACGACGACGGTGAGCCGGTCCTCCCCCTCCGCGAGGAAGTGGTAGAAGTCGCCCCCGATCGCGGCGGCGGGGCGGAAGTCGACCGCGATCTCCACGCCGGGGAAGGCGAAGTCGGGGGAGGGGAGGAGCCGCTGCTGCAGGTCGCGGGCGATCTTCAGCTCGCGCTCCACCGCCTCCCGCGCCGCCCGCTCCGACACGCTCGCCTCGAGGTGCTCGGCCATCTGGTTGAAGCCGTCGACCATCCCGGCGAGCTGGTCCTTCCCCTTCAGGCGGGCGCGGTAGGCGAAGTTCCCGCGGTCGATCTCGTGGAAGCCCTCCGAAAGGCGCCGCGTCGCCCGCGCGATCCGGAGGACCAGGAGCCCCGCCACGAGCGCCGCCAGGAGGTACGTGGCCCC
>JAKOVQ010000050.1 GCA_029781975.1 Acidobacteriota bacterium
CAAATGCATCATGGACGCGCCCCGGCCATGAGACGAGACTTGGCCGGCCCGCGAGGCAGAGCCTCGCGCGGATCGCAGGGAGTCCACGATGCCAACACGAGACCTCACGATTGCCATGATCGGCTCCGGTGGCGACGGCGTCATCACGATGGGCGACATGATCGCCCAGGCCGCCGCTCGCGACGGCCTGAACGTCATCAAGGTCGAAGCCTACGGGCCTCAGATCCGCGGCGGCGAGTCGTCCTGCACGGTCCGCCTCTGCGCCGACCCGATCTCGGCCCAGGGCGACCTCGTCGACGTCCTGGTCGTCTTCAACTGGGCCGACTACGGCCGGTTCAAGGGCGAGGTCCCTCCCTGCCCGAACGCCGTCGTCCTCTACGAGGCCACCGACCCGACGCCGCGCGAGAGCCTCTCGATCGGGACGGACGCCACCTCGACGTGGATCCCGGTCCCCTTCATCCAGATCGCGAACGACTCCGCCGGGACGAAGGCCGCCAAGAACATCGTCACGCTCGGCATCCTGGCCGAGCTCTTCGGCGTCCCGCCCGAGGCGGTGCGGAAGGCGATCGTCAACAAGTTCCAGAAGAAGAAGGCCGCCGTCCTCGAGGCGAACGTCAAGGGGTTCGAGGCGGGGATCGCCTTCGCCAAGGGGCTCGGGATCGACGTCTCCGCCCGGCGCCTCGTCTACGAGATCGGCGAGCCGAAGCTCCTGATGTCGGGGAACGAGGCGGCCGCGGTCGCCGCGATCCACGCCGGCTGCCGCTTCTTCGCCGGCTACCCGATCACGCCCTCGTCCGAGGTCCTCCACCTCCTGAACGAGTGGCTCCCGCGCGCGGGCGGCTCCGTCGTCCAGACCGAGGACGAGCTTTCGGCCCTCGGCAACATCATCGGCGGCTCGTTCGCCGGGGTGAAGTCGATGACGTCCACCTCCGGCCCCGGCCTCTCGCTGATGGCCGAGATGATCGGCCTGGCGTCGATGGCCGAGGTGCCGGTCGTCATCCTCGACGTCCAGCGCGGCGGGCCCTCCACGGGCCTTCCCACCAAGAGCGAGCAGTCGGACCTGAACCTCGCCGTCTACGGCACCCACGGCGACGCCCCGCACGTCGTCCTCGCCTGCACCGACCCCGAGGACGCCTTCCACATGACCGTCGAGGCCTTCAACATCTCCGAGGAGGCCCAGCTCCCGGTCGTCCTCCTCTCGGAGCAGTCCGTCGGCCAGCGCCGCGAGACCGTCGTCGGCTCGCACCTCGTCCACGAGGTCCGGAACCGCGCGGTGCCGGCCGGGGAGCAGCTCACGGAGTACGAGCGGTACCAGGACACCCCCACCGGCATCTCGCCGATGAGCTTCCCCGGGATGAAGCACGCGATCTACCAGACGAACGGGCTCGAGCACGACGAGATGGGCCGCCCCGCCTCGATGCACCTCGTCCACGAGAAGATGAGCCTGAAGCGGGCCCGGAAGATGGACTGGGTGGCCGAGCGCTACCCGCTCCACCTCCGGATCGGCCCGGAGAAGGCCGACGTCGGCATCGTCTGCTGGGGCTCCTCCAAGGGCCCCGTCGAGGAGGCGATGCGCCCCCTCCAGAAGGCCGGGCACAAGGTGGCCGCCTTCGTCCCGAAGATCCTCCTCCCCTTCCCGAAGGAGCCGCTCGAGGCCTTCCTCGCATCGGTGAAGGAGGTCCTCGTCGTCGAGCTCTCGTTCGGCGGTCAGCTCCACCAGTACCTCAAGACGATCACCGCGCTTCCCGAGCGGACCACCGTCTACAAGCGCTCGGGCGGCAAGAACCTCTCCATCGCCGAGGTCAAGGCTCAGATCGAGGCCGCGCTCGAACGGGCGGCCGCCCACCAGGAGGTGCTCGCGTGAGCAGCGCCGTCGAGACCGCCGCAGAGCTGCCGCGCCTCCAGCCCGGCGACTACAAGAGCAACCTCAAGCCCGTCTGGTGCGCCGGCTGCGGCGACTACGGGGTCGTGACCGGCCTCTACCGCGCGATGGCCGAGCTCCAGATGGAGCCGTGGAACACCGTCGTCGTCTCGGGGATCGGCTGCTCCTCGCGGCTCCCCGGCTACGTCGCGACCTACGGGTTCAACAGCGTCCACGGCCGGGCGCTCCCGCTCGCCTCCGGCATGAAGGTGGCCCGCCCCGAGCTGAACGTCGTCGCGGTCGGCGGCGACGGTGATGGTCTCGCCATCGGCGGCAACCACTTCATGCACAACGCGCGGCGGAACCTCGACCTCACCTACATCATCATGGACAACGAGATCTACGGGCTGACGAAGGGGCAGGTCGCCCCGACGACGCCCTCGGGCGACAAGACGAAGTCGACCTACTACGGCAACCCGGAGCCGGCCGTCGACCCGTGCGAGCTCGCCATCGCCTTCGGGGCCACGTGGGTCGGCCGCGCCTTCTCGGGGGACCTCAAGACGATGGTCGACCTGATGGTCCAGGCGCTCAAGCACCGCGGCTTCTCGTTCCTCAACGTGATGTCCCCGTGCGTGACGTGGCGGGGCGACGACCAGTTCAAAGTGATGAAGGCCAAGCTCCGGAGCCTCCCCGAGGGCTACGACCGGTCGAGCCGCGCCTCGGCCGCGCCGTACACCCGCGAGACCGAGACGCTCACCACCGGAGTCCTCTACGAGGTGCAGCAGCCGTCGCTCGTCGACCGGCTGACCGACCTGAAGGTCCGGGCCCAGGCGGGGCGGACCGGCCCCGTCACGACCGACGAGGTCCTCCGCTCCTTCATGCCCGCGTTCTGACCCTTCGCCCCCCAGGAACGGCCGCCGCCCGTCCACGGGCGGCGGCCGTTTCCTTTTCTGCCCAGTCCCTGCGCTCCTTCGCTATCCTCCGGGAGCCTCTCCCCCGTCCCGGGTCCCAGGGTAGAGGCCACCGGCATGCGCACCGATCGCGACCACGCCCTCTCCCTCGACGCGGCCGACCCGCTCGCCCGCTTCCGGGAGGCGTTCGTCGTCGCCGACCCGGGGCTCGTCTACCTCGACGGAAACTCGCTCGGGCGGCTCCCCGCCACCACCGAGAGGCGCCTCGCCGCCGTCGTCCGGGAGGAGTGGGGCGAGCGGCTCGTCCGGGGCTGGGGCGAGGGGTGGTACGAGGCGCCGCGCCGGATCGGCGCGAAGATCGCCCGGCTCGTCGGCGCGGCGCCGGACGAGGTGATCGTCTCCGACTCCACCTCCGTGAACCTCTGGAAGCTCCTGGTCGCCGCCCTCCTCGACCGTCCCGACCGGACGGTGGTCGTCACCGATGACCTGAACTTTCCCTCGGACCTCTACCTGATCGAGGGGGCCGTGGGGCTGCTGGGCGGCGGGCGCTCCGTCCGGCTCGTCCGGTCCCGCGACGGGATCGGCATCGACGCGGGGGACCTGGCGGCCGCCATCGACGGCGACGTGGCCGTCGTCGCGCTGACCCAGACCGCCTTCAGGAGCGGCTTCCTCCACGACCTCGCCGCGGTGACGGCGCTCGCCCACGAGGCCGGCGCCCTCGTCCTCTGGGACCTCTCCCACTCGGCCGGGGCCGTGCCGATCGACCTCGACGGCGCGGGGGCCGACCTCGCCGTCGGCTGCACCTACAAGTACCTGAACGGCGGCCCCGGCTCCCCCGCGTTCCTCTTCGTCCGTCGCGGTCTCCAGGAGCGGCTCGGCAACCC
>JAKOVQ010000002.1 GCA_029781975.1 Acidobacteriota bacterium
GTCCCCGCCGCAGAAGAGGATGAGGTCGACCCCGGCATCGAGGAACGCCCGGCACGCAGCTTTGGTATCGGCAGCGGTGGTCGGGGATGCAGGGCGGTAGAGGACGGTGAACCGGTCGATCCCGGCCGCGGCGAGGACGTCCTCGCCCATCGGGGCTGCGGCCGTATACCAGTGGATCTCCTCGCCCCCAAGACGGGAGAGTGCCTCGACCGCCCGGTCTGCAGAGCGCGGGACGGCGCCGCGGCGGAGCGCCTCCTCCACCTGCCCGTCCGTCCCCGCGAGCCCCACAGCGCCGCCCATCCCGGCAATGGGGTTGACCAGGAGACCGATCGCCTTTCTCATCCCTCAACCCTTTCCCGCCGGAGGATATCAGGTTCGGGGTCGGGGGCAAACCCGCGCCGGAGCCGGGCGATGACCGTCCGGAGGGCCGCGTGCATCCCCGCCTCGTCGCCGAGGTGCTCCTCGATCGTCCGGACAAGCGCGCTTCCCACGATAACACCGTCCGCACCGGCGGCCACGACGGTCCGGACGTGCTCCGGGCGCGAGATCCCGAACCCGACAGCGAGGGGGAGGGCCGTCTTCTCCCGGACCGCACCGACGAGACGGGCGATACCGGGCGAAAGACGGTCGCGCTCCCCGGTGACCCCCTCGATCGAGATGATGTAGACGAACCCCGAGGCACCGTAGAGGATCGCACGCTGCCGATCCGGCGAGGTCGTCGGGGCGACGAGGGCGATCCGGTCGATCCCGTACCGGGCGGCAAACGGCGCGACCTCGTCCGACTCCTCGACGGGAAGGTCGACGACGAGGACGCCGTCCGCACCGGCGGCCGCAGCCTCGGCGAAGAACCGGTCGCCCCCCCGGCGGTGGATGATGTTGTAGTAGGTAAAGAGGACGACGGGGAGCGCCGGCGCATACTCCCTGACCTCCCGGACGAGGGCAAAGGCGGTCTCTGGGGTGGCCCCCGCCCGGAGGGCGCGGACGTGTGCCCGCTCGATCACGGGGCCGTCCGCCACCGGGTCGGAGTAGGGGATCGCGATCTCGAGGAGGTCAACCCTCGCATCGATCATCGTCTTTGCCACCCGGAATGACGCCTCGATGCCCGGGTCCCCGGCGACGGTAAACCCTATGAGGACCGGGCTCTTTTTGGCAAAGAGCGCCTCGATCCGGCTCATGCCGCGCCCCCGCAAAGGTTTGCGACGTCCGCGACGTCCTTGTCGCCCCTGCCGGAGAGGTTGACGACGATGATACCGTCCTTATCCAGGTCGTCTGCCGCCCGGAGGGCGTAGGCGACCGCATGGGCGGACTCGAGCGCCGGGATGATCCCCTCGGTCCGGGAGAGGTAGCGGAAGGCGTGGAGCGCCTCGGCGTCGGTGACCGCCTCGTAGCGGACCCGCCCGGTGTCCTTCAGCATGGCATGCTCCGGCCCGACGGAAGGGTGATCGAGGCCGGCGGCGACGGAATGCGTCTCAAGAACCTGGCCGTCGCCGTCCTGGAGGAGGTAGGAGAGCGCTCCCTGGAAGACCCCGACCGAACCTGCCGTGAGCGAAGCGCTGTGGCGGCCGGACGCAAGCCCCTCGCCGCCGGCCTCGACCCCGACGAGGCGCACGTCGTCGTCGAGGAACGGGTGGAAGATGCCGATCGCGTTCGAGCCCCCGCCGACGCAGGCGACGATGGTGTCGGGGAGCCGCCCTTCCCGCTCGAGGATCTGCCGCCGCACCTCCCTCCCGATGACCGACTGGAAATCGCGGACGATCTGGGGGAAGGGATGCGGGCCGACGCAGGAGCCGAGCAGGTAGTGGGTCTCCCGGAGGTTCTCCACCCAGTCGCGCATCGCGGCATTGATGGCATCTTTCAGCGTCCGCGTCCCGGAGGCGACCGGAATGATCCGGGCGCCAAGGAGCTCCATCCGGGCGACGTTGAGCGCCTGGCGCCGGGTGTCCACCTCGCCCATGTAGACCTCGACCGGGAGGCCGAGGACCGCGCCCGCGATCGCCGTCGCGACGCCGTGCTGCCCGGCGCCGGTCTCGGCGATCAGCCGGCGCTTACCCATGAACTTTGCCATGAGCGCCTGCCCGAGGGTGTTGTTCAACTTGTGCGCACCGCCGTGGAGGAGGTCTTCCCGCTTCAGATAGACCCGGCAGCCGAGGTCGCGGGAGAGGTTCTCGCAGTAGGTGAGCGGCGTCTCCCGCCCGGCGTACTCGTGGAGGTACCAGGAGAACCGGCGGGAGAACTCCGGGTCCTGGCGGATCCGCTCGTAGGTCTCCTCGAGTTCGATCAGCGCGCTCATCAGGGTTTCGGGCACGTACTGCCCGCCGTATACACCGTATCGTCCTGCTTTCATGGGTCTACCGTCCTGCACGCCTTCACGAACGCCCGCATGAGGCGCTCGTCCTTGACTCCCGGCGCCGCCTCGACGCCCGAGCAGACGTCGACGGCGTGCGGCCGGACGGAACGGATCGCCTCCGCCACGTTCCCGGGATCAAGCCCTCCCGCGAGGATGACCGGGACCGGGGAGGCGGCCACACATCGCCGGGCATACTCCAGGTCGAACGCCCGCCCTGTCCCGTGACTGTTATCGACGATCACCGCGTCGCAGTCGCCCCGGAGAGGATCGACGGGAGCAAGCATCCGGATGACCCGGACCCCGGCGTCCCGGGGGACCGGGAGATCGCCCGGGACCTGGACCGCGTCCGGCCGCAGAGTGAGGATCTTTCGGAGATCGTCTGGCCGGTCGGACGAGGTGACCGCCACCGTCGTCGCGAACGGCGAGACCGCCACAAAGATCTCCCGCGCCACGTCCAGACTCACGGATCGCGGCGAAGGGCTTGCAAGCACCACGCCGATCGCATCGGCCCCGGCCGCCACGGCAAGAAGCGCGTCGTGTACACTGGTCATGCCGCAGATCTTTACGCGAATACGAACCCCTCCAGCCTTCTGCGCCGGTCCCGCGCCGACATCAGGGCGGAACCGATCAGGAACGCGTCGCAGTGCCGGGAGAGGCGCCGGACGTCGTAGGGCCACATGATGCCGCTCTCCGAGACCACGATCCTCCCGACGTCGCGGGCCGCCTGCGCGAGGCGAACGGTCGTCGAGAGGTCGATCGTCATCGTCGAAAGGTCGCGGTTGTTGATCCCGATGAGGGGTGCGTTCGTGGCGAGGGCCCGCTCCATATCGCTCCGGTCATGGACCTCGACGAGCGGCTCAAGCCCGAGCGCGAGCGCCCGGTCGACGAACGGGGGGAGGCGATCCCCAAGGAGGCGGGCGATCAGGAGGACGGCGTCGGCGCCGAGCGCCCGGGTCTCGGCGAGCTGGCGTTCGTCGATGATGAAGTCCTTCCTGAGGATGGGGAGAGAGACCGCACGCCGCACCCGGACGAGGTGGTCGGTGCTCCCCCCAAAGTAGGCGGGCTCGGTCAGGACCGAGATCCCGGCGGCCCCGGCGGCGGCGAACTCCCGTGCAATCGCCTCGGGGGTGCAGCCGTCGTGGATCCGCCCCCGCGACGGGGAGGCGTACTTCACCTCGGCGATAATCGCGCGTCTCTCCCGGCAGGCCCGGATGGCGGCCGCAAGGCTCCTGCAGGGCGCCCCCGTACCGCCCCCCCGTCCCGAACTCCGGAAGGTCCAAAAGACGCTCGCGGGTCGATTGGACGATATCGTCGAGAATCATGCCGTCCCTCCTCCGGTCGCCTGGACCAGGCGGTCGAGCCGGTCGAGCGCGGCTCCCGAGTCGATCGAGACCTCGGCGCGGGCGATCCCGCCCGCAAGGTCGTCGGCCTTCCCGCCGAGGTAGATCGCCGCCCCGGCATTGAGGAGGACGATATCGCGGGTGGGGCCCTCCTTTCCCGAGAGGACGGAGAGGAGGATCGCGGCGTTCTCCTCCGGCCCGCCGCCCCGGATGGCAGAGATGGGCGAGCGCGGGATCCCGAACTCCGTGCAGTCGAGCGTATACGTCTCAACCTCGCCGTCCCGCAGCTCCGCAACCGTCGTCGGGCCTGCCGTCGCGATCTCGTCGAGGCCTGCCCCGTGGACGACCATCGCCCGCTCCGCCCCGAGATCCGCGAGCACCCGGGCGACCGGGAGGGCCAGGCGGGGGTCGTAGACGCCGAGGAGGTGGGCTCTCGCGCCAGCCGGGTTCGTGAGGGGGCCGAGGAGGTTAAAGACCGTCCGTATCCCGATCTCGCGCCTAACAAGCCGGGCATACTCCATTGCCGGGTGGTATGCCGGGGCGAAGAGGAACGCGATCCCGGCGGATGCAAGGACGTCCGCCACCTTCTTTGGCGGGATCGCGACGTTGACCCCGAGCGCCTCGAGGACGTCCGCCGACCCGCACCGGCTCGAGACCCCGCGGTTCCCGTGCTTCACGACCGGGACGCCCGCCCCGGCCGCGACGAATGCCGCGGCGGTACTGATGTTGAACGTCCCCGCACCGTCGCCCCCGGTCCCGCAGGTGTCCACCCGCGCCGCCGGACCCGGGAGGGAGACCGGGACCGCGGCCGCCCGCATCGCCCGGGCGAACGCCGCGATCTCGGCAACGGTCTCCCCCTTCATCCGGAGCGCCGTCAGGAGACCGCCGATCTGGGCGGGTGTCGCTGCGCCCCGCACGATCTCCCCCATCACCCCTTCCGCCTCGGCCGGGGAGAGGTCCGCGCCCGAGGAGACCCGGGCGATCGCCTCGCGGATCATGCCGCACCCCCCGGACCGAAGAGGAAGTTTGCCACCATCCGGGTTCCCTCGGTGGTGAGGATGCTCTCCGGGTGGAACTGCACCCCCTCGATGGGATACTCCCGGTGCCGGACGCCCATGATCACCCCGTCATTGCTGCGAGCGGTCACTGCAAGGCAGTCCGGGACGGATGCCGGGTCGATGACGAGCGAGTGGTAGCGGGCCGCGACGAAGGGATCGGGCACACCCGCATAGATCCCCGCACCGTCGTGCCGGATGATTGACCACTTCCCGTGCATCAGCCGGTCCGCCCGGACGATTCTAGCCCCGAAAGCAAGCCCGATCGCCTGGTGGCCGAGGCAGACCCCGAGTGTCGGGACAGTCCGGCTAAGGGAGCAGAGGACCTCGCGGTAGAGAACGGAGTCCCGGGGATGCCCCGGGCCGGGCGAGAGGACGATCCGGTCGAAGGACCCGGACCGGAGCACCTCAAACGGCGTATCGCTCTTTGCCATGACCGGCTCTGCCCCGAGCATCCCGATCTGCTGGCAGAGGTTGAAGGTGAAACTGTCGTAGCTGTCGATGACGAGCACCCGCATCACTCCACCTCCGCGCCGAGCGCCGCAAGCATCGCCCGCCCTTTGTTCTCGGTCTCGGTCCACTCCCTGCCGGGGTCGGAGTCGGCCACGATCCCGGCCCCCACCTGGACGGACGCGACGCCGTCCCGAACCAGGACCGTCCGGATGGCAATCGCAAAATCCATCGACCCGGAGAATCCGATATAGCCGACGGCCCCGGCGTAGAGCCCGCGCCGGGCCTTTTCCGTCTCGGCGATGATCTGCATCGCGCGGATCTTCGGGGCGCCCGAGACGGTTCCCGCGGGGAAGCAGGAGCGGAGGGCGTCGAACCGGTCGCATCCATCGCGGAGCGAGCCCGTGACCGTCGAGACGATGTGCTGGACGTGCGAGAACCGCTCGATGCTCATGAAATCCTCCACCGCGACGGTTCCGAAGGCCGAGACCGCCCCGATGTCGTTTCGGGCAAGGTCGACGAGCATGACGTGCTCCGCCCGCTCCTTCTCGTCGGCGAGGAGATCGGCGGCGAGCCGATCGTCCTCTGCCGCCGTCCGCCCCCGCGGCCGGGTGCCGGCGATCGGGACGGTCGTCACCCGACCGCCGTCCACCCGGACGAGCATCTCGGGGCTGCTCCCGGCGATCTGGCTGTCCCCAAAGTCCAGGTAGTACATGTAGGGGCTCGGGTTTGCTTCCCGGAGGCGCCGGTAGACGGAGAACGGATCGCCCTCGACCCGGCAGGCAAGCCGTCGGGAGAGGACAGCCTGGAAGATATCCCCCGCCGCGATATGCTCCTTTATCCGGAGGACCGCGTCCGAGAACTCGTTCTGTGTCAAGGACGAGATCGGGGCGTCGGCCCGGCACGGCTCGCCCGGAGGCGGCGGAGGGAGATCGCGGATCCGGGCAATCTCCTTGGCAACCGCCGTCCGGGCCCGGGCGAGTTCCGATTCCACGTCGGTACCACCGGCAAGAAGCACGTTTGCGATGACCGCAAGCCGCCCTCTCCTATGATCGAGGGCGAGGCAGTCTTGCGCCAGCACGAACCGGGCGACGGGTTCGTCGATCTCTCCTGCCCGACGTACCGGGTAGATGGAGGAGACGAGGTCGTAAGCAAAGTAGCCGGCAAGCCCGCCGGAGAACCCCAAAAGATCAGGATGAGCGACCCTGAATCGGCCCATGAACGCCCGGACGGCGTCGATGGGGTCGGCGGCCTCGATCCCGGCGGCGATCTCCTGGAACCGTGGGTCCCCGGAGACCGTCAGCGTGCCGTCGGAGGCCACGGAGACGGTCGCGGCGGGGGCGGTGCAGATGAACGAGTATCTGGCGGTCTTCTCGCTCCCCTCGAGAGACTCGAGCAGGAACCCGGGGCCGTCCCGGAGAGAGGCGTAGAGGTCGGCCGGTGAAGACGGGGGGATCGGGATCTCCCCGTAGACCGGGACGACGAGGGGCCGGTCGGCCGCGTCAGCCGCGGCAATGGCCTCCTCGTATCCCGGGATCCTGATCAGTTCCCTTAAAGCAGAGTCCATTCCACCGGCATCACCCCGTCACCGGGAGCCGCGAGAGCGACTCTTTGATCAGCTCCGCCGGGTACTCGTAGTCGACGAGGCTCCCGGCAAAGTAGGCCTCGTAGGAGGAGAGGTCGAAGTTGCCGTGCCCGGAGCAGCTAAAGAGGATCGTCTTTGCCTCACCGGTCTTGCGGCACCTGAGGGCCTCGTCGATCGCGGCCTTCACCGCGTGGGCCGCCTCGGGGGCGACGATGATCCCCTCCGTCCGGGCGAACTGCACGGCGGCCGAGAAGACGTCGTTCTGGTGGTAG
>JAKOVQ010000019.1 GCA_029781975.1 Acidobacteriota bacterium
GGGAGGAAGACCCCGTGGAACTCCTCGGCCTCCGGCAGGGCCGAGATCCTCACCGTCGCCTCGGTCAGGATCCCGAGCCTCCCCTCCGAGCCGAGGATCGCCTCGCGCAGGTCCGGCCCCGCCGCCGAGGCGGGGAACGGCGGGAGGTCGAGGGTCCCCGCGGGGCTCTCCACGCGGCCCCCCGCGAAGAGCCGCTCGATCAAGGATAGGAAGTTTGATTCTGCGCGACGGCGAGGCAGACGGTCGAAACGGGCTCGAAGGGTGCCCGGGAGCGGCACCGGGGCGGTGCCGCTCCCGGGCGGGAACGCTCAGGGAGCGTCGGACGCTTCCCGGGGCCAGTTGTGGAGGAGGGTGAGGGGAGCCTCTGCCTGCCGGGCGGTGGTGGAGACGAGGCTCGACCGGGGGCCTCGCGCCGGATGGCTGGAGGGGGCGCCGGGCCGCAGGGGGCTCAGGGGAATGCGCGAGCGGGGGGGGCCGCAAGAGGGGGAGGGCGGCCTTGGGTGGCGCGGCAAGGCGAGGCGGCAAGGTGGTCGAGGATGCGGCGGATGACGCGGGGCTCGGTGATGAAGGCGACCACGCGCATCACGCCGCGGCATCGGAGACAGACGAGGGGATCGATCTCGTAGATCCTGCGAATGAGCTGGGCCCACCCGCGGAGAAGGGCGGGTGACGAGGGGGAAACCGAGGTGGGTGGCAGCGGACGAGGAGCGCCGGACCCGGAGGCGAGCGGCTCTGCTTGCTGGACCTGGCTCTGGGCCTTCAGCTTTCCGCGCACGACGTTGGAGTAGGCGCCGTAGTAGTGGACCAGGTGCCTCTTTGGATCGGGGACGTGGGCGAGGAGACGGGCGACGAAGTCGAGGGCGTCGAGGGTCTCGACCTTCTGACCGTCGTGGCCGTCCCGGGGCAGGTACGAGGCGGTCTCCGAGCCCGGCGTGAAGCGCAGGCAAGCGAGGCTCACTGGGTTGCGCAGGCAATGGCGTGCGAGAGCCTCGAGGGCGCGGCCGTCGCCGGCGGGGACGGTCACGGAGTTGTGGACCGAGAAGCCTGAGTTCCGCCAAGAGAGGAGGAGGCGCGTGCGGTTCTCGTCGAGCAGGCCGGTGCGCTGGAGGAGGCTGATGACCTTGTGCCGGAAGAGACGCTCGGCGGCCGAGGGGCTGACGTACGGCACGGGCACCCACTCGCCGGAGCCGGTCCAGCCGCCACGGGTCACGAGAGCGTGGACGTGGGGATGGAGATTGAGCTGGTCTCCGAACGTCCGGACGACGGCGACCATCCCGGGCCGAAAGCCTTTCTCCTCGCCGGCCGCCACGGCCATCAGCTCGCGGACGGTCTGCCAGGCCGCTGTGAAGAGCGGGCCGAGGAGCTCTCTGTGATGGATGAAGGAGTCCGGTCTACCTCGGGGCCGCGCTCGGCGTCGTGCACGACCTCTGGCTCGTCAGGTCCGACCGCACCAAGCCCCTCGAGTACGCCCTCGTCCTCGGCATCCTCCTCGCCGCGCGCCTCGTCCCGCCCGTGGCCGAAGTTCTCCGCCGCTGGTCGGGGTCCGAGGTTCTCGCCGAATCGTCGGCGCAGCCGCGCGGAACGGGATCCGCGCGAGACCGGGTGGCGCTTCGCCCCCCTCGGCGCCGCGGGTCGCAGGCGACGTCCCCCGTCACCGTCGGCAGGGGTCCATGGGTCACGCCCCGGTTGAGGACGATCTGCCCGCGCCCGCGGAGCGCGCTCCCGTCGCCGGGGTCGGGCACTTCGAAGCGCGAGAAGAGGAGCGAATGGGCGGCGGCGCTGCCGCAGGCATCGTCGTAGATCCACGCGGCGCTCTCGCAGCCGCAGCAGGTTTCGACCTGGAGCTCGACCTTTCCGCCCCGGACGTCGACGATCTCGAAGCCGCAGAAGAGGCCGCCGAAGATCAGGAACCGACCGTGCCTGCCGGGCGCCGGTCGGGGCAGCTCGAGCAGGAGCTCGCCGGTCCGCGGTCGCGGTCGAAGGCGTCGGCCACGCTGCTCGGAGCGGCTGCCGAGGTGAACCGGAGGTGAAACCGCGGCAGCGCCGCCGGGGGCCTCAGGGCGCGGGCGGCTCGCCCGCGAGCACGGCGCGAAAGAACGCGATGATCTCGCGGTTGATCGGGTCGTCGGTGAAGTGTCCGGCGTGCGAGTAGGTGCGGAACGTCGCGTTCGCGCCCGCCTCCCGGTAGAGCGCCTGACAGCGCACCCAGCGGTCGGGCTGCATGCGGGCGCCCAGCGCGAAATCGACGATCGCCTTCTCGGCGGCGGTGTAGGCGTCGTCGTACTGCACGGCGTCGTTCTCGTCTTTCGCCCCCATGTAGTAGCGCTGCGGCACCCGCTTCCAGGTCTCGAGATCGAACGCGGCGCCGACGCGGTCGGCGAGGTCGGAGATGCCGAGCGGGTAGGGGAGGGCGATGCCGCCGAGCTCGGCGCGCGGGGCGATCAGGATGCCGTTGAGACCGCCCCCCGCGACGCCGAGGACGCGCTCGGGATGGAGCGCGGTGAAGCGGTTGACGAAGCTCCCCGAGGCCGAGAAGCCGGTCAGGAGGACCTTCTTCGGCAGCGCGATACCGCGCGCCGCGAGACGCTCGCGCGCCGCAGCGATCATCGCGAGGAGCTGCAGGTCGAGCCGCTGCATCGGTCCGGAGTCGATCCTGAGCGTGTCGGAGTCGAGCGCGTGCGTGTAGCGCTCCCAATCCGTCTTGGGGCGCGGGAAGACCGGCACCAGGAGCGGCAGGCCGAGCTCGCGCGCGACGTCCGAGCCGATCGCGTGGCGAGCGAGCTCGCGCGCCGCGGCGAGGTGCGCGGCGAGGTCGTCGTCCCCGCGCCCCGTGTTGTTGGGCTCGACGAGGAGCGCCCGCGCCGGCTCCGGCGCCAGCCGGGAAGGGAGCGAGAGCAGGAAGGGATACTGGAACCCCCGTGCGGGATCCGCGTCGACGAGCTCGAGGGCGGGTGCCTCGTCCGCGGCTCCCGCCCGGGCGACCGCCGCCGCGCCGAAGCCGCCGGCGAGCAGGATCGAAGCCAGCGCCAAGCGACCGGCGACCCGGTGAACTCCAAGGGTGTGTCGCATCGAGGATCTCCCGAGTTGGTCCGCGCCCTGGCGACCTGGGATGCCGGGAGGGTAATCGCCGATCGTGTTCATGGCTCGTGGCCAGGCCTCACTTCAGACGCACCGGTTTCCCCTTGCGGCGCACGAGGTTCTCGTAGTCCCACTGGATGTCGCGCGCGTTGGCGAGCCAGCGCGCGAGGTCTCCCGCGTGCACCTGGGAGGCGGAAGTGTAGCGCGCCTCGGCGGCGCGACAGCTCCCTTCCGGAGCGAGCCCCGCTTCGTGGAAGGACTGACCGCTCCAGAAGAGGAGACGGACGCACGCCTTGAGCTTGTCGTAGCCCACGACCGGATTGCCCTCGAGGCACCAGACCGGATGGGCGTGCCAGATCTTGTTCTCCGCCTCCGGCAGCCCGCGGTCGATCTCCCGGGCCAGGAGCTCGCAGATCTCCCGTTCCGGAGGCGCAAGGGAGTGGTTGTACTTCGCGGTGCCGGGGTGCATGGGAGCCCTCCCGGTTGGCTGGACGATCGAGCTCGGAGAATCTCACGGACCGCACGCGGCGTCACCATCGACGGACCACGCGAACGTCGTGCGTGCCCTGCCGGCGAGCCGAGGGATAGGAACTTTGATTCTCGAGGGCCGTGCGCCTGAGGGCCGGGACGAGCTCGAGCGGGCTCGAACGCCCTGGGGCGGCGGCGGCGCGGCGGCGCCGGCCGTCCGGGGGATCAGAGCGAACCAGGAAGCGGGGCGGCTGCGAGAGGCGGAGCACGGCCGTGGGAAGCACCGGTAGCTGAGGCGCCAAGATGGTCGAGGATGCGGCGGATGACGCGGCCTTCGGTGATGAAGGCGACCACCCGCATCACGCACTGGCAGCCGGGACAGCGGATGCGGGAGAAGCCCCGCTCGAAGAGGTCCTCCCAGGCCCCCTTTGCCGTCTCGTAGAGGGAATCGAGCAGCGCGTAGAGGGGCGTCTCGGCCGGCCTGCGTGCTCGGTATACGGCAGCGTCCAAGGGACGAAGCCAGGGCGGGTTCCGTGCCGAAGGCCGGGAAACAGTGCAAGTGGCCGTGGGACAGAGGCGTCAGCGCGGTTGGGCGGAGCGACTCGGGGTCGGGGTGTCCGTGGGATCGGACAGGGCTGGAGACCTCGAGCACGCAAACGCCGCGGCTGCTGGGAGTTCGCTGACGACGACGAAGCCGGTCAGCGCTGACGGGCCTGCGTGTCGCCGACCCCGCGGAGCTCCTCTGCGCCGTCGAGGCAGCGGCTCGCGAGGCCTTCGCGCGCGGGCGGGCCTGCTACGCGTGGACGCCCGGCGCCTCGTGGCCGGAGCGGGCCACGTACTCCTCGTAGGTGCCGCCGTAGGAGACCGGCTTCCCGGTCCCGTCCTCCCCCCCGATCTCCAGGACCCGGTTGGCGAGGCCGCGGAGGAAGGTCCGGTCGTGGGAGACGAAGAGCATCGTCCCCTCGAAGGCGTGGAGCGCCTCGACGAGCATCTCCTTCGTGGCGAGGTCGAGGTGGTTCGTCGGCTCGTCGAGGACGAGGAAGTTCGGGGGGTCGAAGAGCATCCGGGCGAGGACGAGGCGCGACTTCTCGCCGCCGGAGAGGACGCGGACCCGCTTGTCGACGTCGTCGCCGGAGAACTGGAACGCCCCGGCGAGGGTGCGCAGGACGCCGAGCCCCTCCATGGGGAAGTCGGCCTGGAGCTGCTCGATCACGGTGAGGTCGGGGTCGAGGAGGTCGAGCGACTGCTGGGCGAAGTAGCCCAGCTTCAGGCTCGCGCCGAGCCTCACCGTCCCGGCGTCCGGGTCGAGCGCGCCGGCGACGAGCTTCAGGAGCGTCGACTTGCCGGCGCCGTTCTTCCCCATGACGCACCAGCGCTCGCCACGCCTCACGAGGAGGTCGAAGCCGTCGTAGACGACGCGCGAGCCGTAGCGTTTGCCGACGCCGGAGAGGGCGACGACGTCGTCGCCCGAGCGCGGGGGCTGCCGGAAGTCGAACTTCACCACCTTCCGCCGGCGCGGGAGCTCGATCTGCTCGATCTTCTCCAGCTTCTTCACGCGGCTCTGCACCTGCGCGGCCTTGGCGGCGTGGGCCGAGAAGCGCTCGATGAAGCGCGACTCCTTGGCCAGCATCGCCTGCTGGCGGGCGTAGGCGGCCTCGCGCTGCGTTTCGCGCAGGGCGCGCTCGCGCTCGTAGAAGTCGTAGTTCCCCGACCAGGTGAAGATCTCGCCGCCGTCGACCTCGACGATCTTCGTGACGACGCGGTTCAGGAAGTCGCGGTCGTGGCTCGTCATCAGGAGCGTCCCCTCGTAGCCGTGGAGGAACCGCTCGAGCCAGAGGATCGACTCGATGTCGAGGTGGTTCGTCGGCTCGTCCATCAGGAGGACGTCGGGCCGGCCCAGGAGGACCTTCGCCATCGCGACCCGCATCTTCCAGCCGCCCGAGAGGGCGCCGACGTCGCCGTCCACGACCTCGGCCGGAAAGCCGAGTCCGTCGAGGACCTCGCGCGCCCGCGCCTCCAGCTCGTAGCCGCCGCGCTGCTGGTACTCGTGCTGGACCTCGCCGAAGCGCTCGAGGACCGCCTCCATCTCGTCGGCGCGCTCCGGGTCCGCGAGGGCGTGCTCGAGGCCCATCAGCTCGTGGTGGAGGTCGCCGAGACGCCCGCTCCCGGCGATCGCCTCCTCGAGGACGGTCCGCCCCGACATCTCCTCCACGTCCTGCCGGAAGTACCCGATCGAGAGCTTCCGCGGGACGGCCACCTCGCCGTCGTCCGGGTGCTCCTCGCCCGCGATCATCCGGAAGACCGTCGTCTTCCCCGCGCCGTTCGGGCCGACGAGCCCGGCCTTCTCGCCGGGGTTGAGCTGGAACGAGGCGTCGACGAAGAGGACCTGCCGGCCGTACTGCTTGGAGACCTTCGAGAGCGAGATCATGGGCGGCGGACCATAGCATCCCGCCGGGAGCGGGGCGGGGCCGGGCGAAAGCTCAGCCGGCCGAGGCGCGGCCCTGGCGGCCCGTGACCTCGAGCAGGAGCCGCTCGTGCGCCTCGGCCGCCGCGTCGGGCGAGAAGAGGGCCTCGATCCGCCGCCGGTCGGGGCGGAGGCTCTCGCGTCTCTCCAGCGCCTCCGCCAGCGTCGCCGCGAGCGCCTCGGGAGAGCCGGGCGGGGCGAGGAGGCCGTAGCCCGTCTCCTTCACGAGGGTGCGCGCTCCCGGGACGTCCGAGACGACGACGGGAGTTCCCGCGAGCATCGCCTCCACCTGGACGAGGGCGAGCATGTCGGAGCGGCTCGGGAGGACGAAGACGTCGCAGAGGGCGTAGAAATCCGCGAGCGGCCGCTGGTCGCGGAGGAGGCCGAGGATCGTCAGGCGGTCCCCGGCCGCCTCGACGAGCGGGCGGCACCTCTCGAAGGAGCGCTCGTAGAAGACGTTCGCCTCGCCGGCGAAGAGGAGGTGCGCGTTCGGGACGCGGCGGAGGAGGTGGGGGAGGGCGCGGAGGAGGACGTCGAATCCCTTCTCCTCGACCCACCGCCCCGCGAAGCCGACGACGGCCTTCCGTTCGAGCCCCAGCTCCGCGCGCCAGCGCGCGGCGGCTGCGACGTCGGGCTCGGGGAGGGTGACCGGCGGGCGGATCACGCGGACCTTCTCGGCGACCCCCGAGAGGAGGCGCGACGAGGCGGCGTAGTCCGCGCTGTACGAGGTGACGGCGGCGGCGAGTCGGGCGGCGCCCGTCAGGACGACGGACGCCGCGGCCTCGATCGCCTTCTCGCGCGGGCTCGCGGGCATGACGACGTCGCCGTGGTGGGTCATCACGAGCGGGACGCCGCGGAGGCGGGCGAGGAGGGCCGCGAGGAGCGCCTCGGGAAGCGGGGTGTGGATCTGGACGACGTCGCTTTCGCCCAGGAGGTCGAAGAGCCGCCGCGGGAAGGCGGGGGTGATCACGCCGCGGCTGAACGTCCCCGCCGTCTCGAGCCGGACGACGCGGACCCCGTCGACCCTCTCGTCCGACGCCAGCTCCGGCGCGTGGCGCGCCGTCAGGACGGTCACGGCGTGCCCGCGCCGCGCCAGCCCCTCGGCGATCCGGGCAGCGTGGACGGTGAGGCCCGTCCAGTGCGGCCGGTAGTAGGTGAGGACCTCGAGGACTCGAATGGGCGGCTCCGCGCGAGGGCGGGCAAGGTTAGCAGCGTCGCGGTCTAGACTGCCGCGCGTGTCGAACGGAGGACGCGAGGCAGCCGGTGGCCCGGCAGGCGGCCCCCTCGAGGCCTTCCTCGCGGACGAGCTCGACCTGGCGTTCCGGAGGCGGCTGATCTGGCTCTTCGGCGCCCTCGACCTCGCGCCGGGCCTCCGGCTGCTGGACGTCGGCTGCGGGCCGGGCGTCCACCTCCGCGCCCTCGCCGCCGCGGCCCCCGGCGTCGCGGCGGTGGGGCTCGACCTGGGGGCCGAGCGCCTCGCTGCGGCGCGTGCCGCCGGGACGAGCTCCCCGGTGATCCGCGGCGACGCGGCGCTCCTCCCCTTCCCCGACGCCTCGTTCGACCGGGTCCTGATGAGCGAGGTCCTCGAGCACCTCCCCGACGACCGGGCCGCCCTCGCCGAGGTGAGGCGCGTCCTCGCGCCGGGAGGGGTGGCCGCCTTCTCGGTCCCGCACGAGGACTACCCGTTCCTCTGGGACCCGGTCAACCGCCTCGTCACGGGGCTGGGGGGGCGGCCGATCCGGAGCGGCCCGCTCGTCGGGATCTGGACCGGGCACCAGAGGCTCTACCGGCCCGACGCCCTCGCGGCCGTCGTCCGGGCGGCGGGGTTCGAGGTCGAGGCGGTGGTGGAAGCGACGCACGCCTGCATCCCGTTCGCCCACCTCCTCCTCTACGGCGTCGGGCGCGGCCTCGTGGAGAAGGGCCTCCTGCCGGAAGGGCTCCGGCGGAGGATCGGGAGGGGGGCGGCCCCCGCCACCCCCCGCGCGTCCCGTTCCCGTTTCGACCCCGTGGCGCCGCTGAAGGCGCTCCTGGAGGCGGTGGACCGCCGGAACGAGAGAGCGTCGGGAAGGCGCCCGCGGACGTTCGTCAACGTCCTCCTGAAGGCCCGGCGCCCGGCCTGACGCGGCACCTGCGAGCCGCCGGTCTTCCCGCGACCTGACAGGCGATCCCCGCGCGGACGCAGGCGGCGGCGGGCGTCCCCGCCGCCGCCTGCGAAGGTCACTTCTTCGGGTAGGCCGGCTGCGGCGCGAAGGTGAAGGGCTTCTCGGCGATCTCCTTCTTCAGGACCTCGATCGCCTTCTCGAGCTGCAGGTCCCTCCCCGCGGAGGCCGAGGCCGGGTCGTTGTCGACGAGGATGTCCGGGTCGGCGCCGTGGTTCTCGACGAGCCACTTCCCCTCGCGCCCCCAGAAGGCGTTGTTCGACTGCTGGACCGTCCCGCCGTCGACGGTCCTCTGGCCGTTGACGATCCCGACGAGCCCGCCCCACGACGGGACGCCGATGACGGTCCCGAGCTTGCGGTCCTTGAAGTGCTCGACGAACGCCTCGCCGTCCGAGCCGTTGTACTCGTTCGTCAGGACCGCCAGGTGCGCCGCGGAGGCGCCGGGCGGGTAGGGGAACGGCGTCATCTGCTTGAGGACGTTGAACGCCGACAGCTTCCGCTCGAGCTTGTCGATGACGAAGTACTCGGTCCAGCCGCCGCCGTTCCCCCTCACGTCGACGACGATCCCCTTCCGGTCGTGGAAGGCGCGCCAGAAGCGGTCGAACTGGGCGACGTTCTCGGCTCCCATCGCGGTCAGGTGGAGGTAGCCGATCTGGCCGCCGCTCGCCTTGTCCACCGCGGCGACGTTCCCGGCGACCCAGCGGTCGTAGCGGAGGGCCCGGTCGCTCCTCACGGGCGTGACGTCGTACGTCCGCGGGGCCGAGCCGTCGGCCTTGGCGGAGACGGTGAGGCGGACCGTCTGCCCCTTCACCACCTGGAGGTGGCGATACGGGTTGTCGGGCGCCTTCACCTCCTCGCCGTCGATCGCGATCAGGTAGTCCCCCTCCTTCACGTCGACGTCGGGGCGGGCGAGCGGGGCCGTCAGCTCGCCGGTGTAGCCGGAGGGGCGGAAGACGGCCGCGAAGCGGTACCGGCCGCTCGCGTCGGCCGCCAGGTCGGCGCCGAGGAGGCCGGTGTAGGCCAGCTCCTCCGGGGGCTTCTCCGGCCCCGGGTCGCCGCCGCCGACGTACGTGTGCGAGACGCAGAGCTCGCCCACCATCTGCGACAGGAGCCAGTTGAGCTGGCCGCGCGACGACAGCGACGGGACCATCTCGCGGTAGGCCGCGCCGATCGCCTTCCAGTCGCGCCCGTGCATCGCCGGGTCGTAGAAGAAGTCGCGGTACCAGCGCCAGGCGTCGTCGAAGACCTGCGCCCACTCGTCGGCGGGGACGACGGAGAGGGTCATCCGGGAGAGGTCGAGCTTCTCGCCGGCCGACTTCGTCGAGAAGAGCTTCTCGAGCGGCGTGACGGTGTACGTCTCCCCCTTCCGGATCACCACTTGCTCGCCGTTCGGCGAGAGGCGCCAGTCGGCGATCTTCCCGTCGAGCGCCGCCTCCTTCCGCGAGGCGACGTCGAAGAGGCGGAGCGACCAGTCGTCCTTCAGGGTGGGGTTCCAGACCTGCTCGATCTCGTCCTCGCCCCAGCCGTTCTCGGCCGCGGCCCAGGTGACGATCCCCTTCCCGGCCTTCAGGCGGAAGTAGTTCCCCGGCTTGACGGGGAGCGGGAAGACGCGCGAGGCGATCCCGTCGAGGTCGACGGTGACGTCGGGGAGGGACGGCGAAGCGGCGGCCTTCGGGGCTCCCTTTCCGCCTTTCACCGCTGTCGCGGCTGCCGCCTTCGCTCCCCGTGCCGGCTCACCCGCCTCGCCCGCCATCTTCCCCGACGGGGACGCCTCGTCCTTCGGGAGCTTCTCGAACGGCGGCGGCAGGCCCGCCTTCAGCTGGACGGCCATCGGCTGGACCGGGTCGGGGACGATGGCGTCGTCCTCGAACGGGTCGATCCGCGCGGTGAAGTTCCGGTACGAGAGGAAGTAGAGGAGGTCCCCCTTCGCGTCGAACGACGGGTTGAGCGAGTCGTAGAAGCCGTCGGTGACGGGCGTCGCCTTGCCGTTCGCCAGCGAGTAGAGCCAGATCCGCGCGTTCCGGTTCGGCTCCACCTGGGAGTAGGCCACCCACTTCCCGTCCGGCGACCAGGCGTAGTCGCTCATCTCCCAGGAGAACTCGTCGTTCTTAAGCTGGCGCGACGTGGCGATCCTGGTCAGCTTCTTCGTGGCGACGTCGAGGACGAAGAGCGAGAGGTCTTTGTCACCGAAGAGGAGCTTCGTCCCGTCCGGGGACCACTCGAGGCGGTAGACGGTCCTGTCGAGCGTCGTCGTCAGCTGCTCCCACGGCTTCCCGCCCGCGACGTCGGTCCGGTAGATCTGGTACTCGCCGCTCCTGTCGGAGAGGAAGGCGACCTGCTTGCCGTCGGGGGAGAACGCCGGGAAGCGCTCGCGGCTCCTCGTCGTCCGGGTCAGGTCGCGCGTGGGGAGGACGTCGTCGGCCGGGACGACGAAGACGTCGCCGCGCGCCTCGAAGGCGGCCCGCTTCCCGTCGCTCGCCACCGCCATCGACTGGATCCACTTCGTCGCGTTCACCGTCCGGGGCGCCAGCTCCCACCGGTCGCTCGGGACGTCGACGTCCACCTTCCGGACCTGTCCCGTCGCCACGTCCATCGCGTAGAGCCACCCCGCCCTTACGAAGACGAGGCTCTTCCCGTCGGTCGAGGGCATCTGGACGTCGAAGTCGCCGAACTCCGTCACCGGGGTGACGGCCTTCGTGGCGAAGGAGTAGCGGTAGAGGTTCGAGATCCCCTTCGGCCCGCGGTCGGAGACGAAGAGCATCGAGTCGCCGACCCACATCGGGTAGGCGTTCTTGCCGACGTAGTCGGTCAGGAGCTGGAACGTGTCGGCTTTGAAGTCGTGGAGCCAGATGTCCTGGTACTGGCCCCCCTTGTACCTCTTCCAGTAGTACTCCTCGTTCCCGCGGCGGTTGTAGACCATCTTCGTCCCGTCGGGCGAGAAGGAGCAGAGGACGCCGCGCTCGACGGGGAGGCGCTCGGGGAGCTCTCCCTCGGGGGAGACGGTGTAGAGCTTCACGATGGGGCGGAAGGTGTTCTCGCGCCCGGAGCGAAAGACGACCTTCTTGCCGTCCGGCGTCCAGGCGACGGGCATCGACCCGTCGCCGAACCAGGTGAGCCGCTTCGGCGGCCCCCCGGCGGCCGGCATCAGGTAGACGTCGGGGGCGCCGTCGTACGAGGCACGGAAGGCGATCCACTTCCCGTCGGGCGAGAGGCGCGGGCTGTCCTCGGTCCCCGGGTGCGTCGTCAGCCGGACGGCGACGCCTCCCGCGAGCGGGACGCGGAAGAGGTCTCCCTCGTAGCTGAAGACGACGGTCTCGCCGCGGACCTCGGGGTAGGTGAGGAACCGGGCGGGGGCCGCGGGGGCCGGACCCGCGGCGAGGGCCGCCGCCGCGAGGGCGAGGAGGGCCAGGACGGGGCGGGAGGACGGGGCGGGGAAGGGGGAGCGGCGGGTCTCTCTCATCTCATTCGGTCCGACCGGGGACGATACTCCCGGCCGCCGGGAACGAGGCGAGGCGACGCGTTCCGACGGAAGGGTGACGCCCCTCACGCCGCGGGGACGAAAGACGCATGACCATGCGCTGGGCGGGGCGAGCGCCGGAGCCCAGATTGGGGGCTCCGGCAAGCCCGCCCGACGGGCTCCCGGGGAGGCAGGCACCCGTGACCCCCACCCAGAAGACCCTCGTCCAGGAATCGTTCGCAAAGGTCCTCCCGATCGCCGACCTCGCGGCGGAGCTCTTCTACGGAAGGCTCTTCGAGCTGGAGCCGTCGGTGAGGCCCCTCTTCCGCGGGAGCCTGCGCGAGCAGGGGCGCAAGCTGATGACGATGCTCCACGTCGCGGTCGCAGGGCTCGACCACCCCGAGCAGCTCCTTCCCGCGGTCGCCGACATGGGCCGGCGCCACGTCGCCTACGGCGTGAAGGAGAGCCACTACGACGTCGTCGGCGAGGCGCTCCTCTGGACCCTCGAGCAGGGGCTGGGGGAGGCGTTCACCGGCGAGACGCGCGAGGCGTGGGCGGCGGTCTACGAGGTCCTCGCGGAGACGATGAAGGACGCCGCGGCGGAGAGGGCGGCCTGACGGATTGGGGGGCCCGGAGCTCGAACCCTCCGGGCCCCGGCCGGGTTCCACCGGGCGGGTGCGATCGCCGATAATCCCTCCTCGCGAGAGAACGAGGAGACACCGTGACAGCGATCGACTTCACCGGGAATTACCAGGACCTCTCCACCGAGAAGGGTTACCAGTTCAAGTTCTACTGCGAGAAGTGCGGCAACGGCTACCTCTCGAGCTTCAAGCCGTCCGCGCTCGGCATGGCCACCTCGGCCGCCCAGGTCGCCTCGTCGATCTTCGGCGGGATCTTCGGCCGGGCCGCCAGCGGGGCCTACGAGGTCCAGCGCGCCGTCGGGGGGAAGGCCCACGACGAGGCCCTCCGGGAGGCGGTGACGGAGATCCGCCCCAAGTTCAAGCAGTGCACCCGCTGCGGGCAGTGGATCTGCGAGCCGATCTGCTTCAACAAGAAGGCGGGGCTCTGCGAGTCGTGCGCCCCCGACCTCGACGAGGAGATGGCCGCCGCGCAGGCCGAGGCCGCCCGCGAGCAGGTGCACCAGAAGGCGCGCGAGGTCGACTGGACGAAGCAGCGCGACGTCGCGACCGTCTCGGGGGCGATCTGCCCGGCGTGCGGCGCCAAGACCCAGGGGGGGAAGTTCTGCGGCGAGTGCGGGGCGTCGCTCCAGGCGAGGAAGAAGTGCGCCACCTGCGGGACGGAGGCCGACGGCAACCCGAAGTTCTGCCCCGAGTGCGGCGGGAAGATGGTCTGAGGGACCGGGCCTTCCGGTGAGCGGTCGTCCGTCCGCCGAGGAGCGGCGCGCCCCGTGCGCGTGGGAGGCCCGGGGGATCCCGGGGGTCCCCGCCTCGGGCGAGGGGGAGGCGGTCGTCACCGACGACGGCCTCTCCGTCGGCCCCGTGGCGGTCGAGCACCTCGACCTCGACGGCCTGGCCGTCGAGGGACGGACGATCGTCCTCACCGTCTGGCCCGAGGGGGTCCTCCGGATCTCGCAGCTCGCCCGCCGGCACGACACCTTCGTCGCGGCGCTGCGCGGAGCCCGCGACGAGGCGCGCGTAGCAGGGCTCCTCGCCCACGGGATCGAGGCCCCGCGGCGCTTCGCCGGGGCGGTCCGGCGGGGGGAGAGGCGGCTCGAGGCGAACCTCCTCCTCTGGCCGACGCACCTGACCGTCGTCCCCGTCGAGGGGGACCCGTTCCAGCTCCCGCTGGGCGACGTCGGCGCCCTGCGGCTCGACCCGGGGGCGCACGAGGTCGTCGTCCCCACCGGCGACGGGGCGTGGGCCTTCGGCCAGCTCGCGCGCCTCACCGACGACTTTCACCGTGCCCTCGCCGCGGCCCGCGACGCCGGGCTCGCGCTCCTCGCCGCAGCGACCGGCTCGACGGCCTTCGCCGACGGGCGGGCGGTGGCGGCCCGCGACCTCCCCGGCTTCGAGAACGTCCTCGCGGCCGTCACCGCGCCCGAGCGGGAGGCGAACGCGGCGGCGATCCTCGCCCGGGCGCCGCGGGGCGAGACGCGGCTCGGTCTCGTCACCCTCCTCGACCCCGACTCCGAGGGGCTCGCCGCGAAGGTCCCCCTCCCGCCGAACGTCGCGGCCTTCCTCCTCGCGCCGCTCGGGGAGCGGGTCGTCCTCGAGCTCCTCTCGGGGCCGAGCGCGGCGACCTACCTCTTCCGCGGCGGGCTCGATTCCGTCGCGCGCGACCTGATGGCGCTCCACTTCCGCCGGCGCCCTCTCGCGCTGACGGCGGCCGAGGCGGCGGGGCCGGCGGGACGGCCGTACCGCCTCGCCCTCCGCCGGCTGGAGCCGCTCCGCAGGCTCCGCTCCGCCACCCTCGCCCGCGTGATCCACGACGAGCGCTGGGCCCTCCCCGCCTGAATCGGGCTCCTCGCCCCCGTCGTATCCTCGAAGCACGGCCTCGAGAGGAGGGAGCCATGTGGTTCGACGACAAGAAGCTGAGGCTGCCGCGGCCGGGTGACGAGCTGCCGGGCCGCGCCAACCCGATGCCCGTTCCCGCCGCCCACTTCGTCAAGGGGACGCCGCTTCTCCCCCCGTTCCCGGCGAGCCTCGAGCGCGCGGTCTTCGCGATGGGGTGCTTCTGGGGGGCGGAAAGGAAGTTCTGGCAGACGCCGGGCGTCTACACCACCGCGGCCGGGTACGCCGGCGGGCTGACGCCGAACCCGCTCTACAAGGAGGTCTGCTCGGGGAAGACGGGGCACACGGAGGCGGTCCTCGTCGTCTTCGACCCGGCGCAGGTTTCGTACGAGGCGCTCCTGAAGGTCTTCTGGGAGGGGCACGACCCGACGCAGGGGATGCGGCAGGGGAACGACGTCGGGACGCAGTACCGGTCGGCGATCTACGCGTACGGCCCCGCGCAGCTCGCGCTCGCGCAGGCGTCGAAGGAGGTCTACCAGAGGGCGCTCCTGGAGGCGGGCGAGGGGATGATCACGACCGAGATCCGCGAGGCCCCCGACTTCTACTACGCGGAGGAGAGCCACCAGCAGTACCTCGGCAAGAACCCCGACGGCTACTGCGGTCTGGGGGGGACGAAGATCGCCTGCCCCATCGGGCTGGTGAAGGTCTCGCGCTAGGACGGCGCCCGGAGGCTCTCGAAGAAGCGGCGGACCAGGGCGACCGCGACGTGCCGCCGATAGGAGGCCGTCGACCGGACGTCGTCGATCGGCGAGATCCCGGCGAGGGTGGCCGCGGCGAGGGCCTCGTCGTCGATCGAGGCGAGCGGCCGGCCGAGGCCGAGCGCGCGGACCTCGGGGAGGAACACCACCGTCGGGGCGACCGAGGCCATCCCGAGGCCGAGCCGCGTGAGGCGCGCGCCGGGGCCTTCCGAACGGTCGAGCTCGGCGACCGCCGCGAGCGCCACCTTCGAGATCGCCTGCGCCTGCCGCGTCCCGACCTTCCGCCACGCGAAGGGGCTCCCCGGCGCGGGCGGGACGACCTCGACGGCCGCGATCAGCTCGTCGGGGAGGAGGACGTTCCTCCTGTAGCCCGTGTAGAACGCGGCGATCGGGACGCGGCGCGTCCCGCGGACGCTCGCCAGCTCGAGGACCGCGTCGAGCGCGCCGAGCGCGGCCACGCCGTCGGCGGCGGGCGAGCCGGTGGCGAGGTTCCCGGCCAGCGTCCCGCGCGCCTGGATCTGGATCGCCCCCACGTCGCGCGCGGCGGCGGCGAGGAGCGGCAGCCGCGCGGTCACGAGCGGGTCGCGCCTCAGCTCGAGGAACGTCGTCCCGGCGCCGATCCGGATCGCGTCGCCCCGCTCGGCGACCCCCCGGAGCTCGGCGAGGCGCGAGACGTCCGCGACGAGGGGGAGGGGCGCGTCCGCCGCCGGGGCCGGGGCGAGGTGCTGCTCGACGATCCAGTCGGTCCCGCCGGCGAGGAGGACGGTCCGCTCCCCCCGCGCCGCCCGCTCCGCCAGGAGGGCGCAGGCCTCGGCGAGCGAGCGGGGCGCCGCGAAGGGGTGGTCCGCGAGGGCGTGGAGGCTCACGAGGCTCCCCGGGCCGCCGCGGCGTTCCTCACGGCCGCCGCGCGGACGCCGTCGACGATCTTCTGGTAGCCGGTGCAGCGGCAGATGTTCCCGGCGAGGGCCTCGCGGACCTCCGCGTCGGTCGGGACCCCGCCCCTCGAGAGGAGCGCGGCCGCCGAGACGAGGACGCCGGGGGTGCAGATGCCGCACTGGGCACCGCCGTGCGAGACGAGCTCCTCCTGGAGGGCCGAGAGCCGCTCGGCGCTTCCGAGCCCCTCCACCGTGACGACGCTCCGTCCGGCGCACTGTGCCGCCGCGACGAGGCAGGAGTTCACCGGCGTCCCGTCGAGGAGGACCGTGCAGGCCCCGCACTCCCCCTCGCCGCACCCCTCCTTCGTCCCGGTCAGGCCGAGCGTCTCGCGGATGACGTCGAGAAGCCGGGCCACGGGAGCGACGTCGACCTCGCGGACCGCGCCGTTGACGGTGAGGACGATCCTCATGCCGGGCCTCCCCCGGAGCGCGCCGCCCCGGACGCCTCGAAGAGATCCTCGGGGAGGAGCGGGAGCCGGTCGAGGACGAGCGAGGTCGCGTGCTCGACGGCGGCGGCGATCGCGGGGGCGCCGCCGTCCATCGGGAGCTCGCCCACCCCCTTGGCGCCGCCGCCGGGGCCGCGCGAGTAGGGCTCCTCGACGAGGAGCGTCGTGAACGGCGGGGCGTCGAGGCTCGTCGGGACGATGTAGTCGGTCATCCGGGGGTTCAGCACCTTCCCGCCGCGGGTGACGAGCTTCTCGGTCAGCGCCCAGCCGATCGCCTGGAGCGTCCCCCCCTCCACCTGCCCCGCGCAGAGGACGGGGTGAATCGCCCGGCCGACGTCGACGGCGGTCCAGAAGCCGGTCACCTTCGTCTCGAAGGTGTCGAGGTCCACCTCCACCTCCGCCACGTCGCATCCCCACCCGAAGACCGGGTAGGCGTCGCCGGTGTAGGTCGCGTCGTCCCAGGCGAGGCCCGGCGGCGGCTCGTACTGCTTCTCGCAGGTCGCCAGCGCCGGGGTCCCCGCGAGGCGCTCGTGGGCCTCGGCGCGGGTGGAGCCGCTCCGCTCCGCCTCCCGGCCCACCCGCTCGGCCAGCTCGCGCGCGGCGGCCTCGACGATGGAGCCGACGACCATCACCGTCCGCGAGGCGACGGTCGGCCCCGAGTCGGGGACGACGCGGGTCGAGGGGATGGCGAAGTCGACGGAGGCCATCGGGACGCCCAGCGCGTCGGCCGCGATCTGCCGGAAGACCGTCTCGGTCCCCTGGCCGATGTCGGTGGAGGCGGTCCGGATCCGGGCCTGCCCGCCGGGGAGGAGGTCGACGGCGACCCGCCCCTTCAGGTACCGCTCGCCCGAGCCGGTGAAGCCCGCGCCGTGCCAGAAGCAGGCGACGCCGACGCCGCGCGCCGTCCGCCCCGCGACGACGGGGCCCGCGCCACGCCGGTTCCTGTACCCGCTCGCCCACGTCGCCTCGTCGGCGCACCGCTGCGCGCCGACCGACTCGGCCAGGAGCTGGCCGGTGGCGGTCGTGTCCCCCGAGCGGAGGAGGTTCCTCAGGCGGAGGTCGAGCGGGTCGAGGTCGAGGGTCCGCGCGATCCGGTCGACGTGCCTCTCGACGGCCCACTGCGTCTGCGGCGCGCCGAAGCCGCGGAAGGCGCCGTTCGGCGGCGTGTTCGTCGCGACCGCGAGCGCTTCGACCGATACGTCGTCCCAGCGATAGGGCCCCGTGGCGTGGAGGGCGCCGCGGGAGAGGACGACGGGGGTCAGCGTCACGTAGGCGCCGCCGTCGAAGACGACGCGCGCGGCGAAGGCGCGGAAGGTCCCGTCCCGGTCGCAGCCGGTCGTGATCTCGACGACCGAGGGGTGCCGCTTCGTCGTCGCCTCCACGTCCTCCTTCCGGCCGTAGACGAGCTTCACGGGGCGGCCGCTCTTCCGCGCGAGGAGGAGCGCGTGGAGAGCCACCACCGTCGGGTACTCCTCCTTGCCGCCGAAGCCGCCCCCCGTCGTCGCCTGCGTCACGTCGACCCCGTCGTCGGCGAGGCCGAAGACGGTCTTGATCCCCTTCTGGACGTAGTAGGGGCACTGGAGCGAGCCGACGACGTGCGCGTCGTCCCCCTCCCACCAGGCGAGCATCCCCTGGGGCTCGATGTAGACGTGCTCCTGCGCGCCCGTCTCGTAGCGTCCGGTGACGACCACCTCGCATCCCGTGAGGCCGTCTCGCCCCCGTCCCTTCGTGATGGCGTACCGCTTCATCACGTTGTCGGCGCCGTGGATCGCGGTCCGCGCCTCGAGCGCCTCGCCGATGGTCAGGACCGCCGGGAGCGGCTCGATCCGGGGCGTCAGGTGCGCGAGGGCCCGCTCGAGCCGGAGGCGGTCCTCGCAGGCGACGAGGGCGATCGGCTCGGCGACGTGGCGGACCTCGCCGGCCGCGAGGACGGGCTGGTCGCGCTCGATCGTGGCGACAACGTTGACCGGCACGTCCGCGGCGGTGACGACGGTGACCCCGCTCCAGTCGAACGAGGGGTCGCGGTCGACGCCGAGGAGGCGGCCGCGCGGGACCGGGCTCCGGAGCGTCGCCCCGAAGAGCATCCCGGGACGGGTGAGGTCGTCGACGTAGCGCGCCGAGCCGCTCGCCTTCGCGGGGCCGTCGACTCGGGGGACGGCCTGTCCGACCACCGGGGCCATCGGGTCACGTTAGCACGCGGGCGGGCCTTCCGGCCGTCAGCCCGGACGGCCCAGGATCCGGCGGAGCGCCTCCTCGAGGTCGGGGTGGCGGAACCCGTAGCCGAGCGCCTGGGCCTTCGCGGGGACGACCCGCGCGCTGTCGAGGACCGCGGTGGCCATCTCGCCGAGGACGGCCTTCAGGACGAACGCGGGGGCGGGCGCGAACGCCGGCCGGTGGAGGACGCGGCCCAGGGTCCGCGCGAGTTCGGCCATCCGGACCGGGTTCGGGGCGACCGCGTTCAGGGGCCCCCGGATCCGCGGGTCATCGACGGCGAGGAGGGCGAGGCCCGAGACGTCGTCGAGGTGGACCCACGGGACCCACTGCCGGCCGCTGCCGAGCGGCCCCCCCGCCCCGAAGCGGAACGGGAGGAGCATCTTCGGAAGCGCCCCTCCGCCTTCGCCCAGGACGACGCCGATCCTCAGCCGGACGATCCGGGGGACGAGGGGGGCGAGGCTCTCGGCCGCCTCCTCCCAGCGGCGGGTGGTCTCGGCGAGGAACCCCTTCCCGGCCGGGCTCTCCTCCGTCAGCTCCTCGTCGCCCCGGTCGCCGTAGAAGCCGACGGCGGAGGCGTTGACGAGGACGGCGGGGCGGACCGTCGCCCTCTCGACGGCGGCGCGCAGCCGCGCCGCAGCCTCGAGCCGGCTCGCGACGATCCGCTCCTTCGCCTCCGCGGTCCAGCGCTGCGCGACCGGCTCGCCCGCCAGGTTGACGAGCGCGCCCGCCCCGTCGACGAGGCGTTCCCACGCGGTCGCCCCTCCTCCCCAGGCCTCCGCGCGCGCCCCGGCGGGGAGCGGCGCGGCGCGGCCCGGGTCGCGCGTCAGGACGACGGTCTCGTGCCCCGCCGACGCCAGGCGGGCGACGAGGGCCTTCCCGAGGAACCCGGTCCCGCCGGTGACGACGACGCGCATCGCGGACCTCCCTTCCCGGCGCGGGGACTCCGGGCCGGCCGGCGGCTCTCCGTCAGCCCTCGCCCTTCCGGATTCCCGCGATCGCCCGGTCGCGGTCGGCCTCGATCCTCTCGCGGTCGATCCGGTACTCCTCCTCGGCCTTCTCGCGCTCCTTGGGGTCGAAGGTCCGCGCCATCGCGTCGCGGTGGAGGATCTCGCGCTCGGCCAGGCGGGAGGTGGCGACGGCCCGCGCCTCGGCGATCGCCCCCTTCTGCGCGTCGGTCAGGGGCGCCTCCTCGGACACGCCGGCGTCCCGGTCGGCGGCCTTCAGCCGTTCCATGGCGATCTCGAACGAGGACTTGGGTCTGTCGCTCATGGCGCAATCGTACAGGCCGCGCCGGGCGTAACGTCCGGCAGGATGGCCCGACGCCTCGTCCCCCTCCTCGCCCTCGTCGTGGCCGCCCTTCCGGCGGCCGCGCAGCCGCCCGAAGGGAGCGAGGACTTCCCGTTCGACCCGGTGGTCCTGGTCCGCGAGGTGGTGCGGGCGCAGCGCCGGTCCGACAAGTTCCTCACCGCCTACGCCTTCGACCAGGTGGAGGTGAGGACGACCTACGGGAAGGACGGACGGCCGAAGGAGGTGGAGCGCCGCCTCTACGCCTATACGTCGGGCGACGCCCCGAGCGAAGGGACACGCGAGCTGGTCGAGGTGGACGGGCGTCCCGCGACGGCCGACGAGAAGCGGAAGGTCGCCGAGGAGGACGAGAAGGGGAGGAGGCGGCAGCTCGAGCGGCGCGCGGCGGAGCGCGCCGCGAACCCGCCGCGCGCCGGAGGCGACGACGACGACCCGCTGATCGGCCCGCGCCGCCTCTCCGAGCTCCTCGACCGCTTCGACTACCGCGTGACCGGCTGGGAGGTGGTCGACGGGCGGCCCGCCTGGGTCCTCACGTTCGAGCCGCGGCCGGGGCTCGGCGCGGCGAGCCTCGCGGAGCGCGCGCTGAACCGGCTGGCGGGGACGGTCGTGATCGACGCGTCCGACTACCAGGTCCGCTCCGTCGACGCGCGCCTCGTCGGCCCCGTGAAGATCGGAGGGGGGCTCGCGGCGAACGTGAAGGAGGGGTCGATCGCCTTCCGCGCCCAGCGGGTCCGGCCGGGGGCCTGGCTCCCGTGCACGGTCGACCTCCGCCTCGGCGGGAAGAAGGCCCTCCTCTTCCGCCTCGACGTCGGGGTCCGGTACGAGTTCGTCTCCTACCGGACCTTCGCGGTCGAGACGGAGACGGAGCTCGGCGCCCCCCCGCCCGCCGCGCCGAACCCCTAGAATCTGTCCCGTGACCGCCTCCCAGCGACGGCTCGTCTTCGGCTCTGCGATCCTCCTCGCCGGCGTCGCGTTCTACCTCTCGTTCCGGTCGTCGCTCGTCCCGGCCACCCACCCGGACCACGACCACGGGATCCTGAACATCGACGCCGGGGGGCATCTGGTGGTGCAGCGGCGGGACGGCTCGTCGCGGAACCTCGTCGGGGCGCCCGGCAAGGTCCTCGTCGTCCACTTCTTCGACCCGAAGGCCGCCGAGGCGGCTCCCGAGCTCCGGAGCCTCCTGAACTTCCAGGCGACGGTGAAGGCGGACGCCGGAGTCGACTTCGTCGTGATGGCGCGGAACACCAGCTGGTCCGACCTCGACGCGTGGCTCGCGCGCAACGCCCTCGTCCCGCCGGTCCCGGCGAGCCTCTACCTCGATCCCGACGGCGACACGACCGGCCGCTTCAACAGCAAGCGGCCCGTCGAGACGATGTTCTTCGGCCCCCGGGGGAAGCTCGCGTCGCAGGCCCGTGGCCGCCTCGAGTGGGGGATGGAAGGGCTCGCCCGGATCGAGCAGGCCCGCGCGGGCGCGACGATCGAATAGCCCGGGCGCGGCTTCGCTACCTCCACCCCGTCCAGGGAGCGCCGGCCACCGGAGGCTCCTCGCACCAGGTCCAGCCCCCGTGGAAGGCGCTCCCCTCGAACACGAGGCGGAGCTGCCCGCGGCGGGTCCGGCCCGAGGCGTCGGGCGCGCAGCGCGATCCGCCCCCGGACTCGCTCCAGCTCCCCGTCAGGACGTTCCCGTCGAGGGTGCCGGAGATCCTGCCGTCCCGCGTCCCGTAGGTCCCGCGGACGAACGTCCCGTCCTGCTCGAGGACGAGCTCCCCCTCGCTGCTGTTCCACCGTCCCGAGACGTCGACGAGCGGGCGCGAGGCCCGCGCGACCCGCGTTCCCGTCCAGGGGCGCCCCCCGGCCGGGTCGTCGGCGCAGAAGCTCCAGGAGCCGTCGAAGGAGTCCCCGACGAAGGTCAGCCGGACGCGCCCCCAGGACCAGCGCCCCCCGCGCGGCTCCGAGCAGGGGGGCTGCCCCTGCTCCTCGCTCCAGAACCCCTCGAGGACCGCCCCGTCCAGCGTCCCCCAGACCCGCCCCCCCTCGGTCCCGTAGGTCCCGGAGACGGCCTCGCCCACCTGCCGGAGGACCAGGCTCCCCTCGGACGTCCGCCACGTCCCGGCGACGTCGATCGAGGCGGGCGGGGCAGGGCCCGGCCGCGCGGCCGGGACTCCCAGGCCCAGGAAGAGGACGATGGCGAGGCTCGTGAGCGTGGCGCACCTCCGCCGACCGGAGCTCCTCCTTCAACTTAGGGCCGCGAGGGCCTCCCGGGCAACCGCCTCCGGGCGGTCGCCCCTACCGGCCGACCTCGACGTCGGGCATCGTCAGGACGCCCCCCTCCCCGTCGCCGAGGAGGCCCGCCGCGGCGAGGCGCTTCAGGATCGGCCGGACCGTCTCGAGGGCCCGGACGCTCTCGGTCCTGGCCGCGTCGGCGGAATCGTCGTCCTCGCCCGCGAGCTTCGCTGCCAGCGTCTCGAACGGCGTCCTCTGCCGCGGGTAGACGACGAGCTTCACGTCCTGGGACGCCGGGATCTTCGCCTCCTTCTTGGCGAGGGCGAGGGCCGTCCTCATCCCGCCCAGCTCGTCGACGAGGCCGAGGCCCTTCGCGTCGGCGCCCGACCAGATCCGCCCCTTGGCGATCTCGAGGACGCGCTCCTTCGGGAGCTTCCTCCCCTCGGCCACCTTCGAGGTGAAGTCGACGTAGACCCGGTCGAGCCAGGCCTGGAAGCGCTGCCACTCGGCGGGGGAGAAGTCCTTCGAGGCGTTCCACATGTTCGCGTTCGCCCCCTCCTGGACCTGGTCGAACGTGATCCCGAGCTTCTCCCAGAGGGCGGGCGTCACCATCTTCCCGCCGAGGACGCCGATCGAGCCGGTGATCGTGGCGGGCTCGGCGACGATCCGGCTCGCCGCCATCGCCACGAAGTAGCCGCCCGAGCCGGCGACGTCGCCCATGGAGACGACGACCGGCTTGCCCGCCTTCTTCGCGCGGACCGTCTCGCGCCAGATGGTGTCGGACGCGACGTAGGAGCCGCCCGGGCTGGAGACGCGGAAGAGGATCGCCTTGACGTCGGGGTCGTCGATCGCCTTGCGGAAGGCTCCCGCCACGGTCTCGGAGCCCATCGCCTGCCCGCCCGTGACCGGGTTGAAGGAGCTCTTCCCGCGCTGGACGCCGCCCACCCCGTAGATCAAGGCGACCGTCGGGCCCGAGCCGTCGTGCGGCCGTCCGGCCGCCTTCAGGTACTTCCCGAGAGCCAGCCGCTGCGCGCCGGAGCCCCCGCGGCGACCCAGCTCGTCGAGCGCCTCGTCCCAGTAGGCGAGCGAGTCGACGAGCTTCTCCTTCAGCGCCTCGGGGCCGAGGAAGGGACCCCGGTCGACGAGAGCCTTCACCTCGTCCGGCGTCTTCCCGCGCCCCTGGGCGATCCCGGAGACGATCTGGTCGTAGAACGAGCCGATCACCTTCCCGAGCGCCTCCCGGTGAGGCTCGGTCATCTTCGTCTCGGTGAAGGTGTTCATCGCGTTCTTGTACTCGTAGCGGTGGTCGAACTCCGGCCGGACGCCGAGCTTGTCGAGCGCGCCGCGGAGGAAGACCGACTCGGCGACGAGGCCGTTCAGCCCGACGTCGCCCGAGGGCTGGAGGATCACCCGGTCGAACGCGGTGGCGAGGTAGTACGACGAGTTCCCCGGCCCGAACTCCCCGAACGTCTCCGAGTAGGCGATCGCCCACTTCTTCTTCGCCCGGAAGGCCGTGACGGCGTCCCGCACCTCCTGCACCTGGGCGAGGCCGATCGGCGCCGCGCCGATCCGCGCCACCAGGCCGACCACCTTCGGGTCGTCGCCCCCCTTCTCGAGGGCGTCGACGACGTCGCGCAGCGTCAGCTTCTGCGAGGAGAAGACGGAGAACGGGTCGTCGGACTCCATCTCGGGGAGCGACGTCTCGAGGTTCAGCTCGAGGATGGTCCGCGACGGGACGGTCCCCTTTCGCCCCCCGAACGTCAGGAAGACGCCGGCGACGAAGAGGAGGAGGACGAGGGCGCAGCCCCCGCCGACGAAGAGCCTGGTTCCGTTCTTGGCCATGGGCGAACCCCTTTCCGAAACGGGGAATTATCGCCCGCCCGGGTCGGGGGGCGCGCCGACGGCCGTTCAGCCCTCCGTCCGCGGCGCGATCATCGCCTTCCACGCCGCGCGCGACATCTTCCGCGTCGTCTCGATCACCCGCTCCCGCCCCTTCTCGCCGCCGAAGTCGGTCGCGAGGAGGACGAGGACGTACTCCCTCCCGTCGGGCAGCCGCACGATCGCGGCGTCGTGCTGGACGGTCGAGATGCTGCCGGTCTTGTGGGCGACGACCGCCCCCGCCTGCGCCGGGATGCCCGCCGGGATCTGGTCGTTGAAGGCCTGCGACGTCAGGATCTCCCACACCTTCGCGCGCGCGGCGTCCGAGAGGAGCGTCGTCCTCACGCACGCCTTCATCAGCGCCGCCATCCCGGCGGCGTCGGTCTCGTTGGAGAAGCCGGCCTCGAAGGCCTTCTCGTCCTCGACCCCCCGCCGCACCTTCACGGTGGGCGCCCCGAGCCGGTCGCACAGCTCCTGGACCGGCTTCGCCCCGACGAGGCCGATCAGGGTGTTGGTGGCGAAGTTCGACGAGTGCCGGATCATCTCCGTGGCGAGGAGCTCGACGGAGGCGGTCTTCCCGACCCGCCCGGCGAGGACCCCCTCGGACTCCGGGTCGAGCGTGATCCGGAAGGGCGACCCGTCGAAGGCGCTCCGGAACTCGTTGACGAGAGGGACCTCGTCCGTCAGCCGGAGCGTCCCGGTGTCCACCCGCCGCATCACCTCGAGGAGGACGGCGGTCTTCATCGTGCTGGCGGCGTGCATCGTCCGGTGCGCGCCGATCTCGACCCTCCCCCCGCCCGCGAGGTCCTCGAAGACGATCCCGTAGGTCGCCGCTCCCTCCTTCGCGAGCGCCTCGAGCCTCTCCTTCAGGGCGGCGAGGGCCGAGGGGCCCAGCGGGCCGGGCTTCGGGGCGGAGGGGAGGAGGGCGAGCCGGCGGGCGTAGCGGAAGCGGGGCTTCAGGCGCGCGTCGTCCCACGGCGTCACCTTCGTCGACGGGACGCCGTACGAGGTCGCCTGCAGGACCGTGCCGTCCCCCACCCACATCCCCATGTGGTCGATCTTGTCCTCGGTGCCGAAGAAGAGGAGGTCTCCCGGCTCGAGCCGCGAAGGGTCGACCGCGACGAGCTGCGGGTCGCGGAAGCACATCTGCGAGCTGTTCCGGGCGAGGAGGACGCCGTGGCGGCGGAGGATCGTCTGGACGAGGCCGGAGCAGTCGAAGCCGAAGGGCGTCACGCCGCCCCAGGTGTAGGGGGCGCCGAGGAAGCGCCTGCCGAGCGCGATCCAGCCGGCGGGCGTCCCGAGCTCGGGCCGGACCCCGGGCGTCACGAAGGCGGCGTCCTCGCGCCTCAGCCACGCGACCCGCGCGTCGGGGAGGCGGACCTTCAGCCAGGGATGGCCCTCCCTCTCCAGCTCGCCGACGACCCCGACGCGCGCCCCGAGCGGCGCGGTGAGGAGGGGCCGGGACGAGGTGACGTCGGGGTCCCGGTAGACGTGGGCGACGGGCGACGTCACCTCGACCTGACGCAATGCCTCTTCCGGGGGGCCGCGCCGCAGCGCCTCCGTGGCGACCCACCCCGTCTCCCCGTCGTCGCCCCGGACCCGGGCGAAGCCGGCGGTCTCCTCGAGGACCGTGACGCGCTCGCCGAGGATCACCTGGTCGTCGACCGGCGCGGTGGCGTCGGGGCGGACGAAGACGTCCTCGACGGCGGAGACGACGACCGCCCCGGCCGGCGGGGCCGGCGCGGAGGGGGCCGGCGTTCCGGCGAGGGCGAGAGGCGCGGCGAGCGCCGCCACCAGGACGGCGGCGGGGAAGGGGGCGAGGACGAGGGCGAGGACCGGGACGGGGGAGCGGCGGTTCCGCGGTCGCATGCCGCGATTCTGCGCGTGGTTGGTCCCCCATGATAATGCGGGCATGGACCTGACGCGCCGGACCCTCCTCGCCTCCACCGGAGCCCTCGCCGCCGCCTCGCTCGCGCCCGACGTCCTCGCCGGCCCGGGCGCCCCCGCCGCCGCCGGCTCCGGGCCGGTCGACCTCGAGCTCGTCCCGATGCAGCTGAAGCTGAGGCACACCTGGACGATCTCCCGCAACTCGTCGAACGAGAAGAAGAACGGGCTCGTCAAGCTGACGGCGGGCGGCATCACCGGCTACGGCGAGTCCGCCGCGAACGTCCGCTACTCCCAGAGCTGGGAGTCGGGCGAGGCGGCCTTCGCGAAGGTGAAGGCGGCCGTCGCGGGGCTCTCCCCGTGGGAGCACCTCGCCTGGCTCGAGAGGGCCGAGGCGGAGGCGGGGAAGGACTCCGACATCGTCGCCGCCGTCGACATGGCGCTCTGGGACTGGAAGGGGAAGGCCGTCGGCCAGCCGGTCCACCGGCTCCTCGGGATCCCGTCGGGGAGGATGCCGGTCACCACCTTCTCCATCGGCATCGACACCGCCGAGGTGATGCAGCAGAAGGTGAAGGAGGCCGCTCCCTACCCGCGGCTGAAGGTGAAGGTGGGGCTGCCGGGGGACGAGGCGAACGTGAAGGCGATCCGCGCCGTCACCGACAAGCCGATCCGCGTCGACGCGAACGAGGGGTGGAAGACGGTCGCCGAGGCCGTCGAGCGGATCAACTGGCTCAAGACGCAGGGGATCGAGTTCGTCGAGCAGCCGCTCCCGGCGGCGATGGACGCCGACATGAAGGCGATCCACGCGAAGTCGCCGCTGCCGCTCGTCGCGGACGAGTCGGTCCTCCACCCGGCCGACGTCCCGAAGCTCGTCGGCCTCTTCGACGGAATCAACGTCAAGCTGGCCAAGTGCGGCGGGATCACCCGCGCCTACGAGATGGCCGCGATCGGCCGCGCGCTCGGCTTCAAGCTGATGCTCGGCTGCATGATCGAGTCGTCCGTCGGGATCGCGGCGGCCATCGCGGTGGCGCCGCTCTACGACTGGCTCGACCTCGACGGCAACCTCCTCGTCGCGAACGACCCCTTCAAGGGGCTCTCGATCAAGGACGGCGTCTGGGCGCTGCCGGACGGGCCGGGGCTGGGCGTCGTGCCGGTGTAGCGACGGCTCAGCCCGGCGGCGGGACGTCCTTCTCGAGCCGGTGGGCCAGCTCGAGGCCGCGGCGCATGACGTCGTTCCAGGGGAAGAGGACGCCCGGGTCGACCTTCCTCACGGGGGCTATGTCCTCGTGCCCGGCGACGTTCGGCGCCGTGATGCCGAACTGCGCCACGAGGACGCCGACGAGGCGTGAGACGGTCTCGATCTGCGCCGGCGTGTAGGGAGCCCGGTTCCCGTTCCCGGTGATCTCGACGCCGATCGAGAAGCGGTTGAGCGCCGCGCGGCCGTGGAGGAGCGACTCCCCCGCGTGCCAGGCGCGGTCCTCGAGCGAGACGAACTGGTAGAGGCGGCCGTCGCGGCCGACGAGGAAGTGCGAGCTGACGAAGCTCGCGGGGTCGAGGAAGAGCTCGATGCACCCCTCGTCGGTGTCGATCGCGGTGTGGTGGAGGACGAGGGTCGTGATCGGCTGGATCTTCTGCGGCGAGTCGCCGGCCCACCAGGAGTTGGGCATCGGGATCAGGCAGGCGTCCGAGAGGTCGCCCCCCGCCTCGGCCCAGAGCTTCCAGAAGAGCCGGTCGGCCGGCCCCCAGACGCGCTCGAGGAAGGGCCCTCCGGCCCGCGCCTCGAGCGGCGTCAGCTCGACGCGCGGGAGGGCGGGCGCCGTCTGCCGCGGCGGGTGGTAGGGGGTGAAGGGGCGGTCCGGGAGGTCGCGCGACCAGGTCGTCACGATCAGCTTCGCGATCTCGCCCATCGTCTGGTTCACGAAGATCGTCGCGCCGGGGCGGTCGGGGATCCGGTCGGCGAACATCACGAGGACGAAGCGTCCCTTCGGCGTCGTCAGGATCCCCGAGTCGTTCCTCACCGCGTGCATCGTCCCGGTCTTTCCGGCCCAGGTCACCCCCTCCCCGAGGAGGAGACGCGGGATCCGGTTGCGGGTCTCGGGCTGCGAGAGGAGGCCGAGGGCGAGGCGGCTGCGCGGACGGTCGAAGAGGCTCTCCGTCGCGATCCGCCGCCAGAGCTCGGCGGTGTCGCGCGGGGTCATCCGGCCGAGCTTCAGCCCCTTCCAGCGCTGGTCCTCGGTCTCGAGCGGCTCGCGGTCGGGGATCCGGCCGACGAGCTGGATCCCCGAAAGCCCCAGCTGCGACATCCGGCAGTTGACGGCGTCCTGCCCGAAGGTGTCGATGAAGTGGTTGGCCGCGGTGTTGTCGGAGAGGGCGAGCATCAGCCGGAGGAGGTCGCGGTTGGTCGGCATCAGCCCCGGGTCGAACTCGTCGAGGATCCCCGAGCCCGACGCGACCGAACGCCGGAAGAGCTTCCAGCGGTCGTCGAGGTCGAGGCTGTCGTCCGGGAGCCGCCCGAGCGCCTCGGAGAGGAGCGAGAGCTTGATGACGCTCGCCGCCTCGAAGCTCTCCCGGTCGTTCCAGCGGAGCTCGCGCCCGCTCTCGACGTGGAGCGCCACGATCCCCATCCGCGCGCCGGTCCTTTCGGCGAGCCTGGCCACGCGCGCGGCGAGCGCGTCCTCCCTCGGGACGGTCGTCAGGCCCGGCGGCGGGGCCGAGGCGCACCCGGCGAGGAGGACCAGGAGGGGACCGGCGAGGAGGGTTCTGGATCCAGGCATCCTCCGCAGTGTAGCGGCCGGGCCGGTCGGCGCCGCCCGCCCGCCTACAATCCCCCGGTCTGAACGAGCCGACCCTCCCCCCGGGCGGAAGCCAGCGCCTCGTCTCCCTCGACGTCTTCCGGGGGGCGACGGTGGCGGCGATGATCTTCGTGAACGACCCGGGCGACTGGGGGCACGTCCTGCCGCCGTTCGACCACGCGGCGTGGCACGGCTGGACGCCGACCGACCTGATCTTCCCGTTCTTCCTCTTCATCGTTGGGACGGCCGGCGTCTTCTCGATGGCGCGGCGCGAGGCCGGAGGCGCCACCCGCGCCCAGCTGGCGCGGCACGCCGTGACCCGCGGCTTCACGATCGTCCTCGTCGGCTGGCTCCTGGCGGCCTGGCCCTTCAACCCGGCGCGGCTCCTCCACCTCCGGATCCCCGGCGTCCTCCCGCGGATCGGCGTCGTCTACGCCCTCGGGACGCTCCTTCTCCTCGCGTTCGGCAAGCGGCGCCCGCTCGGCGCGGCGGCGGTCGCCGCGGCCCTCCTCGCGCTCCACACGGCGATCCTCTTCCTGCCGGGCTACGACCTGACGAAGGAGGGGAACGTCCAGGTGGCGGTCGACCTGGCGCTCCTGAAGGGGCACCTCTGGAAGCCGGCGTGGGACCCGGAGGGGATCGTCTCGACCCTCTCGGCGATCGCCACGATGCTGACGGGCGCCCTCGCGGGCTTCCTCCTCGTCTCGAAGCGGACGACGGCGCGGAAGGCGATTCTCCTGGCGGCGTGGGGCGCGGCCGGGGCGGCCGCCGGGCTCCTCTGGCAGGCGGCCGGCCTCCCGGTCAACAAGGGGCTCTGGACGGGGTCGTACGTCCTCCTGACCTCGGGGCTGGCGTCGCTCTCCGTCGCGCTCTCGCTCCTCCTCGTCGACGTCGCGGGGTGGAGGAGGCCGTTCCGCGCCTTCGTGACGTTCGGGACGAACCCGCTCCTCGCCTTCGTCCTCTCCGGCTTCCTCGCGAAGAACCTGGGACTGGTGAAGTGGACGGCCGCCGACGGGAAGGTCGTCTCGCTCCACGCCTTCCTCTACCGGACGCTCCTCTCCTGGATCGGCGACCCGTACCTCCGCTCCCACGCCTGGGCCGTGGCCTTCGTCGCCGTCTGCTGGGCGGTCCTCCGCCTCTGCGAGACGCGCGGCTGGTACTGGAAGGTCTGACTCGCGCTCAGCGGGGCGGGGCGGGCGACGGCTCGATCTCCTCCGCCACCGCGAGGCTCCGCAAGGCGCCCGCTTCGTCCTTCGCCTGCCGCCGCTCGGCGGGGACGTAGAACGCGGCGCGGACGCGAAGGGCGGCGAGGATCCGCCGCGCCGCGAGGCGTGCCTCGGGGTCCGCGTCCGACTCCGCCTGCCGCTTCAGGTCGGGGATGCCGAGGTCGCGGACGATCCGGGCGGGAGGGACGTCGGGCGCGGCGAGGCGGCGTTCGAGGAGGGCGAGGCGCTCCTCGAGGTCCCGCCCGTCCCGCTCCCGGCGCCTGGCGAGCTTCCGCGAGCGCTTCTGCAGGTCCTTCGGGTCGCCGAGCGACGCGACGAAGGAGCGCGTCGCGGCGAGGGCGTCGTCGCCGACGAGGCCGTCGAAATCGCGAAGGAGGGCGCCCGCGCGGCGGAAAGCCTCGAGGACGTCGCCCCCGTCGCCCGCCGCGCGGGCCCGGGCGAGGTCGGCGGAGAGGATCGCGGCCAGGTGGTCGGGGTCGCGGGGCGCGGCGCCGGTCCGCTCGGCGAGGAGCTCGAGCCAGTCGAGGGCCTCGGCGGCGACCTCCTCGGGGGGCCAGCGGTGCCCGCCGGCGAAGACCGCCAGGCGGTTCGGGACGCCGAGCGCGTCGAGCGTCCCCGCGAGCGCCATCACCTCGTAGAAGTTGAAGTCGGCGTCCCCGACGGCCGCGAAGACGGGGACCTTCCGCCCCTTCTCCGGGGGGGACTCCGCCGGGAACCCGGCCCCGGCGAGGAGGACGGCGAAGGGGGGCTGCCTGAGCGCCGAGCCGAGGAACGCCGCGGTCCGCGCGCCTCCGGAGAAACCGCCGACGACGAGCCGGGCGTCGTCGAGGGGGACGCGGGCGCGGAGGTCGTCGAGCGTGGCGACGAAGGCCCGGAGGGTCGGCTCGATCGGGGCGTCGCTCCGCGAGTCGTTCGACGAGGCGACGACGACGCCGAGCCTCCCGGCTGCCGCCACGAACGGTCCGGCCGCCGCCGCGCCCCGCCCGCGCGCGTCGAGGAGGACGAGGGCGGGCCAGCCGCGCGCCGGCCGGGCGCCGGTAGGGACGAAGAGCGCGTAGCTCAGGTCGGGCTGCGCCCGGCAGGAGACGTGCGGAACGAGGGCGCCGGGCGTGGGGAAGTCGCCGGCCGCGAGGACGGCCGGGAGGACGGCCGAGAGGACGGCCGGGACGGCCCGGGCGAGGGCGCCGGCCTGGCGACGAGCCGTCACCCGGCCGCCAGGAGCCGCTGGGGCGTCTCGGCCGCCGCGGATTCGGCCTCGCCTTCCGGCCAGCCGCTCGCGGCCGCGTTCGCCACGCAGGCGGGGAGGAGAGCCGCGCTCCCCGCGAGGTTCCCCGAGCCGTTCCTCACGCAGCCGGCGGAGAGGCGGAGCGGCTCCCCCCAGACCTCGTAGGCGCCGTCGGGGAGCCCCGCGGGCGGGACGGCGTCGCTGATCAGGACGACGCGCCCGGGGCCCTTGGCGCGCCGGAGGAGCCGGAGCATCTCCGGCGAGACGTGGTGGAGGTCGGCGATCACGTCGACCGAGACCCCGTCCCGGTCGAGCCCCCACCCGATCGGCCCCGGGTCGCGGTGGTGGAGCGGGCTCATCGCGTTGCCGAAGTGGGTCATGTGGCGGGCGCCGCGGCGGAGCGCCTCGTCGAGCGTCGCGGCGTCGGCGGCGGTGTGGCCGATGGAGACGACGAAGCCGCGGCGCGCGAAGGCCGAGACGAGGTCGAGGCCGCCCGGGATCTCGGGGGCGAGGGTCACCATCGGGCGTCCCGGGAGCTCCCCGACCGCCTCGAAGAACGCGTCGACGCGGCGCCGGTCGCTTCCGTCGAGGAGCGCGTCGCGGTGGAGGGCGCCGCTCCGCGCGGGCGAGACGAACGGCCCCTCGAGGTGGAGGCCGAGCGGGACGGCGCCGCGCCCGTCCCCCGCCTTCCGGCCCCGGATCCACGCCGAGAGGCGCGCCACGAGCGGCGGGAGGCCGGCGAGAGGGACCGGGACGAGCGTCGGGAGGAACGCCTCGACGCCGGCCGCCGCGAGCCCCTTCGCGAGGAAGTCGAGCGCCGCCTCGTCGGCGGTGAGGAGGTCGACGCCGAACGCGCCGTGGATGTGGAGGTCGATCAGCCCCATCGCGGCTCCTCGTCCAGCGCGCGGGCGACGTTCCCTCCGCGGGAGGCGAGCCACGCGCGTCCCCGAACCACGTCGAGGCCCCACCGCGCGCTGACGAGCGCGGCCGGGAGGTCCCACCCGGCCTCCTCGAGGATCCGTTCGGCGGCCTCCGGCGCGAGCGACGCGAGGTCGCTCACGATCCGGACCGCCCGGAGCCTCAGCTTCCTGTTCGTCGGCCGCATCGCGACCATCTCGTCCCGCCAGACGAGGCCGCGGCGCGCCATCACCGCCGTCGAGAGCATGTTGAGGAGGAGCTTCTGCGCCGTCCCGGCCTTCATCCGCGTGGAGCCGCGGAGGACCTCGGGTCCCGTCTCGGCGACGATCGCGAGGTCGGCCAGCTCCGCGAGGGGGGACGGCGCCGCGCAGACGAGCGCCACCGTGAGCGCGCCGACCCCCTTCGCGAACCGGAGCGCCCCCGCGACGTAGGGCGTGGAACCGCTCGCCGCGACGCCGACGACCGCGTCGCGGGGCGTGAGCCCGGCGGCCGCGAGGTCCTCGCCCCCGCGCGCCTCGTCGTCCTCCGCCCCCTCGACGGCCGTGAAGAAGGCGCCCGCGCCTCCGGCCATCAGCGTCGTCACGAGGCCCGGGTCGACCCCGAACGTCGGGGGAAGCTCGGCGGCGTCGAGGGCGGCGATCCGCCCGCTCGTCCCCGCGCCGACGTTCAGCCAGCGTCCCCCGGCGTCGAGCCGCGCGGCGATCGCCTCGGCCGCGCTGGCGACGGCGGGGAGCGCCCTCCCGGTCGCCTCCACGGCCTCGCGGTCGGCGGCGTGGATCCTCTCGAGGAGCTCTCCGACGTCAGCCATCCAGGTCGCCCCAGCGCGCCACGGCGAGCCGGACGGCGCCGAGCTCGGGGGGGAACGGGGGAGGGCCGAGGTGGACCTTCGGCGCCACGCCCAGGATCCGTTCGCGCAGGGTCCCGAGGATCAGCTCCCCGGCCGAGAAGACGCCGCCGACCGTCGCCACCGGGATGGCCTCGTCGGCCAGCCCCAGCTTGCGGAGGAGGGTGATGGTCGTCCTCGCGAGCTCCTCGGCGGCCCAGTCGAGGATCCCCCGGGCGACCGGGTCCCCGGCGTGCGCCGCGTCGATCACGAGCGGGACGTAGGCGGCGATGTCGGCCGGGGAGGCGCCGGGCTGGACGAGCCTCTGGAGCGTCCCCGCCGCCGAGCGGGTCCCCTCGGAGGCGTGGAGCGCCTCGCGCATGGCCGTCCGGGGGCCGCGGCCGTCGACGTCGCGCGCGATGGCGGCGAGGCAGCGGCGGCCGATCTCGGCCCCGGAGCCCTCGTCGCCGATCACGGCGCCCCACCCTCCGACACGCTCCTCGAGGCCGTGACGGTTCCGGCCGAAGGCGACCGCGCCGGTCCCGGCGATGAGGACCGCGCCGGCGCCGTGGACGGGGTCGCCGACGGAGCCGGCGAGCGCGATCCGGGCGTCGGTGGTGACGAGAACGGGCCTGCCGGAGAAGGTCGACTCGAGGGCCGCCGTCAGCCGCCCCTCCTGGGCGGCCGCCTCGACCCCGGCGATCCCGCACGCGATCGCCGAGACGTCCCTCGGCCGGACCGCGGCGGCGGCGAGCGCGTCCTCGATCGCCTCGGCGATCGCCTGGACGACGCGGGGGACCGGGGTCTGGGAGGCGTTGGCGGCGCCCGAGGCCCCCCGGCCGAGGACGACGAGGTCGCTGCCGGAGACGACCGCGCGGGTCCGGGTCCCGCCGACGTCGACGCCGACGAAGAGGCTCGGCATGGGGGGATCGTAACGCCGCGCCCGTCCCCGCGCGGCGCCCCGGCGCCTTCCCGCGCCGGTGCGCACGGAGGGCGGGAACGAAAAAGGGCCCGCGGATCTCTCCGCGGGCCCCCGTCGTTCGGCGCGACGCCGGCTAGAACTCGACCCTGAGCGCGAACTGGAAGCGACGCGGGTCGAAGAACGTCTGGTACGTCCCGGGATTCGCCGAGTGGACGTTGTACTGGACGTTGTACCCCGTCTGGCTGTTGAAGACGTTGAAGCAGTCGATCCGGGCCTCCACCCTGAAGGTGTCGCCCAGCGGGATGGTCTGCGTGTAGTTCAGGTCGAGCTGGTAGTGGTCGGGGGTCACGTGCGACCCCGCCGGCTCGGCGTAGCGGTTGGTGTCGATGGTGCTCGTCGTCTGCGAGATGTAGGGCTCGTAGCTGTGGTACTCCCACGGCTGCCCCGACTGGTAGATCGCGTAGGCGCCGACGGAGCCCTTCCAGTTGAAGCTGTACGAGCCGTACACCTTGAACTGGTGCCGGCGGTCGCCGCGGAGGTTGCCGTACTTGTAGTTCCAGAGCTGGCGGCCGGCGCCGTCGCCGATGTTCGACGAGCCGATGAAGATGTTGCTGTCGTTCGCGGTGGCGCCGCTGGCGCTGTTGTCCTGGTCGAAGTTGCCGTAGTAGTGGCTCCAGACGTACGAGCCTCGGAGGTAGGCGTTGCGGCCGTGCCATTCGGCCTCGAGGCCGGCCTCGTAGTACTTGGTGAAGGCGCCGTCGAGCGCGGCGATGACGTACGTCGATCCGCCGATCTCCTTGCGGATCGCGGCCAGGTTCGGGATGTAGAGCGCCCGCGGGATGTCCGGCGGGGGGTCGAAGAGGATCCGCGCGTCGTTGTTGGTGTCTTCCCAGAAGCCCTTGGAGAAGCGGTAGCGGGCGTGAACGCGGCCGCTCCAGCCCTTGCCGAGGTCCTTGGTCGTGCCGATCAGGTACTCGTCGGTGTGGCGGGGCTTGATGCCGTCCACGAACATCTTGCCCGACGACGAGGCCTCGGGGGTGGAGCCGATGAACGTGCCGTTGGCGTCGAAGTAGGCGTTGATCGTCACCGCGGAGTTGCGGGCCCACGACGCGGCGCGCGGGAGCGAGCCCGCCTGCGGGACGTAGCGGGCGAAGTTCGCGTAGACGGTGTTCGACCCCTGGTATGCCCAGACGATGCCCAGCCTGGGCTGGAGCGCGTCCTGGAACTTGATCTCGTGCATCAGGTACTTGTTGCCGGGAGCGACCTCGAACCCCGAGACCGTGCCGTCCTTCTCCCTCAGCCCCTGGCCGTAGAGCAGGTCGTCGCTCGCGATCAGGCCGACGTTGACGGTGAGGTTGGACCACCGGATCGAGTCGTTCAGCTCGATGTTGTGCGACACGTACTGGGAGTTGATGGTGGGGACGCCGAGGATCCCCTGCTGTTGCACCTGCGCCTGGTAGTACACCGGCTGCCCGGAGCACGCGGCGGTCGTCGGGCACTTGATGCGGCCGCCGGGCACGGTGACGACGCCCCACCCGTTCGAGGTCCGGTACAGGTCCTCCTGGTCCTTGGAGAACTGGTAGCCGACGTGCAGGTTGTGGATCACGGTCTTGCCCAGGGTGAGGTCGTAGGCGACCTGGAAGCTCTGGCGGTAGAAGTCGTCGTTGTCGAAGATGGACCCGCCGCCGATGACGCCGCCGCCCTTGCTCACGCCGTTCTGGACGTACCCGTAGCGCGAGATGATGGGGGCGATGAAGGCGTTGTAGGCGTCCTGGCCCGCGACCGGGACGGGGAGGGTGACGTACCCCATCCTGTCGAGCGCGTTCGGGTCGATGTTGACGCTGCCGTCGAGCGCCGGCACGAGGCCGAGCACGTTGTCCGGCCTCCCCTGGTTCGGGTTCCTGAAGTCGGTGACCTTGAGCGTCGCGTAGCTCTGGTTGTTGATGACCCAGGAGCCCTCCAGGATCGCGATCTTCTGCTTGGCACCGTAGCCGTTGCTCGTCGAGGCGGCGGAGGACTCGCCCGAGACGCTCGCGTGCTCCTGGTCGTGCTTCGAGGTCCGGTACGAGCCGTTCAGGAGGATCGACTCGGTCGGCGAGTACGTGAGCTTGCCGAAGAACTCGTTCCGCGTGTCGTCGTAGTCCGGGACGTCGCCGTAGAGGTTGGACCGGTTCTGGCGCGTGCTCGTCGGGCGGTAGTAGGACGCGTAGAAGAAGAGGCGGTCCTTCACGATCGGCCCGCCGAAGTTGGCGACCGCCCAGTTCTTGTCCTCCTCGAAGACCGAGGCGCTGGTGGTCGTGCGGGTGGCGACCGTGCCGGAGGGCTGGATCTGGAAGGAGAGGGCGCCGTGGAAGGCGTTCGACCCGGATCGGCTGACGGTGTTGATCGTGATCCCGCCGGCGCGGTTGAAGTCCGTGGCGTCGGCGCCCCCCTTCACGACCGCGACCTGCTCGATGTCGTACGACGCCGGCTCGGCCGAGAGCGTGCCGAAGAGCGGCAGGGTCACGTTCACGCCGTCGAAGCTGTAGACGTTGTCCTGACCGCTTCCGCCGGCGCTCGGTCCGCGGACGGAATCCTCCGTGTACTGGACGCCGGGCACGAGCTTGACGAGGTCGCGGTACTCCTGGCCGACCGGCAGGGCCTTGATGACGCTGTCGTTCACCGAGGCCTTGAGCGCGGGCGACTCGGTGTCGAGCAGCGTCGCCTGCGCGACGACCGTGACCCCTTCCGTCACGGACGAGAGCGCGAGGGTCGCGTTGAGGATCGTGTCCTGCTGCAGGACGACGGCGGCCGTGCGCTTCACGGTTCCCATCCCCTGGAGGGCGAACGTCACCTGGTACGTGCCGGGCGGCAGCAACGGCAGCCGGTAGTCGCCGGCGGCGCCCGAGACGGAGTGCCGCGGCTGCGGCAGGACGCTCGACGTCGCCGTGACCGAGACCCCGGGCAGCGTCGACCCGTCGGCCATCGTGACCTTGCCGACGATGGTTCCGGTCTGCTGAGCGAGCGCCGGCGTCGCGAACAGCAGCAGCAAGGACAGCCCCCCGAGAATCCGTTTCATTCGCCTCTCCTCCCTTTAGGGTGGTCGCGCCGACGGCGCGGATTGAGTCGGCCCGGGAACGTGGACAGGGTACTCAGAGCTAGTCTAGCCGACAGCCGCGGAAATGGTGAGCACCAACTTCGATCGAAGGAGAGCGTCGAGGGGGCGGGGGCCGGGCGATCGGACCGCGAAGACCAGGACGAGCGGGCGAGAGGGAACGCGGCGGGGGGCCCGGCGGGGCCTCAGGGGACCATGCCGGCGAAGAGGCGCTCTCCGGCGATGAGCCGGCGGGTCGCCGGGTCGGCGCGCTCCCAGGCCGCACGGATGCGCGCACGGCTGTCCGGCTCGCCGAGCAAAACGCTCACCTGCGCCCGTTTGAAGAGGGCCATCGCCGCCGCCGGGTCGTCGGCCGGAACGCGGTCGAGCGCGGCCCGGGCTTCATCGTACTGCCGGGCCGCGAGATAGAGAACGCCGAGCTCGAGGTTCCGCCGGAACGCCGGGCCCTGCAAGCCGCGCGCCCGTTCGAGAGCCGTGATGGCCGGACCGGTTTCGCCGAGCTCCATCCGCAGGAGACCGACCTCGACGAGGCGTGCTCCCGGGTCGCGGGTGAGAGGGACGGCGCGCTCGAGGAGCGCCGCGGCCTCCGCCAGCCGGCCCTGGCGGGCCCTGATCTTCGCCAGGCCCTCGAGCGCCGCCAGGCGATCGGGCTGGGCGCCCAGCACCTTCTCGAAGAGCGGGGCGGCGAGCTCGTCCTGGCCGTTCTTCAGGTAGTGCATGCCGAGGTAGTGGCTCACCTCGATCGAACGGGGATCGATCCGCTTCGCGAGGTCGAACGCGGCGAGCGCGGCCCGCTCCTGGCCGAGCATCGACCGGCAGACCGCCAGCCGCACGGCCGTCATCAGGTTTCCCGGATCGCGGGCGAGGATCCCCTCGAAGGCTCTCGCCGCGACCGCCCAGCGTTCCTCGGTGAAGGCGAGGGCACCGGCGTCGAGATCGCCGAAGAGTCCCGTCATGTCCGCGGCGCGCGGCGCGTCGGCGGGCACGCTCGCGGGCGCCCCCTCCGAGACGAGGTAGCCGAGGCTCGCCAGGCGCCGCCGATCCTCGTCGCCGACGGGGGCCGCAGTGGGGGCGGCCCCACCCTGACCCGGCAGCGGGTACCCGGCGACCGCCCGGACGAGCCCCCGAGGCGGCGGGCCGGGCTTCGCCAGGTCGTGTTCCTCCCGTGGATCGTCGACCACGTCGTAGAGCTCGAGGCGGCCCGAGCGGATCAGCTTCTGCCGTCCGGCGACCGCCATCACCTGCGGCTGCCAGCGGTAGTTGAGGAACGGCTGCATCGCCTCGGCGAGCGCCGGTTGGTCGACCGGGGCGAGAAGCCCTCCCGGGGTCCCCTCGCCGGCCCAGCCGAGGAGCGTCGCGTGGATCTGGCGAAGGCTCACCGGATCGGAGCGCGTGCCCGGCGGGATGCCGTCGCCGACGACGACGAGAGGGACCCGCATGACGCCCTGGTAGAGGAGGTTCCCGTGCAGCATCTCGCCGTGATCGCCGCGCCCCTCGCCGTGGTCGGCCGCCACGATGATCCGGACCTCGCGTCCGCCCCGCGCGCCCTCGAACGCGGCGATCAGCCGGCCGAGCTCGTGGTCCATGGCCGCGATCTCGCCCCGGTAGGGGTCCGACGGGAACCGGCTGCGGTAGGGCTCCGGCGGCGCGTACGGCTCGTGCGGGTCGTAGTAGTGAACCCAGAGGAACCGCGGCCGCGAATCGGCCGCCGCCAGCCAGGCGAGCGCGCGGTCGGTCGTCTCGCGCGAGCTCCGCTCGACCTTTCCGGGTCCGAACGCGTCGTCGTAGACCTCAAATCCGCGAGCGAGCCCGCACGGACGCTCGAGCGGGAACCCCGAGACGAAGGCGGCCGTCCGATAGCCGAGCTGCGCCAGGCGTTCGGCGACGACCGGGACGCGGTCGGAGAGCCTGCGGCCGTTCTCGTGGACGCCGTGCTCGGACGGATAGAGCCCCGTGAGCATCGACGTGTGCGACGGGAGCGTCGTCGGCGCGGTGGCGTAGGCCTGGGAAAAGCGGATCCCGCGCGCGGCGAGCGCGGCGAAGCTGGGCGTCGCGGAGGCCTCGGCCTCGGGCGCGAGCGCGTCGGCGCGCGTCGTGTCGAGCGTGACCAGGAGCAGCTCCGGGCGAGGCGGCGGGGACTCGGCCCTCTCGGCCTTGCGAGCGCACCCGGCGGCGAAGGCCAGCGCCGCCGCCGCGACGGCGCCCCGCAAGCGAGGGCTGCGAATGCCCATGGCGCGCGGGAGTGTAGCGTGCCGCGGCGCGGTGGAGGCCCCGTCCGGAGGCGCGAACCAGGGATCCTGAGAACCGCGAGCTGCGGGTCCTCGAGGCGTCGTTCCGGCGAGGCTGACAGAATCGTCGGTCGATGAAGAGCTCCCCCGCGGGCCGTCCCGCGCCGCCCGCCGGCCTCTCCCTCTCCCTTCCGGGCCGGGGGATGCCGTACGTCATCGCGCACCGCGGGAACCGGGTCGCGTGCCCGGAGAACACGCTCGCCTCCTTCCGACGGGCGCTCGCGGACGGCGCGGACATCCTCGAGACGGACCTCTGGCTCTCGGCGGACGGCGCCTTCGTCTGCATCCACGACGCGACCCTCGAGAGGACGACCGACGGCTCGGGACCCGTCGAGGCGCGCAAGCTTTCTGAGCTCAAAGCGTTACGGGCTTCGTCCGGGCGGGAGGGCTTCGAGGCGGAGCGGATCCCGACCCTCGCCGAGGTGGCGGCGCTCCTCCCCCCCGACCGGGGGCTCGCGGTCGAGCTCAAGAGCGACCGCTTCCTCGACCCGGCGACGGGGAGCCGCCTGCGGGACGAGCTGGCCGCGGCCGGCGTCCTCGACCGGACGGTCGCCCTCTCGTTCTCGGCGGAACGGCTCCGCGCCCTCCGGGTCGCGGCGCCCGAGGTCCCGCTCGGCTGGATCACGCTCAAGGAGGCGCGGCCGCCCTCGGGCTTCGAGCTGCTCGGCCCGTTCTGGCCGCTCCTCCTCGTCAACCCGCTCTACGCCGTCCGGGCCCACCGGCGCGGCCAGAGGGTCGCCCCGCTCGACCCGACGCCCGACCGGCGGCTCTGGCTCTACCGACTCCTGGGGTGCGACGCGGTCCTCACCGACGACCCCGCCTCCACCCTCCGGCGGCTGGGGCGCTGAGAGAAGGGCCCTCCCGCTCCTCGCCTCGCCGGTGGACCCCGGGCGCGTCCCAGTCCAGAATCCGCGGTTTCATGAGCGTCGAGCTCCCGATCGAGCGCGCGGAGGCGGCCGAGGGCGTCGCCGCGGAGGAGGCCGTGGCGCCTCCGGAGGAGCTCCTGCGGCTCCACGAGGCCCTCCTCTTTCCGCGCCTCGTCGAGGAGAAGATGCTGATCCTCCTCCGGCAGGGGCGCCTGTCGAAGTGGTTCTCCGGGATCGGCCAGGAGGCGATCGCCGTCGGCGTCGCGACGGCCCTCCGCCCCTCCGACTGGATCCTCCCGTCGCACCGGAACCTCGGCGTCTTCACGGCGCGGGGGCTCGACCTGACGACCCTCCTCTGCCAGCTCATGGGGAAGGGGGAAGGCTTCACGAAGGGACGCGAGCGGAGCTTCCACTTCGGCCACCTGCCGTCGCGGATCGTCGGGATGATCAGCCACCTCGGGGCGATGCTCCCGGTGGCGTGCGGGCTCGCCCTCGCGGCGCGGTTGAAGGGGGAGGAGACGGTCGCCGCGGCCTTCACCGGGGACGGCGCCTCGAGCGAGGGGGAGGTCCACGAGGCGATGAACCTCGCCGCCGTCTGGAAGCTCCCCGTCCTCTTCGTCCTCGAGAACAACGGCTACGGCCTCTCGACGCCGGTCTCCGAGCAGTACGCCTGCGCCCGCCTCGCCGACCGCGGCGCGGGGTACGGGATGCCCGCGGAGCGCGTCGACGGGAACGACCTCCTCGCGGTCCGCGACGCCGTGTCGCGGGCCGCCGCGCGGGCCCGCCGCGGCGACGGGCCGACGCTCCTCGAGCTCGTCACGTTCCGGATGCGCGGCCACGAGGAGGCGTCGGGGACCGCGTACGTCCCGAAGGAGCTCTTCGAGGAGTGGCGGCCGCGCGATCCCGTCGCCCGGTTCGAGCGGCTGCTGCTCGAGGGAGGCGCGACGGACCCGGCGGCCCTCGCGGCGGTCCGGGCGCGGCTGAAGGGCCTCGTCGACGAGACCGTCGAGAGGGTCCTCGCGGTCCCCGATCCCCGCTTCGACGAGGCCGTCGAGCTCGCCGGCGTCCACGCGCCGGGCGCGGCGGGGGGCCCGCTCCGCGGGCTCGAGGAGGAGGAGGCGCTCCGGCTCCTCCCCGGCGCCGAGGAGGTCCGCTACGTCGACGCCGTCTCGGACGCCCTCCGCCTCGCGCTCCGCGAGGTGCCGCGCTCGCTCCTCCTCGGGCAGGACGTCGCGGAGTACGGCGGCGCGTTCAAGGTGACGCAGGGGTTCGTCGGCGAGTTCGGGAAGGAGCGGGTGAGGAACACGCCGATCATCGAGGCGGGAGCCCTCGGCGCCGCGCTCGGCCTCGCGCTCGACGGCTTCGTCCCGGTCGTGGAGATGCAGTTCGGGGACTTCGTCTCCTGCGGCTTCAACCAGATCGTCAACAACCTCGCCAAGACGCGGTACCGCTGGGGCGCGGGAGTCCCGGTCGTCGTCCGCTGCCCCGTCGGCGGCGGCGTCGGGGCGGGGCCGTTCCACTCGCAGAACGTCGAGAGCTACTTCGCGAACGTCCCGGGGCTGAAGATCGTCGCGCCGGCGACGCCGTTCGACGCGAAGGGACTCCTCCTCTCCGCGCTCGAGGACGGGAACCCCGTCCTCTACCTGGAGCACAAGGTCCTCTACCGGTCGGCGAAGGGGGCGGTGCCGGAGGGGTGGTACCGCGTCCCGATCGGCCGGGCGCGGCTCGCGCGCGCCGGCCGCGACGCGACGGTCGTCACCTGGGGGGTCGGCGTCGGCTGGGCCCTCGACGCGGCGGCGCGGCTCGCCGCGGAGGGGAGCGAGGTGGAGGTGGTCGACCTGAGGTCGCTCCTCCCGTGGGACGAGGAGGCGGTCCTGGCGTCGGTGCGGCGGACCGGCCGGCTCCTCGTCCTCCACGAGGCGACGCGGACGGGCGGCTTCGGCGGCGAGGTGGCGGCGACGGTGGCCGAGAAGGCGTTCCCCTGGCTCGACGCGCCGCCGGCGCGGCTCGGCGCGCTCGACACGCCCGTCCCCTTCAGCCGGGCGCTGGAGGAGGGGTTCTCGCCGAAGGGGCGCCTCCTCGCCGCGCTCCGCGAGCTCCTCTCGTTCTGAGGCCGTCGTGCCGGCGCTCGTCTACCTCCACGGTCTCGCCTCCTCCCCAAGGGGGCGGAAGGTGGCCGTCCTGACGAAGCGCTTCAGCCCCGACGGGTGGGAGGTCGTCGCCCCGGACCTCAACGTCCCCTCCTTCGCGAGGCTGAGCTTCGCGGCGATCGTCGAGCGGGCCCGCGCCGCCGTCGTCGCGGCGCGACCCGCCGCCGTCGTCGGGAGCTCCCTCGGCGCGCTGGCGGCCCTCGCCGTCGCGGACGGGGAGGGGCCGGACGGCCCCCCGCTCCTCCTGATCGCCCCGGCCCTCGGCTTCGGCGCCCGCTGGAAGGAGAAGCTCCCGCAGGGCGACCCGCTCACCCTCTTCCACCACGGGGAGGAGCGCGACCTGCCGATCCACCGGGCGTTCTTCCTGGAGATGGCCTCCGTCCGCGCGGGCGAGGCGCCGCCGCCGGTCCCCGTCGCGGTCGTGATGGGGACGGACGACGCCTCGGTCCCGTTCGACCAGGTCCGCGGGACGTGGGGGGCGTGGGAGGCCTCCGGGGAGCTCGTCCCAGGGTCGCGATTCCACGCGGTCCCGGGAGGAGACCACGGCCTCGTCGAGCGGGGCGACGCGATCGAGGCCGCGCTGCGCGGGCTCCTGCGCCGGACGGCGACGACGCGTGGGACGCACGAGGGGGCCGCGTGAGCGCGCGCGGGACCGATCGGTCTGGCCGGGGCGGACCGGCGCGACACCTTCGGGCCGCCCTCGCGCTCGGGGTCCTGCTGGCGGTGACCGCGGCGGCTCCCGCGTCCGCGCAGCCACGCTGGGTCCTCGTGGCGTCGGGGCTCGCCGGGCCGGTCGCGGCGACGGCCCCGGCGGGCGACGCCGGCCGCCTCTTCGTCGTGGAGCGGGCGGGGCGGATCCGGATCGTGAGGGACGGCGTCCTCCTCGGCCGGCCGTTCCTCGACCTGACGGGAAAGGTCTCGTCCGGCGGCGAGCGCGGACTCCTCGGCCTCGCGTTCCACCCGCGCTACGCGGAGAACGGCCGCTTCTTCGTCGACTACACCGACCTCGCCGGCAACACGGTCGTCGCCGAGTTCCGGGTCTCGGCCGATCCGGACCTCGCCGACCCCTCGTCGGCGCGGACGGTCCTGACGCAGGTGCAGCCCTTCGCGAACCACAACGGCGGGAACCTCGCGTTCTCGCCGCTCGACGGGACTCTCTACGTCGGGCTGGGCGACGGCGGGAGCGGAGGGGACCCGCTGAACAACTCCCAGAACGACGGGACCTGGCTCGGGAAAATGCTGCGGGTCGACGTCGACCGCCAGGACGCCGGGAAGGGGTACGCCGTCCCGCCCGACAACCCGTTCGCGGGACGCACCCTCCCCCTGCCGGAGATCTGGGCGAAGGGGCTCCGCAACCCGTGGCGCTACGCCTTCGACCGGAGGACCGGCGACCTCTGGATCGGCGACGTCGGGCAGGACCTCTGGGAGGAGGTCGACTTCCAGCCGGCGGGCTCTCCCGGCGGGGAAAACTACGGATGGCGGCTGATGGAGGGGACGCACTGCTACCTCCCCTCCTCCGGGTGCAACCCCCAGGGACTCCTGACGCTGCCCGTCCTCGACTACGCGCACGGCGGCAGCGCGTCGCGCTGCTCGGCCACGGGCGGCGTCGTCGTCAGGGCGCCGCGCGTCCCCGAGGCCGCGGGGCGGTACCTCTTCGGCGACTTCTGCTCCGGCGAGGTCTTCAGCGCCTCGCTCCGCGGAGGCGTCGTCGAGGACCTGAGGAACGAGACGGCGGGGTGGGCCCCGGGCGGCGGCCGTCCGATCGGCCAGGTCGCCAGCTTCGGCGAGGACGCCGACGGCGAGGTCTACCTCTGCGACTTCTCGGACGGCGAGGTCTACCGGCTCGAGACGACGGCGCCGTCCGCGGAGCGGGTCGTCCCGATCGTCCTCGACGCCACCGGCCGGTTCGGGTCGCGCTTCTCGACCGAGCTGACGCTCCTGAACGCGGGGACGAGCCGCGCCGACGTGACCCTCACGTACGTCCCGGCGGCGGTCCTCGGCGCCAGCGGCGGGGGAAGGGCGTCGACGAGCCTCGGTGCCGGCGAGGAGCGGACCCTCCCCGACGTCCTGGCCTGGCTCCGGAGCCGGGGCCTCCCGATCCCGACGGAGGGGGCGCAGGGGGGGACGCTCCGCCTCTCCTTCACGGGGCTCTCGTCCGCCCCCGATGCGATGGCGGTCTCCCGGACGACGACGCCGGCCGGTCCGGGGAGGGCCGGCCTGGCGACCGACGCCCCGCGCGCGGGCGACCTCTTCACCGAGCGGGCCCACGTCTTCGGCCTGCGCGAGACGGCGGCGGACCGGAGCAACCTCGCCCTCCTGAACGCCGGGACGACGGGGACGGTGACGCTCCGCGTGACGCTCGTCGCGGCGGGGCGGCGGGTCGTCCTTCCCGAGACGTACACCCTCGGCCCCGGCGCGTGGACGCAGCTCGACTCCGTCCTGGCGAGGGCGGGCCTCTCGAACGGCTGGGCGGTGGTGGAGCGCGTCGCGGGGACGGCCCCCTTCTCGGCCTACGCGGCGTTCAACGACAACGTGACGAACGACGGGTCGTACGTCCCGGCGGTCCTCCCGGTGAGGCCCTCCGAGCCGCAGGTGGTCCCCGCCGTGGTCGAGACGCCGGCCTTCGAGAGCGAGGTGGTCCTCGCGAACCCCACGGACGGGCCGGTGACGGCGGAGCTCGTCTACGTGGAGTCGCTCTCCGCCTCGGCGGGGGCGCGCTTCGAGACGACCGAGCCGCTCGCAGCGGGGGAGCAGCGCCTCCTGCCGTCGTTCCTCGATACGCTCCGCCGCCGGGGAGCCGGCCTCGGCGGCCGCGGCGGGAGGTACGCGGGCTCGCTCTTCGTCACCTTCCGCAGGCCCGACGGCCGTCTCGCTCCGGGCTTCGCCGGCGCGAGGACGGCCGCCGCGGCGGCGACGGGCGGCGCCTACGGCCTCTTCACGCCCGGCGTCGGCCTCTCGGCGACGGCCTTCCACGAGGCGTGGCTGCCCGGGCTCCGCCAGGACGGGACGGTGCGGACGAACCTGGCGCTCGTCAACGCGGAGCCGGACGGGGCACCGCTGATTCTGGCCTACGAGCTCTTCGACGCGGCGACGGGGCTTCGCGTCGCGCAGTCGGCGCCGCTCACCCTCCCGCCGGGCAGGTGGCTCCAGGTCGACTCCGTCCTGCGCGACGTCGTCCTGAGGGAGGGGTACGCGAAGGTGTCGCGCCTCTCCGGAAGCGGCCGGTTCCTGGCCTACGCGGTCGTCAACGACGGCGGGACGCCGGGCGCGGGGACGGACGACGGGAGCTACGTCGCGATGGAGCGGCCGCGGTAGGGGCGAGCCGCGTTGACGGGCCGGGCGCCGAAGCTCATCGTTCGTCCCCGATGTCGTCCCACCGTCGATTCCGCCTCGCTTCGCCCCGCCCGTCGCAGGTCGCCTTCCTCCTCGCCTCGCTCCTCCTCGCGCCGGTGGCCTCCTCCGGACAGGGGGGACAGACGCCCGCCCCGGTCACCACGACCGCGGCGTGGGTTGCCGCCGCGCTCCGGCGCGCCGATTACGCCTCCGTCACGGGCCGCTTCTCTCCCGAGGTGGCCCGGGTCCTCGACGCCGCGAGGCTGAAGGCCGTCTGGGAGTCGCTCCCCGCGCAGGTCGGGTTCCTCCGGTCGGTCGGAGCGCCCGTCTCCCGGATCGTCGGCGGACGGCAGGTCGCGTACGTCCCTCTCGACTTCGAGAAGGCGCCTCTCTCCCTCCTCGTCTCGCAGGACGGGAAGGGGCTGATCGACGGGCTCAGGATCGTCCCCGGGCCGCCCCCCGCGGAGTGGACGCCGCCGGCCTACGCGGACCCCGCGGCCTACGCGGAGAGCGACGTCACCGTCGGCCCGGGGGAGTGGGCCCTCCCCGGGACGCTCGCGCTCCCGAAGGGGGCACGGGGAGTCCCGGCCGTGGTCCTCGTCCACGGGTCGGGGCCGAACGACAGGAACGAGACGGTCGGAGGCGTCCGCGTCTTCGCGGACCTTGCGGCCGGGCTCGCCTCGCGCGGGATCGCCGTCCTGAGGTACGAGAAGCGGACGAAGGTGTACGGCGCGCGGATGGCCGGGTCGACGACCCTCACCGTGAACGAGGAGACGGTCGACGACGCGCTTGCGGCCGCCGCGCTCCTCCGCCGGACCCCGGGGGTCGACCCGGCGCGCGTCGTCGTCCTCGGGCACAGCCTCGGCGGGATGATGGCGCCCCGGATCGGGACGCGCGACCCGGCCCTCGCGGGGCTTGTCGTGATGGCCGGCAACACGCGGCCGCTGCCCGACCTCGTCGTCGAGCAGGTGGCGTACCTCGCCGCCGCCGGGGCGGGCGCGGAAGCGGCCGCGAAAGGAGAGGAGCTGAAGGCCGAGGCGGAGAAGGTCCGCGCTCTCGACCCGAGGAACCCGCCTCCCGCCGGGACGCGCCTCCTCTTCGCGCCCGTCTCGTACTGGCTGGACCTCGCCGGCTACCGGCCCGCCGAGGTGGCGAAGGGGCTGCGGATGCCGATGCTGGTCCTCCAGGGGGGGCGCGACTACCAGGTGACCGCGAAGGACTTCGAGGGGTGGCGGGCCGCGCTGGGAGGCGAGTCGTGGGTGACGCTCCGCCTTTTCCCGCAGCTGAACCACCTCTTCGTCGCCGGGGAGGGGCCGTCCACCCCGGCGGAGTACGAGAGGCCGGGGCACGTCGCGGCGGAAGTGGTCGAGGCCGTGGCCTCGTGGGTCCGGGCGCTTCCGGCGGCACCGGCGGCACCGGCCCCCCTCCCGCGCCTCTAGACTCCGGGGATGGCGCTCGGGCCGGGCTCCTCCCGCTCTGGAGGCCTCACCAGGACGGCGGGTTGCCGCTCCTGGGGAACTCCCAGTCGGCGCTCGGCTCGCGGCGCCGAGGCGCCGTGGCGGCGCACCGGGCCGCGAGCCGCTATCGGCGGTAGCTGGCCGGGCGCCGGTCGCTCAGGACCGGGAAGCGGCGGCGCGCCTCCGCGACCTTCTCCGGGGCGACCTCCCCGAGGAGGACCGCCTCCTCGCCTTCGGCGGTCACGAGCGCCTCGCCCCAGGGGCCGACGAGGGCCGAGTCGCCGAGGTAGGTCTGGCCGTTCCCCTCGCCGACGCGGTTGACGCCGGCGACGTAGGCGAGGTTCTCGACGGCCCGGGCGAGAAGGAGCCCCTTCCAGTGCGCGCGCCGCCTGTCGGGCCAGTTCGCGATGACGGCGTAGAGGTCGGTCTCCGCGGCGGCGAGCCGGAACGGCTCGGGGAAGCGGAGGTCGTAGCAGACGAACGGCGTGACGCGGACCCCCTCGACGTCCCAGGTGACGACGCGGTCTCCCGCCCCCATCACCTTCTCCTCGCCGGCGAAGGAGAAGGGGTGGAGCTTGGCGGTGCGCCTCACCTCCCCCTCGGGCGAGACGAGGAGCGCCTCGTTCAGCGGGAGGGGCGTGGCGCGGGTGGCCACGCCCCCGAGGACGTGGATCCCCAGGGCGCGAGCCGTCGAGACGAGGAACGACTCGGTGGGGCCGCCGGGAGGCTGCGCGATCCGCGAGGCGTCCATCGAGTACCCGGTCGAGAACATCTCGGGGAGGATCGCGAGGCGCGCTCCCTGGTCGGCGGCCTGCTTCAGGCGCGCGGCGGCGCGGGCGTGGTTCGCGGGGACGTCCTCCCACGCGAGGTCGAGCTGGAGAAGGGCGACCCTCATGCGCGCATTCTCGCGCCGAGAGCGAGGAACGGCGTTTGACGCCGCGCCCGGGCGGCGGGTAGCCTCGCCCGGCGAGGGGAGGAGGGCCATGTCCCGGAGCCGCGAAGGGTGGGCGTCGCGCGTCGGGCTCGTCCTGGCGATGGCCGGCAACGCCGTCGGCCTGGGGAACTTCCTGCGGTTCCCGGCCCAGGCGGCGCAGAACGGGGGCGGGGCCTTCCTCGTCCCGTACCTCGTCTCGTTCGTCCTGATGGGGATCCCGCTCCTCTGGGTGGAGTGGGCCATGGGGCGCTACGGCGGGCAGTTCGGCCACCACTCGGCGCCGGGGATCCTCGACCGGATGGGACGGTACCGCTGGCTCAAGTACGTCGGGGTCTTCGGCCTCTTCACCAACGTGACCGTCGCGGCGTACTACTGCTACATCGAGTCGTGGACGCTGGCCTACGTCTGGCACTCGATCGTCGGGACGTTCCGGCGGGTCGAGCCGACGACCTTCTTCCCCCGGTACCTCGGGCAGCACGCCGACTCGCTCTTCGCGGTCCCGCCCGAGGCGGCGTTCTTCTTCTTCGTCACGCTGGCCCTGAACGTCTGGATCCTCTCGCGGGGCCTCGCGAAGGGGATCGAGGTGGCCGCCAAGATCGGGATGCCTCTCCTGGTCCTCTTCGGGATCGTCCTCGTCGTCCGCGGCCTGACGGTCCACGTCGGCGACCCCGGCGTCGTCCAGAGCCCGCTCGCGGGACTGAACTTCGTCTGGAAGCCCGACCTGTCGGGGCTGGCCCAGCCGAAGGTCTGGCTCGCGGCGGCGGGGCAGATCTTCTTCACCCTGTCGGCGGGGATGGGGACGATCCACTGCTACGCGGCCTACGTGAGGAAGAACCAGGACGTGGCGCTCAACGCGGCGAGCGCCGGCTGGATGAACGAGTTCGTCGAGGTGGTCCTCGGCGGCTCGCTCCTGATCCCGATCGCCACGGCCTACCTGGGGCTCTCGGCCGTCCAGGGCGCGACGTCGGGGGGGAGCGGCTTCTCGCTCGGGTTCCTCGCCCTGCCGACCCTCTTCAACAACTGGGGCTGGTTCGCGCCTCTCGCGGGGGCGATGTGGTTCGGCCTCCTCTTCTTCGCGGGGATCACGTCGTCCCTGGCGATGGGGCAGCCGATCCTCGCGTACCTCGAGGACGAGCTCGGCGTCCGGCGGGCCCGCGCGGCGCTGACCTTCGGCTTCGTGACGGCCCTCCTCGGGTTCTTCTGCGTCTGGCTCTACCCCGGCGGGGCGTTCGACGAGTTCGACTACTGGAGCGGCACCTTCTCCCTCGTGGTCTTCGCGCTCCTCGAGTCGATCGTCTTCGCGTTCGTCTTCGGGATGGAGCGCGGCTGGGAGGAGATCACCCGCGGGGCGGACATCGCCGTCCCGCGCGTCTTCCGCTTCGTCATCCAGTGGGTCACCCCCGCGTTCCTCCTCGCGGTCTTCGTCGGCTCGCTCGTCCAGCCCGCCGCGGGCGACTGGGGGGCGGCGTTCCGGTCGCTCTTCTCGGGGGGCGGCTGGCCGCTCGACGCCGGGAGCGTCCTGGGAAAGGTCCTCCACCGGGGGGACGCGACGGCGTGGTTCGGCCCCGACGGCCGCGCGACGCCGAAGCTCGTCAAGGACGTCTCGCGGCTCCTCCTCTGCGGGGTCTTCCTGGCGTGCTCGGCGCTCGTGGCCTGGACGTGGCGCCGGAAGGCGAGGGAGGCACGATGACGGCCGGCGCCTGGACGATGCTTGGCGTCACCTGGAGCGTGATCGTCCTCTTCGCCGCCCGGTTCTTCTGGAAGGTCCTGACGACGCCCCCGCGGCCGGACGAGCCCGGGGAGGGCGCGGACCGGGGCAGCGGGGCCGGCCCGCCGGGCTGACCCTCAGACGGAGCCGGCGACCTTCGCGGCGGCCGTCTCGTGGGCCTTCTGGATCTCGGAGGCGATGGCGGCGAGGGCGGCCTCCTCCTCGGCCGAGACCTTCCCGAACCCGAGGATCCCGCCGGAGGCCTCCGCGATCGCGCGGCACGCCTGGGAGAGGTCTCCCTCCCACGAGTCGCGCTGCACCTCCGGGAGGTCGACGAGGAGGGCGCGGATGACCGTGAGCGCCTTCGCGAAGAGCTCCTCGCCCGGGCTGACCTCGAGCCAGGCGGAGAGCTGGGCGTGAGCGGGGGTCCCGGGCAGCACGCCGCGTGCCGCCGCCGCCGCCAGGATCCCCTCCCGCTCCTTGCCGGAGATCGCCCCGTCCGCCCACGCCACCATCAGGAGGGGCATCAACGGGAAGACCATGACGGTCTCCTTCTCGAAGCCCATCTCCATCAGGATCTCGAGGGCCTCCTGGTCCTGGACCCCGATCTTCTCTGCCATCCGCGCGCGGAGCCCCTCGCGGCGGGCCTTGTCGCGCATCTTCTCGATCAGCTCGGCCTCGCGCTGCCGGAAGAACTCCTCTTCCTGCTTGCGCTTCGCTCCGTAGGGGTCGGTGTCGGCCATTCGCTCCCTCCGTCGTCTCGCGCGCCGTCCGCGCAGGTGATCGAACGCGGACGATCCTCCCCGATATTCCCCTCCCCGACAAGCCCGGTCCCGTGGTCCCCGGGCTACGGCTCCTCGGGGTAGAGGAGGTACCGGGCGCGCCTCAGCTCGAACTCCATGACCGCGGCGACGGACCCGGAGAGGATCTGCGACGCCGAGTCGCCGCGTTGGAAGCGGGCGAGCGAGGAGGCGTTCGCGAGGAGGTCGCCGAAGCGGGTCTGGTCCCAGCCGGCGCCCTCGAGGTCGCGGAGGGCGGTGGCGATCTCCAGGCCGAGCGCCACCGGCCGGACCGCCTTCCGGTCGGTCACCGCGATCCGGATTCCGTGGCAGGTCTTCCCCGCGTGCGTCGACGAGGACGGGACGAAGTCGACCGGCGCGAAGCGGACGCCGCCGATCCCGCGCTGGTTCAGGGTCCGCGCGAGCCGGACGCCGTCGATGAACGGGGCGCCAACCAGCTCGAACGGCGCGTCGGTCCCCCGGCCGACCGAGACGTTCGTCGGCTCGAGAAGGGCGACGCCCGGGTAGAGGAGCGCCTCGGTGACCGACCTCAGGTTCGGCGAGGGGTTCACCCACGCGAGCCCCGTCTCGTCGTAGAAGAGCGACCGGCGGTAGCCCTGCATCGGCACGACGGTCAGCGCCGCCTTCGGCGCGCGCGCGTCGGCGAAGAGGCGCGCGAGCTCCCCGATGGTCATGGAGGTCCGGATCGGGATCGGGTGGTACGCCGTGAACGACAGGCGGTCGGCGTCGGCGAGCGGCCCCTCGGGAGAGACGGCGCCGATCGGGTCCGGCCGGTCGAGGACGACGACCGCGACGTTCGCCTTCTCCGCCTCCTCCAGGAGGTAGCCGAGCGTCGTGAGGTAGGTGTAGAAGCGGCAGCCGGCGTCCTGCAGGTCGACGACGACGGCGTCGAGGCCGGCGAGGTCTTCGGGCGCGGGGCGGCGTTTCTCCCCGTAGAGGGAGACGACGGGGAGCCCGGTCGCCGCGTCGGTGCCGTCGGGGACCTTCTCGTCGAGGGCTCCCCCGGGCCCGTGCTCCGGGGAGAAGAGCCGGACGAGCGTCACGCCGGCCTTCCGGGCCGCCTCGGACGTCAGGACCGACGCGTCGGGCCTCCCGTCGCGGGTCCGCCCGGTCTGGTTCGTGAGGAGGCCGATCCGCTTGCCGGCCACCTGGGCGAAGCCGCCGGCCTCGAGGACGTCGATGCCGGCCTTCACGTCGAACGTGGGAGGGGGCGGCGCCGGGGCGGGATGCGGCGCGGCGCGGACGGACGCGATCGCCGCGGCGACGATCGCCTCGAGCGGCTCGGAGGCGTGGACCAGGGCGGCGGGCGTCACGTCGGTGACCGCGGAGGCGGCGATCGAGGCGACCTCGCCGCGGAGCGGGATCGCGTTCCCCCGGGCGTCCGGGTGGTCGCGGTTCGTCAGGACCACGACGAAGACGCCGGTGACGGGGTCGACCCAGAGCGAGGTCCCCGTCCAGCCGGTGTGCCCCCAGGAGCCGAGCGGGAAGAGGTCGCCCCGGTTCGACGAGAAGTGGCTGGAAACGTCCCACCCGAGGGCGCGCACGTCCGCGTCGCCCCAGGCGCGCGGGCGCGTCATCGCCGCGACGCCGGCCGGGGAGAGGACCCCCTTGCCGCCGGCGAGGAGCGCCTGGGCGAAGCGGGCGACGTCGTCGGCCGTGGAGAAGAGGCCGGCGTGCCCGGCGACGCCCCCGAGCGCGCGGGCGCGCGGGTCGTGGACGACGCCGCGGAGCGGGACGCCGTCGAGGAGCTCGGTCGGCGCGATCCGCGAGACGGGGAGCCTCCCCTTCCCGCCGGGGCGGAACTCCGTCTCGGTCATCCCGAGCGGGCCGAAGACGGCCCTTTCGGCGTAGCGGTCGAGGCTCTCGCCCGTCACCTTCGCCACCAGCTCGCCGAGCGTCTCGTAGCCGGCGTCGGAGTAAGAGAAGCGGCTCCCCGGCGCCGAGACGAGCGGCTCGCGGTACTTGCGGGCGAAGATCTCCGACGGGGTGCCGAGGTAGAGCGACATCGGGTCGTCGGGCGCGAGCCCCGCGCGGTGCGTGAGGAGCTCCTCGACGGTCACCGTCTCCCGCAGGCCCCCTCCCGCGCCGAAGGCGGGGAGGAGCTTGACGACGGGGTCGGCGAGGCGGACGAGGCCCCGCTCCACGAGCGTCATCACGGAGATCGCCGTCGCGAGCGGCTTGGTGAGCGACGCCATGTCGAAGACGGTGTCGTCCGTCATCGCCTCCGGCGCCGGGACGATCGCCCGCCTGCCGTACGCCTTCCGGAAGACGACCGAGCCGTTCCTTCCGACGAGGACGACGGCGCCGGGGACGTCCTGCCGCGCGATCGCGGCGGCCACCGGGACGTCGATCCGCGCGAGCCGCTCCGCCGACATCCCGACCGACGCCGGGGGGACGACGGGGAGCCGGGGCGCGATGGCGGCGGCGGGAGCGCTGCGCTCCCCGGCCCTCCCGGCCGCCGTGGCGACGGGGGAGAAGAGCGTGACGGCCGTGGCAAGCGTGGCAACCTTGGCAACCTTGGCAACCTTGGCAATCGTGGCCGAGACGGCCGCTGCACGGGCGAGGGGCGATCTCATCGGACGGCCTCCTTCCGGATCCCCGTCCCGCGCGGGAAGAGGCCGGGAACGGTGACGGGGAGCTTCCCCTCGATCGGCGCCTCGCCGAAAAGGGCGCGGACCGCGGCGGCCTGGACGATAGGCTGCGGGCCGTACCCGCAGAGGAAGGTCCCGGCGCCCGGCGTGTCGGTGACGAGGTACGGGCTCCCGAACGCGACGGCGACGACGGGCTTGGCGAGCGCGCGGAGCCTCTCGAGGGCCGCCTTCCCCGGGTCGGGGATCGCGATCTTCCCGGCCCCCGAGCGGGCCCGGACGAAGAGCGAGACGAGGACGACGTCGGCCTTCGCCGCGGCCTCGACCGCGGCCGCCACGTCGGCGTCGCACGAGCCGGGGTCGAGCCGGACGGTCGGCACCTCGCCGAGCCGCGCCTTCAGCTCGGCTCGCAGGCGCGCCTCGGGGCCGGGGAACGTCTTCTCGTCGAGGACGACCACGTGCGCGAGGGACCTTCCGGGCCCGAGGGGGAGGACGCCCGCCTCCTCGCGGTAGAGCGTCAGCGAGCGCCTCGCGATCTCCTCCTCCACGGCGAGGTGGGGCCGCGTCGCCACGACGGAGGGGATGGCGTCGACCGGCGCCGTCCTCTCGCGGAAGAGCCCCAGCCTCTCCTTCTCGGCGAGGATCCGCGCGACCGACCGGTCGATCCGCGCCTCTGGGATCCGCCCGCTCCTCGCCGCCGCGAGGACGGCGGCGACGGCGCCCCGCGTGTCGGGCGAGAGGATGACGAGGTCGCACCCGGCGAGGATCGCGCGGACGGCGGCCTCTCCCGGCTCGAAGTGGGCGACGACGCCCCCCATCGTCATCGCGTCGGTGACGACGAGGCCGTCGAAGCCGAGGTCGCGGCGGAGGAGCTCGCCCGTGAGGACGGGGGAGAGGGTCGCGGGGAGCGTCGCGGCCTTCTGGACGTCGGTGACGTCAGGCGTGAAGACGTCGTTGCGCTCGGGGGCGGCGAGGACGGGGGCGGGGGTGGGGTCGAGCCTCGGGACGGCGATGTGGGCCACCATCACCTGCCGGGCCCCGGCGGCGATCCCGGCCCGGAACGGGACGAGCTCGACCTTCTCGAGGCGCGCGCGGTCGACGTCGAGGACGGGGAGCGAGCGGTGCGAGTCGGTGGCCGTGTCGCCGTGGCCGGGGAAGTGCTTGAGGGTGGCGGTCACGCCCCCCTCCTGGAGCCCCTTCACGGTCGCGACGACGAAGCGGGCGACGTCGGAGGGGTCCTCGCCGAAGCTCCGGACGTTGATGACCGGGTTCGCGGGGTTCACGTTGACGTCCGCCACCGGCGCGTAGACCTGGTTGATGCCGAGGGCGCGCGCCTCGACGGCCGTGATCCGCGCCCTCCGCTCGGCGAGCGCGACGTCGCCCGTCGCCGCGAGGGCCATGTCGTACGGCCCCCAGACCGCGCGGGGGAAGCGCATCCCGAGCCCCGACTCGAGGTCGGCCGCCACGAAGAGAGGGACCCGGGCCTTCGCCTGGAGGCGGGCGTCGAGGAGCGCGGTGTCGCCCACCTCGGACTGGAACCAGACGACGCCGCCGATCCCCGTCTCCTCCACGAGCCGGAGGAGGTCGACGAACTCGGGGTCGTCGTCGGCGCGGTAGACGCCGGTCCCGCCGACGAGGAAGAGCTGTCCCACCTTCTCCTCGAGCGAGAGCGAGGCGAGGGACCGCACCCCGGCGGCGCGAGCGGCGCCCGGGGAGGCCGCGGCGGCCCCCGGTCCGCCGGGATGCGCGGCGGGTGTCGAGCTACAGCCGGCGGAGACGAGAACGAGCGCGGCGAGACCCGCGGATGCGACGGGGAGCTTCACCTCTCCTCCTCCCGCGCGTCGGGACGCGCGGCGCGCCCTCCGGGAAGGGCGGGGCCAGAGGATAGAACGCCACGCCCCGGGGGAAGCTCCACGGCGAAGGCCCCGGAGGGCCGCCGGCACCGCCAGCGGCCCCCCGGGAGAGGCTGCGGGTCCTCTCTACTTCGAGACGACCATCGAGACGTAGCTCCCGTCGCTCGTGCCGGTGTTGGGGGCCGGCCCGTCGTTCACGACGCCGTAGGCGAAGAAGGTGCCGTCCCCCGAGACGACGGTCAGGCGGGCGTATCCGTTCGTCACGCCGGGGGCGTAGGTCAGGAGGACGCGATCGTACTGTAGCCATTCGTTCGGCTGGAGAGGCTCCAGCGTCTGCCTCTTCACGAGGGCGCCGGTGTCGCCGTCGTAGACCTCCAGCCGGACCGTGATCGGCGTGTTGGTCGTGGCCGCGTTGACGACGGCAAGGTTGGTCCGGGTGGACGCGTTCTGCTGGAGGCCGTAGACCCAGGCGTCGCGAGCGGAGGAGGTGAAGGGGTCGCCGGCGTAGAAGAGGCCGAACCGGCCCGGCGTGGTGATCGACGGGTTCGAGGTCCTCACGCCGGCCAGGCCCGGGACGAGCTGGTCCTGCGCGGAGAAGAGGACGGTGAGCGAGCCGGCGTACGCCGCCCCCTTCGGGCCGATGTCGCCGCCGACCTGCCGCATCTGGTCGACGACGTCCGGGAGGATCACCTGCTCGAGCGGGTCGAGGTCGACGGAGAAGACGCCGGCCGACGCGCCTCCCTTGTGCGCGAGCGACTCGACGAACTCGAAGTAGGCCTGCGCCGGCTTGTCCGTCAGGTTCGTCAGCATCAGCTCGCTCGAGTACTTGTCGCCGATCTCGACGACGGCGGGGATGCCGAGGAGGGCGTCTACCTTGCTGTCGGCGATGGCCCCGACGAACGAGCCGTCGTCCGTCCCCCGGCCGGGCGCGGCGCCGTCGTTGAAGACGCCGTAGGCCAGGTACGGAACGCCCGTCGTGACGGGGTCGACGAGGATCCACCCCTCGTCGAGCCCGGGCGAGGCCTGGGTGAGGATGTTCCCGTACTGGTCCCACTGCCCCGGCTGGAGGGTGATCGGGTCGAACTGGAACGAGCCGGTGCCGTCCCCCTTCACGACGTAGACGTTCAGCGTCACGGGGCTCGTCGTGGAGGCGTTGACGAGGGCGAAGTTGCTCCGGTCGGTGGAGTTCTGGCGCAGGCCGAAGACGGCCACGGGCTCGGTGAAGGCCTGCGTCACGTCGACGCCCGGGTAGGAGAGCCCGGCCCGCCCGACGCCGGCGATCGGCGCCGTCGTCCGGGCCGAGGCGTAGCCGGCGCCGGCGTTCGAGAGCCCCTCGAACTCGACCCTCAGGGACCCGCCCTGCGTCGAGCCGGTCGGGATCGGGAGCCCCTTCTGCCTCAGGAAGGCGAGGGTGTCAGGGATCACCGTCTGGCGCCCCGGGCCGAGCGTGAAGGTGGCCGTCCCGCTCCCGGTCGCTCCGAGCGCGGTCGCCGCCGTGTAGCGGAGGCGGACGGTGGCCGTCGTCGTCCCGCTGTTGGCGACCGTCAGCTCCGAGAGGAAGCGGCCGGGGATGTCGAGGACGACCGGGACGAGGAGGGCGGACGAAGTCACTCCCCCGCCTGGCTTGGCGGAGACGACGACCTGCCGCGTCGTCGAGCTCGACGTCGCGCCCGACTTCGAGACGGTGAGCCGCACCGTGTACGTCCCCGCCTGCTGGTAGGCGTGCTCGGGGTTCTGGGTGGTCGAGGCGTTCGCCCCGCCCGACGAGGGGTCGCCGAAGTCCCACTGCCATCCCGTCGGCGTGCCGCGAGAGAGGTCCTGGAAGCCGACCGCCTGCCCGGCCTGCGGGGAGGAGGGGGCGAACTGGAAGTCGGCCGCCAGCGGCGTCCCTCCCCCCGAGCCCTGGAGGACTCGGAAGACCGTCGGCTCGGTGTGCCCGACGAGGAACCGGTTGTTGTTCGGCTTGCCGACCTGGTAGGCGGAGTCCTCCTGGCCGTTCACCGTGGCGATGGCCCCCACCCAGTAGTCGCCGGCCGCGGCGTTCGCCGGCACGACGAGCGGGGTGGCGTTCATCTCCTGCTCGGCGTCGACGGGCGCGCCCCCTCCGAAGTCGACGCTCCCGATCGCCGTGTCCGTCGGCTGCGGGTACTTCCGCCCCCCGGTCGGGACGAGGTAGAAGGTGATCCGGATGGGGCCCGTGGCCTGGCTCCCGACGTTCTGGACGAGCCAGTTGCTGACGGTGAGCCCCTCGCCCGGGAGGGCCGAGCCCTTCGACAGGGCGGCGTAGGTCTGGTCGTACCGCTTGTTGCCGTAGACGAACGGGTAGACGCCGACGTCGACGAGCGAGCGGGCGGCGCCGGAGTACTCGGTCCGGATCGTCTTGGCGTCCATCCGGGTGAGGTACTTCCCGACGTCGTCGTTCAGGTAGTTCATCGTGGAGAGGCTGTTGCCGTAGCCCGCACCCTGCGCCAGGTCGAAGACGTGGTGGAGGCCGAGCGTGTGCCCCACCTCGTGGAGGACGGTCGCCTGGACCATCGCCGTCCCGCCGGTCGAGTCGTTGCCGGTGGCGTACCAGTCCCCCGTCCAGCCGGTGGGGAACGCGGCGTTGACGACGACGTCGGTCTCGTTGAAGGGGCCGCAGCCCGACGGGTCGAACTCCTTGCACTGGTTGAACTGGCCGAAGCCCGAGTCGGGGAACATCACGGCGACGCCGAAGACGCTCGATTCCAGCTCGATGCCGTAGCGCGCCACGGAGTCGGCGCTGGAGATGAGAACGTTCACCTCGTTGACGCCGTTCTGGCTCCCGAGGCTCGAGGAGGAGTCGACCGTCACGTTGAAGAGGTTCGCGTAACGGTTCCACTCCCGGATCATGTCGGCCGCCGCCTCCTTCTGCGAGGCGCTGCTTCCGACGCCGCGGATGACGTAGCTCCTGACGACGTTCGTCTGGTAGCCGCACCAGCACCCCTCGTTCCCGGGGTGCCCCGCGCTCGAGCTCGCCTGCGCGTGGAGGGCGGGAGCGGGGACGAGGAGCGCCGCGGCGACGGCCACGACGGCGACGGCGACGGAGGAGGCGGAGGAGACGGAGGAGGCGAAAGAGGCGAAAGAGGCGAAGGAGGCGAGGCGGGCGATCGTCTTCACGTCGGACCTCCCCTCAGCGCCCCGTCCGCTCGCGGGCGGCGAGGACCCCCTGGACGGCCTGCCTCAGGGCGGAGCGGGTGAGCGGCTTCCCTCCCGTGGCGGCGCCGCGGGACGCGGCGGCCGCGAGCGAAGGCCCGTTCGCGGGCGCGGGGAGCGGGTTCCCGGAGCCGTCGGAGTAGACGGGCTCGCCGATTCCCCTCGGCGCCGCCCGCTCCGTCGCGGTGGGGCCGACCCTCGGGGCGTCGCGCCGGAGGGTCACGGCGTCGAACCCGTCGGCCGCCTCCGTCGGCGCCAGGCGGGTCAGCTCGCCGTCGGGGCCGAGCGCGACGGCCCACCCCTCGGCGTCGAGGAGGATCCGCTCGCCGGTCGCCTCCTCGGTCACCTCGCGGAAGAGGCCCTGCTCGGCGCCGACGACCGGCGAGGCGTAGAGCCGTCGGAGGTCGTTCAGCGAGAGGACGTAGGTCGCCCCGACCTCGAGGCGCGGGACGTGCGACACGAGGATCGACCGGCCGTCCACGGTCCCTCCGGCGAAGCTCAGGACGACGGAGCGGAGGGAGGTCCCCTTCCAGGTCTCCTCGACCGTGACCTCGTAGTCGGTCCAGATCATCTTGTGCCCCTCGCCCCACCGGGTGGAGGAGGAGACGACCGTCCCGACCAGGATCGTCCTTCCTCTGTCGACGACCTCCCCGAAGGTGAGCCTGCGGGCCAGGGCGGCCGCCGGCGGGGCGGTCGCGAGGACGACGAGCAGAGACAGCGCCAGGGCGCCGCGAGGGATCTTCATACCGGCCTCCTTGAAGGTGGCCGGAGTATAGGGAAGGGACCCCGATCGGACGACGTCCGGCGTCGCCGAGCCCCGGGGTCGGCCCCGGGGGCGGCGACGCGGACGCCGGGGAGGCCTACCTCTTCGGGGCGGTGCCGCCGGCGGGGCGCGCGGGGCGGGCTCGCTCCTCGCCGCGGAAGAGGTCGTCGAAGGTCCCGCGGCGGCGGATGACGCGGACCGAGTCGCCGTCGACGAGGACCTCGGCCGGGAGCGGCCGGGAGTTGTACTCGCTGGCCATCGAGAAGCCGTAGGCGCCCGCGTCGAGGATGACCATCAGGTCCCCGTCCTTGGCGGGAGGAAGCATCCGGTCGGCCCCGAGGATGTCGACCGTCTCGCAGACGTCGCCCGCCACGTCGACCTTCTCGAGCGGGCCGGTCTCGCCGACGAGGCGGATCCGGTGGTAGGCCTGGTACATCGCCGGCCGGACGAGGGTGTTGAAGCCCGAGTCGACGTTGACGAAGGTCTTCACGGGCGTCTTCTTGATCGAGTTGACGCGGGTGACGAGGAAGCCCGACTGGGCGACGAGGAAGCGCCCCGGCTCGATCCAGAGGGCCGGCTCGTACCCCATCGCCTTCACCCCCTCGTCCCAGATCGGCTTCAGCGCCTTCGCCAGGTCGTCGGGCGTCATGACGGTCTCGCCGTCGTGGTAGGGGATGCCGATCCCTCCCCCGAGGTCGATGAAGCCGAGGGTGATGCCGAGCTTCTCCTTCAGCTCGGCCGCGAAGGCGAGCATCTTCTTCGCGGTCGCCTCGTAGCCCTCGGTCTCGGTGATCTGCGACCCGATGTGGCAGTGGGCCCCGACGATCTCGACGTGGGGGAGGGCCTTGGCCCGCTCGTAGGCGGAGAAGGCGATCCCCCCCTCGAGGTGCAGGCCGAACTTCGACTCGGAGATCCCGGTGTTGATCTGGTGGATCGTGTGCGGGTCGACCCCCGGGTTGATCCGGAAGGAGATCCGGGCCTTCCGCTTCAGGCGCGCGGCCGCGGCCTCGATCTGCTCGAGCTCCTCGCGCGAGTCGACGTTGAGGATCGCCCCGCCCTTCACCGCCATCTCGATCTCGGCGGGGTTCTTCGAGGAGCTGGTGAAGAGGACGTCGCTCTCCTTCGCGCCGGCGGCGAGGGAGGCGAGGATCTCCCCCCTGGAGATGACCTCGGGAGCGAACCCCTCGTGGAAGAGGATCCTGAGGATCGCGAGGTTCGTGTTCGCCTTGACGGCGTAGTGGATCTTCAGCTTCGGGAAGCGGGAGGAGAAGGCGGCCTTCAGCTCGGCGGCCCGGGCGCGGATCGTCGCCGCGTCGTAGACGTAGAGCGGCGTCCCGAACTCCTTCGCGAGGCGTGTCGCCGCGGCGACGGCGGCGGGGCTCGCGGCGTCGTCGGCCCGGAGCCGCTCGAGCCCGTCGTGGAGCGTCGGCGGAGCTCCTCCGCGGGCGGGGGGCGCCAGGCAGACGGCGGCGGCCAGGACGGTGGCGATCGAGGTGACGAGGGCGAGTCGACGCACGGGACCTCCTTGCACGGACGGTCGGTATTCTGGGGGCTCCACGCGCCGCGTGCCAGGGCGGCGGCGGGGCGCCCTAGAATCCGCGGAATGCAGAGCCGCCGTCGATTCCTCGGGCACGCGACCCTCGCCTCGGTCGGAGCCTCGCTCGGCTCCGCCGCCGCCCCGTCCCTCGTCCCCGCCCTCTCCGCGGCCCTCGCCTCCTCCTCGCCCGCGGCGGCCGCCCCCGCCGTCCCGTCCGTCCGGCCGAAGGCGCTGGCGCCCGGGGCCACGGTGGCCCTCGTGTCACCGTCGAGCCCGGGGCGCGAGCCGGAGGTGACGGCCATCGCCGCCGAGGTCGTCGCTTCGCTGGGCTACAAGCCGAAGATGATGCCGCACGCCCTCGAGGAGACGATGTACCTCGCCGGGGCCGACGCCGACCGCGCCTCGGACCTGAACGCGGCCTTCAGGGACGACTCGGTCGACGCGGTCTGGTGCATCCGCGGGGGCTACGGCTCGAGCCGGATCCTCCCTCTCCTCGACTACGACGTCATCCGGAAGAACCCCAAGCCGCTCCTCGGGTACAGCGACATCACGGCGCTCCTGAACGGCATCCACGCGAAGACGGGGCTCGTGACGTTCCACGGTCCGACGGCATCGGAGAACCTCTCCGAGTACACCGTCGCAGAGATGAAGAAGGTGATGACGCGGGTCGAGCCGGCCGGCGTCATCGCGGCCGCGCCCGCACCCTTTCCGCGGGAGGGCTTCGTCGACCGGGAGGACCGCCTCCGCCGGATCGTCCGAGGGAAGGCGCGCGGGATGCTGGTGGGCGGGAACATCTCCGTCTTCGACACGCTCGTCGGGACGCCGTGGGAGCCCGACCTCAGGGGCCGGATCCTCTTCCTCGAGGAGGTGGGCGAGGAGCCCTACCGGATCGACCGCTGGCTGACCCACCTCGTCCTGACGGGGCGGCTCCGGGGGCTCGCGGGGGTCGTCCTGGGGAAGTTCAAAGACTGCGGCCCGAAGGAGTTCCAGCCGAGCTTCAACGGCACCTGGTCGTGGCAGGAGGTGGCCGGCGACCGCTTCGGAGGTCTCGGGGTGCCCGTCCTCGCGGGGCTGAGGTTCGGCCACGTGACCGACAAGGCGACCCTGCCAGTCGGCTGCCTCGCCGAGCTCGACGTGGACGCCGGGACCCTCTCGCTCCTCGAGCCGGCCGTCAGCTGAATGGAGAGGGGCCGCCGACCGCTTCGCGCGGGCCTCGCGCTCGCCGCCGTCCTCCTTCCCGCTCCGGTCCCGGCGTGGGGGGCGGAGCCGCTGCCGTCCGCGACCCTCCGGGCGGCCGAGGCGCTCCGCGACCGGGCGCTGGCCGAGGGGCGCGCGGCCGAATGGGCCCGCCGCCTCACGGACGAGGTGGGGCCGCGCCCGGCCGGATCGTCGGGGGACCGGGCGGCGGTGGCGTGGGGCGTGGCGCTCTTCCGGGAGCTGGGGTTCTCCGGCGTGCGGGCCGAGCCGGTCCCCGTGAAGGTCTGGACGCGGGGAGTCGAGACCGGTGAGATCGTCGCCCCGTTCCCCCAGAGGCTCGTCCTGACGGCGCTCGGAGGGAGCGTCCCGACGCCGGAGGGCGGCCTCGAGGCGCAGGTCGTGAGGGTCGGCTCGCTCGAGGAGCTCGAGATGCGGGCCGCCGAGGCGCCGGACGCGTTTCGCGGCCGGATCGTCTTCATCGACCGGAGGACCGAGCGGACCGGCTCGGGCATGGCCGGCTACGGGACGACCGTCGCCGTCCGGACGACGGGGGCGGCGAAGGCGGCGGCGCACGGCGCCGTGGGGGTCCTGATCCGGTCGATCGGCACCGATTCGAACCGCCTCCCGCACACCGGGGTGATGGAGTACGCGGAGGGGGTGCCGAAGGTCCCGGCGGCGGCGCTCTCGGGCCCCGACGCGGACCTCCTCGCGCGGACGCTGCAGACGGGGCGGCCGGTCCGGGTCCGGCTCGTCCTGGGCTGTCACGACGAGCCGGACGGGGTCTCGGCCAACGTGGTCGGCGACGTGCCGGGACGCGAGAGGCCCGAGGAGATCGTCCTCCTCGGCTGCCACCTCGACTCCTGGGACCTCGGGACGGGCGCGATCGACGACGCCGCCGGGTGCGGCATCGTCATCGAGGCGGCGCGGCTCGTCGCCGCGAGCCCCCGCCGGCCGCTCCGGACGGTCCGCGTCGTCCTCTTCGCCGACGAGGAGAAGGGCGGGGCCGGCGGGCGGGCGTACCCGCGCGCCCACGCGGCCGAGCTCCCGCGGCACGTGGCCGCCTTCGAGGCCGACAGCGGGACCGGGCGCCCCCTCGGCCTCGGCTGGACCGCCGGGCCTCTCGCCGAGCCGTTCCTGGCGCAGGTCGCCGAGCTCCTCGCCCCTCTCGGCGCCGGCCGGCTGATCCCCGGGGGCGGGGGGGCGGACGTCTCGCCGCTGCGCGGCGCCGGGGTCCCGCTCCTTGGGCTCGACCAGGAGACGACGACGTACTTCGACGTCCACCACACGGCCAACGACACCTTCGACAAGATCGACCCGGAGGCGCTCGCGAAGGACGCCGCCGCCCTGGTCGCGGCCGTCTACGCCGTCGCGGACGCTCCGGCGCCCCTCCCGAGGATCCCGCCGAAGGCCCCTTGACGGGCGGCGGCGGGGTCTATACCCTTGGGGGGTATGGTACACGCCTCCGCCCGCCACGGCTCCCCTCCCGAAGACGTCCTCCCGCGCCTCTCCCGGATCGAAGGGCAGGTCCGCGGCATCGCCCGGATGGTCGAGGAGAAGCGGTGGTGCCCCGACGTCCTGACGCAGATCTCCGCGGTGGAGGCGGCGCTCGCCCGCGTCAAGGAGCGGCTCCTCGAGGGCCATCTCGACCACTGCGTCGCCCGGATCCTCGCCACGGGCGAGGCGTCCGAGAAGAAGGCGGTGGTGGCGGAGGTCCTCGAGACGCTCAAGCGGGCGAACCCGAGGTGAGGTGAATCGTGTCCACGAACGGTCTCCCGTCGCTCTCCGCGCTCCCGTCCCTCCCCGCGGCCGCATCTCCCGGCGGAGCCGCGCCGCCGCCCGCCTTCGACGCGGGCCCGACCGTCGACCTCACCGTCGGCGGGATGCACTGCGCCTCCTGCGTCGCCCGGATCGAGAAGGCGCTCCAGGCGGTCCCCGGCGTCTCGGTCGCGGCGGTCGACCTCGTCTCCGGCCGCGCCCACGTCCGCCTGAAGGCGCCCGGGTCCTCCGGCGCCCTCCCGCCGCCCGAAGCGCTCGTCGCCGCGGTGAAGGACGCCGGGTACGACGCCGCGATCGTCGCGGCCGGCGCCGAGCCGGCCGCGGAGGCCGACGCGGAGCAGGCCGAGCGGGCGGCGCGCCTCGCCGACCTGAGGGGGCGCCTCGCCGTCGCCCTCGCGGTCGCGCTCCCCGTCGCGGCGCTCTCGATGCTGGACGTGACGTTCCCCGGCCGGAACGGCCTCTTCCTCGTCCTGACGGCGGTCGTCCTCGGCTACTCCGGGCGCGACTTCTTCGTCTCGGGACTTTCGGCCGCGCTCCGCGGGGCGCCGGACATGAACTCCCTCGTCGCCCTCGGCACGGGGACGGCGTTCCTGACGTCGGCGGCGGCGACCGTCGCCCCGGCGCTCTTCGCGGCGCACGGCGCCCACGCGCCGGTCTACTACGAGGCCGCCGTCGTCGTCGTGGCCCTCGTCCTCCTCGGCCGCTTCCTCGAGGAGCGGGCGAAGGGGAAGGCGGGGGAGGCGATCCGCAGGCTCGCGTCGCTCGGCGCGCGGACGGCCCGCGTCGTGCGCGGCGGGGCGGAGACAGAGGTCCCGGCGGAGCGCGTCGCGAAGGGCGACCTCCTCCGGGTCCTCCCCGGCGAGAGGGTGCCGGCGGACGGCGTCCTCGTCGAGGGGACGACGTCCGTCGACGAGTCGCTCGTGACGGGCGAGTCGCTCCCGGTCGACAAGGCGCCCGGCGACCCGCTCCTCGGCGGGACGCTCAACGGGGAGGCGGCGGTCCTGGTCCGCGCGACCCGCGTCGGGCGCGAGACGGCGCTCGCGCAGGTGATCCGCCTCGTCCGGGACGCCCAGGCGGCCAAGGCGCCGATCCAGAGGCTCGCCGACCGGATCGCCTCGGTCTTCGTCCCCGTCGTCGTCGCCATCGCGATCGCCTCCTTCGCGGCGTGGTTCTTCCTGGGACCCGAGCCGCACCTCCTCCGGGCGCTCGTCGCGGCGACCGCGGTCCTCCTGATCGCCTGCCCCTGCGCCCTCGGGCTCGCCACCCCGATCGCGCTCCTCGTCGGGACGGGCCGGGGCGCCCAGATGGGGCTCCTCGTGAGGAACGCGGAGGTGCTGGAGAAGGCCGAGGGGATCACCGACGTCGTCTTCGACAAGACGGGGACGCTGACGGTCGGTCGACCCCGGGTGACGGGCGTCCATCCGTCCGCCGGGACCTCCGAGGGCGAGCTCCTCGCCGTCCTGGCCGCCGTGGAGTCGGGATCGGAGCACCCGCTGGCGCGCGCCGTCCTGGCGGCGGCGGAAGAGCGGTCGGTGGCGGCCCCGCGCGCCGCGGGGGTCCGTGCGGTCCCCGGGGGCGGGGTGACGGGGACCGTCGACGGCGTGGAGGTCGTCGCGGGCTCGGAGGCGTTCCTCCGCTCGCGCGGGATCGGGACGCCGGCCGAGCTTCTCTCGAAGTCCGATGGCGGGACGCTCGTCCTGGCGGCGCGCGGCGGGGCGCTCCTCGGGGCGCTGACGGTGACCGACCCGGTGAAGCCGGGGGCGCGCGAGGCCCTGCGGGACCTCGCGGCGCGGGGGCTTCGCCTCCACCTCCTGAGCGGGGACCGGAAGGCGGCGGTCGACGCCGTCGCGCGCGAGGTCGGGCTCCCCGAGGAGAACGTGATCGCCGGGCTCACGCCGGCCGAGAAGGTCGCGCGGGTGAGGGCCCTCCACGCCGGCGGCGCCCGCGTCGCGATGGTGGGCGACGGCCTGAACGACGCCCCGGCCCTCGCGGCCGCCGACCTCGGGATCGCCATCGGCACCGCGACCGACGTGGCGCGCGCCGCCTCGGACGTGACGCTGGTGGGCGGCGCCCTGTCCGGCGTCGGGACGGCCCTCTCGCTCGCGAAGGCGACCCTGACGAACATTCGCCAGAACCTCTTCCTCGCCTTCGTCTACAACGTCGTCCTGATCCCGGTCGCCGCCGGCGTCCTCTACCCCTTCACCGGCTGGACCCTGAACCCGATGCTCGCCGGGGGGGCCATGGCCCTCTCGTCCCTCAGCGTCGTCACCAACGCCCTGCGCCTCAGGCGCTTCGGCTCGGCGCCGCGAGCTCGCCCCGCACGACCGTGACCGCCCGCCCCGTCAGGCGGACGCGCTCCCCGCGGCACGACACCCGGACGACGCCCCCCCGCCGGGAGGCCTGGTAGCCGACGAGGTCGGCCCTGCCGAGCCTGCCGGCCCAGTAGGGGCCGAGCGCGCAGTGGGCCGACCCGGTGACGGGGTCCTCCGGCACCCCGCAGGCGGGGGCGAAGAAGCGGGAGACGAAATCGTAAGGGCCCGCGGAGGCGCGAGCGGTGACCATGATCCCGCGGACCGGGAGGCGGGCCAGGGCGCCATGGTCGGGGCGGAGCGACCGGACATCGGCCTCGGAGGGGAGCTCGAGGAGGATGTCGAAGCGGGACCGTCCGACGTAGAGGGGGGCCGTCTCTCCCGGCAGCCCGACGGCAGCGGCGAGCCCTTCCGGGAGCTCGGACGGAGAGGCGGGCGTGGCCGGGAAGTCGAGCGTGATCGCCGCGTCGGATCCGCTTCCCGTCCTCGTCGCGGTGAGCCGTCCGCTGCGGGTCTCGAAGAGGGCCGGCTCGTCCGGGGCGAGACGCCCCGTCTCCCAGAGGACGTGCGCCGAGGCGAGCGTGGCGTGGCCGCAGAGGTCGACCTCGACCTCCGGGGTGAACCAGCGGAGCCGGAAGACCTCGCCCTCCGGGAGGAGGAACGCGGTCTCGGCCTGGTTCATCTCGCGGGCGACGTTCTGGCAGACGTCGTCGGGGAGGGGCGAGGAGAGGAGGCAGACCCCTGCGGGATTGCCGGCGAAGGGGCGGTCGGCGAAGGCGTCGACGAGGAAGAGCGGGAGTCCCATGCCGGGACGATAAGCTCGGGGAGCCGGGGTTCGGGAGGGGGGAGCCCTTCTCCCCGACCAAGGGCCTCGGGCCCGTGAGACGCCCCGGAGGTCCTGCGAGCGATAGGAGCCGGCATGAGCAAGCTGATTCCCATCAACGAGCATCCCGTGGAGCGAGGGCTCCGGGTCGTCCTGGGCCTCGTCCTCGTCGGCCTCGCCGCCACGAAGACGGTGGGGGCGTGGGGCTGGATCGGGCTCCTCCCGATCGTGACCGGGCTCGTCGGGAGCTGTCCGGTCTATACGCTCCTCGGTCTCTCCACCTGCCCGTCGAAGAAGCCGGCCTGACGGCAGCGGGCGGGCGAAGGGCCTCGTCCGCCTACGTTAGCATCGGCCGAGGACCGTTCGACGTGAGCTCCGCTGGCCGCCGCCGCCCCCGCGCCGCGCGGGGCGGCCCCTTCTCCGGGCGCCCGGCCCGTAACCTTCGGGATCCCCGTCCGTCTCAGGGAGCGTGAGGGCCTTGCGGGCAGTCGGACCGGAGGCGGACCCCGAACGGCACGTCGACGACGCCGCCCTCCTGGACCGGGTCCGCCGGGGCGACCCCGCGGGCGCAGAGGGGCTCTTCGACCGCTACGCGGGACCCCTCCTCGGCTTCACGGAGCGGATGCTCGGCGTGAAGGCCGAGGCCGAGGAAGTGACGCAGGACGTGTTCGTCAAGATGATCTCGCGCGCGGACCAGTACGACGGGAGGGCGTCGGTCTCCACGTGGCTCTTCGCCATCGCGGCCAACGCGTGCCGGGACCGGCTCCGGAGCTCCTGGAGGACCACCTCGGTCCCTCTCGAAGGGGTCCCGGAGCCGAAAGGGACGGACGAGGCGGTCGAGGGGGGGCTCCTCGAACGGGAGCGGCGGCAGCTGGTCCGGTCGGCGCTCGCCCGGCTGACGCCGGAGCAGCGCGAGGTCCTGGTCCTCGCCCGGTACCGGGGGATGCCGTACGCCGACATCGCCCGCGCGCTCGGGATCAGCGAGGGGGCGGTGAAGACCCGGGTCTTCCGGGCCCTGGAGACGCTGAAGAAGCTGTTCGCCGAAGGAGGGTCGTCATGGAATGCCGCGAGGTCCTAGAGAACGTCGTCGCCCGGCTGGCCGGCGAGGAGATCGGGGATCGCGCCCGTGCCGTCGACGAGCACCTCGACGGATGCGCGGCGTGCCGCGGGGAGCGCGAGCTCCTCGAGGCCTCCTGGGAGAGGCTCGGGGACGCGGCCGGCGACCCGGAGGCGACGTCCCGCTACCGCGAGCGGACCCTGGGCCGGATGGACGAGGCGCTCCGCCGCTCCACCGCCTCGAACGTCGTGTCCCTCCGCCCGCGCTCGCTCTGGCGGCCCCTCCTGCAGGTTGCGGCCCTCCTCGTGACCGGGGTCCTGGGGTGGACCCTCGCGCGGGTGGCGGCCGTCCCGCGGGCGGCGACGCCGGTCCTCCCCGCGTCGACGACCGTCGCGCTCCTCCCCGAGCGTCACGTCGACGTCTCGCGGGCTTCCCTCGACCTTTCCGGGAGCCCGCGCCTGGCGAACGTGGCGTTCACCCCCGCCGAGGCCGGCGGCCGGCTCGCGGTCTCCTTCGACGTGACGACGCGCTACACCGTGGTCGGCCGTCCGGACGACGCGGGGGTCGCCTCGCTCCTCGCCTACGTCGTCTCCGAAGGGTCGGCGACGGAGGGAGTCCGCGGGAAGGCGCTCGACGTCGTGGCCCGCGAGCTGAAGGGGCCGGCCGCGGCCTCCCCCGAGATCGTCTCGGTCCTCGCGGAGACGCTGACGAGGGACAGGAATCCCGGCGTCAGGAAGAAGGCCGCGGAGGCCCTGGTCCAGCTGCCCCCGTCCGCGACCGCCCGCGATGCCTTCGCGCGGGCCCTGAAGAGCGACACGAACCCGGCGATCCGGATGCTCGCCGTCGAGGGGCTGGCCAGGGCGGCAACGGAGCTCCGGGACCCCGTGTCGATCGAGACCCTCCGCGAGAAGGCCGTCGACACGGGCGAGGCGGGAGCGGTCCGGGTCCGTGCGGCCTCGGCGCTGCGCGGGATCAAGCTGTAGCGTGACCTCCGCCGCCGCCGCGCGTCCCTAGGGTATGAGCACGGAGACCACGATGAACAGACCGGCCCTCCCCAGCCCGGCCGCCGCGAGGCGGCGCGCCCTCCTCTGGACGCTCCTGATCGCGGCCTTCCTCGTCCTGACGCTGGCCCTTCCGGTCCACGCCGAGAGGCTCGGAGCGCGGGCCACGAGGACCGACACCTTCGGCGCGGCCGGACCGGTGAAGGCGCTCTCGATCGACGGCGTCGAAGGCGACGTCGAGGTCGCCGCCGGCCCCGCCTTCTCGGCCACGGTCGAGGTGACCGTCCGCGCGGACACCGCCGCCCGGGCGAAGGAGACGCTGGCCGCGACGAAGATCTCCTTCGAGAACAGTGGCGGGGAGCTCTCGCTCGCGACGCTCGAGCCGGGAGCGCGGCTCTCGCGCACCACGGGACGGCACCGCCTGAGCGTCTCGCACGACGGCGACCGTCGGTGGCAGGTGGCGGCGCGCTACCGGGTGACGGTCCCGGCGGACGCCTCGGTCGAGGTCTCGGTCGTCAACGGCGACGTCCGGACCCGATCGCTCTCCGGCGGCCAGCGGCTGAGCTCGGTCAACGGGCGCGTCACCGCGGACGAGGCCCGGGGGGGGCTCTCGCTGAGGACCGTGAACGGAAGCGTCGAGGGGACCCTCGCGGCCCTGCCGCGGCAGGGGACCGTCGCCGGCGAGACGGTGAACGGCTCCGTCCTCCTCCGCCTCCCCGCCGGCGCGGCCTTCCGCCTCAGGGCGCAGACGATGAACGGCGACATCGCCTCCACCTTCCCCTTGCCGCCGCGCGCGTCGGAAGAGGGCGACGACGAGGAGGGGGGCGTGAGCGAGGAGCGCGCGCTTCGCGAGGCCGCTCGGGAGAAGGAGCGCGCCGAGAGGGCCCGCGAACGGGCCGAGCGCGCCCGCGCCCGCTCCGAGAGGGACCGTGCCCGCTCCGAGAGCCAGGGGGAGGGCCCGGAGCGGACCGACGAGGAGTGGGACCGCGCATGGGCCGAGTACCGGCGCGAGATGGAGTCCTTCAACCGCCAGATGGCCGCCATGAGCCGGGAGATCGCGCGGTCGGTCCGCCGCAGCCTGAACCGCTCGTACGAGGGGAGCGTCAAGGGGGGCGGCCTCGAGGTGAAAGCGAGCACGATCAACGGCCGGGTCGTCGTCCTCGCGGACGGGACCTCGGAGAAGGACGCGAAGTCGCTCGTCCCGGCCAGGGATCGCGACTCCGTCCGCGTCGGGGTGGTGCCCCCCGTCCCGCCGGTCCCGCCCGTTCCTCCGGTCCCGCCGGCGCATGCCGTCGGCGGGGCCCACGGCCTCTGGCGCGGCGGCGCCGACGAGGGGTCGATCGTCCAGGGGGACGTCCAGGGCGACTTCACGGTCACGCTGCCGACGGGAGACGTCACGGTGGGGAACGTCTCGGGCCGCGCGAAGGTGAGGACCCAGTCGGGCGACGTGAAGATCGCGTCGGCCGGCAAGGGGGCCGACCTCTCCTCCTCCGGGGGCGAGGTCCGGATCGACAGGGTCACCGGCGGCCTCGAGGCGACGTCGATGGGCGGAGACATCGTGGCGGGCGACGTGTCGGGTGACGCGACGCTCACCACCCTCGGGGGTGACATCCGGGTCGGGTCGTGCCGGGGGACGGTGAAGGCCAAGACCGCCGGGGGCGACATCGACCTGAAGAAGGTCACCGGAAGCGTCCGCGCCGAGACCGCGGGGGGGACGATCCGCTGTCAGGTCGCGGCGGCCCAGGTCCCGGCCGGCATCGACCTCTCGACCGGCGGGGGCGACGTGACGCTGACGCTGCCCGCCAACTTCAGGGGCGACCTCGACGTGAAGGTCCACGCGGTCGACTCCGACGACCAGGCGATCGTCTCCGACTTCCCGGAGGTCGCGGTCGTGAGGAAGGGGACCGCGGCCTTCGGGACCGCCCGCGCCGAGGGGAGGCTCAACGGCGGCGGAGCCAGGGTCACGATCCAGGCCACGTCGGGGACCGTGCGGATCAAGAGGGGCCCGGCGGCCTGACGGGGGTCAGCCGGCGGCGAGCTCGGGCGCCTCGGCGTGCGGGACGTACTTCACGACGGTCACGTCCGAGATCGCCACCAGGCAGCCGCCGGTCACCATCCCTTCGAGGGCGGAGAGGAGCCTGTCGACCTTCTCCGCCTCGTCCACGACCGAGACGAGGATCGGGTCGTCCTTCGAGAGGCTCAGCGCCCGCGCATGGTGGATCCGCTTGTGGGCGCCGTAGCCGAGGATCCCTCGGTAGACGGTCGCCCCGGCGACGTCGAGCTGCCGGGCCCGCTTGACGATGGCCTCGTAGAGAGGCACCCCTTCCCACCGGTCGTCCGCGCCGAGGTGGATCCTGAGCATCTTCGCCTTGCCGACGAGCCTCACGAGCTCCTCCCTCCCCGCGGGCGGGGGCGCGTCACTCCCGGCGGAGAGCTTGACCACCGTGGTGTCCTGCACCTCGACGAGGCCGCGCTCGACGAGGTCGTAGACGTCCGGCAGAACCCGCTCGATCGCCTCCGCCGTGTCGACCACCTCGATCCTCACCGGCAGGGGCCGCTGGACGTCGGGCTGGTCGATCGACCCGATGGCGCCGCGGCCGGTGAAGCCGGCGATGCCTCGGCTGACCGTCGCCCCGGCGAGCCCCTTATGGCGGAAGAGCTCGAGGAGGGCGTTGTAGACCGTCCGGCCGTGGGCGCGGTCCGACTCGTTGACGGTGACGACGAGCTTCTTCGCGGGGCCGGGCGCGAGCATCGGGCCTCCTTTCACCGCGCGAGGGCGACGCCGAGCCGGACGGCGGCGAAGCCGGCGGCGACCGAGGCCGTCACGTAGAGGAGGGCCCAGGCGGTGGCGCCGCTCTCCACGAGCCGCTCGGTCTCGTACTCGAAGGTCGAGAACGTCGTGTACGCGCCGACGAAGCCGGTCGCCACGAAGAGCCGCAGGCCGGGCGCGAGCGAGAGCCGCTCGGCCGCCAGCGTCGAGAAGAGGCCGAGGACGAACGAGCCGGTCACGTTGATCAGGAGGGTCCCGAGGGGGAAGTCGCGCGTCCAGTAGCGGGCGACGAGGAGGCTCACCCCCCAGCGCGCGATCGCCCCGAGGAAGCCCCCGGCCCCCACTGCCAGGAGCCCCGTCACCGGGCTCCGTCCTCGGGGAGCAGCCGGTAGAACAGCCACCCGTCATGGGGCACGTCGAGGACGTCCACGGCGGCGAACCCGGCCTCGGCCGCGTAGCGGGCGAGGAGGGACGGCCGCATCACGGCCCCGGTTCCGGCGGGGTCGGTGCCGCACATCCCGGCCGGCAGGCAGGTCAGGACGCTCCAGCCGTAGTTGAGCCGGTCGTTCGGCGGCGCGGGGAGCCGGAAAGCGTCCCCCACCTTCTCGTCGACCACGATCACGGCCCCCTTCGGGCCCGCGAGCCTCCGCATCGCGGCGAGCGCCTCGACGGGGCGCGGCAGGTCGTGGAGGGCCTCGAAGCAGAGGACGAGGTCGTAGCCCTCCGGCAGGCCGGGGTCCGCGGCGTCCTTCCCGTGGAAGGCGACGCGGCCAGCGACCCCCGCGTCCCGGGCGTTCCGGCGCGCCTCCTCGACGACCGCGGCGTCGAGGTCGAACCCGTCCACCCGGGCCCGGGGGTAGCTGCGCGCGAGCGCGACGGACGACCACCCCGAGCCGCAGGCCACGTCGGCGACCCGGGCCGGCGGGAGGCCGACGAGACGGGCGTGGACGTCGGGGACGCGCGGGATCCAGTCGGTCCCGAGGAAAGTCAGGAACGGCATGCGCGACAGCTCGCCCTGCGCGGCGCGCGCGTCGTCGTCCCGCCCGGCCTCGGGGACGCCGGATCCCGAACGGAATGCCTCGAGGAGGGCGGGGAGGTGGCGGACGAGCGCCACGAGGCTCCGGGGACGGGCCGCCTGGAACGCGAGGCTCTCGCGCTCCGTCAGGACCTCGGCCGGGCCGGCGGGGAGGCGGAAGCGGCGGGCTTCCGGAGGTCCGTCGTCGTCCTCGACGTCGAGGATCCCGGCGGCCGCCTGCTGCGCGAGCCACTCGCGGACGTAGCGCTCCGAGGTCCCGGTCCGCTCGGCCAGCTCGGCCGAGGTCGCGGGGCCCCGGCGCGCCAGCGCCTCGTAGAGCCCGAGACGCTCGCCGAGGTAGAGCGTCAGGACGTCGTGGAACGCGAGCGTGGCGCCGGCGAGCCGCTCGAGGAAGGCTTCCCGCGGGACTTCGGCCGGGGAGGTCACGCGGCTCCTTCCCTCTTCCGCCTCAGCGGCCGTAGGCCGTCTCGCGGTCGAGGATCGTGAGGGTCCGCTCGTAGAGGCGCTCGACCTCCTCGCGGCTGTTGCCGATGGCCGTCACCCCGAGTTTCCCGTACTGGGAGAGCGCCCCGATGAGGTGGAAGAGGACGCCCGACTCGGAGTTGTGGCTGTAGTGGAGGCCGTTGATCGTGAGGATCTCGATCAGGTCCTCCGGCAGGAGGCCCCGGTAGGCGTCCGACTTGAGGTTGTCGGTGGCGCGGTAGTACTTCGGGAGGCCGCGCGGCGAGAAGAAGAGGCCGGTCCCGGCGTCGAGCTGCCCGCCGGTGATGAACTGGAGCGCGAGGTACGGGTGGGTCGTCCCCCCCATCCGGAGGTTGATCTCGAGGGCCGAGACCGTCCACTCCTCCGATCCGTGCTCCCGCGTCGCGAGGAAGTCGACCCCGAAGCGGCTCACCACCCCGCGCCTCGCGAGGACGGCGCCGATCTTGAGGGCCTCCTCCTGGATCCTCGTCCGGTACTCGCTCGCCGCTGGGAAGAGGCAGCCGAGGAAGACCTGGCCGCTCGTCCCTCCGAGGACCTGGTCGTGGGTGGAGATCGGGATCACCTCGCCGTGGGGGTCGACGCGGAGCTGGACGCTCGGGGAGGTCTTGTGGTCTCCCTCGAGGAACTCCTCGACGATCCCTCCCATCCGCTCGAACTTCTCGAAGTACGAGGCGTTCGTCTCGGAGGCGACGGCGTGCTCGAGCCGCTCGAGCGCCTCCCGGATCGACGGGAGGTCGGCCGTCTCGGGATAGCGGAAGATCGCGTTCCCCTCGCCGGAGAAGCTCTCGTCGAGCTTCACCACCGCCTTCCTGAGAGAGGGCCGGCGCCGCTTGAGCTCGAGGAGGCTCCGCTCCACCTCGTCCCGCGTCCGGAGGTCCTCCATGCCGTCGGGCAGGCGCACGCCCGCCTCGCGGAACACCTTGCGGCTCCCGGACTTGGTCCCGAGCCCCGAAAGCTCGGGGTCGACCCCGTTGAGCGGAATCCCGAGGAGGACGGAGAGCTTTCGCTCGAGCGGCGTGGAGTTGAAGACCGTGAGGTACGCGCGGGACGGGTCGGTGATCCCGGCCCGGATCCTCTCGATCAGCCGCGGGCGCTCGAGGATCTTCTCGGTCAGCGAGCGGGGGGAGGCGTCGTACGCGCAGAGGAGCGTCAGCCGCGACCGGGCGTGGCTCGCGGGGATCCCGACCAGGAGCTGGAAGTAGTACTCGAGGACGAGCGGGTGGACCGGCTGGGACGTGACGAAGACCATCCGGGCCCGCGGGTTGCGGAGGCGGATCAGGAGGAAGAGGAGCCGCTCCTCGTAGAAGCTCGCCCCCTGGAGCTTCTGGAGCTCGGACTGGTCGAGCGTCAGCGACGGGACGATGACCGACGTGTGCGGCTCCTCGTCCCTCATCGCGATCGAATCCCACACCTCGGCGAGCCGAGGCTTCAGCCGATCGAACTCGGCCGCCTCGCGCTCCGGCCCGAGGTCGGAGACGAAGGGGGGCTTGGGAATCACGGAGGGGATTCTACGGGCGAGCAACCGTCGATCGGCGGCTCGCGGCACGGATCTTGGAAAGCGATCGGCTCGATCGGAGGGAAGGGAGCGCTCTCGGACCCCGGATCGAGGCTTCACCCCCGTGGAGCTTCTCGTCGCGCTCGCCATCCTCGGGATCCTCGTGGTGATCGCCGTCGTGAACTACCTCAACGCGATCGAGCGCGGGCGCTAGCGGCGGATCATGGCCGACATGAGGACGATCGCCACGGCGGTCGAGGCCTACGCCCTGGACTTCAACCGGTACCCGCCCCCCTCCGGCTTCGTCCTGCCAACGGGCCTGAGCCTTCCGACGACCGACCTGCGGACCGCCGCCACGTACCTGCAGCCGACCTACATGAAGATCGCCCCCCTCTCCGACGGCTGGAACTCGTGGTTCGACTACGGGACGACGGAGCTGGGGACGAACGACGTCGTCCGGTCGGCCGGGCGGCTCGGAATCCGTGAGACGGCCCCTGTCTACGGGCCTACGACAGACTTCCGGGACGACATCATCGTGGTCGACGGAATGTTCGCCCAGTACTCGTACGGGCTCCAGGCATGACCCGAAGCTGGCTGATGTCGCGGATCGAACCGACAATTGGCGTCCCCTCGGCGCCGGGTAACCCGACAAAATTTGTCGGCCATCTCGGCGCCGAGGCGGCCCAACCCTTCTGGATTACGGTCTCGCGTCCGTTCAAATTTAGGGCATGAAACTTGCGTAATCATTCTCAAGGAGGAATCCGAATGAAGAGCAACCGGAAAGGCTTCACCCTCATCGAACTGCTGATCGTCGTGGCGATCATCGGCATCATCGTCGCCATCGCGATCCCGAACCTGCTGAACGCCATCCAGCGCGCGAAGCAGCGGAAGACGATGGGCGACATGCGGAGCATCGCCACCGCGATCGAGGCGTACTCGGTCGACTTCAACCGCTACCCGCCGTCGGCCGCCTTCACGATGCCCACCTCGATCTCCGGTCCGGGCCAGACCTTCATGGCTGGCAACAAGATGGCCAACTACATTGCCCCCACCTACATCAAGGTGGTCCCCCTCTCCGACGGGTGGAACTCCTGGTTCCTCTACAACGTCGACTCGACCGGCGGCTCCGACTATCGCCTCACCTCGTATGCGAAGAACGGAACTTCTGGCCCCATCGCGGCCAGCTACGGCCCGACGACGGACTTCAACTCCGACATCATCTACGTCAACGGCCAGTTCATTCAGTACCCCGAGGGCGCGCAGCGCTGAGCGCCTGATCCCCTGACCGGGATCCTGGAAGGGCCTCCGGCACGTTCGGAGGCCCTTCCCTTTTCGGCCGGTCGCCCGGCGTTGTCCCGGCCGTGAGTTCCGGGCGGCCGGGATCCGTCCTCGCGCTGCCCGCCGGTGCACGGAGCTCCCACACGACGACGGGAGCGCTTCCTGACTTCGACTCGGGGTCGGTCTCGATGCGGGCGACGCGAGCGAAGAGCCCCTGCGGCGACGTCACGTTCTCCGACCCGTCGCGCGTCACCGCCCGGAACCAGAACGTTGCCTCGAGGAGGCGGGTGGGCTGGTCCTTCGGCCCCGGGCCCCGCCTCTCGGTGAAGAACGCCCCGTAAGGCAGGCCGGAGAGCGCGACGGCGCGACGGACGGCGGCGGCACCGTTCTCGAGGACGACGTATCGCGTCCCGGTCCGGCGGCACCACGCCGCGACCCGCTCCTCCCGGGTGGAGAGCGGGACGCCGACCGCGGTCTCGAACCGGACGCGCCCCGGCATCGTGCCGAAGTTGTCGACGACGACGGGGTGCCCTCCGACGACATGAAGGAGGTGTCCCCACGACCAGGGGGCGAGGACCCGCCCCTCTCCCCCGCGTCGCCGGAGGAGCTCGGCGACGGCCTGGTAGGGGGCCGCGGAGGCCGGGACCTCCGGAGGCGGCTTTCGCAGGAACGCCAGCCCCCCGGCCAGGGAGGGAAGGACGGTGACCGCGGCTGCGGCCGTCGCGGCCAGCTGTCGCCCGGAGCGCGCCAGCTCCGCGACCGCCACACCTCCCGCCACCGCGAGAAGAGGGACCGACGCTGAGAGGAAGCGGGCCCTGAGGAGCGTGGCGAGGAGGAGTCCCCCGGCCACGACGGCGAGGACGAGGAGACGCGGCCGTCGTCGGCGTCCCGCCGCGAGGAGGAAGGGAACGAGGAGTCCGCCGCCTCCGAGGAGCGTGAGGTCCCGCCAGGGCTCTCCCGCAGGGCCGAAGACGAGCGGCCGGAACTCGGAGATGGCGTCGAGCCACGGGTCGCCTCCCAGGAACCGGATCCCCTCGAGGCTGGCGGGGAGGACACCCGGGACGGCAGCGGAGACGAGGGTCGCGGCTGTCGCGCCGGCGATGGCGCTGCCGAGCGCGCCTCCTGGACCTCCGCGGCGTCGCCAGGTGGCCGCGGCGGCGCAGCCCGCCGCGGCCCCGAGGAGGAGCCCGGCGTGCGGCATGCCGAGGTACCACTGGCTCTCCGGGTAACCGGCAGGCTGGAGCAGCCGGTAGATCCAGACCCCGGCGGCGGCGGCGGCGAACGCCGCGGCGCCGGCTTCCCGGGACAAGGGGCCTTCCGCCAGGAGGAGGCCGGCGAAGACGAGGCCTGCGACGACCAGAAGCGCGGGCTGCACGAAGAGCGCGAGGTCGATGGACGCGGCGACGGCGAGACTCGCAGCGAGCGCCGCCCGGAGCGTTCGCGCCGTCCCGGCGAGGAGGGCGGCGCCCGCCACGGCAAGGGCGAGCGGCCCTTCGAGGAAGTGGTGGTCGATCGCGCCGACGCGGCCCACGGCGAGGAGCGACGGGGCGAGGGCGAAGACGAGGCCGGCCGACAGGCCGGCACCCCAGCCCGCGCGCCAGGCGAGGAGACCGGCCGTCAGGGCCGCCGCCACCCCCGAGAGGAGCACCGGAAACCATGCGGCCCTGGCGAGGACCGCCTCGGGTTCGTGCCCCCCTGTCGCGCGCGCGAGGGAGCCGGCGGCCCAGTCGTAGAGCGGAGGCCAGGGGCAGAACTCTCCCCGAATACCGCGCCCCGGGTCGAAGCCGAGGGGCGTGCCCGGCGAGAGGGCGACCTGCACGATCCTCCTCGCGTGGTAGAGCTCGTCGAACGGGGCGACCTGGAGCGTACCGCCCCGGAATGCGCTCTCCTCGTTCGCCGCCCGGGTTCCCACGGCCAGGAGGAGAACGGCCGCGCCCACGAGGAGGGCCCGGGGGACCGGCCGGAGGACCGCATTCGCCACCGCGCGAACGGTGGTCGCTCCGGGGCCCGGGTCGTCGTGCGCGGCCGCCGCCCGCTCCAGAGCCGGTCAGGGGGCCGCGGGCGCCACCGCGAACGTGAGGCGGAAGGCCCAGGGCGGGGTCGACGTCGCCTCGGCGACGGCCTGGCGGAGGAGGACGACCCGGGCGTCCGCGCGCGGGCTCGTCAGCGGCAAGTGGGCGGTGACCCGGCCCTCGTCGAAGGCCATCCAACGCGGCGGGTGCAGCGTCCCCGACGCGCCGTCCACCGCGCGCAGGCAGTCGGAGACGAGCTCGGCCACCTGCGCGGGGACGTCGGTGCCGGCGGCCTGGACGGGCACGACCTGGCCGCCGTAGCTCCCCTCGGGCAGCGGCGATCCGTAGACGGCCTCGAGGGTCCCCTGAACCGTGTCGCGGAACAGGTCCTCGCGCGTCCCTGCCGTCACCGCGAGCTCGAGGCCGTCGGGCACCGGGGTGAGTTGATAGGCCACGGGGTCCTCCTCTTCGACCCGCGATCTTACTCGCGGGCGGGGGCCGGGGAGGAGGGCGGAACCAGGGAGTCGGCACCTACGTTCGACGGGGGGGACTCACGTCCCCCGGCGCCCCCGGGCAGAGCCCAGAGCGTGAGCCCCCCCTCCCTGTCCACGACTCGCGACGCCGAAAGGAGGGCGTCCAGCGCCCCGCCGTTCACACGAACGTCCGCCCCGCCCCGCGCCCGGGTGGCGATCGCGTCGGAGAGGAGGATGTGGCTGACGCCGGCCCCGTGCAGCCGGGTCAGCGCGCCGTCCGGCCCCGTGCCCGGGGCGCCGAGGAAATACCGGAGCGGGGTGGTGTCGTCGCTCCAGGTGCCGCTCCAGGCGCCGCGCGGGAACCGGAAGAGCCGGGGCTCGCCCACGGACAGGACGAATGCGTCGGGAGGCAAGGCCCGCGCACGCTCGAAGAGCGCGAGGGCCGGGAAGTTCCTCTGGACGTAGGCCCGCTCCGGCTCGACGCCGATGGCCGCGGGGAGCGGCCGGAAGAAGAGAGCCGCGTGTCCGGCGACGAGCGCTCCACCGCGTGCCGCCACCAGGAGGAGGACGACCGTCACGGCCCGCCGGCCCGCCGGGGTCCCGTTCACCCTGGGAAGGAGCGCAACGCAGGCGAGCAGCAGGAGGCCGGCCTCGAGAGGGAGGACGACGCGGGGAGCGGGGGAGAAGGGAATCAGGGCCAGCGCGCACGCAGCGGCTAGGGCTCCTGCGCGACGCAGCCGCCGGGTCATGACCGCCCCCAGAAGGCCGGCCCCGAGGATGGAAGCGACGAGCGGTCCCCCGAGGTCCCCGTCGACCGTGGAGGAGCGCCAGAGCGAGGGAAGAAACCCGAGCGCCGACGCGCCGGATCCACCCGTCTCCCAGTGGAGGATCCTCTCGCCGGCGGACGACGGGCCCCCGAAGAGGCTCGAGAGGAACGGATAGAAGGGGTTCCCCGTCCGGAGGCCGTTCGCGAGATACCATGGGAGCGCGAACGAGGCCCCGGCCACCGCGCCGGCGACGAGGGCGCGGAGGGAGCCGTCTCTCCGCGCGACGGCGACACTCGCTACGAAGACCGGCACGGCGAAGAGGAGTCCCGTGTATTTCACGGCTGCGGCCAGCCCCAGGAGGGCGAGCGCAGCGGGCGCGGAGCCGGCGCCGAGCGCGACGAGCGACGCCAGGAGGGCGAAGACCAGCGGGGGATCGGCCCACGAGAAGCTCGCGACGACGCCCGCGGCTGGGATAGCCGCATAGAGGATCGCCGCCGCCCGGCCCGTCGCCTCGTCGGCGAGGCGTTCCCCGAGGAGGAGGAGCGCGGCGAGGCACCCCAGGTGGAATCCCCAGGAGACGAGCTGTGCCGAAACCCCCTGGGGGTCGAGGGAGAGGGCGAGGCCGTAGAGGGTCCCGTGTGCCGCGGGGAAGGATGTGGGGAGGTTGAACGGGTCGGCCTCCCAGAAGCCGGTCACCAGGGCCCGCTCGGGTGTCCGGAGGTGGTACGCGAGGGCGTCCCAGGAGACCGCCGGCGCCAGCGCGAGCGGGAGCGGCAGGAGGGCGAGGACGACGAGGAGGGTGCGGGGGGCGCGGCCGGACGGGTCGCCCGTGCCGCGCCACGCGGGGCGCGGAGGCCTCTCGCCGAGAAGCACGAGGAGGACCGCCCCCCCCACGGCGACGGCCCAGACGAGGGCGGGACGGAAGAGCCCCACGCTTCCGAGGAGCCTCAGGACGGCCGACAGGAGCCCGAAGCCGAGCCCCGCGTCGACGAGGAGCCGCTCCCGGTCCCGCAGGAGCCTGCATCCGAGAGCGGTGCCGAGCCATCGCCCCCAGACGGGGAGGAGGGCCAGGATGCCGAGCGCGAGCGCCAGGCGGGCCAGCTGGAGCGACGCGTGCGTCGCGAGGCGGACGTCGATCACGGGAGTGCCCAAGCTCGCCGTCCCGGAGGCCTCCCGGGACTCGGAGGCGCCGGGCGCGTACGGTCCTCACGCACCTGGGCGATGTTACGCGTCTGGCGCCGGAGAGAGGCGCGAGAATGGCGGGATGAGCGGCTCCGACCTGCCGGCGCGCCTCGCCGCGCGGATCGCCCGCGACGGGCCTCTGAGGTTCGACGCGTTCCAGGAGGCGGCCCTCTACGACCCCAAAGGGGGGTACTACGAGAGGCCCGGTCGCGTCGGCCGGACGGGGGACTTCGTCACCGGGGCGTCGTGGCACCCGGCGTTCGCGCGTGCCCTCCGGCGCGTCGCGAAGAGGCTCGGGGAGGCGCTCGGGGGCCCGGTCGACCTCGTCGACGTCGGCGCCGGCGAGGGGGAGCTCCTCCGCTTCCTCGCGGACGAGGCGACGCCCGGCGACGGCGTTTCGCTCCGGGGGGTCGAGACCTCGTCCGTGCGGCGGGCCGCCGCGGTCCGGCGCGTCCCCGAGGCCCTCTTCGCCCCCTCCGCGGAGGAGCTGCCCCGTCTCCGCGGGCTCGTCGTCGGGTACGAGCTGATCGACGCCCTCCCGGTCCGCGCCCTGCGCATCCTGCCGGACGGAGAGGTGGCGGAGCGGCACGTCAGCCTCGGTCCGGACGGCCGCTTCGTCTTCGTCGAGACGCCCTGCGCCGACGGGGAAGCGCTCCTCGCACCGCTCCGCGCGCGCGGAGCGACCTTCGAGGAGGGACAGCTCCTCGAGGTCCGGCCGGGGGCGCCGGCCCTGGCGCGGACGCTCGCCGGGAGGCTCGAGGCCGGCCTCCTCCTCCTCTTCGACTACGGCGCGCCGACCCGTGCGCTCTACGGCCCGGCGAGGAGGCGCGGGACGCTCGAGGCGTTCCGGGCCCACGAGGTGACCCGCGACGTCGTCTCGGAGCCGGGCTCGCGCGACCTCACGGCGTGGGTCGACTTCGGGGAGCTCGAGGAGGAGCTCCGGTCCGCGGGGATGACGGTCCACGGCCTCGTGTCGCAGTCGCGCTTCCTCGCGGCGTCGGGAGTGGCGGACGAGCTGGCCGCCGCGGCGGAGGCGGCGCGGTCGTCGGCCGCGGCGGCCGCGGAGCGAAACGCCCTCGCGAAGCTGATCGCGCCCGGGGGGATGGGCGAGTCGCTCCGCGTCCTCGTGGCCGAGCGGGAAACGGGACTCGGCGAGTCCCTGATCCGCTGGCCTGGCGTTTGACTTCGACGTATCCCGAACGGAGAATCCGCGCGCGCGTTGACGCGGCCGGCCCGCTCCGGACGTGGCCCGCGCCAAGGGGGCTTCCCGCATGGAGAGCTATCTCCCGATCCTCTACTTCGCTGCGGTCGGCGCGGTCTTCCCCATCGCCATCCTGGTCGTGATGGCGCTCGTGCGCCCGAAGAGGCCCAACCCCGCCAAGCTCGCCCCGTACGAGTGCGGGGTCGCGGCCCCGACGGACGCCTGGGACCACCGCTTCTCGGTCCGCTACTACCTCATCGCCGTCCTCTTCGTCGTCTTCGACGTCGAGACGGTCTTCCTGTTCCCGTGGGCCGTCGTCTACGACAAGCTCCTCCTGTTCGGCTTCGTGGAGATGGCGGTCTTCCTCTACATCCTCGTCCTCGGCTACGTCTACGTCTGGAAGAGAGGGGCTCTCTCTTGGGCCTGATCGAGAACGCCTTCCCGGAGAACGTCCTCACCACCACCGTCGACGAGGTCATCAACTGGGGCCGGAAGAACTCCCTCTGGCCTCTCCAGTTCGGCCTCGCCTGCTGCGCCATCGAGATGATGGCCGTCGTCGACAGCCGCCACGACATGGCGCGGTTCGGCGCGGAGGTCTTCCGCGGCTCGCCGCGCCAGGCCGACCTGATGATCGTGGCCGGCACCGTCACCGAGAAGATGGCGCCGATGGTCAAGCGGCTCTACGACCAGATGGCCGACCCGAAGTGGGTGATCGCGATGGGCTCCTGCGCGACCTGCGGCGGCCCGTACAGGACCTACGCCGTGACGCAGGGGGTGGACCGGCTCGTCCCCGTCGACGTCTACGTCCCCGGCTGCCCTCCGCGCCCGGAGGCCCTCCTCTACGGGCTCCTCGAGCTCCAGCGGAAGATCGAGAAGGACCGGATCCTCCGGAGAGCGTCGTGAGGGGGCCCGCGTGACCGACGAGACGAACGACACGAAGCCCCCCGTCCCCCCCGAGCCACAGGCGCCTGCCCCGGACGCCGCGGCGAAGCCGGCCCCCGCCAGGCCCGCGGCCGCTGCCGAGGGCGCCCCCGCGGCGCCGGCGCCCGCCGGTGTCACCGGTGCCACCGGGAACACCGGAGCCGCTGCCGCGGCGCCGAAGCCCGCGGCGCCGAAGCCCCCGGCGGCGCCCCCCAAGCCGGCCGGCCCCAAGCCGACCGACGCGAGCGACAAGCCGCTCGTGAAGGCGCTCGCGGAGGCCGTGCCGGGAGCCGTCGCCGCCGCCTCCGAGTTCGTCGGCGAGCTGACCATCGACGTCCCGCCGGAGAAGCTCGTCGACGCCTGCCGCCACCTCTGCGCCAGGGAGTCGTTCACCTACCTCGTCGACCTGACGGCGGTCGACTGGAAGGAGCGCAAGCCGCGGTTCGACGTCGTCCTCTGGCTCCACTCCTTCGCCCGCGGCAACGAGCGGGTCCGGCTGAGGGTCGCGGTCGGGGAGGGCGAAAGCTGCCCTTCGGTCACCGGGGTCTGGCCCGCGGCGAACTGGCTCGAGCGCGAGGTCTTCGACCTCTACGGCGTCCCGTTCGGGGGCCACCCGGACCTCCGGCGGATCCTGACGTGGGACGGCTTCCAGGGGCACCCGCTCCGGAAGGACTTCCCCGTCGAGGGGATCGACACCGGCGCCGCCATCTACCCCGAGGCCTATCCCGAAGGGGGCGGCCCCGGGGGGAAGGACCCGAACAGGAAGGTGCTGTCATGAGCGAGGGGACGCCCGGAACGGCGGCTCTGGTGCCGCCGCCCGAGGAGCCGACGCTGCTCGGGCTGCACGAGATGGAGCTGAACTTCGGCCCGCAGCACCCCGCGACGCACGGGGTCCTGCGGGTGGTCCTGAAGGTGGACGGCGAGCGGATCGTCTCCGCCCGCCCCGACGTCGGGTACCTCCACCGGGGGACCGAGAAGCTGTTCGAGACCGAGACCTACCCGATGGTCATCCCGCACACGGACCGGATGGACTACGTGGCGGCGGCGACCAACAACCACGCGTACTGCCTCGCGGTCGAGAAGATCCTCGGCGTGGAGGTCCCGAAGAGGGCCCAGTACATCCGGGTCCTCCTCGACGAGATGCAGCGCGTCTCGTCGCACCTCCTCTGGCTCGCGACGGCCGCCATCGACCTCGGCGCCATCACGCCGTTCTTCTACACCTTCCGCGAGCGCGAGGTGATCCTCGACCTCTTCGAGGAGTACTGCGGGGCCCGCCTCACGCTGAACTGCATGCGGATCGGCGGCCTCCCCGTCGACCTGACGCCCGGGTGGGTCGAGAGGACCCAGGCCTTCTTCGAGACCCTCGAGGCGAAGATCGACGAGTACGAGGACCTCCTGACCGAGAACCGGATCTGGAAGGAGCGAACGGTCGGCATCGGGGTCCTCGCCGCCGACCGGTGCGTCGCCTGGGGCGTCACCGGGCCGGTCCTGAGGGCCGCGGGGGTCGCCTGGGACGTCCGGCGCGCCCTCCCGTACGAGTGCTACCCCGAGCTCGAGTTCGACATCCCCGTCGGGAAGAACGCCGACACCTACGACCGCTACCTCGTCCGCGTCGCCGAGCTCCGGCAGAGCCGGAGGATCGCCCTCCAGTGCTGCGACTGGCTCGCGAAGAACCCGGAGGGCGAGATCCGCGGAAAGGTGCCGCGGGTCATCAAGCCCGCGGCCGGGATGGCCTACGCCTCCGTGGAGGCGCCGAAGGGCGAGCTCGGCTTCTTCCTGGTGTCGAGCGGCGCCAACAAGCCCTACCGGCTCCACGTCCGCGCGCCGAGCTTCGTGAACCTCCAGTCGCTCCCGGAGATGATCCGCGGGCACCTCGTCTCGGACCTCGTGGCCGTCATCGGCACGTACGACATCGTGCTGGGGGAGGTCGACCGCTAGATGTCCCAGTCCCTCCTCTACAACGTCCTGATCCCCGTCACGAAGGCGGTGGTCTGCTTCCTCGTGGTGGCGCTGGTGGCGGGCGTCCTGACGCTGATCGAGCGGCGGGTCCTCGCGGCCCTCCAGATCCGGAAGGGCCCCAACCGCGTCGGCTGGAACGGCGCGCTGCAGTGGCTCGCCGACGTCGTCAAGCTGATCACGAAGGAGGACCACGTCCCGTCGAAGGCGGAGAAGGTCGTCCACCTCCTCGCGCCGCTCCTCGTGATGGCGCCGGCCCTGACGGTCTTCGCGGTCCTCCCGTTCGGCCCCGACTTCAGCGTCACGCTGCCGTGGATCGGGAAGGTGACGACGCCGGTCCACGCGGCCGCGGACGTCAACGTCGCCCTCCTCCTCCTCCTCGCCGTCTCCTCGATCGGGGTCTACGGGATCATCCTCGGCGGCTGGGGGTCGAACTCGAAGTACGCCCTGGTCGGGGGGCTCCGCTCCGCGGCCCAGCTGATCAGCTACGAGGTCCCGATGGGCTTCGCGGTCGTCGCGGCGATCCTGATGGCGAACAGCCTGTCGCTCGTCGCGATCATCGAGGCGCAGCGGAAGGCGGGCGTCTGGTTCGTCTTCCCGGGGCTGATCGCCTTCTTCTGCTACTTCGTCTCGGGCGTGGCGGAGACGAACCGGATCCCGTTCGACCTCCCCGAGGCCGAGAGCGAGCTCGTGGCCGGGTTCCACACGGAGTACTCGGGCTTCCGCTGGGCGATCTTCTTCCTCTCCGAGTACGCGAACATGATCGTGATCTCCACGGTCGCCACGACGCTCTTCTTCGGCGGCTGGCTCCGCCCCTTCCCGAACGTCGCCTGGCTCGGCTTCCTCGACGTCGTCCCGCCGATGGCCTGGCTCCTCCTGAAGGTCTGCCTCTTCCTCTTCGTCTACATCTGGTTCCGCGGGACCTTCCCGCGCTACCGGTTCGACCAGCTGATGGCGCTGGGGTGGAAGGCCCTCCTCCCCATCTCGCTCGGCAACCTCGTCCTCGTCGCCTTCGCGGCGCTCTGGGGGGCCGCGGGGCTGAGGGTCCTCGGCGCCGTCCTGACGGTCGCCTTCGCCGGGGGGCTCCTCTGGGCCCGCCTGCGGCCCGCCCGCCCGCGCGGGACCACCTCGATGGCCGGGCGCCCGGCGGAGGTGCGCGTTTGAGCCTCCTCGACCGGATCCTCCTCCTCGACATCTTCGCCGGGCTCGGCGTGACCGCCCGGCACCTCGCCCGCCCGGCCGACACCGTCGAGTACCCCGAGAAGGCCAAGGAGCCGAGCGAGCGGTTCCGCGGGATGTTCCTCCTCGACGAGGAGCGGTGCATCAAGTGCACGCTCTGCGCCATCGAGTGCCCGATCAACATCATCTACATCGACTGGCACTCCGAGAAGAACGCCGAGGGGAAGGCCGAGAAGAAGCTCGACCGCTTCGACCTCGACATGAAGCGGTGCATGTTCTGCGGCCTCTGCGAGGAGGCCTGCCCGACGAACCCGCGCTCCATCTGGCTCGCGACGAAGACGTACGAGCTCGGCACCTACGAGCGGAACGAGTCGCTCTACCTCGACATCAGGAAGCTCACCCAGTGGGACGGCAACGTCAAGCCGTTCCCGACGGCCGACCCCGCCAAGGCGCCCGTCAACCCCGCGAAGGAGAAGTGAGGTGGACGTCTCGCTCGCCCTCTTCTGGGCCTTCGCCGCGGTCGCGGTGGCCGGCGCCGTCGGCGTCATCGTGATGCGGCAGCCGGTCCACTCGGCCCTGTTCCTCCTCCTGACGTTCCTCGCCGTCGCCGTCCTGTTCGTCGTCGCGCACGCCGAGTTCGTCGCCGCCGTCCAGGTCCTCGTCTACGCCGGCGGGATCATGGTCCTCTTCCTCTACACGATCATGCTCGTGAACGTGAGGCGCCAGGCCGGGGAGCCCTACCTTCACCGGCAGGCCGGGGTCGCGCTCGGGGTCGGCCTCCTCCTCCTCGCCGTCGTCGGCGGGGTGGTCCTGGGCGACGCCCGCCGGCTCGCCGACGCCCACGCGGCGGCGCCCGCGGCCCGCCTCACGGAGGTCGTCGGGTCCGGCGTGGCGGCCGGGAACAGCCAGGCCGTCGGCTGGCTGCTCTACCGCGAGTACCTCCTCCCGTTCGAGATCGCCTCGGTCCTCCTCCTCGTGGCGATGATCGGCGCCGTCGTCCTCGGGAAGAGGACGATGGAGAAGTTCGACTGATGGGCGGCCCGAGGCCCCCCGCGGACCCTGAGGCGCGCGCCGCGCGCCGCCCAAGGAGCTGAATGGTCACCGTCGCGCACTACGTCGGCCTGTCGTTCGTCCTCTTCACGATCGGCGTCGTCGGCGTCCTGATCCGCCGCAACCTCCTCACCGTCCTGATGTCGATCGAGCTGATCCTCAACGCCGTCAACATCAACCTCGTCGCCTTCGCGCGGCAGCTGGGCGACCTGACCGGACACGTCTTCGTCGTCTTCGTCATCGCCGTGGCGGCGGGCGAGGCGGCGATCGGCCTGGCCATCGTCGTCTCGCTCTACCGGCTGAAGAGCACCGTCAGCCTCGACGACGCCTCCGAGATGAAGGGCTGAGCGATGAAGGCCGTCGACGTCCTCCCCTGGATCCCGGTCTTCCCTCTCCTCGGCTTCCTCGTCAACGGGCTCCTCTACCTCGTCTCCCACTCGAAGCTGGGCGGCAAGGACGCCCCGCTCGGCGCGCACGGCGCGGGGGGCCACGACGACGCGCACGGCGGACACGCGGCCGGCCACGTCGCTCCCGACCACCACGCGGGTCCCGGCGGTCACGGGGACCACGTGGAGATCCCGTTCAAGGCGCTCCACACCTGGATCGGCCCCCTCGCCTCCGGCCTCGCCTGCGTCGCGGCGTTCCTGGCGATCTTCCTCTGGATGGGGGAGACCCGCGGCGAGGAGGCGCTGGTGACCACGCTCTGGACGTGGATCCCGGTCGGCTCCGTCCCGACCTGGTTCGGCGGGGCGAACGTCTCGTTCGACGTCGCCCTCCGGATCGACCCGCTCTCGGCCCTGATGATCGGGTTCGTGACGTTCGTCGGGACGCTCATCCACGTCTACTCGGTCGGCTACATGGGCCACGACGCGGGGTACGGCCGCTTCTTCGCGTACCTCAACCTCTTCATGTTCGCCATGCTGACGCTCGTCCTCGGGGCGAACCTCCCGATCCTCTTCGTCGGCTGGGAGGGCGTCGGCCTCTGCTCCTACCTCCTGATCGGCTACTACTACGACAAGGACTTCGCCGCCGACGCCGGCAAGAAGGCGTTCGTCATGAACCGGATCGGCGACGCCGGCTTCCTCCTGGGGCTCTTCGGGTGCCTGGCGATGTTCGGGACGGTCGACTTCGGGCGGATGTTCGCGACGGCCGCGGCCGACCCGGCGAAGTACGCGGCCGGCGGCCTCGTCACGGCGGCGGCCCTCTGCCTCTTCATCGGGGCGACGGGCAAGAGCGCCCAGATCCCCCTCTACGTCTGGCTCCCCGACGCGATGGCCGGCCCGACCCCGGTCTCCGCCCTCATCCACGCCGCCACGATGGTCACGGCGGGCGTCTACATGGTCGCCCGGATGAACGTCCTCTTCCGGATCTCGCACGAGTGGGCGCTGAAGGTGCTGGGGGAAGGACCCTCGGTCTTCGGGCTCCTGACGCACGACGCCTCGTTCGTCGTCGCCGTCATCGGCGGCCTGACGGCGTTCGTCGCGGCGACGATCGGCCTGGCGCAGAACGACATCAAGAAGGTCCTCGCCTACTCGACGGTCTCCCAGCTCGGCTACATGTTCCTCGGCTGCGGCGTCCTGGCGTTCGGCGCCGGGATGTTCCACGTCTTCACCCACGCCTTCTTCAAGGCCTGCCTCTTCCTCGGCTCGGGCTCCGTCATCCACGCCCTCGGGGGCGAGCAGGACATGACGAAGATGGGGGGGCTGAAGGACAAGATCCCCCACACCTTCCGGACGATGCTGATCGCCACCATCGCGATCGCCGGGATCCCGTTCTTCTCGGGCTTCTTCTCGAAGGACGCCATCCTCGGCGAGACGTTCGCGTCGGGCCACGTCGTCCTCTGGGCGGTCGGGCTCGTCACCGCGGGGATGACGGCCTTCTACATGTTCCGGCTGATCCGGATGACGTTCTACGGCACGTTCCGCGGGAGCGCCGAGACGTGGGCGCACGTCCACGAGTCGCCGGCGACGATGACGGTCCCGCTCTGGATCCTGGCCGCCGGGGCTTTCGTCGCCGGCTACTGGGGGATCCCGAAGGTCCTCCCGCCGTTCGTCAACAAGTTCGACGGCTTCCTCGAGCCGATCTTCGTGAAGCTCCCCGCCGGCTGGACGCCGCACCCGCACGAGGCGTCCCACGCCCTCGAGTACGCGCTGATGGCCGCGTCCGTGGCGGTCGCCCTCGTCGGCATCGCCCTGGCGGTCCGCTTCTACAGCGGCGCCTTCCCGTTCGCGCTGCCGTCCCGCGTGGCGGCCGCGGTCCCCCGCCTCACCCGGGCGGTCCGCCAGAAGTACTACGTCGACGAGGCCTACGAGTGGCTCTTCGTCGAGCGGCTGGGCAAGCGGTTCGGCCGCTTCCTCTGGGACGTCGACGCGCGCGTCGTGGACGGCGCCGTCAACGGGTCCCGCCACGTGACGGTGGGGCTCTCCCACGTCTCCGACTGGATCGACAAGACGTTCGTCGACGGGGCGGTCAACGGCGTCGCCGACGGCCTCCAGGCCGCCTGGCGCGGCCAGGGACGCCTGCAGACGGGCCAGACCCAGAGCTACGCCCTCGCCATGGCGGGGGGCGTCTTCGGGCTGGTCTGCCTCTACATCATCTTCGCCTGACGAGAAGGACGCGGAATGAACGGACTCCTGACCCTCCTCATCTTCCTGCCGACGGCCGGCGCGGTGGCGCTCCTCTTCCTCCCGCGGGAGAAGACCGGGGCGATCAAGCTCGTGGCGACGGTCACGGCGGGGATCGCCTTCGTCGCCTCCCTCCCGCTCTGGTTCGAGACGGGGTTCCGGACGAGCGGCGACTTCCTCTTCCGGGAGACGCTCGACTGGATCCCCTCGCTCGGGGTGAAGTACGCGCTGGGGGTCGACGGGATCGCGGCGCTCCTGATCCTCCTGACGACCCTCCTCTCCTTCATCTGCATGTACGCCTCGTACACGGCGATCACGAAGCGGGAGAAGGAGTACTACGTCTTCCTGCTCCTCCTCGAGACGGGGATGATCGGGGTCTTCTGCGCCCTCGACTTCTTCCTCTTCTACGTCTTCTGGGAGGTCATGCTCGTCCCGATGTACTTCCTCATCGGGGTCTGGGGCGGGCCGCGCAAGCTCTACGCCGCGATCAAGTTCTTCCTCTACACCCTGTTCGGGTCGGTGGTCATGCTGCTCGCGATCATCGCCCTCTACTTCTTCAACACCACCGGGTTCCTCTGGTGGAAAGGCCTCGGGAACGCCCCGACGTTCGACATCCCGCACTTCCACGCCATCGCGTCTCAGATCCCGCCCGACCTGCAGGTCTGGCTCTTCTGGGCCTTCTTCCTCGGGTTCGCCATCAAGGTGCCGATGTTCCCGTTCCACACCTGGCTGCCGGACGCCCACGTCGAGGCGCCGACGGCGGGCTCGGTCATCCTCGCGGGCGTCCTCCTGAAGATGGGGACGTACGGCTTCCTCAGGTTCTCGCTCCCGATCTGCCCGGCGGCGTCGTCGACGCACTGGGTCCAGCTCTCGGTCGTGGTCCTCTCGATCATCGGGATCCTGTACGGCTCGATGGTGGCGATGGTGCAGAAGGACGTGAAGAAGCTGGTCGCCTACTCCTCGGTGGCGCACCTCGGCTTCGTGATGCTCGGCTTCTTCGCCCTCAACACCGCCGGGATCCAGGGAGGGATCCTCCAGTCGATCAACCACGGCCTCTCGACCGGAGGGCTCTTCCTCCTCGTCGGCATCATCTACGAGCGCCGGCACACGAGGATGATCACGGACTTCGGCGGGATCTCGAGCGTCATGCCGGTCTACGCGATGCTCTTCATGGTGATCCTCCTCGCCTCGATCGGCCTGCCGCTCCTGAACGGCTTCGTCGGCGAGTTCACGATCCTCGTCGGCGCCTTCCTCGCCAACTGGCGGTGGGCGGCGTTCGCCGTGATCGGGGTCGTCCTGGGCGCGGCCTACATGCTCTGGCTCTACCAGCGCGTCTTCTTCGGCGAGGTGACCCACGAGGAGAACAGGACGCTCCAGGACGTCAACCTCCGCGAGATCCTCACGCTCGCGCCGCTGATCGTCTTCTGCGTCTGGATCGGGGTCTACCCGAAGCCGTTCTTCGAGATGACCGCGAAATCCTCCGACAAGCTCGTGGTGGCGGTCGAGCAGGCCCGTCTCGCGCGGGAGGCCGGGACGGTCCGGATGGCCTCGACTGCGGGCACTCCGGGCACTCCGGCCACTCCGGCCACTCGGGCCGACCTGGCCGCTCCCGCCGCCCCGGCCGCGGCGGCCGTCCTCCCCGAAGGGAGGTAGGCCGTGACCTTCCCGTTCCCGGCCTCCGACCTCCTGGTCATCCTGCCCGAGCTCGTCCTGACGCAGCTCGCGCTCGGCATCCTCCTCTGGGCGACCGTGGTGAGGAAGGGGCGGGAGGCGACCCTCGCCTGGGTGTCGATCGCGTCTCTGGCCGCGGCGGCGGTCCTGATCCCGGTGGCCGCCCGCCTCTCGGGCCCGCTGCCTCGCGCCGCCTTCGGCGGGATGCTCACGCTCGACCGCTTCTCGATCTTCTTCAAGGTCCTCGTCCTCCTCGCGACGGCCGTCACGATCCTCTTCTCCCTGAAGTTCGTCGGGACGTCGAGCTACCCGGGCGGCGAGTACTACGCCCTCCTCCTCTTCAGCGCGGTCGGCATGCTCTTCATGGCGTCCGGCACCCACCTCGTGTCGATCTACATCGCCCTGGAGCTGATGGCCCTGTCCCAGTACGTCCTGGCCGGCTACTTCAAGCGGGAGACGAAGTCGGTCGAGGCGGCCGCGAAGTACTTCGTCCTCGGCGCGTTCTCCTCGGGGGTCCTCCTCTACGGGATCTCGCTCGTCTACGGGGCGGCCGGGAGCCTCGACCTGGGCGACGTCGCGCGCTCGCTCGCGGCGACGCCGCGGTCCTCCCTCCTCGGGGTCGGGATCGTCCTGACCGCCTCCGGGATGCTCTTCAAGATCGCGTCGGCGCCCTTTCACGTCTGGGCGCCGGACGTGTACGAGGGGGCGCCGACGCCGATCTCGGCGTTCTTCTCGGTGGGGCCGAAGCTCGCCGCCTACGCGATCTTCGCCCGCATCTTCTTCGTCGGGTTCGGGCCTCGCGCCGGGGACTGGGCGCCGGTCCTCGCGGCGTCCGCCGCCCTGACGATGGTCGTCGGGAACGTCGGCGCCCTTCTCCAGCAGAACGTCAAGCGGATGCTCGGCTACTCGTCGATCGGCCACGCCGGCTACGCGCTCCTCGGCCTCCTCGCCTATGCGTCCGGGACGGACGCCCGCGGCGAGAACTTCGGCCTCTGGGCGATCCTGATCTACCTGGCGGCCTACCTCCTGATGACGCTCGGCGCCTTCGGCCTCGTCGTCCTCCTCGAGGCGAAGGGGTACGCGACGGAGAGCGTCGACGACTTCAACGGCCTCTCGAAGAAGAACCCGCTCGCGGCGGCCGCCATGCTCGTCTTCCTCCTGTCGCTCGCCGGGATCCCGCCGACGGCGGGGTTCGTCGGGAAGTACTTCCTCTTCTCGGCGGCGATGAAGGCGGGGTGGCCCTCGCTCGCGCTCCTGGCCGTCCTGATGTCGGCGGTCTCCCTCTTCTACTACTTCCGGATCGCCCGGGCGATGTACCTCGTCGAGGGGGAGGGGGAGCTCCGCTGGAGGGAGGAGCCCGCCGTCGCCGCGGCGGTCGCGGTCTGCGTCGCGGGGACCCTCCTCCTCGGGATCCTCCCGCAGCCCTTCGTCGCCCTGGCGAAGTCCTGTCTCCTCCCCTGACGGGGAGGGCGCGATGGCCCAGGGACGCCGGCGCCCGGACCAGAACGCGAGGCTCCTGGCCGACGTCCTGAGCTTCGGGTGGGTCCTGCCGGCGGCGATCGCGGTCGGCGCGGGACTGGGGTGGCTGGTCGACCGCCTCCTCGGGAGCGGGCCGGTCGGGCTCGTCGCCTTCGGCCTCCTCGGCTTCGGGGCCGGGCTCCGCCAGCTCCTGCGCGAGGCCTCCTCGTTCGGCGACGAGGAGCCTCCCCCCGGCGGGGACCAGCCGCCGGACGGGGGACCGGGCGGCGGATGAGCCTCCTCCCGTCCGAGCGGAGGATCCTCCGGATCGCCCTGGCGCTGGCCCTTCTCGGGGCGACGGCCCTCTGCGCGCTGGGGCGTTTCCGCTCGGCGCTTGCCTTGACTACCGGGGCCGCCGTGGCTATCGTCTCTGGGCTCTGGATGGCGGAGGTCGCGGGTCGTCTCCTGGTTCCCCGCGTCCGTTCGTCGAACCGGGGAGACAGCGGGTTCGCGGCACGGGCCGTCCTTCGTTACCTCCTGACCGGGCTCGTCTTGTTCGGCGCCGTGCGCTGGCTCTCGGACCGGATCGTGTGGCTCCTCGCCGGCCTCTCGGCCGTCGTGGTCGCGATCGGGATCGAGGCCGCGCTCGAGGCGGGGCCGCTTCGGGGGGACCCCGGGGGACCGGAGGACGGCGGGTCGGTCTGAGGAGGGAGCGGGAAGCCAGCCATGCACCACGAGCACTCGATCCTCTTCGGATGGGTCAACGCTCTCCTGTCGGCCCTTCTCGGGTCGCCCGAGAACGCGCCGGCCTGGTGGAAGGACGGGATCACCGTCGGCGGCTTCCACGTGGCGGGCGTGGCGCCCCTCGAGGACGGGCGCCCGGTCGCCTGGCTCCCCGACCACCTCGTGATGGCGCTCTTCGTCTTCGTCCTCATCGCCGTCTTCTTCCCCCTGGCGTCGCGGAGCTGGCGGAAGGGGACGCCGGGGCCGGTCCAGAACGTGGTGGAGGTCTTCGTCGACTTCCTGCGCGGGATCGTCAAGGAGAACATCCACCACCACGGCGAGCGGTACCTCCCGATCATCGGGGGGTTCTTCTTCTTCATCGCGATCTCGAACCTGATGGGGTTCTTCTACTTCCTGCAGCCCCCGACGGCGAACCTGAACGTGACGTTCGCCCTCTCCCTCTCGTGCCTGGTCTTCTTCAACCTGGCGGGGATCCGGGCCCAGGGGCTGCGCGGCTACCTGAAGAGCTTCATGGGGCCGAGCCTCGCCCTGGCGATCCTGGTCTTCCCGATCGAGATCATCGGGAACCTCGCCCGGGCGCTCTCCCTGGCGATGCGTCTCTACGGCAACATCTTCGGCGAGCACACCGCCACCGGGAAGTTCGTCGAGCTGATCCCCATCGTCGTCCCGTGGCCCATGAACGCCCTCGGCATCTTCACCGCGTTCCTCCAGGCCTACGTCTTCACCCTGCTCACCTCCGTCTACATCGGAGGAGCCCTGGAGCACGAGCACTAGGAGCCCGGCCCGCCGGGCTCCCCGGCGGCCTCGCGTCACCCGGAAACCAGGATCCGCCGGCGCCCCGGCGCCAGCGACCGAGTCGATCCCGTCGAGTCGAAAGGAGTCCTCGCCCATGCTCAAGAAGCTCGTACCGGCCGGCGCCCTCACGGCCCTCGCCCTTCTCCTCCCGAACCTCGCCCTGGCCGAGGGCGCCGTGTCGACGGGGGGCGGCGTGGGGTGGGGCCACTTCTCCGCCGCCATCGCCATCGGTTTCGCCGCCGCTTTCGGCGCGCTCGCGCAGGGCCGCGCCGCCTCCGCGGCCTGCGACGGGATGGCCCGGAACCCCGGAGCGGCCGGCCAGATCCGCGGCATCGCGTTCCTCGGCCTGGTCCTGATCGAGTCGCTCGTCATCTACGCGCTCGTCATCGCCTTCCTGATCTACGGAAAGTAGGCGGCTCCGCCCGCCGCCCCGAGGGCCCCGGGCCGTGCCCGGGGCCTTTCGATTTCCGGGGGAAGGGACGACCGCCGGCTCTCCCGCGACGTAGAAGGAGGCGGAGGACCCGATGCTTCCGTTCCGCTTCGGCCGCAAGAACCGCCCGTCCCGCTGGGATCCGTCCTCGGGAGAGCTGCCGTACGCCGATGCGCTCTACGGGACCGCCGTCCGCCTCACCCGGAACCGGCACGACGCCGAGGACCTCCTCCAGGAGACGTACCTCCGGGCGTTCGCCCGCTACGACACCTTCCAGGAGGGGACGAACCTCAAGGCCTGGCTCTTCCGGATCCTCAAGAACGTCTTCATCAGCGGCTACCGCCAGCGGCGGGCCGGCCCGGTGGAGGTCGACCTGGCGGGGACCGAGGGGGGCGTCGAGGCCGCCGCCGACGAGGCGGCGGAGGGCCGGGAGCCCTCGCCCGAGGAGCGGCTCCTCGCGGAGAGCCTCGACGGCGAGGTCGCGAGGGCCCTCGCCTCCCTCCCCGAGGAGTTCCGCCTGGCGGTGGAGCTGGCCGACCTCCAGGACTTCTCGTACCGGGAGGTCGCCGACATCCTCGAGATCCCGCTCGGGACGGTGATGTCCCGCCTCTACCGCGGCCGCCGCCTCCTCGAGGACGCGCTCCGCGCCTACGGCCGGCGGCGAGGCTACTTCGCGACGGGCTCTTCCCTGAAGAGCCGCCAGGGGCGGCCGCCCGGACGGGCGGATCGCCCCGCGTCGGCCGGCTGAGCCGCCGCGCCGCGCCGGCAGCCCACGCGGAATAGGAGGTCGGCGCGCGGCGTTGCCCTCCCCGGAGAGGCCCCCGGCGAGGGGCCGCCCGGACGAGATGAACTGCGAGACCGCCCAACCCCTCCTCGAGGCGTTCTGCGACGACGAGCTCGACGTGGCAACCGCCGCCGGGCTCCTCGCGCACCTGGAGGGATGCCCCGCGTGCGCAGCCCGCCGGGCCGACCTGGAGGAGCGCGGCGCGGCCCTGCGACTGACCCGGCCGGCCGACCGCTGCCCTTCGGAGCTGAGGGCCAGGCTCCTCGGCGAGGTGCGGCGGGCCGTGCCGGATCGGACCCCCGGGGAGGGGCTGCGGCTCAGGGTCGCGGTCGCCGTCACGTTCGCCGTCGCCGGCCTCGCCGTGTGGGGCGGGCTCCGGGCGCTCCCCGGCACCGGCGCGGGGCCGGGACGGGCCCTTGCCGAGGCCCCGGTGGTGAGGCAGATGTCCGGCGAGGTCTTCTGCCTGCGCTGCGCCCTTCGCGAGCTCTTCCCCGGCGCCGCCGTCGCGGACCCGAAGCACCTGCCGGTCCTGAGGACCGACTCCGGCGAGATCGTGACCATCCTCGACAACGAGCTGGCCGAGAGGGAGCTCGCGCACGCGGGGTGCGCGGGGCGCCGGGTCTCGCTCCTCGTCCGGTACTACCCGTCGCAGGAGCTCGCCGAGGTCCTCGACGTGGAGGCGCAGGAGCCCGTGGTCCGTCCGGCGGCCGAGAACGGGGCCCTTCCCGGGCGCTCGACGACGCCGGTCTCGACCGCGCTCCGCTGAGCGGGATCGCTTAGACTGCCCCCGGGATGTCCCCGAGAGAAGACCCGGAGCGGTTCGTCGTCCCGGCCGGGCTGGCGGTCGCGGCCGTCGCCTTCCTGAGCGGAGCCGGGGCCTCGTTGCTCGCCGCATGGGCCGCCTCGGGGTGGAGGAGCCCGCTTCACGCCATCGGGGTCCTCGACGCCGGCCTGGCGGCGGCGGCGGTCGCGGGGCTCTTCGCGGGGCTCCTCGGGGCCACCTTCGCCCAGCGCCCGGCTGCCCGGCTCGGGACGGCCCTGGATGCCGCCCGCCGAATGGCCGAGGGCGACCTGGGGACCCGCGCCCCGGAGGGCTCGGGGCTCCCGGGGGCGCTGGGGCGGCTCCTCAACGCCGTCTCCCTCCGGAGCGTCCACCTCCTCTCCTCCGTCCGGCGCGAGCACGGGCAGCTCAACAAGCAGATCGCGGTCCTCCGGGCCGCTTCCATCGAGACGCGCGAGAGGGCCGCCCAGGAGCAGCACCGGGTCGCGGCGTCGATCAAGAGCGTCGAGGGCCTCGACGGGGCGATCCGGTCGATCGCTGCGAGCGTCGAGACCCTCGCTGCGGGCTCCGAGGAGACCGCCGCGGCGGTCGCCGAGGTGGACGGGTCGCTCTCCCAGCTCCTCGCGCGGGCCGCGGGGCTCCTGAAGGCCTCGGCCGAGGGGGCCGACGCGGCCGTCTCGCTGGCGCAGGGGGCGGTCGTCCTCGACGCGACGGTCTCGGGGCTCGGCAGGCGGGTGGAGGAGCTCTCGGCGGCGTCGAGCCGGAGCGAGGAGGCGCTGGCGAGGGTCCTCGTCTCCGCGGCCGACGCCGCCGCCGAGGCGTCGCGCGCCGCGACCGAGGCCCGGGCCGGCGGCCCCGTCGTCCAGGAGGCCCGCGACTCGGTGGCGGCGATCCGGGACTCGGCGGGCCGCGTCCGGAGCGCCGTCGGCCGCGTCGAGGCGCGCTCGCGGCAGGCGGGGCGGATCCTCGAGATGATCGAGGACATCACCCGGCAGACGAACCTCCTCGCGCTCAACGCCTCCCTCCTGGCCGCCCGCGCGGGCGAGCACGGGCGCGGCTTCGCCGTGGTCGCGTCCGAGATCCGGCGGCTCTCGCAGCGGACCTCCGAGGGGGCGCGCGGCGTCGCGTCGCTCATCTCCGGGATGCAGGAGGAGGTCGACGCGGCGCTCTCGGCGGCCGAGCGGGAGAACCGGCTCGTGACGCGGGGCGTGGAGACGGCCACGCGCGCGGGCGAAGCCCTGTCGTCGATCGAGGCCGCGGCGACGCGAGCGGAGCAGGCGGTCGCGGCCATCCAGGAGATCTCGCGCCTGCAGGCCGAGACGGTCGCCTCGACCGCCGCCTCGGTGGACGACGTCCGCCAGGGGCTCGAGGCGCTCTCCGAGGAGGGGCGGCGCAACACGCGCGAGGCCGAGCGGATCCGCGAGCTCGTGGCGCGCGTGAACGAGCTGTCGGGCTTCGTCGAGCGGACCGTCCAGGAGCAGAAGGGGGCGGCGGGTCAGATCGCGGTGGCTGCGGACCGGTCCCTCGGGCTGATGCACGACATCCAGGACGCGGTGAGCCGGCAGACGGCCGACAGCCACCGCCTCCTCGAGGCGCTGACGGAGCTCGACGGCGTCAGCCGGGAGACCCTCTCCTCGGCGGCCTCCGTCGAGGACGCGACCGCGGCCCTGGAGACGCTCGCCGGGTCGCTGGAGGACGAGGTGGGCCGGTTCCGGGTCGGGACGCCGGAGCCACGGTCCGCCTGAAGCGCCGTCGATCAGGGGGACCGGGCGGGAGTCAGATCGCGAACGTCTCCACGCGGGTCCGTCCGGCCCACTCCTCGTAGAGGAGCCCGCAGACCACCACGTCGTGGCGGACGCCGTGGGCGAAGAGCCGGCTCCGGAGCGTCCCCTCCTCGGTGAACCCCACCCGCTTGAGGAGGGCGCGGGCGGCGACGTTCCCCGTCGCGACGAACGCCTCGACCCGCGAGAGCCCGCGGTGCCGGAAGAGGTAGGAGACGAGGACGCGGTGGGCGTCCGTTCCCAGGCCCTTCCCCCGCTCGGAGGGCTCGAGGACGGTCGCCGAGATCCGCGCCACGCGCGAGTGGAGGTCGACGTTGTCGATCCCGGCGAGCCCCACCCGGCGGCCCGACCGGTCCTCGATGACGAGCCGCGTCGCCTCCTCCGAGAGGAGCCCGTCGTCCTCGAAGTGCTGCCTCAGGCGCTCGGCCGCCCCCAGGAAGTAGGGCTCGAACTCGCCGAAGGCGTTCGGCTTCCGGCACGCGGCGAGGAGCCACTCGAGGTCGTCATCCCTCACCGGGCGAAGGCGGACGGCGGCGCCGGTCAGCATCGAGCGGATTCTCTCAGGGGAGGGCGAGCCCCTCGAAGAGGAGCATCTCGCGCTCCTGGACGCCGAGGGTGACCGGGACGACGTCGACGACGCGGAAGCCGAGCGACCAGAGGAGCCGGGGCGCGGCCGGGGAGGCGGCGAGCGACCGGGCCTGGACCGAGAGGGGGCCCTCCGAAGGGCAGATCTTGAGGGCGTCCGAGAGGAGCCGCCGCGCCACGCCGTGGCGGCGGGCGGGGGAGTCGACGGCCCACCAGAGAAAGGTCGTCGCGGGGCGGGGAACGGTCTCGCACAGGAGCACGGCGGCCCCGATGAGATGGCGCCCGGTCTCGGCCAGGACGACGTGGCCGTGGAGCCCCTCCCCCCCCTCGCGCAGGCGCGCGAGGTCGGCTGCCAGGGCCTGTCCGACGGGCGTGTCGAACTCCTCGAGGAAGACACGGTCGAGGAAGGCCGCCGCGGTCTCCCAGGCGGCTGGCGGGACCTCGCGAACGGAGAGGGCGCCCGGCACCGACCTCACATCCTGTCCGGGACGGGGACGCCCAGGACGCCCAGGACCTCCTCGAGCGTCGCGGCCACGACCTGCAGCGCCGCACGGCGGGCGCGCCGGGTCGCCTCGTCCTCGGCCTGGAGGATCGGGTGGGTGTGGTAGAGGTGGTGGAACGCCGCGCCGACGGCGAGGGCGTGGCGGACGAGGAGCGAGACCTCCAGCGTCTCGGCGACCTTCTCGAGCGTCTCCTGCGTCCGGCCGCAGGTCCTCACGACGTCCCAGAGGCCGTCGTCGAGGAGCGCCGGGTCGAGGTCGGCCACCGACGCCGCCTCGGCCTCGTCGAGCCGGCCCGTGAGCCCCTGGGCCTCGAGCTTGCGGAAGATGTTCGCGGCCCTCACGGAGGCGTACTGGAGGTACGGTCCCGTGTCCCCCTCGAAGGCGAGCGCCTCGTCGAAGTCGAACGCGATGACCTTGTTCCGCGAGAAGCGGGTCATGTAGGCGCGGAGCGCCCCGACGGCGATCGCCTCCGCCCGCCCCGGCTCCGGCGGCTCGCCGCCGCTCCGGGCCATCACCTGCTCCCGCGCCTTCTCCACGAGCCGGTCGAGGAGGTCGTCGGCCTTCACCCCGAGCCCGCGGCGGCCCGACATCTCGACGAACGGGCGCGCGCGGTCCTCGTCCGTCAGCGGGACCCCCATCGCGTCCGCCGCGGCCGGCGTGAGCGCGACCATCTCGTAGGCGAAGTGGACGGAGCGGTCGGCTGCCTCGGGGTAGCCGGCCCGCCGGACCGCCTCCTTGACCACCTTCTGCGGGTAGCTCTGGCGGACGTCGATGACGTTGATGACCGTGGTCCCGCCCCCGAACCGCCCGCGGACGGCGGGGTCCGCCCCCGTGGGGTCCTTGCGCGTCCGGTAGAGCGGCGCGTCCCCCTCCGACGAGACGAACTCGGGATCGCCGAACGGCGTGACGTAGGGGGCGGGCTCGTACTCGAAGTCGATCCCGAGGACCCCCAGCTTCCAGAGCTGGTAGGCGACGTCCTTGCCCGTGTAGGTGACGGTCCCGTTGGAGCGGACGAGGACCTTGTCGGCGTCCTCCATCCCCTCGAACTCCTTCGCCCCCTCCAGGCGCATCACCCAGCAGCCCGCGTTCTTCCCGTGCGTCTCGAGGTGGGTCGCGCCGGCGGCCTTGAGGCGCTCGAAGGCGCGGCTCCAGAAGTGGAGGGCGAGGATGTCGCTCTCGCGCGGGAGGAGGTCGTAGCCGACCCCGATCCGCTCCATCGTCTTCAGGTGGCAGCGGACCACCGCCTCGGCCAGCTTGCCGGCGAGGGCGGCAGCCTCCGCCTCCGCTCCGTGGAGCGTCTCGCCGAGGGCCGCGCCCTCCACGGCCCGGAGCGTCTCGCGCCGGGCGTCCTCGAGCCCCTGGTCCTGGGCGTAGCTCCGCCCCACCAGGGCGTAGAGGTCCCAGCAGGCGTCGCCCAGCCCGCGCGTCTCCGCGCCGGGCGGGTCGTGGGGGAAGGAGTCGAGGTAGGTCCGGATCTCGGCCGCCAGCGCGGAGGCCCGGTGGGGGTCGATCAGCTCCTCGGCCCGGAGGATGCCGACGACCACGTCGGCGACCTGCACCCCCGTGTCGTCCAGGTAGTTCTGGACCTCGACCTTGCGCCCCAGCCGCCGGAAGACGTGGACGAGGACGTCGCCGAGGACGGCGTTCCGCAGGTGCCCGATGTGGGCGGCCTTGTTCGGGTTGATGTTCGTGTGCTCGACGACCGTCTTGCCCGGCACCGCGGGGGGCGGCCCGGACGGTCCGAGCATCCGGGCGAGCGCGCGCGGGCGGTCGAGGAAGAGGTTGACGTAGCCTCCCCCTTCCACGGTGCGGCGCGCCACCACGGCGGGAAGGACGAGCGCGGGCGCCAGCTCCTCGGCGATCTTGCGCGGCGGACGCTTCAGGACCTTCGCGAGCTCGAAGGCGACGGGGAGGGCGAGGTCGCCCAGCTCCACCTTCGGGGGGGTCTCGAGGACGACCCGGGGGGGCGGGACGCCCCAGAGGCGCTGGCACGCCTCCTGGACGGCGGCCTCGACGTCTTTCTTCAGTCCAGGGATCACGCGAACCTCGTCGTCAGGGCAAGCTGGGGCGCCCAGGAGCGCCGAAGCTCGATTCTCGCACGCTGCGCCGGGCCTTAAGATCCGGCCCATGAGCGCACCCGTGCGGGTCACGGCGACGATCCTGGCGCCGCCCGAACGGGTCTTCCTCGCGTTCGTCGACGTCGGCGATCTCCTGTCGTGGTTCGCCGACGGGGCGGTCGTCGGCCGGCGCGTCGGGGGGAACTGGGCCCTCGGGTGGTACGCGGACCCGGAGTCGGACGCCGGCTACCACGCCCTCGGCGTCTTCGAGACCTTCGAGCCGGGGAGGAGCCTCGTCGTGAAGGACCTCGTCTTCATCAGCCCGGAGGGGACCGAGCTCGGCCCGATGCGGCTCACCGTCCGGCTCGAGCCGGGGCCCGCGGAGGGGACCGTCGTCACCGTCGAGCAGGACGGCGTCAGGGACGAGCCCGCCTGGGACGAGTACCGCGCCGGAGTCGGTCCGGGCTGGGAGCGGGCCCTCGAGTCGCTGCGCGGGTGGCTCGAGGAGGGGCGGAAGCTCCCGGGGAGGTGAATACGGAATCCGCTTGCTCCCGCGTCTCCCTAATTGGGCTGAGTTCCGGCCCCCCCTGGCGAAGAGTGAGCAGGACTTCTGCCGATATCCAGGACGAAACCCTGGCGCCACATCTCTCTCCATTGGAACAGCTTGCGAGTATGGTGGTTGAGGGGAGAGCGGATCTCATCCAATTGTCTGACTCTCGCTTCGCCACGCCCATCAGGGGAGGTGTCCCTGGCCCGCCCAGGTGGTTGGAGGCCCCCGAGTCGCAGGGCTTCAGGAGCCGATTCGAACCCTGACGTGGGTTCCGCGCGGGGCGATGCTTCGGCCATGGGCCCCGGGGCGGAGGTATAGTCGCCGGTTGCATGCGCACGGCGCGGCCATTTTCCCCGACAGGAGTACGACGCGGATGAGCAGATCCCGGCTCACGATGACCCTGGTCCCGCTGCTGCTCGCAGCCCTCCCGGTTGCGGCAGAGCTCGTCAAGTACAAGAACTGGGACGACTCGCCCGAGTACGTCTACCTGGCCACCGAGGCCGAGAAGAAGGAATGGAAGGCCGTCAAGACGGACGACGAGGCCGAGAAGTTCGTCGCCCTCTTCTGGGCCAGGCGCGACCCGGACATCAAGAACCCGCAGAACGAGTTCCGGATGATCTTCGATGCGCGCGCGAAGAAGGCCGACGAGCTCTTCGCCCTCGGGAAGAAGCGCGGGGCGCTGACCGAGCGCGGCAAGCTCTTCATCCTCGTCGGCCCGCCGAAGTCGATCGGGCAGAAGGTCGACTCTTCGCTCAACCAGGCGCCGGGCGCGGCCTCCTCGCTCGAAGGGGGGGGCGGCTTCATCACGGGCGGGGGAGTGACCTCGGTGATGTACCAGTTCCTGTACGAGAAGCCGCAGCTGCCGGAGTGGGCCGACGTCCACACGCTCGACGCGAAGTTCCAGGTCGACAAGGGGACGAACACCGAGTACCTGCTCGACCCGGGGACCGTGAAGCGGCTCGAGAACAAGGCCGTCGAGATGGCGATCAAGAACCCGGACCTCAAGGAGGTCCCCGTCTACAAGACGAAGGAGCAGTTCGAGGCCGAGCAGAAGGCCGCGGCGGCGGCCGCCGCCGACGCCGCGAAGGGTCCGGCCCTGACGCCCGCGCTCCGCCAGACGCTCGAGGGGCTCCTCGGGGCGGACGCCAAGGGCGGCATCACGCTCTTCCCGCTCGCCTACCGTGACGGCGCCACCCGGCTCATGGTCCAGGTGCACGCGAGCGCGTCGGACATCCCGGTTCCCGACGGGGTGAAGCTCGTCCTCCTCGCCCGCGCCAAGGACGGCTCGGACGCGGCCCGCGTCGAGGAGCCGATCACCCTGCAGAAGGCCAAGGGGGAGTGGTTCGGCGACAAGTCCCTCCCGGTCCCCCCAGGCGACTACGACGTCGCCGCCGCGTTCGTCGACCCCGCGGGGACGGTCCTGGCGACGGCGAAGGGGACCGTGACCGTCCCGGCGCTCCCGACGGAGTTCGGCTCGTCCGCGCTCCTCCTCGCCTACACGGACTATCCCGCCGACGGCTCGAAGCCCGACGACCCGTTCGTCTTCTCGGTCCGCAAGTTCGCGACGCGGCCGGGGAACGCTTTCGACAAGGCCGACGGCGTCTCGTACATGGCGCGGATCTACAACCCGAGCGTCGACCCGGCCACGGGGAAGATCTCCCTGAAGCGGTCGATCCGGATCAAGCCGAAGACGGGCGCCCCGATCGACGTCCCGCTTCCGCCGGACGAGCCGATCCCGGTCCCGCCGCAAACCGACCCGAAGGCGCCCAAGCAGGCGCTCGTCCTCGACCTGGCCGGAGCGATCGTCGACGCCAACATCGGCCAGTACTTCAAGCCGGGCGAGTACAGCCTCCGGCTGACCGTGACCGACACCGTCTCGGGCAAGACGATCGAGGCGGCCTCGCCGTTCACCGTCGTCGGCCCGGCGACGCCTGCGCCCTCCACGGCGCCCGCGCCGAAGAAGAAGGGCTGACGCCGGGACCCCTCGGGGGGCCGCCGTCCGGCGGCTCCCCGAGAGGGGTGGCCCGCGGGAGGCCCTATTCGACCCGGACCGGAGCCGACGCCAGCCCCACGCGGCCGGAGGCGACGTCGCGCACGGCAGCCACGAAGCGGAGGTTGCCGGTCCGCGTCTTCATCTCGCCCGTGACGGCCCAGCTCTCTCCCCTGGCCTTCTCCCAGTCGGCCGCGGGGATCGAGATCGTCTTGCGAAAAGGCTCGGGCCGGGAGCGGGCCCCGGTGTCCTCGGCGGCGGCGAGCGTCACCTCGATCACCGCCTCTTTCGAGCCGCCGCGGTCGGTGAACGTCAGCTCCGACAGCGGCACCGTGACCCGGTACGGGACCAGCCGCCGCCCGATCCCTCCCGGCTTCGGGGCGTCGAGCGTCAGGCCGGCGGCGAAGTCGCCCGGCGCGTCCGGCGTCATCAGGGCCATCTCCACCCGGTCGAGGGCCGCCTCGTCCGCCGTCTTCGGGGAGAACCCCGTGCGGGCGCGGACGGTGACCCCGGGACGCGTGGTCGTGACCGAGACCTTCCGGTCCCCCTTGGCGGCTTCCAGGCTGGCGAGCGTCACGCCGACCGAGTAGTAGCTGCTCGACTCCGCGTAGACGCGGTCGAGGGAGGTCGTGAAGGTGTTCCGGTTCTCCACCAGCTGGCCGCCCGTCTCGGCCGCCATCTGGGCGATGGAGTCGCGGTAGTTCTGACGCGCCCAGAACGGGTCGACCACGGGCGAGCTCCGCGCGCTGGCGTCGGCCTCGGCCACCAGCCCCTTGGCGTCGAACGGGTAGACGGTGATCCCCGCGCTGTTGGCCTCGGAGATCACCTTCTGGATGTCGGAGGTGCTGTCGTAGTCGAACTGGGAGAGGAGCGACGGCCCGAACGCCTGCGTGAGCGTCTGGCCGGGATAGCGCTCGTAGCCGTTCGTGACGAGGAGGAGGGCGCGCTTGCCCGACCGCGCGGCCAGGGCGGCGACGGAGCGCCGGAGGTCCTCGAGGGCCCCCTTGTCGCGCGCGCTGGTCTGCTGGGCCCAGCTCCTCACGATGGCCTGGCGGCCCGAGGCGTAGTAGGTCCGCCGGAGGTCGTTGATCGTGCTCCGGTACTCGGCCTCCCACGTCAGCCCCCGCGGGGCGAGCTTCTCCACCGCGTCGAGGCCCCCGAGGAGGTCTTCCTTGGAGCTCGTGTAGGGGACGAGGACCCGGGCCGAGCCGTTGTAGGAGACGATCGAGACGCGGTCGGACGGGGAGAGGCGCGTGACGAAGTCGCGAAGGGCCTCGATCACGGGCCTGCGCTGGTTCGGCAGGAGCCGCTCGTCGTCGAAGTAGACGAGGAACTGGCGCGGGACGTACGTCGCCCCCGCGTCGTTCCGGAGCGTCTCCAGGACGAAGTCGGGCGACGCCGTCGCCAGGTCGGGTCCGTGGACGGTCCCGGCGTCGATCCGCGCGAAGAAGTCGATCGGGACCCTCTTCCCGTCGACCGTCACGACGAACTCCTCCTTCGTCAGGTCGGAAACCGGCTGGCCCGCCTTCGTCGCGACGACGTCGAGGTCCATGGCCGTCACCTGGACGGCGGCCCGGACCCCTCCCTTCACGGTCGGGGGCTGTGCCCGGGGCGGCTCGGCCCCGAGGGCCCCCGGGACGAGGAGGACGAGGCCGGCGGAGAGGCCAAGGGCGAGGGACGCGCTGCGGGTCGACATGGGATACCTCCGGGGGCCGCCGTCGGCGGCCGGGACGATCAGATTCCGAGGAGATCCTTCAGCCCCGCGACGTCGCGGGCGATCCGCGCCGGGAGCTGGGGATCCGAGGCGATGACGGACCACCGGTCCGCGAGCGCCGGGTCGTCGCTACTCCACTCGTGGCCGATCTGATCGCCGGGCACCAGCTGCTTGGCGAAGAAGATCAGCTGCTCCGCCTCCGAGCTCTGCGAGCCGACCTCCCCGGCCGACCCCAGGACTTCGGCGAACGGCCGGGGGAGATTCACCTTCCGTGCCAGCACGCCCCCGAAGACCGGTCGGTACTGCCTGAGGGCCGCGGCACGAAAGGGACCCGGCTCGAAGTCCTCGGCCAGCAGCAGCTTCAGGAGGTCGAAGCTCCCGAGGGGCTCGAGGAGCCCGAGCGTGTAGGCGAGCTCCGGGTCCACGTCGGTGGTCGCCGAAACGTGGGACGCGGCCACTGCGGTGGACACGGCCGCCCTCCGGACGATCCGGTCGAGCCGGTCCCGATGCGGGGCGCTCGCGGGGTCGATGAGGAGCTCGACGAGACGGCGGAGCGCCGCTCCCCCCAGCGTGTCCACCGCCTGGCTGGTCGTCGCGGTGAGACGGCCCGGCTCGGTCTCGATCGAGTTCGCGAGGTAGAGGAGGTCGAGGGTCAGGAGGGGGTCGAGGGCGGCGATCCTGACGAGGTGGTCCGGACCGGCCGAGTCGCGGAGCGCCGCGCGGAGGAGCTCGACGGTGTCGGGATAGGGTGCGAGGAACCGGAAGGGGGTCCGGAGCGCCTCGAGGACGCGGGCGGAGAACCGGCTGAAGACGAGGAAGCGGTCCTTCATCGACCCGGCTCCTGCGGCGGCGTCGGCCGGGAGCCGGTCGAGGATGGACCAGAACGTCTGGGCCACCGTCTGGGGCTGGAGCTCCTTCTCCCAGGGCGCCTCGAGGTCGTCGTCGCGGGCGAGGGAGAGCCGGATCCGCTGCGAGTCGTCGACCGACTTCGCCCCCTGGATCGCCAGCATCTGGCCGCGCAGGGAGAGCTGGATCTTGAGGACGTTCTCCGTCGAGAAGGTCGGGTCGAACTCGAAGGCGGCCCCGCTCCAGCGGAAGAGGTCCAGGAGGATCCGGAGGGCGAGGCCCTCGACGGCCTCCGCCAGCTCCTCGCGGGAGAGAAGGCCCTTCTCCAGGATCAGGTGCGTGAGCGTGGAGCCGGTCGTGAAGTTCTCGGCGAGCAGCTCGTAGACGTCGGCGGCCGGCAGGACACCCTGCCTCACGAGGTGCGTCGCGAGACGCTCCTCGGGGACGCTCGAGGAGACGTAGACGATCGCACCCTCCTTCACGTCGACCGTCCGCCGGATGCCGCGCCGGACGAGGGTGACGCGGCCCGACAGGCCGTTGATCTCCAGCCACTGGAGGAGATCCGCCAGCGAGAAGGTGTCGAGGCTGCCGCTGAGCGTGGCCGGCACGGACCTCCTAGTCTGACACGCCCGGGGCGGGTCGGGGAGCCGCTCGCCGCACGACGGCGCCTCCCCCGGCCCCCGCCTCAGCCGTCCGGGGACACCTTCCTGAGGAGGCCTGCCGCCTTCCGGAGCGCGAGGAGCGGGCGCGCGTCCTTCTGCAGGACCGCCTCGCCGTAGCCTCTCCGGGTGATGAACTGGTACTGCAGCTCGGTGAAGCCGATCCCCCTGGGGATCCGATCCTTCCGGTAGTACCAGGTCTCGACCTCGCCGTCGACCTCCCCCGGGGTGACGGTCGCACGGTTCGACGGGACGCGGACGAGCGTCATCGTCCCTTTCACCGGGTCGTAAACCTGCGTGACCTCGGTCGTTCGGAGGTAGTTCATCGGGTCCTGGTCGCGGCGCAGCGGGGCGCGGCCGGCGTAGGTGGGCGGGCCGAGGACGAGGAGGACCTGCCCCCGGTCCGAGAGCGAGCCGCGCATGGTCTCGGTCGAGAAGGTGGCGTCCGCGTACTGGACGCGCCGGTAGAACTCCGCCTCGAACTCGTTCTCCTCCGTCTCGGGGCGTGGGTCGAGCGAGCGCCAGAACCGCCCCACCCAGGCCCGGCGGGCGTCGGCGTCCGGAAGGGATGCGAACTCCGCCTTCTCCTTGTCGGTCAGGAGGACGCCCGGGGCGGTCTTCTCCCACCCGGCGTCGCCCGCGTAGACGGGGATCGCGGACGTGTCGACGCCGCGGGTCGCGTAGTCGGGGAGGACGCCGCCCGCGATCGACTCGGGCCCCGGCGGGGGAGCCTCCTTCGCGACCGCGTCCCGGACGGACTCGAAGAGCTTCACGAAGCCCTTCGGGTACGCGCGCTCGTCGAGCGTGGCCCTGGGGCTCAGCTCGAAGAATCGGCGGAGGAGCTCCTGCGCCCGGTCGGTCTCCTTCCTCTCCCACGCGACGGCAGCCGAGTAGAAGTAGTACGGGGGGAGGACGGTGGGCCGCGCGGCCTCTCTCCCGGGCGAGGCGAGGAGCTCCGCCATCCGACCGAGGGCGGCCTCCGCCCGGTCGAGGTTCCGGGCCTGATAGGCCCCCTTCGCCTCGACGAAGGCCGAGAAGAGCGGGTCCTGGCCGGCGTCCTCCGGTGGCCGCGCCCCGAGGGGAGCCGCGGCGAGGAGGACGGCCACGAGGGCCAGGAGGCGGGAGTGCACCCTCACCGCGTTTCAATCTACCATCCCCCTCATGGACACGACAGGTAAACGCGACGCGCGGGCGACCGCGCCGGTGCTCACGTCCTCCGGGATCCCGGTGCGGGCGACCTACGCCCCCGGCGACGTCCCCTCCGGCTGGGAGCCCGGCTCTCCCGGGGCGTTCCCCTACACCCGCGGCGCCCTCCCCGGCGGCTACCGGACGAAGCTCTGGACGATGCGGCAGTACGCCGGGTTCTCGACGGCCGCCGACTCGAACCGGCGCTACCGCTACCTCCTCGAGCAGGGCCAGACCGGGCTCAGCGTCGCCTTCGACCTGCCGACCCAGATCGGCTTCGACTCCGACCACGTCCTCGCGCGCGGGGAGGTGGGGAGGGTCGGCGTGGCGATCGACTCCATCGAGGACATGGAGACCCTCCTCGACGCGATCCCGCTCGAGAAGGTCTCCATCTCGATGACCATCAACGCCACCGCGTCGATCCTCCTCGCGCTCCTCCTCGCCGTGGCGCGCCGGCGCGGCACCCCGTGGAAGGCGCTCTCGGGGACGATCCAGAACGACATCCTGAAGGAGTACGCCGCGCGTGGCACGTACGCCTTCCCGCCGAAGCCTTCGATGCGCCTCATCACCGACATCTTCGGCTTCTGCGCCGAGGCCGTCCCCCGCTGGAACACCATCTCCATCTCGGGCTACCACATCCGCGAGGCGGGCTCGACGGCGGTCCAGGAGGTCGCCTTCACCCTCGCCGACGGCGTCGAGTACCTCTCGGCCGCCGTGAAAGCGGGGCTCGACCCCGCGGCCATCGCGCCGCGTCTCACCTTCTTCTTCAACGTCCACAACGACTTCCTCGAGGAGGTCGCGAAGTTCCGCGCGGCGAGGACCCTCTGGGCGCGCCTCGTGAGGGACCGCTTCGGCCTCGCGGACCCCCGCGCGCAGGCGCTCCGCTTCCACGCGCAGACGGCGGGCTCGACGCTCACGGCCCAGCAGCCCGACGTCAACGTCGTCCGCGTCGCCATCCAGGCCCTGGCGGCGGTCCTCGGCGGGACGCAGTCCCTCCACACGAACAGCCGCGACGAGGCGCTCGCCCTCCCGACGGAGGACGCGGCGCGCCTGGCCCTCCGGACCCAGCAGGTGATCGCGTACGAGACCGGAGTCACCCGGGTCGCCGACCCGCTCGGCGGGGCGTGGGCCGTGGAGGCCCTCACCGCCGAGATCGTCGAGCGCGCCGGCGCGCTCATCGCCAAGGTGGACGAGATGGGGGGCGCGCTCGCCGCGATCGAGGCGGGCTTCTTCCAGCGCGAGATCCAGGACGCTGCGTACGCGGCGCAGAAGGCGATCGAGTCGAAGGAGCAGGTCGTCGTCGGCGTCAACGAGTTCCAGCTGGCGGAGGAGTCCCGGATCCCGACGATGTCGATCGACCCGAAGATCGAGGAGGAGCAGGTGGCGCGCCTCGCCGCGTTCCGCGCCCGGCGCGACCCGGGCCCCGTCGCTCGCTGTCGCGCGGCGCTCGTCGACGCGGCCAAGGACGGCCGCAACCTGATGCCGCCGATCGTCGACGCCGTCGACGCGAACGTCACCCTCGGGGAGATCGTCGAGTCGCTCAGGACCGTCTTCGGCGACCACCAGGACACCGTCTCCGTCTGAGCACCGGCCGAACCGTGCGAGCGAGGAGGGCGGGAGTCGAAGGCCCCCGCGCGGTCCGCTGCGCGCGGGCCACCCGCTGGCGCCCGCCGGCGCGACCCCTCCGGGGCGGGCCTGAACTCCTCGCTTCGCTCGTCAGCCAGCAGGCCCGCCTGGTCCTCCGGGGCCGCGCCGGCGGGCGAGCGGGTCCCGGCCCGTGCTCGGACGGACTCGCGCGAGGGCCTTCGCCTCCCGCCTTCGCGCCCTCCGGGCGCGAAGACACGGGGCGGCGCCGGAGGCGCCGCGAAGATCTTGTATCTCGTGAGGCGGAGCCCGTGCTCGAGGGGCGTTTCCTCGAAGGCGGCGGGCCGCGGATGCTCGAACTCGCATCTGTCGGCGTCCCCCGCAGAGCTCGATCAGGTGGTCCCCCGCGGACCACGGGTCACGGATCACGGATCACAGACCTGACCCCAAGTCGGTGACCCCAAGTCGGTGGACCCCAAGTCGGTGACCCTTGAGAATCGAGGGTTTCGTCGCGCCCGGGGGGCGCGACGGGCGGGCGGCGGATGCCCCTGCGCGCGTCCGTCCGAGCACGGGCCGGGACCCGCTCGCCCGGAGGCGTGCCGGGAGCGGGATCAGCGCGGCAACTGTCTGAGCGAAGCGAGTTTTGCCGCGCCCCGCGGACGGCGCGCCTCCGGGCGCAAGCGGGTGGCCCGCGCGCAGCGGACCGCGCGGGGGCGTCCGTCGCCCGCCCCTCCGGTGCTCGCACGGTGGTCTGTGAAATCACGGATCACAGACCTGACCCTCGGTCAGCTCGGTCAGGAGCCGCGCTTGTAGAGGTAGGCGGAGTCGACGGTGCGGACGCCGTCGAGGTCGGCGACGACGTGCTTGTTGCCGCTCCAGATGGCGGCGCCGCCGGTCCGGCCGCGGGCGTCGACGCAGTAGAAGTTGACGTTGAAGCGGGGACGGCCCTTCGCGTCGCGGTGGCGGGGGACGAGGTGGGTCTTCTCGGAGATCCGCTTCAGGGCCGCGAGGCAGGCCTCCTCGGGGGAGAGGCCCTGGCGGAGGAACTCGACGACGGAGTGCGAGCCGCAGGTGACGAGGTTGGCCTCGCCGCGGCCGGTGGAGCCGGCGGCGCCCACGCCGTTCTCGGCGTAGAGCCCCGCGCCGACGACGGGGGAGTCGCCGACCCGGCCGGGGATCTTGAAGAAGAGGCCCGACGTCGTCGTGACCGAGACGAGGTCGGAGCTGGCGGTCCTCACCGACATGTGGATCGTCCCCTGGGGGCGGAAGATCTCCGCGCCGTACTTCTGGAGGAACCACTTGACGTCGGGGTCCTTCGCCTCGTCGGCGGCCTCGATCCAGTCGTCGAGGTCCGTGAGCTTCTCGCGCCAGTAGAGCCAGATCTTCCGCGTCTTCGGGGTGAGGAGGTCCTCGTCCGCGAAGCCGTGGGCCGTGGCGAACTTCCGCGCCCCCGCGCCCACGAGGAAGACGCGGTCGGTCCGGTCCATGACGAGCCGGGCGACCTTCGACGGCGTCTTCACGCCGGTCAGGGCGCCGACGGCCCCGGCGCGCATCGTCCGGCCGTCCATCACCGCGGCGTCGAGCTCGACGACGCCCTCCTCGTTCGGGATCCCTCCGTAGCCGACGGTGACGTCGTCGGGGTCGAGCTCCACGACGTTCACCCCCGCGATCGCGGCGTCGAGGGGGTCCTTCCCCTGGATCAGGGCCTGGCGGGCCGTCTTCGCCGCCTCGACGCCGTTGGCCGACGTGACGAGGACCCAGCCGGGCGCGGCGGGCGCGGGGGCGTCCTTCGCCTCGGCGGGGGCGGGGAGGAGGGAGGCGGCCCCCGCCAGGGCGGCCGCTTCGAGGAGGTCGCGGCGAGAGAGCGAACGGTCGGACATGCAACGTTCCTCCGCGCGTCCCGGTCGGGCGGCCCGCGCCGCCGCATTCTCTCCCAGGCGGCAGCGGCGCGGGCGCCGGGAGGTTCAGCCGGGGAGGCGGAAGCCGCCCTCCGAGAGCGAGGAGCCGGAGGGCGGGGCGCTGCCGGCGACGCGGGGGAGGAGGACGGTGAACGACGAGCCGCGCCCCGGCTCGCTCTCGACGAAGATGTCGCCCCCCATCATCTGGCAGAGCCGGCGGCTGATGGCGAGGCCGAGGCCCGTGCCCCCGTGGGGCCGGGTCGTCGAGCTGTCCACCTGGGAGAAGGGGACGAAGAGGTGCCGCTGCTGGTCGGGGGAGATGCCGATGCCCGTGTCGCGGACGGTGAGGGCCACCCACTCCTCGCCGTCCCTCAGCAGCGGGGCCGCCTCGAGCGTGATCGTCCCCTCGCTCGTGAACTTCGCCGCGTTCGACAGGAGGTTCAGGAGGACCTGGCGGACCTTCCGCAGGTCGGCGTGGAGCTCCCCGGGGTCGGGAGGGGCCCAGACGTCGAGGAAGACGTCCTTGCCGGCCAGGAGGGGGCGCGTGGTCGCGACCGCCTCCTCGAGCAGGCCGGCCAGCGGGAACGTCTCGAGGCTCAGGTCCATCCGGCCCGCCTCGATCTTCGAGAGGTCGAGGAGGTCGTTGATCAGGGCGAGGAGGTGCCGGCCGGCCCCGCGGACCTTCTCCAGGTCGGCGGCGGCGTTCGGGAGGCCCTGGAGGCGGACCTCCTCCTCCACCATCTCGCTGTAGCCGAGGATGGCGTTCAGCGGCGTCCGCAGCTCGTGGCTGACGTTGGCGAGGATCGTGCTCTTGGCCCGGTTGGCGGCCTCGGCCGTGTCGCGAGCGGCCTCGAGGGCGGCCGCGGCCCTCCGCTGCTCCGTCACGTCCCGGTAGCACCAGACCCGGCCCACGATGGCCGTCCCGACGCGGTAGGGCCGGGAGGAGCGCTGGAAGACGCGGCCGTCCTTCAGCTCCACGACGTCGACCGCCTCGGCCTCGGGGTTGGCGTAGAGCTCGGCGATCCGGGCGCGGAAGCCCTCGGGGTCGACGACCTGCCGCGCGAGGTAGGTGCGCCGGGTGGCGGAGTCCTCGGCCTCGGCGATCTCCGGGGTGATCGACCACATCTCGAGGAAGCGCCGGTTGTGGTGGAGGATGTTCCCGTCGAGGTCGGCGGCGCTGACCCCCTCGTCGATCGCGTCGAACGTCGCCCGGAGGAGGGAGAGATAGCGCGCCCGTTCCTCCTCGAGCCGGGCCAGGCGGGCCTGCGGCCCCCCCGCGTCGGGGGCGTCCGCTGCTCCGGCCGTCGGGGGCTCCCGGTCCTTCCCCATGCGCGCCTTTCGGGCATTGTCCCGTCGCGGGTGGAGCACTGTCCAGAATGGCCGGGAAGGGCTCCTGCTAACATCCCTGCGAGAGATGCCGGACGACGGAAGTCGGGGTGCCACCGACGTGGCGACGCTGAGGGCGGCGGCGCTCGCGGTGCACCGCCTGGCCGTCGACGCTCACGCGCGGTTCGAGAGGGACGTCTGGCAGGTGAGCCCCGCCGCCCGGGTCCCGACGCGCAACGGCTCCCGGGCCGTCTCCTACCACAACGAGGAGCACGTCCGGGCCGTCGCCGCCTGCGCCGAGGCCGTCTTCGCCGCCGGTCCGGCCGGGACCGACCCCTTCCGCATCGCGCACGACCTGCGGCGCTGGAACGACGGGACGGGCGCGGCGCTGGGGTGGGAGGAGCTCGGCTGGGTCGCGCACCTGGCCTTCTCCTGCCACGACCTCGGGAACATCACCGCGACGGACCGGGTCGCCGAGGGCCCCGACGGGCCCGAGCTCGACCTTCGGGACGCGTACGACTCCTCGGTCCTCTACCCGGCGCCGGCCGTCGAGGTCCGGAGCGCCAAGATCGCGCTCGCGCTCCTCCGGGGCCTGCTCGAGGACCGGGCGCTCGAGAAGCGGGTGGCGCCGCTCGTCCGCCACCTGGTCCTCCAGACCGTCTTCCATTTCGAGCAGACGTCGTCGCCCGAGCCGTTCTGGCTCCCGATGCAGACGATCGACATGATCGGCTCCTACTTCTTCTCGGCGGCTTCCCGCGTCGAGGCCCTGGCGGGGCTCTTCGCCGAGATGCGCGTGCAGAAGCCGGGCCGGATCCCGGTCGCGCCGTTCCTGGCGTCGCTCGGCCAGAGGTTCGCGAGGCTCCTCCCGGACGAGGCGGAGCGGGAGGCCGTGCCGGAGCTCTTCGAGCGGAACCCGGCCGGGCGGACGCGCGAGGAGGTCTTCGGGGTCCCGGAACGGTTCGCCCGCTTCACGGAGCCGGTCCCCTACGAGGACGCGATCGCCCTCCTCCTCGAGGCGGGCTGAAATCCTCGCCCCGGCCCGGAACGGACGCTTCCCATCGAGCCGCCGGCCCCCTAGACTTCCGGGGTTGACCCGAGCCCCCGCCGGAGTGACCACTCCCAGAGCAGCACCGGAGGACCGATGGACGACTCGCCGACGAAGTCGCTTCCCGAGAACGCCTACCGCCCGCTGAAGCCGGGCGAGACCTACGCGCCGATCGTCCCCGCCGGCTCGGCGATGGAGGAGTTCACGCCGCGCTCCGTGACGCTCGGGATCGTCATGGCGGCCGTCTTCTCGGCGGCGGCGGCGTTCCTCGGCCTCAAGGTGGGCCAGGTCTTCGAGGCGGCGATCCCGATCGCGATCCTGGCGGTCGGCATCGGCTACGCGTTCAAGCGCCGCTCGACGGTCCTGGAGAACGTCATCGTCCAGTCGGTCGGCGCCGCCTCCGGCCTCGTCGTCGCGGGCGCGATCTTCACCCTGCCGGCGCTCTTCATCCTCGACCTGCCCGTCGACCTGTTCAAGCTCTTCCTCGTGTCGCTCCTCGGCGGCGCGCTCGGGATCGCCTTCCTCGTCCCGCTCCGGCGCCACTTCGTGAAGGAGATGCACGGGGAGTTCCCCTTCCCGGAGGCCACCGCGACGACCGAGGTCCTCGTCGCGGGCGAGGCCGGAGGGCAGCAGGCGAAGGTCCTCGTGGCGGCCGCCCTGATCGGCGGGGCCTTCGACTTCCTGATCCTGCACCTCTCGGCCTTCGCGGAGGTCTTCACGACGCGCTCCGTCTGGCTCCTCGACCGCGTCGCCGAGCGCTCGAAGATCGTCTTCAAGGTCGACGTCCTCTCCTCGGTGCTGGGGCTCGGGTACATCATCGGCCTCAAGTACTCGGCGGTCATCTGCGCCGGCTCGTTCCTCTCCTGGTTCCTCCTCGTGCCGCTCGTGGCGCACTTCGGCGCGGGGGCCACGAGCTCCATCCCGCCGGTCACCGGCGGGGCGCTCATCTCCGGGATGAGCGCCGAGGCGGTCTTCCGCGGGTACGTGCGGCACATCGGCATCGGCGCCATCGCCGCGGCCGGGATCCTCGGGATCCTCCGGAGCTGGCGCGTCATCGCGAAGGCGTTCTCCTTCAAGGCGCTCTTCGGCGCGGCCAAGTCGGCCTCGGGGGAGGCCGAGCGGACCGACCGCGACCTCCCGATGAAGGTCATCGTCGGCGGGCTCGTCACCGTGGCCCTCGTCGCCTGGGTCTTCTTCCGCTTCGGCGTCCTCGACCCCTCTCCGCGCGTCACGACGCAGTCGCTCATCGCGCTCCTCGTGGTCGTCGTCATCTCGTTCCTCTTCACGTCGGTCGCCGCGCGCGCGATCGCCACGGTCGGGACGAACCCCGTCTCCGGGATGACCCTGATGACGCTCATCCTCACGTCCCTCTTCCTCGTGGAGGCGGGGCTCTCGGGGAAGGCGGGGATGCTCGCCGCGCTCCTCATCGGCGGCGTCGTCTGCACGGCGCTCTCGATGGCGGGCGGGCTCATCACGGACCTGAAGGTGGGGTACTGGATCGGGGCGACGCCCGCGGTCCAGGAGCGCTCGAAGTTCCTCGGGACGATCGTGGCGGCGCTCTCCGTCGGCTCCGTCCTCCTCCTCCTCGACAAGGTCTACGGCTTCGCCCCGGGCCCCGACCACCCGGCCGGGCAGGTCCTCGCGGCGCCGCAGGCGAACGCGATGGCGGCCGTCATCAAGACGCTCATGTCGGCCGAGCCGGTCCCGTGGCTCCTCTACGGCACGGGGGCGCTCATCGCGGTCTCGATGCAGATGATCGGCGTGCCGGCGCTCGCGTTCGCGCTCGGCATGTACATCCCGCTCGAGCTGAACACGCCGCTCCTCGTCGGCGGCTTCATCGCGCACCTCGTGGCGAAGAGCGCGGGGAAGGACGAGAAGCTCGCCTCCGCGCGCAACTCGCGCGGCATCCTCATCGCCTCGGGCTTCATCGCGGGAGGCGCCGTGATGGGCGTCGTCGCCACGGTCTTCAAGTTCCTCGCGACCGACGAGAAGGTCGCGGGCGCGATCGGGACGGGGATCCCCCGGCTCCTCGGCTGGAACTTCGGCTTCGCCGAGGGGAAGGGGCCCGAGCTCCTCGCGCTCGGGGCGTACGTCCTCCTCGCGATCTACGTGTACTGGGACGCGCGCCGGACCAACGGCGAGGCGGGGGGCTGACGTGGACGTCCTCGACCGCGCCGTCGCAACGGCGATCCTCGGCCTCGACACCCTCTGGGGGGGCGACGTGATGGACCCGTCGGGGACGGGGCGCTTCATCGCCGACTCCTGGTTCTCCGACGCGCCGCTCCCCGAGGCCTACGCGCACCCGGCGGCGGCGGCCGTGAGGAAGAGCGGCGGGGTCTCGGCGAAGGAGCCGGACCGGAGGGCGATCGCCGCCTATCGGGACGCCGTCGACGTCCCCGCCGCGGTCGCGGCCCTCGCCGAGGGGGGGAGGCAGGTGGGGGGGCTCCGGGGCTCCTACCTCGCGGGCCTCGCCGCGTGCTTCGAGGTGATGTGGGACCTCCACCTCGAGGTCCTCGGCGAGGAGCGCCCCGTGCCGTACGAGAGGTGCATGCAGGCGATCCTCGGGCGTCCCGCCGAGCCCTCCGACCCGTCGGAGCGGCGCGGGCGGGTGGCGGAGCTCCTCGCGGAGGCGGGGCACCCGTCGTCGGACGGCCCGTCGCTCCTCGCCGCCGTCGACGCGTGGCGCGCTGACAGGCTGATCCCCCGCAAGTCGATCCCGGCGCTCGGGTCGGCGTTCATCGCCGAGCTCGACGCCCTCGCCGCGCGGAACGTCGTCCCGCACCTCCCAGCGGCGCTCGCCCGCGTACCGCGCGCCAACGTCCGGTTCCTCCCGATCGAGAACGCCTGGTTCTCCGGGTCGATGAACTACCTGGGCCGCGCCCGCAGGCCCGACGGGAGCCCCGAGTACGAGGCGACGTACGAGCTGAACGCCTCGCTCCAGATCTCCGTCCCCGAGTTCCAGCAGCTGGTGAGCCACGAGGTGGTCCCCGGGCACGTGACGACGTTCGCGTTCCTGCAGGACCTCTGGGTTCGTCGCGAGGTCGGCTTCGAGGCGACGGTCCTGACGATGAACACCCGGCCGGCGGCCCTCTTCGAGGGGATCGCGAACAACGCCATCCTGATGGCCCACGGCGTCACCGAGGTCGACGACCTCCCGGACCGGGACCTGAGGATCGGGACGCTCCTCGCCCTCTTGCAGGACGACGCGAAGAACCAGTCGTCCTTCCTGACGTGGGGCGAGGGACGGCCGCAGGCCGAGGTGGCGAAGGTCCTGAGGCGCGACTTCCTCGTCTCCGAGGAGCGGGCCGACAAGCTCTCCGGCGCCTGGGGCCGCCACCCCCTCCTCGGCCGGATGTACCTGCCGGCCTACCGGGCGGGGACGGAGAAGGTCGCCGACCTGCGCCGGCGGTACCCGGCGGAGAAGGTCCTGCCGGCCCTCTTCGGCTGCCGCGGCGTCGTGGACCTCCTGACGGTCGAGAGCGCGATCGCGGCCTGAGCGCGGCGGGAGGGGCGCCGCGGGCTACTCGGCGCGGAGGGTCTCGAGCGGCCTCCGCCGCAGGGCCGGGACGCTGGCCGCCAGGCCCGCGCCCGCCGTGAGGAGCGCGGCGACGAGGGGGCCGGCGGCGATCACGGCCGCGCTCGGCGCCCACGGCACGTCGAAGCCGTGGCGGACGACCGCCCAGGAGAGGAGCGCGCCCCCCGCGGTCCCGACGAGGCCGGCGGCCAGGCCGACCAGGAGGTACTCGAGGGCGAGCATCCCCGCGACGCCGGCACGGGTGACGCCCAGGGTCTTCAGGAGCGCCACCTCGCGCGCCCGGCGGGCGGTGCCGGCGCTCACCGCCCCGGCGAGGATGGCGAGCCCCGCGAGGACGGTGAATCCGCCGAGGGCGTTCACGGCTCCCGCGAGGCGGTCGATGACCCCGGCGATCTTCTCGAGGATCTCCCGCGTCCGGATGACGGAGACGTTCGGCCAGGACTTCGCGAGGAGGTCCTGGACGGCGTCCTCCTTCCCGCGCGGGAGGCGGGCGGCCGCGAGGCGCGTCTGCGGCGCCGCGTCGAGGACTCCCGGCTCGACGACGAAGAAGAAGTTGATCCCGAACGTCCGCCAGTCGACCGTCCGGAGGCTCGTCACCTTCAGGCGGAGCGGCACCCCCTGGACGTCGAAGTCGAGGTGAGACCCGACGCCGACGCCGAGGTTCTCCCTCGCGAACCGCTCCTCAACGCTCACCTCGCTCACCTCGGGGTCCGGGTCCTTCCAGAGCCGGCCCGCCACGACCCTGTTGTCGGGCGGCAGGCCGTCCATGTAGGTGAGGCGCTGCTCGCGCGTCAGCGCCCAGCGGCGCCGCTCGGCCGTCTCGCCGGTGAGGGAGGCGGCGAGGGTCTCGGCGTCGCGCCCGTCGACGGCGGTCAGCCGCGCCATGACGACCGGGACGGAGTCGATCCGCGTCGCCCCCTCGCGGGCGAGGAGGCGCCGGATCCCGTCCCACTGGTCCGGCTGGACGTCGAGGAGGAAGGCCGTCGGCGCGTTCCGCGGCAGCTCGGCGGCGAGGTCGCGCGCCAGCTGCCCCTGGACGAGGGCGAGGGCCACGACGACGAGGAGGCCGAGGCCGATGGCGACCACCGAGCCGGCGGTCCCCGCGCCCGGCCGCCCGAGCGCGGCGAGGGCGCTCCGGACCTGGAACGGGACGCGCGAGCGCGGGACGCGGGACGCAGCGGCGAGGAGGGCGAGCGCGGCCAGCGAGAGCGCGCCGGCGGCCGCGACGAGGCCCCCGGCGAAGAGGGAGCCGAGGAGGAGCGACCGCGCCTGGACGGCCGCCACCGCGACGGTGCCGGCGAGGAGGAGGACGGCCGCGAGGAGGCGCACGCCGCGGCTCGGCGGGAGGGGCTCGGCGTCGCGGCGGAGGACCCGGGCCGGGGGAACGCGGCGGACCCCCGCCAGCGGGGCCACGGAGAAGAGGAGGGCGACGCCGACGCCGAGGCCGACGCCGCGGAGCGCGGCGAGCGGCTGCCAGGCGTCGACCCCGCCCCCCGGGATCATGTCGGCGAAGAGCCGCGGGACGGTCGCGAGGATCAGGAGGCCCGCCGCGGCTCCCGCGAGGCTGCCGGCGGCGGCCAGGAGGGCCGTCTGCCCGAGGTAGAGGGCGAGGACCTCGCGCGGCCGCATCCCGAGGCAGCGGAGGATCGCGATGGAGTCGAGGCGCGAGGCGATCCACGCCCTCACCGTCTGCGAGATGCCGACGCCTCCGACGAGGAGCGAGAGGAGGGCGACGAGGCCGAGGAACCTGTCGACGCGCGCCACGGCCCGCCTCAGGGCCGGCTGGGCGTCGGTCGCCGTCTCCACCCGGATCTCGGCCGGGTGCCCGAGGGCCTCCTTCAGGCGGGTGGCGACGGCGGTCAGGCGGGCGGAGTCCGGCGCGCCGGGGAGCTTCAGGAGCGCCTTGCGGGTGACGCGGCTCCCGAAGCCCGTCAGGGGAGTCCGGGCCAGGCCCGCCCGGCCGACGAGGATCCGTGGCCCGAGGCTGAAGGAGCCCGCGATCCGGTCGGGCTCGGCGAGCAGCGTCGCCGTGATCCGGAACGGCTGCCCGCCGATCGAGAGCGTCCCTCCCCGGGCGAGACCGAGGCGGGGCAGGAGCTCCGGCGCGACGACGACGCCGTCGGTCCCGAGGAGCCCCGCCAGCGGCAGCGGCGGGTCGGTCTCGAGCGCCCCGTAGAACGGGTAGCCCGGGTCGACGGCCTTCAGCTCGACGAGCTGGCTCCGGCCGGGGGAGCCGTCGGCGGCGGGCGGGGCCGAGACGACCGTGATCAGCTCCGTGACGTCGACCCGCGCGACGCCGGGGAGGTCCCGGAGCGCCGCGTCGAGCGTCGCGGGGATCGGCTGCAGCGACTCCACGGAGACGTCGGCGGCGAGGAGCGAGCGCGCCTGCCGGCGGATCCCCGAATCGACGGCGGAGGAGAAGCCGCCGACGGCGACGACCGCGGCGACGCCGACGCCGAGGCAGGCGGCGAAGAAGGCGAGCCGGCCGCGGGAGCCGCGCGCCTCGCGGGCCAGCTGGCGCAGGAAGAGGGAGGCCGTCACGCGGCCGGCGCGCCCGTGTCGCTCTCGACCCGTCCGTCGCGGAGGCGGACCCGGCGCGTGGCCCGGTCGGCGAGCGCCGGGTCGTGGGTGACGAGGACGAGGGTCGTCCCCGCCTCGCGCCGGAGGCTCTCGAGGAGGTCGAGGACGGCGGCTCCGGTCGCGCCGTCGAGGTTCCCGGTCGGCTCGTCGGCGAGGAGGAGGCGCGGGCGGGGGCCGAAGGCCCGGGCCAGCGCGACGCGCTGCTGCTCGCCGCCGGAGAGCTGGACGGGGTAGTGGTGGCCCCGGTCCGAGAGGCCGACGGCCGCGAGGAGAGCGTCGGCGCGCCCCGCGGCGTCCGGGAGATCGCCGAGCTCGAGCGGGAGGAGGACGTTCTCGCGGGCCGTCAGGTTCGGGAGGAGCTGGAACGACTGGAACACGAAGCCGACCTTGCGGCGCCGGAGGAGGGCGAGCTCGTCCTCGGAGAGGGCGTGGAGCGGCTCGCCGTCGAGCCAGACCTCGCCGTCGGTCGGCCGGTCGAGCCCTGCCATCAGGCCGAGGAGCGTCGACTTCCCGCTCCCCGAAGGGCCGAGGATGGCGACGAGCTCGCCCTCGGCGATCGTCAGGTCGACCCGGTCGAGGATGGTCAGGAGGCGCGGCCCGGAAGGGAGCCGCTTGGTCGCGGAGCGGAGGGAGAGGAGGTCGCTCATCGGCTGCCGGCGCCGGGGCGCCTTCCCGACTCTACGGCCGCCCGCGCGATCCGGACGTTCGCGGGCGGGCCCGGACGCCGCCCGCGGGCGTCCCCCGCGCTTTGTCCCGGTCCCCGGACGGGGGATAGGATCGGGGGAACCGGGAGACCGCCATGCTCGACGCGACGACCCTGAACGGGTACCTGGGGAAGCACATCTCCGAGATCTGCGGCCTGGGGTACGCCAGCGACTCGGACAACCACTGCGCTCACTTCGTCGGCCACGTCCTCGGCCTGAGGTTCGGCGCCACCTGCGCGACGATGTCGCGCGGGTCGGGGACGCCGGCCTCGATCCGCGTCCAGGAGCTCTTCGCGCACTGCACCGAGGTCGGCGCGTGGGGCGGGCTCCCCGAGCGGGTCACCGACGGCCTCGTCTTCATCACCCACGCCGGCAACGTCCACCTGGCCAGCCGGAAGATGGACAACGTCCCCCGCAAGCACGTCGGGATCTTCCTCGGCGCGACGCGGGACATCTGGCACTACTCGAACAGCCGGCACCAGGTGGTCACCCAGACGCCGGAGGAGTTCAGCCACCACTATCCGGCCCCCCACAACGCCATGTTCTGGGGGACGCCGCTGTGAGGCGAGGCCTCCCGCTTCGCGCGTCGGCCGGGCTCCTGGCCGTCGCGATCTCGGGCTGCGCCGGCGGCGCGGCCGTGTCGACGACTCCGACGACCCCGGCGACGACCTCCGCCGCCCCGGCTCGGGTGGCCGTCGCCCATCTCCCGCCGACGGCGAAGGACGTGATCGACGCCCTTCTCGCCAGCTCGCAGGTCCCCCTCTCGGTCGACCCGTCGTGCGCGGGGGCGGGGACCGAGCCGGGGGACCGGACGATCGGCCGCTACCTCGCCGGGTTCCTGGCGGAGCTGTCGGACCCCGAGGCGCGGAACGCGATCGAGACGTCGGTCGAGGAGCGGGGCGCGGTCTGGGTCTGCCGGCTCTTCGTCCGCCACGCGCAGGGGGAGGACGTCTGGAGGTGGGGAGTCGAGTTCTCCGTCCGGAAGTCCGACGGCCTCGTCCAGCCGGAGAGCTTCCGTTGCCTCGGCGCCGGGTAGCGACTTGACCGGAGAGGGTCCCCGGACCCCGACGACGCGGCCCCGCCGCTGGAGCCTTGCCGGCCCTCCGGCGCGGGGGCGCTGGCCAGCCCTCGCGCGGGTGTCCGTGGACGCCCCGCCGGCGGCGGTCGGGAGGGCGCTCGTCACGGCCCTCGTCGCGGCGATCCTCACGGTGACCGTCGCGGCAAAGGCCGCGGCGATCGCTGCCCCGTCCGCGGCGGCCGCGGCGGCCGCCGCGGCAGTGGCGACTGCCCCGCCGGTCGTCGTCTTCCTCGGCGACAGCCTCACCGCGGGGTACGAGCTCCCCGTCTCCCGCGCGTACCCGGCCCGGGTCGCGGAGATGCTGGCCGCTCGGGGGCGCCCGATCCGCGCGGTCAACGGCGGCGTCTCGGGAGACACCTCGGCGGGAGGCCTTCGCCGGCTCCCCTGGCTCCTGACGCAGAAGCCTGCCGTCGTCGTCGTCTGCCTCGGCGCCAACGACGGCCTCCGCGGGCTCCCGGCCGAGGAGACCGAACGGAACCTCCGGGCGATCGTCCGGCAGGCGCGGGAGGCGGGGGCGAAGGTCCTCCTCTGCGGGATCCTCGTCCCGACGAACTACGGTCCGGACTACGAGCGGCGCTTCGGGTCGATCTTCCCCCGCGTGGCGCGGGAGGAGAAGGTCCCTCTCGTCCCGTTCCTCCTCGCCGGGGTGGCGGGCGTCCCGTCGCTCAACCTCGCCGACGGGGTCCACCCGAACGAGGAGGGACAGAGGCGCGTGGCCGAGAACGTCCTCCCCGCGGTGGAGAAGCTCCTTCCGGCGGCCGCTCAGAAGCCCTGAGTGCCGCGGAAGAGCGACCTCAGGTCGAGGCTGGTCCGGGCGCCCTCGGTCGCGAGGGAGACGAAGGTGGAGCCGAACCAGTCCTTGGCGATGCCGAGGACCGTCGAGACGAGGCCCAGCGCCTCGGCCATCTCCGACGGCGGGAGCCTGCTGACGACCCGGTTCCAGATCGCCTCCTCCAGCACGTTCACCGCGGTCTGGAGCTCCTGGAGCCGGAACCCCTCGGCGAAGCGGCTCTTGGCGACCTCCTCGGCGTAGGCGACGACCGGCGCGACGTCCCGCGTCCGGATGCTCGAGGAGGTCACGTCGAGGAGGGCCCGCAGCCGCCTCCGCGTCTCCTCGGTCCCGACCTCCCGGTAGTGGGAGAGGCGGGCGGAGGTGGCGGAGGCGAGGGCGTCGGCGAGGATTCCCTCGGCCTCGGCCTCGATCAGGTGGACCACGTCTTTCTGGGTGCTCATGATCGCCTCGCGGCGGCCAGGCCGCCGGAGGAGCCATCATACGGGGCGGGCGCCGGCGCGGACGAGCCGAAGCGCCTCGACCGCCACGCGGGCGCTATCGCTCGATCCGCCAGGAGTTGACGGCCTCGACCACGCGGGGGACGAGGGCGGCGGGGATGTTCCCGTCGGCGACGCCGGTGGCGTCCCCGTCGAGCCGGACCAGCCCCTCCGAGCCCCCGCACCGGACCCAGACGAGCTCCCTCTCGTTCACGAGCGGGTGGAAGACGCAGACCGGCGGAACGGGGGGATCGGCGAGGAAGTCCCCCCGCCAGGAATCGACGGGACACGCTTCCGTCATCTCGCACTCCAGGGAGCGGATGACGTCGGCCTGCTGGAACGGCGCGTCGACGCGCCGGGGGGCGAGCCCCGCCCCGACCGCCACCAGCGGGATCCGCGCGTAGGCGGAGGTGCCGAACCGCCGCGATTCGGCCGGCGTGACGGGGGCCATGAGGCGGTGGTCGCCCGTGACGAGGAGGATCCCGTGGCCGAAGTAGCCGGAGGCGCGGAGGGCGTCGTGGAACGCCCCGATCTGCGCGTCGACGTAGCGCATGACGCGCTCCTCCGTCGAGGCGGTGCCGTCCGGGTCGGTCCACGGAAGGTGGCTGGACGTCGTCTCGAGGCAGAGGAGGAAGGGGCGGCCCTCCGCGCGGAGCCTCCGGACCCTGACGAGGGCCGCCTGGTAGAGCGCGGCGTCGGGAGGGGCCTCGAAGGCGAGCCGGTTGGACGAGGCGTAGTCCGGGGCGTCGTGCCCTTCGATGGAGTCGAAGCCGAGGGCGCGGAGCCAGCGCCCCTTGTCGAGGAACGCGAGGTTCGACGTGGCGAGGTAGGCCGTCCGGTAGCCGGCTTTCTTCAGCACGGCGGCCAGCGAGTCGCCCCGGCCGTACCGCTCGAAGGACTCGCCGAGGTCGGGGCCGGCGGGTGGGAGGGGGACCCTCCCGAGGAGGAGGGCCACGAGCCCGAGGTGCGTGGCGTACGCGTTGGAGATGAACCTCGTGAAGGCGACGTTCTCCTCGGCGATCCGGTCGAGGCGGGGTGTCATGTCCGCGAGGCCCGAGAAGAGCCGGCTCTGCGACGACGAGAGCGACTCCACGACGAGGAGCACCACGTCGAGACGGCGGTTCGCCCCGGGGCGGACCGCGGGGGGGCGAGAGGCCCGGCGGGCGACCTCCTCGGCGAAGCCGGGGCTGTACGGGGTCTCCACGCCGCGCGGGAGGTTCGCGTCGACGACGTTCCGGTAGGCCCACTGGTGGAACCCGGGGCGCGCGGGCACGAGGAGCCCGGCGAGGAGGACGAGCGCGCCTCCCGCGAGCGACGCGCGGAAGAGGAAGCGCCGCCACCCGGCCTCGCGCGGAGGGAGGAGGATTCCCGCCACGAACGCGACGAGCCCGACCGCGAGGAGGAGCGCGACCGTCCAGGCCCCCCCGGGAACGCCGTGCCCCAGCGGCTCGAGGAGCGTGATCCCCTGTCTCACCTCCCCGCCGAAGCGGAGGACGTCTCCGAGGAGGAGCCGCCGCTGGAGGAGCCGGTTGAGCGCGACGTCGACGCCGAACGCCAGGACGCCGAGGAGGAGGAGCGGGCGCGCCAGCCGGGCCGGCCAGCGCCAGGGAGCGAGGGCGGCCGCCCCGAGGAGGAGGAGGGGGCCGACGAGCCGCGCGTCGTTGACGAGGACGGGGAGGAGCGCCCCGGCGTCGCTCCCGAGGATCCTGCTGAGGACCCCGTTCACAAGGAGCGCCCGGTAGAGCTGGAGGGCGGGGAGCCCGACGAGGACCAGCCCGTACGCGCCCGCTCCCAGGACGCTTCGGACGCGCGACGAGCCCACGCCAGAGGATCGCCCGAGCGCGGCCCCGGAGCAACTCCTGCCGGGAAGGCTGGTGTGGGGCGAACGGGCCGGGCGGGCGAGCGGACGAGCGGGAAGGGACGAGCCCGAGCCGGCGAGGCAGGCCGCGACGCGAGGAGGGGCCCGGCCCCCGGGCGCGCGGCCTTGACGGACGGACGGGGTCGGCCTATCTTTCGAATGTGGTCAGACGTCTTACCTCAATTCGTATCCCGGCGGCAGGCCGGGGGCGGAGCCCGGAGCGCCCCGCGGCCTACGCGGAGCGTCGCCTCGTCACCGGGATCCTGGGCGGCCGCTATCGCGTCGGCGGGAACCTCCCCGCGGAGCGGGAGCTCGCCGAGGAGCTCGGCGTCACCCGCCCGACACTTCGCGAGGTCCTGAAGAGGCTCGACCGGGACGGCTGGATCACCGTCCGGCACGGGCGGCCGACGCGCGTGAACGACGCCCTCCGCGAGGGGGGGCTCAACGTCCTCTCGGCGCTGGTCCGGCACGGCGACCCCCTCCCGGACGGTTTCGTCGCCCAGCTGCTCGAGGTCCGCTGCGCCCTCGCCCCCGCGTACACGCGGGCGGCGGTGGCCCGGAACGGGGCCGCCGTCGCGCGGCTCCTCGCGGCCGGCGAGGGGCTGCCCGGGGACGCCGGGGCCTTCGCGCGGTTCGACTGGGAGATGCACCGCTTCCTGGCGGCCACCTCGGGGAACCCCGTCTATACCCTGATCCTCAACGGCTTCGCCGGGTTCTACGAGGAGATGGCCGCGCACTACTTCGCGAGGGAGGAGGCGCGCGCCTCCTCCCTCGCCTTCTACCGGGCCCTGGCGAGGGCCGCCCGGGACGGCGACCAGGAGAGGGCCTTCGCCATCGCCGCCGACGTGATGGGGAAGAGCCTCTCCCTCTGGAGCCGTCTCGAGTCCCGCGGGAAGCGCCGTTCGGCGAAGGCGACGGGCACGGACGGGGGCGCGTCGTGAGGCGCTGGAACGGCTGGGGCGACGAGACCGTCGACGTCCCCGTGCCGCCCCGCGCGCTGGCGGCGCTGGCGGAGTGGGTCGGCCCCGGCACGGGTCCGGGCGACGCGATGCGGGACGCCACGCTGGAGGAGGCCGTCGCGGCGGTCCCTCCGTCGCGCCTCCCGCGCGAGCCCTTCCTCTCCGACGACGCGCCCGCGCGGCTGGCGCACGCCCGCGGGCAGAGCCTCCCCGACTGGATCGCCCTCCGCTCGGGGAGGATCGGAACGTTTCCCGACGCCGTCGCCTACCCCGAGTCGGGGGAGGACGTTCGACGCCTCCTCGCCTGGGCGAAGGGGGCGGGGGCGCGGCTGATCCCCTGGGGGGGCGGGACGAGCGTCGCGGGGCACGTCACGCCCGGGAAGGGGGCGGATCCGGTCGTCACCGTCGACCTGTCGCGCCTCTCGCGCCTCGTCGCCCTCGACGAGGCGAGCCGGCTCGCCACCTTCGGCGCCGGGGTCGCCGGGCCCGACCTGGAGGCGCGCCTGCGCGCGTCGGGCCACACGCTCGGCCACTTCCCGCAGTCGTTCGAGCTCTCGACGCTCGGCGGGTGGGTGGCCACCCGCTCGAGCGGGCAGCAGTCGATGGGGTACGGACGGATCGAGCGGCTCTTCGCGGGGGGCCGCGTGGAGAGCCCCGCGGGGACCCTCGACCTCCCGCCGTTCCCCGCCTCGGCGGCGGGGCCGGACCTGCGCGAGGCGATCCTCGGCTCGGAGGGGAGGCTCGGGATCCTGACCGAGGCGACGGTGAGGATCTCGGCCCTGCCGGAGGCCGAGGAGTTCCACGGGGTCTTCCTCCC
>JAKOVQ010000020.1 GCA_029781975.1 Acidobacteriota bacterium
TCCTTTGCGCTCCTCGGCGCCGCTCGCGCCGCGGCTCTCCTTCGCTCCTTCGCCCTTTGCCTCGCGCTCGCCCCCGGCCTCGCCGCCGCCTCGAGCCTCTCCCCCGGCGTCCCGGCCGACGACGCGGCAGGCTCGGGTCCCCGCGCGGTCCGCGTCGTCCTCGGGACGGGCGACTCCGTCGACCTCGTCGGCCCGCTCCCGGCGGGCCCCGAGGGACGGGAGTCGCTCTCGGTCCTCCGGGTGAAGGGACACGTCCTCGCGATCACGTCCATCCCCTCCCGCTGCGGTCTGAGGGAGCTGAAGGTCACCTCGGGGGAGGTCGACCTGAAGCTCCGCTGGGACCCGGCGTTCGCGGCGGAGAAGCTGGCGGTCCCCTTCTGGGTCGAGGCCGCCGGGACCTCCGGGCGGTTCGCCGCGGACGAGGACGGCTCCCCGTCTCCCGCGCTCCGGAAGGCCCAGGAGCTCGTCGAGGGGCTCCCCGGCTGGTTCCGCGAGGGGCTGCGGACGGCCTGGTCCCTCGCCTCGTCGGGCGTGGTGGAGGGAGCCGGACCCGACCTCCTGGTCCTCGCTCCCCTCTTCGCGGAGAGGCCCGCCCCGGCGGACGTCACGGACCAGCTCCGGCTCTCGCCCGCCGAGACGGCCGCCCTCGAGGCCGCCGCCGGCCGCTGACGCGAGCCGCCCGGGTCCGCGCGAAGCGCCTCCCGGCGGGGGACGGGACGGGCGGCGCCGCCTCGAAGCGGACGCCGCCCGCGAGCGTCGGAAAGGCGCGCCGCCGCGCCTCGAGGAGACTTACCTCCGGGACTTCCCGGCGGCCGGCCTGCCGGCCGTCTTCGCCGGCCTCTTCGCCGCCTTCGCTCCGCGCGCGGCGGCCGGCCTCCCCGGCGGGGCGATCCGCGACGGCTTCCCGAGCGCGGCGACCTCCGCGAAGTAGCGGGCGAACGCCGCCATCCCCCCGGACGCCTGCTCCCAGTCGAAGTTCTCGTTCGGGGCGTGGTAGCCGTGCTCCGGGAGCGAGAGGCCCAGGAAGACGACCGGCACCTTCAGGACCTTCTCCATCGTGACGACCGCGCCGATCGAGCCCCCCTCGCGGACGAAGACCGGCTCGCGCTTGAACGCGAACTTCATCGACCGCTTCACGGCGTCGGCGAGCGGGCCCGTCGTCACCCCCTTGTAGGGGTCGAGCCGCCCCTCGACGTGGAGCTGGACGTCCTTGTTGCGCGC
>JAKOVQ010000016.1 GCA_029781975.1 Acidobacteriota bacterium
TCCTTTGCGCTCCTCGGCGCCGCTCGCGCCGCGGCTCTCCTTCGCTCCTTCGCCCTTTGCCTCGCGCTCGCCCCCGGCCTCGCCGCCGCCTCGAGCCTCTCCCCCGGCGTCCCGGCCGACGACGCGGCAGGCTCGGGTCCCCGCGCGGTCCGCGTCGTCCTCGGGACGGGCGACTCCGTCGACCTCGTCGGCCCGCTCCCGTCGGGCCCCGAGGGACGGGAGTCGCTCTCGGTCCTCCGGGTGAAGGGACACGTCCTCGCGATCACCTCCGTCCCCTCCCGCTGCGGGCTGAGGGAGCTGAAGGTCGCCTCCGGGGAGGTCGACCTGAAGCTCCGCTGGGATCCGGCGTTCGCGGAGGAGAAGCTCGCGGTCCCGTTCTGGGCGGAGGTCGACGGGACGCCCGGGCGGTTCGCGGTGGACGCGGACGGCTCCCCCTCGCCCGCGCTCCGGAAGGCTCAGGAGCTCGTCGAGGGGCTCCCCGGCTGGTTCCGCGAGGGGCTGCAGGCCGCCTGGTCGCTGGCCTCGTCGAACGTGGTGGAGGGAGCCGGGCCCGACCTCCTCGTCCTCGCTCCCCTCTTCGCGGAGAGGCCCGCCCCGGCGGATGTGACGGACCAGCTCCGGCTCTCGGCCGCGGAGACGGCCGCCCTCGAGGCCGCCGCCGGGCGCTGACGTCCGCCGCGAGCGGCCGGCGCGGGGCTCGTCCCGCGCCGGGACGGGACGGGCGGCGCCGCCTCGAAGCGGACGCCGCCCGTGAGCGTCGGAAAGGCGCGCCTCCGCGCCTCGAGGAGCCTTACTTCCCGGACTTCCTTGCGGCCGGCCTGGCGGCCTTCCTCGCCGGCCCCTTCGCCGGCTTCGCTCCGCGCGCGGCGGCCGCCTTCCCCGGCGGGGCGATCCGGGACGGCTTGCCGAGCGCGGCGACCTCCGCGAAGTAGCGGGCGAACGCCGCCATCCCGCCGGACGCCTGCTCCCAGTCGAAGTTCTCGTTCGGGGCGTGGTAGCCGTGCTCCGGGAGCGAGAGCCCCATGAAGACGACCGGCACCTTCAGGACCTTCTCCATCGTCACGACCGCGCCGATCGAGCCCCCCTCGCGGACGAAGACCGGCTCGCGCTTGAACGCGAACTTCATCGACCGCTTCACGGCGTCGGCGAGCGGGCCCGTCGTCACCCCCTTGTAGGGGTCGAGCCGCCCCTCGACGTGGAGCTGGACGTCCTTGTTGCGCGCCTTGACGAACCTCGCGATCGCCTTCACCACCTTGTCGGCGGACTGGTTCGGGACGAGGCGGCAGGAGATCTTCACCTCGGCGCGCGGCGGGATGACGGTCTTCACGCCCGGCCCGGTGTACCCGCCGACGACGCCGTGGACCTCGAAGGTCGGCATCGCCCAGATCCGCTTCATCACGTCGAGCGCGTCGTTCGTCCGGAGCGACTTGAAGAGGTGGTCCTTCTTGAAGCCCGCGACGGTGAAGCCCGAGCGCCTGAAGTCCTCGAGCTCCTGCTTCGTCGGCGGCACGACGCCGTCGTAGAAGCCGGGGACCTTCACCCTCCCCGTGGTGGCGTCGAAGCACTCGGAGACGAGCTTCATCAGCTCGGCGATCGGGTTGCGGGCCGCGCCTCCGCAGACGCCCGAGTGCTGGTCGGTCGTGCCCGTCTCGAGCGTGAGCCGCAGCCCCTGAAGGCCCCGGAGGCCGGCCGGGCACGCCGGCTTGCCCCGCGCGATCCAGATGGTGTCGGAGACGAGGACGGAGTCGGTCGCGAGCTCGGCGGCGGCCGCCGAGATGCCGCGCTCGAAGCTGGGGGAGCCGATCTCCTCCTCGAACTCCCAGAGGACCCGCAGGTTGACGGGGAGCCCCGCCTCGAGGGCGGCCTTGATGCCGAAGAGCGCCGTCAGCGCCGGCCCCTTGTCGTCGGTCGTCCCGCGCCCGAGGTAGCGGTCCCCCCGCTTCGTGAAGACGAACGGCTCCGTCTCCCAGGGCTCCGTCTCGCGCGAGGCGGGCTGGACGTCGAGGTGGTTGTAGACCGTGACCGTCGGCCAGTCGGGGTTGCTCCCCCAGCTCCCCGAGACGATCGGGTTGCCGGGCGTGTCGAGGACCCGGGCCTCTCCGCCGAAGCGCCGGATCGTCTCGGCGGCGAGCTTCGCCCCTTCGCGGATGGCGTCCTTCTTCGTGGGGTCCACCGAGACGGTCGGGACCTCGACGAACTCCTTCAGGAGGGCCTCGAAGGCCTCCCGGCTCTCGCGGGCGAATGCGGTGAGGGCTTCGCGCGTCAGCTTCTCGGCAATCATGGGGGAAGTGTAGCGCGCGGTCCGGCACGCGGCCCGCGGGAAAGCCCTCAGCCCGACGAGCCGTTCGCGGGCCCGAGGCCCCCCGGGCCGCTCGCCTCGCGAGGCTCGCGACCCTCGCGGGGACGGCGGCGGCGGAAGGGGCGCTCCTCCTCCTCCTTGTAGAGGTACTTGATGGCGTGCTTGGGGAGGAGGAGGTTCGGGGCGCCGTCCCGGTTCAGCTTGATGACGTCCTTGTCGTACCACTCGATCCAGCCGCGCAGCTCCTCGCCGTCCATCAGCCTCACGACGAGCGGGGTCTTCGCCTGCATCTGCTTGAGGTAGTAGAAGGCCTCGGCGTTCGTCGTCTCGGGCGGCCCCGACTTGCGCGACGTCCCGCGCGGCCCTCCGGGGCCCCTCCGGACGTCGGCGAGCGCGGGGCGGATCAGCTTGCGGTTCGCGAACTCCGGGGCGTCCCTCTCCGGCGCGCCGGGCGCCGGGGGCTCGCCGCCGGTCGGGGGCTTGCGTGCCGGAGGCATCGAAGGCTCCTTCCGGGAGACGGGTCTCTCCACGTGGAATATTTCGAGGGGGGACAGTCTAGCCGAGGACGGACCGACCGGGCTCAGGAGGCCGCGGGCGCCGGGGGCGCGGAGGGGGCGGGAGGGGGGACGGCTCCCCCGGGGGCGGCGGGGCCCCGGCGGTCCGCGCCCTTGCTCCCGAGCCGGCGGGCCGCCTCGATCCCCCCCTCGAGCTCGTAGGCGAGGCAGCACTTGAGCCGGCCGCACATCCCCGTGAGCTTGGAGGGGTTCGGGGTGATCCCCTGCATCTTCGCCATCTTGATGGTGACGGGGTGGAAGCCCTTCAGCCAGGTGGAGCAGCAGAGCGTGAGGCCGCACGGGCCGATGCCGCCGACGAGCTTGGTCTCGTCGCGGACCCCCACCATCCGGGCGTCGACCCGGATCCGGAACCGCTCGGAGAGCTCCCGGCAGAGGTCCCGGGTGTTGGCGCGCTGGTCGGCCGCGTAGAGGAGCGTCATCCGGCGCCGGTCGAACCCGACGGCGCACTTCACGAGGGAGATCTCGAGGCCCAGGGCGCGGGAGCGCTCCTCGGCGAACGCGAAGGCCTCGCTCTGCAGGTCGAGCCGCTCGACGAAGTCGGCGTGCTCCGAGTCCGAGGCGAGCCTCAGGAGCCTTCTGGCCTTCCTCGCGGAGCAGGGTTTCGCCAGGACCGGGCTGACGGTGGTGACCTCGGCGAACTCGGGTCCGTCGTCCCCCTCGACGATGAGCTTCTCGCCCTTCCTCACCTGGACCTCGCCCATGAAGACGAGGGTCACCTTCCCGTCCTCGGCGTCGGCCAGGCGGGCGCCGACGTAGTTCCCCCCGGGATTCGTCAGCGTGCCGAGAGAGCAGGAGGAGCAGCTCACGAACCTTTGATTTTCAACGGCTTGCGCCGTGGCGTCAAACGGCCCCCGACCCCGCCTCCCGCGCGAGGAGGGCCGCCCCGAGGAGCCCGGCGTCGTCGCCGAGGGCCGCCGGGAGGATCTGGATCTCGCCGATCCCCCGGAAGAAGACGAACTCGCGCGCCGTGGCCCGGACCCGGTCGAGGTACGCGGCGCCGAGGTCCACGGCCACGCCCCCGCCCAGGACGAACGCGTCGGGGGCGAAGACGTTGTAGAGGTTCGCGATGGAGATCCCGACGACGCGCGCGGAGCGCTCGACGGCCCGGACGGTGAGGGGATCGCCCTCCTCGAAGGCCTTCACGATCTCCTTCCCCTTCAGCCGCCCCCCCTTCTTCGTGACCGCGTCGGCGAGGGCGGTGTGCTCCCCCTCCTCGACCTTCCGCTTCAGCCAGCGGGTCATCCCCACCTTCGCGCCGATCCCCTCCAGCTCGCCGTCCGGCCGGCCCGGGGCCGCGCGGCGCCAGTCGACCTGGGTGTGGCCGATCTCGCCCGCGTTGAGGTTGCTCCCCATCCAGACCTTCCCGTGCCAGACGACCCCCCCGCCGATGCCGGTCCCGACCCAGATCGCCACGACGAGGTCGCGCCCGACCGCCGCGCCGAGCCGCGCCTCCGCCAGCGCCGCGACGCGGACGTCGTTCTGGACGGCGCACGCGACGCCGGGGAACGCCGGGGCGAGCGCCCCCGCGACGTCGAAGTCCTCGACGCCGAGGTTGACGGCGGTGAGGAGGACGCCGCGCCGGGCGTCGACCGGCCCCGGCACCCCCACGCCGATCGCGGCGACGTCGTCCCGCGAAGCGCCCGCCTCCTCGAGCGCGGCGTCGGCGGCCCCGACGAGAACCTCGGCGAGCTTCCCGGGGCCGTCCTCGAACGGCGACTTGAGCTTGCCGCGCCCGAGGACCCGGTTCTCCCGGTCCACGACGCCCGCCAGGACCTTCGTCCCGCCGACGTCGATGCCGATCGTGAGTGAAGGCGTCGTCCCCGTCGTCCCCGTCGTCCTCTTCATCCGCGCCCCCCTTTCCGGCCGGTCGCGCCGGTAGTCTAAAGTGGCCCGGCCGCCGGGCGCGGCGCCCGTGCGCGGAGGACGACGATGAACGACGCCTCGTGGAACCGCCTGCAGCGCCTCTCCTGTCACGTCCCGGCCCTCGGCCTCGCCGTCGACCTCTCGAAGACGTCCCTCGCCGCCGACGCCTTCACGGTCGACCCCCTCGTCGCCGGCCTCTTCCCCGCGGCCTTCCGGGCGATGGAGGGGCTGGAGGCGGGCGCGATCGCCAACCCCGACGAGGGGCGCCGCGTCGGCCACTACTGGCTGCGCGCCCCGGAGCGGGCCCCGGAGCCGGAGATCACCGCCGAGATCGCGCGGACCCTCGAGCGGATCGAGGCGTTCGCCTCGGACGTCCACGCGGGACGGATCGCCCCGCCGACCCAGCCGCGGTTCCGAGCCCTCCTCGTCGTCGGGATCGGCGGCTCGGCCCTCGGCCCCCAGCTCGTCGCCGACGCGCTCGGCTCGGTCTCGGACCCCCTCCTCCCGTTCTTCTTCGACAACACCGACCCGGACGGCCTCGCCCGCGTCCTCGCGCGGATCGACGAGGCCGCCGGCCTCGAAAGGACCCTCACCGTCGTCGTCTCGAAGTCGGGGGGGACGAAGGAGACGCGCAACGGGATGCTCGAGGCCGCCGCCGCGTACCGCGCCAAGGGGCTCGACTTCCCGCGGCACGCCGTCGCGGTGACGCAGGACGGGAGCGAGCTCGACCGGGTGGCCGTCTCCCAGGGGTGGCTCGCCCGGTTCCCGATGTGGGACTGGGTCGGGGGGCGGACCTCGGAGCTCTCGGCCGTGGGCCTCCTCCCCGCGGCGCTCCAGGGGATCGACGTGAGGGCCCTCCTCGAGGGGGCGAGGCTCTGCGACGAGGCGACGCGCGTCCCCGACGTCGCCCGGAACCCCGCCGCGCTCCTCGCCCTGGCCTGGTACCGCGAGACGGGAGGGAAGGGGCTGAAGGACATGGTCGTCCTCCCCTACAAGGACCGCCTCCTCCTCTTCTCGCGCTACCTCCAGCAGCTCGTGATGGAGTCGCTCGGCAAGGAGAGGGACCTCGCGGGGAACGTCGTCCACCAGGGGATCGCCGTCTACGGCAACAAGGGGTCGACCGACCAGCACGCCTACGTCCAGCAGCTCCGCGACGGCGTGGCGAACTTCTTCGTCACCTTCGTCGAGGTCCGCCGCGACCGCGAGGACGGCCGCGAGTCGCTCGCCGTGGAGCCGGGCGTGACGAGCGGCGACTACCTCCTCGGCTTCCTCCTCGGGACCCGGGAGGCCCTGGCCCAGAGCGGCCGGAGCTCCGTCACGCTGACGATCCCCGACGTCTCCCCCCGCTCCGTCGGGGCCCTGATCGCGCTCTTCGAGAGGGCGGTCGGCCTCTACGCCTCGCTCGTCGGGATCAACGCCTACCACCAGCCCGGCGTCGAGGCGGGGAAGAAGGCGGCGGCGGCCGTCCTGGCCCTGCAGGGCGCGCTCGTCGCGGCCCTCGAGAAGGCGCCCGGCACCTTCCGGACGGCCGCCGAGTGGGCCGCCGCCGCGGGGGCGCCCGAGCGGACGGAGACGGCCTTCCGGATCCTCGAGCACCTCGCCGCGAACCCGGGGCGCGGCGTCGCCCGCACGGAGGGCGCCGACCCCTTCTCGGCGCTCTACGGCGGCGTCAGCCGCTCTTCCTGAGGCTCACGAGGAGCGCGTCGAAGGTGGCGGTCGCCGCCTCCACCGTCTTCCTCGGCCCGACCATCTTGAAGAAGACGGAGCCCTCGGGCCCCTCGGCGATCGCCCCGCGCAGGGCCCAGCCCGGCTTGGGGGTGACGGCTCCCCCCGGCATCCCGGAGGCGTAGGTCCCCTCCGCGGTCACGACGGTGACGGGGACCGCCGCGGCGGCCAGCTTCACCGGCTTGCCGGGGGGGGCCGAGCCCTTCTCGGGCTGGAACTGGGAGAGCCAGCGGTCGACGTTCGCCTGCGTCGTCCCCCCCTTGCCCGGGCCGAAGAAGAAGACGGCCACCTCGGCCCCCTCGGCGTCGCCCGGCGCCGCGGCGACCGCGTAGGTGACGACCCGCCACGGCGACGCCGGGCCGACGGCCCACGCCTTCGGCGCCGACCAGGTCAGACCGCCCGCCGAGGCCGAAAGCGGCGAGCCCGGACCCGGGCCGTGGGACGAGACGAGCTGGGCGAGGACGACGGCCGCGGCGAGGAGTCCGTTCATGGACGAAATGTACCAAGGGGGAGCGGACGACCCATACTCGGGGAATGGCGTCCTTCTCGGACCTCTCCCTGAAGAACCGGATCTTCATGGCGACCTACCGCTACCGGTCGCTCGACCCCGTCCCCTTCGCCCCGCCGCGCCGCCCGCTCGTCGAGGCGCGGGTCGCGCTGGTCACGACGGGCGCCGTCCACCGCCCCGACCAGGAGCCGTTCGACGAGGGATGGAAGGGGGGCGACCCGTCGTTCCGCGAGATCCCCGCCGACACCGACGTGGCGACCCTCGGGATCGCGCACAAGTCCGACGCGTTCGACCAGGGGCCGTTCCGGACGGACCGGAACCTCGGCTTCCCGCTCGACAGGCTCCGCGAGATGGCCGCCCGCGGGGAGGTCGGCTCGCTGAACGGCCGGCACCTCTCGTTCATGGGCTCCATCACCGCCCCGGGACGCCTGACGGCCGACTCCGCTCCCCGCGCGGCCGACCTCCTCGCCGGGGACGGCGTCGACGTGGCGCTCCTGACCCCGGTGTGACCGATGTGCCATCAGACCGTCGGTCTGATCGCCGGGGAGCTCGAGAGGCGCGGGATCGCCACGACCTCGATCACGCTCCTCGCGGAGGTGACGCGGAAGGTGCGGACGCCGCGCGCCCTCTTCGTCGACGCCCCCCTCGGCTCGCCGCTGGGCCGCCCGGACGACCCGGAGCTGCAGACGGCGATCCTCCGCGCGGCCTTCGGGCTCCTGACGCACCCGGGGCCGCCGCCGGTCCTCGTCCCCTTCGCGGGTCCCGCCTAGTACTGCATCGAGACCCGCCTCGCGCGATCCATCTCCACGTGCGATCCCGGCCCGGTACCGAGCATCATGAACGAAATCTCCCGGTCGGGCCCGTTGCCCGTGATGACCCCCGTGTAGGAGTACGGTCCGGCCACGGCGTCGCCGAAGTCGGCGATTCTCATCGAGAGGGTGACGGGAAAGCTGCAGTCGGTCTGGGGCGCGCCGACGCTCGAGTCGACGAACTGCGCAACCAGCGGAACTCCGCCTGCGTTGACGCGCGCCCATCCGGTCAGGTCGCCGAGTCCGTTGACGCTGAACGCGCCGATGATCGTGACGGGGGCGTATCCCTTGGGAAGCGTCGGGTTGATCTCCGACAGGTCCTGCCACGCGGTAGCGGTGAAGGTGTAGGTGCCCCGCAGGGCCCAGACGCCCAACGTGCTGCATTCCTGCGCCCGGGCGAGAGGCGCCAGCAGCGACAGCCCGGCCAGCGTACCCAGGGACAACCAGCGTTTCATGACCGTCTCCTTTCGCGGTGTGGCGGGAAGGCCTCGACTCGGTCTTCCGTTTCCTAGATCAAGGTGGGGGGCGACCGTCCCGCCGGCCATCGACGGCAGCTGGAAGTTGGCTGGATTCGACCTGTACGCGCAACCGTCTGACTCGAATGGGGTTGTCGGGCGTGGCGGCTACAATGCTGGCGCCATGCCGACCACCTCCGGTCGGGTCGCCTTTGGCGCCTTCGAGCTCGACCTGGAGAGCGGCACGCTGCAGAAGTCGGGCAGGGTTCGGAAGCTCCGGCCACAGCCCGCGCGGGTGCTGTGCCTCCTCGTGAGCCAGGCGGGCAGGACGGTCTCCCGCGACGAGATCCGCCGTCTCCTGTGGGACGACTCGACGTTCGTGAACTACGACACCGGTGTGGACTACTGCGTCCACCGGATCCGCTCCGTGCTCGGCGACGACGCGCGGGCTCCCCGCTACGTCGAGACGCTTCCCCGCCGCGGCTACCGCTTCATCGCGCCGGTGAGGCACGAGCGGTCCTTCGCGGAGCCCACGGTGGCGGTGCTGCCCTTCGCCAACCTGAACGGCGATCCCGACAGGGACTACTTCGCCGACGGCGTCACCGACGCGCTCATCACCGAGCTCGCCCGCATCCCGGCGGTCCGGGTGATCTCACGCCAGTCCGTGCTCCACCTGAAAGGGAGCCGGCTGAAGCTGGACGAGATCGCCCGCGACCTCGGAGTGAATGGCGTCGTCGAAGGAGCGGTGCTGCACGAGGGCAGGCGCGTCCGCGTGTCGGCGCAGCTGATCCTGATGGACCCCGAGCGCCACGCCTGGGCGCAGAGCTACGACTGCGACCTGTCCGACCTGCTGGCGACGCAGCGCGAGGCGGCGCGGACGATCGCCGGGCGCGTCGCCGCGGCCCTGCGACCCGGCGGGGCGGAGCTGCCCCCCGGGGAGTCGGGAAAGCCGGTGGCGCCAGGGATTACGGAGACCTATCTGAAGGCCCGCGCCGACTTCGACAAGATGACCGCGGAGGGTATCGGGAACGCGCTCCGGCACTTCCGGGAGATGAACCTGAAGGCGCCCGACTTCGCGCCGGGCCTCGCCCTGCACGCCGCCTGCCTGTTCATGCTGGGCTACTGGGGCCATGCTCCATCCAGCGAGGTCTACCCCGGCGCGAAGCACCTGGCGCTCCAGGCCCTTGCCGTCGACGACGGCCTGGCCACGGCTCACCTGGTCCTCGCCTGGATGGACCTGCTTCTCGACTGGGACCTGGACGCGGCCCTCCGGGAGGCCCGGCGCGCCATCGAGCTGAGCCCCAGCGACACGGATGCGCACGCGTTCCATTCGACCCTGCTCTGCTTCGTCGGCGACCGGTCGGAAGCGATGAGAGAGGTCCAGTACGCGCTGAGGCTCGGTCCCACGTCGCTCCTGGCGAACCAGTACGCCGCCTGGATGTTCCTCCACGTCGGCCAGCACGCGCGCGCGGAAGCGCAGGCCAGACGAACCATCGAGCTGTTCCCGGACTCGCTGCAGCCCTTCTTCGTACTCGGGTGGTCCGCGTGGTACCAGGGCCGCGCCGAGGACGCGGTCGCCGCGCTGGAGAAGGCTCTCGGTCATTCGCGCGAGGCGCTGTCCCTCTCCTACCTGGGGCACGTGTACGGCCGGCTCGGCCGGACGGACGAAGCCAGGCGCCTGCTCCGGGAGCTCGAGGAGCTGCGCACCCGAGGCCAGGGCCCACCGACCGCGTTCGCGGTCCTTCACGCGGGGCTCGGCGAGATCGATGCGGCGTTCGAGTGGCTGGAGGCGGCCTATCGGCTCCGGGACGGCACCCTGTTCTGGCTCCCCGGGGCTCCCGGGCTCGATCCCCTCCACCCGGATGCACGCTTCGCCGCTCTCGTGCGTCGCGTGGGGGTGTCGCCGGGCTAGCTCAGGCCCGAGCCGGTCCGCTCCCGGAGGACGTCGATCGCCTTGGCCCCGATGTCGCGGCGGAAGTGCTTTCCGTCGTACCGGATCGTCTCCGAGGCGCGGACGGCGCGGCGGAGCGCCTCGGAGAGGCCGCGGGCGCGCCCGCAGACGCCGAGGACCCGGCCTCCGGCCGTCACGAGGGAGCCGTCGGGGCCCTTCGCGGTCCCGGAGTGGAAGACGAAGACCCCCTCCTCCGCCAGGGCCTCGTCGATCCCCGTGATCGCCTGTCCCCGCTCGAACGGCCCCGGGTACCCGTCGGCCGCGAGGACGACGCATGCCCCCGCCTCCTTCTTCCAGACCGGCTTGAGCGCCGCGTCGAACTGGCCGCGGGCCGACCCGAGGAGGTAGGGGAGGAGGTCGTCCTCCATCCGGATCAGGACGCTCTGGGTCTCGGGGTCGCCGAAGCGCGCGTTGAACTCGAGGACGTAGGGGTTCATCCCGTTCTCGAGGATCAGCCCGACGTAGAGGAGGCCGCGAAAAGGCCGCCCCTCCTCCTTCATCCCGCGGAGGGTCGGGTGGACGATGTCGGTCAGGACCTCGCGGGCCGTCCCGGCCTCCATGAAGACCGAGGGGGAGTGGGAGCCCATCCCGCCGGTGTTCGGGCCGCGGTCGCCGTCGAAGACCCGCTTGTAGTCCTTGGCCGTGGCGAGGGGGATCGCCCGCTCGCCGTCGGAGAGGACCATGAAGCTGATCTCGTCCCCCGTGAGGAACCGCTCGACGAGGACCCGGTCCCCGGCCGAGCCGAAGACCCGGTCGTCGAAGAAGAGCTTCAGCGCCCGCTCCACCTCGGCGTCCTCGCGCGCGATGACGACCCCCTTGCCGGAGGCGAGGCCGTCGGCCTTGAAGACGCACGGGACGCCGATCGCGCGGACCGCCTTCTCGGCCTCCTTGCGGCTCGTGCAGATCTCCGCCTCGGCGGTCGGGATCTCGTACTTCTTCATGAAGGTCTTCGAGAAGACCTTCGACCCCTCGAGCTCGGCCGCGAGCTTGTTCGGCCCAAAGACGGGGAGGCGGCGCTTCTGGAGCTCGTCGACGAGCCCGAGCGTCAGCGGCAGCTCGGGGCCCACCACGGTCAGGTCGACCTTCATCTTCTCGGCGAAGTCGGCCAGCTCGACGATGTCGGCGACGCCGATGGGGAGGCACGTCGCGAGCTGCGCGATCCCCGGGTTGCCCGGCGCGCAGAAGATCTCCTTCACGTCCGGCGACTGCGAAAGCTTCCAGACGAGGGCGTGCTCCCGTCCCCCGGACCCGACGACGAGGATCCTCATGATTCGGAGAGGATAAACCAGCGGCGCCCCGGCCCCGCGCCCCGCCTCCCCCCCGCCTTGACGCTCGATTTCGGCGCGGCGTACCCTGCGCTCGGTTCTTTGGACTGGGTTTCATCCAGAGCGGCGGAGGGACGGGCCCTGCGAAGCCGCGGCAACCGGCCTCCCGACGGCGACGGGCCAGGGGGGCGCCAGGTGCCAATTCCCGCTCCGGGCAGACCGGGGAAAGATGAAATCGAGGCCGAACGGACGCCGACGCCCGGTGCGCCCCTTCGTCCTCGGAGGAGCGCCGTATGAAGCAGGACATCCGCGAGAGGCTGAGGGACGAGGTCCTCGTCGCCGACGGGGCGATGGGGACGCTCCTCGTCGCGCGCGGCGCCGCCCCCGACAGCCCCCGCTCCCCCCTCTCCGTCGCCTCCCCGGACCTCGTCAGGGAGGTCTACGACGACTACGTCGAGGCCGGCACCCGGATCCTGACGACCAACACCTGGGACGCGAACCGCGCCAAGCTCGCCAAGTTCGACTGGGCCGACTCCCTCGAGAAGATCAACCGGGCGGCGGTCCGGCTGGCGCACGAGGCGGCCGCGGGCGAGTACGTCTACGTCGCCGGCGACGTCGGCCCGCTGGGGGAGCTGGTCAAGCCGTACGGCCCCCTGACGAAGGCGATGGTCCGGGAGCTCTTCGCCGAGCAGATCCGGATCCTCGTCGAGGAGAGGGTCGACCTCCTCCTCTTCGAGACCTTCTCCTCCACGCTCGAGGTCCTCGAGGGGATCCGGGCCGCCCGCGAGATCGCGCCGGCCCTTCCCGTCCTCGCCTCGATGACGTTCCTGGCGGACGGGAAGACGACGTTCGGCACCGGCGTCGTCGAGGCGCTCGAGGCGCTGGAGGCCGCCGGGGCCGACGTCGTCGGGATCAACTGCACGATCGGCCCGCAGGAGTCGCTGGAGGTGATCCAGAAGGCGGTGTCGCGCGTCGGGGTCCCGGTCAGCGTCATGCCGAACGCGGGCTACCCCTGGAACGTGTCGGGCCGGACGGTCTATCCCGCCACGCCCGACTACTTCCGCGAGGTGGCGCGCGACTTCGTCAGGAGCGGGGCCGCCATCCTCGGCGGCTGCTGCGGCACGACCCCCGCCCACGTCGCCGCGATGGCGCGGGAGGTCTCCGGGAAGCGGCGGCGGGTCGTGGAGAGGACGGCCGCCGTCGTCGTCTCCGCCCCGGCCCCCGCCGCGGCGCCGGAGGCGGCGCTCGAGACGTCGGCCCTGAAGCGCAAGCTCCTCGACCCCTCGGCCCTCATCGTGACGGCAGAGGTCGAGCCCCCACGCGGACCCGACGCCTCGGCGGCTCTCGAGGGGGCCGCGCTCCTCCGGAAGCTCGGCGTCGACGCGGTCAACGTCACCGACAACCCGATGGCGCGCCTGAGGATGTCGTCGATCGCCGTGGCCCACATGATCCGGCACGAGACGGGCGTCGACACGGTCTTCCACTTCTCGCCGCGCGACCGGAACGTCCTCGGGATCCAGTCCGACCTCCTCGGGGCGGCCGGGCTCGGGATCAAGGCCCTCCTCGTCGTCGGCGGCGACCCGCTCAAGATCGGCGACTACCCTCAGGGACGGCACGTCGGCGAGGTCGACACCCTCGGCCTCCTCCGGCTCGTGCGGGGGCTGAACGCCGGCGTCGACATGGTGGGAGCCCCGATCGGCGCGGCGACCTCGTTCGCCATCGCCTGCGCCGCGAACCCGGCGGCCCGGGACCTCGACACGGAGATCTCGAAGCTCTCCGCCAAGATCGAGGCGGGGGCGACGTTCGCGCAGACCCAGCCGGTCTACGACGTGGCGGCGCTGGACCGCTTCTTCGCCCGCCCGGAGTCGCGGGCGATCCCGATCCTCGTCGGCCTGATCCCGCCGCGGAGCCTCAAGCAGGCGCTCTACTTCGCCAACGAGGTGCCGGGGATGGTCGTCCCGGAGGAGGTCCTCGCGCGGATGCGCCGGGCCGCCGAGAAGGGAGTGGAGTTCGAGGCGGAGGAGGGGCTCGCCATCGGCCTGGAGCTGGCGCGCGCCATCGTCGAGCGCTCGCGCGGCCTCCACCTGATGCCGATGGCCCGGTACGACGTCGTCCGACGGGTCCTCGAGGTCCTCCCCGGGCGCGCCCACCCCGTCCCGAACGGAGCTCCCGAGGCCGGCGCCGCGCCCGGAGGCGGGCGATGAGCCGCGGCGCGAAGGTCCCGGCGCCGCTCGAGCGCGCCCTCGCGGAGCGGATCGTCCTCCTCGACGGCGGGATGGGGACGATGGTCCAGGGGTACGGCCTCGACGAGGCGGCGTACCGCGGCGAGCGGTTCCGCGACCACCCGCGCGACCTGAAGGGATGCAACGACCTCCTCGTCCTGACCCGGCCCGAGGTCGTCGCCGAGATCCACCGGAAGTACCTCGAGGCGGGCGCCGACGTCGTCGAGACCGACACCTTCAACGCCCAGGCGATCTCGATGGCCGACTACGGCCTCGAGGCTCACGTGAGGGAGATGAACGCGGCGGCGGCCCGCGTCGCCCGCGGGGCCGTCGCCGCGTTCGAGGCCGCGCACCCCGGCGAGAGGCGGTTCGTGGCCGGGTCGATCGGCCCGACGAACCGGACCCTCTCCCTCGCCGTCGACGTGAACGACCCCGGCAAGAGGACGAACGTCTTCCGCGACTTCGCCGACGCCTACGCCGAGCAGGTCCGCGGCCTCCTCGACGGCGGCGTCGACCTCCTCCTCGTCGAGACCGTCTTCGATACGCTCGTCGCCAAGGCGGCCCTCGTCGCGATCGAGGAGGTCTTCGACGAGCGGGGGACGCGGGTCCCCGTCATGCTCTCGGTCACGATCACCGACCGGAGCGGCCGGACCCTCTCGGGGCAGCTGGTCGAGGCGTTCTGGAACTCCGTCTCCCACGCCCCGCTCCTCTCCGTCGGGATCAACTGCGCCCTCGGCGCCCGCGAGATGCGCCCGTACGTCGAGGAGCTCTCCTCGATCGCCCCCGTCCTCGTCTCGGCCTACCCCAACGCGGGCCTCCCGAACGCCTTCGGCGGCTTCGACGAGACCCCCGAGCGGATGGCCGCCGACCTTCGCGGCTTCGCCGAGGCGGGGTGGGTGAACGTCGTCGGCGGCTGCTGCGGGACGACGCCCGACCACATCCGCGCGATCGCCGACGCGGTCCGCGGCCTCCCGCCGCGCCGCGTCCCCTCGGTCCCGCCCCTGACGCGCCTCAGCGGCCTCGAGCCGCTGACGATCCGCCCCGACTCGAACTTCATCCTCGTCGGCGAGCGGACGAACGTCACCGGCTCGCCCCGCTTCGCGAAGCTGATCCAGGCGGGCGACTTCGAGGGAGCCCTCCGCGTGGCGCGGCAGCAGGTGGAGGGGGGCGCCAACCTCCTCGACGTCTGCATGGACGAGGGGATGCTCGACTCGGCCGCCGCCATGCGCCGCTTCCTCGACCTCGTCTCGTCCGACCCCGACATCGCGCGGCTCCCGATCATGATCGACAGCTCCCGGTGGGACGTCCTCGAGACGGGGCTCCAGTGCCTCCAGGGGAAGGCGGTCGTCAACTCCCTGAGCCTGAAGGACGGCGAGGCCGCCTTCGTCGAGCGGGCGCGGAAGGTCCGCCGGTACGGCGCCGCCGCCGTCGTCATGGCCTTCGACGAGGAGGGGCAGGCGGCGACTGCGGACAGGAAGGTGGCGGTCTGCGAGCGGGCGTACCGGATCCTGACCGAGACGGTCGGCTTCCCGCCGGAGGACGTGGTCTTCGACCCGAACGTCCTGACGGTCGGGACGGGGATCGAGGAGCACGCGGGGTACGCGCTCGCCTACTTCGAGGCGACGCGGCGGATCAAGGCCGCCTTCCCGGGGTGCAAGGTCTCGGGGGGGGTATCGAACGTCTCCTTCGCCTTCCGGGGGAACAACCCGGTCCGCGAGGCGATGCACGCCGCCTTCCTCTACCACGCGATCGCGGCCGGGATGGACATGGGGATCGTCAACGCCGGCCAGCTCGCCGTCTACGAGGAGATCCCGAAGGACCTCCTCGAGCGGGTCGAGGACGTCCTCCTCGACCGGCGCCCCGACGCCACGGAGCGGCTCGTCGCCTTCGCCGAGGGGCTGAAGGCGGGGGGCGCGGCGGCCCAGGGCCCCGCCGCCGAGGAGGCCTGGCGCGGCGGGACCGTGGACGAGCGGCTCGCGCACGCCCTCGTGAAGGGGATCGCCGACCACGTCGCCGCCGACGTGGAGGAGGCGCTCGCGGCGCACGGCTCGCCGCTCGCCGTCATCGAGGGGCCGCTGATGGCGGGGATGAACGTCGTCGGCGACCTCTTCGGCTCGGGGAAGATGTTCCTCCCGCAGGTCGTCAAGAGCGCCCGCGTCATGAAGAAGGCGGTCGCGGTCCTGACCCCCCGCCTCGAGGCCGAGAAGGCGGCCGGGACCGGCCGGGCGCGCGGGAAGGTCCTCCTCGCCACGGTGAAGGGGGACGTCCACGACATCGGGAAGAACATCGTCGGCGTCGTCCTCGCCTGCAACGGCTACGAGGTGATCGACCTCGGGGTGATGGTGCCGGCCGACCGGATCCTGAAGGCCGCGCGCGAGCACGCCGTCGACCTCGTCGGCCTCTCGGGCCTCATCACCCCGTCGCTCGACGAGATGGTCCACGTCGCCCGCGAGCTCTCGCGCGAAGGCTGGGACCGGCCGCTCCTGATCGGCGGGGCGACGACGAGCCCGGCCCACACCGCCGTCAGGATCGCCCCCGCGGCCGCCGTCCCCGTCGTCCACGTGGCGGACGCCAGCCGCGCCGTCGGGGTCGTCGGCAGCCTCCTCTCGGACGACCAGCGCCCGGCGTTCGTCGAGAGGGTCCGGACGGTCCAGGAGGAGCTGCGCGGCGACCACCGGCGCCGCCTCGAGAAGCCGCTCCTGCCGATCGAGGAGGCGCGCCGCCGGCGCCCGGCGATCGACTGGGCCTCGGCGGACCTCCCGGTCCCGTCGTTCACCGGGGCGCGGGTCCTCGCCGACGTGCCGCTCGGCGACCTCCTCCCGTTCGTCGACTGGTCCCCCTTCTTCCACGCCTGGGAGCTCCGGGGGCGCTACCCGCAGATCCTCGACGACCCGAAGGTCGGCGAGCGGGCGCGGGAGCTCTTCGACGACGCGCGCCGGCTCCTCGAGAGGATCGTCCGGGAGCGGCTCTTCGCGGCGCGCGGCGTCTACGGCTTCTTCCCCGCGAACGCCGTCGGGGACGACGTCAAGGTCTACGCCGACGAGGAGCGGAGCCACCAGCTCGCCGTCTTCCGGACCCTTCGCCAGCAGGCGGAGAAGAGCGGCGGCCAGCCCCAGGAGGCGCTGGCCGACTTCGTCGCCCCGCGGACGTCGGGCCGGCGCGACTACCTCGGCCTCTTCGCCGTCACCGCCGGGCACGGCGTCCCCGAGCTCTGCGCCGCGTTCGAGCGCGACCACGACGACTACCAGGCGATCCTCGCCAAGGCGCTCGCCGACCGCCTCGCCGAGGCCTTCGCGGAGATGCTCCACGCGCGGGCCCGGGCCGACTGGGGGTACGGGCGCGCCGAGGCGCTCTCCGCCGAGGACCTCATCCGCGAGCGCTACCGCGGCATCCGCCCCGCCCCGGGCTACCCGGCCTGCCCCGACCACACCGAGAAGCGGACCCTCTTCGCGCTCCTCCAGGCCGAGGAGGCGGCCGGCATCCGCCTCACCGAGAGCTTCGCCATGGACCCGGCCGCGTCGGTCTCGGGCTTCTACCTGAGCCACCCCGACGCGCACTACTTCGCCGTCGGCCGCCTCGGCCGGGACCAGCTCGTCGACTACGCCCGCCGCAAGGGGATGCCGCTCCACGAGGCCGAGCGGTGGCTCGCCCCGAACCTGGGGTACGAGGCGGAGGGGGCGGAGGGCTGATTCTTCGGCCCTCCCCGGACCGTCCTGACGTCTCGTTCCAGCTCCCGAGCCATGGCCTCCTTCGACCACGCCGCCGCGTGAGCCTCCGCCCTTCCGTCTTGGACCTCCACGGAAGGGGACTCCCTGTCCCTCGGGCCTCCTACCCGGTTCACGGAGGCTGACGTCCGCGGCCGACCGGCTGCTACCATCCGGCTGCGACGACGTCTCGAAAGAGGGACCTGGTGGCCGACTCCAGCTCCGTGACGGCCCTCCTGCGTGCCCACGCGGCAGGCGACGAGGGCGCGTTCGACCGGCTGCTCCCGCTCGTCTACGAGGAGCTCCGGAAGGTTGCGCGACGCCAGCTCCGCCGCGGCGGGGGCGCGCGGCCGCTCGTCACCACCGAGCTCGTCCACGAGGCGTACCTCAAGCTCGCCGCGCAGGAAGGGCTGCGGCTCGAGGACCGGCAGCACCTCCTCGCGGTCTCCGCCCTCGCGATGCGACAGGTGATCGTCGGGTACGTCCGCGCGCGCTCGACCCTCAAGCGGGGCGCGGGGCTCGCGCCGACGGAGCTCGACGAGGACGCGGCCGCGACCCAGGCCCGGGCCGAGTGGCTCCTCGACCTCGACCGGGCGCTCGAACGGCTCCGCGCGCGCGACGGACAGCTCGCCTCGATCGTCGAGCTCCGGTTCTTCGCCGGGATGAGCGAGCAGGAGACGGCGGAGGCGCTCGGGCTCTCGCTCCGCTCCGCCCAGCGCGCCTGGATGCGGGCCCGCGCCTGGCTCCGGACCGAGCTCGAGGGGGGTGCGAAGGAGGCGGGCTCGTGAGCCCCCTGCCGGCCCCTGACGAGTGGGCGGCCCTCGACCGCCTCCTCGACGCGGCTCTCGACCGTTCCCCCGCCGAACGCGCACGGTTCCTCGAGGAGGCGTGCGCGGGGGACGGGGAGAAGCGCAGACGCCTCGAGCGCCTTCTCGAGCTCGCGGAGCTGGAGGATCCCCTCCTCGCCCCGAGCGGAGCGCTCGCAGGGCCGCTCCTGGAGGACGTCGCGAGGGAGCTCGTCGCCTTTGACGAGCAGGACGCCCTCGCGCCGGGGAGCGCGCTCGGGCCCTACCGGGTCATCGGGCTCCTCGGGTCGGGGGGGATGGGCCGCGTCTACCGCGCCCTCGACCCGCAGCTCGGCCGGGAGGTGGCGATCAAGGCGCTCGCCAGGGCCTTCCACGACGACTCCGCGAGCCTCCGCAGGTTCGAGCGCGAGGCGCGGGCCCTCGCGGCGGTGAACCACCCGAACATCGCCACCCTCTTCGAGCTCCTCGAGGTCGAGGGGAGGCCGTACCTCGTCCTCGAGCTCGTCGAGGGGGAGACGCTGGCCGAGCGGCTCGAGCGGGGCCCGATGACGCCGGCCGAGGCGGTGGAGACGGCGCGGCAGATCGTCGACGCGCTCGCGGAGGCGCACGGCAAGGGAATCGTCCACCGGGACCTCAAGCCCTCGAACGTGAAGCTGGGCGCCGACGGGCGCGTGAAGGTGCTCGACTTCGGCCTCGCGAAGACGGCCCCCGGGCCCGAGAGACGGAGCCCGGAGGCGGCGACGACGATCTCGGGTGCCGTCCTCGGAACGGCCCCCTACATGAGCCCGGAGCAGGCGCGCGGGCTCGAGGTCGACCGCCGGACGGACATCTGGGCCTTCGGCTGCCTCCTCTTCGAGATGCTCACCGGCGTCCGCGCCTTCCAGGGACGGACGGTATCGGACGTCCTCGCGTCGGTCCTGAGGGACGATCCCGACTACGGCCTCTTCCCGCCGCCGACGCCGGCATCCCTCGTCCGGCTCGTGAGGCGCTGCCTGAGAAAGGACCCGAAGGGGCGCCTGCAGGACATCGGCGACGCCCGCGCGGACCTCGAGGAGGCGTCCTCCGCCGACACCCTCGGAGCGGTCGACCGGCGCACCCCCGGCCGTCCGGCACCGCGCCGGCTCCTCGCCGGGGCGGTCGTCGCGCTCGTCGGGCTCGTCGGACTCGGGCTGGGCGCGGCGCTGTTCCACGGACGCGCGCCGGAACGGGCACCGGTCCGCCTCGGCCTCGACCCCGGCGTCGCGCTCGAAGAGGGGTACGACCCTCCGTTCGCGCTCTCTCCCGACGGGAAGTCGGTCGTCCTCGTCGCCCGGGAGGGGGACTCGAGGCGCCTCGTGCTCCGGCGCCTCGACGCGTTCGAGGCCCGTCCGCTCGCCGGAACGGAAGGGGCGCGGCAGCCTTTCTTCTCGCCCGACGGAGCCTCGGTCGCCTACTTCGCCGACCGCAAGCTCTGGAGGCTCCCGCTCGCCGGGGGCTCGCCGATCGCCCTCGCGGAGGTCGGGAGCAACCCGCGCGGAGGGAGCTGGGGGCCGGACGGGACGATCGTCGTCGGCGCCTCGCTGACGTCCGGGCTCTACCGGGTGAGCGCGGGCGGCGGGCCGCTCGAGTCGCTGACCAGGCTCGACCTGAAGGCGGGGGAGAGCTCGCACCGCTGGCCTCAGGTCCTCCCCGGAGGCCGCTGGGCCCTCTTCTCGAGCCTCGTGGAGGAGGGCTCCTGGGACGACGCGTCCCTCGAGGCGGTCTCCCTCGAGACCGGCGAGAGGCACGTGGTGCAGCGCGAGGCGGCCTTCGGCCTCTGGGCGGGCCGGGGCCCGCTCGTCTTCGCGCGCGCGGGCCGGCTCTACGCCGCGTCGTTCGACCCGGACCGGGCCGTCGAGACCTCGGCCCCCGAGATCGTCCTCGAGGGGGTCGCCTACGACCCGAGGAACGGAGGAACGAAGGTCGCGCTCTCCCCGAGCGGGACGCTCCTCTACGCCCCGGGCCGCCCGGTCTCGATCGAGAACCACCTCGCCTGGGTCGACGCCGACGGGCGCTCGCGCCGGCTTCCGGGCCCGCCGCGCCGCTTCCGCGAGCCGCGCCTCTCGCCGGACGGAGGCCGCGTGGCCGTGCGCATCGGGGGCGCCGACGACGCGCAGGTGTGGACGTTCGACCTGGCGACGGGAGCGCTCGTCCAGGCCTCGGCGGGGATCTCGCCGCACCGCCCGACCTGGTCCCCCGACGGCTCCCACCTCGTGGTGGGGTCCCGTTCGGGGGATCGCTGGGCCCTCGTCGCGATCCCGGCCTCGGGCGGGGAGAGGGTCGTCCTCCACGAGAGCGCGAACCGCGTCTACCCGACGTCGTTCGCTCCCGACGGCCGCTCGCTCGTCTTCCAGGAGCAGCGTCCCGGTCAGGGATGGGACCTGCGCCTCCTGCCGCTCTCGAAGGGGCTCCGCCCCGAGGGCGAGCCGCGCGACGTCGCGGCGGGCCTCGCGAACGAGACGAACGGCGTCGTCTCCCCCGACGGCCGGTTCCTCGCCTTCGAGTCGGACGAGCTCGACGCCGTGGTGCAGGTCTACGCCTCCCGCTTTCCCGCAGGCGACGGCAAGGCCCAGCTGACGCGGGACGGTGGACGCCTTCCGAGGTGGTCGTCCGCCTCCGAGGTCGTCTACCTGAGGACGCCGCAGAGGGAGCCGCGGCGGCTGCCGCTCCGCGAGGCGGAGGGCCGGATCCTGGCCGCCGGAGACGTCCCCTTCTGGGCGGACGAGGCGGCGGCGGCGCGGGCGGGGCAGTCTCTCCTCATCCCGGACTACCTCGGCTACGACTTCGACCCGGCGCGCCGCCGCCTGCTCGTCCTCGAGGAGCCCGTGCAGCCCGGGGCGCCGGCTCCTCCCGGGCTGCGCGTCGTCCTCGGCTGGCTCGACGAGGTCTCGGGGCGGCGTTCCCGGCGCGACTGAAGCGCCCTGGCGGGCTTCCCCCGCGAACGGCGCATCTCTCCCGCGAGGGGCGCGCGGGCGCCCCGCGAGGAGGTCGCCTTGATCCGATCGAGCCAGGCACGCTTCGTCGTCCTGCAGGGGCTCCCCGAGCCCCCGCCCCACGCCTGCCCGCTCCAGTACGACGCCCTGGTGTTCCAGCCGCGCGTCATGGTCGTCCTCGTGGCCGCGGCTGCGCTCTCCCGCGCGCCCGTCGCCTGGGCCGCGCTCTCGGGCGTCCTGTTCCTCGGTGCGTTCGCCCCGCGCCTCAATCCCTTCGACGCGCTCTACGCGGCGCTCGCGCGCCGGAGGTCCCGGCGGGTCCTCCTTCCCGCCGCTCGCGCGCCGCGCCGCTTCGCCCAGACGATGGCCGCGACGTTGTGCCTCGTCGCCGCCCTGGCCCTCTTGATGGGGCAGGGAGCCGTGGCCTGGGGGGTGGTGGCCGTCTTCGCGCTGGCGTTCGTCGGGAACTTCGCGTTCGGCTTCTGCTTCGGCTCCTGGGTGTTCCGGTCCCTGTTCCGGTCGTGGAGGCCGCCGGAGGCGCGATCCGGACGGGGCTCCTCGACCGCCGTCCGGAGGGTGGCGGGGTTTCCCCCGGATCGCGTCTAGGTAGCTGAATCCGCGATTCGAAAGCGGAGGACGAAGAGTCTCGAAGGCGGCGCGCCGTGGAGGCGCCGCAGGAGGAACGAATGCAGACCGCGACGATCCAGTCAACTCCCATCCCGGCCCCGGCTCCCCCCGACCTCGGGGCGATCAAGGCCCGCCAGCAGGCGACGTGGGCCTCTGGCGACTTCGGCCAGGTCGGCGTGCGGCTCCAGATCGTCGGGGAGTCGCTCTGCGAGGCCGTGGACCTCCTCTCCGGCGAGCGCGTCCTCGACGTGGCGGCCGGGAACGGAAACGCTTCCCTGGCGGCCGCCCGGCGATTCGCCGAGGTGACCTCGACGGACTACGTCCCGGCGCTGCTCGAGCAGGGGCGGCTCCGCGCCGCGGCCGACCGGCTGGAGATCTCCTTCCAGCCCGCCGACGTCGAGAGGCTCCCCTTCCCCGACGCCTCGTTCGACGTCGTCCTGTCGACCTTCGGGGTGATGTTCGCGCCGGACCAGGCACGCGCCGCCGCCGAGCTGCTCCGCGTCACGAGGCGCGGCGGCCGGATCGGCCTGGCGTGCTGGACGCCCGAAGGCTTCCTCGGCCGGCTCTTCGAGACGATGAGCGCCTTCGTCCCCCCGCCGGCCGGCCTGGAGTCCCCCATGGCGTGGGGGAGCGAGGCGCGCCTCTCCGAGCTCTTCGGAGGAGGGGCCTCCGAGATCCGCTCGACCCGCAGGACCTACGCGTTCCGCTTCCGGTCGGCCGAGCACTGGGTGGAGTTCTTCCGCTCCTTCTACGGCCCGACGCACAAGGCCTTCGCCGCGCTCGACGGCGCCTCCCAGCTGGCCCTCGAAGCCGAGCTGATCTCTCTCCTGCGCGTGTGGAACGCGCACCGCGGAGAGGCGCTCGTCGTCCCCGGCGAGTACCTGGAGACCGTGATCCGGAAGTAGCTCCGCGACACCGACGTCCGCCGGGAGACGGTCCCCGGACGTCCTTTCATCGAACGATTCGCTCGACCTCGAGCCAGGAGACGGACAGGACCCGATCGACCGACGCGGGCCCCGCCCGCGCCACGCCCTTCGTCCCGTACACCGGCGACTCGTCCCCCACCGCGGGCGGCTCTGGCAGCCGCCCGATCGATCAACCCACGAACCGAAGGAGAATCCTGATGAAAGCCCCCGTGATCCTCGCCCTCTCCCTCCTGACCGCGGTACCGGCGGCCGCCGCTCCGCCGTCCAGGAGGGCGGAGGACGTCTGCCTCGTCGACCGGGAATACCCGTCGGGCCCCGTTCTGAACACCTTCGTGCTCCAGGACGTCGGCCCGGTCGCCCCGACCCGCTCGATCGCGCTCCACGGTCTCTTCTTCACCCGGACGCTCAAGGTGGCGGCGATCCACGGCAGCGCCGCCGTGGCGGCCGACGGCACCGTCCGGCTGGGTCTCTTCGTCCACTCGAGCGCGGCCTCGACGAACGACTTCACGCTCTCGGGCGTGACCGCCCCGGACTTCTCGGGCGACCTCAAATTCGACGCCGACGGCGACTTCCGCCCCGACGGCTCCCTGTCGATGGAGCGGGTGGACTGCTCCACCATCACGATTCCCTGAGTCAGACGGAGACGCACATGACCACGACCGAGACGATCCCCACGGCCACGTACGAGTACCGCGACATCCTGGCCGCCTCCGAGAAGGTCCGCTGGACGGTCGACGACCTGATGGGGCCCGGGCAGAAGCTCGACTTCTCCCGTCCCTTCCTCCCCGAGTCGCTCGCGCGCGTCGAGCCGCTCGACTTCCTCACCCCGGCGGAGAAGCGGACGCTGAACCAGATCCGCGGCAACGCCTACCTCTGCATCTTCGGCGTCGTCGAGGAGTTCATCCTCCCGTTCGTCCTCGACCACGTCCGGCCGCACCTCTCGGGCCAGGACGAGCGGGTCCGGGCCATGCTCCAGTTCGCGGGCGAGGAGGCGAAGCACATCCAGCTCTTCAAGAGGTTCCGCGAGGAGTTCGAGAGGGGCTTCGGCACGGCGTGCGCCGTCATCGGGCCTCCGGACGCGATCGCGAAGGAGGTCCTGTCGCACGAGCCGCTCTCGGTCGCCCTCGCGATCCTCCAGATCGAGTGGATGACGCAGCGTCACTACCTCGACAGCATCCGCGGTGACGCCGGCCTCGACCCGAGGTTCAAGGACCTCCTGAAGCACCACTGGATGGAGGAGGCGCAGCACGCCAAGCTCGACGCGCTGATGGTAGAGGCCCTCGCCGAGGGAATGGACGCCGAGGCTCTCGCGCACGCGGTCGACGGCTACCTCGAGATCGGAGGCTTCATCGACGCCGGCCTCGTGCAGCAGATGCTCTTCGACCTCGAGGCCCTCGAGCGCTCGACCGGGAGGAAGCTGACGGAGCCGGAGCGGGAGAAGGCGATTGCCGTGCAGCGGCAGGCCAACCGCTGGACCTACCTCGGCAGCGGGATGACCCATCCCGAGTTCCTCAGGTCCCTCGAGCGGATGGGCCCCGCCCTCCGCGAGAAGGTCGCGACGGTGGCGCCGGCCTTCAGCTGACACCGCGAGCCGCGAGGCCCCGCCCTCGGGCGGGGCCTCGCCCCTCCCTCGTACCCGGATCCGGGCCCGGGATCGCGCCCGCTCGAACGGTAGGGGCTCGCGACGCCGCGCTCGAGCGTTCACCTTCCCCGGCCCGGCTGACAGTCCGCAGCGCCGCCCGGCCGGACCCTGGTTCCCCCCGAATCGGTTCAGAAGAGCTTGACGTTCACCCCCGCCGTCAAGGACCAGAAGTCCCCCTTGTAGTTCGAGAGGACCGCCTGGCCGAGCTCGCCGGCCGTGTCGACGTTGAGGAAGTAGTAGCGGAGGTCGCCGTTCAGCCAGATCCCCCGGTAGAGCTTCAGGTCGACGCCGACCCCGGCGTGGGCCGCCCACTTCCGCTCGGTCGCGTCGAAGCCCTCGATCTTCCCCGTCGTCGTCAGCTCCACGTTGTGGTACCCGGCGCCCCCCAGGACGTAGACGCCGACGCGGGGGAGCTTGAGGGGGTAGAAGAGGACCGACAGCTGGAACGGCGTGTTCTTCACGTCGATCCCGCCGACCCCTTCCTTCTCGTAGTGGTCCTTGTAGATCGACGCGCGCGCCTCGGCCGAGAAGAGCCAGATGAGCTGGAGCCGCGCCTGGACGCCGCCGAAGGCCTTCGCGTTCTCCCCGTCCGGGACGTTCACGACGCCGCCGTGGACGCCGACCTCGAAGCCGAAGGCGTCGGCCGCCGCCGGGGCGGCCGCGCAGGCCGCGCCGACCGCGAGGGCGAGGGCGAGGACGAGGGAACGGAGGGGGCGCGTCGATCGGTTCATCCCGGTCTCCTTCTGGCGAGCGCGCGCAGCGGTCGCAGGTGTTCGCCGGAGGATAGCCGCAGAGGCCGCCCTGGTGCAGCCCGGCGCGGGGGCGCGTCAGCGGGCGGAGAGCCCGTGGAGCACCACGCGGACGAGCTCGCCCAGGCGCCGGCGGTAGACCTCGCGCGACGGCAGCCCCCCGGCGTTCTCGGGCGAGCCGATCCCGTGCCCGCACCGGACGAGGAACGCGGCGGCCGCGGCCGGCGTGAGGCCGGCGCCGGAGAGATCGAGCTCGCCCGCCTCGACCCCCTCGCCGAGGACCGCCGCAAGGAGCGCCTGGTAGCGGCGGTCGGCGGCCTCGAAGAGGTCGGCCGAGAGGCGCCCCTTCGAGTCGAGGATCTCGGCGGCGTGCGGCGAGCTGAAGACGAGGTCGTAGAGGAAGAGGAACTTGGCCTCCAGGACGAGCCGGATCCGCTCCGCGGCGCTCCCCTCCGTCCGGCGAGCCTCCTCCGCCGCGGCGAGGAGGCTGTCGATGACGCTCTGCGACACGGCCCGGAAGAGCGCTTCCTTGCTCTCGTGGTAGAGGTAGACCGTCCCCTTGGCGACCCCCGCCTCCCGCGCCACGTCGTCGATGGAGGCCCGGCGGAAGCCGTAGCGCGCGAAGGCCGCGAGGGCGGCCTCGAGGATCCGGGCCGCCTTGTCGTCCCGGGGGACGGGCGGGGCGGCCGGAGCGGACGGCGCGGGCCTCGGCACGGCCGAACGGTAGCACAGGGGCGGGGAGCCGGATCGACCGAAATGACCGCTTGACACTAAGTAGTCATATCGTCAGACTGCGCCGCCGGCCGCGGACCGCCGCCGGCGCCGAAGAAAGGACCCGCCATGCCCCAGACCCTCCTCCTCACGGGCGCCTCCTCCGGGATCGGGAAGGCCACCGCCCTCCTCTTCGCCGAGAGGGGGTGGAGCGTCGTCGCCACGATGCGCACGCCTTCGAAGGCGGGCGCCTGGGCGGCGCGCCCGAACGTCCACGTCCTCCCCCTCGACGTGACCGACCCCGAGTCGATCCGGGCCGCCGTGGCCGAGACCGTCCGCCGCTTCGGGGCGATCGACGCCCTCGTCAACAACGCGGGCTACGGGATGGTCGGCGCGTTCGAGGCGTCCACCTCGAGCCAGGTCCTCCGGCAGTTCGCCACGAACGTCTTCGGCCTCATGGACCTGACCCGCGAGGTCCTCCCGCACCTGCGCGAGCGGCGGAAGGGGGTCGTGGTCAACGTCGCCTCCATGGGGGGCCGGATCACGTTCCCGCTCTACAGCGTCTACCACGCGACGAAGTGGGCGGTGGAGGGGTTCTCCGAGGCCCTGTGCTACGAGCTGGAGCCGTTCGGCGTGACGGTGAAGATCGTCGAGCCGGGTCCGATCAGGACCGACTTCTACGACCGGTCGATGGACCTCGTGACGAAGGCGGGGCTGACCGCCTACGACGCCTTCGCCGCCAAGGCGATGCCGAACATGCAGAAGGCCGGCGCGACCGCGCCCGGCCCCGAGGTCGTGGCGAAGGTGATCTGGAACGCGGTCACCGACGGCTCGCGCCGGATCCGCTACCAGGCCAACTCGGCCCCGATCCTGGCGCTCCGCCGCCTCCTCCCCGACCGCCTCTTCATGGCCGTCGTCAAGGCGGCCGTCCTGAGGTAGGGCCTCCTGGCCGGGGCGACGCCGCCTCCCGCGCCGGCGGCGGCCGTCTCGTCACCCCCCGGCCCGCAGCCTCTTCAGGAGCTGGATCTGCCCCGCGTGGTAGAAGTCGTGGGCGGCCGCGCCGCGGATCATCCGGAACGCCCTGGCCCGCGCCGCGCCGCGCAGGCCGCCGCACCCGGCCACCGTGGCCAGGAGCCGGCGGTGCTCGTCGAGGAGGAGCGCCCGGTCCGCCTTCCAGGCGGCCTCGGTCGGCTCCCCCTCGGGGCGTGGGAAGAAGTTGCTCCCGGCGAGGCGGAACGATCCGCGCCTCTCGCCGGTGAGCCTCCTCCTCACCACGTACTTCCAGTAGGCGAGGTGGAGCGTCAGCTCCCAGGCGTCGTGGCGCCCGGGGGCCGGACGCCAGGCCGCCGCCTCCGCGCTCATGCCGCGGAGCGCGCTCCTCACGTTGGGGCCGTGCCACGACTTCCGGTCGAAGCCCTCGGCGAGGAGGCCGAGGAGGAAGGCGACCTCGGGGTCGCGGACGGGGGACGCGGGTTCGGCCATGGGACCTCCTGCGGACCTTCGTGCTTCCGCCGAGTTTAGGGGGTACCGGCCCCCGCGCCGACGGCTCGAGGGAGCCCCGCGCCGCGGCCGGTTCCCCTCCGCCGCGGCCCCGTGAGAGACTTGCTCTCCGTCAACCTCACCAGCCGAAAGGAGGACGCCCCATGAAGGCGATCCGCATCGCGTCTCTCGCCGTCGCCCTGCTCGCGCTCCCCGCCTTCGCCCAGGAGGAGAAGAAGCCGGCCGCCCCGCCCGCCGGCCCGAGCCAGGAAGAGATCATGAAGATGTGGCAGGAGGTCGCCACGCCGGGCGCGCCCCACGAGCTCCTGGCGAAGTCGGCCGGCTCCTGGACCGCGAAGGTGAAGAGCTGGATGGAGCCGGGCAAGCCGGCCGAGGAGTCCGCCGGGACCACGGAGAGCAAGATGGTCCTCGGCGGCCGCTTCCTCGAGGAGCGCATGACCGGCACCATGATGGGCCAGCCGTTCGAGGGGATCGGCTACACCGGCTACGACAACTACAAGAAGAAGTACGTCGCGACCTGGATGGACAACATGGGGACGATGATCCTCTCGATGTCCGGGAAGCTCGACAAGAGCGGCAAGAAGCTGACGATGTCGGGCGTGATGGACGACTTCGTCACGAAGAAGCTCGCGACCTACACGGGGGTCACGACCTTCGTCGACGACGACCACCACACGTACGAGATGTTCATGCCCGGCCCCGACGGCAAGCCGTTCAAGTCGCTCGAGATCACCTACACCCGGAAGAAGGACTAGGCCGCCCGCCGGCCGCGCCCTCCCGGCCGGGGGGCGCGGCCGCCCCGGGGGCGCGGGGTCAGGCCCCGGTCCGCCCCAGGAGCCGCGGCCAGCTCCCGGTCGGCTCCCACGGGCGCGGGTGGCGCGCCAGCTCCATCAGGTACTCCGCCATCGCGTCGACGATCCACCGGAAGTTCTCCTCCCCCACCGAGTGGACGTCCGCGTCCGGCGCGCAGTTCATGAAGTCGATGGCGTAGGGGATCCCCCCCCGCACGGCGAACTCCACCGTGTTGAGGTCGTACCCGAGGCCGTCGCAGAGGGCGAGGGCGTCGCGCGTCATCCGCAGGGCGAGCCCGTCGTCCGGGGCCCGCCTGCGGGCCGCCTCGTACCGGAGGTGGTGCGGCTCGCGCGGGTCGTACCCCATGACGTGGACCTTGCTCCGGCCGACCACGTAGCAGCGGTAGTACTCGGTGAAGTCGATCGCCTCCTGCGCCATCATCGCCAGGTCCCGCGTCTGGTCGTAGGCCTCGAAGAAGGCCTCCCGCGTCTCGCACTTGTAGACGTCCTTCCACCCCCCGCCGTGGGCGGGCTTGAGGAAGATGGGGAGCCCCAGGTAGGAGAAGACCGCCTCCCAGTCGACCCACCTCATGTTCCGGAACGACTTGTCGGTCGTGTTCGGCGGGTGGGACTTGTGCGGGAGGAGGACCGTCCTCGGGACGGCGACGCCGCAGGCCTGGGCGACCAGGTTGTCGAAGTACTTGTCGTCGGCCGACCACCAGAACGGGTTGTTCACGACCTGGCTCCCCCGGGCCGCCGCGCACTTCAGGAAGGTCCGGTAGAACGGGACCTCGTGGCTGATCCGGTCGAGGATCACCGCCCAGGGATAGCTCTCCTCCTGGGTCAGGTGGCCGATCTGGACGGCCTCCGCCTCCAGCGCCTCCCCGCTCCGGGCCGCGCGCGCGTTGATCTCGTCGATGAGGGCCCAGGGGAAGGTGTCCTCCATCCCGAACAGGATCGCGATCTTCTTCGTCGACACGGCGGCGCCTCCCGGGGGGTGCGTTTCGGAGAGAGGCCGATCCTAAGGCGGAGGCGACCCGTCGTAAACTCCCCGCGCCATGAAGCGCGAGTACCACTCCTGGTTCAGCTCGAGCCTCGGAAGGACGATGGAGTTCCTCTGGTTCGGGGACCGGGGGTACCCCATCGTCCTCTTCCCGACGTCGATGGGCCGCTTCTACCAGTGCGAGGACTTCGGGATGGTGGGGGCCCTCGCCGAGAGGGTCGACGCGGGGCACATCCAGCTCGTCTGCGTCGACTCGGTCGACGAGGAGAGCTGGTACAACAAGGGCGCCCCGCCCGCCTACCGCGCCCGCCGCCACGACGACTACGACCGCTACCTCCGCTGGGAGATGATCCCCTTCGTCCAGGACCGGGCGCAGCGGTGGGAGCTGGGGGTCTGCGGGGCGTCGTTCGGCGCCTACCACGCCGCGAACCTCGCCGGACGCTACCCCGGGACGGTGACGAAGGCCGTCCTCTTCTCGGGCCTCTACCACATCGGCCGCTACCTCGACGGCTACTGGGACGACACCTGCTACTACCACTGCCCCGCCGCGTACATCCCGAACATGGACGCGGAGTGGACGAACCGCCTGCGGCAGGTCGAGTGGGTCGTCGCCACCGGCGAGCACGACTCGCTGATCGAGGAGAACCGGCAGTTCGCCGAGATCCTCTGGGCCAAGGGGGTCTCCGCGCGGGCGGAGTTCTGGCCCGGCGTCTTCGGCCACGACTGGCCGTTCTGGAACGACGCGGTGCGGCGGTTGCTGTAGCCGGAGAAGCGAGGAGGGGCATCGCGACGGGAAGCGGGTATCGCTCCCCCCGGCATCCGCTGGCGCTCGTCGCCTTCGGGGTGGTCGCCCTCCTCCGGCTCCTGACGATCGCTCCGGACCCCTGGGAGTGGGACGAGGTCTTCCTGAGCCGGGCCGTCCAGTCGGGAATCGACCTCCGGGCGCACCGGCCCCACCCGCCGGGGTATCCCCTCCTCGTCGAGCTCGCCACCAGCCTCCCCGGCGCACGCGCGAACCCGTACCGGGCTCTCGCGCTGGTCGGCACGGCCGGGGGGATCGCGGCCTGCGGCGCCCTCGCCTTCCTCCTCTGCGTGGTCGGGCTCCCGACGGGCGCGGCCGCCTTCGGGGGGATCCTCTACGCCCTCGTCCCCTCCGTCTGGCTCTTCGGCGTCCGGGGGTACAGCGACGCTCCGGCCACCGCCGCGTTCCTCCTCGCGTCGGCCCTCCTCCTCCGATCGCTGAAGAGCCCGGACCGGCAGTCGGCGCTCCCGGGCCTCGTCCTCGTCGCGGTCACCGCCGGGCTCCGGCCGCAGACGGCGGTCCCGCTTCTCCCGCTCGCGCTGGTCGCGACCGTCGCGGGACTGCGCAGGCCCGGCTCCAGCCGGAGGGCCGCCCTCGGCGGGGTCCTCGCGTCCGCGTTCGTCAGCGCGCTGGTCTGGCTTCCCGCCGTCGTCGGGTCGGGCGGTTTCCGGAGGTTCGCCGAGCAGGTTGAGATCCAGGCCGGCGACGTCCGGAGGAACGCCGTCCTCCCTCTGTCGCGCCTCCTCTCGCCGGACGTCTGGCGACGGTGGCTCCTGGACCCGTTCGGCTCCGCCCCGCTCTTCGCCGCGGTCGCCGCCCTGGCCCTCCTCGGGGCGGCGGTCGCGCGGAGGAGGGCCCTGGTCCTCTTCGCCGTCTTCGCTCCCTGGGCCGCGGTGACGATTCCCGTCTCCCATCCCTACGCCGCCACCCGCTACGGCGCGCCCCTCCTCGCGTTCGTCTGCGGGCTCGTCGCGCTCGCCGTCGCGCGGACCGGCGAACGCCACCGGTTCGCCGGGGCAGCCCTGGCGGCGTCGCTCCTCGCGGCGGAGGCATGGATCGCCGTCGGGCCGGTGACGCGGGTGGCCTCGCAGCCGAGCCCCCCGGTCGCCGCCATCAGCCGCATTTCCCGTCCGCCGTTCGACCGGGGCACCGTCGTCGTCGACCCGGTCCTCCGCGTCCACGCGGAGTGGCTCCTGCCGGGACGGAGGGTCAGCGAGATCGCCCCGGACCGGCCGGTGGTCGCCGCGGCCGGCGACATCGTCGTCCTCGCCGACCGGAGCCTCCTCGCCCTGTCCGACGTCCGCACCTTCTCGTTCGGTGAGCCCGTCCTCGGCCGGATCGGCCAGGAGCGGCTCCTCTCGGTGACCGTCGGCCGCGCCGACCGCCCGACCTCCGTCGGGCTGAAGCGCGCGCGCGGAGCGACACCCGTCGTGAGATACGACGAGGGAATCCCGGTCGCCGTCGACGAGCCGGCGACCGGAGCCGTCGTCTCGGGGGCGCTGGTCGTCCGCGGGTGGTGCCAGGAGGCCGGCGGGCGGGCCGTCGAACCGGTCCTGTTCCAGGTCGACGGGACGGTCCTCGAAGTCCGGTCCCTTCGCCGGGTCGCCCGCCCCGACGTGGCCGCCGTCCTCCGGTGGATCGGCCCCGCTTCACGCGCGGGCTACGTCGCTACGCTCGACTCGGCCGAGCTGACGCCCGGACCCCACGCCCTCGTCGTCACCTTCCGTGCGGCCGACGGGCGCGAGCGAGTCGCCCAGCCCGTCCCGTTCACGTGGGCCGCGGGGATTCGTCCTCCGAGCGGGCCCGCCCGCTGAGGCGGGGCCTTCGGCGGCCGGCCCCGGACCGGCCCGCTCCCCGGGCCCCGGAGGGGCGGCCGGGAGCCTGGGACCGAACGGGTTTAGGATCTCCTCCTGCCCGGCCGCGCCGCCGACGCCGGGCCCCGGAGCGCCCGATCCGGCGGCGCGTCGCACGTGCGGGAGGGTCCCGCGCCCGCAATCTCACTCGAGAGGTGTCCATGCAGAACCGTCGGAAACCCCTCCTCTTCACCGCCGGGCTCGCCCTGGCCCTGACCGTCGGGGGCGCCGCGCGCCTCTCGGCCCAGGAGGTCAAGGTCGAGGAGCACGTCCTCCCGAACGGGATGAAGCTCCTCCTCGTCCCCCGTCCCGACGAGCCGACCGTCGCCGCCGGCTGGGTGGCGAAGGTCGGGAGCGTCAACGAGCGGATCGGGATGACCGGGATCAGCCACCTCTTCGAGCACATGATGTTCAAGGGGACCGACTCCATCGGCACGAAGGACTTCGCCAAGGACAAGGAGATCATGGCGGAGCAGGAGAAGGTCCGGGCCGAGATGCGGGTCGAGGAGTCGAAGATGCGCGCCGAGCTCCGCCGCGGCACGATCGACGACATCGCGAAGCCCGAGAACAAGACCGCGCGCTACAAGGAGCTCGAGAAGAAGTTCGACGAGCTCGTGAAGGCCCAGCGCGACCTCCTCGTGAAGAACGAGTTCGACCGGATCTACACCAAGAACGGCGCCTCGGGGATGAACGCCTTCACGATGAACGACCTGACGGCGTACTTCATCACCGTCCCCAAGAACAAGCTCGAGCTCTGGTTCTGGATGGAGTCCGACCGTCTCTTCCACCCGGTCTTCCGCGAGTTCTACTCCGAGCGCGACGTCGTCTACGAGGAGCGGCGGATGCGGGTCGAGTCGACCCCGACCGGCAGGCTCGACGAGGCGTTCGAGTCGATCTTCTGGCACTCCACCCCGTACACCTGGCCGGTCATCGGCTACCCCTCCGACGTGGCGAACATCACGAAGGAGGAGGCCGACGACTACTTCGCCACCTACTACGCCCCGAACAACGTCACCGCGGTCCTCGTCGGCGCCTTCGACCCCAAGGACGCCGTCAGGCTGGCCGAGGAGTATTTCGGGCGGATCCCGCGCGGGAAGACGCCGCCGCCGGAGATCATCACCCTCCCGCCGAAGTGGGACTACGACGTGGTCCTCGAGGGGGAGGCCGACACCAACCCGCAGTGCGAGGTCCGCTGGCACACCGTCCCCTTCCAGCACAAGGACTCCTACCCCCTCCAGATCCTCGCCGAGATCCTCAACGGCCGGACGGGGCGCCTCTTCAAGTCGATGGTCCTCCCCGCCGACGGCGTCGCCACCCAGGCCTACGCGCGGAGCAACGGGTTCGGCGAGCCGGGCAAGTACGCGGGCTCGTTCGCCGTCGGTGCCGAGGCGAAGGAAGGAAAGACCCCGCAGGAGCTCGAGCAGAAGATCCTGTCCGAGGTGGCGAAGCTCCAGAAGGAGCCGGTCCCGGCCGAGGAGCTCCAGAAGGTCAAGAACAACGTCGCGGCGAACTCGTTCCGGAGGCTCTCCAGCAATTTCCCGATCCTCCTCCAGCTGCTCGTCTACGAGGGGTACGGGGACTACAAGGAGCTGAACGAGGGGCCGAAGAAGCTCGCGGCCGTCACGGCCGAGGACCTCCAGCGCGTCGCGAAGCAGTACCTCGTGAAGACGAACCAGGCCGCCGCCCTCTACACCCGCAAGGCGGGGACGGCGCAGGCGGAGGACCCCGCGCTGGCGGAGGTCCCCGAGCAGATGCGCCCGATGATCAAGGGGGCGCTCCAGCGGATCTCCCAGGAGAAGGACGCCGCGAAGCTCAAGGAGCAGGTCGGGAAGATGGAGGCGCAGTCGGCTCAGGTCCCGCCCGAGATGAAGAAGGGCTTCGACCTCCTGCTCACGAAGGCGCGCGAGCGCCTGACGGAGCTCGAGAAGACGGAGAAGAAGTGAGGAGCCGACGATGACGCAGATTCGGAAGCCCGTGCGCCCCGCCGCCCTCGCCGGCACTGCCGGCCTCGCCGGTCTCGCCCTTCTCGCCACGGCCCTCACCGTTCCGGCGCGGGCCGCGATCCCGGCCCGGCCGGACCAGATCGCCTTCAAGCCGTTCGCCTACCAGCCGCCCGACGCCAAGGCGTACCGGACGGTCCTGAAGTCCGGCCCCGTCGCCTACGTCGCCGAGGACCACGAGCTCCCGCTGGTGAGCATCACCATGACGATCCGGGGCGGCTCGTACCTCGATCCCGCCGGGAAGGAGGGGCTCTCCGACCTGGCCGGCTACCTCCTCGTCCGCGGCGGCACGCAGGCGATGACCGCCGAGCAGCTCGAGGAGCGGCTCGCGTTCCTCGCCGCCAACCTCAACTCCTCGATCGGCGACGACCGGGGGACGGTCAGCCTGAACCTCCTCTCGAAGGACCTCGACGAGGGGCTGAAGCTCCTCCGCCAGGTCCTCACCGAGCCGCGCTTCCAGGAGGACCGCCTCGCCCTCCGCAAGCAGCAGCTCCTCTCCGACATGAAGTCGCGCAACGACGACTCGGCCGACATCGAGGCCCGCGAGCGCGGCTTCCTCGCCTGGGGCGAGGGCTACTACACCAACCGCTACGACACGAAGGCGTCGGTGGAGTCGATCACGCGCGAGGACCTCCTCGCGTTCCACAAGAAGTGGTTCACGCCGAGGAACTTCCTCGTGACGGCGGCCGGCGACTTCGGCAAGGGGGTCTCCCGCGCCGAGATGGTCCGGAAGCTCGACGCCCTCTTCGCGGGCTGGCCCTTCAAGGGCGAGGCGGCCCCCGGCGTCCCGAAGCCCGACCACAAGATGGTCCCCGGCCTCTACATCGTCGACAAGGACGTAAACCAGGGGCGGGTCTCGATCCTCCTCCCGGGCATCTCCCGCGACGACCCCGAGTACTTCCCGGTCATCGTGATGAACGACATCCTCGGCGGCGGCGGCTTCACGAGCCGGATCACGAACCGGGTCCGGTCGGACGAGGGGCTCGCCTACTCGGCTGGCTCCGGGCTCGTCGGCGGCGTCTGGTATCCCGGCCTCCTCCGGGCCGGCTTCCAGTCGAAGGTCCGGACCTGCTCGTACGCCACGGAGATCGTCCTCGAGGAGATGAGGAAGATGAAGGAGGCGGAGGTCTCCGACGAGGAGCTCCAGACCGCCAAGCGCTCCTTCGTCGACACCCTCTCGCGCCGCTTCATCACGAAGGCCCAGACGATGGCCGTCTTCGCCGACGAGGAGTTCACGGGGCGCGAGAAGACCGACCCCGGCTTCTACAGGAACTACGCCGCGAACGTCGAGAAGGTGACGAAGGCCGACGTGAAGAAGGCCGCCGCGCGCCTCCTCGCCACGGACAAGGCGACGATCCTCGCCGTCGGCAAGATGGCCGACCTCCTGAACCCCGACCCGAAGCACCCGATCAAGTTCCCCGACCTGACCGGCGGGAAGATGACGCAGCTGCCGCTGCGCGACCCGTTCACCATGAAGCCGATGCCGCTCGCGGCCCCGGCGGCGCCCGCCGCGGCTCCCGCGGCTTCCGCCGCTCCCGCCGCTCCCGCCGCGGCCCCGGCTTCGCCGGCGAAGTAGTCCCGACGCCCGGAGGCCGCCCGCGGGCGGCCTCCGGGCTGCTTTCCGTTCCCTTCTGCGCCCCCCGCCTGCCGGGGGGCGTCTCTTTTCCGCTATCGTTCCCATCCCATGGCCCGTCAACGCCCGCGCCCCGACCTCCCCCGCCCGGCTGCCGGTCGTCCCGCGTCGCGCACGCCCGCCGCCGTCGCCGGCGGTCTCGCCGCCCTCGCCCTCTCCGTGGCCACGGCCCTCCTCGCCGCGGACGCCCCCCCCGCGAAGAAGGCGTTGACGCTCGAGGCGGTCTCGGGCCCCTTCGGAGCCTTCGCCCGCGGCATCCAGGCCCTTCGCTGGCGCGACGGGAAGACGTTCACCTTCGTCGTCTCCGAGGGATTCGGCAAGGGTGCGAAGAGCGCCCTCTGGGAGGAGAGCGCCGAGAGCGGGAAGAAGATGAAGCTCCTCGACGCGATCCCGCTCGACGGCGTCGACCCGGGGGGGGAGCCGCGGACGCTCCCCGTGGCCGGCGCCCTCTGGAGCCCGAAGGGGACGGCGCTCCTCGCGTCGGGAGAGGACGACCTCTGGCTCTACGAGCTCGGGGCGAAGGCCGCCCGGCGCCTCACGAACGACGCCGCCGAGGAGGAGCACCCGACCTTCTCCCCCGACGGCTCCCGCGTCGCCTACGTGAAGGGGAACGACCTCTGGGTCGTCGACCTTGAGGCCGGGAAGGAGACCCGCCTCACCCGGACCGGGAGCGCGACCGTCCTCAACGGGACCCTCGACTGGGTCTACGAGGAGGAGCTGGCGCACCGGAACGGCGGGCGCTCGTTCGAGTGGTCGCCCGACTCGACGGCGATCGCCTACCTCAGGCTCGACCAGGCCCGCGTCCCCGAGTACCCGATCGTCGACTTCCTCCCGACGAACGGGAAGGTCGAGATGCAGCGCTACCCCTGTCCCGGCGACCCGAACGCGATCCCGTCCGTCCACCTCGTCACGGCATCCGGTCCGGACGCGGGGCGCGAGGTGGCGGCGACCCCAGACCCGGAGGAGCTCGTCAGCCCCGACCTGAGCTTCACCGCGGACGGGAAGGGGGTCTCCTTCACGACGATGGACCGGGGCCAGTCCTCGATCGACGCGTGGCTCCTCTCCCGCGACGGGACGATCCGCAAGCTCCTCCACGAGACCGACCCGGCCTGGATCAACTCGCACGAGCCGCCGATCTTCCTCCCCGACGGGTCGGGGTTCCTGTGGCAGTCGGAGCGGAGCGGCTTCCTCCACTTCTACCGGTACGGGATGGACGGGGCTCTCCGGGGCGCCGTGACGAAGGGGACGTGGATGGTCGACGGGAGCCACGACCTCGACGCGGCGGCGGGGACGCTCACCTTCGTCGGGACCGGGAAGGACCCGCGCGACCGTCAGGCGTACCGCGTGAGGTGGGACGGGACCGGCTTCACGCAGCTCACCTCCGAGCCCGGCACCCACAAGGTCGTGCCGGCGCCGGGCGGGGCGTATCTCCTCGACACCTTCTCGAGCGTCGACGCGCCGCCGAAGACGGTCCTCCGGGGGAAGGACGGGGCGGTGATCCGCCTCGTCGACCAGCCGGCGAACAAGCTGTCGGAGTACGCGCTCGGCGCCGTCGAGCTCGGCTCCTTCACGGGGTCGGACGGGACCCTCTTCTACACCCGCCTGGTCAAGCCCCCCGACTTCGACCCGTCGAAGAGGTACCCGGTCATCGTCGACGTCTACGGCGGGCCGCACGCGCAGGTGGTGACGAACTCCTTCCCCCGGTCGGCGTTCGACCAGCTCTGCGCCTCGAAGGGGTTCCTGGTCTTCTCCATGGACAACCGGGGCTCCTGGGGGCGAGGCCACGCCTTCGAGACGCCCATCCTGAAGCGGATGGGCGAGCAGGAGCTCGCGGACCAGCTCGAAGGGATCGCCTGGCTGAAGAGGAACCCGTGGGTCGACGGCTCGCGGATCGGGATCTGGGGCTGGTCGTACGGCGGCTACATGACGCTGTATGCCGCGACGCACGCGCCGGAGACCTTCAAGGTCGCCGTCGCGGGGGCGCCGGTGACGCACTGGAAGTACTACGACTCCATCTACACCGAGCGCTACATGAAGCTCCCGGCCGACGGCAAGGATGCCTACGAGAAGACGGCCCCGCTGACGGCGGCCGCGAAGCTCGGGCCGAAGCTCCTGATCCTCCACGGCACCTCGGACGACAACGTCCACATGCAGCAGACCATCACCTTCGCCGACGCCCTGATGCGCGCCGGGAAGGACTTCACCTTCGTCCCGCTCCCGCGCCAGAAGCACGGCCCGCGCGACCCGGCGGCCCGCCTCTACGCGAACAAGCGGATCCTGGAGTTCTTCGAGAAGAACCTGTGAACGGCGGCCGCGCGCGCGGCCCGGAGGAAACATGGCGACGACGGCAGGCACGCCCCATCCCGTGAAGGACCCCGTCAGCTGGCAGTACCCCGACATCGAGCCCTACCGGACCGGGAGGCTCCCGGTCAGCGGCGGCCACGACCTCTACTTCGAGGAGAGCGGCAACCCGAAGGGGAAGCCGGTCGTCTTCGTCCACGGCGGGCCGGGGGGCGGGACCGACCCGAAGATGCGGCGCTTCTTCCATCCCGGCAAGTACCGGATCGTCCTCTTCGACCAGCGGGGCTCGGGGAAGAGCACCCCCTACGCCAGCCTCGAGAACAACACGACGTGGGACCTCGTGGCCGACATGGAGAAGCTGCGGGAGCACCTCGGCATCCAGAGGTGGCAGGTCTTCGGCGGCTCGTGGGGATCGACCCTCGGCCTCGCCTACGCCGAGACCCACCCCGACCGCGTCACCGAGCTCGTCCTGCGCGGCATCTTCCTCCTCCGGAAGAAGGAGATCGACTGGTTCTACCAGTCGGGCGCGTCGATCCTCTTCCCCGACGCCTGGGAGCCCTACCTCGCCCACATCCCCGAGGCCGAGCGGGGCGACCTCCTCTCGGCCTACTACAAGCGGCTGACGAGCGACGACCCGGCGGTGCGGGTCGCCGCCGCCAAGGTCTGGAGCGGCTGGGAGGGAGCCACGTCGAAGCTCCTCCCGGACGCGGCCTTCACGAGCCACTACGAGGAGGACGAGTTCGCCCTCGCGTTCGCGCGGATCGAGGCGCACTACTTCCACCACAAGGGGTTCTTCGAGGTGGACGACCAGCTCCTCCGCGACGCCGGAAGGATCCGCCACATCCCCGGCGTCATCGTCCAGGGGCGCTACGACGTCGTCTGCCCCATCGACAGCGCCTGGGCCCTCCACCGCGCCTGGCCCGAGGCCGACTTCGTGATCACCCCCGACAGCGGGCACAGCGCCTACGAGCCGCCGAACAGCCGCGCGCTCGTCGCCGCGACGGACCGCTTCGCGGGGATCTGACGGGTCGGCGGGGCGCGCCGGAAGAGGATCCCGCTCGACGGAGGCCGGGGGGGCCTTGGGCCGGCCCGAAGGCCGTGGCTCCCCCGGACCTCAGACCGCCATCGCGGCCGCGTGGAGCTCCCGCCCCTCCCCCTTCACCGCCTTGGAGACGATGCAGTACTTCTCGGCGAGCTGGAGCGTCTTCTCGACGTCGGCCGCTCGCTCGGCGAGGAGCGCGGCGGGGACGTGGGCGTGGAGGTCGATCCTCACCACGCGATAGCCGCCGGCGGGGTCCTTGTCGAGCTCGAGCGACCCCTCGACGTGCGGCGCGTCGATCGGGACGCGGAGCTTGGCGAGGAAGATCGCCCACGTCTGGACGAAGCACGCGAGGACGGCGCCGAGGAGGAGCTCCTCGGGGTTCGTCAGCTCCGCGCGCCCGCCGAGCGACGGGGCGCCGCCGAAGCGGGTCGCGAGGGTGCCGCTGCCGCTGGCGAGGGCCCCCTCCCTCTCGTTCGGGTTCCAGGTGGACGACGCGGTGTAGCGATGCTCGTCGGACACGGGGACTCCTTCCGGCCCTCGATCGGGCCTGGCGCGCGTCTAGCCCTGGTCGGGCAGCTGGTCGGGGTTCCAGGCCTTCGGCGCGCTGAAGGCGCGCGCCGAGAAGAGGGTCGAAAGGCCCAGGGGGACGAGGCCCGGGAGGCCGCGGCGCGCGTCGAACGCGTCGACCACCCGCGCCACCTCGGGCGGCGCGGCCGGCGGGGAGACCATCCTCGAGCGGGCGAGGAGCCCGGGGGGCGCCTCGAGCCGGACCTTCCCCCACGGCTCGGAGAGGGCGGCCTCCTCCTCGGGGGCGAGCGGCGCGACGCCGCCGAGCGCGAGGGTGCCGGAGAGGAGCGCGAGGAGGAGCGGGAGGTCGCGGAAGAGGGGGATCCCGGTCTCGAACCGGAACGTCCTCACCTCTCTCCGCCCCCCGGGGCTCCACCCGGCGAACCGGTACGGGCGCGTCGGGTGCCCGGCGTTCGCGATGGCCGACCAGACGAGCGCGATCGGCCAGAGAGGGATCGAGAGGACGAGGAGGACGAGGGCCGCGAGCCGGCTTCCGACTCCGGGCGCCGGGGCCCTGCCCGCGGCCGACGGGAGGAGGTCGGTGAGCCGGGTGACGGCGCCGGTCTCCGGGTCGACGACGCGGTTCTGCGTGACGACGGCGTCCGCGAGCTTCACCCCCGAAGGGACGACCGTCCGCGGCAGGACGGTCACGCCGGACAGCTCCGCCCCGTCCAGGACGACGGCCTCCTCCGCGACGCTCGTCCCCCCCTTGAGCCTGGCCCTCGGCCCGACCGTCGCGCGCGGCGAGACGGCGGAGGCCTCCGCCCCGCGGTCGGCCCGCCAGAACGCCGCGAGCGAGTCGAGCGGCTTCGCCTCCACGTCCAGCGCCAGGGGGACGTGGTCCTTCGCGAGCGCCCAGCCGGGGTCGGCCGGCTCGCGCGGGAGCTCCACCTTCTTCAGCGCCTGCGGCTCGATCCGCCAGAGACCGAGCGGGCGCGCCCGGTCGCCGGACGCGACGGCCGCGACGACCGGCTCCGTTCGGGACTCGACGGCCGAGACGAAGCCGGAGATCGCCCCCTCCGTCCCGACGTCGCCCCGGACGACGAGCGTCTCGCCGTCGAGGCGCTGCTCCAGCCGGCGGAGGACGTCCCCCGGGCTCTCCGACTCCTCGCGGCGGACGTACTCGAGGGCGATCCCCCAGCGGATCCCCTTCCCGAACCGCCGCTCGACCTCCCCCGCCCGCGGCCCGACGACGCAGAGCGCCGTCCGGATCCCGGAGGAGACGAGCGCCTCGAGCGTCCGCTCCAGGGCGGGGGCCGATCGGATCGGGAAGAGGGCGGGCACCGTCACGTCGGAGAGGGGAGCGAGGGACGAGCCGTCCCGGTCGGCGAAGAGGACCGTCGTCATGCGGCCGTCGATTATGCGGGAGGCGGCGCCGGGGCGAGGTAGACGCGCAGGCCGGTCCTCCTCCCGGCCCGGGCGTCGACCTCGGAGGTGACGTCGCGGGCCTCGGCGGCGAGCCAGGCGCGGACGTCCTCGGGAGGGGCCGACGCTCCGGGGGGGGCGTCCGAGCGGTAGACCCAGAAGGCGACGTGCCCTTTTCGCGCCTCGGCGGCGACCGCCGCGACGGACCGGACGTCGGCCCAGCTCCGCCCCGTCCGGAAGAGGTGGAACTCCAGGACCTCGGGCTCGGGCGAGCGGAAGGCGACGTCGCGCGGGTCGAGCCGGGCGACGGCCGGAGCCACCTGCTGGGCGACGGCCCGGAGGCCCGTCCTGTGGCGGAGGAGGGCCTCTTCGATGAAGCGGGCCGCTCCGACCGCCTCCGAGACGAGGAGGGTCCCGAGGAAGGCGAAGGTCACCGGGCCCGCGTACCGCGTCCGCGCCGCGAGGGCGCCCGAGACGAGGACCGCCGCCGCCGCGGTGCAGAGGACGATCGACGCCACCGGGCCCCAGCGGGGAAGGAGGCCGGGCGCCTCGCCTCCGCCGTGGTCGATCAGGAGGAGCGCTCCCGCGAGGACGACGACGCCGGAGACGACCGCGGTGGTCGTCTCGAGGCGGACGCGGAGCGGCGACCGCGGACGTGCCAGGAGCGCGGCCGCGCCGAGGCCGAGGAAGGCCGAGAGGGCGGGGAGGACCGGCGTGGACGAGAGCTGGAGCCTCCCCGAGACGGCGACGAGGTAGAGGAGCTCCACGCCGTAGACCACCCAGAGCGCGCCGTGCGAGAGGCGTCGCTCCCCCCCGGTCGCGCCCGAGGCGATCTCCGCGTCGACGATCCCCCGGGAGAGGAAGCCGATGCCGAGCCCCCCGAGAGGGAGGAGGAAGAAGAGGGTCCGGACGATGACCCTCACCTCGGTGGTGATCACCCCCCCGACGGCCAGCCGGCGAAGCGCCTCCGGCGCCGAGGCGAGCGCCCGATGGACCTGCGGGGCGACGGCGCCGGGCGAGACGATGGCGGTCACGAGGAGCTGGAGCCCCGCGGTGAGGAGGAAGCTGCCGAGGAGCAGCACGGTCGACTTCTTCGTCCGGCCCAGCGAGAAGAGGCGGGGGCGAAGGGCCAGGGCGGCCGCGAGGGGAAGGATGAAGAGGAAGACGGCCGTCCCCTTCGCGAGGAAGCCGAGGCCGAAGAGGAACCCCGAGAGAGGCGCCTCCGCCAGGCTGTCCTCCTCGAACGCGCGGAGCCCGAAGATGATCCCCCCCAGGCCGAGGGCGGTCAGCGTCGGCTCGACCGACGCCACCCGCGACGCCGCCACGAGCGGCGGCGCCAGCGCGGCGAACGCGCCGGCGAGGTGCCCCGCGGGCTGCCCGTACCCCCGGCGGACGATCCGCTCGAGGACGAGCGCCCCCAGGAGCCCGGCGAAGACGGAGGGGAGGCGGAGCGCCCACTCGTAGGGGCCGAAGACCTTCACGCCGACGGCGAGGAGCGCGGGGAAGAAGACGGGCGTGCCGCTCGCCTCGCCCAGCGGGGTCGAGGCCGGAGCGAAGAACTGCGGAAGCCCCCCCTCGACGATGTTGCGGGCGCCGACGGCCCAGCTCCCCTCGTCGGTACCGAGGAGGTCGGGGGCTCCCAGGCTGACGAGCCGGAGGAGGAGGCCTGCGAGGAGCGCCGCCAGGAAGAGGAGCCGGCCCGAGGCTTCGGGGTCTTCGGCCGTCAGGCCCGCGGGCGTCACGATCCGCGAGTATACGGGCCGCCGTCGTCGCCCGGCGGCTCCCTCCCCTGCGGGGCTCCGCTGCCGCCCCGGCTCGATGCAAAATCCGGCCATGCGGGAAGGGACGCCGCGCGCCGGGCTCTCCGTCGTGGTCATCGCCCGCGACGAGGAGGACCGGCTCCCCCGCACGATCGCCTCCGTCCGCTTCGCCGACGAGGTGGTGGTCGTCGTCGACGAGCGCTCGACGGACCGGACGGCGGAGGTCGCGCGGGCGGCCGGCGCGCTCGTCGTCGTCCGGAGGTTCGACGGCTTCGGCCCGCAGAAGAACGCCGGCGTGGACGCCGCGCGGGGCCCGTGGATCCTCTCGCTCGACGCGGACGAGGAGGTCGACGCCGAGCTGGCGGCGGCGATCCCCCCCGCCCTGGCGGCGGCCGCCCGGCGGTCTCCGCCCCGGCCGGCCGCGTTCCGCGTCGCGATCCGCCTCGAGTTCCTGGGGCGCCCGCTCCGCCACGGCCGCGGGACCCTTTCGCACCCGATCCGGCTCTACCACAAGGAGCACGCCCGCTTCTGCGACGCGCCGGTCCACGAGGCGCTGCGGACGTCGGGCCGTCCCGGAGCCGTGCGCGGCACCGTCCTTCACCGCTCGTACCGGGACCTCGCGCACTACCTCGAGAAGCTCGACCTCTACACGACGCTCGCCGCCGAGGCGCGCGCCCGGAGCGGAAGGCGCCCCTCCCCGCTCCTGCCGCTCCGGATCGCGGCGGCGGTCGTCGACTCGGCCGTCCTCCGGCTCGGCGTCCTCGACGGCGCCCCCGGCCTGGTCTGGGCGGGCCTCTCCGCGGGGGCGGTCGGGTTCAAGAACCTCAAGCTCACCGAGCGGCTCGCGAGCGCCCGCCCCGCGAGCCCTTCGTGATCGGCGCCTGGGTCGCCGGGGCGGGAGGCCTCGCCCTCGCCTTCTCCCTTCGCTACACCTGGTGGCGCCCGAAGCGCCCGGGGGTCCCCGTCCTCATGTACCACCAGGTCGGCCCGCACCGGCCCGGGTCGCGCCTCGACCGCTGGCGCGTCCGCCCGGCCGACCTCGCGCGCCAGCTCGACCACCTCCGCCGGCTCGGCCTCGTCGGCGTGCCGCTCCGCGACCTCCTCGACGATCCGCCGCGCGCACGGGGCGACCGGCGCGTCGTCCTCACCTTCGACGACGGGTTCGACGGCGTCCGGACCGGGGCGCTCCCGCTCCTCGCCGCCCGTGGCTTCCGCGCGACGGTCTTCGTCATCTCGGGCAAGCTCGGGGGCGCGAACGACTGGGACGGCGAGAGCCCCGCCGAGCCGCTCCTCTCCGCCGCCGGCGTCCGCGAGCTCCTCGCCGCGGGCTGGGAGATCGGGTCGCACGGCGCGACGCACCGCCCCCTCCCGGAGCTCGACGACCGCCGGATCGAGGAGGAGACGGCCGGGAGCCGCGCGGCGCTCGAGGCGGTGACCGGTGGGGCGGTCGTCTCCTTCTGCTACCCGTACGGCGCGTGCGACGCGCGCGTGGAGGCCGCGGTCCGCGCCGCCGGCTACCGGCTCGCGACGGTCATCCGCGGCGGGCTCGTGCGGGACCTCGCCGACCCGCTCCGCCTGAAGAGGGTCGCCGTCCGCGGGACGAACGACCTCCTCGACTTCCGCCTCGCGCTTCGCCGCGGCCGATCGCGCCTCTGACCGGGTGGGCCCGGCCGGGGCCACGCCCCCGTCGTCGCGTCGTCGCGTCGTCGCGTCGACGGGCCGTCCTGCCGCCGCGCCGCCGCGCGCTCCTGCCGACATCGGCGGCGTCGCCGGCGTCGCCGTCAGGCCGTCGCGGCCCAGGCGGCGAGGCGTGACCGGAGCGCCTCCCGGGAGGCGTCCGCAGGGAGGTCGAGGAGCGGCGGCGCGATCGCGAGGTCGCCCGGCTCCCAGTCGAGGAGCGTCGCGAGCGCGGGCGCGATCCGCTCGGCGATCGGCCAGCTCCTCAGAGCCCGCGGCGACGGCACCTCCGAGCGCGTCTCGGGGAGGAACGCCTCGAAGAGGCCGCGCGTCCTCGGGCCCGCGGCGCGGCGCGCGAGGGCCGAGAGGTAGGCCGTCCAGGTGGGGAGCGGCTCGCCGAGCCTCTCCTCCTCGAGGAGCCGGAGGACCTCGAGGAGCCGGTCCGCGGCCCGCCCCGTCTCCTGGCGGGCGTCGGCGACCGGGACCGGGAGCGTCACCGCGGCCGCGTCGGAGACGGCCGCGCGGTGACGGGTGACGACGTCGTGGAAGCGCGTCCAGGTCATCCGCGCGTGGACCCCGAAGGAGGCGGCGGGCGACGGGGAGGCGCCCAGCGCGCGGAGGGCGTCGGCCCGCGCCCTCTCGCCGGGGACGAAGCGGCCCGCCGAGACGAGGAGGGCGGTCCCGCACGCGAGGTCGGCGCCGCGGACGGCGGCGAGGGCCGCCGCCACCGCGCCCCGCCCCGCCGCCGGACGGTCGAGGGACCGCTCGGCCGCCACGAGCGCCCCGCCCCGCCGGACGAGGAGCCGGAGGGCCTCGAGCCCGTCGAGGGGCGCGCTCGCGAGGCGGGCCGCCGGCCCGAGGAGATCGGCCGGTCCGTCGAGGACGCGGCCCGCCCCCACGCACTCGGCGAGCTCCATCTCCGCGGGGAGGAGGGCGAGCGCGTCGGCCGAAACGACGCGGACGCGCACCGTCCCCCGGCGGGACCGCGCCGTCGCGGCAGCGGCCGCGGCGAGAGGCGCGCGGAGCGCCGCGGCCCGGGGCGGGGGGACCTCGAGGACCGCGAGGAGGAAGAGCGGCTCGGGGGAGACGAAGGCGCCGCGGACGTCCACGGAGGTCCCCGCCTCGCCGTGGCCGTGGGGGCCGCCGAGCGCCGCCCCTCGCCAGGCCGGCCCCGCCGCCTCCGAGAGGGACGAGACGAGCGCGTCGACGAGCTCGCCGACGCGTCTCTCCACGGCGGGGATCCGCGCCAGGGTGAACGGCCGGCCGACCGCCGTCACGGCCCGTCCTCCTCGTCGGCCGAGAACGTCAGGATCAGCCGGTTCCGCCCCTCCTCGCTCACGTACGTCAGCTTCTCGCAGGCCGAGCGGATGAGGGGAAGCCCCATTCCCCCGCGGTCCGGCCAGGTGGAGGGGTCGTTCGGGTCGGGCTCGGGCGGAGGGGGGACCCCGGCCGGGTCGAAGGAGCGGCCGTGGTCGACGACGGCGACGCAGAACGTCCTCCCCTCGCGCGCCAGGTGGATCTCGAGCCGTCCCGGCGGCCCGTCGCCGTAGGCGTGCCGGACGACGTTCGTCGCCGCCTCGACGAGGGCGAGCTCGAGGAGGCCGACTCGCGCCTCGGGCAGGTGCCACGCCTCGAGGACCGCCCGGCTCGCGGCCGCCAGGAGCCGCACGGCGGGAAGGGTCGCGCCGGCCGCGAGGACGATCTCCTGCCGCGACATGGCGCGGACCTCACCGCCTCCGGCCGGGCGGGCGCCGCGTCATCGGCGCGCGCCCGGGGGCGCCTCGGGGAGGACGACGGTGAAGCGGCTCCCCCGTCCGGGCTCGGACCGCAGGCCGATCCGTCCGCCGTGCCGCTCGACGATCTCCTTCGAGATGGAGAGGCCCAGCCCCGTGCCGGCGGGCCGCGTCCCGGAGGGGTCGGGGATCTGCCGGTACTTCTCGAAGACGATCGCCTGGTCCTGGGGCGCGATGCCCACCCCCGTGTCCTCCACGGCGAGGAGGACCGCGCCCGCGCCCGGCTGCGGCTGGACTCCCCAGCGCGGCGCCTCCTCCGGGCCGACGCGCGCCGCCGCGAGGCGGATCGCGCCCCCCCGCGGAGTGAACTTGAGCGCGTTGGTGACGAGGTTGACGAAGACCTGGGTGATCCGGTCCCGGTCGCCGCGGACGAGCCCCTCGCCGGGCCCCATGGGGCGGACGACCACGGCCAGCTGGAGCCCCTGCTCGTCGGCGACCAGCCGGTAGACGTCCGCGACGACGGAGACGACCTCCGCGGCGTCGAAGACCTCGTCGCGCCACGGCACCTCTCCCGCCTCGAGCCGCGCCATGTCGAGGACCTGGTCGAGGAGGCGCGTCAGCCTCCCGCACTGCTCCACGATCATCGGCGTGAACTTCTCGACCGACTCGGGGCTCGTCGCCCCGTGCTTCTGCAGGACGCGGGCCGCCGAGGTGATCGCCGTCAGCGGCGTCCGGAGCTGGTGGGAGACGCTCGAGAGGAACTCGGTCTTGAGCCGGTCCTGGTCCGCCGCCCGCCGGCGCGCGGCCTCCAGCTCGTCGTAGGTCCGCTTCACCGCCAGGAGCGCCTTGATCCGGATCTGGAGCTCGAGCGAGTCGACCGGCTTGCTGACGAAGTCGTCGGCGCCCGCGTCGACCGCCCGCTGGCGCGACTTGGCGTCCGACAGGGCGGTCACCATGACGATCGGGATGAGCCGCGTCAGCGCGTCGCCCTTGAGGATCCGGGTCGCCTCGATCCCGTCGAGCTCCGGCATCATCGCGTCCATCAGGATCAGGTCGGGCTGCTCCTGGCGCGCCACCTGGATCGCCTTCGCGCCGTCGGGGGCGCTCAGCGGCGCGTAGCCGAGCACCTTCACCATCTTCGAGAGGACGAGGACGTTGGCCGCCACGTCGTCGACGACCAGGATCCGCGCCTGGCGGGGCGCCGGAGGGGCGGAGAGGTCGGGCGCGGTGGTGGCGGGCATGGGACCTCGGAGAGAATACCTCCGTGAAGCCGTCCCGCCCCGCCGACCGCCTCGCGCCCCGCCGCACCGGCCCCGTCCTGAGGGCCACGATCGAATACGACGGCGGGCGCTACCGCGGGTGGCAGGCCCAGGTGAACGCCCGCACCATCCAGGGGGTCCTCCTCCCGTCCCTGCGCGAGCTCGTCGGCGAGGACGCCCTGCTGCACGGCGCCGGAAGGACCGACGCGGGGGTCCACGCGCTCGGGCAGGTCGCCTCCGTCCACCTCCCCCCGGGGAAGGGCGCCGGCGACCTCGAGGCCCTCCGCCGCCGCTGGAACGACCTCCTCCCCGCCGACGTCAACGTCCTCTCCCTGGTCCGCGCGCCGGACGCGTTCCACGCGCGGCACGACGCCGTCCTGCGCGTCTACCGCTACCGGTTCGCCCGCCGCAGGACCGCGTTCGGGAAGCCGTTCGTCTACTGGGTGAAGGACCCCCTCGACGCGGCCGCGATGGACCGCGGCGCCGCGCTCCTGGCCGGGCTCCACGACTTCCGGAGCTTCTGCGAGAACCCCGAGGGGCACGACTCCACGCTCGTGAAGGTCGACTTCGCGCGGGTCGAGGAGGGGCCGCCGGGGAGCGACCTCGTCCTCTTCCGGATCGGCGCCTCGCACTTCCTCTGGAAGATGGTCCGGCGCCTCGCCGGCGTCCTGCTGGAGGTGGGCGCCGGCCGGCTCGCGCCCGCCGACGTCTCCCGCCTCCTCGCGCAGCGCCCGGGCGGGGCCGACGGGCCCGCCCGCCTCACCGTCCCGCCCTCCGGCCTCTTCCTCGAGGCGGTCCTCTACCCCGGGGAGGAGCTCCGCCCGGCGGACCCGCTCCGCCCCGGCTTCTGACGGCGCGCGCCCCGCCGCCCGCGTTGACCGGCGGCGAGATCGCGTGTTCTCATCGCCGCGTGAAGCGCCTCCTCCCCGCCGCCGCCGCCCTCGCCCTGCTCGCCGGCGGCCGCCCCGCTCCCGCGCAGGAGGCCACGGCTCCCGCGCTCGCCGTTCCCTTCGTCCAGGGGCGCCCGTTCGCCGAGAGCCTGAAGCGCGCCCGGGCCGAGAAGAAGCCGCTGATGGTGGACGTCTACGCCGTCTGGTGCGGCCCGTGCAAGCAGCTCGACCGGGTGACGTTCGCCGACGCCGAGGTCGGCGCCTGGGCGAAGCGCCGCCTCGTGGCCGTGAAGGTCGACGCCGAGAAGGGGGAAGGGCGGAGGATCGCGGCGCGCTACGGCATCGCCGCCTTCCCGACCGTCCTCTTCCTCTCGTCCGACGGCGAGGAGCTCGACCGGATCGCCGGGGTCCTCGGGCCCGAGGACTTCGTCGCCGCCGGCGAGAAGATCCTGGCGGGGCAGTCGCCGCTCCAGGAGGCCGCGGCCTCGCTCGGGAAGCGCTGGAGCCCGGAGCAGGCGTCCGCGCTCGCCATCACCTTCGCGCAGCGGAACGACGTGGTGCGGCTCCGGCCGGTCGTGACGCAGATCGTGGAGCACGACCCCGACCTCGCCGAGCCCGGCGCGCGCGACGCCTTCCTCTACCTCGTCAGCCTCGAGGACGGACGGGGGAAGCTCACCCCCGAGACGCTCGACCTGATCGCGACCTACGTCCCGCGGTTCGCCGGGGACCCGCGGGAGGGGATCCTCCACGTCGCCGCCGCGCGCGAGTACGCCCGGAGGGGCGACCTCGCCGGGGCGCGCGCGTCGGTTGCGGCGGGGCTGAAGGTCCTCGGGCCGGCCAGCCCCCTCTCGTCGGACCTCTACGCCACGCTCGGGACGGCCGAGTCGAAGGCCGGGAACGCCGACGCCGCGATCGCCGCGTTCCGGAAGGGAGTCGAGGCCTCCGAGGCGGGCAAGGCGTCCGGCGGAGTCCGGTCGCTCCGCCAGATGCAGCTCGCCGAGGCCCTCGCCGACGCGGGGAAGGCGGCCGAGGCGCGCACGGCCGTCGCGGCGTCCCTCGGCCTCGCGCCGGACGACCCCACCGCCCTCTCGCGCGCCGCGCTCGTCCTCCTGAAGACGCGCGACCTCGCCTCCGCCACCGCCCGCGCCCGGCGCGCCGTCGAGGTGAGCGGCGGCGCGGACGCCGAGGCGCAGGCTGCCCTCGGGGCGGTGCTCGCGGCGGGCGGCGACCGGGCCGGGGCCGCGGCCGCGTACGCGCGCGCCGCGGACCTGGAGCCCGACAACGCCGACTACCGGCGCCGCCGCGACGAGCTGGGGAAGAAGAAGGCCGACCCGAAGGCGTCCTGAGGGGCGGAGGCCCGGAGGCCGGGGGCGGAGCCCCTCGGCGCGCTACGCGCCCGGAGCCTCGCCCGGAGCGGGAGGGGGAGCCTCGACGGCCGGAGCGGCCGCGGCCTCCTCGCCGGCCGGCGGCCCGGGGGCCGGCGTCACCCGGAGGGTCGGCACGCGCTCGGGCCGCGTCCGGCGCGCGAGGAGGACGACGAGGCCGGCCGTCACGAGGATCCTCACGAGGAGGACGCTCGCCGAGTAGGCGTGGAGCCGGGCCCAGGAGCGCCGGAGCGGGTCCGCGTGAGGCATCAGGTCGATGAGGGTCGGCATCCGGTCCCTCAGGGACATCATCTCGGGCGTGATCACCTCGTGCGACGCGAAGGCCGCGGCGGCCGCGACGACGAGGAGGCGGACGGCCAGCCCCTTCTGCACCCGCGGCAGCGGCTCCAGCCGGTCGAGGGCGAGGACGAGGACGAGCAGGAGCGCCGCGGCGCCGTAGGACCAGAGGTCGAGGACGTCGAGCAGCGCGGCGTTGACCGTCCCGCCGACGTGGCGGGACGGCGCGACCTTCAGGACGAGGCCCGCGACGGCGGCGAAGAAGACGAGGGCGCCGCACCAGCTCCCCGCGACGAGGATCGCGGCCGACCGGGCGACGCCCGCGCCCGACCACCTCTCGAGGGTCACGACGCGGCGATCCACTCGGGCTCGACCAGAGCCGGGAGCGCCCCGACCGCGTGCCCGCGCGCCAGGAAGAGCCGGACCGCCTCCCGGCCGCGCTCGCCGTAGTCCCGCGTCCAGTCGTTCACGTACATGCCGACGAAGCGGTCGGCCTTCTCGCGGGGGAGCCCGCGCGCGAAGCGCATCGCGTCGGTGAGGGCCTCCTCGCGGTTGGCGAGCGCCCACTCGATCGAGCGGCCGAGGGCGCGGGAGATCCGGCCGATCCTCTCGGCGCCCAGGTCCTTCCGGATGACGTTCCCCCCGAGCGGGAGCGGGAGGGACGTCTCCTCCTTCCAGACGACGCCGAGGTCGGCGAGGAGGCGGAACCCCTCGTCCTGCCACGTCAGCTGCCCCTCGTGGATGAGGACGCCCGCGTCCACCTCGCCCCGGAGGAGCGCGTCGCCGATCGCGTCGAACGGGACGACGACCTCCGTCACGGGGGGCGCGTAGAGGCGGAGGGCGAGGGCCGCGGAGGTGAGCGTCCCCGGGATCGCCACGCGCCGCCCCGCGAGGGACGCGAGCGTGGACGGCGCGCCGGCGGCCTCGCGCGCGACGACGCACGGCCCGTAGCCGTCGCCGAAGGAGGCGCCGTGCGGGAGGAGGACGTAGCGGTCGGCCAGGTGCGCGTATGCGTGGAAGGAGACCGCCGTGACGGGGAGCTCGCCCGCGAGGGCGCGGCGGTTGAGCGACTCGATGTCGCCGAGCTCGTGGCGGAACGCGAGCCCCTCGGTGTCGACGGCGCCGAGGCGGAGCCCGGCGAACATGAAGGCGTCGTCGGAGTCGGGAGAGTGCGCGACGAGGATCTCTTCGGTCACGCGAGGATCGTAGCGCGCCCCTCCGCCGTCCCCGAAAGCGCGAGAAGAAAATGTGCGAGCACGTCAAGAAAAATGTTGCGCGCCGTTCCGGTTGCTCTACAATCTCGGCGGAAAGAAAAAACGGCGGAACGACTCGAACTCGTTCCGCCGCATCCGGGAGACCGGAGCTCCGAGGGAACTAGCGACCAAGGGCAGTCGGCAGTTCGAAGGAAGCGGGCCCCCCGTCTCGAGGGACGGTCAAGGTAGCACGCAGCTTTCGGCACTGTCAATCGATCCTGCCAAGAGGAGGTGACAGAGCAATGGCTACGAAGAAGGCTGCGAAGAAGGCTGCGAAGAAGCCCGCCAAGAAGGCTGCCAAGAAGGGCAAGTAAGTCCCATACCGGACTCATAAGTCCAATCCAATAAAGGTTTTCCGGGATACGGGGGCGAAACGCCCCCTTATTTTTTTGCCCACGCGCCGCCCGCGTCGGAAATGTTCGATCTGCAAGGGTCGCCCGACGAATTCCACAGGCTGTCCACGCGGTTTTCCACCGAGGTATATAGAAACTTATATACTTCGCTGGTGTCGCTTCCCCACGTCCTTCTCGGCCTCCTCTCGCGCGGCAGCGCGAGCGGATGGGACCTGAAGAACCGGATGACGCGCGACGGGGCGCTCGGCTGGGACGCGGAGCTCTCGCAGATCTACCCCGCGCTGCGCCGGCTCCTGAAGGGCGGGTTCGTCGCGCTGAAGCGCCGCCGCTCGACGAAGGGGCCGCCGCGGCGCGAGTACCGCCTCACGCCCGCCGGACGGCGCGAGCTCCTCGAGTGGCTCGCCGAGCCGGTGGCTCTCCCGCGCCCGAAGGACGCGCCCCTCGCCCGGCTCGCCTTCCTCGAGAGGCTCGCGCCCGACGTCCGCGCCGCGCGCCTCCTCGAGCAGCGCCGCCTCGTCGCCGCCGCGCTCAAGCGCGCCGGCCCCCCCTCGAACGCCGCGCGGCGCCGGCGCCGCGCGCTCCTCGAGGCCGAGCTCGCCTGGCTCGACGCCGAGAGGGCCCTCCTCCTCGCGGACGCGCCCGCGCCCCCGGCCGCCGCGCCTCGCCGGCGGGGGGGCGGCGCTACGCCGGCGTGAGGTTCGAGAAGCGGGCGACGAACTTCTTCCGCCCGGCGCGGTCGAAGTAGACCGTCAGCTTCTCCTGGTCCCCCGACCCCTCGACGAGGAGGACGATGCCGCCGCCGTACTGCGGGTGGACGACGCGCGACCCGCGCCGGAAGCCGGAGGCCGAGGCCGGCGGCGGCGTCCGCCGCATCGGCGGGATCGCGGGACGCGCCGCGCGCGGCGCCGGCCGGCCCGCGGGGCGCGGCGGCGGGCGGCGGCTCCCGCCCTCCTCCCGCTCCTGCGACTCCCCCTCGTAGTCCGGGAAGAGCGACTCCCCGCGCCCCTCGCCGAAGGCCCGACCCGGTCCCCGCCCGCCGAAGAGGGCGCGCTGCGTGAGGTCCTCGAGCTTCAGGAGCCGGCCGGGGATCGCGTCGAGGAACGGCGAGGGATCCCGGCCCGACCACTCCCCGTGGACCATCCGGCGGAGGACGCGCGAGAGGGTGAGCCGCTCCTTCGCCCGCGTCATCCCGACGTAGGCGAGGCGCCGCTCCTCCTCGAGCTGCTCCTGGTCGTCCCGCGACGAGGCGTGCGGGAGCGACCCGTCCTCCATCCCGACGAGGAAGACCTCGTCGAACTCGAGCCCCTTGGCCGCGTGGAGCGTCATCACGAGGACGCCGCGCCGCTCGTCGACGTCGTCCGCGTCGGAGCGGAGGGTCACCGAGTCGAGGAACGCCGCCAGCGAGCGGTCCCCGCCCCGCGCCTCCTCGTCGTCGCCGCCGGCCAGGGCCGCCCGCTCGTGCTCCCGCGCCGCTGCGAGGAGCTCGTCGAGGTTCTCGCGCCGCGCCTCGTCCTGCGGGTCCTCCGACCCCTCGTAGAGCTTCAGGAGGCCGGTCTCGCCGAGCGTCGCCTGGACGAGGGAGGCCGCCCCGGCCCCTTCCTCGGCCGCCCGCGCCGCGAGGCGGTCGACGAGCGCCTTGAACTCGAGGAGCGCCCGACGCGCCCGCTCGGTCAGCCCCGCGGGGGGGGCGTCGAGGACGCGGAAGAGCGAGACCCCCCGCTCGGCGGCCGCCGCCTCGAGCCCCTCGAGGGTGGCGGCCCCGACCCCCCGGGCCGGGACGTTCACGACCCTCCGGAACGAGGCGTCGTCGTCGGCGTTCCGGAGGAGCCGGAGGTAGGCGAGGGCGTCCTTCACCTCGGCCCGCTCGTAGAAGCGGGTCCCGCCGACGAGGAGGTAGGGGACGCGGGCGCGGACCAGCTCGTCCTCGAACGGCCGCGACTGCGCGTTCGTCCGGAAGAGGACGGCGATCTCGGCGTCGGGCCGGCGCTCGCGCGAGCGGACGATCCTGGAGACGACCTCGCGCGCCTCGTCGCGCTCCTCCTCGTGGACGAGGAGGGTGACGAGGTCGCCCCCCTGCTTCACCGCCCGGAGGCGCTTGCCGAGGCGGCGCTCGTTCTCGGCGACGACCGCGCCCGCCGCCTCGAGGATCGGGCCGGTCGAGCGGTAGTTCCGCTCCAGACGGACCGTGCCCGCCCCGGGGAAGACCCGGTCGAACTCGAGGATGTTCCCGACGTCGGCCCCCCTCCACCGGTAGATCGACTGGTCCTCGTCGCCGACGGCGAAGACGTTCCGCCGCTCGCCCGCGACCAGCGTCACCAGCTCGGCCTGGACCCGGTTCGTGTCCTGGTACTCGTCCACCAGGAGGTGGACGACGCTCCGCTGGAGGAGCCCCCGGACGTCCTCGCGCTCCCTGAGGAGGCGGACGGTCCGGAGGAGGAGGTCGTCGAAGTCGAGCGCGTGCGAGGCCGCGAGCCCCTTCTCGTAGAGGCGGTGGAGCTCGGCGAGACGGGTCCCGACGAAGTCGCCGAACCGCTTCGGGTACTCCTCCGGCCGCAGGCCGGCGTTCTTGGCGTGGGAGATCCGGCTCTGGACCGCCCGCGGGGTGAGCGCCTTGTCGGTGATCCCGGCGGCCTTCATCGCCTGCTTGACGAGGCCGAGCTGGTCGTCGGCGTCGAAGACGACGAACGACGGCGGGAGCCCCGCCTCCGCGGCGAACCGGCGGAGGAGCCGGACGCCCCAGGAGTGGAAGGTGCCGACGAAGGAGCGCGGGCGCGGGGTCGCCAGGAGGTCCGCCACCCGCTCCTTCATCTCGCCGGCGGCCTTGTTCGTGAAGGTGAGGGCGACGATCGACTCGGCGGGGACGCCGTGGGCGACGAGCCAGGCGAGGCGGCGCGTCAGGACGCGGGTCTTCCCCGAGCCGGCGCCGGCGAGGACGAGGAGGGGGCCGTCGCCGTGCGAGACGGCCGCGGCCTGCTCGGGGTTCAGCCCCGCGAGGAGCCTCTGGGACGATTCGTTCACCGGGAGGTTCTACTCGACCGTGACCGACTTCGCCAGGTTCCTCGGCTGGTCGACGTCGCACCCGCGCCGGCGGGCGACGTGGTACGCGAGGAGCTGGAGCGGGAGGACCGAGACGACCGGCTGCAGGTGCGGGTGGACCTCGGGGACCGTGAGCGCCACGTCGGCCATCTCCGCCACGTCCTCGTCCCCGGGGGCCACGAAGGCGACGAGGCGGCCGTCGCGCGCCTTCACCTCGCGGAGGTTCGAGGCGACCTTCTCGTAGAGCGCATCGCGCGGCGCCAGGCCGATCACCGTCAGGTCGCGGTCGATCAGGGCGATCGGCCCGTGCTTCATCTCCCCCGCCGGGTACCCCTCGGCGTGGATGTACGAGATCTCCTTGAGCTTGAGCGCCCCCTCGAGGGCGATCGGGAAGTGGGTCCCGCGCCCCAGGTAGAGGACGTCGCGGGAATCCTGGAGCGTCCGGGAGAGCTTCTCGAGGGCGTGGTCGAGCTCCAGCGCCTTCCGCATGGCGGCCGGGAGGCGGCCGAGGGAGACGAGGAAGGGGTCGGCCGGCTCGAGGGGGACTCCCGTCCTCACCCCCTTCGCGTAGTAGGCGAGGAGCGCGAGCGCCACGAGCTGGGTCGTGAACGCCTTCGTCGAGGCGACGCCGATCTCCGGCCCGGCGTGGGTGGCGAGGACGCCGTCGACGAGGCGCGCGATGGCCGAGCCGGGGACGTTGACGACCCCGACGGTGGGCGCCCCCTGCCGCTTCGCCTCCTGGAGGGCGGCCACGGTGTCGGCCGTCTCGCCCGACTGCGAGATGCCGACGACGAGGGTCCGCGGGCCGACGATCGGCGCCCGGTAGCGGAACTCGGAGGCGTAGTCGACCTCGGTCGGGACCCGCGCCACCTCCTCGAGGAGGAACTTGCCGACGAGCCCCGCGTGCCAGCTGGTGCCGCACGCCACGACGTGGATCCGCTCGACCTCGGCGAGGAGCCGCGCCGGGACCCCCATCGCGTCCTCGCTGAAGCGCCCCGTCTCCAGGGAGATCTTGTGCCCCACCGTCTCGACGACCACGGTCGGCTGCTCGGCGATCTCCTTGAGCATGAAGTGGGGGTAGCCCCCCTTCTCGGCCGACACCGCGTCCCAGGTGGCGCGGCGCGGCGCGCGCGCCCGCGGCGTCCCGTCGAACCCCGTCACCTCGATCCCCGCCACGGTGACCCGCGCGAGGTCGCCGTCCTCGAGGAAGACGAGGTCGCGCGTCCAGGGGAGGAGCGCGGTCGGGTCGGAGGCGACGAAGCCCTCCCCGTCGCCCTGGCCGAGGACGATCGGCGGGCCCCACTTGGCGGCGTAGATCGCCTCCGGCTCGTCGGCGGAGAGGATGACGAGGGCGTACATCCCCGTGAGGCGCGCCAGGACGCCCCGGACCACCTCGGCGAACGGCCTCCCGGGCGCGGCGCGGCGGGCGGCGCCGAGCGCCTGCGCCACGACCTCCGTGTCGGTCTCGGACGCGAAGGAGACGCCGGCCGCGAGGAGCTCCCGCTTCAGCGGAAGGAAGTTCTCGATGATCCCGTTGTGGATGACGACGATCCGCCCCGACGCGTCGCGGTGGGGGTGGGCGTTCTCCTCGGAGGGGCGGCCGTGCGTCGCCCACCGCGTGTGCCCGATGCCGACGGTCCCTTCCGGGGCGTCCGGCGTCAGGCGCGCCGCGAGGTTCCCGAGCTTCCCCTCGGCCCGCTTCACGTGGAGGGCGCCGTCCGCGCCGATCACGGCGATCCCCGCCGAGTCGTAGCCGCGGTACTCCATCCGCCGGAGGCCGTCGATGAGGACCGGCGTGGCGGGGCGCGACCCCACGTAGCCGACGATGCCGCACATGGCCGTCAGTCTCCCTTCGCGCGGGCGCCGGCCCTGCGCTCGCGGTACCGCCGCCCCCCGTCCTCGAGGGTCTTCTGCGGGGTCCGCGACGTGGCGAGGGCGTCGGCGGGGACGTCCTTCGTGACCGTCGTCCCGGCGCCGATCACCGCGCCGTCGCCGACGCGGACGGGCGCCACGAGCTGGACGTCGGAGCCGACGAAGACCCCGGCCCCGATCTCGGTCCGGTGCTTGGCGTAGCCGTCGTAGTTGCAGGTGATGACGCCGGCGCCGACGTTCGTCCTCTCGCCCACCGTCGCGTCGCCGAGGTAGGTGAGGTGGTTCGCCTTGGCCCCCTTCGCCAGGCGCGCCTTCTTCGTCTCCACGAAGTTGCCGACGTGGACCCCCTCGCCGAGGTCGGTCCCTTCCCGCAGGCGGGCGAAGGGGCCGACGACCGCCCCGTCCGCCACCCGCGCCTTCTCGATCACGCAGTAGGGCCGGACGGTCACGTTCCGCCCGAGGGACGAGTCGGAGACGACGCACCCCTGGCCGATCCGGGTCCCGCTCCCGACCCGCGTCTCGCCCGAGAGGGTGGCGAACGGCTCGACGACACTGTCCGGCTCGAGGACGACCGTCTCGTCGAGGGTGATGGTCTCGGGGCGGACCAGCGTCGCGCCCGCCGCCATCGCCGCCTCGGCGGCGCGGCGGCGGAGGCGGGAGTCGACGTCGGCCAGCTCGGAGCGCGAGTTGACGCCGAGGACCTCCGCGGGGTCGTCCACGGGGACCGCCACGACCCGCCGGCCGGCGCCGACCGCAAGGGCGACGACGTCGGTCAGGTAGTACTCGCCCTGCGCGTTGTCGCTCGTCAGGTGCGGGAGGGCGCCGGCGAGGAAGGCGCCGTCGAAGGCGTAGATCCCCGAGTTGAGCTCGCGGACGGCGCGCTCGGCGGGCGTCGCGTCCTTCGCCTCGACGATCCTCAGGACCGCGCCGTCCGCCCCGCGGATCACGCGGCCGTAGGCGCCGGCGTCGGGGACCACGGCCGTCAGGAGGGCGACGGCGTTCGAGGCCTCCGCGGCGAGGGCCGCGCGGAGCCGCGACAGCGCGGAGACCGGCAGGAGGGGGACGTCCCCCGCCAGGACGACGACCTCGCGGGCGCCCGCGGTCGCGCCGAGCGCGACGCGCGCGGCGTCCCCCGTCCCGAGGGGCGGGTCCTGGACGACGGGGACCGCGTCGGGGAAGGCCGCCGCGAGATGGGCTTCGACCGCCTCGCGCCCCGCGCCGACGACGACGACGAGCGGCCCGCCGCCCGCCTCGGCCAGGAGGGCGCGGGCCGCGAGGAGCGGCCGGTCGACGAGCGGCCGGCCCGCGGCGGGGTGGAGGACCTTCGGGAGCGCCGACCGCATCCGGACGCCGCGGCCCGCCGCGAGGACGACGACCGAGAGCCGGGGCGCTCCGGTCACGAGGCGCGCCCGACCACGGCCTCGAACTCCGGGTCGCCGCGGAGCGAGGCGAGGTCCGCCTCGAGCCGCGCCTGGATCCGGTTCTGCGGCCAGGCCTGGACCGCCGCGCGCAGGCTCGCGAGGGCGCCCGGGCGGTCTCCGGTCAGGGCGAGGCAGCAGGCCTCGAGGTAGCGGCACCGGCCGTCCGTGTCGGGGGCGCCGTCGAGGTCGGCGAGGAGGTCGAGCGCGCCCCGCACGTTCCCGCGGTTCTTCTCGAAGACCGCCTCGTGGTAGAGCTCGGCGGCGCTGCACGGCCGGCTCGCGCCCCCGTTCCCGCCCCGCGCCAGCTTGAGGTACGTCCGGGCGCGGTCCGCCAGCTCCCGCTCGTCCGGGTAGCGCTCGACCACCTCCGCGAAGCAGGCGGCGGCGCGGGCGAGCTCCTTCTGGCGAAGGAGCTCCATCCCCTGCTCGTACGCCTTGCGGGCGGCGGAGCTCTCGCGCTCGGCCTCGCGCACGGTGGCGGGCGTCCTGCGCGCGGCCGCCTCCGCGCGCGCGGCGCGCTGCTCTCGCACCTTCGCCTCGACCGCCGCCACCGGGACCTTCAGGGCGCGCGCGAGCGAGAGGGCGTCCATCCGGTCCATGTTGGCCCCGAGCCACCGCGTTTCTTCCTCGGTCCAGAGACGTTCCATTCACGCCCTCACACAGACGAACCGGTCCGCAGGCGACCGCTCGACTTTCGGATCGGGGATTCTGTCCGCCCCCGTGACGGGCCGTCAAGGCGTGCGGAAAGCCGCCCGCCCCCGCCGGCCGTAGAGGAGGGCGTGGGGACGCGAGCCTGGGACGCCGTCGTGATCGGCGCGGGGGTGGGGGGCCTGGTGGCGGGCGGGCTCCTCGCCCGGTCGGGCCGGAAGGTCCTCCTCCTCGAGGCCCACGACAAGCCGGGCGGCTCCGCCGGCTTCTACGAGGCGGGAGGCTTCACCTTCGACGCCGGCGCGACGACGCTCGTCGGCCTCGAGCCGGGCGGCCCGTTCGCGGAGGTCGTCTCGGCCCTCGGGATCGAGCCGGGGCGCGACCTCGCCCTCGAGCCCGTCGACGGCGTCGACGTCCGGCTGCCGGGCGCGTCGTTCGTCTACGGCCGCGACCGCGAAGCCTGGAGGGAGACCGTGGAGGCGCTCTTCCCGCGCGCGGCCGGCTTCTTCGGGCGCGTCGAGCGGGACGCCGCCCGCCTCTGGGAGACGGGGCGGCGCTTCCCCGCCCTCCCGCTCGTCTCCCCCCGCGACCTGGGGCGCAACGTCCGCCTCCTCCACCCGCGGCTCCTGGCCCTCCTCCCCTCCCTCGACCGGACGGTGGCCGACGTCGAGCGGCTCGAGGCGGCGCCCGCCGACGACCCGGCCTTCCGCTCGTTCGTCGACCTCTCGCTCCTCATCACCGTCCAGGCGCCCGCGGCCGTCGCCCCGTGGTGGAACGGCGCGCTCGGCCTCGACCTCTTCCGCCGGGGCGTCTCGCGGCCGCGCGGCGGGATGCGGGCCTTCGTCTCCGCCCTGGAGGGGGCCCTCCGCCGGTCCGGAGCCGAGGTCCGCTACCGGACGCTCGTCGCGCGGCTGGAGCGCCGCGGCGACGGCTGGCGCGTGACGACCGCCTCGGGCGAGGAGATCGCCGCCCGGGTCGTCGTCCCCAACGTGCCGGTCCTCGACCTCGTCCGGCTCCTCTCCGACGGGAGCCCGGAGCGCGCCGCCGGCGTCGCCGAGTCCCGCCGCGTCGGCGAGGGGTGGGGCGCGCTCGTCTGGAACCTCGGCCTCTCCCGCGTCGTCCACCCCGACCCGAGGCGTCTCCACCGCCTCGTCCTCCCGGAGGAGGGCGCGCGGGCCGGCTCGGGCGGCGGGAGCTCCCTCTTCCTCTCGTTCTCCCCTCCCGGCGATCCCGTGGCGCCGCCCGGCGGGCAGACCCTCTCCGTCTCCCTGCACACCTCGCTGGCCGCCTGGCGCGGACTTTCGGGCGACGCCTACAGGGAGCGGAAGGACGAGGCCCTTCGCCGGATCCGCTCGGCCGTCGAGCGCGAGGTCCCCGGCCTCGCGCGAGCGATCGCCTGCGAGGACCTCGGGACGCCCCGGACGTTCCGGCGCTTCACGCGGCGCGGCGCGAGCGGGGTGGGGGGGCTCCGGATGTCGGTGGGGAACTCCGGGTTCCGCGCGCTCGACCCGACCTTCGGCGTCCCCGGCCTCCACCTCGTCGGCGACACGACCTTCCCCGGCCAGGGGACTCTCGCGGTCGCCCTTTCCGGGGCGCTCGCCGCCGAGCGGCTCGGGGCCGTGAGGCTGCGACGCGACGGCCGCATCTCCTTCGCGGCGTCCCCGCGCCGGGCGTAGTCTCCCCTCTCGTGGACGACCGCCCCCTCTTCTGCACCCGCTGCGGGACCAGGCTCGAGGAGCGCGTCGTCGGACACGGGGGCAAGACCGTCCCCTCCTGTCCCGCCTGCGGCGCCATCCACTGGCTCGACCCGAAGGTGGCCGCCGGGTGCCTGGTGGTCCGCGACGGGAAGGTCCTCCTCTGCCGGCGGGGCATTCAGCCGGGCTACGGCCAGTGGATCTTCCCGGGGGGACACGTGGACCGGGGGGAGACCGTCGAGGCGGCGGCGCTGCGGGAGACGCGGGAGGAGTGCGGCGTCGAGGCCGAGATCGAGGCCCTCCACGGTATCTACTCTTATTCGGGTCGCCCGGTGATCGTGGTCGTCTTCCGGGCGCGGATGGCCGAAGGGAGCCCCGAGCCGCGCCCCGCCGACGAGACGCTGGAGGTGGGGTGGTTCGGCCCCGACGAGGTCGCGGCCCTCGAGCTCCCCTTCCGCTCGAGCGCCGAGTCGCTCGGCACCCTCTTCGGGAGGACCTACTCCGTCGCCCCGGCGCGGCGGTGAGCCCCCGCCTCGTCCTCCTCTGCGGCCTCTCGTTCTCGGGCAGGTCGACCCTCGCCCGGCGCCTCGCGGAGCTCCCCGCCGGCCGGGAAGGCCCGCTCACCCGAGACGGATCGTGACGCCTTCGGACCCGAAGCCGACCGCCGAGGAGGAGTCGGTCCCCGCCTGCAGAGCCAGCGGCGTGCGGGGGTCTGCCACGAACGCCACCTCGAAGGCCCTGACGTCGCGCGCCTCCGCCCCGTCGTAGAGCGTGACCTTTCCCCGGAGGACGGCGAGGCACCGGAGCCCGGTCACCGTCCAGCGGGCCCCGGGGGGCGGCCCGAGCCTCAGCGCGACGCGCCCCCCGCCCCGGTGGACGGCCCGGACCCCCGACACCCCGGCGAACCCGGACCCGGCGAGAGCGTCCCGGCGGACCACGCGGACGACTTCGCGGCCGGCGGGCGGCGCGGCCGCCATGGTCGCCGCCTGGTCGAGGAGGACGAGGGCGCCCACGTCGCCCGCGGGCCCGAGGCTGAGGCCGGAGCCGGCGGGAAAGGCGACGAGGTCCCCCGCGTCGAGGGGCGGGGTGGCAGGCTCGGCGACGACCGACCCGGCGAGGAGGAACGCCGCCCACGCCTCGCCGGGGCGCGCCTCCTCGTTCAGGTCTCCTCCCGGCGCGAGAATCCGGAGCGCCGTCGCCGCGTCTCGAGCCGCCGAGCGGGGCGCCCCCGCCCGGAGCGACGGCCCCTCGCGCGCCAGGACCCGGAGCTCGTGGACCGTGACGCCGGGAAGCGCGGGCGGACGCGGCGCGGGAGACCCGGCCTGGTCGCCGCGGCCCGGAGCCTCGTCCCCCGGGCTCCCCGCGTCGGGGCTGCGTCGGAAGGGCCAGCGGAACGGCACGGCCGGATCGTAGCGCGCGGCCCGCTCCGGCCCAGCGGGTGACGCGCCGTGGCCCGCCGACGTATCGTGGGGATGTCGGGAGAGAACCGTGACCAAGCGCAAGACCGGGGCCTTCGCCCTCCGCACCCGTCCCAAGCCCCTGCTCGTCCTCGCCGCCGCGCTCCTCGCCGCGTCCGCCTTCTCCCGGCCGCTCCTCGCCGGGGAGGAGGACGGGGAAGGCCGGCCCGCGAGACTCCGGGACAACCCGAGGGAGAGAGCGGCGTGGACGGCCCTTCAGAAGGTCGACTCCCGGGGAGCCGTCTCCTCGGAGAACCGGCTCCGGGCGCTTCGCGCGGCGTGCCTGGTCCCGGCCGACACGTCGCTCCCCCTCCCGTCGGCGGGGCGCTACCCCCGCTCCGACGCCGGCCCGAGCGTGCCCCGGGCGCTCGCCACGGCGGGGGGCTGGGAGCCGCTCGGCCCGAGCCCCGCGCGCGCCCTCGCCTACGGCAACGTCGACTTCGGTCTCGTCTCGGGCCGGATCACCGCGGTGGCCATCCACCCGACGAACCCGTCGATCGTCCTGGTCGGCGCGGCCACCGGCGGGATCTGGAAGTCGACCGACGCGGGCAGGACGTTCCGCGCCGTCTCCGACTCCGCGCCGGCCCTCGCCACGAGCGCCCTCGCCTTCTCCCCCTCCGACCCGAACGTCGTCTACGCGGCCACGGGCGAGGCCGACAGCGCGGACCTCGAGTTCAGCGTCTCCCGCTCGCTCGGCACCTACCTCGGCGCCGGCCTCCTCAGGAGCCTCGACGGCGGCGAGAGCTGGACGCGCGTCGACGTCGACCTGCCGCCCAACGCCGTCCTCTCGCGCGTCGTCCCCCACCCCACCGACCCGAGCCGCGTCCTCGTCGGCGTCTACATCTGGCACGACGTGGAGGCGGGGAGGGCGCGCGTCGGCGGCGTCTACCTCTCGACCGACGGGGGCGTCCACTTCTCCCGGACCCTCAACCACGCCGTGAGCGACCTCGTCCAGGACCCGAACGCCGCCGGCACGGTCTGGGCGGGGATCGGAGTCACCGGCGGCTGCACCTCGTGCACCCTGAAGTCCGGGGTCTACGTCTCGACCGACTTCGGCGCCACCTGGACGCCCTCGCTCACCGCGGACACCCCCGGCGCCACCTTCGCCGCCCAGACGGGGAACGTGAAGCTCGGCCTCTCGCGGACGAACCCGCTGACCCTCTACGCCTCGATCGTCGACACCGGCGACAAGCACGACGGCGGAGGGATCTTCCGGTCGGCCGACGGCGGGGCCACGTGGGTCAAGCGCGCCGTCCACGTCGGGATGTGCCCCTCGAGCGGGCTCAACCAGTGCTCGTACGACCACGTCATCCTGCCGAGCCCGACGAGCCCCGACACCGTCTACTTCGGCTCGGTGGACCTCTACCGCTCCACCGACGGCGCGGCGTCGTGGAAGATGCTCACCAACGTCTACAGCGCCGGCGGCAGCGTCCACGTCGACCACCACGCGATGGCGATCCCCCCGTCGGCGCCCGACACCGTCTACTTCGCCAACGACGGCGGCCTCTACCGCTCGACGGACGGCGGCACGACGTTCGAGAACCTGAACGCGTCCCTCGGCCTGATCCAGTTCAACGGGATCGCCCTCCACCCGACGAACCCCGACCTCATGATGGGAGGGACCCAGGACAACGGGAACCTCCGGTACACCGGCTCGCCCCTCTGGGAAGACCGGACCGGGTCCGACGGCGGCTTCGACCTGATTCGCGCCGACGACCCGAGCCAGGTCCTCGCGGCGAACTACTACGCCTACATGAACTTCTCGCAGGACGGCGGGATCGACTTCGCCGACGTGACGCCCTTCGGGAAGCTGATGACCCTTTCCGGCGACGCGAAGGAGCCGATGGGTTTCTACCCTCCCGCGATGGCCGCGCCGGCGGCTCCGGGCCTCGTCTTCCTCGGGACGCAGCGGCTCTGGGCGAACCCGACGTTCGGGAGGGACCCCTCGCAGTGGGCCCCCCGCTCGGCGGCCGCGATCACGGCGACCCGCATCAGCGCCCTCGACGTCCTCGGGGACGGGAGCGGCCCCGCCTGGATCGGGAGCTCGTCCGGCGAGGTCTACTTCTCGACCGACGGCGGTGCGACCTTCACGAAGCGGAGCGACGGCCTCCCGGCCGCGTTCGTCAGCTCGATCCACGCGGTCACGCCCGACGGCCTGTCGGCCTACGCGACGTTCGCCGGCTACCTCGGGAGCCCGTCCCGCCACGTCTTCGTCACGACGGACGGCGGGGTGACCTGGACGAACGTCACCTCGAACCTCCCCGACGTCCCCGTCAGCGCCCTGGCCGTCGCGCCGGCCGACCCGTCGACCCTCTTCGTCGCCACCGACGTCGGCGTCTTCCGCTCCGCCGACTCCGGGGCGAGCTGGACGTCGCTGAACGAGGGGCTGCCGAACACCACCGTCACCGCCCTCGCGTTCCACCCCGTCACGCGAGACCTCGTCGCCTCGACCTACGGGCGAGGCGCCTGGCGTCTCCCGTTCGCCGTCTGGAGCGTGCCGGTCGGCCCCGCGGCCGACTTCGCCTTCGCGCCGGCCGACCCGGCGCCGCGGCAGAGCGTCCTCTTCGAGGACCGGAGCACCGGAGGGGCCACGGCCTTCGCGTGGGACTTCGGCGACGCCACCCCCGCCTCCGCGGAGAGGAGCCCTCGCCACGCCTACGCCGCGGCCGGGACCTACCCGGTCCGGCTGACGATCACGGCGCCGGGGGGGAGCAGCACGAAGACGCGGAGCGTCACGGTCCGGGCCGGGGTCACGCAACCCGTCACCTTCCAGGTCCCCGTCGTCCTCGACGTCTTCGGCGCGGCGTCGACCCACTACACGTCGGACCTCGTCCTCGTGAACCGAACGGCGGCCGACGTCCGCGCCTCGCTGGTCTACGTCCCGGCGCCGGGGACTCCCGGGGCCGGGGGGCCCCGCCTCCCCGAGCTCGTCCCGGCCGGGCAGGAGCTCCGCTTCGCCGACCTCCTCGACCACCTCCGGTCGAGCGGCTACGCGCTCCCGCCGAGCGGCCCCGCGCAGGTGGGGACCCTTCGCGTCACCTTCGAGGACGCCGCCGACGCGAGCCAGCTCTTCGCCGGGTCGCGGACGTCCACTCCCAACCCCAACGCCGCGGTCGGGGGGAGCTTCGGCCTCTTCGCCGCCGGGGCCCTCCCGTCCGAGGCCGTGGCCGGCTCGACCGCCGTCTTCGGCCTGAAGCAGGACGCGTCCGCCCGGTCGAACCTCGCGGTCGTCGACGTCCCGCCGTCCGATACCGAGGCGGGCTCCCCCGCCCGGCTCTCGATCCAGGTGATGGACGGCGCGACCGGCGCCGCCGCCGGGAGCCCCGTGGAGGTGACGCTGGCGCCCGCCGAGTGGCGGCAGCTCGACCAGCTCCTCGCGCCGTCCGGCGTGACGAACGGCTGGGTCCGGATCACGCGGACGGGAGGGACGAACCGGTTCCTCGCCTACGGCGTCGTGAACGACGGCTCCGGGGCGGGGAAGGGGACCTCCGACGGCAGCTACGTCCCGGCCGGCTCGCCGGACGGGCTCGTCCCGATCGTCCTCCGCGTCAGCGCGGGGGGGACGCTCTACACGACGCAGCTCGCCCTCGCGAACCCGACCGCGGCCGCGGTCATCGCGCAGGTCACCTACACCCCGGCCCCCGCCTTCGGCGGCGGCCCCGCCGTCACGGCGTCCGTCCCGCTCGCCGCAGGCCGGCAGCTCGTGGTCCCCGACGTCATCCTCTGGCTACGCGACACGCTCGGCCTCCCGCTCCCCGCAGGGGACGGCAACCAGGCCGGGACCCTCCTCGTGACCGGGGCCGTGGCGGTGGCGCGGACGACGAGCCCGAACCCGGACGCCTCGGTGGGCGGCTCGTTCGGCCTCGCCTACGGAGCGGTCCCGGCGGCGGCCCGGGCCCGCTCGGAGGCGTGGGTCTACGGCCTCGTCCAGGACGGGGCGACCCGCTCGAACCTCGCCGTCGCCGACGCCCGGGTGGGGAGCGCCACCGCGCAGAGCTACCGGATCGACGTCTTCGACGCCGGCGCCGGGGCGGGCGATGGCGCGACTCCTGCATGGAGCACGACGATCTCCCTGAAGGGGGGAGAGTGGTACCAGGAGAGCGGCATCCTCTCGACCGCGGGGCTGACGCGGGGCTACGCGAGGGTCCGCGCCGAGTCGGGGAGCTCCGACTTCGTCGCGTACGGCGTCCTCAACGACGGGGCCGGTCCCGGGGAGAGGACGTCGGACGGAAGCTACGTCCCGATGAGCGGGGTGCGGTGAGAAGCGCCCCGGGAGACTAGAATCCCAAGGGCGGGAACCCCCGCCGGAGGACTCGAGATGCGGATTCGGACGAGACACGCCTGCGCGCTCGCGCTCGGAGCGGCGCTCCTCCTCGGAGGGACTCTCTTCGCCGGCCAGCAGGGCCGGATCGTGGGAACGGTCACCGACGGCAAGGGAGCCCCGATCCCCGGGGTCGCCATCACCATCACGACGCCGTCGATCACCAACTTCAAGCTCTCCCTGACGACCGACGAGAAGGGGAAGTACGGGACGATCCTCAACGACGCCACCCTCATCTACAACTACAAGTTCGAGAAGCCCGGGTTCATCCCGCAGCAGCAGCAGAAGAAGGTCCCGATCGGCCAGACCGAGACGCTCGACGTCCAGCTCCTGACGCAGGAGCAGGCGATCGAGAAGGGGGTCGTCAAGCAGGTCGTCGACCCGTACACCGAGGCCTACAACGGCGCGGTCGACAAGTTCCAGGCGGGCGACCTCGACGGCGCCCTCGAGCTGGCGCACAAGGCGACCGAGCTCGGCCCGGACAAGGTCGGCGCGTGGGACATGGCGACGAAGGTCGCCTTCGCCAAGAAGGACTGGGACCACACCGTCGAGTTCGGCGAGAAGGCCCTCGCGCTCGAGGCCGACCTGCCGGACCTCTACGCCCCCCTCGCCGAGGCTTACCGGCAGAAGGGCGACAAGGCGAAGGCCGCCGAGTACGACAAGAAGTTCACCGCGGCCAACCCCGACAACCCGCAGGTCCTCTACAACCAGGCGGTCGACTCCTACAACAAGGGGGACTTCAAGGCGTCCGAAGCGACGCTCCGCAAGGTCGTGGAGCTCAAGCCCGACTACGCGATGGCCCACTTCCTCCTGGGGATGTCGTGCGTCAACACGAACAAGATCCCCGACATGAAGAAGCACCTGAACGAGTATCTCCGCCTCGAGCCCAAGGGGAAGGAGGCCGCGACGGCCAAGGAGATGCTCGACGCCTTCAAGTGAGGGCCCGGGGGAGCCGCGCGGCCGCCCGCCGGACGCGCCTCCCCCCGCGCCCCGCTCCCGCGGAGCAGACATGCATCCCTTCGTGATCGGCGTGGCCGGCGGGACCGGCTCGGGCAAGACGACCGTCGTCAACGCGATCCGCCGCCGGGTCGGCGAGGAGAGGATCACCGTCGTCTCCCACGACTGGTACTACCGCGACTGGGTCGACCTGCCCCAGGACGCCCTCGCCCTCAAGAACTTCGACCACCCCGACTCGCTCGAGACCGACCTCCTCGTGAGGCACGTGCGGGCGCTGAAGGACGGGGCCGCCGTGGAGGCCCCCGTCTACGACTTCAAGACGCACCGCCGGGCGCGGGAGACGCAGCGGGTCGAGCCGAAGAAGGCCGTCATCGTCGACGGGATCCTGATCTTCGCCGAGCCCGAGCTCCGGAAGCTGTTCGACATCCGGATCTTCGTCGACACGGACGCCGACGTCCGCCTGATCCGCCGGGTCAAGCGCGACATCGCCGAGCGGGGCCGGACGGTCGAGAGCGTCTTCCAGCAGTACGAGTCGACCGTCCGCCCGATGCACCTGGAGTTCGTCGAGCCGTCGAAGCGGTGGGCCGACCTCATCGTCCCCGAGGGGGGCGAGAACCAGGTCGCCCTCGAGTTCCTCTTCGCCCGGCTCGAGCAGCTCCTCCGGTAGCCGCCGGCCCCGCGCCGCGGCGCCGGCGGCGAACCGACGGATAATCCGCGCACGGCCCCGGCACGGCGGACAGGAAGGAGGCCGTCATGACGATCTCCATTCGCATGGTCTCCGGCTCCCTGGCCGGACGGGAGTTCTCCTTCGAGAAGGAGCTCGTCCGGGTCGGGGACTCCGCGACCGCCGACGTGATCCTCGATCCGACGCAGCCGGACAACGGCGGCGCCCGGGGGCGCGTGATCGAGGTCTCGAGGGAGGGGGCCGGGTACCGGGTCCGTTCGGTCGGCGACCGCGAGCTCTCGGCGCAGGGCCAGGCTCCCATCGACCGTCTCGTGATGGCGGGGAGCGAGGTCCGCTTCGGCGCCTGGGGTCCGATCTTCACCGTCGGCCCCGCCGTCCCGGCGGCCTCCGCGACGGCGCCGGCCCCCGTCCTCGGCGACACGACGGCCTCGGTGACGGCCGTCTCTCCGCCGACCCTGACCATGGGGGCGCCGTGGGAGGAGCTCGACGCCCGCCCCGCCGACGACAGCCAGGCGCGCCGCCCGCGCGACGTGAGGGAGCTGGCGGGCAAGCCGGGCGAGAAGCCGGTGGGCGAGAAGACGGTCTACCGGATGATCGAGGACGCCCTCGGGAGGGCGCGCGGCACCGCCGAGGCCGGGTTCGTCCAGAAGTCGACCGTCTTCGTCCGCGAGCTCGTCTCCGACACCATCAGGAGCTCCACGCGCTCCCTGAAGATCGGCCTCGCCCTCACCGGCGCGGCCCTCGTCGTCCTCGCGGCGGCCCTCGCCTACAACGTCTGGGCGACGCGGCGGACGGTGGTGGCGGTCACGAAGGCCGCGGACGAAGGGGTCGCCAGCGTCCGGCAGGAGATGGGGACCCGGCTCGGCGAGATGAAGAGCGAGCGCGACGCGCTGGCGGCCGAGGCGGACGACCTGGGGAAGAAGATCGGCGCCCTCGAGCAGAGCGCCGACGCCAGCCAGGCCGCCGTCGACGAGCTGAAGGGGCGCCTGCGCGACGCCGAGGCGCGCCGCAAGGAGCTGGAGGCGCGCCTCGCGCGCTCCCTCGCCGCGCTCGAGGCCGACCGGAACGCGCTCGGCCAGGAGCTCGAGCGGCTCAAGCGCGAGCAGGCCGCCGACCGGCAGCGGCAGGCGGCCGAGCTGGAGCGGCTCCGGCGCGAGCAGGCCGCCGCGGGCGCGGCGGCTCCCGCCCCCTCCGCGCCGGCCCCCGAGCCGGTCCAGGCGACGCCGGCCCCGGCTCCGCCGCCGCGATGAGCCGGGCGCTCCCGCGGCACCTCATCCCGGGGTTCGACATCATGGAGCGCCTCGGGAGGGGGGGCGCCGCGGGAGTCTTCCGCGCCTACCGCGAGGTCGACGGCCTGGAGGTCGCCCTCAAGGTGATGAACATCGGGGCGCTCGACCCGGAGTTCCGGCCGGAGGAGCGGTTCCGCCGGGAGTCCGAGATGCTCTGGCGGGTCAGCCACCCCGTCCTCCCGGTGATGTACGGCTACGGCGTCACCGACCACCAGTACGCCTGGCTCGCCCTCGAGCTCGTCCACGGCGAGCCGCTCGGGAGCTTCGCCGAGCACCCGGCGATCGAGCTGATCCACATCTTCATCCGGCTCTCCGAGGCGCTCGCCGAGGTGGCGCAGGAGGGGATCGTCCACCGGGACGTCTCCCCCGACAACATCCTCGTCACCGAGCGGTTCCGGAGGCTCGCCCCGAAGCTGATCGACTTCGGCGTCGCCAAGGACCTCTTCGCCTCGGCCGCCGGCGGTGGGCTGACGCAGAGCGGGTCGTTCCTCGGGAAGTTCGCCTACGCCTCGCCCGAGCAGATCGTCGGCCTCCCGCCGGGACAGACTCTCGACTTCCGCTCGGACGTCTACTCGCTCGGGATCACGATGTACGAGCTCCTCTCGGGGAGGAAGGCGGTCCAGGGGGAGGGGATGGCGGCGATCGTCGACGCGCACGTCAAGGGGAACATCCCTCCCCTCGTCCTGGCCCCCGAACGGGGAGGGCCGGCGCCCCGCCTCTCCGCCCTCGTCTCGCGGATGACCGCGCGCCACCGCGAGGAGCGCCCCGCATCGTGGGAGGAGGTGATCGCCGAGCTCTGGATGTGCCGCGCCGAGCTCGCGCCCCTCTCCGAGACCCTCGCCCGCAAGGGGCTGCCGCGGCGGGCGGCGGAGACCCCACCCTCCCCGAAGGACCACGGGCCCCAGGCGGAGGCCCGGGAGTCGGCCCCGCCGGCGCCCGTTCCCGCCGCGGCTCTGTCCGGCGGCGCGGGCCCCGGGGTCGACCTGATCCGGCGGGAGGTGGTCCTCGGGCGCGCCGTCCTCGCCTTCGGCGTCATCGCCTTCCTCGCCTCGCTCGCCTTCGCGGTCCACGTGGTCGTCCGGGCGCCCCGGCCCGCCCCGCCCCCGACGCCTCTCCCCGCGGCCGCACCGCGCTGAGCGGCGAGTCGGGAGGGCCCCGGACCTGCCCCGGGCGGCCTTCAGCGCATCTGGGCCGCCAGGTCGTCCGGGTGCGCCGACCTCAGGCGCGCCTCGGCCTCGGTGACGAGCCCCTTCTTCACCAGGCCGGCGAGCGACTCCTCCATCGTCACCATCCCCAGCCGGCGCCCCAGCGTCAGCTCGGAGAGGAGCTGGTGGAGCGTGCCGCGGCGGATGTGCGACCGGATCGAGTCGTTCGCGAGGAGCACCTCCACGGCGACGACCCGGCCTGCGCCGTCCTTCCGCGGGACGAGCTGCTGGCAGACGACCGCCGAGAGGGCGAGCGAGAGCTGCTGTCGCACCTGCCCCTGCTGCTCGGCGGGGAAGACGTCGACGATCCGGTGGACCGTCTGCGGGACGTCGTTCGTGTGGAGCGTCGTCAGGACGAGGTGCCCCGTCTCGGCGGCCGTCAGGGCCGTCCGGATCGTCTCGAGGTCGCGGACCTCGCCCACCAGGATCACGTCGGGGTCCTGGCGCAGCGCCGAGACGAGCGCCGCCTGGAAGCTCGGCGCGTCCGACCCGACCTCCACCTGCTCCACGAGCGACGTGCCGTGCCCGTGCTCGTACTCGACCGGGTCCTCGATCGTGACGATGTGGCGCCGCTCGGTCCGGTTGATCCGGTCGACGAGGGCCGCGAGCGTCGTCGTCTTGCCCGAGCCGGTGGCGCCGGTGACGAGGACGAGCCCGCGCGAGGCGCGCGTCAGGTCGTAGAGCGCCTCGGGCAGGCCGAGGTCGGCGAGGGTCGGGATCTTCCGCGGCAGGACGCGGATCGCCGCAGCCGCCCCCCGGCGGCTCCTATGGAGGTTGACCCGGAAGCGGCCGAGGGCGCCGGTCTTCAGCGAGAGGTCGACCGTCCCCTGCTCCTGGTAGCGCCGCCGCCGCTCGGAGGAGAGGGTGGGGGCGAGGAGGTCGAAGGCCTCGGCCGGGCCGAGCGGCTCGGCGCCCGAGAGGACCGGCTCGAGCTTGCCGTGGAGCCTCAGGGAGGGGGGAGCGCCGGGGACGAGGAGGAGGTCGGTCCCCCCGCGGCGGACCGTCTCGCCGAGGAGGGTGGCGAGGCGCGCCGGGACGTCGGCCTCGGCCGGCGCGGCGCTCTCGGAGACCGGGGCCAGGGCCGCCGGGTCCTCGCCGCGCACGACCTCCAGGCTCGGGACCTCGGGCTCCTCCGGGGCTCCGCCCCGGGCCTGGGCGTTGAGCGAGCGGATCAGCCGGTTCAGGTCGTCCGTTTCCACGCCGGGAGTGTACGGATGCCGGAGGTCCGGCGTCTCCCCCCGCAGGGCCTCCGCTACACTCCGCCCCCGTGACCACCTTCCCCCCCGTGAGAGACCAGCTCGACCTCCTCCTGAAGGGGGTCGACACGTGCGTCCAGGCCGACGAGCTGGAGAAGAAGCTCGCCCGCGCCGCGAAGACCGGCACCCCTCTGAGGGTCAAGGTCGGGTTCGACCCGACCGCCCCCGACCTCCACCTGGGCCACACCGTCGTCTTCCGGAAAATGCGGCACTTCCAGGAGCTGGGGCACGAGGTCGTCTTCCTGATCGGCGACTTCACCGGGCGGATCGGCGACCCGACCGGCAAGAAGGCGACGCGCCCCCAGCTGACGATGGAGGAGGTCCTCGCCAACGCCGAGACCTACAAGGCGCAGGTCTTCAAGATCCTCGACCCGGTGAAGACCGTCGTCGACTTCAACGGCCGCTGGCTCGACGCCCTCGGCGCCGACGGGATGATCCGCCTCGCGGCGAAGTACACCGTCGCCCAGCTCCTCGAGCGCGACGACTTCTCCAAGCGCTTCAAGGCAGGGAAGCCGATCGCCGTCCACGAGCTCCTCTACCCCCTCTGCCAGGGCTACGACTCCGTCGCGCTGAAGGCCGACGTCGAGATGGGGGGGACCGACCAGCTCTTCAACCTCCTCGTCGGCCGCGAGCTGATGCGCTCCTACGGCCTCGAGCCGCAGGTCGTCCTGACCGTCCCGCTCCTCGTCGGCCTCGACGGCGTCGAGAAGATGTCGAAGTCCCTCGGCAACCACATCGGCGTCGCCGAGCCTCCCGACGAGATCTTCGGCAAGGCGATGTCGCTCTCGGACGCGATGATGTGGGCCTACTGGACGCTCCTGACCGACCTCCGCCCCGCCGAGATCGAGGCGCTGAAGGCGTCGGTCGCCTCGGGCGAGCGCCACCCGAAGCGGGTGAAGATGGACCTGGCGCGCCGCTTCGTCGCCGACTTCCACGGCGAGGAGGCCGCGGCGGCCGCCGAGGCGGAGTTCGAGCGCCGCTTCTCGAAGTCCACCGGGCCCGTCCAGGCCGAGAGCGTCCCCCTCCCCTCCCCGCCCCCCGACTCGGTCGCCTCGCTCCTCGTCGCCCTCGGCCTCGCCCCGAGCAAGAACGTGGCGCGGCAGAAGGTGAAGGAGGGGGCGGTCGAGACGTCGGACGACGGGGTCGCCTGGACGAGGGCCGACAACCCCGCGGCCCCGTTCCCTCTCGTCCCCGGCGCAGCGCGCTTCGTGCGGGTCGGCAAGCGCTTCGTCCGCGTCACCGCCCCGTGAGCCGGCCTCCCCGCCGGACGCTCCTCCTCGTCGGCGGGGCCGGGCGGATGGGGCGCCTCCTCGCGCGCTTCTTCTCGCGCCGCGGCTTCCGCGTCGCCATCGCGGACCCGCGCGGCGCGCTCCCCGGCTTCCCCTCGGCCGGCCTCGACGCCGCCCGCGACGCCGACGTCGTCCTCGTCTCGGTCTCGCTGGAGGGGACGGCCGACGCCGTCCGCGACGTCCTCGCGCGCGACCCGCGCGGCCTCGTCTGCGACGTGGCGAGCGTGAAGGCCCCCGTCGTCCCGCTCCTGACGAGGGCCGCGCGGAAGGGGCTCCGCGTCGCCTCGCTCCACCCGATGTTCGGGCCCTCGGTGCGGACGCTGAAGGGCCACGACCTGATCGTCTGCGACGCGGGGAACGCGGCGGCGGCCGAGGAGGCGCGGCGCCTCTTCGACGGCGCCGGGCTCCTCGTGAGGACGATCCCCCTCGCCGAGCACGACCCGTGGGTGGCGCGGACGCTCGGCCTCGCCCACCTCCTCGCCCTCGTCGCCGGGTCGGCGCTCGGGGCTTCGCACGTCGACCTGACCGCCCTCGACGGCCTCGCCTCGACGTCGTTCCGGAACCTCCTCGCGCTGGCGCGGCCGATCCTCGAGCAGGAGCCCGACCTCACCCTCCCGATCCAGCGGCTCAACCCCGGGACGAAGGCCACGCTCGACGTCCTCTCGCGAGAGATCGACTCGTGGCGCGAGGCGCTCCTCGGGAGCGACCCCGCGGCGTTCGAGAGGAAGCTCCGGGGCGCCCGCCGCGCCCTCGCCCGTCACCGCGCCGGCAGCTCGTAGACGTCGACGCCGTCGACCGTCGCCAGCAGCTTCAGCCGCGCGCGGAACGCGGCGACCACCGGGACCTTCGACGGATCGGGCGCCACCGGGAGGAGGCTCCACCGGGTGCCGCCGCCGTAGCCGGGGGTGACGAGGAGGTACCGGACGCCGAGGGCGCGCGCCTTCACGACGAGATCGGCCGCCGACGCGCCGGAGGCGAGCCAGCGGCGAAGGGGCGGGTCGTTGAGGATCCCCTCCACGACGAACGGCCGGTCGAGGTAGTAGGGCCCGGGGTAGTCGAGCGCCATCACGCCCCCCGGCGGGAGCCGGTCGAGGAAGCGCGCGGCCCTGTAGCCGGGGACCGTCCTCGCGAGGAAGGCCTCCCGGCCCACGCGGCCGGAGAGGTAGTCCGCCGGCCCGAACTGGGTCGCCAGCGCGCGAGCCGACGTCGCCAGGGCCGGGAGCGAGAGGACGACGGCCGCGACCCCCGCCCAGCGTCCCAGCCAGCGCCCGAGCGCGACCGCCGACACCACGGCGAGCCCCGCGAACATCGGGATCAGGTAGCGCGCCGGCGGATGCCAGAGGAGCCCGACGAGGAGGAACGGCACCACCAGACCCAGGAGCGGCCGAGCCCTCCTCACGGGAACGACGACGAGGAGGAGGAAGAGCCCCGCCAGGCTCTGGATCCCCACGACGTCGTCGACGCCCGCTCCCGGCTCGCCGGAGAGCCAGGCGAGGCCGAGCGGCCCCGTGGCGACGGGTCGGTAGTTCGTCGCGTAGACGAGCGACGACGACGAGACCCCGGGGATCGGGACGTGGAGGAGCCCGTGCCCGACCGGGTAGATCGGGTCCGACGTCCAGACGAGGTTCCGGACGGCGAAGGGGGCGAAGGCGAGGATCCCCAGGAGCGCCGTCATGGCGAGCGTCTCGCCGCGCCTCCCGCGCGGCGCGCCGAAGGTCGCGGCCAGGGCCACTCCCGCCGCGCCGGGGGCGGTCGTCAGCTTCGTGGCGAACGCGGCCGCGAGCGTCACCCCGCAGAGTCCCGGCGGCCTCGCCCCGCGGCGCCCGACGAGGAGGGCCCCGACGAGGAGGTGGAAGGCGCCGATGTGGTCCACGAAGGCCGCCGTCGCCGGGAGCGCGGCCACCGGCGCGGCCGCGAGGAGGAGGGGCGCGGCCATCGCGGCGCGGCGCGACCGGCCCGCCTCGTAGGCGAGGAGCGCGAGGACCGCCAGCTCGGCGACGAAGAAGCCCGCGTGGACCCACTTGGCCGTCTCGCCGCCGGCGAGGGCGGTGGCCACGAGGTAGAGCATCCCGGCCGTCTGCGGGAAGAAGCCGGTCACGTCCCACGGATACGTCGTCACGTGGCCCGTGAGGAGGAAGAGGCGCGGGTGCGCCACCTGGTAGCGGATGCCGTCCGAGTCGACGAGGGGGAGGAGGAGCTGCGGGAGGAGCGCGGCGACGGCGGCCGCGAGAGCGAGCGAGACGAGCGGAGCGGCGCGGGAGAGGAGCGCGAGGCGGCGTGCCGCCCGCCGGACGGCCCGGAGGTAGGGCCGGAAGGAGCGCGCGCCCCAGGCGAGGAGAAGGCCCCAGACCGCCGCGATCGCCCAGGTCCCGAGGGCGGTGCCGGCCAGGAACGAGAGCCAGCCGCTCGCGAGCATCCCGAGCGAGAGGGCGAGCGGCACCGCGTGGACGGCGTGCCGGGGCCGGACGCGCTCCGGAAGGAGCCCCCAGCCGATCAGACCGAGGGCTCCGAGGAGGAGGGCCGCGACGGCGGCCCGCCCGAGCCCGGCCGCCAGGACGGCGACCGCCGCCCCGGTCATTGCTCCTTCCTCACGACGTCTCCCGTCCGGCCGTCACGCCCGGGCCCCGCCGCCCTCCGCGAGCTCCACCGGACCGTGCGGGATCCGCGCCGGGTCGAAGGAAGCGACGGTCGCGGCGAGCGCCTCGGCCGGCCCCTCGCGGCTCGAGCGCCGCTCCCGCTGGCCGAGGAGGGCCAGGACGAGCGCCAGCGTCCCGGAGACGCGCCGCGCGTCGAGCGTCTCGAGCGGCAGCGCGCCCCAGCGCTTGCCGAGCTTCTTCCCGTCGGGGCCGACGACGAGCGGGAGGTGGCCGTACGCCGGCTCCGGCAGCCCGAGCGCGCGCTGCAGGAGGATCTGGCGCGCCGTCGACGAGAGGAGGTCCGCCCCGCGCACGACCTGCGTCACGCCCTGCGCGCCGTCGTCGACGACGACCGCGAGCTGGTAGGCGAACGGCCCGTCCGCGCGGCGCACGACGATGTCTCCCACGGCGCGGGCGGTCTCCTCGGAGCACGGCCCGAGGAGGAGGTCCCGCCACGTCACCTCCCCCTCCGGCACCCGGAACCGCACCGCGCGCGCCGCGCGCCCGGGGGGGAGGCCCTCCCGGCAGGTCCCGGGGTAGACCGGGCCGCCCGGCTCGACCGCGTCCGACGCGTCGGGCGCCGCCGCCGCGGAGGCGATCTCCGCCCGCGAGCAGGCGCAGTCGAAGACGGAGCCCTCCTCCCGGAGCCGCGCGAGCGCCTCCTCGTAGAGCGCCGTCCGCCGCGACTGCACCTCCACCGCCCCGTCCCAGAGGAGGCCGTACCGCTCGAGCGCCCGGAGGATCTCGTCCGCGGCGCCCGGGACGACGCGCGGCGCGTCGAGGTCCTCCATCCTCACCAGCCACCGTCCCCCCGCCGCCCGCGCGAAGAGCCACGACCCGACGGCTGCGACGAGGCTCCCGAGGTGGAGCGGCCCGGTGGGCGACGGCGCGAAGCGGCCGACGACCGTCAGGGAGCCGTCCCCGCGCGCCCCGCCGCGCGGAGCGCCTCGACGAGCCGCCGGTGCCGCGCCAGGAGGCGGACGTAGCGTTCCTCGGTTGGCCCCCCCTTCGCCCGGACGATCGCGGCGAGCCCCGCCCTCTGCGCCGAGCTCCAGCTCGCCACGCCGAGGAGGTCGAGGAGCGGGGCCAGGCCCTCGAGCGCCGCGGCTTCCGAGGGGGAGGGCCGCGTGCCGAGCCCCAGCGCGCGGGCCACGCGCCGAGTCGACTCCTTCGCCCCCCCGCCGGGCGACGGCTTCGACGCCGCGGCGTGCCGCTGGATCGCGAGGCCGAGGCGCCGGATGTGGAACCCGTCCCACGCTCCCCGCGTCGCGCCCTCGACGTCGTGGACGACCCCCCCCGCCGCCAGCCGCCGGAGCGTCGCCGGCGACGTCCGCGTCCCGGGGCGCGCCGCGAGCCGCGCCTCCTCGCGCCGCACCAGCCGCTCGAGGGCGGGGTCGGCGCTCCGGAAGCCGAGCTTCCGATAGAACCAGAAGGCGCCCGAGGCGATCGCCTCCTCGTTCTCGTGCCCCACCTGGTACGGGTCGACGGCGAACGTCCGCGCGCCGAGGAGCTGCTCGAGGAGCCGGAGGAGCCGCGCGTAGAGATACGCCGACTCCCCGTCGCGGAACGCGTAGAAGACGTTGAGGCTCACGTCGACCCGGTCCGCGAGGGCGAAGGCGTCGCCGTAGCCGACGGGGACCCCGTTCTTCACGAAGAACGTCCCGTACCCCGCCCGGAGCGGCAGGCGCCGGTCCGCCGCGATCCCGCACACCCACAGCTCCAGCCCGCGCCCCGCGTCGGCCCTCACCACCGAGCCCGGGTCGCCGTGCGTGAAGGCGTAGAGCTCCCGGTACCGCACCGCCATCGCCGCCTGCGCGGCCGCCAGGAAGGCGGTCCCGTCGCGCCGGGAGACCCGCTCGGTCGGAAGAGGCGGCCCCGCGAGCTCCCCGGAGAGGGAGACGTCGCGCCGCGCGAGGAGAGGACCGTCGTGAAAGAAGGCGTCGCACCGGGGCGGGAGCCGCATCCCCGTCCGCGTCTCCCGGGCGTCGGGCTCCCACGCCAGCTGGAGCCCGAGCGCGTCCCAGAGCTCCGCCTTCTCGGCCGGGCTCCGCGGCAGCCCGTCGAAAGCGGAAAGGAGCCACGCGGCGTCCGGCACCCCCCCGCGCGCCGCATCGACCCACTCGCGGAAGGCGACGTTCGCGTCGACGAGCGCCTCCTCGGGGAGGAACGGGAGGAACCTCGGAAGCGCCGAGCCGAGCCGGTCGGGCTGGTCGACGGCGTCCCAGTCGACCCGGAGCGACCCGGGCCGCCGGGCGGCGATCTGCCGGGCGACGTCGAACGAGAACGGCATCGCGATCGGGACCCCAGCGATCCCCGCCGCCTCGTAGCCGTCGAGGGGCGAGAGGTCGCACCCGGCCTCCGCGAGGGCCGCGACCCGGCCCGCCGTCCCGGCGAGGAGCCTCTCGGCCCTGTCCCTCACGCCGGGCGAGTGGGGGTAGGCGCGAAGGGAGAGCGCCGCGTCGTGGAGCCGGACGAGGGTCTCCGGGTCGTCCACGCGCAGCGTCAGGGCGTTCCCGAGCGCCGCCTCGGCCTCGTTCGCCCCCGGCCGGAGCCGCCGGGCGGCCTCCAGCCGCTCCAGCGGGCCCGGGCTTGACGCCCGCCGCCGGCGGTCCTTATAGTCCGCGGTCTGCCCGGGGCCCCGTGTCTCGGCGGTTCTTTGACCCTCGCGCATTCCGCAGTAGCTCAATGGTAGAGCATTCGGCTGTTAACCGAAGGGTTGTAGGTTCGAGTCCTACCTGCGGAGCCACTTTCCTTTCCCCGCCAACCCGACCCCCGGGTGGCGGTTAACGACGAACGCCGGCCCCCGAGGCCGGCGTTTCGCGTTGGAAGGGCGTTGTTCGGCACCGTGGCGCGGGGATGCGATTCAACGGGCGCGAGCCTCGACCGCACGGACCCGAGAGCGGCCGGCGGCCCGTCCGGGGGGCATGGCCGTCGCCCCACGGGACTCCGGGTCCGGCGCCTCCGGAAGCTATCCTCCGCCGGAGTGAACGATCCGGCTCGGCCCGGCGGGGGCCTCGGGGACGAGGCGGCGCTCCTTCGCGCGCTGCTCGAGGGGACGGCGTCCGCCACCGGAGAGGGCTTCTTCGGGGCCCTCGTCGAGCACCTCGCGCGCGCCCTCGGGGTGGCCGGGGCGTGGGTCACCGAGCTCGATCGGGCCGCCCGCCGCCTGAGGGCCCGGGCGTTCTGGATCGGGGGGCGGTTCGTCGAGGGCTTCGCGTACGACCTGGCCGGGAGCCCCTGCGAGACCGTCATCGACAGCCGGCGCCTGGTGCTCGTCCCCGACGGCGTCGACGGCCTCTACCCCCGCGACCCCCAGCTCGTGACGCTCGGCGCCGTCAGCTACGCCGGCTTCCCGATGCACGACGCGGCCGGAGAGGTCGTCGGCCACGTCGCGATCTTCGACACCCGGCCGCTCGCGGCGGACCCGCGCGTCGAGGCGCTCCTCCGGATCTTCGCGTCGCGTGCCGCGGCGGAGGCGGACCGCCTCGACGCCGAGCGGCGCGTCGCCGCGCAGCGGGCACGCCTCGACCGGCTCGTCGAGGGGGCGATGGACGCGATCCTCGAGCTCGACGAGCGGCTCGTCGTGACGCACGCGAACGGGGCCGCCGGCCGGACGTTCGGCGCCCTGCCGGGAGAGCTCGTCGGCGTCCCCTTCCGCGGCCTCCTCGCGGACGGCGAGAGGCTCGACGCGGCGCTCCGGGACCTGGACGGCAGGCCCCCCGCGGAGCGCTTCGCCTGGCTCGCGGGCGAGCTCCCGGCGCGAAGGAGGGACGGGGCGCCGTTCCCCGCCGAGGCGTCGATCGCGCGCCACGACGTGCCGGGAGGGGGCGGCTTCACCGTCGTCCTCCGGGACGTCCGCGAGCGAAGGGAGGCCGAGGCGCGGATCGGGAGGCTCCTCGAGGAGGCCGAGTACCTCCGCGACGAGGTGCGCGCGCTCTCCGGTGGAGGCGAGATCGTCGGCCGCAGCGTCCCGCTCCGCCGCGCGCTCGCCGCGGCGGCCCAGGTGGCGCCCACGTCCGCCTCCGTCCTCCTCCTCGGGGAGACGGGGACCGGGAAGGAGCTCTTCGCCCGCGCCGTCCACGACGGGAGCCCGCGGCGGGAGAAGCCCTTCGTCCGCGTCAACTGCGCCGCCATCCCGTCCACGCTGATGGAGAGCGAGCTCTTCGGCCACGAGCGGGGCGCGTTCACGGGGGCCGTCCGGAGCCGCGAGGGGCGGTTCGCCCTCGCCGACCGGGGGACGCTCTTCCTCGACGAGGTCGGCGAGCTGTCCCCCGAGCTCCAGCCGAAGCTCCTCCGCGTCCTCCAGGAGGGGGAGTTCGAGACCGTGGGAGGGACGAGGACTCGGAAGGTCGACGTGAGGATCGTGGCGGCGACGCATCGCGACCTCGAGGCCGAGGTGCGCGCCGGCCGGTTCCGCGAGGACCTCTACTTCCGCCTCGCCGTCTTCCCCATCCGCCTGCCGCCGCTTCGGGAGAGGGGAGACGACGTCGTCCTCGTCGCCCGGACGCTCCTCGCGCGCATCGCGCGAAGCCTGGGGCGGCCCGTTCCGGGGCTCGACGAGGCGGACGTCGCGCTCCTCCTCTCGCACTCCTGGCCCGGGAACGTCCGCGAGCTCTCCAACGTCCTCGAGCGGGCGGTCATCACCGCCGGGGGCGGACGCCTCGACCTCGGCCGCGCCCTCGGCGCCGTCGCGCCGGCCGCGCGGCTCCCGGAGCCCCCGGCCGACCCGCCGCGGCGGCTCCTCACCGACGCCGAGATCCGCGACCTCGAGCGTGCGAACCTGAGGGCGGCGCTGGAGGCGGCGGGAGGACGCGTGGCGGGACCCGCCGGCGCGGCGGCACGTCTCGGCATTCCGGCGTCCACGTTCGCCTCCCGGCTGCGATCGCTCGAAGTCGAGACGAAGCGGCGGCGCTGACGGGAGTCGCGAGATTTCGCGAGCCTCCTCGCGAACTTCCGCGACCCGCGAGCTCCCGCGAGCCGCCCGCCGGAGGCAACTCCTTCCCCGTCAGCGAATCGCCGCGCGCGCGAAGCTGGCACCCGGTTCGCTCTCTTCCCTTTCGAGCCGGGAAGAAGAGCCCGGGACGAACGAAAGGACGAAGCCATGAAGACGAACAAGGGGATGCTGAACGGGATCGACGTCGATCGCCTCCTCGCGACGGCCGACGCGATCGGCAAGGAGACGTCCCTCGCCACCTTCCGCTTCCGCGCCCGGAACAGCTGGGTGCGCGGCGCCCACAACCGCTCGACGATCCAGGACTTCTACGGGGCGGGGCAGGAGGACTCGTCGAGGACGACGCCCTTCGTCCTTCACGGCGGCGAGCCGCCGGTGCTCCTCGGCGAGAACGAGGGCCCGAACGCCGGCGAGTACGTCCTCCACGCCCTCGCGGGCTGCCTGACGACGACCCTGGTCCTCTACGCCGCCGCGCGGGGGATCCGCCTCGACGAGGTCCGCTCGACGCTCGAAGGGGACGTCGACGCGCGCGGATTCCTCGGGCTCGACGAGTCGGTCCGGAACGGGTTCGAGAAGGTCCGCGTCACCTTCCAGGTGAAGGGGGACGCGACGGACGAGCAGCTCGAGGAGCTCTGCCGCCTCGCGCAGGACCGCTCGCCCGTCTTCGACATCGTCACCCGCCCGGTCCCGGTCGAGGTGAAGCTCGCGAGGGGCGCCGACCGGAAGGTCGCGTGATTCCCGGTGGAGGGGCGGGCCCCGGAGATTCGCCGGGGCCCGCTTCCTCTCGTCCCGACGGCTCCGTTCCATGAGCCCGGAGCGCGGCGGCGCCTGTCACGCCGATCGGTCTGCCCGACGGTCCCCCAGCCGTAAGATCCGGCGCATGAAGGTAGCTGCGAACCAGAGCCGCGCGGCCGCGTTCCTGGCGATACATCGGCCGGGCGCCGGGTTCATCCTGCCGAACGCCTGGGACGGCGGCTCGGCGCGGATCCTGGAACAGGCCGGGTTCGCCGCGATCGCGACCACCAGCGCCGGGATCGCCTTCAGCCGTGGTGCCGCCGACGGCACCATGGAGGGGCCCGAGATGCTCGACTGCATCGCGCGGATCGTGTCGGCCGTCGCGTGCCCGGTGAGCGCCGACCTGGAGTCCGGTTACGGCGCGACCCCGGACCACGTTGCCGCGACGGTCGCCGCCGCGGTCGGGCTCGGGGTGGTCGGAGGCAACCTGGAGGACGTGACCCGGCCCGGGGAGCTGCTCCCGATCGACGCTGCCTGCGAGCGTCTCGAGGCCGCGCGGAGCGCCGCGCCGGCCGGCTCGTTCGTGCTGAACGCGCGCACCGACGCCTACATGATCGGGCGCCCGGACGCCTTCGCCGAGACGGTGCGCCGGGCCGAACGCTACCTGGCTGCCGGAGCCGACTGCATCTTCGTCCCCGGCGTCTCCGCCGCCGAGGAGATCGGCAGGCTGACCGCTGCGGTCGGCGCGCCGGTGAACGTCGTCGCCGGGCTGGTCGAGCCGGTGCTGGACGCTGCCACCCTCCGTTCGCTGGGCGTCGCCAGGATCAGCGTCGGCGGCACCCTCGCCCGCGCCGCCCTCACCCTGGTCGAGCGGGCCGCTCGGGAGATGGCCGACCACGGCACCTTCGGATTCGCCCGGGGCGCCATCCCGTACGCCGACCTGCAGCAGCGCTTCAGCCGCTGAGCTGACGTACCGGCCACCGGTTCATCCGCCCTGGAAGCGAGGCGATGAGGCCCCGTGCCTCGCCAGAACGCCATCCGGGCATCTGGGGACGGGGAGCGGGCCCCGTCTGCACGCCACGTGGCGCTCCGCGAGGCTAGCGGGGTGCGATCTTCCGGTGGATCTCGTGGATCGCCATCAGCGCGGCGGTCGCGTAGAGACGGTGGTACTCGGCGACCATCTCGCCGCTCGTGATGACCGGGTCGGTCGCCACGAGCTTCTCGGCCTCCTCCGGCGTGTCGACGGCGAACAGGAACATCCCGCGCCAGTCCGTCTTGTCTCCGAAGGGCCCCGCGACGACCAGCTTCCCGGCGTCGGCGAGCCGCCTGATGTTCGCGAAGTGGCCCTTGAACACCTCGTCGCGGCCGGGTCCGTCCGGAACGCGACGCGGCCCCGTCTTCAGGATTACCAGGACGTAGCTCCGCATCCCGCGTTCGTCCGCGCCGAGCTGCCGGGCCAGCGCCGGATCCGGGACGGACGCCTGGGCCGCCTGGGCTCCGGCGACGGCAGCGTACAGGTTCAAGAGGCAGAGGATCCCGGCCGCGAGCGCCGCTCGCATCGATTCCCCCTCGACGGGCCGCGACGCCCGCCTCATCTCGCGGCGGTGAAGGTGGCGTCGAGGACGACCCCCTTCTTCTTGTCCCCGGGATCCGAGGAGACGACCCCGGAGAACCCCGTCCCTGGGTCGAGCTTGACGTGGAAGTACCCGGAGACCGCGGTCGGGTTGTCGCCGACGTAGAGCTGCGTCCGGAAGTCCTGTCGGTCCTTGTCGAACCAGAAGCCGATCCCCTGGAACCTCTGCTTCGTCGTCGGCCGGTAGCCGATGAGGTCGAACTCGGACTTCCATTTCTCCACGGGAACCTTCTGGTCCGTGAGGAGGAGGATCACCGGCTTCCGATCGTCCGTCTGGTCCACGAATGTGGCGGCGTTCGCCAGGGTGATCGTCTTTCCCTCCCACGTGAGGGTCCCCTTCGCCGTACCCGGCGCCGGACGGTCCGCCGCGGTGAGCGGCAAGGCGACGAGGGCAACGAGAATGGGCATCACGATCGTTCTCATCCGAATCCTCCTCCCGGGACCGATCGGTCCCGGGTCGTTCCCGTCTCTCCACGAGGGATGTGTGGCCCCGGGACATTGTAGCCACGGCGACGTCCCGCCTTCCATTCCGGTCCGGTCGCGGTCCCCGCGGGAGGAAGGCTGCAACACCGGGCGAGCGCGTCCGTCCCGGCGATGCCGTGACGCTACAGGTCCCGCCGGAACCGGGTGGTCGAGAAGCCCGCCACGATGAACGCGATGAGGCCGATCGTGGCCTCGCCGGGACGACGGACGAACCAGACGAGCCACGCGACGGCGGCGCCGAGCGCCGCGAGCTTGAAGAACCCGAAGCCGATCCTCGCCAGCTTCGTCCGGGAGCTGGCGTCCGGCCCCCCGAGAAGCCACTGGACCGGGTGCTTCCCGGGGCTCCATGCCGTCAGCGGCTTCCCCGCCGAGAGGGCGGCGATCTCCTTCACGACGCGAGTCAGCGTCTCGTCCAGGTGGTTCTCGAGGACCGCGGCCGCGACCTCGCGCTCGATCCGCTCGACCTGCTCGCGGGGGAAGCGGCCCCGGACCTCGTCGGCGGGGCGCAGGACGACCGCCGGGGCGGGGACGCCCTCCTCGCGGCGGAGGAGCAGCACGATCCGGCCCGGCCAGGCGGCCGCGAGCTGCTCCGCCCTCTCGCTCGGGCCGAAGAACTTCATCTCGGGGTTCTGGGCGAGGACGATCGGACGTCCGGCTTCTTTCGAGGCCGCCTCGATCGTGACGGCGAGGTCCGCCGCCTCGGACGAGCCCCGTGGCCACGTCCCGAAGATCGGCGGCGGCGCCGGCGGGACGGGAGGCGGGGCCTTGTAGTCCGCCGGGATCCCGAGGAGGGAGGCGATCCGGTCGATGACGTCGAGGAGCCCCCGCTCCGCCTCCCCCGCGAAGACGGCCTCGACGTCCGGGGCGGCCGGCGCGAGGAGCTCGCGGACGCGCTCGGGGACGTCGCGCCCGCAGACGAGACGGGCCCGACGCGCCCCGGGGAAGGCGAAGAGGATCACGTCCTCCTCCCAGGACTCGTCCTTGGCGCGCGAGCGCCAGGACCTGCGGAGCTCCTCGATCGCCTCGTCGGGCGACGAAGCCGTCGCGCCGGGGACGGTGTAGATGTGGGGGACGTACCACCCGCCGTCCTGCACCGCGCTCGATGGCGCCTGCTCGAGTTGCCTCAGACGGGTGACGACGCGTTGCCTCGCCTCCGGGGACAGGAACGCCGCGTCGTCGACGAGGGCCGTCGGGAGTCCGTTCACGATCACCTCTCCCCTGGCGAGGACGTCCCTTCCGGCGGGCAGAGGAACGGCCAGCGACATCGCGTGGAGAGCGAAGCGTCTCCCGTGGACGCGCCCCGGGTCGGCGGCCTCACCCGACCCCTCATCCCGGCTGCCGCTGCCGGACGCGGGCCTGGAGCAGGAGGAACGAGATCGTCGTGACGACCCCCGCCAGCATCACGAAGAGCTCGATCCCGGGCCCCTTCGCGCCGCGCGGGGAGAGGGCGAGCCCGACGAGGAGGGGCGCGACGAACTGGTTGGCGAAGAGCCCCGCGAAGACCACCCGGTTCGCCCAGCCCTCCGCGAGGAATCCCCAGAGGAAGAGCCTGGGGTTGGAGATCACGGCGCCGATGGCGTAGAGCGCCATCAGGGCCATCTCGAGGAGGGAGATCCCGACCCGGGGGTCGGCGGGGACGCTGAGGTAGGTGGGGTTGCCGAGGAGGTAGCCGAGGAGGCTCAGCCCCCCGGGGACGAGCGCCAGGTGGAGGAGCACGTCGTCGAGGATGAACGCCGACCGGGGCGTCTCGCGCAGGACGATGGCGATGTCGTAGAGGGAGAAGAGGACGAGGCCGATGGAGGTCATCACCGAGGTCAGGACGATTCCGTCGAAGCTCGCCCAGAGCCCGGGCGGCATGATCGCGAGGAGGAGGATCGAGGAGACGTTGCCGCCGAGGACCAGCCCCGTCATGGCGAGGCCGAGGCTCAGGGGCCAGGTCTGCGCGTGGAGCCGCGCCTGGCGAACGACCGCCAGGATGAGCAGCGAGAACGCCGTGAACGGCGACAGGACCGGTGCCGTGGACGTGTAGAGGAGCGGCCGGCCGAGGACCCAGGCCAGGATCGCCCCGGCCGTCGCCACGACGAGCACCGCGTCGACCCCGGTCGTCAGCCGTCGCCCCGGGCCGCCGGGGACGAAGGCGTCGCGGCCCGGGGCCTGGATGGTCATGGGGGTCACCTCCTGGCCTGGCGAGAGGTCGTGCACCACGCGACACCTCCTCGACGTGCTCGGCTCTTCGGGCGGAGGATATCCGGACGGGCGCCCGCACCCTCCCGACGACCGATCGCGTCAGCGGTCCCGATAGCGCTTCGCCACGGCGAGGTCCCTCCGCAGCTCCTCGGCGTTGCGCCGCGGACCGTAGCCGGGGGTGTCCCTCTGGATGCGCCAGCCTTCCTTCAGGGGACCCGCGTCGACCACGTCGAACCCGAACGTGTCGAGCATCTCGCCGACGACGGCCTTCGCGGACGGGTCGTCGCCCGCGATGACGAGCGCGCGCCGGTTCGGCGTTCCCCTGGGCTGCCCGTGCGTGGTGAGCTCGGCGGCATAGATGTGGTTGAAGGCCTTGACCACCTTCGACCCCGGGAGGTGGGCCTGGAGGAGCTCCGACGTGGTCGTCGACTCGTCGTCGAGCTCGGGGATCTGCCCGTCGCGCTGCGGGTAGTAGTTGTTCGTGTCGATGACCACCTTGCCGGCCAGGGGCTCCACGGGGACGCTGCCGATGTTCTTGAGGGGAATCGTCACCACGACGACGTCTCCCTCCTTCGCTGCCTCGACCGGCGTGGCGGCGCGGGCACGCGGGCCGAGCTCCTTCACGAGCGCCGCCAGCGTCTCGGGGCCCCGCGAGTTGCTGATCACCACGCCATAGCCGTGCGCCACCGCGAGGCGCGCGACCTGGCTTCCGATGTGTCCCGCTCCGATGATTCCTATGGTCGTCATGGGCGAGATGGTGCCACAGGCGGTTGTCGGAAGAGAGCCGGGGCGTCGCGCGTGCCGGACCGATGAGCGTCGACCGGCCCCTCGGGTACGTCCGGCTTCGCGGACTTCCGCCACAAGGCTGGAATGGGCCCGGCCGCAGGAGGACGGCGGCTATGGCGCCTTTCCGCCTCCACCGACACGCCGAGCCGGGCCGGGCGACCGCGCGGAGGGTCCTCAGCGAAAGTCGGTGATCATCACCGCGTCACGGGTCACGGTCCCCCGGGCGACGAAGAGGACGCTGTCCGACGAGAGGTCGAAGCTCCAGATCGCCTGCTCGAACCGCTCGAGCCTCCTCGGCTCGCCCCGGAGCGGGTAGATCCAGATGTCCGTCCAGGACGAGACCAGGAGGGCGTCGCCCTCCCGCGTCCACCGGACCTGGCGGCATCCGGCCTGGCGCGAGGCCGCGCTCCAGACCTCCTTCCCTTCGGCGTCGATGACCTCGATGCGTGTCACGTCGCCGCCGGCGTCCTCCCGGAGGAAGGCGATCCGGTCCCCTGCCGGTGCGTAAACGGGGCCGCGCGCAAGCCCGGCGGTCAGCTGTCTCGGAGGCCGGCCGTCGGCGAACGCCGCCCAGAGCCTCCGGTCGATCGAGTAGGCGAACGAACCGCCGTCGGGGCTGACGGCGATGGGCGCGTCGTCGATGCCGCCGACGACGACCTTCCGCTCCCGGCCCCCGGCGTCGGTCACGCACAGCTCGGCTCCCGCGTTCGTGAAGGAGACGTACGCGACGCCACCGGAGAACGCCACCGGGTACTCGTCGCGGAACGGACGGCTGAGGAACGGTCGTCTCTGGCTCCCGTCCGCGTTCATGACCCAGAGCGTGGTGGTGCCGTTCTCGATGGAGGAGAGGACGAGCCGGCCGTCCGGCATCGTCGAGACCCCCGCGACGCCGTCGAAGTGACCGCTCGAGATCCCCTTCGGCGCCCCGGTCCCGCCGAGGGCCTTTCTCGCGATGTTCACCGTGGCGTCCGCGACGTCGGCCACGAGCCGGGAGCCGTCGGCCGAAACGCTGACCTCGCGGTAGAAGAGGAGGTCGTTCGTGATCCGCCGCGGCTCGCCGGAGGGGACCGGGATCAGCCAGATCTGGTTCCCCGTCCCCGTCACGGCGTGGACCTCCGCCTCGGTCCTCGCCCCGATCGCCACGATCCCCTTTCCGTCGGGCAGCCATTGCAGCGCGCTCAGGGAGATCCACCCGGAGCTCGAGAGGAGCGTCTCCCGGCCGCTCTCCGGGTCGAACCCGACGAGGTCGGCCCGGTCGGGATCCCGGAGCCTCTTCACCGAGACCGCGATCGTCCGCCCGTCGGGAGACCACGAGGGGCGGGTGAAGAAGATCGGGGCGAAGAGCTCGGGGTATCGCCTCACGGCCAGGGCCCGCTCGCCCGTCCCGTCGAGGTTCGCGACCATCAGGGCGCTCTCGGAAGGCGTCGGGAACTCCTTCCTGAGCCAGGCCAGCCGCTTCCCGTCGGGAGAGAACGTCGGCCCGCTGTCGACCCCCGAGGCGAGGCGCTGGGGAGGGCCGCCGATCGTCGAGACGCGATAGAAGGCCCCGCGGGGCTCGGCCGCGCTCGACACGGCGTAGACGATCGAGTTCCCGTCCGGGCTGAAGGCGCACCCCGAGAGCCCCGCCGGCCGCGGAGGCACGAGCTCGAGCTCCTCGCCGCTGGCGATCTGGCGCAGCCAGAGGCTCTCGCCTCCCGTGTCGAACCGGGAGTAGACGACGAAGCGGCCGTCCGGGGAGATCGCGACGTCGACGAGGTTCCCCTTGGCGGTGATCCGCCGGAAGGCGGCCTCCCGAGGGACGGGCGCGGAGCGCGTGCCCCGCCACACGACGGCCGCGCCGGCCGCGAGGATGATGAGGAACGCCCCGAGCGCGGGAAGGGCCCACCCGGGCCGTGGCCGGCGCCCGCTTGCGGAGGCCGGCGCGATCCCGGAGCCGAGCTCGCGGAGCAGCGCGCGCAGGTCGAGCGCCAGGTCCTTCGCGGTCTGATAGCGCTCGTCCGGAGACTTCGCCAGGGCCTTCTGGACGATCCGCTGGAGCTCGACCGGCGCGCCGGGCGCGAGCTCGCCCACGGGGCGCGGCGTCTCGTGAAGGGTCTTGTGCAGCGTCTCGATCGGGCCGTCCGCCCGGAAGGCGCGCACGCCGGTGACCATCTCGTAGAGGATGCAGCCGAGCGAGAAGATGTCGGACCGCGCGTCGACCGGCTCCCCGCCCGCTTGCTCGGGGGACATGTAGCCGACCGTTCCGAGGACGGTGAGGGACTGGGTGGCCGCCCTCGGGAGCGTCGGGGCCGCCGTGTCGAAGGAGAAGCTCCTCTCGGGCTGGAGCTTGGCCAGGCCGAAGTCGAGGACCTTCGCGTAGCCGTCCGGCGAGACCATCACGTTCTCGGGCTTCAGGTCCCGGTGGACGACGCCCGCGCCGTGCGCCGCGGAGATCGCGTCGGCGACCTGCGCCGTCAGCGCGAGGGCGCGCCCGAGCGGGAGCCGCCGGGCGGCGAGGAGCTGGCGAAGGGTCGATCCCTCGATCTTCTCCATCGCGATGAAGTGGACTCCGTCCTCCTCGCCGATCTGGTAGATCGAGACGATGTGCGGGTGGTTGAGCGCCGCCGCCGCGCGCGCCTCCTGCTCGAAGCGCGCGAGCCGGCTCGGGTCCGAGACGGCGCCTGGCGCGAGGACCTTGATCGCGACGTGCCGGTCGAGCGAGGGGTCGACGGCGTCGTAGACGACGCCCATCCCGCCGCTGCCGAGCAGCGACACGACTCGGTAGGGACCGAGACTCCCGCCCACCAGGTCGTCCGTTCCGCGCATCCTCTCCTCGGTCGGACGGCAGTGTACCCGAGCGCCCTGCTCGTCCCTCCCCGACCGAGAGCCGGGACGGGACCCCCGTCGGTCCGCTCCTCCGCTTGATTCCTGCGCTCGGGCTCCCTAGATTCCCTCCGTGCGCTCCGGTCGGCCTCCGCGGGCTCCTCGCGCGTTTACGCGCCGGACCGACGCGGAGCCCGCGCGCTCGAGCCGGCCGCCGCTCGGGAGGTGCGGATCGGGGACCCCGCCTGGATGGGCTTCTTCTCGTGTCTCGCCCGCTGGCACACCGTGCTGGCCTGCGACAAGCAGGGGTGCGGACTCTCCGGGCGCGACAGGACCGGCTTCGGCCGGGAGCGCGACGTCGAGGACGCCTGGACGGTTGTGAGCCAGCTCTCACCCGAGCGCCTCTCGATCTTCGGAACGTCGCCGGGAGGTCCGGTCGACGTCGCCGACGCGGCCGCGCGCCCGGAGCAGGTGGAGAGGCTCGTCCTCTACGACAGCCGCGGGCGCGGCGCCGACGTCTCCCGCGACGGCGGGACCTCGTTCGTCGCGCTCGGCCGGGCGAGGGGCCTCGGCTCGCGGACGATGGTGACGCTTTTCCGGCCGGCCAGCCTCGACGACCCGACCGCGCTCGGGGTCGTCCTGAAGGGGGAGCGGGCCGCCGCGACGCGCGACATGGCGAGCCGGCTGCTCGAGGGGGACGGCCACGTCCCGTGGCTCGGAGACGTCGAGGGCGTCCTCCGCCCGGTCGCCGAGCTCCTCGGCGACGACGTGACCGGGGGCGCCCGTCCTTTCGAAGCCCAGGCCAGGAGCCGTCCGGCCGCAGCCGCAGCGCCCGGGTGGGCCGAGGTCCGGGAGCGGACGCGATTCATCCAGAGCACGCGCTGAGGCGGCCGCCCCGTCCCGGCGCCGGGAAGATGGGAAAGGGGGAAGGGACGTGAGCGAACCAGTTGACATCGCCGGTCAGGGGAAGCTCTCGATCGCCGCCGACGCGAAGGCCCCGCTGCTCGTCGTCTTCGGCGGCATCGACGTCGAAGGGGTCCACAGCGGGGTCTACATGTGGAAGTACATGGACCCGGTCAAGGACCGGTACCACGTCTTCGTGGCGCGCAGCAACACGGTGAACGGCGCCCAGGCCTACCGCGCGCTGACGGGCATGGTGAAGGAGAAGGGCCTCACCCCGTCCAGCCAGGTCCTCTACCTCTTCTCGGGCGGCTACAGACCCGGGATGGACCTCCTGCCCGGCGAGGGGGCCGGGCTCTTCTCCGCGATCTACCTCGTCGACATCTGGATGGGGGTGACCCAGAAGTCGGGCTCCGTGGTCCCGGACTTCTACAAGAAGCTCGTGGACGCCAACGCGTCGAAGATCACCTACGTCTACACCGCGTTCGGGGCCAACAACGACGCCGCGAGGGACTACATCGCGGGCAAGGCGAAGGCGATCCCGGTCAAGGGCTCGGGGATGTCGGCCCACATGAGCACGAACACGGTGGCCGTCGGGACCCTCCCGTAGGGGCGGCCGTCGTCGCGGGCACCCGAAGGTCCCCGGGTCCCCTCCCCGGGGATCGACAAGCCGCGCCCGCGCATCGAGAATGCCTCCCCATGTCGGCGCCCGAGAAGCACCCGCTGTCGCAGGTCCTCAGCCTGACCGTCTTCGTGGCGGCCCTCGGGTACTTCGTCGACATGTTCGACCTGCTCCTCTTCCCCATCGTCCGGCAGCCGAGCCTGACGGACCTCGGCGTCCCGCAGGGGGACGCGCAGGTCTCCGCCACGTTCTTCCTGCTCAACTCCCAGATGGTGGGGATGCTGCTGGGCGGGATCTTCTGGGGCGTCCTCGGCGACAAGAAGGGGCGCCTGTCGACGCTCTTCGGGAGCATCGCGCTCTACTCCGTGGCGAACATCGCCAACGCCTTCGTCCACGGGATCCCGTCCTACGCCGCCTGGCGCTTCCTGGCGGGGCTGGGCCTGGCGGGCGAGCTGGGCGCCGCGGTGACGCTGGTGAGCGAGATCCTCCCCCGGAATCTCCGGGCGTACGGCACCGCCATCGTCGCGGGGGTGGGGATCTTCGGGACGGTGACCGCGAGCCTCGTCGGCAAGTACTTCCCCTGGCGGACCGCCTACCTCGTCGGGGGAGGGCTGGGCCTCGTCCTCCTGGTCACCCGCTTCAGCCTCCGCGAGAGCGCGATGTTCCGGGACCTCGGCCACCAGGCCGGCGTGACGCGCGGAGACTTCCTGAGCCTCTTCACCAGCGGCGAGCGCTTCCTCCGCTACCTCCGCTGCATCCTCATCGGCCTGCCGACCTGGTTCGTGGTGGCGATCCTCATCACCTCCGCGCCCGAGTTCGCCCCGAAGGTCGGCGTGACGGGACCCGTGGCGGCCGGGACCGCCGTGGCCTTCTGCTACAGCGGGATCACGCTGGGGAGCTTCGGCTCCGGCATCCTCAGCCAGGTCTGGGGGAGCCGGAAGAAGGTCGTCCTCGTCTTCATCCTCGGGACGCTCGCCGGCGTCGCCACCTACCTCACCGTCCGAGGGATGTCCCCGGCCGCCTTCTACGTGCTGACGGGGTTCCTGGGCCTGATGGCGGGCTACTGGGCCGTCTTCGTCACCATCGCCGCGGAGCAGTTCGGCACGAACCTGAGGGCCACGGTGGCCACCACGGTCCCGAACTTCGTGAGGGGGGCCGTCCCGCTGATCACGGGCGGCTTCTCCCTGCTCCGGGAGCCGCTGGGCTACGTCGGCAGCGCCTGGACCGTGGGCCTCGTCTGCATCTCCCTCGCGCTGGTCTCCCTCTGGGGGATGGCCGAGACGGCGGGGCGCGACCTGGACTTCCTGGAGTGACGCCGGGCGGGTCGTGCCCGGCGCTGCCGGCCCGTTCCGGCTCACGCGGAGCGGCGGGCGAGACTCCTAGCCGCCCGCTTTCGATCCGCGCTCCTCGAAGAGGACCGACGCGCCCGTGACGGTCAGGTCGAAGTCGAGGTGCCGGACGGCGCCCGGGGCGCCGGCGGCGATCGAGGAGAAGACCTGGCGCGCGATCCGTTCGGCCTCGCGCCGCCCGTAGGAGCCGCCGGGAGCGGAGGTCCCTTCCTGCCGCGGCTCGTCCGGCAGCTCGACGCCGGCCTCGGTCCGCAGGCGGGCGCGTCGAAAGGCGTCCGGCAGCGGCGGGTCCGAGGGGACCAGAAAGCGGCCGTTCAGCTCCCCCGTCTGCCCCGGCACGAGGGGTCCGAAGGGGGTGACGGTCTCCTGGGTCGCGGAGAAGCAGCGGATGGCGATCCGGGCCTCGAGGATCCAGCTCAGCCGGCCCGCCGCGCCCTTCGCGTGCTCGGCGAAGCGAACCGGGTAGCCCGCCGCCCCGTCGGCGGCCACGTCCACGGCGGTCGGACACGCCGTGCAGAGGTAGAGGCGCGCGCCGGGCTCTCCGTCGATCCGCGCGCCGCACGCGGGGCAGACGAGGGCGAGGAGGCGGGGCTCCGGCGCCGTCATACGGGCCTCGGACGGAGGCGCGGGTCGGCCTCCACCTCCGCGCGCTCGGCGGCCACCTGCTGGTCGTGGTCGTCTTCCAGGTCGAACAGCGCGGCGCCCCGGTGGACGCAGTACCCCTCCTCGACCTCGGCCCCGTAGCGGAGGGCCCGGTATCCCGCCAGCGCGCTCTTCACGCCGAGGAATCCGATTCCGAGCGCGAGGGCTCCGCCCAGGCCGATCGTGAAGAGGAACCCCTGCAGGTCGTCCGACGATTCGGCCGCCAGCCGGAAGGCCAGGAGCACCGTCCACGCCGCGGCGATGAGGAGCCACGCCCCGAGCGGGGTGAGCGCCGCGAAGAAGAGGGCGCGGGAGAGGTCGCTCCCCGGCGCCCTCCCGTAGGCGACCGCGCCGTCCCGGGCGTCGAGGACGACGGCGTACTCCCTCCCCGCGACCTGGTAGGGGACGCGCCAGACGGGGTAGCGGACGATCGTCCTCCGCTCGCCGAGAAGGTCGAGGCGCTCCCCGGTCACCGTGTCGAGCTCCTCCCGGACGCGAGCCTTCTCGACCCAGGCCCCGCGCGCGGCCTCCTCGAGCGCGTCGACGCTCTCGGTGATCGGGACCACCTCTCCCCCGGCCGCCGCCTTCCCCTCGTACCAGGCCCCCGTCGGGACGCCCCCGAGGGGCGGGAGCCGGGTGACCCCCACCTCGCCGGTCGCGAAGAGGGGGAAGGTCTCGTCGTGGGGGGTCAGGACGTGACGCTCCTCGTCCGACATGGTCTCCTTGCCGTCGCGGTCCTTTGCCTTCTTCGTGCCGAAGATCCAGCCGACGAGGTCGCCTTCGATCCGGGCGAACGGGAGATAGAGGAGCTGCGGGGCGCCGAGCGTGGCCGCCTGCGCGAGGAACGCGCGCTTGCGCCGCCCCCGGAGGAAGGCCCGGGCCGACCGCGTGGCTTCCGCCGCGCCGAGGACGGGGAGGACGAGACGTTCGGGCGTGCCGGCGGGCACCAGGTGGAGCAGCGTCCTGCACGAAGGGCAGGTCCCCGTACGCGCGCCGGTCGGCGCCGCGTCGTTCGCCCCGCACTGGGGACAGCTGAGGGCCTGCGTTCCCATCAGAAGAGCTTCGCCACGAGCCAGGCGACCGCTGCGCTCAGGGGGAGGATGGCCGCGTAGGCGATCAGGGTCGCCGCGGCGGGCGCGGGCTGTCCCGTCGCGACGCCGGTGAACGAGAAGCCGGGGAGCACGTAGGCGAGGAGGGTCGCGACCGCGAGGAGGTTGAAGGGCCACTCGGCCTTCTTCGGGAACGGGCCCGGCCGGACCTCGCCGCGCGCGGCGTCGACCGCCGCGGTGTACGCCATGCCGCGGAAGGAGTAGGTGAAGCGGTAGAAGGGGACGTGGACGAGGGCCAGCTCCAGGACCTCCTCACCCTCCAGCTCCGCCCGGAACGCGGCCGCGGACACGGTCGGCTGCGGGAAGTCGGACGCGCCGGGGAAGGGGTGCGTGTCTCCCGTCAGCCGGATCATCGAGGCGGGCGGGATCAGCCGTCGCCTCGCCTCGAGCACGGCCGCGTCGTCGGCCCGGCGCTCGTGGGTCCGCTCCCCGCCCTTTCCGCGGGTCCGTGCGAACCAGACCGGGAGCCACTCGAGCCGCGGCGTTCCGATCGCGGCGTCCGGGAGGCCGACGACCGGCTCGCTGCCGCTCATCCAGCGGAGCAGGGACCGGAGCGCCGCCGCGGGGTCGAGCGACGGGCGGACGGCGTAGCGCGCCATGACGGCGCCCTCCTCCACGAGGAGGGGCGAGCGGCAGTAGGGACAGGAAGCCCACGTGCTCCCGAGGGTCCGGGAGACCTCGCCGCCGCAGACAGGGCATTTCTCCATCGGGCGGGAATCTTACGCAGGCGACGGCGCCTGGAGGGTGCGGACGAGGCGCGACGTCTCGTAGCGCTTGGCGTCGAGGCGCGCGACGATGCCCTGGTAGGTCGCCTCGTCCATCGTCGGGGTGCGGCTCAGGATCCAGAGGGAGTCGCGGCCCGGGTGGCCGACGACCGCGTACGAGTAGTCCGCCGAAAGGTCGATGATCCAGTAGTCCCCCCAGAACGGGCGGAAGAAGCTCACCTCGAGCTTCGCGTTCGTCGTCCGGTCGACCACGCGGGCGCGCCCGAGCGCCGTCTTCTCCGGCCCGTCGAGCGAGCCCTGGCGGCAGCGGTTGAGGACGTCGACGTCCCCGTTCTCGCGGAGCGTGTAGGTCGCCGTCGTCGCGGTGCAGCCGCGCTGGAAGCTCTGCGGGAAGCTGGAGATCTCGTACCAGGTCCCGGCGTAGCGCGAGAGGTCGACGCGCGCGACCGTCTCGAGCGGGGGGAGGCCCAGCCGCTGCGTCGTGGTGGGCGCGCAGCCCATCGTCAGGAGCGACCAGAGGATGCCGGCGAGGCGCTTCACCGGCCCGATGCTCCCACACGTCCGGGACCGCGCCTCTCCCCGGGCGGTCGGGACGTCGGGCGGGCGGGGTCTCCGGCGCCAGCGGTCCGGGCGGGGGGCCGGCGTAGACTCCGCCGCGATAATCCGGACCAGGGGCGGCCCCCCCCGGGAGGAGAAGCGATGGCTCTCGCACCCGGGAGCAGGCTCGGACCGTACGAGGTGCTCTCGCCGATCGGCGCGGGAGGGATGGGCGAGGTCTACCGGGCCAGGGACGATCGCCTCGGGAGGACCGTCGCGATCAAGGTGCTGTCGTCTCGCCGCTCCGCGTCGCCCGAGGCCCGCGAGCGCTTCCTGCGCGAGGCGCGGACGGTCTCGCAGCTCTCCCACCCGCACATCTGCGCCCTCCACGACGTCGGCCGCGAGGGTGACACCGACTTCCTCGTCATGGAGTACCTCGAGGGCGAGACGCTCGCGGACCGGCTCGAGAAGGGTCCGCTCCCCGCCGGGCTGGTGCTGTCCCTCGGCGCCGAGATCGCCGCGGCGCTCGACCACGCCCACCGACACGGGCTCGTTCACCGCGACGTCAAGCCGGGCAACGTCATGCTGACGAAGTCGGGGGTCAAGCTGCTCGACTTCGGCCTGGCCCGGGCCCTCGCCCCGGCCGGCTCCGCGATCGGGCTGACCGACCTGTCGACGGCCGACCGGCCGCTCACCGGCGACGGCGCCGTCCTCGGAACGTTGCCGTACATGGCGCCGGAGCAGCTCGAGGGGAAGGCGACGGACGCGCGAACGGACGTCTTCGCCCTGGGCGCGGTCCTCTACGAGATGGCGACGGGCCGGCGGCCCTTCCCGTCGGCCAGCCAGACGTCCCTGATCTCCGCCATCCTGAGGGACGACCCGCCGGCGATCTCCTCCGTCCGGCCCGAGTCGCCTCCGGCCCTGGACCGCGTCGTCGGGGCCTGCCTGGCCAAGGACCCCGACGACCGCTGGCAGAGCGCCGCGGACCTGGCGCGGGAGCTGCGGTGGATCGCCGACGGCCCGACCTCCGGCGGGCAGGCTCCCGCGGCCGCACCCCGGAAACGGCGCGAGCTCCTCGCGTGGGGAGTGGCCGCGACGGCGATCCTCGCGGCCGCGCTCGCCGCCCTCCTGCCGCGCCACGCTCCGCCGAGACCGGGACCGCTGCGGTTCAAGATCCTGGCGCCGCCCGGCCAGAGCTTCTTCCCCATCGCGCTGCTCTCCCCGGACGCGTCACGCCTTCTCGTCCTCCTCCGGGACGACGGAGGGAAGAACGTCCTCGCGGTGAGACCCCTCGACAGCCTCGAGGTCCGCCTGCTGCCGGGCACCGGCGACGCCCGCGGAGGCTTCTGGTCGCCGGACGGACGCGAGGTGGCCTTCTTCGCGGAGGGAAAGCTCAAGCGGATGAGCTCGGACGGCGGCCCCGCGCAGACCCTCTGCGAGAGCGGCGCCGCTGTGTGGGGTGCGTGGAGCCGCGAAGGGACGATCCTCTTCGAGAAGGAGTTCGGCGGCCCCCTCTTCGCGGTTCCGGCGGCGGGAGGAGCGCCGCGGCAGCTCTACGCCCCCGGCGCGGCGGGGGAGGACGTCCACCAGAACCAGCCGTGCTTCCTCCCGGACGGGCGGCATTTCGTCTTCCTCGCGAGCAACGCCGACTTCACGAGGAAGCGGATCGTCCTCGGCTCGCTCGACTCGAGCGAGGTCCGCCCGCTCTTCCCCTCGGACTCCTCTGCCGTCTACGCCGAGCCCGGGTACCTGCTCTTCGCGCGGGACGACGCCGTCCTCGCGTGGAGGTTCGATCCCCACGGCCTCCGGCTCGTCGGCGAGCCGGTCCCGGCGTTCTCGGGCGTCCACTGGGAGAGGGCCGACAACTACCTCTCGCTCTCGGCGGCCGGCAACCGCGTCGCGTACGGCTCCTGGGCGCTGCGGCGCCGGCTCGCCTGGGTCGACCGGAAGGGACGCGAGCTGGGCAGCCTCGGCGAGGTCGGAGGGTACACCGACGTCCGGATCTCGCCGGACGGCCGAAGGGTGGCGGTCGCCCTCCGCGACCCGTCCCACAACCACAACGAGGACATCTGGGTCCTCGACGTCTCGCGCGGGACCGCCGTGCGGGTCACCGCCTCGCCGATGGACGACTTCAACCCGGCGTGGTTCCCGGACGGCGACCGGATCGCCTACGTCTCCGACCACTTCGGCTTCTACAACCTCTTCGAGCGGCCGGCGGGCGGCGGCCCCGAGAAGGTCCTGGTCCGGTCGGAGGAGGACAAGACGGTCCCGACCGTCCTCGCCGACGGCCGGCACATCCTGGTCGGCGTCCAGGCGTCCGGCGTCTTCTCCCGGGAGATCGTCGACGTCGCCGACCCGAGGCGACCCCTTCGCCTGGGCACCGGCTCCGGGTTCTCCGAGGAGCATCCCTCGATCTCCGCCGACGGCCGCTGGTCCGCCTTCGATTCGATCGAGTCGGGTCAGAGGGAGGTCTACCTGCAGCCGGTCCCCGACGGCCCGAGGCGGCAGGTCTCGATCGGCGGGGGACAGATGCCCGTCTGGAGACGAGACGGCCGCGAGCTCTTCTACGCGGCCCGGGACGGGACGCTGATGTCGGTCGCCCTCGGTCCGCAGGGAGGCGGGCTGGAGCTCGGCGAGCCGCAGCCGCTCTTTCCCCTCCAGCTCGACCTGAGCGGCGAGCTGCCGTGGACCCGGCTGCCGTACGACGTCACCCCGGACGGGCAGCGGTTCCTGGTGATCCGTCGGGCGCGCGGCGTCGAGCCGGACGGCGTCGTCGTCGTCACCGACTGGACCGGGGCGCTCGCGGGCGGACGGTGACTCCCCGGACCGGCCCCTCCGGGGTCCCGTCTCCGCCCGTGGCGCGCCTTCTCCGCGTTCGACGTCGTCCCCCAGGAGACGTAACCGGCCCGGCGTAGACTCCGCCGCGAGGATCCGGAACGGGGGCGGCCCACCCGAGAGAGAACGATGGCTCTCGCACCCGGGACCAGGCTCGGACCGTACGAGGTCCTCTCGCCGATCGGCGCGGGAGGGATGGGCGAGGTCTACCGGGCCCGCGACCCCCGCCTGGGCCGTCAGGTCGCGGTGAAGGTCCTTCCGGAGGAGGTGGCCTCGAGCCGGGAGCGGCTTCGCCGCTTCGAGCGGGAGGCGCAGGCCGCCTCCGGGCTGAACCATCCCAACGTCGTGACGATCCACGACGTGGGGGAGACGGACGGCGTCCCGTGGATCGCGATGGAGCTCGTGGAGGGCTCGAGCCTGCGCCAGCTGATGGCGGGCGGCGCCCTGCCCCCGAAGCAGGTGCTCTCGGTCGGCGCCCAGCTCGCCGCGGGCCTGGCCAGGGCCCACGGCTCGGGCATCGTCCACAGGGACCTCAAGCCCGAGAACGTCATGGTGACGCCGGAAGGCCTCGTCAAGATCCTCGACTTCGGCCTGGCCAAGGCAGCCGCCGAGCCCTTCGAGGGAACCGAGGCCCCCACGGCCACGCGGCAGACGGGGGCCGGCGTCGTCCTCGGGACCGTCGGCTACATGTCGCCGGAGCAGGCGACGGGCCGACCGGTGGATCACCGCTCGGACCAGTTCGCGCTGGGCGCGATCCTCTACGAGATGGCGTCGGGCCGGCGGGCCTTCCGGCGTCCGACGCCGATGGAGACCCTGACGGCGATCCTGAGGGAGGAGCCCGAGCCCCTCTCGTCCATCCAGCCGGCGACGCCCGCTGCGCTCGCGTCGATCGTGGAGCGTTGCCTCGCCAAGGAGCCCGACGGGCGCTACCACTCGACGCGGGACCTCGAGCGGGACCTCGCGGAGGTGCGCGACCGCGCGTCGGGCCCTCCTCGACCGACGGCACCGAACCGGGGCGGCCGGCGCCTGCGCACGGCAGCCCTCCTCGCCGTCCTGGCCCTCGCCGCCGGGGCGCTCGTCGTGGTGCTGCGCGCGCGCGCCAGGTCGCCGGCGCCAGGCGCCGTCCGGTCGCTCGCCGTCCTGCCGCTCAGGCCGCTCGTCGGCAACGCGGCCGACGAGGCGCTGGGGCTGGGGATCGCGGACACGATCATCCGCGGCCTGAGCCGCGCCGGGGCGATTCCCGTCCGGCCGCTCTCGGCGGTCCGCCGCTATTCGACGGGGGACGTGGACGCCGTGTCGGCGGCGAGGGAGCTCCGGACGGACGCCGTCCTCGAGGGCTCGGTCCAGCGGGCGGGGGGAGAGCTCCGGGTCAGCGTCAACCTCCTGCGGGCCGACGACGGGCGGTCGATCTGGACCGAGTCCTTCGACGTCCCGGACACCCAGGTCTTCGAGGTCGAGGACGCGGTCTCCGACGCCGTGGTCAGCCGGCTGCAGCTCCACCTCGAGCCCGTCCAGCGCGATCGGATGAAGAAGCGCTTCACCGAGGACCCCGAGGCGTACGAGGCCTTCGTCCTCGGGGCGAGCGAGGAAGGCAAGGCCGGGCCCGGCTGGGGTGCCGAGCACCTCCGCAAGGCAATCGGCAGCTACGAGCGCGCCGTCGCCCTGGACCCTCGCTACGCGCTGGCGCACGCGCGGCTGGCCGGCGCGTACCTCTGGCGGGACCTCTTCTTCGAGCCCGGCGCGGGCTTCCTGGAGAAGGCGAAGAGCGAGGCGGAGCGGGCCGACCAGCTCGACCCGGAGCTCGCCGAGACGCACATGGTCCGGTACCAGATCGCCTGGAGCCACTACCAGGGCTTCGACATCGAGGCCGCGCTCCGGGAGCTCCAGGCCGCGCGGAGGCTCGATCCGCTCGTCGGCACCGACGAGCTGGCGATCCTCTACGCGCACATGGGGCGGACCGCCGCCTTCCGGCGCGAGGTGGCCCGGGGGCTGCAGATCGATCCGTCGTCGCAGACGACGAGGAGATTCAGCGTCGAAGGGCTCGTCCTGCTCGGGCTCCCGGACGAGGCCCTGGCTCTCGCGCAGCAGCTGGGGATCCCGCTCACGGAGGCCCGTTTGCCGATGGCTCTCCTCTCGAAGGGGCGGCTCGACGAGGCGCGCGCCGCCACGGAGGAGCTCCTGAAGGAGTCCCCGGGTCAGCACGTCGCCGTGGCGATGCGGGAGCTGGTCGCGGTCGTCTCGCACGAGCGGCCGGCCGACGAGGCGGCGATCACCCGGGCTCTGGAGAAGGGCAAGCTGCTGCGCGACTACCACCACACCCTTTACGCCGTGGCCTGCATCCGGGCGGCGCAGGGCGACGCTCGGGGGGCGGTCGAGATGCTGCGCCGGACGGTCGCCGCGGGGATGCCGGACCGGACGCTGTTCCTCGTGGATCCCCTCCTCGCGCGCGTGCGCCCCACCGCCGAGTTCGCCGCGTTCGACGCGGAGCTCGAGGGGAGGTTGCGACGCCTCGAGGACGAGATCCCTGCAGCCGCTCCGCCCCGCCCCTGACTCCGCTTCGCCGGGGGCCGCCCGGCCCGGCGTGTGGTCTCGCCGCGGACGGCCGGGAGCGGGCCGACGCCACCCGTTCACCCGTCGGCGGGACGGCGCACCGGCATTCGGAGACTCGAACCCCTTCCCGGATCGTCTTATCCTCCGCCCGTGCTCGGCCGCGCCGTCGTCGCCGCCCTGAGCGTCGCCGGGCTGACCACGGCGCTCGTCCTCGGCCTCCGGCCGGACCGGGCCGGCGCTCGAGCGGGCGAGGAGGACGCCGGATACGTCCCGTCGGGAACGTGCCGCGCCTGCCATCCGGACCACTACGCTTCGTGGGCACGGACGTTCCACGGCCGGATGACGCGCGAGGCCGGCCCCGAGACGGTCCTAGGCGATTTCGAGCGGCGGAACACGATCTCGTACGAAGGGATCGAGGCTCGGATGGGGTTCGCCGACGGCGGCTACGCCGTGACGTTCCGCTTCGCGGACGGGAAGAGCCGGACGGAGCGGATCGTCCGGACGATCGGCTCGCGGCGCCTTCAGCAGTACCTGATCCACGCCAACGGCCGGTTCCTTCGAATCCCGGTGGCCTGGGACCGGCTGCGCGGGAGGTGGGTCCACCTGAACGGCTCGTTCTTCGAGCCGGACGGCACCGACCCGTTCCGCCACTTCAGCGTCTGGGACGGCAACTGCGTCTTCTGCCACAACGTCAAGGCGCAGCCGAAGCGAGACTCCACGACGGGCCGCTTCGCGACCGAGGTGGCCGAGCTCGGAATCGCCTGCGGGGCCTGCCACGGCCGGCTCGGCCCGCACGCCGACCGGGCGCTCTCGCCGTTCACGCGAACGGCGTGGCGGCTCGTCTCCTCCCTCGACCGCGACGCCGTCGACCCCGCCTCCCTCGCGCAGGACCGGTCCGTCATGGTGTGCGGTCATTGCCACGGACAGCGGATCCCGGAGCCGGAAGACCGGATCGCCGAGATCATGTCCCGCGGCGATCCGTTCGATGCCGGCGAGGACCTCTCCGCCTTCTACCGTCCGATCTCGCGCGAGACGACGGTCGGAACGGTCTCCTTCGCCGCGCGCTTCTGGGGCGACGGGTCGCCGCGCCTGACGGCCTACGAGTACCAGGGTCTGCTCCGCTCCGCCTGCTTCACGAGAGGCGCCGGGACGGGGCGCCTCACCTGCCTCACGTGTCACTCGATGCACGACGGGGACCCGAGGGGAATGATTCGCCAGGAGAACCGGAGCGACGCCCCCTGCCTCGGCTGCCACGCGCGGTACGCGACCTCCTCGGCGCTGAGGGCGCACACGGGGCACGAGCCGGCCTCGCGAGGAAGCCGCTGCTACGCCTGTCACATGCCGCGCGTCGTGTACGGCGTGATGTCCGTCCACCGCACCCACCAGATCTCGATCCCCGACCCGCGGCTCACCGCCGAGGAGGCCGTCCCGAACGCGTGCAGCCAGTGCCACGCCGACCGTTCGCTCGCCTGGGCGCTCGACGCGTCCCGGCGCCTCTGGCCCGCCCGCTTCGGCGCCTCCGCCGCGCTCTCCCCGCGCTTCGACGTCCCGGAGGGACCGCGCGAGCTCTTCGCGGGTGACGCCGTGATGCGCGCGCTCGCCGCAGAGACTCTCGGCGGCGGCGTGGCTTCCGTGGTCGACCCGGCCTGGGCCCGCCCGTTCCTCCTCGCCGCATTCGAGATCGAGAGCTACCCGGTCGTCCGCATGTTCGTGGCCGACTCCCTCGCCTCCGGGGGAACGGATCTCCCGAAGCCAGACCCCCTCGCCGACCCCGCGGCGAGGGCCACGGCACTCGCCCCATGGCTCGCGCGCCAGGCGACCGCCGGTCCGGGGCCTCTCGCGCGCGCCCGCGCGCTCGCCGAGTCCCTCGGGAAGACCCGGACCGAGACGGACGTGGAGGTGGGGGAATGACGCCGGAGGTCGAAGCCCGATGAACGCGCCGCCCCCCTCGTCCGACCGCTCCCTCCTCGCCCAGGGCTGGGCAGGCCTCGCCCTGTTCATGGCCGTCGGGTTCGTCCTCGAAAGCCTGATGGCCTGGAAGACGCCTGCCTACCTCGACGACCCGATCCGGCGCGAGCTCCTGCGCCTCGCGCACACCCACGGGACGCTCCTCCACGCGCTCCTCCTCGTCCTCGGGGCGACGGAGCCCCGCCTCGCGCGCCCCGTCCCGGCCGGCGCTATCCGCTGCCTCCGCCTCGGAGCGGTCCTCCTGCCGCTCGGCTTCCTCTTCGGAGGTCTCTGGCACCCCGAGGGCGATCCGGGCCACGCGATTTGGCTCGTCCCGGCGGGCGCGCTCCTCGCGCTCGTCGGTGTCTTCGGAGTCGCGTTCACGGCGCTCGCGAGGGAAGGGGCCCGCCAGCCGCGTTGAACGATCGCACGGGAGGCCCCCTCCTCGGCCTGCTCGACGGCGTCTCACCCGGGAACCGGGCGGGACGGGCTTGCGTAAGAGGAAGAGATCGCCATGTCGAAGAACCTGAAGGGCGTCCTTCTCGCGGTCGGCGGTCTCGTCCTCGTCGGCGCGGGCGCCGCCGCCTACTCCTCCCGGAACAAGGGGGTCGTCCCGGTCGTCGCGGCGACGGTGGAGCCCCAGGACATCGTCGCCAAGGTCACGGCCAACGGGAAGATCCAGGCGGAGAACAGGGTCGAGCTGTCCGCCCTGGTCATGGGCCAGATCGTCAACCTCCGCGTCAAGGAGGGGGACCGCGTCAGGAAGGGGGACTTCCTCCTGCAGATCGACCGGAACCGGGCGGCTGCCGACGAGGCCGGCTCGGCGGCCGCGCTCCTGGCCAGCGGGAACGACCGCGACTCGGCCCGGACCGCCATGGACCAGGCCGAGCGCGACTACCAGCGGGTCCGCGCCAACTTCGAGGCCCGGATCGCCTCCGAGGCGGATTACGAGAAGGCCCGGGCGGCCCTCGAGAGCGCCCGGGCGGCCTACGCCGCGGCGCGCAACCGGGTCGACCAGACCCGGGCCGGCCTGAACGCGAACCGCGACACCCTCGCGAAGACGACGATCCTGGCCCCGATCGACGGCATCGTCACCACCCTCCGGGTCAAGGCCGGCGAGGTGACCGTGATCGGGACGATGAACAACCCCGGCACCCAGCTGATGACGATCTCGGACATGTCGACCGTCCAGGCCGTCCTGATGGTGGACGAGACCGACACCCCGACCGTCCAGGTCGGACAGAAGGCCCTCCTCACCATCGACGCGTACGGGGGGAGGACGTTCCAGGCCGTCGTGACCGAGGTCGGGAACTCGCCGATCCTCAAGGACGACGCCGACCTGGCGGGCCTCACGACGACCTCAGACGCCATCAACTTCAAGGTGAAGGCGAACCTCCTCGCGCCGCCGCCGGGGATCCGGCCCGGCTTCTCGGTGACGGCGGACATCATCACGGGGACCAAGCCAAGGGCGCTCGCCATCCCCCTGGCGGCCGTCGTCATCCGGGACTCGCCGAAGGGCGAGAAGACCGAGTCGGGCAAGCTGAAGACCGAGGAAGGGGTCTACGCCATCAGGGACGGCAAGGTGTCGTTCGTCCCGATCCGGACGGGCCTCGCCGGCGACCTCGTGATCGAGGTCGTCTCCGGGCTCGAGAAGGGTCAGCGGATCGTCACCGGGCCGTTCAAGGCGATCCGCCAGATCAAGGACGGAGACCGCGTCAGCGAGATGTCCGACAAGGAAAGGAAGGCCGCCGAGGCCCAGGGGGCGGGGGCGTCGTAGCGAGGTCGCCGGTGCCCGTCTCCGAGATCCTCCTGACCGTGACCCAGGCGCTTCGGCGGAACAAGCTGCGGTCGGGCCTCACCCTCCTCGGCGTGATCATCGGCGTCACGACCGTCGTCTCGGTCCTGTCGGTCATCACCGGCCTGAACGACTACGTCCTGAGCAAGGTCGTCAACCTGAACCCCGACGTCATCGTCTTCACGAAGTACGGGATCATCCGGAGCCGCCAGGAGTTCCTCCTCGCGCAGAAGCGCAAGCCGATCACGCTCCGCGACATGAAGGTCGTGAGGTCCGAGTGCCTCTCCTGCGGCGCGGTCGGGGCCCAGGGCGACCAGGTGGCCAACGTCCGGGCCGGCCGCCGGAAGCTGTCCGCCGTGCCAATCACGGGATACACCGCCAACACGGTCTCGCTCCTGAACATCGAGCTGGAGGCGGGGCGGTTCTTTACCCCCACCGAGGACGAGCACTCCTCGGCCGTCGCGGTCATCGGGTACGACGTCAAGGACCAGCTCTTCCCGACGCTCGACCCGATGGGGCGGACGATCTACGTCCACGGCTACCCGCTGCGGGTCGTGGGGCTCCAGGCCAAGCTGGGGAAGGTCCTCGGCCAGAACCGGGACAAGGTCGTCTTCGTCCCCCTCTCCTTCATGCAGAAGGTGATGACGTCGAACGAGGGGATCGCCATCCTCGTCCGCCCGGCCCGGGGGATGAAGGGGCTCGACGAGGTCGAGAGCGAGGTGCGGGTCATCCTCCGCTCGCTCCGCCGGACCCCGTTCCGCGACGACGACCCGTTCGGCGTCGTCGGGTCGGAGGCGATCCAGGAGCTCTGGCGCTCGATCTCGGCGGGCGCCTTCGCGCTGATGGTCCTGATCTCCGGCATCTCGCTCGTCGTCGGCGCCATCGTGATCGCCAACATCATGTTCGTGTCGGTGGTGGAAAGGACCGCGGAGATCGGCCTGAGGATGGCGCTCGGCGCGCGCCGGCGCGACATCCGGCGCCAGTTCCTCCTCGAGTCGGCCGTCCTCGCCACGCTGGGCGGCGCCATCGGCGTCCTGGCGGGCGCCGGCGTCGCCCTGGCCGTGAGCCGGGTCTTCCCCGCCGAGGTCCGGCTCCCGTTCGTCGCCGTCGGCCTCCTCACCTCCACGGTCACGGGAGTCCTGGCGGGGCTCGCTCCCGCGGCGTCGGCCTCCCGCCTCTCGCCGATCGAGGCGCTCCGCCGTGAGTGAGGAGACCGCTCCGTGAACCCCCTCCTCACGGCGCTCCGCCGCGGCTTCGCCTCGAACGTCCGGTTCGCGGGGATCGCGATCCGCGAGCACAAGCTCCGGTCGGGCCTGACGATCCTCGGCATCGTCGTCGGGGTGACGACCGTCATCGCCATGGTGGCGATCGTCGTCGGCTTCAACAACAACGTGATCGGGAACCTGAAGGCGTTCGGCGCCGACCGGATCGAGGTCGGCAAGTACGACGAGCGCTTCGGGCCCGGCGGGCCGCTCGACGACGAGGAGCGCAGGCGCCCGAACCTCACCGTCGCGGACGCCGAGGCGCTGCGGCAGGCGATTCCGGAGGCGGTGGTCTCGACGCTCGTCTCGTACGACGACGCCGAGATCCGGGTCAAGAACGGGAACCTCGTCGCCAACTACCCCTACGTCATCGCCGCCGACGACTTCTACCTCCCCTCCACGGCCCACAGCATCGCGCGGGGCCGCTTCTTCACGCCCGTCGAGGTGGCGCACAGCGCCCTCCTCGTGATCCTCGGCGCCGAGGTGGAGGAGGCGATCTTCCCGAAGGAGGACCCGATCGGCAAGGACGTCACCGTGAACGGGATGCGCTACCGCGTCGTGGGAGTGCTGGCGAGAAAGGGGGCGCAGTTCGGTTACTCGCCCGACAACAAGATCGTCCTGCCGCACGGGGCCTTCGCCCGCCAGTTCGGCTTCCGCATCCTGCGCGACGGCGTGAGGCTCAGCATCGTCCCGAAGCGGACGGAGGACCTCGACGCGGTGGTGGAGAAGACGGTCGCCGTCCTCAGGGCGCGCCGCAGGGTCCCCTTCGACAAGCCCAACGACTTCGCCGTCGTCACCCCCGACCAGCTCATCTCCCAGTTCCGGGCGATCACGGGCGGGGTGACCGGCGCCATGGTGTTCATCGCGCTGATCTCCCTCGCGATCGGAGGCGTCGGGGTGATGAACATCATGCTCGTGTCGGTCACGCAGCGGACCCGCGAGATCGGCATCCGCCGGGCCGTCGGCGCGCTGCGGCGCGACATCGTCGTCCAGTTCCTCGTCGAGGCGGTCACGCTGACGAGCGTGGGCGGAGCCGTCGGCGTGGCGCTGGGGATCCTCATCGCGGTGGGGGTCCGGGCCGTCGTCCCCGCCCTCCCCACCTCCGTGCCGATCTGGTCCCCGGTCCTGGGCCTCCTGGTCTCGATGAGCGTCGGGATCTTCTTCGGCGCCTACCCGGCCGTGAAAGCCTCGCGCCTCGACCCGATCGAGTCGCTCCGGTACGAGTAGGGAGAACCCCGTCGCGGAGCGCCCTCCGCGTTCCGGTTCGAGCGGCGCGCCCGGAGGGCCGCTCGCGGGGCGACCATCGACGGAGCCGGTAGACTCGCCGGCATGAGACACGGACTTGGCCTGTTCCTCGCCAGCGCGCTCGTCGTCGCCGCACCCGGCCGCGCCGCGGAGCCCGCGATCCCGAAGGAGCAGCGGGACGCCGCGAGGGAGATCACCCCCGAGCGGCTGCGCGCGCACATCCGGTTCCTCGCGTCGGACCTCCTCGAGGGGCGCGGCCCGGCGACCCGCGGGGACCGGCTCGCCGAGGCCTACATCCAGGCCCAGCTCGAGGCCCTCGGCCTCGCCCCCGGCGCCCCGGAGGGAGGCTTCATCCAGAAGGTCCCGCTCGTGGCGATCCGGCCGAGCTTCGCCGGCCCGGCGGTCTTCCGGTCGGAGCGCGGGGTCGTGCAGGGGACGCCCGGCGAGAACCTCGTCGCCTCCTCCGGCGTCCAGGCGCCCGAGGCGAGGGTCGACGACGCCGAGGTCGTCTTCGTGGGCTACGGCATCCAGGCGCCCGAGTACCGCTGGGACGACTACAAGGACGCGGACCTCCGGGGGAAGGTCCTCCTGGTCATGAACAACGACCCCGAGGGGAGCCCCTCCGAGCCGGATCTCTTCGCCGGGAAGACGCGGCTGAGGTACGGCCGGTGGGACTACAAATACGCCATGGCCGGCAGCAAGGGGGCCGCGGCGGCGATCGTCATCCACACGACGCCGTCGGCCGGCTACCCGTGGCAGGTCGTGACGTCCTCGTGGAGCGGCGAGCTGTTCGAGCTGCCGGACGACGGGACGCCGCGCGTGAAGGTGAAGGCCTGGGCCACCGAGGAGCTGGCGCGCGCGATCGCCGCCCTCGGGGGGAAGGACCTCGACCAGCTGCGCGCCGCGGCCGAGGAGCGATCGTTCCGGCCCGTGCCGCTCGGCGTGAAGATGTCGTTCGCCATCGCCAACGCGATCTCGAGGAAGGAGTCGGGCAACGTCATCGGCATCCTCCGGGGCTCCGACCCGGTGCGCGCGAACGAGGCCGTCCTCTACACGGCCCATCACGACCACTTCGGCGCGAAGCCCGGCGCGAAACCGGGCGCGGAGCTGATCTACCACGGCGCGCTCGACAACGCCTCCGGCGTCGCGGCCATCCTGTCGGTGGCCCGGGCCTTCGCGAGCCTCCCGGCGAGGCCGGCCCGGTCGATCGTCTTCGCGTTCGTCGCCGGCGAGGAGCAGGGGCTCCTCGGCTCGCAGTGGCTCGCCGCCCACCCGCCCTTCCCGGCGGGACGGATCGCGGCCGACATCAACGTCGACGGGATCGGCTGGTTCGGAAGGACGCGGGACCTGTCGATGATCGGCCTGGGCAAGTCCTCCATCGACGACGACGTCCGGGCGCTCGCCGCCCTGCAGGGACGGACGGTGACGCCCGACCCGTTCCCCGACCGCGGGACGTTCTACCGCTCCGACCAGTACAGCCTCGCCCAGGTCGGCGTCCCCGCGGCCTACCTGCGGGGCGGGACCGACGTCATCGGCAAGCCCGAGGGCTTCGGGCGCGAGGAGCAGGAGCGGTTCGTGAGGGACGACTACCACCAGCCCTCCGACTCGATCCGGGAGAGCTGGGACCTCTCGGGTGCCGTCGAGGACGTGCAGCTCGACTTCTACCTGGGGTGCCGGCTGGCCGACGCGGCCGGGATGCCGCGGTGGAAGAGCGGGGACGAGTTCGAGCCGGCGCGCAGGAAGGCGCTGGCGGCGCTGGCGAAGTAGGGCCTTCCCTGGTCGGGGGCCGGCGCGGCGACGCGGGGGAACGGGAGGCGTCGCGCCGGCGGAAAGGTGGAGCGTCGTGGAGAGAACACCCGAGGAACATCACCTGATCGCTCCCCACGGCGGAGAGCTCGTCTCCTGCCTGGTCGACGCGGAGCGGGCGGCCCGGCTCAGGGCTCGGTCGCGAGGCTGGCCGTCGTGGGACCTGACCCCCCGGCAGCTGTGCGATCTCGAGCTCCTCCTGTCCGGGGCCTTCTCGCCTCTCCGGAGCTTCCTGGGACGGGCGGACTACGAGTCGGTCTGCGAGAGCTCCCGGCTCGCGAGCGGGCTCCTCTGGCCGATCCCCGTCGTCCTCGACGTCCCCGCGGCCTCCCACGACGCCATCGCGCCCGGCGCGACCATCGCCCTCCGCAGCCCGGAAGGCGTCATGCTCGCGGCGCTCCACGTGGAGGAGAGCTGGTCCCCCGACCGCCGGGCCGAGGCCGAGCGGGTGTACGGCACGACCAGCCCGGAGCACCCGGGAGCGAGGGCCCTCCTCGAGGAGACGAATCCCCGGTACGTCTCCGGGCGCCTCGAAGGCATCGAGCTGCCGACCCACTACGACTTCCGGTCGCTGAGGCTCACGCCGGCGGAGCTGCGGGCCGAGCTCGCGAGGCTCGGGTGGCGGCGCGTCGTCGCGTTCCAGACGCGCAACCCGATGCACCGCGCCCATTTCGAGCTGACGCTCCGGGCCGCCCGGGACGCGGAGGCGAACCTCCTCGTCCACCCGGTCGTGGGGCTCACCAGGCCGGGGGACGTCGACCACTACACGAGGGTCCGCTGCTACGAGCTCCTCCTCCACCGGTACCCGGCGTACACCGTCAAGCTCGCCCTCCTCCCGCTCGCCATGCGGATGGCGGGCCCGCGGGAAGCGCTGTGGCACGCCATCATCCGCAAGAACCATGGCGCCACGCACCTCATCGTGGGCCGGGACCACGCGGGCCCGGGCTCGCGCCGCGACGGGACGCCGTTCTACGACCCGTACGCCGCGCAGGAGCTCCTCCGGGAGCACGAGGACGAGCTCGGAATCCGGATGGTCCCCTTCCGGATGACTGCCTGGGTCGCGGAGCGGGACGAGTACGTGCCCGAGGACGAGCGGGCGCCTGGCACCCGCGTCCTCGACCTCTCCGGGACGGAGCTCCGCCGTCGGCTCCTCGAGGGGCGTGAGATCCCGCCCTGGTTCACGTTCCCGGAGGTGGCGGAGGAGCTCCGGCGTCGCTACCCGCCGCGGTCACGCCAGGGCTTCACCGTCTTCTTCACGGGGCTCTCGGGCTCCGGCAAGTCGACGATCGCGAACGCGCTCCTGGTCCGGTTCCTGGAGATGGGGGGCCGGCCGGTGACGCTCCTCGACGGCGACGTCGTCCGCAGGCACCTGTCGTCGGAGCTCGGCTTCTCGAAGGAGCACCGGGACCTCAACATCTTCCGGATCGGCTTCGTCGCGTCGGAGATCACAAAGAACGGCGGGATCGCGCTCTGCGCCCCGATCGCGCCTTACGACGAGGCCCGGAAGGCGGTCCGCGCGCAGGTCGAGGCCCACGGGGGGTTCGTCCTCGTCCACCTCGCGACGCCCCTCGAGGTGTGCGAGGCGCGGGACCGGAAGGGCCTCTACGCCAAGGCCCGCCAGGGGATCGTCAAGGCGTTCACCGGCATCTCGGACCCCTACGAGGCTCCCCTCGACGCCGAGATCGTGATCGACACGACCGACACGTCGCCGGAGGAGGCGCTGCAGCAGGTGATCCTGCACCTGGAGCGGGCCGGCTACGTCGCGTAGCGCGAGCCGGGCACGGGGCCGGCGCCGGGGAGGGGAGAGGCCGGTCGCCTGCCCTGCGGCTCGGCCGTCGGGCTCTGGGCCACGTCGGCGGTCGAGGCGGCCGCGGCCGCATGCCCCTCGGACCCTTCCCGCCACCCCATAATCGCGCCGTGGAGGAGACCGGCATGGCGCCCGTCGGGTGCGGAGCGGTCAGGTGACGGCGGCTCCGCCGCCGCCCCCGGCCGGGACGCCGCGGCGCGGGGCCGTCGCCGTCGTCCTGGCGGCGGTCCGCTGGCACCAGTGGGCGAAGAACGTCCTCGTCCTGGTCCCGCTCGTCGCGGCCCACCGGGTGGGGGAGACGGCCCTCGTCCTGAGGACGCTCCTCGCGTTCGTCGCGTTCTGCCTCTGCGCCTCGGCGGGGTACCTCGTCAACGACGTCGTCGACCTCCCCCACGACCGGGCGCACGCCCGGAAGCGGGGACGTCCCCTCGCCGCGGGCGAGATGACGCGGGGAGGGGCTCTCGGCCTGGCAGCGGTCCTGGCGGCCCTGTCGGCGGCAGCTGCCCTCGCGCTCCCGTGGCGCTTCGGCCTCGCCCTCCTCGCCTACTTCCTCCTCGCGCTCTCCTACTCGCTCGTCCTCAAGCGTCTCGCCCTCGTCGACGTGGTCGTCCTGGCCGTCCTCTACACCCTCCGGATCGTCGCGGGGGGGGCAGCCGGGCCCCTCGACGTCTCGTTCTGGCTCCTCGCCCTCTCGCTCTTCCTGTTCTTCTCGCTCGCCCTCGTGAAGCGCTACACCGAGCTCCTCGGGCTCGGGGGACACGAAGGCGCGGAGCCCCGGGGGCGCGGCTATCGGGCCGGAGACCTGGGCCTCCTCCAGGCGCTCGGGGCCTCCTCGGGCTGCCTCGCCGTCCTCGTCGTGGCCTTCTACGTCAACAGTCCCCGGAGCGCCGCCTTCTACGCGAGACCCCAGGTCATCTGGCTCCTCTGCCCGCTCCTCCTCTACTGGGTGAGCCGCGTCTGGCTGAAGGCGGCGCGGGGCGAGGTGCGGGACGACCCGGTGGTCTTCGCGATCGGCGACGGGCCGAGCTGGGCCGTCGTCGCGCTGGGGCTCGTCATCATGGTCGTCGCCCTCGTCCCCTGACGGCGCCGCGAGGCATGCCCCGCACGGGCTCCCCCGGCGCTCGGGAACCGGCGTCAGAATCTCGCGCGCATGCCCCTCGCGAGCGCCACTTACCTGAGGATCTACGCGGTCGTCTCGCGGATCCCGAGAGGCCGCGTGGCGACCTACGGCCAGGTCGCCGCGCTCGCCGGCCTGCCGGGCCACGCCCGGCTCGTCGGGTACGCCCTGAGCGCGCTGCCGGACGGGAGCCGCGTCCCGTGGCAGCGCGTCGTGAACGCGCAGGGGCGCGTCAGCCCGCGCTCGTCCGGCTCCGGCCACGACACGCTCCAGGCGGTGATCCTCCGGCGCGAGGGGGTCCGGTTCGGGCGGGACGGGGCGATCCGCCTCGCCGCCTGCCAGTGGCGCCCCCGGCGCTAAGCTCTTCCCGTCATGCGCCGGTTCGAGGCAGCTCCCTGGTCCACCGCTCTCAGGCTCGTCTCCTTCCTCGGCGCAGGGGTCCTCCTCGCCGTCGGATACACGGTCGGCCGCGCCATCCCGCGCACCGGTCACGCCCCGGTCGCGGAAGCAGCGGGCCGCGTCGTCCTTCCCGTCTTCCTCCTCGTTGTCGTCGGCTCCCTCCTCTTCGTCGTCACCGGCTACCACCTCGAGGGGACGTCGCTCCTCGTCCACCGGCCTCTCTGGCAGTCGCGCATCGACCTTCGGGGCCTCGAGAGGGTCTGGCACGACCCCGCGGCGATGCGCCGGTCGCTCCGCCTCTTCGGGAACGGCGGGCTCTTCTCCATCACGGGGCTCTACCGGAACTCCACCCTCGGGACGTACCGCGCCTTCGTCACCGACCCGGCGCGAGCCGTGGTCCTGAGGAGCCCGGCCCGCGTCGTCGTGGTCTCCCCGGCCTCTCCCCTCGAGTTCGTGAGCCACGTCGCGACGCTCGTCCCGGGGGTCGCCGTCGGGCCGGCGCCGCGACGGGCCTGACCCTCCGCGCCCTTCGGCCGGACGCCTCCGGGCCGCGCCTTCCTCAGGGCCGGCGGAAGAGCTGGAGGAGGGCGTGGCCAAGGCGGAGGACGAGGACGCTGCAGAAGCCCGTGAGGAGGACCCAGGCGAGGGCGCGAGCCCGCTCGTTCGGCCGCGCGCCGGCGCCGAGGATCGGGCCTGGCCCGGCGGCGTGCTCGAAAGCCGGACGCCTGCTGCCCGGCATCCCCTGGATCAGGGCGACCGCATCGTCGAGATCCCCCTTCGGCACCCACACGGCCGTCGGCTGGCCCACGATCGGCTCGGTCAGGACCGGAGGGAGGGAGAGCCCGCCCGGCAGGTCCTGCCTCAGGAGCGGCAGCATCCCGGCGTCCTGGAGCGCGCTCGCCACGAGGCCCGCCTCGAGCGGGTCGGTGCTCCGGAAGACGACGACCAGCTCGGTCGAGGGAGCGCCGTCGTCCTCGGACACGAGGCGCGTGTCGTTCACGCTCCGATCGTCGCACGGCTTCCGTCCCGTGGGGTGCGCCCCGCGCGCCCCGGCGAGCGGGACCCTCACGGCCGCGCCGGCGGCACGGCGCTCCTCTCCGTTCCGCGGTAGAGTTCCGCCCACCCCGGGACCATGACCGAGACCGTCTCGCTGCCGCTCTGGCTGGCTGCCGTCGTCTTCCTCCTCGCCGCCCTGGCGCTGGTGGAGCGCCTCCTCCTTCCGGGGGTGAAGTGGGTGGTGCGGCGGCGGGTGAACCGCGTCCTCGACGAGGTGGACCGGCGGCTGAAGATCCGGATCCAGCCGTTCAAGCTGACGAAGCGGCAGGTCCTCGTCGAGCGGCTCCTCAACGACCCGCCGGTCCTCGAGGCGATCGACGCCGCGTCCCGCGAGGAGGGGATCCCGATCTCGACCGCCTACGCGCGCGCCGCCGCCTATGCCGAGGAGATCGTCCCGGGCTTCAACGCCTACGTCTACTTCCGCGTCGGCTACTTCCTCGCCCGCCAGGCCGCCCGCGCCCTCTACCGCGTCCGGCTGGGCGAGGCGGCCGAGCTGGCGGCCGCCGTCCCCGAAGGGGCGACGGTCGTCTTCCTGATGAACCACCGCTCCAACATGGACTACGTCCTGGTGTCGTACCTCGTCGCCGAGAGGACGGCGCTGAGCTACGCCGTCGGCGAGTGGGCGCGCGTCTGGCCGCTCCAGACCCTCTTCCGCGCGATGGGGGCCTACTTCATCCGGCGCGACTCGCGGAACGCGCTCTACCGGAGGGTGCTCGAGCGCTACGTCGCGATGGCGACGGCCGGCGGCGTCACGCAGGCCGTCTACCCCGAGGGGGGGCTGACGCGGGACGGCCGGCTCCGGCCGCCGCGGCTCGGGATCCTCGACTACATCGTCCGCTCCTTCGACCCGTCCGCGGGGCGCGACGTCGTCTTCGTCCCGGTCGGCCTGAACTACGACCGCGTCCTGGAGGACCGGACCCTCCTCCTCGACCTCGACCCCGCCGCCGCCCGTCCCGGCGCGGGAGGCGCCTCCCTGAGGACGGCGGCGTTCCTCCTCCGGAACCTCGGCCTGATGGCGAGGAACCGGTGGCGCCGGTTCGGGTACGCCTGCGTCCAGCTGGGCCCGCCGGTCTCGCTCCGGAGGTACCTCGGCGCGCGCGGGATCGACCCCCGCGCCCTCCCGCGCGAGGAGAGGATCGCGCGCGTCGGGGAGCTGGCGAACGAGCTGATGGCCGCGATCGCGCGCGTCGTCCCCGTCGTCCCGGTCGCGCTCGTGGCGACGGTGTTCGTTCGCTGGCCGGAGCGATCGTTCACCGAGCTCGAGCTGAAGGCCGAGGCGCTCCGCCTGATCGGGGAGCTGGAGGCGGCGGGGGCGAAGGTCCACGTCCCGCGCCACGACCGCGACTACGCGATCTCGGTCGGCCTGAGGATGCTGACGCTCCGGCGCGCGGTGACGGTCGCGGACGGCCTCCACCGCGCCGACCCGCGGGAGCTGCGGCTCCTGGGCTACTACGCGGGGAGCATCGAGCACCTCCTGCCGCGCCAGGAGGAAGGGGCGGCCTGACAGGGCGGGCGGGCGGCGGGGAGAGAGCTTCTCCCCGGACGACACCGGCGCCGGTTCTCGCCCGCTGCTAAGCTGGCCGGCCGGGTCCGGCCGCGAGCCGGCCCCGTTCCGGAGGAAGCCATGGTCCGACGCGCGACGCTGCCCGGGATCCTCGCCCTCGTCCTCCTCGCCCCCCTCTCCGCCCCCCTTCGCGCCGCCGACGAGCCCGACCTCGCCGCGCGGGTCAAGAAGCTCGAGTCCGACGTCGACGACCTGAAGTGGCAGGTGGACGAGACGCGGAAGTCGGCCGACGACGCGCTCTTCTGGCTTCGCCTCTCGGACGTGGCCGAGGTGGACAAGGTGATGGTCGCCGGGCCGCCGAACCCGCGCGCGAAAGAGCGCTACGGGATCAGGAACGAGCGGCACCCGATCCGCTTCAGCCAGTACGTCTTCGTCCCGAGGAAGCTCGACAGGTCGAGGAAGCACCCCCTCGTCGTCCTCCCGCACGGCGGCGTCCACGGCGACTTCGGCACCTACCACGTCCACATCGTGAGGGAGATGCTCGACCGCGGCTGGGTCGTCGTGGCCCCGGAGTACCGCGGGTCGACCGGCTACGGGAAGGGGTTCTACGAGGCGATCGACTACGGCGGCCTCGAGGTGGACGACGTGATCGCCGGCCGCGACTGGGCCGTGGAGCAGCTCCCGTTCGTGGACGGGTCGCGGACCGCCATCGTCGGCTGGAGCCACGGCGGGCTGATCGCGCTCCTCGCCGCGATGGACCACCCGGACAAGTGGAAGGCCGCCTACGCCGGCGTCCCGGTCACCGACCTCGTCGCGCGCCTCGGTTACCACGAGCAGTCGTACGAGGACGAGTTCGCCGCGAAGTACCACGTCGGCAAGAAGGTGGTGGAGGACGTCGACGAGTACCGGCGCCGCAGCCCGGTGACCCACGTGGACAAGCTGAAGGTGCCGCTCCTCGTCCACGCGACGACCAACGACCGCGACGTGAACGTCCTCGAGACCGAGAACCTCGTCGCGGCCCTGAAGGCCGCCGGCAAGGACTTCCAGTACAGGATCTACAAGGACGCTCCCGCCGGCCACAGCTTCAACCGGATCGACACGGCGCTCGCGCAGGAGTCGCGGAAGGAGATCTGGGCCTTCCTGGAGAAGTACTTCGGGCGCTGAGGAGGAAGCGGGGAGGGGGCCGGGAACGCCCCGGGAACCTGCAGGGAGCGGCCCACGCGGGGGCGGTGGAGCCGACCGGCGACCGGGTCCCCCCTGAGCTCGTGGCTCGGAGCCTCCCGGTCAGCAGGGAGCGGGAGGACGACGGGTGCCCGTCGCCGAGGCGGGCGCCCCGCGGGTCTCGCCGCGCGGCCGCTCCGTGCGAGGATCGGCGGCGTGACATCCGCCTCCGACGGCCTCGTCCGCGGCGCCGACGGGCGGCTCCGCTGCTTCTGGGGCTCCGCAACCGACGACTACGCCGCCTACCACGACCGCGAGTGGGGCTTTCCGGTCACCGACGACCGGCGCCTCTTCGAGAAGCTCTGCCTCGAGGGGTTCCAGGCGGGGCTCTCGTGGCTCACGATCCTCCGGAAACGGGAGGCGTTCCGCCGGGCGTTCGCCGGCTTCGATCTCGACGCGGTCGCCCGCTTCGGAGCGAAGGACGTCGAGCGGCTCCTCCTCGACCCGGGGATCGTCCGCCATCGCGGGAAGATCGAGTCGACCGTGAACAACGCGCGGCGGGCCCGGGAGCTCGCCGCCGAGCACGGGTCGCTCGCGGCGTTCGTCTGGGGCTTCGAGCCCGACGCGGCGACGCGGCCCGCGCGCCTCACGCGCGCCGCCCTGTCCGCGCTCTCCTCGACTCCCGAGTCGAAGGCGCTCTCGAAGGAGCTGAAGCGGCGGGGCTGGAGCTTCGTCGGGCCGACCACGGTCTACGCCTTCATGCAGGCGATGGGGCTCGTGAACGACCACCTCGAGGGATGCTGGGTCCGCGAGGCGGCGGAGGGAGCCCGGCGGAAGCTCCGGCGGCCGGGGCGCCGCTGACGAGCCGACCCGGGGCCCGCGGGCGCGCGCGGGCCTCGCGGCCGGCAGGATCGAGGGAGGGGGGGGAGAGCCGCGATGCGGATCGGCATCGACCTCGGCGGGACGAAGATCGAGGCGCTCGCCCTCGGCGACGGAGGGGCGGAGCTCCACCGGGTCCGGCGGCCGACGCCCCGGAGCTACGAGGGGTCGATCGAGGCGATCGTGGAGCTCGTCGCCGAGCTGGAAAGCGGGCTCGGCGGGCGCGCGACGGTCGGCGTCGGAATGCCGGGAGCCCTCTCGCCCGCCACCGGGCTGGTGAAGAACGCCAACTCGACCTGGCTGATCGGCCGTCCCCTCGGAGCGGACCTCTCCGCGCGGCTCGGGAGGGAGGTCCGCCTCGCGAACGACGCTAACTGCTTCGCGCTCTCCGAGGCCTCGGACGGCGCGGCGGCCGGCGCGGGGTGCGTCTTCGGCGTCATCGTCGGGACGGGGACCGGTGGCGGCCTCGCCGTCCACGGGAGGATCTGGACGGGGCCGAACGCCGTCGCGGGAGAGTGGGGCCACAACCCGCTCCCCTGGCCGTCCTCTGACGAGTGGCCCGGCCCGCGCTGCTACTGCGGCAAGACGGGGTGCATCGAGACGTTCCTCTCCGGGCCGGGCCTCGCCCGCGACTACCTCGTCCACGCTGGAGAGGGCAGGGCGAACGCGACGGCCGAGGAGGTGGCCGCGCTCGCCTCGTCCGGCGACGGCGCGGCGCGGGACGCCCTCTCGCGGTACGCGGAGCGGATGGCGCGCGCCCTGGCCTCGGTGATCAACGTCGTCGACCCGGAGGTCATCGTCCTGGGCGGGGGCCTCTCGCGCCTCCCTCACCTCTACGAGGAGGTGCCGCGCCAGTGGGGGCGCTGGGCCTTCTCGGACCGGATCGACACGCGGCTCGTGCCCCCGCGGCACGGCGACTCGTCGGGCGTCCGCGGCGCCGCCTGGCTCTTCACCGAGGAGGAGGGGCGCGCGGCGGAAGGGGCCGCGGGCGCCACGCTATCCTGACCGCGTGACCGAGCCGAGCCGGCCCCGCCGCTCCGTCCTCCTGGGCGAGATCCGCGAGCAGCCCGACGTCCTCGAGCGGCTCCTCTCCCGCGAGAGGGGTCGCGTGGCGCGGATGGGGAGGGAGCTGGGGCGGCGCGACCTCCGCTTCGTCCTGATCGCCGCGCGCGGGACGTCGGACAACGCGGCCCGCTACGCGCAGTACGCCCTGGGGCTGACGCGGCGGCTCCCGGTCGCCCTGGCCGCCCCCTCGCTGACGACCCTCTACGCCCGCCCGCCGCGGCTCTCGGGCGCGCTCGTCGTCGGGATCTCGCAGTCGGGCCGCTCGCCCGACGTCGTCGAGACGGTGGCCGCCGCCACGCGCGCGGGGGTCCCGACGCTGGCGATCGTCAACGACGTGGAGAGCCCCCTCGCCCGCGCGGCCGAGCGCGTCCTCCCCCTCCACGCCGGCGAGGAGCGGAGCGTGGCGGCCACGAAGACGTACACCGCCCAGCTGGCGGCGGTCGCGCTCCTGGCCACGGCGCTCGCCGACGACCGGCGCCTCGCGCGCGGCCTCTCGTCCCTCCCCGGCGCGGTCGCCGAGGCGCTCGGCGCCGAGGGGTCCGCCCGGCGCGCGGCCCTCCTCCTGGCGGGCGCCTCGCGCGCCGCCGTGATGGGGCGCGGCCTCAACTACCCGACGGCCCTCGAGCTGGCGCTGAAGCTGAAGGAGCTGGCGCTCCTCGAGGCCGAAGGGTTCTCGACCGCGGACTTCCGGCACGGCCCGATCGCGCTGGCGGGACCGGGCTACCCCGTCGTCGTCGTCTCGCCTCCCGGGAGCGTCACCGCGCCCGACCTCGCCGAGCTGGCCGCCGAGCTGCGCCGGCGCGGGAGCGCCGTCCTGACGATCGGCGAGGGCGAGCGTCCCGCCATCCGGCTCCCGCGCGTGCCGGAGCTCCTCAGCCCGGTCGTCGCCGTCGTCCCCGGCCAGCTCCTGGCGTACCACGCCTCGCGCCTGAGGGGACACGACCCCGACCGGCCGCGCGGCCTCGCCAAGGTCACCGAGACCCGGTAGGCCGGCGCCCTCGACGGGAGGGGGCGGAGGCGCTAACGTGACGGAAAACGGAAGGAGCAGTGATGGGGCTCGACGTCTTCCACCAGGTCCTGCTGAGGCTGCACGAAGCGTGCGGCGGTGACCTGCGCGTCCACGTCAACATCATCGACGTCCTGCGCAAGGAGCGCCTCCTGGGGAACCAGGAGATGATCTTCGGGCGGCTCCTGCGCGAGGGCTGGGTCGCCAACGCGCCCGGCGAGAACCGGGTCTTCGTCACCCCCTGGGGGGTCGACGAGCTCCGGAGGGCCCAGGAGCTCGACTCCGCCCCGGCCGCCACGCCGGAGACGGTCTCGAAGGCGACGGGAGCCGCCCGGCTCGCGCGCGAGCTGGCGGCGGCGCTCGACGAGCTGGCCGCGGCGCCGAAGGTGACGGCCAGGCTGAAGGGCCAGGTGAAGAAGGCGCAGGCGGCGCTCGCCGAAGCGGTCGCCGCGGCCCTGGAGTAGAGCGGCCCGCACGCCGCATGCCGCTCGCGCCCGGCAGCCGCCTGGGGCCCTACCAGATCGTCGCGCCGCTCGGCGCGGGGGGGATGGGAGAGGTCTGGCGGGCGCGCGACACGGCGCTCGAGCGCGACGTCGCGCTGAAGGTCCTCCCCGAGCGGCTCTCCTCGGACCCGGACGCCCTCGAGCGGTTCCAGCGCGAGGCGCGGGTGGTCGCCGCGCTCTCGCACCCCTCGCTCGTCGCCATCCACGGCTTCGGCGAGGAGCAGGGCCTTCACTACGCGGTCCTCGAGCTCCTCGACGGCGAGCCGCTGTCGGCCTTCCTCGCGCGCGGCCCGCTCCCCGTCCGCCGGGCGCTGGAGTGGGCGGTCGAGATCGCGAGCGGCCTGGGCGCGGCCCACGAGAGCGGCGTCGTCCACCGGGACCTGAAGCCAGACAACCTCTTCGTCACCCGGGGCGGCCGCGTCAAGGTGCTGGACTTCGGCCTGGCCCGCGACGTCCGCCTCCCCGCGCCGCGGATCACGACGCCCGGCCTCGTCGTCGGGACGGCGGCGTACATGTCCCCGGAGCAGGTGCAGGGGATCGACGTCGGGGTCGGCTCGGACATCTTCTCGTTCGGGTCGGTCCTCTTCGAGATGCTGACCGGGCAGAGCCCGTTCGCTCGGGCGACGGCCGCCGAGACGATGACGGCCGTCCTGCGCGACGAGCCCCCGGACCTCCTCGCCCTCCGCCCCCTCCTCCCCCCGGCCCTCGCCCGGATCGTCCAGCGCTGCCTGGAGAAGCGGCCGGAGGAGCGGTTCCGCTCGGCCGCGGACCTCGCCTTCGCCCTGGCGGCCGTCGTCGACCCGTCCGCCGCGGGACGGTCGTCGTCGGCCAAGGCCGCCGTGACCGAGGGGCGCTTCCGGCTCCCCCGCTCCCGAAGGCTGCGGGCCGCCCTCGGGGGAGCCGCCGCCGTCGTCCTCCTCGCCGCCGGGTTCGCAGCGGGCCGGCGGGCGGGGAGTCTCTTCGGACGGGCGGCCGGGGCGCAGGCGCCTCTCGTCCGCCTCGCGCTCGCGGCGCCGGCGCCGTCCGACCTCGCGCTCGGCGACCAGTTCCCGGCCCTCGCCCTCTCCCCCGACGGCACGCGGCTCGCCTGGGTCGCAAACGTCGGGGTGACCACCGAGATCCGGCTCCAGTCCCTCGACGCCGGGACGTCGGCGCCGGTCTCCGGGACGGAAGGGGCGGAGGCCCCCTTCTTCTCCCCCGACGGCGCATGGCTCGGCTACTTCCAGGGAGGCGCCCTCCGGAAGCTGCCGCTCTCCGGAGGGGCGCCGGTGACGATCTGCAAGGCGACGAACCCGCGCGGGGTCTCGTGGAGGAGCGACGGGACGCTCCTCGTCGTGCCCGGGACCTACGGCGTCGTCTGCGAGGCGACGGCCGAGGGCGGCCCGCTCCGCCCGCTCTCGGCCCTCGACGCCGAAAGCGGCGAGAGGGCGCACCGCTGGCCCGTCGCCGTGCCGGGGAGCCGTTCGTTCGTCTACGCGGTCGGCCGGGGGAGCTCGTGGGACGACGCCGAGATCGTCGCGCAGGGACCCGACGGCGCGAGGAAGCTCCTCGTGAAGGGGGGGACCGATCCCCGCATCCTCCCGTCGGGTCACCTCCTCTGGGCGCGGCACGGGGCCCTCTTCGCCGCGCCGTTCGACGCGCGGCGGCTCGCGCTGGCGGGCCCGGCGGTCGAGGTCGCCACGGACGTCCTGACGACGGCGAGCGGCGTGGCACAGGCCGCCGTCTCCCCTCGCGGAGCGCTCCTCGTCGTGCCTGCCGCCGCCGGCGACCGGCGCTCGCTCCTCCTCTGGGCCGACCGGGACGGGACGCTCCGCCCCGCGCTCGAGCGGCCCGAGCGGTTCACCGCGCCGCCTCGGCTCTCGCCCGACGGCCGGCGCCTCCTCCTGACGATCGACGAGACCGTCTGGGTCCACGACCTCTCGCGCGGGACGAGGACCCGCCTGACCACGGGCGCGCGCGCCATCTACCCCGCGTTCGCCGGGGCGGACCGGGTCGTCTTCGCCTCCGAGCGCGACGGGCCCTGGAGCCTCTACGCCGTCGCCGCCGACGGGAGCGGCGGCGAGACCCCCCTCGGCCCCGCGCCGAAGCCGCGGATCCCGTACGACGTCTCGCCGGACGGACGCCTCCTCCTCTACGGCGAGGGGGCGGACGACGCCCTCTTCGTCCGTCCGCTCGACGGGCCGGCGGACGCGGCACGCCCGGTGGGCGAGGCCGCCGACGCGCAGGAGGCGCGGCTCTCGCCCGACGGGAGGTTCGTCGCCTCCATCTCCACCCGGTCGGGCCGGCCCGAGGTGGTCGTCCGTCCCGCCGGCGGCGGGACGGGGCGCTGGCAGGTCTCCGCGGACGGCGGCCTCTCGCCCCGCTGGGCTCCGGACGGGCGGACGATCTACTACCGGAACGGGCGGCGGCTGGTCGCCGTCCCGCTCGTCCCGGGCCGCGGCTTCGACCTCGGTCCGGCCGCGACCGTGCTCGAGGCGCGCTTCACCAGCTTCGAGGTGGGGCGCGACGGAAGGTTCCTCCTGGCGGTCCCGCCGGCGGACGAGGGGCGGCTCCCCCTCGCGTGGCTCGACGGATGGCTCGCGGAGGTCAGCCGGCGCGCTCCGCGGGACCGCTGATCCCGCCGCCGCCCGAGGCGGGAGGGACGAGCCCCGCCGACGCCTCGAGGCGGGTGGCCGACCGGCGGGCCTCCTCGAGACGGTCCGCCGGGACCGGGAGGCGAACGCGCATCCCGAGCCCCGGAAGCGTCAGGCCGACCGAGCGCCAGCGGAGGGAGAGGCTCAGGTGCGCCGGCGCCTCGCCCTCCACGGCCGCGCCCCGGAGCTCGTAGCCTCCGGGGAGGAGCGGCGCCCGCCGTGCCCAACGGACCGCCAGGGGCCCGGCCACGACGCGCCGCGGCTCGATCGTCACCGGGGGCGTCTCCTCCGCGAGGGCGTCGAGCGCCGCCCACCGGAGGGCGACGACGCCGGCGCCGAAGACCGCCCCGACCGCGGCCCACCCCGCGAGGAGAGCGACGAGGAGCGGCGCCCCGGCCTCCGGGCGGGGCGGGCCGAGGAGGACGTCCGCGAGGCCCGGGACGAGGAAGCCGGCCGTGGCGCGCGGGATCGTCCGGAACGCCCGACGCCTCTCGAGCGCGACGAAGGCCGTCCACTCGTCGGCCGACGGGCGGAGATGGGCGACGACCGGCTGCAGGCCCGTCAGCTCGCGCTCCTCCTCGCGACGCGTCCTGACGGCCGCCAGGAGGAGAAACGCCGCGACGGCGAGGAGCGCTCCCCCGGCGCGGACGACCGGCCGGCCGCCCGAGACGAGGAGCGCGGCCGCCGCCAGGCCCGCCGCGGCCGCGAGGAGCCGGAGCCGCTCGGAGGCCGTCACCGGAGGACCAGCAGCCGCTCCTCCGTCATCTCGCGGTAGGCGAAGGAGGGCCCTTCCCGTCCGACTCCCGACTCCTTGACACCTCCGTACGGCATCGGGTCGCACCGCCACGTCGGCACGTCCCCCTGGACGATCCCCCCGACGTGGAGGGTCTCCCACGCCCGCCGGAGCTTCGCGACGTCGCGGGTGAAGAGCCCCGCCTGGAGCCCGTAGCGCGAGTCGTTCACCGCCGCGAGCGCCTCGTCGAAGGCGTCGTACGGCGCGAGGACGGCGACGGGGCCGAAGACCTCGCTCGAGACGACCGGCTGGTCGGCCGGGACCTCCGAAAGGAGCGTGGGCCGGACCACCGGGCCTTCCGCCGTCCCTCCCGCCAGGAGGCGTCCCCCCGCGGCGCGCGCCCGCGAGACCCAGTCGAGGACGCGCTCGCCGTTCGCCGCGTCGATCATCGGCCCGCAGAGGGTCCGGGGGTCCGCCGGGTCGCCCGCGACGACGGCCTCCGTCGCCGCGGCGAGGAGCTCGACGAAGGCCGGGTAGACGGAGCGGTGGACGAGGACGCGCTGGACGCTGATGCACGACTGTCCCGCGTAGGCGAAGGCGGCGGCCGCGATCCGGCGGGCCGCGTCGGCGAGGTCGTCCCAGTCGGGCTCGACGACGACGGCCGCGTTCCCGCCGAGCTCCAGCGTCACCCGCTTGTCCCAGGCGGCCTTCTTCAGCCCCCAGCCGACCTCGGCCGAGCCGGTGAAGGTGAGGAGGGCGAAGCGGCGGTCGGTCACGAGCGGGGAGAGGTCCGAGGCGCGGCTCGGAACGACGGAGAGCGCGCCGGGCGGGAGGCCCGCCTCGACGAGCGCCGCGCCGAGGGCGAGCGCGGCCGAGGGGGTCTGGCTCGCCGGCTTGAGGACCACGGGGCAGCCCGCCGCCACGGCCGGGGCGAGCTTGTGGCAGACGAGGTTCAGGGGGAAGTTGAACGGCGTGATCGCCAGGACCGGCCCGACCGGGACCCGCTTCACGAGGGCGAGCCGCCCGGCGCCGCTCCCGAAGCCCGAGAGGTCGCGCGCCTCCACCTCCGGGTAGCGGGCGACGTGCGCCGCGGCGAGGAGCGTGTCCCCCGCGCGCTCGACCTCGGCACGCGCCAGGGCGAGGGGCTTGCCCGCCTCCTCGACGAGGATCGCGGCGAGCTCGTCCTTCCTCGACAGGAGCGCGGCGCGGGCCCCCTCGAGGACCGTGGCGCGGCGCTCCGCGGAGAGGGCCGCGAGGGCCGGGGCCGCGGCGGCGGCGGTCGCGGCCGCCTCGGCGAGGTGGGCGGGGCCGGCGCGGGCGACGCGCGAGACGGGCCGGCCCGTGAAGGGGGAGCGGACCTCCAGCGTCCCCTCCCCGTCCCTGAGGTCGCCGCCGAGGATCAGCCGGGCCTCTCGCATCGCCCCTCCCTTCCGTCCCGCCTCAGCCGAGGCCGAAGAACCGCTCGATCCGGCCGAAGAGCGTACCGTGCTCGGTCTCGAGCCGGCGCCGCTTCGCCTCCTCCGTCAGCCCCTCGCGGGCGGCCGCCAGCTCGACCTCCCGCGCGGCGAGGACCTCCGACATGTCGCGGGCGATGGCGGGGCGGGCCATCAGCACCTCGCGGAACCTCTCCTTGTCGAGCCGCCAGCACTCCACCTCGGTGAGGGCCACGACCGTCGCGCGGCGCGGCTCGCCGGTGAGCATCCCCATCTCGCCGAAGATGTCCGGCGCGGTCAGCCGGGTGATGGCCTTGGGGGGGGCTCCCGCGATCGAGACCCTCACCTCCGCGGTCCCGCGCGTCAGGACGTAGAGCGAGTGGACCTCGCGCCCCTGGACGACGATCGCCTCCCCGGGAACGAACGGGGCGTGGAGGAGGCCGCTCGCCAGCGTGTCCCGCTCCTCGGGGGTGAGCGAGGCGAAGAGGGGGACCCTGTCCAGGGCCGCCCGCCGCTCCTCGTGCTGCCGCTTCTCGTGCCTCGCCTTCCGCTCGGCGTCCGCCGCCTTGGTGAAGAGGGTCGCCGCCGGGATCGAGAAGGGGATGCCGGCGCGGCGGAGGGCGTACGCGACGCGCGTCCGGACGACCGAGTCGGTCGGGTCGTCGAGGAGGAGGTCGGTCAGCCAGTACCGGACGGCGTAGGACGCCCAGCTGTCCTTGAACTCCATCAGGACGACGTTCGGCTCCGGCGTCGCCGCCACGTTCGGGATCGGCGCGCGGCAGATCGCGTCGGTCACCGTCGTGATGACGTCGGTGGGGGGCGTCCGGTAGTCGACGTTGAAGAAGACCCAGCGGCGCTGCTTCACCTCCGGCCACCGCGTCGACCGGCCGAGGACGAGGACCGGCGACTTCATCAGGACGCTGTTCGGGACGATCAGGGTGTCGCCGTTCCTCGACTCGATCGACGTCCGGCGCCAGTTGATCTCCCTCACCTTCCCCGAGACGTCGCCGAACTTCACCCAGTCGCCGGGGCCGAACGCCCCGTCGACCTGGAGGAAGACGCCCCCCATGACGTTCGAGAGGGTCTCCTGCATCGAGAAGCCGATCACCGCGGTCACCACCGCCGAGGTGGCCACGATCCCCGCCACGTCGACCTTGTGCGTCGCGAGGAGGTAGAAGGTGAAGCCGACGTAGGCCAGCGCGACCGCCAGGTCGCGGACGATCCGGGGGACGTCGAGCCGCGCGAGCGGGAGGAGCCCCGCGAAGAGGATCACGGCGAGGAGGCCGAGGCCGGCGAGCCCCTCCAGGAGCTGCGCGAGGAATCGGACCGCCTCGGCCCCCCTGAGAAGGCCGGCGAGATGCAGCCCCTCCGCCACCACCCGGAGGGCCAGCGACCCCGCGAACGCGACGCCGAGCCGCGCCAGGTGGGCCCTCTCGCGCCTCACGAGGAGCGACGTCAGCACCGCCACCACGGCGAAGAGGAGCCCCGCCCGGAGCGTCTCCGGCTCCCTCAGCAGCGCGGCCTCGAACGCCTGCATGGCCATCGACCACGCTAGCACAGGAGGCGGCCGCCGGCTCCCCCGCGGAGCCCGCTGGAAGGGGGCCGGGAATGGCCCGCCCCCGTCCATCGTTGACAATCCCCACGGGCCCCCGGGCCCGTCGAACCGATGACCGTCCTCCTCTTCCTCCTCGGGATCGGCCTCCTCGTCCTCGGGGCCGACCTCCTCGTCCGTGGCGCGGCCCGCCTCGCCACCGCGGTCGGGATCTCCCCCCTCGTCGTCGGGCTGACCGTCGTGGCCGCCGGGACGGGCTCCCCGGAGCTGGCCGTCAGCCTCCGGGCCGCCCTCGCGGGGAATGCGGACCTCGCCTACGGGAACGTCGTCGGGAGCAACGTCGCGAACGTCCTCCTGATCCTCGGCATCAGCGCCGCCGTGGCCCCTCTCGCGGTCTCCCCGGCGCTCCTCCGGCGGGACCTGCCGTGGATGGCGGGAGCCTCGGTGCTCACCCTCCTCCTCGCCCTCGACGGGCGGATCGGCCGGGTCGACGGGGCGGTCCTCCTCTCCCTCGGCGTCGCCTACACCCTGATCTCCGTCCGCGCCGGGCGCCGCGAGGCGCGGCCGGTCCCGGTCGACCCGACGGGGCAGGCCGCCCGCCGCCCTTCGTGGCCGCGCGACGCCGCCTCTGTCGCCGCGGGCCTCGCGCTCCTCGTCCTCGGCGCGCGGTGGCTCGTCGACGCGGCCGTCGCGTTCGCGCGCGCCCTCGGGGTCTCCGACCTCGTCGTCGGGCTGACCGTGGTGGCGGTCGGCACGTCGCTCCCCGAGGTCGCCACCTCCGTCCTCGCGTCGGTCCGCGGCGAGCGGGAGATCGCCGTGGGGAACGTCGTCGGCAGCAACGTCTTCAACCTCCTCGTCGTCCTCGCCCTCACCGCGCTGGTGGCACCCGCCGGGATCGAGGTGGCGGCGGGTGCTCTCCGGGTCGACACCCCGGTGATGATCGGCGCGGCGCTGGTCTGCTTCCCGGTCTTCCTCACCCGCCACCTCGTCGCCCGGCCCGAGGGGTTCCTCCTCGTCGGCCTCTACGGCCTCTACACCGGGCACCTCGTCCTGGCCGCCCAGGCGAGCCCGTACCACGGCCGCTTCGCGGCCTTCACCGTCTTCGTCGTCCTGCCCGCCGTCACCGCGCTCCTCGGCCTCGCCCTCCTCCGGGCGCGGCGGCAGCGCGCTCCCGGGGCGGGGAATCCGCCCCGCGTGGCCGACGCGTAGTCGCCCCGGCCGAGTCGCTCGTGGAACCCTCCTCGCTCCTCCTCCTCGCCGCCGGCACCGCGCTCCTGATCGTCGGGGCCGAGCTGCTCGTCCGCGGGGCCTCCCGGCTGGCCGCCGCCTTCGGAATCTCGCCCCTCGTCGTCGGCCTGACGGTCGTGGCCTACGGCACCAGCGCGCCGGAGATGGCCGTCAGCGTGAAGGCCTCTCTCGCCGGGCAGGCGGGCCTGGCCTACGGCAACGTCGTCGGGAGCAACCTCTTCAACGTCCTCTTCATCCTCGGCGTCAGCGCCCTCGTCGCGCCGCTCGTCGTCCAGCGCCAGCTGCTGCAGCGGGACGTCCCCCTGATGGTCGGCGTCTCCCTCCTGGCGCTCGTCCTCGGCCTGGACGGGACGATCGGGCGGCTCGACGGCGCGCTCCTCGTCGCCGGAGCCGTCTCCTACACGGTCCACTCCATCCGGGCGAGCCGGAAGGAGGAGAGCGCCCGGCCGCAGGAGGGGGACGGGGGCGAGCCGGGCGGGCCCCGGGGGCGCCGGGCCGTCGACGCCGCCCTGGTCGGCGGCGGCCTCGTCCTCCTCGTCCTCGGGTCGCGCTGGCTCGTCGAGGGGGCCGTCTCGGTCGCCCGCGGCCTCGGCGTGAGCGAGCTCGTCATCGGCCTGACGCTCGTCGCGGCCGGGACGTCGCTCCCCGAGGTCGCCACCTCCGTCCTCGCGGCGGCGCGCGGCCAGCGGGACATCGCGGTGGGGAACGTCGTCGGGAGCAACATCTTCAACGTCCTCGCCGTCCTCGGCCTCGCCGCCCTCGCCGCGCCCGCGGGGGTCCCGGTCCCCCGGGAGGCGCTGGCCTTCGACACGCCCGTGATGGTCGGCGCGGCGATCGCGTGCCTGCCGGTCTTCTTCACGGGCCACCTGATCGCCCGGTGGGAGGGGGGGCTCTTCCTCGGGTTCTACGTCGCCTACGTCGCCTTCCTCTTCCTCTCGGCGACCGCGAGCCCGCACCTGCCGGCCTTCCGGGACGCCATGCTCCTCTTCGTCCTCCCGCTCGTCGCGGTGACCCTCGGCGTCCTGTCGTTCCGGGCGTTCCGGGCCCGCCGGGGACGGGCCGCGTGACGGCCTCCCGGCGCGGACCCCTCGCGGACCTCGAGCGGGAGGTCGTCTCGTGCCGGCTCTGTCCGCGGCTCGTGGCCTGGCGGGAGGCCTGCGCCGCCGACCCGCCCCGCCGCTTCCGTTCGGAGCGCTACTGGGCGCGGCCGGTCCCCGGCTTCGGCGACCCCGCGGCGCGCCTCCTCGTCGTCGGCCTCGCCCCCGCCGCGCACGGGGGGAACCGGACCGGGCGCGTCTTCACCGGAGACTCCTCCGGGGACTTCCTCTTCGCGGCCTTTCACCGCGCGGGCCTCGCCAACCAGCCGGGGTCGACCTCCCGCGGCGACGGGCTCGTCCTCAGCGACGTCTACGTCGTCGCGCCGGTCCGGTGCGCCCCGCCCGACAACCGGCCGACCCCAGCGGAGTTCGAGCGGTGCCGCCCCTTCCTCGTCCGCGAGTGGGACGCCCTGCCGCGGGTGAGGGCCGTCCTCGCGCTCGGAGCGCTCGCCTGGGGGTCGGCCCTCGCCCTCCTCGGCGAGCGGGGCGCGCCGCCGCCACGCCCTCTCCCCCGCTTCGGCCACGGCGCCGAGGTGCGGGTCGAGGTGCCCGGGCGGGGGGCCGTCGCGCTCGTCGGGTCGTACCACGTCAGCCGGCAGAACACGAACACCGGCCGCCTGACCGCTGCGATGTTCGACGCCGTCCTGGCGCGGGCCCGCGCCCTCGTCGCGCCGTGAGCGGCGAGCGGCCGGGGTCCCCGGGCCGGCGCTCCCGCGGCGTCCGGCGGGCGAGCCGTCAGCCCGCCTGCTCGGCCGCCAGGCGCCTCTTGTCCCGCAGCTGGACGAAGCTCGAGACGAGGAGGGCCTCGGCGATGTCCTCCTGGCTGACGAGGCCGAGGTACCGCTCTCCCTCGTAGACGGCCGCGACCCGCTCGCCCTTCTCGCCGAGCTGCCGCCGCACGTCGTCCAGCCCCTGGTTCGCGTCGACCGCGAGGACCTCCCGCTTCATCACCCCGGCGACGTAGAGGTCGTCGAGGTTCGTCGCGAGGGTCTTCAGGACGTCGTCGCGGGTGACGACCCCGAGGAGCTTCGTCCCCTGCACGACGGCGAAGTCGGGCTGGTAGCTCGTCAGGATGAAGTCGATCACCTTGCTGACGTGGTCGCCCGGGGCGAGGCTCAGCGCGTACTTGTTGTAGGCGTCGCCGACGCGGAGGGTCGTCAGGACGGTCCGCGCCACCTCCTCGGCCCGCTCCTGCCCCGCCGCCATGAAGACGAAGAGGGCGACGAGGGCGAGGAGGAAGTTCCCCGAGAGGACCCCGAAGAGGCCGAGGGCCATGGCGATGAACTGCCCGACGGCGGCGGCGACCTGCGTCGCCCGCGAGAAGCCGAGCTTCATCGCGAGGGCGGCGCGCAGGACCCGTCCTCCGTCCATCGGGAAGGCGGGGATCAGGTTGAAGAGGGCGAGCGTGACGTTCGCGGCGAAGAGCCAGACGAGGAGCGTGCCCCAGGACGGCGTGGAGAGCTTCCCGTTCACGAGCCCCTGGCCGTCGAGGACCCCGAGGTTCACGGCCACGCCGCCGACGAAGAAGAAGACGACCGCGAGCGCGACGTTGACGAGCGGACCGGCGGCCGCGATCAGGAGCTCGTGGATCGGCTTCTCGGGGTTCTTCTCCATCCGGGCGACGCCGCCGATGGGGAGGAGGACGATCTCCCTCACGGTCAGGCCGAAGTGCTGCGCGACGAGGCTGTGCCCGAGCTCGTGGAGGACCACGCAGGCGAAGAGGAGGATCATCAGGGCCATCCCGAAGAGGGCCCCCGGGGTCCCGTGCGGCGTCCCCCACTGGAAGGCGCCCAGGGCGAGGATCAGCGCGAACGTGACGTGGCCCTTGATCTCGATCCCGCGGACCCGTGCGATCTGGTACGACCACTTCATGCTTCGAGGCCCCTTCCTGCTAGCGGCCCGCCGTCGTCTCCGTCCGCGTCGCCTCCCCGGATTCGGCCGCAGGCGGGGGCGCCGGGACGAGCCCCGGGGCGAGCGGCCGCGGCCGGCTCTTCCAGGCCGCGTAGGGGCGGACGAGGAGCTTCAGCGCGGCCCGCTTCCACTCGTAGAGGTCGAGGAACCCGGCGTCCGGCATCAGGTCCTTTCCCTCCTCCGGCTGGACGACGAGCGACACCTTGATGTTCGGGAGGATCCCGACGGCGATCCCGGCCCGACGGCTCGCCTCGTACTGGTACGCCATGACGCTCTTCATCTCCTCCGGGTCGGGCGAGGGGAGGTGCGCCAGGTTGCTCCCGACCAGCGGACGGAAGATGCAGACCGTGGGGAAGGCTCCCGCCTCCACGATCCGGTCTATGGCCTTGAACGTCGACTCGAGCGGCTCGATTCCCGCGATGATCTCGCCCGAGACCCGTCCCTTGCCGAGCTTCCGGGCGGTGTAGGCCATCGCGTCGAAGAAGGCGTCCTGCCCGACCGTCGTCGCCTTCCCGGGGCAGATCGACTCGAAGGTGTTCCGGTCGAGGAACTCGACGCAGAAGGAGAAGTGGTCGCAGCCGAGCTCGATGAGCGCGTCGTACTCGTCGTAGCACTCCTTGAGGACCGGGACGGCCTGGACCCCGATGAAGCCCCCGACGCGGCTCCTCACCGCCGCGACGAAGGGGCGCGCCTGGACGATGCCGTGATGGGCCTTCTTCGAGGGGTCGTCCTCCCAGTGGTAGCCGGTGTTGAAGTGCGTGAACGTGACCCCCGACTCCCGGCGGGCCGCCAGGGCGACCTCGACGACGTCGTCGACCCGCTTCTTCTCCTCCTCGTTCTTCCCGACGTTGACGCCCGTCGTGCAGAACTGGCAGTTCGCCGAGGCCGGCTTCGAGTACCAGTACATGCAGGTCTCGGCGAAGTAGATCCCGAGGTAGGTCCCCTGCAGGACGCCGACGCGGGTCATCGGGACCCCGCGGGAGGTGGTCTGGGCGTACCAGGACGGGATGGGCGACAGGGCCACCGGGTAGACGACGTCCGGCAGCCGGGAGTCGCGGACCGCGAAGGAGCCCCCCTCCGACAGGAGGGTGAACGGGGTCTTCCTCACGAAGGGCTCGTCGACCGGGACGTTCATCCAGATCTGGTCCCGGCCGCGGGGGATCACCAGCTCCACGCCCGAGCCGAGACCCGCACGGGTCCGCGCGACGCGCCGGGCCTCGACGGCGGCACGCGCGCTCGCGTCGACGAGGAGGCCCCGACAGAAGAGCTCGACCTCGAGCTCCACGGGGTTGAAGGGTCGGGTCGGATTCGGGCTCATCGACGCATTTTCCTGGAAACGGGCCGTTTAGGGTACCCGGTGCCGGTCCGGCGTGGGTTATCGTTCCGCGGCCGATGCCGCAGCCCCACCCGACCGAGGTCCCACGCGTCCCGCTCGGCGCCGACGGGCCCCTGGTGTCGCGAGCCGGCTTCGGCTGCTACCGCGTCGACGACCGGAGCCCGGTTCACCGGGAGGCGCTCCGGCTCGCGCTCCTTTCGGGGGTGAACCTCGTCGACACGTCGACGAACTACGGGGACGGCCACAGCGAGCTCCTCGTCGGCCAGGTCGTCGCCGAGCTGGCGGGGTCGGGCGAGGTCCCCAGGGACGGGGTCGTCGTCGTCACGAAGGCGGGGTACGTCCAGGGAGGCAACCTGCGCGAGGCCCTCCGCCGCCAGCGCGAGGGGAACGCCTGGCCGGAGATGACCGAGTACGCCCGGGACTGCTGGCACTGCGTCTCGCCGGCATTCCTCGGCGACCAGCTGACCGCCTCCCTCGGCCGGCTCCGGATGCCGCGGGTCGACGTCCTCCTCCTCCACAACCCGGAGTACTTCCTGATGGACGCCGCGCACCGCGGCGTGCCGCTCGGGGAGGCGCGCGACGTCTTCTACGACCGTCTCGCCCGCGCCTTCGCCCACCTCGAGCGCGAGGTGGCGTCCGGCCGGATCGGGGCCTACGGGATCTCGTCCAACACGCTCGTCGTCCCGCACGAGAGTCCCGACGCCGTCGACCTCCTGCGCGCCACGGCCGCGGCCGGCCCCGGCTTCCGCGTGGTCCAGCTCCCGATGAACCCGCTCGAGCTCGGCGCCCGCGAGCCGATCCACACCGTCGACGGAAGGAGCGTCCTCGACGTCGCCCGGGAGCGGGAGCTCGGGGTCCTCGTCAACCGCCCCTTCAACGCCTTCCGCGGCGGGAGGCTCGCGCGGTTCGCGCGGGTCGAGCCCCCCGTGCCGCTCGTCCCCGACCCGCCCCCGGACGCCCGGGAGGCGCTCCGCGCCCTGGAGGCCGAATGGGCGCGGAGCTACGCGCCGCGCCTCTCGGCCGGGCAGGGGAGCGAGCCCCCGGAGAGCTTCTTCTCGGTCTCCCCTCTCCTCCAGGAGATCGAGCGGCGGGGCGTCGACCTCGCCGCCGTCCGGGACGTCTGGGCGTCGACGGTGGCCCCGCGGCTCGAGGAGCTCCTCCCCCAGCTGCGGCAGCTCCTCGCGCGCGACTCCGCGTTCGGCGCCTGGGCCGACGCCTTCGAGAGGCGCCTCGGCGAGGCCGCCTCGGCCGTCCTGGCGCCGCTCGTCGCGCGCGAGGAGAAGCGGGCCGCGGAGCTCGAGGAGACGGTGACCGCCGCGTTCCACGGCGCCCGCGGGGGAACGCTCTCCCAGCGGACGCTCCGCGGCCTCCTCGAGACCCCGGGGGTCACGTCGGTCCTCGTCGGGATGCGGCGGCCCGAGTACGTCGGGGACGTGGTCGGGGGGCTCGCCGAAGCGGGGCCCTAGCGCCGTCCCGCCCCGCGTCTCCCGGGCCCCCGGCCCGCTACGGGACGACGGCCGGCGGGGCCCCCCAGACGCCCTCGTGGACGACCGCCCGGAGGACGAGCCGCCCGCCGATCGCACGGAAGGCGAGGACGTCGCCCGCAAAGCCCGGGACGAGCGCCTCCCCACCGGCCCAGCCGGCCGCCTCGCGGGCGAGGCCCGCCAGGTCGAGATCGAGCGCTCCCGTCCGGTCCGCCAGACCGCGCCCCGCGAGCTTCGCGACGACGGCGGGCCAGGCGGCGAGGCCTCCCGGCGGGGCCGGGGCGAGGACCAGGTCGCGCGCCGAGACCTCGTCCAGCCCCCGGAGGTGCGTGAGGTCGCCCGAGTCGACCACCTCGGCGCGGCCCTGTCGGGGGCTGTCCCCCGCGAAGCGCCGCGGCCTCACGAAGGCGAGGTCTGCGAGGAACGGGGGGACGTCGCGGCCGTCGACGACCGTGGCCTCCCGGACCAGGAGGTCGACGAGGTGGCCGCGCTGGTTGAGCGGGATCGCCGCGTAGCCGGCCGGATCGCGGGCCTCCCGGGGCGTCGAGGCGAGGGCGTCGAGCGCCGCCACGAGGGCGATGAAGTTGAGGCGGACGAGCCGCTCGTCCTCGCCCGGCCCCTGCCAGCCGCCGGTCTCGACGAGGACGGTCGGGGTCCCCCAGCGCGACATCGAGTCGCCGAAGGCGCGCTCGGTGTACGCCATGTCGTACCGGCTCACCCGGCCGGGCGCCCACAGGCCCGCCGTCCGGGCGACGGTGGCCGCGAGCCACTCCTTCAGCCGGAGCGACGGGTTGACCGCCTCGTCCTGCTCGTCCGCCGACGCGGGGACGGCGAGGACGCAGAGGGCCGCCTGCGGGCCGGCGCGACCGGCGGTCACGAGGGGGTTCTGGCTGTGGAGGTTGAAGCCGGCCATCGGCCGGTAGCGGTCGCGGACCGACTTGAGGAACCGCCCCTCGGGCGTCTGGAGCCTCACGGCGTCGCGGTTCACGTCGATCCCCTGGGCGTTGCGGCGCTCGACCCTCGCGGCGCCGTCCGGGTTGAGCATCGGGAGGACGAGGAGCGTGAGGCGCGACAGGACCCGCCGGGTGACGGGCTCCTCGCGGGTCCTGCCGAGCCACGAGAGGACGTCCATGAGGGCGCAGGTCGCCGTCGTCTCGTCGCCGTGCATCTGCGACCAGAGGAGGACCGTGTCCGGCCCGTCCCCCGCGCCGAGGACGACGAGGGGTCGCCCCTCGGCCGACGTCCCCTGCTCCTCCACCCTCAGGAGGCCCGGGTACCGGTCCTGAAGGCGCGCGATCTCCGCCTGGAGCTCCTCGGGCGCGTAGGTCCCGGACGGGGGGGAGACGCGGGCGCCGGGCCAGGCGTCCCAGACGGCGGCCGGGTCGAACGCCGGGGCGGGCCCGGGGGCTGCCGCCCGGACGGGGAGGGCGACGGCGAGGAGGAGGGTCGCGGCGAGCGTACGCACCGGCGAACCGTAGCAGATCGGGGCGCGTCCGCTCGCCTTGACAGGTCCATCCCCCGTGGCAATCTCGCTGTCCGGAACCCGGGCGGACCGGCCGCGGCGGCCCCGGCCGCGGGCGGGCCGGAGGAGAAAGACGCATGAACCTCACGCTCGAGCCCGCCGAGGGGTACCTGGTGGCCCGGGTCGAGGAGTCGCGCTTCGACGCGCTCTCCGCGCCGGACTTCAAGGCGCGTCTGACCGCCGCCCTCGCCGGCGCCGCGCCCCGGGTCGTCCTCGACCTCAGCCCGGTCTCCTTCATCGACTCGGCCGCCCTCGCCGCGGTCCTCTCGGTGGTGAAGGGGCTCCCCCCCGGGGGCGACCTCCGCCTGGCCGGCGCGAGCGAGCCGGTCCGCGCCGTCCTGCGCCTGACCCGTCTCGACAAGGTGCTGGCCATCTACCCGACCGCCGAGGAGGCCTCGGCTTCCTTCGAGGGCCGGTGAGCACCTCCCTCGCCGGACCCTTCCTCGCCTCGACGCCGGAGGAGATCCGGCGCTCGATCCGCTGGCACGTCACCTACTCCCTCGGCAAGCGGTGGGAGGACGTCCACCCGGCCGACCTCTTCCAGGCGCTCGGGCTCACGGTCCGCGACCGCGCGTGGGAGCGGCTCCTGGCGACCGAGAACCGCTACCGGGAAGCCGACGCCAAGCGCGTCTACTACCTCTCGATGGAGTTCCTGATCGGCCGGTCGCTGGGCGACTCGCTCCGGAACCTCGAGATCTACGAGAACGTGCGGGAGGCGCTTTCGGAGTGGGGGGTCGACCTCGAGAGCCTGCGCGAGGAGGAGGTCGACGCGGGGCTCGGCAACGGGGGCCTGGGGCGGCTCGCCGCCTGCTTCCTCGACTCCCTGGCGACGCTGGACCTGCCGGGCTACGGCTACGGCCTCTTCTACCAGTACGGCCTCTTCCGGCAGGAGATCGACAACGGCTACCAGCGGGAGAAGCCCGACCGGTGGCTCCACGCCACGATGCCGTGGATCGTCGAGCGGCCCGAGGAGGCCTGCCTCGTCCCGGTCTACGGGAGGATCGTCGACGGCGTCGACCGGCGGGGGCAGTACAACCCGATGTGGCTCGACTGGAGGATCCTCGTCGGGGTCCCCCACGAGATGCCGGTCGTCGGCTTCGGGGGGAAGACGGTGAACGCCCTCCGCCTCTACTCCTCGCGCGCCTCGGACGAGTTCGACATGGCCACCTTCAACACGGGGGACTACGTCCAGGCCGTCCAGGAGGCGATCGGGTCCGAGACGATCTCGAAGGTCCTCTACCCGTCGGACCGGGTCCAGAAGGGGCGCGAGCTCCGGCTCCTGCAGGAGTACTTCTTCGTCGCCTGCGCCCTGCGCGACATCCTCCGCCGCTACCTGCGCGAGAGGAGCGACCTCGAGGCCTTTCCCGACAAGGTCGCCATCCAGCTGAACGACACGCATCCCGCCCTGGCGGTGGCCGAGCTGATGCGCCTCTTCGTCGACGAGCACGACCTCCCGTGGGACAAGGCCTGGCACCTGACCCAGGCGACGCTCGGCTACACGAACCACACGCTCCTCCCCGAGGCGCTCGAGAAGTGGCCGGTCCCGCTCCTGGAGACGGTCCTCCCCCGCCACATGCAGCTGATCTACGAGATCAACCGCCGGTTCCTCGACGAGGTCGCCTACCTGGCGCCGGGCGACACGGGCGCCCTCGCGCGCCTCTCGGTCGTGGAGGAAGGGGAGCCGAAGAACGCGCGGATGGCCAACCTCGCGGCCATCGGGAGCCACTCGGTGAACGGGGTCGCCGCGCTCCACTCGGAGCTGATCAAGGAGACGCTCTTCCCCGACCTCTTCAGGCTCCAGCCCGGGAAGTTCAACAACAAGACGAACGGGGTCACGCCGCGCCGGTGGATCCTCAAGTCGAACCCCGGCCTCTCCGCGCTCCTGACCGAGGTGGCGGGGCCCGGCTGGGTCACCGACCTCGGGAAGGCCCGGGCCCTCGAGGGGGTGGCCCGCGACGCGTCGTTCCAGGAGCGGTTCCGCGAGGTGAAGCTCGCGAACAAGAAGCGCCTCGCCCGCGTCATCGCCGACACCGTCCGCGTCCGCGTCGACCCCGAGGCGCTGTTCGACGTCCAGATCAAGAGGATCCACCTCTACAAGAGGCAGCTCCTCAACGCCCTCCACGTCATCCACCTCTACCTCCAGATCGTGGAGGACGGGGTCGTGCCGCCCTTCCCGCGGGTCTTCCTCTTCGCCGGGAAGGCCGCGCCCGGCTACTGGGTCGCCAAGCAGCTGATCAAGCTGGTCCACTCCATCGCCGACCGGGTGAACCGCGACACCCGGGTGAAGGGGCTCCTGAAGGTCGTCTTCCTCCCCGACTACCGCGTCTCCCTCGCCGAGCGGATCATCCCCGCGGCCGACCTCTCCGAGCAGATCTCCACCGCCGGGATGGAGGCCTCGGGCACCGGGAACATGAAGCTCGCGATGAACGGGGCCCTGACGATCGGGACGCTCGACGGCGCGAACATCGAGATCATGGAGGAGGTCGGGGCCGAGAACGTCTTCATCTTCGGCCACACCGCCGCCGAGATCGTGAGGATGAAGGACCCGGAGGTCTATCGCGCGAGCCAGGTCTTCGAAAGCGACGCGCGGGTCCGCCGCGTCCTGAACGCGCTCCGGTCCCCCCTCTTCGCCCCCTTCGAGCCCGGGATCTTCGAGTGGGTCTGGGAGAACGTCCTGACGAGCTTCGACCCCTACTTCCACCTCGCCGACTTCGACGCCTACGCGGCGGCGCACGTCCGGGCCGCGGGCGAGTTCGGGGACCGGGCCCGCTGGACGGAGAAGGCGATCCTGAACGTCGCCCGGATGGGGAAGTTCTCGAGCGACCGGACGATCCGCGAGTACGCCCGGGACATCTGGGGGCTCGAGCCGGTCCCGCCGCCCGAGGGCTCCGCGGGCTGACCCCCGCGGCCGGCGCGCCCGCGTCGCCGCCGGGCTCGCCCCCCGGGGCGCTTTCGCGCGACAATGGCGGTCCCCCGGGAGGAACGTGATGCCGAAGAAGACCGTCCGCGGGCGGGCGGCGCGGACGCCCCGCCGCCCCGGCCCCGTACCAGCTCCCGCACCGGCGCCCGAGCCGGCCCTGGCCACCGCCTCGGCCGCCGCGGGCGGTCCCGGCGCCGGCAGCGGGTCGCTCGAGCTCCAGCCCCGCCCGAACCCCGAGGGGGTCTTCCTCTGGGAGAGCTCCCCGTCGCAGTACATCGCGAAGGTCAGCCTCATCACGGGCCGGGAGATCCTCCGGCCGCTCGACCCCGAGGACCTCCTCGTCCACGCCCACCGCGACCGAAACCCGGTCGAGGTCCTCGCGCAGTTCGTCGCCAGCCGCGTCATCGACGCGACCGGCAACGAAGAGTCGGTCCGCGAGGGGATGCGCAAGGTCAACCAGATCGGGACGAGGCTCGCCGAGCAGCTCGGGTCGATGACCGGGAGCAAGACCGTCGAGAAGCAGGCGAAGAAGCTGATCGGCGTCGTCGACCGGGAGGTCTTCTTCCAGTTCCGCGAGCCGACCCGCCTCTCCGAGAAGGAGGTGAAGGCGCGGATCGCCCGCCTCCAGGCCGAGGCGCGCGCCGCGCTGAAGGCGCGTGGCCGGAGCCCGCGGCTGAGGGTCCTCCTGACCGGCGCCACCGGCTTCCTCGGGAAGGAGATCCTCGTCCAGGCCGCGGCCGACCGGCGGATCGCCGAGGTGGTCTCGGTCATCCGCCCCGAGAGGATCCGCGACCCGAAGACGAAGGAGGTCGTGAAGGTCCTCTCCCCCGCCGAGCGGGGCCGGCTCCTCCTGAAGAGGCTCGGGATCGACGGGCCGCGGGCGCGGAAGTTCCGGTTCGTCGACGGCGACATCGAGAAGCCCCGCCTCGGGATCGAGGCGCGGGAGCTCGCGCACCTCGAGAAGACGATCACCCACGTCGTCCACTGCGCGGCCAGCGTCTCCTTCGACGACACCTACGAGAACTCGTTCCGCGCCAACGTCGTCGGCTGCAAGAACGCCCTCGCGTTCTCCCTCGCCCTGCAGAAGGCGCCGGGGTCGCCCTTCGTCATGCACCTGGCGATCGAGACGTCGTACATCCACGGCCGCAAGAAGCGGTCGATCGCCTCCGAGAGCGCGCTCGTCTTCCCGAAGAACTTCTACAACAACTACTACGAGCTGACGAAGGCGATGGCCTCGATCGAGACCGACCGCCACATGGTCGAGAAGGGGCTGCGCGTGGCGCAGCTCCTCCCCTCCATCGTCATCGGCCACTCGCGGACGGGGAACAACCGCGGCGACACGAAGGTCGTGAACGCGCCGGTCAACGCCTTCGGCCGCGCGAAGGAAGCCCTCGCCCGGCTCGAGGGGACGCCGTTCGGGAGGTCGAAGGCGGCGGCCCTCGCCTCGTTCGCGATGGTCTTCCCGGGGGACCGCTCCGCCGAGATCAACCTGGTCTGCGTGGACCGGGTCGTCGAGGGGATCCTCGCGGCGCTCACGCGGCCCGAGGCGATCGGCGAGCGGATCCACCTGGCCACCGACAACAGGATCCGGACCGAGGACATCGTGAGGATCGAGGACGAGGAGCTCGGCGTCGACGTCCGCCTGACCGACCCGACCCTGTTCAGGAACCTGACGATGCCCGTCGTGAAGACGGTCCTCCTCCGGATGAACGAGCCGAAGCTCGCCAACGCGCTCGAGAAGCTCTCGAACATCTTCGGGGGGTACGGCGAGTGGGGGCAGCCGATCCACAGCGTCGGCAACGACGTCCGCCTCCTGGGCCTCTCCATCCGCCGGCCCGACACGATCCACGCCTTCCGGATGCTCTGCCGGCACAACAAGTACGTGCAGGACTTCGGGACCGTGCGCGACCCGGACGAGATCGCCCGGCGCGAGCGCCTCTGGGAGGAGACGATCGCCGCGATCGAGCACGAGACGGGGCGTGAGGTGGCGTCCCTCGACCCGGAGGAGTTCCGCAAGGAGATGTCGGCGCGGATCGACCTGAGGAGCTTCACGCCGAAGTGAGCCCCGGCCCGCCGGGGCCGGGCGGTCCTTCCCGCCCCGTCCCGGCCGGGTCCGCGCCGGGCGCGGCCCGCGGCGGCGGGGTGGCCGCGGCGCAGAATGGGGTCCCGTGCGGAAGATCCTCCACGTCGACATGGACGCCTTCTACGCGTCGGTCGAGCAGCGCGACGATCCCTCGCTCCGCGGGAAGCCCGTCGCCGTCGGCGGCGACCCCGGCCGGCGCGGCGTGGTGGTCGCCGCGAGCTACGAGGCGCGGGCTTTCGGGGTCCGGTCCGCCCTGCCGATGGCGCAGGCCCTCCGCCTCTGCCCCCGGCTCCGCATCGTCCGCCCCGACATGGCCCGCTACCAGGCCGTCTCGCGCCAGGTCTTCGCCCTCTTCCGCGAGGTCACGCCGCTCGTCGAGCCCCTCTCTCTGGACGAGGCCTACCTCGACGTCACCGAGAACGCCTGGGGCGAGCCGCTCGGCGTCGCCGTCGCGCGGCGCCTGAAGGCCCGGATCCGGGAGGAGACCGCGCTCACCGCGTCGGCCGGGGTCGCCCCGAACAAGCTCCTCGCCAAGATCGCCTCCGGCTGGAGGAAGCCCGACGGCCTCACGGTCGTCGCCCCGGAGAGGGTGGAGGCGTTCCTCCGGCGGCTCGACGTCGACGCGCTCTGGGGCGTGGGCCCCGTCACCGCCCGCAAGCTCCGCGAGCTGGGGTTCGTCCGCCTCGTCGACCTGCGGAAGGCCGACCCCGCCGCCCTCGAGCTCGCGCTCGGGCGGCACGCCGGCGAGCTCCTCCGCCTCGCCCACGGGATCGACGAGCGGCCCGTCGTCCCCGACCGGCCCCGCAAGTCCGTCGGCGCCGAGACGACCTTCGACGAGGACCTCACCGACCTCGAGGAGCTCCGCCGGGTGGGAGCCCGGATGGCGGAGCGCTGCGCGGCGTGGCTCCTCCGCAAGGCGCTCGGCGCGCAGACGGTGACGCTGAAGCTCCGCTACGCCGACTTCACGACGGTGACCCGGAGCGCGACCGGCCCCCCGGTGAGGACCGCCGCCGAGGTCGCCGCGCGCGCCGGCGCGCTCCTCGACCGGACCGAGGCAGGGGCGCGGCCGGTCCGGCTCCTCGGCGTCTCGGTGCACGGATGGGTCGGCCCCGGGGACGAGGAGCCGCGCGGGCAGCTCCTCCTTCCCTTCCCGCCGCTCCCCTGAGCGCCCGCTCCGCGCCTCAGGGGGCCTGGTCCCCGCCCTCCTGGCGCCACGACGCCCAGCTCACCTTCCACTCCTTCCCCTCCGGGACGAGGGTCAGCTCGAAGCGAAGCTTCACGGAGCGGGGGAGCCAGCCGTCCAGCCCGCCGAGCTTGCGCGGGGTGCCGGAGACGTCCGCCCGGAAGGTCGCGCGCGCCAGGTCGGCGCTCCGCGTCACCTCGACGTCGGCGAGGGACACGGAAAGAGCCTCGTAGGCGGCGAGGTACCGCTTGAGGGTGAGGAGCGCCTCGGTCCGGTCGCCCCCCTGGGCGTCGCGGTAGCCCGCGGCGAGGTGGGAAGCGGCCTTCTCCGCGTCGGTCCTCTCGACCGCGCGCGCGATCCCGTCGAGCGTTGCCCGGACCGGGTCGCCCTTCGGGCCGCAGGCCGTCGCGACGGCGGCGGCGGCGAGGGCCGCGACGAGGAGCGGGCGGCGGGACGTCACCCCCGCATCATCCCACCGGCTCCGGCGAGGGGGGTGCCTTCGGGCCGGCGAGGAAGCCGGCCGCGGAGACGAGCCCCGCCACGAAGGCCCCGCCCCAGAGGACCGTCCCGCCCAGCGTGTCGAGGACGACCGCGCCGGCCCAGGGCCCGACGGCGAAGGCGAGGTTGAAGGTGGTCATGTAGAGGCCCATGTAGGCGCCGCGCCGCGCGGCCGGGGCGAGGTCCGCGACGGCCGCGCTGAGAGAGGGGAAGAGGATCATCTCGCCGAAGGTCCAGACGACGACGGTCGCGGCCACCGCCGGGAGGTCGCGCACGAAGGCGAGGAGGCCGAAGCCGATCCCCGTCAGGACCGCCCCGAGGGCCAGCGCCCGGCCGTGGGGCCAGCGCGCCATCGCCGCGTTGAGGGGGACCTCGACCGCCACGATGATCAGCGTGTTGAGGGTGAAGAGGAGGCCGTACGCGCTCTCGGGGAGCCGCAGGTCCCGGACGAGGAAGAGGGCGAACGCGCTGACGTGCTGGAAGAAGACGAGCGCGACCGGGACCGTCGCCAGGAGGAGGAGGAGGAGGCGCCGGTCCCCCAGCGGCGAGCCCCCCTCGCCCGGCCCAGCGTCCGCGCCCTCCGTCCGCCGCCCCGGACCCGCGACGCGGAACAGGATCGCCGCGGAGGCGAGGGACGTCACGCCGTCGAGGACGAAGAGCGTCGGGTAGGAGACGGTGGCGAGGAACCCGCCCGCCGCCGGGCCGACGCTCATCCCGAGGTTGATGGCGAGCCTGTTGAGGGCGAAGACGAGGCGGCGCTGCTCGGGCACGGCCAGGTCCGAGAGGATGGCCAGGCTCGCGGGGCGGAAGAGCTCGGCGACGGCGGCCCAGGCGACCGTCAGGGCCGCGACCGCGAGCGGCGGGCGGACGAAGGGGAAGCAGAGGAGGAGGAGGCCCGAGCCGAGGAGCGAGGCGCGCATCACCGGGAGGGCGCCGAGCCGGTCGCAGAGGCGTCCGGAGAGCGGGGCGGCGACGATGGCCGTCGCCCCGTAGAGGGCGAGGATCACGGCGGCGTGCGAGGCGGTGAAGCCCCTCTCGCGCGTCAGGAAGAGGAGGAGGAACGGGAGGACCATCGTCCCGGCGCGGTTGACGAGGGTCGCAAGGAGGAGGATCCAGACGTCGCGCGGGACCGCGCGAATGTCGCGTCGGAGCGCCACGAGCGCGTCAGCCGACGAGGGCGGTGACGACCCGGTTCGCCACGAAGGCCCCGATCCACGCGAGGACCCCCATGTAGGCGAACTGGAGGGCCGGCCACCGCCAGCCCCCCGTCTCGCGGCGGACGACGGCGATGGTGGACATGCACTGCATCGCGAAGGCGAAGAAGACGAGGAGCGCGACCGCCCCGCCGGGCGTCAGGTCCCGGCGGAGGGCGGCCTGGAGCCCTCCGGCGTCGGCGTCCCCCTCGATGCCGTAGATCGTCCCGAGCGTGCCGACGATGACCTCGCGGGCGGCGAGCGACGTGACGAGGCCGACGCCGATCTTCCAGTTGAAGCCGAGCGGCTCGATCGTCGGGGCAACCGCGCGCCCGATGGTCCCGACGAGGCTGTCGGCGATCTTCGGCGCGTGCCCCGCCTTCGGGGGGACGTGGGCGAGGACCCAGAGGGCGACCGAGACGCCGAGGATCACGGTGCCCGCCCTGCCGAGGAAGACCTTCGCCCGGTCGAGGAGGCGGAGCCCCACCTGGCGGAGCGTCGGCATCCGGTACGGGGGCATCTCGAGGAGGAACGGGGTCTTCTCGCTCCTGAGGACCGAGGACTTGAGGAGCCGGGCCGTGGTGACGGCGGCGAGGAAGCCGAGGGCGTAGAGGCCGAGGAGCGCGGCCGCGCGCGTTCCGACGAGCGGGCCGAGGACCGGCCGCTCGGGGAGGAACGCCGCGATGATCAGGGTGTAGACCGGCAGCCGCGCGGAGCAGGTCATGAACGGGGCGATCAGGATCGTGGCGAAGCGGTCCCGCTTGTTCTCGATGGTCCGGGTCGCCAGGACCGCCGGCACCGCGCACGCGTAGGCCGAGAGGAGCGGGATGAACGACTTCCCCTGCAGGCCCACCTTCGCCATCGTCCTGTCGGCGATCAGGGCCGCGCGCGCCAGGTACCCCGAGTCCTCCAGGAGCCCGAGGAAGAGGAAGAGGAGGAGGATCTGGGGGAGGAAGACGAGGACCGAGCCGACTCCCGACCAGACGCCCTGGACCAGGAGGTCCCGGAAGAGCGACGCGGGCAGGGTCGCCGCGAGCCACTCTCCCGAGGCGGCGACGCCGCGGTCGATCAGGTCCATCAGCGGGGGCGCCGCGGAGAAGATGGCCTGGAACACCGCGACGACGACGAGGCCGAAGATGGCCGGGCCGGCGACCGGATGGAGGAAGACGGCGTCGAGGCGCCGCGTCCAGAGCGGCGGGGCCGGCGGCGAGTAGCCCGCCTCCTTCCCGAGGCGCGCGGCCCACTGGTGGCACTTCGGGATGTCGGAGATCACCGGGAGGTCGATCGGCCGCGGGACGGCGATCGAGCCGCCGAGGAACTGGAGGACCGCCTCCCACCCCTCTCCCGACGCCGCGCTGATGAGGGCGACCGGCACGCCGAGCCGCGCCGCGAGGGCCGCCACGTCGACGTCCCCGCCCCGCGTCTTCAGCTCGTCGGCCATGTTGAGCACCACGAGCGTCGGGAGGCCCAGCGAGAGGACCGAGGCGGCGAGGCTCAGGTGCCGCGCGAGGTTCGTCGAGTCGAGGATCAGGAGCACCGTGTCGGGACGCGGGACCTCGCTCGTCAGCCCCATCAGGACGTCGTGCGTCACCTGCTCGTCCTCCGAGCGCGGGCTGAGCGAGTAGACCCCCGGCAGGTCGACGACCAGCGCCGCCGTCCCGTCCGAGAGGCGGATCCGTCCCAGCTTCTGCTCGACGGTCACGCCGGGGAAGTTCGCCACCTTCTGGCGCAGCCCGGTGAGCCGGTTGAACAGCGTCGACTTCCCGGAGTTGGGGGGCCCCACGACCGCGATGACGCGGGAGATCCCGGCGGGGCGGGCGGAGCCGGGCGGGACCGGCGGCCCGGGCGTCGCGGAGGCGGGGCCGCCTCCGGCGATCGCGCTCACGGAGCGCCCGCGGCGTTCGGGGTGTGGGGAACGCGGAGGAGGAGGTGGGCCGCCGTCTCCCGGCGGAGCGCCACCTCGATGCCGTCGACCCGGAAGACCCGCGGATCGCCGCCCGGCGCGGCGCGGGCCGCGACGACGCGCGTCCCGGGGAGGAACCCCATCTCCATCAGGCGACGGCAGACGTCGTCGGGGAGGTCGATCTTCTCGAGCACCGCCTCCTCACCCTGGCGCAGGTCGCGCAGGCTGAGAGGCTCCTTCTGCTGGTCCTTCGCGGGAGAGCCCTTCCGGTACCTGAAACGCCGTCTCATCCATCGCGCATCTTCCGACTCGGCCGACGGGGTGTCAAGGCTGGGTCCCGGCGACGGTCGGCGACGCGGCGGCTCCCAGGGCTCGGCCGAAAGGGAATCACCGATCTCGTGACGGCCGGACTCGACGTCGGGCCCCGTCCGGGGCCGGGGCGCGCACGGGGGCCTCGGCCGGAGGGGGCGTGCCGGCGGCCTCCCGGACGACCGGCTCCAGACAGGCCGCCGCGCGGGAGCAGCGGCGCCGCTCGCAGCCGCCGCAGGCGGCGGAGCGGCTCGACGCGGCCGGACCGCGCAGCCCGGTCCTCGCGGGGCGCGTCGGGCCGTAGCACCCGACGACCCGCGCCCCGGCGAGCGCCGCGACGTGTGCCGGGCCCGTGTCCGCGGCCACGACGCGCTCCGCGCCGAGGGCGAGCGCGACCGAGTCGAGGAGACCGAGGCGGCCCGTGCAGTCGATCACGCCGCCTCGGGCGGGGACGAGCCCGGCCGCGTCCGGGCCGCCGACGAAGACGTGGGTCACGCCGCGCGGCAGGTCGATCTCCCCGAGGGGGAGCCTCTTCGACGGCCACCGCGCCGCCGGCATGAGGACACGGTAGGGGCGGCAGAGCCCCAGGTCGCGGCGAAGCCGGGCCGTGCGGGGCGCGAGGGCGCGGGCGAGCTCCCGCCCGGCCTCCTCGCCCGCGTCCGCGACCGCTGCGGCCTCCACCCCGAGAAGGGAGAGGGCCCGCGCGGTGTTCTCGACCGCGTGCGGCGTGGCCCCGTCGTACATTGCGACGGAGCGGTGGAGCCACGGCCACCGTCCCCGGCCGACGCGGGTGCGCGCCCCGGACCAGACGGTCCAGAGCGAGCTCCTGAGGAGTCCCTGCAGGTCGACCGCGACGGCGTACCGGCAGGCGCGGAGCTCCCCGGCGAGCCGATCGAGCTCCTCGCTCAGCGCGCCCCAGCCCGCGGCGAGCGCCGCGTCCGCCGCGAGGACGTGCGTTCGCCGGACGAACGGGAGCGACGCCACGAGGGGGGCCGCCGGCGGCTCGACGAGCCAGTCCACGGGCCCCCGCTGCCGCGCGAGCGCCGCGACGCCCGGGATCGCGTGGACGACGTCCCCGATCGACGACAGCTTCACGACGAGGACGGGTCCCGCTTCCGGAGGCACGGCGTCCGCTATCATGCCCCGGCCCCCCCGTGGAGACGCCCCCGCAAAGCCCGGCCCCGCGCGGTCTGCGCTCCTCCCTCGGCTCCGTGAGGACCGAGCTCTGGCTCGTCCTGGCCGCGGTCGCGGGGTCGTTCCTCGTCTACCTCCCGTTCCGCGGCGACATGACGGCGGTCTACCGCGTCTGGGACGGACCGAACTACCTGACCGTCGCGCGGACGCTCTACGACGTCAGGCCCGACAACCCGCTCCTGGCCTACGTCCACGAGACCCGCTACTTCCTCCGCCACTTCCCGGTCTACCCGCTCCTGATCCGGCTCTTCTCCTTCGTCGGCTGGCAGCAGGCGATGCTCCTCGTCCCGATCGCCTGCGCCGCGCTCGCGGCGGTCCTCCTCTTCTGGCTCCTCCGCGACCACTGGAAGGTCCCGCAGGCCGGGTGGCTCGCCTTCGTCTTCCTCTTCCTGCCGCCGCGGTGGCTCCTCTACAGGAGCGTCGGCTCGAGCGAGGCCCCGTTCCTCGCCCTGGCCCTCGGGTCGCTCCTCCTCTTCGAGAAGGGGAAGGTGGGGCGGGCATCGCTCCTGGCCGCCCTCGCGACGCTGACGCGGATCCCCGGGCTGATGTTCCTGCCGGCCTTCGGCGTCGTCCTCCTCCAACGGCGACGCTGGCGCGAGCTTCCGTGGCTCGCCCTGATCCCTCTGCCGCTCCTCGGCTACTTCTGGTTCTGCTCCACGAAGACCGGCAACTTCCTCGAGTACTTCTCCCAGCACGCCGACAAGATCTCGCCCCCGATGCCGTTCGGGTTCGTCCCGACCCTCTTCAAGGCGGGCTGGTACCACCAGGTCGAGTTCTACATCCTGCTCGCCCTCGTCTACGCGGTGGGGACGGCGCGCCTGCGGGGGAAGTGGGAGGTGGCGTTCTCGTACAGCGCCTTCATGCTCCTCTTCCACCTCTTCATCTCGGTGGAGGACTGGAGCCGCTACTTCCTCGTCTTCTTCCCGACGGCGCTGATCCTCGGGTTCCACGACCTCCTGTCGACGCGGGAGTTCAAGCTGATCTTCCCGGTCTTCGCGGGGATGTCGTACGTCTACGCCTGGGGGACGATCCCGATCCTCCCCTGCCCGCCGGAGATGTACGCCCACCTGATGTGGAACCTCGGCCTCTGGAAGGAGTTCCTCCCCTACCTGCCGCTTCGGCCCTGAGCCGGAGGGCGGCCGGAGCCCGCGAGCGGCCCTACCTCCGCGTCCCGACGGTCGCCCGGAGCAGCCGGAGCCGGACGTCCAGCTCCTCCGGCGTCATCGCCGCGTACTTGGGGGGGAGGAGCCGGCGGCTCGAGGTCTCGAAGACCGCCAGGAGCTCCATGTACTCGAGGAGCTCCGCGTCGCGGCTCGGGAAGTAGTCGGCCGCGGCCCTCACGAAGTTCCCGGCCGTGACCGGCGCGTCGCCGCCCGTCTCCCGGGCCGCGTCGTCGTTCGCCATCAGGACGACCGCCTCGACGTCCGCGTTGCTGTACCCGACGAGCCTCGCCCCGAACCCCTCGCGGATCGACGCGAGGTCGACGTCCGTCCTCACCCGGTTCTTCCTGACGAGGGCCTTCGCGACGGCCTCGACCTCCTCGGCGGTCTGCGAGTAGAGGAACGGGATCTTCCGGTCGAGGCGCCCGGCCCGCTTGAGGTCGACGTCGAGCTTGTCGGGGCGGTTCGTCATGACGATGAAGAGGATCCGGCCGCGGTTCGAGGTGTCCGACATGAACTCCTTGATCCGCGCGATGACGCGGCTCGAGGTCCCGCCGTCCCCCTCTCCCTCGGAGCTGCCGAAGGCCCGGTCCCCCTCGTCGATGATGACGACCACCTGCCCGATCGCCTGGATGACCGAGAGGATCTTCTCGAGGTTCCCCTCCGTCGCGCCGACCCACTTGGAGCGGAAGTTCTTCAGCTTGATGGTCGGCAGGCCGCACTCCTTCGCGAACGCCTCCGCCACGAACGTCTTGCCGGTCCCCATCGGCCCGGTGAAGAGGATCCCCATCGGCACGCGCGCCCGACGCCCCTCGCGGATGTTCTCCGCCAGGACGAGGAGGTCCTTCTTGACCTCCTCCATCCCGCCGACGACCGAGAAGCCGTGCTGCGGCTCGACGAACTCGACGAGGCCGAAGCACTCGCGCTCGAGGATCTCGCGCTTCCGCTTCCCGATCAGGAGGTCGATCTCGCGGCGCGCGCGGTCGGCTGCGTCCGCCGCCGCCGCCGCGGCAGGGTCGGCCGCGCCGGGCGCCAGCAGGGCGCGGATCTCGTCGCGCGAGAGGCCGGACGTCAGCTGGGCGAGCTTGCGGGCCCTCTCGGCCGCGTCGGGGGCGGCGCCCAGGAGGCCGGAGATGAACGCCTCGCGCTCGGCCCGGTCCTCCTCGGCGGGGGGGGGCGGGGCGAGGATCGCCGTGATCTGGAGGAGCTTCAGCCCGGCCGTCAGGTCCGCGTACCGCTCGGCGTCCTTCTCGGTGAGCCGCGGGTCCGCAATCCGCGCGGCCGCCCGCCGCGTCTCGCGGTCCGGCATCGGGACGTCGACGACCGCGACCTTCGGGTTCGAGACGAGCTTCGGCGAGAGCTCCGTCAGGTTCTCGGCCACGAGGAGGACGACGTTGTCGCGGCTCTCGATCTGGGGAAGGAACGACCAGCGGTGGAGCGTGACGATCGAGGCGCGGTCGGCGTCCCCCTGGAACGACGGATCGCCCGCCGGCGCGATCGTCTCGGCGTACTCGACGACGACGCCGACCTTGCGCGCCGTGATCAGGAGGCGCTCGAGCCCCGCGAGGGCCTTGTCGCGCCCTGCCTCCCGGAGGAGCTCGGCCTGGGCCTCCACCTCCTTCGCCCTCTTGGCGAACCGGACCCCGGTCGCCAGGTTGTAGACGGCGACGGTGTCGCGGACGTCCTTCCAGAACGTCTCCGTCAGGAACTCCGTCAGCGGCTTCAGGGCGCCGTCGACGAGGACGAGGTCGTGGACGTTCCCGTGCAGGACGAAGAGGACCGCCTCGTTGCGCAGGTAGCGGCGGCGGAGGTCCTCGGCCCAGGCGGGGAGGAGGCGGGCTTCGGCCATGGCGGTCACCTCGGGACGGGTCGCGCGGGACCCGGGGAGTCGGCGTGAACGAAGGGTCCGGGCGGGGCGGCGGCGGTCACGGCTCGCCGAGGCCCGCGGGGTCGAGGAGCGCCTCGGTGTCGCGCGCCGACTCCCGGATCGTCTCCACCCCTTCGAGGAGCTCGTCCAGCTGCCCCGAGAGCTCGCGGGGCGACTGCATGGTGACGATCTGGTCGGCGATCAGCTGGAACGAGTTCTCGATCAGGTCGAGCTGCCCGCGCGCCACGCCGAGGTAGCCCTGGATGTCCTTCATCCGCTCCTGGCGCTTGACGACGATCGCGAGGTTCTTCTGCGCGATCGCGGTCCGCGGGTCCCCCTCGGGCCCCTTCCTGACGTCGGCGGCGTAGCGCTCCACGTCGCGCTCCAGCGCCCGCGGGTCGACGCCCGCGAGGTAGCGCTGGTAGCGCGCGCAGGTGAGGGCCATGTCGACGAAGGCGTCGACCAGCCGGTCGGTCTTGGCGAGCTCGCCCCGGAGGAGCTCCCCGGTGAAGGTGGGGTTCTGGGCCGCCAGGGCCTCGATCTCGGCGCGGCGCGCGTAGAGGCTCTCGACGCGGTCGCGCTCGGCCGGCGGCAGCACCGCCAGGAGCGCGGCCCGGGCCGCGTGCTCCTGCGCGGCCCGCTCCGCCGCCAGCCGCTTGTCCCACAGGAGGCGCCGGAGGAGCCTGCTCCCGGGCGCGTTCACCAGCCAGATCGTCTCGAGCCCCGCCGTCAGGAGCGCGGGGAGCGGGTTGAGCGTCAGGACCGAGAGGGCGATCCCCCCCGCGACGAGCGAGAGGTTGTAGGGGTTGGCGAACGCCATCTTCAGGTACGACGTCTCGCGCGTCGCGGCGTCGCGGAGGGCCGGCCGCGCGGCGGCCGACAGGCGGCTCCCCGCGGCGAGCTCGGCCGCCCGGGCGGCGATCGACCCGGTCTCCTGCCGCGCCGCGGCCTCCTTCTCCGCGTCCGCGGCGCTGCTCGAGGGCGCCCAGTCCCAGGAGCGGCGCGGCCCGGTCCGCGGAGGGGTCCTCGTCTTCTGGCCGGACCCGTTCATGCTCCCGCCGCGGCCGCCGGGGACCCGGCGGGGGGCGCGTACAGCATGTCGAGGAGCTTCTTCTCCACCGCGCGGAACTCGGGCGCCGACTTGAGGTGGACGCCGCGCTCCGCGAAGAAGGGGACGTCGACCCGGTGGAGGAGCCGCGCGGGGCGGGCGGAGAGGACGTAGACGGTGTCGGCGAGGTAGACGGCCTCGGAGACGTCGTGGGTGACGAAGAGGATCGTGTTGTCCTCGGCCCGCGAGACGTCGAGGAGGAGCCCCTGCATCCCCCAGCGGGTCTGCGGGTCGAGCGCGCCGAAGGGCTCGTCCATCAGGACGACCCGCGGCCGGTTCACCAGCGTCCGCGCGATGGCGACCCGCTGCTTCATCCCGCCCGAGAGGTCCTTCGGGTAGCGCCCGGCGAACTCGAGGAGCCCCACCTCCTGGAGGACCTCGCGGGCGCGCTCCCGCCGCTCCTTCGGCGGCAGCCCCTGGAGCTTCAGCCCGTACTCCACGTTCTGCTGGACCGTGAGCCAGGCGAAGGACGTGTAGGCCTGGAAGACCATCCCCCGGTCCCGCCCGGGCGGGCCGACCGGCGTCCCGTCCATCAGGACGGTCCCCTTCGTCGGCGGGAGGAGCCCCGCCACCGCCTTCAGGATCGTCGACTTGCCGCAGCCCGACGGCCCGAGGAAGACGACGATCTCGCCGACTCCCGGCTTGTCGGCGATGTCGAACGACACGTCGCGGACGGCCTCCGTCCGCTCGCCGTCGCGCCCGACGTAGGTGATGCAGAGGCCCTGGACCGAGAGGCGCGGGACCGCCGGCGCCGCCGCGCTCACGTCGACGCCTCCCTCCAGCGGAAGAGGGCCGCCGAGAGGGTCCGGATGGCGAAGTCGGTCAGGAGGCCGATCCCCCCGATGACGAGGAGCCCGGCGAAGGACCACGACGCCTTCTGGTGCGTCCGCGCCAGCTCGACCATGTACCCGAGGCCGTGCTCGGGGTTCACCGCCTCGGCCAGGATGACGTACGTCCACGAGATGGCGTTCATCACGCGGAACGAGTCGAAGATCTCGGGCGCCGCGGACGGGAGGAGGACCGTCCGGATCACCTGCAGGCGGGAGGCCCCGAGCGTCAGGGCGGTCTGGACGAGCTCCTCCGGGACCGTCCGGATCGCCGTCACCACGACGGGGAGGAGGTAGACGAAGACGCCGAGGAAGAGGAAGGCGATCTTCTGCTTCTCGTAGATCCCGAACCAGAGGATGAGGAGGGGGATGAACGCGGAGATCGGCATGTAGCGGAGGGGCGCCACGATCGGCTCGAAGACCCGGTTCACCGGCTCGAACGCCCCCATGAGGACCCCGAGCGGGAGGGCGACCGCGGAGGCGAGGAAGAAGGCGAGCGCGATCCGGCGCGTGGAGACGAGGATCGCGTTCCAGAGGTCGTACTGGAGGAAGAGCTGGAGCGTCCCCTTCACCACCTCGGTCGGGGAGGGGAGGAAGTCGGGCGGCGCAAGGCCGCCGTACGTGGCGACGCACCAGACGGCCAGGACGCCGACGGGCGCCACGAGGCCGAGCGCGAAGGCGGTCGCCTTCGGCAGCGGGGCCCGGAGCGCGAAGAGGTCGCGGGTCGTCACGCGAAACCCTCCATCGAGCCCAGGCTCCCCCGGGGCGGGGTGTGGGGGGATCGAGAGACCCCCACGATCACTCCGTCGCCAGGACGACCTTGATGTCGGTCCGGCGGTTGAGCTGGCGGCCCGCCTCGGTCGCGTTGTCGGCGATCGGCTTGGCCGACCCGTGGCCGATCGTCTGGAAGCGGGAGGCCTCGATGTTCGGGAAGTTCTTCAGGATGTAGTTCTTCACCGCCAGGGCCCGCCGCTCGGAGAGCTGCATGTTCGCCTGGGCCTTGCCGGTGGCGTCGGTGTTCCCCTCGACCCGCAGGTAGGTGTTGCCGAACGAGGTCATCGTCTCGCCCAGGGCGTCGAGGACGAAGTACGAGCCCGACATGATCTCGTCGGAGTTCGGCGTGAAGTGGATCTGGATCTGCTTGTTGATGATCGCCCGGTCCGACGCCGACGGCGCCTTGGCGGCGACCTTCGGCTCCTCGACCTTCTGCGTCTGGTAGTGAGGGGCGAGGGCCGAGAGGAAACGGGTGTCGGCCCAGTCCTTCGCCTCGACCGGCCGGGTCACGAGCCCCTTCTTCCGCCAGATGACGAACGCCGTGTCGAACAGGGTGTCGTAGTGCGCCTTCCCGCCGGACAGGCCGTAGAACTGGGCGTTGTCCGCGTACGGGGTGAGCTTGAGGCCCGAGAGCATCCCCGAGACCGTCTCGTCGTCCAGCTTGAGGGCCTTCGCGACGACGTTGTACGAGCCCGCGGGGTCCGCCTTGATCATGTCGATCCCGTCGAACCAGCCGTGGATGAAGTCGCGGACGGTGTCGGGGGCCTTGTCGATCAGGTCCTGCCGGGCGCAGAGGGTGTCGGCGATGATGTTGGTCGCCGCCGCCGTCGAGACGAGGACGTGCGCCTCGTCGCCGCGCGCGGTCACGGCGGCCGAGAGGTCCGGCTCCCACGTCACCGCGGCGTCCACCTGCTTCGCCTTGAACATCGCGGCGGCCGCGGGGGCGTCCTGCGTGAAGACGATGTTCTTCTCGACCGCCGCCCTGTCGTCGGGGGAGAGCCCCGACTGCGAGAGGAGGTAGAGGAGGAGGAAGTGCGAGGGGGTGAACTGGGTGCAGGAGATCTTCTTCCCCTTCAGGTCCTCGATCGACCTGATCGACGAGAGGGAGACGATCCCGTCGCCGCCGCGCGACCAGTCCTGGAGGATGACCGACTTGGCCTTCTGCCCCTGCTCGGCCAGGATCGACGCCTCGCGCGCCCAGTTGTCGACCGTGTTCCACATGACGTCGACGTCCCCCTTGCGGAAGGCGGCGAGCTTGGCCGCCGGGTCCTCGAGGAGGACGAACTTCACGTCGAGGCCGTACTTCTTCCGGTACCCCGACGCCGGCCCGGGGTCGAGCCCGCCGTTGAAGACGATCCCCGGGGCGTGGCCCGCCCAGGTGTTGATCGCCACGACGAGCGGGCGGCTCAGCTTGCCCGAGGTGGCGAGCGCCGCGGGCGCCACCCCCTCCGAGCCCTTGTCGCGCCCCGCGTCGGGCGGGGCGTTCCTCAGGGCGGCGAAGTCCGTCGCGTCGACGCCGGAGCCCTTCCCGGCGGCCGGCGCGCTCCCCTTCTCGGCGCCGGCCCAGGAGCGGATCTCGGCCCCCTTGTAGTGCCACACGGCGAACCCGAGGACCCCCGCGATGACGAGGGTGATGAAGATCTTCGCGAACGGGGTGAGCTTCATGTCGGTCTCCCTCCGCTGAAGCCGCGACCGCGGCGGGGGCTCCCGCGCCGTCGCGCTGCCGGCCGGTCGGCCCCGGTCCCGCCGGGGCCGGGGGTCACATCGTCTTCTGACCTTGCGCGGCCTGCTGGGCCGCGCGCTTGGCCTTGAGCTCCGCGAGCTGCTGCTTGGCCTGGACGTCGCCCGCCTGGGTCTTGAGCGCCGCCAGCCGCGAGTCGAGCGACGACTCCTGCAGCTCCTTGCCGAGGTTCGCGGCGGCGACCGTGGTCTTGATGTGCTCGCGGACGTTGTCGAGGGCCTTCACCTCGGCGTCGACCGAGAGGCCGTCGAGCTGCTCCTGGATCTTCAGACGCGCCTGCGCGGAGTGCATCCGGGCGAGCTGGACGTCGCGCTCGGCCTTCAGCTTCTTGATCTCGCTCTGCACCTGCAGGAGAGAGCTCTTCGCCGCCTCGGCGTCCTTCGAGGCGGTCTCCATGTCGGCCTTCAGGTCGTTGGCCTCCGCCTCGAGCTGGTTCTTCTTCTGGATGACGATGACGGCCAGGTCGTCCTGGTTGGTCTCGACCGCCGCGTTCAGCTCGGCCTCGGTCTGCGCGAGCTCGCGCGTCGCCTTCTTGAGCCGCTCGTCGATGTCCTCGCGCCGCTTGATGATCGCGGCGGTCGCCATCTTCAGCTTGTTGTACTTCTCCACCATCGAGTTGATCGCGTTCTCGTAGGCGATCTCGGGGTGCTCCTTCTCGATGTCGGAGATCCAGAGGGAGAGGAACCCCTTCCAGAGGTTCCTCAGGCGGCTGAAGAGACCCACGTCGGCCATGGTGTCATCCCTTCCTCTCGGCGGGGGCGCCGGGGTCGATGAGTCGGGGCGACTCCTTCACCACCCGGGCGACCTCGTCCTGACCGAAGAACTCGAGGACCTTCTGGACCTCGAGCTTCTTCTCGTTGCACTGCGTCTGCACGGCGGCCTGCTCGGCCAGCTTCCGGTCGAGGAGGCCGCGGGACTCCTGGATCTTCTTCTCGTAGTCCTCGATCAGCGTCCTCACCTGCTCGGCGAACCCCGCGGTCTGCTGCGCCCCGTGCTGGATGTACCCCTCGAGCGCCTGGATCGACTGGACCCCCGTCTCGATGATCTTCTCGATCGGGATCCCGAACGCCTTCAGCGAGGCGCCGACGATCTGCCGCTTCACCGCCGGGTCGGTCCCCTCGGGGAGGCCGGCGAGGAGGGTCTGCGCCTTGGCGAAGAGATCGCGCTCGGAGGAGTCGATCCCGGCGGCGTCGAGGACGCCCGCGAAGTCCACCGCGCCGCCCGTCGCCTTCGGCGGCTCCCTCTCGAAGCTGACGCGCGGCGGGGGCGGAGGCGGGGGGGGCTCCCCCGCTCGCGGGCCGCCGACGGTCGCGTCGGCGGAGGGCTCGGCCCCTCCGTCGGCGGCGGGGCCTTCCCCGTCCTCCTTGACGACGAACCAGCCGAGAACGGTGTGTCCCCAGTTCTTCTTGTCTGTCATGGGGTTCCTACGCGGGCCACGATCTTATCAAGCGGGCCCGCCCCCGCGCCCCGCGTCGGCGAGGAGCGCGTCGGCGGCCTGCCGCCCGAGGCGCACGGCGTAGTTCTGCCCCCGGTCCTCCGGGTAGATCTGGGCCATGCAGGCGGTATAGAGGCCGGGCACCTCCGTCCGGAGCCCCGGGAGGAGCTCGGAGTAGCGCGCCCCGACCACCGGCTGGGCGTACTCGCCCCGGAAGATCCGCCGGGCGAGGACCCAGCTCTCGTCGAAGCCGGGCCGGACCCGCGCGAGCGCCGGGAGGTAGAGGCGCCAGAGCTCCTCGTCGCGCATCCGCCAGCGGGGGTCGTCGGGGAGGACGTAGTTCGAGAGGTAGACGACGTGGCGGCCGCCGTACCAGTCCGGCGGGAGCAGGTTCGTCTGCTCGATGACGCCGCCGAAGGGGAGCGAGGCGTCGCCGACGTTGAGCCAGTAGTACGGGGTCAGGCGCCTGTCGAGCTCGAGGAGCGGGCAGAGGGCGTGGGCGTACGCGACCCGGGCCCAGCGCCCGCGCAGCTCCTCCGGGAGGCCCGGGGCGATCCGGAGGAGCTCGGGGAGGGCGACCGTCGAGAGGACCTTCTCGAACGCCTCCGCCCCGCCGGCCGTCTCGACCCGGAGCCCCCCGCCCTCCCGGGCGACGAGCCGGACGGGACGCGCCGTCCGGACGTCGCCCCCTCGGGAGCGGACCCTCGCCAGGAGGGCCGCGATCCCCCGGCCGAACGAGCCACGCATGTAGCCGAGCCGCTCGCCGAGCCCCGACGCGGAGCGGGACCGGGAGCGGAGCGCGATCTTCCCCCAGAGCCAGACGAGGCCGATCTCCTCCGCGCGGGCACCGTACTTCTGGGCGAGGAGCGGTCCCCAGACGGTCTCGTACGCCTTCCCGAAGCCGTTCCGGCGCATCCACCCAGCGGCCGTCTCCCCCTCGAGCCGCCGCCAGTCCCGCTCGCCGCGGAGCCGGAGCGTCGAGAGGACGAACTGGAGGCGCCCGGCGACCCCGAGCGGCGCGAACCTCAGGAGGGAGGCGGGGGTGCCGAAGTCCCAGAGGCGGCCCGCGGTGAAGAAACCCATCCGCGAGGAGAGCCAGAGGATCTCGCCGTCGAGGCCGAGGTCCCGGGCGAGGTCGACGTAGTCGACGTCGGAGGTGAAGAGGTGGTGGTAGAAGCGCTCGAGCGGAGCCCCCCCCACCTCGCAGACGCCGACGAGACCCCCGGCCTCGGGGTACTTCTCGAAGACCGTCACCGGGAGGCCCGCCGCGAGGAGCCGGTCGGCTGCGACGAGCCCGGTCAGCCCGCCGCCGATGACCGCCACGCGCGGCGTGCCGACGCCCTCGCCCGCCACGGCGCCATGCTACCGTGCGCCGCGCCCGTGTCCGCAGGCGCCCTCCTGACCTTCGCCGTCTTCCTCGCGCTCGCCACGCTCGCCGGGGCGGCCGCCCTCGTCCGCGTCCTGCCCCGGGACGAGGACGCCGACGCGGCCGTGGCGCTCGGGCCGTCGGCCGGCCTTCTCCTGGCGGCGCTCCCCGGGTGGCTCCTCTCGGCGGCGGTGCGGGTCCCGGCCGGGCTCGTCCTGGCCCTCGGTGCCGCCGCCTGGGCGGCGGCGCTCGGACTCGGCGCCCGCCCGCTCCTCCGCCTCCTCGCGCGTCCCCGCCGCCTGCTCGTCCCGCTGGCGGTGCCGCTCGCGGCCACGCTCCTCTTCCTCTGGCTCCGCTGGCCGGCCGGCGCGATCCGCGACACGGAGAAGCCGATGGACTTCGCCGTCCTCTCGGCGGCGATGACGACCCCGTCCCTGCCGCTCGGGGACCCGTGGCTCTCCGGGGAGCGCTTCTCCTACTACCACCTCGGGACCCTCGCCCTCGCCCTCCCCGCCCGGGCGGCTGGGCTCCCGTCGGAGGACGCCTACAACCTCCTGGCCGCGCTCCTCGCCGGCCTCGCGGCGTCCGCGGCGTTCGCCGCCGGCCGCCTCCGCGGCGGCGGCCGGCGGCTCGCCCTCGCGGCGTCCGCCGCGCTCGTCCTCGCCGGGACGTTCGACGGCGCCCGGCAGCTCCTCGCCGGGACCCCGGTCGGGGGGATCGACCTCTGGGCGTCGTCGCGGCGGGTCGCGCACGCGATCACCGAGTGGCCCCTCTTCACACTCCGCCTCGGCGACCTCCACCCGCACGCCGTCGCCCTCCCCCTCCTCGTGGCCTGGGCCGGCGCCGCCGGCCGGCTCCGCGGGGCCTCGGGGGTGGCGGCGCAGGGGCTCCTCCTCGGCTCCCTCCTCGCCACCAACCCGTGGGACGCGCCCGCGGCCCTCCTCGTCCTGGCGGCCGGGACGCTGGCGCGCGACGAGCTCCTCCCCGCCGTGAAGGAGTCCGCTGCGACGCTCCTCGCCGCCGTCCCGGTCCTCCTCCCGTTCCTCCTCGGCCCCCGCCCGCCGTTCCTCGGCCTCTCCCTCTCGCCGGCGGCGACCACGAGCCCCGAGGCCTTCCTCCACCTCGGCCCGTTCGTCGCCGTCCCGGCCCTCGCCCTCGGCGTCGCCCTCGTGAGGTCGCAGGACCGTCCCGACCGGCAGCTCCTCTTCGCCGTCCTCCCGCCGACGATCGGCGTCGCCCTCTCGATCGTCTCCCAGCGGCCGGTCCTCGGCCTGGCGCTCGGCTTCGCCTCCGGGGTCGCGCTCGTCTGGGGGCGGCTCGCCGGGACGCTCCGGAGCGCGTTCCTCCTCGCCTCCGCCGGCGCCCTCCTCGCCTCGGTCCCGGAGGTGATCGTCGTCCTCGACCCCTACGGCGACGACTACCGGCGGATGAACACCCTCTTCAAGACGTGGGCCGGGGCGGTGCCCCTCCTCGTCGTCGCCTCGGCCCTCCTCCTCCCGCTCGCCCTCGCGGCGCGGCGCGGCCGGCGGACGATCCGGGCCCTCCTCCTCGCGACGCTGGCGGGCGCGCTGGTCCACCCGGCGGCGGCCGTCGCGACCCGGCTGGCCGCGACCGGCGGAGGGCTCGACGGGCTCTCGGCCCTCGCCGCCGAGGCCCCCGGGGACGTCGCGGCGATCCGCTGGCTCCGCGAGCACGCCCCGGCCGACGCCGTCGTGGCGGAGGCGCCGGGCGAGGCCTACTCGCTCCACGGGCGGATCTCCTCCGCCACCGGCCGGCCGACCGTCCTCGGGTGGGCGTCACACGAGGGGATCTGGCGCGGCAGCGCCGCGCGAGAGGAGATCGAGGCGAGGAAGGCGGCCCTGAAGACGCTCTACACCTCGGCCGACGCGGCGGCCGTCGGCCAGGCCGTCCGGACGTACGGCATCCGGTACGTCGTCGTCGGCCCGCTCGAGCGGAAGGACTTCGGGCCCGGGGCCCTCCGGGCGCGCGCGCTCTTCACGAGGGTCCTCGACGCCGACGGGACGGAGCTCTTCGAGGTCCGCGCCCCGTGAGCGGGCCGGGGCGCTTCCGGACCGGCCTCGCCCTCGTCGCGCTGCTCGGCCTCGCGGCCCGGCTCCACGGGATCGGGTGGGACGGGTGGCAGCACCTCCACCCGGACGAGCGCTTCCTGACGATCGTCTCCGACGCGATCCGCCTTCCGCCCCCCTCCCTCTGGTTCGACACGGCCCGCTCTCCCGCGAACCCGCACAACGCCGGGCAGAGCTTCTACGTCTACGGGACGCTCCCGCTCTTCCTCTTCCGCGGGATCGCCGCAGCGCTCGGGAAGGCCGACTACGACGGTCTCCTCCGCGTCCAGCGCGGGGTCGCCACCCTGGCGGACTTCGCGACGATCCTCCTCCTCGGCCTCCTCGCGCGCCGCCTGGCGCCGCCGGGCGCACGAGAGAAGGCGGGTCTCCTCGCGGCGGCGCTCTGGGCGGCCGTCCCCTTCGCGATCCAGCAGGCCCGCTTCGGGACCGTCGACACGCTCGGGACGGCGTTCGTCGTCGCGGCGCTCCTCGTCTCGGTGACGCGGCGGACGCCGGGCGGAGCGCTCCTCGCCGGCCTCCTCCTGGGGGCCGCGGGCGCCTGCAAGGTGAACCTCCTCGTCTTCGGCGCCAGCCTCGGCCTGGCGTTCCTCCTCGGGGCGGAGGTCCGACGGTCGCCGGCCCGCCTCGCGGCGTGCGGGGCGCTCGGGATTCTCGGGGCGCTCGTCGCGTTCCGCGTCCTCGACCCGTACGCCTTTCGCGGGCCGGGGCTCCTCGGCGTCGCCCCGAATCCGGCCTGGCTGGCGAACCTCGCCGAGCTCCGCGGGCTCCTGAAGGTGACGTCGTGGTACCCGCCGGGGGTCCAGTGGGTGGACCGACCCCCGATCGATTTCGCGTCGAGCCTCCTCCTCTGGGCGACCGGCCCGCTCCTCGGTCTCTGGCTCGCGGGGGCCTCCGTCGCCCTCCTCCACCGGGCCCTCCTCGGCCGGCGCGAGGTGGCCGTCCGCCTCCTCCCGGTCGTCGCCGTGGCGGTCCCGCTCCTCGTCTGGCAGTCGCTCCAGCCCGTCGCCTCGGTCCGCCATGCCCACACGGCGCTGGCGCTCCTGGTCGCGGCGGGGGCGGCGGCCTTCCCGCTCCTCCTCGGGCGCCTCGCGCGGCCGGCCGCTCTCGCCGTCCTCGCGGGCACCGCCCTCGCCGGCGCCGCCTTCCTCGGGATCGCCTCGCGCGAGCACACCCGGCTCGCCGCGTCCCGGTGGCTCGGGACCGCCTTCCCGAACGGCGCGCGCGTCGCCTTCGAGTACTGGGACGACGCCCTCCCGCTCCCCCTTCCCGACGTCCCGTGGGAGGGGTTCACGGGCGAGGCGCTCCCGGTCTTCGAGCCCGACTCCCCGCGGAAGGCGGGGCAAGTGCTCACCGCCCTGGCACGATCGGAGGTCTACGTCCTCTCGTCCCGCCGCGCCTTCGCGCCGCTTTCGCGGCTCCCGGACGCCTACCCGTGGACGTCGGAGCTCTACCGGCTCCTCGACAGCGGGGCCCTCGGGTTCGAGAAGGCCGCCGTCTTCGAGAGCCCTCCCGGGATCGGGCCCCTGCGCTTCGACGACCGGACGGCCGAGGAGGCGCTCTCCGTCTACGACCATCCCGTCGTCACGATCTACCGGCGAACGTCCCGCTTCTCGCTCCCGCTCGCCGAGCGGCTCCTCGCGCGCGTGGGCGAGCTCCCGCCCGAGCCTCCCGACCCCGCGACGGTCGAGGCGCGCGGCGTCCCGCCGGACGAGTCCCCTCGGGCGCGGGCCCGGGGCTGGCCGGCGCCCCCGCCGCCCCGGCCGAAGGGGCTCGTCGGAGGCGCGGTCGCGGTCGCCGGCTGGCTCCTCTTCGTCGAGGTCGCGGGCGCGCTGGCGGCCGGGTTGCTCCTGGCGACCGGCTCCCGTCCCTCTCTCGCCTCCGGCCTCGGGCGGCCCGCGGGCTTCGCGCTGGCCGGGCTCCTCTGGCTCTGGCTCGGCTCCACCGTCCCCGGGTACCCGTTCCTCGCCCTGCCGCTCGTCGTCGCCGCCGCGGCCGCGGCGTGGTTCACCCCGGCGGGGCGGCGGGGGATGCGTCTCCTCGGACGGTCGCGGCTCCTCTTCCTCGCCCTCTTCGGCGGGTTCCTCCTCGTCCGCGCCTTCAACCCGGAGATCTTCTGGGGCGAGAAGCCGATGGACGGGGCGCTCCTCGGCGCGGCGCTCCGCTCCCCGCGGCTTCCGCTGTACGAGCCGTGGTTCGACGGGGCGCCGCTCGACTACTACGCGCAGGGCTTCCTCCCGGTCGCGTTCGCGGCCCGCGCCTCCGGGGCCTGGGCGGGGCTCGCGTACAACCTCGCCTGCGCCACCCTTCCGGCCTTCCTCGGAGGCGCGCTGTTCGCGATCGGGCGCCTCCTCTCGGGACGGCGGCTCGGCGGGTTCCTCGCGCTCCTCCTCGGCCTCCTCTCGGGGACCCTGGCGCCGCTCCTGAACGCGGGGTGGCGGACCGCCCCGTTCGGGTTCGACGGCTTCTGGGCCGCCTCGCGCGTCGTCCCGCCGGTCGGGATCGACGAGTTCCCGCTCTTCACCGCCCTCTTCGCGGACCTCCACGCCCACTTCCTTTCGTGGGCGCCCTTCGCCGCGCTCCTCGGCCTCGCCCTCGGGCGGACGCTCCGGCGACCTCGGGCCGGGAGCCGGGCCGACCGGGGCGGGGCCCTCCTCCTCGGCGCGCTCGCCGGCGCGGTCCACCTGACGAACCCGTGGGAGACGCCGCTCGCGGCTCTGCTCCTCCTCGCGGCGCTCCCTCCCCGCCGGCCGAAGGGCGAGCCGCTCCGGGCCGCGGCCGCGACGGCGCCGTTCCTCCTCGCCGGAGGGGCGGCCCTCCTCGCCGCCCTCCCTTCGCTCCTCGCCGTGAGGACGAGCCCCGTCGGGGTGGAGCTCGACGCGCCCCATCCGGGGGTCCTCCTTCCCTACGTCGAGCTCTACGGCCTCCCCGTCGCGCTCCTCCTCCTCGCCTGGGTCGTCCGGGGGACGGGCGAGACGCGGCGCGAGCGGGTCGCGCTGGCGGTCGGCCTCGCGGGCCTCCTCCTCGTCGCCGGCGCCGAGGTCGTCGTCGTCTCCGACCGGATGAACACCCTCTTCAAGTTCGGGCTCCAGGCGCGGCTCCTCCTTTCGGTCGGCGCCGCGGCCGCCGTCCCCCCGCTCCTCTCCGAGGCCCGGAGCCGGCGCCTCGCCGTGGGGATCCCGCTCGCCCTGGCCGCCCTCCTCGGGGCGGTGACGCTCGTCGCGGGCGCTTCCCACGTCGTCGCGGTGGTGAGGACCCGCCGGGTCCCCGGTCCGCGCCCGGCGCTCGACGGGTACGCGTACGTCGCGTCGTGGGACCCGGCGCTCGACGCCCGGGGGCTCTCGCTCGGGCGCCGCGCGGGCTTCCCCGCGATCCTCGATCCGCCGGGCGAGCCCTACTCGCCCTCCCTTCAGGTGACGATGCGGACCGGATGCCCGACACTGGTCGGGTGGCCCTGGCACCTCGTCCAGCGGCGCCGCTCGCCGGCCCAGATCGCCCTGAGGGAGGGGGACGTGAGCCGGCTCCTCTCGGGGCCGAGGGACGAGCTCTGGGCGCGGCTGAGGGAGAGCTACGGCCTGAGCGCGGGGGACGTCGACGCGGCGATCGCGGCGACGGCGGGGAGCCGGAGGTGGTGAGCCGGCGCGAGAAGGCCGCCTGGGCCGCCCTTCTCCTCCTCGCCCTCGGGCTGAGGCTGTGGGGGCTCGCCGACCGCCCGTTCCACCATGACGAGTCGGTCCACGGCTGGTTCACGCACCAGCTGGTCCATTCCGGCGAGTACGTCTACGACCCCGTCTACCACGGGCCGGTCCAGTACTACGCGGTGGCCGTCTCGTTCCTCCTCCTCGGCGAGTCCGACTTCACCGCCCGCCTCCCGGCGGCCCTCGGCGGGACGGCGCTCGTGGCGCTCGCGCTCCTCCTCCGGCCCCGCTTCGGCCGGCGGGCGGCGTTCGCGTCGGGCGCGCTCCTCGCCCTCTCCCCGAGCCTCCTCTACTACACCCGGTTCTGCCGCGAGGACGTCTGGAGCCTCCTCGGGACGGCGGGCGCGCTCCTCTTCCTCGACGTCTGGGTGCGGCGCGAGCGGCTCGGAGACCTCGTCGTCGCCACCCTCTTCGCAGCCTGCGCCTTCGGCGCCAAGGAGAACTTCTACGTCCTCCTCGCCCTGATGGTCCCCTCCGTCGCCGCCGTCACGCTGGAGCCGGGGCGCGGGCTCGACCTGCGGCGCCGGGCGGACGAGCTCCTCGCCTTCCTCTCGCGCCACGCCGTCGCCCTCGCGGGGGCCTTCCTCCTCTTCTTCGTCGTCTCCGAGCTCCTCTACACCTTCTTCCTCGTCCACCCCGCCTCGGGGAACCCCGCCTGGACGGCGATCTCCTACTGGTGGGGCCAGCACAAGGTCGAGCGGATCGGCGGGCCGAAATGGTTCCACCTGCCGCGCCTCCTCCAGTACGAGTTCGCCATCCTCCTCCCGGCCTTCGCGGTGATCGCCCGCTGGCGTCGCCTCTCGGCCGTGGAGCGGTTCCTGGCGGGCTGGGGCCTCTCGTCGATCGCGATGTACGCCTGGCTCGGCGAGAAGACGCCGTGGCTGATCGTCCACCAGATCCTGCCGTTCGTCCCGCTGGCGGGGCGGGGCTGGGCGGGCGTCTCGCGGCGGAGGTGGGCGTGGCCGCCCGGCCTCGCGGCCGCCGCCGCCTCCGTCGTCACGGCGCTCTCCCTCTCGTTCTGGCACCCGGTCCTCACCCCCGCCGACCCGCGCGCAGAGTCCCTGGTCTACGTCCAGACGGCGCCCGAGCTCCTGGCGGTCGAGCGGGAGATCGAGTCGGTCGCGCGCGCCGGCGTCAGCCCCGCCGCCGCGGTCGACGGGGAGGCCGCCTGGCCGCTGAGCTGGTACCTCCGGGACGTCCCCGTGAGGTGGGGGAAGCCGACGGCGACGGAGAAGCCCCCGATCGTGATCGTCGACCCCGCCTCGGCCGACGAGGTGGCGGCCGTCCTCGGGCCCGCCTACACGCGCGCGGAGGTCCCGCTGAGGGTCTGGTGGCTTCCCGAGGTCTCGGCGGACCCGCTCCACCCGACGCCGCGCGAGCTCCTCCGGTACCTCCTCACCCGGGTCCCGTGGTCGCCGATCGGGTGGCAGCCGGTGACGGTCTTCCGGGAGACGGGCGAGAATCGCGGGACGCCGTGAACGCCCCAGACCTCTCCGTCGTCCTCCCCGTCTTCAACGAGGCCCCGGGGCTCGGGGAGCTGAGGGAGCGCCTCGAGCGGACGCTCGCCGGCACGGGCCGGAGCTGGGAGGTCGTCTTCGTCGACGACGGGAGCCGGGACGGCTCGTTCGAGGCGATGACCGCCTTCGCCCGCGACGACCGCCGGTTCCGAGCCCTCCGCCTCTCGCGCAACTTCGGCCACCAGATGGCGCTGACGGCCGGGGTCGACGCGGCCCGCGGCCGGTGCGTCGCCGTGATGGACGCCGACCTGCAGGACCCGCCCGAGCTCCTCCCGGCGCTCCTCGCGAAGCTCGACGAGGGGTACGAGGTCGTCTACGCGCAGCGGGAGCGGAGGGACGGCGAGGGCGCGTTCAAGCGGGCGACCGCCCACGTCTTCTACCGCCTCCTCAGGCGCCTGACCTCGGTCGACATCCCGGTCGACACGGGCGACTTCCGGGTCATGGGGCCGCGCGCGACGGCGGCGTTCCGGCGCCTCCGGGAGCGGCACCGGTTCATCCGCGGCCTCTCGGCGTGGGTCGGGTTCCGCCAGACGGGGGTGCCGTACGCGCGGCCGCCCCGCCGCTCCGGCGAGACGAAGTTCCCGTTCCGGCGCATGGCCACCTTCGCCCTCGACGCCATCACGTCGTTCAGCCACGTCCCCCTCCAGCTCGGGACGTGGCTCGGGTTCGGCGTCTCCCTCTTCGCCTTCCTCTACATCCTCGTCGTGGTCGCCCTGAAGGTGCTCGGGATCAACGAACGGGGCTGGACCACCCTCATGGGGTGGATGCTCCTCCTCGGCGGCGTCCAGCTGATGCTGATCGGCGTCCTCGGCGAGTACCTGGGGCGGATCTACGACGAGGTGAAGGGGCGCCCCCTCTACCTCGTCGCGGACGAGGTCGGGGGGGAGCCGGAGGAGACCGCGCCCGCCGCCGAACCGTCCCCGGGGCCGCTGTCGTAGAGTCGGGCGGGGATGAAGAGCGGCCACTGGAACCGGTCCCAGGGGGACCTGAAGAGGCGCCTCGCAGCCGCCGTCGGGCACGACCTCCTCAGGGAGCTCCACCGGAAGGTGCCCGCACGGCACTTCGCGGTCGCCGTGCGGCAGGCGCTCCTCTTCGCGGCGGCCTTCTGCGCCGGGTGGCTCGTCGACGACCCCTGGGTCCGGGTCCCGGCCGCCCTGGTCCTGGGCGTCGTCGTCTTCGACGGAACGATCCTCCTCCACGAGGTCGTCCACCGGGCGGTCTTCCGGGACGACAGGCCCCGCGCCTACCGCCTCCTCGGGCTCCTCTACGCCCTCCCGTCCGGCATCTCGCCGACCCAGTTCACCCGCTGGCACCTCGACCACCACGCCGAGCTCGGCTCGAGCGTCGACGACCCGAAGCGGGCGCACCTGTCGCCGAAGCGGAACGCGCGCTGGCTGAAGCTCCTCTACGCCACCCCGGCGCTCTTCCCCATCTACTTCCGGGCGGCGCGGCGCGAGACGGCGACCTACCCCGAGCCGCTCCGGCGGACGATCGCCCTCGAGAGGCTCGCGGCGACCGCGCTCCACGTCGGGGTCGCCTCGGCCATCGGCCTCCTGGGAGGCGTCGACCGCCTCGTCTGGCTCTACCTCGTCCCGGTCTTCGTCGTCTTCCCGCCCGCCTTCACCCTCAACCGGCTCGGCCAGCACTACGACGTCGTCCCGTCGGAGCCCGCCCGCTGGGGGACCCGGATGGCCCGCTCGCGGCTCTGGGAGACGGTCTACCTCTGGTCGAACTACCACCTCGAGCACCACTACTACCCTGCCGTCCCGTTCTACCGCCTCCCGGCCCTGGTCCGTGCCCTCGAGCCGTTCTTCGAGCGGGAAGGGATCCCGGCGCGGACCTACCGCGGGCTCGTCCTCGACTGGATCGTGAGGAACCGGGCCCCGCACACGGACTGGCGCGGGGCCGGGACCCATCCGGGACTCTGCTACTCTCGCCCGAAGGCGGGCGCGGCGGCCCCCGAAGTGCACGACGGAGACTGACCCGATGACGACTGACGTGTCCTCGCCGAAGCGCGCCGACCTCAAGGGCCTTTCGGCCGACGACCTCGTCCGCGCCTTCCGGCTCGCCTACGCCTCGCGGCGGCTCGACGACCGCGAGATCCAGCTCAAGCGCCAGAACAAGATCTTCTTCCAGATCAGCGGCGCGGGCCACGAGGCGCTCCAGGTCGCCGCCGGGCTCCAGATGCGGCCCGGGTCGGACTGGCTCTTCCCCTACTACCGCGACCGGGCTCTCTGCCTCACGCTCGGCGTGACGCCGCGCGAGATGCTCCTCTCCGCCGTCGGCGCGCGGGAGGGCGAGTCGTCGGCCGGCCGGCAGATGCCCTCCCACTGGGGCTCCCGGCCCCTCCGGATCTTCACCACCTCCTCGCCGACCGGGTCCGAGTGCCTCCCCGGCGTCGGGGCGGCGGAGGCCGGCCGGTTCCTCTCCCGCCCCCAGGGGCGCGCCCTCTCGGCCGCGGGGACCGCCGAGAGCGCTGCCGACGACGAGGTCGTCCTGGTCACCATCGGCGACGGGTCCACCTCCGAGGGGGAGTTCTGGGAGGCGCTTTCCTACGCCTGCACGCGGAAGCTCCCGGTCGTCTTCCTCGTCGAGGACAACGGCTACGCGATCTCCGTCCCGGTGGAGGTGAACACGCCCGGCGGGTCGATCTCCCGCGTCGTGCGCGGCTTCCCCGGGCTCTTCGTCGCCGAGGTCGACGGCTGCGACCTCCTCGCCTCGCACGACGCCCTGAGGTGGGCCTTCGCCTACTGCCGCGACGGCAAGGGGCCCGCGCTCGTCCACGGCCACGTCGTCCGCCCCTACTCGCACTCCCTCTCCGACGACGAGCGGCTCTACCGCCCGGCCGAGGAGCGGCGGCAGGAGGCCGAGCGCGACCCGCTCGCCCGCCTCGAGAGGCTCCTCCTCGAGAGCGAGGCCGTCACGGCCGACGAGCTCTCGGCGCTGAAGGCCGACGTCGACGCCGAGGTCGCCCGCGCCTCCGAGGAGGCCGAGCGCAGCCCCCAGCCCGACGCGTCCGAGGTCCTCCTCCACGTCACCTCTCCCGACGCGGACCCGGCCTCGCCGGCCTTCGACGGCGAGGACACCCCCGACTTCCGCGGCGAGCCGACCACGATGGTCGACCTGATCAACGCGGCCCTGAAGGACGAGATGGCGCGCGACGGCCGGGTCGTCGTCTGGGGAGAGGACGTCGCCGACGCGACCCGCGCGGAGGTCCTCTCCGAGTGCAAGGGGAAGGGGGGCGTCTTCAAGGTGACCGCCGGGCTCCAGAAGGCCTTCGGGCCCGAGCGCGTCTTCAACGCCCCGCTCGCCGAGGCGAGCATCGTCGGCCGCGCCATCGGCTGGGCCGCCCGGGGACTGAAGCCGGTCGTGGAGATCCAGTTCTTCGACTACATCTGGCCGGCGATGCAGCAGCTGCGCGACGAGCTCTCGAACGTCCGCTGGCGCTCGGGGGGACGCTTCTCCGCTCCCGTCGTCGTCCGCGTGGCGATCGGCGGCTACCTGACGGGCGGGGGACCGTACCACTCGCAGTGCGGCGAGGTGACCTTCACGCACATCCCGGGCCTCCGGGTCGTGATGCCCTCGACCGCCCTCGACGCCAACGGCCTCCTCCGGACGGCGATCCGCTGCGAGGACCCCGTCCTCTTCCTCGAGCACAAGCACCTCTACCGTCAGACCCACAACAAGGGGCGGAACCCGGGCCCCGACTTCCGGGTCCCGTTCGGCAAGGCGCGGGTGGCGCGCCCCGGCGCCGACGCCACCGTCGTCACCTACGGCGCCACGGTCTTCCGGAGCGTCGTGGCGGCCCGGAAGATCGCCGAGGACTCGGGGAAGGAGGTCGAGGTGATCGACCTGCGCTCCCTCGCCCCGTGGGACTTCGAGGCCGTCGCGAAGAGCGTGAAGAAGACCGGGCGCCTCCTCGTCGTCCACGAGGACTGGCTGACGCACGGCTTCGGCGCCGAGGTCGCCGCCCGCGCGGCGGACGAGCTCTTCGAGTGGCTCGACGCGCCGGTCCGCCGGGTGGGGGCGAAGGACGTCTTCTGCGGCTACGCGCCGCAGCTCGAGGACGCGACGCTCCCCCAGAGCGCCGACGTGGAGGCGGCCCTCCGCTCGCTCCTGTCATACTGACGGGTCGATGAGCCCCCGGCGCCTCGGCGCCGCGGCCGCCCTGGCCGCGGTCGGCCTCGTCTCCCTCCTCTTCGGCGCCGTCGCCGCCGACCCGGTCGGGGCCGTCCTCGCGGGGGAGGCGCTCCGCCTGAGGGCCGCCGGCGCCCGCTCCTCGACGTTCCGGGCCGACGACGGGACGGTCCTCTTCGTCCGCGAGCTGGGCCCGCGCTCCGCCGCCGTGCCGGTCGTCCTCCTCCACGGGCTGGGCGCGACGTCGCTCTACTGGACCGACGCGGCGCTGGCCCTCGCGAAGGCGGGGCGGACGGTCCTGATCCCCGACGCCCCAGGCTCCGGGGAGAGCGAGCCGCCCCGGGACGCGGTCTCCGGCTGGGGAATCCCGAACCGCGTCGCGGCGGTCGCCTCCCTCCTCCAGGCGCTCGGCGTCCGCCGCGCCGACGTCGTCGGCCACTCCCTGGGCGGCTGGACCGCCGGGGCGTTCGCCCGGGCCCATCCCTTCGCGGTCCGCTCGCTCGTCCTCGTCGACGCCGCCGGGTTCACCCCGCTCGACGCCGAGGAGGCCGACGCCCTGCGGCGCCGCCTCTCTCCCGGCGGGCGGGCCGGCGGGCAGGCGCTCTACGACCTCCTCTTCTTTCGCAAGCCGGCGCCGGCGTTCGGGTTCGTCGTCGAGGGGATCGCGCGGAACTACCGCCGGGAGAACGTCGTCAGGACCCTCGCCGCGCTCGACGCCCGCGACGGCCTCGCCGGGCGGGAGGCGGAGCTCCCCCGAGGGACCGTCTTCGTCTGGGGGGGCCGGGACCGGATCTGCCCGGTCGCGGACGCGCGGACGAGCGCGGCCCGCGTCCCCGGGGCCCGCCTCTTCGTCTTCCACGGGGTCGGCCACGACACCCCTCTCGAGGCGAGGGACCTCTTCCGCCACGTCCTCCTCGACGTGCTGCCGCGCGACTGACGCGCCGCGGGCGCGCGGTCAGGGGGCGGGCAGCGGGACGAGGAAACCGTCCGGTCCACGGACCTCGACCCGGTCCGCCCCGGCGCCGGCCCGGAAGAGGCGGTGCGCCCCCGCGGCCAGGTGGATCGTGACCGACCGCGCCGAGCGCGATCCGCCGAGGAGGGGAAGCCCGTCGACGGAGATCTCGGCGCCCGGCGGCGCCGAGAGGGTGTAGAGGCCGTCCTCGCGCGCCACGAGCTCCCGGTCCCCGGTCGGGACCGCCGCGGCCCCGGGAGGCGCGGCCCCGAGCGCCGGCACCGCCGCGAGCCGCTCCCGCGCGGCCCGAATCGCGGTCGCCGCCGGGACGCGGATCAGCGCCCAGCCGCTCCACGCCCCGAGCGGCTCACCCCGCGCGACGACGGTTCCACCCAGGGCGAGGGCGTCCGACCCCGCCTGGTCGTCGCCGCAGGCGTCGAGGACGTCCCCCTCCGGCTGGAATCGGTATCCCTCGCGGGCGAGGTCGCCGAGCCGGACCACGGGCCGTCCCCCGCCCGACGGAGAGCCGAGGAGGACGTCCACGACGTACGGGTTCCGAGCCGCGCGCGGCCCGAGGACGACCGTCGCCGGACCGTTCGCGGCGAGCTCGGCGCGGACCGCGTCGGCCAGCTCCCGCTCGGGCCCCCCGAACGCTCCGCGGAGCCTCTCCGACGAGGCCCACGAGACGAACGTCGCCACCTCGCCCGCGGCGACGGCGGCCGCGGCGGCGCCGAGGAGGATCGCGGCGGCGCCGCGCCGCGCGGGAGGGACCCGGTCGAGGAGGAGGAGCGCCCCCGCTGCCGCCAGGACGACGAGGAAAGGCGCGACCGGCGAGATCCGGTAGGCGTTCCCCCCTTCGTCCGGCGCGGAGAGGAGGCCGCCGAGGAGGAAGGCTCCCGCCGCGAGGGCGACGAGTCGGCCCCGCCCTCCGCGGAGCGCCCCGGCGGCTCCGATCGCCGCGAGGCCGGTCAGGAGCGGCGGGAAGACGGGGCGGCCGGGGTCCCCGTGCCGCTCGTTCCGGTCTCCCGAGACGAGGAAGAGGCGGCCGTAGGACGTGGCGTTCGCGACGACGTTCCGCAGGGTCCCTCCCGCGCCGCCCGAGACGACCGAAACCTCACGCGCGCGCGCCAGGGCGCGGTCCGGGTGCCGGGCGAGGTGGACGCCGAGCGGCAGCGCGACGGCGATCGCCGCGGCGACGGCGAGGGCCGCGAGCCGGGCCTCGGCCCCCTTCCTCCGGGCGAGGGCCCAGCCGAGGACGACGAGCGGGAGCGGGAGGAGGAGCCGCGCCGCCACGTAGCCGTACTGCGCGAGGCCGACCAGGGCGCCCGACAGGAGCGCCGCACCGGACGAGCCGCGGCGTCCCGCCCGGAGAGCGCAGGCGACGGCGAGGACGGCGACGGCCGTCGTCGCCACGGCGTCCCACCCCCAGCGTCCGGTCGTCAGGAGCCAGGAGGACGTCGAGAGCCAGAGGAGCGCGAGGAGCGTTCCCCCCCGGTGCGGGCGGAGCGCCTCGAAGGCGAGGAGCGCCGCGGCGAGAAGGAGCGCGAGCGCTGGGCCGATCGAGAGGGCCCGGACCGAGGCGATCCCCCCGCCCGCCGTCCGGTCGACCCATCCCGCGAAGGCGAGGTAGAGGTTCGAGGGCCAGGAGTTGACGAACCCGGCCTCGGGAGGGGTGAGCGGGGAGGTGGCGAGGAGCGACGCCGCGGGGTCCGCGGCGAGGAGGCGCGCGGCCCGCAGGGCGTAGGCCTCGTCGATCCACGGCCCCGGCGGCCACTCCGCCCACCTCATCAGACGGAGCCCCGCGCCGAGGCCGAGGATCAGGAGGACGGCCGCCCAGGTGGCCGCTCGGGATCGCCCGGCCGGCGTCGTCACTGGGGGCCGCCCGGCTCGAAGGTCACGATCACCGGGATGCTGGTCCTGAGGGAGAACCGCTCGTCGAAGACCTCCGCGAGGACGCGGCCGTCCATGTCGCGCGCCACGGGCTCGCCCGCCAGGACGAGGAGCGTCGGGGCGAGGTCGGCGACCGAGGCCGAGGTGAGGCGGACGCCGGCGCGGATCCCCGAGCCCCAGAGGACGACGAAGCCGTCCCGCCCCGCGTCGGGCGTCGCCGCGGGCTCGCGCCCCAGGAGGAAGCGGACGACCGAGCGGAAGAGGGTGGGGGGGCCGTAGCCGACCGGCGAGAAAACGCAGACGGTCCGGTCCCTTCCGCCCCGCTCGAGGAGGTCCCCGAGCGTCTCGTCGAGGAGCCGGTAGTACGCGAGGAGGGCCTTCTCGCGCGCGTCGGCCTCCGGCGCGGGGCTCCCCCAGTACCGGCCCGGCTCCGCCGCCGGCCCGTAGCGCCGGGCCACCGAGGCCAGGCCGGAGAGACACAGGGCGGAGACGTTGCCGGGCCCCGACGGGACGAACGCCAGCGTCGCGGCCGCGACCGTCAGGTCGCGCGCCGCCCCGGTCACGGCGCCGACCGCCTTCCGGTCGGCGCTGGCGAGCGCCTCGGGCTCGAGGGCGCGGGCGAGCGGACGGTCGAGGTTCGCCGGCGGGACGGCGAGGAGGCGGACGCGCGACGCCGCCTCCGGCGGGAGGCCGGCCTCGATCCCGGGATCGTTCCCGAAGAGCCGCTCGGTGGCCCAGACGACCTGCCCGGGCCGCGGCGGGTCGGCCGCCGGCCAGCCGAGGACGGCCGCCTGGTGCCCGCGCGCGGCGAGGATCTCCCAGAACGCGAGGCTCCGGCGGTGGGAGAGGTCGGCCGGCCGCCGCCGCGACAGCGGGAGGGAGTCCGGCGGCGGGAAGTCGAGGAGGCGCGGGAGGAGGCGGAGGTCCCCGAGCGGCGTCTCGAACAGGGTGCCCGAGACGACGCCGTGCTTCGACGGCCGCTTCCCGGTCGCGGCCGTCGTCCAGAGCGCGGCTCGGTCGTAGGGGGCGAGCGAGGCGAGGGGGCCTCCCGCCCCTTCCTTCAGGAGGCGCCCCAGGACCGGAAGACGCCCCTCGGACGCGAGGCGCGAGACCAGCTCCCACGACGCTCCGTCGATCCCGACGACGAGGACGTTCCGGGTCGCCGTGCCGGGGACCGCCTCGGGCGCGGCGAGGGGCGAGGGGCGAGGGCGGCGCTGGCCGTAGAGGGGGATCGCCGCCAGCGCGACGAGGAGCGGGACGAGGAGCCGCCGGGGCGGCTTCGGGGTCGCGCGGACGGCGCGGACGAGGGCGAGGAGGGCGAAGACCCCGGAGACGAGGGTCGTCGCGACGAGGAGCCGCCGCGCGCCGTGATGGAGGAAGAAGTAGTAGAGCGTCCGCTCGTGCTCGGCGAAGAGCGCCAGCGCCGCGAGCGCGGCCGCGAGGCACGCCCAGAAGCCCCGGCCCGGGCCGCCGCGCAGGAGGAGCGACGGCGCCGCGGCGACGGCTCCGACCAGCGCGGCTCCGCCCAGGGCCCGGACGACGCCGGCGACGGAGAGGAGGTCCGGGTTCAGCGCGAGGAGGACGTTCCCCGCTCCGAGGCCGAGCGCCGCCCCGAAGACGATGAGGTGGAAGGCGCGCCGCGCGTCGCTCATAATCGCCGCCCGGCGAGTCTCGCCGCCTTCCGCATGCCGGTCAACGAAACGCTCCGGATCCTGAGGACCGTCCGCTACGACGCGAAGCACTACTCGCTCTTCCTGCAGGCGGGCCGGGTGGGCCCCGCGACGCTCCCGGGACAGTTCGCGATGCTCCAGGCGGGCGACGGCCTGAGGCCCTATCTGCGGCGCGCCTTCTCGGTGGCCGACGTCGCGACGCTCGCCGGGGTCCCCTGCATCGAGTTCGTCGTCCGGGTCGTCGGCGTCGGGACGGAGGCGCTCGGCCGGTTCGCGGAGGGGACGCCGATCCCCGTCCTCGGTCCCCTCGGGACGCCCTTCCCGATCGACGACCTCCGGGTCTCCGACCGCGTGGCCCTCGTCGCCGGGGGGATCGGCCTGGCCCCTCTCGTCCTCCTGGCGCGGCGGCTCGCGGAGCGCGGCGTTCCCGCCGACCTGTTCTACGGCGGCCGGAACGAGAGCGAGGTCCTGAAGCGCCCCGACTTCGAGCGCCTCCTCGGCGCCCCGCGCTGCCGCTACGCGACCGACGACGGGTCGCTCGGGAGGCGCGGCCTCGTGACCGACCTCCTCCAGGCCGCGCTCGACGCGGGCACCACGTACCGCCGCGTCTTCGCCTGCGGCCCGCAGGCGATGTTCCGGACCCTGGCCGCCCTCCTGGCGCGGACGGGGACCGACGCCTCGTTCGCCCTCGAGTCGGAGATGGCGTGCGGCTTCGGCGTCTGCCTCGGCTGCGTCGTCCCGGGCCGCGACGGCCGGTTCCTGACGGTCTGCAAGGAGGGCCCGTGCCTGCCGCCGAGCGCGATCGACTGGGGGGCGGTGTGACGGGGGAGCGGGTGGGATGAACGCCGGCGACGTCGACCTGACGGCGCGGCTGGGGCCGCTCGTCCTGAAGAACCCGGTCGCGACGGCGTCCGGGACGTTCGGCTACGGGCTGGAGTTCACCGACTACGTCTCGCTCGCCTCGCTCGGCGCGATCACCGTGAAGGGGCTCTCGCTGCGCCCCTGCCTCGGGAACCCGCCGCCGCGCATCTGCGAGACCGACGCCGGGATGCTGAACGCGATCGGGCTCCAGAACATCGGCGTCGAGGCCTTCCTGACCGAGAAGCTCCCGGAGCTCCACGCGCGCGGCGCCACGGTCATCGCGAACGTGTGGGGCGACACCGAGGACGAGTTCCGCTCCGTCGTGGAGCGGATCGGAGACGACCCGCGCGTGGCCGCGATCGAGCTGAACGTCTCCTGCCCCAACGTCGTCAAGGGGGGGATGGTCTTCGGCAACGACCCCGCCGCGCTCGGCGCCCTCGTCTCCGCCGTGAGGCCGCTCGCCCGGCGTCCCCTGATCGTCAAGCTCTCGCCCAACGTGACCGACATCGTCGCGTGCGCCCGCGCCGCCGTCGACGCGGGCGCGGACGTCCTCTCCCTCATCAACACGCTCGTGGGCCTGGCGATCGACCTCGAGACCCGCGAGCCGAAGATCGGCTTCACGACGGGGGGGCTCTCCGGGCCCGCCATCCGCCCCGTCGCCGTCCGGATGGTCTGGGAGGTCCGCCGCGCGCTCCCCGGCGTCCCGCTCTTCGGCATCGGAGGGATCGAGACCGCCGAGAACGTGGTGGAGTTCCTCATCGCGGGGGCCGACGCGGTGCAGGTCGGCACGGCGAGCTTCCGGGACCCGGGGCTCGCGGGCCGTCTCGTCCGCGAGGTGGCCGAGTGGTGCGCCCGCCACGGCGTCCAGCGCTCCTCCGACCTCGTCGGGACCCTCAAGACCCGGCCGCGCGCCGAGCATCGGTATGCCTGACGCCCGGGGGCGGCTCGCCGTGGCGCTCGACGCCTCGGACCGGGCGACGATCGTCTCGCTGGCGCGCCTGATCGCTCCCGAGGCGGGGCTCGCGAAGATCGGCCTGGAGGCCTTCGTCTCGCACGGCCCGGACCTCGTCCGCGAGGTCGCGGCCCTCGGCCTCGACGTCTTCCTCGACCTGAAGCTGCACGACATCCCGAACACCGTGGCGGGGGCCGCGGCCGCGGCGGCCCGGACGGGGGCGTCGATCGTGAACGTCCACGCGGCGGGCGGGAGCGACATGATGCGGGCCGCGCGCGACGCCGCGCGCACGGCCGCAGCGGAGGCCGGGCGAGCCGCCCCGCGCGTCATCGCCGTCACGGTCCTGACGTCGCTCGACGCCGCGGCCGTCACGTCGGTCGGCCTCTCCGGGACGCCCCGGGAGGCCGCGCTCCGCCTCGCCGTCCTCGCGCGGGAGGCGGGGCTCGACGGCGCCGTCTGCTCCGCCGAGGAGGCGGCCGCGATCCGCGCCGCGTGCGGGCCCGGGTTCCTCCTCGTCGTCCCCGGCATCCGCCCCGCCGGGAGCGCCGCCGGAGATCAGAGGCGGATCGCGACGCCGGCCTCGGCCATCCGCGACGGCGCCGACGTCCTCGTGGTGGGCCGCCCGATCACCGGCAGCCCGGACCCCGCCGGCGCCGCCCGCGCGGTGGTCACCGAGATCGCCGGGGCGCTCGCCGGCTCCTGAGGGCCGGGGCCCCCCGGGACCGACCCGCGAGCCGCCCGGTCGGAGGGGGGTCCGGGGGGAACCGGCGGCTGGCCCGCAGGGCCGGGGTTCCCCCCGGGACCGACCCGCGAGCAGCCCGGTCGGAGGGGGGTCCGGGGGGAACCGGCGGCTGGCCCGCAGGGCCGCGGTTCCCCCCGGGACAGGTCAGTCGATCGGGATCTTCGTATACCGCGCGCCCGCCTTGCGCGCCTCGGCCACCCGCTCGGCGTAGGCGATCTCCTCGTCGAGGAAGTCCCGCAGCGCCCGGAGGAGCTCCACGCCCGACGCGGCCGCGTGGGTCACCGAGCCGGTGTGACCTCGCCGCGCGATCTCCGCCGCGAAGCGCGCGACGAGGTCCGCGACGGGCTTCAGGAGGCACCCGTCGCCGCCGCACGGGATCCCGGGGAGGGGACCGGACCCGGCGCCCCGGCCCGGGGACCGCTCGCCCGGTCCGGCGCCGGCGGGACCCGGGTCCGACCACGGCTCTGGGCCGAAGTCGGCCTCGAGCGGCGGCTCCTTCGCCCGCCTACCGCGGCCGTTCGGACGGCTGCTCACGCCTTTCCTTCCCCGCGGCTGCGGGCCTTTCGAACCGGATCGTCAGCCTCCCCTGCTCGACGCGCGCTCCGCTCGGGACCAGCGACGAGAGGGTGCGCGGGATCGGGATGTGGTGGCGGAAGTTCCCGACGCCGACCACGAGGTCGCCGGCCGCGACGGCGAGCTGGACCTCCTCCTTGGCGACGAAGGGGAGGTCGACCGTGAGGACGTAGGAGCCGTTCCGCTTCGCGTAGCTGTAGGGGGCCGCGACGCGGTGGGAGGCCGCGGGGTCGATCCCCGCGTAGAGGACGTCGCCGAGCGCCCTGAGGTCCGCGCTCCCGACGACCTGGTCGTCGCGCAGCGGGACGGTCCAGATGGGGACGGGGTCGAAGTAGCGCCGGGCCTCGGCGAGGAACCCCTGCTGGGTCCGGTGCCACTTCTCGAAGAACGGGTCGCGCACCCCGTCGGGGAGGAGCCGGTTGACGACGACGGCGTCGACCGTGAAGCCGTAGAGCGCGAAGTACATGAAGGCGCGCTGGGTCTCCCTGAGGACGATCTTCTCGGCGTTCGTGACGAGCCGGACCGTCGTCTTCCCCGGGTCCTTCAGGAGGCCGTCGACGCCGTCCAGCTTCTCGGAGAGCGACTTGACGTTGTCGAAGTACCGGTCCGGCGGGAGGGGGACGTCCGCCACCTTCGCGGCGACGGGCCGCGCCACCTTCACGAGCGAGCGCTGGATCCGGAAGACCTTCTTCATGTACCAGTCGAGCGTCGTCGGCAGCGAGATGAAGCGGAGCGACTCGCCGGTCGGCGCGCAGTCGAGGATGAGGACGTCGTAGGCCTCCTCCCGCGCGTAGCGGTTGACGTAGAGGAGGGCCGAGACCTCGTCCATGCCGGGGAGGATCGCCAGCTCCTCGGCGAGGACCTCCTCCACGCCCGTGACGGCGAGGAGGGTCGAGATGTAGCCGGCGATGTCCGACCAGTGGCGGCCGATCTCCTCCGTGACGTCGATCTCCTGGATCCAGAGGTTGTCGGCCACCGGGACGGGCGCCCCTCCGCGGCGGTCGGTCAGACCGCCCGGGAGGTCGAAGGCGTCCGCCAGCGAGTGCGCCGCGTCCACCGACATCACGAGGGTCCGGAGCCCGCGCGCCGCGAGCGTGAGCCCGGTCGCCGCGGCGATCGTCGACTTCCCGACGCCGCCCTTTCCGGTGTAGAGGAGGACCCGCATGGCCGAACGGCGATGTTACGCCCGGTCGGCGCGGCTCAGCGGCCCCGCAGCCGGTCGCGCTCGCGCCGCTCGCGATGGGAGAGCTTGCCGGCGCCGTCGTCCCGGCGCGGGGCGAGCTGGCGGTCGAGCCAGCGCCGCTCGAGCTCCTCCGCGGTGGGCTGCGGGGTCGTCTCCTCCACGAGCGTCCGGGCCAGGGCCTTCGGGACGTGGCGGTCAATCACCTCCCGGATCACGAAGGTCCGCCTCCCCGACGGGAGGGTGATCGCCAGGGCGTCCCCCGGCCGGACCACCTTGTTCGGCCGAGCCGCGGACCCGTTGACGTCGACCTTCCCCCCCTCGCACGCCTCCTTCGCCCTGGAGCGGGTCGGGAGGAGGCAGCTGACGTCGAGGAAGACGTCGAGCCGGACCCCGGCCTGCGCCCGGTCGCCCTCCGGGGCCTCCCCCTTCCTCATCCGATCACGCCCCGCCGCCCGGCGGCTCCCCGGGGCGCGAGGAAATCGGGAGCTCCACGCTGCCGGCCTTCCCGCCGTCAGAAGATCGGCTTCTGCACCGTCCGGTCGAAGACGTAGGTGTACTTGTACCCGAAGATGTTCACCGACTGCGTGTACTTCGCGTCGATGATGATGTCGCTGCCGTACCGGCGGATCTTGATGTCGTTCAGCGCCAGCGGGACGTGCTCGTCCTGGGCCTTGACGTAGATCTCGTAGGCGATCTTCTCGAACGGCTTGACGCCGGCGAAGTTCGCCTGCTCGCTCATCGTGTCGTAGATGGTGTTTCCCGAGATGTGGAGCGGGACGATCTTGAAGAGGCCGTAGCAGACGACCACCAGGAGGACGATCCCGACGATCGTCCCGAACGCCCCTTCGCCCCGGACCCCGCTCCGCTTTGCGACCCGCATGGCCGGCTCCTCCTTCTTCCCCTGCTCCGGCGTGGCCTCAGCGGACCGCCCGGAACGATCGCCTCCAGCGCGACCTCTCGAAAAAGTATAGCGCGGTGTCGAGGAGCCGCCGAACCCCGGCCCCCCGGCCGGTGAAGGAGGCCCCGCCCGCGTCGTACGACCAGTAGACCAGGACGGCCCGCCCCTTGACCCCGTCGAGGGGGGCGGGACCCCAGAAGCGCGAGTCCCGCGAGTCGTCCCTGTTGTCCCCCATGGCGAAGAACGTCCCGGCGGGGACGCGGAGAGGACCGAACGCGTCGCGGCCGCGCAGGGTCTCCGGGACCCCGGGACCCGTCAGGACGGCCGGGTCGCGGTGGCTCGCCCAGGGCTCCGCCGGCTCGGTCCCGTCGACGAGGAGCCGCTTGGCCTCGACCCGGACGGTCTCCCCGCCCAGCGCGACGGCCCGCTTCACGAAGTCGCGCCCCGGCTCCTCGGGGCTCCGGAAGACGACGACGTCCCCCCGGGCCACGTCGGCGTACGGGAGGAGGCGGCCCCACGGCCCCCGGTGGGCGCCGTAGACGAACTTGTCGACGAGGACGTGGTCCCCGACGAGGAGGGTTTCCTCCATCGACGCGCTGGGGATCTGGAACGCCTCGACGACGAAGGCCTTCGCGAAGAGCGCGAGGATGACCGCGACGAGGATGGCCTCGAGGTAGTCGCGCACGGCCGCGGCGGCGCCCCGGCCGCGGGGCGCCCCGCCTTCCGCCTCCCGGACCGAGGGCCCCTCCGCGCCCATGCCGCGTCAGTCTTCGACGCGGAGGACGGCCAGGAAGGCTTCCTGCGGGAGGTCGACGCGGCCGACCTTCTTCATCCGCTTCTTCCCTTCCTTCTGCTTCTCCAGGAGCTTCTTCTTCCGGGTGATGTCGCCGCCGTAGCACTTGGCCAGGACGTTCTTCCGGAGGGCCCTCACCGTCGACCGCGCGAGGATCTTGCTGCCGATCGCCGCCTGGATGACCACCTCGAACATCTGCTGCGGGATCATCTCCTTCATCTTCTCGACGAGGGAGCGTCCCTTCGTCGGCGCCTTGTCGCGGTGGACGATGAAGGCGAGGGCGTCCACCGGGTCGCCGTTGATCAGGACGTCGAGCTTGACGAGGTCGCCCGGCCGGTAGCCGATCAGCTGGTAGTCGAAGGAGGCGTACCCCTTGGAGATCGACTTGAGCTTGTCGTAGAAGTCGAGGACGACCTCGTTGAGCGGGATCTCGTACTTCAGGACCGCGCGCTGCGTCCCGGCGTACTCGAGGGAGACCTGCCGGCCCCGCCGCTCCTCCGCGAGCGCGAGGATCCCCCCGAGGAACTCGTCCTTGGTGATGATCGTCGCCAGGATGTAGGGCTCCTCGATCCGGTCGATCAGCTGCGGCTCGGGGAGCTTCACCGGGTTCGAGATCTCCACGACCTCGCCGCGCGTCGTCGTGATCCGGTAGGGGACGGACGGGGCGGTCGTGATGAGGGAGAGGTCGAACTCCCGCTCGAGCCGCTCCTGGACGATCTCCAGGTGGAGGAGGCCGAGGTAGCCGCAGCGGAAGCCGAAGCCGAGCGCGGTGGAGGACTCCGGCTCGAACGTGAACGACGCGTCGTTCAGCCGGAGCTTGTCCATCGCGTCGCGCAGGTCCTCGTACGCGTCGCTCTCGGTCGGGAAGACCGAGGCGAAGACCATCGGCTTGACGTCCTGGAAGCCGGGGAGAGGCTCCGTCGCCGGCCGGTCGGCCTCCGTCATCGTGTCTCCGACCTTCGTCACGTGAAGGTCCTTGATCCCCGCGATGACGTACCCGACCATCCCGACCGTCAGCTCCGGGACGACCTGCGCCTTCGGCGTGAAGACCCCGACCTCCTGAACCTCGGCCACCACGCCCGTGCCCATCATCCGGATCCTCAGCCCCGGGCGGATCGCGCCGTCCTTCACCCGCACGAGGCAGGTCACCCCGCGGTAGAGGTCGAACCAGGAGTCGAAGAGGAGCGCCCGGAGCGGCCCGTCGGCGTCCCCGACGGGCGGCGGGATGTCGTGGACGATCTGCTCCAGGAGGTCCCGCACCCCCGTCCCCGCCTTGCCGGAGGTGAGGACCGCGTGCCGCGCGGGGATCCCGATCACCTCCTCGATCTGCTCGCGGGCCATCTCCGGGACCGCCGAGGGGAGGTCGATCTTGTTGATGCAGGGAAGGATGGTGAGGTCGTTGTGGATCGCGAGGTAGGCGTTCGCGAGGGTCTGCGCCTCGACCCCCTGGGTCGCGTCGACGACGAGGACGGCCCCCTCGCACGCCGCCAGGGAGCGGGAGACCTCGTAGGTGAAGTCGACGTGCCCCGGGGTGTCGATCAGGTTGAAGGACCAGTCCTCCCCGTCCTCGCTCCGGTACTTCAGGCTCACGGCGCGGGCCTTGATGGTGATCCCGCGCTCCTTCTCGATCGGGTTGTCGTCCAGGACCTGCTCGGTCATCTCGCGGGCGGTCAGCGCCCCCGTGATCTCGAGGATCCGGTCGGAGAGCGTCGTCTTCCCGTGGTCGATGTGGGCGACGATCGAGAAGTTGCGGATGCGGGAGGGGTGGGGCATGGGTGGGGTCTCTGGGGTCTCCGGGGTCTCCGGCGACCCGAACCCGTCATTGTAGCGCGGTCCCCCGGAGGGGCGGCAGCTCCGGCAGGGGCCACCTCGACCGGGCGGGTGCCGCGAATCCTTCGTGCGGGGCGCCGCTCCGGTGCCGGACGAGCCCGGCGAAGGCGATCATCGCGGCGTTGTCCCCCGTCAGCGCCCGGGGAGCCAGCAGGACCTCCACCCCGCGTCGCCTCCCCCACGCCTCCAGCCTCTCCCGCAGGAGGCCGTTGGCCGCCACCCCGCCGGAGACGGTCAGCAGCGGGATCGGGCCGTCCTCGTGGAGCCGCGTCAGGCGGTCCTCGACCTGGGCGACGACCGCCTCCTGGAAGTCGGCCAGCAGGTCGAGGAGCGGGGCGGGAAGGGACTCCTCGCCGCGCAGCTCCCGCGCCGCGAGGACTCCGGTGCGCGGCTCGAGCCCGAGGGCGAGGAGCCGCTCGCGGACCGCCGTCTTCAGCCCGGAGAACGACAGGTCCCGCGACCCGTCCTTGAACTGGGGCACGGGGAACGGTCCGGTCCGCCTCCCGAGCCGGGCCAGCCGGTCGACGACGGGTCCGCCGGGGTAGCCGAGCCCCGACATCTTCGCCACCTTGTCGAAGGCCTCGCCCGCCGCGTCGTCGCGGGTCCGCGCCAGGCAGGAGATCCCCTCGGGCGCGTACCGGAAGACGTGGGTGTGCCCTCCCGAGATGGCGAGGGCGAGGAACCGCTCCGGGACGGCGCGCGCCGCTCCCCCGGCGGGCGAGAGGAACGGCGAGAGGGCGTGAGCCTCGATGTGGTGGACCGGGACGAACGGCACGCCGAGCCCGAAGGCGATCCCCTTGGCCTCGGAGAGGCCGACGAGGAGGGCGCCGACCAGCCCCGGCCCCGCCGTCGCCGCGACGAGGGAGACGTCGCCGAGCGGGACGCCCCCCTCGGCGAGCGCCGCGTCGAGGAGCCCCGGCAGGTTCGTCAGGTGGGCCCGGGCGGCGATCTCGGGGACGACGCCGCCGTATCGGCCGTGGGTCGCGACCTGCGAGGAGACGACCGAGGAGAGGATCGTCCCGTCGCCGCGGACGAGAGCGACCGACGTCTCGTCGCACGAGGACTCGATGCCGAGGACCAGCTCCACGCCCCCCCCTAGCCCCGGAGGAGGCGCGCCAGCCCCGTCGCGTGGGGCGGCTCGGAGACGCCCCGCTCCGTGACGATGGCGTCGACCAGGGCGGACGGCGTGACGTCGAAGGCCGGGTAGAGGGCCTTCACCCCCTCCGGCGCGACGCGCAGCGGGCTCTCCCCCGACGGGTCGAGGAGGAGGACCTCCTCGCCGTCCCGCCATTCGATCGGGATCCCCGCGCCCGTCGCGCAGGCCGGGTCGAGCGTGGTCGTCGGGGCGGCGACGACGAACGGGACGCCGTGCGCCCGGCAGGCGAGGGCGACGCCGTAGGTGCCGACCTTGTTCGCGACGTCGCCGTTGGCCGCGATCCGGTCCGCCCCGACGACCACGGCGGCGACCTCTCCCGACGCGATCGCGGCGGCCGCCGCGACGTCCGGCAGGAGGGTGACGTCGAGGCCGTCCCGGTCGAGCTCCCACGCCGTGAGCCGGGCCCCCTGCCAGAACGGGCGCGTCTCGTCGGCGAGGACCGCCACCGGCCTGCGGGCCGCGAGGCTCCGGATCACGCCGAGGGCCGTGCCGATCCCCGCCGTCGCGAGCGCGCCGGCGTTGCAGTGGGTCAGGAGGCGGTCCGGCCGGCCCCCGACCGGCGGGAGGCGCCGCTCGAGCCAGTCGGCGCCGTGCCGCCCGATCGCGGCGCAGGCCTCGCGGTCCTCCTCCTCGATCCGTCCGGCTTCGACCCGGAGAGCGCGGACGAGAGCATCGGCCCCGTCCCCTTCGCGCTCCACCACGGCGAGCATCCGGGCGACGGCGTTCGCCAGGTTGACCGCCGTGGGCCGCGCGGCCGTCAGGCGCCCCGCGGCGCCGCGCAGCGCCGCGCGGAGGTCGGGGGCACCGTCCCCGGCGAGGCGGCGCGCCTCCACCGCGATTCCCCAGGCGGCCGCGACGCCGATGAGCGGGGCGCCTCGCACCGCGAGGGTCCGGATCGCCTCCTCCGCGTCGGCGGCGCTCGCGCAGGGGAGCCACGCCTCTTCCCGAGGCAGGCGCCGCTGGTCGAGGAACCGCACGGCGTCGCCGTCGTGGGCGACCGGGCGGACGACGGTCGAGATCGGGGCGGTTGGCGGGGGCGCGGTCATGCCCGGACTATAGAATCGACGGGTTCCGGGCTGCCGCGCCGGCGCGCGAGCCGGCCGGCCGAGGAGAAAACGCCATGGCTGCTCTTCCTCGAAGCATCCGCGAGCTCTCGCTCGACGGGAAGCGCGTCTTCCTCCGCGTCGACTTCAACGTTCCCCTCAAGGACGGCGTCGTCCGCGACGACACCCGCGTCGTCGAGGCGCTCCCGACGATCCGCCTCGCGCGGGAGATGGGGGCCCGCCTCCTCCTCGCGTCGCACCTGGGAAAGGCGAAGGGGACCCCCGACCCGAAGTACTCGCTCGGGCCGGTCGCGAAGACCCTCGAGGCGAGGCTCGGGGCTCCCGTGGCCTTCGCCGCCGACTGCGTCGGGAAGGCCGTGGAGGAGGCGGCCGCGGCGCTCCCCCGCGGCGGCGTTCTCCTCCTCGAGAACACCCGGTTCCACGCGGGCGAGGAGAAGAACGACCCCGCGTTCGCCGCCGAGCTCGCGAAGCTGGCGGACGTCTACGTCAACGACGCGTTCGGGACGGCGCACCGGGCCCACGCCTCGACGGCCGGCATGGCCGTCCACTTCGCGCGCGACGCCCGCGGCGTCGGCCTCCTGATGGAGAAGGAGCTGACGGCCCTCGGCCGGGTCGTCGAGGGGATCGAGCGCCCGTTCGTCGGCATCCTCGGCGGCGCGAAGATCCTGGGGAAGATCGCCGCGCTCGAGGCGCTCGTCGAGCGGGCCGACACGCTCCTGATCGGAGGCGGGATGGCGAACCACTTCGTCGCCGCCCTGGGCCTCCCCGTCGGCAGGTCGCTCCTGGAGCCCGACGGGGTCCCGATCGCACGCAAGGTCATCGACCGGTGCAAGGAGCGGAAGGTGAACCTCGTCCTCCCCTCCGACTTCCTCGTCGCCCCGTCCCTGGAGGACGCCGCGAAGGCACGGGCCGTGGCGATGGACGCGATCGGCGCGAACGAGGCCGCCTTCGACGTCGGCCCGAAGACCCTCGAGATGTTCCGGCGGATGACGTCGACCGCGAAGACGATCTTCTGGAACGGCCCGATGGGCGTCTTCGAGACCAAGCCGTTCGACGCCGGGACGCGGGCGGTGGCGCAGCTCCTCGCGGACTCCGCCGCGTTCACCGTCGTCGGCGGCGGGGAGAGCGTCGAGGCGGTCAACGAGGCCGGGCTGGCCCCGCGGATCTCCCACGTCTCCACCGGCGGGGGCGCGTCGCTCGACCTCGTCAGCGGCAAGACGCTCCCGGGCGTCGAGGCCCTCCTCTGAGGCCGCCCGTGAGCGCGCGGACCCCCTTCGTCGTCGCGAACTGGAAGATGAACAAGACCGCCACGGAGGCGGAGGCGTTCGTCGCCGGCTTCCGGGGTCTCCTCCCCGCCCCCCCCCCCGGGGTGGACCTCGCCATCGCCCCGCCGTTCCCCGCGCTCGAGCGGACGGGCCGCGCGCTCGCCGGGAGCGGCGTGGGCCTCGCGGCCCAGGACGTCCACGCCGAGCAGAAGGGGGCCTACACCGGCGAGGTCGCCGCGTCGATGCTCGCCGACCTCGGGGTCGCCTTCTGCCTCGTCGGCCACAGCGAGCGGCGGCGGGACCGCCACGAGACCGAGGAGCAGTTCGCCCGGAAGATGAAGCGGCTCGTCGAGGCCGGGATCGCCCCCCTCTACTGCGTCGGCGAGACGCTCGAGCAGCGCGACCGCGGCGAGACGGACGCCGTCCTGGCGGACCAGCTCACGGCGCTCGACCTGTTCGGCCCGGATCTCCCTCCGGGCTTCGTCCTCGCCTACGAGCCGGTCTGGGCCATCGGCACGGGGCGGGCCGCCACGCCCGAGATGGCCCAGGCGGCCCATCGGCACCTCCGGACCTTGCTGTCGCGCCGTGCCGGCGCCGTGGCCGCCGAGGCGGTCCGGGTCCTGTACGGGGGCTCCGTGACCCCGGCGAACGCCCGCGAGCTCTTCTCCCAGCCGGACATCGACGGCGGCCTGGTGGGAGGGGCCTCCCTGAACCCGGCCGACTTCGCGGCCCTCGCCGAGGCGGCCGCTGCCGCCACGGCCGCCCCCGGTTCCTGAGGCCGGACCGGCTGAGGTATCATCTCCGGCCCTTCCCTGCCGGAAGGGCCGGAGATCGACTTCATGCTCTACGTCCTCGTCCCCGTCTACATCGTCGTCTGCGTCTTCCTGATCCTCGTCGTCCTCCTCCAGCAGGGCAAGGGGGCCGACGTGGCGAGCGCGTTCGGGGCGTCGTCCTCCCAGACCACCTTCGGCGCCCGCGGGGCCGCGACCCTTCTCGAGAAGGTGACGACGTGGGCCTTCGTCGCTTTCGCCGTCCTCGCGGTGGTCATCTCGCTGATCCAGGCGAAGCCGCACGGGTCGGTCCTCTCGAAGGTCGCCCCTCCGGCCGCGCCGGCTCCGAAGCCCGCCGCTCCGGCGGCCGCCATCCCCGCCCCCTCGACGGCCGCTCCAGCCGCACCCGCTCCGGCCCCGGCGCAGAAGTAGAACGGCCTTGATTCTGGTCGCCGGGCGGGTATCATTCCCCTCCCGCGCCGTGCCCTGGTGGCGGAATTGGTAGACGCGCACGTTTGAGGGGCGTGTGGAGCAATCCGTGCCAGTTCGAGTCTGGCCCAGGGCACCACGTGATCTCCCCGGAACCTGGAACGACGGCCCGCCCGACGGCGGGTCTTTCGCTTTTCCAGGGAGCCCCCGTCGCCGCTGCCGACCGAGCGCGCCGGAGAGGTGGCGCCGGTCGCGCCGTCCCCCCCGGAGCGCGGTCAGAGGCGCGTGACGAGGTCGCTGAGCCCGGGGACGGCGAACCGCTTCCCCGAGACGGCGTTCACGATCCCCAGGACCACGAGGACCAGGTAGGCCAGGGAGACGAGGGGCTGCAGGGTCCAGAAGAGGCCGACCACGCCTCCGAGGATGCCCAGCCCGGCCGAGACGGCGGCGAACGCGAGGAAGAGGAGGAGCCCGTTCCGCGCGTGCCACCGGACCTCCCGGTCGTTCCTCTCGGAAAGGAGGGGGATCAGGGCGAGGAGGCCGAGGTAGGAGAGGACGAGCATTCCCTGGCTGGACCGCCCCGCCGACGGGGGCTTCACCACCGGGGGCCGGGGGATCGGGGGGGTGCCGGACCCGGGCTCCATCCCGCCCGGAATCCCCGTCAGAGCGCCCCGCGGCCGCGGGCCGAGGTCACCGCGCCGCGTCTCCGCGCGGGCTCCCGACGACGAGCCTCACCTCGCCGTTCACCGTCTCCACCGACAGGCGCTCGCGGCCGCCGGCGATGGCGCCCCGAGCCTCCTTCGGTCCCCACTTCCCCTCGGGGATCACCTCGGGAAAGTCGGACCGGATCCCGCCGTTGACCGTCTGGAGGTCGAACCGGATCGAGGAGTCGCGCGCGCAGGCCACCGTCACCGAGCCGTTGACCGTCTCGAGCTTCGAGGCGTGCAGGGCCCCGGCGAAGCTCACCTCGACCGAACCGTTGACGGTGTTGACCTGGACGGGGGCGTCGTGCCCCTCGACCCGGACGCTGCCGTTGACCGTGTTGAGGGTGAGCGGCGCCGTCCTCCTCTCGGCGGAGACGCGCCCGTTGACCGTCTCGACGTCGACGGGGAGGGTGCCGGGGAGCTCGAGCTCGTACGCGACCTCGGCCGCCGGGTCCGAGCCCCAGCGGAAGAAGCCGAGGAACCTCTTCTGGCGCGGGAGGATGGTCTCGATGTCGAGGACCGCCCCGGCCTTGACGACCCGGATCTCGGTGTCTCGCAGGATCTCCTCCGCGCTGGAGCCGCGGGCCTTCTTGACCGCCACGACGTGGGCCGTCGGCCGGTCGACCGTGGCGAGGCGGACGCTGCCGTTGACGTTCTGGAGCCGGACCTTCGTGATCCCCGTCAGGTCGTAGGTCTTCTCGAAGCGCTCGGTGGCCGGCTCCCCGGCCCTGAGGGTCCCGGCGGGGCCGAGCAGGACCGCGAGGGCTAAGAGACCCAGGGGAAGGAGCGCCGGCACGCGGCGGCGGGCGGGGGGGCTCGGGTGCGGGCTCATGGTCGTTCTCCAACTCCGAGGAACGCAGACGGCCGGGAAAAGTTCTCACCCCTCGACGACGCGGGTCCCGGCCATCCGGTCGCCGTCGCGCCTGCCGCCGGCCCTCCGAAGGACCGCCCGGGCTTCCAGGACGTTCCATCCCGGAACGAGGAGAGGGACGTTCCGGAGGGCGGAGCCCAGGAGCCCCGGCGTCTCCCCGCCCTCCGCGACGACGTGGAGGCCGAGAAGCGCCTTCCCCGGGCTCGCCCCCCGGGCGTCGCGGACGAGGAACAGGACGACGAAGGCGAGCTGGGCGGCGCGAAAGGCCCACGCGAGCGCCGGGGGAGGGGTCACCGCGACGACCACGACCCCGAAGACGAGGACGGTGGCGGCCAGGAGCGGCCCCCCGGCCAGGACGACGAGGTCGATCCCGAGGGCGGCCGCCCGGAGCCAGAGCCTCTCGCGCGGGATGGGGCCCGACGGGACGCCCCTCCCGTACGATCGGGGGGCGTGAGAGCCCTCCCCGGCCCCGTCGCGAACGAGCTCCTCCGGCTTCGAAGCGCCGGGCTGGCCGAGCGGCACCTCCACCTCGAGGGGGCGATCCGGCCCGCCACCGCGGTCGCCCTCGCCGCGCGGTGGCCGTCCTCCCTCTTCCCCGACGGGGCCGCGTTCCGCGCCCGGAGGCGGTTCGAGGACTTCCGCGGCTTCCTGACGCTCTACCGGGACGTCTGCCGGCTCCTCCGGAGCCCGGCCGACTACGCCCGGGTGGCCCGGGACCTGACCGGGCGCCTCCGGCGCGAGCGGATCGTCGACGCCGAGGTCTACGTGTCGCCCGCGGTGGTGGAGCGGATCGGCCTCGACTGGGTCGACGTCCGGGACGCCCTCGAGGCCGTCTTCGCCGCGCACGAGCGGCGGGGCGGCGGCCGGCTCGCGGTCCTCCTCGACTCCGTCCGGCAGTGGGGTCCGGAGGCGGCCCACCGCGTCCTCGACCTGCACGAGAGGCATCCGTGGTCCCGCGCCGTCGGCTTCGGCCTGGGCGGGGACGAGGCCGCCGTCCCCGCGAGCGCCTTCCGGGAGGTCTACCGGAGGCTTCCGCGGCTCGGCCTGGCGCCGCTCGTCCACGCCGGGGAGTGGGCCGGCCCCGAGTCCGTGGCCCAGGCCCTCGACGCGCTCCGCCCCGTCCGGATCGCCCACGGGATCCGGGCTGCCGAGGACCCCGCTCTGGTCCGGCGCCTCGCGCGGCTCGGCACCTTCCTGGACGTCTGCCTCGCCTCCAACGCCGCGACCGGCGCCGTCGCCGACCCGTCGCGCCACCCCGTCCGGCGGCTCCTCGCCGCCGGGGTCCGGGTGACGCTCTCCACCGACGACCCGGGGCTCTTCGGGACCACCCTCCTCGGCGAGTACCGGCGGCTCGCCCGCCTGGGCGCGGGGGTTGGCGAGCTGCGGGCGGTGGCGGCGCACGCGCGTGCGGCCGCGCTGGTCGGCGGACCTTCGCGTCACGGCTCGGCGGGCGGCTCCGGGAGAGCGGCCAGGACGCGCTCGTAGATCGCCACGTACCGGCTCACCATCTCCTCCGCGGTGAAGAGCCGGGTCGCGCGCTCGCGGGAGGCCTCGGCGACCACGGCGTAGCGCTGGTCGTCCAGGAGGACCCCGACGGCGGCCTCCGCCAGGCCGTCGACGTCCCCCACCTCGCGGAGGAACCCCGTCTCGCCGTCCACGACCACCTCGGGGAGGCCTCCGGCGCGGTAGCCGAGGACCGGGATGCCGCACGCCTGCGCCTCGAGGGCCGACAGGCCGAACGACTCCGAGTCCGACGGCAGGAGGTAGAGGTCCGCCGCCGGGACGATCGTCTCGACCGCCGGCGTGTTCCCGACGAAGTGCGCGTGCGCCGCGATCCCCTTCCTGCGGCAGAGCTCCTCGGCCGCGGGCCGGTCGGGCCCGTCTCCGACCATCAGGAGGCAGCAGGGAACGCGCTTGCGGACCCGGTCGAACACCTCCACCACGTCGAGGACGCGCTTGACGGGCCGGAAGTTCGAGACGTGCAGGAGGAGCCGCGAGCCGGCGTGCGCGTAGCACCCCTCGCGTCCGCCGGCCACCGGGCGCCAGCGCTCGGGGTCGACGAAGTTCGGCACCACCTCGATCTCCTGGCGCGGCGTGAAGACCTCCTCCGTCACCTTCCGGAGGTACTGCGACACGGCCGTCACCGCGTCGGAGCGCTCGATGCCGAAGCGGGTGATCGGGAGGTACGAGCGGTCCTGCCCGACGATGGTGACGTCCGTGCCGTGGAGCGTCGTGACGACGCCGAGCCGCCGCGGGAGGAGCATCTCGCGCGCCAGGTGCGCCGAGATGGCGTGCGGCAGGGCGTAGTGCGCGTGGACGACGTCGAGCCCTTCGTGGAGCGCCACGTCGACGATCCTCGTCGCGAGGGCGAGGTCGTAGGGCGGGTAGGTGAAGAGCGGGTAGGTCGGGACCGCCACCTCGTGGTACGACACGCGCTCGGCGAAGACGTTGAGGCGCGAGGGGACGGCGTAGGTGACGAAGTGGACCTCGTGGCCGCGCCGCGCCAGCTCGTGCCCGAGCTCGGTGGCGACGACCCCGGAGCCGCCGAAGGTCGGGTAGCAGGCGATCCCGATCCGCATCAGAAGCCCGGCTCGAACCCCTCGAAGGCGGCGAGCGGGTCGGCGAGGAGGGGCGGGCGCGGCGCGACGAAGGCCTCGGCCGCGGCGACGTTCGCCAGGAGGCCGTACGCCCGGGCGCGCGCGAGGATCGCCTCGAGGAAGAGGGGCGAGGAGATGAAGGTCGAAGGCTCCTTCGAGGCGGGGTCGAAGAACTGGCTCCGGTAGGCGCGGATCGCGGCGACCTTCGTCTCGAGGGCTCCCGAGACGTCGACGAGGAACGAGGGCGCGGCGAGGTACGCCGACGGGTAGTAGACGACCTGCTGCGGCCTGTGCGGCGGCAGGCCGGTCTCGAGCGCCCGGAGCCCCGCGTAGAAGGTCGCGTCGGTGACGAGCCTCCCCGCCCGGACGTGGTCCGGGTGCCGGTCGTCCGGGAGCGGCGCGACGACGAGCCGCGGCCGGCGGCGCCGGACCACCTCGATCACGTCGAGCTCGGCCGCGCGGTCGGTCCTGAGGTTCCCGTCGCCGAGGTCGAGCCCGTCGCGGAACGACACGCCCAGGGTCCGGGCCGCCTCGGCGGCCTCGCTCGCCCGCGTCTCGGGCGTCCCCCGCGTCCCCGCCTCCCCCCGGGTCAGGTCGAGGATCGCGGTCCGGAGCCCTCTCCTCGAAAGGGTCGCGAGGAGCCCGCCGCAGCCCAGCTCCACGTCGTCGGGGTGGGCCCCGACGGCGAGGACGTCGACCGTCTCGTTCACGCGTCGCCTCCTTCCCCGCCCGCCTCGACCTCGACGAGGCCGGGGGCGTCCCAGCGAACCGCTTCCTCGAGCGCCCCGACCAGCGCGCGCCGCCCCATCCGCGCGAGCCACGGGACGGGCGTGTAGATCCGCTCGGCGAGCGTCCCGTTCGGGACGACGAGGTCGGCCAGCCGCCTCACGGATCGAGCGAACGCCTCGTCCGCCCGCCCCGCGGCCGCCCGCGTCCTCTCGGCGAGCTTCCCGAAGGCGAAGCGGACGTTCTCCTCGGTCGCGTCGAGGCCCTTCCCCAGCGACGGGTCGACCGACAGGAGCCCCGACCGGACCTCCTCGAGCGAGGCGACGGCGGCGTCCCGCGCCCTCTCGAGCGCCCCGAGGAGCTCCCCGGCCCGGGCGGCGCCCCGCGCCTTCACGACGGCGTCGGGACCAGCGAGGAGCTCCTCGACCTCGATGCCCGCCTTCGACAGGAGGCGGCGCTCCAGGGGGCCGAGGACCGCGACCATCGGCCGGAGGACCAGGACGGGCGGCACGACCCCCGCCCAGCCGAAGAGGGGGAGCGCCTGCGCCCAGTAGGCGACCTCGGCCGGCCCGAGGATGGTGGCGGCGACCGGATAGAGGACGGAGACCGCGACGGGCCGGCCGAGCGCGGAGAAGGAGGGGAGCCAGGCGCCGCTCTCGAAGCGCGCCGCGACCTCCTCCGGGGTGTAGCTCTCGTGCGGCCGCCCCTTCAGCTCGATCCGCCCGCCCGCCTCGCGCAGGAGCAGGCGCTCGCCGTCCACGCGAGCGAAGAGCGGAAGCGCTCCCGGCTCGCTGACGACCTGGAGCGGGTGACCGGCCGCCGCGAGCGCCGCCGCCCGCTCGTCGAGGAGCCGTCGGACCGTCGCGCGCTCGAGGACGATCCGGACGGCGAGCGGCACGAGCGGAGGCTTCTCGTCGGGCCGTGCCGCGTCGGCCAGGGGCTGGTCCGGGTCGTCCAGGAGCCACCGGAGCGTGTCGGCGAACGCCTCGAGGTAGGTCCTGCCGACGGTGAGGTCGCGAAGCGCCCCGAGGGCCTCGTCGTCGGCGAGGCTCCCCGCCTGGCTCCGGGCCGCCTCGAGGAGGGCGACGACGTCGGCGGAGATCCGCAGCCCCCCGACGGGGAGCCGGTTCCCCGCCAGCGCCGCGGCCTCCTCGCCCAGGTCGACGGGGCCCTCCGCCGTCGGCAGGACGAAGCGCGACACCTCCACCAGGTCGTGGTCCTCCGACGCGCACCAGAAGACGGGGGTCGCCGGCGTCCCCCGCTCCGCCAGGTCCGCGGCGAGCCCGCGGGCGGCGAGCGCCTTGACCAGCGTGAGGAGGGGCCCGGTGAAGAGGCCCACCTGCTGCCCGGTCAGGACGGCGGCCCGCGCCCCGGCCGCCAGGTCGCGGAGCGAGGCCGGCAGGTGAGGAGCCTCCCGCGGGGCGAAGCGCGCGAGGACCTCCGCCGCCCGGGCCGCGATCGTCCCGGCCGAGGCCGGCGGGCCGAGGAAGGGGGCGACCTCCGGGTCCCCCTCCGCATGGCCCCGGGGCAGGCGCGCGAGGCCCGGGAGCCTCCCGACCGGCAGCCTTCTCACGAGGCCCGCGCCCCGGCGCGAAGGGCCTCGGGCTCGCCCTGCGCGAAGGCCTCGAGGACCTCCCGGGACGTCCGGGCCGACGGTCCGATTCCCATCGTGATCTCCTTGTCGGGCCGCCGGCGCACCGGATCGCATCGGCAGCGGATGGGGAGGCGCCCGCCGGCGATGATAGTCCGCGCGCCCGGCGAGCGGCCCGCGACCCGCTCCGCTAGAAGCCCCAGAGCGCCAGCTCGTCGATGAGCGCCGCGATCTGCGGGTGCGCCGTCAGCTCCCGGTAGAGCCAGCCGTGCCGCTCCTTCACGTCCGTCAGGCGCGCCCGTGCGGCCTCGGCGTCCTTGCGCGCCGCCGCCTCGCGCAGGCCGTCCACCGCGCCGCGCTCCTCCGCGCCGAGCCGCTCGCCCAGCCGGCTGCTCAGGTCGTCGAACGCCGCGCCGACCCGTTCGGCGTGGGTGTCGTCCGGGGCCGGGGGCTTCTCTTCGTCGGTCATCGGGCGGTCACGCCTTCTCGGGCGCCGCGGCCGCGGCCAGCCGGGCGTCGGCGAAGGCGGCCTCCGCGTTGGCGTCGTCCAGCTCCTCGGAGCCGGAGACCGTCAGGCGGCGCGCCTCGGCCGCGGCCTTCTCGACCCGGGCCGCGGCCACGTCGACCGCATCGCGGGGGACCGCGTGGTCGGCCAGGACGCGGACCGCGTCGTCGGCGACCTGGACGAACCCGCCCCGGACGGCCACGCTGCCCCGGCGGCCGCCGGACGTCCAGGCGACGATCCCCACGCCGAGGAGCGCGACGAGGGCGGCGTGGCCGGGGAGGATCCCCAGCTCGCCCCCCTCGCCCGGCAGGGTGACGGACTCCGCGGGGACGCCCTCGACGACCGAGCGCTCCGGCGTGACGACGGTGAGCGTCAGCGGCACGTCAGCCCTCCTTCTTCAGCCGCTCCGCCTTCTCCATCGCCTCCTCGATCGCGCCGACCATGTAGAAGGCCTGCTCGGGGAGCTCGTCGTGCTTGCCGTCGACGATCTCCTCGAAGGAGCGGATCGTGTCGGCGATCTTGACGTACTTGCCCTGCATCCCGGTGAACTGCTCGGCGACGTGGAAGGGCTGGGAGAGGAAGCGCTGGATCTTCCGGGCGCGGGCGACGATCAGCTTGTCGTCCTCGGAGAGCTCGTCGATGCCGAGGATCGCGATGATGTCCTGGAGGTCCTTGTACTTCTGGAGGACCTGCTGGACGCGGCGGGCGACGGCGTAGTGGCGCTCCCCGACGACGAGGGGCGAGAGGATCTTCGAGGTCGAGGCGAGCGGGTCGACGGCCGGGTAGATCCCGAGCTCGGAGATCTGGCGCGAGAGGACCGTCGTGGCGTCGAGGTGGGCGAACGTCGTCGCGGGCGCGGGGTCGGTCAGGTCGTCCGCCGGGACGTAGATCGCCTGGACGGAGGTGATGGAGCCGCGCTTGGTGGAGGTGATCCGCTCCTGCAGGTCGCCCATCTCCGTGGCGAGGTTCGGCTGGTAGCCGACGGCCGAGGGCATCCGGCCGAGGAGCGCGGAGACCTCGGAGCCCGCCTGCGTGAAGCGGAAGATGTTGTCGATGAAGAGGAGGACGTCCTTCCCCTCGGTGTCGCGGAAGTACTCGGCGACCGTCAGGCCCGTGAGCCCGACGCGGAGGCGCGCGCCCGGGGGCTCCGTCATCTGGCCGTAGATGAGGGCGGCCTTGGACTTCTGCCAGTCGTGCGGGTCGATGACGCCCGACTCGGTCATCTCGAGCCAGAGGTCGTTCCCCTCGCGCGTCCGCTCGCCCACGCCCGCGAAGACCGAGAAGCCGCCGGCGGCCTTCGCGACGTTGTTGATGAGCTCCATGATGAGGACGGTCTTGCCGACGCCCGCGCCGCCGAACAGTCCCGTCTTCCCCCCCTTGGTGTAGGGCTCGAGGAGGTCGATGACCTTGATGCCGGTCTCGAACATCTCGATCGAGGTCGACTGCTCGTCGTACGGGGGCGCCGTCCGGTGGATCGGCCACCGCTCCTTCGTCGAGACCGGGCCGAGGCCGTCGACGGGCTCGCCGAGGACGTTGAGGATCCGCCCGAGCGCCTCGGGCCCGACGGGGACCGAGATCGGCTGGCCCAGGTCGGTCGCCGTCATCCCGCGGACGAGGCCGTCCGCCGGCTTCATCGAGATGCAGCGGACGCGCCCCTCGCCGAGGTGCTGGGCCACCTCGGTCATGATGTCGATCGGGACCGTCGCGAGCCCGGCGGGGTCGGTCACGTGGACCGCGTTCAGGATGGACGGCAGGTGCCCGCTCGGGAACTCGACGTCGATGACGGGCCCGACGACCCGGACGACCTTTCCTTCGATGGCCATAACTCTCTACCTCGCGAGCCCGACGGGCTGAGGATGCTGCTGCGGGACGGGGGGGGCGCCGCTCATTCCAGCGCCTCGGCGCCCGACACGATCTCGATCAGCTCCTTCGTGATCTTGGCCTGCCGGGCCCGGTTGTAGGTCAGGGTGAGGGAGTCGATCAGCTCGGCGGCGTTCTTCGACGCCCCCTCCATCGCCGTCATCTGCGACGCGTAGAACGCGGCGTTCGCCTCGAGCAGGACGCGGAAGAGCTGGAACTCGAGGTTCCGCGGGAGGAGGCGCGAGAGGATCGCCTCGGCGCTCGGCTCGTAGAGCGCGTCGCCCGCGTCCGCCGCGGCCGCCGGGAGCGCGAGCGGCAGGAGGCGCCGCTGCTCGACCACCTGCGACAGGACGCTCCGGAACTCGTTGTAGACCACCCAGACCTCGTCGAAGTCGCCGGAGGTGAACCGCGTCCCGATCTCCCGGGCGATCCGGGCCGCCGTCTGGTAGTCGAAGCGCTGGAAGATCCCGGGGCGGGCGTCGACGATCGGCACCGACCGCCGCTTCCAGAAGTCGACCCCCTTGCGGCCGAGGACGACCAGGGAGACCGCCAGCTTCCTCGCGGTCAGGTCGCGGAGCAGCTGCCCGGTGGCGCGGTTCGCGTTCGTGTTCAGGGCCCCGCAGAGCCCCTTGTCGCCGGAGACGGCGACGACGAGGGCCCGCTTCGCGGGGCGCGTCTCGAGGAGCGGGTGGAGCGGCGTCCCGTCCTCGCGCGGCGCGACGCGCGTCAGGACGGCCGCGAGGGTGGCCTCCAGCGTCCGGGCGTACGGGCGCGCCGCCAGGACGCGTTCCTGGGAGCGCCGCAGCTTCGACGCGGCGACCATCTTCATCGCCTTCGTGATCTGCTGCGTGCTCTTGACGCTGCGGATCCGCCGCCGGATGTCGATCAGGTTCGCCATGGCGCCCTGCGGGGCTCAGACCTTCGCGCTCGGGTTGTCGGCGAAGAAGAGCTTCTTGGCCTCGGCGATCGCGGCCCCGATGGCGTCCTCGAGCTCCGTCGTCATCTTCTTCGCGGTGCGCATCTGGTCGAGGAGCTCGGCCTTCTCCGCGGCGAAGTACTTGTGGAGGACCTTCTCGAACGGGAGGATCGCCTCGACCCGCATGTCGTCGAGGTGTCCCTTCGTCCCCGCGAAGACCGTGGCGACCTGGAGGCCGACGTCGATCGGCGCGTAGGGCCCCTGCTTGAGCGCCTCGGTCAGGCGCCGGCCGCGGTTCAGCTGGTTCTGCGTCGCCTTGTCGAGGTCGGAGCCGAACTGGGCGAAGGCGGCCAGCTCGCGGAACTGGGCGAGGTCGAGGCGCAGGGTCCCCGCGACGGTCCGCATGGCGCGGATCTGCGCCGAGCCGCCGACGCGCGACACCGAGATGCCGACGTTGATGGCGGGCCGCTGGCCGGCGTAGAAGAGGTCGGCCTCGAGGAAGATCTGGCCGTCGGTGATCGAGATGACGTTCGTCGGGATGTAGGCCGAGACGTCGCCCGCCTGGGTCTCGATGATCGGGAGCGCGGTCAGCGAGCCGCCGCCCATCTCGTCGTTCAGCTTCGACGCGCGCTCGAGCAGCCGGCTGTGGAGGTAGAAGACGTCGCCCGGGTAGGCCTCGCGGCCGGGCGGCCGGCGGAGGAGGAGCGAGATCTCGCGGTAGGCCGCCGCCTGCTTGGAGAGGTCGTCGTAGATGACGAGGACGTGTCCGCCCGGGTTGTCCTTCCCGGCCGGCTTGCCGTCCGCGCCGGTGAACTGGAAGTACTCCCCCATCGCGCAGCCCCCGTAGGGGGCGATGTACTGGAGCGGGGCGGGGGCCGAGGCGCTCGCCGCGACGATGATGGTGTGCTCCATCGCGCCGTGCTGCTCGAGGAGCTGGACGACCTGCGCGACGGTCGAGTTCTTCTGGCCGATCGCGACGTAGATGCAGACGACGCCCTTCCCCTTCTGGTTGATGATGGCGTCGAGCGCGACGGTCGTCTTCCCGGTCTGCCGGTCGCCGATGATCAGCTCGCGCTGGCCGCGGCCGATCGGGATCATCGCGTCGATCGCCTTGATGCCCGTCTGCATCGGCTCCTTGACAGGCTGCCGCCCGACGACGCCGGGCGCGATCCGCTCCAGCGGGTAGTAGTCGACGGCCTCGATCGGGCCCTTCCCGTCGAGGGGGAGACCGAGCGGGTCGACGACCCGGCCCATCAGCCCCGGGCCGACGGGGACGGACATGATCCGCCGCGTCCGCTTGACGGTGTCGCCCTCCCGGACCTTCGTCGTCTCGCCCATCAGGACGCAGCCGACGTCCCCCTCCTCGAGGTTGAGCGCCAGGCCGTAGACGCCGTTCGGGAACTCGAGGAGCTCGCCGTACATGGCGTTCTCGAGGCCGTAGACGCGGGCGATGCCGTCGCCGACCGAGTAGACGGTCCCGACCTCGGCGACGTCGACGCCCGTGTCGAGGCCGGCGAGCTGGGACTTGATGATCTGGGTGATCTCTCGTGCGCTGATTTCGGCCATGGTTCGTGCTCTTCTCTCTCAGCCGATGCGGCCGGCCCCGGCGAGGGTTTCTTTGGCCCGCTCGAGGCGGCGGGACAGGGAGGCGTCGTAGACCGAGCTGCCGACCTGGGCGACGAACCCGCCGAGGAGCGCGGGATCGACCGAGGCGACGAGGCGGACCTCGCTCTTGAGGCGGCGGGCGAGGGCGCTGCGGAGGGCGTCCGCGGCGCCCGGCGGCAGGGGCGCGGCGGATCGGACCGACGCCTCGACCACGTGCCGGTCCTCGTCGATCCGCCGACGCGCGGCCTTCAGCAGGGCGCCCAGGTCGCCGAGGCGGCCGTTGTCGTGAAGCACGACGAGGAACCGCTGGACGAGGAGGTCCCCCCCGGCCTGCCGCGCGACCTCCTCGAGGAGGGACCGGCGGGTCTTTCGCGGGATTCCGGGGTTCCGGAGGGTCGACCGGAGCTCCTCCGTCCCCGCCAGCGCCGCGGCGACCGCGTCGAGCGCCGGGAGGAGCTTCTCCACGGCGTCGGCCGAGCCGGCCACCGAGAAGAGGGCCTCGACGTAGGGCCGGGTGGCGGACGCCCTCACGACGGCCTCCCTTCGGCCCGGGGCTGCTCGAGGCGGACGAGCCCGTCCTTCACCAGCCGCTCCTGGTCCGCGTCGGTCAGGTGAGCCTTCAGGAGGTCTCGCGCGAGGGAGACCGCCAGCTCCGCCGCGTAGCGGGTCAGCTCGGTCCGCGCGGTCCTCGCGCGCGTCTCCATCTCGACCGCGGCACGCGCCACGATCCGGCGGGCCTCCTCTTCGGCCTGTCGCGCCGCCTCGGCCCGCTCGACCTCGGCCTGCCGGGCCGCGTGGGCCCGGACCTCCGCGAGCTCGCCCTCGAGCCGGCCGAGCCGATCCGAGAGCTCGGTCGCGATCGCCTCCGCGCGGGCACGGTCCTCCTCCGCCTTGCGGAGGGCCGCCGCGACCCCTTCCTGGCGCTGCGTGAAGAAGGTCCGGACCGGCTTCCTCAGGAGCCAGACGAGGAGGACGAGGAAGGACGCGAGGTTGAGCGCCTGCCAGACCCCCAGCGAGATGCCTGCGAACGTCGCGGGGCCGGCCTCCTCGCCCCCCGCGGCGAGGAGGAGCATGGCCGCCGGGATTCCCCGGGCCGTCACGCCACCCTCCGGCCGAGGAGGGTGCTCGCCAGCTCGGCGGCCGTGGAACGGGCGTCGGCGGCCAGCTGCGTCCGCGCCGCCGTCGCGGCGGCGTCCAGCTCGGCCTGGGCCTGGTCGGCGGCCCTGCGGGCATCCGCGCGGGCGGCGTCCAGGAGCTCCTGGCGGCGGGCCGCGGCCTCCGCGCGGGCGGCCTCGCGCTGGGAGAGCGCCTCGCGGCGGGCGTCCAGAAGGCGGCGGTCCACGTCGGCGAGGACCTCGGCCTGCCGGTCGAGCGCCCCCTGGAGGGCTGTCGCGGCGGCGACGACGGTTTTCTCCCGCTCGCCGAGGACCTCGCCGAGCGGCTTGAAGACCGTGGCCTTCAGGACGTGATAGGTCGCCCAGAAGACAGCCAGGGCGATGAGGAGAGACAGGTCAGGTAGCTGCATCGATCGTACCGCCGTCGAGAGGGCGGACCGGCACCCGGCCCGGGGACGCCGATGAGATGAGACGAAGCCGGGGGCGGAGGCTCCGCACGGGAAGCTTGCTTATGCCACAGAGGACCGAGGGGGTCAACCGCGGCTCCGTTCGGCGCGCCTTCCTGCTGCGCTGACCGGCCTTCTGCCGGGCGGACGGGCTACGATGCGGCGTGCATCCTCCATCTCGGATAATCGATAGGTTGATAACCGGTTTCCGCGAGGCCTCGGGACTCTGGACCGCGGCGGCGGACCGGACCCTTCCCGGGGACCTGGCCTGCCGCCCCGGGTGCTTCGGCTGCTGCATCGGGCTCTTCGAGATCTCGCTTCCCGAGGCTGCCCTCGTGCGCGCCGGCGTCGAGCGTCTCCCCGAGGCGGAGAGGGCCGACGTCCTCGCCCGGTCCGTCCGGATCCTCGAGGAAAGCCTGCCCGCGTTTCCAGGAGACCCCCGCCGCGGGGTCCTCGACCCGGAGAGGACCGAGGAGGAGGACGACCGCTACTTCGAGGTGGTGGCCGACCGGGCGTGCCCGATGCTCGAGATGCCCTCGGGGCGATGCCGGATCTACGAGGAGCGTCCGGTCACCTGCCGCACGTACGGCGTCGCCTGGACGAGGGACGGGGAGCGGATTCACCCCCCGTGCGACCTCAACCTCGTCGGGGCCACGGTCGAGCGGCAGGTGGTGTGCGGGATCGACGTCTCGACCCTCGACGAGCACCCGGAGGAGGAGACCGCCCTCGCCGCGCTCTGGAACCTGCCGCGGGGCGCCGAGACGACGGTGGCCCACGCCGTCGCCGGCTCCGCGTTCGGCCCGCTCCGCGCGCCGGGGGGCGGGGAACGCACCGCGGCGGGGCCGTGCGGTGACGAGGAGGGTCCGGCTCCAACCCGCTGAAGGGGCCCCCTCCTTCGGGTCTCCTCGGGTCGCTCCGGGTTCCTGCGCGGTCCGGGCTACGGGGCCGTCGGTGCCTCGGCCGGGGCCTTGCCGACCTGCGGGCCGGTCTCGACGGGCCCCTGGATGATGGCGCCCTCCTCGACGGTGAGGGCCGGGGTGTGGAGCTCGGCCTGGACGCGCGCCCCGGCGTGGACCTCGATCCGCTCGGTCGCGAAGACGACTCCCCGGACGGTCCCCGAGACGGCGAGCCTCGCCACCCGGATCTCCCCCTCCACGACCGCTCCGTCGCCGACGACCAGCTCCCGCGGCGAGATCACGGTCCCCTTGAGGATGCCGTCGATCCGGAACGTGTCGTCGAACTCGAGCTTTCCCTCGAACCGGGCCCCGCGGTCGAGGAACCCGTTCAGGACGACGGCCTTCGCCTTGCCGATCACTCGCTCCCCTTCACGAAGCGCTCGAAGAGGCCGATGAGCTGCTCCTCCGAGTAGAAGGCGATCCGGACCTCGCCCCCCTTCCGCTTCCTCCGGATCTCCACCTTGGTCCCGAGAGACCGCGCGAGCCGCCGCTCGGCGTCGCGCGTGTCGGGGTCGCTCTCCGGCGGGGGCACGCGCTTCTTCGGCTCCGAGGCGCCGGCCATCTCGGCGGCCCGCGCCTCCGTGGCCCGGACCGTCAGCCCCCGCCGGAGGACCTCCGCTGCCAGGGCCTCCTGGTCGGCCGCCGACGTCAGCGCGAGGAGCGCGCGGGCGTGTCCCGCCGTGAGGAGCCCGTCCTCGAGCTGTGTCCGGACCTGCGCCGGGAGCTTGAGGAGGCGGATGGCGTTGGCGACCGTTGCCCGGTCCTTGCCGACCCGGTCGGCGATGGCCTCCTGCGTCAGGCCGAACTGGTCCTTGAGGTGATGGTAGGCCTCCGCCTCCTCCAAGGCCGTCAGGTCGCGCCGCTGGACGTTCTCGACGAGCGCCAGGAGGAGATGGTCCCTGTCCTCGAGCCCCTCGCGGACCAGGACCGGGACGCGGAGGAGGCCGGCCAGGCGGGCCGCGCGCGCGCGCCTCTCGCCGGCGATGATCCTGTAGCGGTCCCCGTCGCGCGACGCCAGGATCGGCTGGAGGACCCCGGTCTCGCGGATCGACCGGGCCAGCTCCTCCAGCCCCTCGTCGTCGAAGCGGCGGCGGGGCTGTCTCCGGTTCGCCTCGAGGTGATCGAGGTCCACGAGGACCACCCCCGGCCCCGGGCGGGACTCCCCCTCCCCGCCCGGGCGGGAGGGGATCAGCGCGGAGAGCCCTCGGCCCAGGACCGGCTTCTTCGTCACGGCGTCCCCCCGGCCGCGACCGGCGCCACCGTCCCGGCGGGGCCCCCGGCCTCGCGCTCCAGGAGCTCCCGGGCGATCCCGAGGTAGGCCTCCGCCCCGCGCGACTTCACGTCGTAGAGGAAGATCGGCTTGCCGAACGAGGGGGCCTCGCCGAGGCGGACGTTCCGGGGGACGACGTTCCGGAAGAGCGCGCCGCCGAAATAGCGCCGCACCTCCTCCAGGACCTGCCGGGAAAGGTTGAGGCGGTCGTCCCACATGGTCGCCAGGACCCCCGCGATGGAGAGGGCCGGGTTGAGGCTCTCCCGGACCCGGTCGATGGTCGCCAGCAGCTCCGAGACCCCTTCCAGGGCGAAGTACTCGCACTGGATCGGGACGAGAACCCCGTCCGCGGCCGTCAGGGCGTTGATCGTGAGGAGCCCCAGGGAGGGGGGGCAATCGATCAAGACGTGGTCGAACCGGGCCGGGACCTCGGCGAGCCGATCCGCCAGCAGGAACTCGCGGCGCTCCGTCCCGACCAGCTCGATCTCCGCGCCGACGAGCTCGCGGCTGGCCGGGAGGAGCGAGAGGTGGGCCAGCTCGGTCGATCGGACCGCCTCGGAGAACGGGGCCTGGCCGACGAGCCAGTCGTACACGGTCGCCCCGAGGGTCGCCTTGTCGACGCCGAGGCCCCCGGTGCTGTTCCCCTGGGGGTCGAAGTCGACGAGGAGGACGTCCTTCTCGAGGAGCGCGAGGGCGGCCGCGACGCTGATGGCCGTCGTGGTCTTCCCCACCCCCCCTTTCTGGTTCGCCACCGCGAGCCGGCGGCCGCGGCCTGTGGAATGTTTCACGTGGAACGCTCCAGAAGCGCGATCCCACGCGCCTCGCTCCCGGGGGAGGGGTGAAACGAAATCCTGTGGATTCCGGACTCCCGCTCGATGCGCGGAACGAGGTCCGCGGAGGTCCAGAGGAGGGCCCGGGCGTCCGCCGACAGGGCCGGCGCGGCCCCGCGGACCAGCGTGCCCGCATGCGCCACGGCGCGGCTCGTGAGGACGTCGAAGGGAGCCAGCTTCCGAATCTCCTTCCCGGCGGGATCGGGAAATCTAGCGTTCACCACCCGGGCCGTCAATCCGAGAAGCGAGACGAGCTCCGCCAGGATCCGCGCCTTCTTCCCCGTCGACTCGACCAGGACCCCCTCGACGTCCCGCCGGACGATCAGGAGGGGCAGCGCCGGGAGCCCGCCGCCGGACCCGAGGTCCAGGAGGCGGAGCGGACGTTCCGGCCGCGGCCGGGGGAGGAGCTCCAACCCCTCCAGCGACTCGACGAGGTGCCTCTCGACGAGGATGGTCGGGGCGGCGTCGCGCCGCGACAGGAGGTGGACGCGCGCGTCCGCCGCCAGGAGCGCTTCCAGGTACCGGGCGAGATCCTCCGCCGATTCCTCGACCGCCCGGGCGGACTCCGGTGGGAGCCTCCCGGCCGCGGCGCGCACCTCCCGGCCGAGCGTCGGAGCGCTCACGCGGCCCCCGGCCGTTCGCCGGCGGCGAGGCGCGCCAGGAGGAGGGTCACGGCGGCCGGACTGACCCCGGGGATCCGGGCGGCCTGTCCGATCGTCCGCGGCCGGTGCCGCTCGAGCTTCTCGGCGGCCTCGAGCGAGAGGCCCGGCGTCCCTCGATAGACCCACCCGTCCGGGATCCGCCGCTCGGACGACCGGCGTGCCCTGTCGATCGCCTCGTGCTCCCGGCGGACGAACCCCTCGTACCGGGCCTCGTCGACGAGCCGCCGCCACGTCGCGTCGTCCAGCCCCGGCAGGAGCGCGGCCCCACGGGGCGAGAGGCGGCGGCCCGCGAGCCTCCGGAGCGTCTCCGCGTCGACGTCGGGCCGCCGGAGGAGCCCGCCCAGGGTGGTCTCCGCCGAAAGGGGAATCCCGAGGGCCGCGAGCTCCGCCACCGTTTCCCGATCGGGCACGACGCGGCAGGCGCCGACCTCCTCCCGCAGCCGCCCGAGCCGGGCCTCTCTCTCGAGGATCGGCGCCGCCACCCGCTCGTCGACCAGCCCCCGGGCGACCGCCCTGGGCAGGAGGCGGGCCTCCGCGCTCTCGGCCCCGAGGAGGAGCCGGTGCTCGGCCCGCGAGGTCAGGAGGCGGTACGGCTCGTCGGCGCCCTGGGTCACGAGGTCGTCGATCATCACCCCGATGTAGGCCTCGTGGCGCGCGAGGACGAACGGCTCGGCGGTCGATCCCGCCGCCCGGTTTGCGGCGTTCACCCCCGCGATGACCCCCTGTCCCGCCGCCTCCTCGTAGCCGGAGGTCCCGTTGACCTGTCCCGCCAGGAAGAGCCCCGGGAGCCCGCGGACCTCCAGGGTGTCGTCGAGCTGCTCCGGCAGGACGACGTCGTACTCGACGGCGTACGCGGCGCGCAGGATCTCTGCTTTCTCGAGGCCGGGAATCGCGTGGACGATCCCCTCCTGCACGTCGGCCGGGAGACTCATCGACAGGCCGTTGAGGTAGAGCCAGGCCGTGTCGAGCCCCTCGGGCTCGACGAAGATCTGGTGCCGCTCCCGCTCGGCGAACCGGACCACCTTGTCCTCGATCGACGGGCAGTAGCGGGGGCCGCGCCCGACGATCGTCCCCGCGTAGAGCGGCGAGCGGTGGAGGTTCTCCCGGATCCTCGCGTGGACCTCCTCCGACGTGTGGGTGAGCCAGCAGGCGACCTGCGGGAGCGCCGGGAAGCGCGACCCGCGCGTCCGGAACGAGAACGGCGTCGGGACGGGGTCGCCCGTGGAGAGCTCCATCCGCCCGGTGTCGACGCTGTCGCGGTGGACCCGGGGGGGGGTCCCCGTCTTCATCCGGGTGGTCCTCAGCCCGAGGCCCCGGAGCGCGTCCGAGAGGGCGACGGCCGCCGGCTCCCCCCAGCGTCCCTCCTCCTGGCGACGGTCGCCGACGTGGATCAGGCCCCGGAGGAAGGTCCCTCCGGTGACGACTGCTGCGTTGCAGCGAACGGCGCTCCCGTCCTCGAAGACCACGCTCCGGAGCCGGTTCCTCTCCACGCCGATACCGACGGCGACGGCAGCGAGGAGGGTGAGGTTCGGCGCCTCGGCGAGGAGCCGCCTCATCTCGCGGGAGTAGGCCCCCTTGTCGGACTGGCAGCGCGGACCCCGAACGGCCGGGCCGCGCGACGCGTTCAGCACCTTGAACTGGATGCCGGTCCGGTCGGCCACGACCCCCATGGCGCCCCCGAGGGCATCGACCTCCCGGACGACCTGCCCTTTCGCGAGCCCGCCGACGGCCGGGTTGCAGCTCATCCGCCCGACGGCGTCCCTCTCCCGGGTGACGAGGAGCGTTCGCCGTCCCAGCCTCGCCGCGGCCAGCGCCGCCTCGCACCCCGCGTGCCCCGCCCCCACGACGACGACGTCGTACCGGTCGTCCACGCCTATTTCCCGATGCAGAAGGTCGAGAAGAGGCGGTCGAGGAGCTCCTCCGTCGCGGTCTCGCCGGTCACCTCGCCCAGCGCGGTCAGCGCCTCCCGCAGGAGGAGCGCCTCGAGCTCGACCGCGCCCCGGACCTCCCGCGCCGCGCGGACCGCGGCGTGCGCGCGTGTGACGGCGTCGCGGTGCCTCGGGATCGCGAGGAACTCGCCCGCCGGCTCCCCCGCGCCGCCCTCGTCGAGCCGCCGCACGATCTCCCTCCGGAGCGCGTCGAGCCCTTCTCCGTGAAGCGCGCAGACCACGCGCTCTCCGCGGGCCTCCGCCCGCGTCCGGTCCTCCGGTGACCGCCGGTCGGCCTGCGCCGCAACGACGACCCGCCGCCCGGCCGGGACCGCCGTCTCGTCTCCCGGCGCCGCGACCAGGAGGACGAGGTCCGCCGCCGCCGCGGCGCGCCCGGCGGCCTCCACGCCGAGCCGCTCCGCCTCGTCCTCCGTCCCGCGCAGCCCCGCCGTGTCGACCAGCCGGATCAGCCGCCCCGCGAGGAGCGTCGTCTCCGAGACGGCGTCCCGCGTCGTTCCGGGCGCCGGCGTCACGATCGCCCGGTCCCACCCGAGGAGGGCGTTGAAGAGGGTCGACTTCCCGGCGTTCGGCGCGCCGGCGAGGACGACGGTCGGGACCGGGAGCGCTTCCCGTGCCGGCGCGAGGAGGTCGGCGAGCCGCCCGAGGGACGCCTCCAGCCCGTCGAGGTCCTCGCCCGCGGCGGGAGGCTCCACGTCCTCCGGAAAGTCGAGAAGCGCCTCCCGCGACGACAGCGCGGTGAGGAGCGTCTCGCGCACGGCGGCGACCCGGGCGGAGAGCGCGCCCCGGACGAGGCCGAGCGCCCGTGCGGCCGTCGCCGGGCTCGCCGCCGTCACCAGCCTGCCGATTCCCTCGGCGCCGGCGAGGTCGATCCGTCCGTTCGCCAGGGCCCTCCGCGTGAACTCGCCCGGGCGCGCCCTCCGCGCCCCCGCGGCGACGCAGGCGTCGACCAGGGCGGAGACGACGACCGGCGCGCCGTGGCAGTGGAGCTCCACCACCTCCTCCCCCGTCGCCGACCGCGGCGCGAGGAAGGGGAGGACGAGGCCCTCGTCGACGACCGCGCCGTCCGGCCCCCTCATCTCGGACAGGAGCGCGTGCCGCGGCCGCGGCCGCTCGGGGAGCGCGGGCGCGACGCGACGAGCGAGGCTCACCGCCCGCCCGGCCGGACCGCTCAGCCGGACGATCGCGACGGCGCCGGCTCCGGGCGCCGTCGCCGGCGCGACGATGACGTCGCCGGTCCCCTCGGGGTCCGCGACCAGGCGCGCCATCGTTTCGCCCCCTCCCGCGGGGAGCCGGCCGCCCCGTCCGTCACGCCTTCTTCGCCTTCGGGCGGATGCCCAGGTCCGTGTAGCGCTCGAGGAGGAGCTGCTGCGCGATCGACAGGACGTTCTGGACGAGCCAGTAGAGGACGAGGCCCGAGGGCATGTCCTTGAACATGAAGCCGAAGACGAGCGGGAGGAACGCCATCATCCGCCGCGTGGTGGCGTCTCCCGTCGCCGGCGTCATCTGCTGCTGCAGCCACATGGTGGCCGTCATCAGGATCGGGGTGACGTACCAGGGGTCCTTCGCGGACAGGTCCTGGATCCAGAGCGCGAACGGGGCGTGCCTCAGCTCGATCGCGTGGGCGAGGAGGTTGTAGAAGGCGATCAGGATCGGCATCTGCAGGAGGAGGGGGAGGCAGCCTCCGGCGGGGTTCACCCCCTCGTTCCGGTAGAGCCCCATCATCTCCTCGTTCATCTTGGCCCGCGCCTCGGGGTCGGTCTTGATCTTGGCCGCCCACTTGATCTTCAGCGCCTCCACCTTCGGCTGCAGCGCGCTCATCTTCTTCATCGAGACGAGCTGCTTGTAGGTGAGGGGGAAGAGGAGGATCTTGATGACGCCGGTGATCAGGATGATCGCCACGCCCCAGTTCCCCGAGAAGGCGTAGAGCCCCTTCAGCATCCAGAGGAGCGGCTTGGCGAGGATGGCGAACCATCCGTAGTCGATGAGCTTCTCGAGCCCGGGCCGGACCGCCTCGAGGACGTCGATCTGCTTCGGGCCGAGGAAGACGTCCGTCTTCAGCACCCCGGGCGCGCTCGCCACGACCTCCGTCTCCCTGTCCTCGCCCGGCTTGCCCCCCGCCTGGGCCGGCGGCGTCTCCACCGCGACGGGACGGAGCGTGACGCTCGTCCCCGGGGCGGGCAGGAAGGCGGTGACGAAGTAGTTGTCCTCCACGCCGGCGGCCATCACCCCCGGCTCCACCGCCAGCGGCTCCTTGAGCCCGTCCTTCGCGTGGCGGGTCACCGAGCCCGAGGCGCTCAACGTGACGCTGGACCCGGGCTTCGTGTACCGGTTCTGCAGCTCCTCAGGCGAGGGGTTCCCCAGGCCGGGGCCGAGCTCGACCGCCACCGGAAGGTCCGAGCCCTCCTGGCGCTCCACCCGGAGGGAGACGACGTAGCCGTCGCCGAACGTGTAGGTGCGCGTGACGGCGTTCCCGTCCGGCTCGCGGTAGCGGAAGCGGACGATCGTCCTGAGCCCCTCGGTCCTCACGTCGGCCTCGTGGAGCGCCGTCGCCGCCCGCTTCAGAAAGGCGTCCCCCTCCAGCGTCAGGATCCGGCCGGGGTACGAGTCGCCGTGCCGGACCAGGTCGAGGGGCTGGCCGGCGTGGTCCTGGAACTTCTTCAGCGCGAAGGCCGTGAGGTCCCCGCCCCGGTTCGAGAGGCGCGCCGTGTAGAGCGCGGTCGAGACGACGTAGTCGCGCGGCTCCGCGGCAGCGATCGGGGTCACCGCGACCGCGCGGGGGGCGGCCGTCGCGGCAGGTTGCGCCGCTGCTTGCCCCGCGGGGACGACGGGTGCGGCCGTCGCCGCCGGCGGCGTGGTGGCGCCGGCCGCGGAGGCCACCGGCGCGGTCGCCGTCGCTCCCGACCCGGGCGTCCCCGCCGGGCCGGGCTTCGGCCGCTCCGGCGGGAAGAGGATCGTCCAGAGGATCAGGACGGCGGCCGACAGACCGAAGGCGAGGGCGAGACGTTTCGATTCCAACGGGGACTCCTCGGGACGCCGGCCCTCAGGGGACCGGGTCGATGCCTCCCGGGTGGAACGGGTGGCAGCGGGCGAGACGCCGGAGGGCCAGGACGAGCCCCCGGCCGGCGCCGTGGCGGAGCACCGACTCCCGGGCATATTCGGAGCAGGTGGGGGTGAAGCGGCAGGCCGGGGGGAGGAGCGGCGAGAGGAAGCGCTTGTACGCCGCGAAGACGCCCGCCAGCGCACGGGCGACGAGGCCCGGCCCCGGGGACGGCACGGCCTCTCCGGCGACGTTCATCGGGCGGGGCCCGCCTTTCTCTCGCGCGTGAGCTTCTCGAGCAGGCGGTCGAGATCCGCGGCGAGATCCGCGTAGGTCGCCTCGGCTGCGGCGTCGCGGGCGTTGATCACCACGTCGAGCCCGGAGCGCCCGGCCTCCGGCCATCGCCGCGGCGACCGCCGGAAGCTCTCCTTCAGGCGGCGCCGGATCCGGTTCCGGACGACCGCCGTCCCCGACTTCCGGGTCACGGTGACGCCCAGACGGACCCCCGCCCCGGCGCTTTCCCGGGCGAACCCGATCAGGAACCGTCCGTAGGCTTTCCGCCCCGCGTCGTACACCGCGCGGTACTCCGCCCGGCGGCGGATCCGTTCCTCGCGGGCGAGCCGCTCGCGGCGGGGAGCCGCAGGGGCCGTCGGCTCGGCGGGCACGGTCGTCGGGGGGACGGGGCCGTCGGCCCCGTCAGACCGTCAGGCGCTTGCGCCCCTTGGCCCGGCGGCGCGCGAGCACGGCGCGTCCGTTCTTGGTCCGCATCCGGACGAGGAAACCGTGGGTGCGCTTGCGGCGGCGGTTGTTCGGCTGAAACGTTCTCTTCATGGCCTCCCTCGAAGGACAGGGAGCGGCGGATTCTCCGGGGGAAGCCCCTCTCTGTCAACCCGAGGGCCCCCGGAGCCGGGAGGATCGCATGCTAGCATTTCGCCATCGAACGGCACCGGTGCCGAGCCGGGACGGGCAGCCTGTGGAAAAGACGACCTCCTGGGATCGGATTCTCGAGCACCTCAAGAGCCGCGTCGACGAGCGGGACTTCGAGACCTGGTTCCGCGGCACGCGCCAGAAGTCCGAGAGCGCGGACGCCATTAACGTCCTGATCACGAGCCCCCTCTTCATCGAGTACATCCCGCGCGAGTTCGGCGACCGGATCGGCGAGGCCGCGCGCCTCGCCGGACTCGAGGGGAGGGAGATCCGCTTCCGGCTCGAGGGAGAGGAAGACTATCGTGCGGCCCTCACCCCTTCGCGCCAGGCGCCCCCCCGCCGGCGGACCGGGGACCTCAACCCCTCGTACACCTTCGAGAACTTCGTCACGGGGGCCTCGAACCGCCTCGCGCATGCCGCGGCCCTCCGCGTCGCGGACCAGACCTCGCGCCAGTACAACCCCCTCTTCATCTGCGGGGCGACGGGGCTCGGGAAGACCCACCTCATGCAGGCCATCGGGCACCGCCGCCTGAGCCGGCGCCCGGGGGAGAGGATCGTCTACCTCACCTCCGAGAGCTTCGTGAACGACGTCGTCGCCGGGGTCCGCTTCAACCGGATGGAGTCCGTCCGCCAGCGCCTGCGAGCCGTCGACGTCCTCCTGCTCGACGACGTCGAGTTCGTCGTCGGCAAGGAGGCCTCCGAGAACGAGCTCTTCCACACCTTCAACGCCCTCTACGAGGCGGGCAACCAGATCGTCTTCACGTCCGACGTGCCGCCGCGCGAGATCCCGGGGCTCACCGACCGTCTCAAGAGCCGCTTCGAGGGAGGGCTCATCGTCGACATCCAGCTCCCGGACTTCGAGACGAAGGTCGCGATCCTCCGCCACAAGGCGGAGCACGCCAAGCTGGAGCTCTCCGACGAGGTGGCCTTCTTCCTCGCCGCCAAGGTCAAGTCCCACGTCCGCGAGCTCGAGGGCTACTTCAACCTCGTGGTGGCGACCGCGTCGCTCAAGGGGGAGCCGATCACGAAGGACCTCGCCCAGGAGGCGCTCCGGAGCGTCGTCAAGGACGAGGCCCACCGCGCCGCGCCGGCCGACATCCTCCGGGCGGTCGCCGGCCAGTTCGGCCTGAAGCCGGCCGAGCTCCGCGCGCGGACGAAGAGGAGCTCCATCGTCGTCCCGCGGCAGATCGCGATGTACGTCCTCAAGGAGACGACCAGCCTCTCCCTCCCGGAGATCGGACGGCTCTTCGGCGACAAGCACCACACCACGGCCCTCCACTCGATCCGGAAGGTGACGTCGCGACGGGAGGAGGACCCCGACTTCGACCGCCAGGTCGCGGCGCTGGTCGCCCAGTTTCGCTGACCCCCCTGTCGAGATCCGCCGGTCCCCCTGTGCAACCCGGAGGAGATCTTCCCGGGGACGTCCCGGCGCCGACACAATCACACAGGGCGGCGCTCCGGGATTCACAGCGATCGAATCAAGCAAACGGCGTCGTTTCATCGACTTACAAACCTCTTCAGGAAGGACCCCTCCCTTCTACTCCTACTTCTGGTAGATCTCTTTTGATGCTAAGATTTTAGGGTTAAGGAGGAGACGTGGAGCTGACTCTTCCGGCCGCGGCTCTCTCGCGCGAGCTGAGTCTCATGCAAGGGGTCGTCGAAAAGCGCGCGACCCACCAGATCCTGACGAACGTCCTCCTCGAGGGCCGGGGAAACGTCCTGTCCCTGACGGCCACCGACCTCGACACGACGTTCGTGTCCGAGGTCGAGAGCCTCTCCCTGAAGGTCCCGGGCGCGGTGACCGCACCGGCCCGCAGGCTCTTCGACATCGTCCGCGACCTTCCGTCCGCCGCCGAGATCCGCCTCAAGGTCCTCGAGAACAACCACGTGCAGCTCGACTGCGCGAACCCGAAGCTGAGGGTGAGGCTCAACGGCCTTCCGGCGACGGACTTCCCCACGAGGCCGGAGGTGTCGGGAGGGCCGTCGCTGACGATCCCGTTCGGGACGCTTCGCCGGATGGTCGAGAAGGTCCGGTTCGCGGTCTCGACCGAGGAGATGCGCCTGCAGCTCCAGGGGGCCCTCCTCAAGCCGGGCGACGGCGGGCTGGAGATGGCCGCCACCGACGGACACCGCCTCGCGCTCGTCGCCGTGGAGGAGGCTCAGATCGAGGAGGGGTTCGAGCCGGTCCTCGTCTCCAAGAAGATCCTCGACGAGCTGGGCCGGCTCGACGCGCCCGACGAGGTCCCGGTGACCATCGTCCGGGGCGCGAACCACATCGGCTTCACCGTCGGTCCGCGCCGCCTCTTCTCCAAGCTCGACGAGAGGCGTTTTCCGGACTACGAGAAGGTGATCTCGAAGGACAACACGAAGAGGGCGGTCGTCGACCGCCAGGAGCTCCTCTCCGCCGTCAAGAGGATCTCCCTCCTCTCCGGAGACAGGACCAAGGCCGTGACGGTCGGTTTCCGTCCCGGGGCGATCGTCATCTCGTCCGAGAGCCAGGACGTCGGGGACGGGGACCAGGAGATCGCGGCGGAGTACGACAGCACGACGATGAGCCTGAGGCTGAACGCGCGCTACCTCGAGCAGTTCCTCGAGGTGGTCGAGACGCCGCAGGTCCATCTCTTCGTCCGGGACGAGCAGGCCCAGTGCCAGGGACGTCCCGGCGGGCCGATCACCGGCGTGAAGAGCTACCTGTACGTCGTGATGCCGATGCGGATCTGAGGCCGCGTGGAGGTCCGGAGTCTCTCCATCGACGGCTTCCGAAACCTCGCGACGGCGCGCCTCGACTTCCACCCGCGGCTGAACCTCATCGTCGGCCGCAACGGTCAGGGAAAGACGAACCTCGTGGAAAGCCTCGCCGTGGTGTCGGGCCGCAGCTCCTTCCGGGCCGCCGAGCCCGCTGAGATCATTTGCGACGGCGCGAGCCGCGCGACCCTCGCCTGCCGGCTCTCCGGCCCCGCCGGGGAGGGGCTCCTGGGCGCCGCCCTGGGGGCCGGGACCCGCGAGCACGTCTGGAACGGGAGGAAGGTCTCGCGGCTTTCCGCGTCCCGGCTCCTTCCTCTCGTCCTCCTGACGGAGGCCGACCTGCGGCGTCTGTCGGCCCCTCCCGCGGAGCGCCGCCGGGCGCTGGACCGCGTCGCGGCGGCACGCGAGCCGGGCCATTCGGCCGCGGTGAGCCGGATGGAGAGGAGCCGCCTCCAGCGCAACCGGCTCCTCTCCGCGCCCCACCCCCCCGACCGCGACGAGCTCCTCGCCTTCACCGACGCCTTCGCGGAGGCGTCGGCCGCGGTCTCCGCCTCCCGCCGGAAGGTCCTTCCGCTCCTCTCGACCGCCCTGGCGCGGGCGGCCGAGAGGCTGGGGTCGCCGTATCCCGCCCTCGCCCTGACCCTGCGAAGCGACCTGGGCGCGACCGCCGACGAGCCCCGCCTCAGGGACGAGCTCCTCTCGCTTCTCGCGCGCACGCTCCCCGAGGAGAGGCGCGCCGGCCGGACGCTCCACGGGCCGCACCGCGACGACGTCGTCCTCCTGTCCGGCGGGCGGCCGCTCGCGCCGCGCGCCTCGTCCGGCGAGGCGCGGACCCTCGTCCTCGCCTGGACGCTCGCCGAGCGGGAGGTCCTCTCGGACGCCGCGGGCGAAGCCCCGGCGCTCGCGTTCGACGACTTCGACTCCGAATGGGACCTCGGCGTGCTGGAGCGCTTCGCGCGCGCCCTGCCCGACGAGGGACAGCTGTTCCTCACCTCCGCCCGGGCCGAGACGGTCCGGAACCTCCCCCTGCCGCCCGGAGCCGTCCTCGAGGTCGAGGCCGGCCAGGTCGTCTCGCGGGGAGGGACCGTCCCGGCGGAGGCGCGGCCTTGACCGCACAAGGCCCGGAAGGATCCACGATGCCCACGAACCACCAGGACGACGACGGCGTCCCGACCCCGCCCGGTCCGGATTCCGGAGAGGCTTCCTACGGCACCGAGTCGATCAAGCTCCTCAAGGGGCTCGAGGCGGTCCGCAAGCGCCCCGGGATGTACATCGGGAACACCGACGACATCACGGGGCTCCACCACATGGTCACCGAGCTCGTCGACAACTCCATCGACGAGGCGCAGGCGGGGTGGTGCGACCGCGTCACGGTGACCGTCCACGCGGACGACTCGGTGACGGTCGAGGACAACGGGCGCGGGATCCCCGTCGGCATCCACCCGGTCCACGGCCGAGAGACGCTCGAGATCATCCTCACAGACCTCCACTCGGGCGGGAAGTTCGACGACAACGCCTACAAGGTGTCCGGCGGCCTGCACGGCGTCGGCCTCTCGGTCGTGAACGCCCTGTCCGAGGTCCTCGACGTGGAGGTGCGCCGCGGCGGGAAGGTCTGGCAGCAGCGCTACGCCCGCGGGGTCCCCCAGGGACCGATCGCCGAGGTCGGCCGGACGACCAAGACCGGGACGACCCTCACCTTCCACGCCGACCCCGACATCTTCTCCGTCACGAGCTACAACTTCGAGGCCCTCTCGCAGCGGATGCGGGAGCTGGCGTTCCTCAACCCCGGCGTCACGATCGAGGTCGTCGACGAGCGCGACGAGAAGGGCGAGCGGCGCCACACCTTCGTCTACGACGGGGGGATCGGCTCCTTCGTCGAGCACCTCAACAAGAACCGCGCCAAGCTCCACGACGACGTCATCTTCATCAGCGACGTCAGGGACCCCTCGGGCGACCCGCGGCAGGACGCCGCGAAGGAGCGGCTGGACGTCGCGCTCCAGTGGAACGACGGCTATCAGGAGCAGATCTTCTGCTTCACCAACACCATCGCGAACAAGGACGGGGGGACCCACCTCGAGGGGCTCAAGGCCGCGCTGACGCGCGCCATCCAGCGCTACGCCGAGAGCTCCGGGCTGACGAAGAACCTCAAGGAGACGGCCCTCTCCGGCGACGACTGCCGCGAGGGGCTCACCGCCGTCGTCTCGCTGAAGATCCGCGACCCGAAGTTCTCCTCGCAGACGAAGGACAAGCTCGTCTCGCAGGAGGCGAAGACCTGGACGCAGACCGTCACCTACGAGCGGCTCTCGACCTACTTCGAGGAGAACCCGAAGGTCGCCCGCCGGATCGTCGACAAGATCGTCGAGGCCGCCCGCGCGCGCGAGGCGGCCCGCCGCGCCCGGGAGCTGGTGCGCCGGAAGGGGGCGCTCGACGGCGCCGGGCTCCCCGGGAAGCTCGCGGACTGCCAGGAGACGGACCCCGCCCTGTCGGAGCTCTTCATCGTCGAGGGCGACTCGGCCGGCGGCTCGGCCAAGCAGGGGCGCGACCGGAGGACGCAGGCGATCCTCCCGCTGAAGGGGAAGATCCTGAACGTCGAGAAGGCGCGCTTCGACCGGATGCTCGCCTTCGCCGAGATCCGCTCGCTGATCCTGGCCCTCGGGGCCGGGATCGGGGAGGAGTTCGCGGCGGACAAGCTGCGCTACCACAAGATCATCCTGATGACGGACGCCGACGTGGACGGCTCGCACATCCGGACGCTCCTCCTGACGTTCTTCTTCCGGCAGATGCGGGCCGCCATCGAGCGCGGGTACCTCTACATCGCCCAGCCGCCGCTCTTCAAGGCGGTCGACGGGAAGAAGGAGTCGTACCTGAAGGACGAGAAGGAGTACGCCCGGTTCCTCCTGGAGCGGATCGGCGAGGACCGGGCCCTCGAGGCGGTCGCGACCGGCGTCTCCGTCTCGGGGGCGCCGCTCGTCAAGCTCGTCGGGGAGATGCAGGACTGGCGCGCGCTCCTCTCGCGCCTCTCCCAGCGCGGCTACCCGGAGGAGCTCGTCCGCGCGCTCGTCCGCGCGTCGGCCTCGCCGGCGACGACGCGGGAGCGGGAGGCCCTCCAGGCCGTCGCGGCCCTCGTCCCGTCCGGCGTCGCGTCGTGCGAGGTGGCGCCGGAGGAGGAGCACGGCGGGTGGGCGCTCCACGTCGTCCGCGAGACGAACGGCGTCAGCCGCCGCGCCACGGTCGACGCCGGCTTCCTCGCCGGCTACGACTTCCGCCGCGCCCGCGACCTGGCCGCCACGCTCGACGGCTTTCTCGACGGGCCGTACGTCTTCCGGCGCAAGGAAGGGGACCAGGCCGTCGCGACGATCGCCGCGGCCGTCGACGCCGTCCTCGAGAGCGCCAAGAAGGGGCTGACGTTCAGCCGCTACAAGGGGCTCGGCGAGATGAACCCGGAGACCCTCTGGGAGACCACCATGAACCCGGCCACCCGCCGGCTCCTGCAGGTCCGCGTCGAGGACGCGGTCGAGGCCGACGAGATCTTCACCATCCTGATGGGCGACGCGGTCGAGCCGCGGCGCGCCTTCATCGAGACGAACGCCCTGAACGTCGCGAACCTGGACATCTGAAGCCACGCGCATGACGGACCAGCCAGAAGCCCCCGCCGAGCAGCGGATCCCCGTCTCCATCGAGGAGGAGATCCGCCGCAGCTACCTCGACTACGCGATGTCCGTGATCGTCGGGCGCGCCCTCCCCGACGTCCGCGACGGCCTGAAGCCGGTCCACCGTCGCGTCCTCTTCGGGATGTGGGAGCAGGGGAACCGGTTCAACAAGGCCCACAAGAAGTCCGCCCGCATCGTGGGCGACGTGATGGGCAAGTACCACCCCCACGGGGACCAGGCCATCTACGACACCGTCGTGAGGCTGGCCCAGCCGTTCTCGATGAGCGAGCCGCTCGTCGACGGGCAGGGGAACTTCGGGTCGATCGACGGCGACAACGCCGCGGCGATGCGGTACACGGAGATCCGGCTGACCCGCCTGGCCGAGGAGCTCCTCGGCGACGACATCGAGAAGGAGACCGTCGACTGGACCCCGAACTACGACGGGTCGCTCGAGGAGCCGACGGTCCTCCCGGCGAAGTTCCCGAACCTCCTGGTGAACGGCGCCGAGGGGATCGCGGTCGGCATGGCCACCAAGATCCCCCCGCACAACCTCCGGGAGGCCTGCGACGCGGCGATCCTCCTCCTCGACGACCCGGCGACCCCGCTCGACCGGCTCCTCTCCGTCCTCCCCGGGCCCGACTTCCCGACGGGCGGCGTGATCCGCGGGCGGCAGGGGATCGTCGAGGCCTACAAGACGGGCCGCGGGATCCTCCAGGTGCGGGGCCGGGCCGAGATCGAGACGAGCGCCCGGGGGGACCGCGAGTCGATCGTGATCACCGAGATCCCCTTCCAGGTGAACAAGGCGCGCCTCATCGAGCAGATCGCCGACCTCGTCAACGAGAAGAGGGTCGAGGGGGTCTCCGCCATCCGCGACGAGTCCGACCGGCAGGGGATGCGGGTCGTCGTCGACCTCAAGCGCGGGGAGAACGCCAACGTCCTCCTCAACAGGCTCTTCGCCCTGACCCCGCTCCAGTCGTCGTTCGGGATCATCTTCCTCGCGATCGTCGACGGGCAGCCGCGCGTCCTGCCGCTCCGGGACCTCCTCTCCCACTTCCTCGACCACCGCCGCCAGGTCGTGGTCCGGAGGACCAAGTTCGACCTCGGGAAGGCGGAGGAGCGCGCCCACCTCCTCCTCGGCCTCGCCCTCGCCCTGGCGGACCTCGACGCCGTGATCCGGATCATCCGGGGCTCGAAGGACCCGGCCCAGGCGCGGGAGCGCCTCACCCGGGAGGTCGCCTTCGAGGTCGAGGGGCTCGCCCGCTTCCTCGGGGTCGAGCACCTCGAGCTGACGCCCCGGGCCCGCCGCGACGGCGCCCTCGTCCGCCTCGACGAGACGCAGGCCCAGGCGATCCTCGACATGCGGCTGCAGCGGCTGACCGGCCTCGAGCGCGAGAAGATCGTCGCGGAGTACCGGGAGGTCCTCGCGCTCGTCGCCGACCTGAAGGACATCCTGGCCCGGCCCGAGCGGGTGACGGCGATCCTGAAGTCCGAGCTCCTCGAGGTGAAGGAGCGCTTCGGGGGACCGCGGAGGACGGAGATCTCGGTCGAGGAGGGGGACCTCGCCATCGAAGACCTGATCGCCGAGGAGCTCGTCGTCCTCACCGTCACCCGGGGGGGCTACGCCAAGAGGACCCCCCTCTCCGTCTACCGCGAGCAGAGGCGGGGCGGGAAGGGGCGGACCGGGGCGGCCACGACCGAGGAGGACGTCGTCGACCAGCTGTTCGTCGCCTCGACGCACGACTACCTCCTCGCCTTCACCAACCGGGGGCGCGTCTTCTGGATCAAGGTCTACGACGTCCCCTCCGCAGCGCCGACCGCGCGCGGCAAGGCGCTCGTCAACCTGATCTCGCTCGAGCAGGGCGAGACGGTCGCGGCGCTGACCACCACGCGCGACTTCCCGGAGACGCAGTACCTCCTCTTCGCCACGCGGCGCGGCCTCGTGAAGAAGACGGTCCTCTCCGCCTACGGCAACCCCCGCGCCGCCGGCATCATCGCGATCAACCTCGAGGAGGGGGACGAGCTCCTCTCGGTCCACGTGACGGACGGCTCCCGCCAGGTCTTCCTCGGAACGCGCGGCGGCATGGCGATCAAGTTCTCCGAGAGCGACGTGAGGGCGACCGGCCGGGACACGACGGGAGTCAAGGGGATCGAGCTGAAGGAGGGCGACGTCGTGGTCGAGATGGATCTCGTCGAGGAGGACGGGGCGCTCCTGGCCGTGACCGAGAACGGCTACGGGAAGCGGACCGACGTGGCCGAGTACCGGCACCAGGCGCGCGGCGGGTCGGGCGTCATCAACGTGAAGGTGACCGAGAAGACGGGTCCCGTCGTCGGGATCAAGTCGGTGACGGGGTCCCACCAGCTCCTCGTCATCACAGAGAAGGGGATCCTGATCCGGTTCGCCGCCGCCGAGGTGAGGGAGACGGGCCGGGCCGCGCAGGGCGTCCGCCTCATCGACCTCGAGGAGGGGGACCGCGTCGTCGCCGTCGCCACGATGGACGAGAAGGACGAGAGCCCGGAGCCCGAGGACGCCGGCGGGGCCGGGGAGGGGACGGACGCCGCCCGGGGCGGGCCCGGGCCCGAGCCGGAAACCGAGTAGAGTCGGGGCCATGAGATTCTTCCTGGACACCGTGGACGTCGACGACGCGCGCCGGGCGCGCGAGTGGGGCCTCCTCGACGGGATCCTCGTCCGCCCCGACGCGGTCGCGTCGGCGGGCCGCGACTACCGGCGCTCCGTGGCGGACCTCGCGCAGGTGGGCGACGGCGCCGTCGTGGCGACGGTCACGGCGGCGGAGCCGAAGGGGATGTACAAGGAGGCGCGCGAGCTCCACAAGCTCGGCAAGAACCTCGTCATCCGGGTGCCGATGTCGCGCGAGGGGCTGCGTGTCGTGAGGCTCCTCAACGACGAGCAGATCGCCACCGACGTCGGCCTCGTCTTCAGCCCGATGCAGGCCCTCCTGGCCGCCCGGGCCGGGTCGGCGTACGTCTCCGCGCACGTCGGCGCGCTCGACGACTCGAGCCAGATCGGGATGGACGTCGTCGACGCCATCGTCCGCGTCTACGACAACTACGGCCTGCAGACCCAGATCGTCGTCGACGGGATCCAGAGCCCGGTCCACGTCCTCGACGCGGCCACGATGGGGGCGGACGTGGGGGTCCTCCCGTTCGCGGTCCTCGACCGGCTCTTCGACCACCCCCTGACCTCCGCCGGCCTCGCCGCGCTCCGCGTCCACGCGGGGGACGGGACCCGCCGCGTGCATTGAGCCGATGACGATCTCGCGGGAGCGGGCGGCCGACCTGTCGCGGCGGATCGTCGAGCGGCTCCGGAAGACGCCGGGGGTGGAGCTGGCGGCCGAGCCGGAGCTCGTCAGGACCCGGCTCGTCCAGGCCTTCCTCGAGTTCGAGCGCGAGGCGGACGCGATCGGGGATGCCGTCCGGGCGAAGCTCCTGGCGCGCCCCCGCCACCCGACGGAAGGGTCGCGGGAGTGGGACCTCCTCTACTCGGAGGAGGTCGGGCGGGCCTTCTCCGCGCTCGTCAGCCGCGGCGAGTAGTCGGCCGGCCGGGGAGGGGCGTTGGTTGGTGTCTCGTCCCGGTCTTCTTGCGTTTGGTCTAGGCCAAGAGCCATCCTGACGGGCGTGGAAACGCCCGTGACGCTCCCCGATGGCCCGGCCCCTGGTCGGATCCCGCTCTACCGGACGATCTCGGACGGGATCATCCGCGACATCCGGCGGGGCCGGTACCTCGAGGGGACGCGCCTTCCGGCCTCGCGCGCCCTCGCGAAGGAGCTCGGGGTGAACCGGGCCACGGTCCACCAGGCCCTCCAGGTCCTCAAGCGGGAGGGGTGGATCGAGACGAACAAGGGGGGCGGGACCCACGTCGCCCGGCGCTCCGCGGCGGCCCCCGTCCTGGCGCCGTCGCCCGCCTGGGACCGGATCTCCTCCTCGCTCCTCTCCCGGATCGTGGCCGAGGCCGCCGGGCAGGAGCCGTTCCCCGACGCCCCCTTCGACCTCGCCCGCCTCGCCCCGGACGAGAGGGAGTTCCCGGCGGAGGAGTTCGCGGCGGCGCTCTCCGAGGTGGCGCGCGACGGGGCCCTCCTCGCGTACGGCTCCCCCTTCGGCTACCGGCCGCTCCGCGAGACGATCGCGCGGCGCCTCGAGCGGAGAGGGATCCCGGCCGACGCGGACGCGATCCTCGTCGTCAACGGCGCGCAGCAGGGCCTCGACCTGATCACGCGCGCGCTCGTCGACCCGTCGGACCCCGTGGCGGTGGAGGAGCCGAGCTACTCGGGGGCCCTCGCCCTCCTCCGGGCGCACCGGGCCCGGCTCCTCGGCGTCCCGCTCGACGCGTCGGGCCCGACGCCGGAGGCGCTCCGGGCGGTCCTCGCCGAGAGGCCGAAGTTCCTCTACACGATCCCGGACTTCCAGAATCCCACCGGGCTCCTGACCTCCCCCGGCCGCCGGGCGGAGATCGTCGAGGCCGCGGCCGAGGCGGGGGTCCTCGTCGTCGAGGACGCCTTCGACGCCGACCTCCTCGTGGAGGGGGAGCTCCCGCCCCCCCTCGCCGCGCTGGCCCCCGGCCTCGTCGTCCACCTCGGGACCCTCTCGAAGGCGCTCTTCCCGGGCGTGAGGGTGGGGTGGATCTCGGGGCCGCGCGAGCTCGTCCACCGGCTCGCCGCGCTCAAGAGGATCGGGGAGCTGACCTCGCCCCCGGTCCTCCAGGCCGCGCTCAACCTCTTCCTCGCGCGCGGCGGCTACGACCGGCACCTGGCGCGGACCCGCGCCCGCCTGAAGGCGCGGCTCGCCGTGGCGCACCGGACCATCGCCCGGTGCTTCCCCGCCGGCACCCGCTGCGAGAAGCCGCTCGGCGGCTACGTCCTGTGGGTCCGGCTCCCGGAGGGGGTCTCGGGGCGGGAGCTGGCGGCCTCGGTGCGGGGGGAAGGGGTCCTCCTTTCGCCCGGGGCGGATTACGTCCCCGACCGGTCCGACGTCGCCGCCGTCCGCCTCTCGGTGGCCCGCCTCTCCGGCGCGGAGCTGGAGGCGGCCCTGGAGATCGCGGGGACCCACGCGCGGCAGGCCGCGCGCCGCGCCCGCCGGGCCGCGGGGCCGGCCGGCGTCCGGGGCGAGGAAGCCCTCATCGGCATCTGAAGAGACGGAACCAGACACCGAAAGGAACGACCATGAGCAGCACCTTTCCCACCTTCGCCACCCCGTTCACCTCCGACGCCTTCCGCGTGAAGGTCGGCCTCGCCGAGATGCTCAAGGGCGGCGTCATCATGGACGTCGTCAACGCCGAGCAGGCGAAGGTCGCCGAGGACGCCGGCGCGGCGGCCGTCATGGCGCTCGAGCGGGTCCCGGCCGACATCCGGAGGGACGGCGGCGTCGCCCGGATGTCGCCGGTCGCCAAGATCCGCGAGATCCAGGCCGCCGTCTCGATCCCCGTGATGGCCAAGTGCCGGATCGGGCACGTCGCCGAGGCGCGGGTCCTCGAGTCGCTCGAGGTCGACTTCATCGACGAGAGCGAGGTCCTGACCCCGGCCGACGAGGCGAACCACGTCTACAAGCACGACTTCAAGGTCCCCTTCGTCTGCGGCTGCCGCAACCTGGGCGAGGCGCTGCGGCGGATCGGCGAGGGGGCGGCGATGATCCGGACCAAGGGCGAGGCGGGGACGGGAGACATCGTCCACGCCGTGAAGCACCTGCGGGAGGTGACGCGCGCGATGAAGGCGCTCACCCTCCTCACCCGCGACGAGTGGATGGCCGCCGCCAAGGAGCTGGGGGCGCCGTTCGAGCTGGTGATCTGGGTCGCGGAGAACGGGAAGCTCCCCGTGCCGAACTTCGCCGCCGGCGGCGTCGCCACGCCGGCCGACGCGGCGCTCTGCCGGATCCTCGGGGCCGAGGCGATCTTCGTCGGCTCCGGGATCTTCAAGTCGGACGACCCGGCGAAGCGGGCGCGGGCCATCGTCGAGGCGACGACGCACTGGAACGACCCCGCGCGCGTCGCGAAGGCGTCGGAGGACCTCGGCGAGGGGATGAAGGGGCTCGAGGCCGCGAAGCTCGCCGAGTCCGAGATGCTCCAGACCCGCGGCTGGTGAGGCGATGACGGGCCGGCCGGGGGGGACGCCCGCCCGGGCGCCGGGGACGGCGTCGCCCCGCGCCATCGGCGTCCTGGCGCTCCAGGGCGACTTCGAGGCCCACGCACGCGCCCTCGCGGCCGTGGGAGTCCCCGCGGTCGAGGTCCGGACGGCGGGCCAGCTCCTGTCCGCCGCCGGGCTCGTCCTTCCGGGCGGCGAGTCGACGACGCTCTGGAAGCTGATGGAGGGGACCGGGATCGCCGAGGCGATCGCGGAGGTCGTCCGCCGGGGCGACCCCGTCCTCGCCACCTGCGCGGGGGCGATCCTCCTCTCCCGCCGGATCCTGAACCCGGAGCGGCCCGGGCTCGGGCTCCTCGACGTCACCGCCGTCCGGAACGCCTACGGCAGGCAGCTCGACTCCACCGTGGTCCGCCTGACCGACCTCGACCGGACGGCCCTCGGGAGCGATCCGCTGGAGGCGGTCTTCATCCGGGCGCCCCGCCTCGAGGCCCCCGGACCCGGCGTCGAGGTCCTCGCGCGGCGGGACGGCGATCCGGTCCTGGTGAGGCAGGGGAACGTGCTCGCCGCCACGTTCCACCCGGAGCTGGGCGAGGACTCCCGCGTCACGAGGCTCTTCGTCGCGGCCGGGCGCCGGTGACCGGCGCCGATCCCGTCGCGGAGACCCTCGCGGCGCTCGGCTTCCCGCCGGGCGAGCTGCCGCGCGCCGGAGCGCTCGACGCCCTCCATCTCCGCTTCTCCGGCGCGGTCCCCTATCACCCCACGCCGCCGCGCGCGCGACATCCGCGAGAGGTCCTCGCCGCGTGGCTCGAGACGGGGGCGGGGACGTCGGGGGGCGAGAGGAGCCTCGCGTTCGCCGCCCTCGCCCGTGCGCTCGGCCTCGCCGTCACCCCGGCCGGGGCGGTCCTCCCCGGGGGGCGGCCCCACGCCCTCCTCCTCGTCGAGTCGGGCCGCGGGCCGCGCGCGCTCGTCGATCCCGCCCTGCCCGTCCCGGCCGTCCTCCCGCTCGAGCCCCTCCCCGTCGACCTCGCGAGCCCGATCGGCAGGCTGTCTGTCGTCCGGAAGGGCCCGGAGCTCGAGCTGGTCGCCGAGCGACGGGGGGCGGCGCGGACCCTCCTCCGGACGGCTCTCGCGCCCGTCACGGACGCCGCGCTCGCGGGACCGGGCGCTCCGGCCGGCCTCCCGCCAGGGGCGCTCCTCCGCTTCCTCGAGGACCGGACCCTCGCGTGGAGCGGGGGCCGACTCACCCTCTCGGATGCCTGGAGCCGGCTCGAGCTCCCGGTGAGCGCCAGGGACGCATCGACGCTCGCAGGGCTCTTCGGCGAGCCGCTTCCCGCCGGCGTCGAGGACGCGACGCCCGAACCGCCGGCGGAGGCGTCCCTCACCGCGTACCACGCCGTCGCCGCGCCCTCGGAGGAGCTCCTGGCCAGGCTCCGGAGCCTCGCGGGGCACCGGGCCCGCCTCGAGCCCGGAGCGCTCGACGGAGGCGTCGAGCCGCGGGAGGACGGGTTCTGCTGGACGCTGCGGGCTGCGGAGGGAGAGCTGCTCCGCGGGGAGGAGGTCCGCTTCCTCGACGACGGCGCCGAGGTGACCCTGTCCGGTCCCGGACCCGTCGCCCGGAAGCGCTACCGGGTCGAGCCTGCCGACGGCGGCGGGTCGCGCCTCTCGGTCCGCGCGACGCTCGCTCCCCCGGTCCCGGTCCGCGGCCCGAACGACGGGACGCGACGGACGCTCGTCTTCCTCCTCGTCTCCGAGCTCGTCGCCCTCGCCCGCGACGGCGCCCGCTGAGCGCAGTCCCGCCGTCCGGGCGGCACCGGGCGGAGGCCGAGCTACCCGAATCGCAGCTCGTCGCCGTCCTGGAGGAGGCGGATGCGCGCCTCGCCCAGGGCGGCGAGGTCTTCCTTCAGCTCGTCCAGAGAGGGCGGCTTCATGTGGTAGAGGTTCACGGGGACGCCGGGCGGGAACTTGGTCATCTCCCGGCGGAGCGAGGCGGGCGTCAGGTGCTTCGAGACGTCGGCGATGCGGGCCATGCTGTCGGGGAACGAGCACTCGACGAAGATCGCCTCGAGGCGCGGGGCGCCCCGCGCGAGCTCCCAGATCGCCTCGGTCGGCCCCGTGTCGCTCGAGAAGACGACCTGGACCGTCCCGTCGGAGAGGAGGTATCCGAACGTCGGGACGACGTGGGTCACGGGGACGGCGACGCCCGTCAGCCCGCCCACCCGGAAGGGGACGCCCACGTCGATCGCCCGGAACGTCACGGCGGGGAGGAGGTGCGTCGGGATCCTCGTGAAGTCGGGCCAGAGCGCGTCGTTGAAGAGGTGCTGCTGGAGCAGGGTCGTCACCTCGCGCGGCGCGACGATCTCGATCGCCTGCTCCGTCTTCCCGAAGACGTTCTCGACCAGGAACGGGAGCGAGGCGACGTGGTCCATGTGGGAGTGGGTCACGAGGATGGAGCGGACGCGCGCCTGCTCGTCGAGGGAGAGCGCGGTGGTGAGGGCCCCGGCGTCGAGCGCGACGGTGCCGTCGATCAGGAACGAGGTCTGCCGGTGCCGGGGCGAGGAGCCCCCGTACGCCCCGAGGACGCGAATCTGCACGGTCGCATTCTAGGACGGTCGGGGGACCCTCGGGGTGACGCCGGTCACGATTCCCGGCCGCCGGGGCTCGCGCCGGGCGGAGCGGCGCGGCCGGGGACTAGAAGGTCCCGCTCCCGATGTAGAAGCTGACCTGCCAGTCGGAGGTGTTCTTGAAGTCCCAGAGGCGGGCGAAGTCGACGTTCCAGGGGATCCCGAGGAAGAAGACGGTGAAGCCGGCGCCGTAGGCGGAGCGTCCGTCCTTCAGCTGTCCGTCCACGGCGAAGTGGAAGTCCTGGTCCTTCAGCCACGCGGCGCCGATGTCGAAGAAGATCCGCCCCCGGACCCCGGAGAAGTTGAGTCCGAACCCCGTGGCCAGGACGTCGATGAGCGGGAAGCGGAACTCCGAGTTGACGTAGAAGGCCCGGTTGCCGATCTGGGTCCTGTAGTCGGCGCCGCGGAGGGTGTCGAGGCCGCCGAAGTAGAAGACGGTCGGCGCGTTCCCCTCGGAGCGCCCGCCGAAGCCGCGGAAGGCGAAGAGGGTCCGCCGCGAGATCGGAACGTAGGCGCGGGCCTCGCCGTAGACGTCCGACGTCAGGGTGCCGCCGTCGCGGAAGTCGGGGAGGTACCGGAACGCCCCGGTCAGGAGCTGCCCGCCGTGGGGGCCGAACGACCGGTAGCGGACCGAGTCGAACGTGAAGCCGGCGCCGGCCTGGAGCGTGTTGTCGGTCCGGGCCTCGTAGGTGGTGACCTGCGTCCCGTCGATGTTGTAGGCGAGGAGCGGGACGTCGAGCGTCCGGGAGAGCCCGCCCAGGAGCCCCTCCACCCGCGTGTACCGGTTGATCGGGTACGAGAGGATCCCGTCGAGGCCGGTCTCCTTGAAGATCCGGTCTCCCTGGACGTACGTCCCCTGCTGGTAGTCGACGCCGACGAAGTAGCTCCGGTTGTCGTAGGCGTGGAGCCCCCACTGGAGGCGGCGGGCCATGTTGAAGTAGACGAGGTCGAGGTTCGAGTAGCCGGCGATGGAGTCCCACCGGAAGAGGACCCGGCGGTCGCCGAGCATGTCCGAGAAGCTGAGGTAGATGCTGGAGACGAACGTCCCGTCGGAGCTGACGCCGGCGTTCACACCCGCGTCGTCGACGAAGAGCTTGAACTTGACCTTTCCGAGCTTGTCGGGGTCGACCGTCACCTCGACGGCGGGGACGAAGCCGGCCACCGCCCCCTGGAGCATCGGCTGCGGCGGCAGCGCTTTCTCCTCCAGCTTCCGGAGCGGCTTCTTGGCGTCGGCCATGTAGAGCTGGAAGCGCCCCGCCTGGTATCCGGTGAAGAGGACCTTCTCCTGGCCGTCGGGCCCGACGAAGGGGGCCGGGCCGATGGCGGCCCCGATGACGTCGGTGTACTGGTAGAGCTCGCCGGTCGCGAGGTCCTGGGCGTAGACGTTGAAGATGCCCCCCCGCGACGACGCGAAGTAGAGCCGCTTGCCGTCGGCGGAGAGCGCCGCGTCCTCGTCGTTCGCCTCGCCCCACGTCACCTGCTCCACCTTGGAGGGGTCGTCCACCGGGAAGCGGACGATCTTCGTCAGGCCGGCGACGATCTTCGAGTGGTAGACGTACTTCCCGTCCGGGGAGTAGACGGGGGCCGTGTCGTAGGCCTCGTCGTTGGTGAGGTTCGTCACCTCACGCGTCGCCAGGTCGATGGTGAAGATGTCGCGCGAGTTGTTCGCGATCCCCGAGAAGATGACCTTCGTCCCGTCGGGCGAGAAGGAGGGGGAGAGCGGCATGTCCGCCCCCACCTTGATCCGCGACAGGAGCTTGCCGTTCCGGGCCGAGAAGATCATCAGCTGCCGGCCGCGCTCGCGCCGGGCGAAGACGGCGATCCGGTCGCCGTCGGGGGCGAAGGAGAGGTCGCGGCCGCTCTCGGCCCCCTGCGTGAGGAACTGTGCCGAGATGTACTCGTACTTCGTGGTCCGGCCCGGCGTCAGGTCCTTGTAGAGCCGCCGCGTCTTGGCGGAGAAGAGCGCGATGTCGATGTCGTCCTTGTAGGTCGTCAGCGTCGCCACGAACTCGCCCGAGGGCGACGGCGCGGCGCCCACCTCGTAGGAGGCGCGCGCGCCGGGGCCGACGCGGTAGCGCTCCCCGTACTCGGACGCCTCTCCCTTCACGGCGAGAAGGGGGAGGTACTTCCGGCGGAGGTAGCGCCGGAACTTCAGGTCGAAGTCGTCGGGCTCGACCTCGAAGGCGCGCTTCAGGGCCGTCGCCACGTCGCGGCCGAGGAACGACCGGAACTCGAAGATCAGCTCCCGGACGGCGTCGCGCCCCCACTCGGACTCGATGAACTCGAAGAACGCGTGGCCGTAGCGGTAGGCCGGGTAGCCGCTGATGTCGACCCGGGTGATCGGGGGGATCTGGTCGGAGTTGACCGCGTCCCGCAGGAACATCCGGTCCTTCTCGTCCTCGTCGTTGGCGAAGTAGGACGCCATCCCCTCCATGAACCAGGTGGGGACCGGGGTCGTCAGGACGCGTCCGAGCCTGCCGCCGAAGAGGATCTCGTACTGGAAGATGTGGGTCAGCTCGTGCTGGATGAGGGCCTGGAGCTTCTCGTCCGGCAGGTCGATCGGGAGGACCATCCGGTTCCGGGCCGGCTCGGCGAACGCCCCCACCCCCTCGGGGATGAAGTTCAGGATGACGTTGTTCTGCTCGAAGTCCGAGTGGCTCGCGTAGTAGAGGAGGGGGATCGGCTTCGGGACCTGGTAGTTGAGGCGCCGGGAGAGCTCGTCGTAGGCCGACTCGGCCATCGACGCCACCTTCCCGAGCGCCTTCTTCTCGCGGTCGTAGTGGTAGATCTGGAAGTGCGTCGACGCGTAGACGCTCCACGTGAAGGTGTCGTAGACGATCTTGTTCTGGCCCTGGGCGCGGGCCGGCCCCGGAACGAGGAGGAGGGCGGCCGCCGCCGCGGTCGAGAGGGCCGCCGAGAGGGCCGAGACCGCCCTCCCCGCGGCGCGCCTAGTCGAAGACATAGCGGTTGGCCTCCCGCTCCCTGACGACGAAGAGGCCGAGGAGCTGGTTCTCGAGGGCGAAGAGGTTCTCGAAGAGGCCGACCATCTCGTCCACGGCGCGGCGCGGCTTCTCCTTGGAGTCCTTGAAGGTCTCCTGGAAGAGCTTCGCTCCCGTCCGCCCGTCGAAGGCCAGGACGGTCACCTCGAACGTGAACCCGGTCGACTCGACGAGGACCTGCCGGTAGTAGGTCCGGCGGTCGATCGGGCTGACGTACTCCTCGGTCTTGTACCCCGACTTGTCCTCGACCTTGAAGTCGACGATCCCCGAGAGGACGATGTCCGCGCCCAGGCGGGCGCCGAGCGCCTTCCAGAACTCGGTCGCCTCGCCGAGGTCCTTCAGGTTGCTCGCCGGGAGCTTCACGTCGGCCGGCATGGTGACGACGGTCATCTTCGTCCGCTTCGCCAGCTGCTTGCCGAAGTGGCGCCGGAACTCGGTGTCCAGGTCGAGGTCCCGGTACCGCGCCGAGTCCTTCCTCTCGGTGAGCTTGGAGGCGACGAGGAAGGGGGCGAGGGTGATCCGCTCGCGGCCGGTCACCGCGAGCTTCGGGCGGAGCGGGAGCTTGAGCCGGACCTCCCCCGCGCCGGCGGCGAGCGGCCGGGCGGGAAGCACGGCGGCGAGAGAGGCCAGCGCGGTGGCCGCGGCGAGCAGGCGACGGGACGCTCTCATCTCGGGGTCGGCGTGGGAGTCGGTGCCGGCGGCGGCGCGGCGGGCGGTGCGGGGGCCGGCGCTCCGGGGGGCGACGCCGGCTCGCCGGCCGGGGCGGCCACGGCCGGCGCCGCGTGCGTCCCGGGCTGCTCCGGCGTCGCGGCCGGGGCCGCGGGCGGCGGGGGCGACAGCGACGAGCCCCCCGCGCGCTGGAGGGCCGTGTAGTACTCCGCGAAGCGGGCGTAGTTCCGCTTGATGTACGAGTCCTGGGGCTGGAGCGCCAGCGCCTTCTTGTACGCCGAGAGGGCCCGGGCGGGCTCCCCCACGGCCTCGAGCGCGACCGCGAGGTTGTTCTGGATCTGGGCGTCCTCGGGGGCGAGCTCCGCCGCCTTCTGGAAGCGGAAGAGGGCCTCCCGCCAGAACCCCTTCTTCGCCATCTGCGCGCCGTACGCCTTCTGGGACTTCGCGTCGCTCTTCGGGACCGACGCGCACCCCGCGGCTCCCGCGAGCGCCAGGGCGAGGGCCCCCGCGAGCGGGGCGGTGCGCGAGCGGCGGCTGATCCTCTGCACGGGCGGGGGCATTATAGTCGGCACCCTTCACCGGAGAGCCCATGGAAAGCAATCCCGGGACCGTCCGCGCCGACCTCGAAACAGGCCTCGGCTTCTGCCTCCTGGCCCGCGGCGCGGCCGCGCGCGCCCTCCGAAGGCTCCTCGCCGCCCGGGGGAGCGCGGCGGCCGTCCTCGAGCTGTCTCCCGCGGAGGCCGCGGCGCTCGCCGGCGAACCCGTGGAGGTCGTCGCGCCCCTCCTCGCGCCGGAGCGGGCTCCCGGGCTCGCCGGACAGCTCCGGCGGGCCGCGGCGTGTGGCGCACGGACGATCCTCCTCACCGACCCCGAGTACCCGCCGCTCCTCAGGGAGACCGCCGACCCGCCTCCGGTCCTCGTCGCGCGCGGGCGGGAGCTCGGGGCGGGCCCGGCCGTGGCGGTCGTCGGCTCGCGCCGGGCGACGCGGGCGGGGCTCGAGGCCGCGCGCGTCCTCGCGGGAGGCCTCGCCCGGGCCGGGGTCACCGTCGTCTCGGGCTTCGCCCGCGGGATCGACGCGGCTGCCCACGCCGCCGCGCTCGACGCCGGCGGCACGACCTGGGCGGTCCTCGGCTGCGGCGCCGACGTCTGCTACCCGGCGGGACAGGCGGCGCTCCTCGACCGCGTCCTCGGCTCGGGCACCGTCCTCTCCGAGTGGCCCCTCGGGACGGAGCCGCTCCCGTTCCACTTCCCCGTCCGCAACAGGATCATCGCGGGGCTCTCGCGGATGGCCGTGGTCGTGGAGGCGGCCGAGCGGAGCGGATCGCTCATCACCGCCCGCTGCGCCGCCGAGGCGGGGCGGGACGTCGGCGCCGTCCCCGGGCCCGTCGCCTCCCCCGTCTCGGCCGGGACGAACGCCCTCCTGAAGGACGGGGCGATCCTCGTCCGCGACGCCGCGGACGTCCTCGCCGAGCTCCCCGGGGAGGACCGGTCGCGCCTCGGCCTCGCCGGGACGGCCGGCGTCCGTCCGGCGGCCCCCCGGGCCGGGGCCGCGCCGGAGGGGCTCGACCCGGACGCAGCGGCGGTCTGGAGCGCCCTCGACCCGCGCGAGGAGCGGGACGCGGACCTCCTCGCCGAGGCGTCGGGCCTCCCGGCCGACCGCCTTTCCGCGGCCCTCGTCCTCCTGGAGCTCCGGGGCCTCGCCGAAGCTCTCCCGGGGGCGCTTTTCGTCCGCCGCGCGGCGGGGGCTTGACAGGCGTGGCATCGTAACCGGCCCCATGTCGAAGTCGCTCGTCATCGTCGAGTCCCCCGCCAAGGCCGGGACCCTCGCCAAGTTCCTCGGGCGGGACTTCACGGTCCTCGCCTCGTACGGCCACGTGCGCGACCTCCCGAAGAAGGGGATCTCGGTCGACCGCGAGAACGGCTACGAGCCGACCTACGAGCTCCTGGCCGGCAAGCAGAGGACGATCGCCGACCTGAAGAAGGAGGCGAAGGGAGCCGGGGACATCTACCTGGCCGCCGACCCCGACCGCGAGGGGGAGGCCATCTGCTGGCATCTCCACGAGATCCTGCGGCCGGGGGCCCCGAACGCCCGGTTCCATCGCGCCGAGTTCCACGAGATCACGAAGAGCGCGGTCCAGCGCGCGATCGAGCACCCCGGGGAGATCGACCTGAACCGGGTCAACGCCCAGCAGGCGCGCCGGATCATCGACCGGCTCGTCGGCTACGAGGTCTCGGACCTCCTCTGGAAGAAGGTCTGGCGCGGCCTCTCGGCGGGACGCGTCCAGACGGTCGCCCTCCGCGTCATCGTCGAGCGCGAGGTCGAGCGCGAGCGCTTCACCCCCGTCCCCTACTTCACCCTCCCGGCGACCGTCCGGAAGGGCGACGCGGCCTTCCCCGCCCGGGTCGTCGCATGGCGCGGGACGCGGCTGAAGTTCGACGGGAGCGACCCGCGGCTCGCCACGCGCGACGAGGCCGAGGCGGTGAAGGCGCACGTCGACGCCTCGCGGCTCGAGGTGGTCTCGGTCGAGTCCCGGGAGAAGCGGACGCAGGCGGCTCCCCCCTTCACGACGCCCAAGCTCCAGCAGGCCGCGGCGCGGAGCCTCGGCTTCTCGGTCCGCCGGACCATGCAGGTGGCGCAGCGGCTCTACGAGGGGAAGCCGATCTCGGGCCGCGGCACCATCGGCCTGATCACCTACATGCGGACCGATTCGACCCGGACGGCCGAGGAGGCGCTGGCCGCCGTCCGCGACTACATCGGGACGACGTACGGAGCCGACGCCCTCCCCGACCAGCCGCGCCGGTTCAAGCAGAAGAAGGACGCCCAGGACGCCCACGAGGCGATCCGGCCGACCTCCCTGGACCTGCCGCCCGAGGCGATCGCCGCCGACCTCGCCCCCGACGAGCTGAAGCTCTACCGGCTGATCTGGAGCCGGTTCGTCGCCTCGCAGATGAGCCCCTCGGTCACCGACGTGACCTCGGTGGAGATCGAGGCCCGCGCCGAAGGCTCGCCCGACCGGGCGCTCCTCCGGGCGTCCGGCTCGGTCCTGAAGGACCCGGGCTGGCTCCGCGTCTACGGCCAGGTGGCCGACGCCGAGGAGGGGGTGGGGACGACGAACGGCGATGGGGGCGAGGGCGGCGACGAGGGGAAGGTCCGCCTCCCGCAGCTCGCCGAGGGGGATGCGCTCCTCCTCGCCGACCTCTCCGTCGAGGGGAAGGAGACGCAGCCGCCGCCCCGCTTCAACGAGGCCTCGCTCGTGAAGTTCCTCGAGGAGAACGGCATCGGCCGCCCGTCCACCTACGCCGAGATCCTCCGGAAGATCGAGGACCGCGAGTACGTCAGGAAGAAGGACCGCCGCTTCCTCCCGACCCTCCTCGGGCGGATCGTCGTCGACCTGATGAAGGACGGCTTCGACGACTTCTTCCAGACCGAGTACACGGCGCGGATGGAGGAGGAGCTGGACGAGGTCGAGGAGGGGACGCTCGACTGGCGGCAGGCCCTCGCGGAGTTCGACGGGAAGTTCGTGAAGGACCGCGACCGGTCGCTGAAGAAGATGGCCTCGATCAAGGCCGGGATCCCGCTCGCCGAGGTGGCGACGCGGTTCCCCGACTTCCCCCTCCCGGAGGGGGTCGGAACGACCTGCCCGAAGAGCGGGGACGCGCTGAAGCTCCGGATGGGGAAGAACGGCGTCTTCATCGCCTGCGCCGGCTACCCCGACTGCGACTTCACCGTGAACGTCCCGGAGCCGGAGGAGGACGAGATCGACGCCTCCGAGCTCGAGGGGCAGACGTGCGAGGAGTGCGGGAGCCCGATGAAGCTCCGCTCGGCGCGGGACGGCTCGACGTTCCTCGGCTGCACGGCCTACCCGAAGTGCCGGAACACCGTCGCCGTGAAGGTGGCGGGCGGGAAGGCCGAGGCCAAGCCCGACCTGCCGACGGGCGAAACGTGCCCCGAATGCGGCCACCCGCTCGTCTCCAAGCACGGCCGCTACGGGGACTACGTCGCCTGCTCGAACTATCCCGCCTGCCGGTACAAGCCGCCGAAGCCGGTCATCTCGACGGGCGTGACCTGCCCGGAGTGCGGGACCGGCGAGATCCTGGTCCGCCGCGGGCGGTTCGGCCCGTTCTACGGCTGCTCTCGCTACCCGGCGTGCGGGAAGAACTTCCGGGTGCGGCCCGTCCCGAAGGCGTGCCCCTCCTGCGGCGCCCCCTACCTCCTCGTCCGCGACCGGAAGGCGGGGCCCTTCTTCGTCTGCGAGAAGGAGGGGTGCGGATTCGACGAGCCGGCCTCCGACCTCGACGCCTTCGCGCCGGTGGCGCGCGTGATGGCGGCCGCGGCCGCGGCCCCCGCGACGCCCCCGGCCCGCAAGGGGGCTCGGAAGGAGAGGCGCCGGACGGCGCCCTAGGCGCGGACCGGCCGTCCGCCCTTCGGGTCCGGAGGGTCGGCCGGGACCGGGAGGCCGGGGCGTCCGGCCGCCGCGAGGAGCGCCGCCAGCGGGGCGGCGTGCCCGGGCGGGACGATCGAGGAGGCCCGGAGGAGCTCGCTCCTCGCCTCGTCGCCGAGCGACGGATCCGTCAGCAGCGTGGAGAGCGCCGGCCACTCCGCGCGGAACGCGAGGTGGCGGACGAGGACCCGCAGGGCCTGCGCCTCCTCCCAGGAGGACCGGTCGCCCCTCGACCGCACGGCGAGCCGCCTCAGCGCGGGCTCGGCCGCGGCGAGGTCCGCGCCGGTCCCGGCGAGCTTCTCGAGGAACGCGAGGGCGTAGATCCGCGCGTTGCCGCTGCAGCCTGCCAGCGCAGGGACCGCGGCGGAGACGTCCGCTCCGTGGTCGGACAGCTCCTCGAGCAGGCGGACGGCGCAGGGGCTGTTCCGTTCCCGGAGCCGTTCCGCCGCGGCGGCCACGAGGGGGCCGGCCTCCACGGGGCGTCCGGCCCGGACGACCGACAGCAGGGCCCCGACGGCCGCGTCCCCGGCCTCTGCGTCCCCGACGAGCGCCACGAGCCGTGGGACCGCGCCGCCGGGATCCGAGCCGCGGGCCACGGCCTTCCCCAGCAGCTTCGCCGCGCGGGCCCGGACGGCGGGGGCGGGATCGTCGAGGAGGCGGACGAGCTCCTCCAGCGCCGCCCGGGCGACGGCCGGGTCGGCGGCACGGAGCCCCTCGAGGTCGGGGTCGCCGAGCCCCCCGGCACCGGCGACCTCGAGAGTCCCGACGTCCGGCGGCGTGGCGGATGGGGACAGGCGGCGCAGCCTGCGGCGCGTCCACTCGAAGCACATCAGGCCCTCGGCCTCTTCGACGAGGTCGAAGAGCGAACCGCAGCCGGGGCAGCGGCGCCGGTCGAACGGGAGGGGCTCGAGGGCCGCGAGGCCGGCCGGCTCCGGCCGGTCGTCCCCGCCCGGGCCCGCCTCGCCCCACCAGAGGTCGTCGGTGACCCACGCGCACGCCGGGCATTCCGCCATCGCCGGGATTCTCCGCCGGCCGCGCGGCCGCCGGCAACGGCGCGGGGGCCGGGCGCTAGCCCCGGACGGCCCGGAGGCAGGTGCGGAACCGGCAGAGCGCGGCCCTGGGGAAGAGCCGGTCGATGCCGCCGAGGAGCGGGTAGGGGCTCGCGGAGAAGAAGAGGTCCTCGACGGCGAACCCCGCCTCGGCGACGAGCCGCTCCACGGCGGACGACGGCCGGACGGCGATGTGGTCCGGCTGCTGGAGGCCCGGGACTCCCGCCTTGATCCTCTCGGCCCAGTGGTCCCGGTTCGGCGTGTAGATCGACAGGGCGCCTCCCGCGACGAGGACGCGGCGCGCCTCGGAGAGCGCCGGGGCGAGGACGTCGTCCTCCACGTGCTCGACGAAGTCGGCCAGCAGGACGAGGTCGAACGAGGCGTCCGCGAAGGGCGACAGGTCACTCGCGTCGGCCACCGCGAACCGGACGTTGGCGGCCCCCCGCTCGCGGGCGAGCTCGGCCGCCTTCGCCACCGCGGTGCCCGACGCGTCGATCCCGACGACGGAGCCGACGCGGGGGGCGAGGAAGAACGCCGTGTCGCCCCGCGCCGACCCGAGCTCGAGGACCCTCAGGGCGGGGTGCGGCCGGACGAGGCGGACGAGCGCCGCGTCGCGCTCGCGGTACTTCCGCCGGTTCCTCAGGAACCAGTGCGGCCGGTACATGGCGTCGTAGTACGCGTCGTCGTAGACGTGCGCGTTCGGGGCGAAGTCGGGCGGCGCCGGCATCCGCGCCATCGTCGCACCCTGCGGCGGGCGCCGCCACGGCCCCGGGGACGGAGGAACGGGGAGCGCTTCGGCCGGGTGCGCCGCGAGCGCCCGAACGCCCCGGTCAGGCCGCCCGGCGCGCGCGGAGCAGGATCCGGTACCGGAAGGTCGGCCCGACGAGGGGGAGGGGCGCGAGCGCGCGCTCGACCCAGCGGACGCCGGGGAAGGGCGAGACGCTCCAGGTGTCGAGCTCCACGTCGAAGCCGGCCTCGGCCAGGAACCGGCGGTAGGCAGAGGCGCGCCGGACCGCGATGTGCTGGGGGAACTGCTTCAGGACGAGGTCGTGCGCCTTCATCCGCTCGACGTAGTGCGCGCGGTCGGGGGTGTAGAGCCCGAGGCGGCCGCCCGGCTTCAGGACCCGCCGGCACTCGCGGAGCATCGCCGCGAGGGTCGGGTCGTCGACGTGCTCGACGAGGTCGATCGCCGCCACCGCGTCGGCGGAGGCGTCGGCGAGCGGGGAGAGGTCCGCGACGTCGGCCTCGACCCAGCGGACGTTCGAGACGCCTCGTCGCACCCTCTCGCGCTCGGCCATCGTGAGGGCTTCCGGGGCGGCGTCGACGCCGATCACCTCGCGGGCGTGGGCCGCCAGGAGGAACGAGACGTCGCCGCGCGCCGACCCGAGCTCCACGACGACGTCGTCCGGCCCCGGCGCCACGACGCGGAGGACGTCCCGGTCCCGCTCCGCGTACTTCCGCTCCGGGTTCTTGAACCAGTGGTGCGGGTGGAGCTCCCGGTAGTACGCCTCGTCGTAGAGGTCCCGCTCGAAGGTCACGTCGGGAGTGTAGGGCCCGCCCCCGAGCGAGCGCGGGGCCGGGGAGCCCTCTCCGTAGAATCCCGATCCGATGGGCGGAACGCCTCGCGTCACGGTCCTGGGCGGCGGCTTCGCCGGCGTCGAGTGCGTCCACCAGCTCGCGCGGCGGGGGCACCGGGTCCGGCTCGTCGAGATGAGGCCGCGCCGGACCACCGACGTCCACGCCACGGACCGCCTCGCCGAGATGGTCTGCTCGAACTCCTTCCGGTCGGACAACCCGGCGAACGCCGTCGGGCTCCTCAAGCGGGAGATGGAGGCCGTCGGGTCGCTCGTCCTGACGGAGGCGCGCCGCGCCGCCGTCCCCGCGGGGGACGCCCTCGCGGTCGACCGGGCGGTCTTCGCCGACGCGGTGACCCGGCGGATCGAGAGCGCGGCCGAGGTGGAGCTGGTCCGCGAGGAGGCGGTCGAGCTCCCCGACCCGGGCGAGGGCTGGGTCGTGGTGGCGACCGGCCCCCTCACGTCGCCGCCGCTCGAGAGGGCGATCCTCGCGGCGCTCGGCGACCGGTCTCTCTTCTTCTACGACGCGGTCGCCCCGATCGTGGAGGCCGCCTCGCTCGACCGCGACGCCCTCTTCGCCGCGAGCCGCTGGGGGAAGGGGGGCGGCGACGACTACCTGAACGTCCCGCTCACCCGCGACCAGTACGAGCGGTTCGTGTCCGACCTCCTCGCGGGCGAGAAGGTGCCGTTCCACGACTTCGAGAAGGCGGTCTACTTCGAGGGGTGCCTCCCGATCGAGGCGATGGCCGAGCGGGGGCCCGAGACGCTGCGCCACGGGCCGATGAAGCCGTTCGGCCTGCGCGACCCGCGGACCGGCCGCGAGCCGTACGCCGTCGTCCAGCTGCGGCAGGACGACCTGGCGAAGAGCCACTACAACCTCGTCGGCTTCCAGACGAAGCTGAAGGTCGGCGAGCAGCGCCGGATCTTCCGGACGCTTCCGGGCCTGGCGAACGCCGAGTTCGTCCGCTACGGGCTCCTCCACCGGAACACGTTCCTGAACGGCCCGGCGCACCTCGACGGGCTCTTCCGCTGGCGGAGGGACCCGCGCCTCTTCTTCGCCGGGCAGATCACCGGCGTCGAGGGGTACCTCGAGTCGGCCGCGACGGGGCTCCTCGTCGGCGTGGCCCTCGCCCAGCTCCTCGAGGGGCGCGAGCCGCTCCCCGTCCCGCCGTCGACCGCGCTCGGCGCCCTGGCGCGGCACGTCAGCGAGCCGCGGGAGCAGGCGTTCCTCCCGATGAACGTCACCTTCGGGATGATCGACGACTCGGCGGTCCCGCCCCACCGCGACCGCGCCGTCCGGCGGGCCGAGATCGCCCGCCGCGCCCGGGAGGCGGTGACCGCGTGGGCCGCGGCCGCGCTCGCACCGCCCGGGGGGCGGACGCCTCGGGCCCTTCCGCCCCTCCCGGCGGACCCCTAGACTGACCGGACAGGCGAGTGAGGTGACGGATCGAGCCGAGCCCCGAGCCGCCGCGGCCGGCGGGAGCCTCGCGGAGGACGTTGCGGCGTTCGAGCGGCACCTGCGAGACGAGCGCGCCGTCTCGGCCCACACGCTCCGGGCCTACGGCGACGACCTCGGGCAGTTCCTCGGCTTCCTCGAGACCTTCCTCTCGCGCCCGGCGCGCGAGGTCCGGGTCGAGGAGGTCGACGTCCTCTCGGTCCGGTCGTTCCTCGCCCACCTCCGCGCGCAGGGGCTCGCGAAGAGCTCCATCGGCCGGCACCTCTCCTCCCTCCGGACCTTCTTCGCCTTCCTCCGCCGCGAGGGGCGGGTCGAGGCGAACCCGGCGCGGGCCGTCTCGGCCCCGCGCCTTCCGAAGCCCCTGCCGCGCGCCCTCTCCACGGGGGAGGCCGCGGCGGTCGTCGAGGCGCCGGGGGACGAGGGGCCGCTGGCGCTCCGCGACCGCGCCCTCCTGGAGCTCCTCTACGCCACGGGCCTCCGGGTCTCCGAGCTGGTGGGGCTCTCGCTCTCGGACGTCGACCTCGCCGGACGCCAGCTCCGGACGCTCGGCAAGGGGAGGAAGGAGCGGGTCGTGCCGTTCGGGGAGAAGGCGTCCGAGGCGCTCCTCGCCTACCTGCCGGCCCGAAGCTCTCTGCGCGGCCCCCGGACGCGCCGGGACCGCGACCCGCTCTTCGTCAACGCCCGCGGGGGGCGGCTGACCGACCGGAGCGTGAGGCGGGTCCTCGACCAGGCGCTCGCCGGCGCGGCCGTGACGCGCCACGCCTCGCCCCACGCGCTCCGCCACTCCTTCGCGACCCACCTCCTCGCCGCCGGCGCCGACCTGAGGACGATCCAGGAGCTCCTCGGCCACGCCTCCCTCGCGACGACGCAGAAATACACCCACCTCGACGCCGAGAGGCTCCTCGAGGTCTACCGGAAGAGCCACCCGCGGGCCGAGGCGGACGAGTGAGCTCCCGCGGCCGCGGGCCGAGGGAGCGGGCGGGGCGCGGCGGGCAGTAGACTCCGGCCCGTGCGCCACCCGCTGATCCGCCACACCACGGTCCTCGCCGTCCGCCGCGACGGGCAGGTCGCCCTCGGGAGCGACGGCCAGGTGACGATGGGGAACACGATCCTCAAGCACGGCGCCTCCAAGGTGCGCCGTCTCCTCGACGGCTCGGTCCTGGCCGGCTTCGCCGGCTCCACCGCCGACGCCGTCGCCCTCTTCACCCGCTTCGAGCAGAAGCTCGAGCAGTTCCGGGGCCAGCTCGAGCGCGCCGCCGTCGAGCTGGCGACGGACTGGCGGACCGAGAAGAGCCTGCGCACCCTCGAGGCGCTGCTGATCGTGGCCGACCGCGAGACGACGCTCCTCGTCTCCGGGACGGGGGATGTCATCGCCCCGGACGAGGGGATCCTCGCCGTCGGGTCTGGGGGCCCCTTCGCCACCGCGGCCGCCCGGGCGCTCCTCCTCCACACGCCGATGACCGCCCCGGAGGTCGTCCGGGAGGCGCTGAAGATCGCAGCGGGGATCGACGTCTACACCAACGACGCGATCCGCGTGGAGTCGCTCCCGTGACGGGGGGGCCGGTCCTCCCTCCGGCCTCCCCGCGCGAGACGCGGCTCCGGGACCTCTCGCCCCGGAAGGTCGTCGCGGAGCTCGACCGCCACGTCGTCGGCCAGGCGCGGGCGAAGCGGGCCGTCGCGATCGCCCTCCGCGACCGGTGGCGGCGGCAGCGGCTGGCGGTGGAGGTGGCGCGGGAGATCACCCCGAAGAACATCCTGATGATCGGGCCGACGGGCGTCGGCAAGACCGAGATCGCGCGCCGCCTCGCCCGCCTCGCCGACGCGCCGTTCGTCAAGGTGGAGGCCTCCAAGTTCACCGAGGTGGGGTACGTCGGGCGCGACGTCGACTCCATCGCGCGCGACCTGGCGGAGGCGGCGGTCCAGCTCGTGAAGGACGAGCGGCGCGCCCGGGTGGCGGACCGCGCCGCCGCGGCCGCCGAGGAGAGTCTCCTCGACCTCCTGGCGAAGGACCCCGCCGTCGGCGCCTCCGGCGCGGACGGCCGCGAGCGGCTCCGGCGCGACCTGAGGGAGGGGCGCCACGAGGCGCGCGAGGTGGAGCTGGAGGTGACGGACGACAGGACCCCCCAGATCTCCGTCATGACCCCGCAGGGGGTCGAGGAGATGGGGCTCGACCTGCCGGGGCCCCTCTCGAGCCTCTTCGGCAGCAAGAAGAAGAAGGTCCGGCTCGCCGTGGCCGACGCGCGCCCCCTCCTCGTCGAGCGCGAGGCCGACGCCCTCTCGGACGAGGGGTCGGTCCCGACGGAGGCGATCCGGAGGGCCGAGGAGACCGGGATCGTCTTCCTCGACGAGCTCGACAAGATCGCGGGGCGGGAGGGGCCGCGCGGCGGGCCCGACGTCTCGCGGGAGGGGGTGCAGCGCGACCTCCTGCCGCTCGTCGAGGGGACGACGGTCAAGACCAAGCACGGCATCCTCAGGACCGACCACGTCCTCTTCGTGGCCGCCGGCGCCTTCAACGTGGCGCGGCCGTCGGACCTGATCCCGGAGCTGCAGGGGCGCTTCCCGATCCGCGTCGAGCTCGACGCGCTGACCGAGGCCGACTTCCTCAGGATCCTGACGGAGCCCGAGCACGCCCTCCCGAAGCAGGCGCGGGCCCTCCTCTCCGCGGACGACATCGACCTCGTCTTCGCCGACGACGGCCTGGCCGAGATCGCCCGCGCGTCGGCCGAGCTGAACCGGAACCTCGAGAACATCGGCGCGCGCCGCCTCCACACGATCCTCGAGAAGGTCCTCGAGGAGGTCTCCTTCGCCGGGCCGGACGCGGCGGGCGCGCGGATCGTCATCGACCGGACGGCCGTCGAGCGCGCCCTCTCCGAGCTCGTCCGGAACCGCGACCTCTCCCGCTTCGTCCTTTGAGCCGCCGGACAGTCCTCCCCCTCCTCCTCCTGGCCGCGGCGGCGGGCGCCTGCGGCCGCAAGCTCCCCCCCGAGGCGCCGCTGCAGGTCATCCCGGCCCGGGTCGCGCCGCTGAAGGTCGCGCAGCAGGGGTCGGACGTGGTCCTCCGCTTCCCCTATCCCTCCCGGACGGCGCAGGGGGCCCCCCTGACCAACCTGACCTCGGTGACCGTCTGGCGCGAGGCGATCCCGGCGCCTCCCGGCGCCGCCCCTCCCGGCCCCGCGGAGGACCCGGAGCAGCGCCGGCGCGACGAGAAGCTCTTCGTCCAGAGGGCGGAGCCCCTCCGCGTCCTCTCCGGGACCGACCTGGACGCCGCGACCTTCGGCTCGGAGGTCCTCGTGAGGGACTCGCTCTACCCCCTGGCGAAGGACGGCCGCCTGGGACGGGTCTTCCTCCGGTACGGCGTCACCGCGACGCGCGACCGGAAGAAGGTCTCCGCCCTCTCCCCCCTCGTCACGCTCCTGCCGCTCGTCCCTCCCGCCGAGCCGCTCGGCCTCTCGGCCACGGTCGAGGAGGGGCGCGTCTGCCTCGACTGGCTCCCGCCCCAGGCGATGCTCGACGGGACGAAGCCGGCCCGCGTGGCCGGCTACGCCGTCTACCGCCGCCTCGTCGAGGACGCCGAGTACGACGAGCCGCTGACGTTCGTCGGAAAGGACCCCCTCGCGATCGACGAGACGGTCCAGCCCGGCCGCCGCTACCTCTACACCGTCCGGGCGGCCCCGACCGCCGCCCGTCCCCTCGTCCTCGGACCGCCGGCCGACGAGGTCCTCGTCGACACGGCCGACGTCTTCCCGCCCCCCGCTCCGGAAGGGCTCCTCGTCCTCCGGGAGGACGCGGGGAGCCGGCTCGTCTGGAACCCGAGCCTCGCGCGGGACCTCGCCGGCTACCGCGTCTACGGGCGCGACGGCGAGGGGGCGTGGATTCGGCTGGCGGACGGCCTGACGGACCCGGGCTACCTCGACGCCGGGGCGCCCGCCGGGCGGCGCTACGCGGTGACGGCCGTCGACACGGCGGGGAACGAGAGCCCGCGGGCGTACGCCCAGGCGGGGCGGGAGGGGAGATGAACGACACGCTGGGCGGCCTCCCGAGGGCGTTCACGAAGATGGCGGGGGCCGGGAACGACTTCCTCGTCTTCCCCGGGCGGGTCGCGGTCGGCCCGCGCGAGGCCGAGACGATCCGGCGGCTCTGCCGCAGGGGGACGGGCGTGGGGGCCGACGGCGTCCTCTTCGTCTCGCCGTCCGCCGAGCCGGGGGAGCGGACGACCGTCGTCCTCGACTACTACAACGCCGACGGCGGCCCCGCCCGGTTCTGCGCGAACGGGAGCCGCTGCGCCGCTCGGTTCGCGCGCCTCAAGGGGATGGCGGGGGACGAGCTCTCCCTCCGGACGGGGTGGGGCGTCCTCGAGGCCACCGTGCGGCCCGACGGCTCGGTCACCCTCCGCCTCCCCGAGCCGGTCGCGGCCGGCACGTGGCTCCCCACGTTCGACGCGGAGGCGCGCCTCGTGGAGGCCCGGGCGGCGCACGTCGGCGTCGGCGTCCCCCACCTCGTCGTCTTCTGCGCCGCCGGCGTGGAGGTGGAGACCCTCGACGTGGCGGCGCTCGGACCGCCCCTCCGGCGCCACCCGGACCTCCCGGAAGGGGCCAACGTCAACTTCGTCTCGACGCGGGGCTCCTCGCGCCTCTCGGTCCGCAGCTACGAGCGCGGCGTGGAGGGCGAGACCCTCTCGTGCGGGTCGGGCGTCGTGGCCGCGGCGGTGGCCGCGGCGGCCGAGCGCGGCGAGACCCCCCCCATCTCCGTCGCGACCCGCTCCGGCTCGGCGCTGGTCGTCGACTTCCGCCTCGACGGGAGCCTCGCGCGCGAGGTGACCCTGACGGGCGAGGCGCGGCTCCTCTTCGAGGGGACGCTCACCGAGGAGGCCCTGTGAGGTTCATCCGGTATCGCGAAGGAGGCGCCGCGAGGTACGGCGCCCTCGAAGGCGAAGCGGTCCGGCCGCTCCCCGGCGCGCCGTGGGAGGGAGGGGCCCCTTCGGGAGCCGCACGGCCCCTCGAGGGCCTCGAGCTCCTGCCGCCCGTCCCGGCGGCCAAGATCGTCTGCATCGGCCGGAACTACGTCGCCCACGCCCGGGAGCTGGGCCACGACGTCCCCACGGAGCCGCTGATCTTCCTGAAGCCCTCGACGAGCCTCCTCGCCCCGGGCGGGACGGTCCTGATCCCCCCCGAGTCGAGCCGCGTCGACTACGAGGGGGAGCTCGCCCTCGTCATCGGCCGCCGCGCCCGCCGTGTCGCGCGCCATTCGTGGCGCGACGTCGTCCTCGGCATCACGGCGGGGCTCGACGTCACCGCCCGCGACCTGCAGAAGAAGGACGGGCAGTGGTCGCGCGCCAAGGGGTTCGACACCTTCTGTCCGCTCGGCCCGTCCGTCGACACGGAGCTCGACCCCGCCGACCTCCTCGTCGAGACGCGGGTCAACGGCGAGGTGCGGCAGAGCGCCCGGACGACGCTGATGATCTTCGACGTCGGGACGCTCGTCGCGCACATCTCGGCCGCGATGACGCTCGAGCCCGGGGACGTGATCCTGACGGGGACCCCCGAGGGGGTCGGGCCGCTCGCCCCGGGGGACGCGGTCGAGCTGGCGATCGAGGGGCTCCTCCCGCTCCGGGTCAGCGTCGCGCGGGAGGGGTGACCAGCCCCTCGCGATCCGCGAGGGCGGCGAGGAGCTTCCCGCAGAGGCCGCCGAACGCCCCGGACGACATGACGACCACGACGTCGCCCGGCGCCAGCCGCGCGAGGAGCCCCGCGGCCAGCTCGTCCGCGTTCGCGCCGGCGAACGCCTCCCGGCCGGAGGCGGCGAGGCGGCCGGCCACCGCGGCCGCGTCGAGCGCGCCGGGGGCCCCCGGGCGGGAGAGGCGGGCGGCGTGGTGCGGAACGGCGAGGGCCACCCCGTCCGCCACGGAGAGCGCCCGCTCGTAGCGGTCGGCGAACTCCGCCCGCCCCGCCGTCAGCGAGCGGGGCTCGAAGGCGGCCCAGAGCCGGCGGCCGGGCCACCGGCGCCGGGCCCCGGCCAGGGTCGTCTCGACGGCCGTCGGGTGGTGCGCGAAGTCGTCGACCACCGTGACTCCGGCCGCGGTCCCCTTCACCTCGAGGCGCCGCCGGACCCCGCGGAAGCGGGCCAGCGCCGACGCGAGGGCCTCGGGAGAGAGCCCGAACGCCTCCCCGACGGCCAGCGCCGCGAGCGCGTTCCCGACGTTGTGCCGGCCGGCGAGGGGGGAGGCGACCCGGTACGCCGGGCGGCCGCCCCCGAGGACGTCGAACCGGACCGCGTCGGGTCCCTCGTCGATCGCGGCGGCCGCCAGCTCCCGGCCGCCGCCCGGGTCGCCCGTCCCGGCGACGCCCGTGACGTCCGTGTCGCCGGCGATGCCGTAGCGGAGGACGCGGGCGCGGGCCGGGCCGAGGACGTCGAGGACGCCCGGGTCGTCCCCGTTGGCGACGATCAGGCCGTCGGGAGGGACCAGGGCGACGACCTTCCGGAACGCCTCCTTCACCGACGCGAGGTCCGGGTAGAGGTCGGCGTGGTCGAGCTCGACCGAGGTGACGACCAGCGTCCGCGGCGCGTAGTGGAGGAACTTCGGCCCCTTGTCGGCCCACGAGGTCGAGTACTCGTCCCCCTCGACGACGAAGGGGGCCCCGCGGCCGACGGCCGACGGGCCGTCGAAGTCGAGCGGCTCGCCCCCGACGAGGAAGCCGGGCTCGAGGCCGCCGGCGGCGAGGAGCCAGGCCGTCAGCGCCGTCGTCGTCGTCTTGCCGTGGGTCCCGGCGACGACCACCGGGTGCCGGCCGGCCAGGAACTCGGTTCGGAGCGCCTCCGGCATCGACGTGACCGGGAGGCCGCGGCGCAGCGCCTCGACGAGCTCGGGGTTGTCCTTTCCCGCGAGGTTCCCGACGACGACCTGGTCCACGTCGGCCGGGAGGTTCGCGGCGTCGAACCCGGGGCGGACGTCGATCCCGAGCGCCGCGATCCGGTCGGACATCGGCGGGTAGAGGGGGAGGAGGTCGGATCCGAGGACGCGGTCCCCCCTCTCGACGAGGAGGGAGGCGAAGGGGGCCATGGCCGTTCCGCCGACGGCGATGACGTAGAAGGTCCGGGGGGACGTGGTCCGCACGGGCGCGGAGTTTGCTTCCCATGGCTCCGGCCGTCAAACGTGCCACCGTGGCGGCGTCTCTGGACGCCTATAATCAAAGGTTCGAGATGCGGGCCGGAAGGTTCCGGCCCCCCCGACAGGAGGCCCTCGTGAAGCATCCCCACCCCCACTCCAGCGGCCCGGCGACGCGGGCCCTCCTCGCGCTCTTCGTCACCGGCTCCCTGGCTGCCGTTCCGGCCCTGGCCCAGACCGCGGTGAAGGCGCCGGCCCCTTCGAGCGAGGCGAGCGCGGCCGGCCCGAAGCTGGTCGTCACCGAGGAGCGGAAGGACATCGGGACGGTCCCCAAGGGGGAGGTCATCCACCAGACGTTCGTCGTGAAGAACGCCGGCAAGGCGGACCTCCACATCACCGACGTCAAGCCCTCCTGCGGCTGCACCGTCCCCGAGTTCGACAAGGTCGTCAAGCCGGGCGGCGAGGGGAAGATCAACCTCTCGATCGACACCAAGAACTTCCAGGGGCCGATCTCCAAGTCGGCCCTCGTCCTGACGGACGACCCGACCACGCCGCAGATCACCCTCTTCGTGACGGCGACCGTCAAGCCGTACGTCGAGACGCTCCCGACCGGCTTCTTCCGCCTCCAGGGGCTGACCGGCGAGGTCGCCTCGTCCGAGCTGGTCCTCGTCTCCGACGAGCCCGACTTCAAGCCGGGGAACGTCGAGGTGCCGCAGTCGTACCTGAAGGCGTCGATCGCGCCGGTCCCCGAGAAGGAGCGGATCGCCGGGAAGGGCCCGCAGCAGTACAAGGTCACCCTCTCGACGACGCCCGAGACGCCCGAGGGGCTCCTCGGCGGCTACGTCAAGGTGGCCACCGGCGTCGCCAAGCAGCCCGAGCTGCAGATCGCCATCTCCGGCTACGTCAAGCCGACCGTCTCGGTCACCCCGCTCTCGATCAACTTCGGCAACTTCGACGCGAAGGGCGACCCCGTCAAGCGGACGGTCACGCTCGTCAACAACAACACGAAGAACGAGGCGTTCCAGGTCTCCGACGCGACGACGACGGTCCCGGGGATCTCGGCCCAGGTCGTGATGGCCGACAAGGGACGGGCGCAGGTCGTCCTGACGGTGGCCGACACGGTCAAGAAGGGGGTCTTCGAAGGGGCCCTCACGATCCGGACGAACGACACGACGAAGCCCGAGATCAGGATCCCGCTGAAGGGCGTCATCCTCTAAGCTGAGCGCGAGGGCGCGATCCCGGCGGCCGGGGGAGCCTCGCTCCTCCGGCCGCTCGTCGTTTCCGGGGCCCGCGCCCCGACCACCGCGGGGCCGAGGGCCCCGGGAGGAGGAGCGGAATGACCCGACCCCCGGCACTCGACGCTTCGCGTGCGGCCATCCTCGCCGTCGCCGTCGCCGTCGCCGTCGCCGTCGCCTGCGCCCTGGCGCCCCCCCTCGCCGCCCGCCCCGCGGACCCCGTCCCGACCCCCGCGGCGCCGGCCGCGGGAGACGTGGACGGCATCCTCCGGCTCTTCAAGGCGGGCTTCTCGGAGGGATTCATCCGGAACCACATCGAGTCCCGCCGGCTCGTCTTCGACCTGAGCGTGGACGACCTCGTGAAGCTGCGGGAGGCGGGCGTTCCCGAGAGCCTGATCACGGCGATGGAGGAGACGCGGGGGGAGGCGGCGAAGGCCACGCCCGCAGCGGCGGCGGCCGCACCCGCGGCCCCGGCGCCCCCCGGGCCCGCCCCGACGGCGCCGGCCGCACCCGCACCCGCACCCGCGGCCGCGCCGACGACCCCCGCGCCCGCTGCCGCTCCGGCTCCCGCAGCCGCGCCGAGGCCCCAGGCGACGGCTCCGCCGCCGTCCTCCCCCGCGGCCGCGCCCGCGCGGGACACGAGCCTGGCGCGCGCGGCGGACCGGAGCTGGGACCGCCTCGTCCGGCGGATCCCGGGCGTCGTCCTCTTCAAGCACCGCTGGGACCTCGGGACCCTCGCCTTCCGGGGGGAGACGCTCCGCTGGACGGACGGCGACGAGCCGGACAAGAACCTCCTCATCCCCGGCTCGCGGATGACGGCGCAGAAGCTGACGTGCGTGGCGAAGACGGCGCCGGCCGACTGCTTCGAGTGGGGGTTCGAGACCCCGGACGCGACCTATCGCTTCCGGAGCTCCACCTGGCGCAAGGGGACGGACGCGACGGCCCGGGAGATCTTCGACTTCTTCAAGGCGATCTATCCGGACCTCCCCGCCCGGATGGTGACGGTCCAGGAGAAGTGACGATCTCCAGCCAGTCGAGCGCCATCGCCAGCGTGCGGGCGTCCGTCGCGCCCGGGACGCGGTCCCGCGGCGCCTCCGCGTAGGCGAGCTCGAACCGGATCTCGTTGGTCCCGTCGTGCCACGCGGCCGCGGGCGTCAGGAACGAGTAGACGTGCGGACCGTCGGCCATCGGGACGGAGTCGATCCGGGTCTCGTTCACGTAGAGCGTCAGCCGCTGGGGGGGCGCGCCGTCCCAGCGGTAGGGCCAGGCCCTCAGGCGAACGAGGCGGTCCCGGCTCCCGATCGCGACGACGGCGACCCGCGCCTCCCGCGACTGGGCCCAGACGAACGTGTCGCCGGCGTCGGTCTTCTCGAACCCGGAGAAGCCGGAGAGAAAGGCGCCCGAGCTGCTCTCGGGATCGGCGTTCAGGAAGCGCGTCTCGAGGGGCGCCCTCTTGCAGGCGCTCCCTCCGAGGGCGACGAGCGCGCCGAGGAGGACGGCGGCGAGGCGCGGCCGGGCCGAGGGCGTCCTCTTCACGGCGTGGCGCCGAAGTCGAGCGCCCGGCCGGCACGGTAGGCGTAGGTCGTGGCGACCGACGGGCAGCCGGTCGCGGTCGGGGCGCTGGTGAAGGCGAGGGAGCCGAAGAGCGAGCCGTCCACCCAGGGAAGGACCGTCCCGCTCCAGCTCCCGGCGGAGGGGCTCGACCCGGCGAAGTCCCAGCCGCCGTCCGCCCGTTTCGTGAACGTCGTGTTGACGTCGCCGGCCGGGACGCCCGAGCCGCTCCCGTAGCCGACGAAGGAGAAGGCCCGGCCCCCGGAGGGGCAGGAGACGTAGACGAGCCCGCCGACGTAGTTGGGCGAGCCCGAGAGGAGGTCGACGCGGCCCGAGGAGATCGCCGCGGGGTCGTCGCTCGCGACCCATCCGTAGGCGCCGTCGCCCGGAACGGCGACCTTGGCCGGGGGGGCGTAGTTCAGGGACGAGATGGCGTTGTCGATGATCGACAGGCCGACGACGACCGGCCCCCCGCTGCCGACGGTCACGAGGAGCCTGAGGTTCGTCTCGGCCGTGCTCACCCCGAACGACTCGCCGATCCGCGTCTGCTGCGCGGCCGAGTACCGGCCGAGCGTGTAGGTCCGCTCCCCGACCTCGGTCCCGTCGCCCCGGACGAGCGAGACGTGGACGGAGGCGTCCCCGCTCGCGGTGTTGAGCATGATGAAGTTCGACCGGAACCCCCGGCTCTCGACGGGCGAGGCGGAGACCCACGTGAGCCAGGCCGTCTCCCCCGCCGCGACCGCCTGGGCCCCCGCCTGGGCGGGGATGGTGAAGCCGAACGTCCCGGGGACCCCGGACGCGTTCGTGGCGTTCGCGACGTACGTCCGCGACTGGACCGAGACGGGGAGGTCCGAGTCGACGCGGATCCCGCCGGCGGGGATCCCGAACGGCGCCGCGCCGTCGGCGAAGAGGGTGCCGACGACGTCCTCGAGGGCGAGGGTCTCGGACGGACCGACGGAGAGGGCGACGGGCGCCGCCGAGCCGTTGTCGCCGAGCGCCCGGCCGCTCGCGTCGATCGGGGACTGCGCGAGGTAGGTCAGGCGGACGTTCGCCGGCGCGCTCCACGGGTTCACGATCCGGAGGGAGCTGACGAAGTCCTCGCCGCCGGCGCCACGGGCCTTCGCCGTCGCCAGGACCCACTGTCGCGTCGCGGGGGTGTCGGCGCGCAGGGCCGGGGAAGCGAGGAGCAGAGCGGCGACGAGGAGCCGGGCGGTCTTCACGTGGGGAGCCTCCGGCTGGATCTTAGCGTTCCGCTCCCGTCCCCTCGCGGAGGAAATCCGCCGCCCGCTGGGGATCGGAGCGACAGACGATGGAGAAGAAGGGTGCCGGCAGGCCCCGGGACGGGAACCCGGAGGAGACGAGGCGCGAGATCCTCCGGGCCGCCGAGGAGAGCTTCGCCCGGAGCGGCTTCGTCGGCGCCACGACCCGCTTCGTCGCGACGTCCGCCGGGGTCAACGTGGCGACGCTCCACTACCACTTCGGCAGCAAGGAGGGGCTCTATCGCGCTGCCCTCCGGCGGGCCTCGGAAGAGGCGCTCCCGGAGGTCCCGGCCGGCGGGAGCCCCGCCGAGGAGGTCGCTCGGACCGTGGCCGCGCTCTACGACGCCGGGCTGAGGCGGCCGTCGTTCGCGAGGCTCGTCCTCCTCGACTCGCTCGCGGGTCCGCCGGCGGGCCCGGCGGCTCTCGACCCGCGGGTGCCGTGGCTCGCCGGCCGTCTCCAGGACTGTCTCAACGGGAGCGCGCCGGCGGCCCCTCCCGCCGAGAAGCTGGCCCGGACGATCCTCACCCTCCTCGACGCAGCGGTCGCGACCGCTGCGCCCGCCTCCTCCGAGGGGCCCGGCCGCGCCGCCGTCGTGGCGGCGGCGCTCCGGATCACCGGCCTGGCGTAGCGGGACGCGCGCGGCGCGTCCCCGCGGCGAGGACCGCGGCGTTCACGGCGGTCCCGGCCAGGACGGGGTCGAGGCCCCCGAGGCCGAGGAACCGCTGGGCCAGCGCCACCCCGCCGCCCAGGAGCATGGCGGCGGCGGCGAACCGGGGCCGGACCTTCCAGCCCGTGGCGAAGCCGGCGAGGGTCGGGAGGATCAGGGCCGAGGCGAAGAGCGTGTACCCGAGCCGGAAGGTCTCGACCAGGTCGCGCAGCGCCAGGGCGACGAGGAGGCCGAGGACGCCGTACAGGCCGACGAAGAGGCGGACCGCCCCCGGCGAGCGGAGCCGCAGGAGGTCGTGCGTCGTGGCCGACGCGGCGGAGAGGAGGACCGAGTCGGACGACGACTGCATCGTCGCGACGAGGCCGACCAGGAGGAACGGCGCGACGGCCGGCCCGGCGAGCTCGCGGACCGTCGCCGGCAGGAGCGCGGACGGCGGGCCGCCCACCCCGGCGGCCACCCCGGCGAGGGCCACGACCGCGCAGGCCAGGCCGAAGGCGAGCTTGACCCCCGAGGCGCCCAGCGTGCCGCGGCGCGCCGACGCCTCGTCCCGGGCCGAGAGGAGCTTCGCCCAGACGTCGCTGCCCACGGCGTGCGGGAGCCCGACGAGGACGAGGAGGCCGAGGACGTCGAGCCAGGAGAAGCCGGGGCCGACCGGGAAGCGGAGGAGCCGCGCCGGGACGCCCGTCCGGGCGAGCGAGGCGACCGCCAGCGGGAGCGCGACGCCGAGGAGCGACGCGGCCATGAGAGCGAGCTGGAGGAGGTCGGTCCGGACGACGGCCCGCTGGCCGCCGAGGGCGGTGTAGGCGACGAAGACCAGCGCCGTCCCGACGAGGACCAGCGTGGGGTCCCAGGGAGTCATCGCCGTCACGACCGTCTCCGTCGCCTCCGTCAGGAGCGCGAACCAGACCACCTCGGCCGAGACGACGAGGACGGCCGCGACGCGGCGGACGCGCTCCCCGTAGAGCCGTCCGATCACGGACGCGAGCGTCGCCTCGCCGCTCCGCCTCACCCGCGCCGCGAGGAAGAGGCCGAGGCCGAGGAGCCCGAGGACTCCGGCCAGGTCGAGCCAGAGGCCGGGGAGCCCGACGCGCGCGACGAGGGCGGCCAGGACGAGCGTCGTCGAGCCCCCGACCGTCGTCGACGCCAGGGCGGCCCCGGTGGCCAGCGGCCCGAAGGACCGGTCCCCGACCAGGAAGGAGTCCTCTGACGTGCCGGAGCGCCTGGCCGCGGCGGCGCCGACGGCGAGGACGACGGCCGCGTAGAGGAGGAGGGCGAAGATCAGCGGACGGCCTCCGCCGCCGTCCGCCGGGGTACCATCGGTCCGTGCCGGAGAGCGGGAAGCGGATCTTCACCTTCGAGCAGGCGCGCGAGCTCCTCCCCGAGGTGCGCGAGATGACCCGGCGGGCGCTCGAGGAGCTCTCCGGGCTCGACGAGGACGCCGACGACGGGGAGCGCGGCGACGAGGCCCGCCGCCTCGTGACGGCGTGGGCCCGGGCCGTCGAGGCGCTCGGGGCCGAGGCCAAGGGGACGTGGCTCGTCGACTTCGACTGCGGCTCCGGCTACTACTGCTGGCGCTGGCCCGAGGAGGCGCTCGAGTTCTTTCACGGCTACACCGAGGGGTTCGCGGGGCGGATGCGGATCCAGTGACCGGGGCGCGCGGCGCGGCGGACGAGCGGCTCGGCCGCGCGGCGCCTCAGCGGTCCCGGACCTTCAGCGCGCCCCCCTCGATCGCCTCGATCCTGCGGCGGAGGTCGTCGGTGATCGCGACCTTCCGGTCCTCGTGCCAGTCCCAGCCGACCTGCACGGTCCGGCCCGACGCGACCAGCCGGACCTCCGAGTCGATCGAGGTCTGCCGCGACACGATCCGGTAGTCGAAGACGAACGACGTCGTCCCCAGCTCGGAGATCCGGCAGCCGACGAGGAGCGGCTCGCCGAGGAGGGCGGGCGAGTCGAAGTCGACCTCCGCGCGGGCGACGACGAACCCGACCCCGCGCGGGTCCCGTGGGGAGGCCGGCTGGGCCGGAGCGACGAGCGAGAGCCAGTAGCCGATCCGGGCCTGCTCGAAGTACGAGAGGTAGACGGCGTTGTTGACGTGTCCCATCGCGTCGAGGTCGCGGAACCAGACCTCGACCGGGAGGGCGAACGGGAAGTCCGGCAGCCTGACGTCTCGCATCGCGGGTGGACGATACACCCGGGAGCGGGCGCAAAATACGCCGATGGGCAAGCCGGGGGAGCCCGATGAGGGGATCGACTCGCTCGTCGAGCGAGCCTTCCGGAGCGCCGCCCCGGACGAGCCTTCCGGGAGAAAGACGGTCCGTCCGGCGGGGGGTGCGGCGACGCCCCCGCCGACGGGGACGATTCGCCTCGCCCCGGGCCAGCCCCAGCAGGCGGGGGCGGCGCCTCCCCGGGGCGGGGCGGAGGCGGCGTCGCTCATGGAGATGCTGCCGTTCGGCCTCCTCGTGACGGACCAGGCCGGGATGGTCCGGGCGACCAACGGCGTCGCCCGCAGGCTCTTCGGCGTGGGGGAGGGGGTCCTCGAGGGCCGGCGCGTCATCGACCTCTTCGAGCCGACGGACCGGGGCGCGCTCGCGAGCCTGATCGACGACGCCTTCCGGGGCCGTCCGGCCCGCGAGGTCCAGCTCGCCGCCCACGGAGTCCCCGGGCCGTTCCCCGCGTCGGTCTCGGCCGCCGGGGCGTTCGACGGCGACCGGCGCCTGCGCCAGGTGGTCTGGACCGTCCGGGAGAGCGCCGCGAGCCAGGCCGCGCTCGACGTGCAGGTGCACGGCTCGAAGGTCGAGGTGCTGGCCGAGCTCGGGCTCGAGCTGGGCCGGGAGGCGAGCCCCGTGATCGCCCGGATCACCGAAGGGCTCGTCTCGGCGCAGCGGCTCCTTTCGCCCGACCCCGACGAGGTCCGCCAGGTCGACCGCGGCGCGCTCCGGGACAGGATCACCGACGCCACGAGCGGCGTCCTGAGGATCCAGGAGTTCGTGGCCGAGCTCGAGCGGTTCGCGGCAACGCCGCCCCTGAAGCTCGAGGCGGTCGACCCGGCCGAGATCCTCGCGCGGGCGCAGAAGCTCCTGGCGCGCTCCCTGAGGAGCCATCGCGTCCGCCTCAGGAACGAGATGGACGACCCGGCGCCGAGGCTGCAGGCCGACGCCTCGCGCCTGACGGAGATCGTCGTGAACCTCCTCCGGAACGCGCGCAACGCCCTCTCGCGGCGGTTCGACGGGGGCGACCCGGACGCCTCGGCCTCGACGAAGCGGCTGATCATCGTCGAGTCGTTCGTGAAGGACCCGTACGTCGTCCTGGCCTTCTCCAACAACGGCGTCCCCGTCGCCGCCACGGACCAGGAGCGGATCTTCCTCCCGTCGTTCCAGGCCAGGGACCCGGACCGGACCGGCCTCGGGCTCCCGGAGACGGCGGCCCTGATGAAGCAGATGGGGGGGGCGATCCAGTGCGAGTCGCTCGGCGACGCCGGGACCCGCTTCCTCCTGACCCTCCCGCACGCCTGAGGCGTCTCTCGCCGGAGGGCGAGGGGTCGCCGGTCCCGGCTCAGGCGATCCCGAGCGCCTTCCTCCCCGCGGGGCTCATCATGTCGGCGCTCCACGGCGGGTCCCAGACGAGCTGGACGTCCGCGTCCGAGACTCCCGGGATCCGCAGCACCTTCTGACGGGCGTCCGCCGCGATCGCGGGGCCCATCCCGCAGCCGGGCGCCGTGAGCGTCATCTTCACCGAGACGCGCGCCCCGCCCCGCGGCGCCTGCGAGACGACGAGGTCGTAGACCAGCCCCAGGTCGACGATGTTCACGGGGATCTCGGGGTCGTAGCAGTCCCTCAGGCGCGCCCAGACCGCCTCCTCGTCCACCGGTCCCGCAGCGGGGACCGCGGCGCCGGGAGCGGAGGACGGCCGCCCGCCTCGCCCGGGAGCCTCGCCGGCCGGCGCCAGCCCGAGGGCGTCCGCGTCGGCGGCCGAGACCCGGAAGAGGACGTCGTGTCCGGCGGCCCTCACGGTGTGGCTCCCGCCGAGGGACTGGAAGAGGAGGAGGGGCGTCCCGGCGTGCAGCGTCACGGGCCGGCCGCTCGGGATCTCGAGCGCGGGGCAGTCGCGAGAGAGGACGAGCGGCCGGGGCTCGGACATGGCGTCAGCTCCCTCCGGGGGCCCGGTCGAGCTCCGTGCGGGCCGGCTCGGCCGCCGGGCGCGAAAGGGCGAAAACCGCGACGAGGAACGCCACGACCTCGAGGACGAGGCCGGTCCCGTACGGGCCGATCGCGCCGTAGCGGAGGTAGACGTTCTCGCCCCAGAACGGTCCGACGATCCGGCCGAGCGACGAGAGCGACTGCCCCGCGCCCAGCACCTCCCCCTGCTCGCGCGAGGCGGCCGAGCGCGACAGGAGCGAGGCGAGCGACGGGTTGAGGATGCCGTTGCCGCAGGCGACGACCACGAGGACGGCCACGAGCGCCCAGAGGCTCCGGACGAGGAGGAGCGCGACGAACGAGAGGGCGATGAGGCCCGTTCCGACCGCGACGAGCCTCTGCTCTCCGAGCCGCGGGACGAGCCGCTTGAGGAGACCGCCCTGGACCGCGGCCCCGGTCACCCCGAGGACGACGAAGAGCCAGGCCACGGTCGACGGGCCGGCCGAGAAGCGCCCGGCGACGAACTGGGCGAACGTCGCCTCGAGGTTCGCGAAGGCCGTCGTCGCGACGAACGTCAGGACGAGGAGGGCTCCCACGGCCGGGCGCCGGGCGGCCGCCGCGAGGCTCGCGACGGGGAAGAGCGAGCGGGTCGGCCCCTGGGGCGGGCCCGGGGGGCGCGTCTCGGGGAGCTCGAGGAGGGCCCAGACGAACGCCGTGGCGGAGAGGGCGGCGGCGACGAGACCGGGCACCGCCTCGCCCGCCTTCACGGCGAACCCGCCGATGGCCGGGCCGAGGACGAAGCCGAGGCCGAACGCCATGCCGATCAGCCCCATGCCGCGGGCCCGCTGCTCCCGCTCCGTGACGTCGGCCACCACGGCCTGCGCCGTCCCGATGTTGGCCGCCGTCGCGCCGGCGACGAGCCGCGAGACGAAGAGGAGCGTCAGGGAGCGGGCGAAGGCGAAGAGGAGATAGCCGGCGGCGGAGCCCGCGAGCGAGACGAGGAGGACCGGGCGGCGCCCGACCCGGTCGGAGAGACGCCCGAGCAGGGGGGCGAAGAGGAACTGCATCGCCGAGAAGCTCGCCATCAGGAGCCCGAAGGCCATCGGGCTCGGCTGGTAGCGCTCGGCGTACAGGGGGAAGAGCGGGATGACGATGCCGAAGCCGACCAGGTCGATGAAGACCGCGAGGAAGACGACGGCGAGGGGAGAGCGCCGCCGGGGCCGGCGGTCACGTTCGGGCGACGTCACGCTAGGCTCGGGAGGGCTCCGCCCAGGCGTCGGGCGGGATCCTCCGGGGCGCCCCCGGGGGGCGCCCTACGCGAAGCTCTTCCCGCAGCCGCAGCCCTGGGTGGCGTTGGGGTTGTCGACCGAGAACCCGGCGCCCCGGAAGTCCTCGATCCAGTCGACGGTGGCGCCGTTCAGCTTCAGCGCGCTCGCCGTGTCGACGAGGACCTCGATGTCGCGCACCTTGAGCCGGTGGTCCGTCGGCTTGCCGTCGTCGAAGGTGAACCCGTACTGGAAGCCCGAGCAGCCGCCCCCCTGGATGAAGACCCGGAGAGCCTTCCCGGCCGCCTCCGGCATCTTCGTGGCGAACTCCTTCACCTTGTCGACCGCCCGGTCGGTGAGGCTGAGCGAGAAGGTGGCTTCGAGGGGAACGGATGCGGTCGTCACGGAAGGGGTGGACATCTGCTTCCTCCTGCTGGCGGAGTCGGATTCCCGACATTGGCCCGCCGCAAACCTCTATTCTGCGGATGGGTCTCGACGGCGTCAACGGGTCCGCCCTGAACGCCTTTCGCAAGATCCGGACCACGACGGGTTGAACACACGATCAATTGTGGTCGCCGAAAAAAAACCTACAAGTAATTGCGTTCCCACCTTTCCTTGCCGTACCATCACTGACCTAGAAACGACCTGAATTTCACCGGCACACCGACGACCAGAGGAGGTCTTCTCCGTGACGAGCGCTGCCGACCGACCCGACCCGACCCCGACCGTCGACACCCGGACCCAGCGGGCCTCCGGGCTTCGCGGCCTCACGTTCAAGCGCGTCTACTCCGACGGGGTGACCCCTCCCTTCGAGGCGGTGGAGTGGGAGCTGAGGACGGCCGCGATCACGAACGAGAAGGGGGAGGTCTTCTTCGAGCAGAAGGACGTCGAGGTGCCGAAGGCGTGGTCGATGACCGCCACGAACATCGTCGCGCAGAAGTACTTCCACGGGAAGGTCGGCACGCCCCAGCGCGAGCGCTCCGCCCGGCAGCTGATCGGGCGGGTGGTGGAGGCGATCACGGGCTGGGGGCACGCCCGGGGCTACTTCCGGACCGCCGCGGACCGGGACGTCTTCCACGACGAGCTCGCGGCGATCCTGGTCCGGCAGGTCGCCAGCTTCAACTCGCCCGTCTGGTTCAACGTCGGGATCGAGCCGAAGCCCCAGGCCTCCGCCTGCTTCATCAACGCGGTCGGCGACTCGATGGGCTCGATCCTCGACCTCGCCAAGACCGAGGGGATGCTCTTCAAGTTCGGCTCGGGGACCGGCTCGAACCTCTCGGGCCTGAGGTCCTCCAACGAGTCGCTCTCCTCGGGCGGCATCGCCTCCGGCCCCGTCTCCTTCATGAAGGGCTTCGACAGCTTCGCGGGCGCGATCAAGTCGGGCGGGAAGACGCGGCGGGCGGCGAAGATGGTCATCCTGAACATCGACCACCCGGACGTCGAGGAGTTCATCGAGTGCAAGGCCAAGGAGGAGCGGAAGGCCTGGGACCTCATCGAGGCGGGCTGGGACGGCTCCTTCGGCGGCGAGGTCTACAGCAACGTCCTCTTCCAGAACGCCAACCACTCCGTCCGCGTCACCGACGAGTTCATGAAGGCCGTGGAGGCCGGCGCCGAGTGGACGACGCACGCCGTGACGACCGGCGAGCCGATGAAGCGCCACGACGCCCGGACGCTCCTCCGAAAGATGGCCGACGCGGCGTGGGTCTGCGGGGACCCCGGGATCCAGTACGACACGACGATCAACCGGTGGAACCCGTGCAAGGCGACCCACCGGATCAACGCGTCGAACCCCTGCTCGGAGTACATGTTCGTCGACGACTCGGCCTGCAACCTGGCGTCGCTGAACCTGATGAAGTTCGCCAAGGAGGACGGCGGCTTCGACGTGGAGCGCTTCCGCCACGCGGTGGACGTCGTCTTCACCGCGCAGGAGATCCTCGTCGACGAGGCGTCGTACCCGACCCCGGCGATCGAGCGGAACTCCCACGACTTCCGGCCGATCGGGCTCGGCTACGCCAACCTCGGCGCGCTCCTGATGTACAACGGCCTCCCCTACGACGGCGACGAGGGGCGCGCCTACGCGGCGGCCGTCACGAGCCTCATGCACGGGCAGGCGTTCCTCACGTCGTCGCGCATCGCCTCGGAGATCGGCCCCTTCCGGATGTACGAGCCGAACCGCGAGGCGTTCCTCGACGTCATCGCGATGCACCGCGACGCGGCCCGCGCGGTCCCGCGCGTCGGCGTCCCCAAGGAGCTCCACGACGCCCAGGCGGGGGTCTGGGACCTGACCCTGGAGTCGGGGCGCCAGCACGGGTACCGGAACGCGCAGGCCACCGTCCTCGCGCCCACCGGGACCATCGGCTTCATGATGGACTGCGACACGACGGGGGTGGAGCCCGACCTGGCGCTCGTGAAGTACAAGAAGCTGGTCGGCGGCGGGACGATCAAGATCGTCAACAACACGGTCCCCCACGCGCTCCAGCGCCTCGGCTACTCGGCGGAGCAGACCGCCGCGATCGTCACCCACATCGACGAGAAGGGGACGATCGAGGGCGCCCCCGGCCTCGAGCCGCGCCACCTCGCGGTCTTCGACTGCGCGTTCAAGGCGCTCGGCGGGACCCGCTCCATCGACCCGATGGGGCACGTGAGGATGATGGCGGCCGTCCAGCCGTTCCTCTCCGGCGCCATCTCCAAGACGGTCAACATGCCCCCCGACGCGACCGTGGAGGAGATCGCGAACGTCTACGTGGAAGGGTGGAAGCTCGGCCTGAAGGCGATCGCGGTCTACCGCGACGGCTGCAAGCGGACGCAGCCGCTCAACACGGCCGCCTCGAAGTCCGACGACGGGGTGAAGGGGACGAAGGGGTCCGCGGGCGAGGCGCGCCCCGCGCCGGCGGCGGCCCCGGCCGTCCCGCACGTCGCGGCGCCGCGGCGCCGCAAGCTCCCGGACGAGCGGCGGGCGCTGACGCACAAGTTCTCGGTCGGCGGGCACGAGGGGTACATCACGGTCGGCCTCTACGAGGACGGGACGCCGGGCGAGATCTTCCTGACGATGGCGAAGGAGGGCTCGACGATCTCGGGCCTGATGGACGCCTTCGCCACGGCGATCTCGCTGACGCTCCAGTACGGCGTGCCGCTCGAGGCGCTCGTCGAGAAGTTCAGCCACATGCGATTCGAGCCCTCGGGCTACACGAAGAACCCCGAGATCCCGATCGCCAAGAGCCTCGTCGACTACATCTTCCGATACCTCGCCTCGCGCTTCCTGACGCCGGACCTGAAGGCGCGGGCGGGCGTCGTCTCCCGCGAGGAGCCCGGTGCCGAGGGAAGCAGCTCCGCCCGGGCCGCCGGCCCCGACCTCCTCGGCGTCGCCCCCGACCTCGCCCGGTCGATCACGAACGCCTTCGAGCAGGCCAGGCTCGTCGGCGCGCGCCCGATCGGCTTCCAGAAGCCGGGCGCCTCCGCCCTCCCGGCCCCGACGTTCCAGAACAGCGCCGACGCGCCGAGCTGTCACCAGTGCGGCCACCTGATGGTGAGGAACGGCGCCTGCTACAAGTGCACGAACTGCGGGGAGACGTCGGGCTGCAGCTGAGGCGCGCTCGCGGGGAGGGGCCCCCGCCCCTCCCCGCGGCCTACTTCTTCCCGAAGAGACGGTCGAAGGCGGCGCGGGCGGCGTCGGGCGTCTCGGCCGTCTTGCGCCCCGTCAGGTCCATCGCGATCGCCGGCTCGTAGAGCCGGCACGCGTTCTCCCGCGACTTGGCCGCCACGGGCGTCTCGATCGGGGCCCGGCACTGGTTGGGGGCCGCCGAGTCGAAGTGCCGGCACTGGACGCAGGCGCGAAGGGGGGCGCCGCACTTCCTGCAGACGACGCCGGGGAGGATCTCGGCGTCGCTCCGCTCGCCGCAGGCCTTGCAGCGGAAGACCTCCTCCGACGGCCGCCCGGCCGACCGGCCGCGCGGGGCCCCCTCGATCCGGGAGGGCGCATCGAAGCCGCCCGCCCCACCTCGGGACGTCGAGGGCGTCGAGTCCTGGTATCCGCGCTGGCGGTACTTGCGGTCGGTCATCGGCTCTCCGGCACGAGCTTGACGCGCCGGGCCGGCGGCGTCAACGGCGGGTGTATCGTCACCACCCGTGCGCTTCCTCGTCCACGTCCTCGTCACGGCGGCGTCGCTGGGGGCGGCGGCCGCGCTCGTCCCCGGGATCCGGTCCGACGGCGTCCTCTCGCTCGTCCTGGCGGCGCTCGTCTTCGGGGTCGTCAACGCCCTGATCAAGCCGGTCCTCAAGCTCCTCTCGTGCCCGCTGATCCTCCTGACGCTCGGCCTCTTCACCCTCGTCCTCAACGGCGTCCTGCTCCTCCTGGCGGCGCGGCTCGGCGGGCTCCTCGGGATCGGGTTCCACGTCGACGGCTTCTGGGCGGCGTTCCTCGGCGCCCTCGTCGTCTCGGTCGTCTCGACCCTTCTCTCCTGGCTCGTCGGCGACGACCGGCGGCGCTGAGGCGGCCCGGGACCGGCGCCACGGCACGGCGCTCCGGCAGACGCCCCCTTTCGGCGGGGGGCTTGACAGGGCGGTTACCCTAGGCGGAACCGATGCGAGCCCCCTCCCTCACCTCCCTGTTTACGGGCATCGGCGGCTTCTACGCGGAGCCGCACGGGGAGGGGCCGCCGAGCTGAACCAAGCAAGCGGTCCGGGCCGGAGACGAGCCCCCCTCCCCGAGATGGCGGAGGGGGGCTCTTCCCGTTTCTGGGGCGCCGAAGGAGACCGCGATGACGACCGAGACGACGAACGGCACGCTCCCGTCCGAGGCCCCCCGCCCGATCCTCCGCGCGGGCTACCAGGGCCAGCCCGGCTCCTTCGGGGCCCGCGCCGCGGCGCGCTGCGGGCGCCCGCTGCCGTACGCGACGTTCGGCGACCTGGTCGAGGCGCTCCGCCGGGGGGACGTCGACGCGGCCCTCCTCCCCGCGGTCGAGAGCGTGACCGGGCCCGTCCTGGAGCCGCTGGCCGCGCTCGCGGCCGCCCTGGCCGACCCGGGAGCGCCCGGGCTGCGCGTCACCGCGGAGCTCTCCGTCCCGATCCGCCTGGTCTTCGCCGTGCCGCACGGCCTTCCGGCGGCCGACGTCGAGGAGGTCCTCTCGCAGGCGCCGGTCCTCAGGCAGTGCCACCTCCTCCTCGACCGGCTCGGAGCGCGGCCGGTCGAGACGGCCGACACGGCCGCCGCGGCGGCCGAGGTGGCGCGGCTCGGCGGGGCCCGCGCGGCGGTCTGCTCCGAGGAGGCGGCGCTCGCGCACGGCCTCGTCCCGCTCGAGGAGGACGTCTCGGATGCCCGCCCGAACGCCACCCGGTTCTGGAGGGTGGAGCGGACGGAGCGGACGGAGGCGACGGACGGGGCGCCCCCCCCGGCCGGCGGCGGCTTCCCCCGGGTCCTCCACTACCGGGGCGAGCGGATCCCCGAGCTCCTCTCGGGGACGGGGGCCGAGCTCCTCCGCGTCGCCCCCGGTGTCGGCTTCGCCGTCGTCTCCCCCAAGGCGCTCCAGGCGGTGGCGCGGGAGCTGAAGGCGGCTCCCGAGGAGACCGCGACGTGGCTCGGGCCGCGCCCGGAGACGGCGACCCCGCCGCGGCGCCCGGCGCTCCCGAAGGCCACCGCGGTCCGCGAGCCCAGCGTCGTGAGCGTGGGGCGCTTCGCGGTCGGCGGCGGGAAGAGGGCGCTGATCGCGGGCCCCTGCGCCGTGGAGTCGGAGGAGCAGGTGATGCGGCTCGCCCACGCCGTCGCCCGGGCGGGGGCGACGGCCCTGCGTGGCGGCGTCTTCAAGCCGAGGACCTCGCCGTACGCGTTCCAGGGGCACGGCCTCGTCGCGCTCCGCTGGATGAAGGCGGCCGGCGACGCGGTCGGGCTCCCGATCGTCACCGAGGTGATGGCCCCGGCCCAGGTGGAGAAGGTGGCCGAGCTCGCGGACGTCCTCCAGATCGGGGCGCGCAACTGCCAGAACTACGACCTCCTCAGGGAGGCGGGGCGCGCGGGGCGGGCCGTCCTCCTCAAGAGGGGCTTCGGGACGACCGTCGAGGAGTGGCTCTCCTCGGCCGAGTACCTGATGGACGCGGGGTGCGCCGACGTCATGCTCTGCGAGCGGGGGATCCGGACGTTCGAGAACTCCACGCGCGGGACGCTCGACCTCTGCGGTCTCCTGGCGGCCCGCTCGCTGACGCACCTCCCGATCCTCGCCGACCCCTCGCACGCGGCGGGGCGCCGGGACCTCGTCGTCCCCCTCTCGCGGGCAGCCTGGGGAGCCGGCGCGGACGGCCTGATCGTCGAGGTCCACGACACCCCCGAGTCGGCCTCGTGCGACGGGCCGCAGGCGCTCCTCCCGGAGGACCTCGAGGCGCTCTGCGACGACCTCGGCCTCGTCCCCCGGACGGCCGACTCCGTCGAGCGGGTCCGAGGGGCCATCGACGTCACCGACCGCGAGATCGGGCGCCTCGTGACGCGCCGCCTCGAGCTCTGCCGGATGGTGGCCGAGGCCAAGAGCGCGGCCGGGGTCCCGATCCGCGACGCGGCGCGGGAGGCGCTCGTGAAGGAGCGCTTCGCCAGGACCCCAGGCCTCGACGAGGCCGCGGCCGCCCGCCTGGCCGACTCGCTCATCGCCCTCGGGCTCGCCGCCGAGGGGTGGCGCGAGGAGGGGGAGGAGCCGGCCGCCGGCTGCCGCGCCTCGTGAGGGGGGCTGCGGCCGGCGTCAGGCGCCGATGATCTTGATCAGGACCCGCTTCGGGCGCCGCCCGTCCCACTCGCCGTAGAAGACCTGCTCCCACGGGCCGAAGTCGAGCTTCCCGTCGGTGACGGCGAGGACCACCTCGCGTCCCATCAGCTGCCGCTTCACGTGGGCGTCGCCGTTGTCCTCGCCCGTCTGGTTGTGGCGCCAGCGGGAGGTCGGCTCGTGCGGCGCGAGCTCCTCGAAGAACCGCTCGAAGTCGCCCAGGAGGCCGCGCTCGTCGTCGTTCACGAAGACCGACGCGGTGATGTGCATCGGGTTGACGAGGCAGAGCCCCTCGCGGATGCCGCTCTCGGCGAGCGCCGCCTCGACCTCGGGCGTGATGTTGACGAACCCGATCCGCCTCGGGATCTCGAAGGTGAGGACCTTGCGGTAGGACTTCATGGGCCCCGATGGTAGCGGGCCGAGACCGCCGCCCCGTCCGGAAGGGCCGCGGGGGTCGAGGGGGCCCGGGAAGGGCTCAGTCGAGCGAGGCGAGGCCGCCGACGGCGCTCTTCTCCTCATCGCTCCCCGGCGCGGCCCGCCGCCGCGCCTCCTCGTACAGCCGACGGGCGTCCTCCCTGCGGCCCTGCGCGCGGTAGAGCGCGGCGGCGCCGAGCCGCGCGGCGTTCGCCTCGGGCGACTCGGGGCCCCGGGCCAGGATCTCCTCGTAGAGCGCGACCGCCTGGGTGGCGTCTCCCGCCCGGTCCGCCTGGAGGGCCAGACCGAGCATCGCCGGAAGGCGAGCCGACGCCTCCCCCGTCCGGACGAGCTCCGCGTAGATGCGTCCCGCCTCGTCGTTCCGCCGGAGGGTCTCGAGGAGGCGGGCCTTGCGGAGGAGCGCCCGGCCGTGGATCCCCTCCCCGAGCGTCGCCGCCTCGTCGAGCGCGCGGAGCGCCTCGTCGGCATCTCCGGCCCGTCCGGACGCATCGGCCAGCGTCAGGAGGAGGCTCGCCCGGGCCCGGGGCGCCGTGAAGCTTCCGAGCGCCTCGCGGTAGAACGCCGCCGCGACCTTGGCCCCCTGGTCCCGCTCGAGGAGCGCCCCCTTCTCCAACGCCTTCTGGAGCAGCTCGTCGGGGGACGGAGGGCGGGACCCGGCGCCGCCGAGCGCTCCCTCCCCCCCGCCGTCTCCGAGACGGGGGAGCGCCTCGGCGCGCCGCTCCGCGGGGCCCGGAGCCACGAGGCCCGGCTCCGGGCTCATGGCCTTCCAGACGACGGCGGCCGCCAGGACGACGCCGCAGACGGCGGCGGCGAGGTAAAGGCCGGTGCGGGAGCCGGGAACTTCCGGGGCCGGGGCCGCGGGGGCGGGACGGGCGCCCGCTGCCCCCGCGGGGGCCGCGACCGGCGCCACCAGCGCGGTGATCTGGCCCTGCACGTAGGGGTCCTTCGGCTCGAGCTCCCGGAGGCGCCGGAAGAAGCGCATCACGCTGAGGAAGTCCTTCTCGAGGCGGTAGAGCTTGGCCAGCTGGAGCAGCAGGGCGACGTTGTCGGGGTCCTTCCGGACCTCCTCCTCGAGCTCGCGGATGCGCGGGTTCTGCACCGGCCCGTCCCTCTGGCCGACCCGGCTCGCCACCTCCCGGAAGAGGCTCTGCGCCTCGGGGCTGCGGGGGTCGTAGGAGACGGTCTGGTAGGCCGCCCAGAGGGCCTCCTCGCGCGGCGCCTTCGCGTCGGCGAGGAGGCGCTGGGCCGCGCTGGCGGCGTCGGCGGCGCGGGCGCGGTTCCTCTCGGCGGTGAAGGCGACGGGATCCGCGACGAACCGCCGGAAGAGCTCCGCCGGGTCTCCCACCTTCTCCGCTTCGAGGACCGTTCGGATCGCCTCCTCGGCCTCCTCGGCGCGCGGATGGCGCCGGTCGCGCTCCTTCTCGTGGAGCCGGCGGACGATGCGGTCGACCGCGAACGGGATCGTCGGGTCGATCCGGGACGGAGGGTCGGGGACGACCTCGGTGATCCGACGGAGGGTGACGGCGACCGAGTCGGCGTGGAACGGGTTCGTCCCGGTCAGGAGCTCGTAGAGCACCGTCCCCACCGAGAAGAGGTCCGAGCGGGGGTCGAGCGTCTCCCCGCGCGCCTGCTCGGGGGACATGAAGGCGGGGGTCCCGACCACGGTCCCGGTCTGGGTCAGGCGGGTCAGGTGCTCGGCGTGGGAGACGCCGAAGTCGGCGATCTTCACGGCGCCTTCCCGCGTCCACATGATGTTCGCCGGCTTCACGTCGCGGTGGACGATCCCCTTCCGGTGCGCGGCTCCCAGGCCGCGGAGCGCCTCCGCCGCGACGTGGAGGGCGACCTCCCACGGCAGGCGGACGACCCGGTCCCTCAGCAGGTGGACCGGACCGCCGTCGATGTACTCCATGACGATGTAGGTCGACCCCGCCCCCGGATTGCAGTCCAGGAGCTCGACGACGTTCCGGTGCTTGAGCGAGATCTGGATCCGGATCTCGTGGAAGAACCGGTCCCGGAAGTCGGCGTCCCCAGCGATCTGCGGGAGGATCCTCTTCAGGGCGACCTGGCGCCCGCTCCTCTCGTCCACCGCGAGGAAGACCTCGGCCATCCCACCCACCGCCAGGCGCTTCACCAGGCGGTACGAGTCGAGCCGGGGACCGGCCGGCCGGGGGGGGGGCTCGGGGGGCACGGACCGATTCTAGGAGCCGCGGAGCCTCCCGGCCCGGGCGATCCTGCGTCTCGTCTCGGGACGCGCGTTGGGATATCGTTCGCGCATGACCGAGATGACCGAGGAACGCCGCCTGTTCGCCGAGTTCCTGAGGCGGAGAGGCCTGAAGACCACCCGCGAGCGCACGGCGCTTTTCGACGAGATCTTCTCGACCCACCGCCACTTCGACGCGGACGACCTCGTGGCGCGGATGCGGGAGCGAGACAGGAAGGTGAGCCGGGCCACCGTCTACCGGACGCTGGAGCTCCTGCACGCCTGCGGCCTCGTGAACCGGGTCCGGCTGAGCGACGAGAAGTACCGCTACGAGCGGATGCGGGTCGGCGAGCACCACGACCACCTGATCTGCACGGGGTGCCACCGGGTGTTCGAGTTCGTCGAGCCACGGATCGAGGAGCTCCAGGAGGCGGTCTGCACGCGGTACCGCTTCAGGCCCTCGTCGCACTCGCACCAGATCTGGGGCCTGTGCGAGGGGTGCGCCGCCGAGAAGGAGAAAGCCGCCGGCTAGCCGCCGCCGTAGCGAGGGGGATGGCTCCCGCGCTCTGCTGGCTCCGGCGCAACCTCCGCCTCGACGACAACGCCCCGCTCGCGGCCGCCGTCCGCGACGCGGGGGCCGTGATCCCCGTCTTCGTCCTCGACGACCATTACCTCGACCACGACTTCTCCCCCCCGCGCCTCCGCTTCCTCGCCGACTCGCTGAGGGAGCTCGCCGATGCCCTCGGGCGCAGGGGATCCCGCCTCGTCGTCCGCGCCGGCCCCGCTGGGGAGGCGCTCGCCGCGCTCGCCGCAGAGACGGGAGCCGACCGGGTCTACGCCCACCAGGACCACGAGCCGCACGCCCGCGCGCTCCACGCCCGGGCCGCCGAGGTCCTGGAGCGTCGCGGCGCGAGGCTCGTCCTCGTCCCGGACCTCCTCCTCGTCGACCCCGCGACGCTGACGGCGGCGAGCGGGCGTCCCTTCGCCGTCTACACCCCTTTCGCCCGGCGCTGGCGAGAGGCCGACAAGCCCGGCCCGCTCCCCGAGCCCGTCGCCCTCGACACCCCGCCCGCGGTCCTCGCCTCGTCGTTCCCGTCCGTCCCGCTCGGCCGGCCGCGCGGCCTTCGGGAACGCGGCGCGCCCGAGAACCCGCCGGGCGGAAGCCTCGAGGCTCGGCGGCTCTGGGACCTCTTCCGCGCCGGCCCGCTCCAGGGCTACGCCCGGCGGCGGGACCTCCCCGGCGAGGCGGGGACGTCGCGCCTCTCGCCCCACCTGCGGTTCGGGACGATCGGGGTCCGCCGCCTCCTCCACGAGGCCCGCGAGGCGTGGCGCGCAGCGGACGCCGCGGGCCGCGCGTCGATCGACGCCTTCGTCGGCGAGCTGGCCTGGCGCGAGTTCTACGCGGCCCTCCTCGGGCGCGAGCCCCGGCTCGCCGCCGAGCCGTTCCGGCGGGAGTTCGAGGCGTTCCCCTGGGTCGGGGGGGAGGAAGGCGAGCGCCGGCTCGCCGCGTGGCGGGAGGGCCGGACCGGCTACCCGGTCGTCGACGCGGGGATGAGACAGCTGGCGCGCGAGGGGTGGATGCACAACCGCGTCCGGATGGTGACCGCCTCGTTCCTCGCGAAGCACCTCAGGGTCGACTGGAGGCGCGGCGAGGCGCTCTTCCGCGCGCGGCTCGCCGACGGCGACCTCGCGTCGAACACCGGCGGCTGGCAGTGGGCGGCGGGCTGCGGGACCGACGCCCAGCCGTTCTTCCGGATCTTCAACCCCGTCCTCCAGGGGGAGCGCTTCGACCCGGACGGGGCCTACGTCAGGCGCTACGTCCCGGAGCTCGCCCGGTGGAGGGGCGCGGGACGGGACCTCCACGCCCCCTGGCGGTCGCTTTCGCCCCCGGCGGACTACCCGGCCCCGATCGTCGACCACGCCGCGGCGAGACGGGAGGCGCTCGAGGCGTTCGACCGGCTCCGGGGCGGCCGGGCGGGAGCGCGCTGACGGCGAGCGTCGCCCTTCCGGCCGCGGCCGGATACCCCCGTCAGGGACGGGTCGCGCCCGCGGCGGGGAGCCGCGCGGCGTCGAGGGCGGCGTACGCCCCCTCGTAGAAGAGGACGCGGCTCACGTACTCCCGCGTCTCGCGCAGGGGGATCGCCTCGAGGAACTCGTCGGAGGCCAGCTCCGCCCCGTCCCGTTTCCAGCGTTCGACTCGCCCCGGCCCCGCGTTGTACGCGGCGAGCGCCGCGATCGTGTCGCCGCCGAACCGCCGGAGCATGTCGGCGAGGTAGGCCGTCCCGAGGCGAACGTTGACCTCGGGGTCCTCGAGGTCGGGCCGCGCGCCCCTCCTCTCCCGCCGGGCGAGAATCCGCGCGGTCCCCGGCATCACCTGCATCAGGCCGACGGCCCCGGCGCCGGAGCGGACGACCGGGTGGAAGAGGCTCTCCTGCCGGATCAGGCCGAGGAGGAGGGGCTCCGGGACGTCGAAGGCCGCGGCGTTCCGGGCCACCACGTCGCGGTGGGCGAGAGGGTAGTACGCGCGCCGGACGTGGAGCGGAACGGCGCCCTCCTCCGGCGTCCCGAGCTCGGGATACCGGGCCTTCAGCAGCCAGACGGAGCGCCGGTAGTCTCCCCGGGCGGCAGCGAGACGCGAGGCGAAGAGGGCGTCGAGCGAGCCCTCCTCCTCCGCGGCGTCCTCTGCCAGCGTCGGCAGGCCTCCTGCGAGGAGTTCCCTCGAGGGGGGGCCGGGCCGGTCGGCCGGCGGCACGTCGGGGTCGGGATCGTTCTCCACGGGCGGGGGGGACGGGGGGAGCGGGACCCCGAGGGCGCGTGCCGCCCAGCGGGCGGGGAGGTCCGCCGAGGTGCCCGCCAGGAGCGAGGCGAGGAGGGGGCGGGCGGTGGCCCCGTCGCCGGCCTTCAGCCGGGCCCGGGCTGCCCAGTACGTCGCCCGGCGCCGGGTCGTCGGGTCCCGATAGAGCGACGCGATCCGGTCCCAGCGGGCAGCAGCATCCCGCCAGGCCTCGCCCCCCCCGTCCCGGTAGCGTCGGAAGGCGTCCTGGAGGAGCTCCTCGGCGCCCGTCGTGGCGAGCGGCTCGGCGGCGACGAGCGGCGGGACGAGGGCGAGCGCCGCCTGGAACAGGCCGAACCGGACGCCGGTCCGGATGCCGTCGACGCGGAGACGCTGCGCGTCGGCGTCGGGGAGCGGCCTGGCGAGTGCGGCGGGGACCCGTCCGAGAAGCTCCTCCGCGGCCCGGCGGAGCTCGGGGGCGGGCGCCGCGGGCGAGGGCCGGGCCCGGACGGCAGCCCGGTGCCGCCTGCGGGAGCGAGGGGCCCTCGCCGCCGGGCGGGGCTCGCGGAGGAGGCGGAGCTCGGCCGTCAGGACGAGCGCCTCGCGGCGCGCCGCCTCGGGCCCCTCCGCGGGCGGCGGGAGCCGGCGGAGGACCTCGAGAGCCTTGCGGGTCCTTCCGGAGAGGAGGAGGACCTCGGCGGCGGGAGCCTCGAATCCGGGCGCCCGGAGGAGAGGCTCGGCGAGCTGTCCCGCCTCCTCGTTCCGCCTCCCGACCAGCGCCCGGGCCCGCGCCATCCGGACGGTGGCCGGGGAGCGCCGGATGGCCTCGTCGAACCGGAGGCGCTCCTCCGGCGTGAAGAGGTCCGGGGCCCGCTCGGGGGCGTCCGGCGCCACGGCGCAGAGGGAGACCCACTCCGCGGCCGAACCGGCGGCGTCGGGGGCCGACCGGGCCCGGACGATCCCGCGGGTGACGACGGCGCGCGGGCCCCGGGCCCCGCGCGTCTCCCAGGAGGCGAGCGCCTCCAGGACGGCCGAGCGGTCGGCGGAGCTCCGGGCCCGGGCGGCCGCCTCCCTGAGGGCGCTGCGGGCGATCGGCTCGAGGGTCGCGACCCGGGCGAGCTCGAGGAGGCCCGGAAGGACGTCCCGCCCGAGGGGGGCGCCGCGGGGGAGCCGCTCCTCGGCCCGGAGCTGAAGGAGCCGAGGGAGCCCGGGAAGGCCGAGCGCCTCGCCGGGGACGGCCAACGCTTCCGCCGGGCCGAGCTGCGGCGGCTCTTCCTCGAGAGCCGCCACGGCCCGGGCGAGGGCCCCGCGCGCCGCTGCCAGCGCGGGAGCCGGCTCCGCCCGAGGCGCAGCGGGCCGCGGAGGGACGGCCCCTGCCGAGCCGGTCGCCGCAGCGGGTGTCGCTACTCCGGGGAGCGCCCCGCTCTCCGACGGCGACGCCCCTCCTCCCGCGAGGACCGCGGCCAGGACGAGGGCGGTGGTCGCGAGGGGGGGACGCCTCAGCGGGTCACGGCATCGGCCCGAGGGCATCGGGCTTGCCGTCGGCCAGGACGCGGACCAGCTCGTCGTGGAAGAAGTCGGTCCCCTGGCGGACCGACTCGGGCGTCCTCTCGACGAAGAGCTGGCGGCTCCTCTCGATGTCGTCCTTCAGCCGCTGGTAGAGGTCTCCCGCGGCCCGTCCCTCCTGGACCTTCCGCTCGTTGTAGAGCTTGATCTCCGAGACGAGGAGCCGGGCGAGCCGCCTGGCGTCCTCGACGGCCCGCTGAGGGTCGTCGGCGGAACGGAAGCCCCGTCCCCCCCGCGGGACGAAGCCGGCGGGCGGCGCGATGGGGGTAGCCGGGCCGCCGGACGACAGGTCCGGAGGAGGCGGGGTGGTGACGGTCCCGACGGGAGTCGGCGGCGCCACCGGTCGCGGCGGCGGCAGGGGGGCGGGCGCCGGGGAGGGGGTCGGCAGGTCGGCCATCCCCCCACCCGCCGGCGAGCTCTTCAGCTGCTCGAACGCCAGGGTCAGGTCTCCGCGCGACGTGGGAGGCGGGCTCGGGGGAGGAGTGGCGCGGACCGGGGGAGGCGTCGGCTGATAGGGGCGCGGCGTCTGCCCGAGGAGGTCCGGGCTCGAGGCCAGGGGATCCAGCTTCCGCCGCGCGGCGCTGGAGGCCGACTCCTCGAGGGCCCGGAGCGCCTCTCCGGCGTCGGTCATCTTGCGGCGGACGCGCGCGGAGACGTCCTGGGAGTCGAGAGGGCTCCGACCGCCCGCGAGCTCCGCCTGCGAGGAGGGCCCGGCCGCAGGAGCCGGAACGCCTCCCGGGAAAGAGACCGGCGGGCTCGTCCGCTGCGGCTCGGGTGCGTGGAAGGCGGGTGGCGGCGGCGGGACCGGCCAGGAGGGGGTGACGGCCGAGAACGACGGCGGGGGCGGCGGGGGTGCCTGCGGGGGAGGCGGCGGAGGAGGCTGCGGCGCGGGCGGAGCAGCCGGCTCCTCCTGGATCGCGGCCACCGCGATCGTCCGTCCGGGCTCCGAAGGCGGCGGAGCGGGCGCCGCCGGGGCGGCGGCGGGCGCGGGCGGCTCCTCGCCGGCTGCACGAGCCCCGCGGGCCTCACGGGCCGCGAGCGCTGCAGCGGCCTGCTCCTGGGCCGGGGTGCGGAAGACCGGGTACGCCTCCCCGCGCGGCGTCAGCGCCGGCGAAGGGATCTTCTTGCGTGCGGCGAGGAGGTCGACGGTCAGGCCGGTCAGGAACGTCAGGACCTCGAGGGCGGCCTCGTTGAGCCGTCCCTCCTCGCCCGGGAGCTCGTCCGCCACGAGGAGACCGGAGAGGCGGTCGCGGATCACCATCGGGACGAGGAACGTCCGGGCAGGAGCCTGGCCGCCGGCGGCGCGGCGGAGCGGGCTCTCCTCGTCGGGTGGCGCCGCCAGCAGGCTCCGCTCCGCCTTGATGGCCGCGGCGAGGAAGGGGTCCTCGGAGCTCCCGAGGTCGATCGCCTTGACGACGTCGTCGCGCCCGCCGGAGGCGTCGAAGCCCATCGCCTTCCAGCCGGTGATCCGGTCGCCGCGCAGGACGAGGAGCGCGACGCGCGACGAGTGGACCAGGGCCTCGGCGAGGAAGCGCGTCAGGACGTCCACCTGCGAGCGGGCCGACTCGATCGCCGAGAGCGACCCTTTCACCAGGGTCCAGTCGGCGGTCCCGGCACCGGGGACCGGCACCTCCACCCGCTCGACCACCTTCTCGACGACCCGCTCGACGACCTTCTCCGGCGGCAGCGGCGGGGGGAGGGCGTCCTCGAGGAGCATCGCCATGATGTCCTCGGGGAAAAGCGGCTTGGCCTGAGCGGGGATCTTCTCGCCCATCGCCGTCAGGAGGCTGACGACGTCGGCGCGGGTGTCGGCGAGCGCGGACTTCCAGGAGGCGAGATGGTCCTCCAGGTGCGTCGAGAGCGATTCGATGAACCGACGGGTGACGACGGGGTCGACCGGCATGATTTCCGCGCCTCCCTTTCCTTCCCGGGCCGTGGATGGCGATTATAGAGCGGCGGGGAGGACCACCGCCGGCGGTTGACGGATCCGGGACGGGTCCTTAAACTCCACAGTTCGCCTCGGCCCGGCATCCCGCCGGGTCACTCCGGGCTCGAAAGGGGGGACGCCGGAAGTGCCGCTCATCCACGTCAAGGAGGACGAGTCGTTCGAGAACGCGCTGCGCCGGTTCAAGCGCAAGTGCGAGAAGTCGGGGATCCTCTCCGAGCTCAAGAAACGGCAGCACTACGAGAAGCCCTCCGCCAAGCGCAAGCGCAAGCTGATCGCCGCGCGCAAGAAGATGCTCCGGAAGCTGGCCGAGGAGAGGCGGGCGGGAGTCTAACGCCCGCACGCTCGATGCGTCACCAGGAGCTGGACTGGCCCGGCGTGCTTCGGCTCGCCGGGCGTTTTTGTTCGACCGGGCGGGGACGGGACCGGATCCTCTCGGCGCTCCCCTCCCCCGACCCCGCCGAGGTTCTGAGGCGGGCGGCCCTCACGCGCGACCTCGTGGAGCGGAGCGGGCACCGTCCCGCCGCGCCCCTCGGGGGCCTCGACGAGGCGGCGCCCCTCCTCCCCCGCCTGGGCGCCCCGGGCCGCGCCCTCCCCCCGGAGGACCTCCTCGACCTCTTCGTCCTGGTCGAGCGCTCCGAGGAGGTCCGGGCGATGGTCCCCGTCGAGGGGCTCGAGCTCCCCGCCCTCACGTCCCTCCTCGCCCCGCTCCCCGACCTCTCCGACCTCCTCGCCGAGCGGGACGTCGTCTTCGAGCCCGACGGGAGGATCCGCGACACCGCCTCGGCGCGCCTCGCCTCGATCCGGGCCGCGATCGTGAGGGTCCGGCGCGACGTGGTCCGGCGCCTCGAGGAGTACGTGAGGGCCCGGCCGGACGCCTTCGCCGACGCCTACGTCACCGAGAAGGGGGGGCGCTACTGCCTCCCGGTCCGGTCGGATAGGAGGGAGAGCGTCCCGGGGATCGTCCACGAGAAGTCGGGCTCCGGGCAGACCCTCTTCGTCGAGCCGCTCGCGCTCGTCGAGGCGAACAACGCCCTCGCCGAGGCGCTCGAGGAGGAGCGGGAGGAGATCCACCGGATCCTCCTGGCGCTCACCTCCCGCTTCTCCTCCCGGAAGGCCGAGCTCTCCTTCGCGGTCGAGGTCCTGACGGAGCTCGACGCCTACCAGGCGCGCGCGGAGCTGGCGCGCCGGTCGGAGGCGACCTTCCCCTCCTTCGGCGACGCGCTGGTCCTCCGCGGGGCGCGGCACCCGCTCCTCGACCGGCGGCTGGCGCCGCTCCGCGAGGAGGTCTTCGGCGAGCGCCCCGAGGAGCGGACGGGCGACGCGGTCCCCCTCGACATCGCTCTCTCGGGGCCGCGGCGGATGCTGGTCCTCTCGGGGCCGAACGCCGGGGGGAAGACCGTGGCCCTGAAGACGGTCGGCCTCTTTGCGCTCCTCGCCCAGTCGGGCTTCGCCCTCCCCGCCGCCGAGGGGACCGAGCTCCCGGTCTTCGACGACGTCCGCGTCGTCGCCGGGGACGCGCAGGACCTCCTGGGCGACCTCTCCTCCTTCGCCGCGACGATGACCCGGACCGCGGCGGTCCTCGACGCCGCGACCGAGCGGACCCTCGTCCTCCTCGACGAGCTGGGGAGCGGCACCGACCCGGACGAGGGGGGAGCCCTCGCGGTCGCCGTCCTCGAGGAGGAGCTCCGGCGGGGAGGCTTCGCGGTCGCCACGACGCACCTCTCCTCCGTCAAGGAGTGGGCCTACGGCCGCGACGACGTCCTCGCGGCCGCGATGGAGTTCGACGAGGCCGCCGGCCGCCCGACGTTCCAGGTGAGGCCGGGGGCGACGGGGCGATCGCGTGCGCTCGCCCTCGCGCGCCGCGCGGGCCTGCCGGAGCGCGTCGTGGAGGCGGCCCGCGCGCGGCTCGGCTCGGGGTGGGCCGCGGCCGACGCGGCGCTCGAGAGGCTCGAGACGGAGGCGCGCGCCGCGCGCGAGGAGGCGGAGCGCCTCCGGGAGGAGCGGGCGGCCCTCGGGGCGGTCCGGGACGCGGCCCAGCGCGAGCGCGAGGCCCTCGCCGCCGAACGGGCGCGGCACCGCGAGAAGGCGCGCCTCGAGGTGGATCGCGCGCTCCAGGCCCTCCGCGAGAGGACGCGCCGCGAGCTCGACAGGATTCGCGACGAGGCGCGCGCCGGCCGCGCCGTCGCCCGCGGGGCGCTGACCACGGTGGTGCAGGCGGCCCGCCAGGAGGCGGACGCGGTCCTCGGCGGGGACGAGGGCTCCGCTCCCGCCCTCCCGCTCCAGGTCGGAGGGCGCGTCCGGGTCACCCCGTTCGGGACCACCGGGAAGCTCCTGGCGCTCGACGAGGCGCGGGGCCACGCCGAGGTCGAGGTGGGGGGGAAGCGGATGCGCGTCGCGGCGGCGGACCTCCGCGGGCTCGACGAGGCCGGCCGGCCGGCGTCCCCGCGCGGGACCTCCGCGAAGGTCTCCGCTCCCCCGGCGCCGGTGTCGGCCCGGGCCGAGATCGTCCTGATCGGCCTCAGGGTCGATGCGGCGCTCCCCGAGCTCGAGAAGGCGATCAACGACGCCCTCCTCTCGGGAAAGGGGAGCCTCCGGGTCGTCCACGGCTTCGGGACGGGCCGGCTCGCGGCGGCGGTCCGCGAGTTCCTCGCCGAGCACCCCGGCGTCTCGGGCCATCGCCCCGGGGACGCCTCCGAGGGGGGCGACGCCGCCACCATCGCCGAGCTCGCGGAGTAGCGCGACGTGGAGGGCGGCTACGAGATCACCGACGACCTGAAGCGCGACGTCCTCGCGGCCACCGACCTCGTCTCGCTCGTCGGGGCGACCACCGCGCTGAAGAAGACGGGGGCCTCCTGGAAGGGGCTCTGCCCCTTCCACGGGGAGAAGACCCCGTCCTTCCACGTCCACCCGGAGAAGGGGTTCTACTTCTGCTTCGGCTGCGGGGCGAAGGGGGACGCGATCACCTTTGTCCGCGAGACCGAGCGGCTCGACTTCCCGGAGGCGGTGGCCTACCTCGCCCGGCGCGCCGGGATCCCCCTCCCCGCGAGGCGCAGCGGGACGCGCGCGGACCGCTCGCGCGACGGCCGGGCCGCCGAGGCCCTCGCCGCCGCGGCCCGGTTCTTCCGGGAGCAGCTCGCGCGCCACCCGGTGGCGCGCGGGCTCCTCGAGCGGCGCGGCATCCCGGCCGACGAGGCGGCCGGCTACGGGTTCGGCGCCGCCCCCGACTCGTGGGACGCCCTCATGCGCTCCCTCTCGGGCTCCTTCGCGGAGGAGGCGCTCCTCGAGGCGGGGCTCCTCCAGAGGAACCCCGAGACGGGACGGGTCTACGACCGGTTCCGCAACCGGCTCACGATCGAGATCCGCGACGCGAGGGGCGAGGTCCTCGGCTTCGGGGCCCGCGCCCTCGGGGACGACAATCCGAAGTACCTCAACACGCCGGAAACCTCACGCTTCTCGAAAGGGAGGCTCCTCTACGGGCTCGACCGCGCCCGCGAGGCGATCCGGAAGACCGAGACCGCCGTCCTCGTGGAGGGTTACTTCGACCGGATCGCCCTCGAGCGCGCCGGCATCGCGGGCGCCGTGGCATCGATGGGAACCGCGCTCACCCCCGCCCAGGCCGACCTCCTCGCCCGGCACGCGCCTGCCGTCGTCGTGGCGTACGACGGCGACCCCCCCGGGCAGGCCGCGAGCCGCAAGGCCTTCCCGCTCCTCCTCGAGCGGGGGGTGAAGGTGCGCCACCTCCTCCTCCCCGACGGCCACGACCCCGACTCGTTCCTCGCGGCGCACGGGGGGGAGGCGCTGGCGGCGGCGGTCGAGGGGGCGCCGTCCCTCCTGGACGCGCTCCTCTCCGGGATCCCCCGGGAGGCGTCCGACCCGGAAGGCAGGGCGGAGAAGATCCGCGAGGCGGCGGAGATCCTCCGGGCGGCGCCCGACCGGGTCCTCCGGTACGAGCTCCTGTCGGGCCTCGCCCGCGGCGCCGCGATCCCGCTCGGGACCCTCATCGACCGGGGCGAGACGCGGTCCCGCCCGGTCCGCGCCCTTCGCGAGGAGCCGCCGCAGGCGCTCACCGGCGCCGAGGAAGCGGCGGTCACGGAGATCCTCGCCCTCTGGCCGGCGAGCGCGTCCGTCGTGGGGAGGGTGCCCGAGGGACTCTTCACCCACCCCGACGCCCGGGCGGTCGTCGAGGCGGTCCGTGGCCTCGACCCCGGGGCGCCAACCCTTGATTTTTCTGAACTTGCGTCCCATCTTGGGGACGGCGCGGGGCAGCTGGCGGCGCGGCTCCTCCTCGGGGAGCCGACGAGCCCAGATGGTTCCGCCGAGGGGCCTTCACTGGAGCGGCTATATAAGCTGTTGCTCCGCCTGAACATACGACGCCTAGAGGAGACCAGAAAGGATTTGCAGCCCCGGATTGAGGCCGCTTTGGCCGAGGGGAGCCCGGACGAGGTGTCGCGCCTCCTGGGAGAGAAGAAGCGACTTTCCGACGAGATCCGCCGGCTCCAACGGGATTCCAGGTTTCGCAGGACGCGGACTCGCACCAGCGAGCCCGATGGGGAGTAATTCGAGTGACGGTTGAAGAACGGCATCCAGAGCTCCGGGCGCTGATCGCTCTCGGGAAGGAGAGGGGCTACCTCCTCTACGACGAGATCTACGGGGCCCTTCCCGAGGACGTGACCAACGCGCCGGAGGAGCTCGACGAGATCTACATCCGGCTCGGCGACTACGGAATCGAGGTCGTCGACGTCCCGGAGAAGGCCACCGGCAAGAAGGTGGGGATCGTCCCGCCCCCGGCCGAGGCCGTCGCCCTGCCGGACCTCTCGACCGTCGAGAAGACGAACGACCCGGTCCGGATGTACCTGCGCGAGATGGGGACGGTGAAGCTCCTCGACCGCGAGGGAGAGGTGGAGATCGCCCGCCGGATCGAGCACGGCGAGGCGCGCATCTACCAGGCCCTGTCGACCAACCGGATCGTCCTGAGCGAGATCCTGAAGATCGTCGAGGCGGCCAAGAAGGACAAGAACGTGGCCCGCGGCTTCCTAGAGTTCGCGGCGGCCGCCCTGGAGGACTCGGAGGAGGTCGACCCGAGGACCGCGAAGCGGATCGAGGAGGTCCTCGCCCACTTCAAGAAGATCGCCAAGCTCGACGCCGACCTCAGGAAGCTCCTCGAGAAGAAGAAGGCGGCCAAGGCGAAGAAGGCCGCGGCCAAGCCCGCCCGCCCCTCGAAGACGGCCAAGCCCGTCCGCGCGGTCCCGGTCGTCGACCCGACGATCGACCGCCGCATCTCCGAGATCGCGCGCCTCATCCACGCCATCGACTTCACCCCGGCGACCCTGCAGAGGATGATCAACATCCTCAAGGACATCGACCGGCAGTTCGCGATGCCCGAGGCGACGATCCGCCAGGACCTCGCGAACCTGAAGAAGGAGAAGAACGAGGTCCGCCGCGACTTCTACAAGCGCCGCGTCTCCAAGTACCGGCAGATGCTGAAGGAGCTGGAGGAGAAGTACGGCGTCTCCCACGAGGAGATCCGGAAGACCCTCCGGCAGATCCGCGACGGGGAGGAGGAGGCCGATCAGGCCAAGCAGGAGCTGATCGTCGCCAACCTGCGCCTCGTCGTCTCCATCGCCAAGAAGTACACCAACCGCGGGCTCCAGTTCCTCGACCTGATCCAGGAGGGGAACATCGGCCTGATGAAGGCCGTCGAGAAGTTCGAGTACCGCCGCGGGTACAAGTTCTCCACGTACGCCACCTGGTGGATCCGGCAGGCGATCACGCGCGCGATCGCGGACCAGGCCCGGACCATCCGGATCCCGGTCCACATGATCGAGACGATCAACAAGCTGACCCGCACCCAGCGCTCCCTCGTCCAGGAGCTCGGCCGCGAGCCGACCGCCGAGGAGATCGCCAGGCGGATGGACATGCCGGCCTCGAAGGTCCGGAAGATCATGAAGATCGCGCAGGAGCCGATCTCCCTCGAGACCCCGATCGGGGAGGAGGAGGACAGCCACCTGGGCGACTTCATCGAGGACCGCAACGTCGTCTCGCCGATCGACGCCGTCATCATCGCCAACCTCCGCGACCAGACGCGCCGGACGCTCAAGACGCTCACCCCGCGCGAGGAGCAGGTCCTGCGGATGCGGTTCGGCGTCGGCGACGGGGCCGAGCACACCCTGGAAGAGGTGGGCAAGAGCTTCAACGTGACGCGGGAGAGGATCCGGCAGATCGAGTCGAAGGCCCTCCGGAAGCTCCGCCACCCCTCCCGCGCCAAGCGCCTCCGTCCCTTCGTGGACGTGAGCGTCTGACCCCTTCCCGCTCCCCGGGCGCGTCCGGACGCTCCCTCCCGGGGGCGGCGGGGCGGGGCCCGTGCCGCGTGCTATCCTCCAGGCGGCTGAGTGGGTCCGTAGCTCAGCGGTCAGAGCCACCGGCTCATAACCGGCGGGTCCTCGGTTCGAATCCGAGCGGACCCACCGGCGGCGGGAGAGCTTTCAGGAGTGCCACGAAGCAAGGAACGAACCCTCCGGCGCATCGAGGCGCCGGAGGTCTATCCGAGACGGAACGGGCGCCGCTGAGCGCCCGTTCGCCGTTTCAGGGAGGACCTCTTTGGTCGACAAGCCGTCGCTGAACCCGCTGGACCGCCTCTTCAAGATCCAGGAGCTGCTTTCCGAGGCCCGGTCGAAGGCCGAACGCCGGACCCGGGTCCCGGATCACCTCCAGCACGTCGAGGCCGCCTTCCAGGACGTCGTACGACGCCGCCAGGAGGCGGCGGCGAAGATCCAGAAGGCCGAGGCGCGGAAGCGAGTGCTCGACGGGGAGATCGCCGAGCTGAACGAGCAGGTGCAGAGGACCCAGGCCAAGCGCGGCGCGGTGAAGACGAACCGCGAGTACGGCGCCTTCCTCGACGAGCTCGACCAGACGCAGCGGGCGATCCGCGAGCGCGAGGACGAGATCCTCCGCCTGGAGGAGGCGCTCCAGAGCGCCCACGCCGAGGCGGCGCCGCTCGAGGAGGGCTTCGCCGCCGAGCAGGCGAGCTACGACGAGCAGATGGGCGAGTGGCGCGCCGAGCAGGCGCGGCTCCTCGAGGAGGCGACCGCCGCCGAGCGGGCGGCCGCCGAGCTGAAGGTCGGGATCGACAAGCGGCTCCTCGTCCAGTTCGACCGGATCGCGAAGATGCGCGAGGGCCTCGCCATCGCCCGCGTCGTCATGGCCGGACCGCACCAGGCGGCCTGCTCGGCCTGCCACGTGAGGCTCCGCCCGCAGCTCCTCTCCGACCTCCGCCTCTCGCGCGAGATGGTCACCTGCGAGAGCTGCAAGCGGATCCTCTACTTCGACGCCGCGACGTCGGCATGACGGGGCCCGGCGCGCCGGGGCGCTTCCCCGCGACGGGCGCGTGACGAGCTCGTGACGGGCGCTCCGCTCGTCCTCTACGTCGACGGCGCCTCGCGCGGGAACCCCGGCCCGGCGGCCTGGGGTGTCTGGTCCCCCTCCGGCCTCGCGCTGAACGGCGTCCTCGGGCGGACCACGAACAACGTCGCGGAGTGGACGGCGTTCGTCAGGGCGCTCGAGGCGGCGGCCGCGGCCGGGGCGACGGACGTCGAGATCCGGGCCGACAGCGAGCTCGTCGTCAAGCAGTGGAGCGGCCTCTACAAGGTGAAGGCGCCCCACCTGGCGCGGTTCGTCGCCGAGGCCCGCCAGAAGGCGCGCGCCCTCGCCTCGCTCCGCGTCGTCCACGTCCCGCGCGAGGAGAACCGGGAGGCCGACCGCCTGGCCAACGAGGCGCTCGACCGGGGCGGGCGGTGAGCCGGGCGCGGGAGATCGCGGAGCGCCTCGCCGAGGTCCGCGGCCGGATCGCGGACGCGGCCCGGCGGGCCGGGCGCGACCCGGCCGGGGTGACCCTCGTCGCGGTCACGAAGACGAAGCCGCTGGACGACCTCCTCGCCGCCTACCAGGCGGGCGTCCGCGACTTCGGGGAGAACCGCGTCCAGGAGGCGGAGGCGAAGTTCCCGTCGCTCCCCCCCGACGCCGTCCGGCACCTGATCGGGCCGATCCAGTCGAACAAGGCGAACCGCGCCGCGCGGCTGGGCGACGTCCTCCACGCGGTCGACACCGCGGCCCTCGCCGTCCGGCTCGACCGGGCGGCGGCGGAGGCTGGCCGCCGCCTCGCGGTCTACGTCGAGGTCAACACCGGGGGGGAGGCGACGAAGGCCGGGGTAACCCCGGGGGCAGCCGAGGAGCTCGTGACCCGGGTGCGCTCGCTCGCCGCCCTCGACCTCAGGGGCCTGATGGCGATCCCGCCTCCCGGCGACACCCGCCCGCACTTCGTCCTCCTTCGCGAGCTGGCCGCGCGGCTCGGCCTCTCCGGCCTCTCGATGGGGATGAGCGACGACTACGAGGCGGCCGTCGAGGAGGGCGCCACCGCCGTCCGGGTCGGGACGGCCCTCTTCGGGACGCGCGGCTGACGTCGGTGCGGCCGGGGCGCGACGGCCGCCCCGGGCGCTCTCCCGCCGCTTTGCTACGCTTCCGGCCGTGAGATCCGACGGCTCGTACACCGTCCGATGGGCCGGTCCCCCGGGGTGGCGGGCGATCCCCCCCGTGACCCGCACGGCCCTCGCCCTCGCCGCGGCGGGCTACCTCCTCGGCCTCCTCGTCCCCGGGGCGGCGTACCTCCTGGCCGCGATCCCGTCGCGGATCCTCGCGGGGGAGGTGTGGCGGCTCGTCACGTACCCCCTCGTCATCGCGGGGATCGTCAACCTCCTGTTCGCGCTCCTCCTCCTCTGGAGCTTCGGGACGGAGATGGAGGCCGTCTGGGGCTCGCGCCGCTTCGCCCTCTTCCTCGTCGCGGCGTCCGCCTCGGCGGCGGCGCTCGGGACGCTCGCGGCCCTCGCCCTCGGGACGGGGCTCGCCGTCGGGGCCGGGATGTCGGGGCTCCTGACGGCGCTCATCGTGGCGTGGGCGCTCCGCGGCCTCTCCCTCCCGGCGAACCTTTTCGGCGTCCTCCCGATGACGCGCGGCGTCTTCGCGCTCCTCGCGCTCGTCCTCGTCGTCTTCTCCGAGATCGAGGCGACCCGGTCGGTCGCGCAGCTCGTCTTCGTCCTCGGCGGCCTCCCCGTCGCGTGGCTCTTCTCTGCGCGCCGCCCCTCGGGAGGGTCCCCGACGTTCCGCCCGCGCCGGATCCGGAACCCGTTCCGCAGGCGCCGCTTCACGGTCGTGGACGGCGGGTGGAACGGCCCGGTGAACTGAGAGCCCCCCCGATCGCGCCTGCTAACATGAGGCGATGAGAACCTCCCTCACCCCCCTCGAGCTCCGGAAGCGGTCGTTCAGCCCGCGGTTCCGCGGCTTCGACCGGAACGAGGTCCTCCAGTTCCTCGAGCTGATGGCCGACGACCTCGAGGAGCTCCACCGGCAGCTCGACGAGCTCGATCGCGAGAACGTCCGCCTCAAGGACGAGCTCGCCCGGCACCGCGAGAACGAGGAGACCCTGCGCCAGACCCTCGTCGTGGCGCAGCGCTCGGCCGAGGGGCTCCGGGCGAACTCCGAGAAGGAGGCCGAGCGGATCGTCGCCGAGGCCGAGCGGCAGGCCGACCGCCTCGTCCAGCAGGCGCTCGAGAAGGTCGCGGAGAAGGAGAAGAGGATCCGGGAGCTCAGGGTGGAGCGGAAGAACTTCCACCTGAAGCTCCAGGGGATGCTCGACATGTTCCAGCAGGTCCTCAACTTCGACCGCGAGGAGGAGGACCTCGACAGCTCCGTCTCCGTGATGAGGGCCAAGCGCCGCGAGGGGGAGACCGCCTGAGCAGCCGGGTCGTCGTCCGGCACCTCGACTCGCTGGCGACGCCGACCGGAACCGCGGCCTGCCGGGGGAGCGCCCAGGGTGCCGTCCGCCGCGTCCGCGACGCGGCCATCCTCGTGGACGGGGGCTCGGTCGCCTTCGCCGGTCCCGACGCGGAGTTCGTCTCGCGCTTCGGGGAGACGGCCGCGCCCGGCGACGTCGTCCTCGACGGGGCGGGGAAGACGGCCCTCCCCGGCTTCGTCGACCCGCACACCCATCTCCCCTGGGCGGGCTCGCGCGAAAGCGAGTTCAACGAGCGGCTCAAGGGGAGGAGCTACGCCGAGATCGCCGCCGCGGGAGGCGGGATCGTGGCGACCGTCGAGGCGACGCGCCGCGCGAGCCGCGAGGAGCTCGCGGCGCTCGTCCGCCGCCGCCTCGATACGATGCTCCTCCACGGGACGACGTTCTGCGAGGCGAAGACGGGCTACGGCCTCGAGCTGGCGAGCGAGCTGAAGCAGCTCGGCGCGATCCTCGACGGGAGCCGCGGGCATCCCGTCGGCGTCGTGGCGACGGCGCTCCCCGCGCACGAGGTCCCGCTGGAGCTGCGCGCCTCCGCGTCCGGGAGGGCCCGCTACGTCGACACCTGCTGCGACGAGATCCTCCCGGCGCTCGCCGCGGGAGGGGCGCGGTTCGCCGACGTCTTCTGCGAGACGGGGGTCTTCGACCTCGCCGAGTCGCGCCGGATCCTCGAGGCGGGGAAGCGCCACGGCCTCGTCCCGCGCGTCCACGCCGACGAGCTGACGCCGCTGGGGGGCGCCCGGCTCGCGGCCGAGGTGGGGGCGGCGTCGGCGGACCACCTCCTCTTCGCGCAGCCCGACGGGATCGAGGCGATGGCCCGCGCGGGGGTCGTCGCGACCCTCCTGCCGGGGACGTCCGTCTTCCTCCGGATGAACCGCTACGCCCCGGCCCGCGCGATGATCGACGCGGGGGTCGCCGTGGCGATCGGCACCGACTGCAACCCCGGCTCCTCGTACACCGAGTCGCTCCCGGCCGTGGCGTTCTTCGCGGCGCTGGGGATGGGGCTGACCGTGGAGGAGACCCTCACCGCCCTGACCCTCAACGCGGCTGCGTCGCTCGGGGAGGCCGGGCGGCGCGGCTCGCTGGAGCCCGGGAAGGCCGGGGACGTCGTCCTGATCGACGGCCCGTCCCTGGAGCACCTCGTCTACCACTACGGCGTCAACCCGGTGACCGACGTGGTCGCCGGAGGGCGGGTGGTCGTCCGCGACCGCCGGCGCGCCCCCGGCTGACCGCGTCCAGGAGGAGGCCTTCGTGACCGACCTCGTCTCCCTCTCCCTCCGCGACTTCGCCGCAGCCCTCGCCTCCGACAGCCCGGCGCCCGGGGGGGGCTCCGCCTCGGCCGCCACCGGCGCGGCCGGCGCGGCCCTCCTCGCCATGGCGGTCCGGCTGACCCTCGGCAAGGAGAAGTACCGCGACGCCTGGGCCGAGCTCGAGCCCCTCGCGTCCGCCCTCGACGCGGCCCGCGAGAGACTCCTCGGCCTCGTCGACGAGGACACCCGGGCCTTCGACGCGATCGTCGGCGCGCGCCGGCTGCCGAAGGAGTCGCCCGAGCAGAAGGCGGCGCGCGCGAAGGCGATCGACGACGCGACGGTCCTCGCCACGACCGTCCCGAACCAGACGGCGTTCTTCGCCGGCGAGGCGCTCGCCCGGGCGCCCCTCGTCCTCGAGAAGGGGAACCCGAGCTGCGCGTCGGATGCGTTCGTCGGGGCGCTCCTCCTCGGCGCCGCCGTCGACGGGGCCCTCGCGAACGTCAGGATCAACCTCCCCGGCGTGGGGGACGCCGCGCTCGCCGACGGATTCCGCGAGGACGCGGAGCGGACGGCGGCCAAGGCGGCCGTCTCGCTCGCCGCCGCGCGCGACCTGGCCCGCGCGAAGGGGCTCGCCTCCTGAACGGGGTCTCCCGGGCTTCCTGCCGCGCCGGGGCGCGGGGGGCTGCGCGCGTCCTCGCGGCGGCCCTCGCCCTCGGCGGCGCGTTGCGCGCCGGAGCGGCGCCGCCGCCGGCGCTGCTGGCGCCCGGCGTTTCGGGGCGCCTCGCGCTCGACCTTCCGGAGGGCGGCCGCTTCGGCCTCGACGGCGTGCGTCTCGCGGCGCCCGCCTTCCGTCTGCCCGACGCGCTCGACGGGCTCGGGGGGGCCGGCCCCGAGCCGCCGCCGCCCCCCGCCCCGAAGCTCTTCGACAGGAAGACGACGCTCGCCACCGTCGGCTTCTTCGCGGCGATCCCGATCGTCGGCTACTACAGCTGGTGGAAGGTCGAGGAGAAGGTCGCCTGGCACGTCGACCACGAGGGGTGGTTCGACCCGGACACCTACACCGGCGGCGCCGACAAGGTCTCGCACTTCGTCGTGTCGTCGATGGTCGAGGAGCTGATGGAGGGTCTCTACCGGGGACTCGGCAAGAGCGACGCGCAGGCGCGCCTCCTCGCTTTCTCGGCGGTCTCCCTCGGGGGGCTCCTCGTCGAGGTGGGAGACGGCTTCACCCGCTACGGCTTCTCGCCCGAGGACGCCGTCACCAACACCCTCGGCGCCTTCGCCTGGTCCCAGGTCGGGCGCCTCGGCCTGCGCGACACGATCGGCCTGAGGTTCGGGCGCGTGAAGTACATGATCCCCGACCCCTGCTGCCGCGCGCTCGGGTACGGCGCCGACTACTCCAAGGAGGTCTACAGCGCGGACCTCATCCTGAACGGCTTCCTCCCGCGGGTCGGGGTGAAGCCGGGTCCCGCGCGCTTCCTCCTCGTCTCCCTCACCTACGGTTCGAAGGGGTATCGCTTCTCGCCGGTCGACCACCGGGAGCGGAACATCGGCCTCGACATCGGGCTCAACCTCCCGGAGGTCCTGAAGGCGGTCGGCGTGAAGGAGTCGACCTGGTGGGGCAGGCCGCTCCTCTTCCTCTTCCGCTGGTTCCGCCTCCCGTACACCGCCTTCGGCTTCCACTACGACTTCAACCACCGCCACTGGTACGGCTGGGACACCGGCGACGCGTTCGACCCGGGGTCGGTCATCTACGACTGAGCGTCAGGCCGCCCGCCGCTCCTCGAGCCAGGCGACGAAGCGGTCGCGCGACCACGAGTTGACGACCCGCTCGCGCGGGACGCCGGCCAGGCGCGCCACGGCCAGCGCGTACCGCTGGAAGTCGAGGTGCCGGTGCGCGTGGGCGTCGCTCGAGACGGTGAAGAGGCACCCCGCCTCGTTCGCGAGGCGCGCCAGGCGCGGGTCGAGGTCGAGCCGCTCGGGGCAGCCGTTCAGCTCGATCGCCACGCCCCGGCGCGCGGCGACGGCGAAGACGCGGGCCCAGTCGGCCCTCACGCCCGTCCTCACGTTGTAGAGCCGGCCGCGCGGGTGGCCGAGGACCGCGACGCCGGGGGTCTCGACCGCCCGGACGAGCCGGGCCGTCTGGTCGCGCGGGCTCCTCAGGCCGGTGTGGATCGACGCCACGACGCCCGCGAGCTGCGGCACCGTCCGGGGGGTCACGTCGAGCGTCCCGTCCTCGGCGATGTTCGCCTCGGCCCCCAGCAGCATCAGCAGCTCGCCGTCGGACGCCTCGTTCAGCCGCGCGACGTCGCGGGCCTGCGCCGCGAAGTCGGCCGGGAAGAGGCCGCCCGCGACCGAGCAGTCGCGCGCGTGGTCGGTCAGGAAGGCGTACCGGTCTCCGCGGAGGCGGAGCGCCCGGTGGAGGTCCGCGAGGGAGAGCGTGCCGTCGGAGCGGTCGGTGTGGAGGTGGAGGTCGGCGCGCAGGTCCGCGAGGCCCGCCGGGCCGTCTCCGGCGGAGGAGAGGATCCGGTCGACGTCGGCGCGGGTGAGGAAGTCGCGCTTGCGCTCGCGCGCGGGGTCCTCGCGGTCGAGGATCGCCGCCAGGCGGTCGGAGATCGACTCGTCCGAGCCGCACGCGAGGAACGCCCCGAGGGCGTCGGCGGCCCGCGGCGTGACGTGGGGGAGGGCGAGGATGTTGATCCGCCGGCCGAAGAGGTCGGCCGGGAGCTGGCGGAGCGCGGCCGCCGCGTCCCGGTAGTCCCGCGCCGCCCGCCCCCCCGGCTCCTCCGCGTCCGCCAGCGCCAGGAGGGCGGCGGCGAGCCGGCCGTTCGTGACGGGAGGCGCGGGACGGGTTCCGTTCGTCTCGGGCATGGTCCCCCCCCCAGATGTTACGAGGAGGGCCGCCCCGCGGCTTGCCGCCGTAGACTCGCCCCGCCATGCCCGAAACCCTCGTCCTGGTCGACGCCTCGGGGTACCTGTACCGCGCGTTTCACGCCATCCGCTCCCTGTCGGGACCGGACGGGCGGCCGACGAACGCCACCTTCGGCTTCGCCACGATGCTCCGGAAGCTCCTGTCGGCCCGGAGGCCGGACGCGGTGGCCGTCGCGTTCGACCGGAAGGAGAAGACCTTCCGGCACGAGATGGACGCCGCGTACAAGGCGCAGAGGGCGCCGATGCCGGACGACCTGGTGCCCCAGATCGAGGACGCCAAGAGGCTCTGCCGCGCGATGGGGCTCGCCGTCGTCGAGGAGCCGGGGTTCGAGGCGGACGACCTGATCGGGACCCTCGCCGACCGCGCGGCGCGGGCGGGGCTGAGGGTCGAGGTCGCCTCCGCGGACAAGGACCTCTACCAGCTCGTCTCGGGGGGCGACGTCGTCGTCTGGCACCCGGTCCACGAGAGGGTCCTCGACGCCGCCGGGGTGCGCGAGCTCTTCGGCGCCCCGCCCGAGAGGGTGGTCGACGTCCTCGCCCTGATGGGCGACGCGGCGGACAACATCCCGGGCGTCGCGGGGATCGGCGAGAAGGGGGCCAAGGAGCTGGTGAACGCCTTCGGCCCGCTGGAGGCGATCTACGAGCACCTCGACGAGGTGAAGGGGAAGCGGCGCGAGTCGCTCGAGAAGGGACGCGACGAGGCCTTCCGCTCGCGCGAGCTGGCGGTCGTCCGCCGCGACGCGCCGGCCCCGGGCGGGACGACCGCCGCGGAGCTCCTCGGGACCTACCGCCTCCCGCCCCGCGACCGGGCCCGGGTCGAGGAGATGGCGTCGTTCTTCGAGGAGCTCGGCTTCTCGCGCCTGCGGAAGGAGCTCCTCGAGGAGGCCGAGCGGAGCGGGGTCGGAGGCCCGGCCGGGCCGGGGGCCGGGACGCCGATCGCCGCGGGCGAGGGCGGGACGGGCGAAGGCGCGAGCCCCGTCGAGGGCGGAGCGGCGCCGCCGCGCTCCGGCGCTCCCGCGACCTGGCTCACCGGAGCCGCCGCGCTCGCGGAGGCGACGGCCGCCGCCGTGGCGGCCGGACGCGCCGGGCTCCACGTGGCGTGCGGTCCCGGCAAGCCCTTCCCGCCGATCCCCCTCGCGGCCTGCCTGGCGCTCCCGTCCGGAGGGACCGTCGCTTTCGCCCTCGACGGCCCCGACGGGGGCGCGGGCCGCGAGGCCCTCGGCCGCCTCCTGGGGCCGGACGGGCCCGTCGTCGTGGCGCACGACGTCAAGGCCCTCTTCCTCGCGGCGGGCGCCCTCGGCCTCCCGCGCCCCGCGCGGTTCGAGGACGCGATGCTCGCCGCCTACGTCGACGCGCCGGGCCTCCACGCGCACGACCTTCCGGGCGACGCGCGGGCGATCCTGGGCCTGCCGCCGGAGGCGATCCCGTCGGAGAAGGAGATCGGCGCGGCCTCGGGCCTCGACTCGGTTTCGCTCCTCTCGAGCGACCCGGGCCTCTCGTACCTCGCGCCGCGCGCACGCCTTCCCCTCGACCTCCTCGCGGCCCTCGCTCCCCGCTTCGCGGGGGCCGGGGGCGAGGCGCGGGCGCGGGTCCTCGCGGAGATCGAGCTGCCGCTCGTGCCGGTCCTCTCGCGGATGGAGGAGGCGGGGATCCGGGTCGACGGGGAGGCGCTCGCCGCGCTCTCGGTGGAGCTCGCCGCGCGGCTCGCCGCGCTGGAGCGCCAGGTCCACGAGGCGGCCGGGGAGCCGTTCAACGTCGGCTCGCCGCAGCAGCTCGGGCGGATCCTCTTCGAGAAGCTCGGCTATCCCGTCCTCAGGAAGACCGCCAAGACGAAGTCGTACGCGACCGGCTCCGACGTCCTCGAGGAGCTCTCGCTCCGGCGCGTCGGCCCGCTCCCCGGCCTCGTCCTCGAGTGGCGCGAGCTGTCGAAGCTGAAGGGGACCTACGTCGACGCCCTCCCGGCGCACGTCGCGGGCGACGGCCGGATCCACACCCGCTTCGACCAGGCGGTCGCGGCCACCGGGCGCATCTCGTCGAACGACCCGAACCTTCAGAACATCCCGGTGCGAACCGAGGCGGGGCGGGCGATCCGCCGCGCGTTCGTCGCGCCGCCGGGGCGGCTCCTCGTCGCCGCGGACTACTCCCAGATCGAGCTGAGGATCCTCGCGCACCTCTCGGGGGACGAGGCGCTCATCGAGACGTTCCGGCGGGGCGAGGACATCCACCGGGCGACGGCCGCGCGGATCTTCGGGATCCACCCCGGCCTCGTCTCGCCCGACCAGCGCCGCTCGGCCAAGACGATCAACTTCGGCGTCCTCTACGGCATGGGCCCGTTCGCCCTCGCCGGGCAGCTCGGCGTCCCGCAGGGGGAGGCGAAGGCCTTCATCGCCGCCTACTTCGAGCGCTTCCCCAGGATCCGCGGGTTCCTCGACGGGATCCTCGCGAGGGCCCGCGAGACCGGGGGGACCGAGACGATCTTCGGCCGCGTCCGCCCCATCCCCGGGATCGCGGACCGGAACCACGCCGTGAGGGCGAACGCCGAGCGGATGGCGATGAACGCGCCGTTCCAGGGCTCGGCGGCGGACCTCATCAAGAAGGCGATGATCACGCTCGACGCCGTCCTCTCGGCCCGCGCGCCGACGGCGCGGATGCTCCTGCAGGTCCACGACGAGCTCGTCCTCGAGTGCGACGCCGCGGACGCGGCGCGGGTCGGCGCCCTCGCGCGCGAGACGATGGAGGGGGTCGCGCAGCTCGCCGTGCCGCTCACGGTCGACGTCGGGAGCGGGCCGAGCTGGGCCGAGGCGAAATGACGGCCGGGAACAGGGGGCGGCTCGACGCCTCCAGCCGCTAGAATGGTCCGGATGCGGCCGAGCTCTTACGGCCTCCGTGGCCCCTGTGGTCTCCGCGGCCCCCGTGGCCTCGTGCCGTCGTCTGTCGCGCTCGCCTGCGCGGCTGCCTCCGTCGTCATCCGGCTCGGGGGCGGAGGGGGCGCCCTCGCGCAGATCCCCCAGGAGCCGAAGCCGGTCTCCGAGCCGATCCCGTTGACGACGCCGGCGCCGGCACCGCAGCCGGCCACGGGCACGGCCGTCCCCGCGGCGGGAGCTCCCGGGGCCGCCCCTCAGCAGGAGGCTCCTGCCGCTCCCGCGCCTCCTCCGGCCCCGACCCGGCCGCCCGGCCCGTTGGAGCCGATCGCCGATCCCACGCGCCCCGCGCCGCCGGACGTCCCCTTCGTCAACCCGCTCTTCGTCCCGGTCGACGTCCCCGCGAAGCTGACGGCCCGCCCGCCGCTGGCGGACTGGGAGTCGCGCGAGCCGCTCTTCGTCGCCGTGAAGGTCGACGAGACGGGACGCGTCCTCGAGGCGCAGGCCGTCGAGCCCCCCCTCCGGGCGTTCGGCCCGACCGTCTCGCTCCTGGCGGCCAAGTGGACCTTCAAGCCGGCCCGCAAGGACGGGCAGCCGGTGAGGACCTGGGCCACGTACGGGATCGACCTGACGATCCAGCTCGAGGACGCCGCGTGGACGTCGTTCGACCTGACCCCCGTCGGGAAGACCGACCCGCTCCCCGAGATCGGCCCGGAGACCGTCGGCGAGGCGTGGGTGACGCGGTACCCGAAGGAGATCACCCCTCCGGAGCCGGGCTACGTCTCGGTCGAGGACGTCGACTTCCTCCCGATGCCGGCCAAGTCGAGCTGGAAGGCCGAGTCGACCAAGCTCCGCTCGAAGATCCACGCCCTCGTGGAGGTCTCGACCCAGGGGCAGGTGAAGCGGATCGTCCCGATCGGCAAGGAGAACGAGAGCCTGATCCTGAAGTGGGTCCGCGGGGCCGCGCTCGGCTGGCGGTTCAGCCCCGGCTCCGTGGCGGGGAAGGCCGTCGACTCGTGGCTCGTCCTCGACGCGACGCTCGAGTACGCCCTCGACTCCGCCAAGGAGGTCGGGAAGCGCTCGATCAAGAAGAACCTCCGGGGGACGCCGGAGGGCTGAAGAGGGTCCCTCCCGGGCCCCCCTGCCCGGGGCGGTCCGGGCGCGCTGCCGGCCCGCCGAGGCCTTCTCGGGACGGTTGACGCACTCCCCTTGCGCAGGACCGGTTGACGCTGGACCTTTCGGGATGGAAGAATGTCCGTCGTTGTCCCATCGTGGGCGCCAAGGCGTGTTGATGGTTACTCGGGGGCATGACGTGGACAGAATGCTCGAGATCGGATCGAAGGAAGGCACGGCCCGATGAAGGTCACGGTCAAGGACGCGGCGGAGCTCCTCGGGGTCTCGGAGAAGACGATCTACCGCTGGATCCGCTCCGGGACCCTCCCGGCCTACCAGGTCAGCGAACAGTACCGGTTCAACCGCGCCGAGCTCCTCGAGTGGGCGACCGCGAAGCGGATCAACGTCTCGCCCCGCATCTTCGAGGAGCCCGAGGGGAGCGAGTCGCCGCTCCCCTCGGTCGCCGAAGCCCTCGCCCGCGGGGGGATCCACTACCGCGTCTCCGGCTCGCGCAAGGAGGACTCCCTCGCGGCGGTCGTCGAGATCCTCCCCCTGCCGCGGGAGGTCGACCGGGGCTTCCTCCTGAGCGTCCTCCTCGCCCGGGAGACGCTCGGCTCGACCGCGGTCGGCGACGGCATCGCGATCCCGCACGTGAGGAACCCGATCGTCCTCCACGTCGAGCAGCCCCTGATCGCCCTCTGCTTCCTCGAGGAGCCGGTGGACTTCGGCGCCCTCGACGGCGTGCCGGTGAGGATCCTCTTCACCCTGATCACCCCGACGGTCCGCGCGCACCTCCACCTCCTCTCGCGCCTGGCGTACCTCCTCCGGACGCCCCGCTTCCGCGACCTCCTCCTCGCGGAGGCGAGCCGCGAGGCGATCGGGACCGCGGCGCGCGACCTGGAGGCCGAGATCGACGCCCGGAGGGGCCGGGCCGTGGAGGCGCCGGCGGCGGCCGGGGCAGGGGCGGCGCAGGCCGGATGAGCCCGGCGCCCCCCGTCGAGGCCGCGCTCCTCCTCGCCGCGATCGCCCTCTCCCTGGCGAGCGGGCTCCCGACCCTCGTCCGCCGCGACTCCGAGGGAGCCGCCCGGCTCGGGGCCCTCCTCGCCGTCGGGGCGGGGCTCGCGGCCCTCGCCGCCGCGATCCTCGGCCTCGCGGGCCGGACCGGGACCGTGGTCGACGCCGCCTGGCCCCTGCCGTTCGGCCGGCTCGTCCTGGCGGTCGACCCCCTCTCGGCGGCCTTCCTCGTCCCCGTCTCCGTCGTCTTCCCCCTCGCCTCGGTCTACGGCCTCGGGTACGAGCGGGGCGGGGCGAACGCGGCGGCGCGGCGGCGCACCATCCGGCTCTTCTCGGGCGCCCTCGCGGCTTCGATCGTCGTCGTGACGGTGGCGCGCGACGGCGTCGTCTTCCTCCTCGCCTGGGAGGCGATGGCGCTCTCGGCCTTCTTCCTCGTGACGGTGGAGCACGAGGAGGCGGGGATCCGGCGGGCGGGGTGGACCTACCTGGCGACGACCCACGTCGGGACGCTCGCCCTGGTGGCGATGGTGCTCCTCCTCCGGCAGCGCGGCGGCGGCCTCGCGTGGCTCCCGCTCCCGGAAGGCCCCGCGGGGACCGACGCGGCGATCCTCCTCCTCGCGCTCGTCGGCTTCGGCGCGAAGGCCGGCCTCGCCCCGCTCCACTTCTGGCTCCCGGGCGCGCACGCGGGGGCCCCGAGCCACGTGTCGGCGCTCCTGTCGGCGGTGATGCTCAAGACGGGGCTCTACGGGATCCTCCGCGTCTCCGGGCTCCTGCCCCACGTCCCCGTGCCGCTCGCGGCGCTCGTCCTCCTCGCCGGGGCCGTGACGGCGCTCCTCGGCGTCGCCCTCGCGGCGGGGCAGGCGGACGTCAAGCGCGTCCTCGCCTACTCGAGCGTCGAGAACGTCGGGATCGTCGCGATGGGGATCGGCCTCGCCCTTTCGGGGCGCGCGGCGGGGAGGCCCGAGTGGGTCCTCCTCGGCGTGGCGGCCGCGGTCTTCCACACCTGGGTCCACGCCCTCTTCAAGGCCGCGCTCTTCCTGGGGGCGGGCTCGGTGGTCCACGCCACCGGGACGCGCGCCGTCGACAGGCTCGGCGGGCTCCTCCGGAGGATGCCGGCCACCGGGACGGCGTTCGTGGCGGGGGCGGCCGCGGCGGCCGTCCTCCCCCCGTTCGGCGGCTTCGCCGCCGAGTGGCTCCTCTACGCGGGGCTCCTCCGGGCCTTCCTCGACCCCGCCCACGGGCTCCTCCTCGCCCCCGTCGGCGTCGCGACGCTCGCGCTGGCGGGGGCGCTCGCCGTCACCGCGTTCGTCCGCCTCGCCGGGACGGTGCTCCTCGGCGAGCCCCGGAGCGCGGCGGCGGAGCGGGCGCACGAGTCCCCGCGGACGATGACGGCCCCCGCGATCCTCGCTGCCGCGGCCGCGGCGGCGGCCGGGCTCGCCCTCCCCTTCCTCGCCCCGGCGCTCGAGCGGGTGGCGTCGTCCTGGGGGGGCGGCAGCGAGGCGAGACTCGTCCCGACGCTCGCCGAGGCCGCGGCCCTCGGCCCGCTGACGGCCCTCCTCTCGTCCCTCGCGGCGTGCGTCCTCGTCGCCGCCCTCCTCGTCGCGCTCGCGTTCCGGCGGCGGGTGATCGCGGGGCGCCCGACGTGGGACTGCGGGTACGCCGCGCCCTCCGCGACGATGCAGTACACGGCGCGGTCCTTCTCGACCTGGGTCGCCGAGAGGCTCGCTCCTCCCCTCCTCGGGGTCCGGACCTCTCCCGGGCGCCCCTCGGGGCTCTTCCCGGCGCGCGTCGGCTTCGACTCGTCGACGCCGGAGCCGGTCGGGGAGAGGCTCCTCGAGCCGGCGCTCTCCCGCGCGGCGGACCGGCTCGGGCGGCTCCGCCGGTTCCAGCACGGCCGGCTCAGCAGCTACCTCGTCGTCCCGGTGGCGACCCTCGTGGTCCTCCTCCTCTGGAACGCCCTCCGCGCCTTCTGGAGGCTGCCGTGAGCGCCGGGCTCGCCGCGCCGGCCCTCTCGCTCCCCCTCCTCCTGGCGCTCGTCTCGGCGGCGCTCTGGTCGGTGGCCGGGCTCCTCGGCGGGGGCCTCGAGCCGCGCCGGTCGGGGCCCAGGCTCTTCGCGGCCCTCGCGGTCGGCGCGGGGACGGTCGGTCTCGTCGGGGCGGGAGCGGCCTTCGTGGCCGGAGGAAGGGCGGTTCCGAGCGGGGCGGGCCTCGTCGGCCTCGACGCCCTCTCCGCCCTCTTCCTCGTCCCGATCTCGCTCACGGGGGGCGCCGTCGCGCTCTTCGGCCTCGGCTCGTGGCACGACGGCGAGCGGACGGGGCCGGGGCGGCGCCTCCGCCTCGCCCTCGGCCTGACGGTCGCGGCCCTCGTCCTCGTCGTCCTGGCGCGCCACGCCCTCGTCTTCCTCGTGGCGTGGGAGGTGATGGCCCTCGGCGCGTTCTTCCTCGTCGGGACGGAGGAGGACCGGCCCGGGACGCGCAGGGCCGCGTGGATCTACCTCGCGTCGGCCCACCTCGCGTTCCTCGCCCTCGCCGGCCTCTTCGCCCTCCTCCGCGCGACGGCCGGCTCCTTCCGCCTCGAGCCGCTCGCCGCCGGGATCGCCGCGACGCCGGCCGGGACGCTCCTCTTCTGGCTCGCGCTCGTCGGCTTCGGCCTGAAGGCGGGGCTCTTCCCGCTCCACGTCTGGCTGCCGCCGGCGCACGCGGCGGCACCGAGCCACGTCTCGGCGCTCCTCTCCGGCGTCGTCATCAAGATCGGGATCTACGGCCTCGTCCGCGTCCTGTCCCTCGTCCCCGACCCGCCGGCCTGGTGGGGAGGGACCGTCCTGGCGGTCGGCGCGGTGTCGGCGCTGACGGGGGTCCTCTCGGCGCTCGGACAGCACGACCTCAAGCGCCTCCTCGCCTACCACAGCGTCGAGAACGTCGGGATCATCGCCCTCGGCGTCGGCCTCGGGACGCTGGGGCGCACGCGGGGGGAGACGGCCTGGGTCCTCCTCGGGCTCTCCGGCGGGCTCCTCCACGTCGTCAACCACGGCCTCTTCAAGCCGCTCCTCTTCCTCTCGGCGGGGAACGTCGTCCACGCGACGGGGACGCGCGAGATCGACCGGCTCGGCGGCCTGGCGCGCCGGATGCCGGGGACGGCCCTCGCCTTCTCGGCCGGCGCCGTCGCCATCTGCGGCCTCCCCCCGCTGAACGGCTTCGTCAGCGAGTGGCTGGTCTACCTCGGCCTCGTCTCGACCGTCCTCGGCCGGCGCGTCCCCGACGCGGCCCTCGCCGCCCTCGCGGCCGCGGCCCTCGCCCTCGTCGGCGGCCTCGCGGTGGCCTGCTTCGTCAAGGCGTTCGGGGCGGTCTTCCTCGGGGAGGCGCGGACGGACGACGGGAGGGAGGCCCGCGACGGCGGGGCGCTCCTCCTCGCGCCGATGGCGATCCTCGGCGCGGCCTGCCTCCTCGTCGGCCTCGGGCCCGCCCTCCTCGCCGGCCCCCTCGGCCGCGCCGTCTCGGTGGCGGCGGGGCCGTCCGCCGCCGCGCTCGGGCCGCTGGCCGCCGTGGCGCCGTTGAGGACGCTCGGGGCGGTCGCCTGGGCGATCGCCGGGAGCCTCGCCCTCGCGGCGTTCCTGGGGCTGCGCGCCCGCTCCGGTTTCCTCCGTGACCTGCGCCGCCCCGCCGGGGACGGCGACGCGGCGGCGTCGACGCCCGCCGTCACCTGGGACTGCGGCTACGCGGCGCCGACCCCGCGGATGCAATACACCTCGTCGTCGTTCGCCGCCACGCTCGTCCGGACGTTCCGCGGGGTCCTTTTCCCGCGCCACCACCGTCCCGACCTGACGGGCGGCGCCGTCCCGGAGCCCGGACGTCTCTTCCCCGCGCCGGCGACGTTCTCGAGCCACGTCCCCGACGCGGTCCTCGACGTCGTCCTCGAGCCGGCCTTCGCGGGCGTCGCCCGCGTGGCGGCGCGTCTCCGGGCGATCCAGTCCGGCCGCGCGCAGACGTACCTCCTCTACGTGTTCGTCACCCTCGTCGTCCTCCTCCTGACCCTCTGAAGGCAGCGAAGATGCTCGACACGCTCGTCCAGACCCTTCTTCACGCCCTCGTCCTCGCGCTGGTCCCGCCGCTCCTGCCGGGGATCGTCAACAAGACGAAGGCCGTCTTCGCCGGGCGGACGGGCCCGCCGGTCCTGCAGCTCTACTACGACCTCGCCAAGCTGGCCGAGAAGGGGATCGTCCTCTCGCGGACGACCACCTGGGTCTTCTGGGCGGGCCCGCTCGCCGGCGTCGTGACGGCGCTCCTGGCCGGCCTCCTCGTCCCGCTCGGGACGCACCGGGCGCCGATCTCCTTCCCGGGGGACTTCGTCCTCTTCGCCTACCTCCTCGCGCTCGGCCGCTTCTTCACCGCCGCGGCGGCGCTCGACACCGGGTCCGCCTTCGAGGGGATGGGGGCCGCCCGCGAGGTGAGCTTCTCCCCGCTCGCCGAGCCGGCCCTCTTCTTCGGCTTCCTCGCGGCGGCGCGCGTCTCCGGCTCGCTCTCGCTCTCCGGCCTCCTGACCGGGGCCTGGACGTCGGGCTGGTTCGCCTCCGGCGGGGCGCTCCTCCTCGTCCTGGCGGCGTGGTTCGTCGTCCTCCTCGCCGAGACGTGCCGGATCCCGTTCGACGACCCGAACACCCACCTCGAGCTGACGATGATCCACGAGGTGATGGTCCTCGACCACGGCGGCCCGCTCCTCGGCCTCGTCCTCTACGGCTCGTCGGTGAAGCTCTTCGTCCTCGGGGCGCTCGTCGTCCGCCTCGCACTCCCCGTCCCCTCCGGCGGTCCGCTCCCCGCCTGGCTCCTCTTCGGCGCGGGGATGGCCGCGCTCGCGATCGGGATCGGCGTCGTCGAGTCGGTGATGGCGCGCCTGAGGCTCGTCCGGGTGCCGCAGCTCCTGGTCACGGCGTGCCTCCTCTCGGCCCTCGGGACCGTCCTGGTGATGAGGTGATGAGGTGTTGGGGTGACGAGGTGATAACGCGATGAGCCGCTCCTTCGACCTCCTCCTCGTCGGCGTCATGCTCCTGAACTTCCTCGTCCTCGGGACGAGCCGGATCCGGGTCTGCATCCAGGCGGCGGCGCTCCAGGGGGTCCTCCTCGGCCTCCTCCCCCTCCTCGTCCACCGCTCCTTCGACTGGCGGACGGGCCTCGTGGCGGCGGGGACGCTGGCCGTGAAGGGGCTCGTGATCCCCTCCCTCCTCCTCAAGGCGATGCGCGACGTCCAGATCCGGCGGGAGGTGGAGCCGCACCTCGGCTTCGTCGCCTCCCTCTTCCTCGGGGGGATCGGGACCGGGCTGGCGCTCCTCTTCGCCGGCGGGCTCCCGCTGGCGCCGGAGCACGACGGGAGCCTCGTCGTCCCCGCCTCGCTCGCGACGCTCCTGGCCGGCTTCCTCGTCCTGACGACGCGCCGCAAGGCGATCACGCAGGTGGTCGGCTACCTCCTCCTCGAGAACGGCGTCTTCGTCTTCGGCCTCCTCCTCCTCGAGGCGATGCCGTTCCTCGTCGAGGTCGGCGTCCTCCTCGACCTCTTCGTGGCGGTCTTCATCATGGGGATCGTCCTCGACCACATCCGGGCCGAGTTCTCGTCGCTCGACACCGAGCGGCTGGCCGAGCTGAAGGAGTAGCGGTGCCCGCCCTCGTCCTCGTCGCCCTCCCGTTCGCCGCGGCCGTGGTCGCGGCCCTCCTCCGGTCGGACCGCGCCCGCGCGGCCCTCCTCCCCGCGACGGCGACCCTCCACCTCGCCCTCACCGCGGTCGCGCTCCTCCACCGCGTCGAGCTCAAGCCGGGCGTGTGGCTCCAGCTCGACGCGCTCGGCGCCGTCGTCCTCGGCGTCCTCTCCGGGCTCTTCTTCCTCGCCGCGCTCTACGCCCCGGGCTACCTCGCCCTCCGCTCCGACCGCCCGAACCGGGTCTTCTGCGTCGGCCTCCTCGGCTTCCTCGGCGGCGCCACGCTCCTCGTCCTCGCGCAGCACCTCGGCCTGATGTGGGTCGCGCTCGAGGCGACGACCCTCTCGACGGGGCCGCTCATCTACTTCAACAAGAACCCGCGGTCGATCGAGGCGACCTGGAAGTACCTGATGATCGGGTCGGTCGGCGTCGCCCTCGCCCTCCTCGGCTCGCTCTTCGTCGGCTACGCCGCGTACCTCGGGGGGCACGACGTCTCCCTCGTCTTCCGCTCCCTCCTCGACGAGGCGCCGCGCCTCTCGCGGCCGTGGCTCAGGGCGGGCTTCGTCTTCCTCCTCGTCGGCTACGGGACGAAGATCGGCGTCGCGCCGCTCCACAGCTGGAAGCCGGACGCCTACGGCGAGGCGCCGGGCCTCGTCGGGATGCTCCTCGCGGGCGGGATGACGAGCGCCGCCTTCCTCGCCCTGATGCGCGTCTACCGGATCGTCGCCGCGGCGGGCGAGGGGGCGTTCGCCCGCGAGCTCCTCCTCGCCCTCGGGGTCCTCTCGCTCGCGACGGCCGCGGTCTTCATGGTCCGCCAGCGCGACCTCAAGCGGCTCCTCGCCTACTCGAGCGTCGAGCACATGGGGCTCCTCCTCATCGGGGTGGGGATCGGCGGGGCGGGGGTCTTCGGGGCGCTCTTCCACCTCGTCAACAACGCCTTCACGAAGGGGGTCCTCTTCCTCGCCCTCGGCAACATCCACCGCGCCTACGGCGGCAAGACGCTCGACGAGGTGACCGGGGCCCTCCGGCGGCTGCCGCTCTCGGCGGGGCTCTTCCTCGCCGGCTTCTTCGCCGTCACCGGCTCGCCCCCGTTCGGCCCCTTCATGAGCGAGCTGACGATCCTGACGGCGGCCTTCTCGGCAGGACGGCTCCTCCTGGCAGCGGCGATCCTCGCCCTCCTCGCGGCCGTCTTCCTCGGCATGGGGGGGACCGTCCTGGCGGCCCTGCAGGGCGAGCCCCCGCCCGAGCCGGTCCGGGAGGCGTTCCGGGACACCCCCTCTCGGACGATCCCGATCGTCCTCGCCCTCGGGGTGGTCCTCCTCCTCGGCCTGACGATCCCCGCGCCCCTCCGCTCCCTCCTGACGACCGCGGCGACCGACCTCGGCGGAAAGGGGCTGCCGTGAGCGGCCCGCGCCTCGCGACGCTCCGGAACGGCTCGGCCCTGCCGCTCGCCGCGGTCCCGGACCTCCCGTTCGAGGACCTCCGCGACGCGGTCGTCCGCGAGACCGCCGAGGGAAACCGCCTCGTCTCCTTCTTCGCCTCCGTGCCCGAGCCGGCCTCCCCGGCTTCCTCGCGCGCCGGGGGCGAGGTCGAGCTCCTCGCCGTCGTCGCGGACGACGAGGAGGGGACGCTCGGGGTGGGGCGCGCGCGGCTCGAGGGCGAGCGGTTCCCGTCCCTCACCCCGGCCTGCCCGCAGGCCCACTGGTTCGAGCGGGAGATCGCCGAGCAGGCCGGCGTCGTCCCGGCCGGCCACCCCTGGCTCAAGCCGATCCGGTTCCACTCCTCGTGGCGGGAGGGGCACGACGCGTGGGGCCGCCCCGCTCTCGCCCACCCCGTCCCGGGCGTCACCGACTTCTACCGGGTCGAGGGGGAGGAGGTCCACGAGGTGGCGGTCGGCCCGGTCCACGCCGGCGTCATCGAGCCGGGGCACTTCCGCTTCCAGTGCCACGGCGAGGAGGTCTTCCACCTCGAGATCTCGCTCGGCTACCAGCACCGCGACGTCGAGCGCGCCCTGGCCGGCGGCCCGCACAAGGGGACGGTCCCGATCGTCGAGACGATCGCGGGCGACACGACGGTCGCGCACGCCTGGGCGTACGCCGAGGTCGTCGAGGCCCTCGCCGGCGTCGCAGTCCCGGCCCGCGCCGGGGCGGTCCGCGGCGTCGCGCTGGAGCTCGAGCGGCTGGCGAACCACGTCGGCGACCTCGGCGCCCTCGCCAACGACGTCGGCTTCCTCCCGACCGCCTCCTTCTGCGGCCGGATCCGCGGGGACTTCCTCAACATGACCGCGCTCCTGTGCGGCAGCCGCTTCGGCCGCGGCCTGATCCGGCCCGGCGGGGTGGGCTTCGCCCTCGAGCCGGAGCGGGCCGGAAGGCTCGCCGAGCGGCTCGTCGCGGGGCGAAGGGACGCCCTCGAGGCGATCGGCCTCCTCTGGGAGACCGCGTCGGTGACGGCGCGGTTCGAGGGGACGGGCGTCGTCTCGCCGAAGGACGCCGAGGAGATCGGGCTCGTCGGCCCCGCCGCGCGCGCGTGCGGCATCGGGCGCGACGTGAGGCACGACCACCCGCACGGCATCTACCGCTACGTCCACCTCCCCGTCGTCACGGCGAGCACCGGCGACGTGGCGGCCCGCGCGGCCGTCCGAGCTGCCGAGGTGGAGCGGTCGGCCGACTTCGTCGCCGAGCAGCTCGCGGCGCTCCCCGAGACCCCCGCGAGGGTCCCGGTCGGCCCGCTGGCCGCCGACAGCCTCGCGGTGGCGCTCGTCGAGGGGTGGCGCGGCGAGGTCTGCCACGTGGCGCTGACGGACGGCGACGGGCGCTTCCGGCGCTACAAGGTGACCGACCCCTCGTTCCACAACTGGTTCGGCCTCGCGCTGGCGCTCCGGGGCGAGGAGATCTCCAACTTCCCGCTGTGCAACAAGAGCTTCAACCTCTCCTACTGCGGACACGACCTGTGAGCCGGCGCCGATGATCAAGACCCTCCTCGCCCGCGCCCACCAGGGGCACCGGACCCTCGCCTGGCCCGACGGCCCTCCGCCGGAGCTTCCCGACCGCTTCCGCGGCCTCCCGGCGATCGACGCCGCCCGCTGCCCCGACGGCTGCCGCGCCTGCGCCGACGCCTGCCCGACCGAGGCGGTCTCCCTCTCGCCCGCGGGCCCGCGGGTCGACCTCGGCCGCTGCCTCTTCTGCCCCGAGTGCGCGGAGGCGTGCCCCGAGGGGGCGATCTCCTTCACGCGGGACTACCGCCTCTCCGTGCGGCGGCGCGAGGAGCTCGTCTTCTCCGGGGAGCCGCTCCCCCTGGCGACCAGCCTCGAGACCGAGCTCCGCCGGCTCTTCGGCCGCTCCCTCCGCCTCCGGCAGGTGAGCGCGGGCGGGTGCAACGCCTGCGAGGCGGACGTGAACGTCCTCTCGACCCTCGTCTGGGACGTCGGGCGCTTCGGGATCCAGATGGTCGCCTCGCCGCGCCACGCCGACGGCCTCCTGATCACCGGCCCCGTCACGCGCAACATGGAGCTGGCGCTCCGCAAGACGTGGGACGCGGTGCCCGAGCCGAAGATCGTCATCGCGGTCGGGGCCTGCGCCATCGCGGGCGGGCCGTTCTGGCAGAGCCCGGAGCAGCTGGGCGGCGCGGCGGCGGTCGTCCCGGTCGACCTCTTCGTCCCGGGCTGCCCGCCCCACCCCGCGACGATTCTCGACGGGCTCCTCCGCCTCCTCGGGCGGCTCGAGAAGGACGGGCGCGTCGCCGCCCGCTGACGCGGGCGCGCTCGACGGGCAGAATGACCTCCGCGGGGAGCCGCACGAGATGCACGAGCTGAGCCTGGTGACCGAGGTCTACCGGACCGCCCGCCGGGCCGTCGACGCCCGCGGCCCGCACCGGATCGAGGTGGTCCGCCTCGCCGTCGGCGAGCTCTCCGCCGTCGAGCCCGCCCTCCTCGCGTTCGCGTGGGAGGCGGTGACGGCGGGGACGCCGGACGAGGGGTCCCGCCTCGAGGTCGACTTCCGGCCGGCGCGCCAGACCTGCACCGGGTGCGGGGCGTCGCCCGAGCGGGCCGTGGGGAGCTGGCTCAGGGTCTGCGGCGCCTGCGGCGGCCTCCTCTCCGTCGAGGGGGGGGACGAGCTCGACGTCGTGTCGGTCACGTTCGAGGACCCGGCGGCGGAGGAGGCTGCGGAGGAGACGGCGGAGGAGGCGGCGGACGACGAGGCGGACGACGGGACCGGCGGACCCCCTTCCTCAGCCGGCTCCTGAGGAGCGCAGCATCGCCGCAGCGACGGCGACCTGGCCGAGGGCGATCCCGCCGTCGTTCGGCGGGACCCGGTGGTGGACGAGGACCCGGAACCCCTCCTCCTCGAGGCGCGAGACGGCCTTCTCGAGGAGGACCCGGTTCTGGAAGCAGCCGCCGGTCAGCGCGACGGCGGCCTCCCCCGAGGCGCGCGCCGCCGCGACGATCCCCTCGACGAGGGCGCCGTGGAAACGGGCCGCGCGCACCTCGCGCCTCACGCCGCGCGCGCCGTCGTCGAGGAGCGCGGCGAGGAGCGGTGCCCAGTCGAGGGTCGAGGGCGAGCCGGGCGGGCCCGGCCGGAGCGGGAAGGGATAGCTCCCCTTCTCGTCCGGGTCGACGAGCGCCTCGAGCGCCGTCGCGGCCTGCCCCTCGTGGTCGGCCTTCGGGTGGAGGCCGAGGAGCGCCGCGACCCCGTCGAAAAGACGCCCCGCGCTCGTCGTGACCGGGCTGTTCAGGCCGCGGGCGAGGAGCGTCCCGAGGAGGGCCCGCTCGGCCTCGGTGAAGAGGGGGTCGGCCGCCGCGCCGGCCGCGCCGCCGATCCCCGCCTCGTGGAGGAGGGCGAGGGCCGCGCGCCGAGGCTCGCGGACGGCGGCCTCGCCGCCGGGGAGCCGGAACGGGCGGAGGTGGGCGACGCGGCGGACCGAGTCGGCCGAGCCGGCGAGGAACTCGCCCCCCCAGACCGTCCCGTCGGTCCCGTGTCCCGTCCCGTCCCAGGCGACGCCGAGGGCGCTCCCCTCGAACCCGTTCTCCGAAAGGCACGAGGCGAGGTGCGCGTGGTGGTGCTGGACGGCGACGAGCCGGAGCCGCCCCTCGGCGGCGGCGCGGCGGAGGACGGGCGGGACGGCGAACGCCCCCTCGCCACCGGCCGCGGCGCGCGCCCACTGCGTGGAGAGGTACGACGGGTGGAGGTCGTGGGCGATCGCGACCGGCTCGGCCTCGTAGAGCCGGAGGAGGTCGGCGATCACCCGCTCGAACGCGCCCAGCGCCTCGGGCGTCTCGAGGTCGCCGACGTGCTGCGAGACGAAGACCTGGCTGCCGAAGCCGAGCGCGACCGCTCCCTTCAGGTGAGCCCCGACGCCGAGGAGGGGAGGGAGCGGGCCGGCCACGGGGACCGGGAGCGGCGCGAAGCCGCGCGAGCGACGGAGGACGGCGGCCTCGCCACGGAAGACCCAGGCGAGGCTGTCGTCCGCGTGCCGCTCGATGGGGCGGTCGTGGACGAGGAACAGTTCGGCGAGGCCGCGCAGCCGCTCCAGCGCCTCGCGCTCGTCGATGGCGATCGGCTCGTCGCTCCGGTTCCCGCTGGTGGCGACGAGGGGCGTCGCGAACGGCTCGAGGAGGAGGTGGTGGAGCGGGGTGGCGGCGAGCATCAGGCCGAGGCGCGGGCTCTCGGGGGCGACGTTGGGAGCGACGCTGGGAGCGACTGCCGATCTGTCGCCGTCCTCGGCGCCCCCGCCACACCCGCCGTGCCGCGCCAGGAGGAGGATCGGCGCCTCGGGCGAGGCGAGGAGCGCGGCCTCGGACTCGGAGACCGCGCAGAGGGCCCGGGCCGCCGCGACGTCGCGGACCATCAGGGCGAACGGCTTCTCGCGCCGGACCTTCCCGGCACGCAGCCGCGCCACCGCCCCCTCGTCGCGCGCGTCGCAGACGAGGTGGAAGCCGCCGAGCCCCTTCACCGCGACGACCTTTCCGCCGCGGATCGCCGCGATCGCCCCCTGGAGCGCCTCCTCCCCGGCCGCCAGGACCGTCCCGTCGCCTTCCCAGAGCGCGAGGCGCGGCCCGCAGGCGGGGCAGGCCGTCGGCTGCGCGTGGAACCTCCGGTCGCGCGGCTCCTCGTACTCGGCGCGGCAGGCGTCGCAGAGGGCGAAGCCCGCCATCGTCGTGTTCGGCCGGTCGTACGGGAGGGCCCTGACGATCGTGAAGCGGGGCCCGCAGTCGGTGCAGTTGAGGAAGGGATAGCGGAACCTTCGGTCGCGCGGGTCGAAGAGCTCGTCCCGGCAGGCGTCGCAGGTGGCGAGGTCGGGAAGGACCGCCGCGCTCTTCGTCCCCCCCGCGTCGCTCGCGACGATCCGGAAGCCCGCGAAGCCGGCCGGAGGGAGGTCCGCGTGGCGGAGGGCTCGGATCACGGCGCGCGGTGGAGGCGCGGCGACGAGCCGGGCGAGGAACCGCTCGACGGCGGAGGACGCCCCTTCCACCTCGAGCCGCACCCCCTCCGTCCCGTTGAGGACCCACCCGGCGAGCCCCTCGTCGGCCGCGAGCCGGTAGACGTACGGGCGGAAGCCGACCCCCTGGACCGCCCCCTCCACCTCCACCCTCAGCCGCCGCCGGGGCGGCGCCCCGCTCACGCGCTCACTCGACGACCCGGGCGTCGCCGACCCGCCGCGTCCTCTTCCGCTGGTCGAGGTGCTCGAGGAGCGGGATCAGCGTCTTGCGCGTCAGGCCGAGGACGTCCCGGAACTGCCCCACCGAGAGCGTCTGCCCCTTCCAGGGGACGAGCTTGCCGATCGCCTCCTCGACGGCGTCGCGGTGGACGACGACGTCGGGCGAGAGGCGGACGAGCGTCCCTCCCTTCAGGAGGTGGCCGACGAGGCCGTCGACCACGGCCGGCTTCGTCCCGAGCGCCTTCGCCAGGTCGAGGCTCCGCGGCACCTCGAAGCCCCCCGCCCGGTACGCCTCCTCGATGCGCGAGGCGAATCCCCCGGCGGCCTCGCTCACGTCGGTCGCGGCTGCCCCCGGCGGGCCGGCCTGGTCTCCGGCGACCGTCACCTTCCGCGCGGCGGCGAGGGTCGCGAGCCATCCCTCCGCGACCTCGTCGGAGAGGCCGGCGGCGAGCCGGGCGAGAAGCTCCTTCTTGGGGAGGAAGAGCGACGGCGCGCCGCTCCTCTTTCGCTCGGCGAAGAGGGCGGTCAGCCTCTCCGCCATCTCGACCGTCGCGGCCGCCGGGGCGTAGAGGCCGGGCGCGATCCGGAGCGCCTTGCCGTCCTTGACGAAGGCGTCGAGGTGGGCGGCCGACGTCGCCGTCGGGATACCGAGCCGGACGGCGAGCGAGGCGGCCGAGAGGGCCGCCGGCCCCGCCTCCGAGAGGAGGAGGAGCGCCACCTGGTGCTCGGTCCCCGTCGCCAGGAGGTGGGCGGAGTCGGCGGGGAGCGCCGCCCGCCGCCGGATGCGCGGGCGGGCCACGTCGAGGACGCGCCCGCCGCCGAGCGTCTCCTGCGGCGACGGGCGGCGGAGGACGAAGCGGTCGCCGCGGCGGGCCGGGACCGTCTCGGCGACGGTGAGCTGGACGACGACGCGCTCGCCGGGCCGGAAGAGGTCGGCGTCGGGCGCGCCGGAGACCGGCGCGCGGTGGAGGCGGGCGCCGACGTCGGCCGTCCCGAGGTGGAGGCGGACGGCGATCCCGTCGTCGAGGGGGCCGGCGAGGTCGGGGAGGAGGTCGACCTCGGCGGTCAGGAGGGAGCTCGGCTCGAGCGACCCGGGCGCCACGAGCGCCATCCCGCGCTCCAGGTCGGAGCGGTCGACCCCCGCGAGGTTGAGGCTCGTCCTCTCGCCCGCCTCGGCCGCGCGCCGCTCCTCGCCGTGGACCTCGACGCGCCGCACCCTCACCTCGCGCGCGGACGGGAGGAGGGTGAGCCGGTCCTCGGCGGCGACCCGCCCGCCGTCGAGCGTCCCGGTGACGACGGGGCCGAACCCCTTCATCGTGAAGACCCGGTCGACGAAGAGGCGGGCCGGCCGCGCGGCCGGGTCGCGCCGGGCGGTGGCCTGAGCCGCCGCGGTGAGGAGCTTCCGCAGCTCCTCGATCCCCTGCCCGGTGACGGCCGAGACGGCGACGAGAGGCGCCTTCTCGAGGAAGCTCCCCCTCACGAGCGCGCGGAGCTCCTCGTCGACGACGGCTCCGAGCTCCGCGTCGGCGAGGTCGGCCTTCGTCCTGACGAGGATCCCGTGGCGGAGCCCAAGGAGCCGGAGGATCGCGAGGTGCTCGCGCGTCTGCGGCATGACGCCGTCGTCGGAGGCGACGCAGAGGAGCGCCACGTCGACCCCCTGCGCCCCGGCGACCATCGTCCTCACGAACCGCTCGTGGCCCGGGACGTCGACGAAGGAGAAGGTGATCCCGTCCCACGCCGCGTGGGCGAAGCCGAGGTCGATCGTGATCCCGCGGCTCTTCTCCTCCGGGAGGCGGTCGGGGTCGGTCCCGGTCAGGGCCAGGACGAGGGCGCTCTTGCCGTGGTCGATGTGGCCGGCGGTGCCGACGAGGACGCGGCTGCTCATGCTTTCAGTACTCCGGCCCCTGGACGGGCGTCGCGGGGTCCTCCGGCGCGTTCTCGCCGGCGAGGCGGGCGGCGAGGGCGCGGGCGACGCGGAGGCCGTCGAGCGCGGCGGAGACGATCCCCCCGGCGAAGCCGGCCCCCTCGCCGGCGGGGTAGAGGCCGGGGAGCGACGGAGCCTGGCACGAGGCGTCCCGCTCGATCCTCACGGGCGAGGAGGTGCGCGACTCGGGGGCGATCAGGATCGCCTCGTCCGAGACGAACCCCTTCATCCGCCGGTCGAAGTGCCGGACCCCCTCCGCCAGCGCCTCGAGGTAGGGGCGCGGGTAGATCGCGTCGAGGCGGCGCGGGACGACCGCGGGCTCGTACGTCGATCGCGGGAGGGGGCGCGGGTCGCGGCCGGCGAGGAAGTCGGTGACCCGGATCGCCGGCGCCGCGTAGCTCCCCCCGGCCACGTCGAAGGCCGCCCGCTCCACGCGCCGCTGGAACGCGACGCCGCGGAGGACCGCGGGCCCTTGCTCCGCATCGAAGTCCGGGAGGAGCGTCTGGACGACGAGGCCGGAGTTCGCGAAGCCCGACGAGCGCTTGTAGCGCGACATCCCGTTCGTCACGACCCCGCCGGCCTCGGACGAGCAGGCGATCACCTCGCCCCCCGGGCACATGCAGAAGGTGTAGACGCCCCGCCCCGAGGACGTCTGCGCGGTCTGCTTGTAGTCGGCGGGCGCGACGCCGCAGGCCGAGGAGAGCTGCCCGTACTGGATCCGGTCGATCGCGTCCTGCGGGTGCTCGATCCGCACCCCCATCGCGAACGCCTTGGCCGAGAGGGCGACGCCCCGGCGCTGGAGCATCTCCACCGTGTCGCGCGCCGAGTGGCCGAGGGCGAAGACGGCGGCGTCGACCGCGACCTCCTCGCCCGACTCGAGGAGGAGCGCGCGGAGCGGCCCGTCGTCTCCCCGGCGGACGACGTCGACGACCTTCGCCCGGTACCGGAGCTCGACCCCCCGCTCGCGAAGGTGCCGCCTCACGTTCCGGAGGACGACGACGAGCCGGTCGGTCCCGATGTGCGGCTTGGCGTCGAAGAGGACCGTGTCGGGCGCGCCGAAGCGGTGGAGCGTCTCGAGGACGACGGCGATCTTGTCGTGGCGCTTTCCGCAGGTCAGCTTGCCGTCGCTGAAGGTCCCCGCGCCCCCTTCGCCGAACTGGACGTTGCTCTCGGGATCGAACGCCCCCCCCTTCCAGAAGCGCATCACCTTCCGGTAGCGCTCCTCCGCCGGGTCCCCCCGCTCGAGGACGACGAGCGGGACGCCGGCGTCGGCGAGGGCGAGGGCCGCGAAGAGGCCGGCGGGACCGGTCCCGACGACGGCGACGCGCGCGGACGCGGGGACGCGCGGGGCGAGGAGGGCCGGGGCCCGCGGCTCGGGGACCGGCTCGAGGAGGAGCGGGGGCTTCAGCCCCTCGCGCGCCCCTTCCAGCGGCTCGCGCGCCTCGAACTCCACCGCCGTCTCGTAGAAGAGGTCAGGGCGCTGGCGCGCGTCGAGGGAGCGCCTCACCAGGACGATGTCCGAGAGCGCCTCGCGGGCGACGCCGAGCGTCCGCGCGACGAGGGCGAGGTCGGGGAGCTTCGGCGCGCGGGTTCGGAGGCCGGAGAGGCGGTGGCGCACGGCGACCGCTATTCTAGGGACCGTGACGTCCGACGCCGGTCCGCGCGAGATCGAGGCGAAGTTCCGGCTGCGCGACCGCGCGGCGTTCGAGGAGGCGCTCCGCGCGCGCGGCGCCGCGCCGGGGCCGCGCCTCTTCGAGGCGAACGTCCTCCTCGACGACGACCTCCTCTCGCTCCGGGGGCGCGGCATGGCGCTCCGCGTCCGGTCGGTGGGGGACGGAGGGCTCCTGACGCTGAAGGGGCCGGCCGAGATGAGGGCCGGCCTGAAGGTCCGGCTGGAGCTGGAGAGCGGCGTCGACGACCCTCCCGCGGTCGAGGCGGTCCTCGCCCGGCTCGGCTACACGCCCCGGATCCGCTACGAGAAGTGGCGGACCGAGTGGCGGTTCGCCGACACCGCGCGCCCGCTCGTCCTCGTCGACGAGACGCCCCTCGGCCTCTTCGCCGAGGTGGAGGGGGAGGAGGAGGCCGTCCGGGCGCTCGTGGACGAGCTCGGCGTCGCCCCCGCCGAGCTGATCCAGCTCTCCTACGTCGCGCTCTGGGAGGCGGCGCGGCGGGAGGACCCCTCGCTCCCCGCCGACATGGTCTTCGCGTGACGGGGGCGCCCCGCCGATTCCCGCGGAGGGCCGCCGCGTGATCGCCCTCGTCCTGGCGGCCGGCTTCGGGACCCGGTTCCGCCCGGCGACTCTGACCACCCCGAAGCCGCTCCTCCCGTTCCTCGGCGTCCCGATCGTCGTCCGCCTCCTCGCGCACCTCCGGGCCCACGGCGTCACGCGCGCCGTCCTCAACGCCCACCACCTCGCGGAGGTCCTCCGCGCCGGCGTCGGCGACTCCTGCGCGAGGCTGCCGGTCGCCTGGTCGGTCGAGGAGGCGATCCTCGGAACGGCTGGTGGGATCCGGCGCGTCGCGGACCTCGGGCTCCTCGGCTCGGAGGGCGACGGGCCCTTCGCCGTCGTCAACGGCGACCTCTTCACCACCCTTCCGCTCGCACGCTGCCGCGAGGCGCTCGCCCCCGGCGTCGCCTCGGCCCTCGCCGTGATCCCGAACGCGACCCCGCGCGCGGCGACGCCGCTCTGGAGCGACGCGGCCGGCCGGCTCGTCGCCGTCGGCGGCGAGCGCCCCGGCGGGGCGAGCGGCCCGTGGCTCTTCACCGGGATCCAGGTGGCGGGCCGCGGTCTCCTCGACCGGCTCCCGGTGGGCCCTTCAGAGCTGGCGCGGGACGTCCTCGCGCCGTCGGCGCGCGCGCGCGACGGCGCGTTCGTCCTGGTCCCGCACCGCGTCCCCGAAGACGGCCTGTGGTTCGACCTCGGGACGCCCGAGCGGCTCGCGGCGGCCGAGAAGGCCGCCGCCGCCGCACGAGCCGCCGGACTTCAGTAGGCCTTGATCCAGGTGCGGCGCGGGGCGCACCAGTCGTGGATCTGGATCTGCGCGGTCATCGGGCTGACGCGGACCACCGTCTGCCGCCCCTGGCCGTCCGAAAGCCAGACCGAGCCCGGGGAGGCGTGCCCCATGGGCGAGAAGGAGCAGATGTCCGACCGGCCGAACCGGATCGGGTCGGAGAGGTCTCCGACGCTGCCGGGCGAGCCGCCGGCGGGGTCGCCGCCCGGGAAGTCGGTGAGGAACGAGGCGGTTGCGCGCGGGAAGCGGCCCCTCACGGAGAAGGGGGCGCCGATCGGCCGGTCGATCCCCGACCGGATGTCGGCGGTGAGGACGCCGTTCCCGTTCCGGTCCTCGTAGAGGGTGAAGGTGACGTCGCCGCCGCTGGAGAGCCACTTCACGCCGACGTCGCGTCCGGTGTCGAGGGCCCGCAGGCGGGCCCGGTTGAAGACGTTCGCCACGTCGCGCGCCGCCTCGCGGAGCATCGACTGCGAGAAGACGCCCGAGAGGGCGGGGACGCCGAGCGCCGTGACGACGGCGAGGACGGCGAGGGAGGCGAGGAGGTCGGGGAGGGTCACGCCGCGGCGGGCGGAGCCGCCGCGCGTCGGGAGCCGGAGCGGACGGGACTCGCGGTTCATGACGGGCCTCGGTGCGGGACCGACGGGGGAGGGCCGGACGGCCCTCCCCCGTCGTCTCGCTCACCGGCCGGAGGCCTTCTCCCCGGCGGGGGCGTCGGGCGCCGACGGGCTCGGGCTCTTCGCAGCCTTGGTGGCCTTGTCCGCCTTGGCCGCCTTCGACCCCTTCGACGCCTTCGCTCCGTCGCCGGCCTTCGCCTTCGACGAGAGGTGGACCTTCTCGGTGAGGGTCGTCGGGCCGGACGTCGAGAGGTAGGGGCGGAGCTGCGCGAACATCTTCTCGCCCACCCCCTTCACCTCCATCAGGTCCTCGGTCCGCTTGAAGGGGCCGTGCTGCTCGCGGTGGGCGACGATCCGCCCTGCGAGGCTCGGGCCGACGCGCGGGAGGCGCGCCAGCTCGTCGGCCGAGGCCTGGTTGACGTTGACGGTCCTCTTCGCCGGGGTGACCTCGGCCTCGGCCGCGGCGGGGGCCGCGGTGGCCAGGAGGGTGACGGCGAGGGCGGGGAGGACGAGGGCGCGGCCGATAGAGCCGCCGAGAGAGCCGCCGAAATTGCGCAGGGACATGGTCTTTCTCCTTTCGGTTCAGGTGGGGCCGTCCGGAGCGCGGACGGTCCTGTCGGTGGTTTCTTGTCTGGGCTCGGGTCGCTGTTCCTCTCGTGACGCCGGCGCCGGGGCGCAGGCGTTCTCGGTTCGTATCTCTTGCTCTCTCTGGTTCTCTCGGCTCCTCCTTTCGTTCGCGTCGTCGCGGGACCTCCCCGGAGAGAGCAGGGGCGATGCCGGCGGGCGCCCGGATGTTTCACCCGACTGAAAACGAGGGAGTTGCGCGCGGCGGCGTGCGTCCGGGTGAGGCGGGACTGTCGGGTTCTCCTGTCACCCGGCGCCGGGGAGCCGCGCAAGGCGCTCCGCGGGAGGGGGTTCGCGCGGTCGACGAAAAGGGGTGGGGTGTCGGGTTCTCCTGTCACCCCGCGCGGAACGCGGGGTGAGGGCCCCGCGCGGCGTCCCGCGCTAACATGTGAGGTTCGGATGCGGAGGAGGAGCGGTGGCCCGGTCAGCTGAGCTGATCCTCGGGATCTCGGGCGCCAGCGGGAGCCGGCTGGGGCTTCGCGCGCTTTCGCTCCTGGCGGCTTCTCCGGACGTCGAGCACCTCCACCTCGTCGTCTCCCCCCACGCGCTCCTCGTCGCCCGCGACGAGGTGGAGCCCGGAATCCGGAGCGCGGCCGACCTGGTTGCCGCCGCGGGGCTCGACGAGGCGGCGCGCGGCAAGGTGGTCGTCCACGGCGAGGGGGAGCTCGACGCCCCGATCTCCTCGGGCTCGTTCGTCACGCTCGGGATGGCGGTCCTCCCCTGCTCGTCGGGGACCCTCGCATCCATCGCGCACGGCACGTCGCGCGGGCTCCTCTCGCGCGCGGCCGACGTCTGCCTCAAGGAGAGGCGGCGCCTCGTCCTGGGCTTCCGCGAGACCCCGTACTCGCTGGTCCACGCCGAGAACGTCGTCGCCGCGACCCGGGCCGGGGCGATCGTCGCCCCGCCGGTCCCGGCTTTCTACGCGGCCCGGACGGCGGAGGAGATGCTGGACGCGTACCTCCTGCGCGTCGCCGACCTCCTCGGCGTCCGCGTCGCCACGGCCGACTACCGCTGGAAGGGGGCCCCGTGAAGAGACCGCCCGAGAGGCTCCTCCTCCTCGAGCACGACCCGTGGCGCCGCGCGAGCCTCGCCTCGTTCCTCCGGGGCGAGGGGTTCGACGTGGCGAGCGACGAGGACGGGGGGCCGCCCTCGATCGTCCTCCTGAACCTCTCCGACGAGACCGGCGGCGTGGCGGCGCGCCTCGAGCCGCTCCGCAAGAAGTACCCCGAGGCCCGGATCCTCGCGTTCGTCCGGGAGGTCAACGCGCGGACGGCCTTCCCCTGCCTCCTGGCGGGGGTCAAGGGGGTCCTCCCGTTCGACGCCCCGCAGGACGAGATCCGCCACGCCATCGCCTGCGTGAAGGAGGGGTCCCTCTGGACCCCCCGCCCGGTCCTCTCGGAGTGGGTCGACCGGATCGTCCGCCTCGGGGTCGGGAAGGGGAGCGCCTTCACCCGCTCCGAGCAGCTCGTCCTCGAGGGGATCCGCGACGCCCTGTCGAACAAGGAGATCGGGCGCCGGCTGGGGGTCACGGAGGCCACGGTCAAGTTCCACGTCGGGAAGCTCCTCCGGAAGACCGGCTCCGCCGACAGGCGGGAGCTGGCGCGCTTCGCGAGCGAGACCGTCCCCGTCCTCCCCGTCGAGATCGAGGACTAGACCATGGACGAGTTCCGGCTAGCCCGGGGCTAGTTTCAAACTCGCCCTTTTTTGAACTCGATCTCAACCGCCGACCGGTAGCGAACCAGACCCTCGGAGGTCCATATTCTCGGCGTCCCCGAAACCGGGAGCCACGAACTCCTCCGAAGGGACACTCACTCCTCCGCACGGGGCGGTTGCGCGGGCCGGCGCGACCGCCCCCTTCTTTTTCTCCCGCCCGGTAGACTCCCCCGTCCATGCCCCGCCCGCGCGTCGCCGACCTCCTCTCTCTCGTCGTCTTCGCGCACACGCTCTTCGCCCTCCCGTTCGCCCTCCTGGCCGCGGTCCTCGCCGCGGACGGCATCCCCCCCCTCCGGACCCTCGGCTGGATCCTCGTCGCGATGGCGGGCGCCCGCTCGGCGGCGATGGCGTTCAACCGGATCGTCGACCGCGACGTCGACGCCCTCAACCCCCGGACGAGCCGGCGCGAGATCCCCGCGGGCGTCGTCTCCGTCCGGGCCGCCGCGCTCTTCTGCGTGGCGTCGGCCGCCCTCTTCGTCGTGGCGGCGGGGCAGCTGAACCGGCTCTGCCTCCTCCTGTCGCCGGTGGCCCTCCTCGTCGTCCTGGGCTACTCGTTCGCCAAGAGGTTCACGGCCGCGGCGCACCTCTTCCTCGGCCTCGCCCTCGCCATCGCGCCGGTCGGGGCGTGGGTGGCCGTCCGCGGGAGCTTCGCCTGGACGCCCGTCCTCCTCGGCCTGGCGGTCCTGACGTGGGTGGCCGGCTTCGACGTGATCTACAGCCTCCAGGACGAGGCGTTCGACCGCGCCCACGGCCTGAGGTCGCTCCCCGTCCTCCTCGGCGCGCGCGGGGCCCTCGTCGCCTCCACCCTCCTCCACGCGGGGACGCTGGCGCTCCTCTACGCGGTCTTCCTCGCGGCGGGCGGAGGCTGGCTCTTTGGCGCGGGGGTCGTCCTGGCGGGGCTCTTCCTCGTCCGGCAGCACCGCCTCGTCACGCCGAGCGACCTGTCGCGCGTCGACGCGGCCTTCTTCACGGCGAACGGCTGGCTCTCGGTCGGCTTCTTCGCCTTCGGCGCGGCCGACGTCCTCGCCCGGGGCGTTTTTCGCTAAGCTCCACTCCCGGTGGGAGCCCCCAAGGCCGACAAGTTCCCGTTGCGGCACATCGCCATCGAGGGTCCGATCGGCGTCGGGAAGACCTCGCTCGCCGGGCTCCTCGCCAGGCGGTTCTCGGGGACCCAGATCCTCGAGGACGTCGGGAACCCGTTCCTGACCGACTTCTACGCGGGGAAGAAGGGGGCCGCCTTCCAGGCCCAGATCTACTTCCTCCTCTCGCGCTACCGCCAGCAGCGCGAGATCGCGCAGATGGACCTCTTCGAGAACCTGGTCCTGGCCGACTACACCTTCGCCAAGGACAAGATCTTCGCCCACCTGACGCTCGACGACGAGGAGCTCGCCGTCTACGAGAAGGTCTACGCGCCGCTCGCCGAGTCGCTCCCGCGCCCCGACCTCGTCATCCACCTGACGGCGACCGTCGAGACGTGCCAGGCGCGGATCAGGACGCGGGCGCGCCCGTTCGAGAAGGCGATCACGTCGGACTACCTGCGGAACCTGATCGAGGCGTACAATTATTTCTTTCACCACTACCGGGAGACCCCGCTCCTCGTGGTGGACACGAACGAGATCGACTTCGTCAAGCGGAAGGGGGACCTCGACGACCTGATCCAGCAGGTCACCCGCCCCTTCCGCGGCACCCAGCTCTACGTGCCGCGCGGATCCCGCTAGGGACCGCGACGGAAGAACCGGAAGGCGCCCCCGAGGCCGCACCCGGCGAAGCGGACGATCCCGGAAGGGACGCCGACTCCCGCCAGGAGACGACCCCGGATCCGCCTCGATGGCCCCCTCCCGGGCCGTGCGGAAACGCGCCTCCTGACGCAGGAGGTGACCGATGCCCCCGACCACTCCGCCGCATCCCGCGCCGCAGCCCGAGCCGCAGCCCCTGCCGCCGCGCGCCCCGCGGCTCACCGCGCCGGCCCTCCGGGCGCTGAAGGGCCGGAGGAAGATCGCGGCCCTCACGGCCTACGACGCCCCCACGGCGGCGCTCGTCGACGCGGCCGGGGTCGACGTCGTCCTCGTCGGCGACTCGATCGAGATGGTCGTCTACGGCGCCCCCGATACGCTCGGCGCGACGGTGGAGAGGATGGTCCCCCACGCGCGGGCCGTCTCGGGCGCGGTGCAGCGCGCCCTCGTCGTCGGCGACCTCCCCTACCTCTCGTACCACACCACCCCCGAGGAGGCGGTGAGGAATGCCGCGCGCTTCGTCGTCGAAGGCGGCTGCCGCGCGGTGAAGCTCGAGGGGGGCTCCGCCCGCCTCCCGATGATCGAGGCGATCCTGGGCGCCGAGATCCCGGTGATGGGACACCTCGGCCTGACGCCGCAGTCGGTGAACGCCCTCGGCGGGTTCAAGGTGCAGGGGAAGCGGGCGAGCGAGGGGAGGCGGATCCTGGACGAGGCCCGCCGCCTCTCGGACGCGGGGGTCTTCGCCCTGGTCCTCGAGTGCGTCCCGGCCGAGCTCGCGGCGCGGATCACCGAGGCGGTCCCGGTGCCGACGATCGGGATCGGCGCCGGGGCGGGGTGCGACGGGCAGATCCTCGTCCTCCACGACCTGATCGGCCTCGCCCCGGAGGGGGCGAGGAAGCCCCGGTTCGTCCGGCGGTACGCCGACGCCGGCGCGCTCATCCGGGAGGCGGCGGCGGCCTACGTGGCCGACGTGAGGGCCGGGACGTTCCCCTCCGCCGAGGAATCGTTCGCGGCCGACGGGGAGGGCGAAGGGCCGGTGCCGCTCTACGCGTCCCGCGAGGGGAAGCGGTGAGGACGGCCGCGACGGTCGGCGACCTCCGGCGGGCCCTCGCCGCGTACCGCGAGCAGGGGCAGCGCGTGGCGCTCGTCCCGACGATGGGAGCCCTTCACGCGGGGCACCTCTCCCTCGTCGAGGTCGCGCGGCGCCGGGCGGGGAAGGTCGTCGCGTCGGTCTTCGTCAACCCGAAGCAGTTCGGGCCCGGGGAGGACCTCTCCCGCTACCCCCGCGACCCGGAGGGGGACGCCGCGAAGCTCCGCGAGGCCGGGGTCGACCTCCTCTTCGCGCCGTCCGTCGAGGAGATGTACCCCGCCGGTTTCTCGACGACCGTCCACGTCGCCGGGGTCTCGGAGGGGATGGAGGGGGCCCGCCGGCCGGGGCACTTCGACGGCGTCGCCACCGTCGTCGCGCGCCTCCTCGGCCTCGTCCGGCCCGACGTGGCGGTCTTCGGTCAGAAGGACGCCCAGCAGGTGGCCGTCGTCACCCGGATGGCCCGCGACCTCGGCTTCGACGTCGAGATCCTCGTCGCGCCGACGATCCGCGAGGCCGACGGCCTCGCCCTCTCCTCGCGCAACGCCTACCTCTCCCCCGAGGAGCGCCGGAAGGCGCCCGCCCTCTTCCGCGCCCTCCTCGTCGGCCAGCTCACCTACGAGCTGGGGGAGAGGAAGGCCGCCCGCGTCCTCGAGGCGGTCCGCCGCGCCCTTTCGACCGAGCCGGCGCTCGTCCTCGACGCCCTCGACCTCGTCGACGCCACGACGATGCAGCCCCTCGCGCAGGTCGACCGCCCGGCCCTCCTCGCCGCGGCGGTCGTCGTCGGGAAGACCCGGCTCATCGACAACATCTGCTTTGGCGGTCCGGCCGCCGCCCCCCAGGAGACCCCCCGATGAAGCTCACCCTCCTGAAGGCCAAGATCCACCGCGCCACCGTCACCGAGGCCAACCTCGACTACGAGGGGTCGATCACCATCGACCGCGACCTCCTCAGGGCGGCGGGCATCCTCCCGTACGAGCGGGTCGAGATCTACAACGTCACGCGGGGGACCCGCCTCGCCACCTACGCGATCGAGGGGGAGGCGGGCGGCGGGGCGATCGAGGTCAACGGGGCGGCGGCCCACCTGGCGGGACGGGGCGACCTCGTGATCATCGCGGCCTACGCCGAGATGACGCCCGACGAGGCGGCGGCTCACCGGCCGGCGCTCGTCTTCGTCGATTCTCGAAACAGGATCTCAGAATGCAAGAGCGCGGAAAAGCCGAGGACGATTTCCGCGGTCCGCTGAGCGAGCGGGGGGAACGGGCCTTCCTCCTTCTCTAAGGGATTTCTTTCCAGAGATTTGCCGGTGTCATGCGGAATTTCAGGGGCTCGGTTCGAGGCTCCGACGGAGCGTTTGCGCCGCGCGAGGGCCCATTTTTCCCTTGCGTCCCGGCCGAAGTTCGTGTCTCCTAACGCCGATCAGCCCGTGGCTTCCCGAGGTCCAAGTCCCCGGAGTCCCGTCAGGCTCGAGGATTTCGTCGTGTCTAGGAGGAGCGCTCCCATTCCCAAATCAAGGGGTCATCTCGGGGAAACGGCCCCACCGAAGCCTCCCGAAGTCCCGGAGCCGGTAAACAGTTTCCCGCCGATCCCGGTAGGCGGACGGACGGGCCGTATGCTCGGTCCCGTTGCCGCGCCCCACTCTCCTTTCTGACGGTCCTCGAAGAGAGACCACGGAGCCTCAATGTACACGGACAAGACCATCGCCTGCATGGACTGCGGAGCCCCTTTCATCTTCTCTGCCAACGAGCAGGAGTTCTACGCCCAGAAGGGCTTCTCCAACGAGCCGAAGCGCTGCAAGATCTGCCGCGACAAGCGGAAGACCTCCGGCTTCGGCGAGGGGGGCTCGCGCCAGCTCTACAACGTGACCTGCGACGCCTGCGGCAAGGCGACCCAGGTTCCGTTCAACCCCACCAACGGCAAGCCGGTCTACTGCCGCGACTGCTATCGCGACCGGCGCAGCTCGGCTCGCTGAGCCTTCCGGTCTGACCACCTTCCGGGGGCGGCGGTCGCGCCGCCCCCGGTTTCCCTGTCCGGGTCAGGCGTCGCCGGGCCCGGGTTCCGGGGGCTTTCTCCCGCCGGAGGTCGCCTCCGCGACCCAGCGGGCATAGGCCTCGTCGGCCCACGCCGCCGGGAAGGCGAGCATCTCGGGGACCTCGTAGGGGTGGAGGCCACGGATCGCCTCCCTCACGACCTCCACGTCGGCCGCCGTCTTGACGAGGAGGAGCACCTCGGCCTCGTCCTCGACGGTCCCCTTCCAGACGAAAAGAGACCTCAGTCCCGGGACGATGCTGACGCAGGCCGCCAGGCCCCGCTCGACGAGCGGGCGTGCGATCCCTTCCGCGGCCTCGGCGGAGGGGGCCGTCGTCAGGAGGAGGGTGACGCCGGGAGCGCTCATGGCCGCACGGTAGGGACCGGACGGGGGGGCGTCAAGGCGTGGTACCCTCGATCCGACGTGGGGGCGCACCGGTTTCGACGGGGCCTTCCGCGATCGAGGAGCACGCCGAGCACGCCGTTCGCCTCGTAAAAACGACGGCAAAATAAAAGCTGCCAACGACAGCGAACTCGCTCTCGCGGCCTAAGACGCCGTGACGGGTTCCGGGGAGCTCGCCCGTCGCGCCCCGGGACTCGACGCAAAATTCGGGCTGGGGACGCCCTCGCCGCCTGAAGGGACGCCCCGAGATCGCCAGGCTCGCCTCCGTGTCTGGTCGCCCGGTCCCATGGGCGCGCGAGGTCAGAAAAAAAGCCCGGGCTGAGCGTGGAGAATCTCGACGTAGGAGCGCATCGGACGGGGGTTCGACTCCCCCCGCCTCCACCATTTCGCCCCCTGCACGCCGGGTCTCCTTCGGTCCGCGCGGGCGCGGCCGGAGCGCACGAGGATCTCCTCTCGACGCGGCCGGTGCGTCGTCTGCTATAAGGCGGAGCGAGACCCCCGAGGACGCGCGGGACGCCGCGCCGGACGGGCGCCCGGGGGCGAAAGGCGAGGCGACATGGCGTACCGGCCGGTCATCGGAATCACCCTCGGCGACCCCGCGTCGATCGGGCCCGAGATCGTCGTCAAGGCGGTGGCGGGGCCGGTCATCCGGAACTTCTGCCGGCCGCTCGTGGTCGGCGACGCCGCGACCGTCCGCCGCGCCCTCGCCTCGACCTCGCTCTCGCTCGCGGTCCATCCCGTCGCCCGCGTCGCCGACGCGCGGTTCGTCCCCGGCGAGCTCGACCTCCTCGAGGTCTCCGTCCCCGGGGTGGAGGACGTCGTCTGGGGAAAGGTGCAGGCCGTCGCGGGGCGCGCGGCCTTCGCCTGCGTCGAGCGCGCCGTCGGCGCGGCCCTCGAGGGCGAGGTCGACGCCCTGACGACCGCGCCGCTCCAGAAGGAGGCGCTGAAGGCGGCGGGGATCCCCTTCGTCGGGCACACGGAGATCCTGGCCAGCCTGACCGGGACCGACGACCCGCTGACGATGTTCGAGACGAAGGAGCTCCGGATCTTCTTCCTCACCCGCCACCTCTCGCTCACCGAGGCGATCCGGCGGATCACGGTCGAGGGGACGCGCGACGCGCTCGTGCGCGCCGCGGCCGCGCTCGAGCGGCTCGGGGCCGAGCGCCCGCGGCTCGCGCTCGCGGCGCTCAACCCCCACGCGGGGGAGAACGGCCTCTTCGGCGACGAGGAGGCGCGCCTCCTCGCGCCCGCGGTCGCCGCCACCCGGGAGGCGGGCGTCGACGTCGAGGGCCCGCTGCCCGCCGACTCGGTCTTCTGGCACGCGGCGCGCGGCCGCTACGACGCGGTGATGAGCCTCTACCACGACCAGGGGCACGTCGCGGCGAAGATGTACGACTTCGAGCGGACGGTCTCGCTCACGCACGGCCTCCCCTTCCTCCGGACGTCGGTCGACCACGGGACCGCCTTCGACATCGCCGGCACCGGGACCGCCAGCCCCGTCAGCATGGAGGAGGCGATCTCGGCCGCGGCCCGCTACGCGGGCGTCCTCCGGAAGGGGACCGGGACCGGGGCCGCGCGGCGGGCGCGATAATCGGCGCCGTGCGTCCGGCCGGCCCCTCCCGCGAGAGCGCGCTGCTCGCGGTCGTCCCCCTCCTCCTCGCGGCCCTCCTCGCCGTCGCCCCGGGCCCCGTGGCCTCGGGCGCGCCTCCGGCCGCGACCTTCGTCGGGCCCGCGGGCGCCCCGCTCCCCGTCCGCGCCGCCGAGGCGGAGGGGAAGACCCTCCTCTCCGTCGGCGACGTCGTCGCGGCGCTCGGGGGGACGGTCGAGCACGACGCCGAGAGCGGCTCGTACGAGGCGAAGGCGGGCGCGCACACGGCCGTCTTCGGGGCGGAGACGAACGTCGCCGTCGTCGACACGCGGCTCGTCCCCTACGGGGCCCCGATCCGTGGAGAGGGGGGGGACGCGTATGCCGAGCCAGACTTCTTCGAGCGGGTCGTGGCGCCCCTCTTCGGCGTCGCCTTCTCGTGGGACCGGGGATCGCGGACCCTCTCGGCCCGGCTCGCGCAGCCGGCCGAGATCGGCGTGGAGGCGACCGTCGCCGCCTTCGACGAGACGACGAAGGTCGTCTTCCGCTTCACGCAGCCGCCCATGTACCGGCTCGAGAAGGGGGAGACGCAGGTCGTCCTGCGCGTCGTCGGCTCGAGGCTCGTCTTCCCCGCCGCCGAGAAGCCCGTGGACGACCCCCGCGTCGCGCGGATCCTCCTCCGCCCGACCGAGATGACGGTCGTCCTCCGGTCGAAGGGGCTGTCGAGCAACGTCTACGCGCTCAACAACCCGCCCCGCCTCGTCGTCGACGTCACGCGGCCCGCCGCGCCGCTCCCCGTCGTCCCCCAGCCGGTCCCGGGCGCGCTGAGCGCCCCGCTGCCGACGCGGCCCCCCGAGCCGAAGACCGTCGTCCTCGACGCGGGCCACGGAGGCTCGGAGGAAGGGGCGAAGGGCCCGGCGGGGACGCTGGAGAAGGACGCGACGCTGGCGATCGCGAGGACCGTCCGGGACGTCCTCGTCAAGAGGGGGTACCGGGTCGTCCTCACGCGGGACAGCGACGTCTCGGTCGGCCTCGAGGACCGGGCCGCGCTGGCCAACGCCGCGAAGGCCGACGTCTTCGTGTCGATCCACCTGAACGCCTCGCTCGCGGAGAAGGCTCACGGCACGGAGGTCTACTACCTCTCGCTCGACGCCTCGGACCGCGCGGCGGCCGCCCTCGCGGAGGCGGAGAACCGGACCGGAGCGGAGCCGACGCCGACCCCCTCGGCCGAGGCGAACGCCGCCCGCAGGGAGCTCGACCTGATCCTCTGGGACCTGGCCCAGAACCAGCACCTCGCCGCCTCCTCGCGGCTCGCCGACATCATCCAGGGGGACTTCAACCGCCTCCTCGGAATCACGACGCGTGGCGTGAAGCAGGCGCCGTTCAAGGTCCTGATCGGCGTCAACGCCCCCGCGGTCCTCGTGGAGGTCGCCTTCGTCACGAACCCCGACGAGGAGGCCAGGCTCGACTCGGACGAGTTCCGCAAGCAGGTGGCCGACACCCTCGCGGGGAGCCTCGACACCTTCTTCAAGACGGCCGAGGGGGTCTCGCCGGTCCCGTACGTCGCGCCGGCGAACGGGCGGCGCTGACCCGCCGATGCCGCGCCGCTTCGCCCTCGCCCTCGTCACGGTCCTCCTCCTCGTCCTGGCGGCGCTGGTGGCCGCGCGCCTCCTCAGCGACCGGCGGTTCGAGAGGCGAGGGCCCACCCCTTCCCCGACCCCCGTCCCGACGCCCGTCGTCCCGCCGACGCCGATCCCGCCCCGGCCGGTCGCCCTCTACTTCGAGTCGGGCGAGGACGGGATGCTCCACCCGGAGGCGCGCGAGGTGACCGCGAGCGCGGACGAGGTGGCGCTCCTCCGGAGCATCGCGTCGGCCGTCCTCGAAGGGCCTCGCCGGCCGGAGCTCCTCCGCCCCTTCCCCGACCGGTGGTCGCTCCGCGCGGCGTTCCGGATGGCCCACGGCCTGGCGGTCCTCGACCTCGCCCCGCCCCCTCCTCCTCCGACCCCCACCCCGGCCCCGGAGGCCGACGAGGCCGCGGCCGGGAGCCCGCCGCCGCTCCCGCCGGCGCCGCGCCGCTGGGAGACGGGCTCGCACGAGGAGCTCTACGCGGTACAGGCCCTCGTCCTGTCGGTCACGAGGAACCTCCCGTCGGTGACCCGCGTCGTCCTCCTCGTCGGGGGCGAGCCGGTCGAGACGCTGGCGGGGCACGTCGACCTGACGCACCCCCTCGACCCGGACGGGGCGCTGGCCGTGAACGAGCCGCCGCTCCCCGTCCCCACGGCGACCCCGGAGCCGACGCCCGGACCGGCCGCGACCGCGGCCGCCGCGGCCCCTCCGGCGCCGACGGCGACGCCGCGGCTCGCGCGGACCCCTGCCGCCGGGGCGGGCGGTCCTGCCGTCCCGCGCCCCGGGGCTCCCCCTTCGACGCCGCGGCCGACGCCCTCTCCGGCGCGCCCGTCTCCCTCCGCGCCCCCCTCGGACAGGACATGAGCGACGCGCGTCCGATCGGGCTGTTCGACTCGGGGGTCGGGGGGCTGACGGTCCTCGACGCGGTGGCGCGGCGCCTCCCGGACGAGAACCTCCTCTACCTCGGCGACACGGCGCGCCTCCCCTACGGCACGAAGTCGCCCGAGACGGTCCGCCGCTACGCGCGCCGCGCCGTGGGGCTGCTCCTCTCCCGCGGGGTGAAGGCGGTCGTCGTGGCGTGCAACACGGCGACGGCCCTCGCCCTCGACGCGATCGCCGAGATCGTCGACGTGCCGCTGGTCGGGGTCGTCGAGCCCGGGGCGCGCGCCGCCCTCCGCGTCCTCTCCGCCCTCCCCGAGGCCGATCGCGGCGCGCCGGTGGCCGTCCTGGCGACGGAGGCGACGGTCGCCTCGGACGCCTACGGCCGGGCGATCCGCGCGCTCGACCCGCGCCACCGGGTCCTCAACGTCGCCTGCCCGCTCTTCGTCCCCCTCGCGGAGGAGGGGTGGACGGAGAACGAGGTGGCCCGCGCCGCGGCGGCCCGCTACCTCGCCCCGGTGGCCGACGCCGGCGCCCGGGTCGTCGTCCTCGGCTGCACCCACTACCCGCTCCTGAAGCGGACCATCGCCGCGGCCCTCCCGCCGGCGACCATCCTGATCGACTCGGCCGAGGCGACCGCCGAGGCCCTCGTCTCGCTCCTCGCGCCCGAGCTCCGGAGGAACGGCGGGCCGGGAGGGGTGACCCACCTCCTCGTCACGGACTCCTCGGAGAGGCTGCGCCGGGTCGCGGCCCGCTTCCTGGGGCGCGAGGCGGCGGCCCTCGAGCTCGTCGACCTCCCGTAACATCGGCGCATGGCTCGTCCCGACGGTCGCACCCCCCTCCAGCTCCGTCCCGTCACGATCGAGTGCGGCGTCGTCCCGCACGCGGAGGGCTCCTGCCTCATCACGCAGGGGAGGACGAAGGTCCTCGTCACGGCGTCGGCGGAGCAGAAGATCCCGGCCTTCCTCCGCGAGACGGGGGAGGGGTGGATCACCGCCGAGTACGGGATGCTCCCCCGCGCGACCCATGAGAGGACCGCGCGCGAGGCGGCCAAGGGGAAGCAGGCCGGGCGGACCCTGGAGATCCAGCGCCTCATCGGGCGGGCGCTCCGCGGCGTCGTCGACCGGAGCTGCTTCCCCGAGTCGACGGTGACCCTCGACTGCGACGTCCTCGTGGCCGACGCGGGGACCCGCTGCGCCTCCGTCACGGGCGGCTGGGTCGCGCTCGCCCTGGCGCTCGCGCGGCTGAAGAAGGACGGGAACCTCCGGGGCCGGCCGCTGCGCGAGGCGGCGGCGGGGATCTCGGTCGGGGTCGTCCGGGGCGAGGTCCTCCTGGACCTCGACTACGCCGAGGACTCGACCGCCGACGTCGACCTCAACGTCGTCGGGACCTCCGGCGGGCGGTTCGTCGAGGTCCAGGGGACGGCGGAGCGGGAGCCGTTCGACGAGAAGCAGCTGCGGCAGATGCTCGCGATCGCGCGCCGCGGCCTGCGCCGCCTCTGGGCCGCGCAGCGCCGGGCCCTCGCGGGGCGGGTCCCGGAGGAGTGGATCCCGGGCTGAGGCCGATCAGAGCTCGAGGAGGAGGTCGAGGAGGAGCCTGCCGAGCGCCTTCGGGCTCTCGAGGTGCGGGTAGTGGCCGACCCCGGGGAGGACGGCGTGGTCCGCGTCGGGGCAGGCGCGGAGGATCGTGGCCGCCTCGTCCGTCGGGGTGAGGGGGTCCTCCTCGCCGGAGACGACGAGGAGCGGGAGGCGGCAGCCCCGCAGTCGGTCCTTCAGCGGCGGCGAGCCGAGGACGCCGTCGACGCAGCGCTCCATGGCGCGGAGCCCCTCCTGCCCCTCGGCACCCGAGCGCGCCTTCAGGCCGCGCTCGACGAAGGCCCGCTTCGCCGGCCCGTCCGCCGCGAAGCCGTACCCCAGCGCCCGGCGGAGCGTCGCCTCGGGGGTCGACGCGACGACGCTCGCGCGCGACATCGCGCGCCACTTCAGCTTGTCGGCGATCCCGTACCCGGCGGCCCCGAGGGGCGAGACGAGCGCCAGCCCCGACGGGCGCGCCGGCTCGAGGGCCGCCAGCTCCCCGGCCACGCGGGCCCCGATCGAGTGGCCGACGAGGAGGGGCTTCTCGGCCTTCTCCCTGTCGAGGGCGGCGGCGAGCCACCGCGCGAGGGAGGCGGGGTCGTATCCCTCCCGCGCCTTCGGGGAGCCCGCGAAGCCCGGGAGGTCCCACGCCAGGACGTGGGGCCCCTTTCCGAGCGCGGCCGCCGTCTCCTTCCAGTCGGCGGCCGAGCCGCCGAGCCCGTGGAGGAAGACGACGGGGCGAAGCCGGCCGCCCGCGGGCGTCACGCGCCCCTCCGCGCGAACGGGCGCCGTCCGGCCGCCGCTTGCGGAGCCGGGGAGGGGCGCAGAGAATCCCCGCGGCCGGGGCGTAGCGCAGGGGTAGCGCAGCTGCTTTGGGAGCAGCAGGTCGGCGGTTCGAACCCGCCCGCCCCGACCATCTCGGATCCGGCCCGCGGCCGCAGCGAGCCGCGCGTGCGCGAAGCGCCCCGCCGTCCCGGGACGGGTCCCCGAGCCCCTTTGGACATGGCGACGGATTCTAAGGGCGCGAGGCCCCTCCCGGGGTGTCCTCTGACGCGGCCGACGCGGTCACCGCGGCCTCCGCCGTCCCCGCGCCCTCCGCGGACGGCGCCGCTTCCGCCAGGCCCGCGAGGAGGGGCGGGACGAGCCCGGCCTCCTCGAGCGCCCGCCGGACCGGCGCCGGGTCGCGCACGACGAGGCTCGCCGCGCCGTTCCGGGCGAGCTCCACGGCGCGCTCCGGCGTCTCCACGCGGAAGACGTGGACGCGGAGGCCGGCCGCCCGGGCCGCCTCCAGGAACGGGACGGTCGCGCGCGGGTCGGGAACCGCGAGAGACCGGCAGCCGGCCGGGAGCTCCGGCCAGGGCCTGGCGTCGGCGGAGGCCGGGGCCGAGGCGGGCAGGACGAGCCCCGTCTCGCACCCTCGGACCAGCTCCGCGATCCGGCGGAGGGGCTCGGGCTGGGCGGAGAGGACGACCGACCGAGGGACGGCGCCGGTCTGCTCGAGGAGCGCCCCGACCCGGAACTCCAGGAGGCCGGGACGGGGAGAGGGGCCGGGCATCAGCTCGAGGAGGTACCGCCCCTCCCCGCGATAGCGGAGGAGGACGTCGCGCAGGAGCGGGAGCGGGGCGTCGAGCGGCGGGGCCACGAGGGTGCCTCCGGCCAGGTCGGCGACGGTCAGCGAGGCGACGGCCACGCGGCGGTTGCCGCGGACCACCTCGGCGTCGGGAGCGACGACGACCTCGCCGTCGGAGGTGAGGCGGACCTCGAGGAAGACGGCGTCGGCCCCCTCGGCGGCGGCCCGGTCGAGGCTCTCGATGGTGGCCTCGGCCGCGCGGCCCGGGGCGCCGCGAAAGCCGACGATCCGGGGGAGGGAGGCGAAGTAGGCCTTCATGTCTTCGATTATCCTCGCGGGAATGACGTCCCCGCCTCCCCGCCGGCCCGCGAGGCGCCCCGCAGCGAGGCGGCCCGAGGTGGCCGCCGACGCGATGCCCGAGGGGCTTCGCAAGACGCTCCGCCCCCGGCCCGCGCCCCGACTGGCCGCCGGCCCGCTTCCGGTGCCGATCTCGACGCTCGACTGGCTCCTCTCCCGCGAGAGCCCCGCGGCCCGCTTCGTCGCGCTGCGCGACCTCCTCGGGCGGCCGGCGAAGGACATCGAGCTGCGCAAGGCGCGCCAGGCGCTGGGGCGCGACCTCTTCCTCCGCGACGTCCTCCCCGCCGTCCGCCCGATGCTTCCGCCCCGCTCCGCGACCGACCCGGGCTCCTGGCCCGACCCGGGGACGCTCCTCGTCGGTCTCCTCCTCGAGATGGGGTGCGACGCGGAGATGCCCGAGATCCGTCACGCGGCCGACGTCTTCCTCGCCCGCTGGGAGCGGACGTTCGTGGAGATCGAGCGCTCCGACCCCCCGGTCTCGCCCGGGGGCCTCGCCTTCACCTGCCGGCTCCTCCTGAAGATGGGGCACGCCGACGACCCCCGCGTCGCAGGGGCCGCGGATTTCGTGGCGCGCCGCCGGGTCGCCTCGCCCGGCACGGGCGAGAGCGTCGCGCCGGACCTCCTCTTCCTCGCGTCGGTGCCCGAGCCGCGGCGGACGCTCGCCGTTCAGCGCGGGATCGACTTCTGCGTCGAGCGGGCGCTCGCGCGCGAGGTGCCACGGCCGGCGGCGGCAGGGTGGGACGCGTCGCGCGAGGCGATCGGCTGGCCGGGAGCGGGCCCCCCGGACCTCCTCGAGGTGCTGGAGGCGCTCGCGGCGGCCGGGGTGCCGCGCGAGCGCGGCGTCCGGACGGCGCTGGAGAGGCTCGTGAGGCGGGCCGACCAGAGGGCGCGGTGGAAGACCGACCGGCCTTTCCCGGTCCGCCTTCCCGTGGCCCTCGAGCGGCCGGGAGAGCTCTCCCGCTGGGCGAGCCTCCGGGCGCTGCGCGTCCTCCAGCACTTCACCGGACTGACCATCGCGGGGGCCCCGACATGAGAGAACGACCGACCGCTCCCGTCCCGTCGCGGCCCGCGGTCCGCGGCGCCTCGCCTCTCCTCGCCGGCCTCCTCGTGGCGTCGGGCCTCGCCGCGCCGGGGTGCGGCAAGCTGATGAGCCCGCCCCCCCGTCCGCAGGTCGACGGGTACCAGGCGACGGTGACGCTGAAGGCCGGGTCGACGGTGACCGCGCGCTTCGAGATCGCGGTCCGCGGGGAGGCGGTCCGGCGCTCCCTCGGGGAGCCGGACGCCGGGGGGCCGTACCTGGTGAGGTCGTCCGGGAAGGCGCCGGTCCTCGAGGTGGACCCCTCCGCCCGGACCGTGAGGGAGGTTCCGGCGGCGCGCCTCCTCGCGGGCCTGGCGGACGTGCCGCTCCAGCCCGGCTTCAACCACGCGGCCGAGGCCGCGCGCCGGGGGGTGAAGGAGTACCACCGCGAGTCGGACGGGATCTTCGCGGGGCTGGCGTGCAACGTCTGGCGCTTCGAGGAGATGCCCGGCGCGATCAACTCCCCGTCGACGACCTACTGGGTCGCCCCCGGCCTCGACAACCTGGTGATCCGGACCGAGCGGCGCCTGCCGCGGGACGACGGCTCGGAGGAGAGGACGTTCGTCGAGCTCACCTCCATCCGGGCGGGAGCCCCGGAGGAGCTGTTCCGGGTGCCCGAGGGCTACCGGGACCGTGGGGAGCGCCGGAGGCCCCGCGCGGTAACGCGAGCGGGCGCCGGGTGCGGCGGCCGGCGGGCTTGCGTTTCGGAGGCTGATATGATTTTGGGTTCCGAGGGACCGGCCGGGACCCGGCGTCCCCAGAGGAGACCAGCTCGCCGATGAAGCCAACCCTGCGCTCCTTCGCCGTCGCCCTCGCGATCGCCGTTCCCTACCTGGCGTCCGCGGCCACCCCCGTCGACCCGAAGTCCCCGCTCCCGGGGTACCCCGACGGGAAGGGGCCGACGGGCCCGGTCTCGATCACGATCAAGACCCCGAAGCAGGACGAGGTCTTCCCGATCCCGCCGGCCGAGCCGGGCAAGCCGGCGCCGAAGGGGGCGCGGGTCGTCCTCGAGGTCGAGGTGAAGAACTTCGAGACCTGGAAGGACCCGAAGTCGGGGCAGGGCCAGCACCTGCAGATGGTCCTCGACGGGCGCTACCAGTTCCCGTACCGCCAGGTCGACAAGCCGTGGGTCTTCCCCTCGCTCCCGAAGGGGACGCACACCATCCGGCTCTTCGCGCAGCGCCCGTGGCACGAGTCGATCAAGGAGAAGGACGCCTTCGCCGCCGTCACGTTCCACGTGGGCGAGAAGGACCCCTCCAAGCCCCTCTTCGACCCGTCGCAGCCGACGATCACGGCGAACGTCCCGCGCGGGAAGATCAAGAAGTCGGAGGCGGCGAAGGTCCTCTTCGACTTCTTCGTCACCGGCTGCACGGTCGGGCCGATCACCGACCCCGAGGCGTGCCAGGTGGTCTACCGCCTCGACGCCGAGCCGCAGAAGACGCTCACCGCGTGGGAGCCGGTCTGGTGGGAGAACGTCCCCGTCGGGCGGCACGCGTACGTCATCGCGCTCTACAAGGGGGAGAAGCGGATCGAGGCGCCTTACGCCCTCGACCAGGAAGGCTTCGAGGTGGTCGAGGACGGCCCCGGGGCCCCTGCCGGGCCCGCGGGGGAGACGAACGGCACGACGCCGTCGACCCCCCAGACGAACGACAAGTGATCGAGTGATCCGGTGAGCGGGGCGCCGGCCGGCCGATCCGGCCGGCCCCGCCCGCCCGAGCCCGCCCGATGCCGCTCCTCTACAGCTCTCCCGGAACGCGCCCCGTCGCCGTCGACCCGCCGCTCGTCCTGGCGCCGATGGCGGGGATCACGGACTCCACCTACCGGCTCCTCCTCCGGAGGATCGGCGGCGTCGGCCTCGTGACGATGGAGTTCGTCTCCTCGGAAGGGCTGACGCGCGGCAACTGGAGGACCGAGCGCCTCCTCCGCTGGGAGGAGGAGGAGCGGCCGCTCTCGATCCAGATCTACGGCGCCGACGCGGAGCGGATGGCGATCGCCGCCGCGCGGGTCGAGGCGGAGCAGGTCGACGTCTGCGACATCAACATGGGGTGCCCGGCGAACAAGGTCCTCAAGGGGTGCGCCGGGGCGGGCCTGATGCGCGACCTCGGCCGCGCGCGGGGGATCATCGCCGCGTGCCGGAAGGCCCTCCCCACGACCCCGCTGACGGTGAAGTTCCGCGCGGGGATCGACGAGGAGCGTCTGAACTTCGAGGAGCTGGGGCGGATCTGCGAGGGGGAAGGGGTCTCGGCGGTCGCCCTCCACCCCAGGACGGCGAAGCAGATGTACACGGGGCGGGCCGACTGGAGCCGGATCGCACGCCTGAAGGAGGCGGTCCGGATCCCCGTGATCGGGAACGGCGACGTGGAGGCGCCGGAGGACGTCCCGCGGATGATGCGGGAGACGGGCTGCGACGGGGTGATGATCGGGCGGGCCTCGATGAAGAACCCGTGGATCTTCCGCCAGGCGGCCGACCTCCTCGCGGGACGCCCGTACCGGGAGGCCACGCTGGAGGAGCGGCGCGACCTGATCCTCCTCCACTTCGGTCTCATCCCGGTGGCGGAAGGGGACCAGCCGAAGCAGGTGATGAACAAGCTCCGGACCTTCACGGGCTGGTACACCCACGGCGTCCCGAACGGCGGCGAGCTGCGCCGCAGGATCCAGTCGCTGCCGAGCCCGGAGGCGTTCCGGGAGGCGGTCGAGGAGTTCTTCGCGCGACGCCTCGCCGAGGCGGCGTGAGGCCCCCGGGGGCGTCGTTCTTGCTTCCCCGCCGACAGGGAGGTCCCTCGATGCGTCTCTGCGTCCTCTTCGTGCCACTCGCTCTCTGCGCGGGAGCCGCCCCGGCCCAGGAGGCCGTCCAGAGGTCGGCGGTCGAGGCGCGCGGCGTCGCGGTCCCGATCGAGGTCCGCGAGCAGTACCTCGGCCGGACCGGGGAGAAGACGGCCGTCCGCTTCGTCCTTTCGGTCTCCCGCGAGGAGCTGCGCGCGCGGGACGGGCTCACCCCGCGCGTCTACTCGTTCTTCCTGGCGGCGGAGGTGAAGGACGCCAGGGGGGAGGTGGTGGAGCGCTTCCGCGAGCCGCTCGACGTCGACCTCTCCGTCGCGGCGGCGGGACCCCTCGAGGTCTCGTTCCTCCGGGCCCTCCCCCCCGGACCCCTCGAGGTCCAGCTGCGGCTGGAAGGGGTCGCCGGGACCGCGGTGGCGATGCGGGCTCTGTCGCTGAACGTCCCGGCGATGTCGTCGGAGTTCCGCGCCGAGGACGCGGGGGCGCTGACCGCCTCGGCGGTCCTCCTCGAGGCGGAGAACCGCCCGGCGGTGCCGAAGGGGGCGACGGGGCTGATCCGCTTCCTGCCGCCGTCGAAGGAGGTCCCCGTCGGCCTCCTGAGGATCGAGGTGGAGGCGCAGCCGCCGATCCAGCGGGTGGAGTTCCGCGTCGGCGACAAGAAGATCCTGACCCGGAACCGTCCCCCCTACACGGTGGAGCTCGACCTCGGCACGATCCCGCGCAAGCAGACGCTGACGGCTCTCGGGTACGACGCCCAGGGGAACTTCGTCGACATGGACGCCTGGGCCATCAACGAGCGGGAGGCGCAGCTGGCGGTGCGGCTCCTCGAGCTGCCGAGAAGGGCCGCCGACGGGTCGCTCGAGGTGAAGGTGGCCGTCCAGTCGATCGGCGGGTCGGCGGCGCGCTCCGTCAAGCTCTTCGTCGACAACGAGAAGGTGAAGGAGTGGGCGGGCCCGCCGTACACCTTCACGGTGCCGGCCGCCAAGCTGAAGGGGGCGACGCTCATCCGGGCGTCCGCCCTGGACGGGGAGGGGAAGGAGTACGGGGACGTGAAGCTCCTGAAGGGGGACTCGCGCTTCCTCGCCTCGGTCGAGGTCCGCCTCGTCGAGCTGAACGTCTCCGTCTCCGACGCCGAGGGACGCTTCGCGCGCGGCCTGAAGAAGGAGGACTTCACGGTCCTCGAGGACGGCGCCCGGCAGGAGGTCTCGGCGTTCTCCTTCTCCGAGTCGCTCCCCCTCTCGCTCGGGATCGTCGTGGACGGCTCGGGGTCGATGCAGTCCTCGCTCCCGATCGTCAAGCAGGCGGCGACGGACTTCGTCACGAAGCTGATCGGCGAGAAGGACCAGGCGTTCGTCATCGAGTTCCGCGAGAGCCCGACCCTGCTGGCGCCGATGACGAGCCGCCACGCCGCGCTCGTCCGTGCCGTCTCCGAGCTGCGCGCCGCGGGAGCGACCGCGCTCTACGACTCGATCGTCCTCGGCCTCTACCAGTTCCGCGCGGTCCCGGGCAAGAAGGCGATCGTCGTCCTGACCGACGGCAAGGACAACCACTCCTCGACCGAGTGGGAGACCCTCCGCCGCTACGCGCGGACGGCGGGAATCCCGATCTGGTTCATCGGGCTCGACCTCTCCGTCTTCGACGTCTCGCTCAAGGCGCGCCTGAAGGACCTGGCGGCCGACACCGGGGGAGAGACCTTCTTCATCGGCAACGTGAAGCAGCTCCCCGAGGTCTACGAGAGGATCCAGACGGAGCTGAGGTCGCAGTACTTCCTGACCTACCTCGCGAGCTCGACGAAGCCCGAGGACCAGTACCGGACGATCGCGGTGAAGCTCGCCGACCCGAAGCTGCGCGTGCGGACCATCCGCGGCTACTTCCCCTGAGGCCTCCGGCGTCAGGGGCGGGGCGGGGCCCTGCGGGCGAGCAGGCGCTCGCGCAGGGCCCTCACGTGTCCGGCGCGGGTGCCGCAGCAGCCGCCCACGATCCGGGCGCCGAGGTCGAGCCACCCCGCCGCCAGGAGCGCGTACGCGTCGGGGTCGACGGGCTCGGTGAAGGCGGAGTCGCGGGGGTCGAGGGGGAGGCCCGCGTTCCCGTATCCGGCGAGCCGGAATCCCGGGACCGAGGCGGCCACCGCGGCGAGGTCCCTCGCGAGGCGCCGGGCCGGGACGCAGTTGACCCCGACGGCCGAAGGGGGGACGGGGAGCTCCGCCAGCGCGGCGGCCGAAGGGCCCAGGGGCTCGCCGGAGAGGAGGTGGCCCTCCCCGTCCCCGGCGGCGCAGGCGACGACGGCGAGCGCGGTCGCCGCGGCGGCCCGGACGGCGGCCCGCCACTCGCGTGCCGTGTTCACGGTCTCGACGAGGATCAGGTCGGCCCCGGCGGCGGCGAGCGCCTCGGCCTGCTCGGCGTGCTCCCGCTCGAGCTCCCCGTCGGCGGGGACGAGGTCGGGGCGGTAGCAGTCCTCGAGCGGGGCGAGGGAGCCGGCCACGAGGACGCGGCGCCCGGCGGTCGAGGCCGCCTCGCGCGCGAGGGCGACCGCGCGGCGGGTCAGGTCGCGGGCCTTCCGCCCGGCCGTCCTGCGGTGGGTCCGGAAGGTCCCCGCCGTCACGACGTCGGCCCCGGCCGCCACGTTCTCGCCGTGGATCGCCAGGACGAGCGCGGGGTGCTCCTCGAGGGCCCGGGCGCTCCAGAGGGGGCCGGAGGTGTCGGCGCCGCGCCGGTTGAGCTCGGTGCCGAGGGCCGCGTCGAGGAGGAGGGGACGGACCGCGAGGAGCGCCGCGAGGGCGTCCGGCGTCACGCGCTTTCGGCGTCGTCGGCCGCCGCGCCCCCCGAGATCGGCCCCTGGCCGAACCGCGCCCCGAACGCGAGCGCCACGATCCCGGCGCGGTTGCGCGCGCCGGTCTTCCGGAAGGCGCTCTGCAGGTGCTTGCGGGCCGTCTCGGTCGCCAGGTCGAGCCGCTCGGCGACCTCCTTGTTCGACAGGCCGAGGGCGACGCCCGCCACGACCTGCGCCTCCGTCCGCGTCAGCCCCAGCCGGCTCACGAGGTCCGCGGCGATCACCGGCGGCGGGGCGTCGGTGGCGACGACGAAGACGACCGAGGGGCTCTCCGCGCCGGCCTCGCCGTTCGCCTCCGCGGCGTCGACGTCGGCCCCGACGAGCCGGAGCTCGACCCCCTTTCGGCCCGGGTGGGGGACAAGGGTCGCGTCCGCGTCCTCGTCTCCCTCGGCGGCCCTCCTCGCGGCGCGCAGGACGTGGGAGGTGATCGCCGGCCCGCCGAACAGGTCGCGCGCGGCGCGGTTCATCGTCAGGAGCTGGCCGTCGGCGCCCAGGATGAGGGCGGCGACGGGGAGGCGGTCGAGGACCACCTCGAGGGCGTGAGCGCGGCGCGAGAGGTCCTCGAGGACCCGCTTCATGGAGTCCATGTCCTCGAGGAGCGGCAGGACGAGGCGTCCGAACTCCAGCTCGCTGTCGGTGTAGGAGGCGGTGTCGGCGTCCGACTCCAGCGTCTTGCGGCCCGACGCCTGGAGCTGAGCGAGCAGACGGCGAACCGCGTCGAACCTCACCAGCGCCCTCGGGCCGAGACTATACAGCCGCGCGGACGCTCCGGATAATCGAGCCCATGTCGGAGAAGAAGAAGTGGGCCCTCGTGCTGGGAGCGTCCTCGGGGTTCGGGGAGGCGTGCGCCGTCGCGCTCGCGAGGACAGGCCGGAACGTCTTCGGCGTCCACCTCGACCGCCGGGCCACCCTCCCGAACGTCGAGCGGATCACCGGCCTCCTGGAGGAGGCCGGCGCCCGCGCCGAGTTCTTCAACGTGAACGCGGCGGACGCCGCCCGGCGGACCGAGGTCCTCGACAGGGCGTCGGCCATCCTCGCCGCGGAAGGGCAGGCGGAGGGAGGCGTCGACGTCCTCCTCCATTCGCTCGCCTTCGGGACGCTGAAGCCCTTCGTGGCCGACGAGCCGTCGGAGCGGATCACCCAGGCGCAGCTGGAGATGACGATGGACGTCATGGCCAGCTCGCTCGTCTACTGGGTGCAGGAGCTCGTCGGGCGCCGGCTGATGGGCGCCGGCTCGCACGTCTTCGCGATGACGTCGGCGGGCGGCCACCGGATCTGGCCCTCCTACGGGGCCGTCTCCGCGGCGAAGTCCGCGCTCGAGAGCCACTGCCGGCAGCTCGCCGTGGAGCTCGCGCCGCGCAAGATCGCCGTCAACGCGATCCAGGCGGGCGTGACCGACACCCCCGCGCTCCGGAAGATCCCGGGGAACGACCGGATGATCGAGCGGTGCCTGGCGGTCCACCCGGCGAGCCGGCTGACGACGCCGGCGGACGTCGCCGCGGTGATGGCCGCCCTCGCGCGCCCCGAGACGGTCTGGATGACAGGGAACGTCCTCCGGGTCGACGGCGCCGAGGACGTCGTCGGCTGACGGTGCTCGAGGTCCCGAAGGGCTCCTGGGCCCTCGTCACCGGGGCCTCGGCCGGGATCGGGGAGGCGCTCGCGGAGCGGCTCGCCGAGCGCGGCATCCCGCTCCTCCTGACGGCGCGCTCGGCCGGGCGGCTCGCGGAGCTCGCCGCGGCGTGGCGCGCACGCTACCGGGTGGAGGTCGAGGCCGTGCCGTGCGACCTGTCGGCGCCGGGGGCCGCCTCGGCCCTCTTCGACGCGACGGAGGGAGCGGGGCGGCCCGTCGACCTCCTCGCCGCGAACGCGGGGTTCGGCTGGTACGGGCCGCAGGTCGAGCACCCGCTCGACCGGACGCTCGAGATGCTGCGGCTCAACGTCGTCGGGACGACCGAGCTCGTCCACCTGGCGCTCGGCGCGATGCGGCGAAGGGGGCGAGGGAAGATCCTGGTCGTCGCCTCCACGGCGGCGTTCCTCCCCGTCCCGTACATGGCCGTCTACGCGGCGACCAAGGCGTACGACCTCTCCCTCGCCCACGCGCTCCACGAGGAGGCCGCCCCCGACGGCGTGACGGTGACGGCGCTCTGCCCCGGGACGACGCGGACCCGCTTCCACCGCGTCGCGGGGCTGGCGGAGGGGGAGCGCGTCCGGTTCCCCGCGCTCGACCCGGGAACGGTGGCCGAGGCCGGGCTGCAGGGCCTCGAGAGGGGGAAGGCCGTCGTCGTCCCGAACCTCCTCGACCGGCTCTGGATCGCGTCCGGGCGCCTCGTCCCGCGCACCTGGCCTCCGCGGATCGGCGCGGCGGTCTTCTCGCGGCTCCGGCGGGCCGGCCCCGCCTGAGAGGGTCGTCCGGCGAAGGGAGCGACGCGGGCCGGCGAACGGCCCCCGATCTTCGAGGGAAGCGCTACAGGTGCCTGCGGCGGACGGCCAGGGCGCCGCCGAGCGCCCCGGCCACGAGCCCCCCGACGACGAGGAGGGCCGCCTCGGCGGCGGGGAGGAACGTGACGAGGAAGACGCCCAGGAGCGGGTTCTGCGTGGTCGTGACGTGGCGCGTGAGCGCGGCGAACCCCCCCGCCAGGACCCCGAGGGCGAGGAGGCCGCCCAGGGTCCCCTGGAGGAGCCCGCCGAGGAGGAACGGCCCGCGGATCAGGATCTCCGGCGCGCCGACGAGGCGGAGGACGTCGATCTCGTCGCGGTGGAGCAGGATCGTGAGCCTCACGACGTTCGCGATGGTGAACGCCGCGCCCAGGACGAGGAGGATCCCGACGGCGGTCCCCGCCGCCTGGACCAGGGCGACGATCCCCCGGAGGCGGCGGATCCACTCGACGTCGAACTGGATCTCCTCGGCGGCGGCATGGGCCGAGAGGTTCTTCAGGAAGGCCGGGAGCGCCTGGGACCGGACGGCGTCCTTCGTCAGGTCGAGCTCGACGGACGCGGGGAACGGGTTCCCCGAGAGGGAGTTCGCGGCGGCGGCGAGGGACCGCCACGACCGGGCGAACCTCAGCCGCGCCTGGTCGGCCGAGACGTAGCGGATCTGCGAGACCATCCGCGACTCGCGCGCGACCCGCTCGAGGTCGAGCCGCTCCGCCTCGGTGGCGGTCGGCTTGAGGAAGACCGTGATCGCCGTCTCGTCGCGGACCGTCGAGATGACGCCTCGCAGGTTGGCCGCGCCCAGGAGGAACGCGCCCACCAGGACGAGCGAAACGGTGATCTGGAGGATCGAGACCACCGTCATCCTCCGGGCGCGCCAGAGGCCCACGAGGGCCTCGTCCAGGAGCGCCAGGAGCGTGTGGGCCGACTTCACACTCTCACCCCGCGCCCCCGCCGTCGTCGCCGCCCCGCTCCGGTCCCGGTCCCGCCGGAGGCCGGTGCGGGGGCCGCGGGGCCCGCTCCTCGCGAGCCTCCTCGCGCGCGCCGTCCCGGAGGACCTCCCTCAGCCCCTCGCGCCAGGCCGCCTGGGGCGGGAGCTCGGGCTCCACCAGCCCCTCGAGGACCGACCCGCGGCTCAGCGTGAGGCAGCGCCTCCCCACCTCCTTGATGAGCGCGACGTCGTGCGTGGCGACGACGACCGTGGTCCCCTTCACGTTGATCGACGCGAAGAGCCTCATCACGTCGGCCGCCAGGCGGTGGTCGAGGTTCCCGGTCGGCTCGTCGGCGACGAGGAGCGCGGGCTCGTTGATGAGCGCCCGGGCGAGCGCCACCCGCTGCTGCTCGCCCCCCGAGAGCTCCTCGGGGAGCGCGTTGACCCGGTGGTGGAGCTCGACGAGCCGCAGCACCTGGTAGGCCCGGCGGCGGCGCTCGGCGAGCGGGACGCCGAGGAACTTGAGGACGAAGGAGACGTTCTCGAAGACCGTCCGGGTCGGGAGGAGCTTGTAGTCCTGGAAGACGATCCCCATCGAGCGGCGGAGCTCGGGCACGCGGCGCACCGGCATGGCGGCGACGTTCATCCCGTTCACGAGGATCTGCCCCTCGGACGGCTGCTCGGCGCGGAAGAGGAGGCGCAGCAGGGTCGTCTTGCCCGCGCCCGACGGCCCCGTGAGGAAGACGAACTCCCCCTTCCCGACCTGGAACGTCACGTTCCGGAGGACGCGGCGTCCGCCGTACTCCTTCGAGACGCGATAGAACTCGATCACGCGCGGCCGCGGAGCCTCACGCGTCGAGGACCTCGCGCAGGAGCCGGTTGACGAGCGCGGGGTTGGCCTTTCCCCCGGTGGCCTTCAGCACCTGGCCCACGAACCAGCCGATGGTGGCGGTCTTGCCCCCCCGGTAGGTCGCGACCTGCTCCGGGCTCCGGGCGACGACGCTCGAGACCGCCTCGCGGAGGAGCCCCTCGTCCGAGAGCTGGACGAGGCCGCGCTCGGCGATCAGCTCGTCGGCGCCCTTCCCGCTCTCGATCATCGCGCCGAGGAGCTCCTTGGCGATCTTCCCCGAGATGGTCCCGTCGTCGATCCGCGCGACGAGGCCCGCCAGCCGCTCCGGCGCGAGGGGGATCCGGCCCGCCTGCCGGTCCGCGTCGGGGATCCGCGCGAGGAGCTCGGAGAGGAGCCAGTTGGCGAGCCCCTTCGGGTTCGACGGGTGCGCCGCGACGGCTGCCTCGTACCAGTCGGCGAGCGGGCGAGAGAGGCAGACGAGCTGCGCGTCGGCGGCGGGAAGGCCGAGGCTCGCGGCGAGCCGGGACGCGCGGGCGTCGGGGAGCTCCGGGAGCGAGGCGGCGACGGAGTCGCGCCACGCGTCGTCGACGACGAGGACGCCGAGGTCCGGGTCGGGGAAGTAACGGTAGTCCATCGCCTCCTCCTTCGAGCGCATGGGGCGGGTCGTCCCGCTCCCCGTCTCGAAGAGGCGCGTCTCCTGGACGACCGTCCCGCCGCGCGCGAGGAGGTCGGACTGCCGGGCGATCTCGTGCTCGAGGGCCTTCCGGACGTGCGCGAAGGAGTTGAGGTTCTTGACCTCGACCTTCGTCCCGAGCGCGGCGGTCCCGCGCGGGCGGACGGAGACGTTGGCGTCGCAGCGGAGCGAGCCCTCCTCCATGTTGCCGTCGGACGCCTCGACCCAGCGGACGAGCCGTCTCAGGCGGACGAGGTAGTCGTAGGCCTCCTCCGGGGACGCGAGGTCGGGCTCGGTGACGATCTCGATGAGGGGCGTCCCGGCGCGGTTGAGGTCGACGAGCGAGGAGCCGGTCGGGACGTCGTCCCACGGCACCTCGTGCATCGACTTTCCCGCGTCCTCCTCGAGGTGGATCCTCTCGAGCCTCACGGGGCGGAGCGCGCCGTCGGCCCGGACGAGAGGGACGGCGCCGCCGACCGCGAGCGGCCGCTGGTACTGCGAGATCTGGTACCCCTTCGGCAGGTCGGGGTAGAAGTAGTTCTTCCGCTCGAAGACGGATCTCTCCCTCACGGTACAGCCCGTCGCGAGGGCGACCCGGAGGGCGAGCGACACCGCCTCGCGGTTGAGGACGGGGAGGACGCCCGGGTACCCGAGGCAGACGGGGCAGACCGCGGTGTTCGCGGGGGCGCCGAAGACCACGGGGCACGGGCAGAAGAGCTTCGTCCGCGTCCGGAGCTGGCAGTGGACCTCGAGCCCGATGACGGGCTCGTACGCGTCGGCGGGCATCTCGGCGGAGTCTAGTTCACGGGAGCGGCCGAAGGCTCGCGCGTCCCTCCGCCCGCGCGGGCCGCCTGCTCACGCGAAGACCTTTCCCGGGTTCAGGATCCCGAGCGGGTCGAGGGCGTCCTTGACGGCTCGCATGGCGGCGAGGAGGGGAGGGGCGAGGCGGAGCGGGAGCCGGCTCCTGAGGTGGATGCCGACGCCGTGCTCGCCGGTGAGCGTCCCCCCGAGCCGCAGCGCCTCGGCGTAGATCTCCGAGACGGCCTCCTCGAACCGCTCGGGCCGCCGCTCCGTCTCCCCGGTCCGGAGGAGGCGGACGTGGAGGTTCCCGTCCCCCGCGTGCCCGTAGCAGAACGGGTCGAGGCCGGCCCCGCGGGCGATCCGTCGGACGCCCGTCACGAGCGCGACGAGCTCCGTCCGCGGGACGGCGAGGTCGAGCTCCACGGAGACGCCCCGGTCGCGGATGGCCTCCGAGATCCCCCGCCTCACGTCCCAGAGGGCGCGGCGCCGCGCCTCGTCGGTGGCCAGGACCACGTCGAGCGCGCCGCACGCCAGCGCCAGCTCGCCGCAGCGCATGACGTCGCGCTCGACCTCCTCGTCGCCGCCGCCGTCGAACTCCACGAGGAGCCGCGCGTCGGCCTCGGGGAACGGGGGCGTCACCCCCTTCTTCGCCGAGGCGACGTCGATCGCCGGCTTGTCGACGATCTCGAGGGCCGCGGGGAGGAGGCCGTTCCGGGTGATCTCGACGACGCACCGCGCCGCCTCCTCGAGGGTGGGGAAGGGCGCGACCAGGACCGCCGCGGAGCGCGGCTTCGGGATCAGGCGGAGCCACGCCTTCGTCACGACGGCGAGGGTCCCCTCGCTCCCGACGATCAGCGACGTGAGGTCGTAGCCGGCGACGTCCTTCCGCGTCTTGCCGCCGGTCGTCAGGACGGCGCCGCTCGGCAGGACCGCCTCGAGCCCCATCACCCACCGCCCCGTCACGCCGTACTTGGCCGCGTGCGGCCCTCCCGCGTTCTCGGCGACGTTCCCCCCGATGCAGCAGGAGCCGCGCGAGGCGGGATCGGGAGGGTACGAGAGCCCCTCCGCCTCCACCGCCTCCTGGAGCGTCTGCGTCACGACCCCCGCCTCGACGACGGCGACGAGGTTCGCGGCGTCGATCTCGAGGATCGACGCCATCCTCTCGACCGACAGGGCGAGCCCCCCGCGGACCGGGATCGCCCCGCCCGAGAGGCCGGTCCGGCCGGCCTGGGGCGTCACCGGGATCCGCCGCGCGGAGCAGTAGGCGAGGAGGGCCGACACCTCCTCGACGGTCCGCGGCCGGGCGACGGCAGCCGGCGCCGCGGCGAGGTCCTCCGTCCAGTCGTGCGCGTAGGCCTCGACGTCGGACGGGGCGACGAGGAGGTGGGACGGGCCGACGATCGCGGCGAGCCCCGCGAGCTCCTCGCCCGCCAGGTCGCGCCGGTCCTCGGAGACGTCCCGCACGGGAGGGATATTAGGATGCCGGCATGACGAAGGTCGCCTTCCTCGGACTCGGCGCCATGGGCGCCCCGATGGCCCGGCGGGTCCTCTCCGCGGGGCTCCCCCTCACCGTCTGGAACCGGACGCCGGAGCGGGCCCGCCCGCTCGCCGAAGCCGGCGCCCGCGTCGCCGCGACCCCGCGCGAGGCGGCGGCGGGCGCGGACGTCGTCGCCACGATGCTCGCCGACCCCGCCGCGGTCGAGGCGGCGGCGCTCGGCCCCGACGGCCTCCTCGCGGGGGCGCCGCGCGGCGCGGTCTGGCTCGACTTCTCGACGGTCGCCCCGGCCGACTCGCTCCGGTTCGCCGCGCGCGCGGCGGAGGCGGGGGTCTCCTTCTGCGACGTCCCCGTCGCCGGCAGCGTCGCGCCCGCCACCGACGGCACGCTGATCGTCCTCGCGGGCGGCGAGCCCGCCGACCTCGAGCGGGCCGCGCCGGTCCTCGAGGCGGTGGCGCGACACGTCGAGCGGTTCGGGCCGGCGGGTGCCGGCGCCGCGGTGAAGGTGGCGCTCAACCTCCTCCTCGGCGCCTCGCTCGCGGGGTTCGCCGAGGCGCTCGCGCTGGCCGACCGCCACGGCGTCCCCGCCGAGCGCGCGGCGGCGTTCCTCCTCGGGACCCCCCTGGCGGCACCCTACCTGAGGACGAAGTACGACTTCCTCCTCGCCGGCGGCGAGCCGCCGCAGTTCGCGCTCGGCCTCGCCGCAAAGGACATGCGGCTCGCCGCGGAGAGCTCGGACGGCGGGGCGCCGGTCGCCTCGGGGGCGTACGAGGCGTTCCGGCAGGCGGCCGCCTCCGGCCTCGCCGGGGCGGACTTCAGCCACGTCGTGCGGTTCCGCCTCGGACGCCTCCCGGGCCGAGGCTGAAGGCGGACGTCCCGGAGGCGCTAGAATCGCCGGGCCCCGGGGCCTCGCCCGGCGGCCCCTCGAGATGTCGTCCGTCGTCGTCCCGCCGGAAGCCCCGGCCCCTCCCCCCGGGCCCGCCGAGCCCGGGTTCGAGCCCGTCCCGGACGCCGGGGCCGCGGCGCCCCAGCAGCTCCTCGGGACCCTCGGCCGGCCGACGCCGTCGAGCGTGGCCCGGCGGAGCGCCGAGGACGGCGCCCCGCCGATCGTCTCGCGCCTGGGCCACATCACGCTGGGCCTCTGGTTCCCCGCGTTCCGGAGCCTCGCCTCGCGCGTCCCCCCCGAGGCTCTCGCCGCGCTGAGCGTCCGGACGGTGGAGCGGGCGATCTGGGCCCGCCGGAGCGTGCGCCAGGCCGTCCTGGCGAACATGGCGGCGGTCCTCGAGCGTCCGCCCGGGGACGAGCGGGTCGAGGCGGCGGCCCGCGAGATGCTGGCGCACCACTCGCGGACGTGGATCGACCTGCTCCGCTACACCGGGCGCCCTCCCGCGGATCCCACGACCCTCGTCGCGCGGCAGGAGGGGACGCACCACCTCCTGGCGGCCCGCCGCGGCGGGCGCGGGGCCATCCTCCTGACCGGGCACGTCGGGAACTTCGAGCTGGGCGGCCTCTTCCTCCGGGCGGTCGGCCTCCCCGTGGCGGTCGTCTACCAGCCCGACCCGTCTCCGGTCGTCGAGCGGCACCGGGCCCGCGCCCGCGACCAGATCGGGGTCCGCTCGCTCCCGGTCACCTCGCCGCTCGCGTTCGTCTCCGTCCTCCGGAGCCTGGAGGAGAACGTCTTCGTCGCGATCCAGGGCGACCGCGACTACGCGGGGACGGGGCTCCGCCTCCCCTTCCTCGGCAGGAGCGCGTCGTTCCCCGTCGGACCGTTCAAGCTGGCCGGCGCCTCGGGCGCGCCGGTCCTGCCGGTCTTCGTCCTGAGGGAGCCGGACGGCCGCTACCGGACCGTCGTCGAGGAGCCGATCCCGGTCGCGCACCCCCGGTCGCACCAGGCGCGCGAGGAGGCCGAGCGCGAGGCGCTGGAGCGCTTCGTCTCCGTCCTGGCGCGGACGATCCGCGCCCACCCGACGCAGTGGTACTGCTTCACGAAGTTCTGGGAGCCGCTCGGGTGACCTGACGGCGCCGGGGCCGGGAGCGCCCCGGCCCTCTCCCGCTCGCGGTGCCGGGTCAGCCGCCGGCGGCGGTGAGGACGAGGGCGGCGGCCGGCCCCTCCGGGTCGCGGACGAGGACGGCGCACGCGCCGCCCCCGCGACCGATCCGCTCGACGGCCCGGACCGCGCCGAGCGCTCCTGCGGCGCCGAAGGCGTCGCCGTCCGGCGGCTCCGGTCCGAGGATCTCCCCCGCGAGGCCCGCCCGGCGCAGGGGGCCGGGATCGAGGCAGCCGTCGAGATCGGGGGACGGGAGGACGAGGGGGAGGGTCCCGAGCGGATGGCCCGCGGCGCGCAGCCAGGCGGCGAGCCGCTCGCGCGCGCGGACGGGATCGGGCTCGAAGAGAAGGGTCCCGTCGGCGACCGCGGCGAGCGGCGCGGCGCCGGGGCGGCCGGGGCGCTCCAGGACGAGCGCGGCCCCGCCCCCCGCGAACGTCGGGGCACGCGCCCCGAAGCGGCGACGCGCCGCTTCCCACGCGGGGAGGAGCGCCGGGTCGGCACCGTCGACGCCGACGGCGACGACGAGCGCTGCGCTTCCCGCTCGGACCCGGTCGGAGGCGGAGAGGATCGCCTCGAGCCCGGCGGTCGGGCCGGAGAGGATCGCCTCCGAGACGCCGCCGAGGTTCCAGGCCACGGCGAGCTCGCCGCAGGCGCTGTTGTGGACGGTCTGGGCGAAGACGGCAGGGGAGGGAGGGTCGGCCCCCTCGGCGCCGCGCAGGAGGCTCCTCGCGTGCGAGAGGATGCTCCCGCGGCAGCCCCAGGCGCTGCCGACGACGACGCCCGCGTCCGCGTCGGGGGAGGCGGGCCTGGAGACGCCGGCACGCGCGAGGGCGCGCGCCCCGGCGAGGAGCGCGGTCCGGGCGTAGTGGTCGACGCGCCGGAGGCGGGCGAGATCGACGGGAGACGGGTCGGCCGACGCGCCCGGCCCCTCGTCGGCGCGGGCGGCGGCGGTGACGACCACGCGACGGGTCACGCGCGCTCCAGGACGAGGACGGCGTTCGTCCCGGCGAAGGCGGACGACGTCGACGCCGCGAACCGCGGGACGGCCTCGAGGGTCCGCGGGGCCCCGGCGACGACGTCGAGCGGGCACTCGGGGTCGGGCTCCTCGAAGCCCGCGGTGGGCGGCACGATTCCGGTCGACAGGACGAGGACCGTGAGGGCGGCCTCGATCGCCCCCGCCGCCCCGAGGGTGTGCCCGATCGCGCCCTTGACGGAGTGGACCGGGAGCGAGCGGAGACGTTCGCCGAAGACGGACGCCAGGCCGAGCGCCTCCATCCGGTCGTTCAGCCGGGTGGCGGTGCCGTGCGCGCTGACGAATCCGACGGCGGAGGGCTCGGCGCCCGCGTCGCGCAGGGCGGCCGCGAGGGCACGCGCGAGGCCGCTTCCCTCGGGGCTCGGGCGCGTCGGGTGGAAGGCGTCGGCGGCGGACGCGGCTCCGCGGAGCCAGGCGAGGGGGCGGGCGCCGCGCGCGGCGGCGGCCTCGGCCGACTCGAGGAGGAGGCAGCCGGCGCCCTCGCCGAGCCCGAGCCCGTCGCGCCGGACGTCGAAGGGCCGGACCGTCCCGGGGCTGAGGGCGCGGAGCGAGTCGAAGCCGGAGAAGACGAACTCCGAGAGGGCGTCGAAGCCCCCCGCCAGGGCCCGGTCGACCCGGCCCGACCGGATCCACCCCGCGGCCTGCGCGATCGCGGCCGCTCCCGAGGCGCACGCGACGGAGACCGTCTGGACGGGCCCCGCGACGCCGGTGCGCCGCGCGAGGAGCCGCGCCGGCGAGGAGAGCTCCGAGGCGTCGGTCCAGGGTTCGCCGGCGAGCCACGCGGTGAAGGCGCGGTTCCCGCCGAGGGTCGTCCCCAGGACGATCGCGCTCCTCTCCCCCGCGAGGGTCCCCTCCGCCCCGTCGAGCGCCTCTCCCGCCGCCGCCAGGAGGAGGCGATGGGCGCGCTCGGTCACCTCGCCGAGGGGATCGGGGGGGACCGACGGCACCTCGCACGCCTGCCGCGCCAGGTACGGCGAGGGGTCGAAGAGGCGGGCCGGCGCGAACGCGCTCGCGTTGGCGAGGAGGCCGGCCCGGAACGGCTCGACCCCCACGCCGAACGCGGAGACCACCCCCAGCCCTGTGACGGCGACCGACCTCATCGCGGCCGTCGATCATCCCCCAATCCCGGCCCGGGACGCGAGGCGGAACGTGCCTTGCTAGACTCCGCGCGCCCGGCGCCGGACGCCGATCTGGCCTTCCCCTGCGCCTCCCCGCCGTCGATGAAGATCGTCATCTCCTCGGACGAGAAGCAGCCGAACCACCGCTACCGGGGGGCGCTCCTCTGCTCGGGCGCGCTCCCCGAGGAGGTGGAGGTCGTCGTCCCGGGGGACGCCCTCCCCGAGACGTTCGACGGCCTCCTCGTCGCGGGCGGCGCCGACGTCGACCCGGCCCGATACGGCGAGGAGACCTCGGCACCGGGCGTCGAGGTCGTGGCCGAGCGCGACGCCCTCGACCTGGACCTCCTCGGGCGGGCCCGGGACGGGGGCGCCCCGGTCTTCGGGATCTGCCGGGGACTCCAGATCGTCAACGTCGCGCTCGGCGGGACCCTCTGGCAGGACCTCCCGACCCAGCGGGACCGCGGCGTGCCGCACGCCTTCGGGCGCGAGGACGGCTGGCCCCCGGACCACCCGGCCCACGTCGTGAGGCCCGCGCCGGGGAGCGCCGGCGGACGGATCGGGGACCTCCTCCGCCGGGCCGGGGAGCTCACCGTGAACTCGCGCCATCACCAGGCGGTGAAGGACCTCGCCCCCGGCCTCGTCCCGGTGGCCGCCTCCCCGGACGACCTCGTCGAGGCGTTCGTCGGCGAGCGAGGGCCGTTCCTCGCCGCCGTCCAGTGGCACCCGGAGGACCTCGTCGCCGAGCCGGTCCAGAAGGCGCTCTTCGTCCGCTTCGTCGAGGCGGCGCGCCGGGCCGAGGCGGCGAGGGGACGGCTCCCCGCCCCTCTCCTGGAGGTCGTCCTCGAGGGAGCGATCCCCGTCATCCGCTTTCGCCGTCCGGGCCGCCGGAACGCCCTGACCGCTTCCGTCCTCCGGCTCCTCGCCGAGACGGTCGAGGCCCTCGAGAAGGACGCCACCGCCCCGGCGATCGTCCTGACGGGAGCCGACGGGGACTTCGCGTCCGGCCCGGACCTCGACGTCCTCGCCGCCCAGGTCGAGGCGCGCGACGAGGAGGGGTTCCGCGAGACGCTCGAGGCGGGTAAGCGCGCGGTCCTCGCGATCGTCGGCTCCGGCAAGCCCGTCGTCGCGGCCCTCGACGGCCTCTGCGCGGGGACGGCGCTCGGGCTCGCCCTCGCGTGCGACGTCCGCGTCGCCTCGCGCGCGGCGCGGCTGGCCCCCCACACCGCATGGGGCGGGCTCTCTCCCGGCGACGGGACGAGCGCGCTCCTTCCCGCTCTCGCCGGACCGGGGGCCGCGCTCGACCTCGTCCTCTCGGCCGACGAGGTCCCCGCTTCGCGCGCCCGGGAGCTGGGCCTCGTCGACGGCGTCGTCGACGACGGCTCCCCCCTGACCGCGGCGCTCGCCCGCGCCGTCCGGTGGTCCGAGCGCCCCGGGGCGACCCGGGCCGCCACGAAGCGGGCGGTCGCCTCCGGCCGCATGTCGTCCGTCGCCCAGGCCCTCGACAGGGAGATCCAAGACCAGCTCGACCTGTTCCGGAGCGGGGCGCTCGCCCAGAGGCGCGCGCGCCGGCCCCGGCTCGAGCCCGAGGAGATTGCATGAAGACCCGACCGTTCCGACGCCTCCGTCTCGCGGGGGCCCTGCTCGCCGCGGCCGCTCTCTCGCTCGCTCCGGCCGCGCTCGCCCAGGCGCCCGCCGGGGAGACGAACCAGCCGCCGCCGCTCCCGAAGGAGGTCCCGCCCTTCGAGGTGGCCCAGTACAACGCGTTCACCTGGTACGGCCGCTTCGGCTACACGAACTGCTCGTGGATCGACCTCGGGGACGGGATCGCCGTCATCGACACGGGGTGGAGCCTCCAGGACGGGAAGAACCTGCTGCAGAAGATCAAGGAGACGACCAAGGGGAAGCCGGTCAAGTGGATCGTGATGACCCACCTGCACGGCGACTCGAACGGCGGCCTGGAGGCGTTCCTTCCCACCGAGGCGACCATCTTCATGAACGCGCGCGCCGCCCTCCTCTACGCGCGGTCGATGGCCGAGCGCGGCGGCGCGGGCGTGAGGCTGCCGGCGGTCGTGGGGGTCGGGGACCGGGTGGTCCTGAGCTCGACGGCGAGGAGCCTCGAGCTGATCGCGTCGCCGACGGCGGCCCACACCGCCTTCGACCTCGTGGCGTTCAGCCCGGAGGGGAGCGTCGCCTGGGTGGGGGACCTGATCACCACCGGACGCTGTCCCATGCTGAACGACCCCGCCTGCGACCCCAAGGGCTGGCTCGCCATGCTCGACAAGCTCGCCGAGCTCCATCCCGCGGGGATCATCCCGACCCGGGGCGAGCCGACCGGGGCCTTCGAAGCCGAGAGCTCCGCGACGCGCCGCTACCTCGACCGGGTCGTCTCGCTCCTGAAGGAGTTCAAGGAGAAGAAGTACCCCGAGGCGCAGGTGGCTTCCGAGCTCGTCCTGAGGAAGATCCCCGAGTACTGCCCGATCGCGATGGACAACACCAACGCGCTGGCTCTCTACCGGAGGCTCCAGCCGGACGGCTCATTCGCCCCGGTGCCGTCGGCGGAGAACCCCGCGGGCCCGCGCCCCTCGGCCCCCCGGCCAACGGCTCCCGCGACCAGCCCGAAGAAGTGAGGGGGCGCCTTCGCGCCCCCTCCGTCGTGCCATTCGGGCGTTCCCGAAGGTCTTCCGAAGAAACGAGAAACCCGGCCGGTTGATCGGGCCGGCCGGGTTTACCGGACGGGCGGATTCGTCTCCTTGGACACTGACTCCGCCCTTTCTATGTCGGGCTGCGTCCGCAGCCCTTTTTCTTTCGCGGTCCGAACGTCCCGGACCGGAAAGCTCGACGTAAAGGCCGCGGGTCCGTAGAACCCGTGGCCACTAAGTAATTTGGGCCCCGGGACGCGCTCTGTCAAGGGTGTCGGGCCGACGGGGGATGGCAGGCCTCCACGGTGGTCTGAATCCCTCCCCGGGGGGTGAAGATCCCCCGGACCGACATCCTTCGAGGCGCCACGGCCGCCACGAGGTCGCGGAGGACCCTGTTCACCACGTTCTCGTTGAAGATCCCGAGGTTGCGGTAGCCCAGGAGGTACTCCTTCAGGCTCTTCAGCTCGACGCACCTTTCCCCCGGGACGTAGGTCAGGACGAGGGTCGCGAAGTCGGGAAGGCCTGTCTTCGGGCAGATCGAGGTGAACTCGGGGATCGTGATCGTCACCTCGTACTCCTCGGCGTAGGGGGACGGCCAGGTCTCGAGGGGGGGAAGGGGGGCGTCGAGGCCCGCCACGGCGTGCAGGTCGGTGTACCCCGTGCTCATCGTCGCCGAGAATAGCGGCATGCGCCCTGCAGGGGAACCTCGCCCCGTGCGAAACTAGGAGTCACCATGGCGCTCACCTCCGAGAAGAAGAAGCAGATCCTGAAGGACATCCGGCAGCTGGTGCTGATGGCCGCCGTCATCTTGACGGGGCGGTCGGTGCTCGCGGACTGGTACGTCGTCCCCACCGGCTCGATGAAGCCGACGATCCTCGAAGGCGACCGCGTCTTCGTCTGGAAGTCCGCCTACCAGGTCCGGGTCCCCTTCTCCAGGATCCGGCTCTTCCGGACCGGGATCCCCCAGCGAGGCGACGTCGTCGTGGTGAGGAACCCGGACGGCGGCAGCGTTCCCTTCGTCAAGAGGCTCATCGGCCTCCCCGGCGACACCATCGAGCTGCGGAACGAGATCCTCTTCGTCAACGGGAAGGCCCAGAAGATCGATTTCCTCCCCCCCTTCCACCTGGAGGACGGCGAGACCGTCCTCCTCGGGACCGAGGAGCTGGGGAAGAGGACCCACCCCGTCCGGGTCCTCCCCGAACGACCGGCGCTCCGGAACTTCGGCCCGATCACCGTCCCGGACGACGAGGTCTTCCTGATGGGCGACAACCGGGACGAAAGCCGCGACGCGCGGTTCTTCGGGACCCGCCCGGAGATCGACCTCCTGGGACGCGCCGTCGGGGTGATGTGGAGCTGGCACCCGAGCTTCCTCGAAGGCCCGCGCTGGAGCCGGTTCGGCCGGGCCTTCATCACGAAGGCTCCCGACCGGGCGATCTGATCCGGCCGGGGTCGGGAGTCCCTCCCCGCCCGGTGAGCCCCGCGAAACTGCAATCCCCCGCGGCTCCGGGAGGGGTCGAGACCCGGGGGCTTGCGGGAACTCCTCGTTGGATCTAATCTAATTCTCATGGGTCTGGCTGCCGTCGAGCTCGAACGGGCGTTGAGGGACCGCGGGTTGAGGGTCACCTCCCCGCGGCTTTCGGTCCTGGCCTACCTGGCAGCGACGGAGAGCCATCCGACCGCCGAGGAGGTGGAGGAGGCGGTCAACCGGGGAGGGCAGGTCCTTTCCCGCGCCTCGGTCTACAACGTTCTCCACTCCCTCTGCGAGGCGGGGCTGGTCTCGGAGATCGTGGCCGGCCAGACTCTGACGCGATACGACGCCAACCTCGGGCCGCACCACCATCTCGTCTGCCGCGAGTGCGGGAGGCTGGAGGACGTGCCCTGGGAGCTCTTCAGCGTCCCCGACCGCGGCGAGCTCCCCGACGGCCGCCCCGTCGACGCCCTCGCCCTGACCCTGCACGGGCTCTGCCGCTCCTGCAACGCCGGGAGCGGGCTGGGGCGCCACGCCGAGGCGGCGACCGGCTGACGCGTCCGGCGCGGCCGGCGGAGCTCCCCGGGCGGCGGAAGCCGTTCGGCAGGGGCCTTCAGGCCCCGGCCTCGTCGGCCAGGGACTTCACGAGCCCGGCGTACCTCCCCTCGATCACGAACCCGAGCCGGTAGAAGAACTGGGGCCGGAAGAAGCCGGTGGTGAGCGAGCGGATCCCCGCCGTCGTGAGCCGCTTGCAGAGGTCCTGGAGGAGCGCGGCGGCCACGCCCTTGCGCTGGTAGCGCTCGGAGACGACGACCTTGTCCATGTGCGCGGTCCCGGCCTCGGCCTGCACCTCGTAGAAGAGCCCCCCCATGAGGTTGCCGCGCTCGTTCACCGCGACCAGGAAGCGGTGCTCCGGGCGGAACTGGACGGGGAGCTTCGCGGCGAGGAACGTCCGGTGGAGCCGCCCGACCTCCCGCGGGCTCGAGGCGTGGCGGATCTGGAAGGGGTTCCCGTCGGCGTCGGCGACGGTCACCACCATGTCGCTCTGCCTCACGCCGCCGGGGGCGAACGCGACGAGCTCGGCCTCGTCCTCGGGACGGAGGTACGGGTAGGAGAGGCGGGTCAGGAAGTAGTTCGCGTCTGCCGGGAGGGTGAGGTTGGCGCGCAGGTCGGTCACCGCGCCGCTCAGCTCGGCCGCGGGGAGCTCCCGCGTCCGGAGCCGCCGGATCAGCTCCTCGAGGCCGTCGGCGAGCGGCCCCTCCGCGTGCCGGAAGACCGTCTGGCGGAAGAAGCGGGCGCGCGCCTCGGGGTAGGAGGAGCGGAGCCGCGCGAGCCCGTAGGTCCCGAAGAGCTCCTGGAGCGTCGCCGCGCGCGCGGCGAGCGTGGCGTCGGGGTTGATCTGCGACCAGCGCGCGTAGCGCTGGGCCGCGAAGTAGAGCTGGCGCGGCATGAACCCCCGCCGCTCGACCGAGTCGAGGAAGGAGGCCAGGGCGGTCCTCAGGCCGTCGTCGGGCCCTGCGTCGGCCTCGGCCAGGACCTCCCTCAGGCGGGCGCCCCCCTCGTCCTCCCCGAGGACCTCGAGGACGGCGGAGAAGACGACGTCCCAGCCGACGAGGCCCGCGAGGCGCGGGTGGGCCGCCTCGACGCTCCCGACGAACTGGCCGCGGAGCGAGCGGAGCAGGGCGACCAGCGTCGTGAAGCGCTCCCGCGCCGAGATGGAGACCAGCCGGGCCCCGGTCTGGTAGTCGTGCATCGGGACGATCACGTTCGACGGCTTGGGGTCCGCGACGACGAGGCGCCGTCCCGTGCGGTCCCAGAAGTCGAGGTAGCAGCTGAGCGCGCTCCAGGCGGCGTAGGGCCAGACGCCGCGGAAGACGTCGTCCTGGGGCCTCCGGGAGAGCCGCTGCAGGGCGTGGTCGAGCGTCTCGCCGGAGATGAACTCCTCGGTCCAGAGCCCGTGCCCCTCCCAGCGCCCCCCGAAGTCCTCGACGAGCGGCCCCTGCTCGCGCGCCTCCCCGCAGACGATCAGCCAGTCGATCTCCTCCTGGACCGCCTCGTCCGAGAGCCCGCGGCTCACGTTGACCGCCAGGTCGAACTGGTCGCGCACCCGCGTCTTGACGGCGACGCGGTAGACCGACTTGCCGTGGGCCTCGCCGAGGAGCCGGACCCAGACGCCCCCCGGGAGGATGTCGGCGAGGGTCACCGTCCGCCCCTCGGCGAAGAGGAACCCGGCCTCGGAGAGGAGCGGCGTGGTCCGGAACGCGGCGAGCAGCTGCTGGCGCGTCGCGGCGTCGACGTCGTCGTCGAACGCGACGACGTCGTCCCAGCGGTACTCGAGGCCGGTCTCGGGGTCGACCGCGATCCGGGAGGGCGTCCCGAGCCAGCGGCGGAAGCCCTCGGTGAGGCGTCCCCGCGCGGCGGAGGCGAGGCGCCGGACCCTTTCGGAGGGGGCCAGCATCTGGAGCCTCGTCAGGACGGCGCGGAGCCTCCGGTAGTTCGCGGGGTGGGCCCCGCCGTACTCGGCCAGGAGCGACAGGAAGTCGCCCGCGACCTTCGTCGCCGCCTCGGGGAGGTCGGGGCGCCGGCAGCGCGCCTCGGCCTCGGCGACCAGCGCCTCGAGCCGCTCCGGCGAGAGGCCCCGCTCGACGAGGACCTCCGTCGTCTCGCCGTCGAGGACCGCGGCGCCGGCGGCGCCCGAGTCGAGGAACCGGCGGACCGTCTCCGGGAACCGCGCCGGCACCTCGGCGAGCGCGAGGAGCTGGAAGGCGCGGCGGGCAACGGCGAGCGACCCGCTCCGGGCGCACCGGGCGAGGACCCGCCGGGCGGCCTCGACGACGGGCCCCTCCTCCGTCCCGAGGGCGGTCTCCAGGACCCGGACGCCGAGGAGGGCGTCCTCCGGTCCGGGAGCGTCGACGAGGAGGGCGGCGCGGTGGAGGTCCATTAGCCCCGGCGCCTTCTGCCGCTGGAGCGACGTCCCCGCCTCGCGGTCCGCCTCGGTCGGCTGGTAGGGCGCGGCGCGGCGGAGCCACGCGAGCTCGGCCGGAGCCCGGCGCCTCCCGTGGCGGAGCTCGGCGTCGAGGGGCGCGAAGCCGACGAGCCCGTCGTTGCCGAGCCAGAGCCGCGGCGTCGAGAGGAGGACCCCCAGGTCGAGCGTCCGTCCGCCGCCGGCGTAGACGGCGGAGCCCACCTGGACCTCCTCCTCGCCGAGCCGCCGGACGGAGAGCGACGTCCCGAGCGACGCGAGCGTCAGCTCGCCCTCCTCGACGCGGAGGTCCTGCGCGGTGACGCCCAGCGCCTGGAAGAGCCAGTTGGGGAAGGTGACCTGCACCCCTCCGACGGCGAAGGTGGTCCGCCGGTAGAGCAGGCGGATCACGTCGGCGAAGTTCCGCTCGATGACCTTGCGCCGGAACGTCCCCTTCGGCGTCAGCTCGCCGTGCGCGGCGTCGAAGTCGCGGTCCACCACGGCGAAGTCGACGATCCGCTCGTACGGGGCGAGGAACGAGTTCGCCGTCACGACGAGGGAGCGGAAGTGGGCCTTGAGCTCGGCGGGCGGGAGCTTTCCGAGGTCGAGCTCCCGGAACGCGGGGTTCGGGTAGATGAGCGCCGTGTTGTTGGGCCGGTTGTCCCCCACCAGGAAGACCCGGCCGACCGACTCGAAGTCCCGGAAGAGGTTCTCGATCTTCTGCGGCGCGATCGTCTCGCCCTTGACGTTCTTGTAGATCTCCTTGACGCGGTCGATGATCCTCACGTAGCCGTCCCCGTCGGCCTCGAAGAGGTCGCCGGTGCGGAACCACCCCTCCCCGTCGACCGCCGGCTCGAGGCCCTCGTCGCCGAGGTACCCCATCGCGACGTAGGGCCCGTGGACCAGGAGCTCCCCCTCCTCCGAGAGGGAGATCTCGACGCCCGGCAGGGCGATCCCCTGGGTGTCCTCCTTGTAGCGGAACGGCGGCGTCATCGTGATCCCGCCCGTCGCCTCGGTCATGCCGAACCCGCTCACCAGCTCCACGCCGTTGCGCTGGAAGAAGCGGAAGATCTCGGGGTCGAGGTACCCGGCGGCGGAGATGCCCCACCTCAGCCGGTCGCCGACGACGCGCCGGACGGCGGCGGCGACCACGGCGTCGTCTTCCGCCTCCACGTCCACCTCCTGCCGGACGAGGTCGTAGAGCTGCATCCACTTCATCGGCACGCTGATGAAGATCGACGGGCGCTCCTCGCGCATCTGCCGGGCGAGCGTCTCGATCGCGGGGTTGGCGGCGAAGCAGTAGGTCGCGCCCCAGAAGATCGAGCCCTGCAGCTCCAGGAAGCGCCCGAACGTGTGGAAGAGCGGCAGGTAGGCGAGGTAGACGTCGTCCTCGCCGATCTCGGGCAGCGCCAGCGCGCGCGCGAACCGCTTGAAGACCATGTTGCGGTTCGAGAAGCAGATCCCCTTGGGCATCCCGGTCGTCCCCGACGTGTACATCACCGTCGCGAGCTCGTCGATCCGGACCCGGTGGCGGCGGTCGATCAGCTCCTCCGCCGGCACCTCGGCCGACCGCTCGAGCACCTGCTCGAAGGAGAGGACGCCGCGGTGCGAGGCGGCGTCGGGGTCGAGGGCGACCAGCGTCGCGAGCCCCGGCAGGCCGTCCCTGCACTTGAGCACCTTCTGGAGCTGCTCGCGCGACGAGACGAGGACCGTGTCGACCCGCGCGTGGCCGAGGATGTACGCGACGTCGGCGTCGGTCGCCGTCGCGGGGACCATCACGTCGACGATCCCCGAGGAGAGGCAGGCGACGTCGGTCAGAGCGCTCTCCAGCCGGTTCTCCGAGAGGATGGCGACGCGCCCGCCCCGCCGGCCGGTGACCGCGAGGAGGCCGCGCGCGAGGAGCTCGACCCGCCCGGCCGCCTGATGCCAGGTGACGGTCCTCGTGGCGTCGCCGTCGGGGACGCGGAAGAGAGGACGGGCGCCGTAGGCCGCGGCCCGCTGGGCGAAGAGCTCGCCGAACGTGTAATGGGAGGCGTCGACGAGCCCCAGGATCCGCGCGGCCCACGCCGCGGTCTCCCCGGCGTCGGAGATCCTCCGGAGGAGAGCGCTCCTCCGGAGGAGGTCGAGCAGGTCCCACGCGGCCTGGCGCGCCTCGACGGGAGGGGGGGCGCCGGCGGCCGCGAGGCGCGCGGCGCAGCGGGCCGAGAGGGCCGCGAGGCCCTCGAGAGACACCAGGCGGAGGAGCCGCTCTCCGTCCCGCCGGTCGCCGAGGAGGGCGACGACGTCGGCGTCGGTCCGGGCGGAGGCCTCGGGGCCTCGGGCGGCAGCGCCCCGAAGGGCCTCCTCGAGGAGCCCGGAGGCCTCCTCGTCCGATGCGTGCGGGAGGCGGTCGACGAGGTCGGGGGCGGAGGGCGAGAACCGCGCGTCCATAGGCCAAGCCTCCCGTCGATCATATCTTCGGCCCGGCGCCGCGCCGGCCCGGGACGACGGTCCGGGGGACCGGCGCCGGAAAACGAAAAGGGGGGACCGGTGCCGGTCCCCCCTTGGATCGGAAGCGCCGCTTCCTAGTCGTTCCCGAGGTCGTCGGCCTTGATCTTCTGGCTCGCCACGTCCTCGAGCATCGCCGTGGTGACCGACTTCGGGCGCTCGATGGCGTAGCCGAGGGCGCGGTCCCAGGTGATGTTCGCCAGGACGCCGATGGCCCGGCCGACCCCGAAGAGGACCGTGTAGAAGTCCCACTCGGTGAGGCCGTAGAACCACTGGATGACGCCCGACTGCGCGTCGACGTTGGGCCACGGGTTCTTCGTCTTGCCGTGCTCGGTCAGGACGCCCGGGGCCACCTGGAAGATCGTGTCGATCAGCTTGAAGAGCGGGTAGTCCGGGAGGTTCTTGATGCAGAACTCGCGCTGCGCGACGTAGCGCGGGTCGGTCTTGCGCAGGACCGCGTGGCCGTAGCCGGGGATGACCTGGCCGGCCTTCAGCGTGTCCCACAGGGCCTGCTTGACCCGCTCCGGCGTCGGCTCCTGGCCGTCGAGCTTCTTCTGGAAGTTCATCATCCAGCGGAGCACTTCCTGGTTGGCCAGCCCGTGGAGCGGGCCCGCCAGGCCGTTGATGCCGGCCGAGAGCGAGTAGTAGGCGTCGGAGAGCGCCGAGGCGACCAGGTGCGTCGTGTGCGCGGAGACGTTGCCCGACTCGTGGTCCGAGTGGAGGATGAAGTACATCCGGGCCACGTCGTCGTAGGGCTTGGGGATCCCCATCATGTGGGCGAAGTTGCCGCCGAGGTCGAGGCTGTCGTCGCTCGGGATGTGCGTGTCGGCCTTGTACTTCATCCGGTAGATGTAGGCCGCGATCGACGGGATCCTGGCGAGGATGTTCGAGCAGTCCTCGAACATCGGGTCCCAGTACTCGTCCTTCTTGATCCCCTCGGCGTAGCGCCTGGCGAAGACCGACTCGCGCTGCATCGCCACGATGGCGGCCGAGAACATCGTCATGGGATGGGTGTCGCGCGGCAGGGCGCGGAGGAGGTCGACGACGTAGCCGGGGACGGCCCTCCGGGCCTTCCAGTCCTCGACGACGGAGAGCGCCTCGGCCTTGGTCGGCGCCTCGCCGGTGAGGAGGTACCACCAGTGCGCCTCGACGAAGGGGTAGGCGCAGCCGTCGGGCTTCGGCAGGACGTCGAGCGTCTCGGGGATCGTCCGGCCGCGGAAGCGGATCCCCTCGAACGGGTCGAGGTAGGAGATGTCGGTCACGAGGCAGCGAACGCCCCGCGCCCCGCCGATCGCCTGGGCGATCGTCACGTCGCCGATCTTCGTGGCCCCGTGCTCCTTCAGGAGCTTCTGCGTGCGGGGGCGGTGTTCCAGGATCTTGGAATGGAGCTTCTCCTTGAGTCCGGCCATGGACCCTCCCTTTGTCTGATTCTTCAGCTGCTGCTGGAGTACGGCCTCTGCCACTGTCATGGTCCCCCCTTCGTTCGGCTTGGTGTCACCCCGGCCCGCCGGTGCTTACGCCGGCCGCACGCGGAGCGCCGCCGCGCGGGACGCACGGGGATCGCGTCCAGCGGGAAACGGTTTGGCTCGCATGTGGCGGCAAGAAACACCTCCGGTCGAGAAGGACCGCCGGCCGGCGAGTATATCTCCGCGATGCGAGGTCGCTTCGCCGCGAGACGAAGAATGATGCAAACCCATTACCCGGCGAAAACGTCGTCTGCCGAATTATCCTCCCGGGTGCGCGCGTCCGGCGCCGGGCGGATTCCCGGGCCTGCGACGCGGACGAAGGGAGCGCCCCATGCCGCAGACCGTCGTCGAGAAGGTCACACAGGCTCACAGGACCGCCGGTCCGAAGGGACGTGCGGTGCGAGCCGGAGACTTCGTATCGATCCGGCCTCGCCACGTGATGACCCACGACAACACCTCGCCGGTGATCCGGAAGTTCCGGTCGATCGGCGCGGTCCGGGTCGTCGACCCGGCCCTCCCCGTCTTCTGCCTCGACCACGACATCCAGAACGCCTCGCCCGAGAACCTCGCGAAGTACCGGGCCATCGAGGCCTTCGCGCGGGAGCAGGGGGTCGACTTCCACCCGGCCGGCTCCGGCATCGGGCACCAGATCATGGTCGAGCGGCTCTACGCCCGGCCCGGGGCCTTCGTCGTCGCCTCGGACTCGCACGCGAACATGTACGGGGCCGTGGGAGCGGTCGGCACGCCCGTGGTGAGGACCGACGCCGCTGCTCTCTGGGCCACCGGCGAGTTCTGGTGGCAGGTCCCGAGATCCGTCCAGGTCGTCCTCGAAGGGAAGCTCCCCGAGGGGGCCTCGGGGAAGGACGTCATCATCGCCCTCTGCGGGCTCTACGCCGGGGGCGAGGTCCTCAACGCGGCCGTGGAGTTCACCGGCCCCGGCGTCGCGGCCCTCACCATGGACGACCGGCTCGCGATCTCCAACATGACGACCGAGTGGGGCGCTCTCGTCGGCTGGTTCGAGGTGGACGGGACCACCCTCCGGTTCCTCAGGGCGCGGGCGGAAGCCCTCGCGGCGCGCGGCGACCGGCGGATCGCCCCGGAAGAGCTGGACCGCTGGGAGGCCGACCCCCCGCGTCCCGACCCGGGCGCCTCGTACGCCGCCCGGATCACGCTGGACCTCTTGGAGGTCGCTCCCCACGTCTCCGGCCCCGACACGGTGCAGGTCGCGACGCCGCTCGCCGAGGTCGAGGGGCGGAGGATCGCGATCCAGAAGGCCTACCTGATCTCGTGCGTCAATTCGCGTCTCGCGGACCTCGAGGCGGCCGCGTCGGTCCTCCGGGGGCGGAAGGTCGCCGCGGGCGTGTCGCTCTACGTCGCCGCGGCGAGCCGGGAGGTCCAGGAGGCCGCGGAGCGCTCGGGCGCCTGGCAGACCCTCCTCGAGGCGGGCGCGTCGCCTCTCCCCTCGGGCTGCGGGCCGTGCATCGGCCTCGGGACGGGGCTCCTCGAGCCGGGCGAGGCCGGCATCTCGTCGACGAACCGGAACTTCAAGGGGCGGATGGGGTCGAGGGACGCGAGGTGCTACCTCGCGAGCCCCGCGGTGGTCGCGGCCTCGGCGGCGGCGGGGTACATCTGCGGGCCGCGGCCGGCGGAAGGACGGAGCCCCGCGCGGCGCATCGAGCTCCTGGCGCCGGCCGAGCCGCCCGCCGAGCGGGTGGAGATCGTCCCGGGCTTCCCCGCGCGCATCCGGGGCCGGCTCCTCTTCCTCCCTCAGGACAACCTCAACACCGACGGGATCTACGGGAAGGACTACACCTACCGGGACGACGTGACCCGCGAGGAGATGGCCCGGGTCGTGATGCAGAACTACGATCCCCGGTTCGCGGCCGTCGCCCGGGACGGGGACGTCGTCGTCGCGGGCTTCAACTTCGGGACGGGCTCGAGCCGCGAGCAGGCGGTGACCGCCCTCCAGGCCAGGGGGATTCCCCTCGTCGTCGCGGCGACCTTCTCGCAGACCTACCTCAGGAACGCCTTCAACAACGGCTTCCCCTGCATCGAGGCCCCGGATCTCGTCTCGCGACTGAGGGAGCTCTTCGCGGAGGAGGTCCGGGCGGGGGAGCGGACGCTCGTGCCGGGGGACGAGGTCGAGGTGGACTTCGCATCCGGGGAGGTCTCCTTCCGCGGCGAGAGGTTCCGCTTCCCCGCGCTCGGGCCGGTCCCCCAGGCGCTCGTCGTCGCCGGGGGGGTGGAGAACCAGGTCCGCAGGGCGCTCGGCCTGAAGCCGTGAGCGGGAGCCGCCCGGCGGGCAGCGCCAGATCGACGGCCGGCGCGGGGCGCCCCGCTTGCATAGAATCCGCCGCCCGGGCGAAGCGCGCCCGGACCGAGGACCCCTGATGAACCTTCGTCGACACGTGGCCGAGGCCGCGACCCTCGTCGCCCTCGCCGTCATCTGCGCCCTGGTCTCGAACGCCTTCGCCTCGCGGGAGCGCCGGCTCGTCCTTCCGGGCTCGTACCCGAACGCCCGGAGCCTCCCGGCCGGGGCGACCGCGCCCGATCCGGCCCCTGCCAGCTCGCCGACCGTCGAGGGGGCCGGGACGGCGGCGGCTCCTCCGGCGCCGGACTCCCTGGTCGCGTCGGTCCCGTCGGTCCCGTCGGTCCCGGCGGCCCCGAGCCCGACCCCGGTGCCGGCCGCGAGCCCTCTCGCCCGGGCCGGGCGGGCGCCGGGGCCGGCAGCCGGCCGCGACCCCGCGCCGGGACGGGATCCCGCCCCCGCCGCGCCGATGGCTCAGGCGTCGGCGACCCCAGGCCCGGGCGCCCTCCTCGCCCGGTTCCCCCCGCACGGGAAGCCCTGGGTCGAGATCGCTGGCTCCGACGCCGCATGGCTCCAGGCGCACGGCGCCCTCGTCCTGGACGCCCGGAGGACGAAGGACTGGGAGGCGGGCCACATCGCGGGGGCTCGGCCGTTCTCGGTCTGGGAATCGGACCTGAAGGAGAAGGTCGAGGCCCTCGTCGGCGAAGGGCGCGACCCGAACCTCCCGGTCGTCGTCTACTGCACCGGCGGCGAGTGCGAGGACTCCCACATGCTCGCCCAGACCCTCTACGGGGCGGGGTTCCAGAACCTCCTCGTCTACAAGGACGGGTGGCCCGACTGGGTGAGGAGGGGCGGTCCCGCCCGGACGGGAGACCGCCCGTGACGCGCCTCGGCGCGCTCCTCGGGCACCCCTGGCTGACGGTCCGGACGCAGATCGCGCTCGGGATCTTCTTCGTCGTGGCCGCGCTCCCGAAGCTCGCCGACCCCCCGGGCTTCGCCCACATGATCTACAACTACCGGCTGGTCCCGGGCTCGCTCGTGAACGGCATGGCGCTGGCCATGCCGTGGCTCGAGCTCCTCCTCGGGCTCGCCCTGATCACCGGGATCTGGCAGAGGACGGCGGCCTCCCTCGTCGGCGCCCTCCTCGTCGTCTTCACCGTCGCCATCGGCCTCAACCTCCTCCGGGGGAACCCGATCGACTGCGGCTGCTTCGACGTCACGGCGGCGGGCCGGAGCGTCGAGGAGCGCTTCTTCGACATGAAGATGGTCGTCGTGAGGGACGTGGGGATGCTCCTCCTCGTCGCCCAGGGGCTCTGGGGGAGCCGACCGGGGGCGGCCGAGCCGGCCGTGCGCTGAAGGCGGACGATCGCCCCCGTCCGGGTGTGACCGATCGGCGGCGGAGTCGCTATGATCCGTCGGACACCCGGAGACGGAAGCAAGGATGTCCGTTCCCAGCAGCCGCGACCTCGCTCTCCTGAAGGCCTTCGACGCCGTCCTCGCCGAGGGGCGATTCCTCGACGAGACGCTCGGGGGGCTGCTCGACGTGGCGCTCCGGTTCTTCGACGCGGTCGCGGTCGCCCTCCAGCCGGCGGGCGGGGCGCCCGCGCTCTCGAGGGCGGGCAGCTCCCTCGTCGCCACCGCCGCGGAGCAGCGGCTCGGGCGTTTCCTCGAGGCCCTCCTGGCCGAGGGGAAGGAGCGCCGCCTCGCGGAGTCGGGGCTCGTCTACATCAGCGCGCCGGTGAAGAGCGCAGACCAGGTGCGCGGAGCGTTCGGCATCGCGATCCCCCACTCCCAGTCCAAGGGCCCGGAGCCCGACGAGGGGGTCCGCCTCTTCTCGCAGGCCCTCACGCGCGTCCTCGACCGCGAGCGCCAGGTCGCCACCCTCCTGAAGCGGCGCGAGGAGGCGGTGGCCCTCTTCGAGCTCGCCGCCGGGGCGCTCCACACCCTCAACGCGGACGAGGTCCTCCGCCTGACGGCGGCTTCCCTCGCCAAGCAGCTCGAGTTCGACCAGGTCCAGGCGTTCCGGTACCACCCGCACGCCCGGGAGGTCGAGCACATCCTCGGTCAGGGGACCTCTCCCGGGACCGCGGGCTATTCCCTCGGGGAGCGCCGGCCGCTCGACGCGGACGAGCTCCTCTCGCGGGCTCTGGCCGCGCACGGTCCCGTCTTCGACGACGAGGACGGGACCGACCCTGGGGCGGCCAAGCGGCGGCGGCGCCTCGCCCTCACCCTCGAGGCGGGAGAGACCGTCTTCGGGTTCCTCTCGATGTCGCGCCGCGGGACGTTCGTCCTGACGCCCCAGGAGATGCGTCTCGTCAAGGAGCTCGCCCGCCTCGCGGCGGGGGCCCTCGAGAAGGCCCGCCTGATCGACGCCGAGCGGCGGACGGCGGAGCGGATCGCCTTCCTCAACCGCCTCCACGGCGCCCTCGCGGGCCTGAGCGAGCCCGCGGCGATCCTGGAGCGGACGGCGAAGGAGGTCGGGACCCACTTCGACTTCGACCTCTGCGCCATCCACCTCCTCCCCGCGGGCGAGCTCCCGGGCGCCTCGGCGTTCCACTGGAAGAGCGGCCTCGACGGCGTCCCCCGGACCGACGAGGTTCCGAAGAGCCTCCTCGACAGCCTCCCGTCCGAGGAGTCGTACCTCCTCCTCCCGGACGTCGCGGCGGAGGCGCACGGCCTCTCGTTCGTCCCGGCCCCCGAGGTCCTGAAGGACCTCCCCCGACCCATCGGCCTCCTCGCCGTCCCGCTCGCCTACCGGGGCGAGGTCGCCGGGGTCCTCCTGGCGATCAGCGGCGGGCGGCCGAGGACCTTCACCAACGCCATGCTCCGCTCCTTCCAGGAGGTCGCCACCGAGGTCTCGCTCGGCGTCACCTCCGCGCGGTCGTCGTGGAAGGAGCGCGAGTCGTACCGGTTCCTCGACCGCCTCCGCGAGGTGGGCCGGACCCTGACGACCACGTTCGACGGCCCGCGGATCAAGCACGCCCTGTGCGAGCAGGCGGTCGCCCTCCTGAAGGGGGACTCCGCCCAGTTCTGGGACGCCGACCCGCACACCAAGTCGCTCCGGGTCCTCTCCCACTGGGGGCCGGACCCCGGCGGCGAGGGCCCCCGCCTCGTCCAGACCGACGCGGTCGCGCATCCGGTCGTCCGCGCCTTCCTCGAGAAGGCCCTCGTCCTCGTCTCCGAGGGCGAGGCGCGGACGCTCTATCCCCCCGCGCCCGGTCTGTCGCTCCCCGCGGGGCTGAAGGCGGTCGCCGTCCCGCTCCTCTACCAGGAGGAGCCGATCGGGGTCCTCACCCTCTCGCTCCGGTCGCCGACGCCCGACTGGCCCTCGGAGCTCGCCGGCCGGCTCTCGCTCCTCGCCGACTCGGGCGCGGTGGCCCTCCACAACGCGCGGCTGATGAAGATCATCGAGCAGCAGACGGAGCGGGACGGCGTGACCGGGCTCTACAACCAGGCGGCCGTCGTGAAGCGGCTGGAGTCGGAGCTCAGGCGCGCCGAGCGGAGCGGCCAGCCGCTGGCGGTGGCGCACGTCAGGATCGACGGGCTCACCGACGCCATCCAGCGCTTCGGCGCGTCGTTCGGCGACTCCCTCCTCCCGAAGGTCGCCGCGCACCTCGTCCGGGCGACCCGGTCGGTCAACATCGTCGGGCGGGACCGGGACGACCGCTTCTGGATCCTGATCTTCGACGCGAACAAGTCCACCGGCCAGCGCGCGGTCGAGGCGATCCAGCGGAACTTCGCGATGGCGTTCGACCCCCGCCTCGACGCGGCCGGGCTCCACCTGTCGCTCTCGGTCGGCCTCGCGGCTTACCCCGAGGACGCCTTCGACACCTCGAGCCTCTTGGGCCGCGCCGAGGAGGCCCTCGACGACGCGATCAAGGCGGGTGCCGGCTCGATCGCCCTCTACGGCGCGCTCGCGAGCGAGGAGTCCGAAGCGGCGCTCTAGTGTTCCCGGGGGTTTGGCAGCGCTGTTCCTGGGGGTTTCTCGATCCCCCCGGACCCCCCACCGAGGGATCGACCCTGGGGCTTCGTCGGTCCCGGCAGCGGTTTTCGGTGGGGGTTTCTCGATCCCCCCACACCCCCCAGCGGAGAGACGGGCCTGGCGGACGGGTCAGGGGAAGACGTCGACCGGGACGCCGGGGAGGGCGCGGCGAGCGGCGGCAGCGATCTCCTCGAGGCGCTCTTCGGAGAGCGGGGCGACGTCGAGCTCCATCGGGTCGCGCGCGACCGTGTAGACCTGGACCGCGGCGAGTCGGCCTCCGTCGGCGAGGAGGGACGCCAGGCGGGCGGCCCACGCCGAGACTTCTGCGGCGGGCGGGCCGTCGGGCGCGGTACCGGGGACGGCGCAGAACATCGACTGGACGACGACCGGGTGGCGGCGGGCCGCGTCCGCGAGGTTCGAGAGGATCCGCGGGAAGGGGACGCCGGTCCGGCAGACCGCCCGGTAGAAGGGCTCGGTCCCGGCGTCGAGCTTCACCCAGAACGAGCCGCCGCGCGCGGCGAAGAGGTCGTGCGCCTCGCGCATCTCGTCCCGGTCGATCCCGCTCCCGTTGGTGATCAGGACGAACGGGAGCGACGGGAAGGCGGAGGCGTCGCGGACGTCGAGGAGGCGCCGGGCGAGCGGCAGGAACCCGCGGAAGGTGGACGGCTCGCCGTCGCCGGCGAACGCGACGTCGCGCGGGGCGCCGTCGCCGTCGGCCGCGAGCCGGGCGAGCTCGCGCTCGAGCTCGCCCGCCACCTCCTCCGGGTCGATCGCGGGGCGCGGGGTCTTCCTCTCCAGCGCCCTCCGGTCGACGACCTCGCAGTAGACGCAGTCGAAGTTGCACGTCTTCTGCGGGTCGAGGTTGATCCCGACCGAGAGGCCCCCGGAGCGGCGGGACGCCACGACGTAGACGTAGCGGTTCGTCCCCTGGCTCCGCGGGTGGTGCTGCGCCCCGAGGTCCTCGCTCACGTCTTCGATTCTCGCGCGAACGACGTATGCTCACGGGTGGAGGAGAAGCGGCGATGGCCCTCGCAGCCGGTCTGGTCCTCGGGCGGTACAGGCTCGTCTCCCGCGCCGGCGCGGGCGGGATGTCCGAGGTCTGGCGCGCCGAGGACACCACCCTCCACCGGACGGTGGCGGTCAAGGTCATCCTCGACCCGATCGCCTCCGACCCGACCTTCGCGGAACGGTTCCTCCGGGAGGCCCGGCTCGTGGCCGGCCTCGACCACCCGAACGTCCTCTCGGTCTTCGACTTCGGCAAGGAGGTCGTCGAGGGGCGCGAGGTCTCGTACCTCGTCATGCCGCTCGTCTCGGGCGGCTCCCTGAGGGAGCGGATCAAGGGGCCCGTCCCCTTCGGCGAGGCGATCGCGTGGCTCGCCGCGATCGGGGCGGCGCTCGACCACGCCCACGCCAAGGGGATCCTTCACCGTGACGTGAAGCCCGGGAACGTCCTCCTCGACTCCACCGGGCGCCCGCTCCTCGCCGACTTCGGCCTGGCGCGGACGGCCGATTCGGCCTCCGGCCTGACGGCGACCGGGACGGTCCTCGGGACGCCCTCCTACATGGCCCCCGAGCAGGCGGTCGGAAAGGCGCTCGACGGGAGGGCGGACCAGTACGCCCTCGCCGTGATCGCCTTCGAGCTCCTCGTCGGGCGCGTCCCGTTCAAGGCCGACTCGCCGCTCGCGGTCCTCCACCAGCACGTCTCGGTCGCTCCGGAGCCCCTCTCGCAGGTCCTCGGCGGGGTCCCGTCGGCAGCCGACCCGGTGATGACCCGCGCCCTGGCGAAGAACCCGGCCGACCGGTTCCCGACGTGCGGGGAGTTCGTCGCCGCCCTCGCCGACGCGCTCGGCGTCACCGTCCCTGGCACGGTCTCCGGCGCGATGTCGGGTGCCACGTCGGGCGCGGCGGCCGCCGCGGCGCCGCCGGCGGCGGGGGCCGCCCGACCCGCGCCGCCACCTCTCCCGCCGCCGCCCGGCCCCTCGCCGGCGGCATCGACGCAGGCCGCCACCGTCGTCACCGGCTCCGGCTTCCCGGCGGAGCAGCCGCCCCTTTCGGCGCCCGCCTCGCGCGCGGCGACGCCACCGAAGAGCTCCGCACGCGCCTTCGTCGCGATCGCCGCCATCCTCGTCCTCGGCGCCGGGCTCGTGACCGCCGTCGTCTTCCTCGTGCCCAGGCTGAAGGGCCCCGCGGCCCCGACGCCCGCCCCGCAGGTGGCGGCCGCGGAGAGCTCCACCCTCGCTGCGGCAGAGGCCACCGCGACCGAGGGGACCACCGCCGCGACAGCGGCTTCTCCCTCAGGGCTCGCGCCGGAGAGCGCGAGCGCCAGCCCGACCGAGGCCGGTGGGAAATCGACGACACCGCCGCCCGCGCTCGCTTCGGCCGAGGCCGGCGCCGGCCCGGAGGCGGGAGCCGGGCCAACGGGTCGAGGGGGGGTCGCCGGGGGAGACGCGGCCACCGGGCCGTCCCGGTCGACGCGCGGAGAGGCCCCGGTCGAGCCCCGCGTCGCCCGGGGGGGCAAGGAGACGGGGGGCGAATCGACGGGTCGTTCCCGTGTCGAGGGTGAACGGGAGGCCGGTGGGGCGACGCCCGCGTTCCGGCTCCCGCGGCCCGAGCCGCTCCTTTCGGCGTCCGCCTTCGCGGCCGACACGACCCTCTCGGGAGCCCTCGCCGACCTCGACACCACCCGCAAGAGGAACGGCCGGCTCGAGAGGGGGGACTTCGCCTCGGCTCTCGGGACGGCCCGCGACGCCCTGTCGCGCCGACCCACGCCCGACGCCCGGTTCCTCGACGCCTACTGCCGGGGGGCGATCGCCTTCGCGGACGGGAACGACATGGACGCCTGGCGTCTCCTCGAGCGGGCGTTCGCCCTCGACTCCGGGAGGATCGGGAGCGGGCGCGTCCTCGACTTCGTCCGCGCCCAGTCCGCGGCCCTCGGCCCGAACCCGGGGCCGGACCGGGGCTGGGTCCTCGGCCTCGCGTTCGCCGACGTCCGCGGCGACCTCGGGGAGGAGCTCCGGAGCGCCGAGGCGCGGGCGCCCGAGAACGCCCGGGTGGCGTGGGCGCGCGCCCTCCACGCCCTCGAGGCGCGCCGCCCCGGCGAGGCGGCGCTCTACGCGCGGCGCGCCTGCGCCGACGGCCTCCGGGAGGCCTGCGACCTCCTGTCCGGGGAGCGCGGCCGGCGCTGAGACGCCGCCGCCGTCAGCGTGTCTTCAGCTCGTCGCCGGCCTTGAAGCCGGAGCCGTCGGTGACCGCGGCCGTCGAGAGCCGCGGCCCGCGGACCGCGGTGATCCTCACGCGGCCGACCTTCGTCTCGTTGGTGCCGAGGACCTCGCCGGTGTCGGGGTCCTTGATGACGTCGCCGACGCGGTAGACGTCGAACTCGTCCCCCACCTGGACGCCCGCCTCCGATCCGACGTTCACGAAGACCGTCGCCCCGTCGACCTTGGCGATCTTCCCGGCGACGCCGGACGCGTCAGCCGCGCCGCCGAGGCCGGAGGTCTCGAGCTTCGTCTCGCCGAGGCTCTTCGCCAGCTTCTGGACGACCGGGCGGAGGACCCGGTCGAGCTTGCCCCGGTCGCTCACGCCGCCTCCGGCGCCGGCCACGTAGACGCTCGCGTCGCTCGAGGTGTCCTTCTCGGAGTCGGTCCAGACGATCTCGCCGGTCGTCGTCGAGATCGCGCGGGCGTCGACGGCCGCCTCCATCTCCTCGGAGCGGACGTTGAAGCCGGGGAACCCGCGGAACCCGGGGGCCGAGCTCCTCCTCTCGGAGGCCGAGAGCTGGGTGAGCGACCCGGTGACGAAGTACTCGACCCCGAGCATCTTCCCGGCCCTCACGGCCGTCTTCGGGTCGATGTCGCCCGAGAGCGAGAGGTTCTTCTCGGCCATCAGCGCGGCGAGCTGCTCCCGGTCGATGACGCGGTACTTCCCGGTCTTCGCCAGCTCGGTGACGAACATGTCCTGGACGGCCTGTCCCCCCTGGTACCAGGAGTAGCGGGACGTCTTGTCCTTGAAGGCGAGGACGGCGACGCGCGGCCTGGCCCCGGCGGCCGGGGCCGCCTCGGCTCTCTCGCCCGAGAGCGCGAGCGGCGGGACGAGGAGGAGGGCCGCGGCCAGGACGGCCCGGGCAGCGCCCGGACGGAGCGGGGCGGAAGGGAGGAGCGGGAGATCGGCGGTCGTCGCTTCACGGTTCATCTGGTACCTCGTCGGGCCTCGAGGGGACCGATTGTGGGGTCCCCGTCGTCCGCTATCAACCTCCGTGCCGAGGACGGGCCCCGGGATCGTCGCTCCGGGCGGACGCGCGCTATCCTTCCCGGTCGTGTCGGAGGAGCCGGTCCGCATCCCGATCGAGGACGAGATCGACCTCCACGCGTTCCGCCCGGGCGAGACGGCGTCCCTGGTCGCCGAATACGTCGAGGAGGCGGCCCGCCGCGGCCTGACGACGGTGCGGATCGTCCACGGCCGCGGCGCCGGGGTCCAGCGGCGGATCGTCCGCGCCGCGCTGGAGCGCTCGCCCCTCGTCGTCTCCTTCGCCGATGCCCCTCCGGCGTCCGGAGGGTGGGGCGCGACCGTGGCCACCCTGGATCCCCGGCGCTCGAACGTCGCTCGCGGGGCGGACGGCCCCCGGCTAGACTCCGACGGAAAGCACGGACCTTCATGAAAACAGAGAGAACGACCGTCATCCGCAGCTCCGGCGGCTACGTCCCGCCCCGCGTCGTGACCAACGGGATGCTCGCCCGGATCATGGACACCACCGACGAGTGGGTGGTCCCCAGGACCGGCATCCGCGAGAGGCGGTACGTCGAGCCGGGCGTCGGTCCGGCGGAGATCGGGGAGAAGGCGGCCCGGGCGGCGCTCGACGCCGCGGGCCTCGCCCCGTCCGACATCGACTTCGTCATCTTCGCGACGATGACGCCCGACCACTACTTCCCCGGCTCGGGAGGGCTCCTCGCGGCCCGCCTCGGGATGACGACGACCCACGCGCTCGACATCCGGATGCAGTGCGCCGGGTTCCTGTCGGGGCTCCACACCGCGGACGCGTTCATCAGGTCGGGCGCCTACCGGCGGGTCCTCCTCGTCGGCGCCGAGGTCCACACCGGGCTGATGCCGTGGCCGAAGGGGGTCTGGGACGTCCTGTACGGGGAGGTCCCCGGGCCGTGCGACCCGTTCTGGTACCAGAAGATCACGCAGCTCCGCGACCGGGCCGTCCTCTTCGGCGACGGCGCGGGCGCGCTCGTCCTCGAGGCGAACGAGAGCGGCGACGGGCGCGGCTTCCTCGGCTTCGTGATGTACACGGACGGGCTGAACTGGGACAAGCTCTACGTCCCCGGCGGCGGCTGCAAGTCCCGCCCGTACTTCACGCCCGAGATGTTCGAGAGGATGGGCACCGTCCCGATCGTCGAGGGGCGGCAGGTCTTCCGCCTCGCCTCGCAGCTGATGCCCCAGGCCGTCCAGGAGGTCCTGTCCCGCTGCGGGAAGGGCCTCGACGACCTCGACATGCTCCTGATGCACCAGGCCAACCTGAGGATCAACGAGGCCGTCCAGAAGGTGCTCGGCCTGCCGGACGACCGCGTCCACAACAACATCCAGAAGTACGGCAACACGACGGCGGCGACGCTCCCGCTCGTCTACGACGAGGCGGTGAAGCTCGGGAAGGTCGAGAGCGGCGACCTCGTCTGCTTCACCGCGCTCGGGGCCGGCCTCCACTGGGGGGCCGGCCTCGCCGTCATCTGACCGGCCGGGGGATCGCTCCGCTCTTCTGGCGCGAGGCGTCGATCATGTCGCGCAGGAGGACCCCGAACCGCTCGGCCGACGCGGGGCCGTCGGCGGTGAGGATCGACCCGGCGATGACGAGCGGCTTCTTCTCGTAGCGGGCGCCGCCGTCCTTCAGGGCCTTGAGGGTGTCCGCGGAGACCCACGTCGTCGCCGCCTTCCCCTGCAGCATCCCGGCGCGGGCCAGGACGACGACCCCCTGCGAGAGCGCGCCGACCGGCTTGCCGTCGCGCTCGATCATCCGGACGGCCTTCTGGACGAGGCCGTTCTCCCAGAGGTGCTCGGAGGCCCCCGTCCCCCCGATGACGACGGCCCCCGCCATCTCCTGGGTCCGCGGCTCCGTGATCGGCACCGTCTCCACGGCCGTCCCGTCGGAGGAGACGGCCTCGTTCCCGGCGGTGGTGGCCAGGACGGCGACGGCCCCGGCCTCCTCGAGGATCCGGCGGCTGGTCGCGAGCTCCTGCTCGTGGAACCCCGTCGGCGCGACGACGAACAGGATCTTCAGCCCCTTCAGGGTTGGCGGCACGGGCCCCTCCTTTTCCGGTCTGCCCCGATCTTCCCCGTTGCGGGTCCGCAGTCAAGCCGCCCTGCGCGGGGGCGGCCGCCACGTCTCAGCCGGCCGGACGCAGGGCGACCGACGAGCCGACCCAGGTGAAGTCCTTGTTGAAGTCGACCCCGAGCATCTTGCCGCGCGAGAGGCGGCAGAGGTTGAGGCCGAGGACGAACTCGCGGGACCCGGGCGGACGGTAGAACATCATCCGGACCTCGACCTTCACCCCCCCGCCGTCGGCCGCTCGGATGCACGGCTCGTAGGCGATCTTCTCCTGCAGGCACCAGCGTCCGCGCTCGGCCACGGGGATCCGGGCGAGGTCCTCCGCCGTCGGCTCGACGTTCACGCCGCCCCCGGCGAAGGAGAAGAGGGGCTTCAGGACGTACCGCTCCGCCAGGTCGTCCGGGACGGACGTGAGGTCGGAGAGGTAGGTCGCCCCGGGGACGGCCGGGTGGGAGAGGAAGGGGATGGAGAACTTCGACCAGGTCCAGAACCAGTTCGGGTGGGGCGTCCAGGTCACGTCGAGGGGGTCGCGGAAGTCGAACGGCAGGGTGAGGCCCGACCGGATCAGCTCGTCGAAGACGATCCGGTTGTAGATCCTGCGGACCGGGACCCTTCGGCCCCCCTTCCTCCGGTAGAGGCGGCGCCCCTCCCGCTCGAGCTCGGTGGCGCAGACGGCGTCGACCCCCAGGAGGAGCCGGGTCGCCTCGAAGTCGACGTAGGTCTTCTGCTCGCGGGGCTTCAGGTCGAGGAGGACCACCTCCTCCGGGTCCTCGTCCGCGACGACGACCCGCCGGAGGAGCTCGACGTACGACGCCCGGTCGAGACCGGAGAAGTAGGGGCTCCAACCGCCGGCCGGCAGCCCCGGCACCCCGGCCAGGACGCTCTCCCACGCCTCCGCCTGGAAGACCTCGAACGCGGAGAGCGACGGGAAGCCCTGGAGCTCGATGAGGCGCGGGGCGAGGGCGCCGTCCGCCCCCCGGACCACCGCCAGGTCGACCTGGGCCAGGCTCGGGAGCTCGTCCATCCCGGGGACGTCCCACTCGGGGGGGATCGCGGCCTTCATCCGCGCGATCACCTCCGGGCGCCGGATCTGCGCGAGGATCTCCCGCGCGGCGGTCTCGAGGGCCGTCCCCAGGGCGTCGGTCAGGAAGACCGGGGTCTCGGCCAGCCGGAAGCCGGGCGCGACGCCGACCCGGCGCTCCATCTCGGCCACGTACCGGCGGTACGTCTCGCCGGTGAACGCCGCGTTGAACGCGGCCCTGTGGGCGGAGTCCATCCGGGGAGGAGTCTAGGGGGCGGGCGCGGACGAGGGAAGCAGAAGCTCGGGGCCGTTCCGCGACGGGTCGTTGACGAGGGGCGAGACCTCCCACGCCTCGAGCGTCCCCGCGGGGGCCGGAGCGAGGCAGCGGGCGAGCTCGGGGGCGGCCAGCGGCCGGCCCGAGAGCCAGAGCGCCTCGCCCTCGGCGTCGAGGACGGCCGGCATCCTGTCGTGGACGCGGGCAGCGACCTCGTTCGGCTCCGTCGTCACGATCGCGAACGTCTCGAGCGGCTCGCGGCCGTCCGCCGGACGCCACGTCTCCCAGAGGCCGGCCAGCGCGAACGGTCCCCCGCCGGCGACCCGGAAGAAGAACGGCGTCTTGCGTCCCGGTCCCGCGCGCCACTCGTAGTAGCCGTCGACGGGGACGAGGGCGCGGCGCTTCCGGAGCGCGTCGCGGAACGTCGGCTTCTCCGCGAGCCCCTCGGCCCGGGCGTTGATCGGGCGCGGCGCCTTCTCCGCCGTCCGCGCCCAGCCGGGGAGGAGGCCCCACGCGGCCTCCGAAAGGAGCCTCCCCTCGGGCCCGATGACGACGATCGGCGCCCGCTGCCGGGGCGCGACGTTGAAGCGCCCGCCGCAGGCGACGCCGCCGGGTCCGACCGCGAAGCCGAAACGGTTCCTCAGGAGCTCCCGCTCGCTCGACTGGACGTAGCGACCGCACATCGCCGTCTCCCGCGCGGCCCGGCTCAGGCCTCGGGCTCGTCGCCGCCGGCCCGGACGGCCTCGGCCGCCTCGCCCCCGACCTTCTCCTCGTCCTCCTCCGGCTCGGGGTCCGGGGTCCGGTCGCCGAGGAGCGCCGCCCACGGGGCGAAGCGGTCGAAGCGCTCGGCGACGACCTTGATGGTCGCCGTCAGAGGGACGGCGAGGATCGCGCCGGGGACGCCCCAGAGGACCCCCCAGAAGAGGAACGCCACGAGGACGGCGAGGGGGTGAAGGCGGACGCGCCCGCCGACGATGAACGGGGTCAGGACGTTCCCCTCCAGGAACTGCACCACCGAGTAGAAGGCGATCACCTTCACGGCCAGGATCGGCTGGTCGCCGGCGAGGATCGCGACGAGGAACGCCGGCGTGGTCGAGAGGATGACGCCGACGTACGGGACGAGGACGCAGAGCCCCGCCAGCGGGCCGAGGACGTAGCTGTACGGCACCCTCAGGACGAGGAGCCCCGCGGTGGTGACGCAGGCCGTGATGAGGATCACGAAGAGCTCGCCCAGGACGTAGCCCGAGAGGACCCGCGCCACGCCGACCGCGAAGTCGGACGCGGCCCGTCCCCCGCGCCTGCGGAGGATCCGGCCGATCGCCCCGGCGTACTTCTCCCGGTCCTTGAGCATGAAGAACGCGAGCATCGGCACGGCCGCGGTGTAGAGCAGCAGCGAGAGGACCGTCCGGACCTGGAGGACGACCCGCCCGACCGACTCGAGGACCCCCTCCTCGAGCTTGACCGAGCGGACCGACCGGTCCCCCTCGGGGAAGAGCCGGCGGGTCCCCTCCTCGAGCTTCGAGAAGAGCCCCTGGGCCCGGGTCGTGAACCCCTGCACCTTCCGCTCGTACGCGGGCCAGTCGCGGGCGAAGTCCTGGGCCTGGTCGAGCGCGTTGAAGATGAAGAAGCCGATCAGCGTCCCGAGGAGGAGGAGGACGACCAGCGCGGCCAGGCCGCGCGGGATCCGGATCTTCTCGAGGAGCTCGACGAACGGGTGGAGGGCGAACGAGAGGAAGAGGGCGAAGAAGAAGGTGACGAAGAGGACCTTCCCGGCCCAGAGGAGCCCCACGACGGCCGCCGTCCCGAGGACGACGAGCGCCCGCGAACGAAGAGCCCCGCCGAGGGCGGGGCTCGTCCCCGTGGTGAACGCGCCGCTCGAGGCCACCGCCTTCAGTTTACCCCCGGGGGAAGGCCGTAAAAGAGAGGAGGCCGGCTCGTGCCGGCCTCCTCTCGGGTCCGCGGGGTCGGACGGCTCGTCAGGGGAAGGCGACGTTCACCACCACCCGGCGATTGCGCGTCGCGTCGCCGCCGGCCTCGGCGTCGCCCTTGGCCTCGGCCTTGATGCGGGACGCGTCGATGCCGTGCCTCTTCACGAGGTAGTCCTTCGCGGCGTCCGCGCGTCCCTGGGCGAGCTTCATGTGGTCGCCCTTCTCCTTCGGGTCGGTGTAGGCCGTGATGGTGCAGGTGGCCGCGAGGTTGTTCTTCAGGCGGAGGGCCACGCCGTCGAGGATCGCCTTGGCGATGTTGGTCAGGCGGCTCTTGGACGTGTCGAAGAGGATCTCGTCGGTCGTCGAGGTCTCCGGCTTCGGCGGGGGCGGCGCCTCGGCGACGGGGGGGGCGGGGGCCGGGGCGACGGCCGGCTCGGGCGCGGGGGCCGGGGCGGGAGGCGGAGGCGGCGCCTCGTGGGCGGCCGCGGAGACCTTCATCTCCTCCTCGGCCGGGGGCTGGGGCGACCAGGAGAGCTGGACGAGGCCGCCGATGTTGCTCGGCGAGTTCCCGTACTTGACCCAGCGGTCGATGTTCGCCCGGACCGCGGCGCCGGCGACGATCCCCGTCTCGCCGATGCCGAAGCGGGCGCCAAGGAGGGCCTCGGAGTAGGGGTCGGGCTTCGTCGTCCCGCCGTCGTACATGACGCGGTTGATCTCGAAGATCCCCTTCAGCGTGTTCTTGATGATCGGGACCCCGAAGCCGAGGCCGAACCTCAGCTCGTTGGAGACGTCGTAGTCCTCGCCCTGGTCCCCCGCGAGGAGGTAGCCCATCTGGACCGTCGCCACCCCGTAGGTCCCTGAGATCCCGAAGTCGTAGTCGGCCCGGTAGGTGGAGAACGCGTTGGGGTCGTTCTTCGACTGGGTCGCCAGCGCGATGCCGCCGAAGAGGGCCACCTTCACGAGGTCCTTGGTCCTCGGGTTGACGACGACCTTCGTCCCGATCCGGAACTTGTCCGTCTCGTTGTGGCGGAAGCCGCTCGCCCGCTCGTGCCCCCCGACGACCCCGGACCAGGCGCGGTCCTCGGCGAAGAAGTTCGTCTGGCCGGCGGTGACCGACAGCTCCCAGTTGTCGAGCAGCCCGAACGCCGCCGTCAGCCCGAGCTTGCCGTACCCGTACCGGAGCGGGTCGTCGACCCCGGGCGGGTAGACCACCGAGGCCGCGGCGGAGCGGTCCGACTGGCTGTAGAAGAGGCTGAAGGAGAACCGTCCCGAGGGGAGACTCTCCGCGTTGTTCAGCTCGAACAGCCCGGTGGAGCCGGTGAGCGTGGGAGCCACCTGCGCCGCGAGAGGAGAGGCCCCGACGAGGGTCGAGACCAGCGCGAGGAGGAGTCCGGTCCGCGTCCGTCGCATCGAATCTCCTTTTCTGCCCGCGGAACCCGGTGCGGCTCCTTGGCCCGAGGGAACCGACATCTCTCCAGATCCGGGGTCAGCGTCCTTTTCTAAAAGTCTAACAGCACGGCGTTTTCCGGCCAAGTCTCGCCGGAAGGAGGGCGGAAAGCCCGTCGGGGCCGGCCGCCGCGAAGGTCACAGCAGGGGAGCCATCTTCTCCCGGAAGCCGATCGCGGCGTCGCGGCCCCGGAGGGCGGTGACGGTCTGCTCCAGGCTCCGGATGAGGTCCCGGATGACGTCGAGGCCGCGGCCCTTGTCGACCTCTCCGAGCGCGGCCCGGTAGAGGCGGTCGATGGTCGGGTCCCCCGGGGAGAGCGCGGCGCTCTCGGCCTCCTGCTTCACCTTCGTGCAGAGGATCTGGAGGCTCCGCTTCTCGTCGCCACGGGTCACGGCGTTGAAGACGCCGCTGTGGGTCGTCACGGTCTGGACGCCCGCCGCCGCGGCGGCGGAGGCGCCGCCGGCGGGAGCGGAGGCGAGGGAGGGAGCCGGGGCCGGGGCCGGCGCCGGGGCGGCCGGAGCCGCCGGGCGGGCGGCCGTCCTGCGCGGGCCGACCTCCACGAGCTCGGCCGTCACCAGGCCGTACAGGGTCTTCGCCACGTCGAACGGCGAGAGCTTCGCGTGGCGGGCGACCTCCTCGATCGACCGGTTCCCGTCGATCCCGGTCACGACGAGCCACTCCGTGGGGGTCAGCGTCACGGGCTCGGACATCCCCTCGCGGCAGGTCAGCCGGGGCACCGAGTCGGTCGTCGGGATCTTCTTCGAGAGGATCTTCCACTCGTCGCTGCGGCGCGCGGCCTCCATGAGGAGGTTGGTGTTCGAGCGGGTGATCGTCCGCATCTCGCTCTCGACGCCCGGGGAGAACTGGAACTCGCCCTGGTTCCAGAGGGCGAGCCCGTAGATGGCGTCCTCCCCCTCGACGTCGCCGACCTTCGCGTGCGTGATCTGGCCGTTCTGGATGTAGACGACGCCGCGCTCGGCGCCTCGAACGAGCGAGAACATGCCGGTCTTCCCCGACACGGCGACGAGCTGGACGATGTCGGCGAGGGGAAGTTCCTTCAGCGAGCCTTGGAACGACATGCTGCTTTTCTCGTCATCCTGGTCGGAGGACGATACCACCCCGTCCCGGCGGGGCTCAACCGGACGGGCGCCGTCTCACGGGCGCGGAGGCGCCGCCGGCCACGGCCGCGCCCGCGCGGACCGTCCGGTGCGCGGCGGTCTGGTAGCCGTGGGCCAGGGCGGTCGCGGCGGCGTCGGCTGCGTCGAGCGCGAGGCGGGAGGAGCCCGCGGGGCGTCCCAGGAGCGCGCCCACCATCCGCCGCACCTGCTCCTTGTCGGCCAGGCCCGTCCCGGTGACGGTCTTCTTGATCTCGGCCGGCGTCACCTCCGCGATCGGAAGGCCCCTCTCCGCCAGGGCGACGAGGAGCGCTCCGCGCGCCTCGCCGAGCGCGATGAGGCTCTGCGGGTTGACGCCGGAGAAGACTTTCTCGACCGCGGCCGCGTCGGGGCGCTCCCGGTCGATCACGGCGAGGAGCGCGTCGCGGAGGGCGAGGAGCCGGACCGCGAACGGCCCCGAGGTCGCCGGCCGGAGGACGCCGGCGGCGGCGAGCCGCGGCGCGCCGTCGAAGTCGACGACCGCCCAGCCCGCCGCACGGCTCCCGGGGTCGACCCCGAGGATCCTCACCGCGGGGGCCGTCAGGCTTCCTGGAGGTAGCTGTCGTCGATCTGGCCCGTCGACCAGACCTTCTGGACGTCGTCGTGGTCCTCGAGCATCTCCAGGAGCTTGAGGAGCGCGGGGCCCTTGTCGCCGACCTCGACGGGGGTGTTCGGCATCATCTGGACCTCGGCCGTCTGGGCGGCGATCCCCTTCCCCTCGAGGACGGTCCGGACGGCCTCGAGCGACGAGGGGTCGGTCGTGATCTCGAACACGTCGGCGTCCTCGGTCCGGAAGTCCTCGGCCCCGGCCTCGAGCGCGAGCTCCATCAGGGCGTCCTCGGAGGCGGCGCCCCGCTCGACCGCGATGTACCCCTTCTTCGTGAACTGGAAGACGACGGAGCCCGCCGTCCCCATGTTGCCGCCGTACTTGGTGAGGAGGTGGCGGATCTCGGCGGTCGTCCGGTTCTTGTTGTCGGTCATCGCCTCGATGAGGATCGCCGCTCCGCCGGGCCCGTAGCCCTCGTAGACGACCTCCTCGTAGGTGACGCCCTCCAGCTCGCCCGTCCCCCGCTTGATCGCCTTGTCGATGTTGTCCGCGGGCATCGACGCCTTCTTCGCGGCCTGGACGGCGCTGCGAAGACGCGGGTTCGACTCGACGACGCCGCCCCCGACCTTGGCGGACATCGTGATCTCCTTGATCAGCTTCGTGAAGAGCCGGCCCCGCTTGGCGTCGGCCGCGCCCTTCTTGTGCTTGATCGTGCTCCACTTGCTGTGACCGGACATCGGTAACCCCTCTCGCTCGCAGGCCCCTCGGGGCCGTCCTGACGCAAATCCCTATTTTAGCAAGGCGCCGCCCCGCCCAGGGAAAGGCCCCCGACGGCCGTCAGCTCCCCGTCCGCGCCCGGGACGAGGCGCGCGCGGAACCGCGTCCCCGCCGGCGGGACACCGTCGGGCCCGGCCGCGAGCGCCACCTCGAGGTAGTGGTCGGTCAGCCCGCGGCCTCCCCGGAGCGCCACGACCTCCGCCTCGGTCCCCGAGGCGCGCGAGCGGAACGCGCGGGCGCCGGCGTCGGCCCGTCGCCGGAGCCGCGCGGCGCGCCGCTCCACGACGGCGGGGGGGACGCCCCGCTCCCGGTGGAGGCGCTCGCCGTCGGTCCCCGGGCGGGGAGAGAACGGGAAGACGTGAGCCGAGGCGAACGGGAGCGAGGCGAGGAGAGACTCGGTCGCCCCGAACTCCTCCTCGCTCTCTCCGGGGAATCCCGCGATGACGTCGGTCGCCAGGTGGAGGCGCGGGTTCCTCACCGCCCGCTCGGCGAGGCGGACGAACCTCGCGACGGTGAGGCCCCGCCGCATCCTCCGGAGGACGGCGTCCGAGCCCGACTGGAGGGGGAGGTGGAGGTGCGGGACGACGACCGCCGACCCGGCGACGAGGTCCACGAGAGCCTCGCCCGCCTCCATCGGCTCGAGCGACGAGAGCCGGATCCGGCAGGCCGGCGGGTGCCGCTCGAGCCGCCGCAGCAGGTCGACGAGCCGGCCGCCCCGGGTCCCGCGGCCGAAGCTCGCGAGGTGGACGCCGACGAGGACGACCTCCGGGATCCCGGCGTCGCCCAGCCGCCGCACGGCGTCCTCGGCGTCCTCGCACGCCGCGCTCCGCTCCCGGCCCCTCAGCGACGGCACGACGCAGAACGCGCAGCGCCGGTCGCAGCCGTCCTGGACCTTCAGGAACGCGCGGGTCCGCCCCGCGTTGACGAAGGCGCCGATCGGCGCGTCGGCGTCCGCCGCCGGAAGGGCGAGCGGGACGTCCGGGGCCGTCCCTTCCGACGGCGTCCCGACGACCTTGCCGGGGAGGAGTCCCGCCGCCCGCGCGGCGAGGAGCGCGGGGAGCTTCCGGAGCGCCGCGAACCCGACCACGAGGTCGACCTCGTCGAGGGTGGCGAGCGCCCGGGGGTCGCGCTCGGCCAGGCACCCGGAGACGACCGTCGTGGCTCCCGGCGCCTCGCGCCGGACGCGCCGCAGGAGACGCCGAGCGTCCCGCTCGGCCCGCGCGGTGACGGCGCAGCCGTGGACGACGACGACCGTCGCCCGGTCGGGAGCGTCCGCAGGGGCGAGCCCCGCCCGCGCGAGGAGGGCGGAGAGCGTGGCCCCTTCGGCCCGGCTCACCTTGCACCCCAAACTGTGCAGGGCGTAGCGCGGAAGTGACGGCGGGGCCGGCGGATGCGTTGACACGGCCTCTCTTGAAGGGATAATAGGTGACTTCTCCCGGGGAGCCGGAATTGCGGAGGCGTGGGGGGGCAGCCCCGTCAACCTTATGTCGAAGAAGATCCTCCTGATCGAATACGAGCCGAGGTACCTCGACAGGATTCGGGGTCATCTGGCGGGCAAGGACTTCGACCTCGTCGTCGCCAAGGACGGCGAGGAGGGTCTCGAGGCCTATCGCCGCGGCCGCCCCGACGTCGTCCTGATCTCCACGGTCCTCCCCAAGCTCCGGACCCGCGACGTCATCCGCGGGATGCAGGCGCTGGGGCCGGTGCCGCCCATCATCCTCATGACCTCCGGCTACAAGGGAAAGGACAAGCACGCCGACGCGCAGCGCGAAGGGGGGACCAGCATCCTCGAGAAGCCCTTCTCGGAGGACCAGCTCCTCGCCGAGGTCTCGTCGGTCCTCGGGACGACGCGAGCCTCCGAGCCATTCCCTTCCGCGGGAGAGCCCCTCCTCTCGTCGGACGACATCTTCTCCGACGTCCTCTCGGGCATGGAGGACGAGGAGCCCGTCAAGGCGGCGCCGGCCGCCCCCGCCGGGACGGACCCCGGCATCCAGAAGAAGCTCGAGCAGACCCTCTCGGGGATCCTCGCCCGGCCCGGAAAGGCCGCCCCGGCCCCGGCCCCGAAGAGCGACGCCACGCCGAAGGCTCCCGCCGAGAGCGCCATCGACCGGACGCTCCGGATGGAGATCGGCCTCGACGCGCCCGCCGCGCCGAAGCCCGCCGAGAGGCCGGCGCCGACGGTCGACAGCGCGGTCGACCGGATGCTGACCCAGACGCTCTCCGGGCTCCGCCCGGTGAAGGCGGAGAAGACCGGGCCGATCCCGCCCGTCTCCGTCCCGAAGAGCCCGGCCTCGGGCGTCTCGCGAGCCGTGACGCCGGCTCCCGAGCCGAAGGCCGCCCCGGCCGCGGCTCCGGCCGCCTCTCCGGCCGCGACCTCGCGCGCCGCGGAGCCGTCCCAGCGGCCGGCCCAGGCTCCCGCCCCGGCCTCTGCCCCCTCTCCCGAGCCGCGCAAGCGCGCCGAGGCGACGCTCGCGCCGGGCTCCCACTTCGGGCGCTACCAGCTCCTCGAGAAGATCGCGGCCGGCGGCATGGCCGAGGTCTACAAGGCCCGGATGCGGGGCGAGGAGGGGTTCGAGAAGATCGTCGCGATCAAGCGGATCCTCCCGCACATGGCCGACAACGATGACTTCATCACGATGTTCATCGACGAGGCCAAGCTCGCGGCCCAGCTGACCCACCCGAACATCATCCACATCTACGACCTGGGGAAGGTCGACCAGTACCACTACATCGCGATGGAGTACGTGGAGGGGAAGGACCTCCGCTCCATCCTGAAGCTCGGCGCGGAGAAGGGGTATCCCCTCCCGACGGAGCTCGCCCTCTTCATCGCCGCGAAGATCGCCAACGCCCTCGACTACGCGCACCGGCGGGTCGGGCTCGACGGCAAGGAGCTCGACCTCGTCCACCGCGACGTGTCGCCCCAGAACGTCCTGATCAGCTTCGAGGGGGACATCAAGCTCTGCGACTTCGGCATCGCCAAGGCCGCGACCAAGGTCGGCCAGACGCAGGCGGGCGCGCTCAAGGGGAAGCTCCAGTACATGTCCCCCGAGCAGGCGTGGGGGAAGAAGGTCGACCGGCGGACCGACATCTTCTCGCTCGGCATCGTCCTCGGGGAGATGCTCACCGGCGAGCGGATGTTCAACGGCGACACCGACCTGACGATCCTCGAGCAGGTCCGCGACGCCCGGGTCGAGCCCCCGTCGCTGAAGAACCCCGAGGTCCCCAAGAAGGTCGACCAGATCGTCCTCAAGGCGCTCGCGAAGAGCCCGGCCGACCGGTACCAGAACGCCTCCGAGTTCGAGAAGGAGCTCAACAGCGTCCTCTATTCGTTCCAGCCCGCCCCCGGCCCCGCGGACCTGGCGATCTACATGCACCGCCTCGTCGAGGCCGCCGCGGTCGCCTCCGAGGAGAGCATCGACGCCGCCTTCGACTCCGTCGCCGCCGGTCCCGTCCCGGAGGAGAAGGAGAAGAAGAAGGGGAAGGGGCTGATCATCTCCAAGAAGGCGCCGGCGGAGAAGCCGGCGCCGGAGCCGGAGAAGCCGGCCCCCGCACCTGTCGAGCTCTCCGCGCCCGCCCTGACCGTCGGGACCGAGGCCGGGAAGAGCCGGACCGGCCTTTACGCCGGCATCGCCATCGCTCTCGTCGCCCTCGTCGCGGGCGGGATCTACCTCGCCGGCGGCAAGAAGGAGGCGGCGCCCACGCAGGCGGTCCCCACGCCGGCTCCCGCGGTCGTCGAGACGCCGGCCGCGCCGGCCGGACCGACCCCGGCCCCGGAGAAGGTCATCGACCAGAAGGCCCTCGAGGCCGAGGCGAAGAGGCTCGCGGCCGAGCAGGCGAAGGCGCTCCGCGAGGCGGCCCAGAAAGGCGCGGCGCCGGCGCCGACCGCCGCTGCGGCCCCGGCTCCGGTCGGCCTCGCGCCGTCCCGGCCGCTGCAGCCCCCGAAGGCGGAGGTGGCGCCGGCAGCCGCGCCGACGGCCGTCCCGGTCCCGACGCAGGCTCCGCGGCCCGCGCCCACCCAGGCCCCTCCGCCGCCGACGCAGGCTCCCGCTCCGCCCGTCGTCGCCGCGCCCCCGGCTCCCGCCCCCGCTGCCGCTGCCGCCGAGCCCGCCCTCAAGGAAGGCGACCTCGTGGGCCCCGGCGAAGGGGTCGTCGAGCCGCGGATCGTCCGCCTCGGGAGCTTCGGGAACCTCCCCCCGGAGGCGCGGCAGATCCAGCGCCGCCGCGGCGAGCAGGGGATAGGGACCGTCCTCGTCCTGGCCCTGGTGAACGAGAAGGGCAAGGTGACCGAGGCGCGGATCGTCCGTCCTTCCGCCTACAAGTTCGTCGACGAAGCGGCCGTCGCCGCGATCAAGAGCTCGTCGATCGCGCCGGCGACGAAGAACGGGATCAAGGTCAAGATGTGGAAGACCTTCTCCATCACGGTCCAGCCCTGAGGCCGAAGGAAGGGAAGCCGTGGCGACGAGAGGGCCCTGGGAAGCCGACAGAAACCGAGGAGGGATAGAGGCATGAGCCTGTCCGAGGACCAGAGGAAGTTCTACGAGAACACTCTCCGGGTCACCAAGAAGGAGATCAGCGACCTCGAGGCCCAGATCCAGGAGGAGCTGGCCAAGGTCAAGGAGCGCCTCGCGGAGCTTCAGAACGGCCAGAAGGCCGCGCGGCAGATGTATGCCGCCGCGTGCCTGCGCCTCGGGATCCAGAACGACCTCGAAGAGTCCGAGGAGTCCTGATCCGGCGATCCCCCGGCGTCTCCTGCCCCGGCTCCGGTCGAGCGTGACCGCGCCGGGGCTTTGCCTTCTCTTGGTCGGGCTCGCCGGGAGCGCCGTCCCGACGCCGGGGGGCGCCGCGGCGCCCCGCGTGGCGCCCGGCGCCGCTCCGCAGCGGATCGTCGCCCTCGCCCCCTCCGCCGCCGAGATCCTCTTCGCGCTCGGCGTCGCCCCCCGCGTCGTCGCCGTCTCGGACTTCGCCGCCGGCCTCCCCGAGGCGGCCGGCAAGCCCCGGGTGGGGGGGTTCACGCCCGACGTGGAGCGGATCCTCGCCCTCCGGCCGGACCTGGCCGTCGTCTCGCGGGACGGGACCGACCGGGCCTCGGCCGAACGGCTCGCCTCGCTCGGCGTCCCCGTCGTCGTGACCGAAGGGACGAGCCTCGCCGGCGTCCGTCAGGACGTCGTCCGGGTCGGAGAGGCCGTCGGCGAGGAGGCCGCCGCACGCCGGCTGGCGGCCCGGATGCTCCAGCGCGAGGAGGCGGCGCGCGCCCGGGCGCTCCGCCGCCCCGGCGCGCCGCCCCGCGTGGCCGTCGTCATCTGGCCCGACCCGCCGATCCTGGCGGGACCATCGAGCTTCCTCGGCGACCTCCTCCGGGCCGCCAACGCGCGTAACTGCGTTCCCGACGAAACGGGCGAGTGGCCGAGGATCTCGCCCGAGACCCTCCTCGCCTGGAACCCCGACGTCGTCGTGAGGCCCGAGACGAGAGAGAACGCGGCGGCCTTCCGGACCGCGTTCGCCTCGGTCCAGCCCTGGAGCCGCCTGAGCGCCGTCCGGGAAGGACGCGTCGTCGGGCTCCCCGGGGACTGGCTCGAGCGCCCGGGCCCCCGGCTCGTCGACGCCCTCGAGGCGCTGGTCGACCGGCTCGATCGCCTCGCGTCCGCGACAACGGCGTCCGGCGCGGAGCCGGGACGATGAGCGGGCCGGACGCGGGCCGGACGCGGGCACTCCTCCTGGGGCTCGCCGTCGTCCTCCTCGCCGCGAGCGTCGCGTCGCTCTTCGTCGGGAGCGTCTCCCTCGCGCCGGGGGACGTCCTCCGCGCGCTGGCCGGGCAGGGGGACCCGACCACCGTCGCCATCGTCCGCGAGCTCCGCCTCCCGCGCCTCCTCCTGGGTCTCCTCGTCGGCGGCGCCCTCGCCCTCTCGGGGGCGTCCCTCCAGGCGCTCCTCGGGAACCCGCTGGCGGACCCGTTCCTGCTCGGCGTCTCCGGGGGTGCCGCCTGCGGGACCCTCGTCGCGCTCCTCGTGGGGTCGGGGGCGCAGGCCGCGACGGCGGGGACCGCCCCGGGCCTCCTCGCGAGCGTCGGGCTCCCGGTGGCCGCCTTCGCGGGAGCCCTCGTCGCCGTCCTCCTCGTCGGCCTCGGCGCCTCGGTCGACGGCCGCCTCGACCGGGCCCGGCTCCTCCTCTGCGGCGTCGTCGTCAACGCCCTCGCCTCGGCCGTCCTCCTGTTCCTCCTCTCGGCGGGGGACGCTCAGGGGACCCGGGGCTTCGTCTTCTGGATGCTCGGCTCTCTCGCGGGGGCCTCCGCCGCGTCGGTGACGGCCCTCGCCGTCTACACGGCCGCCGGGCTCGCCCTCCTCCTCCCCCTCTCGCGAGCCCTCGACGCCCTCACCCTGGGCGAGGAGACCGCGTTCACGCTCGGCGTCGACGTCGAGCGGGCGAAGCGGACCGCGTACCTCGCGGCCTCTCTCCTGGCGGCCGCGGCGGTCTCGGCCGCGGGGATCATCGGGTTCGTCGGCCTCCTCGTCCCGCACCTGGCGCGCGGGGTGGTCCGGGGCCACCGCTCGCTCCTCCTCGTCTCGTTCGCGGGCGGCGCGGCCCTCCTCGTGGCCGCGGATCTCCTGGCGCGCGTGGTCTTCGCCCCGCACGAGGTGGCGATCGGAGCCGTCACGGCGCTGATCGGCGCCCCGGCGTTCCTCCTCCTCCTCCGGAGGCGCGCGTGAGCGGCTCCCCGCGCCTCGAGCTCGCCGCCGTCCACGCGGGCTACCGGCGCGGCCGGGAGGCGCTGTCCGGCGTCTCGCTCGCCTTCGGCGCGGGGAAGGTCGTCGCCCTCCTCGGGGAGAACGGCTCGGGGAAGTCGACGCTCCTGAAGGTCCTGGCGGGGATCCTCCCGCCCTGGAGCGGCGAGGCGCGGCTCGACGGGCGGCCGATCGCCGCGCTTCCGCGACGCGAGGCCGCCCTCGCCATCTCCTACCTGCCTCAGAGCTTCTCCCCGTTCTTCCCCGCGACCTCGCTCGAGATCGTCCTCCTCGGCCGGACGGCCCGGCTCGGCCCCCTCGGGCGTCCGACCGAGGGAGACAGGGCGGCTGCCCGGGCGGCCCTCCTCGAGGTGGACGGGGCGGAGCTGGCCGGGCGCGACGTCCGCGACATCAGCGGCGGCGAGAGGCAGCGGGTCCTCCTCGCCCGCGTCCTCGCGGGCGAGGCGCCCGTCCTCCTCCTGGACGAGCCGACGGCCGGCCTCGACCCGCGCCACCGCTACCTCGTCCTCCAGGTCCTCCTGCGGCGCGCCCGGGCCGGGGCGACCGTCGTCTTCTCGACCCACGAGCTCGACCTGGCGGCCCGGGGCGCGGACGAGGCCGTCCTCCTCGCGGGAGGGGAGGTCCTGGCGGCCGGGCCGGTCCCCCAGACGATGACCGAGGCGAACCTCTCCCGCCTCTACCAGGTGACCGCCTGCCTGACGCCCCTCCCCGACGGCCGCCCCCTCGTCACCCTCGGTCCCCCGGCCGCGGCCGGGGGGCGGTAAGATCCGCGGCTCCAGCATGTGGTTCCGAAAGGACAAGACCCCGCGCGAGCCGCGCGACCCGAAGACCTCCGCGTCCCTCGGCGAGGGGCTCTTCCGCAAGTGCGAGGCCTGCCGCGAGACCCTCTACGCCAAGGAGGTCGAGCGGAACCGACAGGTCTGTCCGAAGTGCGGGTTCCACTTCCGCCTCTCCGCCGACGAGAGGGTCCGGCTCCTCCTGGACGACGACTCGGCCGTCCACCTGTTCGGGGACGTCCGGCCCGGCGACCCTCTCAAGTTCAAGGACAGCAAGCGGTACCGCGACCGGCTCCGCGAGTACGAGGGGAAGGCCGGCCGCCCCGACGCCGTCGTCGCCGCCGAGGGAACGATCGAGGGGATGCCGGTCGTCCTCGCCGTCCTCGACTACGCCTTCATGGGGGGGTCGATGGGGTCGGTCGTCGGCGAGGTGCTGACCCGCAGCGCCGAGCGCGCGGTGACCCGCAAGAGCCCGCTCGTCATCGTCACCGCCTCCGGCGGCGCGCGGATGCAGGAGGGGATCCTCTCCCTCATGCAGATGGCCAAGGTCTCGGCCGCGCTCGCGCGGCTGGGCGAGGCCCGCCTCCCGTTCGTCTGCATCCTCACCGACCCGACGACCGGAGGCGTCACGGCCTCCTTCGCCATGCAGGGGGACGTCACCCTCGCCGAGCCGAAGGCGCTCATCGGGTTCGCCGGGCCGCGCGTCATCGAGCAGACGATCCGGCAGACCCTCCCCGAGGGGTTCCAGCGCTCGGAGTTCCTCCTCGAGCACGGCTTCGTCGACGCGGTCGTCCCGCGCCCGCAGCTGAAGCAGACCCTGGCGACCGTCCTCCGCCTCCTCGCCCCGTGACCCTCCCCGGCCTCGCCTGGCTGGACGCCCTCGGGCCGCAGCGGATGAGGCCCGGGCTCGCGCGGACGCGGGCGCTCCTCGCCTCCCTCGGACGCCCGGAGCGCGCCTACCGGACCGTCCTCGTCGCCGGGACGAACGGGAAGGGCTCGGTCTCGGCGACCCTCGCCTCGGTCCTCGACGCCGCCGGCCTCGTCACGGGGCTGACGACGTCGCCCCACCTCGTGAGGGTCAACGAGCGGATCCGGGTCGCCGGCGCCGACGTCTCCGACGCCGAGCTCGACTCGGTCCTCCGCCTCGTCGCCGCCATCTCCCCCGGAGGCGACCTCCACCCCACCTACTTCGAGGCGCTCGTCGTCGCGGCGTTGGAGCTCTTCCGGCGGCGCGGCGTCCAGGTGGCCGTCGTGGAGGTGGGGATCGGAGGGCGCCTCGACGCGACGAACGTCCTCGACCCCGAGGTCTCGATCGTCACCAACGTGGCCGAGGACCACCTGGACGTCCTCGGCCCCACGCTCCGGGACGTCGCCCGCGAGAAGGCCGGGATCTTCCGCCGCGGCCAGCCGGCCCTGACCGGCGCCTCCGGCGAGCCGCTGGCCGTCCTCGAGGGGGAGGCGGAGCGGGTGGGGGCGCGCCTCGTCGTCATCCCGCCGACGGACCGCTACGACGACGTGAGGCCCCTCGCCGGTGCCCACCAGCGCGCCAACGTCGCCCTCGCGGTCGCGGCGGCGCGGGCGCTCGCCCCGCTCGACGAGGCGACGATCCGGCGCGGCGTCGCGGCGACCCGGTGGCCCGGGAGGCTCCAGCGGGTGGGCCGCCCCGGCCGCCGCGACCTCCTCCTCGACGGCGCCCACAACCCGGACGGCGCCCGGGCCCTCGCCGCGGCCCTCGGCGAGCTGGGGCTCGACGGCCGGTGCGACCTCGTCTTCGGCGGCCTCGCCGACAAGGCTCTCCCCGAGATGTTCGCGGCGCTCGCGCCGTTCGTCAGGCGGACCGTCCTCGTCGCCCCCGGCTCGCCGCGCGCCGAGGAGCCGGCGCGCCTCGCGGCGCGGCTCGGCCGGGAGGACCTCCCGCGCGCCGCGAGCCTCGGCGAGGCGCTCGAGCTCCTCGACGGCGGGCCGGGCGGCGGGGAGGGCGCGGGGGCGGCTCCTATAATCGTCGCCGGGTCCCTGTTCCTCGTGGGCGACGCGCTCCGGCTCCTCGGGCAGGGGTGACGGCGGCCAGGCGATCTCCCCCGGGGCCGACCGGAGGCCAGAGGAGACCAGAGGAGACCAGAGGAAGATGGCCCAGAGCCCCGCCCCCCGCGTCGACGTCCTCCTCAAGCGGGACCTCGAGGCGCTCGAGGACGACCGGCTCGCCCTCTACGCGTCGCGCGCCGCGCGCGCCACCCGCCGCCACCCGATCCCCGAGGGGGACGAGGACTACCGGACCGCCTTCCAGCGGGACCGCGACCGGATCGTCCACTCCAAGGCGTTCCGCCGGCTGAAGCACAAGACCCAGGTCTTCATCCCGTTCGAGGGGGACCACTACCGGACGCGCCTCACCCACACGCTCGAGGTGACGCAGATCGCCCGGACGGTCGCGCGGGCCCTGAGGCTCAACGAGGACCTCGCCGAGTCGTGCGCCCTGGCGCACGACCTCGGCCACACCCCGTTCGGCCACTCGGGGGAGAAGGTCCTCAACCGGATCCTGACCGGCCAGGAGCCGTCGCTCGATCTCTCGCCGCAGGCCGTGGCGAGGGTCGGGGCCTTCAAGCACAACTACCAGTCGGTCCGGGTCGTCGACCTCCTCGAGAAGCGGTACGACCACCCGGGCCTCAACCTGACCGACGAGACGCGCGAAGGGGTCCTCAAGCACACCACCTGGAAGCGCGGCTTCCCCTTCCCCGACCTCGACGCCGAGGGGCTCCACCTCTCCTCCGGCTGCCACCTCGAGGGACAGGCGGTCGGCTGGGCCGACGAGATCGCCCAGCAGGCGCACGACCTGGAGGACGGCCTGGCCCTCGTGGAGCGGGAGAAGGTCGAGGGGATCCCGGTCGCGGCCCTCGTCATCGAGCGGCTCGGCGCCACCTACCGCCACGCGGCCGACCCGTCGGTGAAGAGGGCCCTCCTCGTCCGCGGCCTCATCCACCACCTCGTCACCGACCTGATCCTCGCGTCGCGCGCCGCGATCGAGCGGTGGCTGACCGCCCGGAAGGTCGCGACCCCGGACGAGTTCCGCGCCCAGCGAAAGCGCCTCCCCGGCTCCCTCGTCGCCCCGTCGCGCGAGGGCGAGCGGCTCTACCTCGGGCTGAAGGAGTTCATCTACCGGGAGATCATCCACAGCCACGCCGTGGCCCGTCACGACGGTCGGGCGCAGCTCGTCGTCACGGGGCTCTTCGGCGCGTTCGCCCGGAACCCGCGCCTCCTTCCGGACGACGTCCTCCGCCGCTACCGGGACCTCACGGGGATCCCCTACCTGCGGGAGGTCTCCCTCAAGAAGCTCGACGCGGAGGTCGAGCGCCACTACCGGAACGATCCCCGCTTCCTCCGGTGCATCGCCGACCACCTCGCCGGGATGACCGACAGCTACGCCCTGGCCGAGTACGACGCCCTCTTCGCCCCCTACCCCCGCCGGCCGGCCGGGACGCCGACGGTTTAGGATGGAGCCGTGAAGATCGCCCTCGGCTCCGACCACGCCGGCTACCAGCTGAAGGAAGCGCTCAAGGGGTACCTCGACACCCTGGGCCACGAGACGCTCGACCTCGGCACCCACTCGACCGAGTCGTGCGACTACCCCGACTTCGGCTTCGCGGTCGCGCGGGCCGTGATCGACGGACGGGCCGAGCGGGGCGTCGTCGTCTGCGGGACCGGGATGGGGATCGCGATGGCCGCGAACAGGATCCTCGGGGCGCGCGCCGGCAAGCCCTCCGACCTCTTCGAGACGCGCCTCATGCGCGAGCACAACGACGCCAACGTCATTGCCTTCGGCGCCCGCGTCACCGCGCAGCCGCTGGCCGAGGCGATGCTCGACCTCTTCCTCGCGACCCCCTTCGCGGGCGGACGCCACGCCCGGAGGACCCAGAAGCTCGACGCCCCCCCGGCGCCGGGAGGAGACCCCCGATGAGCACGACCGTCACCAGCCACCCTGGCCTCCTGCAGCGCTCCCTCCACGAGGCCGACCCCGAGGTCGCCGCGGCCGTCGACGCCGAGATCGCGCGCCAGCGCGACCACCTCGAGCTGATCGCCTCCGAGAACTTCACCTCGCGCGCCGTCCTCGAGGCCGTCGGGTCGGTCCTGACGAACAAGTACGCCGAGGGGTACCCCGGCCGCCGCTACTACGGCGGCTGCGTCAACGTCGACACGGCCGAGTCGCTCGCGATCGCCCGGGCCCGGCAGCTCTTCTCTCCCGGGAACCCCGACGCCATCCACGCCAACGTCCAGCCCCACTCCGGGTCGCAGGCGAACACCGCCGTCTACCTCGCGTGCCTCAAGCCGGGCGACACCTTCCTCGGGATGTCGCTCGCGATGGGCGGACACCTGACGCACGGCCACCCCCTCTCCATCTCGGGAAAGCAGTACCGGGTCGTCTCGTACGGCGTCACCCGCGAGACCGAGACGATCGACTACGACGAGCTCGCCCGCGTGGCCGAGGCCGAGAGGCCGAAGCTGATCGTCGCCGGCGCCTCGGCCTACCCGCGCACCCTCGACTTCCCCCGCTTCCGCCAGGTGGCGGATGCGGTCGGCGCCCTCCTGATGGTCGACATGGCCCACATCGCCGGGCTCGTCGCGACGGGGCTCCACCCCTCGCCGGTCGGGCACGCCCACTTCATCACGACGACCACCCACAAGACCCTCCGCGGGCCGCGCGGCGGGATGGTCCTCTGCGTCCCCGAGTGGGCCAAGGAGATCGACAAGGCGGTCTTCCCGGGCCTGCAGGGAGGGCCGCTCGAGCACGTCATCGCCGGCAAGGCGGTGTCGTTCAGGGAAGCGCTCGAGCCCGAGTTCTCCGCCTACCAGAAGGCCGTCGTCGAGAACGCGAAGGTCTTCGCCGAGGCGATGGCGTCGCACGGCTTCCGGATCGTCTCCGGCGGCACCGACAACCACCTCTTCCTCGTCGACCTCGGGCCGAAGAAGCTGACCGGCAAGGTGGCGGAGAAGGCGCTCGACAAGGCGGGGATCACCGTCAACAAGAACGCCATCCCCTTCGACCCGAACCCGCCCCTCGTCACCTCGGGCCTGCGCATCGGCACCCCAGCCGTCACGACGCGCGGCATGGGCCCCGCGGAGATGAGGACGATCGCCGCCTGGATCGAGGAGGTCCTCGCCTCCCCCGAGGACGAGGCCGTCCTGGCGAGCGTCAAGGCGCGGGTGAAGGAGCTGACGAAAGCGTTCCCGCTCTACTAGCAGTTTTCGGCGGGGGTTTCTCGATCCCGGTAGCAGCGTTCGGTGGGGGTTTCTCGATCCCCCCACGCCCCCCACCGGGGAAGGGCTTGCGACGCCGGCTGGTGTTCTATCTCGCCGCCACCTCCGCCTTCGCCATCGCGAGGACCTCGCTCACCAGCTTCTCGATGCCGGCCGCGGCCTCGGAGATCGAGTTCGCCAGCATGTAGGCGGGGGTCGTGACGAGGCGGCGGTCGTGGTCGACGACGGTCTCCTTGACGGGACAGGCGACGTGGCGCCCGCCCATCTTCTCGATCGCCTCGGCGGTCCCGGCGTCCGTCCCGATCGTCACGCTCGGCTTCTCGGTCCCGAGGAGCTGCGCGAGGACGACGGGGGCGATGCAGATGGCGCCGACCGGCTTGCCGGCGGCGTGGACGGCCCGGACGACGCGCGCGACGTCGGCGTTCACGGTGCAGGCGGCGCCTTCGAACGCGAAGGTGGAGAGGTTCTTGGCGGCGCCGAATCCCCCGGGAAGGAGGAGGGCGTCGAGGCCCGAGGGGTCGAAGCCGGCGAGGTCGTGGATCGCTCCGCGCGCGATCCGGGCGGCCTCGACGAGGACGTTGCGCGTCTCGCCCTCCGCGACCTGTCCGGTCAGGTGGTTCACGACGTGCGCCTGCGCGACGTTCGGCGCGAGGCAGACGGCCTCGGCTCCAGCGCGGTCGAGGGCGAGGAGGGTCAGGACCGACTCGTGGATCTCGGCGCCGTCGTAGACGCCGCATCCGGAGAGGACGACACCGATCCGGGGCTTCTTCATGGGCGCACCTCCCGTTGCGAGGGGGAATCGTATCGGGGGAGCGGGGGGAGGGGAAGCGCCGGTCCCGGCGGGCGCCGGCGCGCGGTCAGCCCGGCGCGGGGGATGACGGCGTGCGCCGGATCGTCCGCGCGACGCGCCAGCGGATCCGGAGGAGCTCCGCGAAGGCCTGCGCCCCCTTGAGGAGGGTGACGCGCGAGTCGGCCGAGTCGAACCAGAGGACCGGGACCTCGGCGATGGCATAGCCGAGCCGGCGCGCGAGGAGGAGCGCCTCGACGTCGTAGGCGAAGCGGTCGACGGTGGCCCGCGTGAAGACGGCGCGCGCGGCCTCGGCCGAGAAGAGCTTGAAGCCGCACTGGGTGTCGCGGATGCCGCGGAGGGCGGCGGCCCGGACGAACGCGTTGAACGTCTTCCCCATCGCTCGCCGGTGCCACGGCTGCTTGACCTTCACGAGGCTCTCGTCGACGGCGCGGGAGCCGATGGCGACGGGGGTCCCGGCGGCGAGGAGCTTCTCGAGCTCCTCGATGGGCGTCGAGAGGTCGGCGTCGGTGACGAGGACCCACGCGCCGCGGGCTTCGAGGACGCCGGCGCGGACGGCCGCTCCCTTTCCCCGGTTCCGGGGGAGGCGGACGACCCGCAGAGGGAGGCCGAGGCGGCTCCCGGCCTCCTCGGCGACCGCCACCGTCCGGTCGGTCGAGCCGTCGTCCGCGAGGACGACCTCGGCGTCGAGGGGAGGCTTCCTCGAGCCGAGGAAGGTGGCGAGCTTCTCGAGCGTGGCCGGCAGCCGCTTCTCTTCGTCGAAGGCCGGGACGACGATGGAGAGGAAGGGCGCGGCCCGCTCGCCGGGAGCGTCGCTCACGGGACGTCGGCCTCGAAGACGAACTGGTAGCCGAAGAGGGTCGGCCAGGCGCGGGCGGCGAGCGAGGTGGCGGCCCGGACGAGGGGGGCCAGCGGCGGCCGTCCGAGGGCCGGGAGGGCGAGCTCGACCGGCATCGTGGTCGGCACGACCTTCCGGACGCGGAACCCTCCCGCCTCGAGGAGCGCCCGACCGGTCCTCCGGGTGAAGAAGCGGAGGTGGGTCCTGTCGAGGATCCCCCGGTCGGCGTACGGGAAGCGCCCCGAGAGGAGCCCCGCGCGGACCGTGACGTTCGCGACGTTCGGGAGCGAGCAGAGGAGGATCCCGCCCGGGTGCATCAGCGGACGGAAGGCGGCGAGCGCCGCGTCGGGCTGGGGGAGGTGCTCGAGGATGTCCCCCGCGACGACGAGGTCGAACCGCTCGCGGAAGGGGCCCTGGAGCCCCCGGAGGAGGTCGTCGACGAGGGGGTCGTCGAAGAAGCGCGCCCCCTCGGCCGCCGCGACGGGATCGAGCTCGATCCCCGCCAGGTAGCGGCAGCGCGTCCGGATCCGCCGCGCGAGGTGGCCGGCCCCGAAGCCGAGGTCGAGGACCGACAGCCCCTCGGGGAGCTCGAGGATCCGCCCGAGGATGACCTGGTGCGACGAGCCGGGGAGGTCCTTCCACTCGTAGCGCGAGCGGGGCAGCTCGCCCGCGTACCTCACGGACGGGCCCGCTGCGCGATCGGGATCCGCCGCCCGCTGCCGAAGGCCTTGGTGGAGACCTTGAGCCCCGGCGCGGCCTGGCGCCTCTTGTACTCGGCGCGGTCGACCTGGCGGGCGATGGAGGCGACGAGGGCCGGGTCGGCGCCCGCCGACCGCGCCGCCGCCTCGACCGAGAGGCCCTTCTCGATGAGCCCCTCGAGGACCGCGTCGAGGAGCTCGTAGGGGGGGAGCGAGTCCTGGTCGGTCTGCCCGGGCCGCAGCTCCGCCGAAGGGGGCTTGGTCAGCGTCGCCTCGGGGATGAGCGCCCGGCCGGCGCGGGCGTTCACGTGCCGGGAAAGCGCGTAGACGCGCATCTTCGGGAGGTCGGAGATCGGAGCGAGGCCGCCCGCCATGTCGCCGTAGAGCGTGCAGTAGCCGACCGCCAGCTCGCTCTTGTTCCCGGTCGTCAGGAGGAGCGGGCCGAACTTGTTGGAGACGGCCATCAGGAGGAGGCCGCGCAGGCGCGCCTGGACGTTCTCCTCGGCGACGTCCTCCGCGCGGCCCGCGAAGAGCGGCCCGAGCGTCGCCTTCGCGGCGGCGAAGAGGGGGCCGATGGGGACCACCTCGAAGCGGATCCCGAGGTTCCGGGCGAGCTCCCGCGCGTCGGCGACCGACCCCTCGGACGAGTAGGGGGAGGGGAGGGCGAGCCCGGTGACGTTCGGGGCGCCGAGGGCGTCGACGGCGAGGGCGCCGACGAGCGCCGAGTCGATGCCGCCCGAGAGGCCGACGACCGCGGTCCCGAACCCGCACTTGACCGCGTAGTCCCGGATCCCGAGGACGAGCGCCCGACGGAGCGACTCGAGCGGCTCGCCGCCGGCGTCGTCGGGCCCGTCGGAGGGGACCGTGACGGCGACGGGGCGGACGCGTCCCGCCTCGACGTCGACCACGGCGAAGTCCTCCTCGAACAGCCGGCACCGGGCGCCCACCCGGCCGCGCGCGTCGAGGACCATCGAGCTGCCGTCGAAGACGAGCTCGTCGTTCCCCCCGACCAGGTTCAGGTAGGCGACGGGGACGCGCCCGTCCTTCGCCAGGCGCGCGAGCATGAGGCGGCGCAGGCGCGGCTTCCCCTCCGAGAAGGGTGAGGCGCTGACGTTGACGATCAGCTCGGCGCCGCGCTTGACCAGGTTCTCCCCGGGGTCGTCCCGGTAGAGGCGCCGCGTCCGGAAGAAGTCCTTGTCGTTCCAGAGGTCCTCGCAGATCGTCACCCCGACGCGCGTCCCCGCGAGGCGGACGAGGAGCGGCTCGCGGGCCGGCTCGAAGTGGCGCCCCTCGTCGAAGACGTCGTAGGTGGGGAGGAGGCACTTCCGGGCGACGGCGGCGACCTCCCCCTCCCTCAGGACGACGGCGGCGTTGTGGAGCGGCTTCCCGGTCTCCGACGGGTTGGGGAGGAAGGTGCCGGCGATCAGCGCGGTCTTCCGGGAGCGGCGGGCCAGCTCCGAAAGGAGCGCGGCCGCGTCGCGCTGGAACGAGGGGCGGTCGAGGAGGTCCCGCGGCGGATAGCCGCAGAGCGCGAGCTCCGGGACGAGGAGGACGTCGGCTCCCGCCTCCTCGGCGCGGCGCCAGGCGGAGAGGATCCTCTCGCGGTTCCCCGCGAAGTCGCCGACCGTGGTGTCGATCTGGCCGAGCGCGAGCCGCACGCGCGGAGGATACCGCCCGCCTCGCGCGTCAGCGGGCCGGGACGAGCGTCGTGCTCGAGAGGAGGTCGGCAGGGGTCCTTCCGCGCCGGTCGAACGCCGCGACGAGGAGAGGGACACCGGCCAGGAAGCCCGTCAGGAGGAAGCCGACGAAGCGAAGGAAGGCGGCGGCGAGGGTCGGCCCCCCGCCGTCGTCGGCGAGGATCCTCAGGTCGGCGAGGGCCATCCCCGGCGTCGTCCCCCAGACGAACGGGACGAGGACGAGGAGGACCAGGGCGGCGAGGAGGAGGAGCGCCCCGAGCCAGACGAGCGCCTGGAGCGGGAAGCGGAGGTCGAGGAGGAGCGCCCCGCCCGCCAGCTCGACCGCGCCGAAGAGGCCGAGGATGACGAGGTCCGCGAGCCCGGCGGCGACGCGCCGGGCGAACGCCACCGGCCCGGGCTCCGATTCGGCCCGGCCGGCGTCGGCGTCCTCCTGCCCCCCGAGCTCGCCGTCGACGTCCGGCGCCGGGCCGGGAGCGCGCTCGCGGCCGCGGGTCGCGGGGGACGCCGGGGCGGGGGCGTCCGCCGAAGGTCCCCTCGGCCCCGCCGCCTCGGGGCCTCCCTTCCGGGAGGCGAGCGGCGCCTGGGAGACGTCGGGGAAAAGGCTCAGCGTCCGGGCCGGGCCCGGCGTCGGGCTCGGCTCGGATCCCAGCGGGTGCTCCGCGAGCGGGTCCTTCGGTGTCTCTCCCATGCGCCCTTCAGGAGCGCGGCGCCACGTGCTTCACGTAGATCCGCGAGAGGAGGTCTCCGGTCCCGTTCGCGTACTTCTTGCAGAACTTCAGGTGGCGCTGAGCTTCCGTGTCGCCGGGGCGGAGCCCCACGGCCTCCTGGAAGGCCTGGGCCGCCTTCTGCATGTTCCCGGCCTGGAGGCTCATCACCCCCTCGTTGAAGTAGGACTTGAAGAGGTACTCCTCGACGTCCTGGTTCTTCGGGTCGCTCTTGCGGATGTCCCAGAGGAGCTTCAGCGCGCTCTCGTAGTCCTGCTCGTTGTAGGCCTTCACCGCGTTCCCGAGGGCCGATACCCGGTCCCGGGCCTGCGAGAGGGCCTGCGAGGCCTCGGCGTCCTCGGGGCGCGCCTTGACGACCGGGTCGAGCGACTTGACGGTGTCGATGTACCGTCCGGCCTTCATCGCCGCGAGCCCGGCGAGCCGCATCTCGTCGAGCGCGGCGTCCGAGAACGCGGGGGTCGACGTGACCGGGACCGCGGTCGACTTGAACTGGTCGATCAGGGCGAGCGCGTCGCCGTGCCGCGGGTCGGTCGCCGGGACCGCGCTGAGGATGCGGAGCGCCTCCTCGGACTTCCCCTGCGCGAAGAGGGCCTTCGCCTGGGGGATCGCGTCGTCCGCCCGCGTCGCCGGCTCCGAGGGGCGAGAGGCGGCCTGAGGGGGGACGGCCGGCTTCGGCCGGAAGAGGAAGTACGCCCCTGCGGCGATCGCGACGAGGAGCACCGCCGCCGCCCCGATCAGGAGCCGGGCGTCGATGCGGCTCCCGGGGGCCTGCGGGGCAGGCCGCTCCCTGGCCGGCCGGGACGGGGCCTCGAGGTCGAGGTCGAGCTCGTCGACCGCGCTGGCCTCCGGGCGCCGTCCGGAGGAAGGGCCCGCGTCGAATGCCGGCAGACCGGGCGGCTCGAGCTGGTCCGGGAGGTACTCCGGCACGGGGGACGGGATCCGTGGAACGGAGGAGGGGGCCGCCGCCGGTGTCGCCATCGCCGCCTCGATCTGGTTGAGGTAGTTGCGTGCGGTGGCGTCGGACTCGGAGACGGAGAGGACCTCGAGGAACTTCGCCCGTGCGCCGGCCAGGTCGCCCGCCTCGTAGGCCTGCACCCCGTCGGAGATGAGGCTGTCGAGCTTGTGCGCCTCGGCGTTCTGCTTCTCGCGGGCGGCGTCGATCCGGCTGGACGCGTCCTCGTTCGAGAGGTCGATGAGGAAGACGCGGCTCCAGAGGTCGATGGCCTCCTGGAGCTGCCCCCGGGCCATCGCCTCGTCCCCCTGCTTGAGGAACTGGGAGACCCGCGGGTCGGCGGCGGGGGCCGAAGGGGCGGCGGCGGCCGGCGGCGGGGCCCCGAACGCGGGCCCCCCGGGCTCGGCGAGGGCGTCGTAAGCCGGGGGAGCCTCCGCTCCGACGGGGGGGGCGGTCCCGACCTCGGTCGGGGCGTCGACTCCGGAGTCCTGCACCGCCGGCCCGCCCGGGGCCGCCTCGAGCGGGGCCGAGGGGGGCGGGGCGGCTGCGAACGGGTCGGGGCCCGCGGCGAACGGGTCGGCGCCGAAGGGGTTCGCGAGCGAAGGGGGGCCCCCCGCGGAGATCGCGGAGGGACCCGGCATCGGCGGAGTCGGCGGCGCCGGAGCGGGCGCAGCCTGGGCGGGCGAGAGGAAGGGGTTCGCGGCCGCCAGGTCGTCGAAACCGAGGTCGTCCAGCCCGCCCGCCGGCGCCGGGGCGAACCCGGGGGACGGCGGCGTCTGGGGAACGGGGGCCGGCGCGGACGCGAAGGGGGCCGGCTGCTCCAGCGGGGGGAAGCCGAAGGGGTCCGGACCGAAGGCCGGTGGTGCGGCCGGTGCCGCCGGCGCGGCCGGTGCCGCGGGGGGGGCCGCCGGGGGCGCGGGTCGGGGGGCCGCGGCCGCCGCCCCGGGCAGGAAGGCGCCGAATGCGGCCAGGTCGATGGACGTCCCGCTCGCCACGCCCCGGAGAGCCTCGAGGAGCTTCTTGGCCGGCGCGAACCGGGCGTCCATCTTCAGGATGAAGTCGCACCCGAGGAGCGCGTCGTCTATCCGGCCGGTCCGCGCCATCTCGAGGGTATGGCGAAACGTCTGGAGGACCTTCTCGCGCACCTCCGGGGAGACGGACGGACTCCCAGGATACTGGGTGGGCTCGGCCATGTTGACCTCTCCGACCGAGGGTAACAAGGCGTCCGTGCCCCCGCAAGCAGGCTCCCTGCCGCGGGTTTACGATTCGGGCCCCCGTGCCGGAGGTGACATGAAGAGCCTCATCGAATGCATCCCGAACGTCAGCGAGGGGCGCCGCGACGACGTCGTGGCCCGGATCAGCGCGGCGGCGCTCGCCGCCGGGCCGGGCGTCCTCCTCCTCGACTCGACGTCGGACCGCGACCACAACCGCTCCGTCCTGACCTTCCTCGGCGACGGGCCCTCCCTCGTCCGGGCCATGGCCGGCCTGGCGGCGGCGGCGCTCGAGGAGATCGACCTGACGAGGCACCAGGGGGGGCACCCGCGCCTCGGCGCCGTCGACGTGATCCCCTTCGTCCCGATCCGCGGGGCGACGTCCGCCGACTGCGTGGCGCTGGCGAAGCAGCTCGGGGAGCGGCTCGCGGCGACGTACTCCCTCCCCGTCTACCTCTACGAGGACGCCGCCTCGAGCGAGGGGCGCCGCAACCTGGCGACGATCCGCAAGGGGGAGTTCGAGGGGCTCGCGAAGAAGATGGCGGACCCGGAGTGGAAGCCGGACTACGGCCCCTCGCGGCCGCACCCGACGGGGGGCGCGGTCGTCGTCGGGGCGCGGGCGCCGCTGATCGCCTACAACGTCAACCTCGGGACGTCCGACCTCGCCCTGGCCGACCGGATCGCGAAGGCGATCCGCCACGTCTCGGGCGGCTACCGCTTCGTGAAGGCGATGGGGGTGAAGCTCGAGGAGCGGGGGATCGTCCAGGTCTCCATCAACATGACGAACTACGAGAAGACGCCCCTCCACCGCGTCTTCGAGACGGTCCGGTCGGAGGCCGAGCGGCACGGCGTCCCCGTGGTCGGGTCGGAGATCGTCGGGCTGGTCCCGCAGCCCGCGCTCCTGGCCGCCGCCTCCCACTACCTGAGGCTCGAGGCCGACCCGGGCCCGCAGGTCCTGGAGAACAAGCTCCTCGACGTCGCCTTCGACGCGCTGGAGCGCTCCGCCGAGTAGCGCCGGCCCGCGCGCCCGTCCGGCGAGGGGGTCGGACGGGCGCGGGACGGGCCGAGCCTAGAAGCCGATGGCCGGGTCGGCGGGCGGCCCCGCCGGCTCGAGGAAGAAGATCTCGGGGTTCTTCGAGACGTTGTCGACGACGGTCGCGAAGGCCAGGACGCGGCCGTTCCCCGCGGAGACCCGCGCGGAGATCTCGACGTTCGAGAAGGGGCCGTCGCCGAGGTTCAGCCCGTCGGGGCCGAAGACGTCGTTGATCTGCTTGTACTCGCCCGCGCCGACGCCGAGCGTCTTCTCCGCGAGGACCGCCCCGGTCGGGCCGTAGGCGCGGACGACGACGGCCGCGGTCTGGTTCGCCACCTCGAGGAGGATGAGGTTCGTCCGCTTCTGCAGGCTCTTCTCGGCGCCGGAGAAGCGGTGCTCCTCCCCGCCCGGGTCCATGATCGCCGGCCCGCCGAGAGGCGTGCCGTTCACCTGGGCCGCGCGGAACCCCTTCGCCGGGTCGTTCGGGTCGACCTGCGAGGTGATGGACGCCAGGCCGGTGACCTGGGTGGCGCCCCCGGCGACGAAGATCGAGCCGAAGGAGCGGGCCGGGACCCCGAAGAGCGAGACGAGGACGTCGGTCCCGACGTCCTTCGGGAGGGAGCCGCGGGCGGGGAGCGAGACGGTCCTGGTCACGCTCTTCTTCTGCCCCGCGTCGAGGTCGGTGTAGGTGTAGGTCAGGGCGAGCGGCGAGGCGGTGGCCGTGCCGTTGACCATGCTGAGGTTCGTGGAGTACTGGGTGTTGTAGGCGCCGGTGGTCCTCACCGACGTCGGGATGACGTACGTGGCGGTCGAGTCGGCGAGCGCGGCGGGGCCCGGCCGCCGGAGCGACGGAGCCGGCTTGCTCCCGAGCCCGGCGGCCGCGGCGAAGCTCCCGGAGGCGTTGTCGATCACGGTCGCCACCGCGACGACCCGGCCGGCTCCCGCGATGACCTTCACCGACGCCCACCCGCCCGAGAGCTTCCCGCCGGGGGCGACGGCGTCGACGACGCGGTTGACTTGCCGCTTGCCGTAGGGCGGGACGTCGCGGGTGAGCTGCCCGAAGACCGAGCCGTCGGCCGCGTAGATCGTGATCTGCGCCGTCGCGGGCGCCCCGGACGTCTCGGCCAGGATGACGTTGGCGCGGTTCGCCGCGTCGTCGTCGACCCCGGGGATGATCAGCTCGGGGTCTCCGAGGCCGACGCCGCCGCCCGACGGGACCGGCGGCATCTCGGTGCCGTATCGCGACGTGGCGTCCCCGGCGATCTCCGACTCGACCGTCCCCCGGACGGAGAGGAGCCACGGCGTCAGGGAGCGGAGCTCCACCTGGCCGGAGAGTCCGTCGACGCCGAAGACGTTGAGGACGAGGTCCGAGAGCCGGTAGGTCGCGCCCGGGGGGAGCGTGACGCGCGCCTTGCGGACGGAGCCGTCGGCCATTCCGTTCGCGCCTTCCGGCGTGAGGAAGAGGTCGACGTCGACGGGGACCGAGCCGTGGTTCCGGAGCCACCCGTCGGAGCGGAAGAGCTGTCCTCCCGCCGCTCCGGGGGCCCGGACGACGGATGGCAGGATGAAGCCCGCCTGGGGCTGCGGCCTCAGGCCGGCCCCGGAGGTGACCTGCGGCGGCTCGACGTCGACCACCTCGATCACGGCGCCGTCCGTCGCCGGGTCGCCGCCGACGGGAGTGAGCGTCAGGAGCGTCCTGAGGGGAGCCATCCCCTCGTCGGGCGTTCGCCTGGTGCGGTCCACGCCCAGGGTGAGGGTGAGGGAACCTCCCTTCGGGACGGGCTGGCCGAGCTCGCTGCCGATCGTCAGCCAGGCGCCGCCGGGGCCGATCGAGGGGGAGAGCCAGGCGTCACCGGCGGCGCCGGGGACCATGATCGTGACCCTCTGGACCGCCGGAAGCTGGCCGGTCGGCGCGCGGAACGTCACGGTGCTCACGTTCGCGTGCGCGCTCCCGCCCGGATAGGGTCCGGGCGGAGCCACGGCGAGGCTGACCGGCGTTGCGATCGTGCCGCCGCTCCCGGTCCCCCTGAGGGCCCCGAGGGAGACGCCGGGGGCCGCGAACGCGGCCGGCAGCGGGTTCAGGGTGACCTTCCCCTCGCCGCCCGGCGGAAGGTCGAGGGAAGGAGGCGAGACGGCGAAGAAGGCGCCGGCCGTGAACGAGACCTGGCCGGCGAGCCCCCCGACGTTTCGCACCTTCACCTCGGCAGGCGCCGGGGGCGATCCGGCGGTGGCCATCCAGGCGGGCCCGCCCCGGACGAACTGGAAGAAGGCGGGCGCCTGGGAGACGCCGACGCGCGCGATCTCGGAGACCGACTCGAGGCCGGAGCACGGCTGGACCGCCCGGACCCTCACCGAGAGCGTGCCTCCGGGATCGGAGGGGCTCGTCGGGATCAGGACGCGGGTGCGCGTCGTCCGGACGGAGGTCGCGAGCGTCGCGAAGCGGTCCCACGAGGTCTCGGCGACGTAGGTCCCGCCGGGCAGGAGGAGCTGCGCCTCCGACCACCCGAACCCCAGGGACTGGCCCGCGACGAGGGAGCCGGGGACGTCCTTCAGGACCGGCGCGGACGGGAGCGGGCAGTCGGCCCGGACAGTGACCGTGGTCGTCGCGGTGGCGGTCCCCCCCGGACCGGTGGCCGTGAGGGTGTAGGTCGTCGTCCTGGAGGGGGAGACGGTCGTGGAGCCGTTCGAGGCGAGCGTCCCCACGCCGTTGTCGATCTTCACGCTGTCCGCGGCCGTCGTCGTCCAGGAGAGGACCGAGGAGCTCCCCAGGGGGATCGACGAGGGCGAGGCCGAGAAGGCCGTCACCTGCGGCCGGGCGTAGATCGTGACCTGCTGGGCCGTCGTGGCGTACGTCCGGAGCGGCGAGTTGTAGGGCGACGGGTAGTTCGCGTCGGTCCGGATCCGGTAGAAGTAGGTGCCGGGGGCGAGCCGCGAGTCGGTGAACGTCTTCGGGTAGGTCGTCCCGCACGGGACGCCGAGCGTGGCGATGTTGACGAAGGTCCTCCCGTCGGTGCTCCGCTGGAGGTACGCGGCGTCGGGCCGGTCGTCCGGGAGAGAGTAGGTGATGGTCACGACGTCGGTCCCGGGAGTCGAGGCGAGGGAGAGCGTCGGGGTGCCGAGCGAGCCGGGCTGCTTGTAGACGACCGGGGCGGACTCGGTCGTCGGGCAGCCCGACACCCGGACGGTCCACTGGTAGCCGGCGTCGCTCACGGCCGACCCGACGTTCACGGTCGTCGTCGTGGTGGTGATCCGGATCTGGTACTGGGCGCGGGCCCCGAAGCAGCTGCTCGGGTTGGGCCCGAGGCTCTTCGACGCCTGCCAGATCTCGTAGATCGGCGTCGAGCCGGCGGGGACTCCCGGCGGGACGTTCCAGGCCAGCGAGACGAAGACCCCGTTCCCCTGCGTGTCGTTCCAGCCGGTGATCCTGAAGTTCGGCACCTGGCTGGGGCACGTCTGGGCGAGGGCGACGGCAGACGTCAGGAGGAGGGAGATCGCGGCGGCCACGCCCAGGCCCCGCACGAGGGCCCCGAGGTTCCTGCGCACGTCCATGGTGAATCCCCTTTCTGGCCGGATTCCGAGCCCTATTGTGGCACCGCGGGGCGGTCGGGGGTGTGCGTGGCGTCACGGGGGAGGACGATCGCGCGCCCGCGGGGCGAGAGGGGCCGGCGCGCGTGCCGGCGACGCCTCTCCCTCGCCTAGACTCGCCGCGTGCCGGCGTCCGACCTCCCCGCCGCGACCCACCTCCGGACCTGTCCCCTCTGCGAGGCGACGTGTGGCTTGGAGCTCCACGTGACGGGTGCCGCCGTGGCGTCGATCCGGGGGGACGCGGACGACCCCTTCAGCCGCGGCCACCTCTGTCCCAAGGGGGTCGCCCTGGCCGACCTCCACGACGACCCCGACCGGCTGAGGAAGCCGCTCCGGAGGACGCCGTCCGGCTGGGAGGAGGTCGGCTGGGACGTCGCCCTCGACGAGGCGGCGCGCGGGCTCGACGGGGTGAGGCGCGCCCACGGCCGCGACGCCGTGGCGACCTACGTCGGCAACCCCGCCGTCCACGACCACGGCGCGCTCCTCTTCCTGCCGCTCCTCCTCCGGTCGCTCGGGACGCGGAGCCGCTTCTCGGCGACGTCGGTCGACCAGCTGCCGCACATGGTGGCGGCGGCCGCGATGTTCGGGCACGGCCTTCTCCTCCCGGTCCCCGACGTCGATCGGACGCAGGTCCTCCTCGTCCTCGGCGCGAACCCGGTCGTCTCCAACGGCAGCCTGATGACGGCGCCGGGAGCGGGGGAGCGGCTGGCGGCGATCCGCCGGCGGGGGGGGAAGGTGGTCGTGATCGACCCCCGCCGGACCGAGACGGCGCGGGGGGCCGACGAGCACCATTTCATCCGCCCCGGGACCGACGCGCTCCTCCTCCTCGCGCTCCTCCACGAGGTCCTCGCGCGCGGCGAGAGGCTCGGAAGGCTCGCCCCGTTCTCCGACGGCGTCGAGGCGCTCCGCCGCGCGGCCGCCGAGGTCCCGCCGGAGCGGGCCGCCGGCCACACGGGGATCGACGCGCCGACGATCCGGCGTCTCGCCGGCGAGCTCCTCGACGCCGCGAGCGCGGTCGTCTACGGCCGTGTCGGGACCTCGACGCAGCCGTTCGGCGGCCTCTGCCAGTGGCTGATCACGGCGCTCAACGCGGTGACCGGGAACCTCGACCGTCCGGGCGGCGCCATGTTCACCCGGCCGGCCTTCGACCTCGTCGGCGGGCCGCGCCCCCTGGCTCCGCGCCTCTCGGGCTTCGCCCGGAGGAGGAGCCGCGTCCGCGGCCTCCCGTCGTTCGCGGGGGAGCTCCCGGTGGCGGCGCTGTCGGAGGAGATCCTCGCGCCCGGCGACGGGAGGATCCGGGCGCTCCTGACGTATGCGGGGAACCCGGTCCTCTCGACGCCGAACGGCCGCCAGGTCGACCGGGCCCTCGCCTCGCTCGACTTCATGGTGTCGATCGACCCGTACCTCAACGAGACGACGCGCCACGCGCGGCTGATCCTCCCGCCGACGACGCCGCTCGAGCGGAGCCACTACGACCTCGCCTTCCACGCGCTCGCCGTGAGGAACACCGCCCGGTGGTCCCCGCCGCTCTTCGCCCCTCCTCCGGGGACCCGCGCGGACTGGGAGATCCTCCTCGAGCTGAAGCGGCGGCTCGACGCGCTCGCGGGCGGGGGCCTCCGCTCCTCGGCGACCGCGTGGCTCCTCCGGCGGCTCGGCCCCGACGGGCTCCTCGACCTCGGGCTCCGCCTCGGGCCGTACGGGGCCGGGCTCCGGCCGTTCCGTCCGGGGCTCTCGAGGAAGGAGCTCGGGAAGCACCCGCACGGGGTCGACCTCGGACCGCTCGAGCCCTGCCTCCCCGGGAGGCTCGCGACGCGGGGGAAGCGGATCGACCTGGCGCCGGAGCCGTTCGTCCGCGACCTCGCCCGCCTCCACGCGGCGTTCCCGGACGTCACGGGGGCAGAGGCGCGCGGCGCCGCGACCGGGGCCGATCCGGCGGAACGCGCCGAAGCTCACGACGCCCCGCTCCTCCTCGTCGGGCGGCGGACCGTCCGCGACAACAACTCCTGGATGCACAACCTCCCGCGCCTGATGCGCGGGGCGACGCGCTGCACGCTCCTCGTCCACCCCGAGGACGCGCGCTCCCGCGGCCTCGCCGACGGGGACGTCGCCGAGGTCTCCTCGCGCGTCGGAACGGTGCGGGTCCCGGTGGCCGTGACGGACGAGGTGATGCGCGGGGTCGTCAGCCTGCCGCACGGCTACGGCCACGGGCGCGAGGGGGTGCGGCTCGGCGTCGCGGCGCGCCACGCCGGCGAGAGCCTCAACGACCTGACCGACGACCAGGCGGTCGACGCCCTGACCGGGAACGCCGCCTTCAGCGGCGTCCCGGTCCGCGTCGCCCGCGCGGCAGACGGCTGAGGTCGAAGGCGCGCCTCAGGCGGCGCGACCCATCGCGGCGAGCGCCGCGTCGAGCGCCTGCTGTCCCGGCAGGTGCGGCCGCCCCTCGACGGGGAAGAGGGAGGCTCGCTCCACCAGGCGGCGCACGCCGGCGCCCGGGACGGCGGGGAGGTGCCCGCTCAGGAGCCACGCCGGCTCGAGGTCGGTCACGGCCCTCAGGGAGCGCGCGTAGCTCTCCGGGCCGACGTCGGCGAGCCAGGGGGAGTTCGCGCGGCAGAAGTCGGACATCCCCTCGTGGGCCGCCTCGGCGGCGTCCTCGGCGAGGAAGGGCGCGTCCTGCGGGACGAAGGCCCCGAAGGCGTCCGACGAGAAGAGGGCGCGGCTCCGGCCGTCGAAGACCATAACCGTGGACGGGCAGTCGTACATCGGAGGGCGGAGGAAGTGGTAGACGCGATCGCCCGCCGCCAGCGACTCGCCGGCGTTCACCCAGGTGATCCGCGGGAGCGGGGGGACGAGGCTCGCCGAGAGCTTCCCCGTGGAGATGAAATTGAGGACGAGGCGGGCCTTCGGCGCGCGGTCGAGGAGGGTCGGCAGCGCGCCCGCGTGGTCGAGGTCGGGGTGCGTCAGGATCATCCAGGCGAGGTCCGCGGGGTCGAGGATCCCCTCGAGCGCCTCGAGGAACGCGGGCGCGCGGCGGACGACCCCCATGTCGATCAGGACGGGCTGCCTGTCGAGGACGACGTAGGCGCGGACGGGGAGGAACCCCTTCCCGGGGACGGGCTCGGCGCCTGCGATCGCGTAGACGTCGTCGGTCACTCGGAAGGTCTGCATGGTCGATCTCCTCTCGCTCCCGCGGGGCTGTCGGCTCGCGGGCTGGCCGGGCTCTCTCGGGGCCCGGGGAGCGGGCGGCGCGCCGGCTCCGCCCCGGAAGATGGGGCGCGGACCGCCGCTTCGCCCCCTAAGGGGCCCCTAACGGAACCCTAAGAAAACGCTAGGGTTGGAGGAGCAACCTCCGCTCGCGCCGAAGGGCCCGCTCGAACCCGGCCGCCCTGCGGTAACCTCCGCGCCCGTGGAGCGAATCAAACGAGCGCTTCCCGAGCTCCTCGACGGGCTCGTGGCGATCGTCGTCGGGACGCGCGACGCCGACCTGAGGCCGGCCTGCGCCCGCGGCCTCGCCGTGAAGGTCGACCCCGCGACGGGCCGGCTCGTCCTCTACCTCCCGGAGGCCCGCACGGCCGAGACGCTCGAGAACCTCCGCGCCAACGGCGCGATCGCGATCGCCCTCGACCGGCCCGAGACCCACCGGAGCGTCCAGGTCAAGGGGCGGTGCGTCGGCATCCGGCCGGCGACGGAGGAGGAGAGGCCGGTCGTCGAGCGCTTCCTCGAAGGCTTCTTCGAGCAGGTGATCTACCTCGGCATGGCGCTGTCGGTCCGGTCGATCCGCGCCTGGCCGTGCATCGCCGTGACCGTGGAGGTGACGGAGGTGTTCGAGCAGACCCCCGGTCCCCGCGCCGGGGAGCCGTACCGTCCCGGGAGCGAGGGATGAGGGTCCCGCTCGAGAGCCTCTCCCGCTGCTTTCAGGGGCTCGTCCCGTCCTTCTTCGCGACGTGCGACCGGAACGGCGTCCCGAACGTCACCTTCCTGAGCCAGGTCCACTACGTCGACCCGCGCCACGTCGCCGTCTCGTGCCAGTTCTTCAACAAGACGCGCCGCAACCTCGACCAGAACCCGTACGGCGCGCTCGAGCTCTACGACCCCGTCACGAGCGAGGCGTTCCGGCTCGAGGTCCGCTACGTGCGGTCCGAGACCGGGGGACCGCTCTTCGACGCGATGGCGCTCCGGATCGAGGCGATCGCCTCGCACACGGGGATGAGCGGCATCTTCAGGCTCCGGTCGGCCGACGTCTGCGAGGTCCTCTCCGCCGAGCGGCTGGACGGCTGGCTCCTCGAGGCGAGGACGGGCCGGGAGGAGGTGGAGGTCGTCGCCGACGGGCCGCTGACCGAGCTCCGGGCCCTCAACATCGTCTCCAGCCGCGTGAACCGGGCACGCGACCTCGAGGGCCTCCTCGCCGACGCCCTCGCCGCGCTCGACGAGGTCTTCCGCTTCCGCCACTCGATGGTCCTCCTCCTCGAGGAGCCGTGCCACACGCTCGTGGCGATCGCGAGCCACGGCTACGGCGAGAGCGGCGTCGGCGCCGAGGTGCCCCTCGGCGCGGGACTGATCGGGACCGTCGCCGAGAAGCGGGTCCCCCTCCTCCTGACGGGAGTCGACGCGCAGCTGAGGTACGGACGCGCGATCCGCGAGGGGGTCCGGCGCGCCGGGGGAGGGGGCACCCTCCGCCCCGAGATCCCTCTCCCCGGGCTGCCCGACGCCGAGACGCAGATCGCCCTCCCGCTCCTCGTGGAGGACCGCCTCCTGGGCGTCCTCGCGCTCGAGAGCCGCGACGCGCACGCCTTCGCCTACTGGCACGAGGGGTTCCTCTCGGTCCTGGCGAACCAGATCGCGATCGGGATCGACCGCCTGACGGAGCCCGAGGAGGAGGCCCCGGCCATCGAGCGGACCGTTCCCGCGGAGGCGACGGCCTCCTCCCCGACGGCGGCGCGGCGCTCGTTCGTCTACTACAAGGGCGACGACTGCGTCTTCGTCGACGGCGAGTACCTCGTGAGGAACGTGCCGGGGAAGATCCTCTGGAAGCTCCTGACGGCCTGGAAGCGCGAGGGGCGGCGCGAGTTCACGAACCGCGAGCTGCGCCTCGACGCCTCCCTCGGCCTCCCGGCCTACAAGGACAACCTCGAGAGCCGGCTCATCCTCCTCCGCAAGCGGCTGGAGGAGCGCTGCTCCGACGTCAGGATCGTCCCGATCCGCCGCGGGCGCTTCGCCCTCGAGGTGGCGGGCTCCGTCGCGCTCGAGGAGCGGGACGGAGGCTGAGCCCCGGCGCGCCCGGACCGCCGGGTGTTCCCCCCGGAGGACGCTCCGACCCCGCGGGAGCCCTCGCGGGGCCTTCCGGCCGCCCCATCTCGTGCAGCCGGTGACGCATGTCACCTGTTTCGGCCTCCGCGCAACCTGGCATCGGTTCTTGCATATCTCCGGGTCGACCCGGTTCGAGACCGGGAAAACCAACAGGAGGTGCCCGATGAAAACTCCCAACCGCTTCCTGGCGCTCACCGTCGCCGCCTTCGGCGCGGCGGCCGTCCTCGCGACGCCGGCCGCGGCTGAGGTCCACGTCGGGTTCTCGGTGAACCTGCCCGCCCCGCCGCTGCCGCCGCTCCCCTTCCCGGCGCCGAACCTGCGCGTCGGGTTCGGCGGGCCGCACGGCCGGTACCTGCCGCCCCTTCCTCCGCTCCCGGTCCCGCCCGCGGTGACCTACCGCAGCTACGCCCCCCGGCCGCGCGCCGGCTGGATCTGGGTCGCGGGCTACTGGGAGCGGAACGCCTACGACCGCGCGTACTGGGTCCCGGGACACTGGGTCCGCGCCGGCCGGGCCTACGGGTACGGATACGGTGGCACCGGACGGTACGACAGGTTCGACCGTTACGACCGGTACGACCGCTACCGCGACCGGGACGGCCGTCGCCGGTAACCTGAGAACCCGAGCGGGTCCGGCCCGCCCGATCGACGAGCCGCCGGCCCTCGGGCCGGCGGCTCACGTTTCGGTCAGCTCGGCCCAGCGGGCGTAGAGGCGGTCGACCTCGCGCTGCGCCTCGGCGATCTCGGCGGTCAGCGCGACGAGCCGCGGCCCGTCGCTCACGACGTCCGGCGCCTGGAGCCGCTCCTCGAGCGCGCGGACCCGCTCCTCGGCCGCGAGGATCCGCGGCTCGATCCCGAGGAGCTCGCGCTGCTCGAGGTAGCCGAGCCTCCGCTTCCCGGACGGGGCGAGCACGGGCCGCCCGGCCTGAGCGTCCGTCGCCCCGGACGTCCCCGCTCCGGTCGCGGCCTCGCGCCGTCCCTTCGCGTCGCCGGCGGCCGCACGTCCCCGCGTCTCCCTCCGCCAGCTCTCCCACTGGTCGAGCCCGGCGAGCGGCACCACGGCGGCCTCGCCGTCCTCGCCGGGCCCGAAGGCGAGGAGCCGGTCGGTGACGCGGTCGAGGAACGCGCGGTCGTGCGAGACGAGGAGGAGGGCGCCGGGGAAGTCGAGGAGGCTCTCCTCGAGGACGTCGAGCGTCGCCAGGTCGAGGTCGTTCGTCGGCTCGTCGAGGACGAGGAGGCTCGCGGGACGGAGCATCAGCCGCGCCAGGAGGAGCCGGCTCTGCTCGCCCCCGGAGAGGCGCGCCACCTTCACCTCCGCCTGCTCCGGCGTGAAGAGGAAGCGGTCGAGGTAGCTCCGGACGTGGAGCATCCGCCCCCGGTACTCGACGTGGTCCCCCTCGGGGCAGACGGTCTCGATCACCGTCGCCTCCGGGTCGAGCGACTCGCGTCCCTGCTCGAAGGACGAGATCGCGAGCCCCTCCGCGTGGACCACCGTCCCCGCGTCGGGGCGCTCCTGCCGGAGGAGGACGCGGAGGAGCGTCGACTTGCCGCAGCCGTTCGGGCCGATGAGGCCGACGCGGCTCCCGGGGCCGAGCGTCAGGTCGAGCCCCGAGAAGAGGAGCTTGCCGCCATACCCCTTCGCGATCCCCTCGGCCACGACGAGCCTCTTCGGGCCCCGCCCGGCAGCCCCGAAGGAGAGCGCGGCCGTCCTCTGCCGGTTCCTCTCCTCGAGCGTCTCCACCTCGCCGGCGAGCGCCTCGGCCCGCTGGATCCGGGCCTGCTGCTTGGTCGACCGGGCCTTCGCCCCCCGCTTCAGCCACTCGGTCTCGCGCCGGAGCGTGTTGCGCAGCGACGCCTCCCGGCTCTCCTGGCCGGCGAGGTGCTGCTCCTTCGCCTCGACCCACTCCGAGAAGCCCCCCGCCACCGAGAAGAGGCCGCCGGGATTCCGCCGGTCGAGCTCCACGATCCGCGTCGCCGCGTTCTGGAGGAAGAGCCGGTCGTGCGTCACGGTGACGGCCGCGAAAGACGCGCGGGCGAGGAGCTCCTCGAGCCAGACGATCGACTCGACGTCGAGGTGGTTCGTCGGCTCGTCGAGGAGGAGGAGGTCGGGCTGCCGCACGAGCTCGCGCGCGAGGGCGACCCTCTTCCTCTGCCCGCCCGAGAGCTCGGCGACGGGGCTCCCCGGCCCGACGGCGCCCGTCCGGAGCGCGAGCTTCGCCAGCGCCTCGTCGGCCCTCAGCTCCGCCTCCCACTCGTGGTCGTCGCCGTGGGCGCGCGCCCCCTCCATCACGGCCGAGAGGACCGTCGCCCCGGGGGCGAAGCGGGGCACCTGCGCCACGAAGCCGACGGTCACCCCGCCCTGGAAGGCGAGGGTGCCCGCATCGGGCTCGACCTCGCCCGCGAGGATCGAGAGGAGGGTCGACTTGCCGGCGCCGTTCGGCCCGATCAGGCCGATCCGCTCCCCCGGCTCGATCCCGAAGGAGAGGCCGGAGAAGAGCGTCCGGCTCCCGAAGGCCTTCGCGAGCTGGTGGACGCTGACGAGCGGCGGCACGGCGGGACGGTAGCAGAGCGGCCGGAACGGCGGGTGGCGGCGCTAGGATGGGGGCGGTGGCGACGTTCCTCACCGCCTGCCCTCGCAACTGCTACAGCACCTGCTCGATGCGGGTGACGGTCGAGGGGGGGCGGGTCGTCGCGATCGAGGGCGAGCCGGCGAACCGCGCCACCCCCGAGGGGCCCTGCCTCAAGGGGCTCGCCTACGTCGAGCGGACCGTCTCCGCCGACCGGCTCGTCAGGCCGATGGCGCGGAGCGCGGCCGGCCTCGCCCCCGTCTCGTGGGACGAGGCGCTCGGGCTCGCCGCCGAGGCGCTCGCCCGGGTGAGGCGCGAGCACGGGGCGCAGGCGCTCCTCTACTACGCCGGGAGCGGGACGAAGGGGCTCCTGAACGGCTGCGGCCTCGCCTTCTGGCGGCTCTTCGGCGGCTGCACGACGACCTACGGCGACCTCTGCTGGCCCGCCGGCCTCGAGGCGACGCGGCTCACGCTGGGAGAGAACGCCCACAACGCCCCGTGGGACCTCGCCAACGCCCGGCTCGTCGTCTTCTGGGGGAAGAACGCCGCGGAGACGAACGTCCACCAGATGCTCCACCTCGAGGAGGCGCGGAGGGAGGGAGCGCGGGTCGTCGTGGTCGACCCGCGCCGGACGGAGACCGCCGAGCGCGCCGACCTCCTGGTCCAGCCGCGGCCGGGGACGGACGGCGCGCTCGCGCTGGCGGTCGGCCACGTCCTCGTCCGCGACGGCCTGATCGACCGCGCCTTCCTCGACGCCCACGTCCACGGGTTCGCCGCGTACGCCGAAAGGGTGGGGGAGATGCCGCCCGAGGCCGCCGCCGCCATCGCGGAGGTCCCGGCGGCGCGGATCGAGGAGCTCGCGCGGCTGGTCGGGACCGTCCACCCGCTGACGATCGTCCCGGGCTTCGGGATGCAGCGGTACACGAACAGCGGCCAGACGATGCGGGCGATCCTCGCGCTCCTCGCCCTGACCGGGCAGATCGGCAGGCCCGGCGCCGGCTGGATGTACGCGAACCTCCAGACCGCCGTCTTCCACCCCGTGAAGGACCCGCTCGACTTCTATCCGCCCGCCAGGCCCGACGGGGTCGTGAGGGTCGGCATCTCGACCGCGCGCCTCGGCCGTGACATGCAGGCGATGACGGACCCGCCGCTGAAGGCCGCGTGGGTCGAGCGGGGGAACCCGATCCCGCAGAACCCCGAGACGCCGCGGGTCCTCGCGGCGTTCCGCGCCCTCGACTTCCGGGTCGTCGTCGACGAGTTCCTCACCGACACGGCGCGCGAGGCCGACGTCGTCCTCCCGGCCAAGAGCTTCCTCGAGCAGACGGACGTCGTCGGCGCCTACTGGCACCCGTACGTCCAGATCCGACAGAAGGTGGTCGAGCCGCCGCCGGAGGTGAAGCCCGAGACCGAGATCTACCGCGCGCTCGGCCGCCGCCTCGGGATCGCGGAGGAGGCGCTGGCGGCGGCTCTCCCGGGCCCCTCCGACGAGGCGGTCGAGGCGTGGCTCGAGGGGAAGCTCGCGCCGCTCGGCCTGACGCTCGAGCGCCTTCGCCAGGGGCCGGTCCTCGCCCCCGGCGCGAAGGAGGTCGCGTTCGACGACCTGAGGTTCCCGACCCCCTCCGGGAAGATCGAGCTCGTCTCGCGCGAGGCGCGCGAGCGGTGGGGGCTCGACGAGCTGCCGGGCTACACCGAGCCGGTCGAGAGCGTCCGCCGCGGGGGACGCTACCCGCTCCACCTCCTGACGCCGAACACGAAGAACCGGATCCACAGCCAGTTCGGGAACCTGGAAGCGATCCGGCGGATCGACCCCGGGCCCCGCGTGGCGCTCCACCCCGACGACGCCGCGCGCCGGGGCCTCCGGGCCGGCGAGAGGGCCCGCGTCTTCAACGACCGCGGGAGCCTGACCCTCGAGGTGGCGCTCGACTACGGCCTGAGCCCCGGCTGCGCCAGCGTGACGAACGGCTGGTGGCTCGCGGACGGCGGCGCCGTCAACCTCCTCTCCGAGGGGCGCGAGACCGACATGGGGTACGGGGCGGCCTTCCACGACACCCTCGTCGAGGTGGCGCGGGCCTGAACCGATGCGGGCCGCCTTCGTCTTCGACCAGGAGCGCTGCACGGGCTGCGAGGCGTGCTCCCTCGCCTGCGGGATCGAGAACGGCCGGACCGAGACGGGCTTCCGCGACCTCGGCTGGCGGCGGGTCCACACGTGGAACCCGGCGCGCCACCCCGGCTTCCCGACGCGCCACCTGAGCCTCGCCTGCAACCACTGCGACACCCCGGCCTGCCTCCTCGGCTGCCCGGCCTCGGCCTACCGGCGCGACGAGGCGACGGGCGCGGTCCTCCTCGACGCCGGCTCCTGCATCGGCTGCCGGTACTGCTCGTGGCTCTGCCCCTACGACGTCCCCCGCTTCGACGAGGGGGCGGGGGTGATGACGAAGTGCACCTTCTGCTCGCACCGGCTCGCCGAGGGGCGTGCCCCCGCCTGCGCGCAGGCGTGCCCGACCGGCGCCCTCTCCATCGGAGACCGCGCGCTCGCCACGGCCGAGCCGCGGCTCGCCGGCCTCCCCGGGCTCGGCCTCGGCCCCGCGCTCGTGGTCGTCCCGCCGCGCGAGCGCCCGACGGCCGCCTCCGCTTCGCCTGCCGCGCCAGGCGGGATTCCGGCTCTCGCAGTCCCGCCGCTCCAGCCGGTGCCGCCGCGCAAGGTCCGCCTCTCGTCGGAGGGGGGGCTGATCCTCTTCACCGTCGCCTTCCCGGCGCTCGTCGCCTGGCTCGGGGCCGGGCTCCTCCGCCCCTCGGTCGCGCCTTCGCCGCTGGCCTTCGTCGCCGTCGGCCTCGCGGCGCTGGCGGTGAGTGCCGCGCACCTCGGACGGCCTCTCCGCGCCTGGCGCGCGATCGCGAACCTCCGCTCGTCGTGGCTCAGCCGCGAGGCGCTCCTCGCCCCGGCCTTCCTCGGGGCGGCCGCGGCGAGCCTCCTCCTCCCGGAGGGCCCGGCGCGCCGGGGGACCGCCGGGGCCGCGCTCCTCCTCGGCGCCGGCCTCCTCGTCTCGATCGACGCGCTCTACCGGGCGATCCCGCGCCTCGGGGCCGGCGGCCCGCTCGACGTCGCCCGACTCCACGCGGCCGAGGCGTGGCCGACCACACTCTTCCTGGCGGGGCTCCTCGCGGGCGCGCCGGTCCTGTGGGGGGGCGCCGCCGCGCTGAAGCTGGCGCTCCTCCTCCCGGCGGCCGGCGACGCGCCCCTCCGCGCGCGGCGGCTTCCCCTCCCCCTCCTCGCGCTCCGGGGCCTCCTCCTCCTCGCGGCCGCGGCGCTGGCGGGCGCGGCCGTCCCGGCCGGACCCGTGCTCGGGGCCTCCTCCGGGAACGCCCCGGCGGCGGTCGGACCGGTGGCAGTCCTCGCCCTGGCCCTCGCCCTGGCCGGCGAGCTCCTCGACCGCGCCCGCTTCTACCTCGAGCTCGAGCCGGCGAGCCCGGCCCGGCTCCTGGCGACCGGCCCTTTCCCTAGCCCTGGACCACCGGGAGCGAGACGGTCTTGAAGAAGTCGTTCCCCTTGTCGTCCACCAGGACGAACGCGGGGAAGTTCTCCACCTCGATCTTGTAGATCGCCTCCATCCCGAGCTCGGGGTACTCGATCAGCTCCACCTTCCTGATCGACTCGTGGGCGAGGAGCGCCGCCGGGCCGCCGATCGAGCCGAGGTAGAAGCCGCCGTGCTTCTTGCACGCGTCGGTCACCTGCTGGCTCCGGTTCCCCTTGGCGATCATCACCATCGAACCGCCCCGCGACTGGAAGAGGTCGACGTAGGAGTCCATCCGGCCGGCGGTCGTCGGGCCGAAGGAGCCCGACGGCATCCCCTCGGGCGTCTTGGCCGGGCCGGCGTAGTAGACCGGGTGGTCCTTGAAGTACCGCGGGAGGTCCTCGCCCCGGTCGAGGCGCTCCTTGAGCCTGGCGTGGGCGATGTCGCGGGCGACGACGATGGGCCCGTTCAGGAGGAGCGGCGTCGAGACCTTGTGCTTCGTCAGCTCGGCGAGGATCTCGGCCATCGGGCGGTTCAGGTCGACCGGCACCCCGTGGGCATGCGTCCCGGTCCGGTACTTCTCGGGGATGAACCGCTCCGGGTGGTGCTCGAGCTCCTCGAGCCAGATCCCGTCGCGGTCGATCCGCGCCTTCACGTTCCGGTCGGCCGAGCAGGAGACCCCCATCCCCACCGGGCAGGAGGCGCCGTGGCGCGGCAGGCGGACCACCCTCACGTCGAGCGCGAAGTACTTGCCCCCGAACTGCGCGCCGATCCCGGTCTTCTGCGCGAGCTCGAGCGCCTTCGCCTCGAGCGCCGGGTCGCGGAACGCCCGGCCGTTCGCGTCGCCCGAGGTCGGCAGGTCGTCGAGGGCGCCGGCCGACGCGAGCTTGACCGTCTTCAGGCACTGCTCGGCCGAGGTGCCGCCGATCACGAAGACGAGGTGGTACGGCGGGCAGGCGGCCGTCCCCAGCGTCCGCATCTTCTCGGCCATGAACTTCTCGAGGCTCGCGGGGTTGAGGAGAGCCTTGGTCTCCTGGAAGAGCGTCGCCTTGTTGGCCGAGCCCCCCCCCTTCGCCACGAAGAGGAGCTCGTAGCGGTCTCCGTCGACCGCGGCGATGTCGATCTGGGCGGGGAGGTTGGTGCCGGAGTTCATCTCCTCGAAGAGGCTGAGGGGGACGGTCTGCGAGTAGCGGAGGTTCTCCTTCGCGTACGTCTCGAAGACGCCGCGCGCGATCGCCTCCGCGTCGCCGCCGCCGGTCCAGACGCGCTGGCCCTTCTTGGCGACGACGGTGGCGGTCCCCGTGTCCTGGCACATCGGGAGCTGCCCCTCTGCGGCGATCGCGGCGTTGCGCAGGAGCGCCAGCGCCACGCCGCGGTCGTTGGCGGACGCCTCCGGGTCGTCGAGGATCGCGGCGACCTGGGCCAGGTGCCGCTCGCGGTAGAAGAAGGCGATCTCGCGGAACGCCTCGCGCGAGAGGAGCGTGAGCGCCTCGGGATCCACCTTCAGCACCTGCTGGCCGTCGAAGGTGGCGGTGGAGACGTGCTCGGCGGTCAGCCGGCGGTAGCGGGTGGTGTCCTCTCCCGCGTGGGGGAACGGGTCGACGTACCGAAACTCGGGCATGGCGGGCTCCTTGCCGGCGGGCCGGCGTCCATGGCGGCCCCGGCCGGAGTGCCGATCATCCACCAAACGGGGGCCGCGGGCGAGCGTGGCGCCCGCGCCGGCCTCACTCGCCGCGCCAGAGGCCCGGCCGCCCCTCCGGGCTCTCCCAGGCGGCGACGAGGTGGCGGATCCGCGGCCTCCCCCCTTCCGTCAGGCGGTAGGCGGCCGCGAAGACGTCCCGGTCCTCGACGGTGGCGCGGTGGTGCTGCCGCAGGTGCTCGCCCCAGCTCGAGCTGAAGAACGTCTCGACGAAGGCGACGCGGGGCGTCTCCCGGCCGGCCGGCTCCTCGAAGAACGCCCACCCCACCGCGCCGTCGCGGATCCGGACGCGCCGGATGCCGCGCATGGCGTCCCGGAACGCGGGGACGTCGGCCCGCGCGACCGAGTACTCGAGGTGGACGAGGATCGGCCCGCGCTCCGGATCGATCGGCTCGGGGGGATGGGGCGCTTCCCGGATGGGGGAGAGGTCGAGGTCGTGGTAGAGCGCGGCGATCCGCATCCGGCCCGTCGCCACGAGGGCCGCGAGCATCGTGGCCGCGGCCCCGGCGAAGGCCGCGCGGATCCCGCCGCGCTCCGCGACCGCTCCCCAGAAGGCCGCGCCGGCCGCGAGGGCGCCGCCCCACGTCGTGATGTAGGCGCCGAACGCCCGAGCCCTCACCCAGCTCGGCACCGAGAGCTGGACCGCCGTGTTGCAGGTGGAGAGGACCGAGAGCCACCCCATCCCGCAGGCGAAGAGCGCCCCCGCGACGGCGAGGGGGCTCGGGACGAAGGCGAGGACGAGGAGCCCGGCGGCGAAGAGGAGGGTGAAGGCGGCCAGGAGCGTGTTCGGCGAGAGCCGGAGGCGCAAGCGCGGCAGGAGGAGCGTGGCGAAGACCGCCCCGGCGCCCGTGGCGCCGAGGAGGAGGCCGAAGCCGGTCGAGCCGAGGCGGAGCCTGTGGACGGCCAGGCTCGGAAGGAGCGAGAAGACGATCCCGCCCGAGAAGACGAAGCCGACGGCCCGCACGAGGATGACGCGGAGCTCGCGGCTGTGCCTCACGTAGCGAAGCCCGACCCTCATCGCGCCGAGGAAACGCTCGGCGGGGAGGTCGGACGGCGTGGCCTCCCGCTTCCAGCGCTTCAGGACGACGACCGTCCCCAGGAACGAGACGGCGTTCAGGAGGAAGGCGAAGCGCGCCCCTGCCGCCGCGACGAGGAGCCCGCCGAGCGCCGGGCCGACGGCACGGCTGACGTTGAACCCGGCGCTGTTGAGCGCCACGCCCGCCGGGACGAGGGGACGCGGGAGGAGCTCGGGGATGATGGCCTGCCACGCCGGCCCCGTCACCGCCGCGCCGACGCCGATCAGGAGCGACATCGAGAGGAGGACGAGCGGCGTGACGCGGCCGGCGAAGGTGAGCGCCGAGAGGGCGGCCGCCACCAGCATCATGAAGCTCTGGGCGGCGATCAGGAGCCGCCTCCTGTCGACGATGTCGGCGAGCGCCCCGGCCGCCAGGGCGAGGAGGAGGAGGGGGAGCGACGTCCCCGTCTCGATGAGCGAGACGAGGAGCGGCGACGGCGTCAGCTCGGTCATCAGCCACTTCTCGCCGACGCTCTGGATCCAGGTCCCGACGTTCGAGGCGACGGAGGCGACGAGGAGGGCCCGGTAGATCCGGATCCGGAGCGGCTCGAACGGGCCGGGGCTCGCCACGGGGGGATTCTGGGGCATCGGCCGGCGGGGCTCCCGGCGGGCCGGTGCCAGAATCGGCCGCGATGAGGCGCTCTCCGGACCTCGCCGCCGTCGAGGCCGCGCTCGCCCTCCACGCCCCGCGCGACGAGGAGGGGGTCGAGGCGAGGCGGAAGGCCGCCGTCGCGGCGCTCTTCCGCGACGGGAGGGAGGGGGCGGAGCTCCTCTTCATCCGGCGGGCCGAGCACCCGCGCGACCCGTGGTCCGGGCACATGGGCCTCCCGGGAGGCCGGGTCGACCCGCGCGACGCCTCGCCCTTCGCCACGGCGGTCCGCGAGACGCGGGAGGAGGTCGGCGTCGACCTCTCGAGGGAAGCCCGGTCCATCGGCCGCCTCTCCGAGGTGAGGACCCACCTCCCGCTCGGCAAGCCTCCGCACAGCGTCGTCCCGTTCTGCTTCGCCTACGCGGGGGAGGGCGCCTTCACCCTGAACCACGAGGTCCAGGAGGCCCTCTGGGTCCCGCTCGGCTTCCTCTCGGACCGGTCGAACCGGAACACCTTCACCTGGGTGAGGCGCGGGGTCCCGCTCCCGATGCCCTGCTACCGGTTCGAGGGGCGCGTCATCTGGGGGCTCACCCTCCGGATCGTCGACGAGCTGCTGGAGCTCGTCGCGGCCGGGGCGCGACGCCCGCCCGGGACGTAACGGGCCTCGAGCCCGAGCGCGCTCGTAAACCCGGGGCCGTGAGACGACGTCTCCCTTCTGTCACTACCGGAGAAGAGGAGCCACCCATGACCCCTGCCGTCGCCCCCGTCCTTGCGGCCGCCCGCGCCGGCCGGCCGTTCCCCGGCGGCTCCTCGCGTCTCCGGGCCGCCATCGTCCCCCTCGCGTTCCTCCTCGTCGCCGGAGCGAGCGCCCGGGCGCAGACCCCGGATGGGGCTCGCCCCCTCGGGGTGGCCGGCGCCCCCGGCTGGGGGATGCCGGAGGAGGGGGACGTCGTCCGCTTCCTCGAGCAGGCGACCTTCGGGCCGACGCCCGAGCTGGTGGCGCGGGTGAGGACGCGCGGGTTCGAGCGCTACCTCGACGAGCAATTCGGAATGGCGACGTCGCGCTACCCCGACCTGCCGCCGGTCCCGGGGAACCCGAAGGTCGGGTGCCCGACCGGAAGCCCGGCCACGTGCGTCCGGGACAACTACACGATGTACCCCCTCCAGGTCCGGTTCTTCCGGAACGCGCTGACCGGCGACGACCAGCTCCGCCAGCGGGTCGCCCTCGCCCTGCACGAGATCCTGGTCGTGTCGGGGGTGAAGGAGCGGCTCCCGCTGACGATGGGGCCCTACCTCCAGATGCTCCTCGACGACGCCTTCGAGAACTACCGGAAGGTCCTCTACGACCTGACGCTGAGCCCCGCGATGGGGCACTACCTCGACATGGTGAACAACGACGCCCCGACCGGGACCGACGGCGTCGCCCCGAACGAGAACTACGCCCGCGAGGTCCTCCAGCTCTTCTCGATCGGCGTGAACCTTTTGAACCCCGACGGCTCGCCGAAGGTCGACGCGCAGGGCGAGCCGATCCCCGCCTACACGCAGGAGACCATCGAGGGGTTCGCCCACGTCTTCACGGGGTGGACCTACGCCCCGACCCCCGGCGTCGCCCCCCGCCGTCACAACCCGCCGAGCTTCTCCGCCCCCATGTGGCTCTACCGCGACCGGAACGGCGTCGACGCGAACCACGACAAGGGGGAGAAGGAGCTCCTCGACTACCCGGGGGCTCCCCACGCCGTGATCCCCGCCGGGCAGGACGGGGCGGTCGACCTCGACCAGGCGATCGACAACGTCTTCTACCACCCGAACGTCGGCCCGTTCATCGGCAAGCAGCTCATCCAGCACCTCGTCACCTCCAACCCGAGCCCGGCCTACGTCGCGCGCGTCGCGGCCGCGTTCGACGACGACGGCCACGGCGTCCGCGGGAACCTGAAGGCGGTGGTCCGGGCGATCCTCCTCGACCCCGAGGCGCGGGGCGCGGCGAAGACCGACGCCGCCTACGGGCGCCTCCGCGAGCCGGTCCTCTTCGTCACGAACCTCTGCCGGGCGATGGGGGCCTCGAGCGACGGGATCCTGGCCGGCGTGACGCGCGCGATGGGGCAGAACCTCTTCTACTCCCCCTCGGTCTTCGGCTACTACCCGCACGAGTACGAGGTGTCGGGCACGTCGATCCAGGGCCCCGAGCTCGGGATCCACTCCTCGCTCTCGGCCCTCACCCGCGTCAACTTCGTCAACGCGCTCGCCTTCGCGAAGGTCCGCTCGCCGGCGCCCGACCCCGGGACGTCGGTCGACCTGTCGGCGTGGGCCGCGCAGGCGGGCGACCCGCACGCGCTCGTCGACGCCCTCGACCGGCTCCTCCTCCACGGCGCGATGCCCGGCGACGTCCGCGCGACCGTCGAGGCGGCCGTCGCGGCGATCCCGTCCACGAACCCGCTCCTCAGGGCCCAGACCGCCTTCTACCTGGTGGCGGGCTCCTCCTCCTACCAGGTGGCCCGGTGACGCCCGCGCGATGCGAGGTGACGCGATGAGAACGCGACGTGAGTTCTTCCGGGAGGCGGCCTGCGGGCTCGGCGCCGCGGCGTTCCTCTCCACGTTCGACCGCTTCTCCCGCCTCGAGGCCGCGGCGGGGGCAACGACAGCGGTGTCGGACTACCGTGCCCTCGTCTGCCTCTTCCTCTTCGGCGGGAACGACGGCAACAACACCGTCGTCCCGTACGACGACTACGCCTCGTACCAGGCGGTCCGGGGGACGAGCCTCAACATCCCGAAGGCCGACCTCCTGAAGGTCGACGCCCCGAGCCAGAGGGCGGCCTTCGGCCTCCACCCGTCGCTCCCGGAGATCCAGGCCCTCTACCAGCAGGGGAAGGCCGCGGTCCTCGCCAACGTCGGGACCCTCGCGGCGCCGGTGACGCGCGACGAGTACCTCGGCGGCGCGACCCGCCCCGACAACCTCTTCTCGCACTCCGACCAGCAGGGGCAGTGGCAGACCGCGGTCGTGAAGGCCACCGACCCGGCGGGCCAGACCGGGTGGGGGGGGCGGACGGCCGACGCGATCGCCCCGCTGAACGCGGGCAGCTTCCCGGCCGTCATCTCGGCGTCGGGGATCCCGCTCTTCGCCACCGGCGTCACGTCTCGTCCCTTCGTCCCCGGCGCCACGCTCCAGGGCTTCTCGTCGTCGGCCGCGTCGCAGGCGCGCCTCGCGGCCCTCCGGAAGCTCCTGACGCTGGACGGCGGCGCGACCCTCGTCGGCGCGGCCAACGGCGTCGCCTCCTCGGCGATCGACGACTCGGGCCTCCTGAACGACGCCCTCGCGGGGGCCCCGAAGCTGAACACCACGTTCCCCGCCGGCACGCTCGGGACGCAGCTGGCGCAGATCGCCTCGATCCTCTCCGTCCGGTCGGCCCTCGGCCTCTCGCGTCAGGTCTTCTTCGCCTCGCTCGGGAGCTTCGACACCCACACCGACGAGCTGAACGCGCAGGGGACGCTCCTGACGCAGGTGTCGCACGCCGTCGGCGCGTTCTACGAGGCGACCGTCGAGCTCGGGATCGCCGATTCCGTCACGACCTTCACCCTCTCGGACTTCGGCCGGACGTTCCAGCCGGCCTCGGGGGGCGGGAGCGACCACGCGTGGGGGAGCCACCACCTCGTCGTGGGCGGGGCGGTGAAGGGAGGGGACTTCTACGGGACCTACCCGACGCTGGCGCTCGGCGGGCCCGACGACGCCTCGAAGGAGGGGCGCTGGATCCCGACGACGTCGGTCGACGAGTACGGCGCCACCCTCGCGCGCTGGCTCGGCGTCCCCTCCTCGGGCCTCTCGACGGTCTTCCCGAACCTCGGCCGGTTCGCCAACCCGGACCTCGGGTTCCTGACCTGACGGGGGAGCGCCGCGGGGTTAACCTCTCCGGCCGGAGGTCCCCATGCAGCCGTTCCGCCTCCACGTCTTCGTCTGCGACCAGGTCAAGCCCGAGGGGGTCCCGGGGTGCGCCGCGCGCGGGTCGGGGAAGACCCTCGAGGCGCTCCGCCGCGAGGTGGGGAAGCAGGGGCTCGCCGACGAGGTCCAGGTGACCGCCTGCGGGTCGATCGGCCTCTGCGAGCGGGGCCCGGACATGGTCGTCTACCCGGAGGGGACCTGGTACTCGGGCGTGACCCCCGACGTCGTCCCCGAGATCGTCGCGAGCCACTTCCGCGGCGGCACGCCCGTCGAGCGGCTCGTCAACCGCGACGAGGGGGCGCTGAAGGACGAGATCCGCGGCAACCGCGACCGCTACCTGGCGACGCTGAAGGCGAAGGACGCGGCGGGCGCCCTCCCCGACGACCTCCTCCAGACGATCCGGGGCTTCCAGGAGAGCCGCGTGATCCTGACCGCCCTCGAGCTCGACCTCTTCACGGCCGTCGGCGACGGCGCGGCGGCGGCGGACGTCGCGAGGAGGTCGGGGACCGACGGTCGCGCGACGGAGACCATCCTGAACGCGCTCGCGGCGATGGGGCTCCTCGTCAAGCGGGACGGGGCCTTCGCGACGACTCCCGTGACGAAGCGGTTCTTCGCCGCCTCGAGCCCGGACGACGCCCGCGCCGCGATGCTCCACCAGTCGAGCCTCTGGCAGAGGTGGTCCCACCTCACCGAGTGCGTCCGGACGGGGGCCCCGGCGACCGTCACGGAGATGGCCGAGCGAGGCGACGACTGGACCCGTCCCTTCATCGCGGCGATGCACCGCGGCGCCGCCGAGCGCGCGCCGCACGTCGTGAGGGCCGTCGGCGTCGCGGGGGTGAGGCGGATGCTCGACGTCGGCGGCGGCTCCGGCGCCTACTCCATCGCGTTCGCCCAGGCGAGCCCGGCCCTCACGGCCGAGCTCTTCGACCTCCCCACCGTCCTCCCGATCGCCGAGGGGCACGTCGCCGCCGCGGGCCTTTCGGGCCGCGTGACGACGCGGGCGGGGGACCTCCGGACGGACGCGTTCGGCCACGGCTACGACCTCGTCCTCCTCTCGGCGATCTGCCACATGCTCGGGCCGGACGAGAACCGCGACCTCCTCCGTCGCTGCCGCGAGGCGCTCTCCGACGGGGGGCGCCTCGTCATCTCGGACTTCCTCCTCGACGAGGACCGGGCCGGCCCGAAGAGCGCGGCTCTCTTCTCCATCAACATGCTCGTCGGGACGCGGAGCGGCGCGAGCTACACCGAGGGGGACTACCGGGCCTGGCTCGCTCAGGCGGGCTTCGTCGAGACGACCCGCGTGCGGCTCCCCGGGCCGGCGCACCTCGTCGTCGCGCGGCGCGGCTGACGGGAAGGGCGCCCCCCGCCGCGGCCCCTCGAGGGGCCCCGGCCTACTCCCGCCGGCGGATCGCGAAGAGGACCCCTCCGGCGGCGATCGCCGCGGCCCCGGCGAGGAGGTTCGCCGCCGTCGCGCTCGCCAGGAGGAAGGCCGAGACGCCAAGGGCCGCCAGGGGGATGGCCGGCCCCCCGGGAAGGCGGAGCGTGTTCGGCCCGTCCGGGAGCTTGCGCCTCAGGACGGGGACGGCGGCGGCCGTCGAGACGTAGCTCGCCAGCCGCGCCACCACCGAGAGGGCCGCGAGGCCGGTGAACGTCCCGGTCAGGGCGAGCGGCAGGACGAGGAGCGTCTGCGTGACGATGGCCGCCGCGGGGGTCGCGTGCCTGGGATGGAGGCGCCCGAGCCGGGCGGGGCCGAAGCCGTCGAGGGCGAGGGCGTAGAGGTAGCGCGGGCCGGAGAGGACGGTGTTGCCGATCGTCCCGAGGATCGACGCGACCGCCCCCAGCGTCAGGAGCGCCCCGCCCCAGGAGCCGAGGAAGAGGCGGGCGGCGTCGGCGAGGGGGGTCGCGGAGCCTGCGAGGCCGGGAAGCGTCCCGAGGGCGACCAGCTGGACAGAGGCGTAGGTCAGGGTGACGAGCCCGATCTGCGTCATCAGCGCGAACGGGACGTCCCTTCTCGGGCTCCGGAACTCCCCCGCGGGCGCGGCCGTGTTCTCGAACCCGGCGAAGGCGAAGAGGAGGAGGAGGGCGACCTCCCCGAGGCGGGACGCGTCGATCGCCGCGGGAGCGGTCAGCCGCGACCAGACGACGGCCGGCAGGCCGGCCGCGACGAAGAGGGCGAGCGGGACGAGCTTGCCGGCCAGGAGGACCACCGACGTCCGCGCTCCCGCCTTGACGCCCTGGACGTTGATGGCGGTCAGGACGAGGAGCGGGACGACGATGACCAGCGCCCGCCCCCAGCCGGCGCGCGCCGCGGGCCAGGCGTACCCGAGCGCCTGCGCGAAGCCGGCGGAGAGCGACGCGAGCGTCGCGACGCGCGTGAGGAACGTCATCCAGCCGACCTCGAAGCCGACCAGCTCGCCCCAGGCCGCGCGGGCGTAGAGGTACCCGCCGCCCGGCCCGTCGAACCGGCTCCCCGCCTCCGCGTAGCAGAGGACGATCAGGAGGACGGCGACCCCGGCGAGGGCGACGGCCCAGAGGCTCGCGGGCCCGAGGACGGCGGCGGCCGCGGCCGGGAGGAGGTAGACGCCGCTCCCGATGACGTCGTTCAGCGCGAGGGCGACGATCTCCCACCGCGTGACGACGCGGCTCGTCTCGGGCGCGGGCAGCACGCGCGGGAGGGTAGCAGGAGGCCGGCTGCTCGACGCGCCGGCGGCTGCGGCGGCCTAGACGCCGGCTGGCGCCGGGGGCGGGGCCGGCGGGGCCTGAGCAACGGCGACCCGGTCCCGCCCGGCGCGCTTGGCTTCGTACAGCGCGCGGTCCGCCCGCTCGAGCGCTCCCTCGAACCGCTCGGCGCCGGGGGCCAGCTCGGCGACGCCGAAGCTCGCCGTCACGCGCGCCTCGACGGAGCCCCTCCGGACGGGGGTCTCCCGGAGCGCCTCCGCCAGGCGGCCGGCCGTCTCTCTCGCCGCAGCCAGGTCGGCCATCGGGAGGAGGACCCCGAACTCGTCGCCCCCCAGCCGGCCGAGGAGGTCGCTGCCGCGCAGCGTGGCGACGAGGCGGAGGGAGACCTCGGCGAGGACCGCGTCGCCGAAGAGGTGCCCGTGGCCGTCGTTCAGCTCCTTGAAGCGGTCGACGTCGAGGACGATCAGCGAGAGGGGCGTCCGGAAGCGCCGCGCCCTCTCGACCTCCCGCTCGGCCCCTTCCAGGAACGCGGGGCGCGAGGCCGCTCCCGTCAGGGCGTCGGTGTTGGCGAGGCGGCGGAGGGCCTGGTTGTCGAGGTAGAGCGCCGGGACCGCGAGGCCGAAGTAGGCGCTCCCGGCCAGGACGATCATCGCGAACTGGTACGCCGTCGTGTGGTCGCCCGGGCCCAGGAGGGCGCCGGCTCCCGCGATCAGCGCGCTCAGGGCGGCCACGACCCAGAAGGTCCGGAGGGCCCCCTCGGTGTAGGCGATCCACATGAGGGGGACGATGGCGAAGAAGGCGAGGAACGAGGGGGAGAGGATCGCGGGCCCCCCGACGACGACGAGCGCGAACGACCCGGCCAGGGGGACGAGGCAGGCGGCGACCTTGACGAGGAGGGACGGACGGCCGCCCGCGGCCGGAGCCAGCCGGGCGGCGGCGGCGCTGAAGCCGGGGACGGGGAGGTCGAGGGCGGCGGCGACCCGCTCGATCGCGAGCGCGAAGACGGGGGTCAGGGCGACGACGCCCCCGAAGTCGCCGATCCACCAGGGGATGAGGATGGTCCGGAGCTCGGGGCCCGAGATCACCCCGGCGACCGCGAGGGCCCCGCCTCCCCCGAGCGCGGCGAGGAGGGCCGAGAGCGGCGCGACGAGGAGGAAGGCGATGACGACGGCCGGGATCGGCCGGTCCCGGCCCCAGCGCCGGAAGGCGGCTGCCCCGAGCGCGTACGCGAGGCCGTGGCCGAGGGCGAAGAGGACCCCCGCGGCGAGGAGGGACCAGCGCGGGTACGCCTCCCCGTAGACCGACCCCAGGTCGAGCGTCACGAGGAGGGCGGCGAGCCCGATGGCCGGGGCCGCCCGCGCTCCCAGGACGACGAAGGACGCGAAGGCGAGCCCCGCCGGCGGGAACCAGAGGCTCGCGTGCGGGGCGTACTCCTGGATCCGGCCGAGCCTCCAGCTGGCGATCCAGAGGGCGGCGACGGCGGCCTGGACGATCAGCTGCCGGACCGCGCGCGGCAACGCCCGGTGCCGGAGCCCGGCACCGCCCGACCCGGGATTCCTCGCCGTGCCGCCGTTCACTCCTGGGGCGGGACGCTAGCACGGGCGGCGGCAGCGGAGCCCCGTCACCCCCGCTGCCACCGCGCGCGGCGCCGGTTCAGGCCGCCCTCAGGCGCGCCCCTCCAGGCGGTCCGCCAGCCCGAGAAGGAGCGCCGCGCCGTCTCCCGAGAAGCAGCTCCCGTGCATCACGGCGAGCGTCGTCGGCTTCAGCGCCGCGAACCGCTCGAGGAGCCGGCGGCTCGCCGGCGCGTGGGAGAAGTAGTCCATCCCCTTCCGCATCGCCTCGCTCGGCTCGAGGATGCTCGTCGTCGTCAACGCCGTGCGGCCGTCGCCGGCCTGGGTGAAGAGGTCGCCGCAGAGGAAGGTCCGGGTCGTCTCCTCCATCAGGAAGCCGCACTCCCAGCCGTGGGGCACGTGCGGGGCGTCGTACCAGCGGAGGAGGTGGCGGCCGGTCGGGAGGGCCTCGCCGTCGGCGAGGGCGCGGGGCGGCCTGTCGGCGAGGTCGCCGACCGACACCATCGCGGCCACCTGGCCGCAGAGGGGGACCGCGGCGGGGGCGACGGCCAGCCACTCGTTCAGGGAGCCGCACTCGTCGGCCTCGACGTGGGAGAAGGAGATCCAGCGGAGGCTCTCCGGCGGGAGGACCCGCGCGACGGCGGCGCGGACGAGGGGGAAGAGCCTCCGCGGCCCCGTGTGGAAGAGGAGCGGCTCGTCGTCGACCACGAGGATCTGGTTGAAGGAGAAGCCGCCCGGCAGGCCGGGGACCGGGACGGGCGTCGAGAGGCGGTAGATCCCGTCGGCGATCTCGGCGACGGCGGTCTCGGGGGGGGTGGCGACGGAGCTCATGGCTTTCCTTTCTTCTGCCTCTGGCGGCTGGCGAGGAGGGTCAGGGCCCGGGCGACGAGCGCCTCGGCCTCCGGCGGGGTGAGGGACGGGTCGGACGAGAGGAGCTGCCACGCGGGGAAGTCGAGGAGGACCCCGGCGAGGGCGAGGACGAAGTCCGGCACCGCGCCGTCGAAGGCGGGGCCGAGCGCCTCGCGGACGAGGCCGGCCCGGAGGGCCCGCGTCGCCGCGATCGTTCGGGCCACCTCGGGGATGACGGCGGCCTCGGCGTACCCCCACCGCATCCACGGGGCCCAGAACGCGTGGGAGCGGAAGACCGCGGCGACGAGGGCCTCGATCCGGGAGGCGAGGCCGCGCTTCCCCTCGAAGATCGCGGGCCCCAGCGCAGGGGCGTCGGGGGGGACGTGGCTCGTGCAGGCCGCGAAGAGGCCGGAGGTGTCGGGGAAGTGGGCGTAGACAGTCGGGATCGAGACGTTCGCCTCGCGGGCGATCATGGCGTACGTCGTCGCGAGGCCGCCGTGGCGGCCGTGGAGCCGGAACGTGGCCTCCACGATCCGCCGGCGCGTCTCCTCGCGGGCGGCCTCGCGGCGGCGGCGGTCGTAGGCGCGGGGGCTCATCTCGCTTCCGGCCGGCTCGAGGGGATCGGTTCCTGTTTCATTTAATTTGATATTGCGTCAATTCAATTGATTGTCAAGGGCCCCCGCGGGTTTCCTCGCTTGGCCCGGCCGTCCGTCAGGCCGGCGAGCGCTCGCCGGCCGTCGCGTCGCGGCGGCGCCGGAGGACGCCGGCCAGGGAGAGGAGGGGGCCCGTCGCGAACGTCGTGACGAGGGCCATCAGGACCATCATCGCGAAGATCCGGGGCGAGAGGATCCCGAGCTCGTAGCCGACGTTCAGGGCGATCAACTCCATCAGCCCCCGGGTGTTCATCAGCGCGCCGAGCGCGAAGGCGTCGACGGCATCCATCTTCGTCGCGAGCGCCGCGGCCATCGTCCCGCCCAGCTTGCCCGCGGTCGCGGCGGCGACGACGAGGAGGAGGACGAGCCAGCTCGAGGCGTCGTCGAGGAGGCCGACCTGCGTCCTGAGGCCGGTGAAGGCGAAGAAGAGGGGGAGGAAGAGGATCGAGCTGACCTCCTCGAGGCGCTGGACGAGGGCGTCGCGGAAGGCCGCCTCGCGGGGCATGACGACACCGGCGAGGAAGGCGCCGAAGAGGGCGTGGATCCCGATCCGCTCGGTGGTGAGCGCGGAGGCGATCAGGACGACGACCACGACGGCGAGGACGCCGGTCGAGGGGGTCGCGGTGGCGCGGCCGCGGAAGGCGCGCCGCAGCGCGGGCCCGGCGGCGAAGAGCATGAAGGCGATGAAGGCGAGCGAGAGCGCTCCCGTGAGGAGCGCGCCGCCGAGCCCCTGCGACCGCGCGATCGCCACGACGAGCGCGAGGAGGCTCCAGGCCGTCACGTCGTCGACGGCCGCGCAGGTGATGGCGGCGCTCCCGAGCTCGGTCCGCGTCAGGCCCCGCTCGTCGAGGACGCGCGCGAGGACCGGGAACGCGGTGATGCTCATGGCGATCCCCATGAAGAGGGCGAACGGGACGAAATGGACGCCGGGAGGCGCGAGCGAGCGGTAGAGCGCGGACGCGACGAGGACACCCAGGAGGTACGGCACCAGGATGCTCGCGTGGCTCACGAAGACCGCCGTGTGGGCGCGCCCGCGCAGCCTCTCCACGTCGAGCTCGAGCCCGACGACGAACATGAAGAGGAGGACGCCGATCTCCGCCAGGAGCTTCAGCGTGCCGAACGACTCCGGGGGGAAGAGGAGCTGGAACGTCCCGGGGGCGACGGCACCGAGGAGGGACGGCCCGAGGAGGATCCCCGCCACGATCTCGCCGATCACGGCGGGCTGTCCGAGGCGCCGGAAGAGAGCCCCGCAGAGCCGGGCGGCGGCGATCACGACGATCAGCTGGAGGAGGAGCTGGCCGAGGGAGGCTCCCGGGAGGTGCAGGCGGCCCGCGGCCGCGCCCGCCGTCGCGAACACCCGCCCCCCCTCGAGGACCCGGCCGTGGAGAAGGGCGAGGACGATCGCCCCGCCGAGGACGACCACCAGCGCCGCGTATCCAGCAACAGCCCGACGCATCCGCATGCGCGGGATTCTGGCATGCGCTCCTCCCGCCGCCGCGCCGCGGGGTACTCTCGCCGGAGCCCGGACGGGACGGAAAGGAGCCCCCATGCCCGACCTGAAAGGGAAGACCCTTCTCATCACCGGGGCGAGCCGCGGGATCGGCCTCGCCATCGCCCTCCGCGCGGCGCGCGACGGGGCGAACGTGACGATCGCGGCCAAGACGACCGACCCTCACCCGAAGCTCCCGGGGACGATCCACACCGCCGCCGCGGCCGTGGAGGAGGCGGGGGGGAAGGCGCTGGCGCTGGCCGTCGACATCCGCGACGAGAGCCAGATCGCCGACGCGGTACGGAAGACCGTCGAGACGTTCGGCGGCCTCGACGTCCTCGTGAACAACGCCAGCGCCATCAGCCTCACCGGGACGCTCGAGACCCCGATGAAGCGGTTCGACCTGATGCACCAGGTCAACGTCCGCGGGACGTTCGCCTGCTCGCAGGCCGCGATCCCCCACCTCGCGAAGGCGCCGAACCCCCACATCCTGAACTGCTCGCCCCCGCTCAACCTGGAGGCGCGCTGGTTCGCGCCGCACGTCGCCTACACCATGGCCAAGTACGGGATGAGCCTCTGCGTCCTCGGGATGGCCGAGGAGCTCCGCCCGGCCGGGATCGCCGTGAACGCCCTCTGGCCGCGGACCGTGATCGCCACCGCGGCCGTCCGGAACCTCCTCGGCGGCGACGCGACGATCCGCGGGAGCCGGACCCCCGAGATCATGGCCGACGCCGCCCACGCGATCCTGACGCGGCCGAGCCGCGCCTGTACCGGCAACTTCTTCGTCGACGAGGACGTCCTCCGGGCCGAGGGGGTCACCGACCTCTCCCCCTACCAGACCGTCCCGGGCGCGGAGCTGATCCCCGACTTCTTCCTCTGAGACCCCCTTGCGTTCCGGACGGACTTACGCTTTACTTTCGCCTCCCGAAAGGAGAGCGTCATGTCCGACCAGAAGAACGCGATCGCCTCTTCCCTCCTCCCCGAGCTCGACGCCGAGATGGCCGGGACCCGGAGGACCCTCCAGCGCGTCCCCGAGGCCGATTTCGGCTGGAAGCCCCACCCGAGGTCGTTCTCGATCGGCGACCTCGCGTCGCACGTCGCCAACGTCCCCGGCTGGCTGTCCGCCACCCTCGACTCCGACTCGTTCGACACGGCCCCGGGGGGCGAGGCGGTGAGCTTCCCGGCAGCGGCTTCATCCAGCGAGCTCCTCGAGCGGTTCGACGCGCGGGTGGCCGCCGCGCGGGCGTCGCTCGCGAAGGCCTCCGACCAGGCCTTCCTCGCCCCATGGTCCCTCCTCGCGAACGGGAAGGCGCTCTTCACGATGCCCCGCCTAACCGTGATCCGGTCGTTCGTCCTGAACCACCTGATCCACCACCGCGGGCAGCTCACCGTCTACCTGCGGCTCCGGGAGGTCCCGGTCCCTGCCCTCTACGGCCCGTCCGCCGACGAGAGCGGGATGTAGCGGAGAGGCCCCCGGCCGGGCCCTACCGTCCCTTCCGTCAGGCGTCCCCGGCCGAGGAGGGGGCGCCTGCCGGGACGGCAGTCGGGCCCGGCGGGACCGGGGCCGCAACCGGCGACCGGCGGCGGGACCGGACCCTCTCGAGGAAGTCGGCCAGCGCGCTCGAGCCGGCCGGGACGACGAAGAGCGTCAGCAGCGTCGAGACGGCCATCCCGCCGACGACGGCGAGGGCCATCGGCCGCTGGAGCTCGGCGCCCGGCCCCACGGCGAAGGCTGGGGGCAGGGCGCCCGCGATCGTCGCGGTCGAGGTCATCAGGATCGGCCGGAGCCGGATGGGACACGCCTCGAGGAGCGCCTGGCGGTGGGGGACCCCGCGCTCGCGGATCTGGTTCGTGAAGTCGACCAGCATGATCGAGTTCTTCTTGGCGATCCCCATCAGGAGGATCAGGCCGAGGAGGCTGTAGACGTTCAGGCTCTGCCCCCCGGCCCAGAGGGCGAAGAGCGCGCCGCTGACCGAGAACGGGAGCGCGAGGAGGACGACCAGCGGGTGCGCGAACGAGTTGAACTGCGAGGCGAGGACCATGTAGGCGACGAGGAGCCCGAGGCCGAACGCGAACCAGAGGGACTGGAACGACTCGCGGAAGGCCTTCGTGCTCCCCGAGATGACGGCCCGGTAGCCGTCGGGGAGGACCTCGCGGGCGAGCGCGAGGGAGCGGTCGACCGCGACGGACTGCGACGCGCCGGGAGCGACGTTCGCGAAGATCGAGATGGCGCGCTCCCGGTCGCGCCGGGTGATCGCCTGGAGCGTCGGCCGCTGGTCGATCCGGATCAGCTCGCCCAGCCGCACGACCTCGCCCGTGCCCGTCCGCACCAGGAGGCGGGCGATCTCCTCGGGCCGGTCCCGCTGGGAGGAGAGGAGCCGGCCCCGGATGTCGAAGCGTCGCCCCTTGTCCTTGAACTTCCCGACCCTCACCCCGCCGATCGCGGCGTTCACCGTCTCCCCGATCGACGCCATGCTGACCCCGAGGTCGGCGGCGCGGTCCCGGTCGGGGACGATCTGGACCTCGGGCATGCCGACCTGGTAGTCGGTGTCGACGTCGGTGACGAGGCCCGACTGCCGCATCCGTTCGGAGATCTCCCGGGCGGAGCGGGCGAGGACCTCCCAGTCGGGCCCGCGGACGTTGAACTCGATCGGAAAGCCGCCCCCCCGCGACGGGCTGAACCCGGTCTGCGAGATGTCCTGGAGGACGACCCGCCCCCCCGGCACCGTCGCGGCGAACTTCCGGACGGCGTCCATCACCTCGAGCTGGCTCAGCCTGTGCCCGCGCTCGGGGTCGACCGGCCTCTCGCGGGGCTCCTTCAGGTTCACGAAGGCCTGGCCCGAGTTCACGTCGCTCCCGCCGCCGACGCTCCCGGCGAAGAGGGTCACCTCCGGGCGCGAGACGAGGAACGACTCGATCCGCCGGAAGTAGCGGTCGGTGGCGTCGAGGCTCGTCCCGACCGGCGTCTGGAACCGGATCGAGAAGCGGCTCATGTCCTGGCTCGGGATGAACTCCTGCCTGAGGAGCGCGATCGTCCCGAGGGAGAGGAGGAAGAAGGCGAACGACCCGCCGAGGATGAGGGCCCGGTGCCTCAGCGCGGGCTCCAGCGCGCGCCGGTACCCCCCCGAGAGCCGCTGGAAGAGGCGGTCCACCGAGCGGCCGAGCCGCCCGCGACGCTCCATCTCGAGGAAGCGCGAGCAGCGCATCGGGGCGAGCGTCAGGGCCTCGAGGAGCGAGAGGAGGACCGCCACCGAGATCGTCACGCCGAACTGGAAGAAGAACTTCCCGATGATCCCCTTGAGGAAGGCGACCGGGAGGAAGATCGCGACGATCGCCATCGTGGCGGCCGCGGCGGCGAACGTGATCTCGCGGGCCCCGACGGAGGCGGCCCGCACCTTCCCCTGCCCCTCCTCGCGGTGCCGGTAGATGTTCTCGAGGACCATGATCGCGTCGTCGACGACGATGCCGACCACCAGCGTCAGGCCGAGGACGGTGTAGGTGTTGAGCGTGAAGCCGAGGAAGTAGATGACGATGAAGGTCCCCAGGATCGACGTCGGGATCGCGAGGAGGACGTTCAGCGTCGTCGACCACGACCCGAGGAAGACCCAGCAGACGACGCCGGTCAGGAGGGCGGCGAGGAGGAGGGTGAAGAGGATCTCGTGGATGGAGCGCTCGATGAAGGTCGTCGTGTCCCAGTTGACGTCGAGCCGGAGCCCCTCGGGGAGCTGGGTGTCGAGGAGCGCGAGCTTGGCCTTCAGGTCGCGCCCGACCTGGACGGCGTTGGCGCCGCGGAGCTTCGTGATGCCGAAGCCGACCATCGGCTCCCCCATGGCGCGGCTGAGGCGGCGCCGGTCCTCGAGGCCGTCCTCGACGACCGCCACGTCCTTCAGCCGGACGGGAGCGCTCGCGGACCAGGAGACGACGAGGTTCCGGAACGACTCGAGGTCGATCGCCTCGCCCTGCGCCCTCACGTTCATCTCCCGCTCGGCCCCCTCGATCCGGCCGGCGGGGACCTCCTGGTGCTCGCGCGCGATGGCGCGGTTGACGTCGAGGACGGTCAGGCCGCGCGCCTCCAGGCGCGCCGCGTCGTACCAGACGCGGACGTTGCGGTCGCGGAAGCCGTAGACGTGGATCTCGCCGACCCCGTCGATCATCTGGAGCTGCGGGCGGATGACGTTCCTGACGTAGTCGGCGAGGAACGTCGGGGAGCGGTCGCCCGAGAGGGCGAGCCGGATGATCGGCTGGTCCTCGGGGTTGGTCTTGGAGATCGTCGGCGGGTCGATCTCCGCGGGGAGGTGGTGCGTCGCCTGCGAGACCTTCGACTGGACGTCCTGGAGCGCCGCGTCGATGTTCCGGCCGATGGCGAACTCCAGCGTCAGGCTCGCAGAGCCCTGCCGCGCCGTCGACGACATCTGCTGGACCCCCTCGACCGTGGCGCAGGAGTCCTCGAGGACGTCGACGACGTCGGTCTCCATGATCTCCGGCGAGGCGCCCTCCCACGAGACCGAGACGGTGACGATCGGGAAGTCGACGTCGGGGTTCTGGCTGATGCCGAGGCCGCGGAAGACGCCGCCGGCCCCCGTGTAGCAGAGGACCCCGAAGCCGATCAGGGCGATCATCAGGATCCAGGCGAAGACGTGGTTGCGGATCGAGATGTCGGCGAGCGTCATCCCGGTGGCGATCGCCTTCGGGTCCTCCGGCTCCCCGGGAGGCGCGGGGCGCCCGCTCATCCCTCGTCCCCCCGCGACGGCCGGGCGGGCGACGCCACGGCCTGGGGCGCCGGCTGGACCGGGACGCCGTCCGAGAGCCGGTCGGAGCCCTCGGTGACGATCGTCTCTCCCCCCTTCAGGCCCGAGAGGATCTCGACCGACCCGTCGCCCGTCCTCAGCCCGATGCCGACCGGCCGCTCCACCGCCTTCCCCCCCTCGACGACGTAGACGACGAAGCCCCGCTCGCTCGCCAGGACCGCCCCCTCCGGGACGGCGACGGCGTTCGGGTGGGTCCCGGTCGCGAGCGTCACCTCGGCGAAGAAGCCGGGCTTCAGGGGACCGGGGTTCGAGACCCAGGCGAGGACCTCCACCCGGCGGGTCCCGGCGTCCGCCACGGCCCCGACGTGGTAGACCCGGGCGGAGAACTCCTTGGCCCCCAGCGCAGCGACGCGGAAGGCGACGTTCCGCCCCTCCTCGACCTTGAGCGACTCGGACTCGGAGACCTTGAAGCGGAGCCTCAGCTTCCGGATGTCGACGACGGTGGCGAGGACGGTCCCGGCCTGGACGAACTGGCCGGTCTCGACCGTCCGCGTGTTGATCTCTCCCCCGCGCGGCGTCCGGACCGACGCCCGCTCCTGGTTCTGGCGGGCGATCCCGAGCGCGGCCTGGGCGGCGGAAGTGTCGGCGGCGAGCCGCTCGGTCTCCCGGCGCGCACGGGCCAGCTCCTCGACGGCGACGAGGTTCTCCTTCGCCAGCGCCTCGCGGCGGGAGAGGTCCGCCTCGGCCCGCTTCCAGTCGGCGACGGCGCGCCGCCAGGCGGCGTCGGCGCGCTCGGCCTCGAGGCGGTAGCGGTCGGGGTCGATCCGGGCGATCACCGTCTCGGCCGTGACCCGGTCGCCCGCCTGGAAGAGGACCTCCTTGACGGCTCCGCTCACCTCCGCGGTGACCTGCACGAGCTCGTCGGGCTCGAGGGACCCGAGCGCCTGGACCCGGTAGACGACGTCGCGCGTGGCGACCGGGGCCGTCCGGACGACGAGGGCGCCTCCGCGCTTCCCCTTCTCCGCCCCGGGGCCCCCGCCGCGCGAGCAGGAGAGGGCGAACCCCGAGACGACGAGGAGGGCGAGAAGACGCTGCCAGCTCTTGACCACCGCGGCCTCCGATGCCGGCGCCGGCCGGCCCGACTTGGGTCGGGGCCGGGCGCGCCGTGGTCGCCGCTTCGCGTGCGGACGGGGCGACCGGGTATTGTCGCCCGGCGCGCGCGTGCCGTCGAGCGCACGGCCCCGAGGCGCGCGCCGCAATGGCCCGGAGGCCGGGCCGCGATCTTGCAGATGCCGAGGGGCACCCAGTCCCGCCGGCAAGGAGCCCCGATGGCCAACCGTTCCCCGCTCCCTCCCGATCTCCGCCGCGCCCTCGGGGCCGGCCGGGCCGCTCTGGTCGCTCTCGCCGCGGGCATCGTCCTCGGCCCTGCCGGGGCCTGCGGGGCGCGGCGCGCCGAGGCCGTGGAGAGGGCCCGCGCCGACTTCTCGGGCGGCTGGCAGCTCAACGACGCCCTGAGCCAGGACCCGCTCGACACCCTCCGGCGCGAGGAGGAGAGCCAGCAGGCGACGGGCTTCGGGAGCGAGCCGGGCCGGGGCGGAAGGGGCGGCTCCCTCGACGTCCTCCCGCCCGAGCTCCTCGACGACGTCCATCGCCTCGTGATCGTCGACGACGGGCACCGGATCCGGGTCGCCCGCGGCCCCGGCAAGGTGCGCGTCCTCGTGACCGACGGCGTGGAGCGCGAGCTGGACGAGGGGGACGGCCCGGTCCGGGTGACGGCCCGTCGCAAGGGGGCCCGGGGAGAGAAGGTCCTCGTCCGGGCCGTCTGGACGGACGGCCGGGAGCTGAAGGAGAGCTGGGAGCTCCTCGACGCTCCCCGCCGCCTCGTCGTCGACACCCGCGTCGTCGCCCGGCGGTCGGTCCGCTACAAGCGGGTCTACGACCCGGGCTCGGCGGAGCCGTTCCCGACCCCGACCCCGAGGCCCGCCCCGACGCCGCTCCCCGGAGCCGAGCCGCCGGACGGGAGCCGCGAGGGCGCGCCGTCCGCGGCGCCGGCGGGGGGAGGCGGCGCCGCGCTCCCCTCCGCCCCGCCCGCCGGGCTCGCGGCCTGCTCGATCCGCCCCCCGCGCCAGGCCACGCAGGACGAGCTCGGCCGCCTCGCGAAGGTGAGCCAGGCGGCCGCCCAGGCTCGCGCCGTCACCTCCGTCGCGCCGAGGCAGGTGAGCTCGATCATCACCTCGGACGTGGAGGTCGACGAGGGGTGCCTCGCCTGGTCGTTCGTCCTCAGGTTCGGAGAGGGGAAGGGGGCCCAGGAGGTCCTCGTGGACGCGGGGGACGGCAAGGTCCTGACGTCGGAGTTCCTGCCGCCGCGGACGCCGCGGCCGGGCGACTAGCGGGCCGGGGAGCCTCCCCGGGCGCACGCCGGCTCGAAGCCGGCCGCGCACGCCTGCCGGAAGAGCGCGGCGGCCCGCTCCGGGTCGCGCGCGACCCCGCGCCCATCCGCGTACGCCTTCGCGGCCGCGTCGCACCCCTCGCCGTCGCCCGCGGAGCACGCCTTCTCGTAGAACCGGGTCGCCCCGGCGTCGTCCCGGGGACCGCCGAGTCCGTTGGCGTGAGCGACCGCGGCGTTGAAGCAGCCGAAGGCGTCGTCCCGCGCGCAGCCGAGCTCGGAGAGCTCCCGGCCGCGGGCCGCGTCCTTCTCGACCCCGTCGCCCGAGAGGGAGAGGGCCCCGAGGAGGGAGCAGGCACGGGCCGCGTCCCCCGGCGACGACGTCCCGTCCGCCCCTCCGGAGGCCGAGGAAGCCTCCCACCGCGAGCAGGCGTCGTCGAAGAGCGCCGCCGCGCGCGCCGCGTCCTTCGCCGTGCCGATCCCGTCGCGGTAGCAACGCCCGAGGTTGAGACACCCCGCGAGGTTCGACCGTTCGCACGCGCTCCCGTCGCAGCCGCGGCCGTAGAGCTCGAACGCGCGCGCCGCGTCCTTCGCCACGCCGACCCCCCTCTCGTAGTACCAGCCGAGGTTGGTGCAGGCGAGCGAGCTCCCCCCGTCGCATCCCTCGCGGTACGCCACGAGCGCGCCCGCGACGTCGCGGGGCGTCCCGCGCCCGTCGGCCTTCATCAGGCCGTCGTTGTAGCAGCCGCGCGCGTCGCCCAGCTCGCACGACCTCGCGTAGAGCGGCGCGGCCCGCGCGTCGTCGCGGGGGAGGACCTCGCCCCGCGCGTGGAAGGAGGCCAGGTGAGCGCAGCCTGCCCCGTCCCCTTGGTGGCACGCGCGCTCGAGGAGCGCGACGGCCTCGAGGATCCGCCCCCGGCCGCGCGAGAGCTCCAGCCCGGCGAGGCCGCACGCCGCGGCGGAGCCGTCCCGGCACGCGCGCTCGAGGAGCTCGACGGCCGTCCTCCGGCCGTCGGCGTCGGACGCGCGGCCCAGGAGGAGCCACCCCTGGAGGAAGCAGCCGGCCGCCGACCCCTGCTCGCAGCTCCGGTCGAGGAGCCAGGCCTGGTCGACCGGCCCGAGCTCCTTCTCGAGGTGTTGGCCGCCCCGGAGGAGGACGACCCGGACGCTCTCGCAGCGGCGGCCGAAGGCCTCGCGAGCGAAGTCGCAGTCGTTCGCGAGGGCCCTGCCGCCGACGGAGACGACGACGTCGCTGACGAGGACTCCGGCGGCTGCGGCGGGGCCACCGGGGAGGACCGCGGTCACGGCGGCGCCGGCCTCGCGGGGGGGGAGCCGCAGCCTCTCCCGCGTCGCCCGGGGGACCGGGCCGGCCTCCATCCCCAGCGTCGACTCGGCGCACGGCGGCGGGACGGCGCGCGCCGCATCAAGAGCCTCGGGAGAGCCGGGCTTCGGGGCTGTCGCGCACCCGGAGGTCGCGGCGGCGGCGAGAAGGCCGAGGACGGCGGCGGCCGCGATGCCGAGGCCGCCGCCGATCCCGGCAGTCCCGGCACTCCCGACGGTCCCTGCCGCCGTGCCGCGGCCGTGCGCGCGCATCGAGCGGACCCCTTTCGCGGACCTCTCCATCGTCGACCTCCCCGCAAAGCGCGGACGCGTTCGGGGCAGTATGGCAGAGGGCCGCGCTCGTCCGGGCCGCGTGCTCCGCGAGGCGCGCCGGGAAGCGGTCTCCCGGCGAGAATCCCGCCATGCCGCACGTCGTCCTCGAGCACTCCGCGAACGTCCCCGACCGGCCCGACCTGCGCCGCGTCCTCCTCGACCTCCACCACGCCCTCGCCGCGACGGGGCTCTGCGAGCTCCGCGACGTCAAGAGCCGTGCCGTGCCGCACGGCGTGACCGCCGTCGCCGACGGGGCCGAGGACCGCTCGTTCGTCGCCGTCTCCGTCGCCGTCCTCGACGGGCGCTCCGACGAGGAGAAGGGGCGGCTTTCCGACGCGGTCTTCGCCGTCCTGACCCGCGCCTTCCCTCTCCTCGTGGCGGGGGGGAGGGGGAGCCTCTCGGTCGAGGTGCGCGACCTCCACCGGGCGAGCTACCGGCGCGTCCGGGCGGGCGCCGGCTGACCTCGCGAGGAGGACCAACCGGGCGGCGCTCCCTGTCGTAGAGTCCCCGCGGGCCCCCGTCCGGCCCGACAAGGAGCGCCTCGATGATCAAGACCCTCGGATATGCCGTCCCCGACGCCAAGAGCCCCTTCAGGCGGATCGAGATCGACCGCCGGGACCCGGGCCCGCGCGACGTCCAGATCGAGATCGAGTGGTGCGGCGTCTGCCACTCGGACCTCCACACGGCCCGGAGCGAGTGGCCCGGCACCGTCTACCCCTGCATCCCCGGTCACGAGATCCTCGGCCGCGTGAGCGCCGTCGGCTCCGAGGTGAAGGGGTTCCGGGTCGGCGAGCGCGCCGCCGTCGGCTGCATGGTCGACTCCTGCCGGACCTGCCCCGGCTGCAAGGCTGGCCTCGAGCAGTACTGCGACGGCCCGGCGGTCTTCACCTACAACGGCCCCGACAAGCACCTCGGCGGGACGACCTACGGCGGGTACACCGCGCGGATCGTCGTCGACCAGGACTTCGCCCTCCACGTCTCCGAGAAGCTCGACCCGGCGGGCGCGGCCCCCCTCCTCTGCGCGGGGATCACCACCTACTCGCCCCTCCGCCACTGGGGCGCCGGCCCCGGCAAGACCGTCGGCGTCGTCGGCCTCGGCGGCCTCGGCCACATGGCGGTGAAGCTGGCCCACGCCATGGGCGCCCGGGTGGTCCTCCTGACGACGAGCCCGGGGAAGGCCGAGGACGCGAAGCGGCTCGGCGCCTCGGACGTCGTCGTCTCGCGCGACGCGGCGCAGATGAAAAAGCACGCCGGGAGCCTCGACCTGATCGTCGACACCGTCGCCGCCTCGCACGACCTCGACGCCCTCCTCGCCCTCCTCAAGGTGGACGGGACGCTCTGCCTCGTCGGCGCGCCGGAGAAGCCCCACCCGGCCGTCTCGCCGCTCAACCTCATCTTCCGGCGCCGCGCGGTGGCCGGCTCTCTGATCGGCGGCATCAGGGAGACGCAGGAGATGCTCGACTTCTGCGCGAAGCACGGCATCGTGGCCGACGTCGAGAAGATTCCGATCCAGAAGATCGACGAGGCGTACGAGCGGATGCTGAAGAGCGACGTGAAGTACCGCTTCTCGATCGACATGTCGTCCCTCAAGTGAGGCGCCGCGGGCCGTCCGCCCCCTCCGGGGCGGGCGGCCCGCCTCCCCGGCATACGATCCCGGCGTGGCCGGACCCCTCCCCGTCCCGCCCTTCACGCCCGACGGGGTGATCGGACGGCCCCTCCTCCCCGGCGCCGTGCCGGAGCACGTCGTCGTCGTCCGCCTCCACGCCTTCGGCGACACGGCGATCACCTTCCCGCTCCTCGCGGCCCTCCGGAAGCGGTTTCCCGGCTGCCGCCTCACCGTCGTGACCGACGTTCGGTCGGAGGCGCTCCTCGCCGCGCACCGCGACGTCAACCGCGTCCTCTCCTTCGACACCCGCGCCCGCCGCGGCCGCAAGGCCGCGGCCCTCGCCGCGATCGCCCTCCGGCTCCGCGCCGGCTCGCCTCCCCCCGGTCGACGGCGCGCCGTTCCGGTCGTCCTCGACCTCCAGCGCAACCGCTGGTCGCTCCTCCTGACGCGGCTCCTCCTCCCCTCCGCCTGGATCGGGTTCGACCGGCACGCGCCGCGGACGGCGCTCGCCCGCTACCTCGACGCGGCGGAGCGGCTCGGGCTCGGGACCCTCGCGCCGGTCCTCGCGCCCCACGCGCGAGACGCCGCGCGCGACGCGGCGCGGCTCCGGCTCGAGGGGGCCGGGTGGGACGGGACCTCCCCGCTCGTCGCCCTCAACCCCGGCGCCGGATGGGAGACGCGGCAGTGGCCGATCGACCGCTGGGTCGAGCTCGGCCGGCGCCTCGAGGAAGAGGGGTGCCGCCTCCTCTCGCTCGCGGCTGCGCCGGTGCCGGAGAGGTTCCTCGTCCTTCGTCGCGCGCTCGGCCCGGCGCTCCTCGACCTCGCGGGGACCACGACGCCGGGCGAGGCGCTCGCCCTCGTCTCGCACGCGGCCCTCGCCGTCAGCGAGGACTCGGGGCTGATGCACCTCGCCTGGACGCAGGGGGTGCCGACGCTCGCCCTCTTCGGCGCCAGCCGGTCGGCCTGGAGCCGGCCGGAGGGGCCGCACAGCGGCGGCTTCTTCAGCGAGGACCTCGCCTGCGGCGCCTGCATGCAGCCGGTCTGCGGCCGCGGGGACCTCCTCTGCCTCGCCCGCGTCTCGGTCGACGACGTCCTCGGGAAGGCGCGGGCGCTCATCACGGAACGGAGCCGCGCGGACGGGGAGCCGGCGGGGCGGCTCTAGCGGGATCGCGGCGCGCCGGGATCCGGGCCGCCGCCGAGGACGAGGCCGGGCTCGAGGAGAGCGGCCTCGCCCGTCCCGAGGAGGCGCGAGGCGACGAGCTTCGGCCGGCCGTCGAGGGTCACGGCCGTCGCCTCCTCCCCGCACGCCTCGAACCAGCTCGCGAGGTCGGGGTCCGCGACGGCGGGGAGCCCGCAGCGGACGACGGCGCGAAGGTCGGCGCGGCGCGCGTTCACGAGGGCGGCGGGAGGGTCGCTGCCGGGGTCGCGCAGGACGAGGAGGTCGGCGCGCTGGCCCGGCTCCAGACCTCCGGCCTGAGGCACGCGGAGGCGGCGGGCGGCGGCCGTCGTGACGAGGTCGACGAGCGTCGCGGGGGAGAGGCCGCTCGCGGCGGCCGCGGCGCGGAGCTCCTCGAGGAGGTCGGGCGAGCCGGTGAGGCGCGAGTCGGTGGCGAGGGCGAGCGTGCCGGCCCGCGCGAGGGGGCGCGGGTCGAGCGTCGCGCCGAGCATGAAGAGGTTGCTCGTGGGGCACCAGACGACCCCGGCCCCGGCCTCCACCACGCGCCCGACGTCGCGCGGCGTGAGCCCGACGCCGTGGACGAGGACGGTGTTCGGCGCGAGCGCCCCCGCGGCCTCGAGCGTCCCGAGCTCGCCGGCGGCCACCCCGTCGGTCCCCTCGGCCAGGTGGACGAACCACGGGACGCCGGGGGGCGTCGCGCGGAAGCTCTCCGCGAGCAGCGGCCCGTAGCGCCCGGCGAGGCCCGGGGAGTGGCACCAGCCGAAGGGGGCGAGGACCCCGACCGGGAACGACGGGTCGTCGAAGGCGGCCTCCCACGGGTCGTGGTGCGCGACGAGGGTCACCCCCGAGAGGAGGTTCTTCAGGCCGCCGTGCCATGCCCGGACCGCGGACGGGATCGCGCGGGCGGCCCGGACGTCCGGGTCGTCGAGGCGCGGCCGGAACGCCTCGATCCACGCGTAGCTGTTCGGCTGCGTCCCGATCCCCGAGGGCCTCGGGACGGCGTTCAGCTGGAGGTGGTCGTGCGCGTTGACGAGCCCGGGGAAGACGAGGTGGCCCGGAAGCCTCAGGCGGTGAAGCGGGATGCCCGCCGGGACGGCTTCCGCCAGGCGGCCGCCGGCGATCGAGAGGGTCCGCTCGCCGGCCCGGCCCCCGGAGACGACGGCGACGTCCGACAGGACGACGGCGGGAGGAGCGCTCACCGGAGCGCGAGGCTGCAGACGCAGCGGGCGCAGACGGGGTTCGTCGCGACGTCGAGGGAGCGGCGGAACTCCCGCGCCGCGGGGGAGTCGACGACGGCGCGGAGGCTCCCGGCCTCGCGGACGTTCCCGACGGGCGGGTGGAAGAAGCAGGGCCTCACGGTGCCGTCCGGCTCGATCACGCTCGAAACCCAGGGGGCGTTGCAGGCGACGCTGGGGAACGGGCCGAGGCCCGCCACGGCGGTGAAGTAGGCGAGGAGCCGCGTCCGGAGCTTGACGGGGCTCTCGGCGACGAAGCCCGAGGCGAAGGCGGCGGCGAAGTCGCGCTCGAGGAGGTCGATCTCCTCAGCGAGGAGGGGGAGCTCCTCCGGGGCGAGGGCGAGCGCCTCCGGGGGCGTCGCCCCCGTGCCTCCCGGGCGGTTGAAGGCCTCCGACGAGACGTCGACGGCGAGGAAGCTGATCCTCTCGAGCCCGACCTCCCGCGCGGCGGCGACGGTGTCGCGGAGCCGGAGGGCGTTCCTCCGCTGGACGGTGCAGCGGGCCGAGATCGAGAGCGACCCGGGGCGGCGGGGGGACGCGGCCGCCGACGCCGCGCGGAGCGCGCGGACCCCCTCGGCGAGCCGGTCGAAGGCGCGAGGCACGTTCCGGATCGCGTCGTGGACCTCGCGCGGCCCGTCGAGGCTGACGACGACGTCGTCGACGAAGGCGGCGATCCTCTCGGCGTACCGTGCCAGGAGGAGCCCGGAGCTGAGGAGCGAGATCGCGATGCCGGCCTCGCTCAGGCTCGCGCAGAGGGCGAAGAGGTCGGAGTGCATCAGCGCCTCGCCGCCGCTCAGGACGACGCGCTCGACGCCGAGGTCCCGGAAGCCGGGGGCCCACGCGGCGACCTCCTCCGGGCCGACCTCGCGCGCCTTCCGCTCCTTCCAGATGTCGCACATCAGGCAGCGGCAGTTGCAGCGGCTGTGGGGCTCGAGGATCACGACCGGGAGCCGCTCGAGAGGGTCGGGGCGCGGAAGCGGACCGTCGTCGCGCTCGCGGCCCGGGGTGGGACGGGGATCGAGACGCGTCACCGGCGCCCCGCGCGGCGCTCCGGCACGGCGAAGAGGAAGGCCGCGACGAGGGGGAGGCCGCGGTCCCTCTCGTAGGCCCCGAGGCTCCCGGCCTCCTCGTATGCAGGCCGGACCGACGGCCCCACCGCAGGCTCCCGGAACGCCCGGAGCTCGAGCCCCGCCGCGCGGGCCGCCGCCTCGTGCTCCGCCGGCTCGTGGACGTGGTGCTCCACCAGGCGGCGGGCGCCGGCCGCGTCGCGGAAGCTCCTGACGTGCCCGCGTCGCGCGGCCTCGGGGTGGAAGTCGGTCACGACGACGGCCCCGCCCGGGCGGACGGCGCGCGCCAGCTCGCGGTAGAGCGGCCCGAGCCCTTCGAGGTGCCCCGCGACGAGCCGGCACCAGGCGACGTCGAAGGCGCCCGCCGCGATGGGGAGGCGGAGGAGGTCCCCCGCGGCGAGGCGGCGGCTCCTCTCCGGGTGGCGGCGCGCCTCGGCGAGCATCTCGACGACGAGATCGACGCCGATCGCGAGCCGCGGGCCGCTCTCAGCGTCGAACGCGAGGCGGCGGGCGGTCCCGCACCCCGCGTCGAGGAGGGCGAGGCCGGAGAGCCCGGGCGTCAGCTCGGCGACGGCGAGACGGTCGAGGAACGAGACGGGGTTCTCGCCGTCGTAGCTCCCCGCCCAGAGGCGGTAGGCCTCCCGCGCGGGGAGGGGAGAAGGGGAAGCGCCTCCGGAGGGGTGCATCGTCGCGGCCCGCCCCTCACGCCGGCGGGCGGAGGTGGCCGTACTCCTGCCGGTCGGCGGCGCCGCGCCGCGCGAGGCTCCGGACCGTCCGGAGGAGCCGCGGGTCGTCGTAGCGCCCGCGCTCCCACCGCCGGCGCGCCAGGAGGCGGCCGAGGGCGCGGCCCCACCGGGCGGTCTTCAGGTCCTTGAGCGACGGGAAGCGGCTCTCCAGGACGAGCTCGAAATCGGTCACCTTCGCCTTGAGGGCCGGCGGCATCCACGGGACCAGCGGGTCCTCGTGCGTCATCCAGCCGACCCACTCCGGCTCGATCCACTCCTCGAGGGTCGCGGGCGTCTCAGAGAGCGGGTCGACGCCGCCGTAGGTCCCGCGCCGCTGCGGGGTGGGCGTGTAGAAGTAGGTGATCACCTCGATGTCCGGGTTGATCCCCTTCAGCTTCCGGATGAAGGCGAGCGTCGTGGCGACGTCGTCCTCGGGGTCCTCCGGGTCGCCGAGAACGAAGGAGTACTCGGGGACGATCCCGAAGCTCCGCATCCGCGCCGCGTGGGCGAGCGTCTGCTCGACCGTCAGGTTCTTCGACATCCGCCGGAGCCTCTCGTCCGAGCCCGACTCGGCCCCGAAGAAGGCCATCGTCAGCCCCGAGCGGCGGATCTTCCGCCACGTCGCGTCCGAGTAGCGGAGCATCACGTCGATCCGCGCCTCGCACCACCAGCGGAGACCGAGCGGCGTGATCCGCTCGCAGAGCTCCTCCGCGTGGGGCTCCTTGAGGAAGAAGTTGTTGTCGTAGAAGTGGACCGCGTCCATCCCGTGGCGTTCGACGAGGAACGAGAGGTGGGCCGAGGTCCGCGCCGGGCTCTCGAACCGCTCGCGGCTCCCGTAGGCCGCGATGACGCCGCAGAAGTTGCAGGTGTAGGGGCAGCCGATCGAGGCGTGGTAGACGCCGTTGCGCCTCCCGAGGAAGGTCGGCATCAGGTACGAGCCGACGTCGATCCGCTCGTAGGGCGGCGAGGGGAAGTCGTCCGGTCCGGTCCACGGCCGCTCGGGGTTCAGCCGCGGCTCGCCGCCGTCGCGGAAGCCGAGGCCGGCGACCGTGGCGGGGTCGCGCGTCCCGGCCACGACGTCGAGGAGCTCGACGAGCGTCCGCTCCCCCTGGCCGCGGACCAGGAAGTCGACGTACGGCGCGCGGAGGACCGGGAGCGGGTAGAGCGTCGGGAAGTAGCCCCCCCAGACGACGGGGAGGCGCGGGAACCGCTCCTTCAGCCGCCGGGCGAGGGGGACCGCGGCGAGGAGCTGCGGCCCCGGCATCACCGTCATGGCGACGAGCGTCACCGGGTCGGGGCCGCCGGCGCGCGCCTCGACGCGCGAGGCGATCCCGGCGTGGAGGTCGGTGCCGGGGACGTTGCCGTCGAGGAGCTCCCAGCTCGCCCCCTCGGGGAGCGCGGCGCCGAGGGCCATCACCGAGAGCGGAAACCGCCTGTTCTTCGGCTTCGTGGCGCGGGGGTTGACGAGGAGGATCACGGGACGGCCGCCTCCCAGAGGTCGAAGCGGGAGGGGGCGCGGCCCCGCTTCAGGAGCGCGACGAGGGGCCGCGCCTCGTACCAGAGCGGGTAGGCGACGCGGTGGCGCCGGAAGACGAGGCCGAGCGGCCCCGCGGCCGCGGCGAGGAGGTCGGCGGTCAGGAACTCGACGGCGGGGACGGAGAGGAGCGCGTCGGCCAGGTCGCGGTAGCGCTCGCGGGTCGTCCGCCGCTTCTCGTCGACCATCGCCTCGCCCTCGCACGCGCGGCGGTAGAACGGCGAGTCGAGGATCGCCAGGCGCCCGCCGGGGGCGACGACGGCGGCGGCCTCGGCGAGCGTCGCCGCGAGGTCGCGCGCGTAGTGGAGCGACGCGTCGAAGAGCGCGACGTCGAAGAGGCGCCGGCCGAGCGGGATCGCCTCGAAGGAGGCGGCGACGCGCGGGAACATCCGCGGAAGGCTCCGCGCGAAGGGGCGCGCCGCCCCGAGGCCGTCGACCGAGTCGGTCCTCAGGTCGAGGGCCACGGCGGCGTGCCCGCGGCGCGTCATCCGGGCCGAGAGCCAGCCGTTCCCCGCCCCCAGGTCGAGGACCCGGAGCGGCCGCCCGAGCGAGAGCTCGAGCGGCACGACGACGCGGGCGACGAAGGCGTCGAACGTCCGCGCCCTCACGCCCCACTGCCTCGCGAGCGGTCCCTCCGTCAGGTAGGGGAGCGCGGCCAGCTCGGCCTCGCCCCCTCCGCCCCGCCCCTCGAGGGCCCGCAGGCGGGCGTAGGCCTCGCCGAAGCGCGCCGAGGGAGAGGGCGAGGCGTTCCCGATCGCGTTCACGCGGGCGCTCCCGTCCTCTCGAGGACGACGAGGACGTGGTCGCCCAGGAGGGCGAGGGGGGCCGAGACGACGCGGTCGACCCGCTCGAGCGCCGCGAGGAGGCGGGGCCACGCCGAGATCGCGGGCTCGGCCGAGCTGGGGGGGACGAAGACCCCGATCCCGCGCGTCGCCACGAGGCGGAACCAGGGGGAGAAGGAGCGGGCGAGCGCGCGCGGCGACGGGTACGTCACCGTGAACGCGTGGCTGCCGACCCGCGCCGGGACCGGCCGCCGCGAGAGGCGCCGGAAGGCGGACCGCGCCTGGCCGCGGAGGAGGAGCGTCGCCACCTCGCCGGGCGCGAAGGGGCCGAAGACGACGAGGACCGCGCGACCGCCGGAGACGAGCAGCCGGGCCAGGGCGCGCGCCGGCGCGCGGTGGTCCTCGACGCAGTTGAAGGCCGCGAAGTTCGAGTAGCAGCCGTCGAAGGACGGAAGCCCCGCCGAGACGCGCGCCTCGGCGAGCTCCCCGAGCGCCTCGAGCGGCACGCAGTCGAGCGTCACGCTCCCGCCCGCGCCCGCCGCGGCGACCTTCTCGGCCGCGCGCGCGACCATCGCGGGGGACCCGTCGGTCAGGTGGACCCGCCGGCCGCGCGCGGCCAGGAAGAGCGCGTCCTCCCCCGTCCCGCCGCCCAGCTCGAGGAGCGCGGAGCCCTCGGGGAAGGTGGCGAGGAGGTGTCGCCTCACGGCGGCCCGCTGCGCCGCCACGCTCCTCCACCCGCCGAAGCGCTCGTCGAACCGGGGCGCCATCGCGTCGAAGGCCCGCACCGCGGCGGGGAGGGAGAGGGGGTCTGCCGGGGCGTCCATCGGAGCTCGGCGCGGAGCCTAGCAGGGCGGTCAGGCGGTCAGGGAGCGAAGGAGCGCGACCGCGCCGGCGAGGTCGACCGCCCCGTCGAGCCGGAACGACCGCCCGTCCGACCACCGTTCCGCGACCGCGTCGGGCTCTCCGCCCGCGCGCTCCTGCGGGATCTCTCCCGCTCGAAAAGCCGCCAGGAAAGCGGGTTTGGCGAGCGCGACGCACCGTGCGGGGCCGGGCTCGCGGGCGCCGAGGAGGAGGGTGGCGACGCGGCGCGCGCGGCGCGCTCCCGGCGTCGAGTCGCGGAGGAGATCGACGCGCCGTTTGACCTCTCCCCCGGAGAAGGTGACCTCCGTCACCGGAATGATCGAAAGGAGCTCGGCGGCGTCGGGACGGACGGTCAGGTCCCTGACGCACGCCACCAGGTCGTCGGCGTCGTCCCGCGCCACGAGGAGGCTCTCGTCGGCGAGGACGCCGAGCCCCGACTTCCACGCCGCCGCGGTCAGCGTCGACTTCCCCGCGCCGGCGGCCCCGCGCAGGACGACGGCGCCGCCCGGGCCGACGACGGCCCCGGCGTGGAGCACGGTGAAGGCGCGGCGCGAGAGGAGGACGGCCGCCGGGGCCTCGAGGAGGAAGCGGGCGGCGAGCGACGGGGCGTCGCGGAGGAGCCCGTCGGAGACCTCCCCCTCCACCGTCCCGTCGCCCAGGTCGATCCTCGTCCGGAGGAGCCCCGGGATCGTCGCCGTGTAAACGCGCTCACCGTGCTCCCAGACGAGCTCCCGCTCGGCGACGGGGGGCGGCGACGGGCCGGGACGAACGGCCAGGCGGAAGCCGATCGGCCGGCCGCGCCACGGTGTCCCCGCCCCTCGTGCCCAGAGCCGGTCCGCGAGCTCGACGAGCCGCTCGTCGTCTGCGTCGAGGACGAGCCCGTCCCGCGGAGGGGCGTAGGCGACGGGGAGCACCCCGTCAAGATGCCACGGGAGACCCGGCCCCGGCCCGGCGCGGCGTCCCGGGGCGGCCTCCGTCCCGCGTAATCGACCCGAGCCGTGACGCCGGTCACGGCGGAGACGACGCGGCGATTGCCGCAATCCATATACTCCGTCTCAGAATCACGCCGATGTCGAAGCGCTCCCGGGTCCTCGTGGCCCAGCCCTACTTCCTGGCGCACGACCCCAAGCAGGTCCGGAAGATGCGGCCCTACCCGCCGCTCGCCACCCTCATCACGGCGGCGGTCCTCCGGGAGGAGGGATGGGAGGTCGACCTCTTCGACGCGATGCTCTCGCCGGGGGAGGAGGAGTTCACCGACCTCGTCCGCCGGACGCGTCCCCGCGTGGTGGGGATCCTCGAGGACAACTTCAACTTCCTGACGAAGATGTGCACGAACCGCCGGAGGGAAGCGTCCCTGAGGATGATCGCGGACGCCAAGGCCGCGGGCGCCCTCGTCGCGGTCAACGGGTCGGACGCCGCCGACGCGCCGGACCTCTACATCAATCACGGGGCCGACGCCGTCATCCTCGGCGAGTCGGACCGGGCGTTCCCGGAGCTCGTGGCGGCGTGGGAGCGCGATCCGTCGGGCGACCTCGGCGCGATCCGGGGCCTCGCCCTACCGGCGAAGGCGGTCGGCGCCGCCGCTTCGGCGACCCGGACGCCGCCCCGCCCCTTCGAGAGGGACCTCGACGCCCTCCCGTTCCCCGCGTGGGACCTGGTCGACGCCGGGAGGTACAGGAAGGCCTGGACGACGGCCCACGGCCGTCTCTCCTGGAACGTCGTGACGACGCGCGGCTGCCCCTACCGCTGCAACTGGTGCGCGAAGCCGCTCTACGGGACGCGCTACGCCCAGCGGAGCCCGGCGAACGTGGCCGAGGAGATGCGTCGGCTGAAGGAGTCCGTCGGCCCCGACCACGTCTGGTTCGCGGACGACATCTTCGGCCTGTCGGACCGCTGGATCGAGAGGTTCGCCGGCGAGCTCGCCTCGCGCGACGCGGTCATCCCCTTCACCATGCAGTCGCGGGTCGACCTGATGACCCCGTCGGCCGTCGAGGCGCTCCGGCGCGCGGGGGCCGAGGAGGTCTGGATGGGGGTCGAGTCGGGGGCGCAGAAGATCCTCGACGCGATGGACAAGGGGACGACCATCGACCAGGTCCGCGCGGCGACCCGGCTCCTCAAGGCCCACGACATCCGCGCCTCCTGGTTCCTCCAGCTCGGCTACCCGGGCGAGGAGTGGCCCGAGCTCCTCGCCACGCGCGACCTCGTCCGCGAGGAGCGCCCCGACGACGTCGGCGTCTCGGTCGCCTACCCCCTCCCCGGCACCGTCTTCTACGAGCGCGTGAGGAGCCAGCTCGGCGACCAGACCCACTGGGAGGACAGCGACGACCTGGCGATGCTCTTCCAGGGGACCTACACGGGGTCGTTCTACAAGCTCCTTCGCGACCTGCTCCACGACGAAGCCCTCGCGGCGCAGACCCCGGGGGACGTCGCCCGGGCCCGGCGCCGCAGGCTCGACGCGCTCTGGCGACAGCTGGAGGCCGACGAGCCGTCGCAGCGGACGGCGGTCGCGCGCCCCGCCCGCCTCCCGGGGCTGGGCCGCTCCTGCTGAGGAGCGGGCTGAGGGGCGGACTGGGGGGCGAAGGAGGCGCCGCCACCGCCGCGGCGGGCCCGTCGCCGTGAGGATCGCCCTCGTCGTCCCCGGCGGCGTCGACCGGAGCGGCCGGGAGAGGGTGATCCCGGCCCTCCTTTGGCTCGTCGAGCGGCTCGCCCGCCGTCACGACGTCGTCGTCTTCGCCCTGGGGCAGGAGCGGGAGCCGGGGAGCTGGCCGCTCCTCGGCGCGCGGGTCGTCGACCTCGGTGAGCAGGCGCCTGCGGGGATACCGGGGCTCGGGATCCTCCGGCGCCGCCGGCAGCTCGCGCGGGCGATTCGATCCGAGGGACCGTTCGACGTGGTCCACGCCTTCTGGGCGACGCCGTGCGGGTTCCTCGCGACGACTTCTGTCCCGCGGGGGACCCCGGTCGTCGTCTCGCTCGGCGGGGGAGAGCTCGCGGCGGTCCCTCAGATCGGCTATGGCTGCGGCCTCGTCGGGCGCGAGCGGGTGAAGGTCGCCCTCGCCCTCCGCCGGGCGGCGGCGGTGACGGCCGCGAGCCGGCCGATGGTGGAGGCGGCGGCCGCCGCGGGAGTCCGGGCCCGTCTCGTCCCGCTGGGCGTCGAGCCGGAGGGGTTCCTCGAGCAGGCACCGCGCGTCGCGGGCGAGCCGCTCCGCCTCCTCCACGTCGGGAGCCTCAACCGCGTCAAGGACCAGGCGACGCTCCTCCGCGCGTTCGCACGGGCCCGGGAGGACGTCCCGGAGCTCGCCCTCGACGTCGTGGGCGAGGACACGCTCGGCGGGGAGGTCCAGGCGCTGGCCACGACCCTCGGCCTGCGGGACGCCGTCGCGTTCCACGGCTTCCTCCCGACGGACGGGCTCCGGCCGCTCCTCGCCCGGGCGGACCTCCTCGTCGTCTCGTCCCGGCACGAGGCGGGCCCGGTCGCCCTGGTCGAGGCCGCCGCCTGCGGCGTCCCGACCGTCGGGACCGCGGTGGGGCACGTGAAGGAAGGGGACCCGGAGCGGTCGATCGCGGTGCCGGTCGGTGACGCGGTGGCGCTCGCCGGGGCGATCGTCGCTCTGGCGCGCGACCCGGGGCGCCGCCTGCGGATGGGCGAGGCGGCGCGGGCGTGGGCCCGCGCGAACGACGCCGACGCCACGGCAGGGCGGTTCGAGGAGATCTACCGCGAAACGAGGGGAACGCCGAGGGGCAGCGCGGCCTCGGCCGCGCCGCCCCCCGGCCGGACACCCTAGGGCTGGAGCTCCGACGTGACCGTCGCGCCCCCCATCTGCGGGACGACGGCCATCGTCTTGACCACCTTGCGCGAATCCGTGGCGACCCAGATCGTCGTCGAGCCGGCCTCCCCTTCGGCGGAGGTGACCTCGGCCTTCCACGCCTGGAACGTCCCGGCGGCCGTCTTCACCTCTTCCTTCCCCAGCACCTTCACCTGCTTGAGCGACGCCTTCTGCTTCATCAGGTCGAAGTTGCGGAACGTCGTCGCGTACCCTTCGGCCAGCGGGAGGCGCGCGATCGCGTCCCACGCCCCGGCGCCGTCGGCGAACAGCTCGCCGCCCAGGTCGGCCGAGACGGGCTTGGGCTCGGCGCCCATCGCCATCGTCCCCGTGACCTTCCCGTCCTGGAAGGCGACGTCGACCGTGACCGGCCCCTGCTTGACGGAGCGCTTGCGGACGACGAGCGACCCCTTCTCGAGCGTCGTCGTGTCGACCGCGTCGCCCATCGGGAGCTTGGCGGTGTCGGTCACGACCCAGCTTCCCCCCTCCTCCTTCACCACGCGGGTGACGGAGATCGGGATGCTCCGCTCGCCGGCGACGATCGTCCCTGCGTAGGAGGAGGTCCCGGCGACGAGGTCGGCCACGGGCTTCGGCGCGCCGACGGAGGCGGCGTCGACCTTCTTCGTCAGGACGACGGTCTTCGGGTCGACCGTGATCTCCGCGAGGCGTGCCACGACCTCGGGCGTCCCCCCCTCCTGGAAGCGCCCGCCGATGTGCTTCGCCAGGAAGGCCTCGGTCGCGTCCATGAGCGCCATGTTGTTGACGGGGCGGGCGAAGCCGTGCCCCTCGTCGGGGGCGACGATGTACTCGACCGGGAAGCCCCGGTCGCGCAGGGCGATGACGATCTGCTCGGCCTCGGCCTTCTTGACGCGCGGGTCGTTGGCCCCCTGCGCCACCAGGAGCGGAGTCTTGATCTTCGCGGCCGAGTTGAGCGGCGACTGCCTCTCGAGCTGCTTCTTCCCCTCGGGGGTGTTCGGGTTCCCCATCCGCTCGTGGAAGATGATCCGGCCCGCCTCCCAGTAGGGGGGGATCGTCTCGAGGAGCGTCAGGAGGTTCGACGGGCCGACGATGTCGACGGCTGCCGCGTAGAGGTCCGGGGTGAAGGCGACGCCGGCGAGCGTCGCGTAGCCGCCGTAGGAGCCGCCCATGATCGCGACCCGCTTCGGGTCGGCGATCCCCTCTGCGACGAGGTGCTTGACGCCCCAGGTCAGGTCGTCCTGCATCAGGTCGCCCCACTGCTTGTTCCCGGCGTTCAGGAACTTCTTCCCGTAGCCCGTCGACCCACGGAAGTTGGGCTGGAGGACGGCGTAGCCGCGGTTGGCGAGGAACTGGGCGTAGTTGTCGAAGCCCCACTCGTCGCGGGCCCACGGTCCGCCGTGCGGGAAGAGGACCATCGGAAGCCCCTTCGCGGGGATTCCCTTCGGTAGCGTGAGGTAGGCGGGGATCTCGAGGCCGTCGGACGACTTGTAGCGGATGGGCTTCATCGGCGCCATCGCCTCGCGCGGGATCCGCTCCCGCACCTTGTACTCGAGCGACAGCTTCTTCGTCTTCCGGTCGAAGAGGTACCGCTCGCCCGGGTCGACGTCGCTCGACGCCGTGACGAGCCAGAGCCGGTCGTCGGCCGTGGCCGAGCCGGGCATGACCTCCTTGCCGGGGAGCTTCTTCTGGAGGAGCCGGTAGTCGGCCTCGAACGCCTTGTCGCGGAAATAGAGGCGCGTCCTGTCGTCCTGGTACGCGGTCGCGACGAGCTCGTCGCTCTTCTCGGAGAAGAACGCGTTGCCGAAGTCGACGCGTCCCTTCGGGTCGGACTCGACGACCTCCTCCTTGCCGGTGGCGGGGTCGAAGAGGGTCAACCGGGTCAGGTCGGGCTCGCCCTTGTTCGTCTCCATGTAGACGCGGACGCCGTCCTTGTGGAACCGGACGGGGCCGCAGCTCTCGAAGACGGTGCAGGAGTAGACCTTCGTGAAGGCGTCGGGGTCGACGCGGAGGACCTCGGTGTCGCCGTTGTCGGCGACGCGGACCGCGAGGCGGAGCTTCCCGGTGAGGTCGAAGAGCCAGCCGGCGATCCGCTCCGTGTTCTTCTTCACGAGCGCCCGCGCCCCGGTGGAGATCGTCACCTTGTAGACGTCGTGCCAGGCGGCGTCGCGGTCGTTCAGGCCGACGTAGATCGTGTCGGGGTCGCCCTTCGGGACCGCGTAGATCATCGCCCGGACGCCCTTGGCGTCCGTCAGGTTGCGGGCCGGCGGAGCCTCTTTCCCCTCGGCCGCGGCGGCCGCCGGGTCGACGGCCCAGACGTTGTAGTTCTCGTCCCCGTCGTTGTCCTTGACGAAGAGGACGTACCTGCTGTCGCGGCTCCAGAAGAAGCCCGGGATCGGGCGCTTCGGCTCGGCCGTCACCAGCCTGGCCTTGGTGTACGGGTCGCCCGTCCTCTTCACCCAGACGTTCCGGGTCTCGTGCCAGGGCTTGAGGAACGCGATCCACTTGCCGTCAGGGGAGAGCTGGGCTCCGGCGATCTCGGGGTTGCCGAAGAAGAGCTCGCGGTCGAGGAGCGGCGGGACGGCGGCCTTCGCGGCCTTCGCAGTCTTCGCGGCCGGCGCCTTGGAGGCGGCAGGCGCGCCGGGGGCGAGGATCGCCGCCGAGAGCGCGAGCGCCATGGTGAGGGAGAGCCGTCGCAGGAACGGCCGGGGGGCCGGATGCGTCATTTCGAGGACCTCCTTGCAAGAGGGTGTCTGGACACCTGCATCACTTTACGGCCGCAGGCGAAATGTGTTCTCGAATCGAGACCCGGTCCGAACGGCTCCGTCCGAGCGGCCTCCCTCCCGCCGTCCCTACCCTTTCACGCGCCTCCGGAGCCGCTCCAGCGCCTCCCTGCCCGACAGGCGGGCGAGGAGCGCCAGGCGCGTGCCGTCCCCGGGCGGGGCGAGGACCGGGGGCAGCCCGGGGACCCTAGGATCCCTGGGCGCCGGGGGCGGCGGGGGGCGCGGGCTTGGCGGGGGCGGGCTTCGGGGCCTCGGAGGCCGGCTCCGGCTCGCCCCCGGGGAACGATTCCTTCCCGCAGAAGGAGCACTTCACCTTCGGGTGCGGGTTCCCTTCGGCGACCCAGTAGGTGAACCGCTTCCCGCAGGAGGGACAGGAGAACCACTCTCGGCCTGAGCTCATGACGCCGGGGAGGATACCGGACGGCGACGCCGGACGGGACCCGCGCCCTCAGTCGCTCGTCACCCAGGCCCCGTCGTCGCTCCGGGTGCGGGGCGACCCTCCGTCGTTCAGGACGGCGTACGCGATGAAGGGGTTCGCGCCCGAGACCCGCGTGACCCGCGCGTAGCCGGTCGCCGTGCCGGGGGCCACCTCGGCGAGGACGGCGTTGATCTGCAGCTGCCGGCGGGCTCCGACGGCGACCCTCCTCTCGCCGGCCTTCGCCCCGGTCGCCCCGTCGAAAAGCTCCACCAGGAGCTCGACGGCGTTTCCGTCCACCTCCCCGGTGTTGACGAGGGCGAGGTTCGTCCTGGTCGTGGCCGTCTGCTGCAGGCCGTTCAGCCAGGCTGCGCTCGAGGAGGCCGTGCCGGCCGGGACCCCGGCGCAGAAGAGGGCATACCGCCCGCGAGAGCCGGGGCTCCCCGTCCGGGCGCCGACGAAGAGGCCGCTCGTCGTCCCTCCCTCGACCGAGACCGCGAGCGGCCCGACGACGGGGCTCGGCACGGAAGCGCCGCTCGAGCGGAGCGCCGCGACGAAGTCGGGGATGGAGAGCTGGGCCCCCGCCGCGAGGTCCAGGACCGACGTGGCCGGGGAGGCCCCGAGCGCGTCGGCGTGGAGCGCGAGGCGGACCCTCTTCGCCGCGCCGGAGGCGTTCGCGAGGATCACCTCCGTCGAGAAGACCGACGTCTCGACGACGACCGGGAGCGTGATCCCGGCCGTCCCGCCGAGCGAGGCGAGCGGCGCGGGCGCGACGAACGACCCGTCGGAGTTGGCGTTGTCGTTCACGACGCCGTAGGCGTAGAAGGGGGCGCTCCCCGCGGTTCGCTCGACGCGGGCCGAGCCGAAGAAGCCGTCCGGCGCCGCCACCTGGTGGAAGCCCCCCGGCCCCAGCGTGACCGACTCCGTCGAGACGACGCTTCCCGGCGGGCCGCTCCCGGGGGTCCCGCCGGAGACGAGCGTGACGAGGAGCGTCACGTCACCGTCTCCGGCCGCCCCGGCGTTCTGCACCGCCACGTTCGACCGGTCGAGGGCGTCGCTCCGGAGGCCCCCGAGGAGGACGGGGCCCGACGGGAGCTCCGCCAGGCGGACGCCGGCATAGGAGAGGCCGGCGGCGCCGATCGGCGCGTCGGGCGGGACCGGCGTCGTCGTCCTCACGAGGACCGCGGCGTCGCGGGCCACGGCGAGCCCCGTGAAGGTGGCGCGAAGCGTCCCGACCGCGTTCCCGGCTGCCGGGATCGGGACTCCGCTCGATCGGAGCCACGCGACGGCGTCGGGGAGGATCACCTGGCGCCGCGGGCCGAGCGGCACCGTGGCGCTGCCGGTCGGCGACCCGCCGGCGCCGGTGTAGTCGAGGCGGACGGACGCCGTCCCGTCGCCGCGGTTGACGAGCGTCAGCTCCGAGGTGAAGAACGACCCGCCGCGCCCCTCGCTCCGGAGGACGACCGGGACGAAGAGGATCGCCGTAACCGGGACGGGAGCCGCCGGCCGCTCGAAGGCCCCGATGTCGACTCCGGCCCCCTGCGGCCGCGCGACGCCGTCGAAATCGGCGGCGGGAGCGCGGTCGGGGCTCCCCCGGTCGATCGCGGGGGAGCCGGCCGCGAGGTGGAAGTCGCCCCCGGCGGCATCGACGAAGCCAGGGCTCGCCTCGACGGCGTCCGTGCCCCGGGTCTCCCCCTCCTCCACGTCGCCCATGTAGGCGTCGATGAGGTTGTGGTCGACGGTCACCGTCCCCGCCGGGAGAGAGAGGCTGACGATGATCCCGAACGAGGGATGGTCGCTGACGGCGTTGTTCCGGACGACGACGTTCCGCGCCTCGCGGCTGTCGACGGCGATCCCCCCGCCCCACCCCGAGACGCCGTTCCCGGCGAAGGTGTTGTTGGCGATCAGGAGGTCGTTCATCGGGTGGGTCTCGACGCCCCCGAAGTCGGCCACGAAGAGCCCCCGCAGGGAGTTGCGGAAGCAGACGTTGTTCGTCACCCGGATCCCCTCGAGGAGCCCTCCCATCTCCGAGGCGAGGCCGATGCCGTCGACGCAGTCGTGGACGACGTTGGCGTCGACGACGATGTCGTGGGTCCGCTTGTCCCACGCGTCGAGGTAGATCCCGACCTTCTCGGGGACGTTCCAGACGGCGTTCCCCCGCGCCACGCCGTCGCTCGAGCCGTCCTTCAGGCAGATCCCCTCGCCGCCGATCGCCGTCCCGCCGGCGTCGTGGATCCGGTTCCCGACGACGGAGAAGCCGCGGGTCCCCCCGATCGAGATCTGCTCCTGGATCCCGCCGTGACAGGCGCGGACGACCTCGTTCCCCTGGAGGGTCACGTCCTCGCACCCCCAGACGCCGATCCCGGAGGAGACCGTGTCGTCGGTGACGTTCGCCTCGAGGGTGACGTGCTGCGAGTCCTCCACGAGGAACCCGGCGGCCTGGATCCCGGGGCCGGCGTTCCTGACGGTCAGCCCCCGCACCCGGATCCAGGCGGCGTCGAGGACGTAGAAGACCCCGTTGAGCCACTCGTCGTCGAGGAGGCCCGTCCCGTCGAGGACCGGGCTCTCCCCCGGGTAGGCGGCGAAGACGATCTCTGCGCCAGCCGCCCCGGAGCGCGTCACGGTCACCCGCTGGTGGTACGTCCCTCCCCGGAGGAGGACGGTGTCCCCGGGGACGACGAGGTCGGCCGCGTGCTGGACCGTCGCGAACGGCGCCCCGACCGTACCGGGAGACGCGTCGCTCCCCCCGGGCGCGACGTGGTAAGTGGTGGCCCCGAGCAGTCCGGGACCCGCGCCGAGCAAGGCGCAGAGGAAGGCGGCCGACGTCATGAGACGCCTCATCGAATCCTCCCCCGCCGACCCCTCGACAGACCGGGCTCCCGATCAATCTGGTGACGGATGGCCCCGCTGTCAATCGAGGCCCCCGCGGCAAGAGCATTCCGGCCGGAGGGCGGCGGACGAGCCAGAGGCCGGCGGCCGGTGGCCCGGAAGGACCGGTCGACCTCCGTCTCCCCCTGCAGCTCCTCGAGGGCCACCCTCACGTCTGCTCTCGACTTGAACCGCCTCTCGGGGTCCCTACGAAGGCAGCGGAGGACGTCGCGCGGGTCGAGGCGGGTGTCGCTCGAGAGCCCGCCCGGGGCGCGATGTACGATTCGTGACGGTGGGTCCCGGCCGCACGTCGCTCGGAGGGCCCGGTCCGGTCCCGCGCGGAGGATTCCTCAGCCGCAGCGGGCCAGCACCCTCTCGGTGATCGAAGCCGACGACGGCCGGTCGTCCCCGAGCCCGAGGGAGTGGAGGAACTCGTGAATGACGACCGCCGCGGCGAGCCTCCGGTGGGTCGCGATGCGAGAGAACGGCTCCCTGCAAAGGTAGACCACCGGGGTCCCCGGGACGGTGAAGGCGAAGACCCGCCGGCCCGCGTACCGCGCCAGGCCCGCGCTGCTCTCGAAGCGGAGCGAGAGGACGCCCTCGGCGGCCGTGCGACCGGTCGCGGCGAGGGTCTCCGACAGGGGCGCTCCCGTCCGGGAGTCGACGAACTCCCCGAGGATCAGGGCGCAGGGGAAGCTCCCGAGCCGCCGCGCCGCGTCGGTCACCGCCGCCGCGGCGAGCGGTCCGAGGCGCGGGTCGACCCGGGACGGGCCGTCGGCGGCGCGGAGGGCGGGGGAGGTCGAGAGGGCCGCGAGGAGGAGCGTGGCGAGGGGGGCGAGCCGGGGGGCGGACGGGCAGCGCGAGGACATGGGAACCTCCTCCCTTCGTGGTCAGGTGCCTGCGTCTGTCTGACCCTCAATCTCGGCCCGGCGGACGCCGGAGTCCCAGCGGAGTTCTGACGTTCCGATGAAGAGCGGCACGACCCTCCGGTTCGGCGACGTCACCTTCGACCCGGCGCGGCGCGCCGTCTTCCGGGGCCCGCGGCAGGTCCACCTCTCCCCTCGGGCCTACCGGCTCCTCGAGCTGCTCCTGGAGCGCCGCCCCCGGGCGCTCGCGAAGGACGAGATCCTCGAGGCCGTCTGGCCCTCGACGTTCGTCACGGAGGGGAGCCTCAGCGCCCTCGTGAAGGACCTCCGGAAGGCCCTCGGCGAGGACGCGCGGGCGCCGGCATACATCCGGACGGTGTTCGGGCACGGCTACGCGTTCGAGGGGGTCGTCCACGAGGTCGCGGAACGGGTCCCGTCCGCGCTCAGCCACCGGCTCCTCTGGGGCGGGACGGAGCTGACGCTCGCCGAAGGGGCGAACGTCCTCGGACGCGAGCCCCCGGCCGGCGTCTGGATCTGCCACCCGTCGGTCTCCCGCGAGCACGCCCGGATCGACGTCTCGGGGGAGCGGGCCGAGCTCGAGGACCTCGGGAGCAAGAACGGGACGTGGCGCGGCGGGACCCGCATCGCCGCCCGGGTCGTCCTGACGGACGGCGACGAGCTGAGGGTGGGCGCGGTGCGCCTGACGTACCGCGGGCCCGTGGTCCGCTATTCCGGCGACACCAGGACGTACGACTGAGGGCGCCGCCCCCTTCCGTGATATTTGATCTAATATCACACCGATGGCCCCCGCTCCCCCGCCCGCCACGCACCGTCAGCTCCGGCAGGTCGTCGCCGACCGGCTCCGATCCCGCATCCTCCAGGGCGACTTCCCGGCGGGGACCTGGATCCGGCAGGAGCGGATCGCGCAGGAGATGGGCGTCAGCCAGATGCCGGTCCGCGAGGCCCTCCGCGAGCTGGCGGCCGAGGGCCTGGTCGAGCACGCCCCGTATCGGGGCGTCCGGGTGACCCGCTTCCACCCCGAGGACGTCGTCGACCTCTACGCCTGCCGGGCCTTCGTCGAGGGGCTCGCGGCCCGGGCCGCCGCGCGGGAGATCACCGCGCGGGAGCTGGGCGAGCTCCGGGAGATCACGGCCCGGATGAGGAAGCGCCTCGCGCCGAGGCACCTGGCCGAGTACCGCGAGCTGAACCGCAGGTTCCACGCGGTCGTCTTCACGGCGAGCCGCCGCCCCTTCCTCGTGAAGACCCTCGAGCAGCTCTGGTCGGCCTACCCGACCATGCTCCTCGCCCAGTTCGCCGAGACCGCCTCGGCCGCCCTTCCGGACCGCGACGCGGCGGACCTGGCCGAGCACGAGGCGATCATCGCGGCCCTCGCGCGCGGCGACGCCGACGCCGCGGAACGGGCCGTCCGCGAGCATATCGGCGTCACCGCGCGGCACCTCGCCTCCGTGGCCCGGAAGGGCGACCCGTCCGCACCGGGCGACGACGCTCCGGCTCCCGTCCCCCCCGCCGCACGTCGCGCCCCCTCCCGTGGCGCGGCCCGGCCCCGGTCCGCACCGCAACGATGAGCCCCGCTCCCTTTCAACGCCACCTGAAGGAGACCCGCATGCCCCGCCCCACCCGCCTCGTCATCCTCGGCGCCGCCGGCCGCGACTTCCACAACTTCAACACCGTCTACCGCGAGGACCCCGCGTTCCGGGTCGTGGCCTTCACGGCGACGCAGATCCCCGACATCGCGGGGCGCCGCTACCCGGCCGCCCTCGCCGGGAGCCTCTACCCGGAGGGGATCCCGATCCTCGACGAGGCCGAGCTGCCGGAGATCCTCCGGCGGGAGAAGGTCGACGCCGCCGTCTTCTCCTACTCCGACGTCAAGCACGAGACGGTCATGCACCTCGCGAGCCTCTGCGTGGCGGCCGGGGTCGACTTCGTCCTCCTGGGCGCCGACCGGACGATGGTGAGGTCGACCAAGCCCGTCGTCGCCATCACGGCCGTGAGGACCGGCGCGGGCAAGAGCCAGACGACCCGGTACGTCAGCAGGATCCTGAAGAAGCTCGGGAAGAGGGTCGTCGCGATCCGCCACCCGATGCCCTACGGCGACCTGGCCGCGCAGGCCTGCCAGCGGTTCGCCGCCTACTCCGACCTCGACAAGCACAAGTGCACGATCGAGGAGCGCGAGGAGTACGAGCCGCACATCGACAACGGCTTCGTCGTCTACGCGGGAGTCGACTACGAGAAGATCGTCCGCGAGGCCGAGAAGGAGGCCGACGTCATCCTCTGGGACGGCGGGAACAACGACCTGCCGTTCTACGTCCCGGCCCTCCACGTCGTCATCGCCGACCCGCACCGCGCCGGGCACGAGCTCCTCTACCACCCCGGCGAGGCGAACGTCCGCCGCGCCGACGTCGTGGTCGTGAACAAGTGCGACAGCGCGAAGGAGGAGGACATCCGCCTCGTGGAGGAGAACGTCCGCCGCATCAACCCGCGCGCGACGGTGATCCGGGCGAAGTCCCCGGTGACCGTGGCCGACGCCGCCCTCCTCCGCGGCAAGAAGGTCCTCGTCATCGAGGACGGCCCCACCCTCACGCACGGCTCGATGTCGTACGGGGCCGGCGTCGTCGCCGCGAAGGCGGCCGGCGTCGCCGAGATCGTCGACCCGGCTCCCTGGGCGGTCGCCTCGATCGCCGCGACGTACGCCAAGTACCCGAACGCCCGCGGGATCCTGCCGGCGATGGGGTACGGCGACCAGCAGGTGAAGGACCTCGCGGCCACCATCGAGGCGACCCCCTGCGACGTCGTCCTCTCCGCCACGCCGATCGACATCACCCGCGTCCTGAAGGTCGGGAAGCCGATCGTCCGCGCCCGGTACGAGCTCGAGGAGATCGAGCCGGGCCGGCTCGAGGCGGCCGTGACCGCCGCCGTCGGCGCCGCGGCCCACGTGGAGGCGTGACGTGCGGGAGGCGACGACCGGGACCGCGACCCTCTCCGAAACCCTGATCGAGCAGGAGGAGCGCTGGGGCGCGCACAACTACCACCCCCTCGACGTCGTCTGCACGAAGGGGGAGGGGGTCTGGCTGACCGACGTCGAGGGGCGGCGGTACATGGACTTCCTCGCGGCCTACTCGGCGGTGAACCAGGGGCACAACCACCCGCGGATCGTCGAGGCGCTGGTCGCCCAGGCGCGCACGCTCGCCCTGACAAGCCGCGCCTTCCGCAACGACGCCTTCCCGCCCCTCCTCGAGAAGCTCTGCCGCCTCACCGGGTTCGACAAGGCCCTCCTGATGAACAGCGGCGCCGAGGCCGTGGAGACGGCGCTCAAGGCGATGCGGAAGTGGGCCTACGACGTGAAGGGGGTCCCCTACCCGCAGGCCGAGATCGTCGTGGCGGAAGGGAACTTCCACGGCCGGACGACGACCATCGTCGGCTTCTCGACCGACCCCGACTCGACGAGCCGCTTCGGCCCGTTCACCCCCGGCTTCCGGATCGTCCCGTACGGCGACCTGCGCGCGGTGGAGGCGGCGATCGGGCCGAGCACGGCCGCGATCTTCGTCGAGCCGATCCAGGGCGAGGCGGGCGTCCTGATCCCGCCCGCCGGGTACCTGCGCGGCCTCCGGGACCTGGCCGACCGCCACCGCTGCCTCCTGGTCCTCGACGAGGTCCAGTCGGGGCTGGGGCGGACGGGGAAGCTCTTCGCCTTCGAGCACGAGGGGATCCGCCCCGACGGCGTGACGATCGGCAAGGCCCTCTCCGGCGGCCTCTATCCGGTCAGCGCGTTCCTCGCGTCGAAGGCCGTCATGGACGTCTTCACGCCCGGGATCCACGGCTCGACCTACGGCGGGAACCCGCTGGCCTGCGCCGTCGCCTCGGCGGCCCTCGACGTCCTGGTCGAGGAGAAGCTCGTCGAGCGCGCCGCGACGCTGGGGGCCCACCTCGAGGCGCGGCTCAGAGGGATGAAGACCGAAAAGGTGGAGGAGGTCCGCGTCCGCGGGCTCTGGGCCGGAGTCCAGCTCCGCGAGTCCGCCGGCCCGGCCCGCCCCTACTGCCTCGCGCTGAAGGAGCGCGGGATGCTCTGCAAGGACACCCACGCCCAGACCATCCGCCTCGCCCCGCCCCTCGTCATCGCGCGCGAGGAGCTGGACTGGGCGGTGGACCAGCTGGAGGCGGTCCTGGCCTGAGGCGAGGGGAGGTCCCGGGAGGGGGCAGTCCCCCTCGTGAATCGTGGGCGGATCGCCGGCGGCTCCGCCTCACCAGGCCAGCAGGCGGAGGGAGCGACGCAGAGCAGACCCTCGTGTAGCCTCCGCGCCCGGAGGCGGCCGATGGCTTCTCGGAAGCGAACGGGGGCGGAGAGGAAGGCCGGAGCGGGTCTGGCGGGGGCGCGGCGGAGGAGCAGCGCTCCTCGAACGGGGAGCGGAGCCGCTCCGAAGCGCGCTCCGAAGTCCGTCCCCAAGGTCTCGCGCCATGCGCGCCCCGAGGGATTGACCCCCGAGGAGTGGCAGCGTGAGCTCCGCCGCCAGTTCGGGGCGGCGCAGCCGTTCGAGATGAAGAACGCCGGGAAGGGCCGGGTCTTCTCGGACTACGTCGTCACGAACCCGGCGAGCCGGAGGACGTATCGGGTCGCGATCCGGGGCGAGGAGCCGGGCGTGAGCTACTGCTCCTGCCCCGACTTCGCCACGAACCTCCTCGGGACCTGCAAGCACATCGAGTTCGTCCTGGCGTCGATCCGCGGGCGGCGCGGGGGCCCCCGGGCCCTGGGGGCCGGATTCCGGCCTCCGTACAGCAGCGTCTCGCTGGTCTACGGGGCTCGGCGAAGCGTGAGGCTCCGGCTGGCGGACGGGGCGCCGAAGGCGCTCCGGAGGCTCGCGTCCCGCCTCTTCGACCCCGACGGAGGGCTGGGCGAGGAGAGGTTCGGGGAGCTCGAGGCGTTCCTGGAAAAGGCGGCCCGCCTCCCGCACGAGCTGCGCGTCTACGAGGATGCCTCCCGTTTCGTCGCCGCCGTCGAAGGGGAGGCCCGGCGGCGCGACCTCCTCGACCGGGCGTTCCCGGAGGGGCCCGCGAGCGCCGCCTTCGAGGGACTCCTCCGGACGCCGCTCCCGCTCTACCAGCGGGAGGGCGCGCTCTTCGCCCTCCGGGCCGGCCGGGCGATCCTGGCCGACGAGATGGGCCTCGGCAAGACCGTCCAGGCGATCGCCGCCGCCGAGATCGGCGCCCGGTACCTGGGGGTCGAGCGCGTCCTCGTCGTCTGCCCGGCCTCGCTCAAGCACCAGTGGCAGGACGAAGCGGAGCGTTTCTCGACGCGCTCGGTCCAGGTCGTCACCGGCGGAAGGCCGCAGCGGGCGGCCGCCTACGCCGCCGGCTCCTTCTTCAAGGTGACGGGCTACGACACCCTCCACGACGACCTCGACCTCGTCGGCGGCTGGGCGCCGCAGCTCGTCATCCTCGACGAGGCGCAGCGAATCAAGAACTGGAGCACGCGTGTCGCCAGGAGCGTCAAGCAGATCTCCTCGCCGCTCGCCCTCGTCCTCACCGGAACCCCGCTGGAGAACCGGATCGAGGAGCTGATCTCGATCGTCCAGTTCGTCGACCAGCACCGCCTCGGCCCCACCTGGCGCGTCCTCCACGACCACCAGCTGTACGAGGAGGGGACGACGCGCGTCGTCGGCTATCGCGACCTGGATCGGCTCGGGGCGACCCTGGCGCCCGTCCTGCTGCGCCGGCGGAAGGCCGAGGTCCTCGCGCAGCTTCCGGAGCGGACCCGGAAGCGCCTCTTCGTCCCGCTGACCGGGGAGCAGCGGGTTCTCCACGAGGAGAACCGCGAGCAGGTCGCGCGGCTCGTCGCGAGGTGGCGCCGCTTCAAGTTCCTTTCCGACCCGGACCAGAAGCGGCTGACGATCGCCCTCCAGAACATGAGGATGTCGTGCGACGACGTCCACCTCCTCGACGAGGGGCGGCGCAGCGGCCGGAAGGCGGACGAGGTGGCCGCGCTCCTCGCCGACCTCCTCGCGACGGAGGGGACCAAGGTGGTCGTCTTCAGCCAGTGGGTGAAGATGCACGAGCTCCTGGCCGAGAAGGTCGAAGCCGCCGGGTGGGGCCACGTCTTCCTGCACGGCGGGGTTCCGTCCGGCGATCGCGGCCCCCTCGTGAGGAGGTTCCGCGACGATCCGGCCTGCCGCGTCTTCCTCTCGACGGACGCCGGCGGGACGGGACTCAACCTCCAGGCCGCGTCGGTCGTCGTCAACGTCGACCTCCCCTGGAACCCGGCGGTCCTCGAGCAGCGGATCGGGCGCGTCCACCGGCTGGGGCAGAGCCGCCCGGTCCAGGTCTTCGACTTCGTGGCCGAGGATTCGATCGAGCAGGGGATGCTCGACCTCCTCGGCTTCAAGAAGGGGCTCTTCGCGGGCGTCCTCGACCAGGGCGAGCCGGAGGTGCTCCTTGGGGGAACGCGCCTCGCGCGGTTCATGGACACGGTGGGCGCGGTGGCGGAGCGGATTCCGGACGCGCCGCGCGCCGAGCCGGCCGAGGCGCCCCGGGCCGCCGCCGCGCCGGCGGCCGTCGCCGGACCCGCCGGCTCCGAGCCGTCCGCCGGCCTGGCGCTGGCCGGGCTGCTCCGGGCCGGGGCCTCGCTCCTCGGGCAGCTCGCCGCGGCAGCGGACCCGGCCGCGAACGGCGGGGCCGGCGCTCCGGGGGTCCGCTTCGACCGGGACGCGGCGACCGGGAAGGCGGTGCTCCGCATCGAGGTGCCCGACTCCGAGGCGCTCCTCGGCGCGTTGCAGGCCCTGGCGCGGGCGGTGGGCGGAGAGGGGCGATGACGACGCCAGGCCCATCGTCTGGACGAAGCCCGCAAGGGACGAGACACTCGCGCCATGCTCGACTCCCTCAAGCGGTTCTTCCAGGAACGTCTCGCCGGCCGCTCGACTGACGAGGCGAGCGACCCGGCGCAGCGTCTCCACCTCACGGCCGCGGTGCTCCTCGTCGAGGTGATGCGCGCCGACTCCGAGGTCAAGGACGAGGAGCGGACGGTCGTCCGCACAGCGCTCCAGGGGACGTTCGGCCTGTCGCTCGCTGACACCGAGGAGCTGGTCCGCCTCGCCGAAGCCGAGGCGGACGCCGCGACCTCGCTCTACGAGTTCACGAGCCTCGTCGACAAGGGGTTCTCCCGCGAGGAGAAGAAGCGACTCGTCGAGCTGATGTGGCTCGTCGCCTTCGCCGACGCCGAGAAAGACCCTCTCGAAGAGCACCTCATCCGCCGCGTCGCCGACCTCCTCCACGTCCCCCACCCCGACTTCATCGACGCGAAGATCCGGGCGCGGGGAGAGAGCGGGGTGTAGAGGGGTCGGGCCGCGGGCCGGCCCGGTTGCCGGCTGCTTGGCGCCACGGAGAAGGCGTCGATGGACGTGGGAGCCATGGCCCGCGCGCTGGGCCGGCGCAACGGACGCGCCGGCGAGCGCGTCCTTCCTCGCGTCGCTCACCGCGCTCGACGCGGGCGAGGGCGGGTCGTGCTCCCTCTCGCCCTCGTCGTGGAGAGGCTCGTCACGCGGTGGGCGGGGGCCGGTCCGGCTCTCGCGCACGCGGCCACGCCGCCTGCTGGTCCCCACCCGGAACGCGGGAGCGCGGCCCGGCGCGCCCGGACGGGCGTGGCGTGCGAGGAACGGGGGGCGGCCCGGCGTAGACTTCGCGTCCGACGAGGACCCGCACAGAGGAGATGAACTCTCCAGACTTGGATCTGCGGCTCGTGCTCGACGGGACGCCGGCTCTCGTCTGCAGCGGGCGTCCCGACAGCGGCCTCGACTACGCCAACCGGCGCTGGCTCGACGAGGTCGGCGCGTCGGCCGACGCGCTGGAGGGCTGGGGGTGGACGGCCTTCATCCACCCCGACGACCTGCCGGACCTCCTCCGTTGCTGGCGCGCGTCGATGGCCGGCGGGGAGCCGTCGGTCTCGGAGGCGCGCGTCCGCCGCGCGGCCGGCGGGTACCGCCGGATGCTGCACCGGGTCCAGCCGCTGCGCGACGAGCACGGCACGGTCGTCCGATGGGTCGGCTCGAGCCTCGACGTCGAGGAGCAGAAGCGGACGGAAGAGGTCCTCCAGAGGACGGAGCGCGAGCTCCGAACGATCCTCGAGACGATCCCCGCCTTCGTCTGGACCGCCCGGTCGGACGGCGCCCTCGACTTCATCGCGGGCCGCCTCTTCGCGGAGACGGGTCTGCGCAAGAGCGAGACCCTCCTGTGGGAGTGGGCGAACGTGCTCCATCCGGAGGACCGCGAACGCGTGGTGAAGGACTGGCTCGACGCCCTCGCCGCGGGGCGTGCCCCCGATCAGGAGATGCGGGTCCGCGGGGCGGACGGGACGTATCGATGGTTCCTGACCCGGGCCGTCGCGCTTCGGGACGAGGAGGGGGCGATCCTCCGGTGGTACGGGACGTTCACCGACATCGACGCCCGCAAGCGAGCCGAGGAGGAGCTGCAGAAGCTCAAGGACCAGCTCCAGAAGGAGAACATCGCCCTCCGGGACGAGGTCAGCCAGACCTCGATGTTCGAGGAGATCGTCGGCTCCTCGACGCCGCTTCGGCGGGTGCTCGTGCTCGTGAGCAAGGTCGCGAGCACCGATTCGACCGTCCTGATCACCGGCGAGACCGGCACCGGCAAGGAGCTGATCGCCCGGGCCATTCACAGGAAGTCTCCCCGGGCCTCCCGGCCGTTCGTGTCGGTCAACTGTGGTGCGGTTCCGCCGTCCCTGATCACGTCGGAGCTGTTCGGCCACGAGAAGGGCGCGTTCACCGGCGCCCTCCAGCGGCACCTCGGCCGCTTCGAGCTGGCCGAAGGAGGGACCGTCTTCCTCGACGAGGTGGGCGAGCTCCCTTCCGAGGCCCAGGTCGCCCTCCTCCGGGTCCTGCAGGAACGGACCCTCGACCGCGTCGGCGGCAGCCGTCCCGTCCCGGTCGACGTCCGCGTCATCGCCGCGACGAATCGCGACCTCGACAAGGCCATCGCCCAGGGCGCGTTCCGGAGCGACCTCTACTACCGCCTCAGCGTCTTCCCGGTCCACGTGCCTCCGCTCCGGGATCGCGCCGAGGACGTTCCGCTCCTCGTGGAATACCTCACGCAGCGATACGCCGCGAAGGCGGGAAAGAGGATCACGGAGGTGAGCCGGAGGACCATGGACCTCCTCCGCTCCTACGACTGGCCGGGGAACGTCCGCGAGCTGCAGAACGTCATCCAGCGCGCGGTGATCCTGAGCGAGGGGACGCTGGCGGTCGACGAGGCATGGCTCAGCCGGCCGGCGGCCCGGGTCACGGCCGGCGCGCACCGCCTGGGCCGGCCGAGCGGCCGCGAGGAGAAGGAGTGGATCGAAAGCGCCCTCGCGCTCTCGCGCGGCCGCGTCTCCGGCCCGGACGGCGCGGCGGCCGCGCTCGGCATCCCCCGGTCCACGCTCGAATCGAAGATCCGCGCGCTGCGCATCGACAAGCATCGATTCAGGTCCGGTTAGGCCGGCTCGCCCGAATGTCGGTGTCGAAACCCGCCAAGTGGCGAGGTTCGCCACCGGGCGCCCCGCGCAAGTGGCTTCGCGTCAACGGCTTAGGGGTGGCATCCCGGTTGCCATAAGGGCAATCGATGGTCCTGAGAATCGAGCCCGCCCCGAACGACTCGCCGACGCTCCTCAAGCTCGTCGGGAGGATCGCCTCGCCGGACGTCCAGCAGCTGAAGGCCCTGATCGCGGAGATGCCGAACGCCGTATCCCTCGACCTCCGGGAGGTGGAGCTCGTCGACCTCGACGCGGTCCGCTTCCTCGCGGCGGTCGAGCGGGGAGGCCTCGAGCTCCGCAACCTTCCGCCGTACGTCCGCGCCTGGGTCCTCCTGGAGAGGGAGAGGCTCGGAGACTCCGAGTGACGCGCTCCCGACGGACGGACCCGAAAGGAGAAACGGAGATGGAACGGATGCTGGTCGTGGTCTTCGACAACGAGAAGATGGCCTACGAGGGCGAATCGGCCCTCGTGCAGCTGGAGCGCGAGGGCCTCCTGACGATCTACGAGCGAGCGGTGATCGTGAAGCACGCGGAGGGCACCGTCAGCCTCAGGCAGGTCGAGCCGGACGGGCCGGTCGGCTCGCTGGCGGGGACGGCCGTCGGGGGCCTCGTCGGGCTCCTGGGCGGGCCGGTGGGCGCGGCCATCGGCGCGGCGTCGGGCCTCGCGCTCGGCGCGCTCTACGACGTCGACAGCGCCCGCGTCGGCGGGGACTTCCTCGACGACGTCTCGAGGTCGCTGACGCCGAACAAGGTCGCGGTCGTCGCCGAGGTCGAGGAGGAGTGGACGACCCCCGTCGACACGCGGATGGCGGCGCTCGGCGGGACCGTGCTCCGCCGCGCGCTCTGGGACGTGCAGAAGTCCGTGCGCGAGGCGGAGATCGCCGCGATGAAGGCGGACCTCAAGCAGCTCAAGAGCGAGATCTCGCAGGCCGAGGCCGACCGGCGCGCGAAGCTCCAGAAGAGGGTCGATCAGCTCCAGGCGAAGGTGGACGCGCAGCTCGAGAAGGCCAGGCAGCAGCACGAGGCGCGCGAGCTCCGCCGGAAGGCGAAGAGAGACGCCCTCAAGAAGAACGCCGTCGCCGCCGGCCAGGCCCTCAGGGACCTGGCGCGCACCCCGGTCTGAGGCCGGGAGACCCGACAGGAGGACTCGTCATGAGCACGGAAACCCTCTCCCGGGACCTCTCCCGACAGGCCGGCTGGAGCATCTTCATGGGAATCCTGACGGCGGCCGTCGGTGCCGCCATGATCGTCTACCCGCTCGCGGCCGCCGCCGCGTCCACGGTCTTTCTCGGTGCGGCGCTCCTCGTCGCCGCGTTCGCGCAGCTGGTCTTCGCGTTCACCTCGGACACCGCCGGCCGGTTCCTCCTCAAGCTCCTGCTCGGCGTCCTCTATGGCGTCGCCGGGCTCGGCCTGATCGCGCTGCCGGGCATGGGCGTCGTGACCCTCACCGCGCTGCTCGGGGCGATGCTGATCGCCGAGGCCGTCGTCGAGGCGGTCCTCGCCTTCTCGGCTCCCGCGGGGACCGGTCGCGGCTGGTTCCTCCTCAGCGGCCTCTTCAGCCTGCTCCTCGGCGTCCTCATCATCGCGCAATGGCCGGCCAGCTCGATCTGGGCGATCGGGACGATGGTCGGCACGAGCGTCCTCTTCAACGGAATCGCGCGCATCGTGACCTCGACCTGGGTCCGCAGCGAAGCGCGCCAGGTCCAGCGGTCCGCCGTGGCCGCCTGACGGCTCCGCCCGGGCGTCCGCGAGAGCCGTCGTGTCGCTCTCGCGGACGCGCCCGGCGGGTCGAGGCAGGAGGAAGATGGCCATGGACGTCTCGAGCGGCACGCTTCGGATCGCCCACGTCTCCGACGTCCACGTCCCGTCCCGCCTCGGCGCCGAGTGGCGCCGCATGCTCTTCAACAAGCGGATCACGGGATGGGCGAACGTCCTCCTCCGGCGCGGGCGCGTCCACCGGCGCGCGTTCCTGACGGCCGTGCTCGAGGAGGCCGCCGCCCGTTCCGACCACGTGGTCGTGACGGGGGACGTCACGAACCTGGCGCACGAGAGCGAGTACCGCGAGGCCCGCCGCCTGCTCGACGAGGTCGCGCGCCGGGTCGACGTGACGGTCGTGCCCGGGAACCACGACATCTACCTGCCGTCGGTCGGACGCACGCGGCGGTTCCCGCACCACTTCGCCCCGTTCGCCGCGAGCGAGCGCCCCGCGCTCGCCGTGACGCTGCCGGCCGGCGACTACCCGCTCGTGAAGCTGCGCGGGCCGGTCGCGATCATCGGCCTTTCGAGCGCCGTCCCGCGCCCCCCGTTCGTGGCGGGCGGCGTGATCGGACACCAGCAGCTCGCCGCGCTCGAGAGGCTGCTCCGGCTCCCCGAGGTCGCGTCGCGCACGCCCGTCCTCCTCGTCCACCATCCCCCGGTGGACGGGCGGAGCCGCGTCGCCCGCCTGCGTGACGGCCTGCTCGACGCGGACCGGCTCCGGCGCGCCGTCGATCGCCTCCCCCGCGGGCTGCTCCTCTTCGGCCACGTCCACGCGAGGTCCCACGTCGCGCTCGGGACGTCGACGGGGACGCTCGACGTCGTCTCCGCGAGCGGAGCGGCGCTCGACCACCCCGATCCTCGCGTCCGCGCCGGCTTCAACCTCTACGAGGTCGCGGGGGACGGGACGGTGGCGCGCGTCGAGTCGTTCGCTCTCGACGCGTCAGGGACGGGGTTCTCCCGCGTGCCCATGCCCGTGAGGGCCGTGTCGTGAGCTACCGGCGGGTCCTCCTGGTCGTCGAGCTCGGGGGCGACGCGGCGCCCGCCGCGGCCGCTCTCCGGAGGCTCGCGCCCGGGGCCGAGCGGCTGATCGTGGTGGCGCACGCCCCCGGCCGCGACATCGAGCTGCTGTCGCAGGGCGCGAGCGGAGCCCGGAACGCGGCGGCGTCGGTCGAGGCGCTGCGCGCGGCGACGGCGGGGCTCTCGCCCCGCCCGGAGCTGATGCTCGCCGAGGAGCTCGGCGTCGACGCGCTCGCTGCGCTCGCGGCCGACGTCGGGGTCGACCTCGTCGCCGCCGGAGGGCTCGGTGCGAGCGCGATTCCGCTCCTCGCCGGGGTGCGCACGCGCCTGACGCTCCCGCTCCTCTGGGTCGGCGACGCGCCTGCCGCCGGGGGACCGATGCGCGAGATCGTCTGCGCCGCGTTCGGCGCGCGGGCGCGGAGCGCGGTCGCCGCCTTCCTCCGCGATCACGGGAGCCCCGACGTTCGATGCACGATTCTCGGCCCGAGGGTCCCCGAGGAGCGGCTCTCCGCGGCGCTCGCGGTGGCCGGGATCGCGGCCCCGGTCGCGTTCGCGTCGCCCGGCGCGACCCGCCTCCCCCCGCCCGACCTCCTGGTCACGCCGCGGCTTCCGGCTCCTCTCCTCGCCCTCTCCTCGCGGCGGGCTCCCGTCCTCGTCCTTCCGCCTCCGCGCGCGCCTCAGCCTCGCCTGCGCCGGATCGACGCCGCGGATGCCGTCGACCTCGGCGGGCGGCTCCTCGTGAGGGTCACGTACGAGGCGGGCGTGGGACGCCTCGAGCCGATCCCGGATCAGGAGGTCGCCTTCGTGGCGGGCGGCCGGACGGTCGGGAGGGCCGGGAGCCGGGACGGTTTCGCGGAGCTCCCCTCCGGAGGCGCGGAGTCGTTCGGCCTGTTCCGCGTCGGCGGGTCCGCGGGCGCCGACCCCGTCGCCGCCGTCGAGCAGCGGGTCGCGGTCATCCGGCCGGCCGGTCGGCCGCACGTCCTCTTCGACGCGGAGCTGCCGGACGACGATCTCGTGCGCCTCGCGCGGTTCCGTGGCCTCGCCGGGATCGACGTCCTCGCCGTCCGCCTGCGTCCGGTCCGGAGCTGCGCGTCGATCCGCGCGAGGCTCGCCTCGTTCGGCCTGCCCGGGCGCGTGGCCGACGCGAGCGCGGTGCTCGCCGAGGGTGCGGCCCTCGACGTCCCCGCGGAAGCGGATCCGGTCCGGCTGGCGCGCGTCGCGGCCCGAATGCGGCGCGCGGGAGCGCCGGTCGTGGCCGTGGTCCACGGCGGCGCGCACACGCCCCGCGTCATCGGATTCGCCGTCCTCCGGGCGGACGAAGCGGACGAGGCGGCCGCGGCGGCGGCGTTCCGACCCGACTCGCCCGTTCCTGCGGCGACGCTCCCGGCGCGGCTCGAGGCCGCGACGGGCGCCGTGACGATCCCCGGAAACCGCGTGGAGGTCGAGCTCGACAACCCGACGGCCCGGGCGTGGCTCCTCGACGCCCTCGCGCGCGCCGAGCGGCGGATCCACTTCCAGGTCTACATGGCGAAGGAAGACGACGTCGGCTCCGAGGTGGAGTCCGCGCTCGCCTCGGCGGCAGCGCGAGGCGTCACGGTGCGTGTCGTCGTCGACTCTCTGCACGGCCTCCACGGCTCGCTCGGCCTGACGAACCCCCTCCTCGAACGCCTCGCAGCGCGCCCGAACGTCGACCTCCGTCTCGCGCGCCCCGTCGCGGGCGTTCCGTTGCTCGAGGACCTGAAGCAGCGCGACCACCGGAAGGTCGTCGTGGTGGACGGCCGCCTCGCGCTCGTCGGCGGGCGGAACCTCTCGCACGAGTACTACACCGGCTTCGACGAGGTGGCGCTCGGGCCCGCCTCGCCCTGGCGCGACGTTCCGTGGCTCGACGCCGGGGCGCGCGTGGAAGGCCCGGCGGTCGAGGCGCTCGACCGCTCGTTCCTCGACGCCTGGACGGCCGCCGGGGGAGCGCCGTTCGAGGTGGTGCCGCAGGAGCCGGCGGGCGGCGCGGCGGCGCGGGTCGTCGTCCACCACGGCCTTCGCGACGCGACGACGCTCGAGACCTACGTCGCGCTCATCGACGCCGCGCGCGCGCACGTCTGGGCCGTGAACGGCTTCCCCCTCCTCCTCGAGGTCCAGCACGCGCTCCTCCGCGCCCTGACGCGGGGCGTCGCGGTGCGCGTGATCGTCGGGCACACGACGCCGACGCACGGCGAGACCCCGTTCGGCGGGCCCTGGAGCACGGCACGGCGGGCCGCGAGCGAGCTCGTCGACTCGCGGCTCGACGCCCTCGTGGCGGCCGGGGCCGAGGTGTACAGGCTCGCGGTCCGCGAGCGGCCGGGGTGGGCCGAGGGCCTCGGCACGGTGCACCCGCACGTCCACGCGAAGGTCGTGAGCGTGGACGGCCGCGTCTGCTCCATCGGGAGCGCCAACCTCGACGTCACGGCAGCCTACTGGGAGGACGAGCACCTGCTGGTCGTCGAGGACGAGACGGTCGCCGGCGCGCTGGAGGCGCGTCTCGGGGAGATCGCCGCGGGCTCCGAGCGGCTCGACCCCGGGGATCCGGGGTGGCGCGAGGCGGCGCGTCGGCGGGCGTGGATGGTCCGCTGGCCGGGCACGCTTTCGGTCTGAGGAGGGAAGAGATGAAACCCGAGAGAACCCGCGGGCCGGCCCGTCTGGCGCCGTTTCCCGTCCACGAAGCGCTCGTCGAGCGCCTCCTCGTCGCCCACGCCTCGCCGGAGGCGCCGCGCGACGAGGTCGTCGCCCACGCCCTCGGCTGCTGCGCGGGGTACGCGTACGCGGACCTCGACACGGTCGCGACGATCGCGAGCCGGGTGGGGCTCGAGGAGTGCGCGGGGGTGCGGCTGACGCAGATCGTCGACGCGATGCTCGTCTTCTCGACCGCGTATCTGCTGCAGAGCCGCTGCGGACGCGTCGTGATCCTCGGCTACCGCGGCACGGAGCCGTCGAATCTGGGGAACTGGCTCGGCGACGCGGACGTCGGAGTCGCCTCGATGGCGGTCGGGGGCGAGCGCCTCCGCGTCCCGGCGGGGTTCCACCGCAACGTGCGGGCGACGCGCTGGGCCGTCCTCGAAGAGCTCGGCGCGGCGCTCGCGGGCCGCTCGCTCTTCGACCCCGCCGAGCGGGTGGACTTCCCGATGGAGGCGCTCTACGTCACGGGCCACAGCCTCGGCGGGGCGATGGCGGTCCTCTTCGCGCTCTCGATCGCGGAGGCCCCGGAGTGCCGCGCGATCGCGGAGCGGCTCCGCGCCGTCTACACCTTCGGCCAGCCGCTCACGACGGGGGTGCCGGCCCCGGCCGCCGTAGGAGAGCTCGGCCGGCGCCTCCACCGCCATCTCCTCCCGGGCGACCCGGTTCCCGCGCTTCCGCCCGCGTCGTGGTGTCGCCTCGGCCACTGCGGCCGGGAGTGGCGCTTCGCGGAGGGAGGCTGGAGCGAGGCCCCGGCGCCGATCGCGCAGCTGAAGAGCGTGCCGCGCGCTCTCCTCTCCCTCGCCGCGAGGAAGCCGCCTCGCGGGCCCTCCTCGATCCGGGATCACGCGCCCGATCGCTACATCGCGGCGCTGCGGCCGGAGGACCGCGTCACCGAGCTCGGCGACCACGTCTGAAGCGTCGCGCCCCCGGGGCCACGCCGCCCGACCCGTCGCGGGCGACGGGATTCTCTGGACGAGGTCTTCCGAGGGGCGAGGAGACGGCGCGCCGGGCGCGGGTGGAACCGACGGGCCGTGTGCCTGCGACGGAGGCCGGTCCCTCCCCGGAATCGCGCGTCTGGAGGAGCGGTCGACCTCGGGATGGCTCGGGAGGCCCCGTCGAACGAAAGGCCCGGCGTCTCCGCCGGGCCTTCGTATCCGCTCGTAACCGCTTGCATCTCGCGGCTTTCTGATTGGTTGCGGGGGCAGGATTTGAACCTGCGACCTTCGGGTCATGAGCACCTGAACCAACGTGAATCAAGCGCACCCGAAGCGATTCGAGGACTGCCGCTCCGAAGCGGGGCGCCTCCGCGCCCCGCTCGTCGGGCCAGCCGCTCGCGACGCGCGTACTTGACATTGCATGATGCGCATCATATGTTGGCTGCCGAGATGAGACGATCCGCCCCCAGCCGTAAGGAAGCCACGCACGAGCGCATCGTCGAGGCTGCCGCGCGCGCTATCCGGCGCAGCGGCTACGGCGGCACCGGCGTCGCCGACATCATGAAAGAAGCCGGCCTCACACACGGCGGCTTCTACGCCCACTTTCCCTCGCGCGAGGCGATGCTGGCGGAGGCTGCGGATCGCGCCGGCGCCGAAGCAGTCGCCGCATCGGCGCGCATCGCGGCCACCGCTTCGCCGCAGCAGGCGCTCCGGGTCCTGCTCCAAGCCTACCTGTCCAAGGAGCATGTCCAGAACGCCGAGATGGGCTGCCCGGTCGTCGCCCTTGGCTCGGAGATGCCGCGCCAGGCCCCCGAGGTGCGCCGCGCCTCCACACGGCGCATCAAGGAGATGATCGACCTTGTTGCGCGCCAATCGCCCGACTGGGGTCAGCCGGGCGCGCACGAGCGTGCCCTCACGACCGTCGCCACGATGGTTGGCGCCTTGCTCCTGGCACGCGCTGTCGACGACCCAGAGCTCTCCGACGCGCTGCGGAAGGCGGCGCTCGAACACCTCGCCCCGACCGGCGCCTGATCCCGCGTTCTCACCTGAAGAGGGTTTCGCTTGAACCACAATATGATGATTATCATAAATTCGATATCACGACCGCCCCGAACGTGCCGCCGGCACGGGTGGAACTCGATCAACGCAGGACCTGCACGGAAAGGAACGACAGGATGAATACGAAGGGCAAGGTCGCGATCGTGACCGGCGCCTCGTCAGGCATCGGCCAAGCCACGGCCGAGCGGCTCACGAAGGCGGGCTACGGGGTCTACGGCACCAGCAGACGGGGCGCGACGGCGGGACAGCAATCGTTCGAGATGCTGCCCCTCGACGTAACCAGCGATGAGTCGGTCGAAGCCGCAGTCAGGGACGTGATGCGGCGTTCCGGACGCATTGACGTCCTCGTGAACAATGCCGGCTTCAGTGTCGCCCCCGCGGGAGCGGAAGAGAGCTCCATCGAACAGGCCCGATCGATCTTCGATACGAACTTCTTCGGGATCGTACGGATGACGCGCGCGGTGGTGCCACACATGCGGCACCAGGGGGGCGGTCGCATCCTCAACATCGGCTCGGTGCTCGGCTTCTTGCCCGCGCCGTACATGGCGCTCTACGCCGCAACCAAGCACGCCATCGAGGGCTATTCGGAATCGCTGGACCACGAGTTACGGACGCGGGGCATTCGGGTCTCGGTCATCGAGCCTGCGTACACGAAGACGGCCTTCGACGCGAACGCGCTGGAACCCGACTCGAAGCTCGAAGAATATCGTGCGGCGAGCACGGCCTTGAGCCGTCACATCAGCGCGATCATGGCGACTGCGGACGAGCCGGGCGTCGTGGCGGACGTCGTGCTTCGAGCTGCCCTCGCTGTAAGCCCGAAGGTCCGATACACGGCCGGTAGCCTCGCGAACCGGCTGCGATGGCTGCGCAGATTCGCGCCCGCTGGCCTGATGGACGCTGGGATTAGAAGGGACCTGCGCCTCGACACGCTTGTGACGCCGTTCCGCCGCTCCCCGGTCCCGGAAACTCCGCGAGGGGAGCGCGGATGAGAGCGCTCGCGATTCGTCGTTACAGGGCACCGATGGAGATGATGGACCTGCCGCGACCCGAGCCGGGACCGGGTGATCTCCTCGTGCGGGTACGCGCCGCGGGCGTCAACCCGCTCGATTACAAGATCCGCGACGGCGTCGTGAAGGTGCTGACGCCCTACACGTTTCCCCTGATCCTCGGCACCGATCTCGCCGGCGACGTGGAAGCGATCGGTCCAGGCGTGACCAGATTCAAAGTGGGCGACGCCATCTATGCGCGCCTCGGCAAAGAGCGCATCGGCGCCATCGCGGAGTACGCACGCGTGCGCGAAGGGGCCGCGGCGAAGAAGCCCGCGCGCCTCGACTACGTGCAGGCAGCGTCGCTTCCGCTCGTGGGACTCACCGCCTGGCAGGCCCTGATCGAAGTCGCACGGTTGCAGGCGGGACAGAAGATCCTCATCCACGCCGGCTCGGGCGGCGTCGGCACGTTCGCCATCCAGCTGGCCAAGTACCTTGGTGCAGAGGTCGCGACCACGGCCGGCGCCCGGAACCACACGTTGGTGAGGTCGCTCGGAGCGGACCTGGCGATCGACTACAAGACGACCCGCTTCGAAGATGTGGTCAAAGACCAGGACGTGGTCCTCGACTCTCAGGCGGGCGACACACTGCTCCGCTCGTTCGAGGCAGTCAAGCCGGGCGGCGTCGTCGTAACGATAGGCGGCCGGCCCGACGGCAAATTCGCGCGCGCATGGGGACTGAGCCTGCCGCTCGTCTGGATCCTCGGGTTCCTGAATCGCAAGGTCGATCGTCTGGCCAGGGAAAGAGGCGTGAGCTTCGAGTACCTGTTCATGCGAGCGAGCGGCGAGCAGCTGGAAAAGATAGGCGCGCTGGTGGACAAGGGTGTCATCAAGCCGATCCTGGACAGGACATTTCCGCTGGAAGCCGGGGCCGAGGCCATTTCCTACGTGGAATCCGGCCACGCCGTGGGAAAGGTTGTCATTCGCGTCGGCGACTAGCGGGTGCGCCTTCGGGACGAGTCCAGACGCGTGTGTTCGGCCGGGGGATGAGCTTCGCGTGGCCGCAGGGTCTGCTTCGCGGCGGCCCCACCTCGCCCTCGCCTTCGCGTGTGTGAGGTCCTCTCCGCTCGTGATCGCCTCGGTCTTCATGACCCTGCCGGTTCCGTGGTCGACGACGATCCCAGAGTAGCCATCGCACCAAGTCCAACCTATCCCGAACCTAACCCGAGCTAGAAAATCGAAGATCCCGGCGTTGCCGCCGGGATCTCGTAACCGCTTGCATCTCGCGGATTTATGATTGGTTGCGGGGGCAGGATTTGAACCTGCGACCTTTGGGTTATGAGCCCAACGAGCTACCAGACTGCTCCACCCCGCGTCAGGGGAGCGGCACCTTAGCGGGGTCCCGTTCCGATGTCAAGCGCTGCACTGCGAGAGAGCGCCCGGTCAGGGGGCCGGGGCGATCTCGAACTGCCGGATGATGTTGAAGCCGAGCCTGATGTTCGACTCCGTGACCCCGCCGCCGTAGTCGCCCCCCATGATCTGGTCGACCGTGGAGGCGGCGGAGTTGCCGATCCAGACCGAGAAGCGGTGGTGCCAGAGGCCCTTCTCGAGGGCGAAGGACCACTGGCCGACGGAGCCGTCGAGGTCCTTGTTCCGGAAGACGTACTCGCCGGTGGCGAAGAGCCCCTTCCCCAGCTTCAGCTGGACCATCAGCGGGACGTTGAAGACGTCCTTGAACATCGGGGTGTTCGACACGTAGGTCGGGGCGGCGGCCAGCGTCACGCGCCCGCCGAACGTGTAGGCGACGAGCCCCTGGGCGAAGCCGCCCACCTTGTCCTCGATGTCGAACTTCGTCAGCCAGTCCATCCCGCCGCGAAGGCCGAGGGCGAGGGGGAGCTGCGCGGTCGGCTTCAGGAAGGTGTAGCGGGCGGCGAGCTCGTAGTCGCCGCCGACCGAGGCGCGGTAGGCCTCGACCTCGAGCCGGTCGACGGGGACGTAGCTCAGGCCGATGCCGATGTTGGCGCCCGAGTCGAGGCCGCCGAGGTTGTTTCCCCCCGCCTCGTTGACGGGCTGGTTGAACCGGTGGGTGAAGATCGCCTGCAGGAGCCCCTTGTCGTTGGCGAGCGGGGAGGCGGTCTGGAGGAACCGGTCGCCGTAGCCCGGGTCGAAGGGGGCCGGGGCGTCCTGGGCGGCGAGAGGGGAGATGGCGAGGAGGGCTCCGGCGAGGAGGGCGCCTGCGGCGGCGCGGGCGGGGGTCCGTTCGAGCTTTCTCATGGCGTCCTCAGTCGTTCGGGGCCCCGCGCCGAACCCAGTCGACGAGGAGCTGCTCTTTGTCGGCCGACAGGTAGGGGCCGCCCAGCGGCATCCGGCTGCCGCTGATGGTCGCGTCCCCCTTCACCTTCGACACCATGTAGGAGTCGTCGGGGCTCCCGGGGGCGATCCTCAGCCGGGTCGACTCGACCGCCTTCACGCCGACGATCAGGCCGTAGCTCCTGCCGGCGGAGAGGTCCATCCCCTGCTGGGGGGCGGCGCCGGCGTGGCAGCCGGAGCGGGCGCACGACGGGGTGAAGATCTCGTTCTGGACGCGCGTGAAGGTGGCGGTGGGGTCGGGAGGGGTCCCGGTCGGCTCCGTCGGAGACTTCCGCGTCCCGCAGGCCGCGAGGCCGACTCCGAGCCCGAGGAGCACCGCGAGGAAGGCGAACGGTCTCGCACGGGATGGCATGGCGACTCTCCTTTGGCCCGTATGCTGCGACCGTATCTCAGGATTGCCGCGTGACCCGGATCACCGGGACGCGTGGTTCGCCTTTGCAGGGAGACCGAGTCGCACCGGAGGTCGCTAGACTCGGCGGGACCAGGAGGATCGGACGTGATGAAGCGACTCGGACCGACCGTCGCCGCCCTGCTGCTGGCGGCTCCCCTCGTCGCGGAAGACGCCCCGAAACGGTCCGCGGCCTTCGAGACCTACTGCATCGTCTGCCACGGAGAGGACGGAAAGGCGAACACCGAGGAAGGGAAGAAGAAGGGGGCGCGCGACCTGACCAACGCGAAGTGGCAGGCCACGGTCTCCGACTCGCGGCTCGAGGGCTCGATCACGCGAGGCCGCGACAAGATGCCGGCGTTCGGGCGAAAGCTCACCGCCGAGCAGATCAAGGCGCTCGTGGCCGAGGTCCGCTCGCTCGCGCAGAGCCACTGAGCAGAGGGCCGCCCGGACGGCGGCCGGTCCTCAGCTGGCCGGGGCGCCCTCCTCGACGGGGGGCGGAGGAGCGTGGACCATCGTCCCCCCGACGTGCCCGGCCAGCCCGATGAGCGCGCAGGCGACGAGGGTGGCGACGAACGGCGCGAGCGGGGAGCCCTCCTTCCTGCGCGCGAGGAGCGTGAGGGCGAGGGCGACGGCCGCCGCCGCGAGGCCCGCGAGAGCGAGGAGGGCGTGCCGGCGCGCGAGCCCCTCGACCGCCTTCGGCCCGGGGATCGGCCCCCAGCCGCCCGCGAGATAGGCGAGGTCGTCGGCCCAGTCCCACCCGGTCGCGGCGGCGACGAGGCCCCCCAGGACGGTCGCGCCGAGGAGGAGGGCCCCGCTCGTCATGCAGGCCTTCCTGCCGGCGGGCCGGACCAGGGCGAGGGCGAGGGCGAAGGCCGCGAAGAAGACCCCGGCGATCGGGAAGTGGACGACGACGGGGTGGAGCGGGAGGACGGGGGGTGCGGCCATGTCGCCTCCTGGCTGGTCGGCCGATGATCGCGCCGGCCGCTCCCCCGGTTCGTGAGCGGGGTCACCGGCTGGCGCGTTAGCGGGAAGGGCGGGGTGCGGCTCCGGCGCCGTCCACGGGGGCCTGCGGCAGGCTGACGAGGTAGTCCGCGATGGCGCGGACGTCCGCATCCGGCAGGAGCGAGAGGTTCTCCTGGATCTCGCCCATCCCGCCGCTCGAGAGCCTGTCGTAGCCGAACGTCTCGCCGTTCTGGAGGGCGAGCGTCAGGTCCGCGGCGTCCTTGTAGCGCTTGCGCGCGACGAGCCCCCGGAGGCTCGGCACCTCCCCCTCTCCGGAGGGGTGCGGGCCGCCGGCCAGCCAGCGGGAGCGCTCGGGGACCATCAGCAGGTTGCGCGGCGTGTGGCACTCGCCGCAGTGGCCGATCCCGGCGACGAGGTAGGCGCCGCGGTTCCACGAGGCGTCGCGTGCCGGGTCGGGCGAGAAGCGGGGACCGCGCAGGGCGAGGAGGTCCCAGAGGCCGACGCCGCGCCGCGCGACCCGGGCGAACGGGACGTCGGGCGGCCGCTCGGGCGAGACGACCTTCGGGAGGCTTCGAAGGTAGCCGAAGAGGTCGAGGAGGTCCGTGGTCCGGACGTTGCGGTAGGACGGGTAGGGGAACGCGGGGAAGTAGTGCCGGCCGGAAGGGGAGAGTCCGCGCGTCATCGCGTTGACGAAGTCGACCGGGCGCCACCGTCCGAGGCCGGTCGCGTCGTCGGGGGTGAGGTTCTGCGGGTAGAAGGTGCCGACGGGAGTCTTGAACGGGGCGCCTCCGGACGGCAGCGCCGGGTCGGCCCCGGGGGTCCCCTTCGCCGGCCTGTGGCACGAGATGCAGCTGCCGGCGTGGAAGAGGAGCTCGCCGTTCGCGAGGTCGGGCGTGTGCGCCGGGATCGCGGACGGGGCGAGCGGCCGCGGGGCGGTGAGGAGCCAGAAGGCCGCGGCGCCGGCCGTCGCGACGACGACGGCGGCGACCGCGGCCCGCTTCGCCCGGGAAGGACCGCTCAACGCTTCGGGAGGCGGTAGGTCTCGTGGCAGTGCTTGCAGCTCCCTCCCAGGGCCTTCAGCGCCGGGAGGAACGCGGCTTCCTCCTTCACGCCGGCGAGGGCGGTGGCGGCCTCGTGCGAGGACTTCAGCGCGGCGGCGAAGCCGGCGCCGTCGCTCCAGATCGTCGGCTTGGCCCAGGTCTGGACGTCGCCCTTCTCGCTCCCGGCGGGGAAGAGGCCCTGGGCCTCCGTCAGGTGGGACGCGATCGTCTCGCCGGCCTTCTTGACGACGGCCGCGTCGAACGGCGCCTGCTTCTTGGCGATGGCGACGAGGGACTCCATCGCCCCGTCGATCCCCTTCATCGCCTTCTGGCGCGCCTGGATCGCCTCGGTGGCGGTCTGGGCCGCGAACGAGAGGGGGGCGGCGGCGAGCGCCGACGCGACGAGGAGGGCCGAGGCCACGGAAAGCCGCTTGATTCTGATCACCTGTACGTCTCCTTCTTGGTCCGGCCGCGAGGGGCCGAGGACATGGCGGCGGATTCTAGGGGAGCGTCCCCTGCCGGGGAGAATCAGCGAGCGGGGGGCGTCCCGGCGTCCGGGGCGGGGCCCTGGGCGCTTCCCGGGAGCGGCGTCGGCGAGACGCGCTTCTCCCACCCCTGCGGCAGGACGAGGACGACGTCCCCCGGGTCGACGAGCTGGAGCTCCTCCCGCGCGATCTTCTCGACCGCCGGGGGGTCGGTCTTCAGCCGGCCGATCTCGGTCTCGAGCTTCTGGTTCCTCTCGGCCAGGGCCGAGACCTCCGCCTGGAGCGCGCTCACCTGGGCGCGCTGGCGCCGGACCTGGAGGAAGCCGCGGTCGCCGGCGAGGAAGAGGACGAAGAGGAGGAGGGAGAGGACGAGCGAGATCGAGAGGTACGAGGCGGGGCGGACGTGCGCCCGGTCGGGGCGGGCCGCCGGGCCCGGAGGGGTCACCGGCTCGCTCGCGCGGCGGACCTCCCGCCGGGGGGGCGACGGGCGCCCCCCCTTGCGCGAGACCGTCCGCTCCGGCGGGCCGGGGATCCTCTCGAACCTCAACCGTGCGCCCTCGTCAGCTCTCCGTCACGCTTTCCGGGCGGCGAGGCCCGGGTAGCGGCCGGTCTCCTCCAGCTCCTCCTCGATCCTCAGGAGCCGGTTGTACTTGGCGATCCGCTCGGAGCGGCAGAGCGAGCCGCTCTTGATGAACCTCGAGTTCGTCGCCACGGCCAGGTCGGCGATGGTGGTGTCCTCGGTCTCGCCCGAGCGGTGCGACACGGCGGTGACGTATCGGGCCACCTGGGCCATCCGGACCGCCTCCAGCGTCTCGGTGATCGTGCCGATCTGGTTCACCTTCACGAGGAGGCCGTTGGCGATGCCGTCGCGGATCGCCTCGGCGACGATCTTCGGGTTGGTGACGAAGATGTCGTCGCCGATGAGGTGGACCCTGTCGCCCAGCCGGTCGGTCATCAGCTTCCAGCCGACGCGGTCCCCCTCGGCGCAGCCGTCCTCGATGGAGAGGATCGGGTAGTCGGCGACGATCGCCTCCCAGAAGGCGACCATCTCCTCGGGCGTGAGCGTCTTCCCCTCCCCCTCGAGCACGTACTTGCCGTCCTCGAAGTACTCGGAGGCCGCGGGATCGAGGGCGATGAAGACGTCGCGCCCCGGCCGGTAGCCGGCCTTCGCGATGGCGTCGCCGATCAGGTCGAGCGCCTCGCGCGCGGTGGAGATGGCGGGGGCGAATCCCCCCTCGTCGCCGACGCCGGTCGAGAGCCCTTTCTTCTTCAGGATCCCTTTCAGCGCGTGGAACGTCTCGGCGCCGGCGCGAAGCGCCTCGCGGAAGGTGGAGAAGCCGGCGGGGACGAGCATGAACTCCTGGTGGTCGAGCGGGTTGTCGGCGTGGGCCCCGCCGTTGACGACGTTCATCGTCGGGACGGGGAGCGTGATGGCGCCCGTGCCGCCGAGGTAACGGTAGAGCGGGAGCTCGCACGCCTCGGCAGCGGCCCGGCAGACCGCCATCGAGACGCCGAGGATCGCGTTGGCGCCCAGCTTCGACTTGGTGTCGGTCCCGTCGAGCTCGACCATCATCCGGTCGATGCCAGCCTGGTCGCGCGCGTCGAGGCCGATCAGCTCGGGGGCGATCGTCTTGTTGACGTTCTCGACGGCCTTCAGGACCCCCTTGCCGCCGAAGCGCTTCGGGTCGCCGTCGCGCAGCTCGAGCGCCTCGCGGGTGCCGGTCGAGGCGCCCGACGGGACGCCGGCGCGCCCGGAGGCCCCGGATTCGAGGACGCACTCCACCTCGACGGTGGGGTTCCCGCGGGAGTCGAGGATCTCGCGGCCGTGGATCGACTCGATGGCAAACACGTCGGTTCCTCCTGGGTCGGGGGCCGAGGCCCCCCTCAGCTTTCGAGGACGTAGCGGACGGCGGCGTCGAGGAGGCGGGCGGTCTCGGCGTCGTCCGTCGACTCGGCGTAGATGCGGACGACGGGCTCGGTGCCGGACGGGCGAAAGAGGATCCACCGCCCGTCGGGGAGGAGGAGCTTCTGGCCGTCGGTCCGGTCGATGCCCGTCACGGGGAGCCCCGCGAAGGACGTGGGGTCCTCGGCGAGCCTCTTCTCGAGGGAGGCGGCGATGGCCGGGTCGAGGTGGGCGTCGGCGCGGCGGGGGACGAAGCGGCCGACCCGCCCGAAGAGCTCCTCGAGCTGGGCCTTCAGGCTCTTCCCGGTCGCGGCGACCCGCTCGGCGAGGAGGAGGCAGGCGAGGACGCCGTCCTTCTCCGGGACGTGCCCCTCCATCGTGAAGCCCGCGGACTCCTCGCCTCCCATCACGATCTCGTCGGCCAGGAGGAGCTCGCCGATGTACTTGAAGCCGACGGGCGTGACGCGGACCGGGGCGCCGTGAAGGCGCGCGACGGCGTCGAGACCGTGCGTCGTGGCGACGGAGCGCGCCACCCCGCGGCCGTCCCCTGCGGCGCGGCGCGCGAGGAGCGCATCGGCCAGGAGCATGAGGCAGAGGTTGGGGTTGACGTAGGTGCCGTCGGCGTCGAGGAGGCCGAACCGGTCCGCGTCCCCGTCGGTGGCGAGGCCGACGTGGCGGTGCCCCGAGGTGACGAGGCGGGAGAGCTCGCCGAGGTTCGGCTCGTCGCACTGCGGCGAGAGGCCGCCGAAGTAGGGGTCGCGGTGGGTGTTGATGGCCGCGACGTCGACCCCCGCCTCGGCGAGGAAGGCGTCGAGGTAGCCTCGCGAGGTCCCGAACCGCGGGTCGACGGCGACCTTCAGCCCGGCCTTCCTCATCGCCCCGACGTCGACGCGGCGGCGGACCTCCTCGAGGTAGGGGCCGCGCGGGTCGATGGTCTCGATCGGGACCTCGGGGGCCGGGGCGGCGTCGGCGTCGGTCGTCTTCGCGATCTCGGCCTCGATGGCTGCCGTGAGGGCCGGGAGGGCCGGGGCGCCGTCGGCGGTGGAGAACTTGATGCCGTTGTACTCGGGAGGGTTGTGCGAGGCGGTGAAGTTGATCCCGCCGAGGGCCCCGAGGCGCCGGATGGTGAAGGCGACGACCGGGGTCGGGGCGTCGCGGTCGGCCACGAGGGGCTGGACCCCCTCGCGCTCCAGGACGCGTGCGGCCTCGCGGACGAACCGCTCGCCGAGGAATCGGGTGTCGGAGGCGACGAGGACGCCCCGGGCGGGGTCTCCGCTGGCCCGCGCCACGCGGGCGATGGCCGTCACGACCCGCCGCGCGTTGTCGAAGGTGAACTCCTCTCCGAGGACGGCTCTCCAGCCGGACGTGCCGAAGCGGATCATGGGCGGCTCCTTCCGGGGCGCAAGCCCTAAGATTCTAAGGTGTTTCGCCACGCCTGGCCCGTCGGGTCGCTGATCGTCGCCCTCGCCCTGTCTGCCGCGGGCGCCGGATGCGGCCTCGTCCCCGTCGGAGGGGGTCCGATCCCGGACGTCCCGCTGAAGCGGATCGGCCCCGATCGGGGCGCGGCCGGGTACGAGGAGCGGTTCCCCGAGGCGAAGGCGGCGCTCCTCGCGGTCATCAACCGCGAGCGGCGCGCCGCCGGCGCCCCTCCTGTGGCGTACGACCTCCTCGGCGCGCAGGTGGGGGACGCCTTCTGCGCCGACGCGGCCGCGAGGAATTCCGTGGGGCACTGGGACCTCGACGGCCGCGCCCCGTACCTCCGCTGGGCGCTGGCCGGAGGGATCGACCCGAACGGCGAGAACTTCGCGGCGGAGACGCGGGTCGGGCTCGGCTACCACGAGCCGATGGCCGACCAGCTCCTCGCCATGCACGCCCGCTTCATGGCGGAGAGGCCGCCCGACGACGGCCACCGGCGGACCGTCCTCGACCCGACCTGGACGCACGTCGGGATCGGCGCCGCGGTCGACGGGACCGAGTTCCGGATGACCGAGGAGTTCAGCCGGCGGGTCGTGGAGTGGGTGGAGGTGCCGGCGTGGCCGGTGCGCGCCGGCTCGGTCGTGGAGGTGACGCTGAAGCTCCGGAAGGGTTGGTCGATCACGGCGGTCGACGTCTGCCCGGAGAAGCCGCCGAGGCCCATCTCGCGCGCCGAGGCGAAGCGGCGCGGCGCCTACTCCTACCCGCCGCCCGTGGAGACGCTCCGGCCATTCGCCCCGCCGGGAGGGACCTGGTCCGACGGGAGCCGCGGGACCTTCGACGCCTCGCCGGGAGGGAAGGTGTCGTTTCGGGTGAAGCTGAGGGACGGCCCCGGCGCCTACTTCCTCCAGGTCTTCGGCGGCGAAGGGAACGTCTTCGGACGGCCGCTCTCCCCGATCGCGGTGCCGATGGTCCGCGCCGAATAGCGCCCGACGGGTACCATTCCGGCGTGCTCCACCTCCTCGTCTCGTCGGCCGACGCGGAGGCGGTCGAGGGGCTCCGCGCCCTCCTGCCGCCCGGGGCCGCGCTCGTCTCGGCGCACGGCGTCGACGAGACGCTCGACCTCCTCGGCCGCTCTGCCCGCGTCGACGCCGTCGTGACCGACGACCCGGCCGTCGAGCGCGCGATCCGCGAGGAGGTGCCGGGGACGCTGCCGGTGGTCGTCGTGGAGCGTGGCGCCCCGGCCGGCGAGGCCTTCGGCGCGCTGAAGGCGTCCGGCGCGCTTCGGGCGTCGGTCGACGGCGGCTGATCGCGCCGTGAGTCCGTTCCCGGAGGCGAAGCCGGTCGCCGCCCGGCGCGTCAGCGCCCTCTTCCTCCTCGCGCTCCTGTCCGTCGGTTGCGCGGCGGCGACGCCCGCCCCGACTCCCGCTTCCGAGCGGCGGGCGCGGGCCGACCTCGCGGACCGGGGGCTCGAGGTCACGCCGCGGGGGCTCTCCCGTGCCATCCGCGAGGGCGACGCCGCCGCGGTGAGGCTCTACCTCGCCGCCGGGATGCCGGCGACGGCCGGCGAGCCGGACCGGGGCGTCCTCGCGGACGCGGTGGAGGCAGGGAACGAGGAGGTCGTCAGGATCCTCCTCGCGGCCGGGGCGAGCCCGAACGGCCACGACTACGGGCAGACCCCGCTCCTCGTCGTCGCGAGCGACGGCGCGGGGGTCGGGGTGGTTCGCGCCCTGGTCGAGGCGGGCGCGAACGTCGACGTGCAAGGACCCGGCGCCGTCACGCCGCTCATCGCGGCCGCCCGGAGCGGATCGGTCGAGACCGTCGACCTCCTCCTCTGCGCAGGAGCGAAGGTGACGGCGCGGACGACGTACGGGTGGACCGCCCTCCACTCGGCCGTCCAGAGGGGGGACCTCGCGATGGTCCGGAGGCTCATCGCCGCCGGCGCCGACGTGGCCCGGGACTGGAAGGACCTTCTCGAGAGCGCCCGCACCGCGAAGAGCCCGGAGATCGAGAAGGCGATCCGCGAGGCGCCGGACGCACCCCGGAAGGATCGGCGGCCGCCCTCCTAGAACAGGCGCCGGTAGGCGGAGACGTCCTGCTTCCAGACGAGGACGCCGCAGAAGCGCTCGCCCTCGGGGCAGATCGGCTTGGCGCCGGCGCGGGCGCGCAGGCCGCAGGGGGGGAGGAGCCAGCGGCCGATCCGCGGCTCGGCGTCGCGGACCTGGAGCGCCTCCTCGACCGAGGCGCGCCAGATCTCCTCCTGGGCGTTGAAGCAGAGGCGCATGGCGAGCTTGTGCCGGAGCCCGGCGAGGTCGGCCGACTCGGTGAAGCGGAGGGCGACGGCGTTCGGGAGGAGGTAGGCGCGGTGCTCGTCGGCGACGCCGAGCGCGCCGAGCCGTCCGATCGCCTCCCAGGTCCGCGCCATCGTCTCGTCGAAGAGGTCGCGGGCGGGACCGGGCTCCGCCAGGAGCATCGGGACCACGACGTCGGGCTCGTCGGAGAGGTACGCGTGGAGCGACGGGCGGGACGCGGGGGTCGTCCGGTGCCGCTGGTCCTGGCTGTCGGCGGTGTGCGAGAGCTTCTTCCTGAAGGTGTAGGCGGGGTGGTGGAGCGCGCGGGAGAGCTTGCCGTGCTCGGTGAGGTTGAGCGTCTCGCCGAGGAGGGGATTCGAGGCGGGGTCGAGGGCGAGGGCGATGGCGTCGTCGTCGGAGAGCGCGGCGCGCGGGAGGCCGAGGACCTCGCGGACGGCGCGGGCGAGCTCCTCCTCGTTGCGGGTCTTCCGGTCGACGAGGAGCGAGGTGAGGCCGCCGAGCTCGGCGTCGAACTCGGCGCGGAAGGCGGACGCCGGGGAGCCGCCGCTCCGGAACGCTCCGGCGAGCCGGTCGAAGGCCGCCTGCTCGGGAGTGGCCTCCAGCGGGATCGGCTCCTCGAGGACCTTCGAGAGCTCGGGATCGTGGCGGAGGACCTCCGCCACCATCGCCTCGACGACGAGGCGCTGCTCCGACGGCGCGTCGAGCGACGCGGCGAGGCGGCGGTAGCGGAAGAGGGTGACGCCCGACACGGTGTGGTAGAGCGTCGTGAAGGTGGCGACCGGCAGGACGTAGCGTGCCACCTCCATCGCCCTCCGGACGATCGCCTTCTCCCACCGCTCCGGCTGCGTCCCGCGTCCGCGGAACGTGGCGAAGAAGGCGCGCGCCGCGACCGGGCGGAGGAGCTCGCCGAGGCGCCGGTACGCGTCCATCTGCATCGCGGCGCAGGTCCGGTAGACGCTCTCGGCCTCGCCGGCGAGCGGAGGGACGGCGACGGCGCCCGGCTTCACGGTCACGTACCGCTGCGAGGTCTGCTCGGAGTTGTAGTGCGGGTGGGCGTGGAGAAAGCTCCAGACCAGCTGCCTCGAGACGTTCTCCAGGGCGAACTGGTAGTGCGCGTGCTGCCACGTGGTGTGGTGGCCCGCGAGGTAGATGTCGCGCGCCAGCGCGTCGCGGCGGTCCCGGCGGCGGTCCCGCTCGGCCGGGTCCGTGACGCCGTCGGCTCCCACCTCCTCCGCGGTGACGATCCCCTTCGCGCTGTAGCAGGTGCGCGCGGCGGCGACCGCCCCGTCGTAGGGACGGGCGAAGGCGTTGACGAGCCTCACCCGCGGGGCGGGGGAGAGGAAGGGGATCGCGGTCACGCGGCCCGAGTCTAGTCGGAGGGGGCTGGACTACGATGGCCCCGGAGGCGGCCGTGTCCCTGGGCGATCCGATCTACCTCGACTGTCACGCGACGACGCCGCTCGACCCGCGCGTCCTCGAGGCGATGCTCCCCTCCTTCACGCGCGACTTCGGGAACGCCTCCTCGCGCCAGCACGCCTTCGGCTGGAAGGCCGAGGCCGCGGTGAAGGCGGCGCGGGAGACGGTCGCCGCCGCGATCGGGGCTTCCCCGCGCGAGGTCGTCTTCACGTCGGGGGCGACGGAGTCGAACAACCTCGCCCTCTTCGGCGTCTCGCGCGCCCTCGCGCCGAAGGGGCGGCACCTGGTGACGACGGCCGTCGAGCACTCCGCCGTCCTCGATCCCTGCCGCCAGCTCGTCCGGGAAGGGTTCGAGGTGGACGTCGTCGGCGTCGACCGCGACGGGAAGGTGTCCGTCGACTCCGTCGCCGCGGCCCTCCGCCCCGACACCGTCCTCGTCTCGGTGATGGCGGCGAACAACGAGGTGGGGACGCTCCAGCCCCTCGCCGAGATCGGCGCCCTCTGCAAGGAGCGCGGGGTCCTCCTCCACACCGACGCCGCCCAGGCCTTCGGGAAGGTCCCGCTCGACGTGGAGGCGCTCGGCGTCGACCTGATGTCCCTCTCCGCGCACAAGCTCTGCGGCCCGAAGGGGGTGGGGGCGCTCTACGTCCGCGCCGCCCGGCCGCGCGTGACGCTCGAGCCGCTCCTCTTCGGCGGGGGGCACGAGCGAGGGCTCCGCTCCGGGACGCTGGACGTTCCGGGCATCGTCGGCCTCGGCGCGGCGGCGCGGATCGCGGTCGAGGAGAGGGAGGCCGAGGCGGGGCGGGTCGCCCGCCTGCGCGACCGGCTTCACGAGCTCCTGGCCGCCGCCGTCCCGGGAGTCGAGCTGAACGGCCCGGCCGAGGGGCGCCTCCCGGGGAACCTGAACCTCCGCTTCCCCGGGGTGGACGGCGAGGCGCTGACGCTGGAGGTCCGCGACGTCGCCTTCTCGACCGGGGCGGCCTGCTCCTCCGCCTCGCGCGAGCCGAGCCACGTCCTCCTGGCGCTCGGACTGTCGGAGGCCCAGGCCCGCTCGTCGGTGAGGTTCGGGCTCGGGCGCTTCACGACGGAGGGGGAGGTGGAGGAGGCCGCCCGGCGCGTGGCCGAAGGTGTCGCGCGGCTCGCCGCCGCGCGAGCCGTTTCGCCGGGGCCCCTCCGCTAGAATCGCCCGCGCCTCCGTGATCCGCCGTCAGTCCCTTCTTGCCGTCGGCCTCGGCCTGCTCTCCGCGGGCGGCTTCGTCGCGGCGCGCGCCGGGGGGAGCCCCGCTCCGCCCGGCCCCACGCCGGCCGCTGCCGTGGTCCCGGCCCGGGGCGCCGTTCCGCCCACCCCGACCCCCGTCCCGACGGCCGACGTGAAGGTCACGGTCCTGGTCAAGGGGTCGGGCGGCGCGGCGGCGCCGGCCGACGAGGCGGTGGCGTGGATCCCGGGCCTCTACGTCCCCCGCCCGGGCCCGCTGGCCCCCCCGAAGCCGCCGACGATGGCCTCGCGGGCCAAGAGGTTCGAGCCGCGGGTCCTCGCGATCCCGGCCGGGACGACCGTCACCTTCCCGAACTACGACGGGATCTACCACAACGTCTTCAGCCTCTCGGAGGCGGCCCGTTTCGACCTGGGCCTCTACCGGAACGGCGCGTCGCGGACGATGACCTTCGACAAGCCCGGCCTCGTCCGGATCTACTGCAACATCCACCCGCAGATGGCGGCCTACCTCCTCGTCGCCGACGGGAGCTTCGTCGCCAGGACCGGCAAGGACGGCGTCGCCCTCCTCTCGGGCGTGCCGCTCGGCCGCCATCCCCTCAGGGTCTGGGACGAGAAGGGGGGCGACTGGACCGGCACGGTCGACGTCGTCGGCGGCGCCCTGAACCTCGCGAGCGTCGTCCTCGACGGCTCGGCCTGGCGCGCCGTCCCCCACAAGAACAAGTACGGGAAGGACTACCCCCCGCCGGACGACGATGAGAACCGCTACTGACCCCACCGACATCGACTCGGCCCCGACGGTCGTGAGCCCCCAGGGCCGGCAGGGGGCGACGCCCGGCTCCGGCCGCCCCCTGGCCGGGGGGCCCGGCCCCCTCGCCCCGCGCGGCATGGGCCTCTCGACCCAGTTCTTCCTCGCGGCGGCGCTCCTCCTCGTCGCCACGCTCGGCGCGGCCCTCTCCATCGCCACGTGGCGCGCGAACCAGATCGCCGAGCGGAGCATCAGCGAGGCGCTCCGCGAGATCCCGCGCGCCGTCGCCGCCGCCCGCAGCGGCCTCGACGTCCAGCTCCGGGCGACGCTCCGGTCGATCGCCGAGGAGCCCGGGACGAAGGCCCTCTTCTCCTCCAACGCGGTTACGGCTCACGAATGGGCGGTGACGAAGGCGGGGATCCTCGGCGCGAGGACCGTCTTCCTCTTCGACCCCGAGGGGGCGCTGATCTGCCGGAGCGACAAGCCGGCGGGGACGGACCAGGGGAAGTCGTTCCGGGGCGCGCGCTGGGTGGCGGAGCCGATCGAGACGCTCCGCGAGGCGTCGGCCTCGATCCGGGAGGGGGACGTCCTCGCCGCCGTGGCCGCCGTCCCCGTCGTCTCCGGCGACCCGGCCCGGGGCGAGGCGCGCCTCACCGGGATCGTCGCGGCGTCGATCCCTCTCGACGCCAGGCAGGCGCAGGCCCTCCGGGGGCTCACCGGCGGCCAGGTCACCTACGTCGCCGACGTCGGCAAGCGGGGCGACCCGCCCACCCTCGCGCTTTCGGCCACGACCGACCCCGTCGGCGGGAGAGGGCTCGTCGCCGCCCTCGCCGCGAACCAGCCGGCCGTCGCCGCCCTCTTCGGCGGGGCCAGGGAGATCGGCCCGCTCGACCTCGACGTCGACGGGGACCGGCGGATCGTCAAGGCGTTCCCGGTCGCGAGCGCCTCGGGCGAGGTCCTCGGGGCCGTGGTCGTCTCCCGGTCGCGCGAGGAGGAGACGGCGGCCTTCCGGAGGATCCGGGACACCCTCCTCCTCATCGGCCTCCTCGCCCTCGTCGTCTCGGTCCCGGTCTCGTTCGCCCTCGGCCGGCGGATCGCGCGGCCGCTCGAGCAGCTCGCCTCGGGCGCGATCGCGATCCGCGACGGGAACCTCGACGTCCGCCTCCCCGAAGGGGGCGCCGGCGAGGTGGGGACGCTCGCGCGGGCCTTCGTCGCGATGGTCGAGGACCTCCGCGAGAAGGCGCAGCTCGAGGAGATGATCGGCGAGATGCGGCGACGCCGGGGAGGCGACGAGACGGTCGCCACCGTCGTCCCGCCGTCGGCCGAGCCGGCGGCCTCGACGGAGGCGCCGGTCGTCGGGCAGACCTTCGCCGGCCGGTACCAGGTGCTCGACGTCCTCGGGAAGGGGGGGATGGGGGCCGTCTACCGCGTCCTCGACCGGGAGCTCGACGAGGAGGTGGCGCTCAAGGTCCTCACGTCGGCCGCGGCGGGCGGGGGCCAGGAGGTCCAGACGATCAAGCAGGAGATCCGCCTCGCCCGCAAGATCACGCACTCGAACGTCGTCAGGACTCACGACCTCGGCGAGGCCCAGGGACTCCGCTTCCTGACGATGGAGTACGTCCCCGGGACGACCCTCCGCGAGGTGATGGACCGGCGCCGCTACGTCGCGCTCGCCCCCGGCCTGCAGATCGCCAAGCAGCTCTGCCGTGGCCTCGGGGCCGTCCACGAGGCGGGGATCATCCACCGCGACATCAAGCCGCAGAACATCATGGTCCTCCCGAGCGGCGTCGTGAAGCTGATGGACTTCGGGATCGCCCGGGCGGCCGAGGGGGTCGACCTCGCGGCGATCGCAGGGCTGACGGTGGGGACCCCCTTCTACATGAGCCCCGAGCAGGCGCTCGGAAAGCAGCTCGACGCCCGGAGCGACCTCTACTCGGTCGGCGTCGTCCTCTTCGAGCTCTTCTGCGGGATGCGCCCCTTCGAGGCGCGCGACCCGGTGGAGGCGATGAAGAAGCACATCTCCGCCGAGCCCCCGCGCCCGACGGACCTCCGTCCCGACCTCCCCGAGCTCCTGGAGCGGATCCTCCTCGCCTGCCTCGCCAAGCCGCCGGCAAGCAGGCCGGCCACCGCCAGCGACCTCCTCGCGGCGCTCCAGCGCGTCGCGGCCTGAGGCGCGGTGCCCGAGCCCGGCCCGTTCGACGTCGAGCGGCTCTTCGCCGACCCGGGCTACGCGCCCCTCGCCGTGGCCGCGGTCGCGGCCGCCTCCCTCGGGATCGCGGCTCCCTTCGTCGCGGCGGTCCGGGAGCGCCCCGACGAGTCGCTCGCGGCCTTCGTCGCCTCCACCCAGGGGATCGCGGGACTCCTGTCGCGCCTTCCAGGCTCCGGGGAGCTCCCTCCGGGGCTCCTCTCTTTCCTCCGGGCCGACGGCGAGCGGACGCGGGCGCGGTGGGACGCGCTCGCGGCGCGCCTCGGCGAGGTCCTCTCGGCCCTCCGGCCCGGCGGGATCGACCCCGTCGTCCTGAAGGGGGCCGCGCTCGTCCTCGGGGGCGACGTCCCGCCGGGGGAACGGCCGATGGGTGACCTCGACCTCCTCCTCGACAGCCCGCGCGACCTCGAGCGCGCGACCGAGCTCCTTCTGGCCGCGACACCGTTCCGGCCGCTCCTCGACACGCCCCGCCACCGCGTCTTCGTCCTCGCCGACGAGCGCGTCGTCCTCCCCGCCGCCGACCACCCGGGAAACCCGATCCGCGTCGAGCTCCACACCCGCTTCCGCCTCCCGGTCCTGGGGACCCGCCTCGACGCGACCCGCGAGCTCGTCTCGACGGCGCGGGAGGTCGAGCGCGACGGCCTGAGAGCGCGCGTTCCCTCGCCCGCGGCGCGGGTGCGGCACCTCCTCCACCACGCGGCCGAGGACTTCGGGGCCCGCGGGATCAAGGGGGTGCAGGCGCTCGACCTCGCGCTCCTCGCGCGGCGGGACGGCCCGCTCGCGCCGGCGCTCCCCCCGGCCGACCTGCGCGCGGCGGCGCCCCTCCTCTACGCGGCCGACGCGATCGAGAGGCTCTTCCCGGGGACGTTCGCGCCCGCGTTCTGCGAGGAGCTGGCGGCGCGCGTCCCGCCGCGGGCACGGGAGCGCGCGGCCTCGCTGCCGCCGCTCCGGCACACGCGTCCGCCGCACGGGTTCACGCGGGTGGCGCTGGGGCTCTGCGCCGGCGGGAGGGCGAAGGGGCGGTTCCTCCTGAGGACGCTCTTCCCGGCTCCGGGGGAGGTCCGCGTCAACGTGGCCCCGGACGCCTCCGGCGCGGCGCTGGCAGCCGCCTACGCGAAGGTCCTCGTCTCGCGCGTCCGCGCCGTCCGGCGCGGGGCGGGCCCGCGCTCCGGCTAGCGCTCCTCCTCGGCCGGCGCCTCGCGCTTGCGCGCGGGAGCCCGCCGGGGCGAGGCCGCGGGGCGGGAGGCGGCCTTCCTCCTCTTCCCCTGGCGGCGGAGCTTCCTCTCGAGCTCCTCGATCCGGCTCCTCAGCGCCACGACCGTCTCCGTCTCGGAGCTGGCCTCGGCCGGCCGGCGCGGGGCCTCCCGCCGGGCTTCCTTCGCCCGGATCCCCTCGAGGAGCTTCTCGATGAACGGGAGCGCGGGCGCGAGGGGGCCCTCGCCGAGGGCCTCCTGCGCCCCCTTCTGGGCGCGCTGCGCCGCCTGCGCGTACCAGGAGACGAAGTCTCGCAGCGCCCGGTCCGACGTGACGATCAGCTCGCGCAGGAAGTCGAGCGGCAGGTCCCCTTTCTTCTTCCGCGCGTCCTCGAAGATGATCTGGGTCAGGATCACGCGCGTCAGGTCGTCGCCGCTCCTGGCGTCGAGCACTTGCACCTCGGCCCCGTCGCGGATCATCTGGGCGATCTCGGGGAGGTTGACGTAGCGGCTCCCCGAGGTGTCGTAGAGGCGCCGGTTCTCGTACTTCTTGATCACGACGGGGTTTGGCATCTCCCCTCCTCGGACGGGATGCGGCATCGCAGCACGGAGCGGTCGGATTGTAGCGGCCCCCGTGTCCGGGGCGCAGGTCCCGATCTCGGGAACCGGTTCCCGAGATGGGGAAGGCGGCGGCCGCCGAGCGGCGGAAGCGGGCGGCGCGACGCGGCCCGGACCTTGCTCCAGAATCGCCCGACGCGGGACGTGAACCGCCGGCGCCGCCGGCGCGTCCTTAGTCGAGATCTCTGACGGAGGCCCCCGTGATCCGACTCTCCAGGAACGTCCTTCCCCTCGCCGTCACGCTCCTCCTCTCGACGCCCCTCGCCGCCGGGACGATCCGGGGCCGCCTCCGCTCCGACGAGAGGCCGGCCGCCGGCGCGACCGTGAGCGCCGTCCCGTTCGAGGAGCCGCTCGACGCGGCCCGGCGCGAGGCCCGACGAGGCACCGCTCCGCAGCCGGTCGCCTCGGCGACTGCGGGAGCGGACGGGGCCTTTACCCTCGTTCTTCCCTCCGCTCTTCCCTCCGCGGCGCAGAAGGGGAGCGGTCTCGTCGTCCTGCGCGTCGGGGGGGACGGGCTCGTCCCGGTGGAGCTCCCCGGCGTCTGGGACGTCTCGGAGAGCGACGACCTGGGCGACGTGGCGCTCCCTCGCTCGGCGCCTCTCGCGGGGAAGGTCGTCGGTCCCGGAGGGAAGCCCGTCGCCGGGGCCCGGGTGACCCTCGTCCCCGCCCTCGGCGGCCCGGGATCGCGCTTCTCGGACCTCCTCGCGGTGCCCGAGGAGGCGGCGAGCGGGGCGGACGGGACCTTCCGGATCCCGGCCGCTGCGGACCGGAACGCCCTGAGGGTGGAGGCTGCTGGCCTCGCGACCGCGGAGCTCAAGGTGGTCCGGAGCGGCGCGCTCGCGCGTCCCGTCTCCCTCGCGCCGGGGGTCGTCCTCGCCGGGAAGGTCGTGGCGAAGGACGGGAAGGCCCCCGCCGCCGGGACCCTCGTTCGCTGGGAGGGGCGCGACGTCACCTCCCGCTGGGTCGAGGCGGGGGCGGACGGCGCCTTCCGGCTCGCGGACCTGCCGCGGGGTGCCGGCGCCGTCGTGGCGGACGCGGGCGAGGCCGGCTCGGCCGTCCTCCAGCGGGCGGCGGACGCCGCCGGGGCGCTCCGGGTCGTCCTCGGCCCCCCGGCGGGGCTCGACGTCCGCTCTCTGGACGTGCGGAGCGGGCGGGCGGTCCCGCGCGTGAAGCTGACGCTGAGGCTCGGCGACGCCCAGCGCGTGGCGCGGACGGGACCCGACGGCCGCGCGACGCTGCGCGGCCTCCTCCCCGGCACGTACCGCGTCCAGGCCGACGAGCCCCGCTACGTCCCGTGGCACCGCGACGCAGCGCTCGCGAGGGGCGAGACGCGGCCGCTCGACGTCCTCCTGACCCTCGGCGCAACGATCGCGGGGCGCGTCGTCGACGAGGAGGGGCGCCCCGTCGGCGGGGCGAAGGGCCACCTCGACGCGGAGAAGGGGAACGCGCTCGGCGCCTTCTTCCGCGCCCTGCGCGAGGGGACGAAGGTCGCCTTCCTCACCCGTGCCGACGGGACCTTCCGTGCCGCCCGCCTCGCTCCGGGAGACGGCCAGCGGCTGACGGTGACGCACGCGGACTTCGAGCGGAAGACGCTCGGGGGGGTCTCGCTCCCAGCGGGGGGCGTCAAGGCGAACGTCGTCGTCACCCTCCAGCGCGGGGCCCTCCTCTCGGGCGTCGTGAAGGACGAGGGCGAGAAGCCGGTCGCCGGGGCGGACGTGACCCTCATGCAGAACCGGACCTTCTTCGGCCGCGGCGGGCGCGGGGGCGCGATGCAGATGGGGATTACCGGGGCGGGCGCCGAGCCTCCCCGGGCCCGGAGCGGGGCCGACGGCCGGTTCGAGCTCCGGGGCCTCTCCCCCGGCGACTACACGCTCCAGGTCCGCGCCGCGGGCTACGCGACGGAGCGGGTCGACCCCGTGAAGGTGAGCGGCAAGGGCGCCCCCGAGCCGGTGACCGTCGTCCTCGCCCCCGGCGTCGCCATCAGCGGCACCGTGGTGAAGCGGGCCGGCGGCCCGGCCGAAGGGTGGATGGTCCTCGCGCGCCCCTCCGCCGGGAGCGGCGGGGCCGGGCCGGGACCCGGGACCGACCCGACCGGGCCGGACGGCTTCTTCCTCCTCGACGGTCTGAAGGCGGGGCAGAGCTACGACCTGCAGCTCATCGGGAGCGCGCCGGGCCTCGGCCCGGTCCGCAAGGGGGTCGTTGCCCCGGCCGAGGGGGTGGAGCTGACGGTGACCGGGACGGGGCGGATCGAGGGAGTCGCCCTCGACGCGAAGAGCGGCGAGCCGCTTCCGTCGTTCACCGTGAGCTACGAGCCCGACCGCGGCATGGGCGGGATGGTCCGCGTGATGCGGGTGGGGGGACGGACCTTCGGGACCGGCCAGAAGCAGCTCGTCGAGTCGCCCGACGGGCGGTTCGTCCTCGACGACGTCCCGGCGGGGACCTGGCGCGTCGTCGTCGACGCGAAGGGGTACCAGGAGGCGAAGGTCGGAGGGGTCGTGGTCGAGGAGGGGACGACGCTCGACGGGGTCGAGGTCCGCGCCTCCCTCGGGACGACGCTGAAGGGGCGGGTCGTCGACGCCACGTCTGGGCGCGCGGTCCCCGAGGCGACCGTCTCGGTCTCCGCCGTCACCGGAGGGCGTGGCATCGCCCTTCCCCCCGGGCTCGACGGCGGCGGCGACGCGGACCACACCACCGACGCCGACGGCCGGTTCGAGGTGGAGGGGCTCGCCCCCGGAAAGGCCGAGGTCCGGGTCAGCCACTCCGACTACAGCGACGCGACCCGGACGGTCGACGTGAAGGAAGGGGGCGCGACGGCCGAGATCCAGCTGACGCGCGGCGGGACCGTCGGGGGCGCGGTCGTCTCCGACTCGCGCCGTCCGGTCGCGGGGGCCGACGTGAGCCTCGTGGCCGCGGGGGAGGGGGGGCCCGGCCGGATGCTCGTCGCGGGCGGCCAGGCGTCTGTGACCGACGAGTCGGGGAGGTTCCGGTTCGAGCACCTCGGCCCGGGGCGGTACACGGTGACCGCGCGGCTGGGGACCGCCAGCAGCGACCCGGCCGAGGCGGTCCTGACGGGGGGCGAGACGAAGGACGACCTCCTCCTGACCCTCTCGGCCGGCGCGACGGTCCACGGGACGGTGACCGGGCTCCCGGGCGACCAGCTCGGCGGCGTCTCGATCAACGCGAGCGGCCCGGACGGCTTCTTCACGTCCGGGAGGACGGGGGCCGACGGGAGCTTCGAGATCGCCGGGCTGCCGGTCGGTTCCACGACCCTCCGCGCCACGGCGGGCGACTTCACCTCGGGGACGCGGACGGCGTCGGCGACGGTGGCGATCGCCGACGGGCAGGTCGACGCCCAGGCCGAGATCCGCTTCGATCCGGGCGCGACGCTGACCGGACGGGTGTCGCGCGGCGGGAGCCCGGTCTCCGGGGCTCTCGTCTTCGCGAGCGCCCGGAGCGGGGGCGGCGTCGTGACGATCGGGGGCGGCAGCGCGAGCGGCCGCTCCGACGACTCGGGGGCCTACCGGATCGAGGGGCTCGCCAAGGGGAGCTACTCGGTGACCGTCCAGCCGGGGACCGACGGCCGGCCGCAGACGCAGGAGGTCGCGGTCGACGGCGACGCCACGCTCGACTTCGACCTGCCGCTGGCGCGGCTCGAGGGACGTGTCGTGGAGTCGGGGAGCGGACAGCCGCTCTCCGACGCGACCGTCTCGGCGACGAAGAGCGGCGGCGGGACGACGGCCGGGCCGCGCGGCTTCGGCGGGGGGACGACCGACAGCGACGGACACTTCGCCCTCGAGGACCTCGACCCGGGGAGCTACCAGCTGCAGGTGAGGCGCGCGGGGTACGAGCCGGAGACGCGGAGCGTGACCGCGGCCGAGAGCGGCGGGGACGTCGTGACCGTGGAGCTCAAGCGGGGCGACGGCCTCGCGCTCCAGGTGACCGACGGCGTCTACGGCGTCCCGCTCCGGGGGGTGACGGTGAGGGTCCGCGACGGCTCGGGCGCCACGGTCGCCGGGAGCTTCGTCACCCTCGATTCCGACGGACGCGGGGAAGTCCCGTCGATCAAGCCGGGCGTCTACACCGTCGTCCTCGACACGGGCGGCTACGCGGCGCGCCGCCTCGACGGGATCTCGGTGCCGGGGCCGACCCTGCCGGTCTCCCTCACGCCGGGAGGGAGCGTCGAGATCCACGTCGGCCCCGAGACCCAGGCCAAGGCGCAGGCGGCGACGCTCCTCGACGCCTCGGGGCTCCCGGCCGTCGTGTCGGCGTTCGGCGCCGACGGGCGCGTCCCCTTGACGGGCGCGGTCCGGACGCTCGACCACCTCGCCCCCGGGAACTACTCCCTCACGGTGGAAGGGGGCGCGTCGAAGACCTTCTCGGTGACGGAAGGAGGGAAGACGGTCGTCCAGCTCCCCTGACGGGGCGGCTGCCACGCCACCACGCCACCACGCCACCGCGCCGTTACGCCGCCGGGCGCCGGTCTCCACGGCTTGCGCTAGCATCCGCCGCGAGCCAGGTGGAGGTCCGATGAGCCGATCGCCGCGCGGCGGCTGGTGCCGCCTCTCCGTCGTCCCGACCCTCGCCCTCGCCCTCTTCGCAGGGTCCCTCTCCGCTCGCGCGCAGGAGGCCCCGCCTCCGCCGCAGCCCTTCCCGGAGCCGGCGGCTCCACCGGACTCCGGCGGCCTCCCGCTCGGCGTCGCGGGCCTGAAGCTGAAGGCCGAGATCAAGGCGCACTTCCGCGACTCGAAGGCGCTCGACTTCCCGATCTCCCTCCCCTCGGGCGGCACGATCGTCGCGTCGACGGTCGCCCCGTACGCCTCGTTCGAGGTCTCGGACGTGGAGCTCGCGGTCGAGGGGACCCTCTCGTCACAGGTCTTCGCCCGCGCCGTCGTCCACGTCCTCGACCTCTACAACAGGAACCCCACCTCCTCCGACGACCGGATCGCCCTGCGCGAGGCGTGGATCCGCTTCGGGAAGAGGTACGACGGCTTCCGCCTCCCGCCCGGCACCACGCTCTACGTCCAGGCCGGCAAGGCGCCCCGGTTCAGCAAGCAGCTGACGCGGCGGCTCGAGAGCTACGGCATCTGGACGACGGCGGTGAACCGGTTCGAGGAGCTCGGCGTCGAGGCGGGCGGGAGCTTCGGCCGGCACGTCTACTGGCGCGGCGCCCTCGCGAACGGCAACCCCCTCTTCATGCGCGACCTCAACTCCCTCGCCGGCGACAACGGGACGCCGGAGCGGACGCCCGACAGCACCGAGCCGTCGGTCTATGGCTCGGGCTTCCCGATCCTCTACGACGCCAAGGCGCAGGAGCTGGGGACGACCGGGAAGATGCAGTGGGGTGGAGGGCTCGGCGTCCGCTTCGCGAGCGAGGACGGCCGGAAGGGGGTCGACCTCCTCGCCTGGGCGTTCGGGCGGCAGCTGGCCGACCACGCGTCGATCCGCGGGAGCTACTACGGCGGGGACCTCGACCTCCTCGACGGCATCGGCCCCGGGCTCCCCGTGACGAGCCGGACGAAGACCGACCTCGGCGCGAACCTCGAGGCGCGCCTCGAGAGGTTCTCGCTCTTCGGGCAGGTCGTGAGGCAGGACATCGCCGGCCTCGTTCGCTGGGGCTTCGACGTCGAGGCCTCCTACCGCTTCCCCCTCCCCGGCCTCTTCGCGCTCGGGGACGCGCCGTTCCTCAACTGGGTCCAGCCGGCGGTGAGGTACTCGTTCCTCGAGAACGACTTCACGGGGCCGAAGGGGTTCGTCGCCCCGTCGTTCTTCTGGGACTGGCGGAAGCTCGACTTCGGCCTCAGGACGGGTCTCGTCCGGGGGGTCGACCTGACGGTCGAGTACGCGCGGCACGACATGATCACGGCCCGCGGGACCCTTCACCCCGACGAGCTCCTCGTCACCCTCCGGGCCGGGTACTGATTGAAACTGTCTATCAGGGAAGTCCTCGACGGATGCTCGGTTCGACTGGTAGCCGCCGGACCACCTGATCGAGCCGGATCCGCCCCCCCCCGCGAATCCCCTAGCGCAGCACGGACCTGCTCGTACTCCGGTCGGGAGAGCTGCGGTCGGTCGCGCGAGATCGGCTTCGGCGTCCTCTTCGCGCTCTTGACGGTCGCGATGACGTTTCCCTGGGTTCTCCACCTGGGGACCTGGGTACCCGACCGCGGCGACCCCTACCTGAATGCCTTCATTCTCCACTGGGACTTCGTCCAGGGGCTCCACGACCCGCTGCACCTCTTCGATGCGCCCCTTTTCTTCCCGTTGGCGAAGAGCCTGGCGTTCAGCGAGCACAACTTCGGCCTCGCCTTGCCGCTCTTTCCTCTCTTCGCCGCGGGTGCGAGCCCCTTGCTGGCGCACAACGTGGCGGTTCTCCTGGGAATCGCGCTCTCGGGCTACGGGACCTTCCGGCTCGCCCGGACGCTGACGGGGAGCGAGGGGGCAGGCCTCGTCGCCGGTGTCCTCTTCGCGTTCTCGCCGTATCGCTTCAGCCAGCTCTCCCACGTCAACTACCTCTCGGCGGGCTGGATGGCGCTGGCCGCCGAGGCCGTCGTCCTCTTCGCCCGGAAGCCCAGCCGGCGGCGCGCCGTCTGGCTCGGAGCCGCCCTCGCGATGCACGGCCTCTCCTGCACGCACTGGCTGATTCTCGGCGCCCTCCCGATGGCTGCGACCGCCGTGGTCGTGGCACTTCGTCACGGGACGCTGGTCGATCGGCGGTTCTGGTGGCGGGGGCTGGCCGCGTCCGCCTTCGCGGCCGCCGTGGTCATCCCGTTCCTCCTCCCCTACAGGGAGGCCGCGCGGCTCTACGGCTTCACGAGAACCGAGACCGAGGCGCGGCACGGTTCGGCCAGGCCGATTCACTGGCTGACGGCGGATCCGGCGAACAAGCTCTGGAAAGGGCTCGGCGACACCGGCGCGTGGCAGGAGCTCCACCTCTTCCCTGGCCTCCTCGCGCTCGTCCTCGCCGGCGTGCGCCTGGCCGGGGCACGGAGCTCGATGCGCGATTCCGCGGCGAAGGAGAAACCGGCGGGCCGGTCCGACGCGGTCCTCGTCGGGGCCATCTGGGCCGGACTGGGGTTCGTGGGCTCGCTCGGGATGAACACCCCGTTCCATGCGGCGCTCTTCCGCACTCTCGAGCCGTTCCGGAGCATCCGGGTTCCGGCGCGCTGGGCGATGCCGGGACATCTCGGGCTGGCGGTCCTGGCGGCGGTTGGCGTGACTCTGCTCGGAACGCGCCTCGAGGGGCGACGCGGTCGCGCCGCCCTCGTCGGCGCGCTCCTGATCCTCGCCTTCGTCGATCTGCGAGCCGCACCGCTCGAGCTCGTCGTCGGCGAGCCCGAGCCGGACGAGCTGTCCCGGGTCCTCGCCGTCACCCCGATGCGGGGCGGCATCGTCGAGCTGCCGAGCGGCGGCGCGCTCGGGAACTACCTCTACGTCCTTCGAGCCGCCGATCACGGGAAGCCGATCGTGACCGCCGTCTCGGGATTCCGGCCACCGCTCGTCGCCCGGATCGAGGAGCTCGAAGCGCTCCGGCCGGTCCCCTCCGGTCTGCTGGACGTCCTGGAGGGGATACCGGCGTCCTACCTCGTCGTCCACGGCTCCCGGCTGACGCCGGAGGAACGGCGCGCCGTCGACGGCTTCGTCGCCCGGTCGGTCGCGTCGGGGCGGCTCGGCTTCGTCGGACGGTTCGACGGGCGGAGGGAGAACGACCTTTATGCCCTGACGCGCGTCGAGCCGGCCGCGGTGACCCACAGTCCGCCGGCCTTCGAGGACGACGCAGGCGAGGCTGCGCAGCCGCCGGCCGGGAAGTCCGACGACCGGCTGACGGGTTCCCTCGACGACCCGCCAGAGGGGACTGTCGTCCAGGGCGACCTCAGGATTCGCGGCTGGGCGCGCATCCCCGGCGAGGATCTCGACGTCACGGTCCTCCTGGATGGCCGGTCCCTCCGGCCCGACACGCTGAAGCGAGTGCCTCGTCCCGACGTCGGCGCCGCGCTGCCGAGGCTCGGGTCGTGCCTCGCCGCAGGGTACGAGGCAGTCCTCCCCTCGAGCGAGTGCCCGGACGGGCTGGTCGAGATCCGCGTCCTGTTCCGGGCGCGGGACGGCCGTACCCGCTCCTACCCGGTCCGGACGGTCACGTGGAGGCGGGGCTCGACGGGCTCCTCCGCGGCCGGGAGGGCGGAGGGGCGGTGAGGGCTCCCGTCCCCGCATAATCCGGCCCGTGCCGCCGCGGACGGACCCCGTCCTCACGCGGATCGCGGCCGCGCCCGCAGCCGTCGACCTGGTCCGGCGCCTCGAGGAGGGGGTCCTCGGGACGTCGACGGGAAAGGTGTCGCTGGTCGGCGCCCCGCCCGGCCTCGCCCCCTACCTCCTCGCGGCCGCCTCGCGTGAGCTGGGGCTCCGGTGGCTCGTCGTCTCCGCTCACGAGCGGGACGCCGCCGCGTTCGCGCGCGACGCCGCGGCGGTCTTCGGGGCGGAGAGGGTCGCGAGCTTCCCCGCCCCGTCGCTGACGCCGTACCAGGGGATCGCCCCGTCGCTGAAGGTGAGGCGCGAGGAATTCGGCGCCCTCGCGCGGCTCGCCGAGGGGTCGCTCGAGGTCCTCTCGGTCCCGGCCCGCGCGCTCCTCCGGATCCTCCCGGCCCCGGCGACGTTCCGGGCGCGCTCCCGCCCGGTGACGGTGGGCGCGGCCGGGACCCCGGCGGCCCTCGCCGCGGCCCTCGTGGCCGAGGGGTATTCCCGCGTCGACCTCGTCACCGACTGCGGCGACGTGGCGGTCCGAGGGGAGCTCCTCGACGTCTTCCCGCCGCACCTCCCCGAGCCGGCGAGGATCGACTTCGCCTTCGACGAGGTGGAGTCGATCCGGTCGTTCGACCCCGACACGCAGCGCTCGACCGGGTCGCTGACCTCCCTCGTCCTGCCGCCGATGACGGCGACCCCCGACACCCCCGAGAGCCGCGAGGCGGCGGAGAGGGTCCGGACGGCGTGCCGGACGGCGGACGACGAGCCCCCGCTCCCGCGCGACCCGTCCCTCCCCCGCGCCTCGGACGGCCTCGAGGAGCTCCTCCCGCTCCTCGACGGGGAGGTCCCCGCGGTCCACGTCCTCGACTTCGCCTCCTCGTTCGTCGTCGCCGTCGACGACCCGGACGCCGTGGCCCAGGAGCTCGCGCGTGCGGGGGACCTCCTCCGCCTCGACTACGAGAAGGTGAGGAGGAAAGGGAATCCGGTCCCCGACCCGATCCACCTCGCGGGGGACCCCGACCGCCGGGCGGAGGAGGTGGCCGCGCGGACGCTCCTCGCCCTCTCTCCCGCCGTCCCGGGCGCGGGCGCGCACGTCGTCGGGGCCGAGCCCGTCCTCTCGTTCGAGGACCGGCTGCCGGACGTCTCGCGCGAGCTCGAGCGCTCCCGGCGGGACGGCCTCGCGGTCGTCCTGACGGCCCCGACGAAGGGGGAGCGCGAGCACCTGGCGCGGATCCTGACGGAGTACGACGTCGCCCACGCCGGCGCCGAGGAGGACGCGACGGCGCCGCTCGCGCCCGGCGCCTGCCGGATCGTGGAGGGAGGGCCGGCGTCGGGTTTCCTCTTCCGGGGGGCGGGCCTCCTCCTCCTGACCGCGACCGACGTCCTCGGCGAGCCGCGCGCCACGGCGTCGAAGAGGCGGGCGGCGTCGGAGGCGTTCCTCTCGGACCTCAGGGACCTGAAGCCGGGCGACGTCGTCGTCCACCGCGACTACGGGATCGGCCTCTTCCGCGGGCTGACGTCGATCGTCGACGCCGGGGTGCCGCGCGAGATGGTGGAGCTGAGGTACGCCGGCGAGGCGAAGCTCCTCGTCCCGGTCGAGCGGCTCGACCTGATCCAGAAGTACGCGAGCGCCGGGGAGGGGCCGGTGCCGCCGCTCGACAAGCTGGGGGGAGCCGGCTGGGCCAAGCGGAAGGCGTCGGTGAGGAAGGCGGTGAAGGACATCGCCGACCAGCTCCTCAAGCTCTACGCACGGCGCGCGACCGTCCCCGGCCACGCCTACTCGAAGGACTCGCCGTGGCAGAAGGAGTTCGAGGACGCCTTCGAGTTCGTCGAGACGCCCGACCAGCTGGCTGCGATCCGCGACATCAAGCGCGACATGGAGTCGGACAAGCCGATGGACCGCCTCCTCTGCGGCGACGTCGGCTACGGCAAGACCGAGGTGGCGATGCGGGCGCTCTTCAAGTGCGTCCTCGACGGCAAGCAGGCCGCCTTCCTCGCGCCGACGACGATCCTGGCCGACCAGCACTTCCGGACGCTCAAGCGCCGCTTCGCCGCGTTCCCGGTCACGATCGACATCCTCTCGAGGTTCCGCGGCCCGGAGCAGCAGAAGGAGGTGATCCGGCGCCTCCAGGAGGGGACGCTCGACATCGTCGTCGGGACCCACCGGATCCTCTCGAGGGACGTCTCGTTCAAGGACCTCGGCCTCGTCGTCATCGACGAGGAGCAGCGGTTCGGCGTGGCGCAGAAGGAGCGGCTGAAGGAGCTCCGCGCCTCGGTCGACGTCCTCTCGATGTCGGCGACGCCGATCCCGCGCTCCCTCAACCTCTCGCTCGCGGGGATCCGCGACCTCTCGGTCATCGAGACGCCGCCGAAGGACCGGCTCGCCATCGACACCCACGTGGTGGCGGCGGGGGACGACGTCGTGAGGGAGGCGATCCGGGCCGAGCTCGACCGCGGCGGGCAGGTCTACTTCGTCCACAACCGGATCGACGGCCTCGGCGCCTGGCGCGAGAAGCTGGCCGAGCTCGTCCCCGAGTGCCGCGTCGTGGTGGGGCACGGGCAGATGTCCGAGGCCGAGCTGGAGCGGACGATGCGGGCGTTCACCACGCGCGCCGCCGACCTCCTCCTGGCGACGACCATCGTCGAGAACGGCCTCGACATCCCGACCGCCAACACCATGCTCATCGACCACGCCGACCGCTACGGCCTCTCCCAGCTCTACCAGCTGCGCGGCCGGGTCGGGCGGAGCGACAAGCCGGCCTCCTGCTGGCTCCTCGTCCCCCCCGGGATGCCCCTCACCGACGACGCCCGGAGGCGGCTGAAGGCGATCCAGGAGTTCTCCGACCTCGGCGCCGGCTTCCGGATCGCCGCCAAGGACCTGGAGATCCGGGGCGCCGGGAACGTCCTCGGGGGGGAGCAGTCAGGCCACATCGACGCGGTCGGCTTCGAGACGTACGTCCAGCTCCTCGAGGAGGCGATCTCGGAGCTGAGGGGCGAGCCGCTCCCCGAGAGGCGCGAGGTGACCCTGCAGCTCGGCCTGCCGCTCGGCCTGCCGGCCCGCTGGATCGCGGAGGAGAGCCTGAGGATGGCCCTCTACAAGAAGCTCGCCTCGGCCGAGGACGCCGCGCGCCTCGACGACCTGGCGCGCGAGGCCGAGGACCGCTACGGGAGCCCGCCGCCGGAGTTCCAGCGGCTCGTGGCCCTCTCGCACCTGCGCCTCCTCGCCCTCCGCCTCGGCGTGAGGTCGCTCCAGCGGCGCGGCCCCGAGCTCGCGGTCTCCCTCGAGAAGGAGCACCGGATCGACCCGGATCGCTTCCTCTCCGCCCTGAAGGCGGGGCGCCTCGCGGCCTCGGGGCCGGAGTCGTTCCGCGCCGCCCGCCTCCTCGAGGGGGTCCCCGCCGAGTCGCCCGACGTCTGCGCGCGCGCGGCGTCGCTCCTCGTCGGGCTCGCCCGCCCCGCCGCCCTGGAAGGGACGGGGCTCCTGGCGGCGGCCGCGGGGAGGGCGACGTGACCGGGCCCGGCGGCGGAAGGGGACGGGGCAGGGGCGGGGCCCTCGCCCGATCTCGCGCCCTGGCTTGCACCCTCGTCCTCGCCCTCGCCGTCGCGTCGCTCCTCGTCCCCGGCTGCCGGCGGCGGGGGCCGGCGGGCGTCGACCGTCCGTCGGTCATCGCGATGGTCGGCGACGAGCCGGTCGAGGACTCGGCCTTCGCCGCCTACGTCCGCGCCTCGGCGGGGCAGTCGCTGAAGGACGTCTCCCCGCAGGTCGCCTCCAGCCTCCTCGACCAGTACCTCGACGAGCGGCTCCTCGAGCGCGCGGTGGAGGCGGCCGTCCCGAAGCCGACCGGCGCCACGAAGGCCGAGAGGCGACGCGAGGTCCTGGCGCGGCGCGCGGCGCTCGACGCCGTGACGGACGCCGACCTCCACGCGGAGTACGACGCCCACCCGGACCGCTACCGGAGCCCGGCCGCGATGAGGCTGAGCCAGCTCCTCCTCCCGACCCGCGACGCCGCGGAGAAGGCCCGGAAGATGCTGCACGACGGGGTCGCCTGGGACGAGGTCTCGCGGACGCTGAGCCAGGCGCCGAACGCCGCCTCGGGCGGGGGGCTCGGGCTCCTGACCGAGGCCGACCTCCCGTCGGAGTTCGCCCGGGCGGTCCACGCCGTTCCGGCGGGCGGCCTCACCGGCGTCATCGCGACGGGGAACGCGTTCCACATCCTGAGGGTGGAGGAGAGGACCGACGGGCGGACCATCCCGTTCGAGGAGGCGCGTCCGTCGCTCCGGCTCCTCGTCGCCCAGGAGCGGAGCAGCGCCGCGCTCGCCTCCCTCCTGTCCGAGGCGCGGCGGCGCTGGCCCCCGGCGGTCGTCGAGGAACGGCTCCCCTTCGCCTACGTCGGTCCGGCGGCACGCATTTCGCTACACTCGCGGCCGTGACGACCCTCCGACGCGCCCCGGCGCTTCTCCGCTCCTCCCTCGTCCTCCTGGCGACCGCCCTGGCGGCCTCCCCGGCGCGTGGCGAGGTCATCGACAAGATCCTGATCCACGTCAACTCCCGGATCATCACGCAGAGCCAGCTCGACGCGCGGCTGGCGACCGCCCTCCGCGAGGCCCCGACGGCGCCCGACCTCGCCCAGATCGAGCAGATGAAGAAGGGGCTCGTGGAGGAGCTGGTGAACGAGGCCCTCCTGGAGGACCGGGCGCGCGAGCTCGACGTCGTCGCGACCGACGCCGAGGTCGAGGAGCAGATCAAGCACCTCAAGGAGCAGAACAACGTCACGACCGACGAGGACTTCCAGAAGGCCCTCGCCGCGTCGGGCCTCACCCCCGACAAGCTCCGCGACCAGCTCAAGAAGTCGCTCACCGTCCAGAGGGTCGTCGGGCGCGAGGTCCACAGCAAGGTCGACCTCTCCGACGACGCCCTGCGGCTGGTCTACGAGCGCGAGAAGGACCAGAAGTGGAAGGTCCCGGAGAAGGCCCGGCTCTCCGAGGTCTTCATCGCCGCGGGGGGCACCGCGGCCGCGCAGGCCGACGCGGAGCGCCGCGTGCGGGAGGCGTCGCTGGCGATCAAGGGGGGGACGAAGTTCGAGGACGTCGTCGCCCGCTTCTCGGAGGGGCCCTCCGCGAGCCGGGGAGGCGACCTCGGGACCTTCTCGCCGGGCGAGCTCGCCCCCGAGCTCGACAAGGCCGTCTTCTCGCTCCCGCTCAACGGCGTCTCCGACCCGATCCTGACGAAGAACGGGTGGCACATCGTGAAGGTGACGGAGAAGGCGCCGGTCTCCTACAAGCCGTTCGCCGAGGTCAAGGCCGACATCTTCAAGCGCGAGCAGGACACCCAGTTCCAGAAGAAGCTGGCGGAGTACCTGGAGAAGCTCAAGAGGGACGCGGTGATCCGCGTCGCGCCCGAGGCCGAGGGGTATTACACGCCGCCGACGCCCGACCCGCTGGCCGAGGGGATGACGTCGGGTCCGGCCCCGGCGGGCGACGAGGGGGCGGGTGACGCCCCGCCGACGGAGAAGGCCAGCCCGTCCTCGGGGGGCGCCGAGAGGAAGATCGAGATCACCCCGACGGTCGGGTGGCGCCTCGGCGGCACCGCCTCGACCTTCTCCAGCGCCCGGATCGAGAGCCTCAAGGTGGCCAACGCCCTCAGCTTCGGGCTGACCGCCGAATACGCCCTGAGCCGGAGCGCCACCCTCGAGCTCCTCTTCAGCCACCAGGACACCGAGCTGAAGCTGGGCTACCGCGAGACCCCCCCCGCCGGCTACACCGAGCGGCTGACGCACCTGAACGTCGACACCTTCCAGATCGGCGGGCTCTGGCAGTCCGGGCGCCCCGGCGACTCCCTCCGCGGCTACCTCGACCTCCTCCTCGGGGTGAGCCTCCTCACGCCGTCCCCGCAGCTCTCCGCCCTCACCCGCCTCTCGGCCAGCGTCGGCGGCGGGGCGAAGGTCCGCCTCACGGACGCCCTGGGAGCCCGCGTGGGCCTGCGCTTCATGCCCATCTACGTCAACGCGACGAGCAGCGGCTACTCCACCTGCGACGCCTGGTACGGGTGCTACACCTACTACGACTCGAACTACCTGTACCAGTGGGACTTCCACACCGGGATGACGTTCCGGTTCTGACGGGGCCGGGGACCCCTACCGGGCCCCGCGGCCGCTGAGGACCGTCGGGATCGTCCGGAGGAGGATCTTCAGGTCCAGCGTGAAGCTCCAGTTGTCGATGTAGGCGAGGTCGAGCTCCATCCACTGGTCGAAGTCGGGGAGATCGTTCCTCCCGGAGACCTGCCAGAGGCCGGTCAGCCCCGGCTTCATCGAGAGGCGGCGGCGCTGCCACTTCTCGTAGCGGGCCACCTCCTCGGGCAGGGGCGGGCGGGGCCCCACGAGCGACATCTCCCCCTTGAGGACGTTCCAGAGCTGCGGGATCTCGTCGAGGGAGAACCTCCGGAGGAAGCGCCCGACGGCGGTGACGCGCGGGTCCCGGGCGGACTTGAAGACGGGGCCCTCGTGCTCGTTGAGGTGCGCGATCCCGGGGAGGAGCTCCTCGGCGTGGTCCACCATCGTCCGGAGCTTGTAGAAGGTGAACGGCCTGCCGTTGAGCCCGCACCGGACCTGGCGGAAGAGGACGGGGCCCTGGGAGGAGACCTTGATGACCGCTGCGAGGAGCGCCGCCACCGGGAGGCAGACCAGCCCGACGACGGAGGCGAGGCTCACGTCGAGCGCCCGCTTCAGGAAGAGCCCGACCGGGTCGTCCGGCGTCGTGGAGAAGGTCAGGAGCGGCGTCCCGTCGAGCTCCTCGAGCTCCACCCGGGCGAAGACGTGGGGGAAGAAGTCGAGGATGAGCCGCGTCCTCACCCCCATCTCCTCGCAGAGGAGGAAGACGTCCTCGAGCTGGTCGATGTCCCCCCGGTCGACCGCGAGGATCACCTCGTCGACCGCCAGGCTCGTCAGGATCGTGGGGAACTCCGCCACCGTCCCGAGCACCGGCAGGCCGCCGGCGGTCGTCCCCGCCTCCGTGGCGGCCGGGCGCTCCCGCACCAGGCCGAGGAGCCGGAGGCCCCACCACGGGTGCGAGCGGATGAGGCTCGCCATGGAGCGGGCCCGGGGGGTGTCGCCGACGAGGACGACGGTCCGGAAGTTGAAGCCCCGCGCCCGCACCTTGCGGGCGACGATCCTCACCGTCAGCCGCTCGATCACGATGAAGAGCGTGTTCGTCACGGCGAAGAGCGGCAGGAACGGGCGGGAGATGAAGTCGAGCCTGAGGCCGTAGACGAGGATCGTCAGGAGGGCGGTGCCGCCGAGGGCGATCTTCCCGATCAGGAGGACCTCGTCCTTCAGGCCCGAGGTCCGACGGCTCCGGTAGCCCCCGGTCGCGTAGAGGAGGCCGCTCCAGATGACGACGATCGGCCCGACGAGGACCAGGTAGTAGCTGATCGGGTAGAGCTCGGTGAGCCGGTCCGGGAAGAACCGCGACAGGACGCTCGACCTCAGCCAGTACGCCGCGGCCACGGCGGCGAGCGTCGAGGCGAGGTCCGCCGCGTAGAGCGACGCGGCGACCGAGCGGGCCTGTTCCTTCAGCATCCCCCGGGCCGATCGTAGCAAGCCGGGGGGCGGCCGCCCGCGAGGAGGGCCTCGTAGGCGTCCGTGACGGCGTCCCAGCGGTAGAGCGAGGCGGCCCGGCGGCGCGCCGCCTCCCCCAGCCGCTCCGCCAGGCCCGGCTCGGCGTCGAGCCGCCCGAAGAGGCGGGTCAGGGTGGCGGGGACGGCGGCGTCCCAGTAGAGGGCGGCCTCGCCCGCCGCCTCGCGGTTCTCGGGCGTGTCGTTCACCAGGACCGGCCGGCCGAAGCCCATCGCCTCGATCAGGGCCGGGTGGGTCCCCCCGACCTCCGTGGCGTGGACGTAGGCCGCCGCGTTCGCGAGGAGGGCGCGGTACGCCTCCCCGTAGAGGGCGCCCGGCAGGAGGACGCGCGGGTCCCGCGCGGCCTCGGCGCGGACGCCCTGGATGAACGCGCCGGCGTAGGGGGCCGTCCCGAGGAGGACGAGGGGGCGCGAGCCCGGGACGTCGCGGTAGCCGCGGACCACCGCGTCGGGGTTGTTCTCGGGCTCGAAGCGGGAGACGTAGAGGACGTAGCCGCCCGGGGCGACGCCCAGCGCCGCGAGGGCCGACAGGTCGCCCGGCCGCGGGAGGTCGGAGCCGTAGGCGACGAAGGCGGACTCCTTCCCGTACCGCTCGGCGTAGTAGCGCTGGATCGCGCGGGCGTCGGTGACGACGACGTCGGGCAGGACGCAGGAGAGCCGCTCGGAGGCGGAGTAGACGAGGCGGCCCAGGGCGTTCCACTTCCTCCGGTTCCGCTCGAGCCCGTCGACGTTGAGGAGGACGCGGGTCCCCGAGCCGAGGAGGCGGGGGAGGCGGCAGGCGAGGGCGTTCGCGCCGTTGCAGACGAGGACGGCGTCGTAGGCGCGGGCCGCGGCGTGGAAGCCGGAGAGCGCCCCGTGGACCACCGTCTCGAGGTACTTGTGCGCGACCGTCGGGACCGTGACCACCTCGACGCCGCGCCAGGCCGGGACGCGCTCCCTCACGCGCCCCTCCCGCGCGTAGACCGTGACGGCGTGGCCGCGGGAGGCGAGCCTCGCCGAGAGCTCCTCGGCCAGCGTCTCGAACCCGCCGTAGGCGGCGGGGACGCCGCGCGTGCCGAGGATCGCCACTTTCACGGCAGGTCCGGGATCCGCGCGCCGTCCTCGTGGGGACCGAACCAGCGGGCGAGCGCGCGGTCCGGGACGGTCCGCTTCGACTGGATCTCCCGCCTCTTGGCGAGGAGGCGCGCGCGGTTGGCGCCGAGCCAGCGGAGCGCCTCGAGGGAGGTCCGCTCGACCGTCAGGCACCCCCCGACGACCACGAGGTCGCGCAGGAACGTCCCGGGGAAGGTCGAGAGCAGGTGGTGGCCGCCGGCGTTGTTGATCCTGAGGAGGAAGCGGTTCTTCACCGAGTGGAGGTTCGCGACGGGGCTCATCTGGCGCCGCCTCTGGGGGAGGTTCCGGCGGCGGTGCCAGGCGCGCGCGGAGGGGACGTATCGCGCCGCCCACCCCCTTCCGCGGAGGCGCCACGCGAGGTCGACGTCCTCGCGGTAGACGAAGAAGTCGTCGTCGAAGTAGCCGGTGGAGATCCTCACGTCCTCGAGGGCCGCCACGCGGTAGAAGGCGACGCAGCCCGAGACTCCGAAGACCTCGGCCGGGGTGTCCCAGCGCCCCTCGTCGGGTTCGTCGGCCCCGACGTCGAAGTGGCGGCCCGTCCGGGTCATCCGGATGCCGACGGTGTCGATCACGTCGGTCGGCGACAGGTCGGGCCCCGCGGCGCGGAGGATCTTCCCGGCCGCGGCGCCGACGTCCGCCCGGCCCCCCCTCGAGACGTCCTCGAGGAGCCGCTCGAGGTAGTCGGGGGCGAGGACGACGTCGGCGTTCAGGACGAGGACCCACTCGGCCCCCGTCTCGGCGGCGCGGGCGATGGCGAGGTTGTGCCCCCCCGCGAAGCCGAGGTTCTCGCGGGAGGAGACGACCTCCATCGGGAAGGGGGAGACGCGCGCCGAGGCCGCCAGCGCGGCCCGGGTGCCGTCCTCCGACCGGTTGTCGACCGCCACGACGGCGACGTCGCGGAAGGTCTGCGCGAAGACGGTGGGGAGGAGGAGCTCGGCGTCGCGGGACTCGTTGTGGGTGACGACCGAGACCACGACGCGCGGCACGTCAGGCGCTCCCCTTCGGCAGGAGGGCGGAGCGGAATCCGAGGCCGAGGAGGCCGGCGACGACGCGCCCGTAGGCGGCCGCGGCGTCCGGGCGCGGGTGGTCGCCAGCCACGAACGGGAGGAGCGCCAGCCTGAGGAGGGCCCCGGCGAGGAGGAGTCCCCGGGCCGCGACCCGGGGGAGGGGCCGGGCGTGCCGCGACAGGTACCGGAGGAGGTTCCGGGTGTAGAGCGGCAGGTAGTCGCGGTACGGGAGCGTCCTCATCGTCACGCCGCCCACGTGGGCCGCCGTGGCCCCCGGGACGAAGCGGATACGGTACCCCGACTCGAGGATCCGCGCGCAGAGGTCGACGTCCTCGAACCAGGCGGGGGAGAAGGCCGGGTCGAAGCCGCCGAGGGCCTCCCAGACCGTTCGGCGGACCAGGAGGGCGGCGGCGGCCGGCTGCTCGACGTCGAACGGCCCCCCGCGGGGGCGGTCGAGGTAGCGCTCGCGGAGGAGCCCGCGATTCCGCGGCCGGAGCCGGTTCACGAGCAGCGCCTCGCGCGCGAGGGACCCGAGCGTCGGCAGGCGGCGGAGCTGGAAGAGCTCCTGGCCGTCCCCGACGAGGCGCGGGGCGGCGGCCGCGACGGCGGGGTCCCGCGCGAGCTCGGCCGCGAGGAGCCCGAGGGTGGCGTCGCCGTCCACCAGCTCGGCGTCCGGGTTGAGGAGGAGGAGCGCCTCCGAGCCCGAGCCGGGGCCCTCGCGGGCCGCCAGGTTGCAGGCGGGGCCGAACCCGAGATTCGAGCCGGGCGAGAGGACCGTCGCCCCGGCGGCCCGGGCCGCCTCGGCCGAGCCGTCCGTCGACCCGTTGTCGACGACGACGACCGGGACGGAGGCGGGGACCGACGCCACGGCCCGCCCCACGTGGGACGCCGAGTTCCAGGCGACGATCACGACCTGAACGGACGGGGCTCGCATGCGGACGGGGTCCTCTCCCGCCCCGCCGCCGGCCGGCGGGGGACGGGCGCGGGGAGGTCGATTATCCTCGCCCCATGCTCGCGCGCGACTTCCTTCGCCAGCACTTCGACGAGATGCCGCACCTGCTCCGCGGCCGCGCCTACGACACGGCGGCGCTGGCGCGCTGGGGCGCCCTCGACGCCGAGAGGCGCCGCCTCCTGACGGAGGCCGACGCCCTCCGCTCCGAGAAGAACCGGGTCTCGGCGGAGGTGGGCCGCAAGAGGAAGGCCGGCGAGGACGCCACGGCCGAGCAGGAGCGCTCGAAGGAGCTGGGGCGGCTCGTCGACGAGGCCCAGGCCCGGTCCGCCGCCATCGAGGAGGAGTTCTCCCGGATCGAGGAGGCCCTCCCGAACGTCCCGCACGAGAGCGTCCCGGAGGGGGCGGACGAGAGCGCCAACGCGGTCGTGAGGACGTGGGGGACCCCGCCGAGCTTCCCCTTCGAGCCGAAGGCCCACTGGGACCTCGGGCCGGCCCTCGGGATCCTCGACTTCGAGCGGGCGGCGAAGGTCACCGGCTCGCGCTTCACGGTCCTCTCCGGGGCCGCCTCGCTCCTGAACCGCGCCCTCATCGCCTTCATGCTCGACCTCCACACGCGCGAGCACGGGTACCGGGAGGTCCTCCCCCCCTTCATCGTCAACTCCGCGTCGCTCTTCGGGACGGGCCAGCTCCCGAAGTTCGAGCAGGACCTCTTCCACCTCGAGGGGACCGACTGGTACCTCGTCCCGACGGCCGAGGTGCCGGTTACGAACCTCCACCGCGACGAGGTCCTCCCGGCCGACCAGCTCCCGATCTCCTACTGCGCCTACACCCCCTGCTTCCGGGCGGAGGCGGGGGCGGCCGGGAAGGACACCCGGGGCCTCATCCGCCAGCACCAGTTCGACAAGGTGGAGCTGGTCAAGATCACCCGCCCCGCCGACTCCTACGACGCCCTCGAGAAGCTGACCCGCGACGCCGAGACCGTCCTCGAGCGGCTCGAGCTCCCCTACCGCCGCGTGGCCCTTTGCCGGGGAGACCTCGGCTTCGCGTCGGCCAGGACGTACGACCTCGAGGTCTGGCTGCCGGGGCAGGCGGCCTACCGGGAGATCTCGTCCTGCTCCAACTTCGAGGCCTTCCAGGCGCGCCGCGCCTCCATCCGCGCCCGCGTGACCGGCCCAGACGGGAAGCCGCGCAACGAGCTCGTCCACACCCTGAACGGCTCGGGCCTCGCGGTGGGGCGGACCCTCGTGGCGGTCCTCGAGAACTACCAGCGGGCCGACGGGACGGTGGCCGTCCCCCCGGCCCTCCGCCCCTACTGCGGGGGGCTTGCCGAGATCCGGCCCTCCTGAGGCCGGCCCCCGCCCCGGCCTGCTAAACTCGCGCGCCTCGACCCGCGGACAGGTGGGTGAGTGGCTTAAACCAGCGGTTTGCTAAACCGCCGTAGGCCATTAAAAGCTTACCGGGGGTTCGAATCCCCCCCTGTCCGCCACTGATCCCTCCCGGAGGAGTGGCCGAGCGGTTTAAGGCGGCGGTCTTGAAAACCGTTGAGCCGAAAGGCTCCGGGGGTTCGAATCCCTCCTCCTCCGCCATCCCGTCCGGCGAACGGCCCCCGTGGAAACCTCCCGACCGCGGTCCTCGTATGGATCCAGGTACGGAATCGCGTCCCGTCGCGCGCGAAAGGAACGACCCGAGATGAAACCGAGTCTGAAGTGGGGGCTGGGGATCGGCATCGTGCTGGTCCTCGCCGTCGTCGTCTTCGCCTCCCTCGCCTCCCGCGACCGGAACGTCACCCGCGTGACGACCGCCAAGGTGACCCGCCAGGAGCTCGTCTCCACCGTCAGCGGGAACGGACGGATCCAGGCCAAGACGAAGGCGGAGATCTCCTCCCAGGTGATGGGCCAGATCGTCCTCCTCGCCGTCCGCGAGGGCGACTTCGTGAAGAAGGGGGACTTCCTCCTCCAGATCGACAAGGCCCAGTACGACGCCTCGACGAAGGCCCAGGAGGCGAACATCGAGGCGCTCTTCGCGCAGCGGCAGTCGGACCGCGCCACCCTCGAGCAGGCCCGGCGCGACTACGACCGCGAGCGGAAGAACTTCGAGGCGAAGATCAGCTCCGAGCAGACGATGCAGAAGGCGAAGCTCGCGCTCGACGCCGCGGCGGCCTCGCTGGAGGCGACCGAGCGGCGGATCGAGCAGGCGCGCGCCCAGCTGGCGGGGAGCAAGGACTCCCTCAGCAAGACGACCCTCCTCGCCCCGTTCTCGGGCGTCGTGACGGCGCGGCCGGTCGAGGCGGGGGAGAACGCCGTCGTCGGGACGATGAACAACCCGGGGACGGTCCTCCTCACCATCTCCGACATGTCCGTCGTCGAGGCGGAGATGGAGGTCGACGAGACCGACATCCCCCGGGTGAAGCTGGGGCAGAAGGCGAAGCTGACGATCGACGCCTGGCCGGACAAGAAGTTCGACGGCGTCGTGACCGAGATCGGCGGGAGCCCGATCACCAAGTCCGCCCTCGGGACCGACGCCTCGGCGGTCAACTTCAAGGTGAAGGTCCAGCTGAAGAACCCGCCGGCCGAGATCCGGCCGGGGTTCTCCGTCTCCGGCGAGATCGAGACCGACCGCCGCCCGGACGCCCTCGCGGTCCCGCTTCCGGCCCTCGTCGTGGCCGACGAGGGGAGCCTGACCCGGCCGAAGCCCGGCGAGAAGCCGACCCCGCAGCCGACCCAGGCCCCCGGCGAGAAGAAGAAGGAGGTCGAGGGGGTCTTCGTGGTCAGGAAGGACGGCACGGTGGAGTTCCGGAAGGTGAAGACCGGGATCACGGCGGAGCTCTCCATCGAGGTCGTCGACGGGCTGAAGGAGGGGGAGGAGATCGTCTCCGGGCCGTTCAAGGCCCTCCGGATGCTCCGCGTCGGGGACAAGGTGAAGGTCGACAACTCCACGACCCCGCGCGGCAGCGGCGCGAGCGCCTGAGGAGCAGGAGATGGTCGGGCTGGAGCTCCTCCGGGTCGCCTGGCGCGCCGTCGCCGCGCACAAGCTCCGCTCGTTCCTCACGCTCCTCGGCGTCATCATCGGGGTGATGACGGTCGTCGCCGTCGTCGCCGTCATCTCGGGCCTCAACAACTACGTCGCGACCAAGCTCTTCTCCCTCTCCCCCGACGTCTACACGATCGAGCGGTTCGGGATCATCACCTCGCGCGAGCAGTTCCTCGACGCCCTGAAGCGGAAGAGGATCCAGAGGCAGGACCTCGAGCAGTACGCCCACCTCGCGAAGACGGCCGCGCTGGTCGGAGCCCGCTCGGGGACGACCCGCTCGGTCAAGTCCGGCGGCAAGATCCTCTCCGACGTCCAGATCGCCGGGACGACGGCCAACATGGCCGAGATGTCGAACCTCGACCTCGAGCTCGGGCGGTTCTTCAACGAGTCCGAGAACGAGCGCCGGTCGCTCGTGGCGGTCATCGGCTCCGAGGTCCGCGACGAGCTCTTCCCGCGCGTCGACCCGGTCGGCCGGACGATGTCGATCGACGGGATCCCGTTCCGGGTCATCGGGCTCCTCGTCAAGCAGGGCTCGGTCCTCGGCCAGAGCCAGGACCTCGTCGTCTACATCCCGCGCGAGGCCCTCTCCAAGTGCTTCGGGACCCGCCGGAACATCTCGATCTACGTCAAGGCGAAGGGAGGCGTCGAGGGGATCCCGGCCTCGCAGGACGAGGCCCGCGCCATCTTCCGCGCCCTCCGCCGGACGGCCCACGACGCCCCCGACCCGGTCTCGTTCGTGACCGCGGAAGCGATCCAGCAGGTCTGGCGCTCCATCTCCGCGGGAGCCTTCGCCCTCCTCGTCTTCATCAGCGGCATCTCGCTCCTCGTCGGCGCGATCGTCATCGCCAACATCATGCTGGTGTCGGTCATCGAGCGGACGAAGGAGATCGGCCTGCGCCTCGCCGTCGGCGCCCGCAAGGCCGACATCCGGCGGCAGTTCCTCCTGGAGGCGGGGCTCCTCGCCCTCGGGGGCGGCGCCATCGGCGTCTTCTTCGGCTGGGTGATCGCCCTCCTGATCAACGCGTTCAGCCCGCTCCCCGCGCTCGTGAGCCCGGGGCTCGTCGCCTCGGGCCTGGTCCTGGCCACCCTCACCGGCCTGGTGGCCGGCGTCTTCCCGGCGGTCAAGGCCTCGCGCCTGCCGCCGATCGAGGCCCTGCGCTATGAGTAGCGTCCCCGGCGTCCTCCCCGCGCCGGCCGCGGCCCTCCCCCCCCGGGGCAGCCTCCTGGCCTTCCTCCGCCGCTCCGTCGGCGAGAACCTCCGGTTCGCCCGCGTCGCCCTCGTCGCCCACAAGCTCCGGGCGTTCCTGACGATCGTCGGCATCGTCATCGGCACCTGGACCGTCATCGCCATGGTCGCCCTGGTCACCGGCTTCAACCGGTCGACCATGGAGGCCTTCTCGTCGTTCGGGACGACGCTGGTCCAGTTCCAGAAGTTCGAGCCGCGCTTCTTCGGCGGCCGCCACCACAACACGGAGGAGGAGAAGCGGAAGGACCTGACGATCGAGGACGCCGAGGCGATCGCCCGTTACGCGCCGTCGATCGCGGCGGTCTCGCCGGAGCGCTACCTCTGGGGGGCGACGCAGGTCAAGGGGAACGGCAAGGAGGCGAACTCGCCCACCGTCGCGGGCGGGACGCAGAACTACCTCGTCTGCAACAACTGGGGGCTGGGGGACGGCCGGAACCTCACCGACCTCGACGTCCTCCACGCGACGCCGGCCGCGCTCCTCGGCTCTGACGTCGTCGAGGCCCTCTTCCCCGGGAAGGACCCCCTGGGCGAGGCGATCACGATCAACGGGAAGCGCTTCCTCGTCGTCGGGACCCTCGAGAAGAAGGGGGCGGCGATGGGGGGGAGCCCCGACAACATCGTGATCGTCCCGATCTCGACCTTCGACCGCTGCTTCCCGCAGATCAGGAACTCCCACGGCGACACGCTCCACATCGCGACGATCCCGAAATCCCCCGAGCTGATCCAGCGGGCGATCGAGGAGGGGACGAACATCCTCCGCGCCCGCCGGAAGGTCCCGTTCGACAAGCCGAACGACTTCGCGATCTTCACCTCCGAGAAGCTGATCGAGCAGATGACGTCGGTGACGAACGCCATCTCGGGCGTGATGGTCTTCGTGGCCGGGATCGCGCTCCTCGTCGGCGGCGTCGGGGTCATGAACATCATGCTCGTCTCGGTGACCGAGCGGACGCGCGAGATCGGCCTGAGGAAGGCGGTCGGCGCCCACAGGCGCGACATCGCGCTCCAGTTCCTGACGGAGGCGATGTCGCTGACGACGCTCGGCGGCGCGCTCGGCGTCCTGCTGGGGATCGCGACCGCCCTCGTCATCGGTGCGGTCTCGCCCCTCCGGACGGCGACGCCGCTCTGGAGCATCTTCCTCGGCCTCGGCGTCAGCCTCTCGATCGGCCTCTTCTTCGGCCTCTACCCCGCCCTGAAGGCCTCCCGCCTCGACCCGATCGAAGCCCTCCGCTACGAGTAGCGGGGCCGGGAGGAGGGGGACGGGCCGGCCGGGTTAGCATCCCCGCCATGGGCCTTTCCCCCAAGCTCCTCCAGGTCGTCGGCGACGAGCTGGCGATCGCCTGGAACGACGGGTCGGAGAGCTACCTCAAGCTGACCGACCTGCGCCGCCTCTGCCCCTGCGCCGGATGCGCCGGCGAGAGGGACCTCCTGGGCCGCCTCGCAAAGCCGCCCCAGGCGCCGCTCACGTCCGCGTCGTTCCAGATCTCCCGGACCGCCCCCGTGGGGGGCTACGCGGTCCAGATCTACTGGCACGACGGCCACAGCGACGGGCTCTACCCTTACGCGAAGCTGAAGGAGTGGGGGGACGATCCGCCGGAGCTGCCGCCGCTGAGCGCGCCGACGCTCCTGCCGACCGTCTGAGCGGCGCCGGGCCGCCCGCCGGCCGGACCTACCCGGGCGGAGCCTTCTCCAGCGCCTTCTTCACCCGCTTGCTCAGGGCGAAGCCCTTCGGCCCCTTGCCGGCCGAGACGTAGAGCGAGGCGACGGCCCGCGGTCCCGCGGCGAGGGCCTTGACGTAGGCGTCGCGGCCCGCGCTCCGGACGATCGCCTCCGCCATCGCCGCGCCGACGATCGCGCCGTAGCGTCCCCAGAACTCGCCGCGGGTGGCGTTGGCCAGGACGTCGCTCCGGTCCGGGTCCTTGAGCTTCCCGTCGAGGAGGAGCTCGGCCGCCGTGTTCCACCGTCCGAAGGCCCGCGTGATCGGCTCCTCGAGGACGACGCTCAGCGGGAAGAACTCGTCGGGGAAGAGGAAGAGAGTGGCCGGCCCCTCGGCCACGGAGCTGGCGAGGAGGGCGTCGAAGTCGGAGGCGGGGACCGTGGGCCAGGCGGCCGGCTTGCGGAAGGACGCCGCGAAGAGCTCCTGCCAGGCCCGGGCGGCGGCGGCGCGGAGGACCCCCAGCATCGCCTCCTGGGGCGGGGCCTCGTCGATGCCGCCCGTCCTGACCAGCCGCGGCAGGTCGGCGAAGAGGTAGGTCGTCGAGCCGTCCTCGTCCAGGAGGACCTCCTCGTACCCTCCGGCGCCGAGGAGGGGGACGAGGCGGAGGCGGGCGGAGACGGCGGGGCTCGGCGGGAGGACCGAGGCGATCCTCCGGGCGAGGAGCGTCGCGTCCGGCCCCCCCTCCGTCTCGAAGGAGGAGAGGACGCCGGCGAAGCTCGCGGCGCGCGGGATCCACGACGCGGCGAGGGCGTCCGGCGTCCCCGCGGCCGCCGTGACGAGCCTGCCGGTCATGTCGTCGACCGAGCCGCCCCCGCGCTCGACGCCCAGGGAGAACGCGCGGGAGGCCTTGAGCCGGCCGAGGGCCTCGGCGGCGCCCTTGGCTCCGGTGAGGAGGACGAGCTCGTCGCGGGCGACCGACGTGTCGACCGTGAAGGAGATGGAGTGCGGCAGCGGCGGCGAGAGGTCGAAAGGCGGGCCGGTGGGGTCGACCTTCCCCTCGGCGGCCGCCGGGGGGGCGGCGAGGCCGAGGAGCGCGGCGAGAACGGCGGCGAGAGCGACGGCACGAGCCGCGGCAAGAGCCGCGGCGCGGGGGCGGGGAACGGTCCGTCTCATGAGAGGAGCGCCTCCCGCGCTCGTTCCGGGTCGGCGAGATCGGGAAGGACGACGTCGGCTCCCGCGGCGGCGAGCTCGGCGGCGGTCGTCCGCCCCGTGGCGACGGCCACCACGCGGGCGCCGAGAGCCCGGCCGCAGGCGACGTCGGAGGGCGAGTCGCCCACGACGACGCAGTCCCGGCCGGAGAACTCGGTCCCCGTCCGCTCGCGGGCCCGGGCGAGGGCGACCGGACCGAGGCCGGTCCTGAGGGGCGCGTCGTCTCCCCAGACGCCGAAGCTGAAGTGGTGCCAGAGCCCGGCGGCGGTCAGCTTGATCCGCGCGCCCCGCTCGACGTTCCCCGTCAGGAGCGCGCGGACGACGTGCGTCTCCGGGGAGAGCGACTCGAGCAGCTCCGGGACCCCCGGCTTCAGCAGCGGGCGCTGCTCGGCGAAGGCGGCCTCGAGGAGGTCGAGGTAGAGGCGGAGGGCGTCGTCGCGCCGCGCGGCGATCGTCTCGTCCGGGACGCCGGCCGCCCGCATCAGCTCCGTCACGATCACCGGGTCGAGCTTCCCCTCGAAGCGGTAGCTCTCGACCTCCCCCGCCGTCCCGAAGACCTCCCTCAGGGCGCGGGTGAACGACTCGAGGCCGGGGCGGCCCGGCGAGAGGAGCGTCCCGTCGACGTCGAAGAGGAGGAGGCGCCGCCTCACGGCGCCTCCTCGCGCGGCCCCTCGAGCAGGGCCGCGAGCCGGCCGGCGAAGGGGAGAAGCGCCCGGCGCCAGTAGCTCCAGTCGTGGTCGCCCGCCTCGAGGACCGTCTCGCTCCGCCCCCCGGCGGCGCGCACGAACGTGTCGAAGAACGACGCCATCTCGCCGAGGTGGTACCGGTCGCCGGTGCCGGCCTCCAGGACGAAGCGGGGCGCGCGGGCGGCGAGACCGGGATCGTCGAGGAGGAGCTGGTAGAGGTCGTTCCTCCGGAAGTCGTTCGCGCCCCACGCCGAGCCGAAGGCCCGGGAGAGGGAGGGGCGGACGAAGAACGGGACCTCCTCCAGCATCCGGAGGCTCATCGGCTGGAGAGCGGCCGAGAGGCCTCCGGCGACCGCGAAGAGCTCCGGGCGACGGAGGCTCCACCGGAGGGCGCCGTATCCCCCCATGGAGATTCCCGCGGCGGCCCGCCCTTCGCGCCGCGCCAGGGTCCGGAAGCGGACGTCGACCCAGGGGACGAGCTCGCGGTCGAGGAACTCGCCGTACCGGCTGGTCCCGTCGAAGGTGTCGACGAACCACGCGCCGTTGCCGCGTGGCGCGACGACGAGGAGCTCGGGGAGGCGGCCCGCCTCCATCTCGGCGAGGAGCCGCGCCGCGACCCCCTTCCGCTCGAGGACCTCTTCGTCGCCGCGGGCGTCGTGGAGGAAGTAGACGACGGGGTAGCGGCGTCCCGCCGCGCCCTCGTACGAGGGGGGGAGGAGGATCGTCGCCGGGACGCTCGCGCCGAGGGCGGCGGATTCGACCGCGACCCGGCGGACCTCTCCGGAGCCGGCGGCGAGGCACCGCCCCCAGGGGTGGAGGAGGAGGGCCGCGGCGAGGGGGAGGGCGAGGTGACTCATCGGCGCGCGGGCATTCTAGAGGTCCGCTTCCCGCTCCCCTCTCTCCGCGTGCTAGCCTCGCCGGGATGGCCCGAGCGAGCCTCCGCCGGGGGCGGGTGTTCGTCGTGACGACCCTCTCGGGAGAGGGCTCCCCCCACCACGCCTTCCTCTCGGAGGACGAGGTCGCGCGGCGCGACGACGGCCGGGTCGCCCTTTCGGTCCCCGGAGAGAGCCGGACGGCGGCGAACCTGGACGCGCGGCGCGCGGCCCTCCTCCTCTTCTGGGTGGGGCGCTCGCCCCGGACCCTGGCCCTCCGGCGCCGGGTGCGGGGGAGGGGGAGCGCCGCCGACCCGGCGCGGCGTCTCTACCTCCTCGACGTCGTCCGGGAGGAGCGGCCGCGCCTCCTGCCGGGCGAGTCGGGAGGGTTCGTGTCGGGACTGCGCTACGAGCGCCGCGAGGGGACGGCCGAGCGAGGCCGCCGCCGCGCCGTGAAGGAGGAGCTCTTCGGATGAGCCACGCGACGAGAAGCCCCCTGGAGGGCGAGACCGTGATCGTCACCGGCGCGGGGCGCGGGATCGGGCGGGCCCTGGCCGTGACCTTCGCGCGCGCCGGTGCCCGCGTCGTCCTGGCGGCCCGCACCGAGGAGCAGCTCCGCGAGACGGCCGCCGAGGTCCAGGCGGCGGGAGGCGATGCGTTCGCCGTCCCGACGGACGTGAGGGACGCCGCGTCGGTCGAGGCGCTGGTCGCGCGGGCGGTCGGGGAGACCGGCCGGCTCGACGTCGTCGTCAACAACGCCGGGGTCTTCGTCTGGAAGCCGTTCGAGAAGCTCGCCGAGGACGAGTGGGACCGCGTCCTCGGGACGAACCTGAAGGCGGCCTACCTCCTGGTCCACGCGGCGCTCCCGGCCCTGAAGGCGGCGCCGTCGGGGCGGATCCTGAACGTCGCCTCGATCCACGGGACGGTCGGCGACGCGAACGTCGTGGCCCACTGCGCCGCGAAGTTCGGCCTGATCGGCCTCACCAAGGCGCTCGCCGCCGAGCTTCGCCCGGCGGGGATCACCGTGAACGCCGTCTGCCCCGGCTCCACCGAGAACCGGACCCGCCACCCGAACCCGGTGCCGCACGAGAGGCCGCTGGCCGAGAAGCTCGACCCCTACGACGTCGCCGAGGCGGCGCTCTACCTCGTCTCCCCCGCGGCGGCCGCCGTCACCGGGGCGGTCCTCGACGTCTGGGGGGGGACGCGGGTCGTCGTCCAGGCGTAGGCGGCGGATGATGCGACGCCGTCTCGCAAAACCCCTCGATCGATGCCTCGAATCCGCTTCGGAGGCCGCCTCGTAGCGTGTCCGGAACCGTGCAGACCCGCCGCCGATCCACTCGCCTCGCCCCCAGGGCGCGCTCGGCCGGGAAGGCGTCCGCCGGGCCGGACCTGAGGGACCTCCCGGGACCGCTTCTCGTCGCCCTCCTCGGCGGCAACGAGGCGGAGGTCGCGGGGACGCTCGCCGAGGCGGAGCGCCGCGGCGCGGACCTTGCCCTCGTGGCGCGCGAGATCGTCTCTCCGGTCCTGGCCGAGGTCGGCGCGCTCTGGCTGCGTGGCGAGGCCTCGGTGGCCGAGGAGCACCTGGCGACCTCGCTCATCTCGCGCGTCCTCGCCCGGATGGCGGCGCGCGTCCCGCCGCCGCCGGCCGGGGCGCCGCGGCTCCTCCTCGCCTGCCTGGCGGGGGAGTTCCACGACCTCGGCCTGCGAATCGCCGCCGAGGTCGCCCGCGAGGCGGGCTGGGAGGCGGAGTGCCTCGGGGGGAACGTCCCGCGCGGGTGCCTGGTGGGCTTCGTCGCCCAGCGCGCTCCGACGGCCGTGGCGCTCTCCCTCACCCTCCCGGCCCACATCCCCGAGGCGGCGCGCGCCATCGAGGAGATCCGCGCCGCCGCTCCCGGCGTGAAGCTCCTCGTCGGCGGCGGGGCCTTCCGCGCCGAGCCGGAGCTGGCGCGGCTGACGGGAGCCGACGCCTTCGTCCCCGACAGCGTCGCCCTCCGCGACTGGCTCCGCTGCACCGAGGCGAAATCCCGCGGCGGCGCGGGGACGGCCGACGGCGCTCCCTGCTGCGGGGGCCTTCCGGCGTCGATGCCGAACGCCCTTCGCCGGAAGCTCGGAAAGGGCTGACGCGGCTGACGGGCTCCCGTGCGGGAGCCGGCCTCCCCTCCTCACCGCGGCGGCTTTGCTAGAGTCTGCGGACGCCCGCAGGGTGCTTCCGCCTGCCCGTAGCTCAGCTGGATAGAGCATCGGCCTTCTAAGCCGAGGGTCGCCGGTTCGAACCCGGCCGGGCAGGCCATGAATGCGCGAGAGGGAACTGGTTCGAGCCGGCGACCCTCGCGGGGGCACGGGGGCGGAGCGCGGCAAGCGCGGAGCCCCCGAAGGGAGAGCAGCCGCCGGACGGCCCGAGTGCGAAGCGCGCGGGCCGGTTCGAACCCGGCCGGGCAGGCCAACGTCCGGCTTCCCCGCTTCCGCTCAGGTTCGTCGGCGAGGGCGGCGCGGGCGAGCGGTGCCGATGGCGAGGAGGCAGTTCCCCCGCGCGGCGGCCTCCTCCTCGAGGCAGAGCTCGACCTCTGCGCGGACGAGGCTCCGGAGCGTCCGCCCCCCCCGCAGCGGGGCCGGCGGCTCCTCGGCCCCGTTCATCGGGTAGACGGAGACCGGGAAGCCGAGGACGGAGACCTCCGTGCAGCCGGCGAGGCGGAGCGCCCGCCGCGCGGTGGCGGGCGTGAAGGCGAAGACCTCGGGGACGCTGTCGGCGTACTTGACGGCCGCCCGCTCGCGCAGGCGGCGGAGCTCGCCGGTGCGCCCGTCCCTCAAACTCACCCAGGCCGCCTGGTAGAGGTTGGGGAGGACGAGCGCGATCCGGCCCCCGGGGACGAGGACGCGCGCCAGCCGCCGCACCAGCGCCGCGGGATCGGCGACGAGCCCGGCGACGTTGTGGAAGCAGAGGACGAGGTCGAAGCGGCCGAGGGTCCGGGAGACCGGCTCGTGCAGATCGCGGGGAAGGAGCGCGAGCCGGCCGGAGCACCGGGCCCGCGCCGCCTTCCGAGCCGCGACGTCGAGCATTCCCGGCGAGACGTCGAGGAGGACGCCGGCCGCGCGCGGGAAGGCGTGGAGGAGGAAGAGGGACCAGCGCCCCGTTCCTCCGCCCGCGTCGAGGAAGCGGAGCGGCCGGTCCGGGTCGACGTCGTGGAGCACGCGGCGGAGCAGGAGCTCCCGGAGGACCACGTCGGAGAACGCCCAGTACGGGCGGTCGGCGATCCGATCGTAGCGTGGGGCGCGGCGGGTGAAGAAGGCCGCCACCTCGGCGCTCCGTCGCGCCGGGTCAAGGCGGGGCCAGGGGAAGGGGCGGGGCGGGAGCGGGCGCTTCTTCACGTCATGCCACCTCCTTCCTCGGCCTCGCGGAAAATAGCATCGGGCAGGGGCGCCGCGGGGCGGCCCCGGAGGGTGGATGAGAGGCTCCCGTCACTACGGCACGCATCCCGACGTCCCGGACCACCGCGACCACCGCTACGAGGCGCCCCGGCACGTCCGCCGCGGCCTGCCGGCCTCGGTCGACCTGAGGGCGGGCTGCCCGCCGGTGCAGAACCAGAGGCCGCTCAACAGCTGCACCGCGCACGCGATCGGCGCGGCGGTCTGGTTCGACGAGCGCGGCCACCACGAGGCGCCGGAGCTGCCGTCGCGCCTCTTCATCTACTACCTCGAGCGGGCCAAGGAGCGGACGGTGGGGACGAACGCGCCGGTCTCCCTCCGCGACGGCTACAAGGCCGTGGCGCGCTACGGGGTCTGTCCCGAGAGGCTCTGGCCGTACCGGCCGGAGAAGTTCGCCGTCCGGCCGCCCCGCCGCTGCTTCCACGCCGCCCGCCCGCATCGCGCCCTCACCTACCACCGGATCGGGAGGTCGCTCGACCACCTGTGCGGCTGCCTCGCCGAGGGGTTCCCGTTCACGGCGGGGATCTCGGTCTACCAGGGGTTCGAGAGCCGCCACGTCCGCACCACCGGTCGCGTCTCGCTCCCGGCCCGGGGGGAGCGGCACCTGGGCGGCCACGCGGTCCTCGTCGTGGGATACCGGGGGTCGCGCTTCCTCGCGAGGAACTCGTGGGGAAGGAGGTGGGGGATGGAGGGGTACTTCACCCTTCCGTTCGACTACCTCCTCCACCCCGACTACGCCTGGGACTTCTGGACGGTGAGGAGGGTCCTCTGAGGGAGGGCCGACCGGCGGTACGATCCGCGCGACGATGACGCTGTCCGCGGGCGAGAAGCTCGGTCCCTACGAGGTCCTCGGGAGGATCGGCGCGGGCGGCATGGGCGAGGTCTACCGGGCGAGGGATACCCGCCTCGGCCGCCACGTCGCCATCAAGATCCTCCCCGAGGAGGTCTCGGCCGACCGGGACCGGGTCCGCCGCTTCGAGACCGAGATGAAGGCGGTGGGCCGGCTGAGCCACCCGAACGTCCTCGCGGTCTACGACACGGGCGAGCGGGAGGGCGTCCCCTACCTGGTCACGGAGCTGCTCGAGGGGGAGACGCTCCGCGACCGGCTCGACCGGGGCGCGATCCCGCAGGAGGACCTCCTCCCGATCGCCATCGAGATCGCCTCGGGGCTCGCCGCGGCCCACGCCGCGGGGGTCGTCCACCGCGACCTGAAGCCGGAGAACGTCTTCCTGACGAAGGACGGGAGGACGAAGCTCCTCGACTTCGGCCTCGCCAAGCTCCTGGCGCCGCCCATGTCGATCGACATGAGCGCCGCGCCCGAGGCGGAGACCGTCTCCCGCGCCACGGCCACGGGCCTCGTGGTCGGCACGGTCAGCTACATGTCTCCCGAGCAGGTCCGGGGCGAGGCCGTCGACCACCGGTCGGACCTCTTCGCGTTCGGGACCGTCCTCTTCGAGATGGCGAGCGGCGAGGTGGCGTTCCGGAGGAAGTCCGCGTTCGAGACGATGACGGCGACCGTCTCGGAGGACCCGTTCGGGCGCCTCTCGGGGCCGTCGCCCCTTCCGGCCGGCCTCGAGCGCGTGGTCCGCCGCTGCCTGGAGAAGGACCCCGACGCCCGCTACCAGTCCGCGGCGGACCTGACGTTCCACCTCCGGGAGCTCGGCGGCTTCGGGAGCGTCGCCTCCGCCGACCGCCTCCGGTTCGAGGCCGCCGGCCGGACGCCCGTCTGGACGAGGGGCCGGATCGCGGCCGCGCTGGGAGCCGCGCTCGTCGTCCTCGCCGGGGCGTTCTTCGTCGTCCGGGCCGCCACCGCCCCGGCCCCCCTCCCCGACTACCGCCAGCTCACGTTCCGGCGGGGCGCGGTCCTCTCGGCCCGCTACACCCCCGACGGGCGGACCGTCGTCTTCGGGGCGTCGTGGGACGGCGAGCCGTTCCGGCTCTTCTCGATGCGGACCGAGAGCCCCGAGTCGCGCCCGCTCGACATCCCCCCGGCGGACGTCCTCGCGGTCTCCTCCAAGGGGGAGCTCGCGATCTCGATCGGGCGCCGCTTCGTCTACGGGTTCAGCACCCGGGGGACGCTCGCGCGGGCGCCGATGAACGGCGGGGCGCCGCGCGAGATCCTGGGCGACGTGGAGGACGCCGACTTCTCGCCCGACGGCAAGGAGCTCGCCGTCAGCCACGTGGTCGACGGGCGCTACCGCCTGGAGTACCCGATCGGGCGGGTGCTCCACCGGGCGGAGGGGTGGATCAGCCACGTGAGGGTCTCGCCGGACGGGGACCGCGTCGCCTTCATCGACCATCCCGTCCTCGGCGACGACCGCGGGTCGATCTGCGTCGTCGACCGGAACGGGAAGGTGGACGTCCTCTCGTCGGGGTGGGCCAGCGCGAGCGGCCTGGCCTGGTCCCCGTCGGGGAACGAGGTCTGGTTCACGGCGACCGAGGTCTCGCCGAACTGCGCCCTCTGGGCCGTGACGCTCTCCGGGAAGACGCGCCTGCTGGCGCGCTCGGCGGGGCGCCTCTGCGTCCAGGACGTCCGCGCCGACGGCGAGGCGCTCGTCACGGAGGGGCGCGCGCGGATCGGGATGGCGCTCGGGCGGCACGGGGCACCGGTCGAGCGGGACCTCTCCTGGCTCGACGCCTCCGTCGTCTCCGACCTCTCGGCCGACGGCAGGCAGATCCTCTTCGGAGAGCAGGGCGCCGGGGGAGGGGCCGGCGTCTACGCGGTCTACACGCGCGCGAGCGACGGCTCGCCGGCGGTGAGGCTCGGCGAGGGGACGGCGGGCCCCCTCTCGCCCGACGGCAAGTGGGCGGTCTCGATCCTCTCGACGACGCCGCCGGCCCTCCAGCTCCTTCCGACGGGACCGGGACAGGCGCGGACGCTGGACCGGGGGACCCTGTCGAGCTACCAGTCGGTCGCGTGGTACCCCGACGGCAAGCGGCTCCTCATCGCGGGCAACGAGGCGAAGCAGCCGGTGCGGCTCTTCGTCCAGAGCGTCGAGTCGGGTCCCCCGCGGGCGGTCTCGCCCGCCGGGATGCGCATCGTCCCGAGCAGCGACGCCGTGTCGCCGGACGGCACGCGGGCGGCGGTCCTCGACGCCGCGGATCGCGTCGTCCTCTTCCCCCTCGGAGAGGGCGTGCCGATCCCGGCGTCCGGGGTGGAGCCGGGCGACGTCCCGGTCCGGTGGAGCGCCGACGGGGGCTCGCTCTTCGTCGTGAGGTTCGACGGGCTGCCGTTCCGCATCCGCCGCGTCGACCTCGCGACCGGCCGGCGCGAGGTGGTCGCCGAGGCGGCTCCTCCCGATCCGGCGGGGATCGAGATGATCGTCTCGGCCCAGGTGACCCCGGACGGGGCGACCTACGCCTACAGCTTCTTCCAGTACAAGACCGATCTCCACCTGCTGACGGGGCTGCGGTAGCAGTCTTCCCGGGGGGAGAGGACGCTCGCCGGGACGCGCGGCCCGCACCGTCACGCGGGCTCTCGCGGAGCCGGCTCTCGTCGAGGGCCGGCTCCGCGAGAGGGCCCCGGGGATCAGATCATCCCGGCGTCCTTCTTCTTGGAAGCCTTCTTCTTGGGGGCAGTCTTCCTGACGGCCTTCTTGACGACCTTCTTCTTCGGGGCCGCCTTCCGGGCGGCGGTCTTCCTGACGGCCTTCTTGGCGGCCTTCTTCTTCGGGGCGGCCTTCTTCGCAGCCTTCTTCCGAGTCGCCATCCTGGGTCTCCTTTCCTGGCCGCACGCGCGGCCACCGGTCACGTGATGACCAGCTCTCCTCGACGGTTGAGGGAGAACCGGTCCTCCGACAATCGCGGCCGCGCGGCGGAACGGCTCCGCCCCGCGCCCTTCTTCCGCGTCCCGCCGTCGGCGCTCCGCGGCATCTCTCCGTCGTGCGCATTGTGCAACGGAACGACGAGCGTGTGACTCTCCTTTCTGCCGAGCGTGCGCGCGACGGAGTCGAAGCGCCGCGCGGCGCCGTCGGGAATCGCGCCATCGCCGAGCCGCGTCGCGAGCGCGAGGAACCGCGAGCCGGCGCGGAGGACGAGCCCGCCCGAGACGAGCGGCTCGAGGGCGCGCAGCGCCTCGTCCACGCCGACGTCGGTCCCGCCGGCGTCGCGCGAGGCGGCGGCGAGCGCGCGGACGTCGGTCGCCGCGTCGCACGCGAGGTAGAGGAGGCGCGGGAGGCCCTCGAGGACGGTGAGGGCGCGGCGCGCCCGCGGCCGCAGGTCCCACACGACGAGCTTCCCTCCGACGTCGACGAAGAAGAGCGCGCTCTCGTCCGCCTCGCGCGTCCACCTCCGGACCGCCGCGAGGAGAGGACCGACGTAGTCCCCGGGGTCGCGGCCGTCGGCGGGCCGGAAGGAGAAGAAGTACGCGAGGTTCGCGAGGACCTCGGGGGCGAACGGGTAGACGTGGCGGTACGAAGGGAGCGGCGCCACCTCGGCGAAGCCGAACCGCGCGGGCTCCTCGAAGCCGGGGCTGAAGCGGTCGAGCCGCAGGCCGGAGACGCCCTGCGGGGGCGGCAGGTGGGCCAGGAGCGGCACGAGGGCGGCCATCCGCGCGTACTCGTCGGGAGGCTCGCCGGGGAAGCCCCAGAGGACGTTCCAGTAGGGCTTCACGCCGAGCTCGCGGCACCACTTCAGGAGCTGGACGTTCTGCAGCGCCGTGACGCCCTTCCTCATCAGCTTGAGGATCGGGTCGCTGAAGCTCTCGATCCCGGGCTGGATCCGGGTGACCCCGGCCGACGCGAGCCGCCGCACCTGCTCCTTCGCGAGGCTGGCCTTCGTCTCCCAGAAGAGCGTCAGGCCGAGCCGGCGACGGGCGAGCTCCGGGACGACGCTGTCGAGGTACGACGTGTCGAGGATGTTGTCGACCACCTGGACGTCGCAGCCGGGGTGGCGCGCGGCGAGGCGGGCCAGCTCGTCGACGGCGCGCGCCGGCGACTTGCTCCGGAAGCGCATCGTGGCCCCGTTCAGGCCGCAGAAGGTGCAGGTGCTCTTCTCCCCCCACCAGCAGCCCCGCGACGTTTCGAAGAAGACGCCGGGCTGCCACGTGCGGGAGAGGCGGCTCGCGGCGAACTGCTCGAAGTAGTCGGAGAAGTCGGGCTCGGGGAGGTCGTCCATCGCGGCGACCGACGGGGCGTTGGGGAAGCGCCGCTCGGCGAAGGCCGCCGCGACCGTCGCGCGCGTCCGCACCCCCGGGAGGCCGTCGAGGGGCCGCCCGGCGAGCGCGCGCTCGACGAGCTCGGGGAAGACGAGGTCCCCCTCGCCCGAGACGGCCGCGTCGACGAACGGGAACTGGCGGACCGTCTCGGCCCCCATCACCCCCTCGCAGTTCGCTCCCCCGAGGACGACCGTCGTCCCGGGCGCGGCCGCCTTGACGCGCCGGGCGAGCGCGAGCGAGGCGACGTGCTGCTGGAAGACGCTCGTGAACCCGACGACGCGCGGCCGCTCGGCGAGGACGGCCTCGAGGCAGGCGTCGAGGAACGGCTCGACGCGGGCGCGGGCGCGCAGGAGCCTCTCGACGAACGAGGCGGGGACGGGGCGCGCCAGGGAGCGGACCGGCCAGACCGAGCGTCCCACGAGGACCTCGTCGACGTAGCGGCGCTCCCCCCGCGGCGTGCGGCCGAAGAGCGCGTCGCGGAAGAGCCACTCGCCGGCCAGCTCGCGGATGGAGCGGGTCCCGTCGGTCGAGAGCTGCGTGTAGAAGCCGACGCCGAGGGCCTCGGCGAAGCGGAGGGTGAAGTAGAGGACGCGGGAGGGGACCCCGCGACGGGCCAGGGAGGCCTTGAGGAGGCTCAGCCCGAGGGACGGGGACATCTCCGGCCCGAAGGGCATCGAGACGAGGACGACGTCCGTCACGCCCGAGTCGTTCGAGTCCCACGGAACGCGAGGTGCATGACCGAATGTGACGCGGCGCGCGCGTCCCGTCAAGCGGTCGTGCGCGCGCCGCGCGCGCGGAAGGCCGGAGCGTCCGCCACGAGCCCGGCGTGGCGGACGCTCCGCGTTCTTCTAGACGACGACCGGCTTCTCCGCGACGATCCGCGCCAGGACCGTGGAGAGGAGGTCGACGTGCTCCCGCTCCTCGGCCTCCAGCTCCCGGTAGAGCTTCCACTCGGCCGAGCCGGTGGGGAACGTCCTCCCCGCGTCGAGGAAGAAGGCGCGGGCCCTCTTCTCGAGGTGGACGGCGAGGCGGAGGAGCGAGGCGCCCGTGACCTCCGCGAGGTCGGCGCCCGCGAAGACGGCGACCTGCGCGGGGGTCAGGCTCGCGGCGAGGGCGGCGGGCGGAGCCTCGACGTGGTAACGCCGCGCGAGCGTCTCCATGTGCCCCTTCTCCATCCCGGCGAGCTCGCGGAAGAGGTGCGCGAGGTCGGGGTCCTTCGCCTCCACGTCGTCGGCGCCGCGCGTGTAGAAGGCGAGGCCCCCCAGCTCGATCTCGAACGCCTGCCGGACCGCGTCGACCGCGGCGGGCGTCTCGACGGGCGTGTCGTGCCCGGCGACGAGGGTCCCGCCGCACGCGGGGCAGAGGCCGTAGGGGAACGCGAAGCCCTCCGAGACCTTGTGGCACGAGGAGCAGGTCCAGACGACTTGCTCGCCGGCGCAGCAGATGTGCTCGTCGTCGCCGGGCTCGAAGGGGCGGCGGCACTTCGGGCAGGCCGCCTCGACGGGGGCGGGCGCGGCCGCCTTCGCGGCCTCCGCCTCCTCGGGGAGGACGACCGGCCACTCCTTCGTTGTCAGGTAGCGCTCGATCGCCTTCGCGGCGCGGCGCCCCGCGCCGAGCGCGAGGATGACGGTGGCGCCGCCAGTGACGATGTCGCCGCCGGCGAAGACCCCGGGGATCGACGCGGCCTGCGTCTTCGGGTCGACGTTGATGTAGCCCTCGCCCCTCACCGAGAGGCTCGGGGTCGAGCGGGCGATGACGGGGTTGGCGCGGGTCCCGAGCGCGTAGATGACCGTCTCGCACTCGAAGGTCTCGAAGGCCCCCTCGATCGGGACGGGGCGCCGCCGGCCCGACTTGTCGGGCTCGCCGAGCTCCATCTTCTGGACGACGATGGCCTTCACGTTCCCCTTCTCGTCGACCTGGATCTCGGTCGGGCTCATCAGCCAGTTGAAGTGGATCCCCTCCTCCTTGGCGTGCCGGAGCTCCTCGACGCGGCAGGGGGCCTCGGCCTCGGTCCGCCGGTAGACGCAGTGGACCTCCTCGGCCCCGAGGCGGCGCGCGACGCGGAGGCAGTCCATCGCGGTGTTGCCGGCGCCGAGGACGACGACCTTCTTCCCCATGGCGATCGGCGTGTCCTTGAAGGGGAACTTGTCGCCGCCCATCAGGTTGATCCGCGTCAGGAACTCGTTGGCGCTGTAGACCTGCCCCGCCTGCTCGCCCGGGATGCCGAGGAACGAGGGGAAGCCGGCCCCGGTCCCGATGAAGACGGCGTCGAACCCCATCTCGCCCAGGAGCTGCGGGACGGTGAAGGTCTTGCCGATGACCTTGTTCGTCTCGAACTTCACGCCGAGCTTCTGGAGCGCGCTCACCTCCCGGTCGATCGTCGTCCGGGGGAGGCGGAAGGACGGGATGCCGTACTTCAGGACGCCGCCGATGACGTGGAGCGCCTCGAAGATCGTGACGTCGGCCCCCTTCCGGGCGAGGTCGCCGGCGCAGGCGAGGCCGGCCGGGCCGGAGCCGACGACGGCCACCTTCCCGAGCGCGCCGGCGTTGGCGGGGGGCTTCACGTCCGGCAGCGGGGCGTGGTCGCCGACGAAGCGCTCGAGCCGCCCGATGGCGACCGGCTCCATCTTCTTCTCGAGGATGCACTGGATCTCGCACTGCGTCTCCTGGGGGCAGACGCGGCCGCAGATCGAGGGGAAGAGGTTGCTCTCCTGGATGACGGAGAGGGCGCCCGGGAGGTCGCGGACGAGGAGGTGGCGGATGAAGCGCGGGATGTCGATCGCCACCGGGCAGCCGGCGATGCAGGTGGGCCGGGCGCACTGGATGCACCGCTCGGCCTCCTGCAGGGCGTCGACCATCGTGTAGCCGAGGTTGACCTCCTCGAAGTTCCGCGAGCGCTCCAGCGCGTTGCGCTCCGGCATCTTGCCGGCGTGCTCCGACAGCTCCTTGAACTTCTTGTAGTTCCTCTTGTTCAGCTCGAAGAGCTGCTCCTCGATGGAGCAGACCTTCGAGAAGTCGTCCTTGGCCGCGGTCTCCTGCTGCTTGAAACGGTCCTGCCGCAGCTGGAGCTCGGGGAAGTCGACGAGGTGGCCGTCGAAGTCCGGCCCGTCGACGCAGGCGAACTTCGTCTGCCCGCCCACGCTGACGCGGCACGAGCCGCACATCCCGGTGCCGTCGACCATGATGGCGTTCAGCGAGACCATCGTCTTCACGCCGGAGGGGCGGGTCACCTCGGAGCAGGCGCGCATCATCGGGAGCGGCCCGATGGCGACGACGAGGTCGGGCTTCTCCCTCTCGATCAGCTCCGCGAGGGCGACGGTGACGAAGCCGGGCTTGCCGTAGCTGCCGTCGTCCGTGCAGACGATCAGGTCGTCGCAGTAGCGCCGGAAGCGGTCCTCCCAGAAGACGAGGTCCTTGCTCCGGAAGCCGATGATCCCCGTCGTCCGGTTCCCCGCCTCCTTGAAGGCGCGCAGCTGCGGGAAGACGGGGGCCACGCCGAGGCCGCCCCCGACCAGGACGACGTGCCCGACCTTCCCGACGTGGCTCTCGAGCCCGAGCGGCCCGACGAAGTCGGAGAAGGTGTCCCCTTCCTTGAAGCTCCGCATCATCTCGCGGGTCGTCTTCCCGAGCGCCTGGACGACGACGGTGACGGTCCCCCAGTCGGGGTCGTAGTCCGCGACGGTCAGGGGGATCCGCTCCCCTTCCTCGTCGAGCCGGAGCATGACGAAGTGGCCGGGCCTGGCCGCCCGAGCCACGTCGGGGGCGTGGACGTCCCAGAGGAAGGTGACGTCGGAGAACTGCTCGCGCTTGACGATCTTGTACAAGGGTCCCCCCTCCAACCGGGGCTTTGGGACTATACCGTCTCGGCCCCAGGCGCGCATGATGCATCCGTCCCGGTCGCCTGAGGCCTTCGCATCAGGCCGGGCGGGGGTGCACGACGGGCGAGAATGCGCCGTGCCCGCCGCCCGCCGCCGCGCAACGAGGTCTCCCGCCGCCGCCCCCGTCCGCTCCCCGGGGGGAGGGGAGCCGGCCCCGCTCGCCCCGGTCCGGGGGCCTTCCGCCCAGCTCCTGGCCGTCGTCCTGCTCGCCGTGGCGCTCAACGCGAACACCCTCGCCAACGGGTGGGCGCTCGACGACGCGCCGATCATCACGGCGAACCCGGCCGTCCAGGCCGGCCTTCGGGGGCTCCCCCGCATCTTCGCTTCGGACGCCTATGCCGGCTACTACGCCTCGCTCGGGGCCGGCGACCTCCTGGCCGGCGGGCGGTACCGGCCCCTGTCGATCGCCACCTTCGCCGTGGAGCACGAGCTTTTCGGCGATTCGCCCGCCGTCGGCCACGCGGGGAACGTCGCCCTCTACGCGCTCACGGTGGCGGTCCTCCTCGTCCTCCTCCGGCGCCACGTCCTCCCTCGCGACGCCGACGCCGCCTTCCTCGCGGCCCTCCTCTTCACGGTGCACCCGCTCCACACGGAGGTCGTGGCGAACGTCAAGAGCCGCGACGAGATCCTCTCGCTCCTCTTCATCCTCGTCGCTCTCCTCCTGGTCCTCCGCCACGCGGAGGCGCCACGGCCTCGGACGCTCGTCCTCGCGGCCCTGTCGGCGGGCGCAGCCCTCCTGTCGAAGGAGTGGGGCGTCGTCCTCGTCGCCCTCGTCCCCCTCTCCCTCTGGCTCTTCACGAAGACCGGCGCGGCCTCCATCGCCCGCCGGACCGCGCCGTTCGCCGCGCTGACGGGGGTCTACCTCGTCCTGAGGTTCCGGACGACGGCGGGCCTCGCATCGACCCGCCCCCCGGACCTGCTGACCGACCCCTTCCTGCACGCGACCCCGGCGGAGGCGGTCGGAACGAAGCTCTTCGCCCTCCTCGACTACGTCCGCCTCCTCGTCTGGCCGGCGCGGCTCTCGGCCGACTACTCCTTCGCCGCCATCCCGTATCGCTCCCCGGGGGACCCGCTCGTCGTCTTCTCGATCGCGCTCTACCTCGCGATCGTCGTGCTCGGGATCGCCGCCGCCAGGAAGCGGTCCCCGCTGGCGTTCGCCGCGGCGTTCTACCTCTTTCCGCTCGTCCTGGTCTCCAACTTCCTCTTCCCGATCGGCGCGGTGCTGGGGGAGCGGCTCGTCTATCACTCGTCCGTGGGGTTCTGCCTGGCCGCGGGCGTCGGGCTCCTGGCCGCCCTCCGGAGGGCGTTCGAGCCCGGGCCCGCCCGGCGGGCGGCCTTCCTCGGCGTCGCGGCGGTCCTCGTCGTCGTCGCGGGAGGGCGCACCGTGACGCGAAACGCGGACTGGAAGGACGACGCGACCCTCTTCCTCCACGACGTCGCGGTGGTCCCCCGGTCGGTCCTGGCGAACGGGAACGCGAGCGCGGCGTGCGTCGTCCGGGCCGAGGGCGCCGACGGCGAGGCCCGTGAGGCGCTCCTCCGGAGGGGCGCCGCGTACGCGGAGACGGCGCTGGCGCTCCACCCCGGATACGTGGACGGGTGGTTCGACCTGGGAGCCGCGCGGTACGGCCTCGGAGACGTCGACGGGGCGGCCCGGGCCTGGAACGAGGCCCGCCGCCTCTTCCCGGGGCACGCGGACCTCCCCGAGCGGGACCGGGCGCTGGCGGCGGGATACCTCGCTCGGGCGCAGGCCCGTTACCGGGCGGGCGACGTCACGGGGGCCGGGGAGGAGCTGGAGAAGGGACGGCGCTACGCCCCCGAGAGCCCGGAGCTCGCCTACTGGTCGGGCGGCGTCAAGCGGGCGCAGGGGGACCTTCAGGGAGCTCGCGCCGCCTGGGAGGCGGCGGCGGCCCGCGCCCCGCGCAACGCCGACCTCCTGGGCCAGCTCGGCGAGCTCTACCTGACGATGGGCGAGAAGGAGCGGGCGGCCGAGGTGCTCGAGAGGGCGCTGGCGCTCCGGCCCGGCGACCCGGCCCTCGGGAAGCTCCTCGACCAGGCACGGAAGGGGCGCTGACCGGCGAAGCGATCCGCCGCGAGGGACGCGGCCGTCCGGTGCGGGGCGCGGGGCGCCGCGATGGACGCCGCGAGGGCTTGCGCGTAGCCTTCGATCGAGGCCGGCAGCAAGCGGCCCCCGGGAGGTCCCGGGCACGGGCGAGCCGAATCCGGGGGGGAGGCGGGCCCCGGACGGACCGCTCGCGGGCCTCGCCCACGACAGGACGATGCGGCGACAGACGGCGTCGGGCCTCTTCAGGCGTCGGGCCGCCCGGCTCGGGACGGCCCTAGTGGCGTCGTTTCCGGCGCTCTGCGCGGCCGCCGCACCGGACCTCGCGATCCGGCGCTGGGGCCCGGAGCAGGGGCTGCCCCAGGCCAGCGTCCGGGCCCTCGCGCAGGATCGCGACGGGTTCCTCTGGGTCGGCACCTTCGGCGGCCTGGCGCGGTTCGACGGGTTCCAGTTCCGCGTCGTCCCCCTGCGGGGCGAGGTCCCTCTCGACGGCGTTCCCGTCCTCGCCCTCCTCCCCGAGGCGGGCGGCGGGCTGTGGGTCGGCACGGACCAGGGGCTCGCGCGCGTCGTCGACGGAGCGCTCGAACGGGTCCCGCTGCCTCCCCCCCTCGAGGGGACGGCGATCGTGGCGCTGGTCCGCGACTCGCGCGGGACGCTCTGGGTCGGGAGCGAGGACCTGGGGGTCGCGCGGCAGGCCGGCTCGCGCTTCGAGCTGGTGCCCGGGACCGGCTGGGGTCGGGTCCCGCTCCTCGCGAGAATCCAGGAGGACGGCGACGGTGGAATGGTCCTCTGGAGCTCGAGGCTGGGGCCGCTCCTCGTGACTCCGGACGGCCCCGTCCCGGTCCCGGAAGTCGCGCGGGATCGGCTCTGGAACGGCCTCTCTCCCGGGGTCTCGTCGATGGACGTCCGGCGCCTCGTCCTCGCGCGCAAGGGGAGCGCGCCGGCTCCGGCGACGGCCCTCGCCGATCTCGTCACCTCCGTCACGACGGGGCCGGACGGCGTCGAGTGGCTCGGCGGGAGCGCGGGTCTCTGGCGGGCGTCCGGGGGGCCGCCCGTGAAGGTGCCGCTCTCCGGCTCTCCCGCCGCCGTGTCGTCGATCCTCTGCGACCGGGACGGCGCCGTCTGGGTGGGGACGGACGTGGAGGGCCTCTACCAGCTCGTCCCGCGGGTCTTCCGCGCGGTGACGCCGGCGGACGGTCTCCCCGGGCGCTCGGCCCACGGCCTCTCCGTGGACGGCCGGGGGCGTCTCTGGGCGGCGTTCGGGTGCGACGGTCTGGCGCGCCTCGACGCGCCGGGAGCGGGGGGACAGGTCACCGTCTGGTCGGCGGCGACGATCGGGGGCTGTCCATGGACCGTCCTCGCCCGGCCGGACGGCGGCGCCTGGGTCGGCACGTTCGACGGTCCCCTGGTGACGGTCTCGCCGGACGGGACGGTCCGGCCGTCGGCGCTCCCCGTCGACGGCGTCGTCGCCCTCTTCGTCGACCGCGAGGGACGTCTCTGGATCGGCAGCCGGACGAAGGGGTGCGCCCGCTACGAGGCCCTGTCCGAGACGCGGCTGGTGGGCGTCGGGGAGCTTCCCTCGCAGGACGTGCGCGGGTTCTCGCAGGATGCCGCGGGGCGGGTCTGGATCGCCACCTCGAAGGGCGTCGCCGTCTGGTCCGACGGCCGCGTCCAGCCCCGGCTGGCCGGCGGCATCCCTGCCGTCCCCGTCCGCTCGCTCCTGGCGGACGAGGACCAGCTCTGGGTCGGGACCTCCGGCGCGGGCCTCCTGGTCCGGGACGGCCCGCGGGTCTCGAGCCTCGGCAGGGACCGCGGCCTCCAGGACAACGTGGTCTCGTGGGTCGGCCGGGAAGGGGACTGGATCTGGTGGACCGGGAACCAGGGGATCTTCCGGGCGCGCCGCGCCGAGCTCCTGCGCGCGGCGGCGGACGGCGGCGTGACCGTCCACCCCCAGCGCTTCACCCTCGCCGACGGGCTCCCCTCGAACGAGGCGAACGGCGGGGTTCAGCCGGCCGCGTGGAAGGACCCTTCGGGCCGGCTCTGGTTCCCCATGATCGACGGGCTCGCGTCGGTCGACCCGGCCGCGCTCCTCGGAGGTCTGGTGGCGCCGCGGGCCTTCCTCGAAAGGGTCCTCGTCGACGGCAGGGAGGCGAGGCCGAACGGCGTGCTCCAGCTTCCAGCGGACGTGAGGCACATCGAGGTGGAGTACTCGGCCCCGGCCCTCCTCGCGCCCCAGCGGGTTCGCTTCGTCACGAGGCTCGACGGGCTCGACGGACAGTGGGTCCCCGGGGGAGGGCGGCGCCGCGTCCAGTACAGCCGCCTCCGGCCGGGGCGGTACACGCTCCGGGTCGCCGCGGTCAGCGACACCGACCCCGCTCCCGGCCCGGCGGCGACCCTCGAGATCGAGCAGCTCCCGGCGTTCCACGAGTCGTGGCTCTTCCGCCTCGCCGTCCTCCTCTCGGTCGCCGGGGCGACGGCGCTCGTCGTCCTCGCGCGCTCCGCGGCCCTGAGGAGGCGGTCCGAGCGGCTGGAGAGCCTGGTGACGTCCCGGACGTCGGAGCTCGTCCGGGCGAACGCGGACCTGGCCCGCACCAAGTCCGACCTCGAGCAGGCGGTGGTCGACCTCGACCGGCTCGCGTCGACCGACAAGCTGACGGGCGCCTGGAACAGGCGGCATCTCGAGGTCGTCGCCCGAGGCGAGATGAGCCGCGCGGCGCGGAACGGGAGCCCCCTGACCCTGATCGCCCTGGACGTCGACCGGTTCAAGGTGATCAACGACGAGCGCGGCCACCAGACCGGCGACCGCGTCCTCGCGGAGCTCTGCCGACGGGCGGCGACGCACCTGCGGCCGTCGGACGTCCTGACGCGGATGGGGGGCGAGGAGTTCCTCGTCCTCCTCCCCGAGACGCCCCTCGCGTCGGCCGTGAGCCTCGCGGAGCGGATCCGCGTCGTCGTCCGGGGCGAGCCCGTCGCGGACGCCGGGACCGTGACGGTCAGCCTGGGGGTCGCCGAGTGGCGGCCGGGCGAGACGCTCGACGCCTGGGTCGCGCGGGCCGACCAGGCCCTCTACGCCGCCAAGCGGAGCGGACGCGACCAGGTCCTGTGGGATCCGGGCGCGTCGGCCCCTCCCGGGGGAGCCGTCGTCCGGACGGCCCCTTGGGCGCGGCCGAGGTGGCGGGAGTCGCACGCGTGCGGCGAGCCGACGGTCGACGGCCAGCACCGCGAGCTGGTCGAACGCGCGAGCGCCCTGATCGCCCTCGCGGCGGAGGGGGGCGACGGCCGCGAGGTAGAGGAGAGCCTCGACGCGCTGCTCGAGCACGTGAGGTTCCACTTCGCGACGGAGGAGGAGATCCTCGCCCGGAGCGGCTACGACGGGCTCGCCGGGCACCGCGCCCTTCACCAGGACCTCCTCGAGAGGGCCGCCGCGCTGCGGGCGGAGCTGCGAGAGGGGAGGACGACGCTGGACCGGCTCCTCTGGTTCGTCTCCTACGAGGTCGTCGCCTGGCACCTCCTGACGGCCGACCGGGAGTTCTTTCACCTCTTCGCGAGGCCCGGCGTCCCGACCGGTCCGGCCGAAGGCTGACGCCGGCCCGGAGGGGGCCGCCTCAGCCGCTGCGCCCGGCGAGCCGCTCGTCCATCCGGGCCCGCGCCCGCCGCTCGAGGACCGCGCCGAGCGCGAGGCCCGAAAGGGCCAGGACTACCAGGGCCCCGCCGTGCCAGACGAGGACGTGGCGGAGGTCGGTGATCGGGCAGTGGAGCCGGAAGATCCCCTCGGCCATCAGGCCGGTCCCCGCCCCGGCGAGGAGCGCCGCCCCGGCTGCGCGAAGCGGTGCCGCCCGGACGATCAGCGCGAAGACGACCGCGAGCGCCGTGAAGCCGAGGACCGTCTCCAGCGTCATGCAGGTGGCCCCCTTCGTGACGAGCGGGTCGGGAACGGTCAGCCCGGGGCTGGCCCGGCGGGCGAGGGCGGCGAGCGAGGCGAAGAGGACGAGCGCCAGGGCCAGGGTGAGCGCGATCCTCTCGCGCCCGGGGCCGCGGCCCGGGATCGTCGCCGCGAGCGCGAGGGCCACGAGGCCCGCCCCCGCCGCCACCTCGACGAGGAGGACCCCCCACGAGAGGGCCCAGCCGAGCGCCGGGAGATCCGGCCGCAGCGGCAGCAGGGCGACGACCGCCGCGAGGGCGGCGGGGGCCCACGCCAGGACGGCGAGGGCCCGGCGGGCGGGCGAGGCGAGCGGCCGGACGGGGCGCAGGTCCTCGCGGACGGCGCGGCGGAGGGCCTCGGGGAGGCGGGGCGTCGTCTCCATCGCCTACCTCCCCGCGTCCTTCAGGAGGGCGCGCAGCTCGACCATTCCCCGGTGGGACCGGAGCTTTGCGGCCATCCCGCTGACCCCCTGAACGGCGCCGACCTCCTGGAACGACAGGCCGTGGACGTGGTGGAGGACGAGCGCCTCGCGCTTGTCGACCGGCAGCCGCGCGAGGGCCCTCCTCACGAGGTCGCGCGTCCCGAGCGACTCGGCCTCGGGGGGGACGGGGACGTCGGGGAGCTCCTCCTCGGCCAGCTCCTCGTGGCGCGAGAGCCTCCGCGCGGAGCGGCACGACATCAGGAAGACGTTGTGGGCGATGGCGTAGACCCAGGCCTTCGCGGACCGCCCGGGGTCGTAGGTGTGCCGCGCGCGGTGGACGTGGAAGAAGGTCTCCTGCAGGAGGTCGTCCGCGCGCGCCGCGCTCCGCGTCAGCGAGCGGAGGTAGCCGAGCACGGGTCCCGCCAGCTCGCCGTAGAGGCGCTCGAAGGCCGTCTCATCGCCACGCTGGTAGGCGACCATCAGGTCGGTCAGCGACCGGCCCGCCCCGGCGGCGCCGCCCCTCGTCTCCCGCTCGAGCCCGTTCGACACCGGGCGGATCGTAGCCGGTCCAAGGATCCCGGGGCACGCGGAGCGGTGCGGGAAGGGCCGCGCTCCCCCGGAGGCGACGCTCCCCCGCTCTCACCAGGGGTCCTTCACGTGGCAGGAGGCGCCGTTCTTGGCGATGTAGTCCTGGTGGTATTCCTCCGCGGGCCAGAACGTCTTCGCCGGCTCCACGACCGTGACGATCTTCCGGTCGCCGAAGCGCTTCGCCGCCGTCAGCTCGGCGACGTACGCCTTCGCCTCGCGTTCCTGCTCCGGGGAGGTCGTCCAGATCCCGGAGCGGTACTGGTCGCCGACGTCGGGCCCCTGCCGGTCGAGCTGCGTCGGGTCGTGCATCACGAAGAAAGCCTCGAGGAGGCGCCGGTAGCTGATCCGCGCCGGGTCGAAGACGACCTTCACCGTCTCGGCGTGCCCGGTCCCGTGCGAGCAGACGTCCTCGTAGGTGGGGTGGTCGAGGTGCCCCTGCATGTAGCCGCTGACGGCCGAGAGGACGCCCGGTCCGCGCGAGAGCTGGTGCTGGACCCCCCAGAAGCACCCCCCGGCGAAGTAGGCGATCTCGGCCTTCACGGGCTGGCTCTCGGGCGGGAGGGGCGTCCCCTTCTCGTAGAACTTCAGCGACGCGGAGTTGAGGCAGAACCGCTCCCCGGTCGGCGGCGGACCGTCGTCGAAGACGTGCCCGAGGTGGGCGCCGCAGCGGGCGCAGTCGATCTCCACGCGGTCCATGCCGTAGCTGTGGTCGGGCTTCCTGGCGACGTGCGCCGGGTCGACCGGCTCGTAGAAGCTCGGCCAGCCGGTCCCGGAGTGGAACTTGTGCCGGCTCGAGAAGAGGGGGAGGCCGCAGACCGCGCAGACGTAGACGCCGTCCTTCTTGTTGTCGAGGAGCGTCCCGCAGAACGGCGGCTCGGTCCCCGCCTTCTGCGTGATCCGGTACGCCTCGGGGTCGAGGCGGGAGGCGAGCTTCTCGACGGTGGCGCGCGGCAGGGGGGTCACGTCGTAGCCGGACTTCGAGTAGACGGGTCTCATCGCAGACGCCTTTCCGGCGGCTCCGCCGGCGGACGCGCCGTCCGTCGGGCTCGCCTGGGACTGTCGGGGCTGGCACGCGAGGGAGCCGAGGAGCGCCGCCGCGGGGAGGAGGGCGGCAGCGAGCGCGGCGAGGAGCGTGGCCCGGCGCCCGGTGCGTGCGGGGAGAGAGCGAGCCGAGGGAGCGAGAGGGGTCTTCATCGGTGGGGCCTCCGTCCGGCGTGCGGGTCGGTCCGCCCCCGCCGCTCGCAAGGAGAGATGCCCGGCGCCCGGAGGAGGTTACCAGCGGCGGCCCGACCCGGAGGCATACTGGCCGCGGGCCGTCGCCCCGGAGGTGAGCCATGACGAACGAGACGCCCGACGTCGACCGGGAACGCCGCGAGCTCCTGCGGCTCGGCGCGGCGGCCACCGCGGGGCTGGTCGCCGGCGGCCTCGGCGCCTCCGCCCTCGGCGCCCCCGCCCTTCCGGCCGAAGGAGCGACGCGGACACGGCCCCTTCCGGAGAACGCGAAGACCCCGGCGGCGATGCCGACCCGGAACCTGGGGAGGACGGGGTTCCGCGTCGGGATCTTCAGCCTGGGCGGCCAGGCGGCGGTCGAGAAGCCGGAGAACGAGGCCGTCGCCGTCCCGATCGTCGAGCGGGCGCTCGACCTCGGCGTCAACTACGTCGACACCTCGGCCCGCTACGGCGGCGAGGCGCGGTGGAGCGAACGGTACGTCGGGCAGGTGATGAAGCGGCGGCGGAAGGAGGCCTTCCTCGCCACGAAGACCCACGACCGGACGCGCGACGGCTCGCTGAAGCTGCTGGAGAGGTCGCTCGAGCTCCTGCAGACGGACCACGTCGACCTCTGGCAGATCCACAACCTCTCCGAGATGGAGCAGGTGGAGCGGATCTTCGCCCCCGACGGGGCCGTGAAGGCCCTCGTCGAGGCGAGGGAGCAGGGGCTCGTCCGCTTCGTCGGGGTCACGGGGCACGCGGACCCGGCGGTCCTCCTCGAGGCGGTCCGGCGTTTCCCGTTCGACACCCTCCTCCTCGCGCTGAACGCCGCGGACCGCCACCACCTGAGCTTCCGGCGGGAGCTCCTCCCCCGGGCGGTCGAGAAGGAGATGGGGATCATCGGGATGAAGGTCCCGGCGCGGGGCCGGATCCTCGCCGGCTGGACGCCTCCCCCTCCGGCGGAGCGGAGCGCCCGGAACCCGGGGGATCGCCCCGGGACCCTCACCATGGCCGAGGCGATGCGCTACGTCCTGTCGCTCCCCGTCTCGACGGTCATCGTCGGCTGCGACACGATCGCCCAGCTCGAGGAGAACGTCGCCCTGGCGCGCTCCTTCAACCCGCTGACCGACGAGCAGATGGCCGCCCTCGAGGAGAAGGCCGCGCCGGTCGCCCGGCAGTCCCTCTTCTTCCGGAAGTGGAGCGCCTGACGGGGGGACGACGCGCCCGGCGCGGCTGCGGAAGGCCCGCGACCGCCTTCCTCCGCCGGCCCGGATCCCCTTACGATTCCCGCTCCATGGCACGCCCCCTCCGCCGCTCGCCGGCCTCGCCCGTCCGCCTCCTGGTCGGGAGCGTCACCTTCCTGATTTTCGCCGCCAACACGATCTTCTGGGTGGCCCTCCTCTACGTGGCGACGCTCCTGAAGATCGTGGTCCCGCTCGCGGCGTGGCGACGGCTCCTCTCGCGCGTCCTGACCGTCATCGCGGAGGCGTGGATCGCCGGCAACTCCCTCGGCCTCGCGCTGACCCAGCCGACGCGCTGGGACGTCGCGGGCCTCGAGGGGCTCCGGAGGGACGCGTCCTACCTCGTCCTCTCGAACCACCAGTCGTGGGTCGACATCCCGGTCCTGCAGAAGGTCTTCCTCGGGAAGATCCCGTTCCTCCGCTTCTTCCTCAAGAAGGAGCTGATCCGGGTGCCGCTCCTCGGCGCCGCCTGGTGGGCGCTCGACTTCCCGTTCATGAAGCGCCACTCGCGCGAGGAGCTGGAGAGACACCCGGAGAAGAGGGCGGAGGACCTCGAGACGACGCGGAAGGCGTGCGAGAAGTTCCGCCACGCGCCGGTGTCGGTCATCAACTTCGTCGAGGGGACCCGCTTCACCGAGGAGAAGAGGGCGAGGAGCGGGAGCCCGTTCCGCCACCTCCTCCCGCCGAAGGCCGGGGGGCTCGCGTTCGCGGCCTCCGCGCTCGGGACGACGCTCCGCTCCCTCGTCGACGTGACGATCGCCTACCCGGACGGGCGGCCGACCTTCTGGGACCTGATCTCGCGCGGCCTTCCCCGGGTCGTCGTGCGGGTGCGCGAGCTCCCGATCCCCGGGGAGTGGCTCACGGGCGACTACCAGGGGGACGAGGCGTTCCGCGCCCGCGTGCAGGAGCGGATGCGCCTCGTCTGGGAGGAGAAGGACGCACTCGTCGACCGGCTCGTCGCGGAGGGGCCCGCGGCCTGAGACGCCGGGCGGGCGGCCCGGGATCCCGCCCGGGTCAGCCGCGCGCGGTCGTCCCGCCCGCCCGGGCGCGCGTGGCGTCCGCGAGGGCGGCCAGGTCGTCCCCGTCGAGGAGGCTCCGGGCCAGGAGGACGACTCCCGCCAGCGAGTCCGGCCCGGCGGAGGGCGCCGAGGCGAGCCGGGCCGCCCGCTCCTTCAGGGCGCCTTCGTCGGCGTCCGGGTCGCCGAAGGAGTCGACGAGGGACGCGAGCGGCGGGGGGAAGCGTCCCCGCGCCGCCTCCTCGAGGAGGTCGCGCGCGACGGGCGTCGTCTCGGGCGCCGCGATGCCCGAGAGCGAGGCGGCGAACGCGGCCCCGGCGCGAGCCTCCACGAGGCCGGACGCGCTCAGCCGGCGGGCGATCGCGGCGAGCCCGACGAGGAGGCCGTCGCCGGCCAGGACGGAGCCGATCCCGATCCCCGTCAGCCCGAGGACCTCCCGCCGGTAGGAGACGACGAACCGCTCGCGGCTTCCGAGCTTCGCCACGAGGGCGCGGGCGCGCGCGGCGGCCCAGCGGACGACCGTCGCCTCGAGCGGGGGGAGGCCGTCGACGTTCGCCGTGACGAGCGTCAGGGTCCGCGCGGGGAGGGGGAGGATCGCGAGATGGCGGGCGAGGCCCGCGAGAGTCACCTTGGCCGGGCGCGGCCCCTCGGCCGGGGGAGACGGCGGGCGGGGGGCTGGCTTCGCCGGCGCGGCGGGGGTCGGCTCGGGCAACGAGAGGACGGGCACGGGCTCTCCTTCCTCGAGTCCTCGCCGGCAGGGGAGGCCCGGCCCGAGGCGAGGGACCAGGGAATCCTAGGTTCGATCCCTCGGCGCATCAAGGGAAAAGGTCCCGCGCCGCCGGGGGAGAAGGGAACGTCCGCCCCGCGCCGGGCGCGGGGCGGACGCGATGGAGACCCGGACGCGAGGGGGCGTGGTCAGAAGCGGAGGCTGAGGCCGACGGAGGCGAGGAAGGGCCTCATGTCGAGCTCGAGCTTCACGCCGGTCGCGTCCGCGGTCGAGTCGGGCCTCAGGTGGACGTACCGCCCGTCCAGGGTCAGGCCGACGGCGTCCGAGAGGGCGAAGCGGACCCCCGCGCAGGCGGCGAAGGAGAAGGTGTCCTCCAGCGACACCCGGCCGATGCCGAGGGTGTCGAGGTCGGCGCTGGCGAACGAGTCGAAGAGCGTGTAGGCGCCTCCCGCGCCGACGTAGGGGTCGACGGCCCCGCGCCCGGCGGGATGGAGCTGGACGAGGAGGAGGAGGGGCGTGATCGTCGCCGACCCGAGCGAGGCGATCTCCTGCCCCCGGAACGTCAGCGCCCCGCGCGACTGGAGGAAGAAGGCGCTCGCCTCCGCCGAGAGGAGGTGACCGAGGGGGACGTCGAGCGAGACGCCGGGGCGGAAGCTGTCGCGGAAGGCGACCTGGGTCCCGAAGGAGTCGGTGACGGTCGAGCCGGAGAAGTGGGTGTAAGTCCCCCATGCGGTCAGCTGGAACGGGGCGCGCTGGGCCTCGGCGGCTCCCGCGACGGCGAGGAGGCCGAGGACGAGGGCGAAGCGGACGGTTCGCATGCGAATCTGCTCCTCGGTGCTACTCGGTCCAGGGGACGACCGGGCCGCCCTGGACGGGGGCCGGGTAGGTGAGGTTCGTCAGCCACATCGGAAGGAGGTTCACGTAGAGGGGGCTGCCGATCACGCCGCTGACGCCGCCGGGAAGGCTCGACCAGGCCTGGATCCCGTCCGGCGCCGCGTCGCAGACGTAGCGGCGCGACGGCCCCGAGCCGAACGTGAAGTCGCTCGGCTTCGTCGCCCGGACCCTGTGGTTGGCGACGTCGACGGTCCCGACGCCGCCCGAGCGCGAGATCCCGGGGAGGCCGGGGACGCTGGGTGGGAAGGCCCCGCCGGCCGGCGGGACGCTGAAGGGGGAGCCGAGCGGGTGGGCGAAGGTGATCCGGTGGAGCGTCCCCCACCGGTAGTCGTCGAGGTTCGTCGAATGGCCGAACGCGGGGGCGAAGGCGTCGCCCGCGAGGAGCGCGAGGGTGTCCGAGAGGCTCTGGAGGATGAAGTAGTCGCGCCGGTCCTCGGGAGCCTGGATGCCGCGGACGGCGAAGAAGTCGAGGCCGGACGCTCCGACGCCGTGGCTCGTCGGGAAGGTCTCGAGGAGGTGCCTCAGCGCCGGGAGGGTCCCGTTGTGGTCGTTCGACGGGATCGGGAGGTCGAAGGGCGCGAGCGTCCGGTCGATGACCGCGGAGGCGAAGACGCCCCGCCAGGTCGAGTAGACCGTCGCGGCGACGCTCGCCGCGGCCTGCGCGTCGGTGGGCTCGGTCCCCGCCGGCTTGCCGGGGTCCCACCCGTTCGTCAGGCCGCTCGGCGTCGAGAAGTCCCACGTCCTGAGCCGGGCGACCGCGGCGGCGACGCCGGGGTCGGCGGCCAGCGCGGCCAGAGCGGGGTCCGCGCCGGCCGCCGACCCGCGGTCGAACGCCGCGAGGATGTACGGGACGAAGACCTGCGCGTCGAGGAGGACGTTGTCGGCCTGGATCGCCTTCATGTCGGCGAGCGAGAGCTTCCCCGCCGAGGCGATCTTCGCCTTGATCAGCTGCGTGATCCGCGCGCAGCGGAAGCCGTCGTAGCCGTAGTTCAGGTAGTAGAACCCGCCCGTCGCGCGCCTCTTCGAGAGCGGGTTGTTCGTGAGGGTGACGCCGACCGGGTCGTTGTTCGCGTTCGCGAACCACCCCTGCGCCGGGTCGACGGCGTGCGGCCGCTCGTCGGGCGGGAGGATCTCGAACGGGAGGGCCTGGTTGGTGTAGACGTTCTTCCGCGGGAGCCACTCGTTGCCGCCCGAGCCGTCCCGGATGAACCAGGGCGGGAGGCCGTTCACCGTCCCCGCCTCGAGGTCCTCGCGCAGCGGCTGCTCGCCGCTCGTCAGGTACGCGATGCTCCCGGCGGAGTCGACGACGCCCCAGTTGAACGAGCCGACGGTGAGGTACGTCAGCCCCCGGCGGAAGTCGTCGAGGCTCTTCGCGGTGTCCCACGTCCGGAAGCCGTCGACCTCGCGCGTCGGGGAGAAGCCGGAGTACTGGAGGGTGAGCGCGGTGCCGTTCGCCAGGTCGAGCGCGATGATCGGCCCGAAGTTGCGGCGCGGGGAGAGGAGCGTGGCGGGGGGGATCGGCCCGCCGGCGGGGACGACGGAGAGGTCGTCGGGGACCCCGTTGCCGACGTTGTTCTGCCGGAAGACCTCCGGGACGGCGACGAGCTGCTCGGGCTTGCCGTCGTGGAGGAGGGCGAAGCCGGCGGGCGACCCCGGGGACGGGACGACCGTCTCGAGGTAGACGTCGGTGACGTCGGTCGGGTTGTTGGTCGCGCCCCAGGCGACGGAGTCGGTGTTGCCGAGGAGGACGAACGGGACCCCGGCCGCTCCCATCCCGGCGGCGTCGATCGGACCGCCCCGGAGAGACATCGGGTACCACGTGGAGGGGGTCCCGAGCGAGAGGTGCGGGTCGCTCGCCAGGAGCGGGTGCCCGGTGGTGCTGTACCGGCCGCTCACGGCCCACTCGTTCGAGCCGTGGTCCCGGTCGCGGTTCAGGGCCTCGAGGTAGTAGGGGGCGGCGGCCGCGCGATCGCGGTACTCCCGCAGGAGGTCGAGCGCGCCGCGCTCCCGGAGCGCGGTGAGAGCCGCGGCCGCCCCGGCCCCGAGCCGCGCGGAGCGACGCTGCCAGGCCGACGGGACGCGCCCGGCCGCGGCGGCGGCGCCGGAGGGCGGCAGGGTCGTCGTCGGGTCGAACGGCTGGGTCCTGACGAGGTCCTCGGCGAAGAGGGCCTCGCCGTCGAAGCCCGCGACCGCCCCCGTCGCCTCGTACGTCAGGAGGAGCGTCGTCCGGTCGATGTCCGAGTCGTCGAAGAACTGGCCGAGGAGGAAGAGGTTCGCGAAGGAGAGGCTGTCGACCGCCGTCCACGGCTGGAACTTCGTGATCTCGAGCGCCCCGTACTCGGGCGGGAGCGGGTGGCTCGAGACGTACGCGTTGACGCCGAGCGCGTAGGCGTCCATGGCCTCGCGCCCCTCCTTCGAGATCAGGCCGTAGGCGGTGCTGGCCGTCCGGCGGAGGCCGAGCGTCCGGAGGAGGACGTCGCTCGAGAGGGCGGCGGGGCCGACGAGCTCGGCGAGCGTCCCGCTGGCCTGCCGCCTGAAGTAGTCCATCTGGAAGAGCCGGTCCTCGGCCTGGACCCAGCCGGTCAGGAAGTGGAGGTCCCACTCCGTGAAGCCGAAGACCTGGGGGATGCCGTTGGCGTCCCGTGTGATGGTGCCGCCGATCCGCATCCCGGGAAGGCGGATCAGGTCCCCCTTCTCCGAGACCTGCGCGGCCGCGGGAGCCGCGAGCGCGAGGACGACGGCCAGGACCAGGCTGCGACGCATCGATGCCTCCTCCTCGCCGGAACGGAGGCGAGCCCTGCCCGCCGGCCGCACCGGGCGTTCGTGGGTGTGACGAGAACGGCCCCGACTATGCGAGCGGGCGAACCCGTGGTCAAGGACGGGCCGCGCGTTAGCGCGGTCCCGCCCCGAAACCCGCGACGCGGCGGAGCCACGGGACGACCGCCGCCGCGGCGTCGTCACGAGGCGGGCGTCGAGCGCGCCCCCCGCCCGGGGATCGGCGCCCGGCGCCGGGCGGAGGGTCAGCGGGAGGAAGCGGCGACGGTCCGTCCGCTCGGTGTCGTCGTCGCCCTGCACGAGCGTCAGGATGGTGCGTGACCCGTCGTCGTTCCGGCTGACGTAGACCACGCTGACCCCGAGCCGGGCGTCGAGGTAGGGGCGGAACCGCGGGACCGCTCCCCAGGGAATGGCGATCTCGTAGCGGGCCGCCCCGGCGCCTCGAGCGCGAACGCGAGGATGGCCCCCTCGTCGAGGACGGCGCCGCGGGCGCCGGACGCCAGGAGGACGGCACCGAAGGCCGCGACTCGGAGAAGGGTCCTCGCTCTCACGCCCGGTCCCCCGCCCGGAGGGCCGAGGGATTCTAGGCTCCGGCGAGCGGCTCCTGCGACCCGGTCAATGGAGCGCCTCGACCGGGACCTTCCCTCCCTTGCCCTTCTTGAAGAGGACGAGGAGCGGGATGCAGACGAGGAAGAACCCGCCCACGAGGCGGAAGGCGTCCATGTAGGTGAGGAGCGCCGTCTGCCGGGCGACCACTCCCTCCAGCGCCCCGAAGGCCTTCTGCTGCGCGGCGAGCGGCGGGACGCCGCGGCCGACGAACCCGAGGGTCACCTTGTGGAGCCATTCCGTCGCGTTCGTGCTGTACGGGGTGAGGTGCCGGATGAGGAGGTCGCGGTGGGTCCAGGAGCGCCGCTCGATGAAGGTGGCGACGATCGCGATGCCGAAGGAGCCGCCCAGCTGCCGCGCCATGTTGGTCAGCCCGGTCCCCTGCGCGATGTCGGCCCCCTTCAGGTTCGAGAGGGCGATCGTGGTCAGCGGGACGAAGAGGCACGCCAGGCCGACGCCGCGGAGGACGAGGGGCCAGAAGAAGTCCATCTGGTCCGAGCCGAGGTTCGAGCGCGAGAGCATCAGGCAGAAGACGAAGAAGACGACGAAGCCGATCGCGTTGAGGAGCTGGGGCGGGAAGCCGCGCTGCAGGAGCTTGCCGATGAGCGGCATCATCAGCGCGGTCGCGAGCCCGCCGGGGAGGAGGATCAGGCCGGTCTGCGTGGCGGTGAACCCGAGGATCCTCTGGACGAAGAGCGGGAAGATGAGGACCGACGAGTAGAGGCCGAACCCGAGGATGAAGGTGAAGACCGTCCCCATCGCGAGCGACCGGTCCTTCAGGACGCGCAGGTCGACGATGGGGTGCTCCGTCCTCAGCTCGTGCCAGACGAAGAGCGGCAGGACGATCGCGGCGACGGCGGCCAGGACCGTGATGTAGGTCGAGGCGAACCAGTCCTCGCGGTCGCCCCGCTCGAGGACGACCTGCAGGCTCCCGATCCCGACGGCGAGGAGGGCGATCCCGAGCTTGTCGATCGAGCCGACGCGCCGCTTGTGCTGCGGCTCCCTGATGAAGGCCAGCGTCAGGACGGTGGCGGCGATCCCGATCGGGAGGTTGACGTAGAAGATCCAGGGCCAGGCGAAGTTGTCGGTGATCCAGCCGCCGAGCGTCGGGCCGATCGTGGGGCCGACGACGACGCCGAGGCCGAAGAGGGCGTTCGCGAGCCCGAGCTCCTGCGGCGGGAAGGTCTCGACGAGGATCGCCTGCGAGGTGGAGAGGAGCGCGCCCCCGCCCATCCCCTGGACGAACCGGAAGATCACGAGCTCCCAGATGTTGCTGGCGTGCCCGCAGAAGAACGAGGCGACGGTGAAGAGGACGATCGACCCGGCGAAGTAGCGCCGCCGGCCGAGGACCGAGGAGAGCCATCCGGTCATCGGGAGGACGATGACGTTCGCGACCACGTACGCGACGACGACCCACGCCACCTCGTCGAGCGTCGCCCCGAGGTTCCCCATCATGTCGGGGAGGGCGACGTTGACGATCGAGGTGTCGATCAGCTCGATCACCGACGCCGTGATGACCGTCAGGGTGATGAGCCACTTGCGGAGGGGGTTCGTCTCGACCACGGCTGGGGCTTCCTCTGCCGGCGCCTCAGGCGGCGCCGCGCGGACGGCGGTGCGGAGGGGACGGGGCGGGCGTCAACGCGTCAGTCGAGGTGGACGACCGCGTTGACGCTCATCCCCGCGCGGAGCGGGCGCCGGGGGTCGGGCGGGTCGGTCAGGACGATCTTCACGGGGACGCGCTGGACCACCTTGACGAAGTTGCCGGTCGCGTTGTCGGGAGGGAGGAGGGCGAACTTCGCCCCCGTCGCCCCGGAGAACGAGTCGACCTTCCCGTGGAACGAGCGGCCCGGGTAGGCGTCGACGTCGACCTCCACCTCCTGGCCGGCGCGCATCTTCCGGAGCTGGGTCTCCTTGAAGTTCGCCACCACCCAGGGCGTCGCGTCGTCGACGACGGCGAGGAGCGGCTGCCCCATCTGGACGAACTGCCCGACCTCGACGTTCTTCTTGGAGACGAGGCCGGTCATCGGGGCGGCGACGACGGCGTACGAGAGCTGGAGCTCGGCCTCGGCGAGGGAGGCCTTCCGCTGCGCCACCTGCGCCTCGGCGGCCGAGACCTGCCGGAGGGCGCTCTGCGCCTGGGCCCGGGCCGACTCGATCTGGGCGGCGGCCGCCTCGACCTGCGCGGCGGCGGCGTCCCGGGCGGCGACGACCGCGTCGTACTGCTGCCGCGAGACCTCCTCCTTCTTCACGAGGGGGGAGAGCTTCTCGACGTCCCCCTTCGCCTTCTCGAACGCGACCTTCGCGGCGGCCAGGTGCGCCTGGGCGACGGCCACGGCGGCGTTCGCGGCCGGGACCGCCGCGTGGGCGACGGAGACCGCGGCGGTGGCGTTCTCGACGGCGGCCTGCGCGGTGTCGACCTTCGTCTTCAGCTCGCGGTCGTCGATCCTCACCACCGGCTGGCCGGCGGTCACCTTCTGGTTGTCGTCGACGAGGACCGCCGTGACGTAGCCGGAGACCTTCGGGAGGACCGGGGCGATCCGCGCCTCCACCTGCGCGTCGTCGGTGACGGCGTTGTGGAGGTAGAAGTGGACCGTGTGCACCCCCCAGGCGGCCGCAGCCAGGAGCGCGAGGACCCCCGCCGTCCGGCCGACGAGGGCGCCGATGCCAGGGCGCCTCCGGTGCGGAGGCGGGGCGGAGCGCTGCTCCTCCGGCTCCGGGGCGGGGGAGGTGGTGAGCTTCAGGGGCTGCGTGTCGGCCATTCTGGTCACTCCTGCGAGGGCGGCGTAGGGGTCAGTCCTCGCGGCCGGGGACGAGCTCCCCGATCCGCCCGGTGGCGCGCGCGAGGTCGATCGCCGCCTGGGCGGCGCGGGCGATCGCCGCGACGCGGTCCTCCGTGGCGGCGGCGAAGGAGGTCTGGGCGTTGTCGACCTCGATGCTCGAGGCGACGCCGTTCGAGAAGCGGTCGCGCGCCACGTCCAGCTCCTCGGCGGCGAGCTTCAGGTTGTCCTCGGCGAGCTCCACCCGGCTCCGGGCGGTGGCGACGGAGAGGAGCGCCCGCCGGACCTCCTCCTCCACCTGGCGTCCGGCCTCGGTCCGCCGGGTCTCGAGCTCGCGGCGCCGGATCCCGGCCTCGGAGCGGCGCGCCTTCAGGAGCCCGCCCGTGAAGACGGGGACCGTGACGCCCGCGTAGATCCCGCGCGTCCACCTCAGGTCGCCGAGGTCGTTCCCGCTGTAGCCCCCCTGGAGCTGGACGCCGAGGACGGGAAGCCGCTCGGCGTCTGCGGCCTCGACGGCGAGGCCGGCCGCCGACACCCGCTCGTCGGCGAGCCTCAGCTCGGGCCGGCTCCGCCGGGCGTCGGCGAGGGCCGTGGCGATGTCGGGCGGGGCCGGGGGGACGGCGAGCGCGTCCGTCAGCTCGACGTCCGAGGCCTGGTCGAGACCGGCCGCGTGGAGGAGGGCGAGGCGGGCCGCGTCGCGCGCCTCCTCCGCCGCGGCCAGCGCCTGCTCCTGGCGCGAAAGCTGGACGAGCGCCCGCGTCGTGTCGAGCCTCGTCCCGACGCCGGCCTTCCGCTGGTCCTCGGCGAGGTCGGCGAGCTTCTCGAAGAGCTCGACGTTGCTCTTCAGCGCGTCGACGCTCGCCTGCGCCTGGAGGACCGACGTGTAGAGGGTCGAGACGGCGGCCGCGACGTCGTTCTCCGTCGTCTCCCGCTCCGCGACCCCCACCGCGACGCCGGCCCGGGCGGCGTGCCAGCGCGCCCGGGCGGCGAGGTCGATCACGTTCATCGCCGCCGAGACCCGGGCGTCGGTCACGTTGAACGGGGGGATGACCCTCTGGCCGGGGATCGTGAAGCCGAACGTCTCCAGGTCGATCGACTGGTTCGACTGGGCCAGCTTCGCCTCGACGTGCGGCAGGAGGGCGGCACGGGCCTGATCGGCCCGCGCGGTCGCCTCCTCCACGCGTTGTCCCGCGAGGGCGGTCGCCGCGCCCTGGGTCAGCGCCAGCCGAACGGCCTCGGACCGCGAGAGCCGGACGGTCTCGGCGGAGGCGGGGGCGGCGGCCGACCCGAGGCCCGCGAGGGCCGCCAGCGCCGTGAGGAGAGCCGCGGCCAGGGCCTTCCCTCCCGGCCGGGTCGCGCGCTCGTCGGCCGCGAGCCACTCCTCGACGTATCCGGGGAGGTTCCGGAGCGCGACCGAGCGCCCCTTCCACGCCGCCAGGGCGGCCAGCGCCTCGCGGCAGACCGACGAGACCTCGGCGAGGTCGAGGACGACGGAGTCGCCCCGCCCCAGGGCGCCCGTGACGAGGCCGTCCACCTCAGGGAGGGACGTCGGGCAGAGCCGGCCGGCCAGCGAAATCTCGAAGGAACGGGGGGTCGGGCTGGACGTCTCGATCCGGAGCATCGTGCCTCTCTCGGGAGAATCGATTTCAAGTTCGAGGCCATTCGATCGGTGCCGGTAACCCTTGGTTGCGCAACCTTTTCCCGGGGCGGGGTGGGTCCCGGTATTTCGTGAGTCACGACATGTCGTCACGCTATTTCGGGACTGACCGCCTGCGGGCCATAGAATCGACCTGTGGCCGCCCCCGAGGACCGGTACCGGGCTCTCCTCCTCGTCTCCGAGGCCGCGAACGCCGAGCGGGCGCTCGACGCCGTCCTCTCGGCCGCGAGCGCGGCCCTGAACCGGATCCTGAGGGTCGACTCGGTCGGGATCTTCGAGCTCAGGGGGGAGACGCTCACCGTCCGCGCGGTCCACGTCCACGGGATCGAGGCGCGCCCCGGAGAGTCGATCGTCGAGGCCATCCGGCGCGCGGCCGGCCTCCCCCACGACCTCGACCTCCCCCTCACGCGGAGCCTCCCCCTCGCCGGGACGGGGACGGAGCACGTGATGCGGACTCGCCGGGCGCACCTCTGCCCGAGGCTGGGGGAGGGGGAGAGCTTCGCCGAGGACGAGCGGCTGCGCCTCCTCGGCGTGCAGACGTACGTCCGCGCGCCGATGCTCGTCCGCGAGAGGTTCATCGGGTCGATCTCCTTCTCGAGGACCGAGAAGCTCGCGAGGGGCCCGATCGAGGCCTTCACCGAGGAGGACCGCGACTTCCTGGAGGCCGTGGCCCGGCCGATCGCCGGCGCCGTCGCGAACGCCCTCGCCTTCGAGGAGATCGCCCGGCTGAAGACGCTCGTCGAGAACGAGAACGTCGCCCTGAGGGAGGACCTCGACGCGGTCGCGCTCTACGGCGACATCGTCGGCGCCTCCGGGGCGATCCGCGACGTCCTCGCGCAGGTCGAGAGGGTGGCGAGGACCGACTCGACCGTCCTGATCACCGGGGAGACCGGGACCGGCAAGGAGCTGATCGCGCGCGCCATCCACCGCCGGTCGCCGCGCGCCGAGCGGGCGCTCGTGAAGGTGAACTGCGCGGCGCTCCCCGCCTCGCTGATCGCGTCGGAGCTCTTCGGCCACGAGCGCGGGGCGTTCACCGGGGCGGTCCAGCGCCGGCTCGGGAGGTTCGAGCTGGCGTCGAACGGGACCCTCTTCCTCGACGAGGTGGGGGACCTCCCGCCCGAGACGCAGAGCGCCCTCCTGCGCGTCCTGCAGGAGGGGGAGTTCGAGCGGGTCGGAGGGACCCAGACGCTCCGGACCGACGCGCGCGTCATCGCCGCGACGAACCGCGACCTCCACGGGGAGGCGGAGCGGGGGAGCTTCCGCCGCGACCTCTTCTACCGCCTCAACGTCTTCCCGATCGAGGTCCCACCCCTCCGGGAACGGCGCGAGGACGTGCCGATCCTCGTCCAGTACTTCGCCGCGCAGCACGGGGCGCGGCTGGGGAAGAGGGTGAGGCGCGTCGACCGGGCGAGCCTGGAGAGGCTGGTCGCCTACTCGTGGCCCGGGAACATCCGCGAGCTGGAGAACGTCGTGGAGCGGTCGATCATCCTCGCGGAGGGGGAGACGCTCGTCGTCCCGGAGTCGCTCCCCGGCCGGGAGAAGGCGCCGGCCGAGGGGCCCGGCCCGGTCCCGACGCTCCGCGAGGCGGAGCGCCGGGCGATCGAGGCCGCCCTGTCGGCCGCGGCGGGGCGGGTCGCCGGGGCCTCGGGCGCGGCGGCGCGCCTCGGCGTCCCGCCGAGCACGCTCGACTCGCGGATCAGGAAGCTGGGGATCGAGAAGGGGAGATTCCGCACGGGAGCGCGCGGGGCGGCGAGGAGCTGAGGCGAGCGCCCCCCGTCGGGCCGTGGACGGAGCCGCGGACGCCCGTACTAAACTCGCCGCGCTTGAGCCAAGACCCCAGCGGCTCCTCGCTCCCCGGCCCCGGCGAGCGAGGGTCGTCCGACTCCTCCACCGGTGTCACCAGGCACGCCCCCGGGCCTCCGCACGGGAAGTACCTGCTGTTCCTCTCCCTCGGCGCCCTCGGGGTCGTCTTCGGCGACATCGGGACGAGCCCCCTCTACGCGCTCCGCGAGTGTTTCTGGGGGCCGCACGCCCTCCCGGTGACCGAGGCCAACGTCCTCGGGATCCTCTCCCTCATCTTCTGGAGCCTCGTCCTGGTCATCTCCGTGAAGTACCTCGCCTTCGTCCTCCGGGCGGACAACCGGGGGGAGGGCGGGATCCTGGTCCTGATGGCGCTCCTGAGGCCGAGCCCGAAGGAGCGGTCGCTCCGGACGATGACGCTCGTCGCGATCGGGCTCTTCGGGGCGGCGCTCCTCTACGGCGACGGCATCATCACCCCCGCCATCACGGTCCTCTCCGCCGTCGAGGGGCTGGAGATCGTCACCCCGGCGTTCCGCCCGTACGTCGTCCCGCTGACGGTCGTCATCCTGATCGTCCTCTTCTTCTTCCAGAAGCACGGGACGGCGCGCGTCGGCGCGGTCTTCGGCCCGGTGATGCTCGTCTGGTTCGTGGTCCTCGCGGCGCTCGGCGTGACCCACATCTTCGCGGTCCCCCGCGTCCTCCTGGCGCTCAGCCCGCACCTCGGCGCCGCCTTCTTCCTCCGGAACGGCCTGCACGGCTTCCTCGTCCTCGGCTCGGTCTTCCTCGTCGTGACGGGCGGCGAGGCGCTGTACGCCGACATGGGGCACTTCGGGCGGCGGCCCATCCGCGCCACCTGGTTCGCCCTCGTCCTCCCCGCCCTGGTCCTGAACTACTTCGGCCAGGGGGCCCTCCTCGTCGCCCGCCCCGCGGCCGCCGAGAACCCCCTCTACCGGATGACGCCCTCCTGGGGGCTCGTCCCGATGGTCGTCCTGGCGACCGCGGCCTCGGTCATCGCGTCGCAGGCGGTCATCTCCGGCGCCTACTCCCTGACGCGGCAGGCGATCCAGCTCGGCTACATGCCGCGCCTGAAGATCGACCACACCTCGGCGCGGGAGATCGGCCAGATCTACCTCCCCACCATCAACTGGCTCCTGATGGTCCTCTGCATCTGGCTCGTCCTGGCCTTCGGCTCCTCGAGCCGGCTCGCGGCCGCCTACGGCGTGGCGGTGACCACGACGATGGTCATCACGACCGTCCTCCTCTTCGTCTACGCGCGCCAGGCCTGGAACGTGAAGCTCGCGCCGGCCCTCCTGGGGGCCGGCGCGTTCCTGGTGGTGGACCTCGCCTTCTTCGGGGCCAACATCGTCAAGATCGGTCACGGCGGCTGGTTCCCGCTCGTGGTCGCCCTGGCCGTCTTCACCCTGATGACGACGTGGAAGCGGGGGAGGCGGATCCTCGCCGACCGCCTCCGCGAGGCGACGATGCCGGTCGACCTCTTCCTCACCGACATCGCCGCCCGCCACCCGCAGCGGGTGAAGGGGACGGCGGTCTACATGGACCGGATCCCGGAGGGGGTCCCGCCGGCGTGCCTGCACAACCTCAAGCACAACAAGGTCCTGCACGAGCGGATCGTCTTCCTGACGATCGTCACCGACGAGGTGCCGCTCGTCAGGCCGCGCGAGCGGGTCCAGTCGGAGAGCCTGGGGCACGGCGTCTGGCGGATGACGCTCCGCTACGGCTTCATGCAGGACCCCGACGTCCCCAAGGCGCTCGAGCGGGTGAAGCTCGACGGGATCCCGATCGAGCCGATGGCGACGACCTTCTTCCTGGGGCGCGAGTCGCTCATCGCGAGCGAGCGGCCCGGGATGGCGAAGTGGCGCGAGCACCTCTTCGCCTGGATGGCGCGGTCGGAGGGGCGTGCGACGGCCTTCTTCAACATCCCGCCGGGCCGCGTCGTCGAGCTCGGCCTGCAGGTCGAGCTCTGAGGCGATGACGCCCGGCCACGGCCTGACGGCGGAGGAGCGGCGGCTCGCCGAGGCCCGCGCGCGGATCACGCACTGGAAGCGGTGGGGGCCCTACCTCTCCGCCCGGCAGTGGGGGACCGTCCGCGAGGACTACAGCCGGGACGGCTCGGCCTGGGAGTCGTTCCCGTTCGACCACGCCCGCTCGCGCGCCTACCGCTGGGGCGAGGACGGCATCGGCGGCGTCTGCGACCGGCGCCAGTACGTCTGCCTCGCGCCCGCCTTCTGGAACGGGAACGACCCGATCCTCAAGGAGAGGCTCTTCGGCCTGACGGGGAACGAGGGGAACCACGGGGAGGACGTCAAGGAGCTCTACTGGTACGTCGACGCGACCCCCACGTCCTCGTACCTGAAGATGCTCTACCGCTACCCGCAGCGGGCCTTCCCGTACGAGGAGCTCCGTCGGGAGAGCCGGGCGCGGACGCGGGCCGACTTCGAGTACGAGGTCTGGGACACGGGGGTCTTCGACGGCGGCCGCTTCTTCGACGTGACCGTCGAGTACGCCAAGGCGGCGCCCGAGGACCTCCTCGTGAGGATCACCGCGGCGAACCGCGGCCCCGAGAGAGCGACGCTCCACCTCCTCCCGCAGCTCTGGTTCCGGAACACCTGGAGCTGGGGGCAGGACGTGAGGCGGCCCCGCGTCCGGGCGGGAGGGCCGCACCCGGAAGGGGCGCTCCTCGAGCTGAAGCACCACGTCTACGGCGAGCGGCGCCTCCTGGCCGGAGGCGCGCCGGAGCTCCTCTTCACCGAGAACGAGACGAACCAGGCGCTCCTCTTCGGCGGCGAGAACGACTCTCCCTTCACCAAGGACGGGATCGGGGACGCCGTCGTGAGCGGCCGGCGCGACACGGTGAACCCCGACCGCGTCGGGACGAAGGCGGCGGCGCTCTTCGTCCTGACGCTCGGGCCCGGGGAGTCGGCCACCGTCCGCCTCCGGCTCTCCGACCGGCCGGCGGCGGAGGTGACGGTCGGCGCGGCCTTCGAGGAGACCTTCGCGGCCCGGATCGCCGAGGCCGACGCCTTCTACCGGAACCTCCAGCCGGAGAGGCTCTCCGACGAGCTCCGGAGCGTCCAGCGGCAGGCGTTCGCCGGGCTCCTCTGGAGCCGCCAGTACTACGCGTACGACGTCTCCCGCTGGCTCAAGGGGGACCTCGAGGGACCCAAGCCCCCTCCCGAGAGGCGGACCGGGCGTAACAGCGGCTGGACCCACCTCTACAACTCCGACGTCCTCTCGATGCCCGACAGCTGGGAGTACCCGTGGTACGCGGCATGGGACCTGGCGTTCCACACGATCCCGCTCGCCCTGGTCGACCCCGACTTCGCCAAGGAGCAGCTGATCCTCCTCCTGCGCGAGTGGTACATGCACCCCAACGGGCAGCTGCCGGCGTACGAGTGGAACTTCTCCGACGTCAACCCGCCGGTCCACGCCTGGGCCGCCTGGCGCGTCTACAAGATCGACCGGAAGGCGACCGGCGTCGCCGACCGGCGCTTCCTCGAGCGGGTCTTCCACAAGCTCCTCCTCAACTTCACCTGGTGGGTCAACCGGAAGGACGCGGGGGGGAAGAACGTCTTCGAGGGGGGCTTCCTCGGGCTCGACAACATCGGCGTCTTCGACCGGAGCGCGCCGCTCCCCTCCGGGGTCCGCCTCGAGCAGTCGGACGCGACGAGCTGGATGGGGATGTACTGCCTGAACATGCTCTCCATCGCCCTCGAGCTCGCCCGGAACGACCCCGCCTACGAGGACGTGGCCTCCAAGTTCTTCGAGCACTTCGTCGCGATCTGCAGGGCGATGAACGACATGGGGGGGAGCGGCATCGACCTCTGGGACGAGGCCGACGGCTTCTACTACGACGTCCTCCAGGTCCCGGGGGCCCCGCCGCTGAGGCTCCGCGTCCGGTCGGTCGTCGGCCTCATCCCCCTCTTCGCCGTCGAGACGCTCGACTCGGACCTCGTCGACCGCTTGCCCGGCTTCAAGCGGCGGATGCAGTGGTTCCTCGACAACCGCCCCGAGCTCGCCTCCCACGTCGAGACCCGGACGGGGCCCGACAACCGGATCCAGCGCTTCCTCTCGCTCGTCGACCGGCGGAAGCTCCGCCGCGTCCTGGCCGCGATGCTCGACGAGGAGGAGTTCCTCTCGCCGCACGGGATCCGCTCCCTCTCCCGCCGGCACGCCGCCGAGCCGTTCGAGCTCACGCTCGGGGGGGTGAGGCACCGCGTCGACTACGAGCCGGCCGAGTCGAGGACCGAGATGTTCGGGGGCAACTCCAACTGGCGCGGTCCGGTCTGGTTCCCGGTCGACTTCCTCCTCGTGGAGGCGCTCCAGAAGCTCCACTACTACCTCGGCGACTCGTTCCGCGTCCCGTTCCCGACGAAGGGAGGGCCCGAGCGGACGCTCGACGCGGTGGCGCGCGAGCTCTCGCGCCGCCTCATCCGCCTCTTCCAGCGCGACGCCGACGGGAAGCGCCCCTGCTTCGGGGGGACGGCGTTCCTCCAGGACGACCCCCACCTCGCGGACCTCGTCCTCTTCCACGAGTACTTCCACGGCGACAACGGGGCCGGGATCGGCGCGAGCCACCAGACGGGGTGGACCGCCCTCGTCGCCAAGCTGATCCAGCAGAGCGGGGCCGGCGCCGACGGGGCCTCCGAGGAGGACTCGGGGTGAGGCTCGGGCGGCAGACGCGGCGGCTCGAGGCCGCGGGGCGCGCCTTCGACCTGGGGCGCGCCGCGAACGGCGTCGTGACGATCGCCGCCGCCGACGACCTCGCCTTCGCCGCCGCCCTCGGCTTCGCGCACGCCCTCGACCGCCCTCTCCAGCTCCTCCTCGTCCGCGCGATCGGCCAGGGGCGGCTGGCGGAGCTGGTCGACGACACGGACGAGGCGCTCGCCGTCGACCTCTTCTTCCGCCACCTCGGCTTCGCGGCCGGCGCCCGGGCCGAGGCCGCCCGTCTCGCGGGCGCCGCGCCGGCTGCCGCCGAGGCGTGCCGCTGCTACGCCGCCGGCGTGAACGAGGGGCTCCGGCGCGGCGGCCTGCCGTGGGAGCTTCGCCTCGTCGGCTTCCGCGCCGAAGGCTGGGAGCCGGCGGACACGCTCCTGACGCTGAAGCTGATGTCGTTCGTCGGGCTCGCCCAGACGCAGCTCGACGCCGAGACGCTGATCGTCCAGGCGGTGAAGGAGGGCGTGGCGCTCGGCAAGCTCCGGGCGCTCTTCGCCCCGCACCTCGACTCCCTCACCGAGGAGCGGGCCGCGCTGCTGCGCTCCGTCCGCCTCGAGAAGCCGTTCCTTCCGGGCGGGGTCCGCTTCGACGGCCTCCTCGCGGGGCCCGGTACGGCCCTGCCGTCGCTCCACGCCAGCAACAACGTCGCCGTCGCCGCCGCGCGCTCGGCGACGGGCGGGGCGCTCGCGGCCTCCGACCCGCACCTCGAGGTAAACCGCCTGCCGGCCGTCTGGGCCGAGGTGGCCGCGCGCGTGGGGGGCGAGCCGCGGATCGGCGTCACCGTCCCGGGGGTCCCCGGTCTCGTCATGGGGAGGACGGGCCGGATCGCGGCGACCTTCACCTACGGCTTCATGGACCAGGCCGACCTCTTCGTCGAGGAGGTGCGCGGCGGCGCCTGCCGGCGAGGCGACGGGTGGGAGCCGCTGGCCGCCCGGCGCGAGACGATCCTGAGGAAGAAGCACCCGCCCCTCGCGCTCTCGGCGTTCGAGACGGACGCCGGGACCCTCGAGACGCCGCTCAGGGCCGACCCGCCGCCGGACGGCCTCCACCTCGCGCGGGCCTTCGCCCTCGACGGGCGGGGCGGCGCGGAGACGCTGACGGCCCTCCTCGCCCTCTGGCGGGCGGGGGACGTCCCCGGGGCGCAACGCGCCCTCCACGACTGCGCCGTCTCGGCCAACTGGCTCCTCGCCGACTCGGGGGGACGGATCGGCTACCAGCAGACCGGCCTCCTCCCGCGGCGCGCCTCGGCGGACCTCGCGCCCCTTCCCGCGTGGGAGCCGCGGAGCCGCTGGGACGGGTTCGTCCCCGGAGGCGAGCTGGCGTCGGTCCTCGACCCGCCCGACGGCCTCCTCGTCACCGCCAACGACGCCTGGAACCCGCCCGGCGGCCCCGCCGCCGTGACGCTCGACATGGGGGACGACCGCGCGTCGCGCATCCGGGCCCTCCTGGCGGGGAAGGCGAAGGTCTCCCCGGACGACCTGAAAGGGGTCCAGCGGGACCTCGTCTCCCGCCAGGCCCAGCGGCTCCGCCCGCTCTTCGCGCCGCACGTCCCCGCCGGGCCGCTGCGCGACCTCCTCCTCTCGTGGGACCTCTCCTACGACGCGGCCTCGCGCGGCGCCGTCCTCTTCGAGCGGATCTGGGCGGCGGTCCTGGCCGAGGTCTTCGGGGCGCGGACCTTCGGCGCGGACGCCTGGCGGACGCTGGTCGAGCGGACCAGCCTCGTCGGCTACTACTTCCGCCGGCTCGACGACGTCCTGGCGGACGGCGACGAGGAGCTCTGGTTCGGTCCGGAGGGGAGGACGGCCCTCCTCGCGCGCGTCGTGCCGGGCGCGCTGGAAGGGCTCGACGCGGCGAGCGTCCCGACCTGGGGCGAGACGCGCCGGGTCGTCATGGCGAACCTCCTCCTCGGCGGGAAGCTCCCGCGCTTCCTCGGCTTCGACCGCGAGATCGTCCTCGTCGGGAGCCGCGCGACGGTCGTCCAGGGGCAGGTCCTGTCGGCCGGCGGCCGGACGACGACCTTCGCGCCGTCGTGGCGGATGGTGGCCGACCTCTCCCGCGACGACGCCGAGACCGTCCTGGCGGGCGGCCCCTCCGACCGGCGCTTCTCCGGGTGGTACGCGACCGACCTCGCCCGGTGGCTCGGCTTCGCGTACAAGACGGTCCGCCCGCCCGCCTGACCGCGGCCCGGCGGGGCGGCCTCAGACCTTCAGGTCGTAGCCTTCCTTCCTCGAGACGTAGACGGCGCAGGTGGCGTCGCCGATCACGTTGGGGACGGTCCGGGCCATGTCGAGGAGCCGGTCGACCCCGATGATGACCGCGATCCCCTCCGCGGGGACGCCGACGGAGGTGAGGACGAGGACGAGGAGGGGGATGGAGCCGCCGGGGACGCCGGCGGTGCCGATGGCGGTCAGGACCGCGAGGAGGATGACGAAGAGCTGCTGGCCGACGCTCAGGTGGATCCCGAAGACCTGCGCGAGGAAGACGCACGCGACCCCCTCGAAGAGGGCCGTCCCGTTCATGTTCATCGTCGCGCCGAGCGGGAGGACGAACCCGGCGATCTGCGGCGGGACGCCCAGGTCGCGCTCGGAGACCTCGATCGTCGTCGGGAGCGTGGCGCTCGAGGAGCTGGTGGAGAAGGCGGTGACCATGACCGGTCGGACCTTCCGCAGGAACGCACCCGGGCTCACCTTCGCCAGGAAGCGGAGGAGGATCGGGTAGACGCCGAGGACGAGGAGCGTGAGCCCCGCGAGGACGGTGACGACGAAGAGGAGGAGCTGCTTGAGGATGTCGAAGCCGAAGCGGGACGTCACGGAGAAGATGAGGCCGAAGACGCCGTACGGAGCGAGCCGCAGCGCGAACTCGATGATGACGACCGTGACGTCCGCGAGCCCCTCGAGGAGCCTCATCCAGAAGCTCTTCTTCTCGGCCGAGAGCTTCGTCACGCCGATGCCGAACATCAGGGCGAAGAAGATGACGGCGAGCATGTCCCCCTTCGCCGCTGCCTCGACGGGGTTCCGGGGGATGACGTTCACGAGGAGAGACGGCCCGAACTCGGCCTTGCCGGCGGTGCCGATGCGGGAGGCCGCCTCGCCGCGGTAGGTCTCGAGGAGCTTCTCCCGCGTCGCCTGCGGCAGCCCCTCGCCGGGGCGGAGCGTGTTGACGAGGACGAGGCCGATCGCGACGGAGCAGGCGGTCACGAGGACGAAGTACCCCATCGTCCGGGCGCCGATCCGGCCGAGCCGCTTCAGGTCGCCGAGGCTCGCCACGCCGAGGGCGAGCGAGCTGAAGACGAGGGGGATCACGACCATGAAGAGCATCCGGAGGAAGAGCTGCCCCACCGGGACGAAGAGCCACCGGTTCGCGGCCTCGACGAGCTCGGGGGCCCGCGGGACGACCAGGAGGTTCGCGGCGACCCCGCAGACCGCCCCGAGGAGGAGGCCGAGGAGGATGCGATTGGAGAGCGCGCCCTCGGCCGGAGGCGTGGAAGGCGTTGCGCCGTCGGGGGATGTCATGGCGCGACAGGATGCCATCCCCGGGGGGATGCCGGGTGGGGGCTTTTCTGATACCCTCCCCCGTCCGAATGAGCGCGGTGAGAGTAGCTCAGTCGGTAGAGCATCGGACTGTGGCTCCGACGGTCGCGGGTTCGAACCCCGTCTCTCACCCCACTTCACCGGCTCTTTCCCAGATGCGCCCGTAGCTCAGCCCGGATAGAGCGTCAGACTCCGGATCTGAAGGTCCCGCGTTCGAATCGCGGCGGGCGCACCACCTCTCGACCGAAGGCCACCCCGCGGGGTGGCCTTTTTCTCGGGCCGCGGAGGGGCTCGGGGAACCCGGGCTCGGGTTCCCCGGGACGGGTCGCCGTCCGTCAGACGGAGGGGATGAAGGTCCCGCGTTCGAATCGCGGCGGGCGCACCACCTCTCGACCGAAGGCCACCCCGCGGGGTGGCCTTTTTCTCGGGCCGCGGAGGGGCTCGGGGAACCCGGGCGCGGGTTCCCCGGGACGGGTCGCCGTCCGTCAGACGGGTCCCGCAGAGGTTTGGGCCGCGGGACCCGGCGCAACTACGATGCGGCCTGCAGGAGGTCCCGATGCGCCACGTCCTGACTCTCGCAGCCGCCGGTTTCCTGGTCCTGGCCCCGCTCCAGGCGGCCGAGACCCCCAAGCCCCTCGCCGCCGGGGACCCGGCTCCCGCCTTCTCGCTCCCGGGGTCCGACGGGAAGACCCACAGCCTCTCCGACTTCCTCGGGAAGGAGGTCGTCGTCCTCGCCTGGTTCCCGAAGGCCTTCACCGGCGGGTGAACGCTGGAGTGCAAGTCGCTCCGTGAGAGCGGCGACGAGCTCCGGGGGTTCCAGGTGGCCTACTTCGCGGCGAGCGTCGACCCGGTCGACCTGATCACGAAGTTCGCGAAGTCCCTCGAGGCGGACTACCCGATGCTGGCCGACCCCGACGGGACGGTGGCAAGGGCCTACGGCGTCGTCGCGCCGGACCGGGCGCGCCCGCAGCGCTGGACGTTCTACATCGGAAAGGACGGCAAGCTCCTCTACGTCGACCGCGACGTGAAGGTGGGGACGGCCGGGGCCGACGTGGCGAAGCGGCTCGCCGAGCTCGGGGTGGCAAAGCGGAAGGGCTGACGCCGTTCAGCGGCGGGGCGTGAGCTCCTCGGCGACCCAGCCGCGGACGAGCTCCAGGGCCTCCCGGTCGGGGACCTTCGTCCCGAGCGGCGGCATCTGCGAGGCGGGGCGCCGCGAGGCCATCCTGTAGACCAGGGCGCTCCCGTCCGGGTCGCCGGGGGCGACGCGCAGGCTCCCGTGCCCCGACGCACCCGGGATGAGCCATCCCCCCTCGACCCCGACCGTGGTGGCCCGCGCGGGAGGGACGCTCCCTTCGCGCGACCCGACCAGCTGCCGGAGGAGGAGGCCGGTCGTCCCCGCCGGGTTGTCGGCGTTGTGGCAGGCGCCGCAGTTGCCGGAGAGGTAGCCGAGGACGGCCCGCTCGCGCGGCGTCGCCGCGGGGATCCTCGGCGGGCGCGCGACCCACTCGGGCCGCGCGGGCGACAGGAGGCCCCGCTCCTCGAGCGCCGCGAGGGTCACCGCCCCCGGCCGGAGAGTCTCGGCGTGCGGGGCCAGCGGGTCGCGGTCGTCGGAGAGCTGCAGGGCGGAGAAGCCGAGGACCTCGACGCGCGCGCTCTCGTGGCAGGCGCGGCAGTCGAGGCGGCCGGGAAGATCGTGGCGGAGACCCGGGGCGATCTCGGCGGCTCCGGCGACGCCGTCGACGGGCGCGAGGATTGCCGCGGTTCCCGCGTCGTTCCAGACGTAGGTGGCGAAGACCCAGTCGTTCGCCGTGGCGCGCCAGAGGAAGCGGGTCTCGACGCGCCGCCCGCCGAAGGCGAACTCCTTCCAGAGCTTCGTCCCGACCGGGAACTCCCATGCGTCGGGGTCCGAGACGTCGATCGCCGAGCCGGGGGGGAGGAAGATCCAGCGCGCCTTGGCGGCGCCGTCGGTCCAGAGCGGGTACTGGGGCTGGTAGAAGAGGACGGACGGGGCGAGGCGGAGCGTCGCCGGGTCGGCGTAGAGCCCGGTCTCGGCGAGCGTCGGCGGGGGCTCCGGCGGGGCGCTCCCCGCCCCCGCCGCGCCCAGGGCGAGGAGTCCGAGGAGAAGCGCGGCGGGGCGGAGGGGCGTCGGCACCGGAGGCTCCCCGTCACTTCGCCGGAGCGGCCGGCTCGGGCGGGTCGACCGGCTGCGGGACGCGGTTCCTCACGGCCGGGATCGTCCTGAGGTAGGCGTAGATCGCCTTCAGGTCGTCATCGGTCGCCTGGGAGATCCAGTAGACCGGCATCGGCGGGCGGACCGGGCGGCCGTGACCCATGTGGCGGCCCGTCCGGAAGGTCTCGAGGAAGGTCTTCTCCGTCCACTTGCCCAGGCCGGTCTCGGGGTCCGGGGTCAGGTTCGCGGTGAAGGTGATCCCCCAGGGCCCGGCGAAGGCGGTGTTCGTCCCGGTCCCCGACCAGACCCAGGCCCCGTCCCCGTGCGACGGGGCGGCGGGGACCCCGAACGACTCGGGGTGGCCCGAGAGCATCCGGCCCATGTCGGGCTCGGGGCCCTTCGGTCCCATCTTCAGGGGGGTGTGGCAGTCGTTGCACGACATGATCCGCACCAGGTAGCCCCCGCGCTCCTCGGGAGACGCTCCGGGCGCCGGGGGGGCGGCGGAGGCCCCCGCTGACAGGGCGAGGAGGATCGGGAGGGTCAGGGTCGTCGTCGTTCTCATCGCGTCACCTCGTGGCTCCTTCGACGCGTTGATACGGACGACGTTTCGCCCCTCTTCCTAAGGGGCGCCTACGCTCTCCCTAAGAGTTGCCTAAGCGCCGCCGGTGCGGGCGCCGGCGACGGCGCCCGCACGGATTCCGACCGTCAGCGGCGGAGGAGGACCTCCTCCTCCAGGCGCGCGCCGACCCCGTCGATCGCGCGCTGCTGCCGCCGGACCTCGGCCTCGCCCCGCGGCTCGTACCGGATGGGGAGGTACTCGGGGAACCACATCGACCGCCGGACCGTCTCCTCGAGGTTGGCCAGGACCCCCGCGTCCGCGTGCCCCTCGGCCACGGCGCGCCGGACGACGGCGCAGGCGACGGCGTGGGAGCAGTCGCGGATCCGCGAGAGCTGCGGGTAGACGGCGTGCTCGGCGAGGTCGTCCGGGGTGACGCACGCCGCGAGCGCCTTGGCCGCGTCGAGGAACATCCCGTCGCTGACGTGGCGGGCCCGCGAGACGCAGGCGCCGAGGCCGACCCCGGGGAAGATGAAGGAGTTGTTGCACTGCCCGATCCGGTAGGTCGTCCCTCCGAGGGTCACCGGCGCGAACGGGCTCCCGGTCGCCACGATCGCCCGGCCGTCGCTCCAGGCGAGGGCGTCGGCGGCCGTGCACTCGGTCTTCGACGTCGGGTTCGAGAGCGGGAAGATCAGGGGCCTTTCGTTGAGCTTCGCCATCAGCCGGACGACGGCCTCGGAGAAGGTCCCCGGCGCCGCCGAGACGCCGACGAGGATCGTGGGGCGCGCGTTCGCGACGGTCTCCTCGAGGGAGATCCGCGACCCGTCCCGGCACGTCCAGCCGGCGACCTCCTCGGGGTCGCGCGCGTAGAGCGCCTTGAAGTCCTCGAGCGCGGGGCGGTCCCGCGTCACGAGGCCCTTCGTGTCGACGGTGTAGACGCGCCGCCGCGCCTCCTCGGGCGTCAGCCCGTCCTCGACGAGCGCCGAGACGAAGAGGGCCGCGATGCCGTGGGTCGAGGCCCCCGCCCCGGCGAAGACGAGCCGCTGGTCCCGCATCGCGTGGCCGGTCATCCTCATCGCCCCGTAGATCCCCGCGAGGACGACGGCGGCGGTCCCCTGGATGTCGTCGTTGAACGTCGGCAGGGTGTGGCGGAAGCGGTCGAGCTGCTTGATCGCGTTCCCCTTCAGGAAGTCCTCCCACTGGAAGAGGACGTTGGGGTAGACCCTCCGGACGGCGGAGACGAACCGGTCGATGAAGTCCTGGTACTCCTGCCCGCGGATCCGCTCGTGCCGGAGCCCCAGGTAGAGCGGGTCCTTCAGCCTCTCCTCGTTGTCCGTCCCGACGTCGAGGGTGACGGGGAGGGTGGAGTAAGGGGAGATGCCCGCGCAGAGCGTGTAGAGGCAGAGCTTGCCGATGGGGATCCCCATCCCCCCGGCCCCCTGGTCGCCGAGGCCGAGGATCCGCTCGCCGTCGGTGACGACCATCACCGAGGGGTCGGTCGTGTGGTAGTTCCGGAGGACCCTCTCGATGTCGTTCCGCTGGTCGTAGCCGACGTAGAGGCCGCGGCCCCGGCGGTAGATGTGCGAGAACTTCTGACAGGCCTCGCCGACCACGGGCGTGTAGACGACCGGCATCATCTCGTCGATCCGCTCGAGGCAGATCCGGTAGAAGAGGGTCTCGTTCCGGTCCTGGAGGCTCGTCATGTAGACGAACTTCTCGAGCGGCGTCGGCTTGGCGACGAAGTTCTCGTAGACGCGCTCGAGCTGCTGCTCGATGGTGCAGACGGCCGGCGGGAGGAGTCCGTGGAGGTCGAGCTCGTCCCGCTCGCGCGTGGTGAAGGCGCTCCCCTTGTTGGTGAAGGGATCCAGCAGCAGGGCCTTCCCCTTGACGGGGGTCGAGATGTATCGCTGCCATGTGGACGGGTCGACCTTGATCGAGAAGCTCATGGGTCCTCCTGCCGGGCCGGGCGGAGCGGGCGGCCCGAGTCGAGACGGGGTGGCTCGTCGACTGCGGATTCCGGAGGCAGCCGGCTCGACGGGGGTCGGCGGGGTCCGCCCTCCTCCGGGTGCGGCGCGATTCCCACCGGAGCGGTTCTCCTCGAATCCAATCTGTGACCCGGCCCCGCGCCTGTCAACGAAGGCGGCGAGATGCGCGTAATCTGGCGAGGGCGATCGGAGCGCGGTCGTGGTGCGTCGCGTGGAGGGCTCGTTCGACGTGGTCGTCGCCGGCGCCGGGCCGGCCGGGGCGTGCGCCGCGCTCGTCTGCGCCCGGGCGGGTCGGCGCCCTTGAAGGGGGTTACGGCTGGGTCTTCCCGAAGGCCGACCACCTGAACGTCGGGCTCTACCGGTACCGGAGGACCCGGGGGAACCGCGACCTCCGGCGTCTCCTCGCGGCGTTCCTCGCGGGTCACCCCCTCCTCCGGGGCGGGACGGTCCGGGAGGTGCGCGGCGGCCTCGTCCCCGTCGCCGCGGTCTCCCGGACCCTTGCCCTCCTCGCGGGCCGCGCGGACGCCGTCGGGCCCCTGCCGGCTCCTGACCCGGGGGCGTGACCCGGGTCTATGATGCTGTTGCCGCGACCGCGTCCCCCGCCCGGATGCGCGCGGCCCCGTCCGTCGCGGTGGCCGATCCCTCGGCCGGCTCCCCGCGGCCCCCGGTCGGACGGGCCCTTCCGCCCGGCAGAGCCGGAGAGACCGGGAGGTGCTTCATGACCGCTGGGGGTCACTTCCGCTTCTACTCCATCACCCTGGGGCTCCTCGTCTGCGCCCTCGCCTCGTACCGCGTCTGGCAGCTCTGGACCCGGCCCGCGGTGGACACCTGGACGCCGGCGTCCTTCGCCCAGCCGCTCGAGACCGTCGCCGACCGCTTCGAGGTGCGCGTGGCGGGCGAGCCGATGACGAAGGTCGTCGCCGACGGAAAGCTGACGCGGCAGGCGGAGGTCGGAACCGCGCCCGTGCGGGCGGAGGATGTCACCGTCCGGGTCAACAACGCCGACCGGCAGAAGGCCGAGACCATCCCGCCGATGCTGGCGTTCGCGGCCGTCGCGGGAGGGGCGTTCGTCCTCTTCGTGATCGGCCTCTTCACGCCGGTCATCGGCTCCTTCCACCCGCGCGGCCTCGTCGACCTCCACCTCGAGACCTGAGCCGGACCGGTCCCCGGGGGCGGTGCGGGGCGGCCCGCCCCCGGCGCGCCGCCGGGCCCATCCGCCGGGCCCGGACCGTCGGAAAGACTCCGTCGTCAGGGAGACGAAAGGAGCGGAGCCATGAGCGGAAAGAAGGTCATCGCCGTCGTCGGGGCGACCGGGGCGCAGGGGGGCGGGCTGGTCCGCGCCATCCTCGAGGACCCTCAGGGCGGGTTCGCGGTGCGGGCGGTCACGCGGAAGGCGGGGTCGGAGAAGGCCCGGGCGCTGGCGGCCCGGGGCGCGGAGGTGGTCGCGGCCGACCTCGACGACGAGGCGAGCCTCGAGGCCGCCTTCCGCGGCGCGCACGGCGCCTTCTGCGTCACCAACTACTGGGAGCACTTCTCGCCGGAGAAGGAGCTGGCGCAGGTCCGGGGGATGGCGGGAGCGGCGAAGGCCGGGGGGGTGGCGCACGTCGTCTGGTCGACGCTGGAGGACTCGCGGAAGTGGGTCCCGCTCTCCGACGACCGGATGCCCACGCTGATGGGGAAGTACAAGGTCCCGCACTTCGACGCCAAGGGGGAGGCGAACGCCTTCTGGGCCGAGGCGGGCGTCCCCACCACCTACTTCCACACCTCGTTCTACTGGGACAACCTGGTCCACTTCGGGATGGGGCCGAAGAGGGGGGCCGACGGCGTCCTCGCCTTCGCCCTCCCGATGGCCGACCAGAAGCTCCCGGGGATCGCCGCCGAGGACATCGGCCGCTGCGCCTACGGCGTCCTGAAGAGGCCCGACCTCGTCGGGAAGACGGTCGGCGTGGCCGGCGAGCACCTGACGGGGCAGGAGATGGCGGACGCCCTGGGGGCGGCCCTCGGCGAGAAGGTCGTCTACTCCTACGTCCCGCCGGAGGTCTATCGCGGGCTGGGGTTCCCCGGGGCGGACGACCTCGGGAACATGTTCCAGCTCAAGCGGGACTTCAACGAGAAGTTCTGCGGCCTGCGGGACCTGGCCTTCAGCCGGTCGCTGAACCCGAAGCTCCAGACCTTCGCGGCCTGGCTCTCGGCGAACGCCGCCAGCATCCCGAAGGGCTGACCGGGAGCTTCTCCGCAGACCTCGTCCCGCCGCCCGGTCTCTCCCGCGTCCCGGTCGCGGCGGCTGCCGCGCTCAGCCGGCGAGCGGGCCCGTCAGGTGCCGCTCGAACCAGTCGATCGCGGCCCGGGCCGCCTCCTCGAGGTGGGGCGTGGGGCCGGCCCACGGGTGGACGGCGCCGAAGGTGTGGCTCCCCCCTTCCACCGGGACGAGGTCGGAGACGGCGCCGGTGGCTGCCGCCAGGAGGGCCCGGCCCTCCTCGAACGGGACGGTCTCGTCCGCGGTGCCGTGGACGATCCGCCACGGGGCCGGGACGCGGCGCGCCGCGGAGAGGACGTCGAGGCGGCCGCGGTTCGCCTCGACGTCCTCGAGGAGCTCGACGCCGAGGGGGAGCATCTGCCCCGTCCGGGCGTTCAGGACCTCGTGGACGCCGGTCCGCCTCCAGCGCGCCAGGACGTCGTCCCCCGAGATCCGCTCGAAGGTCGAGACTGCCGAGAAGGTGACGAGCGCCCGGACGTCGGGCCTCTCGGACGCGGCGATGATCGTGGTCCCGCCGCCGCGGCTGTGGCCGAGGAGGCCGACGCGGGCGGCGTCGAGGGGCGCGCCCGGGAACGCGGTCGCGAGGGAGTCGAGGACGGTCGCCAGGTCGCCCAGCTCGATCGAGAGGGTGTTCCGGCGGAAGGCGTCGAGGTCGGTGATGTCCGGGACGTCGCCCCGGACCCCGTTGCGCGAGAAGTCGAAGTGGGCGGCGGCGAGGCCGGCGCCGGCGAGGCGCTCGCCGAGCCAGGGGTGGAAGCCCCAGTCCTTGAACCCCTTGAAGCCGTGGCAGACGACGACGACGGGGAACGGCCCGGCGCCGTCGGGGAGGCGGAGGTCCCCCCGGATCGGCTCGCCGAGAGGGCTCGTGAGGACGAAGGGCCGATGGATCACGTCCCTACTCCGCGGCGGCGGAAGGAGCGGCGGCGGCCGCGGCCGGCCGCAGCGCCGGGACGAAGCGCCCGAGGAAGCTCCGGAGGGGCTTCTTCCGGTTCCAGTCGTCGAAGAGGCTGTAGGCGATCGGGGTCCCGACGAGGGTCAGGAGGAGCGCGAGCGTCTGGCCGCCGATGATGACGCTCGCGATGGCGCGGTTCGTCCCCGCGCCGGTCCCCGAGGAGGCGACCAGCGGGAGCATGCCGGCGACGAACGCGAGCGTCGTCATCAGGATCGGCCGGAGCCGGTCGCGGTTGGCGCGGCGGATCGCCTCGTCGCGCGGGACCCCCTGGTTGCGCAGGGCGATCATGTTGTCGATCTGCAGGATGCCGTTCTTCTTCACGATCCCGAAGAGGACGAGGATGCCGAGCGACGAGAAGATGTTGATCGACTGGTTGAGGGCGACGATCGACAGGAGCGCGAACGGCACCGTGAGCGGCAGCGCGAGGAGGATCGAGACGGGGTGGACCCAGCTCTCGAACTGCGCGGCGAGGATGAGGTACATGAAGACGATCGAGAGGACGAACGCCGTCAGGAACGCGGCGGCGGCCTTCCCCTGCTCGCGCGACTTGCCGGTGAGCCCCGAGGTGTAGCCGGGGGGCATGTCCAGCTCCCGCGCCTTCGCCTGGAGCGCGTCGATGATCGTCTGCGAGGAGAAGCCGGGGAGGACGTTGCACGAGAGGAGCACCTGCCGCTGGCGGGCGATCCGGTTGACGAGCGACAGCCCGGTCCCCTCCTCAAGCTGCACGACGTCGCGGAGCGAGACGGTCCCCTTCGCGGAGGGGATCCGCGCCTGGGCGATCGCCCCGGCGCTCTCGCGGTCGCGGGGCTCCGCCCGCACGCGGACCTCGTACTGCTCGCCCCCCTCGTAGTAGTCGCTCACCTTCTGCCCGCCGACGAGGACGTTCAGGGTGGTGGCGACGTCCTGGACCCTCACGCCGAGGTCGGCCGACTTGGCGCGGTCGATGCGGGCTCCCAGCTCCGGCTTCCCCTCGATGAGGTTCGTGTCGGCGTCGACGACGCCGGGGGTGGCCTTCAGCGTCTCCATCAGGGCGCGGGAGTAGTCGCCGAGCTTCTTCAGGTCGGGCCCGCCGATCCAGAACTGGATCTCGGCGTTCGACCCGCCGCGGAAGGCGTTGACCGGCGTCACCTGGGCTCTCAGGCCCAGCGAGGCGTAGAGCGGCAGGATCTCCTTCCGGATCCGGTCCATCAGGACGAACTGGTCGTCCTTCCGCTCCTTCACCGGGGCGAGCTTGACGTAGAGGCTCCCGAGGTTCTGGGTCTGCTGCGGGTCGTCGCCGATCGTCAGGAGCGTGGCCGTCACGCCGGGGAGCTTCCTCACGCGCGTCCCGATCGACTCCAGGACCTGCCGCGTCGTGTCGACGCTCGCCCCTTCGGGGGCCCTCACGATGACGTCGAACTGCGACTCGTCGTCGAGGGGGAGGAAGTTCTTGTTCGCGATCTTCCCGAGCGGGACGGTCGAGAAGAGGACGAGGACGAGGATCCCGACGACGGCGGCCCGGTGGCGCATCGCCAGGTCGAGGACGGCCATGTAGGCGCGCTCGACGTACGGGTAGAACCCCCTGGCGCGCGAGTGCTCCTCCCCCTCGATGTCGGCCGCCTTCAGCCAGCGCGAGGCGAGCATCGGGGTGAGGGTGAAGGCGACGACGATCGAGACGGCGATGGCGAACGCCATCGTCACGCCGAACGACGCCATGAAGCGCCCGACGATCCCCCCCATGAACGCCACGGGGAGGAAGACCGCGATCAGCGAGAGGCTCATCGCGACGACCGCCAGGCCGATCTCGCGGGTGCCGTCGACGGCGGCCTGGATCGCCGAGACCCCCTTCTCCTCCATGTGGCGGAAGATGATCTCCAGGACGACCACGGCGTCGTCGACGACGATCCCGACCGCGAGCGTCAGCGCGAGGAGCGTGATGACGTTGAGCGTGTAGCCCATCCAGTCGAGGGCGGAGAAGGTGGCGATGAGCGAGGCCGGGATCGAGACGGCGGCGATGAGGGTGGGGCGGAGCTTCCTGAGGAAGAGCCAGACGACGAGCGCGGCGAAGATCGACCCGAGGACGAGGTGCTCCTTCACGGCGTCGACGGCGGAGACGACGTACTCGGACTGGTCCCTCACGAGGTCGACCTTCCAGCCGGCCGGGAGCTGCTTCGTCAGGGCGTCGACCCTCTCCTTGATCCTCTCGACGACCTCGATCGTGTTGGTCCCCGACTGCTTGCGGACCTGGAGGACGACCGCCGGCTCCCCGTTCAGGCTGGCCATCGTCTCGACCTCGGCCTGCGAGTCCTCCACGCGGGCGACGTCGGAGACGTGGACCGGCTGGCCCGAGCGAACGGCGATCGGGATCGAGCCGAGCTCGGACGGCGTCGAGACGCGCCCGTAGGTCCGGAGCGTCAGGTCGCGGGCCCCCTGCTCGACCTTCCCGCCGGGGACCTGGACGTTCTGGGTCTGGAGGGCGCGGACCACGTCGGCGACGGTGAGGTCGAGGCCGGAGAGGCGGGCGCCGTCGACGACGACGTTCACCTGCCGCGCCCGCCCGCCGACGAGCCGGACCTGGCCGACCCCGAGGACCGACTCGAGGGACCTGCGGTACTTCTTGTCGGCGAACTCGGTCAGCTCGCGGATCGGCGCGGGGCCGGAGAGGACGACGGAGACGACCGGCGTGGCGTCGGGGTCGATCTTCTCGATCACCGGCGGGTCGGCGTCGCGCGGCAGGTCGGCGAGGACGGCGTTGACGCGGTCGCGCACCTCCTGGGCGGCGACGTCGCCGTCCTTCTCCAGGACGAACTGGACCGTGACGACGGAGACCCCCTCGGCCGAGACCGAGATCAGCTGGTCGATGCCGCTGATGGTGTTGACCGCCTCCTCGATCTTGTCCGAGACCTCCGTCTCGATCTCCTCCGGGGCGGCGCCGACGAGCCGGGTCGTGATCGTGACGAACGGGAAGTCGATGTTGGGGAAGCGGTCGACGCCGAGCCTCCGGTAGGAGAAGAGGCCGACGACGACGAGCGCCAGGACGAGGACGGCGGCGAAGACGGGGCGGCGGACGCAGATCTCGGCGAGCTTGTTCACGGCGGCTCCGCGGGCGGCTCAGCGCGTCCCGCGCCCGGTGAGGTCGAGCGCCACGCGCGCGAAGAGGCCGGGACGGAGCCGGCCGTCGCGGTTCTCGAAGAGGGCCTCGACGATGAAGGTCCGGCTCGCGGGGTCGATCGCCGGGACGACGACCGACACCTTTCCGGAGAACGTCTCGCCGGGGTAGGGGTCGACCTGGGCACGGACCGGGGCTCCGGCGGCCGCGGCGCCGACGTAGCGCTCCGGGACGCGGAAGCGGAGCTTCAAGGGCGCGGTCTGGACGACGACGAAGGCCACCGTCCCCTCGCTCAGCCGCTCGCCGACGTCGACGCGCCTCTCGAGGACGACGCCGTCGATCGGTGCCGCCAGGACGGCGTCGGCGAGCCGCTGGCGGGCCAGGTCGAGGGAGGCCTTCGCCCCCTGCTGCGCGGCGCGGGCCCCGTCGTAGGCGGCCTGCGACCGGTCGAAGGCGGCCTGGGCCACCGACTCGCGTCCGACGAGCTCCTTCTTCCGGGCGAAGTCCCGCTCCGCCTCGGCGAAGGCGGCCGCGGCCCGGGCGGCCTCGGCCTCGGCGCGCGCGACGTCGAGCTTCAGGTAGTCGGTCTCCAGGTCGAGGAGCGGCTGGCCCTTCGCGACGCGCGCCCCCTCGTCCACGAGGATCCGGGCGACGCGCCCCGTCACCTTCGAGACGAGCTCGGAGCGGACGGGGGGGACGAACTCGCCGGTGGCGTCGAGGACGTCCGGCGCGGACGAGGCCTTCGCCTGCGGGGCGGCCACGCTCCTCTCGAGCGCCTTCACGTCGTCCGGAAGCGGGGCCTTCGGGTCGGCCTTCTTCTCGGCGACGGCCGTGGGGCGGGCGCAGCCGGCGAGGGCGAGGCCGAGGGCCAGGGCGGGAGCGAGGGCCGAGAGGGCTCGGACGTTCATCGGGAGGTCTCCTTGAGGGCGGCGGGGGCGAGGCTGCCGGCGGCGTACCAGGCGTCGACCTCGGCGAGGAAGACGCCGAGCCTCGCGACCACCTGGCCGCGCCGGGCGTCGGCGAGGGAGGTCTCGGCGGACTGCAGCTCGACGGCGGTGAGGAGCTGGTTCCGGTACTGGTCGAAGCTCTGGTCGTACTCGGCCTGGGCGGCCTGGAGCCGCTCGTCGGCGAGGCGCACCTTCGCCCGCGCCGCCTCGAGGGAGACGAGGGAGATCCGGACGTCCTCGCCGGCCCGCCGCCTGAGGTCGTCGAGCGTCAGGGCGGCCTGGGCCTCGCGCTCGCCGGCTCCGGCGACCCGGGCGGAGATCTCGCCGCCGCGGAAGAGGTCGAAGCTCAGGCGGAGCGCGCCGTAGCCGTAGGCGTCGACGGGGAAGGCGCGCTTCTGCTGGATCCACCCCGCCTCGGCGAAGAGGACGGGGAGGTGCGCCCCCTTCTGCTTCTTCACCTCGAGCGTCGCCGAGGCGAGCGCGATCTCGGCCTGCGCCACGTCGGGGCGCCGGAGGGCCCGCGCGGAGAGCTCCGCCTCGTCGGGAAGGGGAGGGAGGGCGGAGTCGGGGAGGGCCAGCTCGACCGGGCCGTCCAGGGCGAGCTCCACGCGGAGCTGGCCGAGGAGCCGGTCGTACGCCTCTCGCGCGCTGATCACCCGCTCCTCGGCGGCCTTCTGGTCCGCCTCGGCGCGCAGGAGGTCGACGCGCGTCGTCTCTCCCGCCTCGAAGAGGTCCCGCGCCTGCTTCAGGCGCCGCCCGACGAGCTCCCGGTTCATCGTCTCCACGTCGACGAGCGAGCGGGCGCCGAGGGCAGACGCGTAGAGGGAGGCGACCCGCGAGAGGACGCCCTCCTCGGCCGCGCGGCCCGTCTGGAGGGCGCTCTGGACCCCGAGCTTCGCCTGGTCGTACGACCGCTTCTCGCGCAGCCCCGCGAAGAGGGGCTGCGTGGCGACGATCCTGTAGTCCCAGTCCTCGCGCGGGAGGACGAGCCTCGTGTCGGGCGGGTCGCCGAAGGAGACCTCGGTGCTGTTGAGCGCGAGGTTCCCCTGCGCGCTGATCCTGGGGAGGATCTGGGCGAGCGCCGTGCGGCGCTGCGCGTCGGCGGCCGGCACCTCGCGACGGGCCCGCTGGAGGTTCCGGCTGGCCTCCATCGCGCGGGCGAACGCCCCGGGGAGCGTCAGGACCGGAGGAGCGGCCGTGGCGGCCGGAGCGGAGCCTTCGGACGCCTCGGGGGCTGCCGGCGTGGCGGAGGACGCCGGCTGGCCGGGCGGGGCCTGCGCCGGGGCCGCAGCGAGGGCCGGGCCGGCGGGTGCTGCGAGGAGCGCCGCGAGGGCCGCGGCGCCCAGCGCGGCCGGAGGCCGGCCGGGGGGGCGTGAGGTCACGTGATCCTCCTGTCGGCCCCGACGCCGCCGAGGACGGCGTCGAGGACCAGCTGGACGTCCGCCTCCGGAGGGGGCGGCTCCTTCTCGTTGAGGCGCCTGAGGACGAGGCCGTTCATCCCCTCGGCCAGGAAGAGGGCGAGGCGGCCGGGGCGGTCGCAGAGGAGCTCGCCGCGCGCGCGGGCGGCGTCGAAGAAGGCCGCGAGCTTCTCGAGGTAGGCGTCGTAGAGGGGATGGGTGCCGCGCTCCCGGCAGGCGCTCGCGCTCGCGTCGCCCGGGTGGGCGACGTCGAGGTAGATCCGGAAGAACTCCCGGCGGGCCTCGAAGAAGTCGACCTGTTTCCGGAGCGCCTCCCCGAGGACCTCCCGGACGGGCCCCGGCCGGGAGAGGACGTCCGATTGCCCGGCGAGGAGCTCCTCGAACGCCGCCTCGGCGAGGTGCCGGACCAGCTCGTCCCTCCCCTGGAAGTAGAGGTAGAGGGTCCCCTTGGCCAGTCCCGCCTCGGTTGCGATCTCCTGCATCGTCGCTGCCGAAAGGCCCCTCCGCGCGATGACGCGCAGGGCGGCGGCCTCGATCTCCAGAACCCTCACGGGCCCGAGGACGTCGCGGAGCTTTCGGGCGCTGGTGGGCATCGTCTCCTCTCGCTGACCGGTCGGTCAGCGAACCAGCAGGATACGCGACGGCGTCTCGTTTGGTTTCATCGATCACCGGATCGGGCGATCCCGCCCGGACGCCTGGCCGGGCTGGCGGCCCTTTCGGGCGGTGTGACACCATGCCCGGGCGTGGCCCGGTCGCTCACCCTCACGCTCCTCGAGACGCCCCTCGCCCTCGTCCGCCTCGGCGCGGACGCGGAGGTCCCCGGCTGGGCGACCGCCGGGCCCTTCTCGTCGGTGACGCGGACGGTGGAGGAGCTCTCGATCGTCTGCGCCGAGTCGCTCGTCCCGGAGGGCTTCGCCCGCGAGCCCGGATTCCGCGCGCTCAAGCTCGAGGGACCGTTCCCCCTCGACGAGGTGGGGATCCTGGCCTCGGTCGCCTCTCCCCTCGCGGCCGCAGGGGTCGCGCTCTTCGTCCTCGCCACGTTCGACACCGACTACGTCCTCGTGAAGGCCGACCGGGTCGGCGCCGCCTCCCGCGCGCTCGAGGCCGCGGGGCACCGCGTCGTCCGGGCGGCCGGCCCGAGCTGAAGGGGGACCCATGCCGCTCCGTCTCGTCGCCTTCCACGCCTATCCGCTCGGCTCCGGGATGTGGGGCTTCGTCTCCGGCGCGGCCGCGTCGGGAGCCCTCGGAGCCGACGTCGAGGTGGTGGCGCCGGACTACCGGGGGCGGGGCGCCTCGGCGCTGCCGGCCGCGGCCGAGCACACGATGCCGCTCCTCGCGAAGGACGCCCTCCCGCTCCTCTCGGGCGACGACCCGTTCGTCCTGATGGGCCTCTCGATGGGGGGATACGTCGCCCTCGAGCTCCTCGCGCGGCTCGACCCGGCGCACCGCGCGCGCCTCCGCGGCGTCGTCCTCTGCGACACGAGGGCGGGCGCGGACGACGAGGCGGGGAGGAAGAAGCGCACCGACTCGGCCGCGGCGATCGAGCGCGACGGGATGGGACCCGTCGCCGAGGCGATGCTCCCGCAGTTCCTCGCCCCCGGCTCGCGGGGCGGGGCGCTGGAGGCGCTCGTCCGCGGCATGGTCCTGGCGACGCCCCCCGCCGCGGCCGCGGCCGACCAGCGCGGCATGGCGCAGCGCGCCGACCGGTTCGACGTCCTCGGGTCCCTTTCGGTCCCGCTCCTCCTCGCCGTCGGGGAGGGCGACGCGCTCACGCCGCCGGCCGAGAGCGAGAGGATGGCCGAGGCGGCGGGGAACGCCCCGTCGGTCTCCTTCGTCTCGATCCCCGACGCGGCGCACCTCGCCCCGCTGGAGAGGCCGGAGCTCTTCCTCCCGGCCCTCGGGACCTTCCTCGACCGCTGCCGCTAGGACGCGCCTCGCCGGGCGTGCGCTACTTCGGGGCCGTCTTCTCGGCCGCGACCGGCTTCAGCGCCGGGTCGAGGTGCATCAGGACCGCCTGCCGGTCCCAGTTGTCGACGCCGAAGATCCGGAAGACGACGACGTACTCCCCCTTCTTGAGCGGCTTCTCCGTCGTGAGCCTCCAGGTGCCGTTCGGGTCGCCGTCGGCCACCAGCCGGGGTCCGCTGAGCGAGTTGATCCGCGTCCCCGGCGCCACGCCGTCCAGGGGGTAGACGTTCACGCTGAGCGACTCGATCTTCCCGACGAACTTCGGGAAGATCCCGCCGGCCTTCGCGATCGCCCGGAAGCCCGTCGAGACCGGCTTGTCGAGCATCCAGCAGACGTCCTCGCCGTGCCTGATCGCGTGGACGCGGGCGGCCAGCTCCTCGTCCGTCAGGGGGACCGTCTTCTGGCCGTCGATCGAGAGCTCGGCGCAGTGGCCGTTCCGGTCGACGCACTTCATCTCGCCTTCCGCCTCGTTCGGCGCGCACCGCTCGCGCTGCGGCTTGTCCGCGGCGGCGACCGGGCCCGCCAGGAGCAGCGCCGCCACGAGCGGCGCGATCCGTGCCGTGATCCTCATCTGAACCTCCTCGGGAATCTTCCCGGGGATTCTCTCGCGACTCCCGCCGAACGGGTGGGTCCCCGAGAGGATCATCCTTTGACGCAGACGACCTGCCGCAGCGTGTGGACCACCTCCACCAGGTCCCTCTGCGCCCGCATCACCGCCTCGATCGGCTTGTAGGCGGCGGGGGTCTCGTCGAGGACCCCCTCGTCCTTGCGGCATTCGACCCCCACGGTCGCGGCCGCGTGGTCGGCGACGGTGAAGAGCCGCCGGGCCTGGTTGCGCGAGAAGGCCCGCCCGGCGCCGTGGCTGCAGCTTTCGAAGCTCTCGGGGTTGCCGAGGCCGCGGACGATGAAGGAGCGCGCCCCCATGCTCCCGGGGACGATCCCGAGCTCCCCCCGGCCGGCGCGGACGGCTCCCTTGCGCGTCACGAAGAGCTCCCGCCCGTAGTGGGTCTCGCGGGCGACGTAGTTGTGGTGGCAGTTGACCGCCTCCACGGCCGCCGCGAAGGGGGGGAGCCCCGCGTCGCGCGCCAGCGCCTCGACGACGGCGGTCATCATCAGCTCGCGGTTGACGAAGGCGTACCGCTGCGCCCAGCCGACGGCGTGGACGTACTCCCCGAAGTGAAGGGTCCCTTCGGAGAGGTAGGCGAGGTCGGCGTCGGGGAGGTTCGAGAGGTGCGCGCGCATGTCCTCCTTCGCCAGCTCGCTGAAGCGGGTCCCGATCCGGTTGCCGACGCCGCGCGACCCGGAGTGGAGGAGGACCCAGACCGCGTCGGCCTCGTCGAGGCAGAGCTCGATGAAGTGGTTCCCCGTCCCGAGCGTCCCGAGGTGCCGGGCCGGGTGGTTGCCGCGGTCGAGGTCGGGGTGGGCCTCGAGGATCCGCCGGTACCCCGGCTCCAGCTCGCGCCACGCCGCCAGGGCCCGCTCGGGCGGATGCCCCCACGCCCCGCGGTCGTTGCGTCCGCCGTGGTCGGTCCTCCCGACCGGGACGGCGCCCTCGATGGCCGAGCGGACGGGACGGAGGTCGGACGGGAGGTCGCCCGCGGTCAGCGACGTGCGCGAGGCGATCATCCCGCAGCCGATGTCGACGCCGACCGCGGCCGGGATGATGGCGCCGATCGTCGGGATGACGCTCCCGACGGTCGCGCCGATCCCGACGTGGACGTCGGGCATCGCCGCGACCCAGCCCCAGACCACCGGGAGGCGCGCCGCGTTGGCGAGCTGCTTCTCGGCCTGGGGGTCACACGGGACGCCGAGGGTCCACGCCTTGATCGGGACCCCCCCCGTCTCGAGGAGGCGATAGGCGGGTGCGGCCCTCTCCCGCTGCTTCTTCACGTCCGAGGCTCTCCCGTCGCCCGATCGTCTCCCGGCGGGCGCGTCCGAGGAAGAGGGGAGGCGCCGGCGGTCCTATCATCGGCCGATGCGGAGGACGGTCGCCGGGAGCCTGGCGTTGGCGGTGTCGCTCTGCGCCCGGCCCGCGCCGGCGCTGGACCGGGACAAGGCGCTCACCCAGTACCACCTCGACGTCTGGGGAACCGAGCAGGGCCTCCCCCAGAACACCGTCCAGGTCGTCCTCCAGGGGCGCGAGGGGTACCTCTGGCTCGGGACGCAGGAGGGGCTCGTCCGCTTCGACGGGGCCCGCTTCACGGTCTTCGACAGGGCCGGGGCTCCCGCCCTGAGGCACAACTCCGTCGTCTCCCTCCTCGAGGACCGCGACGGGACGCTCTGGGCGGGGACCCATGGCGGGGGCCTGGTGACGGTGAGGGACGGCGTCGTCTCGGCCGTCCCGGGCACCGAGCCGCTCGGCTCCACGAGCGTCTGGGCCCTCGCGCAGGACCGCGAGGGGTCGATCTGGATCGGGACCGACCCGGACGGCCTCTTCCGCCTCCGAAAGGGCCGGCTCACGCGCTTCACGACGGAGGACGGGCTGACGAGCAACCTGGTCCGGACGGTGGTGGAGGACGGCGCCGGCCGCCTCTGGATCGGGACCTCCGGGGGCGGCATCACGATCCGGGAGGGCGAGAGGTTCCGTCCGCTCACGACGCGCGAGGGGCTCTCGGACGACCTCGTCCGCGGCATGACCGTCGGGCCGGACGGGACCGTCTGGGTCGCGACCTCCGGAGGGGGGCTCGACTCCTTCCGCGGGAGCGAGCGCCGCGTCTACACGACGAAGGACGGCCTTCCGACGAACCAGCTGACGGCGCTCCACGCCGACCACGACGGCACGCTCTGGATCGGGACCTGGGGGAAGGGGGTCGTCCGGCTCCGCGACGGCCGCTTCTCCGTCCTCTCCTCGCACGAGGGGCTCCCGAACGACGAGATCTGGAGCATCACGACCGATCGCGAGGAGAGCGTCTGGATCGGGACCTGGGCGGCCGGGCTCGCGCGGCTGCGCGACGGGAAGTTCACGACCTACACCCGGCGCGAGGGGCTCGCCCACGACAACGTCCGGGCGGTCCTCGCGGCCCGCGACGGGTCGGTCTGGATGGGGACGGCGGGAGGGGGCGTCAGCCGGCTGAAGGACGGCGCCTTCACGACGTGGTCGGAGAAGGACGGCCTGTCGAGCAACCTCGTCTCGGCCCTCTGCGAGGACCGGTCGGGCGCGATCTGGGTCGGGACGAACCTGGCGGGGCTGAACCGGCTGAAGGACGGGAGGGTCACGGTCCTCGGGGAGGCCCAGGGCCTCCCGCACCACGACGTCCGGGCGATCGTCGAGGGGCCGGACGGCGCGCTCTGGGTCGGCATGGTCGGGGGTGGCCTGGCTCGCATCGCCGACGGGAAGGTCTGGCCCTTCGGTCCCGCCGACGGCCTGACGTCGAGCCGGGTCCTGACGCTGCTCTTCGACCGGTCGGGGACCCTTTGGCTCGGGACCGCCGGGGCGGGGGTCGTCCGCTTCCGGGACGGGCGCTTCACGACGTACGGCACCGCGCAGGGGCTGGCGAGCGACAGGGTCCTCGCCCTCTGGGAGGACGAGGCAGGGGCCCTCTGGGCCGGGACCTCCGGCGGGGGGCTTTCCCGGTTGAAGGACGGCCGCGCGTCGACGATCACCGTCCGCCAGGGGCTCGCGGACGACCTCGTCCAGACGCTCCTCCCCGACGGCGCCGGCAACGTCTGGATGACCAGCAACAAGGGGGTCTTCCGGGTCCGGAAGGCCGAGCTCGACGCCGTCGCGGACGGGCGGCTGCAGAAGCTCTCGTCGGTCCTCTACGGCACCGCCGACGGGATGCGGAGCGCGGGGTGCGCCGGGGGGCAGCAGCCGTCGGGCGCCCGGACCGCGGACGGCCGGCTCTGGTTCCCGACGCTGGGCGGCGTGTCGGTCCTCGACCCGGCGCGGATCCCGACGAACCCGCTCCCGCCCCCCGTCGTCATCGAGGAGCTCGTCGTCGACGGCGCAGCGGTCGACCGGACCGGGCCGGTCGTCCTCCCCCCGGGCCGGGAGAAGCTCGAGATCCACTACACCGGGCTCTCCCTCCTCGTCCCCGAGAAGGTCCGGTTCCGGGTGAAGCTGGACGGGCTGGACCGCGACTTCGCCGACGTCGGGGGACGGCGGACGGCCTACTACACGAACGTGCCGCCCGGGAGCTACACCTTCCGGGTCCAGGCTGCGAACGCGGACGGCGTCTGGAACGAGGAGGGGGCGAGCCTCTCGTTCCGCCTCCGCCCGCGGTTCACGCAGACGCCGTGGTTCTACGTCGTGGCCGGGCTCGGCCTGGTCTTCGCCGGGGCCGCGGCCGCGCGCTGGCGGGTGACGGCCCTGAAGGCGCGGGAGCGCGAGCTGGTCGGGCTCGTCGCGCGGCGGACCGAGAGCCTGGCGGCCGAGAAGGCGCGGGCCGAGGAGGCGCTGCGGGCGGCCGAGGACGCCCGGCGCGAGGCCGAGCGGCAGCGGGAGGCGGCGCAGCGGGCGAGCGGCCGGGCGGAGGAGGCGAGCCAGGCCAAGAGCCAGTTCCTGGCGAGCATGAGCCACGAGCTCCGGACGCCGCTCAACGCCATCATCGGGTACAGCGAGATGCTGGCCGAGGAGCTCGTCGACGTCGGGCGTCCCGGGGTGATCCGCGACCTGCAGAAGATCCAGCGCGCGGCCCGGCACCAGCTGGAGCTGGTCAGCGGCGTCCTCGACCTCGCGAAGATCGAGGCGGGCCGGATGGACGTCTCCTCTTCCACCTTCGACGTCTCGACCCTCGCCTCGGAGACGGCGGACCTGATCCGCCCCCTCCTCGAGAAGAACGGGAACGTCCTCGTCCTCGACTGCCCGGGTCTCGTCGGCGCGCTGACGGCCGACGAGACGAAGGTGAGGCAGAGCCTCTTCAACCTCCTGTCGAACGCCTGCAAGTTCACGCGGGGCGGGACGGTGACCCTCCGCGTCCAGCGGGTCGAGGAGGCGGGCCGCCCCTTCCTGAGCTTCGAGGTCTCCGACACGGGGATCGGCATCGACCCCGAGCAGCTGGGCCGCCTCTTCCGCCCCTTCACCCAGGCCGACTCGGGGACCTCCCGCCGCTTCGGCGGGACGGGGCTGGGGCTCTCGATCACGAAGAGGTTCGTCGAGATGATGGGGGGGACGGTCTCGGCTGCCAGCGTCCCCGGCAAGGGATCGACCTTCGCGTTCCGGCTCCCGGCGGAGGGGGCCGCCGCCGGGCCGGCCGGACCGCGCTCCGCGACCTGAGGCGCGGGCGGGGGCGGCAGCGGGCGGTCAGCGCGACTCGGTCAGCGGGACGGCGACGGTCCGCTGCCGCCCGTCGCGCTCCACCACGAGGGGGATCGTCTCGCCCGGCTTGAAGCCGTCGAGGGCGGCCAGGACGTCCTCGACCCTCCGGACGTCGCGCGGGCCGGCCTTCACGATCACGTCCCCCAGGACGAGCGAGCCGTCGTCGTCGCGCGAGGTGCCGACGAGGCCCGCCCGCGCGGCCCCCGAGCCCTCCTCCACCCTCAGGACGAGGGCTCCCTTCAGGCCGAACCGGCGGGCGATGGCGTCGTCGGCCAGGACCACGCCGAGCTGGGGGCGGACGACGCGCCCGTGGCCGATCAGCTGCGGGACGATCCGGTTGACGATGTCGACCGGGACGGCGAAGCCGATCCCCGCGCTCGAGCCGCTCGTGGAGGCGATGGCGGTGTTGATCCCGATGAGCCGCCCCGCGCTGTCGAGGAGCGGGCCGCCCGAGTTGCCGGGGTTGATGGCGGCGTCGGTCTGGATGGCCCCCTCGATCTCGCGCGACCCGACCGACTGGATCGTCCGCCCGAGCGCGCTGACGATTCCCGTCGTCAGGGTCTGGTCGAGGCCGAACGGGTTCCCGATGGCGAAGACCTTCTGTCCGACCTGGAGCCCTTCGCTCGTCCCGACGAGGATCGGCCGGAGGGTCCGGCCGGTGGGCGAGATCTTCAGGACGGCGAGGTCCTTGTCGGGGGCCCCCCCGACGAAGGCCGCGCGCCAGGTGGAGTGGTCCGCGAGCGTCACCCGCGCCGAGGCGGCCCCCTGGATGACGTGGTAGTTCGTCACGACGTGACCGTCCGCGTCCCAGATGAACCCCGTCCCCTCGCCCTGGGGGACGTCCCCCATCTCGAAGAAGCCGAAGCGGGGGCGGGCGAGGCTCGTGATGAAGACGACGGAGGGGCTCGCCTCCTTGAAGAGGGCGATCGTCGCCTTCTCGTCGGCGGCGAGGTCCCCGCGCGCCACGACCGGGCGGGGCTGCGCGTCGGGGTCGCCTCCCCGGGAGGTCGCGCTCCGGAGGGCCTGGCGGCATCCGCTCCCGCCCGCCAGCGCCGCGGCGAGCGCGAGGACGGCCGCGAGGAAGCGGCGGTTGCGGGGAAGCGGGGGAAGCGGCATCCGGCGGGCCTCGGCAGGCCAGTATAGGGGGAGGCCCGGCGGTTTAAGATGCGGGAACTGGAGGGAGAGAAGGACCTGGACCCGCCCGGGCCCCCGGGCAGGGACCGACCGGCCCGCGATGACTGACGATCCGCAGCAAGCGATCGCCCCGGGCGTCCTCGTCGGGCGCTACAGGATCCTCTCCCTGGTCGGGACCGGGGCGATGGGGGAGGTCTTCCGCGCGGAGGACACGGCCCTCGGCCGCGCCGTCGCCCTGAAGACCCTCCCGCGGGAGTACGTCGCCACCGCCGAGCGGCTCGGACGGTTCGAGAACGAGGGCCGGGTGATGGCGTCCCTCTCGCACCCGAACCTCGTCCACATCTACGACGTGGGCGAGTTCGGCGGGGTCCCCTACCTCGTCCAGGAGTTCATCGACGGCGACACCCTCGAGGAGGTCCTGCTGGGGGGCGCGGTCCCCGTCGCGAAGGCGGCCCGATGGATCTGCCAGGCCGCCGAGGGGCTCGCGGCCGCGCACGCGGCCGGGATCCTCCACCGCGACATCAAGCCGGCGAACATCATGGTCGGGCGCGACGGGAGGGTCCGGGTCCTCGACTTCGGCCTCGCCAAGGTCCGCCTCGGCTCGGCGGGCGCGTCCTCTCCTGGCCCGTCCCCGCGCCGCGCCTCCCTGACGACCGACGGCCTCGTGGTCGGCACGGCCCACTACATGTCGCCGGAGCAGGCGATGGGCAAGCCCGTCGACCAGGCGAGCGACGTCTTCTCCCTGGGCGTCGTCCTCTACGAGCTCCTGGCGGGGAAGCCCCCGTTCGAGGGGGAGAGCGCGGTCGACGTGATGTACTCGATCATCCACCGCCCGCACCCGCCGCTCGCCGGCTTCGGCAGCGGCGTCCTCGCCCCCTTCTCGGACGTCGTCGAGCGGGCCCTCGCCAAGGAGCCGGCGGATCGCTACGCGACGATGGGCGACTTCGCCCGAGCCCTGGCCGCCGCCCTGCGCGACGGCGGGTACGACGAGGAGGCCGGGGCGACGCAGCCCCATCCTCCCGTGTCGGAGAAGACGCCGAGGGCCGGGGTCCCGACCTCCCGGATGCGTCCCCGCCCGCCCCACGCCCGGCGCCGCCTCCTCCTCGCGGGCGTGGCGGCCGTGGCCGTGGCCGGGACGGTGGCGGCGCTCCTCCTTCTGCGGACCGGGAGCAGACCGGTGCCGGTGCCGCTCACCTTCTCGCGGCCGATCCAGCTGACGTCGTCGCGGGGGCTCGACGTCTTCCCGACGTTCGCGCCGGACGGCCGGTCGATCGCCTACTCGAGCGACCGGAGCGGGAACTTCGAGATCTACCGCCGGCCGCTGGGGGTGGGAGGGCGCGAGATCGCCCTGACGAGCGACGGCCTCCAGAACGTCGAGCCCGCCTGGTCCCCCGACGGCGAGACGATCGCGTACCACGCCCGGAAGGTCGGCGGCGTCTGGGTCATCCCGTCGCTGGGAGGGACCCCTCGCCAGCTCTCGACCTTCGGGTCGCGCCCGGCCTACTCCCCGGACGGCTCGACGATCGTCTTCGAGTCGGGCCCGCTCTTCGACCTCGCGGCGAACTCCCTCGGCGCGCTCCCCCCCTCGATCCTCTGGACGATCCCGGCGAACGGCGGGCCGGCGCGTCCCCTCACCCAGGTCGGCAAGCCCGCGGGGGGACACGGGGCCCCTTCCTTCTCGCCGGACGGCAAGCGGATCACCTTCGCCAGCTACAACAGGACGGCGGCGGAGATCTGGTCGATGGCCGCGAACGGGAGCGACCTCGTCAGGCTCAGCGAGGGGACCTGGTACTGCTACGACCCGGTCTACGCGGTCGACGGGGCCTCGGTCCTCTACCCCTGCTGGTCGGAGACGTGGAGCGTCGGCCTCTTCCGCCGTCCGGTGTCGCCGACCACGGGCCGTCCGACCGGACCTCAGTCGGAGGTGACGAGCTTCGGCGTGAACGGGATGGGGTCGGTCAAGCACGTGGCCCTCTCGCGGGACGGCAGCCGCGCCGCGTACGCGAGCCTCGCGATGAGCAGCAACCTCTGGGCGGTCCCGGTCGACCCGGCCACCGGCGAGCCGACGGGGCCCATCCGCCAGGTCACGCGCGAGACCGGACGCAACTCCCGCCCCGCCGTCTCGCGCGACGGGACGAAGGTCGCCTTCTCGCGCTGGCGGCCCGGCGCGAACCAGGACATCTGGGTCGTCGACGCCGACGGCTCGAACGCCGTGCAGAGGACGACCGATCCCTCGGACGACGACTACCCGGGCTGGATGCCCGACGGCCGGCACCTCTCCTTCATGTCGCAGCGCCTCGGCCGCAGGACCCTCTTCCTCCTCGACCTCGTCACCGGCCGCGACGAGAAGCTGGCCGACTTCGGCCCCGGGCTCGACGCGATCCGGGTGTCGCCCGACGGCCGGCGGGCCGCCTTCCACGCGGCGGGCGGAAGGAAGACCCTCAACGTCTTCGTCGCCGACCTCCCGTCCGGGAAGCCGCGGGCCCTGACGGACGATCCCGAGCTGGCCGCCTTCCCCTGCTGGTCCCCGGACGGCAGGACCCTCGCGTTCGAGGTCAAGCGGGGGGGCGACACCCACGTGGCGGTGGTCCCCTCCGCCGGAGGGGAGGTCCGGGAGCTGACCGGGGGAAGCGGGCAGGCGTGGCCCTACTCGTGGTCTCCCGACGGCCGGCGGATCGCGTTCGTGGGGCTGCGCGACGGGCTCTGGGACGTCTGGTGGGTCGACGCGCAGAGCGGGGCGGAGCGGCAGGTGACGAAGACCGGCCGCCTCAACACCTACGTCCGCTACCCGGACTGGTCGCCCACGGGGACCGAGATCGTCTTCGAGTTCGCCGAGACGACGGGGAACATCTGGCTCGTCGAGGAATCGGGCGACAAGGCCTCGCCCGCGCGCGCCTCCCTCCGGTAGGCTCCCGGCATGAGCGAGAGCGTCTTCGCGAAGATCATCCGGGGCGAGATCCCCTGCCATCGCGTCTACGAGGACGAGAAGGTCCTCGCCTTCCTCGACGTCGGGCCGCTCAGCCCGGGCCACACCCTCGTCATCCCGAAGGAGCCTGCGGTGACGCTCGACCGGCTGTCGGACGAGTCGGCGGCGGCGATCGGGCGGGTCCTGCCGCGGATCGCGCGGGCGGTCATGGCCGCCACGGGGAGCCCGGACTTCAACGTCCTCCAGAACAACGGGACGGCCGCCCACCAGGCGGTCCCGCACGTCCACTTCCACGTGATCCCGAAGCCCTCCGCCGAGGCCGGCCTCGGGATCCGGTGGCCGGCCGGACGGCTGGACGCCGAGGAGGGGAGGCGCCTCGCGGCCGCCATCGCGGGAGAGCTCGAGAAGGGCTGACGCGAGGCGTCGCACGGGGCCCCGCGGGACGAGCGTCAGCTCCTTTCCCGCCGCGCGGCCCCGAGGAGGAACCCGAAGGCGGTCTCGAGGAGGACGAGCGCGGGAAGGCTCGCCCGGTACGCGGCGAAGGCCGGGTCGCCGTAGGCGAAGAGGAGATACGCGGCGGTCCCGAACCCGGCGACGAGCGCCCGCACCGCCTCCACGGGACGCTTCCGGAGGCTCGCGAGGCCGTCTCCCACGAGGACGAGCGCCGTGGCGGCCAGCGCCGCAAGCGGGTAGTGCCGGAGGGCGAGGGCGCCTCCGGGCCACACCCCCGCGGCGACCTCGCCGGGCGCGAGCGCCGCGGCGAGAGGGAGGAGGAGCCAGGCCGCGAGGAGGAGCCCCTTGAGCGCTCCCGCGGCGGCGGCCGAGAGGCGCCTCGCGGGGCGGACCCGCCGTCCGGCACCCGCGGCCTTGCGCGCGTCCTTCAGGGCGCTCCGGGAGAGGCCGGTGGCCGACGCCAGGCGGGACGGGTCGAGGAGGTCGGAGACCGACAGGCGGAGGAGGAAGAGCGCCCAGAAGGCGAGGCGGATCGGGACCGGCCGGTCCGAGGCGAGGAGGGCGACGCCCGAGGCGAAGAGGAGGAGCCCGGCGGTCTCGACCGCCCAGCGCGCCCGCTCGATGGCGCGGGACGCGGCCCCCGGACGCCTGCGCGTCGCGAGGAACCGGTGGGCGAGCCCCGAACCGGTGGCGACCAGGATCAAGCACCCGCCGAACGCCGGCGCCCCGGCGGTCCCGGCGAACCGGAGGGCGGCGAGCGGGAGCGCGAGGCCCGACAGGAGCGTCAGGGCGCGAAACGAACGGACCCACGGGTCGCTCCCTGCGGCGAGCACGGCGTAGAGGAGGAGGACGACCGAGGTCCCGGCCACGAGGAGAGCCAGGGGCCGGCCGGCGGGCGGCACCGGCAGCGGCCAGGCCGCGAGGCGGGAGGCCGCCCCCGTCCGGACGAGGACGTAAAGGTAGAGCTCGTAGACGCGCGCGCAGGCGACGTTCACCGGCGGAGGTTAGCCGGAGCGTCCGTTCCTCGCGCTTGACGCCTCCGCGCGGGGTGGCTACCGTCGGCCGCTCACCATGGCCTCGACCAGCTACACCGCCGCAGACATCACCGTCCTCGAGGGGCTCGAGCCGGTCCGCAAACGCCCCGGGATGTACATCGGCGGGGTCGACTCCCGCGGGATGCACCACCTCGTCTGGGAGATCGTCGACAACGCCGTCGACGAGGTGATCAACGGCTACGCGTCGCGGATCGAGGTCCGTCTCTTCGCCGACGGCCGCGAGGTGGAGATCTACGACAACGGCCGAGGCATCCCGGTCGACGTCCACCCCAGGTACAAGAAGTCGGCCCTCGAGCTGATCCTGACGACCCTCCACGCCGGCGGGAAGTTCGACCAGGGGAACTACGTCCACGCGGGCGGCCTCCACGGCGTCGGCTCGTCGGTCGTCTGCGCCCTCTCCTCGGAGATGACCGTCCACGTGCGGCGCGACGGCGTCGAGTGGCGGCAGACCTACGCGCAGGGGAAGGCGACCTCGAAGGTGACGAAGGTCTCGACCGAGAAGGTCCGCGGCTCCGGGACGACGGTCCGCTTCCGCGCCGACGCGGAGATCTTCGGGAAGCTCGCGTTCGACCCGGAGGAGATCCGGGAGCGGCTGGAGGCGAAGACCTACCTCCACCGCGGCCTCCGCGTCGTCTTCGTCGACGAGACCAGGAAACCCCCCTCCCGCGAGGAGTTCACGCACGACGGCGGCCTCGCCGACTACCTCCTGAAGGTCGTCGCCGAGCGGGGGAAGACCCCGACGCACGCGAACGGCTTCGTCCTCGTCCGCGACGCCGACCCGCGGCTCGAGCTGGCGCTGCAGTGGACCGAGTCGACGGACGAGAGCTTCCGCTCCTGGGTGAACGGGATCCCGACCCCTTCCGGCGGCACGCACGAGAACGGCCTGAAGGCCGGGATCGTCAAGGCGGTGAGGAACTACCTCGCCACGCACGAGCTCCTCCCGAAGGGGGTCAGCCCCTCGGCCGAGGACATCCGCGAGGGGCTCGTCGCCCTCCTCTCCGTCTACGTCCTCGAGCCGCAGTTCCAGGGGCAGACGAAGGACCGGCTCAACAACCCGGAGGTCGCCGCCCAGGTCGACGGCGCGGTCCGTCCGGCCGTGGAGAACTGGCTCAACGAGAACCCCTCGGTCGCCGAGCAGATCGTCGGCCGGATCGTCATGGCGACGAGGGCCCGCGAGGCGTCGCGCGCCGCGGCCCAGCAGGTGACGCGCAAGACGGCCATCTCCCACCGCCTGAACCTCCCCGGGAAGCTCGCGGACTGCTCCTCCACCGACCCGGCCGAGTCGGAGCTCTTCATCGTCGAGGGGGACTCGGCGGGCGGATCGGCCAAGCAGGGGCGCGACCGGAGGACGCAGGCGATCCTCCCCCTGCGCGGCAAGGTCCTGAACGCCGAGCAGGCGAACTCGGCGAAGGTCGCCGGGAACAAGGAGCTGTCCGACATCGTCTCGGCCCTGGGCTGCGGCACGGGCGCCGACTTCGACATCGAGAAGCTCCGGTACGGCAAGGTCTTCCTCCTGATGGACGCCGACGCCGACGGCCACCACATCTCGACGCTCCTCCTGACCTTCCTCTGGCGGCACCTGCCGAAGCTGATCGAGAAGGGGCACGTCTACCTCGCCCAGCCGCCGCTCTACCGGATCGACGCGGGGAAGGAGACGCACTGGGCCCTCGACGACGCCGAGCGCGACGCCGTCCTCGCGAAGCTCCCGAAGAACGTCAAGCCCGAGATCATGCGGTTCAAGGGGCTGGGCGAGATGATGCCGGAGCAGCTGAAGGCGACCACCCTCGACCCGCGCCGCCGCCGTGCCCTGAAGGTGACCGTCCCCGACGTCCTCGAGGCCGAGCGGACGTTCGGCGACCTGATGGGCCGCGACCCGGCCGCCCGCTACCGCTTCATCACGGAGCGGGCGGAGGAGGCCGACGCCCTCGACGTCTAGTTTTCGGCGGGGGCTTCTCGGTCCCGACAGCAATTCTCGGCGGGGGTTTCTCGATCCCCCCGCGCCCCCCCGACGGAGAGCGCCCGTGAGGTGGGCTACCGCACGGCCGGGCGCGGCAGGAGCTTCTTCTCCACCTTCACGAGGACCGTGTACTCGGGGTCGACCAACTCCGTGACCGGCGCCCGCGCGGCCTGCGAGACGAACTGGTAGGCGTCCATCGCTCCCTCGACCGCCGTCCCGATGATCTCCCCGTCCCCCATCGCGTAGTGCCCGTCCCCGAACGACAGGAGCGCCCCCGGCACCCTCACCCCGAGGTAGACCGTGTTCCCGGCCCGCAACTCGGGACAGTCCATGTTCCCGCCGAAGTCGAACGGGACGATGGTGGAGCGAGCCTCTCCCCCCGCCGGTGCCACGCCGAGGCACCCGAGAAAGGGCGCCAGCGGCAGCTCCCACCGCTGCTTCCCGTCCCCCGACGTCGTCGCGACGACTCCCTTCGCCTTGTCTACCTCGTAGAACCAGACCGTCTCCGGCAGGTCGCCCGCCAGCATCGCCGTCCGGTCGGTCGGGTTGAGCGCGCCGAATCCGGGGAACGACGACGAGAGCCCGTGATCCCGGGCGGGCGCGAGCTTCAGGATCCGGATCGCCAGCGTGTCCCCAGGCTCGGCCCCTTCCACGAAGAACGGCCCCGTCTGCGGGTTGTCGTGCCCCGGCGCGACCACCTTCGACGGCAGCTGCCCCTGCCTCGTCACCGCCCCGTCGAAGCAGTCCTCCGTCCAGGTGACGATCCGCGTCCCGGGCCTGATCCGCGCGACCGGCGCGTTCCCGCCGAACGTGTAGGTCAGCTGCTCGTGCTTCGGCACCCAGCGGAGGACGAGGGGCTCCTCGCCGTGCAAGACCGCCGTGGCGAGGAGCAAGGAGAAGACTCCAGGCACAACCTGCCTCCACCGTTGGACCCTCGAGATGGTCTTCATGAGTCACAACTCTGACGGAACGACCGGAACGACCCTCCGGGTTCCTGGTCCGCCGTACACCCAGAGGCGCAAAGCACCTCGCCCCGGTCTCTCGCGCCCGGAGGGCGCGAGGGCGGGCGGCGGATGCCCCCGCGCGAGTCCGTCCGAGCACGGGCCGGGACCCGCTCGCCCGCCGGCGCGGCCCCGGAGGAAAAGGCGGGCCTGCTGTCCGACGAGCGGAGCGAGGAGTACAGGCCCGCCCCGGAGGGGACGCGCCGCCGGGCGCCAGCGGGTGGCCCGCGCGCAGCGGACCGCGTGGGGGCGTCCGTCGCCCGCCCCCCGGGCTCGCACGGATCTTTCCGGCCCGAAACGGATACGATCCCCGTTCCGGAGGATCCCGATGCAGAAACGAACGGCCCCCGTCGTTCTCGTCGCCCTCGCCGTCCTCGCCTTCGTCGCGCTTCCTCTCGCGACGCTCCCCGCTTCCGCCGCTCCCCCGACAGTCGAGGAGGCGAAGGCGTGGGTCGCGAAGGCCGAGGAGAGGTACCTCGCGCTCAGCATCGACACGGAGCGGGCCAACTGGGTCCAGGCGAACTTCATCACCGACGACACGGAGGCCATCGCCGCCAACGCGGGGGAGCGGCGCGCCCGCGCGGTCGCCGAGATGGCCCAGGAGGCGACCCGCTTCGACGGCCTCGCGCTCCCCGAGGACGTCGCGCGCAAGCTGAAGCTCCTCAAGCTCTCGCTCACCCTCGCCGCCCCCGCCGACCCGAAGAAGAGCGAGGAGCTCGCCCGGATCGTCGCCGGGATGGAGGGGACCTACGGCAAGGGGAAGTGGTGCCCGTCCGGCCCCGAGAGCTGCATGGACCTCGAGACGATCTCCAGGAAGCTCGCCACGAGCCGCGACCCGAAGGAGCTCCAGGCCCTCTGGCTCGGGTGGCACTCCATCGCGCCGCCGATGAAGGCCGACTTCGTGAGGTACGTCGCCCTCGGCAACGAGGGGGCGAAGGAGCTCGGCTTCGCCGACACCGGCGCGCTCTGGCGGTCGAAGTACGACATGCCGCCCGACCGGTACGGCAGGGAGCTCGACCGGCTCTGGGAGCAGGTGAAGCCGCTCTACGTCTCGCTCCACGCCTACGTCCGCTGGAAGCTGCGCGAGGTGTACGGCAAGGACGTCGTCCCCGAGAAGGGGCCGATCCCGGCGCACCTCCTCGGGAACATGTGGGCGCAGACGTGGGGCTACGTCTACCCGCTCGTCGCCCCGAAGGAGACGGATCCGGGCTACGACCTGACGGCGATCCTGAAGGAGCGGAAGTTCGACGAGCGGAAGATGGTGCGGACCGGCGAGGCCTTCTTCACCTCGCTCGGCTTCGCGCCCCTCCCGAAGACGTTCTGGGAGCGGTCGCTCTTCGCCCGGCCGAGGGACCGGGACGTCGTCTGCCACGCGAGCGCCTGGGACGTCGACTGGAAGGACGACCTGCGCCTCAAGATGTGCATCGAGATCAACGCGGAGGACTTCGCGACGGTCCACCACGAGCTCGGGCACAACTTCTACCAGCGCGCCTACTCCGACCAGCCCCCCCTCTTCCGCGACAGCGCCAACGACGGCTTCCACGAGGCGATCGGCGACACCATCGCCCTCTCGATCACCCCCGACTACCTTGTGAAGATCGGCCTCCTCGACGAGGTCCCGCCGCCGTCGAAGGACATCGGCTACCTCCTGAACATGGCGCTCGACAAGATCGCCTTCCTCCCCTTCGGCCTCCTCATCGACAAGTGGCGCTGGGAGGTCTTCTCGGGGCAGGTGACGCCCGACCACTACAACCAGGCGTGGTGGGACCTCAAGCTGAAGTACCAGGGGGTCGCCCCGCCCGTCCCGCGGACCGAGGCCGACTTCGACCCGGGCGCGAAGTACCACGTCGCCGCCAACGTCCCCTACTCGCGCTACTACCTCGCCGCCATCCTCCAGTTCCAGCTCGACCGGGCCCTCGCGAAGACGGCCGGCTGCACCCAGCCCCTCCACCGCTGCTCGATCTACGGCAACAAGGAGGCCGGGGCGAAGCTGATGAAGATGCTCGAGATGGGGCAGAGCAAGCCGTGGCCCGACGCCCTCCAGGCGGTCACGGGCCAGCGGCAGATGGATGCCACGGCCATCCTCGAGTACTTCGCTCCGCTCCAGAAGTGGCTCGACGAGCAGAACAAGGGGAAGCCGGTCGGCTGGTGAGCCGGTGACGGGAGGGCGTGCGAGGCTCGACGTCGCGGTCGTCAGCCGGAACACCGACTCGTTCCTCCACGCCCTCCTCGCCTCCCTCGCCGTGCGCCTCCCGCCGGAGGCGCCCGGCGAGGTCCACGTCCTGGACAACGGCTCGACCGACCGGAGCCGCGAGCTCCTCGCCCGCTGGGCCACGCGCGTCCCGTGGCTGAGGATCCACCTCTCGCCGACGAACCTCGGCCACGGCCCCGCCCTCGACCGGCTCCTGCGCCGTCACGCCCGAGGCGCGTGGGCCCTTCTCCTCGACTCGGACGCCGTCGTCCTCTCGGACCCCGTCCCGGCGCTCGAGCCGCTCCTCGAGGGGACCCGGGCGACGACGGAGCCCACCGAGCCCTTCGCGTTCCCCGGAGCGGGGACGCCGCCCGCCTTCGTCGGCCAGGTCCACCCCGAGCCCGACCAGCTCTACGCCTACCTCTGCCACCTCGTCGTCCACCGGCCGACGTACCTGACGCTCCCTCCGTTCGAGGACGCCGGCGCGCCGGGGCTCGCCTTCTTCCGCTCGGTCGAGGAGCGGGGCCTCCCCTGGACGCGGTTCCGCTGGTCCGACCACGTCCTCCACTTCGGGCAGGCCTCGCTCCGGAGCGTCCTCGAGCGGGGCGAGGCGAGCCACCCCTTCTTCCGCTTCGCGCGCGACGAGAGCCGCCGCTACCCGAAGGGCCCGCAAAGGCTGGAGGCGGAGAGGCGGCTCGATCGCGCGCGCGACGCCTTTCTCGCAGGAACGGACGGGCCGGGAGGGGCGCTCCGTGCCCTGGAAGGCCTCGAGCTCGCTCCCGCGGCGCCGCCGGCGCCACGGGAGTCGAAGCGCCCGCCGCGGCTCCTCCCCCTCCCCTGGCGCGGCGCGCACGCGCGGCGGGCCGGCGCAGCGGCCGGCCGCGACGCCCTCCTCGCCCTCGCCCGCGCGGTCCGGCGGAGCGCGCCGGCGCGGGTCCTCGAGATCGGCAGCGGCCGCGGCGCAACGCTCGGACTCTGGGCCCAGCTCGCGCGGGAGGACGCCCTCCTCGTCAGCGTCGACCTTCCGCCGTGGGAGCTCGACGACCCGGGGGAGCCGGCGCGCCGGCTCCTCCTGCAACGTCTCGCGCGGGGGAGGCAGAGGGTCGAGGTCGTGCGGGGCAATCCCCTCGCGGACGAGACGCGCTCGTGCGTACGCGAGCTCCTATCCGGAGCGCCCGTCGACCTCCTCTACATCGCGGCGGGGGCCGGCGGTGGTCGCGCGGGCCGGGGCCTCGAGCCGGCGGAGCCGGCGCGGCTCCTGGAGGCCTATCGCCCCTTCGTCCGTCCGGGCGGCCTCCTCGCCATGACCGGGGCGCCGCCGATCGCCGGCTGAAAGAGAAAGGAGCCGGGGACGTCCCCGGCTCCCGATCTCGGCCCGCTCGCCCGAGCGGGCGCCGGGAAGGCGCCGGTCAGCTCCCGGCGAACTGGACCCCCTCGAAGACGAGGGTCGGCGTCAGCATCGAAGAATACGGGTAGGGGTCGTTGCCGACCGCGGCCAGCTTCTTCCAGAGCTCGAGGTGGTTCCCGGAGATGTTCATCTCGCCGATCGGCTCGGCGAGCTTCCCGCCGCGGACCCGGAACCCCTGGACGCCGAGGGAGAAGTCCCCGGTCGTCCCGTTGGAGTTCCCGCCGAGGAAGCCGGTGACGAAGATGCCGTCCTTCATCGCGGCCACGAGCGGGTCGCGGCCGGAGTCGCCCAGCTTCCAGACGAGGTTCGAGGGGCGGGCCGTCGTCGGGGCCACCTTCAGCTTCTTGCCGTAGTAGGTGTCGATGAAGTAGGTCCTCAGGGTCCCTTCCTCGAAGACGGGGATCCGCTTCGCGGCGATCCCCTCGCCGTCGAAGAGGCGCGACCCGAAGCCCTTCGGGACGAGCGGGTCGTCGAGAAGGGTGAGGTGCGGGCTGCCGATCGTCTGCCCCAGCTTCCCCTCGAGGAACGACCGCTTCTGCTGGAGCGCCCCGCCCGAGAGCGGCCCGAGGAGGAACGCCACGAGGCGGCTGGCCGCGCGGTTCTCGACCGCCATCGTCAGGACGGCGGATTCCCCCTTCTTCGCCCCGACGCGGGAGAGCGCGCGCTCCGCCGCCTCGCGGCCGACCGCCTCGGGAGAGGGGACCTCGCCGCGGAATCGGGCGCCGGCGTAGGCGTAGTCCTCGGGCTTACGGCCGTCGGGGTCCTTGACGCTCACCTCGGCGGAGAGCCAGAAGGAGGTGTCGCGCCGGCTGCCGGTGAAGCCGTTGGAGTGGACCTGCCAGCTCTCGGAAAGGGAGTCGCTGAAGCTCGTCGTCACGGAGAGGATCGAGCCGGCGCCCTGAACCGCGCGGGCGGCCTTCTCGGCCTCCCTGGCCAGCGTCCGGCGCTCCTCGGCCGAGACGGCGGCGTACTTCGGGTCCTCGAGCTTCAGGTCGACGCTGGCCTGCCCCTCGTAGAGCTTCGGCTCGGGGAGCGAGCGGAACGGGTCCTTCGCCAGGGCGCGGGTGAGGGCGACCGAGTCGCCGACGAAGGTGTCGAGCGCCTCGGGACGGAGGTCGCTCGTCGAGACGGCGGCGTAGCGGCCGTCGACGTAGAGGGAGAGGCCGAGGCCGCGAGTCGTCGCCTCGTGGATCTTCTCCACGGCGCCGTCGCGCCAGCGGACCTCCACCTCGCGGACCCGGTAGGCGCGGACGCCCGCCTCCCGGGCCCCCTTCTTCAGGGCGAGCTTCACGGCGTCGTGGGCGGCGGCGAGCATGTCGGTGGCGGTCGGGGCGGCGGGGGTGGTGGTCGTCGTCATGGCGGTCCCCTCCTCACGCCTTCTTCCCGCGGCCGCCGACGGTGATCGAGGCGACGCGGACGGTCGGGATCCCCTGCGAGACCGGGACGCTCTGGCCGTCCTTGCCGCAGGTCCACCCCCCCTCGTCGATGACGAGGTCGTCGGAGACCATGTCGACGAGCTCGAGGACCTTCGGGCCGTTGCCGATGATGTTGACGTCCTTGATCGGGCGGGTGAGCCTGCCGTCCTCGATCAGGTAGCCGTTCTTGACGTAGAAGGTGAAGTCGCCGGCGCCGATCTGGACCTGGCCGTTGGTGAAGTTCGAGCAGAAGATCCCGCTCTTCACCGAGGCGATGATCTCCTCCTTCTTGTGCGGCCCCGGGAGCATGTAGGTGGCCCGCATCCGCGGCATCGGCGCGTACTGGTAGCTCTCGCGGCGCCCGTTGCCGGTCGGCTTCACCTTGTAGTGCTTCGCCGAGATCGAGTCGTGGAGGTAGGTCGTCAGGACCCCCTTCTCGACGAGCATCGTCTTGCCGACGGGGTTCCCCTCGTCGTCCACGTTGATCGAGCCGCGGGCGGCCTCGAGCGTCCCCTCGTCGACGATGTTGACGAACGGCTTCGCGATCGGCTTGCCGATCTTGTCGGAGTAGATCGAGATCCCCTTCCGGTTGAAGTCGGCCTCCATCCCGTGGCCGATCGCCTCGTGGAGGAGGATCCCGGAGGCGCCCGCGCCGAGGACGACCGGCATCTCCCCGGCGGGCGGGGTCACCGCCTCGAAGAGGATCGTCGTCCGGGCGACGGCCTCCTTCACGATCCTCTCGAGCTTCCCGGGCGTGTAGAAGCCGATGTCGGCCCGCCCCGCCACGTTGTACCCCCCCGTCTCCTTCTTGCCGCCCTGCTCGGCGACGCAGGAGAGGGAGAGGCTCGTCATCGGCTGGACGTCCGAGACGATCCGGCCGGTGGAGTCGGCGATCAGGATGGCCCCCGCCTGGTCCATGAAGCCGACGTTCACCTTCGTGATCCGCTTGTCGGCGGCGAAGACTTTCTCGTTCAGGCCCGTCAGGAAGGGGAGCTTCTGCTGCGGTCTCACCTCGTCCCACCGCACCTTGACGGGGTAGCGCGCCGGGAGGCCCGCGTCGGCCTTGAAGCCCTTCGGCCCCTGCTTCGCCGGGCCGTCGGCGATGGCGGCCGCGGTCTTCGCCGCCCGGACGACGGCCTCGAGGGTCAGGTCCTCGGTGTAGGCGTAGCCGGTCTGGTCCCCCTTCACCGCCCGGACGCCGACGCCCAGCTCCACCGAGGCGTAGGCACGGTTCACCTCGCCGTCCTCGAGCGCCAGGCTGTTGCCGATCCGGTGCTGGAAGAAGAGGTCGGCGTAGTCCGCCCCCCTGGAGAGGGCGGCCCCGAGGGCGTCGCGGAGCATCTGCTCCGTGACGCCGAAGCGGGCGAAGGGGCCGATCCCCTCCGCGGGGCCCGCCTGGGCCGCCAGGGCGGTGCCCAGGTCCGAGAAGAGGTCGGGGACCGCGCCCGCCGCGAGGGCGGCGGCCCCGAGGCCGATCACGTTGCGTCTCGACATGCCGGGATTCTCTGTCATCGGGCGAATCCTCCGCTTCTCCCTGTGGCGAGAGGCCACAGACCGTCCTCGAACCCGAGGGACCTCAATCGGCTACGGCCGGGTTGTCGAAAGGTTTCATCTGGATCGCGTCGCTCCCCGGACCGGCAGCCTCCTTCGGCTAGTGGAGGATCGCCTCGTAGCGCATGTGCCCCCCCTGCGGGCCCAGCGGTGCCAGGAAGAGCTCGAGGCCCGGGAAGGCCAGGTGCTGGAGCAGGTAGATCCTCTGCGGCACGACCGGGGTCATCGGCCCGAGGAAGATCAGGGAGAACCGCTGCGTCCGCGCCACGCCGGGCCGGGCGGGCCGCTCCGGGCCGCGAACGATCTCGGAGAGCTCGAGCTCGACGGTCCCGCGGGTGCCGACGGAGACGGAGAAGCGGTTCCCGATGTAGGGCGAGAAGCTCTGCGGCGTGAGCGGTTCCGGCATCCGGCGTCCCCTTCCCGGGAGCGAGGATCGACGGGATACCGGGGAAAGTAAAGGAGGGCGCGCGGTGCCGCGATCGTGGGATCATCGCTCCCGCGCACGTCCGTGACCGCCCGAGCCGCCGAAGAGCCCGCTGCCTCCGTTCGCCCGGAGTACCCGCCGTCGCGGACCGTCGACGCCGCGGAGACGCTCCATGGCGAGACGGTCGCCGACCCGTACCGCTGGCTGGAGGAAGGGAAGTCCCCCGAGGTCCAGGCCTGGATGGAGGCGCAGGACGGCGTGACGCGCCGGTTCCTCGCGCGGCTGCCCGAGCGCGAGCCCCTGGCGAGGCGGCTCCGCGAGCTCTTCTACGTCGACTCGGTGTCCGCCCCGCTCCGCCGCGGGGGGCGCACCTTCCTGACCCGCCGGAAGGGGAGCCAGGAGAAGGCGATCGTCTGCTGGAAGGAGGGGAAGGCGGGGGAAGAGAAGGTCCTCTTCGACCCCAACGCGTGGTCCGACGACGGGAACGTCTCGCTCGGCGACTGGAGCCCCTCCTGGGACGGGACGAAGGTCGCGTACCAGGTCCACCGGAACAACTCGGACGAGGCGACCCTCCACGTGATCGACGTGGCGAGCGGGAGGGTCTCGGCCGTCGACGTCATCGAGGGGGCCAAGTACGCGAGCGCCTCGTGGACCCCGTCCGGCGACGGCTTCTACTACACGTGGCTGCCGCCCCTCGGGAAGGTCCCCGAGGCGGAACGCCCCGGCTGGGCGGAGGTGCGATTCCACCGTCTCGGGGAGGAGCCCGCCAGGGACCGGGTCGTCCACGCCCGGACGGGCGACCCGACGGCCTTCCTCGGCGCGTCGCTCTCCAGGGACGGCCGCTGGCTCGTCCTCTCGGTCCAGCACGGCTGGACCTCGACCGACGTCCTCTTCCGGGACCTCCACGACCCCGCGCACGAGGACCGCTGGACGCCGCTCGTCGTCGGGATCCTCGCGCACTTCTCGGTCGACGTCTTCCGCGACCGGTTCTACGTCACGACGGACGACGGCGCGCCGCGCGGCCGCGTCTGGGAGGTCGACCCCCTCCACCCGGCGCGGAAGGCATGGAGGGAGGTCGTCCCCGAAAGAGCCGACGCCACCCTCGCCGGGGCCGCGGTCCTCGGCGGCAGGCTGGTCGTCGGCCTCCTCCGGAACGCCTCGAGCCGCGTGGAGGTCCGCGAGCGCGACGGGCGCCTCCTGCGCGAGCTCCCGCTCCCCGGGCTCGGGTCGGTCGGGGGTCCGACGGGCGATCCGGAAGACGACGAGGCCTTTTACTCCTTCGAGTCGTACACCACGCCGCGCGAGATCTGGTCCTTCTCGGTCGCGACCGGAAGGCAGGAGCTCTTCGCCCGCCTCCCGGTCCCGGTCGAGACGGAACCCTACGTCGTCGAGCAGGTCTTCTACCCCTCGAAGGACGGGACGAGGGTCTCGATGTTCCTCGTCCACCGGAAGGACCTCGTGAAGGACGGCTCCGCCCGCTGCCTCCTCTACGGCTACGGGGGGTTCCAGGCGAGCGAGACCCCGGTCTTCGCCGCGAGCCTCTTCCCGTGGCTCGAGCGGGGGGGCGTCTTCGCGGCGCCGAACCTGCGCGGGGGGGGAGAGTACGGCGAGGCGTGGCACCGGGACGGGATGCTCCTCGCGAAGCAGAACGTCTTCGACGACTTCGTCGCCGCCGCCGGGTGGCTGGTGGAGGAGCGCTACACGCGGCCGTCGCGCCTCGTCATCCGCGGCGGCTCCAACGGCGGCCTCCTCGTCGGGGCGGCGATGACGCAGCGCCCGGACCTCTTCGCCGCCGTCCTCTGCGGCGTCCCGCTCCTCGACATGGTCCGCTACCCGCTCTTCGGGTCGGGGAAGACCTGGGTCAGCGAGTACGGCTCGCCGGACGACCCGGCGCCATTCAAAGCCCTCCTCGCCTACTCGCCCTACCACCACGTAACGAGGGGGACCCGCTACCCGGCGCTCCTCCTCCTCTCGGCGGACAGCGACGACCGCGTCGACCCGATGCACGCGAGGAAGTTCGCCGCCGCGGTGCAGGCCGCCTCGACGGGAGGCCCCGTCCTCCTCCGGATCGAGAGGAACGCCGGCCACGGCGGCGCCGACATGATCAAGGCCTCGGTGGAGAGCCGGGCCGACGAGTACGCCTTCGCCCTCGCCCTGACGCCGGACCTCCCGGCGCCGCGGCGGAAGGGACCATCAGGCCCCGACACCCTTCGCAGACCGGAGGAACGATGACCCAGACCCCCCGCTTCCGCTCCCTCCTCGTCCCCGCGCTCGCCGCCTCGCTCGCGCTCTGTGCGCAGCTCTCCGCCGCCCCGGCGAAGGGGGGCGAGAAGCCCGCGGCTCCCGAGAAGAAGGAGCTCCTCTCGTCGAAGACCCTCGCGGGGCTCGCCTTCCGCGGGATCGGCCCCGCCCTCACCTCGGGCCGGATCGTCGACATCGCGGTCCGCCCCGACCGGCCGAAGACCTGGTACGTCGCCTCGGCGTCCGGCGGCGTCTGGATGACCGAGACCGCGGGGACGAGCTTCACCCCCGTCTTCGACGCGGAGGGCTCCTACTCCATCGGCTGCGTCGCCCTCGACCCGACGAACCCGCTGGTCGTCTGGGTGGGGACGGGGGAGAACAACGGGCAGCGGAGCGTCTCGTACGGCGACGGCGTCTACCGCTCGCTCGACGGCGGCAAGAGCTGGGAGAACATGGGGCTCAAGGCCTCCGAGCACGTCGGGAAGATCGTCGTCGACCCGAAGGACGGGAAGACGGTCTACGTGGCGGCGCAGGGGCCGCTCTGGGCCGACGGCGGCGACCGGGGCCTCTACAAGACGACCGACGGCGGCAAGAGCTGGAAGAAGGTCCTCGACGTCTCGCCGAGGACGGGGGTCTCCGACCTCTGGATGGACCCGCGGAACCCGGACGTCCTCCTCGCCGCCGCGTGGCAGCGGCGGCGGCACGTCTGGACCCTGATCGACGGCGGTCCGGAGTCGGCGGTCTACAAGTCGACCGACGCCGGGGCGACCTGGCGCAAGCTCGAGAAGGGGCTCCCGAAGGGGGACCTGGGGCGGATCGGCCTCGCGATCTCGCCGGCCGACCCGGACGTCGTCTACGCCATCGTGGAGGCCTCGGACAAGAAGGCCGCCGGGACCTACCGCTCGACCGACGGCGGGGAGTCGTGGGAGCGGCGCGCCGACTACACGCCGGGCGGGCCGCAGTACTACCAGGAGCTGATCCCCGACCCGAAGAGGTCCGACCGGGTCTACTCGATGGACGTCTTCCTCCAGGTGACCGAGGACGGCGGGAAGAGCTGGCACGACCTCGGCGAGAAGTGGAAGCACGTGGACAACCACGCGCTCTGGGTCGACCCGGCCGACACGGACCACCTCCTGAACGGCAACGACGGCGGGCTCTACGAGAGCTGGGACCGGGGGATCTCCTGGGCCTTCAAGGCCAACCTCCCCGTGACCCAGTTCTATCGCGTGGCCGTCGACGAGTCGAAGCCCTTCTACTTCGTCTACGGCGGCACCCAGGACAACTTCTCGCTCGGTGGCCCCTCCCGGACGCGGACCGTCAACGGCATCCGGAACGACGACTGGTTCGTGACGCAGGGGGGCGACGGCTTCGTGTCGCAGGTCGACCCGACGAACCCCGACATCGTCTACGCGGAGTCGCAGTACGCGGGCCTCGTGAGGTTCGACCGGAGGACGGGGGAGACGATCGACATCCAGCCCCAGCCGGGGCCCGACGACCCGCCCCTGCGCTGGAACTGGGACTCGCCGCTGATCATCAGCCCCCACTCCCCGGCGCGGCTCTACTTCGCCGCGCAGCGGCTCTTCAGGAGCGACGACCGCGGCGACACCTGGAAGCCCGTGAGCCCGGACCTGACGGCCGGAATCGACCGCAACGCGCTCAAGGTGATGGGGAGGGTCTGGAGCGTCGACGCGGTGGCCAAGAACACCTCGACGTCGTTCTACGGGAACATCGTCTCCCTCGCGGAGTCGCCCGTGAAGGAGGGGCTCCTCTACGTCGGGACGGACGACGGCCTCGTCCAGGTGAGCGAGGACGGCGGCGGCGCCTGGCGGAAGGACGCGTCGTTCCCCGGGGTCCCCGAGCGGAGCTACGTCTCCGACCTCTTCGCCTCCCCGCACGCGGAGGGGACCGTCTTCGCCGCGTTCGACAACCACAAGATGGGCGACTTCAAGCCCTACCTCCTGAAGAGCACGGACCGCGGCAGGAGCTGGACCTCGGTCGCCGGCGACCTCCCCACGCGCGGGACGGTCTACACGGTGGCCGAGGACCCGGTGAAGCCGGACCTCCTCTTCGCGGGAACCGAGTTTGGTCTCTTCGTGACGGTCGACGGCGGGAAGAAGTGGGTCCAGATGAAGGGCGGCCTCCCGACGATCGCCGTCCGGGACATCGCGATCCAGAAACGCGAGGGGGACCTCGTCCTCGCCACCTTCGGCCGAGGCTTCTACGTCCTCGACGACTACTCGCCCCTCCGGCAGGTCACGCCGGCCGCCCTCGAGAAGGAGGGCTTCCTCTTCCCGGTGAAGGCCGCCTGGATGTACGTCCCGAGCGCGCCGCTGGGCCTGCCGGGGAAGGCGTTCCAGGGCGAGGCCTATTTCATGGCCCCGAACCCGCCGTTCGGAGCGGTCTTCACCTACTACCTGAAGGACGAGCCGAAGACGCGGAAGAAGGCGAGGCACGAGGCGGAGAAGGAGCTGGAGAAGAAGGGGGCCGACACGCCGTACCCGCCCTTCGACGCGCTCCGCGCCGAGGCCCGCGAGGAGGAGCCGAAGGTCCTCCTGACGGTGACCGACGAGACCGGGGCCGTCGTCCGGCGGCTCACCGGACCCGCGAAGGCCGGGTTCAACAGGGTCGCGTGGGACCTCCGCTATCCCGCGCCCAACCCGACGAGCCTGAAGCCGCCGTCGACAGACAACCCCTTCCGCCAGCCGCCCGAGGGGCCGCTGGCGATGCCGGGAGCCTACAAGGTGGAGCTCGCGCTCGCGGCCGACGGGAAGACGACCCCGCTGGGCGAGGCGCAGCCCTTCCAGGCCGTCGTCCTGGGGACGGCGAGCCTGCCGCCGGCCGATCGCGCCGCGCTCCTGGCGTTCGAGCAGAAGACCGCGCGCCTCTACCGCGCCGTCCTGGGGAGCGTCCAGGCCGCCAGGGAGGCGAAGGACCGGGTCGACCACCTGCAGAAGGCGCTCCTCGACACGCCGGGGGCCGCGCCGCAGCTCCTCGCCGACGCCCGGGCCCTCGAGCTGCGGCTCGCGGACCTCGACGTCGCGCTGAACGGCGACCGCGTGATCGCGGCGATCCAGGAGCCGGTCTCGCCCGGGATCGTGGAGCGGGTCCGGACCATCGTGAGCGGACACTGGCAGAGCACCTCCGCCCCGACGGCCACCCAGAGGCGCGACTACGACGTCGCGGCCGCGCAGTTCGGGAAGGCGCTGGCGACGCTGAAGGGGATCGGCGCGGAGCTGACGGCGCTCGAGGGGAAGGCCGAGGCGGCCGGGGCGCCCTGGACGCCGGGGCGGATCCCCGACTGGAAGCCGGAGTAGAGGCCCGAGGGCGGTCCGAGCGGAGACGAAAAAGGGGGGGAGGGCTGGACGGCGCTCCCCCGGGAGGAGTTGGTAGGAACGCGTCGAGCGTTCGCTTTCGGTTGAGGAATCTGAGCCGCGCGAGCCGGGCACGCCACCTGCGAGGGACGAAGCGCACGGACGCCGGGACGAGGGCCGCCACGAGCCCGGGACGAACGGGACAACGAGGCGGAGGAGGCGTCCTTTCGGGTCCGCCCGCCCACCTCGCGCCCTGGCTCCCGGTCAGTCGGCAACCGGCAGTCCGAGCCTCGCCTCGCCCGTCTCGGGGACGCCGTCGCGACGCCTCGGCACCGCCTCGAGCCTGCGGAAGCTCTTGAGGCTCGACCGGTACGAGGCGCTCAGCGTCAGCTTCGTCCCGTCGCGGAGCGTGACGACGTACTCGCCGTTGAACCACGGCTCCAGCTCCCTCACGCGCTCGATGTTGACGATGGTCGAGCGGTGGATCCGGAGGAACCGACGGGGGTCGAGCTTGCCCTCGATCCCCTGCATCGTCTCGTGGTAGACGTGGGCGGCCTTCCCGACGTGGAGGAAAATGTTGTTCCGCGACGCCTCGATCCAGTCGACGTCCGCGACCTTGACGAAGAAGCTCTTCCCCTCCGTCCGGATCAGGAGCCAGAGCGGGTACGACCGGGTCGCCCGGACCTCCTCGACGAGGGCCGACAGCCGCTGGATCGCCTCGCCGGCCGCCTCCGTCGATAGGCGCCGCCGGACCTTCTCGACCGCCGCGTGGAGGCGTTCCTGGCCGAACGGCTTCAGGATGTAGTCGAGGGCATGGACGTCGAACGCGCGGACGGCGTACTGGTCGAACGCCGTGATGAAGACGACGGCTGGGACGTCCCGGGGCCCCAGGGTCTCGAGGACCCCGAACCCGTCGAGGCCGGGCATCTGGACGTCGAGGAAGACGAGGTCGGGCCTGAGCTCCTGGATGGCGAGGACGGCCCGGAAACCGTCGCCCGCTTCGTCGACCACCTCGATGCCCGGCTCGCGCGCGAGGAGATTGCGCAGCCACTCCCGTGCCAGCGGCTCGTCGTCGACGATCAGCGTGCGCAGCGTCATCGGTGCCTCCTCTCCCGCGGAGCGCGGGTGGCTCCCTGATTCCGGGTGGTACGGGTGGAGGGCCCCCGGGGTTCCAGCGACGGCTACGCCGCGCCGGGGACGGCCGCGTCGACGGACCGGTACCCGGGCTCCGCCTCGGGCGCGCGAGCGACGCTCCAGGGAAGGCGGAGCGTCACGAGGAAGCCGTCACGCCCGTCCGGCCCGGCCTCGAGCAGCGCCCCGTCGCCGTAGTGATGGAGCAGGCGCTCGCGCGTGTTCGCCAGGCCGATTCCCGAGAGCTCGGTGGGCGGCAGGCCGTCCTCGACCGGGCAGCTGTTCCGGACCTTCAGGCGGAGAATGCCGCCTTCCCGCGTCCCGGCCACGTCGATCCGCCCGGGACCCGGCTGGCGCGAGATGCCGTGCTTGACCGCGTTCTCCACCAGCGGCTGCAGGAGGAGGTTCGGCACGGCCCCGCCGAGGGCGGCCTCGTCGACCGCGAAGCCGACGACGAGACGGTCGCGGAAGCGGGTCCTCTCGATCTCGAGGTAACGCGCGAGGAAGTCGAGCTCCTCGCGGAGCGGGACCAGCTGGGAGGCGTCCCTCCGGAGGCTGGTCCGGAGGAGGTCGCCCAGCTGGACGAGGGTCCGAGCCGCCGCCTCGGGCTCCGAGTGGATGAGGGGCAGGAGCGTGTTGAGGGTGTTGAAGAGGAAATGCGGCTGGAGCTGGTTCTCCAGGGCGGAGAGCCGCGCACGCGTCAGCTGCGCCGAGAGGCGCTCGGTCTCCAGCTCCTGCTGCCGGGCGCGCCGCGCCATGTCGAGCGCGACCACCGCGAGGACCACCCAGACGTAGGTGAGGGCCTCGGACCAGATCTCGACCCGGAGCGGTCCCCCGATCCAGGCGGCGGCCGACGGCGCCAGGGCCTTTCCCAGGAGCGCCGCGCGGGTCGCGTCGGCGGCCAGGGGGGCGGCCGTGGAGCAGAGGAGCCCCGTCAAGGTGAGAACGGGGATCGCCGCGAGGGCGGTGCGGCCCCGGAGCCGGAAGCGGCGGGTCACGAAGACGACGAGCGGCGTCAGGAGGGCCCAGGCGGCGGAGTCAGCGAGCGGAACGAGGTAGGTCTCGGCGAGGCCGGGACGCGGGTGGCCGCTCCCCCACGAGATCATCGAGTCGCGCAGCTGGAGCTGGGTCCCCGTGAAGAGCCCGATGGCCAGCCAGGTCCCGGCGACGGCGAGGGCCGCGCGGTCCCGCGCGGCGGGGGCGGGATCCACGGAGACGGGGTCGGCGGAGCGCCTCGCTCGACGCGGGGCGTCAGAGGCCGGGACGGGGCCCGAGGCGGCGGCCCGGCGAGCGTGGGGCACGTGCGGGAAGGCGAGGACGGCTGCGAAGCAGCCGTCGGGACGGATGGCGACGTCGGCGCGCGATCGCCCCTCGAAGGCGGAGAGGAGGCGCTCGCGCGCCGCGCGGAGCTCGTCGCCCTCGCCGGGCTCCTCGTCGGGCGGTCCGTCGCTTTGTCCCTCGCTCCTCACCTCGAGGACCACCTCGTCCCGGTCCCGCGACGCGTGGACCGTGACGCGGCCGGGCCCCGGTCTCCTCATGACGCCGGTCCGGAGAGCCTCGTCGACGAACGGCTTGACCACGAGGCTCGGGATCGACGCGTCGAGCGTCGCCGGGTCGAAGCTCAGGTCGACGGAGAGACGGTCCCCCAGGCGCGTCCGCTCGATCTCGAGGTACGCCGAGAGGAACTCGGACTCCTCCCCCAGCGAGACCCGGCTGGCGGCGCCGAAGCGAAGGCTGAGCCGGAGGAGGCACCCGAGCCGGATCACGGTCTCGGCGGCGGCCGCCGGCTGCGTGAAGATGAGCGGCAGGACCGAGTTGAGGGTGTTGAAGACGAAGTGGGGGTGAAGCTGGGCCCTCAGCGACTCGAGCCGGGCGTCGGCCACGTCGCGCTCGAGCCTCGAGGCGTCGAGGGCCTTCCGCCTCAGGGAGCGGAACCGCTCGAAGGCCATCGCTGCCGCGGTGAGGAAGGCGTACGTGAGGACCGCGTCGTGCGCGTTGTAGCGGAGGCTCCGGAGGAGGCCGCGGCAGGCAGCCTCGAGCGAGCGCCTCGGGACGCGGAGCGGCTCGGCCAGGACCTGGAGGAGGAAGATCGAGGTCGCCCCGACGACGAGCGCGGCGAGGAGGTGGCGGGGAAGGGAGCGGCGCCAGCTCCGCCGGTCGAGCGGGAACCGAGCGAGCGTCCGCGGCACCTGCGGGGCGAGAATCATCCAGGCGACGGCGACGCCGGCGACGGAGAGGATCATGAGCCAGCGGTCCCCCGGCGGGGCGCCGGTCCGGCCGAGGAACGTCTCGCCCAGCCCGAAGAGCGCGCGCAGGAGGACGAGGCCCGCCAGGACGGCCCAAGGCGCCCATGGCTGCTCGATCCAGTCCAGGAGCCGCGCGCGGCCGGCCGCGTCGCCCGGTCCCGGACCCGTCCCTCGTGTCACGGGCGCGACCTCCTCCGGAGGGAACCCTGCCCCTGAGCCGCGTCCGGGTGAAGGCCGGACGGACGGAACCCCTCCCCCTCGGGACGAACGCCCCGTTTCGAGGGACGACCCTGCCCCCTGCACGCGCCGCCGCGAGGGCCCCGCCGAGTGATACGGCAGCGGGTCCTACGGGTTGCGCGAAAGGGCGCGAAGGGCGCCCAGCCAGAGGGCCGATTCCCGCCGGCTGAGGCGCGCCCGCTTGAGGACCGCGGTCATCTCCGCCAGGGTCCCGTCGTCCCGGGGTCCCCGCAGGTGGCCGCACCGCTCGAGCGCGAGGGCGAGGGAGCGGGCGACGCGCTCCACGTCGTCGGCCCCGGCGCCGACCTCGCGCGCGGGCGCGATGCGCCCGGGCCGCTGGAGGAGCGCGAGCGCCGCGGCGGCCGCCTGGGCGAGGTTCAGGGTGGGGAACGCCGGGACGGTGGGAAGGGAGAGGAGGCCCGTCGCCGCGCGGAGCTCCTCGGTGGTCAGCCCCGAGCGCTCCGGCCCGAGGACGAGGACCACCGGGCCGTCGTCCGCGGCCCGCCGCGCCGCGGCCCAGCTCCAGCGCGGCGGGAGCCCCCTGTCGCGACGTCCGCGGGCGGACGTGAGCGCGAGGACGGCCGACGCGCCCCCGGCGAGCTCCCCGAGGGAGCCGAGCCTCGGAGCGCCGTCGAGGACGTCCTCGGCCCCCGAGGCGAAGGCGCGCGCGTCGGGGTGGGACGCGTCGGCGCGCGGGTCGACGAGGAGGAGGCGCGCGCCGAACGCCCTGGCGGCGCGGGCCGCCGAGCCGAGGTTCCCCGGGCTGTGGGTCCTCACGAGGACGACGTCGACGCGCGGGCGCACGGGGCATTCTCGCCCGCTTCGCGGCGTGGCCGGGTCCGGTCCACAATGAGGCGTGGCACGCGAAAGGACCGAAGCCGAGCAGAAGGCCGTGGAGACCGTCCTCTGGGCCCTGGGGCACCGCCTCCTCCGCCTGCGCGACGAGCACGAGATGAAGGGGCGGCGCGGCGAGGAGCCGGACGGCGTCGCCCGCGGGATCGAGGTCGCCCTCGATGAGGTGAACTCCCTCCTGCCGCGACGCAAGCGGCTCCGCTGACGGAGGCGGCGTGCGCCGGAACACCGCGTACTGGGACTACCTGAAGCTCGATCGCCTCCTCCTCCTGCAGGGGGGCGTGGAGGGGGACGAGTCGCGCCTGGCCCCCGACGAGCTCCACTTCATCGTGAGCCACCAGGTCCACGAGCTCTGGTTCAAGCTGGTCCTCAAGGAGGTCCGGCTCGGGCGCGACCACCTCTCGGCGCCGCGGGTCCCCGAGGAGAAGGTGCCCTACGTCGTCCACCACCTCCGCCGCGCCTGCGAGATCTTCCGGCTCCTGACCGAGCAGGTGCGGGTCCTCGAGACGCTCATCCCGCAGGACTTCCTCGACTTCCGCGACAAGCTGATGCCCGCGAGCGGATTCCAGTCGTTCCAGATGCGGGAGATCGAGCTCCTCCTCGGGCTCTCCGAGGACGACCGGGCCGCCGGCCCGCTGGGAGACCCGATGGAGGAGATCCTCCGGCTGGCGCAGGAGTCCCCGGGCGGCGACTTCGTCCGCCACCGCGTGACCGAGGCGCGCCGGCAGCCGACCCTCCGCGCCGCGCTCCTCGAGTGGCTCCACCGGACCCCGATCCAGGGCTCGGGCCCCGGCGACGAGGGAGACGCCGAGGTCGTGGACGCCTTCCTCGCGGACTACCTCGCCGCGGTCGAGCGAAGCACCGCCGCGCGGTGGAGCCAGGTCCAGCGGGCCTACGGTCCCGCCGCGGCCGAGATGCGATGGCAGCTGGACGAGACGCTCGGGGAGACGCGCGCCTTCCTCCAGGCGGTCGACCTCCCGGAGGAGGAGCGCGCCCGTGCCCGGCGAGTCCGCGCGGGGGTCCTCTTCATCGAGTCGTACCGCGAGCTCCCGCTCCTGGCGTGGCCCCGGCTCCTCCTCGACACGGTGGTGGAGCTGGAGCAGCTCCTCGTCGTCTGGCGGCAGCGGCACGCCCGGATGGCCGAGAGGCTGATCGGCCGGCGGACCGGGACCGGCGGGACGGCGGGGGTCGACTACCTCGACCAGACGGCGCGTCCCCGGATCTTCCGCGAGCTCTGGGCGGTGAGGACGCTTCTGCTGCCGCGGGCCGCGGTACCGCCGCTCCGGAACCCCGAGAGCTACGGGTTCGCCCGGTGACGGCCGAGCCGCCGAAGGCGCCCCCCCCGGACGCCGCGGCTTTCCCAGCAGTCTCCGCCACGCGGGCACGGGGCCGTGCCGCGGCCGCGCTCGCCCTCCTGCTTCTGCTCCTCCTCTTCCCGTTCGTCGGACGGGCCGTCGTCTCGTCCGACGCGGCGGAAGTCGTCTCCGACACGCTCGGCCTCTTCGTCACCGGACGCCTTTCGGCTCCGTCGATGCCTCAGGCGTACCCGCACCCCGCCGTGCCGCCGCCGCCCCCCTTCCACTCGCACTACGGCTTCTGGCCGTCCGCCTTCCTCGTACCGTTCGTGGCCCTCCCCTGGGCGCTCCGGAACCAGCTCGGGGCAGCCGGTCTCGACGCGGCGGTCGCCCTCACCTGGACGGCCGGTGCCGGGCTGACGGCCTGGGCCTTCCTGCGGCTCGCACGAGCGCTCCGGCCGGGCGCGTCCCCCCTCTGGGCGTCGGCCTTCCTGTGCGGGACGTTCCTCTGGCCCTACGCGGCCGACTCGTTCTTCGAGACCTTCGCCGCCTTCGGCCTCGCGCTGGCCGCCCGCGAGGTCCTGGTTCCGCGGCCCGACGTCCCGATGCGTGGGGCTCTGCTGGCGGCGGCCGGATTCACGCTGGCCGCCGCGCTCAAGCCGGTCCTCTGGACGACGGCCCCCGTCCTGGTCCTGGCGGCGGCGGTGGGGGCGCGGCGCCGTCAGGGCGGGCAGCGTCCCGTCGCCTCCCTCCTCGTCCTGTTGGCCGCCGGTCTCGCCCTCGCAGTCGTGCCGAACCTGGTCGAATACGGGTCGGGCGGCAACCTCGGCTACGGCGGGGAGGTGTACCACTTCGACACGTCCCTTCCGGCGGGCCTGTTCGGCCTCTTCCTCTCGCCGGGGCGCGGCGTCTTTCTCTACGCGCCGCTGACGCTCGCCGCCCTCCTCGCGTTCCGTCGCCTCTCGCCGGAGGCGCGGCTCGTCTGCTTCGGCATGCCGCTCCTCCTGGCCTGCGTCGCGGGGCGTTGGCACGGCTGGAACGGCGGGTCGGCCTGGGGGCCGCGCTACCTTCTCCCGATCCTCCCCCTTCTCGCCGCGCCGGCGGTCCTTCTGCCCCGACGCGTCACGCTCCCGGCGACGCTCGTCGGCGTTGCCGTGAGCCTCCTTGGCGTCCTGGTCGCCCCCGGGGCCTGGATCACCTGGGTCGAGACCCTGAAGCCTCCCCCGGGGGCCGCCTGGTCGACCTCCGGGGCCGACGTGGTGTCCGACGTCCCGGCCGTCTCCCCCCTCTATGGCCACGTCTGGCTCCTCGCCCGGTCGGCCGGGGCCGAGCTGCCCCGTCCCTGGATTTCCGCCGGCGCCGTGGAGCAGGCCCCGCCGCCGACGGCGGCGGGATACCTTTCCCCCTGGATCCTCCGCAGGGGGCTGGGGCTGCCGCCCGTGCCGCCGATGCTCCCCTCGGTCCTCTACAGGATCGGAGTCGCGGGAGCTCTCCGCGCCCGCCCCGACCTCGCCGTCCCGTTCCTCGAGGAGGCGCTCCGCCTCGAGCCGCGTCACGCGGGCGCGCGCTCCCTCCTGGAGCGGCTCCGCAAGGAGCCTTCGAACCCGCGTTAATGCGGCCGGGAGAGCTGCCGCGCAGGACCGCTCGCCCGGCGGTGCCGGGGTAACATCGGCGCGGGGGCACTCGAGGTCCCGCCCGAGCCGATGACCGAGACCAGCGCGAAGACCCTTCCCGAGGATGCGGCCCTCGGCCGCCCGCACGCGGGGGGCGAGGGGGAGCTCGTCCCGCTCGACCCGGACCACCCGGGCTTCAAGGACCCGGTCTACCGGGCGCGCCGGAACGCGATCGCGCGCCTCGCCCTGGAGTACCGCGACGGGCAGGCGCTGCCGGAGGTCGCCTACACGGAAGACGAGCAGGCGGTCTGGCGGACGGTCTGGGAGCACCTCGGGCCGCTCCACGAGGCGCGGGCCTGCCGCGAGTGGCTCGAGAGCTCGCAGGCCCTCGCCCTCGACCGCGAGCGCGTCCCGCAGCTGTCGGAGGTGAACGAGGCGCTGCGGCGCGGGGCCGGCTTCCGGATGCTCCCCGTGGCCGGCCTCGTCTCGGGGCGGATGTTCCTCGGGATGATGGGGAAGGGGGTCTTCCTCTCCACGCAGTACATGCGGCACCACTCGGTCCCGCTCTACACGCCCGAGCCCGACGTCGTCCACGAGCTGGTCGGGCACGCGGCGAGCCTCTTCCACCCCGACGTGGTCAAGCTCTCGCGCCTCTTCGGCGAGGCGGCGTGGCGGGTCGACGAGGCGACCGTCAAGCGCCTCGAGCTGGCCTACTGGTACACGCTCGAGTTCGGCGTCGTCGAGGAGGAGGGGGAGCTGAAGACCTACGGCGCCGGGCTCCTCTCGTCCTTCGGCGAGCTGGGGCGCTTCGCGACGGAGGCCGAGCTCCGGCCGCTGGACCTCGAGGAGGCGTCGCGCCGCCCCTACGACCCGACCCGCTACCAGGACGTCCTCTTCGTCTCCCCGAGCTTCGGGCGGATGGTCGAGGACGTCTCGGGGTGGCTCCGCTCCCTCTGACGGCCGCGTGCCTCGCCTCATCGACATCTCGCCCCGCGTCTCCGAGAGGATCGCGGTCTGGCCCGGCGACGTCCCGTACCGGAGGGTCGTGGGCACCTCGTTCGGCCCGGGCGGGAACCTCGAGCTGTCGTCGGTCGTGACGACGCTCCACCTGGGGGCGCACGCGGACGCGCCGAGCCACACGGCGCCGGACGGCGCGCCGATCGACGAGGTCCCGCTCGACGCCTACTTCGGGCCGTGCCAGGTGATCGGCGTGGAGGTGGCCCGCGGCGCGCGGATCCGCCCCGAGGACCTCACGGCTCCCGTCGAGGCGCCGCGCGTCCTCCTCAAGACCGGCACCTTCCCCGACCCGGAGGCGTGGGGCAGCGACTTCGCCAGCCTCTCCCCGGAGCTGGTCGACGCCCTCGCCGGCAGGGGCGTGGTCCTGGTCGGCATCGACACCCCCTCCGTCGACCCGTTCGACGACGGGGCGCTCGAGAGCCACCGCGCGCTCCGGCGGCACGGGATGGCGAACCTCGAGGGGCTCGTCCTCGCGCACGTCGCGCCCGGCCGCTACACGCTGATCGCGCTCCCGCTCCCCCTGGCGGGGGCCGACGCCTCGCCCGTCCGGGCCGCGCTCGCGGTCTGAGCCCCTTGGAGCGCGCCGCCAAAAGCTGCGAGAATCGGATTCCGGCCTCGAGATGGAAGACCTGCGGAAGCTCAAGCGGGAGATGGTGCGCCAGGCGGTGCGGGAGAACGTGGAGCTCCTCGAGGGGCGCCCCCCGTCCGCGCTCCGCCGCGCCCGGCCGCTCCGGCGCCTCGCCGGCGCCGCGGCCCTCGTCGTCGTGCCGCTCGCGGTCTTCGCGTCGGTGAACGCGATCGGCCACGCGCCGAGCGCGGGCCCCGAGGTCGTCGTGGTGCCGGTCCGCCCCGGGGCGACGCCGGAGCCGTCGCTCGAGAGCGTCCCCTGGCCGCGGCCGCGGACGATCGACCCGACCGTCTTCCGGCTCTCCGTCGGGACGGTCGTCATCGACCCCGGGCACGGGGGCTCCGACCCGGGGGCCAGGACCGAGGACGGGCTCTCCGAGAAGAGCGTCACGCTCGACGTGGCGCTGCGGCTGAAGGCGCTCCTCGAGGGGGCCTCCTACCGCGTGGTCCTGACCCGCGACGCGGACCGGCAGGTGCCCCTCCGCGAGAGGGCGCGCGTGGCCCGCGAGAGCGGGGGCGACCTCTTCGTCTCGATCCACGTGAACTCGATCCCGCGCCCCGACGGCGGGGGCGTGGAGACCTACTACCTCGGGCCGACGGACGACCCGGCGGTCCGCGAGCTGGCGGGCTCCGAGAACCTCGGCTCCGGCTACTCGCTGGCCGACTTCCGGTCGCTCCTCGAGAGCGTCTACGTCGACGTCCGCCAGAGCGAGTCGCGGAGGCTCGCCGGGGCGGTCCAGGAGCGGCTCGTCTCCGCCCTCCGGCCGGTGGAGCCGGCCCTCGCCGACCGGGGCGTCAAGAGCGCCCCGTTCGTCGTGCTCATCGCGTCGGAGATGCCGGCGGTCCTCGCCGAGGTCTCCAGCATCTCGAACGGCGAGGAGGCGCGCCGGCTGGCCGAGCCGGCGCACCGCCAGCGGATCGCCGAGGCGCTCGCGAAGGGGCTCACGGACTTCGCCGAGCGCGTCGGAAGGAGTGGAAGAGGATGACAGCCAAGGGGAAGGACGTCCTCCACGTCGGCATCGACCTGGGGACCTCGCGCAGCTCGATCTCGGCCTCCAGCGGGGAGAGGCACGTCGTCGACAGCTACGTCGGCTGGCCCGTGGACATGGTCGCCCGAAAGGTGGTGAAGAAGCCGATCCTCTTCGGGCGGGAGGCCCTCGAGAACCGGCCGATGCTCGACCTCCACCGGCCGCTGGAGCGCGGGCTCATCAAGGAGGGGTCGGAGAAGGACGAGGCCGCGGTCCGCGAGCTCCTCAAGCACCTCATCACGATGGCGGGAGGGGGCGAGGGGAAGAAGGTGCAGGCCGTGATCGGGGTCCCTGCCGAGGCGATGCGCGTTTCGCGGCAGCACCTCAGGACCGCGGTGAAGGGGGTGGCGGACGCCCTGATGATCGTCTCCGAGCCCTTCGCCGTCGCCTACGGGCTCGACGCCCTCCTCCACACGATGATCATCGACATCGGGGCCGGGACGACCGACTTCTGCGTGATGAACGGCCGCTACCCCACGGACGACGACCAGCGGACGCTGACGCACGCCGGCGACTCGGTCGACGACCAGCTGATGCTCCTCGTCAGGACCCGTCACCCGGAGGCGCGCTTCACCGTCCACATGGTCCGCGAGTGGAAGGAGAGGAAGAGCTTCGTCGGGGAGCCGCCGCAGCCCGTCGTGGTGACGATCCCGGTCAAGGGGAAGCCGACCGAGATCGACATCACCGCCGAGATGAAGAAGGCCTGCGAGAGCCTCGTCGGGCCCCTCGCGGAGACGATGCTCGACCTCCTCTCGCGCGTCGACCCGGAGTACCAGGAGCGGGTCCGCAACAACGTCATCCTGGCCGGGGGCGGCTCGCAGATCCCGGGCCTCGCCGCCGCGCTGGAGCGGGCGCTCGGCGAGGTCGGCGGGGGGCGGGTCCGCGCCGTGGACGACCCCGTCTTCGTCGGCTCGAACGGCGGCCTCGCCGTCGCCCTCGACGCCCCCGAGGGCGACTGGGAGATGCTTCCCGGATGAGCGGGCTCGACCAGACCCGGCCCCGCGAGCGGCGGCTCCTCCCCTCGGTCGCCGAGGTCGTCCAGGAGATGACCAGGCGGACCGACGCGGACGCCCAGCAGGTGGTCAAGGCCGCGCGCCAGGTCTGCGTCGAGGAGCTCTCTCGGGTGAAGGACGGCCACCCGACCGCCCCGCTCGAGACCCTCGTCACGCGCGCGCTCGCCCTGGTCGAGAGCGCGGCGCGGCCGGAGCCGCCCGCCGGAGCCGCCCGGCCCGAGGACCCCTTCGAGGAGACCTCCGGCGCGCTCGACCTCCGGTGGGAACGGGACGTGCGCGAGCCGTTCGCGCCCGACGGGACGGCCGCGACTCCGACGCCCCTCGGCGGATCGCCGGAAGAGCCCGAGCACCCGTCCACCGAGCCCTTCGTCCTGTCGGACGAGGGGCCGACCAGCGTCTTCCCGGGAGAGGGGGCCACGGTGGTCCTGGGCGGCGAAGGGAGGACGGAGATCCTCCCCGCCGTCGAGCCGCGGACGCCCCCGAAGGGCCCCCCGCCGACGATCCAGATCCCCTTCCCGGCCGCCGTCAGCCCGCCCCCCGGACCCGCCGCGCCCACCGTGGTCCTCCCGGCTCCCGAGTGGACGGCGCCGCCGCCGAGCGGGGAGATCGCGATGGACGTGGGGGCTTCGGTCGCGGATGCGGCCGTCGAGCCGGTCCCTTCGGAGGTCCATCCCCTTGCCGACCAGGAGCCCGAGGCCGTCCCGGCGTTCGCCCGGAGGCCGGCCCCCGCGAGGCCCCTGCCCGAAGAGACCCCGAGGCGCGAGCCGGTGCTGGCGGCTCCCCCCGCCGGCGCCCCCCCGCCGGGCCCGGCCGCGCCGGCGGGGCCTGCCGAGCTCCGTCCACCCGATACCCCGTTCTCCCCGGCGCAGCCCCCCTTCCTCCCGGCGCCGCACGAGGTGGTCGGCTCGCCGGGCGAGGAGACCTTGGCGCGCCTCTCGCGCGAGGCGGCCGCCCTCGACCTGAGGACGGTCCTCCCGCAGAAGGCCGCCGAGGAGGAGATCCCTTACTCGATCGTCGTGACGTCCAGCCGTCAGGAGACGGGCCGAGCGGCCTCCCCGGCGCGCGCGGAGACCGCCGAGCGGCTCCCCTTCGCCACGGACGGGGCGGATCGGGCCCCGGGCTCGAGCGTCGGCCGCTTCCTCGTCGGGGTGGTCGCCGTCGGCGCGCTCGTGGCGGTGGGCTGGTGGGGGGTCGGGTTCTGGATGAAGCGGAGGGAGGCGACCGCCCCCGCGCCGGAGGGGCCGTCGGTGTCGTCCCCCTCGACCGCCGCCTCCCCGGCGCCGGCGCTCGAAGGGTCCTCCGTCGGCCCCGCCGCGGAGCCGGCCCCGTCGTCTCCCGCTCCGCCGGCAACCGTCGCTGCGTCCCCTTCTGCCGGGACCGCGACCGCCGCGCCGGCGGGTGCCCCGAGGGCCGAGGCGAGCCCGGCCCCCGCTGCCCCGGCCCCGGCCGCCGCGGCCGAGGCGCCCCGCCGCCCCGCGGTGGCCGTGGCGACGCCCGAGCCGGTCCCCGCGCCTGCCGTGGTCCGGCCCGCGGCCCGGGCGGAGACCCCGGCGGCCGCCTCCCCGGTCCGGCAGAGCCGGGCCGCGACGGTCGCGAGCCCCGACTGGGCGGGGAAGGAGCCCGTCTTCGTCATCCACTTCTCGTCGTACCAGGACCGGAAGAACGCCGAGCGCGACGCCGCGCGGCTCGGGAAGACGCTCGGGATGACGGTCCGGCCGATCCAGGTCGACCTCGGCGAGAAGGGGACCTGGTACCGCGTGATGGCCGGGGAGTTCGCGACCTTCGAGGAGGCGCAGGCGGCCCGGGAGGCGCTGGAGGCGAAGGGGACGCCGGGGATGGGATGGGTCTACCGGCTCGTCCCCCCTAAGCCGAGATGAGCCGGGCGATGGCGTAGGCCGCGCCGGAGGCGAGCGCGCCGACGAGCGTCGTCCGGAACGCCTCCTGCGCCGGGGGCCTGCCGGTGAGCCGGCCCTTCACCGCTCCGAAGAGGGCGAGCGCGACGAGGGTCACCGCGACCGAGACGGCGAGCGCCTGGCCGATCGGCACGGAGAGGAGGTAGGGCGCCAGCGGGATGGCCCCGCCCGCGACGTAGGAGCCGCCGATCGTGAGGGCGGCGACCCGTGCCCGCCGCGGGTCCGGCTCGCTCAGGGCGAGCTCCTCCTTCATCATGAAGGCGACCCACCGGTTCCGGTCCGAGCAGATGGCCGCCGTCGCCGTCTCGACCGCGCCGGCGTCCATGCCCCAGCCCCGGAAGACCCTCCGGACCTCCTCGCGCTCCTCCTCCGGGATCTCGTGGACCTCCCGTTCCTCGCGCTTGAGCTCGCTCTGCCAGGTGTCGGCCTCGCTCCGCGCGGCCATGTAGCCGCCGAGGCCCATCGCGATGGCGCCGGCGGCCAGCTCGGCGGCGCCGGCGACGAGGATGACCCGGGAGCTCGAGACCGCGCCCGAGAGCCCGGCGGCGAGCGCGAACGGCACCGTCAGGCCGTCGGACATCCCGAGGACGACGTCCCGCACGACCTCGGAGCCGGAGAAGTGGGCCTCGGCGTGGTGGTGCCGGGGGCGGGGAGGCGCCGCGTGCGAGGCTTCGGAAGGGGCGCTCATCCGGTGGGGTTCGTCTGCCAGATCTCGAGCGACGTCGGCAGCGCCCGGCCCTCCATCTTCACGAGCGCGACGACGGCGTCGGCGACGTCGGCGGCCTGGACGGCGCGGTCGGCGCCGGGCATGGGGAGCTCGGCGCGCCGGCTCATGTCGGTGTCGACGGTCGAGGGGAAGACGCAGGTGACCCGGACGTCGTGTCCCCGCGCCTCGTAGAGCATCGCCTGCGAGAGCCCGGCGAGGCCGAACTTCGAGGCGCAGTAGGCGCCGCCTCCGGCGAAGCCGCGGCGCCCGGCCGTGGAAGCGATGTTCACGACGTGGCCGCGCCGGCGGGCCTTCATCCCCGGGAGGACGGAGCGGGCCATCAGGAACGGCCCGCGGAGGTTCACGGCGAGGACGTGGTCGAAGACGAGGGCGTCGAGCCGTTCGACGGGGGCGACGGCGAAGACCCCCGCGTTGTTGACGAGGACGTCGATCGGGCCGAGGTTCTGCTCGGCCGCCGCCACGCAGCGCGAGACGCTCCCTTCGTCGGAGACGTCGCCGGGGAGGACCGCCGTCCGGCCGCCCGAAGCCTCGATCTCCGCCTGGACCGCGACGAGGTGGCTCCGCGTCAGCCCCATCAGGGCGACCCTGGCCCCCTCCCGCGCGAAGGCGAGCGAGAGCGCCCGTCCGATCCCGCGGCCCGCGCCGGTCACCAGGACGACGGAATCCCGGAGAATCATCTGACTCCTCCCGCCCGATCTTAGTCCCCGGGACGGCACCCCGTCCCCGGGGGAAAGGACCGTTCCGGCGCGGGCGCGGTGCCGGGAGGTCCCGGCGGCGGCCGCGATGGACGGAGGGACGGAATGGCGGCATCCTTCCGGACGGTGCATCCGCGACGACAGGGCGCCCGGGGCGTGCTCCTCGCCGGGGTCCTCGCCCTCCTCACCGGCCGTGGGCCCGAGTGCCTCGCGCAGCCCGTCCTCAGGGTGGGCCCGCTGCCCGCTTCGCTCGCAGGTCCGTGGGAGTTCGCGCCGGGGGACCCTCCGGGCGGCGTGTCGGAGCTGGACACCCTCCCGTTCCGCCTCGTCCCGGTCCCCGGGAGCTGGCAGGACGCCGGCATCTCCGAGCACGGCATCGGCTGGTACCGCGTCACGCTCGACCTGGACCCGGTCCTCACCGACGTCCCGCTCGCCTTCGTCTGTCCGCAGATCCGCGACGCCGACGAGGTCTACCTCGACGGCAAGCTCGTCGGCCGGACCGGGAGCTTCCCTCCGCACTACGACAAGGGGACCCTCGTCGCGCGTGCCTACGAGCTCCCGCCGTCGAGGACGGCGGTCCCGGGCCGCCACGTCCTGGCGGTGCGGGTCTACAACGCGGGTCCCCGGCCCGGCGGCATCACCGGGGCCCCCGAGCTCGACTCGGTCGCCCAGGCGTTCCAGAACCGCGTCGTCCGCGAGGGACCGCGGGCGCTCCTGGCGACGGCGTTCGGCGCCCTGGGGCTCTTCTCCCTCTTCGCGTTCCTGAGGGACCGGAGCCAGAAGGACTTCCTCTGGTTCTTCCTCGCCTCCGAGGCGGGAGCCGCCACCTCCGCCTCGTGGCTCTCGATCTGGACGCTGACGTGGCTCCCGCTCTCGATCCCGTTCCGGGTGGGCCTCGCGGGGATCTTCGTCCTGCCGGGGCTGACGGTCCTCCTGTTCAACGGCTTCTTCGCGCGCCCCGCGAGCCGCCTCCACCGCGTCCTCCTCGGCCTCCTGGCCGCAGCGGCGCTCACCTGTCTCCTCTGGCCGAGGGTCGACGACCTCTACTCCATCCTCCCCGCGGCGTTCCTCCTCGTCGCCGTGGCGTGGGTCGACCTCGTCGTCTTCCTCGTCGCGGCGGCGCGGAAACGGGCCCCCTGGGCGGCGGCCCTCCTCGCCGCGATGGTCGTCCTCGCCGTCTCCTCGCTCGGGACGATGCTCTCGGCCCTCGGGTTCAACGTGGCGCCGCTGGCCGACCTCCCGCTGGCCGGGCCCGCCTACTTCCTCCTGATGGCGACGTTCCTGGCCGCGCTGGCCGACCGGATCGCGCGCCTCCGCCTCCTCGCGTCGACCGACCCGCTCACCTCCCTGGCGAACCGGGCGGTCCTCTTCGACCGGATCAACCTCGAGATCGCCCGCGCGCGGCGGCACGGCCACCCGGTGGCGCTCGCCCTCCTCGACATCGACCACTTCAAGGGCTTCAACGACCGCTTCGGCCACGTCGCGGGGGACCGGTTCCTCGTCGGCGTCGCGAAGGCGATCTCGGCCGGCATCCGCGACACCGACCTGGCGGCCCGCTTCGGCGGGGAGGAGTTCGTCGTCCTCCTGCCGGAGACCGACCTGAGCCACGCCATCGCGTGCCTGGAGAGGATCCGGGTCGCCGTCGCCGACGTGCGGGTCGCGGGGGCTGCCGAGGGGGGGACCATCTCGGCGGGCGTCGCGGTCTTCGACCCGGCGGTCCGGGCGACGGTCTCGGTCAGCGCGTGGCTCCGCCAGGCGGACGCGGCGCTCTACCAGTCCAAGGCGGCCGGCCGGAACCGGGTGATGGCGTCCCGCGGGGCGCCGCCGTCCAGCTCCACCTCCGAGAACCTCGCCCTGGGGGCGGCCCGGCGGGGCGCGAAGCCCTGAGAAGCCCCGGCGGGAGGAGGCCGGACCCGATGCGCGAGGGCGAAGGGGACGGGAGACGGACGCGGCTCCTCCACGAGGACGAGCGGTTCCTCGCCGTCGACAAGCCCCCCGGCGTCTCGCTCGCCACCTCGGGCCGGCCCGGCCACGGAGGGGCCGAGGCGGTGGCGCGGCTCCTCGCGGCGGCGGGAGTCGCGCTCCCGGGGCCTCTCCCGCTCCTCGCCCACCGCCTCGACGCCGGGACGTCGGGGGTCGTCGTCCTGGCGCGCGACGAGGAGGCGCACCGGGCCTTCACGCGCGCGCTCCAGGAGCGCCGCGCGCGAAAGGTCTACCGGGCGCTCGTCTGGGGGCACCCGACCCCCGCCCGGGGGACGCTGGACGCGGCGCTCGGGCGGGACCCTCGCGACGGCCGGCGGATGCGGGTCGATCCCGGGGGCAAGCCGTCCGCCACCGCGTACGCCACCCTCCGGCGCCACCGTTCCGTCGCCGACCTCGAGCTCGTCCCGCTGACCGGGAGGACCCATCAGATCCGCGTCCACCTGGCGAGCCGGGGGCACCCGATCGTCGGCGACGACCTCTACGGCGGGGCGACGCGGTGGCGAGGCGTGAGGGACGGGGCGCTGCGGGCGGCCCTTTCGGCGACGACGCGCCCGCTCCTCCACGCGGCGAGCCTCGAGGTGCCGGAGCTGGGGCTCGCCGTGGAGGCGCCGCTGCCGGACGACTACCGGGCCCTCCTCGCCGCGCTCGAGGCCTCGCGCGATTCCTGACCGCCGCGCCCGGGGACCCGGTTACGATCGGCCCCGCATGAAGAAGCGCGCCGCCGGGCTCCTCCTGCACCCCACGTCCCTCCCCGGGCGCTTCGGGATCGGGGACCTCGGGCCCGACGCAGACGCCTTCCTCGGCTGGGCGGCCTCCGCCGGGCAGGGCGTCTGGCAGGTCCTTCCGGTGAACGCCACCGGCTTCGGGAACTCCCCGTACGGGACGCTCTCGGCGTTCGCCGGGAACCCCCTCCTCGTCTCCCCCGAGCTCCTGGCGCGGGACGGCTTCCTCCCCGCCGACTCCTTCGAGAAGGTCCCGCCCTTCCCCGACTGGAAGGTCGACTTCGAGCAGGTCCTCCCCTGGAAGCACGGCGTCCTCCGGGCGTCGTGGGAGTACTTCCGGGCCCAGGGCGCGCGCCGCCTGAAGGACGAGCTCCAGGAGTTCTGCGACAGCCCAGACCAGGCGCCCTGGCTCGACGACTGGACCCTCTTCTCCGCCCTGAAGGCGCGCTACTCCGGCCGCTCCTGGACCGAGTGGGACGAGCCCTACAGGCGGCGGGACCCGGCGGCTCTGGCGCGGGCCGGGAAGGACCTCGCGGCCGAGCGGGCTTATCACGCCTACCTCCAGTACCTCTTCTACCGGCAGTGGGAACGGCTGAAAGGGGCCGCGCACGAGCGGGGGGTGAGGATCCTCGGCGACATCCCGATCTACCTCGCCCTCGACAGCGCCGACGTCTGGGCGAACCAGCGCTTCTTCGAGCTCGACGTCGACGGGCGGCCGGCCGCCGTCGCCGGCGTCCCGCCCGACTACTTCAGCGAGACCGGCCAGCTCTGGGGGAACCCGCTCTACCGCTGGGACGCCCTCGAGGCGGACGGCTACCGCTGGTGGATCGAGCGGATCCGGGCCAACCTCCGCCTCACAGACCTCCTCCGCCTCGACCACTTCCGCGGCTTCGCCGGCTACTGGGCCGTCCCGTTCGGGGAGGAGACCGCCGTCGGCGGCGCCTGGAGGACGGGCCCCGGGGCGAAGCTCTTCCGCGCCGTCGCCGAGGCGCTCGGCGACGTGGAGTTCGTGGCCGAGGACCTCGGCGAGATCACGCCCGACGTCACGGAGCTCCTCGAGGAGACGGGCCTGCCGGGGATGCGGATCCTCCAGTTCGCGTTCGGGGGCGACGACGAGGAGTACCAGCCCCACAACCACGTCCCCAACTGCGTCGTCTACACCGGGACGCACGACAACGACACGACGCGCGGCTGGTGGGAGTCGATCGGCGACGACGAGCGGAGGCGGACCCTCGACTACGTCGGGGGGAGCGGCGACAGGATCGAGTGGGAGCTGATCCGGGCCGCGTACACCTCCGTGGCGAGCCTCGCCATGGTGCCGGTGCAGGACGTGATCGGCCACGGCTCCTGGGCGCGGATGAACACGCCCGGCAAGGGGGCCGACAACTGGGCCTGGCGCGTCAAGCGCGAGGAGCTGACGGACGAGCGAGCGGGGCGGCTCCGCTCCCTCGCCCGGCTGACGGGGCGTTTCGTGCCGGCGGAGGCGAAGGGGAAGGAGAAGGACGAGGCGGGGGTCGTCCCCTTCGCGACGGGGCCCGACGAGGCGAGCTGAGGCGAGCCGGGGCGAGGAACCCCCGGGAGAGCCGGCGCGGCGGCCGGACCGGGAGCGGGGCGCTTCCCCTCAGCCTCGGTCCGGGGGCTCGTCCGGCTTCGCCTCCGGGGTCCTCTCCTCCCCGCCCTTCGCGGAGCCCGCCCCGCGCCGCCGCCGTGTCCTGTCCAGCCGCTCCCGCGCCTTGCGGCGCCGGAGCCGCTCCTTCTGCGCGAGGTCGGAGACGGCGAGAGCCGGCGGGACGGCGGACGTCCCGTACGCCTTCCTCAGGCGGTGGAGGTGGTCCATCGCGAGGAGGTAGACGTCGGCCTCGGTCCGCCCCCTGAACTCCTCGACGACCCGGTTCTCCCGGATCGACTCGATCACCGGCCGGAAGACGGTCCGGTACCAGCTCTCCGACGCCTCGGGCCACGCGACCTCCCGCCCCAGCTCGATCCCCTTGTAGAAGCGGTGCCCGGAGACGTGCTCGAGGAGCCGTTCGTACCCCCGGGGGTCGGTCATCCGCAGCTCCTCGGGGTCCTCCGGCGCGATCCCCGTGGCGTCCAGGAAGCCGGCCAGCTGCTCCTCCCGCACCACGTCCTCGAGGGAGGCGTCGGGCGCGAGCGGGACCGGCGTCACGAACTCCTTCACCCGCGCCTCGATCGTGGGCGCGCCGACCGAGCGGGCGACGGAGACCCGGTGGTGGCCGTCGACGACGAAGTAGGCGTCGCCCACCTTGTAGAGCTCGACGCTCGGGAACCCCTGCGATCCCTCGGCGAGGTCGCGGACGTCCTCCCAGCGGTCCCGCAGCGACTCGTCGCGGGGGAGGAAGGCGCGGTTGAACTCGCCCCCGCGGTCGGTCGTCCCGACGATCTTCGGGAGCGGCACCTCCACCGTCCCGCGGTCGACCAGCCGCTTGAGGCGGAGCCGCGCCTTCACCTCCTCGAACGGGAGGAGGTCGGCGGGGCGCCCCGTCACCGTCGCCAGGACGTCGTGGACGAAGGCCGCGAGCCGGGCCCGGTCGAAGCGGGTCACGCCGCCCGCCTCCCTGGCGCGGCGCTATCCTCGCGTCGACGGAGCGGCGCCGCCGCCCGTCCCCGGAGGGTCCGATGACGCCCCGCACGCGCCCGCTCCTCGTCCTCCCGCTGGCCCTCGCGGCCCTCTTCTGCGCGGCCTCGTCGGCCGGCGACCGCGGCGTCGCCCCGGGTCCCCCGCGCCCGCCCGTCCCGCTCTGGCAGAACGACTGGTCGCGCGGCGCGGTCTTCTACGAGGTCTTCGTCCGGAGCTTCCAGGACTCCGACGGCGACGGCCGCGGGGACCTCGACGGCCTCGTCTCCCGGCTCGACTACCTCAACGACGGCGACCCGGCGACCGACACCGACCTCGGGGTCGACGCCCTCTGGCTCATGCCGGTCTTCACGTCTCCGAGCTATCACGGCTACGACACCACGGACTACGAGACCATCAACCCCGACTATGGCACGAACGCGGGCTTCCAGCGGCTGCTGGCGGAGGCGCACAGGCGGGGGATCCGGGTCGTCGTCGACCTCGTGATGAACCACACGGGCGTCGACCACCCGTGGTTCGTCGAGTCGGCCTCGTCGCCGAGCTCCCTCAAGCGGGACTGGTACGTCTGGTCGCCCGTCAACAAGGGGTGGAACCAGCCCTGGGGCGGCAGCTACCCGACCTGGTACGCGAAGAACGGAGCCTGGTACTACGCCCTCTTCTGGAGCGGGATGCCGGACCTGAACTACGAGACGCCGGCCGTCCGCGAGGCGATGAAGGGGATCGCGGCCCGCTGGCTCGAGCGGGGCGTCGACGGCTTCCGGCTCGACGCCACCCGGTACCTCGTGGAGACGGGACCCGGGGCCGGGCAGCAGGACACGGCCCCGACGCACGCCTTCCTGAAGGAGCTCTCCGAGCACGTCCGGCGGGTGAAGCCTCAGGCGACCCTCGTGGGCGAGAACTGGGCCGACACGAGCGTGATCGCCACGTACTACGGGAGCGCGGCCGCCGTCCCCGGCGGGGACGAGCTTCCGATGAGCTTCGACTTTCCCCTCTCGGACCAGGTCCTCGCCGGGGTCCGGACCGGGAACGCCGCCGGGATCGCGGCCAAGCTCGGCGAGGTGGCGCGGCTCTACCCGAAGGGAGCGACCGACGCGCCGTTCCTGACGAACCACGACCAGGTCCGCCTGGCGACGCAGCTGGGGAACGACCAGGGGCGGCTCCGCAGCGCCGCGGCGATCCTCCTGACGCTGCCGGGGAGCCCGTTCCTCTACTACGGCGAGGAGGTGGGGCTCCAGAACGGGACGGCGAGCGGCGACGAGGCGAAGCGGACGCCGATGCCCTGGAGCGCGGACGCGGGAGGCGGCTTCACGACCGGCTCCCCGTGGTACCCGTTCGCACCGGGACGCGAGAGCGCCAACGTCGCCTCCGAGACGGGGGACGCCGGCTCGCTCCTGTCGCGGTACCGGACCCTGATCCGGGCGCGGAAGGCGTCGCCGGCGCTCGTGGCCGGAGCGCTCGAGAAGCTCCTCACGCCGACGACGGGCTCCAGTCCGCTCCTCGCGTTCACCCGGGCCGCGGGGACGGAGCGGGTCCTCGTGGTCCACAACCTCTCCTCGGGGTTCGTCACCGGGGGGCCCTGGGACGTGGGCGGGAGCTCCGCCGAGAGGATCTGGACCGACGTCGGCGTCACCGACCCGTCGGGCTTCCCGTCGTCGGTCCGCGTCGGGATCCCTCCCCGGGGGACGGGGATCTTCCGGATCCGGTAGCGCCCCGGCGAGCCGGTCCGCCCGCCTCCTCGGCCCGCAGGCGCGCCGGGCCCCTCCCGTTCTCCGGATCTTCGAAACGTCGCGCGGGCCGTCCCGGTGCCGCGCCCGTGACGGGCTGATGCGTCTGATGCAAACGGCCCAATTTCGCGCCGCCTTCGGGCCGATCGCTTGACACCCCGTGGAGGGGGCGCCCAAGGTAGCCGGTGCTGAGGGGGCGCACGGCCGCGGTCATGGCACCGGAGGCCGCCCCCGGGAGGCGCCCCGCATGTCGCACGCGCCGCATGGTCCCCGGGCCCTGGACGCCGAGGGGCTCGCCGCCCTCGTCGACGCCCTGGTCGCGGCCGGCTACCGCGTCCTCGGTCCGGCCGTGAAGGGCGGCGCCATCGTCTACGACGAGGTCGCCTCCGGGAAGGAGCTCCCCCGCGGCTTCACCGAGGACCAGGACGCGGGGCGCTACCGGCTGGGCCGGCGAGACGACGAGGCCTTCTTCGGCTTCGCGGTCGGCCCCACCTCGTGGAAGCGCTTCCTCCACCCTCCGGACCTGCTCCGCTTCCGCGCCTCGCGGGAGGGGCACGGGTTCGCCGTCGAGCCCGCCGACGGCGCCCCGACGAGCCTCGCCCTCCTCGGCGTCAGGCCCTGCGACCTCGCCGCCATCGCCCGGCAGGACCGCGTCCTCCTCGGCGGGCCCTATGCCGACCCCGCGTACGCGGCCCGGCGCACGGAGGCGTTCGTCGTGGCGGTCCAGTGCACCGAGCCGGGCGGGACCTGCTTCTGCGCGTCCATGGGGACGGGGCCGCGCGCGGAGAGCGGCTTCGACCTCGCGCTGACCGAGGGGCCCGCGTCCGCGTTCGTCGTCGAGGTGGGGAGCTCCCGCGGAGCGGAGCTCCTCGGCCGGGTCCCGAACCGCCCGGCGGCGGCCGACGAGGTCGCGGCGGCCCGGGCCGCCACGGACGCCGCGCGCGGGAAGATGGGGCGGACCCTCGAGACGGCGGGGCTGAAGGAGGCGCTCCAGGCGGCGGCCGAGAGCCCGCGCTGGGAGGCGGTCGCGGGGCGCTGCCTCTCCTGCGCCAACTGCACCCTCGCCTGCCCGACCTGCTTCTGCACGACGGTCGAGGACACGACCGACGTGACCGGCGGGCGGGCCGAGCGGTGGCGGCGGTGGGACTCCTGCTTCAGCCTCGACTTCTCGTACATCCACGGCGGGAGCGTGCGGCGCACCCCGTCGTCCCGCTACCGGCAGTGGCTCACCCACAAGCTCGCCTCGTGGCACGACCAGTTCGGCGAGCCGGGCTGCGTCGGCTGCGGCCGGTGCATCACCTGGTGCCCCGCGGGGATCGACCTGACGGAGGAGGCGCGGGCCGTGGCGCGGGGCCCCGTCCCCGCGAAGGCCGCCCGAAAGGAGTGACGTATGCAGACGCTCGAGCCGCTGATCGCCGAGCACCCGTTCATGAAGGGGCTCAGGCCCGAGCAGATCGCGATGATCACCGGCTGCGCCAGCAACGCCCGCTTCGAGGCCGGGACCTACCTCTTCCGGGAGGGGCAGGAGGCGGACCAGTTCTACATCCTCCGCAAGGGGCGGATCGCCATCGAGGCGTTCTCGCCCGCGCAGGGCCCCGTGACGATCCAGACGATCGACGACGGGGACATCCTCGGGTGGTCGTGGCTCGTCCCGCCCTACCGGTGGCGGTTCGACGCCCTGGCGACCGAGCTGACGCGCGTCATCGCCCTGGACGGCAGGTGCCTCAGGACGAAGTGCGAGACGGACCACGAGCTCGGCTACGAGCTGCTGAAGCGGTTCGCCGACGTCATGGCCGAGCGCCTCGACGCCACGCGGATGCAGCTCCTCGACCTCTTCGCCGAGAAGCCGGTCCGGGGAGGGCGGCGGTGACCCTCGCCGCGGGCGCGAACGACCCGATCCTCCCGCGGCCCTATCGGGTCCACCGGGTCCAGAAGGAGACGAGCGACACCTTCACGCTCGAGCTCCGGCCGGAGGCCGGCCAGGCGTCGTTCCCGTTCGCGGCCGGCCAGTTCAACATGCTCTACGTCCTCGGCGTCGGCGAGGTCCCGATCTCCATCAGCGGGGACCCCGGCCTCCCCCAGAGCCTCGTCCACACGACCCGCTCGGTCGGCGCGGTGACGAAGGGGATGGGGCGCCTGCAGCGCGGCGACGCGATCGGCGTGCGGGGGCCCTTCGGGACGCCGTGGCCGATCGAGGCCGCGGCGGGCAACGACGTCGTCTTCGTCGCGGGGGGGATCGGCCTGGCGCCGCTCCGCCCGGCTCTCTACCAGGTGATGGCGCGGCGCGAGGCGTACGGCCGCGTCGTCCTCCTCTACGGCGCCCGGACCCCCGAGGACATCCTCTTCCGGAGGCAGCTGAAGGAGTGGCGCGCCGACTTCGACCTCGAGGTCCACGTCACCGTCGACCGCGCCACGCGCGACTGGCGGGGGAACGTCGGCGTCGTCACCCACCTGATCCCGCGCGTCCCGTTCGACCCGTATCACACCGTGGCCATGGTCTGCGGGCCCGAGGTGATGATGCGCTACACGGTCATGGAGCTCGAGCGGCGCGGCGTCCAGCTGGAGGACGTCCACGTCTCGCTCGAGCGGAACATGAAGTGCGGCGTCGGCTTCTGCGGCCACTGCCAGATGGGCCCGAAGTTCGTCTGCAAGGACGGCCCCGTCTTCCCCTTCGAGAAGGTGCGGGACCTCCTCAACGTGCGGGAGGTGTGACGTGCCGCGCCGGGAGAAGCCGAAGCTCGCCGTCTTCAAGCTCGCCTCCTGCGACGGGTGCCAGCTCTCCCTCCTCGACTGCGAGGACGAGCTCCTGGCCGTGGCGGGGGAGGTCGAGATCGCCAGCTTCCTCGAGGCGTCGCGGGCCGTCGTCAAGGGTCCCTACGACCTCGTCCTCGTCGAGGGGTCGATCACCACGCCGCACGACGCGGAGCGGATCCACCAGGTCCGGAGGGCGGCTCGCTTCCTCGTGACGATCGGCGCGTGCGCGACGGCCGGCGGGATCCAGGCCCTCCGGAACTCGAAGGACGTCCACGAGTTCGCGCGGTACGTCTACCCCTCGCCCCAGTACCTCGAGACGCTCAACAAGTCGACCCCCATCGTCGACCACGTCTTCGTCGACTTCGAGCTCCGCGGCTGCCCGGTGAGCAAGCGCCAGCTCCTCGAGGTCCTCTCGGCGTTCCTCGCCGGCCGCAAGCCGGTGGTCCCGACGTACAGCGTCTGCGTCGAGTGCAAGCGACGCGGCACGCCGTGCGTGATGGTGGCGCGCGGGACCCCCTGCCTCGGCCCCGTGACGCAGGCGGGGTGCGGCGCGATCTGCCCCGCGTACGAGCGGGGGTGCTACGGCTGCTTCGGGCCGATGGAGAGCCCGAACACGGCCTCGCTGGCCCGGACCCTGGGCGACCACGGCGTCGACGCGCCGGGGCTCGTCCGGGCCTTCCGGTCGTTCAACGCGGGGGCGGACCCGTTCCGGAGGGAGAGCGAGATCCATGAGCAGACCTGAGGCAGAGAGGCCGGCCGCGAAGGGCCGGACGCCGGGGACGGCCGCGCCGCGCAAGCGGGCCCCCGCCTCGCGGACGATCAGGGTCGACGCCCTGGCGCGCGTCGAGGGCGAGGGGGGGATCCTCGTCCGCGTCCGCGGCGCCCGCGTCGACGAGGTGCAGCTGAGGATCTACGAGCCCCCCCGCTTCTTCGAGGCGTTCCTCCGGGGCCGCGCCTTCACCGAGGCCCCCGACATCACGGCCCGCATCTGCGGGATCTGCCCGGTGGCGTACCAGATGAGCTCGGTCCACGCGATGGAGGCGGCGTGCGGCGTGACCGTGGGCGGGGCGCTGCGCGAGCTGCGCCGCCTCCTCTACTGCGGGGAGTGGATCGAGAGCCACGTCCTCCACGTCGCGATGCTCCAGGCCCCCGACTTCCTCGGCTACGAGAGCGCCCTTCACATGGCCAAGGACCACCCCGGCCTCGTGGCCAAGGCGCTGGCGCTGAAGAAGGCGGGGAACGCGATCGTCGAAATCCTCGGCGGGAGGGAGATCCACCCGGTGAACGTGCGGGTCGGCGGGTTCTACCGGGTCCCGGCGAGGCGCGAGCTGGCCCCGCTCGCCGTCGAGCTGGCCGAGGTCCGTCCCGTCGCCGAGGAGCTCCTCCGCTGGGTCTCCGGCTTCAGCTTCCCCGACTTCAGCTGCGACTACGAGTTCGTGTCGCTCCGGCACCCGTCGGAGTACCCCTTCTGCGAGGGGCGCGTCGTCTCGAGCAAGGGGCTCGACGTGGCCGTCGCCGAGTTCGAGGAGCACTTCGTCGAGGAGCACGTCGCCCACTCGAACGCGCTCCACAGCCGGCTCAGGGCGCGCGGTCCCTACTTCGTCGGCCCGCTCGCCCGCTACAACCTCAACTTCGACCGCCTCCCCTCCGGCATCCAGGAGGCGGCGCGGCGGGCCGGGCTCCCCGAGGTCGTCCGCAACCCGTTCCAGGGGATCGTCGTCCGCGCGGTCGAGACGCTCTGGGCCGTCGACGAGGCGCTCCGGATCCTCGGCTCGTACGACCCGCCGCCCGCGCCCTTCGTGGAGGTCCCTCCCCGGGCCGCGTCGGGCGCCGGCGCCTCGGAGGCGCCGCGCGGGCTCCTCTACCACCGCTACGGGATCGACGCCCGCGGCCTCATCCAGGACGCCCGCATCGTCCCGCCGACCGCCCAGAACCTCAGGACCGTCGAGGACGACCTCCGCGCCTTCGTCGAGGCGAACCTCGACCTGCCGCAGGAGCGGCTCGTCTGGCGGACCGAGCAGGCGGTGAGGAACTACGACCCCTGCATCTCCTGCGCGACCCACGCGATCCCTCTCCGGATCGAGAGGCTCCCCGGCTGAGCGGACGGGCACCGGTCGTCATCGGGGTCGGGAACGACCTGCGCGGCGACGACGCCGCGGGGCCCTCGGTCGTCCGGCGGCTCGCCCCGCTCCTCCCGGCGGGAGCGGCCCTCCTCCTCGAGCACACGGGGGACGGCCTCGGCCTCGTCGGCCTCTGGGAGCCCGGCGACGACGTCGTCGTCGTCGACGCGGTCCTCCCGGCGGGGGAGCCGGGCCGTGTCGTGATCATCGACGCGCTCGCCGGGCCGATCCCGGCGGACGCGGCCTGGTCCTCGACGCACGCGTCCGGAGTCGCCGAGGGGATCGAGCTGGCGCGGGTCGTCGGCAAGCTCCCCGCGCGGCTCGTCCTCTACGGGATCGAAGCCTCCTCCTTCGAGCTGGGGGCCCCGATGGCCCCCGCCGTCGCGGGGGCGGTGGCGCGCGTCGCCGAGGAGCTGGCGGGGAGGCTCGGCGTCCCCGGCGCCGCCGGTCCGCGGTAGCCGTCGGCGGGGCGGACGGCCCTCAGAGGGTGAGCCCGAGCCCGCCGTCCGCGACGAGGACGTGCCCCGTGACGAACGACGCGAGGGGGCTCGCGAGGAAGAGGACGCAGCGGGCCACGTCCTCCGGCGTCGCGAGGCGTCCGAGCGGCGCCTCCCGCGAGCGGGCGAGGAGCCGGTCGGACGCCGGGTGCCGGCGGACGGTCTCGCCGTCGACGGTCCCGGCCGCGACGGCGTTCACGCGGACGCGGCGCGGTCCGAGCTCCACCGCGAGCGAGCGGACGAGGCTCTCGAGCGCCGCCTTGCTCGCGCCGATGGCGCCGTAGGCGGGGATCGCGCGCGCGCCGCCGAGGCTCGACAGCGCGACGATCGAGCCGTCCCGTCCCTCCATCCGCCCGGCGGCCTCCTTCACGAGGAGGAGGAACGCCCGGGCGTTGACGGCGAGCGTCAGGTCCCACTGGTTCGGGCGGACCTCGAGGACCGGCTTGAAGGAGCCGAGGGCGGCGGCGTGGACGAGGACGTCGAGGGGGCCGGTCCCCCCCGCTCCGCCGTCCGCGTCGCCGGCCGCCGCCGCCACGAGCGAGCGCGCCTCGCCCGGGTGGACGAGGTTGGCGCAGGCGACCCGTCCCGTCCCGCCCCCCTCCTCGATCGCCGCGAGCGTTCGCCGGGCCCCCTCCTCGTCGTGCCGGTAGTGGACCGTGACGCGAGCGCCGGCGCGTCCGAGGAGGAGCGCGATGGCGGAGCCGATGCCGCGCGAGGCGCCCGTGACGAGGGCGCTCCGGCCGCGGAGGTCGAGGAGGGCCGGGACGTCGAGGGGCCCGGACGGCCCGCGGTCGGTCATACCGCCTCCTCCCCGGCGAACGCGCGGCGGAGGTCGCCCGGGCGGTACCGCTCCTCCGTTCCGTCGGGCCGGGTCTTCCAGCGGTGGTGGATCCACCGCCACTGGTCGGGATCATCCCGCACCCAGCGCTCCCACACGGCGACGATCTCCGCCGTCAGGGCGCGGACCGCCTCCGGGTCGGGGCGGGTCGCCGGGGGGGGCTCGAGGAGGGCGAGGCGGTAGAGGAACCGGCGCGGGCCCCGCCGGACGGCGGCGCCGACGACGACCGGGCTCCCGGTCGCCAGGGCGAGGAGCGCGGCGCTCCTCGAGGTGGAGGCGGGGCGGCCGAAGTACGGGACTAAGACGCCGCGGGAGCCGGCGTTCTCGTCGAGGAGGAGGAGGACGCTCCCTCCCGACCGGAGCCGGGAGAGGGCCTCGGAGAGGGCCCCGCGCTTCTCGATGAGACCGGCGTCGACGCGCCCCCTCACGCGGCGGACGAGGGCGTCGAGGAACGGGTTGTCGACGCGCCGCATCACGGCCGCCCCGCGCGCGCCGGCGCGCCGCCCGGCCATCAGCGCGGCCACCTCCCACGAGCCGAGGTGCCCCGCGGCGAAGACCTTCGGCCGCGGGTCCTCGAGGAGCCGCCGCTCGAGCGCGGGGTCCTCCGCCTCGTAGAGCTCCTGCCACGCGTCGCCCGAGGCGTGGCGCCTGGCGAACTGGAGCCCCTCGGCGATTCCCTGAGCGAGGCTCCGGACGACCCGATGCGAGAGGCGCCGGGCCCGCGCGCGCGTCATCGCCGTCCCGTGGGCCCGGCGGAGGTTGATCGCGGCGATCCGGCGTGCCGAGGGCCAGCAGAGCCAGGCCAGCGTTCCGAGGAGGCGCGCGACGGCCGCGGAGGCGTTCCAGGGGAGGAGCCAGAGGGGGGCCGCGACCGCGACGGCGAGGGATGCGAGGAGGAGGTCGCGCGCGAGGAGCGCGAGCCGCGCCGGCCCGTTCACGTGCCGGAGGCCATCCGTCGGGGGAGGACGAACGTGAGCGCGGCGGAGAGGGCGAGGCCGGCGGCGAGGAGGAGGAGGGAGCGGACGATCCCGGCCGCGGGGGGGACGAGGTACGGCCGCAGGTAGAAGGCCGGGATCGCGACGAGCAGGGCGAGGGAGGAGGCGGCGACGGAGGCGTCGAGGAGGAGCGCCCCCGCCGGCCCCCGCGGCGCGGCGCGCTCCGCGGCCGCCGCGATCACGAGGAGGCCGGCGAGGAGCGCCGGGCCGAGCCCGACCGCGTAGCGGAGCGCCGCGGGGAGCCTCTCGAGAAGCGGGTGGCCCGGGAGGAGGTGGAGCCAGGGGAGGAACGGCTCGAGCCCCGCCGCGAGGAGGACGAGCCCGGCCCCGAGGAGCCACGGGCGGTCGTCTCCGGGAGGCGCCGGCGAAGCGCCCGGCGCGCCACGCGCAGCCGCGCCGACGAGGAGGACGGCCGCCGCGAGGGCCGGCGCCGCGGCGGCGCGAGGGTCGTGGAGGGGAGACGCCGCGGGGAGGGAGAGGGCCGCGAGC
>JAKOVQ010000025.1:0-10000 GCA_029781975.1 Acidobacteriota bacterium
TCTGGAAGATCGGCAAGCAGAGGTGGAAGAACAAGTAGGCCGCGCGCGCGGGCGCCGGCCGGCGGCTCAGCCCGGGGCGGCGCCCGCCGGGGCCCCCCGGCGCGGGTACTTCGTGGCGACGTAGTCGTCGACGAGGGCCCGGAAGGCGGCCGACAGCTCGTCGTACGTCCCCTTCAGGGTCGCGAACTTCTGGCCGTCGACGTAGACGGGGCAGGTCGGGGCCTCGCCGGTCCCGGGGAGGCTGATCCCGATGTTGGCGGCCTTCGACTCGCCGGGGCCGTTCACGACGCACCCCATGACGGCGAGCGTCATCGTCTCCACCCCCTCGTACCGCTCCTTCCAGGCCGGCATCTGCTCGCGGACGTAGCCCTGGATCCGCTCGGCCAGCTCCTGGAACGTGGTGGAGGTCGTCCGGCCGCAGCCGGGGCAGGCCGTGACGCTCGGGGCGAAGGAGCGGATGCCGAGCGCCTGGAGGAGCTCGCACGCGGCGTAGACCTCCTCGCGCCGGTCCCCGCCCGGCCGCGGGGTGAGGGAGACGCGGACGGTGTCGCCGATCCCCTCCGCCAGCAGGACGCCCATCGCCGCCGACGACCAGACGAGCCCCTTCGTCCCCATCCCGGCCTCGGTCAGCCCGAGGTGGAGGGGCTGGTCGGTCTTCGAGGCGAGGTCGCGGTAGAGGGCGATGAGGTCGCGCGGCCGCGACACCTTGCACGAGATGACGATCCGGTCCTTGCCGAGGCCGCACTCGAGCGCGAGCTCGGTCGACTGGAGGGCCGAGAGGACCATGCACTCGGCGAGGACCTCCTCGGAAGACCTGCCGAGGTCCCGGTCGGTGTTCTCCTGCATCTTCGTCAGGACGAGCTCCTGGTTCAGCGAGCCACCGTTGACGCCGATCCTCACCGCCTTCCCCTCCTCGCGCGCGACGCGGCAGATGGTCGCGAACTGCTCGTCGCGCCGCGCGCCGGTGCCGACGTTCCCCGGGTTGATCCGGTACTTGTCGAGCGCCCGTGCCATCGCGGGGAACCGGGTGAGGAGGGTGTGGCCGTTGTAGTGGAAGTCGCCGATGAGCGGCACGTCGCAGCCGGCGTCGTCGAGCCGCCGCCGGATCTCGGGGACGGCCGCGGCGGCCTCGGGGACGTTGACCGTGACGCGGACCAGCTCGGAGCCCGCCTGCGCGAGCTCGAGGGTCTGCCTCACGGTCGCCTCGACGTCGGCCGTGTCCGTCGACGTCATCGACTGGACGACGACCGGCGCCCCTCCCCCGATCCGGATCTTCCCGACCTTCACGCCCACCGTCCGGTGGCGCCTGTCAGACGTCATGAGCCCTGGACCTCCCGGCGGAACGGGCCGCCCCGGAAGCGAATCTAGCAGGGGAGCCGGCGGGACGTCTCCGGCCCCCGGCGGGTTCCGCTCGGGCCCTCCTCACCGGCGCGGCTCGGCCATCCGCGCCGGGTCGACCCACCGGTCGAACTCCTCCGGGGTGAGAGCGCCGAGAGCCAGGGCCGCCTGGCGGAGCGTCGTCCCCTCGAGGTGGGCCTTGCGCGCGATCTCGGCCGCCCGGTCGTAGCCGATCCGGGGGACGAGCGCGGTGACGAGCATCAGCGACCGCGCGACCAGCTCGCGAATCCTCTCGCGGTCCGGCTCGATCCCCTCGGCGCAGCGGAGGCGGAAGCTGCGGCAGCCGTCGGCGAGGAGGCGGACGGAGGAGAGGACGTTCCGGAGGATCACGGGCTTGAGGACGTGGAGCTCGAGGTTCCCCTGGCTCGCGGCGAAGGCCACCGCGGCGTCGTTGCCGTAGACCTGGGCGGCGACCATCAGGAGCGCCTCGGCCTGCGTCGGGTTGACCTTGCCCGGCATGGCCGAGCTGCCGGGCTCGTTCTCGGGGATCCGGATCTCGCCGAGGCCGCTCCGCGGGCCCGAGGCGAGCCAGCGGACGTCGTTGGCGATCTTGACGAGCGCGCCGGCGAGGGTCCGGAGGGCGGCGGACGCCGCGGCCAGGGCGTCGTGGGACGCGAGGGCGGCGAACGGGTTCGCGGCGCGGCGGAAGGGGAGCCCCGTCCCCGCGGCGAGGAGCGCGGCGACCCGGTCGCCGAAGCCGGCCGGGGCGTTGAGGCCCGTTCCGACGGCGGTCCCGCCGATCGCCAGCTCGTACAGCTCCGCGAGGGACGCCTCGATCCTCTCCGCCCCCTGGTCGAGCTGCGCCGCCCACCCGGAGATCTCCTGCCCCAGCGTCAGCGGGACGGCGTCCATCAGGTGGGTCCGGCCGATCTTGACGATGTTGGCGAACGCGGCCGCCTTCGCCGCCAGGACGTCGCGGAGCGCCCGGACCTCCGGGAGGAGGCGGCCGACGACCTCCGTTGCGACCGCGACGTGCATGGCCGTCGGGAAGGTGTCGTTCGACGACTGGGAGCGGTTGACGTCGTCGTTCGGGTGGATCGGCGCCTTCGACCCGACGACGCCGCCGGCGAGCTCGATCGCCCGGTTGGCGATCACCTCGTTGACGTTCATGTTGGTCTGCGTCCCGCTGCCGGTCTGGAAGACCACCAGGGGGAAGTGGGCGTCTAGCGCCCCGCTCGCCACCTCGTCCGCGGCGGCGACGATCAGGTCGACCTTCTCCTTCGGGAGGAGCCCCATCTCCCCGTTGGCCCGCGCGGCCGCCGCCTTCACGAGGCCGTAGGCCCGGATGAAGGGGGCCGGGAAGCGCTCGTCCCCGATGTCGAAGTTGACGAGCGCGCGCTGCGTCTGCGCTCCCCAGTAGCGGTTCGCCGGGACCTCGACGGGGCCCAGCGTGTCGGTCTCGATCCGGTCGGCCATGCCCGTCCCCTTCTCCTCTCCGTCGCGGGGAGGCCGACGGATCAGGCGGCCCCTGCCGTCTGCGGGGCGCGGAGCCGGGCGAGGAGGGCCGCCAGCCCCTCCCGGAGGGACCGCCGGCTCTTCCAGACGAGGACCAGCGCCGCCAGGACGACGACCCCCTTCACGACCGCGACGAGGCTCCGGGAGACGAGGATCACCTCGACGGACGGGGCGGCCTCGGCCGCGAACATCTCCCGCGAGAAGAAGGTCCGGCTCGCGCCGGGAGGGAGGACGAACCTCGCGGGGAGCCCCTGGTAGTCGGGCGCCTCCGCCCCAGGCTGCGCGCCGGGGGCGTTCTCGTCGCCGCGCGAGACGTTGCCCTTCGCCTTCCGCTCCACCGCGTCGTAGCTCTGCGCCGTCGGCGCCGCCGGCATCTCCCGGGAGGCGGCGAGCCCGTCCACCCGGCCCCTCGAGCCGACGAAGGAGAAGACCGACACGAAGAAGAGGACCAGGGCGGCCGCGAGGCCCCCGGCGAGGACGAGCTTCCACGGCTTCACCCGGAGGTTTCGGAACCAGAGGAAGATCCAGCCCGCCGTCAGGACGAGGGCCAGGCCGACGACCGCGGCGGCCGCCGCCTCGCTCGCGAAGGCCGCGAGAGCGAGGAGCGCCGAGAGCGGCAGGGCGGCGGTTCGTCCCAGGCCGAGCGAGGCGAGGAGGGCCCAGAGCCAGAGCCCGAGGACGAGGAACACGAGCATGGTGTCGACGCCGGGCGCGAGGAACCGCCGCTGGCCCGTGAAGCGCTCGTAGAGGGGCAGCCATTCCGCCGGGTAGCGGAGCTCGACGCCGTACGCGGTCGACGGGACCGGCAGCCGCGGCAGGGAGAGGCTGGCTCGAGCGAAGCCGGCGCCGCGCCCGAACGGCTGGCGGTGCTGGAGGAGGAGCTGCTGCGCCCCTGGCCCGAGCGGGAGCCAGAGGTTCCCCTCGGTGTTCTTCGTCAGGAGGACCGGCTCGTTCCCGAGGCTCGCGAAGGTCGGCTCCGGGACGGCCGCCAGGCTCACGTCGGCCGCCCCCTGGTTGTCGAGGACGAACGCGCTCTCCCCGAGCGCGGGCCCCTCGGCTGGGAGGAAGAGGACGTGGCGTGTCGCCCGGACGGCGTAGCTCGTCGACCGGAGCGCCTCGAGCTTCGTGACGGTCCAGGAGAGGCTCTCCCCCTTCCCGAGGAGGAACGCCTGGCCGCCCCGGTACGAGCCGGCCACGCCCGCCTCGGCGGGGGAGATCCGGCGGGGTCCCGGCCTCGGGACCGGGCGGAGGAGCGGGTGGCTCTCGAGGAGGACGTACGAGAGGCTCGCCTCGACCGGGGGCTTCAGGTCGGTCCCGGCGAGGGTGCCGGTGACGACGATGGTCGAGTCGCCGGGCGGAAGGTCGAACCGGAACCGGCCGTCCTTTCGCTCGTAGGGGCCCGGGGCGTCGACCTGCTGGACGTGCTCGCCGCTCGCGGGGACCACGTCGAACGCCTGGCGCCCCCGGTTCGGGTTCCGCACCTCGATCGTGTAGCGGAAGCGGGTCTCGTCGGGAAGGAGGGTGACCCGGTAGCGGCCGGTGGCGGTCGGAGGGAGCGTCTCGCCCGGCCCGGCGAGGCGGCGGACGATCGTGAACGGGCGCGTCCCGTCGCCCGGGTCGGTGCCGGCGATGAACTCGCCGTCCGAGACCGCCCCCTCTGGGAAGAGGACCGCCTTCTGCGCCACGAGCTCGACGCGGTCGCCGGACGAGGCGGTCAGGCGGCAGCGCGCCTCGAACCGGGGCGCGAGCGGGGTCAGCTGGAGGACGCCGCCGTCGCCACGCGAGACGAGCGCGGTCCCGTCGCAGCCGGCGACCGCGACCCCTTCCCCCGCGAGGATCGGAACGGTCGGGAGGAGGCCGGACGCGCGCCCGGAGAGGGAGAGGGTGAGGCTCCCTGCCGAGAAGCTCCCGCCGATCCGGAGCGTGTCGACGACGGTCAGCGACGGGGCCTCGGTCGCCTTCCTCAGCCGTTCGTACTCCCCGAGCGGGAGAGTGACGCGGGGGCTCTGGGGGCTCTGGGGGCTCTGGTCCTGGGCGGCCGCGGGGAGGCCCCGGAGCGCTCCGGCCAGGACGAGGAGGAGGACGAGCGGACGCGCGACGCGCATGCGGCACCTCAGTTTCACCCGGCTATAGACAGCCGCTCGCCGCTTCCGGTTCCCGGCCGGCTCCCGGGACGCCTAGCGCGCGCCCCAGATCAGGACGCGCTTGAACGTGAAGAAGAACGGCCGGTCGTCCGGGACGCACGCCAGGAGCCGCTCGCGGTAGGAGGCGAGGAACGCCTCCCAGAGCTCCGGCGAGAGGCGGGACCGGTACTCGTTGAGGATCGACCCCTTCACCCACTCGACGAGCGACTCCGGCCCCTCGAGGAGGTGGGTGTAGACGTTCATCCTCACCCGCTGCTCCCGGAAGCCGAGCCTGTGGAGGAGCGTCGCGTAGACCTCGACGGGGAGGACGTTGGTCGGGTGGTGGTAGCCGCCGAGCGCCCCGTGGAACGGGGGGTCGGCCGCGACCTGGCGGGCCGTCACGTGGGTCGGGTGGTCCTGGTTGGCGGGAAGGTGGACGGCGATCTGCCCGTCCGTCGCCAGGTAGCCGGCGAGCCGGGGGAGGAGCTCCTCGTGGCGCGGGAGGAAGTGGAGGGCCGCGTTCGAGAAGAGGAGGTCGTACGGCTTCCTCGGGGCGAACGCGGCGATGGCGCGCCTCTCGAACCTCAGCCCCTTGACGGCGAACTCCGCGGCCTTCTCGAGCATCTTCCCCGAGCTGTCGATCCCGAGCGTCTCGCGGGGCTCGAGAGCGTCGTGGAGCCGCCGGGTCAGCTCGCCCGTCCCGCAGCCGAGGTCCGCGACCCGCATTCCCGGCTTCTTCCGGACCATCTCGAGGAGGTCGAAGAAGGGGGCGCTCCTCTCGCGCAGGAACTTCTCGTACTGCACCGGCTCCCAGGTGTCGCTGGACATGGGGGAATGCTACGCCAGCGTACGATGGGCCCCAGGGTCCGAGATGGAGAAGAACGGCGTCCTCCTCTACGGGGCGAACGGCTACACCGGCAGGCTGATCGTCGAGGCGGCGGTCCGCGACGGGGTCCCGCTCGCGGTCGCCGGCCGGCGGCGCGAGGCGGTGGAGCCGATCGCGCGCGAGCACGGCCTCCCCCTCCACGTCTTCCCGCTCGAGGACGCGGCCGCCACGGCGGCCGCGCTCCGCCCCTATCGCGCCCTCCTCCTCGCCGCGGGCCCCTTCTCGCACACGAGCGCCCCGGCCGTCGCCGCCTGCCTGTCGACGGGGACGCACTACCTCGACATCACCGGGGAGATCGCCGTCTTCGAGGCCGTCTTCGCGAGGGACCGCGACGCGAAGGCCGCCGGCGTCGTCCTCCTCCCCGGCACGGGGTTCGACGTGGTGCCGTCGGACTGCCTCGCCGTCTCGCTGAAGGAGGCGCTTCCCGCCGCGGTCCGGCTGGAGCTGGCCTTCCGCGGGTTCAAGACCTCGGCCGGGACGGCGCGGACGATGGTGGAGGGCCTTCCGAAGGGGAGCGCCGCCCGGATCGGCGGGAAGCTCGTCCCCGTGCCGGCGGCCTGGAAGACGCGCGAGGTGGCCTTCCCGGACAAGAGGCGGCTCGTCGTCAGCATCCCGTGGGGCGACCTCTCCACCGCGTGGCGGTCGACGGGGATTCCCGACATCACGACCTACATGGCGATGCCGCCGAGGCAGGCGACGGCGCTCCGCTGGGGGCGGCCCCTCATCCCCCTCCTCGGCCTTTCGCCCGTCCAGAGCCTCCTGACCGCCGCGGTGGGGCGGTTCGTCTCCGGGCCCACCGCCGAGGAGCGCGCGCGAGAGAGGAGCGTCCTGTGGGGGCGCGTGGAGGACGCGTCGGGGAACGCCGTCGAGGGGACGCTCGAGACGCTGGAGGGCTACCTCTTCACCGCCGAGGCCGCGCTCCGCTGCGCGCGGCGCGTCGCCGGCGGCACGGTGGCTCCGGGGGCGTGGACGCCGGGGCAGGCGTTCGGCGGCCGGTTCGTGGAGGAGATCCCGACGACGCGGCTCAGGGTGCCGGCGTGAGCGCGCCGGCGGCTCCGTCGCCCGGACGGGGCCGCCGCCAGAGGGCGTTCCCGGTCCGCTCGTAGCGCCGGACCGCCACGAGACCGCGGCTCCGCGCCCCGGCCTCGTCCTCGTCGATCGCGTACCAGTAGTCGTACCCCCCCTCCCCCGGCCTCGTCCGCTCCACGGGGGCCAGCCAGTAGAGGGCGTCGACGCGGCGGTAGAAGTTGAGCGCCGGCTCGCAGTGGGAGATCGAGCCCACCCGGAGCGGCTCCGCCCGCCCGTCCGCACGGCGGAGGGCCTCGAGGTCCGCGAGGACCCGGGGCGCGTCCGCGTCGAACCACCAGAGCGACGAGCGCGAGAGGTCGACGACCCTGAGGAGGTGGAGGGAGACGCCGAGGCCCAGGATCGCGAGAGCCGCCCCGGAGGCCTTCGACCACCGGCCCCCGAGCGCGGCGAGAGCGCTCCCCGCACCTCCCGCGCCGAGGCCGACGAGCGGGACGAAGAAGATCGCCATCCGGTCGGTCGGGAAGGCCATCCCCCCGACGAGGTGGAGCGCCTCGACCGCCCCGGCGGCGAGCAGGGGGAGCGCGGCGAGGGCGAGCGCCACGCGGCGCCGTGGTCCCGGCCTCCCGACCCGGAGGGAGAGGGGAAGGGTCGCGGCGATCGCGGCGAGGAGGATCGCGAGGCCGGCCTTCGCCCACGGGATCGCCGCGTCGAAGCCCGGCGCGGGGAAGAGGGAGAGGAAGACGAGCGACCCCGCGGTGTCGTGCCAGAGCCCTGCCCGGCCGCCGAAGGTGAAGCGCCCTTCCCGGACGATCCGGAGGAGGCTCGGGCCGAGGACGGCGAGGAGGAAGACGCCCGCGGCCGCGGCGGGGGCGAGCCGCCGCGCGAACGAGGCGACGCGGCGGGCGAGCGGCTCGTCCCTCAGCCGGCCGCTGTGGGCGACGAGGAGGAGGGCGCCGACCGCCGCGAGGGGATAGAGCGCCGTCAGCTGGGCCCAGACGCCCAGGGCCAGGAGGGCCCAGGCCCCCCACTCGTGGCGGAGGGAGCCCTCCTCCCGCTCGAGGCTCCGGGCAGCCAGGTAGATCGCCGGGAGGACGAACCCGAGGGAGAGCCCGTAGCCGCGGGCCAGGGAGAGGAGCTCGAGGAGGAGCCGGTTCGCGTTCGCGAGGGCGAAGGCGCCCAGGGCGACGGCGGGAGGCGCCGCCCGCCGGAGGAGGAGCCACGAGAAGAGGAGGACGGAGGCGTGCGCGAGGAGACCCGGAAGGCGGAGCGCCGGCTCCGAGGGGCCGAAGGCCGCGGCGGAACCCTTCATCAGGAGCGTGTTGAGGACGTGGTCGTTCGTCGGCTCGGGCCCCTCCATCAGGAGCGCGGCCCGGAGCGGGACGTCGACGAAGTGGAGGTACGTGAAGGCCTCGTCGTGCGTGATCGGGATCCGGGACGCTCGCGCCGTCGTGTACCCGAGGAGGAGGAGGCCGAGAACGGCTGCGGCGAGGTCGGCCCGGCGCGACACGGCCGACGATGTTACGGCCCCGGCGGAGAGGGGCCCGCTCTCGCGGCGGAAGGGGGCCCGGCCGCCGCTCCGGAAGGCCCGGGGGCCGGGCGGTAAACTCCGGGACGTGGCGGGTGACGAGAGGGACAAATTCCGCGACGAGTGCGGTGTCTTCGGAATCTTCGGCAACCCGGACGCCGCGAACCTCTCCTACCTCGGCCTCTACGCCCTCCAGCACCGAGGCCAGGAGTCGGCCGGCATCGCCGCCTGGGACGGGGAGCGGATCCGCGTCGAGCGGGGGATGGGCTACGTCGCCGACATCTTCGACGAGGGACGGCTCGCCCGGCTCCCCGGCCGGTCGGCCGTCGGGCACGTCCGGTATTCCACGGCCGGCGCCTCCCTCCTCGAGAACGCGCAGCCGATCGTCTACAACACCAACAAGGGGCCGCTGGCGATCGCCCACAACGGGAACCTCGTCAACGCCGAGGAGATCCGGGCCGACCTGGAGGCCGAGGGGTCGATCTTCACCACGACGTCGGACACGGAGGTCTTCCTCCACCTGATGGCGCGCTCGCGCGCCGAGGGGGTGGTCGAGGCGCTCCGGGACGCCCTCGCCCGCGTGAAGGGGGCCTACTCCGTCGTCCTCCTGGCCGGCGAGAAGGTGATGGCCGCGCGGGACCCCCAGGGGTTCCGCCCCCTCACGCTCGGCCGGCTCGGCGCCGCCCACGTCGTCGCGTCGGAGACGTGCGCGTTCGACCTCCTGGACGCCGAGACGATCCGCGACGTGGAGCCGGGGGAGATCGTCGTCCTGGACGAGGGGGGCGTCGCCACCGCCACCTTCGCGATGGGACGGCGGACGTCGTTCTGCATCTTCGAGCACGTCTACTTCGCCCGCCCGGACTCGATCGTCTTCGGCCGGCCGGTCGCCGAGTCGCGGCGCGCGTTCGGCCGCACGCTGGCCGTCGAGCATCCGGTCGAGGCCGACGTGGTCGTCCCCGTCCCCGATTCCGGCGTCTTCGCGGCCCTCGGCTACTCCGAGGAGAGCGGGATCCCGTTCGGGATGGGGCTCGTGAGGAACCACTACGTCGGCCGGACCTTCATCGAGCCGAAGCAGTCGATCCGGCACTTCGGCGTGAAGGTCAAGCTGAACGCCGTCCGCGCCGTGGTGGGCGGCAAGCGCGTCGTCCTGGTGGACGACTCCATCGTCCGGGGGACGACGTCGAAGAAGATCGTCCGCCTCCTGAAGGGGGCGGGCGCCACGGAGGTCCACATCCGGATCTCGTCGCCGCCCACCGTCAACCCCTGCCACTACGGGATCGACACCCCGAGGCGGAAGGAGCTGATCGCCGCGGCGCACGGCATCGAGGCGATCCGGGAGTTCATCGAGGCCGACTCGCTCGGCTACCTCACCCTCGACGGGATGCTCCACGCCTTCGGCCGGGGCGAGAACGAGACCTGCGCCGCCTGCTTCTCCGGCCGCTACCCGGTGCCCTTCACGCCGCGGGCGGAGCAGCCCGCCCTGTTCGACCCCGAGGGGCTCGAGCCCGCGTTCGGCGGCGGCCGGGAGGGCGAGCCGGGCTGATAGGATTCGCCGCGACCGCGGCAGGCCCCCGAGGCCCGCGC
>JAKOVQ010000025.1:15000-208778 GCA_029781975.1 Acidobacteriota bacterium
GTGCCTTTTGCATAATGAGCCGGCTAGTTACCGTCAGTGGCGAGGCGAAGCGACGTGCTGAGCCGTAGCGAAAGCGAGTCTGAACAGGGCGTTCAGTCACTGGCCGTACACGCGAAGCGGGATGATCTAGCCTGGGCCAGGATGAAACGCGGGTAACACCGCGTGGAGGTCCGAACCGGTGTTTGTTGAAAAAAGCTCGGATGAGCTCAGGCTAGGGGTGAAAGGCTAATCAAATTCCGTTATAGCTCGTTCTCCTCGAAATGCCTTTAGGGGCAGCCTCGGACGAACACCCGTGGTGGTAGAGCACTGGATGGACTAGGGGCCTTACCCGGTTACTGAATCCAACCAAACTTCGAATGCCACGGCGTGCTATCCGGGAGTGAGACGGCGGGGGATAAGCTTCGTCGTCAAAAGGGAAAGAACCCAGAGCGCCAGCTAAGGTCCCCAAATCAGTGCTCAGTGGAAAACGATGTGGAGACGCTCCGACAGCCAGGAGGTTGGCTTAGAAGCAGCCATCCTTTAAAGAAAGCGTAATAGCTCACTGGTCAAGTGGCTCCGCGCGGACAATACAACGGGGCTCAAGCACTGTACCGAAGCTGCGTCTGCGGGCCGGATGCGTCCGGCTCGCGGGGTAGAGGAGCATTCTGTGACGAGATACACGGCAGACCGAGAGGACTGCTCACGGCGCACAGAAGAGACCCTGCCGGCACAAGTAGCGAGAAAGCAGCCGAGAACGCTGCTCGCCGAAAGTCTAAGGTTTCCTGAGCAAGGTCAATCCGCTCAGGGTCAGTCGGACCCTAAGGCCAGGCCGATAGGCGTAGCCGATGGACATCAGGTCAACATTCCTGAACCGCTCGTCGGGCGATAAAGACCGATGGGGTGACGCAGGAGGCTAACGGGACCCACGCGTTGGTTGACGTGGGCCAAGCTCGTAGGCGGAGGGGGCAGGCAAATCCACCCCCTCGTCAACGCCGAGAAGCGAATGCGAGGCCGTATGGCCAGAAGCCCGTGATGCCACGCTGCCGAGAAAAACCCCTAAGGAGCCCGGAGGGCGTCCGTACCGCAATCCGACACAGGTAGACAAGGAGAGAATCCTCAGGCGCTCGAGTGAAGCGTTGCGAAGGAACTCGGCAAATTAACACCGTAACTTCGGAAGAAGGTGTGCCCGAGGGAGTGTAGAGGCTTGCCCTCGAAGCTCCAACGGGTCGCAGTAACCAGGCCCAGGCGACTGTTTATCAAAAACACAGGACTCTGCTAAGTCGAAAACGACGTATAGGGTCTGACGCCTGCCCGGTGCTGGAAGGTTAAGGAGAGGGGTCAGCGCAAGCGAAGCTCCGAACCGAAGCCCCAGTAAACGGCGGCCGTAACTATAACGGTCCTAAGGTAGCGAAATTCCTTGTCGGGTAAGTTCCGACCTGCATGAATGGCGTAACGATCTGGGCACTGTCTCCGCAACGCGCTCGGCGAATCTGTACTCCCGGTGAAGATGCCGGGTACCCGCACGTAGACGGAAAGACCCTGTGCACCTTTACTACACCCTGGCCCTGAACTTTGGTGCTGTCTGCGCAGGATAGGTGGGACGCTTTGAACCTGGGGTTTTGGCCTCGGGGGAGCGGACGGTGAGATACCACCCTGACGACACTGGAGTTCTAACCTAGGCCCGTCATCCGGGCTGGGGACACGGTCAGGCGGGTAGTTTGACTGGGGCGGTCGCCTCCTAAACGGTAACGGAGGCGCTCCAAGGTCTCCTTAGGCGGATTGGAAACCCGCCGTCAAGTGTAAAGGCAGAAGGAGGCTTGACTGCGAGACGGACAGGTCAAGCAGGTGGGAAACCAGGACTTAGTGATCCGGTGGTTCTGTATGGAAGGGCCATCGCTCAACGGATAAAAGGTACGCCGGGGATAACAGGCTGATCTTGCCCAAGAGTTCACATCGACGGCAAGGTTTGGCACCTCGATGTCGGCTCATCGCATCCTGGGGCTGAAGCAGGTCCCAAGGGTCCGGCTGTTCGCCGGTTAAAGCGGTACGTGAGCTGGGTTCAGAACGTCGTGAGACAGTTCGGTCCCTATCTCGTGTGGGCGTAGGAGATTTGAGGGGCCCCGACCTTAGTACGAGAGGACCGGGTTGGACGAACCTCCTGTGCACCGGTTGTCGCGCCAGCGGCACACGCCGGGTAGCGGAGTTCGGTAGGATAAGCGCTGAAGGCATATAAGCGCGAAGCCGACCCCGAGATGAGATCTCCCTGGGGGCAACCCCCTGAAGGACCGTGGGAGATGACCACGTTGATAGGCTGGGTGTGGAAGCGCAGCGATGCGCGAAGCTGACCAGTACTAATCGTCCGTGAGGCTTGGCCATAAAATTCTTGAGGCGCGAACGCGCGAATTCGGGGCGACAGCCCCTGCAACTCGATTCTGAACCGGATTGAAACAAGATTTTCCGGTGGCCATATCGAGGGGGTCCCACCCGTTCCCATTCCGAACACGGCCGTTAAGCCCCTCGGAGCCGATGGTACTGCACGGGTCAACCGTGTGGGAGAGTAGGACGCCGCCGGGAAGTATGAGACGCCCGGGCCGCAAGCCCGGGCGTTTCCCTTTTCTCCCCTTCTTGCCCAACCTCCCTTCGAGGCGACGCCCGTACAATCTCGGGGGTGACCCGCGCATCCGCCGGCCCGAGCCGCACGATGGTCCTCCCGGCGGCCGCCTTGCTCGGCCTCCTCCTCGCCGCCGCCGCCCTCCTTCCGTGCCTCGGGGGAGGGGTACCGGGGCGGGGCGACCTCGCGGACTTCTTCTGGCCGATGAAGACCTACACGGCCTCCTGCTGGAAGGCCGGGAGGATTCCGCTCTGGAACCCCCTGTCGGGCTGCGGTGAGCCCTGGCTCGCCCAGCTGCAGTCGGGGGCCGTGAACCCGGCGGACCTTCCCTTCCTCCTCCCCTGGCCCTGGGGCCCGCTCGGGGCGACGGCGCTCCTCGTCGTCGTCGCCGCGACAGGGATGGCCGCGTGGCTCCGGAGGCTCGGCGCCTCGCGAGCGGGCTCGCTCGTCGCCGCGGGCGTCTACGCGGGCGGAGGGTCCTTCCTCTCCCTGATCCCCTTCTACAACAACGCCGGGACGGCCGCGTTCCTGCCGTGGCTCTTCGCGGGCGCGGACGGCCTGGCCCGCGGCGGGAGCCCGGTCCCCTTCGCGGTGTCGGTCGGCCTCGCGTTCCTCGGGGGCGAGCCCGCGCTCGCCCTGGCGGGGTGCGCCGCCGCCGCGGTCGTGGGCCTCGCGACGCGCCGCGAAGGGGAGACGGTCCCCGAGGCCCGTCTCCCGGCGATCCGGCGCCTCCTGGTCGGCCTCGTCCTGGGGCTGGGCCTGGCCGCCGCGGCGCTCGCTCCCTTCGGAGCCCTTCTCCTCAGCTCGGGACGCCTCGCCACCACGACGCGAGCCGAGGCTCTCGCCCGGCCGGTGGGGCCGTCCGACCTCGCCGACCTCGTCCTGCCCCCGTCGTCCGATGCGACCCGCGCCCTCGCTGCGGGCAGGGGCGACTACCTCGTCACCCTCGCCCTCGGCCCGGCCCCGCTCCTCCTGGCGGCGGCGGCTGCGGCAGGCTTCCCCGGCCGCCGGCGCCTCCTCTGGATCCTCGCGGCCGTCGGAGCTCTGGCCGGCCTCGTGGCGATCGGGGGACGGGGGCCGCTCCTCCCCCTCCTCGTCGACGCGGGCCTCTGGAAGGGGCTCCGGTTCCCCGCACGCTGGTTCGTCTTCACCCATCTCGCTCTCGCCCTGGCGGCCGGCGCGGGGCTCGACGGCTGGCTCTACGGCCGGTTCTCCTCCAGGACCGCCCCGGGAGAGGCGGCCGGCGACGCGGCGGACCCCGTCGAGGTCGAGGCGAGGAGGGGAGCGAGGGCCGCCTGGCTCTTCGCGGGCGCCTTCATCGCCACGACGGCAATCGCCCTCGTCGCGGTCCTCGCCGTCCCGGCGATCCGGGCCTCCCGAGACTCCCGCCGCGCGTGGCTCGCGTGCGGAGCCGCGGGAGTCGCCGCGCTCGCCGTGGGCGCCGCTCGCGCGCGCCGGGAGCGGGGTCCGGGAGCCTGGGCCGGCCTCGCTGCGGCCGCCGCGCTCGCACCCCTGCCGTTCTTCTCCCGGGACGCGCTCGCGCCCGTCCCGGGCCGGGGACTCCTCGAGCCGCCCCCCATCGTGGCCGACCTCGCGCGGGACCACCCCGAGGGGCGGGTCTTCTCCCCGGTCGCCGGGGACCGGGACCTCCTCTCGGCGTGGTCGATCGGGGGAGCCGGGACCTGGAGCGCGGAGGTCCCCCTCCGGTCGATGCGCGCCGTCGCGGGCTACTCGAACCTCCTCCCGGGGATCTCGACGGCCACGTCGCCCTCGCCCCTCCCGGACCCCCGTCGGCTCCGGCTCCTCGGCGTGGCGCTGGCCGGTGGCGACCCGGCCCGGATCCTCGGCCTGGCGGACGTCCGCTGGCTCGTCACGCCGTTCCCGACCTCGATCGCCGCGACCCGCCTGGACCGGCGGGACGGGGACCTCCGCCGCTACCGCCTCTCGACCTTCGCCGGCCGCGTCTACAGCGCCTTCTCGGCGCGGGTCGCCACCGACGACGAGGCCTTCGACCTCCTCCGCCGCGGGGCGGTCGACCCGCAGAAGACGGTCCTCCTCGCGCCCGGGTCCCCTCCGGTGCAGCTCCCGGGGAACGCCCGCGCGGGCGGGTATGCGCTGAGCCGGGTCCGCCGCGATGAGCCCGAGCTGACGGAGGTCGAGACGGACGCCTCCGAGCCGTCCCTCCTCGTCGTGACGCGGACCTGGGACGCGGGGTGGTCGGCGCGGGTGGACGGCCGGCCGGCGCCCCTCCTGCGCGCCCAGCTCGCCTTCCAGGCGATCCCGGTCCCGGCGGGACGGCACACCGTCCTCCTCGTCTACCGCCCGCTCACATTCCAGGCGGGGGTCCTCGTCTCGGGCGTCTCCCTCCTGCTCCTCGCGGGGCTGGCCCTCGCCGGCTCGTCCCGGCGGAGCTGACGGTGTCCGCCGAGAGCCTCGTCCTCCACCTCTTCACATTCGCGCTCGGGGCGGTCGTCGGATCGTTCGCGAACGTCTGCATCCACAGGCTCCCGCGCAGGGAGTCGGTCGTCCGTCCCCGGTCGCGCTGCCCGGCCTGCGGAGCTCCGATCGCGGCCTGGGACAACGTCCCGGTCGTCTCGTGGCTCCTCCTGCGCGGGCGCTGCCGGCGGTGCCGGGCCCCCATCTCGATCCGCTACCCGTTGATCGAGGCGACCCTGGGCGCCGCCTTCGTCCTCGCGACGGTCCGGCACGGGTTCGGGCCGGAGGCCGTCGCGGCAGCCATCCTGGCGACGGCGGCCGTCATCCTCGCCGCGACGGACCTCCAGGCCCGGGTCCTCCCGGACGAGGTGACCTACGGCGTTCTCGCCCTGGGGCTCCTCCTGGCCGCGGCGCGGGACCTCCCCGACGCTCGGAAGGTCGGCGCGGGGGCGCTGGCGGGGCACCTCCTCCCCTCGGTCGCGGGCGCCGCGTTCGGCGCGGCCCTCCTCCTCGGGGTCGGGCTCGCCTACCGCCTCGTCCGGGGCGCCGAGGGGATGGGGCTCGGCGACGTGAAGATGATCGCGATGGGCGGAGCGTTCGTCGGGCCGGCCGGGGTCCTCGTCGCCCTCTTCGTCGCCTCGGTCTCGGGCGTCCTGGCGGCGGGGGCCCCGGCTCTCGTCAGGGCCCTGCGCTGGCGGCTCGCCTTCCGCTCCGCGCGCGGCTCAGAGGAGCGCGCCCGCGACGAGGGAGAGCGCCACGGCGCCCTCCTCACCGCCGGGGGGACCGTGGTCGCGGCCGCGGGCCGGAGGTGGCGCGAGATCCCGGGGAACGCCCCGCCCGGCGCGAAGCTCTCGGAGGCCGGGCCGGTCGCCCGCCCCGTCGTCGCCTTCGTCCGTCTCGCGCGCCGGAGGTCCCGGAGAGGCGAGGCGACCTCCTTCGGCCGGCTCGCGGTCGAGGACGAGACCGGAGAGTTCTTCCGCGTCCTCGCGGCCCGGGCCGAGGCGCTCCCCGGCGGCCTCCTCGTCCTCCTCGGCCGCGTCGACGTCCCGTTCGGGGTCTTCCTGGCGGGGGGGATCCTCGTGGCCTACGAGTGGGGAGGCGCCGCCGTCGACCTCCTCACGCACGGCCTTCCGGTCCCCGGGCGGGGGCTCCTCCCGTGACGGCGGCACCGGGCCCCCTGGAGCGCGAGGTCCGACGTTTCGTCGTCGGGGGGCTCCTCTTCGTCTCCTTCCTGGCGGGGGCGGCCCTCGTCGACCTGAACCTCACGACCCGCTGGGCCGTCGCGCAGAGCGAGGAGCGCCTGGTCGCGGAGGTCCGGGCCATCGGCGCCCGGGTGGAAGGGGCGGGGGAGTCGGCCGACGTCCTCACCGCCGACCCGCTGGCGGTCCGGCTGCTGCACGAGTTCGGACCCCAGCAGGCCGCCGTCTTCGACCCCGGCGGGGTCCTCCTCCAGAATGCGGCCTTCCTTCCGGACGCCGCGCGCGTCCCCGACCGGCTCCCCGCGGCCGACCGGCCGGTGGGAGGGGCCGCGCAGGTGACGCGCTTCGACCAGGAGGGGCGCCCGGCCGTCTCGGTGGCGATTCCCATCGGCGGCGGGCGGAGGATCCTCCGCGCGGTCTACGACGCCACGCCCCTCTTCGCGGCCGAGCGGACGGTCCGGATCCTGACGGTGGTCGTCCCCGCGGGGGTCGCGCTCCTCGTCTTCCTCGTCATCCCCTCCCTCCGCCGCCTCGCCCGCCCGATGGACGCCCTCGCCGAGACCGCCCGCACAGCCGAGGCGTTCGTCCCGCGAGGAGAGGGGAGCGGGCAGGCGCCCGACGACGCCGTCGCCGCCTTCGCGCGGACGATCGAGGAGCTGAGGGCGCGCACCGGCGAGCTCGAGGCGCTGAGGCGACGGGAGCAGGAGCGCGCGGACGCGCTCGCCATCACGGCCGAGACGCTGGTGAGGTCCCACCCCGGGGGGCTCCTCGTCGTCGGCGCCAACGGCACCCTGACGGAGGCGAACGGGCCCGCCCTCGCGGCCCTCGACCTCTCCCGCGACGCGCTCGGCGGGCCGGCTTCCGAGCGGCTGGCCGACTGGCCCGTCCTCGCGAAGGCGGTCGCGGCCGCCCTCGCCGGGACCCCCACCCTCGCGGCGGAGGCGGTCCGGGGCGAGGCGACGGGGGCGCGCCTCCTCGCGGTGACGGCGGTCCCCGTCGTCGATGCGGCGGGGCGCACCCTCGGGGGGCTCGTCTTCCTCGAGGACCGGACGGCCGTCACGCGGCTCGAGCGCGAGCTCGCGGCCCGGCGCCAGCTCGCGGCCCTCGGCGAGATGTCCGCGGGGATCGCCCACGAGTTCCGGAACGCGACGCTGACGATCCTCGGGTACGCGCGCCTCGCCGCGGCGGAGGCCGACGCCGAGGCCCGGGCCCGCCACCTCGCGGGCGTCCGCGCGGAGGCCGAGCACGTCGTGCGCGTCACCGGCGACTTCCTCCTCTTCGCGCGCCCCGAGCGGCTCGTGCCGGGGCCCGTCGACCTCGGCGAGCTCGTGGCGGACGTCCTCGCCGAGGAGCGGATGGCCGCGCGCGAGACCGAGCTCGTGCAGGACGGGAGCTACGGGGAGGCCGTCGTCGACGCCGCGCTGGTGCGGCGGGCCCTGGTGAACCTCGTCCGCAACGCGCGGGAAGCCGCGGAGACGGGGGAGGGCCCCCCCCGCGTGCGGGTGACGGGGGAGAGGCCGCCGGACGGGTCGAGCGTCCTCAGGATCGAGGACAGCGGCCCCGGCGTTCCTCCCGAGGCGGCGCGGACCCTCTTCGTGCCGTTCGCGTCGACGAAGAAAGGGGGGACCGGGCTCGGCCTCTCGCTCGTGGCGAAGATCCTCGACCTCCACGGCGGGGCGGTCGCGGTCGGCCGCTCGGACACCCTCGGCGGCGCCTCGTTCGTCGTGACCCTTCCGCCGGCCCCGCGGGCCTGATCGCGGTCAGGCGGCCGGCGCCCCCGCCCCCGCGCCCGCGGCCTTCCTCTTCTCGACGAGCGCCCGGAACGACTCCTTGTCGATCGCCTTGTCGAACGCCTCGTCGAACTCCACGACGTCCCCGGCGACGAGGTCCGCCAGCGAGTGGTCCATCCCGATCATCCCGGCCGAGCGGCCCGTCTGGATCAGCGAGTTGACCGTCGCCGTCTTCCCCTCGCGGATGGCGTTGGAGAGGGCGGCGCTGCCGCGCAGCACCTCGAAGGCCGGGATCCGGCCGTTCGGCTTGCGCCGGAGGAGGACCTGCGCGACGACGCCCTTGAGCACCTCGGCGAGGACGGTCCGCACCTGCTCCTGCTCGTCGGTCGGGAAACCGTCGATGAGGCGGTCGATCGCCTTGGCGGCCGAGTTCGTGTGGAGCGTCCCGAAGACGAGGAGGCCGGTCTCGGCGGCGTGGAGCGCCATGCTCATCGTCTCGAGGTCGCGCAGCTCGCCGACGAGGACGACGTCGGGGTCCTCGCGCAGGGCGGCCTTCAGGGCGTCGGCGATCGTCGGGGTGTCCGGGCCGAGCTCGCGGTGGGTGACGATCGACCGGTGCGGGACGTGGACGAACTCCACCGGGTCCTCGATCGTGACGATGTGGTACGAGCGGGTCCGGTTGAGGCGGTCGATCAGCGCGGCCAGCGTCGTCGACTTGCCCGATCCGGTCGGGCCGGTGACCAGGACGAGCCCGCGCGCGATCTTCCCGACGTTCGCCACCATCTCGGGCAGCCCCAGCTCCTCCACCGTGAGGACGCGCGGCGGGATCATCCGGAGGACCGCGGCGGCGCCCCACTCCTGGCGGAAGAGGTTGACGCGGAAGCGGGCCCGGTCGCCCATGGCGTAGGCGAAGTCGCCGTCGCCGGTCTGTCTCCACTCGTTCCAGACGCGCTCCGGCGTGACGGGCTTCAGGAAGCCCTCGAAGTCCTTCTCGGTGATCGTCTGCCACCGGATCCGCTCGAGCCGCCCGTCCACCCGCATGATCGGCGGGGAGCCGACCGCCAGGTGGAGGTCCGACGACTTCTTCTCGAGGATGATCCGGAGGAGGTGGTCGATCCGATGCACGCCCTCGCTCATGCGAACGCCGCCCTTTCCTCGGAGAGGAGCTTCTCGAACGGCTCCTTCTTCGCCGCCCGGTCCATGGCCACCTCCGGGCTGACCTTCCCCTCCTCGGCGAGCTTCAGGAGGAACTGGTCCATCGTGTTCATCCCCGCCCCGGCGCCGGTCTGGAGGATCCCGGGGAGCTGGAACGTCTTCGACTCGCGGATGAGGGCCCCGACCGCCTGCGTCCCGCGGAGGATCTCGAACGCGGCGACCCGCCCGTCCCCGTCGGCGCGCGGGAGGAGGGCCTGCGAGATGACCGCCTTGAGCGACTCGGAGACCATCATCCGGATCTGACCCTGCTGGCCCGGCGGGAACGAGTTGATGATCCGGTCGACCGTCGCCGTCGCCGTCGTCGTCGAGAGGGTGGCGAAGACGAGGTGGCCGGTCTCGGAGGCGGTGATCGCCAGCGAGATCGTCTCCAGGTCGCGCATCTCGCCCACCATGATCACGTCGGGGTCCTCGCGGAGCGCCGACTTCAGGGCCCGCGCGAACGACGCGGTGTGGTGCGGCACCTGCCTCTGGTTGACCAGGCTCTCCTTGTTGCGGTGGACGAACTCGATCGGGTCCTCGACCGTGATGATGTGCCCCGGGTGCGTCTCGTTCACGCGGTCGACGAGCGCGGCGAGAGTCGTCGACTTGCCGCACCCGGAGGGCCCCGTCACCAGGACCAGGCCCTGGGTGTAGCGGCAGACCTCCCACGCCGACTCGGGGAGGCCCAGCGTCTCGAGCCGCGGGATCTCCTGGGGAATGGCGCGGAAGACGGCGTCGAGCCCCTGCCGCTGCGTGAAGAAGTTCGCGCGGAACCGGCCGAGGCCGGGGACCTTGACGCAGACGTCGAGGTTCTTCCGCTCGGCGAGGAGGGCGCGCTCCTCCTCGGTCAGGACCTCGCGGATGAGCGCCTCCGCCTGCTCGGCGGTCACGGGGGGGACGTCGACCTTCTCGAGGACGCCGTGCATCCGCCGGTGCGGGACGAACCCCGTGGCGAGGTGGAAGTCGGACGCGCCGCGCGCCACCGTGTCGGCCAGGAGGTCGACGAGCCTCACCGGCCCCCCGGACGAGAGGTCCAGCCTCTTCGCCTCCAGCCTGGGGAACGGGATCGCCTCCCGCGCGGCGTCCCCCTGGAGCTTGCCGACGAGGCGCCGCGCCTTCTCGCGCACCTCCAGCCCCACCGCGTGGTGGCGGGCGATGCTCTCGAGGACCGGGGCGACGCGCGGCTCCTTCACGCCGAGCGCCGCCAGCGCGTCCAGGATGTCGAGCTGGTCCGCCGGCCGCTCGTGCGACGCCTTGAACGCCTCGAAGAGGGGGCCGGCCGCCCGCGGGTCGCCGAGGTCCCCCAGCGCCGGGGCGACGGCGAGCATCTTGTACGGGTCCCTGAGGGCGTCCACGAGGACCTTCAGCACCTCCTCGCGCCCGGTGCCGAACCTCCCCAGGTTCTCGATGGCCCGCGACCTCACCCGCCAGTCGGCGTCGTCGACGAGCTTGATCCACGTCGGGACCGCTCGGGGGTCCATCAGGAGGAGCGAGAGGTCGAACGCGTCCTTCGCCACGTCCCCCTGGGACTCGTGCGCGAACGCGAGGAGGCCCGGGACGAAGTCGGGCATCTCCTTCGAGATCGTCTCGAGCGCCCGGTCGCGGATCCAGGGGAAGCTCCCGCGGAACGCCGTGACGAAGAGACGGGCCACCTCCCTGGGGGGGATTCCCTTCAGGAGGGAGACGGCGCCGGACCGGACGCGGGGGTTCCCGTCCCCGAGGAGCGGGAGGACCTCGTCGCGGTAGTCGCCCTTCGACGCGGCCACGAGCTTCCGGAGCGCCGAGAACGCGGCGTCGACCACCCGGCGGGACGGGGAACGGGCCATCCCCAGGACGGCGGGGACGTACTCCTCCTTCGGGTTGCGCTCGAGGACGGAGAGAGCGCCGATCCGGATGTCGTCGTCCTCGTCGGAGAGGAGCGGGAGGGCCAGGCCTGCCGCCTCCGCCGCGACGCCCTGCCCCTGGAGCTCGGCGACCGCCTTCAGCGCGCGGGAGCGGAGCTGAGAGCCCGGGTTGTCGAGGACCTGCCGGTAGATCGGGATCGACCGCTCGAGCGGAAGCTCGCGCGCCATCTCGAGCGCGACGAGCTTCGCGAAGTCGTCGCCCCGCTCCGCGATGGAGGCGAGGAAGGACCCGAGCTCGGGTCCCGCCACCTCCTTGAGGAAGCGCTCCACCGCGCGGCGGGCCGCCTCGGACCGGGTCCTGCAGAGCGGGAGCAGCGCGTTCAGGACCTCGCGGTCCCCGGCCCGCCGCTTCAGGATCTCGAGCCCGGCTGCCCGGATCTCGGGCGTCGGGTCGACGGCGGTCCAGACGACCTCCTCGAGCTCGAGGCCCGACGTCGCCCGGAACCTCTCGACGAGGTCGCGCTTCTGCGCGTCGTCCTTCCACTGGTGGGCGCGAAGCTGGGCGACGACCGGCGGCTCGGGCCTCAGGCCCTTTCGGATCTTCTCGAACACCACGGCTGCCTCCGTGAAGGGCTATCGTAAACGACGGCGCCGGTCCGCCGCCGCCGGGGCTGTTACGCAAGGTGACACCTCGATCTCGGGGCAGTCGAGGGGTCGACGGACACGTCTCCTCCAACACGCTCCTGGGGAGGGGGTTGCGGCGACGAGGCTCGCCGGGCGTCGCTCTTGCAATGCTCGCCGACAGAGCCTGCCGTGCACGCTCGGGGAGGGACGAGATGGTCGAAAGGACTCAAGGGCCGCCGGCGAGAACGCGCCGGATCCGGAGGGCCCGGGGCTTCAGCCTCCTGGAGATCCTGGTCGTCATCGCGATCCTGGGGATCGCCCTCATGCTCGGCCTGGCCGGGGTCTCCTCGACCCTCAAGCGCCAGCGCCTCGCCTCGGCCGCGGACGACCTCCGGACCATCGCGCAGCGAGCCCTGACGGAGATGCAGAACCGGAACGTCGCGACGTACCTGGTCTTCGGCAAGTACGTCACGGACGTCGGAACCGACGTGGCCGTCGCCCTCGACACGAACAACAACGGAAGGATCGAGATCGACAAGAACGGGGACGGCCTCTTCGACGACGCCAACAACGACGACACGGTCCTCTGGCGCGTCCGGCTCCAGCCGGAGATCGCCCTCTCGACGACGGCGGTCAACGCCCAGTCGTTCAACGCGCAATGGGCGAAGCCCGCGTCCGGATCGAACTCGGCCGTCCTCCTGTGCGACTTCCTCGGCCGGACGATGCGGCCGGACGTCTCCGGAGCGCCGCCGCTCGCGGCGCCGACGCAGGTCACGGCCGTGGCGACCGTCCAGATGACACACCGCGACATGATCTCGGGGGCCCTTACCCCCCTGACCGTCTACACGCTCAGCATCAACCCGCTCTGGGCCGCCACCGTCCAGAGGACCCCCTGAGGCGGAAGGGAGGAGAGTGGCCTTGAGACGATTCCGAACCGGCCGGGGACCCCTGGAGAGGGGGAGCACCCTCATCGAGGTCCTGATCGCGATGGCGATCCTCGCCCTCCTGATGGTGGGGGTCCTCCAGCTCTTCTCCGTCGCCCTCGTCACCGACGTCGGCTCCGCGGCCAGGACCGACATGACGATGAAGGCGCAGCAGACGGCCGAGAACCTGCGCTACCTGCACTTCCTCCGCTCCCGGTCGACTCCGCTCCCGGCCGGCACCGGGATTCCGGCGACCATCACGGACGGCGCCCAGGTGAACCTCCCGTGGGATGGAACGGAGGCGGGCGAGCCGAGCTGGGCCTACTGGGGCCCCGCGGGGGCGAACGTCATGGAGCGCGCGAAGGGGCCGTACCGGGTTTCGTACCAGTACGCGGCCTCGACGACGCCGAACTACTGGATGGTCACCGTCACGGTCCAGTCGGCCCAGTCCGGCGGGGCGTCCCCGACGACGAGCTATCTCGGCTCGCAGGCGCAGGCCAAGAGGGTGGATTATGTCTTCCAGGTTCACAACTAGACGCCGCGGTCAGCGGGGGTTCTCCCTCGTCGAGATGGTCGTCTCGCTCCTGATCCTCGTCCTCGTGATGATCGTGGCGCTGTCGCTCCTCTTCGCGATGAAGTCGTTCGCGGAGCGGCAGCAGGTGAAGACCGCCCCGCGGCAGACGTCCCGCCGGGCAGCCGACTACCTCAGCTACTTCATCGCGGGAGCGACGGACCTGAACGACGCGGCGACCCCCCGGAGCCCGAACGCCATCGTCACGTGGTACTCCAAGCCGGGTCCCGGCGGGGCGCCCGTCCTCAAGCAGGCCTCCTACAACGACCTCACGCCGGCGCAGAGCGCCCTGGGCGAGGTCGGGACCGACATCATCACGGTGGCGGTCCCGTCGGGCACCGCCATAGGCCAGTTCGCCAGCTGGCCCGGCGTCGGCAACACGGGGACGGCCACGATCGACTACCTCGACGGCTGCCCGGACAACGCGACGCTCCAGGCGAACTTCGAGCAGCTGACCGGCGCGCACGTGAACGGGTCGGGGAAGAAGGTCAGCGAGCTCATGACCGTGGTCGACGCGAACGGCGCCTGGAGCTACTACCGGATCACGAACTACCTCGGCTACACCTGCGGCAGCCTCGACCCCGGGACGGGAGAGCCGAATCCCGTCCAGGTCTCCTCCGACCCCGCGGGCAACGGGGAGGTCGTCGTGAATCCGCCGGGAGGCCCCGGCGCCCTCGCGGCGCCGGTGACCCTGATCGCGGGGATGCGCTTCTACTCGTTCCGCGTCCGCCGGGCGGCGGACGACACCCTGAGCCTCGAGCAGAAGCAGGGGCTCTTCGACCCCGACACCGACAACCCGGGCAACGCGTTCGTGCCGATCCTGCCGGACGTCGAGGACTTCCAGGTCGCCTACCTCTACTCGACGCCGCCGGCCGGGGGCGGCACGGTCTTCAACACGATCGACCCGGCGACCGGGAACGTCGTGCTGGTCGACGACTCGGCGTTCGGAACGAACGTCCACGTCCCCCCGCAGGGGAGCGCCCTCCCGTGGGACGTCACGAACGTCGCCGGGCTGAGGTTCTCGATCACCTCCCGGTCCGCGGCGCTCCGCTTCACGACGTCGCGGATCTCGGTCCGGCGGAAGACGGCGACCGAGACGAACGTCCGCCCGGCCTCCGAGGACCGCCCCGCCGGCAACCCCGACGACTACGAGAAGCCGGGGGCCACGACGGGAGCGCGGGTCGGCGACTTCGACCACTTCCGGATCACCTCGACGCTCGCCCTGAGGAACAGGATGCTGGGGAACTGAAGCCATGAAGACGTCTCGAACCGCCCTCCTCCGTGGCCCCGGGCACCGTCGGGGAAGCGCTCTCATCATCGTCCTCCTCGTCGTCCTGGTCCTCACGATCGTCGGCATCGGCGTGGCCTTCTTCAGCTCCACGGAAGACAGGACGTCGGGCAACGCGAAGATGAGCCGAGTCGGCTTCTACGCCGCCGAGGCCGGCCTCCGCCTCGGCGAGTCGGTCGTCACCGGCTTCGCCCAGGGGAACAACGGCTCGGTCGGGATGCTCCTGAACGGGACGCCGGCGAACACCTACCTGCCACCGGGGGGCGGGCGCCCCGCGTACATCCTGGTCCTCAACGGCGTCACCTACAAGGACGTCGTCCTCACCCAGACGCTCGGCGACGCGAACCAGCGGCCGATGTACTCGCTCTACGTGAGGAACAACCAGGAAGACGTCGCCGGCGGGGACAACGGCGACACCGACTTCAAGATCAACCTGATCGCGGTCGGCCAGATGGTCCTCGTCGACTCGGGCGGGAACCCCGTCCGCGACGCGAACGGACAGCCGACCGTCGGCATCACGAAGGTCCTCGAGGAGCAGCTCGACGCGAACCCCTCGGGCTCGGCGGCCGCGACCCAGAAGGGCGCCAACGCCGGAGGCACCGGAGGAGGCGCGAAGTGAGACACCCCAACGACACGGCACGTGCCGAGGAGAGAACGACGATGCGAACCCCCACCAGGCACCTCCTTCCCTTCGCGGGGGCCGCCCTCGGCCTCCTCGTCGCGGCCGTCGCCCCCCGGGCCGCCGCCCAGCCGTACACCGAGGGGTACGACCCGCTCCGGCAGATCACCGCCCAGATCCAGAAGGCGAACCTCCTGATCGTCGAGGACGTGACGGGGTCGTTCGCCTGGTGGCCGTCGTCGAACAGCACGCCGACCAGGAGCGAGAACTCGTTCGGGTACCTCGTCTGGGGGGGCGCGAGCGGCGGGAGCTGCGACAAGGATCACCCCAGCCTCTGCCGCACGTGGGACTACAAGCTGACGTTCGAGGCGCCGTCGCGGATGGCGACCGTCAAGAACGTCCTCGGCAACTCCGTCGCCCTCGTGACCAACTACGCTCCGCCAGCCGTCTCCGGGCGTTGGTCCCGAACCGCGACGAGCGGGTCGGTGGACACGAAGATCACCTGGACGTTCCGGTACGATTACGGCAGCGGCAACACGGGGACCGCGCCGGGAGTCCCGTTCACGCCGTACGAGACGATCACCGTCCCCGGGACGAACCCGGCCTTCACGGTCACGAACTTCCCGATCGTGAGGGACGGCGCCTGCACGGTCGGGACGTGCTCGTACAGCCCGCCGAAGGACATCGTCGCCCTCAACGCGTCCCGCGTGAACTGGGGCCTCATGACGTACTCGACGGACCTGATCACGACCCGGGTCGCGATCGACACGACCGACGCGAACAAGGACCTCCAGAAGCTCGTCGAGTACTTCGTTCCCAAGGGGGCCCAGGGAGCCGTCACCGGGGTCTCCGGGCTCTCCGCTTCCGGCAGCACGAACACCCGCACGGTGCTGAACAACCAGAATGCCCAGAAGGTGATCCTCGACGCGGCCAGGGCGGACCCGAAGGTCATCAATAATTGCAACCGCCCGTACGGCGTCATCCTCGTCACGGACGGCCTCTCGAACTCGGCGAACCCGAAAGGCGGGAACTGGATCTCCCCCTGCACCAACATGCCCTGCGACGGCGGGTCCTCCGGCTACGACTGTCCCTCGAGCTGGACCCTGTTCGCGGCCGACGGAGCAAACACGCTCTACACGGGCACGATCTCGAACGGCGTGAAGATCCCGGTCCGGACCTGGACCATCGGCGTCAGCTCGGCGGTCGGCCCTTGCGAGCTCGACTTCATCGCCTACATGGGCCGCACCGACGCGAACGCCCCGGACGGGAACGCGGGGTTCTCCCCGTACGACCCGGACAAGCCCGGCCCACCCCCGGTCAAGGGGAACAACCCCTACATCCCCGATCCGAACGCGACCGATCCGACCACGAACTACGACGGTCCGACCGGGCAGGAGAAGTTCTACAAGAACACCTCGCTTCCCTACGACCCCGACAACAAGACGTACACCCACGGTCACAACGCCTTCTTCGCCACCACGGCCGACACGATCGCCGACGCCATCGCCGCGATCGTGAACGCGACGGCGACCGGCGACTACGCGACGAACGCGCCGGTCTCCGGCAGCGCGGCGGCCCTCGCCAACCTCGTATTCGTCCCCGCCACGGGCTTCCCGTCCTGGCAGGGGCACTTCTACGCGTTCGACACGAGCCTCGACCCGACGGACGGGAACTACCTGAACTGGGAGGCGGGCGACGTCCTCAAGAAGGAGACCGACACGGCCGATCGGAAGATCTACACGTGGGACCCGGCGAACGGGAACGCCCTCGTCGAGGTGACGGTGGCGAACCTCGCCAAGCTCCAGGCGCTGGCCGGGACGACGGCCTTCGACGCGAGCGTCGTCGACTTCGTCCGCGGGAACGACGGGAGCGGGTCGAAGAGGTCCTGGCTCCTGGGGCCGATGATCAACTCCTCGCCCGCCCTCGTCGCGTCGCCCCAGCCCTGGACGCAGCAGACGGTCACCGACCACAAGGCCTTCCAGCAGACCTACAAGGGCCGGCCGGCGCTCATCTGGGTCGGATCGAACGACGGGATGCTGCACGCGTTCCGCGCCGCTCCCAAGACTCCGAAGAACGACGAGCCCCTGGCCGGACACGAGTTCATCGCGCTGATTCCCCCGAGCGTCCTGAACATCCAGGTGACGCTCTTCGACAACTACAAGAAGGACGCCAAGTACCCCTCCGGGCAGCCCCGCGACAATGCCGACCACATCTACGGCGTCGCGAACTCGCTCCGCTTCGGCGACGTCTACGACCCGACCACGAAGGACTACCGGACGATCGGCTTCCTCACCCTGGGGATGGGCGGCTCCGAGCTCTACGCCATCGACATCACGAACGTCCCGCCCCCCAACGCGAGCCCCTATCCCTCGGACCCCGTCAAGGTCCTCTGGTCCAAGAGCAGCGGCGCGAGCACCCTCACCCAGCTCCCCTCCCTCGGCGAGAGCTGGTCGGTCCCGGCCGTCGCCCCGGTCTCGAGCACGGAGTGGCGGCTCGTCATGGGAAGCGGCCAGATCCGGTCGAATACCGCGGCGTCACAGGGCACGGGAGTCGGGTTCGTCACGCCGAGGGCCTACGTCCTCGACCCGAACGACGGGAGCTTCGAGTCGAGCAGCGCGCTGACGAAGCTCTCCAGCCCGGCCCCGCTCGTCGGGGACCAGGCGTTCGCCGACAGCGTCTTCTTCGACCCGAAGGCGGGGACGTACCAGGAGGACAACGTCGCCTCGCTCGGCCTGCAGGCCGACCTGAACGGGCGGATCTGGTACATCTACGACAGCACGGCGGGGACCAAGACGTTCGACCAGGCGAAGGTCGGCATCGACGTCTCGACCGACGTCCTCCCCTCGCAGCCCCAGCCGCTCTACTACCCGCCCGCCGCGAGCGGCTACGGGGTGACCGGCACGGGCTGCGTGGCCTACGCGTTCGGGAGCGGGACGCTCTACGAGACGAGCGACAAGGTGACGGGACCGCAGATCGGCACGAACCCGAACTTCGTCCCCCGCATCTACATCGCGTTGAACCAGAAGGGAACCGCCACGACCAAGATCCCGGCCGGGAACATCACGGCCCACGACCTGAACGCCACCTTCACGTGGACGGACCCGACGACCAAGCAACCGGTCAGCATCACGCTCGGCAAGCACACGCAGATGACGGCGCCGCCGTTCATCCTCGCCTCGACGGACCCAGCGAACACGCCGAACACGGCGCTCTTCCTCGTCTACGACCCCGACCTCGGATGCCACGGCAACTCGTACGTCATCGTGGTCGACTTCGATGGCGACGCGGGCTGCAAGCCCGCGAACGTGAAGTACACCGTCTACAGCGCAGGCGAAGGGGCCGCGAGCGGCTTCACGATCGCGGGGAAGAAGGTCCTCGTCGCCAAGAGCGGCATCGGCGAAGGCCAGCGGGCCGGCCTCTACGAGCCGCCGAACATCTCGGCGGCCATCGGCAAGAACCCGCTGCCGAAGGTCAAGTGGTGGAAGGAGCTCAAGTAGCGCGTCTGCGCATCTCATTCGGGTGAGCCTTTGGGGGGCGGGCCGGGTTTCGCCCGGCCCGCCCCCTTCCCCTTCCGGGCGTTTGCGCGGCGCGGAAGGGGCGACCGGGGAAGGGGTTGGGGGCCCGGGAGACGGGTCCCGCCGGTGTATAGTTCTCTCCATTCGGAGGCGATCATGCGACACGGACTCGCCCGTCTGGTGCTCGCCGGGGTGGCGCTTTGGAGCTTCGGCCTCGCGGCCGAGGTCGTCATCCTGAAGGACGGCCGGACCTACTCGCTCGCCAGGCCGGTCACCGTCAAGGGGGGGCAGGCGATCCTGAACCTCTCGGACGGCCGGCTCCTCTCCGTCAGGACGTCGGAGATCGACGCTCAGAAGACGGCGGCGGCAAACGCGGCCACCCCCCCGAAGGCCGCCGCGCCGACCCCCGTCGCGACGCCGTCGGGCTCGATCGCCGACGCCGTGAAGGCCGCTCCGAAGCGGAAGGCCACGATCATCATCACCGACGCGGACGTCGCGAGCGGCCTCGCCCCCGGAGCGGACGCGGGGACCCCGCAGGAGGGGAAGGTCGAGGTGGTCGGGGTCACCTCGTCGAAGGGGGGAGGCGGCTACTCGGTCTCGGCCCAGGTGGTGAACTCGGGCGAGGGGGACGCGAAGGGGATCACGGTCGCCGTCGAGGCCGTCGGCGAGAAGAATGCGACCGTGGGGTCGACGTTCGCCACGCTCGCGAAGACGGACCTCGCCTCCGGCGAGAGGACGGCGCTCCAGGCGACGATCACCACGAACAAGAACGTCGTCAACTTCCGCTTCATCCCGAAGTGGAGGGTGGAGGTCCCGGTGAAGCCGGCCGCGACGGCCGAGCAGGAGGCAGCGGAGGCGAAGAGGAGGGAGAAGGGGACCGGGACGGCCTCGGAGACGGAGGCCCGCCCCGAGGCGACCCCGCCGCCGAAGGCCAGCGAGCAGCCGAAGGAGGCTCCGACCCCAGCCCCGCAGCCCGACATGGCGGCGCCCGTGGCAAACGCGCCCGTCGGCTCGCCCTCTACGCCGGGCGGGACGTACGTTCCCCGGCCCTCAGCCCCGTCGAGCCAGCCGAAGCTTCCGGATCAGCCGAAGTAGGGCCCGGGGAGCGAGCCCAGGGGGATGCCCGCCGAGATCCTCCTCGTCGAGGACCGGGAGTCCCTCCGGGCGATGCTGGCCGAGACCCTCGCGCGCGAGGGGTACCGCGTCGAGCCGGTCGCCTCGGGTGACGAGGCGGTCCGTCGGCTCGCAGAGGGACGGCGATACGCCCTGGTCCTGACCGACCTGAAGCTCCCCGGCGCGGACGGCCTCGCCGTCCTCGACGCCGCGCTCGCCTCCGACCCCGCCCTTCCGGTCGTCGTCCTGACGGGCTTCGGAACCGTGGAGACGGCGGTCGCGGCGATGAAGAAGGGGGCCGCGGACTTCCTGAGCAAGCCGGTCGACATCGACCTCCTGCTGCTCCTGGTGGCGCGGCACGTCTCGGCGCGCCGGGCCGCGGTCGCCCGCGCCCTCCTCGCGGAGGAGGCGGGGCTCTCGGGGATGCCCGCGATCCTCGGGAGCTCCCCGGCCCTCGCGGACGCGCTGGAGAGGATCCGGCGCGCGGCGGCGTCGGACGTGACCGTCCTCCTGACGGGGGAGTCGGGGACGGGGAAGGAGCTCTTCGCCCGGGCGGTCCACGCCCTCTCCGCGCGGGCGACCGGCCCGTTCGTCGCGGTGAACGTGGCGGCGCTCCCCGAGGGGCTCGTGGAGAACGAGCTCTTCGGCCACGAGCGCGGCGCCTACACCGGGGCGAGCGAGCGTCGCGCGGGGCGCTTCGAGCTGGCGGACGGAGGGACGCTCTTCCTCGACGAGATCGCGGAGCTCCCGCTCCCTGCGCAGGCCAAGCTCCTCCGGGCGGTCGAGGAGCGGACCTTCCTCCGCGTCGGGGGGACTACGCACGTGTCGGTCGACGTGAGGATCGTCGCGGCCACGAACCGCGACCTCCTCGCCCGCGTGCGGGCCGGAGCGTTCCGCGAGGACCTCTACTACCGCCTCGACGTCTTCCCGGTCCGTCTCCCTCCGCTCCGGGCCCGCCGGGAGGACGTCCCGGCGCTCGCGTGCGAGTTCGCCCGCCGCGTCGCGCGCGAGAGGAAGGAGAAGGAGCCCGAGCTCTCGCCCGCGGCGCTCGCGAAGCTGCAGGCTCACGACTGGCCGGGAAACGTCCGCGAGCTCCGGAACGTGGTCGAGCGGGCGGTCCTCCTGGCCTCCGGCGGGACGATCCGGCCGGCGGACCTCGTCCTCGGCGCCCCCGGCGACCCGCAGGCGGCGCTCCCCTCGCTCGAGGGGACCCTCGACGAGGCCGCCGAGAGGTGGCGCCGGGCGGGCGAGGCCGCGCGGATCCGGAAGGCCCTCGACGAGACCGGGGGAGACCGGTCCGCCGCGGCCGAGGCCCTGGGGGTCCCGCTCCGCCGGCTCTCCCAGCGGATGAAGGAGCTCGGGATCTAGGGAGCCGAGCGCGCACCCCGGAGGGCGTCGACGACGATCGGGTCGTCGCCGGGGTCGACGGAGCGGAGGTCGAGGACGACCCGCCCGTCCGCGACGCGGGCGATCACGGGCGTCGGGGCCCCCCGGAGCGCGGCTGCGAGGTCGTCCTCGGTTCGCCCCGGCGCCCGGATCCCGACGCCCAGCGACGGGAGCGTCGCCTCGGTCCCGGTCCCGCCGCCCGCCACGGCGACGAGGTCGAGCGGCTCGGCCTCGTACCCGAGGCGGCGCGCCTCGGCGGCGAGCGCCTCGGCCCTCTCGCGGAGGGAGTCGAGCGGGACGCGGAGCATCCGGTAGAACGGGATCTCGTCGAGTCGCCCCGAGAGGTGGAGGTCGAGCGTCGCGGCCAGGGCCGCCAGGACGAGCTTGTCGGGCCTCAGGGCGCGCGAGAGGGGGTTCGCGGCGGCCCGGGCGACGAGCTCCGCGCGCCCGAGGAGGATCCCGGCCTGCGGACCGCCGAGGACCTTGTCGCCGGAGAAGCAGACGAGGTCGGCGCCCGCGTCGATCGCCTCGAGCGGGACCGGCTCGTCGGCGAGGCCCGGCTCGGGGAAGCGGACGGGGGCTCCGGACCCGGCGTCGTAGAGGAGGGGGACGCCCGCGGCCCGTGCGAGGGGAGCGAGCTCGGAGAGGGGGACCGACTCGGTGAAGCCGACGATCCGGTAGTTCGAGGGCCTCACCTTCAGGACCGCCGAGGCCCCCGCGGCGAGGGCCTCGCGGTAGTCGGCCGCGGTCGTCTTGTTCGTCGTCCCCACCTCGAGGAGGCTCGCCCCGCTCCGCGCGAGGATCGACGGGACCCTGAAGTCCCCGCCGATCGCCACCAGCTCCCCCCGCGAGACCGCCACCGGGCGGCCGTTGGCGACGGTGTCGAGCGCGAGGAGGAGGGCGGCGGCCGTGTTCGTCACCGCGAGGGCCCCGACGTCGGGACGCGAGGGGGCGAAGAGCGCGAGGAGGAGGGGGCGGACGTGCTCGCCCCGCTTGCCCCTCCCGCCCGTCGAAAGGTCGAGCTCGAGGGTGCTCGCCCCGGCCGCCCGGACGACGGCCTCCCGGGCCGCGTCCCCCAGCGGGGCGCGTCCCAGGTTGGTGTGGAGGAGGACCCCGGTCGCGTTGACGACGGGGCGGGGGCCGGCCGGGGGGCGCCCCGAGAGGCGCTCCTCGGCCCACGCGAGGAGGGTTCCGGGGACGTCGCCGCCGGAGGCGTCGAGGTCGCCCCGGCGGAGCCGCTCCGCGGCGAGCCGGAGGGTCTCCTTCACGAGCGCCCGGCCGTGCCGGCCGGAGAGCGCCCGGCCGCGCTCGCTCCCGAGGAGCGCTTCGATCGACGGAGGGATCTCTCGGGGGTGGCCCATGCCCGTAGAATGGTAGGCGAGAGCGGGATGGCCGAGTCGATCGATCGCGAGCTCTCCCTCCTGGAGAGGCACCTCACCGCGCTCCGCGTGGAGTACGAGCGTTTTTTCGCCAACGACCTGAAGAAGGCCCCCCTGATGGCGCGCCGCAAGCTGGAGGAGACGCTCCGGCGGATGGGGCAGATGGAGATCGACCGCGCGGCGGACCGCTTCCGCCTCCAGTCCCTCCAGAGCCGGTTCAACGCCTACGCGGAGCTCTGGGAGAAGCGGCAGGTGGCCCGCGAGGAGGGCCGCGACCTGCGCCACGGGCGGACCGGGCCGATCGCCCGGCCGGTCCCTTCGGCCGCCTCCGGCGGGGCCGCGGCCCCGTCGGGCGACGCCGGCGGGCCGGCGTCCGTAAGAGAGAGACGGATCGACTTCAGGCCCCTCTTCGACCGCTACTGCGCGGCACGGAGGGAGCTGGGGGAGGACGTGTCGAAGATCCGGTACGAGAAGTTCGAGGAGGCGATCCGGCGGCAGGCGGAGGAGATCCGCCAGCGGACCGGGGCCGCGCGCCTCGTCTTCGAGGTGCAGACGGCCGAGGGCCGCGTGCGCCTCGTCGGGCGCCCCGCCGCCCCGAAAGGCTCGAAATGACCCGACCCGGACGGATTCCGGCGGTCCTCGCGGCCGCTCTCGCGCTGACGGTCGCCCTGGCCGCCCCCTCGGCCTTAGCCAAGGACGTCTACAAGGGGTCCCTCGACCCGGCGATCCCGCACCACAAGGCGATCCTCGAGACGCTCAAGCTGATCGAGGCGAGCCCGAAGGACGCCGCCCTCCACAACGACCTCGGGTGCCTCATCGCCTGGGACGGCTTCTGGCGCGACGCCCTGCGCGAGTTCCACACGGCGGCCAGGCTGGACGAGAAGGACTCGAAGCCCTACTTCAACGCGGGGCTCGTCCACGTCTACAAGGAGGAGTTCCACGCGGCGAGCCGCTCCTTCAGGCGTGCGACCAGGCGCGACCCCGGCAACTGGCCCGCGTGGTGGATGCTGGGGTTCGCCGAGGAGCGGCTCGGTCGGGTGGACGCCGCGGTCGATGCCTACAAGGTCTCGATGCGGCTCGGGACCGCGCTCTTCCAGGTGAGGAACAACCCGTTCGCCGCCCAGAGCCAGCTGAAGGCGCGGGCGCTCCTGGAGACCTACGGCCGCCGGGCGGCCGACGCCGCCCTCCCCTTCGCGAACCAGCTCGAGGATCCCTCGCGGCTCCAGGTCTTCTTCCAGCCCGTCCGCCGGGCCGCCGTGGCCCCGCCCTCGCATGGCGAGGAGAGCGGGCCGACGGGGCCCGTCGTCACGACCGTCCCGCCCTCCACGGTGGGACCGGCGCGAGCGCCCGACCTCCCGGTTCGCCGGACGTTCGACCGGGGCGGTCGCGGTCCCGTCCAGGTCGTCCCCGAGCCGAATCGCCGGCGCCTTCGCCCGATCCCGGAGCCGGAGGCCGCGCCACCGGCCCAGGGAGAGCCCCAGCAGGCGCCCGAGGGGAACAACCCCGAAGGGACGCCGCAGCCGGGCCCCGGGGGAGGCTTTCCCCAGCCTGGTCCCGGGGGCGCTCCGGAGCCGGGCCCGGGGGGCGGGCAGCCCCAGCCCGGACCCGGCGGCGGCTGACGCCCTTCGGGCGCCCGTCTCAGGTCGACCGCCAGCGCGGGACGTAGAGGGTGGGGGAGCCGACCCCGCCTCCGGCGCCGATGACGAACTTCATGTCGTCGCCGAGGGCCGCGATCCCGCGAAGGAGCTCGGAGAGGCGGCCGGAGACGGTCGCCTCCGACACGCGCGAGGCAGCGCGCCCGCTCTCCAGCAGGAACCCCGCCACGGCGAGGCGGAACCGGTCGGAGGCGAGATCGACCTCGGGCCTCTCGAGGAGGACGGCCGCGTAGAGGCCGCGCGAGACGTCGGCGAGGAGGTCGAGCGGCGAGACGCCGGGCGAAGGGTCGACGAAGAAGTTCGTCACGCCGATCCGGGGGGGCTCGGACCAGGCGAGGCGGATGGCGTTCCCGCTGGCGGGGAGCCCCAGGCGCGAGCCGGCGGACGTGTCGGTCAGCCTGCCGACGGCCACGCCCCGCTCGACGAGGACGGTCCGGCCGGCCGGCGTCCCCTCTCCGTCGCGGGGCGCCCGGATCGGCCCGCCGGGGGCCGCCGCGTCGTCGATCAGGGTCACGGGCGCTCCGGTCAGGGCGTCCTTCCCGTCGCGGGTCCGAGACCTCAGGAGGGCCTCCTCCTCGTCGCCGAAGAAGAGCGGGGCGAGCCGCGCCACCAGGTGCGCGCCGACGTGGGGGTCGAGGAGGAGGTCCGTCCGTCCCCCCGCGAACGGCTTGCCGTGGAGCGGCAGGAGGACGCGGTCGACGGCGTGGCGGGCGAGGCGAGCGACCGGGAGCTCCTCCGGCCGCGCGGCCGCGCCGACGACCCGGGCCTGGAACCTCACGTTGCCCGAGCGTCCGACGACGGTCGCGACGAGGGTCGCGAGCCGAGACGACCAGGAGACGTCCCGCCCCGCCGTGGAGGCGACCCGCTCGCGCCGCTCGCCCAGGGTCACCGTCGCCTCGCGGACGAGGACCGAGCCGTGCCCCGCGCCCGTGAGGCTCTGCCGGAACGCGGTCAGGAGGGCCCGCGCCGCCAGCTCGTCGGGGGCCGGCGGATCGGCGAGGGGGGCGGCCGACGGGGCCTCCTCCGCCGGGACGGGCGGGAGCCGTGAGCCGCGCCTCGACCGCGCCCGGGAGAGGCGGCTCCGCGCCTCGGCGACGAGGCCGGCCGCCCGGTCGGGCCCGGCCGCCGCGAACGAGACGCGTCCCGTCCGGAAGAGCCGGACGGCGAAGCCCCGCTCGCGGCTCTCGGTGCTCTTCGTCCCCTCCTCGTCCTCGGAGAGCTCGAGCGTCACGCCCCTCCGCTCGAAGACCTCGACGCCCGTCCCGGGCTCCTCGGCGTGCGCGGAGGCGAGGAGCCTCTCGAGGAGGCCGTCGTCGAGCGGGTGCGTCATCGGCGCGCCGCCCGGACGGTCAGCCCCCGGACCACGATCGCGGCCGCGGCGCCCCCCACGGGAAGGGCGTCGCCCCCCTTGACGCAGAGGGAGAGGCCCGACGCGGGGAGGACGTCGCGTCCCCACTCCTCGTCGATCCCCTCGAGGGCCGCGAGCGTGTCGCCCGTCAGGGCGAAGCCGGAGACGGCGCCGGTCCGGCGGCCGCGCCGGATGGTCTCGGCCCGCTCGACGACCAGCGTGAAGCGCCCCGACTCCGGGTCGGCGCTCCCCGCGGCCACGTCGCGCACCAGGAGCCCGTTCCCGCACCGCTCCACCAGGGCGTCGAGCGTGGCGGTGCCGGCGGTGGTGACCAGGTTCGACATCCGGGGCCGCGGGGGGCGCCGGTAGTCGGAGACGCGGGCGTGGCCGTTCGAGCCGCGCTCGGGCGAGCGCCGGTCGGTCAGGAGCCCGGTCACGGTCCCGTCGGAGAGGAGCGGGACCGTGCGCGCGACCGTCCCCTCGTCGTCCACCACGTAGCTCCCCGGGAGGTCGGTGCGGGACGGGTCGTCGACCACGTCGATCCCGGCGGGGGCCACGGCCGCTCCCTTGACCCGCGCGAGGACCGAGCCGCGATCGCCGCAGTCCGCTTCGAGGGCGTGCCCGACCACCTCGTGCCAGAAGACGGCCGCGGCCGCGGGGGCGAGGACGACGTCCACCGTGCCCGGCGGCGGGGAGAGGTGCGGCACCGGGCGCGCCGCCTCGTGGAGCGCCAGCGCCAGCGCCTCGGTGGCCGCCGTCCAGGGGCGCGACGACTGGAACGAGAAGCCGCGCTCGGAGCCGGCCCGGCGGATCGTCCCGCGCGCCTCGAGTCGGGTCGAGCCGCCGCAGCCGAGGAACGCCCGGCTCGTGATGACGGCGCGCTGCACCGTGACGCGGGCGACGACGAGAGAGACCGACAGGCCCCTCGGGTCGGGGAGGGCGCGGGCCACGGCGGCCGCCAGGGCCCCGGCCCGGGCCTCCTCGGCCGACGCGTCGTCCGCGGGCGCGTCCCTCTCGCTCCTCGTCGTGGCGCGGTGGGCCTTGAAGAAGGGCGCCCCGCCGGCCCGGCGCGCCGCCTCGCGGACGGTCTCCCGCAGCGAGTCGGGGCCGTCGCCCGACCGGCAGACGAGGAGGAGCTGGCCGTCCCTCCGGATCCGCGCCGCCGTTCCCCTCTCCTCGCTCACCTGGGGGGCGAGGAGGCCGGCCTCCGTCACGCTCCAGGCGGCGACGTGCCGGCGCTCCCGGAAGACCTCCCCCGCCTCGCCCCGGCGGAGCATCCCGGAGACGAGGCGGACCGCCTCGTCGGCGTCCCATCCGAAGTCCGCGTCGAGGTCCATGGCCCCGGGCATTCTAGGGGTCCGCCGGGAGGGGTGACCTCCCGCCGAGCAGTCTCCCCTGCGGTATCCTCCCACCCCATGACCAGGTCGGACGCGAGGGTCGCGGCGCAGGCGGTGTACGTCGCGCGCCGCCTCGGTGCCGAGGGGCTCGTCCGGGCGAAGGCGCAGGCGGACGTCCGCCGGGCCGTGGAGGCCGAGCTCGCGGCGGAGCGGGAGCGCGGCCGGGCGCTCGACGCCGAGGTCGAGAGGCTCCTCGAGGCCAACGCCGCGGCCATCCGGGCCAGCGGCGCGGACTACGCGGAGATGTTCCGGAAGGCCCGGCGGATGCTGGCGGAGAAGAAGGGAATCCCGCTGTAGGGCGGGGCGGGGGAGGCGGATGAGGAGCACCGAGGAGCGGATCCGGTACCTGGACGCCCTGCGCGACGCCGCCCGGCAGGGAGGGGGTCCCGCCCGGCTGGCGCGCCAGCACGCGGCCGGCAAGCTGTCGGCCCGCGAGCGGATCGAGCTCCTGGGGGACCCCGGCTCGTTCGAGGAGACGGACCCGTTCGTCGTCCACCGCTGCCGCGACTTCGGCATGGGGGCGCCCGAGAACGAGATCCCGGGCGACGGCGTGGTCGCGGGCGCCGTCCGGGTGGAGGGGCGGCCGGTCTTCGTCTTCGCGCAGGACTTCACGGTCTTCGGCGGCTCGCTCTCGGAGACGAACGCCGCGAAGGTCTGCAAGGTGATGGACCTGGCGATGCGCATCGGCGCGCCGGTGGTCGGGCTGAACGACTCGGGCGGGGCGCGGATCCAGGAAGGGGTCGGCTCGCTCGCCGGGTACGCCGACATCTTCCTCAGGAACACGCTCGCCTCGGGCGTCGTCCCGCAGGTCTCGGCCATCATGGGGCCCTGCGCGGGCGGGGCCGTCTACTCCCCCGCCATCACCGACTTCGTCCTGATGGTGCGCGGGACGGCCTCGATGTTCGTGACGGGGCCGGACGTCATCCGGTCGGTCACCCACGAGGAGGTGACGAAGGAGGCGCTCGGCGGGGCGGAGACCCACGCCGGGGTCTCGGGCGTGGCCCACGTCGTGGCCGACTCCGACGCCGACTGCCTCCTGAAGATCCGGACGCTCCTCGGCTTCCTCCCCTCGAACAACCGGCAGGACCCGCCGCTCCGCCCGACGACCGACCCCGCGGACCGCGAGGACGCCGAGCTCGACAGGCTCGTCCCGCAGAGCCCGAACCAGCCCTACGACATGAAGGAGCTGATCCGGCGCGTCGTGGACGACGGCGAGTTCTTCGAGATCCACGCCGACTTCGCCCGGAACCTCGTCGTCGGCTTCGCGCGGCTCGGCGGGCGACCCGTCGGGATCGTCGCGAACCAGCCGGACCACCTCGCCGGCGTCCTCGACATCGACTCCGCGCAGAAGGGGGCCCGCTTCGTCCGCTTCTGCGACGCCTTCAACGTCCCCCTGGTCACGTTCGAGGACGTCCCCGGCTTCCTGCCGGGGACCCAGCAGGAGTTCGGCGGCATCATCCGGCACGGCGCCAAGCTCCTCTACGCCTTCGCCGAGGCGACCGTCCCGAAGGTCACGGTGATCACCCGGAAGGCCTACGGGGGCGCCTACTGCGTCATGGCGTCCAAGCACATCCGGACCGACTTCAACTTCGCCTACCCCATGGCGGAGATCGCCGTGATGGGCCCGGAGGGGGCCGTCAACATCCTCTACGGGCGCGAGCTCGAGAAGGCGGCCGACCCCGCCGCCGCGCGCCGGCAGAAGGTGGAGGAGTACCAGGAGCTCTTCGCGAACCCCTACGTCGCGGCCCGGCGCGGCTACATCGACGACGTGATCCTGCCGCGGACGACGCGGTTCCGGCTCATCCGCGCGCTCGACCTGTGCGAGAACAAGCGGGACGTCGTCCCGCCGAAGAAGCACGGGAACATCCCGCTATGAGTAATCCCGGGGGTTTGGCTGAACTGTTCCCGGGGGTTTCTCGATCCCCCCGGGCCCCCCGGCCAGGGGGAGACGCGAGGATGCCCGCGTGAGCGCTCCGCGGCTGCTGATCGCGAACCGGGGCGAGATCGCGGTGAGGATCGCCCGGGCGTGCCGCGACCTCGGGATCTCGCCGGTGGCCGTCTACTCCGAGGCGGACCGGAGCTCGCTCCACGTCCGGCTCTCCGACGCCGCGGTGGCCATCGGCCCCGCCCCCGCGCGCGAGTCGTACCTCGTGGTGGAGCGGCTCCTCGACGCCGCGAAGCGGACGGGGGCGACGATGGTCCACCCCGGCTTCGGCTTCCTCGCCGAGAACGCGGCGTTCGCGCAGGCGGTGATCGACGCCGGCCTCGTCTGGGTCGGACCCGACCCGAAGTCCATCACGGCGATGGGCTCGAAGACCGAGTCGCGAGCCCGGATGCAGGCGGCCGGCGTCCCGATCGTCCCCGGGATGACCGAGCCGGCCCGGGGCCCCGACGAGATCGCCGCGTTCGGCCGGGCCCACGGGTTCCCGCTCCTCCTCAAGGCGGCCGCCGGCGGCGGCGGGAAGGGGATGCGCGTCGTCCGGTCCGAGGAGGAGGTCCCGGCCGCGTTCGAGCGGGCGCGGAGCGAGGCGAAGTCGTTCTTCGCCGACGAGGCCGTCTACTGCGAGCTCTACGTCGAGGAGCCGCGGCACGTCGAGGTGCAGGTCCTGGGGGACCGCCACGGGCGGGTGGTCGCCGTCGGCGAGCGCGAGTGCTCCCTGCAGCGGCGCCACCAGAAGGTCCTCGAGGAGTGCCCGTCGCCGGTCGTCGGGCCCGAGCTCCGCGCGCGGATGGAGGAGGTCGCCGTCGCTGCGGCCCGGGCCGTCGACTACGTGTCGGCCGGGACGATCGAGTTCCTCCTGGCCCGGGACGGCCGCTTCTTCTTCCTCGAGATGAACACCCGGATCCAGGTGGAGCATCCCGTCACCGAGATGGTCTACGGGGTCGACCTGGTCTCCGAGATGATCCGGATCGCGGGAGGGGCGCCGATGTCGTTCGAGCGCCGCCCCGACCCGCGCGGCCACGCCGTGGAGTGCCGCATCTACGCCGAGGACCCCGCGCGCGCGTTCGCGCCCTCGCCCGGGACGATCAGCCGCCTCCGCTGGCCGCACGGGCCGGGGCTGAGGATCGACTCGGGCATCGAGGAGGGGGACCGGATCCCGCTCGACTACGACCCGATGGTCGCCAAGCTCGTGGCCTGGGGAAGCGACCGGGACCAGGCGCTTCGGCGGATGCGGCGCGCCCTGCGCGAGACGCGCATCGAGGGGATCGAGACCTCCATCCCGTTCTTCCTCGAGCTGCTCCAGGACCCCGACGTCGTCTCGGCGAACGTCTCCACGCAGTTCCTCGAGCGGTGGACCTACTCCGGCGGGACGGGTGCCTCGGCCGTGGAGGAGGAGCTCGCCCTCGTGGCGGCCGTCCTCGGCGCCTCCCGCGCCGCGCGCGCCGCGCGCGGGAGCGGCCAGCCCTCCTGGCCCTCGGCCTGGCGGACCGCCCGGCCCACCTACGGGAGCCGCGAGTGAAGTACCACGCGAAGTTCCAGGGCCCCGGGGGCGAGCGGACGCGCCAGGTGGAGGTCCGCGAGGACTCGAGCGGCGTCGAGGTCGTCCTCGACGGCCGCGCCGCCCGGTACGACGTCTCGGCCACCCCCGAGGGGGGGCTCTCGATCATCAGCAGCGACGGCGGGCACGCCGAGGTGGTGGCCCGTGCCGGCGCCGACGGCGACTACCGGGCGCACGTCGGCCACACGGTCCTGACTTTCGAGCTCCTCGACGACCTGACGGCCAGGGCCCTCTCGGCCGCCGGGAGGAGGGCGACGCGATCCGCCGGCGACCTGAAGGCCGCGATCCCGGGGAGGGTCCTGAGGATCCTCGTCGGGCCGGGGGACCGGGTGTCCGCCGGACAGCCGCTCGTCGTCCTGGAAGCGATGAAGATGGAGAACGACGTCAAGGCTCCCCGCGACGCGACCCTGAAGTCCGTCGAGGTGGCCGCCGGTCAGGCCGTCGGCTCAGGACAGGTCCTGGTCCGCTTCGAGCCTGAAGGGTAATGGCGTTCTTCGGGTCCGGGATTCATAATATGGGCGTGAATCCGGAACTTTGAACCGGGACGTCCCCCTCAGGCGGGGGTGGCACGCGCAAGTCGTTGTAGAGGAGTCCGTTCGGCCGATTCTGTGATTTATGTCCCACAGGCAAGGTTTTTGCGAGGCGAAACCGATCACACCTCGCACCTGAATGAAAGGAGGACCTGTCCTTCAGATACGTCAACCGGTGACCTGGGTTTCAGGTCGAACTCACAACCTTTACCTTTGAAATCACGCGGTATACAGGGAGGAAATAAGGAATGCGAAATCGTTGGCTGAGCGCCGCCGTGGCGCTCGTCCTCGCCGTCGTCGGCTTCGGAACGCTTCCGGCGCTCGCACAGACCACCGGCACCATCGAGGGAACGGTTGCAGACTCCAACGGGGCGCCGCTCCCGGGCGTCTCCGTCGAAATCCGCTCTCCCGCCCTCCAGGGGACCCGGACCGTCGTCACCGATGCGCAGGGGCGGTACAAGTTCCCGGCGACCCCCCCCGGCAACTACACGGTTACGGCGTCGCTCTCCGGCTTCACCAAGGTCGAGAAGACCAACGTCCGCGTCTCGCTCGGCGCGGCGGTGACGCTCCCCATCACCCTGTCGGTCTCCATCAAGGAGGAGGTCGTCGTCACGGGTGAGGCGCCGGTCGTCGACACGACGAAGACCGTCATCGGCGCCACGACGTCGATCGACACCATCCAGAAGCTCCCGCTCGGCCGGAACTTCACCTCCATCGCCACGACGGTGGCGGGGACCGGCACCAGCGCGGGCGGCGGCGTGACCGTCTACGGCGCGACGGGCCTCGAGAACCAGTACATCATCGACGGCCTGAACACCACCGGCATCAAGATCGGCGACCAGGGCAAGACGATGAACAACGAGTTCGTCCAGGAGGTCGAGGTCAAGACCGGCGGCTACGAGGCCGAGTACTCGCGTGCCCTGGGCGGCGTCATCAACGTCGTCACCAAGTCGGGCGGCAACGAGTTCCACGGCGACCTCTTCGGCTACTACGACGCGAAGGGCCTCGCGGCCGGCGACAAGCGGGTCGACGATAAGAAGGCAGTCGGCCAGTCCGAGCTCGTCCTTCCCAAGAGGCTCGACGTCGGCCTCGGCATCGGCGGCTACCTGATGAAGGACCGGATCTGGTTCTACGGCGCGTACGACCGCGTCAACCGGGACCAGGACCTCAACGCCCGGGTCGGCTACGTCCCGGCGACCAAGACCGTCCTGACCCGGAGCGAGACCGACGAGACCCGGACCAACCTCTACTCGGGCAAGCTGACCTTCCGGATCGGCGAGTCGAACACCGTGTCGGCCTCGATCCTCGGCGACCCGGGCACCTTCAACGGCGAGCTCGCGGCCGTCATCGGTCCCGACACCGCCCGCCTGGGCGAGAACAAGTTCGGCGGTCTCGACTACGCGGCCAAGTGGGACGGCATCTTCGGCACCCAGTTCCTCGCGCAGCTCCAGTACGGCCACCACGAGGAGAAGTCCGAGGACGCGCCGCTCAGCACGGGCCTCTCGATCCGCCAGGCCCGCTCGGGGTACTCGACGTTCTACGTCCCCGGGTCGGGGATCCCGCTCTACTCGCGGGAGAAGTACAAGAGGGACGCGGGCAAGATCTCGGGCACCGGCTTCTTCGGCAGCCACGAGGTCAAGGTCGGTCTCGACTACGAGAGCATCGACTCGAGCTTCTTCCAGGGCTACGGCGGCGGCGCGCTCAACCAGCAGCGCCTCAGCGCGGGCTCGGGCGCCTTCTCGTACTCCTACTTCCGCTACTACGCGAAGTTCCCCCTCAACTGCTCACATGCCTACGAGACGCCGGGCGACTACGGCAGCCCGATCATCACCGGCAACTTCGGGACCCCGGGCGCGGGTAACGCCGCCGTCCCGACGGTCCAGGACTGCGCGGCCTACGACGTCGCCCAGCCGGGCAACTCGAACAAGCCGAAGACCGAGAACCTCGGCTTCTTCGCCCAGGACTCCTGGAAGGTCCTCAAGAACCTCACGCTCAACGTCGGCGTCCGCTACGACCAGCAGAAGCTGAAGGACGCGTCGGGCGTCGTGCGGATCAAGCTCGAGGACGAGTGGTCGCCCCGTATCGGCGTGATCTGGGACTTCGCCAACAACGGCAAGTCGAAGTTCTACGCCAACTACGGCCGCTACTACACCGTCATCCCGCAGGACATCCAGACCCGCGCCCTCGGCAACGAGTACACCGTCTTCTCCTACAACTACACCCAGGGCGTCCCGGGCGGCACCCCCGACAACGTCGCCGACCCGAACGTCTTCCCCTACGCCTACATCCAGGGCGGGCAGATCACGCCGTCCGGCCTCAAGGGGATGTACCAGGACGAGTACATCGCGGGCGTCGAGTACGAGCTCGTGAAGAACTGGTCCTTCGGGATCAAGGGCCTCTACAAGTCGCTGGGCCGCGCCGTCGAGGATCGCTGCGACCTGACTGACCCGCGGCTCCCCTATCTCGCCTCCTACATCCCGCAGGGCTCGCTCACCACGTGCGCGCTGGTCAACCCCGGCGAGCAGGGGACCCTCGGCATCCTCAAGGACCCGGACAACCCGGCGTGCTACGGTCCCGACGGCAAGCTCACGGGCAACTGCGAGTCGACCCAGGTTCGCCGCTACTACCGCGGCATGGAGCTGACGGCGACCCACCGCTTCGCGAGCAACTTCTACATGCTCGCCAGCTACCTCTACTCCAAGCTCGAGGGGAACTACGACGGTAACGAGAAGCAGTCGACCGGCCAGCAGGACCCGAACATCAACGCCGACTTCGACTACATCGACCTCGTCCCGAACAACTTCGGCACGCTTTCCCTCAACCGGACGCACCAGTTCAAGCTGTCGGGCACCTATGCGTTCCCGTTCGGCCTGACGGTCGGCACCTCGATCCGTTACAACACCGGCGCCCCCTTCGCCGTCCGCGGCTACGCGCGCTCGGGCTACTTCTCCGAGCGCTACCTCACCCCGGGGCGCGGCTACAAGTACGACCTGCCGGCTGTCTACGAGGCGGACCTCCACCTCGAGTACAACCTGCGCGTCGGCCCGGTCACGATCACGCCGGTCGTCGACGTCTTCAACCTCCTCAACCGGCAGGGCGTGACCGGCCGCGACGGCGCCTTCAACACCGTCAACGCCGCGAGCAACGACCCGGCTCACCAGATCGGCCAGCCCGGCTGCACGGCAGCGAACGCCACCTACGACAACCCGGCCTGCGCCACGAACGCCTTCTACATGAAGGACAACGCGTGGCAGAACCCCACGCAGGTCCGTCTGGGAGCCCGCGTCTCCTTCTGACGCGGAGCCGATCGGCTATCATCGGGGGGAGGCCTTCGGGCCTCCCCTTTTTTCTTTCGTGACCCGCGTCCCGTCTCCGCCCCGCATCGTGCCGGCCCCCCCCGCGGAGGCGGCCCCCGCTTCGAGCCCGGCATCCCCTTGGCATGCAGGTGTGGCGGCGTGCCGGATGTGCCGGCCTTGAAGCGTTCGCCAGGAAGGACCCCGATGACCCGGAATTCCCGATTCCGCTCGACTGCCGCCCTCGCGATCGCCCTCCTCGCAGCCCTCGAGCTGGCCGCACGGGCGGACGCCGCGGCGCCGGCGAGGAAGGCGACGGCCCCGACCGCGCCGCGCGTCATCGTCGTCGGCTGGGACGGCGGCGACTGGACGCTGCTCGACTCCCTGGTCGCCTCCGGCCGGATGCCCAACCTGGCGGCTCTCCTCGCCCGCGGGCGGAGCTGGAACCTGGATTCCTACCAGCCGATGGCCTCCCCGCTCATCTGGACGACGATCGCCACCGGCCGGACGCCGGTCGACCACGGGGTCGCGGACTTCCAGGAGCTCGACCCGAAGACGAAGGTCCGGCTCCCGATCTCCGGTCGCTCCCGAAGGGTTCCGGCCATCTGGAACCTCGCGACGGCCAAGGGGGTGAGCGTCGGGATCGTCGGCTGGTGGGCCACCTGGCCGGCCGAGAAGGTCGACGGGTTCTTCGTCTCCGACCGGGCCGCGCCGGTCCTCTTCGACCCCGAGACCCTCTCGCGATCGCCGGCTCTGACGTGGCCCGAGGGCCTCGCGGACGGCGTGCGGATCGTCGGGAAGAGGGAAGGGACGCCGGGGTACGAGGACGTCGCGAAGGGGCTGAAGATCACGAGGAGCGAGTTCGACGCCGCCGTGGCGGCGAAGAAGGACCTGCGCGACCCGATCACCGGATACCAGAAGGTGCTCGGGTCGATGCGCGTCTACGCCCGGACCGCGCTCGAGCTCTACGACCGGAACCGCCCGCAGCTCCTGATGGTCTACTTCCAGGGGACGGACGAGATCGGGCACGTCCTGGCGAAGTACCACCCGCCGAAGCTGGCGAACGTCCCCGAGGCCGAGTTCGCCAAGTTCAGCGGCGGCGCCGACGCCTTCTACGCCGAGGCCGACCGCGTCCTGGGAGAGTTCCTGAAGAGGGCCGAGCGCGACGGGGCCACGCTTCTCCTCGCCTCGGACCACGGCTTCCGGTGGGGGAAAGACCGCCCCGGCTACTATTCGTCCATCGACTTCGACACGGCGTTCCTCTGGCACCGCTCCCCCGGGATCCTGGCCGCGATGGGACCGGGCGTGACCCCGTCGAAGGAGAGGGGCAAGGCGAGCGTCTTCGACGTGGCGCCGACCCTCTGCCGCCTCCTCGGCCTCCCGCCGGACCCGGCGTTCGAGGGGAAGCCGGTCGCCGGGCTGGCGACGAAGGGGCTCCCGCGTCCGGCTCCGGCCGTGTCCTGGGCGAAGGCGGCGCCGGTGGAGAGGCTGGTCCCGGCCACCGACGCCGGGAGCGAGCGGAAGGCCGCCGAGGAGTTCACGAAGAAGCTGATCTCCCTGGGCTACCTGACCGGGGCCGAAGCGGCGGCCGTCGACGCGCGGCCGGCCGACCGCGCCGGGACCGAGACCGCCGGGAGCTTCCAGAACATCGCGACGTTCCTTCGCGCCCGCGGCCGCGTCAAGGACTCGCTCCCCTTCTACGAGAAGGCGCTCGAGGTGAACCCGAGGTCGGCCACGGCGTGGATGAACCTCTCGATCGCGCTCCAGACCCTCTCGCGCTTCGACGATTCGGACGACGCCCTCCTGAAGGCCGTCCAGTTCGGCTACCACGACCCGGAAGCGACCGTGTACCGCCGCGTGGCCACCTACATGGAGAGGAGCAAGACGGAGGTGCCGGCCCGCGCGCAGCTCGTCGCCTTCCTCAGGCGAGTGACGGCTGCCTACCCCGACAACGTCCGCTACGCGGGCTCTCTCGGGAAGGTGCTTTTCGAGAGGCAGGACTGCGCGGGAGCGGAGGAGGTCTTCCGGTCGCTCGTGGCCAGGCAGCCCAACGACCTCGAGAGCCTGAACCTGCTCGCGCTCTCGTCCTGGTGCCTCGGAAAGACCGGGGAGGCCAGGTCCCTCCTCCAGCGCTCGCTCGCGCTCGACCCGAACCAGCCGATCGTCCGCGAAGGCCTCGCGCAGATCGATCGAGGAGGACAACCGCCACGATGACAGCCCTTCATCGAACCCGAAGGACCGCCCCCCTGCTCGCCGGAGCCGCCGCGCTCCTCGCGTGCGCCGCCCCCCGTGCAGCAACGGGCCAGTCGCCGTCGGCGCACCAGGCCGCGCCCGCGCCCCAGGCCGCGCCCAGGCTCCCGGACCCGCGCGTCCAGGCGCTCCTCGCCTGGATCGACCCCTACTTCCCGTGGGGCGAAGGGGAGATCGCGCTCGACGAGATCACGCAGCTGAAGGTCCCGGGCTACCGGATCCTGAAGGCGACCAAGAAGTACAAGCTCGACGAGCGGGCGAACGACCAGACGTACCTCGCCCTCGAGGACAACGGGAAGTCCGCCCTCATCGGCGACGTCTTCCTCGACGAGGACCGATTCAAGGCCAGGCAGCCGGTCCGGACCGAGGCCGACCTCGACGGCGTCCAGCGCCAGCTCTCGAAGTTCTTCCGCGGCCGCTTCCGGGTCGCCCTCGACCCGTCGCTCGACCGCCCCTCCTGGAAGGGGATCAGGCTGACGATCGAGACCGGCTACGGGACCTACGACGCCTCGGGCTTCGTGACCGCCTCGGACGGCGCGTTCGCCCTGGTCGGGCGGGCCTGGGACCGGAACCGGGGGTTCCCCGAGCAGCGTCGCGCCCTGATCAACCTCGCCGACACCCCGGCCATCGGCCCCGAGGACGCGAAGGTGACGGTGGTCGAGTACTCCGACATGGAGTGCCCGTACTGCAAGAAGCGGACGAAGGACTGGGATGTCCTCGCGGCCAAGCTCGCGCCGGTCCTGAAGATCCGCCGCTACTTCAAGGCCTTCCCCCTCACGAACGACCACCCGTGGGCCTTCCGGGCCTCCTCGGCGGGACGGTGCTTCTACGAGAAGAGCCCCGCGCTCTTCCTCAACTGGAAGTCGTCCGTCTACGCGCGCCAGGAGCAGCTCAACGTCGCCGCGCTTGACACCTTCGCCCTCGACTTCGCCGTCGCCAACGGGATCCCCCAGCTCCAGTTCCAGTCCTGCTACCTCCAGGGCCGGTCGGTGGAGCGAGTGCACGAGGACATGGCGGAGGGATTCGCGGTGCGGGTCCGCTCCACGCCGACCTACTTCGTCGACGGGCAGCCGGTCTCGTGGTTCGCGGACGACCTGATGGAGGAGTACCTCCGGAAGACCTACCTCAAGGGGGCGGGGCTCCCGCTCCCCCATGCCGCGAAGCCAGCGGCGGCCTCCAGGAAGTAGCGCCCTCGCGGGGCCGGGGGAGGGTCCCCGGCCCCGCGCCGAGCCTCACTTGATGGCGAACGGGATCGGGACGACGATCCAGGTCTTCACCCTCTTGCCGTCCTTCTGAGCGGGCTGCCACTGCCACTGGGCGACGGCGTCCCGGCTCGTCTCGGCCAGGCCGACCCGCGGGTTCGTGTCCCTCAGGACGTCGACTTGCGCGGGCTTGCCGTTCTCGTCGACGAGGACGTGGAGGAGGACCGTCCCGCCCACCCGGCGCTGCCGGGCCATCGCGCTCACCTCGGGCTTCACGATCTTGGTGGCCTGGGGCTGCCGGTCGACCTGGGAGACGTCGACGAGGTCTCCCTCCTTCGTCTTCGGGATCGCGGCCTCGGCGGCCTTGCGGGCGGCCTCCTCTCGCTGCCGGGCCGCCTCGGCCTCGCGGGCGAGGCGGGTCGCCTCCTCCGTGTCGGCGCGCTCGCGGGCGAGGCGCGCGGCCTCCTCGGCCTCGCGCGTCTTCCGCGCGACCTCCTCGAGCTTCGCCTGGTCGTCCGCCTTCTTCTTCGCGGCGGCGGCCTGCTCGCGGGCGATCTGGTCCTGGACCTTCTTCATCTCCTCGGCGAGCTTGGCCTGGAGCGCCTGCTGGAAGGCCGGGTCCTCCTTGCCGACGATGACCGGCGTCGGCGGCGGCGCCGGCGTCGGCGTGGCGACGGGGGCGGTCACCGGCGGCGGGGGGGGCGGCGCGGGCTTCTCCCGGCCTCGCATCAGCACGACCCCGACACCGATGAGGACGGCGACGCCGATTCCGGCGAGGACGGGGATCGGGACGCCTCCCTTCCCGGGGCCGGCCGGCGCGGGCGCCGGAGCCGACACCCCGAAGCTGGGGACGGTCACCTCGCGGGGCGGCGCCTTGGGAGCGGCGCGGAGGCCCTTGTCACGCCTCTCCTCCGCCTCCCGCAGGGGCCTGACGTCGATGTGCTCCTCCTCGCTCATCTCCCTCCGCTCGGCCTCGATCGACTTCTCGAACTTCTGGTGCATGAAGAAGGCGAGGTTGAACGTCGACGGGGCGTACGGGCCGCCGTAGAGGAGCTTGCCCAGGGACTTGCGGTAGCTCACGACGTCCTGCTCGCGCTGGGAGGGGTCCCTGGCCAGGCCGCGGGCGAGGAGGCGGGAGATGTCGTCGGGGATCGGGCTGCCGTTGACGCCGAGGACCGCGCCGCGCAGCGCCTCCGCGCCCGCGCCGGGAGCGGGAGGGCGGCCGACGAGCCCTTCGAAGAGGATCGCCGCCGCGGAGTAGATGTCCCCTGCGACCGACGGCTTGCCCGTGGCGGCGACCTCCGGTGCGACGTAGGGCGCGAAGGAGGCCTGGAACTCCGGGACCCGGAGCGAGGGGAGGAGGCCGGCGCCCAGGCCGGTGCCGAAGACGCGGACGTCCCCGTCGTTGGAGACGGTGACGAACGCCGGGACGAGGAAGCCGTGGGGCGCGCCGAGCTTCCTCTCGAACGGCTTGGCCGCCTCGAGGGCGACGAGGAGCTTCTCCCCCATCAGGAGCGCGTGCTCGATCGGGAAGGCGAGCGTCTCGGCGCCGTCGTAGCGGAAGAGCCGGTCCAGGGTCCGGCCCGGGACGTACTCGATCCCGGCGAACGGGACGTCGTCGACGATCCCGAGGACGGCCCCCTTCGCGACGGCAGGGCCGCGCACCTCCTCGAGGTACTCGGCCGCGGTCTCCATCACCGGGAAGAGGGCGTCGCGGTCGATCGCGGGGCCGCCGAACGTCCGGATCAGGACGAAAGGCGCGAGGCTCGGCCCGGAGGCCGTCCCCGCCCGGTACAGGGAGCCGAGCCGGTCGTCACCGAACTGGTGCGTCAGGACGTACGGGCCGAAGAGCCGGGGAAGGGGGCTTTGCGCGCTCATCGTCGCTCCCACTCGAGGTCGCTCGCCGGGGCGAGCCAGTCTACATCAGCGGACCGCTGGCCCAGCGGCCCGACGCGCGCGCCGGTAGAGCGCGACGTTGCGCTCGTGGCCCGCCCAGTCGGTCGAGAACCGGTGCGTCCCCGACCCGTCGCCGACGGCCACGAAGTAGAGGAAGTCGACCGGCGCGGGCGAGACCGCGGCCTCGAGCGACGCCCGGCCCGGGCTGCAGATCGGGCCGGGCGGGAGCCCGGGCCGGACGTAGGTGTTCCACGGGTCGTCCCGTGCCAGGTCGTCGCGCGTCAACCCGCCCCTCGGGAGGCCGGCCCTCCTGAGGGCGTAGACCGTCGTCGGGTCGCACTGGAGGAGCATCCCGATCCGGAGCCGGTTGAGGTAGACCGCCGCGACGACGGGGCGCTCGGCGGCGACCCCCGTCTCCTTCTCGACCATCGAGGCGAGGGTGACGGCTCCGAGGAGGCTCAGCCCGCGCTCGGAAGCGCGGGCGGCGTAGCCGTCGGGGAGGGAGCGGACGAACTGCCTCACGAGGAGCCGGACGACGTCGCGGGGAGCCACGGGGCGGGTCAGGTCGTACGTCGCCGGGAAGAGGAACCCCTCGAGCGTGGGCGCCCCGCGGGGGACCCCCTCGAACTCCCCGGGGCGCGTGAAGAGGGCGCGGTAGTCGGAGACGTCCCCGAAGCCGCGCGCCGCGAGGGTCTCGAAGATCTCCTCGGCGGTGAGCCCTTCCGGCAGCGTGATCCGGTGGACGAGGACGCGGCCCTCGAGGAGCGGCCGGAGGACCTCCTCTGGCGACAGCGGCCCCTCGAAGCGGTACTCCCCCGCCTTGAGCGTCGCCCCCCGGTGGCGGACCCGGAGCGAGATGAGGAGGAGCCTGCGGTCGCGGACGACGCCCCCCTCCTCGAGCGCCGCCGCGATCGCACGCGACGAGGAGCCCGGCGGGACCGTCAGGAGGACGGACGGGGCCGCGTACCCCTTGTAGGGCGTCTCGAGCGCCCGGCCCAGCGCCAGGACGCCTCCTCCCGCCGCCAGCGCCGCGGCCGCGAGGAGGACGAGGATGCGCCTGCGCCAGCGGGCACGGCGGGGGCGCCCCCGCCGGCGGTCCGGCGTGTCAGGGCCGCGGGGCACGGGACGGACGGGCCGCGAGGTAGTCGCGCAGGATGACGGCGGCGGCCTCGGCGTCCCGGGCGGCCGCGCGCCGGGAAGACGGGACCCCCGCGTCGCGGAGCCCCTCCTCGGCCGCGACGGAGGTGAGCTCCTCCCGGTGGAGCTCCACGGGGAGCCCGGAGACCTCTCCGAGGCGGCGGGCGAAGTTGCGGGCGCGGCGCGCGAACGGTCCCTCGCGCCCCTCGGCCCCTTCCGGGCAGCCGACCACCAGCAGCGTCGCGCCGCGCTCGCGGGCGGCCTCCGTCACCGCGGACGCGGCCTGCGCGTCGCTCGCGCGTGGGAGCGTCCCGACCGGCACCGCGAAGACGTCCCCGGGGTCCGAGACGGCGAGACCGATTCTCCTCTCGCCGAAGTCCACAGCGAGGACCGTCACCCCCGGAGGATAGGGGCGGGCGCGGAAGCGCGCAATCGGGCCCCTCCGTGGATAGAATCCGGGGCGGTCGGGCCGGGCCGAAGGCCCTCGCCCGGTCCCAGAGCAGGTGTTGAGATGAAGACGGTAGTGATCCTCTCGGCCGTCCGGACTCCGGTCGGCAGCTTCCTCGGCTCGCTTTCGAGCCTGACCGCCCCGCAGCTGGGCGCCGTCCCGCTGAAGGCGTGCCTGGAGCGGACCGAGGTGCCCGGCCACCGGGTCGACCAGGTCTACATGGGGAACGTCCTGCAGGCCGGGATCGGCCAGGCCCCGGCCCGGCAGGCCCTCCTGGGGGCCGGGCTCCCGAAGTCGGTCGGCGCGGTCACGGTCCACAAGGTCTGCGGGTCCGGGATGCGCGCCGTGATGGACGGGGCGAACGGCATCGCGGCCGGGGAGAACGCGATCGTCCTGGCCGGCGGGATGGAGTCGATGTCGAACGCCCCGTACCTCCTCCCGAAGGCCCGGCAGGGGTATCGGATGGGCCACGGGCAGATGCTCGACTCGATGGTCCACGACGGCCTGTGGGACCCGTACAAGGGGATCCACATGGGGAGCTGCGCCGAGCTCTGCGCGGGCAAGTACGCCTTCACCCGCGAGGCGCAGGACGCCTTCGCCCTGGAGAGCTACCAGCGGGCCCGGCGGGCCAACGAGTCGGGCGACTTCCGCGCCGAGATGGTCCCGGTCACCGTGGAGGGGAAGAAGGGGGCGACGGTCGTCGACCGCGACGAGGAGCCGTTCGCGACCCCGCTCGAGAAGCTCGAGAAGATGGGGAGCCTGAAGCCGGCCTTCCAGAAGGACGGCACGGTGACCGCCGCGAACGCCTCGAAGATCAACGACGGCGCCGCGGCGCTCCTCCTCTCCTCGGAGGAGGCGGCCGCGGAGCTGGGCGCCAGGCCGATCGGGCGGATCGTCGCCTTCGCCTCGCACGCTCAGGAGCCGGAGTGGTTCACGACGGCGCCGGCCTTCGCGGCGAGGAAGGCCCTGGAGAAGGCCGGGCTCCCGGCCGCGCAGATGGACCTCCTCGAGGTGAACGAGGCGTTCGCGGTCGTCGCGATGGCCTTCGTGAAGGACCTCGACGTCGACCCGAACCGGGTGAACGTCAACGGAGGGGCGGTGGCGATCGGCCACCCGATCGGCGCCTCGGGCGCCCGGATCCTCGTGACCCTCCTCCACGCCCTCAGGGCCCGCAAGAAGAAGTACGGCCTGGCCGCGATCTGCATCGGCGGGGGAGAGGCGACCGCCATGGTGGTGGAGGCGCTCTGACGGGAGCGCCGAAGGCCGGGAGCGCGCCCGCCGCGGGCGCCGAGAGGGGGAAGCCGCAATGATCGACAAGGTCGTCCGTGCCTCGTCGCCCCGGGAGGCCGCCGCCCGTGCGGTGGCGGACATCCCGAGCGGCGCGACGCTCATCGTCGGGGGGTTCGGCCTCTGCGGGATCCCCGAGAGCCTGATCCTCGCGCTCTCGGAGCGCCCCGTGAAGGACCTCGTCTGCGTCTCGAACAACTGCGGCGTGGACGACTGGGGCCTCGGGATCCTCCTCGGGAAGCGGATGATCCGGAAGATGGTCTCGTCGTACGTCGGCGAGAACGCCGAGTTCGAGCGGCAGTACCTCTCCGGGGAGCTCGAGCTGGAGTTCGCGCCGCAGGGGACCCTCGCGGAGCGGATCCGGGCCGGCGGCGCCGGCATCGCCGGCTTCTACACGCCGACCGGCGTCGGGACGATCGTCGCCGAGGGGAAGGAGACCCGCGTCCTCGACGGCCGCGAGGTCGTCCTCGAGAAGGGGATCGTCGGCGACTTCGCCCTCGTGGCGGCGTGGAAGGCGGACCGACTCGGCAACCTCGTCTACCGCAAGGCCGCCCGAAACTTCAACCCGATGGCGGCCACGGCCGGCCGCGTCACCGTCGCCGAGGTGGAGGAGCTCGTCGAGGTCGGCGAGCTCGACCCCGACGGGATCCACACGCCCGGCGTCTTCGTGAACCGCGTCGTCGTCGCCCCCCGCGCCAAGCGGATCGAGCGACGGACCGTCCGCAAGGCCTGAGGGAGGGCGCGATGCCGAAGCTGGACCGGGACGGGATCGTGGCGCGCGCGGCGAAGGAGCTGCGCGACGGCATGTACGTCAACCTCGGGATCGGGATGCCGACCCTCGTCGCGAACAGGATCCCCGCCGGGATGGAGGTGATCCTCCAGTCCGAGAACGGGATCCTCGGCCTCGGGCCGTACCCGACGGAGGAGGAGCTCGACGCCGACCTGATCAACGCCGGGAAGGAGACCGTCACCGTGATCCCCGGCGCGGCGTTCTTCTCCTCGGCCGACTCGTTCGGGATGATCCGCGGAGGCCACATCGACCTCTGCATCCTGGGCGCGATGCAGGTCGACGCCGAGGGGTCGCTCGCGAACTGGATGATCCCGGGCAAGCTCGTGAAGGGGATGGGGGGCGCGATGGACCTCGTCGCCTCCGCCCGGCGGGTCGTCGTCACGATGGAGCACGTCGCCAGGAACGGCGACCGGAAGGTCCTCGACCGCTGCACCCTGCCGCTCACCGGGCGGCGCTGCGTCCACCGGATCGTCACCGACCTGGCCGTCCTGGACGTGAAGCCGGGCGGCGCGGGACTCGTCCTCGTCGAGAGGGCCCCGGGCGTCTCGGTCGAGGAGATCGTCGCGGCAACGGTTCCGCCTCTCGAATACCGGGGCGACGTCCCCGAGATGACGCTCTGAGACCCCGGCCGCGCCACCGCCGCCGGGCGGCGGTCGCGGGGCGCCTCCTGGCCGTCCTCTCGGCTGCGGCGCTCCTCCTCGCCGGGCGCCGGGCCGACGGACAGTCGTCGTTCGAGAGCGACCCGTTCGCGAGCCGGTTCCGCGAGCGGGCGCGCCTCGACATCAAGTTCAAGCTCCCCGAGACCGGCGGGCTCGTGAGGATCCAGGTGCCCGACGGGAAGGGGGGGCGGCAGACCCTGATCGGCGACTCGCTCTACGAGGTGGAGGCGCCGGAAGGGGAGCGCGTCACCGTCGAGTACCAGGACATCAAGCTGCAGGCGAAGACCGTCCGTGCCGACACCAAGAAGCGGACCGTTGTGGCCGAGGGGGACGTCGTCCTCGAGCAGGGGCCCACCCGCCTGACGGGAGTCCGCCTCGACCTCGACCTGGCGGAGAAGATCGGCGTCCTCACCGACGGCGCGGCCGACCTGGAAGGGGGGCTCCACCTCCGGGGCGCGGTCCTCGCCAAAGTCGGGCCGAAGACGTTCACCATCACCGACGGGACGCTGACGGCGTGCGACGGCGACCACCCGACCTGGGCCTTCCACCTGGCGAGCGGGCGGGTCACGCTCGACGGCTACGCGCGCCTGAAGACCGTGGTCTTCCGCTTCGCGGGGGTCCCGCTCCTCTACACGCCGTACCTCCTCTGGCCGGCGCTGCAGGACCGGGTGTCGGGCTTCCTCGTCCCGGCCGTCGGCTACAGCTCCGACCGGGGAGGGTTCCTCGGCCTGTCGTACTACCGGGTCCTCGGCCGGTCGGCCGACGCCACCCTCACCGCGGAGCTCTATACGAAGAGATACACGGGGCTCGGGCTCGAGCTGCGCGCCCGCCCGTCGGAGAAGACCGTCTTCGAGGGCTTCTACCAGCCGGTCTACCAGCAGGACGACGGGCGGTGGCAGTGGCAGACGCGGGGGACCCTCAAGTCGGACGACCTCGCGCCGAAGACGCGCGGCGTCGTCTCGTGGATCGACTTCTCCGACATCGGCTTCTTCCAGTCGTACAACCGCGACTTCAACCTCACCTCCACCCGGAGCGTGAAGTCGGGGGCCTTCGTCACCTTCACCTCCGACCCCTTCGCCGTCAACCTCAGGCTGGACCGCGAGCTCGCCTTCTACGGCCCCACCGAGGCGCTGAGCGAGCGGCTCCCCCTCGTCGAGGGCCGTCTCCGCCCGACGCCCCTCCTCGGGCAGCGGCTCTTCGCGGAGGCGACCGCCCAGGGGGGCTTCCTGAAGATCGACCGTGGCCCGGGCCAGCCGGCGGGCTCCTACGGCCGCTTCGACCTCTTCCCCAAGGTCTCGGCCCCGCTCTCGTCGATCCCGTGGCTCTCGCTCCAGGCCGACGCCGGGCTCCGCCTGACGACCTACACGCAGTCCCTGGACGACCGGCAGACGGCCCTCGTCGCCGAGCGCTACGACCGGGCCTACGGCACCTTCGGCGCCCAGCTGACCGGGCCGTCCTTCTCGCGCATCTTCGAGTCGGGCCTCGGCCCGTTCACCAAGCTCAAGCACGTGATCGAGCCGAGGGTCGACTGGAGCTATGTCACCGAGCCCGCGGGGATGCGCCGGGCGCCGCAGTTCGACGAGGTGGACACGCTCGTCCCCGGGAACTCCCTGAGGTACGCCCTCGTCCAGCGCCTCCTCGGGAAGGAGAAGGCGGGAGCCGCGCGGGACGTCGCCTCGCTCGAGATCGGGCAGACCTACTCCTTCTCCCTCCCCGGGGGGGCGACGAGCTCGACGACCCTCGCCAAGCACAGTCCCGTCGACGCGACGCTCCGCGTGAACCCCAGCTCGAACGTCAACGTCGACGCGCGGACGACGTACGACTTCCACGCGGGCCAGATGACCTCGGCGAGCCTCAGCGCGGGGCTCACGGGGAAGGACTCCACGCTCCAGCTGTCGCTCTACGACAGCCGTCCGGTCGGCGTCCCGGAGGCCTCCACCCAGCTCCGCGCGTTCGGCGGCCTCCCGATCGTGAAGAAGCTCCTCCGCCTCGACCTTCAGGTCAACTACGACATCGGCAAGGGGAAGATGCTCGAGTCCCGCTCGCTGTTGACCGTCGAGGGGTCGTGCTTCAAGATCCTGCTGGAGTACAGGGACTTGCGGATCGGGTCGGTCCCCTCGCGGGACTTCCGGATCGGCCTGAACCTGAAGAACGTCGGCAGCTTCCTCGACTTCACGGGAAGCGTGTCGCCGTGACCCTCCGAAGGAGACGCGCGTGAAGGACGTGAAGAGAGTCCTCGTCACCGGCGGCGCCGGCTTCATCGGCTCGTGCTTCGCGCGGACCCTGCGGCGCGTGCGGCCCGAGGCCGAGATCGTCGTCCTCGACAAGCTGACCTACGCCGGGAACCTCCAGAACCTGAAGGTGTTCGAGGGCGACCCCCGGTACCGCTTCGTCCACGGCGACATCGCCGACCCGGCCGCGGTGGCCGACGCGATGGAAGGCTGCGACGTGGTGCTGAACTTCGCGGCCGAGACCCACGTCGACCGCTCGCTCCACTCCGCGAGCGAGTTCCTCGACACCGACGTCAAGGGGGTCTTCGTCCTCCTCGAGGAGGCGCGGCGCGTCGGCCTGACCCGATTCGTCCAGATCTCCACGGACGAGGTCTACGGCCAGATCCTGGAGGGGTCCTTCCGCGAGACCGACCCCCTCTCCCCCCGCAACCCGTACTCCGCGGCCAAGTGCGGCGGCGACCGGCTCGCCTACTCCTTCTTCGCCTCGTACGGCGTCCCGGTCATCGTCACCCGCGCCTCCAACAACTACGGGCCCTACCACTACCCCGAGAAGCTGATCCCCCTCTTCGTCACCAACGCCATCGACGGCCTCCCGCTCCCGCTCTACGGCGACGGGAGGAACGTCCGCGACTGGCTCTACGTCGAGGACCACGCCCGGGCGCTCCTCTTCCTCCTCGAGCGGGGGGAGCCGGGCGAGGTCTACAACGTCGGGGGCGGGAACGAGATCGAGAACGTCGAGATCACCCGCCGGATCCTGAAGCTCCTCGGTCGCGACGAGGCGCTCGTGAGGATGGTCTCCGACCGCCCCGGCCACGACCGCCGCTACGCCCTCTCCACCGGGAAGCTCCGCGCCCTCGGGTGGAGCCCCGCGTTCGACTTCGAAACGGGGCTCGCGGCGACCGTCCGCTGGTACGTCGAGAACGAGTGGTGGTGGCGCCCCATCAAGGAGCGCGACCCGAGCTTCAAGGCCTGGTACGAGAAGAACTACGGCGAGCGCCTGAAGACCTCGGCCCCGGTCGGATGACGACCCTCGTCCTCGGCGCGCGCGGGATGCTGGGACGGGCGCTGGCCCGCCAGCTCCCCGCGGCCCTCGCGTGGGACCGGGAGGAGCTCGACCTCACCGACGCCCCGGCCGTGAGGGCCGCGATCGGCCCCGGGACGGACGTCGTCTACAACGCGGCCGCCGACACGCGCGTCGACCTCTGCGAGAGCGACCCCGCCCACCTCCTCGTGAACGACGAGGCGGTCGGGACGCTCGCCTCCCGCTGCCGCGAGGCGGGCGCGCTCCTCGTCCACGTCTCCACCGACTACGTCTTCGACGGGAAGGGGACGCGGCCCTACCGCGAGGACGACCCGGTCTCCCCGGTGAACGCCTACGGCCGCGGCAAGCTGGCGGGCGAGAGGCGCGCGCTGGCGAGCGGCGCGGAAGTCCTGGTCGTGAGGACCTCGTGGCTCTTCGGCGTCGGGGGGCCGAGCTTCCCCGACACCATCCTGAAGCTCGCGGCGTCGGGGCGCGGGGAGCTCCGCGTCGTCGACGACCAGCGCGGCCGCCCCACCTTCGCCTCCGACCTGGCCCGGGCGCTCCGGCTCCTCGTCGCGCGCGGCGCGCGCGGCCTCGTCCACTTCGCGAACGCGGGGGAGACGACCTGGTTCGGCCTCGCGCGCGAGGTCCTCGCCCGCGGCGGCTTCCCGGATGTGAGCGTCGTCCCCGTCGCGACCGACGAGTTCCCGCGTCCGGCCCCCCGCCCCGCCTTCTCGGTCCTCGACACCTCGCGCTACGAGCGCCTGGCGGGGGAGGCGCCCCGCCCGCACCTCGACGCGCTGGACGACTACCTCGCCGAGAGGGCGGGACGGGAGCCGGCGTGACGGTCGACGCCACCGAGCGGCGCCGCAAGGCCGTCCACGTCGGGATGGCGGCGTTCGCCCTCCTCCTCCGGTGGCTCGACTGGAGAGGGGCCGCGGCGGCGGCCCTCGGCGCCTTCGCCTTCAACGCCGCCCTCCTCCCGAGGGTCGGCGGCCGCGCGCTCTTCCGCAGGGACGACGTCGCCCGGGGCTTCCCGGTCGGGATCCTCCTCTACCCGCTCGTCGTCCTCGTCCTCGTCCTCCTCTTCCCGCGCCGGCTCGAGATCGCGGCCGCCGGCTGGGGCTTCCTCGCCTTCGGCGACGGCTTCGCGACCCTCGTGGGGATGTCGGTGGGCGGGCCGCGCCTCCCCTGGAACCGCGGCAAGAGCTGGTCCGGCCTCCTCGGGTACGTCGTCGCCGGCACGCTCGGCGCGGGCTTCCTCTACGGCTGGGTCGGGTCCCGCGTCCCCTCCCCCGTCGAGGCCTCGGCGCTCCTCCTCGGGGCGGCGGCGGGCGCCCTCGTCGAGAGCCTCCCCTCCGAGCTCGACGACAACCTCGTCCCGCCCCTCGTCGGCGCGGCCGTCGTCGCGGCCGCCCTGACGGCGGCGCCGGGAGCCGGGCGGCTCCTCGGGCCGGAGGCGCTCGCGCAGGCCGCGACGGGGCTCGCGATCAACGCCGTGGTCGCCGGGGCCGCGGCCCTCCTCCGCGTCGTCCGCCCCTCCGGGGCCTGGGCCGGCTTCGCGATGGGCGCCTTCGTCTGGGGCCTCGGCGGATGGCGGCCTTACCTCCTCCTCTGGACCTTCTTCGGCCTCGGGACGCTGACGACGCGGCTCGGGCGGCGGAGGAAGGAGGCGCTCGGCAAGGCCGAGGAGGCGGGGGGGCGGCGGGGGGCCGCCAACGTCCTGGCCAACGTCACCACCGCCGCGTTCTGCGCGGGGGTCGCCGCGCTCGCTCCCGCCGCCGACGCCCCCCGGTACGCCCTGGCCGCGGCGGCGGCCTTCGCCACCGCCCTGATGGACACCGTCGGGACCGAGGTGGGGCAGGCGCTCCGGACCCCCACGGTCCTCCTCCCCGACTTCCGCCGCGTCCCGCCCGGCACCGACGGCGCCGTCTCGGCGGGAGGGACGCTCGCCGGGGTCCTCGCCGCCCTCCTCGTCGGCGGAGTCGCGCTCGCGCTCGGCCTCGTCACGCCGGCGGGCGTCGCCGTCGTCGTCGTCGCGGCCTCCCTCGGCACGGTCGCCGAGAGCCTCCTCGGCCGGGACGGCGCGTCCTGGCGCGTCACCAACGGCCACGTCCTCAACTTCCTCAACACGCTCGTCGGGGCCGCCGCGGCCCTCCTCCTGGCGCCGCTCGCATGAAGCTCGGAACCGCCGTCCGCCTCACGCGCCCCTTCACCCTCCTCCCGCCCCTCCTCGGGATCGTCTCGGGGGCCGTCTGCGCCTTCGGCAGCGCCCACAACCCGGACCCCGAACGGCGGCTCACCTGGGCCATCGTCGGCGCGATCGCCCTCGGGTCGGTCTGCGCCTCGTTCCTCAACGCCGCCTCGAACGCGCTGAACCAGATCACCGACCTCGAGGTCGACCGGATCAACAAGCCCGACCGGCCGCTCGTCACCGGCGAGGCCGGGACGCGCGAGACCTGGGTCCTCACCTGGGTCCTCTACGCCCTGGCGCTCCTGCCGACCTGGCCGATCGTCGTCCCGCCCGTGGAGGGGCTCGCCGCGCGCCTCGGGGCGCCGCTTCCGACGCACCAGTGCTCCGCCCTCTTCCTCGCGGGGTTCGTCTTCACGCTCGTCTACTCGATGCCCGCCTTCGGCCGGACGAAGAGGCTCGGGTTCTGGGCGAACGTGACGATCGCGATCCCGCGGGGCTGCCTCCTGAAGGTGGCCGGGTGGACGATGGTCGCTCCCGCCGGCAGCTGGGAGCCGTGGGCCATCGGGACCCTCTTCGGCCTCTTCCTCCTCGGCGCCTCCTCGACGAAGGACTTCTCCGACGTGCCCGGAGACCGGGCCGGAGGCTGCCGGACCCTCCCCGTCCTCTACGGCAACCGGAAGGCGGTGGCGATCATCGCTCCCTTCTTCGTCCTGCCGTGGGCCCTCCTGATCGGCCTCGCCTGGGCTCCCGACCCGGCCAACCCCGCGCAGCGCCTCCTGACCGGCAACGCGCCCGTCCTCTCGCTCCTCGGCGCCGTCCTGGCGGCGTGGGGCCTCTACACCGTCCGGCTCCTGTCGCGCAACCCGGACGAGCTCTCCGCGACCGAGAACCACCCCTCGTGGACCCACATGTACCTGATGCTGATGGCGGCGCAGGTCGGGTTCGCGGTGGCGTACGTGGTCTGAGGAACGGAGTACGATCGTGCGCATGCGGGAGGAGACGCCGGCCCAGGCCCCGTCGCCCGACGTGCCGTCCCTGTCCGTGAGGTGGGAGGGGCTCACCGTCGTCGTCGACGCTGCCACCCTCAACGCGGTCCTCAGGCACGCGACGCGCCGGGTACCGGAGATCCGGGAGATCCTCGTCGAGCCGGACGACGGGCGCCTCACCCTGACCGTCCGGGCCAGGAGCCCCTTCAAGCCCCCGCTCCGGAGCGAGATCACGAACCTGCGGTACCGCGACGGCTGGCTCGGCTTCAACCTCGAGCACCTGACCGTCTTCGGCTTCGTCCCGATCCCCGCCTGGGTCCTGAAGAAGATCGTCGACCGCCAGCCGCCCGGCTTCGCGTTCTTCTACCCGGGAGAGCGGGTCGTCGTCCTGAACCTGACGGACCTCCTCCCGCCCGAGCTGTCCCTCGAGGTGCGGGACGTGATCTGCGAGAACGGCGAGATCCGGCTGGTCTTCGGTCCCAGCCACTACCGCCTCGACCGTCTCCTCGAGACCCTCGACCGCGGCCCCTTCGACCTCGACGGCTCCTAGACGGATAGACGGCGCGATCCCGTCTCCGGAGGGGGGAGCCGAGCCGGGGTGAGTCAGGGCGCCGGGTCGACGTGGATCGGGATCCCGGCGCCGCCCGGCGGCCCGGGCGGCGCGGAGCCGGCGAGGGGAGGGACGGATGCCCGTCCCGAGTCGGCCCCTCCGGTCACGACCAGGGCCAGGGCGACGAGCGCGAGGCCGAGGAGGAGCCGGAGGACGCGGAGGGGCGTCAGGAGGGGGGCCGGCGGGAGAGCGGCCGGGGCGGGGAGGGAAGGGGTCCGCACGGCTGGAAGTGCGGCGACCCGGGCGCTCCTCACGGGCGCACGATCTTCCCTAGGCGGCGACGCCGCCGTGGAGCGCGAGCTCCGACGCGTCGAGGGGGTCGGTCGGAAGGCCCGCGGCGACCCAGGCGTCGAAGCCCCCTTCCAGGGGCCGGACGTTCCGGTACCCGCGCTCGAGGAGGAGGCGTGCCACACGGGCCGCCGAGGCCTCGCTCGGTCACGTGCAGTAGAGGGCGACGTCCTTGTCGAACGGGATGTCGCGGAGCCTGGAGTCGATCTCGCCCAGGTCGGCGACGAGCGCCCCCGGGATCTTGCGGGGGTCGTCGCGGCGCGACAGGCGGCTCCTCACGTCGACGACGACGAGGGAGCCGTCCGCGGCGAGGAGCCGCTCGGCGAGGTTCTGCGGCGTGAGTCGGGACATCCGGAGGGTCCGGAGGGTCTGCTGCCGCCGCCAGAGCCGGGCCGCGAGGTAGACCGCGAGGGCGGCGGCGAGGAGGCCGAGGGCGCCCGCGCCGAAGCGCCGGAGGAAGGCGAGGACGGCGTCCACCTGCTCGTGGAAGACCGCCCCGAGGCCGATGCCGGCTCCCGCCCAGAGGAGCGTCCCCGCCGCGTCGTAGGCGAGGAAGCGGAGGTACGGGGCCTTCAGCGCGCCGGCGACCGGGACCGAGACGGCCGACAGCCCCGGGACGAACTTGGCGAAGAGGAGGGTGCGGAGGCCGAGCCGGTCGTAGGTGGCCGACGTCTGCTTGACGCAGGTGTCGGCCGAGAGGGAGAGGCCGCAGAGGAGGCGCAGGACGTGCCAGCCGTACTTCCGCCCCAGGAGGAACCAGATCGTGTCGGCCGCGAGCGCGGCGAGGAGGACCGAGAGGAGGAGCTGCGGGCCCGACAGCGACTCGCGGACGACGAGCGCCCCCGCCACGACGAAGAGCGGCATCGCGGGGATCGGGAGGCCGAGCTGCTCCAGGAAGACGTTGCCGGCCACGAGGAGGACGCCCGAGCGGGCGACGGCGGAGGTGAGACCGTCCACGACCCGTGATCTTGCACCGGGAGGCGCGCGCCGGCGAATCGGGGCCGAGTCGCGGCCGAATGGGGGCGGACGCGGCCGGCACGGCCGGGCGCGTCAGAACGCGCGGGCCAGGCGGACGAACCAGCCGGCGACGACGAACGCCGCGCGGGCCGGCGGAGGCGTCGGGCCGGAGGAGAAGCGGGCGAGCCAGCCGGAGGAGGTGGAGAGGGTGTCGCCGAGGCTCTCGGCGAGCCGGTCGAAGCGGCCGCTCAGCTCGTATCGGGCCGCGTCCTCCTCCCCGCGCCAGAAGCCGACGCCGACGACCCGCGACGGCTGGCCCGTGTGGCGGAGGAGGAGGGCCGCCGAAAGGCCGGGGAAGTCCTCGCGGGCGAGGGAGGTCTCGGCGCGATAGCGGCGGTCGAACACGTCGGCCCCCTCGAGGGCGAGGTCGACGGCGACCGTCCGCGCGAAGCGGCCGGGGACGAGCGCGTCGGCGAGCGTCGTGGGCGGGAGGAGGTCGGCGTCGTAGCTCTCGACCGCGAGGTCGTGCTCCGGGGCGAGGGTCGCCCTCCCGTTCGGGCTCTCGTCGAGGAGGTGCTCGGTCAGGTTCAGGAGCCGCGCGAAGCTCCCCCCCTCGTCGTAGGCGATCGCGTGGCCCGCGCCGCGCCAGGCGGTGAGCGACAGGACCTCCTCGTCCCGCCTGGCGCGGGTGAGGAGGGCGGCCCCGAGGCACCCCTCGGTCGCCGAGAGCGTGGCGAGGATCCGCTCGTCGTAGATGCGGACGAACTCGGGGACGGCGCCGGCACGGAAGAGGAGGCGGAGGAACCGGACGTGCATCATCAGGAGATCCCGTACTTCTCGAGGCGAGAGTAGAGCTGCGCGCGGGTGAGCCCCAGGAGCTTCGCCGCGCGGCTCTTGTTGTAGCGGGCGCGCTCGAGGGCCTGGCCGACGAGCTCGCGCTCGAGGTCGTCGAGGTCGATCCCCTCCGGGGGGAGCGAGGCGAGGGGCGCGCCGCGGGCGGGGCCCGGGCCGGCCGAGGCGACGGGGATCGGGAGGTGCTCGGCCTGGATGAGGCCCCCCTCCGAGAGGATGATCGCCCGCTCGAGGGCGTTCCTCAGCTCGCGGACGTTCCCCGGCCACGCGTAGTCGAGAAGGAGCTCGCGCGCCTCCTTCGAGATCCCCGGCGCGGGGTGGCCCATCCCCCTGCCGAGCTCCTCGAGGAAGCGGGCCGTCAGGGGGAGGACGTCCTCGCGCCGTTCGCGGAGCGGAGGGAGGTGGATCTCGAAGACCGAGAGGCGGTAGAAGAGGTCCTGGCGGAACTCTCCGCGCGAGATGGCGCCCTTCAGGTCGCGGTTCGTCGCCGCGACGACCCTCACGTCGGCCTTCAGGACGCGGGTCCCGCCGAGCCGCTGGAACTCGCGCTCCTGGAGGACCCGGAGGAGCTTGGCCTGGACGAGCGTGCTCATCTCCCCCACCTCGTCGAGGAAGAGCGTCCCGCCGGCGGCCTGCTCGAGCCGGCCCGAGTGCGCGCCGGCGGCGCCGGTGAAGGCCCCCTTCTCGTAGCCGAAGAGCTCGGACTCGAGGAGCTGCTCGGGGAGCGCCGCGCAGTTGAGCGCGATGAACGGCTGGTCCGCTCGCGGCGAGGCCCGGTGGATCGCGCGGGCGATCACCTCCTTGCCGGTCCCCGACTCGCCGGTCAGGAGGACGGTCGTGTCGGTCGGGGCGACCTTCGACGCCTGGACGAGGACGTCGCGCCAGCTCTTCGCGTTCCCCACGACGCGGCCGAAGCCGTCGCGGCTCTCCAGCTCCTCGCGCAGGCGCCGGACGCGCGCCTCGAGCCGCGCCGCCGCGGCGCGCGCCTCCTCGGCGCGGCGCTCCTCCTCGGCGAGCCGCTGGTGCGAGAGGGCGAGCGCGACCTGGTCCGCCACGCGGTGGGCGAAGTCCACGTCCTCGGTCCGGAAGCGGCCGGGCTGCCGCGAGTGGAAGGCGAGCCCGCCGGCGCGGCTGCCGTCGAGGTAGATCGGGACCCTCAGGCTCGACCTCATCCCCGCCTTCAGGAGGATGGCGCGGCGGGTCGAGGAGGGGACCATCTCCTTCTCGATGTCGTTGACGATCTGGAAGTCCCAGTCGAGCTGGTCGCGCTCCGACTCGAGGATCGGGTAGCTCTCCGGGGTGTCGGGCGCCGGCGCGCCGCTGACGGCGTAGATCCGAACGGAGCGCCCCTCGTCCTCGAGGAGGCCCAGCGCCATCCGGTCGTGCGGGAGGACCTTCTGGGCGATCTCGGAGATCTGCCCGAAGACCTCGCGGACGTCGAGGGCCCGGGCGAGCGTCGGGACGAGCTGCTCGAGGTCGCGGTGGCGGCGGAGCCGGAGGCGCTCGGCGTCGGTGAGCCTCTCGTGCTCGAGGGCGACCGCCAGGAGGTCCGCGATCGCGGCGAGGGTCACCTCGTCCCGCTCCGAGAACGCGTCCCGCTGCTTCGAGGCGAACCAGAGCCCGCCGAGCGGCGCCTCGCCCCTGCGGATCGGGCCGGCGAGGAGGGAGAGGGCCCCGGAGCCGACGATCTCCCGGTCGAGGGCGTGGCGGACGTCCAGCTCGCGCGGGGCGTCGGCGATCCGGACGACGCGTCCTCCCTGCCCCCGGAGCGCCGGGGAGATCTCCTCGAACGTCAGCTCCCTCCCGGGCGTCCCGCCGCCGGCCGTGCCCGCGACGGCGTAGAGGATGATCCCTCCCGCCTCGGTCGCGCGCGTGATCCCCATGGCGTCGAAGGCGACGACCCGGTGGGCGGCGTCGGCGACGCGGGAGAAGACCTCGCGCAGCTCGAGCGTCCCGGCGACCACGCGGCACATCTCCGAGAGCGCCGAAATCAGAAGGTCGGCCGAGGGGTCGGCCCGGGGGCGAGCCACGGTTCGGGACACGGAGGCGACATTCTAGGCGCGTCCGGCCTCCCCGGCGGCGGCTTCGTCGACCGGGGCCCCGGGGGTCCCGGACGGAGCCCTCCCGGCCGGGACCGACCCGACGCGCGTCGTAGACTCCCCCCGCCATGACCGTTCCCACCCCTGCCGAGCTCGCCGAAGGGATCCTCGCGGGGCAGACCCGCGCCGTCGCCCGGGGGATCACCTGGGCCGAGGGGGCCGACCCGAGGTTCCCGGAGCTCCTCTCGCTCATCTTCCCGAAGGGTGGACGGGCCCGGGTCGTCGGGCTGACCGGCTCCCCGGGCGCGGGGAAGTCGACCCTCACCGCCGCGCTCGCCAGGCTGGCCCGGGCCGAGGGGAAGCGGGTCGGCATCGTCGCCGTCGACCCCTCCTCGCCCTTCTCGGGCGGCGCGATCCTCGGGGACCGGATCCGGATGCAGGAGCTCTACACCGATCCCGGCGTCCTGATCCGGTCGATGGCCACCCGCGGCCACCTCGGAGGGCTGGCCCGGGCGACGGCCGACGCCGTCGACGTCCTCGACGCCGCCGGCTTCGACGAGATCCTCGTCGAGACGGTCGGGGTCGGCCAGGACGAGATCGAGGTCTTCCGGCTCGCCGAGAGCTGCGTGGTGGTCCTGACCCCGGGCATGGGGGACGACATCCAGGCGATCAAGGCCGGCCTGATGGAGGTCGCCGACGTCTTCGTCGTCAACAAGGCCGACCGCGAGGGGGCCGACCGGGTGGTCCACGAGATCCTCCAGATGCTGGAGCTGGGGGAGCACGGCGCCTGGATCCCGCCCGTCCTGAAGACCGTCGCGCGGGCGGCGACCGGGATCCAGGAGCTCCGCGACGCCCTGGAGCGCCACCGAGCCTTCCTCGCCGGCCCCGAAGGCGCCTCCCGGCGGCGCGAGAGGACGGTCCGGCGGATCGAGTCGATCGTCCAGCAGCGCCTCCTCGCCGACCTCCACGGCCTTTCGGGCGCGAACGGCTCGCTCGCGAGCGAGGCGGAGCGGCTGGAGGGGCGGACGCGCGACCCGTTCGCGGCTGCCGAGACCCTCCTGGCCGCGGTCCGCGACCGGGGTGGCCCGGCGCGGGGGCTCGTGACGCGGATCGCCCACCTCGGCGTGGCCGTCGAGTCGCTGGAGGAGGGGGGGCGCTTCTACGACCTCCTCGGCCTCCTCGAGGAGCACGCCGAGGTGGTCGAGTCGCAGAAGGTCTCGACGTCGTTCCGGCCGGTGGGCGAGTCGTCCATCGAGCTCCTCGAGCCGACCTCGCCCGAGAGCCCCATCGCAAAGCACCTCGCCAGGCGGGGTCCCGGCGTCCACCACGTCTGCCTCGAGGTCGCCGACGTGGCGGCGGCCCTCGCGAAGCTGAAGGGGGCCGGGGTCCGGCTCGTCAACGAGGAGCCGTTCCCCGGGGCGCACCGCTGCCTCGTCGCGTTCGTCCACCCGGCGTCGACGGGCGGGATCCTCCTCGAGCTCTCCCAGAAGCTGCCGGACGAGCCCCGCTGACGCCTCGCTAAGGCACCTGGACCGGGACGATCGTCGGGTCGCTCGTCCCGTTGTCGATGACCGAGGCGTAGGCCCAGGCCGAGCCGCCGGGGGTCCGGACGGTGAGCCGGGCGTAGGCGACGCCGCGGTCCCCCGCTCCTGCGGCCCCGAAGACGTCGACGACCTGGTTGAGCCCGCCCGCCGGGACCGCCACGAGGAGCTCGGTTCCGAGAGGCGCCCCCGAGCCGTCGTGGAGCCGGACGGCGACCTCCACCGGTGCGGTCCCGAGGTTCACGAGGCCGACGTTCGTCCGGACGGAGGCCGAGCGGCGGAGGTGGGGGAGGAGGCCGCGTCGGAGGGGAGTCAGGGCGGCCGCGGCCGTCACGGCCGGCAGGAAGCCGCCGTAGGTCCCCGCCTCGTCCTGGTTGAAGGTCCGCGACGAGACGACGACGGGGACGTCCGAGGCGACGTGGAGCGCCCCGAAGGAGGGCGAACCCGCCGGGAGGCCGAAGAGCGACACGAGGACGTCGGCCCACTCGGCGATGCCGGGCGCGACGCTTCGCGTCCTCACGAGAGGCGAGCCCCCTCCGGGGACGAACGTGAACGTCGCCGTCGCGGCGGAGGAGCCCGGGTTGACGACCGCGACGTCGCTTCGCCAGAGGCTCCCGTAGGCCCCGGGGGCGTGCGACACGGCGGCGACCGCCGCCGCGAACGCCGCGGAGGGAGCGGCGACGGTCACCGTCCCGCCGCGGCTGCAGGTCGCCGCGCCGGACGAGGCGGTGAGCGTCCACGAGTAGGTGCCGGCGAGGGCGTACGCGTGGGTCGTCGAGGCGCCGGCGGCGGTCCCGCCGTCCCCGAAGGACCACGCGTAGACGACGGGCGACGAGCAGCCCGTCGGCGTGGCCGAGGCGGTGAAGGAGACCGGGCTCCCGATCGTGGCCGCGGTGCCGGCGGAGGCGCTGCAGGAGAGCGAGCAGGGCGGAGGCGGCTCCGAACCGCTCCATCCCGCCGGGAGGGTCACGAGGTAGGTCTCCACCTCCTCCGTGCCGGAGCGCCCCCAGTTGGAGGTGAAGAGGACCTGCGTCAGGTCGCGATTCGCGGTCGCGTGCGGCTCGGCCCAGTAGTCGTGCTCCTGGTCGGGGTCCACCAGGGAGTGGGTGTGGGCGAGCCGGACGACCCGTCCGCCCGCCTTGAGCTCGAGGACGAAGAGCTGGTCGTCCATCCACGTCGCCGAGCCGGTCGAGGCGTCGTGAGTCGACACGACAGCCCAGCCGGGGCGGAGGAAGGACCGTCCGGAGAAGTGGAGGCCGATCGGCTCGTGGCTGAAGTCGATCGGGACGAGGGCCGTCCGCGCGCCCGACTCGAGGTCGATCAGGGCGATCTCGTCGGTGTCGACGTCCTGGTAGACGGCGACGTCGCGGCCCGAGGCGTCGAGCGCGAGGTCGTTGTGTCCCAGCGCGCGGGAGAGGCCGCGGCCGTTCGCGAGGGAGCGGTCGTAGACCATCATCCCGCAGGGCGCAGCGTCGGTCCCCAGAGTCCCCTCCGCGCAGGTGGGGAAGGCGGCGACGAAGAACCGGCCCGAGGGGCTGATCGTCACGGCGTCGATGTCGTCGGTCCCCGGGGTCCCCCGGAGGTCGCGGATCGCGACCACCCGGTCGGAGGCCTGGTCGTAGACCAGGAAGGCCACCGGGCGCCAGCTCTCGTCCTGCGCCATCAGCCCCCAGGTCGTCCCGTCGGCCGACGGGCTCCCCTCGGAGCGGGTCCAGACCATCGCGAGAGCCTGGCCGGGGAAGTCCGCGGCGAAGTCGTGGACCAGCGACGTCTCGTGCGTCGTAACGTCGACGCTGCGGAGGGCCGTCCCGTCGGCGAAGGCGAGGCGATGGGGGTCCGTCGCGTCCCACCTCGGGTCGATGACCACCTCGGGAAGGTAGGAGAGGGGAGCGAGCGTGGAGGCGTCGTAGACGTACCAGGTCGCCGCGAGACCGCGCAGGAGGATCAGCGTCCCGTCGGCGTTCCACGCCTGGACGCGCGCGTACTCGTTCTTGATCCCCCGGGACGGATCCGAGGGATCGAGGTCGTGCCGGCGGTCGGTCACGCGCGTCACGCAGCGGCCGAAGACGGGGTCCCGGAACGGGGACCGGACGGCGGGCTCCGGCAGCGACGGGGGCTGCCGGACCTCGAGGTCGGTGACGAGCGGCGGCTCGGGCCCGGCGCAGGAGGGCGGAGCGCCCGCCGCGCTCCGGGCCCAGAGGAGGAGGACCATCGCCGCGAGGAGCGCCAGGAGGATCCGGACCGGGAGACGGGGGTCGTGCGTCGTTGTGTGCATGACGGTCCCCTCACGGGACGACGAGAGGGACGATGGTGGGGTCGGCCGTCCGGTTGTCGATGACCGAGGCGTAGGCCCAGACGAGCGCGCCCGCCGTCCGGACCTCGAGGGTGGCCCACGCGATCGCCGGCGGCGCCACGCCGGCGGCGGCGAAGACGTCGTCCTGCTGGACGAGGCCCCCTGCGGGGACCTCGAGGACGATCTCCCGCCCGAGCGGGGCGCCGTCCGTCCCGCGGAGGCGGAGGGCGACCGTCGCCGCGCTCGTCCCGAGGGCCGTCAGGCCGACGTTGACCCGGAAGCTCTCCCCTCCCTTGAGGTGGGCGAGGACGCCGGTCTTGCCAGGCCCGAGCGCCTCCGCGGCCGTGACCGCGGGGAGGTAGCCGCCGTAGCTCCCCTTCGCGGTCGGGTTGAACGTCCTCGACGAGAGGCAGAGCGGCCGGTCGGCCGCGACGCGGACGGCGCCCGAGGCGGACGCGGCGGCGTCGACGCCGAAGAGCGAGACGAGGACGTCCCGGAAGTCCCGGGCCTCGCCGGCCGCGAGGTCGACCGACCGGGAGACGGGGCTCCCGCCCCGCGGGGTGAAGGTGAAGGCCGCGGACGCAGCCTGGCTCCCGCCGTTGACGGCGGCCAGGTCGGTCCGCCACGAGGAGCCCATCGCCCCGCCGCTGTGCGCCACGGCCGCGACGACAGCTTCCCAGGGCGCGGCTGCGCCGCTCCCGGGACAGCCGCCGGTCCCCCGCCAGCAGTTATAGGCGACGTCGAGGAGCGCGACGAGCTCTCCCGTCGCCTTCCGGTCGCCGGCGGCGGTGGGGTGACTGTCCTCCGGGTCGCTCGGGTAGGCCGAGACGTCGGAGAAGACCGTCCGCGTGTGCTCGACGGCGCCGCTCCGGAGCCGGTGGTGGTTCCCGTCGGCCCAGCCGAGGTCGTTGGTCCCGGGGTCGTCGGTCCGGCTCGGGCCGCCGTCCGAGGTGAGGACGGTGTAGAAGTCGAGGACGGCGACGTTCCGGCCGGTGTAGCCCGAGAGCCAGTCGTTCACCAGCCACTCGTTGAGCGCCCGGGCGTTGGCGGCGGCCGCCGGGTCGGTCGCCGCGGCGGCGAGCGGGGGAGCGGTGACCGCGACGAAGAGGACGTCGGGGCGCGTGGCGAAGAAGTCGCGGAGCGCCGCGTAGATCCCCTTCGCGTTCGCGACGGTGTGGTGCTCCGAGCCGCTGTCCTGGCCGCGCAGCGGGTTGGCCTCGATGGGAGGAACCGGGTCCGTGGGGCTCCCGCCGAGCTGCGAGTTGGGGAAGCACGACTTGAAGAGGACGACCCGGTTGGGCCCGCCCGGGTCGGCCGCCAGGCGCGAGTACTCCGCGTGCTGCCCGCTCTCGGAGAGGAGGGCCGCGAGGTAGGTGTCGCGGTGGGGCCCCAGGAACCAGGACCACCAGCTCCCGATGTCGGTGTGGTCGCCGATGGTGCCCGAGCCGGCGTCGAGGTCGGCCGGGCCCCACCCGTAGTTGGTGTCGCTGACGAACCAGCGGGAGTCCCTCAGGGCCGTTCCGAGGCCGCCGTGGCCGTCGGCCAGCCACGCCTCGCCCGTGGAGTGGTGGACGAAGACCAGCTTGACCGGGGTCGGGGGAGGGCTCGGGTCGGGTGGGACGACCGCCTGCGCAGAGCGCGGCACCGTTGCGAGGAGGACCGCGATCGCCGCGGCGAGCGGGACCGGACGGAAGGACATGGTCTCCTCCCCCGGGGCGCATGGAACCGCACCCGGCACAGGCAATCTCGGGAAGGCGAGACCGTCTTCCTCCCAATATGTGCCGCGCGCGTCTCGCGTGCAGGAAAAACCGGCCCGGCCGACCCCCCGGTCAGTTCAGGGGACCGGCGCGGCCGTCCGCCTCGGCCCGGAGGACGTCGCGCACGTCGCGGCCCACGATGTCGAGGAACCGCTCGTGGTACGCCGCCACGCTCCCGACCCGGGCGTCCTCGAAGATCTTCTCGACCCGGTGGAGGGGGAAGAAGAGCGTCGCCAGGCCCAGCTCGGGCTCGGAGCCGGCGCGGTACTGGCGTGCCCAGTCGTCGAAGAGGTCGACGTCGATGCCGCGGACCGTGACGCCCGCGGTCCCGAGGCTCCGGAGGAGGCCCCAGTACTTCTCCTTCGGGCCGACCAGGTGGACGAGGACGAGCGCCCCTGGCTCCACGGCAGCCGCTAGAAGATGACGTTCGCCACGAAGTACTTCGCGGCGCTGATCGTCCCGTTCAGGAGGGCGTCCGCGTCGTCCGGCGACAGCTCGAACTTGCCGGCGGGGGACCCGTTGGCCGTGGCGAGGTAGAGCTGCACCTTCTCGACCTTCTGTCCGGCGGCCCTGGCTTCCTTCATCCCCCGGGCGCTCGCCCCGATCGCGGCGAAGACGGCCGTCTCGGTGTCGGTGATGGCCTGGACCCGGATCAGGCCGCCTGGTCCGGGCGCGAGCCGGACGCCGCGGACCCCGGCTGTCTCCATGGCCCGGAGGAACGCCTCGTTGACGGCCGGGTCGATGGTCGGTGGCGCCGCCCCGGCCTCGGCCGGAGCCCGGAAGCCGACCTCGTGGGGCGCGGGCGTCGGGATGGGGGGCGCCTCGAGGTCGGTCTTCCTGTTGCGGCGGATGTAGTCGGAGAGCGAGGGCGCCTGGGGCTGCGGGGGGGGCTGGGTCGTCTCCTCCGCTCCCGTCTTTCCCAGGACGTAGGCGTCCCTCAGCCCGAGCGCGTTCTCCTTCTCGGTCTTCTCCGCGTCGACCTCGGTCGTCCTGACCTGCTGCCACGTCCCCAGCTTGTCCTGGTAGACGTAGTTCTCTCCCTGGACGGTGGGCTTCGCGCGGGCGATGAGGCGTCCGCCCGACTTCAGGATGATGACGTAGGCCGCGGCCGATCCCGCGAAGCCGAGCATCGCGGCGAGGAGAAGGACGGAGAGAACCCGAACGCGACGTGCCGCCATCGACGCCTCCTCGGCCCCGGACCCGACCCATGGGGCGCGGCGTGGAGTATAAACGGCGGCTCGGGAGGTGCTGGCGTGCTCATCGTGATGGACCGGACCGCGACGCAGGCCGACGTCGAGGGCGTCGTGGCCGCCGTCGAGAGGATGGGGCTCCGGGCCCATCCGATCCCCGGGGTCCAGCGGACGGCCATCGGGATCACGGGGAACCGCGGCGTCGTCGAGCCGACGGCCCTCGAGAACCTCCCCGGCGTCCTCGAGGTCATCAAGGTCTCGCATCCGTACAAGCTGGTCTCCCGGGAGTTCCACCCGGACGACACCGTGGTCTCCATCGGGGGGGTCCCGGTGGGCGGGACGCGGGTGGTCCTCGTCGCCGGCCCCTGCGCCGTCGAGACGTTCGAGCGGACCGTCGCCATCGCGGTCGCGGTGAAGGCCCGGGGGGCCCACCTCCTCCGCGGGGGCGCGTTCAAGCCGAGGACCTCCCCCTACTCGTTCCAGGGGCATGGCGAGGAGGGGCTCCGGATGCTGGCCGCGGCTCGGGAGGCGAGCGGGCTCCCCGTCGTCACCGAGGTCCTCGACACCGGCGCGGTCGACCTCGTGGCGCGCTACGCGGACTGCCTCCAGATCGGCGCCCGGAACATGCAGAACTTCGAGCTCCTCAAGGCGGTGGGGAAGACGGGCAAGCCGGTCCTGCTCAAGCGCGGGATGGCGGCGACGCTGGAGGAGTTCCTCCTCGCGGCCGAGTACGTCCTGAACGAGGGGAACCCGAACGTCGTCCTCTGCGAGAGGGGCGTCAGGACGTTCAGCGACTTCACCCGGAATACCCTCGACCTGGCGGTGATCCCGGCGGTCGAGCGGATCTCGCACCTCCCGATCCTGGCCGACCCGTCGCACGGCACCGGGCGCCGCCACAAGGTGGCTCCGATGTCCCGCGCCGCCGTCGCCGCCGGCGCCGACGGCCTCGTGATCGAGGTCCACGACCGGCCCGAGGAGGCGCTCTCCGACGGCCCGCAGGCGCTGACGCCGGACGCCTTCGGCGACCTCGTCTCCCAGCTCGGGCCGATCGCGGCCGCGGTGGGGCGGTCGCTGTGACCCGCGGCCCCGCGCTCCTCCTCCTCGAGGACGGCCGCGCCTTCGAGGGGGAGGCCTTCGGCGGCGCGGGGACCTCCTTCGGCGAGGTCGTCTTCAACACGGCGATGGCCGGCTACCAGGAGACCCTCACGGACCCGTCGTACCGGGGGCAGATCGTCGTCATGACCGTCCCGCACGTCGGCAACTACGGCGTCAACGCCTCGGACGCGGAGTCCTCCCGGATCCAGGTGGCCGGCTTCGCGGCCCGCCACTTCCCGGAGCGCTTCTCCAACGCCCGGGGCGAGCGGAGCCTCGGGGAGGCGCTCGTCGAGTCGGGCACCGTCGCGATCCACGGGCTCGACACGCGCGCCCTCGTCCGCCACCTCCGCTCGCGCGGGGCGATGCGCGGCGTCGTGACGTCGGAGCGGACGGCGCCCGGGGAGCGCGAGGCGCTCCTCGCCGACGTCCGGAGGCAGCCGGAGATGGTCGGAGCGGCGCTCGCCCTCGAGGTCGGGACGCGCGAGCCCTACCCGTACGGCGCCCAGGACCCGGGGCGCCCGCGCGTGGCGGCGCTCGACTTCGGGATCAAGCGGAACATCCTCCGGAAGCTCGACGCGTGGGGCCTCGCGGTCACCGTCTTCCCCGCGACGGCGACGCCCGACGAGCTCCTCGAGGCCGGCCGCTTCGACGGCTTCTTCCTCTCCAACGGCCCCGGCGACCCGGCCGCGCTCCCCTCCTGCGTCGGGACGATCGGCGCACTGGTGGAATCGGGCAGGCCGGTGTTCGGCATCTGCCTCGGCCACCAGCTCCTCGGGATCGCCCTCGGGGCGAAGACTTTCAAGCTGAAGTTCGGCCACCGGGGGGTGAACCACCCCGTCCGCGACGTGACGACGGGGGCCGTCTCGATCACGTCGCAGAACCACGGCTTCGCGGTCGACTCCGCCTCTCTCCCGGCCTCCCTCGAGCTGACCCACGTCAACCTCAACGACGGGACCTGCGAAGGGTTCCGGCTGAGGGGGCGCCCGGTCTTCGCGGTCCAGTACCACCCCGAGTCGGCCCCGGGCCCGCACGACTCGGACGCCCTCTTCGACGCGTTCGCGGGCCTGCTCGCGCGGCGGGCGTGAACCTCCCGCTCTTCCTGGCGCGCCGGTTCCTCGGCTCGCGGAGGGGAGGGCTCCTCGGCACGGTCTCGTCGCTGGCGCTCGGGGGGGTCGCGCTCGGGACGGCCGCCCTCGTCGTCGCGATGGGGCTCATGTCGGGCTACCGAGGCGACCTCGCAGACAAGCTCGCCGGTACCAACGCGGAGGTCCTCGTCATCCCCGCCCCCGGCGCCGGCGAGGCCGGGACCCGCGGCGCCCTCTCGACGGTCCCCGGGGTCGCGGCCGTGGCCCGCACCGCGTTCGCGCCCGGGCTCCTCCTCTCGCCGGCGGTCCCGACGGGCGTCGACGCCGTGGTCAAGGGGCTCGAGGTCCCCTCGGGCCTCACGACGACGCGGCTCCTCGGCGCCGTCCCCGGCGTCGCATCGCTCCTCGCGCCGCGGGGGGGGCCGCGGGACCCCGTCCCCGCCCTCGTCGGCTCGGGGCTGGCGGCGCGCCTCGCCCTGAAGGACGGGGACACGGCGGTCCTGGAGACGGCCTCGCCCGCGCTCGCCAGCGGCCTCGCCCCGCCGAGGCGGACGGCGCTCCGCGTCGTCGCGCTCGTCACCACCGGCTTCTCGGAGGTCGACGACGGCTGGGCCGTCGTCCCCCTCGCGGCGTTCGAGCGGTTCGCCCCTCCCGACGCGCGGACCGGGCTCTGGGAGGTCAAGCTCGTCCACCCCTCCCGCGCGGACGAGGTGGTGACGGCGATCCGCTCGCGCCTCGGGCCGGCGAGCACCGTCCTCGACTGGAGGACGCTCAACCGGGACCTCTTCGCCGCCCTCGCCGTTCAGCAGACGCTCCTCTTCGTCGTCCTCGCCCTCATCGTCGCGGTCGCGGCGGGGACGGTCGTCTCCTCGGTCGTGGTCCTCGTGGCCCAGAAGACCCGCGAGGTCGGGGTCCTTTCGGCCCTCGGCGGCGGGCCGCGCCTCCTGGCGCGGACCTTCCGGCTGGCCGGCCTCCTCCTCGGGGGGGCCGGGATCGCGGCCGGGATCGCGTTCGGGCTGGTCGTCTGCTGGGTCCTGACCGCGACGCGGGCGGTCCGCTTCCCGCCCGAGATCGCGAAGGTCTACTACCTCTCCTGGATGCCCTTCCGGCCCGAGCCGCTCCACGTCCTCGGCATCGCCGGGGTCGGCCTCCTCCTCGTCCTCCTCGCGGCCTCGCTGCCGGCGCGGCGCGCCGCGCGCCTCGACCCCTCCGAGGCGCTCCGCTACGAGTAGACGGCCGGCAGGTCGAAGAAGACCCCGGTCCCGGGGCGCGCGACCGGCCGGTCCATGGCGGACGTTCCTTCGATCATCCGGGCCTCCTTTCGATGGGACTGCAAGGGCCCTGCCAGGAGACGGGGTCGCAGGAACGCGTAAATGCGGGCCTGACGGGGCTTGGGAGCGGCTCTCGGGCGGACAGGTGTCCGCCGTCGCCGGACGCCTGTCCGGGGCTCGACGCCACGCCGAGATTCCCCGAAAATACCCGGTCCGAATTCCGGAAGGAGGAACGAGAAGTGAAGAAGACCACCACCGCCATCGTCGCCACCCTGGCCGCCCTCGCCCTGGCCGGCTCCGCGTTCGCCACCATGGAGATCCAGAAGGAGTACAAGGCGAAGGACGCCAAGGCCAACTGCGCCAGCTGCCACACCGAGAAGATGCCGAAGAAGGACAAGGCCGACCTCAACGACTTCGGCAAGAAGGTCAAGGAGGCCAAGGGCGCCGACGGCAAGATCGACTGGGCGAAGGTCCCCGCCGCCAAGTAGCTCCCGGACCCGGTCCCTCGCGGACCGGTCGCCTCGAGTTCAGCGCCCCCGGGCTCGCGCCCGGGGGCGTCTTTTCTCGCCCGTCGCCCGGCGCGGGAGGGCGGGAGCCGCACGGGCGCGCGGGAGACCGTCGGGAGACGGAGCCCCATCCGGCGAAATGCGGGCGGCTCCGGCGGTTAGAATGGACGCCCCATGCCGCCGCTGAGGATCGCCCTCGCCGCCGACCACGGCGGCTTCGAGCTCAAGGAACGGCTGAAGGAGCACCTCCGCGGGCAGGGGCACGAGGTGGCCGACCTCGGGACCTCCGGGAAGGAGCCGGTCGACTACCCGGTCTTCGCCCGCGCCGTCGCCCTCCGGGTCGCCCAGGGGGAGGCCGAGTTCGGGATCGCCGTCGACGGCGCCGGGATCGGCTCGGCGATGGCGGCGAACAAGGTCCCGGGCGTCCTGGCGGCCACGTGCAACACCGAGGCCCTGGCGCGGAACGCCCGCGAGCACAACGACGCGAACGTCCTGGCCCTCGGCGCCGGACACGTCGACGAGGCTCTCGCGCGGCGGATCGCCGACGTCTTCCTCGGGGCGGCCTGCACGGCGGAGCGCCACAGGAGGCGCGTCGCGATGATCCGGGAGATGGAGAAGGAGAAGGGGATGCCGGAGCTTTCGCCCGAGGACGTGGCGCGGATCGCCGAGAAGGTCCGGGAGATCCTGGCGAGGGGAGGGGCGCCGGCCGCGACGGCCGAGCCTAACCTCTCGCCCGCCGACGTCGCCCGGCTGATCGACCACACCCTCCTGAAGCCCGACGCCACGGCGGCCGACGTCGAGAAGCTCTGCGCCGAGGCGCGCGAGAACGGCTTCTTCTCCGTCTGCGTCAACCCGATCTTCGTCCCGAGGGTGAAGCAGCTCCTGCGCGGGAGCGCGGTGAAGGTCTGCTGCGTCGTCGGCTTCCCCCTCGGCGCGCAGGACCCCCAGATCAAGGCGCTGGAGGCGAGGAAGGCCCTGCGCGAGGGGGCGCAGGAGATCGACATGGTCATCAACGTCGGCGCCCTGAAGGGGAAGGACGACGCGCTCGTCCTGCGCGACATCCGGGGCGTCGTCGAGGCGTGCAAGGACGGCCGGGCCCTCTCGAAGGTCATCCTCGAGACCGCCCTCCTCACCGACGAGGAGAAGGTCCGCGCGTGCGAGCTGGCGATGAAGGCGGGCGCCGACTTCGTCAAGACCTCGACCGGCTTCTCCTCCGGGGGGGCGAAGCCGGAGGACGTGGCGCTGATGGCGCGGACGGTCGCGCCGAGGAAGCTGGGCGTGAAGGCGTCGGGCGGCATCCGCACCTACGACGACCTCCTCCGGATGGTGCGGGCCGGGGCGACGCGGGTCGGCGCGTCGGCCAGCGTGAAGATCCTGGAGGAAGCCCGCGCCCGCGCGGGGAAGTGAGGAGAGGATGGGAGAGCTCCGCTGCTACGTCTTCATCGACAGCCTCCAGCCGCAGTTCGCGTCGTTCCTGGGGACCGTCGCGCAGGGCTTCCTCCCCGTGCCGGGGCAGGCGTCGCTCTTCGTCGAGGTGTCGCCCGGGATGGACATCATGAAGGTGACCGACGTCGCCCTGAAGGCGACCGACGTCAAGCCGGGGATGATGATCATCGAGCGCCTCTACGGGATGCTCGAGGTCCACTCCGACTCGCAGGCCGACGTGAGGCAGGCCGGGGCGGCGGTCCTTCAGGCCCTCGGGCTCGACGAGGCCGACCGGATCAAGCCGGAGATCACGTCGAGCCAGGTGATCCGGAACATCTCCCCGTACCACACGCAGCTCATCAACCGGACGCGGCACGGCGACATGATCGTGCCGGGCCAGACGCTCTACGTCCTCGAGTGCGCCCCCGCCGGCTACGCGGCCATCGCGGCCAACGAGGCCGAGAAGGCGGCCGAGATCAACGTCCTGGAGGTCCGCGCCTTCGGGAGCTTCGGGCGGGTCTACCTCGGCGGCGAGGAGAAGGACATCGACGTGGCGTGGCGGGCCGCCGAGGAGGCGCTGAAGGCGCTCCCGGGACGGGCCGCGCGCGGCCGCGACTGAAGCCAGCTGACGCGCGGCGCTGGGCCGTGCGACGATTCCGACGAGAGGAACAGCCATGACCGAAGCCCTTGGGATGATCGAGACGCGGTCCTTCCCCGCGGTGGTGGAGGCGGCCGACGCGGCCGTCAAGGCGGCGAAGGTGGAGCTCGTGTCGTACGAGAAGACGGGGGGCGGCTACGTCACCGTCATCGTCCGCGGCGACGTGGCGGCCGTGAAGGCCGCGTGCGACGCGGCGCAGGTGGCCGCCGGCCGCGTCGGCGAGCTCGTGACGGTCCACGTCATCGCCCGCCCGCACGCCAACGTCGACGCCGTCCTGCCTCTGGGCCGCAAGGGCGCCCCCGAGGCGAAGTAGAGCCCGGCGCGAGGGCGCCATGCAGCTCGCGAAGGTCGTCGGGAGCGCCGTGGCGACGCGGAAGGAGGAGAGCCTCTCGGGGCTCAAGCTCCTCCTCGTCCGCCCGGTCGACGAGGAGGGGCGCGCGGGGACGACCGTCCTCGTGGCGGCCGACGCGGTCGGCGCCGGCCCCGAGGAGGTCGTCCTGATCGCGGCGGGGAGCTCGGCCCGCCAGACCCTCGCCACCGACAAGCGCCCGGTCGACGCGGTCGTCATGGCCATCGTCGACTCGTGGGACGTCGGCGGCGTGACGAAGTACCGGAAGTGAGGAGCGGAGGACGACGCCCGTGGCGCGCCTGACCGACCAGGAGATCGAGGCGATCGCGCGGCGGATCGCGGCCGACCTCTCGGGGGAGCCCGCCGCCGGAGGCGCGTCCCCGCCTCCGGGGGCGCCCGCGCCCGGGGCCGCCGCGGGCACCGGCCCCGCCGGGACCTTCGCCACCGTGAACGAGGCGGTGGAGGCGGCCCGGAGGGCCCAGCCCGCCTTCGCCGCGCTCCCGCTCCGCGTCCGCGGGGCGATCCTCGAGGCGATCCGGCGGACGATGCGCGAGAACGGGGCGGCCCTCGCGCGGGCGGCCCACGAGGAGACCGGCCTCGGGCGGTACGAGGACAAGGTCGTCAAGAACGCCCTCGTCACCGAAAAGACCCCCGGCCTCGAGGACCTCTACCCCTCCGCCGTGACCGGGGACCACGGCCTCTCGCTGATCGAGCCGGCCCCGTTCGGCGTCATCGGCGCCATCACGCCGTGCACCAACCCGACGTCGACCATCATCTGCAACGCCATCGGGATGCTGGCCGCCGGGAACGCGGTCGTCTTCTCGGTCCACCCGCTCGCGAAGGAGTGCTCCATCCGGACGATCGCCCTCCTCGACAAGGCGATCACGGGGGCGGGCGGCCCGCCGAACGTCGTCACGGGCGTCGCGGCCCCGTCGATCGAGTCGGCCCAGGAGGTGATGCGGCACCCCGGCATCCGCCTCCTCGTCGTCACGGGGGGCGGGGCGGTGGTGAAGGCCGCGATGGCGAGCGGCAAGCGCGCCATCTGCGCCGGGCCGGGGAACCCCCCCGTCGTCGTCGACGAGACGGCCGACGTCGCCAAGGCGGCGCGGGACATCGTCCTGGGCGCCTCCACCGACAACAACATCATCTGCACCGACGAGAAGGAGGTCCTCGTCGTGGCGAAGGTGGCCGACGACCTCCTCCGCGCGATGGTCCAGAACGGGGCCGTCCTCGTCGGGAAGGAGCGGCTCCGCGACCTCGAGCAGGTCGTCTTCCGGAAGATGCACGGCCCCCGGCAGCACGCCGAGATCGACAAGGAGCTGATCGGGAAGAACGCGAACGTCATCCTCGGCCGGATGGGGATCTCGGCCCCCGACTCCGTCCGCCTCGCGATCGTCGAGGTGGACCAGGACCACCCGCTCCTCTGGACCGAGCAGATGATGCCGGTCCTCCCGGTCTGCCGCGTCCCGAACGCCGACTACGCGATCGACCTCGCCGTCCCCGTCGAGGGGCGCAACCGGCACACCGCGGTCATGCACTCGAGGAACCTCGACAACCTGTCGCGGATGGCCAGGGAGTGCGACTGCTCGATCTTCGTCAAGAACGGCCGCTCGCAGGCGGGGCTCGGCCTCGACGGCGAGGGGTTCTGCTCGTTCACCATCGCGAGCCCGACCGGGGAGGGGTTGACGGGGCCCCGCTCCTTCTCGCGCTGGCGCCGCTGCGTCCTCGTCGACCACTTCCGGATCACGTGAGATGAAGCGCGCTCCCGCCCTCGCCGTCCTCGACTTCGCGGAGGTCCCCGCGGGGATCGACGCCACCGACGCCATGCTGAAGAAGGCGCCGATCGCCTTCTTCCGGTCGGGCACGATCACCCGCGGCCGCTACCTGACCCTCCTGGGCGGGACGCCCGCCTCGGTCGCCGAGGCGCTGGCCGAGGGGCTCGCCCGGGCCACCGGCCACGTCCTCGACCACGTCTTTCTGGCGGACGTCCATCCGCGGCTCGTCGAGGCCATCGAGTCCGTCGACGCCGTCGATGCCGACAACGGGCGGCGGACCGGGGCCGGCGGCCCCCTCCTCGTCCTGGAGACCGCCACCGTCTCCGCCAACGTCCTCGCCGTCGAGAAGGCCCTGAAGGGGACGCAGGTCGACCTCCTGGAGATCCGGCTCGGGGACGCCGGCCTCGCCGGCAAGGGGATCTCGCTCCTGACGGGCGAGCTCCACGAGCTGGAGGCGGCCGTCGACCTGGCGACGGGGGCCCTCGGCCCGGCGGCCGGCTTCGCGTGGCGCCTCCTCGCGCGTCCCCACGACGCGCTCGGGCGGGAGCTGGCGCTCGGCTCGGCCTTCGCGTCGAGCCGCTTCGTCGACCTCGGCGGGGAGAAGGGCTGAATGCTCCTCGGCCGCGTCGTCGGGCGGGTCGTCCCGTGCGTCGTGACGCCGGGGCTCGAGGGGGTCCCGATGCTCCTCCTCCAGCCGCTCGACAAGACGGGCGCGCCGAAGGGGAAGACGCTCGTGGCCGCCGACCCGACGCGGATGGCGGGGCCGGGGGAGCTCGTGGCGTACGAAGGGGGGCGCGAGGCGGCCCTCCTCCTCGACCCCTGGTTCGTCCCCGTCGACCACGCGGTGGTCGGGATCGTCGACGCGCTCCATCTCGCCGGCGCGGCGCCGGCGCCCGGCCCGGAGGCGGGAGGGACGCCGTGATCACGGGGCGCGTCACCGGCGAGATCACCGCGACGATCCGGCACCCCTTCTACGAGGGGAAGCGGCTCCTCGTGGTCGAGCGGACGGGCGCCGACGGCGTCCCGACCGGCGACTACGTCATCGCGATCGCCGCCGTCGAGGCCGGCGTCGGCGACCCGGTCCTCGTCCTCGACGAGGGGAACGGCGCCCGCCAGGTGGTCGGGTCGACCACGGCCCCGGTCCGGTCGGTGGTCGTCGGGATCCTCGACCGCGTCGACGAGGCGGGCTGAGCGGCCCGGCTTCCCGATCCCGGCCCGCCCCCGTACGATCCGCCCGGTGAGCGGACGCCAGCTCCTCTTCTTCGACCTCGACGACACGCTGCTCGACCACCGCGGGGCGGAGGAGGAGGCCCAGCGGGAGACCTTCGCGCGCTTCGCCTCCCTCTTCCTCGGGGTCTCGTTCGAGGCGTGGCTCTCCGCCTATCGCGAGGTGAACGGCGGCCTCTGGCTCGCGTACGGCCGCGGCGAGGTCGACCGGGAGACCCTCCACCGGCGCCGCTTCACCGACCCGCTCGCCAACCTCGGCCTCGACGCGTCGCGGGGAGGCGAGATGGGGGCCTTCTACCTCGAGCGGTATCGCGACGCCTGGCGGCTCAACGAGGGGGCCGAGGAGGCGCTCGCGCAGGCGTCGGGGCTCGGGACCGTCGGCGTCCTCTCGAACGGCTTCCGCGACCTGCAGCGCGCCAAGCTCGAGCGGTTCGACCTCGGGCGCTGGGTCGAGCACGTCGTCCTCTCGGAGGAGGTCGGCTCGATGAAGCCGGCGCGCGAGATCTTCGACGCCGCGGTCCGGACCTCCCTGGGGCCCGGCGGCTCCAACGGGACCGGCGTCCGGAAGGTCTACGTCGGCGACTCCTTCGAGACGGACGTCGTCGGGGCCCGGCGGGCGGGCTGGCTCCCGGTCTTCTACAACCCGCGGCGCGAGCGGCTCGCCTTCCCGGCGCTCTTCGTCACGCGCCTCGCGGACCTGGGCCCGATCCTGTCGTGAGGCGGGGCGTTCCGGCGGCCGTCGCGCTCGCGACCGCGGCGACCCTCGCGGCGGGGGGCTGCGGCTCCTCCGGCTGGAGCGCGGTCCGGAGCGTCGCGACGCCGGCGGGGGAGGCTCGCCTCTTCGTCCCGCGCCTCTATGCGCCGGTCGTGCCGGGGTCGATCTATCCCGACCGGACGCGCCCGATCCCGGCGCGCGGGCGCCCCGCCGTCGTCGTCGTCGGCTCGCGCGGCGGGGCGCTCTCCCGCCTCGGACGGGACGGGCTCGCGCCGCTGGCCGAGCGGGGCCTGGTGGTCGTCCGCCCTCCCGCCGGGCCCGACCCGCTCGCCGCCGCCCGCGCGGCGGCGTCGGCGCTCGCCTCGGAGCCCGAGACCGCCGGGGGGCGCGTCGGGCTCCTGGTGGAGGACGCATCGCCGGAGGTGGCCCGGTCGGCCGCCGCCGATCCGGCCTATGCGGCCGTGGCGTTCCTGGCCTTCCGTCCCGCGGTCTCCCCCGGCGAGAGCGCCCGGCCTCCGGGCGCCGGGCGGCTCCTCGTCGCGAACGTCGCCGGCCCGGACGGGCCCTCGCGGGAGACGACCGGGCGGCTGGCGGCCTGGCTCGGCGCGCCCGCGGTCGAGAAGTGGTACCTGCCCGTCGAGGGGAGGCTCCCGTCCGAGTCGGTGAGGGACGCGGTGGAGTGGCTCGCGGCGGCGCTCCTTCGCCGCTGACTCCTCGAATCAGGGGAGCGCGAAGGCCGCGGCGCCGGCGGCGAGGATCGCGCCGGTCGCGAGGAGGGCCGGCCGGCGGAGCTCCTTCGCCCCGAGGGTGAGGATGAGGCCGCACTTCGTCAGGGTGTTGGCGAGGGCGGCGATCACGATGGCGCCCGTCGCCACCTCCTTGCTTTCCGTCTTCGCGTACTGCGCCATCGACAGGGTGATCGCGTCGACGTCCGTCAGCCCCGCGAGGGCGGCGATGGCGTAGAGGCCGCGGCCGGGGAGGTACGCCTGGGCGACCTTGACGACGAGGAGGACCAGCGCGAAGAACGCGGCAAACTTCACGGCCGAGGTGAGGCTGAACGGGTTCGACAGCGGCACCTCGGGAGCTCCGGCGTTCTCTCCCGGCTTCCCCGCGTCGCGGGGCGCGGTCCCCCGCCGGAAGTAGAGGGCGGCGAGGGCGGCGCACGCGACCCCCATCGCCCCGAACGGGACCGCGACGTCCATGACGAGGTCCCGGTTGACGACGGCCACCTCGACGACGACCCGGACGAACATCACGCCCCAGGCGATGAGGATCCCGCCGACGAGCGCGAGGGGCGGGGCGCCCCCGGCTTGCTCCCGGCTCCGCCTGGAGAAGGAGAGGGTGACGGCGGTGGAGGAGGCGAGGCCCCCGGCGAGCCCGGTGACGGCCGTCCCCCGCGCGGCCCCGAGCCAGCGCGTGGCGACGTAGCCGATGAGCGACAGGCTCGAGATGAGGAGGACGAGCTTCCAGAGGGAGTAGGGGTTGAGCGCGCCCCACGGGTCGACCGGCCGGTTCGGCAGGAACGGCAGGACGATGAACGTGGCGATCAGGAGCCTCAGGCCGGCGAAGACGTCGTGCCATCCGAGCCGGTCGATCAGCCGGTGGAGGGGCTGCTTGTAGGCCAGGACGGTGGCCGTCGCGATCGCCAGGATGACCGCGAGGGCCTCCTGTCCCAGCGTCGTCAGGGCGCCGAGGAGGTAGACGACGAAGACCGCGCCCTCGGTCGTCATCCCGAGCGAGTCCGGGGAGCCCGGCGACCGCCGGTTCTCGGCGGCGTAGCCGGCGACGACCGCGGCCGCCACGGCGACGAGGCCGGCGACGAGGAGCCAGGGAGTCCCGAGGGCGTTCGAGATCCAGGCGGCCACCGCGCCCGTCTCGGCGACGAGGATGAACGTCCGGAGCCCCTGGGCCCCGGGCGTCCCGTCCTCCTGGAGGCGCTTCTCCCGCTCGACGCCGACGAGCGCGCCGATCAGGAGCGCCAGCCCGAACTGCTGGAGGGTGGCGAGGTCGGGCCCGCCGGGCATGGGGAGAGGATAGATCAGGCGGCGGACGGCGACGGGTCCGAAGTCGGGGATTCGGACGGCGGAATCCCGGCGGGGGAGGTGACGTGCGTCATGCGGGAGGGGGATCGGAGGTGGACCGGGTGCCGCGGCTCCTCCAGAGTCGCCGTGACGCCGGGAGAGCCTCCCGACGGAAAGGAGCCCCATGACCCGAACCGCACGCTCCCCGCGCCGGACCGTCCTGCCGTTCGCCCCCCTGCTCCTGACCCTCCTCCTCCCGGCGCGGCTCCTCGCGCACTGCGACTCGGTCGGGGGGCCGGTCGCCGCCGACGCGCGGGCGGCCCTGGCCGCGGGCGACCCCGCCGCCGTCCTGAAGTGGGTCGGGCCCTCCCAGGAAGCCGAGCTCCGCGACGCCTTCACCCGCACCCTCGCCGTCCGCAAGGCAGGGGGAGACGCGCGGGCCCTCGCCGACACCTGGTTCCTCGAGACCGCGATCCGCCTCCACCGCGCATCGGAGGGGGCGCCCTACACCGGCGTCAAGCCGGCTGGCGGAGAGCCCGCCTTCATCGCGAAGGTCGAGGGCGCCCTCGACGCCGGCTCCATCGACGCGTTCGCGCGGCTCGTCGGCGAGCACGCGTCGGCCGGCGTGAAGGCGCGGTTCGCCGCGGCCCTTTCGGCTCGGCGGGAGGCGGGCAGGGGAGTCGCCGAGGGACGGGCGTGGGTCGCCGCGTACGTCGACCTGATGCACTACGTCGAGGCGGTGGTCGCGGCCGTCCACGCCGAGGCCGGGCACGCTCACGCCCCGGCTCCCGCCCACGCCGACTGACCTCGTCCCGGAAGGGGGGGGCGAGCCCGTATCATCCCCGGGGTCATGCGCTTCGTCCCCCTGGCCGAGATCCGGGAGCTCCTCGACCCGCGGGAGCTGATCGACGTGGTGCGGGAAGCGCTCCTCGCCCATGGACGGGGGGAGGGGCAGGCGCCGCCGCCGCTCCTCCTCGACGTCCCCGAATCGCACGGCGAGGTCCAGGTGAAGGCCGCGTACCGGGAAGGGGGACCCCGCTTCGTCGTCAAGGTGGCCGGGGGCTTCTACGGCCGCGGGCGCCCCCAGGACGGGGTCTCCACGAGCACGGGGCTCGTCCTCCTCTTCGACGCGCGCAGCGGCGACCCGGTCGCCTGTCTCGCCGACGACGGCCTCCTGACGGACAACCGGACGGCCGCCGTGGCGGCGCTCACCGCCCACGAGCTGGGGCGGGACGACCGGGTCCTCGGGCTCCTCGGGACGGGCGTCCTGGCGCGCCTGATGGCCGTCTACCACGCCGCCGTCCTCCCCCTCTCGACCGTCTGGATCTGGGGGAGGACGCCGGGGCGAGTCGAAGGGCTCGCCCGGGACCTGGGGAAGCTGGTCCCGGACGCGGACGTGAGGGTCGCCAGCTCGCCGGCGGCGCTGGCGCGGGAGTGCCGTCTCGTGGTGACGGTCACGCACGGCCGGGCGCCGGTCCTCGTGGCGGGTGACCTCCTCGCCGGGACGCACGTCTCGGCGGTGGGGGCCGACGCCCCGGGCAAGCAGGAGCTCGACCCCGAGATCCTCCGGCACGCCTCGCTCCTCCTCGTCGACTCGCTCGCGCAGTGCCTCGCCTGCGGCGAGGCGCAGCACGGCGGGAGCGGGGGGGCCCACGTCCGCGAGCTCGGCTCGTTCGTCCTCGAGCCCGAGCCCTACGACCGGGCCGGGATCACGGTGGCCGACTTCAGCGGCCTCCCCCTCCTGGACCTCTTCACCGCCGAGCACGTCTTCCGGAAGTGGAGCGCCCGCGCCGGGGCGCCCCCGCCGGGGAGCCCATCCGAGGAGAGCACCGCGTGAGCAGCACAGCCGCGAGCCGGGAGTCCACCGTCCGCGCGAAGGGAGTCCTCCTCCCGTGGCAGAGGCGGCTCTACGCCGTCGTCCTGGGGGCCGTCGGCCTGATGGCGGCGAACTCCATCTACCTCCTCGCCTTCACGAAGATCTCGTCGTTCTTCATGGCGATGCTCCTCCTGCACCTCGCGCTGGGGCTCCTCCTCGTCGTGCCGTTCCTGGCCTTCGCCCTGACGCACGGGAGCCGGATGCTCCGCGCCATCCGGAACCCGCGCGCCAAGGCCGCGGGGATCGCGGTCTTCACCCTCGCCGTCGTCTGCGTGGCGACGGGCGTCACGATGGCGCTGAAGGGCGCCACGCTGACGAACCGCCCGGTCTACCTCGCGCACGTCTTCGCCATTCCGCTCGCGCTGGTCGCCTTCATCCTCCACAGGCGCGCCGCCGTCCACCAGATGGCCTTCCGCCGCTTCGCGGTGTGGGGCGGCGTCGTGGCCGCGTTCCTCGTGGCGATGGGGGTGATGCACAAGCTCGAGAGGCCCCCGCGCCGGGTCGCGAACCTGAACGGCGACACCCAGTTCTTCCTGTCGTCCGCCGAGACCTGGAACGGGGGGCTCCTGGACGGGAAGAAGCTCGCGGCGAACGCCTACTGCCAGGAGTGCCACCCCGACTCCTACCGGCGCTGGGAGGTCAGCGCGCACCGCTTCTCCTCGTTCAACAACCCCTTCTACCGGCGGGCCATCGAGCTGATGGCCGACCGGGTTGGACGCGAGAAGACGAAGTGGTGCGCCGGCTGCCACGACCCGGTCGTCCTCTTCACGGGCCAGATGGGGAAGGCGACGCTCCACACCTTCACCTACGACCAGTTCGAGGCGCAGCAGGGGCTGACGTGCATGGCCTGCCACTCCATCGTGGACGTCAAGGACACGAGGGGGAACGGCGGCTACGTCATCGAGGAGGCGCGGCAGTACCCGTTCGCCTTCTCGACGAGCCCGGCCCTCAGGGAGGTCAACAAGCTCCTGATCCGGATGGAGCCGTCGCTCCACCGGCAGACCTTCATGAAGCCCTTCATGCGGACGCCGGAGTTCTGCGCGACCTGCCACAAGGTGGCGCTCCTCCCCCCGCTGAACGACTACCGGTGGCTCCGGGGGCAGAACCACTACGACACCTGGTACGACTCCGGCGTCTCCCGGCGCGGCGTGAGGTCCTTCTACGACGCGCCGCAGCCGAAGGCGTGCCGCGACTGCCACCTCCCGCTCCTCGCCTCGAAGGAGTTCGGGAACCGGGGCGGGAAGGTCCACGACCACCTTTTCCCCGCGGCGAACACCGCGCTCCCCGCGATCCGCGGCGACCGGGCGACGATCGACGACATCCGGAAGAAGGTCCTCGAGAAGTCGCTGTCGGTGGACCTCTTCGCCCTCAGGCGCGGGGGGAAGACGGTCGTCCTCGGCCCGTCCCTCCCCGCCCTGAAGCCGGGAGAGACGGTCGACGTCGAGGTCGTGGTCCGGACTCGGACGCTCGGCCACCCGTTCACCCAGGGGACCGCCGACAGCAACGAGGCGTGGGTCGCGTTCGGGGTGCGGAACGGCGACCGGACGCTTGTGGAGTCTGGGACCCTCGACGCCGACGGACGGCTCGACCCGGCGGCCGACACGCTGAGCCAGGTCGTCGTGGCCCACGACGGCTCCCACATGGACCGTCGGCAGCCGCAGGACGTCCACGTCCCGCTCGTCAACAACCAGATCCCGCCCGGCGCCGCCCGGATCGTCCACTACCGGTTCACGGTCCCCGCGGACGCGACGGGGAGCGTCACGCTCACGGCGTCGGCCAACTACCGGAAGTTCTCCCGCGACTACTCGATCTTCGTCGGCGGTAAGGACGCGCCGCCTCTCCCCGTGACGGTGATCTCGAAGGACGCCGTCACCCTCCCGGTCGCTCCCGCCCCGGACGGCGTCCTCGCCGGGGAGGCCCCGCGCGGCAACCCCGACTGGCCCGAGAGGCCGTGGCTGAGGTGGAACGACTACGGCATCGGGCTCCTCCTCCAGGGAGACCTCACCGGCGCGTCCGCCGCCTTCACCGAGGTGACGCGGCTCGCGCCGGACAAGCCGGACGGCCCCGTGAACCTCGCGCGGACGAAGATCCAGGAGGGGGACCTCCCCGCGGCCAAGGCGGCCCTCGCCCGGGCCGAGCGGGTGAAGCCCGGCTTCGCCAAGACCGCCTTCTTCCGGGCGATGGTCTCCAAGGAGGAGGGGCGGCTCGACGACGCGCTCGCCGACCTCCGCGCGGTCGAGGCCTCCTACCCGCTGGACCGGAACGTCCTCAACCAGCATGCCCGAATCCTCTACCTCGCCGGCCGCTACGCCGAGGCGCTCCCCTTCATCGACCGGGTCCTGGCGATCGACTCGGAGGACCTCGCGGCCCACTACAACGCCATGCTCTGCCTGAAGGCGCTCGGCCGGCGCGACGACGCCGCGGCCGAGGAGGCGTGGTACCGCTACTTCAAGGACGACGAGCAGGCCCGCTCCATCATGGTCGGGCTCCGGCAGGAGGACCCCTTCTTCAACCGCGAGTCGCTCCCCGTCCACGTCCACGACGAGGCCGCCCCGGCGAAGGCCGGGCCCCCGCCGTGGATCGCCGAGATCGGCCCGAAGGGGTACGCGTACCAGGGGAACGCCCCCGCGAACGAGATGGTCCTGAAGGACGACCGCCCGAGGGGGGCGCCCCGGCCGTTCGCCCGCCCCGACACGGGCGAGCGGAAGGCCGCCGCGGCGAAGCCGCCGGTCCCGGTGGCGGCGGCGGTCGCGCCGCGGTAGGGGCGTCCTCTCAGGCCAGAGCGGTCAGCTCCCTCGCGGTGATCCGGTACCGGAACCCGTCCGGGTCCAGGCAGTCGAGCCGCCTCCCCGACACCTCCCCCTGCGGGTACATCAGGAAGGGGAGGGCCGGGCCGGACGAGCCCGGGAGCGGGACGTCGTGGGCGACGTTGTACGGCATTCAGTTCGTCTCCCACGACCCGAAGAGCCGCTCGCGGACCTCGGGCACGGGCTCGTCCCTCAGCGTCAGCCCCGGCTTCTCCTCCAGGACGACCTTCCTCACGTCGGCCGGGTCGACCGGGACCCACCCGTAGCCCGAGAGGAAGACCTCCGCCCGGCAGTGCTGGGCCTTCGTCACGTCGCCGCTCTTCCCGAGGCACCGGATGCCGAAGCGGGAGTCGGCCACGCGGATCCCGTAGACGTCTCGGGCCGGGATCTCGACGGCCCGGGCGAGGGCGACGTACAGGGCGTTCAGGTCGGCGCACTTCCCGGACAGGTCGCCCGTCTCCAGCATCGACCGGACGTCGCCGACGCCGCAGCCGCGCGTCCTGGGGTTGCGGGCCGTCTTCTCCACCACCCACTCGTAGATCGCCTTCGCTCGCGCGAGGTCGCCCCCCGCCCCCTTCGTGATCTCGAGCGCCGTCCGGCGGACGATTCCGTCGGTCCGGATGAGCCGTGTCTGGGAGGTGTAGAGGCGGCGCGCCTGCGGGTCGAGCTTCGCGACCTCCCCGGGCTTCCCGAGGGCAACCGCCCTGTCCCGCGCGGAGAATCGGGAGACCACCTCGAGGGTCGCCGACGGCCTGCCGGCAGGCCAGTCGGCGGCGAGGAGGCTCGTCCCGTACGGCGGCTCGTCGACGACCCGGGCGTTCTCGAAGTCCCCCTGCCAGAGGTTCCCCATCGGCCGGATCCAGGCCGGGTCGTAGAGCGACGGGAGCGGAAGCCAGACGCGGATGGTGCCGGCGCCCCCCTGGACCTCGATCCGCGACGTCACCTCGAAGACGCGCCAGCCGTCCTCGGGGCGAGGCGCGAAGGCGCGGCCGGCGTCCTCGGACGCGTCGACGACGCGGGAAGCGGCGAGCGAGATCCCCGCGAGAGCGCCAGCCTTCACGAAGGTCCTGCGGTTCATCCCGACCTCCTTCGACCGCGGCCTCCGCGGCTCGCGGTCGTTCTGCCTCGAGCGGCGGGGAGTCTCCCACGCGGCGAGGGCCTCCCCCAAGCACCTGCGGGCGCCGGCCTCGCGCCGGCGCCCGCAGGAGGGGCAAGGCCCCATGGCCCCTCCCCCCGGGGGCTACGGTCCCGGCGGGCCCTCGGAGCGGGCGAGGCGGACGGCGGTACGGACGACGGTCCCGAGGGCCGGGGGGACGCCCGGCGAGCCGGCGCGCTGGCACGCCTCCACCACCGCGAGCGCCATCCAGGGCTTGCCGCGCGCCTTCAGGGCCCTGTCGATCGTCGCCGTCGGGGTCCCGGGGCCGCGCCGCCGGCCCGGCTCGTCGCCCGGGGGCGGCGCCGCCACCTCGCGATAGACGGCGGCGTAGCCGCTCGCCCAGAGGTGGTGCTCGATGTCCCGCTCCGGCAGGACCGTCAGCCGGCTCCGGGGCTCCTCGCCGGGGAGGAGCGCGCGGACCGTCGCGGCGTAGTCCTGGCCCGCGCGGTCCCCGTCGGTCAGGACGTGCCACTCGAGCCCGAGGCCTTGCGCCGTCCGGACGAGGGGCGTGAGGCCGCACTGGGCGAACTCGACGCACCGGATCCCCTCCGCGGGGAAGTCGTGGCCGAGGAGGCGGGCCAGCTCGGGGAGGAGCCACGACTCGCTCTCTCCCTCGACGAGGAGCCAGCAGCGGGCGAAGAAGGAGGAGGCGCGGTTCAGGCGGACGTGGTAGCCGACGCGCCGCTTCTCGTCGAGCGTGAGGGCATGCGGGGCGACGGCGTGGACGTGGACGCCCTCCGCGCGGCGGACGAGCCGGCGGATGGCGTGGAGGGGGATCGAGGCGAGGAGGTCGCCCGAGTTCGTCGTGACGACCTTCTGGCCGGGGATCCGCTCGAGGACGCGCCAGACGGAGGCGGCGAGGATCGGGTGGAGATGGGCCTCGGCCTCCTCGATCAGGACCACCGGCCACGACCCGACGGCGAGAGGGGAGCGGCCGACCGCGTCGAGGACGGCGCCGAGGAGCATCAGGAGGGCGAGGTTCTGGATGCCGGCCCCCTCCTCGGGGGCGCCCGGGCGGAGGGCGTCGCTCCCGGCGGGCGCGAGCGGGGTCTCGGCCAGCTGCGAAAGGTCCCGCCGGGCCGGGATCGCCGGGAAGGGGAGGAGGCCCGCGGCGCCGCGGGCGGCGAGCGCGCGCGCCGCCTCCAGCGCCTCGCGCAGCTCGGGGAGGCGGGGGCGCCAGGAGCCGGAGAAGCGGTGGTAGGCAGAGGCGACGGTCCGCCTCAGCCGCTGCGTCACCTCGCCGTCGGGACCGGGGGAGCCGGTGTCCGGCGGGGCGCCGGCGGACGCGTCGCTCCGCTCCCCCGGGACGTTTCCCGGCCGGATCGTCCCTTCGTCCGCAGGGCCGGGCGGGTGGGCCGGCTGGTCGAGGCGGAGGCGGATGACGGGGTGGAGCCGCCGGAGGGCGACCACCGCTTCCCCTCCGTCCGGGACCGGCCGTCCGGCCACGTCAAGGAGCCGCCACTGCGCCGCGGTGGCGGACCCCGACGGGTCACGTTGGACGACGACCTCTGCCGCGGCCTCGCGGCGGCCGCCCGGCTCGGGCGCCGGGAGGACGTCGGCGAGGAGGGTGCCGCCCCAGCTGCCCGGCCGGTCCTCGCGGAAGCGGAAGACCAGCCGGATCCGCGAGACGGGCTCGGCGCCCGGCTCGGCGCGGACGTGGAAGTCCCCCGGGCGGAAGGGGACGGGGCCCGCGAGGGTCCCGGGGCCGAAGCAGAGGGCGAGGGCGTCGAGGACGCTGGTCTTCCCGCAGCTGTTCTCGCCGATGAGCGCGGTGATCGACTCGAGGTCCATGGCGATCCGCCAGATCCCGCGGAACCCCTCGATCTCGATCCGGTGGAGGGGCAGGAGGCACCTCCGGCTCTCCCCCAGTCTAGCGTCCCGGCCGCGCCCCTCGCCGGAGGAACTTCCGCGCGGTACGCTTCCCGGATGCTGCATCGCTCCTTCCCGAGGCCGCGCCCGGGCTCGGCGGCCCGCCACGTCCGGGCCGGCGCTCCTCTCCTCCCGCTTTCCGCCCTCCTCGCCGGGGTCCTCCTCGTCGCCGCGTGCGGGAAGGGGGCGAAGGCCCCGGTCTCCCCGACCCCGGCGCCCGAGCCGACGCCGGTCGCGTCCGCCATCCGGTTCGAGGACGTGACGAAGGAGTCGGGGGTGGCGTTCGTCCACGTGAACGGCGCGGCGGGGAAGAAGTGGATGCCGGAGACGATGGGCTCGGGCGTGGCCGCCTTCGACGCGGACGGCGACGGGAAGGTCGACCTCCTGTTCGTGAACGGGGAATACTGGCCGGGCGACCCGCGAGGGGCGAAGGGAGAGCCGACGCTCGCCTTCTACCGGAACGAGACGGAGCCGGGAGGGCCGATCCGGTTCGCCGACGCCACGCGGGAATCCGGCCTCGCCGTCTCGCTGTACGGGATGGGGGCGGCGGTCGCCGACCTGGACGGCGACGGGGCTCCCGACCTCTTCGTGTCGGGGCTGAACGGGAACCGGCTCTTCCTCAACGACGGGAAGGGGCGCTTCCGCGACGCGACGAGGGGCTCGGGGCTCGAGGCGACGGGGTGGGCGACGTCGGCCGCGTTCGCCGACGTCGACGGCGACGGCGTCCTCGACCTCTTCGTCGGGCGGTACGTCGACTGGACGCCGAAGACCGACCTCTTCTGCTCGCTCGACGGCCGGACGAAGTCCTACTGCACGCCGGAGCGCTACCCCGGCGTCTCCTCGCGGCTCTTCAAGGGGCTCGGCCGCGGGAGGTTCCGCGACGTGACGAAGGAGAGCGGCGTCGAGAACCCGCTCGGCAAGGCCCTCGGGGTCGCCGTCCGCGACGTCGACGGCGACGGGCGCGAGGACATCGCGGTCTCGAACGACACCTCCCCCAACAACCTCTTCAGGAACGTCAAGACCGTCGGCGGGGTCGCCCTCTTCACCGACGTCGCCATCGAGGCCGGGATCGCGGTGGGCGAGGACGGACGTGCGCGGGGCGCGATGGGGATCGCCTTCGGCGACACCAAGAACGACGGCGGCGTCTCGCTGGCGGTCGGGAACTTCTCCAACGAGATGTGGTCGTTCTGGAGCGCCGGCAGGGACGGCGACTTCTTCGCCGACGAGTCGATGGTGAGCGGGCTCGGCCGGACGACGCTCCTGCCGCTGACGTTCGGCGTGCAGTTCGCCGACTTCGACCTCGACGGCGTCCTCGACCTCGTCGGCGTGGACGGCCACGTGGAGACCACGGTCCAGGCCGTGCAGCCCACCGTCACCTACAGGCAGCCGCCGCTCCTCTTCCGGGGCCTCGGGGGCGGCCGCTTCGCCGACGTCTCGGCCCAGGCCGGCCCCGCGTTCGCGGAGGCGTTCGTCGGGCGGGGTCTCGCGGTGGCCGACCTCGACGGGGACGGCCGGCCCGACCTCGTCTTCACCGAGAACGGCGGGCCGGCACGCGTCCTCCGCAACGTCACCGAGACCAGGAACGGCTCCGTGGCCCTCGTCCTGCGCGGCGCCGCCCCCAACCGGATGGCGATCGGCGCGCGCGTCGTCTCGACGGTGAAGGGGCGGAGCCGCGTCGACGAGGTCTCGGGAGGCGACGGCTACCTCTCCGCCTCCGAGCGGACCGTCCGGGTCGGCCTCGGCTCCGCGCCGTCGCTCGACGAGGTGACCGTGCGGTGGCCCGACGGGAAGACGGGGGAGGCGAAGGGCCTCGCGCCCGGCCGATACGTCTGGGAAGAGGGGCGAGAGCCCGTGGCGGTGCGGTAGGTGCCGCGCGTGTCGTGACGACTCGAAGGAGCCTCATACGCTTCCCGGGCGGGGATGCGCCCCTCGCCGTGGCCCTGCACCTCCTCCTCGGCGCGCTCCTGTTCTCCCCGGCGCTCCTCTCCGGCGGAGCAGTCCTGCCGGGCGAGCTCCTCCACGCCGTCTACCCGTGGGGCGCCTACTTCCCGTTTCACGCAAACCACAATCGGGAGCTCACGGACGTCGTCCTCCAGTTCCACCCCTGGTCCGTGGAGTGGGCTCACCGGATCCTGTCGGGCGAGCTCCCCCTCTGGTGCGCCGAGAGCGGCCTCGGCCTGCCCGGGCTGGCGCGTGCGATCTCCGCCCCCTTCTTCCCGCTTTCTGCGCTCTCGCTCCTCGGACCCGTCACCGGCTGGAACCTCCTCCTCCTCGGGCGCCTCGTCCTGGCCGGGACGACGACCTTCCTCTGGCTCCGCGACCTGGGGCGCTCCAGGGAAGCCTCCGTCATGGGATCGGTCGCCTTCGCCAGCTCCCTCCCCTTCTTCACGTGGCTCCCGTGGCCCCACGCGAACGTCCAGGCGCTCCTGCCGCTCCTCCTCCTGGGCGCCCGGCGGCTCGCGCTCCGGGGCGGGCCGGGCCCGGCCGCCCTGTTCGGGGCGACGCTCGCCCTCATGCATCTTGGCGGACACCCCGAGTCGGTCTTCCTCGATGCCGGCGCCGCGGTCCTCGTCTTCGTCTCCTCGGCGCGGTCCTCGCTCCGTAGGCGGCTCCTGCCGCTCGTCGGAGCCGGTGTCATCGGGACGCTCGCCGCGTCGGTTCAGATCGTCCCCTTCCTCGAGTACCTCCTCCGGAGCCGGGTCCTCGGTTCGGAGCACCACGCAGCCCTCGCCCTGCCGCCGAGCCGCCTCGTCACCTGGATCGTCCCTTCCTTCTTCGGCCGGGAGATGGACCACGACTTCTGGGCTCGGGGAGTGGGATTCCTCGACTTCGGCGCCTTCGCGGGGACCTCGATCCTCGCCCTCGCGCTGGCCGGCCTTCTCCTCGGCCGGCGCAGGCCTCCGCTCGGGCTCCTCATCGCGGGAGGACTTTCGGTCGGCCTGGCCTACGGCCTACCCGTCGTCCGCGAGCTGTCGCGGCTTCCTCTTCTCGACCGGACCATGACGCACCGGTCGCTTCCCATCGCCGCGGCGGCGGTCGTCGCGCTCGCGGCGTTCGGGTGGGACCGGCTGCTCGCCCTCGGACGGCTGCGCCGTCGTCGGGTTCCCTGGGCGACCCTCCTCTTCCCCGCGGCCGTCGCCGCGGCCGGGGGCGCCGCCGCCCTGGCCGCCTGGCTCCTCGTGCCACAGGCCCGCCCGCAGCTCGCCCAGACGGCGCTTCGTGGCGCCCTCGCGGCCGCAGCGATCGCCCCTCTTCCGTGGCTATGCCTCGCGGTATCAACGGCGCGCCTGCGGACGCTCTGCGCCACGGGAGTCGTCCTCCTCGACCTCTGGGCCGCGTCGTGGGGCTGGCACGGGACGACGCCGCGCGGGCTCGTCCTGATCCGGACGGGCGTCACCGACCTTCTGTCCGTCCGACGCGAGGAGGGACGGACCCTGCCGCTCGGGTGGGCGATGCCCCCGAACACGAACCTCCCCTACGGCATCCGGAGCGTCCTGAGCTATGACGCCATCGACCTCGGCGACCAGGCCGAGTTCCTGCGCGGACTCGGCGGTCTCTCGGCCAACGGGCTCTACTCGACGGTCTTCCCCGATCGTCTCGCGAACGTCCGGGTCGCCGAGCTCGCGTCGATCCGGTTCTTCCTCCAGGATCCCCTGGAGCGGCGGCTCGACACCCCGGCGTTCGCCGCGCGGACGGGTTTCGCCCTCCGGGTGGCGTACGACGCGCCGGACGGCCGGATCTACGAGCTTCGGTCGGCTCGGCCGACGGCATGGTTCACCGGGACTGCCGAGGCCGACCCGGGGCTTCGGAGGTTCGGGCTGGTGCTGGCGTCGCGGGACGCGGCGGCCGTCGAGCATGCGTACCTGGACGCCACGGAAGCTCCTCCCACGGGGGGAGTCTCGGGAGAGGTGACCGTCGTCGCCCGCGGCGCGAACCAGCTGGAGCTCCGGTGCAAAGCCGCGGGCCCCGGGGTCGTCCTGGTCTCCGAGCAGTGGTATCCCGGCTGGACGGCGGAGGTGAACGGGGTGTCCGCGCGCGTCTTTCGCGCGAACGGTGTCCTCCGGGCCGTCGCCGTCCCGCGAGGGGAGAGCAGGATCGTGCTCCGCTACGAGCCGAAGTCGTTCCGGGTCGGGGCCGGCCTCTCGCTAGCCGGAATTCTCGCGCTTGCGGCGTGCGGCGTCCGGGCCGCGAAGCGACGGACCGGCGTCGCCTCGTGACTCCCGGGCTCCGGGGCCTCAGTGGGAGAGGAGGTCCTTCTTCATCCGGGCCTCGATCGTGCCGGGTCCGATCGCCAGGACCACGGTCTGGAGGCCCGGCTCGCCCGGGTTGCTGCCGGTGTAGTCCCCGCGGACGAGGAGGCGCAGCCTCATCGCGGAGGTCGGGTCGTCACCCGGCTGGATCTCCGCCTCGATCCCGGCGAGCCCGGGCACCGGAGCTCCCCTCTCGTCGAGCGCCCGGACGACCGTGGCCCGGCTCAGGCCGGAGACGTCGACCGGCCGGCGGAACGCCAGGAGGATGACCGTCCTCGGCGCCCCCGGCCGACCGATGGAGGGCGTGGCCAGGAAGCCGATGACGTTCGAGGTGAGGAGGCGCCGCCCCTCCGCCGTCGCGAGGGCTGCGGTGTTGGCGCTGGTCCGTTCGCGGCCGGGGGCCTTGGGGAGCTCGACGCGGCCGGCGGAGATGTCGAACGGGGCGGGATTCTCCCCCCCGCCCGCCGCCGCTGACGGGGGCGGCGCGCTCCCCGGCAGGGAGGGCAGCAGCCCTCCGAGCTGGCGCCAGAGGAGGAACCCGGCGACGCCGAGGAGCGCGACCGCGAGGATCCCGCCGAGGAGAGCCGTCCGCTTCTTCCTGGCCGCCGCCACCGCCATCTGCTTCTGCGCCTCGGCGCTGCGGCGGATGGCGGCCGCCGAGGGCCGGGAGCGCTCCTCGGTGACGCGGAGGGGATGAGCGGCGGCGCGGTGCGGCCGGTCGCCCGACTGGATCTCCCGCATCTCCTCCATGTAGTCGACGGGCGCGAGCCAGTCGGGCCTCGCCTCCTCCGCCGGATTCGCCGGGGCGGGGGCTCCCGGAGCCGGGGACCCCCTCTGGGCCCGGGGCTCCGGCTGTGCCGCGGCCACCGAGGTGGGGGCGCTGGTCGCCTCCTCGCTGAAGTCGAACTTCCCGTCGTCGAAGAATGCCTGCGCTCCCGCCTTGCCGGACCCGCCCGGGGGCGCGGACGCCGGGCTGGGTCCCGAGCCGCCCGACGGAGAGCCCGCGCGGGACGCGCTTCCCGTCTTCGGTCCGCCCGCCTTCTCGGGGAGCGTGGCGATCACGGAGGGGTCGGGGAGGAGCCCCTCCGCCTCGGCCTTCGACTGGACGGCCACGAGGTTCCCGATGATCTCCTCGTAGCCCTGCGGCCGGTCCGCGACGTCGCGCGCGAGCATCTTCTCGACGAGGTCGGAGAGGGGGGTCGGGATGGGCGGGTTCCCGTCGGGGACGGAGAAGTCGAGCGGGTGCCGGTTCTCGTGGACCTTGACCCACTCGAGGTAGCTTCGCGAGTTCTGGACGTTCAGCGGCCTGCGGGCGGTGAGGAGCCGGAAGAAGATCACGCCGAGCGAGTAGATGTCGCTCCGGTAGTCGACCCCGGCGAGGGTCAGGAGCTCGGGGGAGGCGTACGCGAGCTTGCCGAGGAACTCGCCGGTCTGGGTGAGCTCCGTCCCGCTCCCCTCCTGCAGGACCTTCGCGACGCCGAAGTCGACGATCTTCACGAGCCGCCGCTCGTGGACCAGCGTCACCATGATGTTGTTGGGCGAGAGGTCCCGGTGGAGGATCGCCCGCTCCTTGAGGTATCCGAGCCCCATCGCCGCCTGGACCATCAGCGGGATCAGCTCGGGGAACGGGCGTCCCTCGAACGCGCTGAAGTCGGCCCCCTGGAGGAACTCCATGACGATCGACGGGAGCCCCTCGCGCGACCTCACGATCTCGTAGCACCGGACGATGTTCCGGTGGTTGATCGAGGCGAGGATCTCGGTCTCCTTCATGAAGCGGGCCTGGAGCTCGGGGTCCTGGAGGCTCCTCGACATGACCTTGATGGCGACCGGGAGGCCGGTGCGCCGGTCTTCCGCGAGGAAGACGATCCCCATCCCGCCCTCTCCGAGGACGCGGGAGATCGCGTAGTGGTCGAACTCGGGGGCCTTGACGAGGACGCTCACGCTCGGACGGCTCCGGAGGGCGATTCTAGCGGCCCCGGCCCCGGCGCCGGCGGAGCGGAGAGGGGGCAGAGGGCTCCGGACCCCGGCCGGACGAGGCGGCACGCCTCGCGCTCCGCGCGCGCGGACGCGGCGACGACGACCGAGCCCGTCTGCTCGGTGGCGCCGGTGACGTGGACCCTCATGAAACCGCTCCTTCCGCCAGGGCCCGGATTATGCACGGGCCCCACCGCCGGATCGGGCTGCCGTGCGCGGGGAAGGGGCTCAACGGGCGGGCCCGGGCCCCGAGACTCCCCGGACGGCGTGGGGACGGTAAGGGGCCTCGAGCGCCGCGACCTCCTCGGGGGTGAGGACGACGTCGAGGGACGCGATCGCGTCCTCGAGGTGCCGGGCCTTGGTCGCGCCGACGATCGGCGCGGTGACGCCGGGACGCGAGAGGAGCCAGGCCAGGGCCACCTGCGCCATCGCGGTCCCGCGTGCCGCGGCGACACCCCGGACGGCCTCGATGACGTCGGCGTCCGAGGGGTGGTCGTAGAGGTGGCGGGCGTAGTCGTCCGAGCGGGCGCGGGGGGTGGACGAGGCGTCCGCCGGCGACGTCCGCGTCCCGGCGAGGAGGCCACGGGCCAGCGGGGACCAGGGAAGGACGCCGAGCCCCTCCTCCCGGCAAAGGGGCATCATCTCGCGCTCCTCCTCGCGGTAGAGGAGGTTGTAGTGGTTCTGCATCGAGGCGAAGCGCGCGAGCCCCCGCCTCTCGGAGATCCCGAGGGCGCGCGCGAATTGCCAGGCCGCCCCGGAGCTCGCCCCGAGGTAGCGGACCTTCCCCTGTCGCACCAGGAGGTCGAGCGCCTCGAGCGTCTCCTCGAGCGGGGTCTTCGGGTCGAACCGGTGGATCTGGTAGAGGTCGATCGCCTCGAGCCCGAGGCGCCTGAGGCTCGCCTCGCAGGCCTCGGCCACGTGCTTTCTCGAGAGGCCGGAACGGTTCGGGCCGCTCCCCATCGGGAAGAAGAGCTTGGTGGCGACGACGAGCTCCTCGCGGCGGCCCATCTCCCGGAGGAGCCGGCCGGTGATCTCCTCGCTTCGCCCGAGCGAGTACATGTCGGCCGTGTCGAAGAGATTGATCCCCGCCTCGAGAGCCCGCCGGAAGAACGGGCGCGCGGCCTCCTCGTCCAGGACCCAGGGGCGCCAGCCGGGGTCCCCGTAGCTCATGCATCCGAGGGCGATACGCGAAACGGTGAGGCCGCTCGAGCCGAGGGTGAGGTACTGCATGGTCCCTCCGCCCCGATTCTCCCGCCGTGGGGAGGCGCCGGAGAAGAAGAGCGAGAGGGTCAAGCGAGAGCAAGCGAGAGGGTCAGGTCTGTGATCCGTGATCCGCGGATCGCGGCCTGACCCCTACCGTGCGAGCCCGGGGGGCGGGCGCCGGATGCCCCCGCGCGGTCCGCGGCGCGCGGGCCACCCGCTGGCGCCCGGCGGCGCGTCCCCTCCGGGGCGGGCCTGAACTCCTCGCTTCGCTCGTCAGACAGCAGGCCCGCCTGGTCCTGCGGGGCCGCGCCGCCGGGCGAGCGGGTCCCGGCCCGTGCTCGGACGGACCCGCGCGGGGGCATCCGCCCCCCGACTTCGCGCCCCCCGGGCGCGAACAGATGCAGGAATGCAGCGCCCGCCGTCGATCGAGGGTGCGGATGGTCAGGAAGTGACGCGAGGCGAGGCGCGCCTCGGTCGGGATCTATTCGGGGGAGGGCCGGAGGCCCGGGCGGGGGCTGGACGAGGGCGCGGAGCGCGTTCGTTCAGTCGGGGTCGATGCGGGAGAGGGCCGGAGGCCCGGGTGGGAGCTGAACGAGGGCGCGGAGCGCGCTCGTTCAGTCGGGGTCGATGCGGGAGAGGGCCGGAGGCCCGGGCGGGGGCTGAACGAGGGCGCGGAGCGCGCTCGTTCAGTCGGGGTCGATGTTCGTCACGAAGGTCGCCTTCCCCCCCTTGAACTGCTTCATCACCACGCTCTTCACCGGGTCGTGCGAGCCGTTCTTGTAGACGATCTTCCCGGTGACGCCGTCGTAGGGCTCGAGGGAGGCGAAGGACTCCAGGAGGGCCTCGCGCGTCGGCTCCTTGGCGCCCTTCAGGGCCTTCTTCAGGAGCTCCATCGAGTCGTAGGTCAGGGCCGCGACGTCGTCGGGCGTCTCGCCGCCGTACGCCTTCTCGAAGGCGGCGCGGAACTTCCCGACCGCGTCGACCATCGCGCCGGGCGAGTAGTGAGCGGAGAAGTACGCCCCGTCGACGTCGGCGCCGGACTTCTCGATGAGGGAGGGGTTGGACCAGTTGTCGCTCCCCAGGAAGTGGGCCTTGATGCCGGCCGCGTGGGCCTGCTTCAGCTGGTTCGCGACCTCGCTGTAGTAGCAGGGGAGGAAGACGAGGTCGGGGCCGGCCTCGGCGATCTTCTTGAACTGGGCGGAGAGGTCGGTCTCGCCGGCGGAGTAGGTCTCGAAGGCGACGATCTGGCCTCCCATCGCCTCGAAGTCCTTCTTGAACTGCTCGGCCTGGCTCTTCGGGGCGTCCGACGCCGGGTTGTAGAGGACTGCCGCCTTCCTGGCGCGGATGTAGCCGTAGGCGAACTTCGCGAGCGCCTTCCCCCCGAAGACGTCGGTGAAGCAGGCCCTGTAGACCCATTTGCGGGTGGCGCCGGTGTCGTCGACGGTGATCCGGGGGGCCGAGCCGGCGGGGGTCAGGAGGAGCGTCTTCCCCGCCTCGGCGACGGCCGCCGCGGGGACCGCCCCGAAGCTGGCGTTGGGACCGACGATCGCGATGACCTTCTCCTCGTCGATCAGCTTCTTGGCCGCCTCGGCGGCCGGCTCCGGCTTGCCGCCGCTGTCCTCGATGACGAGGCGGAGGACGTGCCGGACGCCGGCGACCTCCACCCCGCCGTCGTCGTTGATCTGCTTGACGGCGAGCTCCGCGGCCTTCCGGCAGGAGGCCCCGATCGCCGGGACGTCCCCGGTCAGCTCGGCGATGACGCCGATCTTGATGTCGGGACCGCTCTTCGTGCAGCCGCCTCCCGGGAGGACGAGCGCGCCGAGGGCGACGGCGAGGACGGGGAGGGAAGCGAGCTTCGCCTGAGACAGTCTCATGGGTCAAATGTAGGGAGAACTCGGTCCGGGGTCAAACCAACCAGGCGCCGGGGCGTCGCGTTTCAGCGAAGCGGGCGAGGGGAGAGGGACCGGCGACCCCCCGGACGGCGACGGGACGGACGCCGGGAGCGGCGACGGGCGGGATAGAATCCCCGGCTACCCGGGAGGGCGGCGCGCGCTCGACGGACGTCCGGAAGGAGCCTCGCGAGGGGTGCCCGGAGCGGTCCCGCACCCGTCCGAGGGGACCCGAGCGGCCCGGTCGGGCCGGAGCCGGTCTGGGAGGAGACGCCATGGCCTTCAACCTCAGGAACCGCCACTTCCTGACGATCCACGACTTCACCGCCAGCGAGGTCGTCTACCTCCTCGACCTGGCGCGGGACCTGAAGCGGGCCAAGTACGCGGGGGCGGAGCGGCCGCGCCTCGCGGGCAAGAACGTCGCCCTCATCTTCGAGAAGGACTCGACGAGGACGCGCTGCGCGTTCGAGGTGGCCTGCTTCGACCAGGGCGCCCACGTCACCTACCTCGGACCGTCCGGCTCCCAGATCGGCAAGAAGGAGTCGATGAAGGACACGGCGCGCGTCCTGGGACGGATGTACGACGCCATCGAGTACCGCGGCCACGGCCAGGCGATCGTCGAGGAGCTCGCCCGCTGGGCGGGCGTCCCTGTCTACAACGGCCTGACGGACGAGTTCCACCCGACGCAGATCCTGGCCGACCTCCTGACGATGCGCGAGCACGCCGACAAGCCGCTCTCCCGGGTGGCGTACGCCTACGTCGGCGACGCGCGGAACAACATGGGGAACACGCTGATGCTCGCGGGCGCCCTCCTCGGGATGGACGTCAGGCTCGGGGCCCCGAAGGGGCTCTGGCCGGTGGACGAGCTGGTGGGGAAGGCCCGGGAGCTCGCGGCGAGGTCGGGAGCGAAGGTGACGCTGACCGAGGACCCGAAGGAGGCCGTCCGCGGCGTCGACTTCGTCCACACGGACGTCTGGGTCTCGATGGGCGAGCCCGACGCCGTCTGGTCCGAGCGGATCGGGCTGCTGAAGCCGTACCAGGTGAACGCCGCCCTGATGGCGGCCGCCGGGAACCCGGGGGTGAAGTTCATGCACTGCCTCCCGTCGTTCCACGGCCGCGGGACGAAGGTGGGGGAGGAGATCTTCCGGAAGTTCGGGCTCGAGGCGATGGAGGTGACCGACGACGTCTTCGAGTCGCCCGCGTCGATCGTCTTCGACCAGGCGGAGAACCGCGTCCACACCATCAAGGCGGTCCTCGTCGCCACCCTCGGCGGCTGAGCGGAGGCGGGATGCGCGTCGTCGTCGCCCTCGGCGGGAACGCCCTCCTCCGTCGCGGGGAGCCGATGACCGCCCGGAACCAGCGCCAGAACGTCCGCGTCGCGTGCGAGGCCCTCGCGCCGGTGGCGCGCGACAACGAGATCGTGATCTCCCACGGCAACGGCCCGCAGGTGGGCCTCCTCGCCCTCCAGCAGGCCGCGTTCGGGAAGGACCCCTACCCCCTCGACGTCCTCGGCGCCGAGACCGAGGGGATGATCGGCTACCTGATCGAGCAGGAGCTCGGGAACCTCCTCCCGTTCGAGCGTCCGTTCGCGACGATCCTGTCGATGACGGAGGTCGACCCGAACGACCCCGCCTTCCAGGACCCGACGAAGCCGATCGGCCCCGTCTACGACCAGCAGGAGGCCGACCGGATGGCCGCCGAGAAGGGGTGGACGTTCAAGCCGGACGGCTCCGGCTGGCGCCGCGTCGTGGCGTCGCCGCGGCCGATGCGGATCTTCGAGATCCGCCCGGTGAAGTGGCTCCTCGAGAAGGGGACGGTCGTCATCTTCGCGGGGGGCGGGGGGATCCCGACCATGTACCAGGAGGGGCGGCGCCTCGTCGGCGTGGAGGCGGTCATCGACAAGGACCTGGCCAGCTCGCTCCTGGCCCGAGAGGTGGGGGCGGACGTCTTCGTGATGGCGACCGACGCCGACGCCGTCTTCGTCGGCTGGGGGACCCCGGAGGCCAAGGCCCTGAAGCAGATCTCCGCGGTCGCGCTCCGGAGCCTCTCGTTCCCGGCGGGGTCGATGGGGCCGAAGGTCCAGGCCGCGTGCGAGTTCGTCGAGCTGACGGGGCGGCGGGCCTGCATCGGGGCTCTCGAGGACAGCGAGCGGATGATCCGCGGCGAGGCGGGGACGACGGTCGTCCCCGGCGAGGCCCCGACGGAGTACTGGCCTCCGAAGGGCTGACGGCCGGGGCGAGCGCGGCGGGAGGCATCCGCCGGCCGCCCTGGGGTATAAACCGCCCGACCATGAGCGAAGCGCCGACCGTCCTTCCTCCCGAGGTGGACGCCGTCGTCTGCGGCGGGGGACCGGGCGGGTCGACCGCCGCGACCGTCCTCGCGCGGGCGGGGCTCTCCGTCGCCCTCTTCGAGCGGGAGCGTTTCCCCCGCTTCCACGTCGGCGAGTCGCTCCTCCCGTTCAACCTCCCGCTCCTCGAGCGCCTCGGGGTCCACGAGAAGGTCGCGGCCGCCCGCTTCCAGGTGAAGTACGGGGCCCGCTTCTACCACCAGGGGTCCGACCACACCCGCTTCATCCGGTTCGCCAACTCCTTCGACGGCGCCCCGCCGAGCGCGTACCAGGTGAAGCGGGCCGAGTTCGACCTGCTCCTCCTCCACCACGCGCGGGAGAGCGGCGCGGCGGTCCACGAGGGCGCGAGGGTGGAGGAGGTCCTCTTCGAGGGGACGCGCGCGACGGGAGTCCGCGTCCGGCTCGCCGGGGAGGCCGTGCCGAGGGAGGTCCGCGCGAAGGTCGTCGTCGACGCCACGGGGCGTGACGCCCTCCTGTCGAACGTCGTCGGCGGGCGCGTCCGGGATCCCTGGCTCGACCGGTCGGGGATCTTCGCGCACTTCGACCGCTTCGGCCGGGCGGAGGGGCCGGAGGGGGGCGACATCGTCATCGTGACGACCCCCGACGGCTGGTGGTGGCTCATCCCGTTCGCCGACGGCTCCGTCTCGGTAGGCGTCGTCATGCCCTCGCGGCGGCTCAAGGAGCGGACGGGCAGCGTCGAGGAGCTGTACGAGGCGGCTCGGGCCTCGACGCCGGAGGTCTCCCGGCTCCTCGAGGGCGCCACCCGCACCACCCAGGTCCACCACATCGCCGACTACTCGTACACGACCGCGGCCCTCCGCGGGGACGGCTTCGTCCTCGTCGGCGACGCGGCCTGCTTCCTCGACCCGGTCTTCTCGACGGGCGTCCTGATGGCGATGACCTCGGGCGAGATGGCGGGGCTCGCGATCGCCGGGGCGCTCCGGCGGAAGGGCCGCGTCGACGCCGCCGACTTCGCCCCCCTCGAGCGGCTCTACCGCCGCGCGGTCCGGCGGTTCCGGGCGTTCGTCCACGGGTTCTACCAGCCGCACGTCCTCGAGACCTTCTACACGCCGGCGCCGCACGTCGAGATCGAGCGCGCCGTGACGACGGTCCTGGCCGGGGGCGTCTTCGCGCCCAGCCTGAAGTCGCGCTTCTGGGCGGCGATGTTCCACGTCAGCGCCCAGATCGTCCGTCTCCAGCAGGCGATGAGAGGGAAGGGCCCGTTCGAGCGGGCGACCGGGATCGTCACCCCGGCGCCCTGACGGGCGCCCCCTTCGGTCTCAGCGGACCTGCCGCCAGCGGTCGCCGTCGAGGACGAACTCGCGGGTGTAGGCCTCGTCGTCGGCGGGGGCGACCTGCCGCTTGACGACCTCCTTGCCCCCGTCGGTCGAGAAGCTCCACTTCTCGTCCCACCTGTCGTCGCGGTCGAGGTCGATCTTCAGCCTGTTGACGCGGCTCTGCCCGGCGTCCTGGTAGAGGTTCACCTTCCAGGGCCGGCCGCGGACGGCGTCCTTCGCCTTGTCTCCGGAGATCCCCTGGGCGACGCGGGCGAGGATCTCGCGGTCCATCGGGCGGAGGGCGTCGGGAGAATCGGAGGGGGCCGCGGCACCCGTGGTCGCTCCGGCCGACGGGGCCGCTCCGGCGCCCGGAGCGGCCGAAGCGGGGGCGGCCGGCGCCGGGACGGCGGCGACGGGACGGTCTCTCGCGGGCCGGGCCTCGGGAACGGGGCCGCCGGACGGCCCGCCGCCGGCGAGGCGCGAGACGCCGTAGAAGCCCGCGCCCGAGGCGGCGGCGACGGCTCCGACGACGACGAGGGTCCTAAACGTCTTGTAGCGCATGGCGCGCCTCCTCCGGGGTCCGGCTCATCATGCCGCGGGCGATCGGCACCGAACAGTGGCAGCTCTCGTAGGCGCAGGGGGTCGGCCCGTCGCGCAGGGTGAAGGACGGGTCGAGCAGGTTGCCGAGCGAGTCGCGGCGGGCCCGGCGGGCCGGGTAGCAGCGGAACGCCTTCCCCTCGTCGTCGAGGATGAACGCGCGCGACCCGGACCAGCAGGGGCGGCCGCGGTAGCGGTGGTCGATCTCTCCGAGGAGGTTGTGCCCCCCGAGCTCGAGGAGGAGCGCGCGCCCCGCCGGGGTGTAGGCGACGACGCGTCCGTCCTGCTTCTCGGGCTGGACCTTGAAGGCGAGCCCCTCGGAACGGATGAGCCTCGCGAGCGCCGGGAGCCGCGGCAGCGCCTCGCGGGTCGCGACCGTCGTCACGCAGAGGCCCGGCCGGGGAACGGCGGGGTCGGCCGTCTCGAGGAGGAGCGCCCCGAGCCAGCGGGCCTTGGCGGCGAACGCCTCGACGGCGGCCGCGCCGGGGACGTAGCCGAGGTGGAGGCTGGCCGAGAAGACGCCGACGCGGCCTCGCGCGGCCCGGACGAAGGACTCCAGCCGCTCGCGGGGGGAGGAGAAGTTCGTGACGACGGAGACCCGCATCCCGAGGGCGGCGAGCCCGGCGACGATCCGGTCGAGGTCGGGGTGGGTGAACGGCTCGCCCCCCGAGAGCTTGACCTCCCAGCGGCCCGGGAGCCGGGCGAACGCCTCGAGGAACCGGTCGGTCTCCTCCGCCTGACGGGTCCGGTCCTTCTTGTCGCGCTGGGTGCAGTAGGAGCAGCGGTAGTTGCACGCCGTCCCGACGTTCCAGCTGACGACCCCTTCCTCCGGGCGGGGCGGCGGCTCCATCAGGCGGCCTCTCCGGCGGGGCGGGCGGCGCCGACCCCTTCGATCATCCCGCGGTTGGCGGGGACGGTGCAGGGGCAGATCTCGTACGGGCAGGGGGCCGGGCCGTCGAGGAGCCGGACCCCCCCGGCGAGGGCGTTCCCGAGGAAGCCCTCGCCGAAGCGCTTCGCCGTCCGGCAGCCGTAGGCGTCGCCGGCCTGCGTCAGGACGAGGTAGTCGACGCCGGCCCAGCAGCGGCGTCCCCGGTAGCTCGGCGCCCGGTTCTCGCGCCGCGGGTCGTCGCCGGGGCCGAGGAAGCGGGCGAGGAGGGCGCGGTCGGCGGGCGAGTAGTCGTGGACGCCGCCGTTCACCTTCATCACCTGCGGGAAGAACCGGAGCCCCGCCTCCACCACGGTCTCCCGCGCGGCGAGGAGCTCCTCGAGGCGTCCCGGGACGAGGACGGCGTTGACGACGAGCGAGGCCTCCGGGCCGATCCGCTCGCGCAGCCGGAGCGCCTTCTCGACGAACGCGGCCGCGGTCACGGACTCGAGGTGGAGGCTCGCGCTGACGATGCCGAGCCGGCCGCGGGTCAGCTCCGCGAAGCGGTCGAGGGCGGCAGGAGGGGACGAGAGGTTCGTCAGGACCGAGACGGTGTGCGGGGTGAGGTCGACCAGGCCGGGGACGACGCGGGCCAGGAAGCCGGCGTACGCGAACGGCTCGCCGCCGCTCATCTTCACCTCCCAGCGCCCCGGCAGGGAGGCGAGGAAGGCGAGGAGGCCGTCGACGGTCGCCGGCGACGGGAAGCCGACGCGGTGCCTCGGGCTCTGGATGCAGTAGCTGCACGCGTAGTTGCACGCCCCACAGACCTGCCACTCGACCGTCGGCTTCCTCATCCGCGCCCCGTCGCCGAGAGGAGAGCCTCGCGGCCGTAGACCCGCTCGAACGCGGAGCCGAGGGCGACGTTCTGGTTGAGCTTCCCGCACCGGGCGCAGCCGGGGAGGTACGCGCCCCCCCTCAGGCGGTCGCGGAGCGCCTGCCAGGCGTCGCCCCTCCAGAGCGCGGCGAAGCCGCGCCCCTCCTCGAGCCGCCCGACCCGGATCGCCGGGTCGCAGCAGAAGAGGACCTCGCCGTCGACGGTCACCCGCGCGTAGGCGTACCCCATGAAGCAGCCGATCTCGGCGATCGGGGCCGTCTCGTCGCCGGGGACGGCGAGCTGCCGGGCGAGGACGTCGAGGTTCGTCGTCACCCCGAGCCTCTCCGCCGTCTCGCGGGCGCGCGGGACCCCTTCCGCGAGGAGCCGGGCGCGAGACTCCCCGGAGAGGCCGCACCGCTCGGTCCCCCCCGAGAGGCTCGCCCGCTTGAAGGTGACCCCTCCGGCGCGCATCTCGGACGCCAGCTCGACCATCCCGGCCAGCTCGTGGGCGTTCGTCTCGCAGATCACGTGGACGTGCTTGAAGCGCCGGCCGGCGTCGCGGAAGAGGCGGAGGGCCCCCAGAAGGCGGTCCCACTCGCCGTTCGTCCAGCCGGGGTGGAAGGCTTCGTACGACGCGCGGGACGCCCCATGGATCCCGATCAGCAGCTGGTCGACGCCGAGCGCGACGACGCGCGCGGGGTCCGCGAGGAGGAGGTTCGTGATGACGGTGACGTGGAGCCCGCGCCCCTTGGCGTCGGCGAGGACCGCGTCGATCTCGGGGTGGACGAACGGCTCCCCCATCCCCGAGAAGATCACCGACGTCAGCCCCCCGAGGGCCTCGAGGTCGTCGAGGAGCCGGGCCACGCCGGCGGCGGAGGCCCGCCGCCTCTTCCATTCGGGGAGGCGCGGGGCGTCGAGGAGAGGGGAGTGGTCCCAGCAGGTGATGCAGGCCGCGTTGCAGGCGTTGACGAGGTCGACGTGGACCGTCTCGGGCCCCGCGACGGGCCATCCCGTGGCGATCCCCGCCAGCGTCAGGTCCCGCCTCGCGACCCCGGTCACCCGCGTCCTCCCGCGACGGGGCGCGAGCGGGCGCCGTCCCCCTCCTCCGCGGCGAGCGCCGCGACCGCCTGCGCGAGGCTCCCCCGCTCGGTCGGCCAGCGCGCGGCGATCGCCTCCACCTCGGCGGCGACCTCGGCGGCGGTCGCGTCCTTCGGCGGGTCGAGGGCGCGCAGGAGCTGGAGGGCCGTGCCCCACTCGCCGAAGGGCGAGAGCGCCCGGACGATCCGCTCGGCCGCCTCGCCCCGCTCGGCCAGCGATCCCCGCAGGAGCCTCTTCTGGAGCGGCCCGAGGAGCCTCGGCGCGAGGGCCGGGGGGACGCCGAGCTCGACGGCCTTCGCGACCATCCCACGCGCCGCCCCGGATGCGGCCCGGGCCCGCCGGTCGCCCCGCGCGGAGGTCCTGCCGGCCCCCGCCGGGACGGCTCCCTCGAGCGTCCGGATCAGGTCGAAGAACCCCTCCAGCGGGACGCCGAGAGCGCGCGAGGCGGCGAGCAGCTCGTCGTCGACGGCGGCGTGCGCCGCGGCGACCTCGTGCTCGGGGAGGACGAGCTCGAGGATCGCCGCCGCCGCGTCGCGGGCGTGGTTCCTCGGCACGAGGGCCCGCGCGGCGGCCGCGGCCCGGCGGCGCGTCTCTCCGTCGAGGAGGCGGCCGATCGCCTCGTCGAGCCCCTCCCGGCTGGGGGCCGGCCCGGCGACCAGGGCCGCTCCCGCGGCGACGGCGGCCGCGGCGCGCCGGTCCTGCTCGTCCGCGACCTTCTCCTGCGGCAGGAAGACGGCCGGGACGCCGGCGTGCATCAGCTCGAGGACGGTGTTGTAGCCGGCGGCGGCCACGGCCAGGTCGAAGCCGGGGAGCCACTCGGCGAGCGCCGGCTCCGAGACCCAGACGACCCGCTCGCCGGAAGGGCGCGCGCCGCGGTAGAGGGGGCCGGCGGCGACGACGACGTGGAGGTCGGGCCGGGCGAGGAGGAGGCGCGAGGCGAGGAGGAGGTCGGCCTCGGCCGCCGGGTCCCCTCCGCCCCCCGCGGAGACGAGGACGGCGAGCCGCCCCTCGGGGATCCCGAACCGCTCGCGCGCATCCTCCCGGCTCCTCAGCTCCACCCGCTCCCGCGTCAGGACGGGCCCGGTGAAGAGGAGGCGCTCCTCCGCCTTCTCGGGGACGACGACACGTGCCGACTCGCGCGCCTCGGGGACGAGGACGAGGTCGTAGAGCGGGAGCATCGCCTGGAAGTCGGCCCGGCGGGCGTAGCCGTCCTTGACGGGGCGGTAGACGAAGACGCGGCGCTGGACGAGGTCGAGGGCCGAGACGAGCTCGCCGAACGAGCCGTTCGGGAAGGTGTCGACGAGCAGGAGGTCGGGGCGCAGGAGCCCGAGCGAGTGCCAGACCCACTGCTTGGCGAGGGCGACGTAGGCGAGCTTGTCGATCCCGCTCGAGGCGACCGTCGTCTTCGAGGGGAGCTTGAAGGAGGCGAGCCCCTCGTGGAAGAGGAAGGAATCGGCCTCGCTCGAGGTGAGGAAGTAGACCTCGCACGCCGTCCCGCAGGCGGCGGCGTAGCGCCGCAGCCAGCGGGCGATGGCGGTGAGGCGCTGGAGGTGCCCGGCCCCGCCCCCGTTGACCGCGTAGGCGACGACGCGCAGCGAGCGGGCCACGTCAGGACGCGTCGAGGAGGCCGTCGCGGCCGGCCGGGCGGGTGGAGACCGCCGCGGAGGCGGCGGCGAGGTCGTCGGGGTCGAGGCCCGTGCCCGTCCGGGCCGCCGCGTCGGGGTGCGCTTCGTAGTAGCTCCGCACCTCGGGGATGAAGTTGCCGTCGATCCTCCCGTCGGTCATCAGGTCCCACCAGAGGAAGTCGGAGGCGAACGAGCCCCGGTCGTAGCTTTCGAAGGCGTAGACCCGCTCGTGGGCGCCGCCGATCCTGTCGACCCTCTTGCGGAGCTTCTCGTTGCGCGTCCTGTCGAACCGTCGCTGGAAGGCGTCCGGGGCGAAGGTCGTCCCCGAGTTCTTCGGCCGGCTGTACTTCACCAGGTCCTTCTGGAGCTTCCGGACGTCGTCGTCGACGCGCCGGAAGGCCGGCTCGATCTGGCCGTCGGCGATGGCGTCGAGGTAGCGGAGCTGGTGGTGCAGGCCGCTCCACTTCCGGACGAGGACGGCGAGGTCGGGCCGCCCCGCGAGGGCGCCGGCGAGAGAGTCGAGGGGGACGTCCTCCAGGTGCTGGGCGAGGGCGATCCGCGCGAGGCCCAGGTACCGGGGCTCGAGGCTCTCGAGGGCCTGCCTCTGCGCGCCGAGCTCCTCCTCGAGCCGCTGCCCCGCGAGGATCTCCGCCCGGAGGGAGGCGATCCGGGGGTCGTAGGTCTCGAGCATCCCGGCCGCCTCCAGGTACCCCGGCAGGATCTCCTCGAACGCGTCCTTGCCGGGGAACCGCTCGAGGATCTCGTCCCCCGCCTTCCAGTCGGCGTAGTAGCTCGTCCTCCAGAACGGGACGGCGTACCGGGGCGTCCCGTAGCCGACCTCGAGGAGGCGGGAGAGGCGCGGGTGCCGGAACCGCTCGACGACGTCCGCGAACGGCTTGCGGAACTCCTCGAGCTCCTTCAGGGCGCGCGTGAGGGTGCCGACCAGCGGGTCCCTCAGGAGCCGGCGGTCGCGATAGGCCGGCTCCGCCTCGATCCCGGCGATCCGGGCCGACAGCCGCCCCCTCTCGGCCTCCGCCTGGGCGGGGAAGCCCTTCTGGAGGAGGCCGGGGAAGCCCACGAGCCGCGCGGCCCCGGCGAGCGCCTCGGGCGTGAAGGCCGGGAGGAGGGAGGCCGTCAGCTCGTCCTTCGCGGCGTTCAGCCGCCGCGCGAGCTCCTCGCGCCGTTCCCCGTGCGCCCGCTTCAGCTCGGTCAGGCGCGCGCGGACCTGCCCCAGCTCCGAGAGCTGCGCCTTCGCGGCGGCCTGGAACTGGGCGACGCCGTAGGTCACGCCAGCACCCCGCGGCTCCGGAGCTCGCCGAGGAACCGGCGGGCCGCCAGGGCGAGGTCGTCCGGCCCCTCGACGTCCCACTCGTCGACGAGGAGGATCCAGGCCTCGCCCGCCTCCATCTTCCGCTCGAGCGCGGCGACCACCTCCGGCCCGATCTCCCTCCGGTCCCCGGCCTCGTCGGTCACGAACTCGAAGCCGACGCGCCGGGCGGGGTCGTAGGCGTCGAGGTGGACGGTCCCCCCCTCCACCTCGATCGGGCAGTCCTCGGTCAGGGAGAGGCCTGCCCGGACGAACTCCCGCGCGAGGAGCAGGACTCCCTCGCGCTCGGTCAGCCGCGCGTTCATGAGGGGCAACTCTAGCAGCGGGCGGGGCGGAGCGGTCCGGGAAAGTCCGGTCCGGGACCCTCCGGAAAGGCGAAGGCCCGGGCGTCCTGCCCGGGCCTCCGGTGCGAGGGGCGGTCGAAGCGTCCGCTTCAGTACCGGTAGTGGTCCGGCTTGTAGGGCCCCTCGACGTCGACGTCGATGTAAGCGGCCTGCTTCGGCGTCAGCTGCGTCAGCTTCACGCCGAGGTGCGCGAGGTGGAGGCGCGCCACCTCCTCGTCGAGCTTCTTCGGCAGGACGTAGACCTTCTTCTGGTACTCGCCCTGGTTCTTCGCCAGGGCGATCTGGGCCATGACCTGGTTCGTGAACGAGGAGGACATGACGAAGCTCGGGTGGCCGGTGGCGCAGCCGAGGTTCAGGAGCCGCCCCTCGGCGAGGATCATCACGCTGTGGCCGTCGGGGAAGCGCCACTCGTCGTACTGCGGCTTGATGTTGACCTTCTCGATCCCGGGGAGCCGCTTGAGGCCGGCCATGTCGATCTCGTTGTCGAAGTGACCGATGTTCCCGACGATCGCCTTGTCCTTCATCTTCGCCATGTGGGCGGCGGTGATGACGTCGAGGTTGCCGGTGGCGGTGACGAAGACGTCGGCGATCCCAACCACGTCCTCGAGCGTCTTCACCTCGTACCCCTGCATGGCCGCCTGGAGGGCGCAGATGGGGTCGATCTCGGTGACGATGACCCGGCACCCCTGGCCGCGGAGCGCCTCGGCGCACCCCTTGCCGACCTCGCCGAAGCCGAGGACGACGGCGACCTTCCCGCCGAGCATGACGTCGGTCGCGCGGTTGAGGCCGTCCACCACCGAGTGGCGGCAGCCGTAGACGTTGTCGAACTTCGACTTCGTCACCGAGTCGTTGACGTTGATGGCGGGGAAGAGGAGCGAGCCCTCCTTCTCCATCTGGTAGAGCCGGTGGACGCCGGTCGTCGTCTCCTCCGAGACGCCGCGGACCTCCTTCGCCAGGCGCGCGAAGCGCCCCGGGTGGAGGGCGATCTCCTTCCTCACCAGGTCGAGGATGACGCCCCACTCCTCGGGGTCGCTCTTCGGGTCGAAGGGGGGGACCTTCCCCGCCGTCTCGAACTCGAGCCCCTTGTGGACGAAGAGCGTCGCGTCGCCGCCGTCGTCGACGATCAGCGTCGGCCCCTTGCCGTCGGGCCACTCGAGCGCCTGGTTCGTGCACCACCAGTACTCCTCGAGGGTCTCGCCCTTCCAGGCGAAGACGGGGATTCCCTTCGGGCTCTGGGGCGTGCCGCCCGTCTCCGGGCGGCCGACGACGACCGCGGCGGCCGCGTGGTCCTGCGTCGAGAAGATGTTGCAGGAGACCCAGCGGACGTCGGCGCCCAGCTCGGCCAGCGTCTCGATGAGGACGGCCGTCTGGATCGTCATGTGGAGGCTCCCCATGACCCGCTCGCCCCGGAGGGGCTTCTCGTCGCGGTAGCGCGCGCGGAGGGCCATCAGGCCGGGCATCTCCTGCTCGGCGAGGCGGATCTCCTTGCGCCCGGCCTCGGCGAGGGCCAGGTCCGCGACCTTGAACGCCGGGCGGGCCTGGGCGACGGGGGCGGCGGTCTTCGGGTCCAGAACGGTGCTCATGGTGCTCTTCGTCTCTCCTTGGGGCCTTCCTCCCGGCCCGGACGGGCCGGGGTCGGCGCGGATCGGCCGTTCGTGGTACGGGTGAGCCCGGCGGCCGGATGCGCGCCGCCGGAACGCCCCCCCGAGTGTCCCAACCCGGTGCGGCTCGTGTCAAAGCCTCGCCGCGCTCGCCCGGCGCCCCGGGGCCCGAGGCGCGTCGCACGGAACCCTTCCGCTAGAATCGCCCCCCTTGAAGAGTCCGCCGAGTCGTGACGGCGAGGGATCCGATCGGGCGGCCGTGGCGCGGTGGATCCTCGTCGCGGCGGCGTTCGTCGCATTCCTCCCCGCCGTCCCGAGCTGGTGGATCGCGTGGCGATACCACCGGATCCCGACGCAGGAGGCTGGCGTCCTGGCCCGCGTGCACGAGACCGCACCGGGGGCCCCGCCGTTGACGGGGGCCGAGGCGGTCGGGGCCGCCCCGGACGGGACCTGGTTCGTCGCCGACTGGGCGCTCCGGCACGTCGTCGCCGTGAGGCCCCCCGCCCCGGGCCGGTGGCTCCCGGCCGAGGGGCGTTTCCTCCCCCGCGTCGACACGGTGGGGAGGCTCCACCTCCTCGACGTCGACTCGGGCGTCCTCTACCGGTTCACCCCGGAGGGAAGGCTCGACCGGCGGGTCGCCGTCGCCCCGCCAAACGCCTCCCCGCTCTTCTGCCTCGCTCCCGACGGGCGCCTCCTCGTGGCGGCCGGCGGCGTGATCCGTCGCTTCCGGGAAGAGCTGGCGGGGCTCGACCCGTCGTGGGGGCCGCCCCCGCACGCCGTCCCGGCTCGGGCCACGGTCGGCCTCGCCGCATCCGCCGAGAGGGTCTACGCCGCGTCGCGGGACGGCACCGTCTCCGTCTATTCCCCGTCGGGCGACCTCGTGGGGCGGCAACCCCTCGTCGGGAACGCGGGAGCTCTCGACGCCGGTCCGGACGGACGGATCCTCCTCGCCGACAATCCGACGGGCCGGGTCTTCGTCCTCGACCGCGAGGGGCGGACCGTCGGGAGGCTCGTATCGCCGGAGGGGACGGCGCCGGCCCCGACCGCCGCCGACCTGGGATCGACGGCGGACCGGAGACTCGCTGTGGCTGCCGGGAGGTCGCTGGTCCTCCTCGCGCTTCCGGCGGAGTTGCCGTGATCCCGAGCCGGATTGGCGCAGCCGTCGCCGTCGCGCTCCTGACCGTGGCGGTCCGGCTCTACCCGGTCCTCGAGCTCGGCAATCACGGCCCGGACTTCGAGAACTACCGGCAGATGGGCGCCGCGACGCTCCGGGGGGACGACGTCTACGCCACGCATCCCCTCTTCCCCTACGCGCCTTACTCCCAGGTGATCCCCGCCCTCTGCGTCGGCCTCGCCGACACGATCGGCCTGCCCTTCCAGGTTCTCCTGAAGCTGGTGAACCTGGCCGGCGACACGCTCCTCGCAGCCGTGCTCGTCCTCGCCCTCTGGGGGCGCGCCGGGCCGAGGAGCGCCGTCGTCTGGTCCCTCGCGTTCGCCCTCAACCCCGTCTCCGTCCTCGTCTCCTCGTTCCACGGCAACCTGATGGAGCTGGTACCGGTCTTCGTGGGGCTCGCGCTCGCGGCAGGCGAGGCCTCGAGAGACGCCGCGCCGCGAGCCAGGGCGTCCCTCGTGGCGGCGGCGGCGATCCTCCTCGGCGTCGCCGTGGCCCTCCGCTCCTTCCCGCTCCTCCTGATCCCGGCGTTCGCATTCTGGCTCGCCTCCACCGCGCGGGGCCGGGCCGCCTTCGCCGCCCTCGCGCTCGCGCCGGCGGCGTTCTCCGCGGTGCCGTACCTCCTCTGGTCCCGTCCCGACTTCCTGAAGGAGGTCCTCTCCTACTCCGGCGCTGCCGACATCGGCTGGCTCGCCGCCCTCCGGGGGATCCCGCTCCTCCTCCGGGACCTCAAGCTCTTCTCGTTCGGCGCCGGCCTCCTCGGGCCCTCCAAGGCGCTCTTCCTCCTCGCCTGGGCCGTCTCGGTGGCGGCGCTCCCGATCCTCGGCCCGCGCGGATGCCGCAGGGCGGCGCTCCTCCCGCCGCTCCTCTTCGTCGGGCTCTACGGCGGTGTCGCCGCGCAGTACCTCGTCTGGGGGATCCCGATCGCCGTCGTGTCGCAGGACCGGTGGCTCGCGGCGTACTCGCTCCTCGCCACCGCGGCGATGGGAGCGCACTACGTCGCCTTCCACCCCGCCATCCTCCTCGCCACCCCGCCGGCCACGCCGGTCGAGGGACCGCTTTCGCACGCCGTCCTCGTCCTGGCGAACGGGGCGCTCGCCGCCTTTTGCTGCGTCTGGTCCGTCCGGATCGTCCGCGAGGAGTCGGGTGCGGCCTCTCCGGCTGCCCGGCGCCTCCTCGCCTCGGGGGCGCTCCTCGCCGCCCTGATCCTCGCCGTCCTCGTCGCGCGCGGCGCCGCCGAGGTGGCGCGCGCCCTCTCGGTCGTCGTGGTACCGGCGCCCGCCCGTGGCGGGGTCCCCGGTTCCTGAGGCCGCCGCCCGCGAAGCGGCCGGGGACTCGCTCGGCGGCGGTCCGCCTCGGCGTCTATACTGCTGCGCTGCAACAGGCGGTTGCGCCCCGGCCCCGGGTGCGCCGCCGCCCCCGGCACCCGCACGGCATGGCGCTCTTCACCCGCTCCAACCTCGCGCGGATCCGCCTCCTCACCCGGGTCGTCCCGAGGCCGCTGATCCCGCCGCTCGCCGTCGCTGCCGGGCTCGCGAGCTACCTCCTCTTCGGCCGCCAGCGGCGAGCCGTCCGGGCGAACCTGCGGGTGGTGATGGGCCGGAGGGCGGTGGAGCGGCTCGTCGTCTCCACGTTCTGCAAGTACGCGCTCAACTGGTGCGACGTGGTCCTGATGGCGCGTCTGAGGGGCCCGCGGCTCCAGGCGCTCATCGGCGACCGGAGCGACCCGAGGCCGCTGGAGGAGGCGCTCGAGAACGGGACGGGCGCGATCCTCGCGTCGCTCCACCTCGGGAACTGGGAGCTCGGAGGGCTCGGCCTCGCCGACCTCGGCTACCCCGTCAACGTCGTGACCTACCGCGAGCCGGATGCCGGCGTCGCCGAGGAGAGGCGCCGGATGCGGGAGGAGCGGGGCGTCGGGGTCCTCTACGTCGGGCCGGACGGACGGTCCCCCCACGCGACGCTCGGGACGCTGGCGGCGCTCCGCCGCAACGAGCTGGTCTGCATCGTCGCCGACCGCGACGGCTCCTCGCGGACGGTCGAGGTGGACCTCTGCGGCCGGCCGACGCGCCTTCCCTCCGGGCCCGCGCACCTCGCGCTCGCCAGCGGGGCGCCGCTCATCCCGGTCTTCGTCGTCCTCCGGAACGGGCGCTACACGACGCTCGTCGACGAGCCGATCCACCTCCGTCGCGAGGAGGGCCCGACGGAGGAGGTCGTCCGCGCCGGGCTGCAGCGTCTCGCCGACTCCTTCTCCCGCACCCTCCGCGCCTACCCGGACCAGTGGTACAACTTCTACGACTTCTGGGGGAGCGGGGCCGCGGGACCCGACGCGCCGCCCGCCGAGCGGGGCGCGGCCGCCCCGTCGCGCGGCCGCGGCGGCGCCGGGACGCCGGCACGCGCCGGAACCGTCGCCGAGAGGTGGTCGTGAAGGCGCTCCTCGTCTCGCCCGGCTGGCCGAAGGGACGGCTCTGGGGCGAGATGTCGTTTCACTTCCCGAGCCTCTCCCTGGCCTCCGTCGCGGCGGTGACGCCCGCCGCCTGGGAGGTCTCCTTCCACGACGACGCGATCGCGCCCGTCGACCTCGAGGCCGAGGCGGACGTCGTGGCGATCACCGCGATGACCGCCCAGGCCGCGCGGGCCTACGAGATCGCCGACGCCTTCCGGAGCCGGGGAAGGACGGTCGTGATCGGCGGGTTCCACGCGAGCAGCCTGCCGGAGGAGGCCGCCGCTCACGCGGACGCGGTCGTCGTCGGCGAGGCCGAGACGGCCTGGCCGCGGCTCCTGCGCGACCTCGGGGAGGGGCGGCTGGGGAGGGTCTACCGATCCGGCGGGCCCGTCGACACGGCCGCGATCCCCGAGGCGCGGCGCGACTTCTTCCGCGACCGGCGGTACCTCCTGACCAACACCATCCAGACGACCCGCGGCTGCCCGCACGACTGCGAGTTCTGCTCGGTGACGGCCTTCCACGGGAGGAGGTACAGGAAGCGCCCGGTGGAGGCGGTCCTCGCCGAGCTCGCCGAGATGCGCCGGTCCGGCTCGTTCGTCTTCTTCGTCGACGACAACCTCGTCGCGGACCGGCGCACCGCGCTCGAGCTCTTTCGCGAGATGCGCGGGATGGGGATCAAGTGGCTCTCTCACGCGCCGATCGACCTGGCCGAGGACCGCGAGCTCCTCGAGGCGGCGGGCGAGTCGGGCTGCATCGGGCTCTTCGTCGGGTTCGAGACGCTTTCCGAGGCGGCCCTCGCCGCGATGGGGAAGCGGACGAACCGGGTCGCGTCCTACCTCGAGAATGCACGGGCCATGAGGGACCGCGGGATCGGCATCCTCGGCTCGTTCGTCCTCGGCCTCGACGGGGACGGCCCCGGGGTGTTCGACGCGGTCCTCGGATTCTGCGAGGAGGCGCGGCTCGAGGCGGCGATCTTCCCGATCCTCACCCCCTATCCCGGGACGAAGGTGCGCGCCCGGCTCGAGGCGGAGGGGCGGATCCTCTCCAGCGACTGGCGCGACTACGACATGGAGCACGTCACCTTCCTCCCGAAGGGGATGAGCGTCCGCGAGCTCGAGGAGGGATACGACCGGCTCAGCCGCCGGTTCTACTCGTTCGGGTCGATGTGGCGGAGGCTCGCGCGGCTCCACCGCTCGCTCCAGGTCTTCGTCCCGATGAACCTCGGGTTCCGCTCGGCGCTCCGCCGCACGGCCGCCCGTGCCTGAGGCCGCCCCGCGCCCCGCGGGCGCGCTGCGGGTCCTCCTCGTCTCGGCCAACCGCGAGCGCGACCCCTCTCCGGTCTTCCCCCTCGGGCTCTCGGTCCTCGCGGGGCCCCTCGCGCGGGCGGGACACGAGGCGAGCGTCCTCGACCTCTGCTTCGCGGCGGATCCCCGCGCCGCGGTCCGGGCGACGCTCGACGAACGCGCGCCGGACGTCGTCCTCGTCTCGGTCCGGAACCTCGACAACACGACGTGGCCGGTCAGCCGCTCGTACGTCGACGCCGTCAGGGAGGTCGTCGAGCAGTGCCGCGGCCGGGCCGTCGTCGTCCTCGGCGGCTCCGGCTTCTCTCTGGAGCCGCGGGAGCTCCTAGCCGCCACGGGGGCGGACGCGGGCGTCGTCGGGGAAGGCGAGCAGGTCGTCGTCCCCCTCCTCCGGAGGATCGCCGCGGGAGAGTCCCCCGCCGGGCTCCCCGGCGTGATCGTCGCGGGGGACGGGGGGCCCGCGCCCGCCGCCCTCCCGGCCGGGATCGAGACGCCGGACCGGCGGCTCTTCGACGTGGGCCTCTACCTGCGCGAGGGGGGCGCCGCCAACGTCCAGGCCAAGCGGGGCTGCCCGTTCGGCTGCATCTACTGCACGTATCCCCTCCTCGAGGGGCGGAGGGTGCGGCCGCGCCCCGTCGCCGACGTCGTGGCCGAGCTGCGGACGCTCGTCGACGAGCACGGGATCGACTACGTGGAGTTCTGCGACGACACGTTCAACCACCCGCCGGCAGCCGCGCGGGAGCTGTGCGAGGCGATGGTCGCCGCGGGGCTCCGGCTCTCCTGGTCGGCCTTCGTCACCCCCGGCCCCCTGGACGAACGGCTCCTCGACGTGATGGTGCGGGCCGGCTGCGACGCGGTGGAGCTGGGGACCGACTCCGGCTCCCCGGCGCTCCTCGCCGGGCTGGGGAAGCCCTTCACGGTGGAGGACGTCCGGGACGCCGCCCGGCTCTGCCGGGAGCGCGGCGTCGCCACGGCCCACTACCTCCTCTTCGGCGGACCCGGCGAGAACGAGGCGACGGTCGCCGAGAGCGTCGCGCTGATGGACGAGCTGGCCCCCGAGGCGGTGATCGCGATGGTCGGGATCCGCGTCTATCCCGGCACCCGCCTCCACGAGGTCGCCCTGCGCGAGGGCGTCGTCGCCCCCGGGCAGTCCCTCCTCCCTCCCACGTTCTATCCCGCCGAGGCAGAGCTGAAGGGGCTGGCCGCGCTCGTCTCCTCCGCCGCCGCGGAGCGGCCCGGCTGGGTCGCCCCCGGGCTGGGGATCAACAGCCGGCCGAAGGTCCTCGCGCTCCTGCGCGCCACCCTCCCGCGCGGCCCTCTCTGGCGCTGCTTCAGCCGGGACCGGACGGGACGGCGGGGCCCCGCGAGCGGGCGAAGGTCGAGGATCGCCCGGAGCTGACCGGGAGACCGGGGGAACGGGGAGTCCGGAGGTCGGAGGGTTCGGCGAAGGAACCGACGGGGCCCGGGGGAGCGCGAGATCCGGGGACGGGGCGCGGAGGGGGGCGTGGCTCCCGACCCGCGCCTCGGGCGGGACGTCCCGCGGCGAACGCTGCGCGCGTGCGACCCGCATCGCCCCGGCTGCGCGGGCCGCCGGGCGCGCGCAAACTCGCTCGCCTGCGGCTCGCTCAGACAGTGCGCGCGCTTTCCCCGGCGACCTGCTCGCCGAGGCGTGCGGGGCCCCGCACGTGCTCGGACGTTCGCTCGCGGGACGCCCCGCCCGGGCGCTTTTCGGCAGGGCAGGACGCAGGCGGATCCGCGGGTGTTCCCTTCAACCGCGACTTCCTTCGAGTGATGGGGACGGCACGGAGTTCCGGGGATCGCGGACTCTGCGGCTGCCTGGCCGCGGGAGGGGAGGTCCGTCGCGTCAGCCGACTCGAGCACGACCGGGGACCCACCCGCGTCCGTGAGGAGCGGGCGGGGCGAAGAGCCGGCGCTGTTTGACGAGCGAAGCGAGGAGTTCGCCGGCGACCCCGCCCGCCCCGCAGCGGGCGCGCCGGTGGGTCGGGCGCGCGCAGCGTCGGCCGAGCGACGGATCGCCCCTCCCGCGGCCCTCCCCGTGAGGTCGAGCCGTAGACGATCGCCTCCCCCGGCGTTCCCTCCCTCGGCGTCCCCTCCTCGGGCGATCCTTCCCGGGCGATCCAGCCCTCGGCGGGTCCGGGTCAGCCGGCCATGGCGACGCGGGTCCGGGCGCGCGAGGCGGCCACGACCCGGCGGAGGGCCGAGACGACGTCGTCGACGTCGTCCTCGCCCATCCCGGGCCAGAGGGGGAGCGACATCAGGTTGGCGCCCGTGAACGTGGCGTGCGGGAGGCCGTCCTTTGGGAGCCCTTCGGGGTGCTCCTCGAAGTAGCGGCGGTAGAACGAGAAGGTGTGGAGCGCCTGCCAGTGGATGCCGGTGCCGACGTTCTCCCGCTTGAGGGCGTCGACGAGCTCCTCGCGGGTGAGGCCGGTCGCCTCGGGGCGGTTGCGGACGACGAAGAGGTTCCAGCCGTGCTCGCGGACGGAGTCGCCGTCGGCCGGGAGGACCAGCTCGGGGAAGTCGGCCAGGGCGGAGAGGTAGCGGCGGGCGAGCTCGCGGCGGCGGGCCATGAAGCCGTCGAGCTTCGCGAGCTGGTGGAGGCCGACGGCGGCCTGGACGTCCATGAAGTTCGACTTGCGTCCCGGCATCGGCACGTCGTAGAGCGGCGAGGCCTCCGGGAAGGGGGTGCCTTCGCCACGCGCGATGCCGTGGAAGCGCTGACCCTTCAGGTAGGCGGCGTGGCGTCCGTCGTGGAAGGCGATCGCGCCCCCCTCGATCGTCGTCATGTTCTTGTTCGGGTGGAAGCTGTAGACGGCGAAGACCGAGCGCGGGTCGGAGCCGATCCGCCGGCCGGCGTAGCGGGTCCCCATCGTGTGGGCCGCGTCCTCGACGACGTGGAGGCCGTGGCGGGCCGCGATCTCCCAGACCCGCTCCATCCGGCAGGGAAGGCCGGCGTAGTGGACCGGGACGATCGCGCGGGTGCGGGGGGTGATCCGCTCCTCGATCCGCTCGGCGTCGATGTTCATCGTGTCCGGCTCGACGTCGACGAGGATCGGGACCGCCCCGCGGAGGACGACGTTCGAGACGGTGCAGACGAACGTGTGGGAGGTCGTGATCACCTCGTCGCCGGGACCGATGCCGAGCGCGCCCAGCGTCATCTCGAGGCCCGTCGTGGCGTTGAGGAGGGCGAGGCAGTGCGGCACGCCGTTGTAGGCGGCGAGCGCCTCCTCGAAGCGGGCCGACTTCGGGCCGGTGGTGATCCAGCCGGAGCGGAGGGTCTCGACGACCTCGGCGATCTCCTCCTCGCCGATCATCGGGCGGGAGAAGGGGAGGAACGACGCGCGGCGGGGTCTCTCGGTCATGCAGGCTCCGTCTCGGAAGGTTGCGGCCCGGCGGGCCGCCCGAGGAGCCGACTCTAGGAGGTGGCGGGGGAGGAGTCCACCCCGGAGCGGGCGGGAGGCGAACCAACGGCGCCGGCGGGACGGGACAAGCGGGGCGCGGGCGAGGGGTTCCGGCGCCGCTACACTCGGCGCGCCGTGTCGTACGCGCTGGTCCCCGCCCTGACGAGACATTTTGGCCACGAAGGGTTCCGCCCCGGCCAGGAGGAGGTCGTCCGGGCGGTGATGGCGGGGCGCGACGTCCTCGCCGTCATGCCGACGGGGTCGGGGAAGTCGATCGGGTACCAGCTCCCCGCGCTCCTGCTGCCGGGGCTGACGCTCGTCGTCTCGCCTCTCGTCGCCCTGATGAAGGACCAGGTGGACGAGCTGGTGCGGAAGGGGATTGCGGCGGCGGCCCTCCACTCGCTGCAGACGCCGGAGGAGCGTCGGGATGCGTGGCGCCGCGCGAGGGAGGGGTCGCTCCGGCTCCTCTACGTCTCGCCGGAGCGGTTCGCGAACGAGGGCTTCGGCGGCCTCCTGGGCGAGCTGCGCGTCTCCCTCTTCGCCGTCGACGAGGCCCACTGCGTCTCGGAGTGGGGGCACGACTTCCGGCCGGACTACCGGCGCCTTCCGGAGGGGGCCGCGCGCTGCCGGCGGGCGGACGGGGCCCCGGGGCGCCCGCCCGTCGCCGCCTTCACGGCGACGGCGACGCCCGAGGTGAGGGACGACATCGCGGTGCTCCTCGGGCTCCGGGAGCCGAGGGTCTTCGTGGCGGGGTTCGACCGGCCGAACATCCGCTTCGAGGTGAGGCGGGTGAGCGGCGACCTGGAGAAGCGGGCGCTCCTGCCGGGCCTCGTGGAGGGGCGCCGGGCGCTCGTCTACGCCGCGACGAGGAAGAGCGCCGAGAGGGCCGCCGGCGTCCTGCAGGAGGCCGGGGTCGCCGCGGCGGCGTACCACGCGGGGCTCCCCGACGGCGAGCGGCACCGCGTCCAGGATGGCTTCGCGGACGGGACGCTCGCCGTCGTCTGCGCGACGAACGCCTTCGGGATGGGAATCGACCGCCCCGACATCGACTCCGTCGTCCACTACGAGCTCCCCGGGTCGCTGGAGGCCTACTACCAGGAGGTGGGGCGGGGCGGCCGCGACGGGCGCGAGGCGCGGGCGACGCTCCTCTGGAACTACGTCGACGTGAGGACGCGGGAGTTCCTGATCGACCGCGAGGCGGACGAGGACGACCCCCGGTTCGCGAGGGGCGACGCCGAGGAGGCCGAGCGGGAGGGGGAACGCGAGAGGCGGCGCGACCTCGACCGGCTGAAGCTCCGCCGGATGATCGACTGGGCGGACGCCTCCGGGTGCCTGCGCGCCCGGCTCCTCCGCTACTTCGGCGAGGAGGACGTCCGCGAGCCGTGCGGCTCCTGCGGCGGCTGCGACCGGTTGACCCGGCTCGACGGCGAGCAGCTCCTCCTGGTGAGGAAGGTCCTCGCCGGCGTGGCGCGCGGCGGGGAGCGGTGGGGGAAGCGGAAGGTCGCCGCGATGCTCGTCGGGGACGTCGCCGGGCTCCCCGAGCCCCTCGCGCGCCTGACGACCACGGGGCTCCTGGCCGACGAGAAGCGCGAGGCGGTCGAGCGCTGGATCGACGCGGCCGTGGGGGGGCGGCTCCTCGCGGTCTCCGAGGACCAGTACCGGACGCTGTCGCTGACGCGGCTCGGCCGCGAGGTGATGGCGGGACGGGAGGAGGAGGTCCTCGTCCCGGTGCCGGAGGCGCCGGCGAGGAGGGCGGCCGTGGCCCGCGCCGGGAAGGCGTCGGGCAGGCGGTCGAAGGGATCGAGCCCCGGGCCCGCCGCGGCCGAGGGGGGCACGGCGGCGGGCAGGGCCGGGGCGGCCGGCCGGGTCGCGCGTTCCGGCGGCGAGCCGGACGCCGCGCTCCTCGACGCCCTGAAGGGGTGGCGGCGGGCCGAGGCCGCGCGTCGGCGCAAGCCGCCGTACCTCGTCTTCCACGACGCCACGCTCGCGGCGATCGCGGCGCTCCGGCCGGCTTCGCGCGAGGAGCTGGCCTCGGTCCCCGGCGTCGGCCCGGCCAAGCTCGAGGCGTTCGGCGAGGCGGTGCTCGGGCTGGTCGCGGGGGCGGCGGCCTCCTCCGGCTCGCCCGAGGGCTGACCCCCGGGGGCGGGGACGTCCGGGCCCGAAGGGGCGCGGGGGGGCACCGCCCGGAAGTGACGGACGTCACGGAACCGTCATCTGCCCCTTGGGGAGCATGAATATGCGCTACAGGCGACGCCCGGGACCGGCTACAGTTCCCGGGCCATGCCCCTGCCGCCTGGTCCGGCACGAACGGGAGAGGTCCGTCGGCGTGAGAGCCGCGCGCCTGCCGAAAGGCGGGCTGCTGTGCATCTCCTTGACGGCGTGCCCGTTCCGTCCTCCCGCCGCCCGTCGAACGAAAGGACTCCGATGAAGCTCACCTCCGTCGCCCGTGCCCGTCGCTCGGCCCTTCCCCTCGCTGCCGCCGCGTTCGTCCTCGCGGTGGCCCCCGTCGCGCGCGGGGCGAGCTACACGTTCACCGTCGACACCGACGGCTCCGCGGTCGACGACAACCAGGGGAACGGGACGTGCCACATCGCCGCCGGAGGGTGCACCCTGCACGCGGCGATCCAGGAGGCGAACAACATCCCGCCGATCGGCACGCACTCCATCACGATCCAGTTCTCCATCCCGACGGTCACGCTGACCGCGAGCCTCCCGCAGATCAACGTCCCGGTGACGATCGACGGAGGCGGGTCGCGGACCGAGCTCCTCGGCGGCCCCGGGCCGGGACACGGCCCTTACGGCGGCATCCTCCTCGCGGCGAGCGCCGGCGGGAGCACCGTCAAGAACCTCGTCATCGGCTACATGAGCGGGGCCGGGATCTCGATCGTCGGAGGCGGGAACACGGTCCAGAACTGCTACATCGGCACCGACACCGCGGGGACGACGGCGCACCCGAACAGCTCCGGCCTCAGCATCACGTTCCCGGCCCTCGGCCCCTACCCTCCGCCTGTCCCACCCCCCGTCCTCCCGCCGGACATCTCGGGAGTGGCGCCGACCCTGATCGGTGACACGTCGGACGCCTCGAAGGGGAACCTGATCTCCGGGAACGAGGGGGTCGGAATCGACATCTTCGCGGAGCGGACGGTGAAGGTCACCGTCGCGAACAACCTGATCGGTACGGACGTCACAGGGAACGCGTCGCTCCCGAACGGAAGCGACGGCGTCCACATCACCGGCAACGCCTGGGCCAACACGATCGGACCGGGGAACGTCATCAGCGGAAACACGAACCCGGTCGCGGTCGGCGTCAGGATCTCCGGGATGGTCTGGGAGCCGAACGTCGTCACCGGAAACGTCATCGGAACGTCGAAGGACCTGTCCACGAACCTCGGGCACTGGCTGACGGGGATCGTCGTCGACTCGACCCGGTTCGACCCCGCCTACCCCGAGCAGGTCGCGACGATCGGGCCGGGGAACGTGATCGGCTTCGCCACCGAGGACGGCGTCTCCATCACGGGGAGCTGCGAGAAGGTCCGCCTGTTCGGGAACTTCATCGGCGTCGCCGCCGACCCGGCCAACTCCTCCGTCTTCGTGAACGTCGGGAACGGCCGTGACGGCGTGCGGATCTCCACGTCCGGCGTCAACCCGACCGACCCCACCACGCACGGGCACCTGATCGGCGGGACCACGCCGATCGACGCGAACGTCATCTCGGCGAACGGGACCGCCCAGCCTCCGGGCGGGTCGGGGATCACCCTCGTCTCGAGCAGCGCCACGAACATCACGATCCGGGGCAACGTCATCGGGCGCGACCCGCTGAACCTCCAGAACTTCCCGAACACGCTCGACGGGATCACGGTCCTCGGGAACGGGAACAACGTGATCGGCGGGACCGGCCTCGGCGAGGCGAACGTGATCGCCGGGAACCTCCGGAACGGCATCAAGGTCACGAGCACCGGAAACGGCTGGGCGAACCTGATCTCGGGGAACTCGATCTTCGGGAACGACCAGGGTGGCGCGGGAGGCGTCGGCATCGACCTCGACGTCGTCGCGAACGGCGCGGACCCGGCCGACAACTCCACGCCGGGGCCCGACCCGAACCTCCTCTACGCGAACTACGGCCAGAACGCCCCCGTCGTCTCCTCGGGAGCGAACGCCCCGCACTACGACCCGGTCACCGGGAGCATCGTCGTCGACTGGACGCTCGAGACGGCGCCGTCGACACCGGTGACGATCGAGTTCTTTACGAACGACGCGGCCGGCGTCGGCGGGAACGGCGAGGGGCAGAAGCTCGTCGGGTCGCTGACGACGGTGACCGACGGGACGGGGCACGCCTCGGGACTGTCGCCCGTCGTCCCCCCGTCGCCGTTCGACTCGCGCGGGAAATTCCTGACGATGACGGCGACGTCGACGAACACGGTCGACCCGCCGGGCCCCACGACCTCGGGCCCTGCGAACAACACGTCCGAGTTCTCCAACGCCGTCCGGATTCCGAACCCCGGGGTCCTCCAGCTCAGCTCGGCCACCTACGGCGTCGGGGAGAGCGGGGGGACGGCGACGATCACGGTCACCCGGACCGGCGGCTCGGACGGGCAGGTGACGATCGATTACGCCACGAGCGACGGGTCGGCCACGGCCGGCGTCGACTACGGCACCGCCACGGGCACCCTGACCTGGAACGACGGCGACGGCAGCTCGAAGACCTTCAGCGTCTCGATCCTCCCCGACACGATCCGCGAGGGGAACGAGACCGTGAACCTGGCGCTCTCGAACCCCGGGGGGTACGCGGAGCTCGGGTCCCCCTCGACGGCGGTCCTCACGATCACCGACGACGACCCGCAGCCCACGATCTCCGTCACGAGCGTGGCCCTCCCGGAGGGGAATTCCGGGACGACGCCGTTCCCCTTCGTGGTGACCCTCTCGAACCCGACCACGCAGACGGTGACGGTCGACTACGCGACCCAGGACGGGACGGCGAAGATCGCGGACTCCGACTACGGGGCGACCTCGGGGACGCTGACCTTCCTCCCCCTCGCCACGACCCAGTTCATCACGGTGAACGTGGACGGCGACACGTCGGTCGAGCCGGACGAGACGTTCCTGGTGAACCTGAGCAATCCCGCGAACGCGTCGATCCTGGTCGCTCCCGGGACCGGGACGATCCAGAACGACGACAACCCGACTCCGACCTTCTCGGTGAACGGCGTGACGCAGGCCGAGGGGAACTCGGGGACGACGACGTTCACCTTCACGGTGACCCTCTCGCCGACCTCCGCCTCGCCGACCACGGTCGACGTCGCCACCGCCGACGGGACGGCGACCACGGCGGACGGCGACTACGTGGCGGGCTCCCAGACCCTCTCCTTCCCCGCCGGCACCGCGACGCAGCAGTTCTCGGTCACGGTGAACGGAGACACGAAGCTCGAGCCCGACGAGACCTTCGGCGTCGGCCTGAGCAACCCGACGGGCGGGGCTGCGGCCTCTGCCTCCCCTGGCGTCGGGACGATCACGAACGACGACGGGGCGCCGGCGATCGTCATCGGGGACGTGGCCCACCTCGAGGGGAACTCGGGGACGACGGCGTTCGTCTTCCCGGTGACCCTCTCCAACGCCAGCAGCCAGACGGTCACGGTCGACTGGGCGACGGCGGACGGAACGGCGACGGTCGCGAACAACGACTACGCGAGCGCGAGCGGGACGCTCACCTTCGCCCCGGGCGTGACGGCGCAGACCGCGACGGTGAACGCCAACGGTGACGCTGCGAACGAGCCCGACGAGACCTTCTTCGTGAACCTGACGAACCCCGCGAACGCCTCGATCGCCGATGCGCAGGGACAGGGGACGATCCAGAACGACGACTCGCCGACGCCCGTCTTCACGGTCGACAGCGTGACCCAGGCGGAGGGGAACTCGGGGACGACCGGGTTCGTCTTCACGGTCACGATGTCCCCGACGTCGGCGAGCCCGGCGACGGTGGACGCGGCGACCGCGGACGGGACGGCGACGGTCGCCGACGGCGACTACGTGGCGAACAGCCAGACGCTGAGCTTCCCGGCGAACACCTCCACGCAGACGTTCACGGTGACCGTGAACGGCGACACGAAGTTCGAGCCGGCCGAAGCGTTCACGGTGGGGCTCTCCAACCCGACGGGCGGCGGCGGCGCGACGGCGTCGCCGGTCCCCGGGACCGGGACGGTCTCCAACGACGACACGACCCCGTCGATCTCCATCACCGACGTGACACAGGCCGAGGGGAACTCGGGGACGACGGCCTTCACCTTCGCGGTGTCGCTCTCGAACGCGAGCTCCCAGACGGTGAGCGCGAGCTGGGCGACCGCCGACGGCACCGCGACCGTCGCCGGCTCCGACTACGCGGCCGGGAGCGGGACCGTCACGTTCAACCCGGGAGTCACGTCGCAGACCGTGACCGTCGACGTGACGGGGGACACGACGGACGAGCCCGACGAGACCTTCCTCGTGAACCTGTCGAACCCGGTCAACGCCTCGATCGCGGACGGGCAGGGCGTCGGGACGGTCCAGAACGACGACGCGACGACGCCGACCTTCACCATCGGAAGCGTGACACAGGGCGAGGGGAACGCCGGCACGACGTCCTTCGTCTTCACGGTCACGCTCAACCCGACGTCACCGTCGGCCACCTCGGTCGACGCCGCGACCGCGGACGGGACCGCCACGGCCGCCGACGGCGACTACGTGGCGAACGCGCAGACGCTCAGCTTCCCGGCCGGGACGTCGACGCAGACGTTCACGGTGACCGTCAACGGCGACACGAAGTTCGAGCCGACCGAGGCCTTCACCGTGGCCCTCTCGGGCCCGACGGGCGGCGCCCTGGCGTCCGCTCTCCCCGGGACCGGGACGATCACGAACGACGACACGGCGCCGACCGTCGCGATCGGCGACGTCTCCCAGCTGGAAGGGAACTCGGGGACGACCGCGTTCGTCTTCCCGGTGACGCTCTCGAACCCGACGTCTCAGACGGTCACGGTCGACTGGGCGACGGCCGACGGCACGGCGACGACCGCGAACGCCGACTACGCGAGCGCGAGCGGCACCGTCACGTTCGGCCCGGGCGTCACGGCCCAGACGGTGACGGTCGACGCGAACGGCGACACGTCGCCCGAGCCGGACGAGACGTTCGCCGTGAGCCTGACGAACCCCGTCAACGCGTCGATCGCCGACTCCCAGGCCGTGGGGACGATCCTGGACGACGACTCGGCGCCCACGTTCACGATCGCGAGCGTGACGCAGGCCGAGGGGGCCGGCGGCGCGACGACGTTCGTCTTCACCGTCACGCTGGCCCCGACGTCGGCGTCGACCACCACCGTTCAGGCCTCGACGGCCGACGGGACGGCGACGGCCGCGAGCGGCGACTACGTGGCGAGCACGCAGACGCTCACGTTCCCGCCCGGCGTTTCGACGCAGACGTTCTCCGTCACGGTGAACGGCGACGACACGTTCGAGGGGGACGAGACGTTCGCCGTCGCCCTGAGCAACCCGACGGGGGGTGCGGTCGCCTCGCCGCTCGCGGCGACGGGGACGATCTCCAACGACGACCCGCAGCCGGCGATGTCGGTCGCGGACGTCACGGCCCCGGCCCAGAGCTCGGGGGCGGCCCTCTTCACCTTCACGATCACCCTCTCGAACCCGAGCAGCCAGACGCTCTCCGTGAGCTGGGCGACGGCGGACGGCACGGCGACGGCCGCGGCCGGGGACTACGTCCCGGCGAGCGGGACGGTGACGTTCCCGCCGGGCGTCACGACCCGGACGTTCACCATCTCCATCACGACGAACGCGACGAGCGGGCCGGCGAAGACGTTCTTCGTGAACCTGAGCGTCCCCGTGAACGGGACGATCGCGCGCTCCCAGGCGATCGGGACGATCCTCCCGGCCGCGGCCTCGGGGCGGGAAAGCGTGCCGACCCTGGGCGGGGTCGGGCTGGCGGCGCTGACTCTCCTCCTGGCGGCGGCGGGAGCGCTCGCGATCCGTCGGCTCGGGTAGGGTGGGTCCAGGCAGGGCGGGGCGGCGGGCTCCCGTCGCCCCGCCCCCGTTTTCCCGGGCGTCGGGACCCGGCCGGGCCGGACGCTACCGCGTCCGCGCCGGCTTCACCGCCGCCGCGAGGACGAGCGACGGGTTCAGCTTCTGCGCCCGCTCGAGGTGCCACTCGGTCTCGAAGAGGACGAGCGGCCGTCCCCCGGCGTCCTGGAGGAGCTCCGTGTGCCCCGGGTCGTCGAAGGAGCGGGGGTCGAACGGCTCGTTCTCGATCCAGCGCGCGAGCTGGTGGGGGAGCCGCACGTACGAGACCTCGGCCCCGTACTCGCTCCTCAGCCGGTGCTGGATCACCTCGAACTGGAGGGCCCCGACGGCGCCGAGGATCGGGTCGCGCTCGAGGCGGATCGGGTCGTAGAAGACCTGGACCGCCCCCTCCTCGGAGAGCTGGTCGAGCCCCTTCTTCAGCTGCTTGCGCTTCAGGGGGTCGAGGAGGACGACGCGGGAGAAGAGCTCGGGGGAGAAGCGGGGGATCCCCTCGTACTCGACGACGGGCCCCTCGCAGATGGTGTCGCCGATCCGGAGGTTCCCCGAGTCCCAGAGCCCCAGGACGTCGCCGGCGAAGGCCTCCTCCACGAGGGTCCGCTCCTGCGCGAGGAAGTGGAGCGGCTTGTTCAGCTTCAGCGGCCGGCCGGTCCGCGGGTGCTTCACCTCCATCCCCCTCTGGAAGCGCCCGGAGCAGACGCGGACGAAGGCGACCCGGTCCCGGTGGGCGGGGTCCATGTTCGCCTGGATCTTGAAGACGAACCCGGAGAAGTGCGGCCGGAGCGGGTCGACGGGACCGTCGGCGGTCTGGCGCGGGGCGGGGCCCGGCGCGAGGTCGAGGAAGCGGGCGAGGAAGGGCTCGACGCCGAAGTCGTTCAGGGCGCTCCCGAAGAAGACCGGGGTCAGCTCCCCGGCGAGGAAGAGCTCCTGGTCGAACGGCATCCCGGCCCCGTCGAGCATCGCGAGCTCCTCGACGAGGCGGGCGTGGGCCTCGGCCCCCAGCTCGTCGGCGAGGCCGGGCGAGCCGAGCTCGAAGGTCTCGGCCTCGAGCTTCTCCCCGCGCGTCTCGCCCCGCTCGTAGCGGAGGAGCTGGCCGCTCCACCGATCGTAGACCCCCTTGAAGTCGGGGCCCGAGCCGATCGGCCAGGTGGCGGGGGAGCAGGGGATCCCGAGGACCTTCTCCACCTCGTCCATCAGGTCGAAGGGGTCGCGCCCGCTCCGGTCGAGCTTGTTGACGAAGGTGACGATCGGGATCTTCCTCAGGCGACAGACCTGGAAGAGCTTGACCGTCTGCGGCTCGACCCCCTTGGCGGCGTCGATCAGCATGACGGCGCTGTCGGCGGCGGCGAGGGTCCGGTAGGTGTCCTCGCTGAAGTCGTTGTGGCCCGGCGTGTCGAGGAGGTTCACGTGGCGGCCGCCGTAGGTGAACTGCATGACGCTCGTCGTGATCGAGATCCCGCGCTCCCGCTCCAGCTCCATCCAGTCGCTCGTGGCGTGGCGGCTCGCCTTGCGGGCCTTCACCGACCCGGCGAGGTGGATGGCGCCGCCGTAGAGGAGGAGCTTCTCCGTCAGCGTCGTCTTCCCCGCGTCGGGGTGGGAGATGATGGCGAAGGTGCGCCTGCGGCCGATCTCGGCCGCGAGGGCGCCGTGGGCGGTCTCGTTCATGGCGTCTCGGGGGCGCGGCGCGCCGTGGGGCACGGCCGCGGGCGGTGGAATCTAGCATGTCCGGGCCCGTCGGCCCCCGACGGCCGGCGGGTCAGGAGAAGGCGACGCACCTCATGCTCAGCGTGCCGTGCTCGAACCCCTCGTGCGGGAACGAGACGGCGCGGCCGCTCCCGGCGGCGCCGAGGGCGACGAGGAGCGGGACGTAGTGCTCCGCGGTGGGGTGGGCGAGGCGGCCGTGGGGGCCGCGTTCGGACCATTCCGAGAGCGCGGCCGCGTCCCCCGCGAGGAGCCTCTGCGCGACCCAGCCGTCGAACTCCTCCGCCCAGCGCTCCACCGGGGCCTCGCGATCCCGGAGGTCGGCCGTGGCGAGGTTGTGCGTGACGTTGCCGCTCCCGAGGACGAGGACCCCCTCCTCCGCGAGGGGCGCGAGGGCCCGCCCGACCGCGAGGTGCCGCGAGCCCGGGGCCCGCCTCAGGAGGCTCAGCTGGACGACGGGGACGTCGGCGGACGGGTAGAGGTGCAGGAGCGGCGACCAGGCGCCGTGGTCGAGCCCGCGGTCCCGGTCGAGGCGGCCCGCGAGGCCCGCCGCGCGGAGCAGCTCGACGACCCGCCCGGCCAGCTCCGGGGATCCCGCGACGGGATAGCGGAGGGCGTACAGCGGCTCCGGGAACCCCCAGAAGTCGTGAATCGTCGGAGGGGCCGGCGAGGCCGTCACGGCGAGGTCCGGGCCCTCCCAGTGGGCGGAGACGGCGAGGATGGCCCGGGGTCTCGGGAGCTCGGCGCCCCACCGCCGCAGGAACGCGGCGAAGGGCCCGCCGGGGAGGGCGTTCATCGGGCTGCCGTGAGCCGTGAAGACGACGGGGAGGGCTCCCTGCTGCATGGCCGATTATCCGCCGCCGCGGAGACCTCCCGGCCGGCGGCGGCGTGTGAGAGGAGTCACGCGGAAGGGGCGGGGATGGGGATATCCTTCCCCGCCTGGGGCGATGGGGAGGCGGAACGCGGGATGAACGTCCACCTGGTCTTCAAGCCGCTCTCCGACCTGGAGCGCGCGGCGCAGCGGCTGTACGAGCAGTGGGCCGAGGCGTTCGAAGGCGACCCGGAGGCGGCCCTCGTCTTCCGCCGGATGGCGGTGGAGGAGCGGACCCACGTGAACCTCGTCGAGTACCAGAGGAAGATCGTGCGGGGCGACCCGCACGTCGCGCAGGACGTGGACGTCGACCTCACGGTCCTCGAGGGCGAGATCGCACGGATCGGGGAGCTGGCCGCCGCCCGCCCGGCCTCGTCCGACGAGGCGATCCTGAAGGCCCTGGCCCTCGAGTCCTCGGCGGCCGAGACGCACTACCGCAACTCGCTGAAGGCCGCGAACCCGCATCTCGGACGCCTCCTCGACAGCCTGATCAACGGGGACGAGCAGCACGTCGAGCGGCTCCGCAAGCTGGCCGAGAGGCGCGGCCTCCTCCCCCCGACGGGCTGACCGGACGGAGGACGCCGGGCGGCGCTCAGCGCTCCGGGCCGGGGGCCGGCCCGGGTGCCCCGGCGCCCGCGGGGGCCGGCGAGACGTCGCGGAGGAACGCGCCCAGGTCGCGGTCGAGGTCGCGGACGTGGGCCTCGAAGGCGTCGCGGATCGCCTGGACCTCGTCCGCCGTGAGCGTCACCGGGCCGTCGAGCGAGCCCGCCCGGGCCTCCGAGAGACGCGCCAGGAGCGCCTCGTGCTGGCGCACGTGCTCGGCGGTGCGCGGGTATCCGTGGTCCCTCATGAGGGCGGCCTCGGTCTGGAAGTGGGAGCGGGCGTGCTCCTCGATGTCGCGGAGGAGGCCGCGGCAGAGGCCCACCCTCCGCTTCTTCAGGACCGCCTCGACGAGGGCGTCGAAGAGGCGGCCCTGGACCTCGTGGTCCACCGCGATCAGCCCGGCGGCCGCGTCGAGGTTCCGGTCTTCCCGCTGGAGAGCCATTCCGTCCCGTTCCTTCCGCGCCGGGGAGCGGCGAGCCGGCTCGCCCGCCCCGGGCGCGCAATCCGACCCGCGCCCGTCAGATGGGCGCACCCTGGTTCGTCCGCTCATCCAAGCAACCGGCGAGCCACGAGGCGACGGCGGGTGATCCACGTCACGAGACGGGCGCGACCCGAGGGGCCGCGGCCCCGGCGAGGCCGGGGCCGCGGGAGCCGGTTTCGGGGTGCCCGGGTCGTGCCGGGGCTACTTCCCGGGAGCGGGGGCCTCCGGGGCGGCAGGAGCGGCCTGCATTCCGAGGAGGGCCATGACCTCGGCCCCCTTCTCCTTCAGGCCCTTGGCCTTCTCGAGGGCTCCCTGGAGGTCGCCCGAGCCGAAGGCGGCCGAGGCCGCGTCCCAGCTCGAGGTCAGGGTGGCGAGGCCGTCCTTGGCCTGCGTCAGCTTGGCCGCGTCCATCCCCTTCGGGAGCTTCTTGGACTGGCCGAGGATGTCGACGCGGCTCTTGATCGCCTCGATCATCTTCGGGAGCGAGCCGCTCGCGTCGGTCCAGGCCTTCGTCAGCTCCTCCTTCTTCGCGGCAGCCGCGGCGACCAGGTCCTTCGCCTTGGCGGCGACGTCGTTCGCGGCGGCGAGGGCGCCCTTGTAGTCCCCCTTGGCGAACTGGTCCTGGGCGGCCTTGAGGGCCGCCTGGACGGAGGCGAGCTGGTCGGGGACGTACTTCTCGGCCTCGGGGGCCGCGGCGGTGACCGCCTGGTCGGCCGCCTTGAGCGCGAGGTCCGCGGGGCCCTTGTCGGAGCTGCACGCCACGAGGAGCGCGCACGCGGCGGCAGCCGCCGCCATCTTCAGGTTCCGGATCATCTGTTCTCTCCTTCCGTCGGGGGGGTCGATCGTCCGCGTCCCGTCAGGGGATGCGGAGCTTCCAGCCGATCTCGATCAGGTTCGGGTTCTTGATCACGTCCTTGTTGGCCTCGAAGATCTTCGTGTAGAGCGCCGGGTCGCCGTAGACCTCCTCGGCGATCTTCGAGAGGGTCTCCCCCTTCTTGACCACGTGCCACTGTGTGAACTCGTTGTCGGGCGCCGGGGTCTCTTCTGCCACGGGTTCTCCTCCTTGTTCCGTCATTCTCCTCCGGGACGAAGGGTCCGGTGCGCAAAAAGCGACCCCCTCCCTACTTCCAGTGCCCCCTCACCCACTCGTCGGTCTCGGGGAGCCCCCCCTGCATGACGAGGTAGCCGTTGTGCGGCTCGCGCGGGGTGATCTCGTGGGAGATGGGGGTCGTCATCAGGCGCATCACCTCGGCGTGGTCGTCGGTGTGGCCGAGGACCCACGACAGCTTCATCAGCGCCGTCTCGGGGAGCATGTTGTCGAGCGGGACGATCCCGAGCTCCATCAGGTCGCGGCCGGTGTCGTAGACGTACATCTGGGCGAACCCCCAGAGGGTCTGCACGGCCATGACGACGTGGACGCCCGCGGCGACGGCGCGCTCGAGCGCCGGGTAGAGCGGCTTGTTGACGTGGCCGAGGCCGGTCCCGGCGATGACGATGCCGCGATACCCCTTCTCCACCAGAGCGTCGACGAGGTCGGGCTTCATCCCCGGGTAGTAGTAGAGGATCGTCGTCCGGTCGTCGTAGACCGGGTCCACCAGGGGGACGCGCACCTTGTCCCTCCTCCTGTAGTCGTCCGTGAGGTACTGGAACGAGTCGCGGCCGACGATCGCGAGCGGGACGTCGCCGATGGTCCGGAAGGTCGACCGGTAGGAGCTGTGCATCTTCCGGCAGCGGGTGCCGCGGTGGAGGAGGCCGTAGCGGTCGGAGGTCGGCCCGAACATGCAGATGACGACCTCGGCGACGTCGGCGTAGGCGGCCGTCCTGACCGAGTGGATCAGGTTGAGCGCCGCGTCCGACGACGGCCGGTCCGACGAGCGCTGCGAGCCGACGAGGACGATCGGCACCGGGCTCTCCTGGACCATGAACGAGAGGATCGCGGCGGTGTGGCCCATCGTGTCGGTGCCGTGGCCGATGACGATCCCGTCGGCCCCGGCGGCGATCTCCTCGCCGATCGCCTTCGCCAGGACGAGGTAGTTCTCCTTCGCCATGTTCTCGGAGAAGACGCCGAAGATCTTCTTCGTCGTCAAATTGCAGATGTCCGCCAGCTCCGGCACCGCGCCGTAGAGCTCTCCCGGCGTGAAGGCGGGGATGACGGCGCCCGTCCGGTAGTCGAGGCGCGAGGCGATCGTCCCGCCCGTCCCGAGGAGCGTCACGTTGGGCAGGCTCGGCCGGGCCGGGAACTCCTTCTCCGGGATCTTGTAGCGCGCCTCCTTGTAGCCGACCTCGGTCACGTGCTCGAGGCGGTCGACGTGGAGGCCGACGTTGTAGCCGTTCTTGAGCTTCAGGACGACGTGGAGGTCGTCGAGCGACTCGCTCCGGGGGAGGATCACCCCCTCGAACACCGACCCGGCGTCGTTGACGACGCGGACGTCGCTCCAGACCTTGACGCCGAAGCGGGTGAGCGCCGCGCGCGCCTTCCCCTTGTACCCCTTGAGGGGATCGGTCATCTCGTTCACGCGCGGACCTCCTCCCGCCGCGTCGACTCCGCGAGGGCCGCCGAGACGGCCGCGGCGACCTCGTCGGCGGCGACCCGGCCGAGGAGGCCCGGCATCAGGCGTGCGAGCGCGAGGCGCGCCACGAGGGCCGGGTCGTCCTTCCTGTAAGCCTTCTCGCGGGCGGACGCGAGCGCCTCGGCGAGGCCCGTGCGCCAGGCCGCCGGCTCCTCCCCGAGCCCGCGCGCGGCGAGGTGCCCGGCCACGGGACTCCCCGGCTCGGCGGCGACGGCCCTCACGAGCGGCTCCCACGCCTGCTTCAGGACGGGCCTCGCTGCGAACGCGTGGAGGAGCTCCTCCCATCGCGGCTCCGGGACGGCGTCGACCGGGACCCCTTTCCGGCGGAGCCCCTTGAGCCTCTCGCCGAAGAGGAACGCGACGTCCCGGACGGAGGCGCCGGTCGCGGCCGCCAGCCGGTCGACGACGGCGGCGCCCCCGCGGCGGATGAGCCAGTGCGCCGTGGAGGCCGGGACGCCGGCGGCGGCGTAGCGGGCTTCCCGGTCCCAGGGCCGCTCGGGAAGGGGCCCGGCGAGGCGGGCGACCCTCTCGCGGGCGACGCGCGTCGGCGGGCTGTCGGTGTCGGGGTACATCCGGTCGGGGCCGGGGAGGATCCGCTCGAAGTCGGTCGAGCCGTCGGCGAACGGCTGGCGCGTCTCGTTGGGGACCCCCTGGACCGCGTCGACGTACCGGAGGCGAATCTCTTCGCAGGCGGTGACCGTGTCCTCCTCCGGGCCCCAGACCACGACGACGGCGTCGTCCGGCCCGCAACGGAGCCGCCCGCGGAGCCTCTTCAGCTCCGACCGCGCCCCGCGCGTGTCGGGCCACGCCTCGGAGTGGAGGAGGACGGGCGGCTGGTCGAGGCCGGCGATGACGCGGACCCGCCCCGCCAGCTCGTGCGCGAAGACGTGCTCGGGCTGCGTCGGCCACGAGAGGGTCCCGGCCAGCCCCGCGAGCCGCGCGGCGCGGATCCGGAACGGCCCCTTTCCCAGCTCGAAGCCGGGGCGCATCCGCTCGGCCTCCACCCATCGTCCCCATCCCTCGGCCGTCAGGACCGGGATCTCCGTGGCGGCAAAGAGCTGCGTCACGTCCTGCGAGTCGACCCGGATCGAGCCGGGGTCGGCGAAGCCGCGCCGGTGGAGCTCGTCCCGGAGCTTCAGGAGGTTCACCTGCCGCCACGCCTCGCCGTGGACGAGGGCGGGGGCCCAGCCGGCCTTCGGCACCCCCTTGATCTCGACCCGCCGTCCCCCGCGGACGGAGACGTTCACGTCCTGGCGCGACGCGCCGAGGCCGGTCCTCACGTGCCCCGTCGACCGGCAGACGCGGCCGATCAGGAGGATCGCCTCCTCCACCTCGTCCGGAGTCCTCAGGTCGGGGCCGGTGACGGTCTCGATGAGCGGCATCCCGAGCCGGTCGGCCCTCCAGACGATGCAGTGCCCCCGGTCGCGCACCTCGCGGCAGGAGTCCTCCTCCACCGTCACCTGCGTCACGGAGAGGGTCCGCCCGCGGAACGGGATCCTCCCGTTCACGCCGACGACGGCCGTCCGCTGGAAGCCGGTCGGGATCGAGCCGTCGAGGTACTGCTTCCGGGCGATCTGGACCTCGTCGACGATGTCGCACCCCAGCATGAGGCACTGCTCGATGGCGACGTCGATCGCCTCCTGGTTGACGAGGAAGGGGGGCGTGTCGTCCATCTCGTAGGTGCAGACGTTCTTCACGTTGAGGAGGTAGACGATGTTCTTCTTCGTCTTGAACTCCATCAGCGCGGTGCCGTCGTACTCGCCCAGCTCGGAAAGCGTCGGCCGCATGTGGCGCAGGACGGTCCCGTCGTGGGTCTCGGTGTAGAGCCCCGCGGGGCAGCGGCAGAAGAGCTTGGTCCGGGTCAGGAGCTGCTGGTGGACCTCCAGTCCGCAGACGAAGCCCGCCTCCGCGTAGTCGAGGGTCGGGATCAAGGGCCCCCCTTTCCGCCCGCGGGCGGGGAGCCCGGGGCGAACGGGGCATCTTAGCGCCAGGGGTCCGGAGGGAGTCGGCGCGCGGGGGCGGCCGACGTGCGGACGTTGACAGCCTGCTGGCCCGTCGCGAAAATCCGTGGCGCTCGGAACGATCGACGCCGGAGCCAGCGCAGGCCCTGGGCTTCGCGCGGCGCAGGAGGACGCCGTGAAACGGACACGTGACGTGGGGACCTTGCTCGGGGCTCGCCTCTCGCGGGCGGCCCTCGTCCTGGCTTTCCTCGCCGCCGGACCGGCCGGGGCGACGGTTTTCACGGTGAACGACGCGGGTGACGCCTTCGACGCGAGCCCGGGCGACGGGGTCTGCGCGACGGCCGGCAACGTCTGCACGCTGAGGGCCGCCGTCGAGGAGACGAACGCGCTCGCCGCCGGTGCGCCGCACGAGATCCGCTTCTCGGGAGCGATGACGATCGCCGTCGGCAGCATCCTCACGCTCTCCAGGGCCGGGACCGTCGTCGACGGCATCGCCGGGAATCCCGCCTTCGCCGGGACGCCCGTGGTCGAGGTCACGCCTTCGGTCGGCCCCCCCGTCTCCAGCGGATTCGTCGTCAACGGGGGCACGACGACCCTCCGCGGGCTCGTCGTGCGCGGCTTCTTCGACGCGTCCATCGTCCTCCAGTCGTCGAGCAACGTCGTCCGGGGCTGCTTCGTCGGGACGAACGCCGCGGGGACGGCGGCCGCGGCGAACGGCTACGGCATCCGGGTCCAGGCGATCGGAACCACCGGCAACCTGATCGGGGGCACGGCCCCCGGGGACGGCAACCTCATCAGCGGGAACAGCGCGTACGGCATCGAGCTCTGGACCGGCGCCACGGCGACGGTGATCCAGGGGAACCGGATCGGCGTGAACGCGGCCGGGACGGCCGCCCTGCCCAACGGCTCGGGCGGCGTCCACGTCGCCTCGACCGGCGTCGCGGGCAGCGTCATCGGCGGCGCGACGGCCGCGGCGCGGAACGTGATCAGCGGCCACTCCGCTTCCAACGCCTTCGGGATCCAGCTTTCGGGGGCCGGTGTCACCGGCACGGTCATCCAGGGGAACTACATCGGAACGGACGTCACGGGGACCGTCGCGATCCCGAACTACTTCGGCATCGACCTCGCGGGGTCCGGGGCGAGCACGATCGGAGGGAGCGCGCCGGGCGAGGGGAACGTCGTCTCGGGGAGCTCGAACACGGGGATCCGGATCTCGAGCTCGAGCGGCAACGTCGTCCGGGGCAACGTCGTCGGCCTCGACGCCACCGGGACCGCCGACCTCGGGAACGGGAACCAGGGGATCCGCGTCGACAACTCCTCCGGCAACCAGATCGGGGGCCCGGGCTCCGGCGACGGGAACGTGATCTCGGGGAACGGGGACGTCGGGGTCCGCATCACGACCTCGGGCAACACCCTGGTTCAGGGGAACACGGTCGGGCTCGATGCCTCGGGGACGACCGTCGTCGACAACGCCGGGGGCGGCGTCCACGTCTACGGCGGAACGGGGAACCGGATCACGAGGAACCGGATCGCGAGCACGGTCGCCGGCCTCGCCATCGACCTCGACGTCGACGGGAGCGCTCCGCCCGACGGGGTCACGCCGAACGACCCGCTCGACGCCGACACGGGGTCGAACCAGCTCCAGAACTTCCCGGTCCTCGCGTCGGCCGTGCCGGGCGTCGGAACGACGGCGATCGCGGGGACGCTCTCCTCTCTCGCCTCGACGACGTTCACCGTCGAGCTCTTCTCGAGCCCGTCCTGCCACCCCTCCGGGAACGGGGACGCGCGGACGTACCTCGGCGCGGTCGACGTGACGACGGACGGAGGCGGCGCCGCCTCCATCGCCTACACGCACGGTGCCGCCCTCACCCCGGGGAACGTCGTCACCGCCACCGCCACGGACCCCGCCGGGAACACCTCGGAGCTGTCGGCCTGCGTCGTCGTGTCGGCTCCCACGCTGCCCGACCTGACGGTGACGAAGTCCCACGCCGGGACGCTCGTCCAGGGACAGGTCGGGGCGACCTACACGATCAGCGTGACGAACGCCGGAACCGGCGCGACGACCGGGACGACGACCCTCGTCGACACGCTTCCCCCGGGGCTGACGGCGACGGCGATCTCCGGCGCGGGGTGGAGCTGCACGCTGGCGACGCTCACCTGCACCTCGACGGACGTCGTGCCGCCGGCAGCGAGCTTCCCGCCCGTCACCCTCACGGTGAACGTCGCGCCCGGCGCGACGGGCACGCTCGTCAACTCCGTCACGGTCTCCGGCGGCGGGGAGACGAACGGGGCGAACAGCTCCGCCAGCGACCCGGCGACGGTGGTCTCCGAGGCCGCGGTTCCGGTCGGCTTCCCGGCCCTCGCCCTCCTCGCGGCAGCGATCCTCGCTGCGGGAGCCCTCCTCCTGCGGGGGTAGGGCGGCCGCCGCCCCCCCGGGATGGGGACCGGCGCCGCGAGACCGCCCAGGTACGCGAAACGGGGCCGCATCGCGGCCCCGTTTCCTCACCCGGCGCGCCCCGCTCGGGGCGTCAGAACTTGGCGACGAGCGCGACGAGGAAGGCCGAGTCGCTCTTCTTCAGAGTCGGGTCGACCGGCCTGTTCTTGTAGTCGAGGAGCCAGGCGACCTTCAGCTCGAGGAGCTTCGAGACCGAGGTGGCGAGGGCCACGTCGAAGTGGTAGTTGGCGTCGGAGGTGTCGTCGGTCTTCCAGAGGCCGGTCAGGTTCTGGGTCAGCTTGGAGCCCTTCGAGATCTGCCAGGCGAACGCCTCGCTCGCCTTGAAGGCCCCGCTCGAGGTGGCGTCCCGCCCCGAGTCCTTCTCGAAGGCGCCGCCGACGCCTCCCGAGAAGTCCAGCGTGATGGCGTCCGTCTTGACCACCTTGTAGCCCGCCCCCACCGTGGGGGAGATGAGGTAGTCGACGAGGGCGATCTTGTCGCGCGTGTAGCCGACCTCGCCGAAGACGAAGAAGCGGTCGGTGATGCTGTACTCGTCGCGGGCGAGGAGCGCGGCCTTGTCGGCGGTGGTCCGGCTCTCCGTGTAGTAGGAGCCGTCGGGGTTCGTCACCTTCACGTCCGAGTCGGTCCGAAGGTAGAGCCCGGTCGCCTTGAAGACGTTCCGCGTCTTCGGGTCGTACTTGACCTCGAAGGAGAGGTTGAAGTTCGTCGAGCTGCTGTTGCCCGAGGTGATCGCGAGGCCCGCGCCGAGGCTGCCCGTCCAGGGCTTCGGCGGCGGCGGGGGCGGCGCGGCGGGCTTGTCCTGGGCGGCGGCCGAGCCCGCCGTCCCGAGGAGGGAGGCAGCGGCGAGGGCGAGGAGAAGGGCACGGGCACGCATCGTGAAGGGCCTCCTCACTTCGTCTTCAGGAGGTCGCGGATCTCGGCGAGGAGCTTCTCCTCGTTCGAGGGCGGAGGCGGCGCCGCGGGGGCGGGCGCCGGCTCGCGCTTGAGGCGGTTGATCTGCTTGACGAGGAGGAAGACGCAGAAGGCGACGATGAGGAACTCGAGCGTCGTGTTGAGGAAGACGCCGTAGTTCAGCGTCGCGAGGCCCGCCTTCTTGGCGTCCGCCAGGGAGGCGACGGGAGTCCCCGAGAGGTTGATGAACAGGTTGGAGAAGTCGACCTTCCCGAGGGCGAGGCCGATCGGCGGCATGATGACGTCCTGGACGAGCGAGGAGACGATCTTGCCGAAGGCGCCGCCGATGATGACGCCGACCGCCATGTCGATGACGTTCCCCTTGACCGCGAACTCCTTGAACTCTTTCAGCATGGGAAAGTCCCCTTTCTGATCCGGATCGGGCTCCGGTCAGTCAGGTTACACCTGATTCCGCCCGCGGGCTGCTCCGGGCACGCGCCGCCCTTGCCGTCCCGTCGAGCGCGAGTCAATCTCCCCGTCGTCCGGGGGACCCGGCGAGGAGGACGGATGGACGGGAACGGGGCGCGAGACGACAGGACGGGACGGCGGCGGGTGCTCAAGGTCCTCGCGGCGGCGGGGGCGGGGGGCGTGGTCTTCGGGCGCGCGCTCTCGGTCCTGGCGGAGGGGAAGAAGGTGACCGCCGAGATGATCCGGCAGGCCGAGTGGGTGGCCGGGGTGTCGTTCACCGACGCCCAGCGGGAGCTGATGCTCGAGGACCTGGGGAAGAGGGAGGACGGCTACGCGGTCCTCCGCGCCCTCGCGCTCGACAACGGCGTCCCGCCGGCGCTGACGTTCGCGCCGTCCGCGGCGCTCGACGCGGCGGGAGCCGCCCCCGGGCCCGCGCCCCGCGACGTCCGGGCCGGACGGCCCGCCTCGGACGGGGACCTGGCGTTCCTCGACGTGGCCGCGCTCGGAACGCTCCTCGCCGAGCGGAAGGTGACCTCGGTCGAGCTGACGAGGCTCGCGCTCGCGCGGCTGAAGAGGTACGACCCGCTCCTCTCCTGCGTCGTCTCGCTCACCGAGGAGCTGGCCCTCGAGAAGGCCGAGGCAGCGGACCGGGAGCTGGCGGCCGGAAAGGTCCGGGGCCCGCTCCACGGGATCCCCTGGGCGGCGAAGGACCTGATCGCGGTGCCGGGCTACCGGACGACCTGGGGCTCGGTCCCGTTCAAGGACCAGGTCCGCCCCGAGACGGCGGAGGTCTACCGCCGGCTGACGGAGGCGGGGGCGATCCTCGTGGCGAAGACGTCGGTGGGGGAGCTGGCGTGGGGGGACGTCTGGTTCGGCGGGACGACGAAGAACCCCTGGAAGCTCGACCAGGGCTCGAGCGGCTCCTCGGCCGGCTCGGCGGCGGCGACGTCGGCCGGCCTCGTCCCCTTCGCCCTCGGGACCGAGACGCTGGGGAGCATCGTCTCTCCCGCCACCCGCTGCGGCGTCACGGGACTGAGGCCCACCTTCGGCCGCGTCAGCCGGTACGGCGTCATGGCGCTGGCCTGGAGCATGGACAAGGTGGGGGTCCTCGCGCGGACCGCCGAGGGGTGCGGCCTCGTCTTCCAGGCGATCCACGGAGCCGACCCGCGCGACCCGTTCTCGCGCAGCCGGCCCTTCGCCTGGCCGCCGCGTGCGCTCGGGTCGATCCGGGTCGGCTACCTGGCCGACGCCTTCGAGGAGGACCGAACGAAGACCCTCGAGAAGGAGGACGAGAAGGCCCGCGCCCGCGAGGGGCAGGAGTACGACCGGCGGACGCTCGACATCCTCCGGGCGCTCGGAGTCGGCGCCGTCCCCCTCCGCCCGAAGGACCGGGTCCCGGTGGCGCCCCTCTCCTCGATCCTCACGGCCGAGGCCGCGACGGCGTTCGACGGGCTCGTGAGGAGCGGGAAGGTGGACGAGATGGTCCGGCAGGTGAAGGACGCCTGGCCCAACGTCTTCCGCCAGGGGGAGCTGATCCCGGCGGTTGAGTACCTCCGGGCGAGCCGCGTGAGGACTCTCGTGATGCGCGAGATGGACGAGGTGATGAAGGGGGTGGACGTCTACGTCGTCCCGAGCTTCGGCGGGGGAGACCTCCTCCGGACGAACCTGACGGGGCACCCGTGCGTCGTCGTCCCGAACGGCTTCCGCTCCTCCGACGGGACGCCGACGAGCATCACCTTCGTCGGGCGGCCCGACGGCGAGTCGGACCTCCTCGCCGTGGCGATGGCCTTCCAGCGCGCGACGGAGTTCCACCTGAAGCGGCCGCCTCTCGACGCCGCGAAGCGGGAATAGGGGAGCCGCCGGGAGCGATAACGGGAGCATGGGCCGGAACGCGCCGGGGCTCCTCGCCGTCCTCGTCCTCCTCCTCGTTCCCGCCGGGTGCCGGCGGACGGTGCGCGCGGGAGAGGGCGGGCCACCGGCGGGGCCCGCGGGCGGACGGGGACGGGAGGTCGCGGTGACGACGACGTGGGACGGCACGAAGGTCGCGAAGAGCGACGCGGAGTGGAAGGAGCTGCTGACTCCGCTCCAGTACCAGGTGACGCGGAAGAGGGGGACCGAGCGGGCCTTCACCGGCCCGCTCGCCGAGGAGCACCGGGAGGGGGTCTACGCCTGCGTCTGCTGCGGCCTCGTCCTCTTCGACTCGAAGGAGAAGTTCGACTCGGGGACCGGCTGGCCCAGCTTCCGGGCACCGGCCTCGGAGAGGAACGTGGAGACGGAGGAGGACCGGAGCTTCTTCATGAGCCGGGTCGAGGTCCGCTGTGCGCGGTGCGGGGCCCACCTGGGGCACGTCTTTCCCGACGGCCCTCCCCCCACGGGCCAGCGCTACTGCATGAACTCGGCGTCGCTCACGTTCCACCCGCGGTAGCCCGCGGTCCCCCTCCGGGCCGCGCGCCCCGGGCTCGCGGTCAGACGGCGGCCTTGAGCGCGGTGGCCGACGCGGCGGCCGTCATCTTCAGCGTCCAGCTGGTCTGGGCGGTCGCGTCGAGGCCGTGGTTCGTCCCCTTGGGGGGGGCGCTGTCGTAGAGGTCCTGGAGCTCGTCGCCCAGCTTCGACATCGCCGCGAAGGCATCGTCGCCCTGTTTCTGGGCCTCGGTCGAGGCGTCGTTGAGGTTGTCCATCGTGACCGAGATGGCCTTGAGCTTCGTCTCGAGCTCCTTCGCCGCCAGCTCCTCGATCCGGTAGTGACCCTGCTCGTGGGCGAGGAGGGCGTCGGTCTTGTTCCCCTTCACGACCCAGCACTCGCCGAGCGTGACGCTCACCTTGATGTCCGTGAGCTTCACGGTGCTCTTGCCGCCGGCCGTCGTGTAGTCCTTGCCCCAGTCGGCGTCTATCCCGACGGACGTGCCGGCGCTGATGACGCTGTTGGGCGTCGGGCCCGGCTTCCCCTTGTCGACCTCGGTGTAGTTCGACCACGCGAGCTTCTTCCCCGCTCCGGCGACGGCCATGGCTTCCCCTCCTTCTCGACGGACAGAACGTAAGGTCCGGTCGGCGCCCCGTCAACGGCGAGCCGACGGGAGGGTGACGGCCGTCACCCTCCCGTCGGACCCGTCCCGGCGGGTCATCCGACGAGGAGACCCATCCGCGCGAGGTTCGCGAGGGCGCTCTCGAGGCCGCCACGAACGAAGCTCCGGATGGCCTCCAGGTCCGACACGGGCTTCCCGTCGCCGTCCGAGAGGAGGCCCGCCGCGGCCACCTTCTCCGCGACGTCGACCGCGAGGGCCTCGCGGTCGCGGGTCCCGTCCGCGGCGCCGACCAGGAGGCGGCCGAACGGGTCGAGCTGGACGTTGCGGTGGAGGAGGCTGGGGACGAGAGGGTCCGCGGGGGGGTGGAGCCGGGCGACGCTCCAGGCCTCCGGGCGGTCCCCCGCGGTCCCGGCGCAGCGGGCGGGGGCGGCGTGCGGGTCGACGAAGCCCGACGCGAGGCAGGTGAGCATCGGCTGGCGGAGCGCGTCGCGCTCCCCGGAGGTCGCGCCCAGCTCGCTCAGGAGGAGCGGGCGGGGAGCCGCCCGCTGGAGCGAGAGGAGAGCGCGCTTGAGGACGGGGTCCGCGGCGGACAGGCGCCCGTGCGGCGCCACGAACTCCTCGTAGACCCCGGGCGCGAGGTCGGGCGCGGGGCTCGCGGCCTTCGCGCGGGAGGAGAAGAGGAGCGAGTCGAGCGCTCCCGGATCTGGCTCCTCGGGGACGGGGCTCCCCGCCCGCCCGAGGATCGCCTGGCGGAAGCGGCGGTTCCGGAGGAAGTCGAGGAGCTGCTCCCGCCCGTCGGCATCGGTCGCGTGCGCGGCGAGCTGGGCGTGGAGCTCGGGCCTCAGGCCCCCCATCGGCATCGAGGCGAGCCGCGCGTCGCCCACCGGGACGAGCCCGTGCTCCCGGGCGTGCGCCACGAAGTCGGCGTAGTAGAGCGGGTGGTTCTCCGCCTCGAGGTACTCGTGGAAGAGCTTGGCGTCCTCGAAGGCGCCGAACTGCTCGAGCTCCTCGGCCAGCGCCGCCCCGTACGCCGCGCTCCGGTCCCGCGCCGAGGCGGCGAGGAACTCGAGGAAGCCGCGGGCCCGGGCGATCCGCTCGGCCGGGTCCTTCGCGTCCCGCGTCGCGCGGAGGAGGATCTCCCTCACCATCCCCCGCTGGTGCCAGCCCGGGAAGGTGTTGAAGCTGACGTAGGCGAGGCCGTCCGGCGTCAGGAGCGCCCCGAGGAGGGCGAGGATCGTCTCCTGGAGCGGGACCGGCACCCACGAGAAGAGGCCGTGGGCGAGGACGTAGTCGAAGCTCCCGAGCCCTTCGCCGGCCTGGGCGACGTCCATCCGGAGGAGCTCGACGTTGGTCAGCCCGAGGGCGCGGCGGCGCTCCTCGGCCAGCGCGACCTGCCGCTCGGAGTAGTCGACGCCGACGAACCGCGCGCCCGGAAGGCCGCCGGCCATCGGGAGGATGTTCCCTCCCTCCGCGCAACCCAGCTCGAGGACCCGCGCCCCGTCGACCGGGGGCGGCGTCCGGCTGAAGAGGATCGCGACCGCGGCGAGGTGGTCCGGGTGGGTCTCGCGGATCACCCGGCTCCCGTAGGGGAGGTCGTCGTAGCTGGCTGCTGTCGTCACGGCGGGCCATCCTAGCGCGGGGCCCCCCGCCGTCCCGGCGGTCGAGGTAGCGTAGGGACGTGGCAGAGGAGACTCCCGACCGCTTCCGCGGCTGGACGCGCCCCGGGCCGCGGCCCCCGGGGGGGGAGGGGCCGGGACCGGAGGAGACGCTCGACGCGCTCTGCGGGCGCTGGCGGATCTTCCAGGCCCGCCGCGGCCACCGCTTCTCGACGGACGACCTCCTGACGGCCTGGTACGGCACCTCCTGGGCCCCGCGGGTCGAGAGGGCGCTCGACCTCGGCTCCGGCATCGGGTCGGTCGCGCTCGCGGCCGCCTGGCGGCTCCCCGCCGCGCGCTTCGTCACGGTGGAGGCCCAGCCCTTCTCGCTCGCGCTCGCCCGGCGAAGCGTCTCCTGGAACGGCCAGGCGGAGCGCTTCACCCTCCTTTCGGGCGACTTCCGCGACCCGGAGGTCCTCGCCGGCCTGGAGCCGTTCGACCTCGTCCTCGGCTCGCCCCCCTACTTCGCGCCGGGTGCCGCCACGCCTGCCGCGCACCCGCAGGCGGTGCCGGCCCGGATCGAGGTGCGCGGGACCGTCGCGGACTACGCGGCCGCGGCCGCCCGGAGCCTCGCCCCCGGCGGCCTCTTCGCGTGCGTCGCGCCCGCCCCGCGGCGGGAGGAGGTGGCGGCGGCGTTCGACGCGGCGGGCCTCCGGCTCCTGAGGCTCCGCACCGTCGTCTTTCGCGAAGGAGGGCCGGCGCGGATCGCCCTCTTCGCCGGGTCGCGGGCCGTGGACCTCCCGGCGGGGCTCCCGTCGGGCCCCGCCGGCTTCCCGGTCGAGGAGCCCCCGCTCACGGTCCGGCGCGCGGACGGACGCCACACGACGGAGTACGCCGGCGTCCGCCTCGCGATGGGGTTCCCGCCGGGCGACCTCGACTACGGGACGGGGGAGGAGGCCGCGGGGGCGGGCGCGACGGGGGCTGCGCCGGTCGCCGCCGGCCGCGGCCGCCGGAGCGGCTCCAGCGCCTCCCCCTTCCGGATCCGGTAGGCCCCGGCGGGAACCCGGCCGAGGTCCTGCTCGGTCCCGTCGGGCCAGCGGACCTTCACCGCCGCCTCGGCCGCCTCGCCCAGCCCGAAGCGGAGGGGGACCCACGAGCCGCTGGCGTAGGAGGGGACGACGAAGAACTCCCGCGTCCGCGACCCGACCGTCACCGCGGTGCCGACCACCGTCGCGCGGTCGGCTCCGGCGACGGGGAGGACCTCGATCGCCTTCCCCCCCCGGGCGTGGTTCCGGAGGACCCGCGCCCGGGAGGAGATCGGGTTGAAGACGAGGTCCGCGCGGCCGTCTCCGTCGAGGTCCCCCGCGGCGAGGCCGCGGCCGACGACGACCATCCGCCCGAGGTCGCCCGCGACGGCGGAGACGTCACGGAAGAGGAGCGTCCCGGGAGCGCTCTCGTTGTGGAAGAGGAACTGGCGCTGCGCGTAGCTCTTCTCCCCGACCGCGAAGTTCTTCGCCACCGGGTTGAACCACTGGGAGAGGACCGTCCAGAAGCGGGAGAGGATCTGGCCGTTGGAGACGACGAGGTCGTCCCTGCCGTCGTCGTCGTAGTCGACGGCGACGACGCCCCATCCCGACAGCGGGATCGACGGGTCGGCGTCGCCGCCGAAGGCGACCCGCTCCCCCTGCTCGAACGTGACCCCCTCGACGTTCCGGAGGAGGGTGTTCGGCTCGGCGGCGTAGTTGGTCACGAAGAGGTCGGGGCGTCCGTCGCCGTCGAGGTCGTCGGCCACGAGGCCCATGCCGCTCCTCGTCTTCCGCCCGAAGGCGGTCGGCCCCTCCAGCGGGTAGCCGGTCCCGGTCTCGTCGGAGACGTCGCGGAAGCGCCCTCCCCCCTCGTTGTGGAAGAGGGAGTTGCGCCACTGGTCGTTCGAGACGTAGAGGTCGGTGAGGCCGTCGCCGTCGTAGTCGACGGCCACGGCGCCGATCGTCTTCGAGCCCGGGTCGCGGGTGCCGCTCGCGTCCGTGACGTCCTCGAACCGGAGCCCGCCGAGCCCGCGGCAGAGGGCGTTGTCCTGCCCCGCGTACTCGTCGGGCGTCATGAAGGCCTTCGCCGGGATCTTCGACTCGCGGTTCGGGTCGGTGTCGAGGTAGTGGCCGAGGTAGACGTCCGCCACGCCGTCCCGGTCGGCGTCGAGGACGGCGACGCCGATGGTGAGGAGCCCGCTCTCGAGCCCCGAGCCCTCGACGTGCCGGAGCCTCCCGTCGCCCAGGTTCTCCCACAGCGTGTTCGGCTCGCCGGCGTTGCCGATCAGGAGGTCGGCGTCGCCGTCTCCGTCGAGGTCGGCCCAGGTGGCCGAGATCCCCCAGCCGCACGCCGCGAGGCCCGAGCGCTCGGTGACGTCTTCGAAGGTCCCGTCGCCGCGGCCGCGGAAGAGGCGGGTGCAGTCCGCCAGCGGCTGCGTATGCCCCGCCTTCCGGTAGCGCTTGGCGCTGCGGACCTGCTGGACGAGGACGAGGTCGAGGACGCCGTCCCCGTCGAAGTCGGCGAGGGAGGCGCCCCCCCCCATCGTCGGGATCAGCTTGCCGTCGAAGAAGTCCCCCCGGAAGGTGAACGAGACCCCGGACCGCTTCGTCCCGTCGACGAAGAGGTCGCCGGTCACGTCCTTGCGGGCGGAGCTCTCCCCCGCGAAGAAGGCGCGGTAGGCGATGAAGGCGGCGGTGACGAGGACCAGGAGGACGATGGCGAGCGGCTTCAAGGGCGGGACCGCCGCCTGACGATCCGACCGGGGCGCGGGGAACGGGTCACGGGCACTCCTCGATTCCGGGCCGGCCGAGCGGCCCCGTGGCCGCAAGGGTACGACGGTCGTTCCCCGTCCGGGCGGGGCTGTCGTATGGTGACCGAAAGGATGGTGCCCGACCCTCCCTGGGAGGACCTGCCGCCGCTCACGAGCGTCCCGTTCGGCCGGGGAGCCGACGGGAGCCCCGTCCGTGACGTGAACGGGAAGCTGATCGCCGGGACGATCCGGCACGCCGCCGACCTCGCCGGCGAGCGGGCCTCGCGCGAGGCGCCGCCGGGGACCCCGGCCGGGGAGAGGGAGGCGAGGGCGCTGCGGGCCCGGGAGGAGCTGCTGCCGACCCTCGTCGAGAGGCTGAACGCCCTGATCCCCGACCCGCTCCACCGCGTGACCGCGGAGATGCTCCTGGTGGAGGGGAACAACTACTCCCACGAGCTGGAGCTCTACGTCAACGAGCTCTGCCGGCACCTCTCCGGGGCCGAGGGCTTCTACTTCTCGCGGGGGATCAAGATCGTCCCCGCGTCGGTCGCGACGATCTTCCGGCCGTTCGGCCTGAGGCAGGCGTACGCGCTCGTGGCGCGCGCGACCGAGAAGTTCGTCCAGTCCGACGTCAAGGTCGTCGAGACGACGGCCCGGTCGGCGGTCATCCAGTGGAGGGCCGATCCCCAGCTCGGGCGGATCCGGCCGCAGCTGCGCCGCCGGTGGCTCCAGATGTCGTGCGCGGCCTACCAGGGGGCCTACGCCGCCATCCCGCCGCTCCTTCACCCGGGCCTCGCGTGGGCTGCGGTCGACGACCTGAGGTGCCAGCTGAAGGGGGATCCCTGCTGCGAGTGGCGCTTCACCTGGGAGAACCCGAAGCCGCGGCGGGCCGTCCGTCTCCTCCTCGGCGCGGCCGGGTCGGCGGCGCTCCTCGCCGTCTCGCTCTCCTCCCTCCCCGGCCGGGAGCTGGCGGCGCCGTTCGCGGCGCTGCCGCTGGCCGCCGCCTGGTTCGGCTGGCGGCTGGCGCACCTCAAGCACGACCGGCAGCAGCAGGACCTCCTCCTCGAGGAGCAGCGGGCCACGGCCGAGGAGCAGGTCGACCGGGTCCAGGCCGCGTACGCGGAGCTCCAGCAGTCGTCCTTCACGGTGAGGACCAAGCTCGCGGAGCTGACCGCGCTGCACGAGGTGGCGACCGCCGTCTCCTCGTCCCTCGACCCCGACGAGGTCGTCGACCTCAGCCTGAAGGCCGTGACCCGCCACCTCCGCTACGACCGCGCGGCGGTGTTCCTCGTGGACGACGACCGCCGCTCCCTCGCGCGCGCCCACTCGTGCGGCCTCGAGCCCGAGCACGCCCGGGTCCTCGACGGCGTGTCGATCCCGCTCGACGACCCGAAGTCGCTCGTCGCCCCCGCCGTGAGGGAGCGGCGGGCGTTCCTCGTGACCGGCGTCGCGGGGAGGGGCGCCGACGGGCTCCGACACGTCGCACCGGCCCTGGGGGTCGACCAGTTCCTCGTGGCGCCGCTCCTCGCGCAGGGGGAGGCCCTCGGCGTCCTCCTCGTCGACAACGGCCGCTCGGGGCGCCCCCTCTCGGAGGAAGGGCTGCCGCTCCTGACGACCGTCGGCTCGACGATCGCGGCGGCCGTGGAGAACGCGCGGCTCTACCGGCAGATCGAGGCCCAGAACAGGACCCTGGAGGAGAGGGTCCGCGAGCGGACCCAGGAGCTCGCGGAGGCGACCCGCGTGGCCGAGGCGGCCAACCGGGCCAAGAGCGCCTTCCTCGCGGGGATGAGCCACGAGCTGCGGACCCCGCTCAACGCCATCCTCGGCTACAGCGAGATGCTCCTGGAGGACGACGCGCGCGCCGGCGGGGAGCTCCAGCGGGCGGACGTCGAGCGGATCCAGTCCTCGGGGCGGTACCTCCTCGGGCTCGTCAACGACGTCCTCGACCTCTCCAAGGTCGAGGCGGGGAAGATGGAGCTCGTGATCGAGGCGTTCGACCTCGCGCCGTTCCTCAAGGGCGTCGTCGACACCGCCCGGCCGCTCGTCGAGAGGAACGGGAACGTCCTGGAGATCGACGGGGCCGAGGCCCCGGCGGTCCTGAGGACAGACGAGACGAAGGTGCGGCAGGTCCTCCTCAACCTCCTCGGGAACGCGGGGAAGTTCACCCGGAAGGGGCGCGTCTCGCTGCGCGTCGCGCGGGAGGAGGGGCCGGAGGGGGCGCCCTGGGTCCGGTTCGACGTGGCGGACACGGGGATCGGGATGAGCGCCGAGCAGCTGGAACGCCTCTTCGAGCCGTTCGCGCAGGCGGGCGCGGGGACCAACCGCCAGTTCGGCGGCACCGGCCTCGGCCTCGCCCTGAGCCGGCGGCTGGCGGGGCTCCTGGGCGGCGAGGTCGCCGTCGTCAGCGAGCCAGGGAGCGGCTCCACCTTCACCCTCCGGCTCCCCGTGGTCGCCACGCGGCCGCGCGGGAGCGCGCCCGCCTCGTGGGAGAGGCTCAAGCTCCTGCGCTGAGAGGTCGCGGCTTCCCGGCGGGCGCCGGGCCCCGGTCAGCGCCGGAACGGCCGGAGCGGGTCGAGCGTCCCGTCGCGGAGCCGGTAGAGGCGGCCCGCCGCGACCCGCTCGAACCTCAGCGCAGGTCCCGTCGCCCCCGGAGGGATCACCTCCACCGTCGCCTCCGCGGCCGCGCCGATCCCGAAGTGGAGCGGGACCCACGAGCCCGAGGCGTAGGAGGGGCGGAGGATGAACTCCTGGACCTGCCGCCGCCCGCCCGCGGTGACGGCCACCTTCGTCCCGAGGACGGTCCTCCGGCCGGCGCCCGCGACGGGGAGGATCTCGAGCGCGTGGCCCGACGGGCCGCTCGCGTTTCGGAAGAGGTGGACGCCGCCCGAGGTGCCGGCGGTCGCCAGGTCGAGCCGGCCGTCGCCGTCGAGGTCGCCGGCCGCGAGGCCGCGCCCCGCGACGTGGAGCTTCGCGAGGTCCCCCGAGGTGGCCGTGACCTCCTCGAACCGCCCGCCTCCGGTCGCGTGCCAGAGGACGGCCGGCTGCCGGTACGACTGGTCCCCGACGGCGTAGAGCCCCATGGAGCCCTTCCGGAACATCTTCCCCAGCATCAGGACGAGGCGCGGGACGAGGTGGCCGGAGAGGGCGACGGCGTCCGGCCAGCCGTCGTCGTCGAGGTCGGGGACCTCGGCGCCCCACTGGACGTAGGGCCACGAGCCCCTCGTCAGCCCCGCGGCGTCGGTCCCGTCGTCGAAGAGGAGCCCCTCGACGCTCCGGTAGAGGGTGACCGGCTCGCCGCCGAAGTTGGTGACGAGGATGTCCGGGTGGCCGTCGCCGTCGACGTCGCCGACGGCGATCCCCATCCCCGCGCGCGGCTGCGCCATCTCGCGGACGCCCGCCCCGGCCTCCACCGTCACGTCCGTGAACGTCCCGTCGCCGTGTCCCTTGTAGAGCCGGTTCGTCACCCGGTCGTTCGTGACGTAGAGGTCCTCGGCCCCGTCGCCGTCGTAGTCGAAGAGGACCGCCTGCAGCCCCTTCCCGCCGTGGTTCGTGCAGCCGGCGGCGCCCGCCCGCTCCTCGAACGAGCCGTCGGGGCGCTGGACGAAGAGGAGGGCGTCCTGCCCCTCGTAGTCCTCGGGGATCCTCACCTGGAACTGCGGGAACGCCCTCTCGCGGGCGTAGTCGGTGTCGAGGTAGTCGACGACGTAGAGGTCCGGACGGCCGTCGCCGTTCACGTCCCCGGCCGCGAGGCCGATGGCGAACTTCCCGGCGACGAGCCCGCGCGCGGCGGAGGTCTCGCGGAACGTCCCGTCCCCCTGGTTCTCCCAGAGGGTCGTCTCCCCGAGGCCCGTGACGACGAGGTCGAGCCGCCCGCTCCCCGAGAGGTCGACGAACGACGCTCCCATCGTCCAGCCGCAGGCGCGGATCCCCGCTTTCCCCGTCACGTCCTCGAACGTCCCGTCGCCCCGGTTGCGGTAGAGGGCGCCGCACGGCCCCTTCCGAGGCTTCTTCCCGTTGGCGACCGACCCGGTGAAGAAGAGGTCGAGCCAGCCGTCGCCGTCGTAATCGCCCATAGCGAGGCCCCCGCCCATCGTCGCGATCATCCGGCCGCGCCGCAGGTCGGTGGCGTACCGGAACCGGATCCCGGCCGCCTTCGTCACGTCCTCGAAGCGGAGGGGAGACGAGGCGGCCACGCCGGCCGGGGTCCCCGGCCGCGCCGGGGGCGGCTCGAGCCGGAGCGCGGGAGCGCACGCGGCGAGGGCGAGGAGCGCCGCCAGGGCGAGCGCCCCTCCCCGGGCGGGGAGGCCGCGCCTCACGGCGTCTGCCGCGCCCCGGCCGCGAGGCCGTCGAGGGCCCTGCGGAAAGCCTCCGGGCCGGTCCTCCGCGTCTGGTACTCGCGGAGGAACGCGGGGTCCGGATGGTGCTCCGTTTCGGGATAGGGGTAGGCCGACATCGCGTGGAAGGGCCACGGCTCGACGCTCTGGCCCGTGACGGTGTTCTTGTCGAAGTCCTTGTCCCACCCGTCGGAGACGAGCACCCAGTCGCGCCGCCATCCCGCGGGGAGCGGCGGCAGGCGCGAGGCGTCGTAGGCGATCCGGATCGCGTCGCCCCCCTGGAAGACGACGTAGCGGTCGTCGGTCGCCGTCAGGAGCGGCGTCACGTCGCCGAGCCTCGTCAGGAGCCCCGGCACGTCCTCCCAGGCCGGGGCGGTGGAGACGTCGTCGTGGTCGAAGAGCTCGGGGCCGTCCGGCGTCTCGCGGTAGCGCCGCGAGAAGCCGCGGACCGAGAGCGTCGCCTTCTCCGGGGCGAGGGGCGTCGTGACGACGGGGACCGCCGGGTCGTTCACGGTGACGAACGCCTCGTCCCAGAAGATCGCCATCGTCGTCCGGATCCTGACGCGCGGGTCGTTCGGGTCGACGATGCCCGTCAGGTCGACGGGCATCGTCTTCGTCTTCCCGGCGGGGAAGCCGAACGACTCCATCGCCACCTTCCAGCCGCCCCGGCCGTCCGGCACCTCGAGGAGGGGCGGGAAGTGGGCCAGCCCCTTCTGCTGCGACATCGCGACGTTGATCGAGGTGTCGGTGTAGAAGATCCAGCCGTCGAGGAAGAGGACGATCCGGTCTCCCTTCGCGACCGGCCCGAGGTCGAGGACGAGGTCGTGCTCGGCGCGATGCCCCTGGTAGCGGGTCTCGGGGCCCGGGTCGACGTAGACGTGGTCCGCGCGCGCCAGCCGGCCGGTGACGTCGGTCGTCACGCCCTCCACGGTCGAGAGGGCCGACCGGACGGGGCGCGGACGCGCGACGGTGAAGAGCTTCCGCTCCAGGGGGCCGGGGACCATCCGCTCGTTCGGGACGACGCGGGTCCCCTCGGGGTGGTCGACCGCCGTCAGCGTCGCCTCGTCGAGGTAGGCGGCCTCCCAGAGCTCCTCGGTGTAGTCGAGGAGGAGCTTGCCCGCGGGGTCGGGGGAGAGGATCGACCCGTCGATGAAGAGTCCCTCGCGCGTGTCGGCCCCGGCCAGGTGGACGCCGTCGTAGAGGAGGCCGATCGGCGCGCGGCCGAGGGCGTCGCTGACGAAGCTCCAGCGTGAGGTTGCGCCGTCGAAGGCGTAGACGAAGGGGCAGGAGCCCTTCAGGAGCTGGACCTCCTTCACCGTCGTCCTCGCCTTCGCGTCGAAGGTGTTCTGCGGGATCCCGTTCGTGAAGAGGGTCCTCACGACGTCCGCCTTGCCGCGCGGCCCGAGCCCGATGTGGGTCGGGAGGGGGCCGACGGTCTGTGACACGTAGAGGTCTCCGGCCTTCACCTCGACCGTCGAGCCGAGGCCTTCTCGGTTCACCTTCCCCGACCCCAGCGGGAGCCCCTCGAGGACGACGACCAGCCAGCCGTTCGCGTTCCCTCCGCCGTTCGTGACGACGCGCCCCTTCCCTCCCTCGGAGAGGACGAGGTCGAGGTCGCCGTCGCCGTCCACGTCGAGGCCGACGACGCGGGACGCGGCGGGGAGCCCCTTCGGCGCGGCGGGGCCGGGGCCGAACGAGGAGAGGGAGCTGCGGCGGAAGACGGCGAGCCCCGAGGCGCCGGAGACGGCGAGGTCCGGGTAGCCGTCGTTGTCGAGGTCGGCGAGGGCGACGGCCGCCGGGCCGAAGGCCGCGCCGAGCTTCGCGAGCTCGGCCGACTCCTCGCGCGCGAACGTCCCGTCCCCCCTGTTGACGAGGACGACGACGCCCTCCTTCGTCGCGGCGACGACGTCGAGGGCGCCGTCGGCGTTGAGGTCGTCGGCCGCGGCGTCGACCGCCCCCTTCACCCCGAGGGGGACGCTCCGGAAGCGCCCCTGGCGGAGGTTCGACCTGAGGACGAGGTCGCCGCGGGCGTCGACGCAGAGGAGGTCGAGGTCGCCGTCCCGGTCGAAGTCGCCGACGAGGGCGCGGCGCGAGGAGAAGGCCGGGTCCCCGGTGGCGGAGGTCACGTCGGCCCACGTCCCGTCCAGGTTGTTCCGGAGGAGAGCGTCCGGGCCGGCGGCGCCGACGAGGTAGACGTCGAGGTCGCCGTCGAGGTCGAAGTCGAGGAAGGCGGCGTCCCGGTGCGGGGCGCGGACGGCATAGGGCTCCGTCTTTCCCGTGTTGCCGAGGTCGACCCGGCGAAGGGTGACCGCCGGGTCCTCGGCGGTGCCTCCCGCCGCGAGGGTTACCGGGATCGGGCTCCCGAGGGCGGGGCGAAGCGATCGCTCGAGCGGCGCCGCGAAAGACGCGAGGGGGAGGCCGACGACGTTCGTGAAGAGCTCCGCGAGCGACTGCTGGTAGCGCGGCGTGACGCGGAGGAGGTTCTCGAGGACGCGGGCCTTCAGCCCGGCGCCCTTGAGGTCGCCCGCCGCGAGGGCGGTCTCGGCCTCGGCGAGGAACTTCCTCTGCCGCGGATCGGAGTCGGACAGGAGCTTCGCCAGCTCGGCCAGGTTCGCCTTCGCGGCGGCCCCGTCCCCCTCGTCGAGGTCGGCGAGGAGGAGCTTCAGGCGCGCCGGGAGGTTGGCGGGGGAGGCGGCGACCACCTCGCGGAGGGCCTTGCGGCGCTGCTCCTTCAGGGCCGGGGCGGGGGACGGGGTTGCCTCCACGGAGCGGACGAGCCGCCAGCGCGACTCGAGGTCCCGCGGGTCGAGGGCCACGGCCTTCGCCAGGGCGGCCCGGGCCTCCTCGGGCCGGTTCCGGGCCTCCTCGAGGGCGGCCCTCAGGGCCCAGAGGTCGGCGCGGTCGCCGCCCGCCTGGAAGGCGCGCGCGAGGAGCCTCTCCGCCGAGGCGAAGTCGTTGTCGCGCAGCGCGGCCACGGCGCCGTTCGCCCAGGGGAGCGCGTCCGACGGGACGAGCTCGGCGAGCCGGTCGAAGGTCTTCCGCGCCTCCTTGCTCTTCCCCTCCTCCAGCTGCGCGAGGCCGAGGTTGCGCGCCGAGAGGATGCGGGACGCCTGCTCCGCCGACGGAGGGGCCGCCGCGAGGGGAGCGAAGGAGAGGAGGGGCAGGGCCAGGGCGAGGGTGGCGGAGAGGAATCGTCCCGCGAGCATCGGCCGATTATGCGAGCGGGGAGGAGGCCGCGGGCGGCGTCAGCCGCCGGGGCCGCCTTCGCCGGGCCCGGGAGGGGGAACGACTCGGGGCTCCTCCCCTTCCGTAAAGAGGACGCGGCTCCCGGCGGGGACGTCGCGCAGCGCATCGCGCCGCCCGCCGGGCCAGCGGACCTCGATCGTCTCGGCCCCCTTCAGCGGGCCGATCCCGAAGAGGAGCTCGAGCGAGGACTCGGAGAGGAACGAGGAGCCGGCCCGCACCTCGCGCAGCTGCGTCCTCCCGCCGGCGGTGAGCCGGACCACGGCCCCGACGGCGTCGCGGTTCCCGGCTCCGGCGCCGCGAAGGAGGAGCCGGATCCTCCCCGCGTCGCTCCAGCGGTTCCGGTAGAGGAGGAGCGGACCCCGGAAGACCGAGACCGCGACGTCGGGCGCGCCGTCGCCGTCCACGTCGCCGGTGGCGAGGCCCCGCGCGTTCGCGAGGGTGTCGAACCCCTCGACGAAGGCCCTCTCCTCGAACGTCCCGTCCCCCCGGTTCAGGAAGAGCTTCTTCGGGCTCCGCCACCCCATGCCGTGCGACCCCAGGTCGATCGCCCCCCAGACGCCGTCGTGGAAGTCCTCGCCCCCCTTCCCCATCAGGTCCCAGAAGACGACGTCGTCGTCGGCGCCGGTCGTCCCCTCGAACATCCCCGAGACGACGAGGAGGTCCTCCCGCCCGTCGCCGTCGAGGTCGGCGAACTCGGTCCCCCAGGCCCACCCTCCGTCGGCCACGCCGGCCCGATCCGTCGTCCGCTCGAAGCGGCGGCCCCCGAGGCTCCGGAAGAGGCTGTCGCCGCGGGTCCTCCGGGTCATCCTCCGCGCGATGAAGGGGCGGACGAGGAACGCCCCCGGGATCGGCGGCATCGGCCAGAGGCCCGTGCGGAGGACCCAGGTCGAGGGGGACCAGAAGTTCGAGACGTGGAGGTCCCAGCGGCCGTCCCCGTCGTAGTCGGCCCAGGCGACCCCCATCCCGAACCCCTCGTCCTCGGTCCCCGTCTCCTTCGCCACGTCGACGAAGCGGGGGTGCCCGGGAGTCGAGCGGTTCTCCCAGAAGGAGTTGACGCCGAAGTCGTTCGCGACGTAGAGGTCGTCGTCGCCGTCGTCGTCGTAGTCGCAGGCCGAGGCGGCGAGGCCCCAACCGGTGGACCTGATCCCCGCGGCGGCGGTGGCGTCGACGAAGAACGGCGCGCCGTCCCGGAGGGTCCCGAGGAGGAGCCGGTCGCCGAGCCCGTTGAAGCCGTCGTACGCCACGCCCCCCGCGCGGGCGTCGCCGTACGAGACGAGGTAGAGATCGAGCCTCCCGTCGCCGTCGGCGTCGAAGATCACCGCCGCCGAGGTCGGCCCGTCGAGGCCGGCGAGCCCCCACGCCTCGGTCACGTCGCGGAAGAGGCCCCGTCCCTCGTTCCGGAGGAGGCGCGTCGGTCCGTCGTGGGCGGTGAGGAGGAGCTCGGGAAGGCCGTCCCCGTCGAGGTCCGCCGCCACCGCGGCCGAGGCGTCGGAGGGGGGGAGGAGGTCGAGGCCGGAGCCGCGCGTCGCGTCGCGAAAGCTCCCGCGGCCGTCGTTGAGGAAGAGCCGCGTCGGGGCGCCGGGGAGGACGACGTCGGGGCTCCCGTCGCCGTCGAGGTCCGTCAGGAGGACGCCGGGGCGGTGGTGCGTCGCGGGGATGACGAGGTTGGTCCGCTCCGCCGGGTCGACCGGATCGTGCCGCCCCGTCAGGCCGCGGGCCGTCGCCTCCTCGACGAGGTGGGGCCGTCCCCGCTGGAAGGGGGAGTCCGGCCCGTCGAGGCGGGCGGAGGCCACCCGCCAGCGGCCGTCTGCTCCCCGCTCCAGGCCGACGGAGGCGTGCCGGAGCGTCGCCACGCGGATCGCGCCGTCGTCCCGGGCGAACCCCCGGAGCGAGAGCTCGAGGGCGAGCCGGGCGCTTCCTTCGCCTGCGCGCGCGTACCCCTCCGCCCGGACCCGGACGCTCCGGTCGTCGCGCGTGGCCGCGGCGAACCGGCGAGCGAGGTCGAGGAGGGGGGCGAGGGCGTCCGGTCCCGTCCCGAGCCCGTCCGGGGCCCTCCCGCCGGAAGCGAGCGCCTGCTCGATGCCGGGAAGGACCGCCGATGCCCCGCCGGTGTAGTCGTCGAGCGTCGGGAGGGGCCGGCTGGAGCAGGCGCCCAGGACGAGCGCGAGCGTGACGGCCGCCACGGGCCGGACGGACCGGATCACGCCACCATTCTAAGATCCGCGGCCACCGAGCCCGACCGGAGACGACATGCCGACCCTCTACGCGATCAAGCCCGCGTTCGTGCGGAGCCTCCAGCCCGCCATCGCGCTCTGCGCCCGCCGGGGGATCACCCCGAACGCGCTCACCGGGGCGGCGCTCGCCCTCTCGGCCGGGTGCGGGGCGGCGCTGGCCCTCTTTCCGCGGGAGCGCACCGTCCTCGGGGGGGTGGCCTTCCTGCTCCTCGTCCGGATGGCGCTCAACGCGATGGACGGCGCCCTCGCCCGCCAGACCGGGCAGTCGTCCGCGGCGGGGGAGGTCTTCAACGAGGCGAGCGACGTCCTGGCCGACGCGGTCCTCTTCCTCCCGCTCCTCGCCGTCTCCTCCGCCGCGCCCCTCGCCGTGATCCTCTTCGTCCTCCTCGCCGGGTGGACGGAGCTCTGCGGCGTCGCGGTGAAGGCGGCGGGGGGCTCCCGCCGGTACGACGGGCCGCTCGGAAAGAGCGACCGGGCGCTGGCCGTGGGGCTCCTCCTCGTCGTGCGTGCCGGGGGCGCCCCACCCGGCGCGTGGGAGACCGTCCTCTTCGCTCTCCTCGACGGGCTCCTCGTCCTGACGTGCGCGAACCGGCTCCGCGGCGTCGGCGGTGTCGGCGGTGTCGGCGGCGCCGCCGGCGCCGCCGGCGCCGCCGCGGCGGCGGAGCGTGCGGCCGCCCTCTCCTCGTCGGCGGGGGAGGCGGGCCGGTGACGCCGCTCCCCGCGCCGCTCCTCGTCCCGGTCGCCCTGGTCGCCGGGATCCTCGTCGTGGCGACGGCCGCCTGGGGCCTCCTGAAGCTCCTCCGCCCGCAGGCGGACTTCACCGAGCTCGGCCTGAGGATCCGGTCGTGGTGGGTCATGGCGACCGTCTTCCTCGCCGTGGTCCTCGTGTCGCAGACCGGGGCGCTCGTCCTCTGGGCCGTCGTCTGCTTCTGGGCGCTCCGCGAGTTCTTCAGCCTGGTGCCGGGGCGCTGGGAGGACCGCTCGGCCCTCCTCCTCGCCTACCTCGCCATCCCGGTCCAGTTCCTCTGGATCGGGACCGGCTGGTACGGGATGTTCATCATCTTCATCCCCGTCTACCTCTTCCTCATGGTCCCCTTCGCCCTGATCCTGACCGGCGAGCCGAAGGGGTTCACGGCGTCCGCGTCGCGGATCCACTGGGGGCTGATGACCTTCGTCTTCGGCCTCTCGCACGCGGCCTTCCTCCTGGAGCTGCCGGAGCGGCCGGGCTTCGCCGCCGGGCCGCGCGGCCTCCTCCTCTACCTCGTCCTCCTCGGCCAGCTCAACGACGTCCTCCAGTACGTCACCGGCAAGACCCTCGGCCGGCACCGGATCACCCCGGTCATCTCGCCGAAGAAGACGTGGGAGGGGTTCCTCGGGGGCGTCCTCCTGACGACGCCGCTCGCCGTCCTCCTCCGCTTCCTCACTCCCCTCTCGCCCCTCCAGGCGGCCGGGGCGGGGCTCCTCATCTCGGTCTTCGGCTTCGTCGGCGACGTCGTCGTCTCGGCCGTCAAGCGCGACGTCGGCGTGAAGGACTCGTCGTCGGCCATCCCCGGGCACGGCGGAGTCCTCGACCGGATCGACTCCCTCTGCTATGCCGCACCCCTCTTCTTCCACTACGTCCGCTACCTCTGCTACTGAGCGGCGGGGAGGGGGGCTCGCCTCCCTCGCGCGCGTCGCCCTCGCGGCGGCCGCGATCCGCCCCTTCGTGAAGGGGCTGGTCGGCCTCGAGGTCCACGGGGCGGGGAACCTCCCGGCGCGAGACCCGTTCCTCCTGGTGGCGAACCACGACAGCCACCTCGACACCCTCGTCCTCCTCTCGCTCTTCCCGCTCGGGAGGCTCGGGCGCATCCGTCCCGTCGCCGCGGCCGACTACTGGCTCTCGTCCCCGCTGAAGCGCTTTGCCGCGTCGGCCTGCCTGAACGTCCTTCCCGTCGTGCGGGGGGCGAGGGCGGGCGACGACCCGCTCGCCCCCCTCTCGGCGGCCCTCGCGCGCGGGGAGTCGCTGATCCTCTTCCCCGAGGGGACGCGGGGCGAGCCCGAGGTGCTCGAGAGGTTCAAGACCGGGGCGGCCCGGCTGGCGCTCGCGCACCCCGAGGTCCCCCTCGTCCCGGTCTACCTCGCGGGGAGCGGGCGGAGCCTTCCCCGCGGGACGGCGCTCTTCGTCCCGCTGGTCGTCCGGGTGGCGATCGGCGAGCCGCTGGCCCTCTCCGGGACGCCGCGGGAGGCCACGGCGCGGCTCGAGGAGGCGGTGCGGGCCCTCGGGCGGGAGGTCGTCCCGGAAGCGGCGGGCGAGGCGCGGTAGGCGCGAGGCGGCGCGCTCCTGCTAACCTGTGCCGATCGCGCGGGGGAAGACGCCATGTCGTTCGACTTCGACTTCCTGATCGTCGGCTCCGGCTTCGGCGGCAGCGTCAGCGCCCTTCGGCTGACGGAGAAGGGCTACAAGGTCGTCGTCCTCGAGAAGGGAGGGCGCTTCGGCGCGGCCGACTTCGCGAAGACCAACTGGAACGTGAAGCGGTGGATGTGGCTCCCGCAGCTCGGCTGCCGCGGGATCTTCAAGATGACCTTCCTCAAGCACGTCACGGCGCTCTCGGGCGTCGGCGTCGGGGGAGGGTCCCTCGTCTACGCGAACACCCTCCCGATCCCCAAGCGTCCGTTCTTCGAGGCCCCCTCGTGGGCCCGCCTGGCGGACTGGGAGAAGGAGCTGGCGCCCCACTACCAGACGGCGCTGAGGATGCTCGGGACCGCCCGGACCCCCTTCCTCACGGAGCCGGACGAGGTGATCCGCGAGGTGGGGCGGCAGATCGGGCGGGAGGACGGCTTCGAGAGCACGAACGTCGCGGTCTTCTTCGGCCGGGACGGCGAGAAGGACAAGCCGGGGGACGAGGTCCCCGACCCCTACTTCGGCGGCGAGGGCCCCCCGCGGACCGTCTGCACCCGCTGCGGCGGCTGCATGGTCGGCTGCCGCCACGGGGCTAAGAACACCCTCGACAGGAACTACCTCTGGCTGGCCGAGAAGCGGGGCCTGACGATCCGTCCCGACACGGAGGTCGTCGGCGTCCGCCCGCTCCCCGGCGGGGGCTACGAGGTCACCGCACGCGAGGGGAGGTCCCCGTTCCCCGCCTTCAAACGGAAGGTCGCGCTGAGGGCCCGGAACGTCGTCTTCTCGGGGGGCTCCCTCGGGACGACGAAGCTCCTCCTCCAGCTGAAGGAGCGCCCCGGCGACCTCCCGAACCTCTCGGAGCGCCTCGGGGACTTCGTCCGGACGAACTCCGAGGTCCTGGTCGGCGTCGTCACCTCGAAGGACAAGGACCTCTCGCAGGGGATCGCGATCGGCTCGATCCTCCACACCGACGAGCACTCGCACCTCGAGCCGGTCCGCTACCCGGCGGGCTCGGGCTTCTTCCGGCCCCTGATGCTCCCGTTCGCGCCCGGGGACACGCTCGGCGAACGGTTCGCGCGTGCCCTCTCCGCCTGGGTGAGGCAGCCGTGGAAGTCGATCCGGACCTTCCTCGTCCCCGACTTCGCCAAGCGGACGATGATCCTCCTCTACATGAGGACCGTGGACGGGACGCTCCGGATGAAGCTCGGCCGGTCGTGGCGGACGGGGTTCCTCCGGGGGCTCGACACGGCGCGCGGGTCGGGGCCCGCGGCGAAGTCGTGGGTCCCCGAGGCGAACGACCTGACGGAGCGGGTATCGAAGACGCTCGACGGCTACCCGGTCAGCCTGATGACCGAGACCCTCCTCGGGATCCCGACGACCGCGCACATCCTCGGCGGCTGCCCGATGGGGGACTCGCCGGAGACCGGCGTCATCGACCACCGCCACCGGGTCTTCGGGTACGAGGGGCTCTACGTCGTCGACGGCGCGGCGATGTCGGCGAACCCAGGAGTCAACCCGTCCCTGACGATCACGGCGCTGGCCGAGCGGGCGATGACCTTCATCCCGGAGAAGGCGATCGACGTCCCGGCGCGCGGCGCGGCCTGAGGAGGAGAGGCTGCTCGGCGCCCGGACCCGGACGCGGCGGGCGCCCGCGCTCTGGTGCCTCGCGACCGTCGCCTTCCTCGCGGTCCTCGGCCCGTGGAGGTTCCCCCTCTCGAGCGACGGCCTGGCGACGTTCCGGACGGGGGTCTCCCTCGCCTTCGACGGCACCTTCGTCCTGCCGCCCGCCCCGCCGGGTGCGCGTCTCGACCCCTTCTACTTCCGGCCGGCGCCGGAGGGGCGCGGGGTCGTAGCGGTCTACCCGCCGCTCGGCGCCCTCCTGAGGGCGGCGACCCTGCTCGTGTCCCTCGCGGTTCCCGCGGGAGTCGTCCGCGGGGCCGTGGCCGACGGGCTCGCGGGCCTCCTCCCTATCCTCGCCACCGCGCTTCTGGCGACCGTCGCCGGGCGGCTCGCGCGGCTCGGCGGGACGCCGAAGCGGTGGGCGCCTCCGCTCGGAGCGGCCGTCGTCGTCACCACCTTTCTCGGACCCCTGGGCACCTCCGACTTTCAGGAACCCTACCTGGCTCTCCTGGCCGCCTCGGCCCTCGAGCGCGGGCTGGTGAGCCGGCGGTTGAGGGGCCGCCGCCGGCTCCGGGCTCTCGCCGCGAGCGGCCTCCTCGTCGGGGCCGCTCTTCTGGCGAAGCCCTCGGCGATCGTCCTGGTTCCCGCCGTCGCGGCCGCGGCGCTTGCGGCCCGACCGGGCGAAGTCAAGGGGCGGGGGCTCGCGGCCGCCGGCCTCGGGCTCCTCCCCGGCCTCGCCGTGCTCCTTCATCTCGACGTCGTCCGATTCGGGAGCGTCTGGGAAGGCGGTTACTCGGGTCAGGTCTCGCACCCGCTGACCCACCGCGTCGCATTCGTCTGGACCGTCCTGAGGCTGACCGTCCTGCCGAACCGGGGCCTTCTCTGGTATGCGCCTCTGATTCTTCTCGCAATCCCGGGTCTTCTGGCCCTCGGCCGCACCGCGGCGCGGCGTCCCGACCGTCTCGCGGGGCTTCTCGCGGGCGGAGGGTTCTTTGCCGTCAACGCATTCTGGTGGGCATGGGAGGGGGGAATGGGGTGGGGGCCCCGTCTCCTCGCCCCAGCGGTCGCCTGCTCTGCGCCTCTCCTCCTCGTCCGGACGGCTGGTGCGCGGCGGGCGGCCTTCTTCCTCGCGGCCGCGGGCCTCCTCCTCAACGCTTCCGGCTACCTCCTCGACGCGGGGCGCGTCTACCGAGTCGTCGCCGCCGGACCGGCAGCCGAGCCGCTCGGCCCCGTCGTCCCGATTCACCGGACCCGTGCCGGCACGGGAGAGCTCGAACCGCTCCAGCGTGTCCACTACGTCCCGCGGCAGGCGGCGCTCTTCGTCGCTCCCGGGATCGTCTGGCGGCTCGTCGCCCACGGCGACGGCCCCGCTGCGGGCGGCCTGCCCCCCGGATCGGGGCCCGCCCCGGACGCTTGGGTGATGCGTCTCCTCCTCCGCGGAGAGCGACCTCGGCCAGGCTCCTACACCGGTGCCCTCCTTCTGCAGGACGCGTGGGTCAGCCGTCCCGTCGCACCGGATCGGGCCCTGACGCTGGCGAGGGCGGCGGTGGCATTCGGCGGCCCGCCCGTCGAGAGCCGGCTGTTCGCCGGCGCGCTCCTTCTGGGCCGCGGCGACGCGAGCGAGGCCCTGCGCCTCGCGCGGGAGGCGGCCCTGCGGGAGCCGGGGAATCCCCAGGCCCGCGCCCTCATCGACGCCGCCACGCGGTCGGGAGGGCGTTCCGACCAGAAGTGACACGTGACGGGTTCAGCCCGACTCGCTTCGCCGGGTCCAGCCGGCCGCCGCTGCGGGACGAGCGGGACCTGCGCGGCCGGCGTGCCCGGCTGCTAGAGTCGGGAGGGTGAGCTCCCAGGCCCCGGCTTCGGTCCTGACGTTCGTCACCACCATCCACGTCGCCCTCCTCGTCCTCCTGAAGCACCGACGCGCACCGCGGGGAGCCCGTCTCCTCCTCCTCCTCCCGTCGCTCCTCCTGGTCGGGACCCCGTGGCTCCTTCCAGGTGCGGGATGGCTCGCGGTGGCGCTGGCCGCCCACGTCGCGTGGCTCCTGGCCTGCGAGAAGGTGGTCGGCGCCCCGGCAACCGCGGGGCGTGGCCGCCCCACGGGCGGCCGATCCGCCGGGAGTGCAAAGGGACCGACCGGCCCTCACGAGGTGAAGGTCCTCGCCACGGTCGACGAGACTCCGGAGATCCGGACCATCCGGATGGAGCGGCCCGCGGGGTTCCGTTTCAAGGCGGGCCAGTTCCTGATGGTGCGGGTCCCGGACGGGGGCCGGACCCACGTGAGGTGCTACTCGATCAGCTCCGCGCCGGAGGCCGCGGACCGCCTCGAGATCTCCGTCCGGAGGCAGGGCCTCGTCTCCGGCCTCCTCCACGAGAGGGTGCGCGCGGGGGGCTCGCTCGCGATCCAGGGTCCCGGGGGCCGGTTCGTCTACCCCGAGGGGCCCGAGCCGCTCGTCCTCCTCGCGGCGGGCGTCGGCATCACGCCGGTGATCAGCATGCTCCGCCACGCCCTCGCGGCGGAGCCCGGCAGGTCCGTCACCCTCCTCTACGGCGTCCGGACCCCGGCCGACGTGGCCTACCGGGAGGAGCTCGCCGGTCTCGCGGCGAGCCGCCCCTCGTTCCGCCTCGTCGTCGCCGTCAGCCGCGGGGCTGCGCCCCCCGGCTTCCGCGCGGGGCGCCTCGACGCGGCCCTCGTCGCGGAGACGGTGGCGCGCCCGGGCGAGGCCGTCTACGCGATCTGCGGCCCGGGCCCGATGATCGAGACGATGCGGGCCGCGCTCCGGGGGCTCGGCGTCCCGGACGCGCGCGTCGGCTACGAGGCGTTCGAGGCGGCGGTCGCTGAGGCGAAGGGGGCCGCGGGGGAGCCCGGCTCCCCGCACGAGGTCAGGTTCTCCCGCTCGGCGCGGACCGCGACGGCGGGGCCCGCCGATTCGCTCCTCGACGTCGCGGAGAGCGCTGGCGTCGAGATCGCGTCGATGTGCCGGGCCGGCGTCTGCGGCACCTGCCGCACCCGCCTCCTCGAGGGAGCGGTCGACGGCCACGGCGAGGGCCTCGACCCGGCGGACGCTGACGCGGGCTACGTCCTCGCCTGCGTGTCGCGCCCTCGAGCCGCCTGCGTCGTCGACGCCTAGGCCGCCGTCTCCCGACGCTCGACCCCGGTAGAGCCTGGCCGAGACCCGGTCCGGCGGTCGGCTAGACGGTTGGCGATCAAAATGTGATCTCCGTCACAGGGATCTCGGATTCCGGATCGACCCCCCTTCGCGCGCGTGGGATTTCGAGACGCCGTCCGCACTTTCGCGCATATCGAACGATCGTTCTCTTATGAGACGCAATCTCATGAAGACGATCGAGGGGGGGAGATGAACGAGACCGTCCTGGGGTGGAGGTCCCGGACCGCGGCGTCGACGGCGAAGCGCCCGGCAGAGGGCTGGCTGAAGCTCTCGGCCCTCTCCCACGTCCTCGTCCTCTCGGCGCTCGCCGCGGCGGCCGTCGCGCTCGTCGTCCTGCTGGGCCTCGGGGGCGCGCGCTACTACGCGACGCCGCTGAAGGACCGCCCGCGCCAGCCGCTCCACCAGGTCCTCAAGCCGTCCGGGAGCGTCGGACGGACCCTCGGCATCGCGGGCGTGATCGTCATGGGAGGGACCCTGGCGTACGTGGCGCGCAAGAAGGTGAAGGCGATGCGGAGCTGGGGGTCGCTCCAGACGTGGCTCGAGGTCCACATCTTCTGCGGGATCCTCGGCCCGACCCTCGTCACGTTCCACACGGCGTTCAAGTTCGGCGGCGTCATCTCGGTGGCCTACTGGTCGATGCTCCTCGTCGTCGCCTCAGGCTTCGTCGGCCGCTACCTCTACGTCCGGGTGCCGCGCAACCTGCGGGGCGCCGAGCTCGACAGGAAGGCGCTCGAGTCGAAGGCCGCGGAGCTCCGGGCCGTCCTCGCGGACTCCACGATGCCCCTCGACCTCGTCCTCAAGGTCGAGGAGTTCGAGCGCTCGGTCGTCCCCGCCGACGGCGAGCGGAGGAGGCTCTCGGGACTGGTCCTCGGGGACGTCCGGACGCGGATCGGCCTGCGCCGGCTCCGCGGGGAGATCCGGGCGACGGGGGTCTCGGCCGACCTCCTCGACGAGGCGTGCGCGGTCGCGGCCGAGAGGGCGTTTCTCCTGCGGCGGATCGCGTACCTCGAGCTGACCCGCCGGCTCCTCGCCCTCTGGCACGTCTTCCATCGCCCCCTCGTCTGGGTGCTCGCCGCCGTCGCCCTCCTCCACGTGGGGGTGGCGATCTACTTCGGCTACGCCCTGGGAGGGCGCTGAGGCGATGGCCGGTCCGAGCGCGCGACGTCTCCTGACGGTCCTCCTCCTGCTTCTCGGCGCGGCGTTCCTCCTCCTCGCGGCCGAAGAGGGGAACGCGCAGGTGGGTCAGCTCGTCTCCCCGGGGCCCCTCTCGAAGGCCCACGCCTCCCTCTCGGGGATCGCGAGCTGCCAGAAATGCCACGAGAGGGGAGAAGGCGTCACCGCCGAGAAGTGCCTCGCCTGCCACAAGCCGGTGGCGCAGCGGATCGCGGAACGGAAGGGGGTCCACCGGGACGTGAAGGGGGAATGCGCGTCGTGCCACGCCGAGCACGCCGGCCGCGACGCCGACGTCCGCGGGTTCGACCCGCGGGGGTTCGACCACGCGCGCGAGACGGGCTTCCCTCTCGACGGGCTCCACGCGCGCCTCGCCTCGAGCTGCGCCTCCTGCCACAAGACGCGCTCGTTCCTGGCGGCGAAGCCCGACTGCGCCTCCTGTCATGCCGATCCCCACAAGGGAGCCCTCGGCGCGGCGTGCGCCACCTGCCACTCCACGGCGGTCGCCTTCAAGGAGACGCGCCGGTCCTTCGACCACGCGAGGACCGCCTTCCCCCTGACGGGGGCCCACGTCCGGGTCGACTGCGGAAAGTGCCACGCGAACGGCGTCTTCAAGGGGGTCCGCTTCGCCTCCTGTGCCGACTGCCACAAGAGCCCGCACCGGCAGGCCTTCGTCGCAACCTGCGCGACCTGCCACGGGACCGAGACCTTCCGGACACGGAAGGTCGAGCACGACAGGACCGCCTTTCCGCTGAAAGGGAAGCACGCGACCGTTCCCTGCGCCTCCTGCCACAAGGAGCCGCCGATGAAGGCGCGCGTGAAGGCGGCCCTCTGCCGGGACTGCCACGCCGACCCGCACCGCGGCGGCTTCCCCCAGGACTGCTCCTCCTGCCACTCCGAGAACGGCTTCCGCGGCGTCCCGTTCGACCACGCGGCGAAGGCCCGGTTCACGCTCGAGGGGAGGCACGCCGACCTCCCCTGCGCGCGCTGCCACGCGGCCCCCCCGGCGGGCGGGCGAGGCGGAACCGCTTCGGCGGGGCCCGCGGGCAGGAGGGCCGGGAAGGGGGCTCCTTCCGCCGCCCTCGACTTCCGCGGGCTGAAGCCCGCGTGCGCCTCCTGCCACAAGGACCCCCACCGCGGTTCGCTCGGGGCGACCTGCGCGTCCTGCCACTCGGCGTCGTCGTTCCGGGTGACGACGTTCCGCCACCCCGGGGACCAGGCCTTCTTCGCGGGAGGCCACGCGGCGGCCTCCTGCGCGGCGTGCCACCGGGGGGCGACGGCGGGTGGGAAGCAGCCGGTCCCCGTCGGCGACAGGACCTACCACGGCCTCTCGCGGGCCTGCGCGTCCTGCCACAAGGACCCCCACCTCGGCCAGGTGGGGACCTCCTGCGAGAGCTGTCACGCGGTCGACGGCGCGAAGTTCGCCCCGAAGCTCTTCGACCACGCGAAGGCCGCATTCCCCCTGCAGGGGAGGCACGTGACGGTGCCGTGCGCCTCCTGCCACAGGAAGGAGACCGGGGCTTTCCCGTCGGGGACCGGCACGGCGGTAAGGCTCAAGGGCCTCCGGACGACCTGCACGCCCTGCCACACGGACGTCCACAAGGGGCAGCTGGGCCCCACCTGCCAGAGCTGCCACACGCAGACCTCCTTCGCGGTGAAGGAGTACCGGCACCGCGGAGAGCCGGGCTTCTTCGTGGGCGGCCACCTGACGGCGCCGTGCGCGAAGTGCCACGCGCGGCCCGCGGCGGGGGCGCCGCCGAGGCTCGCCGGGACTCCGACCACCTGCGGCTCCTGCCACAGGGACCCGCACCAGGGGACCCTCGGGGCGTCGTGCGCCACCTGCCACTCGCCGGCGGCGCGGTGGGCGACGGCGTCGCGCGCCTTTCACAAGGCGACGCAGTTCCCGCTCGAGGGGAAGCACCTCGCCGTTCCGTGCGCCGCGTGCCACCTGAACGGCGTGACGAAGGGGACGCCGACGCGCTGCTCCGACTGCCACTGGATCAGGAAGCAGGACGACCCGTTCCGGACGCGCCTCGGCACCCAGTGCGAGACGTGTCACCGGCCGATCTCCTGGAAGGCGGTCACCTGGACGCACGGCGGCGCGACGGGGTTCGCTCTCGCGGGAGCGCACGCCACCCTCGACTGCGTCACGTGCCACACGAACGGCGTCTTCGAGTCCGGTCGCGGGACGGCCTGCGTCAGCTGCCACCTCGCCGACTACCAGAAAGCGAAGGACCCGGACCACGTGGCCCTCGGGTTCCCGACGCAGTGCGAGGTCTGCCACCGGGTGTCGGACCCGTCGTGGGACCGGGGCCGGTTCGACCACGCGGGGACCTTCCCCCTGCTCGGAGTCCACGCCACGCAGCCGTGCGCGGCCTGCCACCGGAACGGGGTCTACGAGGGGACGGCGCGCGACTGCGCGGGGTGCCACGCGGACGCCTACAGGAAGACGACCTCCCCGAACCACATCGCCGCCGGCTTCCCATCGACGTGCGAGACGTGCCACAAGGCGACCGACTCCAGCTTCACGCAGGGGAAGTTCGACCACGGCACGTGGCCTCTCCAGGGAGTCCACGCGACGCAGGCGTGCACGGCCTGCCACCGGAACCTCGTCTACAAGGGCCTCCCGACGAGCTGCGACTCGTGCCACCTTCCCCAGTACCAGGCGGCGAAGCAGCCGGACCACGTCGCGGCGGGGTTCCCGACCACGTGCGAGACGTGCCACCGGTTCTCGGACCCGTCGTGGAAGAACGGGCAGTTCAACCACGCGACGGTCTTCCCGCTGATGGGGGTCCACGCGACGCAGACGTGCGCGACGTGCCACAAGAACGGGGTCTACAAGGGGACGCCGCGGGACTGCGTCGGGTGCCACCTGGCGCAGTACCAGGCGACGAAGGACCCGAACCACGCGGCGGCGGGGTTCCCGACGACGTGCGAGACGTGCCACAAGGCGACGGACACGGCGTGGACGCAGGGGGTCTTCAACCACGCGACGGTCTTTCCGCTGGTGGGGGTCCACGCGACGCAGGCGTGCGCGTCGTGTCACAAGGGCGGGGTCTACAAGGGGACGCCACGGGACTGCGCGGGGTGCCACCTGGCGCAGTACCAGGCGACGAAGGACCCGAACCACGCGGCGGCGGGGTTCCCGACGACGTGCGAGACGTGCCACAAGGCGACGGACACGTCCTGGGGCCAGGGGCAGTTCAACCACGCGACGGTCTTCCCGCTGGTGGGGGTCCACGCGACGCAGGCGTGCGCGTCGTGCCACAAGAACGGGGTCTACAAGGGGACGCCGCGGGACTGCGCGGGGTGCCATCAGGCGCAGTACCAGGCCGCGACGAACCCGAACCACATCGCCGCAGGATTCGCGTCGACCTGCGAGAGCTGCCACAGGGCGACCGACGCGACGTGGCAGCAGGGGACCTACGCCCACACGACGTGGCCGCTCCTGGGGCTCCACGCGGCCCAGGCGTGCACGGCGTGCCACCGAAGCCTCGTCTTCAAGGGGCTCCCGTCCGCCTGCAGCTCGTGCCACATGGCGCAGTACCAGGCGACGACGAACCCGAACCACGTGCAGGCCGGGTTCCCGACGACGTGCGAGACGTGCCACAAGGCGTCCGACACCTCCTGGCAGCAGGGGACCTTCAACCACGCGACGGTCTTCCCGCTCGTGGGGGTGCACGCGACGCAGCCCTGCGTGGCGTGCCACAAGAACGGGGTCTACTCCGGCACGCCGCGCGACTGCGCCGGCTGCCACCTCCCGCAGTACCAGGCGACGACGAACCCGAACCACCAGGCGGCCGGGTTCCCGACGACGTGCGAGACCTGCCACCGGGCGACCGACACGTCGTGGCAGCAGGGGACCTTCAACCACACCTGGTTCCCCATCACGAGCGGCAAGCACGCCGGCAACCCCTGCTCGGCCTGCCACACGTCCCCGAGCAACTTCGCCGTCTTCACCTGCATCACCTGCCACGGCAGGACGCAGACGGACTCGCATCACCGCGGGGTCAGCGGCTACCGGTACGACTCGCTGGCCTGCTACGCGTGCCACCCGCAGGGGCGGGGCGACTGAGGGAGGGGGAGCGAGACCATGCCGCGACGCCTCCTCCTCGTCCTGGTCCTCTTCGTCTCCGGCGGGGCCGGCCGTTCGGGGCGGCTCGCGGCCCAGACCGCTTCGCCGGCCTCGGCCCCGTCGTGGGGATGGGGCCGCTTCTCCCTCTTCGCCCAGGGGGGCTCGATCCGCCCGGACGACGGCGGCGCGAGCACCTCGTTCAACGACTTCTCGGCGAACCTGACGGTCCGGTCCCGCGAGGCCGAGACAGGCGGGCTCGAGTACGCGATCGACGGAAGGGGCGCGACGACGGGGACGGGTGGCGGCGACCGGCAGAGCCGGCTCCTCCTCTGGGACGCCTGGGTCGGCGGGAGGACGAAGGGGGGCCGGATCGGGTTCCGCCTCGGGCAGATGTGGCTGACCGACCTCGGCGCGCTCGGCTCCGTCGGGGGGCTCCTCGCCGAATGGCGTCCCCCGGTGAGCTGGAAGGCGGGGAAGCTCCGGCTGGGCCTCTTCGGGGGGGTCGAGCCGAAGGGGTTCGAGCTCGGGTACGTCTCGGGAGTGAGGAAGGCGGGCGCGTACGCGATCCTCGAGGGGGAGCGGGCGCGGCGCCACGTCCTCGGCTTCGTGACGATCCGGAACTCGGGGCTCACCGAGCGCTCCGTCCTGACGATGACGAACTTCGTGCCGGCGGGGACGACGTTCTTCCTCTACCAGATGGCCGAGGTGGACCTGGTGGGGCCCGGCGGAAACGGGTCGGGCGGCCTGACGTACCTCTTCGTGAACGCCCGCTGGTCCCCGTCGCGCGCCGTCGAGCTCCAGGGCCTCTACCACCGCGGCCGCTCGATCGACACGCGGACGATCACCGAGGACCAGCTGGCCGGGCGCCCCGTCTCCGCGAAGGCGCTCGAGGGGTTCCTCTTCGAGTCGATGGGCGGCCGGCTCTGGGTGGAGCCGCTCCGGAACGTCCGGCTCCTCATCGGGTACAGCCGCGACCGGGGCGGGGCGGACGAGTCCGCCTACAACCGGTACACGGCGGGGGTCTACCTCCGGGACCTCCTCGGGAGCGGGCTCGACCTCTCGGTCTCCGACAACAGGAGCGACCGCGCCTCGGGCGCGTACGACTCGTGGTACGCCTCCCTCGGCCGCAGCATCGGCCCGCGAGCCTACCTCTCGGCGGACTACAGCACCGCCCTCTCGGTCCTGCGGTTCACCTCCGCGGGGGGGGTGCAGGTCGAGAGCCGCCCCCAGATCCGGCGCTGGGGCCTGAACGGGACGTTCAACCTCTCGCGGACGCTCTCGCTCCTCCTGATCCTCGAGGAGACCCGGGACGGGTCGACGCGAGAGGACCGCGGGATGCTGGGGCTGACCGTCCGGTTCTGAACGGCGCCCCCGGGCGCCGTGCTATGGTCGCGTCGTGACCTGGCGATCCGTCGCTCACGCGGCGGGAGGAGGCTGGGCGCTCCTGGCAGCGGCTCTCGCCGTCGCCCTCGTCGTCACGGGCCTCCTCCCCGCGCTCGCCCCCGTCGCGGTGGCCACGGCCGACCTGCGGCTCGAGGCGCCGTCGGGGGGGGACCGCCCCGTTCCCGCGGACCAGACCGTCCCGCTCCTCCTGGTGATGGGAGGAACGCCTCCGGAATCGGCCGTCGCGCTGCCCGTGCCGCTCCCTTCGGGTCGAATCGCCGACCGGGTCGAGCCGGCGCCCTCCGCGCGGGCCGACAGGGTTCCCTCCCCTCCACCCCGAATCGTCGCCTAGGCCGCCGTCTCCGTCCGTCCGCCGTCCGGGCCGTCCGGCCCGGATCGCATCGATTGGAGGTCCGACGATGCCCCCCAAGACGACACCCGACACCCGGAACGAGCAGAATCCGTCTCCGCCGGTCCCTCCGGAGGAGAGGAGGAACGCCGTCAAGGCGGCTCTCTTCTTCTTCGGGGCGATCGCGTTCCTCGTTATCCTGAAGGTCGTCCTCGGCTACTGAACCACTGAACCACTGAACCACGCTCATGCGCCCTTCGGTCGTCTTCACCGACCTCGACGCGACGCTCCTCGAGCCCGACGGGCGGATCGGGGGGGAGGCCCGGGCCGCGCTCGCCGCGCTCTCGGCGGCGCGGATCCCGGTGGTCCCGCTCACGAGCAAGACCGAGCGGGAGCTCGCGGCGCTCCTCGAGGAGCTCGGCTCGGGCGGGATCGGCTCGTTCGAGAACGGCGCCGGCGTCGTGACGCCGGGCGGACGGGAGGTCCTTCCCGCCGCCCGGCCGGTCGGGCGGCTCGCCGGGGCGCTCCAGGAGATTTCCGCCAGCGCGGGGGTCCCGCTGACGTCCGCCCTCGAGCTGCCGCACGCCGAGCTCGCCCGGCTCACCGGGCTCCCCGAGGGGCGGATCCCCGCCATGCTGTCCCGGCAGTTCGACCTCCCGTTCCTCGCGCCCGAGGGGACCGGAGAGGCGCTGTCCGCGGCCGCCGGGACGCTCCCCGACGTCCGCCTGACCCGCGGCGGCCGGTTCTTCCACCTCCTCGGCCGGCACGACAAGGAGGACGCCGTCCGCTGGCTCCTCGACCGCGGCGTCGTCTCGCGCCCCGCGGCGGGGTTCGGCGACGCGCCGAACGACGCCGGCTTCCTCGCGCTCTGCGACGTCGCCGTCGTCGTCCCGGGGCCGGGCGGGCCGGACCCCTCCCTCCTGTCGCGGCTCCCCGGGGCGCGCGTCGCCCCGGCCCCCGGCGGGCGCGGCTGGGCCGCCGTCGTCCACGCTCTCCTCGAGGGAAAGGAGGGGCCCCGGTGACGTCCCCTCGCGCGACCCCGGCCCTCCCCCCGCTCGACGCGTCCGTCGCCGAGAAGGTGAAGCGTCTCGGGCCGGTGGACGTCCTGGTCGGGATCCCGTCGTTCAACAACGAGCGGACGATCGGTCACGTCGTCCGGGCCGTCGTGGCGGGCCTGGCGCGCCACTTCCCGGGGGCCCGGGCCGTCCTCGTGAACAGCGACGGAGGGTCGACGGACGGGACGCGGGAGATCGTCGAGAGGACCGACGTCGGGAGCCTCGCCGAGATCCTCGTCGACGCCGTCCCGGTCGCGCCGGCGGCCCGCATCGTCACCGGCTACCACGGCGTCCCCGGGAAGGGGAGCGCGTTCCGGACGATCTTCCGGATCGCCGCCGAGCTCGAGGCGAAGGCCTGCTGCGTCGTCGACTCGGACCTCAGGAGCATCACGCCGGAGTGGGTCGAGCTCCTCCTCGAGCCGGTGACCGCCCACGGGTACGAGTTCGTCGCGCCCCTCTACGGCCGCCACCGGTACGACGGGACGATCACGAACACCATCGTCTACCCGCTGACGCGCGCCCTCTACGGGAAGCGGATCCGCCAGCCCATCGGGGGGGACTTCGGCTTCTCCGGGAAGCTGGCCGCGCGGTTCCTGGAGTTCGACGACTGGGAAGGGCCGGTCGCGCGCTACGGGATCGACATCTTCATGACGACGACGGCCGTCGCCGAGAAGCTGAAGGTGGCGCAGGCGTACCTGGGGGCGAAGATCCACGACCCGAAGGACCCGGGGGGCGACCTGCAGCCGATGATGGTGCAGGTCGTGTCGACCCTCTTCGCGCTGATGGAGCGGTACGAGCCCTCCTGGAAGGGCGTCGCCGGCTCCGAGGCCGTGCCGCTCTTCGGCTTCCCGTACACCGTCGGGCTTGAGCCCGTGCCGGTGAAGGTGGAGCGGCTCGCCTCGATCTTCCAGCAGGCGGCGGCCGACCTCGTCCCGATCTGGGAGGGGTTCCTCTCGGAGCGCTCGCTGGCCGAGATCGACGAGGCGGCGCGGGGACGTCTCCCGGCGCTCCGGGACGACACCTGGGTCCGGATCGTCTCGGAGACCGCCGCCGGGTGGCGTCACCGGCTCCTGCCCGGCGAGACGCTCATCAAGTCCCTCGTCCCCCTCTACCTCGGAAAGGTGGCGACCTTCGTGGCCGAGACGGAGGCGGGAACGGCCGACGAGGCCGAGGCCCGCCTCGAGGAGCTCGCCCTCGCCTACGAACGCGGCAAGCCGGAGCTCGAGGCCCTCTGGGCCCGGCGAAGCTGAAGGAGACGGACATGTCCCACCCCCTGAGCCAGCAGATCGCAGCCGCCTTCGAGCGCCTCGTCGACGCCCTGGTCGCGGTCGTCCCCGCCGTCCTCGTCATCGTCACCGCCCTCCTGCTCGGGGTCCTGGCGGGCGCCCTCCTGAAGGCCACGCTCCGCCTCGCGTTCCGGCTGACCCGGCACCGGCGCGAGGGGGCGGCGCCGGGCGCGCCGCGCGGCCTCCTCAGGGCGGCGGGGCTGAAGGCCTCCCCCGAGGTGGTCGCCGGCACGGCCTCGTTCTGGACCGCGGTCGTCGTCGCCCTCGCCGTCGGGGTGAACGCCCTCGAGCCGGGCGCCCTGAAGAACGTCCTCCAGGACATCGTCGGCTTCTTCCCGCGCCTCCTCGCCGCGGCCCTCCTCTTCCTGGTCGGCCTCGGCGTCGGAGCCCTCGTCCGGAGGAGCGTCCTCCTGGGGGCGGTCAACGCCGGCCTCCCGTGGGCCCGGCCCGGCTCCCGTGCGGCCTACGCGGTCGTCGTCGCCTTCTTCGCGGCCGCGGCCCTCGACCACCTCGGCGTCGGCCGGTCGATCCTGGTCGCGGCCTTCTCCATCGTGGCGGGGGGGATCGTCCTGGCCCTCGCGCTCGCCTTCGGCCTCGGGGCGCGGGACCTGGCGCGCGGCTACCTGGAGCGGAAGCTCCGGGCCGAGCACGAGGACACGGGGATCCGGCACGTCTGAGCGTGAGGACGCCCGCACGCCGTCACGGCACCGGTGACGCTCCCGACGCGCCTCGGGGCGCCGCGTGATCGCCGCCGTCCTCTCCGGCTTCGCCGTCGCCCTCCTCGCCCCGGCGCTCGCGAAGCGGCTGGGCCGGGGCGCGGGCGCCGTCCTGGCGCTCTACCCGGCGGCGCTCTTTTTCCGCTTCCTCTCCCGCGTCCCCGCCGTCGTCGCGGGGGAGACGCCTTCCGCTTCGCTCCCTTTCGTCCCGGAGCTCGGCATCTCCCTCTCCTTCCGCCTCGACGGGCTCGCGCTCCTGATGGCCCTCCTCGTGACGGGGATCGGAGCGATCGTCCTCGTCTACGCCGGGACCTACCTGGAGGGACATCCCCGTCGGGGCCCGCTCCTCGGCCTGCTCGTCGCCTTCCTCTCGGCGATGGCCGGCCTCGTCCTGTGCGACGACCTGCTCGCCCTCTTCGCGTTCTGGGAGGCGACGAGCATCCTGTCGTACTTCCTGATCGGCTTCGAGCGCGAGGAGGCCGAGGCTCGCGCGGCGGCCCTCCAGGCGCTCCTCGTGACCGGGGGCGGCGGGCTCGCGCTCCTCGCCGGCTTCGTCCTCCTCGGGCAGGCGGGGGGGACCCTCGAGGTCTCCGCCCTGGCCGCGAACGCCGAGGCGCTGAAGGCGCACCCCCTCTACCTCCCCGCGCTCCTCCTCGTCCTCGCCGGCGCGTTCACGAAGTCGGCCCAGGTCCCGTTCCACTTCTGGCTCCCCGGGGCGATGGCCGCGCCGACACCGGTCTCCGCCTACCTCCACTCGGCGACGATGGTGAAGGCGGGCGTCTTCCTCCTGGCGCGCCTCCACCCGGCGCTGGGGGGGACGCGCGAGTGGGTCTGGGTCGTCACCTCCGTCGGCGCCGCGACGATGCTCACGGGCGCGCTCCTTTCGGTCGGGCAGAGGGACCTCAAGCGCCTCCTCGCCTTCTCGACCGTCTCGGCGCTCGGCTCGCTGACGATGCTCGTCGGCGTCGGGACCCCCGCGGCCCTCGGCGCGGCGATGGTCTTCCTCCTCGCCCACGCGCTCTACAAGGCCGCGCTCTTCCTCGTCGCCGGCATCCTCGACCACGAGGCGGGGACGCGCGACGCGACGCGGCTCGGCGGCCTCCTCCCGCTCCTTCCGGCGACGGGCGTCGCCGCGATGGCCGCGGCCTTCTCGATGGCCGGCCTCCCCCCGCTCCTCGGCTTCGTCTCGAAGGAGCTCCTCTACGACGCGGCGCTCCGCGCCTCGCCGCTTCCCTTCGTCCTCGTCCCCGTCGCCGTCGGCTCGAACATGCTCCTCGTCGCCGTCGCCCTGACCGTCGGCTTCGGGCCGTTCACCGGCCCGCGCGGCGCGACGTCGAAGCTCCCCCACGAGGCGCCGGTCGCGATGTGGGCCGGCCCCGCGCTCCTCGGGTTCGGGAGCCTCGCGGCGGGCGTCTTCTCGGGGGCGCTCTCCCCGTTCCTCTCCGCGGCCGCCTCCTCGGCCCTCGGGCACCCGTACGGCGTCAGGCTCGAGCTCTGGCACGGCTTCAGCCTCGTCCTCCTCAAGAGCCTCGTCACGCTCGTCGTCGGCGTCGCGCTCTACCGGGGGCGCCACCGCCTCCGGGCCTTCGCGGAGCGCTTCGCGCCTCTCGGCGCCCTCGGGCCGGCGCGCCTCTGGCGCGCCGGCCTCGCCGGCCTCGTGAGCGTCGCGAAGGGGACGGCGGCGTTCCTCTCGTCGGGCTCCCTCCGCCAGGACGTGAGGGTCGTCGTCGTCGCGGCCGTCGCCCTCCTCGGGCCCCTCCTCCTCTCCCGGGGCACGTTCGGCGCCGCGGATGCCCTCCCCTCCGTCCGCCCGATCGAGGCGGTCCTCGCGCTCCTCGTCGTCGCGGGCGCGGTCGGGGCGGTCGTCGCCGGCTCGCGCCTCTCGGCCGTCGTCGGCCTCGGCGTCACCGGCTACGGCATCGCGCTCCTCTTCCTCGTCTTCGGCGCGCCGGACCTGTCGATGACGCAGTTCGCCGTCGAGACGCTCTCCGTCCTCCTCTTCGTCGCGGTCCTCCGTCGTCTCCCGCGCCTGAGGAGCCGGTCGGCGCCCCGGTCGCGCGCCGTCGACGCCGCCCTCGCCGCCGCGGTCGGCGCCCTCATGGCCGGCCTCGTCCTCGCGGTCCACGCGGGGCCGCTCCGCTCCCGCCTCTCGGGCTTCTTCGCCGAGTCGAGCCTGCCGCTCGCGAAGGGGCGGAACGTCGTCAACGTCATCCTCGTCGACTTCCGCGGCCTCGACACGCTCGGGGAGATCACGGTCCTCGCCGTCGCCGCGCTCGGCGTCCTCTCGCTCGTGAGGCTCCGCCTCGCGGCGAAGGGGACGGCCGGCGCGAAGGAGGGCGGGCGATGAGGTCCGTCATCCTCTCCGCGGCGGCGCGCCTCCTCTTCCCGCTCCTCCTCCTCTTCTCCGTCTTCCTCCTCTTCCGCGGGCACAACGACCCGGGCGGCGGCTTCGTCGGCGGCCTCGTCGCCGCGACGGCCTACGCCCTCCTCTCGCTGACCGGGGGCGTTTCCTCCGCCCGCCGCGTCCTCCCCGCGCGGCCGGAGGTCCTCGTCGGGACGGGCCTCCTCCTCGCGCTCGGGAGCGGCCTCCCCTCGCTCGCCGCGGGGCGCCCCTTCATGACGGGCCTCTGGGCCGGCTTCGCGCTCCCGGTGGTCGGAAAGCCCGGGACGCCCGTCCTCTTCGACACGGGCGTCTACGTGACCGTCCTCGGGATCGTCCTCCTGATCCTCTTCACGCTCCAGGAGGAGGACGAGGCGTGACGGTCCTCCTCGCGCTCGCGATCGGCGTCCTCTACGCCGCCGGGACGTACCTCCTCCTCCGGCGGAGCGCCGTGCGGGTCGTCTTCGGCCTCGCCCTCCTCGGCCACGCCGCGAACCTCCTCGTCTTCACGGCCGGGCGCCTCGTCCGCGAGGGGCCGCCCATCGTCCCGCCGGGCGCCCTCGCGCCGCCGACCCCGTCCGCCGACCCCCTCCCGCAGGCGCTCGTCCTGACGGCGATCGTCATCGGCTTCGGCGTCCAGGCGTTCGCCCTCGTCCTCCTCAGGCGCGCCTGCCAGGAGGCCGGGACCGACGACGTCGACGCGATGCGGGAGGAGCGGCCGTGAACGTCCTCCTCGTCCTCCCGCTCCTCGTCCCGCTCGCCACCGCCGTCGCCGGGATCCTCCTCCTCCGCGTGCCGCGCGCGGCGCGCGCTGCGAGCGCCCTCGGCGCCGCGGGCCTCCTCGCCGCCTCGATCGCGCTCCTCTCGGCGACGCTCGACGGGACGATCCTCGTCACGCAGGCCGGGGCCTGGCCGGCGCCCTTCGGCATCACCCTCGTCGCGGACCGGTTCGCGGCCGCCATGGTCGTCGTCGGCGCGGTCCTCCTCGCCGCCGTCGTCGCCTCCTCCGTGCGGGGCCTCGACGCGGCGCGGGAGAGGGCGGGCTTCCACCCGCTCGTCCACGCCCTCGCGATGGGGGTCTCGGGCGCCTTCCTGACGGGCGACCTCTTCAACCTCTACGTCTGGTTCGAGGTCATGCTCATGTCGTCGTTCGTCCTCGTCTCCCTCGGGGGCGAGCGCGAGCAGCTGACCGGAGGTCTTCGCTACGTCGTCCTGAACCTCGTCTCCTCGGCCCTCTTCCTCGCCGGCGCCGGTCTCCTCTACGGCACCGTGGGGACGCTCAACATGGCCGACGCCGCCGTCGCCCTCCGCGCCATGCCGGCGCAGGGGACGACGAGCGTCGTGGCGGCGCTCTTCCTCCTCGCCTTCGGGATCAAGGCGGCCGCCTTCCCGCTCTTCTTCTGGCTTCCCGCCTCGTACCACACGCCGCCGATGCCGATCGCGGCCCTCTTCGCCGGGCTCCTGACGAAGGTCGGCGTCTACGCCCTCGTGCGGACCGGGACGCTCGTCTTCGACCGGGACCGCGCGTTCACCGACCCGCTCCTCCTCGCCGTCGCGGCGCTCACGATGGTGACGGGCGTCCTCGGCGCGATGGCGCAGACGGACGTGAGGAAGGTCCTCTCCTTCCACATCGTCAGCCAGATCGGCTACATGCTCATGGGCCTCGGCCTCGGGACGCGCCTCGCCCTCGCCGGGACGGTCTTCTACGTCCTCCACCACATCGTCGTGAAGGGGAACCTCTTCCTCGTCGCGGGCGTGATCCGCCGCGTCGGCGGGAGCTTCTCGCTCGACCGCCTCGGCGGCCTCCTCACCCGCTCGCCGCTCCTCGCGGCGGCCTTCCTCGTCCCGGCCCTCTCGCTCGCGGGGCTTCCGCCCCTCTCCGGCTTCTGGGCGAAGTACCTCCTCGTTCGCGCGGGGCTCGAGGCGGGGCACGGGGCGATCGTCGGCGTCGCCCTCGCGGTCAGCCTCCTGACGCTCTTCTCGATGACGAAGATCTGGGCGGAGGCCTTCTGGAAGCCGGCGCCGGAGGGGTCCGACCCCGCGCCGCTCGGCGCCGGGGAGCGCCTCTCGCTCCTCGGGCCGGTCCTCGCGCTCGGCGCGGTCACGGTCGCGATCGGCCTCGGGGCGGGGGTCCTCTTCCGCTTCGCCGACGCGGCCGCGGCGCAGCTCCTCGAGCCGGGGCTCTACGTCCGCGCCGTCCTCGGCGCCCGCGGCGGGGGGGGCTGACGCGTGCCGGGAGTCCTCGTCGTCCTCGCGCTCGCGTGGGTCGCCGTCACAGGAGAGGTCTCCCTCGGGAACCTCCTCGAGGGGGCGGTGCTGTCGGCCCTCCTCCTCGTCCTGCTGCGCCGGCCGCCCCGGCGCGCCCTCCGGCTCGGGCGGGTGCCGAAGGCCCTCGGGCTCCTCCTCTACTTCCTCAGGGAGCTCCTCCTCGCGAACGCCGTCGTCGCCCGGACCATCCTCTCGGCGCGGCCGTCCCTCGCGCCCGGCGTCGTCGCCGTCCCGCTCGACCTGACGAGCGACGCGGGGATCGCGACGCTCGCGAACCTGATCTCCCTGACGCCCGGGACGCTGAGCCTCGACGTCTCGGAGGACCGCAGGACGCTCTTCGTCCACGCCCTCCACGTGTCGGACCCCGAGGCCTTCCGCCGGGAGGTCAAGGAGGGGTTCGAGAGGCGGGTGAAGGAGGTCTTCGAGTGACGCTCCTCTCCTCGCTCGCCCTCCACGTCGGGCTGCCGGTCCTCGGCCTCGCGCTCCTGCTGACGCTCGTCCGCCTCGCGAAGGGACCGACGATCGCCGACCGCGTCGTCGCCCTCGACCTCCTCGGGACGCTCGGCATCAGCGTCGTCGGCGTCGTGGCCGTCGCGGCGCGGAACGCCGTCTACCTCGACGTCGCGATCGTCCTCGCCCTCCTCTCCTTCCTCGGGACGGTCGCCTTCGCCGCCTACCTGGAGCGGAGCCGGTGAGCCTCCGCGACCTCCTCGCCGCCGCGCTCCTCCTCGCCGGGGTCCTGACGGCCCTCCTCGCCGCGATCGGCCTCCTCCGGATGCCGGACGTCTACACCCGGATGTCGGCGTCGTCGAAGGCGGTGACGCTCGCGAAGATGTGCGTCTTCCTCGCGCTCGCCCTCGAGTTCGGCGCGCTCGGCGTGACGACGCGGGCGCTCGCGGCGGTCGCCTTCGTCTTCCTGACCGCCCCCCTCGCCGCGCACGCCATCGGCCGCGCCGCCGTCGCCCTCGGGGTCCCGTTCGCCCCCGGGACGATGCCGAACGAGATGCCGCCCCGGGAGCCCGCCTCGGCGGAGGACGCCGACCCGTGAGCGCGGGCTCCCTCGACCGGCCGGGTGCCACAATCCGGTCTCCGATGAAGCGCCCCCTCCTCCGCCCCTTCCCGGGGCGGCTCTCCGCCCTCGTCGCCCCGCTCCTCCTCGCCCCGGCGGTGCTGGCCGCCGAGGGCCTCCCGGCGGACGGAGAGCCGCTCCCGATCCCGCTCGAGGCCTACGACGGCGAGGCGGGGATGACCCTCTGGCAGGTCCTCGTCCACCGCGTGCACGAGGACCCGGTCAACCTCGTGGCGACCGCCGTCTTCCTCCTCGCGATCGTCCACACCTTCGCCGCGGCGCGGATCACGGCGGCGGCGCACCGCCTCCAGCACCGGATCGAGAAGGAGACCGGCCGGCCGGGGCACAGCTTCGGCGTCGAGATGCTCCACTTCCTGGGGGAGGTGGAGGCGGTCTTCGGCATCTGGGCGATCCCGCTCCTCCTGGCGGCCGCCGCGATGAAGGGCTGGCGTCCCGTGGAGGACTACGTCGCGCACGTCCACTTCACCGAGCCGATGTTCGTCGTCGTCATCATGGCGATCGCCTCGACGCGGCCGGTGCTCGCGTTCGCGGAGCGGTGCCTGGGCGCGGTCGCCTCCCTCGGCGGCGGGACGCCCCTCGCCTGGTGGGCCGCGATCCTGACGATCGGCCCGCTCCTCGGCTCGTTCATCACGGAGCCGGCGGCGATGACGATCTGCGCGCTCCTCCTCGCCCGGCACCTCTTCGAGCTCGACCCCTCGCCGCGCCTGAGGTACGGGACGCTCGGCCTCCTCTTCGTGAACGTCTCCGTCGGCGGGACGCTGACCCACTTCGCCGCGCCCCCCGTCCTGATGGTCGCCACCAAGTACGGCTGGGGCCTCACGTTCATGCTGCGGAGCTTCGGCTGGAAGGCGGCGATCGCGATCCTCGTCGCGACGGCGGCCTACGCCGCCTTCTTCCGGAAGGAGTTCTCCGTCCTCGCGGGGCGGAGGCAGGCGCGCCTCGCGGACCCCGCCGAGCGCCCCTCGGAGCGCTCGGTCCCGGGCTGGATCGTCGTCGCGCACCTCCTCTTCCTCGGCTGGACGGTCTTCACGGCGCACACGCCGGCGCTCTTCGTCGCCGGGTTCCTCTACTTCCTCGCCTTCACGCAGGCGACGGCGCCGCACCAGAACCCGGTGAACCTGAGGCCCCCGCTCCTCGTCGGCTTCTTCCTCGCGGGCCTCGTCCTCCACGGGACTCTCCAGCAGTGGTGGATCGCGCCCGTCCTCGCCCGCCTCGAGGAGCTTCCGCTCTTCCTCGGCGCGACGGTCCTGACGGCGTTCAACGACAACGCCGCCATCACCTACCTCGCCTCGCTCGTCCCCGGGTTCACGCCCGAGCTGAAGTACGCCGTCGTCGCGGGCGCGGTGGCGGGGGGCGGGCTGACCGTCATCGCGAATGCCCCGAACCCCGCGGGGCAGTCGCTCCTCTCCCGCTACTTCCCGGACGGCGTCGTGCCGGCGCGCCTGTTCCTCGGGGCGCTCCTGCCGACGGTGCTCGTCGCCCTGGCCTTCCTCCTCCTCCCCTGATCAGCCGTCGAGGATCCCTCCCTCCGTCTGGACCGCCTCGAGGAGGAGGTCGCCGGCGTCGGGCACGGCTGAGAGGACGCGGGCCCAGTTCGGGATGAGCGGCGCCCCGAAGGGGTCCTGGAGGAACTGCTCGACGCCCGAGCGGAGCGCCACGGCGAAGGTGGCGACGGCCATCTCCTCCTCGTGCCGGGGGAACGTCAGGCCGTTGATCTTGGCGACGGCGTAGTAGGCGCCGACGGCGTCCTCGGCGCGGCGCTGGTAGGACGCCAGGAGCGACTTGAGCCCCCCCTCGGAGAGGACGACGTCGGCGGCGGCGAGCGTCCGGAGGAGGTGCTTGGCGATGTCGGAGGCCATCCGGTGGAGCCCCTGGGCCGGGTCGTCGGGAGAGAGCGCCTGGTGCTTGTGGTCGTAGCGGTCGGCGATGTCGCTCTGGCAGATGCGGCGGGGCGAGCGGTGGCGGAAGACCTCGGAGAGGACGCCGACCTCGAGGCCCCAGTCGGCCGGGACGCGCAGGTGAAGGGAGAGCTCGCGGGCGAGCGCGAACTCCCCGGCGAGCGGGTAACGGAAGGACGACAGGAACTCGAGGTAGGGGTGCGTCCCGAGGAGGGCGCGGAGCGACTGGAGGAGCGGCGCGACGAAGAGGCGGGCGACCCGCCCGTTCAGCCGGTCGGTGTAGCGGGCGTAGAAGCCCTTGCAGAAGTCGAAGTTGAGGATCGGGTCGGTGACCGGGTAGAGGAGGCGCGCGAGCATCGCCCGGTCGTAGTCGAGGACGTCGCCGTCGTGGAGGGCGATGTACTCGATGTTCCCCTGGGCGAGGAGGTAGCCGAACGCGATCCAGCAGGCACGCCCCTTGCCGCGCTCGCCCAGGTGGAGGTCGGCCGCCTCGAGCCTGGCGAGGAGGTTGACGACGCCCGGGCCGTCGTTCCAGAGCACGACGGTTCGCCGCTTGAGCCGCTTGAAGTAGCCGAGCGCGAAGCGGTAGCCCTCCTCGTCCGCCCGGTCGAGGGAGATCAGGACGGTGTCCAGGTAGGGGACCTGGGAGATCTCGTCGCAGATCCGCAGGAGCGCCGGGCGCTCGAGCTCGCTGATGAGGCACGGGATCAGGAGCGCGGCCTTGCTCCGCCGCGTCGCCCGGGTGATCGACTCCTCGAGCTCGACGAGCGGCCGCTCCCCCAGCCGCTGGAGCGTGGTGATGGCGCCGGTCTGGTGGAAGTCGCTCATGGGACCACCTCCGGCCCCACTCTACCGTCCCGGGCGGCCCCGGGGAACCCGCGTCAGGCGGGCGAGGCGCAGGCCGCGACGACGCGCCCGAGCGCCGCGGCGACCTGGGCGCCGACCTCGGCGAGCTCGGGCTTGCCGACGAGGGCCATCACGCTCCGCGGGTCCATCGCCCGGACGACGGTCCGGCCGTCCTCCACGGAGACGGTCACGTTGCACGGCAGGAGGACGCCGACGTCGGGGGCGGCCGAGAGCGACCGGTGGGCCGACGGCGGGTGGCAGGCCCCGAGGATGAGGTAGGGCGGTCCGTCGACGTCGAGCTTCTTCTTGAGCGTCGCCGAGACGTCGATCTCGGTGAGGACCCCGAAGCCCTCCTTCGCGAGGGCCTCCCGGGCGCGGGCGACCGCCTCCGCGAAGGGGAGCGGCGAGACCGTCTGGATGGCGACGGCGGAGGGGGCGAGGGGGGTGCTCATGGGCGGGTCCTCCGGGAGGCCGGGGACGCGGCGACGGGCCGCGGCCGGCGGGTGGCGGGAGGGAGGGGGAGCGATGGGCGGAAGGGGGCCCGACGGGCCCCGGTCACGCCGCTCACGTGAAGCCGCGCGACCCGCCGCCGCAGCTCCCCCCGCCGGACCCTCTCGAGCCCGAGCCGGAGGGGCTGGAGGTGGCGAACGCGGCCAGCTGCCGCTTCACGTCCTCCGAGCCGCAGGCGGGGCAGGCGACCCCGTCGTCGGCGTCGGAGAAGCTGCGGAACTCCTCGAAGCGGTCGTCGCACGACGCGCAGCGGTACTCGTAGAGAGGCATCGGGTCAGTCTCCGCACCCGCCGGAGATCCGCATCCAGACCTCGGAGGGGATCCCGTCGGGGTAGATGTCGTCGGTCAGGTACATCTGCCAGCAGCTCGGGCACCGCCAGAGCAGCCGGCCTCACGTGGGGACCGGCTCGACGGTCTCCCCGCAGCGGCGGCAGGCGCCGGCGGGGCGGTCGGGCTCGGTCTCCTTCGGCGTCGGGACGTTCCTCATCGGGGCTCCATCTTACCGGGGGCGTCCGCGGCCCCGCCCGGGCGGGGCTCGGCGTCGCCGCCGGCGCTCGTTCTCTTCGGAAGGCCGCAGCTTCCCCCTCGCCCGGAGGGGCCCGGGCTCGCTCACGTGGGGACGCCGAGCCGCGGCAGGACGACCCACTGGAGGAGGAGCCAGACGGCGAGGAAGGCGAGGGCCGAGAGGGCGTCGTTCACCCGCGCGCCCCCTCGCCGACGAAGGCCCGGCCCTTCGCCAGCCCCGCCCGCCTCACGTCCAGGTCGCGCTGGATCGAGTTGCATACGGCCTCGCAGATCGTGAAGACGGTCGGGTCGACGATCCGGTAGTAGACGTTCACCCCGTCGCGCCGGCAGTCGACGAGGCCGGCGGCCTTCAGGACCGACAGGTGCTTGGAGACGTTCGCCTGGCTGCACGCGAGGTCGGCGAGGAGCTCGGTGACGCACCGCTCGCCCGCCTGCAGGGCGTGGAGGATCCTGAGGCGCGTCGGGTCCGCCATGGCCTTGAGCCAGGCGGCGATCTCGCCGAGGAGCCGCTCGCGGGCGGGGCCGGAGACTCTCTTCACGCTCATATAACCATCTAGTAATGTACGGGCGGCCGGGCAGGCTGTCAAGGCCGCCCCTCTCACACGACCTCCTCGACCCCCCACGTCACCATCCGGACCCTCTCGCCGCACTCCGAGCAGTAGGAGCGGAGCTCCTGGGCGAGCCGCGGGGCCGCGTCGTCCTCGACGAAGGTGAAGATCACGGCCGACGTCTTCGGGAACGCGGCCGAGCCGAGGCGGGGGCCGGTCGTCCCCACGCCGGAGGCGTGCGGGAGCTCGGTGTAGCCGGCGACGCCGGAGCGGCGCAGGACGACCTCGAGCTCCTCCTTCTTGTCGTCGTCGACGATCACCATGAGGAGCTTCACGGGCAGGTCTCCCTCACCCCCGCCTTGCGGAGGATGGCCATCATCGGGCACCACTTCGTGAAGGCCGACTGGAAGAGGTTCAGCCCCACGAAGGCCGTGAAGGCGAAGAACCACGGGCTCTGGAGGAAGTACCCCAGGGCGACGGAGAGGACGACGAAGAAGCCGGCGATCGCCCGGAGCCAGTCGTTGACGGTCATGGAAGCCTCCTTCTCAGGCCTCGGCCGCCTCGGGCGGCACGGCCTTCTCGACCCCCACGGTCGAGAGGTACATGTAGTAGAGGAGCGGGATGACGACGAGGGTCAGCGCCGTCGCGACGACGACGCCCGAGATGAGGGCCACGGCGAGGCCCTGGAAGATCGGGTCGAGGAGGATGACGAGGCCGCCGACGACGAGGGCCGCCGCGGTCAGGGCGATCGGGCGGAACCGCACGGCGCCCGCCTTGACGACGGCGTTCTCGAGCGTCTCGCCCATCTCCAGCTCGAGGTTGATGAAGTCGACGAGGAGGATCGAGTTGCGGACGATGATCCCGGCGAGCGCGATGAAGCCGATCATCGAGGTGGCGGTGAAGAAGACGCCGCCGAGGCCGTGCGCCGGGAGGATGCCGATGAGCGTGAGCGGGATCGGCGCCATGATGATGAGCGGCGTCACGAAGGAGCGGAACCAGCCGACGACGAGGAAGTAGATCAGGACGAGCACCGCGGCGAAGGCGATCCCCATGTCGCGGAAGACCTCGTACGTGATGTGCCACTCGCCGTCCCACTTCATCGCGTAGCGCGTCGAGTCGGTCGGCAGGTGGGTCGACATCACCTGGAGCGGCGCGCCGTCCGGGTCCTTCAGGGCCTCGATGCGCGACCCCATGTCGAGGATCCCGTAGACCGGCGCCTCGGCCACCCCCGCCATCTCGGCGAGGACGTACGTCACGGGCTGGAGGTTCTTGTGGTAGATGAAGCGCTCCCGCTTCGTCTCGTTCACGGTGACGAGCTCGCGGAGCGGGACGAGCTGACCCGCGCCGCCGTGGACCGACGTCTGCAGGAGACCGTCGAGCGTGGAGCGCTGGGCCCTCTGGAGCCTCAGGACGATCGGGACGGGGTTGCGCGCGTCCTCGTCGCGCAGGAGCCCGGCGTCGGCCCCGTCGAGGGCCACGCGGAGGGTCCGCGTGATCGCCTCGGAGGTGATCCCGGCGCGCACCGCCTTCTCGCGGTCGACGGCGAGCTCCACCTTCGGCGACTGGTCCTCGACCAGCCAGTCGACGTCGACGATGCCCGGCGTCTCCTCGAAGACCTTCTTCACCTGGGCGGCCAGGGCGACGCGCTTGGACAGCTCGGGCCCGTAGACCTCGGCCACCATCGTGGAGAGGACGGGCGGACCGGGCGGGACCTCCGTCACCTTGACGTTCGCCCCGTGGCGCTTGCCGATGGGGTCCAGGAGCGTCCGGACCTCCTTGGCGAAGGGGTGGCTCGCGAGCCTCCTCTCGTCCTTGGGGAGGAGGTTGACCTGGAGGTCGGCGACGAGCGGGCCCGACCGGAGGAAGTAGTGCCTCACGAGGCCGTTGAAGTTGAACGGGGCGGACGTCCCCACGTAGACCTGGACGTCGGTCACCTCGGGGAGCTTCCGCACCTCGAGCGCCATGTCCCGGGCCGCGGCCGCGGTCGCCTCCAGGGTCGTCCCCTCCGGCATGTCGAGGACGACCTGGATCTCGCTCTTGTTGTCGTACGGGAGCATCTTGACCTTGGCGACCTTGAAGTAGACGAGGGAGCAGGCGAGGAGGAGGAGGACGACGACGCTCCCGAGGAGCGTCCAGCGCTTCGCCGCGCTCGACAGGAGCGGGGTGAAGAGCTTCTTGTAGAAGCGGTGGAGGCGGTCCTCCTGCGGCGTCTCCGCGTCGACCTCGAAGCCCTTCCCGTGGCGGGCCGCGTGCTCCTCGGCGTACTTGCGGAAGAGCTTGAAGGTGAGCCACGGGGAGACGACGAACGCGACGAAGAGCGAGAAGAGCATCGCCGCCGAGGCGTTGATCGGGATGGGACGCATGTAGGGCCCCATCAGGCCCGAGACGAAGGCGAGCGGGAGGAGCGCGCCGACGACGGTGAAGGTGGCGAGGATGGTCGGGTTCCCGACCTCGTCGACGGCGTAGACCGTGGTCAGCTTCGGGGGTCCCCAGCCCAGCTCGTAGTGCCGGTGGATGTTCTCCACGACGACGATGGCGTCGTCGACCAGGATGCCGATCGCGAAGATGAGGGCGAAGAGGGTGACCCGGTTGAGGGTGTAGCCGAAGGCGTAGGACGCCGCGAGGGTCAGGGCGAGCGTCATCGGGACGGCGACGAGGACGACGACCGCCTCGCGCCTCCCGAGGGCGAGGGCCATCAGGAGGACGACCGAGAGGGTCGCGAGCCCCATGTGGAAGATCAGCTCGTTCGACTTCTCGTCCGCGGTGTGGCCGTAGTCGCGGGTCTTGGTGACGTGGACGTTCGACGGGATGACGGGGCCCTTCATCCCGTCGACCCGGGCGTCGAGCTCGCGGACGAGCTCGACGGCGTTGGTCCCCGGCTTCTTGGCGACGGCGACCGTCACGGCCGGGGTGTCGGTCCCCTCGGGGAGGTTCTTGGCCCGGGCGCCCGCGCCGGCGAGCATCCAGACGTACTGGGAGGGCTCGTCGGGGCCGTCGGTCACCTTCGCCACGTCGCGGAGGAAGACCGGCCTGCCGTTCCAGACGGCGACCACGGCGTTCCCGACCTCGTCGGCGCTCCGGAAGAGCGAGCCGACCTCCACCTGGGTCTCGGCGTTGTCCGACGAGAGGTTCCCCGCGGGGAGGCGCCAGTTGAGGCCCGAGAGGGCCATGTACGCCTGCAGGAGCGAGACGTGGTGGGCCGCGAGGCGGTCGCGGTCGAACGAGACCTTCACCACCCGCCGCTCGCCGCCGAGGACGGTCACCTGAGCGACGCGGGGGTGCCGGGTCAGCTCGACCTTCAGCTCCTCGGCCACCTGCTTCAGCTGCATCGGGCTCGCCGACTCGGACCAGAGGGTGTAGGCGACGACCGGGACGTCGTCGATGCCGCGGGGGACCACGACGGGAGGCATCGCCCCGGGCGGGAGCTGGGGCTCCTGCTCCGCGAGCTTCGCCTTGACGCGGACGATCGCCTGGTCCGGGTCCGTGCCGACGAGGAAACGGACGATGATCATCCCGCCCGAGGGCTGGGTCGTGGAGTAGACGTACTCGACGTTGGGGATCTCGAAGATCGCCTTCTCGAGCGGGGTCGTGAGACGCCGCTCCACCTCCTGGGCCGTCGCGCCGGGCATGGCCAGGAAGACGTCGATCATCGGGACCTTGATCTGGGGCTCCTCCTCGCGGGGCGTCACCATCACGGCGAAGGCGCCGACGAGGAGGGAGAAGACGACGATGAGGGGGGTCAGCTTCGACTCGAGGAACGCCTTCGCGATCCGGCCCGAGGCCCCGATGGGGCGCCGCGTCATCTTGAGGCGGAGCGCCTCGCGCCGGGTCTCCTCGACGGAGGGGCGCGGGCTCCCGCTTTCGGGGGCGCTCACCGCGTCACCTCCCCTGGACCGGGGCGCCGTCGCGCGGCGCCGACGCGAGGCCCACGAGGACGGTCTCGCCCCCGGTCAGGCCCGAGAGGACCTCGACGAGGCCGTCGCCGGCCGGGGCGCCGACCGTGACGGCCCTCGAGCGGGCCTTCCCCTCGTCGTCCTTCACGACGACGAGGTGCATCCCGCCCTGCGACAGGACGGCGCCGGCGGGGACGACGACCGCCTTGCGGGTCCCCGCGTCGACGAGGGCCCGCCCCGTGGCGCCGGTCGGGACGGCGGTCCCGACGACCTCGACCTTGACCGTGTAGGTGTGGCTCGCCGGGTCGGCGCCGGGGGACATCTCGACGACCTTCCCCTTCAGGGTCCCGAGCCGGGGGAGGGTGTCGATCGTGACGCCGATCGCCTTGCCGGAGGAGAGGCCGGCGCCGGCCATGAGGCTCTCGGGGACCGAGACGACGAGGCGGCGTCCGACGGCCGACTCGACCATCACGAGGGGGCGGCCGGGGGCCGCGAGGTCGCCCGGGTCGACCATCTTCCGGCCGACCCGCCCGTCGAAGGGGGCGACGACCCGCGAGTCCGCGGCGACGGACGAGGCCGCCTCGACCGCGCCGCTGGCCTGCTCGACGGCGCCCTTGGCCTGCTCGTACTGCATCCGCGCCATGTCGAGCTCGAGCTCGGAGGCGGAGCTGGTCTTGTTCAGGCTCTTGAACCGCTCGTAGTTCCGCTCGGCGAGCGAGAGGGCGGCCTTCGCCTGGGCGAGGGCGCCGCGGGCCTGGGCCACCTGCCCCCTGGCGGCCTGCGGGTCGATCTCCGCGAGGACCTGGCCCTTCCTCACGAGGTCCCCTTCGTTGACGGGGACCGACGTGACGGACGCCATGACCCGGCTCGACACCGCGGCCGACTTGTCGGCCATGACGGTGCCGTAGAGCTCGAGCTGCTGGGGGATCTCGCGCGCCTCGGCCTTCGCGAGGGTGGCCGCGACCGGCGGGACGGGGGCCTCGGCGCCGGCCTTCTCGTGCGATCCGCCGCAGGCGGCCAGGGTCGTCAGGGCGACCGAAAGGCCGAAGGCGGCGAGGGGGGCGGCACTCTTCCGGGGGAAACGCATCTCCTGTCTCCTCATCTCTCTCTCGTCTCTCAGGGAAGGACGCTCTCGGGGCGCCGGCCGGCGGCCTGGGCGAGCCTCAGCGCGCTCGCCTGCGCGTCGGCGCGGGCCACGAGCTCGCGCGTCTCGGCCTCGCGCCGGGCGGTGGCGGCGTCGAGGAGGTCGATCGTCTTGACGACCCCGCTCTTCCACCGCTCGTCGGTGATCCGCTCCGTCTCGCGGGCGGCTTCCAGCGCCTTGACGGCCGTCGCGTGGCGGGCCCGGGCGGTGACGGCCTCCTCGTAGGCCTGCCGGACCTGGAGGGCGATCCCCTCCTCGAACCGGGCCACGTCCTCGCGTCCGGCGCGGGCGTCCTCGCGGGCGGCGGCGAGGGCCGCGCGGTCGGAGAGGCCGGTGCTGAAGCTGAGGGAGGCGAACGCCATCACGGTCGTCCCGCGGTTGCTCGAGGTGAAGAGCCGCTGGCCGAAGATGTCGTGCCGGGCGAGGACCCCGATCTTCGGGAGGAAGGCCGCGCGCTTCACCTTCTCCTCGAGCACGCCGGCCGCCAGGAGGCTCCTGGCGGCGAGGAGGTCCTGCCGGCCGGCGGCGGTGGCGATCCAGGCGTCGACCCCCTCCCCGAGCGGGGCGGGGGCGGGGAGAGGGGCGAGCTCCCAGGTCGAGGACTGGGGCTCGCCGAGCCGGAAGGCGAGGGCCGCGTTGGCGACCCGGACGTTCCCCTTCGCCGACTCCAGGAGGTCGTCCACCCGGGAGAGCTCGACCTCGGCGCGGAGGAGCTCCGACCGGACGAGCATCCCTTCCTCCGCGTACCGCCTCGCGAGGTCGACGTGGGCCTTCACGGTCTCGCGTGACTTCGTCAGGAGGGAGACGTACTCCTCGGCCTGGGCGAGCATCACGTAGGCCTCGGCCGCCTCGCGCGCGGCGGTGTCCGACGCGAAGGAGGCCGTGCTCTCGGCGGCCTTCGCGGCGTTCCTCGCCTGCCCGATCCTCCCGGAAAGCTCGCCCCCGGTGAAGAGCGGCAGGACCGCCTCGAACCGGGTGATCGAGGTGGCCTGCGTCTCGGGGTGGTTGGGGTCGCTCATGACGAAGTCGCCGAAGGTGAACTCCCCGCGGTTGAGCTTGAACGCGAAGTTCTCGGCCGGTGAGTCGGTCCTCGCGTACGTCTCCGAGACCGAGAGGACCGGCAGGCGGGAGCCCGACGCCTGCCGGGCGCGCTCTTCGGCGGCCGCCCTGCGGGCGTTCGCCGCGGCCACCTCCCGCGAGCGCTCGCGGGCCCGCGCCATCGCGTCCGCCAGCGTCAGCGGGCCCTCGGAGCGCGCCGTCCCGGCCAGGACGAGGGCCGCGAGGGCCAGGGGAACGAATCGCCTCATGTCTCCTCCTTGGGGCCGTCCCCGGGGGTCCGGGGAGGACATTCATGAGAATATAACCATGTAGCGATGGATGTCAAGAGGGGGCCCGTCCCCTGCCGGGACGGGGCCGCGGGGACCCGCGCCCCTCGGCGGGTCCTTCCGCCGAGCGGCTATCATTCTCGCGCCGCCGGACGAGGGGAATGGCCGAAAAGAGGGTGGGGCTCGATGATCTCAAGCATTTCGAGAATCGACGAATTCATGACGCGCTGTCCCGTCGTGGTGGCCCCGCGCACGACCGTCACCGAGGCGGCGCGCCTCCTCCGGGAGAACGGCATCCGCCACCTGCCGGTGGTGGACGGCGGGGCGCTCGTGGGCCTCGTGACGGACCGGGACCTCCACCTGGTCCAGTCGCTCGTCGACGTCGAGCCCGGGACGGTCACGGTCGGGAACGTGATGGAGCCCGACCCGTTCTGCGTCGCTTCCTCGACGCCGCTCCACGAGGTGGTCTCCCGGATGGCCGCCGGCAAGCTCGGGTCGGCGGTCGTCCTGGAGGGGACGGGAGTGTCCGGGATCTTCACGACGATCGACGCCCTGCGCGCGCTCGGGCGGATGCTCCTCGGCGAGGGTCCCCCTCCGGGCCGGGACGGGGAGCCTTGAAAAGCGCCCCGCCGCGCCCCAGATTCTGAGTGCGGCCGTCCGGGGGCCGGTCCCCCGCGGTGACGCGAAGAGCCGCGCGGACCCCGTCGAGGCCGATCCGGAGGGTTTGGGGCCGCGCGACGTGACCCGGTCTCCCCCCGAGGGAGCTGCCGGCAGCTGCCACGACCCTGCGCAGCCACGCCTGCATTTCTGGCAGCGAGAGTGGAACCGGCAGAGGAGGCGTGGCGGTAAAGGGCGGGCCGACCGGCGGTCCGCCCTTTCGTCGTCCGCCCCGGGACGCCGGGTCCCGCGACGCTCCCGCGCAGGACTATCATCGCGCCGCTTGTGACGGTCAGAGACGAACAGGGGGGCGGACTCCGCAAAGTGAGACGTGTCACCCCCACGCCGACCCAGGAGGCCACCTACCGGATCGCGGAGGCTGTCACGGCCGCGGGCGGCCTGCACGAGCTCTTCGAGCGGATCCACGGGATCGTCTCGAAGCTCCTCGCGGCCCGGAACTTCTACGTCGCCCTCGTCGAGCCTTCCGGGGAGTCGTTGACCTTCCCCTACTGGCGGGACGAGATCGACGAGGCCCCCCCCGTCTCGCAGCGGATCGGGCGCGGGCTGACCGCGTACGTCCTGCGGACCGGGCTCCCCCTCCTGGCGACGCCCGAGGTCTTCGACGACCTGACCGCCCGCGGGGAGGTGGAGCTGGTGGGCGCCGCGTCGATCGACTGGCTGGGCGTCCCGCTCAGGGTGGGGGACCGGACCATCGGCGTGATCGCGGTCCAGAGCTACACGGGCGACGTCCGGTACACCGAGGAGGACCTCTCGCTCCTCGGCTTCGTCGCGGCGCAGGCGTCCCTGGCGATCGAGCGCCGGAGGACCGAGGAGGCGCTGCGCGAGAGCGAGACCCGTCAGCGGGCGATCCTCGAGGCCCTGCCTGACCTCCTCTTCTCGATCGGCAGGGACGGGCGATACCTCTCCGTCCACGCCGCGAGCCCCGACCGCCTGGCGGCGCCGCGGGACGTCCTCCTCGGGACGTCGGTCCAGGAGGCGCTGCCGGGGCCGGTCGGAGCGGCGTGGCTCGAGGCGATCGGGCGGTGCCTCGGCTCGGGGGAGCTGCAGACGCTCGAGTACGCGCTCGAGGTCCCCGCGGGCCGCCGGATCTTCGAGGCCCGGATCGTCCCCGCCCGGCCCGACGCCGTCCTCTCGATCGTCCGGGACGTCACCGACCAGGTGGAGTCGGCCCGCGCCCTGAAGCAGCGGGAGGCCGAGCTCCAGCGGCTGCTCGACAACATGCGGGACGTCCTGGCGGAGACCGACCTCCACGGCGTGGTCCGCTTCGCCACCCCCTCCCACCGGGCGGCGACCGGCTGGGAGGTGGAGGAGCTGGTGGGGCGTCCGGCGTGGGAGCTGATCCACCCGGACGACGTGGAGCGGGTCCGGCGCGACCTCGGCAGGCGGGCGATCGAGTCGGGCGGGGGCGCGGCCCGCTTCCGGTTCCGCCGGAAGGACGGGGACTGGCTCTGGGTGGAGGCGGTGGCGCGCGCCCTGCCGGGTCCCGACGGCCGGCCCGACGGCCTCGTCGTCGCGACACGGGACGTGACGGAGAAGGAGAGGGCCGACGCCGTCCTGGCCCTCCTCCACGAGACCGAGCGGAGCCTCCTCCGGGGGGCGGACGTCTCCTCGATCCTCCAGCGGATCTGCGAGCGCGTTGCCGAGACCTTCGATTACCCGGCGGTCTGGATCGGGCTGAAGCGCCCGGGGGGGGAGATCGACCCTCGCGCCGTCGCCGGGCGGGCGGAGGGCTTCGTGAGGCAGAGCCGCTTCCGGTGGGACGACACCCCGGAGGGCCAGGGGCCGAGCGGGCGGGCGATCCGGACGGGCCAGCCCCAGGTGATCCGGAACGCCCTCGACCCCCGCATCGCGGCGTGGAAGGCGGCTGCCGAGGCGTGGGGCCTCGGCTCCGCCCTCTCGATCCCGCTCGTGGCGGGCGACCGGATCCTGGGCGCCCTCTCCCTCTACGCGGGGAGGCCGCACGCCTTCGACGAGGCGACCCAGTCCCTCCTCTCCCGGTTCTCCGACCAGGTCGCCCTCTCGCTCCTCGAGGCCGAGAGGCTGGAGAGGATCGAGATCCAGACGGCGGCCCTCGAGGCGGCCGCCAACGCCGTCGTCATCACGGACGCGGACGGGATCGTGGAGTGGGTGAACCCCGCGTTCACCCGGCTGACGGGCTACACCCTCGAGCAGTCCCGCGCCCTGGCCGCCGGCACGTTCGTCCTCGGGGGGCGCACGGGAGCGCGCACCGAGGAGGCCCTGGAGGCGCTGCGTTCCGGCCGCGTCTGGCGCGGCGAGTCGACGAGCCGGCGCCGGGACGGAACCGTCTACGTCGAGGAGCAGACGGTCACGCCGGTCGCAGGCGCGGACGGGACCGTGCGCCACCTCGTCGCCGTCAAGGAGGACGTGACGGCGCGGAAGCGGAACGAGGAGCGGATCCGCTACCTCGCGCTCCACGACCCGCTGACGGAGCTCGGCAACCGCCGGTCGATCGAGGAGGGGCTCGAGCGGATGATCGCGCGTGCGAGCCGGGGGGCGCGGGGAAGCCTCCTCCTCCTCGACCTCGACAACTTCAAGACCGTCAACGACTCGCTCGGCCACCCCGCGGGCGACCAGGTCCTCGCCGAGATGGCCGGGCTCCTCCGCGGGCTCGTGAGGCCGGGGGACGAGGTCGCCCGGCTCGGGGGCGACGAGTTCGTCGTCCTTCTCGAGGACGCGTCCGGGGACGGGGGCCGGCTGACCGCGGAGCGCCTCCGCCAGTCGATGGAGGAGCACCGGTTCCAGGTGGGGGACCGGTTCTTCGACCTGGGGATCTCCGTCGGCGTGGTCCGCGTCGACGGGACGCTCGACCCTCCCGCCGTCCTCGCCGCCGCCGACTCGGCCCTCTACGCGGCCAAGGAGCGCGGCCGCAACCGGGTCGTCATCCACGACCCCGCGGCGGGGTCGCCGTCCTCCCTCTCCGAGGCGAGCCTCTGGGCCTCGCGGGTGAAGGAGGCCCTCCGGGCCGGGCGCTTCCTCCTCCACTACCAGCCGGTCTTCCGGCTGGCGACGGGCCGTGCCGCCCACCACGAGGCGCTCCTGCGGCTCCGGGACGAGACGGGCGCGGTGCACCTGCCCGGGCTCTTCCTCCCGGCGGCCGAGAGGTTCGGGCTGATCTCGCAGGTCGACCTCTGGGTGGTCGAGGCGGTCCTCTCGACGCTCCGCGCCAGCGAGGGGACGGAGGTCTTCGTGAACCTCTCGGGGACGAGCGTGGGCGACGCGGACCTCCTGGACCGGATCGCGCGGATGGTCTCCGGCTCGGGCGTCGAGGCGGGGCGCCTCGGCTTCGAGATCACCGAGTCCCTGGCGGTGCGGGACCTCTTCGCGGCGCAGGAGTGGATGCGCCGGCTCTCGGACCTCGGCTGCCGCTTCGCCCTGGACGACTTCGGGATCGGCTTCTCGACCTTCTCGTACCTGCAGGGCCTTCCCGCCGACCTCGTGAAGATCGACGGCTCCTTCATCCGGGGCCTCGACGGGAACGAGGCGAACCGGGCGCTGGTCCGCGCCATCGACACGGTGGCGCACACCCTCGGGAAGGAGACGGTCGCCGAGTCGGTGGAGAGCCCGGCGGTCCTCCCCGTCCTCCTCGACCTCGGGATCGAGTACGCGCAGGGCTTCGCGCTCGCCCCGCCGGGCGAGACCCTCGACCCGGAGGTCCGCCTGGAGCCGGCGCCCCGGGGCTGACGCCGCCCGGGACCGCGGCGCCGTTCTCTAGAATCGATGGCCGCTCTCCCCCGCGGAGGGCGGCGGAGGCGGATCATGTCGACCTCGAGACCGAAACGGCTGGCCCTCCTGACGAGCGGCGGCGACGCGCCCGGCATGAACGCCGTGGTCCGGGCGGCGGTGAGGACCGCGCTCGAGCGCGGCGCGGAGGTCTTCGCGATCGAGGAGGGGTACCAGGGGCTCGTGGACGGCGGCGAGAGGATCCGCCGGATGACGTGGGACTCGGTCGGCGGGATCCTCCACAGGGGGGGGACCGTGATCGGGACCGCCCGGTGCTCCGAGATGCGGGGCCGGGAGGGACGGCTCTCCGCGGCGCGGAACCTCCTGAAGGAGCGGATCGACGGGCTGGTCGCCGTGGGCGGGGACGGGACGCTCACCGGCGCCGACGCGCTCCGGAGGGAGTGGCCCGGCCTCCTCGCCGAGCTCGTCGAGAAGGGCGAGGCCACCGCCGAGGCGGCCCGGGCGCACGCGCACCTCGTCGTCGTCGGCCTCGTCGGCTCGATCGACAACGACATGGCCGGGACCGACATGACGATCGGGGCCGACACCGCCCTCCACCGGATCGTGGAGGCGGTGGACGCCCTCTCGAGCACGGCGGCGAGCCACCAGCGGACCTTCGTCGTGGAGGTGATGGGGCGCGACTGCGGCTACCTCGCGCTGATGAGCGCCCTGGCGACGGGCGCCAACTGGGTCCTGATCCCGGAGGCCCCGCCCGACGTCGACGACTGGGAGGCGCGGATGGTCGAGGTCCTCCGCGAGGGGCGGAGGGCCGGGCGGCGGCACTCGACCGTGATCGTCGCGGAGGGGGCGCGCGACCGGCACGGCGAGCCGATCTCCGGCGAGAGGGTGCGCAGGGTCCTCGAGGAGAGGCTCCGCGCGGAGTCGCGCGTGACCGTCCTCGGGCACGTCCAGCGCGGGGGGGCGCCGAGCGCCTTCGACCGGACGATGGGGACGCTCCTCGGCGCGGCCGCCGTCGACGAGATCCTCGGGATGGGCCCCGACGACGGCCCCTGCCTGATCGGCATCCGCGAGAACCGCGTCTTCCGCTCGCCCCTGATGGAGAACGTCCAGAAGACCCGAAGCGTCGGGGAGGCGATGGCCGCGAAGGAGTTCGACCGGGCGATGGAGCTCCGCGGCGTCGGCTTCCGCTCGAGCTTCCGGATCTTCCGGACCCTCGTCCGCGCGCTCCCCCACGAGCCGCGCCCGGGCCTGAGGCCGCGCCGCTTCGCGATCCTGACGGCCGGGGCGCCCGCCCCGGGGATGAACACGGCGGTCCGCGTCGCCGTGAGGCTCGCGATCGACCGGGGCCACCGCGCGGCGGGAGTCCGGAACGGCTTCGAGGGGCTCGTCCGGGGCGAGGTCGAGGAGCTCGGCTGGATGAGCGTCCACGGCTGGGTCGCCCTCGGAGGGGCCGAGCTGGGGACGAACCGGACGGTGCCCCGCGAGGAGGAGCTCCCGGCGATCGCCCGGACGCTCGAGAAGGGGCAGATCGACGGCCTCCTCGTCGTCGGAGGGTGGTCCGCCTACGAGGCGGCGCACAGGCTCGTCGCCGCCCGCGGGGAGCACCGCGCCTTCAGGGTGCCGATCGTCTGCCTGCCGGCGGCGATCGACAACAACCTCCCCGGCTCCGAGCTCTCGATCGGCGCCGACACGGCGCTCAACTCGATCGTCGAGGCGGTGGACAAGATCAAGCAGTCGGCCGTCGCCTGGAAGCGGTGCGTCGTCGTCGAGGTGATGGGCCGGCGCTGCGGCTACCTCGCGGCGATGGCGGGGCTGGCGACGGGCGCCGAGAGGGTCTACCTCCCGGAGGAGGGGATCACGCTGGGCGACCTCCAGCGCGACCTCGACCTCCTCGTCTCGGGCTTCGCGCAGGGGAAGCGGCTCGGCCTGATGATCCGCAACGAGAACGCGAGCCCGGTCTTCACGACGCACTTCCTGAGGACCCTCTTCGAGTCGGAGGGGCGCGGCCTCTTCGACGCGAGGGAGGCGATCCTCGGGCACCTCCAGCAGGGGGGGAACCCGACCCCGTTCGACCGGATCCTCGCGACGCGCTTCGCCGCGCGAGCCGTCGAGCTCCTCTGCGACGAGAGCGTCAAGGAGGACCCCGCGGCCGTCTACCTCGGCTTCGAGAAGGGGAAGCTCCAGCCCTTCCCGCTCGAGGGCTTCCCGGCGGCGGTGGAGGCCGTCGAGCAGCGGCCGCGCGAGCAGTGGTGGACGAACCTCCTGCCGATCCTCCGCATCCTCGCCCAGCCGGGGCCGGGGGCCGCCGCGTAGGGGAGCGCCCCCCGGGTCAGCGCGCGAGCCGGATGCCTGCCGCGGCCGGACCCAGGGCGATCGTCTGCGGGAGGAAGCTCCCCGCGATCCAGACGATCCTCTGCCGTCCGAGGTCCGTGACGAGGCCGGAGACCGCCTGCTCGAACCGCCGGGCCGTGTCGATCCGCGTGGCGGCCGGCCACCGAGCGGCCTCGGGCGAGGGGGTCCGGCCGATGGACCAGACGGCGAGGGGGACGTTCAGCTTCTCGAGGAACGTCCCCGCCTCGGCGGGCGTGAGGAGGCTCCCGTCGCTGGCGGCCGGGCCGAGGAGGAGGACCACCGCGCGGCGAGGCTCCTGCTCGGCCGCCTTCAGCCCCGCCACCGCCACGGCGTCCGCGATCCGCTCCCCTTTCGGCGAGAAGGGGGGCCACTCGAGGCGCTTCACGGCGACCCAGCGGACGCCCCCGTCCGCCGGCGTGAACCGGCGAGTCGCCGGGTAGAGGCTGGAGACGAGCGCCGCCTGGGCGTGCAACCGCCCGACGGGCCAGAGGAACCGGAACCCCAGGTCGGCCGGCAGGCCGCTCGCCGAGCCGCGCTGGTCCGAGAAGAACGTCCAGCCGAGGGGCGCCAGGGCGCTCCCCTCGCAGACGAAGACGACCTCTCGCGGCCCCTCCTCGACCGCCGTCACCTCGAGCGGGGCGCCCTCCCTCGCGAACCAGCCGGACATCTCCTCGGGCGCGGGGAGCGTCGTCCCCTCGTCCAGGGCGACGGCGACCGCCGTCATCTCGGTCACCGCCACCGAATGGCGAGGCCCGCCGAAGACGGCCTCGGCGGACGCGCCGACGTCGTTCCCGAAGTCGAGGACGGCCTTCAGGGAGTGGACCTGGGCCGGGTCGAGGGACGGGAGGTCGATCCGCTCCGGGTTCTCCACCCGGAGCGGCCGGCCGTCGAGCGTCACCGCGATCGCCCGAGGCACCTCCCCCGTCAGGCACCGCCAGGTGAGGCTCGCCACCCGGTGGCTCGGGTCGACGGCGAGGCTCGCCTCGGCCAGGGGCCCGGGCCGGTTGATCCATTGGCGGATCCGCTGCAGGCGTCTTCCCTGGGCGTCGAACGCCACGGCGACGAGCTCGTGGGGCGAAGGCTCGCAGCCGAGGTCCAGGGGCGCGGCGAACGGAGCCCTCAGCTCGGCGACCCGGACCCCGTCGAGGTGGAGGTCCACGTGATCGACGCCCGGGCTCGCGGCGAGCCGCACGGGGACGACGCCGAGGACGAAGCCGACGAAGAGGGAGACGAACGAGATCATCCGAAGTTCAGTGTATCGTGCGCCTGGCGGTGCTCGCGGGTGCAGGAGGTGCCTCCATGTCGCGTGTGATCAAGCCCTGGGGGTTCCTCCTCGTCGCTGTCCTCGCTGCGGGCGTGTCCCGGGCGCAGCAGACCCCCGCGGTCCCTCGGACGGCCGCGACGGTCGACGTGACCCTCTTCAACCTCGACGTCGTCGTGACGGACGCCGCGGGGAACGCGGTCCACGGCCTGACCGCCGCCGACTTCGAGGTCCGTCACGGCGGCCGCGTCGTCCAGGTGACCAACTTCCACGAGGTCCGGGGGACGGGCTTCCCCGCCGTGAGCGTGGCGCCGCCGCCTCCCGCCGAGGCCGGCGCGCCCGCGCCCGCCCCGCAGGAGGCGATCGCGCCCCGCCCGCCGCGGCGCATCGTCCTCTTCCTCGACCGGCTCCAGATCCCCGATCCCGGGCAGCGCCACCAGCTCTTCGACTCGCTCCGCAAGCTCCTGCTCGAAGACCTCGCGCCGGGGGACGAGGCGATGGTCGTCACCTGGGACCGCTCGATCCGGACCATCCTCCCCTTCACGGGCGACCCGGAGCGGCTCGAGCGGACCCTCGACCTGACCGAGGAAGGGAGCGGCCGGATGCCGTCCGAGGTCGCCGACCTGAACCTCCTGCGCGCCGAGGACGAGTGGTTGCAGGCGCTGGCGGCCGACCCGAGGATCGGGACGGACTTCGGAGGGTTCCAGCCCTCGGCGGAGCGGGAGGCGAACCAGGCCCTCTTCGAGATGAAGGCGAAGACCGCCGCGCTCAAGGGGCTCGCCGCGACGCTGGGAGGGATGGAGGGGCGGAAGGTCATCGTCCTCGTCACCCACCGGTTCTCGCGCTACGCCGGCCTCGAGTTCTTCCTGAGGAACCGGTCCGACGGCGAGGAGCTCTCCAACCCGAGGACCCGGAAGATCGACGTGAAGCCGCTCCTCGAGGAGGTCACCCGTACCGCGAACGCGAACGGCGTCACCCTCTACGCCCTCTTCCCGGCCGGGATGAGCACCCCTCTCCCGTCGGCGGCGGACCCCAGGGGCGAGAACCCGGACATCAACTCGCCGCTGGCCGGGGGGAGGGACCGGCTGGCCCTGGCGAACGAGGTCGAGGCCCTCGACTTCGTCGCCGACCAGACGGGCGGCGTCGCGGCCGTCGGGCTGGGGAGCGTCCCCGGCTTCGTCGACCGGGTCGCGGCCGACCTCGACTCCTGGTACTCCCTCGGCTACCCGGCCCCCCCGGGGAGCGGGAAGGCCGCCCCCGTCTCCGTCCGGGTGAAGGGTCGGAAGCTCGCCGTGAGGGTCCGGGGCTCCCTGCTCGAGAAGTCGCTCGAGGAGATGATGCAGGATCGCGTCGTCTCGAACCTCTTCCAGCCCGACGCCCGGGCGCGGATTCCGATCAAGGTCACCGCCACGCTCGTCTCGAAGCCCTCGGAGAAGTTCCGGATGAAGGTGGAGGTGTCGATCCCGATCGGCTCCCTGGTCCTCCTGCCGACGGCGAAAGGGGCTGCCGGGGCGTTCTCGGTCTTCGTGGCCTCCATCGGGCCGAAGGGAGACTTCTCCGACGTCATTCGGAGGAGCCAGCCGTTCGAGATCCCGCAGAAGGACCTGGAGCAGGCGAAGGCCGGCCACTACACCTACGAGGTGGAGGTGAAGAGCGGGAGCCCGGGCGACCGGTTCTCCGTGGGCGTCTGGGACGAGAAGGGGAACGACGCCGGCTTCGCCGTCGTGAGGCCGTCCGGGCCCCCCGTCGGCTAGGACGTCCCGCGGTTCCTCGCGGTCGGAGGGGATCGGGGCGGCGGGCGCCCCTCACGGGCGTCACCTCCAAAGGATCGCGGCCCCTCCGCGGGCAGGCACGGATTTCGCGTCACCACGTCTGCGGAGGGAGCCATGAGCCCGATCTTCTCTTCCTCTCCGGCCCGTCCCGGCCGACCGGCGTGCGGATCGGTCGCCGCCGTGGCCTGCCTGGCGGCGCTCCTCCTCGCCGCGCCCGGGGCCCGGGCGCAGGAGGCGACAGCCCCGCCGCCGGGCGACGTGAAGCAGGAGGTGGCCCGCCTGGCCGTCGCCGAAGGGCCCGTCTGGCTCTCCCGCGGCGACGCTCCCGATAGCTGGGAGCGTGCGACCCTCAACTACCCGGTCACCGTCGGCGACCGCATCGCCACGGCGCGGGCGGGGCGGACGATCCTGGAGCTGCGCGCCTCGACGCTCTACGTCGGCGAGGAGACCGACCTCGGGGTCCTCGACCTGGCGGACGACGTCCGGCAGCTGGCGCTGACCGAAGGGCGCCTCTCGATCCGCGTGCGCGACGTCGGGCAGCGCGCCTCCTACGAGGTGGCGACGCCGGCCGTTTCGGTGACCCTGATGCGGCGCGGCAGCTACCGGCTCGACGTCGGCGCCGACGGGACGACCGACGTCCAGGTGGTCAGGGGAGAGGCGGTCGCCGCGGCCGCGGGCGGGCAGGTCGTCCTGCGCCGCGGGGACGCCGCGCGCTTCTTGGGGGGCGATCGCCCGCGCTACGAGGTCTCGGAGCTCCCCGCGGAGGACTCGTGGGACCGCTGGGTGGACGCCCGGATCCCGCGGGCCGGCAGCCGGGTCTACCAGGACTCCGTGAACGCGGACCTCTTCGGCCTCGACGACCTCGACGAGTACGGGGCCTGGGTGGAGACCGAGGAGTACGGTCTCGTCTGGTTCCCCGCGGTCGACGCCGGCTGGCAGCCGTACGTCGAAGGGCGCTGGATCTGGCGCGATCCCTGGGGCTGGATCTGGCTGTCGAGCGAGCCGTGGGGCTGGGCGCCGTACCACTTCGGGCGCTGGGTCGTCCTCCGCGGGCGCTGGTGCTGGATCCCCGACCGGCCCTCGGTCGAACGCGTCGCGTGGTCTCCCGCCTGTGTCGGCTTCGTCGGCCCGGAGGACGAGGACCCGGGGGCCGGAGGCGCCGTGATCGTGTCGCTGGGGGGCTACGTCGGCTGGTACCCCCTCGGGCCGTTCGAGCCGCTCTATCCCTGGTGGTTCCCGGAGCCAGAGACGTGGTGGGGCACTGACGGGTCCCACGTGAACGAGGGGCACGTCGTCGTCGTCGACCGCGAGGTCTTCGCCTCCGGCGGGTGGGTCGACCGGCAGGTCATCCGCAACCCGAGCGTCCTTGCCAAGGCCCGCCTCGTGGGGCGGAACGGCCAGCCCCTCATCCCGGGCCGGGGGACGATCCGGATCGCCCCGGAGGGGCGGGGAGGCGGCTCGTCGGCGGGGGGCGTCCCGGTCTGGCGCGGCGGCACCGTCGTCACGAGGAATCCGCCGCCGCCCGCCCCGCCGCGCGTCGACAGGTGGCTCCCGGTCGTCGCCGAGCGGGGAGGCCGACCGCTCCCGCGCGTCGACGCCGACCGCCTCGCGCGCGAGGGGCCCCGCGGCGGGCGGACGTTCGTCGACTTCAGCCCGGTGACCCGGACGGGGGGCGCCGTCGACCTCGAGCCGCGGGGGCGGATCCCGTCGGGGCGGCTCCCCGAGCCGGTCCAGCCTCCGCCCGGGCGGACCCTGACCACGCCGGAGCGGCCGATCTTCGTCGAGGAGCGGCCGGGCAGCGGGCGGGCGTCGTCGGGGGAGGGGCGCGGCCCGGCCTCCGCGGTCCCGGCCCCGGAGCGGCCGGCCGCCCCGGCCGTCGAGCCGCGCCGCGACGAGCGGCTCCCGGTCCGGACGGAGGTCCG
>JAKOVQ010000043.1 GCA_029781975.1 Acidobacteriota bacterium
ACCATCATGATCGCGTCGCGGGTGCCGCTGACGATGAGGTCGAGGTCCGAGTCTGCGAGCTGCTCGACGGTCGGGTTGACGACGAAGGTCCCGTCGATCCGGCCCACGCGGACGGCCCCGATGGGCCCCTGGAACGGGATCTCGCTGATCGTCAGCGCGGCGGACGCGGCCACGGTCCCGATCACGTCGGGATCGTTCTCCTGGTCCGTGGAGAGCACGGTGATGACGACCTGGACGTCGTCCTTGTAGCCCTCGGGGAACAGCGGGCGGATCGGGCGGTCCGTGAGCCGGGCGGCGAGGATCGCCGCCTCGGAGGGCCGGGACTCGCGCTTGATGAAGCCGCCGGGGATCTTGCCGGCCGCGTACATGCGCTCCTCGAAGTCCACCGTGAGGGGGAAGAAGTCGAGGCCGGGGCGCGGCTCGGACCGGTTGGCGGTCCCGAGGACGACCGTGTCGCCGAAGCGCACGGTGACGGCTCCCCCGGCGAGCCGGGCGAGCCTGCCGGTCTCGATGGTCAGCGTGCGACCACCGAACTCGGCGGAGACGGAATGAACGGGCACGAGGCTCCTCCTGGCCGTGCCGGAGGAGGACCGTCGGGCGCGCGGGTCCTGGCGCGGGCGACGCGGTGGGGCCGGGGCGCGCGGCCCCGGCGGGCCGTGAGCGGCGCTAGCGGCGGAGTCCGAGCCGTCCGATGACGGCGCGGTAGCGGGCCGGGTCCTTGCGCACGAGGTACGCGAGGAGGCGGCGGCGCTGGCCCACGAGCTTGAGGAGGCCGCGCCGGGAATGGTTGTCCCGCGGGAACTGCTTCAGGTGATCCGTGAGCTCCTTGACCCGCTCCGTCAGGAGCGCGATCTGGACCTCCGGCGATCCGGTATCGCCCTCCTTGGTCGCGAACTCCGCGACGAGGCGATCCTTCTCTTCCCGGGTGAGCGGCACTCGGTCCTCCGACACGAACGAATCTACGGACGTCTTTCTCTGACCGGCGCATCCTACCAGCCGAGCGTGAAGCCCGCAAACGCACGCCGAGCCGACGGGCGTTGCGGGCGCCCAGCCGACGGGCGTCCGCAGGCGCCGAGCCGACGGCCGGCTCCGTGCTCGCTCCCCGGGTCCCCGACCCGGCGCGCACGACGCCCCCGGCCCGGCCCCGGCCCCGGCCCCGGCCCCGGATCAGCCCGCGCGGTCCACGAAGGCGATGCGCACCCGGCCGCCCGCCGGCAGGTTCGTCCGGGACCGGATCGCGACGCGCTGGGCCCCGGCATCGACCTGGGCGACCACGCGGCGCGTCGCTCGAGGCGCGCCGACGGCGGGTGTCCATGCGGGCCCCACGAGGGCGCGGTACCTGCCGGACGGAGGGAGCGCGACCGGCATCGGGAAGCCGACGTCCAGCGCCCCGCCCTGCGCCGGGGCGGCGTCCCCGGCGACGGCCACCCGCCTGCCGAGCAGCCGGGCCGCATCGGC
>JAKOVQ010000003.1 GCA_029781975.1 Acidobacteriota bacterium
CCGCGCCCCCGCCGCCGGGCCGCCGCCCCCTACACGGGGGGGGCCCCGCCAGGGCGCGCGGGGGGGTGACTGCCGGGCGTGCGCTCGCCGGCGCCGGCGCCGGCGGGGGTGCGGGGGCGGCCGGCGAGGCGAACGGAGAAGCGGCCGCGGGCGCCGCGAGGGGCTCGGACGGGACGGTCGCCGCCGGCGGGGGCGGAGCAGCCGGAGCGGCCGGCGGAGGAAGCGAGACGGGAGGGGCCGCGGCCCCGGCGGCGGGAGCGGGAGGCGGGGCGGGGGCAGCGGCGGGACCCGGCGACCCGGAGGCGGCGGCAAGCCCCGCGGCACGGGCGGCGACCTCGGGGGGAGCCATGACGAGCAGCGTCGCCTGGCCGCCGGGCTGGCCGGTCGCGGGCGGAGCCGCGTTGACGACCGGGACGTCGGTCGGGAGGTCCCCGATCCCGAAGACGATCGAGCTGTCGCCGAGCCTGACGACGTCTCCCGCACGGAGGACGTGTCGTGCGACCCGCTTGCCGTCCCGCCAGCTGCCGTTCGTCGACCCGACGTCCTCGAAGACCCATCCCTCGTCAGAACGCGCGATCCGGGCGTGGCGCGTGGAGACCTTCAGGTCGGTGAGGCGGATGGAGCTCGTCGGGGCCCGCCCGACGGTCAGCTCGTCCCCTTCGAGGGGGACGACCCACTCCGCGCGGCCTTCGGAGCGGGGGGTCGAGATCCTCACGTATGCCATTCATCCACCCTCGGGCGCCCTCGCATGTTACGACGGCACGGGCGATCCGTCCCGAGCGGCCGTCCCGTCCCCTCCCCGGCCGGACAGCCACGTCCGAAAACTGCCGCCGCTTCGGCGCGGGACGGGGAGAATGCTCCCCGTGAGCCTCTCTCCCGACGTCTGCTACCAGGCCGTTGCGAGCCGCGACCGGCGCTTCGGCGGACGGTTCGTCGTGGCCGTCACGACGACCGGCGTCTACTGTCGGCCCGGCTGCCCCGCCCCCCTCCCGCGCCGGACGAACTGCACCTTCTTCGCGTGCGCCGCCGCGGCCGAGCGCGCGGGCTTCCGCGCCTGCCGCCGCTGCCGGCCCGAGACGGCGCCCGGCACCCCGGCCTGGGCCGGGACGAGCGCCCCCGTCGCCCGGGCGCTCCGGCTGATCGACGCGGGGGTCGTCGACCGCGAGGGGGTGGAGGCGCTCGCCGCGCGCGTCGGGATGGGAGAGCGGCACCTGCGGCGCCTCTTCCTCGAGCACGTCGGCGCCGGGCCGCTCGCCGTCGCGCGGACGCGGCGGGTCCACTTCGCCCGGCGCCTCCTCGACGAGACGCCCCTCCCCGTCGAGGAGGTCGCGCTGGCCGCAGGCTTCGAGAGCCCCCGGACGTTCCGCGCGGCGTTCCGCCAGGCGTTCGGGCTGGCGCCCTCGGAGCTGCGCCGCAAGGGACCCGCGGCGCGCGAGCCGCACGGCGCGAGCACGTCCCGGACGGCCGCCGGCGCCCCGGCGTTCCGCCTCCGGATTCCGGTCCGGCCGCCGTACGACTGGGACGCGCTCCTTCGCTTCCTCGCGGCCCGTGCGATCCCGGGAGTCGAGCGGGTGGAGCGGCGCACCTACGCGCGGACGTTCCGGATGGACGGCGCCCGCGGCGTGATGACGCTCGCGCTCGAGCCCGGGGGGGAGGCGCTGGCGCTCTCGGTCGACGCGCTCCCGGCAGGGAGCCTCCTCCCGCTCGTCGAGAGGGCGTCGGCGCTCGCCGACGCCGCGGCCGACCCGCTGAAGGTCGCCGAGGCGCTCGGGGGCGACCCGCTCCTGGCGCCGCTCGTCGCCCGCCGGCCGGGGCTGCGCGTCCCGGGGGCGTTCGACCGGTTCGAGACGGCGGTGAGGACGGTCCTGGGGCAGCAGGTGTCGGTGGCGGCGGCGCGGACGCTGGCGGCGCGCCTGGCCACGCGCTTCGGTGCCGCGACGCCGGACGGCCTCCTCTTCTTCCCCGGCCCGGAGGCGCTCGCCGAGGCCGACGTCGCGGCCGTCGGTCTGACCGCCGCGCGAGCCCGGACGGTGCGGGCCCTGGCGGCCGCGGTCGCGGGGAGCTCTCTGCCGCTGGAGGTCCCCGGGGCTCTCGGGGCGCTGCCCGAGGCCGAGGAGAGGCTCCGCGCGCTCCCGGGGATCGGGCGGTGGACGGCGCAGGTGATCGCGATGAGGGCCCTCGGGGAGCCGGACGCCTTCCCGGCGGGGGACCTCGCGCTGAGGAAGGCGTCGGCGGCGCGGGGCGGTCCCGCGACCGAGAAGGAGCTGACGGATCGCGCCGAGGCCTGGCGGCCCTGGCGCGCCTATGCGGCCACGTACCTCCTCTCGGAGGCGGCCGGGAAAGAGGGGACGGCATGGACGTGAGGAAGGCGGAGGTGAGGACGCCGGTCGGGGAGCTGGTCCTGGTCGCCGAGGAGGGATCGCTCGCGTTCCTCGGGTTCGACGGGAGGTCCCCGGCCTTCCGGGCGGCGCTCGAGCGGCGCTACGGCTCGTGGAGGCTCCCCCGCGGCGCCGACCCGGGGGGCGCGGTCTCGCGCCTGAAGGCGTACTTCAGGGGCGACCTCGCGGCGCTCGAGGAGATCGCCGTGGCGCCGCACGGCACGCCGTTCCAGCTGGAGGTGTGGGCCGAGCTGCGCCGGATCAGGGCCGGGCGGACGATCGCCTACTCGGAGCTGGCGGAGCGGTTCGGCGACCCCCTCGCCGTCCGCGCCGTCGCGCAGGCGAACGCGCGGAACCCGGTCGCCGTCGTCATCCCGTGCCACCGCGTCATCGCGAAGGACGGCTCGCTCCACGGCTACGCCGGAGGGCTCGACCGCAAGCGCTGGCTCCTCGTCCACGAGGGGGCGCTCCTGGCGTGACGCGGCGTGATGCGGCGTGACGCGGCGTGATGCGGCGTGACGCGGCGTGATGCGGCGTGACGCCGTCTCCCCGCGCGATCCCGAGACAGGGTCTCGGCCCGCTCCGGGAGCGTCTTCCCCTCGGCTAAGATCCCCCGGTTCGGGAACCCTCGGGCCGAGGCCCGGGAGCCCCCCCCCATCAGACTCAGGAGCGCGAAAGATGAAGCCGTCCCTCCGCACCCCCGTCTCCGCCCTCGCGGCCGCCGTCGCTCTGGTCGCCGTCGTCTCCGTCGGCGTCGCCGCCCCTGCCCGGGCCGCCACCACCTACGGGAAGGGCGTCTCCGCCGCCGAGCCGGTGAAGCTCTCCGACATCCTCGCGAAGCCGGACGCCTACGTCGGGAAGACGGTGAAGGTCGAGGGGCTCGTCACCGACGTCTGCAGCAAGCGCGGCTGCTGGATGAGGCTGGCGGGCGACAAGGAGTTCCAGACGATCCGGATCAAGGTCCAGGACGGCGTCATCGTCTTCCCGATGACGGCGAAGGGGAAGAAGGCGGTCGCCGAGGGGGTCCTCCAGAAGTTCGAGCTGACGAAGGAGCAGGCGATCGAGCAGGCGAAGCACGAGGCCGAGGAGGCGGGGCGGAAATTCGACCCCGCGTCGATCACCGGCCCGGTCACGCTCTACCAGATCAAGAGCACGGGCGCCGTCGTCGACTGACCCGGGCGCCGTCCTCCCGTTGAACTGGCGCCGGCTCAACAACGTCCTCCACCGCGACCTCGGCTACCTCGCCGTCGCCCTGACGGTGATCTACGCCGTCTCCGGGATCGCGGTCAACCACCGCCACCAGTGGAACCCCAGCTGGCGGATCGACCGCGAGGAGCGGAGGTTCACGCCCGTCCCTCTCGCCGACCGCGAGACGATGGTGGCGGCGCTCGTGGAGCGGATGGAGCTCCCCGGACCGCCGAAGAGCTCCTTCCGCTCGGCCCCGCACGTCGTGGAGCTCTTCTACGACGGCTGGAGCGTGAAGGCCGACGCGACCGCCGGGACGGCCGTGATCGAGAGGCCCCGCTCGCGGCGCCTCCTGCGCGAGTCGAACTTCCTCCACCTGAACGAGCCGAAGGGGCTCTGGACCTGGGTGGCGGACCTCTACGCCGTCGTCCTCCTCGTCCTCGCTCTCACCGGCCCCTTCGTCCTCAAAGGGCAGACGGGGCTCGCGGGGCGCGGGAAGTGGTTCGTCCTCGCGGGGCTCCTCGTGCCGATGGCCTTCCTCGCCGTGCTCCTCTGGCTGCCCGGCGACGGCGCGCCGCCCCGCGAGGAGGGGGCGGGACGCGGCCGCGGCGGGATGGAAGCGGCCGGCCGGCCCTGACGCGGAAGGGCGAAGCGAAAGAAAAAGGGCGCGGCGCGCGCCCGCCCGGGACCGCGCCGCGCGTGAGGGGTCAGGCCGGGGGCGGCGAGGGCCGCGCCCAGACCGGGGGGGGCGGGGGGACGCGCGCCGGAGCGGGGGCCGAGAGCGCCCACCAGTCGACCTTCCGCGTCAGCCACATGACGAGCGCCAGGACGGCGAAGAGCGCGACGGAGCCGAGGAGGAGCGCGTAGTCCTCGGCGTTGACGACGACGTAGAGGGAGCCGTAGAGCGCGGCGAGGAGCCCGCCGATCGCGAGCCCGCGCGAGCGCTTCCCGAGGATCGCCGCCGCGTAGAGCCCGACCAGGGTCACGATCGCGGCCGACGCCGCGAGGTAGGCGGGAGGGAAGCCGAGCTGCTCGGCGAGCGAGACGAGGAGGAGGTAGAAGAGCGCCAGCGCCGCCCCGACGAGGAGGTAGTGGAGCGGGTGGAGGCTGAGCGAGGCGAGGAGCTCGAAGAGGAAGAATGCCACGAACGTCAGGACGACGAAGAGGACGGCGTACTTCACCGAGCGGAGCGCCTGCTGGTAGTGGTCGGCGGGGAGGACGAGCCTGACCCCGAACGACGACGCCCCGATGGCCGCCGCTCGCGCGTCGCCGTTCACCGACTCGGTCGTCCACCCCTGCGGGTAGCTCCGGCCGAACGACGAGACCCGCCACTCGGCCGTGAATCCGCCGGCGCCGATCGACCGCTTGTCCGGGAGGAACGCCCCGACGAATCCGGGGTCCTTCCAGGGGGAGCGGAGGAGCGCCACGGTCTCGGCACCGAGCGGCGCGACGGAGAGGGAGCCGCTCCCCTGGAGCCTGAGCCTCAGGCGGAACGGGTGGACAGCGGCCGGTCCGGGGGCGAGGGAGCGAAGCGGGAGGTGGACGCCGGTGTCGGAGAGGGGGCTCCCGGCGGTCCCCGGCTCCATCGGGAGCTCCTTGCCGTCCCACGCGACGGAGAGCTTCTCCTTGACGCCGCGCGTGTCGGAGAGGCCCACGGCCAGCGTCGCATCCGTCCAGAGGACCTCCGCGTCGGCTGGGACGAGCGGCGAGAGGTCGGGGTGGGGCATCGTCCCGGAGAGGACGAGGTCGCCGCGGTAGAGGACCACCTGGAAGATCCCGCGCTGGCGGATCTCCGGCGCAAGGTCGCCGGTCACCTCCAGCCGGTCGGGGAGGAAGAGGGCGCGATTCGTACAGGAGTGCCGGCGCCCCTTCTCGTCGACGCGGAAGGTCCGGTAGGGGACGGAGAGGACGGGGCCCACAACCGTCTGCGCGCCGCCCCACGTCGACGTCACCTCGGCGACGGCGCCGGCCGAGCGCTTCTCGCGCTCCTCGATGACGCCGCGGACGAGGGCGAGCGGGACCAGGAGGACGAGGACGAGGACGCCGGAGACGAGGAGCTTCAGGAAGAGCGAGTTCTTCATGCGGGCCGTCCCTTCGCGCCGCCGGGCCTCGGGGCCGCGCGGCCGCGGACGGGGATTGCACGGGGCGTGCCCGCTGGAGCCGGGCCGAGGGCGTCCGGAAAGCTCCGTTTCGGAGCATCTGGCTACGATTCGAGACCTCCAAGGCGGGCCGGACCGCCCTCGCACGGCCGCCGCGAGGTCCCCGCCTCCCGGACCTGCACGGCCCTTTCACCGGCACGGGCCACCTCCGCTAACCTCGGGCGCGCAGAGCGCCTGAGCCCCGCCGATGCCTCCCCTCACCGCCGACCTCGATTGCGCCCTCGCCCGCCGCGACGCTGCGGGGGTGGCGGGCCGCACCGAGACGCGGCTCCTCGCTCGCGGCGACGGCTGGACGGTGAGCGACGTCGTCTGCACGTCGGGTCCCGGCGACCGGCCGTTCGAGGAGCGGCACGACGGGGTCGGGGTCGCGATCGTCGCGGCCGGGAGCTTCCGCTACCGCTCGGAAGCGGGGCGCGAGCTCCTGACGCCGGGTGCGCTCCTCCTCGGGAACGCCGGGCAGCCGTTCGAGTGCGGCCACGAGCACGGCCGGGGGGACCGCTGCGTCTCGTTCCACTTCGAGCCGGAGCTCTTCGACCGGCTGGCCGCCGAGGCGGGCGCCCGACCGGGCGAGCGGCGCTTCCGCCACCCGCGCATCCCCCCGCTCCGCGAGATGGCGCCGCTCGTCGCGCGCGCCTGCGCCGGGGTGGCGGGAGGACGGGACGTCGCCTGGGACGAGCTCGCGCTGGAGCTCGCCGGGCGGGCGGTCGAGGTCGCTGCGGGGCTCGCTCGCGGAGGGCGGCTGCCGACGCTGCGGGCCGAGGCGAGCATCGCGCGCGCGGTCCGGGCGATCGAGCACGAGCCGGACGGCGACCACGCGCTCGAGGCGCTGGCGCGCGGCGCCGGGCTCAGCCCGTTCCACTTCCTCAGGACCTTCGAGCGCGTCACCGGCGTGACGCCGCGCCAGTTCGTCCTGAGGACCCGGCTCCGCGCGGCGGCGCTGGGGCTGGCGGCGGGACCGGCGCGCGTCCTCGACGTGGCGTACGACTCCGGTTTCGGTGACCTGTCGAACTTCAACCGGACGTTCCGCGCCGAGTTCGGCGCCAGCCCCACCGCCTATCGCCGCCGCGCGGCCCCGGGTCAGCGCGACGCCGGGGGGACGACCCCCTTCAGCCGCGCGTAGACCGCGAGCTGGCCGTAGTGCTCGGCCGTGTGGCCGAGGAAGGAGACGAGCTGCTCCAGCGCATCGGGGGAGAGCTCGGAGCCCCGGCCGGCCGCCGCCACGGACGCGACCGCCGAGACGCTCTCCTCGAAGGCGGCCAGCGCCTTCGCCTTCGACGGCGCGTCCTTCCTGGGGATCTCGTTGGCCGAGCCGTCGGGGCTTTCGCCCCGGAGCGTCGCGGCGACCCACCGGTTCCAGAAGGCGAGGTGGCGGAAGACCTCCCCCGCGCTCCTCGCGCCGTCCGCCGGCTTCTCGTCGAAGGCCCCGGCCGGGATCGCCTCGCCCAGCGCCACAACCTTCGCCCCCTGGTCGTTCCACTGCCCCAGCAGGATTTCCTTCGTGCCCTTCGTCGTCATCGTGCTCATCGTCGGTCTCCTCGTCTCCGGTCTTTCGGTCTTTCGCCGGGGCCTCGGCCGCGGCGGGTGAGTTGTACGGGGGGACCCCCGGCCGCTTCTTGGCGAAAATTGCTCACACCTGAGGGCGCCGCCCGACCTCCGGCGATGACGGGCCGACGCCACGGCGGTCCGGCGCTTCGAAAACGCCGTGGAAGCTCCCCTTGACCACCTCGAGCGTCAGAGGATCGTCCGGGTCGAAGGCGAGCTCCTCCCGAGCAGGATCGAGCTGACGGGGAAGGCCGGGGGGCTGTCGCTGGCGAGGTGAGGGGCGGCGCGGGAGCGCCGGTGTGCCGTTACCCCGCCGGCCGCAGCCGGATCGCCTCGTCCACCGCGCCCGTCGGGTCGACGACGCCCCAGCCCTGGCGGTCGACGGGGACGTGGGGGAGCCGGCGGGCGGTCCTGACGAGCGCGAGCTTGGCCTGCGCGGGCGTGAGCGCGGGGTTGGCCTCGAGCATCTTGGCGGCGACGGAGGAGACGATCGGGGCGGCGAAGCTCGTCCCGTCGACGTGCTTGTAGGCGCCCGAGATGACGTTGTTGTCGCGGATCTTCGCCTCGACCAGCTGGCGCAGGAGCGGCGGCTCGAGGTAGCGGGCGGCGTCGAGGGCGGGGTCGACACCTGCGGACGCGGAGAGCAGGCTCTCGAGCTCGTCGTCGCGCGCTGCCGCGAGGCCGGCGTAGAGCGTCGCCTGCCCGGCGGTGGGGGTGCCGGGGAGGATCGGGGCGGCGAGCCAGATCGCCGGCGCGATCACCTCGGGTTTCTGGAGGCCGTCGACGGTGGGGCCGTAGCTCCCGTGGTAGATGTCGTGGCTCGGGTCGGCGAGGCGGTTCTTGTCGTCGAGGCCGCCGACGGTGAGGACCGAAGGGGCCGAGGCCGGAGGGAGGACGGGATGGCCCGGGTGGTTGCCGAGGTTCCCGGCCGCGGCGACGACGAGGATGCCACGGCGCGAGGCCCGCTCGGCCGCCTGCGAGAGGCCGTCGGCGAGGTAGCTCGCCTCGTAGTCGCCGCCGCAGCTGACGTTGCAGATCCGGATGCCGTAGCGGCCGGCGTTCCTCACGACCCACTCCAGCCCGCGGCGGAGGTCGTCGTGGGTGATGCGGCGGGCCGTGCCGCACTTGACCAGGACGAGCCGCGCCTCGGAGGCGAGGCCGCGGTAGAGGCCGCCCGAGAGGTGGCCGTTCCCGCACGCGACGACGGAGGTCATCATCCCGTGCCAGCTCGACTCGTCGGGGGAGCGCAACCTGTCGCGCCCGGCGCGCGGGTCGGTGACGTCGACGTAGCGGACGATCCGGTCGGACGGCTCGACGAGGTCCGGGTGGGCGTAGAAGCCGGCGTCGAGGAAGGCGATGGTGACGCCCCGGCCGCGGAAGCGGTCCTTCGCCCCGAGCCTCGTCGGGGTCGGGAGGATCGGGCCGGGGCCCGGGCCGCCGGCAGGGGCGTCGGTTCCCGGGGCGGGCCCGGGCTCGTCGTGTGAAGGGGGCCGATCGGTCACAGGGGCGGGACCGTAGCCGCGCGGCGGCGGCGCGTCAACCGGGCGAGGCGCCCGCGAGCGAAGGTGGGGCTAGACTGGAGCTTCCCGATCCGCTTCCTCTCGTCCCCTCATCCGGCCCGCGCGCGATCGCCCCGGAGGGTCCATGCCCCACCACTTCCGCGCCGTCGCCCTCGACTACGACGGGACGCTGACGACCACCGGACGTCCCGACGAGACGATCCTCGAGGCGCTCCGGTGCCTGAGGCAGGAGGGGATCCGGCTGGTCCTGGTGACGGGCCGGATCCCGTGGGAGCTCCTCGACCTCTTCCCGCAGGTCGAGGAGACGTTCGACCGGATCGTCTGGGAGAACGGCGCGGTGGTCTGGTCGCCGCGCGGCCAGAGGCTCCTCGCTCCGCCCGTCTCGTCGGAGCTCGAGGAGGCCCTCGCCGCGCGCGGGGCGCGGCTCCGGAGGGGGCAGGTGATCCTCGCGGGGCTCGCGGACGACGCGCCCGCGGCGCTCGACGAGGTCGGACGGCTCGGCCTGGAGGTGCAGCTCGTGAGGAACCGGCACGAGCTGATGCTCGTCCCCTCCGGGATCTCGAAGGGGACCGGGCTCTTCGAGGCGCTGGGCGACCTCGGCGTCTCCCGGCACAGCACCCTGGCCGTCGGGGACGCGGAGAACGATCACTCGCTCCTCGCGTCGGCCGAGCTCGGCGTCGCGGTGGAGAACGCGGTCCCGGCTCTCAAGGCCCTCGCGGACGTCGTCCTGGAGGAGCCGGGGAGCACCGGCCTTGCCCGGTTCCTCGGCGGGCCCGCGCTCGAGAGGGGCGCCCTCGCCGAGCCGCGCCGGTGGCGGGCGACCCTCGGCACGTACGACGACGGGACGGCCGCGACAGTCCCGGCCTCGGGGTCGAACCTCCTCGTCGTCGGGGGGAGCGCGAGCGGAAAGTCGCACCTCGCGGGGCTCTTCGTGGAGAGGGTCCTGGAGATGGGGTACTCGGTCTGCGTCCTCGACCCCGAGGGGGACCACGTGGCGCTGGGGAAGCTCCGGGGCGTCCTCGCCGTCGGGGGCGACGCGCCGCTCCTTCCGCCCGAGCAGCTCCCGCGGCTCCTCGAGCACCGGTTCGGGAGCGTCACGGTCGACCTCTCGCTCCTCGACGACGAGGAGAAGCACGGCTACGGGAGGACGGCCCTGGGGGAGCTGGGCGACCTCTACGCCGACGGCGGGCTCCCCCACTGGCTCGTCCTCGACGAGGCGCAGCGCTTCCTCTCCCCGCTCGAGCCGATCCCGGAAGGGTTCGAGGCCGACCGCAAGGGGCTCTGCCTCGTGACGTGGCTCCCGTCCGAGATCGACGGGCGGGTCCTCGCCGGCGTCGATTACGTCCTGTCGTTCCCCGGGGTCCCGGAGCCTCTTCCGGACGCGCTCCGCTGGGCGGGCTCGGCGGCGGACCTCGGGCCGGGGGAGGCGCTCCTCTCGCGCCGCGACGACGGGGCGGGGCCGCGGCGGCTCAAGGTGGGGCTGCGGTCGAGCCCGCACGCCCGCCACCTCCACAAGTACGTCAGGGCCCAGCTCCCGTCGCACCTGAGGTTCGAGTTCCGGGCGGGGGACGAGCCCACGGGCCGGTCGGCGGGAAACGTCGACGAGTTCCACCGGGAGCTCCGCCGCTCGGACGGGAGGGTGGTTCGCCACCACGCCCTCCGCGGCGACTTCTCGCGCTGGATCGCCGAGGTGCTGCACGACGACGGGCTGGCCCAGTCGGTCCGCCGGCTCGAGCGAGCCCTCCGGCACCGGGCCTCGGCGGGGGAGGTGGAGGCCCTGCGGGCGGCGATCCTCGCCGCGGTCCAGGACCGCTACCGGGGGTGACGGTCCGCGGCGCGGGCCGCGGGCGCTAGACTTCGCGCATGACTGCCGCCCGATCCCGCCGCGACCTGATCGCCCAGTGGGCGTTCGACGCACGCCCCGTCCTCGGCCGGTTCCACCTCTGGCTGGAGGACGTGGAGACCCGGTGGGTCCAGGGCGAGGAGCGCCCGGAGCTCTCCTTCGCCGGCACCTCGCTCGAGCACGCGCTCGTCACGGCCATCGGCGTGACGGCGCTCGGGACCCGCCTCTTCGGGCGGTACGGAGAGGGGAAGGGGCTCAGCAAGGAGGCCGCCAACCGCGTCAAGAAGGACGCCGACGCCGTCTCCGCCTACGCCCTCTCGGAGGCGCTCTGGTACCTCACGCGGAACCTCCCCGAGAACCACGCCATCATGGTCTGCCTGGGCGAAGGGCTGATGCCGAAGGGGGGCGAGACCCCCGACATGGGGTCGAACCCGCTCCTCGGCTTCGGCCGCGTCTACGCGCGTCCCCAGGTCGCGAAGTTCCTCGAGCGGCGCGTCCACCGCTTCATCAACGACAAGGACTACGACTGGAAGGCGTTCTGGTCGGAGATCGGGGCGGCCCGGATGACCGTCTGGGGCGCGGCGATCGACACCCTCGAGAACACCTCCCGCTTCGCCAAGGGCTCCCCGACCGGGCCGCTCTCGGTCCTCCACCTCTTCGACCAGCCGATCCGCGTGGCCAAGCCCTACGAGGGGTACGTCGGCTGCCTGGCCCTCCCGAAGGCGGTGGTGGAGAGCGCCGCCGACGCCTGCGTCCTCCTCGACTTCCACTCGCCGCGCCAGCTCGTGATGGACGCGATCCGGAAGTCGTACCCGGGCGTCGAGCCCGAGAACGTCCACGTCTGGACGCTCGGCGGCCCCACGCGGGTGCCGCGCATCGGGACGCTCTGGGCCGAGTGGACCGCGGCCGGGGCGCACGTGATCGAGGACGGCTGGAAGCTGCCGGGCGGCGGCGCGGTCTTCACCGAGTCGGGGACCTACGCCCCGACGTTCCGGGTCGGGCCGTTCACCGACTCGCGGGGGAAGCAGCACGTCTTCCTGACGGACGGCTACGCGGCGTCGGCCGAGGCGATCCAGGCGGCGAGCCTCGACACCCTCCTCGGGACCAGGACGTCGCTCAGCCTCTTCACGTCGAAGTTCGAAGGGTCGTACGAGGTCGAGAAGCAGATCCTCCTCCTCGACGAGCGGAAGGGCTCCTTCCCCGACCAGCTCCGCGAGGTGCTCGGTCGCGCGCTCGACCCGTCGGAGGTGCTCGGCTACGCAGAGATGCTGAGGAACGCCCGCGAGGCGGGGATGCCGGTGGGGAAGAAGCGGGTCACGGTCGACGACTTCTTCCAGAAGAAGGAGGTCCACGTCCTGGCCCTCCTCGGCTTCATGCTGCCGGACCCGTACAGCGGCGCCGCGGGGGTGGAGGCGGTGGGACCGGCGAGCTACCGGGTGACGACGCGGGCCGCGTCGGACAACGGGATCCTCGAGACGGCGCTGACGCTGCGGCTGATGGAGTCGGTCGACGTGAGCCGCCTCGTCTTCTCGCCGCTCCTCGACCGCTTCTACAAGGGACAGGACTTCCGGACGCGGCCGGTGAAGGTCTCGGACTCGGGGCGGATCCGGAACGAGCTGCAGACGCTCTGCTCGGAGGCGCTCACGTACTTCGGAGACAACGGGATCCGCGTCCACTTCGACCGGATCGACGAGGCCGTCCTCGCGAGCGACAAGAAGGAGCTGATCCGGCAGGTGCTGACCTGGTACAAGGAGCACCACCCGATCTGGTTCAACTGGCTCGAGATGGAGTGACGGCCCCCCCGGGCCTCGCGCTCGCGGGGGAGGAGAGTCCATGGGAATGATCCAGGTGGAGCTGCCCTGGGGCAGCACCGAGGTGCTCGAGGGGACCCGCGTCAGCGACGTGCTGTCGGCGGGCCCCGGCGAGGAGGTGGAGGCCGTCGCGGCCTGCGTCAACGCGAGGCTCGTCGGCCTCGACTTCGTCCTCGAGGCGCCGAGCCGGGTGGAGCCCGTCGGGCCGACGTCCCTCGAGGGGGAAGAGGTCGTCCGCCGGACGGCGACGCTCCTCCTGCACGGGGTCTGCAAGAAGCTCTACCCGCTCGCCCGTCTGAAGGTGGGCCAGAGCCTTCGGGGCGGGTACCACTACACCGTGAGCGGGGAGCACCCGCCCATGGAGGAGATGGCCGCCGCGCTCCAGGAGGAGTTCCGCCGGGAGGCCGAGGCGGGGCGGCAGATCGTGAGGCAGGACGTCAGCCTCGATGCGGCGCTCCACCTCTTCCGGCTGCAGGGAGAGGTGCAGAAGACGCGCCTCCTCCGCGTCTGGCCGTCGAACCGGATCCCGCTCGTCTCGTGCCTCGGCTTCACGGACCTGAGGCACGGCCCCTACGCGAGGTCGGCGTTCTGCTGCCGGAGGTTCCACGTCGAGGCGTACAACCCGGGGCTGATCTTCGTCTTCGACGGCGGCGCGGGTCCTCCCGCCGGACAGGGGAACGGCTCGGTCCTCTACCGCGCCTACAGCGAGACCCGCCGGTGGAACGACCTGATCGGTGTCTCGACGGTCGCCGACCTGAACGACATCTGCCTCGCCGACGAGATGCGCCGGGTGATCCAGATCGCCGAGGGGCAGCACGAGAAGAAGATCGCCGAGCTGGCCGACCGGATCGCCGAGCGGAAGGGGACGGCGCGGGTCGTCTGCGTCGCGGGCCCTTCGTCGTCCGGCAAGACGACGTTCGTGAAGCGCCTCTCGATCCAGCTCGAGGTGAACGGCCTCGTCCCCCAGACGCTCTCGCTGGACGACTACTACGTGGACCGGGAGCGGACCCCGCTCGACGAGAACGGCGACTACGACTTCGAGGCGCTGGAGGCGATCGACCTGCCGCTCTTCCACGAGCATCTCGCGCGGCTCGTCGACGGGGAGAAGGTCGAGACGCCGGTGTACGACTTCAGAGCCGGCAAACGCCGGCCGGAGTCCGACTGGCGGCCGCGGCAGCTGGCCCCGAACGAGATCCTCCTCCTGGAGGGGATCCACGCCCTGAACCCGGCGCTCACCCGGAGCATCCCGGCCGAGACCAACTTCAAGATCTTCCTCAACGCCCTGACCCAGCTCTGCATCGACGACCACAACCGGATCCGGACGAGCGACGCGCGGCTCCTGCGCCGGATCGTCCGCGACCGCCGGTATCGGGGGCACACGACCGAGGCGACGATCCAGATGTGGCCGAAGGTGCGGGCGGGGGAGGAAAAGCACATCTTCCCCTACCAGGAGGCGTGCGACGCGATGTTCAACTCGGCGCTCGCCTACGAGACCGCCGTCATCCGGAACTTCGCGGTCCGCTACCTCCTGGAGATCCCCGAGCGCTCCCCGTCGCAGGCCAAGGGGTACCAGCTCCGCCGGTTCCTCGACCTCTTCGTCCCGGTGTGGCCCGACCGGGTCCCGGCGACCAGCATCCTCCGGGAGTTCATCGGGGGGAGCGCCTTCTCGTACAAGTGAGGGGCGCGCCGGCGCCGGCTGGTGTAATTTGCCGCCGTGCGCACGGCGGCCGCCCCGACGGGCTCCCGGGTCCGACCGGGCGCTGCCCTGCTGCTGGGCCTCGCCCTCGCCGGCGCGCCGGGCGACGCGGGCCTCCGGGCGGCGGGGCAGGAGGCGCCGCGGGAGGCCCTCCCGGCTCCTTCCCCGGCGACGCCGGCCTTCGTCCCGCGCCCCCTCGCCCTGACGGCCGAGGAGAGGGCGTTCCTGGCGGCGCATCCCGAGATCCGCGTCGGGGTCGATCCCGCCTATCGCCCGTTCGGGTTCGTCTCCTCGGGCGGGAGGTACGGCGGGCTGACCGCGGACTACGTCCGGATCGCTGAGGGGGCCCTCGGCATCCGCTTCACCGTCGTCCCGATCGAGGGGCGGGACCTGGCTCACGCGGCCCGCGCGCAGCGCCTCGACGTCCTCGCGGGGTTCGCGCCGTCGCCGCGGAGCGCCGAGCGCTACACCTTCACGACTCCTTTCCTCGCGTTCCCCCTCGCGATCGTGACGCGCTACGACGCTCCGTTCGTCCAGGACCTCGCGGACGTCGCCGACCGGCCGATCGCGGTCCTCCCGCTCCGCGCGACCAGCGAGGTCCTGGCCGGGCGGCTCCCGAACGCGATCTTCGTCCTGGCCGACTCCCCGCGGGCCCAGCTCGAGCTCGTCGCGAGGAAGCGGGCCTTCTCCGCCGTGGCGAACCTCGCCGCCGTGAACGACGTCCTGGACGGCCCGCTCCGGGCCGAGCTGAAGGTCGCCGCCGTCCTGGGGTCGGACCCCGACGTCCTGGCCTTCGCGGTCCGCAAGGACTGGCCGGTCCTCTCCGGCCTCCTCCAGCGCGTCGTCGACGCGGTCCCGCCCGAGGAGGCGCACGCGATCCGGGCCCGGTGGCTCTCGGTGCGGGTCGAGGAGCGGCGGACCGACTGGGGGAAGGTCCTCCTCGCCGCGGCGCCCGTCGTCGGCGCGTTCGTCGCGGTCCTCGCCGTGATGGCCCTCGCCAACCGGCGCCTCAAGGCGCAGATCGAGGCGCGCGAGCGGCTGGAGGCCGAGGTCCGGCGGAGCGAGGCCTCGGCGCGCGCCGTCTTCGAGCACGCCGGCGTCGGCATCGCCGCGAGCGACCTCGACGGCCGGATCCTCCGCGTCAACGACACCTTCTGCGACCTCCTCGGCTCCCCGGCCGCCGAGGTCGTGGGACGCCCCCTCTCGGACTTCGTCCACCCCGAGGACCGCGCGGCGAGCCTGCGGAGCGTGGGGGAGGCCGTCGAGGGGGAGGGCGTCGTCGCGAGGCAGCACCGCCGCTTCCTCCGGAAGGGCGGCGAGGTCCGCTGGGGCGACACCCGGGTCTCGACCGTTCGGGGCCCGGACGGACGGGCCAGCGCGGTCGTCACCTGCGTCTCGGACGTGACGGTCCTCAAGGAGGCGCAGGCCGCGCTCGCCGACCAGCTCCTCTTCCAGCAGGCGCTCGTCGACACCCTCCCGAACCCGATCTTCTTCAAGGACGCCGAGGCCCGCTTCGTCGGCTGCAACCGGGCGTACGAGGCGGCCTTCGGGACGTCCCGCCACGCGCTCGCCGGAAAGACGGTCCTCGAGCTGGCCTACCTGCCCGAGGAGGCGCGCCGCGCCTACCACGCCGAGGACGTGAGCGTCATCGCCCAGGGGACCACGGTGGGGAGAGAGGAGACGCTGACGTTCGCCGACGGCGTCGCGCACGAGTGCCTCTACTGGGTGGCCGGGTTCCGGCAGGCGGACGGGCGGCCGGGGGGGCTCGTCGGCGTCGTGGTGGACATCACCGACCAGAAGCAGGCCGAGCGGGAGGCGCGGAAGGCCCAGGAGCTGCTCCGCGACGTGACCGACGGCGTCCCGGGAGTGGTCCTCCAGCTCCGTCGCGACGCGGCCGGAGCTCGCGACGTCACCTTCGTCAGCCGGCAGGTCGAGGAGCTCCTGGGCGTCCCGGGCGAGGCCGCCAGGGCCGGGATCGGAGCGCTCCTCGCCGTAGTCCACGAGGAAGACCGGGACGCGGTCCTCTCCTCGCTCGACGCCTCGGCGGAGACGCTCGAGCCCTGGGCCCGCGAGTTCCGGGTGACGGGCCGGGACGGCGAGGCCCGCTGGTTCCTCGGCGAGGCCGAGCCGCGGCCCCTCGCGGACGGGGGCGTCGTCTGGAACGGCCTCCTGACGGACGTCACGGAGCGGCGGCGCCTGAGGGAGGGGATCCGCGCGGCGGAGCAGCGGTGGCAGCTGGCGCTGGCGGCGAACGCGGACGGCATCTGGGACTGGAACGTGGAGACCGGTGCGGTCTGGTACTCGCCCCGGTGGAAGGCGATCCTCGGCTACGCGGACGCCGAGGTGGCGAACGAGTTCTCGACCCTGGCGCGGCTCCTCCATCCCGAGGACCTCCAGGGGGTCATGGCGAAGGCGCGCGCCTTCACCGACGGGAAGCTCCCGCGCTGGGAGCTCGAGTACCGGATGCGGCACAAGGACGGGAGCTGGCGCTGGATCGCCTCCCGCGCGGCGGGCCAGAAGGACGCCTCGGGGCGGATCGTGAGGGTCGTCGGCTCGCACCGCGACATGACGGCCCGCCGCCAGGCCGACATCGAGCTGAAGACGCTCTCGGAGGCGATCCGCCAGAACCCGGCGATGGTCTTCATCACCCGGCCGACGGGCGAGATCACCTACGTCAACCCCCAGTTCACCCGCGTGACCGGGTACGCCTTCGAGGACGTGCAGGGGAGGAAGCCGAGCGTCCTGAAGTCCGGCTGGGTCGACGACTCCGTCTACGCCGACCTCTGGGCGACGGTCCTCAGGGGCGACCTCTGGCGCGGCGAGATGCTCAACAAGAAGAAGGACGGCGACCTCTACTGGGCGTCGGTCTCCATCTCGAGCGTCAAGGACGAGAAGGGGGGCGTCTCGAGCCTCATCTGCATCCAGGAGGACATCACCGACCGCAAGCAGGCCGAGAAGGAGCTGGCTTCGTCGCGGGACTCCCTGGAGGCCCGGAGCGAGGAGCTGACCGAGGCGGTGAAGATCCTGACCCAGACCCAGGACGAGCTCTCGGCCGCGATGGCGGCGGCGGAGGAGGCGAGCCGCGCCAAGAGCGAGTTCCTGGCGAACATGAGCCACGAGATCCGGACGCCGATGAACGCCATCATCGGGCTGAGCCACCTGGCGCTCCAGACCCCCCTGACGCCGAAGCAGCGCGAGTACGTCTCCCGCGTCTACCGCTCGGCGCAGAGCCTGCTCGGGATCATCAACGACATCCTCGACGTCTCGAAGATCGAGGCGGGCCGGCTGACGCTGGAGGCGGTCCCGTTCTCCCTCGAGGAGGTCCTCGACAACCTGGCCACCGTCGTGGCGGCGCGGGCGGCGGAGAAGTCGCTCGAGGTCGTCGTCTCGGCGGCGCCGGACGTCCCGCGGTCCCTCGTGGGCGATCCGCTGCGGCTCGGGCAGGTCCTCCTGAACCTCGCGGGGAACGCGGTGAAGTTCACCGAGGCGGGGGAGGTGACCGTCCGGGTCTCCCTCGACGAGCGGTCGGACGAGGGCGTCGTCCTGAGGTTCGACGTGAGGGACTCGGGGATCGGCCTGACGCCCGAGCAGATCGGGAAGCTCTTCCAGCCCTTCAGCCAGGCGGACAGCTCCACGACGAGGAAGTACGGGGGGACCGGCCTCGGCCTGACGATCTCCAAGCGCCTGGTGGAGCTGATGGGAGGGGACATCGGCGTGACGAGCGCCCCCGGGGAGGGGAGCCTCTTCTCGTTCACGGCCCGCTTCGGCGTGGGCGCGGACGAGGGAACGCGCGAGCGGCTCGTACCGCCCGACCTCCGGGGGCTCCGCGTCCTCGTCGTGGACGACAAGGAGTCCGCCCGGCTCGTGGCGCAGGACCTCCTCGAGGGGCTGGGGTTCCGGCCCGCCACCGCGGGCGGGGGCGAGGAGGCGCTCGAGGCCGCCCGCGCCGCCTCGGCCGAGGGAGACCCGTTCCGCGCCGTCCTGATGGACTACCGGATGGAGCCTCTCGACGGCCTCGAGGCGACGCGCCGCCTCCTGGCCGATGCCGCCGTCCGGCCGTCGCCCGCGGTGGTGATGATGACGGCCCACGGCCGCGAGGAGGTGATGCGGCAGGCCGAGGCGGCGGGCGTGAGAGGCTTCCTCGTCAAGCCGGTGAACCCGTCGGTCCTCCTCGACGCGCTCGCCGAGGCGCTCCTGGGCGCGGAGGGGGTGGCCCCGCTCCGGGCCTCGGCGGCCGCGGAGAGGAAGGTCGCCTCGCTCCGCGGCGCGCGCCTCCTCGTGGTGGACGACAACGAGATCAACCGGCAGGTCGCGCAGGAGATCCTGGAGGCGGCAGGGGCGACGGTGAGGCTCGCGAGCAACGGCCGCGTGGCGCTCGCGGAGATCGACCGGGACCGCCCCGACCTCGTCCTGATGGACGTCCAGATGCCCGAGATGGACGGCCTCGAGGCGACGCGGCTCCTCCGGGGCGACCCGCGCCTGGCCGGGCTCCCGATCCTCGCGATGACCGCCCACGCGCTCGTGGAGGAGCGTCAGCGCTGCCTCGCGGCGGGGATGGACGACCACGTGTCGAAGCCGATCGACCCCGACCTCCTGATCGACACGGTCGAGCGTCACCTGGCCCGGGCCGGCTTCGAGCCGGGCGAGGAGGCCGTCTCGCGTCCCGTCCGGCCGACGACGGTCGAGGAGCCGGGAAGCGCCGCCGACCTCCCGGCCGGCCTGCCGGGGTTCGACGAGGCGCAGGCGCTTCGGCGGGTTGCGGGGAACCGCGCACTCCTGGGCCGCCTCCTCGGCGACTTCGGCCGGCTGGCCCGGGCGGAGGCCCCGGCGCTGAGGGCCGAGCTCCGCGGCGCCGACCTGGTGGCCGCGCGGGGCCGGGCGCACGCGCTCAAGGGGGTGGCCGGGAACCTCGCCCTCGTCCCGGTGAGGGAGGCGGCCGCGCGGCTCGAGGCGGCGCTCCGCTCGGGCGACGCGGCCGAGGCGGAGGCGCTCGCGGACCGGCTGGACGAGGAGCTGGCCCCCGTCCTCGCCGGGCTCGACGCCTGGTCCGCGGCGGCGGCCGCGGCGGCCGCCGCGCCGTCGGGCGAGCCGGCCGACCCGAAGGCCCTGGAGCCCCGCCTGAGGGAGCTCGACCGGCTCCTCGCGGAAGGGAACCTGCGCGCGGACGAGACGTGGGCGGAGATCGTGGCGGCCGCTGGGGGCCTCGCCGCCGACGAGAGGCAATCCGTCCAGGACGGGATCGACGCCCTCGACTACGACGGCGCGCGGTCCGGCCTCGCAGCCTTCGCGCGGGCGATCGGCCTTCCGTGGCAGGATCCCGGGGCATGAGCACGGGCGCCGCGCGGCCTCGCGTCCTGGTGGTGGACGACCAGCCGGTGAACGTGAAGGCGCTGGCCGCGCTCCTCGCCGGGGAGGTGGACGCCGTCTTCGCGACCGACGGCGCGTCCGCCCTGGCCAAGGTCCGGCAGGCGCCGCCGGACCTCGTCCTCCTCGACGTCGACATGCCGGGGATGGACGGCTACGAGGTCTGCCGGCGCCTGAAGGCGGACCCCGCGACCGCCGACGTCCCGGTCGTCTTCGTCACGGGGATGACGCAGACCGAGGACGAGGAGAAGGGGCTCTCGGCCGGCGCCATCGACTACATCACGAAGCCGTTCCAGCCCGCGATCGTCAGGGCGCGGGTGAGGAACCACCTCGAGCTGAAGCGGAGCCGCGACGCGCTCGTCGAGAGCTACCGGCGCCTCGAGGCGGCGCAGGCGAGCCTCGTCCAGGCGGAGAAGATGGCGTCGCTGGGCCAGCTCGTGGCCGGCGTGGCGCACGAGATCAACACGCCGATCGGGATCGCGCTGACGGCCGCGAGCCACGCGGGCGAGAAGGCGGCGGTCCTCGGCGAGCGCTTCCGGGGCGGGAAGATGACGCGCGCCGACCTCGAGGCGTTCCTCGCCCTGGAGGGGGAGAGCTCGTCCCTGATCCTCTCGAGCCTCGCCCGCTCGGCGGCCGTCGTCGAGCGGTTCAAGCAGGTCGCGACCGACCAGGCCGCCGACGCGCTCGCCGAGGTCGACCTCGGCGTCCAGCTCCGCGAGGGGGTCCGCCTCTGGGAAGCCGCCCACGCGGGGGTCTCCCTGGAGGTGGCCCTGTCGTGTGCCGACGGGATCCGGCTCCAGACCTTCCCCGCGGCCCTCAGGCGGCTCCTCCACGCCCTCCTCGACAACGTCCTCGGCCACGCCTACCCGTCGGGCGGGGGTCGGGCGGAGGTCGTCGCCGTCCCCCGCGACGGAGGGGGCGCCGAGCTCCGGGTGACGGACCGGGGCGCGGGGATCGCCCCGGCGGACCTGGCGCGGGTCTACGACCCGTTCTTCACCACGAGGCGCGGGGCCGGCTACGTCGGCCTCGGGCTGACGCTGGCGTTCAACCTCGTCAGCTCCACCCTCCGCGGGCGCATCGGCGTGGAGAGCGCTCCGGGCGAGGGGACGACGGTGCGCGTCGAGCTGCCGGCGCGGGTGACCGCGCCCGCCGGGTGAGGGGAGGACGACGATGGCGAGGCCCGACCCGGACGAGATGGAGCGGCTCCTCAGGGAGGCCGAGGCGGACCGGGCGCTCGCGCGGACGGTGCCGGGCGTCGCCCACGACCTGAACACGCTCGTCGGGATCGCGGTGACCGCGGCCTCCCACGAGGCCGAGACGGTCGCCTCGCTCCGGGCGTCCCTCGAGTCCGGGGCCCTCACCCGCTCGTCCATGACCGCCTCTCTCGCGAAGCTGGACGAGGCGGGGACGCTCGTGCGGACGAACCTCGGCCGCGCGGTCGAGCTGATCGCGAGCCTCAAGCACCTGACGGCGGGCGGGCCCTCGGGCGTGCTCTCGGTCGTGGACGTGACGCGGCTCCTCGAGGACGCCGCGCGGGGCCTGGCGCCGCTGGCGCGGAAGTCCGCGAGCCGCGTGGAGGTCCGCGCCCCCGAGTCGCTGGCCGTGAGGACCGACGCCGCCGCGCTCGCCCGCGTCGTCCTGAACCTCGCCCACAACGCCCTCGTCCACGCCTTCGAGGAGGGCCGGGGGGGGACGGTCGTCCTCGCCGCCGAGCCGTCGGACGGGGGGGCGGTCGTCACGGTCGCGGACGACGGGCGGGGGATGCCTCCGGACGTGGAGGCGCGTGCCTTCGAGCCCCACTTCACGACCGCGCGGGAGCGGGGCGGGACGGGCCTGGGCCTCTCGGTGGCCCGCGACCTGGTGGAGGGGCCGCTCCGCGGCTCCCTGGAGCTGTCGACCGGAGCCGGCCGGGGGACGACCATCCGGCTGCGCCTTCCGGGCCTGCGCCCGGACGAGACGGCGGGCTGAGGAGGATCCGATGGACCCATCAGAGGACGACGCCCCGATCTTCGCGCCGGAGGACGTCCCCGTCTCCAGCGCGCCCCGCTCGGAGGAGCCGTGGAAGGTGCTGGTCGTCGACGACGAGGAGCAGGTCCACGCCGTGACCAAGCTCGTCCTCGGCGACTTCACCTTCGAGGGGCGCGGCCTCAGCTTCCTCGGGGCCTTCTCGGGGAAGGACGGCGCCAGGCTCCTCCGGGAGAACCCGGACGTCGCCGTGATCCTCCTCGACGTCGTGATGGAGACCGACCACGCCGGGCTCGACCTGGTGAGGAAGATCCGCGAGGAGCAGGGGAACCGGAAGGTGCGGATCGTCCTGAGGACGGGCCAGCCGGGCCAGGCCCCGGAGAAGCAGGCGTTCCTCGGCTACGACATCAACGACTACCGGACGAAGACCGAGCTCACCTCCGACAAGCTCTTCACGGCCATGGTCGGGGCGCTCCGGAACTACGAGGACATCGAGCGGATCTCGTTCCTCTACGAGCAGGTCCAGGCGTCGCAGCTCGCCGCCGTCGTGGCGATGGCGGACCTCGCCGAGTTCAAGGACGAGGACACGGGTGAGCACGTCCTGAGGATCAAGCGCCGGACGGAGGCGATCACCCGCCAGCTCGTCGACGGGAGCCCGTACTCGGCGCAGATCGACGACACGTTCCGGGCGCTGATCGGGACGGCGAGCATCCTCCACGACATCGGGAAGGTGGGAATTCCCGACCGGATCCTCCGCAAGCCCGCGCCGCTCGACGAGGACGAATGGCGGATCATGAAGACCCACACGACGCTGGGCGAGAGCCTGCTCGGGAAGCTCGCGCGGATGGTCCACGGCCCGAGCTTCATGTCGCTCGGCTCGCGGATCGCGGGGGCGCATCACGAGAAGTGGGACGGGACCGGCTACCCGCGGGGGCTCGCGGGGGAGGCGATCCCGCTCGAGGCGCGGATCGTCTCCGTGGCCGACGTCTTCGACGCCCTGGTCCACCGGCGTCCCTACAAGGACCCGTGGCCCGTCGTGGACGCCCTCGAGGCGCTGCGGCGGGACTCGGGGACCCACTTCGACCCGGTGGTAGTCGACGCCTTCGCCGCCGTCGTGAAGCGGGAGGGGTGGGAGTGACCGCGACGGGCGCCTCGGACCGGCCTTGCGAGGCCGCTCGGGACGGCGGCGGGGCGGACGGGGAGCGCGCCGGGCGGCGTACGATGGGGCGATGGCTGACGAACGCCCCCTGACCCTCGGCGAGGAGATCGCCAACGCCGTGACCCACGGGGTGGGGCTCCTGCTGAGCCTCGCGGGGCTTCCGGTCCTCCTGACCTTCGGCGTCGCACGGCAGAGCACCGCGACGCTCGTCGGCGCTTCGGTCTTCGCCGCGACGATGGTCGTCCTCTACGCGGTCTCGACGCTCTACCACGCGCTCCCCGACTCGAGGGCGAAGAGGGTCTTCCACGTCCTCGACCACGCGGCCATCTACCTCCTGATCGCCGGGACCTACACGCCGTTCACGCTGGGCGTCCTCCGGGGCGCGTGGGGCTGGACCCTGTTCGGCGTCGTCTGGGGGCTCGCCGTCCTGGGGGTGACGTTCAAGGGGGTGGCCGGGTTCCGGAGGCCGCACCTCTCGACCGCCGTCTACGTCGGGATGGGGTGGCTCGTGGTGGTGGCCGCGCGCCCGCTCGTCCGGGACGTCCCGTGGCAGGGGCTCCTCCTCCTCGTCCTCGGAGGGCTCCTCTACACGGGCGGGGTGGGCTTCTACGCCGCCAAGCGGATGCGCTATGCCCACATGGTCTGGCACCTCTTCGTCCTGGCGGGAAACGCGTGCCACTTCCTCGCCGTCCTCTGGTACGCCGCCTGAGCCCGGGGGCGGGATAATCGCCCCGCTTCCGGCCCAGGGAGGCACGGTCATGGACGGAGAGGACCCGGTTCCCGCGGCGAGGCGGCGGCCCCGGCCGAGCGGCCCCGCCCCGCGAAGGGAGAGCCTGCGCGTCCGCGTGATCCACTGGGGCGGGGACGACGCGCTCGAGGGGATCGAGCGGATCCGCGGCCTCGGGCACGCCGTCTTCGGCCGGATGGCCGACGGTCCGGCCCTCGTCGCCGAGCTGGAGCGGGAGCCTCCCGACGTGATCGTCGTCGACCTCGGCAAGCGTCCCGCGACGGGCCGCGACACGGCCCTCGCCCTCCGGAAGAGGCGAGGGACGCGGGCCGTCCCCCTCGTCCTGGCGGGCGGGGCCCCGGACGTGACCCGGGCCGCGGCAGCCCTTCTCCCCGGCGTCGTGACCTCCCCCTGGGAGCGGATCGAGAAGGCGCTCCTGCGCGCGGAGGAAGGGCGGAACGGGGTGCCGCGCCCGGCGCTCTCGGTCGTCGCGGGCTACTCCGGGACGCCCCTCCCTCGCAAGCTCGGCATCCGGGAGGGGAGCGTCGTCGCGCTCGTCGGGGCGCCGGAGGGGTTCGCGCGGAGCCTCGTCCCGCTCCCGGCGGGCGTCCGCCTCGTCGGGGAGCCGACCGCCGAGGCGGGGCTCGTCGTCTGGTTCGTGAGGTCGCGCGAGGCGCTCGCGGCGCGGATCGGGGAGATGGCGGAGGCCGCGTCGCGCGGCAAGGTCTGGATCGTCTGGCCGAAGAGGTCGTCTCCGCTCGCCGGCGACCTCGGGCAGGACGACGTCCGCCGGAGCGGCCTCGCGGCCGGCATGGTCGACTTCAAGGTCTGCGCGGTCGACGTCGACTGGTCGGGCCTCCTCTTCACGAAGAGGCGCTGACGGGGCGCGGGCCGTCCGGGCGAGAGGCCGGGACGGCCGAGGACCTCTCCGCGGCGGCCCCGTCGACCGGCTTCGGTTTAGGGTCCGCGCGCGCGAGAATCGGCCGGTTCCCCCAGGAGGCCCGCGATGATCCAGCCGTTCAACCAGCCCGCCCCGCAGCTCGGAAACCAGTTCGACGACGACGCCCTCCTCCGCGCGTACCTGTCGCGCGTCCTCCCCCCCGGCGTCCTCTCCGAGTCCGAGCCCGGTCTCCGCGAGATGGGCGAGCTCTCCGGCGGGCCGCTCTACCGGCTCCAGCTGGCCGACCGCCCGAACGAGCCGCGGCTCGTCTCCTGGGACGCCTGGGGCGAGCGGGTCGACGCGGTGGAGACGACCCCGCTCTGGAAGGAGGCCGAGCGCCTCGCGGCGGAGAAGGGGGTGGTGGCGACCGCGTACGAGGGGAGGTACGGGCCGCACGACCGCGTCGTGCAGTTCGCGCTCGCGTACCTCTTCCATCCCTCGACCGACGTCTACACCTGCCCGCTCGCGATGACGGACGGCGCGGCGAAGACGCTCCTGCGCTCCGGGGCGCGCGAGCTGATCGACCGGGCGCTCCCGCGGCTGACGAGCAGGGACCCGAGGACGGCCTGGACCAGCGGCCAGTGGATGACCGAGTCGACGGGCGGCTCCGACGTGGGGATCAGCGAGACGGTGGCGCGCCTCGACCCGGACGGCGGCTGGCGCCTCTGGGGACGGAAGTGGTTCACCTCGGCCGTCACGTCGCAGATGGCGCTGACGCTGGCGCGTCCCGAGGGGAACGGGCCGGGCGGCGACGGCCTCGCGCTCTTCTACGTGGAGACGCGGGACGACGCCGGCCGGTGGAAGGACCTGACCGTCGCCCGCCTCAAGGACAAGCTCGGCACCCGCAAGCTCCCGACGGCGGAGCTCTGGCTGGAGGGGGTCCGGGCCGTGCCGGTGACGGGGCTCGCGCACGGCGTCAAGAACATCGTCCCGATGCTCCAGGTGACGCGCACCTGGAACAGCGTCACCGCCGCGTCGTTCATGAGGCGCGGGATCGCGCTGGCGCGCGACTTCGCCGCCCGCCGGGTCCAGTTCGGCGCGCCTCTCAGCGAGCAGCCGCTTCACGTCGACACCCTGGACACCCTCGAGGCCGAGACTGCGGGCGCCTTCCTCGCGAGCTTCCTCGTCTGCGAGCTGATGGGGAAGGACGAGGCGCGCGTGGCGACCGAGCAGGAGCTCCAGCTCCTGCGGGTCCTCGCCTCCATCGTGAAGCTGACGACCGGTCGCCAGGCGGTGGACGTCGTCTCCGAGGTGGTCGAGGCGTTCGGCGGCGCGGGCTACCTCGAGGACACGGGGATCGCGGGGCTCCTGCGCGACACGCACGTCCTGCCGATCTGGGAGGGGACGACGAACGTCCTCTCCCTCGACGCGGTGAAGGCGCTCGCGAAGGGCGCACCCCTCGCCGCGTTCCGCGCGCGCCTGGAGGCGGCCACAGCGGCGCCCCCGGACGGCGCCCTGGCGGCCGCCGCCCGGAAGGCCCGCGGCGCCCTCGATCACGCGTCGACGTGGTTCGAGTCGGCCGCCCGGCGGGGCAAGCCGTCTGTCGAGGCCGGGGCCCGGCGGCTGGCGCTGACCCTCGGTCGCGCGCTCGAGCTCGCCCTCCTCGTCGAGCAGGCCGGCTTCGACCTCGCCCGCGGCGACGCCCGGACGCGAGCCCTCGCCCTCCGCTTCGCCCGGTCGGCCGTCGACCTGATCCACGACGAGGACCCCGAGAGGGTGCCGGCTCCCGCGCCGGCGGCCGTCGCGGTCGGCGAGATCTAGCGAAGGGGCTGGGGCTGCACGGATCGGCGCGTGGTCCCGGCGCTCTGGCGCCCGTCTCCGCTTTTCTTGGCCCTCGTCTCGTCCGGGCCACCGTGCGAGCGTGGAGGGCGGGAGTCGAAGGCCCTCACGCGGTCCGCTGCGCGCGGGCCACCCGCTTGCGCCCGGCGGCGCGACCCCTCCGGGGCGGGCCTGAACTCCTCGCTGCGCTCGTCAGACAGCAGGCCCGCCTGATCCTGCGGGGCCGCGCCGGCGGGTGAGCGGGTCCCGGCCCGTGCTCGGACGGACTCGCGCGAGGGCCTTCGCCTCCCGCCTTCGCGCCCTCCGGGCGCGAAGAGACGGGGCGGCGCCGGAGGCGCCGCGAAGACCTGTTCTCTCGTGAGGCGGAGCGCGTGCTCGAGGGGCATTGCCCCGAAAGCGGGGGGGGGCGCGGATGCTCGAACTCGCATCTGTCGCCGTCCCCCGCAGAACTCGAACAGTTGGTCCCTCGCGGATGACGGATCACGGATCACAGACCTGACCCCAAGTCCCTCAAGTCCCTTCTGTTGCCACCTCCCCCAACGCTCGACCAGTTGGTCGCCCGCGGATCCCAGATCACGGATCACAGACCTGACCCCAAGTTCGAGTCCGAAGGGGGGAGGCTTCCCCCCGGAGAATTGAGGATTTCGTCGCGCCCGGGGGGCGCGACGGGCGGGGGGTGGGTGCCCCTGTGCGTGTCCGTCCGAGCACGGGCCGGGACCCGCTCGCCCGGGGGCGCGCCGGGAGCGGGATCAGCGCGGCAACTGTTTGAGCGAAGCGAGTTTTGCCGCGCCCCGCGGACGGCGCGGCTCCGGGCGCAAGCGGGTGGCCCGCGCGCAGCGGACCGCGCAGGGGCACCCGCCCCCCGCCTTACACGCTCGCACGGACTCCCGGGGAGAGGGGGGGGTGGGGTCAGTCGCCGTCCTGGAAGGCGCGGAGGGGGGCGGCCTCGAGGGGGGCCTGGGGAGAGCGGCCGAGCGAGGCGAGGGCGTGGGCGACGACCTGGACGGCGTGCCTTCGGCCGTTCTCGATGAAGAGCTTCCCGATGTCGACCCCGGCGGCCACGACGCCGGCGACGTAGAGGCCCGGGACGTTCGTCTCCATCGACTCGGCGTCGTGGACGACGTGACCGTCGGGCGTGACGTCGATGCCGAGCGAGCGGAGGAAGTCGAAGTCGGGGTGGTAGCCGGTCAGGGCGAGGACGAAGTCGTTCGGGACCTCGAAGCGCCCGCGCCGGCCCCGGAGGATGACGCTCTTCTCCTCGACCCTGACGACCGTCGTCTCGAAGAAGGCGCGGATCGCCCCCTCCTTCACCCGGTTCTCGAGGTCGGGCTTCAGCCAGTACTTCACGCTCTTCCCGAACGAGTCCCCGCGCACGGCCATCGTCACGCGCGCTCCGCTCCGGTGGAGCTCCAGGGCGGCCTCGGCCGCCGAGTTCTTCCCGCCGACGACGAGGACGTCGGTCCCCGCGTACGGGTAGGGCTCGTGGTAGTAGTGCGAGACCTTGGGGAGCTCCTCGCCCGGGACGCCGAGGGGGTTCGGGTGGTCGAAGAAGCCCGTCGCCACGACCAGGCGGCGGCACTCGTGGACCTCGCGGCTCGTGGTGACGCGGAAGCCGCCGGGGGTGGGCTCCGCCCCGAGGACGCGCTCGTAGAGGCGGAGGGAGAGGCCGAAGCGCTCGGCGGCCTTGCGGTAGTAGGTCAGCCCCTCCTGCCGGGTCGGCTTCGGGCCGCGCGTGGGGAACGGGAGGGCGCCGATCTCGAGGAGCTCGGGCGTCGAGAAGAAGACGGTCCCCGTGGGCCAGGCGACGAGGGTGTTGAGGAGGGCTCCCTTCTCGACGACGAGGTGGGTGAGGCCCTGGCGGGTCGCCTCGATGGCGCAGGCCAGGCCGACCGGTCCGGCCCCGACGACGAGGATGTCGACCGTCACCCGGCGATGATAGGCGACCCTCGGGGGTAGCATCGCCGCCATGTTTCGCGTCCGCCGCCCTGCATCGTCGACCGTCGTCCTCCTCCTGACGCTCGCCGCGGCCGGCCTCGCTCGCGCGGCCGAGCCCTCGGCGGGGCCGCCCCGCGAGGAGGGGACGTTCCTCGCGCCCGACCTCGTGGAGCTCGTGACGCTCGACCCGACGATCCGGCTCGACGTCCACTACGCCAGGAAGGACAACTTCGTCGGGAGGCCGGTCTACAAGGAAGCCCGGGCCTTCCTCCAGCGTCCCGCCGCCGAGGCGCTCGCGAGGGTGAACAAGGCGCTGAAGGCGAAGGGGTACGGGCTCGTCGTGTTCGACGGCTACCGGCCCTGGGCGGTGACGAAGGTCTTCTGGGACCTGACGCCGGACGACAAGAAGGTCTTCGTCGCCGACCCCGCGCACGGCTCCCGGCACAACCGCGGCTGCGCGGTCGACCTGACGCTCCTCGACCTTGCGACCGGGAAGGAGGTCGACATGGGGGGCGCCTACGACGAGGCGAGCCCGCGGTCGTACGTGACGTGGGAAGGGGGGACGAAGGCGCAGCTCGCGGCCCGCGACGTCCTCCGGAGCGCGATGGAGCGGGAGGGGTTCTTCGTCTATCCCTGGGAGTGGTGGCACTTCGACTTCAAGGAGTGGCGCTCCTACCCGATCCTGGACGTCCCGTTCGAGAAGCTGGGGGTCCCGGGGGCGGAGCAGAAGGGGCGCTGAGGCGGCCGGACCCCCCGGTCCCGTCCGGGCGGGCGTTGCCGTATCCTCGCCGGCAGATGGCCTACCGCGTTCTGATCTGCGACGACGAGGCGGACATCCGCGAGTCCCTCAGGGTCCTCCTGACCGACGAGGGCTTCGAGGTGACCGCCGTCGCGGCCGGGGCCAACGCCGTCGCGGAGGCTCCCGACCACGACGCCGTCCTCCTCGACATCAAGATGGCGGGGCAGGACGGCCTGGAGACCCTGGCCCAGCTCCGGCGCCGGGGCGTGACGACGCCCGTGATCATGATCTCGGGGCACGGGGACGTCCGGACGGCGATGGAGGCGGTCCGGGCCGGGGCGAACGACTTCCTCGAGAAGCCGCTCTCCTCGGAGCACGTCCTGAACGCCTTGCGGCGCGTCCTCGACAGCTCCCGCCTGGCGCGCGAGAACGAGGAGCTGAGGCGCCGCCTCGGCATCACCCGCCTCGTCGGCTCGGCCCCCGTGATGAAGAAGCTGCTGGCCGACGTGGCGAAGGCGGCGCCGACCCCGGCCACCATCCTGATCGTCGGCCCGAGCGGCACCGGCAAGGAGCTGGTCGCCCGGTCGATCCACGAGGGGTCGGCCGTCCGGAGCGGGCCGTTCGTCCAGGTGAACTGCGCCGCGATCCCCGAGACGCTGATCGAGTCCGAGCTGTTCGGCCACGAGAAGGGCTCGTTCACCGGCGCCGAAAGGAAGCAGGTGGGGAAGTTCGTCGAGGCCGACGGCGGGACGATCTTCCTCGACGAGATCGGCGACATGTCGCTCTCGGCGCAGGCGAAGGTCCTCCGCGTCCTCCAGGAGGGCGAGGTGGAGCCGGTCGGGAGCCCGCGCGTCGTGAGGGTCAAGGTCCGGGTCATCGCCGCGACGAACCGCGACCTGACGAAGATGATCGGCCAGGGGAAGTTCCGCGAGGACCTCTACTACCGCCTCGCGGTGATCCCGATCCCCACGCCGGCCCTCGCCGACCACCCCGAGGACGTCCCCGCCCTCGTCCTCCACTTCGCCGACCTCTTCGCCCGGACGAACAACTACCGCCCCAAGCGGTTCACCGACGACGCCCTCGCCGCCCTCGCCGCGCGCGCCTGGCCGGGGAACGTCCGCGAGCTGAAGAACCTCGTCGAGCGGCTGATGATCATGACCGACGGCGACGTCATCGACGCGTCCGACGTGGAGCCGTCCGCCGCGCCCGACGCCGCCCCGCAGGGTCCGCCCGTCGTCGTCCGGGGGGGCAAGGTCGTCCGCGAGGGGGAGGAGCCCGAGGGGCCGCTCCCGGTCGACGAGGTGTGGGGGCGGCTGGTCGCCATCCCGGCGCTCCAGGCGTTCCAGGACGAGGCCGAGCGCCTCTACCTCGTCGCCAAGCTCGCCGAGAACGGCGGAAACGTCACCAGGACGGCCGAGGCGATCGAGACGCCCCGCTCGAACCTCTACAAGAAGCTCGACCGGTACGGCCTGAAGCGCGAGCGCGACGAGGCGCGGCGCGAGGAAGGGACCCCATGACCCCGGAAGACGTGAAGCGCCACTTCGAGGAGACCGGCGCGCTCCTGACCGGACACTTCAAGCTCTCCTCCGGGCTCCACTCCGACGCCTACCTGCAGTGCGCGAAGGTCCTCCAGTGGCCCGGCCGCGCCGGGGCGCTCGGGGCCGCCCTCGCGGGGAAGCTCCGCGACGCGGGGGCGGACGTCGTCGTCTCCCCCGCGATGGGGGGGATCGTGATCGGCCAGGAGGTGGGGCGGGCCCTCGACCGGCGCGCGATCTTCGCGGAGCGGGTCGAGGGGGCCTTCACCTTCCGCCGGGGGCTCGGGCTCCAGGCGGGCGAGAGGGTCGTCGTGGTCGAGGACGTGGTGACGACGGCGAAGTCCACCCGCGAGGTCCTCGACCTCGTCCGGTCGCTCGGCGCGGTACCGGTCGCCTGCGCGGCGATCGTCGACCGGCGCGGCGCCGGCAAGAAGGGGCCGGACGGGAAGGTCGACGGCCTCCCGTTCCGCTCGCTCCTCGAGATCGAGGTGGCGGCGTGGCCCGCGGAGGAGTGCCCGCTCTGCCGGAGCGGCGTCACCCTCGTGACGCCGGGCTCGCGCTTCCTCGGGACCCCGCCGCCGAGCGCCTGACCGGGCGTTCGCTCACGGCTTCTTCCGAAGCGTCACCTTGAAGTCGACGTCCCAGGCGTAGGGGACGGGAGGGTTCTTCTCGTTGAAGAAGTCCTCCTTCTTGGTCTCGCCCTTGAGCTTCCCGCTGAGCGTCCCCCCCGGCTTCAGGTCGCCGGAGAGCGCCGTCGCGCCGCAGCCCGAGGCGAACGTGTTCCAGTCGAAGATCCCGGCCTTGAACTCGTAGAAGCCAACGTGGCACGAGGAGAAGGTCTTGAGGGTGGCCTGGCGGGAGCCCTTCTCGAATTCCATGTCGAGCTCCACGTTGGGCGCCTGGAAGACGCCGAAGACGTCGCCGCCGTCCTGCATCGCACGCGCCTGCTCCTTGGCGTCGGGCTCCCGGGTGAAGAAGACGACGGTGACTCTCCCCTTGGCGTCGATGAAGCCGAATCCGTGGTCGAGCGTGACCTTCTCGGTCCCTACCGAGATCACCCCGTGGACCTTGTCGGCAGCCCGGGCTGGTGTCGCGGCCGACACCGTGGCGACGAGAAACGCTCCCGCCACGAGGCGCCGCACGGTGCGACCGTACGTTCTCATGCTTCCTCCTTGAAATCCGATCTCAGGTTGTTTCATGGTATGCGGCCCCCGGCCGAATGCAAGGGAAATCAGGGGCGGCCCGCGGGTCCGCCGGGCGCTATCCCTTGCGCCCGACGAGGAGGGGGAGCCCCAGCAGGCCGCAGACGCCCGTCGTCAGGACGTGGGCGATCGCGGCCGCCGCGGCGCCGAGGCCGGGCGCGATCCCGTCGAGCGCGAGCCCGGCCGCGAAGCCCGACTCCATCGTCCCGAACGTGCCGGCCGGGGACGGGACGACGGCCGCCGAGAGGACCGACGTGAGGCTCGCGAAGGCGAGGCCCGCGACCGTGGAGGGGACGCCGAGCGCGCGCATGAGGAGGGCGAGGGCCGCGAGGTGGGCCGCGAGGAAGCCGAGGGCCCCGGCGAACGCGAGGAGGTAGGCGCGCGGCGCGTCGTGGGCCACCTGGAGCCCGTCGGCCATCTCGGAGAGCGCCCGGCGCCGCCGCGAGCCCTCCGGCGAGCGGAGGGCGAGCGCCCGCGCGGCCGAGCCGCCGAGGCGAGGCAGGAGGGCGAGGGCGACGACCCCCGCGACGACGGCCGCCGCCGCGGCGTTCCCGAGGACCGGCGAGCCTCGCCTCAGGGCGAGGACGGCTCCGCCCGCGAGCCCGACGACGAGCATCGTGGCGCTGTCGACGGTCTTCACGAGGACGAAGACGGCGCCCGCGCGCGCCCACCCGACGCCGAGGACGCGGCGGTAGAGGGCCCACGACGCGATCTCGCCCCCCCGGAACGGGACGACCTGGAGGAGGAACGTCGAGGCTCCCGAGAGGGCCCAGCCCGTCGTGACCGGGAGCCGCTCGTGCTCCGGAAGGAGGAGGTTGAGCCGGAGGGCGCGGGCCCCGAAGCCGAGGGCGTAGACCGCGAGCGCGGCGGCGGCGAGGGGGACGTCGATCCGGGCCAGGCGGGCGAGCCCCTCCCTCGGCGCGCTCCCCGCCAGGCGGACGAGGAGGAGGACGAGGAGGAGCGTGACGGCCGTCCCGGCGAGCCGGCGGAGCCGGGCGCGCCGAGGGGACGGCTCAGGAGTCGTCACGGCTGGCGCGAGGGCGGGAGTCGGAGCGGCGGAGGCGGAGGAGGACCTCCTCGAGGAGCGTCCGGTTGATGGAGACGAGGTCGGCCAGGATCCCCGCGAGGACCGAGACGAACGACCCGACGACGAGCACCGCCGCCAGGAGGAGGGATTGGACGTGGCCCGCGGGATTCTGGCCGGTGGCGACGAACCAGACGTAGCGGCCGGCGAGCCCGGCGCCCAAGGCGAAGAGGAGCGCCGCCAGGAAGAGGAAGACCGGGAGCGGCTTGTAGAGGGCGGTGATCCGGAGGATGTTCGCCCCCTGGACGAGGACGTAGCGGCTGGGGCGCCGGAAGAGGCGCGACGGCCGGACGGGGGGGTTCGTGGCGACCCTCACCGACGTGACGGCCATCTCCTTGTTCCCGGCCTGGATCAGGGTCTCCACCGTATAGGTCATCCGCGAGAAGACGTTCAGCCTCAACGCGGCCTCGCGCGTCAGGGCCCGGAAGCCGGAGGTGGCGTCCGGGACGTCGGTCCCGGAGGCGCGCCTCACCACCCAGGAGCCGAGCCGCTGGACGACCCTCTTGGCGGGCGAGAAGTCGGGCTTCGTCGCGACGCCGCGGTCGCCGACGACGATCTCGGCCTTCCCCTCGAGGATCGGCGCGACGAGGAGGGGGATGTCGGCGGCGGCGTACTGGCGGTCGGCGTCGGTGGAGACGACGACGTCGGCGCCCAGGGCGAGCGCGGCGTCGAGCCCCGCCCGCCACGCGACCGCCAGCCCGCGGTGGATCGGGAGCCGGACGACGTGGTCGGCCCCCGCCTCCCGCGCCGCGCGCGCCGTCGCGTCGCTCGAGCCGTCGTCCACCACGAGGACCTCGACGGAGTCGAAGCCGGGGACCTGCCGCGGCAGCTCGCGGACGGCCGCCCCGATCTGGGACTCCTCGTCCCACGCCGGGATCTGGATGACGAGCTTCACCGGGGGACGAGGATAGCCGAGGGACGGCGCCGGGCGCGCAGGGAAGGGTTGTCGTAACGTCCGGCGGATGGCAACGAGGCGCCAGCGCTTCCTGATGCGGATCGTCAACCTCTACCCCCCGTACCTCGGGGCGGGGATCCGGGTCGTCCGCCGAAAGGGAGACGACGAGAGGACGATCGTCGTGGCGATGCCGCTCCGGCCCTACAACCGGAACCTGTTCGGAACCCACTTCGGCGGCTCGCTCTACTCGATGTGCGACCCGTGGTTCGTCTTCCTCCTCGTCCGCCTCCTGGGCGACGGCTACGTCGTCTGGGACAAGTCGGCCTCGATCGACTTCGTCCGCCCCGGGCGGGGCCGGGTCACCGCCACCTTCCGGGTGACGCCGGAGCAGGAGGCGGCGATCCGGGAGGAGGTGGAGCGCGACGGGCGCTCCGAGCCGGTCCTGACCTCGGAGGTCGTGGGAGAGGAGGGCGAGGTGGTCGCGAGGGTGACCAAGAGGCTGTGGATCCGGAAGGCCGGGCCGAGGCGGACGGAGGGCCGGAAGGGCGGGACGCGCGGAGAGCCCGCGGGCGGCGACGGGGCCGGGTCCGGCCGGTAGACTCCTCTCCCGGCCCCGACCGGCCGGAGGTGAAGATGACCCCCAAGCTCGCCGCCTCCATCCTCTCCGCCGACTTCGCCCGCCTCGGCGCCCACGCCCGCGAGGCCGTGGCGGCCGGCGCCGACTGGCTGCACGTCGACGTCATGGACGGCCGCTTCGTCCCGAACATCACGATCGGCCCCCCCGTCGTCCGGGCGCTCCGGCCGCTCCGCGAGGAGACCGGCGCCCTCCTCGACGTCCACCTGATGATCGTCGAGCCCGAGCGCTACCTCGCGGAGTTCGCCGCGGCCGGGGCCGACGTCCTGACGGTCCACGTCGAGGCCTGCCCCCACCTCCACCGGACGGTCCAGCAGATCCGGGAGCTGGGGGTCCGCGCCGGCGTCACCCTCAACCCGGCGACGCCGCTCGTGGCGCTCGAGGAGATCCTCCCGGACGTCGACCAGGTCCTCGTGATGTCGGTCAACCCCGGCTTCGGCGGGCAGAGCTTCATCCGGTCGAGCACGGCGAGGGTACGGAGGCTCCGGGCGATGCTCGAGGCCTGCGGCTCGAAGGCAGAGCTGGAGATCGACGGGGGGATCAAGCCGTCGAACGCGAGGGAGGCCGCGGAGGCCGGGGCGACCGTCCTGGTCGCCGGCTCGGCGGTCTTCGGCGGGGACGTCGCGGCGAACGTCGCACGGTTCCGCGAGGCGCTCGCGGGGCGCTGACGACGGCCGACGGCCCGCCGGCGTCCTTGACGCCCCCTGGAGGCGCCTGTATCCTCCCCCGTCCCAGCCAAAGGGCTGGAGCGGGTCTTTCGAGAATCGGATTCCGGGTCGAGGGCGGGGCCAGAAGCATTCGGTTTGCCGAGTCCCCTGCCGGTAGCCCTGGGATGGACGTAGGCGCGTAGCTCAGTGGGAGAGCACTACCTTGACACGGTAGGGGTCAGCAGTTCGATCCTGCTCGCGCCTACCATCGTCCGTCCCGTACGGCCGCGCGCCGTATCCGCGTCCGTAGGCGCTTAGCTCAGCCGGTAGAGCACTTCCTTCACACGGAAGGGGTCAGCGGTTCGAGTCCGCTAGCGCCTACCATCCCGCTCGCCCCCTCCCCCCTCCGGGTCCCTCTCGTTCCCCCGCCACCTGCGAGGAGGGTTTCGCCATGTCCGCCGATGTCCCTGGAGCCGCCGAGCCGATCGTCCGGTTGACGCTTCCCGACGGGTCCGTCCGCGAGGTCCCGGCGGGGACGACCGGCGAGGCCGTGGCCGCCTCCATCGGGGCCCGCCTCGCCAAGGACGCGCTGGCGGTGAAGGTGGACGGGAAGGTCCTCGACCTGGCGCGTCCGATCGTCTCGTCCGGCCCCTTCGAGGTGATCACGGCGAAGCACCCCGACGCGCTGGAGCTCTACCGGCACTCCACGGCCCACCTGACGGCTCACGCGGTCAAGCGGCTCTTCCCCGGCGTGAAGATCGGGATCGGGCCCGCGATCGAGAACGGCTACTACTACGACTTCGACCCGGGGCGCCCCTTCACGCCCGAGGACCTCGAGGCGATCGAGGCCGAGATGCGGAAGATCGTGGCGGAGAACGTCCCCGTCGAGCGGCTCGAGATGTCGAAGGCCGAGGCGGTGAAGCTCTTCGAGGCGCAGGGGGACCACCTCAAGGTGGAGATCGTCTCCGGGATCCCCGAGGGGTCGCTCTCCTGCTACCGGCAGGCCGACTTCATCGACCTCTGCCGCGGGCCGCACGTCCCGTCCACGGGGCGCCTCGGCGTCTTCAAGCTGACCCACGCCGCCGGCGCCTACTGGAAGGGCGACGAGCGGAACCCGATGCTCCAGCGGATCTACGGCGCCTCCTTCCTGTCGCAGAAGGAGCTCGACGCGCACCTCCTGCGCGTGGAGCAGGCGCGCGCCCGGGACCACCGCAAGCTCGGCAAGGAGCTGGGGCTCTTCCTGTTCCACCCCTGGGCCCCGGCCTCGCCGTTCTTCCTCCCAAGGGGGGCGACGGTCTACAACGCCCTCCTCTCCTACATGCGGGAGCTCTACCCGAAGTACGGCTACCAGGAGGTCGTCACGCCGCAGGTCTTCGACGTGGACCTCTTCAAGCGGTCGGGGCACTACGACAACTACCACGAGAACATGTTCTTCACGGAGGTGGACGAGCGGGAGTTCGGCGTCAAGCCGATGAACTGCCCCGGCCACTTCCTGATGTTCGCCGCGCAGGCCTTCTCGTACCGCGACCTTCCGGTCCGCTACGCCGACTTCGGGCGCCTCCATCGTTACGAGCGCTCCGGCGTGACCCAGGGGCTGACGCGCGTCCGCTCCTTCTCGCAGGACGACTCCCACATCTTCTGCGCGATCGAGCAGATGCCGGCCGAGATGGACCGCTTCATCGAGCTGATCGACGAGGTCTACGGCGCCTTCGGCTTCACCGACGTGAAGGTGGGGCTGGCCACGCGCCCCGAGAAGTTCATGGGGACGGTCGAGAACTGGGACCTCGCCGAGAAGGCGCTCGCCTCGGCCTTCGAGAGGCGGGGCCGCCCCTACGAGATCCACCCCGGGGACGGCGCCTTCTACGGGCCGAAGCTCGACTTCCAGGTGACCGACGCCATCGGCCGCGCCTGGCAGCTGGGGACGCTCCAGGTCGACTTCTCGAACCCCGAGCGGTTCGACCTCCACTACACGGGGGAGGACGGGGCCCGGCACCGCCCCGTCGTCCTCCACCGCGCCGTCCTCGGCTCGCTCGAGCGGTTCCTCGGGATCCTGATCGAGCACACGGGGGGCAGCTTCCCGCTCTGGCTCGCGCCGGAGCAGGTCCGGGTCGTGCCCGTATCGGAGAAGTTCGAGGCCTACGCCCGGCAGGTCCTCGACCGGCTCCTCGCCCGGGGCTTCCGCGCGTCGGTCGACGCGGGGAACGAGAAGCTGGGGGCGAAGATCCGCCGCGGCGAGCTGGACAAGGTCCCGGCCCTCCTCGTCGTCGGCGAGAAGGAGCAGGCGTCCGGGGCCGTCTCGCTCCGGCAGCACGGCGCCGGCGACCGGGGGAGCCGTTCCCTCGACGCCGTCGTCGCCGAGCTGACCGACGCCGTCTCCCGTCGCGTGATTCACTGGGGCGCCCCCGCGCACCCGAAGCAGAACCCCTCAGCAACCGAGTAGAAGGAGGTCGCTATTTACTTTCGCGGCGGTCCGAGGATCCCCCCTCAGAAGACGTCTCCCATCAACGAGTACATCCTGCGCTTCCCCCAGGTGCGGCTCATCGGGGCGTCGGGCGAGCAGGTCGGCGTCGTCGACCCTCAGACGGCCCTCGCCCAGGGCCGGGAGGCGGGGCTCGACGTGGTGGTCATCGCCGAGCAGGCCAGCCCCCCGGTCTGCAAGGTGATGGACTTCGGCAAGTGGTCCTTCGAGAAGAAGAAGAAGGAGCACGACTCGAAGAAGAAGCAGAAGGTCACCCAGGTCAAAGAGGTCAAGTTCCGCCCGAACATCGACGACCACGACTACGACTTCAAGCTGAAGAACATCGTCCGGTTCATCGAGGAAGGCGACAAGGTCAAGGCCACGATCCAGTTCCGCGGGCGCGAGATGTCGCGGCTGGACAACGGCCGGAAGGTGCTGGCCAAGCTCGCGCACGACCTCGAGGGGAAGGCCCACGCCGAGGGGAACGCCGAGATGCTCGGCAACCGGATGCACCTGATCTTCGCCCCGCCCAAGAAGCACTGAGAGGGGCGCCCCTCCCCGGCCGCGGCCGGGCGGGACGCCCGTGAAGGAGCCCGAGAGATGGCCACCCAGAAGCGAAAGACCCACCGGGGCGCCGCGAAGCGCTTCCGCAAGACCGCCACCGGCGAGTTCAAGCGGAGCCACGCGATGAAGCGGCACATCCTGACCAAGAAGAACGCCGGCCGGCTCCGCCAGCTGGACCGGGAGACGCTCGTCTCCCCCGCGGACAAGAAGGTCGTCCGCACGATGCTCCCCTACGCCTGACGAGAAGCGGGTGCCCCGGGGGTCCGAGGACCCCCCCGCGTCCCCCGGAGGGGGATGACGAGACGAGTCGAGGAACGAGGACCGGACGGTCGGCTCCGCCGGACGCCCCGGTCGGTTGAGGAGACAAGCCATGCCCCGCGTCAAGCGTGGAACCAAGCGGAAGGATCGTCGGAAGAGGATCCTCCTACTCGCCAAGGGCTACTACGGGACCAAGCACAACTGCTTCCGGATCGCCGAGCTGCAGGTCGAGCGCTCGCTCGCCTACGCCACCCGCGACCGCAAGCAGAAGAAGCGCCAGTTCCGGGGGCTCTGGATCACCCGGATCAACGCGGCCGCCCGCGCCCACGACCTCAGCTACTCCAAGCTGATGGCCGGCCTGAAGAAGGCGGGGTCGGACGTGAACCGCAAGATGCTCGCCGAGATCGCGGTCGAGGACCCGAAGGGCTTCGCGACGCTCGTCTCGTCCGCGAAGAGCGCCCTGGGTCTCGCCGCCACGGCGCGCGCGTGACCCCCCCGCCCGGGAGCGTCGAGGAGGCCCGCCTCCTCCTCGCCTCCGAGCTCGAGGAGGCCGTCCGGGAGGCCGCCGCACGCGGCGGCCTCCTGCCGGCCGACGTCCAGGGGCTGAGGGTCCGCTGGCTGGGGAAGAAGCAGGGGGTCGTGACGGCCCTCCTGACCCGGCTGCGCGACGTCCCGAAGGACGAGAAGGCCGCCTTCGGCGCCGGGGTCAACGCCCTGAAGCAGGAGGCCGAGGAGCGTCTCGCCCGGCTCGAGGCCGAGGCCGAGGCCCGCGCGGCCGCGGCGGCCGAGGCGGCCAAGGCCGTCGACGTCACCCTCCCGCCCCGTGCGTTCCCGACGGGCCGCCTCCACCCGCTCACGGTGGTGCGGCGGCGGATCGAGGCGTCGTTCCGCGGGCTCGGGTACGAGGTGGCCGACGGGCCGGAGATCGAGAGCGACTGGTACAACTTCGAGTCGCTCAACTTCGCCCCCGACCACCCCGCGCGCGACGCGGTGGACACCTTCTTCGTGAAGGGGGGCGGGGAGGGGCGCGACGCGCTCCTCCTGAGGACCCACACGTCGCCCGTCCAGATGAGGACGATGGAGGGGCGCAAGCCCCCCATCCGGGTCCTCTGCCCGGGGCGCGTCTACCGCAAGGACGACATCGACCCGCGCCACTCGCCGGTCTTCCACCAGATGGAAGGGCTCGTGGTCGACGAGGGGATCACCTTCGCGCACCTGCGCGGGACCCTCGCCGCGTTCGCGCGCTCGTTCTTCGGGGGGAGGGCCGAGGTGCGCCTCGCGCCCACGTTCTTCCCGTTCGTCGAGCCGGGCGTCGACTGCGCGGTGAGCTGCGTCTTCTGCGACCGCAAGGGGTGCCGGATCTGCTCGTACTCGGGCTGGATCGAGATCATGGGCGCCGGGATGGTCCACCCGAACGTCCTCGCCAACGGCGGGATCGACCCGGAGCGGTACACGGGCTTCGCGTTCGGGATGGGGATCGACCGGATCGCCATGCTGGTCTACGGCATCCCGGACCTGAGGCTCCTCTTCGAGAACGACCTGCGGTTCCTGGACCGGACCTGGTAGGGGAGAGCGGATGAAGCTGCGGCTGGAATGGCTCGGCTCGTACCTCCCGGGCCCGCTGCCCGGGACGGACGAACTCGGCACGCGCCTGACGAAGGCGGGGTTCATCGTGGAGGGAGTCGAGGGGAACGGTCCCGGGGCGTGCCTCGAGGTCGAGATGACCGCCAACCGCCCCGACGGGATGAACCACCGCGGCCTCGCCCGCGAGGCGTCGGCGGCGCTCGGCCGCCCGTTCGCCGACCCGGGGCCGGGGCGCCTCGCGGAGGGGGGCCGCCCCGCCGCGGAGCTGGCGACGGTGACGATCGAGGAGCCGTCGCTCTGCTCGCGCTACTCGGCGCGCGTCATCGAGGGGATCGAGGTCCGGCCGGCCTCGGCCGCCGTCCGCGAGCGGCTCGAGGCCCTCGGGATGAACCCGATCAGCGCCCCCGTCGACGCCACGAACCACGTCCTGTGGGACATCGGGCAGCCGCTCCACGCGTTCGACCTCGACAGCCTGGCGAAGGGGCCGGACGGCAAGCCGGCCATCGTGGTCCGCCGCGCGCGGGCGGGGGAGAGGCTCGTCACCCTCGACGGCGTCGAGCGGACGCTGACTCCCGACCACCTCGTCATCGCCGACGCCGTCCGGCCGGTCGCGCTGGCGGGGGTCATGGGAGGGCTCGAGACGGCCATCTCCGAGAGGACCACGCGGGTCCTCCTCGAATCGGCTCACTTCGACCCGGGCGTGGTCCGGCGGACCGCCCGGGCGATGGGGCTGCACACGGACGCGTCCCACCGGTTCGAGCGGGGGACCGACCCGGCCGCCACGGTCGACGGCCTCGAGAGGGCCGCGGCCCTCATCGTCGCGGACTGCGGCGGGACGGTCGCGCGCGGGGTGATCGACGTCGTCGCGCGGGAGGTCCCGCGTCCGCGGGTCCGTCTTCGCCACGCCCGGCTCGAGGCGTTCCTCGGGATGCCGATCCCGCTCCCCCGCTGCGTGGAGATCCTCCGCGCCCTCCAGTTCGAGGTGACCGAGGCCGGGCCCGGCGTCCTCGAGGTGATCCCCCCGACCTGGCGCGTCGACGTCGGCCTCGAGGTGGACCTGATCGAGGAGGTCGTCCGGATCGTCGGGTACGACGAGCTCCCGGAGGTCCTGCCGCACGCCTTCAACCCGACCTGGACCGAGCCGACCCTCGCCCGCGAGGAGCGCGCCCGCGACGTCCTCTCGGGGGCGGGCTTCGTCGAGACCTGCACCTACTCGTTCGTCTCCTCCGAGGAGAACGCCCCGTTCGCCGGGGGGGCGCCCGGGACCCCCGCCGAGGTGGCGAACCCGCTCGGGGAGCCGTTCACGACGATGCGGGCCACCCCGGTCATCGGCCTCCTGGCGGCCGCCCGCCACAACGCGAGGAGGGGACAGCCGGACCTCCTCCTCTTCGAGGTCGGCCGGTCGTACGGCATGGCCGGGACGGCGCCGCGGGAGAGCCGCCGCGCCACGCTGCTCCTCCACGGACGGCGGCAGGTCCACTGGTCCGTCGAGCCGCGCCCGGTGGACTTCCACGACGGCTCGGGGGCCGTCGCGGCCCTCTTTGCCGGCCTCGGCGCCCCGGCCCCGGCGTTCCGTCCGGCCGCCTTCCCGTTCCTCTCTCCCGGCCGCTCCGCCCGCGTCGTCTCCTCGAACGGGGAGGACGCGGGCTGGGTCGGGGTCCTCGCGGCGACGGTCGCGGCCCGGTACGACCTGACCGAGGCGGTCGTCGCCGACGTCGACCTGGCCCGGATCGACGTCGTCCCCCCGCCGACGACGCTCGAGGCCCCCTCCCGCTTCCCCGGGTCGGACGTGGACCTGACGGTGACCCACAGGCTCTCCCTGCCGTGGAGCGACCTCGTCTCGGCGGCGACCGCCGGGGCGCCGCCGGAGCTCCTGGGAGTCGACGCCCGGTACCTCTACCGGGGGCCAGGGGTCCCGGACGGCTTCGTCAAGACGACGCTCACCCTCCGGTTCGGCTCGGCCGAGCGGTCGCTGTCGCGCGAGGAGGTGAACGGCTGGAGAGACGAGGCGGCCCGCCGCCTCCTGGCTCTGCCCGAGAGCCGGGTGGACGGCTTCTGACCAGGCAAGGAGTGACGAAGATGAGCACCAAGAAAGAGAAGCAGGCCCCGGCGGAGGCCCCGGCGGACCAGCCCGAGACGGCAGTCCAGGAGCTGGCGGACCTCCTGGCCCTCGCCGAGGAGCGCGTCGAGCGGCTCGCGTCCCGGGCCCGGGAGCAGGCGGCCCAGATCGAACGCCTCCGGGGGGCGCTCGAGGAGACGGCGGCGGAGCGGGACCGCCTCCGGAGGGAGCTCGAGGACGGCCAGCAGGGCCTCTCGCGCCTCTCGGCGCTCGAGGACCAGGTGGGGAAGCTGGAGGGCGAGCGGGAGCAGGTCCGGAGCCGCATCGAGAGTCTGATCAAGAGCTTGGAGGCCGCGGCCGGTCCGGCGGCGTAGGGTCGGCGTGCTATCCTCCGGACGGCGACCCAGGAAGGGGCTGCCGTCATGGAGAGCAGACCGACCGTCACGCACGTCGAGATCTTCGGCCAGACCTACTCGGTGCGCGCCGCAGGCGATCCGGACTACATCCGGGAGCTCGCGGCCTTCGTCGACCGGCGGATGCGCGAGGTCGCCGAGCACGCCCCGACGGTGGACTCGACGAAGATCGCGATCCTGACGGCCCTGAACATATCGGACGAGTACTATCAGCATCGACAGAAAGCCCAGGTGGGTGATCCGGGGCGGCTGGTGCCCCAGGCAGGCCGTCTCGTCGAGAAACTGGATGAGATCCTCGGGACCCTTCCACAGTCAGCTCCGGCGCGGGCCGGAAATGGATGACCTGGCTCCCTGCGCGGTACGTGATTGAGCCCATGTCCTTGAACCGATGTTTGAACCCCGAGCCGCCCCCTACGAGGCCGTCCCGTGACGCCCTGGTCGGGGATCCCCTGGGGGCCTCCGGGCCCTCCCGGCCTCGTGCCGGGTCCGGGGAACTGACGGACTGCCCGAGGCGGCTCGACCTGGACGTATCCTGGGTTCAATCGACTTCGCTCACACGGCCGAGGCGGGGGCCTTTTTCTCGGGGACGGAGGGTTTAGGGGGGCGTAAAGGGCGCTCTCGCCACGTTTTTCGGCTCCGGGTCACCCTCGGAACGCCTTAGGGACGGGGGGGACCGACATTGGATCCGCTGATCATCTTCATCGTCTCCGCGATCCTCGTGGTCGCGGCTGGCGTCTTCTTCGCCTTCGGGATGAAGGCGCGCGGGAAGGCCGAAGAGTCCCGCGCGCTCGCCGACCTCGAGGCCAAGAAGACGCTCGAGACCGCCCGCCTCGAGGCCGAGGCCCAGGTCGAGCGCGCGAGGGCCGCGGCCCAGAAGGCCGAGCTCGACGCCAAGGACCAGGTCCTGAAGGCCCGCGAGGCCGCCGAGAACGAGGTCAACCGCCGCCGGAACGAGCTGGCCGACCTCGAGAAGAGGCTCCTCGCGAAGGAGGACGCCCTCGACAAGAAGGTCGCCTCCGCGGAGCGGCGCGAGCAGGACGCCGAGAACCGCGGCAAGAACCTCGAGAAGCGGGAGAAGCGGGTCGCCGAGATCGAGGAGGCCGCCCAGCGGGAGGCCGAGGCGCTCGTCGCGGCCCAGCGGAAGAAGCTCGAGGAGATCGCCGGGATCACCGCCGAGCAGGCCAAGCGCGACCTGGTGCGCGAGCTCGAGAACGAGGCCCGCCTCGGGGCGACCGGGCTGATCCGGCGGATCGAGGAGGAGGCGGTCGAGAACGCCCAGATGAAGGCGCAGCGCCTCCTCGCCATGACCATCCAGAGGATGGCCTCGGAGTACGTCGCCGAGACCACCGTCTCGGTCCTCGACCTCCCGAGCGACGAGATGAAGGGGCGGATCATCGGGCGGGAGGGGCGGAACATCCGCGCGGTCGAGGCCGCGACGGGGGTCGACATCATCGTGGACGACACCCCGGAGGCCGTCCTCCTCTCGTCGTTCGACCCGATCCGCCGCGAGGTCGCCCGGCGGGCGCTCGAGCGCCTGATCCAGGACGGCCGGATCCACCCGGGCCGGATCGAGGAGGTCGTCGACAAGGTCCGCGCCGAGCTCTGGGAGGACCTGAAGAAGACGGGCGAGGCGACCGCGTACGAGTTCGGCATCGCCGACTACCACCCGGAGCTCCTGAAGCTCCTCGGGCGGCTGAAGTACCGGACGAGCTACGGGCAGAGCGTCCTGCAGCACTCCAAGGAGGTCGCCTGGGCCGCGTGCCACCTGGCGAGCGAGATGGGGGCGGACGTGGCCGTCGCCAAGCGGGCCGGGCTGATGCACGACATCGGGAAGGCGATCGACCGCGAGCAGGAGGGGACCCACCTCGAGCTGGGGCGGCAGCTCCTGAAGAAGTACGGCGAGAGCGAGGCGGTCATCCACGGGATGGAGTGCCACCACGGCGACTACGAGCCGCGGACGATCGAGGCGGTCATCGTCAACGCCGCGGACGCGATCTCGGCGGCCCGCCCCGGCGCGCGGCGCGAGATCATCGAGACGTACGTCAAGCGCCTGGAGAAGCTCGAGCAGATGACCCACGGGATGAAGGGGGTCGAGAAGACCTTCGCCATCCAGGCGGGGCGCGAGCTCCGCGTCATCGTGGACGCCAAGCAGGTGACCGACGCCGACTGCTTCTGGATGTCGAAGGACCTCGCGAAGAGGATCCAGTCGGAGCTGCAGTACCCGGGGCAGATCCGGATCACCGTCATCCGCGAGACCCGCGCGGTCGAGTACGCGAAGTAGGGGCGGCGGCGGGGTGCGGCTCCTCTTCGTCGGCGACGTGGTCGGCAAGCCCGGCCGGAAGGCCCTCGGCCTCCTCGAGAAGGTGATCGCCCGCGAGGCGATCGACTTCACGGTGGTGAACGTCGAGAACGCCGCCGGCGGCTTCGGCGTCACGACCGACATCTTCGCGGACCTCTCGAAGCTCCCCATCGACGTCTTCACGTCGGGGAACCACATCTGGGACAAGAAGGACTTCGTCCCCCTCCTGGACGACCTCGAGAACCTCCTCCGCCCGGCGAACTACCCGCCGGGCAACCCGGGGCGCGGCTGGACGGTCCAGGCGACCCCCGCGGGGATCCCCGTGGGCGTCCTCAACCTGCAGGGACAGGTCTTCATGGCGAACACCGACTCCCCGTTCCGCGTGGGGGACGCGTGCCTCGCCGAGATGAAGGCGGCCCACCCGGAGCTCAAGGTGGTCGTCGTCGACATCCACGCCGAGGCGACCTCCGAGAAGCAGGCGGTGGGGTGGTGGTTCGACGGCCGGGCGTCGCTCGTGATCGGCACGCACACCCACGTCCCGACCGCCGACGCCCGGGTCCTCCCGAAGGGGACCGCCTACCAGGGGGACGCCGGGATGACGGGGGCGTACGAGGGGATCATCGGCTTCGACCCGAAGTCGATCCTGGAGAGGTTCCTCTACCAGACCCCCCGCTCGATGGAGACGGCGAGCCGGGACGTCCGGCTCTGCGGCGCCGTGGTCGACGTGGACGAGGGGACGGGGAAGGCCCGGTCCATCGTCCCGCTGCAGGAACGGGTCGGGGGCTGACGCCCCCGGCCCCTGCTAATCTCCAGCCATGGCCGTCGACCCAGAGCTCCTCGCCATCCTCGCCTGTCCCGCCTGCGACAGCCGGCCGCCCGTGACGCTCTGCCGCCTCGACCCGAAGGTCGCCGCGGAGGTCGTCGAGAAGTACCGGGACAAGTTCCGCGACGAGGAGCCCGTGGTCACCGACGGGCTCCACTGCGCGGCCTGCGGGCGCGTCTACGCCATCGTCTCCGACATCCCCGTGATGCTGGTCGACGAGGCGCTCCCGGCCGGGGCGCGGGCGACGGCCTGAGGGACGCGGCCCGGGCCCGTACAATCGGCCCGTGACCCCCCCGGGCGCCGCTCCGGCGCGATCGTGAGAGCCGTGTCGTCCCGATTCCCCTTCCGACGCACCCGGGCCCGGCCGGACGAGCCGCTCCTGCCGTTCGGCGGGCGGGGCTCCGACCCCGATTCCGTCACGGTCTCGGCCTACGTGACCCGCCTCAACTCGGTCCTGAAGGCGGCGCTCCCCGAGACGTGGGTGAAGGGGGAGCTGGCGGATTTCCGCGTCTGGTCGTCGGGGCACGCCTACTTCACCCTCAAGGACGCCTTCGCCTCGCTCCCGGCCGTCATCTGGGCGTCCGACCTCGCGCGGGTGCCGTTCCGGCCCGAGGCGGGGATGGAGATCCTCGCGCGGGGACGGCCGGACGTCTGGGCCAAGACGGGGAAGCTCTCGCTCGTCGTCTCGGAGCTCCAGCCCGTCGGAGTCGGGGCGCTCCAGCTCGCCTTCGAGCAGCTGAAGGCGCGCCTCCAGGCGGAGGGGCTCCTCGACGTGGCCCGCAAGCGGCCGCTCCCGCTCCTCCCCCGCCGGATCGGTCTCGTCACCTCGCGGCACGGGGCCGCCGTCCGCGACGTCCTGAAGGTGCTGCGCGCGCGCTTCCCGAACGCCCACGTCACCCTCTTCCCGGTCGCGGTCCAGGGAGAGGGGGCGCCGGCCGAGATCGTCCGCGCGCTCGAGGCGCTCTCGAGGGCGCGCGCCGCCGACGTCGTCATCGTGACGCGCGGCGGCGGGTCGAAGGAGGACCTCGCCGCCTTCAACGACGAGCGGGTGGCGCGCGCGATCGCGGCCTGCCCGGTCCCGACGATCTCCGCCGTCGGGCACGAGGTCGACGTGACGCTCGCCGACCTCGTCGCCGACGTCCGGGCGGCCACCCCCTCGCACGCCGCCGAGCTGGTCGTGGCGCGCCGCGACCAGTTCGACGCGCGGATCGAGGGGCTCGGGCGGGAGCTCGTCCGCGCGCTCCGCTCCCGGCTCCTCGCGGGCGACGCGGAGCTCGCCCGCCTCGCCCACGCCCCCTCGCTGGCCGGCCTCCCCGGCCGCGCCGCCGCCCGGAGGGAGCGGCTCGAGTCGCTCGCCCGCGCCCTCGTCGCGGCGATCCGCGGCCTCCCCGCGGCGTACGGCGAGCGGCTCGCGCGGGCGGAAGGGCGCCTCGGCTCCTTCCCGGCGCGGGCCGCGCTCCCCCTGCGGGCCGCTCGGGTGGGCTCGCTCGCGTCGGCCCTCGTCGACAGGCTCGGGGCACGGCGGGACGGGGCCGAGCGGCGCCTGGCAGCCGTCGCGGGGGCGCTCCAGGCGCTGAGCCCCCTCCGGGTCCTGGCGCGCGGCTACTCGATCACCTACCACGGGGAGGCCAGGAGCCCCCTCACCGACCCGGCCGGCGTCGCCCCCGGGGACCCCCTTCGGATCGTCCTCGCGAGGGGGGAGCTCAGGGCGCGGGCCGCGGGGACCGTTCGCGGAGGAGAGGAATGACCGGAAAGGCGAAGCTGCCGAAGGGGATCACCTTCGAGAAGGCGCTCGAGAGGCTGGAGAGGATCGTCGACGAGCTCGAGGACCCCGAACGGGGGCTCGAGGCCTCGCTCGAGCTCTTCGAGGAGGGGGTCCTCCTCTCCCGGTTCTGCCGCGGCAAGCTCGACGAGATCCAGAAGAGGGTCGAGGTGGTCCTCGGGGAGACGCCCGAGGGGCTCGTGACCGCCCCGTTCGAGGCGGAAGGGGACGAAGCCGGCTCCGACGGCGGGGACGAGAGGTGACCCCCCCGGCTGCCGTCCGGAGGCCGCCCCTCGAGGAGTGGCTCGCCGGGCGGCGGGGGGAGACGGAGGCCGCCCTCCTCCGCGTCCTCCCGGCCGCCGGGGAGCCGCTGTCCGACGCGATGCGCTACAGCGTCCTGGCGGGAGGGAAGCGGCTCCGCCCGATCCTCGCGCTGACGCTCTACGACGTCTGCGGCGGCGCGTCTCCCGTCCCGTCCGAGGTGGCCGAGGCCGCGGCCGCGCTGGAGCTCGTCCACACCTACTCGCTGATCCACGACGACCTCCCGTGCATGGACGACGACACGCTCCGGCGAGGCCGGCCGACGTGCCACGTCGTCCACGGCGAGGCGATGGCCCTCCTGGCGGGGGACGCGCTGCAGACGCTGGGGTTCGAGCTCCTCGCGACGCGGCCGTCGGGGAAGGAGGCGGCCCCGCGGCGCGCGGAGGCGGTAGCGCTCCTGGCCCGCGCGATCGGCGTGTCCGGGATGGCCGGGGGGCAGGCGCTCGACCTGGCGGCACAGGGGGCGGTCGGCCGCGGCGCGGGGGCGGCAGAGCGCCTGCGCGAGATCCACGAGAAGAAGACCGGGCGCCTCCTCCAGGCCTCCGCCGAGCTCGGGGCCGTCCTCGCGGGCGCCCCTCCCGTCCGGAGGAGCGACGTGGCCCGCTACGGCGTCCTCCTGGGCCTCCTCTTCCAGATCGCGGACGACCTCCTCGACGTGACGGCCTCGGCCGACGCCCTCGGCAAGACCGCCGGCAAGGACGCGGCGCAGGAGAAGCTGACCTACCCGGCCCTCTTCGGCCTCGAGGGGGCCCGCGCCGAGCGCGACCGGGCGCTCGCCGCGGCGCTGGAGGCGGCCGAGGCCGTCGAAGGGGGCCCCGGGATCCTGTCGGAGCTGGCCCGCTACGCGGCCCACCGGGACCGCTGAGGGCCGGATGGAAGAAACGCCCGTAGAATCGAGGGTTCAGACGATGACCACGACACGCCCGACCCCCCTCCTCGACCGCGTGAGCTGGCCCCGGGACCTGAAGCCCCTGACCCTCGAGGAGCTCGAGACCCTCTCCGACGAGGTCCGGAGCTTCCTCATCGAGTCGGTCTCCAAGACGGGAGGGCACTTCGCTTCCGGCCTCGGGACGGTCGAGCTGACCGTCGCCCTCCACTACGTCTTCGACACGCCGCGGGACCTCCTCGTCTGGGACGTGAGCCACCAGTGCTACCCGCACAAGGTCCTGACCGGCCGCAGGGCCCGGCTCCAGACGATCCGCCAGAAGGGGGGGCTCTCGGGCTTCACGAGCCGGGCCGAGTCGGAGTACGACGTCTTCAACGCCGCCCACGCCTCCACGTCGATCTCCGCCGCCCTCGGCATGGCCGCCGCGCGCGACGCCAAGGGGGACGACTACCACGTCGTCGCGATCATCGGGGACGGCGGCCTGACCGGCGGCGTCGCCATGGAGGGGCTGAACCAGGCGGGCTTCCTCAAGCGGAAGCTGATCGTCATCCTGAACGACAACGAGATGTCGATCGCCCCGAACGTCGGGGCGCTCTCCGGCTACCTCCTCCGGATCGCGCGCGGGCAGATCTACAACAAGGTCCGCGGCGACGTGGCGAGCGTCCTGAAGAAGCTCCCGGCCGGGCAGCGGCTCGCGCAGATGGCCGAGCAGATCGAGGACGCCGTCAAGCACGCGCTCGTCCCGGGGACCCTCTTCGAGGAGCTCGGCTTCACCTACGTCGGGCCGATCGACGGCCACAACGTCCCCGGCCTCGTGAAGACCCTCCGGCAGGCGAAGGACCACCCGGGGCCGATCCTCGTCCACGTCCTGACGACGAAGGGGAAGGGGTACGCCCTGGCCGAGAAGGACCCGGTCTTCTGGCACGGCCCGTCCCCGTTCAAGGCCGAGACGGGGGAGATCGCGAAGAAGGCCGCGCCGCCGAGCTACACGTCGATCTTCGCGGACACGCTGATCCAGCTGGCCGAGAAGGACGAGCGGATCGTGGCGATCACGGCCGCGATGCCGGACGGGACGGGGCTCGACCGCTTCGCCCGCCGCTTCCCGGAGCGGACGTTCGACGTCGGGATCTGCGAGCAGCACGCGGTCCTCTTCGCGGCGGGGCTCGCGACGCAGGGGCAGAGGCCCGTCTGCGCCATCTACTCGACCTTCCTGCAGCGGGCGTACGACCAGCTGTTCCACGACGTCTGCCTGATGGACCTCCCGATCGTCTTCGCGCTCGACCGGGCCGGCCTCGTCGGGGCCGACGGACCGACCCACCACGGCGCGTACGACCTCTCGTACCTGCGCGTCTTCCCGAACATGATGGTGGCGGCGCCCAAGGACGAGAACGAGCTGAGGCACCTCCTCGCCTCGGCCTTCGTCACCGGGCACCCGACCGCGATCCGCTACCCGCGGGGGAGCGGGTCCGGCCTGGCGCTCGACCCGCAGCCGAAGCCCCTGCCGATCGGCAAGGGCGAGGCGCTCCGGGTCGGGAAGGACGGGGTCGTCGTCGCCGTCGGGGACCCGGTCCTCCCCGCCTGGAGGGCGGCCGAGAGGCTCGCGGCCGAGGGGGGCGCCTCCCTCACGGTGATCAACGCCCGGTGGGTGAAGCCGATCGACAAGGAGCTCCTGGCCCAGCTCGTGAAGCCCGGCTCCCGGGTCATCACCGTCGAGGAGAACGCCGTCGCCGGCGGCTTCGGCTCCGCGGTGGCGGAGGCCCTCGACGAGCTCGGGATCGACGCCCGGATCCGGCGCGTCGGCCTCCCCGACCGCTTCGTCGCCCACGCCACGCAGGCCGAGCAGCGCCAGGAGGTGGCCCTGGACGAGGAGGGGCTCCTCCGGACGTTCCGGGAGGCGACGTCGGCGGTCGTCCCGATCCGGCCCGCGACGACGCGCGCCGCGAGCTGAGCCGGCGCCCCGGATGCGAGCCCTCGTCTGCGACCGGCCCGGGGCGGCGAGCCTCCGCGAGGTGGCCGCCCCCGAGCCGGGGCCGGGCGAGGTCGTCGTCCGGGTGGAGGCGGCCCTCACCTGCGGAACCGACCTGAAGCTCTACAGGCGCGGACACCCGAAGTTCCCGCTGCCGGCGATCCTCGGGCACGAGTTCGCCGGGACGGTCGTCGCCGCCGGGGAGGGAGCGCCCGCCCCGGTCGGCGCACGGGTGACCGCGGCCGTCTCGGGTCCCTGCGGCGCCTGCGCCGACTGCCTCGCCGGCCGCGAGAACGTCTGCGCCACCGCCTTCTCCGCCCCCCTCTGGGGAGCCTTCGCCGAGAGGATCCGCGTCCCGGCGCGGGTGGCGGCCCGGGGGCTCTTCCGCCTGCCGGACGGGATGCCGGCCGCGACGGCGGCCCTCCTCGACCCGCTCGCGTCGGTCGTGCGCGGCCTCTCCCGCGTCCCGCTCGACGGGGCCCGCAGCCTCCTGGTCCTCGGGACCGGGCCGATCGCGCTGATGTTCGCGGCGCTCGCCCTCCCGCGCGGCCTCCGCGTCGTCGTGGCCGGACGCCGTCCGCACCGGCTCGCGGCCCACGCCGCGCTCGGGGCCGACACCGTCCTCCTCGACGGCGGCGCCCCCGACGCCGCGCGGGGCGCCGTGGGGGAGGGGGGAGCCGACGTCGTCGTCGACACGACCGGCGACGCCCGGGTCGCGTCCTCGGCGGTGGACCTGGCGGCGCGGGGCGGGACCGTCCTCCTCTTCGCCGGGCTCGCGCGCGGCGTGACGATCCCCGTCCTCGCCCACCGGGTCCACTACGACGAGGTCTCGGTCGTGGGCTCGTTCCACTACACGCCCCGGCAGGCCCGGGAGGCGCTCGAGCTCCTTCAGGCGGGAGCCCTGCCGGTCGAGGCGCTCGTCACCGACCGGCGCCCGCTGGAGGAGTGGGAGGAGGTCTTCGCCTCGCTCGAGAAGGGCGAAGGGATGAAGACCGCGTTCGTCCCGTGATCCCCCGCACGATGAAGGCCGCGCTGGTCAGGAGCCCCGCGGACGTCGAGGTCGTCGAGATGCCGGTCCCCGAGCCGGGGCCCGGCGACGTCCTCGTGGCGATGAAGGCAGTGGGCCTTTGCGGGAGCGACGTCTCCCCGTGGTACGTCGCCACGAAGGCCCCGGCCGTCCTCGGCCACGAGACGGCGGGGGTCGTGGCGGCCCTCGGCGACGGCGTCGGGGGTCTCGTGCCCGGGGACAGGGTCTTCGTCCACCACCACGCCCCGTGCGGCTCCTGCCGCTGGTGCGCGCGGGGGGAGAGCGTCCAGTGCCGCTCGTGGAAGCCTTCGAGGCTCTTCCCGGGAGGGCTCGCGGAGTTCGTCCGGGTCGACGCCCTCGCCGTCGCGCGGGACACGCTGAAGCTCCCCGACGGCATGAGCCTCGACGCCGGCGCCTTCGTGGAGCCGGTCGCCTGCGCGCTGAAGGCCGTCGACCGGGCGGAGGTGCGCGCGGGGGACACGGCCCTCGTCGTCGGGCTCGGCTCGAACGGCATCCTCCTCGGCCTCCTCGCGCGCCTCGCCGGCGCCGCGCGCGTCGTCGGGAGCGACCCGGACCCGGCGCGCCGCCGCTTCGCCCTCCTGTTCGGCTTCGACGCGGTCGTCGACCCGTCCCGCGACGACGCGGCGGAGGCGTGCCGGGACGACGGAGCCGAGGGAGCGGACGCGGTCTTCGTGGTCCCCACGGCCGAGGAGGCGGTCCTCGCGGGCGTCGCCGCCGCCGCCCCGGCCGGGCGCGTCGTCCTCTTCTCCCCGGTGGCGCCCGGGAAGAGGTGGGCCCTGGAGCCGCACCTCCCCTATTTCCGCGACCTGACCCTCCGCTTCAGCTACTCGTCCGGTCCCGCCGAGACCCGCCGGTCCCTCGACCTCCTTTCGGCCGGCGCGATCCCGGTGGAGAGGCTCGTGACGCACCGGCTGCCGCTCGCGCGGGCCGCCGAGGCCTTCGCCCTCGCCGTCCGCGGCGGCGAGGCGCTGAAGGTCCTCGTCGAGATGTGACGGCGACGCCGAAGAGGAGGCTCGACGTCCTCCTCGTCGAGCGGGGGCTGGCCGAGTCGCGGACGCGCGCCGCCGCCCTGATCCTCGCGGGCCGCGTGGCCGTGAAGGGGATCCCGGCCCCCAAGCCCGGGACCCCCGTCCGCGAGGACGCCGAGGTCGCGCTGTCGGAGCCCGAGCACCCGTGGGCGTCCCGCGGGGGCGTCAAGCTGGCGGCGGGGCTCGACGCGTTCGGGGTCGACCCGGCACGGAAGGTCTGTCTCGACGTCGGGGCCTCCACCGGGGGCTTCACCGACGTCCTCCTCTCGCGGGGAGCGGCCCGCGTCTACGCCGTCGACGTGGGATGGGGGCAGCTCCACGCGCGGCTGAGGACCGACCCGCGCGTCGTCCTGAGGGAGCGGGTCAACGCCCGCCACCTCTCCTCCGCCGAGGTGCCGGAGCCGATCGAGGTCGCCGTGGCGGACGTCTCGTTCATCTCGCTGACGCTCGTCCTCCCGGCCGTCGTCCCCCTCCTCGCCCCGGGGGCGGAGGCGGTCCTCCTCGTGAAGCCCCAGTTCGAGTCGGCCCGGGGCGAGGTGGGGAGGGGCGGGATCGTCCGCGACCCCGAGGTGAGGGCGCGCGCCGGGGCGCGGGTGGTCGATTCGGCCCGCGCGCTGGGGCTCGTCCCGCTGGGCCTCGTCGACTCCCCCCTCCCCGGCGCGGACGGAAACGTCGAGCTTCTCGCGGGATTCCGCGCCCCCGCCCGCTAGAATCGTCCTCGTGCCCGCGAGGAGGAGACCGCCCGCCCGGGCGCCGGTCCGGCGCGTCGCGCTCGTCACGCGGACGACGAGCCCGGAGGCGGTCGCCCTCGCGCTGGAGCTGGAGGCGTTCCTCGCGCGGCGGGGCCTCGAGGTGATCCACGACGCCGAGTCGGGGATGGCGCGCGGGGCGTCCGCCGCGATCCCGCGCGACGAGGTGGCGCGGCACGTCGACCTCGTCGTGACCCTGGGCGGGGACGGGACCCTCCTGTCCGTCGCCCGCGCTCCGGGGCGGGTGGTGCCGATCCTCGGGATCAACACCGGAAGGCTCGGCTTCCTGACCGCCTGCCAGCCCGGGGAGCACCTCCCCGTCCTGGAGGCCGCCCTGGCGGGAACGGCGCCGATCGAGAGGCGGCGGCGCCTCGCCGTGACGTTGCTGGTGTCCGGGCGCCGCCCGCGCGGGTTCCTGGTCGTCAACGACGCGGTCATCGGCAAGGCGGCCCTCGCGCGGATGGCGACCATCCGGGTCGAGTCCGACGGCGAGCTCGTCGCGCGCTACCGGGGGGACGGCCTCATCGTCTCCACGCCGACCGGCTCGACCGCCTACAACCTCTCGGCGGGGGGACCGATCCTCGCGCCGACGATGCCCGCCATCGTCCTGGCGCCGATCTGCCCCCACACGCTCTCGCTCCGGCCGCTCGTCCTCCCCGACGACGTCCGGCTCGAGCTCGCGACCGAGAGCGATCCCGGCGACGTCTTCCTCACCCTCGACGGACAGGAGGGGTACGCGCTCCCCGACGGCGCGCGCGTGAGGGTCGAGCGGGCGCCGGGCGCGCTGGCGCTCGTGCGCGCGCCCGGCCGCTCGTTCTTCGACGTCCTGGCGACGAAGCTCTCCTTCGGCGGCGGGCGCGAGCCGGCGCCGCGCTGAGGCGCGGGGCGACACCCGTGGCGCATCGGATCCCGCACCCCCACTTCCCGAAGCTGACGCTCGCGCAGGTCCGGGTCCTGCGGCTCTTCACGCTCCTCGCCCTCTTCTCGGGGCTCGTCCTCTACGCCGTCTTCCGCTCGCCCCGCTTCCAGGACATCATGCGGAAGAAGTCGGAGCGGCTCCTCTCGCAGGCCATCGGGCGGCCGGTGAAGATCGGAGGCTTCGACCTCTCCCTCCTGCCGCCGGCCTTCGTCGTCGAGGACGTCGCGGTCGCGAACGACCCGCGGGGGACCCCGGGACTCTGCTTCTCGGCCGACGAGATCAGCCTGCGGGGGATCCCGGTCGTCGGCCGGGAGAGCGTCAGCCTCCCGAAGGTCCGGGTCCTCGGCCCGCGCGTCGTCTTCGAGGTCTTCCCCGACGGCTCCACGAACTTCTCGTCGATCGCGGCGGCCCTCCCGAAGGGGGGAGGCGGGAAGACGGACCTGAGGATCGCCGAGGCCGTCCTCCAGAAGGGGAGCTTCCGCTTCCGCGAGTGGAAGGCCCGCCTCGACGTCGCGCTCCGCGACGTCGCGCTCACGGCCCGGATCAACGAGCGCGCCCCCGTCACCGAGGCGTCGCTCGCGTGCCGCAACGGGCAGCTGAAGCTCGAGGACTACGGCCTCCTCGACTTCGCGCTCGGCGTCGACCTCGTCCTCTCGCCGCACCGGCTCCACTTCAGGGGGATCCGGCTGGACAGCCGCGAGCTCTCCCTCGACGCGTCGGGCGGGTTCGACGACCTGAGGAGGCCGGTCCTGACGCTGGCCGGGAGGCTCCGGTTCGAGGCCGAGGCGCTCGGCCGCTACTTCGGCGTCGGCCTCCCCCTCACCGGCCCCGTCACCGCGGAGGCGTCGCTCCGCGTCCCCCCCGGCGGGCGCTTCGACGTGAGGGGCCGGTTCGCGGTGGCGGAGCCGGCCCGGTTCGGGCCGTTCCCGATGACGGCCACGGGGACGCTCCACATCGAGCCCGGAGGCGTCCTCGTCCACGTCCCGCGCGCGAGCTACGCCGGGGGCGAGATCGAAGCCCTCGTCCGGGTCGCCCGCCTGAAGGACCCGCCCCTCCCCGTGAGGATCGTCGCGCGGGGCAGGGGGCTCCGGATGGAGAGCTTCTTCGGGGACGTCGACCTGCCCGGGACCGGCCTGATGGCCGCCGCCGACCTCGACACCACGCTGACCTTCGGGCCGGGCGGGATCGAGCACGCCGACGGGGCGGGGAGCCTCCGGCTGACGCCGCTGGCCGGCGAGCCGTCGATGGTGAAGGGCCGGAACGCCTTCCCCACCTCCGGCGGGGGGCCGCTCCTCGTCCGAAACGGGAAGATCGTCTTCCCGGGGATGCCGCTCGCGATCGGCGCCGGGCTCCGCACCACCGTCGACGGGACCCTCACGTTCGGCAGCTGGGCGCCCGACCTGAACCTGACCGTCGTCGCGCCCGACCTCGCCGAGGCGGAGCGGCTCGCCGCGAACCTCTACCCGGCGATCCTGAAGGAGCCGCTCCAGCCGCCGCTGCTGCTGGGCGGCTCGGGACGGCTCTCGGCCCGGCTGGAGCGGAGCTGGGCCGACCTTCGCGTCGGCGGGCACCTCGACGCCGACGGGTTCGTCCTCCGCGGGGCCCGGTTCGGGGCGGTGACGGCCGACTTCGTCGTGGACCGGAACGTCCTCACGCTCTCGCCGTTCGAGGCGCGCGACGAGGGGGGGACCCTGACCGTGACGGGTCCCCTCGGATGGGGCGGCCCCCTGGCCGGCCACTACCGGCTGGACGGGCTCACGGCGGACCTCGCCTCGTTCCCCCTCGAGCGCGTCCTCAAGTTCCTCGACTTCGACCTCCCGCTCACGGGCCCGATCACGGGTCGGCTCCCGCTCGAGGGGGTGACCCCGGCGGTGCGGGGCGAAGCCCCCCTCGTCTGGGAGAACGCCACCATCTGGGGAGAGCATCTCGACCGGGTCGAGGGGACGCTCGGCCTGGAAGGGGACCGGCTGCGCCTCTCACGCGCCGAGGGGCGGGTCGGCGGCGGCGCCCTGACGTTCGACGGGTGGTACCGGTACGCCGACGGGGCCTACGAGCTCCGGGGGGACGTGCGCGACGTCCCCGTGGAGCGGGTCTCGGGTCTCGCGCAGGCCGCCCCTTCCCTCACCGGGACGCTGTCGGGGCACGCCGCCGGCTCGGGGACGCTGGACGAGCCCGGGCTCACGGCGTCCCTCGCCCTGGCCGACGCGCGCTGGGACGGCCGGGCGCTCGTCCTGCCCGGCGAGAAGCTCTCGGCCGAGGCGAGCATCGCCGGGGGCTCCTTCTCGGCCCGGGTCGAGTCCCCTCGCGCCGCGGTCTGCACCCTGGGCGGGAGGGCGAGCGAGGTGACGGCGGGCCTCCAGGTCTCGTCGCTGGCCCTCTTCTCCCCCCTGCTCGGGGTCCCGGCGTCGCAGAAGCTCGACGGGAGCCTCGCCGTGGAGGCCCTCTGCGAGCTCGACCCGTCGACGTCGAAGCTCGCGAGCCTCTCCGGAACCGTCCGTTCCCTCGACGTCGGGTTCCTGAACCACAGGGTCGTCCTCGACGCGCCGGCGCGCATCGCCTGGAGCGCGGGGCGGTTCCGTCTCGACGACGCCGTCGTCCGCGCGTCGCACCGCGACACGCCGACGCGCTCGGAGGGAGAGGTTCGCCTGGCGGGAACGGTGGGGACGGGGGCTCCCCACGGCCTCGACGTCGGCGTGCGGGGGGTGGCGGACGCGGGCCTCCTCGAGCTCGCCCTCCCCGAGGCGTCGCTGGCCGGGAAGCTCGCGCTCGACCTGAGGCTCGGAGGCACCGTCGAGAAGCCGCAGGTCGAAGGGAAGGCGACGCTCGACGCGGTCGACTTCGTCGCCTCGCCGGGGTCCCCCCCGGTCCAGTCGATCACCGGGGCGCTCGTCTTCTCGCCGGGGCGCGTCAGCACCAGCGGCCTGACGATGAGCGTCCTGGGCGGGACGCTCGACGCCGGAGGGGCGCTGACGCTGGACGGCACATCGCTCGCCGGCATCCGGGTCAACGGCCGGCTGACGAACGTCCGCGGGGAGCCCTTCGCCGGGTTCCGGGCCACCGTCTCGGGCGACGTCGTCGTCGTCGGGACGTCCGAGCCCGAGAGCCTGAGGGGGGACCTGACGCTCGTCCGCGGCGTCTACGACCAGGACCTCCAGCTCGGGCTCGGGACCCTCCTCGGAAAGCTGCGGCCCGGAGCAGCCGCCGCGCCGGAGCCGTCGGTCTTCGACCCGATGGCCCTCGACCTGTCGATCGCCGTCCCGCCGGGCGCCATCGAGGTGAGGAACAACGTGGCCCGGCTCCGCGCCAGCGGCGACCTGAGGATGAAGGGGACCTGGGGGCGGCCCGTCCTCCTCGGCCAGATCGACGCGGAGGACGGGGGGAGGCTCGAGCTCCGCGGGCTCCGCTACGACGTCACGAAGGCCCGGATCCTCTTCTCCGACCCGATCCGGATCGACCCCTACTTCGACCTCGAGGCGCGGACCAACGTCCGCGACTACCAGCTCGGGATCGGGCTCTCCGGGACCGCCTCGCGGATGGTCCCCCGCTTCTGGTCCGATCCCCCGCTCCCCGAGGCCGACATCGTCTCCACCCTGGCGACCGGAGAGCTCCCGTCCGGCTCCGTCGGAGGCGGCGTCACCGGGACCGCCCCCATCTCGTCGGACGAGTCGATCGCGCGGGCCGCCCGCGAGCTGATCGCGGGCCTGGCCACCGAGGCGGCGGCGAGCCGGACGAAGGAGCTCCTCCGGCTCGACCGGCTCCAGATCGACCCCGTCTTCGTCGGCAACTCGTTCGACGCGCCGCGCCTGACGGTGGGGAAGTCCCTCTCGAGGGACCTGACCGTCACGTTCTCCTACAAGGCGTCCTCGAACGCCGAGCAGGTGATCCTGGTCGAGTACCAGCTCCAGCCGAACGCGTTCCTCCAGCTGATGCGCGACGAGTTCGGCGTCTACTCCGTCGACGTGAAGGTCCGGAAGCGCCTCCGCTGATGAGCCTCGCCCTCGCCCTCGTCCTGACGGCCGCGATCGCGCCGGCCGCCCCCGCCGCCACGGCTCGGCCCTCGTCCTCGCTCTACGGGACGGCGGTCGCGGGCGTCTCGCTCCGGGGCGACGCCCCGGTCGACGAGGGGCGCCTCGTCGCGCTCTCCGGCCTGGCCCCGGGCTCCACCCTCACCGAGAGCGGCGTTCGGCGGGCGCTCCGGCTCCTCTTCCTGACGGGGAAGTTCTCCGACCTCTGGGTCGAGGGGACGCCCACCGACGCCGGGACGTGGGTCACCGTCCGGTACTACGCGGCGGCGAGGGTCGCCACCGTCACCCTCGCGGGGAAGGGCCTTCCCCAGAGGGGGCGCCTCCGGGACGCCCTCCTCCTCGAGCCGGGAGACCCGTGGAGCCCCCAGGAGGGGAGCGACGCCCGGGCGCGGATCCTCCGCGTCCTGAGGGCCCGGGGGTATCTCGACGCCACGGTGACGACCGAGGTCGAGCCGGGCCCGACGGAGACGTCGGTGGCGCTCACCGTCCGCATCGACCCGGGAGCGGTCGCGGGCCCGGCGCCGCCGGCCTTCACCGGGGACCTCGCGCCCCTGACGGCCGAGACCCTCGCGCGGAAAGGGAAGCTCCCGAAGCGGAAGGACTTCCGCGAGGCGGTCGCGCGGTCCGACGCGGAGAGGTACGCCGCCGCCTACCACGACCTCGGCTACGCGCGCGCCGAGGTGCGGTACGAGGGGATGGACTACGACGCCGCCCGGCGGCTCGTGACCGCACGCTACTCCGTCTTCGTCGGCCCGAAGGTCGTCCTGACGGTGATCGGGGCGAAGGAGTCCCGCGTCCGGAACGACCCGCAGTCGCCCTGGAGCCGCTCCGAGCCGCCGGACGAGGATTCCGTGAGGCGCTTCGCGAAGCGCCTCGAGACCTCCCTGCAGGAGAAGGGCTTCGCGAGGGCGAAGGTCGACGTGACCTTCGAGACCGTCCCCGGGGAGGACCGGATCACCTTCCGGATCGACCGGGGGGAGCGGTGGGTGGTGAGGCGCGTCTCCTTCGAGGGGAACCACGCGATCTCGGGCCGCACGCTGGCGAGCGTGGTCGGCACGAGCCCGCGGGGCCTCCTCTCCACGGGAAGGCTCGTCGGCGAGCAGCTGCGGAAGGACTCCGAGGCGATCGCGGCCCTTTACCGCTCGCGCGGCTTCGCGGACGCGAGGGTGGGGGGGGCCGAGGTCCGGGAGACGGGCGTCCCGTTCGAGCTCGAGGCCGTCTTCAGGATCGACGAGGGGGTCGCGGAGTCGGTCGCCTCCGTGACGGTGACCGGCCTTCCGCCGCCGCCGGCGGGGCCCGTGGCGCCGCGCCTCGCGGTGACGGAGGGGGGGCCGTTCCGGCGGGCCGACGTCGATTCCGACGTCGGCCTCCTGCAGTCGCTCCTGGCCGAGCGCGGCTTCGTGGAGGCCCAGGTCGACGCGCGGACCGAGCCCGGACCGCCGGAGCCGGGGGGCGGCCGCTCGGTCGCCGTCGCCTACGACGTCAAGGCGGGGACGCAGGTGTTCTTCGGCCAGGTGGTGACGCGGGGGCTCCGCCGCACCCTCCCGCCCTACGTCGAGCGCGACTACGCGTTCCAGCCCGGCGAGCCGTTCTCGTTCTCGAAGCTGATCCGGACCCAGCAGAGCCTCTCGCGTCTCGGCGTCTTCTCCCGGATCGACGTGACGCAGCTGCCGACCGACCCGGAGACGTCCCGCCGGACCGTCGTCGTCTCGCTCGTGGAGGGGAAGCCCTGGAGCGTCACCTACGGCGTCGGCGCGGAGTACGACCGCCAGGCGCACCCCGCCTTCAATCCGCGCTTCTCGCTCGGCGCCTCGTACGCCAACGTCTTCGGGCGCGCCATCCTCGGGTCGCTCGACGCGCGGTACTCGCGGCGGGAGACGCGCGTCGTGGCGAGCCTCCGGGGCCGGCCGTTCCTCGGCTGGGACGTGCCCATGGCGTTCACCGTCTACACGGCCGAGGAGATCCGCGAGACGTACAGCGTGAAGCGCGGAGGGGCGTTCCTCGAGCTGCAGAAGGCGATCTCGGAGACGCTGAAGGGCGCCCTCCGCTACCAGTACGAGATCGTCGAGCCGACCGCCCCGGACGACATCCTCTCGACGCTCGAGAGGCAGAACCAGAGGATCTTCATCTCGTCGCTCTCCCCGACGGTCGCGTGGGACCGCCGCGACGACCCGATCACGCCCCACGCGGGGACCTTCGTCGCCGGCGACCTCAAGTGGGCGTTCCCGCTCCTCGCGGCGGACGCCGCGTTCCTCAAGGGCTACCTCCAGGCGAACCTCTACCGCCCCTACCGGAGGACGACCTTCGCGGTCGGGCTCCGGCTTGGGGCGATCGAGCCCTTCTCGACCTGCTCCGTCCCGGGAAGCGCCGTCTGCCCTCCCAACCTCGCGGTGCCGATCGCCGAGCGGTTCTTCGCGGGCGGCCGGACCACGCACCGGGCGTTCCCGCTCGACAACCTCGGGATCGAGGGACAGACGCTCCAGGACGGCGCCGGGATCGGCGGGAACGGCCTCCTCGTGGGGAACGCGGAGTGGCGCGTCCCTCTCGTCGGCGACCTGGGCGTCACCTTCTTCTTCGACGTCGGGAACGTCTGGGCGGGCTGGCGCGACGTGAACCTCTCGCAGCTCCGCTGGGGAGCGGGCCTGGGCCTCTTCTACGCCACGCCCGTCGGGCCGCTCCGCGTGGAGTACGGGCTGAAGCTCGACCGGAAGGCGGGGGAGTCGCCCGGGGAGCTCTCCCTCTCGATCGGGTACCCGTTCTGACCGGCTCCGCGGACCGCCCCGGGCGCGGGATCCGGGGGGCCGCGACCCCTTGCGGCTCCCCGCGTTCCGGGTATACTCCGCCTCCGTCCCCGGAAGGGGGCTGTTTTTTCGAGCGGATCGCGGGGTCGTAGTTCAGTTGGTTAGAACGCAGGCCTGTCACGCCTGAGGTCGCGGGTTCGAGTCCCGTCGGCCCCGCCAATTACGAGAACGAGAACGGGAGCGGCGAAGACCTCGCCGCTCCTTTTCGTTGCCGGGCTTGAGCCCGCGACGGGGGGTGCGGGGGCGGCAGCCCCCGCCGACGGGAGCGGCCGGGGAGAGCGCCGCCAGCGAAGCGGCGGCTCGCGGAGCGAGCCGGGCGGGCGCGTTCGAGTCCCGTCGGCCCCGCCAAGTACGAGAACGAGAACGGGAGCGGCGAAGACCTCGCCGCTCCTTTTCGTTGCCGGGCTCGAGCCCGCGACGGGGGGTGCGGGGGCGGCACCCCCGCCGACGGGAGCGGCCGGGGAGCGCGCCGCCAGCGACGCGGCTCCCGGCGGCCGGCCTGATGCGTTTGCATCAGGTCCTTCCCGTCGCCCGCCGGGACGCTGCCCTGCGAGATCGTCGACATCCCGGACAATTCCGATTTTCACGAAACATGACCCGGATCCCCGACCGGTTCGGCCTCCGCGGAGGACGATCGAGGCCATTGAAGAATTGAGGCATCTGAAGGATGGTGCTGCGGTGCAGCTGGACGGAAGATCCGCCCCGGCACGGCATCGGAAACGTCGTCTCCAGGGGGCTGCTTGTCGGGCGATCGCGAACAGGCCTTGGTGGGGAGCAGGGCGACGGAGCGCCCCGGAGACCGCTGCTCCGCCCTCCGGGTCGTCGGGCACGGATCCGGCCCGGGCCACCCTCCACGCGCAGCGCTCCGGCGACCCGTGCCGGCCGCCACCTCCACTCCTCCCCCTCCGGAAACGCACCGAAACAGGATGGGAGATCGATGAGCAACACCGTCCGCTATGACGATCGAACCCCGCGGCTCTTCTTCCTGGCCGCCGTGGTCTGGGCCGTGGTCGGCATGCTCGTGGGCGTCCTGATCGCGGCCATGCTCTTCCTGCCGGGGCTGAACCTCGCGCCGTACCTGACGTTCGGGCGGCTCCGGCCGATCCACACGAACGCGGTCATCTTCGCGTTCGTGGGGAACATGATCTTCGGAGGCGTCTACCACTCGAGCCAGCGCCTCCTGAAGACGAGGCTCTTCAGCGACGCCCTCTCGAAGATCCACTTCTGGGGCTGGCAGCTCCTGATCGTGGCGGCGGCGCTCGCCTACGTCACCGGGCACACGCAGGCCAAGGAGTACGCCGAGGCCCCCTGGATCCTCGACGTCGTGATCGCCCTCCTCTGGGTCGTCTTCGCGGTCAACTTCTTCGGGACGATCGCGATCCGGCGCGAGAAGCACCTCTACGTCGCGATCTGGTTCTACATCGCGTCCATCGTCGCCGTCGCCATCCTCCACATCGGGAACAGCATGGCGATGCCCTACTCCTGGCTCGGGAGCTACTCGGCCTACTCGGGGGTCAAGGACGCCCTGATGCAGTGGTGGTACGGGCACAACGCCGTCGCGTTCTTCCTGACGACGCCGTACCTCGGCCTCATGTACTACTACCTGCCGAAGGCGGCGGAGCGCCCGGTCTTCAGCTACCGGCTGTCGATCATGCACTTCTGGTCGCTCGTCTTCGTCTACATCTGGGCCGGCCCGCACCACCTCCACTACTCGGCCGTCCCCGAGTGGGCCTCGACGCTCGGGATGCTCTTCTCGCTCATCCTCTGGATGCCCTCCTGGGGGGGGATGGTCAACGGCCTCCTGACGCTCCGGGGCGCGTGGAACAAGCTGCGCGAGGACCCGATCCTGAAGTTCATGGTCGTCGCCGTGACCTACTACGGCATGTCGACGTTCGAGGGCCCGATGATGTCCATCAAGTCGGTGAACGCGGTCTCGCACTTCACCGACTGGACGATCGGCCACGTCCACGCGGGGGCCCTCGGCTGGAACGCGTTCCTCTCGTTCGGGATCCTCTACTGGATCGTCCCGAGGCTCTGGAAGACCGAGCTCTACTCCAGGCGGCTCGCGACCGCCCACTTCTGGATCGGCACGATCGGCCTGATCCTCTACCAGGTCTCGATGTGGGTCGCCGGCATCACCCAGTGGGCGATGTGGCGCGCCTTCGAGCCGGACGGGCGGCTCACCTACCCCGACTTCATCGAGACCGTAACCAGGATCGTCCCGCTCTACTGGGTCCGCCTCGTCGCGGCGATCTTCTTCTTCACCGGCGTCGTTCTCCTGGTCTGGAACGTCTTCAAGACGATCCGGAAGGCCCCGGCGGGCTTCGACGAGGAGCCGGAGGTGAAGGCGCCGCCGCTCGTGGCCGACCTGTCGGCCCCCGGGGCGACGACCGGTCCGGACACCTACGACTACGCCTTCTACCGGTTCCAGCACGCCCTGCGGCACGGCTTCCACCGGATCCTCGAGGGACGCACGGTCACCTTCACGGTCCTCACCACGCTCGCGCTCGCCGTCGGCTCCCTCGTCGAGGCGATCCCGATGTTCTTCGACAGGGACAACGTGAAGGAGATCGCGAGCGTCAAGCCCTACACGCCGCTCGAGGTCCTCGGCAGGGACATCTACACGCGCGAAGGGTGCTACCTCTGCCACTCGCAGCTCGTCCGGCCCTTCCGCTACGAGACCGAGCGGTACGGGGAGTACTCGAAGGCCGGCGAGTACATCTACGACCACCCCTTCCAGTGGGGCTCGAAGCGGACCGGACCGGACCTCCACCGCGTCGGCGGCAAGTACCCCTCGCTCTGGCACGTCCGCCACATCCAGAACCCCCGCTCGACGACGCCGGGCTCGGTCATGCCCCGGTACACCCACATCCTGACGTCGACGCTCGACGCGCGCGAGATCGGCGCGAAGATGCGCGCCCTCCGGGCCGTCGGCGTTCCCTACACCGACGGCGAGATCGAGGGCGCCCCGGCCGCCATCGAGGCCCAGGCGAAGGCCATCGCCGCGGAGGTCGAGGCCCAGCGCGGGCCGAGGGGGCTCGCCGACAAGGAGATCGTGGCGCTGACCGCGTACCTCCAGCGGCTCGGGACCGACATCAGGTGGAAGCCGGTCGCGCCGCAGGAGCCGCTCGCCCCGGCTCCTCCTCCGGCCCCGGCGGCCCCCGCCGTCGCGGCCGCGAGGTAGCGAGGGAGCGAGGGAGCGAGGGAGCGATGCTCCAGGAGCTCGCCGCACGGACCGGAGCGGGCGCGTGGGCGATCGCTTCGATGCTCTTCTTCCTGGCGGTCTGGGTCTTCATCGCGGTGCGCGTCGTCAGGGCCCGCCGGGAGGACCTCGACGCCCGGGCCCGCCTCCCCCTCGAGGAGGACGGCGGACCCGGCGATGACCCTCCGGGCGCCCGCCCGAGAGGCTGACGAGAGGGGACCATGGCACAGTTCGAGGACAAGGTTCTTCACGAGCTCGACGGGATCAAGGAATACGACAACCCCATGCCCGGCTGGCTCATGGCCATCTGGTGGGGCTCGCTGATCTTCGCCGCCGCCTACCTCGTCTTCTACGCGCTGAGCTTCGGCGAGGGCTCGATGGAGGCGGAGTACCGGGCCGAGGCGCAGCGGTCGACCGCCTCCGTCCAGGCGTACTTCGACGCGCACCCGATCGTCCCGCCGAAGGCCGCCGACCTCCTCGCCGGGGCGGCGAACCCGGCCGTGCTCGAGATGGGGGCCGCCCGGTTCGCGAAGACCTGCGCCCCCTGCCACGGCGCCCAGGCCCAGGGGCTCATCGGTCCGAACCTCACCGACGACCGGTGGATCCACGGCGGACAGGTGGAGCAGATCTTCCAGACCGTCGCGAAGGGCTGGCCGGCGAAGGGGATGCCGCCCTGGGGCCGCGCCCTGAGGCCCGAGGAGCTCTCCGCGCTCGTCTCGTACGTGCGGAGCCTCCAGGGGTCGCACCCGCCGAACGCCAAGCCCCCGGAGGGCGACCCCGTCACGCCCGAGCCGATCCCGGGAAGCTGACGTGACGAACGCCGTCGCGGAGCCGCCCCGCGCGCCGGAGCCCGAGCAGGGGGCCGCGGCCCCGGCCGGGGGCCTGCCGGTCCTCGACCGCGTCTTCGACGTCGCCCCCGAGGAGGAGCTCCTCTACAGCATCTCGGCCGACGGGAAGCGGAAGTTCATGCACCCGATCGTCCACAAGGGGCGGCACTGGAAGGTCCGCCGGGCGATCGCCTACGCGCTCTACGCCCTCTTCTTCGCGCTCCCGCTGGTCCCCGTCGGGGGCTCCCCGGCCGTCTTCCTCGACCTCGACGCGCGGCGGTTCCACGTCCTGGGCACCACCTTCCACGCGACGGACAACCTCCTCCTCGCCGCCTTCGGGCTCGGCGCCATCGTGACGGTCTTCTTCGTCGGCTCGACGTTCGGGCGGATGTGGTGCGGCTACGCCTGCCCCCAGACCGTCTACCTCGAGTTCCTCTTCCGCCCGGTCGAGGCCTTCCTCGAAGGGGGACCGCTGAGGCAGCGGAAGCTGAACGCCGCTCCCTGGAGCCGCCGGAAGGTCGCCATCAAGGTGGCGAAGTGGTCGATCTGGACGGTCGTCGCCCTCCTGATGGCCTCGACCTTCGTCGCCTACTTCGTCAGCTGGAAGGCCCTCGTCGCGGGCCTCTTGCACGACCCGTTCGCGATGAAGGGGGCGCTCTTCACGACGGCCCTCCTCACGGGGGCCATCCTCTTCGACTTCGGCTGGTTCCGCGACCAGATGTGCACGATCGCGTGCCCCTACGGACGGCTCCAGAACGTCATGGCCGACCAGGACACGATCCTCGTCGCCTACGACGCGCCGCGCGGCGACCCGAAGGTGAAGGTGAAGGACCGCGTCGCCGGCGTCCCGGCGGGGGACTGCATCGACTGCCGGAGCTGCGTGAACGCCTGCCCGACGGGTACCGACATCCGTCGCGGCCTGCAGCCCGAGTGCATCGGGACCGCCCAGTGCGTCGACGCGTGCGACGAGGTGATGATCGGGCAGAAGAAGCCGATCGGCCTCATCAAGTACACGTCCGAGCGCGAGCAGAAGGGGGGCGTCCGCCGCGTCCTCCGCCCGCGGAACGTCGCGTACCTCGTCCTCCTCGCGATCGCCTGGGGGACGCTCGCCGCCCTCGTCCTGACGCGGGGAGACGCCCAGATCGAGGTGGTCCGCGGGGGGCGCGAGCCGTACCGGCTCCTCCCGAACGGGCAGGTCGCGAACCAGCAGCGCGTGAGGATCACGAACCAGCTCGCCGAGACGCAGCGGTTCACGATCGAGGTGCTGAGCCCGAAGGGGGCGAGCCTCGTCGTGAGCGAGTCCCCCGTGACCGTCGCGCCCTCGGGCCTCGTCACGGTGGACGTCGTGACGACGGTGCCGCCGGCCGTCTTCGTGGACGGGCAGATCCCCGTCCGTTACCTGGTCCGCTCCGACAAGGGCTTCCGCAAGGAGGTCGGGTTCCTCCTCCTCGGGCCGTTCAACGACGCCGGGCCGGACGGAGGGACGCCGTGAAGCTCCTCCGGACGATCTCCGCGTACCGCTGGCCGATCTACCTCGGCGGCCTCCTCGCCATGTCCGTCGTGGCGTGCGGGGTCCTCGTCTGGGTCGCGACGCGGCCCGACACGCCGCGCCCGATCCGGGGCTACTACGAGGCCGCGAAGGCGTGGGACGCGGACGAGGCCGTCGAGGCGGCGAGCCGCCAGCTCGGCTGGAGCGTCCGCTACGAGCTCCCCGGGGACGTCCCCCACCTCGCCGGGATGCCGCGGCCCGTCGACGTCCGCGTCGCGGACCGGGACGGCCGGCCCGTCTCCGGCCTGACGGGTCTCCTCTTCGCGATCCGCCCGGCGGACGGCCGCCTGAACCAGAGCGGCCCCCTCGTCGAGATCCCGCAGGCGGCGGGGACCTACCGCTCCCTCGTGAGGATGGACGAGGCGGGCGCGTGGGAGCTCCGGATCGACGCGAAGCGGGACGCCCTCCGCTTCGTCCACGCCGCCCGGATCGACGTCGCCGCGGAGGGTTCCCCGAGGTGACGCGAGCCCGCGCGGACCGTCCGCTGGGCGTCGCCCCCGTGGCGTGCGCGCACTGCGGCCTCGCGGTCCCGGCCGGCCTCCTGCGCGAGGGGGAGGAGGAGCAATTCTGCTGCCCGGGCTGCCGGCAGGTCTACGCCCTCGTGAAGGAGTGGGGCCTCGACCAGTACTACCGCCTCGTCGACCAGCAGCAGGGCGTCCTCGAGCCGGCTCGGGTGACGGGGCGCTCGTTCGAGGACTTCGACGACCCGGGGCTCCAGGGGGAGGCGACCGAGCCGGCCGGCGCCGACCGCTGCCGGACGCGCCTCTACCTCGAGGGGGTCCACTGCCCCGCCTGCGTCTGGCTCGTCGAGAAGCTCCCGGCGGCGCTCCCCGGCGTCGACGAGGTCCGGCTGAACCTCGGCAGCGCCGTCGCCGAGGTGACGTGGCGGCCCGGCGCGACGCGCCTCTCGGCGATCGGCCGCGCCCTCGACCGCCTCGGCTACACGCCGCACGTCCACCGCGCCGCGCGCCTCCAGGAGGCCCGGCGCGTCGAGGACCGCAGGGCGCTCGCCCGGCTCGGCGTCGCGGCGGCCTGCGCCATGAACCTCATGTTCCTCCACGGGGCCCTCTACGCGGGCGAGGCCTCGGGGATGGCGTCGCGCTTCGAGACGTTCTTCCGCTGGGCGTCCCTCCTCGTCGCGCTTCCGGTCGTCCTCTTCTCGGCGCAGCCCTTCTTCAGGACGGCCCTGGCGGGGCTGAAGGCCCGGTTCGTCCACATCGACCTCCCCATCGCGATGGCCCTCGCCGTCGCGTTCTCGGCGAGCGCGTGGAACACCGTCCGCGGGAGCGGGCCCCTCTGGTTCGACTCCCTCGCGATGCTCGTGGCGGCCCTCCTCGGGGCGCGGCAGGTCCAGCGGGGCGCGCAGCGCGCCGCGCTCGAGCGCGCCGACGGCCTCCGGGGAGCGGCGTTCGTCGAGTTCGCCCGGCGCCTCTCGGGGAACGGACCCGACGCCCCGGCGGTGGAGGTCCCCCTCGCGGCGCTCTCCCGGGGCGACCGCGTCGAGGTCCGCTCCGGCGAGCTCGTCCCGGTCGACGGCGTCGTCCTTCTCGGACGCTCGTCGCTCGACAACGCGGTCCTGACGGGAGAGACCGAGCCCGTCCCGGTCCGGGCGGGAGACACCGTCAACGCCGGCGCCACGAACCTCGGCGCGCGGCTCGTCGTCCGCGTCGACGCCGCCGGGGAGAAGACCCGGGTCGGCGCCCTCCTCGCGGTCGTCGAGGAGGCGCTCGCCCGCCGTCCCGCCCTCCTGCAGCGCACCGACCGGCTCGCCCGCCGCTTCGTCCAGGCCCTCCTCGTCCTCGCCGTCGCGACGGGCGCCGCCTGGCTCTCGCACGGTCCCGCGGTGGCGCTCGAGCGCGTCGTCGCCCTCCTCGTCGTGGCCTGCCCCTGCGCGCTCGGCCTCTCCGTCCCGCTCGCGCTGTCGGTCACCCTCCTCCGCGCGGCCCGCGCCGGCGTCTTCGTGAAGGACCCGGACGCCCTCGAGCGTCTCCGCCACGTCGGCACCGTCCTCCTCGACAAGACCGGGACCCTCACCCGCGGCCGGGCCACCGTCGCCCGGTGGGAGGGGGACGACGCCGCGCTGCAGCTGGCGCGGGCGCTGGAGTCGGAGTCGTCCCACGCCGTCGCCCGCGCCTTCCGGGACTCCTCCGGCCGGCCCGTGAGGGTCGTGCGCGACGTCGAGGGGGTCCGCGAGGTCCCCGGACGAGGGATCTCCGGGACGCTCGACGGCCGCGTCGTCCGCGTCGGGAGCCGGCTCCACGTCGAGGCCGCGGGAGCGCCCGTCCCTCCCGCCCTCGCCGCGCGCGCCGAGGCCTTCGTCGCCGAGGGGCTGAGCCCCGTCTTCGTCTCGGTGGACGGCCGGGTCGCGGGGATCGCGGGCCTCGGCGATCCGCTCCGCGCCGACGCCCGCCGGACGGTCGACGCCCTGAAGAGGCGTGGCGTCAGGGTCCGCATCCTCTCCGGCGACGACCCCTCGGTCGTCGCGCGCGTGGCGGCCGAGCTCGGGATCCCCGCCGCCGACGCCCTCGGCGGGCTCTCCCCCGAGGCCAAGCGGGACGTCGTCGCCGGTCTCGCCGGCCCCGCCGGCCTCGCCCCCGCCGGCGGCCGCGCGGCGGTCGTGATGGTCGGCGACGGCGTGAACGACGCGGCGGCCCTCGCCCTCGCCGACGTCGGGATCGCCGTCCACGGGGGGACCGGCGCCTCGATCGTCGCCGCCGACGTCGTCCTCACCCGCGAGGGGGTGGCCCCGCTCCTCGACCTCCTCGACGGAGCCCGGCGCCTGCGGGGGGCGGTCCGGCGCAACCTCGGCCTCTCGCTCGTCTACAACGCCGCCGCGACCACGCTGGCGGCCCTCGGCCACGTCGGGCCGCTCCTCGCGGCCGTCCTCATGCCCGCCTCGTCGCTGAGCGTGGTCCTTTCCTCCGCCTTCTCGGGCGCCTTCCCGCGCCCGCGCCGGTCGACCGGGGCGGGGGAGGCCTGACGTGGAGACGATCTTCGTCCTCCTGCCCCTCGCGCTCCTCATCGCGGCCATCGCGGTCGGGCTCTTCATCTGGGCCGCGAGGACCGGGCAGTTCGACGACCTGGAGACCCCCGCCGTGAGGATCCTCTTCGACGACGAGGAGCCGCGCCGCCCGCTGGCGGCGCGCACCTCCGCCCCTGGCGCGGGAGCGGCGGCCGGGGCGACCCCCGGGACGACGCCCCGACAGACGACGAAAGCCGATTCGACAAGGAGGGCCCCCGAATGAACGGAAGGAGAATGCCCGTCCGCATCCTGTCGCTCCTTTTGGCGGCGGGCCTGGCGGGCTCCCTCGCGTACGGGCTCAGCAACGCGCGCAAGGGCTACGAGCCACGCCAGCCCATCCTGTTCCGCCACACGCGGATGGCGGGCGTCCCCGTCTGGCAGAAGGACGCGAAGGGCGAGATGGTGAACGTCGGGGGCTTCGGCATCCCGTGCGTCTACTGCCACACGATGGCCTACAAGGGGCGCCACTCCACCGTCCCGTCCACGGCCGTCTGCATGAACTGCCACACGAGCGTGGGCCTGAACAAGGAGTGGGTCCTGAAGATGAAGGAGTACTGGGACCGCGGCGAGCCGATCCCGTGGGTGAAGGTCCACGACCTCCCCGACTTCGTCTACTACGACCACTCGGCCCACCTGAACGCGAAGGACGAGAAGGGCGAGCCGAAGATCCCCGTGAAGGACGCGGAGGGGAGGCGGATCAACCCGTGCGAGGCCTGCCACGGGAAGGTCGAGCAGGAGGAGATCGTCCGGGTGCAGGTGAACTTCAACATGCAGTGGTGCCTCGACTGTCACCGGAAGCCCGAGATGAAGGCGCCCACCGATTGCGTCGCGTGTCATCGGTGAGGGGGAAGACGATGAATCCGAACGAGACCAGCGCGCGCCCCGAGCTCTCCGCCGTCGACCGGCGCGAGTTCCTCAGGCTGAGCGGGACCCTGGCGGCCGCCGCGGCGCTCGCCTCCGCGGGCTGCCAGCCGCCGCAGGAGGCGACGATCCCGTTCCACGACATGCCGGAGAGCCTCGTGGACGGCCTGGGCCCGGCGCGCTTCTTCCACACGGTCCTCGACGGGTCCCCCGTCCTCGTGAAGACCCGCGAGGGGCGCCCGATCCTCCTCGCCCCGAGCCCGAACGACGGGAGCGGGCGCGGCCTCACGCTCCGCCACCACGCGGCGCTCATGGACCTCTACGACCCCGACCGCGCGCGCGGGCCTCTCTCCGTCCGCCGCGGCACGGGGGCGCCCGTCGCGTCGAGCTGGAGCGCGGTCGCCTCCGACGTCGCCTCGAGGCTGAAGGCGGCCGGCAGGAAGGCGGTCCTCCTCAGGGGGCCCGCCTCCGGCCCCGCGCTGGGGGCCGCCGTCGCGGCGCTCTCGGAGAGGAGCGGCCTGAGGGAGGTGGTCTGGTCGCCCCTCGGGTCCGACGCGGCCCGCGAGGCGTGGACGCGGGCCTTCGGGAGCGGAAGGGTCGCGCGGCCCCGGCTCGACAGGGCCGACCTGGTCGTCGGCCTCGGCTCCGAGTTCCTCGACAGGCCCGGCGACGGCCTCGAGAAGGACTTCGCCGCCCGCCGCTCCCCCGACCCGGCGGACGGCCGGGGGATGAGCCGGTTCGTCCAGCTCGAGGGGCGGCTCACGCTGACCGGCGCGAACGCCGACCGGCGGATCCGGGTCCGCGACTCTCAGCTCGCGGCCGTCGCCGCCGCCCTCGCGCACGAGCTCGTCGTCGTCCGGAAGGTCGGCCCTCTCGCCGCCGACGCCGCGGTCGCCCGGGCGCTCGCTCCCTACGCGGCCGACGTCGTGGCGAGGCAGGCGGGCGTCCCGGCGTCCGTCCTCACGGGGCTCGCGGCGGAGCTCGCCGCCGCCTCCGGGAGGGCGGTCGTCGTCGCGGGCGGCTCCGCGAGCAGCGCGCCTTCCGGCCCGGCCCTCGAGGCCGCCGCGCTCCTCCTCAACCTCGCGATCGGAGCCTTCGACGCGGGCCTCCTCGACCGGACCGACGCGGAGGAGCCGTACGCGGGGGGAGGCGCCGCGCTCGCGGCGCTCGCCGAAGAGATGCGGGCGGGGAAGGTCGAGCTGCTCCTCGTGGCCGGCGTGAACCCAGTCTACGACGCGCCCGTCTCGCTGAACTTCGCCGAGGCGCTCGCGAAGATCCCCTGGGTCGTCTCCCTCAACGACCGGCTCGACGAGACGAGCCTCCTCGCCGACGTCCTCGCCCCCGCGAGCCACCCGCTCGAGTGCTGGGGGGACGTCTCTCTCCCCCGAGGGTTCGTGGCGATCCAGCAGCCCGTCATCCAGCCCCTCTTCGACACGCGGGGCCTCCTCGACCTCCTCGTCGACTGGGGAGCCGCCGTCGACGACCCGGCGGCCGTGGCCGCGGTGGCCGCCGCACGGGCCGCCCTGGCGAAGCCGCCGCTCCCCGCGTCGGCCGCGCCGCCGCCGAGCCCGAGCGTCGCCTGGCACTACCTGCGCGCGGCGTGGGCCACGCGCCTCGGGCACGAGGCCGGGACCCCGGCCTTCGACGCGGCGTGGAACGAGGTCCTCCGCTCCGGCTCCTGGCAGGGACCCGCCCCGGCGGCCGTCGGGACCGGGCTCGCCCCCGCCGCGCTCGCGCTCCTCGCCGGGCTCCCCCCCGCGCCGTCCGGCCTGGAGCTCCAGCTCTATCCCCCCATCGCCCTCGCGGACGGGCGCGCGGGGAACAATGGCTGGCTCCACGAGCTCCCCGACCCGATCACCCGCATCACCTGGGGCGGCGCGCTCTCGATCGCGCCGCGCCGGTTCGACGAGATGAAGCTCCGGAACGGCGACCTCGTCGAGGTCGACGCCGGGCACGCGAAGGTCGTCGCGCCGGCCTACCGCCACGCGGGGATGCACGACGACGAGGTCGCCCTGCCGCTCGGCCTCGGCCGGACGGCGTGCGGCGCGATCGGCGCGGGCGTCGGCCCGAACGCCTTCCCGCTCCGGCTCCTCGCGGACGGACGCGTCCTCGCGGCCGGCCTGCCGGTCACGATCCGGAAGCTCTCCGGGAACGAGCCCCTCGCCCTGGCGCAGGGCTCCGACGTGATCGACCGCGACCGCCGCCCCCTCGTCCCGGTGACCACCCTCACCGCGTACGAGAAGGACGCGAAGGCCGGGACGGAGCAGGTCGAGGGCGGCCCCTCCATCTGGCCTTCGCACCCGTACCCGAACGCCCGCTGGGCGATGGCGATCGACCTGAGCAGGTGCAACGGCTGCGGCAAGTGCGTGATCGGCTGCCAGGCCGAGAACAACGTCCCCGTCGTCGGCCGCCACGGGATCCTCGACGGCCGCGAGATGTCGTGGATGCGGGTCGACCGCTACTACGACGCCCCGAAGAAGGACGGCCGCTGGGACGCCGAGGTCTGGGACGGCCCGCTCGAGGTCGTCGAGGAGCCCCTGACGCTCTTCACGCCGATGCTCTGCCAGCACTGCGAGAACGCCCCGTGCGAGACCGTCTGCCCCTTCGTGGCGACGATGCACAGCGCCGACGGCCTGAACCAGCAGGTCTACAACCGCTGCGTCGGCACCCGCTACTGCGCGAACAACTGCCCCTTCAAGGTGCGCCGCTTCAACTTCTGGGAATACGGCAAGAAGCAGGAGAGCGCGCTGATGCGGGCGCTCGAGCCCCGCATCAAGCGGAACGCCGAGCTGAACACGCGCGTCCCGATGCAGATGAAGAACAACCCGGAGGTGACCGTGCGGAGCCGGGGCGTGATGGAGAAGTGCTCCTTCTGCATCCAGCGGATCCGCGCCGCGACGTCGGACGCGACGCGCGGGGGGAGGAAGAAGGACCACTACCCCGACGGCGCCGTCGTCCCGGCCTGCATGGAGGCCTGCCCGACGGGGGCCATCACCTTCGGCGACGTGAACGCCCCCGGCGCGAAGGTGGCGGCGCTCGCCGCGCACCCGCGGGCCATGAAGCTCCTCGAATCCGTCGGCGTGAAGCCGGCGGTCTCCTACCTGACGAAGGTGCGCAATGACAAGGCATGACGCGAGCCCCTACGCCACGGTGATGGGCGACGGCCAGCTCACCGGGCGGCCGATCGTCCTCGCGGGGGCCGGCCCCTACGGGGGGGACCTCGAGGTCCCCGAGCCCCTCGTCACCGGCGGGAAGACGTGGGCCGACGTCGACCGCGACATCTGCATGCACGCCGAGCGGTTCCCCACGAGGCGGTGGTGGATCGCGTTCGCCGTCGCGCTGTCGTTCCTCGGCCTCCTCGTCTTCTCGGTGGGCGTCCTCCTCTACGACGGGATGGGGATCCTCGGGGTCAACCACCCGGTCGGCTGGGGCTCGTTCATCATCAACTTCGTCTTCTGGATCGGCATCGGGCACGCCGGGACGCTCATCTCGGCGGTCCTCTTCCTGTTCCGGCAGCAGTGGCGGACCGGCATCAACCGGGCCGCCGAGGCGATGACGCTCTTCGCCGTCGCCTGCGCCGGGATCTTCCCCGTCCTCCACCTGGGGAGGGCGTGGTTCGCCTACTGGCTCGTCCCCTACCCGAACGCGAGGGGCCCGCTCTGGGTCAACTTCAACTCGCCGCTCGCGTGGGACATCTTCGCGATCTCCACCTACGGCCTCGTCTCCCTCGCCTTCTGGTACGTCGGGCTCCTCCCCGACCTCGCGACCGTCCGCGACCGGGCGACCCACCCGTGGCGCAAGAAGCTCTACAACGCGATGAGCTTCGGCTGGACCGGCTCCCACCGGATGTGGCGGCACTACGAGTCGGCCTACATGATCCTCGCCGCCCTCGCGACGCCGCTCGTCTTCTCGGTCCACACGATCGTCTCGTTCGACTTCGCGACGTCCGTCATCCCGGGCTGGCACACGACGATCTTCCCGCCCTACTTCGTCATCGGCGCGATCTTCTCGGGCTTCGCGATGGTCATCACCCTGATGACCTTCATGCGCGGCTACTTCGGGATGAAGAACTACATCACGCTGAACCACATGGAGGCGATGGCGAAGATCCTGATGCTGACGGGGATGCTCGTCGGCTTCGCCTACTCGACCGAGTTCTTCATGGCCTGGTACTCGGGGAGCGAGTGGGAAGGGTTCGTCTTCAGGAACCGCGCGTTCGGCCCGTACGGCTGGGCCTACTTCATCATGTTCACCTGCAACGCCATCGTCCCGCAGGTCTTCTGGTGGAAGAAGGCGAGGCGGAATACCTGGGTCCTGTTCGTCGTCTCGATCCTCGTGAACGTCGGGATGTGGTTCGAGCGGTACGTCATCGTCGTGACGTCGCTCCACCGCGACTTCCTCCCGTCGTCCTGGGGCATGTACGCCCTGACGAGGTGGGACTACGCGATCCTCCTCGGCTCCTTCGGCCTCTTCTTCACCCTCTTCCTCCTCTTCGTCCGCGTCCTCCCCGTCGTCGCGATCTCGGAGGTCAAGGGCGTGATGGACCCGAAGGTGGCCCGGAGCGCGCCCGAAGATCCCCCCACCGCTGCCGCCCCCCTGGCGGCCCAGGAGGCCTGAGCCATGATGCCGACCTCGACGAAAGGCGTCCTCGGCCACTTCCGCGAGCCGGACGAGGCCCTCGCCGCCGCCGCGAAGGTCCGCGACGCCGGCTGGAAGCACTTCGACTTCCTGACCCCCTTCCCGATCCACGGCATGGAGGAGGCGATGGGCCAGAGGCGTTCGTGGATCCCGATCGCGACGGCGGTCCTCGCCGCGTGCGGCATCCTCTTCGCGCAGGGCCTGCAGAACTACGTCATGGTCTGGGACTGGCCGATGAACTTCGGCGGCAAGCCCCACGCCTCCTGGCCCGCCTTCATCCCGATCACGTTCGAGGCGATGGTCTTCTGGGCGGCGCTCGGCACCGCGCTCGTCGCGATCGTCGCCGGCAAGAGGGACACGGTCCCGCAGCCGCCGCCGATGGTCGTCGAGACGGGAGCCACGGTCGACCGGTTCGTCCTCTGGATCTCGGCGACCGACCCGAAGTGGAACCCCGCCGAGGCCGAGACCTTCGTCCGGTCCCTCGGCGCCCAGGGCGTGAGGCTCGTCGACGGAGGGGCCGATGCGTAGCGGCAGCCGGCTCCTCGCCCTCGCGGCGATCGCCTCGACGGTGTCGCTCCTCGCCGGGTGCGACCTCGGCCTGCCGGCCGGGCGGACGCCCCACCGGGAGGGGAACCGCCTCGACATGGGCGACCAGCCGAAGCTCAAGCCGCAGAGGAAGGACATCTTCCTCGGCCGCCCGACGGGCCTGATGGCGCCCCAGCCGGGAGCGGTCGCCGTCGGCGAGACCCCCTACCCCTACGCGCAGAACGAGGCCGACAAGGCCGGGGCCGAGCTCGTGAACCCGCTGAAGCCGACCGCCGACGTCCTCGCGCACGGGAAGTTCGTCTTCGAGAACGTCTGCATCACCTGCCACGGCCCGAAGGGGGCGGGCGACGGCCACGTCACCGCCCTCTTCCCGAAGCCCCCGAGCCTGATGACGCAGAAGGTCCGCGACTGGCCCGACGGCCAGCTCTTCCACCGGCCGATGCGCGGCCAGGGCTCGATGCCGAGCCACGCGCGGCAGGTCGACCAGGCCGACGCCTGGTCCGTGGTGCTCTGGATCCGCGAGATGCAGAAGACGGAGCCCGTCGCGCCGCCGCCGGCCGTTCCCGCGGCGGTCGCCGCCGCCACCTCCTCCGCCCCCGCTCCACGGGCCGTCCCGGCCGCCGGAGGGAAGCCATGAGCTACGACCACTCCCACCCCCGGCCGGAGCCGCCCGGCCGCCTCGCGCTCCCCGGCAGCGTCCAGGGTCTCGCGGTCGCGCTCGTCCTCGTCGGCGGGGCGGCGCTCGGCTGGGCCTTCTCGCGCGGCGAGGCGCAGCTCGCCTGGAGCTCCTACCTCATCGGCGCCTTCTTCGCCCTCGGCCTCGGCGTCTTCGGCGCCGCGTGGCTCGCGATCCTCTACCTCGCCCGCGGCGCCTGGTCCGTCACGATGCGGCGCGTCCCCGAGGCGATGACGGCGTGGCTCCTGCCGGGCGGCGTCCTCGCGCTGGCGGCCGGTCTCGGCGCGCGCGCTCTCTACCACTGGTCCCACGCGGACGTCGTCGCGAAGGACGCGCTCCTGACCCACAAGGCGCCGTTCCTGAACCTGACGATGTTCTACGCGCTCGTCGGCGCCAGCCTCCTCCTCTGGGTCGCCTTCGGCGCGGCCTTCGTCGCGGTCTCCCGCCGGCAGGACCGGGACGGCGGGATCGGGCCGACGCGGACGGCGCGGGCCCTGTCGGCCGCCTTCCTCGTCGTCTTCGCCCTGACCATCTCGATCGTCAGCTTCTACCTCCTCCTCTCCCTCGACGCCCACTGGTTCTCGACGATGTTCGCGGTCCTCGTCTTCACCGACGTCGTCCAGACGGGGACGGCCTTCGTGGCGGTCGTCGCCGGCCTCCTCGTCGCGGCCGGGAAGCTCCGGGGCTTCCTGAACGAGAACCACCTTCACAGCCTCGGGAAGATGGTCTTCGCGTCGACCGGCTTCTGGGCCTACATCTACTTCTGCCAGCACATGCTCATCTGGTACGCGAACCTCCCCGAGGAGACGGTCTACTTCCTCAGGCGCACCTCGAACGGCTGGCTCCCGTACATCCTCCTCCTCCCGCTCCTCAAGTTCGTCGTGCCGTTCCTCCTCCTCGTCCCGCGCGAGGCCAAGCGGAAGGCCGGGCGGCTCGTTCCTGTCGCGGCTCTGATCGTCTTCGCGCAGTTCTGGGAGCTCTACCTCATGGTCGCCCCCGCGATGGGGCACGGCGGCGAGGCCGCCCACGCGCACCTGCCGCTCGTCGAGCTCGGCGCGACTCTCGGCTTCCTCGGCCTCTTCACCCTCGTCTTCGGCTGGTCCCTCGCGCGTCACGACGCCGTGCCGCTGAAGGACCCCGCCCTCGCCGAGTGCCTCGACTACCACACCTGAGCCCTCCGTGACCCGCCGCGAGACCCTGCTCGGCCTCCTCGTCCTCGCCGCCGTCCTCGGGGGCGTCCTCTGGGCGCGCGGGCGGGGCCGCGGGGAGAGAGCCCCCGCCGCCCCTGGCGGCGTGGCCGGCACGGCTGGCGCGACCGGCGCGACCGGCGCCGCGACGGCTGCCGGGCCAGAGGGCGCCCTGCCGGACGTCACCCTCGCCGACGGCTCCGTCGAGGTGGGCGGCGTCCGGCTCGTCCTCTCGGCCGAGCGGCCGATCCTCGCGTTCTCGAAGGTCCGCTGGCGCGCCCGCGCGGAGTCGGGCGGAGCGCCCGTCGCCCTCGAGGACGGCCGCCTCTCCTTCGAGATGACGATGCCGATGGGCGACCACCGCTACGCGCTCCTCCCCGGCGCCGGCGGGTGGCAGGAGGCCGAGGTCGTCCTCCCGATGTGCCGGAGCGGGAGCCGGACGTGGTTCGCGACCCTCGAGGGGAAGGTCGGCGGGAAGCCCGTCTCCTCCCGTTTCCGGCTCGAGCTGTCGCCCCCGCCGGAGGAGCCGGCCCCGGCGGCGACGCCCGCGGCACGTTGATCGAGCGGCTCGGCTTCCTGGGCTTCCTCGCGCTCGGCCTCGTCGGCGGGTTCGGGCACTGCGTCGGGATGTGCTCGCCGTTCGTCCTCTTCGTCTCCCGACGCTCGTCCGCGCCGGACGCCGGCCGCGGGGCCGTCCTCCGTGCCCAGCTCTGGTACACGGCGGGGCGCGTCGCCACCTACGTCGCCCTCGGCGCCCTCGCGGGGACCCTCGGCGGCGTCGTCCAGCTCGCGGGGGCGCTCCTCGGCCTGCAGCGCGCCGCCTCCGTCCTCGCGGGCGCGGCGCTCGTCGTCTGGGGCCTGGCGGCCCTCTCCGACCTCGTGCCCGGCTTCTCGGCCGGAGGGAAGGTCTTCGGGCGGCTCGCGCGCGCGTTCCACGGCCATGCGCCGGGCCACCCCTTCGCGATCGGCCTCTTCCTCGGCCTCCTCCCCTGCGGCCTCCTCTACTCCGCCGTTCTCGCCGCCGTCGCCCGGGGAAGCGCGCTCGAGGGGGCCTTCGCCCTCGCCCTCTTCGGCCTCGGCACCGCCCCCGCTCTCCTGGGCGTCTCCCTCGCCGACGAGCTCCTCGCGCGCCGCCGCGCCCTCCTGAACCGGCTCTCGCAGGCGTTCGTGCTGGCGATGGGAGGGTGGTTCCTCTGGACGGGGCTCGCCGGACGGTGACCCGCGCCGAGGCGCAGCTCCCCCGCGGCGCTGCGCCGCAGTATCCTCGGGGGGGCGCGCCGGCGCCCCCACGGGGCCGTGCCCCGGCGGGAGGGAACGGGAGATGAGCATCCTCAGGAACGTCCTCGGCCCGAAGTCGAAGTACGACCACCGGCTCCCCTACACCTACGAGGCGCGCCTCGCCGTCACGGGGGTCCCGGGGATGACCGAGAGCTACGTCTCCGACACCCTCTGCGGCCTCCTCGAGCGCCTCGCCGCGGAGAAGGCCGACCCGGCCGAAGCGACGATCCTCGAGATCCGCCCCGAGGGGGAGGTCCCGATCCTCGTCGAGCACTGCCTGGCAGCCGACGGCAGCTGGCTCCGGAGGCCGGAGGCGTGCCGGTCGTTCGAGGCCCGCTACGCCGGGCACGAGAAGAGCGGCCGGTGCTGCTACCGCGACCGGAGCCGGGAGTCCGACGGGCCGTTCGTGGAGTACGTCCCGGGAGCGGCGAACGGAAAGCCCGGCTGACGGGGACCCGGCCGCGCCTCCCCGAGGCTCTATGATGCGGGCGCGCGGGGTGGCCTCCCTTCGGACCTCTCATCGCAGTCCGGGCGATCGGGCGGCGCACCCCGCCGAGCCGTGAACGCGCTGAACCCTCTCGACGTCGTCCTCCTCCTCGGGGTGGCCTGTCCGCTCCTTCCGGCGATCGTCTGGACGGCAGAACGGAAGGGATGCTTCCGGATCGACACCTTCCCGTCGGACGCCTTCCTTCGTTCGGGCCTTGCCCTGTTCACCTTCGTCCTCGTCCTGACCACGCTCATGCCGGCCGCCGCGCTGGGCCGCCGAATCGACCCGGGCAAGCTCACCCTGCCGCGGCTCCTCGCCCTGCAGGCGGTCCTCCTCCTCTTCCTCCTCGTCTGGTGGCTCCTGTCGGCTCGGCCCCCCCTCCGGTCGTTCCTCTGCCTGACGGGGCCGCACCCCCTCCAGCAGGCGGGCGTCGGCGTCGTGGTCGGCCTGGCGGGGTGGGGTCTCACGGTGGCGACGGGCGCCCTCCTCGTGCTGGTGACCCGCGCTTTCCACCTGCCGACCCCCGGAGGCCTGACGCCCCTCGTCGCCGGTCTCGCACGCCTGCCGGCGATCGAGCGGCTCGCCATCGTCGCGGCGGCGATGACGGTGGAGGAGTTCTACTTCCGCTCGTTCCTGCAGCGGCGCCTCGGCGCCTTCCCCGCGGCGGCCCTCTTCCTCGTGGCCCACGCCGGGTACGGCGACCCGCTCTTCTTCGTCGGCCTCCTGGCGATCACCGCGGTCCTGACGCTGTCGTTCGCGAGGACCGGCTCGGCCATCGCCGCCATCGCCGCGCACGGGACCTTCGACGCGATCCAGCTCCTCCTGGTCCTGCCGGCGGCCGTCCGCGCCGGAGGCTGACCCCGGGACGGGAGAGCCCGGAAGGCCGGGCGCCGGCCTCGCTCAGCGGGGGGGCCGGCTGGCGGCCCGGGCGTTCCCTCGCGCCACCTCGACGTAGGAGTCGAACGCCTTCACGGTCGGCCGGGCGTGGAGCGGGCGGCCGGAGTAGAGGGGCGGCAGGAGCGTCGCGAGGCGCTGGGCGGAGGCCGGGCTCGTGCAGCGGATCCGCCAGACGAACCCGACCTGCCAGCCCGGGCGGCTCCGCGGAGAGAAGAAGACGACCCGGTCGTCCTGCCAGGACGCGGCGGCGTCCGCGGCGTCCTCTCCCGCTCCGGCCTCCTCGAGGAGGAAGCGGAGCGCCCACTCGCCGAGGGTGTCCGAGAAGAGGATGTCCGAGCCTGCCGGCACGTCGGCCGCTCCCGGCCGGAGCCGGTCGGGCAGGAGCGGGCGGGACCAGGGGTAGCGCTCGGGGTGGAGGATCTCCGACGTCGTCGCCGGCAGGCGGCCGTACGCGGCGTCCACGGCCGCCCAGCCGCCGGCGTCGCGCCGGCGGCGCACCCACTCGGTCCCGGAGGCGTAGGGGAAGAGGAGCTCCTTGACGAAGAACTCCGGCACGCCGTCCGCGCCCTCGACGTCGGACGTGCCGAGGCCCTGGAGGGTCTCGGCGACGAGGTCCGAGGAGACGAGCCCGCGGGAGTCCTCGGGAAGCCTGGCGACCAGGGCGTCGGCCATGACCACGGTGGCTTCCCCCTCCAGCAGGGCCTGCAGGGCGAGCAGGCCGTCGCTGTCGTCCTTCAGCGCGTCGATCCTCCGCTTCAGGCCCAGCCTCCGGTCCTGCAGCGCATGGGTCAGCTCGTGGACGAGGAGGGACTCCTCGAGGAGGTCCCCGGTCTCGCCGGCGGCTCCCGCGGCCGCGCCGAACCTCTCGGGGACGACGAAGAACCGCTTCTCGCCGGGATCGTAGAAGCCGACGACCTGGCGCGCGTAGAGCCGGGTGAGCCTCGCCAGGAGCTCCGGCGACGGCTCGATCAGGCCGATGGAGGCGAGCGCGGCGGCGTAGGCGTCGAAGGAGACGGGGAGGTCCTCGACGAGCTTCCTGGCGAGGATCGGCTCGAGCTCCTTCTCGTGGATGACGGCGGAGGCGACCTCGCCCCGGAACGGGAGACCCCGCACCTCCTCGACGACCTTCTGGGCCTCGCGGACCTTCGCGGGGAGCTCCCCGGCGGCGCGCCCGGGAGAGGGGAGGACGAGGAGCGCCGCGAGCGCGGCGGCGAGCGGTGCGACCTTACCGCGCGGCCCCGGTGGACGCTCCCGCTCCGGCTCGCGTAAGATCCTGCGTCGAATGTCTCGTGGCCAGGAGGTGTGCATCGGGGCTTCAGCTTAGCAGGGGTACGCGCCGCCGACCGGCGTCGACGGCCGGCCGGCTGCCCTGCCTCGGAAGCCTCGAGCGGATCGCGACATGACGGAACCCGAGCAGGGAGCGGTCGTCCTCTGGCTCTCCAGCCGCTACGAGAACATCGAGCTCGTCCAGGCGGCGCTGGGCCACGTCTGCCGGCTCCGGGGGATCGACGGCGAGATGGAGCACTGGATCGGGATGGCGCTCCGGGAGGCGGTGGCGAACGCCATCAGGCACGGGAACCGGCTCGACCCCCAGAAGAGGGTCCTCGTCTCGTTCGGAGGCGACGGCGACGTCCTCGAGCTGACGGTCGGAGACGAGGGGGACGGCTTCGATCCGGGCCGGATCTCGGATCCGCTCGCGCCGGAGAACCAGATGAAGACCTCCGGACGGGGGATCTTCTACATCCGGACCTTCATGGACGAGGTCAGCTTCTCCCGCGGGGAGAAGGGCGGCACGATCCTGACGATGAAGAAAGACCTGAAGACCCGAATCGCGGGAAAGGGAGAGCAGTGATGGGCAAGGACTTCGGTATCCGGATGAACGGCGACGTCAAGGTCATCGAGCTGAAGGGGAAGATCACGATCGGCTCGGGCGACCTCAAGATGCGCGAGACGATCCACCAGGCGCTCGGAGACGGCACGAAGAAGATCCTGATCGACATGGCCGGCGTCAGCACCATCGACTCCTCCGGGGTCGGCGAGCTCGTCGGCTGCTACACGACGGCGACGCACAAGGGAGCCAAGCTGAAGCTGATGAACCTCCCGAACAAGATCCAGGACGTCCTCACCGTCACCCAGCTGATCACGGTGTTCGACGTCTATTCCAGCGAGGCGGAGGCGGTCGCCAGCTTCGGCTGATCGCCCCTCGGAAGGCGCCCGGCACCGGCACGCCGCGCAGGCGCGCCGGCCGGGCCGCCCCGGCCCTCAGCGCTCGAACCAGAGGTCGTTCCACCGCACCGGCGGCGGCAGGAGGTGCGCCTGCACGCCCCTCAGGCGCGGGCTGTGGGCCACGAAGGCGCGGTCGTGGAAGAGGAAGACGACCGGCGCCTCGGACTGGATCAGCCTGTTGAGCTCGCGGTAGGCGGCTTCCCGCTCGCTCGTGTCGACGGCGCGGGCCCCGCGCTCCACGAGGCGGTCGACCTCGTCGTTGCGGTAGCCGGAGTCGAGCACGTCCTCGGTCTTCGAGTAGAAGAGCGAGTTGAAGAAGGTGTCGGGGTCGGGGAAGTCGGCGAACCACCGCGCGAGGCGCACGTGCGGGAACTCGCCCCTCTTCCGGCGGGCGGCGGCCTCGTCGGCCGGGACCACCTCGATCCCGAGCGCGATGCCGGCGGCCTCGAGCTCGGCGGCGATCGCCGCGAGCGGGTTCGACGGGTTGCGCGCCTCGTTCGGGCCCTGCCAGGCGGTGAGGGTCAGGGGCGCCGCCACGCCCGCCTCCTGGAGCAGCGCGCGCGAGCGCTCGACGTCGTGCCGGTAGGGCCGGAGCGAGGGGTCGTGGCCGACGAGATGGGGCGGCAGGATCGAGGCCGCGACCACGGTGAGGCCCGAGAAGAGCCTCTCGTTGAGCCGGTTCCTGTCGAGGGCGTGGTTGAGGGCCCGCCGGACCCTGACGTCGTTCAGGGGGGGGCGGTCGCATCGCAGCGTCAGGAACGACGTGTGGAGCTGGACGGACGAGTCGAGATAGGGCCTCCACTCCGGGTCTGCGGAGAGGCGCGCCGCCTCGGCGTAGGGGACGTCCCAGGTCACGTCGAGCGCGCCGTCCAGGAACCGCTGGAAGACGCCGGCCTCCGAGTCCTCGGTCAGGTCGAGGTCGACCCCCTCCGGGGCGATCCGGGAGCGGTTCCAGTACCCGTCGAAGCGGTCGAACCGCGCCGCCGCGCCGTAGCGGATCTCGCGGGGGACGAAGGGGCCCGTCCCGCTGGGGTGCGCGCGAACGCGGGCCGGATCCGCGAGGAGCGAGGGCGGGAGGACCGTGATGTCCGGGAGGGTGAGGAGCTGGAGGAAGAACGGGAGGGGGCGGTCGAGCCGGACCGTCACGGTCGACGGCCCGGTCGGCTGGATCCCGCTCACCTCACGGCTCCGGCCGGCACGGAAGTCGGAGAAGCCGTCGATGGCCTCGAACAGGCCGGCGAGCGGCGCGTTCAGCTCCGGCCGGAGGAACCGCTCGAACGACCTCTTGATGTCGGCGGCGGTCAGCGTCCCTCCCTCGTGGTACCGCACGCCGCGGCGAAGGTGGAACGTGTACAGGGTCCCCGTCGGGTCGATCTCCCACCGCTCGGCGAGCTCGGGGAGGATCCGGGTCCCTTCGCCGAAGCGGACCAGCCCCTCGCCCCACGTCCTCACGAGGATCGACTGCGGGACGGTCTGGCCGAAGGCCGGGTCGAAGTTCTCGTCGGGGAGGTAGCGGAGCGCCGCCCGGACGCGGCCGCCGGGGACCTGCGCGGGGAAGCGGAAGAGGGCCGCGCGCGACCTGAGGACGAGCGCCTCCTGCTCCAGCGCCTGCGCGGTCTGGTTCATCGCCGTCGCCGCGTAGGCGTTCTGCGAGGCGGCCTTCCGGATCTCGGACATGGAGCGGACGATCTCCCGGGACCCGTCGGCGAGCGTGGAGGTGGCCTCGGCGATGTCGTCGACGGTGGAGGTCACGCTCTCCATCGACGCCAGGACGCTGCGGCTCCCCGCGGCCTGCTCCTCCATGGCCCGCGCCAGCTGCTCGGTCAGCTCGCGGACGCGCTCGGCCCGAGCCCCGACCGACCGTGCCCCCTCCAGCTGGCCGCGGGTGGCGCGCGAGATCCGGGCCACCTCCTGGGAGACGCGGCCGGTCGCCTCCGAGACGCGGAGCACCTCGACGGCCTGGTCGGCCGCCGCCGCGGCGATCCCGTCCGAGGAGTCCTTCGACTCGGCGGCGAGGCGCTGGATCTCGCCCAGCGTCGAGTCGGCCGTGTGGGCCTGGTCGACCCCTTCCTCGGCGCGGCGCCGCGCCTCGAAGAGGAGGCGCCTCACGTCCTCGATCCCGCCGCGCACGGACGAGACCAGGCCGCGCACCTCCTCGGTCGAGACCGCGGACCGGTCGGAGAGGTCCCGGATGTCCTCGGCCAGGACCGAGAAGGCCCGGCCCGACTCCCCGGCCTGGGCCGCGATGATCGAGGCGTTGAGGGCGAGGAGGTTCGTCTCGCCCGCGATCTCCTCGATCGCCCGGAGGATCTCCCCGATCCGCGCCGAGTGCTCGCCGAGGAGCGCGGCGGCGTCGGCCGCTCCCCCGACGACGGTCCTCACCTGCTCGATCCCCTCCGCGGCCGCCGAGACCGCGGCCTTCCCCGAGACCGCGGCGGCCGCGACGCGCTCCGCCAGCCGGGCCCCCGTCTGCGCCTGACGGTCCGTCTCGGCGGTCGACTCGCGGATGGAGCCCGTGGAGCGGACCGTCTCCTCGGCGAGGTCCGAGAGGTTCTCGACCGCCGAGGCGACCTCCTGGAGCGCCGTCACGACCCCGCCCAGCGAGGCCGTCGTCTCGTCCACGAAGGCGCGGAGCCCGAGCGTCGAGCGCGACACCTCGCCGATCGCCGTCGTCATCTCGTGCAGCGACGCCCCCGCGTCCTCCGCCGCTCCCGCGAGGGTCTCCATCGTCGCCCTGAGCGACGAGATGGCCGCGTCGTTCCTCTCGATGGCGAGCGCCGTCTCCTCGGAGCGGGAGTTCTGCACGGCGGCGGCCCGCGAGAGGTCCCGTCCCCGGCTCGTCAGGTCCCGCGCGACGGCCGAGACCGCCTCGGAGAGCCGCGCGAACGAGGCGAGGATCCGCTCCATCGCGACCAGCAGCCCGTGGAGGGCGTTCGCCGTCTCGGTGTCGCCGGACCGCGACAGCTCGCTCCTCTCCAGGGTCAGGTCGCCCGCGGCCGTCCGGTAGAGGGCGTCGCGGGTCGCGTCGCGGGCCTTCCGGGCGCGGGCCGCCGCGCCCAGGGTGACGACGAGGACGGCGGAGGCGGTGAGGACGCCGACGGTCAGGATGCGCAGGGGCGAGTAGCCCGGCGTGAGGGCGAGGACCACGAACCCGGCCGCCACCGGGACCGCGGGCAGGAAGGCCGCGGCGCGAGAGCGGCCCCTTCCGGGAGGCGGCGCGTTCACGGCGGGCATCTTCGGCGATGCTACACTGCCCGAGGGCCCGGATCGCCGCTCCAGCGCCTCGCGGCGCGGCCCGGCGCGGGCGCCGCACCCGTGCCGGAATCCCTCCCAGCCTTCCTCGAGCGCGTCCGGCGGGCCGTCGACGCCCGCCTCCCGGAGCTCCTCCAGCCGGGCCGCACGGCGTCGGCGCTCGGCGAGAGGCCCGATCCCCTGCCGGCCGCGGCGCGCGACGCGCTCCTCTCGCCCGGCAAGAGGGTCCGTCCCGGGCTCGTCTTCCTCGCGGGCGACCTCTTCGCGGCGAGGCCCGAGCGGCTCCTCGACCCCGCCTGCGCCGTCGAGATGGTCCACGCCGCCTCGCTCGCGCTCGACGACCTGCCGTCGATGGACGACGCGACGACGCGCCGCGGGCGCCCGGCCCTCCACGTGGCCCACGGCGAGGACCTCGCGATCCTCTCCGCCGTGACGCTCCTCGCCCGCGCGTTCGGCGTCCTCGCCGAGGCGGGGCTCTCGGACGTCCGGCCCGCCACCGCCCTCGACCTCGTGGCGCGCCTCGCCGACGCGTCGGGTCTCCTGGGGCTGGCGTCGGGGCAGTCCCTCGACCTGAGGACCGCGCCGGCGGACGCCACGTTCGAGGCGCTGGAGACGATCCACGCGCGGAAGACCGGAGCGCTCTTCGTCGCCGCGGCCGAGTTCGGCGCCGTGCTCGGCGGGGCGCGGCCCCGGGAGCTGGCCGCGGTCCGCTCGTACGCCAAGAACGTCGGCCTCGCGTTCCAGATCGTCGACGACCTCCTCGAGGCGGCCGACCCGGCGCAGACGGGGAAGGAGGCGCGCCGCGCGCCGGCCCCGACGTTCTCGGGGCACGTCGGAGGGGAGGGGGCGCGGAGGCTCGTCGCCGAGCTCACCGCGCACGCCGTCGAGGCGCTCGATCCCTTCGGCGGGCGCGGCGCCCTCCTGGCGGAGTTCGCCGAGCTCCTGCGAGACCGGACCCGGTGAGCCCCTCGGGCTGGTAACGTCCTCCTCGTGGAGAAGCCTCCGCCCGGGCCCGGCCCCCTCTCCTTCGACGAGGCGCGCGAACGGCTGAGGGCCCGCGGCTACCTCGACCGAGGGGTCGAGGGGGCCGTCCTCCGGGGCGCGCTTGCCGCGAGGACGCGGGCGAGGGCGGTGGTCAGGGCCTCTGCGGTGGCCGCGGCCATTCTCGCCGCAGTCCTCGCCGCCGCAGAGACCGTCGCCCTCGCGCTCCGATCCACCCTGGGGGGCCGCGACGCGGCCGTCCTCTTCGCCTGGCTCCTCCTCGGCAGCGCGCTCGCGGCCGTCGTCCTCGTCCTCGCGCTGGCCCTCGTCGCCTGGGCGAGGAGCCGGGGCCGCACCGACCCGGGCGGGGCCTCCACCGAGGTCGCCGTGGCGTTCGGCCTCCTGATCGGGGTCGCCGGCGCGTTCGCCCTGAGGCCGGCCCTGGCGAGCGCCTCGCCGGCGGCCGCGGCGGGCGCCTTCCTCGCCGTCGGGCTCGCGGTCTTCCTGGCCGTCCGGGTCGCGCGCGGGGTGACCCTCACCGTCCTCCTCGCCTCGGGCCGCTCCGTCCTGGCGCGCCGGCCGGGCGCGGCCACGGCCGCGGCGCTCGTCCTGGCCGCGGCGGCGCTCGGGGTCGCCCTCTTCGCCGCGCGGCGCGAGGCCCCGGCTCCCGGCGGTCCCCTCGTCGTCCGGGGGGGGACCGCGAGGGTCGTCGTGGTCGCGGTCGACGGCTGGGACGACCGCTTCGTCGCGCCGTCCGGCCCGCCCGCCGAGCCCCTCGCCGCCCTCCTCCACGCCGCGTCTCTCCCGTACGTGAAGAGCTCCCTCGACCCGGCGGCGTTCTGGACGACGGTGGCGACGGCCGAGCCTCCCGACCGCCACGGCGTCGGAGCCCTCGACCTCGTCCGCCTCGCGGGGGTGAGCGCACCGGTCCGGCCGACGGGGGAGTCGGGCTGGTACCTCGGCCGCGTCCTCCCGGCCCTCGGGCTCGCTCGGGTCGAGTCGGTCACGGCTGCGGCGCGGCGGGTCCCGGCGATGTGGGAGGTGGCGCGGCGCGGCGGCCTCGCGACGCTCGTCGTCAACTGGTGGACCACCTACCCGGCGGGGCCGGACGCGACGGTCGTCCTCTCGAACCACCTCTTCTTCGCGGCGCGCGCCGGGTCGAGCCTGGCCGGCGAGGGCTGGCCTGCGGACGCGGCGGCCCGTGCCGCAGCTCTCGCCCCGCGCGGCGTCCCGTCCGGAGGGCGCGTCGAGCGGCTCGTCGCCGACGCGCGCGGCCTCGACGCCTTCGCGCGCGCCGCGTTCCTGGCCGAGCGCGACCGCCTGAAGCCGCGCCTGGCGCTCCTCTACCTCCCCGGCCTCGACATCCTCGGAACGGCGCTCGGCGAGCCGGGACGGAGCGCCGGGGAGCGCGTCGCGCTGGCGAGCGCGCTCGTCGAGGAGGCCCGCGACATCCGGGGGTTCCTCGCGGGGGAGGCGGCCGGCGGCGCCGACCTCCTGGCCGTCTTCCTCGACGGCGGCCGCGCCCGGAGCGAGGGGACCCTCCTCCTCGCGGGGCCGCTGGCGAACGCGAGCGCGACCGGATCCGTCCGGCCCGAGGACGTCGCCCCCACCCTGCTTCGCGCCCTCGGCGTGCCGGCCTCGGCGGAGGTCGCCGGACGGGTCGAGCCCCGGCTCCTCGCGCCGGCCGTCGCCGACCCCGGCACGGTCGCCACCTGGGGCCGGAAGACGCCGGACGGGGCGATCCCGGTCGACCCGCGCGCCTACGTCGAGAACCTCCGCTCGCTCGGCTACCTGCGATAGGGGGACCGGCCGCCGACGGTCCGCGGATCACGGATCACAGACCTGACCCCCGATTTTGACCCCCGGTTTCTCCCGGGTTTCTCGGACCTCCCTTGCTCCCGGCCGGGCCCCGTTCAGTAGGCGTTCTGGTCGCGGAAGGAGCGGGTGAGGGTGAGCCAGAGGATCTTCAGGTCGAGGGCGAGGCTCCAGTTCTCGATGTAGTAGAGGTCGTACTCGATCCGCTTGGAGAGGCTGGTGTCGCCGCGCCAGCCGTGGACCTGCGCCCAGCCGGTGATCCCGGCGCGCACGCGGTGGCGGAGCATGTACTGGGGGACCTTCTCCTTGAACTCGCGGACGAACTCGGGCCTCTCCGGGCGGGGGCCGACGAGCGACATGTCTCCCTTGAGGACGTTCACGAGCTGCGGGAGCTCGTCGAGCGAGGAGCGGCGGAGGAAGGAGCCGACGCGCGTCTTTCGCGGGTCGTCGCGCCGCGCCCAGACGGCGCCCGTCTCGTCCTCGGCCCCGACCCGCATCGACCGGAACTTGAGGATCCGGAAGAGGCGCCCGTCGAGCCCCATCCGCTCCTGCGTGTAGAAGACGGGCCCGCGGTCCTCGAGCCAGAGGGCGACGGCGACCAGCGGGACGAGGAGCGCCAGGACGACGAGGCCGGCGGCCGAGAGGGCGATGTCCATCGTCCGCTTCACGAGCGAGTCCCACCCCTCGAGCGGGCGCTGCGTCAGGTTGATGACGGGGAGGCCGTCGAAGTCCTCCACCCCCGCCCGGAACGTGACGTACTGGAAGAGGTCGGGGACGACGCGGACGTCGACCATCTCGTTCCCGACCTCCTTGAGGATCGCGAGCATCGTCCGGTAGGCCTCGACCGGGAGGGCGAGGAAGACCGTGTCGATCTCGTGGGCCGCGAGGAGCTCCCTCACCTGCGCCGTCGTCCCGAGGACGGGGACGCCGCGGAACCCGTCGGCGGCCTTCCCCGGGTCGTCGTCGGCGAAGCCGACGGGGAGGAGGCCCGTCGCCGGGTGGTCCAGGAGCTTCTCGACGACGGCCCGCCCCGCGGTCCCCGCGCCGACGACGAGGGCGCGGCGGAGGCCGACGCCCGCCTTGCGGATGGTCTCGAGGTACTTCCAGATGCCGAACCGGCCGAGCGAGACGAGGAGGATGTCGAGGACGAGGAAGAGGAGGAGGAGGGGCCGGCTGAACGAGTAGGCCCGCCAGAACGAGAGGATCCCGACGAGGAGGAGGGTCCCGAGCGAGACGGCGACGACGATGGCGAGGGCCTCGTCGATCGCCGACCGGTCCCGCCGGAGCTGGTAGAGCCGGTGGAAGTAGAACGTGACCGGCCAGAGGACGGTGAGGGCCGGCAGGAGCTGGAGGTAGTTCTCGATCGGCTGCGGGCCCTTGGGGATCGGCCACGCCGACTCGAACCGGATGAGATAGGCCGCCACCAGCGCCGTCCACGTGGCGAGGACGTCGGAGAGGACGAAGACGGCCTGGAGGCGACGGGTCTGGCGGCGGATCACGGGACCGTCTCCATTGTACGGGCCGGGTCGCCGTCGCCCGGGAGCGCGTCGGCCAGGTCGGCACGCCCGCCCTCGCGGAGCGAGGCCTCCGCCGCGGAAAGGAACGCACGCCGGAAGGCCGCCGGCGAGAAGCGGGCGGCGTTCCCGACCGTCGCGGCCCCATCGAGGGCCAGGGTCCGGAGCCTCCGGACCCCCGCGGCGAGCCCTTCCGGCCCCGCTTCGGCGTAGAGGACGCCCGTCTCGCCGTCCCGCACCGTCTCGAGCGCCCCGCCCCGGCCGAGGGCCACGACGGGGGTCCCGCAGGCCTGGGCCTCCAGGGGGACGATCCCGAAGTCTTCCTCTCCCGGCATCAGCACGGCCTCGCTCCTCCGGTAGAGCTCGCGCAGCTCCTCGTCCGTGGGAGTGCCGGCGAACGTCGCGTCCTCACCGGCGAGCGAGCGGAGCCGGGCCTCTTCCGGGCCGAAACCGGCGATCGTGAGCCGGCTCCCGAGGATGCGGGCCGCGGCGATCGCGTCGTCGATCCGCTTGTACGGGGCGAGGGCCGAGACGACGAGGAGCCCCTCGCGCTCCGTGCCGGAGGGGGGCGGGGTGTAGAAGCCGACGTCCACGGGGGGCGGGACGACGCGCGCCTCCCGGCCGTAGAGGCGCGAGATCCTCCCGCGGACGTTCTCGGAGTTGGCGAGGAACGCGTCGACGCGGGAGGTCGTCGCGACGTCCCGCGCGCGGAGGGGGGCCCTGATCATCCGGGCGGCCGCACGGACGGCCGCGGGGCGCGACCGGAAGTAGTCGTCGAACTGGTCGTGGAGGTACCGGACGGGCGTGTGGCAGTAGCAGAGGTGGAAGCCTCCGCGCCCGCGCCGGGCGGACTTCGCGACGCAGTGGGACGAGGAGACGACGAGGTCGAACCCGGAGAGGTCCCACGCTTCGGCGGCGGCGAAGAAGAGGGGGAGGAGCGTCCGGTAGTCGCGGCCGGGAGAGACGAGCCGCTGGAGCCAGGTCGTCCTCACCTCCAGGGCCTCGACCTCGGGCGGGACGGTCCCGGGGAAGTGGAAGAGGGTGAAGAGGGTGGCCCCCGGGAAGAGGCGGGCGAGCGCGAGGAGGACCTTCTCGCCTCCCCGGGTGCCCGTCAGCCAGTCGTGGACGAGGGCGACCCTCACCCGGCCCCCGCGGCGTCCCGGTAGGCCTTCGCGACCGCCTCGGCGGCGGCGTCCCACGTGAAGGCCGCGGCCCGCCGGCGCCCGCGCTCCCCGAGCGTGCGCCGGAGGGCACCGTCGGCGAGGAGGCGGGCGATCGCGCCCGAGAGGGCCCCGTCGTCCTCCGGGTCGACGAGGAGCGCCCCGTCCCCTGCGGCCTCGGGGAGGCCGCCCCGGTCCGAGCAGACGACGGGGGTCCCGACCGCCTCGGCCTCGAGGACGGGGAGGCCGAAGCCCTCGGCGAACGAGGGGAGGACGAGAGCTTCGGCTTCGGCCAGGAGCGGAGCGACCTCGGCGTCGGCCACGATGCCGAGGTCGACGACGGCCCCGTCGGGCAGTCCCGCCTCCCGCGCCAGGGCCTGCCGAACCCCCGCTCGCTGCGGGGCGCCTCCGGCGAGGACGAGCCTGCGCTCTCCCCGGACCTCCGCGGCGAGACGCGCCCAGGCCCGCAGCAGCCCGGGGAGGTTCTTGTGGGGCTTGTCGTTGCCGAGGAAGAGGACGTAGGGGAAGGAGAGCGCGCGGGACGAGCGGAGGCTCCTCCTCTCGTCCGCCGTCGGGGAAGAGAGGAAGCGGCCGTCGACGCCGTTCGGAACGACCCGGATCTTCCTCGCCGCGGACGGGAAGAAGGCGACCAGGTCGCGCCGGACCGCCTCCGAGACCGTGAGGACGATGCGCGCCGCGCCCAGGGCCCGGCGGATCATCGTCCGCGCGTAGGCGCGCCGGAGCGGGGAGGCGTGCTCGGGCCGGAGGAGGTGGATGAGGTCGTGGACGGTCACGACCGTCGCGGCCGGCGGGAAGAGGGGGACGACGTAGTGCGGCGCGTGGAAGACGCCGCGCGGGGCGGCGGAGAGGGCCCGCCGGACCGCGAGGGGCTCGACGAGGGAGTAGTCGCGCGCGTCGCACGGCACGGCGCTGACCCCGGCCGGGAGGAGCGCCTCGTCGCCGGACCTGACGAAGGCCGTCAGCGAGAGGTCTCCCCGGCGGGCGAGCGCGCCGAGGAGGCCGCGGACGTAGCTCCCGATCCCGAAGTCCCGCGCCTTGCGCGCGTCCATCGTCACGGCGAGGAGCCTCACGCCAGGGCCTTCTCGAAGAGGGCGCGCGTCCTTCGCGCCGCCTCGTCCCAGGTGAAGAGGCGCGCCCGCGCCGGCCCCCTCTCCCGCGCCCGGGCGCGGAACCCCTCGTCGGCGTCGGCCGTCTCGAGGGCGGCCGCGATCGCCTCGACGTCCGTCGGGTCCGGGAGGAGCCCGGCGTCCCCCACGACCTCGGGGAGGGACGACGAGCTCGAGGCGACGACCGGGACGCCGAGGGCCATCGCCTCGAGCGGCGGGAGCCCGAACCCCTCGTAGAGGCTCGGATAGGCGAGGAGCCGCGCGTGGGAGAGGAGACGGGGCGCCTCCTCGGGGGTGACGTAGCCGAGGCGGCGGATCCGGTCCCGGAACGGGGAGGCCGCCAGGAGCCGGGGGAACTCGTCCGAGCCCCAGCCCATCCCGCCCGCCAGAACCAGGTCGGGGAAGGCGGGGCGACGGCGCCAGACGGTCTCGCAGGCGGCGACGAGGCGGGGCAGGTTCTTCCGGGGCTCGATCGTCCCGAGGAAGAGGACGTAGGGCCTCCCCTCCGGGAGGCCGGCAGGAGGGGGGAGGGGGCCGGCAGGGGGAGGGGCGACCCCGTTCGGGATCGCGACCGCCTTCCCCCTCGCCTCCGGGTAGCGGCGGAGGAGGTCGCTCAGCGTGGCCTCGGAGACCGTCGCCACCGCCCGGGCGACCCGGACGGTGGGGCCGAGGAACGGCGCGAACCCGAGCCGGTTCCTCCGGTCGTGCCACGCGGGGAAGAGGATCGGGGTGAGGTCGTGGACCGTGGCGACCCCGGGAAGGCGTCCGGCCAGGGGGAGGACGCCCAGCGGCCCGAAGAAGAGGTCTGCCCGGAGCCTGGCGGCGCGGCCCGGCGCGCGCGCCTGGAGCCAGAGGGTCCCGGGGAGGCGGCTCCGCTCGGGGTCGACCTCCGCCCAGCCGTCGAGGGCGGGGGGGAGGAAGACGGGGCGGCACGAGACGAGGACGAAGCGGTCGGAGGGATAGAGCCGCTTCCAGGCTTCCAGGATGCCTTCGAGGTATCGTCCGACCCCTGTCCGCTGGGCCTCGAGGGGCCGGGCGTCGACGGCGATCCGCATGGAGGGCCCATGGTACCGGCGGCGGGCCGAAACGGGGGGGGCGGACCTCCATGGTATATTCGCCGACTCCCCGCGAGGGGGGGCCACGATGGAGCTGAACCTGGAAGAGGCGCTCGACGCGCCGGTCGAACTGTCTCAGCGCCTCGACGTTCCGATGGAGCGGCTCGAGCGGCCGGAGCTCGTCTCGCTCTCCCCGGTCACGTTCCAGGGAGTCCTCCGGCACCTGGAGCCGGGGTTCGTCCTCTCCGGACGGCTCGGGTTCGGGGGGCAGGCGATCTGCGCCCGCTGCCTCGGCCCGGTCCCCTTCACGCGGGAGGCCGACGTCTCCTGGGTCTTCTCCCCCGCCTACCGGCGGTCCGAGGGCGAGGAGGTCGAGCTGAAGGCCGACGACCTCGACGTCGTCTACTACGAGGACTACACGATCCCGTTCGACCCGCTCGTCGAGGAGCAGCTGCAGCTGGAGATCCCGCTCAAGCCGCTCTGCCGGCCGGACTGCAAGGGGCTCTGCCCCCGGTGCGGCGCCGACCGGAACGCCGTCGCCTGCGCCTGCGCGCCCGAGGGAGACGCGCGGCTCGAGGCGCTGCGGGCGCTGCTGCCGAAGACGAGCTGACCGGGCGCCGCGCCGCGCGGACGCCCCGCACCAGGACCCGATATCCCGAGGAGGACCACGATGCCGAATCCAAAGCACCGCCACAGCAAGACCCGTCGCGACCTGCGGCGTGCCCACGACTTCCTCAAGGAGAAGAGCACGTCGCGGTGCCCCAGCTGCGGCGCGGCGAAGCTCCCGCACCGCGTGTGCCCCTCCTGCGGCTCCTACCGGGGCCGCGAGGTCTCGGCGGGCTCAGAGAAGCGCTGATCGCGGCTCCCGAGCCGCGAGCGTCATGACCGTCGCCGTCGATGCCATGGGGGGCGACGACGCCCCCCGGGCGATCGTCGAGGGAGCGGTCGCCGCCGCGGTGGACTTCGGGCTCGACCTCCTCCTCGTCGGCAGGAGGCTCGAGCTCGAGCCGCTCCTGAAGGGCTCCGGCTACAAGGGGAGCCGGGTGGGGATCGTGGATGCCGAGGAGGTGGTCGGCTTCGACGAGCCCTCCGTCACCCCGATCCGGAAGAAGCACCGCTCCTCGATCCGGGTCGCGGCCGAGCTCGTCCGCGACGGGGTCGCCAACGGGCTCTTCACGGCCGGGCACACCGGGGCGGGGATGGTCGTGGCGAAGGTCGTCCTCGGCGTCGTGGACGGGATCGACCGTCCCGCCCTGGCGGCGATCCTCCCCGGCCTGGGGAGGCGCCGCCTCCTCCTCGACGTCGGCGCGAACCTGAGCTGCCGCCCCGAGAACTACCGGGAGTTCGCTCTGATGGGACACTTCTACGCGCAGGAGGTCCTCGGCATCAGCAAGCCCAGGATCGGCCTGATGTCGGTGGGGGAGGAGCCGGGCAAGGGGACGGAGACCACCAAGGAGGTCTTCAGCCTCCTCCGGGAGTCCGGCCTCAACTTCGTCGGGAACTGCGAGGGGAGCGACGTCTACTTCGGCGGGAACGTCGACGTGGACGTCGTCGTGACGGACGGCTTCACCGGCAACGTCGTCCTGAAGGCCTCCGAGAGCCTCGCGCACCTCGTCGAGGAGGCGCTCAAGCAGGAGGTCACGCGGAGCCTCCAGGCCTCGGTCGGCTTCCTCCTCTCCAAGGACGCCTTCCGCGCCTTCAAGAAGCGGCTCGACTACACCGAGTACGGCGGCGCCCCCCTCCTGGGGATCCGCGCGGCCGTCCTGATCGGGCACGGGCGCTCGAACGGCCGGGCCGTCCGGAACGGCATCAAGGCCGTCCACGATTTCGCCCGGAGACGGATCCCGGAGAAGATCCGCGCCAAGGCGCGCGAGCTCGCTCCGCTGCCCTCGGCTCGCTGACGAGAGGAGGACCCATGTTCCACGCCTGCATCGCGGGCACCGGCCGCGCCGTTCCCGGAAAGGTCCTGACGAACGCCGACCTGACCCGCCTCGTCGACACCTCCGACGAGTGGATCGTGACGAGGACCGGGATCCGGGAACGGAGACAGGCCGCGGACGGCGAGGTCCTCTCGGACTTCTGCGTCGAGGCGGCGCGGCAGGCGCTGGAGGCCGGGAACGTCTCGGTGAAGGACGTCGACGCGATCCTCGTGTCGACGGTCAGCCCCGACGCCCCGATCCCGTCGATGGCCTGCATCGTCCAGCACAAGCTGGGGGCCAAGAAGGCTGCCGCGTGGGACCAGAACGCGGGCTGCGCGGGCTGGCTGTACGGCCTCCACATCGCCGACGGCCTGATCCAGTCGGGCAAGGCCCGCAACGTCCTCCTGATCGGCGGCGAGTTCCTGACCCGCTACGCCGACTACACCGACCGGGCGACGTGCGTCCTGTTCGGGGACGGCGCGGGCGCCACCCTCCTGAAGGCGACGAAGTCCGACCGAGGGGTCCTCGCCTCGACCATCCGGTGCGACGGCGAGGGGGCCGCGTTCATCTCGATGCCGGGGGGCGGCTCGACCCACCCGCCGAACCGCCCCGAGACGCTCGAGCAGCGCCTCCCGTTCATCAAGATGATGGGGGGGGAGACCTTCAAGGTCGCGGTCCGCTCGATGGTCGACGTCTGCCGCGAGGTCCTGCAGGAGAGCGGCTTCGAGACCGACGAGGTCTCGTGGCTCATCCCCCACCAGGCGAACGACCGGATCATCAGCGCCGTCGGCGAGCGGCTCGGGATCCCCAAGGAGCGGTGCGTCGTCAACATCGACCGCTACGGGAACACGAGCGCGGCGTCGATCCCGATCGCCCTCGACGAGTTCGTCCGCGAGGGGCGGATCAAGCGGGGCGACCTCATCCTCTTCACGGCGTTCGGGGCCGGCCTCACCTGGGGGGCGGGCCTCGTGAGGTGGTGAGGGACGCGATGTCGGGCGGCACGGCGTTCCTCTTCCCGGGCCAGGGGTCGCAGGTCCCCGGGATGGGGAAGGACCTCGTCGAGCGCTTCCCCGAGGCGCGGGCGGTCTACGAGCGGGCCGACGCCGCGCTCGCGCCGCTCGGCCTGGTCGTGTCGCGGGCCTCGTTCGAGGGGACCGAGGAGGAGCTCCGGAGGACGGCGGTGACCCAGCCCGCCCTCGTCACCCACGCCGTGGCGGTCCTCGAGGTCCTGAAGGCGCACGGGCTCCGGCCGACGGTGGCCGCCGGGCACTCGCTCGGCGAGTACGCCGCCCTCGTGGCGGCAGGCTCGCTGACGCTGGAGGACGCCGTCGTCCTCGTGAGGCGCCGGGGCCTCTTCATGCAGGAGGCGGTGCCGGAGGGGCGCGGCGCGATGAGCGCGGTGATCGGGCTGGACGGCCCGGCCGTCGCCGAGGCCTGCGCCGAGGCCGAGCGCGAGACGGGGGAGACCTGCTCCGCGGCGAACTTCAACTCGCCGGAGCAGACGGTCGTCGCCGGGACCGCGGGCGCCGTCGCGCGCGCCGCGGAGCTCCTGAAGGCCCGCGGCGCCAAGAGGGTCCTGCCGCTCCCGGTCTCGGCCCCCTTCCACTGCGCGCTGATGAGGCCGGCGGAGGAGAGGCTCTCGCCCTACCTCGACGCCGCGCCCTTCGCGCCCCTCGCGATCCCCGTCGTCACGAACGTCGACGCGGCCCCGAACAGGGACGCGGGCGGGGCCCGGGAGGCCCTGCGGCGGCAGGTCTGCGCGCCCGTCCGGTGGGTGGAGACGGTGACGCACCTCGCCGCGACGACGGACGGGGCGATCGAGGTGGGCCCGGGGGCCGTCCTCGCCGGCCTCGCCCGGCGGATCGCCAGGGAGTGGCCCGTGCGGACCACCGGCGACGCCGAGGGGATCGCGAAGCTCCTGGGATGACGGAGAATCGTCACCAACGCGACGCGGGTCCTCGACTCGCGCCGGGCGGCGTACGAGGTCGCGACGTTCGCGGCCGTGGAGTTCACCGCCGAGGAGGCCGCGGGCAAGCTGGGCGTCCCGCCGGAGGACGTCTTCAAGACGCTCGTCGCCAAGGGCGACCGGACCGGGCCGCTCGCGGCCGAGGTCCCGACCGGGAGCCGCCTCTCGCTGAAGAAGCTGGCCCGGGCGTCGGGGAACCGGACGGTCGCCCTGGTCGCGGCCGAGGAGATGGAGCGGCTGACCGGCTACGTGAAGGGAGGCTGCTCCCCCTTCGGGATGCGGCGCCCGCTCCCTCTCTACGTCCACGACAGCGCGGCCGGGCGGCCGCGCCTCTACTGCTCGGCGGGGCGCCGGGGGGTCCAGCTGGTCCTGTCGGGAGACGCGTTCGTGGCGGCGTCCGGGGCGACGCTGGCCGACCTGGTGGAGGACTGAAGGAGGAGCCCGTGGCGATCACGCTCTCGCTCGAAGGAAAGGTCGCCCTCGTGACCGGGGGCTCGCAGGGGATCGGCGCGGCCGTGGCCAGGGCCCTGGCGTCGGCCGGCGCCCACGTCGTCGTCGCGGCCCGCAGCGAGGAGAAGGCCGCGGCCGTCGCGTCGGCGCTCGCGGGGTCCGGTGGGAGCGCGGAGCCGCTCCGGATGGACGTGGCCGACGCGGCGTCGGTCCAGGCGGGGATGAAGGCGCTGGCCGAGAGGCACGGCCGCCTCGACGTCCTCGTGAACAACGCCGGGATCACGGAGGACGGCCTCCTCCTGAGGATGTCGAAGGACGCCTGGGACCGGGTCCTGGCGACCGACCTGACGGGGGTCTTCCTGGTGACCCAGGAGGCCGTCAGGTTGATGATGAAGAAACGGATCCCGGGGCGTATCGTCAACGTCTCGTCGGTCGTGGGCCTCATGGGGAACCCGGGGCAGGCGAACTACGCCGCCGCCAAGGCCGGGATCGTCGGCTTCAGCATGTCGCTGGCCCGCGAGATCGGCTCGCGGGGGATCACGGTCAACGTCGTGGCGCCGGGCTACGTCGCCAGCGCCATGACCGACGCGCTCTCGGAGGACCAGCGGAAGGCGCTTTCGGAGAGAATCGTCCTCGGGCGCCTCGGCTCGGGGGAGGACGTGGCCGGGGCCGTTCTCTACCTCGCGTCCGACCTCGGAGCGTACGTGACGGGGACCGTCCTGAACGTCAGCGGGGGTCTCCTGATCCCCTGAGACCCGCTTGAAATGGGGGCCAAAGCCGGGGAGAATGCCGCGGCTTCGGCCAGCCTTAAGGGAGGATTTCGGATGTCGACTTCGATTGAGGAAAAGGTCAAGGGCATCATCGTCGAGCAGCTCGGCGTGCAGGCCGACGAGGTGAAGCCCGAGGCTTCGTTCGTGGACGACCTCGGCGCCGACTCGCTCGATACGGTGGAGCTGGTCATGGCCTTCGAGGAGGCGTTCGGCATCGAGATCCCGGACGAGGACGCGGAGAAGATCCAGAAGGTCAAGGACGCGGTCTCCTACATCGAGGGCCACGCCAAGTCGGCGTAGGGTCCCGGCCGCGTGACCTCAGCCCCCCTTCTCGACGGCCGGGGCCGTCGTCGCGTCGTCGTCACCGGGATCGGCCTCCTGTCGCCGGTCGGCCTGACGACGCGCGAGAACTGGGAAAGCCTCAAGGCGGGCCGGTCGGGGATCGGCCCCATCACCCGCTTCGACGCGGCGGACTACGCCTGCCGCATCGCGGGCGAGGTGAAGGGCTTCGACCCGGCGGCGGTCCTGGACAAGAAGGAGATCAAGAAGTTCGACACGTTCATCCACTACGCGGTCTCCGCCGCGAAGGAGGCCGTGGCCTCGTCCGGGCTCTCCGTCACGGAGGAGAACGCCGAGCGGGTGGGCGTCTGCGTCGGCTCGGGGATCGGCGGGCTCCCGCTGATCGAGGAGACGCACAAGAAGCTCCTCGAGCACGGGCCCCGCAGGATCAGCCCCTTCTTCATCCCGGGGCTGATCGCGAACATGTCGTCGGGCCTCATCTCCATCCTCACCGGCGCCAAGGGGCCCAACACGGCGACCGTCACCGCCTGCGCCACCTCGGCGCACGCCATCGGCGACGCGGTCAACATGATCCGGCACGGCGTCGCCGACGCCATGATCTGCGGCGGGACCGAGTCCGTCGTGACGCCCCTGGCGATCGGCGGCTTCGCCGCCATGCGCGCCCTCTCGACCCGGAACGACGACCCTCAGGCCGCCTCGCGGCCGTGGGACCGGGACCGCGACGGCTTCGTCCTCGGCGAAGGGGCGGGGATCCTCGTCCTCGAGGAGATGGAGCGGGCCCGCGCCCGGGGAGCGGAGGTCTTCTGCGAGGTGGTCGGCTACGGCCTCTCGGGGGACGCCTACCACATCTCCGCCCCGTCCGACGACGGCGACGGCCCGTTCCGCGTGATGCGGAACTGCCTCCTGGACGCCGCCGCCTCGCCCGACGAGGTCGACTACGTCAACGCGCACGGCACCTCGACGCCTCACGGCGACCGGATCGAGACGGTCGCCCTCAAGAGGCTCCTCGGGGAGCGGGCGCGGAGCGTCCCGGTCTCGTCCACGAAGTCGATGACGGGCCACCTCCTCGGGGCGGCCGGCGGCTACGAGGCGGGGGTCCTCGCTCTCGCGATCCGCGACGGCGTCCTCCCCCCGACGATCAACTACGTCACCCCGGATCCCGACTGCGACCTCGACTACGTCCCGAACCAGGCCCGGGAGGCGACGGTGCGGGTCGGCCTGACGAACTCCTTCGGGTTCGGCGGGACGAACGCCTGCCTGGCCATGCGGCGCGTCTGAGCGCGGCCCGGCCCGTCGGCGGGTCCTCGGGCAGGGTGAAACGCTCTATCCTTGCCGGACGGGAAGCCGGGAGACGATGAAGGCCGAGGTCCTCCTCAAGCAGTTCTTCGAGGGTGCGCCCCGATACCGGTGGCTCGAGACCCTCGGCCGCGGGGGCGTCGGCGTCGTCTTCAAGGCGCGCGACCTCGAGCTCGACGAGGTCGTCGCCATCAAGGTCCTCTCCCCGGACCTGACCCGGGACGACCAGGAGACGATCCTCGCCCGCTTCAAGAGGGAGATCAACCTCAACCGGAAGATCAAGCACCCGAACGTCGCCCGGATGTACGACTTCGGGATGAGCGGCGAATACCCCTACATCACGATGGAGTTCATCCCCGGCCGCGACCTCTGGACCATCGTCCACGAGGACGGCCGGGTCCCTCCGGCGCAGGCGGTCCCCATCCTCCGCCAGATCGCACGGGGCACCGAGGCGGTGCACCGGCTCGGCATCGTCCACCGCGACCTCAAGTCCCAGAACATCCTCGTCGACGGCAACGGAGCCGTCGCCATCCTCGACTTCGGGCTCGCGCGAGCGACGGTCAGCGAGTCGTTCACCCTCGACCACATCATCCTGGGGACGCCCCAGTACATGTCGCCGGAGCAGGCGTCGGGCAAGCCGGTCGACTCCCGCAGCGACATCTACTCCATCGGCATCATCGCCTTCGAGATGCTGACGGGGACCCTCCCGTTCACCGCCGACTCGCCGATCGCCGTGGCGATGATGCAGATCTCGGACCCGATCCCCGACAGCCTGAAGCACTTCCCCGAGATCTCGCCCGCGCTCCGGGGGATCGTGATGCGGTGCCTCGAGAAGCAGCCGGCGGCGCGCTTCGCGGCCGCCTCCGAGCTGGAAGGGGAGCTGGCGCTCCTCGAGGAGCTTCCCGTCCCGGACCGCGGGGTCGGGGAGAAGGTCCGGAGGGAAGGTTCCCCCGCCCCGCCGTCCGTCCCCGAGGGGGCCCGGACCGTCTCGACGGGGCTCCCGCGTCCGCCGATGCAGTCCCCGGCCACGGTCGCGGCTCCGGCGGCGCTCGGACCGCTCGCTCCCCCTGCTTCCCCCGTCCCGGCCGCCGTCCCCGAGGCTCCGCCGGGCGCCCCGAAGGCCGTCCCGCAGGCCCCCGCGAGGCCCGTCGCTCCCGTGCCGGCCGGCACGGTGCCTCCGCAGGGCTCCGTTCCCGCCCCCTCCGTCTCGCGGATGTCCTCGCCCAGGCGGGGACGCCTCCCGGTCGTCCTCCTCGTCTCCAGCGACGGCGCGGTCGCGTCGCAGTGGGCGCGCGTCCTGGAGGGGGCTGGCTGCCGGACGGCCGAGGCGCGCGGCGGCCAGGAGGCGCTCGAGGCGCTCGTCAAGAAGCCCGCGGACCTCGTGGTGATGGACGTGGCCCTTCCGGGCGGGATGGACGGTTTCGACGTCACGAGGATCGTCCGGTCGATGCCGAACCTCGCGGGGATGCCGGTGATCCTGACGGCGGAGCGGCTCGAGAGGAGCCAGTTCGCGTTCGGCTTGCAGTCGGGGGCGCACGACATCCTGTCGCGTCCCGTGGAGCCTCCGGTCCTCGTCGAGAAGGTCTGGAACGCGCTGCGAAAGCGCGGGTTCGCCGGCCGCGGACCGGGCGACGGCCCTCCTCCAGCCTGACGCGAATCAGGGGCGGCCGAGGAGCTCGAGGGCCGCCAGGGCGAGCGCGAGCGCGCCCGTCCGGACCGAGCCGGCCGGCTCCGGGGCGTAGCGCGGCGAGTGGAGCCCGGGGAGCGGCCGCCCGGTGCGGCGCGCGTCCTCGAGGAGCGCCGGGTCGACGGTCCCGCACCAGAGGAGGAGGGAGGGGATCCCCGCGCGGGCGAGCTCGCCGAAGTCCTCGCCCGCGAGGACGGGAGGCGTCTCCTCCACGCTCCCCTCGCCGAGCCTTCCCCGCAGGGAGGAGGCGACCCGCGCCGCCAGGGCGGGGTCGTTGTAGACGGCCGCCGTCCCCTCCGTCAGGGCCACCTCGGGCGGGGCCGGCGCCCCGGCCGCGGCGGCCTCGCAGGAGGCGACGCGCCTGATCCCGTCGAGGAGCCGCCGGCGGACCTCCTCGTCGAACGAGCGGACCGTGAGGAGGAGGCGGGCCTCGTCCGGGATCACGTTGTAGGTCGTCCCCGCGAGGAACGCGCCGACCGTCACCACGGCAGGTGCCCGCGGGTCCGTCTCGCGCGAGACGAGCGTCTGCAGCGCCGTCACGATCCGGGCGCCGATCACCACGGGGTCGACGGTGACGTGCGGGTAGGCCCCGTGGCCCCCGCGCCCGTGGACGACCACCTCGACCGAGTCGACGTTCGCGAACGCCCAGCCCGGCGTGACGCCGACCGTGCCAGTCGGGAGCTCCGGCGACGCGTGGAGCGCAAGGGCGGCTTCGGGCCGGGGAAACCGCTCCAGCAGGCCGTCGGCGAGGAGGGCGCGGGCTCCCGAGCCCCGCTCCTCGGCCGGCTGGCCCACGAAGAGCAGGGTCCCGGTCCAGCCCCCGGCGGCCGAGCCGGAGAGGAGCGCTGCCGCCCCGCACCAGGACGCCATGTGGACGTCGTGGCCGCAGGCGTGCATCACCGGGACCGATCGCCCGTCGGGGTCCGTCGCGACGGCCCGGCTCCGGTAGGGGAGATCCGTCTCCTCGAGGACCGGGAGGGCGTCCATGTCCGTCCGCACCAGGACGACGGGGCCGCGCCCCCGCGCGAGGAGGCCGACCACGCCGTGCCCTCCGACCCCGCGCGTCACGGCGAAGCCGAGGCGCTCGAGCTCCGCCGCGAGCCGTCCCGCGGTCCGCGCCTCCGCGTTCGAGAGCTCGGGGGCCGCGTGCAGCTCGCGGTAGAGAGAGAGGAGCCCGGGGAGGATCGGATCGAGCGAGGCTGGCAGGTCGGGAGCGGCGGGCCGGGCAGGCGCGCGGGACCGCTCCCCGCGTCCCGACGCCTGGCCGTCGCGGGGCGGGCTCATCTCGGAGGAGCCGCCGGCCGGATGTCGGCCGCGAAGACGGCGAGGTCGAGACGCGGCGAGAAGGCGAGGCCCGACCGGACGCCGTAGGACCAGTCGGGGGAGTAGAGCGGGATGAGGGGCAGGTCCTCGAGCGCCTGTTTCCCGACGCGGGCGAGGAGGTCGTTCCGCAACGTCGCCTGCATCTCCTGGGCGGCCTTCTCGATCGCGTCGTCGACCGCGGCGTTGGCGTATCCGGAGGTGTTCTCGGCACCGAGGCCCTCGGCTCCTCCCCGGCTGTGGAGTACCGGCTCGTAGAGGCTGGAGGCGTCGCCCGTGGCGAAGCCCCAGGAGGCGAGGGCGAGGGGGACCTCGCCTCGCCTCATCCGGAGGTACAGCTCGGCCCAGGGGGTCACATCCACGGTCAGGCGGATCCCGACGTCCGCCAGCTGGCGGGCGATCTCGGCCCCGACGGCGCGGCCGCGCGGCGACACCGAGAGGACGCTTTCGATCCCCTGTCCGGCGCCCGCCTCGGCGAGGAGGCGGCGCGCCTCGGCCGGATCGGGCCCCCGCGACGATGCGAGGGGGTCGAACCCGAAGATGCCGCGAGGGACCAGCTGGCGGAGCGGACGCCCCTCGCCGCCCAGCCCGGCGCGGACGATCTGGTCGCGGTCGAGCGCCAGGTCGATGGCGCGCCGGACGCGCACGTCCTGGAACGGCGACGGCGCTCCCCCGGCGAGCGGCGTGAGGCGGCAGACGAGGAGCGAGGCGGCGAGGGTCGGCTGGCGGATCGACCGGAACCCGCTCGGGGCGGCCGCGCCGTCCGTGGGGACCGGGAACGGGGTGACGACGTCCGCCCCGAGGCGGGCTTCGCGAAGGAGGGCCTCATCGTCCAGGGCCGGGACCGCCTCGAACCGGGAGAAGGCGGGACGGGTCCCCCAGTAGCGCTCGAACCGGAGGCCCGACAGCGTCACGCCCGACCCGGGGACGGGCTTGAGGTAGCGGTAGGGTCCCGTCCCGATCGGGTGGTCGATCTCGGCGTCCGGCACCGAGCGGGAGAGGATCGGCGTCTGCGCGAGCTTGGCGAGGAGGAGAGGGCGCGGACGGTCGGTCACGAGCTCCACCGTCGTCGCGTCGACGACGCGCACCTCCACGACCGACCTCACGTCCGCCTCCATGCGGGAATCGGGAATCGTCCGCCCCCGCCTGATGGTCCGCGCGACGTCCTCGGGTCCGAACGGGCTGCCGTCCTGGAAGACGACTCCGGGGCGGAGGCGGAAGCGCCAGACGGTCTCCGAAGGGTTCGACCACGTCAGGGCGAGCCGGGGGCGGATGGCGAGGTCCCCGTCGAAGTCGACGAGCCCCTCGTAGAAGTTCCCGAGGAGCGCGCGGGTCAGGTCCTCGGCGTGCCGTTGCGGGTCGAGCGTCACGGGCGTCCCGCCGACGACGATCCTCAGGGTGCGGTCCTGCTCGCGCACCGGCCCGGAGCAGGCCAGGAACGCCGCGGTGACGGCCGCGGCGACCCCCGCGGCAGCCCTCGACGCTCGGGCCCGGTCCCCTCCCCCGGTCGGCATGGACCGGCATTCCATCAGAGTGCGGGAGACGGCGCAATCGGAGGACGTGCCGCGTTCCGGCTTTACAACGGCTGGTCCGGGGCCGAACAATCGGGCCCGTGATCGAGGAGGGCCCCGAGGCCGCCGGCTACTCGCCGGCCGAGATGCCGTCGGTCTCCGCCGGCGGCGGGGAGGCGGATCGCCCGACGATGCCGGGGCCCCAGCCCGACACCTTCTGGGAGGAGAGCGCCTCGGGCATCCGGCTCCTCAGCCGTCCGATCGTCGTGGACGGCCTGAAGGTCCGGAAGGCGCGCATCGAGCTGGCGCCGCGCGTCATCGAGTCGCGCGGGCAGCTCGTCGACGACTCGTACAGCGCGGTCGACTTCATGGCGTCGCAGTTCGTCCGCCTGTTCACGCTCGAGCAGCTCGTCATGTCGACGGTGGCGCTCCGCGTCCACATGCGGCGCTCCCGGGAGTTCCTCGAGCGGCGCCGGGTCCTGCACGAGAGCTGGACGACGGTCGCCCGCCGGCTGATGAAGCTTCGGGCGGAGGGCGAGCGGGTCCGCTGGCGCGCGGAGAGCCACGCCGAGAGGTGCCTCGAGGCGTCGGTCTGGACGGAGCCGAGGCCCGACGTCGAGGCGCTCCTGCGGCTCGAAGGAGAGGAGATCGCCGAGGTGCGGGCCGCGCTCGAGCGCGAGGCGGCGAGCGCGTGGGAAGCGTGGAGCGAGCTCGAGAAGGAGGACGCCATCCTCCTGAAGGCCGCCCCGTACTTCGACCAGACGAAGGACCTGCGGCAGCCCTACGTCCTCACCCTCGTCGCGCCGCGGGAGGACGGCGCGGGCCGCGTGGCGCGGAGCCTTTCGACCGCCATGCACACGCTGGTGCAGGCGCTGCAGAAGCCCCTCTCGAGGACCGACCAGATGCTCCTGGAGATCGCGTTCCGCCGGTGCATCCGCGACGCCGTTCCCGAGGAGGAGGCGCGGGACGTGGAGGGGTGGGAACGGCGCCTCCTCGAGCGCGCCGGGGCCGCCTACGCCCTCGAGTTCCCCTGGGCGGGACGGTTCGTCGACGGAAGCTGACGGGCGGCAGCCGCGGGTTCCCGCGGAGCTCGGCGGACTTCGGCGCGGACCCGCGAGTCCGCGTGCGGAGGGCCGGCTGGGCCGCTCGGCCCCGGGCCCGGCCCTTACGGGCGGATGCTCAACCGAGCCCGAGCCGGAGGGCGATCTCGCGGGCCCCCTTGAGGATCACGAGGACGAGCGGCGTGCCGTGGAGGACGAGGTCGAAGACGTCGATCGGCCGGCGCAACGTCCCCTGCGCGAGCATCTTCAGCTTCTCGACGAGGTGGGGCGTGCCCCCGAACGGAGCCAGGCCGAGGAGGACGGCGACGACGACGAGGAGGAGCCAGGGGACCCGGTCGAGGAACGCGCCTAGGGGGCCCATCGATCGATGATCCCACGGCGCCGCCCGAGAGGGCCAGGGCGGTCCGTCCGCGGAACGTGGTGAAATCCGTCCCGTGTGCCTCGTCGTCCTCGCCCTGGGCGTCCGTCCGGACTTCCCGCTCGTCGTGGCCGCCAACCGGGACGAGTTCTATGCCCGGCCGACCGAGGCGGCGGCCTTCTGGCCGGAGGCCCCCGGGCTCCTCGCGGGACGGGACCTGCGCGGCGAGGGGACCTGGCTCGGCGTCACGGCCTCCGGTCGCTTCGCCGCGCTCACCAACTTCCGGGACCCCGCGGCGTTCGACCCCGACGCCCCGTCCCGCGGAGGGCTCGTCCGCGCCTTCCTCCTCGCCGACGAGGAGCCGGAGGGCTGGCTGACGTGCCTGCGGAGCCGGGCCGGTCGCTACAACCCCTTCAACCTCCTCGTCGGGGCGGCTGGCCGCGTCGCGTCCTTCTCCAGCCGGACGTCCGAGGTCCGGCTCCTCCCGCCGGGCGTCTACGGCCTCTCGAACCACCTCCTCGACACCCCCTGGCCGAAGGTCGAGAGGGCCCGGGGCGCCGTCGCGAGGATCCTGCGCCGGAGCCCGGACGGCGCGCTCGAGCCGGACGAGCTGCTGACGGCCCTGGCCGACCGGACGCCGGCGCCCGACGCCGAGCTTCCCGACACCGGGGTAGGGGTCGAGTGGGAGCGGGCCCTCTCGCCCGTCTTCATCGCGACGCCGGCCTACGGCACGCGCTCCTCGACCGTCTTCGTCGTGGACCACAAGGGCTCGGCGCTCTTCGTCGAGAGGACCGTCGCCCCGCCCGGGACCGAAGGGGAGATCCGGCGCCGGATTCCGTTCCCGGGCTGGGACGGGGTGCCCGGCGCGGCGGCCCCTTCCAGCTGACTACGGGTCGAGGGGGCCGCCCGGCAGCGGGTGGACCGCGATGACGTACTCGGCTACCGGCCGTCCCCCGAGGAGGTGCTCCTCGAGGATCCGGTCGAGGACCGGGGGATCGCATCCCCGGTACCACACCCCCTCGGGGTAGACCACGGCGATCGGCCCGTCGGTGCAGATCCGGAGGCAGTTCGCCTTGCTCCGGAGCGTCCCGCCGGCACCCGAGAGCCCGAGCTCGTCCAGGCGGCGCTTCAGGTGCTCCCAGGCGGCCAGGGAGCGCTCTCTCTCGCAGCACTTCGGCCTGGTCTGGTCGCAGCAGAGGAAGACGTGCCTGCGGGCACGGGGAATCCCGACCTTCTCGGCGACGGTCCTCGGGTCGTCCATCCGCCCTCCGGGCGCCTTCCGGGGTCCCGTCCGGCCCGGCGCTCCGGCCCGGATGATAGGGAGAAGGGCCCGTCCCGGGCGAATCGAGGGGGGGATGAAACATTTCGTCGCTTCCCGGAGTCTCGGACCGCTCCTGAGATTCCGTTCCGACGGAGCCTATCTCCCTCTGTTTTAGGGCTGATGCGTGCGCATCATTTCGCATCTTCACGTCGGTTTTTCGCTTCTCACCGGCGAGTCCTCCCCCTACGATTCGCGCGTGACCCGGGCGGCATTACCAGCGCATTACAGTTGAATTCCGGATCAGGCCGGAAGGAGGAAGAGTCATGGCGTTGCTCCAGCGCGGATTCATGTTCGTGATCGCGGCGGGTGCGATGGCGGTCCCGACGCTCATCCCGCAGTCCCAAGCGCCTCCCGTGGGCGAGAAAGCGAAGGCGAGCGTCCTCGAGCCGAGCCACGTCTCGCCGTACTCGACCGACCAGGTCGAGTACTACCTCACCGAGGAGCAGATGGACTACGTCCGTCCGGGCCTCAACGTGACGTTCGTCGGCGCCCCCGCGAACTTCGCCCCCGGCCAGAAGCCGACCGTCGAGTTCAAGCTCACCGACAACCTCGGCGGGCCGCTCGACCGCCTCGGCATCGACACGCCGGGCGCGATCTCCGTCCGCTGCATCGCGGCCTCGTGGGACGCGACCACGGGCTACTACACCGACCTGCTTCAGCCGGCGAACGGCAACCCCGGCGCCGACAGGACCGGGACGCTGACCCAGACCGGGCCGGGCCAGTACAAGTACACGTTCGCGGGCGCCCTCAACGACTTCGACACGTCCAAGCCGGCGACCATCATGCTGAGCGCCCGCCGGTCCACGACCGACATCGTCGGCAAGGACTACTGGGTCAACGCCTACAAGGACTTCCTCCCGACGACCGGGGCCGGCGCGACCACCTACAACATCACGACGAACGCGGCGTGCCTCAACTGCCACGACAGCCTCTCGTTCGTCGGGACGGGCAACTGGCCTCACGGCGGCAACTACCGCGACGTCAAGACCTGCATGATGTGCCACAACCCGAACAACATGGCGAGCGCGAGCCTTGCCGAGTTCAACGGGCAGCACTTCTGGCACCTGATCCACTCCGGCCAGTCGGCCGACGTCGGCCCGATCACCTACCCGCAGGACATCCGCAACTGCGATACCTGCCACGACGCCAAGGCCGCGGGCGGCGGGAGCTGGTACAGCAAGCCCAGCCGCGCGGCCTGCACCGGCTGCCACACCAACGTCGACTTCGCGACGGGCACGAACCACGGCCCGGAGAACCTCCCGCAGGCCGACGACAGCAAGTGCGCCAGCTGCCACGCGCCGCAGGGCGACGTGGAGTTCGACGCCTCGATCAAGGGCGCCCACACCGTCCCCTACAGGAGCACCCAGCTCAAGGGCCTGAAGGCCGAGATCGTCTCCGTCACCTCGGTGGGCGCGGGCAAGAAGCCCGTCGTCACCTTCAAGATCAGCGACTCGACCGGCGCCCTCGACCCGAAGCCGTTCGGCTCGAACCTGAACGTCCTGATGGGCGGCCCGACGACCGACTACGCGATCGACCCGATCCGCCAGCGCGCGGACGGTGCGACGTTCAACGGGACGCTCTGCACCTACACCTTCACCACGGCGATGCCGGACAACGCCAGCGGCACCTGGACGTTCTCGATCGAGGCGCGCCGCACGGTGGCCCTCAAGAACGCCGACGGGACGACCCAGAACTTCACCGAGGGGGCGATGAACCCCGTCTTCTACGCCTCGGCCGACGGGAACTCCGTCGTCGCGCGCCGGACCGTCGTCGACATGGCGGCCTGCAACAAGTGCCACGGGCGCCTCGCGCTCCACGGCGGGCAGCGGCTCAACACGCAGGAGTGCGTGATGTGCCACAACCCGAACGCGGACGACCACCCGTACCGCAAGCCCGTGGACAACCCGCCGGAGTCGATCTCCTTCCAGCGGATGATCCACCGGATCCACACCGGCGAGGAGCTCCACAACGACTTCACGATCATCGGCTTCAACGGGAGCGTGAACAACTACAACGAGGTGACGTTCCCCGGCGACCGCCGCAACTGCGCGGTCTGCCACGGGACGCCCCGGACGCCCACCTACAACCTGCAGGGCTCCGAGGGGCTCCTGAACGTCAAGACCATGCGCGACTACGTTCCCGAGGTCGGCCCCGGGACCGCCGCCTGCCTCGGCTGCCACGACGGGCGCGACCAGGCGGCTCACGCCTACCTGATGACCGCTCCGTTCGGCGAGGCCTGCGCGACCTGCCACGGCGCGAACTCGGATCTCTCTCCCGCCAAGGTCCACGCCAAGTAACCAGACGAGGAGCCAGGCCCTCCGGCCCGTGTGGGCCGGGGGGCCGGGCTGTCCGGGGGCGGCGAAGACCGCCCGCCTCCGGGGAGAAGGGGACGCAGATGGTGAAAAGACCGCTGGGGCCGACCGCCCTCGCGCTCCTCGTCGCGCTGGCGTTCTGGCCAGGCCGCATGAAGGCGGCCGACGCCACGTGCGCCGACTGCCACGAGCAGGCGAAGACGTTCTCGGCCAACCCGCACGGCCGCGCCAAGTGCGACGTGCCCGGCGACGCGGCGTGCGTGAGCTGCCACGGCGACGGCAAGAAGCACATGGAGGAAGGCGGCGACAAGCAATACATCAGAGGCCTGCACGGCCGGGCGGGCGCCAACGTCTGCCTGACCTGCCACGACGTCACGACCGAGCACGAGTCGTTCCGGGACGGCGCGCACGGCGCCACCGAGACGGTGAACTGCCTCTCGTGCCACAGCATCCACAGCCCCGCGCCGAGGGCGGCGCACCTCCTGAAGAAGACCCAGCCCGACCTGTGCGCCTCGTGCCACCAGGGCCAGGCCGCGTCCCTGCGGGACAAGCCCTACAAGCACCACGTCGGGCGCGGGGGGTTCGAGTGCTCCTCGTGCCACGACCCGCACGGGCGGAAGGGCGAGGGGATGCTCAAGCTCGGACGGGGAGGCGACGGCCCGTGCGTCACCTGCCACACCGAGAAGAGGGGCCCGTTCGTCTTCGAGCACGTCGGCCCCACCGTGGGCGGGTGCCTCTCGTGCCACACGCCGCACGGCTCGCCGAACCCGAGGCAGCTGATCCGGTCGAACGTGAACCAGCTCTGCCTCGAGTGCCATTCCCAGCTGGGCGGCTCGTTCCTCGGATCGAGGCCCCCCGCCACCCACAACCAGAACCTCGCCCGCTGGCGGAACTGCACGACGTGCCATACGGCCGTCCACGGCTCCAACCAGTCGCAGCAGCTGCTGAAGTAGGAGGAGAGAGATGAGATCCCGCAAGCTCCTCTCCTCGGCCCTCGTCCTCGCGGCGCTCGTCTCCGGCCGGGCCCTCGCGCAGGACGTCCCCGTCGACCTCGAGATCGGCTACCGCTGGCTCGACGTGACGGGGAACAAGGACATGTACCGGACCCAGGTCAACGAGCGTGACGGCATCCTCCTGAAGAACCTCACGTTCTCCCTGGGCGACATCCGCAACCCGACCTTCATCGACAGCTTCCGGATCGACGCCGCCGACTTCGGCGCGGGCCCCTCGGGCTCGGTCAGGCTCGAGGCCGGTCGGACCAGCTTCTGGAAGGCCCGCGTCACCTACCGGCGGGACGAGCTCTTCTCGGCACTCCCGGCCTTCGCGAACCCGCTCCTCGACTCGACCGGCGTCATCCCCGGCCAGCACACGGAGGACCGGACGCGCAACATGGTCGACGTCGACGTGGAGATCCTCCCCGGCGGCGTCATCACCCCGCTCCTCGGCTACACGCTCAACAAGTACGAGGGCCCGGGGCGGACGACCTACCACATCGGCGAGGACGAGTTCCGCCTCGAGCAGGGGCTCGACGACAAGGACCAGGAGTTCCGCGTCGGCCTCGCCTTCAACGCCGGCCCCGTCTGGGGCCAGGTGACCCAGGGCTGGAGGCAGTACAGCGGGACCGAGAACCTCAGCCTCGTCTCCGGGGCCGGTGCCGGGAACAACCCGGGCACGGTCCTCGGCACGCCGGTCACCCTGACGAGCTTCCGGCACTCCACGTCGACCGACGTCGACACCCCGGTGACGAACGCCATGGTGGCCTGGAAGGTGATCCCCGCCCTGAAGATCTCCGGCATGTACGTGAGGACGAAGGGCGACAGCGACACCTCCAGCCGCGAGGACGCCTCCGGCTCGCTCGTCTCCTTCGAGCTCTCGCGGTTCTTCGCGGGCCTCGCGGGGTCGGTCTCCTCGAGCGCGTCCGCGACCTTCTGGCGCGGCAGCGGCCGCGCCGACATCCACATCGCCGACGGCATCGACGTCACGGCCGGCTACACCAAGCGGAACCGGACGGTCGACGGCTTCGCCCTCATCTCCGACCTCTACTCGTCGACGACGTCCTGGATCGGGATGGCGCCCGGCGACATCACCGCGATCCTCCAGGCCAACACCTCGCTCGAGCGCGACGAGAGCATCTTCGACGTCGCCGCCACGGCGAAGGGGCTCGGCCCCATCTCCCTGCGCGCCGGCTGGTCCGAGAACAAGGCGGACATCACGGTCCGCAACGACGCCTCCGAGGTCGTCGCTTCCGACAACGGGCAGGGCGGCAGCTTCAGCCGCCGCGTCCGCCGGTTCGACGGGTCGGCCTCCATGTCCCTCTCCGTCATCACCCTCGGGGTGGACTACCGGCGCGAGAGCGCCGACACCGCGGTCATGAGGACCGACTTCCTCACCCGCGACCGGCTCCGGGTCCGGCTCGGCCTCGACCCGACGCCGTGGCTCCACGTCGGCGGGACCGCCGAGGGGACCGACTACGACAACGACGGCGTCGGCTCGGGCTACACCGGCAAGGGCCGGCAGTACGCCGGCGACCTCGAGATCGGCCCCGCGGACTTCCTCCGCGGCCGCCTCTCGATCGCCCGCTACGAGTCGAGCTCCGACATCCCCGTCGTCAACCCCTACCCGTACGCCGTGGTCAACTCCGGCTACGAGGAGAAGGGCGACACGATCGACGGCGGCGTCATGCTCCACGCCGGTCCGGTCCTGCTCGACGCCTCGGTCGGGCGGCTCGACAACGGCGGCACCTTCCCCTTCACGATGGACCGGGTCCGGGTCCGCGCCGAGTTCCAGGTGCACCCGAAGGTCGGTCTCGTCGGCACGTGGGACAACGACAAGTACCGGGAGATGGACCGGTCGTACGGCTCGCTGGCCGACTACGACGGCAACCGCTACGGGTTCTTCATCCGGTTCCGGCAGTAGCTGAAACGGACCCGCCGGCGCGCAGGCGCGCCGGCGGGCCTCAAACTCCGACAAGGGCGCCCCGGGTCACCCCGGGGCGCTCGCTTTTTGCCCCTCCCGCCGAGCGTCGCGGCCGCCGGGGGACGGCCGCGACGGGCTTCAGCGCATCGCCTCCATCGGCGAGAGGCGCGAGGCCCGCAGGGCGGGGTAGAGGCCGAAGACGAGCGCGAGGCCGAGGGCGACGACCCACGCGATCACCATGCCGACGGGATTCACCGGGAGGCCGTAGGGGAAGAGGGCGGAGAGGCCGCGGCAGAGGGCCCCGCCGGCGAGCGTCCCGAGGAACGCGCCGAGGGCGGCCAGGACGAGCGCCTCGAGGAGGAACTGGACCAGGATCTCGCCGTCCGACGCGCCCATCGCCTTCCTGAGGCCGATCTCGTATCGCCGGTCGGCGAAGGAGATGAGCATGACGGAGAGGACCCCGACGCCGCCGACGAGGAGGACCGTCGCGGCGAGGCTCGAGAGGACGATCCGCCAGCCGCGGACCTGCTCGAGGAAGCGCTGCCACGCGCGTGCGATCTCGGCCTCCAGGTCCTTGACCTCCACGTCCTCGATGCCGTGGTGGGCCTGCCGGGCGCGCGCCACCATCACCGACGTCACCTCGTCGAGGTCCGCCCGGCTGCGGAGCTTCACGCCGAGCTGGTCGAGCGAGTGCCCCGGGTTGACCCGGTCCATGAACGTCTCGAGCGGGATCAGGAAGCCGTTGGCGTCCATGTAGTTCTCGTCGCTGAAGATCTGGCCCGCGGCCAGGACGCCGACGATCCGGTACGGGACCCCTTCGAGGACGACGTCGCGCCCCACGGGATCGGTCCCGCCGAAGAGCTTGGACCCGAGCGTCGCGCCGACCACCGCGACGGTGCTCCTGCGCCGCTCGTCGTCCTCGGTGAGGCCGCGCCCGACGCCGATCGGCCGGTTCATCAGGAGCGAGTAGTCGTGGGTCACGCCCGCCACGAAGACGCGCTCGGCGCCTCCCGCGACGCGGACGGTGGTCCGGGCGTTCGCGCGCGGGATGAAGCCGAGGACCTTCGGGTGCGGCGCCGTGAGCCGCGAGAGGTCCTCGTAACGGAGGCCGGGGCTCATCGCGAACCGCTTCTGCTCCTCGCTCGTCGTCGGGGCCTTGGGGACGAGGAGGAGCGTCCCGTCCCAGCTCATGCCGGCGACGCCGGTCGAGATCTTGTCGACGACGCCGTCCATGACCGACGTCATCACGACGAGGGTGAAGACGCCGAGCATCAGGAGCGAGAGGGTGAGGATCGAGCGGAGCTTGTGGGCCCAGAGCTCGACGAAGCCTCCCTGGACGACCTCCCCCACGAGCGCGAAGCGCGCCAGGGCGGACGTGCGCGGGCGGGGGAGGGACGCGGACGGGGCGGGCGGCGCCCCGGCCGCCGGGCCGTCGGGCTCCCCGGGCGGCGTCCCGAAGGGTCCCGGTCCGTCGAGCGAGAGCAGGCGCTCACTCATAGCGAAGGGCCTCCATGGGCGAGAGCCGGCTCGCCTTCCAGGCGGGGTAGAGGGCGAAGACGAAGCCGAACGCGAGCGCGAGGAAGAAGGCCCAGACGAAGCTCGGAGGCGCCATGAAGAGCGGGATCTTCAGGAAGCCGGTGATCGCCTTCGCGAAGGCGACGCCGACGACGAGCCCGGTGACGGCGCCGAGTCCCGTCAGGAGGAGCGCCTCGGTGAGGAACGTCTTGAAGACCTCGCGTCCCGAGGCGCCGATGGCCATCTTCACCCCCACCTCGCGGACCCGGTCCTTCAGGCTCGCGAGCTGGATGTTGACGTTCACGATGCCGCCGCCGAGGAGGGCGAGGACCCCGGCGAGGAGGAAGATCATGTCGTAGACGGCGCCCTGGCTCTGCTCCCGCCGGATGCGCGCGGCGACGTCGTCGAGGCGGAAGTCGCGCTGCTGGCGGTGGTTCGCCACCAGCATCCCCTCGAGAGCCTTCGAGAACGTGGCCATGTCGGCGAGGTCCGGGACCCGGAAGGTCACCCGGTCGACGCGGTCGTAGGCGTCGCCCTGCATCCGCCGCTGGACGAGCGTGGCGGGGAGGGCGACGATCCGGTTCCGCCAGCGGAAGATGTTCCGCTGCCCCTCGCGGAAGCGGAAGACGCGCTCCTCGAGGACCCCGACGACGGTCACGGGGACGTCGCCGACGCGCATCGTCTGGCCGACGGGGTCGACGTTCGGGAAGAAGCGCTCGGCCACCTCGCTCCCGACGATCGCCACGGGGGCGGCCGTGTCGAGGTCCCGGGCGGAGAACGCGCGCCCGCGCTCGACCGTGTAGCCCTCGAGGGCGAGGAAGTCCCGGGCGATCCCGGTGATCCGCCGCTCCTCGTCCGCCCAGGCGGAGCGGACCCGCGCGGTGGCGAACTTCCGGACGCTGACGCCGTGCACCTTGCTCGATTCCAGCCCCTCCCCCTCGTCGGCGTCGTCGGACCTGAGCCCGAGGTTCGCCGTCTGGAGGGCCGTCGGGGCCCCGTCGCGGGCCACGGCGGCGGTCTGGACGTTGAGCTTGTCCAGCCCGCCGATCTTCATGAAGAGCTCGTCGGCGCGCCGCCTGTGGCTGTCGGTGATGGAGAAGCCCCCGAGGACCGACGCGACGCCCAGGACGACCCCGAGCGTCTGGAGGACCGAGCGCCCCAGGTTCTCGCGGATCTCGACCCACGCCGAGGAGAGCCGCTCGCGGAACGCCCCCTCGTGCCTCACGCGGCCTCCTCGCGCTCCTCCGGCGCGGCGACGAGCCCGTCCCGGATCTCGACGCGGCGCCCGGCCAGGGAGGCGATGTGGGGGTCGTGGGTCACGAGGACGACGGTGTTCCCCTGCTCGTTGAGCTCGCGGAAGAGCGCGAGGACCTCGGCGCCCGTCCTGGAGTCGAGGGCGCCGGTCGGCTCGTCGGCCAGGAGGAGGGCCGGCGCGTTCGCGAGCGCCCGGGCGATGGCGACCCGCTGGCGCTGGCCGCCGGACAGGGTGGCCGGGAGGACGTCGGCCTTCTCGAGGATCCCGACCTTCTCGAGGAGGTGCCGCGCCCTCTCGTGCCGGTCGCGGCGGGAGACGCCCGCGTAGAGCATCGGGAGCTCGACGTTCCGGAGGACGGTCGCCTTCGGGAGGAGGTTGTAGCTCTGGAAGACGAAGCCGACCTTCCGGTTCCGGATCCGCGCCAGCTCCGTCCCGGAGAGGCCCTGGACCTCCTCGCCGTCCAGCGCGTACCGCCCCGCGGTGGGGCGGTCGAGGCACCCCAGGATGGCCATGAGGGTCGACTTGCCGGAGCCCGAGGGCCCGACCAGCGCGACGAACTCGCCCTGCCGGACGGTCACGTCGATCCCGCGGAGCGCGTGGACCGCGGTCCCGTTCGCCCCGTAAACCTTGGTCAAGCCCGTCGTCTCGATGACGTTCGCCATGCGGCACCTCGGTCCGGACCGCGCGTCCGGCGGACGGGGGGCCTTCCGGCCCCCCGGGCGTCAGTTGTTCTCGTCGTCCTTCTCGATCCGCTTCTTCGTCGGGTCCTCGAGGGCGACGCGGTCCTTCGCGCTCAGGCCGGCGAGGACCTCGACCCGCTCGAGGGTGGCGACGCCGGCGCTCACCGGGACGACGTCGAAGTAGTCCTTCCAGTGCTCCGACAGCCAGACGAACTTCGTGCGGCCCGAGAGCCCTTCCTGGGCGGCCTTCAGCTTCGGCTCGGGGAGGTCCTTCTTCAGGCGGAACGCCACCGTCTTGCCGTCCCGCTTGAGGAGCGCCTCGAGCGGGATGGAGAGGGCGTTCGGACGGCGGTCGCCGAGGATCTCGACGTTCGCGCTCATCCCGGTCCGGAACGAGGTGGTCGCGCCGTCGATCCCGATCTCGACCTCGAAGACCTTGATCTTGTCGAGGAGCTTGGCCGCGGGCGCGACGAACTGGACCTTCCCCTCGAAGACCTTCTGGGGGTAGGCGTCGAGGGTGATCCGCACCGGCTGCCCGACGGCGACCTTCGCGATGTCGACCTCGTTCAGGTTGACCTTGATGATGAGCCGCGAGAGGTCCGCCACGGTGAAGAGGACGGTCCCGGCGTTGAAGGAGGAGACGCCGGAGGTGACCGTCTCGCCCGGCTCGACCCCCTTGGTGATGACGACGCCGTCCATCGGGGCGGCGACCCGCGCCTTCTGGGACGCCGCGTTGCCTGAGATCGGGATCCCGCGGTCCTCGACGATCTGGTAGCGCATCCGGGCGGCCTTCAGCGCCTCGTCCGCGAGGTCGCGCTTGGCGAGGTAGTCGCGCAGCGTCTCCCGGCCGATCAGCCCGTTGTCGAAGAGGGCCTGCTGGGCCCTCACCTCGCGCTCGGCGTCCTTCAGCTTCAGCTCGGCCTGGGTGAGCGAGGCCTGGACCTCGGAGAGCGACTGGGCCTGCGTGACGTCCGGCTCGACCTCGGCGAGGACGTCGCCCACCTTCACGACGGCGCCCTCCCGGACCTTCAGGCTGACGACGCGGCCCGAGACGGCGGACTTGACGTCGACCTTCACGACCGGCTCGACGACGCCGACCTCGCGGACGCTGACCTGGAGGTCCTCGGCCTGGACGGTCCCGAGACGGAAGGGGAGGCTGTCCGGCGACGCCGGGCCCTTGTCCTTGCCCCGGGACGCCAGGACGACGCCGGTCCCCAGCGTCACGGCGGCGACGGCGCAGACGATCACCCACTTCTTCCTCATCTCGGCCTCCTCGAGCTGTTCACGGACTGGCCGGTCTCTCCCCCGGCTCGGGGCGGTTCGCGGCTCGGTCAGCCAATGATTACGGACGCGGGCCGGAAAAGTTCCGAGGACCCGCCCCCGGGCCCCGATCCGGTAACGTAGGGGGGTGCCGAGGCCCGTTCGCCCCCTCGCCCTGGCGGGCGCCCTGGCGGCCGGTGCGGCGCTGGCGGCGGCGCCGGCCCTGGCGCTCGACCCGGGGCGGGCCGTCACCCAGTACCGGAGCGAGGTCTTCCAGACCCGCGACGGCCTGCCGCAGAGCTCGGCCGAGGCGCTCGTCCAGGACCGGACGGGCTACCTCTGGATCGGCACGCAGGAGGGGCTCGCCCGGTTCGACGGGGTCCGGTTCGCCGTCTTCGACAAGGCGTCGATCCCGGCCCTTCGTCACAACCGGATCCTCTGCCTCCTCCTGGACGGCCAGGGGACCCTCTGGATGGGGACCGAGGGGGGAGGCCTCACCGCGCGGGCGGAGGGCCGGTTCCGCACCCTCACCACCGCGGACGGTCTCCCCGACGACATCGTCCGGGCCCTCGCCCCGGGCCCCGCGGGGACCCTCTGGGTGGGGACGGCGAACGGCCTGGCCCGCTGGGACGGCCGGGCGCTGGAGAAGGTGGTCCCCGGGGACTCCCTCCCGTCGCGCGAGGTGAGGGCCCTGGCCGGAGGGGGCGGGGGCGACCTCTGGATCGGCACCTCGAGCGGCCTCGCGAGGCTCCGTGCCGGGGCGCTCGAGACGACGCCGATCGCCGACTCCGTCGCGGCCCTCTACCCCGAGGGGGACTCCCTCTGGGTCGGCACGTCGCGCGGGCTCGTCCGGCTGCGGGGAGGGGAGGTCGTCGAGCGGGTCGGGCGGAAGGACGGCCTGCCGTCGGACGCGGTCCTCTCGATCCTCCGCGACACGGACGGGAACCTCTGGATCGGCACGTCGGCGGGGCTGGCCCGGCGGACCCCGGCGGGGACCGTCACGTCCTACACGACGGCCGACGGCCTCCCGAACGGGATCGTCCTGGCGCTGCTCGAGGACCGCGAGGGGAGCCTCTGGGTGGGGACGCAGGACGGGGGGATGGAACGCCTCTCGGACGCAAGCTTCGTCCCGTTCGGCCGCCGCGAGGGGTTGACGAGCGACGTCGTCTGGCCGGTCCTCGAGGACCGGAGCGGAGCCCTCTGGGCAGGGACCGACGCCGGGGGGCTGAACGTCCTCAGGGCCGGCGTCTGGCACGCCCTGACCACAGCCGACGGCCTCCCCAGCAACTCGATCCAGGCCCTGTGGGAGGCCCCGGACGGGGCGCTCTGGGTCGGGACCCGCGGCGGCGGCGTGGCGGTCCTCGCGGGGGGGAAGGTCGTGCGGGTGATCCGGGCAGGGCCGGGCGGGCTCGGCTCCGACTCGGTGTCGGTGATCGCGGGGACGCGGGACGGGAGCGTCTGGATCGGGACGCGGGGCGGCGGGGTGACGCGCCTCGCGCCGGACGGCTCGATGCTGACGCTGGGGGAGCCCGAGGGGCTCCTCAACACGACGGTCTTCTGCCTCCTCGAGGACAGGGCCGGCTCGCTCTGGATCGGGACCAACGGCGGCGGGCTCTTCCGCTGGGACGGCCAGCGGCTCCACCGGACGTCGACGCGCGACGGCCTGTCGATCGACATCGTCAACACGCTCCGCGAGGACCCGGACGGGACGCTCTGGATCGGCACGTACGGGGGCGGGCTGAACCGCCTCCGCTCGGGCCGGATCACGGCCTTCACGACGCGAGACGGGCTGTTCGACGACGCCATCTTCTCGATCCTCGACGACGGCCGCGGGAACCTCTGGATGTCGTGCAACAAGGGGGTCTTCCGCGTCGAGAGGGCCCGGCTCGAGGCGCGGGCCGCCGGAGGGACCGCGCCCCTCCGCTGCGTCGGGTTCGGCGTGGCCGACGGGATGCGCAACCGCGAGTGCAACGGCGCCAACTCTCCCACCGGGTTCCGCGGCCGCGACGGCCGCCTCTGGTTCCCGACCATCGAGGGGCTCGTGGCCGTCGACCCGGCGCACCTCTCCGTCAACCACGTGGCGCCCCACCCGGTCCTCGAGGAGGTCCGGGTCGACGGCGTCTCCCGCGACCCGCTTACGCCCCTGGTCGTCCGCGGGGGCGCGGGGCGCGTCGACTTCCAGTACACGGCTCCGAGCTTCCGGGAGAGCTCGCGGGTGACCTTCCACGTCCGGCTCGAGGGGGTCGACCCCGCGCCCATCGACGTCGGGACGCGGCGGACCGCCACCTACACCAACCTCGGCCCGGGCACCTACGTGCTCCGGGTCGCGGCCGCGAACGAGGACGGCGTCATGGGCGCCGAGGAGGCGCGCTTCTCGCTGGAGGTGGAGCCGCGCTTCCGTCAGACGGTCTGGTTCTGGCTCCTCGTGTCGGCCGCGGCGGTCGGCCTCGCCGTGAGCGCCTACCGGGTCCGGGTGTCGCGCCTCACCGCGCGGCAGGAGGCGCTCGAGCGGCTGGTAGCGCAGCGGACGGCCAGCGTCACCGAGGAGAAGGAGCGGGCCGAGGCCGCCCTCGCCGAGGCGGAGCGCCAACGCGTCCTGGCGCAGGCGGCGCGCGCCGAGGCCGAGGAGGCGAACCGCCAGAAGAGCGCGTTCCTCGCGGCGACGAGCCACGAGCTCCGGACCCCGCTCAACGCGATCATCGGGTACAGCGAGATGCTCGGCGAGGAGGCGGTGGAGCGCGGGCTCTTCGAGCTCTCGCCCGACGTCGACAGGATCCGCGCGGCCGGGAAGCACCTCCTCGCGCTCCTCGACGACATCCTCGACCTGGAGAGGCTGGAGGCTGGCCGGCTCGAGCTCGCGCCGGAGACCTTCGCCCTCGCCCCCTTCCTCGAGGGGGTCGCCGCGACGGTGCGGCCGCTCGTCGAGCGGAACGGGAACGACCTCGCGGTCGTGGGGCTCGACGGCGCGGGCGTCCTGACCGCCGATCCCCGCCGGCTCCGGCAGGTCCTCCTCAACCTCCTCGGGAACGCGGCCAAGTTCACCGACCGGGGGGTCGTGGAGCTCTCGGCCGCACGCGAGGGGACGGGCGTGGAGGAGCGGGTCGTCCTGAGGGTGAGGGACACCGGGATCGGGATGACCCCGGAGCAGGTCGCCCGCCTCTTCCGGCCGTTCGTCCAGGCGGACGCCACCATCTCGTCGCGCTACGGCGGCTCGGGGCTGGGGCTCGTCATCACGCGCCGCCTCTGCCGGATGATGGGGGGAGACGTCCTCGTCGAGAGCGTCCCCGGGCGGGGGTCCGTCTTCACCGTCACCCTCCCGGCGACGCCGCCCGCGGCGCCTGCTCCGGCCGCCGCACCCGGCGCGGACGGAGAGGGCGGGCCCCGTTGATCCGGCGTCTCCCCGGGATCGCAGGCGAGAACCCCACGGCGGGGCATCCACGTATCACGAGGCGGATATGGCGACCAGGAAAGACTGGCTGAAGCTCGCCCGCGAAACCGTCCTCGCCGTGGAGCCGAGGGACGTCGGGGACCTCTACTCCGTCGAATGGTCCGAGGCGCGCGAGGTCCTCGTCGAGAGCCACAGGGACGACATCGCGGCCGCCCGGCCCGGGATCCGGCGGAGCCTCCGGACGGCCAGCGCCGTCCTCTACGGCCTCGCCTCGCGCCTCTCGCCCACCCGCAGGCTCGTCGTCTTCGTCGTCCTCCTCGCGTGGCTCTTCGCGCTCGTCAAGCTGAGCGGCGGCGGGGAGGGCTCGGACGCCGTGGGCGCGGCCATCATCCTCCTCATCTGCGGCGGCCTCCTCCTCCTCCTTCTCGCGATGGAGCTCGTCGACAAGCTCCGCTTCCGCGACGAGCTGGTGATGGCCCGCGAGCTCCAGGCGGACCTCGTCCCCGACACCCTGCCCGAGGTCCCCGGCTGGGACATGGCGGCCTTCAACCGGGTGGCGAACACCGTGGGGGGCGACATCTACGAGGTGACCCCGCTCCCGGACGGCCGCGTGTCGCTCCTCTTCGGCGACGCCTCGGGGCACGGGATGGCCGCGGGGCTCGTGATGGCGGTGGCCCACACGGCCTACCGCCTCCAGGTCGAGAGCGATCCCTCACCGGAGGCGGTCACGCAGGCGCTCAACCGTGTCCTCTGCCGGACGGGGGCGTGCCGCCCGCGCGGCGCGCGCTCCTTCTTCGCCGGCGTGACCCTCCTCCTCGCGCCCGACGGCTCGTTCACGGCGTGCGTCGCGGGCCACCCGCCGGTCCTGAAGGTCGACCGCGCCGGGACGATCGTCGCGAAGATCGGGCAGGGGTCCTACCCGCTCGGCGTGAAGGAAGGGCAGACCTACGCGGTCGAGACGGGGCGGCTGGAGGAGGGAGAGCTCCTCCTCCTCCACTCCGACGGCCTCCCGGAGGCCCGCGACGCCGAGGGGCGCGAGTACGGCGACGTCCGGATCTCCCGGGTCCTGTCGCGGATGGCGGGGCGGCCGGCGGCGCAGCTGGTCGACGACCTCCAGCTGGAGCTCTTCGCCTTCCTCGGCCGGGTGCCGCCGGAGGACGACGTCTCCATCACCGCCGTCCGGCGGGTCCCCGTTCCCTCCGCCTAGACGATCCGGGTCGCCGCCCGCTCCAGCCGGTCCATCACGGTCCGGCCGACGCCCCGCCGCGGGATCCCCAGGACGAGGAGCGGCGACCCGCGGCGGCGGGTCCTGAGGGCGGCGAAGAGGTTCCGGCCCACCTCCTCGGCCGTTCGCCCGAGAGGCACGACGCGCGCGGCCGGGAAGCGCGAGGCGGCTCCTGCGGGGCAGAGGACGAGAGCGGCCGGGTTCTCCCGCGCGGCCTCCTCCATCTCGGGGAGACGCGAGGCCCGGAAGAGCCAGAGCGGCCGGTCGGGGGCGTAGTGGCGGTACTTCATCCCCGGGCTCTCCGCGATCTCTCCCTCGCGCGGGCGGCGCGCGGCGGTCAGGGAGGGGACGAGGCGGCGGAGCGCCTCGAGCGGGATCGCGCCGGGGCGGAGGAGGCGCGGTCTCTCCCCGAGGACGACGACGGTCGACTCGAGCCCGTGCTCCGTCGGGCCCCCGTCGAGGACGAGGAGGCCCGGGAAGTCCTGGGCCACGTGGGCCGCCGTCGTCGGGCTGGGGCGGCCGGAGCGGTTCGCGCTCGGCGCGGCCAGCGGGATCCCGGACTGGCGGATCAGGGCCAGCGCCACCGGGTGGGCCGGCATCCGGACCGCGACGGTCCCCAGGCCCCCGGTGACGGCGTCCGGGACGCCGCGCCGCTTCGGGAGGACGAGGGTCAGCGGGCCAGGCCAGAAGGCGTCGGCCAGGAGCCGCGCGGCCGGTGGCCACACGCGGACGAGCCGGCGGAGCATCCCGCGATCCGAGACGTGGACGATGAGCGGGTTGTCGCCCGGGCGTCCCTTCAGGGCGAAGACCCTGGCCACCGCCGCCGCGTCGAGCGCGTTCGCCCCGAGGCCGTAAACCGTCTCCGTGGGGAACGCGACCGGCTCCCCGCGCGTCAACGCCGCCGCGGCCCCGCGGAGCGCGGCGGCGGTCGGCCGGACGATCCCCCCTCTCCTCGCCACGCGCGAAGGATAGGCGACCTCCGCCGCATTGCGGCAGAATCGAGCGTTCCGGCGCGGCCGGAGGGAGGGATCGGATGAGCACGACGACGGCCTCGCCCGGGCGCAGGCTCCGGACGGCCTGGGAGAGGCTCCACCGGCTGCCGGGCGGGGCGTGGCTCTTCAGCAGGGTCCTCGGCCGGACGGCGCCCTACTCCGGGTCGATCGGGGCGGTCGTGAGGGAGCTCGCGCCGGGGCGCGCGCGGGTCGAGCTGCGCGACCGGCGGAAGGTGAGGAACCACATCGACTCCATCCACGCCGTCGCCCTGATGAACCTGGCCGAGCTCTCGACCGGCCTCGCCCTCAACGCCGGGCTCCCGGACGACGCCCGCGGGATCCTGACGCGCCTCACGATCGAGTACGTCAAGAAGGCCCGCGGCACGCTCGTCTCGGCCTGCACCACGGAGGTCCCGGCGACGAGCGAGAGGCGCGAGGTCGACGTCGCCGCCGAGATCCGGGACGCGGCGGGGGACGTCGTCGCCCGCGCGACGGCCCGCTGGCTCGTGGGGCCCGCGCGATGAGCGGCGGCCCCGCGTCGCCCCCCGGCTCGCGGAACCGCTTCCTCGCCCAGGCCGGGATCGAGGTGCCGGTCATCTGCGGGGCGATGTACCCGTGCAGCAACCCGGAGCTGGTGGCCGCCGTCTCCGAGGCCGGCGGGATCGGGATCGTCCAGCCGCTCTCCCTCGTCTACGCCCACAAGCTCGAGTTCGGCGCGGGGCTCGAGAGGATCCGGCAGCTGACGAAGAAGCCGGTCGGCCTCAACGTCCTCACGGAGAAGTCGCTCTCGCGCGTCTACCGCAAGCGGATGGAGTCCTACGTCGACGCCGCGCTGGCGCACGGCATCCGGTTCTTCGTCACCGCCCTCGGCAACCCGACCTGGGTCGTCGAGCGGGTCGGGCCGCACGGCGGCGTCGTCTACCACGACGTCGTCGACCGGAGGTGGGCCGAGAAGGCGCTGGCCGGCGGCGTGAAGGGGCTCATCTGCGTCAACTCCCGCGCCGGCGGGCACGCCGGCTCCCGGAGCCCCGAGCACCTCGCCGCCGACCTCGCCGACCTGGGCGTCCCTCTGATCTGCGCCGGCGGCGTCGGGAGCGAGGAGGGGTTCCGGCGCGCGCTCGCGCTGGGATACGAGGGGGTCCAGATGGGGACCCGCTTCATCGCGACCGACGAGTGCCGGACGCACCCCGACTACAAGAAGGCGATCCTCGACGCGGGCGAGGACGACATCGTCCTGACCGAGCGGATCACCGGCGTCCCGCTGGCGGTGATCAGGACCCCGTACGTCGAGCGGATCGGCGGGAAGGCGGGGCCGGTGGGGCGGCTCCTCCTCAAGGGCCGCAGGACGAAGCACCTGATGCGGGCCTGGTACTCCGTCCGCTCCTTCTGGAAGCTGAAGGAGGCGGCCTCCCGGGGGAGCTCGACCAGGGACGCCTGGCAGGCGGGGAAGAGCGTGGCCGAGATCCACGAGGTCCTCCCGGCCGCGGAGGTGGTCCGCAGGCTCGCGGCCGCGATTCCCCCCGCCGCCGCGTCACAATAGGCGCGTGACCCGAAGCGCCGCGGCCCGCTCCAGGATCGGCGTCGCGGCGCTCCTCGCCCTGACGGCCGCGCTCGCCGTCCACGACCTGGGGCGCGACTCGGCGACGGCCGACGAGCCGATCCACGTCGCGGCCTCCGCGTCGCTCGTGCGGGACGGCACCTGGAGCGTCAACGTCGAGCAGCCCCCGCTGGCCAAGGCGCTCTTCGGCGCCGTGGCCCTCGAGGCCGGCTTTCGCCCGGAGCCGCCCCTCGCCTACCGCGACCTCTTCCGGACGGCGCGGGCGCAGCTCTTCGGGACGGGCGCGGGACGGTCGCCGGACCGGGTCCTCCGCGCGGCGCGGCTCGTGACCGTCGGCTTCCTCCTCGTCCTCGTCGGTGCCGCCGCCGGGGCCGCGGGCGGGGGCGAGGCCGGGCTCCTGGCCGCCGCCCTCGTCGCGGGGCAGACCGCCTTCGTCCCCCACGGCCACCTCGTCACCACGGACGTTCCCGCCGCGGCCCTCTCGCTCCTCGCCCTCTGGGGGGCGCTCGCCTTCTACGAGCGGCCGCGCCCGCTTCCGCTCCTCCTCTCGGCCGCGTCGCTCGCCGCGGCCCTCGCGACGAAGCAGTCGGCGGTGGCGTTCCTCGGCCTCCTGCCGCTCCTCGGCGTCCCGGCGTTCCTCCGGGCGGGCGACCGGCAGGCGCGGCTCAGGATCGCCCTCGGCGCCGTCGCCCTCCCGCTCCTCGCCGTCGCGGGGCTCGCCCTCCTCCTCGCGCCCTGGGTCGCCTCCGACCCGCCGGGGACGACGGCCTTCCTGGTGCGCCTCTACGGCCTCGCGCCGGCCGACCGGGACCTCGTCCTCGCCGTCGAGCGGGGAAGCCGGGGCCTCGGCCGCTACCTCCTCTCGTCGCTCTTCGTCCTGCGCCAGACGGAGGCGGGGCGCGCAGCCTTCTTCCTCGGGGAGGTCTGGCAGCGTCCGCCCGCTCTCTACCACCTCGTCGCCCTCGTGACGAAGTCGCCCCTGCCGTGGCTCCTCGCCGTGACGGCTGGGGGGCTCCTCGCCGCGCGGCGCGGGGCGCCTCCCCGCGCGCGGCTGCTGCTGGCGGCGGGAGCGGTCCTCTTCCTCGTCTCGCTCCCCGGGCCGCGGATCGGCGTCCGCCACGTTCTCTCGCCGGCGGCCCTCCTGACGTGCGGGGCGGCCGTGGTCCTCGCTCCCGCGATCCGGAAGCGGGGCGGCGCGCTCGCTCTCGCGGCGACGGCCCTGGTCGTCCTGGCGCCGCTCGCCGGGGGCCGCTCCCTCGGGAGCTTCGGCCTCGTCGCGCGGGCGTTCCCGTCGCCGCCCGTCGCCGACTCGAACCTCGACTGGGGGCAGGACCTCCTCCGGCTGCGGGACCTCCTGAAGGCGCGCGGCATCCGCCCGGAGGACGCCGGCGTCGCCTACTTCGGCGGGGACAGCGTCGCCTACCGCATCCCCGGCGCCGTCGACCTCCTGGAGTCCGACGCGCCGCTCCCGCGCCACGTCGCCGTCTCGCGCCAGCTCCTCCTCACCGGGGCGGGGAGCGTCCTCTTCGCCGACGGCCGCCCGCGCGCGGCGCGGCTCCTCGCGACGCTCGCGGCGGAGGGGGCGAAGCCGGTCGCACGGGCCGGCGACTCGATCGAGCTCTTCGACCTCGCCCGGCCGTAGCCTCCGGAAAGGAAAGGGCCCGGGCGCGTCGCGCTCCGGGCCCTTTCGTGCCGGGGGAGCCGGGGGCTCACTTGGCCAGGAGCGTCCTCGGGTCGTTCGTCGCGTTGTCGATGACCGCCGCGTAGGCCGCGAAGGAGCCGCCCGGCGTCTGGGTGGAGAGGACGAGCTGGGCCTTGCTGACGGCCCCGGACACGCCCATCGCCTCGGTCAGCGGGCCGAGCTGGGTCATCTGGAGGGAGCCGAGCGAGATGGACTTGGTGGCGAGGACGAAGCTGTTGTCGGAGAGGAGGAGGAGGTCGATCGTGACGGCCGAGGTCCCCGTGTTGACGAGGACGAGGTTCGTCCGGAAGGCGGCGTCCTGCCGGATCCCGACGATCGACCGCGGATTGCCCGACGAGATCATGTCGGCCGTCCCGAAGGCGGGGACCGACTGGCCGAACGTCCCGCCGAAGCCGGGGGTCGAGGTCTGCGAGACGATGCTGAGCGAGGCGGACGACGAGGTGATCCGGATCGCCCCGTAGTCGGCGGTCAGGCCGAAGACCGAGTTCAGGACGTCGGCGTAGGTGACCATCCTGTTCGAGGCGAGCGTGAACGTCTTCTCTTGGCCGGCCGTCCCGTCGACGTCGTGCCCCAGGAACTTCAGGGTGTAGGTGGCGTCGGTCCCGCCGCGGTTCCCGATGGTCAGGTCGGTCGTGTAGAAGGCGCTGTTCTTCCCGGGACCCCGGGCGCTCGACGGGAGGATCCAGGTGGCGGCCGGAGGGGCCGGACCGGACGCGCTCCACCCGACGTCGAAGAGGAGCTTGTCCGCCAGCAGCGCCACGTGGTTCGCACCGGTGTAGACCGGCTCCATCAGCTCGTTCGGGCTGAACGACTTGTCGAAGTGGGAGACGGACGAGCCGGCCTCCCGCGGGTTCGGAGCGTACATGATCGCGTAGCCGCCGGGGGCGATGCCCGAGAAGAATTGGCCCGTGTTCGCGATCGCCTGCGGCCCGGCCCAGAGGAGGTTGTTCGTGTCGACGGCCGAGGCCTTCCGCTCGCTGTCGGTCATGTCGGGCCAGAGCTTGCCGGTCACCTGGTCCTTCAGGTAGATCTCGAAGGCGTCGTCCTTCCCGTTCGCGAGCGCGCCGGTGCCGGTGTTCGCGAACGTCATGAAGCCGAGACCGTGCGCCAGCTCGTGCGTCACGGTGGTGACGAAGTCGGTCTGGTTGAAGCCCGGGTTGCCGTCGAGGCCGTAGTACCACTTCTTCGGGAAGGGGCAGCCGCTGTCGAACGCCGAGGTGAAGTTCGCGTTGATGTCCGGCTCGCCCGGGTTCTGGTCCTCGCCGGCCAGCTTGTCGGCCAGGGCGTCGGGGTACCAGGTGTTCGCCCGCGGGGCGCCGGCGAAGTCCGCATGGATGTAGTTCGCGCCGGCGCTGCCGAGGACGGCGCTGGTCGCGCTGCAGTCGAGCTGGCTGAACTTCGCGTCGACGCGGATCTCCACCGGGCTGCTGATGACGCTCGCCCAGTAGTCGGCGGCCGCCTTGAAGGCGATGAGCCGCTGCTGCCCGAGCGTCGTTCCGGTATTCCCGCCGATCGGGTCGGCGGGGGTCGGGTCGTTGAACCCCTCGCCCGCGGCGTTCGTGTTGATGATGGTGATCGTCGCGCCGGCCTGCGCGACGGCCGGGACGAAGGCGAGGGCCAGGGCGAAGGCGAGGACCAGCGGCAGGCGGAGGCGCTCAGCGCTCACGTCGCGCCTCCTCCTTCGTGCTCTTCCCCGCGGCCGGCGCCGTTGCCGGCGCGGGTGCGGGCCCGTCGGCGCACCGCATCGCCACCGAGCCGTCCGGCTGGACGGTCGCGGTCAGGGTCTGGACGAGGTAGGCGGGGACCTTGGCGCGGACGCCGCCCGCCCGCGTCTGGTTGGGGATCTCCGGCAGCCTCGCGTCCGCCGGCGCGAGCGCCTCGCGGCTCGGCGCCGCGGTGCCGGGAGGGGGCGTCGAGACGAATTGCCCCGTCTTCGGGTCGACGTAGGCCTTCTGGGCAGCCTTCCCGCTGGTCCCGGCCGTCGGGGCGTCGTGCGGCGCGCCCGCGGAGGGGGCGGCCGCCTTCGCGGCGACGGCGGGGGCCTTCCCGGGCGCGGCGTCGGCCGGCGCGGCGAGCGCCGGGACGACCGCGGCGGAGGCGGCGAGCGCCACGACCAGCGAGGCCAGGGTGAGGGGTCGGGTTCGGTGGCGCATGGGTCCTCCTGGAGCGAAGTGACGGCGCCCCACGCCGTCTCGCGCGCGGAGTCTAATTCAGCCCGGAGCAGGGGGGACAGCGTGCGGGTATGCTCCATCCACGGATGCCCCGCCGGGGGAGACGAAAGGGACGGAGGAGGCTGGATGCCCTCGGGAGAGAGGTCGGTCCCGAACTTCCTCGAGCTGATCGCGAGAGATTTCGAGATCCAGCGGGGCCACCCGCTCCCGCTCGGCGCCACCCCCCGGCGAAACGGCGTCAACTTCTCGGTCTTCTCCCGGCACGCCTCGGCGGTCAGCCTCGTCCTCTTCGCCCCCGGGGCAGACGAGCCGATGGTCGAGTTCCCCCTCGACCGCCGGATCAACAGGACAGGCGACGTCTGGCACGCCTTCCTCCGCGGCCTCGACCCCGGGGTCGCCTACGCCTTCCGGGCCGAGCGGTCGCACCCTCCCGGGGCCCCCCTCCACCGGTTCGACCCGGACGTCCTCCTCCTCGATCCGCACGCGAAGGCGGTGACCGGGTCGGAGGAGTGGGGCGGGGCGCCGTCCGGCAACGGGGGGACCCGGTGGGCCGGCGTCCGGGCGCGGCGAGGGCTGATCCTCGACGACGAGTTCGACTGGGGGTTCGACCAGCCGCTCGACCGGCACCTCGCCGACACCGTCATCTACGAGGTCCACGTCCGGAGCTTCACGCGGCACCCCTCGTCGGGAGTCTCGGCCCCCGGCACCTTCCGCGGCCTCGTCGAGAAGATCCCCTACCTCGTCGACCTCGGCGTCACCGCCGTCGAGCTGATGCCGGTGACCGAGTTCGAGGAGAACGAGAACGACCGGGTCAACCCCCGGACCGGCGAGCGGCTCCGGAACCTCTGGGGCTACCACCCCCTCACGTTCTTCGCGCCGCGGGCCGCCTACGCGAGCGACACCCGCCCCGGCGGCGCCGTCCGCGAGTTCAAGGGGATGGTCAAGGCGCTGCACGAGGCGGGGATCGAGGTGATCCTCGACATGGTCTTCAACCACACGGGGGAGGGGGACGAGAAGGGACCGACGGTCTCGTTCCGGGGCCTCGACAACTCCGTCTACTACATCCTCGAGCACGACGGCCGCTACGCGAACTACTCCGGTTGCGGAAACACGATCAACTGCAACCACCCCGTCGTCCGGGACCTCGTCCTCGCGTCCCTCCGCTACTGGGTGACGGAGATGCACGTCGACGGCTTCCGCTTCGACCTCGCCTCCATCCTCGGCCGGGGCCAGGACGGCTCCGTCCTGACGAACCCGCCGCTCCTCGAGCGGATCGCGGCCGACCCCGTCCTCGCCAACACGAAGCTGATCGCCGAGGCGTGGGACGCGGCGGGCCTCTACCAGGTGGGGCACTTCCCCAACTGGGGGCGGTGGGCCGAGTGGAACGGGCGGTTCCGGGACGACGTCCGCCGCTTCCTGAGGGGCGACCCCGGGACGGTCGGCGACCTGGCGACGCGCCTCTCGGGGAGCGCCGACCTCTACCAGCGCGGCGGGCGCGCGCCGCACCACAGCATCAACTTCGTGACGAGCCACGACGGCTTCACCCTGGCCGACCTCGTCTCGTACGACCGCAAGCACAACGTCGAGAACGGCGAGGGCGAGCGCGACGGGGGCGACGACAACCTCAGCTGGAACTGCGGCGTCGAAGGGCCGACGTCGGACCCGGCGATCCTCGCCCTGAGGAGCCGCCAGGCCCGCAACGCCCTCGTCCTCCTCCTCCTCGCGCAGGGGGTCCCGATGCTCCTGTCGGGCGACGAGGTGGGGCGGAGCCAGGGGGGGAACAACAACGCCTACTGCCAGGACAACGCGGTCAGCTGGCTCGACTGGGACCTCCTGGCGAAGAACGCGGACCTCCTCAGGTTCGCCCGGGCGCTCATCGCCTTCCGCAAGGCGACCCCCGCCCTGCGGCGCCGCTCGTTCGCAGAGGAGGGGACGCGCCTGGCGCCGATCGGATGGCACGGCGTGAGGAGCGACCATCCCGACTGGTCCCACGAGTCGACGTCGCTCGGGATGCACCTGAGGGCGCCGGCTGGCGAGCCCGACGTCTACATCGTGGCCAACGCGCACTGGGAGGCCCGGGTCTTCGAGCTCCCTCCCGCGACCGACCTCAAGCTCTGGCACCTCGTGGCCGACACCTCCCGGACCTCCCCCGGCGACGTCCACGAGGCCGGGCGCGAGCCGCGGCTGGCGGACCAGCGGGGGTACGCCCTCGCGCCCCGGAGCGTCGTCGTCCTCGCGGGGCGGTAGGCCCCGGGGAAACCCGCGGCGCGCACGCCACGTAGACAGCCCGTGGCCCCGCGGAGATCATCCCGCCGGGGGTGACCATGCTCTCGATCGTCCGTCCCGCCGCTCGCCGCCTGCTCGTCTGCGCGCTCCTCGCCGCCGGTGTCGCCGAGGTCGCCGGCGTAGGCCGTGCCGCCGTCGCCCAGGCCCCGCCTCCCGGCCTCGTCTACCCGGCGCCGGCCGGCGCGCTCCTCGAGAAGCTCGAGAAGCTCCGCGTCCTCGGGAGCGTCCTCTACCTGGCGGCCCACCCGGACGACGAGAACACCGCGCTCATCGCCACGTTCTCGCGCGGCTCCCACTACCGGACCGGCTACCTCGCGATGACGCGGGGCGACGGGGGGCAGAACCTGATCGGCCCCGAGCAGGGGGAGCGCGTCGGCGTCATCCGGACGCAGGAGCTCCTCGCGGCCCGCCGGATCGACGGGGGGGAGCAGTTCTTCACGCGGGCGATCGACTTCGGCTACTCGAAGAGCCCGGAGGAGACGCTCGCCATCTGGGGGCACGACGCCGTCCTCTCGGACGTCGTCCGGGTGATCCGCACCTTCCGGCCCGACGTCATCGTCACCCGGTTCCCGACCGACGGGAGCGGCGGCCACGGCCACCACACCGCCTCCGCGCTCCTGGCCGCCGAGGCGTTCCGCGCGGCCGGGGACCCGACCCGGTTCCCCGAGCAGCTGAAGACCCTCACCCCCTGGCAGCCGAAGCGGCTCTTCTGGAACGCGTGGAGGCGCGACGGCGGGGAGACCCCAGGCGCGATCCGCGTCGACGTCGGGGCCTACGACCCGCTCCTCGGCCGGTCCTACACCGAGATCGCCGCCGAGAGCCGGAGCATGCACAAGAGCCAGGGGTTCGGCTCCGCCGAGAGGCGCGGGACGTTCCCGCAGGAGCTGCTCCTGACCGCGGGCGACCCGGCGGTGAAGGACCCGCTCGAGGGGATCGACGTCAGCTGGAGGCGGGTGCCGGGGGGCGAGGCGGTCGACGCCCCCCTCGCGAAGGCCGTGGCCGAGTTCGACCCGCGCCACCCGGACCGGAGCGTCCCCCGCCTCCTCGAGGCGGACGCGGCCCTGGCGAAGCTGCCGGCCGGGGCGTGGGTCGACACGAAGCGCGCCGAGCTCCTCGACGCGATCCGCTCGGCGACGGGGCTCTGGCTCGAGGCGATGGCGGCTCGCCCGGCCGTCACGCCGGGCGAGGAGCTGAAGGTGACCCTGACGGCCCTCAACCGGTCGGACGTTCCCCTCACGCTCGAGGGAGTCGACCTGACGGACGCCGCCGGGACGCCGCCCTCCGGAGGAAACCTCGCCGACAACAGGCCGTGGAAGGCGGACGCGACGCTCGCCCTTCCGGCCGACTTCCCGCTCCCCCAGCCCTACTGGCTCGTGAAGCCGGCGACGAAGGGGCTCTTCCAGGTGGACGACCCCTCGCTCATCGGCAAGGCCGAGGCCCCGCCGCCCGTCGTCGCGCGCTTCCGGCTGCGCGCCGGGGGCGAGACGCTGACGTACGTCGTCCCGGTCCTCTACCGGAGGACCGACCCCGTGGCGGGCGAGGTGGTGAGGCCGCTCGAGGTCCTCCCCCGCGTCAACCTCCGCTTCGCCGACGGAGTCGTCCTCTTTCCCGGCGCCGGGTCGCGGCCCGTGACGGTCGAGATCGGGGACGGGGGAGGGACGCCGCAGGCCGTCTCCGGCTCCGTCCGGATCACCGCCGGGCCGGGCTGGACGGTCTCGCCCCCGTCGCAGCCCTTCACCGTCGAGCCGGGAGGGCGCGCGCGCGTCACCTTCAGCGTCACCCCGCCGGCCGCGCCGGGGACGGTGACCCTCCGCGCCGAGGCCGACGCGGGGGGCGCGCGGTTCACCCACGAGGTCGTGAGGATCGACTACCCGCACATCCCGCTCCAGACGCTCTACCCCGAGGCCACGGCGCGGGCGGTGCGCCTGGACGTCGCGACGCGGGGCGGCCGGCTCGGCTACGTGATGGGGCCGGGCGACGACGTCCCGGCGACGCTCCGCCAGCTCGGCTACGCGGTCGACCTGCTCGACGAGGACGACCTCCTCCGGGGCGACCTCTCGCGCTACGGGACGATCGTCACCGGCGTGAGGGCCTACAACACACGGCCCGAGCTGAAGGCCGCCGAGCCGCGCCTCCTCGCCTGGGTCGAGAAGGGGGGGACCCTCGTCGTCCAGTACAACACGTCGCAGCAGCTGGTGACGGACGAGCTCGGCCCCTTCCCGCTGAAGCTCTCCCACGACCGGGTGACGGTGGAGGAGAGCCCGGTCAGGCTCCTCGCGCCCGCGAGCCCGCTCCTGACGACGCCGAACCGGATCACGGCTTCCGACTTCGACGGCTGGGTCCAGGAGCGCGGCCTCTACTTCCCCGGGAGCTGGGACCCGCGGTACGCGACCGTCCTCGAGGTGGCCGACCCCGGGGAGAGCCCGAAGGCGGGCTCCCTCCTCTTCGCGCGCTCGGGCAAGGGAGCCTTCGTCTACACGGGGCTCGCGTTCTTCCGGCAGCTCCCTGCCGGGGTGCCGGGGGCGATCCGCCTCTTCGCCAACCTCGTCTCGGCGCGCGGGTCGGATGGCTGACGAGCCACAGCTGTCTCGGCAGCCGCCACGACTGCCGCCGCCGGAGGAGCCGCCGCCCTTCGGCGGGAGCTGGCGCAGGCTCTACGTCCTCGTCGTGGCCTGGCTCGCCGTCCAGGTCGTCCTCTACGCCCTCTTCGCGGCGAGCTGCCGGTGAGCCACCTCGACTGGCTCGTCCTCGGCGGCTCGCTCGTCTTCATCGTCGTCTACGGCGTCGTCAAGGGGCGGCACCAGGGCGACATGCGGAGCTACCTCCAGGCGGGGCGGAGCTTCTCCTGGCCGCTCGTCGCGCTCTCGATCATGGCGACTCAGGCGAGCGCCATCACCTTCCTCTCGACGCCGGGCCAGGCGTACGCGGACGGGATGCGCTTCGTCCAGTTCTACTTCGGGCTGCCGCTGGCGACCATCGTCCTGTCGGTGACGGCGATCCCGATCTACCACCGTCTGAAGGTCTACACCGCCTACGAGTACCTCGAGGGGCGCTTCGACCTGAAGACGCGGACGATGACGGCGATCCTCTTCCTCCTCCAGCGGGGCCTCGCCACGGGGCTGACGATCTACGCCCCGGCCCTCGTCCTCTCGGTCCTCCTCGGCTGGAGCGTCGGGACGACGACGCTCATCATGGGGACCCTGGTCGTCGTCTACGTCTCCGTCGGCGGGACGAGGGCGGTGAGCAAGACCCAGGTGCAGCAGCTCGCGATCATCCTCCTCGGGATGGCGGCGGCCTGCATCGTCCTCGTCCGCCTCCTCCCCGACGGGGTCTCGGCGTCGGACGCGTTCCGCGTCGCCGGGCGCCTCGGCCGGCTCAACGCGGTCGACTTCTCGTTCGACCCGAGCAACCGGTACAGCTTCTGGTCCGGGCTGATCGGCGGCTTCTTCCTCCAGCTGTCGTACTTCGGCACCGACCAGTCGCAGGTGCAGCGCTACCTGACGGGCCGGTCGATCACGCAGAGCCGCCTCGGGCTCCTCTTCAACGGCCTCGTGAAGGTGCCGATGCAGTTCTGCATCCTCCTCGTCGGCGCCCTCGTCTTCGGCTTCTACCAGTTCGTCCTCCCTCCCCTCTTCTTCAACCCGGTCGACACGGCGCGCCTCGAGAAGGAGCGGCCGGCGGAGACGGCCCGGCTCGAGGCGCGGCACCGCGAGGCGTTCTCGGAGAGGAAGGCCGCCGCCGAGGCCTACGTGAAGGCGCGGCGCGCCGGGGACGACGGCGCCGCCGCGCGGGCCGGGGCGGCCCTCGAGGACGCGCAGGGAAGGACCGACGCGGTCCGCGCGGACGGGGTGAAGCTCCTGAAGGAGGTCCGCCCCGGCTCCGACGGGCGGGACGCCAACTACGTCTTCCTCCGCTTCGTCCTCGAGCACCTGCCGGTCGGCCTCGTCGGGCTCGTCCTGGCGGCCGTCTTCGCGGCGTCGATGGGGTCGTCGGCGGCCGAGCTGAACGCCCTCTCGACGACCGCCGTCGTCGACGTCTACCTGAGGCTCGTCAGGAAGGGGGCGCGCGACGCCCACTACGTCCAGGTCTCGAAGGGGATCACCGTCTTCTGGGGCCTCTTCGCCGTAGCCTTCGCCCAGTACGCGAGCCGGCTCGGGACGCTGATCGAGGCGGTCAACGTCCTCGGCTCGCTCTTCTACGGGACGATCCTGGGGGTCTTCCTCGTGGCGTTCTTCCTGAAGAAGGTGGGCGGGACGGCCGTCTTCTGGGGCGCCGTCGTCGCGGAGGTCGCGGTCGTTTCGACCTTCGCCCTCACGGACGTCTCGTTCCTCTGGTTCAACGTCATCGGCTGCCTCGTGACGCTCGGCGTCGCGGCGGCCCTCCAGCCGCTCGTGGGGCGGAGGGGGCCGGTGCCTACGCCGGGTAGCGCGCGATGAGCTCGCGGGCCCCCTCGGGGTCTCTCCGGCACTCGAGGAGCGCGCTGAGGAGGAGCGGCACGACGATCGTCGCGTCGGACTCGATGACGAACATCGGCGTCTCCTCGGTCAGCTTGTCCCAGGTGATCTTCTCGTTCGGCGTCGCGCCCGAGTACGAGCCGTAGGACGTCGTCGAGTCGGAGACCTGGCAGAAGTAGGCCCACGGCTTCACGGGGCGCTCGAGGTCGTACTTGATCGACGGGACGACGCAGATCGGGAAGTCGCCGGCGATGCCGCCGCCGATCTGGAAGAACCCGACGCCGGCCCCCTCGGAGAGGGCCGCGTACTGGTCGTAGAAGGCTGCCATGTACTCGATGCCCGACCGGACGATCCGCGCGTCGCAGTCGCCCAGCTTCACGTGCGAGGCGAAGATGTTCCCGAACGTCGAGTCCTCGTAGCCGGGGACGACGACGGGGAGCTTCGCCCGCGCCGCGGCGAGGAGCCAGCACTCCTCGGGGTCCCCCTCGTGGAGCTCCGGCGGGAGCGCCTGGACGAGCTCGTAGAAGTACTCGTGCCAGAAGCGGCGCTCGCCGGCCTCGGCCGCGCGCTTCCACATCGGGACGACGTACCTCTCGACGGCCCGGAACGCCTCGTCCTCCGGGATGCTCGTGTCGGTCACCCGCCGCATCCGCTCGTTCAGGATCCGCGTGTCGTCCTGCTTGGTGAAGTAGCGGTAGCCCGGGAAGTCCTTGTAGCCGTGGTGGGCCACGAGGCGGAAGAGCGACTCCTCGAGGTTCGCGCCGGTCACCGACATCCCGTGGACCAGGCCGGCCCGGATCGCGGGCGCGAGCGTGATGCCGAGCTGCGCCGAGGACATCGCCCCGGCCACGGCCCAGAACATCCGGCCGCCCCCCTCCACGTGCCGCCAGTAGGCGAGGAGGGCGTCGCGGGTGGCGCGGGCGTTGAAGTTCCTGAAGTTCCTGAGGACCAGCTCGAGCGTCGGGTGCGTCATCGTCGTCCTGCCTCGCGGCCTCGACGGGCCGCCGAGCGGGAGACCGTAGCACGGCCGGGGCGCCGGCGGGGGGCTCCGAGGGGGCCGCGCCTACCCGCCCACGACGACCCGCGGCAGCCCCGGGTGGATCCGCGCGACGACCTCGTACGGGATCGTCCCGCACCAGGCCGCGAGCTGCTCGGCCCCGACCCGCTCGTCTCCCTGGCTCCCGAGGAGGACCACCTCGTCGAACGGCTCGACCCCGGGGACGTCGGTCACGTCGACCATCGTCATGTTCATGCAGACGCGGCCGCGGACGGGGGCCCGCCGGCCGCGGACGAGGACGTGGGCGACGCCGGAGAGTCCCCGGTCGTAGCCCTCGTGGTAGCCGACCGGCAGCACCGCGATCCGCGCCTCGCGCGTCGTCCGGTAGGTGCAGCCGTAGCCGACGAATCCCCCCTCGGGCACCGTCTTCACCTGCACCACCCGCGTCTTCCAGGAGAGGACGGGGCGGAGGGGGAGGAGCGTCCCCCCCTCGGAGAGGCAGGAGACGTAGGTCTCGCGCGACGGCCAGAGGCCGTAGAGCGAGATCCCGACGCGGACGAGGCCGCCGTGGTCCTCGGGGAAGAGGAGGGTCGCCGCCGAGCAGGCGCTGTGCCGGAGGCGGACCGGGGCGCCGAGCTCGCGCTCCACGGCGTCGCAGAGCCGTGCGAACGTCGCCCGCTGGGCCCGGGCGAACGAGTGGTCCGTGGTGTCCTCGATGTTGGCGAAGTGGGTGTACGCCCCTTCGAGGGCGAGCCACGCCGAGCCGCGGATCCGCCGGACGAAGGAGGCGAGCTCCGCCTCGGGAAGGCCCTGCCGGTTCGTCCCCGTCTCGAGCTTCACGTGGACCGGGACGCGCCGTCCGCGAGCCTCGCCGGCCCGCTCGAGCGCCTCGAGGACGGGGGAGAGGTAGACGGCCGGCCGCAGCTCGGCCTCCACCACCTCCGGGGCCCGCGCGGGCTCGAACGCCCCGAGGAGGAGGACCGGCGAGGAGATCCCCCCGGCGCGGAGCGCGAGCCCCTCGTCGAGCGAGTTCACGCAGAGCCAGTCGGCTCCGGCCCCGAGGACGAGCCGCGCCGTCTCGAGCATCCCGTGCCCGTAGGCGTTGGACTTCACGACCGCGCCGAGGAGCGTCCCGGCCTCGAGGCGTCCCCGGAAGGCCCTCGCGTTCCCGCGGAGCGCCGCCGCGTCGATCTCGACCCAGTTGAGCACGACTCCTCCTCGCGTCGGGGCGGGATCCTACGCGGCGGCGCCGCCCGTCGACTCCCTCGCGCCGGACCGGCTCGGCAGGCCGGAAGCGCACCGGCCTCCCGAGGCTTCGCCCGCTACTTGACCTTGGCCTTCCACTCCGCGAGGGCCTTCTCGAAGCCCGTCATGCTCGGCTTGTCGGGCGAGGTCTTCGCGAGGGTCATCGCCTCCTCGCCGGCCTTCACCGCCTCGGCGAGCTTCCCTTCGTCCGCCAGGACGCGCGCCTTCCGCGCGACGTTCGAGTAGTTCTTCTGGATGGAGATCGACTTCTCGAGCCAGCTCCACGCCGTCGCCGCGTCCTTCTTCTGCCCGAAGAGGTAGGTGGCGGCCGTGAGCGGCGTCCGCCAGTCGTCGGCCTTCGCCGAGGCGACGGCCGCGCGGACCTTCCCGTCCACGTCGACGCCGATCGTCACCGGGACGCGGAGCTTGTCCCACTCGATCGCGAGGACGGCCGACGTCGGCCCGACGGTGGGGAACCCGATCCGGAGCGTCTCGACCATCTCGGCCGGCTCCGGCTTCGCCTTCACGCGGAGGACGTCGTTCGCCGCTGAGTACTCGGTCTCGAACCAGAGCTTCGTGTCCTTGTTGAAGATGACCGTCCACTCGGTCTTGCCGGGGATCGTGACGATGGAGTACGTCCCGGCGGCGAGCTTCTGGCCGTCGACCGTGACGTCGTCGCCGAAGGTGATGGTCGTCGCCTCGTTCGCGCCGGTCCGCCACGGCTTGTCCCAGGGGACGAGCTCGCCCCAGATGACGCGTCCCTTCACGCTCGGGCGGGAGTAGCTGATGGTCACGTCGGTGAGGCCGACGCGCTGGGTGAGGGTCTCCTTGGGGCTCGGGCGCGGCGCCTCGAGCTCGGCGCGGGCGGCGGCGGGGGCGAGCAGGAGCGCGGCGAAGGCGAGCGCTCCCGTCCGGCTGGTTCGGCTCATCGGGTCCTCCTCTGGAGAAGTCGTTCCGGGAGTGCGCTTTATAGCACCTCGTGACCGGGCGACGAGCGGGGCGCCGAGGTCGTAAGATGCCGGAAAAGCAGCTTCCAGGAGGACTGACGATGAGCGAACCGGGTCCGGGCTTCCCGAAGGCGGTCGGGCGCGTCGTCTTCGACTCCCTCTCGCCGATCGCCCTCGCCACGGGCTTCCTCGTCCTCCTCCCTCCGGTCCTCGTCTTCTGGGCGGTGAAGGACGTCCGCTCGCCCGGCTGGACGCTCCTGCCGCTCGTGGTCGGGATGGCGACCCACCTCCTCGCCGTCTCGCGCTTCTCCGTCAACACGCTGGTGGGGGAGACGGAGGGCGGGCTCCTCTCGGACGCGGGAGGCGGCTTCGGGGTGGTCGCCCGCGTCGCCCTTCGGGCCTTCGTCCTCCTCTTCCTCTGGATCCTGCCCGTCGTCCTCTGGTCCGTCCTCAGGGCCCGCAGCGACGTCGCGGCCCCGCCGCTGGCGCCCCTCTCTCCCTTCGCCCTCCCGATGGGGTTCGGTCCGCCTCCCCTCCTGACGTTCTATCTGGCCCTCGGGATCTTCGTCCCTCTCGTCGCGCTGATCGTGGCCACCGCGTCGGCGGACTTCCGTGAGCTCTTCAGCGGCCCGCTCTGGAAGGGGCTCTTCGGCGGAAAGAGCCTCCAGCTCCTGGTGGCCCTCTCCGGGCAGATCGGCGCTCCCGTGGCGGCTCTCCTCCTGGCGTTTCCCTTCCTCCTGATCGTCACGCAGCAGAGCTGGAAGGGCGGGGTCGCGCTCGGGATCCCGGTCTTCCTCTTCGTGACGGGGCTGTCGGTCGCCGTCCACGGCCGGCTCGCGGGCTCCTGGGTTGCGGCCGCGGCCGAGGACGAGTCGGTGGCGCTGGAGGAGCCGCACCCGGCCGCGGGAGGCGCTCCACCCGCTCCGGGTCGGCCGGAGCCGGTCGCGCCGCGGGACGCGGCCACGCCCGACACGGCGGGCCTCGAGGCGCGCGCGCTCGAGCTCCTCCGGTCGGGCGACGACGCCGCGGCCGTCTCGGCGGCGCGGCAGGCGATCCCGGCGTGCCTGGCCGCGGGGGACGGGCCGCGGGCCCTCTCCCTCTTCCGGAGCTTCCTCGGCCACGCCAACCAGCTGGGGCTGGACCGCGGGACCCTCACGTCCCTCGGCGACCTGGTCCTGAAGGAGGGCGACCTCCAGACCGCCGCCTGGGCCTTCTGGACTGCCATGAACGAGGAGCCTTCGAACGTGAAGGCCTACAAGGGGCTCCTGAAGATCGCCGAGCAGCAGTCCGCCCGTGCCGAGACGGTCGGGGAGGCGATCCGGATCTACGAGTTCCTCCTCCAGGCGGCCCCGGGATCACCCTTCGCGGACCACGCCAGGGACGGGCTCCTCCTCGCGCAGAAGCGGGCGCGCAGCGGCCCCGCCGGGGCTCCCCGGGCCTGAAGGGGCCTCGACCTTCGAGGCCACCCGCTCCCACTCGCTCCGCGACCGGACGACGCAGTCCTCGATCGAGAGCCCGCCGAACCAGTTCCCGAGGACCGCGAGCGGGCGGCCGGCCGAGTGCCGGTCGATCGCGGCCACGATCGCCTCGTGCCCGAGGGCCGGAGAGGGGAGGACGGTCCTCTTCTCGACGACCTCCTCGAGGTCGGCCTGCGACAGCCCGAGGAGGCGGGTGACGCGGGCGACCCTCTCCGCGGACGAGAGGCCGGGGCGGAAGTGGAACGAGAAGGCGCGCCAGTCGGGGTCGGGGACCGAGTCGCGCGTGACCGCCGAGTAGAAGGAGTCGCTGCGCGGGACCAGGAACATCGAGACCGGGAGGCGGACCTTCTCCGTGCGGACGGCGAAGGCGAGCGTCTCGACGACGGTGTCCTTCACCCGGGAGGCCTCTGCGGCCAGCTCCGGCGCGACCTCGCCCAGGAGCGCGGCGGCCGAGGACGGGGGCGTGGCGACGGCGACGACGCCGGCCTCGTGGCGCTCCCCGCCCTCGGTCTCCACCGCGAAGCCGCTCCCGGACGCGGACACCTTTGTCACCGGCCGGCCCGTCTCCACGACGATCCCGGGCTGGCGGGCGAGGGCGTCGATCGCGGCCTGCAGCCCTCCGCGGAGCGTGAAGCTGCGGGGGACGTCCTTCCGCCGCGTCGCGCGGCTCTTGAAGAGCATCCCGGCGGGGAAGGCGTCCGCGCTCTGGGAGGGGACGGCCGACAGCATCGGCCCGAGGACCGTCGCGTAGTTCCGGGGGCCGACGATCGCCCCGTAGAACTCCTCCACCGTCTTCCCGTCCTTCCTCGCGCCGAAGACGCGAGGCACGTGGAGCGCCAGCTCGCCCCAGGAGAAGAGGCGGAGGAGGACGCCGAGGTTCGCGCCCGGGACGAGGCGATCCCCGTCGAGGAATCGGAGCTTCGTCGGCACGCGCCGGAGGATCTCGCCCCGGAGCCCGCAGGCCTCGACCAGCTCCAGGAACGAGACGTACGAGTTGTAGCAGGTGTGCGCTCCCAGCTCGAACCAGTAGCCGCCGGCGCTCCTGTGGCTCGCGAGGCACCCGCCGGCCCTCTCCGACCGCTCGAGGACGAGGACGGATCGCCCCGCCCGTGCCGCGTGGAACGCGAAGGAGAGGCCGCTGATCCCGCCCCCGATGACGACGACGTCGTGCCGGCTCATGCGCCGTGGAGCTTGGCACGAACCCGCGTGGTCCGCGAGAGGAGGCCCGTTCCGAGGACCGTCTCCCCGGGCGGCCTCCCCTACCTGTAGACCGCGAAGAGCGCCGCGATCGCCGCGAACTCCCGGGCCGGCGGGACGACGACGCGGATCCGGTCCTTGTAGCCGCGCAGCCGCTCGGCGAGGGCGTCCAGGGCCTGGTGCTCCGAGTGAGCGAGGCGCGCCAGGTCGAGGACGAGCCGCTCCTTCCGCTTCCTCAGGCCCTCCTTCAGGCCCGCCGCCAGCTCGTCGGCCGCGGCCGCGCTGAGCCGGCCCGCGACCCGGACCCAGACGGTGGACTCGGGACGGAGCTCCACCTCGACGCTGGCGCCGCCGGGGCCGTCCTGGACGCGTCGCCGGATCCGCCGCCAGGCGCGAGCGGGGAGCGACTCCTCCGCCATCCGGAAGGTGTGCCGGACGAGGGACGGATGCTGGAAGAGTCCGAGCTTCAGCGTCAGCCCGGTCCACGCGGCCAGGGCGACGGCGACGACCGACCCGATCCGCTCCCCGAGCGTCGGCGGGCCGAGGACCGCGTGGACCCTCCTCTCGAGCTCGCCGATCCGGCGCCTCACCTCGCGTCCCGGCGCGAGGAGCCGGCCGGCGAGGAAGATCGGGTAGGCGTGCCGGACGTCGGCCGCGAACCGGGCGGCCTTCTCCCTCAGCGAAGGGTTCTCCGATCCCTTCAGCCGCTCGTGCCCCAGGATCCACGTCTCGAGGGAGCGGTAGATGGAGGGGCCGAGGCGCCGGGCGTCCTCCGCGAAGCAGCGTTGCTGGGCCGCCTCGATCTCGGGGCCGCTCATCGCCGGGTGCTTCACCATCGCCCGGAATCCCGTGGAGCTCCTGTAGAAGTGCTCGGGGTCCGCGGCCATCGCGTCGTCGAGGAGCCCCTTCCGCGTCACCTCGTCGAAGAAGGGCGTCCCCGGGATCGGCCCGTAGATCATGAACTGCGCGAGCGTCGGCCGGAGGGCGAGGAGCCCGTCGAGCTCCTCGTCGATCACCTCCTGGGTCTGGTAGGGGAGTCCCACGATCATCGAGGCCAGGACGCTGACGCCGTGCGCCCGCAGCTCCCGGAACAGCTCGTCGACCGGGCGCCCGGCCTGCTTGGCGTACCCGGAGCGGGTCCCCTCGTAGCCGATCCAGAGGCCGTCGATCCCCATCTCGAGGATCTCGGCGACGGTGTACTGGCTGATCGCCTTCACGCTCGCGAAGGCGAAGATCGAGAGGGGCCGCCCCCCCTCCTTCACGCAGTCCCGGAACTCCATCGCCCGGCGGCGGTTCAGGAGGAGGTCCTCGTCCAGGATCGCGATCGACATCCCCGGCTCGATCTCCTGGTAGCGCTGGACGACGCCGTAGATGTCCCGCCCCGTGGGGAGGAGGGCGATGTGCCGGCGCTTGAAGAAGTGGGAGGTGCAGCAGAAGTCGCACCCGTTCGGGCAGCCGAGCCCCGCGAAGACCATCCCCGTTCGGGACGCCTCGCGGCCGAAGACGCGCAGGCGGCTGACGACCAGAGGGTGCCGGTAGGTCCCCGGCTCTCCGATCGCCGGCTCGCCCAGGAGGCGCCGCATGAAGCCGACCCCCTCCTCGCGGCAGACGTGGTCGGCCCAGCGGGAGAGGAGCGCGTCCGGCAGGACGGTCCCGTAGCCGCCCAGGACGACCTTCGCCCCCGGCGCGTGCTCCCTCACGAGGGCGACGACCTCCTTCATCCGGTGGAACGTCGAGAGGACGAACGACACGCCGACGACGTCGTAGCCCTGCTTCAGCTCGCGGACGAGCTCCCGCTTGCTGGGGTAGTGGAGGACGGTGGTCGGGGCCTCCACGTTCTCCGCCACGTACTCGAGCGAGAACGCCACGTGGTTCGCCCGGGGGCTGAAGAGCCCCTGCGCGCGCGTCACCTGCCCGAAGAGCAGCTCGTAGCCCACGCTGGGGGAATCGCCGTGGCGCTCGCCGAGGGGACGACAGACGCTGGTCAGGAGCACGTTCGTCATGGGGCCTCCGGAGGTCCCTCGCGGTCGCTCGTGTTTGCGCGAGGACTGCCCGCCGTCCGGTTCCGCGACGGGGGAGCCGGTCGAGACGCGAAAGACGGGCGGGACGGTCCCGGGACCGGGCTTCGCGACCAGTCAGGATACGCCTTTCCGCGATCATCCCCGTCCGGGACCCTTCCGGCGCACAATCCCTCCGACAGGAGAGGGAGACGATGAGCCCTGGCGCATCGAGCCCCGCGGAGCCTTCCGGCGAAGGCCGCGGCGACTTCGTCCATTCGGACGCACGGGAGCCGCACGCGGCCCGCAGCAGGGAGATCCTTCGGCGGCATCCCGCGATCCGCCAGCTGGCGGGGCGCAACCCGTGGAGCGCCCTCCTCGTCGTCCTGCTCGTCGCCGTGCAGACGGGCGTCGCCTGGCTCCTGCGCGACCAGGCGATCTGGGTCGTCCTCCTTTCGGCGTTCGGGTTCGGGGCGTTCGTCAGCCACACGCTCTGGGTCCTCATCCACGAGTGCGCCCACAACCTCGTCTTCCGGAGCGGCACCTGGAACCGTCTCGTGGCGATCGTCGCGAACCTCCCGCACCTCCTGCCGAGCGCCGTCTCGTTCCAGAAGTACCACCTCAAGCACCACGCCTTCCAGGGCGTCTACGAGCTGGACGCGGACATCCCGAGCCGCTGGGAGGCCCGCCTCGTCGGCAGGACCTTCGTCGGCAAGGCGCTCTGGCTCCTCCTCTTCCCGGTCTTCCAGGTGACACGGCCCCCGCGCCTCAAGGAGATCCGTCTCTTCGACCGCTGGGTCTTCGTCAACATCGCCGTGCAGGTCGCCTACGACGCCGTCGTGCTCGTCTTCCTGGGCCCCACGGCCTTCCTCTTCCTCGCCGCCTCGTTCTTCTTCTCCGTGGGGCTCCACCCCCTCGGGGCGCGCTGGATCCAGGAGCACTACCTCGTCAACGGGACGCAGGAGACGACGAGCTACTACGGCATCGTGAACGTCGCCGCCCTGAACGTCGGCTACCACAACGAGCACCACGACTTCCCGTTCGTCCCCTGGAACCGCCTCCCCGCCATCCGGAAGGCCGCCCCGGAGTCCTACGACTCCCTCTTCTGGCACCGCTCCTGGACCCTCGTCCTCCTCCGCTTCCTCTTCGACCGCGACCTCTCGCTCTGGTCGCGGGTCGTCCGGGCGGAGCGGGGAGGGGTGAGCGTGGCGGCGGTGGAGCCGGCGCAGGCACCGGCCCTGGCGGAGGGACGCTGACGGACCGGGCGCCTGCGGCGTCCGGCCGGGGGTGACGGCTCGGGTTGCCCGTTGATCCGTTGTGCTACCATGTGCGTCATGGGCGACGGCGTCAACGTCCGGGAGCTGAGGCAGAACCTCAGCGTCTACCTGCGGCTGGTCAAGGCGGGCCGGGCGCTCCGCGTCCTGGAGCGCGGGCACCCGGTGGCGCTCCTGACGCCGCTCCCCGGGAGCGCCGGCGCCCTCGAGCGCCTCGTCTCGTCGGGCCGGGCGGTCCCCCCGCGCCTCTCGCTCGCGCAGCTCCCGCCCCCGCGAGCGGTCCGTGGCCCCGTGACGGCGAGCGAGGCCCTGGCGGAGCAGCGGGACGACGACTGACGTGTCCGGCGAGCTCGTCTACCTCGACTCGTCGTCGCTCGTGAAGCTCGTCGTGCGGGAGGAGGGAACCGACGAGCTCCGGGCCTTCCTCGCCGGGCACCCCGCCGTCGTGACGTCCACCCTGGCCGTGACGGAGGTCCGACGGGCCGTCGGACGGGTCTCGTCCCGCCGGTCGCTCGCGGACCGCGCCCGTCTCGTCCTCGACGGCATCGCGCTTCTCTCTGTCGACCTGCCGGTCCTCGAGGCCGCGGCCACCCTCAAGCCCCCGGCCCTTCGGACGCTCGACGCGATCCACGTCGCCTCGGCCCTTTCGCTGGGCGAGGACCTCCTCGCGTTCGTCACGTTCGACGAGAGGCAGGCCGGGGTGGCGAGGAGGGCGGGGCTGCCGGTGGCGCGGCTTCCGCTCGAGCCCGTCGCGCCATTGGAATAGCCATGAATGCCGTGACCAGCGTTCGCCACGTCTCAGGGTTCAGGCTCTGGCTGAGGTTCTCCGTCGGTACCGAGGGAGAGATCGACCTGTCCGACGAGCTCCGGGGTCCCGTGTTCGAGCCCCTCGCTGAGCCGGCCGTCTTCGCCCAGGTCTCCGTGAACCCGGAGCTCCGCACCATCACATGGCCAAACGGCGCGGACTTCGCGCCGGAGTTCCTCTACGCGCGAGTCCGCGCGGTGGTGTGACCTCTTCGTCAGACGGACCTTCGGCGATCGAGGTGGTTGACCTGCCACCTGGGGCTACGCCCGGCTGAGGTAGCTCTCGGGAACGAAGACGTTCCGGATTCGGAACGCCGGGGGGGACTCGAGGAGAAGGCGAAGCCGCAGCTCGAACGAGCGCGCGGGGAAGGGGAAGAACGGCTCCGGGCTGTAGGTTTCGCCGACCCACGCGGGCACCGGGGTCCCCGTTTCCCGGCACAGCGCGCTGACGACCGCTGCGACGAGTCCCTCGAGGGGGCCCGGCCCGGAGAGCCGATCGGCGATCAGCGCCTGCCGCGCGTCCTGGGAAGCGTGGCGGAACTCCTCGACGAACTCGTTCACCGGGCCCTGAAATCGCTCGCCCGCCTCCCTCGCGGTGCGGAGCAGCTCAACCGCGGTCATCGAACATCTCCTCGAGGAGCAGCTGTGCCCGGACGGGAATCCTCTCCGGCGGGAAGAAGGCGAGGACGACCTCGAGCACCTCGGCGGACGACATCAGGCCGAGGCGTTTCGCGAGGACCCGGATGTCCCCCGCGTCTTCGGCGGTCCTCGCGGCGGCACACTTCATCGCGAGAAGCGTCCTCTCGTCCGCGACCGAGACTTCGAGCGACGGCCACTCCCGCCACCTCTCGAATCGCGCCCGCTCGGGGAGGAAGGCCTTCGCCGCGTCGTTCAGCCAATCCTCCGGGAGGCCGAGGCTCGCAGCGACGGCGCGGACGGCGTCGGGCACCCCCGGTGCCGGCGCACACCAAGCGTCGAGATTCTTCGTCGCCGTCCGTGCCCTGAGCGCGACGCACATCACGGCTCTGCCGACGACGAAGACCTCTGCGCGGACCTCTCTGCGTGCGAGTTCGGCGGCGAGGGCACTGAAGGCAGCCTCGATGTCCTCTGCGGAGAGCCTGCTCATCGGACGTCATTTTCCGCCGTCCGGCCGGGCGGACTGGCGGATCATCACGGCCAGGCTCGCCGGCTCGGGAAGGGCGGCTCGCTCTCGCCGCCGTAGAATGACCGCGTCATGTCCTTCGCCGTATCCAACGCCGGCCTCGCCGCGATCGAGAGTGCGCACGACCGGATCGGCGACTTCTGCCGACGTCACTACGTCAGCCGGCTCTCGGTCTTTGGGTCCGTGCTGCGACCGGACTTCGGGCCCGAGAGCGACATCGACCTCCTCGTGGAGTTCGAGCCGGGACACGTACCCGGTTTGATCAGGCTCGCCGGGATGGAGAGCGAGCTCGGGACGATCCTGGGTCGAAAAGTCGATCTCCTGACCCCGATGTCCGTCAGCCCGTACTTCCGCGACCGCGTGCTGAAAGACGCCGTGCCGCTGCATGACGCAGCATGACGAGACCGTCCGCCTTCGGCACATGCTGGGGGCCGCCCGCGAAGCCGTGGAGCTCTCCAGGGGCCTCTCCCGCCAGGAACTCGCAGAGCGGCGGCTCGTAGAGCTGGCGCTGACGAAGCTCGTGGAGACCGTCGGGGAGGCGGCTCCGCGAATCCCGAAGGAGATCCAGGAGCAGTCGCCGGAGATCCCCTGGGCGCAGATTGTCACGATGCGCCACCGACTCGTCCACGGCTACGACACGGTGGACCCGGACCTGCTCTGGAGCACCGTGGTCGAGGACCCGCCCGCGCTCATCCCCCTCCTCGAGCGGACTCTCGTTGAGAGGAGCTGACCGCCTCGTTCCGCGGGTCGCGGGGCCGGGTCTTCTCCATCGTCTCTGGAGGCTGAAGACGGAACCGCCTCCCTGGGCCCGAGGACTCGAACCTTGATAGATGGTCAAGACCCCTATCGGTCTTGGACATGCGGCTCCAGATCGACCGACTTCGCGTTTCACCGCCGTCCTTGAACGGCAGTGCCGTGAATCGACCGTTGCGTAGGGAAGCGTAGACCCGGGGGCGGCGGCAGGAGAGCCGAAATCGCCCGGCTCCGGAAGGTGCGACCTGCTACCGGGGCGGAGGTCCCGGGGGAGGCGGCGCGCCGGCGACGACCCGGTTGCGGCCGGACTCCTTGGCGCGGTAGAGGTTCGCGTCGGCGGCCTCGAAGAGGCGCGCGGCGCTGTCGGCGTCGTCGGGCAGCGTGGCGACGCCGCCGCTCACGGTGACGCGCTCCGGGCGCTCGGGGGAGCCGAAGGGGGTCGCCTCGATGCGGGAGCGGATCTGGTCGGCGAACGCGGCGGCCTCGGCGCGCCGGGCGCCGTAGAGGAGCACGACGAACTCCTCGCCGCCGTAGCGGGCGACGACGTCGCCCCGCCGGCTGGCGGAGCGGATCGCGAAGGCGACCTTCACGAGCGCCTCGTTCCCCGCCGCGTGGCCGAGGCGGTCGTTGTAGCCCTTGAAGTGGTCGATGTCGAAGACCGCCAGGGAGAGCGGGTCCCCCGTGGCGCGCGCGCGGTCGACCTCGAGCCCGAGCCGGTCGCGGAAGAAGCCGAAGTTGTAGAGGCCGGTGAGCGAGTCGGTGATGGCGGCCCGGTGGGTCTGCGTGACCCGGCCGGTCAGGCTCCTCACCCGGTCGACCTGCTGCCAGAAGAGCTCGAGGACGATGTCGTGGCGTCTCGCGACCAGCTCGCGGAACGCGGGCGCCGGCACGCGGAGGACCCGGCAGGGCGTCACGGCCCGGACGGCCGCAGAGCGGCCGCGTCCGTCGAGGGCCGCGAACTCCCCGACGATCGCCCCGGGCTCGAGGGTCCGGAGGATGACGGGCTCGCCGGAGGTGGGCTCGAGGACGACGTCGAGGACGCCGTCGAGGAGGAGGACGACCTCGTCCCCGTGGTCCCCCTCGCGCCAGAGGAAGCGGCCCGCCTCGAGCGGCTGCTCGGCCCCGAGCGCGTGGAGGTCGGAGAACGAATCGCGTGCGGAGCGCATGGCGAGGATGCTGCCACAGGGGCGGGGCGCGGCCGTCGGGACCCCCGAAAAGAGGACGGGGGCGGCCCTGCGGCCGCCCCCTAAGGTTCCGGGACCGGGGGAGAAGGGCTCAGACCTTGTAGCCCTGGAGGATCCGGATGTAGTTGGCCCTCTCGAAGCTCGAGGGGTCGGGGCAGTGGAGGAGGTTCATGCTGCCGCGCATCTGCTCGAGGGAGTCGTACTCGTGCTCCTCGAGCCACTGCGCGACCCCCTCGCGGATGCGGCGGAGGACGTCGGGGCCCTGCTGGAGGATCGCCGAGACGACCTGGACGGCATGGGCGCCCGTCATCACGGCCTTCACCGCGTCGAGCGACGTGTGGACTCCGCCGGAGACGGCGAGCGACGCCTTGAGGTGCCCCGAGACGACCGCGAGCCAGCGGAGGCGGAGGTTGAGCTCGGAGGAGTCGGAGAGCCGGAGCGTCGGCTCCACCTCCAGCGCGTCGACGTCGATGTCGGGCTGGTAGAACCGGTTGAAGAGGACGAGGCCGTCGGCCCCCGCCTCGTCGAGCCGCTTGGCCATGTTGGCGAACGAGGAGAAGAAGGGGGAGAGCTTGATCGAGACCGGGATCGTGACGGCCTGCTTGACGGCCTTGAGGATCTCGAGCGTCCGCGCCTCGACGTCCTCGCCCGACTCGTTCGGGTTCGTGGCGAGGTAGTAGACGTTCAGCTCCAGGGCGTTGGCGCCCGCGTCCTGCATGAGGCGCGCGTAGCGGATCCAGCCGCCCGAGGTGAAGCCGTTGAGGGAGGCGATGACCGGGACGTCGACCGCCTGCTTGATCCTCACGAGCTGCTCGAGGTACTGGTCCGGCCCGAGGTTGAACTCGTCGGGCCTCGGCAGGTAGGTGAGGGCCTCGGCGAACGACTCGGAGGGGGTCTCGATGTGGTGGTAGGTCGCCAGCTCCTCCTTCAGCAGCTGCTCCTCGAAGAGCGAGTGCATGAGGATGGCGGAGGCGCCGGCGTCCTCCAGGCGCTTGACGAGGTCGAGCCGGTCGACCATCGGCGAGGCGCCCGGCATGAACGGGTGGGGAAGGTTGAGGCCGAGGTAGGTGGTGCGCAGGTCCATCTCTTCCTCTCGCGTCAGTTCGCCGCGGGCGCGGGGCCGGCCGCCGGGGCCTTCGCCTCGGCGTGGGACCTCGCCAGGTTCTCGTAAATGGCGAATCGGGCCGCCACCTCGGTGCGGGCGGCCTTCAGGAGCTCGCGGGCCCTCTCGGGGTTGGACTTGTCCAGCATCCGGAAGCGGGTCTCGTTGGCCATGAACTTCCCGACGTCGACCTTCGGGGCCGCCGAGTCGAGGACGAGGCCGCTCTCGCCGGTCGCGGCGCGGCGGGGGTCGTAGCGGAAGAGCGGCCAGTAGGCCGAGTCGACCGCCAGCTTCTGCTGCTCGAGGCCGAGGGAGAGGTCGTAGCCGTGCGCGATGCAGTGGCTGTAGGCGATGAGGATCGACGGCCCGTCGTACGACTCGGCCTCCTGGAAGGCCTTGACCGTCTGCGCGTCCTTGGCGCCGAAGGCGATCCGGGCGACGTAGACGTTGCCGTAGGCGAGGGCCATCAGGGCGAGGTCCTTCTTGGGGGCCGACTTGCCCGCCATGGCGAACTTGGCCACGGCGCCGATCGGCGTCGCCTTCGACTGCTGGCCGCCGGTGTTCGAGTAGACCTCGGTGTCCAGGACGAGGATGTTCACGTCGCGGCCCATCGCCATGACGTGGTCGAGGCCGCCGTAGCCGATGTCGTAGGCCCAGCCGTCGCCGCCGACGATCCAGACGCTCTTCCTGACGAGGTAGTCGGCCAGGTCGAGGAGGCGGCGCCCGCCGAGCGTCCCCGTCCCCGCCAGCTTCCCCTTGAGGGCCGCGATCCGCTCGCGCTGGGCCGCGATTCCGACCTCGCCCGACTGGTCGGCCGAGAGGATCGCGGTGACGAGCTCGTCGCCCAGGGCGCCGGCGTGCTCCTTGAGGAGCTCGCGGGCGTGCTCGGCGTGCTTGTCGAGGGCGAGGCGCATGCCGAACCCGAATTCGGCGTTGTCCTCGAAGAGGGAGTTGTTCCAGGCGGGGCCGCGCCCCTCGGGGTTGACGGCGTACGGCGTGGTCGGGAGGTTGCCGCCGTAGATGGACGAGCAGCCGGTGGCGTTGGCGATCAGGAGCCGGTCGCCGTAGAGCTGGGTCATCAGCTTGACGTAGGGGGTCTCGCCGCAGCCCAGGCAGGCTCCCGAGAACTCGAAGAGCGGCTGGAGGAACTGCGAGCCCTTGACGTCGGCCTTGATCTTCGTCCGGTCGGGCTCGGGGAGGTCGAGGAAGAACTTGAAGTTGTCGCGCTCGGCCTCGCGGAGCGGGGGCTGCGGCGACATGTCGAGGGCCTTGTGCCGCGGGTTCGCCTTGTCCTTGGCGGGGCAGACGGCCACGCACAGCGTGCAGCCGGTGCAGTCCTCGGGGGCGACCTGGATCGTGTACTTCGCCCCCTTGAAGTCGGCGGCGCGGAAGTCGCTCGACTTGTAGGTGGCCGGGGCCTTGGCGAGGAAGGCGGGGTCGTAGACCTTGGCGCGGATCGCCGCGTGCGGGCAGACGAGCGCGCACTTGTTGCACTGGATGCAGAGCTTCTCGTCCCACACCGGGATCTCGAGGGCGATGTTCCGCTTCTCCCAGCGCGCCGTCCCGCTGGCGAAGGTGCCGTCGACCGGGAAGGCCGAGACGGGGAGGAGGTCGCCCTTGTTGGCGAGCATCACCGCCGTCACCTTCTGGACGAAGTCGGGGGCCTCCTGCGGGACGATCGGCGGGCGCCTGAGCTTCGAGGTGGCCGCGGCGGGGACCTTCACCTCGAAGAGGTTCGCCAGCGTCATGTCGACGGCCTCGAAGTTCATCCGGACGATGTCCGCGCCCTTCTTGCCGTAGGTCTTCTCGATGGACTTCTTGATCTCGGCGATCGCCTCCTCGCGGGGCAGGACGCCCGAGATCGCGAAGAAGCAGGTCTGCATGATGGTGTTGATCCTCCGGCCCATGCCGGTCAGGTCGCCGACCTTGTAGCCGTCGATGACGAAGAAGCGGAGCTTCTTGTCGAGGATCTCCTGCTGGACCTCGACCGGGATCTGGTCCCAGACCTCGTCGGGGCCGAAGGGCGAGTTCAGGAGGAAGACGCCCCCGGGGGCGGCGTACTCGAGGACGTCGTACTTCTCGAGGAAGCTGAACTGGTGGCAGGCGACGAACTTCGCGGTGGTCACGAGGTACGAGGAGCGGATCGGCTTCTTGCCGAACCTGAGGTGGGAGATGGTGATGGCCCCCGACTTCTTCGAGTCGTAGACGAAGTAGCCCTGGGCCCAGTTGTCGGTCTCCTCGCCGATGATCTTGATGGAGTTCTTGTTCGCCCCGACCGTCCCGTCGGCGCCGAGGCCGAAGAAGACGCCCCGGTGGACGTCGTCCCCCTCGGTGGAGAAGGTCGGGTCCCACTTGAGCGACAGGTGCGTCACGTCGTCGACGATGCCGACGGTGAAGCGGCGCTTCGGCTTCGCGGCCGCCAGCTCGTCGTAGACCCCCTTGACCATCGCCGCGGTGAACTCCTTCGAGGCGAGGCCGTAGCGGCCGCCGATCACCCGGGGCGGCGCGGCGAACGGGAGGGTCCCGTCCTCGCGCGCCTCGTTCAGCGCTCCGACCACGTCGAGGTAGAGCGGCTCGCCGAGGGCGCCGGGCTCCTTCGTCCGGTCGAGGACGGCGATCGCCTTCGTCGTCCTCGGGAGCGCCGCGAGGAGCGCGGCGGCGTCGAACGGGCGGTAGAGGCGGACCTTCAGGACGCCCACCTTCTCGCCCCTGGCCACGAGGTGGTCGACGGTCTCGTGGGTCACCTCGGCGCCCGAGCCCATCACCACGACGACCCGCTCGGCCTGGGGGTGCCCGACGTAGTCGAACAGCTTGTAGGCGCGGCCGGTGAGCGCCGCGAAGCGGTCCATCGTCTCCTGCACCTTGGCGGCGCAGGCGTCGTAGTACGGGTTGCACGCCTCGCGGGCCTGGAAGAAGCAGTCGGGGTTCTGCGCCGTCCCGCGGAGCATCGGCCGGTCGGGCGTCATCGCCCGGAGGCGGTGGGCGTGGACGAGGTCTTCCGTCACGAGGGAGAGGAGGTCCTCGTTCGTCAGCTCCTCGATCTTGGCGACCTCGTGGGAGGTCCGGAAGCCGTCGAAGAAGTGGAGGAACGGGATCCGCGTGCCGAGCGTGGCCGCGTGGGCGATGGCCGCCATGTCGTGGGCCTCCTGCACCGAGCCGGAGGCGAGGAGTGCGAAGCCCGTCTGTCGGCAGGCCATGACGTCGGAGTGGTCGCCGAAGATCGACAGGGCGTGGGTGGCCACGCACCGGGCGGAGACGTGCATCGTGAACGACGTCAGCTCGCCGGCGATCTTGAACATGTTGGGGATCATGAGGAGGAGGCCCTGCGACGCCGTGAAGGTCGTCGTCAGGGCGCCCGCCTGGAGCGCCCCGTGGACGGCGCCCGCGGCGCCTCCCTCGGACTGCATCTCGGAGACCTGCGGGACGGTGCCCCACACGTTCTTCCGGCCCTGCGCGGACCACTCGTCGGCCCACTCGCCCATGTTCGACGACGGTGTAATCGGGTAGATGGCGATCACCTCGCTGACGCGGTGGGCGACCGACGCGACGGCCTCGTTGCCGTCGAGCGTCACCATCCTTCTGTTGGTCATTCGGAGCCTCCTGACGGTCGGCCCCGGGAGGCGGGGCCCCGAGGGATCATCCCCCGGCGGGCCGCGGCTGGGAACCCGGTAAAGGCACCGATTTGCCCGTTTCGGCTGGTGCCGGCTGATGCGAACGCATCAGGAGACGGAGTCGCATCGGCGACGTGCCAGAATTCGGGGTGGTCTTTCGGCGCCGCCTTCCCGGAGCCGCGCTCGACTGGGTCGTCGCCGCCCTCCTTTTCGCCACCCTCACCGCCGTCACCTGGAGGCGCTGGACCTCGTTCCAGGGCGACCTGAACCGCGAGTGGACGACCCCCGCGCGCCTGGCCGCGGGGGAGCGTCTCTACAGCGAGGTCGGCTATTACTACGGCCCCCTCGCCCCCTACGCCGCCGCCGCCGCGTTCCGCGCGTTCGGGAGCCGCGTCGGGACCTACGTCGCGGTCGGCTTGACCGCGGCCGCCGGGACCGTCCTCCTCGTCCTCCTCGCGGCGCGGCGCCTCCTGCCGCGGGGAGGGTGGTTCGCCGTCGCCGGGGTCGCCATCGGCGTCCTCGCGTTCGCCACGGAGAACGGCGCCCTCCCCGCCTCGTATGCGCTGGCGGCCGTCCTGGCCATCGGCCTGACCTGGGGCGCCTACCTCGGGGCGGCCGAAGGCCGGCCTCTCCTCGCCGGCCTCCTGGGCGGCCTGGCGATCCTCTCGAAGGTCGAGGCCGGGCCGGCCCTCCTCGGCGCGGCCCTCCTCCTCCGGGGCCGGGCGCTCCTCGCCTTCGCCGCGACCGCCGGGGTCGTGGCCGGGGGGGGGATGCTCGTCTCGATCGCCGGCATCCCGGTCTCGGACCTCGTCTCCTACGGGCCGCTGCGCCACTTCCGGATGCCCCCGGAGTTCCGCGAGCTCTACACGCGCGTCTCGGGGCTCCACCCGCTGATCCGCGGGCGCGGGATCCCGCTCGCGCTCCTCGGCGCCTGCGCGGCCGCGGCGTGGGCGTGGGGGGCGGCGTCGGCGGCGTCGGCTCCCTCGGGGACGAGGCGGCAGGGAGCCCGCGCCGTGGCCCTCCTCGGCGCCGCCGCGGCCGCCCTGCTCCTCGCCCGGACGGTTTCGGTCGAGCCCGTCGTGACGACCCTCGTCCGCGGCCTCCCGCTCCTCGTCGTCGGCGCGGGCCTCGTCGCCGCGCTCCGGCTCGCGCGCCGGGCCTCCGATCCCGTCGAGCGACGGGCGGACCTCGAGGCCGCGGCGGCGAGCGTCGTCGGGCTGGGGTTCGCGTGGCGGACGTTCTTCTGGACGGTCCCCTCCCATGCCTATCCCCCGATGGCCGCGCTGTCGGCCCTCCCGGCGGCGGCGTGGCTCCTCTCGCGCGTCGCCCCTTCGGGCCTCCCGGCCGGGGAGCGGGGCCGCGCGGCGTGGCTGGCGGTCGTCCCGTTCCTCCTCGCCCCGTTCCTCTACCTCCCGCGTCTCGTCGAGTACTACCGCTCGCCGCGGACGGCGGTCGTGGCGCCGCGCGGGACGTGGATCCCGCCCGGCGGGCAGGGGGAGCTCTTCCAGAAGCTGGTGGACCACCTGACGCGCGTCGGGGTGAAGGACCGCGACCTCGTCGTGATGCCGGAGGCGACCGCCCTCGGCTTCCTCCTCGGCGTGAGGAGCCCCCTCCGGTTCGAGCAGATCCTCCCCGGCCACGTCGACGCCGCCGTCGACCGCGAGCTCGCGGGAGAGATCGACCGCTTCCGGCCGCGCCGGATCGTCTTCGTCGCCCGCCCGACGCCGGAGTTCGGCCCTCTCGTCTGGGGGAAGGACTACGCCGTCGAGATCGCCCGGAGGCTCGCGCGGGACTACGTCCCCGAGGTCCGCCTCGCGGCGAAGACCGCGAGCGACCGCTGGGACTGGGCGGTCGTCTACGTCCGGACGGACGCGGCGGAGCCGGGAACCCGCACCCCTGGAAATCCGTAGGAGAGCGTCATGCTCGAGGTGAACGGCGTCACGAAGCGCTACCGGACCGGGACGTTCGGGGTCCGCGAGATGAGCCTCTCCGCGTCGGCCGGGGTCCTCGGCCTCCTGGGCCCCAACGGCGCCGGGAAGACGACCCTCATGCAGATGCTGGCGACGCTCAGCCGCCCCACGTCGGGGACCATCCGGTTCCGGGGGCGGGACGTCGTCGCCGAGCCGGAGCGCGTCCGCGAGCGGCTCGGCTACCTCCCCCAGGACTTCGGCGTACCGGACGGGCTGACGGCGTTCGAGCTGGTCGACTACGTCGCGCGCCTGAAGGGGGTGAAGAGCCGGAGCCGCGTCCTCTCGCTCCTCGAGACGGTCGGGCTCGGGGCCGTCGCGTCGCGCCCCGTCGCGACCTTCTCCGGCGGGATGCGCCAGAGGGTCGGCATCGCCCAGGCCCTGGTGGGCGACCCCGAGCTCCTGATCGTCGACGAGCCGACCGCGGGGCTCGACCCCGAGGAGCGGGTGAGGTTCCGGAACCTCCTCTCGGAGCTCTCGGCCGGCAGCCTCGTCGTCCTCTCGACGCACGTCGTCTCCGACGTGGAGTCGGTGGCCACCCAGATCGCCGTGGTGAAGGAGGGGCGCCTCCTCTCCTCCGGGTCGCCCGACGCGCTGGTGCGGGCCGCGACCGGCCTCGTCTGGTCGGCGGTCCTCTCCCCGGCGGAGATGGAGCGCCTCCGCCAGCGGCTCGTCGTCTCGTCGTCGGTCCTCAAGGCCGACGGGTTCCACCTGCGGATCGTCGCGGGGGAGCCCCCGGTCCCGGGGGCCGCGCCGGCCGAGCCCGACCTCGAGGACGCGTACCTCGCGGCGGTCCGCGGGCTCCTGCCCGCCACGGCCGCGGCATGAGCGCCCTCGGCGCGTCCCTGGGGCGCGTCGGCGCGGTCGCGGCGACGGACCTCCGCGTGAGGTTCCGGCGGCCGTCGACCCTCGTCCTCCTCGCCCTCCTCGCGCTCGGCGCCTACGCGATGGTCCCCGACCCGCGGACGGGGGAGGGAATCCTGAAGATCGGCGGCCGGCGGGCGCTCTACACCTCCGCCGCGCTCGCCGTGGCGACCGGGGGGCTCCTCCCGCTCCTCCTGGGGCTCGTCGGCTTCTACCTCGGGAGCGGAGGGGTCGCGGCCGACCGGCGGAGCGGCGCGGGCCTCCTCCTGGCGGCGACGCCCGTCCGGGGGACGGAGTACCTGACGGGCAAGCTCCTCGCCGGTGCGGGGCACCTGGCCGCGATCGCTCTCGCCTTCTGCGCGAGCTCGATGGCCCTCCAGGTCGTCGTCGGCGAGGCCCCGCTCGAGCCCGGGGTCTTCCTCGCTCACTACGCGGTCCTTGGAGTGCCGCTGGTCTTCTGCGTGGCCGCCTTCTCGCTCCTCTTCGAGACGGTCCCCGCGCTCTCCGGCCGGGGGGGCGACGTCCTCTACTTCTTCGTCTGGACGGTGCTCCTCTCGCTCGCGGCAGCTCTCGGCGACCCCTCCTCGGGCCGCCTCGCCCCCTTCCTCCTCGACTACTCGGGCTTCGGCTTCCTCTTCTCGCAGATGAGGCAGGTGACGGGGGCGACCTCGTTCTCGATCGGCTGGGGCGGCGGCGGCGCGGCGGGCCCCCCGTACGTCTTCCCCGGGTTCGTCCTGGACGGGCCCGCGCTCCTGCGGCGGGCGCTGAGCCTCGCGCCGGTGCCGGTCCTCCTCGCGCTCTCGGTCCTCGCCTTCCGGCGCTTCGACCCGTCCCGCGAGGCGAGCGGCACGGGGGCGCGGACGATCTCGTGGCGCCAGCGCCTCGAGGGGCTCCTCCGCCCGCTCACCTCGCGCCTCCTGGCCCTCGTTCCGCGCGGAGACGACCCGGGGCGCCGGCCGTCGTTCGCGCGGGCGCTCGCCGCCGACGTCGAGAGGACCTTCCGGCAGGCCCCGCTCCTCGTGGCGGTCGCCATGCTGGCCCTCCTCGGCGCCCTCCTGGGCCGGGCGGAGTGGGTCCGGGGGACCCTCCTGCCGGGCCTCGTCGCGGCGCTGGTGCCGGCGCTGGCCGACGTCGCCTGCCGGGACCACCGGAGCGGCACCGCCTCGCTCGTCCTCTCGTCCCCGCGGGTCCCGGCCCTCTTCGTCCCCTGGAAGGTCGCGAGCGCGTCCCTGACGGGGCTCGTCCTGACGGCCCCGGTCTTCCTCCGCCTCTCAGCGGGCGGGATCGGTTCGGCCCTGCCGGTCCTCTCCGCCACCCTCTTCCTCGCCGCCCTCGCGACCCTCCTGGGAGTGGCGACCTCGGGGCCGAAGCTCTTCGTGGGGGTCGGCCTCGCCCTCTGGTACGTGGCGCTGAACGACCGGGGACGCGTCGCGGCGCTCGACTTCGCCGGCTGGGCCGGGGCAGCCGGCCCCTGGAACGCCCTGGGCTGGCTCGTGGCCGCCGGTTGCGCCGGGGCGGCCGCGTGGGCGCTCCACGGCTTCAGGGAGCGCGTCCGGGTGGGCTGACGATCGCCCCGCGGCGTGACGCCCGTCACCCGCGCCGCCTTTACAGCCGTTGGCTCGGGCCCCTAACCTGCACTTCCGTGACGATGGCATCCGCCTTCCCGCCACAGCCGCGCCTCGCCGCCGTTTTCGCCGCCGCCCTCGGCGTGGCCGCGGGCGTGGCGGCCGGTCCGCGGGCGGCCGTGGCGGCGCTCGCCGCCCCGCGCGCGGCAGCGGCGCCCGCACGGGTCGAGGCGGCCTTCTCGGCCGAGGCGCTCCGCCTCCCCCCCGACCCGAGAAGCCCCGACGAGAAGGTCGCTCCGGGCCTCGTCCTGCGGGCGGCCTCGGCCGCGGCCGACGAGGAGCTCGACGTCCTGGTGACGTTCCGCGAGCCGGACGCGGTCCGCAAAGCCTCCGCGGGCGGCCCGCTCGGCCCCGCGCGCCGGGGCTGGATCGCCCGGACGGGCGACCAGGTGGCCGGCGACCTGGCGGGCGAGGGGGTCCGGCTCTCGGGCCGGTTCCCGAACCTCGCCGTCGTGAGGGCCTCGGTGACGCCCCGGGGCCTCGCGGCGCTCGCGGCGGACCCGCGCGTCCTCGGCGTCACGCGGAACGGCGTCAAGCGCGCGCTCGACGCCGAGGGCGACGCGGTCCTCGACGTGCCGGCCGTCCGCGGCCTGGGGCTCGACGGGAGCGGCGTCGGGATCGCCGTCGTCGACACGGGCGTCGACGACACGCACCCCGAGCTTCCGGCCGGGACGAAGGTCGCGCGGCTCTGGAACGCCATCGGCCACGACACGGACACGCACGACGGCTACGGGCACGGCACCGCGGTCGCGGGAATCGCGGCGGGCCTCCTGACCGGGGTGGCGCGCGGAGCGATGGTCGCCGCCGTCAAGGTGCTCGACGACACCGGCTACGGGACCGACGCCGACGTCCTGGAGGGGCTCGACGCGGTCCTCGCGAGCGTGGCGAACGGGAACCCGTACCGGATCCGCGTCGCGAACATGTCCCTGGGCGGGTACTTCGACGAGGTGAAGCCGCCGGAGCCGGGGCGCTGCGACGTCCTCGCCCCCGACTACAAGGCGGCCTTCGACGCCCTCGCGGCCGCGGGCGTCCTGGTCGTCGCCGCCTCGGGCAACGGCGGCTGCACGTCGGGGATCGCCGTCCCCGCCTGCATCAGCACCGCCCTGTCGGTCGGGGCCGTGTACGACGCGGACATCGGGCCGGCGGCGTTCGGCCACGACCAGTGCACCCCGTCCGGCTGCTCGGACCCGAAGACCGGGCCCGACGTCGTCGCCTGCTACTCGGACTCGGGCGATCGCCTCGACGTCTTCGCGCCGTCGTTCAACGCCCGGGCCCCGGCCCGCGGCGGCGGCTACCTGACGCGCTTCGGCGGGACGTCCGCGGCGGCCCCCTACGTCTCGGGGGTCGCGGCCCTCCTGGCGGGCGCCAGCCCGGGGGCGACGCCGCTCGAGCTCAAGGGGGCGATCCGGGAGACGGGGACGCCGCTGACGGACCCGCGCAACGGGATCACCCGGAACCGCGTCGACGCCTACGCCGCGCTCCAGCGGCTGCTGGCCCCCTCCAGCGGGTCGGCGAGCCGGACGCTCGTCGTCCCGATCGTCCTCGACGCGGCCGGCGGGGGAGGGGCGCGCTACACGACCGAGCTGACCCTCGGGAACCACGGCAAGACCTCCTCGCTCGTCACCCTCTCCTACGTCGCCGCGACGCGGGCGCTGCCGTCGGCCGCCGGGACGGGGTCGATGACGACCGCGCTCGCCCCGGGGGAGCAGCGGGTGATCCCCGACGCCGTCGCCTTCCTGCGCGACGCCGGGGGGCTCGCGATCCCCGTCTCGGGCGACCAGGGCGGGACCCTCCGGATCACCTTCACGGGTCTCTCGGACGCGCGGGCGGCGACGGCCCTCGCGCGGACGACCTCGGCCGTCTGCAACGGGAGCGCGGGGCTCGCCTACCCGGGCGTCGCCGTCCCGGCGGCCGACGCCGGCCCCCTCGTCCTCTTCGGCCTGCGCGACACGGCAGCCGACCGGACCAACCTCGCCGTCGTGAACGCCGGGACCGAGGGATCGGCGACGCTCCGCATCGTCCTCGTGGACGGAGACCCGGCCAGCGGCGGGGCGACCCACGAGGTCGACCTCCCGGCCCTCGGCCCCGGAGACTGGTACCAGGTCGGGCGCGAGAAGCTCCTGGCCGCGGCGGGCTTCACCCAGGGGTGGGCCCGCGTCGAGCGGATCGCCGGCGACGCCCCGTTCACGGCCTACGCCGTCTTCAACGACAACGGCACGAACGACGGCTCCTTCGTCCCGGCGGTTCCCGCCGGCAGGGCCGCCGCGACCCTCACGGTCCCCGTCCTCGTCGAGAGCGCCTCCTACGGCAGCGAGCTGATCCTGACGAACCCGACGGCAGAGGAGGCGACGGCGATCCTGACCTGGACGGAGGCCCGAGGGCCCGAGCCGGGAACGGGAGGCTCCGCCACGGTCCGCCTCGCGCGGAACGAGCAGAGGATCCTGCCGGAGGCGGTCGACTGGCTGAGGAGCCAGGGGATCGCGATCGGCGCGCGCGGGCCGACCATCGCGGGGACCCTCGACGTGTCGTTCGTGGCCCCCTCCGGCTCGCCGGTGGCGGGCCTCGCCGGGGTGCGGACCGCGACGGCGGACGGCGCGTCGTGCCGGGGCGGCTCCTACGGGCTCTTCTACCCCGCGATCGGGAGCACCGAGGCGGCGGCCGACGAGGCCTGGGTGGTCGGCCTCGCGCAGAACGGGACGACCCGCGCCAACCTCGCCCTCTTCGGCACGGCCGACGGCGCCGGGGACCTCGTGGTCCGGTACGAGGTGCTCGACGGGACGACCGGGCAGGTCGCCTTCGCCTCCGAGCCGATCCCGCTCCCTCCGGGCGCGTGGACCCAGGTCGACGGCGTCCTGAAGGGCCTCGCCGTGACGAGCGCCCAGGTCCGCGTCTCGCGCGTCTCCGGGGTCGGGCGGTTCGCCGCGTACGGCGTCCTGAACGACGGAGCGTTGCCGGGAGAGCGGACCGGGGACGGCAGCTACGTGGCGATGACGGGCGTCCGGTAAACCCTTCCGGCCGGCCCTTTCTGGTTCGTTCGCATCAGGCCGACGAGGGATCCGCCTCATGCGGGGACCCGGGTCCGCGACGCATACTTGGGGAGGGGGCGGGCGCGTCGACGCCGGGCCCCGGAGGCGGCCGCGATGACGAATCCGACCTACGACCTCGGGGTCTTCTGCTGGGCGAGGAACGCCGAGAGGGGCGACCCCGAGGCGGTCTACCGCGACGCGTGCGAGGAGAGGACCCACCCCGCGATCTGCGAGGTCGACTTCTCCCCGTTCGAGCGCCTGCTCGGCGAGTCGTTCGGGAACATCCACGACGGCGAGCGGCACCACGTCCTCCTCAACGACCTCCCCGGCGAGACCGACCCGCCGGTGGCGTTCGTGGAGGTCCCCTGGCACCACGTGGAGGAGGTGCTCCCCCTCCTCGGGACGCTCGCCGCGCGCCTCGAGCTCTCGGTCTGGGATCCCCAGGCGGGACGGCTCGTCTCGCCGTCGCGGCCGAAGTCGTTCGCGTTCGAGATGGAGGGGGGAAAGCCCGTCTACGACCCGGCGCCCGGCGAGGTCCTCGACGCGCTCGGCCTCCTGAACGCCGCGGCAGGACCCTCGTTCGCCCTCCTGACGGCCGGGGACGGCCGCTTCGTCCAGGTGTCCGGCACGGTGGACGGCGTCGTCGTCGAACGGGGCGCTCCCGCGGTCGACGGCCTCCTCGTCGAGGCCGCGCGCCGCCCCGACGGCCCAGAAGGGACCCGGACGGTCGAGCTCGCCGGGGGAGACTCCCTCGAGCGGCCCGCCGCCGAGGTCTTCTCGCTCTCCGGGGCGCGGGCGATCCTCGCCGCCTTCCACCGCGGCGAGCCGTTCCCGCCGGGCCTCGTCTGGAGGCCCCTCCCGCCGCGGGACTGAGCGCCCGGCCCGCGCCCCCCTCCGGCCGTCCGCGCCGGGGCCCGGCCCGGACGGGGCCGGGCTCGCCCTTGCTGCGTCGCGGCGTTACGATGACCGACGCAGCGAGGAGGGCTCCATGGCAGGTCACAAGCTGAAGGGGCGCGCCGCCGTGATCGTCGACGGCTGCCGGACTCCCTTCCTCAGGTCCGGGACGGGATACACCGACCAGATGGCGTACGAGCTGGGCGCGATCGCCGTCTCGGGTCTCCTCGAGAGGACGCGCGTCGAGCCCGCCGCGATCGACCGGGTGGCCCTCGGGACGGTCATCGCCGAGCCGCGCACCTCCAACCTGGCCCGCGAGGTGGCGCTGTCGGTCGGGATCCCCCAGTCGTGCCCGGCCTACACGGTCACCGCGGCCTGCATCTCGTCGAACGTCGCCATCGCCGGCGTGGCCGAGGCGATCGCCGCCGGCTCGGTGGACCTCGCGATCGCGGGGGGCGCCGAGACCCTCTCGGACGCGCCGATCCGGTTCGGCCGCGAGGTCCGCAAGCGCCTCATCGCCTCGCAGAAGGCGAAGGGGGTCCTCGACTACGTGAAGCTCCTGGCGGGGCTCTCGCTCGAGGACCTCAAGCCCGACACGCCGGCCATCGCCGAGTTCTCCACGGGGCAGACGATGGGGCAGAACGCCGAGAGGCTCGCCAAGAGGCTCGGGATCTCCCGCGCGGATCAGGACGCCTTCGCCCTGAGGTCGCACCAGCTCGGGGCGAAGGCGGCCGCCGAGGGGCTCCTCGACGACCAGATCGTCCCCGCCTGGGTCGCCCCGTCGTTCACGCCGATCACGGCCGACAACGGCGTGAGGGGAGACTCCACGGTGGAGAAGCTCGCCTCCCTCGCTCCCGCGTTCGACAAGAGGTTCGGGACCGTCACCGCGGGGAACAGCTCGTTCCTCACCGACGGCGCCGCGGCCTGCCTCCTGGCGAGCGAGGAGAAGGCCGAGGCGCTCGGCCTCCCCCGGCTCGCCCGGATCGCGAGCGTCTCGTTCGTCGGCCTCGACCCGGTCGAGGAGCTCCTCCTCGGCCCGGCCTTCGCCGTCCCGGAGGCCCTCGACGCCGCGGGGATCACGGCGGCCGACGTCGGCGTCTGGGAGATCCACGAGGCGTTCGCGGTGCCGGTCGTCGCCTTCCTCGAGCTGATGGCCGACAAGGAGTTCGGGACGACCCGGCTCGGCCGCCGCGGGGCGGTCGGCCGGATCGCCCGCGACAAGGTCAACCGCTGGGGCGGGTCGCTCTCGATCGGCCACCCCTTCGGGGCGACCGGCGCGCGTCTCGTCACGACGTGCGTGCGCCGGATGGTGCGCGAGGAGGCCCGCTACGGCGTCGTGGCGTCGTGCGCGGCGGGCGCCCTCGGACACGCGATGGTGCTCGAGCGATGAAGAGCCTCAGCCTCCTCAGGCGAAAGGACGGGGTCGCCGTCCTCCTCTTCGACACCCCGAAGCTCCCGGTGAACGTCCTCTCCCGCGCGCTCGTCGACGAGGTCTCCCCCCTGATGGAGGAGATCGAGAAGGACGAGACGGTCGTCGCCTGCGTCCTGGCGAGCGCCAAGGCCGACTCGTTCATCGCCGGCGCGAACCTCGACGAGGTCGTCGCGATGTCGGCGGCCGGGGCCGAGGCGGTCTCGCGGGCCGCGCACGCCTGGCTCGACAGGATCGAGGCGTCCCCGAAGCCGGTCGTCGCCGCCATCCACGGGGCCGCGCTCGGAGGCGGCCTCGAGGTCGCGCTGGCGTGCCGCTACCGGCTCGCCACCGACCACCCGAAGACCGTCCTGGCGTTCCCCGAGGTGATGCTCGGCGTCCTCCCGGGCGCCGGCGGGACGCAGCGCCTCGTGCCGCTCGTCGGCCTGACGCGCGCGTTGCCGATGCTCCTCGCGGGCAAGCGGATCCGGGCCCGGCAGGCGCTCCGGTACGGCCTGGTCGACGCCCTCACCTCGCCCGGCGGCCTCGTCGAGACGGCGGCCCGGGCCGCGCTCGCCCTCGCGAAGGGGGAGCTCGTCCCCGACCGCGACAAGGTGCCCCTGGCCGACCGCCCGCTGGTCGTCGCCCCGTTCCGCTCCTTCGCCCTCGGGAAGGCGCGGCAGGCGGTGATGAGGAAGACCCGGGGCCTCTACCCCGCGCCGCTCGAGATCCTCGCCTGCGTGGAGAAGGGGCTGGAATCGGGGCGGGCGGCAGGGCTGGAAGAGGAGGCCGTCCGCTTCGGCCAGCTCGTCGGGAGCCCCGAGGCGAAGAACCTGATCCGCCTCTTCGCGGCGATGACCGACCTGAAGAAGGCTCCGAAGGGAGAGGCCGCCCCCCGCCCGGTCCGGAAGCTCGGCGTCCTGGGCGCCGGCCTGATGGGGGAGGGGATCGCCGCGGTCTCGCTCCCGCTCGGGCCCGTCGTCCTCCGCGACGTCAACGAGGAGACGCTCACGCGCGCCGCGCGGAGCCTGCGGCGCGGCCTCGACCGGCGCTTCAAGTCCGGGGCCCTCGCGCGGGTCGAGAGGGACCGGCAGTGGTACGGCCTGACGCCGACCTCCCGCCCCGAGGCCCTGGCCGGCGCGGACCTCGTGATCGAGGCGGTCTTCGAGGACCTCGGGCTGAAGAGGAAGGTCCTCGCCGAGGCCGAGGCCGTGATCGCCGACGACGCCGTCTTCGCCTCCAACACCTCCGCCCTCCCGATCCGGGAGATCGCCGCGAAGGCGAAGCGCCCCGAGCGGGTCGTCGGGATGCACTACTTCTCGCCGGTGCCGAAGATGCCCCTCCTCGAGGTCGTCGTCCCCGAAGGGGCCGCGCCCCGGGCGGTGGCCACCGCTCGCGCGTTCGGCGTCGCCCAGGGGAAGACGGTGATCGTCGTGAAGGACGGCCCGGGCTTCTACACGACCCGGATCCTGGCGCCGTACATCAACGAGGCGGTCACGCTCCTCGACGAGAAGGCGGACATCCGCGAGCTGGACGAGGCCCTCCTCGCGTTCGGCTTCCCCGTGGGGCCGGTCGCGCTCCTCGACGAGGTGGGGATCGACGTCGCCGCCCACGTCTCGACCGACCTCGGGAAGGCGTTCGAGGCCCGGGGCACCAGCCCCTCGCCGACGCTGAAGCGGCTCTTCGACGCCGGCTTCGTCGGGCGGAAGGGGGCCAAGGGGTTCTACCTCTACCCGAAGGAGCGGAAGCCCGGCGCGCCGAAGGAGGTCGACCCGGCCGTCTGGGCGTTCCTCGGCGGGGAGACGCGCCGGAGCTTCCCGGCCGAGGACCTCGCCGACCGCCTCGCGCTCCTGATGGTCAACGAGGCGGTCTGGTGCCTCGACGAGGGGATCATCGCGTCGGCTCGCGACGGCGACGCGGGGGCCGTCCTCGGCCTCGGCTTCCCGCCGTTCCGGGGCGGCCCGTTCCGTTACGCCGACGCCGTCGGCGCCCGGTCGCTCGTCGAGCGCCTGACGGAGCTGGCCGACGCGCACGGGGCGCGGTTCAAGCCCGCCCCGCTCCTGTCGGCCATGGCAAAGAAGGGGAAGCTCTTCTACCCGTAGGGCTGCGCCCGGCTCAACGCTCCAGCTTGAAGCCGATCCGGATCGTCACCTGGAACTCGGCGACGGCGTCGTCGGAGATCCGGCCGCGCTGCTCGACCACCTCGAACCAGGCCATGTGGCGGACGCTCTTGCCCGCCTCCGAGACGGCGTTCTTGATCGCCTCCGAGAGGCTGACCGGGGACGTTCCCACCACCTCGAGCTTCTTGTAGATCCCGCTCATCTCACGCTCCTTCGCCGGGTCGGCTGGCGGGGTCGATTCTGATACGGATCGGCCGGGCGCGTCGAATCGCCGCGGGAGGGGCGGTCGTCTCCGCGTCGATCGCCGATCCGGGCGGGGACGGCGCCGACGGGACGCCGCGGGGGCGATCTTTCTCCTTGACAGGAGACGGCGTCTCACTAGACTCGGTGGTTTCCCAAGCATGTCGTCAGGCCCGCCAGGGTCGGCCCGGGAGCGCGGGCAGGGGCGCGGAGCGAGAGGCCTCCCGCCGCTGCCGGCCGGAGGTCCCCTCCCGTCAGGCCGCGGCAGGCCGCTCCCGTTGACGTCGACACGTCGAGAACCCCGGGCCGGGGGGGAGTACCGGCCGAAAGGGAAGGGTGGAGTCATGACACGAACCGGGATGAGGACCGTTGCCGTCGCGGCGGGAGCCGTCGCGCTCCTTGCATTCTCCGGACGGGTCGTCGCGGCCGAGAAGAAGGCCGTCGCCTCGGCCGACACGCCGCGCCCCGAGGCGTTCTGGGGCCAGAACGAGGAGGGGCAGTGGATCAAGCTGATGCCGACTCCGGACCGGGCCGTCGAGCAGCTGCTCCACGACCAGGAGGCCGCCCGGAACCCGGAGCTCGTCGACCGCTCCGGAGGCCCCGCGGGTGACGGCGACGAGGAGGGAGGCGGCCTGCCGGACGGCACCAGCCTCGCCCCGTCCAGCGCCTCCTCCGTCTATCCGGGCTCGTACGGCTCCGGCCCGCTGATCGACCACGGCGGCAAGGAGATGTCCAGCGCCCGGATGATGGCGCTCTACTACAACTCGGCCGCAGCGAACGGGACGGTGAAGAGCGGCACGACGCTCCGCACGTACGTCACCGGGTTCCTCCAGACGTTCGGCGGCGGCATCGCGGACTACTCGATCATCCAGCAGTACGGGTCGACCAACCCGATCTCCCCGGGGTTCGCCATCGCGACGGACTACGTCGGGACGGGCTCCACCCCGAAGCGGATCTCGGACTCGGGGATCCGCTCCTGGCTGACGGCCCGTTTCAACGGCGGGATCACGGCGGACCCGTCGACGCTCTACCTCGTCTTCCTCCCTCCCGGGACGAAGTCGACCATGGGCGGCGGCGGCTCGTGCACGAGCTACTGCGGCTACCACAGCCACTACACCTACAACGGCAAGCAGATCAAGTACGCGACGCTCCCGTTCCTGAACTGCTCGGGCTGCCTCGTCTCCACCCTGACGACGGCCGACTCGATGTCGATCGTCACGGCCCACGAGATCCGCGAGGCGGTGACCGATCCCGGCGACTCCAACGTGAACGCCTGGTACGACTCGACCGGCTACGAGGCCGACGACAAGTGCGCGTGGCACAACCTCTACCGGCTGGGCGGGAACGGCTACTACGTCCAGCCGGAGTACTCGAACCAGGACGGGGGATGCGTGGTCTTCCCCTGAGGCCCGGGACTCCGTCGACGTGAAGCGGGAAGGGGCGGCCGTCAGGCCGCCCCTTCGGTTCTTCCGGGCCGGAGGAGGGAGGACGTCCCCGCCCCCGGGCGGCGGGAACGCCGGGGATCGGCTCGCCTAGAAGCCGAAGGAGTAGCCCACCTCGAAGTCCCACTGGTCCATCTTCAGCGTGATCTGCTGCTGGCCGGGGGCCTCGAGGGAGTTCGGGCCGGTGACGCTGTTCGAGAAGGCGCGCGTGACCGCGAGCTGGAGCGTGTTCCCCTTGCTGACCGTCCACCCGAGGCCGATCGTCGCGTGCTGCTCGACGACGCCGGGGGCGAGGATGTTGAAGAGCATCTCCGACTCGGGGATCGGCTGCTTGCCGGTGGCGTAGCCCGCGCGCAGGGTGATCGCGTCGGTCGCCTTCCACTGGACGCCGAGCTTGTAGACGGTCATGTCCTTCCAGCCGAACCCCGCGCCCTCGTCGTCGCCGAGGCGCGCCTTCATCAGGTTCGGGAGCATCGGGTTGCCGACCGACTTCTCCTTGCTGAAGTAGATCTGCTGGACGTCGAAGGCGACGGTGAGGCACTTCGTGGGCTTGACGGCGAGGCCGACCGTCCAGTTCGCCGGGTCGTCGAAGTAGCCCTGCTCGGCGAAGAGGCCGGCGTAGTCCTTGAGCTTCCCGTACCTCACCTCGGTCTGGTAGGAGGCGCCGATCGTGAGCCACGGCGTGAACCTGCCCATGTAGCCGATCCGCGCGCCGTACCCGAACGAGGTCGAGTAGCCGTTGTCGGTGAGCCGGGTCGCGTCGGCGGAGAACGGGCCGAACGCGTTGAGGCCGTACGCCTTGAAGCGCTGCCACGAGACCATCGGGCCGATGCCGACCGCGTGGTTCTCGCCGAACCTGTGGGCCCAGGTCGGCATCACGTAGAACTTGCCCATGTCGATCCCGGTCGGGCTGTATCCGAAGACGGGGGACTCATACGTGGTGTTCATCCCGCCGTTGGCGTAGACGGAGACCCCGATCGAGTCGTCCTTCCCCACCATCCAGTTCGCGCCCATGTTCGGGACGAGGAAGGCGCGGGTCTCGCTGCGGACCGTGCCGGGGGCGAGGCCGAACGTGCCGGGGTAGCCGGAGGGATTCCCGGTCACGGTGAACTCGCGGTCGGGGCTGAAGAGCGCCAGGCCGAGGTCGTACCCGTGCCCCACGAAGACCATGGAGGCGGGGTTGGTCGCGGCGGAGAGGGTGTTGGTCGGGACGGCCACGCCGGTGCCGCCCATCCCCTTGGACGGCGTGCCGTAGCCCAGGAGGAAGTAGCCGTCCGTGGCGAGGGCAGCCGGGGCCGCGACCAGGAGCAGGGCGATCGTGCCCGCGGCGAGACGCTTCGATGTCATGTCGTTCTCCTCGGAGGGCAGGGCCCGTCGGGGCCGAGCCGGATGGCGAGCGGGAGGGGGAGGAAGGAGGGGGAGGTGGAAGGCGCCCGGCGGGGCCGGGCGCCCGGTGGGATCGGTCGTGTCAGCACCCGCCCCCCTTCTTCGGGGCGGCGGCGGGCGCGACGGCGCGGACCTGGAGCTTCGGGGCCTCGGCGGCCTTCGCGCCGGTGAAGTAGCCGTGGAGCGCGCTCCTCATCCGGAACGCCGCGATCAGGGCGGGGGTCGGGCTCTCGGGGGTCGTCGGCGCGGTGAGCACGGCCTTCTGCCAGCCCTCGAACCCGCCGGCGAGGACCAGGACCTCGCCGGGGTAGCGCAGGACCCCCTCCGGGAGCTTCGCGCCGTCCGCGGCCCCGTAGGCGACGAGGGGGCGCGTGGCGGGGAGGGCGAGGAGGAACTTCCCGGTCGGGTCGTCGGGGGGCATGGTCATGGCTCCCGGGATCCGGGCCTTCGCGGCCTCCTCCGGGCTCCGGAGGTCGAGGAGCCACAGCCCGTCGGGGACCTGGACGATCCGCTGGGCGAGGGCCACGGGGCCGATCGCTCCCGGGGCCTTCTCGGCGACGGCGGCCTTCGGGGACGGGAGCGCGACGGTGACGAGGCCGAGGACGGCGGCGGCGCCGAAGCCCGCGAAGACCCGGTTGCGGAGCGCGGGGGACCCGGCGGGGAGCGGCTCGCCCGCCTTCCTCGTGAAGATCGCCTCGAGCTTCTCGCCTCCGAGGAACGAGCCGACCGCCATGACGACGACCGCCGCCGCGACCACCGCGAACGGGACGCCGATCAGCTGCGGGAGCGTCACCGAGCCCATCGCGCCGCTCTCGTAGAACCCCTCGAGCGGGGAGTAGACGAAGCCGAACGCCAGCGAGCCGATCGTGACGCCGACGATCGAGAGGAGGCCGTCGAGGTGCCCGGAGGCCATCGCCACGACCCCGGTGCCGGGGCAGTAGCCCGAGACGATGAAGCCGGCGCCCAGGAGGAGCCCGCCGACCACGTGCGGCCCGAGGAAGGTCTCGGGGACCGTGACCATCGAGAGGTCGAGGAAGCCGAAGCCCGAGAGGATCCCGAGCCCCGCGCAGGCGGTGACGATCGCGCTGAACATCACCTTCAGGACGCGCGTGTCGGTGAGGTAGAACTGCGCCGCCAGGTTCCTCGCGTTCCCGAAGCCGGCCCGCTCGAGGACGAAGCCGAAGAAGAAGCCGATGAGGGTCCCGGCGAGGAGCCCCGTCGTCGTCGAGAAGAGGTCGTGCATGTAGAGCGGCAGGACGCTCATCGCCACTCCCTCCTCACGAGCGGGGCGACGAGGTAGCCGCCCGCGAAGACGCACATCATGAAGATCCACGACCCGAGCGAGAGGACCGCTCCCCCCGTCAGCGCCTGGCCCGAGGTGCAGCCCCGCGCGAGGCGGGCGGCGAAGCCCATCAGGATCCCGCCGACGACCGCGTAGGCGAGGCGCCTGGCGGTCGTCGTGTTCGGCCCCTTGACGACGCCGGGCTTGAAGCGGCCGGCGGAGTACGCGGCGACGAGGCCGCCGAGGAAGACGCCCAGGACCTCGAAGACCATCCAGTCCTCGAGGACGTGCTTGCCGGGGCCGACGTACTGGCTGAAGTACCCGTTCGCCTCGGTCGCCTTCGGGGCGAGGAGGTGCAGGGCTCCGATGCCGAGGCGCGTCGGCGCGCTCGACGAGCCGAGCCCGAACCCCATGACGAGGAACGAGCCGAGGAGGACGAGGCCGAGGACGACCCCGGCCACGTACGGGTTCCAGAGGGGCCTTTCGGCGGGAGGCTGCACCGGTTCACCTCTCACGGGAGGAAGCGGAAGGCCGAGGCCTGTCCGGCGGCGAGGAGGATCCAGCGGAGGGCGAAGCCGCCGGCCAGGATCAGGACGGGGATGGCGGCGACGAACGGGAGGTGGCGGCGGGCCTCGAGGATCTCCATGACGAGCGGCACCAGGAGCCCGGCGACGACGACGCACGACCAGAAGACGGCCGTGTAGGGGCCGCCCAGGAAGCCGTGCGCGGCCCAGCGGCCCGCCTCGCCGGCGGTGGCCCAGCCGAGGAGCATCAGGACGATGAGGGAGAGCTCGGCGACGATGGCGACGAGGTCCCAGCGGACGAGGGTCTTCCGCTCGTCGGGGTCGAGGCGGGGGAGGAGGAGGAGGAAGGCGGCGCCGGTGGAGATCCCCGAGGCGAGGAAGAGCGGCCCCAGGACCGCGCTGTTCCAGAGGATCCGGGACGGCATCGTCCCCAGGAGGAGGCCGGTGTAGACGCCGAGCCCGACCCCCATCACGGCGCTCGTGACGAGGAGGGGCTTGCGACCCGCGTCGGCCCAGCGGAAGAGGGTCGCCAGGAGGCCCGAGAGGGGGGCCGGAGTCCTGCCGCGGAGCCAGCCGCGCTGCTCGTCGTCGAGGGACCCGAGGCCGAACAGGAGGCCGACGGGGTAGATCAGGACGAGGATCCATGCGCCCCACGACATCGGGGAGGTGGGGTGGAAGAAGGCGTAGAAGCGCCAGGCCCACAGCTTGTGGGCCAGGTCGAGCCAGAGCGCGAGCATGCCGACCGACAGGAGCCCGAGCGCGACGAACGGCATCGTCCGGAGGAGGGAGGAGCGCGGCTTCTCTCCGCGCCTTAGCTCGAGGCCCGCGGTGAGGAAGAAGATCCCCGCCACGAGGCCCCCGAGGAAGAGGTAGACGACGATCTCCCAGCCCCAGACGTGGAGCGTCGGGTCGATCTGCGGGTTGTGACGGGTGGTGACGGACTCGACGAGCTGCTGGATCATCTCGGCCTCACACCAGGAAGTAGAGGTTCGGCTCGGCGCCCGACTCGGGGTGGGCGACCTTCGACTTCCGCGTCCTCAGGAGGCGCGAGACGGCGGAGTCGGGGTCGTGGGCGTCGCCGAAGGTCAGCGTCCCGGTCGGGCAGACCGTCACGCAGGCGGGCATCAGCCCCTTCTGGACCCGGTGGAGGCAGAAGGTGCACTTGTCGACGTAGCCGTCGGGGTGGACGAAGCGCGCGTCGTACGGGCAGGCGGAGATGCAGGCCTTGCACCCCGAGCACTTGCCGTGGGTCACGAGGACGGTCCCCCCCTCGGCCACCCAGGAGGCTCCCGTCGGGCAGTTCTTCACGCAGGGGGCCTCGGTGCAGTGGTTGCACCGCTCGGAGCGGATCTCGGCGGAGAGGACGGGGAACTCTCCCCGGACCTCCTCGACGACCCAGTCCCGGCAGAAGCCGTCGGGGACGGCGTTCTCTCCCTTGCAGGCGAGGACGCACGCCTTGCAGCCGACGCACTGGCGGGTGTCGACGGTCATGACGTAGCGCCTGGAGGCGGTCGTGGTCGCGGCGCTCATCTCAGGCCTCCGCCGCCGGGGCGGCCGCCGCGGCGGCGCCGGCCTTCTCGACGGTCACGAAGTTGACGCTCATCCCGGTCGAGCCGGCGACGGGGTCGACCTCGACCTTCGTGACGAGCCGCGAGTCGTCGAGGCCGCGCCCCTTGGCGAACCTCAGCCCGGGGCTCTCGTGCCCGTAGCCGTGGACGACGAAGACGCAGTCGGGGCGGATCCGCTGCGTCGCCTTGAGACGGGTCGGCTGCGAGCGGACGCCGTCCTGGTTGACGAGGACGACCTCGTCGCCGTTCGCCAGGCCGCGCTCGCGGGCGGCCCGGGCGTTCATCCAGACCTCGTTCTCCGCGTAGACCTCGGAGAGGAAGCGGTTGTTCGTCGTCCGGCCGAACGTGTGGGTCGGCGTCCGTCCGAAGAGGAGCCGGAACTGCCCGTCGGCGGGCTGCGGGTGCCGCGTGTAGGGGGGGAGCGGCGGCAGGCCCGCCTCGGCCATCCGCGCCGAGTAGAGCTCGATCTTCTTCGTCGCGGTCCCGAACGCCAGCTCGAGGCCGTCCTCGGTCGTCACCGGGACCTTCTTCCCGCGGAGGACGCCCTTCGTCCGGAGCGCCTTCACGTCGACGCCCCCCTTCTCGAGCCGGGCGACGACCATCTTCTCGGCGTCGTCCCAGGGGAAGTACGACCCCAGGTCCATCCGGTTGGCGAGCTCCTTCGCGATCCACCAGCCCGGCTTGCTCTCGGCCAGGGGCGGGACGACCGGCTGCCGGATGGCGAGGAACGGCTCCGACCACGGGGTCGGGCCGACGTCGTCCCACCTCTCCAGGTAGGTCGCCTCGGGAAGGACCACGTCGGCATAGCCGGTGATCTCGGCCGGGAGGACGTCGATGGCGACGAGCAGCTCGAGGTGCTGGATCGCGTCGAGCGTCTGCTGGCGCTGGGGGAGGGCCTGGATCAGGTTCGTCCCGTAGACGATCCACCCCTTGATCGGGCAGCCGGGTCCGCCGACCCGGCCGGGGATCGTCGCGTCGCAGACGCCGTGGGAGAGGACCTCGTCGGCGAAGGGGTAGACGACGCCGTCCGGGTGGTCCTGCGCCGTCTTCGCCGGCGCGGCGTAGGGGGGGACGGGGTAGGGCGGAACCGACATCGATGTGGGGATGAAGAAGCCGCCGCGGCGGCCCCACGACCCGAGGAGCGCGTTGAGGATGGCGATCGCCCGCGAGCGCTGGACGTCGTCGCCGTACCACGTCGTGTGCCGTCCGGGGTGGACGAGGGAGGCGGGACGGGCCCCGGCGATGACGCGCGCCGTCTCGACGATCAGCTCGGGGGCGATCGACGTCTCGGCCCACGCCCACTCGGGGGTCTTGTCCTCGAGGTGCTTCTTCAGCTCGTCGAAGCCGGTCGCGTACTTCTCGACGTACTCGCGGTCGTAGAGCCCCTCGGCGACGATGACGTGCGCCCACGCCAGGAGGAGCGCGAGGTCGGTCCCGGGCTTGATGGGGAGCCAGTACCTCGCCTTCCCCGCGGCGGTGGAGTAGCGCGGGTCGACCACGATGACGGTCGCCCCGTTCGCGACCGCGCGGGCGAAGTCCTGGACCTGGGTGTTGTGCATGTTCTCGCCGAGGTGCGAGCCGACGAGCGTGATGCAGCGGCTGTTGGCGATGTCGAGGACCTCGGGGGAGCCGACCGGCGAGCCGAACGTCAGCTGGAAGCCGACCTCGCGCGGGCCGCGGCACTGGCCGTACGAGGGCGCGGTGACGTTGCCCGACCCGTAGGCGAAGAGGAGGTGCTTGAAGAACGTCCCGCCGTACCCGTGCGAGAAGAGCGCCACCTTCTCCGGGCCGCAGGTCTTCTTGATCCGGAGGAGCTTCTCGGCGGTGAAGTCGAGCGCCTTCTCCCAGGAGACCTCCTCGAACTCCTGGCCGCCGCGCTTCTTCGAGCGGCGGAGGAGCGGCTTCTTGAGCCGGTCGGGGTCGTACAGGAGGCCGACCCCGCCGGTGCCGCGCGGGCAGAGGTGGCCGCGCGAGAGGGGGTGCTCGGGGTTCCCGACGATCTTGGTGACCTTCCCGTCCCTGACGTGCGCGAGGATCCCGCACTTCCAGAAGCAGAGCTCGCAGAAGCTCGGAATCACCTGGTCGCCGTCGGTCCTCGGGTCGGGGACGACGTCGCGGTCGAGGCCCCACCACTTCGTGGTGACCCCCGATCCGAGAGCGACGGCGCCGACGCCCGTTCCCCCGATCTTGATGAACTCACGCCGGGTGCTGACCATCTCCACCTCCACCCAGGTCCGAACCGTTCCGGGCGAGGAGATCAAGAAGCGGGCCAGCGGGGCGCGAGCCGCGAAGGACCTGCATCGGCATGGCTTGCGGCGGATCGGAGACCGCGTCGCTGCAACGCAACGTCGCGGACGCGACTTTTCGTTTCACGGTTCTTTCGGTGCTTCGTGAAACATCCCGTCGCGTCGGCGGGCGTCGGGAGCCCGGCGCAGAGGCCGCATCCCGGCGATCTCCGCGATCACCCGTCGCGCGCCGCCGGGGAAGAGGGCCTCGATCTCGGCGCGGGCCACGCCGGTCCTCCTCGCCAGGACGGAGGCGTCCGGAAGGTGCCGGGTCCTCAGGCATTCCTCGCGGGCGCAGCCGAGGATCTGCCAGTGGGCGGGGGTGAGGTGGATGCCGTGCCGCCGGGCCGCCGCGGCGGCGCTGTCGGGCGTCCAGTCGGGGCCGCCGCAGCGGCGCGCTCCGGGGCTCGCGGAGGGGGAGCTCACGGAGATGCCCTTGCGAGATGCGTACCACCGTATGCGGGTCGAGAATGCCGACCCATGAGCGACGCCCTCCCGCCGTCCGTCCTCAGGGTGCCGTTCGCCGTCCGCGCCGCGGACCTCGACTCCCGCGGCCTGTGCGGCCTTCGGGCGATGTGCGACCTGATGCAGGAGGCCGCCGGCGAGCACGCCTCGCGCCTCGGCGCGGGACCGGAGGCCTTCGGCGAGCTGGGGCTGGCCTGGGTCCTCGTGTCGTGGCGCCTCGCCGTCGTGCGGCTCCCCGCGTGGCGCGAGAGGTTGACGGTCGAGACGTGGCCTTCGGCCCGGACCGAGAGGACGGCGGACCGCGACTTCCTCGTCTCGGACGCCTCGGGCTCGGCGGTGGCGCGAGCCGCGAGCACCTGGATGACGCTCGACGTGGCGCGGAGGAGGCCCGCGCGGCTGCCGGAGGTCGTCCGGTCGATCCCCCTCCCCGGGAGAGAGCGCGTCCTCCCTCCCGACGGCGGGAAGCCGGCTCCGCCCGACCCCGTCTCCTCGGCGGTGGAGATCCGCGCGCTCCGGGCGGACGTCGACCCGAACGGTCACGTCAGGAACACCGTCTACCTCGACTGGGTCGTCGAGTCGGTTCCCATCGAGGTGGTCTCTGCGTCCGGCCTCGCCGGCCTCGAGCTCTCCTTCCGCGCGGAGTGCCGGGGCGGGACCTCCGTCCGCGCCGAGTGCGGACCGGACGGTGGTCCCGCCGGCCCCCGGTCGTTCCGGCACCGGGTGGTCGAGGCGGCCACGGGGAGGGAGCTCGTCCTCGGGCGGAGCCGCTGGGAGGCGCCGGCGGGTCCGCCCGCCCGCTAGCGGACCGGGAGCCCGCGGGGCGGCGCGCTCGCCGCCTCGACCGCGGCGCGGTCGCCGTCGGCGTGCCCGTGGCCGGCGCACGCGGAGGCCGGGGAGACCTCCTCGAGCCGCCCGGCGACGAAGGCGGCGACGGCCTGCCCGACCGTGGGCTGGCTCGCCAGGAAGACGCGGATGCCGGCCGCCCGGAGCTTGCCGAGAGCGCCCGCTCCGATGCCGCCGACGACGATGCCGTCGAGGCTCTCGCCCGAGAGGGCCTCGGTCGGCCGGCACGTGCCGTGGGCATGGTGCTGGTTCCCGTTCGGGATCTCGCGGCAGCTCCCGGTGACGGTGTCGACCACGAGGAAGAGCGGCGCGGAGCCGAAGTGGCCGCTGACGGGGCTGTCGAGGCCGCTGTTGCGGGTGACGGGGAGGCAGAGGTTCATCGTTTCTCCTTCCGATCGGTCGAACCGGGGGCGTCGTTCGTGGTCGTCGATCTGCCGCACGGCCTGCACCCCGGCCTCGACCTGCGCGACGGGCAGACCGGTCCCCCCTCGATCCGGAGGGCCTTCCCCCGGGTGAGGGCGTCGGCCACCTTCCGGCGGGCGGCCTCGACGACGCGGCCGAACGTCGGGCGCGAGACCCCCATCCTCAGCCCGGCCTCGTCGTGATGGAGGCCCTCGAGGTCCGCCAGCCGAAGCGCCTCCAGCTCGTCGAGCGTCAGGACGACCTCCTCCAGGAAGACCGCGGGGACGCCGGCCGGCTTGAAGAGCGGGGCCGCGGGGCGGCAGGTGACGTGGCGGAGGCACGCGGGGCGCGGCACGGTCCCTCATTATGAGCATTTGCTCGAAAATGGGAAGCCCCGCCGGGGAGACCGGCTCGCGGGGCGCCCCGCGCGCACCCTGTTCCATGCGCGCACTCTGTTGCAACACCGTGCGCGCGGCGGCTCGCCGGAGACGGCGCGGACGACGCCCTCGCGAGACCGCGAGAAGCGTGGGCGGCCGCGCGCAGCCCGGCGCGGAGCGGGTTCCCGAGCGGGCGGGCCGCCGGGACCGATCGCTTCCCGCGGCGCTGGCGTCCTTCTTGAAAGGGTCGACGGGGCCGGTCGACGGCCGCGATCACGAGGCGCCAGGAACGGACGACGGCGCGCCCCGAGCCCGGAGGACGAACTGATGAAGAGAAGACATCGACTCGCAGAGGACGGCGGCAGATGAGACGGATCCTGCTCGCGCTCCTCGCCCTGGCCGCCGTCGCGGGCCTTTCCTTCGCCGCCCTCCGGAAGAACGAGGCGGAGCCGACGCCCCTCGCCCTGCTGAAGGAGCGCTTCGCGCACAAGGTGAAGCCGTCGGTCGACCATACGCGCTTCGCCCAGCTCAAGGTCGCGTTCAAGAGGCCCCAGGACGTCACCGCGGCGTGCATCTCCTGCCACAACGGGCGGGCCGCCGAGGTGATGAAGTCGTCGCACTGGAGCTGGGACCGGACGGAGTACGTCGAGGGGAAGGGGATCCGGGCGATCGGCAAGAAGAACGTCCTGAACAACTTCTGCATCGGGGTGTCGGGCAGCCAGCAGACGTGCGACAAGTGCCACATCGGCTACGGATGGGCGGACGCTTCGTTCGACCTGAAGGACCCCCTCAACGTCGACTGCCTCGCCTGCCACGACAACACCTCGACCTACGTGAAGGCTGCAGGGGCGGCGGGGATGCCCGACCCCTCCGTCGACCTGACCAACGTCGCGCAGCACGTCGGCCGGCCGCAGAGGTCGGACTGTGGCACCTGCCACTTCTTCGGCGGCGGCGGCAACAACGTGAAGCACGGGGACCTGGAGAAGGCGCTCTTCGACCCCTCGCGCGACGTGGACGTCCACATGGCCTCCGACGGCGTCGACATGCAGTGCGTCGACTGCCACACGGCGAGCCAGCACCAGATCCTCGGGAAGGCGTACTCGCTCTCCTCGATGAACCGGAACCGGGTGGAGTGCGAGAGCTGTCACGGCCCGATGCCCCACGCCGACGACGTCCTGAACGACCACACCTACAAGGTGGCTTGCCAGACCTGCCACATCCCGACGTACGCCAAGGTCAACCCGACGAAGCTCTCCTGGGACTGGTCCAAGGCGGGGAAGCTGAAGGACGGCAAGCCGTACGAGCAGAAGGACGCGAGCGGGACCGACGTCTACATGTCGATCAAGGGGTCATTCGTCTGGGGCAAGAACCTCGAGCCCGACTACGTCTGGTTCGACGGGACGGCCTCGCACTACCTGATCGGCGACACGTTCGACCCGACGAAGCCCCTCGTCCTGAATCCGCTCGACGGCAGCTACGACGACCCGGACTCGAAGATCGTCCCGGTCAAGATCCATCGGGCCAACCAGATCTACGACACCCGGAACCGGTACCTGATCCAGCCGAAGCTCTACTCGTCGCATCCCGGCGACGGCGGCTACTGGGGAGACTTCAGCTGGGAGAGGGCGGCCGAGGAGGGGATGAAGGACGTGGGCCTCCCGTACAGCGGGCACTACGGGTTCGCCCGGACCGAGATGTACTGGCCCCTGAACCACATGATCGCGCCGAAGGAGAAGGCCGTCTCGTGCGGCGAGTGCCACACGCGCCAGGGCGGGCGGCTCGCGAAGCTGGGGGGCTTCTACATGCCGGGGCGGGACCGCAGCCCGTGGGTCGATCGCTTCGGCGTCGGTCTCCTCGCCCTCACCCTCGTCGGCGTAGCGGTCCACGGCGGGGCACGGTTCGCGTTCCGCAACCACGGACAGGGAGAGAAGTGAGATGAAGCGCACCTACGTCTACCGGTCGTTCGAGAGGTTCTGGCACTGGACCCAGGCGGCCCTCATCCTCTTCCTCGCGGTCACCGGCTTCGAGATCCACGGCTCGTTCCGCTTCTTCGGGTTCGACCACGCGGTCCACTACCACGCCGTCGCGGCCTGGAGCTTTCTCGTCCTGATCGTCTTCGCGATCTTCTGGCACTTCACGACGGGCGAGTGGAAGCAGTACGTCCCCACCTGGGAGCACCTGCGGGCGCAGGCCGACTACTACGTCTTCGGCATCTTCCGAAACGCGCCCCACCCGACGAAGAAGACGGTCCTCTCCAAGCTGAACCCGCTCCAGAAGCTGACCTACGCCGGCCTGAAGCTCCTCGTCATCCCGGGTGTCGTCGTCTCGGGGCTCCTCTACATGTTCTACCGCTATCCCCAGCGCCACGAGGTCCTCGGGCTCAACGTCCGGAGCCTCCAGACCATCGCGGTCCTCCACACGGCGGGGGCGTTCCTCCTCGTGACCTTCCTCGTCGCCCACCTCTACCTGATGACGACGGGCCACACGGTGACCTCGAACCTGAAGGCGATGATCACCGGCTACGAAGCCCTGGAGCCCGACCCGCCGCCGGTCCGGGCGGAGTCGCCGTCCCCTTCCCCTGCCGGCGGGCCCGTGGCGGCGCTCGACGCGATCGCCGTGGCCGACTGAGAGGCTTCCGATGAGCTCGAGATACATGAACCCCTACCTCGCCGGCTTCCTCCTCGGGATGGTCCTCCTGGCGACGATCTTCGTGACGGGCCGCGGTCTCGGCGCGAGCGGCGCGCTGAAGAGCGTGGTCGTCGCCGCGGTCGACGGGGCGGCACCGGCCCACGCGGAGAGGTCCGCCTTCTACTCCCACTACGTCGGCCCCGGGAAGGAGAGCCCGCTCAAGGCGTGGCTCGTCTTCGAGGTGGCGGGCGTCCTGATCGGCGCGTTCCTCTCGGGGCTCGTCTCCGACAGGCTCATGCTCGTGACCGAGGCCGGGCCCGGGATCTCCTCCCGGGCGAGGTGGCTCTTCGCCGCGGCGGGAGGGGCGCTCTTCGGCATCGGCGCCCAGCTGGCTCGCGGCTGCACGAGCGGGGCGGCGCTGAGCGGGATGGCCGTCCTGTCGACCGCAGGCTTCGTGACGATGCTCGCGATCTTCGGCACCGGGTACCTCGTGGCCTGGTTCGTCCGCGGCCTCTGGCTGGGCCAGAAGGCGGAGAGGTGACGTCGTGGGGCCCTTCGTTCCGGACCTGATCTCCGACCAGCTCAACCTCGTCGTCGCCCTCGTCCTCGGGATCGCCTTCGGGTTCGTCCTCGAGCAGGCGGGCTTCTCGTCGTCCCGGAGGCTCGCCGGCGTCTTCTACGGGTACGACTTCACGGTCCTGAGGGTCTTCTTCACGGCTGCCGCGACCGCGATGGCCGGCGTCCTCCTCCTGGGGGCCGCGGGGCTCCTCGACCTCGACGTCATCTTCGTCAACCCGACGTGGCTCGCCCCGGCGATCGTGGGGGGCGCGATCATGGGTGTCGGGTTCCTCCTCGGCGGCTACTGTCCCGGGACGAGCGTCTGCGCCGCGGCGATCGGCAAGGTCGACGCGATGGCGTTCGTGGGAGGCGGGCTCCTCGGCATCTTCGGCTTCGCCGAGGTCTACCCGAGGATCCGGACGTTCGACGAGTCGACCTTCCTCGGCCCGATCAAGGTCTACCAGTCCCTCCACGTCCCGGCCGGCGTCTTCGCCTTCCTCCTCATCGCCGTCGCCGTCGCGGCGTTCGTCGTGACGACCCGGATCGAGCGGAGAGTGAACCCCTCCGGCGCCCCTTCCCTCCGGTTCCCCGCGGCCTCGCACAGGCTGGCGGGGGCCGGCCTCCTCGGCGTCGGCGTCCTCCTCCTCTTCACCCCCGACTACAAGGGGCGCCTCCTCGCGAAGGTCTCCGACCCTGCCTTCGCCGCCGCCCACCCGGTAAAGGTGATGACGGTCGACGAGCTCGCCTTCCGGATCGTGGACCGCGAGCCCCGGCTCCGGATCGTCGACGTGAGGGACCCGAAGGCCTTTGCCGCGCTCGCCCTCCCGGGGTCGGTCAACGGCTCGGTCCGGGACCTCTTCGGCAAGGAGTGGCGGGAGGTCGTCGGCCCGCTCCACGTCAGGAAGGTGATCGTCGGCGCGGACGAGGCCCAGGAGCGGACGGCGTACCTGCTCCTCCACGAGCTCGGCTACGAGAACCTCGCCGTCCTCGAAGGAGGCTTCCCGGCGTTCGAGAGGACGATCCTGGAGCCGATCATGCTCGTCTCGACGGGGAGCCGGTGGGACGGGGACGTCCGGCGGTTCCGCGAGTCGGCCCGGACGGAGATCCTCCGGATGGTGAAGGAGGCGAAGGCCTCGGGGCAGAAGAAGCCGAAGAAGGAAAAGAAGATCCAGGGAGGCTGCTGAGGCGACGCGCCCCCCCTTCTCGGATAGACTGCCTTCGTCGATTCCCGCTTTCGCGGCTCCGTCGCCCTGGACGAGACCTGCTGCAGACGCCGGGCGAGGGCCGCCGCTCGAGGGAAGGAGGCCCGATGTCCCGACTCGTCGTCCTCGGCGCTGGGATCGCGGGACAGACCGCGGCCCTCCACGCGCGGCGCAAGCTCGGCCGCGACCACGAGGTGGTCGTCGTCTCCCCCAACTCGAGGTGGAACTGGATCCCGTCCAACATCTGGGTCGGCGTCGGCGTGATGAGGCCCGAGCAGGTGACGTTTCCCCTGCAGCCCGTCTACGAGAAGACCGGGATCACCTTCGTCCAGGCGAAGGCGGTCAGCGTCCACCCCGAGGGCAGGTCGGGGAGCCCGGGCCCCTACGTCACGGTGGAACAGACGGAGCAGGGGAGGGCCGGGGAGACGGAGATGGTCCCGTACGACTACCTGATCAACGCGACCGGGCCCAAGCTGAACTTCGGGGCGACGAAGGGCCTCGGTCCCTCGGCGAACAGCCTCTCCGTCTGCACCTACGACCACGCGGCCCACGCGTCGAAGGCCCTGGACGAGGCGGTCGAGCGGATGAGGAAGGGGGAGAAGCAGACCCTCCTCGTCGGGACCGGCCACGGGAACTGCACCTGCCAGGGCGCGGCGTTCGAGTACATCTTCAACGTGGAGTTCGAGCTGCGGCGACGCGGCGTGAGGGAGAAGGCCCGGATCGTCTGGCTCTCGAACGAGCACGAGCTCGGCGACTTCGGGATGGGGGGGATGTTCATCCGCCGCGGCGGCTACGTCACCCACAGCCGGGTCTTCACGGAGTCGCTCTTCACCGAGCGGGGGATCGAGTGGGTGACCCGCGCCCACGTCCAGGAGGTCGCCCCGGGCGAGGTCTCCTTCGAGACCCTCGACGGGGAGGAGAGGAGCCTGAAGTTCGACTTCGGGATGCTCCTCCCGCCGTTCTCGGGCGTCGGGCTGAAGGCGTACGACGCAGCCGGAGGCGACATCACGTCCCGGCTCTTCGCGGCGAATGGCTTCATGCTCGTCGACGGCGACTACGCGAAAAAGCCCTACGAGGAGTGGTCCCCGGACGACTGGCCGAAGACCTACCAGTCGCCCGCGTACCCGAACGTCTTCGCGGTCGGGATCGCGTTCGCCCCGCCGCACGCGATCTCCAAGCCGATGACGAGCCCGAAGGGGACGCCGATCTTCCCGACGCCGCCGCGGACCGGCATGCCCTCCGGGGTCATGGCGCGCGAGGTGGCCTTCAACGTCGTCGACATGATGACCGGGAAGGAGAAGGCGCCGACGCGGAAGGCGTCGCTCGCCCACATGGGGGCCGCGTGCATCGCCTCGGCGGGCGCCAGCCCGCTGAGGGGGACGGCCGTCTCGATGACGGTCTTCCCGATCATCCCCGACTTCAAGGCCTACCCCGACACGGGGCGGGAGCTCCGCTACACCTCCGGCGAGATCGGCCTGGCCGGCCACTGGATCAAGCACCTCCTCCACTTCGGCTTCATCTACAAGGCGAAGGCGAACCCTCTCTGGGTCGCGATCCCCGAGTGAGAGGAGAGAGGAGGCGCGAGATGGACGCGAGGACCCCGTTCGGCCAGAGCTACTACCCGCCGATCCCGACGCCGTTCACGAAGCGGATGCGGACGAACCTCCTCTGGCAGCTCCTCCGGTTCGTGGTCATCAACGTCAAGATCCTGAGGATGGTCCGGAAGCACTGACGACAAACCAAGCCCGCCCGCCGAGGCCGCGACGGGCCCTCGGCGGGTGCGGGGGACCGGCCGGATTCGTCCGCTTCGGCGAGCGCTACCGGCTCCCGCGCGTGACCATCAGCTCGAGGTCCTCCTTCAGGCTCTGGAGGTCCTCCTCGTGCTCGACCTCCTGCTCGAGGATCGTCAGCGCCAGGTTGTACGTGACCATGTCCTTGTCCCGGGTCGCCTTCATCAGGTCGTTGTAGACCGTGATGGCGCACTGCTCGCCCGCGATGTTCTGGTCGAGGACGACGGAGACGTAGGGGTCGGCCGGGGCGTCGTACGCGCACGGGCTCAGCGCGAACCACTCCTTCGGGTCGACGGCCGGCGTGCCGCCGAGCTGGATGATCCGGCCCGCAACCAGCGTGGCGTGGTTCAGCTCCTCGGTCGCGTGGAGGGTGAGCTCCGCCGCGATCGCGTCCTTCATCGGCCCCTTCAGGAGCTTGGCGCCGAGCCAGTACTGGTAGTAGGCGAGCCACTCGCTGGCGTAGGCCGCGTTGAGCATCCGGACGACCTCGTCCACGTCGATTCCGATGATCTGCCGTCCCCTGGTTCCCATCGTCGCCTCCTTCTTTCGTCGAAACGGAATGCGACCAGGCTGCCGCAACCCGTCATGCTAACTCCGTTCCCCTCGCACGGACCGGATGGCTGGACGCGGCTCGCGCGATCCCACGGGGGAGCTCGGGGGCGGAGGGGCGGGCGCTCCTTCCGGGCGCTCATCTCACGCTCACCGGGACGATGGTCGGATCTCCCGTCCCGTTGTCGATCACCGACGCGTAGGCCTGGACCCGGCCTCCCGGCGTGAGGACCTCGACCCGCGCCCAGGCGATCGGGGCGTCCCCGGACCCGCACGCCGCGAAGACGTCGTCCACCTGGACGAGCGCGCCGGCGGGGACCGCGACGACGTGCTCATGCCCGAGCGGGGTCCCGTCGGCGGCGGAGAGGCGAAGGACGACCGTGACGACCTCCTCGCCGACGTTCGCGAGCCCGACGTTCGTCCGGACGGACGTGCCCTTCTCGAGGAGCGGGATCGTCCCGGGGCGTCCGGGGGTGACGGCGCCCGAGTCGCCGACGCCGCGGAGGTGGGCGCCGAACGTCCCCGCGCCCGTCTCGTTGAACGTCCGGGACGAGACCGTGACGGGACCGTCCGGCACGAGCCGGATCGCTCCGGACGCCGGCGAGCCCGGATCGAGCCCGAAGAGGGAGCAGAGGACGTCCGGCTCGAACCGGACGCCGGGCGCGAGGACGAAGGTCCTGGCGACGGGGGCGCCGCCCCCAGCGGGGGTGAACGCCGCCTCGATGGAGACGGCGGTGCCCGATGGGTTCACGACGGCGACGTCGGTCCGCCAGAGGCTCCCGTTCGCCCCGGGCGCATGGGCGGCCGCCGGGACCGTCCGCGCGTGGGGGGAGGCGCTCCCGGAGACGCCCTCGGCCTCCACGGGGACCTCCACCGGCACGATCGTCGGGTCTCCCGTCCGGTTGTCGATCACCGACGCGTAGGCCCAGACGAGGCCTCCGGACGTCGTGACGTCGACCTCGGCGAACGCGACGTCCTGGTCCCCGGCGCCGGCCTCGCCGAAGACGTCCACCACCTGGACGAGGCCCCAGGGAGGGACGGCGAGGGAGAGAGGAGCGCCAAGCCGCTCCCCGGCCCCTCCCCTGAGCCGGAGCGTGACCGCAACGGCCGAGGGGCCGAGGTTGGCCACGCCGACGTTGGTCCGGAACAGGGGGCCGCGGGTCAGGTGAGGAAGGATCCCGGCCCGGCCGGGGGCGAGGCCGTCGCCTGCGGTCACGGCCGGGAGGAAGCCGCCGAACGTCCCGGCCTCCGAGCCCATGAACGTGCGGGACGCGAGCGCGAGCGGCTGGTCCGCTTCGATGCGGACGGTCCCCGAGCCCGACGCTTCAGGCTCCAGGCCGAACAGCGTCGAGAGGACGTCGGTCCACGCGACCGTCTCGCCGGCCCCGAGGGTCGTCGTCCTGGTCGCCGGCGGTCCCTCCACGGGAACGAACGTGAGGGTCACCCGGCTGGCCCGGGGACCGTCGTTGACCGCCGCCACGTCGGTCCGCCAGAAGGTCCCGAGGGCCCCGGGCGCGTGAGCCGCGGCAGGAAGGACGGCGGCCCACGGCTCGGGGGCCGGCCCTTCGACGGCGACCGCGACCGAGGCCGAGAACGCCAACCCTTCCCCGGCCGCGTCGAGGCGGACCGTTCCTGCCGCCCCCGCGGGAGGCGACCCGACCAGCCCGACGGTCACCTTTCCGGGGACCGTCCGGATCGCCGGCTCCACGTGCAGCCACGGCACGTCGGCCCGGGCGGAGCACGTCAGGACGTGGGGTCCGTCGACGAGGAGCTCCGCCGTGGGCCGCGTCGCCGAAAGCACGAGCGAGGAGGGCGAGACCGACAGGCCGGGAGCCGGCGCGAGGGCGGCCTGGAGGAGGTCGTAGCGGACGCCTCCCGCGGGACGGTGCTCGAGGAGGACGAGGGCGTGCAGGTGCTGCCAGTCCGCTCCGGCGAGCGTCGGGACGTCGACGGTCGTCGTCACCGTCCCCCCGGGAGGAAGGGGCTCACCGAGCATCTTCGAGGCCGTCCCCCGCACCCAGGTGCGCGTGAGGCCGAAGGTGGAGTCCTCCCAGGCGATGACCCAGAGGGAGGCCGCCTGCGCGGGGGTGATCTCGGCCTCCGTCAGGTTCGTGGCCCTCACCCAGACGCGAAGACCGTCGCCGACCCTGAGGCTCCACGCGCGGACGACGGCTCCCGGCGGGCGCGCGAGCTCGGCCTCCAGCATCTCCCGGTAGCGCGAGCCGTAGTCGACCGGTCCCTGGCAGACGGAGAGGCCGCTCCCGACCATGACGAGCGGCAGGTAGACCGGCGCCGGCCCGGAGAAGCCGGCCCACCAGCGGTCGACCCGCCCCGTGGAGAAGGCGTCGTAGTCGTACTCGAGCAGGACGGCCCGTCCCGCCAGCTCCTCCTGGAGTGCGGTCACGATCGGCCCGGCGGCGTAGCAGTAGGCGCCCGACCCGCGGGCGAAGAACTCGAAGAGGCCCAGCCGCTCGTCGGCGCGGGCACCGCCCCCGGCGAGCAGGAGGACGAGCAGCCACCTCAGCGTCCGGTCCATCGGTGCCCCCTCGCCCGCTCGGCTTCCTCCTCGATGGCGTCCGCCACCTCACCGAGCTCCAGGTCGCCGGTCCAGCGACGGCCGTTCAGGAAGAGCGTCGGGGTCTCCTCGACGCCGTTGGCGAGACCTTCCTTCTTGCTCGCGACCAGCGCCTCGCGCGTCGCGGGGTCGGCGATCCGCGCCGTGAACGCGTCCGGATCGAGGCCGACGGCGCCGGCGCGCTGGCGGCGGCGCTCGGGCGAGTCGTCGTCGAACTCGCGGTAGCTCAGGAGGGCGAACTCCCAGAACCGGCCCATCGCGGCGGCCGCCGCGAAGGCGAGCCCCGCCTCGGTGGACCCGGGGTGGCCCCGGATCGGGAAGGTGCGGAAGGCGAGGCGGGCGAGCCCCCGGAGCCGCCCCGAGACCACCTCCCGGTGGAGCGCAGGGACGAGCTTGCTGCAATACGGGCAGCGGGCGCACGCGTAGACGACGACCGTGACGGGGGCCCCTTCGGCCCCGGCGATCGAGGCGGACGCGAGGTCGACGGCGGCGGGAGAGCCCCCGCCCAGCATGCTGCGCGCGCGGCGCGAGAGGGAGCGGCGGATCCGGGCCTCGTCCTGGCCCGCCGCCACGCGCCGGCAGATCCCGTCCGCGAGCCGGACCGCGAGGGCGCAGGTCGGGCGGGCCGCCAGGCAGCGGGCGATCGTGTCGTCGCAGCAGTCGTAGGGGTGCTCGCTCTCGAGGAGCTTCAGGGCCAGCGTCCGCTGGGAGCCCGCCAGCGCGTCGCACACGGCGGTCTGCGCGCGGGCGGGCGCCGCGAGAGCCGCGGCCAGCAGCAGGGCGGCGGTCAGGTCGCGCATCGGGCGCTCCTCCTTTCGATCAGACGGTCCAGCGCGAGGGCCCCCCGGTCCCCGGCGAGGACCAGGACGGCGAGGGCGAACCAGAGGGCGTCCCGCACGACCGTGAGCCAGGAGATCGGATCGTGCTCGGCTCCTCGCGAGGCGAAGCAGCCGCAGGACATGTCGAGGCCCCGGCCGAGCGCGAGGAGGAGCGCCGCGAGGAACGTCGCCATCATCGCGGCGACGAGGAGGGCGGCGGTCCTCACCCTGAGGCCGGCGAGCAGCATCAGGCCGGCGACGAGCTCGACCCAGGGGAGGACGATGGCGACCGGGTTCACCAGCGCGAGCGGCAGGATGCCGTAGGTCGCCACGTCGACGGCGAAGTCGTGGGGGGAGGCGATCTTGTGCGCCGACGCCCAGACGAAGAGCGCTCCGAGGTACCAGCGGGCCGGAACCGCCATGCGCGCGGCGACGTCGGACGGGCTCACGGCGCCCCTCCGTCCTCGAGGGCCGGAGCGCCGCCGCGAACGAACGAGACGTGGCGGAGCCCGCGTCCCGAGATCTCCCGGCCGAGGTGCTCCCCGGAGTCGGGGCGGCCTCCGTCGCCGTAAACCACGACCCGGGTGGCCCGGCTGGCGGCGACCTCGCGGGCGAGCTGGCGCAGCTCCGACGCGGGAAGGGGATCGAGCCAGTCGTAGGGGACGTTCACGGCGCCCGGCAGGTGGAAGCGACGGAAGGCTTCCTTTCCTCGGGCGTCGATCAGGAACTTCCGCGGTGCTCGCAGCGCGGGGTCTCCCGGCCCCAGCGGGACGACGAGGCCGCCCGGCTCGGGGCAGGGGACCAGGACCTCGTACGGCGTCCGGGCGACGAGCGGAAGCCCGGCGGGGCGGAGCGCGTTGACCGCGAGGGCGAGCAGCGCAGCGGCGGCCGCCACCGCCGCGGCCTCCGGGACGAGCCGGCTCCTCTCGCGGGCGCCCATCAGAGCCCGCAGCTGGAGCCGCGCCGCAGCTCCTCGTCCTGGCGCAGGAGGTCGATGATCCGCTCGGACTCGCCCGGCGTGCCCGGAGCCAGCCCCCACTCGAGCGGGACGTGGCCGGCGGGGCGGACGACGTGCGGCGCCCAGGGGTCGGCCCCGAACGTGAACCGGACGAGGAGGCGGGCGCGCGCCTCCGTGTAGTCGTAGTCCGAGCCGGGCATCTGGTCTGCCGTGGAGTCGCGTCGGGCGAGCTGCCCTTCCAGGGCGATCCGCAGAGCGCGCCAGGGCGGGAGCCAGAGGCCCAGCGCGACCTTGCCGAGGAGGTCGCGCCGCCGCTCCGTCGTGCCGAAGGCCAGGAGCCCGTCCCGCCCGCCGGAATGGGGGTAGTCGTCCAGGGCCGCCGTGACGGCGAGGCGGGCGGTGAAGCCCCCGGGGAGGCCGATCCGGAGCGCCGTCGCCAGGGAGACTCCGAGGAGGTCGTACGCGGGGGAAGCCGCCGCGGCGCCCCGCACCGTCGCACCCACCACGGCAGGCGTACGCGGCGCGAGCCGGACCGGCCCGCCCAGCCCGACGTCCCACTCCCGCCGGCTCCGCCGCGGGTCGCGGTAGGTGCGGTGTCCGCCTCCGCCGAAGAGGAGCCAGCCGCTCCTCGACTCGACCTCGAGCTCGCCGCGGCGGGCCACGCTGTAGAGCGAGGGCGTCTGGCGGAGATGGAGCTCCTCGGCCCGATAGGCGAGCAAGGCGCGATAGCGTCCGAGGCTGACGAGGCCGCCCGCCCGGAGGCTCCCCTGCAAACTGCTCAGCTCGCGGTACGCCTCCTCCTCGAGGCCGTGCCCCACTCCCTCCACGTCCAGGAAGGGCCGGAAGGACGCGAGGAGGGGAGGCGCGAGGCGCGTCCGCACCGTGACGTCCCCGAGCCAGCTCCCGGTCCCGCTGGCGCCCGGGTCGGTCGGAGCTCCCGCGAGGGCGTTCGTCGTGTAGCCCGCGCCGAGCTCGAGCTCGCCCGATACCGGCTCGATCCACCAGGGGTCCGACTGCCTCGCGAGGGCCTCCCACGCCGTACGGTCCTCGGGAAAGACCGGAGCCGCTCGACCGAGGCCTGCGAGCTCGGTCCGCGCGGCTGCCGGGTCCGAGAGGACGGTCGCCCGAAAGGCCCGAAGGAGCGCCCGGCGCGAGCGCTCGGGGCCCTCCGGAGACGGGGCCGCCGACCCGAGATCCTCCCGGGCCAGGTCGGGGTCCCCCTCGCGAAGGTGGACGCACGCGAGCCAATCGCGCGCCGTGGCGTCGTCCGGCCGGCGCTCGAGGGTGGCCCGCAAGGCCCGCTCCGCCCAGAACAGGTTCCCGTCGAGGAGGTAGCCTCGGGCGAGGAGGAGCGGGAGGAGCGGATCGTCGGGGTGAAGCCCCACCGCTCGCCGCAGGCGCTCCACCGCCGCCCGGACCTCGCCCCTCCCGAGCAGCTCCTCCGCCGCCTTCCGCTCGCACGCGGCGTCGCACGGAGGGGACGGGGGCGCAGAGGCCATCGCCACGGCCAGGAGCAGCGCGACGGCGCTCACCGTGGCCCTCCTCCGGGGCCCGACCGGCTCTCACCGGACGCCGTCGGCATCACGTCCCTCCTTTCGGGTCCGTCCCCGCGGCGCTCCCCGTTCCGGGGGCCTAGTCGTACGCCTTTCGGACGGATTCCTCGCCGAGCGTCGGCCTTACGAGCTCGTCCCAGCGCGGGCCCTCCCACGTCCCGAGCTTCCGGTGGGTCAGGTAGTACTTCTGGGGGATCGGGTGCGTCCCCACGACGACCTCGAGGCCGAACTTCTCCGGGATCATCCGGAGGAAATGCTCGAGGTGCGGGCAGGGCGGATAGCCCACGACGAAGCCCGTGGCCAGGTGGATCACCTCCGCCCCGTTCCTCTTCATCTCCTCGGGCGCGTACTCGACGTTGCCGCCGGGGCAGCCTCCGCACGTCGCGAAGCCGACGAGCTCGACGTCGCGTCCGGCGTAGGCGGCGAACGCGCCCTCTCGCTCGCGAAGGGCTCGGAAGCACTTCCCTCCCGCGCACGTGCCGTAGCGCCCGCAGATCACGATCCCCACCTTCACCTTCTCGCCCATCTCGTCCGCCTTTCACCATCCAAACGCCATGAGGGCGCCCCCGAGGGCCAGCCCCGCGAGCGCCGTGACCGTCTTGACCTTGACGAACTCCCATCGCGACTCCGCGAGGAGCGGCAGCATCCCGTGGCCGTCCTGCACCACCGACGACGCAGCCAGGACGGAGAAGGGGAGGGCCCCCTGAGCGAAGAGCGTCACGAACATCATGTGCGGGCCCGACTCCGGGATGACGCCGACCGCGACAGCGGCGAGGAGGGCCCAGCCCCTGTGGCGCTCGATCCATTCCTGCAGGGGCAGGCCGGCGGCCTCGAGCCAGCCCAGGGCGAGGAGGATCCCCAGGACCCATAGGAAGATCCTCGGAAGGTGCTTGCGGGCGACATGGCGGTAGAGGTGCTCCTCCAGGAAGTGCTCCTGTGCGAGGAAGACGACGGCCAGCGCCAGAGCGGCGACGGCGACGAGCGTCACCCGGACCCAGTTCCAGGCGGGAGGCCCGATCCACCCGGCCGCGACCGCCGCGAGGAAGAGCGCCAGCACCCCGCAGAGCGCCGCTCGCGGGAAGCTCCACTCTCCGAAGGACCGTCGCAGGGGCGGCTCCGCCGGGAGCGCGAGCTCCTGGGGGTGGAGCGGGATTCCTTCGGGGCACGAGTCGCACCGGTAGAAGCGCGGCCGGCCGACCCGGTCGACCACGAGCGCGACGAGGAGACCGTACGCGAAGAGGAGGGCGAAGAGGGGGATCGCCTTCCCGGGGAAGAGGGCCAGCATGACGAACGCCTCGTCCCCGCTCGACGCGATCATCGCGCCGACGAGGGCTCCGAACGAGATGAGCCGGTGGGTGTAGAGGGTGACGTCGGTGAAGGCGCCGAGGCATCCGGGGACGGTCCCCAGGAGGGCGACCGCCGCCGTCCGCAGGACGCCCCCGTGCTGGAGCCACCGTCCGAGGAGGCCGGCCGTCATCACCTGGCCGAACTCGACCAGGATCATCATCACGAAGACGAACCCCGTGATCATCGTGGCCTCGGCGAGGATCCGGACGGCTCCGGTCAGCGCCGCCGCCATCGGGCTCCCCCTCCCGGGACCGCGACGAAGAAGGTGGCTCCCGCCCGGCGTCGAGCGCGGACGGCGCCCGCCGCGACGAGGGCCAGGAGCTCGCGGCGCGCCGCCGCCTCCGGAACGCGGAGCCCTGCGGCGACGACGGCGAGGGTGCAGGGCCGCCTTCCGAGCAGGGCGAGGGTCGATGCGCCGCTCGCGGAGGCGGGATCCGGGGCCCCGCGATTCGAGGCGAACTCGGCCACGACCTCTGCCCGTGGCACGAAGCGGCCGCAGAGTCCTTCCATCGACGCGGGGGCGAGCGCCTTCGCCACGTCCCGGCCGCCGGGCCGCACCGGGGTGTTGAGCTGGATCCGGTCCGGCCGGATCGTCGTCGCCGCCGCCGCGATGGCGGCGACGCGGCGCGCCTCGTCGGAGATCCCTGCGAGGATCATGACCTCCAGCCAGATCTGGCCGCGGTAGAGACCGCGGAAGCATCTCAATCCCTCGATGACGTCGGACAGCGCGAGCCCTCTCGCCGGTCGGTTCACCTCGCGGAAGAGCTCCTCGTCCCCGGCGTCGAGGCTGGGGAGGACGACGTCGGCGAGCGCCGCCGCGCGCCTGACCTCGCCGTCGGAGAAGAGCGAGCCGTTGGTGAGGAGTGCGACCGGGACGTCCGAGAGTCGCTTCAAACCCTCGAGGACGTCTCCGAGTCGGCTCTCCAGCGTCGGCTCGCCGCTCCCCGCCACGGTGACGAAGTCGGGACGGCACCGCGCCAGCCCGAGCCGCGCCTCCTCCAGCACGAGGTCCACCGGGAAGAACCGCCGCCTCTCGAGCGTCTTCGTCCGAGTCGGACCGAGCTGGCAGTAGAGGCAGTCGTAGGTGCAGGTCTTCAGGGGGACGAGGTCGACCCCGAGGCTGAGGCCCAGCCGCCGGCTCGGGACCGGACCGTAGACCCTGGTCCCGGGTCCATGCGCGCCGGCTCCGGTCGGTCCCGGGGTGGTAGCCACCTCATCCCCCTGCGCGGGCTATCGGGAGGCGCCGCGGTCCCTCACGGGCACGAGCGGGCCGCGGCGCCCGCCCCTCACGGGCGGTCCCCCGCTTTCGTCGCTTCGGAGCTCCCGGGGTCGGCGAGGCGCGCCTCCAGGGCGGCGATCCGCGTCTCGAGAGCCTCGACGAGGTCCCAGGGAGTGCGGTTCGGCCGGACGGGGCCGGCGGGGTCCTGCTCGAGCGCCGCGAACCGTCCGCCCTGGCCGCCGCCGAAGCACCGGCCACGACCTCCGCCCCGCGGCTCTCCCCCCTGGCCTGCTCCCGGCGGTCCGGCTGGCGAGGACTGTCCCCGACAACGCCTTCTCGATCCGTTTCCGTTCATCTCGTGCCTCCGTTCCTTTCCGGCTCGGGCGCGCGGGCGCACCCGCAGTTGCGGCCGCGTCGGCGCGGCCCCCCGTGCACGGCGCAGAGCCCGCGCTCGCCGCGCTTGAACTCCACCGGGCCCTCTCCGATCACGAGGGCCTTCCCTTCGAGGAGCGCCTCCGCGACCTTTTCGTGGGCCTCCCGGAGGATCCGGCCGAAGGTGACCCGCGAGACGCCCATCCTGTCCGCCGCGGCCTCCTGATAGAGGCCCTCCCGGTCCGTGAGCCTGATGGCCTCGAGCTGGTCGAGCTGGAGCGTCAGAACCTCCAGCTCCGGCATCGGGGTCCCGATCGGCTTGAACCCGCGGAAACGGGGCCTCTGGGAGACCTGTCGGACACGTGCGGGACGGGACATCTGCGGCGTTCCTCCCGGCGGCCTTCGGGCGCCGCCTGATATGAACATATGTTCGAAATAGGGGGATGTCAAGCCCCGGGGCGTCGGACCGTTCCCTTCCGCCCGGCGCTCAGTCGAAGCCGATGTGGAGCTCGCGCATCCGGCGCCAGAGCTTGGTCCGGCTCATCCCCAGCTCCGCGGCCGCCTTCGAGCGGTTCCAGAGGTTCCGCTCCAGCGAGCCCCGGATCCGCGTCGACTCGTCGTCCGCGTGCGGGCCGGCGACGGAGGGACGAGCCGCCCTCGGGGGAAGGGCCGCCGGGGCCCCGTCCCGGATCTCCGGCGGCAGGCTCTCGGCCTGGATCGTCTGTCCGCGGCAGAGGGCGACCGCGTACTCGAGGGCGTTCTCGAGCTCCCGGACGTTGCCGGGCCACGGGTACCTCTCCAGGACCGACAGGGTGTCGGGCGAGAGCCAGAGGGCCCGGCCCTCGCGGCCGCCGATCCGCGCGAGGAGGTGCTGGGCGATGAGGCCGACGTCCTCGGGCCGCTCCCGGAGCGGCGGGATGTGGATGGGGACGACGCGGAGCCGGTAGTAGAGGTCCTCGCGCATCCGCCCCTCGCGGATCGCCTGCGCCATGTCGGCGTTGGTGGCGGCGATGATCCGCGCCTCCAGCTGCCTCGGTGCGCTCTCGCCGACCCGCTCGAAGACGCGGTCCTGCAGGACGCGGAGGAGCTTGACCTGGACGCCGAGGGGGATGTCGCCGGCCTCGTCGAGGAAGAGGGTCCCGCCCCGCGCCAGCTCCAGCCGCCCGACGCGGTCCTTCACCGCCCCGGTGAAGGCTCCCCTCACGTGGCCGAAGAGCTCGGACTCGAGGAGGTCCGCCGGAAGGGCCGCGCAGTTCACCGGGACGAACGGCCCGTCGTGTCGCGGAGACTGCGCGTGGATGGCGCGGGCGATGACCTCCTTGCCGGTCCCGCTCTCGCCCGTGATCAGGACGGTGGCCTCGGAGAGGTTGAGCGACTCGACGAGGCGGACGATCCGGCTCATCGCGGGCGAGCGCGTCACGAGGCCGTGGCTGACGATCGCATTCTGGAGCGCGGCGTCCTCGTCCTCCGCCGGCCGGACCACGACGAGGTAGCGGGCGCGCGGGTCGCAGCAATGGAGGAACGCCTCCGAGAGGGCGGACGTCGTGATCGAGACGAGGCGGGCGGTCTCTCCCTCGCAGCGGAGGACGCCGCGCCGTCCCTCCTCCCTCCTCCCCTGCTGGAGGGCCTCGCGGAGGGTCTCCGAGGGGCCGAAGAGGCGGGCGCCGATCAGCTCGTCGATGGGCTTGCCGACGGCCGCGTCGGTGGTCCCGGCGCCGGCGAGGTCGTCGAGGGTGTGGCTGGCGCGGAGGATCTGGAAGTGCCGGTCGAGGATGATGACGACGCGGCCGAGCGAGCTGAAGATCGCCTCGATCTTGTCCCAGCCGAGCTCGGCGGGCTCCGCGGGTTCGGCGGGCGCGGACGTCGCGGTCATTCCCGCCCGGATGATAGCGAAGCCGGCCCGAGGCGACGGGCCCTCAGCCGCCCGGCCGTGACGGGCCGAGGGCGATCGTCCACGACGGCGCCCGCCCCTGGCAGCGCGGCACGCGGCCCGCCGCGAGCCGCTTCCTCGCCGCCCCGAAGTCCCTCCACACCGGGTCGGCAGCCGTACCGTGGCAGGGGAGGCACGCGCCGACGGCGAGGACGCGGCGGATCTCGCCTCGGGAGAGCGACCGGAAGCCGACGCGCGTCCCCTTCCCCGGGGCCGGCGCGTCGAGCGCGGTCCAGCCGTCGAGGGCGAGCGCGGGGTCGTCCGGCGCGGGGGCCGCAGGGGAGAAGCGGGGCTCGCTGCCCGTCAGGTCCAGCCGTCCGGTCCCGAGCCCCGGAGCGACGCTCGACAGGTGGCAGCTCTCGCAGGTCCGGGCCTTCCTGCCGGTCGTGTGGGGCTCCGCGGGGGCGAAGAGGCGGTGGGAAGCCTTCGTCCCTCCGGCCGCGGTGGCGTCGAGGTCGAGGATCATCCCCGGCACCGCCGGGACGATCCGCCCGTCGCCCGTGACGCCGAGGGCGGGAGGGCCCCAGGCGTACCCCTCCGACCGCTCGACCCACGCCCACTTCGTCGCGGCGGCCGCTCGAAAGTCCCACTGGGAGCGGGCGGGGTCGAAGCCGGTGTGGCAGGTGGTGCACGACGGGGCCCACGCCGTGTGACAGGAGGAGCAGGTGAGCCGCTCGTGGCCGGGGAGCCGGTGGTTGGCGTCGGGCGGCGTCTGCTTCGTCGCAAGCGCGACGTCGGAGCCCTTCCGGTGCAGGGTCCACGCCGTGCCGTCCGGCGCCGGCCGGAGGTTCCAGAGGGGCGTCCCGCGCCGGCCGAGCCGGACTCTCTCGGCAGGGAGCCGCTCCTGGCCGCGCATCCTCAGGACGTCGCGCGTGACGGGGTCCGCGACGGACGCCCACGTCGTCTCGCCTCCCCGCGAGGGGCTCGCTGCCGGCTCCACCGGGCCGTGGCAGGCCTCGCAGGTCACCTCCACCTGCTCCTCCTCGTGCCGGTGGCGGACGCCGTCCCCCATCAGGTCGGTGTGGAGGTGGCAGTCGACGCAGGCCATCCCGGCGGCCTGGTGGACGTCCGGCTCGACCCGGCAGGCGGGGCGGCCGTCGTGGAGGACGGCCGGCTCGGCGCACGAGCCCGCCTGGCTCGCCTCGACCTCGGCGAGCCCCTGGTACGAGAGGCTGATCCGCCCGCTCCGGCTGTGGCAGCCGAGGCAGCGGTCGTCGCCGATCCTCGCGTCGACGGCGGGGTGCGGGCGGGGGAGCTTCCCCTCCGTCCGGCGCTCGACGTGGCAGGCGGAGCAGCCGGAGCCGTTCCCGTGGATCGCGTCGTCGCGGTTGCCCCGGCGGGCCCCGAGGTGGCACCCGGCGCAGAGCTTGCCGAGGTGGCTCTCGGCCGGCGTCGGGGGGCGCGACGACAGGACGTCGGCCATCGTCTGAAGGCCGTCCGGCGTCGGCCTCTCGCCGAAGACGAACCGGTCGACCGAGACGATCCCCCGCGCGGTCGCCATCAGCGACGTCGAGACGCGGGCCGCCTCGCGCTCGTGACAGCCGGCGCGGCCGCAGGTGAGGGAAACGGTCGCGAGGGCCCCCGGCTCCGGCTCCATCCCCCGGTGCGCGCTCTCCTCGTCGAAGGCGTACGGGTTCCCGAGGTGGCAGGGCGAGCAGCCGAGGGCGGCCCGGGCGTGGGCACCGCCGGGGTCCTCCTCCGGCCGGACGTGGCAGGTGACGCAGCGCTCGACGCGCCCTCCGGCTCGATCCGGGCCCCGGCCGAGAGCCGCCACGCGCGCCCCTTCCCGGCCGAGGGCGGCGAGGAGCGACGCCGCCGCGACGAGGAGGGCGACGACGAGGCTCCGCGTCCGGAACATCAGCGCGCGTGGGCGAGGAGGAGGACGCGGACGGTGAACGCCGCGTCGGCGAGAAGCCAGGCGCCGCAGAAGGCGACGAGGGCGGCGCGCGCGCGCCCGTCCGCGTGGCGGACGAGCCCCAGCGCGACGACGAGGAGGAGCGGCAGGAGCCAGCCGGCCGCCGCGGGGAGCGAGACGAGCGCCCCCTGCAGCCCGAGCAGGTACCACGGGCCGAGAAGGAGGTGCGGGGAGGGGACGGCCGGGGAGGCGCCGAGGCCGGGCGGGAGGAAGCCGGCGAGGGTCACGGAGGAGAGCCCCGCGAGGACCGTCGCGCGCGCGTCGGGCCAGAGGCGCCCGCCGTGCTCGGCGGTCAGGAGCCAGAGGAGGAGGGTGAAGGTCCCGGCGTGGTGGAGCGCGACGGCGCCGAGGTCGCCCGGAAGCGCGCCGAGGAGGAGGTCGGCGAGGAAGGGCCCGGCGAGCGGGATCGAGCCCGCGATCTCGCGCCAGACCGCCGCGGCGGCCGCCGCCTCCGCGTCGCCGCGGAGGAGGAAGCCCCCCAGGAGGGCGAGGACGGCGACCGGGAGGAGGACGACCGAGCGCCACCAGATCCCGGCCCCGAGCTTCCGCTCGGCGCGCCGGAGGACGACGTCCCCCAGGTGGACCGCCGTGAGGGCGAGGAGGCCCCAGCCGGCCCAGGCGTGGACCGCCCGGAGCCACCATCCCCACGGGATGCCGCCGCGGAGCGTCTCGAGGCTCTCGAGCGGACGCCCCGCGGAGAGGAGCGGGGCGAGGGCGAGGCCGGAGAGGACCGCGATCGCCAGGAAGCCGAAGGCGAGCCGCGCGATCGCCACGCCCTGAGCCTCGCTCAGAGGGTGACGACCCACCGCCCGCCCGAGCGGGCGACGGGGAGGCGCTCGAGGGGGCGCGGGGCGGGGCCCGCCACGGGGCGCCCCGCGGCGTCGTAGCGGCTCCCGTGGCACGGGCAGCTGAACCCCCCCTCCGGCAGGGGCGAGACGCGACATCGCATGTGGGTGCAGACGAGCCGGAAGGCCTCGGGCCGCTCCGGCGTCCCGCTCACCCAGAGCTCGCCGTCGGCGGCGCCCCCGGCCTCGCGCAGCCGGCGAAGGAGGTCGTCGGAGAGGACGACCTCCCGCTTCGGCGGGACGGCGCCGCGGAGCGCGCGGACGAGGGCCAGGACGCCCAGGGCGGCGAGGGCTCCGCCCGCGGCGCGCCAGGCGTCGGCGACGAAGTCGCGGCGGGTCACCACTGGATCCCGAGCTCGCGCATCCGGCGCCAGAGAGTCGACCGGCTGACGCCGAGGGCCTGCGCCGCCTTCCCGCGGTTCCAGTGGTGGACCTCGAGCGTCCTGACGATCCGGATCCGCTCGGCGTCGGCGGCCTCGGCGGCGGCGGCGCGCTCGGCCTCGGTCCGGGTGTCTCCCGGGCCGTCGTCCGCCGGGGGCTCCCCGTCGTCGTCGCGGGCGAGGCCGCGGTACTCCGGGGGGAGGTTCTCGATCTGGATCGTCTGGCCGAGGCAGGTGGCGACCGCGAACTCCAGGGCGTTCTCCAGCTCGCGGACGTTCCCCGGGAACGGGTACCCCTCGAGCGCGGCGAGGGTGTCGGGCGAGAGGAGGAGCGCCCGCCCCTCGCGGCCGCCGATGTGGGCGAGGAGGTGGCGCGCCAGGACCGGGATGTCCTCGACCCGCTCCCGGAGCGGGGGGAGGTGGATGGGGACGACGCGGAGCCGGTAGTAGAGGTCTTCGCGGAACCGGCCCGCGCGGATCGCCTCGACGAGGTCGACGTTCGTGGCGGCGATCACCCGCGCGTCCATGGGGCGGGGAGAGCTGTCTCCCACCCGCTCGTAGCGGCGCTCCTGCAGGACCCGGAGGAGCTTTACCTGCAGGTGGACCGGCATGTCGCCGATCTCGTCGAGGAAGATCGTCCCGCCGTGCGCCATCTCGAACCGGCCGACCCGGTCGCGCACCGCCCCGGTGAAGGCCCCCTTGACGTGGCCGAAGAGCTCGCTCTCGAGGAGGTCGCCCGGCAGCGCCCCGCAGTTGACGGCGACGAACGGGCCGGCGCAGCGGGGCGAGCTTGCGTGGAGCGCCCGCGCGATCAGCTCCTTGCCGGTGCCGCTCTCGCCGGTGATCAGGACCGTCGCCTCGCTCCGGTGGAGCGACTCGACGAGGTGGACCACCTTGCGCATGACCGGCGAGCGCGCGACGAGGCCGTGCGAGGCGATCATGCTCTGCAGGAGCTCGTTGTCGTTCTCGGCCGGGCGGATCACCACGATGTAGCGGGCCCTCGGGTCGCAGTGGCTGCTGACGTGGTCGGGGATCGCCGCCGCCGTGAGCGAGACGAGGCGCGCGCTCCCCTCGCCGCAGTGGAGGACCGCCCGCCGCCCCTCCTCGCGCTTGCCGTTCTCGAGGGACTCCCGGAGGGTGTCGGTCGGGCCGAAGAGCTTCGCCCCGACGAGGTCCTCGATCGGCCGGCCGATCGCGTCCTCCGCGGCCCCCGGGTAGGCGAGGTCGTTCAGCGTGTGGCTGGCGCGGATGACCCGGAAGCCGGCGTCGAGGACGACGAGGGCGCGCCCGATCGCCTCGAAGACGGTCTCGAGCGTGCCGAAGCCGGGGGTCTCGGCCTGGGCCAGGGCGGCGGCTGGGAGGCTCGACATCTGCTGACGTAAGCTCCGGAGCCCGGAGCCCGACGGATTATTTCACCCGAGGACGCAGATGAGATCGATCTACACGAGCGACGACCACGAAGCCTTCCGAAAGAGCGTTCGCCAGTTCCTCCTGACCGAGGTCGCTCCCCACGCCGAGGAGTGGGAGGAGGCCCGGAGGATCCCCCGGGAGGTCTACCGGAAGATGGGCGAGGCGGGGTTCCTGGGGATCCTCTTCCCCGAGTCGCTCGGGGGGGCCGGGGCGTCGATCTTCCACGCCCTGGCCTTCCTCGAGGAGCTGCCGCGCTCGCGGATGGGGGGGTTCGTCGGCGCCGTCTCCGTCCAGGAGTTCATCGCCACCGGCGCCCTCTGGAACCACGGGACCGAGGAGCAGCAGCGGCGCTGGCTGGTCCCGTCGATCGAGGGGCGGATGGTGGGGGCGATCGCCATCTCCGAGCCCGACGCCGGCTCGGACGTGGCGGCGATCCGGACGACGGCCCGGAGGGACGGCGACTCGTTCGTCCTCGACGGGGCCAAGACGTGGATCACGAACGGCGTGGAGGCCGACTTCATCGTCGTCGCCGCGAAGACCGACAAGGACGCCGGGGCGGGGGGGATCAGCCTCCTCGTCGTCGACGGCGACGCGCCGGGCCTCACCCGGACGAAGCTCCGGAAGATGGGGTGGCACTGCTCCGACACGGCCGAGCTCGTCTTCGAGGGGGTCCGCGTCCCGGCCTCGAACCTTCTCGGCGAGGAGAACGAGGGGTTCCTCCTCATCATGGACACCTTCGCCCTCGAGCGGATCGTGGCCGCGGCCACCTCCATCGGAAGCGTGCAGTTCTGCCTCGAGGAGACGCTCGGCTACATGGCGAGCCGGCAGGCCTTCGGCAGGCCGCTCTCCAAGTTCCAGGCGCTCCGCCACCGGCTGGCCGACCTCTTCGCCGAGCTGGAGGCCGTCCGGCAGCTCACCTACCACGCCGCCTGGCTCTGGCAGGAGGGGGAGGAGGCGACGCCGGAGGCTGCCATGGCCAAGCTCCTCGCCAGCGAGCTCTCCAAGAGGGCCGCCGACGAGTGCCTCCAGTTCTACGGCGGCTTCGGGACCGTCGAGGAATACCCGATGGCGCGCCTCTACCGCGACGCGCGGTTCGGGACGATCGTGGCGGGGACGAGCGAGATCATGAGGGAGATCGTCGCGAAGACGGCGATCGACGGCGTCCGGTTCGCGCGGAGGCCCTCCCGCGAGAAGGCCTCCGCGGCGCCCCAGGCGCCCGCTCCGGAAGAGCCGGCCCCGTCGTCCGCGGCCGTCGAGGCGGCGCCGGCCGCCGCGGAGACCCCGCAGGCGCCCCCGCCCCCCGCGGCCCCGGAAGCCCCCGCCGCCGCCCCTCCCGTCCCCGTCGCCGTCCCGACGAGCGCCCGCGAGCTCTTCGCCTCGCTGCCGCTCCGCCTCCGGACGGACCGGACGGCCGGCTGGAGGGCGACGTTCCACTTCACCTTCAAGGACGTCGACGAGAGCGACTGGACGGTCGTGATCGACGGCGAGCGGTGCGCGACCCGGGCGGGCCACGTCGGGACGCCCGACTGCGTGGTGACGACGACGGAGAAGACCTACCTCGCGATCGAGGCCGGGACGCAGAGCCCCGAGACCGCCTTCCTCCTCGGGAAGGTGAAGGTGTCGAACATCGCCGCGATGACGCGGTTCGTGAAGGCGTTCCGGAAGGCCGGAAGGTGACTTCGGAGCTCCCCCTCTCCGGGACGGTCGTCGTCGACCTCTCCCGGATGCTCCCGGGAGCCGTCCTCGTCAGGACGCTGGTCGACCTCGGGGCGAGGGTGATCAAGGTGGAGGACCCGGCCGGCGGCGACCCGATGCGGGCGACGCCGCCCCTCGTCGGCGGGACGGGCGTCGGCTTCGCGACGTTCTTCCGGGGCGTCGAGTCGGTGGCTCTCGACCTGAGGGGCGAGGCCGGGGCCGCGGCCGCGCGCCGCCTCGCCTCGCACGCCGACGTCCTCGTCGAGAGCTTCCGCCCCGGGACGCTGGAGCGCTGGGGGCTCGGCCTCGATCGCCTCCAGGCCCTCAACCCCGTCCTCGTCACCTGCTCCCTCTCGAGCTTCGGGACGGCGGGTCCGCTCGCCGGGCGGGTCGGTCACGACCTGAACTTCGTCGCGATGACCGGCCTCCTCGACCGGCTCGGCGCCTCCGGCGTCCCGCGGGTCCAGCTCGCCGACGTCACGGCCGGCCTCCTCGGGGCGGCGTCGGTCCTCTCCGCGCTCCTGCTGCGGCACCGGACGGGGCGCGGGAGCCGGATCGACCAGCCTCTCGTGACCGGGCCGCTCCCCTTCCTCGCCTGGGCCTTCGCGGAGGACGCGGCCGGGGGAGCGGACGTCGTGGGGGACCTTCTCGGCGGAGGGATGCCCGCCTACCGGACGTACGCGTGCGGAGACGGACGCCGCGTGGCGCTCGGCGCGCTCGAGCCGAAGTTCTGGGCCGGGCTGTGCGAGCTGGCGGGGCTCCCCGAGCACGCGGGGGACGGCCTCGACGGGGAGGCCGGCGGGCGGGCCGCGGCCGCCGCGCTGGAGGCGAAGCTCTCCGAGCGGCCCCGCGACGAGTGGCTGGAGAGGGCCGCGGCGAGGGGAATCCCTCTCACCGCGGTGAACGACCTTTCGGGCGGCCGCGCCGCGACGGCCGCCTGGTCCGAGGAGACGGCCGCACCGGGCGGCGGGACGATCGCCGCCCCCGGCCCGTTCCTGGGCGCCGCGCCGCGCGGGCGCCCGCTCCGGGCTGCGCCGGCCCTCGGCGCGGACACCGCGCGGGTCCTCTCCGAGGTGGGGTACACGGCCGAGGAGGCGCGACGCCTGGCGTCGTGAGAGGGGCGCGCGGGCGCCCCGTGATTCGGGAGGCGAGATGAGCACGTTCCCCCTGGCCCTGGTGATGATGGCTGCCGGCGCGATGATCGCGTTCCAGTCGCCGATCAACGCGTCCCTCGCCCGCAACGTCGGAGCGTTCGAGGCGGCGCTCGTCTCCTTCGCGACCGGGACCGGGCTCCTCCTCCTCGTGGTCCTCCTCCGGGGGAAGGGGAATGTCCGGGCGCTGGCCGGCGTCCCGGCGTGGCAGTACCTCGGCGGGCTCCTCGGGGCCGCCTACATCACGGCGATCATCCTGCTGGTGCCGCGGATCGGCGTCGGCTCGCTGATGGTGACGGCTCTGACGGGCCAGCTCGGGGCCGCCCTCCTGATCGACCGGATGGGGTGGTTCGGGCTCGCGGCGCGGCCGCTCGACGCCCGGCGTCTCGCGGCCGTGGCGCTCCTCTTCGTCGCGGTCCTCCTGATGACGGGGAGGAAGTGACGCCGGGCGGTCAGGCGCCCGCGACGGCCGCGACGACCTCGCTCCGGGGCCGCGGCCCGTGGAGGATCGAGCGGACGAGGTTCGCCGTCGTCGCGTCGCCGAACGTCAGGACGTAGAACCGCGACGACGTGGTGAGGCCGAGCCGCCTCACGATCGCCCGGACCGAGCGCCCCTCCCCGGCCAGCCGCTTCACCGTCCCCTCGAGCTCCCGCATCCACTGGAGCTTCGCCCGGATCGCCTCCTTGCCGCCGGTGAAGCGCGGCCGGTGGGCGCAGAGGAGGGCGTCGAAGTCGAGCGCGAGGAACCGCTCCAGCGTCGCGCAGCTCTCGTGGAAGTCCTCGTCGCCCCGGAAGATCTTGATCTTCTCGGCGACGAAGGCGTCCCCCGAGAAGAGCCACCCCTCCCCGGGGACGAAGAGCGCAAGCTGGTCGATCGCGTGGCCCGAGGCGGGGATCACGCGGGCGACGTGGCGCCCGAGCGGGACCGTCTCGCCCGTCGCGCCGGCGGCGACGGGGTCCGCCTCGCCCCAGAGGACGTGCTGGTAGAAGCGGCGGGGGAGGTCGCGGGCGACGAGCCGCACGCCCGTCGGGGTCGCCACCACCTCGGCGCCGAGCCGCGCGAGGAGGGCTGCGTTCCCCGAGTGGTCCTCGTGGTGGTGCGTCAGGACGGCGCGGCCGATCCTCGCATCGCGCGCGAACGCCTCGACCTCGGGCGCCACGGACGAGATCCCGGTGTCGACGAGCGTGTCGCCGACGCCGTAGCAGTAGACCGGGAGGATCTCGTTCCCGAGGTAGGTCCGCGACATCCTGAGGACCGAGATCCCCTGGAACGCGGTCCGCTCGAACCGGTGGCCCGCCGGGAAGGGGAAGCGCCGCCAGAACGGGTCGAGGAGGTGGTAGAGGGGACGCACCCGGGAATGATCAGGCCGTTTTCGCCACCGGGTCCCCCGTCCGCGCCGCGCGGGCGGGGTCGAGGGCGTCGCGCGTCGCCTCGTAGCCGTGGGCGACGAGCTCGTCGAGGGCGGCGAAGTCGGTGGGCGAGTAGCGGTCGAGCGGCGGGCGGACGAGGAGGTCGGCGGCGGCCTCCTGGCGGGAGACGTCGCCGCCGAAGAGGGCGGCCCCGAGGAGGAGGTCGAAGAGGAGCGGCGGCTTCTCCTTCGCCCTGGCCCGGAAGTGGCGGGCGAGCGCGCGGGTCCCGGAGGGGGCCGGGCCGATGCCGACCCCCGGGAAGCCGAGGCCGGTCCGCGCGGCGACGTCGACGCCGATCACCGTCCCGACGCCCGAGGCCCGCATCTCCGGCGTCGGGAGGATGCTGGCGACGCAGCCGTCGACGAGGATGTCGCCGTCGCGGACGATCGGCGGGCCGACGCCCGGGATCGCCATGCTCGCCAGAACCCAGGTCGCCAGCGGGCCGTCCCGGTGGATCTCCAGCCTGTTCTTCGTGATGTTGGTCGAGACGCAGAAGTACGGGACCCCGAGGTCCTCGACGAGCGTCGTCCCGAACCAGGCCTCCACCATCCGCATGAAGGCGCGGCCGGAGATGAGCGACGTTGCGGGGACGACGAGCTGGAAGAGAGGGCCCGACTTCAGGAAGCGCTTCCGCGTCTCGCGGACCATGTGGTCGAGGTCCCCGGAGACGGCGAAGAAGGCGCCGAAGAGCGCTCCGCCGCTGCTCCCGCCGATCGCGTCGATCGGGACCCCGGCCTCGCGCAGCGCGCGGAGCGCCCCGAGGTGGGCGAAGGTGCGGGCGCCTCCCCCTCCGAGGACGAGGCCGTGGGCCTTCCCGAGGAGGAAGCGGACGAGGCGCGCCGCGTCCTCGCCGCCCCGCGCCGACACGAAGTGGTGCCGCGAGACCTTCCGGTCCTTCAGCCAGCCGCTCGCGGAGGAGCCCCCCTTCCCGTCGTCGAGGAGGACCAGCTCGCGCTCGGCGAGGCCGGTCGCGACCGGGAGGAGCTCCCGCTCGAGCGGGCCGAGGGCGGGGGGCGCCGACCGCCGGCCGGCCAGGATCACCCGGTCCGCCTGGCGGAGCGACAGGCGGCTCCATTCGCTCGGCCCGGGGTCGCCGAGGTAGACGACGACGGTGTAGTCGCGCTCGATCTCGTTGAGCCAGCGCCGCGTGGCGGCCCCCTTCGGATCGGACGCGGGGGCCTGCGCGTGGCCCGGGCCGAGCTTCTCGTCGACGAACGCGCTCGTCACGACGAGGACCCGGCCGCTCCTGCCGATCTCCGCGGCGACGAGCCGCGCCACCTCCTCCTCGGCCGGGGCGGCTCCCGCGCGGACGATCGCCACCGTGGAGACGGGCCGCGGCGCGGGCGTTCCGCTCGAGGCGAGCTGGAGCCGCTTCATGATCTTCCGCGCCAGCTCGACCGCCGTGTCGGGGCGGTTCGCGACGAGCCGCTGGAAGCCCTCGCGCGAGAGCTGGACGAGGGCGGTGTCGCGGACGGCGACGACGGTCGCCGACCGCGGGGCCCCGGTCAGGAGCGACCCTTCGCCGACCAGCTCGAGGTCGCCCAGCTCCGCGAGGCGGACGTCCTGGCCCGAGGAGGTCCTCACGACGACGGCCAGCCGGCCGTGGTCGACGATGTAGAGGCTGTCTCCCGCGTCCCCCTGCCGGAAGAGGACCTCGCCCCCCGCGAGCTGCAGCGGGCGGAGCTCGACGGCGAGCCGGGCGAGGTCGGAGTTGTCGAGCTGGCTGAACGCCTCGGAGACCTTCCGCCTCCGGATGACCGCGGTTTCCCCCTCCATCAGCTCTCGGTGGCTCCGGCGGGCGCGACCGTCACGGTCTCCTTCGGGTGGAAGGCGACCCGCGCGCTCGCGGCGAGGGCCTCGCCCCACCCGAGGAGACGGTAGGGGTAGCCGTGCCGCGCGAAGGTCTCGCGGACGAGCGGGGCGAGGCGCCTGTAGTGGACGTGGGGGAGACCGGGGAAGAGGTGGTGCTCCAGCTGGAACTGGAGCCCCGAGAGGAAGAAGGAGCTCAGCGTCCCGGCCCGGTAGTCGATCGTCGTCGCGGCCTGGCGGAGGACCAGGTCGTCGGGGAAGGCGTCCTTCGAGTAGAACGCGCAGGAGTGCGGGATGTGGGCGGGGGTGAAGATGAGGAAGAGGGCGACCGACAGGAGGACGTCCCGTCCGACGTTCAGGGCCACGGCCTGGAGGGGGGACGCGAGGGTCCAGGGGAGGACCCACCAGAGGGTCACGTAGAGGACGAACGCGCCGAGGTCCGCCGCCGTCGCCCGGCGGGAGGGGCCCTTGAAGAGCCGCCCGATCGCGTGGGCGACGCCGAGGACCCTCATGTTGTGCGACATCAGGAGGGCTCCGACCGGCATGAAGAGGAAGCCCTGGATCCGCCGCTGGTAGAAGCGGAGGAGCCGGGAGCCGCCGACCTGCGAGTCGGCGAGGGCGAACCAGGGCTGGAACTCGTGGTCCGGGTCGACGCCGTCCACGTTCGGGGAGCCGTGGTGGAGGACGTTGTGCTTCTGCCGCCAGTAGGTGATCGAGAGGCCGAGGAGGATCGGGTAGCCGAGGATCGCCAGGAGGTCGTTGATCCAGCGCCGCTCGCTCGTGGCGCCGTGGGCCGACGTGTGGGTGTTCGTCCCCACGCCGACGCTCCCGAGCGCGGTGACGAGCAGCCCGGCCGTCTTCGGCGCGAAGCCGTCCGCGGCGAAGAAGAGGACCACGCCCCCCGCGAGGAGGGAGACGTGGACGGCGAGCTCGACGAGGATCCGGCCGGGGACCTTGCGCTGCAGGCCGGCGCGGACGAGCGCGGAGCGGATCTCGGCGAGAGCGGCGGTGCCTGGGCGCATGGTGAACGTCTCCTCGGCGGGCGGGGCTGCCCGATCATCCGGCGGCCGGATGATCCGGGTCGGAACGCCCGGACGCAAGTCCGCGTGCGATCAGACGGGCGAGCTGCGCCGGGCCACGACGCGCGCCGACCGCCCGGGGAGCGAGAGCTGCGGCCTCGCGGCCTCCTCGCTCCCGCCGCCCGCGAGCGCGTCGACCCAGGGCTCCGGGCCGAGGTCGGGAAGGGTGACGGAGGCCGGCTCGCGGCCGGCGTTGAACGCAGCGACGACGGTCTCGCCGCCGAGCCGTCGGGCGAACGCGTAGACGCTCCCCTCGGCGAGGAGCGGCTCGAAGGAGCCCCGCCTCAGGGCGGGGTGCGCGCGCCGCAGGGCGATCGCCCGGCGGTACGCCCCGTGAAGCCCCTGGTCCCAGCGCGCCTCGTCCCACGGAAAGGCCTTCCGGCAGTCGGGGTCGCATCCCCCGGTGAGGCCGACCTCGTCCCCCCACGTGACGCAGGGGGCTCCGGGGACGGTGCAGAGGAAGAGGAAGGCGAGCTCGAGCGCCGTTCGGTCGCCCCCCGCCGACGTCAGGTACCGGGGGGTGTCGTGGCTCCCGAGGAGGTTCAGCTGGACGTCCCGGACGGCCGGGTCGTAGAGCGCCATCACCCGCTCGATCTCCGCCCCGAAGGCGCTCGCGTCGAGGGGCCTCACGTCGCGGTAGCTGAAGACGCGCCGGGTCAGGTCGGTCTCGAGGGTCCCGGCCGCGAAGAAGCCGAGGAGCGCCTTCGTCAGGAGGTAGTTCATCACCGCGTCGAACTGGTCGCCCCGGAGCCACCGGCCCGCCTCGTGCCAGATCTCCCCGACGAGGTAGGCGTCGGGGTTCGCCCCCTTCACGCGGTCGCGGAAGGCGCGCCAGAAGGAGTCGTCGTCGATCTCCGCCGGGACGTCGAGCCGCCAGCCGTCGATCCCGAAGCGGATCCACCGCTCGGCGACGTCGAGGAGGTACTCCCGGACGGCGGGGTTCGACGTGTTCAGCTTCGGGAGCGCCGGCAGGTCCCACCAGGCCTCGTACCCGAGGGCCTCGAGGCTCCCGCGGGGGCGCGCGCTCCGGCGTCCCGGCCGGGGGACCGGGTAGGCGTCGACGGGCCGTCCCCGCGCGAGCCTCGCCCGGTCGACGTGGAACCAGTCGAGGTAGGGCGAGGCGGCGCCGTTCTCGAGGAGGTGGTGGAAGGGGTAGAAGCCCCGCCCCGTGTGGTTGAAGACGCCGTCGAGGACGACGCGCATCCCGCGCGCGTGCGCGGCGTCGAGGAGCTCGCGCAGGGCCGCGTCGCCCCCGAGGATCGGGTCGACCCGGTGGTAGTCGTAGGTGTGATAGCGGTGGTTCGCCGCCGAGGCGAAGACCGGCGTCAGGTAGAGCGCGTTCACGCCGAGGTCGCCGAGGTAGCCGAGCCGCTCGGCGACCCCGAGGAGGTCGCCCCCCTTGAAGCCGTGGGTCGTGGGAGGGGCGTCCCACGGCTCGAGCCCCGCGGGCTTCGGGACCCGCGCGCTGGACGCGAACCGGTCGGGGAAGACCAGGTAGAAGACGGCGTCGCGGACCCAGTCGGGAGTCTCGGGTGCCATGCGACGGACTCTACGACGCCCGCGGGCGCCGGAGCGGGGAAGGGGGCGAGGGGCGGCCGGGAGCCGCCCCTCGCCGGGCCGGGCTACTTCTTCTTCGGCTGGGGCGGCGCCGCGGGGGCCGCGGGGGTCGGCTTCACGTCGAGGAGCTCGACCTCGAAGACGAGGGTGGAGCCCCCCTTGATGTTCGGCGGGGCGCCCTGGTCGCCGTAGGCCGTGTCCGACGGGCAGACGATCTGGCTCTTGCCCCCGACCTTCATCGTCTGGACCGCGTCGGTCCAGCACTTGATGACGCCGTTCAGCGGGAACTCGGCGGGCTGGCCGCGCTTGATCGAGCTGTCGAAGACGGTGCCGTCGAGAAGGGTCCCCTGGTAGTGGACCTTCACCGTGTCGGTCGCCTTGGGCGACGCGCCGGTGCCCGGCTTGATCACCTTGACGAGCTCGCCGTTGGGGAGCTTCTTGTAGCCCGGCTCCCCGGCGGTCTTCGCGAGGTAGGCCTCGCCCTTCTTCTTCTCGGTGGCCGCGGCGGCGGCCGAGCGGCCCTGCGCGAAGCCCTGGAGCTTCGGCCCGTAGACCTCGAGCTGCACCTTCGGGGTCTTGTTCAGGACGCCGTCCGTCAGGCCGGCCTTGACCATCTCGAGGTCGGTCGCGGTCAGGTTGAGCGTCTGGAGGTTCCGGCTGATGACGAGGCCCAGCGCGTAGAGCGTCTTCTCGTCCTCGGTCTTGGGGTCCGCCGGAGGCTGCGCGACGAGCGCGGGAGCCAGGACGAGGCAGGCGGCGAGCAGGGCGGCGAACGGGGTCTTTCTCATCTGGGGCCTTTCTTGCTTTTCTCTCCGGCGTCTCCTGCGTCCCGCCGTCCGGGCGGTGGGCAGACCGGCGGCGCGGAGTCTACTCCCCGGGGCGCTTGGACCGTCACGGATTCCCTCCCGGCCGCCGGGGCTGGCATAGTCGGCGGACGTCCGGCCCCCCGAGGCCCCGGACGCGGAGGTCTCGATGACGCGATCCCTCGTGATCCCCCTCCTCGCGCTCTCGCTCCCCGCCCTCGCCGCCGGTCCGGCTGCCGATTCCCTGAAGGCCCGCGTCGACGCGGTCGTCGCGCCCCTTTCGGCGGTGGCTCCAGGCCTCGAGGAGCTCTACCTGGACCTCCACCGCCACCCCGAGCTCTCGTTCCAGGAGAAGGAGACCGCCCGGAAGCTCGCGGCGCGGCTGAAGGAGGCCGGCTTCGAGGTGACCGAAGGGGTGGGCGGGAACGGCGTCGTCGGGATCCTCCGGAACGGCGACGGCCCGGTCGTGATGCTCCGGACCGACCTCGACGCCCTCCCGGTGAAGGAGACGACCGGGGTCCCGTACGCCAGCGCGGTCGTCGCGAAGGACGACTCGGGCGCGGCGGTCCCGGTGATGCACGCCTGCGGCCACGACCTCCACATGTCGGTCTGGACGGGGGCCGCGACGCTCCTGGCGCGGGGGAAGTCGCGGTGGCGCGGGACGCTGATGGTGATCGGCCAGCCCGCCGAGGAGCGGGGGAGCGGGGCGCAGAAGATGCTGGACGACGGCCTCTTCACCCGCTTCCCGAAGCCGTCGTTCGCCCTCGCGCTCCACGACACGAACGACCTCCCGGCGGGCAAGGCCGGCGTGACGCCCGGCTACGCGCTCGCGAACGTCGACTCGGTCGACGTCACGATCCACGGCCGCGGCGGCCACGGCGCGGCGCCCCAGTTCACCGTCGACCCGATCGTCCTCGGCGCCAAGATCGTCCTGGCCCTCCAGACGCTGGTGTCGCGCGAGCGGAGCCCGTTCGACCCGGCCGTCGTCACCGTCGGCGCGTTCCAGGCCGGGACCAAGCACAACATCATCCCGTCGGAGGCGACGCTCAAGATCACCGTCCGCTCGTACAGCGACGAGGTGCGCCAGCGGCTCCTCGACGGGATTCGGCGGATCACCGCGGGCGAGGCGATCGCCTCCGGCGCCCCGGCGGCCCCGGACGTCGTCCTCTCCGAGCCGACCCCGTCGGTCTACAACGACCCCGTCCTGACGGGCCGGGTCAAGGGGGCCCTCGCCGCCGTCCTCGGGCCGGCCAACGTCGTCGACGTCCCGCCCGCGACGTTCAGCGAGGACTTCGCCCTCTACGGCCGGGCGGGAGTCCCGGCGACGATCTTCTGGCTCGGCGCGGCCGACCCGAAGGCCCTCGCCGAGGCGAAGGCCGCCGGGCGGACTCTTCCCCCGCTCCACTCGGGCGAGTTCGTCCCCGACTACGCGCCGGCGATCCGGACCGGGGTCACCTCGATGGTCGCCGCGGCGCTCGAGGTGCTGGGCAAGCCGTAGCGCGGGAGCGCCGGACCTCCGTGCCGCGGCGGACCGGGCGCTCGTCAGCCGTCGAGCCGCTCGAGAGCGCCCAGGACGGCGTCGAGCGCGTCGCTCGCCCGCGCGGCGATCCTCACGTCCACCGAGTCGGAGACGACGGTCCGGTCGGGGTTGACCTCGACGGTCCCCGCGCCCCACCTCCGCGCGAGGAGGACCGGCGCGGCGACGTAGGGGAAGACGCTCGTCGTGCCGATCGAGAAGACGGCGTCGAAGCCCCGCGAGAGCTCGTCCTCCAGCCGGGAGACGGCGGCCCCGGGGAGGAGCTCCCCGAACAGGACCACCGCCGGCCGCACGAGCCCGCCGCAGCGGGGGCAGCGGGGAGGGAAGGCGAGGGAGGAGTAGTCGGGGACGCGCTCCTCCCACGGGCACCGCGTGCAGACGAGGTCGTGGAAGTCCCCGTGGATCTCGATGACGTCGCGCGAGCCGGCGTCGCGGTGGAGGCCGTCGACGTTCTGCGTCAGGACGACGCACCGCTCGAGCCGGTCCTGGAGCCGCGCGATCGCCTCGTGCGCCCGGTTCGGCCGCGCGCCGCGGCAGGCCTCCTCCACGGCCCGGAGGTACTTCCACGTCACCTCGGGACGGGCCGCCATCGTCTCGCCCGAGAGGAGCTCCTCGATCGGGAGCCCCTCCTCGGTGACGCCCGTGTCGTAGAGCCCTCCGACCCCGCGGTACGTCGGGAGGCCGGAGTCGGCGGAGATCCCCGCCCCCGTCACGAAGAGGACCGAGCGGGCGCGGCCGAGGAGCCGGGCCGCCGCGTCGACGGCGGCCGGGTCGAGCTCGGCCACCCCGCCTACTGCTTCCTTTCGCCGCCGAGGGCGGCGAGCCGCCGCCGGGCGAGGGTCGTCACGGAGAGCCGGGAGGGCTCGTCGTTGGCCTCTCCCTCCTTCAGGAGGCGCCCGTAGGCCTTCCGCGCGTCGTCCAGGAGCCCGTAGTTCTCGCGGATCCTGCCGACGACGAGCCAGTCCGCCTCCTCGGGCTCGTCGAGGCCGTCGACCTCCATCGAGCGGAGGACGAGCGAGTGGGCCTCCTCGTTCCGCCCGAGCTCCGCGAAGATCGCCGCGAGCGTGTTGAGGTAGCCGGGGCGGGGCTCGCGCGTCCCGCCCGCCGCGAGCCGGCCGTACTCCAGCGCCTTCTCGTCCGTCCGGCCGAGGGCGTACCTCAGCCAGGCGGCCTCGTTGGCGTCCCCGGGCGACGGCGAGGGCCGGGCCATCAGCCTCTCCGACAGGTCGAGGGCCCCCGCCTCGTCCCCGGCGTCGAGCCGGAGCGAGACGAGGAGCGACCCGACGACCCGGCACCCCCCGTGGCTCGTCGCGTGCTCCTCGGCCCTCTCGAGCGCCTCCTTTCGCCGGCCGAGGCGCTGGAGGAGGGAGATCGAGGTGAGCCGCGCGGCCTCGCTGCTCGGCTTGTCGGCCGCGACGACCTCGAGGAGCGGGACCGCCTCCTGCCGCAGCGCCTCGGCACGCGCCGCCGAGGGGGGCGGGACGGCGGCCGCCCGCGCGGAGAGGGCGCGGAAGAGGAGGGCGGCGCGGACCGGGTCGTCCGGCTTCTCCTTCCGGAACGCGCGGAGCTCGTCGACGCGGGAGTCGGCGAGCGGCGTGCCGGCGAGGCCCGCGAGCGCCTCGATCCGCAGGTCGCGCGCCGGCGAGCCCTCCCCTGCGCGGAGAGCCGGCAGGAGCGGGTCGAGGAGGAGGTCGCGCTCTTCGTCGCCCCGTTCGAGCTCGCGCGCGGCGCGGTCCAGCCAGCGCCTCGCGCCGGCGACGTCGCCACGGTCGAGGAGGTCGAGCGCGTAGAGGGAGAGGTCCCGTACGACGGGGCCGTCCGAGACGATCCTCACGTGCCCCCCCTCGCGCGCCAGCCAGACGCGGAGGCGGACGGGGCCGGAGCCGGCGCCGAGGAACGTCCCGCTGGCGAGCCAGCCGTCCTCCGGGCTCCCCTCGGCCGTGAGCTTTCCCGAGCTGAACCCTCCGTCGCGGACGACGGCGATGGGGAGGGTCGTCAGGCGCGCGGTGGTCGAGATCGTCCGCCGCGTCTCGCGGATCGCCTCGACGACGGGTCGGCGGCCCGCGGCGTCGCGGGCCTCGCCGACGGCCCGGACGAACAGGGCCGCCACCGACTCCGGAGGGACCGTCGGGTCGAACGTCGTCGCGAGGTAGGCCCGAACCACCGCGACCGGGTCGTCCGCGGGGGGCGGGACCGGGCCGTCGAGACGCCGGAAGCCCGCGACGTAGTCCGCCTGGGCGGCCGTCGCGGCCGCGGCGTCCCCGCCTCGGGAGGCCTCCCGGATGAAGGCCGCCGCCTCCCCGTAGCGCCGACCCGAGAGGAGGAGGCTGCCGATCTCCGCCGCGCGGGAGCGGCGCGTGGCGTCGTCGGGGACCTCCCGCCGCAGCTGCTCGAGCGCCCGTTCCGCGCCCCGGAGGCACGCGAGGGCCCAGACCTTCAGGCCGGGGAGCTGGGCGACGTCGCTCCTCTTCTCGAGGACCGCCAGGGCCTCGGTCGCGTGTCCCGCCCGGAGGAGCGCCACGACCTCGTTCCGGGCCAGCGTCGTGTTCTCCGGCTCCTTCTCGACGAGCTTCCGGTACTCGGCCAGGGCCCGCTCGAGCCGGGCGGCATCGGCGTAGCGATACCCCTCGGCGTCGAATTCCAGGAGGATCGCCGTCTCGAACCGCGACTCCAGGTCGTCGGGATCGAGCTCGGCGGCCTTCCGGAGCGCCTTCTCCGCCTCGGCCGGCTCCCACCCCTTCCGGCGCAGCCGTCCCGCCAGGTCGTGCTCGAGGACGAAGCCGAGCTGGAACCAGGCCCGCCCCGAGCCGGGCTCGACCCGGACCGCCTCGCGGGCCTCGCGACGCGCCGCCTCCCCGAGGCCCACCGCGAGGTAGAGCCGCGACAGCCGGCGGTGCGGCGCCGCCCGCGACGGGTCGCGGGCGATCTCGGCGCGGAGGAGGGCGAGGCCCTCGGCCACCTTCCCGTGCGTCACGGCGACCTCGGCCTCGTGGGCGAACGAGATCGCCACCGGCTCGAGGCCGCGCAGCTCCTCGAGCCCGGCCCGGAGCGCCTCGGCGTCGGCGGGGTTGAGGCGCGCCGAGTCGAGACGGACGGAGAGCGTCACCCGGACGCTCCCGTCCGGGTCGCGGGCGGCCTCCGACTCGAACCGGGCGGGGCCCATCTCGCGGACGCGCCCCTTCGGGAGCTCGAGGGGGACGAACCCCGGGGGCGGGACCAGCCGGTAGGTCTGGACCTGGAGGAACGCCGTGGCCTCGAGGTCGAGACGCCTCTTCTTCTCCCCCGGGTCGGGGAGGTTCCCGAGGACGACGGACGGCTCGACGAGGAAGGTGGCGCCCTGGTCGGTCGCCTCCGCGAGCCGGGAGCGCTCCATCTCCAGCTCGACCCGGAACGGCTTCGAGAGGTCCCTCGCGTCGGTGACGGTCCCCCGGACGAGCGTCGCGCCGAGGTAGCGGACGTCCGCCTGGCGCTCGAAGTACTTCTTCCGGTCGGCCTCGGAGACGCCGTCGTAGAACGAGCGGCGGTTCGTCTCGAACGCGCCGGTGTAGGCGACCTCCTCCCGGCAGCGCGTGCGGCCGAACTCGGGGATGGTCACCGTGACGGTGGTCCGGCTGGTGTTCGCGGCCGCGGGGGAGGCGGGGATCCGGACGAGGCCGGTCGTGCCCGGCCGGCAGATCAGGGCGAGGCGCCCTTCGAGCGGGGCCGGCACCTCGCCGACGCGCTCGAATCGGGACGTCGTGTCGATGAAGACCCCGGACGCCCCGAACCCGGCGACGTGGACGATCGCGTGGTCGAACCCCTCGAGCGAGGGGAGGGCGGGCTCGACGTCGGGATAGCCGTCGGCGTTCACCAGGGCCACGGCCGCGTCGAAGCCGCGCGCGCGCAGCAGCGCCGTCAGGAGGGTCGCCTGGTCCTTGCAGTCGCCGAAGCGGCGGCGGACCACCTCGTCGGGCGCGGTCGGCACGAGCGCCGCCTCTCCGAAGTGGACGCCCGTGTAGCGGACGTCCCGCCTCACCACCTCCGCGAGGGAGGCCATCTCGTGCAGCCGGCTCTCGAACGGCCCGCGGGGCAGGAAGCCGGCCGGCGGCGCGCCCGCGGCGATCCTCTCGTCGACCCGGGCCCGGTAGAAGTCGGCGGCCTTCTGCCACGACGTCCCCGTCGAGAACTCGACCTGCGGCTGCTGGGCGACGTCCGGGGGGGTCCCGTCCTCGATGTCGTCGAGGGGGGGGACGGCCGTCCGTTCCCAGGTGCGGACGATCCGGCCGGACGCCAGCGCCGTCCTCGGCTGAAGGTCGAGGCCCAGGCTCTTCCACGCGAACGGGAGCGAGGCGGACGCCTCGACGCGGCACCGGATCCGTCCCACGGGGTAGAGGTAAGCCAGGGGCTGGCCCCCGAGCGTCCCGGCGAACGGGGGAGTCGTCCGGGTCTTCGTCGTCTCCCACTCGACGATCGCCCCGGCCTCCACGCCCGGGATCGGCGCGCGGAGCAGCTTGCGGTCGTCGAAGAGGCCCGGATCGGGGGAGGCGGGGGACTCGTCGATCGTCTTCGGGTCCAGGACGAGGACGGCGCCGTTCGGCCGGATGACGCGGGCCCGGAGGAGCGGAGCGGCCTCGAGCCACGGCTTCCAGGTCGCCTGCACCGTGTCGGCCCCCTCGACCGCGTCGGCCGTCAGGACCTTGACGACGCGCCTGCGGCTGACGGTGGCCCGACCCTCGGCATCGAGGCTGTAGCGCGCCTCGTCGAGGAGGACCCGGATCCCTTCGGTGTTCTCCTCGGTCTCTCCCGGAAGGGGCTTCTCGGCAGCCTTCAGCGCCGCGGAGGGATCGGCCGAGAAGGGCTTCTCGAGCCAAGGCTCGTCGGCTCCCCGGAGGGATGCCGGGAGGAGGCCGAGGAGGAGGGCTGCGATCGGGGCGAGGAGGCGCGGGCGCATTCCGGGCATGACGGCTTCTCCATCGAGCACGCCCAGGGAACGGCAGCGGCCCCCGGACGGGAAATCGAGCGATTATGCGCCGACGCGAGGCTGATCGCTCGCCTGCAGCCGGGCGCGGGAGCCGGCATCCGGACGGAGCCGCCGAGCCGTGTCCGTCAGCGGCGGGGACCCGTCGGCCTCTGCCTCGACCCGTCGGGAGTGCCGCAGGGGCCGGTCCTGATGGCGCGGGTCTGACGTGAGCCCGGCTCGCGCTGCGCGAGCGGGATCCGGCGGCGCAGGCGGCGCGCGAAGCCGGTCACTTCAGCGTCAGGGCCACCTCCGGGAAGTCGGCCGTCGCGTCGAACGGGCCGTCGCTCTCCCGCGCGACGATCCGGACCGTCTGGCCGGGCTTCACGCCGAGGTCCGCGTACGAGAGGCTCGCCGAGACGAGGGCTCCCTGGATCGGCACGGCGGGCGCGTCCATGGCGCTGATCACCTGCTCGGGGTTGATCGGGTCGCTCTTGAACCGGCCGAGGTCCGCGACCGCGTAGTAGCCCTTGACCTTCGATCCCGTCAGCCCCCCCGAGCACGCGCTCCCGCCCTCGTAGCGGACGCAGCCGTAGAGCTTCGCCAGGAGCTCGAAGCCGGGCTTCCTGCTCCAGAAGGTCGCGGCGCCCGTCTGCGGGTCGTCGTCGGTGTCGATGTAGACCCGGACGACGTCCGACGCGAAGTCGCCGGTCGGCGGGGCGTTCAACGTGGCGGCGATGGTGAGCTTCGTCCCGTCGCTCCTCAGGGCGAGCTTGACGACGTCGCGGCCCGGACGCTCCCCGCCGCTCGTGCTCCCGGGATGGACGTCGCCTGCGGGGTCCGTCCACTCGACGGCGTGAGTCGCCTCCTGGGGCGCGGTGTTCTTCGGAGGCGAGGCGAGCGCGAGGACGACGGGAACGAGACAGGGGAGAAGGAGGCGAACGTCCATCGGGACCTCCTTTCGCGAGGGGCCGCGGCCCCTACCTCGCGAACTCGATCGTGATCTCGGGCTCGGGGTTGAACTTGACCCCCTTGATCCCCTTCAGGGCCACGGGGTCCATGCTCTTCGGGTCGTCCCCGGCGGCGGCGAACCGCTTGAAGTTCTCCTCGTCGGCCGCGACCTTGTCGAAGTCGATCTGGAGAAGGGTCACGCGCGACCCCTCGACCCAGGGGCTGCTCGTCTTCAGGAGGCGGCCGGAGACCTCGACCGTCGAGGTCATCTTCAGCCCCTTCATCATCGCCTTCATCATCGCCATCGCCTGGGCCTTCATCTGGGCGGCGGCCTGGGCCTCCTTCGGCGTCTGCTCCTTCTTCTCTCCCGGCTTGGGCGCGGCGCCGATGACGGTCAGGACGGAACGGTCTCCCTTTCGGGCGAGACGGAACTCGACGAGGTCCTTTTTCTCGGACTTCGACTCGCTGCTGGACGGCTCCGGCATCGGGTCGATCTTCAGCTTCGAGATGTCCTTGAACGCGTAGGTCACTATCTCGGGGCCGTCGTTCACCGACGGCACGTACGACACGAACGCGACGCCGTCTCCCATCCCGGTCGCCCGCTCGCGGAGCGCCGCCTCCTTCTTGGCCCGCTTCTCCGCGGGGGTCGACTTGTCCTCGGCCTCCATGCCCGCGACCATCGCGCGGGCCTGGTCACCGAGGCGGATCGTGTCGACGATCGTTCCGCTCCCGTCCGGGTTGACGGTGATGACGCGCTCCCCTTCCATGCACGCCCCCATCGCCAGAAGGACGGGGAGCACGACGACCAGGCGCTTCCTCATGGCTCCTCCCTCTCCCGCCGTCCGCCGGACGGCTTCGGTTGCTTTGCTCCAGTTTAGGCCCGAGCCGGTTCACGATCCATGCCCCCTGCCGCCGGCTTCCCTCGCGGGGACTTCAGCGGAAGTCGTGGCTCCTCATCTCGGGGAGGTCGGGGAGGCGCCAGAAGCGCTCGGCCTTGACGGAGACGGTCCCGTCGCGCGTCTGGAGGCGCCCCTCGACGACGAGGCCGGGGGAGCCGACGACGAGGGCGCGGTTCTCGCGGAAGAGGTCGGGGCGGACGATCGCCTGGCAGGTGCCGGTCTCGTCCTCGAGCGAGAGGAAGACGAACCCCTTCGCGGTGCCGGGGCGCTGCCGCACGATGACGGCGCCGGCCGTCTTCACCGTGGCGCCGTCGGCGTGGCGTGAGAGGTCGCCCGCGGGGAGGACGCCGCAGCGGTCGAGCTCGGCGCGGTAGTGCGCGAGGAGGTGCGGCCCGGCGGTCATCTCGGTGGTGACGTAGTCGGCGACGGTCTCCTCCAGCGCCGACATCTCGGCCAGGGGCGAGGCGCCGGGGGGCTCGAGCCTCTCGTAGAGCGGCCCGGGGTCCTTCGCCGCGGCGGCGGCCTGCCAGAGGGCGGCGCGGCGCGTCAGGCCGGCGGGACCGAGCGAGGCGCGCGCGCGGTCGGGGAAGGAAGACAGGGCGCCGGCATGCGCCAGCGCCGTCAGCTCGTCCTCGCGCAGGCCGGCCCGCCGCGCCAGGTCGCGCGGCCCGGCGAACGGCTCGAGCGCCGCCTCGCGGGCGATCGCCTCGCCCGCCGACTTGCGCAGGCCCCGGACGAAGCGGAGGCCGAGCCGGACGGCGAGGTGCGGCGTGGGGGAGAGGCCTCGGCGCGGGCTCGCCGCGGGCGGCGGCACCGCCTCGTCCGGCAGCCGCTCGACGCGGCTTCCCCACTGCGAGCGGGTCACGTCGATCGGGAGGACCTCGGTGCCGTGCCGCTGGGCGTCCTTCACGAGCGTGGCGGGGTGGTAGAAGCCCATCGGCCAGGCGTTGAGGAGGCCGGCGAGGAACGCGGCGGGGTGGTGGACCTTGAGGTAGGCGCTCGCGTAGGCGATGAGGGCGAAGCTCGCCGCGTGCGACTCGGGGAAGCCGTAGAGCGCGAACGACGTGATCGACCTCACCACCTGCTCCTGGGCCTCGCCGGTGATGCCACGCGCCGTCATCCCGTCGCGGAGCCGCTGCTCGATCGTCGCCATCCGCTCGACCGACCGCTTGAACCCCATCGCGCGGCGGAGCTCCTCGGCCTCGCCCCCCGTGAAGCCGGCCGCGACCATGGCGATCCTGAGGAGCTGCTCCTGGAAGAGCGGGACGCCGAGCGTCCGCGCGAGGATCGGCTCGAGCGAGGGGTGCGGGTAGACGACCGGCGCGCGTCCCTGCCGGCGGTCGAAGAAGGGGTGGACCATCCCGCCGACGATCGGCCCGGGGCGGATGATCGCCACCTGGATGACGAGGTCGTAGAAGCAGCGCGGGGCGTTGCGGGGGAGCGAGGCCATCTGCGCGCGGCTCTCCACCTGGAAGAGCCCCACGGTGTCGGCCTCGTTGAGGATCCGGTAGACGCCGGGGTCGTCGGCCGGGAGGTGGGCGAGGTCGACCCCGACCCCCTCGGTCGCCTGGATCGTCGGGATCATCTCGGCGATGGCGCCGAGCATCCCGAGGCCGAGGAGGTCGACCTTGACGATGCCGAGGTCGGCGCAGTCGTCCTTGTCCCACTGGATGACGACGCGCCCCTCCATCGCCGCCGGCTCGAGCGGCACCACCTCGTCGAGCCGCCCCTTCGCCACCACCATTCCGCCCGAGTGCTGGCCGAGGTGGCGGGGGAGGTTCTGGATCCGCCGGAAGAGGCTCCCGAAGTGGCGGAGGCGGACGTCGTCGGGGTCGAAGCCCGCCGCGCGCATCTCCCCGGCCATCGCCTCCCCGAGAGGGGGCGGGCCGGCGGGGACGCCTTCCGCCCTTCCCGACGCCTCGCTCCCGCCGGCTCCTTCCCCCTCCGTCCCGTTGGTCCTCTCGCGGTACTCGCCGAAGCTCCACGAACCGAGCCGCCTGGCCAGCGCGTCGACCTGCGCCGCCGAGAAGCCGAGCGCCTTGGCCGTCTCGCGCGCGGCGGAGCGGTCGCGGTAGGTGATGACGTTGGCCGTCATCGCCGCGCCGTGCGGGCCGTACGTCCGGTAGACGTGCTGGATCACCTTCTCGCGGTCGTCGCCGGAGGGGAGGTCGAGGTCGATGTCGGGCCACTCCCCCCGCTCCTCCGAGAGGAACCGCTCGAAGAGGAGGTCCATCTTCACCGGGTCGACGGCCGTGATGGAGAGCGCGTAGCAGACGGCGCTGTTGGCGGCCGAGCCGCGCCCCTGGACGAGGATGTTCTCCCGCCGGCAGAACTCCACGAGGTCCCAGACGATGAGGAAGTAGCCGGCGAGGTCGAGCTTCTCGACGAGGGCGAGCTCCCTGGCGATCTGGGCCTGCGCCCGGGCCGTCAGCGGCCGGAACCGGGTCCGCGCCCCTTCCCACGCGATCCGCCTCAGGAACGAGGCAGGGGTCTCGCCGGGAGGGAGCGGGTAGTCGGGGAAGCGGTAGCCGAGGTCCTTCAGGGTGAAGTCGAGGCGGTCGGCGAGGTCGGCGGCCCCCTCCACGGCGCCGGGGACGTCCGCGAAGAGGGCGGCCATCTCGGCCGGTCCCTTCAGGTGCCGCTCGCTCCCCGCCTCGAGGAGCCGCCCCGCCCCGTCGACCGTGGTGTGGCTCCGGATGCAGGTGAGGACGTCCCAGAGGTCCTTGTCGCGCTCGCGGGCGTAGCGGACGCCGTTGGTGGCGACGACGGGGAGCCGGAGCGAGCGGGCGAGGTCGAGGAGGGCGGCGTTCCGCGCCTCCTCCTCGCGGAAGCGGTGGCGCTGCAGCTCGACGTGGGTCCGGCCGGGGAAGTGCGCCGCGAGGCGGTCGAGGAGCTTGCGCGCGGCGCCTTCCCCCTCCGTCTCGAGCGTCCGGGCCAGCGGCCCCTCGGCCCCTCCCGTCAGGAGGTGGAGCCCCTCGGCGTGCTCGGCCACCTGCGTCCAGGTGACCGACGCGTCCCCCTTCGGCTTGCCGAGCGCCCCGGCGGTCAGGAGCCGGCAGAGGTTCCGGTAGCCCTGCCGGCTCCCGACGAGGAGCGTCACCCGCGCGGGGGGGAGACCCGGCGGCGGAGGCGGCGGCACCAGCCCCAGCGGGCCGCGGCCGATTTCCGGCAAACCCGAGGCCAGGACCGCCTCCACGCCCACCAGCGCCTTCAGCCCCGCCGCCCGCGCCGCCTTGTAGAAGCGGGGCGCGCCCGAGACGCCGTTCCGGTCGACGAGGGCGACGGCGGGGAGCCCCAGCTCCACGGCCCGCTCCACGAGCGTCTCCGGCTCCGAGGCGCCGTCGAGGAACGAGAAGGCCGAGGCGGCCCTCAGCTCGGCATACCGGGCCGGGGGGCCGCCGCCGGCATGGCGGTAGCTCCGCTGCCGGAGCCGCTCCTTCCGCGCGCCGGGGGAGACGATCCTCCCCGCGTCGCCCGGCATGAAGAGGTCGCGGGTGGGGGGGTGGGGGTCGGCCATCGTGGAAACGATGAGCGTAACAAAGACGCAAGTCAAGGCTGAGACCGGCGTCGGTCCCCCGTTCCGGCGGATTCGTCCCGGCCCGGAAACACCGGCTCCGGGCCGTCGTAGCAGGAAACGGGGCGGGAAGCCCCGTCGGCAGGGGTCCGGACGACCGGACGACATCCGGCCCCCTCCCGCACCCCGCAGGAAAAGGAGGACACCGATGCGCCGAACCCTCACAGCGTCCCTCGCCGTCCTGGCGCTCGCGGGCACGGGCCCGCTCCTCGCGCAGGCACCCCTGAACCTGCCGCGCGTCAGCCCGGCGGCGTCGGTCACGCAGACCATCGGCCTGACGGAGGTGACCGTCAGCTATTCCCGTCCGGCCGTGAACGGCCGGAAGGTCTGGGGCGGCCTCGTCCCGTGGAACGAGGTCTGGCGGACCGGGGCGAACGAGAACACCACCCTGACCGTCTCCACACCTTTCTCCGTCGGGGGGAAGCAGCTGGCGGCCGGGACCTACGGACTCCACACGATCCCGGGCGAGAAGGAGTGGACCTTCATCCTCAGCAGCGAGTCCCACGCGTGGGGGAGCTTCAGCTACGACCCGAAGGAGGACGTCGTCCGCGTCACCGCCGTCCCGAAGGCGGCCGAGCACCAGGAGCACCTCGCCTTCACGCTCGACGACCCGACCCTCGAGTCGGTGAACGTCACCCTCCACTGGGAGAAGGTGAAGGTGGGCTTCCCGCTGAAGGTCGACGCGAAGGCGGTCGTCGTCGCGAGCCTGCGCGAGCAGCTCCGCGGCCTGCCGCGCTTCTCGTGGCAGGGGTGGAACGGCGCGGCCGCCTGGTGCCTGAAGAACGACACGAACCTCGACGAGGCCGAGCGGTGGATCGACCGGTCGCTCCAGATGAACAGGAACTTCACGAACATGAGCACGAAGGCGGGCTTCCTCGAGAAGAAGGGGGACGCCAGGGGGGCCGCCGACCTGCGCGCGAAGGCGATGGCGGCGGCCACCGAGCAGGAGCTGAACACCTACGGATACCAGCTGATCGCCCAGGGGAAGCTCGAGGAGGCGCTGAAGGTCTTCGAGAGGAACACGAAGGACCACCCGAAGTCGTGGAACGTCTGGGACTCGTACGCCGAGGGGCTCGCGCAGAAGGGCGACAAGGCGGGCGCGAAGGCGAACTACGAGAAGGCCCTCGCGATGACCGAGGACGACACCCAGAAGGAGCGGATCCGGAAGGAGCTGGCGAAGCTGAAGTAGCCCGTCAGCCGAGGAGCCCGGCGGCGCGCAGCGTGGCCTCCACCTCGCGGCGCGCCGCCTCTCCCAGAGGGAGGAGCGGCCCGCGGGGGACCCCGGCGGGCCGCCCGAGCATCTCGAGGGCGGCCTTCAGCCCCGGCACGCCGAAGCGGGTCGTGACGGCGCGCGCGACCGGCAGCAGCCTCAGGTGGAGCTCGCGGGCCTCGTCGAGCCGCCCCGCGAGGAAGGCCTCGCGGATCGCCGCGCACTCCCGCGGCGCGACGTTCGCCACCGCCAGGATCGCCCCGACGCAGCCGACCGCGTAGCCGGGGAGCGCCGCGCCGAAGTTGCCCGAGAGGACGTCGAACGCCCCGGACCCTCGCGTCACGCGGACGAGCTCGGCGAGCTGTCCCACGTCGCCGGCGCTGTCCTTCATCCCGGCGACGTTCTGGTGGCCCGCGAGGGCGGCGGCGACGGCGGGGGGCATGTTCAGCCCGGTGTTGGCGGGGACGTTGTAGAGGAGGACCGGGACGGGGGAGGCGTCGGCGACCGCCTCGAAGTGGCGCCGGAGCGCCTCCTCGGTCATCGCCCCCTTGAAGTAGTACGGCGTCAGGACGAGGACGGCGTCCGCCCCGGCCCCCGCCGCCCTTCGCGTCATCTCGATCGTGGCGCGGGTCCCGAGCTGGCCCGTCCCCGCGAGGACCGTCCGGCCCGGCCCCGCCGCGGCCCGGACGGAGCCGATCGCCTCGACGGCCTCGTCCACCTCGAGGTGGACCGCCTCGCCGTTCGAGCCGAGGACGAGGTAGCCCGCGAGCGGCGTCGCGTTGAGCGAGAGGACGAGGTCGCAGAGGAGCCCGAAGTCGGGCGCGCCGTCCGCGGCGAACGGGGTGGGGAGGGGAGGGAGGACGCCGTTCAGCATCGCCCGATCTTGGCATGGAGGCGGTGCCGTCCCACATTCTCCGCATGCACACCATCGAGACGCCGCACGCCCCCCACCCCGCCGGCCACTACGCGCAGGCCGTCGTGAACGGCGGCCTCGTCTTCGTGGCCGGCCAGCTTCCGATCGACCCCTCCGACCCGCAACGCCCTCCCGGCGGCGTGGAGGAGCAGACGGAGCGCGCGCTCCGGAACGTCGAGGCGATCCTCGCCGCCGCTGGCAGCGGTCTCGAACGGCTGCTGTCCGTGACCGTCTACGTCGCGGACATCGCGCTCTGGCAGCGGGTCAACGCCGTCTACGGACGCGTCCTCGGGGCGCACCGCCCCGCGCGCGCCGTGGTGCCGGTCCCGCAGCTCCACCATGGCTACCTGGTGGAGGTCCAGGCGGTGGCCGCCGTGCGGGACTGACGCGGGACGGCGGACGCAGGACGAAGGCCCGACCCCTGGGAGGCCGGGTCGCCGCTGGCGCAGAATGCCGCGCATGCCGAGCGAGGAGCGGGTCGGGGTCTTCCGGCTGATCCTGTGGCTTCTCTGGGCGGCCATCGTCGTCGTCGTCCCTTCGGTCGGCGTCTGGACGGCGTCGTCCCTCGCGGCCTACCGCAACGGCCCGGTCTGGCTCGTCTGTCTCGCGGGCCTCCTCCTCTTCCCCGTCCTCCCCCTCCTCTGGGAGGCCCGCGCGGCGCGAAGGCGGGCGAAGCGGGGGGGCGGAGCGAAGCCGGCGCTGACGTTCGGGGACCGGCTCGTCCTCAGGACCCTCGCGGTGAACGTCCTCTTCCTCGGCGTCCTCCTCGCGGCGTTCCCTGCGGGCGCGTTCGCGGCCCTCTCCACGCGCGGGGACTGGTTCCTCGAGGGGAGGAGCGGACCGCGCGTCACCGAGCTGCGCGCCCGCCTCTTCCAGGCGGCGTCGGGGCTCGAGTGGCTCTACCGGCGGGCGCGGAGGAACCCCTACGAGAAGGAGCTCGACCCCGGGTCGCTCCGCCGCCCCGACGAGACCCCCGTCGCCGCCGTCGTCGAGAGGCAGCCGCTCCCCGAGGCCCCGGTGCCGGTCCTCGGGGGGCGCCGCGGCGGCGTCATGCCCGAGGCGCCCGTCGACTCCTTCGCCGCCGGGGGCCCCCCCTCCTGGCCGCTCCCCGCCGAGCTCGCGCCCGTCGTCGCACGGATGGGCCCGGCGGACGAGACGTCGCTCGCCGCCGTCGCCCGGGCCATCGGCGCCGCCGAGACGGACCCGTGGCGCCGGGTGAAGGCCCTCCACGACTGGGTGGCCGACCGGGTGGCCTACGACGTCGAGGCGCTGAAGGCGGCCGCCCGCCCGCCCCAGGACGCCGAGAGCGTCTTCCGGACGCGGAAGGCCGTCTGCGCGGGCTACGCGAACCTCCTGGCGGCGATGGGGGAGGTGACGGGAGACGAGATCCGCGTCGTCCCCGGCGACGCCCGCCAGAGGACCGACGACCTGACCGGGTCGGGGCACGCCTGGAACGCCGCGAGGATCGACGGGCGCTGGGTCCTCGTCGACGCGACGTGGGACGCCGGCTCGATCGGCGAGGACGGCTTCACGAAGCGCTACGGCACCCGCTACCTCTTCGTCCCGCCCGAGGTCATGGGGGTGACCCACTTCCCCGAGGACCCGGCGTGGCAGCTGCGCCAGCCGCCGCTCGCGAGGGGGGAGTTCTTCCGGCAGCCGGTCCTCAGGGCGGGCTTCTTCGCCGACGGCCTCCAGCTCGTCTCGCCGGACCGCTCGCAGGTGACCGTGGATCGAGAGGTCGAGGTCGTCCTGCGCAATCCCCGCGGCCGGTCGCTCCTCTCCGACCTCGAGCCCCTGGACGGCGGCAAGCCGGTCGACTGTCGCGTGACGCCGGGGAGCGAGCCGCGGATCGACTGCACCCTGCCGGGCCGCGGGCGCCATCGGCTCCGGATCTTCTCCGCCGCGCCGGGCGTCTCGTGGCACGACCTCGTCGGCGAGATCGAGGTGAACGGGACCGGGGGATGACGAACGCGTCCTGGTCCCGACGAGCGGCGTGGAGCGTGGCGTGAAGGCCCTCGTCGTCGAGGGCAGCCGCGCGGCCGTCCTCGGGGCCGGAACGCTCGGCACTCTCGTGGCTCTGGTCCTCCGGGCCGCGGGCGCCGACGTGGCGCTCCTCGGAAGGGGAGACGAGCCGCGGCGCGGCGGGGGTCCGGAAGGTCCTCCTCCGCCCCCTGACCTCAGCCCGGGGGCCGCGTCCTGGCGTTCGCGAGCGCCGACTCGACGGCCGCCCGGATCGTCCTCTCCTGTCCCTCCGCCCAGCCCCGGCCGGCGAAGGCGACGGTGCCGTCCGCGCCGAGGACGAAGTAGGCGGGGAGGCTCGTCACGTCGAAGATGGCGCGTCCCACCTTCACGTTCGGGTCCCATGCCTGGGGCCAGGTCATCCTCTCCTTCGCCACCCGGCTCTTCACGACCGCCTCGTCCTCGTCCGCGGCGACGCTGACGAGGACGAAGGGCTTCCGGGCGAGGTCGCGCGCGAGCCGCCTCAGGTGCGGGAGCGCCGCGTTGCAGGGCTCGCACCAGGTGGCCCAGAAGTCGAGGAGGACGACCTTCCCGCGGAGGCCGTCGGACGTGATCTCGCGTCCGTCCAGCCCGGTGAAGCGGAAGGCGACCTTCCGCTTCGCGTCGAGCGCGCCGGGGTCCGCGATCATCGCGCGGGCCTTGTCGGCGTCGGGGCCGGAGGGGACGAGCTTCAGGAACTCCTCGAGCTCGGCGACCCCCTCCTTGCGGCGCCCGAGCCTCAGAAGGACCCGCCCGAGGTTCATCCGGGCCATCCGGGACTCGCCGCCGGTGAGGACGACCACCTGCCGGAAATGGTCGGCGGCCTCCTCGAGGTCCTTCCTCGAGGCGTCGCGGCGATAGAGGGCGATGGCGAGCTGGCTGTGGGCGGCCGCCTCGAGCGGGTCGCCCGCCAGGAGCTGGACGGCCCGGCGCCCCGCGGCCACCGCGTCGCCGGCGGCGCCGCGGTTCGCGGCGGTCGCCATCCCGAGCGCGCAGGCGCCGCACGGCGCGCCCGCGAGCGCCGCGGCTTTCTCGAAGGCGGCCCAGGCCTCCGCGGGACGCCCCTCGTCGAGGAGCGCGGACCCCCTGGCGAGCTCCGTCTCGGACGCCGTCGGCTGCTGCCCGTCGGCGTACGGGCGGATGACGGCGAGGAAGGCGAGGAGGACGAAGGGGGCGAGGAACGCCAGCCGGGCACGCTGCATCGGTGAGACCTCCCGCGCGGGGCCGTCGTCGGGCGCGGAGGCCCGGCCGCGTGGCGGGGATGATACGCAGCGGGGACGGCGGCCGCGCCGCGGGTCGCCGCGGGGCGGAATCCGGGGGGCGGGCGAGCCGGGCCCGCGCTCCGTTCCGGGCGGCGATGCTCCGTTCCGGAGGAGGAGCGTCGGTCCCGGCCGTCGTCCTGCGGCCCCGAGGGTGGCATCCCGATTGATGATGGTCCTGCGCCGCCGGTGCCCGACGCCCCGGACGGCGAAAGGAGCTCGCGTGAACTCTCTCTTCCCCCGCCTCCTCGCCGCCCTCCTCGCACCGCCCCTCCTCGTCGTTCCGGCCGAGGGGAGGGCCGGGCCCGCCGTGGCGGACCCGCTCGCCTCGCTGGAGGCGCGCCTCCCGTCCCTCGCGCGCGACGCGCGGGGGGACGTCGGGGTCCACGTCGTCCACCTCCCCTCGGGCCGGACGGCCTCGCTCGCCCCCGACCGGCGCTTCCCGCTGGCGAGCGTCTTCAAGCTCCCCCTCGCCTGCGCGGTCCTCGCGAAGGCCGACGCGTCGGCCCTCTCGCTCGACGAGAGGATCGAGGTCCGCCGCGGCGACCTGCGCAGGGTCGGCCCCGTGGAACGGGACTGGAAGCCCGGGACCTCGATCCCGATCGCGAGCCTCCTGGAGGCGATGATGGTCGACAGCGACAACACCGCGGCCGACCTCCTCCTGGGTCGGATCGGCGGCGCGACGCAGGTCCAGTCGTGGCTGGTCGCGCACGGCCTCGACGGGATCGAGGTGACCGGCTCCGAGCTCGAGATGGCGGCGCTCTACGAGGGGATCGGCCTGGCGGCGCTTCCCGCCGACCGCCTCTGCGACCCGGCGTGCCTGGCCGCGCTGGCGGACCGGGTCCCGCCGGAGCGGCGCCGCGAGGCCCGGCTCCGCTTCGAGGAGGCGCCGATGAACGCGGGGACGGCGCGCGGCGTCGCCGAGCTCCTCGTGAGGCTCCGGAAGGGGGAGCTCCTCTCGGCGGCCTCCACCGGGCGGCTCCTCGACCTGATGGGACGGTGCCGGACCGGCGACGGGAGGATCCGCGGCCTCCTCCCGAAGGGGACGCCCGTCCTCGACAAGACCGGGACGGTCGGGAGGGGGGCGAACGACGCCGGCCTCGTCACGCTCCCCGGCGGGCGGGGAGAGATCGCCGTCGTCGTCCTCGTCCAGGGCTCCGAGGCGACGCCCCGCGAGAGGGACCGCGTGATCGCCCGGATCGCCCGCGCGGCGTTCGACGCGTCCGGAAGAGGTGTTTACAAAAAGTAAAAAAATTCTCCGCCTCTCTTTACGAAACGACCAGATCGGTCCCATATTGTGGGCGGAGCGACGATGACGAGGCCCCTTCTCGACGACGACCTGAACCGGAAGCTGGTGGCGATCCTCCTCTCCGAGGGGAGGATCAGCCACGCCGAGCTGGCCGAGCGGCTCGGCGTCAGCCGCCCGACGGTGATCGAGCGGGTCCGCAGGCTCGAGGAGCAGGGGATCGTCGAGGGGTACGCCGCGGTCGTCCGCCCCGCCTCGGTCGGCAAGCCTGTCGTCTCCTTCGTCGCCGTAAGGTACCGGCCCGGGATCGACGAGGCCGGGGAGCAGAAGTTCGTCGCCGCGGTCCGGAAGGAGCCCGACGTCCTCGAGGCCCACACCGTCGCCGGGGAGGACTGCCTCCTCCTCAAGGTCGTCGCGGCCGACCCGCAGGCGCTCCACGAGCTCCTCCGGAGGATCCGGAATCACGGGACCCAGGTGACGACGCGGACGACCGTCGTCCTCGAGACCCACTTCGTCAAGCCGGGGCCGAGCCCGCTCCCCGCCGAGGAGCGGAAGGGAGGGAAGGCGTGAGCCCCCCTGCCGCCGCCCGCGCGATCGAGGAGACCGTCGAGCCCTCGGCCGAGACCGCCCCGGCCTGCGCGGCGGGGCTGCCGGCTCTCGCCGTCCCGGCGGCCGGGAGCCGTGGGGCGGAGCGCGACCGTGCGCAGCTCGTCGCCTGGCTCGCCTACGCCACGTGCGCCGTGGTTTGGGGCAGCACCTACCTCGCCATCGCGGTCGCGCTCGACTCGTTCACCCCTTACGGGATGGTCGCGGTGAGGTTCGGGATCGCCGCGGTCCTTACCCTCGGCCTCGGCCGCCTCCTGGGCGAGCCGCTCCCGAGCGCCCGCGAGCTGCCGCACCTCCTCTGGGTCGGCACCCTCCTCCTCGGCATCTGCAACACCCTCGTCGTCTGGTCCGAGAGGCACGTCAGCTCCGGCGTGGCGGCGGTCCTCTGCGCGCTCGTCCCCGCGTGGTTCGCCGTCCTGACGATGAAGAGCGAGCCGCTCGGGGCGAGGGGCTGGGCGGGGACCGCGCTCGGCCTCGCCGGGGTGGCCGTCCTCGTCGCCCCTTCCGGCGGGCACGCGATCTCCCTCGCGGGGGTCGGCGCGATCCTCGTCTCGACGGCGCTCTGGGCGGTGGGGACGCTCCACCACCGGAACCACGTCCGCGGGGGGGGCGTCCTGACGAACGCGGGGATCGAGATGGTGGCCGCGGCCGTCATCGGGAACGTCGCCGCCCCCCTCTTCGGGGGCTTCGTGACCCGCCCGCCGACCCCACGGGCCCTCGTCGCGGTCGGGTACCTCGCGATCTTCGGGTCGTGCCTCGCCTACACGGCGCACAGCTACCTGGCGAAGGCGTGGAACCCGGTCCGGTCCGGGACCTACGCCTACCTCAACCCGGTGATCGCGGTCGTCCTCGGCGCGGCCCTCCTCGGCGAGCGCTTCACGCCGCGGATGGGGCTCGGGATGGCCGTCATCCTCGCCGGCGTCGCGCTGGTGCAGTACCGCGGACGCGGGCGCTGAACGGAATCGCGCCGCGGCGCGATCCCGCCGCCGCGCGTCAGCGTCCCCCCTTCGCCCCGCCGGGGGGGGCAGGGCCGAGCGCGACGAACTGGCCCGCGGTGGCGCGGATCTCCTCGGCGCCGTAGACCTTCCCGTCGGCGAACGCCTCCTCGCCGCAGAGCGCGCGGACCTTCAGGTCCCAGGTCTCCCGGGACGCGACCGTGTGGGGCCAGAAGGGGAAGGCGCGGCACTGGAGCGGGCGGACGTCGTAGACCCCGCAGCGGTTCGTCGCGTCCTCGAGGAAGACGCAGCCGTGCGGGAGGAACTTCAGCGAGACGCCGGGCTGCGGCTGGCCCGGCACCGGGACGTCGCGGGTGTAGCGCGCGCGGAAGTCGGGGACCGACAGGCCCAGGTAGGTCGCCATCCGGATGACGTCGATCGCCCCGAGCCAGACGTATCCCTGCTGTCGGCAGCAGGCCCCGCAGCCGGTGCAGCCGAAGCGGATCCCCTCGTGGTACCAGGGGAGGGCGGCGACCGGCTCGGGCGGAGCCTCGGGACCCGCGGGCTCGCCGTGGGGCTGCCCGGCCGGGGCGCCGGCGTACGGGACGGGTCCGCCGGGCCCGGAGGGGCCTGGTTCGTCGCTCGTCGGAGAGGACGGGCTGCCGTGTTCGCTCACCGGGGGGCGCTCCTCGTCTCCTCGCGGGTCCTGCGGGGCACCATCGATTGTAGGACCGCGTCTCGCCTTCGGGGAGCGGGGCTGCGCCCGTCGTTGATTCGGCTCCCCGCCCGGTCCATCCTCTCCGCGGGACGGGGGTCCCTCGAGGTGTTTTCATGCCCGTCGTCCGGTTCACGCTGAACGGCCTCCCGGCCGAGGCCCGCTTCGAGGAGGGGATGCACTTCCTCGAGGTCCTCCGCGAGGAGTGCGGCGTCACGTCCGCCAAGGACGGCTGCGCCCCGCAGGGGTTCTGCGGCTGCTGCACGGTCCTCGTCGACGGGCGTCCCGCCCTGGCGTGCCTGGCGAAGCCCGAGAGGATGGAGGGGAAGAGCGTCGTCACGCTCGAGGGGGTCCCGGAGGCGGAGCGGCAGCTCCTGGCCCGCGCCTTCGTCGCCGAGGGGGCGATCCAGTGCGGCTTCTGCACGCCCGGGATCGTCGTCCGCGGGAGCGCCCTCCTGGCGGCCGGCACCGCGTCCGACGAGGAGTCGGTCCGCCACGCCCTCTCCGCCCACTTCTGCCGCTGCACGGGCTACAACCGGATCGTCGACGCCGTCACCGCCGCCGGGGCGGCCCGGGAGGGGAGGCGCGAGCTCCCCCCGCCGGAGGAGGGGCCGTCGCGCCCGGGGGAGTCGGCGCCGCACTACCGCGGCGAGGAGATGGCCCTGGGCGCGAAGAAGTACGCGGCCGACCTGACGGCGCCCGGGATGCTCCACGCGGCGTTCGTCCTCTCGCCCCACCCGCGCGCCCTCCTCCGCGGGATCGACCCCTCCGCGGCCCTCGCCTCCGAGGGCGTCGTCCGGGTCCTGACGGCCGCCGACGTCCCGGGCGAGAGGTTCGTCGGCCTCATCGTCAGGGACTGGCCCGTCCTCGTCGCGGTGGGGGAGGAGACGCGCTGCGTCGGGGACGTCGTCGCCGTGGTGGTGGCGGACACCCCGTTCCGCGCGCGGAAGGGGGCCGCGCTCGTGAAGGTCGACGCCGAGCCGCTCCCCCCGGTGACGAGCCCCGAGGAGGCGCTCGCCGAGGGGGCCCCGGCCCTCCACCCGAAGGGGAACCTCCTCGAGGTCTGCTCCTTCTCGCGGGGCGACGTCGACGCGGCGCTCGCCGCCTCCGCGCACGTCGTGCGGCGGACCTTCCGGACGCAGCGGATCGAGCACGCCTTCCTCGAGCCGGAGGCGTGCCTGGCGGTCCCCGCGGACGACGGGACCCTCCACCTCTACTCGCAGGGGCAGGGGGTCCACGACGACCAGCTCCAGGTGGCGGCCGTCCTCGGCGTGGCGCGCGAGAGGGTCCGCGTCGAGCTCGTCTCCGCCGGGGGCGCGTTCGGCGGGAAGGAGGACCTCTCGGTCCAGGCGCAGACGGCCCTCGCCGCCTTCGTCCTGGGGCGGCCGGTGAGGACGGTCCTGACCCGGGACCAGTCGATCCTGCTCCATCCCAAGCGCCACCCGCTCACCCTCGACTACACCGTCGGCTGCGACGCCGAGGGGCGGCTGACGGCGGTGAGGGCGCGAATCGTCGGCGACACGGGGGCCTACGCGTCGGTGGGGATGAAGGTCCTCGAGCGCGCCGCCGGCCACTCGTGCGGCCCGTACCGGGTCCCGAACGTCGACGTCGAGGCACGGACGGTCTACACGAACAACCCGCCGTCGGGCGCGATGCGCGGCTTCGGCGCCAACCAGGCGTCGTTCGCGATCGAGGGGATGCTGGACGTCCTCGCGGCCGAGGTGGGGCTCGACGGCTACGACATCCGCGAGCGGAACGTCCTCGTCCCCGGCGACCGCTTCGCCACCGGCCAGCTGATGGACGAGAGCTGCGGCGTCCTGGCGACGCTCCGGGCGGTGCGCGAGGTCTACAAGGGGGCCCGCTACGCCGGGATCGCCTGCGGCATCAAGAACACCGGGATCGGGAACGGGATGCAGGACGTCGGCCGCGTCGTCCTGAAGGTCCTCCCCGGCGGGCGGCTCGAGGTGGTGACCGGCTACACGGAGATGGGGCAGGGGCTCTTCACGGTCCTCCGCCAGGTCGTCTCGGGCGAGACGGGGCTCCCCGTCGGCGCGATGAACGTGACGACGCGGAGCGACCTCGCCGTCCTCTCGGGGATGACGACCGCCTCGCGCGCGACGGTCCTCGCCTCGACGGCGGCGGCCTTCGCGGCGCGCGAGCTGGCCGCGGAGCTCCGGGCGGCGCCCCTCTCCGCGCTGGCGGGGCGCGAGTTCGCGGGCGAGTTCGTCTGCGACTTCACGACGAGGCCGGGCGAGGCGACGGAGAACCCGCGGACCCACATGACGTTCGGGTACGCGACGCAGGTCGTGGTCCTCGGCGACGACGGGCGGCTTGCGCGCGTCGTCGCCGCCCACGACGTGGGACGCGCGATGAACCCGCAGCAGTGCGCGGGACAGATCGAAGGAGCGGTCCACATGGGGCTCGGCTACGCGCTCTCGGAGGAGCTGGTGGTGGAGGGGGGGCGTCCCGTCTCGACGCGGCTCCGCGACCTCGGGATCCTGAAGGCGGCCGACATGCCGCGCGTCGACGTGATCCTCGTCGAGGTGCCCGACCGCGTCGGCGCCCACGGGGCCAAGGGGGTCGGCGAGATCGGCCTCGTCCCGACGGCGGGGGCCGTCGCGGGGGCGCTCTTCGCGTTCGACGGGAAGCGGCGGACGGTCCTCCCGATGAGCGACGCGCCGGCGGCGCGCCCCTCGGTCCCGAGGTCGCGAACGGCCCGCGAGGGCGTGGAGGTGAGGGCGTGAGGGGACGCGCCCGGCTCCTCGCCGCCCCGCTCCTCGCGCTCGGCCTGGCCGGGGCGGCGCCGCTCGGCGCGGCGCCGGGAGCGGCTCTCCCTTCCGGCGGTAAGGTCCAGGTCCTCCTCGAGCTCGACGGGGAGCCGCTCGCCCGCGTCTGGGCGCGGACCCTGGAGGCCCGTGGCGTCGCCGGGAGGCCCGGCGCCTCGGCGCGGGCCGCCGCCGGCGCGGCGGTCGCCCGGCAGGCGAGCGTCCTCGAGGCGCGGCAGGCCGAGGTCCTCGCGCGGGCGACGGCGCCCGCGATCGGGGGCGAGGTGATCTACGCCGTCGAGCGGGCGTACAACGGCATCGCCCTCCGCGTCGACGCGGAGAAGCTCGCCTCGCTCCGGGCGATCCCGGGAGTCAGGGCCGTCCGCCCCCTCGTCCTCCACGTCCCCGACAACGCCGTCAGCGTCCCCTTCATCGGCGTCCCCACCGGGGCCTGGCAGGCGTTCGGGGTGACGGGGAAGGGGATCCGGATCGGGATCATCGACACCGGCGTCGACTACCTCCACGGGGACTTCGGCGGGAGCGGCAGCGCGGCGGACTACCAGGCGAACGACCGGACGAAGGCGCCGGACGCGTACTTCCCGACGGCGCGCGTCGTCGGCGGCTGGGACTTCGCGGGGGACGACTACGACGGGAACGGGGCGCCCAAGCCCGACCCCGACCCGATGGACTGCAACGGGCACGGGACGCACGTCGCGGGGATCGCGGCCGGCCAGGGCGTCACCTCCGGCGGGGCCGCCTTCCGCGGACCGTGGGACGCGAGCGTCCCCTTCGCCGACCTCGCGATCGGCCCGGGCGCGGCGCCCGAGGCGAGCCTCTACGCCCTCCGGGTCTTCGGCTGCGGCGGCTCGACCGCCCTGACGATCCAGGCGATCGACTGGGCGATCGACCCGAACGGCGACAAGGACTTCTCCGACCACCTCGACGTGGTCAACATGTCGCTCGGCTCGCCGGGGGGCGCGACGGACGACGCCACCTCCGAGGCGGCCGACGCGGCGGGAGCGGCCGGGGTGATCGTCGTCGCCTCCGCGGGGAACGAGGGCGACACCGCCTTCGTCTCCGGGAGCCCGGGGGCGTCGGCGCGAGCCATCAGCGTCGCGGCCTCCACGGCGCGCGGCGCGGCGGTGAGGGTGACGGCCCCTCAGGGGGCGGCGGGTCTCTACCCCGCGGGAGACGCGCTCTTCGGGCCGAGGATCCCGGCCGACGGGCTCGCCGGGCCGGTCGTGGCGACCGTCCCCGCCGATGCCTGCTCCGCCGTCACGAACGGAGCGGCGCTCGCGGGGAAGCTGGCGCTCGTCGACCGCGGGACCTGCTCGTTCGTCCAGAAGGTGAAGGCCGCGCAGGACGCCGGGGCCACGGGCGTCGTCGTCGTCAACAACACGACGGCCGCCCCCGAGATCATCACGATGGCGGGGTCCGACCCGAGCGTCACGATCCCGTCGGCCTTCGTCCGCCAGGGGGACGGAGCGACGATGAAGGCGGCGCTGGGGAACGGGCTGTCGGCCGCGCTCCTGACGGCGGGCGACACCCTGGCGAGCTTCTCCTCGCGCGGGCCGGTCCGCGGGCCGGGAGGGCCGTACCCCAAGCCCGACGTCACGGCGCCGGGCCAGTCGATCGTCTCGGCCCTCTCGGGGATCACCGCGGGGAGCGCCGGCATCCAGGTGAACGCGGGGAGCCAGTCGACGACCCTGTCGGGGACGTCGATGTCCTCGCCCCTCGTCGCGGGCGTCATGGCCCTCCTCCGGCAGCGCCACCCCGGCTGGAGCGTGGCGGAGCTGAAGGCCCTCGTCATGAGCACCGCCAGCCACGACACGAGCCCTCTCCCGCCCGGGGGCTCGCCGCCCGTCTACGGCCCCTCGCGCGTCGGCGCCGGGCGCGTCGACGCGGCCGAGGCGGCGTCCGGCGAGGTGATCGCCTTCTCCGAGGCGGACCCCGTCCGCGTCGGCCTCCTCTTCCAGGTGGAGCCGAGCGAGCCGCTGGCGGTCTCGAAGGCGATCACGGTCGTCAACAAGGGGTCGTCCGCGGTCACGCTCGACCCGTCGTTCGTCCAGGCCGCGCCGCTTCCGGGCGTGACCCTGGAGCTCCTCCCCGCCGACCGGTTCACTCTCGGGCCGGGGGAGCGGAGGTCGCTGGAGGTGAAGCTCTCCGTCCCCGATCCGAGGGCCGTCCCCCACCCCCTCGACCCGACGATGAGCGCGACGCAGTCGAGCGCCGTCGCCCCGAGCTCGCGTTCCTGGGCCTCGGAGGCCTCCGGGTGGGCCGTCCTGACCGGCGCCCCTTCGGGGACCCTCCGGGTCCCGGTCCACGCATACGTCCGCGGCGCCTCCTCCATGCGGGCGGCGCCGAGCCTCGGCATCGTCGGCGACGGAGCCGGGACCTTCTCGCTCCCGCTCTCGGGCTCGGACCTCGCGGTGGAAGCCGCGCCGCCCGCGGCGGTGACGTCGACCGCGTCGGCCTTCGAGCTCGCGCCGACCACCCCCACCGACGGCACCGGCCCGACCGCGATCCGTTACGTCGGCGTCGCGAGCGACGTCCCCGCGAAGGGGGTCGCCGACGGCCGCGTCTTCTTCGCGGTCGCGACGAAGGCGCCCTGGACGACCCCGGGAGAGGTCGAGGTGAAGGTCGAGGTCGACCGGGACGGCGACGGAAAGGTGGACGCGGTCGTCCGCTCGATGGACACCGGGTCGCTCACGAACCTCGTCGAGCCCGGGTCTGACGCCTCTCCGACCGACGTCTTCGTCGCCTTCACGGCGCACGACTCCCCGGCGTTCGTCCAGGGGACGTCGCGCTACCTGAACCTCGACCCGCTCGTGCGCGACACGGCGCTCGACTTCAGCGACGTCGTCGTTCTGCCGGCCCCCGCCGGTGGGACCGGCCTCGACCTGACGGCCGGCACGACGCGCTTCCGCTACCGCGTCAGGACGACGTCCGTCGACACCGGGACCGGCGACGCCACCGGGTGGCTGACCTACGACCCGGGAAGGCCCGGCCTCGCGGTCGACGGGACGCTCGACGGGCCGTTCGTCGACGACCGGAACGGGGCGACGGTGACGGGGCGGTACGACATCCCCGCCCTGACCGCGAACGGCAGCGCCGGGCTCCTCGTCCTCCACCACCACAACCGGACGGGAGAGCGCGCCCAGGTGGTCCGCCTCCGGAACTCGGCTCCCGCGGTCGTCATCGACCAGCCGGGGGAAGGGGCCGTCCTCGACCCGGGCGCCGCCGTGGCCTTCGCCGGGACGGCCACCGACCCGGACGCCGGGGACACGGTGACCTACTCGTGGAGCTTCGGCGACGGCGGGTCCGCCTCCGGCGCCGCCGCGACGCACGCGTACCACGCCCCGGGGACCTACCCCGTCACGCTGACGGCGAGCGACCTGACGGGGGCCGTCGCGACCGCCTCCGTTACGGTGACGGTCCGCTCCGTCGACGGGCTCGGACCGCAGCTCCTCCTCCCGGTGGTCCTCGACGTCCACGGCGGGGGAGGGAGCCACTACACCACCGAGGCGACGCTCTCGTCCCGGGCGGCCGCACCGGTCCCCGTCTTCCTCGTCTACACCGCCTCGCGCGGCACCGGGTCGGGGATCGTCCGGGTCGAGCTCGCGCCGGGCGAGACGCGGATCTTCCGCGATGTGATCGCCTTCCTCAGGGAGCAGGGGCTGCCGGTCGTCGACGAGGGGGCGGGGATCGTCGGGACCCTTCGCGCGGTCTTCTCCGGGGCCCCGGCCGGCGAGGTCTTCGTCGGAGGCCGGACGTCGACCCCGGGCGGCGGAGGGACCTTCGGCCTCTTCTACGCCGCGGCCGACGCCACGACGACGACGGCGGTCGTCCCCGGCCTCCAGCAGAACGCGTCGACCCGCTCGAACCTCGCCCTCGTCAACCTCGGGCCCGACCCGGTCACGCTCCGCGTGGCGCTGGCGGGACCGCTCGGCGAGGAGCTGGGGAGCCTGCCGGACGTCGTCCTCCCCGGCTGGGGCTGGCAGCAGCTCGACCGGCCGCTCGAGGGGAAGGCCGCGTCCGGGCGCGCGACCGTCACGCGCGTGGCGGGGGGCTCGCCCTTCTCCGCCTACGGCGTCCTGAACGACGCCGTGACCTCCGACGGCTCCTACCTCCCGCCGGTCCTCCCCGGAGGCACCGGTCCGGCGGACCGGACCATCCCGGTGGTCCTCGACGTGAGCGGGCTCGGAGGGAGCCACTACACGACCGAGGTGACGCTCGCGAACCTCTCGGCCGCTCCCCTCGACCTGACGCTCGCCTACACGGCGGCCCGGGACTTCGGGACCGGCTCGGGGGAGGTGCCGCTGACGCTCGCCGCCGGCGAGCAGCGGGTGATCCCCGCCGTCATCGACTTCCTGAGGGGCCATGGGCTCCAGATCCCGGCCGGCGGCGTGAACGTCGCGGGCTCGCTCGCCGTGAAGGCGCCCGCCGGGACGCCGGCGAGCTCCCTTGCGGTGGGCGCGCGGACGTTCACCCCCGCGGCCTCCGGCGGAGGGACCTTCGGCGTCTACTACCCCGGCCTGACGGCCGAAGAGGCCGCCTCGTCGGCCGCCTGGGTCGAGGGGCTCCAGCAGGACGCGGCGACGCGGTCGAACCTGGCGGCCGTTAACCTCGGCGACGGCGGCGACCCGGTGACGCTCCGGTTCCGGTTCTACGACGCCTCGGGGGCGGAGCTTTCCCCCGTCGAGGAGAAGACCCTGGCGCCGGGCGAATGGCTCCAGCTGAGCCAGCCGCTCGGCTCGCGCGGCGCGACTTCGGGGCGCGTCCACGTCGAGAGGCTCTCGGGCACCTCGCGCTTCCTCGCCTACGGCGTCCTCAACGACGCCGCGACCTCCGACGGGAGCTACCTCCCGATGACGCGGTGAGAGCGGCCGGCCCCGCCGAGGCGGGGCCGGCGCGCGGACCTCAGAAGCTGCCGGTCACCGTGTCCGCGACGTTCAGCTCGTTGACGAACGGGCGGTGGCCGGGTCGCTCGTGCTGGAGGATCCACATCGAGGCGAGGTCCGGCGAGTAGATGTCGTCGTTGCCGACGCCGAAGTCGTCGGAGATCTGGACCGTCAGGTCTCCCTCGAACGTCCGCGCGTTCTCCGGGACCCGGAAGTTCGTCAGGTAGAGCCGGACGCCGTGGACGCCGCCGATCATGGCGCGGAACGCGCGGGGGACCGACGTGTCGTGCGTGAAGGTCGAGAAGGGGATGTCGGTGGTCAGCCAGAGGAGGCGCCAGTCGATCACGCCCGACGGGACCATCGCCTGGACCTGCCGGACGATCTCCGCCCGGAACGAGGCGACCGCGGTCCGGTAGGTGGCGGTCGCCTTCGCCATCTCGCAGAGGACGGAGCCTGGGGTGTGGACGAACGGCGTCCCGCTCCCGAGCATGAACCGCGTGATCATGCTCTGGCCGAGCGGACCCGTCCCGTAGAGCTCCTCGAACGCCGTCCGCCAGATCGCCTCCAGCCGCGTGTCGGGCTGGACCCGGAGGGCCTCGAACGCGAGCTGCGGGAACGCCCCGCGCGTCTGCGGGTTCGCCGGGTGGTCGTTGAACTGCATGTCCTCCTCGCCCGGGTCGCCCACCACGTACCGGCTGCTCTGGCCGATCAGGAAGGGGACGGAGGACGGGGGGACGATCTTCAGCCCGTCGGGCCGGGTCGGCTTCGGAGGCGGGGGGTCGTCCGGGATCTCGTGCGGGATGTGCGGCCGCGGCGGCCGCGGCGTCGGCGGCCCCGGCGGCCGGGGCGCCGGCGGGAGCGGTGAGGGGTTCGGGTGGGGAGGCGGCCACGGGACGTCGGGGGGCGCCGGCCTGCCGGCGAAGAAGGCGTCCATCCGACCCAGCGTCTTCGTCCCCGCGATCCCGTCGGGCTTCAGCCCCTCCTTCGTCTGGTACTGCCTGACGGCGCGCGCCGTCTCGTCGCCGTAGATCCCGTCGGGGAAGCCGTACTTCATCGAGACCGGGAGCTCGTATCCGAGGTCGGCCAGCGCCTGCTGGAGGATCGCGACCCCCTTGCTCGTCTCGTAGACCGCCATCGGGGGCCGGTTCTCGGAGGCGGACTGGAGGCGGGCGTTCCCGGCGAACCGAGCGGAGCGTAGTGCCACGGCGACCTCCCGCGCGTCCTGCGCGCTTCGGCGAATCGCCTCGACGACGGGTCCGCGTACGTAGCGGGCCGGCGACGTCGCATGGGAGGAGAGCCGTCCGGGCGAGGCGTCTGGTTTCCCGGAGATTCCGTCTCGGCGGGACCGGGAGTCAAGCGCGGAAGGGCGCCGGAGGACGTTCGCGTGCGCCGCGTCACCGGACCGGAGAGGTCGGGGACCGCGTCCGGAGGAGGAAGGACGAGGGCGCGTCGCATCAGATCGCGTGACGAATTCGCATCATGGACGCCTCGAATCGGCCCGGCGTACCGTTCCTGCGATGGTGGGCCTCGTCCCGGTCCCGTTTGCCGTGCTGCTCCGGCGGCTCGCCGCCGAGGGGCGCCGGGGCGGTTCCGTCTACGGCCTCCCGGCCACCTCGTGGTGGGTCCCGGCCCCGGGCCTCGACCTCTCCGCGACGCTGCCTGGCGGGCCGGCCGCCACCCCCGTCGGTCCCGCCGACGGACCGCAGACGCAGCTCGCCGCGAACGTCGTCGTGGCCTGGCTCGCCGGGGGGCGCGTGGTCGAGCTGCGGACGGTCGAGGAAGGGGCACGGAGCCCCGCCGCGGCCCGGACGATCCACGCGGCAGGCGCCGTCCTGAGGACCGAAGGGGGGGCGGGGCTGGAGCCCGAGGCGGCCCTCCGCGAGTACGCGAAGGCCGCCTGCCTCGTCGAGGTCCTGAGGGCGACGCGGGCCTTCGGGAGGCTCGACGCCTCGGCGCTCGACACCCTTTTCGACGCCGGCGTCCGCGGAGACCTCGAGGGGATCTCCTCCCCCGCCGTTCAGGGCTTCCTCGACGGCCTGGCCGACCCCACGGCGCTCTACGACGAGCTGCGGGAGGAGGTCCCCGACGACCTCGCCGCGTGGCGCGACCTCTCGCCCCCCGTTCCGCTCGCCTCGTCGATCACCTTCGAGCCGTCGCGGGGCTGTCCCGGGGACGAGGTGGAGCCGGTGCTCCGCCACCTGATGACGCGCGGGCTCGCGGTGTGGCTGAAGCTCTCCCCGGCGCTCCTGGGCCGCGAGGCGGTGGAGGAGCTCCTGCACCGGCGGCTCGGCTACCGGCAGCTGGCGCTCCTCCCGGACGCGTTCGACGACGGCCTCGCGTGGGACGAGACGGTTCCGCTGATCGAGCGGCTGAGGGAGACCTCGCGCGCGACCGGCGTCCCGTTCGGGGTCAAGCTCGCCCGTCCGCTCCCGGTCCGCCGGGACCCCGCCCTCTTCCCGTCCGCCACCGGGACGGCGCTGGAGCTGTCGGGGCCGCCGCTCCACCTCCTCGCCCTGGCCCTTCTCGAGAGGCTCCGCGCGGCCGTCGGGCCCGACCTCCCCGTCTCCTTCTCCGCCGGAGCCGACGCGGGGAACCTCGCTGACACGCTCGCCTGCGGCGTCGCGCCCGTGACGCTCGGCGAGGATCTCCTGAAGCCGGGGGGCGCGGGGCGCCTCGCCCTCGCCCTCCGCGCGCTGGAGGCGGCGATGTCCGCCGCCGGTGCCCGCACCCTCCCGGAGCTCCTCCGCGCGGCGCCGCGGGACGCCGGCGCGTTCGCCGCGGCGGTGGCGGCCTCTCCCCGTTACCGGGCCGCGGCGGCCGGCGGCGCGCCCGGGGAGGAGGCGGCTTCGCTCCCCGTCCACGACTGCTCCGGCTGCGACGTCTGCCTCTCGGTCTGCCCGAACGCGGCCTTCTTCACCTACCGCTCGGAGCCCGTCGAGGTCGTGACCGTCCTGGCGACGGCCGCCCCCGGAGGCCGCGTGACCCTGGGGCCCGGCCGGGGCTTCGTCATTCGCGGCTCCGAGCAGACGGCCGTCGTGGCGGACCTCTGCGACGACTGCGGCAGCTGCGTCCCGTTCTGCCCGGAGGAGGGGGAGCCCCAGCACGTGAAGGAGCGGGTCTTCCTCGGCCTGGGCGCGTGGGAGGCGCTCCCCCCGCGCGACGGCTACCTCCGCGAGGGGAACGGGCTGCGCGCCCGGCTCCGCGGCGTCGAGCTCCGCTTCGTCCCCGACCCCGCGAACGACCGGGCCGTCGTGAGCGGCGGCGGCCTCGAGCTCCTCTTCACCCTCTCGGGCCTCGAGCTCCTTGAGGCCCGCTCCGGCCGTCCGGGCGCCTCTTTCGACACGGCGGACGCGTGGCTGATGCGGATGGTCTGGCGCGGGCTCCTCGAGTCGGAGGCCCCGAGCTGGGTCGACCCCGACCCGGCCCGGGCGGAGGTGCGGGTGTGAGGACGCGGTTCGTCAACCTCCGCCTCCCCGCGGGAGGCGACGCGACCGCGCCCTCCGAGCTCCTCGTCGAGGGGCCGCTCTTCTCCCGGATCGGCCGCGCGGGGGAGATCCCCGCGCCGGAAGGGACGGTGACGGTCGACCTGGGAGGCGCCCTCGTCCTGCCGGGCGTGATCGACGGGCACGTCCACTTCGACGACCCCGGCTTCACGCACCGCGAGACGTTCGCCACCGGGACGCGCGCGGCCGCGGCCGGCGGGGTGACGTGCGTCGTCGACATGCCGTGCACGTCGCTCCCGCCGGTGACGAGCGCGGAGCGCCTCGCCGGCAAGCTCGCGGCGGTCGCGCCGAAGGCGCACGTCGACTACATGATGTGGGGCGGCGTCTCGGGCAACGCCGTCGCGGAGGGGGACTGGCGGCGCGACGTGGCCGGGCTCGCCGGCGCGGGCGTCGCCGCGTTCAAGCTCTACATGCTCTCGGGGATGGAGACGTTCCGCGACCTGACGCCGGAGGAGCTCCGCGAGGCGCTCGCGGCCGCCGCCGCGGCCGGGGTGCCGGCCGGCGTCCACGCCGAGGCGAAGGGAGAGGTGCTCGAGAGGACGGAGCGCCTCCGCGACGGGGGGCACGACGGCCCGCTCGCCTACGCCGACTCCCGCCCCGCCGCCGTCGAGGTCTCGGCCGTGAAGCTCCTCGCGTCCCTGGCGCGGGAGACCGGCGCGCGGGCGCACGTCGTCCACGTGGCGGCCGGCGACGCGCTCGACGCCGTGGCCGAGGCCCGCCGCTCGGGCGTGGCCCTCTCGGCCGAGACGTGCCCCCACTACCTCGCCTTCACGCGCGACGACCTCGAGGCGCAGGGGTCGGTCCTGAAGACGGCGCCCGTCGTGAAGGGGGCCGCCGACCGCGACCGGCTCTGGCGCGGCCTCGCGAGCGGCGACGTCCAGCACGTGGCCACCGACCACGCCGCCGGGGAGTGGCCGCGCGAGAAGACGACCGGGTCGATCTGGACCGACTACGGGGGCGTCCCCGGCGTGGAGCTGCTCCTCCCGTTCCTCTTCTCGGAGGGAGTGGGGAAGGGACGGGTCACGCTGGAGCGCCTCACCGAGCTCCTCTCGGCGGCCCCGGCCCGCTTCTTCGGCGTGGCGTCGCGGAAGGGGCGGATCGCCGAGGGGCTCGACGCCGACTTCACCGTCCTCGACGACGGGGCGGCCTTCACGGTCCGCGCGGAGGAGCTCCACAACCTGAACCGGTACACCCCGTTCGAGGGGTGGAGCCTCACCGGACGCGTGCGGCAGACCTGGGTGCGCGGGACGAGGGTCTTCGCGCGGGCGGACGACGGGAGCGAGAGCTTCGGTCCCGCAGGGGGGGGCCGCTTCGTCAGGCGGCAGGAGCCGACGGGATGATCCAGAAGAGGACGCTGATCGGGAACGGGACGGTCGTCACGGGCGGGGCGCGCCCGCAGATCGTGCCGCAGGGGGCGGTGCTGATCTCGGGCGGCCGCGTCGAGGCCGTCGGGGAGATGGAGGCGCTGGAAGGACGCGCGCGGGACGCCTGGCTCCTCGACGCCCGCGGCGGCCTCATCCTGCCGGGCTTCGTCAACCTCCACCACCACTTCTACTCGGCGCTGGCCCGCGGGCTCGACCCGGGGTTCCGCCCGTCGGGGTTCGCCGACGTCCTCCGCCAGCTCTGGTGGAGGCTCGACCGGGCGCTCGACCGGGACTCCGTCCGCCTCTCGGCGCTCCTGACCCTCGCCGACTGCATCCGGTGGGGCTGCACGACGGTCTTCGACCACCACGCCTCGCCCTCCTGCATCCCCGGCATCCTCGACGTCCTCGCCGGCGCGGTGGAGGAGGCCGGCCTCTCGGCCGTCCTCTGCTACGAGGTGACCGACCGGAACGGCGCCGCCGCCGCGCGCGCGGGGCTCGAGGAGAACCTCCGCTTCCTCTCGGGGCGGGACGCCGGGCGGGTCCGCGGGGCCCTCGGCCTCCACGCCAGCTTCACGCTCCGCGACGAGACGCTGGCGGAGGCGGGGCGCCGCCGCCCCGCGGGCGCCGCGTGTCACGTCCACGTGGCCGAGGACCCCGTCGACGTCGCCTTCTCCGTCGAGACCTTCGGCGCCGGGCCGATCGCGCGGCTCGACCGCGCGGGGCTCCTCGACGAACGGACGATCGTCGCGCACGGCATCCACCTCCCCGAGGCCGAGCTCGACCTCGCCATCCGCCGCGGGGCGGTCCTCGTCCACAACCCCGAGTCGAACATGAACAACGGCGTGGGGCGGTTCGACCCGCTCGCGGCCGCCGAGCGCGGCGCCACCATCGGCCTCGGGACCGACGGGATGTCCTCCTCGATGCTCCGGGCCCTGCGGGCGGCCTTCCTCGCCCTGCGCGACGGGCGCCGCGACCCGGGGGCCGGCTTCACCGTCCTCCCCGGCCTCCTCCTGTCGAACGCCCTCCTCGCCCGCCGCCTCCTCGACGAGCCCCACCTGGGCGAGCTCGTCCCCGGCGCTCCGGCGGACGTCGCGGTCGTCGACGCACCGCCGCCGACCCCGCTCACCGTCGCGAACCTCTTCGGGCACCTCGTCTACGGCGCCGCCGAGGCACCCGTCCGCCACACCGTCGCCCGCGGCGTCGTCCTCATGGAGAACTTCCAGCTCACCACGCTCGACCCCGCCGCGCTCGCCGCCGAGGCGCGACGGACGGCGCCCGACGTCTGGAGGCGCTTCGCCGCCCTCGACGCCCGGACCCCGTTCGTCGCCCCCTGACCCCAGCCGCGAACCGGGGCCCCGCACGAAAGGACCGCCCGTGACCGACCCGAACCGAGACGCCGTCCGCAGCCGCGCCGTCGCGCGCTGCCGCCAGAAGGGAATCCTGATCCCGCGGATCGCCGAGCAGCGCGACCCGTCGCTCGTCGACCCGGCCGTGGCCGCGCTCCTCCCGGGAGTCGACATGCAGGCCGTCGACCCGCTCAACCTCTTCCGGATCACCTGGCACAACGACCCCGCGACGGGCGGGTTCGGGCCGGTCGACGCCCTCGAGCTCCCGTCCGCGCTCACCGGGGTCCCGGCCCGGATCGCCGGCCTCGTCGGGAAGCACTTCCCGACCGGGGCGCACAAGGTGGGGGCGGCGTTCGGCTGCCTCGTCCCGCGGCTCGTCAGCGGGGAGTTCGACCCGACCTCGCAGAAGGCGGTCTGGCCGTCGACGGGGAACTACTGCCGCGGGGGGGCGTTCGACAGCGCGCTCCTCGGCTGCACCGCGCTGGCCATCCTCCCGGAGGAGATGAGCCGGGAGCGGTTCGACTGGCTCGCCTCGATCGGCGCCGAGATCCTCGCGACCCCCGGCTGCGAGAGCAACGTGAAGGAGATCTTCGACGCCTGCTGGGACATCAAGAAGACGCGGAAGGACTGCGTCGTCTTCAACCAGTTCGAGGAGTGGGGGAACTACCTCTGGCACTGGTCGGTCACGGCCGCCGCTGCCGAGGAGGCGTTCGGCCGGCTCCCGGGGGAGCACAAGCGCTTCGCGGCCTGGGTCGGCGCGACGGGGTCGGCCGGGACCCTCGCGGCCGGGGACGGCCTGAAGCAACGCTTCGCGGGCCTGACCGTCACCGCGGCCGAGGCGCTCCAGTGCCCCACGCTCCTCCTCAACGGCTTCGGCGGCCACCGGATCGAGGGGATCGGCGACAAGCACGTCCCCTGGATCCACAACGCCAGGAGCACCGACCTCGTGACGGCGGTCGACGACGAGGCGGCCCTCCGCGTCTTCCGCCTCTTCAACGAGCCCGCGGGGCAGGCGGTGCTCGCACGGCGCGGCGTCGCGCCCGAGGTCGTCGAGCGGCTGCCGCTCCTCGGGATCTCGAGCGTCTGTAACGTCCTGGCGGCGATCCGGACCGCCCGCTGGTACGAGCTGGGGAGCGAGGACGTCCTCCTCACCTCGTTCACCGACTCCTCGTCGCTCTACCTGACCCGCCTGGCCGAGATGACGAAGGAGCGGGGCCCGCTGTCCGAGGCGCGGGCCGAGGCCGACTTCGACCGGTTCCTCCTCGGCTGCTCCCCCGCCGACACGCGCGAGCTGACCTACCCCGACCGCAAGGCGATCCACAACCTGAAGTACTTCACCTGGGTCGAGCAGCAGGGGAGGACCGTGGACGAGCTGAACGCCCTCTGGTCCCCCTCGTTCTGGACCGACCTGCAGCAGCAGCTCCCCGAGTGGGACCGCGCCATCGACGCCTTCAACGCGGAGAGCGGCGCGCTCGAGATCGTGAAGCTCCGCGCGGCCGTCGCGGCCGGCGCGTGAGAGGCGAGACGAGGAGAGGAGACGAGATGACGACGACGACCGGGACGGCGGCGAAGACCTCGGGAGCCGAGGCCCTCGCGGCCGCGCGCCTCCACCAGGACGACATCGTGAGGTTCCTCCGCGACCTGATCGCGATCCCCGCCGAGAGCGGGAAGGAGCGGGCTCGCTGCCACCGGGTGAAGGACGAGTACGACAGGCTCGGCCTCGACGAGACCTGGTTCGACGGCCTCGGGACGGTGGTCGCGCGCGTGGGGAACGGTCCCCTGAAGGTCCTGATGGACGGCCACATCGACTGCGTCGGCATCGGGGACCCGGCCTCCTGGGCGTTCGACCCGTTCGAGGGGAAGCTGGAGGACGGGAAGGTCTTCGGGAGGGGAGCCGTCGACGAGCTCCCCGCCATCGCCTGCATGGCGTACGGCGCGAAGCTCCTCAAGGAGAGGGGCGTCCCGCCCGAGCTGACGGTCTACCTCTCGGCGTCCGTCCTCGAGGAGGACCTCGACGGCCACTGCCTCCTCCACCTGATCGGGAAGGAGGGTCTCCGCCCCGACGCCGTCGTCCTGGGCGAGCCGACCGGCCTCGACGTCTACCGCGGGCACCGCGGCCGGATGGAGATGACCATCACGACCCGGGGGGTGGCGGCCCACGGCGCCCACGCGCAGCGGGGCGTGAACGCCCTCTACAAGGCGGCGCCGATCATCCTCGACGTCGAGAGGCTGAACGGCACGCTCCGGACCGACCCGTTCCTCGGGAAGGGGTCGATCATCGTCTCGTACGTCGACGTGAAGACCCCCTCGATGTGCGCCGTCCCCGACCGGGCGACGATCTACCTGGACCGGCGCCTCACCGCGGGCGAGACGATCGAGACGGCCCTCGCGGAGGTGAAGGCCCTTCCGCACCTCGGCGACGCCGAGGTGGCCGTCCGGTCGTACGAGGGGACTGCCTGGACCGGGAAGAAGGTCGAGCAGGAGGCCTACTACCCGACCTGGGTCCTCCCCGAGGAGCACCCGCTCGTCCGGGGGACCGTCCAGGCCGTGGAGGCCGTCCTCGGGAGGAAGCCGAAGGTCTCCCGCTGGCACTTCTCGACGAACGGCGTCGCGTCGATGGGGCGCCTCGGCATCCCGTCGATCGGCTTCGCGCCGGGGCTCGAGGAGCTCTCCCACTCGACGGACGAGTGGGTCGCCGTCGACGACCTGGTGAAGGCGACAGCCGTCTACTCCCTCCTCCCCGAGACCCTCGCCGTCCTCGCCTCCGAGCTGAAGGCGAAGGGCTGACCCTCCCGCCACGGAGCGAGAGATGCAGACCTCCTCCCTCGAACGGCCCGTCCTCGAGCCCGCCGTCCTCGACCGCCTCTTCGGGCGGAGCCTCCTCCTGACCGACGACTACGACCAGACGGAGCTCGGGGCGCTCCTCGCCGTCGCGGCCCGCCTCGCGGCGCTCGACCGGGCCGGGACGAAGACCCCGTTCCTGCCCCACGAGCTCGCCTACGCCCTCTTCTTCGACAACTCGACGCGGACGAAGTCCGCCTGGGCCGGCGCCGCCGCCCGGCTCGGCATGCAGCCCGTCATCGTCGACGGCTCCTCGACGCAGATCGCCCACGGCGAGACGGCCGTCGAGACCGGCGCGATGCTCGGGATGAACGCCCACGCCCTCGGGGTCCGCCACGACCTGATCCTCGGCGAGGGGAACTCCTTCATGCGCGACGTCAGGAAGGGGATCGACGACTACCTCGCGGCGACGGGCGACCCCCGGAAGGTCCCGATCGTCAACCTCCAGTGCGACGTCGACCACCCGACGCAGACGCTCGCCGACCTCTGCTGGCTCCTGGAGCGGTTCCCGGAGGGGCTCTCGGGGAAGCGGATCGCGATGTCGTGGGCCTACTCGCCCAGCTACGCCAAGCCCCTCTCCGTCCCGCAGGGGATCGCCATGCTGATGACCCGCTTCGGGGCGCACGTCACGCTGGCTCACCCCGACGGGTACTCTCTGATGGAGCCGTGCCTCGCGTCGGCGGCGCGGCACGCCGCCGAGTCGGGGGGCTCGTTCCGCGTCGTCGACTCGATGGACGAGGCCTTCCGCGACGCCGACGTCGTCTACCCCAAGAGCTGGGGGCCATACGACCTGATGCTCGAGCGCGTCGCCGCGAACCGGGCCCGCGACGCGAAGGCGATGGGGGAGATCGAGCGCCGCGCCCTCGAGCGGAACGCCCGGCACCGCGACTGGATCTGCGACGAGCGGCGGATGGCGCTGACGAAGGGGGGCGACGCCCTCTACATGCACTGCCTGCCGGCGGACATCGGAGCCGAGGTGTCGCCCGGCGTCATGGCGCGCCACACCGTGAACGTCGCCCGCGAGGCGAGCTGGAAGGTCCACGTGATCATGGCGCTCCTGGCGACGGCGAAGGTGCCGAACCTGGCGGAGAAGCTCGCGGCGGCGTGAGCCCGCCGGCCAGGGGGCCTCAGGCCGCGGCGAGGCCGGCGTCCGCGAGGAGCGCCCGGAACCGGGGCTCCTCGCGGAGCGGGGCCAGGTCCGGCTCGACGAGAGCCCTCCGGAGCGTCAGCGACGGGCGGAGGCGCGCCGCCTCGGCCAGGGCGTCGAGGGCGCGGGCGGTCTCCCCGAGGAGGGTCCGGGCGACGGCCACGTAGTAGCGTGTGAAGGGGTCGTCCCTCCCGGCCGCCAGCCGCTCCTCGAATGCCGCGACGGAGCGGGCCAGGGCGGCGCGGGCGTCCGCCTCGCGCCCGAGGTGGCCCAGGGCGCTCCCGAGCCGGGCCTCGACCTCCACGGTCGTCCGGCCGCGGAGGGCGTGGTCGACCGATTCGAGGTGGCGCCTCTCCTCCACCAGCTCGGTCACCGCCTCCGCCCAGCGCCCCGCCAGCGCGTGGACCTGGGCGAGCCGGACGTGGGAGCCGACGATCAGGAGCCCCTTCTTCCCCGACAGCGCCTGGGTCTGGAGCTCGATCGCGCGCCGCGCGACCGCCTCGGCCCGGGGGAGCTCGCCGATCAGCGCGAGGCAGTGCGCGAGCTGGAGGGCCACCCATCCGGCCTGCGGGTTGAGGGCGAGCGCGGTCTCGTACTCGCGGGCGGCCCCGAGGAAGTCGCCGTTCGCGATGAAGAGGACCCGGGCCACCGCCTGGTGGCCCGCGGCGTCGGACGGGGCGAGCTCCAGGGAGCGGCGCGCGGCGGCGAGCGCCTCCGCGTCGCGCCGGAGGAAGAGGTTCGCGTAGGCGAGGCCGCGGAACGCCTCGGACGATGCCGGCTCGAGCTCGATCGCGCGGCGGAACGCGGCGAGCGCGCGCTCGGAAGGCCCGGGGTCGCCGGCGTACTCGGCCCGGTCCGAGAGCGCCCATCCCAGCGAGACGTGCCCGGCGGCCCAGCGCGGGTCGAGGGCGATGGCCCGCTCGAAGAGGGCCTCGGCCCTCTCGAGCGAGGCGAGGCTCCCGGCGCGGAGCTCGACGAGCCCCTTCGCGTGCGCCTCGTAAGCCTCCACGACGCTCGTCCCGGCGGGGGAGCGGGCCCCTTCCCCGGCGAGGCCGCAGGCGGAGCGGAGGGCGGCGGCCAGCTCGCGCCCCACGGCGTCCTGCAGGGCGAAGATCCCGTCGAGCGTCCCGTCCACCTTGACCGCCCGGAGGACCTCGCCGCTCCAGGCGTCGGCGAGGCTCGCCGTGACCCGGAGCCTCTCGCCGACGCGCTGGAAGGCGCCCGACGCGACCCACCGGGCCCCGAGCCGCCGCCCCGCCTCCTCGGCGAGCCCCTCCCGTCGCCCGCGCCGCTCCTCTCGGAGGCGCCGGACGGTCTCGTGGACCCGGTCGGTCCCGACGACGGACGCTCCCGCGGCGGCGCGGAGCTCGGCCGTGAGGCTCTCGACGAGCCCCGTCTCGAGCCAGTCGTCCTCGGGGCGTCCCGAGACGTTCGCGAACGTGGTGACCGCGACGCAGGCCCCCCCGGCGGGGTCGCGCGGCGGGAGCGCCGCAGGGCCGGTGCGGGGATGCCGGGCCGCCGCCAGCTCTTCCGCCACCTCCTCCATCGACGGGCTGCGGAGGGCGCGGTCCTTGGCGAGCATTCGCGCGACGACGCTCGAGAGCTCGCCGCTCACCTCCGGGTTGACGCTCGACGCGGGCGGGGGGTCGGTCCCCACCACCGACGCGAGGACGGCCCCGACGGTCTCGCCGGGGAACGCCCGGCGTCCCGTCAGGAGCTCGTAGAGGACCGCTCCCAGGGCGAAGACGTCGCTCCTCCCGTCGGCCTCCTCGCCGCGGACCTGCTCGGGCGACATGTACGCGGCCGTACCGGCGATCTCGCCCGTCGAGGGGCTCCCCGTCCCGTCGCCCGGGGCGAGCGTCTCGAGCGCGTCCTGGTCGAGGGCGTCGCAGCGGGTCGCGAGCCCGAAGTCGACGAGCTTGGCGCGGGGCCCCTCGGCGACGAGGACGTTCGACGGCTTCACGTCGCGGTGGACGACGCCCCTCGCGTGCGCCGCCGCGAGGCCGTCGGCGACCTGCTGGACGAGGCCGACGAGCTCGTCGAGCGGGGCCCCGGCCCGCGCGTGGTCGCCGAGGGTCGGCCCGTCGACGAGCTCCATCGCGATGTAGGCGAGCGGGCGCCCGTCGACGGTCGTCTCGTCCGCCTCGTAGATGGTGGCGATGGCGGGGTGGGAGAGGGCCGACGCGGCGCGCGCCTCCGAGAGGAGCGCCTCGGGGCCCCGGGCCGAGGGGCCGTTCCCGGGGCGCAGCACCTTCAACGCCACGTCGCGTCCGAGCCGGACGTCGCGCGCCACGTAGACCTCGCCCCACGCCCCGGCTCCCCGGAGGTCGCGGACCTCGTACGGTCCCACGCGGAGTCCCGGCGAGAGGCTCACGGCGGCGCCGTCGAGTATAGGGACAGGGGCCGGGGCTTCGCGGCCGGTCGCGCCGGTGCGAAGATCGCCCGTCGCGGACGCCGAGCCCGCGACGGACGGGAGGACGCCCGGTGGCCCGATTCACCCTGGTCTGCAACGAATGCGGGCGGCGGCTCGACGAGGACCGCACCCTCTACGTCTGTCCGTCCTGCGCGCGGAAGCAGGAGCCGGGCGGGCCGACCCGCGGCGTCCTGGCGACGGAGATCGCCGAGGAGGACCTCCCGCGCCGCTGGCCCTCCGCGCGCCTCGAGGACCCGCAGGCGCTGGCGGTGTTCCTCCCGGTCCGGGGCCCCGGGTCGTTCTTCTCCTTCGCGGCGGGCGGCACCCCGCTCCTGCCGGTCCCGCGGCTCAGGCGCGAGCTCGGGATGCCGCGCCTCTTCGTCAAGGACGACACGCGCAACCCCTCGGGCTCGACGAAGGACCGCGCCTCGGCGCTCGTCGTCGCCAAGGCGATCGAGTACGGCTACGACACGGTGGCCGCCGCCTCCACCGGGAACGCGGCGACCGCGCTGGCGGCGGCAGGCGCGGCGGCGGGCGTGAAGACCGTCGTCTTCGTCCCCGCGACGGCCCCTCCGGCCAAGCTCGTCCAGATGGCGAGCTACGGGGCCCAGGTCGTCCCCGTCGCGGGGAGCTACGACCAGGCCTTCGAGCTCTCGCTGGCGGCGTGCGCCCGCTTCGGCTGGTACAACAGGAACACGGCGCTGAACCCCTTCACGGTGGAAGGGAAGAAGACGGCGGCCCTGGAGGTCGCGCGCGACCTCGCTCCCGAGGAGCCGGACGCCGTCGTCGTGCCGACGGGCGACGGGGTCATCCTCGCGGGGGTCGCGAAGGGCTTCGCGGACCTCGTCCGCTGCGGTCTCCTCCGGAGGCTGCCGCGGCTCGTCTGCGTCCAGCCGGAGGGGTCGGGGGCGATCGCCCGGGCGCTGCGGTCGGGCGCCGCGGCCATCACCCCGGAGCCGTCCGCCTCGAGCGTGGCCGACAGCCTGACGGTGGCCGCGCCGCGGAACGCGGTCCTCTGCCTGAAGGAGGTGCGCGCGTCGAAGGGGGCGGGCGTCCTCGTCGGCGACGAGGCGATCCTCGACGCCATCCCCCGGCTGGCGGCGGCGACCGGGCTCTTCGCCGAGCCCGCGGCTGCGACCGCGCTGGCGGGCCTCCTCGCCGCGCTGGAGGAGGGGCTCGTCGACCGGGAGGAGCGGGTGGTCCTCCTCGTGACCGGGACGGGGCTCAAGGACGTGCCGGCGGCCGCGCGGCGCGCGAGGATCGGCCCTCCGGTCGAGCCGACCCTCGACGCGGTGGCGGCGGCCCTCTCGTAGCCTGCCGGGAGCGCGCGGCGGGGACGCGGCGCGGGCGGCGGCTCCCCGGCCCGTCTCGTCGGACCGGGGAGGCGACCGCGCTATCCTCCCGTCGCCCGCCCTCGCGGCGCGGCGGGAGGCCGGGATGCCCGAGCTCGACGTCAAGCAGAAGGTCCTGGCCGCCAACCAGGCGGCCGCGGCCGCGCTGCGACGGACGTTCCGCGACCAGCGGACCCTCGTCGTCAACCTGATCTCCTCGCCGGGGTCGGGGAAGACCACCCTCCTCGAGGCGACGGTGGCCCGGATGAAGGACCGTTACCGGCTCGGCGGGCTCGACGGGGACATCGCCACCGAGCGCGACGCGGACCGCCTCCGCAAGGCGGGGATCCCGGCCCGGCAGATCCTGACCGGTGGGGCCTGCCACCTCGACGCCCGGCAGGTCGACACGGCGCTGGCCGAGGAGGGGGAGACGCTGCGCGGCCTCGACATCCTCTTCATCGAGAACGTCGGGAACCTGATCTGCCCCACCTCCTACGACCTCGGCGAGGATTTCAAGGTCGTCCTCCTCTCCACGGCGGAAGGGGACGACAAGCCGTTCAAGTACCCCGCCATCTTCGCCCGGTCGAAGGTGGCCGTCCTGACGAAGGTCGACCTCCTGCCGCACGTCGACTTCGACGTGGCCGCCGTGAGGGCGCAGGTCGCCACCCTCAACCCGGGCGCCCGCTTCGTCGAGCTCTCGGCCCGGACGGGCGAAGGGATGGAGGCGTGGTGCGCGCTCCTCGCGGAGGAGCTCCGCGAGAAGCGTTCGAAGGCCGTCTGACGGCCGTGGATCGGAGCGGGCCGGACGGCCCGGGAAACGGAGCGACGCGATGAACGGCCGGCAGATCCTGATCCTCGTCCTCGTGGGGGGCGCGGCGTACTGGCTCTACAGCCACCGCTCGCGGACCGCTCCGGCCCCGGCGCCGCCGGCGTCCGCGGGCGCCGCCCAGACGGGGCCGCCCGCCGCGGGCTGCCTCTCGGCCGCCGAGCGCGCGAACGACGCGGTCCACTCCGCCGCCCTCGTCCTCCTCCGCCCGCCCGTCGACCCCGCGTCGTGGGACTCGGAGCAGCGGCGGGCCTCCGAGGCGATCTCTGGGGCGGAGGTGGCCTGCTCCGGCCTGGGGAGCGAAACGGAAGAGCGCGCCAAGGACGAGGTGAAGGCGGCGATCTCGTCGATGAAGGGCCTGCTCGACGAGCTGTCGGCGGGAGCGCGCGGCGGGGGAGCCCCGGACGCCGTCCGCCGGCAGGAGGAGGTCGACCAGCACCTCGAGAAGGCGCGGGCGCTCCTCCGCGGCTGAGCGCCCGGGGGGCGCCGGGCCTTCCTCCCCGCCCGGGCGGGCTCAAAAAAAAAGCCCGGCGCAATGCGCCGGGACGTGAAGCTCGAGGCTTTTCCGGAGGCGGTCTTACTTGGGCTGCTCGGCGGCCTTGGGGGCCTCGGCAGCGGGCTTCGCCTCGGCGGCGGGCTTGGCCTCGGCCTTCTTCGCGTGCTTCTTCATCTTCTTGTGGGTGGCCGGCTTCGCCTTCTCGGCGGCCTTCTCGCCCTCGGCGGGCTTGGCGGCCTCGGCGGGCTTGGCCGTCTCGACGGCGGCGGCCTTGGGGGCCTCGGTGGCCTTCTTCGCCTCTTCGGCGAAGGCGGCGCCCAGGGAGAGGATGGTGACGGCGACGAGCGTGGCAACGGTCTTCTTCATTCTTTTCCTCCGCCGGACCCGCTCTCAGCTCGGCGGCCGGCGTGACGGGAGTCTTCAAGACCGCTGCCACGGGCTGGGCCGGAGCGGGGGGCGTGGCGTAACCGACTCTCCACGAATCTGTTGCGCCCCCCGAGCCCTCGGCGTGCCCGGAGGCCTCCGACGGCCGGCTCACACGAAAGCGTGCACGGCTCCGACCAAAGCGTCGCGCCGGGTCCCCCGTGGGGTCAGCGCGTCGAAGGAGCCTCGGCCGGACGGGCGGCGGCCAGGAGGTCCGCGGAGAGCGCGGCGTCCGCAGCGGAAGCCACCAGGACGCGATCCGTTCCGATCGAGGCGGCCGAAGGCCCGGCCGCCGCCTCGGAGTAGTCGAAGACGACCGCGACCGCGGCGCCCTTCTCCCGTCCCCCGGCGGCCCGCGAGGCCGTCGTGTCCGGGACCGACGTCTCCAGCGCCTCCGGCTTGCCGACCTTGAATCCCAGCCCCTTCAGGGCCGCGGCCGCCCGGGCCCCCGTCAGCGCGTCGACCGGCTTCTGGGCGAGGATGGCGGTCAGCGCGGCGACGTCGTCGACCCCGGCCCCGGCCGAGACGCCGACGACGACCGCCCTCTCCTTCCCGACGCGAGACGAGCAGGTGATGTTCGGCGCCGAGCGACCCGAGAGATCGAGGAGCGCCACCGTGCCGGTCCCCTTCTTCGGGTGCGCCACGCTGAACGTCGCCAGGACGCCGCAGGGGACGAGCCCGTTCCGTCGGGCCTCCTCCCTGGTGACGGCCCAGCCCGCCTTCCGGAGCGCCGCGGGGATTCCCGTGGCCTCGGCGGCGGCCTTCTGCTCCTCCGTCGGCTTCGGGGGGACGCTCGCCGCCGACGCGACCGGAGCCCCGGGCGGGGCGGGGGCGGCGACCGATCCGCTCGCCGGGGCCGCGCTCGAGCCCGCGCCCTTCCGGGTGCACGCCGCCGAGGGGGCGACGGCCAGGACGGAGAGGGCGAGGCAGGAGAGGAGTCGGGCGGCGGGCCGCCCTCGGGTCGTCAGCTTCATCGGATACCTCGAGGCCGTCCGGCGGGTCGAATCCTCCGGCGTGGCCGGGGGAGTCTAGCGACCGGGGCGTCCCGGTCAAGGCGGCGCCCGCCGCGCGGCGGCTTCAGGCGGACGGCCCGCCGAGGAGGCGGGTCACCTCGCCCGGCTCGGGGAAGCGGCCCGTGGCCGCCTTCGAGAAGACCAGCTTCCCGGCCGCCCGGACCTCGAAGACGCCGCCGGAGCCTTTCACGAGCGCCACCTCCGCTCCCAGCGCCTTGCTCAGCTCGGCCGCCAGACCGGCGGCCCGGGGCTCGTAGTTTCAAACCACGCAGTAGGTGATCTCGACCTTCATCGGGCCCTCCTACGCGATTCTACGGACGCCCCCCTTCGCGCGGACGGGACCGGCGCCGCAGGGCGCGCGCCCGCCGCCAGCAGGACGTGCCGGGCGACGTTCCGGCCCCGCGATCCGACCCGTGCTCCGGCGCGGCCGCTCAGGTCTTCGGGAGCGTCACGCCCCGCTGCCCCTGATACTTGCCGCCGCGCTCGCGGTACGAGACCTCGCAGGGGCCGTCCGCGCCGAGGAAGATCATCTGCGCCACCCCCTCGTTCGCGTAGACGCGGGCCGGAAGCGGCGTGGTGTTGGAGAACTCGAGCGTCACGTGCCCCTCCCACTCCGGCTCGAGCGGCGTGACGTTCACGATGATCCCGCAGCGGGCGTAGGTCGACTTGCCGAGGCAGACGACGAGGACGTCGCGCGGGATCCGGAAGTACTCGACGGTCCTGGCGAGCGCGAACGAGTTCGGCGGGATGATGCACTCGGGGCCGCTCACGTCCACGAAGCTCCGCGCGTCGAACCTCTTCGGGTCGACGATCGTGCTGTTGATGTTCGTGAAGACCTTGAACTCCCCGGCGCACCTCACGTCGTAGCCGTAGCTCGACGTCCCGAACGACACGACGCCGTGCCCGTCGACGGTGCGGACGAGCCCCGGCTCGAACGGCTCGATCATCGCGTGCTCGAGCGCCCTCGACCGGATCCAGGTGTCGGGCTTGACGCCCATCGGCCCCTCCCTTCCGCGGTCCCCGCCGGACGGCGGATTCTAGGCGGAAGGCGCGGCGCGCCCCGCCGCCGGCGGGTCCGTCCGGGTCGACGGCGACCGGGAGGGCCCCGTCGACGCGCCGATCGTCAGGCAGCTCCCCCCGGGGGCGGAGGGCCGGATCGCCGCGGGCGGGGCTCGCGCGGCGCGCGGGCCCTGGCCTGCTCGGCCCCCGGGCGCTCCACGATCCGGCCGGGGACGGGGGACGAGAGGACGATCGAGGTGGCGGTCGTCCCGAACGGCGTCAGCCGGTCGATGACCGCCTCCAGATGCTCGACGGAGGCGACGGCGACCTTCATCGTGAAGGAGTCGCCGCCCGTCCCCCGGTGGCACTCGAGGACCTCGGGCATCGCTCGGACGGTCGCCGTAATCCGGGCGAGGACGTCGCCGACGGCGCCCATCCGGATGACGGCGAGGATCGGGTAGCCCACCTTCGCCAGGTCGACCTCGGCGCGGTAGCCCGAGATCACGCCGGCGGCCTCGAGGTTCCGGACCCGCTCCGCCACGGCGGGCTTGGAGAGCCCCACCCGGCGGCCGAGCTCGGCGAAGGAGAGCCGGGCGTCGAGCTGGAGCTCGCGGAGGATCCTCCAGCCCGTCCCGTCGAGGAGCTTCGAAGGTAGTAACGTCATTGTCTGATTATGCCTGTCGATCGTAAGCAAATTCCGTTGTTTTCCTTACGATAGATATTCCAGCGTCCGCTCCGCTTCCCTAGCATTCCCCCGACAGAGGAGGACGAGACGTGCCGGCCACCCCCCCCATCCACGAGCCCCACAAGATCAAGACCGTCCGCCCCATCGCCTTCCCGACGCTGGAGGAGCGCAAGCGAAACCTCCAGAAGGCGCACTTCAACGTCTTCAACCTGACGCCGACGCAGGTCACGTTCGACATGTGCTCGTTCGGGACCGGCGCCATGAGCCAGGAGCAGATCGCCGGCCAGCTCGTCGGGGACGAGGCGTACGCCGGGGCGCGCAACTTCGAGACCCTCTGCGAGGTGGTGACGCGGGTCCTGGGGCACACGTACGTCTGCCCGACCCACAACAGCCTCGGGGCCGTGAAGCTGATCGTCGCGACGCTGACGCCGAAGGGCTCGCTCGTCCCGAGCAACGCGCGCGGGCGGGTCGACCTCCACGAGCCGCGGGGGATCGAGATCGCCGACGTGCGCGACCGGACGGAAGAGGTCTTCACCGGGAACGTCGACCTCGCGAAGCTCCAGGCGCTCGTCTCGGGGCGGAAGGCCGCGATGATCGGCCTGCAGGCCTTCGCCGACGGCCAGCATCCCTTCAGCCTCGAGAACCTCCGGGGCGTGAGGGCCCTGGCGGACCGGCACGGTCTCCGGCTCCTCCTCGACGTCTCCCGCGTCGTCGAGAACGCCTGGTACGTCCAGCGGCACGAGGCGGGGCACGCCGACCGGACGATCGCCGAGCTCGTGAAGCTGATCGCCAAGACGGCGCACGTGGTCCTCCTCGACGGTGCCCAGGACGCCAAGTGCAACACCGGCGGCCTCCTCGCCACCGACAACCCGGCCGACCACGAGAGGTTCATGAACGAGGTGGTCGTCTACGAGGGGCTCCACACCTACGGCGGGATGGCCGGGCGGACGATGGAGGTCCTGGCCCGCGGCCTGGCCGAGATGACCGACGAGGCCGAGGTCCAGTGGGTGATGCACCAGACCGAGCGCTTCACCGCGCGCCTCGGGGACGCCGGCGTCCCGCTGGAGCGGGGCTGCGACGGCGCCTACCTGAAGGCCGACGCCTTCCTCCCGCACGTTTCGACCTACCCCGAGCACGCCCTCGCGGCCGCCCTCTACCAGACGAGCGGCGTGAGGGCCTTCGTCCCGGGCCACGCGGGGCGCGACCACCTCCTCCCCGTCCAGATCCCGCGCCTGGCGATGACGAGCTGGCAGCTCGACCAGGTGGCGGACGCCGTCATCGCCCTCTTCGCGCAGCGAGAGAGGATCGCCCCGCTCGACGTCGAGGTCGACGGCGCCTGGAACGACCAGCTCCGGTTCCGCTCCGTCTTCGCCGACCTCGCGACGTACGAGTTCGACTGCTACCCCTTCGTCGTCCACACGGTCGAGCCGATCGCCCGGACGACCCGCGGGCAGCGCGAGAAGGCGATCCGCGAGGCGGGATGGAACACCTTCCTCCTCCGGTCGGCCGACGTGACGATCGACCTCCTGACCGATTCCGGGACGACCGCCATGTCGACCGACCAGTGGGCGGCCTACGACGGCGCGCGCGCCACCGCGGCGACGAGCGAGGCCTACCACGCCTTCGTCGACTCGATGAAGGAGATCTACGGCTACGAGCACATTCTCCCGACCCACCAGGGCCGGGCCGCCGAGCAGATCCAGAGCGAGGTGATGATCCGCCCGGGCCAGCTCGTGCCGGGGAACATGTACTTCACGACGACGAAGGCCCACCAGGAGATGGCGGGCGGGATCTTCGTCGACGTCATCGTCGACGAGGCGCACGACCCGGCGAGCACCTTCCCCTGGAAGGGGAACGTCGACCTCGGCAAGCTCGACGCGATCGTGAAGGAGCACGGCGCCAATCAGGTCGCCTACATCTCCTTCGAGTTCTCGGTGAACATGGCCGGCGGCCAGCCCGTGAGCATGGACAACGTCCGCGACGTCTACGCCTACTGCCGGCCGAAGGGGATCCCGGTCCTCTTCGACGCGACGCGCGCCGTCGAGAACGCCTACTTCATCAAGAAGCGCGACCCGCGCTACCGGGCGACCCCCATCCGCGACATCGTCCGGGAGATGATGGCCCACGGCGACGGCTGCACCGTCTCGGGCAAGAAGGACTTCCTGATCAACATCGGCGGGCTCCTCGCGTTCAAGGACAACGCCGAGTGGGCGCGGAAAGCCGAGGAGAAGCTCCGGATCTACGAGGGGGGCGTCCGCGACGGCGGCCTCCCCGCGGCCGATCTCGCCGCGATGGCCCAGGGCGTGAAGGAGATGCTCGACGACCGCTACATCCGGACGCGGGTGGAGCAGGCCGCCTGGCTCGCCGACCGCCTGACGGCGGCCGGCGTCCCGGTCGTCGCGCCCACCGGGAGCCACGCGGTCTTCATCGACGTCAAGCGCTTCCTCCCGCACGTCGACCAGGACGAGTACCCCGCCCAGCGCCTGGCGGCGGAGATCTACGTCGAGACGGGGGTCCGCGTGATGGAGCGCGGCAACGTCTCCAAGGGGCGCGACCACGAGGGGAGGAACTACCGTCCGGCCCTCGAGCTCGTCCGCCTCACCATCCCGCGCCGCGTCTACTCGAACGAGCACATGCGCGCCGTCGCCGACGGCATCGCGCGGCTCTACCAGCGGCGGCACGAGATCAAGGGCTTGAAGTTCGTCTACGAGCCGCCGGCGCTCCGCTTCTTCCAGGGGAGGTTCGAGCCGATCGGCTGAGGCGCGAGGACGCTCGCGCGGAGGATCTCGACCGGCGGCTCGAGCGCCTGTCCCTTGGCGGGAGAGCGCCAGATCCGCCGGACGACGTCCATCCCCCGGACCACGCGACCGAAGGCGGCGAAGCCCTGGCCGTCCGGGTTGCGGGCGCCTCCGAAGTCGAGGGAGGGCTGGGGGCCGACGCAGATGAAGAAGTCGCTCGTCGCGGAGTCGGGGCTGTCGCGCGCCATCGAGACCGCGCCGTCGACGTGGGAGAGGCCGGTGTCGCGGGTCCGCTCGAGGGGGATCGGCGGACGGTCGAGCTTCTCCCGGGCGGGAGGGACCCCGGCCTGGATCACGTCGATCTTCACCTTCTTGTCGGGCTGGTTCTCCGGCGTCACCGTCCGGTGGAACAGTCCGCCGTCGTAGGCGCCGTCCTCCACGTAGCGAAGGAAGTTGCGCGCCGTCACCGGCGCGTGCGCGACGTCGACGAGGATCTCGATCTCGCCTGCGGCGGTCTCGAGGAGCACGCGTGCGGCCGCGGGAGCCGGCCCCGGTGCGGCTTTGGCGGCGGTGGACGAGCGGAGGGCGAGGAGGAGGAGGAAGGCGATCGTCTGCACGTTGAATGGATTCTCTCCCCGGTACCACTCTGCATCGCGTAGAGGAGAAAGGCGCTGTCGCTCCCGAACGGCGGGAACACCTCGGAGCGCCAGGCCCGTCCGAGGTTCGACCGTCCCGAGCCGACCGCGTTCCGGCGCGGCAACGTGACCGCGCCCGCCAAAGATCTCCGCCGGCCGCCCTTCGCCTTCAGCGAGGGGTCGAGCGGTCCCGAAGGAGCTCGAGCTCGGCGATCTCCCCGAGGAGGTCGAGGTCGCCCCCGCCGGTGGTCAGCGTGAAGTTGAGCCCGCGCGCGAGGGTCTCCGCGCCCCACCGGAAGGGCAGCCCGGGCGGGGCGCCGCGCAGGTACGGCCGGAGGGGGGCGAGAGCGAGGGCGAGGCGTTCGAGGTTTCCCGGGGACCGCTCGTAGACGACGTCGACGTCCCAGGTGGCCCGTGCGGCGCCGTGAGCCGCGGCCGCGACGCCGCCGACGACGATGAAGCGCACGCCCCCTTCAGCGAGCGCCCGGAGCGTCGCCTCGAAGCGGTTGCTCACGCCGTCCCTCCGCGCCGGCCCGCAGCTGCTCGAGCGTCTCGACGAACTCCTGCAGCTTCTTCACCCGTTCGGCGACCGTCAGCTTCAGGTTCTCGTCCAGGAGCGTCACGTCGACCCCCGCCTTGTACGCCTCGATCACCGGGGCGGGGGCGAGGGAGACGGCCACGCGCAGCGGGGAGCGCACGGGAGGAGTCTAGTCCTCCGGCGGCCCTCCCCGTGGAACAATGTCCCCGATGCGCGACCTCGAGCCGCTCTTCCTGGGACGGACCTTCGACGACTTCCTCTTCCGGCCGCAGCACAGCCCCGTCGCGACGCGGCGGGACGTGGACCTGGCGATGCCGCTGGTGCCGGGGGTCGACATCGGGATGCCGGTCGTCGGCGCGAACATGGACACCGTCGTCGGCGAGGAGATGGCCAAGACGCTCGCCCTCGAGGGGGCGTTCGGCTTCCTCCACCGGAGCTGCCCGATCGAGGTCCAGGCGGCACGGGTCCGCTACGTCAAGACGCGGCACTCGTACGTCATCGAGAGTCCGCTCGTCCTGCCGCGGCGCGCCACGATCGCCGAGGTGCGGAGACTGATCGAGAAGCATCGCTCCAGCGGCATCCTGATCGAGGAGACGCCCGGATCCGGGCTCCTGGCGGGGCTCCTGTCGCAGCGCGACCTGCCGTTCGGCGAGGAGAGCGGGGAGCGGCTCGTCGAGGAGCTGATGACGCCGGTCGCCCGGCTGGTGACCCGGCCCCCCTCCGTGAGCCTCGAGGAGGCGGAGCGGACGATGTGGGAGCACCGCGTGGAGAAGCTGCCGCTCGTCGACGAGGGGGGGCGGATCCGCGGTCTCGTGACGATGCGCGACCTGCGCCTCTTCAAGAGGAAGCCGTTCTCGGTGAAGGACGGCCGGGGGCGGCTCAGGGTCGGTGCGGCCATCGGCGCCGCGGGGGACTTCCTGGAGCGGGCGGAGGCGCTCGTCGCCGCCGAGGCGGACGTCGTCCTGATGGACGTGGCGCACGCCGACGCGGACGTCGTCTTCCGGGCCGTGCCGGCCTTCCGGAAGAGATTCCCGGACGTCCCGCTCGTCGTCGGCAACGTGGCGACCGCGGACGGCGCGCGGGGTCTGGCGGACCTGGGCGTCTCCGCGGTGAAGGTGGGGGTGGGGCCGGGCCGCGGGTGCCGGACGCGGCTGGAGACCGGGGCCGGAATCCCGCAGCTGCAGGCGGTCCGCGAGGCCTGGCTCGCGGTCGGGGACCGCGTCCCGGTCATCGCGGACGGCGGGATCCGGAACGACAAGGACGTCTTCCTCGCCATCGCCTGCGGGGCTTCCACCGTCATGCTCGGGTCGCTCCTCTCGGGGACCGACGAGTCCCCGGGGATCGTCGTCGAGGACCCGGCGACGCGGCAGAAGGTGAAGCTCTACCGGGGGATGACCTCGCCCGAGGCGGTGGCCGACGGCGCGACCACGGACGGCCTCGCCGAGGCCCTCTCGACGCCGGCCGAGGGGCAGACGGTCCGGATGCCGTACGTCGGGAGCGTCGTCGACATCCTCGCCCGCCTCGCCGGCCACCTCCGGTCGGCCGTCAGCTACGCGGGGGAAGCGACGCTGGCCGGCGCGCACAGGAAGATCGCGGCCGACCCGGAGCGGTACCTCGTCCCCCTCTCCGCCGCCGCGCGGGAGGAGTCGTTCGACCGGTAGGTCGGGCGCTCAGCAGATCCGCGGCAGCGGGTCGCCCGTCAGCATGTCGACGACGCGCATCCCGCCGATCCGGCTCCTGAGGAAGACCCTGCCGGGGTGGTCGGGGACGACCGTCCCGATCCGCGCCGCCTCGCGCCCCAGCGGGTGGGCGCGGAGCGCGGCGAGGGCGGCCTCGGCCGCGTGCGGGGCGACGAAGGCGACGAGCTTCCCCTCGTTGGCGACGTAGAGCGGGTCGAGCCCCAGGATCTCGCAGGCGCCGCGAACCGCGTCGCCGACCGGGATGGCGGCCTCGTCCAGCTCGACGCCGGCGCCGGCCTTCTGCGCCAGCTCGTTGAGGACGCTGGCGACGCCGCCGCGGGTCGGGTCGCGCAGGACGTGGACCGCCTCGCCGGCGGACGCGAGGAGGTCCGCGACCATCCCGTTGAGGGGGGCCGTGTCGCTCGCGAGGTCCGTCTCGAACCTCAGCCCCTCGCGGAGCGAGAGGATGGCGATGCCGTGGTCGGCGATCCGCCCGGAGAGGAGGATTGCGTCGCCGGGGCGCGCGCGCGACGGCGAGATGGCGATCCCCTCCGGGACGATCCCGATCCCGGTGACGTTGACGAAGACGCCGTCCCCCTTGCCGCGGTCGACGACCTTCGTGTCCCCGGTGACGATCGAGGTGCCCGCCCTCTCGGCCGCCGCCTGCATCGACCGGACGATCCGCTCGAGCTCCTCCATCGGGAGCCCCTCCTCCAGGACGAGGCCGGCGGTCAGCGCCAGGGGCTGCGCGCCGCACATCGCGAGGTCGTTCACGGTCCCGTGGACGGCCAGGCTCCCGATGTCGCCGCCGGGGAAGAAGCGCGGGTGGATGACGTAGGAGTCCGTGGAGATCGCGAGGCGCCCGGCCGGGACGGTCAGGACGGCGCCGTCGTGGAGCTCGGCGAGGGCGGGGTTGTCGAAGGCGGGGAGGAAGAGCCGCTCGATCAGCCGCTGGCTCATCCTGCCGCCGCCGCCGTGCGCGAGGAGGACCGTGTCGGAGCCCGCGGAGGCCGGCACGGGGCAGGAGAGGGCGGCGAGCCGCTCGCCCAGGTCGTCGGCCATCAGCCCCTCCCGTACGCGTGGTAGGCGGCGCAGGCCCCCTCGGAGGAGACCATCGGCGCGCCGAGCGGGTGCTCGGGGGTGCAGGCGCCGCCGAACGCCGCGCAGTCGCTCGGCCTCTTCAGCCCCTGCAGGATCTGGCCGGCGATGCAGACCTCGGGCTCCTCGACCTCGAGCGCCTCCACCTGGAAGCGCCGGGCCGCGTCGAAGGAGGCGTACGGGCCCCGGAGAGCGAGCCCGCTCCCCGGGATGACGCCGATGCCGCGCCACGCCCGGTCGCACGGCTCGAAGACCTCGGCCACCAGCTCCTGCGCCCGGACGTTGCCTTCGCGGGTCACGGAGCGGGTGTACTGGTTCTCCACGCCGTGGCGCCCCTCCTCGAGAGCCGTCAGCGTCATCAGGATCCCCTGGAGGAGGTCGATCGGCTCGAAGCCGGTGACGACGATCGGGATCCGGTACCTCTCCGCGATCGGCTCGTACTCGCGGTACCCCATGACGGTGCAGACGTGGCCGGCGGCGAGGAACCCCTGGACGCGGTTCAGCGGCGAGGAGAGGAGCGCCTCCATGGCGGGCGGGACGAGGACGTGCGAGACGAGGAGCGAGAAGTTCTTCAGCCCCTTCCGCCTCGCCTCCCAGACGGCCGCGGCGTTGGCGGGCGCGGTCGTCTCGAAGCCGACGGCGAAGAAGACGACCTGCCGCGACGGGTCGGCCTCGGCGAGCTTCACCGCGTCGAGCGGCGAGTAGACCATCCTCACGTCGCCGCCGCGGGCCTTCACGGTGAGGAGGTCGGTCCTCGAGCCGGGGACCCGGAGCATGTCTCCGAAGCTGGTGAAGGTGACGCCGGGACGGCCGGCGATCTCGAGCGCGCGGTCGATCTCGACCAGCGGCGTCACGCAGACCGGGCACCCCGGGCCGTGGACGAGGGTGACGGGCTCCGGGAGCATCCGGTCGATCCCGTACCTGATGAGGGTGTGGGTCTGCCCGCCGCAGATCTCCATCAGCGTCCAGGGCTTCGTGACGCGGGCGGCGACGGCCGCCACGAGCGCCTGCGCCGCGGCCCCGTCGCGGTACTCGTCGACGAAGCGCATCCGCCGGGCCTCAGCCCGCCCGGGGGGGCGGCGGCTCCAGCCCTTCGAGCTCGCCCATCTGCCGGAGGGCGTCGAAGACCTCGCGCGCGTGGTCCTCGTCGATCCTGCTGATCGCGAACCCCACGTGGACGAGGACGTAGTCGCCCACCTGCACCTCGGGGGTGTAGGCGAGGCAGACCTCCTTCGTGATGCCGCCGAAGCTGACGAGGCCCATCGTCATCCCCACCGGGTTCTCTTCCACGCGGACGACCTGTCCGGGCACGCCGAGGCACATCGGATCCACCCCCGGGCCGAGTATAGGTCCGGGGCCGGCGTCACCCGTGCGGCCGGAAGCCCTGCCTCACGGCCCACTGCCAGATCGGGTCCCAGACGTGGTAGAGGCAGGGGACCCCCTCGACCTCCTCCTCCTCGAGGCCTCCCGGGAAGCGGGTCGCCGTCAGCCGCTCGATGGCGCCGCGCGCCGCCTCGCGGACGATCAGCCACTCGCGGCGGTCCTCCTCGCTCGCCTCGTGGTACGGGTCGACCCCGAGCGGCAGGAGGCTCTCGACGTTCCGGGGGTTCCGCTCGGCGTCGAGGATCCGGACGGCCTGGAGGCGGTTCCGTCCCGAGGGGTCCGAGAGGAACTCGCGGACGGCGACCGAGAGGTCCCTCGGGTCGAAGTAGGCGTAGGCCATCAGGGCGTCGCAGCGGACGCCGGCGTCGGCGTCGAGGAGGAGGTCGCGGATCCGCCCCTCGAGCGGCCGGAAGGGGTCGAGGCGGGCCGGGCTCTCGTCCTGGAGGCCCGCGAAGACGAAGAGGGCGGCACGCCGCGTCTCGGCGTCCTCGTGGACCAGCGCCTCCGCGACGAGGCCGACGGTCTCGTCGTCGAGCGGCGCGCGGACGATGGAGTCGAAGTGGAGGACGTCCCCCTCCGAGGCGAACGGCGCGATCTTGGCGGTCAGCCGCTCGTAGACGTGGCGATTCGAATCCGTCATGTCGCACCTCCCGTCGTGGCGGTCCCGGCGAGGGCTTCGTCCCCCGCCGGCCCGGGCTCCCGGTCGAAGACGTCCGAGAAACAGGTCACGAAGGTCCGGGCGACGTCCGCGACCGAGGGCGGCGGGACGCCAGGCCGGAGCTTCTGGATCGAGGTGACGCCGCCGTCCCGGATCCCGCACGGGGTGAATAGCGAGAAGCGGGCCAGGTCGGTCGTGACGTTCAGGGCGACGCCGTGGGTCGTCACCCAGCTCGAGAGGTGGATCCCGATGGCGGCCAGCTTGTCGTTCCCGACCCAGACGGACGACCAGCGCTCGGCGACGCTGCTCCGCCCGGCCTCGATGCCGTACGCCCGGACGGTGAGGATCAGGACCTCCTCGAGGTTCCTCACGTAGCGCCGCACGTCGGTCTCTCCGTGGGAGAGGTCGAGGACCGGGTAGGCGACGAGCTGGCCCGGACCGTGGAACGTCAGCTTGCCGCCGCGGTCGCTCGGGCGGACGGCCACCCCCAGCGTCGCGAGCTGCTCCGCCGGGAGGTGGAGGTCGCCGGTGCCCGCGTTCCGGCCGAGGGTGATGACGTCACGGTGCTCGAGGAGGAAGAGCGTTTCGCGCCCGCCCGCCCGGACCCGGTCGGCGGCCCGCCGCTGGAACTCCCAGACCTCGTCGTAGTCGCGGGGACCCGAGGGGAGGAGGGAGACGACCTCGAACGGACGGCGCATTCCCGATTCTATCCGGTTCCCGATCGGCGCGGCGGCGGTGGAGGCCCCTCCGGGGCGGGCATCACCCCAGGAAGTAGCAGGCCGCGAGGAGTCGCGAGAGGCTCTTGTCGATCTGGTCGGGGAGCTGCCGGGCCGCCTCCTCGGGCGGGAGGGGCTTGCCGTCCACCTCGATCCGGAGGCGCCCCGACTCGACCTCGGGCGCGGCGGCGCGCAGGACGTCGCGCCTCGACGCGGTCCCGTCGAGCCGCGCGAGGACGAACCGGTCGACGGGGAGGAGGTCGATCGACTGGTGGAGGAGGTTCGTCACCAGCTCCTTGCGCGACGCCTGGTAGCGCGCGATCCGGGAGGCCGCCGGGCGCTCGGGGAGGTCGCGCGCGATCCGGTCCTCGACGAGGTGGAGCGAGACGATCTGGGCGTTCAGGCTCATCAGGAGGAGGCGCGCCGTCACCTCCACCGGGGGGCCGTCGTCGCCGGCGCCGGGGAGGCCGCGGGAAATTGGCGCGAGGGCGTGCCGGATCTCCTCGAGGCCGAGCGTCCGGGGCCAGGCGTCGAAGAGCGCCCCGAGCATCGTCTTCACGAACGGGTCGGGCGTGGAGAGCGAGAGGCCCGAGCCGCCCACGAAGACCCCTTCCTCGGTGGAGTCGAGGGCGAAGTCCGGCGAGGCGGGGCGGACCCGCGTCCGGAAGCGGACCGTCTTCAGAGCGGCGAGGGTGGGCCCGTCGCGGAACGTCGCGTCCGCCTTGACGAGGAGGCTCCGGCGGAAGCGGCAGTTCCGGATGAAGTCGAGGTACTGCTCGCGCTCGATCCGGTCGAGGCCGTAGCCGTCGAGGGTCTTCCAGACCTCCGGGGGGAGGATCTCGTCGCGGCTCCCGAACCACTCCTCGGCGAGGTACTGGAGGCCGTGGGCGGCCGCCTGCTCGACGAACTGGTGGAAGTAGACGGGCTGGTTGATCTCCTCGAGCGGGTCGTGGAGGAGGTACCAGTCCTGCGCGTCCCTCACGAAGTCGGCCTGGTCCTCGAGGAGGATCGACCAGACGTCCTTCCGCGGGGCGGCCGCCTCGGCGAGGAACGGCATCAGCTCCCTCACGCGCCGGAGCTTCTCCGCCGGGTCCGAGACCTTCCGGAGGTGGTACAGCATCATCTCCCGGAAGGGGAGCGTGAGGTGGGCGCCGGGGAAGGTGCTGTAGCTCACGAACGCGACGCCGTTCGGCGCGAGGTTCCGCGAGCAGACCTCGAGGATCTTCTGCTGGACGAACGGCGGGACCCAGCTGTAGAGCCCGTGGACGATGACGTAGTCGAAGGTGCCGAAGGAGTCGTCGAGGGTCGTGACGTCGCGGGCCAGGAGCTCGACGTTGCCGATGCCGAGCTCCTTCGCGATCCCCTGCCCTTCCTCGATCTGCCGGGCCGAGAGGTCGACGCCGACGAACGTCGCCCGGGGGAGGAGCTCGGCCATCGGGATCAGGTTCGCGCCGCGGGCGCAGCCGAGCTCGAGGACGCGGGCCGTCTCGACGGGTGGGGGGTCGAGCCCCCGGAGGATCGCGGGCCCGGCGAGCCTTTCGGGGTGGGCGAAGGAGAACGACCCGGTGAGGTAGGGGACCTCGTCGTAGGCCGTCGGCATCAGTTCCTTCACGTTCCCTCCTCCTGCACGAGCGCCCGGGCCGCGGGGCGGCCCGGGCGTCGGGTCACGGCACGGCGGCGTCGCCGCCCGGTCAGTCGAGCTCGGTCCAGCGGCCGTTCTCGAGGGTCGACTTGACGACGTTCATGAAGGCGTCGGCCTCGGCGCCGTCGATGATCCGGTGGTCGAAGGTGAGCGAGAGGTACCCCATCGTCTTGATGGCGACGGAGTCGGAGCCGTCCGGGAGCTCCACCACCTTGGCCCGCTTCTCGATGGTCCCGACGCCGAGGATGGCGACCTGCGGCTGGTTGATGATCGGGGTGCCGAAGAGCGAGCCGTAGACGCCGGGGTTGGTGATGGTGAAGGTCCCGCCCTGGACCTCGTCCGGGAGGAGCTTCTTCGACCGTGCGCGGCCGGCGAGGTCGTTGGCGGCCCGCGCGAGACCGACGAGGGAGAGGTCGTCGGCGTGCTTGATGACGGGGACGATGAGGCCCCAGTCGAGCGCCACGGCCATCCCGAGGTTGATGTCGCGGTGGTAGACCACGTCGTCGCCGACGATCGAGCAGTTGACGACGGGACGCGCCTTCAGCGCGGCGATCGTCGCGCGGAAGATGAACGGCAGGAACGACAGCTTCGTCCCGTACTGGGCGAAGAAGCGGTCCTTCGCCCGGTCGCGGATCCGGGCGACGTTCGTGTAGTCGACCTCGAAGACCGTCGAGACGTGGGCGGAGGTCCGCTTGGACTCGACCATCCGCTCGGCGATCCGCTTGCGCATCGGAGACATCGGCTCGACCGCGACGTTCGCCCCGGCGGGGAACGCGATGACGGGCGCCGCGGGGGGCGCCAGCCGCGCCGCCTCGGCGGGGACGACGACCGGCGCAGGGGCGGGCGCCGGCGCGAGGGCGCCCGCGGCCGGGGCGGCCGAAGCGGCCGGAGCCGGGGCCGCGACGGAAGCCGCGGGCACGGCGGGAGCGGCCGGCTTCTCGGCGAAGGCGAGGATGTCCGACTTCGTCACCCGGCCCGAGAGCCCCGTTCCGGGGACCTGCGAGAGGTCGATCCCCTTCTCGGCCGCGATGTTCCTCACGACGGGGGTCGAGCGGCGCTTGAGGAGGTCCTCGCGGCTCTCGCCGGGCTGGGGCGGAACGGAGGCCGGCAGGGTGGCGGCGGATGGGGGGGCGGCCGGAGCCGCCGCCGCAGGGGCCGGAGCGGGCGCAGCGGCGGGGGCGGCCGGGGCCGCCGCGGGCGGTGGTGCGGGCGCTAAGGCTGCCGCTGCCGCGGCAGGGGCGGGCGCAGCCGGGACCGCCGCGGGCGCGGGAGCCGCGCCGGCCCCGGTCGCCTCGCCGGCCTCGCCGATCTTCGCGACGACGGTGTTGATCGGGACGGTCTGCCCCTCGCCGACGACGATTTCGAGGAGGACCCCGGCGGCGGGGGAGGGGATCTCGGCGTCGACCTTGTCGGTGGAGATCTCGAAGAGGGGCTCGTCGCGCTTGACGGTCTCGCCGACCTTCTTGATCCAGCGGGTCAGGGTCCCCTCGGCGATCGACTCGCCCATCTGCGGCATGATGACGTTGGTCGGCATGGCGTTCTCTCCGGTTCTTCCCTGGTCGGGTCAGTAGGCCGCGAGTCTACGCGCGGCCGAAAGGACGGTCTTGACGTTGGGGAGGAAGGCCTCCTCCAGCGTGGGGGAGTAGGGGATCGAGGTGTCGGGGGCCGTGACGCGCAGGAGCGGCGCGTCGAGCCACTCGAAGGCCTTCTCGGCGAGCGTCGCCACCACCTCGGCGCCGATCCCGAGGGTCCGGGTGTCCTCGTGGAGGACGAGGGCCCGTGACGTCTTCGCGACCGACGCCAGGACGGTCTCCTCGTCGAGCGGGAGGAGCGTCCTCAGGTCGACGACCTCCGCCTCGATCCCCTCCGCGGCGAGGACCTCCGCCGCCTCGAGGGCGACGTGGAGCTGGGCGCCGTAGGTGACGATGGAGAGGTGCCTCCCCGGGCGGCGGACGACGGCCTTCCCGATCGGGACGGTGTAGTCGCCGGACGGGAGGACCTCCTTGACGCGCCGGTAGAGGAACTTGTGCTCGAGGAAGATCACCGGGTCGTCGTCGCGGATGGCCGCTTTCAGGAGCCCCTTGGCGTCGTGCGCGGTGGCGGGGGCGACGACCTTCAGCCCCGGCGTGTGGACGAAGTAGGCCTCGGGGCTCTGCGAGTGGAACGGGCCGCCGTGGACCCCGGCCCCCGACGGGCCCCTCACCACGAGCGGGACGCCGACGCCGGTCCTGTAGCGGTTCCGGGCGGCGAAGTTCGTCAGCATGTCGAAGGCGCGCGAGACGAAGTCGATGAACTGCATCTCGGCGACGGGTCGCAGGCCCCGGATCGCCGCCCCCACGGCCGCCCCGACGATCGCCTCCTCGACGACCGGCGTGTCGATCACCCGTCCCGGCCCGAAGCGGTCGAGGAGCCCGTCGGTCGCCTTGAACGCCCCGCCGTAGACGCCCACGTCCTCGCCGATGACGATCACCCGCTCGTCCCGCTCCATCTCCTCGAGGAGCGCCTCGCGGATCGCCTCGACGTAGAAGGTCTCCCCGGCCGCCGTCTTCGGGTGCGCCGTCACGGCAGCCCCCCGACGAAGGTGGCCCGGCGGCGCGCGACGATCTCCTCCTCGTCCGCCCAGACCCCGCGGAAGTCGCGGTCGGGGGCCGGGAAGGGGGAGGCCTCGGCCGCGGCGACCGCCTCGTCGAGCTCGGCCTCCACCGCGGCGCGGACGGCCGCCCTCTCCTCCGCGGAGACGGCGCCGCTCGCGTCGAGCGCCGCCTCGAAGCGGGCGATCGGGTCGCGCCGGTGCCACTCGTCGAGCTCGGCGGCGTCGACGTAGTGCTGCGCGTCGTGCTCGGCGTGCCCCTTGAGGCGGTACGTCTTGCACTCGAGGAGGAAAGGGCCCTTCCCGGCGCGAGCGTGCTCGACGGCGCGGCGCGCCGCCTCGTGGACCGCGAGGACGTCGTTGCCGTCGACGATCGCCGACGCCACGCCGTAGCCGGGCGCCTTGTCGGCGAGGGTGAGGGCGCCGCACTGCTTCTCGAACGGCGTCGAGTAGGCCCACCGGTTGAACTCGAGGACGACGACGAGGGGGAGCTTCTGGACCGCCGCGAAGTTGATCCCCTCGTGGAAGGCGCCGGTGGAGGTCCCCCCCTCGCCGAGGTAGGTCATCGCGACCGTCCGCTTCCCGAGGGCCCGGTCGGCCAGGACCATCCCGGCCATCACCGGGACGAGCGTCCCGAGCATCGAGATCGGCGCGTAGAGCCCCTTCCCGGGGATCGAGAAGTGGAGCGTCCCGTCCTTTCCGCCCGACGGCGCCCCGGAGCGCGCCATGTGCTGGCAGAGGACCTGGAACGGCGTGACCCCCCTCACGAGCGTCGCCCCGACGTCGCGGATGAGGGGGGCGAGGAGGTCCCCCTCCTCCAGGGCGAACGCGGTGCCGACCGCCGTCGCCTCCTGCCCGAGGCAGCGGTAGAGGCCGCCGACGATCTTCCCCTGGCGATAGAGGTTCACCATCCGCTCCTCGAGGAGGCGGGTCAGGACGAGGAAGCGGTAGAGCGCCTTCTGCTGCTCGGGAGTTGCGGCCATGGGGTCGGGCGGACGCCCGTGGGGCGATTATCGGGAAGCGGGGAGAAGAGCGTCAAACCGCGGCGCAAGGAGCCCCGGGACTCTGGCTGACGTTGGGGTCACTTGTGGAGCTCGGGGGTCGCCGCATCGCCTCTCACCTGGAGCCAGCGAACGCCGAGGGACTGCGGCCGGGGAACGTCGCCGCGTTCACGTTCACCGAGAAGGCGGCCGGGAGCTCGAGGACCGCATCGTGTGCCGGTGCCGGGAGGAGCACGCCGATTCCGCTAGACTGGGACGGAGATGAGGACCGTTCACGCACAGGTCGATCCGCAGGGGAACCTGAGGCCGGACGAGCCGCTGAAGCTCCCTCCGGGCGCGCGCGTCGTCCTGACGATCGTCGCCGAGGCGGAAGCGGGAGAGGCAGCCCTTCTGAGCGAGGGAGCCCTTGCCGTCGACTGGGAGCGCCCCGAGGAAGAGGCGGCGTGGTCACACCTTCGCCCGGCGTCGTCGTAGTCGTCCGCTTCCCCTTCTCCGATCTGTCGGCTGCCAAGTACCGTCCGGCCGTCGTCCTGGCTGCGGCCGGGGGACCCGAATGGATCCTCTGCCAGGTAACGAGCAATCCGTACGCCGATACCGATGCGGTGCCGCTGCACGGCGACTCGTTCGTGTCCGGGGGTCTCGACGGCACGGGCTACGCCCGCCCCGGGAAGGTGTTCACCGCCAGCGAGTCGATCGTCACGGCCCTCGCCGGGCGTCTGAAGCCCGCAGCGCACCGCGAGATCGTCGAGGCCGTCATCCGGCTCCTGGGGAGAGGCCTCCTGACGTGAGGGGGTTCCGAGCGGCGACGTTGCGCGCCCTCTCGCGCCGAGAACCGGCGACGCTCCCTTGACACGCCCCGGAGCCCCCCGTACAGTCCGCCGCCGATGACGACCCTCGCCTCCCGAAAGCGGATGATCACCGGGACCAAGCGCACGCCTCGCGGCGGGCCGGCGAGGGGTTCGCTCGACTGACCAGGACCAGTCGGGACAACCCGAGGAAGACGCTCAGGCCCGCCGCCACCGGCGGGCCTTTCGATTTCATGGGCCCGCGGCGATGGCGGGCGGGACGAAGGAGACGACGAGATGACCCAGGCGAGCGGAGCGAAGAAGGTCCCGGTGGCGGTCCTCGGGGCGACGGGGGCGGTGGGGCAGCGGATGGTCTCGCTCCTCTCGGGGCACCCGCTCCTTTCGCTCGCGGAGGTGGCCGCCTCGGAGCGGTCGCAGGGGAAGAGGTACGCCGATGCGACGCGGTGGATCCTCCCGGGCGACGTCCCGGAGGAGGCGCGCGGCCTCGTGGTGAAGGGGGTCGAGGACGAGCTGGCCTCGCCCGTCGTCCTCTCCGCCCTCGACGCGGCGGTGGCCGACACGGTGGAGCCGCTCCAGGCGGGGCGCGGCCGCCTCGTCGTCTCCAACACGAAGTCGTTCCGGATGAAGGCCGACGTCCCGCTCCTGATCCCGGAGGTGAACGCCGACCACCTGGCCCTCCTCGACAGGCAGTCCTGGCACGCCTCGGGGGGCGGGATCGTCACGAACCCCAACTGCGTCGTCGTCGGCCTGGCCATGGCGCTGGCGCCCCTCCACCGCGCCTTCGGCGTGGAGGCCGTCTGCGTCACGACGATGCAGGCCCTCTCCGGCGCGGGCTACCCGGGCGTCCCCTCGCTCGATGCGCTCGGGAACGTCATCCCGTTCATCGAGGGCGAGGAGGAGAAGGTGGCGCAGGAGCCGGGGAAGATCCTCGGCACCCTGACGGCCGAAGGCGTCGAGCCGGCCCCCTTCCCGATCTCGGTCTCGGTCAACCGGGTGCCGGTGCGGGACGGGCACACCGAGTCGGTCTTCGTGAAGCTCGCAGGGAAGCCCTCCCTCGCCGACGTCCGCCATGCCCTCGAGTCGTTCTCCGGCGAGCCGCAGCGGCTCGGCCTCCCGTCGGCGCCGCCCCGCCCGATCGCCGTCCGCGACGAGCGCGACCGGCCGCAGCCGGCCCGCGACGTGGAGGCGGGGCACGGGATGGTCGTGACGGTGGGGCGGCTCCGACCGGACCCGGTCTACGACGTCCGGTTCACCCTCCTCGTCCACAACACGGTCCGCGGGGCGGCGGGGGCCGCGCTCCTCAACGCCGAGCTCCTCTCGGCGACGGGGCGGCTCCCGGGGAGATGACGCCGTGCTGGTGATGAAGTTCGGGGGGACGTCGGTCGGGAGCGGCGAGCGGATCGCAGGCGTCGCCGGCCTCGTCGCCTCGCGGCTCCCGGAGGAGCCGTTCGTCGTCGTCTCGGCGCTCGGCGGCGTGACCGACTCGCTCCTCGCCCTCTCGCGTGCCGCGAGGGACGGCGACCGGACGGCGGCCGACGCCGCCCTCCGCTCCCTCGGCGAGAGGCACCGGGCGGCCGTGGACGAGCTGGGGCTCCCGGACGAGGCGGCCGGGGAGTGCCGGTCGCTGATCGGCCGGGAGCTGGCGCGGCTCGGCGACCTCTCCACCGGCGTCTCGCTCCTGGCGGAGCTCTCGCCCCGAACGTCGGACGCCATCGCGGCCGCGGGGGAGATCCTCTCCTGCCGGATCGTCGCGGCGGCGCTCGAGGCTCGCGGGGTCCCCACGGCTCCCGTCGACCCGCGCGAGTGGCTCGCCACCGACGCGACGTTCGGCTCGGCGGTCCCCGACGAGGCCGCCATCGCCGCGGCCGCGACGCGCCGGCTCCTGCCGGAGCGACGGGCCGGGCGGGTCGTCGTGACCGGGGGCTTCGTCGGCGCCGCACCCGACGGGTCGACGACCACGCTGGGGCGCGGCGGCTCCGACTTCTCGGCCGCGCTCCTCGGCGCGGGGCTCCAGGACGCCGGGGCCCAGGTCTCGGCGATCGAGATCTGGACCGACGTCGACGGGATCCTGACGGCCGACCCGCGCCTCGTCCCGTCGGCACGGCTCGTCCCCGAGGTGGGCTACGCCGAGGCGGCGGAGCTGGCCTTCTTCGGCGCGAAGGTCCTCCACCCCGCCACGATCCGGCCCGCCGTCACCCGGGGGATCCCGGTGCGGGTGAAGAACAGCTTCCGCCCCGACGCGCCCGGGACCACCGTCCGCGCGGAGGCGCCGGGGGACGGGGTGAGGGCGCTCGCGATGCGGGGAGGCGTGGCGGCGCTCTTCGTCGGGAGCCCGCGGATGCTCGGGGCGCACGGCTTCGCGGCGCGGGTCTTCGCGACGTTCGACCGGCTGAAGGTCCCGGTCGACGTCATCACCACGAGCGAGGTCTCCATCTCGATCACCGTCGACGAGCGGGCTCCGCTCGACCTCCTCGCCCGCGAGCTGTCGGAGTTCTCGGACGTCCAGGTCCTCCGGGGGCTCGCGGTCCTCTCGGTCGTGGGGCGCGAGATGCGGAAGACCCCCCGCGTGGCCGCGCGTATCTTCTCGGCGCTGGGCGACATCAACGTGGTCCTCATCTCGCAGGGGGCCAGCGAGACCAACCTCACCTTCGTCGTCGAGGCGAAGGACGCGCCGGAGGCCCTCCGGCGCCTGCACCGGGAGCTGTTCGGATGAAAGCGCTCGTCGTCGGCTACGGGAAGATGGGGCGGGAGGTCGAGGCGGTGCTCCTGAAGCGGGGCCACGGGGTCCGCGGGAGGCTGACCCGCAGGGACCGCGTGGAGGACGTCGACCCGACGGGGATCGACGTGGCGATCGAGTTCACCGAGCCGGAGGAGGCGTACGGCCTGGTGATCGGGCTCCTCGCGAAGAAGGTGCCGGTCGTCTCGGGGACGACGGGCTGGGACGTCGTGAAGGCGATCCGGGCGGCCGACGCGCTCCAGGTGCCGTTCCTCCACGCGCCGAACTTCTCGATCGGCGTCGCGGCGATGAGGCGGGCGGCGACGGTCCTCGGGGGCGTCCTCGCCCGGTTCCGCGAGTTCGAGCCGGCGCTCGTCGAGCGTCACCACTCCGCCAAGAAGGACGCCCCGTCCGGGACGGCGAAGGCGCTGGCCGCGGCGGTCGAGGTGGGGCGCCACGGGATGCCCCCGGTCCCGATCGTCTCCCTCCGCCACGGGGGGCAGCCGGGCGAGCACCTCCTCGTCTTCGAGGGGCCGGACGAGGCGGTCGAGCTCGTCCACCGCGCCCGCTCGCGCGGGATCTTCGCCGCCGGGGCCGTCCAGGCCGCCGAGTGGCTCGTCACCTCCGGCGCCACGGGCTCCGTCACGTTCGACGACTTCTTCGACAGGAGGGTCCGATGAAGAGCGAGACCGCGCGCCTCCCGCTGACGGGCGTCTTCACGGCGCTCGTCACCCCGTTCACGGAGAAGGGAGCCCTCGACGAGGCTGCCCTCCGCAAGCTCGTGAGGAGGCAGGTCGCCGGCGGCGTCGCCGGGATCGTCCCCTGCGGGACCACCGGCGAGGCGGTGACGCTCGACGCCGACGAGCACGAGCGGGTGGTCGCGGTCACCTGCGAGGAGGCCCGGTCCTCGCGCCGGGCCGTCCGGGTGATCGCCGGGTGCGGCTCGAACGACACCCGCCGGTCGGCCAGGCTCGCCGAGCGGTGCCGGAAGGCGGGCGCGGACGCGCTCCTCGCCGTCACCCCCTACTACAACAAGCCGACGCCGCGCGGCCTCGTCGAGCACTTCAAGGCGATCGCGGACGCGGGTGAGCTGCCGGTGGTCCTCTACAACGTCCCGGGCCGGACGGGGCTGAACATGCTCCCGGAGACGGTCCTCCACCTCGCGGAGGACCCCCGCTTCTGCGCCGTGAAGGAGGCCTCGGGAAGCCTCGACCAGGCGTGCGAGATCCTCCGCGCCCGGCCCGAGGGGTTCGCGGTCCTGTCGGGCGAGGACTCGCTGGCCCTGCCGATCATCGCCTGCGGCGGCGACGGGGTCATCGCCGTCGTCTCCAACGAGGCGCCGGCCCAGCTGGTGGAGCTCGTGAACGCCGCGCTCGCGGGGGAGCGCGAGGAGGCGGCCGCCCTCCAGGCGCGTCTCTTCCCGCTGATGCGGGCGAACTTCCGCGAGTCGAACCCGATCCCGGTGAAGTTCGCGCTCCACCGCCTCGGCCTCTGCGGCGAGACGCTCCGGCTCCCGCTCGTCCCCCTCTCGCGCTCGCAGCACAAGGCGGTGGAGGAGGCGCTCCAGGCGGCCGGGCTCCTCGCCGAGGACGGGACCCCCGTGGAGGGGGCCCTGTGAGCGGGGCGGGCGGAGCGGGCGCCGCGGCCGGGCCGTCCGGCTGGGACCGCGCCCGGGTCGAGGCGCTCCTCGACGCCCTCGAGCGGGGCGAGAGGCGGGCCGCCGTCCCGCGCCCCGACGGGAGCTGGGCCGCCGACGCGGAGGTGAAGGAGGGGATCCTCGCCGCGTTCCGGCTCGGCGTCGACACGGACCTCCCCGCTCCCCCCTTCGCCTACCGCGACCGCGACACCCTCCCGCCGCGCGGGGCGCTCCCGGAGGGGGTCCGGGTCGTCCCGGGCGGGACGTCGATCCGCCGGGGGGCGCACGTGGCGAAGGGAGTCGTCGTGATGCCCCCCGCCTACGTCAACGTCGGCGCCTTCGTCGACGAGGGGACGATGGTCGACAGCCACGCCCTCGTCGGCTCGTGCGCGCAGGTCGGCAAGCGGGTCCACCTCTCGGCCGCGGCGCAGGTCGGCGGCGTCCTCGAGCCCGTCGGCGCGGTCCCGGTCGTCGTCGAGGACGACGCGTTCGTCGGCGGGGGCGTCGGGATCTACGAGGGGGTCCGCGTCGGCCGGCGGGCGGTCCTGGCGGCCGGGGTGATCCTGACCGGGTCGAGCGTCCTCTACGACGTCGTGAACGAGAGGGAGATCCGGGGTGAGCCCGGGCGCCCTCCCGTCGTCCCGGACGGGGCGGTGGTCGTCCCGGGGACGCGCCCGGCCCCGGGCGCCTGGGCGCGCGGCCTGGGGCTCGCCGTGGCCGCGGCGGTCATCTTGAAGTACCGCGACCCGAGGACCGACGCGAAGACCGCGCTGGAGGCGGCCCTGCGCCGGGACGGATGAGCCTCCCCGACGAGCTCCTGGCAGCCGTCGCGGGCCGGTTCGGGACTCCCGTCTACGTCTACGACGTCGACGCGGTGGAGCGGCGGGTGGAGGAGCTCCGCGCGGCGCTCGGCCCGCGCTTCACCCTCGCCTACGCGGTCAAGGCGAACCCGTCGCTCGGCCTCCTCGCCGTCCTCGCGCGGATGGGCCTCCACGCGGACGTGGCGTCCCGCGGCGAGCTCGCGGCCGCGCGCGCCGCCGGCTTCCCGGCCTCGCGGCTCCTGGCGACCGGGCCGTCGAAGAGCGACGCCGACCTCGCGGCCCTCGTCCGCGGGAGGGTCGGGCAGCTCCACGCCGAGGGGCCGGAGGAGCTCGACCGGCTGGAGGAGCTGGGGGCGAGGCTGGGAAGGCGGATCGCGATCGGCCTCCGCCTCAACCCGCCGTGGGGGATCGCCGAGAAGCGGACGATCATCGGCGGCCCCGGCGCCAAGAAGTTCGGCTTCGACCTCCCGTCGGCGCGGAAGGCTCTCGCGGAGCGCAAACGCTGGCCGCACCTCCACGTCTGCGGCTTCCAGGTCTTCAACGCCTCGAACGTCCTCGACGCCGCGCTCCTCGTCGAGAACGTCGGCCACGTCCTCGACCTCGCGCTCTCGCTCGGGCGGCGGTTCGACGTCCCGCTCTCGAGCGTCGACTTCGGCGGCGGCCTCGGCGTCCCCTACGCGGACGGGGAGCGGCCGCTCGACCTTCGCCTCCTCCGCGACGGGCTCGCCCGCGTGGCGGCGCGAGCCGCGCGGGAGCCCCTCCTCGCCCGGACGCGGCTCGTCTTCGAGCCCGGGCGGTTCCTCGTGGCCGAGGCGGGGGAGTACGTCGTGCGGGTCGTCGGGACGAAGCGGAGCCGCGGGGTGACCTACGTCCTCGTCGACGGGGGCGTCCACCACCTGGTGAGGCCGGCGCTCATCGGGACGCCGCACCGCGTCCGGGCGGTCGGCGCGCCGCCGGGGGGCCGGCGGACGACGGTGGTGGTGGCCGGGCCGCTCTGCACGAGCCTCGACCTCCTCCACCCGGGGACGCGGCTCGTCCTCCCGTCGCGGGGAGACTTCCTCGCGGTCGAGAACGCCGGGGCCTACGGCTACACCGAGTCGATGCCGCTCTTCCTCTCGCACGAGTGGCCGGCCGAGGTGGGGGTGAGGGAGGGGCGGATCGCCCTCCTCCGACGGCCGCCCCGCGTGGCCGAGCTCCTGGCGGCGCAGAAGACCCCCTTCTGAGCGGCGGCTCCCTTGCGGGAGAATGTCCGGTCGCGGGTACCGGCCCGCACCCCCGTCGATCGCCCGCCCGCGCGCGGGCAGAGGAGGACCCGATGACCTCGTCCCCGAAGCTGACCCTCGGCACCGCGCTCCTCGTGGCCTTCACCTCGGCGCCTGCACCTGGCGCCGACCTGAGCTCGCTCCAGAAGGCGTACTTCGCAGGGACGAAGCCGGGGAGCTGGGCTCGCTACGAGCAGACGACGACGGACTCCAGGGGGAAGGTCCAGAAGTCGGTCATGACCTTCTCCCGCCTCGCGAACGAGGGGGACCGGACCTGGCTCGAGATCCGGACGGAGCCGAAGGAGGGGTCGAAGGCGAAGCCGACGACGATGAAGTACCTGATGAACCTCGACTTCAAGGTGGAGAAGGACGCCCTCGACTACGTGAAGCACATCGACCGGCTGATCGTCCAGGAGGACGGCAAGGAGGCGATGGAGTACCCCCCCGACATGCTCCAGACCCTCCTCGGGGCGTTCGCCGCGAGCGTCGACTACGGCGCGGACGTGACCCCCCTCGGCGGCGGGAGCGAGGGCGGGACCTCCTGCGACCGCTACAGGATGAACGGGAGCTTCGACGTGAAGATGGCCTTCATCCGGATGAAGGGGACGACCGAGTCCGACATCTGCCTCTCGGAGAAGGTCCCGTTCGGCCGCGTCGCCGAGACGACGGTGACGAAGGACGAGAAGGGAAAGCAGACGATGCGGAGCGAGATGAAGCTCCTCGAGACCGGCACCGGCGCCACCTCGAGGATCACGGGCCCCGTGAAGAAGGTCGAGATGCCGAAGATGCCCTGGGGGAGCTGAGGCGCCGGAAGGCGGCCCCGCGGTAGACTTCGTCTCATCTCGCGCCTCCGGGCGCCTCGAGCCGCCCCGGGAGGGGATGGACCAGGAGACCCCATGACCACGAAGCTCGTCGACACCCCCGCCCAGCCTCTCACCCCCGAAGAGGAGCGCATGGCCCGGGCCAAGGACGCCTGGCGGAAGAAGGTGGCGGAGGCGTTCGCGAAGAAGCCGGCGTGGAAGGGCGACTTCACGACGATCTCCTCGGCGGAGGTCAACCCCCTGGCGACGCCGGACGACCTCGCCGGCTTCGACTTCGACCGCGACCTCGGGTGGCCGGGCGAGTTCCCGTACACGCGCGGCGTCCAGCCCACGATGTACCGCGGCAGGCCCTGGACGATCCGCCAGTTCGCCGGCTTCGGCAGCGCGCGCGACACGAACGAGAGGTTCAAGTACCTCCTCGCCCACGGGCAGACGGGGCTCTCGACGGCGTTCCACCTCCCGACGCTCTACGGCTACGACTCGGACCACGAGATGGCCTCCGGCGAGGTGGGGAAGTGCGGCGTCGCCGTCGACACGCTGCGCGACTTCGAGGTCCTCTTCGACGGGATCGACCTCGGCGCCGTGACGACGTCGATGACGATCAACTCCACGGCCCCGATCGCGCTCGCGATGTACCTGGCCGTCGCCGAGAAGCAGGGGACCCCCTGGACGAAGGTGGGGGGGACGCTTCAGAACGACATCCTGAAGGAGTACATCGCCCAGAAGGAGTACATCTTCCCGCCGCGCCCCTCGATGCGGCTGGTGACCGACCAGTTCGCCTTCTGCGCCAGGCACGTCCCGCGGTGGAACACCGTCTCCATCTCGGGCTACCACATCCGCGAGGCGGGAGCCACCGCGCTCCAGGAGCTGGCGTTCACGCTGCGCGACGGGATGGAGTACGTGAAGTACGGCGTCGACGCGGGCCTCGACGTCGACGTCTTCGCGCCGCGCCTCTCCTTCTTCTTCAACGCGCACAACGACTTCTTCGAGGAGATCGCGAAGTACCGCGCGGCGCGGCGGATCTGGGCGAAGGTGATGCGGGAGCGGTACGGCGCGAAGAGCCCCGAGAGCTGGAAGCTCCGGTTCCACACGCAGACGGCCGGGGTCAGCCTGACGGCGCAGCAGCCGTTCAACAACGTGGCCCGAGTGGCCGTGCAGGCGTTGGCCGCCGTCCTCGGCGGGACCCAGTCGCTCCACACGAACGCCCTCGACGAGACGCTCGCCCTCCCGACCGAGTTCGCCGCGAAGATCGCGGTGAGGACGCAGCAGATCCTCCTCCACGAGACCGGCGTGGCCAACACCACGGACCCGCTCGGCGGCTCCTGGTTCGTCGAGGAGCTGACGAACCGGATGGAGGCGGGGGCCTTCGACTACTTCCGGAAGATCGACGCCTACGGCGGGATGGTCGAGGCGATCGAGGCCGGCTTCCCGCAGAGGGAGATCATGGACGCGGCCTACCGATTCCAGCGGGCCCTCGACGCGAAGGAGAAGCTGATGGTGGGGGTGAACGCCTTCACCGACGAGGTCCCGGAGGACCGGGTCGCGACGCTGGAGATCGGCGAAGAGACGGCCGCCGAGCAGGTGACGCAGCTCCACGAGGTGAAGCGGACGCGGGACGGGAAAGCCGTCCTGAGGACGCTTCACGATCTGAGGGAGGCCTGCCGGAGCGGCGCGAACGTCATGCCCCCTCTCGTGGAGGCGGTGAAGGCGTACGCGACGGTGGGGGAGATCTCCGACGTGATGCGCGAGGTCTTCGCGACGTACGAGGAGCCCGCGGTCTTTTAGTGTTCCTGGGGGTTTTGTCGATCCCCCCAGGCCCCCCACGAGGAGACCGGAGCGGGCCGCAGAGCGACGTCTCGGCCGGGAGTGGGGTTTCTCGATCCCGGCGGCAATGATCCTGGGGGTTTCTCGATCCCCCCAGACCCCCCACGGGGAGACGAGAGCGGGCCGCAGAGCGACGTCTCGGGTGGGAGTGGGCCCCAGACCCCCCGACCCGGAGAAGGGCGTCGGGCTGGCGAGGGAGTTCCGGGACCCGAGGAGCCGGGCGGCCGGGTGCCGTATCCTCGGCGAAGCCGGCGTGGGTCGCCGGACCCGTGACAGATCCCGCCGCGACACGGCCGGCGTAATTCTTGCGATGGTGAGACCTTTGATGCCGATTCGGCCCCCCCTGCCCGACCTTCGCCGGACCGCCCGCCGCCTGGGGCGGCTCTCGGCCTGCACGTCCCTGGGCCTCCTCCTCGTCTGCGGGGACGCGCGAGGGGACGGGGGCGACATCAGGCCCAGCGCCCTCACCCCGGCCCAGACCGCCCAGCGCGACGCGATCGAGCACTACATGAGGGCCCGGTTCTTCGCGGCGGACGGCGAGTTCGAGTCGTCGCTCAAGGAGTTCCGGGCCGCGGTCGACCTGGAGCCGGCAGACGGGAACCTGCGGCGGGAGTACGCCGAGGCGCTGCGCGACTTCGGCGTCCTCCCGGAGGCGGAGCAGCAGGCCCGCAAGGCGGTCGAGCTCCTCCCGTCGAGCCCCTGGAGCCACCGGATCCTGGGGCAGATCCTGATGGCGAAGGCGCGCGACAAGGCCGGCCTCGAGGCGGCGGTCGTGGAGCTGAAGAAGGCCAACGAGTCCCAGCCCGGCGACCCGGTGACGGCCTCCGCGCTCGGACAGGCCCTCCTCCGCCTCGAGCGGCCCGAGGAGGCCGCCGCGGTCCTGGGGCGCGTGGCGGACCGGGGACGTGGCCTCTCGATCCCCCTCCTCTACGGCGAGGCGCTCGAGCGGAGCGACAAGCCGGACCAGGCCGAGGACGCCTACCAGCGCGTCCTCGTGGCCGATCCGGGCAACGTGCCGGCGACGATGGGGCTCCTTCGCGTCTACCAGACGTCGCGGAGGTTCGACAAGGCGATCCCCCTCCTGAAGGGCCTGCTGGAGAGGCAGCCCGACAACCTCGCGCTGAAGACGCAGTACGGCCTGGCGCTCCTGCGCGGCCGGCAGCTCGCCGAGGCCGGGAAGGTCTTCGAGGAGGTCCTCAAGGCCGACCCGGGGAACCGCGACGCGCTCCGGCACTACTCGACGTACCTCTCGGAGAACCTCGAGACCGACAAGGCCGAGGAGGTCCTGAAGAAGCTGCAGGGGCTCGAGCCGGACGACCCCGACGTCGCGTTCCGGCGGGCGGTCAACTTCATCGAGGCGCGGCGGCTCGACGAGGCGGAGACGGTCCTGAAGGACCTGAAGAGCAGCCTCCTCGCCCGGAAGGCGCCCGCGCGCGGGGTCGCCTCCGTCGACGGCCAGCTCGCCTACGTGGCTCTCCTGCGGAAGGACTACGCCCAGGTTCGGGCCCTCGCGACGCCGATCCTTCTCGACGAGGACGGGGACGTGAACGAGCAGGCGCTCAACCTCCTCCTGCAGGCCGCGCGGGACTCGAAGGAGCCCGCCGAGGGGCTCGAGGTGGCGCGGCGGGCGCTGGCTAAGGACCCCAAGTCGATCCCCTTCCGTTCGTCGGTCGCCGAGTTCCTCCTCCGCTCGTCGAAGGAGCCGGAGAAGAAGGACGGCGAGGCCATGCTCGCCGCTCTCCAGGCCGAGAGCCGCGAAGGGGCCCTCGCCGCGGCGGACGCCTGGCAGCGGCTGGAACGGTACGACAAGGCCGCGGAGTACGCCCAGAAGGCGCTGACGACGTACCCGGACGATCCGGACCTCCTCTTCCGGCTCGGGGCGTCGCTCGAGAGGGTGAAGAAGATCCCCGAGGCGGTGGCTGCCTTCGAGAAGCTGCTGAAGGTGAAGCCGGACCACGCGGCGGGGCTCAACTACCTCGGCTACATGTGGGCCGACCGGAACGAGAACCTCGACCGGGCCCTCGAGCTGATCCAGAAGGCCGTCGACCTCGACCCGTCCAACGCCGCCTACCTCGACTCGCTCGGCTGGGTCTACTTCCGCCGGGGCGACCTCGAGAAGGCCGAGAAGTACCTGAAGATCGCCGGCGCCCTGGAGCCGACCGACGCCTCGCTGGCCGAGCACCTCGGCGACCTCTACGAGAAGAAGGGGGAGCCCGAGAAGGCCCGCGAGCACTGGCGCCGCGCCCTGGCCCTCGGCCCCGAGGACGGAGGGGCGAGCCTGAAGGAGAAGCTCGCCAGGAGCGAGGCGGCGGCCGGCGTCCAGAAGCCGTGACGCGCGCGGTGCGCAGGGCCGCCGTCGCGGGCAAACTCGGTCTTCTCGGCCTGCTCGTGGTTCTCGCGGGCTGCGCGTCCGTGCCGCCCGCGCCGCCGTCCGTGGACCTCGCGACGGCCTGGAGCCGCGCGCGGGCCGAGGCGTGGGCCCCCCGCCGGTTCAAGGCGCTCTTCAGGGGCGAGGTGGTCCCCCGCGTCGGCGTGGCGGTCCGCGGCTACCTGTCGGTCTGGTGGGACGGGGAGACCCTCGTCTGGAGGGCGTCGGCGCCCCTCGGCGGAGCCGGGAAGGGAGGCGTCCTCTGGCGCGACGCCGACGAGGCCTCCGGGCTCTTCCCCGGCCCGCTCTCGGCGCGCGACGCCCTCGCCGCGATCCTCGGGGTGGCGGACGTGGCAGCCGCCCCGGGCGCGTCGCCGGCCTGGTCGAACGGAGCCTTCAGGCTCCCGCTCGCGGACGGCCTCCGGCACGGGCTCCTCGACGGCGCGGGCCAGGTCGTCGGGCTCGACCTCCCGGGCGGCGTGACCGTCCGCTTCGAGCCGGGAGAGGGCGTCCCGCGGAAGATCACGGCGCGGGGCCCCGAGGGGGGCGCGGTCCTCACGCTCGAGAGCTTCGGCGCGTGGCCCGCGGGCGAGCGGATCCCGGGGACGGGGGGAGCGTGAGCCTCGCGGTCGAGGCGTTCGCGAAGGTGAACCTCTCGCTCGTGGTCCTCGGGCGACGGGACGACGGCTTCCACGAGCTCGACACGCTCTTCCAGACGATCGACCTGTCGGACCGGCTCGTCCTCTCCGAAGCGGAGGGGCTGACCCTCGAGGTCGACGACCCGGCCGTCCCGGCGGACGGCAGGAACCTGGTCCTTCGCGCGGCGGAGGCGCTGCGCGAGGAGGCCCGCATCTCGCGGGGCGCGGCGATCACCCTCCGGAAGGGGATTCCCGCCGGGGGCGGGCTCGGGGGCGGGAGCTCCGACGCGGCGGCTGCGCTCGTCGGCCTCCGCGCGCTCTGGGGCCTCGACGTCGGGCTCGCGACGCTCGAGCGGATCGGGACGGCGCTCGGCTCGGACGTCCCCTTCTTCCTGCACGGGGGGACCGCGCGCGGGACCGGCCGGGGGGAGCGGATCGAGCCGCTCCCCGACGCCCCTTCACGCGGCGTCGTCCTCCTCCTCCCGCCGTTCGGAGTCTCGACCGCCGAAGTCTTCGGCCGCCTGGGGGCTCCTCGATTGACAGCCTCCGGGGCGGTCTCTAACCTCTCGAATCCCGGGCCGGAGAGGTTTCCGGACCGGAACGACCTGGAACCCGCCGCCGAGGCTCAGGCGCCCGAGCTGAGGCGGCTCCGGATGCTCCTCCAGGACGCCGGGGCACTCCGGGCCCGGCTCTCCGGGAGCGGCTCGACGGTGTTCGGGCTCTTCCCCGACGTCGAGACCGCTCGGGCCGCCGCGGACCGGATCATGTCCGCGGGTCCCGGGGCGCGGGTCCGGGTCGCGGCGACCCTGGGACGGGACGAGTTCCGGGCCCGCACCGCACCCCGCGGCGCGGAACCGGGGGAGGGACGGTCGTGACGGAATCGGAGCCGCTCGTTGGGGAGTCGACAAGTGGTAAGTCAGCGGTCTTTGGAACCGCCATTCGGAGGTTCGAATCCTCCCTCCCCAGCCACCTGACGACCGGGACGGGCGCGTAGCGTGCTCGCCGAGAGCATCCCCTACGGCGAGCTCAAGGTCTTCGGGGGGCGCGCGCATCCCGCGCTGACCGCCGAGATCTGCCGGACCCTCGGGCAGGAGGCCGGCCGGGTCACCCTCTACAACTTCTCCGACGGCGAGAACTACTGCCAGATCGAGGAGAACGTCCGGGGCGCGGACGTCTTCATCGTCCAGCCGACGGGGCCGCCGACCAACAACAACCTGATGGAGCTCCTCATCATGCTCGACGCCTTCAAGCGCTCGTCGGCGTCGCGCATCACGGCGGTGCTTCCCTATTACGGCTACGCCCGGCAGGACCGCAAGGACAAGCCCCGCGTCCCGATCACCGCCAAGCTGGCGGCCGACCTCCTCGAGACGGCCGGAGCCCACCGCGTCCTGGCAGTGGACCTCCACGCCCCCCAGATCCAGGGCTATTTCGACATCCCGGTCGACCACCTCTTCGCCGCTCCGGTCCTCCTCGACGCGATCCGGGACTCGCGCCTCGACCCGCTCACCGTCGTGTCGCCGGACGCGGGCGGCGTGGAGCGCGCCCGCGCGTTCGCCAAGAGGCTCGGGGTGGGGCTCGCCATCGTGGACAAGCGGCGGAAGGGGAAGAACGAGGTGGAGGTCCTCCACGTCATCGGCGACGTGAAGGGCCTGAACGTCATCATCGTCGACGACATCATCGACACCGCCGGGACGCTCCTGAACACCGTGGCCGCCCTGAAGGCTGCCGGGGCGCAGCGGGTCTTCGCCGGCTGCGTCCACGGCGTCCTCTCCGGGCCGGCGATCGACCGGCTGAAGGGGAGCGTGATCGAGAAGATCTTCTGCGCCAACACCTTGCCGATGGAGGAGAAGCTGGCCCGCTGCCCCATCCTCCATCCGCTCTCGATCGGCCCCCTCCTGGCGGAGGCGATCCACCGGATCCACGAGGGGACGTCGGTCTCCTCCCTCTTCGTCTAGGGCAGCCGGTTCCCGGGGGTTTCTCGATCCCCCCGGACCCCCCGGGGGAGGGGAGACGCGGCGTCCGGGCGGGTTCTGGTAGACTCCGCGGTCTTCGCGTTCGGACCGGACGCCCGGGGACGCAGTCCCGGACCGCCCGCCCGAGGAAAGGAACCGTCCATGCTCCAGGAGAACGTCGTCGTCGAGGTCGAGAGGCGTCACGAGACCGGCAAGAACGCCTCCAACCGCCTCCGCGCCAGGGACATGATCCCCGCGGTCATCTACGGCGGGGGGCGCGAGATGGAGGCCCTCTCGCTCGCCGTCCCGCGCAAGGCCCTCCTCGGCCTCTTCCGCAAGGGACTCCACCAGAACGCGGTCTTCCTCCTCTCCCTCAAGGGGACGGACCAGAAGCGCCACGTGATGGTCCGCGACGTCAACATCCACCCCGTCAGCCGGGAGATGCTCCACGTCGACTTCGTCCGCGTGCTGCTCGACCGGAAGCTGAAGGTGAAGGTTCCCGTCGAGATCACCGGCACCGCCATCGGCGTGAAGATGGGCGGGATGCTGGGCGTCGTCTCGCACGAGCTCCACGTCGAGTGCCTCCCGACCGACATCCCCGCCGCGATCCCCGTCGACGTCACGAACCTCGACGCCGGGCAGACGATCCGCGTCGCCGACCTGACGGTCGACCCGAAGCTCCGGCTCCTGGATCGGCCGGAGGCCGTCGTCGCCCACATCGTGACCCACCGGGCCGAGGAGGCCGTTCCGGGCGCCGAGGCCGCGGCCGCCCCCGCGACGGCCGAGCCCGAGGTCGCCAAGAAGGGGAAGAAGGAAGAGGAAGGGGCCGCCAAGGCAGCCCCTGCGAAGGCCGCCGCCCCCGCGAAGGCCGAGAAGAAGGAGAAGAAGTAGGGTTGACCGGGCTCGTCGTGGTCGTCGGACTCGGGAACCCGGGGGACCGCTACGCGGGGACGCGCCACAACGTCGGCTTCGACGTGGTGGACACGCTGGCCCGTCGCGCGGGCGCCCGGGTGGACCGGCTGGACTGCCGCGCGCTGACCGCGCGCGTCCGTCTCGGCGCGACGCCCGCCGTCCTGGCCAAGCCGCAGACGTACATGAACGTCTCGGGCGAGTCGGTCAAGGGCCTTGTGACCAAGCTGGAGCTCCCGCTCTCGAGCCTCCTCGTCGTCTCCGACGACGCGGCGCTCCCGGTGGGGAGGCTCCGCCTGCGCGGGTCGGGCTCGTCGGGGGGGCAGAAGGGGCTCCAGAGCGTCATCGACTGCCTGAGGACCGACGCCTTCGCCCGCCTGAGGATCGGCGTCGCGGGGGAGCACCTCGCCCCGGAGACGGACCTCGCCGACTACGTCCTCTCCCGCTTCTCCCGCGCGGAGCGCCCGGCCGTCGACGCGACCGTGGAGAACGCCTGCGACGCCGTCGAGACCTGGGCCGCCGACGGGATCGACGTCGCCATGAACCGCTTCAACCGCTCGCCGGAGACCGCTCCGGCCAGCTGAACGTCAACCTTGGCTCGGCCCGAAGGCCGCGCCTCGCGGGCCCCACGGGGTCCCGCGATCCGTAAGGAGGACCCAACGTGAACCTGAACAGGCTGTACGACCTGGTCTTCCTGGTCGTCCCGGACAAGGACGAGCAGGCGACCGCGGCGGTCGTCGAGGAGTTCCGCAAGCTGCTCCTCGACATGGGCGCCGTCATCGAGAAGGACGAGACGATGGGCCGCCGTCGCCTCGCCTACCAGATCAAGAAGCGGTCCGAGGCGACCTACCACAACTTCCTCTTCCGGGCGGAGGCCAAGGCGGTCGCCGAGCTCCAGCGGAAGATGAAGCTCTCGGAGGACATCCTCCGCTTCCTCACCGTCCGCGTCGACGAGGAGATGCGCCACGGCCAGAAGGTGGCCCGGCGGACCAAGGTGAGGACGCCGCGTCCGGTCGGGATGCCCGCCCAGGCCGCGCCCGCCCCGGTCCCCGCCGTCGAGGCGCCCGCCCCCGCTCCGGCCGAGGCCCCCGTGGCCGAGGCCCCCGCCGTCGAGGCCCCTGCCGCCGAGCCGGCGGCCGAGGCCGGCCAGTGACGGCCGGCCCGCGAGTCACGAGAGGAGACGCGCGATGAGCAACGGTCAGCCCGCAAGGCGCCCCGCCAAGAAGAAGTTCTTCGTCCGCCGCAAGAGGGTCTGCAAGTTCACGGTCGAGAAGATCGGCTACATCGACTTCAAGGACGTGAAGCTCCTGCAGAGCTTCGTCCCGGAGCGCGCCAAGATCATCCCGCGCCGGATCAGCGGCACCTCCGCGTTCTACCAGCGCAAGCTGGCCGTGGCCATCAAGAGGGCGCGCTATCTCGCCCTTCTTCCCAACGTCGCCGACTGACGCCGCGGCTCCGCCGGGAGCGTCCCCCGTGCCGCCGTGGCCCCTGCGCCGCGGCGGCGCGGTGTGGCTCGCTCCGGTCGTGTCGGGGCTCGGGGCGGCGGTCTCGCTGCTCCTCCCCCCCGCGGCGCCGCTCTTCCTGCCGGGAGCGGCGGCCCGCGTGGCGCGTGCGGCCTTCCGGTCGCGGAGGATCGTCTGGGCGTTCCCGCTGGCGGCCGCGGTCGTCCCCTGCGCGAGCCTCTTCGGCCTCATCGGCGGGGGGGCGGGCGCGCTCCTCTCCCCGCTCGTGGCGCTCGTCTTCGTCTCGCTCCCCGCCCTCGCCCTCGTGGCGGGCGCCCGGGACGGCCGGCGCCGCGACGAGCTGGCGCTCCTCGTCGGCGCGGTGACGGCGATCGGCCTCCTCTCCGTCCTCCTCGGCTTCTCGATCTCGGGGACCGACCCCGGAGCGGCCCTGGCGGCCCGGGTCGACCGGCTGCTCCCCGAGCTGATCGCGGCCTACCGCAAGAGCGGGTGGTCCGAGTCGACGATCGAGGCGGCCACCTCGGCCCTGGGGGTCTTCCACCGGGTCCTGGCCCGACACCTCGTCGGGATCGTCCTGTCGGCGGCCGCGCTGTACGGGGCCCTCGTGGTCTACCCGTTCGGCCGGCTCTCCGGCCTCGCCGAGCGGGACGTCGCGCCCGGGGGGTTCGCGTCGTTCCGGACGCCGATCGCCGTGACCGCCGCGTTCGTCCCGGCAGGGGCGGTGGCCGCGCTCGGCTCGGGGGTGGCCGCCCGGGTGGCCGTGGACGTCCTGGCCGTGCTGGCGGTCTTGTTTTTCCTGCGGGGGCTCGCGATAATCCGCGCGCTTCTCGACAGGGGCCGTGCCGGCCTCCTGATTCGAGTCCCCGTCTACGTTCTCGCCCTGCAGATGCCGATTCCGCTCCTCGTGGCCTTCGGCGGTCTCCTCGACGAGTTCTTCGACTTCCGCCGGAGATTCGGCGGGTCGGCCGGGGCGGGTGACGCGGACCGCGGGGTCGAGGGGGATAAGGGAGATCGACGATGAGCGATACGAAAGTGATCCTGACCGAAGAGGTGCGCGGCCTCGGCAACAGGGGCGAGGTCGTCTCCGTCTCGGCCGGCTACGCCCGGAACTTCCTTCTGCCGAAGGAGATGGCCCTCCCGGCCACGGCCGGGAACATGAAGCGGCTCGAGCAGCAGAAGAAGCGCTACGACGCCCGGATGGCCAAGGAGAAGGAGCAGGCGGCCCAGGTGGCCGGCTCCATGGAAGGGGTCGTCCTCGTCCTGAAGAAGAAGGCGGGCGAGCACGACGCGCTCTACGGCTCCGTCACCGCCGCCGAGCTCGCGGAGGCCCTCGCGGAGAAGGGGATCACCGTGGACAAGCGGCGGATCGAGCTCGAGGAGCCGATCAAGCGCCTCGGGACGCACACGGTGCACGTCAAGATCCACCGCGAGGTCGTCGCGACCGTCACGGTCGAGGTCCAGGCCCAGTAACCGCCCCCCCGGACGGCCGGGTGGCCTCCGGCGGTCGGCACCACGAATTTCTCCGGGAAGCGCCCCGCCTCGCGCGGGGCGCTTGCGTAAGGGACGCCTCTCGCTAGCCCGGCGGTCCCCCCTCGGGGGACTGGCGGAGGAGGCGGGCCGGGTCGGGCCCCCCGCGGGTCGAAGGGGCGTCGGTCAGCTGGTACGAGCTTCCGACGGGCTCCCCGCGCTTCGGGGAGTAGAGCTGCTTCTGGAGGTAGGCGGGGAGCGTCGAGACGGCGTGCGGGCGGTCGCCGCAGAGCTCGGTCGGCTGGGTGCCGTTCGCGAAGGCGCCGAGGACCACCCGGGTGCAGCTGGGGGTCGCGCGGTAGCCGGTCAGGAGGTCGAACGGGACGAAGACCACCCCCTGCGGCACGTCGAAGTCGTCCGTCTTCCTGACGAGCCCGGCGTCGGCCATCGACTTGACGATCCGGAGCCAGATGGGGAGGGCCGTCTCGGCGCCGGTCGACTTGGGCCCGAGGGACTTCTTCGTGTCGTGGCCGACCCAGACGCCGATCGTGTACCGCGGGGTCATCCCGACGAACCAGGCGTCCGAGAACTCGTTCGTCGTCCCGGTCTTCCCGGCGAGCGGCAGCCCGAGCGCGGCCGCCTTCGCGGCCGTGCCGCGCTCGGTGACCCCCCGCAGCATCGAGAGGACGACGTACGAGGTGACGGGCGTCGCCGCCTCCTTCGGCTCGGGGAGGTTCTCCTCGAGGACGACGCCGTCGGCGTCGCGGACGCGCTCGACCATCCGCGGGGCGTAGAGGATCCCCTGGTTGGCGAAGACGGAGTAGGCCGTCGTCATCTCGAGCGGCGTGATCTCGAACGAGCCGAGCGCGAGCGACGGGTAGGCGAGGAGCTTGCTGGTGATCCCGAGGCGCCGCGCCACCTCGATCACCTTCCGCGTCCCGACGAGGAGGTCGACCCTCACGGCCGGGACGTTGATCGACTGCTCGAGGGCGTTCTGGAAGGTGACGATGCCGTTGTAGCGCCTGTAGTAGTTCTGGGGCTGGTAGGGGGGCTGGCGCGGGTCGATGACGATGGAGATGGGGGAGTCGAGGACGGTGTCGGCCGGGGTGTACCCCGCCTCGACCGCCGTCATGTAGACGAAGGGCTTGAACGCCGAGCCCACCTGCCGGAGCGCCTGAACGGCGCGGTCGAACTTCGAGCGGCTGAAGTCGTAGCCGCCCACGAGGGCGCGGACCGCCCCCGTCCCGTTCTCGAGGACGACGACCGCCCCCTCGATCTGCGGAGCCTGGGAGACGATCGTCTCCTCCTTCCCGTCGTCCGACCTGAGCCGCTCGACGAGGACCAGGTCGCCCCGCTTGACCACGTTCGCCGGCGAGGAGGCGCGGGTCCACCGGAAGGCGCTGGCGGGGAGGAGGGAGGTCCCCGTCCCGGTCTTCACCTCGGCACCGTTCTTCCCCGCGGAGAGGACGACCGCGACCCGGGTGTTCCTCTCGTCCTCGTTCCCGCCCCGGTCGGTCCACGACGGGTCCCGGTACCGGTCGGGGTCGATCCCTTCGGCGACGAGGTTCCGGGGCTTGCGGAAGCCGAACCGCCGCTCCTGGCGGCGGAGGCCCCAGCGAAGCGCCTCCTCGGACCACCTCTCGATCCGCGGGTCGAGCGTCGTGTCGACGCGGAGCCCCTTCCGGTAGAGGCCCTTGTCGCCGTAGGCCCGCTCGAGGTACTGGCGGACCTCCTCGCAGAAGTAGGGGCCCACCGTCGACTCGCGGGTGGAGCGCGACAGCTCGATCGGCGTCGCCGCCGCCGCGGCGCGCTCCGCGGCGGAGAGGTACCCCTCTTCCTGCATCCGCTTCAGGACGAAGTCGCGCCGCGCCTTCGCGGCGGCCGGGTTCCGGACGGGGGAGTACGCCTCGGGCCGCTGGATGAGCCCGGCGAGGAGCGCGGCCTCGGGAAGGGTGAGCTCGTTCGCCGGGTGGCCGAAGTACCAGGTCGACGCGGCCTCCACCCCGAAGTTTCCGTGGCCGAAGTAGATCTGGTTGAGGTAGAGCGTCAGGATCTGGTCCTTCGAGAAGCGCCGCTCGATCTCGACCGTAAGGAAGATCTCGTTGAGCTTGCGGGCGAACGACTTCTCCGGCGTCAGGAAGACCGACCGCGCCAGCTGCTGGGTGATGGTCGACGCCCCCTGCGCGAGGCGCCGGGTGGCGAGGTCGCGGAGCGCCGCGCCGGCGATCCGGATGATGTCGATCCCCCCGTGCTCGTAGAAGCGGGCGTCCTCGGCCGCGAGGAGGGCCTTGACCATCACGTCCGGGATCTGCTTGCGGGAGACGAGGAAGCGCCGCTCGATGGCGAAGCGGGCGACGACCGAGCCGTCGCTCCCGCGGACCTCGGTGACGATGTCCGGCCGGTAGGTCGCGAGCTCGGAGACCTTCGGGACCCGGATCAGCTCCGACGCGGCGTAGCCCGCCCCCACCCCGAGACCCGCCGCGACGACCACGGGGAGAAGGAGGACGAGGAGGGCGGCGAGCCGGCGGCCGATCAACCGGGGTATTCTCGCACGCGGGTCCCGGCGCCCCGAGGGGCCACGGGGCCGCTCGAGCGGATGAACGAGACCGAACCGCCGCCCCCGCCGCCCGGGACGCCGCTGCCTCCCGACGCCGTCCTCCCGCCGTCGTCCGCCCCGGACCGGGCGACCGAGGGGCGCGGCTGCCTGAAGTGGGGGCTCGTCGGCTGCGTCGGCCTCTCGGTGGTCCTGATCGCCGGGCTCCTCCTCTTCGCCCGGAAGGCTCCCCAGCTGATCGAGCGGCTCCTCTCGGCGGCCTCCGAGCAGGTGATCTCCTCCGCGGCGCCCGACGTCACGCCGCAGGAGAAGGCGGACTACAGCCAGGCGTTCTGGAGCTTCAGCGAGGCGGCGAAGGCCGGACGGGTGAAGCCGGAGGCGATCCGGGACCTCCAGCTGAGGACGGCCGAGGCGCTCCGGGACGGGACGGTCTCCCGCGATGAGCTCAAGGGGCTCGTCGAGGTCCTCAAGGCGGGGACTCCCTAGCGCGCGCCATGGCCGACCGTCCCGGGGGATTCCAGCTCGTCGCCCCGTTCGAGCCGCAGGGGGACCAGCCGCAGGCGATCGAGCAGCTCCTGGCGGGCTTCGGCGAGGGGCGCGAGCACCAGGTCCTCCTGGGCGTCACCGGCTCCGGCAAGACGTTCACGATGGCGAAGGTGATCGAGGCGCTCGACCGCCCGGCCCTCGTCCTGTCGCACAACAAGACGCTCGCGGCCCAGCTCTACCAGGAGTTCAAGCAGTTCTTCCCGCGGAACCGCGTCGAGTACTTCGTCTCCTACTACGACTACTACCAGCCCGAGGCGTACGTCCCCCAGAGCGACACCTACATCGAGAAGGAAACCCAGATCAACGAGGAGATCGACAAGCTCCGGATCGCCGCGACGGCGGCGCTCTTCGAGCGTCGCGACGTCCTGATCGTCGCCTCGGTCTCGTGCATTTACGGCCTCGGGAGCCCCGAGTCGTTCGGCAAGATGGCCGTCGAGTTCCGGACGGGGGCCCGCTTCGGCCTGACCTGGTACCTCAAGCGCCTCGTCGAGGCGCAGTACGAGCGGTCGAACCTCGACGTCGACCGCGGGACGTTCCGGCTGCGCGGGGACGTCCTCGAGATCCACCCCTCGTACGAGGACACGGGCTTCAGGGTGGAGTTCTTCGGCGACGAGATCGAGAGGATCTCGAGGATCGACCTCCTGACGGGGAAGGTGCTCGAGACGCTCCCCGGCTTCGACCTCTACCCCAAGTCGCACTACGTCACGCCGGAGGAGGTCCGAAAGAGGGCGCTCGGCTCGATCGAGGCGGAGCTCGTGGAGCGGCTGGAGGAGCTCAACAGGCAGAAGAAGCTCCTCGAGGCCCAGCGCCTCGAGCAGCGGACCCGCTTCGACCTCGAGATGATGCGCGAGATCGGCTACTGCGCCGGAATCGAGAACTACTCGCGCCACCTCTCGGGCCGGAAGGCGGGCGAGCCCCCGCCGACGCTCCTCGACTACTTCCCGGCGGACTACCTGACGATCATCGACGAGAGCCACCAGACGATCCCGCAGCTGCGCGCGATGTACCACGGCGACCGGTCGCGCAAGGAGACGCTCGTCGAGTACGGCTTCCGCCTCCCCTCGGCCCTCGACAACCGGCCCCTGAGGTTCGAGGAGTGGCTCGAGCGGGCCCACCAGCGGCTCTACGTCTCGGCGACCCCCGCGGCGTACGAGCTCGAGGTCTCGGGCGGGGAGGTGGTCGAGCAGGTGATCCGCCCGACCGGGCTCCTCGACCCCCCGATCGAGGTGCGGCCGGTCAAGGGGCAGGTGGACGACCTCCTCTCGCGCGTCCGCGAGCGGGCCGCGCGGGGCGAGCGGACGCTCGTGACGACCCTGACGAAGCGGATGGCCGAGGACCTGACGAACTACTTCCTCGAGCTCGGCGTCCGCGCACGCTACCTCCACTCCGACGTCGAGACGCTCGAGCGGGTCCAGATCCTCGGGGACCTCCGGCGCGGCGTCTTCGACTGCCTGGTCGGGATCAACCTCCTCCGGGAGGGGCTCGACCTCCCCGAGGTCTCCCTCGTGGCCGTCCTGGACGCGGACAAGGAGGGCTTCCTCCGCTCGGAGACGTCGCTCATCCAGACCGCGGGGCGCGCGGCGCGCAACCTCAACGGCGTCGTCGTCTTCTACGCCGACACGGTGACCGACTCGATGCGCCGCGCCCTCGACGAGACCGAGCGCCGCCGCCGGATCCAGGGCGCGTTCAACGAGGAGCACGGGATCGTCCCGGAGACGATCGTCAAGTCGCTCGACTCGCCCCTCCTCAGGATGGCGAACCTCGACTACGGCGACGGGGTGCCCGCCCTCGCGGCGGCCCGCGAGGCCGCCCGCGACGACCGCTCGATCGAGGAGGAGATCGCCGCCCTCTCGAAGAGGATGAAGGAGGCGGCGCGCGAGCTGGAGTTCGAGACGGCGGCGCAGCTGCGCGACCGGATCCGCGAGCTCCGGGGGATGCAGGTCTTCCGCTGAGGCAGGCGGGGCGCCCGTGCCGGGACCGGCCGGGCCCCTCCCGTGGAGGAAGTGGACCCCCCACCGGCGGCGCCGGTGCTACGCTGGCTCGCTATGGGTGCGGCGCCCCGCGGTAGCGCCCCCGGCGGCCCGAGCGCGGCCGAGCGCCGCGTCCTCAACCCGCGCCCCTTTCGCGTCGTCCGGAAGGAGCCCTCGACGGCCGAGGCACGGGCGGGCGCGCTGGTCCTCGCCGGCCTCGCCGCCGTCGCGGGATGGGTGGCCTGGCGCGGCGGGCATCCCGATCCGTCGCTCCTCGCCGATCCCGCCCTCCAGGGGGCGAAGCCGGTCGCGGTCGTCGTCGACCGCGGCCCCGTCGCGGCCCCGGACGTCCCCGGTCGGGGCGCCGACCGCGGCGGGCTCACGGCGGGGCTCGCGGCGCCCGGTTTCACGGAGGGCGCGGTCGCTCGGTACGACGCGGAGAACCTCTACGAGAAGATCGACGGGAGGGCCGAGTTCTTCCTCTCGCGCGGATTCCGGTCGCTGACGTCCGTCTCGCTGGACGGCCCCGGGGGGACGGCCGTCGACGTGGAGCTCTACGACCTCGGCTCCCCCCAGAACGCCCTCGGGGCATTCGCGGCCGAGAGAGCCCCCGGCGTGAAGGCGGCGAGCGGGGGCGGGACGTCGTGGTACGCCGTCCGCAACGCCCTCTTCGTCGCCCGGGGGTCGAGCTACGTGAGGGCGATCGGCTCGGACGAGTCGCCCGCGGTCCTCGGCCAGCTCGAGGCGCTCCGCGGGGCGTTCGAGCGGGAGATCGCCGCCGCCCCGAGGACGTGGACGGAAGCGCTCTTCGCGGAGGCCCTCGGCCTCGGCCCCGACCGGCTCGAGTACGCGGCGGAGAACGCCTTCTCCTTCGGCTTCGCCCGGAACGTGACGTCGGCGAGGCTCGCCGACGGCGAGACGGAGCTCTTCGTCGCGCCTTCGGAGGACCCGGCCCGGGCGAAGGCGCTCGCCGCCCGGTTCACGGAGGGCTTCCTCAGCTACGGCGAGAAGGCCCAGGTGGCGGGCGTCGCGTGGGTGAGGGACCGGTACCTCGGGAGCCTCTCGCGCGCCGTTGCGGCGGGGAGCTTCGTCGTCGGCGTCCGGGGAGCCCCAGACGCCGCCGCGGCGGCGTCTGCCGCGTCGGCCCTGGGGAAGCTGGAGAAGGCCGTCCTCGCGCTGCCGCCGGAGGTCGCGCGCAAAGCGACGGAGTCCCCGGCCGGAGGCGTGAAGGCCGGAAGTGCCAGAGACGGCGGAGACGGCGGAGACGGCGGAGAAGGCGGAGATCCCGGAGATCCCGGAGATGGCGGAGATGGATGAGGACCGCAGGCGCCTTCTGAAGGGGCTCGGCGCGGTGGCGGGCCTCTCGCTCGGGGCCGGGTACGCCGCGCTCGCCCCGCCGGGCTGGCCGGGCTCGCTCCGCGACCCCGACGGCGAGCGCGGGAAACCCCGGCCGAGGGCGCTCCGGCTTCCGGAGGGGGGCTTCGCCGTCGAGCCGTCGGGCGTTCTGCCGCTCCTCGGCGTCGCGCGCGGCTCGAGGGTCGACGCGATGCTGCGGGCCGCGGTCGACGCGATCGGCGGGATCCGCCGGTTCGTGTCGGCGGGGGACGTCGTCCTCGTGAAGCCCAATGTCGCCTTCGAGCGGTCGGCGCCGCTCGGGGCCACGACGAGCCCCGAGGTGGTCGCGGCGCTGGTGAGGCTCTGCCGCGAGGCGGGGGCGTCGGAGGTGCGCGTCGCCGACAACCCGATCGAGTCGCCCGCCGCGTGCTTCGAGAGGAGCGGCGTGAGGAAGGCCGCCGTCGACGCCGGGGCGCGCGTCTATCTCCCGACGGCGGCCGACTTCCGGCTCCTCGAGACGCCGGGGGCGACCCACATCGCCCGCTGGCCCTTCTTCTGGCGCCCGTTCGCCGGCGTGACGAAGGTGATCGGGGTGGCGCCGGTGAAGGACCACAACCTCTGCCGCGCCTCGATGACGACGAAGAACTGGTACGGCCTCCTCGGCGGCCGGCGGAACCAGCTCCACCAGGACATCCACGGCATCGTCGCCGACCTGGCGCTGATGCTCCGCCCGACCTTCGTGGTCCTCGACGGGACTCGCGTCCTCTGGCGGAGCGGGCCGACGGGAGGGAGCCTGGCGGACGTCCGCGAGGGCCGGACGCTCGTCGCCTCGACCGACTCCCTGGCGGCGGACGCCTTCGGGTGGGACGACCTCCTCGGGCGCGCGGGAGAGCCCCTCCCGGCCTACTTCGCGAAGGCCGCCTCCCGCGGCCTCGGGACGCCCGACTGGCGGTCGGCGAACGCGAGGGAGGTGCAGGTCGGATGAGCGGCTCGCCGGCTTGGGTGCGCGCCTTCCGGATCACGAACGTCCGGGTCGTCTCGCAGGCTTTCTTCCTCGGCCTCTTCCTCTTCCTCCTCTGGGTGACGTGGCTCTCGCGGCTGAAGGGGTACCCGGCGTCGCTCTTCCTCGAGATGGACCCGCTCGTCGGCTTCGCGACGGCCCTCTCGACGCACACGGTCTACCGCTGGCTCTGGCGAGGCATCCTCGTCCTCGTCCCGACGCTCCTCCTCGGCAGGGCCTTCTGCAACTGGGTCTGCCCCTACGGCACGCTTCACCAGGCCGCCGGCTGGCTCTTCGACATCCGGGGCAACAGGGGGCGGATCGACGCGAACCGCTACCGGCCGCTCTACCAGGTCAAGTACCTCGTCCTCGCCGTCCTCCTCGTGATGGCGGCGCTCGGCGCCCTCCAGATCGGCCTCCTCGACCCGATCTGCCTCTTCGTCCGGACGGTCGCCGTGGCGATCGCCCCCGCCGTCGACCCCTCCCTCGCCGGGGCGGCGGACCGCCTCGTCCCCGGCTTCGGGGCCCTCGTCTTCAAGCCGGGCGCCCCCGAGGCGCGCGTCTTCGCCGGGGCCTGGTTCGTGGGGCTGCTCCTCCTCGGCCTCGTCGGGGCGAACCTCGTCGTCCCGCGCTTCTTCTGCCGCGCCCTCTGCCCGCTCGGCGCCTTCCTCGGCGTCCTCTCCCGCTTCTCGCTCTTCAGGATCGACCGCGACGTGACGAAGTGCACCGACTGCGACCTCTGCCTGAAGGGGTGCGAGGGGGCCGCGGACCCGCAGGGGGCCCTCAGGAAGAGCGAGTGCTTCGTCTGCCTCAACTGCATCGACGACTGCCCCGAGGACGCGCTGAGGTTCCGGTTCAACCCGCGGCCGTCGGTCGCGGGGCTCGTGGAGGGGAAGTCGGGTCCGGGGACGGCGACGCTCGGAGGGCTCCCCGTCCTCTCGCGGGACCTCGCCGTCGAGGTGAAGGCTCCGGACGTCCCGCGCCGGCGGTGGCTCTTCGCGGGGGTCGCCGGGCTCCTCGCCTTCCCGTTCCTCCGCTTCTCGAAGGACGTCAACGCGCGGGGCTTCCACCCGAAGGCGATCCGGCCGCCCGGGTCGGTGGCGGAGCCCGAGTTCCTCGAGCGCTGCATCAAGTGCGACCAGTGCGTCAACGTCTGTCCGACGAACGTCCTGCAGCCGGCGAGGCTCGCGGTGGCGGGCCTCGAGGGGCTCTGGACGCCGGTGATGGACTTCGCGGTCGGCTTCTGCCAGCTGAACTGCGTCCTCTGCAGCGAGGTCTGCCCGACCGGGGCGATCCGGAAGACGAGCCTGGCACGGAAGCTCGGGCTCGGAGCGTTCGCCGAGCAGGGGCCGATCCGGATCGGAACGGCCTTCTTCGACCGGGGGCGGTGCCTGCCGTGGGCGATGGAGACGCCGTGCGTGGTCTGCGAGGAGGTCTGCCCGACGACCCCGAAGGCGATCGGTACCTACGACGAGGCGATCACCCGCTGGGACGGGCGGCCCGTGACGCTGAACAGGCCCTACGTGCGGCCGGAGCTCTGCATCGGCTGCGGCATCTGCCAGAGGGAGTGCCCGGTGGTCGACGACGCGGCGGTCTACGTGACCGCCGTCGGGGAGAGCCGCTCGGACGAGAGGACGCTCCTCCTCGGCGGGAAGAAGCAGGCCTGAGGGCCGGGACGCGGGGAGGGAGGACGGAATGGCGACGAACGAAGGCGACGGCATCACCCGGCGGGACGTCCTGGGGCTCGGCCTGGGCCTCGGCGCGGGCCTCGGCGGCGCGGCGGCGGGTGCGGCAGGCGCCGCGGTCCTCGGCGGCCTCGGCCTCCCGGCGCGCTCTTCCGAGGCCGGGGAGTCGCCGCTGCCGCAGGTCCCGCGGCGGACGCTCGGGAGGACGGGGAAGACGGTGCCGATCCTCCTCCTCGGCGGCATGGGCCTCGACAAGCGGTTCGACCCGAAGATCGCCGAGGCCGTCCGGTTCGGCGTGAACTACGTCGACGCCGCCGACTGCTACCTCGGCGGGAGCTCCGAGGCCGGGCTCGCTGCCTACTTCGAGAGGGCGAAGGACCGCGACCGGGTCTGGGTGACGACGAAGAGCGACAGGCACGACCCGAAGGGGTTCGAGCAGACGGTCTTCCGGAGCCTCGAGAACCTCCGGTCGGACTACGTCGACATGTACTACCTCCACGCCCTCGACGACCCCGACCGCCTGGACGACGACCTCGCGGTCACCGTCCTGAGGCTGAAGAAGGCGGGCCGGATCCGCCACTTCGGCTTCTCCTGCCACGGCGGGAACGTCCCCGAGCTCCTCCGCAAGGCCGCGCGGACGCGGTGGGTCGAGTCCGTGATGTTCCGCTACAGCTTCCGGAGCCGCGGGAACGCGGTGCTGAACGCCGCCATCGACGCCGCGCACGAGGCGGGCGTCGGGCTCATCGCCATGAAGACGCAGGGGGCGGAGGCGGGCCTGCGCGACGCGTGGAAGAGGTTCGAGAAGACCGGGAAGTGGAACAAGCACCAGGCGGTCCTGAAGGCCGTCTGGGAGGACGAGCGGATCTCCGGCGCCGTCTCGCAGATGGACACCTTCGACAAGCTCCGCGAGAACATCGCCGCGGCCCTCGACCGGACCCCCCTCACCTCGGCGGAGAGGGACGCCCTCGACCGCTACGCGCGAGCGACGCGGCCCTTCGCCTGCGACGGGTGCGACCAGCTCTGCTCGGCTGCGGCCGGCGCGGACGCGCGGATCGGCGACACCCTGCGCGCGCTCATGTACCACGACGCGTACGGCGAGACGGGCCGGGCGCGGGAGCTCTTAGCGACGCTCCCGGCCGCGCGGGGCCTGTCGTCCGTCGACCTCTCCGCGGCGAGCCGCGCCTGCCCGCACGGCGTCGACGTGGCGGGGCTCATGAAGCGGGCCGGCGAGGTCCTCGCCTGACGGTCGCGAGCGCGACCCCCGCGAAGATGAGGGCCGCGGCGCCGAGGAGCCGCGGGGTGACCCGCTCGCCCAGGACGAGGGCCGCGAGGGCCGTCGCGAAGACGGGCTGGACGTAGACGAAGAGCGCCGTCGTCGACGCGCTGGTCCGGGCGAGGGCCCACGCATTGAGGGCGTAGGCGCCGACGGTGGCGAACGCGACGACCCCCGCGATCGCGAGCCAGCCCGTCCCGGTCACCGCGGCCGGGCGGAAGCGCCCGAGGTCGCCCGAGGCGACGAGGAGGATCGGGAGCGCGCCGTAGCGGAACGCCTGCGCGACGAACGAGAGCGCCGACCGGCGGGCGAGCACCTCGCGGGAGGCGACGAGGAAGACCGAGTAGAACGCCGCGTTCGCCGCGAGGAGGAGGTCGCCGAGGAGGCTCCCGGAAGCCCCGGCGACCTCCCCGGGGTCGAGGAGGAAGACGATCCCGCCGAGGGCGACGGGGATCCCGGCCGCGCGCAGGAGCGTGGGTCTCTCCCGGCCGGAGAGGGTGGCGACGACGAGGGTGAAGATCGGGATCGTCGCCGTGAGGAGCGTCGCGTGGATGGCGCTCGTCAGCGACAGGCCGACGATGAAGAGGACCTGGTTGGCGACGATCCCGCAGAAGGAGAGGACCGCGACCTTGCCTCTCTCGCGGAGCGTCTGCTCGGGCGCGGGGCCGGAGAGGGCGCGCGCGAGGAGGCTCAGGAGGAGGGCGCCGAGGACGGCGCGGAACGAGGCGAGGACGAACGGCGTCACCTCGCGCAGGGCGACCTTCCCCATGACGGGGAAGGCCCCGAAGAAGACCTGGACGAGGAGGAGGGCCCCGTAGGGCGCGAGTCCCGGCTCGGCAGGCCTGCGCGCGGGCGCGTCAGCCGGCAAGCGGGAACGACGTGACGGTCGCCGGGAGCGCGCCGCCGACCCCGTCGACGACGAGGCCGGTCCCCGGCGCCACCCACTCGCGCTTGACGTACCCGAGGGCCACGGTGGCGCGCCGGTGCGGGAGCGCGGCGACGCTGGTGACCGCTCCGACGGCCGCCTCGCCCGCCCGGATCGGGGCCCCGGGGGCGACCGCGGCCTCGAGGGGGAGGAGGAGGCCGACGAGGTGGCGGTTCACGTGGCCGTAGGTCCGGATCCGCGCGACCGTCTCCTGGCCGACGTAGCACCCCTTGGTGTAGGAGACCGCCGTCGCGGTCAGCCCGGCCTCGTCGGGGAGGACCGTCTCGTCGAGCTCCGCGCCCCAGCGCGGGATCCCCGCCTCGATCCGCCCGGCCTCTAGGGCCTCCGGCTCCGCCGGCTCGGCGCCCGCCGACAGGAGCGCGGCCATCAGCGCCCCCGCGCTCGCGCGCGGCCCCCGGACGTCCCAGCCGGGCCGTCCGGCGCGGGTCAGGCAGACCACGAGGACGGGGGTGGCGGCCAGGGTGCAGCTCCGGCTCGCGTAGGGGAGGTCCGGGAGCGGCGACAGCCCGGCGGCCTCGAGGACCTCCTGCGCCCGGGGCCCTTCGACGTGGAGGACGGCGCGGGCGTCGGTCCTGTCCTCCAGCGCGACCTCGCTGAAGACGACGTACCCCTCGAGGATCCTGGTGAGCTCGCCGGCCAGGCCCGGCTCGCAGTCGAGGATCAGCTCGTCCTCGGTCCTCAGGACGGCCATGTCGGCCCGCATCTTCCCCTTCGGGGTCAGGAGGGCCGCGCGGCATCCCGCGCCGGGAGCGAGCGCCTTGACGTCGTTCGTGAGGAGCCCCTGGAGGAGCGCCACCCGGTCCCGGCCCAGGAGGACGACCTCGCCGCGACCCGTGAGGTCGACGGCCGCGGCGCCGGCCCGCAGGGCCGGCTCCCCTCCCCGCGCGGCCGTCGCCGCCCCGGTTCCCGGCGTCATCGGCGCGATTCTCGCACGCGGGATAAAATGAGACGCTTGAACCAGAACCAGAGCCCGACCCCCGACCGTCCCCCCAAGCCCGCCGAACGCCGCCGCCGCCGAGGCGGCCGGGGCGCCGGAGCGGCCTCCGCGCCCGAGCCGCCCCCCGCGCCCGCGGCGCTCGAGCCGGCCCCGTACCTCCCCGTCAGCTTCGTCGAGAGCGTCGTCGCCTCCTCGCCGGCCCCCGCGGCCAGCCAGGAGGAGCAGAAGCTCGCCCTCTTCATCGACATCGACAACGTGGTCATCGGCCTGAGGGACACGGGCCACGCCAAGTTCGACGTCAAGCTCCTGATCTCCCGGCTCCTCGAGAAGGGGAAGATCGTCGTCAAGCGCGCCTACGCGGACTGGAACCGCTACGCGGAGTACAAGCGGTCGTTCCACGAGTCGGCCTTCGAGCTGGTGGAGATCCCCCAGCACCGGATCACCGGCAAGAACTCGGCCGACATCCGGATGGTGGTGGACGCGATGGACCTCGCCTCCAACAAGGAGCACATCGGCGTCTTCGTGATCGGCTCGGGGGACTCCGACTTCTCGCCCCTCGTCTCCAAGCTGAAGGAGAACGACAAGAAGGTCCTCGGCTTCGGAGTCAAGGGCTCGACGTCGGAGCTCCTGATCGAGAACTGCGACGAGTTCATCTACTACGAGGACCTCGTCCGCGAGAAGGTCCGGGTGCCGGTCTTCTCCGGCCTCCCCGAGAAGACCGTCGAGTGCTTCTCCTTCCTGATGGAGTCGATCCTCGCGCTGAAGCGCGAGAACAAGGAGGTCCTCTGGGGCTCGATGGTCAAGCAGACCATGCAGCGGAAGAACCCGAGCTTCAGCGAGTCCTACTACGGGTTCCGGGCCTTCTCCGAGCTCCTCGAGGCCGCCGAGAAGCAGAAGCTGATCACGCTCAAGCGGGACGCCAAGAGCGGCTCGTACATCGTGACCGGGTTCGGTCCCGGCACGGGCGCCTGACCGGGTGGCCCCGGCGCGCGGCGGCCCCGTCCCCCCCTGGCCGCTGAGCGGACGGGAGACGCTCGCCGACTACCGCGTCTTTCGCGTCCGGCGCGACCGGGCGGTCTCCCCGGTGACCGGCGACGCGCACGACTTCTTCGTCCTGGAGGGCGCCGACTGGGTCAACGTCGTCGCGCTGACCGGGGACGGCGGGATGCTCTTCGTCCGCCAGTACCGCCACGGGACGGGCTCCGAGACGCTCGAGATCCCCGGCGGGTGCGTCGACCCGGGAGACGCGTCGCCGCTCGTCGCCGCCCGGCGGGAGCTGCGCGAGGAGACGGGCTACGTCTCCGACGACTGGAGCCCCCTCGGAGACGTCCACCCGAACCCGGCCATCCTCTCGAACCGGTGCTTCACGTTCCTCGCCCGGGGGGCCGTCCGCGCGGGCGAGCCGGCGCCGGACGGCAACGAGGACCTGAGGGTCGACGTGATCCCACGCGCCGAGGTGGACGGGCTCGTCCGGTCGGGGCGGATCACCCACGCCCTCGTCCTGGCGGCGCTCCACCTCTTCGCGCTCTCGGCCTCGGGCTCGCGCTCGGGGGAATAGCCGCGGCGGCGGGGCCGTTTCCCTAGCGGGCGGCGCCGCGCCCCGGCGCCCGGAAGGAGCCTTCATGTCCAGCCAGCACGCGACCGCCGCGGCGCCCCGCTCGACCGTCGAGGACTTTCTCCGCCATACCGCCGACGAGAACCCGTCGCTCGCGCGCGGCCTCTCCGTCCTCGACGAGCAGGGCCGGCGGGAGCTCGGGGGGGTGCTCGGCCGCCTCGAGCCGCGGTCGGGCGGCCCCCTCCCGGCGCGCGAGAGGCTCCTCTGCCGCCGCATCCTCCTGAGGGTCCGCAAGCCGTCCGCGGCGTCGTTCTCGCTCCTGAACCGCGCCCTCGACTACCTCGACCTCGACGCCGACGGGAGGCTCGACGAGCCGGAGCTCGAGCTCGGCGTTCGGGTCCTCGAGCTCTTCGCGCGGGCCGACTCGCCGAACGACACCCTCTCCGAGAAGGAGCTGCGGATGCTCTACGCCTGCCTGAGGCACCTCGATGCGGACCACGACGGCCGCCTCACGGGAGAGGAGCTCCGGCGCCTGGGAGAGGCCGTGCGGGACCCGGACGCGTTCCTCGCCGCCCAGCGGGCCACGAACCCGCGCCTGCGGGAGGTCCTCGAGGGGTCCTGAGGGCTCAGGCCCCCGGCGCGCGGCCGCCGCGACGGCCGTCGTCCCCGTCGGCCTTCCGGACCGCCTTCGCCCGGTACATCTCGCCGTCGGCGGCGCGGAGGGCCTCGTCGAGCCCCTCCGCGCCGAGCGCAGCCAGGCCGATGCTGCAGCCCGTCGCCGTGCCGGTCTGCCCGAGCGCGCGCGACAGCGAGTCCGCGAGCGCCGCCACGAGGGCGCGCGCCGCCGGCAGGTCGGTCCCCGGCAGGAGGACGGCGAACTCGTCGCCGCCGAGCCGGGCGACCGTGTCGGTCTCGCGCAGGCTCGCGACGAGGGTCCCGGCGACCGAGCGGAGGACGGCGTCGCCCGCGTCGTGGCCGAAGCGGTCGTTCACCCGCTTGAAGTCGTCGACGTCGACGTAGGCCACGGTCGTCGGCTGGCCCGTCCGGCGCGCGCGCGCCAGCTCCCCGTCCGCCGCCTCGTAGAGAGCGCGGCGGTTGAGGACCCCGGTCAGGGGATCGCGCCGCGCCTCCGAGCGCGCGCGGTCCCGCGACGTCCGGAGGAGCGAGACGAGGAGGGCGATCACGCCGAAGAAGGCGACCTTCACCACCAGCCCCCAGAAGGCGAGCCTCAGCGGGAACGGCGCGGAGCGCTGAAGGTCGTCCGAGAGGAGCCAGGAGAGGCCGTCGGGGATGGCGAGGGCGAACCCGGCGCCGCGGCCCACCCGCCACGCCACGAGGAAGACCGGGACGATGTGGAAGGCGGCGAGCGAGATCTCCGGGGGCGTCAGCCAGTCGAGGACCGCGATGGTCAGGGAGAGGGCGACGGCGGTCGCCACCACGAGGCCGGCGGGCTGGCGGTCGAGGGCGTCGATCAGCGCGTCGACCCGCGGGTGGCGCGAGGCGATGGAGGCGTGCCCGGGGCGCGGCGTCTCCCGCTCCCGGGTCGCGGGAGCGTTCAGGGGCCCCCCACGCGCGGCGCGCCGGCGCCGGAGGGGCCCGGCGGGGGAGTCCCGGGGGGCCGCTCGATCCGCCAGATCCCGATCGACCCGCCGATCTCTCCGACCCGGACGCCGCGCGTCAGGAGCGCGTGCCTCAGCCGGCCGAGGCGCTCGGCCTCCGGGCGGGCCCCCTTCGACTCGAGGAACTCCGGTCCCGTCGCGAGCGGCTGCTCGCCGATCGCCAGGAGCGCGCCGGGGCGGTCCTCGTCGCCGGGGAGGACGGGCCGGAGCGCCGGCCCGTGCCGCGCCGGGAAGTCTCCCCCGAAGACGACCGACGGGAGGCCGCGGGGCTCCCAGGCGGGCGCGGCGCGGGCGAGGCGGAGGAGGTCCTGGCCCCAGTCGAGGTTGCTGTCGACGAAGATCCGACGCCCCCCCGCCAGGCCGCCGGCCGCGGCGTTGAAGAACGACATCTCGTACGGGTGGACCGCGACGAGCTCGACCGCCGTCACGACGGCGGCGCCGCACGCGGCCCACCGGAGGAGCCGCGGCCCGTCCCGGCCCCGCCGCGGGCCCGGCGGACGCGGGTCGGCGCCGGCGGGCGCCGCGGCCCACGAAGCCGAAGCCGCAGCCGCCGAGGCGACGAGAGCCCCGAGCGGGAAGAAGAGGAGCGCGTGTCGTACCCCGATGTTGTAGGTCGTCCGGGCGGAGGCGAGGAGGAAGAGGAGGAGCGACGCGCCGGCGGCCGCGGCCACGCGCCGTCCGCAGGGCGCGGCCGCGCCGAGGACGACGGCCAGGAGGAGGCCGAGCGGCGCCTTCGTCGCCAGAGCGACGGGGAAGTAGAAGGGGGAGCCTTCGCGCGAGACGCGGCCGAGGAAGTAGTTCACGCCGGCGCCGACCTCGCTCTGGAGGGCGATGGAGAGGGTCCCGGTCAGCAGGTTACCGGCGGGCGGGAGGGCGTCGCCCGCGGCGACGGCGAGCCGCGCGGCCGGAGCGGACCGCCCCATCTGCTCGAGCCTCCGGACGGCGAGCTCGCGCCGGTCGGCGGCGCTCTGGTTCCGCTCGGCGACGGCGAAGCCGGCCAGGGTGACGGCCAGGGCCAGGGCGGCCGAGGCGGCGAGGCGCGCGAGGAGCCGGGGCAGCTCCGCGCGGCGGGGCGTCTCGCGCGCGGCGAGGAAGGGGAGGGTGACGAGGACGAGGAGCGGCGCGCTGTACTTCGAGAGGAAGGCGAGGCCCCAGAGGCACCCGAGACCGAGCCAGGCGCGCCTCGCCTCGGGCCTCGCGAGCCGCTCGAGCGGCCCGAGCGAGAGGAGGACGAGGAGGGTCACCGCGAGGTCGGTGTGGACGACTCCCGCGCTCGCGCTCAGGTTCGGGTCGAAGGCCGCGAGAGCCAGGGCGAGGAGCCCCGCCTCCGCTCCGAAGTGCCGCCGCGCGGCGGCCCGGACGGCGACGAGGAGCGCCCCGAGGAGGAGGACGAACGGAAGGCGGGCGCGCCAGAGGATCGTCTCCGACGGCGTCCGGTTGCCGTAGAGGAACCGGACGAGCCGGGCGGGATCCGGCGCCGTCCGGAGCGGGTCGGCCGCCGGGTCGAGCGGGAGGCCCGTCAGCGCCAGGCCGGCGAGCGCCTTCGCGAGCGGAGGGTGCTCCGGGTTCCACCTCCCCGTCCCCTGGCGGACGATCTCGACCGCGCTCGCGATGTGGACGGGCTCGTCCGAGGTCGCGGCGTCCCCGGCGACGTGGTGGAGGCAGAGGGCGAGCGACGCCGCCACGAGGGCCGCCGCGAGGAAGGGCTCGACCCGGCCGAACCCGAGCGGGGTGGCCGGGGAGGACGAGGGGCGGCGCGTGGCGCCCTCCCCGTCCTCGACGTGCCCTTCCTCGTCGCCCACCCTGCCATGCTAACTTGCCGTCGATGACCAGGGTGTCCGCGGTCCGGATGCTGGCGCTCTCGGTTCCCGGCCCCGTCGGGACGCTCGAGGCGCTCCTGAGGACTCCCCCCGTCGCCACGGGCGCCGCGGTCTTCGCGCACCCGCACCCCCTCTTCGGCGGGACGATGCACACGAAGGTCGTCCACCAGGCGGCGCGCCTCCTCTCCGACCGGTTCGGCCTGACCACCCTCCGGTTCAACTTCCGCGGCGTCGGGGCCTCTTCCGGCGTCCACGACGACGGGCGAGGGGAGGTCGACGACCTCCTGGCAGCCGCCCGCTTCGTCAGGGGACGGCACCCGTCGGGGCCCCTCGTCGCGGGGGGCTTCTCCTTCGGGTCGCTCTGCGCCCTCGGGGCCGCCCGGACGCTGAAGCCCGACTTCCTCCTCCTGGCCGGCGTCCCCCTCGACCGGTGGTCGGAGGCCGACGCCCGCGCGCTCCGCGGCTCGCGCGTGGCCTGGGTGCAGGGGGAGCGGGACGAGTTCGGGGCCGCGGAACGCGCGGCGGAGGCGGCGGGGCGCCTCGGCTTCCGGTTTCGCGCCGTCGCCGGCGCCGACCACTTCTTCACCGGGCGCCTCGAGGCCTTCGAGGCTGCCGCCACGGCCCTCCTCGTCGAGGCGGGGCTCCCCGCGCCGGAGCCGAACGGGGACGACGGACCGGACGGCGAGGACGTGACTTGACGGGAGGGACGATGCTCGACGAGAAGGACCGGGCGGAGCTCCTGGCGCGGGCGCGGGCCGCCGGGGCGCGCGCCCTGGGGATCGGAGCGCCGCTCCCGCCCGGCACGCCGGCGGGGCGGCTCGCGGAGCCGGGAGCGGCCTTCGTGACCTGGCGCAAGGACGGCCGCCTTCGCGGCTGCATCGGAAGCGTCGAGGCGTGGCGCCCCCTCGCGGAGGACGTCGAGAAGAACGCCGTCGCGGCGCTCCTCCGGGACCCCCGGTTCGCCCCGGCCACGGCGAAGGACCTGCCGCGCCTGAAGGTGGAGGTCTCGGTCCTCGGTCCCCTGGAGCTCGTGCGCGACGCGGCGGAGATCGAGATCGGGGTCCACGGCGTCGTGGCGGAGAAGGGGAGCCGGCGCGGCCTCCTCCTGCCGCAGGTGGCGCCCGAGTGGGGCTGGGACGCCCCGCAGCTGCTGGAGCAGGTCTGCCTGAAGGCGGGCCTCCCCGGCGACGCCTGGCGGAGCGGGAGCCCTCCCGCGACGATCTACCGCTTCGCCGCCGAGGTCTTCGGAGAGGAAGCGTAGGGCGGCGCGGGGACCCGGCCGGCCGGGGTGGTCACGCGCCGGAAGCGGCCGGCTTCGGGCCGAGCGCGTAGAGGAGGATCCCCGCGGCCACCGCCGCGTTGAGGGACTCCACCCGGCCTCCGAGCGGCACCGTGATCCTCGCGTCGAGGGCCGGGGCCATCTCCGCCGAGACGCCCCGTCCCTCCGATCCGACGACGAGGAGGACCGGGCGTCGCAGCGGGGCGCCCGCCGGCGGGACGCCCCCGTGGGCCTCGGCGCCGGCGATCGTCGCCCCTCGTCTGCGGGCCCACGCGACGGCGACGGCCGGGGCGATCCGCGTCGCGACGGCGAGCCTCAGAGCGCTCCCGGCCGAGGCCCGCATCGAGCGGGCCGAGTAGGGCGAGGCGCAGCCGGGCGACAGGAGCGCGCCCGCGGCCCCGAACGCCTCCGCCGAGCGGAGGATCGCCCCGACGTTGACCGGGTCCTGGATGCCGTCGAGGTAGAGGGCGAGGCCGTCCGGCGGGAGCGGGACGTCGTCGGCCGCAAGCTGCGGAAGGGGCGAGAGGGCGACGAGGCCGCGCGGAGAGGCGAGGCTCGAGAGCTTCTCGACGACGCGGCGCGAGGCCTCGTGGACGGCGGCGCCCGAGCGCGCGGCGCGGGAGAGGAGCCCGCGGTCCGCGCCCGGCTCGGCGAAGAGCGCGACGGGCCTCACGCCGGCGTCGAGCGCCTCCGCGAGCATCCGCTCCCCCTCGAGGACGACGCGCTCCCCGTGCTCGATCGACCGGACGGCGTCGAGGACGAGGGGGTTCCGGGGGGAGTCGATCCGGTCCACGGGAGGATTATCGGCGGCCGCGTCCGGACGGCGTTCCCCACCGGGACCGGACGGCCCGGATTACTCCAACGACGGGTCGCGCCAGACGGGCTTTCCCTCGAAGAGGGTCAGGAGGACCCGCGTCCGGAGGATCTCCTCCGGCGGCCCGGCGAGGACGTCGCGCGAGAGGACGACGAGGTCGGCGCGCTTGCCCACGCCGATGGAGCCGCGCTCCGTCTCCCCGAACCCGGCCCATGCCGCGTCGATCGTGTAGTGGCGAAGCGCGCTCTCCACGGTCACCGCGAGCTGCGGCAGCCAGCCTCCCGCGGGCGTCCCCTCGCGGGTCTTGCGCGCCACCGCGCAGTAGAGGCCCCGGAAGACGTCGGGGGTCACCACCGGCCAGTCGCTGCCGAAGGCGAGCCGGCCTCCGCTCCGCTCGAGGAGCCGCCAGGCGAAGCCGCGGCCGGCGCGCTCCGCGCCGACGTTGCGCGCCCAGACCGCCTCGTTGTTCTGGTCGGGGTTGGCGTGGAGCGGCTGCATGGAGGCCACCGCCCCCAGGGCCGCGAAGCGCGGGACGTCCGCCGGGTCGATCGTCTCCACGTGCTCCACCCGGTCGCGGCGGTCGCGCGGCCCGTTCCGCTTCGCCGCCCCCTCGAAGGCGTCGAGGGCCATCCGGACCCCGCGGTCGCCGATGGCGTGGAGCCACACCTGCAGGCCCGCCCGGTCCGCGTCCGCCACCGCGCGGTCGAGCGCGGCCGTTGCCCAGCGCGGCTTGCCGCGGCCGAGCGCGGGGTCGTCCGAGTAGGGCGCCAGCATCGCCGCGGTGTGCGACTCGATCACCCCGTCGACGTAGCCCTTCACCCCCCCGAAGACGATGGGGCCGTCCGCGTACCGCTCGCGCAGGCGGACCGCCTCCGCGATGCCCGAGGCCGGGTCGTCCGGCGAGACGTCGACGGTCAGCCGGACGTGCACGGTGAGCTTCCCCTCCGCCCGCGCCCGCTCGAGGAGGGGGAGGAACCGCGCCACCTCCCCGGGAGTCCAGCCCGCGTCCTGCACCGCCGTGATCCCCGTCCGGTTGAGGAGGGCCAGGGCCTCGAGGAGCAGGGCGTAGTGTCTCTGCGCGGTGGGCTCGGGGACCAGCTCCTCGACGAGGCTCCCCGCCGCCTCCTTCAGCGCCCCGGTCGGCTCGCCGGTCCTCGGGTCCCGGACGATGGTCCCGTTCTCGGGGTCCTTCGTCTCCTTCGTGATGCCGGCCAGCGCCAGGGCCCTGCTGTTCGCCCATCCGGTGTGGCCGTCGTAGCAGTCCATGTAGGCCGGCCGGTCGGGGACGGCCGCGTCGAGCTGCTCGCGGGTGGGGAGGCCGCCGGGGAACGACCCGTACACCCAGCCCCGCCCCACGACCCACGGGCTGTCCGGGCTGGCCGCGGCGAAGCGGCGAATCCGCTCCTGCAAGCCGGCCAGCGTGGTCTCCTCGGTGAGGTCCACGCGCTCGAGGTTGCGCGCGCCGCTCATGAGGTGCATGTGCGCGTCCTCGAAGCCGGGCGTCACGAGCCGGCCCCGCAACGCCATCACCTTCGTCCTCGGCCCCTTCAGCCGCTCCGCCTCCGCGTCGCGCCCCACGAGGACGACGCGCCCGTCGCGCACGGCCACCGCCTCCGCCCGGGGCCGGGACGGGTCGGCGGTCCAGACCCGCCCGCCGGTCAGGAGCAGGTCCGCAGGGGGCTCGGGCGCGGGCGCGGCGAGCGGGAGCAGGAGCAGGATGGCGAGAAGGGCCGATCGCATCAGGACCTCCGGCCGGCATTCTGCGCGAATCGCCGCCGCCGCGAGAGGGGTTCCACGACGCGAGGAGGCCGGAGCCGGGACGCCCGCGGCTATAGTGACCGCCAACGCCCGGGTGGAGGTCCTTCGTGCCGCACGACGAGAAGCCGGTGTTCACGAGAGCGTTCCTGACGACGGCCCTCGCCGCTCTCGGCGTGGTCTACGGCGACATCGGGACGAGCCCGCTCTACGCGCTCCAGGAGAGCTTCCTCGGCCCGCACGCGGTCCCGGCCACGCGGGAGAACGTCCTCGGCGTCCTGTCGCTCTTCGTCTGGTCCCTCGTCCTCGTCATCTGCGTGAAGTACCTCACGGTCGTGATGCGCGCGGACAACCACGGCGAGGGGGGGATCCTCGCGCTCATGGCGCTGACCGGCACCGAGCCGGCGCACGGGAGGAAGCTCCTCCCGCTGGCGGCCGTCCTCGGGATCGCCGGGGCGGCTCTCCTCTACGGCGACGGCGTGATCACCCCGTCGATCTCCGTCCTGAGCGCCGTGGAAGGGCTGAAGGTCGCCACGCCCGTCTTCGAGCCGTACGTCGTCCCGATCACGGTCGCGATCCTCGCCGGCCTCTTCCTCGTGCAGCCGTTCGGCTCCGGCCGCGTCGGGGTGGCGTTCGGGCCGCTCCTCCTCGTCTGGTTCGCGACCCTGGCCGCCCTCGGCGTCCACGGCATCGCGGCGAACCCGGGCGTCCTCGCGGCCGTGAGCCCCCACCACGCCGTCTCTTTCTTCCTCGCGCACGGGTGGCACGGGTTCGGCGTCCTCGGCGCGGTGATCCTCTGCGTCACGGGAGGGGAGGCCCTCTACGCGGACATGGGCCACTTCGGCATCCGGCCGATCCGGCTCATGTGGTACGCGCTCGTCCTGCCGGCGCTCGTCCTCTGCTACCTCGGGCAGGGCGCCGTCCTCCTCGGTGACCCGGCGAAGGTCCCGCAGCTCTTCTTCAACACGGCCCCGGCCTGGGCCCGGCTCCCGCTCGTCGTCCTCGCCACCCTCGCCACGGTCGTCGCCTCGCAGGCGCTGATCACGGCGGTCTTCTCCCTGACGCACCAGGCCGTGCAGCTCGGCTACTGCCCCCGGATGAGGGTCCGCCACACGTCGGCGGAGGAGATCGGGCAGATCTACCTGCCGGCGGTCAACTGGGCGCTGATGGCCGGCTGCGTCCTGGTCGTCCTGGAGTTCCGCTCGTCCTCCCGCCTCGCGGCGGCCTACGGGCTCGCGGTGGCGGCGACGATGTTCATCACGACGCTCCTCTTCGCCTACGTGGCCCGGAAGAGGTGGCGGTGGAGCCTGCCGCTCGTCCTGGCCGGCGCCGGGCTCTTCCTGGCCATCGACCTCGCGTTCCTGGGGGGCAACCTCCTCAAGGTGAAGGACGGCGGGTGGCTCCCGCTCCTCGTGGGAGGCGGCGTCTACGTCGCGTTCTCGTCCTGGAAGCGGGGGAAGCTCCTCGCGGCCGAGGCCGCCGGGAACGACGTCGTCCCGCTCGACGTGGTGGCCCGCGAGCTGGTGGAGCGGAAGGTCCCGCGGGTTCCGGGCACGGCGGTCTTCCTCGCCAAGCACCCCGACGGCGCGCCCGCGACCCTCGTCAACCACGTCAAGTTCAACCAGGCGCTCCACTCCCGCGTGGTCCTCCTGACGATCCGGACGGAGCCGGTGCCGCGGGTCCCGCCGGCGGAACGGCTGACCCTCGCCCGGGGCGAGCACGGGTTCGCCCGGGCGATCGGACGCTACGGCTTCCTCGAGTACCCGGACGTCGAGGAGCTCCTGCGGATCGCCCGGGGGATGGGGGCCGAGGTCGACCTGTCGCGGATGACGTTCTACATCGGCCGGGAACGGACGATCGCGACCGACAAGCCCGGGATGGCGCTCTGGCGCGAGAAGCTCTTCGGCTTCATGCAGAAGCTCGAGAACCCGGCCTCGGACTCCTTCGGTCTCCCGTCGGAGCGGGTCGTCGAGCTCGGTGTCCAGCTGAGGATCTGAGAGATCCGTGCGCCCCGCGCGCGACGAGCTCGAGGAGGTCATCGTTCCTGCCGCGCGATCGGGCCAGCAGGTCCCGCCGCGCCGGCGAGCGACCCGCGGTGCGGGAGCCGGGCCGCCTACTTCTTGCCTCCCTTGCCCCCTTCGCCCCCCTCGCCCCCGAAATCCACGTCGTCCGCCAGCTCGTTCGGGTTGGCGTCCGGGTCCCTCGGGAAGTGGAGCGCGAGGACGCGTCCCGCCTCGGCGATGCCGTGCACGAGCCCGCCGGTGAAGTCGCCCTTGCGGAAACGGTCGGAGACGGCGGCCGTCACGTCGTCCCAGAAGAGCTGCCCCACCTTCCGGTGAATCCCTTCGTCGCCGAGGACGACGAACTTCCGCCGGGACGGGACGAGGAAGAAGAGGACCCCGTTGCGGTGGGCGGTGGCGGTCATGCCGAGCCGGTCGAAGGCCTTCTCGGCGGTCTTCCGGAGGTCGCCCCAGAAGAAGGTCGAGACCGAGACCCGGATCTCGCCCGTCGTCTGGCGCTCGGCCTCCTCGATGGCGGCCTTCACCGCGTCCACGTCGATCAGCCGCCGGAGTCGCCCTCTCAGCATCGTGGCCTCGCCGTCCTCACCATCCTCACCATCCTCCGGTCGCCCCGCCGCCGCCGGACCGTCCCCCGCCGCCCGAGAATCCGCCGCCGCCCCCTCCTCCTCCTCCGCGCCCCCCGGAGAGGATGGTGAAGAGGATAGAGAGCGCGAGGCTCGGATTCGTCGCGAGGAGAACGAGGAACCCGACGGCGAGGAGCCCGAAGAGGACGAGCTGGAGCGGGCTGGCGGGGGGCGCCGCCCGCGCGGGTCCGCCCGGAGAGGGAGCTGTCCCGCCTCCGGTCGCGACGTCCGGGCGGATCGCGGCGAGGAGCGCGCCGATCCCGGCGTCGAACGCCCCGTCCGCGTCGCCGGCCTGGAGGCGCGGGGCGATCACCTCGCGGATCACCCGGGAGGCGATGGCGTCCGGGACCCTGTCCTCCAGCCCGTAGCCGACCTCGATCCGGATCTTCCTGTCCTTCGCGAGGACGAAGACGACGAGCCCGTTGTCGAGGCCCTTCCGGCCGACCTTCCACGACGCGAACGTCCGGACGGCCCAGTCCTCGATCGGCGTCTCCCCCGTGGTGTCGCCGATCCAGAGGAGCACCTGGTCGCCGGTCGTCCGCTCGAAGGACTGAAGCCGCGCGTCGAGGCGCGCGACCTCGGCGGCCGAGAGGAGGCCCGCCTCGTCCGTCGCCCACCGCGTGGGCGGCGCCGGGAGCGGCGCCTCCGCCGCGAAGGCGGCCAGGGACGCCACGAGCAGGAGGGGCCAGGCGAGGTGTCGTTTCATCGTGTCGCGCGAGACGGTCTCCGGGCGTGGCCCGCTCGCCGGCGTCGCCGCGCTCTAGAACGTCACCTTCGGCGCCGTCTCGGCCCCCGGCTGCGCCTTGAAGTAGGCCTTCTCGTTGAACCGGCTCCCGAAGAACCCGGCGATCAGCACCGTGGGGAAGCTCATCCGCTTGGTGTTGAAGGCCTGGGCCGTCTCGTTGAAGCGCATCCGCTCCACGGCGATCCGGTTCTCGGTCCCCTCGAGCTGGGCCTGCAGGTCCCGGAAGTTCTGCGTGGCCTTCAGGTCGGGGTACTTCTCGACGACGACCATGAGGCGCGACAGGGCGGACGACAGCCCGTCCTGCGCCTGCTGGAACCTGGCGAACGCCTGCGGGTCGTTGGCGATCCCGGTCGCGTTGACCTGTCCCACCTTGGCGCGGGCCTCGGCGACCGCGGTGAAGGTGTCCTTCTCGAAGGCGGCGGCGCCCTTGACGGTCTCCACGAGGTTCGGCACGAGGTCGGCCCGCCTCTGGTAGACGTTCTCCACCTGGCCCCATTGGGCCTGCACCGCCTGGTCGAGCCTCACGAGGCCGTTGTAGGCCCCGACGCCGAAGACCGCGGCGGCGAGCACCGCCACGAGGCCGAGGCCCAGGCAGCCCAATCCGATCGTCTTGCCCATCTGCACTCCTCCTCCGTGTCGGTTACCCGAGCTACGCCGGACACGGCCGGCCGTCCGGAATCCGGGGAAAGTATAGACATCGAGCGCGCCTCGCCCCCCGGGCGCGGCGGACCCGGCCGTGCGACACGCGAGCCGCGACGAGCGGCCGGCCCGTCAGAGCCTCGGGCCGGCGGCGATCACCTCGGGCGCGCACCCCTCCTCGAACCTCTTGAAGTTCTCGACGAAGCGCGCGGCGAGCTGCCTGTACCGGTTGGTGTAGAGCGCCTTGTCGGGCCAGGAGCTCGACGGGTCCATGACCGAGTCGGGGACGCCGGGGCAGGTGGTCGGCACCTCGAAGCCGAAGACCGGGTCCTTCCGGTACGCGACCGCGTGGAGCGAGCCGTCGAGCGCCGCGTCGAGAAGGGCGCGGGTGTAGCGGATGGAGATCCGCTTCCCGACGTTGTAGGGGCCGCCGACCCAGCCGGTGTTCAGGAGCCAGCAGCTGACGCCGTAGCGCTCGATCTTCTTCTTGAGGAGGTCCGCGTAGAAGGCGGGGTGGTGGACCATGAACGGCCCGCCGAAGCAGGGGGAGAAGGTCAGCTCGGGCTCCTTCCCCAGGCCGACCTCGGTGCCGGCGACCTTCGAGGTGTAGCCGGAGATGAACTGGTAGAGCGCCTGGTCGGGGGTGAGCCGCGCGATCGGCGGGAGGACCCCCTGAGCGTCGCAGGTGAGGAAGATGATGTTCTTCGGGTGGCCGGCGCGCTTGTCGGGGACGGCGTTCGCGATGAACTCGAGGGGGTAGGAGCCGCGGGTGTTCTCGGTGATCCGCTCGTCGTCGAGGTCGATCTTCCTCGTCACCGGGTCGAAGACGACGTTCTCGAGGATCGTCCCGAACCGGTGCGTCGTCGCGAAGATCTCCGGCTCGGCCTGGGCCGAGAGCTGGATGACCTTCGCGTAGCAGCCCCCCTCGATGTTGAAGACGCCCTCGTCGCTCCAGCCGTGCTCGTCGTCGCCGATGAGGCTCCGCTTCGGGTCGGCGGAGAGCGTCGTCTTCCCGGTGCCGGAGAGGCCGAAGAAGAGGGCGGGGTCGCCCCCCGTGCCGACGTTCGCCGAGGCGTGCATCGAGAGGACGCCCTGGAGCGGGAGGAGGTAGTTGAGGACGGTGAAGACCGACTTCTTGATCTCGCCCGCGTACTCGGTGTTCCCGATGAGGCAGAGCTGCTGCGCGAAGCTCAGCGCGATGAACGTCCCGGCGTTCGTCCCGTCGATCGGCGGGAAGCCCTGGAAGCCGGGCGCCACGAGGACGGTGAAGTCGGGGACGTGGCGGCGGTACTCCTCGAGCGACTGCGGCAGGATGAACATGTTCCTGACGAAGAGGCTCTGCCACGCGTGCTCGGTGACGATCCGGACCGGGACCCGGTAGGCCGGGTCCGCGCCGGCGTAGACGTCCTGGACGAAGACGTCGCGGTCCTGGAAGTAGCCCTGGAGCCGGTTGAAGAGGTCGTTGAACTTCTCGGGGCTGTAGGGGCGGTTGTAGGGGCCCCACCAGACGTGCCCCTCGCTGGAGGATTCCTTCACGACGGCCTTGTCGGACGCGGCGCGGCCGGTGTGCTTGCCGGTGTGCGCCACGACGGGGCCGCCCGCGACGATGCGCGCCTCGCGGCGGAAGGCGATCTCCTCGTAGAGCGCCTCGCCGGGGAGGTTCCAGTAGGCCATCCTCACGTTCGACAGGCCATGGTTGGCGAGGCCGTAGTCGGCCTTCCGCGCCGAGGCCTCTCCCTCGGCCGGGGTCCTGATGTCGAGGATGTTCTTCACAGCCAGTCCCTCACGAGCTTCTTGTCGCCCACGTAGATCTCGTTCGGGGCGGACGGGTCGAGCGCCCACTTGATCCGCGAGATCCCCTCCTGGATCTCCTTGATCGAGCCGGCGTAGGAGAGGCGGAGGTAGCCTTCCATCCCGAACTCGCGGCCCGGGACGGCGACGACGAGCGCCTTCTTCAGGAGGAAGTCCGACAGCTCGACGGACTTCTGCGAGTAGGCGCGGAAGTCGGGGAGGCAGTAGTAGGTGCCGTCCGGCTTGACCGTCTTCACCCCGCTGAAGGAGGCGAGCTCCTGGAGCATGACGTTGCGGTTGTTCTCCAGCGTCAGCCTCAGGCTCTCGACGGCGCTCTGGAGGCCCGACATCGCCCCCTCGGCCGCCGCCTGGAGGAGGACGGAGACGGTCGTCGTGATCTGCCCCTGGACGTTCGTCATGATCTGGACGAGCGGCCGCGGCGCGATCGCCCAGCCGATCCGGAAGCCGGTCATGCCGTAGAGCTTCGAGACGCCGTTGACCGCGATGACCTTCGACGTCTCGGTGTCCTTCGTCGTGTACTTGAAGCAGCTCGGGGACTTCTTCCCGTCGAAGACGAGCTTGTGGTAGATGTCGTCCATGACGAGCCAGATCCCCTTGCGCTCGCAGAAGTCGACGAGCGCGGCGACGAGGCTCTCGGGGTAGAGGACGCCCGAGGGGTTGTTGGGGCTGTTGCAGATGATGACGCGCGTCGCCGACCCGACCGCCTTCTCGATGTCCTCCATCCGGGGGACGAAGCGGCCGTCCTCGGCCTTCACGATGACCGGGACGCCGTAGCACATCCGCACCATCTCGGGGTAGCTGACCCAGTACGGGGCGAGGATGACGACCTCGTCCTGCGGGTTCAGGACCGAGTAGAGGATGTTGAAGACCGACTGCTTCGCTCCGGCCGAGACGATGACGTTCTCGGGGGCGACGACGCGGTCGTAGTTCTCCTCGGTGTACCGGATGATCTGCTTCTTCAGGCCGGGGGTGCCGTCGGCCGGCGTGTACTTCACGTCGCCCGAGCTCAGCCGGGCCGCCGCGGCGAGGATCGCGGCGATCGGGGCCTTGTTCTTGGGCTCGCCGGCGCCGAGGTGGACGACGGCCTCGCCCTTCTCGCGGAGGAGCCGCGCCTGCTCGGTGAGCCGGAGCGTGGGCGACTCCGCGATCGATTTCGCGAGCTGACTGACGCTCATGTTCTGAGGAACCTCCCTCTCCCCGGGAGCCGGTCCGTCCGGGCTCCGCGGCCCCGAGGGCGAAAGGGGATTGTACCGGCGAACCCCGCCGGGGGACGAGCCGGGAAAGCGGTCCCGCTCAGGCCTCCCGGGACGGCCCTCCCGCCCCGTCGAGCGGGGCGGCCGCCCCGGCCGGCCCATCCGCGGGCGTGACAGGCGCGGGCGTCGCAGGCGCGGGCGTCGCGGCCGGGGAAGCCGACGCGAACGCGGGGTGGGGCAGGGCCCAGGCCGCCTTCGGACGCCGCCCCTCCTCCCAGGAGAGGAACGAGCCCCAGAAGCCGACCCGCGTCGCCGCGAGGAGGACGAACCCCAGCTGGCGCAGGACCACGAGCCCCAGGACCCCGCCGTTCGTCGAGGGGTCGAGTCCGACCCCGAGGTTCGTGAAGAGCGCCTGCACGAGGAGCCCGGCCGCGAGCCAGAAGAGGACGATCCCGGCGGCGGACGCGCGGTGGCCGCGCAGCCGCTGGCGCGAGACGCGGAAGGCGCCTCGGGCGCTCGGGGCGTCGTCGCGGGCGAGGGCGATCCGGGCCAGGGCGAAGCGGGCCGAGGCGTTCAGGAAGACCACGGTGCCGGCCACGACGGCCCACCAGAACGCCGCGGTGGCGAGCGGGCCGTTCGGGGGGGCGTCGCGCCCCGCCAGCTTCGAGAGGAGGAGCGCCGGGACGGCGGCGAGGAGGCCCGTCCAGAGGACGAGCCCCACGACGTAGCGGAGGAACCCCCAGAGCGCCGGGCGGAAGAGCGAAGCCCCGTCGGCGACGAGCCTGCGGAGCACCGGGCGCCGGACGCCGGCCCTGAGGACCCGGATCGTCCCCATCGAGAGGAAGAGGTCGACCGCGAGCGAGACGAGGACCGCGAAAGCGAGGGCCGCGCCGAACGAGGCCAGCTCGGGTCCCTTGACGGCGATCCCGCTGAGGAAGGCCCACGAGTCCCAGCCCCTGAGGACGGTCTCGCGGAACGGGCTCTGGTCGAGGGCGGAGGAGACGGTCCGGAGCGGGAGCCAGGCGACGACGGCCGTGGCGGTCATCGCGGCCCAGAGCGCGCCGGCGAGCCGGCGGTTGGCGAGGGCGGCCGAGAGGCCGACGGCGAGAGGGGACTTCGTCGTTTCCATCGGGACGCTCCTCGTCAGACCAGGCCCCAGAGGGTGGAAAGGATGATCTGGACCATGTGGAGGCCGTAGGCCGACGCCTTGCGGCCGGCCGAGGCCCCCTTCCAGCCTTCGAGGTACCGGGCGTTGTCCCACGGGTCGCGGTCCAGGACGACCCGCCGGTCGGGGTCGACCTCCGCCTTCACCAGCCTCGACGGGTAGATCGTCCTCAGCCGGAGCCAGCCTGACTTGCCGTCCCAGGTGGTCCTCCAGCTCTTCCCGTTCTCGAACGTGAGGACCACGTCGACCGGGAGGACGATCCCGCCGGTCCGGCCGATGACGACGCGGCTGTCGTACGGCTCGCGGTCGGCGCCCTTCGCCTTTTTCGCTTCGGCCTTCTTCGAATCGTTGCCGAAGCCGACCTCGTTTCCCCGGTCGTCGAACCCCTTGAACGGCTCCCGGCGCCGGGAAACGGCCGAGACGACCTCGTAATCGACCGTGGCGGTCCCGTAGAACGTCGCCTGGACGAGCGGGCGGAGGTCGCGGTCGGTCCCGGCCTGGAGCGCGTCGAAGAAGTCGCCGGAGGTCGGGTGGTCGTAGCGCCACCGCTCCGCGTAGGCGCGGAAGGCTCGCCAGAACGCCTCCTCGCCCATCACCCGCCGGAGCTGGTTCACGACGGTGGCCGGGCGCTGGTAGGAGTTCAGCCCGTAGGTGCCGCCGTATTGCCAGGACTTGCGGATGATCGGGTCGATCCCCCGCGAGGCGATGGTGGCGACCCGGCCGGTCTCCTCGTCCGGGAGGCGGAAGCCGAGGGGGAGCTCGATGAAGGAGCCGTAGCGCCGGTCCATCATCTCGTACTCCGTGAACGAGTTGATCCCCTCGTCCATCCAGCTCTCCTCGAACTCGTTGGAGGCGAGGAGGCCGTACCAGTAGCCGTGACCGAACTCGTGGATCACGACCATCTCCTGGAACCTCACCCGGTCGAGCGGCCAGCGGCCCAGCGCCTTCCACGTCCCCGCGGTGTAGAGGGTCTGGTACTCCATCCCGGAGGCGCCGCTCCCGTCCTCGGGGGGGTCGATGCACGAGACCTGGGCGTACGGGTACGGGAAGGCGTAGAGCCCGAACCAGGCGAGCGCCCACTTCTGCGCGTCGGCGTACCGCGTCCACTGGTCGACGTGGTCCGGCTGCATGTAGAAGCGGAGCTTCACCGGGTGGAAGCCCTCCCGGAGCTGGGCCTCGGTCCGGCCGAGGAGCTTCGCGGCCCGGGCGACCTCGTCGGGAGGCAGGTCCTTCGCCGGGTCGAAGACGTCCTCCTTCACCACGTAGCGCGGGTCGGCGGTCCAGGCGAAGTCGTGGATCGACCTCTGCTCGAAGACCAGGGTCTTCTTCCCCCCCGCCTTCGTCTCGGAGACGAGCGCCCCGGCGGAGCCGACGACGAAGGCCTCGGGGACGGTGATGGCGACGCGGTAGTCACCAAAGTCCGCGTAGAACTCGGAGTTGGCGTGGTACTGGTGGCAGTTCCAGCCGGAGACCGGCCTCCGCCGCATCCCGGCCGGCTCGTAGACGCCGATCTTCGGGAACCACTGGCCCACCATGAAGAAGTCGCGGACGTACCCGGCGCGGGCGAAGACCCGCGGGGCCTTCGCCTTCCAGCCGATCTTCAGCTCCACCGTCTCTCCCGGCTCCACGGGGCGCGGAAGGGCGACGGAGAGGACCGTCCGGTCGTCCGGGTTCCCGTCGTCCGGGCTCTCGAACTTCAAGCCCGGCTTCAAGTCCTTGCCGTCCCACGACATCGACGTGACGTCGATGTATCCCCAGCCCTTGTCCTTGTCCGCGTCGTCGCCCCGCAGCCGCCCGCCCGACTCCTTGAAGAAGGTCGACCGGTCGTTCCGGAAGGCGTTCCAGTAGAGGTGGAACCTGAGGTCGCCGACCCTCTCGGACGACGGGTTCGTCCAGCGAAGGATCTCGTTGCCGGTGAAGAGCTTCTCCTTGGGGGAGAGCTCCACCTGGATGTTGTAGTCGACGATCTTCCGGGGCGCGGTCAGCGCCGAGGAGCGGGGCGCGGGGGCGAGGAGGAGGGCCGACAGGACCAGGAACGGGGCGCGGGGGGCGCGTTTCGGCATGGCGACTCCTAGAACGAAGAAGTGTACCTTTCGGTTGCCGGCCTTCCGGCGCCGGACCCGCCCCCTTTGGGCAGGGGGAGGGGACCGGGCCGGACCGAGGTTCCCGGAGGAGGGGGTGATAACATCCGCCGACCCGTGGGTTTCACCCATCCCACCCCAGGCGGCTCACGGCCGCAGCGGAGGAACATGAGGATTTCCGCTCTCAAGCCCGCGGCCGCCTACCCCTCGGCCCGCGCGGCCCTCTTCGACAAGTGCGCCCGGTACACGGTGCCGGACGAGATCCAGGCGGCAGGGGTCTACAACTACTTCCGAGTCCTCGAGTCGGGCCAGGACCCGATCGTGAGGATGGGCGACCGCGAGCTGGTGATGCTCGGGTCCAACAACTACCTCGGCCTGACGTCCCACCCGAAGATCAAGGAGCGGGCTGCCGCCGCCGTCCGGAAATACGGATCGGGGTGCGCCGGGAGCCGGTTCCTCAACGGGACCCTCGACATCCACGTCCAGCTCGAGGAGCGCCTGGCCGCCTTCATGCGCAAGCCGGCCTGCATCACCTTCTCGACCGGGTTCCTCGCCAACCTCGGGGTCATCGGGACCGTTCCGGGCAAGGGCGACGCCATCTACCTCGACAGGCAGGACCACGCCTGCATCTACGACGGAGCCCGGCTGGCCATCGGCGCCGAGGTCCGGAAGTTCCGGCACAACGACCCCGGCGACCTCGTCCGCCAGCTCGCCCTGCACCAGGAGAAGGACCGCCACGGGAAGCTCCTCGTCGTCGACGGGGTCTTCTCGATGGAGGGGGACATCGCCCCGATCCCGGCCTACGCGGACATCTGCTCCGAGTGGGGGGTGGCGCTGATGATCGACGACGCCCACGGCGTCGGCGTCCTGGGCGCCAGCGGGCGCGGCACGGCCGAGCACTTCGGCCTCGAGGAGCGGACCGACATCATCATGGGGACGTTCTCGAAGTCGCTGGCCGCCGTCGGCGGCTTCATCGTCGGCGACGAGGACGTCGTGAAGTACATCAAGCACCGGGCGCGGGCGCTGATCTTCACCGCGGCGCCGCCGCCGGCCTCGGTGGCGGCCGTCCTGGCGGCCCTCGACATCATCGACGCCGAGCCGGAGCGCCGGGCGAAGCTCTGGGACAACACGGCCTTCATGATGACGGGCCTCAGGGCCATCGGCTTCAACTGCGGCGACTCGCAGACGCCGGTCATCCCGGTCATCGTCGGGGAGGACTACCTCGCCTTCAAGATGGCGAGCCGCCTGGACGAGGAGGGGGTCTTCGTCAACGCGGTCGTCAGCCCGGCCTGCGCTCCGGGGCGCGCCCTCATTCGGACCTCCTACATGGCGACCCACGAGCGGCACCACCTGACGCGCGCCCTCGAGGCGTTCCAGAAGGTGGGGCGCGAGCTCGGGATCGTCCCCTGACGCGGGGCCGGCGAGGCCGGGAACGGGGAGAGGCTCGATGAGCGGCACGGGACCCGTCGTCTCCGAGGTCGTCTCGCGACGCGATCTCAAGGAGTTCGTCGAGCTCGCGTACCGCCTCTACGCGGGGGACGGCTCCTGGGTCCCGCCCCTCCGGAGCGACGTCCGCTGGATGCTCGACACCGGGAAGAACCCCTTCTGGAAGCACGCCAGCCGGAAGCTCTTCCTCGCCCGCCGGGGCGAGCGGGTCGTCGGCCGGATCGCCGCCATCGTCGATCCCGAGCACAACAAAGTGCACCAGGACCGGACGGCGTTCTTCGGGTTCTTCGAGTGCGAGGACGACCCCGAGGCGGCCCGCCTCCTCCTCGACGGGGCGGAGAAGGCGGTCCGGGAGATGCTCCCGGGCTGCGACAAGCTCCGCGGCCCCCTGAACCCCTCGATGAACGACGAGGTCGGGGCCCTCGTCCCGGCCGAGAGCGACCCGGGGCCGCCGGTCCTGATGATGACCTACAACCCCGCGTACTACCTCGACCTCTTCGCGGGGGCGGGGTTCGCCAAGGAGAAGGACGTCGTCGCCATCCTCGCCCCCGCGAGCGACCACGCCTTCGCGCGCCTTTCGCGGATCGCCGACGCGGCCCGCCGCCGCGACCCGAAGATCTCGACGAGGATGATCCGGATGGACCGGTTCGCCGAGGAGCTCGACGTCGTCAAGCGGCTCTACAATGGCGCCTGGGAGAAGAACTGGGGCTTCGTGCCGATGACGTCGGAGGAGATCGACGCGATGGCCAAGAAGCTCAAGCCGATCCTCTACCCGCCGTACGTCTGGTTCGCGGAGGTCGACGGCACGCCCGCGGCGTTCCTCCTCGGGATCCCCGACTTCAACCAGGTCCTGATCAAGCTCGGCGGCTCCCTCTTCCCCTTCGGCTGGCTGAAGTTCCTGAGGGAGAGGAAGAAGATCGACCGGGTCCGCTGCATGGCCTTCGGCGTCCTCCCCGAGTACCGCAAGAAGGGGCTCGACGCGATCCTCTACCACGTGTCGATGAACGAGGGGATCAAGGCGGGGGCGAAGACGGTGGAGTTCTCGTGGATGCTGGAGGACAACGCCTCCATCCTGAGGCCGCTCGAGGTCTTCGGCGGGAAGGTCTACAGGCGCTACCGGCTCGTCTGCCGGCCGGTCCCCTCGTCCGCCTGACCCCGCCCGCGGCGCCGCGGGCCGCTCCCCGCGCGGCCGCGGGCGCACGCGCCGCGCGGGCCGAAAGAACCCCGTCGGGACTCCCGCCGAACCTATAATCGAAGCCGTGCGACGAGCTCTCGTGGCCGCGCTCCTCCTGTCCCTCGCGGGAAGCGTCCGGGCTGCGTCCCCGGGGGGGACCGCTCTGGTCGCCGACATCGACGCCGACATCAACCCCGTCACGGCCCAGTTCCTCACGCGCACCATCGGGGAGGCGGCGGCGCAGGGGGCGGCCCTCGTCGTCCTGAGGATCAACACGCCGGGCGGGCGCCTTGACTCCACCCGCGAGATCACGAAGGCGATCCTCGGGTCGAAGGTCCCGGTGGTCGGCTACGTCTCACCGCCCGGGGCGCAGGCGGCCTCGGCGGGGTTCCTCGTCCTGATGGCCTGCGACGTGGCGGCGATGGCGCCGGGGACGAACACGGGCGCGGCCTCCCCCGTGGGGAGCGGCGGCGAGGACCTGCCGAAGACCATCAAGAAGAAGGTGAGCGAGGACGCCGCGGCGCTGGTGAGGTCGCTGACCGCGCCGCGCGGCCGGCCCGTCGACGCCGCGGTCGCCACCATCACCGAGGCGACCTCGTACTCGGAGACGGAGGCGAAGGAGAAGGGGCTCGTCGAGGTGATCGCACGCGACGTCCCGGACCTCCTGAAGCAGCTCGACGGGCGAACGGTGAAGCGGGTCGGGCGGCCGGACGAGGTCCTGAGGAGCGCGGGCCTGACGGTCCGCGAGGAGAGGATGAAGCCGCTCGAGCGGGCGCTCGGCGTCATCGCCAGCCCGATGGTGGCGGGAATCCTCTTCCTGATCGGCGTCGTCGGCCTCTACTCGGAGTTCCAGAGCCCGGGCGCGATCCTGCCCGGGGTCCTCGGGAGCATCTGCCTCCTCCTGGCGTTCTTCGCGATGTCGGTCCTCCCGACCAACTGGGTCGGGATCGGCCTCGTCCTCCTCGGCGCCCTCTTCTTCTTCCTCGAGGTGAAGCTGACGGGGCACGGCCTCTTCGCGATCGGAGGCGCCGTCTCGATCATCCTCGGCGCGGCCCTCCTCTTCCACCGGGACAACCTGGCCCCCCCGCGCGAGTTCTGGGGCGTCGTGGCGGGGGCCGCGACCGCCGCCGTGATCCTCGCGGTCCTCTCCTTCAAGGCCCTCTCCGTCCAGAACCTCCCGGACCGGGCCTGGACCGGCGCGCTCGTCGGCCAGCTCGCGACCGTCCACCACGCGGGTTCCAGCGGGGCGCTCAAGGTGTTCGTCGAGGGGGCCCTCTGGGAGGCACGCTGCGCAACCCCGCTGAACGACGGCGACCCGGTCGAGATCACCGGGATGGACGGCCTCGTCGTCCTCGTGAAGCCCAAGCCCAGGAGCGAGAAGAGATGAACTTCCCGAGCCCGTTCCTCGTGGCGGCGGTGGCCGTCGTCCTGATCTTCCTCTCGAAGTGGATCAACATCCTGAACGAGTACGAGAGGGCCGTCACGTTCTGGCTTGGGCGCCTGGCGCCGGCACCGAAGGGTCCCGGGCTCACGCTCATCTTCTGGCCGTTCGAGACGATGGTCCGCGTGGACCTCCGGACGATCACCCTCGACGTCCCTCCCCAGGACGTCATCACCCGGGACAACGTCTCGGTGAAGGTGAACGCCGTCGTCTACTTCCACGTCATGGACCCCGCGAAGGCGATCGTGAAGGTGGCGAACTACATGTACGCGACCTCCCAGCTCGCCCAGACGACGCTCCGCTCGATCCTCGGCCAGGCGGCCCTGGACGAGCTCCTCTCCGAGCGCGAGAAGCTGAACGAGAGCCTCCAGGAGATCCTCGACCGGCACACCGACCCGTGGGGGATCAAGGTGACCATGGTCGAGGTGAAGGCGGTCGACCTGCCGATCGAGATGCAGCGGGCGATGGCCAAGCAGGCGGAGGCCGAGCGCGAGAAGCGGGCCAAGATCATCCACGCCCAGGGCGAGTTCGAGGCGTCCCGACAGCTGGCCGAGGCGGCCCAGGTGATCTCCACGCAGCCCTCCTCGATGCAGCTGCGGTACCTCCAGACGCTGACGGAGATCGCGACCGAGAAGAACTCGACGATCATCTTCCCGCTGCCGATCGAGCTCCTCTCCTCGTTCTTCAAGAAGGAGGGGAAGTGACCGAAGAGAACGAGCCGCCGGTCCACTACCAGCTCTCGGTGACCGGGCGACAGGCGGCGGGGTTCTTCCTCGGCCTTCTCGTCTGTCTCGGCCTCGCGTTCTTCTTCGGGATGAAGACGGGCGCGGCGGCCCACCGGGGCCCGGGGCCCTCCCACGAGCCGGCCGCCGACGCGGCCGAGGGCGCGGGCCGCCCGGTGCCGGAAGCGACCGAGCCCCCCCTCGGGATCGAGGCTCCGCGGGCCGCGGCGAGGCCCGAGCGGGAGGAGGCGCCGGCCGCGCGCCCGTCCCCGCCCCCGAAGGAGGCCGAGGAAGCCGTCCGCCGCGAGGAGAAGGCCGCCGAGCGAACCGAGAAGCCCGCGGAGAAGTCCGGGGAGAAGGCCGTTGGGAAGGCCGCGGAGAAGGCTGCCGAGAAGCCCGCCGAGAAGGCCGCGGCCCGGACGGCCCGGCCGGAGGTCACGGAGGTCACGGAGGTCACGAAGGTCACGAAGGCGGCGGAGGCGCACAAGGCCGTGAAGCCGGCCGAGAAGGCCGAGGCCGGCGGGCCCTTCTGGGTCCAGGTCTTCGTGACGAAGAGCGCCGAGAAGGCCGACGCCTTCACGAAGAAGCTGAAGAAGGACGGCTTCTCGGCGGACGTGACCCCCGTCCCGGGCAAGGCCGGTCTCTTCCGGGTCCGCGTCGGGCCCTACCACGACCGGGCGAAGGCCGAGGCGGCGGCGGCGCGGGTCCAGAAGTCCGAGCAGCTCAAGGAAGCCCCTCGGGTCACGCAGTGAGCCGCCCGTTGCCCGCCCGGGGCGAGCCGGCCCTCCCGCCCTGGATCCGCGAGCGGAAGATCCGGCTCGCCGACCTCCACGACGTGAAGGCCCTCATGCGGAAGGGGCGTCTCTCGACGGTCTGCGAGGAGGCCCGCTGCCCGAACCGGACGGAGTGCTTCTCGAGGAAGACGGCGACGTTCCTGATCTGCGGCGACGTCTGCACGCGGGCCTGCGGCTTCTGCCACGTCGAGTCCGGGAGGCCGCTCCCCCTCGACCCGGAGGAGCCGGAGCGGGTCGCCCGGGCCTGCGACGAGCTCGGCGCCGCCCACGTCGTCCTCACCTCCGTCGACCGGGACGACCTGCCGGACGGCGGCGCGGCCCACTGGGTCCGGGTGGTGGAAGCGGTCCGGGCCGGCGCGCCGGCCCGGACGGTGGAGGTCCTGACGCCGGACTTCCAGGGGGACGCGGCCGCGATCGACCTCGTGGCCGGCTCGCTCCCCGACGTCTTCAACCACAACGTCGAGACGGTGCCGCGCCTCTACCCGACCGTCCGGCCGAAGGCCCTCTTCGAACGGTCCACCGGCCTCCTCCGCCGGGTGAAGGAGCGCCACCCGTCGACCGTCACCAAGTCCGGGCTGATGCTCGGGCTGGGGGAGACCGACGGGGAGGTCGTGGAGCTCTTCCGCGCCCTGCGCGAGGCCGGCGTCGACGTCGTGACGGTCGGGCAGTACCTCAGGCCGGGGCGCTGGAACCTCCCGGTCGTCTCGTACGCCACGCCGGAGAGGTTCGACGCCCTCCGCCGCGAGGCGCTTCAGATGGGGTTCGCCCACGTCTTCGCGGGGCCCTTCGTCCGGAGCAGCTACCGGGCGGAGGAGGCGCTCGCCGAGGCGGCGCGCCGCCTCGGCTGAACGTGGTCGCCCGCTCCTTCCCGGCGCGGCTCTCGGCCGGGGTCCTCTCGGGCGTCCTCCTCGGGCTCGCCTTCCCGAACGTCTCCGCGGTCTTCCTCCTCCCCGTGGCCCTCGTGCCGCTCCTCTGGGCGGTCGACGGAGCCGGGCCGCGCGCGGCGTTCGTCACTGGCTGGGCCTTCGGGGCCGCGTTCTGGCTCACGACGATCCCGTGGATCGCCTACACGATCCACCGCTACGGGGACTTCTCGGGCCCGGCGGCGGCCTTCGGCCTCGTCGTGGCCGCCGCGCTCCTCGGCGTCCCGTTCGGCGTCGTGACGTCGCTCGTCGCCGCGGCGGCGCCACGAGGGCCCGCGGCCTTCCTCGCGACCTGGGCGGGCGCCTGGGTCGTCCAGGAGGGGATCCGGACCTACGCCCTCTCGGGCTTCCCCTGGGCGCTCCTCTCGTACCCGCTCGCGGCGTTCCCGCTCCTCGCGCAGACGGCCTCGCTCGGGGGCGCGTGGCTGACGTCGGCCCTCGTCGTCCTCGTGAACGCCGGGATCTACCTGGCGCTCCGGGGACGGAGCGGCGACAGGACCGCCGGCGCCACCGCCGTCGCGGCGGCGGCCGCCCTCTCGCTGACGTGGGGCGCGTGGAGGCTCGGCACGCCGTCGCGCCCCGGGAACGGCACCCCGCTCCGGGTGGTCCTCCTCCAGCCGGGGACGCCGCAGGAGGTCCGGCAGAGCTTCGAGGCGGCCGCGGCGATCCGCCGCGACGTCCTGGCGCAGACGCGTCTCCTCGTCCCTCCGGGGAGCGCCGACCTCGTCGTCTGGCCCGAGAGCGCGACGCTCGACGCCTGGCCCTGGGACGCGGGCTACAGGCTCGACCTGACCGAGCTCTGCCGGGAGCTCGGCACGGCGCTCCTCCTGAACACCGTCTGGTCCGACGCCCCCGAGGACCCCTCGGCGCCGTACTACAACTCGGCCCTCCTCGTCACCGCGAACGGCCCGGTCCTCCCGCCGTACCACAAGCTCCGGCTCGTCCCGTTCGGCGAGTACGTCCCGCTGGCGAAGCTCCTCCGGTCGATCGGGCCGGTCAGCCGCGCCGTCCCGGGGTCGTTCACGCCGGGGGAGCGGCCGGTGGAGATCCCGCTCCGGGGCCACCTCCTCGGCGGGGCGGTCTGCTACGAGGTCGTCTACCCCTGGATCCTCCGCGCGCACGTGAGGGCGGGCGCCGACGTCCTCTTCACGATCACGAACGACGCCTGGTACGGCGCCGCCGGCGCCCAGCCGCAGCACTTCGAGGCGGCCGTCTTCCGCGCGATCGAGACGGGGCGTCCCCTGCTGCGGGCCGCGGTCACCGGGATCAGCGGGTGGATCGACGACCGGGGCCGGGTCCTCGCGTCCCTCGGGCCGGGCCGGCGCGGGGCCATCGAGGGGACGCTCCGCCCGCCGGACCCGTCGGAGCTGACCCCCGCCGTCCGCCTCGGGGACGGGCTGCTCTGGGTTTGCGCCGCCGGCCTCGCCGCCGCTATCCTCCGCCGGCGCCTCCCGTCCGGGAGGGCTGGCGCGGAGGGCGCGAGCCCCGCCGACGGAAGGGAGACAGGCACATGAACGAGGAACGGATCGAGCGGCTGCTCGAGCTCGCCGGGGCGGTCGACGCCCTCCGGGGGTACCTTTGACGTCCGCCGCGCCGAGAAGGAGAAGGCCGACCTCGAGGTGAGGACCCAGGCGCCCGGCTTCTGGACGGACGCCGCGGCGGCGCAGGACGTCCTGAAGAAGCTCAAGCGCGCCGACCAGATCATGACCGACGAGAAGGCGTTCCGCGAGCGGAAGGAGGAGCTGGAGGTCCTGGCCGAGCTCCTCCGCGAGGGGGAGCCGGTGGAGGCGGACGTCGACCAGGCGCTCGCCCGGACCGGCGCCTTCGCCCGCGAGCACGAGCTCCGCCTCAAGCTGACGGACCCGGAGGACCCCCTCCCCGGCCTCCTCGAGATCAACGCCGGCGCCGGCGGGACCGAGGCCCAGGACTGGGCCGAGATGCTGATGCGGATGTTCCTCCGCTACGGCGAGCGGAAGGGGTGGAAGACCGACGTCCTCGAGGTCTCCTACGCCGACGACGCGGGGATCAAGACGGCGACCCTCCGCTTCGAGGGGGAGTACGCCTACGGCCACCTCAAGTCCGAGCACGGCGTCCACCGTCTCGTGAGGATCTCGCCCTTCGACGCGGCGGCGCGCCGCCACACGTCGTTCGCCGCCGTCCACGTCTCGCCCGAGATCGACGACACGATCGAGGTCGAGATCAACGACAAGGACCTCCGGATCGACACCTTCCGGGCGGGAGGGAAGGGGGGCCAGCACGTCAACAAGACGGACTCGGCCATCCGGATCACCCACTTCCCCTCCGGGATCGTCGTCTCCTGCCAGAACGAGCGCTCGCAGCACAAGAACAAGGAGTTCGCCATGAAGGTCCTCCGCTCGCGCCTCTACCAGCGCGCGGTGGAGGAGCGGAAGGCGAAGGACGAGCAGCGGGCGGGCGTGAAGATGGAGATCGGCTTCGGGTCGCAGATCCGCTCCTACGTCCTCGCCCCGTACCGCCTCGTGAAGGACCACCGGACGGGCGTCGACATCGGAGACGTCGACCGCGTCCTCGACGGCGACCTCGACGAGCTCGTCGAGGCCTACCTGCAGGTCGTCGTCAAGAAGGGCGAGAGGTACGCCAAGGAGCGCAAGAGCGCCGACGCCCTCGCCCTGGAGGACGACGTCTGACGGCGCCCGACGGCTGGATGGGGTGGATGGGAGAGGTCAAGCGGCTCCTCGACCGCGAGTGGACCGTCCCGAAGGTGATCCTCGACGTCGCCGCCGCGAGCGTCTCCCCGAGGCCGGCCGCCGTCCTCGTCCCGCTCTACGTCCGCGACCGGGAGCTCTTCACCCTCCTGACGAAGCGGAGCGAGACCGTCGAGCACCACAAGGGGCAGATCTCCTTCCCCGGCGGGGCGCAGGAGGAGTCCGACCCGACCCTCTGGGACACGGCCCTCCGCGAGACGCAGGAGGAGATCGGCGTCCCGCGGCGGGCGGTCCGCTACCTCGGAAAGCTCCCGGGGCTCGTCACGGTGACGGACTTCGCGGTCACCCCGTTCGTCGCGGCGCTCCCGTACCCCCTCGCCTTCCGGCTCGCCGAGGGGGAGGTCGAGGCCGTCCTCCAGGTCCCGATCGCGGCCCTCAGGCTCCCCGGAGCCGTCGAGCAGCGGACCCTGACGTGGAAGGGGCGGGAGGTGCCCACGCCGGTCTACCACCACGAGGGGCAGGCGATCTGGGGCGCCACCGCCTGGATCCTCTCGAACCTCCTCGGCGCGCTCGCCGACGGGACGGGCCCGGCAGCGGGCTAGGCGCGCCCGGGAGGGCCCGGACGCCTCAGCGCGACCGGGCCGGAGGAGCCGGCGGGCTCTGCGCCGCCGCGTTCGCCGCGAGGGCGTCGAGGAACCCCGCCGCCGCGGCCGCGCGGTCGCGGCCCGCCTTCGCGGCCGCGAGCGAGGGGTCCTTCGCGAGCGCCTTCTCGAAGAGCGCCCGGGCGGTCGGGTAGCGCCCCTGCTCGTACGCCACGGCGCCGGCCTCCGTGTAGACCGCGGCGTCGTCGATCCGGTCGGCGTCCTTAAGGACGGCGCCGGCGCCGGCGAGGTCGCCGGAGAGCCGGAGGGCACGGGAGAGGGCGACGAGGGAGTCGACGTCGGCCGGGTCCTTCGCGACCGCCAGCCGGAGCGGCGCGACGGCGTCCTGGGGCCGGCCGGTCGAGAGGAGGAGGGCGCCGAGGCCGCGGAGGGCGGGCGCGTCGTTCGGGTCGAGCCGAAGCGCCTCGCGGTACTCGCGCTCGGCCTCCGGGAGCCGTCCCTTCCGCCTCAGGACCGCCGCGAGGTTGGCGTGCGCCGTCGCGCGGTCCGGCGCGACGGCGACGGCCCGCGTCAGGGGCTCGAGGGCCGCGTCGAGGTCGCCCGCCTGCGCGAGGACCGCGCCGTACTCGGTGAGGACGGCCGGGTCGGAAGGGAGGGCGGCCGCGGCGGCGGCGAAGACGGCCTTCGCGGTCTTGAGGTCCCCGTCGGCGCGGGCCTTCCTCCCGAGGATCTCGAGGCGGGAGACGTTCGCCGGGTCGATCTCCGAGGCGCGCCTCAGGGCGTCGAGGGCCTCCGGCCAGTTCTTCTCGCCGAGGTAGTAGTCGGACAGGGTCAGGAGGGCCTGCTCGTTCCGCTCGTTCAGGCGGAGCGACTGCTTCCAGTTGGCCTCGGCGAGCGCCTTCTCCCCCTGCATCATGTATGAGTCGCCCAGGAGGCGGTAGGCCTCGCTCGAGTTGGGGTCGAGCTCGAGGGCCCGGTTCGCCGAGGCGCGCGCCGTGAAGGCGTCGCCGCGCGCCACCGCGTCGCGCCCGACGGCGAGGAAGTCCACCGCCGCGGAGACCGGCGCGAGCCCGGCCTGGGCCGCGGCGGGCGGCCGCCCCGGTCCCCCTGCGGGAGGCACCCTCGGCGCGGTCCCCGTCGCGGGGCTCGCAGCCGATCCTCCGGCCACGGCGCCGGGTGCCCCGGCCGCTGCCGCGGCGGCGGCGCGCTGGCGCGCGGCGGCCGCCTGGTCGGCGCGGCCCACCCGCTCGTATGCCTGGGCGAGGAGCGTCCACGCCTCGGCGTCCAGCTTGTCGGCCGGGTAGTTGCTCAGGTCGTAGACGACGTCGCTGAAGCGGCCGTCCTTCATCTTCTCCGCCGAGACGCGCTTGAGCTCGGCGAGGTCCGGCGGAGGGAGCGCGGCGGCCTTCCGCTGCTCCTTGACCTCCTGCACCAGCTTCATGAAGTCGGGGGAGAAGAACTCGGGGACCACCGGGAGGGCGGGGTCGGCCGCGAAGGCCTTCCCGAGCGCGTCCCGGGCGGAGGCGGCGTTCTGCGCATTGAAGTGGGCGTAGGCCGCCTGCAGCTCCATCCGCGCGCGCCTCTGGGCGTCGGGGGCGGCGTCGGCCGCGCTCTCGAAGCGGACGGCGGCCTCCTTGAACTTCCCCGCCCGGGCCGCCGACCGCGCCTCGCGCTCCAGCGACTCGGAGGCGCCCTGGGCGCGGAGCGGGAGGGCCGGGAGGAGGACGAGGGCGAGGAGGAGGGCGAGCCGGCTCTTCACGCCCCGATTCTACGGCCCGGAAGGCCCACGCTCCGCGTTCGCGGGGGCGCCCCGGCCCCTACTTCCGCTGGAGCTCGAACTTCACGGCTCCGACGTCCTCCTCGGGGACGACGACCGTCTTCTGCTGCGACTGGAACCCCGGCAGGAACGCCTCCACGGTGTACGTGCCGGCGGGGACGATCTGCTTCAGGCTCGTCCCCTTGGCGTGTCCGAGGAGCTTGCCGTCCAGCCGGATCTCCGCGCCGGCGGCGTCGGCGTTCACGGTGACCCAGAGCTGGCCGCGGGGAGGGAACGTGGCCCGGACCTCGGTCGACTCGCCCGCGCGGACCTCGAACTCCTTCTCGAGCGGGGGAAGGCCCGCGATCTCGAAGCGGGCCTTGTGGGTCCCGGCCGGGAGGGTGATCCGCGTCGGGCGGAGGACCCCTCCTCGGGGCTGGCCGTCGATGGAGACCTTCGCGTAGGCGTTCGAGACGAGGACGACGGCGCCCGGCCTGGGAGGGGCGGGCGTCGGGGCCGCGGTCGGCGCGGGGGTCGGGGCCGTCGGGGCCGTCGAGGCCGTCGAGGCCGTCGACTCCACGGCAGGAGCCGCCGTCGGCGCGGCCGCGGGCGTTCCGGAGGCGACGGCCGGGGTCGCGGCCGGCTGGCGGCCGGCGCCGCGGCCGGCCGCCCCCGGGCCGAAGACGAAGTAGCCGATGGCACCCCCGACGACGACGAGGACGCCGATCGCCGCCAGGAAGATCTTCAGCGCGCCCCCTCCCTCGTCGGGGGGAGAGAGGTGCGGGCCCGTCGTGGCGGGGACCTGGCGGAGCGGGACGTCGGCGACGGCGCCGGAACGGGGCGCCGGGGCGCCGGCTCCCGCCGCGCTCGCCGGCTGCTCGCGGCGCGCCGAGGTCGTGGCCGCGTCGTGGGGCGAGAGGGCCGGGGAGATGCCGCTCGACGGCGTCGGCCCGGTCGCTTCCGTCGCCGGCCCCGCCACCGGGGAGTAGGTGAGGAGCGTCACCGGGTCGGAGAGCCCGTCGAGGACGGCGCGGGCGTCGTCCCGCATCTCCGCGCAGGAGGCGTAGCGGTTCTGGCGGTCCTTCTCCAGCGAGCGGGCCACGAGCCTGTCGAGCGCGGGCGGGACGTCGGGGTTGAGCTCGCTCGCCGGCGGCGGGGACTCGTTCATGATCCGGTAGAGCACCGTCGAGATGTGCTCCCCGGTGAACGGCTTCTGGTAGGTGAAGAGCTCGTAGGCGAGGACGCCGAGCGAGAAGATGTCGGTCCGCGCGTCGACGGGCTCGCCGCGGATCTGCTCCGGCGCCAGGTACGAGGCCGTCCCGAGCGTGATCCCGGTCTGGGTCAGGGTCGACTCGGAGACCATCGACTTGGCGATCCCGAAGTCCATGATCTTGACCCGCCCGTCCTCGAGCACCCTCACGTTCGACGGCTTGATGTCGCGGTGGACGATCCCGGAGGCGTGGGCGTACTGGAGCCCCTCGCAGATCTCGATGAGCCACCGGAGGCGGAGGGCGACGGGGAGGGGGTCCTTCCGCTTGATCTTCTTGTCCAGGTCCTCGCCCGTGAGGAACTCCTGGACGATGTACGGGAGCCCTTCGTCGGTCAGGCCGAAGTCGTAGATCGTGGTGATGTTGCGCTGCTGGAGGTTGCCGGCGAACTCGGCCTCGCGGAAGAACCTCTTCCGGATCTCGTCCTCGTCGCTCTGGCAGGTCTTGATCGCGACCAGCCGCTTGATGTACGGGTCGCGTCCCTTGTAGACCGTCCCGAAGCCGCCGACCCCGATCTTCTCGATGATCTCGTACTTGCCAACCTTCGTGAGCATCGGCGTCCCGAAAGCGTACCACGCGCGTCGGTTATGATGCCCGCGGTGCGCGCCCTCTCGACACGGCTCGGGACCGTGGCTGCCCTCCTCCTCCTCGCCTCCGCCGGCTGCGGACCGGACTCCGGGCCGGCCCCCGGCGCGCACGTCCCGGTCCGGGCGCCTGCCGGCCCCGCCGCCTACCGGCCGCCCGAGAACGGCGTCCTCACCCCGGCCCAGGTCGAGACGTACCTCGCGGTGAGGCGAAAGGTCGTCGAGGACGCCCGGTCGGGGAAGCTCCCCGCGCCCGACGACGCGGGGCTCTCGGCCGCCCTCGGCCCGCGCGGGATCGAGATGGCGGCGGCCCGCGAGCTGAAGGCGAACCCGGAGGAGATGCTCTGGGTCGAGGAGAGGATCCTCGAGGCCGAGGCGGCGGCCGGCACCGCGCGCCTCGACGCCGACGCCCTCGCCCTGCTCGAGAAGACGCTCGCGGGCCTGAGGAGCCAGCGGGCGGCCGCGGCCGACGACCCGACTCGCGCCCTCCTCGACGAGCAGATCCGGACGTTCGAGGGGGAGGCGGCCCGGGTGAAGGCGGAGGCGGCCCGGAAGGAGCCGCCCGGCGTCGCCGCCAACATGCGGCTCGTGGCGCGCTTCCACGAGAAGCTCGCCGCGCTCGACGCGGAGATCGCCCGGCTCGCCCCGACGCCCGCCGCGGCGTTAGCCCCGACGCCCGCCCCGACGTCCGCCAGGTGAGCCCCGCCGACTCCCTCTCGGCCCTCCTCGACGAGGGGCTCGAGCGCGGCTTCTTCCCCGGCGCGGCCGCGGTGGTGGCGGACGCCTCCGGGCTCCTGCGCGAGGAGTACCGGGGCGACGCCGTCGTCGAGCCCTCCGGCTCGCGGACGGCGGCCGGCCCCGGGACCCTCTGGGACCTCGCCTCGCTCACGAAGCCCCTCGCCGGCGCGGCTCTCGTCCTGGCCCTGGCGGAGGGACGCGCCCTCGCGCTCGACGACGGCATCGGGCGCTTCCACGACCTCTTCCGGAGGACCCGGTTCGACGGGGTCACCCTCCGCGCCCTCCTTCTCCACGCCGCCGGCCTCGCCGCCTGGTTCCCGTGCTACGTCCGGGGCGAGGGGCGCGCCGCGTACCGCCGCGCGCTCTCCGAGGCCGACGCCGAGCGGCCTCCGGGGCGGGGGGTGACCTACTCGTGCCTCGGCTACCTCCTCCTCGCCGAGGCCGTCGAGACCGCCGCCGCCGCGCCGCTCGACCTCCTCTTCCGCGAGCGGGTCGCCGCCCCGCTGGAGCTCGCGGCCGACCTCCTCTTCGCCCCCGGCGAAGGGGACCGGCCCCGCTGCGCGGGGGGCGAGCGCGACGACGCGACGGAGCGGCGGATGGTGGCCGAGCGCGGCCTCGCCTACGGGGGGTTCCGGACGGGGATCGTCACCGGCGAGGCGAACGACGGCAACGCCTGGCGCCGCGGCGCCGGCGTGTCGCTGAACGCGGGCCTCTTCGGGACGGCGCGGGCCGTCGCCGCGGCGGCGCGCGCCTGGCTCGCCCGCGATCCCCGTCTCCTTCGCGAGGCGTCGGTCGCGGACGCCGTGTCGTGCGGGACGGAGGGGCTCGGCGAGCGGCGCGGCCTCGGCTGGCAGCTGGCGTCGGAGACGAACGGCGCCGGCCCGGCCCTTCACGCCTCGTCGTTCGGCCACACCGGCTTCACCGGCTCCTCGGTCTGGATCGACCCTCGCGCCGGGCGCGTCTACGTCCTCCTCGCCAACCGCCTCCACCCGGACGCGCGGGCCGTCGACATGAACGAGGTCCGCAGGCGCTTTCACGAGGCCGCGAGCCGGCTCTGAGCCGGCTCCGGGCCGGGGCCGTGCGAAGCGAGCCCGGCGACGCCCGGGGAGACGGCCCGCTGCTAGACTCGCTCCCCTCGGGACGGGGCCCCGAATGGGCCGCGACGAGGCCGCGACCGGGCCGTAAACGGGCCGCGACCGGGGCGTCCCCGGCGCCCGTCCCCTCGGAGGCAGCAGCATGCGAATGATCGACCCCATCCTCATGGAGTTCGACCGGGAGTGCTCGACGACCCGGAAGGTCCTCGAGCGCGTCGACGACGCGCACCTCGACTTCAGGCCGCACGAGAAGTCGATGACGATGCGGCACCTCGCCTACCACCTGGCGACCCTCCCGCACTGGATCGGCGATGCCCTCCTCGCGGACGGCTTCGACCTCGCCGCGAGGAAGCCACCGTCGCCTCCCGCCACCGCCGCGGAGATCGTCCAGACGTTCGGCGCCGCCGTCACGAGGGCGAAGGAGGCGATGGCCCAGCTGGACGACGCGAAGGCCATGGGCGACTGGTCGCTCCGGAAGGGCGCGACGAGCCTCCTCACGCTCCCCCGGATCGCCCTCGTGAGGACGATCCTCCTCAACCACTCCATCCACCACCGCGGGCAGCTGACGGTCTACCTGAGGATCGCCGGGATCCCCGTCCCGCCGATCTACGGCCCGACGGCCGACGAGAACCCGTTCGGCTGAGGGGGCCGCGATGAGCGTCGTCCTCTCCCAGCGCACAGGCCGCATCCTCACCGTCACCGTCAACCGTCCCGAGCGGCTCAACGCCCTGAACGCCGAGGTGGTCGAGGCCCTCCGCGAGACGTTCCACCAGGCCAAGTCGGACCCCGAGGTGGGGGCCCTCGTCGTCACCGGCGCCGGGGAGAAGGCGTTCGTCGCCGGCGCGGACATCGGCGGCTTCCGCGGCCTCTCCCCGATCGCCGCGCGCGACCTGGCGCGGCGCGGGCAGACCGTCCTCGACCTCCTCGAGACGCTCGGGAAGCCCTCGATCGCGGCCGTGAACGGCTTCGCCCTCGGGGGCGGGTGCGAGCTGGCGATGGCCTGCACCCTCCGAGTCGCCTCGAGGACCGCCCGCTTTGGCCAGCCCGAGGTCAACCTCGGCCTGATCCCCGGCTACGCCGGGACGCAACGGCTCTCGAGGCTCGTCGGCAAGGGGTGTGCCCTCGAGATGATCCTGACGGGCGACCCGATCGGGGCCGAGGAGGCCTGGCGGATCGGCCTCGTCAACCGCGTCGTCGAGCCGGCCGAGCTCCTCCCCGTCTGCAACGACCTGGCGGGCCGGATCCTCTCGAAGGCGCCGCTGGCGGTCCGCTACGCGCTCGACGCCGTGAACCACGGCCTCGAGATGCCGTTCGACCTGGCCGAGCAGCACGAGGCGACCCTCTTCGGCCTCTGCGCCGCGACGGAGGACATGGAGGAGGGGGTCTCGGCGTTCCTCGAGAAGAGGCCCGCCGCGTTCAAGGGGAAGTGAGCAGCCGGCGGGACGCCCTTCCGCTCCGCCCCTTCGGCGCCACCGGCCTCGAGGTCCCTCCCCTGGGCCTCGGGGCCGGGCCCGCCGGCGACCCGGGGCTGAGCGAGGCCGAGGCGGAGCGGCTCCTCGGGACGGCGCTCGACGAGGGGATCGCCCTCGTCGACACCGCCCCGAGCTACGGGCTCTCGGAAGAGCGGATCGGCCGGCACCTCGCCCGCCGCCGCGGCGGCTTCGTCCTCTCGACGAAGCTCGGCTACGGCGTCCCCGGCGTCCCCGACTGGACGGGGCCCTGCATCACGGCCGGGGTCGAGCGGGCGCTCCGGCTCCTTTCGACCGACGTCCTCGACGTCGCCCACCTCCACTCGTGCCCGCTCGACGTCCTCCTCCGCGGGGACGTCGTCGAGGCGCTCTCGCGCGCCGTCTGCGCGGGGAAGGCGAGGGTCGCGGCGTATTCCGGCGAGGGCGACGCCCTCGCGTGGGCCGTCGACTCCGGCGCGTTCGGCGCCGTCCAGGCGTCCGTCAGCGTCTGCGACCAGGGGAGCCTCGACGGCCCCCTCGCCCGCGCGGCAGCGCGCGGCCTCGGCGTCCTGGCGAAGCGGTCGCTCGCGAACGCCGCGTGGAGCGGCGCTCCACCGACGCCGGGCGACGCGGCCGCGGCGGCCTACCGCGAGCGGTGGTCGGCCCTCTCCCTCGCCGACCTCGGCCTCGAGCCGGCCGAGCTCGCGCTCCGGTTCACGGCCTTCGCTCCGGGCGTCTCGTCCGCCCTCGCCGGGACCCGCACCCCGGAGCGGCTGCGCACCCTCGCGGCGATCGTCCGAAAGGGTCCGCTGGCGGACGAGATCGTCGCCGAGGTCCGGCGGCGCTGGCGCGAGAGGGGCGCGGGCTGGCCCGGGATGATCTGACGGGCGCGATCAGAGGGGACGGGAGAGGGTGAACGCGCCGCGCAGGTCCCCCTTCCGGAACCCGGTCGCCCGGTCGTCCGGGTAGAGCTCCTTCAGCTTCGACGCCACCGCCGGCTCGAGGTCGGTCCCGTGGCAGCCGAGGCAGGGGGCGCCCGTCCCGATCGCCTTCATGTAGCGGAACGTCCTCTGGCCGCCGGTGTCGACGACCTCCCAGCTCTCGACCCGGGCCGGCTCCTCACCCTTCGCGACCCGCTTGCGGAACGCCTCGAGCGTCTTCGTCTCCCACGCGTCCGGGGCGTTCTTCGGGTTGCGGACGCGGAGGGCCGTCCGGCCGACCTTCCACGGGGTCCCGTGCGACGTCGCGAGGGCGATCTCCGGTGCCCGCGTCCGGCAGACGTCGAGCGCCTTCGTCGGCCCCCCCTCCTTCATCGCGGCGACGAGCTCTCCCTGGAGCGACAGCATCAGGCTCCCGGCGAGGGAGCGCGCCTCGGCAGCGAGCGCCTCGGGCGACCCGGCCTCCGGAGCCGCCGGAGTCGCCGGGGATGCCGGCGCCGGCGCCGGCGCCTCCTGGGCGCGGGCGGGGAGCGTGGTGGCCAGCGTCGAGGCGATCGTGGCCGCGAGGAGGACGAGGAGGACGAGGAGGGCAGGGGGGACGAGGAGCGCGGGCCGGGCTGTCTTCATCCGTCGGTTCCTCCGGCCGACGAGCTTAGCCCGGAAGGGCACGCGGTCAATCCTCCCTGGCCCCCGGCGCAACGCCGCGACGCCGCGTCCCGCGCTGCGGCGGGGCGGTCCACGGGTCCTCGGGCCACGGGTGCTTCGGGTAGCGGCCGCGGAGCTCCCTGCGGACCAGCTGGTAGGTGCCGTTCCAGAAGCCCGCGAGGTCGTCGGTCACCTGCACGGGGCGGCCCGCGGGGGAGAGGAGCTCGAGGACGACCTTCACCCGGCCCTCGGCGACCCGCGGCGTCTCGGCGAGGCCGAAGAGCTCCTGGAGCTTGACCGCGAGGACGGGAGGCTTCCCCGCGGCGTACCGGAGGGGAACGCGCCGGCCGGTCGGGACCGGGAGCGTCTCCGGCGCCTCGCGGTCGAGGAGCGCGAGGAGGCGCGGCCCGAGCCGCCCCTTCAGGACGGGGAGCAGGGGAACGCCCCGGAGCTCGGCGAGGCGCCGCCGGCCCCGGCAGAGGTCGGGGAGGAGCGCGCCGAGCTCGTCGTCGTGAAGCGCCGGGATCCCGCGCTCCGGGAGCGCCGCCGCGAGGAACGAGAGGCGCTCCCTCAGCGAGGCGACGGCCCCGCCGAGGTCGAGCGCGCGCGGAAGGTCGGCCGAGGCCTTCGCCGCGAGGAGGGACGCCGTCGCCTCGTCGAGCGGTGCCGGGACCTCGCGCTCGTCGAGGACGAGGCCGTCGAAGAGGGTCTGCCGCCGCGCGACGACCAGCTCGCGCTCGTCGTCCCACGAGAGGGCGGTCCTCTCCTCGAGGCCGCCTCCAGGCACGTCGGCGAGCCACCCCGGCTCGACGGCGCTCGCGAGCCGGACCCGCTCGCGGCCGTCGCGCGCGGCCCCCGAGGTCTCGAGGACGAGGAAGAGAGGCGCGTCGCGGACGACGCTCCGCCCGTCGAGGACGACGGCGCGCGGTCCCGAAAGGACCGCCTCCGCGCTGCCACGCGCGCGCCGCCGGGCCACGCGGTCCGGGAAGCCCGCCAGGAGGAGCCGGAGGAGCTCCGCCTCGGAGGGGGCCGCGGCGGCTCCGCCCCCGCGCGCCGCCGCCGCCCGCGCGAGGCGGTCGCGGAGCCGCAGGACCGCGCCGGTCGCTCCGGGCTCGAGGTCGCGCCGGTCGCCGCCGCGCTCGGCCTCTCCGACGAGGTCGTACCTCAGGAGGAGGTCCGAGCTCCCGGTTGGCAGCTCCGGCGCCGTCTCGTCGCCGAACGCGCGCGCCGAGCGGAGGACGTCGCGCTCCTCGAGGAGCGACGCGAGGAGGGCCGCCTCGCGGGCGAGCCCCGCGTCCGCCCCGGCCACGACGACGGCGGCGAGCCGCGGGTGGAGGGGGAGGGCGGCCATCCGCCGCCCGAGCGCCGTCGGCGCGAACCCGTCCCGCTCCACGGCCCCGAGCCGGCGGAGGAGGTCGAGGCCGCGGCGGAGGAGCGCGGGGGGAGGCGCCTCGAACCAGCCGAAGCGCTCCGGGTCGCGCGCCGTCCAGAGGAGGACGTCGAGGAGAGTCCCGGCGACGTCCGTCCGGGCGATCTCGGGCTCCTCGAACGGCGCGAGCGCGCGCTCCTCGGCCTTCGTGAAGAGACGAAGCGCGAGGCCGGGGCCGGTCCGCCCCGCGCGCCCGGCCCGCTGCTCGGCGCTGGCGCGCGAGACGCGGGAGAGCTCCAGCCGGTCGAGGCCGCTCCGGGGGTCGAACCTCAGGACCTTGGCGAGCCCGGAGTCGACGACGGCGCGGACCCCCTCGATCGTCAGGGAGGTCTCGGCGACGTTCGTCGCCAGGACGACCTTCCGCGTCCCGCGAGGCGCCGGGGCGAGGGCGGCGTCCTGCTGGCTCCCCGGGAGGTCCCCGTGGAGCGGGGCGAGAAGGAGACCGCGGCGCTCCCCGGCGGAGAGCGCCTCCAGCGACGCGCGGATGTCGCCCGCCCCCGGAAGGAAGACGAGGACGTCCCCCTCCGGGAGCTCGGAGAGCAGGCCACGGACGGCGGTCGCCACGCGGGCCGCGAGCGGCCGGCCGTCGGGAAGGGGGTCGTACCTGACGTCGACGGGAAAGCCGCGGCTCTCGACGCGGACCACCGGAGCCGGGCGCGCGGAGGAGCCGAGGAAGCGGGCGACGGGGTCCGGGTCGAGGGTCGCGGACGAAGCCAGGACGGCGAGGTCGCCGCGGAGCGTCTCCCTCACCTCCCTCAGCATCGCGAGGGCGAGGTCGGCGTGCCGGCTCCTCTCGTGGAGCTCGTCGAGCATCACCGCGGCGATCCCCGGGAGCGACGGGTCGGCGAGGAGACGCCGCGTCAGGATCCCCTCCGTGACGACGAGGATCCGGGTGGAGGGGGAGGCGACCGACTCGTCGCGCGTGAGGTACCCGGCGGTTCGCCCGACCGGCTCGCCCAGCTCCGCGGCGATCCTTCGCGCCGCGGCCCTCGTCGCGACCCTTCGCGGCTGGAGGACCCAGAGGGCCCCCGTCCCGAGGCAGCCCGCCTCCAGCAAGGCGACGGGGATCCGGGTCGTCTTCCCCGCGCCGGGCGGGGCGACCACCACGACGACCCTCCTCTCGCGAACGGCTGCGACCACGTCGCACAGCGCGCCGTCGATGGGGAGGGCGGGACGTTCCACGAAACGAGGATACGTGCGAAAACCCGCTTTCCAAGCGGCCACGCGGCCCCTCACCGATGCTACAATCCCCGAGATGGTCCGCTGGGACGCGACTCCTCCGACGGGGAGCCGCCGGCGTTACCGAACCCCCTCTGGACAGCCGGTGCCGCGCAGCGGACGCACGATGCGGCCTTACCGGACGACCACCGAGTCGTCATCGCTCCCGATGAGAGGAATTTCATGAAGAGTCCGTTCAACCCGTTCGAGATGGCCCAGGCCCAGTTCGACAAGGCGGCCGACGTCCTCGGCCTCGACGCCCCCTCCCGCGACCTCCTGCGCTTCCCGCTCCGCGAGTACCACTTCTCGATCCCGGTCCGGATGGACGACGGGACGACGAAGGTCTTCCGCGGGTTCCGGGTCCAGCACAACGACGCGCGCGGTCCGTCCAAGGGCGGCATCCGCTTCCACCCGCAGGAGACCGTCGACACCGTCCGGGCCCTGGCGATGTGGATGACGTGGAAGTGCTCCGTGGTCGACATCCCGCTCGGCGGCGGCAAGGGCGGGGTCATCTGCGACCCGCACAACCTGAGCCAGCGGGAGCAGGAGGGGATCTGCCGCGGCTGGATCCGCCAGATCGCCAAGAACGTCGGCCCCGTCAACGACGTCCCCGCCCCCGACGTCATGACCTCGCCCCAGCACATGCTCTGGATGCTCGACGAGTTCGAGACGATCCACGGCGGCAAGTATCCCGGGTTCATCACGGGCAAGCCGCTCGGGATGGGTGGCTCCCTCGGCCGGACCGAGGCGACCGGCTACGGCGTCGTCTTCACGCTGCGCGAGGCGCTCAAGCAGCTGGGGATCCCGATCGACAAGACGAGGGCCGCCGTCCAGGGCTTCGGCAACGTCTCGCAGTACGCCGTGAGGCTCTACCAGCAGCTCGGCGGGAAGGTCGTCTGCGTCTCGTCGTGGGACCAGGCGGACCAGACCTCCTACACCTTCCGGAAGCTCGACGGCGTCGACCCGGACGCCCTCCTCGGGATCGCCGACCGCTTCGGCGGGATCGACAAGGAGAAGGCAGCGAAGCTGGGCTACGGGGTCCTTCCGGGAAGCGCCTGGATCGAGCAGGACGTCGACATCCTGATCCCGGCGGCGCTCGAGAACCAGATCACCGGCGAGACCGCCCGGAAGATCAAGCCCTCCGTGAAGGTGATCGCCGAGGGGGCCAACGGCCCGACGACCCCCGACGCCGACAAGGTCCTCCAGGAGCGCGGCATCTTCGTCATCCCCGACTTCCTCGCCAACGCCGGCGGCGTCACCTGCAGCTACTTCGAGCAGGTGCAGTGCAACCAGAACTACTACTGGGAGCTCGACGAGGTCCTCGGCAAGCTCGACACCAAGATGACCTCCGCCTTCCACGCCGTCTCCGAGCTCGCCGCCAAGCGGAAGCTCTACATGCGCGACGCGGCGTACGTCATCTCCGTGAGCCGCGTGGCCAAGGCCTGCAAGGACCGCGGCTGGGTCTGACCGTTTCCGGGCGGCGGGGGAGCCCCGGACGGGGCTCCCCCGGCGCCCTCGCCGCGCGGCGTCCGGGACGGGTATAAGACGTCCGGGGGCGCCGCCGGCGCCCCCGGGGAGGGGAGATGAGCGGTCCCGGCCGGTCGATGCTGGAGGGCCTCCAGGAGAGGGCCAAGGAGCTCCACTGCCTCTACCGCGTCCACGCGATCTGCGGGCGCGTCGAGGCGCCGCTGGACGAGGTCTTCCGCGAGGTCGTCGCGATCATCCCGGTCGGCTGGCAGCACCCCCCCGACTGCACCGTGAGGATCACCGTCGGGACCTCGGTCTACGGCACCCCCGGGGCCGAGCCGACCCCGTGGGTCCTCTCGGCCCCGATCCGCGTCCAGGGCGAGGTCGCCGGGCAGATCGAGGTCTTCTACCGGCGCGCCCACCCGCCGGCGGACGAGGGGCCGTTCCTGAGGGAGGAGCGCAAGCTCGTCGACACCATCGCCGAGCTCCTCGGCCAGCTCCTCCTCCACCGCCAGCTCGTCTCCTCGATCCGCCGGGTCGACGCGAGCGGCCGGCCGGTCCCGGCCGAGTCGGGCGACTGGTGGGTCATCGTCGACTTCCTCCGACAGATCGACCGCCCCGGCTACGTGAAGATCGCCCGCCGGATGCTGAACTACCTCTGCTGGAACGGCATCGAGGAGGCCCAGCGCCTCCTCCCTCGCTTCACCGGGAGCTGGAGCGGCCCGGGAGGCCCCGAGGAGCCGACGGACGAGAACCGCCCGATGGTCCGCCGGAACCTCGACGTCCTCCTCAAGGTGGCCGAGGAGGTCTTCGAGATCGCCCCGCGTCACCTCGTCCCCGCCGAGATCCTCGCGAGCATCCAGAAGTGGATCAAGGACGACCGGTCGGGCTTCCTCATCGAGGCGGTGGAGAACCAGGGGACGTCGCTCACCGACCTGGCACAGGCCCTCTCCCGCTTCCACCACGCCGCCCTCAACGACCACGAGCTCTCGCGCTCGCTCCAGGTCGACCTCAGGGTCGCGCTCGCGCGCCGCTTCCTCACCGACCACCTGCAGTTCATCGGCGTGGCGAAGAGCTACATCGAGGTCTCCGACTTCCAGGAGCTGACGCGGCGGATCATCTGCCCGCCCGGGAGCCACGGGAAGGTGGGCGGGAAGAGCAGCGGCCTCTTCCTCGCGGTCCAGATCGTGAGGAAGTCGGAGGAGTACGCCGAGACGCTCAAGGAGATCCGGATCCCGAAGACCTGGTACGTCACCTCCGACGGCGTCCTCGACTTCATCGAGTACAACCACCTCGAGGACCTCTACGACCGGAAGTACCTGGAGATCGACCAGGTGCGCCGCGAGTACCCGCACATCATCCAGGTCTTCAAGAACAGCCAGTTCTCGCCCGAGATCGTGAAGGGGCTCTCGCTCGCGCTCGACGACTTCGAGGAGCGGCCGATCATCGTCAGGAGCTCGAGCCTCCTCGAGGACCGCGTCGGCGCGGCCTTCTCGGGGAAGTACAAGAGCCTCTTCCTCGCCAACCAGGGGCCGAAGAAGGAGCGCCTGGCCGCCCTCATGGACGCCATCTCGGAGGTCTACGCGTCGATCTTCGGCCCCGACCCGATCGAGTACCGGGCCGAGCGCGGGCTCCTCGACGTCCACGAGGAGATGGGGATCATGATCCAGGAGGTGGTCGGCTCGCGGGTGGGGAGGTACTTCCTCCCGACCTTCGCCGGCGTCGCCTTCTCGAACAACGAGTTCCGCTGGTCCGCGCGGATCCGGAGGGAGGACGGCCTCATCCGCCTCGTCCCGGGCCTCGGGACGCGCGCCGTCGACCGGGTGGGCGACGACTACCCCGTCCTCCTCGCCCCGGGGCAGCCGGCCCTCCGCGTGAACGTGACGACCGACGAGATCGCCCGCTACTCGCCCCGCCGGATCGACCTCATCAACCTCGAGACGGGCCGCTTCGAGACCGTCGACGTGGAGAGCTTTCTCGCCGAGACGGGGGGGAGCCTCCCGGGGGTCGAGGAGATCGTCTCCCTGCTGGAGGAGGGGCGGGTCCACCGGCCCTACATGGTCGACTGGGAGCGCCAGGCCCGCGACCTCGTCGTGACGTTCAACGGGCTCGTCACCGGCACCCCGTTCGTCACCCGGATCCGGTCGCTCCTGAGGCTCCTCTCGGAGAAGCTCGGCGGGCCGGTCGACATCGAGTTCGCCTCCGACGGGCGCGACCTCTACCTCCTCCAGTGCCGCCCCCAGAGCTTCTCCGTCGAGGCGCAGGCGACGCCGATCCCGCCCGACGTCCCCCCGGAGCGGGTCGTCTTCACGGCGAACCGCTTCGTCTCGAACGGCAAGGTCCCCCACGCCACGCACGTCGTCTACGTCGACCCCGAGGGCTACGCGTCGATGGGCGACCCGGAGAGCCTGCGCCGCGTCGGCCGCGCCGTGGGCCGCCTCAACAAGACGCTCCCGAAGCACCAGTTCGTCCTGATGGGGCCGGGGCGGTGGGGGAGCCGCGGGGACATCAAGCTCGGGGTCCCCGTCACCTACTCCGACATCAACAACGCCTCCGTCCTGATCGAGGTCGCGCGCCGGCGCGGGAACTACGTCCCCGACCTCTCGTTCGGGACGCACTTCTTCCAGGACCTCGTCGAGGCGAGCATCCGCTACCTCCCGCTCTTCCCCGACGACCCCGGCATCGTCTTCAACGAGGCCTTCTTCCTCGGCTCGCCGAACGCCCTGGCGGACCTCGCCCCCGACTTCGCGGACCTCTCCCGGACCGTGCGGGTGATCGACGTCCCGGCGGCGACGGGGGGGCTCGTCCTGAACGTGGTGATGAACGCCGACCTCGACCGCGCCCTCGCCTTCCTGGCGCCGCCCCCCTCCGAGGCGGAGCGGGCCGCCGAGCGGCGGCGCGTCGCGGCCGGCGGGACGGCCCCGTCCCCGCCCGAGGACCACTCGCGCTGGAGGGCCCAGATGGCCGAGCGGATCGCCGCCGAGGCCGACGCCGACCGGTACGGCGTCCGGGCCATCTGGCTCGTCGGCTCCTCGAAGAACGGGACGGCCGGCCCGGCGAGCGACGTCGACCTCCTCGTCCACGCGGAGGACGACCCGGCGAAGCGGGCGTGCCTGGCCGCGTGGCTCGAGGGGTGGAGCCTCTGCCTCTCCGAGACGAACTTCATCCGGACCGGGGTGAGGACCGAGGGGCTCCTCGACGTCCACTTCGTCTCCGACGCCGACGTCGCCCACGGGGCCGACTGGGCCGCGAAGGTCGGGGCCCTCACCGACGCGGCCCGTCCCCTCGCGCTCCCGAAGAAGGGGCGGGCGCAGGCCGCCCGCTGAGGGACCGACGCGATGCGCCTGCCGACCCTCTTCACCCGCGACCGCCTCGACGACCTCGTGTCCCGGGCCCGCTCCGCGCCCCGGCTCCGGCTCAACCTCAACCTCCACGCGATGGAGGACCCTGTCCATCGGCTGTTCAATGCCGTCGAGCCCGGAACGTACATCCGGCCGCACCGGCACCTCGACCCGCCACGGACGGAGACGGTCGTGGTGGTGGCCGGCAGGGTCGGGCTCCTCGTCTTCGACGCCGCGGGTAACGTCCTCGAGCGCGCCGTCCTGGAGCCTGGAGGCCAAACCTTCGGGGCCGAGGTCCCCGCGGGGACCTGGCACACGTTCGTCGCCCTGGAGACGGGGAGCGTCTTCCTGGAGGTGAAGGAAGGGCCCTATGTCTCTCCGGGGGAAAGGGATGTGGCGGTGTGGGCGCCTCCCGAGGGGGACCCGTCGGCCGCAGAAACCGAGACTCGGCTCCGGACCATTTTTCTGGATCGCGAAAAGTCCTTCACCTCGACTTAACTTCCGGGCGCCAGCCTCCCAGCGCCTCGGATATAGTCCCAAGCCGTGTGCACCTTTCCCATCCTCGTTCTTCAAAAAGGGGGAGAAAACCATATGACGACGAAGCGCCTCTTCCACCTCGGGACCGGCCTGCTCGCCCTGGCCGTGCTCCTTTCCGCTGCGCCCGGCTGGGCGCAGACGGACGTCACCACGGGCCGAATCGTCGGCCAGGTTCTCGACCAGGACGGCCAGCCCCTTCCCGGAGCCTCGGTCGAGGCGAAGAACAAGGGCACCGGCCTCGCGCTGACGAGCGTCTCCGACGCGCGCGGCCAGTACCGGATCGTCAACGTCCCCGTCGGCACCTATGACGTCACCTCGAAGCTCTCGGGCTTCCAGACGAGGAGCCGGACGGGCATCACCGTCACCATCGGCAGCGCCATCACGGTCGAGTTCAGGATGTCGCTGGCGACGGTCGCCGAGGCCGTCACCGTCACCGCCGAGGCCCCGGTCGTCGAGACGACCCAGACCCGGAGCGAGACGACGGTCGACAACACGGCCATCCAGGCGCTCCCCGTCACGGGGCGCAACTTCACCGACTTCGTCCTCCTCACGCCGAACACCCAGCGCGAGACGCAGCGCGGCAACCTCGCCCTCGGCGGCCAGCGCGGCATCAACACGATGGTCACGGTCGACGGCGTCGACTACACGAACGCCTTCTTCGGCGGCGTCACCGGCGCGGCCGAGGGCCGCTCCCCGATGTCCATCTCCCAGGAGGCGGTCCGCGAGTTCCAGGTGGTCCAGGCGGGCGGCTCGGCGGAGTTCGGCCGCTCCGGCGGCGGCTTCGTGAACGTCATCACGAAGAGCGGCACGAACGACTTCCACGGCTCCCTCCTCGGCTACTACCGGCCGAGCGACTGGTCGGCCAAGCTGGCGAACGGCACCGACCCGCGCGACTCCAAGCGGCACAACCTGGGCGGCTCGCTCGGCGGGCCGATCATGAGGGACAAGCTCTTCTTCTTCGGCTCCTACGAGGCCCAGCGCCAGAACACGACGATCCCGCTCAGCTCGAGCGTCGCGGCGGACGAGAAGATCATCGCCGCCATCTACGACCCGAACTATCCGATCTCCGGCTCCGAGTACATCCAGGGCTCGAACTCCGACGCGTACTTCGGCCGCCTCGACCTGCAGGCCAACGACCAGCACCGGATCACGGGCCGCGCGAGCTACACCGAGTACAACGGCCCGAACGGTACCTACACCTCGAGCACGATGGCCGCCGCGCACAACGGCGTGGAGGGGATGAAGTCGCTCTCGACGGTCCTCCAGTGGAACGGGATGTTCGGGTCGAGCATCATCAACGACCTGAACCTCCAGTACGGCAAGGAGGACACCCCCCGCGAGAACCAGCCGGCCGGCGCGAACCTCCCCGAGCTCCAGATCTACGACGGCGGGCCGACGCTCGGCGGCGTCTACTTCCTCCCGATCACCGCGAGCCAGAAGCGCTACACGTTCTACGACTCGGCGACGTTCCTCATGGGGAACCACGTCTTCAAGGGCGGCGTCGAGTACAACTACACGGCCATGGACCAGATCTTCAAGGGGTCCTGGCGCGGTGTCTTCCTCTTCCAGTCGACGACGGTCAACGGCGTGAAGTACAGCGCGCTCGACAACCTGAAGTCGGGCAAGTGGAACGAGTACCGCGAGTTCCTCGGGCTCAACGGCCTCACGGCCGACGAGGCCGGCCAGTACAACCAGCCGCAGCGGGAGTACGCCGGCTTCATCCAGGACCAGTGGTACATCAACCCCAAGCTGACGGCCACCATCGGCCTCAGGTACGAGTACCAGCAGAATCCGAAGGCCCCGGTCCTCGACGCGGCCAAGATGCTCAACCCGAGTTCCGGCCTCGTCACCCCGGACGCCGAGATCCCGAGCGCGACCAACCAGTGGTCGCCCCGCCTCTCGCTGGCGTATTCGCTGGACTCCAAGACCGTCTTCCGCCTCTCGATGGGGCGCTACTTCGCGCGGTTCCCTGCGATCCTCACCTCCCAGCTCTACACGTCGAACGGCATCCAGGGGACCCAGTACATCATCTCCAACGTCGGCGCGTTCGGCCCGTCCGCCGGGCAGGTGGCCCCCGGCTGGGGCGCGAGCTTCGACCCCACGCGGATCCAGCAGCTGGGTAACCTCCCCCCCGGGACGAAGATCGCGACCCCCGGCGCCTTCGTGATCAACCCCGACTTCAAGAACTCCCACACCGACCAGATCATCCTCGGCGCCGAGCGCGAGTTCTTCGGCATGTCGTTCGGCCTCGAGGGGCAGTACGCCAAGGGCTACGACCTCGAGCGGACGAGCGACCTCAACCTCGTCGCCTCGACCAACCCGGCCGTCGACTGCCCCGCGCTCGACCCGAGGTCGGGCGTGACCTGCTACGGCCTCTACAACCCGACGACCAAGCGGTCCTCCACCCACCGCCTCAACCCCGCCTACGGCCGCATCTCCTACTACACCTCCGACGCGCGCTCCGAGTTCTGGGGCGTCACCCTCAAGATGCGGAAGAACTTCGCGAACGGCTTCCGGTTCTTCGGCGCCATCACCCGCGCCTCCGACAAGGACAACGACTCGAACGAGCGCAACTACGCGGGGATCGGGGCCGAGGACGTCAACAACCTCGACCTCAACTGGAGCCCCTCGGACCGCGACATCGAGTGGCGCTTCCTGACGAACCTCTCCTACGAGCGCAAGATCACCAGCTTCCTCGACGGCTTCGCCGGCGTCGTCTTCAACTACCAGACCGGCCGGCCGTACACGCCGGGCGCCGGGCAGGACCTGAACCTCGACGGCAACACGGTCGACCGCCCGACGGTCAACGGCGACCACCTCGGCCGGAACAGCTATCGCTACCCCGACTTCTACACCCTCGACCTCCGGGTCGGCGTCGGCTTCCCCCTCGGCCCGGGCAAGCTCTCGGTCTTCGCCGAGTGCTTCAATTGCACGAACACGGCCAACCGCGGCGTCTCCAACACGACCTACGGCGTCGGCCCCAACCCGAGCTCGACGTTCGGGATCTCCAACACCGTCACGTCGTATCCCCGGCAGCTCCAGGGCGCCCTCCGCTACGACTTCTGAGCCTCGCTCCGGGGGCGGCCCCGCCGCCCCCGGACGTCCCTCGTGAAACCCGGCGCCGGGGCCCCGCCCCGGCGCCGTTTCCTTTGCTAGTCTCCACCTCCGGAGGAACGACATGCCCGTCGCCGAGACCGTGGCTCCCCCCGTCCCGCCGCTCTCCGTCCTGACCGAGTCGGAGCGGGAGATCGCCGAGAACGTCTACCAGTTCGCCGCCGAGACCATCGCGCCGAAGTCGATGGAGATGGACCGCGCCAACCAGATGGACCCCGCGCTCGTCCGCCAGTTCTTCGACCTCGACCTGATGGGGATCGAGATCCCCGAGGAGCTGGGCGGCCTCGGGATGAACTTCACCACCTCCATCGCCGTCATCGAGGCGCTGGCCCGCGTCGACGCGGCGTGCGCCGTCGTGGTCGACGTCCAGAACACCCTCGTCAACAACGCGCTCCTCCGCTGGGCGAGCCCCGAGCTGAGGAGGAAGTACCTCCCGCAGCTCGCCAAGCAGAAGGTCGGCTCCTACTGCCTCTCCGAGGCGGGCTCCGGCTCCGACGCCTTCGCCCTCGCCACGACCGCCGCGAAGAAGGGGGACCGCTGGGTCCTCAACGGCGGCAAGCTCTGGATCACGAACGGCCTCGAGGCCGAGCTCTTCCTCGTCTTCGCGAACGCCGACCGGTCGAAGGGGTACAAGGGGATCACCGCCTTCCTCGTCGAGAACGGCTGGAAGGGGTTCGAGAAGGGGAAGAAGGAGGACAAGCTCGGGATCCGCGCCTCCTCCACCCTCGCCCTCTCCTTCGAGGACCTCGAGGTCCCCGAGGAGAACGTCGTCGGGAAGGTCGGCGAGGGGTACAAGATCGCCATCGAGACCCTCAACGAGGGGCGGATCGGGATCGGCGCCCAGATGATCGGCATCTCCCGCGCCGCGCTCGACTACTCGGCGCAGTACGTCAAGCAGCGCGTCCAGTTCGGCAAGCCGATCGCCGAGTTCCAGGCCATCCAGCACGACCTGGCCCGGATGGACATGGAGCTCGAGTGCGCGCGGCTCGCCGTCTACAACGCGGCCCGCCTGAAGGAGGCGGGGATGCCCTTCGCGCGCGAGGGGGCCATCGCCAAGCTGAAGGCGTCCGAGGTCGCGGAGTACTGCACGTCGCGCGGCCTCGAGCTCCTGGGCGGGTACGGCTACGTCAAGGAGTACCCGATGGAGAAGCTGCTCCGGGACGCCAAGATCGGGAAGATCTACGAGGGGACGTCCTTCATGCAGCTGAACACCATCGCCAAGGACGTCCTGAAGCGCGGATGAGGGGCGGGCTGGGAGCCGGCGCGTGACCTCTCCGGCTCCTGGCCTCCGCCGCGAGATCGGCCTCTGGCAGGGGACTGCCCTCAACGTCATCGACATGGTGGGGGTGGGCCCCTTCGTCACCCTCCCCCTGATCCTCGCCGCCATGGGAGGGGGGCGCGCCCTGGGGGCCTGGCTCCTGGGCGCGCTCCTGGCCATCTGCGACGGCCTCGTCACGGCCGAGCTCTCGGCCTCCCTGCCGCGCGCGGGAGGCTCCTACGCCTTCCTGCGCGAGGCGTACGGCCCCGAGACGTGGGGACGGCTCGTCTCGTTCCTCTTCCTCTTCCAGATCGTCTTCTCGGCCCCGCTCTCCATAGCCTCGGGGGCCCTCGGCTTCGCGCGCTACCTCCGCGTCCCGATGTCGTGGGAGGCCCCGACGGCGGCGCTCGTCTGCGGGGCGGTGGTGCTCCTCCTCTTCCGCAAGGTGGGGGACATCGGCCGCTTCTCGGTGGTCCTCTGGGCCGGCGTCCTCCTCGCCGTCGGGATCGTCATCGCGACCGGCCTCCCGCACCTGACCGTCGAGCCGTTCCTCTTCTGGAAGGCCCCGCTCGTCGCGCCCCCCACCGAGGCGCTCGGCGGCATCGGCATCGCCCTCGCCTTCGCCGTCTACGACTACCTCGGCTACTACAACATCTGCTACCTCGCCGAGGAGGTCGTCGAGCCGACGAAGACGATCCCGCGGGTCATCGTCGGCTCCATCGCCCTGGTGGCGGTCCTCTACGTCCTGATGAACGCCTGCGTCGTCTCGGTCCTGCCGATGAAGACGGCCATGACGTCGCGGTGGGCGGTCACCGAGGCGGTGGAGGTCGCGGCTGGGAAGCCCGTGGCCCTCGTGGCGACCGCCCTCGTCCTCTGGACCGCCTTCGCCTCGATCTTCTCCCTCACCCTCGGCTATTCGCGGGTCCTCTACGCGGCCGGGCGGGACGGGAACTTCTTCGCGGCCTTCGCCCGCCTCCACCCGACCGGCGGGTTCCCCACGGTCGCCCTGATGGCCCTCGGCGGGGCGGCGATGCTCTTCTGCTTCCTCCCGCTCGGCGTCGTCCTGAAGGCGATCCTCTCCATCCGGGCCCTCGTCCCCTTCATCGCCCAGGTGGCGGGCGCCCTCCTCCTCCGGCGCCGCCTCCCCGCCTCGGCCCGCCCCTTCCGGATGTGGCTCTACCCGCTCCCGGCGCTCGTGGCGCTCCTGCTGTGGGTCTTCATCCTCTTCTCGCCGGCGAAGGGGTTCCAGGCCGCCGGGGCGATCGTCCTGGCGGCGGGGACGGTGGTCTACCTCGTGAGGGCGCGTTTGCGCGGGGAGTGGCCGTTCGCCGCGGCGACCCCGGCTGCACCGGCCGCCCCGGCCGCCTGACCCTCGCCGCGCCGCAGCACGCCGCTTCCCCCCCGGCCGGAGGTAGCATCTCCCTTCAGCGCGAAGGAGGCTCCGATGATCACAGCCGATCCCGGCAGGCGTCAGTCCGTTCTCGACGAGGTCCAGGCGATCCTGGCGCGCGAGGCGCCCCCCGAGGACCGGGACCTCCTCCTGGCGCTCACCCCGGTCGTCTACGCGGACATGCCCGACGCGATGACGCTCGGCCTCTCGCCCGAAGCGGTCGCCGCCCGGATCCGCGAGTACTTCCGGTTCGTCGTCCGGACGATGCCCCCGGCGCACCAGCTCTACCGCGGCCTCCCCGGGATCCACGTCGTCGCGAGGAACCTGACGGAGGAGGAGTCGAGGACGACGGGGTCGACGCACGGCGGGCAGTACGAGATCACCGTCATCGAGACCCACACGCCGGACGCCCCGTTCATCTTCGAGAGCCTGAAGAACTTCCTCCTCAAGGAGGAGATCCGGGTCTTCTCGGCCGTCCACAGCATCTTCACCGTGCGGCGCCAGTGGGAGCGGATCACGTCCATCGGCGGCGCGCGCGAGGACGGCAGCAAGGAGCTCCTCTGCCACTTCCGCGTCGAGCGGATCGACCAGAAGGAGCGGCTGCGGCGGATCGAGCACCAGATCCACTCCCTCCTCCGGAGCGTCTTCCTCGCCGTGGAGGACTTCGACGAGATGACCCGCTTCCTGCGCGAGCAGAAGGGGCGGCTCCGCGACCGGCGGGGGAGGCCGGGGGGAGAGACGGCGGCGCGGGAGTTCCTCGACTGGGTCCTCGACGAGAACTACGTCCTGATGGGGGTCCTCAGGTTCCGGCGCGGCCCGGACGGCTTCGAGCCCGACTACGACGCCGCCCTCGGCGCGCTCCGCGAGCCGGCCCTCCTCGAGGTCGTCTTCCCGGGCGTGATGGACGAGGAGCAGCGGCACCTCGCGGTCCCCGACGACGACGACAGGATCGTGGACATCGACTACCGGACGAACGCCGGCGCCATCCACCACCTCGAGCCCGTGGACGACGTCGTCCTGAGGGAGTGGGGCCCCGACGGCAGGCTCGAGGCGGCGACGCTCGTCCTGGGGCGCCTCGCCAAGAGCGCCTTCACGGCCAAGGCGGAGTCGATCCCGATCCTCAGGGAGAAGCTCGCCTGGCTCCTCGCGAACTGCGGCGAGGCGCGGAACTCCCACGTCTACCGCGCGACCCGGGCGTTCTTCAACCACCTCCCCAAGCGGGAGCTCCTCTACTCGGACGCCGCGTCGCTCAAGGACCTGATCGACCGGCTCATCCACATCTCGAGCGACGACGAGGTCGTCGCGACGGTGAGGCGCGGCCCCACCTACGCGGCGGTCCGGGTCGCCTTCTCGCAGGGGCGGTACTCCTCGAAGACTGGGAACGACCTCAAGGAGGCGCTCGCCCGCGAGTTCGGCCCGGTGGCGTTCGGCTCCACCGCCGACTGCGGGGCCACGGCCCTCCTCCTCTACTACTTCGACGCCGCCACCCTCGAGCGCCCGCTCGAGGAGGAGCGGATCCGCAGGATCACGTCCGCCGTCGTCTCCACCTGGGAGGACCACGTCGCCGTCGCCCTCGAGCACGCCTTCGGCGCGCAGGAGGGGCGGCGCCTCTTCAAGCGCTACGTCCGGCAGGAGAGCCGGAGCGGCCTCTACCGCGAGCTGACGCGCCCGAGCGAGGTGCCCGACGACGTCCGGTGCTTCGAGGCCCTCGAGGGACGGCTCGAGCTGGGGGTCCTCCCCGAGACCGCGGAGACCGCGGTCCTCAAGCTCCTGACGCCTCAGCCGGCGGGGCTGACGGCGTCGCTCCGGACCCTCCAGAACCTCGGGCTGACCGTGGTCGAGGAGATGAACATCCCGCTCGTCCTCCCCGAGGGGAAGAAGGCGTGGCTGGAGCGCTTCAAGGTCGAGGCGGACGCGCCGGTCGTCGAGGCGATCCACCGGGACCCCGACCGGCTGCGCGACGCCCTCCGGGCGATCTACGAGGAGCGGGCCACCGACGACCCGCTGAACGCGCTCGTCCTCCGCGAGGGGCTCACGTGGCGCGAGGTCGAGGTGCTGAGGACGGTCCGCAACCACCTCCTGCAGGTCCGCCCCGCCTACAACGGCGAGACGGTGACGACCGTCCTCCTGAGGAACAGCCGCGTCGCCGGGACCCTCTTCCGCCTCTTCGAGGCGCGGTTCGACCCGCGGACGGACGACGCCGCGCGCCCCGCCGCGATCGCCCGCGCCGAGGCCGACGTCGCCAGCGCGTTCCAGGGCGTCACGAGCCTCTTCGACGACGAGATCCTGCGGGGGTTGGAGAACCTCCTCCGCGCCTCGCTCCGGACGAACTACTACCAGCGGCCCGAGCGGCCGGTGATCTCCATCAAGGTCGAGTGCGCGAAGGTCGAGGGGATGGTCTCGCCGCGGCCGCTCTTCGAGATCTACGTCCACTCGCGGCTCCTCGAGGGGATCCACCTGCGGGGCGGCAAGGTCGCGCGCGGCGGGATCCGCTGGAGCGACCGCCACGACGACTTCCGGACCGAGGTCCTCGGCCTGATGAAGACCCAGATGGTCAAGAACTCGGTCATCGTCCCGGTCGGGTCGAAGGGCGGCTTCGTCCTGAAGGGGGACGTCCCGCCGCGGCCCGCCCTCGACACCTACCTCGTCGACCGCTACCGGGAGTTCGTCTCCGGCCTCCTCGACGTGACCGACAACCTGGTGGACGGCGCCGTCCTCCACCCGCCCGACGTCGTCAGGCACGACGAGCCCGACCCGTACCTCGTCGTCGCGGCCGACAAGGGGACGGCGCACCTCTCGGACACCGCGAACCGCGTCTCGGCCCAGTACGGCTTCTGGCTGGGCGACGCCTTCGCCTCGGGCGGCAGCAACGGCTACGACCACAAGAAGGAGGGGATCACAGCGCGCGGGGCGTGGGAGTGCGTGCGGCACCACTTCCGGAACCTCGGCGTCGACGTCCAGTCCGAGCCGTTCACCATGGCCGGCATCGGCGACATGTCGGGCGACGTCTTCGGGAACGGGGCCCTCAGGAGCCGGACGACGCGGCTCGTCGCCGCCTTCAACCACGTCCACGTCTTCCTCGACCCGGACCCCGACCCCGAGGCGAGCTTCTGGGAGCGCCAGCGCCTCTTCACGCTGCCCCGCTCGTCGTGGCGCGACTACGACCCGGCGAAGATCAGCCCGGGCGGCGGCGTCTTCGACCGCGGGGCCAAGTCGATCCCGCTGAGCGAGCCGGTGCGGCGCCTCCTCGACCTGGGCCAGGAGTCGGCGAGCGGCGAGGAGGTCGTCCGGGCGATCCTCCGGTCGAGAGTCGACCTCCTCTACAACGGCGGCATCGGGACCTACGTGAAGGCGTCGTTCGAGGAGGACGCCGAGGTGGGGGACCGGACGAACGACCGCGTCCGCGTGAACGCCACCGAGCTGAGGGCGCGCGTCGTGGCGGAGGGGGGGAACCTCGGCCTGACGCAGCGCGGGAGGATCGAGTACTGGACGCGGGGCGGTCTCCTCAACACCGACGCCGTCGACAACTCCGGCGGCGTCGACATGTCGGACCACGAGGTGAACATCAAGATCCTCCTCGACCTCCTGGTGCGGCGCGGCATCGTGCGGAGCCTGGAGGAGCGCAACCGGATCCTCGCCGGGATGACCGACGAGGTCTCGGCCCTCGTCCTGATGGACAACGCGAACCAGGCCGTCGGGCTCACGCTGGACGGCATCAGGACCGCGCGCCGGTACGACGAGGCGGTCGCCTTCGTCGACGAGCTCGTCGACACGGGCGTCCTCCGGCGCCGGGACGACGGCGTCCCGTCCCGGGAGGACCTCCGGGCGAACCCCGGCCGCGAGCGGGGGCTTCCGCGGCCGCTCCTCTGCGTGATGCTGGGCCACGTCAAGAACCTCGCCTTCGCGAAGCTCCTGGGCTCCTCCCTGCCCGACAGCGAGGTGGCCCAGCCGTTCCTGCCGGCCTACTTCCCGACGCAGATGCGCGAGGCGTACGCCGAGCACCTCGCCCTCCACCCGCTCCGGCGCGAGATCGTCGCGACGGCCGCGGTCAACCACGTCGTGAACCACATGGGGGTCTCGATCCTCCACCGGCTCATGGCGGCGAGCGGCCGCGAGATCGGCGACGTCGTCCACGCGATCCTCGCCGTGGAGCGGGCGGCGCGGGCGGACGAGGTCCGGCGGGCCGTTGCGGGGGCCGGGTCCCCCGTGGCGGACGAGCACCGGCGGCTGGTCCAGCTCTCCGACGCCCTGGAGGACGCAGCACTCCGCTCCCTGCGCGGCGAGGCGGCCGCCCTCGAGACGTCGCTCGACGGCGTCCGGGAGGCCCTCGGCGCCCGGCGCTGAGAAGCCGTCGCGCTTCGCTTGCCCGAGAACGGCCCGGCCTCCTTTCGGGGGCCGGGCCGGGCGCGCGGCGGCGTAGAATTTCGCGGGGTGGCTCCGATCATCGGGGCCTCCCGAGCGGGGCGCGATGGGACCCAAGGTCCTGGGCCATCCGGTTCTTCGCTTGACCTTCCCGGGGGTTGCGGTGGGCTCCCTCGGAAGCCGGTCGCGATCCCCGGCAAGGCGGCTCGAGCCGTACGCGGCGCGGTCGCCGTCGTGGCTCCCGCCCCCGCTCCCGTTCCCGCCCTCGTCTCCGCTCTCGTCCCCGGTCTCGTCCCCGCTCTCGTCCCCGCTCTCGTCCCCGCTCTCGTCCCCGCTCTCGTCCCCGCTCTCGGAGCGCCAGGTCCCGCCCACGGTCCGCACACGAACGTCCAGAAGCAGATTCCTCGCGGCGGCCGCGTCAGCGGCGGCCGCTGCACGTCTGCGCGGCCCCGGCCCGGGGCCCCGCACCGCGATCGCCAGCCTCGAGGAGCACAGAGCATGACCGACATCACCGGCATCGTCGAGAAGCGGCGGGGTCAACGGGGAGAGCTGCTCGCCATCCTCCAGGACATCCAGGCGAAGTACTCCTACCTCCCCGAGGACGCGCTGCGCGCGGTGGCGCAGAAGACCGGCCGGTCCCTGGTCGACGTCTACGGGGTGGCCACCTTCTACCACGCGTTCAGCCTGAAGCCGCGCGGCAAGCACCTCGTCACCTGCTGCATGGGGACCGCCTGCCACGTCCGCGGCGCGCCGAAGGTGGCCGAGGAGCTCGAGCGCCAGCTCCACGTCCCGCCAGGGGAGACGACCGCCGACCGCCAGTTCACGCTGGAGACGCAGAATTGCCTCGGGGGCTGCGCGCTCGGCCCGATCGTCGTCGTCGACGGCCACTACTTCTCGAGCGTCGGGACGCCGAACGTCCGCGGGATCCTGGAGAAGACGCGGTCGGGGCTCGACAGGGTCGACCTCGCGAGCGACCTGCGCGCCTTCCCGGTGGAGGTCGCCTGCGGCCGCTGCAACCACAGCTTGATGGACGCGCACGACCGGATCGACGGCCAGCCGTCCATCCGGGTCACGGCGTCGTTCGCCGACAAGCACGGCTGGCTCCGCCTCTCGTCGGTCTACGGCTCGTTCGAGGTGGAGTCGCAGCACGAGATCCCCCTCGACACCGTCGTCGACTTCTTCTGCCCCCACTGCAGCGCCGAGCTGGCCGGCGCCGGGCCGTGCGTGGCGTGCGGCGCCTCGATGGTCCCGATGATCCTGCGCGGCGGCGGCGTGGTCCAGATCTGCTCGCGGCGCGGGTGCCACCACCACATGCTCGACCTCGAGGGGACGAGCGCGTGGAGCGAGTGGAGGTGACGCGATGAGGACACCCACGTCCGTCGACGAGCTCGCCGCGCTCAGGCGCCGGGTCGTCGCCGACCGCGCCTCCCGCCCGCCCAAGCCGGTCCTCGTCCTCTCCGCCGGGATCTGCGGGCAGGCGAGCGGCGCGAACGACGTCATGCGGGTCATCAAGCGGAACCTCCTCGAGAGAGGCCTGACGGACCGGATCACGCTCCGGATCACGGGCTGCCAGGGGTTCTGCGAGATGGACCCGTCGATCGTCGTGGAGCCCGGCAACCACCTCTACCCGAAGGTGAGGATGGAGCACGTCCCGCGGATCATCGAGGCCACCCTCGGCGGCTTCGTGGCGGAGGAGCTGATCTATCGCGACCCGCTGGAAGGGAAGATGTACCTCGGGCTCGGGGAGATCCCCTTCTTCAAGAAGCAGACGCGGACCGTCCTCGGGGCGAACCAGAAGCTCGACCCGATCCGGATCCACGACTACCTCGAGGAGGGGGGCTACGCCGCCCTGGAGAAGGTCCTCGCGCGGAACGACCCGGCCTGGGTGGTCGAGGAGGTCAAGGCCTCGGGCCTGCGCGGCCGGGGCGGGGCCGGGTTCCCGACGGGGGTGAAGTGGGAGCGGGCGCGGGCCGAGCGGAACGGCCGCGGGAAGTTCATGGTGTGCAACTGCGACGAGGGGGACCCCGGCGCCTACATGGACCGGAGCCTCCTCGAGGGGAACCCGCACGCCATCATCGAGGGGATGGTCATCGCGGCGTTCGCCATCGGGGCGAGCCACGGGATCGTCTACGTCAGGAGCGAGTACCCGCTCGCCATCAAGCACACCGTCATCGCGCTCGGGCAGGCGCGCGGCCTCGGCCTCCTGGGGAAGGACATCCTCGGCACCGGCTTCGACTTCGACATCGAGATCGTGAAGGGCGCCGGGGCCTTCGTCTGCGGCGAGGAGACCGCGCTGATCCGCTCGGTGATGGGCTTCGCCGGCGAGCCGCGGCAGCGGCCCCCGTACCCGATCCAGAAGGGGATCGAGGGGCGCCCCACCTGTATCAACAACGTGGAGACCCTCGCCAACGTCCCGGTCATCATCAACAGGGGGGCGGCCGAGTACGCGAAGGTCGGCGTGCCGGGGAACACGGGGACGAAGATCTTCTCGGTCGTCGGGAAGATCCGGAACACGGGGCTCGTCGAGGTCCCCCTGGGGACGACGATCCGGGAGGTCGTCCACGACATCGGCGGCGGCGCGCCCGGGAAGGCGCGGATCAAGGCGGTCCAGACCGGCGGCCCGTCGGGGGGCTGCATCCCGGCGAGCCTCTTCGACCTGCCGATCGACTACGACAGCCTCTCCCAGGCCGGCTCGATCATGGGCTCGGGCGGGATGATCGTCATGGACGACAACACCTGCATGGTGGACGTCGCCCGGTACTTCATGAAGTTCCTGAAGGACGAGTCGTGCGGGAAGTGCTTCACCTGCCGCAAGGGAACGCAGCGGATGTGGGAGATCCTGGACGACGTCACGAAGGGGCGGGCCACGCTCGACCAGCTCGGCCTCCTCAAGGAGCTGGCCGAGACCGTGCGGGACACCTCGATGTGCGGGCTCGGCCAGAGCGCCCCCAACCCGGTCCTCTCGACGCTCCGCTACTTCCGGAAGGAGTACGAGGAGCACGTCGTCAACAAGCGGTGCCCCGCCTACGTCTGCGACGAGCTCGTCGGGGCCCCGTGCCAGACCGCGTGCCCCCTCGGCACGGAGGCGTGGCGCTACGTCGCCCACGTCGCCCGCGGCGAGAACGACCTCGCCTACCAGGCGATCCGCGAGGCGAACCCCTTCCCGTCGGTCTGCGCGCGCGTCTGCAACCACCCCTGCGAGGAGAGGTGCCGCGCCGGGACGACCGGCGGCGAGGCGGTGGCGATCCGCGCCCTGAAGCGCTTCGTCACCGACCAGGCGGACCCGCTCTCGTTCCGGCCGAAGCGGACCCCGACCGCCCCCGCGAACGCGCCGCCCGTCGCCGTCGTCGGCTGCGGGCCCGCGGGCCTCACGGCGGCCCACTACCTCTCGCTCCGCGGCTACAAGGTGACCGTTTTCGACACGGAGTCGGAGCCGGGCGGGATGCTCTTCTCGGCCATCCCCTCCTACCGGCTGCCGCACGACGTCGTCCGCAGGGAGATCGCCTCGCTGATCGACGAGAACGTCACCGTCAGGTGCGGGACGATGCTGGGCCGGGACATCACGCTCGACGGCCTCTTCGAGGAGGGGTATGGCGCGGTCTTCCTCGCCCTGGGCGCGCACAAGAGCCTGCGCCTCGGGCTGCCCGACGAGGACGCCGCCGGCATCCTCCCGTCCATCCAGTTCCTCAAGGCCTGGAACCTCCGCGGCGAGAGCCTCGCGCACGGCCGCGTGGTCGTGGTCGGCGGCGGGAATTCCGCCATCGACGCGGCCCGCGTGGCCCGGCGCCAGGAGGGGGTCGAGTCGGTGACGATCCTCTACCGGCGGACCCGGGACGAGATGCCGGCCTTCGAGGAGGAGGTCGAGGCCGCCCTGCAGGAAGGGGTGACGCTCCTCACCCTCGCGGCCCCCGTGAAGATCCTCGTGGCCGACGGCAAGGCGATCGGGGTCGAGTGCATCAAGAACGCCCTCGGAGAGAGGGACGAGAGCGGACGGCCGCGGCCCGTCCCGATCGCCGGGAGCGAGTTCATCGTCCCGCTCGACACGCTCGTCGTGGCCATCTCCGAGGGGTCGGACACCGACTGCGTCGCCGTGGCCGGCGCGAACCGGATCGCGACGTCGGCCACCGGCACGGTCAAGGTCGACCGCGACACCCTCCTGACGAACCGGCCGGGCGTCTTCGCCGGGGGCGACGTCGTCACCGGGCCGAACACCGTCGTCGACGCCATCGCGGCGGGGAAGCGCGCCGCCGTGATGATCGACCGCTACCTGAGGGCCGAGCCGCTCTCCGTCGCGGCGGCGCCGCGGCTCCCGGAGATCCTCGTCGCGCCACCCGAGGCGGGCGCGGACGAGGCCGTCCCGAAGGGGCGCGTCGCCCCGCCGCGGCTGCCGGTGTCGCAGCGCGAGAGGAGCTTCGCCGAGGTGGAGGTCGCGCTCTCGGCCGCGGACGCCTCGCGCGAGGCCCGCCGGTGCCTGCGCTGCGACCTGACGTTCACCCAGAGGCCGGCGGCGAGAGACGAGGTGCCCGAGCTCGCCCTCGCGGGAGGCGCGTCATGATCAACATCACCCTCAACGGGGTCCCGCTGGAAGTGGAGAAGGGGACGACGCTCCTCGAGGCGGCGCAGTTCCTCGGCTTCCCCATCCCGACGCTCTGCCACATGGAGGGCCTCCACCCCTACGGGGCGTGCCGCCTATGCATCGTCGAGATCGGGGAAGGGCCGCGGGCGAAGCTCGTCTCCTCGTGCACCTACCCGGCGGAGGAGGGGCTGAAGGTCCGCACCTCCTCGTCGCGGGTCGTGAAGGCGCGCCGGATGGTCATCGAGCTCCTCCTCGCGAGCTGCCCCCAGTCGAAGACCATCCAGGACATCGCCTCGGCGCACGACGTGCGCCAGCAGAGGTTCCGCCAGGAGCACGAGGACTGCATCCTCTGCGGCCGCTGCGTCAGGATGTGCGAGGAGCAGATGGTCGCCAAGGCGATCGGCTTCGTCGGTCGCGGCGCGGGGCGGGCCATCGGCACCCCCTTCGGGAAGCGCTCCGAGGTCTGCCGGCAGTGCGGTGGCTGCATGTACGTCTGCCCCGCCTGCGAGCTCCGCTGCACCTACAGCGAGCCCGACAAGGCGATCTGCGGCGGCTGCGCGAACCTCGCGCCGCCGTGCCTCGAGAAGGAACAGTTCGACGACCTGATGTGCTACATGAAGCCCTGCGTGGCGTGCGAGATCCCGAAGAGCTGAGAGGCTGAGGAGCAGACCATGACGCTTTCGAGAGTGAACTCATCGGCGGCGACCCTGACGAAGAACAGGACGGAGGGGTCGGTCGTCCCCTCCTCCGGGATGTGCGTCACCTGCGTCGACGGGTGCGTGGGGATGTGCGAGATCGGCAAGTCGGCCTACCGGGGCCACGAGGTGATCTACCCGCAGCCGTTCGGCGTCATCACGACGGCGGCGGAGAAGCTCTACCCGGTCGACTACTCGCACTTCAACATCATGGGGACCGCCGTCGGCGCCCACGGCATCGTCGAGGACTCGGACCGGGCGATCTTCCCGGCCGTGGACCTCGAGGTGGCGCTCGGGCACGACCGGAAGATCCGGTTCCGGTATCCCTGGATCATCCCGGGGATCGGCTCGACGAACATCGCCAAGAACAACTGGGAGGGGATCGCCATAGGGTCGGCGCTGGCGGGGACGGGCCTGACGATCGGCGAGAACGTCGTCGGGATGGACCCGGAGGCGGTCATCCGGAACGGCAAGGTCGTCGACGCGGTCGACCTGAAGAACCGGGTCAAGCTCTACAAGGACCACGTGAGGGACGGCTACGGCGCCATCGTCGTCCAGGCGAACATCGAGGACACGCGGCTCGGCGCGCAGGAGTACGCCATCGAGAAGCTCGGCGTCGAGATCGTCGAGCTGAAGTGGGGGCAGGGGGCCAAGGACATCGGCGGCGAGGTCAAGATCCGGGAGCTGAAGAAGGCCCAGCTCCTCCACGACCGGGGCTACATCGTCCTGCCGAACCCGCACGACCCGCACGTCATCCACGCGTTCGAGCACGGTGCCTTCAAGGAGTTCGAGCGCCACTCGCGCGTCGGGATGGTCAGCGAGGAAGGCTTCGCGAAGCGGGTGGACGAGCTCCGCCGCGCGGGCGCCAAGTACGTCTTCCTCAAGACGGGGGCCTACCGCCCCGCCGACCTCGCGCGGGCGGTGAAGTTCGCCTCGAAGTACAGGATCGACCTCCTCACCGTGGACGGCGCCGGCGGCGGCACCGGGATGAGCCCGTGGCGGATGATGAACGAGTGGGGCGTCCCGCCCGTGGAGCTCCACTCCCTCCTCTACGGCTACGCCAAGGGGCTGGCCGACAAGGGCGAGTACCTCCCGGCGATCGCGGTCGCGGGAGGCTTCACGTTCGAGGACCAGATCTTCAAGGGCCTCGCGATGGGCGCCCCCTACGTCAAGCTCGTCGGCATGGCCCGGAGCCCGATCGCCGCCGCGATGGTGGGGAAGACCATCGGGCGGGGGATCGACGAGGGGATCCTCCCCGTTTACGTCGAGCGGTTCGGCAACACGAAGGACGAGATCTTCGTCACCGCCGCCGAGCTCCGCAAGCAGCTGGGGGACGAGGAGTTCGAGAGGATCCCGGCCGGAGCCCTCGGCCTCTACACCTACTACGAGCGGCTCGCCCAGGGGCTCCGCCAGCTGATGGCGGGGAGCCGGAAGTTCGCCTGCTCGTACATCTCCCGCGACGACATCTGCTCCCTCACGAAGGAGGCCGCGGCGGTCTCCGGCATCACGTACGTCATGGACGTCGACAAGGTGGAGGCCGAGAGGATCCTCGTGACGGCGTAGGGCCCCTGGAGAAGGCCCCGTCCCGGGTCTGCTATCATCCCCCGCCCCGAGGGGTACTCGGCGACGTACCCAAGTGGTTAAGGGAAGGCTCTGCAAAAGCCTCATTCGTCGGTTCGAATCCGACCGTCGCCTCCACGAAGATCCCGCCGCCGCGCCCCCGCGCGGCGGCTTCTTTTTCGGTAGGCTTCCGGAAGGCGCCGGAGTGGCGGAATGGCAGACGCAGGGGCCTTAAAAGCCCCAGGCCCGCAAGGGCCGTGAGGGTTCGATCCCCTCCTCCGGCACGATGTGACGTCGGTGGGACGGGCTCCCGCGCCCCCGGCACCCGTCCCCGGACGCCATCTGTCCGGGTGGGGGTCCGAGGTTTCATCGGGATGCGGCGTCGGCCAGGACCGGAGGGCACGCCATGAGGTGGTACTTCGACCGGGAAGACGGTCTCGTTAAGCCCGCGGAGCTGAGTCGGCGCCGGTTCGTCTTCCTCGTCGGGCTGGGAGCGGCGGGCATCGCGGCGTCGCACTCCGGCTCGCTCGGGCCGTTCCTGCCGGAAGGCCTCGGCGAGGGCGCCTTCGCCGCCTCGGGGCCGGTACTCGACGTCGCGTACTTCCACGGGAACTTCGTCGACTCGATTCTCCGGCCGGCAGGGCTCGAGGTCTCCCCGGAGAACTCGTTCGAGGAGCTCATGTACGGCCAGGAGTACGTGGGAATGGCGTTCCCCGGTCTGGCGCTGGAGAGCGTCGAGGAGGTCGTCGATCCGGCAGGCTCGCGAGTGCGTACGATCCGCGTCTGCTGGGCCACGGAGCTGGTCCGCGGGTCCGGCCGGGACGCCCGCGTCTGAGCGCTCCGCCGCCGACGCCCGGGCGAAGGGTCACTTCGACTCGAGCATCTTCTTCACCCGGGCCGAGTAAACGCTGAAGTACCGCTGCCCCGTCTCGGTGTTCTTCGCGACCCACTCGGCGTTCCGGAACGCCACGGGGCTCACGTCGCGCCTGAGGTCTTCCAGGTACGGCGCGACCCGCGCGAAGAGGAAGATCCCCTCGCCGTTCGACTCCATGAAGTACTCGGGGTGGACGATCCCGTGCCGGACGATTCCGTAGACCATCTCCCAGTAAGTCGTCGTCTGGCGCCACGGCGCGTTCAGCGGGTGGTCCCCCTTCAGGACGGCGAGGACCTCGGCGAAAGACTTCGGCCAGAAGTCGCGGTTGATCGCATTGCGCGACTCGCGCATCACGGCCTCGCGGCGCATCTCGTAGGCGCGGAACGCCAGCTCCGCGTCGTGGTGGTCGGGAATTTCCTTGCTCATGCAACGACTTTAGCGCAGCCGGGTTCCCGGTTCGAATCACCCGGGGCGACAGCGCCGCTGATCCTGTCGATGAGTCTGTAGTCCCGGACGAAGAGCTCCCTGATCTCAGGATGACCGCTCTCGGGGACGATGCGGCCTCGCTCCGGGAACCGCCGAAGGCTCCGAGCGGCCTGCTGCCCGACGAGAGTGCCGCCGTCAGCCCTCGGGCGCCGCGGGCGCGAGCCCGAAGAAGAGGCGGAGCCCCTCGTCGACCGCTCCGAGGGACGCGGGATCGATGGAGCGATAGACGGCGACGACGCGGCGCTTGTCGACGGAGCGGACCTGGTCGGTGAGCGCCCAGGAGTCCTTCCGGAGACCGCCGGTGCCGGCGGCGACGTGCGGGTAGAGGGCGCCCTTGCCGGCCGTGCCGGTGAGCGGCACGACGCCGATGAGCGGGTAGTGCTGGTCGGCTGCAACGATCGGGTCGCTGACGACGACGCAGGGGCGGACGTTCTTCTGCTCGTGGCCGAGCGTCGGCTCGAGGTCGACGAGGACGACCGTGCCGCGGTCGAGCCTCATCGCTTCGGCTCCGTCCATCCCTTGCCGTCCACCCACCTGACGCGGCGCCCCTGCGACGGCTCGAGGAGGCCGTCGGCGTCTTCGGAGGGGAGGGTGCCGCCCCACTCGGGGACGCCGGCCTCCGCCACGAGGAGGCTCTCCGGGTGGGGCGAGGAGATGGAGGCGCGGAGGGCCGCGCGGCGACGTCGCGCCAGCTCGCGCGTGACGGCCTCGGCCACGAAGCGGCTCCGGTTCGGCGCGGTCCGGTCCATCTCGGCGACCAGGTCTTCCGGGAGCGTGACGGTGACGCGAGAAAGCGACATGAGTCCCTCAGAAGTAGGATCATATCAATGCTCATACCGGCTCGGCGACGAGGAAGGCAACCTCACGCAGGCCGAACCGGGCCTCGGCTACCTTCGACGGAATGGAGCACGCCCGAGGGCAAGGAACTCCGCCGGGGTCAGGACGAGGACTCCCGCCACGGTCTTGCCGAGGAAGGGCCCGAAGTCGCGGCGATCGCCCGTGACGAGGTGCGTGGCGCGCGCGCCGAGTGCCGCCGCGAGGACTGGCCGGTCCTTCTCGCGTAGCGCGAGCCCCGCCGGAAGGATGGTCTCGAGCTGCTCGGGTACGACGCGGAGGCGCTGGACGAGCCCCTGGAGGCGCTGGCGGGCCTCGGCGGTCTCGAGGTTCCGCCGGGCCTCCTCGATGACGTACTCCGACGCAAGGAGGTCTGCTCCTTCGATCTGCCACAGGAGCTTCAGGCGTGACGTCTCGCTCCAGGCCGCCGAGAAGAGGACGTTGGCGTCGAGGAACGGGCGAGCCCGCTTCATTTCGGCGGTCGGGAGTGGGGAACGGCATCAGGGTCGATGCCGAGCCTCTCGCGGACCTCCTTGCGAGCCCTGCGGTAGTCCGCGGCGTCGACGGCCGTGTCGAGGATGAGCGCCGCCTTCCGCTCCGGGGAATAGGTGTCCACGGGGACGGCGATGGCTGGACGGATGAGGACACCGTCCGGTGCCTCGTCGAAGACGACGAGCGTGCCGTCGCCGATTCCGAACCGCTTGCGAAGCGGGGCGGGGATGACCACCGCGCCGCGCTTGCCCACCCGGGCGGGCTCTCCCATGGCTGCCTCCCGCGCCCGAATATCGGAAAATCGGGCGCCTGGCTCGAGGATACCCGAATCTGCGCGTAGGGGAATCGGGGGCTCCCGGCAGCTCTTCCGCCGGAGGTGACGACTGGATCTCGTCCGTCCGCGAGCGTGGCGTCCCAGGCGTTCCGCTCGGCACGATGGTCCTCCCTCCTCTGGACGTATAATCGCACCTGGGAGCATGCTCATATGAGTCATCGTCTTCAAGTACTTGTACCAGAGCCTCTTGACGCACGAATCGGCAAAGCGGCCAGCCGACGTCGGATGTCTAAGGGCGCCTGGGTGAGGAAGGTGCTCGAGACGGCCCTCGACCAGGAGGCGTCGGCGGAGGATCCGGTCGTCCGGCTCGCGTCGCTCGACGCGCCGACGGGCGAGATCGACGAGATGCTCGCCGAGATCGAGGCCGGCCGGAAGTGACGGTCTTCGTCGACTCGAACATCCCGATGTACGTCGCCGGGCGTGCGCACCCGAATCGCGAGCCGGCGAAACGGTTCCTCGAGCGAGTCCGATCCGGAGACGTGGACGGCGTCACGAGCACCGAGGTGCTTCAGGAGATCCTGTACCGCTACACCGCGCTGGGGCAGCTCGAGCTCGGCCTCGAGGTTTACGACCTCTTCGTCCACATCTGCTCGCGCGTGCTGCCCGTCACCCTCGCCGACACGGACCGGGCCCGCATCCTCCTGCCGGGCCTGACCGGAGTGAGCGTCCGCGACGCGATCCACGCCGCCGTGATGCTGTCGAACGGAATCTCGAAGATCGCGACGTTCGAGGAGGGTTTCAGCCGGATCCCCGGCGTGCGGCGGGTGAAGCTGGGCTGAGGGCCTACCGGGTGTGCCGGAAGTCCCACGGGGCGACGGGGCGGGCGTCCGCCCACAGCCCCCGGCGCTCCTCCCGCGCGCGGTGCTCGGCGGCGGCGAGCTCCGGGTCGGTGGAGTAGCGGACGTAGTGCCAGGCCAGGCCCATCTCCACCAGCTCGCGATTCAGGAGCCGGCCGTCCGGGAGCGTCACGTCGCCCAGCGTCCGCCCGTAGCGGTCGATCCCGACCGGCGTCACCGCCACCGTCTTTCCGAAGGCGAGCTTCGACGTGAACGCCTTCGCCCGCGCCCCGTACGCCTGCCCCTTCTCCGGGCAGTCGATCCCGTTCAGGCGGACCTTCACCGGCTCGCGCCCCGTCAGCACCGTGATCGTGTCGCCGTCGGTTACGCCGACGACGGTTCCCTGGAACGGCTCGCGGCCGGAGCGGGTGCGGCAGGCGGGGAGGAAAGCGAGCGCGAGGACAACGAGGGGAACGAGCACCCTGCGCGGGCACACGGACTGAACGGAGATGGCCCGCAGGTTCAGCTCCTGGTCGGCGCCGGAGTTCCCCTCAGCAGCCCCTCGACGCTCAGGTCCTCTTCCACGTCCGGCCAGTGGATGCCCTCGCCGTTGCCGAGGAGCTCACAGTTTTTCCTTTGCTCGGCCGTTGCGTCGAGAAGGCGAGGGAACCACTCGAGAGGAATCGAAAGCACCCGCCCATCGGCCAGGCTGACGACGAGTTCGTCGTCCGTGCAGGAGACTTCGCGGGCGAGGCGGCTGACTCTAACGGCCGAAGTGCTCATAGCAGGCCTGCGGGAACTCTAGCTGATGCTGGAAGACGAGGGCACGAACCTCGCGAAGCTCGTGAGACGCGAAGTTGGAGGACCCCGCGGGCGCGATGGGCTGCCGCCAGTACTTCGCGAGCTGGCTGACCTCGTCGAACGTGGACGTGTGGCGGTTCGACCCCTTCGTTACTGAAGAAGAAGAACCAGTACGGCCCGGAAACGAGAACGGTCGGCATGACCTGCTACGCCCGAGGAGTGTAGACATCCGGCTTCGTGTCCCTTCGCCCTTCGTGATCGGGTCGAGCTCGACAGGAAGACCGCCGGCGCCGTGTGGAGTGATACGAGCCACTCCCGTCGTGACGACAGGCTGAAGCGATACAGGTATTGACTGGTGGGATGGGAGACCCCGGGGTCTCAGCCGGTCGGCGCGCGCGGCTACCGCCGGAAGGCGAGCATCGCGCCGAGGTAGCCGCCGTGGTCGGTCCCCTCCAGGCAGACCTCGCCGACGCCGTGGTCGCCGAGGATCCGGAGGAGGCGGGCGAGGTCGTAGGCGTTCATCTCCATGTTCGGCGCACCGAAGGGGCGGCCGCGGAGGACGTTGACGACGTTCCGCCCGAGGGGGACGCGGCGCCGGACGAAGGCGGCCAGCCTCTGCGCGGGGCTCCGCCTCTCGCCGACGAGGAAGTGGAGGGCGCCGACGCCGCCCGGGGCGATCCGGCCGAGGAGGAGGGGGAGGAGGCGCTCGCCGCGGTCGACGGGGAGGTGCTGGAAGACGATGAAGGAGTGGACGAGGTCGAAGGTGCCGTCGAGGCGGGAGAGGGAGTCGTCAGCGAGGACGAAGCGGGCGTTCCCGACGCCGTGCGCGGCGCAGTTCATTTGTGCCTCGGCGAGCATCGAGGCCGAGACGTCGACGCCGACGACCTCGTCGCAGGCCCGGGCGAAGGGGACCACGATCCGGCCGACGCCGCAGCCGAAGTCGAGGACGCGGGAGGGGCGGAACGCCGGGTCGACGTGGCGGCGGAGCCGCGCCAGGAGGTGCGCGACGTGCTCCTCGCCTGTCTTGAAGAACTCCCGGCGGGCCTCCTCGGAGAGGTTCTCGCTCCGGAAGCGGTCCTCCGCGAGGACGCCGTAGTACGGGTCGGTCGCGCCGAAGCGCTCCCAGTCGCGGTCGGTGTCGCTGGCGATGCTGGCTCCCTTCGGCCCCGCCCAGGGCGTCGCGGCGGGGAGACCGCCGGTTCGCGATTCTGCCATCCGGGGAGAGGGCCTGCCGGGCCCGGCCCGCGTCCGGTACGATGCCGGGCGATGCTGGACCGCAGCGCCGACCTGGACGCGTTCGAGGAGCGACTCGGCGTCCGGTTCCGCGACCGCGCCCTCCTCGAGAGGGCGCTGACCCACTCGTCGTACGCGAACGACGTGGCGCGGAGCGGGGAGGTCAAGGACAACGAGACGCTCGAGTTCCTGGGCGACAGCGTCCTCGGGATGCTGGTGGCCGAGCTCCTCGTCGAGACGCTCCCCGACGTGAGGGAGGGGACCCTCTCGAAGGCGCGGTCGCAGCTCGTCTCCGAGTCGTGCTTCGCGGCCAAGGCGCGGGCGCTGGGTATCGGGGACCTCCTCCTCCTCGCGCCCGGCGAGATCCGCTCGGGGGGGCGCCTCCGCGACTCGCTCCTGGCGGACGCGTTCGAGGCGCTCTTCGCGGCGGTCTACCTCGACGGCGGGCTGGAGAGGGTCAAGGCGCTGGCGCGCCGGCTCTTCGGCGACGACGTCGCCGCCCTCGACCCGGGCGAGCTGTCGTTCCACGACTACAAGACGGCGCTGCAGGAGCTGGCGCAGGGAGAGGGGAAGCCCCTCCCCGCCTACAGCCTCGTCGAGGAGAGCGGTCCCGACCACCAGAAGAGCTTCGTCTACGAGGTGGCCTTCGACGAGGAGATCCGCGCCCGGGGCTCCGGCGCCTCGAAGAAGGAGGCGCAGCGCCAGGCCGCGAAGGCGGCGCTGGCGCTCGTCCTGAACCGGCCCCGCCGGAGGTAGGGCCGGCCTACTTCAGGCGGGGGAGGAAGGCCTCGGGCCTCTCGAACTCCACGACCCGCGGACCGCGCTCCTTCCCGTCCGGGCCGAGGAAGACGACGGTCGGGACCCCCTTGATCCCCCAGCGCTGGCGGAGCCTGGCCACCTCCTCGGTCCCCTCGCGGGTGAGGTCGGCCTTCAGGAGCACCCATCCCTTCGCGGCCGCGACGACCCGCGGGTCGCTGAAGGTGTTGTGCTCGAGCTCCTTGCACGGGAGGCACCAGTCGGCGAAGAAGTCGATCATCACCGGCTTGCCCTCCGCGGCGGCCTTCGCGAGCGCCTCGTCCGAGTAGGTCTCGAACGGGAGGCCGGCCACGGCCGTGCGGGGGACGGCGAGCCAGATCCCCGCGGCGACGAGCGCGAGGGAGACCACCGCTCGGACGGGCTTGAACCAGGCGACGTCGCGGGCGTTCTTCTCGAGGAAGAGGAGGTAGAGCCCGCCGAGGACGAGCGGGAGGGCGAGCCCGAGGTCGAACGCGCGCGGCGGGAGGAGCGGGCGGAGGAAGTAGACCGCCAGCGAGACGAGGACGAAGCCGAAGACCTTCCTCACCGCCACCATCCACTCGCCGGAGCGCGGGAGCTTCGACAGGCTGCCGGTGACCGTGCCGAGGACGAGGTACGGCACGCCGAGCCCCATCGCGAGCGTGAAGAAGAGCCCGAAGCCGAGGACGGCGGAGCCCTGCGCGGCGACGTAGGTGAGGAGCGAGAGGACGAACGGCCCGATGCACGGCGCCGCGACGAAGCCGACGAAGAGCCCCATCGTGAAGGCGCCGACGGCGCCCCCCTTCAGCCCCGTCCGGTCGGTGAGGGCGTGCGGCATCCGGATCTCGAAGAGGCCGAACATGGAGAGGGCGAGGGCCAGGACGACGATCGCGATGCCGACGAGGACGGCCGGCTTCTGGAGCCACGACCCGAAGAGGGCGCCCGAGAGGGCCGCGAAGACGCCGAGAGCGGAGTAGGTGACGCTCATCCCGAGGACGTAGAGGACGGCGAGGCCGAGGTTGCGGGAGGTCTTCCCCGCGGCCTGGCGGCCGAAGAAGCCGACGGTGATCGGGATGAGGGGGTAGACGCACGGAGTCAGGTTGAGGGCGAGGCCGGCGAGGAAGACGAGGCCGAGGAGCGCGGGGAGGGAGCGGCCCGCGAAGGGGCTCGGCTCGGCGGGCGCCGTCCCGCGGACCCCCTCGAGCGGCGCCGTCGTCGCCGAGGCGGTGCCCGCCGGCGCGGTCGGCGCGGCCGCAGGCGCGCCCCCTCCGGTCGAGGCCCCGAAGAGCTCGGCGTTGGCGGGAGAGGCCGCCGAGCCTTTGGCCGCGACGTCGATCGTGAGGGTCGCCTCGACCTGCGCGGGGGCGAGGCACTGCTGGTCGTTGCACGGCTGGAAGTCGAGGAGCGCCTTCAGCGTCCGGGGGCCGGGCGCGGCCGCGGGGTCGACCTTTCCCGCGACGCGGATCACCGTCTTCCCCTCGTAGACGGCGAGCGGCGTCTCGGAGAAGGGGAGCTTCAGCTCGACGTGCGCCGGGTAGACGGGCGCCTCGAAGGCGAGGCCCGCGACCGGCGGGAGGCTCACCTCGGTCGGGATGAGGTAGTCCTCCTTGGGCGTGTGGCTGTTGACGTGCCAGCCGGGCTTCACGTCCGCCACGACGGCGAGGCGGAACGGGGCGCCCGCGACGAGGCGGTCCGCGTCCGCGACGAGGCGGAGCGCGACGACCGAGGCCGACGGCGAGTCGGCCGGGGCCTGCGCCCGCGCCGGGGCCGGCGCGAGGGCGACGACGGCGACGAGGGCAGCGAGGGCGAGGGCGGCGAGCCGTGCGGGGGGAAGGAGACGTCGCGTCATTTCACCGGCGTCGTCGAACTCCCGCGGAGCTTGTTGAGGAGCTCGTCCACCTGCGGGATCCGCGGGGAGACCGGGTGGTCCTTCTTGAACTGCTCGAGGCGGTCGATGGCCCCGGCCCGGTTGCCCCGCCCGATCTCGATGTCCGCGAGGCGGAGCTCGCTCCGCTCCCTGAGGACCGGGTCTTTCGTCGTCGCGGCGAGCGTCTTCAGGTCGGCCGCCGCCTCGTCGAGGCGGCCGGAGTCGAGCTCGATGGTGGCGAGGTAGGCGAGCGACTTCTCGCGGATCTCGGGCGTGGCCTTCGGGTCGGTGGAGAGCCGCCGGAACCGGGGCTCGGCGAGGCCGTCGCCGAGCCTCTTGAAGGTCTCCTGGGCGACGGCGAAGACGAGGTCGGTGTCCCCCGGCCGCTCGCGCTCCTCGTCGAGCCTGTGGAGGTACTCGGCCCAGCTCCTCTCGGTCTCGACGAAGGTCTGGATCCAGCCGGACTGCGACGTCGTCCCCTCCTGGAACCCGCAGACCAGGCGCTCGGGCGTCAGGACGACCCAGGCGGGGACGACCGAGACCCCCAGCTCCTGCGCCAGCTTCTTCCCCTCGTCGCTGTTCCGCGAGACCTGGACGGGGACCTTGTCGCGCGTGAACGCGTAGAACGACGTGGACGGGTGGATGAGCCGCGCCATGTACGCGCACGTCTCGCACCCCGTCTCGGTGAACTCGACGAGGATCCGGCCGTGAGGCATCGCTCTCGCCCGGGCGACGGCGTCGGGAAACGACTGCGCCCACTGGACCGTCTCGCCGGCCGGACCGGCCTCGGCAGTACCGGCCTCGGTCCCTGTCGCGGGCGTCGGCGGGGGAGCGGGGGGAGTCGCGAGCGGCGTCGAGGCAAGGGCGGCGACGGCCGCGAGGAGAAGGAATGGCATCGTTTTCCTTTCGGAGGGGGTCCGCGCCGGGACTCCATTGACTATTCTAGCGATCGTCGCTATAACCTCGTGGCGCGGCCGAGGGTTCCAAGCAACAATCGTGCCGCACGGTGATCCGGGCCCAGGTAGCTCAGTTGGTAGAGCACGCGCCTGAAAAGTGCGGTGTCGACGGTTCAAGTCCGCCCCTGGGCACCATCCATCCCTCCCGTTCGTTCCGGCTCGGCCCGCGGCGCCTCCCCCGCGAGGGGAGCGGTGAGCGGCGGGAACGTACAATCCCGTGACGAGGGGGCCTGACACGTGGCGATCCTGAAGGTGATGAAGCTCGGCTCCGACGTCCTGCGCAAGCGGGCGGTGGAGATCGAATCTCACGACCTCAAGAAGGGGCGGTTCAAGCACTTCTTCGACGACCTGCGCGAGACGATGGCGGAGTACTCCGGCACCGGCCTCGCCGCGCCCCAGGTGGGAACCGGAGTCCGGGCCTTCCTCTACATGGTGGACCCCGGCTCGCGCGCGAAAGGGGCGGTGGAGGTCCCGCAGACCATCCTGGTGAACCCGACGTTCGAGCCGCTCGACCCCGAGGAGGTCGAGGACTGGGAGGCGTGCCTGTCGGTCCCGTTCCTGGCGGCGCGGGTCCCGCGGCCGAGGAAGGTCCGGGTGAGGGCCCTCGGCGAGAACGGCAAGCCGCTGGAGTTCGTCGCCGACGACTTCCACGCGCGCGTCGTCCTCCACGAGAGCGACCACCTCGACGGCGTCGTCTACCTCGACCGGGTACGGGACCGCTCGTCGATCCGGTACACGATCGACTTCTGAGAGGCGCGTGGACGAAGAGCCCCTCTCCGAGAAGCACCGGCTGGCCCTCCTCAAGTACAAGCCGGTCTGCATCTGCAACGCGATCCGGTATCCGCGGGTGGCAGCGGCCATCGACGGGGGCGCCGGGAGCGTAGAGGAAGTGGCGGCGGAGACCGGCTGCACCACGGGGTCGTGCCACGGAGAGCGCTGCGGCCCGGTGATCGAGAGGCTCCTCCGGGAGCGGTGAGCGGCTTCCACTAGAATGCGCTCGTGACGGCTTTCACAAGCCCCGGGGAGACCTCGAGATGAGCGACAAGAAGAGCCTGACGCTCCCGAACGCGGCCCCGATCGCCCCGCCCCTGGCGCCGGGCGTCCCGTCGACCGCGGGAGCGGACTTCCTGACGACCAGGCTGGACCAGCTGGTGCAGTGGGCCCACGCCAACTCCCTCTGGCCGATGCCCTTCGGGACGGCCTGCTGCGCGATCGAGTTCATGTCGACGGTCTCGTCGCACTACGACCTCGCCCGCTTCGGCGCGGAGGTCGTCCGGTTCTCCCCGCGCCAGTCCGACCTCCTCCTGGTGGCCGGGACCGTGACCGACAAGATGGCGCCCGTCCTCCGGAAGATCTACGACCAGATGCCGGAGCCGAAGTGGGTCATCTCGATGGGCGTCTGCGCCTGCACGGGGGGCTTCTACCGCGCCTACCACGTCGTCCAGGGGATCGACGAGATCGTCCCGGTGGACGTCTACGTCGCGGGCTGCCCGCCGACGCCGGAGAACCTGATCCACGGCGTCATGCTCCTGCAGGAGAAGATCAAGTCGGGCGAGCTGGCGCGCCACCGCGAGGCGAAGACCCTGGTGCCGATCCGGGTCGGCGAGGATCCCGCCGCGTTCCTGCCGGCGTACTCCACCTCCGTCATGGCGCCGGGCCGGCCGGGGGGGCACGAGCTCCCGGAGATGAAGGGGACCGCCGAGCAGGACGCCCCGGGTCGCGGCGGGTGGACCGGAGGACGGAGCGGAGGACGGAGCGGAGGACGAGAGTGAGCACCACGACCCCGAGCCCGACGCTGGCGTTCGCCCCGCTCCTCGAGCGGAAGTTCGGGGAGAAGGCGGCTCCCGAGGCGCGGCCCGCGGCGGACGTCCCGACGATCGCCGTCGACGCCTCGGCCCTCCACGACGTCGCCCTCTTCCTCCGCGACGACCCGTCGGCGCGCTTCGACCTCTTCCTCGACCTCGCGGCGGTCGACCGGCTGAAGCTCGCCGGCCCGGCCTCCTACCGTGCCGGGGAGCGCTTCGCCGCCAACTACCTCCTCTACTCCACCGAGCGCAACGAGCACCTGCGCGTCCGCACCACCGCCCCGGCGGCCGACCCGAAGCTCCCGACCCTGACCGACGTCTGGTGGGGCGCGAACTGGTTCGAGCGCGAGGCGTGGGACCTGATGGGGATCACCTTCGAGGGGCACCCCAACCTCAAGCGGCTCCTCACCCACAACGGTTTCGTCGGGCACGCGCTCCGCAAGGACTACGAGGCCGGGCAGCGCTGGCTCTGCACGGAGGAGGACGTCCTCCAGACCGACCTCGCGGCCCAGACCGAGACGCCCGAGGACGTCTTCGAGACGCTCACGCTCAACTTCGGGCCCTCCCACCCCTCGACGCACGGCACGCTCCGCGTCGTGATGCGCTGCGACGGCGAGACGATCGTGGCGGCCGAGAGCGAGTGCGGGTACCTCCACCGCTGCTTCGAGAAGATGTCGGAGACGCACACGTACCAGCAGGTCATCCCGTACACCGACCGGCTGAACTACTGCTCGCCGATGATCAACGGGAGCGGCTACGCGCGCGCCGTCGAGAGCATGCTCGGCGTGGAGATCCCCGAGCGCGCCAGGGCCGTGAGGACCGTCCTGGCCGAGTTCAGCCGCCTGATGGACCACATGGTCTGCCTGGGCGCGAACCTCGTCGACATCGGCGCGCTGACGAACTTCTGGTACGCCTTCCAGGCGCGCGAGGAGATCTACTCGCTCCTCGAGGCCTGCTGCGGCGCCCGGCTCACGTCGTCCTACGCCAGGATCGGCGGCCTCTCGAACGACGTCCCCGAGAACTTCGTCGAGTGGTGCCGGCGCCTGGTCAAGCTCTGCCACAACCAGATCCGCGAGGTGGACGGCCTCATCACGAAGAACCGGATCGCCCAGAAGCGCTTCCGCGACACGGGCGTCGTGACGAAGGAGCAGGCGCTCGCCTGGGGCTTCACCGGCCCCTGCCTGCGCGCCTCGGGCGTCGCCTACGACGTCCGCAAGGACGCCCCGTACGACTGGTACGACCGGGTCGACTTCGACGTCCCCATCGCGACCGAAGGGGACAACTTCGCGCGCTACCTCGTCCGGATGGAGGAGATGCGCCAGTCGCTCCGGATCGTCGAGCAGGTCGTCGCAAAGCTCCCGAACGGCCCGGTCAACTCGGACGACTACCGCGTGGTCCTCCCCCCCAAGGAGATGGTCTACAACGAGATGGAGGGGCTGATCTACCACTTCAAGGTGGTCTTCGAGGGGATCCCGGTCCCCGCGGGCGAGATCTACTCCTACACCGAGGGGGCGAACGGCGAGCTGGGCTACCACATCGTCTCTGACGGGACGGGACGCCCCTACCGCGTGAAGGTGCGGCCCCCCTGCTTCCCGCTCTTCGCCTCGTTCGAGAAGATCATCCGCGGCGGCATGGTGTCCGACGCCGTCGCGACCCTCGGCACCCTCAACATCATCGCCGGCGAGCTCGACCGGTAACGGAAGACGGGAGACGCCATGCCCGCCAAGGTCGTCACGGTCACCTCGCCCACGCTCACGTTCGGCCAGCGGATCTACTTCCCCGGGATCCTCGCGGGGCTGGCGCAGACGCTGGGGCACTTCCTGAAGAACCTCCTCAGCCTCACGAAAACGCTGCCGACGATCCAGTACCCGGAGATGCGGCGGAACTACTCCGACCGCTACCGCGGCCGGCACATCCTGAAGACGCGGCACGACGGCACGCTGAAGTGCGTGGCCTGCTACATGTGCGCGACGGCCTGCCCGGCCGACTGCATCCACATCGTGGCGGGGGAGCACCCGAACCTGGCGTACGAGAAGTACCCGACGACGTTCGAGATCGACCTCCTCCGCTGCGTCATGTGCGGCTTCTGCGTCGACGCCTGCCCGAAGGACGCGATCTGGATGACGCGGGACTACGAGATGTCGTACTTCTCGCGGAAGGACGCCATCTACGGCATCCCCGAGCTGACCGAGAAGCCCTCGGACACCGCGGCGGACGGCCCCGGGTACGGCTACCGGCCGTACTACGGCGAAAGCCCGGCCCGGAAGGCGGGGGAGTTCGAGCCCTCCGGCCTCGCCGTCCTGCCGGTGATGCTCGCGCGGAACGCCGCGATCAACCGGATGCCGCCGCCGCCGAAGCCGGCTGCGCCGCCGGCGGCCAAGCCGGCGGCGTAGCAGCAGTGTTCCCGGGGGTTTTGTCGATCCCCCCGGACCCCCCACGAGAGAACCCGAACAGGAGGCTCCGTTCGGCTGCGTCTACCAGACGAGGCGGGCGCCGAGGCGGAGCTGGTAGGGGCGGCCGGCGCTGTCGATCGGGCTGTAGTCGCCCTGGGGGCGTCCCCTGGGGTCGTCCGGCGTGATCCACGGGTCCGGCCGGAGCGCCCGGAGGACGACGTCGTTGATCTCGAAGGCCGCCATCAGCCGGAGCTTGCCCGACGGCGCGGGGGAGCCGAGGGTGAAGAGCGAGTCGGGGTCGCCCGGAAGGCGAAGCGGGCGCTCGTCCTCGCGGACGGCGCTTTCCCGGGCGAGGTCGGTGCCGAGAGGGAGCGACAGGACCGGGAAGAGGTGGAAGCCGGGAGACGGCCCCGCGGTCTGGGTCCCCGAATCGCCCGCGCGCACCGGCGAGGAGAGGAGCAGCCCCACCGCCAACGCTCCGATCGCGCCGCACCAGGCCATGGCCCGAGTATCTCACCGGACGAGGGACTCGGGGTCCCTTCGACCTCAGTGGAGGTAGGACCCTCCGTTCAGGCCGAGGGCCGTGCCGTTCGCGTAATCCCCCAGCGGCGAGAGGTAGAAGAGGATCGCGCGGGCGCACTCCTCGGGGGTGCCGATCCGCCCGAGCGGGATCTCCCCCTCGATCTCGGCCCGTCGCGCCGACACGTCCGGCTGCGCCATCTCGGTGTCGACCCAGCCGGGGCAGACGGAGTTGGCGGTGACGCCGTGCCGGCCCTCGTTCCGCGCCAGGCACCGGGCGAGGTTCACCATCCCCGCCTTGGAGACGGCGTAGCTCGGGGCGTCGGTCTCGGCGCGGAAGGCGGCGCGCGAGGCGACCATGACGATCCTCCCGAACCGGGCGGCGCGCATCGCCGGGAGGCAGAGGAGGGCGAGGTGGGCCGCCGACTCGAGGTTGACGGCCATCGTCGTCCGCCACGCGGCGAGGAACGCGGCGTCGTCAGTCTCCTCGAACGGGTTCCTCGCGTAGACGCCGGCGTTGTTGACGAGGAGGAGCGGGTCGCCGAGCGCCGCCACGGTCTCGCGGTGGATCCGGCGGCGGTCGTCCTCGCGGCCGAGGTCGCCCTGGACGAGCGCGGGCGCGGGGCCGCCGGCCCGGCGGATGTCGCGGGCGACCTCCTCCGCCTCCGCCCGAGAGCGGCCGTAGTGGATCGCCACGCGGGCGCCGGAGGCGGCGAGGAGCCTGGCCGTCGCGGCACCGATCCCGCGGGAGGCGCCGGTGACGAGGGCGACGCGGCCCTCGAGGTCGATGGAGGTCGTCACGACTGTCCCTCCCGTCCCTCCCGGGCGGATCGGCGGCCGCGCGCCCGGGCGAGGGCGCCGCAGGCGCCCGTGAACTCCCCGCGCGGGAGGAAGTGGGCGGAGGCGCCGACGAGGGCCGTCACCGCCCGCAGGACGTCCTCGAGAAGGGGGTTGTTCCTCAGGGTCGACCCGGCGTAGACGACGTCGGGGCGCCCGCGGAAGGCGCCCGCGTCGGCGGGGGGGGCCGTCCGGAGCGCGAGCTCTCCGGCGAGGAGCGCGACGTTCTCGCCCAGGAGCCCGATCAGGGCGTTCGCGACGTCCGCCGGCTCGCGCGAGTCGACCTTCCCGAAGTTGGCGGCCGTCAGCTCGGGGACGAGCGCGATCTCGCCGGGGCCGTAGAGGTCGCCGACGAGGAGGTCGACCTGCCGCCTGTCGCCCCGCGCCGCGAGGGAGACGAGCGCGTCGTGGCTCTCCTCGCCGAGGAGGAGGATCCCGAGGCCGCGCAGCGTGCCGCCGCCCAGCGCGGTCCCGCCGACCCGCCTCACCGTGCCGGGCCCGTCGACGAGGAGGATCGACGTCCCGGTCCCGAGGCTCACGAGGACGTGCGGGACGGCCAGGGAGAGGCCGGCGAGGCCGAGGAGGAGGGCCTCGCCGCTCCCCCAGGACTCGAACTCCCCGACGAGGTCGACGTCGCGCGTCGCCGAGAGGCGGCGCGCCAGCCGCCCGCTCCCCCCGCCCGTGGCCGCGAGGATCCGCGGCGGGCGCCGCTCGAGGAAGGCGTCGAGGAGGTGCGGGTCCGCCGCCGGGCAGATGAAGGTCTCGAACGTCTCGATCGGGGAATCGGCGGGGACGGCGACGGCCTTCGTGAGGGTCGCGCCGAGGTCCAGGCCGACGTCGACGGGGGTCATCGGGCCGATTGTCGCCCGAGGGGGAGCGGAAGGGTCGAGGCGACCCGCGCGGCGATCTCGTCGTACCCGGCGGGTCCGGGGTGGAACCGGTCGGCTCCGACGAGGTCGGGGCGGGCGTCGAAGAGGTCGGCCACCGGGACGAAGACGGTCCCGGGGACGTCGAGGGCGGCCTCCTCGAGGGCCGCGTTCCAGCGCGCGACGAACCGGCGGGCCGGGACCGCCCCCGCCGCCGGGGCGGGGTCGTAGATGCCGACGAGGCGGATGGGGGCACGCGCGTTGAGGGAGCGGACGGCCCGCAGGACCTCGGCGACCCGCGTGCGGGCGCCGGCCAGGAGGGCGGGGGGAGGGCCGTCGGCGTCCGCCGCGGCGAGGGAGTGCGTGAGGTCGTTGCCCGAGATCGAGAGGAGAACGAGGTCGGCGCGCGAGACGACGGCCCGCACGTCCGGCCGCTCGAGCGCCCGGAGGAGCCCCTCCGTCTCGAGGCCGTCGACGGCGAGGTTGGTGACGGCGACGGTCCGCCCCTCCTTCTCGAGGTCGCGGGCGACCCGCGCGGGGTACCCGCCGCGCCCCGCGTCCCCGGTCCCCCGCGTCAGCGAGTCGCCCAGGGCGACGACCGCGAGGGTGCCGGCGGGGGGGAGGGCGGGGGGCGGCTCGGCGGCCGGCGCGAGCTCCGCGGCGGGCTCTCCCGGCGCGCCGGCGAACGCCGAGACGAGGCCGACGGCGCAGACGGTCCCCGAGAGGACCGCCACGGCGGCGGGGAGCCGCCAGAGGAGGAAGGTCTTGCCGACGCGCGACGCCACGTGCTCGCTCCGCAACCCGGATTCTGCCGGATGGCGTAAAACGGGGGCGTGGTGGAGCCGGGGACCGGGGGCGACGTCGTCCTCGTCGCGGAGGGGCTGGCGAAGCGATACGGGGACCGGGAGGTCGTCTCCGACGTCTCCTTCCGCCTCCGGCGCGGCGAGGTCTTCGGCTTCCTCGGGCCCAACGGCGCCGGCAAGACGACGACGATCCGGATGCTGGTGGGCCTCGTCCGCCCCACGCGGGGGCGCGTCCTGATCGAGGGATTCGACGTCAGGCGCCGGTTCGAGGACGCCCTGCGGCACGTCGGGTGCATCGTCGAGACGCCGGATCTCTACCGGTTCCTGACGGGGCGGGAGAACCTCGAGCACTTCGCGCGGATGCTGGGCGACGGCGCCGAGGGGAGGATCGACTCCCTGGCGGCTCTGGTGAGGATGGAGGGGCGCCTCGACGAGCCGGTCGGGACCTACTCCCTCGGGATGCGGCAGCGGATCGGCATCGCGCAGGCCCTCCTGGGCGACCCGACGGTCCTCCTCCTCGACGAGCCGGCGAACGGCCTCGACCCGGCCGGGATCCGCGAGATGCGCGAGCTGATCCGGCACCTGGCCGAGGAGAGGGGGCTCGCGGTCTTCGTCTCGAGCCACCTCCTCTCCGAGGTGGAGAGGACGTGCGACCGCGTGGCGATCGTCCACCGCGGGAAGACCCTCGCCGAGGGCTCGCTCGACGAGCTGACCGGCGGCGGCGCCCGCTCCCTCGAGGAGCTCTTCCTCGAGAGGACGGGCGGGGAGACGGTGTGAGCGCCTCCTTCCCCGCCCTCCTCCTCCGCCTCGTGAGGAACGAGACGCTGAAGGTGCTGAAGCGGCGGCGCTTCCGCGTCGTCCTCGCCGTCCTGGCGGCGCTCCTCTCGCTCGTGGTCTTCGCCCAGGCGCGCCAGCAGGCGGCGGCCCAGCGCGAGGGACGAGGCAGCGACTGGCGCGCCTCGGCCGAGAGGCGGGCCACCCAGATGGAGCGGCGCGCGGGGAGCCCGCGGATCCCTCCCGCGTTCGCGCGTTACCTGAAGTACGAGGCGGGGCGGCTCCGGTACCACCTGGAGAAGGGGATCGACCCGAACGCCCGGACGGGGCCCGCCTTCTGCCTCGGCTTCGCCGGCCTCGGCAGCGTCCTCTTCCTCCCCCTCCTCGTGGCCGTGGTGGCCTCGGACCTCGTCTCGTCCGAGACGTCGGAAGGGACGATGAAGCTCCTCCTGACCCGGCCGGTCGCCCGCTGGAAGGTCCTCCTCGGGAAGCTCGTCGCGATGGGCCTCTTCACCACCCTCACCGTCGCGGCGTCGGCCGCCCTCTCCTGGGGCCTCGCAGGGTTCGCGTTCGGGTGGCGCGGATGGGGAGCGCCGGTCCTGACGGGGTTCCAGCTCGGGAGCGGCGGGTCCCTCGACGTCTCGGCCGCCCGGGCCGTCCCCCTCTGGCAGGACGCGATCGTCTCCTACGGCCTCGCCTGGTACTCGGCGCTGGCCGTCGGCTGCGTCACCGTCCTCCTGTCGGTCGTCTTCCGGTCGGCCGCGGCGGCCCTCGGGACGATGATGGCGACGCTCGTCTCGGGGACGATCCTCTCCCGCGTGGCCGCGGACTGGGAGGCGGCGCGCTGGTTCTTCGTGACGGCGCTCCCGCTCCCGGACTACTACGCCGGGCTCCCCACCCCCGTCCCGGGGATGTCGCTCGCCTTCTGCGCCGCCATCCTGGCGGGCTGGGCCGCCGCCGCGACCGCCCTGGCCTTCGTCCTCTTCGTCCGGCGGGACGTGACGGGGTAGCGGGGGAGCAGGGGAGCGGCGGCGCGCGGCCCGGGGCGCCGATCGGCCGCCGGAGGTACCATCAAAAGTTCCTTGGGACCCTCGCCCGAACGGGCGGGGAGCCGGACCCGGCCAAGGGGAGACCCATGACGAACGACACCGTTCTCGACGCCCTGAGCGAGGCCTTCGGCGACAACGCCGGCTTCGCCCTCGAGCTCTACGCCCAGTACCGCCTCAACCCGGCGACGGTCGGGGACGACTGGAGGCGGACCTTCGAGCAGTTCGAGCGGGAGGCGGCCGCGCAGG
>JAKOVQ010000045.1 GCA_029781975.1 Acidobacteriota bacterium
GGCGGCCCCCGCGCCGGCCCCGCGGATCGAGGCCGCGCCGGCGCCCGCCCCGGCGCCCCCTCCGCCGCCTCCCGCTCCGCCGCCGGACCGCCGGCAGGAGATCGAGAGGAGGAACGGCCGCTGAGAGGGACCGGCGCGGCCGCGGCGCGGGGCGAGGCGGCCGCGCCTCAGCTGCCGGTGGAGCCGTAGCGCGAGATCCCCTTCCGGAAGAGCGCCACGCAGGCGCCGGCGAGGACGGCCGCCACGGCCGGGGTGAGCCAGAAGAAGGTCGCGAACTCCCCCCGCCGGAGGGCGAGCGCCGTCGGGTAGAACGAGGCGAAGGCGAAGGGGATGACGGTGGAGAGGAGGACGCGCACCTCGAGGTCGTAGATGGTGATCGGGTAGCGCCCGAAGGCCATCAGGTTGAAGACGGGGGGCGCCAGGCCGATCCGGTCCTCGATCCAGAAGCTCGCCGCCGTCAGCATCCCGAAGACGGAGAGGTAGATCACGGCGCCGAAGACCGCCCAGAGCGGCAGGAGCGCGAGCCCGAACGGCGAGACGTGCGGCAGGCGCGACGCGGCCCAGGCGAGGGCGACGGTGCCGGTGACGGTCTCCTGGAGCGACTCGAGGCGGAAGCTCTCGAACAGGATCTGGAAGAGCGGCGAGACGGGCCGGAGGAGGACGCGGTCGAAGCGTCCCTCGATCAGGTAGCGGTCGGCGAACTCGTAGAGGTTCAGGGAGAGGACGTTGAAGAGCCCGTACGGCAGGAGCGAGAAGCCGTAGAGGAAGACGATCTCCGGGAAGCTCCAGCCGGAGAGGTGCGGGAAGCGCGAGAAGAGGACGAGGACGACGGCGAACGACGCGGCCGTCCCGGCGAACGACGCGAAGACGGCGCTGGCGAAGTCGGCCCGGTAGGCGAGGCGCGCCTTGGCGTACTGGGAGAAGTAGAGCCAGAGGAGCCTCAGGTGGAGGCGGAGGGGCGAGCGGGCCGGCGCCGGCATCGAAGCCCCTCAGCCCCCCTGGACCTCGACGCGGCTCCGCGTGGCGCGCCAGAGGAGCCGGCCCAGGCCGAGGAGGACGAGGACCCAGCCCGCCTGCAGGGCGAGCGCGAGCGCGGCCTCGGGGCCCGAGACGAGGCCGAGGTAGAGCCGCCCGGGCGTGTCGTTCATGTGGAGGAACGGGAGCCAGCGGAGGACGCGCGCCACCTTCTCGGGGAAGAAGGCGACGGGGACGAGGAGCCCCGAAAGGAGCTCGAGGACGAGGTACTTGGCGCGGAGGACGCCGAGGATCGAGGTGGTCCGGATCGCCACGAGGCCGACGCAGAAGTTGAGCGCGCCGACGAGGAGGGCCGAGAGGACGCCCGAGAGGGCGAAGAGGGCGAGCGCGCGCGGGGAGGCGGGGGGGAGGAGCGGGTAGACGAGGACGAGGACGAGGAGGATCGGGGCGGTGAAGAGGACCGCGCGGAACGCGCTCTCGCCGAGCGCCTGCGAGAGGGTCATCGCCTGGAAGTCGACCGGCTTGATCAGCGTCATCGCGAGGCGGCCCTCGCGGACCTGGCTGGCGATCTCCCGGTCCACCTCGTTGAAGTAGAAGCTCCGGAGCGCCCACCCGGTCGCCACGTAGGTGAGCATCTGCGGGAAGGTGAAGCCGCCGAGGCGGGCGCCGGGCGGCTGCTCGGCGAAGAGGGCGCGCCAGATGTAGTACCAGACGCTCGCGTTGAAGAAGTAGGTGGCGATGCCGACGAAGTACCGCGCGCGGTACGCCAGGAGGTTGACGAAGGAGGTGCGGGCGAAGGCGAGGTAGGGCCGGAGGGGGGGCGGGACGCGGAGGGCGCGGCCGGGCACTACCCCCTCCGGACGCCGCGGCGGATCGTCTCGGGGCGGGGGGCGGGCGGCTCGTCCGCGCCCCCTTCCGCCCGGTGGAGCGCGGCGTTCTCGCGGTAGATCCGCGCGACGACCTCCTCGATGTCGGGCTCGGAGACCGACAGGTCGAGGACGGGGAGCCGGTTCACCACCTCGCGGAGGACCTCGGCGGGGAGCGTCTCGCGCTTGTCGACGACGATCTCGTAGCGCGACGCCGCGACGCGTGCCGCCGCCCACCGCCCGACGGCGAGCGTGGCGGGGTCGCCCGACGGCGGCTCCTTCAGGTCGAACCGGATCCGCGCCTGGGGGAGGTGCCGGTCCCGGAGGCCCGCGAGAGGCCCGTCGTAGAGCACCTGGCCCCGGTCGATCAGGACGACCCGCTCGCAGAGCTCCTCGATGTCGTCGAGGTCGTGCGTCGTCAGGATCACGGTCGTCCCGAGCCGCCGGTTCACCTCCTTGAGGAACGCCCGGACGTTCGCCTTGGCGACGACGTCGAGGCCGATGGTCGGCTCGTCGAGGAAGAGGAGCGGCGGCTCGTGGAGGAGCGAGGCGGCGAGGTCGCAGCGCATCCGCTCGCCGAGCGACAGCTTCCGCACCGGCTGCGCCAGCAGGCGCCCGACGTCCAGGAGGTCGTCGAAGACGGCCATCCTCCTGCGGTAGTCGGCCTCGGCGACGCCGTAGATCTCCTTGAGGAGCTGGAAGCTCTCGACGACCGCGATGTCCCACCAGAGCTGCGTCCGCTGCCCGAAGACGACGCCGATGCTCTTCGTGTACGCGCGCCGGTCGCGCCAGGGGACGAAGCCGCCGCAGTCGACCTCGCCGGACGTGGGCGTCAGGATGCCGGTCAGGATCTTGATGGTCGTCGACTTGCCCGCCCCGTTCGGGCCGATGTAGCCGACCATCTCGCCCCGCGCGAGGTCGAACGAGATCCGGTCGACCGCGGTGAGGGTCGTCTTCCGCGAGGAGAAGAGCCCCTTCAGGGCCCCGGCGAGGCCGGGCTCCTTGCGCGCCACCTCGAACGTCTTGACGAGGTCGCGCACCCGGACGGCGGGGGCGCTCATCCGTCGCCCGGAGGGCCGCCGTCCGGCTCGTCGTCCCCCCGCGCGGCGTCGTCCCCTTCGGCGCCGCCGGCCGGCGACGGGGCGGCCGCGACCGCGATCTCGCCCTTGACCCCGGGACGGCGGGCGAGGAGCGCGGCGACCTCCGAGGCGGTGCCGCGGAGGACCTCCTCGTGGAGCTTCGTCAGCTCCCGGCCGAGACAGACGGCGGGGTCGCCCCAGGCGCGCGCCATCTCCTCGAGCGAGGCGACGACGCGGTAGGGGGACTCGAAGAGGATCCTCGTCTCGTCGCGCCCGGCGAAGCGGGCGTACCAGCGGGCGCGCTCGCCGGAGCGGGAGGGGGGGAAGCCGAGGAACGAGAGGGGGACGGCGGGGAAGCCGCTGACCGAGAGGAGCGCCGCGAGGGCCGAGGGGCCGGGGACGGCGAGGACGGGGAAGCCGGCGGCGGCCGCGGCGGCCACGACGCGCCTCCCCGGGTCGGAGAGGGCCGGGGTCCCGGCGTCCGAGACGAGGGCCAGCGTCTCGCCGGCCGAGAGCCGGTCGACGACCTCGCCCGACCGCCGGTGCTCGTTGTGCTCGTGGCACGAGAGGCGCGGCGTCGCGAGCCCGTACCGGGCGAAGAGGTTCCCCGTCCTCCGGGTGTCCTCGCAGAGGACCACGGAGGCGTCGCGCAGGGCCGCGAGCGCGCGCGGGGAGAGGTCGTCGAGGTTCCCGATCGGCGTCGCGACGACGAGGAGCCGTCCCGCGCCGCGCTCCGGGCTGGTCACGGCCGGATGGTAGCAGCGGACCCTTCCCTCCCGCCTCAAGGCACCGGGTCCTCCCGCCCATTAAGATGACCGTCGTGTCGCCGCTCCTCCCGTTCGTCGCGACGCTCCTGGCGGCCCTTTCCGGGGCGCGGGCGGCCGTTCCGCAGGAGTCCGCTCCCGCACCCACGCCTTCCGCGGCCGGGCTCCGGGCCGCCGCCCCGGCCGGGCCGGTGGCGACCGGGCCGACCGTCGTCCTCGACCGGATCGCCGCCGTCGTGGGGGACGAGCTCGTCACCGAGGGGGAGGTCCGCCGCCTGATGGCGGTCGGGGTCGTCCCGCGGATGCCCGGGGAGACGGACGACGCCTATCGCGAGCGGGTCCTCCAGGTGAGGATCGTCGAGCTCCTGAGGGAGCGTGAGCTCCACCTCGGGGGAGAGGGGGAGCCCGACCCGGCGCAGCTCGCCGCCCGGATGGCGTCGATCCGCGCCGGCGTGGAGGCCCGCTACGGGATGCCCTACGACGAGGCGCTCGCCTCCCTCGGGCTGACCGCGGCCGAGGTCCGGGGGTGGGTCTCGCGCGGGCTCGCGCTCGAGGCGTTCGCGCGCGAGCGGCTCCTGCCGACGATCCGGCCGACGGACGAGGAGCTGAAGGCCTACTACGAGGGGCCGTTCCGGGCCGAGGCGGCCGCCCGCGGGCTGACGACGCTCCCCCCCTTCTCCGAGGTGCAGGACCGGCTGCGCGAGCTCGTCCGCGAGAGGCGTCTGACCGAGGAGATCTCCCGCTGGACGGAGGAGCTCCGCGGGAAGACGCGAATCGTGATCTACCGGCGGGGGCCCGCGGCCGCGGGCGGGGCGGGCGCGGGCTCGGCCCCGAGCGAGAGCGAGTAGAGCCGCCGGTTCGTCAGGACGCGCCGGAAGTAGACGCGCGTCTCGCCGTAGGAGATCGCGGCGAGGAGCGCCTCCGCCGGGACCGCGCTGCCGCCGCTCCAGAGGGCCGTCTGGCCGGCGCCCGCGTTGTAGGCCGACGTGGCCGACGCCTCGTCTCCCGCGAACCGGTCGAGGAGCGAACGGAGCGTCCGGGCGCCCAGGCGGATGGAGCGCGCCGGGTCGTAGAGGTCGGCGTAGGCGGGAGGCGACTCGTTGAGCTCGCGCGCCGCCTCGCCCGCCGCGGGGAGGGTCAGCTGCATCAGCCCGCGGGCCGCGGCGGGAGAGGCGGCCTCCCGGTCGAACCGGCTCTCCTGCCGCATGACGGCGTAGAGGAGGCCGCGCGGCACGCCGAGCTCGGAGGCCGTGGCCGCGACCAGGCGGTCGAACGGGCGCGGGCAGAGCGCGCGGACGACGGCGCGGGGCGCGAGCTCGAGGAGGAAGTCGGGCGGGACCTTCCTCTCGAGGGCCTCGGCGGCCTCGAGCGCGGCCGGGCCGGCGTCGGCGTCCTCGGCGAGGCGCGCGGAGACGACGCAGCCGAGGAGGGTGTCGAGGCGGCGCGCGTCGCGAACGATCGGCTCGGCGTCCTCCGGGAGGCCGAGCTGCAGGAGCCGGCAGGCGGCGGCGTCGCCGCAGAGGTCGGGGAGCGACTGGTCGGGGAGCTCGGGGGCGAGGAGGACGTCGGCGTAGCGGGGAAGACGGGAATAGGCGACCTTCAGGAACGCCGAGGCGTCGGGGTCGCCGAGGAGGGCGGCCGGCAGGAGGGCGTCCTTCGCCTCGACGTCCTTCCCCTCCGCGAGGAGGCGCTCGCCCAGCGCGCGCCTCTTTCTGACGAACGCGGCGGGGAGGGCGGGGTCGAGCGAGGCGATCCGCGCGCGCGAGAGCTCGGCGACCGGCGCGTAGGGAGCCTCGGAGAGGACCGCCGCGAGCTGCTCGAGCGCCTCGGCGGGGCGGCCTGCGGCCTGCGCCACGACGGCGCGCCAGAAGGGGAGCTCGGCCCGCCAGGGCTGCGGCAGGCGGCGCGCGCGCGCGAGCGCCTCGACCGGGGCGAGGGCCCGCGCGGCCCGGGCCGCGTCCCCCTTCCGGGCCGCCCGCTCGACGAGGAGGAGGAGCCCCTCGATCCGCCCGGGGACGCGGGCGAGCGCGGGCGCGGCGAGGAGCCTCTCCGCCGCGGCCAGGTCGCCCCGCCGGATCTCGAGGCGGGCGCGCTGGAGGACGGCGAGGCCGGCCGTCCCCGTCCGCGCCGCCTCGACGAGCCTGAACTGGTAGACGGCGCCATCGAGGTCCCCGAGCTTCTCGAGCATGGCGCCGAGGTTGAAGCGGACCCTCTCGCGGAAGGCCGCCGTCCCCGGCGCGTCGTCCTTCGGGGAGCGCGAGGCCCTCACGGGGCGCGGGTTGTCGCGCAGGATCGCGGAGAAGCCCTCCGCCGCCTCGGCGAACTTGCCGCGCGAGGCCTTCAGGCGATAGAGGTCGAATCTCGCTCCCGCGAGGACGACGCGGTCTCCGGCCCGGGCGGCCCGCCTCTCGCGCTCGGTGGCGAGCTTCTCCGCGAGCTCCAGGTCGCGCTGGGAGCGGGCGGTCTCGACGAGGAGGCCGAGCAGCGAGTCGGGGAGCTCCTGCGGGCTCTTCCCCCGGAGCTCGCGGGCCATGACGACCGCCGCCGCGTCGTCGCGGCGCGCCTCCGACAGGAGGGCGCGGCGGATCGCGGCGGCCTCCTCCGGCTTCCGCTCGCGCTCGAGCGCCTCGGCCCGCAGGGCCGCGAGGCGGCGCCGCTCGCGCGGAGGCGTCGAGGGGCGGGCCGCGACGAGACGGGCGAGCGCCTCGTCGTCCGGCGCCGTCTCCAGGGCGTCGAGGGCGATCCGGATCGCGCGGCGCGCCACGGCCCCCTCCCGGCGCTGGAGGAGCGGGAGGAGGAGGTCGAGCGCCGTCCCTCCCTCGCCCCGGCGGAACCTCAGGCGCGCGGCCGAGAGGCGCGCCGGGACGTCGAAGAGGTCCCCCGTCGCCACGAAGCGCTCGAAGCGGGGGAGCGCCTCCTCGTCGCGGCCGAGGCCCGAGAGGGCGCGGGCGGCGAGGTAGTCGAAGCGGCCGTCCGCGTAGCGCACGGGGTCGACGTCGTGGAGGCGGGTGAGGAGGCGGAGCACCTCCGGCCAGTCGGCCCTCCGGGCCGCGGCGGCGGCCCCGCGCTCGAGCGCGTCGCGCTCGGCCGCGGGGGACGGCGCGCCGGGGGCGGGGGTGGCGTCGGGACGCGCCCGTGCGGTGTCGGCGACGGCGGGCGCCCCGGCGCTCGCCGCGAGGACCCCCGCGAGGGCCGCCGCCACGAGGATCGTCGCCACCCGCGGCGCGAGCGGCGAGCCGAGCGGGCGCGACATCCCGTCAACCCTGGACGCGGACGACGCGGGCGCCCAGGGACGCGAGCTTGCGCTCCATCTCGGCGTAGCCGCGGTCGAGGTGATAGATCCGGCGGACCAGCGTCTCCCCTTCGGCGACGAGGGCGGCGAGGACGAGGGCCGCCGAGGCGCGCAGGTCGGAGGCCGTGACCGGGGCGCCCGACAGCGGGGTCGGTCCGGTGACGAGCGCCGCGTGCCCCTCGAGGCGGACCTGCGCGCCGAGCCTCCCGAGCTCGCTCGCGTGGAGGAAGCGGTTCTCGAAGATCCGCTCGTCGATCCGGGAGGTCCCGTCGGCCTGCGTCATCAGGGCCATGTGCTGCGCCTGGAGGTCGGTGGGGAAGCCCGGGTAGGGCGCGGTCTCGACGTCGACCGGCCGGAGGCGGCCGGTGGAGGCCGCGCGGACCCAGCCGTCGCCCGCCTCGACCGTCGCGCCCGCGCTCCGGAGCGCGTCGAGGAAGGCGCCCAGGTGCTCGGCGCGCCCGCCGCGGACCGTGACGTCGCCGCCGGTCAGGACGCCGGCCGCGAGGTAGGTCCCGGTCTCGATCCGGTCGGCGACCACCGTGTGCGCGCCCGCGCCGGTCCCCTCCAGCTCCTCCCGCCCCTCCACGACGATCGTCCCGCTGCCGGCCCCCTCGATCCGCGCGCCCATCGCCGCGAGGAGCGCCGCGAGGTCCGCGACCTCCGGCTCGCGGGCGGCGTTCTCGATCGTGGTGACGCCGCGCGCGAGGGCGGCGGCGAGCATCACGTTCTCCGTCCCGGTCACCGTCGGCTGCGGGAAGCGGATCGTCGCGCCGGTGAGGCGCCCCCGCCCGGGTCCGACCCGCGAGACGTGGGCGTGGATGTACCCCTTCTCGACCGCCACGCGGGCCCCCATCGCCTCGAAGGCCATGATGTGGAGGTCGACGGGGCGGACGCCGATGGCGCAGCCCCCCGGGAGCGACACCCGTGCCTCGCCGAACCGCGCGAGGAGCGGGCCGAGGACGAGGATCGACGCGCGCATCGTCCGGACGAGGTCGTAGGGCGCCTCGGTCGAGACGATCCGGTCGGCCGACAGGGTGACGCGGTCCGGGGCCGTCGCTTCGTGGCGGACCCCCATCCCGGCGAGGAGCTTCAGCATCGTCCGGATGTCGGCGACGGGGGGGACGCGGTCGAGGGCGAGAGGCCCCGGGGTGAGCAGCGAGGCGGCGAGCGCGGGGAGGGCCGCGTTCTTCGCCCCCCCGGCGGGGACTTCTCCCGAGAGGCGGACGGGACCGGTGACGAGGAAGGCGTCCAAGGCGGGCGGAGTGTACGACGCGCCCGGTCAGCGGCGGCGCGCCACGGCGGTCCGCGGGATACCCCCCGCGTCGAGGAGCATCTCCTCCAGCGCGAAGGCGCCGGAGCCGTCGACGAGGGCGCTCACCTCGCGCGCCTGGCCGTAGCCGATCTCGAAGACGAAGGGGGCGCCGGGCAGGAGCCGGCCGGGGAGCTGGAGGAGGAGGGACCGGAGCGGGTCGAGGCCGTCGTCGCCGCCGTAGAGGGCGATCGGGGGCTCGTGGTCGGAGACGGTCTTCGAGAGGTGCGGCGCGTCGGCGAGCGGGACGTACGGCGGGTTGGCGACCGCGAGCTCGAACAGGGGGCGCGGGGGGAGGGCGTCGAGCCAGTCCGAGGCGAGGAGGAGGACGCGGGCCTCGACCCGGTGGAGCCGTGCGTTCTCGCGCGCGAGGGCGAGGGCCGCGGCGGAGCGGTCGACGGCGACGACGCGCGCCGCCGGCCGCTCGAGCGCCAGGGAGACCGCGAGGATCCCGGTCCCGGTCCCCGCGTCGAGGACCCGCCTCGCGGTCGGGGCGGCCGAGCGGGCCGCCTCGACGATCAGCTCGGTCTCGCGGCGCGGGATGAGCGCCCGCGGGTCGACGTGGAAGGTCCTCCCGAGGAACTCCCACTCGCCGAGGAGGTACTGGAGCGGCTCGCCGGCGGAGCGCCTCCGGACGAGGGCGCGGTACTCGTCCGCCTCCGCCTCCGCGGCCCGCTCGCGGTGACGGCCGTGGAACGACGACCGCGGGCGCCCCGTCGCCCGGGCGAGGAGCTCCTCGGGCTCGAACGGCGCGGCGTCGACCGCCGCGAGGGCGGCGCGCGCCTCGCGCAGGAGCTCTCCCCACGTCGCCATCGACGCATCTTGCCATCGGGCCGGCGCCGCTCGGATAAGCTGCGGGCGATGAGGGGACGCCGAGCTCTCCCGGGGCGAACGGGGCGGAGGGCGGCCGCGACGGCGATCGCTCTCGCGGGGGCCGCGCTCTGCGCGGCGGCG
>JAKOVQ010000052.1 GCA_029781975.1 Acidobacteriota bacterium
ACCGGCGGCGACGACCTGACGCTCGCCGAGGTGACCGAGGCGTGCGCCATCATCCAGCAGGCCGCCGACGAGGACGCGAACGTCATCTTCGGCCTGGTCCAGGACAAGGAGATGCGCGACCAGGTCAAGATCAGCGTCATCGCGACCGGCTTCGAGCCGCCGTCCGCCTCGCCCCCGCTCGGGCGGCGGGAGCCCGCGGCCGCGCCGGCGCAGCCGGAGCGCTCCCGGTCGCGCGAGTTCGTCCGGTCGGTCCCCGAGCCCGTCGTCCCCGAGGACTCCGGCTACGGCGTCAACCAGCTGAACTTGCGCGACCCCCGCGAGGACGTCTTCGACATCCCGACGTTCCTCAGGAGGCAGATGGACTAGCGCCCGGCCGGGCCTCCGTCCTCCGGCTCGCCCGCCGCCCCGCCCGGCGGCGCGGCGGCGGCGCGCCTCGCCCGCTTGCGGGCGCGCTTCCAGGCGCGGAGCTTCGCCCAGGTCCGCTCCGCCTTCGGGTGCTTCTGGCGCCAGCGGCGAACCATCCGCTGCACGGACCGGCTCTCGACGTAGAGGATCGCGGCGCCGGCCACGCCGAACGGCCACCCCTGGATCACGGGGAGGAGGCCGCCGATGACGCCGAGGACGAGGAGGCACCACCCGAGCGTCAGGAGGGCGACCCGGACCGGGTGGCTTCGGCGCCGGACGAGGCCCCGGAGCGCCGTCAACCGGCCCTCGCGGGGAAGACCCCCCGCAGGGCGTCGCGGACGATCCGCTTCGCCTCGTCGGGGAAGTCGGCCCCGAGCATCCACTCGAGGTAGTCGGGGTGGCGGGCGGCGACCTCCGCGAGCGCCTTCCCCTTCTTGGCGCCGAAGCCGAAGACCGCCTCGCCGTCGCGCCAGAGGAACCGCTTGTCGGGGTCGACCCAGCGGCTCTCGGAGGGCTGCGAGTAGGCGTGGAGCCCCTCGACGTCCCGCGGCAGGTCGGGGTAGCGCTCGAGCTCCCCGGCGAGGACCTCGGCCGATGCGACGACGTCGGCGAGGGCGGAGTGCGCCCCCTCGTGCTCGCGCCCCGCGAAGATCCGGACCGCGGCGGAGAGGTCCCGCGGCTCCTTCTTGAAGAAGAGCGACTGGGCGTCGAGGACGCGCCTCCCCTCGAGGGAGAAGGGGACCTTCGCCCGCTCGAACTCCCGCGCCAGGAGCGGCAGGTCGAAGGCCCTCACGTTGTAGCCGGCGACGTCGGCTCCCTCGAGGAACGCGGCGATCCGCGGCGCGACCTGGGCGAACGGCGGCGCGAGGGCGACGTCGGCGTCGGAGATGCCGTGGACGGCCGTGGCCTCGCGCGGGATCCTGACGCCGGGGTTGACCCGCAGCTCGAGGACGGCCGGCTCCCCTTCCTTCGGGATCCGGAGCGCCGCGAACTCGACGATCCGGTCCGCGAGGCGGTCGGTCCCCGTCGTCTCGAGGTCGAAGACGACGAGGGGTGCCCCGTCGCTCAGGGAGCGGAGGAGGTCGAGGACGGCGGGAGGGGGGAGCAGGGCGGCCACGCCCCGATCATCTCTCAGGAAGCGGCGCCGCGAAGACCCACGAGGTGCCGGGGGGTGTCCCCGGAGGGTCCCTCCAGACGAGGCGGACCGCCCGCAGGACCGTCTCGTCGCCGGGACGGGCGGCCGGGTCGTAGAGCCGGTCCCCCCGGAGGGGCGTCCCGAGATGGGCGAGGTGGACGCGGATCTGGTGCATCCGTCCCTGGCGCGGGGAGAGCTCCACGAGGGCGGTCGCCCCGTCCGACGAGAGGACCCGGTAGGCCGTCCGGGCGGGGCGGCCGGCCGGGTGGACGGCGGTCCTCCCCGGCTCCGGCAGGGGCGGGATGGCGAGGACGCGGCGGCCCGCGAGGAGGTGTCCCGCGCGCGACGGGCCGTAGGCCGCCTTCAGGGCGCGCAGGAGGAGGTCGGGCCGCGACGTCCGCCGCTCGAGGAGCGGGGCGTCCACCACCCCCTCGCGGGGCGACGGGACGCCGCGGGTGAGCGCGACGTAGGTCTTCTCGACGTGGTCCGGCCAGGCCGCGTGGGCCGCGCGGAGGGCCTCGAGCCCGCGGGCGAGGAGGAGGACGCCGGAGGTCTCCCGGTCGAGGCGGTGGACGAGGTGGACGTCCTCGCCCCACGCCTCCCGGGCGGCCGGGAGGAGCCCCCCCGGTCCGTGCGACGGGACGCCGGCGGGCTTGTCGACCGCGAGGTAGGCCGAGGCCCCCTCGGGCGCCGGCAGGAGGACGAGCCTCACGCCCTGCGGGTTCGGAAGCGGAGCGCGGAGCCGATCACCGAGAGGTTGCCGGCGATGTTGGCCGCCATCCCGAGGACGATCGGCAGGAGGGAGAAGCGAATCCCGTAGACGAGGTAGACGACCTGCCCGCCGAGGAAGAGGAGGTACGAGAGGACCGAGACGTCGTCCGAGCTCCTCCGGCGCCAGATCCGGACCGCCTGGGGGACGTAGGCCGCCCCCGTCGCCACGCCGACGGCGCCGACGAGGGCGGAGAGGACCGTGTCGAACGTCCCCACGGGCGGCGGCTAGCGGCGGTTGCCGAAGAGCCGGAGGAGCATCAGGAAGAGGTTGATGAAGTCGAGGTAGAGGGCCAGCGCGCCGCGGACCGCCATCCGCCGGCCGTCCTCGCCGTCGATGTCGCCCACGGCGGCCGCGAAGGAGCGGAGCTTGCGGGTGTCCCAGGCCGTCAGGCCGATGAAGACGATGATGCCGACGCAGCTGATGACGAACTCGAGCATCGTGCTCTTCATGAAGACGTTCACGACGCTCGCGATCACGACGCCGATCAGCCCCATGAAGGCGAAGCTCCCGAGGCCGTCGAGGGAGCGCTTCGTGACCATTCCCCAGACGCTCATCGCGCCGAACATCCCGCCGGTCACGACGAAGGTCGTGGCGATCGACGAGGAGGTGTAGAGGAGGAAGATCGACGCCAGGGTCAGGCCGTTCAGCCCCGAGTAGGCGAGGAAGACGACGGCGGCGGTCGACGCCGACATCTTCCCGATGAGGCCCGAGAGCCAGGCCACCAGGGCGAGCTCGCCGATCATCAGCCCGAAGAAGACCACGCGGCTCCCGAAGACGAGCTGGAGGACGGCGGGCGTCGAGACCGTCAGGAACGACACCAGCGCCGTCAGCCCGAGCCCCAGCGCCATCCACCCGTAGACGCGGGCGAAGAAGCGGGACTCGACGGAGACGGGCGAGATCGCGACGGGGCGGTTTTCGAATTCCATGGGGGGACCT
>JAKOVQ010000024.1 GCA_029781975.1 Acidobacteriota bacterium
ACAACCTCATACGCATCGCGCGTCTGGAACCCGCCGCCACCTGAGGGACCACGCTCCCGAAGCGCCTCCCGAACGGATCGGGAGGCCAGAGGGGAACTCCCGAGCCTCGAATCGAGGCCACTTTCAGACCTCACGCTGTCCCCGGCACGACCTTCGCCGACGCTTCCTCCGAAAAGTGGCATCTCTTCAGCAGCCTGCTAGGCGTGCTCGCTCGCCGGGCGACAGGTAGCATTCGGGCACGCGGCCCGGAGCATCCGAACCCGAAGCCGGTCGAGGCGACAGTCGGGCCAGGCTTCAGCCTGGACGGTCCGGCTGTCCGGTTCCCCCGGACTCGCGGGCGACGAGACACGAGGCCAGCCTGCGACTGAGCGCGGAGAGGCTGCCCTTCTCGACGACGTCATCTGCGCCGAGGTGGAACGCATCCGACCGGACCTCGGCGGTGGCGCTGCCGGTCCAGACGAGGATCGCCGGGCGAGGCACGCTGCACGCAGCGGCAGCGACCACCTGGAGCCCGTCGGTAGTTCTCCTCCCCGTGAGGTCCAGGTCGGTGACGACTGCATCCCAGGGCATCGTCGGCAGGCGTTGAAGCGCGGAGGAGAGATCGAACGCCGGCACGACCTCCAGCCCCCGACGGGCGAGGAACTCGGTGGCGCAGGCCGCGAGCGAGGCGTCGTCCTCGACGAGGAGAAGGGTGCGGGAGGGGAGGAGTCGTTCCATACCGTAATGGTGGGGACCCAAGATTGGAATCCGATGAGAGCCGCCCGGGAAGGGAGGCTCTAACGTCTCTCTAAGGTTCGGTCTCTATCTTCCTGGTCTAGCGCCGGTGACGGCGCGAAGCGCCCGCCGCCGGAAGCGGGACCAGGAGAACGCGACATGCGCAGACCTCTCGCCACCCTCACGGCTCTCGCCCTCTCGCTCTGGCCCATCGCGGCTCCGGCCACTCAGGGCCACGCACACGGCCACGGCGAGGACGCAGTCGTCGGTACCATCGCCAAGGTCGAGGGCGACGGCCTGGAGGTCGTTGACCCCGACGGCAAGTCCGTCTCCGTTCGCCTGACTCGCACCACCATGTACCTCAAGGGGACGGAAGAGGCCAAGAAAGCGGATCTAAAGCCCGGGCTGAACGTCGCCGTCGAGACAGCAGACGGGAAGGCCGGTCTCGAGGCGAGAGTCGTCCGAATCGGCTCCCCCGACGGAGCGGTCTGGGCCTGCCCGATGCACCCGGAAGTGACCGGTACCGGTCCCGGCAAGTGCCCGAAGTGCGGCATGTTCCTCGAGAAGAAGAAGGCCTGAGGAGCGCCCGGTGTACCGAGCAGGAGCGCTGACTCGCGTCACGGCTCAGCTCCTCTTCGGGGCCCTCCTCGAATCGGGCACGCTGGCCGGGCAGGAGCCTCCACGTCTCGATGCGCCGGTCGCTCCATCTGCTGCCGGGGAGCCGGCGAATTCGGGTGTGAGCGGGCTCGACCGCTCCAAAGAGCTTCTGGCCTCCGTCCGGACGGCCGCTGGCGAGAGAGACAGTGCCGCACTGGCCTCTGCCACAGCGGCCTACGCGTCCTACCTCGAGGTCCTCCGGGACGAGATCGGCCGCGCCCCGCGTGCTGATGGTCCGGTGTTGCCGGACAAGCTCGTGGTGGGAAGAGCCATAGCTCTTCAGGCGACGGAGCTCGACTCGCTGGCGAAGGCGGCCCCACGGCGGCTGCGAAAGGACGTGGAGCGGGCACTGGCCGCAGCAGACGGCCTCCTCGAGACTCTGGCGAAAGGCTGGTCCTCGCCGGCGGTGCGCCCGGAGCCCGAGTCGCACGCGGGCCATGGCCGTTCGACGTCGGCCACGGGCGGTGGACATCATTGAGGGTTTCTGGCAGTAGGCTCGTGCCATCAACGCGTCAGTCAGGCGGGAGGAGTCGATGAGTCATAACGAGCACGCGCACGCCGGGCACGATCGGCCGACCGACGATCGTGCTCGAGAGAAGGACCCCGTTTGCGGAATGTCGGTGCCTGCGGACAGCCCGAACCGCTACGAGCACGCGGGTGCCGAGTTCGTGTTCTGCAGCCCGACCTGCCGCGATCGATTCGCCAGGGACCCGGGCTCGTTCCTGAAAGTGGTCCCGGCGGCGACGGCCGCTCCTTCTCGGGTCCTTCCGGGGGGCTACACGTGCCCCATGCACCCGGAGATCGTTCGCGACGCACCGGGCTCGTGTCCGATCTGCGGCATGGCGCTGGAACTCCGGGCACCATCGGCGGACGCCGGGGAGAACGCCGAGCTCAAAGACATGAGCCGCCGTTTCTGGTTCTCGGTCGCGCTCACCGTGCCGCTCCTCGGACTTGCGATGGGCGACATGCTGCCGGGAGAACCCGTGTCTGCGCTCCTCTCGGCGCGCCTGCGCACGTTCCTGGAGCTGGCGCTGGCGACGCCCGTCTGCCTCTGGGCCGCGTGGCCCTTCTACGTCCGAGCCGTCCAGTCGGTGAAGAACCGCAGTCTCAACATGTTCACGCTCATCGGCCTCGGAGTGAGCGTCGCGTACGGCTACAGCGTCATCGCGACGCTCCTGCCGGGACTGTTCCCGGCCTCTTTCCGGAGCGCGGACGGCGAGGTCGCCGTCTACTTCGAGGCGGCGGGGGTCATCGTCACACTGATCCTGCTCGGGCAGGTCCTGGAGCTTCGAGCGCGCAGCCAGACGGGCGCGGCGATCCAGAAGCTCCTCGGGATGGCGGCGAAGTCCGCGCGGCGGATCAACGACAGCGGTTCCGAAGAGGATGTACCGCTCGAGGTCGTGCAGGTCGGCGACCGGCTGCGCGTGCGGCCCGGCGAGAAGATTCCGGTCGACGGAGTCGTGCTCGAGGGTGCGAGCTCCGTCGACGAGTCGATGGTGAGCGGCGAGCCGATACCCGTAGAAAAGGGTCCCGGCGACAAGCTCGTCGGAGCAACGGTCAACGGCACCGGAGCCCTCGTGATGCGGGCCGAGAAGGTCGGTGCCGAGACGCTTCTCTCGCGCATCGTCGCGATGGTCGCCGAGGCCCAGCGAAGCCGGGCGCCGATCCAGAAGCTCGCCGATGTCGTGGCCGGCTACTTCGTGCCGATCGTCGTCCTGATCTCGGTCCTCACGTTCGCGGTCTGGGCAATGGTCGGGCCGGCGCCCCGAATGGCGCACGCACTGATCAACGCCGTGGCGGTGCTCATCATCGCCTGCCCCTGTGCGCTGGGGCTCGCCACCCCGATGTCGATCATGGTGGCAACGGGCAAGGGCGCGACCATGGGCGTTCTCTTCAGGAACGCCGAGGCGATCGAGGTGCTCCGGAAGGTCGATACGCTCGTCATCGACAAGACGGGGACACTGACGGAAGGGAAGCCCGAGCTGGTAAGTGTCAAGGCAGCCGCCGGCTTCTCGGAATCCGACCTCCTTCATCTGGCCGCCAGCCTGGAACGAGGCAGCGAGCATCCGCTTGCGGCGGCCATCGTGAAGGGAGCCGAGAGGCGCGGCGTGGCTCTCTCGGGCACCGACGGGTTCGAGTCCGTGACGGGGAAGGGAGTGAAGGGAACCGTGGACGGCAGGGCCGTGACGCTCGGCAATGCGTCCCTCATGGCGGACCTGGGCATCGACCTCGGAGAGCTAGGTACCGTCGCAGAGGCGCTCCGCAAGGCAGGGGAGACCGCGATGTTCGTCTCGGTGGACGGCAAGACAGCCGGCGTCGTGGGGGTGGCCGATCCGATCAAGGCCAGCACGCCCGAGGCGATTCGCGAGCTTCACGCCGAAGGTCTCCGCATCGTGATGCTCACGGGCGACAGCAGAACGACCGCCGAAGCGGTCGCGAAGAGGCTCGCGATCGACGAGATCGTGGCCGAGGTGCTGCCCGATCAGAAGACCGAGGTCGTGAAGCGGTTCCAGGCTCAGGGACGCGTCGTCGCTATGGCAGGCGACGGCATCAACGACGCCCCCGCGCTCGCACAGGCGCAGGTGGGGATCGCCATGGGAACGGGCACCGACGTCGCGATGGAGAGCGCCGGGGTCACGCTGGTGAAGGGGGACCTCAGGGGCATCGTCCGGGCGCGGCGCCTTTCCCGCAGCACGATGGCAAACATCAAGCAGAATCTCTTTTTCGCATTCGTCTACAACGCGGCAGGGGTGCCGATCGCTGCGGGTGTGCTCTACCCCGTTTTCGGGCTCTTGCTCTCGCCCGTGATCGCGGCTGCCGCGATGAGCTTCAGCTCGGTCTCGGTCGTCGGCAACGCGCTGCGGCTCCGACGGGCGAAGCTGTGAGCCTGGACGACGAAACGATCGAGGCGGTGGCCGGCGGCGAGAGGTCGCGGCCCGGTCGCCCCGATCACGCGATCCCACGCTATAAGCTGGGCGAAACGCTCGGCAGCGGGGGGATGGCGACGGTCGTGCTCGCGAGGGATCGCCAGCTCGGGCGCGACGTTGCGATCAAGCGCATGAGGCCCGAGCTCGCCGGGGACCCCGGGGCACGGCGCCGGTTCGAGGAGGAAGCGCTGATTCTCGCGGGGCTCGAGCATCCGGGGACAGTCCCGGTGCACGACGCGGGGACCCTCGAAACGGGTGAGCCCTTCTACGCGATGAAGCGCGTCCAGGGACGGACCCTGAGAGACCTCCTGTCGGGGCGGCAGCCGGAGGACATCCGGTCGCGCCAGTCGATCACTCATCTCGTGGACGTCTTCGAGCGGGTTTGTCAGACGCTCGCCGCGGCGCACCGCCAAGGACTGGTCCATCGCGACGTGAAGCCGGCGAACATCATGGTGGACGAAATGGGCTCCGTCTACCTGGTGGACTGGGGCCTTGCCGTACGGCTCGAGGGCGATGGTCGGTCCCGCGAGCATCCGGGAGGGTCCATTGCCGGGACGCCGGCGTACATGTCCCCCGAGCAGGCGCGTGCGGCGCCGACGAATCCGGCCTCCGACGTTTTCTCGCTGGGCACGGTCCTGTACGAGATTCTGACCGGTGCGAACCCGTTCTCGTCATCCGATGTGCTCGAGTCGATGCGCCGCGTTCGGGAGGAGACGCCAGTGCCGCCCGTCGCGAGGAATCCCGTAGCCGGGAGATCGCTCTCTGCCGTCTGCATGAAGGCCCTCGCCAGGGACCCGGCGTTGCGATACGGCTCAGCAGTCGAGCTGGCGGAGGAGATCCGCCGGTACCGGGAGTTCCGTCCGGTGGACGCTGCGCCTCCGACCCTTCTGGAGAGGGCTGTGAACTGGATGCGCCGGCACCCGGCGGTCGCCTCGGCTGCCGCGGCTGCGCTCGGCGTGGGACTCCTTGGAGGAGTCGGGGTCGCCGTCCGAATCGCTTCCCGCCACAGTCTGCACGTGATGGCTTCGGAGCGCCTGGACGCCGCGGACGCGAGCCTCGCCCGAGTCGATGCCGAGATCGCGCGCGCCACGGCGGCCCGCGAGGCCGCCCCACCGGACGGTCGAGCCCGGCTCAGCCTCGAGCTCGACGAGCTTCGAGCCCTCAGGGCAGAGGAGTACGAGACCGTTCACGGATTGGCTTACGCCATTCTCGGGTTCGGGGCGAGCTCGCCGGACCAGGTGATCCAGGCGCGGGTCCGCCGATATCAGGTCGAGGGCGTCGAACGCTACCTCGCTGCCGGCCAGGAGCTCGCTGCAGCGGCTTCACTGCGGAGGGCGCTCAGGGCCGCGGCGACGACGAACTCTCTTGGCTTCTCGAAGGTGGAGATAGCGGCGATGGAGGCGAAGTTGATCCAGGTCGAGGCGCGGCTGACGCCCTCCCGCGGACCGGAATCAGAGCCGCCTGGACACTGACGAACTCCCCCGGCGCGGCATACCGCCGTAGAGGAGCGACCAAAGGCCAGAGCGGACCCCGGCGTCGCGCGATCACTCGCAGGGAAGGCGGCCAAGGACGAGCGCGGAGGTTCCCCGGTCGAGCCGCTCCACGGCGACGCCGCTGAAGCCGTGCGCGACGAGGAGCATCGTGAGCTCCTCGACCCAGCTCGAGCGGCGGACGATCTCGGGCAGCTCGTCGAAGAGCCGAATCGCCGCGGGCCACTCGCTCAGCGCGGTATGGCAGAGCCGGCGAAAGTGGCGCTCCCATGCCTTGCGGACGACGGGGTGCTCCGGGTACGTGAGGTCGTGCATGACGACGAGCCCGCCTGGATTCAGGAAAGACCTCAACCGCGAGACGAGCCGGGGGAGGTCTGCGTGCTTCGGGAGGTAGCAGCTCGTAACGGCGTCGAACCGTCCGGCGGGGACGACGCGCTCGAAGGAGCCCAGGACGAAACGGACCCGATGGTCCCGTCGGAGATGCGCCCGCTTCAGGGCGTGGTCGAGACGCGTGGCCGAGACGTCCACACCGACGACTTCCGCCTCGGGGAAGCGATCGCGAATCATGAACGTGAGGGTCCCGGTGCCGCTGGCGAGGTCGAGGACCCGCGCCGGGGCGTCGAGGTGCGCGAGGAGCGCCTCCTTCCAGCGGCGGTCTGCGCCACGTGTCGCTGCGAGGAGAATCTCGTCAAACGCCTCCGCGGTGCCGTCGAGGAAGTCCGCTGCGCGTCTCTGGTGAGGGAGCGTCATGCGCTTCTCCTCGCTGCGCGCGTGGAGGCCTGGCCCTCGCCGGCACTCGGCGGGAACCAGTGCGCGTCAGATTCCGCGAGCGCCGCCGACAGCTCCTCGATGGAGCGGGCGGCGCGCCGAAGTCGTCGTTTCGTGTCGGCGTCGCGTACGGCGCCCGCTTCCAGCTGGCTCAGCTCCAGATGAGCGCTCCTCAGAGGTCCGAGCGTTCTCTCGCGGATGCCGGAGAGCGACGCGGCGACGGCGCAGCGGCGCTCGGTGGCGATCCATTGGCGGGTCTGCTCTTCGAGTCCCGGCCCCAGTGCTCGCAGGGCCGTGGTGAGCCGGTCGAGCTCGAGGTCCGTCGCAGGGACGCTCGCGAGCCAGCCCCCGCCCTCCGTGATCCGCTCGATCTGTCGGGAGATCGTGCCGAGCGGTCCGAGGAGGCTTCGCCGGAGGATCCACTCGATGCCGGCGACGAGGCCAGCGATCGTCAGCGCTGCCTGGAGAAGCTGGATCGCGAGTGCGCTCCGGAACCGGTCGCGTACGAACCGGCCGTCGCTCCAGTAATGAAGCGTCCACCGGCCGTCGGAAAGGTCCAGCGCCTGGCAGGCCACGATCCCTGAGCCTAAGGGCGCTTGCGACGCCGAAGAGAGCGGGACGAGGTCGAGCCGGCCCCCCGCTCGCTCGAAAGAAGGAGCAAGCATCCGGAGGTGCGACCGGACGGTGCCGGAGTCGCCTTGAAACTCGGGCATTGCGGAGAGGTGCTGGAGGAATCCTGTGAGATATGCGGCCTCAGCGCGTTCGATCTGCCTGCGATCCTCGATGACTCCAATCGTCGTGATGACCCCGACCGTAATGGTCGTCGACGCGACGACCCACCATCGGATTCGGGTCCGAAGGCTCTTCACGGAGCCCACCCGGATCGCGGCTTGTACGCAGTGAGGAATCCGATGGTCCCGACTGCCGTGTTCAGACGCAGACGCTCGGCAACGTTCGCGAAGCCCGCTTCCTCGACAAAGGCCGGGAGGCGGCCTCTGGCGTGGTCCTCGGTCTCCCGACGGCCGTCGAGTGCGCGGACGAATGCGAAGGCGAGCGCACGGAGGCGCCCTTCCGGACGAATGAAGTCGACGAGGACGAGGCGCCCTCCCGGCTTGAGGAGCCGCAACGCCGCCGCGAGGGCGGCTCGCTTTCCGGCGGGGAGAAGGTGGTGGAGAAGAAGTGAGGAGGTCACGAGGTCGAACGATTGATCGGGAAAGGCCGGATCGTCGGCAGGGCCACGGCGCCACGTCACGGAGACCTGCGCCGCCAGGGATTTCTTCTCTGCGATCGCGAGAGCCACCGGGTCGATGTCGTAGCCGACGACGGTCGCGCGGGGATGCTCCTGTTTCAGTCGGACCGCCAGGGAGCCGGTTCCGCATCCGACGTCGAGCACGCGCTCTGCCGGCTCAGGGCGAAGGAGGGTCAGAGTCAGTTTCCTCAGCTGGTCGTCCCTCATGACGAACCGCATGAAAGGGTCAAAGAGCCCTGTCAGAGCATGAAAACGTAGCGCGGGGACGTACGCGGTCTGGCCCAGCGAATCGGCCTGCGAAGCGCGCACCGCGGGGGTGGCGCCGACCGTCCCGCGACTCGTGAGACCCTCTGCGTTCTCTGGCATACCTGCCTCTCGAACTCCTCCGCCGACGCGATGGCGGCGAGGTGGAGGAGCGGTGGACTCGAGTTCGGTGAGACCCTTCTCCGCCTTCGCCGTCCTCTGGTCGAGAAGATAGCCCCGGCAGATTAGAGGCGCCTTAGACAGAGAGACGCCGACGCTCGGGAACTCCGCTTCAGCCGTAAGGCGAGCGAGCCCGTCCCGCACACGAGGCCGAGGACCCTCTCTCCGAGTTTCGACCGGAGGCGGCTCAAGGTGCGGCGGCGGAGCGTCACCTCGTCGACGAGGAAGGACAGGAGCGGGTCGCACAGACCGGTGAGGGCGTCGAACCTCAGCGCCAGAACGAGCGGCGCGGCTGCGCTCACAGCGTGCCTACTGGCGTCAGCGCGGCTTCTGGCGGCCGCCCAGGGCTCGCGCATTCGGCGCCGTCTTCCGCATCGAGAGGCGCCGGTTTTCGTTCCTGCTCGCGGTCGGGCGGTTCGGGTGCCGGGAAATGAAGGCGGGCGCATCACGCCGCTCTAATGTCCCTCTAAGAGTCGAGGGCCAGATTCGAGGATGCGGGGGACGTGGCACTCGGCCCGGCTCCAGCGGCAAATCGCTCCCTTTCGGGGAGAGGAACCCGACCCGTCCGTGCGGGATCCGTGTGGCGGGTCGCTCGAGGAGAAAGCATGTTCGACTCTCGCCAGCGGATCGCTCTTTCGGCGGCCACTGCCGCCTTCGTCGTCGTCGTGGGGCTCGTCCCGTTCGCCGCCTCGGCCCAAATGGAGGGAGGGGCGTACCCGGTGTATTCGGACGAGGTCGCGCAACTTCCCGAGGTCCACCTCGCGAAAGCCGCGGCCCTCGAGAAGGAGGCGTCCGCCTTCGCCAGGGAGGCGGAACGCCAGAAGGACGAACTGCGGTACCTCACGGACGGTACCAGGGAGCCGCAGAAGGCAAACCGCGACCCGGTGATCCTCGAGACGAGGAAGCGCCTCGAGAGCTACATCGAGAAACTGGAGGCCGTCGCCCGGGAAGGACGCGCTCTTGCTGCCTTCCACGCCTCGCGGTGGGAGGCGCTGACGGGGAAGCGGCTCGAGGCCAGCAACTCCGTGTCGGCAAACCGCAAGGGTTCACCGGTCCGCCACTATCGAGGGTTCGCGAGGATCCGGCCCCGCTGAGAGCCTGTGAATCAATTTGGGTCGGCGACCCGGGTCGTTACGGGGGCCTAATCAGACTTGGCGGGCGCGATCCGAGGTCACTCTGGCTCTAACGTGGCTCTAATGTAGGCGATGTACGTTCCTACCTGTGAAGACCGCAGGCGTCGTCGAGATACCGCACATAGCCGTCTCGGAGAGCGAGTACGCCGAAGGCCGATGGGAGCGGCTCGGCGGGGATCGGGAGTTTCCCCGGCTCGCCCTCGTCTCGGCGCTGATCGACAAGTTCGCGAACGGAAACGGAGCCGTACTGGATCTCGGCTGCGGAACCGGTGCCCTGGCGCGAGGCGTATGCAACGGAACGAAGAGGCTCTACCTCGGGATCGACATCTCCTCGGAGATCATCCGTACGGCGAGGGAAGAGGCACCGCCGTGCGCCGGGTTCTGGGTCTGGAATCTCGAGAAGGGTCTGCCCGACGACGTGAAAGCCCGGGCCCCGTTTGCCGTCATCGTATTCAGCGAGGTCCTCTACGAACTGGAGGAGCCCCTTCGCATCGTTCGCGGATGCGAGGATCTTCTCCGCCCGGACGGCGTGTTCGTCTACTCCGTTTGGGACCCCCGACGGAACAAGACGCTCCTGCGACGGCTCGTCGCGTACGGGCGGCTCCTCTTCGACGTCGAGCTGCGCACTGGCTCGGGCAGGCCGTGGCGGGTCATGGTCCAGAACCCGCGAGCCAGGGACACGGCCCCGACAATCGGCCATCCGAGGAAGAGCCGCCTGCTGCGGTGGCTTCTCGGCCCGCGCCGCTGCTGCGGGTGACCCACCCTCCACCAACCATTTAGAGTGAGACGTCACGCCGCGGAGGCGTACGAGACCGACGATAGAAGGAGAACCGAGATGAGACGTACCCTGAGGCTGATCGCGCTGATCCTGATCGTCGCGCCAGCGATAGCCGCGTTCGCCCACGGAGGAAACGAGGACATCATGGGAACTGTCACCCGAGCGGAGAAGGGGCAGATCGAGGTCAAGGGCATGGACGGCAAGAACGTCACCGTCGCCGTCACCGCCACGACCGTCTACAAGAAGGGGAAGGAGCCGGCGACGTTCGCGGACGTGAAGCCGGGCGCGCACGTGGCGATCGAGGCGATGAAGGGGAAGGCGGGCCTCGAAGCGATGGAGGTCCGGATCGGAGCGATGGAGGCGATGTACACCTGCTCGATGCACCCTGAGGTCCAGCAGCATGAGCCGGGGAAGTGCCCGAAGTGCGGCATGACCCTCGAGAAGAAGAAGGGCTGAGAGGAACGCGCACATGTTGAGGGGGCGTCCCGCAAGCTGGGCCTGTCGGGCCCTCGTCATCGGCAACCTCGTCGCCCTGGCGGCTTGCGGGACCCTCCTCGCCTGGCTCACGAACCGCGGACTGAGCGCGCGAGAGCAGCCGAGTGCCGTTGAGGAGCTGGCCGCGAGGAGCTTCAGACGTCTCGCGACCCCGAGAGCGGAGCGCGATAAGCGAAACCCGGTCGCGACGTCTCCGCAAGTGCTGGCTGCCGGTCGAGCCCACTTCGCCGATCACTGCGCCTCCTGCCACGCCAACGACGGTAGCGGCAACACGGAGATCGGGCGCGGCCTTTACCCGAAGGCGCCGGACATGCGGCTGGCGGCGACACAGTCCCTCACCGACGGGGAGCTCTTCTCGATCATCCGAAACGGGATCCGGCTCACGGGAATGCCTGCGTGGGGCTCGGGTACGCCCGAGGACGACCTCGGGACGTGGGGGCTCGTCCACTTCATCCGGCACCTGCCTCGGATCTCGGCGGAGGAGCTCACCGAGATGCGCCAGCTGAATCCCCGGAGCCCGGCTGAAATCGAGAAGGAGCGTGAGATCGAACGTTTCCTGGCTGGAGAGGGGAGTCCCGTTGAGGGCTCTGGTCACAAACACTGAGGCTGCGACAGGGATTGCGGTCCACCATTGTCCGCCGGGGCGGGCCAGGGCGGCCCGAGCCGCGGAGGAGAAGAAACGCGTCACCGCGCACGTTCTTGGCCTCTAAATGACCATATGAGTATAGAGTAAGAGACGGGGCGTCCCGCCGGCTGCCGGCAGCCACCGAAAAGGAGAAGATCATGCGGTGTTTCAAGACGTTCCTTGGTGCGGTCGCTCTCGCCGGAGCCCTGGCGGCGTTCCCTGCGATGGCCCAGATGGGTGGCGGCGGGCTGGGTGGACCGATCGACGGCATGACGAACGGGACGGAGGACCTGGTCATTCCCGCCGGCGTTCGCGGAGAAGGCCGGTTCAGCTCCTTCTTCGTCACGGATCTCTGGATCAAGGCGACGGGAACCGGGGCGGCGACGCTCTACTTCCATGCGGCAGACTCGGCGTCATCCGCTCCCGCCGCTACGGCGACGGTGAACCTCAGCCAGCCGATCACGTACCTGCCCGACGTCCTCCAGGCCAACTTCGGCCTTGCGGCCGGCTTCGGCGCGATCCGCGTAGCGGCGAGCATCCCAATCGCGGCAACCGTGCGCGTCTACAACCAGACCGGGGCGGGTGCTTACGGCCTGGCGTTCATGGGGATGCCGATCCGGATGGGAATGACCTCGATGCCCATGGGCGGCTCTTACGGCATGGACGAGTACGCGATGTACATGCTCGGGCTCCTTCCGCAGCCCGGTAACCGCGTGAACGTCAACGTCGTCAGCACGTCGTCGACGGGTGCGGCCGGCGTCGTCGAGATCGTCGACGCCGACGGGTCGGCGCCGACGGGCACGGGCGCTAAGAGCCTTCCCTTCACGCTCGCGGGGTACTCCTCGCACCAGTTCAACGACGTCCTTCTGAACGTCCACTCCAAGTTCCCGACCGGTGACGCCGGCCTCCAGGTCCGTGTCCGGATGAACCAGGGGGCGCCGGGGCTGGTGATGGCATACGCCGTCGTGAACGACAACACGACGAACGACGGCTACGTCGTCATGGGCAGCATGATGAACGGTGGCCGCGGCATGGGCGGCGGGATGATGGGCGGGCAGTAGTCCGGCTACCGGGCGTCCGAGGCCTTCGCCACTCCAACGAGAGACCGGGATCGGTGAGGGCCTCCCGCCAGGGGGGCTTTCGAATACGTACCTTGCAGCGGCTCACGGGTGCGGACGTTCCGGAGCCGGAGCGAGCCGACGATCGCCGGTACCACGGGCGGCTCAGCCGCCGCGCTGGCTGCGATCGGTGAGCGGTGCTCCCGCTGAAAGCATGGCGAATCGCTCGGCCGTAGCAACGTCCCCGAGGCAACAGGATCCTCTGGGGTTCTTCACCTCGCAAGCGCAATGGCCCGCCTTCACCTCGGCGGCGACGATCGCGGACGCGCCGCTCCGGCCCGTCCTGGTCACTTCATCGCGGATGGTGTCGGGTGTGTGATCGAAGCAGTAGCAGACAGGCACGGAGCCGTCTTCCGGGTGCTTGGCGTGGACGGGTACGGTGACGAGCGCCTCCTCGAAGACGATGGGGACGGCGCTGTCGAAGTAGACGACCGTGCAGCCCGGAGTGCCACAGAAGCGGGGTTCGGAAGGTACGCCCCTTCTGAGGCCCTCCCCCGAAAGGAGGGCCCTGAGTGTAATGGGATTTACGCGGGGGCCTCTGGCACCACAGCCTGGACAGTGGCCAGCGTGCGACTCAGGGTTCTGGCCATTCTCCGGCGCGCAGCATCCACTCACAACGGCCTCAGTTCGTCCGTTCCATTCCGTTCGCCGAGGTCTTGCAGGGGAAGGTGGCGTGGATGGCCTCCGTCATCTTCATCGCCGAAACGCGTGAGCGGTTTGACGGCGCAGGAGAAGTGCATGACGGGGCAAGTAGCTGCGAAGAATGGTGCCGGAACCATGGAGCCCCTCCTTCCATCATCTCCAGATCCAGCCAGACCAAGTGGGAAACGAGAGGACGAGGAGCGCCGCGACGGCGACGGTCCAGAGGATGACCCGATTGAGACGATCGGCCCGGCTCGGCACTGTGGCCTCGCAGGGCGAGCCGGGTGCGCAGGCTCCGGCTGGCGAGTTTCGATACGTGAGGTGGACGGCTCCGGCGAGGAAGAGCACCGAGAGGACCGCGAGATAGGGGCGAAGTGCGTGGAACTTCACGAAGACGCCGAGGCCGGTGAATCCCAGAGCTGAGGCCGCCAGCGGCCCGATGCAGCAGAGCGAGGCACCGAAGGCCGAGACGATTGCGGCGCCAATGGAAGCGCGGCGTACCGCCGTTGCTGGCGCTGCCCGTTCGGCACCACGAGGCTCAGGCGGCGAAGACGACACGGCGGATGGGCTGGCGTTCTCGCAGTAGAAGGTCTCGGCTTGCCTGGCCTTCTCGATCACTTGTCTCCCTCCACGTCAGCATCCAGAGCATCGAGGATCGGGCACATGCTCGCCGAGCCCCTCGCCGTGCATGCGTCGGTAAGGCGCTCGAGCGCCCCCTTGACCCGCTCGAGCGCGGCGATCTGAGCCCGAATGCCCTCGATCTTCACGTGCGCGCGTGCCTTCACATCGGCGCAGGACCGACCCCGCGAGAGGCTGAGCGAGAGAAGCGCGTTGATCTCTCGCAGTGAGAAGCCCAGCCCTTTTCCTCGCAGAATGAAACGGATACGGCGGAGGACGCCAGCGCCGTACTGCCGATAGCCCGCCGAGCGCCTCGGGGGAGTGGCGATGAGGCCCTCGCGCTGATAAAAGCGGATCGTCTCGACGCCAACTCCGGACTCCCTGGCGACCTGGCCTATGGTGAGAGTTTTCATAGCGCCATCGCCTCTCTGAGCAGAATTATTGGGCCCGTAGCGCAGTACGGTGTCAAGCATGTTCTCACCGAGACCCTCGCCAACGCACGCCCCTCCTGATCACGGCTCGACGATCACCATCATCGAGAGCCCGGTCGCGCCCGCAGGCCCGTCTCCGACGTGCTGGAGATTGTGGCAGTGGAGCATCCACGTTCCCGGGTTGTCCGCATCGACGACGCCGTCGTAGCGCTCCCCGGCGTTGAGCGGCAGCGTGTCCTTCCGATAGGGCGACGGCAACGGGAAGCCGTCCGTCGCAGTGACCGTCCAGCTCATCCCGTGCAGATGCATCGGGTGGACCATGTTCCCGGTGTTTACCATCCGGAAGAGGACCCTCTCGCCCTTGCGCACGCGGATGTCGGGGATGTACGGGCCCGTCTTCCCGTTGATGAGAAGAGTCCCCATCATCATGCTCGGCGAGGGCAGTCCGCCCCCCATTCCCATTCCTCCACCCATCCCCATGCCGCCGCCCATTGCGCCGGGCATGGAGGCGAGCTCACCCACGACGAGAGAGACCTCCCGGTCCCATTCCTTCGGCGCGGAAGCCGGCGGCTCGACGACCAGGAGACCGTAGAGGCCGCGGCCGATCTGAGCGGCGGAGCTCAAGTGAGGGTGGTACCAGTACGTCCCGGGCGCTGGGGCCGGGAACTCGTACGTGAACCGCGCACCGCGCGCGACGGCCGGTGCGGTGACTCCCGGAACACCGTCCATCCCGTTGGGAACGGGGACCCCGTGCCAGTGGATCGTCGTCGCTTCCGGGAGCTGGTTCACGAGCGTAACTCTGACGACGTCCCCGGCGGACACGCGCAGCTCGGGGCCGGGGAGCGTCTGGTTGTACGTCCAGGCGACGACCTTCTGCCCGGGAGAGATCTCCCAGGTCGAAGCGGCGGCGGTGAGGGTGAACTCGCGCACCGCGCCGAGGGCGGGGGAGGCGGCGGTCGCGGCGAGAGCCCCGAGCAGGGGGAGCGCCGCGATCAGGCGGATGCGGGCGGTCGTCATCGGGAGCTCCTTCTTCGGACGAAGGGCGGCGCGACCCGGAGGTCTCGCCGCCCGGTGTTCGTGGGCTGCAGTGGCGTCGCCCCGGGCTACTGATCGATGGCGACTGTCCAGAGGATTCGGCCAGTGAGGTCGACTGCGAGGACGCTCCGCCGCATTCCCTGGAAGCCGGTATCGCCCGAACCCATGTGCCCGGACGTGCTGCCGCCAGTCGTCGTCGACGTCGGCGTCCCGACGAGGAGGACGAGCCGGTCCGAGGCGGCCTCGACGCGCATCGGAACGCCGTCGAGAGCGAGCCTCCACGCCTCGGCGCCGGTCGTGGAGCGAAGCGCGACGAGCGAGCCGGCTCGGGGTGCGGTCCCGGTCGTGCCGTACACATGCGGCTCGCCGACGGAGACAACGAGGAGGTCGGCGGCGAGCGTCAGGTCGCGGATGGCGTCGGTCGACCGCCAGGACCACGCGTTGGTGCCGTTCGGGCCGATGGCGAGGAGCTCGTCGGCGGTCGCGGTCGTGCCCGTGCCCGTCAACTCTCGGGAGACGAGGAACGTCGTGCCCGCGGGAGAGACGAGGACGCGGCCCATCCCTCCCATGTCGTCGCCCATGCCCGAGCCCATGCCCGAGCCCATGCCCGAACCGGAGCCCATCCCCCCGCCCATCCCTGAGCCGGAGCCCATGCCACCGGTTCCACCGGAGCCCGTGTTCCCGCCGCCGGTCCCGCTGCCGTGCCCGCCGCTCCCCATGCCTCCGCCCATCATCTGCGCCGCAGCGGCACCGGACAGGGAGCAGGCCAGAAACGCGATCGTCGCGATGGTTGCCGTTCGTCTCATCGATCTCACCTCTTCACGAATTGCCCCGAACCGAGGCTCGCGGGCTGCTTTCCCAACCGCAACGCCCGTGCCACTTCATGGGCGCTCCTTCCGGCCTCGTTTGGGTCGAAATGCCGCTTTCGGGCCTCGGCGAGGCGCCAGCGAAAGGGGCAAACCGACCCTGACCGGATCCGCGGCGCCGGCAGCATCTCGCGCGGACCCGCAGCTCCTCAATGGCCCTTCGGTCCCATGGGGGAGCCGCCGTGCGAACTGCCCCCGTGGCTCTGGGGCGTCTTCCCGCCCGGCGCCGCGCCCGGCATCCCGTGCTCCGATCCGGAGGACATGCCCGTCCCGCCGTGCACTCCCCAGGAGTGCTCGCTCATCCCCATCGACCTCATGGGCACCGAGTGCGGTTCCGCCATTGGGCCGAACGTGCACGCCTCGTCGGCCCGCACGAGGAGTGGAGCGGCGCCGGCCTTCATCGACCTCACCTCCACCGTTCCCTCGAAGACGGCGAGGAGCGAGCGCCCGTCCTTCGCCACCTCCAGCCCGTACCGCGTCCCGCGGACGGCGAGGAGGGCTCCGGGCGCGGCGACCGTCCGCGCATCGGCGGAGCCGTCGGTCAGCGCCTCGAAGAAGGCCTTGATGCGCCCTCGCTCCACCGTGAGAAGGACGGCAGGGGTCCCGGCCGCGAGCCGGGCGCGCGTGTTCGAGCTGATCTCGAAGCGCGCTTTCCGCTCCGGCACGGAGAGCACCGCCTTTCCCCAGAACCCGGTACGGACGAGGTCTCCGGCCAAAGCCGCGTCCCCGGCGGCGACCCGCACCTCGGCGGCCTCGTCGCCTCCCGGGGCACGCAGCACCTTGCTCTTCACCTCGTCGAAGCGGTAGGCCGGCGTCCCGGGCTCGATCGCGGCCAGGATGCCGGCGGCGAGCGCGACCAGCGGCAGGATGAGCTTCATCGTTCCTCTCCTTCGCCTCCCTCGGCGAGCGGGCCGCCCGCGGCCCGCAGCTTCCGGGCGAGCGTCTTCCTCTCGATGCCGAGCAAACGCGCGGCCACCGTCTGGTTCCCTCCCGCCGACGCGAGGACGGAGAGGATGTGGTGCCGCTCGATCTCCTCCAGAGTTGGCGGCGTCGCGGACAGGGGCTCCCCTCCGATCGGCCGCGGCCACGAAGTGGCCAACGTGGGGCCGGAGCCCTCCTGGAGCGCCTGCTCGACTGCGTCGTCGTCGTCGAGTCGCCCGGCGTCGATGAGCGCTCGGCGGACCACGTGGGCGAGCTCCCGCACGTTGCCCGGCCATGCGTGCCGGCCGAGCCGGGCGAGGACGGCGGGCGACGCCGTCGCCATCTCGGGGAGGCCCAGCTCCCGCCGCCCGAGGCGCTCGAAGTGGGCGACGAGCGCTGGCAGATCGCTCAGCCGCTCGCGGAGCGGCGGAATCCGGATCACGTAACCGGAAAGCCGGTAGTAGAGGTCCTCCCGGAAGCGACCCTCGCCGACCATCCCCTTCACGTCCCGATGTGTCCCGGCCACGACCCGCACGTCGACCGCCTCGCCCGCGTCGGCCCCCACGGGAGTCACGACGCGATCCTCGAGGAACCGGAGGAGCTTCACCTGGAACGCGGCGGACACCTCGCCGATCTCGTCGAGGAAGAGCGTCCCACCAGCGGCCTGCGACAGCGCGCCTCGGCGGTCCCGCGTGGCGTCGGTGAACGCGCCGCGCCGATGGCCAAAAAGCTCGCTCTCGAGCAGCGTGTCGGGGATCGCGCCGCAGTGAACGGGGACGAGCGGACCGGAACCGCGGCCGCTGAAGCGGTGAAGCGCCCGCGCGACGAGCTCCTTCCCCGTCCCCGTCTCGCCGAGGACCAACACGGGGACGCGGAGACGCGCGACCCGCGCGACCGCCTTGTAGACCTCGACGACCGCCGGGTGCGACCCGATGATCATGCTCTCCGGGCCATCCTCGGCGGGCGCCTGACGGGCAGGACACGCGGCAAGGGCGGCAGAAACGCGGTCGAGGAGGACGGAGACGTCGAACGGCTTGGCCAGATAGTCGAAGGCCCCCGTCTCCTCGGCGGCGGCGGCAGTCTCGACGGAGCCGCGTGCCGTCATCAGAATGACCGGCGGCGGCGCTACCCGCGCCCGTACCTCCCGAAGGACCGACAGCCCGTCGCCCCCGGGCATGTAAATGTCGCAGAGGATGACGTCCGGGCGGGTTTTCTCGAGCTCTTTCCGCGCGTCGCGCGCTCCGCGGGCGCGCGCGACCTCGAACCCGCTCGCCTCGAGGGTCAGGGCCACCATCTCACGGATGGCGTCGTCGTCGTCGATGACGAGAGCACGCGGCATCTACGTTCTCCTTCCGGGCTCGGCTCCCGCGTCCGCGGCGGGAAGCGTGACACGGAAAAGGCTCCCTCCCGAGGCGGGAGCCTCGACGTCGACGCGGCCCCCGTGCCACCGCGCGATCTCGGCCACGAGCGCGAGGCCGAGGCCGAGCCCCGGCACGGCCGCCGCGGAGCCCCCGCGGGCGAATCGCCGGAAGATCTCCTCCCGCTCGCCGGGCGGAATCCCCGGCCCCCGGTCGCAGACCGCGAGGCTGACCGTTCCCCCGCCGTCCCGGTCCACCGTCACGTCGACCGGCTCTCCGGGCGCGAACTTGAGGGCATTTCCGACGAGGTTGTCGACGACGCGGACGAGGAGCGTGGCATCGCCGCGAACGAGGAGCCCGGGCTCGCCCGAGAATCGGATCTCTCGCTCGCCACCCGAGGCGAGAAACGCTGTTCGCTCCCGGATGAGCTCCGTCAGGCCGACGAAAGAGGATACCGTCCGGAAGTCCCTCAGCTTGATCCTCTCGAGGTCCAGGAGCGTCTCCACCATCTCCGCGAGCCGCGCGCTCTCCCGCGCGACCATCCCGGCGACCGACCGGCGGCGCTCCTCGCCAAGGTCGAACCCCGAGAGGAGCTGTGCGAGCCCCCGCACCGAGGTCAGCGGCGTCTTGAGCTCGTGCGCGAGGACGCGGCGCGCGTCCGCGTCGTCCTTTCGCTCGCTCTCGAGGGCGGAAGCGAGTGCCTCGAGCTCGCCGATGCGCCGGGCCGCGGCCGCGACCCGGCGGCGCTCCTCGAGGAGCCGCCACAGCTCGGGGCCTGCCGTCACGACGAAGCCGCCGAAGGCCGTCGCGAGAAGCGGCAGCTCCCGCCCGGTCCAGAGGAGCGACAGCACCCCGGCCGGGATCGCGAGCAGCGGGACGACGACCGCCGCGGCAGCCAGCCGCGCCGCGACCCGCCGCCGCAGGGCCGCCGCGCCCCACGTCAGGAGACCGGCTAACCCTCCCGCCACGACCGGAGGGAGCCGCTCGTTCAGGTCGCCCGTCAGGATCGACTCTGTCGCCGCCGCCTGCACGAGGACGCCCGGATCGGGCGTTCCGCGGGCCGACATCGGGGACACGACGCGGTCACCGACGCCGGCCGCGACTGAGCCGACGAAGCAGACGCGGCCCCGGAGCGCGCCCTTCGGCAGCTTCCCGTTCAGGACGTCCGCGGCGCTCCAGGTGGGCACCTCGCCCGCGGAACGAAAGCCGGGCCGGATCGGCGCCCCGACCGGCAAGGGGAGCTCTGGCTGCAGCAGCCGGGCTGCCGCGAAGCTCATCGCGCCGAGGGAGAGGCCGTCGAGCTGCCGGGTGGCGAGGAATCCACGCACGACACCGTCGCGATCCACGGCGAAGCTGACGTGCGCCACCTCCGAGGCCGCGCGCAGGCGTGGAGCGGGGAGCAGCCACCGCCTCGTTCCGTCCGGCGCGGCGGCGAGGACTGACGGCCTCGCCGCGAGCGCAACGGCGAGGGCATCGTCCCCCGGGCGGGCCTCCGCCAGGAGAAGGTCGACCGCCACGGCAGCGGCGCCGGCCGCCCCGATCCGTTCCACGAGGGCGGCCAGGCGCTCTCGCTCCCAAGGCCACGGCCCGACGGTGCCGATCGCTTCCTCGTCGACGACGACCGCCGCGACGGACTCCGCCGCCGCCCTCGGCCGGGTCCTCAGGAACGCGTCCCGAACGAGGAGCTCCGCGGAGTCGAGCCAACCCGCCGCTGCGACGAGCGTCACGAGCAACGCAGCCGCCAACGGCGGGCCGAGATTCTCAGCCGCCTGCATCCGGGTCGCCTTCACGACGTGGACGGTACGCCGTGGGACATTAGAAACGCCTTAGAAAAGCCCGATATCCTCGCGCCGACCCGACCTGCTCCGCCTTTCCTGCTGATCTCACGCATAGGCGAGCCTCTTGCGGTCGCGGAACGCCACGCCGCACACGGCGAGGAAGACGACCTCCACGAGGGCGACGATCACCATCCACTTCACGATCGGCGAGTCGCCCATGCCGTACGAGTGCATGCCGGCGTTCAGGACGTAGTTCACGCCGAGGTAGGTCATCAGGATCGTCTGGAACGCGAGGATGCTGATCGCTGCAGCGCCGAACGTCCCGATCACCTTGTCGACCTTCAGGTGGAGGATCGCCATGTAGGCGAGGAAGGCGACAAGCGACCAGACCTCCTTCGGGTCCCAGCCCCAGTAGCGCCCCCAAGACGAGGCGGCCCAGACGGAGCCGGTCAGGATCCCGGCGAGAAGGAAGATCGATCCGACGTGCATGTACCAGTAGAGGAGCTCGTAGAGCTTCTCGACGAGCGCGCTCCTCCCTTTCCCGAACGCCGCGAAGCCGATCTGCATGTGCGCGACGACGACGCCGAGCGCGAGGACGGCGTAGCCGACCATGATGATCGGGACATGGATCGCGAGCCACGGCGTCCCGGCGAGGACCGGGGCGATGGGGTGGATGAAGCGGTCCATTGGGAGGAGGTCGGTGAGGGCCATGGTCAGCGCCGACATGGCGGCAGCGTTCAGGACGACGGTCCTGTTCCTCATCAGGAGGTAGGCGATCACCGCGAACAGCCCGACGCCCCAGCCGAGGAAGAGGAGCGACTCGTACATGTTCGCGGCCGGGATCCGCTCCCCGGCGGCCCACCGCATGCCGATCCCCCAGGTCATCGTCGCGAAGCCGACGACGAGGAGGCCGAACGAAGCCCAGTCGAGCGCACGGCTCGACCTGACCCACGCCGCGATCGAGACGACGAGCGAGGCGAGGAGGACGAGCCAGGCAAGGCGCGAGGGATTGACGCGGTTGTAGAGAATCTCCCCTTCGACTTTCTCCTTCGTCGGCCAGCCGGGAAGGCGCGGCCCGTTCGCGAGGGCGAGGAGCGCCGGCGCCGTGACCTCGAGCGGGTGGTTCCAGCGGGCCTTCGGGTCGCCCGGGGCGGGGATCGGCCGTACGACGTCCCGCTGGAGGACGGCGTAGAGAGCGTTGAGGCGTTCCTCGAGCTTCTCGGCGTCCTTCAGGACCCCGCGGCGCGGTTCGTCGTGTTGAGCGGCGGCGCCGGCGGCTTCGATGAGCCGCATCACCGTCGGGTTCGAGACGAGCTGGTGAAACGAAACCTGCCTCGAGGCCGTGTCGAGCCCCGTCGCCGCGGCGAGGTCTCGCGTGACCTTCACCGCGGGTGCGGCTGCGGCGGCCTTCGGGTCGAGGAGCCAGCCGACGAACGTCGCCGCCGGGTCCTGGCCGTTCCAGGAGCGGGAGCCCGTCACGTTCCAGACCGTTTCTCGCGCGAGCGTGTCGAGCGGCATGACGCGTCCGTCGTGCTGCACCGGCAGGTGCTTCAGCGCCTCGATGTCGGCCGCCGTCTGCGCGCTCGCCGTGCCGGCCAGCCCAACGAGGGAGAGGACGACGCCGAGCGCCTTCCCCATCGTCGGAAGAGACATCCCGGCCTGCGCGACCTTCACCTCGAGCTCGATCCGGCTCCTCTCGCGCTCGCGAGCCTGCGAGACGCGCGTGAGGAGAACGAGGATCATCCCGAGGACCAGCGTCGCGTAGCCGGCGAAGACGACGAGCGGCCCCGGGTCCTTCGAGACGGAGAGGACGGTCGCCTCCCGTCCCTCCTGCTGCTGGTAGCTCGACTGGAAGAGCGACCAGCCCCGGTGGTGGAGAGGGCCGTTCATGTAGATGCGCGACGGGAAGCTCTTCCCCGTGTCGAGGTCGGTGACGACGACCTGGCTCGCGAACCCGGAGGGCCGCATCGTTCCCGGGTAGGTGTCGAGGACGAAGTCCTCGAGCTTCACCGAGAAGGGGAGCTCGTGCTTCGCGAGGACCGTCCCCTTCTCGTCGACGCGCTCGACCGTCGACGACGCCTGGCCTTCCCAGACCCCGAGCTGCCCTTCCGTCTTCCCAAAGTAGGTCAGGGCCGCGCCGACGAAGATGAGGAGGAGCGAGGCGTGCGTCACGACGAAGCCGATCCGCTTGTTCCCCCAGGGGAAGTGGCTCGCGAGCGAGCAGGCGACGTTGACGCAGAGGAGCCCCTGGAGCCCCAGGAACCACCACGAGTAGTAGACGAGCCGTCCCGCGGTCGCCGCGTCCGTGCGGGACTCGAGGATCGTCCCGGCCGAGAGGCCGATGAGGAGTACCACGAGGAGGACGACGGCGAGCTTGAGGGATGCGAGGGTGTCGACGAACCTCTTCACGATGATTTTTCTCTTCGGGGCGGTCCCGGTTTCAGGGTGGGGACGTGCCGGTGCTGGGAGCCCGCGAAAGGCAGTCGGCCAGGCGCAGGGACGCCGGCTCCGAAGCTGCGCTGCGTGGCGGAGCCGGCCCCGTGTCCGATGTGTCGGCCGATCGAGCGGATCCGGTGTTGCATGCAGGCGTGGCATTGCTGCGCCGTCTCTCGAATGCAGGCCTTTGCGGGGTAGATCTCGTAGTGCACCCGATACCGGAGTGGGGTGAGGTTCGGCATCAAGACGTTGGCGCCTCTCATCAGGCCGAGCTCCCGCCCCTCTCGGAGGTTCAGTGTCGCCAGTGCCGAGGTGCTCGGGATGTTCGCCCGCGGGCAGCAAACGCGGGCAAGGGCTAGAACCTTGTAGGTCATCAGCTCGGTGGCCGGGGCCTGTCCTTCGCCGGATAAGGCGAGCGTGCCCCCGAGCGGCGTCGCCGGATGCGGTATGAAAGGTCCGACCCCGATCATGTCGAGGTCGAGGTCCCGGTAGAGGAGGATGTCTTCTGCGATGTCGGCGATCGACTGGCCGGGGATGCCGACCATTGACCCGCTGCCCACCTCGTAGCCGAGGTCCTTTAGCTCGCGGAGCAGGCCGATTCGATCCCTCACGGCGCTATCGGTTCCCGGAGGGTGGATACGGGCGAAGAGGGCGGCGTTCGAGGTCTCGAAGCGCAGGAGATACCGGTCCGCTCCCGCCCGGCGCCAGGTGGCCAGCTCGCGGGTGCTTCGTTCCCCGAGGCTGAGAGCGACGGACAGGGGTAGGTCGGCCTTAATGCGGGCGACGACGTCCGACACCCACTCCCGGGTGAGTCCGGGATCCTCACCGCCCTGCAGGACGACCGTGCCATACCCGAGGCTCGCGGCGGCTTGGGCTCCCTCGATGACCTCATCCGCGGTCATGCGGTATCGGGTCAGCGCGGCATTCCCGGCGCGGATCCCGCAGTACCAGCACTGGCGGACGCAGCGGTTCGAGATCTCGATCAGGCCACGGAGATGGACCTCGTCGCCGACCGTGTCGCGGCGGACGGTATCCGCCCGGAGCCACAGCTCGCGCAGGGCCTCGTCCCGGTCCTCCGTCAGCCATCGGAGCAGCTCACCGCGCTCCATGCTCGGCGACCTCCCCGGTCTTCCCGATGGCGGCGGCGCTCGGGACGTGGCGGCGGCCCGTCCGCAATGCCCGTAGCCCGTTCGCCACCGCGAGCAACTCGGCCGCCTCGTGGGCGACGACCGTCATCGTGATGGTGATGACCCCGGTGAGCGCGACGGGGATGAGGACGGCGAGGACGACGATGGAGAAGACGACGTTCTGAAGGACGATCGTCCGCACGTTCCGCCCGATCAGGAACGCCTCGTCGAGATGCTCGAGGCTGTCCGCCATGAGCGCCACGTCGGCGGCCTCGATCGAGGCGTCGCTGCCGAGCGCCCCCATGGCAATGCCGACGTCTGCGGCGGCCAGGGCGGGGGCGTCGTTGATCCCGTCGCCGACCATGGCGAGCGGGCCCGACTCGGCGGAGAGCGTGCGCACGGCGACGACCTTCTCCTCGGGTCGCAGCCCCCCGCGTGCGTCGTCGACTCCTAGGGAGCGCGCGACGTTCTCCGCCACGAGAGGCCGGTCGCCGGAGAGGACGACGAGCCTGGAGACGCCCGCCTCCCGGATGCGCCGGATCGCCGTCGAAGCCTCCGGGCGGGGCTCGTCCCGGAATCCCAGGACGCCGAGCGGTACGTCATCCGAAAAGACCAGGGCAGGCGTGATGCCGGCGCGGCCGAGCTCCTCGAGCCGGCGCCCGGTGTCGCCGAACGGAGCCCCGCCGGCATCGGGCTGGAGGATCCGGATGCGGGCGCCGTCGACGACGCCCTCGACGCCGGCGCCGGGAAGCGCCCGGAAGGACGTGGCGGGACGGAGGTCCGTGATGCCCTTCGCGGCCGCGGCCCGGACGACGGCCGCCGCGAGCGGATGCTCGGAGAGCGCCTCGAGCGAAGCGGCCGTGCGAAGGAGGTCCGCCTCGGTGGCGCCGCCGAGCGGCTCGACGACGACGACGTCCGGCCTCCCGCGCGTCAGCGTCCCCGTCTTGTCGAACGCGACCGTGCGGACGCGCGCCAGGACCTCGAGGTACCGGCCGCCCTTGATCAGGATGCCGTGGCGGCCGGCCGCTGAGATACCGGCCGCGAAGGCGACCGGGGTGGACATCGCGAGGGCGCACGGGGCCGCGGCGACGAGGAGGACGACGGCGTACCGCGCCCACGTGGAGAAGTCGCCGCCGAAGATCAGCGGCACGAGAAGGAGCAGGACGGCCGCGCCCAGCACGAGAGGGGAGTAGACGCTCGTGAAACGCTCGACGAGCTGCTGGCTCCGCCCCTTCGACTTCTGTGCCGTCTCCACGAGCTTCACGAGGCGGCTCACGGAGTTCTCGCTCGCCGTCGCCGTGGCCCGGAAGACGAGGCTCCCCGTCCGGTTGAGGGTGCCGGCGAAGAGCCGCTCACCGGGCTTCTTCTCGACCGGGAGGGACTCGCCGGTCAGGCTCGACTCGTCGAGGGCCGACTCGCCCTCCTCGACGACGCCGTCCGTCGGGACCGACTCTCCCGGGCGAACCCGGATCCGGTCCCCGCGCTCTATGAGCGATGCCCGGACGACCACCTCGCCTCCGTCGCGGAGGACGGTGGCCTCGGCGGGGACGAGGTCGAGGAGGCGCTCGATCGCGCGCTTCGCCCGGTCGTACGTGAGGTGCTCGACCGACTCGGCCAGGCCGTAGAGGAAGAAGAGAGCCGCGGCCTCGTCCCAGAGGCCGAGGGCTGCGGCGCCGACGGCGGCGGCGGCCATGAGCGCCTCGATCCCGATCTCGCGGCAATGGACGACCTCCTCCCAGCCGTGCCGGAGCCAGTCCAGTCCCGAGAGGAGCATGGAGGAGACGTAGAGCGGGATGGTCCACGCGTGGCCGGCGCCGAAGCGCTCTGCGACGAGCCCCGCACCGAGGAGAAGGCCCCCAGTGAGGACGCGGCGGGCCACGGGCGAGCGCCAGTAGGAGACGGCCGCGGGAGCGGAGACCTCAGCCATGGGGGGTCTCGTCCTCGCCTCCGGAGAGGAGGGCCTCGGAGCCCTCCTCGCGGGTCCGGATGCGAATGGCACGCTCGAGCGGGAGGGCGAACATCTTCCCGGGTGGCAGGACCACAGGCTGGCGTTGCGTCATCGCGATTCCCGTCAGACCGCGGCCTCGCCGCGCACGCCCGTCCTGATCCGGAGGACGTCCGTCACCTCGCAGACGAAGATCTTTCCGTCGCCGCAGTGCCCGGTGTGGGCGGCCTGTGCGATGACCTTAACGGCCTCCTCGAGCGTCTCGTCGAGGACGACGAGCTCGATCTTCGTCATCTTCGACTCCTCGGAGCGCTCGCAGGGAGTTGGGGTGCAGTCGCAGCGAGAGAAGACGTGCACCGTCGACACGGTGAGCCCAGGCAGGTGAGGCAGCTCGTGAAGCCTGTCGATGACCTGGTCTGCCATGAACGGCTGCACGATGGCCTTGATCTCTTTCATGACCTTCTCCTAGAGCTCGGCTTCGGCTTCGACGGCGGCGAAGCGGTTCGCGAACAACGAATAGAGGGTCGGCAGAACGAGGAGCGTGAGGATCGTCGAGGTGATCAGCCCGCCCATGACGACGACGGCCAGAGGCTTCTGGATGTCGGCGCCCGAGCCGGTCGCGTAGAGCATCGGCAGGTGGCCGATGAAGCTCGTGAGCGCGGTCATCACGAGCGGGCGGAAGCGGACCTCACAGCCCTTGATCACCGTGTCGGCGACGGTCTCGCCCTGTTCGCGAAGCTGACGGAAGAACGCCACGAGGACGACGCCGTTCTGCACAGCGATACCCAGGAGAACGATGAACGCCACGGCGGCAGAGACCGAAACGGGCATCTGGAAGGCGATGACGGCGATGACTCCGCCGACGAGCGCGAACGGGAGGTTGAGGAGCACGAGAAGAGAGTTCCAGACGGACCCGAGCGCGAGGTAGAGGAGGACCAGGATGAGCAGGAGCGCGACGGGCACGACGATGGCGAGCTGACGCATGGCGCGCTGCTGGTTCTCGAACTGGCCGCCGTACTCGACGTAGTAACCCGACGGGAGCTGCTTCGCGAAAGGTGCAATCCGTTTCTGAGCCTCGGCAACGAACCCGCCCAGGTCGCGGCCCCGGATGTTGGCCTCGGCAACGACCCTTCGCATGCCGTTCTCGCGGCTCACCTGCGCGGGCGCTTCGACGACGGTGAACCGAGCGAGCTGCCCGAGCGGCACGCGCTCCCCGCCCGGCGCCGGGACGAGGAGCCGCTCGAGCTCGGGGATGTCCGTCCGGGCCGATTCCGGGAAGCGGACGACGACGGCGAACCGGCGTTGCTCTTCGATCAACGTGGTCGCGTGCCGCCCGGCGACCGCCGTCTCGATCGTGGCGTTGACGTCCCCGATCTTGATGCCGTGCCGGGCCAGCGCCTCGCGGTCGACGACGACGTCGAGCTGCGACATGCCGGAGACCTGCTCGACCTTCACGTCGCGGGCGCCCTCGATCTTCATCAGCTCGGCGGCGGCACGGTCCGCGAACGTCTTCAGCACCTCGAGGTCGGGGCCGAAGACCTTTACGGCGAGGTCGCTCTTGACGCCGGAGATGAGCTCGTTCACCCGCAGCGCGATCGGCTGTGAGAACGAGAAGCGCAGGCCGGGGATCTCGGAGAGGTCCTTCTGCATGGCCTCGACGAGCTCGGCCTTGTTTCGCCCCGTGCCCCACTTCTTTCGGGGCTTCAGCATGACGAAGACGTCGGTCTGCTCGGGTCCCATGGGGTCCTCCGAGATTTCCGCCCGTCCGGTCTTGCTGACGACGGTCTCGACTTCGGGGAACTTGAGCAGGCGCTTCTCCATGAACTGCGCGACCTTGACCGAGCCCTCGAGCGAGGCGTTCGGCAGCCGGACGACGTTCACCGCGATGGACCCCTCGTCGAGCGGCGGCATGAACTCCGTTCCCATGAGGGGAAGGAGGGCCAGCGAGACGACGAGGACGCCGCCCGAGAGGCCGAGCGTCACCGCCGGGCGGCGCACCGCGTGCCCGAGGAGCCGCACATACCCCTGGTGGAGTCGCCGGATGAAGCCGAACTCCTTCTCGGGGACCTGCTGCAGGAACATCTCGGAAAGTACGGGAATGACGGTGAGCGCGACGACGAGGGAGACGAGGAGGGCGATGAGCATCGTCGCCGCGAGTGGAGCGAACATCTTTCCCTCGACCCCCTGGAGCGTGAAGAGGGGCACCAGGATGATCGCGATGATGATCACGGAGAAGGCGACCGGCCTCGCGACCTCGACGAGCGCCTCGGCGACGACGCGCCGCTTGTGCTCCTTCGCCGTCTGGTGCGCGAGATGGCGGCGGATGTTCTCGACCACGACGATGGAGGCGTCGACGACCATACCGACCGAGAACGCGAGTCCGCCCAGGCTCATGAGGTTCGAGGTGAGCCCGGTCGACCCCATGACGATGAAGCTGACGAGGAAGGTCAGGGGGAGGGAGAAGACGACGATGAGCGCCGTGCGGAACTCGGCGACGAAGAGGAAGAGGATCAGGATGACGAAGATCCCGCCCTCGAGGAGCGCGTCGACGACGGTCTTGATGCACGCCTCGATGAGCGAGGTCCGGTCGTAGAAGACGTTGAGCCGCACCCCCGGCGGGAGGGTGGTCTTCACCTTCTCGACCGTCGCCTTGACGCGGCTCACGACGTCCTGCGAGTTCGAGCCCTTGAGCATGATGATCATGCCCGCCACGACCTCGCCCTTGCCGTCGCGCGACACGGCGCCCTGGCGGGGCTCGGCCCCGATGACGACGTCGGCGACGTCGCGCACGTAGACGGGGGAGCCGTCGACGGCCTTGAGCACCGTCCGTTCGATGTCGGGTATGTCCTTCAGAAGCCCGACGCCCCGCATGTAGACCTGCTCCCAGCCCCGGACGATGACGCCCCCGCCCGCGTTCGCGTTCCCCTGCTCGACGGCTTCGACGACCTCGCCGACCGTGAGGTTGTACTTGAGGAGCTTCTCCGGCGAGACGAGGACCTGGTACTGCTTCACCTCGCCGCCAAAGCTGTTGACCTCGTTCACGCCGGGGATTGGCTTAAGGAGCGGCGAGACGATCCAGTCCTGGATGGTCCGGAGGTCCATCGCGCTCTTGCCGTCCCCCTCCAGGGTGTACTGGTAGATCTCCCCGAGCCCGGTCGAGAGCGGCCCCAGCTCGGGCTCGACGCCCGGAGGAAGCTGCTCGCGGGCCAAGCTGAGCCGCTCGAAGACGACCTGGCGGGTCCAGTAGGTCTCGACGCCGTCCTCGAAGATGATGACGACCTGAGACAGGCCTGCCTTCGACAGGGACCGGACCTGCTTGACGCTCGGCAGGCCACGCATCACCTGCTCGATGGGATAGCTCACCCGCTGCTCGACGTCGACGGCGGCGAGCCCCGGGGCCTTCGACAGGATCATGACCTGGGTGTTCGTCACGTCGGGAAAGGCGTCGATGGGGAGGCGAGTCCAGGCGACGACGCCCAGGGCGATGAGGAGCGCGGTGCCGAGGAGGACCAGGAGCCGGTTCTTCAGGAGGACCTTGACGAGTTCCATGGCGTGCAGCCCCCTCAGTCCGCGCAGCCCGCGCCCATCTTCGAGCGCAGGACGTCGGACTTCATGAGGAAGGCCCCCTCGGCGACGACGGCCTGCCCCGGCTGGAGACCCTTCTTGACCTCGGCCCACCCGGCCCAGGTCCGCCCGACCGTGACGGGACGGCGGACGTAGTAGTCGCCCTTGTGGTGAACGAAGACGAAGGAACGCCCCTCGTCCTCGAGGACGGCGTCACGGGGGATCGCGAGCGCCTCGTCGGTGCCCGGGAGGTACAGCTTGACGTTGGCGAACATCCCCGAGAGCAGGTGTCCCGCCCGGTTCCGGACCTCGACACGGACCTTCACGGTCCGGGAGGACTCCTCCATCGCCTGCGTGACGAGGTCGACGGCTCCGGCGAACTCCTCGTCCGGGTAAGCCTTCACGGAAACCGAGGCCTCGAGCCGCCCGGCGGACTGTCCCCGGGTGACGGAGAGGATGTCCCGCTCGTAGAGGTCGGCCCAGACCCACACCGTCGAGTTGTCGCCGACCGTGGCGAGAGACTGGTCGGTCTTGGCCGTTTCGCCCGGCACGGCGTGCAGGGTCAGGACAAGGCCGTCCATCGGGGAGCGGAGGACTATGCGTCCGCCGGCAGTGGCGCTGGTGAGGGCTCGCGCGTCCGCGCCGCTGGCGCCGAGGCGCGTCAGGGTTCCGAGCGCATTCGCGGCGCGGATCTCCGCGGTCTCGAGCTCCTGTCTGGCCTGGAGGCTCTCCTTCTCGGAGGAGATGTTCTCCTTGCGCAGCTCGGTGAGCCGCTCGAAGTTCCGGCGGGCCAGCGCGAGCAGGCTCTGGGCCTCGAGCCAGGCCGCCTGGGCCTCTCCGACCGCGACGCTCTCGATCTCGACGAGCGGCTGGCCCTTCCTCACCCTGTCGCCCAGCGTGACGTGGGTCGCCCGGACGATTCCTTCCACCTGAGAGCTGACATGGCTGACGCGGCGCTCGTCGAATCGGACCTCACCCGTCAGGGTGACTGGAACGGCGACCTTCTTCCGTTCTGTCTTCACGGTCGTGATGAGGCCGCCTTCGGTGAGGCTCGACGGCGCACGCACGAAGCCCGTCTCGTAGCGACACTCGTCGCACTCGAACGTCTTCTTCTTGTGCTCGCAGGTGAGGGAGACGAGCTCTTCGACCGGCCGGTCGAGATCCGAAGGCTCCCCGGCCTCGGCGTTCTCCGCGTGGCCCTCGTCCGAGTGGGCCTCGTGGCCGTCTCCGGAGCCGGCCTTCGCCTGGGCGGCCTCTGGCGCCGGGGCGGGGCTGGCTTTCTTGCAGGAGGTGGCGGCAACCGGGGCGATGGCCGCGAGAAGGATGCATGTCAGGATTCGGCTGTTCATGGGAGTTCCTCTCCGGCCAGGGCGCTGAGGCGGCTGCAGTCCAGCTGGGCCTGCGCGAGCGCGTTCAGGTAAAGGCGGCGCGAGTCGAGAAGGGTCCGACGGGCGTCGATCACCGGGAGAAGGCTCGCCTCGCCCAGCTGGTAGGTTCGTTCCATGGTGAAGGCGGCGGTCTCGGAGCGAGGGACGATTGCGTCCCGGAAGCGCTTCGCGGTGGCCACGGACGCGCTGCACGCCGCCTGGGCCTCGATGACGGTCGTTTCGACCTCGAGGGCCGTTGCCTCGGCCTGCCTGCTGCCGGAGGCGAGCTTCGCCTCGGCCTGGGCGATACGCCCCGTGTTCCAGTTCCAGACCGGGATGTCCACGGAGATGCCGACGCCGTAAGCCTTTCGGTCGAGCTCGTCCGTGGCGAATCCCCGGAGGGAGAAGGACGGGATCGGAGCCTTGCGCTCGGTCTTGACGTCCGCCGCAAGGACCCGTGAACGAGCGCTCACGATCATCAGCGCAGGGTCCGCTGACCGTGCCCTGGCGAGGGCGGCCTCGCGGCCCAGAACGGCAGGAAGAGCAGCCAGGTCGGCGTTCGCAGCCAACGCCTGGCCCGGCGGCACGGCGAGCCATCGGGCGAGCGCCGTCTGTCGGGCCAGAAGGAGTGTCCGTGCGGCCTCGAGCTCGGCCGTGACCTTCTCGAGCTCGATCTCGACCAGCGGGGCTTCGACGGGCCGAACCTCCCCGGTTTCGACGCGCCGCCTGACGGTCTGCGCCAGTTTCGAAGTCTGGGCCACGAGGGTCTCGAGGACGCCCACCCGGGCCTGCTCGTAGGCCAGACCCCAGAAGAGCGTCCGGAGCTGGAGCAGGACGTCCCGCCGGGAGGCCTTGCTCTCCGCGAGAGCGACGTCCACCTCGGCGCCGGCCGCCTCGAGCTTCGACCCGCGTTGCGCGATCCACCCGAACGGGATGCTCAGAGCCAGCTCGCTCTCGGCGCGCGACTCGTCGCCGGTCCGTGCCTGGCCGTGTCCGAGCCCGGCTTCAAGGGTGGGGTTGGGAATGGCGCCGGCAGCGTCCACTCCCTTTCGGGCCGCCAAGATCTGATGCTGGTCTGCAGCCAGGCGCGGGTGAGTTTCGGCGAGCCTGACGACGTCGGGCCAGGACAGCTCGAGGACCGCCGGGGAGGCTGACGCGGCAACTATTGCAGCTGCGTTGGCCGGTTCCGACGGACCGGGGGAGGCGGATGCCGAGCCTGCAGCGACGAGAACGATCCCAAGAATGTGGACGTGCCACCAATGGGACCCGCGGAGGGGAATGGAATACACCTTCGGACTCCTGCTTTCCAAGGACGCCCGTCTCGGGCGTCGTCGTTGCGCCTGGGCCGGGTCCGCGCGCGATGCGCGGCGTCCCGGCGGTCTCTCGAGAAGAGAGCGTCAGGCGCGAGGAGGGTGGAAGATGCTGTGAAGGACGCCCTTCGGACGAAGGTCGTCGTGAGCTTCGAGCTCGAACTCGCTCGAGGGAGGATTTCCGACAGAGGGTCGGGGCGCGAAAACGGCGAGGCCGTTGGCGTGACCGGGGCAGCAGAGGCACAGGCAGGTCGGCCCGCAGGGCTGGCCGTCAGTCCCCGGGTCGGGACACGAGTCGGCGGCCTGCGGAGCCGTCTGGCCGTTTCTCACGGAGGAGTGCAGTACCTCGTCTGCCGTCGCGAGGCTCGAGCCGGCGACAAAGACGAACAGAATGATAAGGGCGAGGGCTCGCCGATTCATGCTCGTGCCCGCTGGTCCGATATGTGGCACGCGCAGTCATCGAGCAGGGCGACCACGAACGGCGCCTGGAGCGAATAGTGAACGAGCTTGCCCTCCGAGCGAGAACGGACGATCCGGAGGTCCCGCAGCTGATGGAGCTGGTGCGAAGTGGCCGAAACCGAGAGCCCGATGACTTCAGCGATCTCGCATACGCACAGCTCGCCTCCGGCGAGGGCACGGATCATCTTCACCCGGGTCGGATGGGCCAGGACCTTGAACGTCTCGGCGACTCCCCGAAGCTCCGAATCCGGGGGAAGTGCCGCACGTCCACGGCGCACGCGAGCCTCGTCGACGCGAAAGACAGCGCACTTCTCGGCCCGCCCGGTTCTTCCGTGATGGGGTCTCGCCGGTCTGGAGGTTGTCGCTCGGGTCATCGCGCGGCTCCCGCCTCGCTTGAGCAAGCATAGAAATGAGCCGCCGGCGTGTCAACGCGGAGGGCGGGAAGCGACTCGCCTTCAACGCGGGTGACCTGGGAGTCGGTCTCATCGGCGATTCCCAGACCATGGGAAGGAAGTCCGATTCGAGGCGGGGCCCAGGACTGCTGTGAAGCGTCGACAGGCGGCTTCGGGGTCGTGAATCCGCGCCGGTAGGGTCCGTGAAAAGCCCCTTGCATCTGGCTCAGGTTTCGCCTAAGAAGAATCGGCGTGGGTATCTATTTCCGTCGTCCAAAGCTATCCGTAGATACCCGCGGAAAGAAGCGTGCCAGCGTAAATCTATGAAATATGGCTAGTTGCGGCTGTCCGCAGACGGAGGTGCCGTATGGGGTTCAAGGGGTCGCGGGTTCGAATCCCGCCGTCCCGACCATCTATAAACAAAGGACTTAGCGCCCCGCGAGGGGCGCTTTTTCGTGGCAGGAAAAGGCGGACCGTGCCTTTCCCGTGGCTTAGCGGCTGGATTTCGGGGGACACCCCGTAGTCTTTGCCGGCTGCCTCGCCTGGCCCGCGCAGCCGTATCCGCAGAGGGCGTCACGGCGTCCGCGTCCCATGCCTCAGGTAAGCTGCGTGAATCGTGTCGATTGAGCGGGACTTCGATATCGGGTTCATCGCCGGCCAAGCGCTCCGCGAAAAGCAGATTCAACAGAACTACCGACCCGTTATCGCGGTCCACAAGTGGTTCGCCCGGAGACCGGGGAGCCTCTTCCGAGGGCTCGTGCTCGCTGAGTTCGGTTCGCGTCCCGTCCGAGAGGCGTTCTTCTCTGCTAACCATTTCGGAGGGAGAAAGATAGCCGATCCTTTCATGGAGAGTCCGTCGCCGCGGGACTCGTCTCCTCGAAGGCCGGAGCGGCGGCCGGGGCCGGCGATGACACGGAGTAGTCCGTGACGGGGACTTCCGAGGCGCGGTCACAACTGATCCGCCCGCCCGACATCGTGACGACGAATCGGAGCGGCGCCTTGCCCTCGGCCTCCCGGACGTCGGAGCGGAGTTTCACGAGAAGCTCGACTATCTTCGTCAGCTTCCCGATCGCGTCGAGGGCCGTCCGGAGGTCCTCGGCCTCCTCCGCCTTCCGCCGGATGCGGTGAGCGTCCTCGGCGAGGCCCCGGACGGCGTCGAGGAGCGAGTCGGCGCGCGCCGTCTCCTTCGCCTCCTTCGCCTTCACGAGCCCTGCTGCGACGTGCTGACGGTGTCTGTCGAGCGCGCTTTTCGTCGTCCCGGTTCGTCCCGCGATGTCCCGGATAGGCTCCTGAGCGACGAGGGCCGCATCAATCTCGTCCCGCTTCGCGTGAGTGCAGACGGTACAGGTCCGAGCCATCTCAGGCAGCCCCCCTCTCCGAGGCCGTAGGCGCTTCCGTGGGGCGAGCGAGAGCCGGCGACGACGTCGGGCCGGCCGCGGCCGGGAGCGAGCCGGGGAGGCGCCCCGCCGCGAAGAGGAGGGCTTCGAGGCGCGGGAGTTTCGCCCGGCGCGCCTCGACGTAGAGCCTCTGGCGAGCCTCAGCCTCGGGGGTCAGGCGGACCCACCGGCGCTCATCGGAAAGCCGGTCCGTCTCGGTCGCGAGCGCGAGGAATGCGCGGCGCCGCGAGGACCTCTCGGAGGTCTCCGCCCTCAGGTAGAGGGAATGGGCCTTCAGCTCACGGAGAAGCGCGTCGAAGATGGCCGGGTCATTCAGGGCGCGGCGGATGAGGAGGCGCGAAGGGGGCGGGACCCTCTCCGCCCGTCGCACAATGCCCCACGCGCGCCACGGAGAGGCGGGCCAGGGAGTCCGAGGGGTCACGGCGTGGTCCTCCTGAAAGCGGTCACGGTTCCGTCGAGGGCCTTCTTCGCGAGGAACGCCGCTCGGAGCGCCTCGGCGTCTCCGTCGGCGAGGATGTCGAGTTCCCCCCACGTGAAGCGGACGAGGCCGGCGACGTGGAAGGGGACCGCCGTTTCGGCGTCGCGGGTCCAGAGGACGGTCTCCCCGAGGACCCGCGAGCGGATGGCGACCCATCCCCGCCCGTTCGGCCCGAGGGCCTGCCGGATGCGCGCGACCGGATGGAAGGGGACGACGGGGGCGAGGGGACGGACGGCACGGAGCGCCGCGAGGACCTCGCCGCGGTGCGCTCGCACGAGGGAGAGGGCCTCCTCGACAGCGGGGGACGGAGGATTCGGGACGTCCGCTTCGAGAGCGCCGGCCGACGTCACGGCGAGGCGGATTCCGAGAGCGGGGAGGCGGTCGAGGATCTCAGCGGCAATCAAAGGGCGACCCTCCTACGTTCGGCCACTTCAACGGACGGAGGCGGAGGTCCGGCCGGCGCGTCGTCATCCGACCCCACGACGAGGCGGATTCGGGCGGGCACCTCCGCGCTGTCGTCTGTCTTCCCTCTGGGAGCCGGAACGGTCGGAACGGCGGAACGGAGTGAGGAGCCATGCGGGTCCAGCCGTTCCGACCCCCCCGGAACGGAACCGGGAACGGGGTCGGAACGGTCGGCCCCCTCCTCCCGAACGACGGCCGGGACGTACCGGGCCGCGGCGTCGAGGATGGGGTCTCGGCGATACCCGCCGCGGGGTTCGGCGCCGTGACTCCAACGCTTCTTCTGCGGCGAGATCCGGAAGGCCCGGAGGAGCGCGGCGAGGCCGGCGGCGTCGAGCCCGTCGCCGTGGTTCCAGCGCTTCCACGGCGTGCCCTCCGTCGCGTGAAGCTCTCGGACGAGCGTGTCAGTCGTCGCCCCGGCGGGACTCCCGAGGCGCTGGAAGACGGTCACGAGATCCCGGAGAAGCCCAACGCCGACCGAGTCCTCCGCCTCGTCCTCCGCGGCGTCCGCCGCCAGGGCGACGAGGGCCTCCCGAGCGCGGGCAGGCCATTCCCCGCCCACGAGGTCCGCGATCGCGAGGAGGGGCTCCGCGGCGTCCTGCGCCCTGTCATTCAGGGCGTCCGGCAGGGCGGGGTCGGCCTTGCGGAGCGCCTCGATGCGGCCGGGCACGGCGAAGAACGCCTCCGCCTGACGAGCGAGCGCCTCGGCCTCCGGCGTCGCCTTCCGGCTCCGGAAGCGCTCGCGGGCCTCGTCGCGTCGGGCGCGACGAAGCGTGACGACGAAAGAGCGGTCCTTCACCGTGGCGGGCGGGTCCGCGATCCCCGCGAGGACCTTCGGGCCGAAGACCTCGAAGTCGAGAAGCTCTTTCCCGTGCTCCGCACATCGGGAGACGACGATCCCGCGGGAGAAGCCCGCGTTCAGGGTCGCCCGGATTCCCTCCGTCGAGTCCTTCGCGGCGGCGGAAAAGATCGTGTCGTACTCGTCGAGGAAGAGCGTCGCGCCGGTCGTGAGCTTCCGGAAGAGGATGGCCTCGGAGGGTCGAACCGTGTACCACGGCCGCGGCGCGAGACGCTGGAGGACCTCCATGAGGCGGGACTTCCCGCAACGGCGCTCGGGAGAGGTAATGCAGAGGTACGGGGTCACGTCCGCGGCCTCGATGGCGTGGGCGTGAAGGACCCAGAGGGCGCACGTCACGGCCTGGTCCTCCGTGAGGATCACGAAGCGGCGGATGAAGCGCACGACGTCGGCGAGGAGGTCCCCTCCCTTCGGGACAGCGACGGGCGCCCACGCGGGCGCGGCGTCTCCGAGAGCCTCGATGGCCTCACGGGTCCCGCCGGCCTCGATCCAGTCGGAGACGTCCTTCCCGCGGGGGACCCGAGCGACGCGCACGGAAGCGGCGACGCCGTGAAGGGCCACGGCGACGGCCTCGCCGTGCTTTCGGCCCGGCTCGTCCGCGTCGGGGAGGATGACGACGTGCGCGCCGCGGAGGGCCTCCGAATGGCCGGGGAGCCACTTCCCGGCGCCTCCGGGGTTGCAGGTCCCGCAGAGCCCGAGCCGCGCGAGGCTCTCGGCGTCCTTCTCGCCCTCGACGACGTAGACGCGGGCGCCGTCCTTCGCGGCGGAGAGGACCTCGGGGAGGCGGAAGAGGACGCGCCGGACGCCGTCGAGATTCCAAAGGAAGGCGCCGGCCTTGGCCGGATCGGGGCGCCGCTGCCGGAAGTCCTTCGGCTTCATCCGGACGACCTCGAAGAGAAGCGCGCCGGCCTCGTCCCGGTAGGGATAGCGCGCGACGACCTCGCCGCGCCCCTTCTTCGCGGGCGCCTTCGGCTCCTCCGGGAAGAGGTCGCGCATGGTGAGGCCGAGGGCCGCGAGGACGTCGGACGTCTCGCAGCCGGCCCGGCAGAGAAGGACGGCCTTCCCGTCCTTCTCCGCGACGCCAAGGCTCGCCTTGTGGTCCTCGTGCGCGGGGCAGCGGGCCTCGTAGCCGGAACCGCTCGGCCTCGGGCGGAGGTCCTTCTCCTGGAGAGCCGCGAGGACGCGCGCGAGCGGCGCGGTCAACGGGCGCTCCTCTCCGGGACCGCCGCCCACGCTAGGAGGACCGACATCGACAGCCAGTCGGACGCGGGAAGGTGCAGGCGCACGTCGCGACGGGTCCGCCTGTAGGCGGCGAGACGACGCTCCGCCCTCGCCGTCCACGGCCGGGGCTCGCGAGCGGCGAGGAGGAGCGTGCGAGCCTTCACGACGAGGGCGCGGCTCTCGGGGGAGCCCGCGTCGGCCTCCGAGAGGACCGCGTCGAGGATGGCGGGATCGGTCAGGGCGCGGCGAAGGACGCCGCGGGCGTACGGAGGGCGACCCGAGACGCGCTTCTGCGGCGTCGCCTGACGGGGGGTCCGCGGAGACTCGCCGCGGGTCGTCTGCTTTCTCGTCATACCTCTTCTCCTACTTGCCGTGAACGGTTGACGACGGGTCAGGCGACCCGCTTCCGGGCCGCGGTCTCCTCGGACGTGTTCGCGAAGCTGCGCTCGGCCTCCCACGCCTCGACGTCGGCGATGCGATAGACAGCCCTGTTCTTCGCGATCCGGACGTACTTCGGGCCGCCGCCCTTGACGCGCCACATCCGGACGGTGCCGGGCTTGACACCGAGCATCGCCGCAAGCTGACTCGTGCTGATTCGGGTCTCCATCGGTCCTCCTCGTTCGTTCTGCGGCGATCAGCGCCGCTGCGTGGAAAGCCTTGGCCAATTCGCGTTTGTCAGCCGGGGTCGAGTGGGGTTTCTTCGTCTCTGCCGGAGAAGCCCCGTAGTCGAGTCGTTTGTCAGGTGGCGCGCGTCGGTTTCCTCGCTCGACGAATCGCCAAGAGCGGACCCGCGGCGGCATCCCGCCGACAGCTCGTCTCCCGCGGGCACAGCGCCGCCCGCCGTGGTCGTCCCGTGTGCAAGGAATCGGCGCCGAGATGCGCGCGATTCAACCGCTACTGCATGACGCAAATCTGCCATATACGGACGCCTCGGGGAAGAGGTCGGGCTCTACGCGACAGGCGGGAGAGAACGGGGAGCCGGTCGGACCGGCTCCTCTCGCCCGTCATGCGGCGTCCAGCTCGGGGCCGCCGGGCGACACCTCCGCCACCTCGCCGGCCGCCCTCGCCTCGCGCTCGCTGAGGTACGCCTCGACAGCGCTCTCCCGGTAGAACACGCGGCCGGACTCGCTCCGCGACCAGCCGCGAGGGCCGTGCCCGCTGAGGCGCCAGCGATGGAGCGTCTTCTCCGCGATCCCGAGACGTTCCGCGACGGCCGGCGCCGGGATCAGAGAGTCGGGCTTCACCTTCGGGGCCTTCGTCTTCGTCATCGCTCCTCCCGCTCGCTCCGGGAAAGGGGCCGCGGGAGCGCGCTTCCGTGCGCACGGGGGCCGGCACGTCGCACGGAAGGCGCTCCCGCGGCCGAGTCGTCAGACCTTGAACCGCTCTCCCGTCTTCGGGTACGGCACGCGGACGTCGTCGCACCAGCCCCCGAGGAGGCCCGTCTCCCGCGCCGCCTGCTCCGCCGTCATCCCCGCGTGACCGACGCTCCAGAACGGCGGGACGATGACCGAATCCTCCCCCTCGAAGGGGCGAAGCTCGGCCGCCGCGGCCTCGGCCGCGCTGCCCTTCTCCGCCATCTCCTGAAGGGCGTTGCCGGTCGCCAGGAGAGCTGGCGTCACCTTCGCCTGAGCCTCCCGGAGCCTTTCGACGGCCGCCGTGTAGCGCTCGCGGGCCTCCCGGTGCTCCTTCTCCCGCACGAGCCCGGCGCGCTCGGCCTCCGCCTCCGCGAGAAGACGCGACAGCGCGGAGATCCGCTCCGACAGCCGGCGGGCCTTCGTCTCTTTCGTGACGATGGCGGCCTCGTGCTCCTCCGGGTCGGCGCCGCCGTCGAGGGCCTCCCGAAGCGCCCCGCGGGCCTCCGCGATCGCCGCTTCCGCACGGGCTTTCTCGTCCGTCGCCGCGTTGAACCTCTCGCGCAGCTCCGCCGCACGCCTCTCCGCTCGCGCGAGCGGTCCTCCGGTCACCGCCTCCAGGGCGGCCTTGATCTTCACCACCTCAGCTCCTCCTCATCGTCCGGGCCTGGAGCACCTCCAGGGCTTCCGGAATCGTCAGTCCCTCGTCGTTCGCCACGCGGAACGCCTCCGTCATGAACTCGTCCCGCGTGCAGTCCATCCCCGGCACGAGCTCCCGGCCGGGGTGCCGCGGGTCCGCCTGAGTCCTCGCCGCGATCGCCTTTCCCCGCGAAGAGAGCTCCAGGACCCTCCCGCCATGAAGCCGGGCCTCCGGTTGCGTGGAGAACGTCTCCCGATGTTCTCCGTCCAGGATCTCAAGCCACACCGTCCCCATTCGCTCCTCCCTCACCTTCCACACACCCCCCGGCGCCTTCCCGTCAACGGGACGTGTCCGCCTTTGTCCGCCTTCGAGCCCCTCTCTTGTCTACATACGCTCGAAGCCCGTTTTGCAACCCCCGCGCCGCTCTTTTTTCGCTCAGACCGTCGATTCGCCCCGCGGAGGACTCCGGGAGGCCCGCTCTCGTGCGAAATCCACAGGGAGCGCCGACCCCCCGGCACGGTCCTCGAAGCGTGGGGGCGTCGGTTCGATCCCGTGGGGCGTCGATCGCCGGCCGTGGGGAGCGTTCCGCCCCGCTACCCCGACCCGCGGGACGTCACGAGCGCCCCCCGTCCAGGCCGCGGAGACCGTTCCGGGGGACGTCCGGCGCGAGGAGCGAGTCTTCGTAGTCGCTGAGGATCTTCCGGAGCCACCAGCGCGCCGCGGCCTCCGGCGTCTCGCCCCGCGGGGTGTTCCGGAGGAGGAGGGCCGCCTCCTCGCCCGCGAGGTCGAGCCGGAGCGTCAGGCGAGGGCCGCGAGGGCGTTCCGCCGTTCCGGGCGTTCCGACCCCCCCTCGAAATCGAGCACAAGGGTTCGGGCCGCTTGCCATCTCGTTCCGTTCCGCCGTTCCGGGCGTTCCGACGTCTCGGGAAGGCAGGCGCGTCTCGTCGTGGGGTCCGGTAAGATGTAGACGGACCCCTTCCGGGGTTCGCCCCTCGGAGCCCGGCGCCGTGTTCCCCGCCAAGAGAGACGGCGTCGGGTTCTTCTTCTTTCTGGCCATGTGGCCTCCTTTCGTTCGGCTCTAAGCGGTCCTCCGACCGGGGAAGGGGTAGACGGCCGCGACCTTCTCGGCGGCGGCCTTCACGGCGTCGAAGCCTTCCGGCGTGTAAACGGCGGCAGTCAGGTCCGGCGTGGAATGCCCGAGCGCCTCTTGAGCGACGCGGAGGCCGGCGGCGCGACTCATCCCGAGGCCGAAAGTCCTCCGGAGGTCGTGGAAGGTGACGCCTTCGAGGCCGGCGGCCGTCGCAATGCGATTCCATGCGCGCTTGATGTCGGGCCGGGGGCGCTCCTCCTTCTTCTTCCCCTCCTCGTCCTTCTCTTCGAGGCCACGGCCGGCGACGACGAACGCGCCATCTCGCGGGAGGTCGCGGAGGAAGTCCACGAGCTGCGGCACGAGGGGGAGGAGGCGGCGCTTCCCGCTCTTCGAGTCGGGGAGCGTCGCGCGCCCCTCGTCGAGGTTAACGTCGGACCAGCGGAGCCCGAGCGCCTCGCCGCGGCGCGCGCCGCCGAGGAGCGCGAGGAGGACGGCCGCAACGGCGTGCTGATCGGGGTCTGACGGGAGGACTGAGAGGAGCCGGGCGACCTCGTCGGGGGAGAGGACGCGAGCGCGGGGAGGGTTCTCTCGGCCAGCCTTCACGTTCGAGGCCGGGTTCCGCGTGAGGATCTCGGCGCGGACGGCGGCCTGAAAGCACGCGGCGACGACGGCGAGCCATCGGTTAGCGGAGGGCTCGCCCTTCTTCTCGCGGATCGCCGCGCGCTCGGCCTCGACGTCCTCAGCGCGGAAGACGTCCAGAGGACGAGCATTCCAGCGGGAGCGGATGTCGCGGAACGTCGGGTCGGTCGGCTCGCCCGTCTTCGCGTTCGTCCCGTCCGTGAAGCCGAGGAAGCGCCTATGAAAGGTCTCCTTCGTCTTCGTCGTCAGGCGCTCGAAGTACGTCTTCGACCACGCGCCCCACGTGGGAAGCGCCGGCTTCTCGGCGAGCAGGTCAACACCGGCGTCCGCGCTCTTGAGGTACTTCTTCGCCTCGTCCCGCGCAGCGTCGAGAGTCCATGTCCCGTACCTCCCGATGGCCTTCATTCGGCGAATAGTCGTTCCGCGAACCGTGTACCGGACGGCAAAGGTCTTCGTGCCGTCGGCGTAGACGCGGAGGAGAAAGCCGGGCATGTCCCGATCGGCGTACCAGTCGCCCTTCTCGGAGCCCCCCTTGATGCTGTCGATCGTCCGTTTCGTGAACGTCCGGGCCGATCTCTTTCCCATCCGATCCTCCGTGCCGGCGCCGTGTCATGGGAGTGCGGTTCCGGCTCCATCGTGCCCTCGCCGTGCCTTACGAGTTTCGACGCGGAGAGACGGGAAGGCAACAGAAATCCGCTATAGAAGCGCACTAAGCGACGACGACCGGCAGGAGAAAGGCGCTGGACCTCGTGAATGGGGTTCAAGGGGTCGCGGGTTCGAATCCCGCCGTCCCGACCATCTAAATGCCGAAGATTCTGATGCCACCGGGAACGGTGGCTTTTCCGTTCCTGGCGTGGCGTGTTCGTGTCCAGCGGGGTAGCCGTCGGCCGACCACGCCGACTACGCTCTTCGGGCTATTGCGCGAAGCCGCTGGAGAAGGACCGGAACGCGCGC
>JAKOVQ010000009.1 GCA_029781975.1 Acidobacteriota bacterium
CGGCCTCGACGTACGTCCAGCGGAGCTACGACGTCACGAGCTACAAGGGGAAGAGCGTCAAGGTCCGATTCGTCGGGGCGAACGACAGCTCGCTCGTCACCTCGTTCCGGATCGACGACGTCAGCCTGAAGTCGGACGGCTGAGCCTCCGGCCGACCCATGACACGAAAGGGGGAGGGCGCCCGGCGCCCTCCCCCTTCTCGTCGGTGGTCCGGGGAGCGGAAGTCGATCGGCCGCCCGGCTAGAGCGTCCTCGTCCTCGTCATCATCGAGACGAGCCGCGCCCCCTTCGAGACGGAGGAGAAGGCGTGGAAGAGGAGCGCGACCCCGTCCTCCGGGGCGCGGACCTCGACGATGGCGTCCGACGCCCGCGGCGGCATCCGCCGGCACCGGGACGGGTCGACGATCCGGGCGAGGACGTCTCCCCGGCGGACCGGCGTCCCGGGCGCGACGGCCGCGTCGACGAGCCCGCCGACCGGGGCGTAGAGCGGGCGGTAGTCCGGCTCGGCGCAGGCGGTGATCCGGTGGGGCGGGATGTCGGGCTCGCCGTCCAGGACCCCGTAGTAGCGGAGCGCGGAGGCGATCCTCCGCGCGTCCTCGGCCCCCTGGGAGAGGGAGAACGCGTTCATCGATCCGAGCTCGACCGTGAAGCCGTCGACGAAGCGGGGGACGTCGGACCGGCCGATCCGGCGGAACGCCTCCGCGAGGTCGTGCCAGGGGACGAACGTGCTCTCGTCGAGGGCTCCGGCGAACCGGGGCGGGACCTCGAGGACGAACGGGAAGCCGAAGGCGCGGGCCGCCGCGATGGTCCCCTCCGGGACGTAGAGGTAGCGGGGAGCCCGGTCGCCCGTGTGGAGGTCCATCACCACGTCGGCCTCCACGGCCATCTTCTGGATCGCCAGGGCGAACTCGAGCCGCCCGTCCGCGCCCCACGTGGCAGCCTCCTGCCCGATCGCGTCGAGGGCCGCGCGGAGCGCCGCCCGGAAGTCCTCGCGGATCTCGCCGAGGGGCGCCTCCCGGTGGACGTCGGCGAAGGAGTCGACGTCGACGTAGCAGGCGGCGGAGGCCGAGCGCGACGGACCTGTCAGGTAGAGGTAGCCGCGGTTGAAGTTGTTCCCCGTGTGGAGGTCGTAGACGCCCGCGACGTAGTCGCCCACCTGCTGGTTCGCCGAGACCGGGTTGACCCGCGGCACGAGGACCAGCGTCCCCCGCGGGGTCTCCTTCTCGAGCATCTCGAGGAGGGCGAGGATGGCGGCGTTCCCCTGGAGCTCCCCGCCGTGGACGTTGGCCTGGAGGTAGGCGAGCGGGCGGTCGTTCAGGCCGCGGCAGCGGAAGACGGGGGCCGTCAGCTCGTGGCCGGTGGCCGTGGTTCGGACGACGACGTCGTGTCGTTCCCAGGTCGACATGGAGGCGCCTCCCATCGGTCCGTCCAAGGGGTCCAGTGTAACCCGCGCCGTTCTCGCTCAGAGCCCGCCCGCCGCCTCGAGGAGCGAGCGCATCTCCGCCGCGGAGCGCGGGCGCCGGCGGCGGTCCCGGGCGACGGAGCGGCGCAGGAGCGCGGCCAGCGCGGGCGGGATGCCGGGAGCGAGCGAGGCCGGGTCCGGGAAGGCCGCGTCGCGGGTCCTCTCGAGCACCTGCAGGGGCGTCCCGCCGAGCAGAGGGTTGACGCCGGTGACGCTCTGGTAGAGGACGACGGCCAGCCCCCAGAGGTCGAAGGAGACGTCGGGAGGATCCCCGACGACGGCCTCGGGCGAGAGGTACCCCGGCGTCCCGACGACGAAGTCGCTGTTCGTCCCGCCGCTGACGAAGGAGAGCGTCGATGCGCCCGACCCCGGCCCGGGCGATCCGCTCCGCTCCTCCCGGCGGACGTCCTCCAGGATGCGGGCGAGGCCGAAGTCGAGGAGCTTCGGCGTCCCGTCGCGCGTGAGGCCGATGTTCGACGGCTTGACGTCCCGGTGGAGGATCCCGCTCGCGTGGATCGCCTCGAGGACCGACGCGAGGGCGACGCCGATCCGGATCACCTCGGCCGGGGGGAGCGGGCCGGCGTCGAGCCGGTCGGCCAGCGTCCCGCCCACGAGGTACTCGAAGACGAGGATCGGCGACCCGTGCCACGACTCGGCCGCGAAGATCAGGGCCAGGTTCGGGTGGGTGAGCGCAGCGGCTGCCCGCGCCTCCCGCCGGAGCCTCAGCGCCCGCTCGGGGGAGACCTGCGGCAGCACCTTGATGGCGACGGGACGCGCGAGCGTGAGGTCGACGGCGCGGTAGACGACCCCCATCCCTCCCGTCCCGATCTTCCGCTCGAAGCGGTACTTCCCGCCGAGGACGTACGGGAGCTGGGCCGGGGCCAGGGTCGGCCCGTGCTCTGGGCAGGCGTCTGATCGGGACGGGAGGACGGCCCCGCAGACGGAGCAGACCTGCGCCACGGCGTCGTCCGGGAGCGGCCGGGGCACGCCCTCGGGGGCGGCGCGTCGCGAGGCCCCGAACGACGAGGAGCGGAGGAGGCGGTTCTCGAGGGCGAGCGACCCGGACTCCGCGATGGCGGAGAGGAGCGCGAGGTCCTCGGGCTGGAACGGCAGGTCGCTCTTCTTCTCGCCGAGCGCCACGACTCCGAGGAGGGACCCGTCGGACGCGAGCATCGGGACGAGGAGGCGGAAACCGCCGTCGGCGAGCCAGACGAGGTCCTCCGGCGGGAGGCGCGAGACGGGGGACTCCGCGCGCTCGAGGTCGACGGCGAGAGGCGAGGGCGAGGAGGCGAGGAGCCCCGCCAGGGGCGACGAGGTGTCGACCGGCCGCGCGGAGCCGTCGGGCGCCTCGAGCCGGGAGGTGACGGGGTCGAGGGTGAGGACCGCCACCGAGTCGAGGTGGAGGGCCCTGTCGATCTCGCCCGAGACGAGGGCCGCGAGCTCGGCCGGAGTCCCCGCTCCGCGCGAGCGGGCGACGAGGAGCGAGAGGATCCTCTGGGCGTCGAACTGCTCGCGGAAGAACCGGCGGTCGAGCCAGGGAAGGAGCCTGCCCCGCGCCGCGAGGAGGGCGGCTCCGGCGGCGGTCAGCCCGGCCAGGGCGAGGGGCCTCGAACCCGCGAAGAGCGACGCGACCGTGTCCGACCGGTGCTGGAAGACGGTGAGGACGAGCGCCCCGAACGGGAGGAGCGTGGCCGCCGCGATCGTCCAGCGCGCCAGGACGTACTGCAGGGCGCGGCGGACCACGAGGCGGACGTCGAGGACCCGGTGGACCAGGATCGAGGTGCCCGCCGTGAACGGGACCGACAGGATCGGGAGGATGACGAGGAGCCGGAACGCGAGGGCGCCCCCGGGGGACTCGATCGCCCCCCACAGACGCGGGACGAGCGCCGCGGCTAGGACGAGGAGCATCGCGGGACCGAGACCCGCGGCGAGCGCCGCGGCGAAGAGGAGGACGCGGCGCTTCTCGGCCAGCGGCGCCCGGCGGGCCTTCACGAAGGCGGCGGGGAGCGCCGGTGCGAGGAGGAGGAAGAGCAGGGGGTAGTAGAGCGTCGTCTCGTCCTCGTTGCCGCCGGCCACCCGGGCGAGGAGGGTGCCTCCGGCGCCGGTCGCCACATGGACCGTCTTCGCCGCGCCGAGGACGACTCCCGCCGCGAGCGACACGCCGATCGCCCAGCGGACGAGCGCGCGGCCCTTCGTGGTGAGGACCGTCCGCGGGAAGTCGCGGACGAAGAGCCAGAGGGCCCAGGGGAGGAAGGCGTCGACGGCGAGGGCGCGCAGGAGGACGAGGAGGCTCCGGACGTCTCCCGACGCCGTCTCCTCGAGGCGCCAGACGAGGCGGTAGGTGAAGGAGCTCCCCGCGAGCGCGAAGAAGAGGCCGAGGGCGCGTGCCCGCGCGTCGTCCCTCCCGGAGACGACGAGGAGGAGGCCGCCGAGGTAGTAGACCACCGCCTCGGAGAGGAGGAGGGCGGACGGGTTCGGCGAGAGGATGCGGGGGCCGGCCCCTGGGAGGACGAAGGCGGAGACGGCGCCGAGGGCCGCCGCGACGACCTTGAGCCCGCCCACGAGGAGAAGCGCGCGCGAGAGGAGATTGAACGCAGGCCCCTGGTGCGGGGTCCCGTGCGGGATCCCACCGGCCGCGGGGACCGGGTCCGCCTCGCCTCCCATCCGCGGGGCCTTCCTCAGGTGCAGATCGGCGTGCCGGAGTCCCTTTCGACCGTCTCGGCGGCGCGGAAGAAGTCCGCTGCGAGGATCCGGGTGTCGCCCCGGACGACCGCGAGGTGGGCGGCCAGCCTGCCGACGGCGCGGACCCGCTCGAGCGCCTGGACGGCGTCCTCCTCCCAGCGGGGGAGCGCCTTGTCGGCCATCGCCAGATAGCGGGCGCGGATCGCCGTGACCGTCTTGCGCGGGACCCGCATCGCCCCCGTTCCCTGCCCGAACGCGATCAGCACCTGACCAAGGACGTCGTCCACGTCGCCGGGAGAATGCATCGTCGCCTCCTCGAGGTCGGTCCGCCGGGGATTCTAGACGCCTCGCTCGCGCCCGCCCCGACTGGCCGCCCGGCGAAGGGGAAGAGGAGTCGACCGTTGACACCGACGGCTCGCCCGCTCACAATCCGTGGCCGTGTTGAGATCAAGTCTCAAAGTATTTCGACCCGGGACGGGCCTCCTCGCCGGGCTCCTCCTGGCGGCCGGGCCGATCGCCGCGGCACCTCCGAGCGGTCCGGCGGCCGTGCGCGGCCCCGGCGGGTGTCCCGGGCCGGTGGCGGTCCGCGCGCGGCTCGTGATGGGGACGGTCCTCGAGGTCCGCCTCCCCGCGTCGACCCCGGGGTCGGACGCGCTCGCCGACGCGGTCTTCGACGACGTGAGCCGGCTCGAGCAGGCGGTCTCAACCTGGCGCGACGACGCCGAGCTCCCGCGCCTCGAGGCGGCGGGAGGAGGGGAGGCCCGCGTCTCCGCCGAGCTCGCCGAGACCCTCGAGGTCGCGCTGAGTCTCCGGGACCAGACCGGGGGCGCCCTCGACCCGGCCGTCGGCGCGCTCGTCGCCGCGTACGACCTCCACGGGGCGGGGCGGTGGCCGACGGACGCCGAGGTCCTGGCGGCGCGCTCCCTCTCCGGGCGCACGGCGGTCGCGCTCGACCCGCTCCGCCGTGTCGTCCGGTTCTCGTCCCCCGGCGTGCGGCTCGACCTCGACGCCGTCGCCAAGGGGGTCGCGCTCGACCGGGCGGGCAGGATCCTCCGCGCGCACGGCGTCGGACAGGCCCTTCTCAACTTCGGCGGCCAGGTCCTCGCCGTGGGCCCGCCGCCCGGGTGCCCGCCGTTCCGGGTCGCGGTCGCCTCGCCGGACCGCGAGGGAGCGGAGCTCCTGGCGGTCGACCTCCGCGACGCGTCGGTCGCGACCTCCTCGAACGCCGAGCGCGAGCGGGTCGTCGACGGGAAGCCGGCAGGCCACCTGCTGGACCCGCGCACCGGAGGATTCGTCCCGTTCCGCGGGTCGGTCTCCGTCCTCGCGGCCTCGGCCGCGCGGGCGGACGGGCTGGCGACCGCCTGGTTCGTCCTGGGACCCGATCGATTCCGGGCCACGAGCCCCTCCGCGCCGGAGCGCGCGGAGGCGGCGCTGGCGTTCCTCGTCCCGTCGGAGGACGGGTGGGGCGTCGTCGCGGACGCCCCCTTCCAGCGGCTCCGGCCGCCGCCGCCCGGGCGCGCGGGCGGATACCCGATGTAGAGAACCGCAGAGAGGTCGAGAAGGAGCAGAGGATGAGCTCGAAGAGAGGGGGTGCCCTCCCCCGTGTGACGTGTGTTTCGATCCTGGCGCTCGGAGCCCTGGTGGCGCCGCCGGTCCGTGCGCAGGAGGCTCCGGCGGCGGGCCAGCGGAAGGACGGGACCGCCTCCACGGCCGCTCCCGGAGCGGCCGCCGTCCCCGACAACGAGGAGCTCGCCCGCAGGATCGAGGTCCTCGCGCGCGAGCTGGAGGCGCGCAAGCTCGGCGAGGTGGCCGACGGGGAGCCGGGCGACGGGAGCAAGGGGCTCCTCGGGCTCGGTCCCGCGGCGTCGAAGGTCTACCGGAAGGCGTCCGGGCTCTCGGTGGGCGGCTACGGCGAGACGCTCTACCAGGCCTTCGACGGGACGCGCGAGGACGGCGCGGCCTCGGGGAGGGCGAACACGTGGGATGACCTGCGAGCCGTCCTCTACGTCGGCTGGAAGTTCGACCGGACGTTCGTCCTGAACACCGAGATCGAGTACGAGCACGCCTCGACGGAGGGCGGCGGGGCGGTGTCGGTCGAGTTCGCGACGCTCGACGCCCTCCTCCGACGCGAGGTCAACCTGCGGGCCGGCCTGGTCCTCGTCCCCATGGGGCTGATCAACGAGATCCACGAGCCGCCGACGTACCTCGGAGCCCGGCGGCCGGACACCGAGCGCCGGATCATCCCGGCGACCTGGAGCGGGAACGGCGTCGGCGTCTTCGGGGAGGCCGGGCCGGTCGCCTACAAGCTCTACGTCGTCGAGGGGCTCGACGCCTCGAAGTTCACGGCCGAGGACGGCATCCGGGAGGGACGCCAGGGAGGTTCCGAGGCGCTGGCCGACCACCTCGCCGTCACGGGCCGCCTCGACCTGGTGAGCGTCCCCGGCCTCGTCGCGGGGGCGGCGTTCTTCTCGGGGAGGTCGGGCGCCTCCGTCCAGGGGCCGAGCGGGGCGGTGGGAGCCCGCACCACGGTCCTCGACGTCCACGCGGACTACCGCCTCCGGGGCCTCTGGCTCCGCGGGGTCTGGGCCCGGACCCGGGTCTCGGAGGTCGCGCGGCTGAACGAGGCGCTCGGGCTGACGGGGACCGACTCGATCGGCGAGACGCAGGAGGGGTGGTACGTGACCGCGGGCTACGAGCTCCTCGGCCTCTTCAGGCCCGGCACGTCCCTCGCGCTCACCCCCTTCGTCCGGTACGAGAGGACGGACACGCAGAGGGCCGTTCCCGCCGGCTGGGAGCGCGACGGGGCCAACGACCGGAAGGTCTGGACGATCGGCCTCGACTTCAAGCCGATCCCCCGGATCTCGCTGAAGCTCGACTACCAGGACGAGACGACCGCGGCGCGGACGGGCGTGCCGCAGTGGAACGTGGCCCTTGGCTACCTCTTCTGACACGCGCCTTCGGCCGAAGCCCTCGGTCCGGCGGTGCCTGGCGGCTCTCCTCCTCGCCGGCGCCGCCCTCGTGCCGTCCGCCCTTCCGGCGGCGGCGGCCGTCTACGAGACGAGGGAGAAGGCGCTGGCCCGCGCCTTCCCCCCGCCGGCCCGCGTCGTTCCGGCGACGTCGTTCCTGAGCCCCGAGCAGCTCGAGAGGGCGCGAAAGGCCGCGGAGGCGCCGCTCGACTCGTCGGTCGTCACCCGCTACGGCGCCTTCGGACCGGACGGGTCGCTCCTCGGGACCGCCTACTTCGACGCGCACGTCGTGAGGACCGCGACCGAGGTCCTGATGGTCGTCGTCTCGCCGGGCGGCCGCGTGCGGAGCGTCGACGTCCTGGCGTTCGGCGAGCCGGAGGACTACCTCCCCCGGCCCGGCTGGCTGAGGCGGATCGACGGGAAGGGAGCGGCCGACGAGCTGTTCGTCGGCCGCGCCCTGGCGCACGTGACCGGGGCGACCCTCACCACCCGGGCCATCGCGGCGGCGGTCCGGCGCGTCCTCGCGCTCGACGCCGTCCTGGGACCGCCCGCCCCCGCGGCCCGATGAGGACGAGATGAGGTACATGGAGAACGGCGGATTCCAGCACAACCCCCTGACGCGGCTCACGCTCTGGGGGACGTTCCTCTTCCTCTCGGCGCTCTGGGCGTCGAGCTTCGGGATGTACTTCTCGCGGATGGGCCTCTCCCCCGCCAGCGTCGCGGCCTACTACCGCGGGTCCGACGAGACGTTCCAGCCCGCGCGGACGTTCGGCTCGATGGTGGAGTCGTCCCACGTCCACTTCGCGATGATGGCGCTCGTCCTCCTCGTCCTCACCCACCTCTTCGTCTTCGTCCCCGCCCGGCGGCGGACGAAGGAGATCGCGATCGGCGCGACGTTCGGGGCCTCTTTCCTCAACGAGGCCTCGGGGTGGCTGGTCCGGTACGTCCACCCCGGCTTCGCCCTCCTCAAGCCGGCGGCGTTCCTCGCCTCCCAGCTCCTGACCGGGGTCCTGCTCGGGCTGCTCGCCGCGTTCCTCGTCCGTGCCGGGAGGCGCCTCGAGGGCCGCGCCTCCACCGGCGACGAGCGGCAGGCTCCGGTGGCCGGCGAGGCTCCGGGGCCGGAAGCGCTCTCCGGCCGGGCGCGGTGGCGGGCGTCCGGGGGAGCGGCGGCGCGGCGCCGGAAGGGCCCTCCCTGACGGGGGAGCCGGCGGGGAGAGGCGTCACGCGGCCGTGTCGGTCTCGCGCGGGCTGAGCGCCGGGCCCGGCAGCGGCTCGAACGCCGCCGCGTCGGTCTCCTCCCGGACCCTGCTCGTCCGGATCTCGACCCGACCGTCGGGGAAGAAGTCGGAGAACTTCGCCCGGGGCGAGGCCTCGAGCCGGCGCGCCACCTCCCGGGCCCGGTCCAGCCGCAGCGCCATCCCGTGCGACGCGAGGTCGCCCGAGAGGCGGTGCTGGAGGAGCTGGATCCTCTGGAACGTCGAGAGGTACGCGCCCCGCCAGATGGGGAGGAACGGCCGGTGGTCCATCGGGTTCACCGACATCAGCTTCCGGAGCCGGTTCGCCGGGAGGAACGTGTAGAGGCTGACCTCGGGATGGCGCCTGAGGACCCAGTTCCGCGTCGTCTCGAACCGGGTGTACGAGACCGTCCGGATGTCCTGGTCGGCGTTGTAGAGGATCCCTCGGTTCTGCGCGAAGCCGGCGCGCCCCTTCGAGACGTAGGGGACGAGCGGGTCGATGGCGAAGACGAGGTCGCACCCCTTCCTGATCGCCTCGACGAAGTTGGAGGTACGGGTGACGGCGCCGTCGACGTAGTAGCGGTCGCCGATCTTCGTCGAGCTGAAGGCGGGGTTGATGCTGATCGACGCCTGGACGGCGCGGCTCACGGGGACGTCGTCGAAGCCCTCGTCGCCGAAGAGGACGTGCTCCCGGGCGTCCTGGTCGGTCGCTCCCACGTAGAGCTTCCGCGGGAGGCCCCGGAAGTCGTTGCTCCTCCCCGGCCTGTCGAAGAGGTTCCGGAGGATCTCCTCGAACCCGGCGGCCTTGAACGGGGCGCTCAGGAGGTCGGTGTACTCGAGGAGGATCGACTCGAGCGAGACGGGGACGCGTCCCTTCACGGCGGCCGTCACGGCCGACGCGACCCCCCGGACGATGTTGCGGGCGGGGGAGAGGAGGACCTGCGGGTCGAGGTGCGAGAGGCGGAGGAGGCTGAGGCTCGTCGGGTGGATCCGCCCGGCTTCGTGCCCCGCGATCCCCGCCAGGAACTCGTCCATGGTGTAGCCGTTGGCGAGGATCGAGGTGACGACCGCGCCGGCGCTGATCCCGAAGTACATGTCGAGCGACTCGAGCGCCCCCGGCGGGAGGCAGTCGTCGAGGCACTTCAGCGCCCCCATCTCGAAGTAGATCCCGGTGATCCCGCCCCCCGACGCGCAGAGGGCGCTCTTGCCCGGATGCCGCTCGAGGGTGGTCCGGAGGACCTCGTCCAGGACGACCTTCCCGAAGGCGACCGGGTGCGGGAGCCTGCCGCACGAGCGGTCGTGGACGCAGTGCGCGGTGTCGCGCAGGACGCGGCCCACGCCTCGCGCCCCGAGAGTCCGGATCAGATCGTCGACGTCGGTGGCGTCCGGGCCGGACACGAGGACGAGGATCCGGTGGAACCCGTAGCGCAGCTCGACGTCGGGCTCCTGGTCGATCCGGTCCAGGAGGCAGAGCGCCTTCTCCACCTCCTGGCGGACCCGCGCCCGCGGGGCATCGGGGGCGCGCAGGTCGAGGACGACCAGGTTGAAGTACTGGCGATGCAGCGTCTCCAGGGCCTCGCAGGGGTCGTGCCGCAGGACGAACCGGAGCCGGACGTCCCCGTAGGTGAAGCAGGTCCCGCCGCTCTCCCGGGAACGCGTGAAGCCGGGGACCTCGCCCAGCGTGGCGAAGAACGCCGCGGCCCGGGTCCGGTCGAGCCCGCAGTAGAGGACGTTCTTCCCACGGGAGCGGGAAGGGCCGCCGACCGCGACGGGCGCTTCACGGGTTCGTCTCACGGAGCCTCCTGCGGACGGACGCGATTCACGTTGCCGGCGCCCCCGCTTCCGGCGCCGGCAGGCCCTGCCCCCGCGCCGCCGCCGCGCGGGGCCACCTTCCAATGTCGTCTTCCGCGGCGTCCGAGTCAAGCGGCCCATGGGGCTCTCGCCGGGGCCGGGGCCGTGCGAAACTCCCGCCCCGGGGGTAGTTCATGCCGACGATGAGAGAACGGGGCCTCGTGTGGGGCCGGACGATCTTCCGGGTGCTGGGGCAGAACCGGCTGAGCCAGGCGGGGGTGGTGGTGACCACCGCCACCGGGATCAGCATGGTCTTCCTCTGGCTCATCGAGATGCTCCGGGGGGGGCACGAGCATCCCTACTCGGGGATCATCCTGTTCCTCATCCTGCCGTCCCTGTTCGTCTTCGGCCTCGTCCTGATCCCGGCCGGGTTCTTCCTCCAGAGGATCAAGGACAAGCGGGAGGGGAAGGCCCAGGAGCCGCCGCCCCCGATCGACCTCTCCTCGCCCCGGTTCCGCCGCGTCTTCACGTTCGTCGCGATCGCGACGCTGGCGAACGCGACGATCGTGGGCTTCGCGTCGTACCGCGGCCTCGAGGTGATGGACTCGGTCAGCTTCTGCGGCGAGGCGTGCCACTCGGTGATGGCGCCCGAGCTCACGGCCTACCGGGACTCGCCGCACTCGCGGGTCGCCTGCGTCGAGTGCCACATCGGCGCGGGGGCCTCGTGGTTCGTCAAGTCGAAGCTCTCGGGGACCCGCCAGGTGATCGCCGTCGCGCTGAAGACCTACTCGCGGCCCATCCCGTCGCCCGTCCACCAGCTCCGGCCCGCGCGGGAGACCTGCGAGCAGTGCCACTGGCCGCAGCGGTTCACCGGGGACCGGGTCGTCGTCAAGCGAAAGTACGCGGAGGACGAGAAGAACACCCCCCTCACGTCCGTCCTCGTGATGCACATCGGCGGCAAGAACGCCCGGGGAGCGGCCGGGATCCACGGTCGCCACCTCGACGCGGGCTCCCGCATCGAGTACGTCGCCGTGGACGACCGGCGGGAGAAGATCGCCGAGGTGCAGTACCGCGAGAACGACGGGACGACGACGACCTTCGACTCCACGGAGATCAAGGCCACGCCCGAGCAGCTCGCGAAGGGGGAGCACCGGGCGATGGACTGCGTCGACTGCCACAACCGGCCGACCCACGCCTTCGAGCTCCCCGGCCGCGGCGTCGACCGGATGATCACCGCGGGCGCGATCAGCCGGGACCTGCCGTTCGTCAAGAAGAAGGCCGTGGAGCTCCTGAAGGTGGAGTACCCGACGCGCGACGCGGCCGTCCGCGACATCGCCGCCGGCCTGAAGGCCTACTACGACACGACCTACCCGGACGTCGCGAAGACGAAGGCGAAGGAGCTCGACGAGGCGATCAAGGCCGTCCAGTCCGTCTACCTGCGGAACGTCTTCCCCTCGATGAGGCTCACCTGGGGGACGCACCCGAACCACATCGGCCACGAGGACTCCCCGGGCTGCTTCCGCTGCCACGACGGGAACCACACCTCCAAGGACGGCAAGACCATCTCCTCCGACTGCGACGCCTGCCACCAGGTCCTCGCCATGGAGGAGGAGAACCCGGAGATCCTCGGCCAGCTCGGCCTGAAGTAGGGGACCGGAACCGCGGACGCCGTCGCGGCCCGTCTCGCGTTCCGCCCGCGGCCCCGCCTCCCCCCGAGGCGGGGCCGTCCTGCGCTCGGCGCCTGCGGCTCGATCGACCGGGGCTGATGCGAATGCATCACCTCGACGCCGGGAAAGGCTCCGGAACGGTGTGTTTGGCTCGTTCCCGGCGCTCCGGCCGGTGGGTACCATGAACGGTCGTGGTTGCGGCCTCGCGTCCCCCGTCCGTCCCCCGGAAGCCGGCCCGTCTCGCGCCGCCGCCCGTTCCCCATCGCCCCATCCGAACGCAGAGGTGACCGTGTCTCATCCCGAAGCTCCCCGCGTCGTCCCGTCCCGATCGGCGCCCCGCGTCCTCGGCCTCGCGATCCTCCTCGCCGCCGGCCTCCTCGCGGCCCCGCGCGTACGCGCCCAGGAGAACTCCGACTGCCTCTCCTGCCACTCGGACGAGACGCTCACGAAGAAGAAGGCCGGAAGGACGGTCTCGCTCTTCGTCGACGAGAAGACCCTCAAGGGCTCGGTCCACGCGGACGCCCCCTGCGTCGGCTGCCACTCGGACCTCTCCGGCAAGGAGCTCCCGCACGACGAGAAGCACGCGGCGCCCACCTGCGACGCCTGCCACGGCGACATCGTCGAGCAGTACGCCCAGAGCCTCCACGGCAAGGCGGTGAAGAAGGGCGATCCGCTGGCGCCGCGCTGCTGGACGTGCCACGGCAGCCACGGCATCGTGAAGGTGAAGAGCGCGGCCTCGCCGGTCCTGCCGGCGAAGATCCCGTTCCTCTGCGGGAAGTGCCACCGGGAAGGGACGCCGGTCCAGCTCCAGCACGAGATCCCGCAGGACCGGATCCTCGAGAACTACACCGAGAGCATCCACGGCGAGGCGCTCCTGAAGAAGGGCCTCGTCGTCGCCGCCACGTGCGTCTCGTGCCACACCCCCCACCTCACCCTGCCCCACACCGACCCGAGGTCCTCGATCGCCCGGCAGAACATCGCGAAGACCTGCGCCGTCTGCCACGGGAACATCGAGAACGTCCACCAGAAGGTCATCAAGGGGGAGCTCTGGGAGAAGGAGGCCCACGTCCTCCCGGCCTGCGTCGACTGCCACCAGCCCCACAAGATCCGGAAGGTCTTCTACGACGTCGGCATGGCGGACGCCGAGTGCCTCTCCTGCCACGGGAAGAAGGACCTCAAGGCCCGGGACGGGCGGTCGATGTTCGTCGACGCCGCGGAGCTCGCCGCCTCCCGTCACAAGGAGAAGCGCTGCTCGCAGTGCCACGTCGAGGTGAGCCCGACGGCCAAGGACCGGCCCTGCGCGACGATCACCCAGAAGGTCGTCTGCGGCACCTGCCACGAGGGGGTCGTGCAGCAGTACGCGCGGAGCACGCACGGCCAGCTGGTCGCGCAGGGCGACCCGAACGGCCCGCCGTGCGTCGAGTGCCACGGGACGCACGGGGTCAAGGGGCGGACGGACCCCTCCTCGCCGACGTTCGTGAGGAACGTCCCCGTCCTCTGCGCCCGGTGCCACCGGTCGGGCGAGAAGGCGGCCCGCCGCTACGCGGGCGACCAGAAGCAGATCGTCGAGAGCTACGGCGAGAGCATCCACGGGCAGGGGCTCCTCAAGGGGGGCCTCCTCGTCACGGCGTCCTGCACCGGCTGCCACACGGCGCACAGCGTCCTGCCGGCCTCGAACCCCGAGTCGACCGTCAGCCGCCAGCGCCAGCCGGAGACGTGCGGGCGGTGCCACCACGGGGTCGAGGAGCTGTTCGAGAAGAGCATCCACTCGGTGAAGGTCTCGAAGTCGAACGAGAAGCTCCCCGTCTGCGAGGACTGCCACTCGGCCCACGGCATCCGCCGGACCGACGAGATCGGCTTCAAGCTCACGGTCCTCCAGAGCTGCGGCAAGTGCCACAAGGAGGTGACGGAGAGCTACTTCGACACCTTCCACGGCAAGGTCTCGCAGCTCGGGTACGCCAAGACCGCCAAGTGCTACGACTGCCACGGGGCGCACGACATCCTGCCGCCGTCGGACCCCGCGTCGCACCTCTCGCGCGAGAACGTCGTGAAGACCTGCCAGAAGTGCCACGAGGGGGCGACCCGCCGGTTCGCCGGCTACCTGACCCACGCGACGCACCACGACCGGAACAAGTACCCGATCCTCTTCTTCACGTTCTGGGGGATGACGCTCCTCCTCGTCGGGACCTTCACGGTGAGCGGCCTCCACACCCTCCTCTGGCTCCCGCGCGCCCTGAAGATGCGGCGCGAGCTGAAGGCGGAGGAGGCGTCCCACGCGGTCGCCGACCCGAAGGAGCCGCAGTTCGTGAGGTTCACGCGGCTCGAGCGGGCGATGCACATCTCCCTCATCGTCAGCTTCATCAGCCTCGCGCTGACCGGGCTGACGCTGAAGTTCTCCTTCACGCCGTGGGCGCGCGTCATGTCGAAGCTGTTCGGCGGCTTCGAGGGGGCCGGGTTCATCCACCGCGCGGCCGCGACGCTCATGTTCGCGATCTTCGTCACGCACATCGTGGACGTGCTGAAGCGGAAGTCCCGGGAGAAGAAGAGCTGGAAGGAGCTCTTCGCCGGCCCGAACACGATGATGCCGACCATGAAGGACGCGCGCGACGTGGCCGGGACCGTGAAGTGGTTCCTCGGCCTCGGCCCGCGCCCCCAGTACGGCCGCTGGACCTACTGGGAGAAGTTCGACTACTTCGCGGTCTTCTGGGGCGTCTTCGTCATCGGGTCGACGGGGGTCCTCCTCTGGTTCTCCGAGACCCTCACGCACCTCCTGCCCGGCTGGCTCATCAACGTCGCCACGATCATCCACAGCGACGAGGCGCTCCTGGCCGTCGGCTTCATCTTCACGATCCACTTCTTCAACACCCACCTGAGGCCCGAGAAGTTCCCGATGGACATCGTGGTCTTCACGGGCCGGATGTCGGTGGAGGAGCTGAAGAGGGACAAGCCCGCCGAGTACGAGGCGCTCGTGGCGAGCGGCAAGCTCGAGGAGAGCCTCGGCGAGCCCTACCAGCCCGTCGTCCTCAGGGCCATCCGCTTCTTCGGGTGGACGGCGCTGACGATCGGCTTCCTCACAGTCCTCTGGATCATCTACGCGATGCTCTTCGCGTACCGGTGACCCGCCGTCGTCCGCGCGAGGGCGGACGGGTCGAAAGGGCCTGACGCGGCCGCCCCGGGGAGCCGGGGCGGCCGTCCTTTCCCGGGCGCGGCCCTCCGCGTCCGACCCCCTCCGAGGTCAGCGTCCGGCGGCGTCTCCGGCGCCCGCCGGACGCCGCGCCCGCCCGAGGGGAAGGACGCGCCGGGCCCGCCGTCCCTCGTCGAGGCGCGCCCGGTGCGCGGCGAGGAGGTCGCTCCGGGTCAGGATCCCGACGACGAGGTCGGGCGCCCTGCGGCTCACGACCGGCAGGCGCCCGATGCCCTCCTCGACCATCCGGTCCGCCGCCTCGCGGAGCGACTCGTCCTCGAAGGCGACCACCGGGGGGCGGCGGACCGCGGCGGAGACGGGCTCCGAGCCGGGGCGGGCCGGGTCGAGGAGGTCGCGCCGCGTGACGACGCCGACGAGGCGGCCCGCGGCGTCGACGACGGGGAAGCCGTTGTGCGAGGGGACGCCCGGTCCCTCGCGGAGCCGCTCCCGCGCCCGCGCGAGGGGCTCCCCCGCGGCGAGGGTCACGACGGGGGCGCTGCAGCCCTTCCGGACGGGGACGCGGTCGAGGTAGTCGGCCGTCACCTCGACCGGCACCCGGACGCCCCGCCGGGCGATCTTCTCGGTCATGATGCTCTCGCGCATCAGGAGGCAGGAGGCGAGGTGCGCGGCGGCGCATCCGCCGAGGAGGGCGGGGAGGGCTGCGGGCTGGAGGGTCACCTCCAGGGCGAAGACGACCGACGCGAGCGCGGCGCGCGAGGCCCCGGCGAAGAGCGCCGCCATCCCGACGAGCGCCGCCAGCCTCGGGTCGACGCCCGCGGCCGGGAACGACCGGGCGAGCGCGGCGCCCGCCAGGGCCCCGACGCCCCCGCCGAACGTGAAGAGGGGAGCCAGGGTCCCGCCGGACGTCCCGCTTCCGAGCGCCACGACCCACGAGAGGAACTTCGCCCCGCACAGCAGGGCGAGCCCCGTCCCCAGGAGGCCGCCGGAGAGGATGCCGTCGATGTTGTCGTACCCCACCCCGAGGGTCCGCGGGACGGCCCATCCGACGGCGCCGACGAGGAGGCCGCCGAGCGCGGGCCAGAGCGGCCACGGAACCGGAAGCTTCTCGAAGGCGTCCTCCACGCGGTAGACCGCCCGCGTCACGCCGACGCCGAGGACGCCCGCGGCCGCGCCGAGGACCGTGTAGGCCGTCAGGGCGGCGAGCGGCGGGGCCGCGACGGCGGGCATGGGGAAGATCGGCGCCGTTCCGAGCAGCGCCGCCCGGACGCCGGCGGCGGTGGCGCTCGCGAGCGCCACCGGGACGAGGGAGCGGGGCCTCAGCTCGAAGAGGAGGAGCTCGACGGCGAGGAGGACGGCGGAGACGGGGCTGCCGAAGGTGGCCGACATCCCGGCGGCGGCGCCCGCCGCGAGGAGGGTCCGTCTCTCCGCCGCCGTCGTCTCGAGGAGCTGGCCGACGAGCGAGCCGAGCGCGCCTCCGGTGGCGATGATCGGTCCCTCGGCGCCGAACGGCCCGCCCGTTCCGATGGCCACCGCCGCCGAGAGCGGCTTCAGGAAGGTCACGCGCGGGGGGACGCGCCCCTCGTTCAGGAGCGACTGCTCCATCGCCTCGGGGATGCCGTGCCCGCGGATCGCGCGGGAGCCCCACCGGGCCATCGCCCCCACCACGAGCCCCCCGGCCGCGGGGACGAGGACGACGCGCCACCCGAGGGCGTTCCCGGCGGGCGAGACGAAGGCGGGGGAGAGCCTGCCGTAGAAGGCCGCGTTCGTCACGAGGCCGATGAGCGCGGTGAGGGCGCGGGCGACGAGGGCCGCCGCCCCCCCGACCGCCACCGCGACGGCGGCCACGGCGACGGTCCGGCGGTCGGCCGGGAGCGCCGGCGCGGGGATCCCGGCCGACCGGGCCGCCGGCTCCATCGAGGGGGAGACGGGGAGGGCCCCGGCGTCCGCCCGCTCCGGGGCGCTCATGGCCCGGGCCTCCGCCCGCCGCGGGGCCCGGGGCGGCGCGGCTCCTCGTCGGCGAAGAAGAGCGGCGCCTGGCGGCCGCGGACCCCCATCCCCCGGACGACGCGATCGAGGAGGCGGGCGAGGGCCCTCCGGTCGGCGCTCCCCAGGGCCTCCACGGCGGCGACGAGCGGACCCTGAGCGGGGTCGGGCGCCCCCCGGACGAGACGCCGGCCCGCCGCGGTGAGGGAGAGGGAGAAGCGCCGGCGGTCCCGCGGGTCCCGCCGCCGGTCGACGAGCCCCCGCTCGTGGAGGCGGGCCACGACGACGGAGACCGAGCTCTGGTCGGTCGCCGTCAGCGAGGCGAGCTCGCCGGGAGAGGTCTCGGGGCGCCCCTCCAGCGACTTGAGGACGAAGAGCTGGGCGCCGCTCAGGCCGACCGTCCGCTCCGCCTCGCGGGCGGAGAGGCGGAGGGCGCGGACGAGGCGCCGGACGCCGTCCAGCACCTCCCGGACCTCGCGGGGCCGGCCGGCGCGCGGGGACGTACCCGGGGACGAAGTGTATGGGCTCCCATGCATCGGCGCGCAGGGTACCGGTGCGGCCGGGCCGGCGCAACCGGCGCCGGAGAGGCCCCGGAGAACGGGGAGGGCCGCCGCGCGCGGCGGCGGCCCTCCGGGGGACGGCGGGCGGGAGCGGCGTCAGCCCTTCTGCTTCGGGTCGGTCCCGGCCGCCGACTCGGCCTCGGCCTCGGCCTTCGCCGCGAGCAGCGCCTCGGCCCGGTGGATCTCCGCGAGCTCGAGCGGGTGCTCCTCGAGCATCTCGCGCTCGGAGAGCTTGCCGGTCAGCCAGGCGGTGTTCATCGGGTACGCGTCCGGGTTGAAGATCACGAAGTAGATGTGCCAGACGAGGATGGCCAGAGTCGCGAGCCAGGCCTCGTAGTAGTGGACGAGGCGGGCGACGTCGTAGCCGAGCTTCGAGAGGAGGTTGATGAAGGTGTTGTCGAACCACATGATGAAGCCCGTGGCGGCCATCACGACGGTCCCCCAGACGAGGGCCCAGTATTCGCTCTTCTCGATGTAGCTGAACCGGCCGAACTTCGGCTTCACGGGTGACAGGCCGAGGTTGTACCTGAGGACGGCGACGGCGTCGCGGGCGTCCTGGAGAGAGAACCAGAGGTCCTTCACGAGCTTTCGCCCCCGCGCCGTGGCGGTGATGTAGGTGAGGTGGTAGACGGCCGCGAGGCACATCCAGACGGCGGCGATCCGGTGGACGAGGCTCCGGTACTCGAACGCGTTCGTCGAGAGGCTCCGGATCCCCTGGACCCACCAGGAGTCGGGGAAGCGGAGGCCGAAGCCCGTCAGGACGAGGAGGAAGAAGCTGACGAGGAGGGAGCCGTGCTGGAGCCGCTCCTCCCGCGTCATCCGGACGTAGAGGCGGTGCGAGACGGGGTGGTCCTCCTCCAGCTCGCCGCGGCGGAACGCCAGCTGGCGCCGGGACTTCTTGACGAAGTCGAGGACGTTGTGGAGGCCCATGGCGCCGATCGTCCCGACGATGAGGCCCAGGTAGAGGGTCGCGATCCAGTAGAGGAGCGGCTCCTCCTTCCTGCTTCGGATGTCGACGTGGACGGCGCCCATCGTGAAGCGCGTCCCGGCGCCCGGGTGGCACGTGCCGCAGGTCCGGGCGAGGTTCGCCTTGTTGATCGTGGAGGCGGGGTCGCTCGAGGGGAGGATGTTGTGGGAGCCGTGGCAGGAGGCGCAGTTCGCCACCTCGACGTCTCCCCCCTTCACCGCGAGGCCGTGGAAGCTGGCCTCGAAGGTCTGGAAGCGGTCGCTCTCGATGCCGTACTTCTCCGTCAGGCGGAGGGAGCCGTGGCAGGGGGTGCAGACCTTCGCGGAGACGTTCGCGGCGGCGACGGGAGAGCGCGGGTCGGTGTGCTTGAGGATCCCGTGCTCGCCGTGGCACGTCGTGCAGGTCGGGGCGTCGGCGTTCCCGTTCGCGAGGGCCTTGCCGTGGACGCTGGAGGCGAACGTCTCGGCGATCTTCGTGTGGCACTTCGCGCACGCTTCCTGGATGTGGCGCCTGTTCGTCCGGGAGTCGGACTTGTCTCCGGCGAGGATCTCGTGCGAGCCGTGGCAGTCGACGCAGTTGGCGGCATTCGCGTTCCCGGCGAGGAGGGCCTTCCCGTGGACGCTCGACTCGTACGACGCGATGAACCCGGCGGACATCGGGACGCGCGCGCGCACCTCGGGGCTGTCGAGGTGGCAGGAGAGGCACATCTTCTCCTGAGCCTGCTTGCGGGCCGCGGCCGTGGCCCCCTCCTGGTCGCTGGCGACGGGCCGGCTGTGGCACGTGGCGCAGGTGGGGGCCTCCTTCTCGCCGCGCTTCACCGCCTGCCCGTGGACGGAGGCGCCGTACCGCTCGACCTCGTCCTGGTGGCAGCTGGCGCAGGCCGCCATCAGCTTCGCGGACGCCGCCTTCGGCGAGGCGACCGTGTGGCCTCCGTGGCACTCCTGGCACGGGACGGCCTCGGGGTCCGCCTTCATCGACGGGTGGAACGGGTGCTTCTCCGCCATCCCGTCGTGGCAGCTGCTGCACGAGACGGGCTTCAGCTTCTCCTTGTGCGGGAGCTCCTTGAGCTTCGCGAGGTCGGCGTGGCAGTCGACGCACGAAAGGCCCGCCTCGCCGTGGACGGAGGCGGCGAGGTCGGCCTTCTTCACGTAGACCGACGCGCCGCCGGAGCGGGCGGCGGACTTGTCGCCGTGGCAGCCCAGGCAATCCTCGTCGGTGGGCGGCGCACCCGCCGCGGAGGACGCGGCGAACGCCGCCAGGACGAGGAGGATGACGACGAAGGTCGCCCGGATGCGAGCGACGAGCTCGTTTCGCGAAAGATCGGTCACGAGTACCCCCCGGCCGCGAATTATTGGGATGAGGGGCGGAAGCCTCAATGATTCGGGGGCATCAAACGAGCCGGGACGCTGAGTCGCCGTCTCGTCCCGGACCGCTCGCCCGGCGGCGCGCGGACGCCTAGAATCGGTTCGTTCATGCGCGAACCGAGGAAGGGAGGCCCTTTCGAGGGCCCTGCGGCCGCCGGCCCGGCGCGGCGGGGGCTCAGCGGCCTTCGCGTCCGCGGGCGGCGCCTTCCGGCAGCCCTCCTGGCCGCCGCGTCGCTCGTCGGTCCGGGCGGGGGGGGCTGCCGGAGATCCCTCGGGCCCGAGCCGGCGATCGCGCTCCTCGCCGAGCGGGGCGCCGAAGGGCTCGACCCCCACACGGCGGGCCAGGTGATCCAGACGTGGAGCCTGCTGTCCAACGCCTACGAGGGGCTCGTCGCGCTCGACGCGCAGCTCGCCGTCACCCCGGCGCTCGCGGTCTCGTGGACGAACCCCGACGCCCTCACCTGGGACTTCCGCCTCCGTCCCGGGGTCCGCTTCCACGACGGGTCGCTGCTCGACGCCGACGACGTCGTCTTCAGCTTCCGGAGGGCCCGGGACCATCCGCGGTCGACGCGACGGGACGCCCTCGCGGGCGTTTCCGTGGAGAAGGTGGGCGCCCTGGAGGTCCGCCTCCGGACGCTGAGCCCCGACGCCTTCCTCCTCCCGCTCCTGCGCGAGGTGGCGGTCGTGTCGCGGCGCTTCGTCGAGCGCGAGGGGGCGGGGGCGCTCGCCGCACGCTCCGCCGGGACGGGGCCCTACCGGATCGTACGCGTCAGGGCCGGGCCCGTGGTGGAGCTCGAGCGGTTCGACCCGTACTGGGGACCGCGTCCCGCCTTCCGCCGCGCCTACCACGTCGGCCGCTCCTGGGGGGACCCCGAGGTCCCCTCCCTCGTGCCGCGGGGGACCCGTCTCGTCTTCTTCGCGCGCCCGGGGACGGAACGGTACCGGGAGGCCGAGAAGGTGGCGGTCCCGTCGGCCGTCCCGGGCCTGTCCGTCGCGTACCTCGGCTTCGACCTGCACGGGGCGGCGACGCCGCGCGTCACGTTGCCGGGCGGGGAGGGCCGGAACCCGTTCCTCGATCGCCGCGTGAGGCGGGCCGTCGCCCTCGCGGTGGATCCCGCCCGCTTCCTGTCGGAGGCGCGGGGGGGGCGTGGCTTCCTCCCGACGCAGATGGTCCCCGCGCTCGTCTTCGGCTTCGACCCGTCGGTCCCCTCTCCCCGGCGCGACCTGGCCCGTGCCCGCGCCCTCCTCTCCGAGGCGGGGCTCGCGGGCGGCGTCGAGGCCGAGGTCGACGTCCGGTCGGTGATGGAGGCCTACGCGAGGCGCGTCGCCGAGGACCTGGGCGCCGTCGGGTGGCGGGTCCGGGTCAACAGCCTCCCGGAGGAGGAGTTCTTCGAGCGCCTCGCGAGCGGCGGCTCCTCCCTCTACGTCCTCCGGTTCTGGTGCCGGAGCGGCGACGCGCAGGAGATCCTCGACCGCTGGGTCCGGTCCCGCGACGCCGCGCGGGGCCTCGGGACGGCGAACTTCTCGTACGAGAGGTGCCCGGTCCCGGGCCTCGACGAGAGGATCGACGCCGCCCGCCGGACCCTCGAGCCGAGCGCGAGGCTCGGCCTCCTCCAGGAGGCGATGCGGCGCGTGAGCGAGGAGGTGCTCGCGGTGCCGCTCTTCATCGAGGAGCACGTGACGTTCCTCCCGCGCGGCGTCGCCTGGCCCGCCCGGGCCGACGCCGTGAGGCTCTTCGCCGACGCCCGCCCCTCCGTGCCGTGACCGGCCCGGAGGCCGCGCCGCGGGGGGCGCCGCCGGGGCCTTGACACGCGGCCCGCGCTGCATAATCATCCGCGATCGTGAATAATCATCCGGCCACGTCCGCGCTCCGGCGGCGGGACGCCATCGTCCGGCTCGTGCGCGAGGCGCCCGTGAGGTCCCAGGACGAGCTGCAGCGCCTCCTCGAGGGGCGGGGGATCCACGCGACCCAGCCGACGCTGTCGCGCGACATCCGGGAGCTGGGGCTGGCCAAGACGCCCGACGGGTACGTGGAGCCCGGGGCGGGGGGCGCGGGCCGGCCGGGGGCCGACCCCCGCGCCGTGGCGCGCCTGGAGCGGGTCCTCCGGGGCTCGGTCCTGTCGGCGAAGCCGGCGGGGAGCCTGGTCGTGGTGAGGACGCCGCCGGCCGAGGCCCATCCGGTGGCCCACGTCGTCGACGAGGTGGGGCTGCCGGACGTCGTCGGCTCGATCGCGGGAGACGACACCGTCTTCCTCGCCACCTCCGCGCCCGCGAGGGCCCGCGCCCTGGCCCGCCGCCTGCAGGCCGCCCTCGAGGGGGCGCCGGCTCCGCGCCGGCGCCGCCGCGCCTAGGCCGGCCGCCCCGCGGCCGGAAGGAGTGATCGTGGTGAAGCGTGTCTCTGTCGTCGGAGCGGCCGGCTACTCGGGAGCGGAGCTGGTCCGGATCCTCGCCGCGCACCCGCGCGTCGAGGTCGCCAGCCTCTTCGGGAGCCCGGGGTCGAAGGGGTGCGCGTTCGAGGCGGTCCACCCCGCGCTCGGCGGGCGGAGCGGGCCCGCCGTCGTCCCGTTCGACGAGGCGGCGCTGCGGGCGTCCTCGCCCGACGCGGTCTTCCTCGCGACTCCGAACGAGACCTCCGCCTCGCTCGTCCCTTCGCTCCTCGAGGCGGGGCTCCTCGTGATCGACGTCTCGGGGGCGTTCCGCCTGAAGGACGCCGCCCTCTACCAGGCCTGGTACGGGTTCCAGCACCCGTCGCCGCAGCTCCTCCCCCGGGCCGTCTACGGGTTGACGGAGCTCTGCGGCGAGGAGCTCGACCGGGCGCGCCTCGTCGCGAACCCCGGCTGCTACCCGACGTCGATCCTCCTCGCGCTCCGGCCGCTCCTCCCGATCCTCGAGGAGGGGATGCCGGTCGTCGCCGTCTCGGCGAGCGGCGTCTCCGGCGCGGGGAAGCGGGCCGACCTCGCCTACTCGTTCTGCGAGGTCGCGGGGAGCTACAAGGCCTACGGCGTCGGCGTCCACCGCCACGAGCCGGAGATCCGGCAGGCCCTGGGGCTCCCGGCCGGCTCCCCGTTCGCGTTCGTGCCGCACCTCCTCCCCGTCGCGCGCGGGATCCTCTCGACGATCCACGTCTCGTTCCGCACCCGGGTCTCCCCGGACGAGGTCGCCGGGCGCTGGGAGCGCGCGTACGCGGGCAGGCCGTTCGTGCGGGTCCTGCCGCCGGGCCGGCTCCCGGAGCTGAAGGACGTCGTCGGGACGCCGCGGGCCCACCTCGGGAGCGCGCCGCTCGACGGAGGGCGGCGGGCCGTCCTCGTCTCGGCCATCGACAACCTCCTCAAGGGGGCCGCCTCGCAGGCGGTCCAGAACTTCAACCGCGCCTCCGGCTTCGCGGAGGAGGAGGGCCTCTCGTGAGCGCGACGGTGGTCAAGCTGGGGGGGAGCCTCCTCGAGAGCCGCCCGCTCCGCGCGGCGGCCCTCGAGGCGATCGCGACGGCCTGGACGTCGGGCGAGCGGCTCGTCGTCGTCCACGGCGGCGGCAAGCGGATCGACAAGATGCTCGCCGCCCTCGACATCCCGAAGAAGGTCCAGGGGGGGCTCCGCGTCACCGACGCCGAGACGCTCGACGTCGTGGTCGCCATCCTCTCCGGCCTCGTGAACAAGACCCTCGTCGCCGAGCTCAAGGAGCGGGGGATCTCGGCCGCGGGCCTCTCCGGCGCCGACGGCGGGACGCTCTGGGCCGAGTTCCACGAGGCGGTCGACGGCGTCGACCTCGGCTTCGTCGGGCGGCCGGTCAGCTGCGACGCGCGCCTCCTCCGGGCCGTCCTCGGAGCCGGGTTCCTGCCGCTGGTGGCCTCGGTCGCGCTCGGGCGGGACGGGACGCTCCTGAACGTCAACGCCGACGCGGCCGCCGCGGCCCTCGCGGTCGCCCTCGGCGCCCGCAAGCTCGTCTACCTCACCGACGTCGAGGGGGTGAGGGACGAGTCGGGCGAGGTGGCGGACCGCCTCGACGCGGCCGACGTGAGGAGGCTCCTCGGCTCGGAGGCCGTCACCGGCGGGATGCGGCCGAAGCTCGGGTCGGCGCTCGAAGCGCTCCAGGCGGGCGTGTCGGAGGTCCTCGTCGCAGGCCCGGACCGGCACCGGGCCGCCGTCCTCGAAGGAAAGGGAGGGACGCACCTTGCAGCAGCCTGACGATGCTTCCCGTGACGAGAGCCCGTCTGCCGTCGAGGCCCGCGCCGCCGCCTACCTCCTCCCCACCTACGCCTGGACCCGGTTCCACCCGCGGGACGGGCGCGGGGCCCGGCTCGTCGACGCCCACGGGAAGGCGTACTGGGACCTCCTCGCCGGGATCGCGGTCAACGCCCTCGGCTACCGGCACCCCGCCCTCGTGAGGGCGCTCCGGAAGGAGGCGGGCGACCTCCTCCACGTCTCGAACCTCTTCTACCAGCCCGCGCAGGCGGAGCTCGCGGAGAGGCTCGTCACGCTGTCGGGGCTCTCTCGGGCCTTCTTCTGCAACAGCGGGACCGAGGCGAACGAGGCGGCGCTGAAGTTCTCGCGGCTCCTCGCTCCCGGCAAGCCCGGCGTCGTCGCGCTCGAGAACAGCTTCCACGGCCGGACGTTCGGCGCCCTCTCGATGACCGGGAACGAACCCTACCGGACGCCGTTCGAGCCGCTCGTCCCGGGCGTCACCTTCGTCCCCGCGAACGACGTCGCGGCGCTCCGGGCCGCGGTGACGGAGAGGACCGGGGCGATCTTCCTCGAGCCGATCCAGGGGGAGGGGGGGATCGTCCCGCTGAGCGACGCCTTCCTCCGCGCCGCCCGCGAGAGGGCCGACGCGGTCGGCGCGGCCCTCGTCTTCGACGAGATCCAGTGCGGGCTCGGCCGGACGGGGTTCCTCTTCGCCTTCCAGCGGTCCGGCGTCGTCCCCGACGTCGTCACGCTCGCCAAGCCGCTCGGCGGCGGGCTCCCGCTCGGCGCGGTCCTCACCGGGCCGAGGCTCGAGGGGCTCGTCAGGCCCGGCCACCACGGGACGACGCTCGGCGGCAACCCCGTCGCCTGCCGCCTCGGCCTGACCGTCCTCGACGAGCTGGTCGAGGGGGCCCTCGTGGCGCGGGTCGCCGACGTGGGCCCCTGGTTCGGCAGGAAGCTCGCCGCCCTGGCGCGCCGCTCCCCGGCGATCGCCGAGGTGAGGGGCTGCGGCCTCATCTGGGGGATCGAGCTCGACCGCGAGGCGGCGCCGGTCCAGGCGAAGCTCCTCGAGAAGGGGTTCGTCGTCGGGACGGCCCGCAAGAAGGTGATCCGCCTCCTCCCTCCCTACGTCGTCCCGAAGGCCGCCCTGGCGGCGTTCGTCCTCGCCCTCGAAGAAGCGCTGAAGGAGCCGGTCGCATGAAGACGAAGAACGGAAGGCAGGTCAGGAAGGCCGCCCTCGCCTACTCGGGGGGGCTCGACACCTCGATCATCATCCCGTGGCTGAAGGAGACCTACGGCTGCGAGGTCGTCGCGGTGGCGGTGGACGTCGGCCAGGCGGAGGAGACGGCGGGCCTGAGGGAGAAGGCGCTCGCCACCGGCGCGTGCGACTTCCACCTCCTCGACGTGAGGGAGGAGTTCGCGAAGGAGTACCTCTTCCGCGTCCTGCGCGCCGGAGCGGTCTACGAGCACGAGTACCTCCTCGGCACCTCGACGGCGCGGCCGCTCATCGCGAAGAAGCAGGTGGAGGTGGCGCTCGCGACCGGGTGCGACGCGCTCTCGCACGGCTGCACGGGGAAGGGGAACGACCAGGTCCGGTTCGAGCTGGCCTACCAGGCGCTCGCGCCCGAGCTGGCGGTCATCGCCCCGTGGCGCGAGTGGGAGATCACCTCGCGCGAGGAGGCGATCGACTACGCGGCCGCGCGGAAGATCCCCGTGACCGCGACGAAGAAGGAGCCCTACTCGCGCGACCGGAACCTGTGGCACATGTCCCACGAGGGGGGGCCGCTCGAGGACCCGGCGTTCGAGCCGGAGGAGTCGATGTTCAAGCTGACCGTCGACCCGCGCAAGGGGCCGGACGAGCCCGAGCGGGTGACGATCGGCTTCGAGAAGGGGTTCCCGGTCTCGGTGAACGGCGAGCCGCTCTCGCCCGCCCGGCTGATCGAGACGCTGAACGCGATCGCGGGGCGGCACGGCGTCGGGCGCGCCGACATGGTCGAGAACCGGCTCGTCGGGATCAAGTCGCGAGGCGTCTACGAGACCCCCGGCGGGACGCTCCTCGTCCAGGCCCTCCGCGCCCTCGAGACGCTCACGCTCGAGCGCGACGCGATGCACGAGAAGGAGCGGCTCGCGCTCCGCTACGCCGAGCTCGTCTACTACGGCCAGTGGTTCAACCCGCTCCGCGAGGCGCTCGAGGCCTTCATGGAGAAGATCACGCAGTCCGTCACCGGCCAGGTCACGATGAAGCTCTTCAAGGGCTCGGCCATCGTGGTCGGCCGGACGGCCGACGACTCGCTCTACTCCGCCGACCTCGCGTCGTTCAACATGACGGGCTACACGCCGCAGGACGCCGCGGGCTTCATCCGCCTCTTCGGGCTCCAGACGCGCGGGCGCAAGCGGCTCTCGCCCCGCTCCGCCGAGGCGATGGCGGCGGGCGAGCACCTCCGCCTCGAGCCGTGGGGCTGAGGCGGTGACGCCGTGAAGAGGCGCCAGCTCTGGGGCGGCCGGTTCGCGGAGGGGCCGGCGGAGGTCCTCCGGCGCTTCAACGACTCGTTCGCCTTCGACCGCGAGCTCCTCTCCGTCGACGTCGAAGGCTCGGTCGCGTGGGCCGAGGAGCTCGGGCGGTCGGGGGTCCTCCGTCCGGCCGAGGCCCGGGCGATCGCCCGCGGCCTCCACGCGGTCCGGGAGGAGTGGGCCGCCGGCGGCGCGCGCGCCGCGGACGCGGCGGTCGCCGCGGGCCACGAGGACGTCCACTCCTACGTCGAGGCGGCCCTGGCGGAGAAGCTCGGGCCTCTCGCGGGGAAGCTCCACACGGGGCGGTCGCGGAACGACCAGGTGGCGACCGACGTGAGGCTCTACCTGAAGGGCGCCCTCGCCGAGCTCGAGGCGGGGGCCCTGGAGCTGGCCGGTGTCCTGGCCGTCCGCGCCGCCGACGAGGCCGCCACCCCCATGCCGGGCTACACGCACCTGAAGCGGGCCGAGCCCGTGACGTTCGGACACTGGGCGCTGGCCTATGCCGAGATGCTCCTGCGCGACGCCGGCCGCGCGCGGGACGCGGCCGAGCGGGCCGACGAGTGCCCGCTCGGGTCGGGAGCCCTCTCGGGGACGCCCCTCCCGGTCGACCGGGCCCGCCTGGCCGCATCGCTCGGCTTCGCCCGCCCCACGGCCAACTCCCTCGACGCGGTCTCGGACCGCGACGCCGCCGCGGAGTACCTCTTCGCGGCGGGCCTCCTCCTCGTCCACCTCTCGCGCCTCGCGGAAGACCTGATCTTCTTCACGTCCGACGAGGTCCGTTTCGCCGACCTCCCCGACCGGCTCGCCACCGGCTCCTCGCGGATGCCCCACAAGAAGAACCCCGACGTCCTCGAGCTCGTCCGCGGGCACGCGGGGCGTGCGGTGGGGGAGCTGGCGGGGCTCCTCGCCCTCCTGAAGGGGATCCCGCTCGCCTACGACAAGGACCTCCAGCTCGACAAGGAGCCCCTCTTCCGGACGCGCGCGACGCTCGCGGCGGCGGTCCCGGCCCTCTCGGCGCTCCTCGCCGGGCTGACGCTCCACCGCGAGAGGATGCGCGCGGCCGCGTCGGACGACGCCCTCCTGGCGACGGAGCTGGCCGACGCCCTGGCGCGCCGCGGGGTCCCCTTCCGCGAGGCGCACGACGTGGTCGGGCGGCGGATCGCCGCCGCCGAGGAGGCGAAGGCGTCCCTCGCGGGCCTCGGCCCGGGCGACGGCGTCACCTCGGCGGACCTCCGCGCCCTCGACGTGGACCAGGCCCTCGCCCGCCGCGCGGCCGTAGGGGGGACCTCGCCGAGGCGGGTCCGCGCGGCGGCCCGGGCCGTCCTCCGGAGGATCGAGCGGCAGAGGAGGCAAAGGAGGCGGACGGGGCGAAGGAGGCGTCCATGAAGCTCCCGAAGGGGTTCCTCGCCTCGGGGGTCGAGGCCGGCATCGGCAAGAAGCGCCCCGACCTCGCCCTCCTCGTCGCCGAGGGGGGGGCGAACGCCGCGGCGGTCTTCACGCGGAACAGGTTCCTGGCCGCGCCCGTCGTCGTCTCGAAGGCAGCGCTCCGGAGGAGCGGCGGGCGGGTCCGCGCGGTGGTCGTCAACAGCGGCTGCGCGAACGCCGTGACCGGCGCCGCGGGCCTCGCCGCGGCACGTGCCGTCCAGCGGCGGGCCGCCGGGCTCCTCGGCTGCCCCGCCCGCGAGGTCTTCGTTGCCTCGACGGGGGTGATCGGCGTCCTCCTGCCGGACGAGAAGATCCGCGCCCGCCTCCCGGACGCCGTGGCGCGCCTCTCGGCCGGGGGCCTGGCGGCGGCCTCCCGCGCCATCCTGACGACGGACGCCGGGCCCAAGGTCGCGCAGGCGGCCTACTCGTGGAACGGCCGCCGCGGCCGCGTCGTCGGCTTCGCCAAGGGGGCCGGGATGATCCACCCCGACATGGCGACGATGCTCGCGTTCGTGACGACCGACGCGCCGGCCGCCCCCGCGGCGCTCAGATCGATCCTGAGGTCGGCGGTGGGGGAGAGCTTCAACGCGATCTCCGTCGACGGCGACACCTCGACGAACGACACCGTCCTCCTCCTGGCGTCGGGGACGCTCGGCGGCCCCGGGATCGCGGCCGCGGAGGAGGCTCCCGAGCTGGCCCGCGCCGTCGCCGAGGTCTGCCGCCGGCTCGCGTGGATGATCGTCCGGGACGGCGAGGGGGCGACCCGCGTCATGGACGTGGAGATCACCGGCGCGGCGTCGGAACGGGAGGCGAGGCTCGCGGCGCACGCCGTCGCGACGTCGCCCCTCGTGAAGACGGCGCTTCACGGCGGCGACCCGAACTGGGGCCGGATCCTCGCGGCGATCGGGAGGAGCGGTGCCCGCGTCTCCACGCGCCGGGTCTCCCTGAAGGCGGGCCCGGTCGTCCTCGTGGAGTCGGGCGCGCCGACGGCGTACCGGGAGGCGGCCGCCGCGAAGGTCTTCGCGCGCGAGCGCGTTCCGATCACGGCCGACCTCGGGGTGGGGTCGGCCCGCGCCCGCCTCCTGGCCGCGGACCTCGGTCCCGCCTACGTCTCGCTGAACGCCGACTACCGGAGCTGACGCGGGTCCCGCCGCGGCGGCCGGCGTCTCGCCGGGCCTTCGCGCGACGCTTTCCGCCGGGTCTCGGGGCCTGACCGCCGGTGCTACGATCCCGCGCTGCGCGGGTTCGCGGATGAGGCGCGAGGAGAGGCTCCTGCTGGGCGTCGCGGAGGCGTCGCGGCTCTTCCTGCAAGGGGAGCGCGCGGACGACGTCCTCCCCCGGGCGCTGGGCGTCCTGGGCTCGGCGGCCCAGGCGGATCGCGCCTACCTCTTCCAGAACGAGACGGACCCGACGTCGGGCGAGCTGCTGATGTCCCACCGGTACGAGTGGGTCCGCCCGGGGGTCTCCCCCCAGATCGGGAACCCGGCCCTGGTGAGGCTTCCCTACAGCCGGGCGATGCCCGCCCCGTGGCTCGGCGAGCTCCTGGCGGGAGAGTCGCTGCCGGTCCTCGTCCGCGACGTGCCGGAGGAGCGGCGGGCGCTCCTCGAGGAGCAGGGGATCCAGTCGCTCCTCCTGGCGCCGATCCACGTCGGCAGCCGCTTCTGGGGGACGGTCGGCCTCGACGACTGCCGCGCGGCCCGCGAGTGGACCGAGGAGGAGCGGGCGATCCTCGCGGTCGCCGCCGCCTCCATCGGCGCCTTCGTGACGCGCCGGGAGGCGGAGGAGGAGAGGCGGAAGGGGGAGGAGCGCTTCCGGACCCTCGTCGAGGGCTCCGCGGACTGCATCTGGGAGATGGACTCCGGGGGGAGGTTCACCTACCTCGGCCCGAGCTTCCAGGAGCTGACCGGCATCCCGCCCGAGGAGGCGATCGGGCGGGGAGCCGAGGCCTTCCTCTCCCCTCCGGAGGCCGAGAGGCTGAAGCTCTTCTTCGAGGAGCTCGGCCGGGATCCCCGGCGCTTCACGTCGCTCCGGGTCGTCATCCAGCGCCGCGACGGACGGGAGGTCGTCGCCGAGTCGACGGGTCTTCCCTCCCTCGACGCCGACGGGCGGGTGGTCGGGTTCCGGGGGTCGACCCGGGACGTGACCGAGCGCGACCGGGCGGCGCGCCTTCAGGCGGCGCTCTTCGCCATCGCGGACGCCGCCGGCGCGTCGCAGGACCTCGGCGAGCTCTATCGGCGCGTCCACGAGATCCTCGCGGGCCTGATGCCGGCGCGGAACTTCTACATCGCCCTGATCGACGGGGAGCGGCAGTGGATCGACTTCGCCTACTTCGTCGACGAGGAGGACCCCGCCCCGCAGGCGCGCCCGCTCGGCAAGGGGCTGACCGAGTACGTCTTCCGGTCGGGCCGCACGCTGCTGGCGTCGCCCGAGGGCTTCCAGCAGCTCCGGGCGTCGGGCGATGTGGTGCCGATCGGGAGCCCCTCCGTCGACTGGCTCGGGACGCCCCTGAAGGTCGCGGAGCGGACCATCGGCATCCTCGCCGTCCAGAGCTACACCGAGGGGACGCGGTACACCGCCACGGACGCGAGGATGCTCGAGTTCGTCTCGACGCACGTGGCCCTGGCGATCGAGCGGACGAGGGTGCAGGACGAGAGGCGCCGGACGCTGGAGCGCCTCGCCGAGGCGCAGGCGATCGCGCACGTCGGGAGCTGGGAGCTCTTCCCCGGCCACGACCCCGAGGTGCTCCTTTCGGACGAGGGATGCCGGCTCGTCGGCGCCCCCTCCCCGGCCGGGATCCGGACGGCGGCGGAGTTCTTCTCGCTCCTCGTGCCCGAGGACGGGGAGGCGCTCGCGGCTGCGGTCCGCCGCGCGCGGGACGAGGGGGCGCCCTTCACCCTCGACGTGAGGACCCGCGCGGCGGCGGACGCGCGCTCCCGGACGCTCCACGTCCAGGGGCGCCCGGCGTTCCGCGAGGCGGGACGCGCCGACGGGGTGGTGGCGACCCTCCTCGACGTCACGGAGAGGAAGCGGACCGAGAAGGCGCTCCGGGCGGCGACCGGCGAGATGACCGAGTCGATCGCCGAGCTCGAGCGCCGGAACCTCGAGATCTCGCTCCTCGCCGAGATGGGGCGGCTCCTCCTCGCCAGCCGCAACCCGGCCGAGGCCCACGCGGTGACCGCGCGCTTCGGGCCGCGGCTCTTCGAGGGGGCGAGCGGGGCGCTGCTGGTCGTCGAGCGCGAGCGCGACACGCTGCGGCGGGTCGCCGCCTGGGGCGACGGGGGGGCGACGACGGCGAGCTTCGCGCGCGACGACTGCTGGGCGCTCCGCGCCCTGCGGCCCCACCGCGTCGACGGCCGGCAGGGGGCCCTCCGCTGCCCGCATTCCTCGCAGCCCGAGCCCTGCTGGTCGCTCTGCCTCCCCCTCGCCGCGCAGGGAGACCTCCTCGGCGTCCTCTCGCTGGAGCGGACGACCCCGTTCGAGACGGAGGGGCGGGCCGAGGCGGCCGAGCGGCTGGCGGGGACGGCGGCCGAGCAGCTGGCCCTCGCCCTGGCGAGCCTGGACCTCCGCGAGATCCTGCGCGAGCAGGCGACCCACGACTCGGTGACCGGCCTCTACAACCGCCGCTACCTGGAGGAGGCGCTCGAGCGGGAGATCCGGCGCGCCGAGCGGAAGGGGACACGGCTCGGCCTCCTCCTCCTCGACCTCGACCGGTTCAAGCCGTTCAACGACTCCTACGGGCACGACGCCGGGGACGCCCTCCTCCGGTCGTTCGGCGCGTTCCTCCGCGCGCGGGTCCGCGCCGGCGACGTGGCGTGCCGCTACGGCGGGGACGAGTTCACGGTCCTCCTCCCGGAGGCGAACGAGGAGAACGTCCACCGGCGGGCCGAGGAGCTCCGGCAGAAGGTCCGCGAGATGCCGATCCCCGGGCTCCCGCCGGCCCGCGAGCCGGTGACGCTCTCGGCGGGGGGCGCGGTCTACCCCGACAACGGGAAGACCTCCGCCGAGCTGCTCCGGGCCGCGGACGAGGCGCTCTACCGGGCGAAGGCGGAGGGGCGCGACCGCGTCACCATGGCCGCCGCGGGATGGCCGACCACCCCGGAGGGGGAGGCGCCGGTCCGGAAGCCGCCGGCGGCCGACGGCTGACTCCCCGTAGAATCGGCGCGAGGCGGAAGGCCGACGGGAGGTGTCCGTGGACGGAAAGCTCCAGGTGTCGCTCCTCGAGGTCAGCGTGGAGAGGAACGGGCGCCCCTTCACCGCCCCGCGCCCGATGGACGTCGGCCTCGTCCTCCAGCTCGTGAACCCGGTCGCGGGGACGGCGCTCGCGCTCGACTCCGTGACGTTCCGGGCGCTCCCGGGCGAGACGTTCCCCGGGTCGCAGCTCGGCGCCGCCGTCCGGCCGGGCGACCCGCTCCCCCTCTTCAAGGGACCGGTCGCCGTCCCCGACGCGGTCCTCCTCGACGTGCGGTTCGTCGTCTTCTACCAGAACGACCTGGGGCCGATCGTCGGCGCGGTCGTCAACAAGCTGGTCGACCTCGCGGCGGCGCGGATCCCGGTCCTCGGGGACCTCGCGTCCCGGCACCTCCACCTGAAGCTCGAGTCGAGGGTCGCGGAGGAGTACGGTCGGCAGAGCGTCCTCGTGAATACACCCGCGGAAGGGCCGGGCCCCCGGAGCGTCGCGCTGGCCCTCACCGCCCCCGAGACGATCCGGGGCTTCTACATGGCGGACGCGACCGGACGCTCGGCCCCGCGGCCCGCGCCGCCCGCCGTCTTCATCGAGGAGGGCGAGACGGCGGCGACCGCCGTCCTCGAGCTGCGGCTCCTCCCGCCGGCCGCGAGGAAGGCCCGGAAGGCCGCGGCGAAGCGAGCCCCCCGGGCCCGCCGCTGAGCCTCGCCGCTCCGGCCGGCGCCGGCCGGCCCGAGGCGTTCTCCGGGTCGTCTCGGTGGCGCCCGTCGCCCCGGCCTGGCGGCTCCTCCCCGGGCGCGGGAGGTTCCGGGCGCCTCTCGCGCGGGGGGCCGCTCTTCGATCTGCGCCCCACAGGACGCGCCCGTGGGCGATCCCGAGTTCTTCGTCAGGATCTACGAGCGGCGCTCGCCCGCTCCAGGGCCGGCTCCTCGGGCTCCGTGACCCCGCCGCCGCGGGCCCGCGCGACGACGCGCCCCGCGACGAGGTAGAAGGCGGGGACGACGAGGAGCGAGAGGAGGGTCGAGACGACGAGCCCGCCGATGACCGCGATCGCCATCGGCGCGCGGATCTCGCTGCCGGGCCCGAGGCCCAGGGCGGGGGGGATCGCCGCCATCATCGTCGCGACCGAGGTCATCAGGATCGGGCGGAGGCGGACGGGCCCCGCCTTCAGGAGCGCCTCGAGCGGGCCGAGGCCCTTGGCGCGGAGCTGGTTCGTGTAGTCGACGAGGATGATCGAGTTCTTCTTCACGATCCCCATCAGGAGGAGGAGCCCGATCATCGAGAAGACGTTGAGCGTCTTCCCCGAGAGGAGGAGCGCGAAGGCGGCCCCCGCCACCGACAGGGGGAGGATGGAGAGGACCGTGACGGGGTGGAGGAACGAGTTGAACTGCGAGGCGAGGACCATGTAGGCGACGACGATCCCGAGGACCAGGGCGAAGAGGAGGTCGCCCATCGACTCGCGGAAGGCGACGCTCGCCCCGCCGAGGACGACGCGGTAGCCCGTCGGGAGGTGCTTCCCGAGGGACTCGACCGTCCTCAGGGCGTCGGCCTGCGACTTCCCGGGGGCGACGTTGGCGAAGATGGTGATCGCCCGCTCCCGGTCGCGCCGCGTGATGGCCTGGAGGGCCGGGACCTCCTCGGTCGTCACGAGGGACGAGAGGGGGATGAGGGCCCCCGACGCGCTCCGGAGCCTCAGGCGCGAGAGGTCCTCGGGCCGCGTCCGCTGGCTCGCGAGGAGGCGGAGCCTGACGTCGATCCGGCGGCCGCCGCTCGAGTACTTCCCGACGCGGAGCCCGCCGACCATGGCGTTGATCGCCGTGGCGACGCTCTCGACCGAGATCCCGAGGTCCGCCGCGCGGGCCCGGTCCGGGACGATCCGCAGCTCCGGCATCCCGAGCTGGTAGTCGGTGTCGACGTCGACGACGGTGCCGCTCTCCTGGAGCTTCTCGCGGAGCCGCGTCGCCTGGTCGACGAGGACGTCCCACTCGGGGCCCCGGACGGAGAACTCGACCGGGAAGCCGCGCTGCGCGGTGAAGCCGGCCTGCGAGAGGTCCTGGACGACGGCGCGGACCCCCGGGATGGCGTTGATCTCCTTGCGGAGGACCGCGGCGAAGCCGGCCTGCGAGAGGCTCCGCTGCCCCCTCGGCACCATCGTGACGAAGACGATCCCCTGGTTGACCGCCCCGCCGCCGAAGCCGCCGACGATGGCGTAGTTCCTCTCGACCTCGGGGCGCGCGTTGACGATTGCCTCGACCTTCTTGAACAGCCTGTCGGTCTCGCGGATGTCGGAGCCGACCGCCGTCTGGATCCGGAGCATCAGCCGCCCCTGGTCCTGCGACGGGACGAACTCCGCCGGGAGCCCCTTGAGGACGACCACCGCGACCGCCAGCAGGGCGACGGCGGCGAGGAGGACCGCGACGGGACGCCGGAGAGCGACCTCCAGGGCGCGGCCGTAGAGGGCCGCGCCCTTCGCGAACCCGCGGTCCACGAGCCCCCCGACGCCGCTGCGCGCCTCGGAGCCGGAGCGGAGGATCTGCGCGCAGCGCGCGGGGGCGAGCGTCACCGCCTCGAGGTAGGAGAGGGCGATCGCCACGCAGAGGGTCACGCCGAACTGGAGGAAGAACTTCCCGATGACCCCCTTCATGAACACCACCGGGACGAAGATCGCGATGACCGCGATCGTCGCGGAGAGGGCGGCGAACGTGATCTCCGCCGTCCCCTCCCGGGCGGCCCGCAACCGGTCCTTCCCCTCCTCGAAGTGCCGGAAGATGTTCTCCATCACCATGATCGCGTCGTCGACGACGATCCCGACGGCGAGCCCCAGGGCCAGGAGGGTGAACGTGTTCAGCGTGAAGCCGGCGAAGTAGACGACGGCCACCGTCCCCAGGAGCGACATCGGGATCGCCAGGACGACGTTCAGCGTCGACGAGAGGGAGCCGAGGAACATCCAGCAGACGAGCCCGGTCAGGAGGACGGAGAGGAGGATCTCGAACTCGATCTCGTGGACCGACTCCTCGATGAACTGGGTGGAGTCGAAGTTGATCCCCAGCTCCATCCCCGGCGGGAGCGTCTTCTGGACCTCGGCCATCGCCGCCTTGACGCCCCGGGCCACGGCGACGGCGTTGGAGCCGCGCTGCTTCTTGATCCCGAGCCCCTGGGCCGGGAAGCCGTTCACCCGCGCGATCCTGCGGACGTCCTCGAAGCCGTCCTCCACGAGCGCGACGTCGGAGAGGTAGACCGGCGCCCCGTCCATCTCCTTCACGACGATCCTGCGGAGGGTGGCCAGGTCGAGGGCCTCGCCCATCACGCGGACGTTCACCTCGCGTCCCTCGGTCTCGAGGCGCCCGGCGGGGAGCTCGACGTGCTCGCGGCCGAGGGCGCCGATGACGTCCTGCACCGTCAGCCCCTTGGCGTTGAGCTTGTCGGCGTCGAGCCAGATCCTCACGTTCCGGTCGAGGTAGCCGCCCATCAGGACCTCGCCGACCCCGGGGACCGTCTGGAACCTCTCCTTCAGCCGGTAGCGCGCGTAGTCGGCGATCACCTGCTGGGGGAAGGGGCCCGACACGCCGACCCAGAGGATCGGGTTGTCCTCGGGGTTCGACTTGCTGATGATCGGCGGGTCGATGTCGCGCGGGAGCCGGCGCTGGGCCTGCGACACCTTCGTCTGGACGTCCTGGAGCGCGAGGTCGACGTTCCGGTTGATGTCGAGCTCGATGGTGATCGAGGCCTGGCCCTGCCGGGACGAGGAGGTGAGCGACTTCACCCCCTCCACCTGCATCACCGCCTCCTCGAGGGGCTCGACCACGTCGTGCTCGACGACCTCCGGCGCGGCCCCCTCCCAGGTGACCGAGACGGTGATGGTGGGGAAGTCGACGTCCGGGAACTGGCTGATCCCGATCCGCGACAGCGCGACCGAGCCGAACACGATCGTGGCGGCCATGAGCATCCACGCGAAGACGGGCTTGCGGATGCAGACCTCGGTGATGTTCACGGGGCCTCGGGTCTCCCGGCGGGAGGATAAGCCCGGCGCGGGGACGGCGCGGGCGGGGGAGGGGGAGCGGCGGGGAGCGGCGAGGCGAGGAGGGCGGCGAGGTCGTAGCCGAGCCGCAGCTCGCCGCCGAGCCTCCGCGCGCGGGCGAGGAGCGTCGCCCGGGGGACCGCGCGGCGGGTGGCCACGGCCACGACGTTCGCGTCCGCGCGGAACGCCTCGACGCGGGGGAGGACGGCGGCGAGGCGCGCGAGGAAGGGGGCGGTCGCGGCGGCGCCCTCCCCGGCCGGGAGGTTCGCGACGAGGGCGCCCCCCCCGGAGACCAGGGCCGCCGCGCGCGCGAGGAACTCCGGCGTCGCGAGCGCGGCGGGGACCTCCGGGCCGAAGCTCGCGTCGAGGACGACGAGGTCGTAGGGGGCGTTCCTCTCCTTCACGTACTCCGCGGCGTCGGCGACGTGGACCTCGAGCCCCGGCCGCGCCGGGAAGCCGAAGAGCTCCCTGGCGATCGGCGGGATCGCCGGGTCGATCTCGACCACGTCGACCCGGGCGCTCGGGTAGCGCGAGGAGAGGAGCCGCGGGAGGACGCCGACCCCCATCCCGAGGAAGAGCATCCGGCGCGGCGGCGCGTCGAGGAACGCCAGCCCCCCCACGGCGGTCCGCATGTACGAGAGGAGGAGGCGGTCCGGGTCGTCGAGCGAGACGGCGCCCTGGACGTAGCCGCAGGAGTCGGTGCAGAGGAAGCGGACCCTCTCCTGGGCGTCCTCGACGACCCGCAGGTCCTGGAACGGCGTCGTCCGCGAGAGGAGCGTGACCCGTCCCTCGGGCGCGGCGGCCGGGGTCCCGTCCCTCCGCGGGGCCGCGGCGCCGGGAGCTCCGGCGGCGCCCGGGAGGGGGACGGCGAGGAGGACGGCCAGGACGGCGCTCGGAGCGAGGGTCACGCGCCCGCGGGCCCCGGTGTCGCCGCGACGGACGGGGCGTCTTCCTTCTCGACCTTCACCTTGAATCCGTCGCGCAGCGCCTCGGCGCCGCGGACGACGAGCTTCTCGCCGAGGGCGAGCCCCTTCCGGACCTCGACGAACCCGTCCGCGGTCCTCAGGCCCAGCGTGAGGACCCGCTCGCGCGCCGTGTCGCCCCCCTCCACGACGAACGCGAGGAAGCCCCGCTCGGAAGGGCGGACCGCCGTCTGCGGGACGACCGCGGCGTGCGCCGTCCCCCCGACCGGGACCGTCACCTCGGCGAAGGCGCCGGGCTTCAGGATCGCGCGGCGCGGGTCGTCGATCTCGGCGGTCACCGCGACCATCCGCGTCGCGGCGTCGGCCGAGCCCGCGACGTGCGTCAGCCGCGCGGTGAACGACCCGGCCTCACCCGCAACCGTGAAGCGGGCCTCGCGCCCCGTCCCGAGCCCCCGGGCCTCGGGGGCCGGGACCTGGAACCGGAGGAGGAGCGGGTCGCGGCGGACGAGCGTCGCCAGGACCGTGCCGGGCTGGACGTACTGGCCGGTCTGGACGGTCCGGGTCTCGATCCGCCCGCCGACCGGGGCCCTCACGAAGGCGTCCCTCAGGTTCAGCTCGGCCTGGTCGAGGGCGGACCTCGCCTGGCCCACGTCCGCCGCGGCCGTCTGGACGCGGGTGCGAAAGGTCGTGATCTCCTCGCCGGGGATGAGGCCCGGGTTCTTCCGGTCCGCGGCCTCGCGCCGCGCCAGCCCCGCCTCGGCGTCCGCCTTCGCCGCCCGGGCCTTCTCCCAGGTGGCGCGCGCGAAGTCGACGGCGAGCTGGAAGCGCTGAGGCTCGATCTCCACGAGCTTCCTCTCCTTCTCCACCTCCTCCCCCTCGGCGAAGAGGACGCGCTCGACGACGCCGGAGACGCGCGCCGTCACCTGCACCTTCTCGAAGGCCTCCACCGAGCCGACGGCGGTGACGGCGTACTCGACCGGCCGCGACGCGACGGGGGCCACCTCGACGGGGAAGACGATGGCCCCCTTGCCGCCCGGGCCGCCGGGACCCGCCTTCTTGGCGTCGTTCCCTCCGCACGACGCGAGGAGGAGCCCGACGACGGCGGGGGCGAGGAGGAGTCGGGCGGCGGCGGGTCGCGTCACGGGGTCGGCTCCTTTCCGAGCGGGTCGAGGCCGCGGGCGGCCCTCAGGTCGACGACGGCCAGCGCGAGGCCGAGCCGCTCGCGGACGAGGGCGACGTCCGCCTCGAAGAGCCGCTGGTTCGCGTCGGCCACGGCGAAGGCCGTGGAGAGCCCCTCGCGGTAGAGGGTCGTGGTCTCCGCGGCGTTCTTCCGGGCGGCCTCGAGAGCGACGTTCGCCTGCTGGACCGCCGCCCGGGCGTTGCCGAGGGACGCGAGGGCGGTCCGCACGTCCAGCTCCACGGCGCGGGCCTGCGCCTTCGCGTCGAGCGAGGCGGCGCGCGCGAGGGCCTCGCGCTCGGCCTTGTCCGCGAAGCGGATCCCGCTGTCGAAGATCGACCAGGTGAGGTCGAGGCCCCACGTCCAGGACGTCTGCCGTCCGGCGGGGCCGAGGTCGTTCGTGAACCCGTAGTCGGCCCGCGCGGTGACGGACGGGTAGAACCGGCTCATCGGCTCCTGCGCGGCGAACCGGAGCGCCTCGGCCCGTTTCACCTTCGCGGCGACGTCGAGCCTCCGTCCGCGCGCCTCGTCCACGAGCGCGTCGGCGGCGGGCGCCCCGGCCTCCGCCTCGGCCAGGAGCTCTCGCGGCGGCGCCAGGTCGCCGGAGAGCGGGGCGTTCAGGAGGTTCGAGAGGGCGAGGAGGGCGGTCTCCACGTCGTTGCGCGCCCTCACCTTCTCCCGGTCGGCCGTGGCCTGCTCCAGCGCCGCGCGGGTGACGTCGTTCGAGCCGACGATCTGCGCCTCGAACCGCGCCCGGGCGTCGGCGAGGCTCTCGGCCGCGAGCTGGGCCCGGCGGTCGGCGGCGGCGGCGGCCTGCTCGAGGGCGAGGGTCTGGAGGAAGGCGGTCGCCGCGTCGCGGGCCACCGAGCGGCGGTCCTCCGAAGCCTCGAGCCGGGCCGCGTCGCGGTCGCTCCGGGCCGCGCGGTAGAGCGGGAGGGCACGGGCGTCGAACAGGACCTGCCGGGCGGTCGCGGACGCCGTGAGGACGTCGAGCCGCTGGGGGGAGAGGTCGGAGTCGGAGAGGCCCGAGACGACGGTGGAGGCCCGTCGGACGTAGCTGCCCTTCGCCGAGAGGTCGGGGAAGAAGAAGGCCTTCGCCTTCGAGACGCGCGCCTCGGCCGCCGCGAGGCGCTCGCCCGAGGCGAGGGCCCGCTCGTTTCGCGTCACGGCGAGACGGACCGCCTCGTCGAGCGTGAGCGGGACGTCCGCCGCGGGAGCCGCCGGGGAGAGGAGAGAGGGCGCGAGCAAGACGAGGGGCGCGACGGCGAGCCGCGCCCCTCTCGGGGATCTCCACATGCCGGAGCTCATCTTACCGGACGGGCGTTCGGCTGCCGGGCGCGGACACCGCCCCGGCGTTAAGATCGGCGAGGTTTGGACCTCTCTTCCACCCATTCCGCGACACGTCGCAGACACGGAGGCACTCGATGAGCAGGACAGCCGTCCCGAGATCGGCCGGGACGACCTCGGCGAAGTACGTCTACTCCTTCGGCGGCGGCTCCGCCGAAGGGAACGGCAGCCAGAAGGACCTCCTCGGCGGCAAGGGAGCGAACCTCGCCGAGATGGCGCGGATCGGGCTCCCCGTCCCGCCCGGCTTCACGATCACCACCGAGGTCTGCACCTGGTTCTACGCCCACGGCAGGAGCTACCCGAAGGGGCTCGAGAAGGACGTGGCGGCGCACCTCGCCCGCGTGGAGAAGCAGCTCGGGAAGCGGTTCGGCGACCCGAAGGACCCGCTCCTCGTCTCCGTCCGCTCCGGGGCGCGCGCCTCGATGCCCGGGATGATGGACACGATTCTCAACCTCGGCCTGAACGACGTGACGGTCGAGGGGCTCGCGGCCGCGTCCGGCAACCCGCGCTTCGCGTGGGACTGCTACCGGCGGTTCGTGGCGATGTACGGCGACGTGGTCCTCGAGCTCAAGCCGGTCGGCAAGCACGAGCGCGACCCGTTCGAGGTGATCCTCGAGGCTACGAAGGGGCGCTACGGCGTCCACCTCGACACTGAGCTCCCCGTCGAGGCGCTCAAGGAGCTCGTCGCCGCGTTCAAGTCGGCGATCCGGGAGAAGACCGGGCACGTCTTCCCCGAGGACCCGACGGCCCAGCTCTGGGGGGCCATCGGAGCCGTCTTCGGCTCGTGGATGAACGAGAGGGCCATCGTCTACCGCCAGCTCAACGGGATCCCGGAGAGCTGGGGGACCGCGGTCAACGTCCAGTCGATGGTCTTCGGCAACCTCGGGGACGACTGCGGCACCGGCGTCGCCTTCACCCGGGACCCCGCCACGGGCGAGAACGTCTTCTACGGCGAGTACCTGATCAACGCCCAGGGCGAGGACGTCGTCGCCGGCATCCGGACCCCGCAGAAGATCGCCACCCTCGGCAAGGCGATGCCGAACGTCTACGCGCAGCTCCTCGAGATCCGCCAGGCGCTCGAGAGGCACTACCGCGACATGCAGGACGTCGAGTTCACGGTGGAGCGCGGGCGCCTCTTCATGCTCCAGACGCGGACCGGCAAGCGGACCGGCTTCGCCGAGGTCCGGATCGCCGTCGAGATGCAGCGCGAGAAGCTGATCACCCCGGAGGAGGCGGTCCTGAGGGTCAATCCCGACTCCCTCAACCAGCTCCTCCGGCCCATCTTCGACCCGGTCGCCAAGCGGGCCGCGGTGGAGGAGGGGCACCTCCTGGCGAAGGGGCTCAACGCGGGCCCGGGCGCGGCCAGCGGCCGCGTCGTCTTCTCGGCGCAGGACGCGTTCGAGTGGGCGAGGCGGGGCGAGAAGGTGCTCCTCGTGAGGGAGGAGACGAGCCCCGAGGACATCAAGGGGATGAACGCCGCCGAGGGGATCCTCACCGCCCGCGGAGGGATGACCTCCCACGCGGCGCTCGTCGCGCGCCAGATGGGCAAGGTCTGCGTGGTCGGCTGCGAGGCGCTGAGGGTCGACTACGCCGAGCGCTGCATGACCGTCAGGGGTGACGCGAAGAACCGCGTCGTGATGGAAGGGGACTGGGTGTCGATCGACGGCTCGACGGGCGAGGTCCTCGAGGGGCGGATCGCCACCCGGCCCTCCGAGGTCCTCCAGGTCGTCCTCGAGAAGAGCCTCGCCCCCGAGGCGAGCCCGGTCTACACCCTCTACGCCACCCTCATGGGCTGGGCCGACAAGGTGAGGCGCCTGAAGGTCCGCGCGAACGCCGACCAGCCCGACCAGGCGTCCAACGCCGTCGCCTTCGGCGCCGAGGGGATCGGCCTCTGCCGGACCGAGCACATGTTCTTCGGCGGCGACCGGATCACGGCCGTCCGCGAGATGATCCTCGGCGACTCGGTCGAGGCGCGGGAGAAGGCGCTCGCCAAGCTCCTCCCGATGCAGAGGGGGGACTTCGAGGGGGTCTTCCGCGCGATGGGCCCGCGCCCGGTGACGATCCGGACGATCGACCCGCCCCTCCACGAGTTCCTGCCGCACACGGCCGACGAGCAGGCGGCCGTCGCCCAGACGCTCGGCGTCTCGCCCGCGGCCGTCGCCCAGAAGGTGAACGAGCTCCACGAGATGAACCCGATGCTCGGCCACCGCGGGTGCCGCCTCGGGATCGTCTACCCCGAGATCACGCGGATGCAGGCGCGGGCCATCCTCGAGGCGGCCTGCAACGTGAAGAAGGACGGGGTCGACGTGAAGCCGGAGATCATGATCCCGCTCGTCGGCCACGTGAACGAGCTGAAGGACCAGGAGAAGGTCGTCCGCGAGACCGCCAGGGACGTCTTCGCCAGGGCCGGCATCACGGTCGACTACCTCGTCGGGACGATGATCGAGCTCCCGCGCGCCGCCCTGACCGCCGACGAGATCGCCGTGGTGGCCGAGTTCTTCAGCTACGGAACCAACGACCTGACGCAGACGACCTTCGGCCTCTCCCGCGACGACGCCGGGAAGTTCCTCCCCGAGTACGTCCGGCGCGAGATCCTCCCGGCCGACCCCTTCGAGAAGCTCGACCAGACCGGCGTCGGGAAGCTCGTGAAGATGGGCGTGGAGCTGGGGCGGAGCACGCGGCGCGGCCTGAAGGTCGGCATCTGCGGCGAGCACGGCGGCGAGCCGTCGTCGGTGGAGTTCTGCCACCGGACGAACCTCGACTACGTCAGCTGCTCCCCGTTCCGGATCCCGATCGCCCGCCTCGCCGCCGGACAGGCGGCCGTCCGCGGCGGCGCGACGATCTCCGGCCGCCCCGCGAAGCCGGCGGCGAAGGGAGCGGCCAGCGCCCCGTCGACGGCCAAGCCGGTCGCGAAGCCGAAGCCCGTGCATGAGTCGAAGACGGCGCCGAAGAAGGCCTCGAAGCCCGCGAAGAAGGCCGTGAAGAAGGTGGCGAAGAAGGTCGCGAAGGCCGCGAGCCCCGCCCCTCGGGCCAGGGGACCCCTCGCGCGCAGGCCCGCCTCCGGGCGGAAGGCCGCGGCGAAGGCTCCCGCGAGGAAGGGAAGGAAGTAGCTCCCGTGCGCGGGGCCGGCTCGAGCCGGCCCCGCGCACGCCCTCCGGGGCGCCTCCCGGACGAGGATTCGCGCTGGGACGCCGGGTAGCTCTTGCCGCTTCGTCGTAGCTTTTTCACCGGCCGCGCCAAGCGCGGCCGGTGACGTCAGCGCGGAAGACGTCTCCTCGCCGGCGTGCTGCCGTGAAGCACCGTGACGGTGAGCGTCCGGTTCCCCCGGGCGTCCCGCCCCTCGACCACCCTCACCTCCGCTCCGACCGCGAGGCGGTTGTCGAGGCTGGCGAGGAGCGACCTGTCGTCGAGCCAGTACGTGCAGGCGGTCCTCTCGTGGGTCGTGACGGTCAGGACCTTGCCTTCGGTGAACTCCGTGACGGTCCCCTCGACGGCCTTCGAGGGAGCGGCCCTTCGAGCCCCAACCTTCGCGGGCCCCGCGCGGTCCGCGGCCGTGGCGTCCGGCGCGACCCCGCAGAGGGCGATCCCCGAGACGAGGGCGGCGGCGGAAACGAGCACTCTCATCCTGTCACCTCGACGGGCGCCGGCTCGGGGAGGAGCGCCGACCGGCCCCTCGTCCGTGCCCGTTCGAGGGACGAGGCGCAAGAACGGTGCCCGGTCACGGCCCGCCCCCGCCGCGCCGGCGTCGCGGAGCCGCTGCGGGTGCCCCTTCAGCGGGCCACGGCCGAAGGGTCGATCTCGACCGAGAAGAGGTCCGGGACGTGCTGGTAATGGGCGAGGGCGTCGGCCGTCTCAGGGGAGACGGTCCGGAGGAGCCTTCCGAGGGGGACCCGGACCTCGGGCCCGATCGGAGGCTTCGAGACGACCTCGACCGTCACCTTCGTCCGGGGATGGCGCCTCTCGCCCCCCTCCCGAAGGGTCTGCTCCGTCATCAGCGGGTTGGGGTCGATCACCGTCACGCCCGGGTAGCCGAGCTCGGCGAAGGTGCTCTTCCAGACGTCGCGGGCGTATCCGAAGTGGGTGCAGTTGAGGCTGACGACCAGCGGGCCCGGCTCCTTCGGGAGCTTGGCGATCGCCTCGGCCACGAACCGGCGGATGGCGGCCTTCGTCTCGTCGCTGTCCGCTCCCCGCTCGATCGCGCCGGTCAGGCGGGGGCACGCCTCCCCGACGATCCTGTCGGCGGGGTAGCCCTTCGCGACGAGGAGGGCCTTGTGCGACCCGGCGTCGATGGTCGTCTTCGTCCCGAAGAGGACCGCGGTCCCGCCGGGGTGCGCGTCGAGCGTCCGCGCGATCAGGTCGGCCCCCATCCCGACGATCGGGACCACCTCGGGCCCCGGGGCCTTCGCGTGGCGGGTGTCGTCGTAGAGGACGGAGAGGGTGTTGCAGGCGACGAGGATGAGGTTGGGGTGGTAGCGCCTCTCCATCGCGTCGAGGGCGGCGTCGAAGACGCGCAGCTTGTCCGACCTCCTCTTGAGGTCGTTGTAGCCGATGGCGTCGTCGAGGAGGGCGTTGACGAAGACGATCCGCGCGGATCTTGCGATCCCGCTCGCGGGGAGCTCTCTCGCGAGCTCCGCCACGACCGAGAGGCCGCCGAGCCCCGAGTCTGTGACGACGATCGTGACGTCCGGCTTCGTCCGGACGGCCTCGGCGAACGAGGCGGGCCTCTTCGGCTCCGTGTGGCATCCGGCGAGGAGGGCCGCCCCGAGCCCCAGCGCGACGGCGAGCCCCGTCGCGAGAGGCAGGCGGGGCCGGTCGGCCCGTCTCGCCCCGACGGCCGTCCCCCCCTTCGTCGCCACGATCGGTCCGTCCGCCCCGTCCCTCCCCGTCGCCGGGCCCCCGAGCTGCCGCATCCCGGTCCCCTCCCGGGGCGCCTCGCGGGGCGCCCCTCGTCGCGGGGAGCGAGGATAGACGATGGCGGGCCGGCCCGATGCCGGCGCGGCTACCCCTCGGCGGGGAGGAACTCCGCCCGCCGGGACCGGAAGAGCTCGGCCGCGTGGCGGTAGTCGTCGACCCGGCCCAGGTCGAGCCAGAAGGCGTCGAGGCTCCGGCAGACGACCCGCTCGCCCCGATCGCGCAGGCGGAGGAGGAGGTCGGGCATGTCGAGGCGCTCTCCGGACGCCACGTGCGCCCTCACCGCGCGCGCCGAGAGGACGTTGATCCCCATGCTCACCTCGAGGCCGAGGGCCGGCTTCTCGTCGTACCCCAGGAGGGTGCCGTCGGGGCCGGCCCGGACGACCCCGAAGTCCACCGCGAGCTCGCGGCGGCAGGTCGCGATCGTCGCGGCGGCGCCCGAGGCCAGGTGGTCGGCGTGGAGCGCGGCGAAGTCCGCTTTGGTCAGGAGGTCTCCGTTGACGACGAGGAAGTCTTCGCCCAGGTGGTCGAGCGAGGCGCGGACGGGCCCCGCCGTCCCGAGGGGCTCGGGCTCGACCGCGTACCGGATCCTCAGGCCCAGCCGGTGGCCGTCCTGGAAGAGCGCCTCGAAGAGCTGCGGCAGGTAGCCCACCGCCAGCGTGACGTCGGTGACGCCGGCGGCACGGAGCTGGCGGAGGACGATCTCGAGGACCGGGAGGTCGTCCAGCGGGAGGAGGGGCTTGGGGAGGACGGTGGTGTAGGGCTGGAGCCTGACGCCCCTCCCTCCGGCCAGGATCAGCGCCCGCACGCCGGGCGCTCCTCGTGCCTCACGTGGCGTAGACCTCCGGGCGGTAGAGCGCCCGGTTCTCCGAGACGAATCGGACCACCGCGGCGAGCCCGTCGCGAAGCGGCGTGACGGGCGCCCAGCCGGTCAGCTCGCGCAGCAGGCCCGCGTCGCAGACGAGCCGCTCCACCTCGCTCCCGGCGGGACGAAGGCGCTCGGGGTCCTCGACGATCGGCCGGTCGACGCCGAGGAGCGAAAGGACCTCGCGCGCCAGGGCGCCGACCGAGATCCCGGTCCCCGAGCCCGCGTTGACGACGCGGCCGACGGTCCCGGCCGATTCGGCCACGACGAGGAAGGCGTCGACGAGGTCCGAGACGAACGTCAGGTCGCGGACCGGGTCCCTGGCCCCGATCCGGACCTCGGGGCCGAAGAGGGCCTGGCTGACGATCGCCGGGACGACCGCCCGCGCCGACTGCCGGGGGCCGTAGGCGTTGAAGGGGCGGATCACGGCGACCGGGACGCCGAAGGAGCGGCCGTACGCCTCGCCGAGCGCGTCGGCGGCGACCTTGGTCGCCGCGTAGGGGGAGTGCGCCCGGAGCGGGTGGCCCTCGTCCATCGGGACGCGGAGCGCCGTCCCGTAGACCTCGGAGGTCGACGTCAGCACGACGCGCGCCGTCCCGTGGCGACGCGCCGCCTCCAGGACGTGGAGCGTCCCGTCCACGTTCGTCCTCACGTAGCTGCGGGGGGCCTCGTAGGAGTAAGGGATCCCGATCAGGGCGGCGAGGTGGAACACCACCTCCTGCCCGGCCACCGCGGCCTCGACGAGGGCGGCGTCCTCCACGTTCCCGCGGACGACGCGGAGGGAGTCCCTCAGCCCCCTCGGGACGAGCTCGAGGTTGCCGGCGTCGGCGCGCGACCCGTACCTCACGAACGCGGTGACCTCGGCCCCGCGCGCGGCGAGCCGCTCGCAGAGGTGGCTCCCGAGGAAGCCCGCCGCCCCGGTCACGAGGACCCTCCGTCCGCTCCAGCTCATCGCACCATCGACTCCCGGAGGCGGGGAGGATATCCCGCGACCGCCCGGCCCGGACGGTGCGCCCGTCCCGCCGTCAGCCGGATGCCGGCCGCCATGCCTCGATGAAGAGCGAGCCAGCCGCGTGCCGCAGCGGCGTTCGGCTGACCTGCCCCTCGAGACGGGAGACGAGGCCGATGAGTTGGACGGCGTCGCGGGGTGGAGGAACTCGAACGGCTCGACCCGGACCCGGACGAAGCCCCCGGTCGCCAGGGACCTCTCGATCTGCCGTGCGGTGACCGCGTACTCGTCAGGGCTGTCGCCCGCCAGTCGCTTCAGCGACGGGACGCTCTTCTGGAGGAAGATCCGTGGGTTTGCGAGGTTCGGCTCGGAGAACCGGATCCATCCGACGGGCTTGCGGACGCGCGGGACGTTGCGGAGCGCCCGGTCCCAGTCGAAGTCGTGGAGGACCGAGCAGCCGACGACCGCGTTGAAGGTCCGGTCGGGGAAAGCGAGGCGATGGGCGTCCATTCACCCGTACGCGGGGCCGGGAACGCGGCGGCCCGCGACGCCGAGGAGATCGACGGCGAGATCGATCGGGACCAGCCCCAGCTGCTCTCTTCGGTGTCGAGGATCGTCCGCGCATGGAGGCGCTGGCGGGCGAGCCGGTCGGAGTCCCGAGCCGCGTGCTCCGGAGGCCGCTCGGGGGAAGGAGGGGGCGGCATCTCGTCGACGGATTGTCGCCCATCCGCGCCGTTCAGCGCGCCGGCCGGGCCAGGAGATCGACGTAGCCGAGGGGTCCCCGGAGCCGGTCGAGCGCCCTTGCGTCGAGCGGCCGCTCCTCGCCCCCGGGACCGAGCGAGAGAACGACGTATCCGAGTCGGCGCAGGGACTCGAGGAAGCCCCCCGGGTCGTAGCCCGCGGCGCGGATCCCGTCCGGGAAGAACTCGAAAAGGAGGACCGGGCGGTGGCCGGACGACAGCGTCGCCTGAAGCCCCGCGAGGACCCGCGGCTCGTGCCCCTGGACGTCGATCTTGACCAGGTCGACCGCCCGCCCGCGCAGGACGTCGTCCAGGCGTGCGAGCTCGATCGCTACGTCGTCACCGGGTCCCGGATCCGAGTCGAGGCGGTTGTCTCCCCGGTTCAGCGTGCTTCGGTGAAGGACGCCGTGGCCGTCGCGATCCGAAGCCGCGATTCGGTGGAGCTCGACGTTGACCGCGCCGTTCTCCCGACAGTTGCTCCCGAGTGCCTCGAACAGTCCCGGGTCCGGTTCGACGGCGACGACCTCTCCGGAAGGCCCCACGAGGCGAGAGAGGAGGAGGGTGAAGGCCCCCTGGTTCGCCCCGACGTCGACCGCTCGTCCGCCGGGTGGAGCGAGCCGGCGGATCGCGGCCGCTTCGGCCCGGCCGAGGAGCCCGAGCCGGAGGAGCCAGAGCGCGAGGAGCCTGTCGGCGGAGCACGCCCGCAGCCTGCTTCCCCACAGGTGGATCCGCCGGGAGAAGACGCCGGCCCCGTTGATGCGCTGGAGGAGGCGCGAGAGCGCACGCGAGGGGGGACGGCCCTTCCGGCCCCGAGGGCTCGCGGGGCTCATCGGGGCTCCGGTCCGCGGCGCGCGCGCTTTTCGAGCTCCCGCCGGTCCTTCTCCGCGCGGGCCGCGGCGGCCGAGTCCCCCAGCCTCCCATAGGCGGCCGCCGCGATCGCGAGGAGCTCGGGGGAGTCCGGGTTGTCTCGTCGCGCGGTCTCGAGCAGGGCCGGGACCTCTCCGCTCCGTCCCTCTTGCTCCAGGACCCTCGCCAGCGTATCCACCGCGGCCGGCCATCCCGGGCGCTCGCGGAGGGCGAAACGGAGGTGGAGCTCCGCCTCTCCGAGCTGACCCGATGCCGCCAGGACCGTCGCGAGGTTGTATCGGACGAACCAGCTCGAGGGTGAGACCAGGACCGCATTCCGGTAGAGCGTGAGGCTGTCCCTCCAGACGGGGAGCTGGAGCGACGTGAGGGCGGCGAAGCCGAGCGCCGGCGCACCGGCGAGGAGCGAGCCTGCCAGGAGCCTCGGCCGCGCCGGGAGGCCCTCGAGGAGCGCGGCGACGCCAAAGACGGCCGCGATCACGAGGCCGACCGACGGGAGGTAGGAGTAGCGGTCGGCCGTCGACTGCCAGCCGGCCTGGACGAGACCGCTCACGGGTGCCAGGGCGACGAGGTAGAAGAGCCAGCCGACGAGGACGGCGGGGCAGCGCCGGCGGAGCCCGAAGGCGAGCGCCGTCAGCGCGACGAGGAGGGCCGTGGCGGCGAGGAGCGCCGGGAGGGCGGGCGGGGCGCCGATCGGGTAGAGGCAGGCGAGGCCCACGGGCCGCAGGCTCTTCCCGAGGTACCAGACCGCCCCGTCGACCGCGAGCGACAGCCTCCTCCCCGGGGGGATCGAGCCGAGCGACCAGACCGTCGCCGCGTCGAGCGACGCGAGGACCGTGAGGGCCGCGGAAGCGGCCGCGAAGGGGACGAACGGCAGCTTCTCCCGGAGGAGCGGCCACCCGGACGCGCGGAGCCCGGCGAGCGTGGGCTCGAGGCGCCGGAAGGGCCAGACGTCGAGGAGGAGGAGGAGGGCGGGGAGCGTCACCAGCATCGGCTTGGCGAGGAGCGCCAGGGCGAAGAGGGTCAGGGCCGCAGCGTACGCGGATCGCTTTCGCGTCACGACGTAGCGGCTCCACGCCAGGAGCGTGAGCATCGCGAGGAAGACGGAGAGGACATCCTTGCGTTCGAAGATCCAGGCGACCGATTCGACGCGGAGGGGGTGGACGGCGAAGAGGAGCGCGGCGGCCCAGGAGGCGCCAACCCTCCGGGAGGCTCGCGCCAGGAAGACGAAGAGAAGCGCCGAGCTGCCGGCGTGAAGGAGGACGTTGATCGCGTGACGCGGTCCCGGCGCGGTCCCGAAGAGCTCGAAGTCGAGCATGTGAGTCAGCCAGGTCAGCGGGTGGTACTGGACCGACGAGGGGCCGAACGCCCAGAGGACGCCGCGCCCGGTGAGGCCGGCGCGGACCCAGGGGTTGGCGAGGAGATAGTAGCGGTCGTCGAGGGCCACGAAGTCGAAGGTGACGGCCCGGCCGAAGAGCGCGAGGACGATGCCGGCGAGCGCCAGCGCCGGGAGGGCCGTCGTCCGCCCGGGCCCGGCGCCGCTCTCAGACAAACTTGATCCGCGCGGCTGCAAAGGCCGCCATCCGGAGGAGAAGGAGACCGTGGCGCCACCGTTTGATGTTCGTCTCCCCGTAGACGCGCTCGCGGTAGCGGACGGGGACCTCGACGATGTCGAGGCCCAGCTTGGCGGCCCCGAAGAGGAGGTCGAAGTCGCCGAACGGGTCGAAGTCGCCGAGCTGCTTCCGTCCCTCCGAGATCCGCTCCCAGTCGTCCCGCCAGACCGCCTTCGTCCCGCAGAGCGTGTCGCGGAGTGGCTGGCCGAGGAGGAACGTGAAGGCGGCGCAGAAGGCTTTGTTCCCGAGCAGGTTGAGGAACCTCATCGCCTGCCGCTCCATCGGGTAGACGAGACGGACGCCGTTCACGAGCTCTCCCGTCCCCTCGCGGAGCACCTTCACGAAGCGGGGGAGGTCTTCCGGGGGGACGGTGAGGTCTGCGTCGAGGATGACGAGGATCTCCCCGGAGGAGCGGTCGAAGCCGAGCCGGACCGCGTCGCCCTTCCCGCGCCCCTCCTGGACGAGGAGGCGCGCGCGTCGCGACGGGTGCGCCGCGATCTGCCGCTCGATCTCGGCGCGCGTCCCGTCGGTGGAGTGTCCCTCCACGAAGACGAGCTCCGCGTCGGCTCCGAGCACCTCCGTCCGCTCGAAGACGCTCCTGACGTTCCCCTCCTCGTTCCGCGCCGGCACGATCACCGACACTGCGGGACGGACGGTCGCGGCGAGACGCGGCCCGCGGGCGCGGACGACCGCGAAGTTGGCGACCGCGAAGAGCCGGAAGGGCCAGAGCTTGACGAGGACCTCGTCGGCGAAAGCTGCGAGGAGGGGGACCGGGAGCGGGAGCAGCACCTCGGTCCACCGCTTCACGGCCTTCAGCTTCGCCAGCTCGAGCAGGTTGTGGACGTCCTCCCCCGTCAGCCAGTTCTGCTCGAGGACCTGCTTCGTCAGGCCGAGACGCCGCGCGAGGCGGAGCGGCCACTCCCAGAGGTGGCTGTAGACGTTGAAGACGATCCGCGTCCGCGGCGTCGCGAGGCGGGCAACCGCCTCGAGGCACCCCTGGACGTCCCAGAGGTCGTTGAGGAGGTCCGACAGGACGATGGCGTCGAACGGCCCCTCGAGCCCGCCGACGTCGTGGACGTCGCCCCGGACGAACCGGAGGCCGGGGTGGCGGCGGGCCGCCCGCGCGAGGGCGGCCGCCGAGAAGTCGACGCCGACGCCGAACGACGGCTCGAGGGAGGCGAGGAGGTCCCCCGTGCCGCAGCCGAGCTCGAGGACCCTGAGCCCCGGCGGGACGACCTGCCTGTAGACCCGCTGGAGGCGGCGCCGGTAGGCGTCGCCCGGCGCATGCCAGCGCGCGCTCCCAGCGCCGACGGAGTCCCAGCGCGCGATCCTCTCGCGCGTATAGAGGATCCGGGCACGGTCGGCCTCGGCGGCGGCACCGGGCTCGTTCATCGCTCCGCCACGTTCCTGCTCTCTCTCCGCGTCGAAGGATAGGGGGGACCTCGTCCCCGTCGCAAGGCCGAGCCTCTGCCCGCGCCGCCTACGCCCCCCTGCTCCCGCGCAGCTTCTCGAGGGCGACGAGGCGCTCGATGGCGTCGAGCTCGAGGTCGTCCTTGCCGAGCTCCCTCAGGCGCGACCACTCGCGGCGGAGCTCGCGCGACAGGGCCTCGGGGAGCGAGCGGAGCCATCCTTCGATCCTCAGGTCGACGAACTCGCGCTTCTCCTCGATCGTCAGCTCGCGAGCGAGGAGGAGGCGGGTGGCGTCCTCGGCGTCGACGAGCCCCTGGAGCACCGTCCAGCGGTCCCCCGGACGCTCGGCGCAGAGGGCCGCGAACGAGACGCTCGACGTCTCGCGGATCAGCTCCTCCTCGCGCGTCGTCCGGCTCTCGTGCTCCTTCGTCTCGTCCCAGCTCTCCGAGTCCTCGGCGAGCCAGCGGAGGTACTCCATGGCGAAGAGGCTGGTCGGCAGGACGAGGTCCTCGCGCGTCCGCGCGTCGACCCAGAGCGCCGCGGCGGCGCGGAGGCACCGCCGCGCGGTCGTCTCGGCCAGCTTCTTCCCGAAGACGAGGGCGGCCGATTCCTTCACGAACGACGGGAGCTCCGTGGCGACGATCTCGCGGTAGCCCGGGACGTGCCGCTCGAGGAGGACGGCGGCGCGCCGGTCGAGGGCGACGAGGTCGCTCGTGACGGCCGGGAGGCCGAGCGTCGTGCAGCCCAGGTTGTAGACGATGGCGCGCGGCAGGGTGACCCCCTCCGGCCACGCGTCGCGCAGGTCGCGGTTGTCGGGCAGGGTCGTCCCGCCGCCCCACTCCTCGGGGTAGGTCGGGATCGAGCGGCCGTAGCTCACCGAGCCGGTCGCGCGGATCCGCACCCGCGTCTGCGGGACGAGTCCGCCGAACGGCGCGAGGAGGGGCGCGATCCGGAGGAGAGTCTCCGTGTGGGACCTCACCCCGGCCTCCAGGAGCTTGAAGAAGGCGTCGCGGTCGGCGGCGGAGACGGAGGGGAAGGGGGACGGCTCGGCGACGGCGGCCCGGAACGCCGCGGCGAGGCGCCCGGCCTCGGCGGGCGCGTCGGAGCGGATCCCCTGCATCGTGACGCCGTCCGCGCGCGCGAACTGCCGGATGACGCCCGGGTGGTCGGGGTCGAAGCCGCCCCGGAAGCCGGCCCGCCCCGCGCCGACGAGGAACGTGACGGACGGCGCCGGCTCTCCGGCCTTCCGCGCGAGGAGGGCGAGGCGCCGCTGGGCCTCCTCGCGTCCCGCCAGCGCGAGCGTGCAGGCGGCGTCCGTGGCGATCTTGCCGCTCTGCTCGGCGGTGTCGGACATCGCGACGAAGACGCGGACGACGGCCTCGTCGCGGTCGAACCGGGTCCGGAAGACGGACGCCGTCGGGACGTCCGGCAGGCCGCGTCCCCTCTCGAGGGCGAGGTAGAAGGCCTCGAGGAACTCGGGGAGGTGCGCGAGGGCGCCGACGTTCTCGCAGAGGGGGACGAGGCGGACGCGCGAGACCTTCTCGATCAGCGCGGCGCGGCGGCCCTCCTCCACCCTCGGGGCGAGGAAGGCGTCGCCGTGGCCGTCGTCGGCGAAGAGGCTCGCGATGGCGGCGCGGTAGAGCGTCCCGATCTTGACCACGGCGCCGATCTCCGCTCCGGAGTTGACCTGCGGGACGGTCACCTCCGGGAGGGCGTTCTGGACGGGCGTGACCCCGACCTTCTCGCAGGCGAGGTGGAAGAGGACGTTCGCGCGCGCGACCGAGGCGAGGATCTTGACGATCTTCTCCTCGTCCTGCTCGATGAAGGGGTTCGGGACGCGGAAGAGGAGGTGGCGGTCCTCGCCCGGGACGACGCCGTGGCGGAGGAGCGCGAGGACGACCTTCTCGGGGAGGTCGAGCCACTCCGGGCTGATCTGCCGCCCCTCGAAGTCGAGGAGGACCTCGCTGCACGGGCCGAGGAGGTCCGCGATCGTCTCCTCGTACTCGAGCCGCGCCTCGACGAGAGGGTTCCACTCCAGGTGCTTCAGGGCGAGCCGCGCGCGGTCCGGAGCCCCGGCGGGAGCCGACCGGAGGGCCCGCTCGAGCTGCTCGGCGCGGTGGGAGGTGGAGTCGGGGTGCTTCGTGCCGGTCAGGCGAAGGGTCTCGTGCCGCGGGTCGAGGAGGAACCTCTTCCGGGCGGCGGCGAACGCCTTCGGGTCGAGGCCGTCGAGGGCGTCGTAGCCCTCGGCGGTGCAGACGCTCTCCCAGACGGCGTCGAGGGGCGACCGCGAGGCCGCGGCGGCGGCCGCGGGGGCGCTGGAGCCGAGGCGCCCCTGCTCCGTGATCCGCGCGCGGACGCGGTCGATGAAGACCGCCAGCTCCTTGACGTCCTTCGAGCCGTAGGAGAGGCGCTGCCAGGTGCCGTAGCGGGCCGCGTCGCTCCCCGCGAAGGCGACGAACGGGATCCCCCCGACGCCGCCCGAGAGGAGGAGCTCGAACGCGTCGACCGAGTCCTTCACGACCGCCCTCTCGTGGACGCCGTTCCGGAGCCGGTCGAACGGCTCGCCGACGAGGCCGGGGAAGGCGAGGGGCGCGTAGAAGGTCCCGCCGAAGTCCGTCCTCTCGACGCCCAGGGAGGCCAGCTCGTCCGCGGCCCCGGCCATGAAGTCGCGCCGCTCGCGCATGTAGGGCGACGGGCGGCGGAGGACCGCGAGCGGGCTCTGGAGCGCCGCGAGGGCCCAGTCCTGCGCGAGCGTCGAGGGGGTGGCGACGAGCCAGGCGGAGAGGTTCGCCAGGATCTCCCGGGCCCTCACGCCGTTCGCGCGGATCTGGTCCGAGATGACCATCCAGCAGGCGCGGGCGCCCGTGGAGGCGCCGAACATGTCCATCTTCGAGAGGCCCGAGAGGGAGACGACCCAGTCCCGCCACTCGGGGTCGGCGAAGGCGGGGTTGACGAACCAGCCGACGTAGTCGAGCCGCTGGTAGACCGAGTCGTAGAGGACGTAGGCCCGGCGCCTCACGGCGACCCGGACGAGCTCCTCGACGAGGGCGCGCGGGTAGACGCGGCCCGTCGGGTTGTGGGGGTTGTTCAGGATGACGGAGGAGATCCCCCCCTTCGCGAGGAGGCGGTCGAGCTCCTTCGGGTCCGGGAGGAAGTCGGGAGCCGACGTCGGGAGCTCGACGAGGGCCTTCCCCGCCCGCTCGACGTACCAGTCGTACTCCCAGCTGGGGCGGGGGACGACGACCCCCGACCCGTCGGCGCCGAGGACCTCGAGGACCATCGCGAGGCCGGAGCGGGTCCCGGGGGTGAAGAGGACCTCGTCCGGGAGGAAGCGGACCTGGGAGGCGGGGTAGTCGAGGAGGCCGTCGCGGTTGAAGAAGTCGGCGACCTCGCTCCGGACGTCCATCCGCCCCACCGCCGGGCCGTAGCTGTGGACGGTGTTCCGGGTGATCCGCTGGGCGGCCCGGACCACCTCCGGGTGGGGGGCGAAGTCGGCGTTCTTGTAGTCGCCCTGGGTCAGGTCGAGCGCCCCCTCCTGCTGGACCCTCCTCGAGAAGAGGCGGACGAACGGCTCCGGCGTGGAGAGGGCGCGGACGGAGAGGCACCTCTCCTGCTGAGGCGCCGCGGCGGCGGATCCGGGGGACGCTGTCTCTGGCTTCACGTCTCGGCTCTCCCTGGGGCTCCCTGGCCCTCGCTCCGCCGCGGCCCCCCGGGACGCCCGATCGCCCTCCCGGCCCGCTGCGGTGCAGCGGGAGTGTGCCCGAAACGGGGGGAGGAAATCACGTCGGCGCGATCTCGCTCCCCGCCCCCTCCCCGTTCTCGATCGGGACGGGGACCGGCTGGACGTGCCAGACGTCGCGCGCGTAGTCGCGGATCGAACGGTCCGACGAGAAGCCCCCCATCCGGGCCACGTTGAGGATCGAGGCGCGGGTCCACCCGTCCACGTCGCGCCAGGCCCGCTCGACCCGGGCCTGCGCGTCGACGTAGGGGCGGTAGTCGGCCAGGACGCGGAACGGGTCGCTCTCGAGGAGGCCCTCGACGAGCGGGCGGAAGAGGTCGCGGTCGCCGCGCGCGAAGGCGCCGGAGGCGAGGACGTCGAGCACCTCCCGCAGCTCCGGGTCGGCCTCGTACCGGTCCCGGGGCCGGTAGCCGTCGCGCCACGTCCGCGCGACCTCCTCGGCCGTCAGGCCGAAGAGGAAGAAGTTCTCGGCGCCCACGGCCTCGCGGATCTCGACGTTCGCGCCGTCGAGGGTCCCGATCGTCAGCGCCCCGTTCAGGGCCAGCTTCATGTTCCCCGTCCCCGAGGCCTCCTTGCCGGCCGTGGAGATCTGCTCGGAGAGGTCGGCCCCGGGGAAGATGACGAGGCCGTTCTTCACGTTGTAGTCGGGGAGGAAGGCGACGGAGAGGCGTCCCCGGGTGACGAGGTCCGCGTTGACGACCTCGGCGACGGAGTGGATGAGCTTGATGATCAGCTTCGCCATCGCGTAGCCGGGGGCCGCCTTCCCGGCGAAGAGGACCGTCCGCGGCGGGGCGGCGAGCCCCGGGTCGCGCTTCAGCCGAAGGTAGAGCGTCAGGACGTGGAGGACGTTCAGGTGCTGGCGCTTGTACTCGTGGATCCGCTTGACCTGGACGTCGTGGAGGCTGGCGGGGTCGGCGGTGACGCCCGCCCGGCGTCCCACCTCGGCCGCCAGGGCGGCCCGGTTCGCCCCCTTGACCGCCCGCCAGGCCTCGCGGAAGCCGGCGTCGTCGGCGAGCGGCTCGAGGCGCCGGAGCTCGTCGAGGTCGCGGACCCAGGAATCGCCGATCGCCTCGGTGACGAGCCGGGTGAGCCCCGGGTTGGCCAGGGCCACGAAGCGGCGCGGCGTGACGCCGTTGGTCACGTTGGTGAACTTCTCGGGCCAGAGCTCGGCGAAGTCGCGGAGGACGTCGCGCCGGAGGAGCTCGGAGTGGAGCGCCGCCACGCCGTTGATCCGGTGGCTCCCGACGGCCGCCAGGTGCGCCATCCGGACCGACCGCGCCCCCTCCTCGTCGATCAGGGAGAGGCGCTGGACGCGGCCCTCGTCGCCGGGGAAGCGGTCCCTCACCTCGCCGAGGAAGCGGGCGTTGATCTCGTAGACGATCTCGAGGTGGCGGGGGAGCGTCCCGCCGAAGAGCGCGACCGGCCACTTCTCGAGCGCCTCCGGGAGGAGGGTGTGGTTCGTGTACGCGAACGTCCTCCGGGTGATCTCCCAGGCCGGCTCCCACTCCATCCCGTGCTCGTCGACGAGGAGGCGCATCAGCTCGGCGACGGCGAGCGCGGGGTGGGTGTCGTTCAGCTGGACCGCCCAGCGGTCGGGGAGGCTCGCGAGGCCCGGCGAGGCCTGGAAGTGGATCCTGAGCATGTCCTGGAGCGAGCAGGAGACGAAGAAGTGCTGCTGCGCGAGGCGGAGCGCCTTCCCTGCGGCCGGCTCGTCGTTCGGGTAGAGGACCTTCGAGATCGTCTCGGACGCCACCTTCTCCTCGACGGCGCCGTAGTAGTCGCCCACGTTGAACGCCCCGAAGTCGAAGGACTCCGTCGCCTCCGCCTTCCAGAGCCGGAGCATGTTCACGTTCCCCGACCGGTAGCCGAGGATCGGCGTGTCGTAGGCGATGCCACGGACGACCTGCTCCGGGACCCAGCGGACGCGGTAGCGTCCCGAGGCGTCGGTGGACGCCTCCGTCCGGCCGCCGAGCTTCACGTCGAAGGCGATCTCGGGGCGGGCGATCTCCCACGGGTTCCCGAGCTGGAGCCACTTGTCGGTCCTTTCGAACTGCCAGCCGTCCCGGATCCCCTGGTCGAAGATGCCGAACTCGTACCGGATCCCGTAGCCGATCGCCGGGATCTCGAGGGTCGCCAGGGAGTCCATGTAGCAGGCCGCGAGCCGCCCGAGGCCGCCGTTCCCGAGCCCCGGCTCCTCCTCCTGCGAAAGGAGCCTGTCGAGGTCGAGGCCGAGCTCGGACATCGCCTGCCGGACCTCGTCGAGGACGCCGAGGTTGACGAGGTTGTTCCCGAGGTGGGGGCCGAGGAGGAACTCGGCCGAGAGGTAGACGACGGACCTCACCCGGTTCCGGAAGTAGTGCTCGCCCGTCCGCATCCAGCGGTGGATCAGCCGGTCGCGCACCGCGTGGGCCAGGGCGAGGTAGCGGTCGTTCGGGGTCGCGACCGCCGGGAACCGCCCGACGGCGGTGACGAGGCTCTCCTCGAACGCCTTCTTCCAGCGGTCGACGCGCGCGCGGGCCGGGCCGTGTTCCATCGACTCCGTCGCAGGGGTCCCGGGCTGCTCCGACATCGAGCGACCTCCGTGGGGGGCGCAGAGGACCTGCCGGGAAAGAGACGTGCGGGAACGGCGTGACCCGTGCGCCCTGGATGGGGCTGTCAGGAAATGCTACTCCTCGCGCGGCGCGGCGGAGCGGTGGAGGGCCGGGGAGCCCGATCCGCGGGACGGCGCGCCGGGACGACGATCAGCCCCACTCCCGCGAGGAGGACCGCGGCCCCGAGGAGGAACGGGGCCTTCAGGGGCGTCCCCTCGAAGAGCCACGCCCAGAGGTTCGCGAGCGGCGGATTGAGGAAGACGAACGCCGCCGTCTCGCCGGCGGGGAGCCGCTTGAGCGCCCAGATCCAGGCGGCGTAGGCGAGGATCGAGCAGGGGACCGCGAGGTAGAGCGCGGAGACCAGCGCCGCCGGCCGGGAGAGGAGCGTCGCGAGGGTGGCGGGGCGGGCCAGGAAGAGGACGGGGAGGCTCCCGACGAAGAGGAGGGCGAAGGTCGTGTCGAACGGGTCGGCGTCCCTCGGGAGCGAGCGCCCAAGGACGGTGTAGACCGCCCAGCAGAGCGGGGCCAGCGCGAGGAGGAGGGCGCTCGACAGGTAGGGCCAGTCGACCGCGCGGTCGGTCCCGTAGCGGATCACGACGAAGACGCCCGCCAGGGAGAGGCCGAGGCCGGCCAGGCGCCGCCGGCCGAACGGCTCGCCGAGCGCCACCCGCGCGAGGACCGCCGTGAAGACGGGGTTCAACGCGATGATGAGGGCGGCCGTCCCGGTCGGCACCGTCTTCAGGCCGTGGAAGAAGAAGACGTTGTAGGCGGGGACGCTCAGGAGCCCCATCAGCGCGACCCGGGGCCACGTCGAGCGCGGCAGGCGGAGCGGGCGGCGGGCGAGGAGGAGCGCCCCGGTCCCGACCAGGACGGGGACGAACCGGGCGGCCAGCGCCTCCGTCAGCCCGACGGCCTGACGGAGCTGGGCCGCCGCGAGGAACGAGAAGGACCAGACGACGAGGGTGGCGACGAGGACGACGTACGCCAAGGGCGGGCGAGTATCGCACGCGGAGACGGGCGCGCCGCCTCGCGGCCGGCGTTCAGGAGGAGACCGGGGAGCGGCCGCCGTCCTCCCACGACGCGGGGTCCTCGATCGGCTCCAGGTGCGTCAGGACCGAGGCCCGCGGGAGCGCCGCCCGGACCTCCCGCTCGATCTCCTCGCAGAGGTCGTGGCCGCGCTGGACGCTCCAGGTCCCCGGGACGAGGACGTGCATGTCGATGAACCGGATCGGCCCGGCCTGCCGCGCCCTCAGGGCGTGGACGTCGACCTCGTCGGTCCGGAAGCGCGCGAGGAGCGCGTCCAGCGTCTCCCGCTCTCCGGCGGGGATCGTCTTGTCGAGGAGCCCGTGGGCGGTCTCGATCAGGATCCGCCCGGCCATCCAGACGATGTTGGTCGCGACGGCGAGGGCGACGATCGGGTCGAGGATGTGCCAGCCCGTCAGCTGGACGAGGACCACCCCGACGAAGACGCCGGCGGAGGTCCAGACGTCGGTCAGGAGGTGGTGCGCGTCGGACCGCAGGACGATGGAGTCGAGCCGCCGGCCGGCCCGCATCAGGACGAAGGCGACCGTCCCGTTGACGGCGGACGCGACGGCCGACACGCCCAGGCCCTGCCAGACGTTGGAGAGGGGCTGCGGGTCCGCGATCCGCTCCCAGGCCGCCACGGCGATCGCCACGGCGGCGCCGAGGATCGAGAGCCCCTCGAAGGCGGAGGCGAGGTACTCGGCCTTGCTGTGCCCGAAGTGATGCTCGGCGTCAGGGGGGCTGACGGCGACCCGCAGGGCCCAGAGCGCCACGCCCGCCGCGAGGAGGTTCACGAGGGACTCGACCGCGTCGGAGAGGAGGCCGACGGAGCCGGTCAGGAGCCACGCGACGGTCTTGAGGGAGATCGTGACGACCGCCGCCCCGATCGAGAGGAGCGCGTACCGGGAGGCGTCTCCTCCCGCCCGGACCGGCGGCACCTTCGTCGTCATCGACCGGGAAGAGTACAGGGCGGAAGGGGTTCGCGCACCTCCCGGGACCTGCGGCGCCGCGGACGGCGTACCTCCCCGGTCTCGGTCGACGGGGGAGGATGCGGCCCCGCGTGAGCCGCATCCTCCAGGGCCTCCGTCGATCGGGGGAGCCGGAACGGTCCGGCAGGGCCTTCAGCCACGTCCGCGGCGGCCGCCCGAGGATCCCCGCGAGCCGCCCGGTCCCGTGCCGGTGCACGAGCCCGACCCCGAGCCCCGCCGGGCGCCGTACCCGGTGCCGTCCTTCGGGCCGCTCCCCGCGTTGCCGGCGCCGTTTCCGGGCCCGTAGCCGGAGGCGCTCCCGCCGGCTCCGTATCCGGTCCCGTCCTTCGGGCCGGCGCCCTGGTTGCCCGTCCCGTCCCCGGGGCCGTTCCGGCCGCTCGCGGAGGGACCGTTGCCCGCCTTGCCGGCGGAGCCGGACCCGGCCTGCTGCGCGTTCGCCGAGGCCGCGACGGCGAGGGCGATCACCGCCGCGCCGAGGGTCGTGAGGAAGGAAGCCTTGCCGTTCATCTTCGTTTCTCCTCTCGCTTCGTGTCACCGGCTTCTCTCCGCCGGCGCCTTCCGAACTGCACGGTGCATGCCAGCGAAAGGGGGCCGTGACGGGCCCCGAGCGGCCCGTCACGACCCGGCGCGCGGGGTCCGGCGGGTCACATCGACCCGGCCGGTGGCTGCGACGGGGGAGCGGCCGGAATCGCCGCGAGGCCGCGCTTGACGAGGAGGGGCTCGACCGACGGCTCGCGCCCGCGGAACCTCTTGTAGAGGACCATCGCCTCCTCGGTCCCCCCCTTCTCGAGGATCTCCTTCCGGAACGACGCCGCCGTCGCCGGGTCGAAGAGCCCCTTCTCCTTGAAGAGGGCGAAGGCGTCGGAGTCGAGGACCTCGCTCCAGATGTAGCTGTAGTAGCCGGCCGAGTAGCCGCCGCCGGGACCGAAGACGTGGTTGAAGTACGGGCTCCGGTAGCGGACCACGATCTCCCTCGGCATCCCCATCCTCGCCATCGAGGCCTTCTCGAACGCCGTGGCGTCGGGCTCCTTCGGCTCCGCGAGCGTGTGCCAGTCCATGTCGAGGAGCGCGGCCGAGAGGTACTCGACGGTGGCGAAGCCCTGGTCGAAGGTCGCCGCCTTCCGGATCTTCTCGACGAGCTCGGCGGGGATCGGCTCCCCCGTCTTCCAGTGCCTCGCGTAGACCGCGAGGACCTCGGGCTCGAGCGCCCAGTTCTCCATGATCTGGGACGGCAGCTCGACGAAGTCGCGCGGGACGCTCGCGAGCGAGCGGTAGGGGACGCGGGAGAGGATCCCGGCGAGGGCGTGGCCGAACTCGTGGAAGAGGGTCTCGACCTCCTCGAGCGAGAGGAGCGCCGGGGCGTCCGCCGTGGGACGGGTGAAGTTGGTGACGTTCGTGACGATCGGACGGACGTCGACGCCGTCCTTCACCCAGGTGCCCCGGAGCCTCCCGCACCAGGCGCCTCCCCGCTTGCCGGGGCGCGGGTGGTAGTCGACGGTGTAGACCGCGAGGTGGGTCCCGTCGGCGTCCTTCACCTCGAAGGTCCGCACCTCGGGGTGGTACTTCGGCAGGTCGGTCCGCTCGGTGAAGGTGATGCCGTAGAGCCTGTGCGCGACGAGGAAGGCGCCCTCGCGGACACGGTCGAGCGGGAAGTAGGGACGGAGCGCGCCGTCGTCGAGGTCGTAGCGCGCCTTGCGCACCTTCTCGGCGTAGAAGCGCCAGTCCCACGGCTCGAGCGCGAACGTCCCTCCCGAGGCGCGGATCGACTCCTGGAGGGCGGCCGCCTCCTCCTTCGCCACGCCGAGAGCCGGCTTCCAGAGCCGGTCGAGGAGGCCGTAGACGCCCGCGGGCGTCTTCGCCATGTTCTCCTCGAGGACGAAGTCCGCGTGGGTCCGGTAGCCGAGGAGCTGCGCCCGCTCGGCCCTCAGCGCCGCCATCCGCGCGAGGATCGCCTTGTTGTCGAGGGCGTCGCCGTGGTCGCAACGCGTGACGTACGCGGTGAGGAGCTGCTTCCTCAGCTCGCGTCTCTCCGAGTAGGTCAGGAAGGGCCAGATCGACGGCGCCTGGAGGGTGAAGAGCCACTTCCCGTCGAGCTTCTCCCTCCGGGCGGCGTCGGCCGCGGCCTCGACGACCGCCGGCGGGAGGCCGGCGAGGTCCTCCTTGTTCTCCAGCACCAGCCGGTAGCCGTTCGTCTCCTTCAGGAGGTTGTCCGAGAACTTCAGGCCGAGCGTCGAGAGCTCCTGGTTGATCTCCCGGAACCGCGCCTTCTTCTCCGGGGGGAGGTTCGCGCCGCCGCGGACGAACTCCTTCCAGGTCTCCTCCAGGAGCTTCGCCTGCACCGGCTTCAGCCCGAGCGTCGAGCGCCTCTCCCGGACGGCCTTCACCCGCGCGAACAGGGCCTCGTCGAGGAAGACGTCGTCGCGGAGCGCGGAGAGGCGGGGCGAGACCTTCCGCGCGATCGCCTGGAGGTCGTCGTTCGTCTCGGCCCCGGTCAGGGCGAAGAAGACGGTGCTCACCCTCGCGAGGAGCTCGCCCCCGTTCTCGAGGGCCTCGATCGTGTTGGCGAAGGTCGGCGGGTCGGGGTTCGCGTCGATCGCGGCGACCTCCCGCTTCCGCTGCGCGATCCCTTCGTCGAAGGCGGGGACGAAGTGCTCGGGCCGGATGGCGTCGAACGGCGGCATCCCGAACGGCGTCTTCCACTCCGAGAGGAGCGGGCTCGCCGGCGCGGGCGACGGGGCCGCGGCGATGGGCGCGGAGGCCGCTCCGGGGCTGGAGGTCGGCTTCGAGGGGTCCTGGCCGAGGAGGGGGAGCGCGACCGCGGCGAGCGCCGCGGCGCAGATACGCAATCTCATCGGATCGTGCCTCCTGTGCGCGGTCCTCTCGGAGGAGCGAAGGCCGGCCGCGCGACCGGTCATGATAGTCGCCGAAGGCGGACGGCGGAGCGTCCGGACCACGCGGCCGCACCGCGCGCCGATAATCCCGGCCCGTGCGCGAGATGGTCGTCTCCGCCTTCTTCTTCGCGGTGATGGCCGCCTGCGCCAAGGTGATCGGCTCGCGGATCCCCGCCCAGGAGATCGTCCTGGTCCGCGGGCTGATCAACGTCGCGTTCATGCTCCTCTGGCTCCGCCGGAAGGGGATCCCGTGGCGCCCGCACCGGCCGGGGCTCCTCGTCCTGCGCGGCGCGCTCGGCCACTTCGCGCTCTCGGCCTACTTCTGGTCCGTCGCCCACCAGTCCCTCGCCAGGGCCGTCCTCCTCCAGCAGGTCCACCCCGTCTTCACGGCGGTCTTCGCCGCGTGGTTCCTCGGCGAGAGGCCGGGGCGGCGCTTCCTCCCCGCCTTCCTCCTCGCCGCGTCGGGGGTCGCCCTCCTCCTTCCGCGCGGAGGCGGGGCGGGTCCGGCGAGCGGCCTGGTGCCGCTGGCCGTCGGCCTGACGGGGGCGCTCCTGTCGGCTGCGGCCTACGTCACGGTGCGCGACGCCTCGCGGACGGAGCGGCAGGAGACGATCGTCCTCTTCTTCCCACTCACGTCGGTGCCGCTCGCCGCCCTCGGGACGCTGGTGGAGGGGCCGGTCGTCCCCGCCGCGGGCGACTGGACCTGGCTCCTCTTGGTCGCGGCCACCGGGCAGCTGGGGCAGCTCTACCTCACGCGGGGGCTGGCGCGCGTCCCCGCCGGCCGCGCCACCCTGGCGAACCCGCTCACCATCCTCTTCGGCGCGCTCCTCGGGTGGGCGGCGTTCGCCGAGCCGCTCCACGCCGGCGTCGCGATGGGAGGGGTGGCGATCGTCGCGGCGGTCCTCCTGGCGGGATCGAGCGGCGGAGGGGACGAGGGCGCGGCGCGACAGCGCCCGGCCGGGGAGGCCGGCCCTACACTCGGCCCATGAGGACCCTTCGCCGCGTCTCCGTCGCCCTCTCGCTCGTCGTCGTGACGATCGCAGCGTCGTGGACGGCGATGGCGCTCCTGAGGACGCCGTTCTCCGGGACCGAGGCCGAGCGCGCCGCGGTGCGGGACGCCGCCGCCGCCATCGGCGTCCCCGCCGAGGGGTGGAAGACCCTCGCCGTCGGCGCGACCGCGGTGGCCGCGGCCCCGCGGGAGGCGGTCTGGGCGACCTTCTCGCGTCTTCCGGACTGGCCCCGCGTCACGCCGGGCCTCGTGGTCTCCGCCCGCTGGCTCGCCGAGCCGGGCTTCGCGGCCGGGGCGCGCTTCGAGCAGACGCTCGCCCTCGGGTTCCCGCTCGGGACGGTCGTCTCGCGCGAGGTGGTGACGCAGGTGGTCCCGGGCCGGCAGGCCCTCTGGTGCAAGGACGAGGCGGGGGTCGCCTCGTGCCACCTCTGGCGCTTCGACGACGTCGGTCCGGGAAGGACCCGGATCGTGAACGTCGAGGTCCTCCACGGGGAGCCGATCGGGGCCGTCGCGCCGTTCGTGACCTCCCGGTGGAGCCGGGCGTTCCAGGACGCGGCGTCCGGGCTCGCCGAGGCCGCGGAGCGAGCCGGTGCGCCCCCGGGACGCTGAGCCCCTCCCGGGCCCGGCTCGGAGGGCGGCCTAGTCGGCGCCCTTCGCCTGGGTCTCGGCGCGCTTGAGGGCCTTCTCGGCCCGCTGCGCGTCCTGCTTCGCCTTCTCGGCGGACTCGCGGGCGTCGCGCGCGGCCTCGCTCCGCGCCGCGCGGCTCTTCCGTTCGGCCAGCTCGGCGGCCTCCCGCGCCGCCTTCGCGGCTTCCTCGCCCGTCCTCTTCGCCTTCTTCCCGAGGTCGTCGAGGGCGCGGTCCACCGACTCGCCCGCCTTCTCGAACGCGCCCTTCCGGCGGCAGCCGGCGGGCGCGAGGAGGAGACAGGCGACGAGCGCGACGGCGGCGATGGCGCGGTGGGGCGCGAGGGGCGCGTGGGGCTGCAGGGCGCGTCGCATCCGAGGTCTCCCTCGCGATTATCGCCCGGTCGCATCCTCTGCGCCGCGGCCTAGAATCGCGTCGATGCCGAAGCCGCCGGGCGAGGGAGAGCTGAAGGGGAGCGCGGTCCGCCTCTGGAGCCTGATCGACGAGCGGACCCGCGCCGGGGCCGACACCGCGCGGATCGACGCGCGGATCTGGGACCTCTTCGGCGAGGAGTGGGCGGTGATGTTCACCGACCTCTCCGGCTTCTCGCGCCAGGTGGCGGCGTTCGGGATCATCCACTTCCTCCAGGTCATCCACGAGCAGCGCAGGCTGCTCCTTCCGCTCGTCGCGGAGCACGACGGCATCCTCATGAAGGAGGAGGCCGACAGCTTCCTCATCCTCTTCCGCCGCCCGGCCACGGCCCTCGCCTGCGCGATCTCCATGCAGCGGGCCTGCCGGAAGGTCAACGCGCGGCGGGTGCCCGAGGAGCGGATCCTCCTCTGCCTCGGCCTCGGCTACGGAAAGGTCCTCCGGATCGGCGACGCGGACGTCTTCGGCGCCGAGGTGAACGCGGCCTCGAAGCTGGGAGAGGACACGGCGCGGTCGTACGAGGTCCTCGCCACCGACGCCTTCCGGGAGGGGGCGGGGGAGCTCCCCGGCGTCTCCTGGGAGCCTCTCGACGTCGTGATCCCGGGGGCGAGCAAGGTCTGGCAGGTGAGGTACCCGGCGGGCTGAGCCGGATACGGGGCCCCGGGCCGCGCCGTTGCCGGGCGCGTCAGCTCCCGTCGCCCCGCTCGAGGGCCGAGGTGCGAAGGGAGAGCTCCCGCCCCGCCCAGCAGTGCATCCCGACGGGGACGAACCCCGCCCTCCGGAAGGCGCGGCGATACCAGCGGGACGGACGGGGGAGGAACCCCTCCAGGTCGCCCATCAGGTCGTCGTCGGCCGTGAAGCACTCGAGGTAGGCCACGCCCGACGCCAGCCGCGCGAGCTCGGCGACCCCCGCGACGAGCTCGGCGTCGGGGACGTAGTGCAGGACGTCGCAGCAGACCACGAGGTCCCATCCGGGCGCGAGCCCGAGCGACGGCAGGGTCCCGAGCTCCCCGAGGCGGAGGTTGCGCCTCCGGCCGAATCGGCGGACAGCCCACGCGCTCGGGTCGACGCCGAGATAGCGGATCCCGGGCCGCTCGCGCGCGAGGACGGGCTGCCACGCCCCCTCGCCGCAGCCGACGTCGAGGACGCTCCGCACCTTCCGCTCGAGGAGCGCCTCCGCGACCGCCAGGGCGAGCCGGACCTTCCGCGCCCGCCCGGCCGCCGAGAGGACCCGGAAGCGCGGGTCGTGGTACCAGCGGCGGAAGTAGGAGGCGTCGTAGCGCGCGGTGTCGCTCATCCCCGGCCCGGGGGCGTCAGACCTTCGTCCCCGGACCCGTCAGGATAGCCGCGCCCGGGCCGACCTGCCCGGGGGTCGCAGCGCCCCGCCCGGCACCGGCCGCGTACGGACAGCGGAGCTCGGGCGCGCCCTGACCGGAGACGGAGGGGTGCGCCCCCCTCCCGGAGAGGTACGGGCAGCGGGAGGCGTCGTCCGATCGGTCCGCCCGCGCGACGGCGGAGCCGGCTGGGACGGTCCCGACCGCGAGGGTCGCGGCGGCACCGGTGGCGAAGCCGAATGCGGCCCCGAAGGCCGCGGCGACGAACGAGCGGGCGCGAGCGGGCATGGCGAGCCCTCCTGGCGAGAGCTACGCCCCTCGATGTCTCCCGGATGACGGCCCCTATCATGCCGGGACCGTGCGCCGCCTCGCCCGCCCCCTCCGCCGCTTCCGCCACTTCCGCCGCTTCCGCCGCTTCCGCGACTCCCGCCCCGCCCTCGCGCTCCTCCCCGTGGTCGTCGCCGTCTTCGCGCTCGTGGCGCCGCGCGCACGGGGCGCCGAGGCGGGGAGCGCGAGGGTCCAGGGGCCGGACGCACCCTGGAGGACGATCGTCACCGAGCACTACCGGATCCACTACCCCTCGCGGCCGGAAGGGGACTTCGCGCCGTTCGCCCGGGACGTCGCGTCGCGGATCGAGGGGATCCACCGCGTCGTCGTCGCGGCGGTGGGATGGGAGGCGAAAGGCCCGATCCAGGTGGTGATCCGGGACCCGGTCGGCGAGGCCAACGGGCTCGCCGTCCCGCTCGTCGGCCAGCCGCTCGTGGAGCTCTGGCGGACCGAGCCCGAGTCCGACTCGTCGCTCGGGCACGAGCGCTCGTGGGCCGAGCTCGTCACGACGCACGAGCTCGTCCACATCCACCATCTCCTGCGCCCGCAGAGCGCGCCGACCCTCCTCGAGAAGCTGCTGGCGCTTCCCGTGGGCCCCCTCGCGCGGAAGGCGCCCCGGTGGGTGGTGGAGGGGTACGCGACCCTCCTCGAGGGGAGGCTGACCGGGACCGGCCGTCCGTCGAGCCCGTACCGCGCCGCCGTCCTCCGCGAGTGGGCGCGGGAGGGGAAGCTCCCGGCGTACGACGCCCTCTCGCGGACGGGGGGCTTCCGCGGGGGAGGGATGGCGTACCTCGTCGGCTCCGCGTTCCTCGAGTGGCTCGAGCGGCAGGAGCCGGCGACGCCCGACGTCCTCGTCGGTCTCTGGAAGCGGCTCGCCTCGCGGAGGAGGCGGGGTTTCGACGACGCGTTCCGCGCGACGTTCGGCCGATCGGCGCGCGACGCCTACGACCGCTTCCGCGCCGAGGTGACGCACGACGCCCTGGAGCTCGAGCGCGCCGCTCGGACGCGCGGAATCGTGGAGGGGACTCCCTTCACTCGGGTCGAGGGCGATCTCACCGACCTCGCGGTCAGCCCCGACGGCACGCGGCTCCTCGCGCGCGTCCTCCCCCGGAAGGGGCCGGGCCTCGCGGTCTGGGACCTGGACGGAGCCCGGCCGGCAAGGAGGGAGCGGACGGGGGCACGGGACGCGGACGTCGAGAAGCGGCCGGCGCCCGACGCGCCCGCCGACGTCGCCCCGCGCGTCCCCGTCGTCGAGCCCGCCTCGTTCCTGCCGCGCGTGGACGGAGCCGTCGGCGGCCAGCCGCGCTGGCTCGACGCGGAGCGGGTCGGGCTCTTCCTGAAGCGGCCGGACGCCGAGGGAGTCCTCGTCCTCCGTCCCGCCGTCTGGACGCCGGGGGAAGACCGGCTCAGGGAGGGAGTCCCGCTTCCGCCCGCCCCCGTCTCCGTCGAGCGGGACGGCGCGGGGTTCCGCGCGAGGGTCGACGGCGTCGAGCTCTCCCTGCCGTTCGAGCCGATCGGGCCGGTCGCCGTCGACGCCCGCCGCCGCTTCGTCTGGGGAACGGCGACCGTCGACGGGATCTGGAACGTCGTCCGAGCCCCGCTCGGGAGGGGCGCGGACGGGCTCTCCGCGGGGCCGGTCGAGGTGCTGACGCGGACCGCGGCCGCCTGCTGGGGGCCGGCGCCGGTGCCCGACGGGTCGGCGGTCTTCTTCGCCCGGCTGACCGCCACGGGCGTCGAGGTGAGGCGCCTCGCCGCGCCCGCGCCCCTGCCGGGGGCGGAGGCCCCCCTCGCCTCCGCGTCGCCCCCCTTCGCCCCGGGAACGGTCCTCCCCCCTCCCGGGGGCGCGGACCTCCTCCCCCCGCCGGTCGAGCCTCCCTCGTCGGCCCCGTACGACGCATGGGCGGAGACGAAGGTCCGCTCCCGCTCGACCCTCTCGATCTCCCCGTCCGGCACGTCGTACGGGATCGGCGTCGGGGGGCGCGACGTCATCGGGCGCCTTGCCTGGCAGCTCCTCGGCGTCCTCGGCGACGGCGCGGGTCCCCGCGGGGCCTCGGGCGCGCTCGCCTACCGCGGGCTCCCGTTCGCCCCCGCCGTCCGCCTCTTCTCGCTCCTCGAACGCCCCTCGTCCCAGCGCTTCGTCGCCGTCGAGGGGGTGGACAGGCAACGGACGGGAGGGGAGCTCTCCTTCGAGTGGCGCTCGCTGGCGTCCACGCGCCTGACCCTTCGCCCGGCGCTCGCCGCGGAGAGGATCGCGCCCCAGGAGCCCTCCTCCCCGTCGGCGACGCGGCTCGTCGCCGGTCTCGACGCGTCGGTGGCCCGCTCCGTCTCCCGGGGCGACAGCTGGGGGCTCTCGGCCGCGGCCGCCGCCACGCTCCAGGCCGGGAGGACCTCGGGCGATCCGTGGAGCCTCCTCCGCGTCCGCGCCTCGCTCGGGCTCGGGACCCCTCTCGCGCCGTTCGGCGCGCGGGTCGAGGCGGGGTGGCTCGGGGGGACGCCGGGGACGTACGACCTCTTCCGGCTCGGGGGACCCGACGCCCGCCTCACCGCTCCGTCGCTCGAGGCCGTCGACCTCGCGCAGGCCGCGCTCCCCTCCTTCCTCGCCACGGGCGATCGCCTCCTCTCGCTCCGCGGGTGGGTCGGGGGGACCGTCCGGCTCTACCTGGAGCACGCCGCCGTCTGGAGCGACCCCTCCGGCCGCCCCGCCTTCCAGAGGATCGCGGGGCTCGAGCTCTCCCTCGACCGCCTCGTCTCCGGCGGCACGGTGGAGACCTTCCTGGGACGGCTCGGCCTGACGGCCGGCCTCCACCGGACGCTCGACGGCGAGCTCCGGGGCCGGACGGTCGCGACGCTCGTCCTCACCGCGGAGCCGTAGCCGAACGGCGCAGGCCGCACGGACGTAAACTCCATGGTTTTCTGGGCGCTCGAACGCCCGAAAGGAGCAGCACAGGTGAGAAGGTTCCTCCTCCCCGCCCTCGTCGGGCTCGTCGTCGCCGGTCCCGCCCTCGGACAGTTCCAGGGCGTCCTCGAGTTCAAGGTGACCGGCAAGGAGATGAACGGTACCGGGAAGTCCTGGGTCTCGAAGAAGGGGACCCGAGGCGAGATGGAGATGACGGCCACCTCGGCCCGGGCGCAGGGCCACGGGGCCGGCACGATGAAGATGACGGTCATCCAGCGCTTCGCCGAGCCGCACAAGGTCTACATGGTGAACGACGCGACGAAGAGCTACTCGGTCATCGACACCGAGAAGATGCGGGGCCAGGCCCCCAAGCGCGACGACGAGACCTACACGGTGAAGAAGCTCGGCACGGACGCCGTGGCGGGCTACTCGTGCCAGAACGTTCTCGTCACGGCCTCGAGCGGCAACAAGTTCGAGGTCTGCGCCGCCAGGGAGCTCGCGATGGGCGACAGCGGCTCCTGGTTCGCCGGGATGGGACGGCGCCAGCAGAGCGACAGCTCGATGCTCAAGGCGATGAAGGAGGCGGGCGTCGAGGGGGCCCCCGTCAGGATGGTGGTCTACGAGAAGGGGAGCACCGAGAGGCAGATGACGATGGAGCTGGTCAAGGCCGAGAAGAGGCCGGTCCCCGACTCGGTCGTCGAGGTCCCCGCCGGCTACAAGGAGACCGACATGATGGGGGCGATGCTCTCCCCCGAGGCCCAGAAGCAGCTCGACGAGGCGATGAAGAACATGACGCCCGACCAGCGGAAGGCCTTCGAGGAGATGATGAAGAAGAGGACGGGCGGACAGTAGCCCGCGCGGCCCCGGCTCAGCGCCGCGCGGCCCTCGTCCTCGCCGCCCGCCGTCCCGGCGCCGCGCCGCCGGGGCGGCGGAGTGGCGGGCGGTCCGGTGCGGCCGCCTTCGTGGGAGGTTCCGCCGTCGGCGGCGCGGGGAGGGCCGGGGCGACGAGGTCCGCCGGAAGGGCGGCCGGGGCGTCGAAGTGGGCCGCCCACTCCACGAGGGCCTGGACCTCCTCGCCGAAGGCCCGGGCGATCGACTCGGGGTCCGGGACGAGCCGGGCGTCGGTCGCGACGCCGACCACGACGTTCCCGTCGTAGCTGAAAATGCTGACGCCGAGCCCCATCCGGCCCGATTGCGGGACCCAGAACATCACCGTCCGGATCGGCTGACCGCCGAAGTAGATCGTCTGCCTCGGCCCGATGACGTTCGTCATCACCGCGGTCGACTTGGAGCCGAACATGTCGACGAGGAGGTCGGCGACCTCGACCGGGGCGACGCCGAGCGCGTTGAGGAGCTGGAACGCCACGAAGGGCTCCGGCGTGTGCTTGATGGCGTCCATTCGCTTCTTGACCGTCCGGAGACGCTCGGCCGGGTCGGACGTGCCGACCGGGAGCGTGAGGTAGATGAGCCCGAACTGGTTCCCGAGGTCGTCGGCCTTCTCGGGGGGCCGCAGGTTCACCGGGACCATCGCGTTGATCTCGACGCCGACGGCGCGGTCGCCACGGAGGAGGAGGTAACGCCGGAGCGCTCCGCAGACGGCGGTGAGAAGGACGTCGTTGACCGTTCCGCGGACCTTCCGGGCCACGTCCTTCACGGTTGCCACGGGGACGGGAGAGGACCAGGCCGCCCTCTTCTGGACGCCGAGGGAGCCCTTGAAGACCGTCACCGGGTCCGCGGGGCGGACGATCATCTTCAGGAGGACCCCGGCCCCTTCGGCTGCCGTCTGCGCGACGTCGAGGAGGTGGGTCGGGTGGAGGAGCGAGTCGACTCCCTGCTCCAGGATCGTGCCGGTGAGCCGGCGCGTCGTCTTGACCGTCCGCCGGACGACGGCGCGCGCGTCGTCGAAGAGCGAGACGATCCGGCTCTTCACGTCCTTCTCGAACGGCCGGAACCCCTTCGGCCTGGGCCAGGCGGCGTCCGGGGCCCGGTCGGTCGCGGAGAGGAGGACGTGGACCAGGGCGAGGCCGTCGCCGATGCAGTGGTGGAACCGGAGGAGGACGCCGCATCCCTCGCCGTAGTCCTCGAGGAGGTGGCATTGCCAGAGCGGCTTGGAGAAGTCGAGGGGAGTCGACATCAGGTCGCTCACCACGTCGCGCAGGACCGCCTCGTCGCCGGGGGCGGGGAGGGCGATCCGATGGACGTGGGCGTTGATGTCGAACGTCGGGTCGCGCACCCACCAGGCGCTCGACCCCTCCTGCCTGACCCGGTGCCGCAGGCGGGGGAACCGTTCTGCCATCCGCACCTGGAAGGTGTCGCGGAGCCGGTCGAACGAGACGGGCTGGTCGAAGAGGAAGATCCCCGTCACCATCATCAGGTTCGTCGGGTCTTCCATGTGGAGCCAGGCGGTGTCGACGTTCGTCAGAGGCGTGCCGTGGCGCACCTTGTCCGGCATGAGGTCATGCTAGCACCGGCGTCCGAGGCGGCGACGACCCGATCGCCCGCGGGGCGGGACGCCTATGATGGCCGCGAGCGGCCGCGCCTTCGGGCCGCAGGCCGCATGGAGGCCCGATGGTCGAGCGGCGCGGACGGATCGTGATCCTCGAGGGGGACATCACCCGGCTCGACGTCGACGCGATCGTCAACGCGGCCAACTCCTCGCTCCTCGGGGGCGGAGGCGTCGACGGGGCGATCCACCGCGCCGCCGGGCCGCGCCTGCTCGAGGAGTGCCGGGCGATCGGCGGCTGCTCGCCGGGCGACGCGAAGCTCACCAGGGGCTACGACCTCCCGGCGCGCTGGGTCATCCACACGGTCGGGCCGGTCTGGCACGGCGGGGGACAGGGGGAGGACGAGACCCTGGCGCGCTGCTACAGGGCGAGCCTCTCGCTCGCCGAGTCGCAGGGGCTCCGGAGCGTCGCCTTCCCGGCGATCTCGACGGGCGTCTACGGGTTCCCCCTGGCGAGGGCCTGCCGGATCGCCCTCCGGGAGGTCGACCGCTTCCTCGAGCGGGCGAGGCACGTCGAGGAGGTCGTCTTCGTCGCCTTCGGCGCGGACGCGCTCGACGCGTACCTCAGCGCCGAGCGCGAGCGGGCCCTCGGCTAAGATGACCGGGTCGCCCGACACTTCGCCGCGAGGTGCGTCATGACGGACCAGCCGCCCTTCGAGCCCCCTTCGCCGATCGCGCCCCCCCCGCCACCCCCGGGCGGCTACGCGCCGCCTCCTCCGCCGCCGGGCGGGGGCTGGGGAGCCCCGCCGCCTCCGGCGGCCGCGCCCCTCCCGTGGGACGTGAGGAACACGATCGGCGTCGTCCCGGCCTTCGCCGAGACGCTGAAGCTGCTGATCACCAGGCCCGCGGAGGCGTGGGCGAGGACACGCGAGTCGGGCGACCTCGGGGGACCGGTCCTCTTCTCGATCGCGGTCTCGTGGGCGGGGGTCGCCCTGTCGAGCGTCTGGAGCCTGGCCTTCGGCAACCCGTGGATCGCGCTCCTCCCCCCGGAGATGCGCGACCGCCTCGGGGGGGCCATGATGGCTCACGCGGGGGGCGTCCTGATCCAGCTGGCGATCGCGCCGATCGTCCTTCTGATCGCCCTCTTCGTCTGGGCCGCCATCCAGCACGTCTCGTTCCTGATCGTCGGGGCGCTCAACCAGTCGACGGCGGGCTTCGAGGGGACGGTGCGCGTCCTGGCCTACTCGTCCGTCGCGGACCTCGCGAACGCGGTCCCGATCGTCGGCGGCCTCGCGGCTCTGGTCTGGAAGATCGTCCTGATGGTCCTCGGCGCCACGCGGCTCCACCGGACGACGCAGGGGAAAGCGATCTTCGGCATCCTCCTCCCCCTCGCCCTCTGCTGCGTCTGCCTCGTGGGCGTGATCGCCGTCGCCATCGGATGGGCGGTCACCGCCTTCTCGCACCGCTGAGGCGCCGAGCGCCGGCGTCCGGCGGCGCGGACGCGCCGCCCCGGGACGGCGAGAGGACGCCGGCCGGTCCCCCGGCCGACGCCCTGGCCCGGACGTGGGCGGGGCTCGCCCTTCTGGCCTCGGCGCTCCTGGCGTTCGCTCCTCCCTCGTTCCTCGCCGCCGCCTCCCGCGCCCTCCCCGGCTGCCTCTGGAAGGGCCTCACCGGCGTCCCCTGTCCCGGCTGCGGGAGCGGCCGCGCCGCCCTCGCGCTCGCCTCGGGGCAGATGGCGGAGGCGTTCCGGCTCAACCCTCTCTTCGCGGCCTCGCTCCTCGTCTTCGTGGCGGCGGGTCTCGTCGCCGGAGCCCTCTCCCTCTCCGGGAGGCCGCTCCGCGAGCCCCGCCGGCTCCCGCGCTGGCTCTTCCTCCTCCTCGTCCTGGCCGTGGCGGCGAACTGGGGGTGGCTCCTTTCGGACGGGCGCTGACGCACCGTCCGGGCGTCAGCGCCCGTCCGGCGCAGTCCCCTGCGCCGGCTCTCCCGGAAGGCCCGGGAGCCGGCCGGCTGCGGCCAGGTCGTAGAGGTCCCGGAAGGTCGCCCTCAGGTCGCCTCCCCTGAGCTCGAAGGCCGCGCGGGCCGCGGCGAGGGCAGGAGCCTGGGGCGGGCCGCCGAGGAGCTCGGCGAGCAGCTCCTCGAGGAGCGCGAGGTCCGTCCCGCAGGTCGCGAGAGTCGGGAGGAGGCCGGGCCGGTGGGTCGTCACGACGAGACCGGCCGCGCGGGCCGCGACGATCCGCAGACGGAGCCAGGCGAGGCGCGGGAGCCGCTCGGCCGAGTCGAGGAGCACGACGTCGGCCCGGGCGGGGGGCGGGTCGAGCGTCCATCCGACGCCCGCCCCCTCCGGGGCGCTGCGGAGGAGGACCGGAACGCCCTCGCTCGAGAGGCGCGCGGCGAGCTCCTCGAGGAGCGTCGTCTTGCCCGAGCCGCGCGGCCCGACGAGCGCGCCGCGAAAGCGGAGCTCCCGGAGGCGGCGGAGGAGCCCGTCCCACGTCTCGCTGCGGAAGCGGTAGCTGAGGGAGACGACTCTCTCGCTCCGGAACGGGTTGTCGGCCGGCCTCACGTGGTCGACAGGGGAGTCAGGACGATCTCGCGGCCGGTCGGCGAGACCACGAGCCCGAGCGCCGCGGACTCCAGCGACGGCTCGACGACGGCTTCCACCGCCCAGGCGAGGGTGATCAGCGTCCCCGAGAAGCTGTAGGGCCCGTCGGGAAGGAGGAAGCGGAAGGTCCCCCCCTCGCTGGCGACGCCCGGGCGGGAGAGCCTGAGGACGTCGACGACGCCGACGTCCCGGGTCCCTTTCCCCGACGTGTGCCAGAAGAGGCGGACCTCGAGGGCCTCGGGCTCGTGGTCGAGGCTCCAGGAGAGGGATCCCTCGAGCGTCTCGCCGGGGGCGTAGCGGTCCCGTCCGTCGCGCAGGGCGATCGAGAGCATCACACGCCTCCCCGCTCCGGCGCGAGCGGCAGGACGACGATCGGGAACTTCGCCTCCACCCGCGGCTTGCGCAGCGTTTCCCCGATCAGGTCGAGCGTCCAGACGACCTTGTTGTGCTCGGCGTCGAAGGTCGGGACGCACCCCGCGGGGACGAGGACCTCCGCGTCCCCCTGGACGACGCCGTAGGGATCGGCCGTCAGGACGACCGGGACGGACGCGAAGACCGACTTGTCCGTGACCGAGTCGGTCCCGCGGCGGTAGGTGGCCTCCTCGTGGCCGGTCAGGACGATCCGGAGCTGCTGGAGCCTCGCGGTCCTCCCCGTGAACCGCCACGAAACCACGGCCCGAGCTCCCAGCCGGACGGCGCCGGGGGTGAGGGTGAGGGCGGGGACGGGGTTGAAGAGGGCGCGCGCCGCGTCGAAGGTCTTCCAGACGAGGGCGAGGCCCACCAGGACGAACGGCAGGAGGAAGAGGCCGACGCCCCAGGGAGGCCCCTCCCCGTGGAGCCACCCGTAGACGGCGAAGCCGACGAAGAGGGAGACGATGCCGTTCCAGAAGAGGGTGGCGAGGAGGCTGCAGCCGAGCGCCTTCGCGGGGGTTTCGGTCGGCTTCAGCTCGACGGGGCTCCACGGGTCGGCCGGTGGGCCGGGAGACCCGGGAACGCCGGGGGGAGCGGCGGCGGCGCGGGACGACCGCTTCCGGGCGCCGAAGACGGCCCAGGCGAAGCCCCCGCCGCCGACGGCGACGAAGACGAGGGGGAAGAGGCCGATGAGGAGGAAGAGCCCGGGGTCGCGGTCGAGCACCGCCTCCGAAGGCTGGCGGGGATCCACCCAGCAGGTCGCATCCGAGCCGGGCGGGTAGCGGTCGACGATCGCCTGCTTCCCCGCGCGTCCGCTCGAGGAGGCCTCGAAGAAGTCGTACCGGTCCGACTCGTAGAGCTTCCCGTCGTAGACGTAGGAGTAGCGGACCCTCGGCCGGAAGGTGTCGCCGTCGCTCGAGGCGACGACGTCGCTCGACAGGACCCGGCAGTCCCTCTTCTCCCAGCCCCGGGCGGCGACGATCCGTCCGGCCGGCCGGAGGACGAGGAACCAGAGCATCACCAGCCCGGCGACGAGGAAGATCGAGAAGAAGAGGGCGAGGCACCCCCAGGGGGTCTTCGCGGGGGTCGCCAGGGACAGGGGCTTTCCGCGAGAGCGCGCCATCTCACCTCTCTGCGAGATCTCGACCCGGGACCGCTTCCGTGGGTACTCGAGTTTAGCCCGGCCGCGCGGCCGGACGGCCCGGTTTCGTCTCCCGACCGGTTCCTCCTGATAATGTCGCCGGGGTCTTTCGCGATGGCGCCCGACGTCCTCTGCAAGATCGCCCGGGTGGGGCAGGAGGGGTCCGTGGCGGACCTCCTGACGGAGCGGTCCGCGTGAACGCCCCGGCGGAGCGCCGCCCCGGCCGGATCCGCCGCGACCTGAAGCGGCGCCTTCTCGACCCGGTGGCCGACCAGCTCACCCGGGGCCTCTCTCCGGACGCCGTCGCGCTGACGCTGGCCCTCGGCCTCTGGCTGGCCGTCATCCCGGTCGTCGGGGCGACGACGATCCTCTGCTTTCTCGCGGCGCTGGCCTTCCGGCTCAACCAGCCGCTGATGATGGGGGTCAACTACCTCTCCGGGCCGCTCCAGCTCGTCCTCCTCGTCCCCTTCCTCAGGCTGGGACGGGTCCTCTTCGGCGCCTCGGAGCCGACGCCGAGCCTCTCCGAGCTGGCCCGCCTCGTCGCGCAGAGCCCGGCCCGCGCCATCCAGACGTTCTGGGTGGCGACCGCCCACGGCGTCGTCGCCTGGCTCCTGGTCGGTCCCTTCCTCTTCGCCGCCCTCTTCCTGGCGCTTCGCCCGGTCCTCCGGGCGGCGGCGCGGAAGCTGGGCGTCTCCGCGGCGACGCGGGCCCGAAGGGCGGCGCCCGAAGCGGACGCGACGGCCCGCGCCGCTCCCGATGAGAGCACGGCGGAGCTCGGCCCGGCGCTGGCCCCGGGCCTTTCCCCGACGCTCTCTCCCGCCCTCGCCCCCGTCCTCGTCGAAGACGAGCGTGCTCGCTGAGGCCCGGAGGCTCCCCGGCCGGGGGACGTTCCTCGCGCTCGACGCCCCCGCCCCGATCCTCCCCTTCCTCGTCCGGGTCGCGGGGACCCCGGCCACGGAGAGGCAGGCGGTGAGGACGAAGGGGGACGCCTGCCGCGCCTGCCGGAGGCGAACCCGGGCCTTCGTCCCCTGGTTCCCCCGCCGCGACGGAGAATAGGCGCTTCGATGTGGTACGACCCGCTGCTCGAGCGCCGGCTCGCCCCCGACCTCCTGATCCGGCGCGAGGTCAGGAAGCGCCTGCGGCGGCTCCTCGCGGACGGGAAGGCGGACGACGCGGAGCGAGCGCAGGACGGGCTCCGCGCCCTCCTCGCGACGATGAGGGAGAGCCCCGTGGCCGGGGCTGGCGGCGGGGGGGCCGAGCCGCGCGAGGAGGTGCCGCCGGCCTTCTTCGAGCTCGCCCTCGGCGCCCGGCTGAAGGACTCGTGCGCCCTCTTCGGGCCGGGGGTCGCCTCGCTCGGGGAGGCGGAGGAGGCGATGCTGGCGCTGACGTGCGAGCGGGCGCAGCTGGCGGACGGCCAGAACGTCCTCGAGCTCGGCTGCGGCTGGGGCTCGCTCACCCTCTTCATGGCCGAGCGCTACCCCGCGAGCCGGATCGTCGCCGTCTCGACCTCGAAGGTCCAGCGCGACTTCCTCGAAGCGCGCGCGAAGGAGCAGGGGATCGCGAACGTCAAGGTGGTCACCGCCGACATGAACGTCTTCGACCCGGCCACGGGCCCCGAGTTCGACCAGGTCGTCTCGGTGGAGACGCTCGAGCGGATGCGGAACTGGCCCGAGCTCCTCGGGCGGATCGCCACCTGGATGAGGGCCGACGCGCGCCTCTTCGTCCACGTCGGGGCCCACCGGGACGCGTCGTTCCTCGCGGAGCCGCGGGGCGAGGAGGACGGGTCGGTCCGGCCGCTCGTCCCGGGCGGGCTGACGCCGTCCGACGCCCTCCTCCTCCACTGCGCCGACCACGTCGTCGTCGAGGACCACTGGCGCCTCTCGGGCGTCCACTACCGGAGGACGGCGGAGGCATGGGTCGCGAACCTCGACCGGAACCGGCGGAAGCTCCTCGCGCTCTTCCGCGGCGTCCACGGGCGCGAGGGCGCGCGGAGGAGGCTCCTGGCGTGGCGGGTCGCCTTCCTCGCCCGCGCGGAGCTCTGGGGCTTCCGGGGCGGGAACGAGTGGATCGTCTCGCACTACCGCCTGAGGCGGCGCCGCTGAGGCCGTGACCGGCGGGGGCGGAAGGGGAGGGCGGCGGTGGAGGTGACGTTCCTCGGGACGAGCTCCGGGACGCCGACGCGCGAGCGGAACGTCTCTTCGGTGGCCCTCCAGCTGCCGCAGCGGCGCGAGGCGTGGCTCTTCGACTGCGGCGAGGGGACGCAGCACCGGCTCCTGGCGAGCCGCGTGAGGATCAGCTCGATCCGGCGGCTCTTCCTGACGCACCTCCACGGCGACCACCTCTTCGGCCTGATGGGCCTCCTGACGACGCTCGGCCTCTCGGGGGACCCCGAGCGCGTCGACGTCTACGGTCCAGAAGGGCTCGAGGAGTACGTCGAGACGAGCGCCCGGATCTCGGGGACGAGCTTCGACTATCCGCTCGGGATCCACGCCGTCCGCGGCGGGACGGTCTTCGAGGACGCCGAGTACGCCGTCACCGCGGCGCTCCTCGCGCACAGGATCCCGGCTTACGGCTACCGGGTCGCGGAGAAGCCGAGGCCGGGGACCCTCGACGCCGGGCGGGCGCTCGCCCTCGGCGTCCCTCGCGGGCCTCTCCTCGGTCAGCTGAAGGAGGGGCGCGACGTCACGCTCGACGACGGGAGGGTCGTCCCGGCGTCTGAGGTCTGCGCGCCGCCGGCGCCGGGGCGCGTCTTCGCCTACCTCACCGACACGACGTTCTGCGAGGCATCGGTCCGCCTGGCGCGCGGGGCCGACCTCGTGGTCCACGAGGCGACCTACGGCTCGGAGGCGGCTCGCCTCGCCGTCGAGCGCCTCCACAGCACGACGGAGATGGCGGCCGAGGTGGCGCGACGCGCCGGGGCCCGGCGCCTCTTCCTCACCCACTTCAGCCCGCGCTACGAATCGCCGGAGCCGCTCGTGGAGGAAGCCCGGGCGATCTTCCCGGCGACGGAAGCGGCAGCGGACCTCCTGACGGTGGAGATCCCGCGCCGCGATTCTCCGGAGGGCGGGCCGAACGTCGCCGGCGGCGCTCCGGGCTGAGCGGTCGCGGCCTTCAGCCCGCTTCGCGGCGGCGCCCGCGCGACAGCTGCGCCACCGTCCCCGCCAGGGCGAGGAGCCCGAAGAGGACGAGGAGCCAGGGGCGGCTCGCGAGGGGGGCCAGGCCGTCCGGAGTGGGGGCGGCGCCGGGGCGCGGCCCCCCGGCGGGTGCGGCGGCGGTCACCACCATCAGCGCCCCGTACAGCGCCGTGGCGACGCTGAGAGCGACCCTCTCCAGGAACCGGGCGAGGAGGGCGCCCACCAGGGCGACCGCCGCGAGGACGGCGACGCGGGGCGCGGTCTCGGTCGGGAGGAGGGACGGGACCTGGAGCGCCAGGAGGACGAGAGCCGCGGCGCCCAGGAGGAGGACCCCCAGGCGGTAGACGGCCAGGACGACGAGCGCCGCGACGAGGCCGGCACCCAGGACGAGGGCCGGCGCCGCCCAGGCGGGATCGCGCGGGAGGAGGTCGGCCCGGAGCGTCGCGGCGTGGGCGCCGACGAGGAAGGCCGTCAGGGCGAGGGCGACCCGGAAGGCGGAGTAGCCCCGGAAGCAGACGACGAGGCCGGCGGCGGCGATGACGATGCGGAGGAGAAGCGGGTCCATCGGTTCGGTCCGCCGCGGGCGGACGCGGGGATCATCCCACGTCCCCCGCGGGGCGCTGCTAACATCCCGCCATGGGGCTCCTCCTCAAGCGCGCCCTCGACACCGCGGCCGTCTGGCACAGCGGACAGCGGCGCAAGTACCCGGGTGTCGAGGTCCCCTACGTGAGCCACCTGGCCGGGGTCGCGGCGATCCTCTCGCGCCACGGGTTCGACGAGGAGGTCGTCGCCGCCGGCGCCCTCCACGACTGCATGGAGGACCAGGGGGTCACCCACGCGCAGCTCGTGGAGCTCTTCGGCCCGAGGGTCGCCGACCTCGTCCGGGACGTCACCGAGCCCGACAAGTCCCTCCCCTGGGAGGAGCGGAAGTCGGCCTACCTGGCGCGGTTCCCGGGCAAGCCCTGGGACGCCCAGGCGATCACGCTCGCCGACAAGATCGACAACTTCCTCTCGATCGTCGTCTGCGCCCGCCAGTACGGCGACCCGTGGCCGATGTTCCGGAGGGGGCGGGAGGCCCAGCTGTGGCGTTTCGCCGCGCTCGAGGCCCTCCTCCCGGCGCTCGACCCGCACCCGCTGATCGACGAGTACCGCACGGTCCTCGGCCTGGTCCGGGAAATCTGAGGCCGGCGGCGCCGGTCCCGGGTCCGCGCGGCCGCCCCTCGCGGTATCGTCCCCGTTCGGCCCGGAAGGGCGACCGTCGCCCGCGCCCGCGGGCATCCGCTGGAGGTCCCATGACCCACCGACCCGGCTTCTTCGCAGCCGCTGCGCTCGCCGCCGGCCTCGCCACGGCCGCCGCCGCTCCGCCGGCCCGCGCCGCCGTCCCGGCCCTGCCGCGGACGCCGGCGCCGTCCCCCGACGGCTCCTCGATCGCGTTCTCGTGGCAGGGCGACCTCTGGATCGTCCCCTCCGCGGGCGGCCCCGCGCGCCGGATCACGGCGAACCCCGGCTACGACTTCGCCCCCGTCTGGTTCCCGGACGGCAGGCGGATCGCCTTCGCCTCCGACCGGGGCGGGAGCGACGACGTCTGGGTCGTCGACCTCGGAGGCGGCGAGCCGCGCCGGCTCACCTGGCACGAGGCGGCCGACGTCCCGCGGGGCGTCCTCGGCGACGACGTCCTCTTCACCTCGCGCCGGCACGAGGCGTGGGACAGGAAGCCGGCCCTCTACCGCGTCCCGGCCTCGGGCGGGACCGAGCGGCTCGCGGCGGACGTCCTGGCCCTCGAGGCCGCCCCGTCGCCGGACGGCACGCGCCTCCTCCTCGTGAGGGGGGGGACGCCGGCCGACCGCCGCCACTACCGCGGCGCCGCGAACCGCGAGCTCTGGGTCCTGACGCTGGCCACGGGCGCCCTCGAGCGGCTGACGACGACCGCGTGGGACGAGGATGGCGCCGGCTGGGCCGGCGACGGCGCGATCGTCTACCGGACCGACGGCGGCGACGCCGACCGGAACCTCTTCCGGATGGAGCTCGCGACGAGGGCCGTCACGCCGCTGACGCGCCACCAGGGCGCGGACGTCAGGAGCCCGCGGGTCTCGGCCGACGGGAAGCTCGTGGCCTACGAGCTCTGGGACGCCCTCTGGGTCGTCCCGACCGACGGCTCGGCCCCGCCCCGGAAGCTCGCGATCGACGTCCCCGCCGACGGGCTGGAGCCCTCGACGGCGCGGTCGACCCTGAAGGCGGACGCCGACGAGGTGGCCGTCTCGCCCGACGGCTCCCAGGTGGCGCTGGTGGTGAAGGGGGACGTCTTCGTCGTGGCGCGCCGCGCCAAGGAGCTCGCGGGGGTCTCCGAGCCGCCGACGGTCCGCGTGACGGCGACCCCCGGGCGCGAGATGGACCTCGCCTGGAGCCCGGACGGCAGGACGCTCGCGTACGCGTCCGAGAGGAACGGGAGCTGGGACGTCTACGCCGCCCGCGCCGAGGGGCGGGGCGACGGCAAGCTCTGCAAGGCGGTGAAGGTGTCCGAGACGCGCGTCACCTCGTCGCCCGACGACGAGCACGGCCCGCTCTTCTCCCCCGACGGGAAGTCGCTCCTCTACCGGAAGGGGCCGGGCGGCCTGGTGGTCGCGGCCGCCGACGGCTCGAAGCCGCGCGTCCTCTTCGAGCACTGGGGCGAGACGGGGGCGGCGTGGTCCCCCGACAGCCGCTGGATCGCCTTCTCGCGCGAGGACCAGGGACACAACCCCGAGGTCTTCCTCGTCCCCGCCGAGGGGGGGACGCCGGTGAACGTCTCCCAGCACCCGTCGGACGACGTCCGTCCCGCCTTCTCGCCGGACGGCCGGTGGCTCTACTGGCTCTCCAAGAGGCACGGCGGCACGCTCGATGCCTGGCGCGTGGCCCTGTCGAAAGCGGACCACGAGCGGAGCCTCGAGGAGTGGGTCCAGCTCTTCGAGGACGAGAAGGCGAAGAAGGGGAAGAAGGGCGACGAGCCCGAAGGGGGCGGCTCCGACCAGCCCGCGGACAAGAGCGCAGACAAGAGCGCAGACAAGAGCGGAGACAAGAGCGGAGGCAAGAGCGGAGACAAGGGTGGCGCCGGGAAGGCGGCCGTCAGGCCGATGGCCGTGGACCTCGACCGGATCCACGAGCGCGCGCGCCTCCTGAAGGCCCTCCCGGGCGACGTCAGCGAGGTGGCGGTTTCGCCCGACGGGCAGACGGTCGCGCTCGTCGCCGAGCTCGAGGGGGAGAGCGAGCTCTACTCGGTCCGCTGGGACGGCAAGGAGCTCAAGCGGCTGACGACGGGCGGAGCGAAGCCGACCCAGGTCGCCTTCTCGAAGGACGGGAAGACCCTCTTCTACCGGAGCGGGAAGGGGACGGTCGGGAGCGTGACGGTGGCCGACGGGAAGGCCGGCGACCCGGTTCCGTTCTCGGCCCGGCTCGACGCCGAGACCGAGGCGGTGCGCGCCGAGGTCTTCGACGAGGCGTGGCGCGAGCTCGACCGGGCGTTCTACGACCCGGGTTTCCACTCGGTCGACTGGAAGGCCGTGCACGACCGCTACCGGCCGCTGGCCCTCGCCGCCTCCTGCCGGCGCGACTTCGACGACGTCGTGAACCTGATGCTCGGCGAGCTGAACGCCTCCCACATGGGCTTCCGCCCGCCGATGCGCCCGCCTTCGACCCGCGCGCAGACCGGGGCCCTCGGCGTCGAGCTCGAGCCGGCCGCGGGCGGGAAGGGAGTCCGGGTGACCGAGGTCCTCCCGGACACGCCCGCGTCGCGGACCGACGTCGCCCTCGCGAAGGGGGACGTGATCCTCGCCGTCGGAGGACGGGAGATCGGCCCCTCGACGAACGTCTTCGAGCTCCTCGAGGCGACGGCCGGGGAGAGGATCCTCCTGAGGGTCCGGACGGCGGCGGGAGCCGAGAAGGACGTCGCCGTCACCCCGGAGAAGCTGGACGCCGCGCGGGAGGCCCGGTACCGGCTCTGGGTGCGGGAGCGCCGCGCCCTCGTGGAGAAGCTCTCGGGCGGCAAGCTCGGCTACGTCCACATCCAGGGGATGAGCGCGCCGTCGCTCGAGGAGTTCGAGCGGGACCTCACCGCCGCCGCGAACGGCAAGGAGGGGCTCCTGATCGACGTCCGCAACAACGGCGGCGGGTGGACGACCGACTACCTGATGGCCATCCTGAACGTCAGGCGCCACGCCTGGACGGTCCCGCGCGGGGGAGACCCGAAGGTCAAGGGCTACCCGCAGGACCGGCTCCCGCTCCCCGCCTGGACGCGTCCGGCCGCGGCGCTCTGCGACGAGGCGAGCTACTCGAACGCGGAGATCTTCTCGTGGGCCTTCCAGACGCTCGGCCGGGGAAAGCTGATCGGTCAGCAGACGTTCGGGGCCGTCATCTCCACGGGGGCCGCCCGCCTCGTCGACGGCTCGACGGTCCGGCTCCCGACGCGCGGCTGGTACGTGGCCGGCTCGGGGACCAACATGGAGCACAACGGGGCGCGCCCGGACTACGTCGTGGAGCAGCCTCCCGTCGAGGACCTGTCGGCGACGGCCGACACGCAGCTGGCGAAGGCGGTGTCGGTCCTCCTCGGCGAGCTGCCGAAGGACCCGGCGCAGCTCCCGTGGTGACGGCCGCCCGAAGCTGACGCCCCACGGCGCCGGGGCGTGGCCGCGGCCCGGATCGGGCCGCGGCCACGCTCGCTCCCGGCCTCGTCAGCGCGTCTGGGTGTCGATGACCCGCTCGATGGCGCGGCGGCAGACGGGGCAGAAGCCGCCGGTCGTCCGGGTGAACATGATGCAGTCGACGCTCGGCCGGTAGAGGCCGTGGGCCTCGTACGAGGCCCCCTCGAACGCGCCGACCTTCCCGAGGTACTTCTCCGCCGAGAAGAACCGCTTCTCCGCCTCCCGCTGCTCGCGGAAGAGGGCGTCCACCTCCGACGGAGCGGCGCCCCCCGCGAGGAGCTTCTTCCTCCGGGCCTGGTAGGCGAGGCTCTGCTTCTCGAACGCCTCCTTGCTCCAGGGGGTCGGCAGCGGCGTCCCGGCGGCCACCAGGTCGCGCCACTTGAGCGCGTCCGGGTCCTTCAGCGCCGTCACGTTCGGCTCCCACGGCTCGGGGAAGTCGCCTCGCCCCGTCTCGTACGCCACGTCCGACGTGTAGTACTCGTCCCCGAGCCCCGCGAAGGCGTGCCCGAACTCGTGGACGAAGACGTAGTCGGCAAAGCCGGTGCCGGCGGCGCACGTCGCCTGGTCGTTGTAGATCCCGCCGCCGCCGTAGACGGAGTCGTTCACGAGGATCGCGATCGCGTCGTAGGGCGCCTGGGCGGCGGCCTCCCGGAGGGCCTGGTCGTCGTAGGTCAGGACGTACCGCTCCGAGCCGAAGACGTCGTACTGCACCGAGAGCGGCGTCCTGAGGTAGACGCCGGACTGCGGGCGGAGGACGCCGCTCTGGGGGGACGGGACGTCGAGCGCCCGGACGTTGAAGTCCGCCTGGCGCGACTTGAAGGGCTCGTAGGTGAAGAGGACCCCGACCAGCCTCTTCACGTCGTCGTGGAACTTCGGGAGGTCCTTCGAGGAGTAGCCGTCTCCCAGGACGAGGAGGTCGACCTTCGTCTCCGTCGGGCCGTTCTCGAAGACGGTCCAGACCGAGCCCTGCTGCGGCGGCGAGGCGAGGTTGACCTCCCGGGCCGACGGGTCGACGAGCTGCGTGAAGAGCTCGTGGAAGAGGTTCTGCTTGTCGCGTCTCTTCACGACCACCTGGACGGGGCGGCGCGGCCACGGGAAGCGGACCGACTCCCGGAGCGTCCGGTGGACGCTCTTCGCCTCGGCCGTGGTCTCCCACTCGCCGAAGAGCGACGAGTACCCGCGGGAGTAGAGGAGGCGCTGCGTCGGCGGGTCGAGGACCTCGACGAGGTAGGCCCCGAGACCGAGCTCGTCGACGAGCTGGGTCCGGCTGCCGGCCCAGGGTCCGTCGTCCCGGATCCCCTCGACCGCGAGGATCTCCACCCCCTTCCCTCCCGTGTGGAAGAGGTTGATCCGCATCGTCCGCGGCAGGAAGTCGCGGGAGAAGGCGTCGGGCGCCGGGGCCGCCGGCGCTCCCGCGACGGGCGCGGCCGTGGAGAAGGAGAGGGCAGGGAGAAGGAGCGCGCCCGCGAGGGCCGCGCGGGCACGGACGGGCCGGGTCGGAGCCTTCATCGGAACCTCCGCGCCCATGCTAGTCGAGGAGGCGCCCGGGCGGCGACCTCCTTGAGCCGCGCCCCTCCACCCGTTAACCTCGCCGAGGTCCCGTCGTGAGCCAACCCGCGCCCGTCCGCTGCTTCGTCGCCGTCGTCGTCGAGGACGCCGACGTCGTCCGGCGGCTGGGCGAGGCGCGCCGGCTCGTCCCTGAGGACCGGGGCGTGAAGTGGGTCGCGCCGCACCAGCTCCACTTCACGCTGAAGTTCCTCGGCGGGATCGAGCCCGGCCGCCTCGAGGCCGCCGCCCGGGCCCTCCGCGAGGCGGCGGGCGGCGCCGCCCCGTTCGTCCTTCGGCTCGAGGGCCTCGGCGTCTTCCCGCCTTCGGGGGCGGCCCGGGTGGTCTGGGCCGGCTGCTCCGAGGGGCGGGCCGGCCTGGAGTCCCTGGCGGCACGGGTGGAGGCGGCGTTCGCCGCCGAGGGCTTCCCGCGCGAGGAGCGCCCCTTCTCCCCCCACCTGACGATCGCCCGCGTGAAGGACCCGTCGGCGGGACGCCACCTCTCCCGCTCGCTCCCCGGGGGCCCGGCTCCGGCGTTCGGACGGGTCGAGGTCAGGGAGGCGGTCCTGATGAGGAGCGACCTCGCGCCCTCGGGGCCCGCCTACACGCCGCTCGTCCGGACGGCGCTCTCCGGCTTCGCGGCCTCCTGAGGGCGTCCCCGGAGCGCGCGGAAGGTTTCCGTCCCCCCGGCCCCGTCCGGCGCTAGAATTCGCTGCATTGCACAACGGCCCGCACGGGCCGTATCGACGGGGGGGACGATGATCGACTTCTCGCTTTCCGACGAGCAGCAGGCCCTGCAGGAGCTCGCGCGCAAGTTCGCGCGCGAGGAGATGATCCCGAAGGCGGCGCACCACGACGAGACGGGCGAGTTCCCGCGCGAGGTCGCGAAGAAGGCGTGGGAGCTGGGGCTGATGAACACGCACATCCCGCCCGAGTACGGCGGCCCCGGCCTCGGCACGCTCGACGGCTGCATCATCACGGAGGAGCTCGCCTACGGCTGCACCGGCATCGCGACCGCGATGGAGGCGAACGCCCTGGCGTCCGCCCCGGTGATCGTGGCGGGGAACGACGAGCAGAAGAGGGAGTTCCTGGGCCGCCTCACGGCCGAGCCCCTCTTCGCGGCCTACGCCGTGACCGAGCCGGGCGCCGGGTCGGACGTCGCGGGGATCCGGACCACCGCCAGGAAGGTCGGCGACGAGTACGTGATCAACGGGTCCAAGGCGTGGATCACGAACGGCGGGGTCGCCAGCTGGTACTTCGTCCTCGCCTACACCGACCAGGCGGCCAAGCACCGGGGGATGTCGGGCTTCCTCGTCCCCGCGGACACGCCGGGGATCACCGTCGGCCGGAAGGAGAACAACCTCGGCCAGCGGGCGAGCGACACGCGCGGACTCACCTTCGAGGACGTCAAGGTCCCCGCGAAGTGGCTCCTGGGCAAGGAAGGCGACGGCTTCAAGATCGCGATGAGCGCGTTCGACCACACGCGGCCGCCCGTCGCCGCCGGCGCCGTCGGGCTCGCGCACCGCGCGATGGACGAGGCGATCAGGTACGCGCAGGAGCGGAAGACGTTCGGGCTGCCGATCGCCGCCTACCAGGCGGTCAGCTTCATGATCGCCGACATGGCGAAGGACATCGAGGCCGGCCGGCTCCTGGTCTGGCAGGCGGCCTGGGCGATCGACAACGGCATCCGGAACACCAAGTTCGCCGCGTTCGCGAAGGCCTACTGCGCCGACATGGCGATGCGCGTCGCCACCGACGCGGTCCAGGTGCACGGCGGGTACGGCTACTCGAAGGAGTACCCGGTCGAGAAGCTGATGCGCGACGCGAAGATCTACCAGATCTACGAGGGGACGAGCCAGATCCAGCGGCTCATCATCGCCAAGGAGATCTTCGAGCGCCGCTAGGCTGCTTTCACCCCTTCCCTCCGGACGGCGGCCGACTACAATCCGCCGTCGATGCCTTTCCTCGTCCGAAATCCCGGTGCCGGAGCCCTGGAGGAGCGGTACGCGCTGAAGCCGGGCTCCAACACGGTCGGCCGGTCGCGGAACAACGACGTGGTCATCGTCCACGCGAGCCTCTCCCGGCAGCACGCCCGGTTCGACGTGGGGGAGAACGGGACCCTCGTCATGGACCTGGGGAGCCGCAACGGCACCTTCGTCGGAGGCCTCCGCGTCCTCCAGTGCCGGCTCAAGAACGGCGACAGCATCCAGCTCGGCGAGATCGCCCTCACCTACGCTGAGGAGCGGCAGGCGCCTCGCCCGGTCTCCGGGGTGACGAACCTCGAGGTGACCCTCCGCCAGCTCGTCGGCGCGGGCAAGGAGCCAGACCTGACGTCCGCCATCCGCGTCAGCGGGGCGCTCCCCATCCAGCGGTCGGAGGCGAAGCTCCGGATCCTCCTCACGGTCAGCCAGATCCTCTCCTCGCCCGAGCCGCTCGACAAGATCCTCCCCAAGATCGTCGACCTCCTCTTCCAGGTCCTCGACGTCGACCGCGCCGCCCTCCTCCTGAAGGAGGAGGGACGGGACGACCTCGTCCCGAAGATCGCGCGGTCGAAGCGGAAGGACGTCGAGGTCGACACCTTCTACAGCCGGAGCATCGTCACCCACGTCTTCCAGCGGGGCGAGGGGCTCGTGAGCGACGACGCCCAGGTCGACCCGCGCTTCGCCGAATCGGCCACGGTGGTCGGCTCGTCGATCCGGTCGTCGATGGCCTGCCCCCTCAACGCCAAGGAGGAGACGATCGGCGTCCTCTACGTCGACCACCGGTCGATCCCGAACCGCTACGGCCCCGAGGACCTCGAGTTCCTCTCGGCCTTCGCGGCGCAGGCCGCCACCGCCGTGGAGAACGCGCGGCTCTACGCCCGCCTCGAGCGCGAGGCCTCGCGGCGGTCGAGCCTCCTCCGCTTCTTCCCTCCCGCCGTGGTCGGGCCGCTGATGGACGCGCCCGACTTCGGCCAGCAGGTGAGGGACGCGGAGGTGACGGTCCTCTTCTCGGACATCACCGGGTTCACCGCGCTCTCGTCGCGCCTCGCCCCGCGCGAGGTCGTCTCCATGCTCAACTCGTACTTCCCCCCGATGGCGGAGGTGGTCTTCCGGCACGAGGGGACCCTCGAGAAGTACATCGGGGACGCGCTCATGGCGATCTGGGGCGTCCCCGTCTCCCACGACGACGACGCCGACCGGGCCGTCCTGGCGGCCCTCGAGATGCGGGACGCGCTCGCGCTGATGAACCGGCAGCTGGGCGACGGGAACACGCTCCAGATCCACGTCGGGCTGAACACGGGCCCGGTCGCCTTCGGGAACATCGGGTCGCCGGACTACGTGCAGTTCGCCGCGATCGGCGACACGACCAACGTCGCGAGCCGGGTCTGCAACGTGGCGCAGGCCGACGAGGTGGTGATCTCGGAGGCGACGCGGCGGAAGCTCCGGACGGGCCTGTTCGCCCTCGAGCCGCTCCCGCTCGTGACCGTGAAGGGGAAGGCGGAGCCGCTCCAGCTCTACCGCGTCTCCCGCCGCGCGGTCGACGAGACGTTCCCGATCGCGCCCGTCTCGGAAGCAGCTCCGGGCTGAGCGGCCCGCGGGGAGCCCGCGCGGGGCGACGGTCCGTCAGTCCCCGAAGCAGATCCCGAGGTCGCGGGCCGTCAGGATCGTGTCGCCGTCGAGGCGGACGGCCTTCATCCGCCGGGTCGCCTCCTCGAGCGGGACGTAGTTCACCGTGGGCGGGTTGAGGGCGACCATGATGCCGCTCTGTCCTTCGTCGAGCGCCCGCACGGCCGCCGCGCCGAACCTCAGGCCGAGGAGCCGGTCGAACGTCGAGGGGGAGCCCCCCCGCTGGACGTGGCCGAGGACGACGCTCCGGACCTCCTTGTCGACGAGCTGCGCAAGCCCGTGCGCCACGCGCTCGGCCGCGCCGCCGAGCCGCTCCATCGCCCCCTTCTCGCGCTCGCCGAGGGTCGAGACCGTCCCCCCCTTCGGCTTCGCTCCCTCGGCCACGACGACCAGGACGTGGCGGATCCCGCGCTCCTCGAGCGCGCGGACCTTCTCCGCGACCTTCGCCAGGTCGTAGGGGACCTCGGGGATGAGGATGACGTCGGCCGAGCCCGAGATCCCGGTGTTGACCGCAATGTGCCCAGCGTAGCGCCCCATCACCTCGACCACCATGACGCGCCGGTGCGCCTCGGCCGTGGAGTGGAGCCGGTCGAGGCACTCGGTCGCGAAGTTGACGGCCGTGTCGAAGCCGAACGTGATGACCGTCTTGTCGAGGTCGTTGTCGATCGTCTTCGGGACGCCGACGACCTTCAGCCCCTTCTGCGCCAGGACGTTCGCGATGGTGAGCGAGCCGTCGCCGCCGATCGCGACGAGGGAGTCGATGTCGTGGAGCGCAAAGAGGCGGATCAGCTCGTCGGTCCTGTCGACCTCCTCGACGGTCCCGTCCGGCCGCGTGACCGGGTAGTGGAGCGGGTTCCCCCGGTTCGTCGTCCCGAGGATCGTCCCTCCCAGCGACGTGATCCCCTCGACCGACTCGGTCGTCAGCGGGACGAGCCCTCCGCCGACGTACTGCTCGGGAAGGAGCAGGCCGTTGTAGCCGTCGCGGATCCCGATGACCTTCCATCCCCTCCGGAGGGCCGAGAGCGTGGCGGCGCGGACGACGGCGTTCAGGCCGGGTGCGTCGCCGCCGCCCGTGTTGATGGCGATCTTCCGGGTCTTCGGCATGGCTCCTCCGCGGGGTGAAGGCCGCGAGCCGCCCCGGGGCCGCCGGGCGGGCGGCTCGCCGGGGGACCTACGTGAGCGCGAGGGCGCGGTCGAGGTGCTCGATCAGGACGTCCGCCCCTTCGAGGCCGACGGAGAGGCGGATGAGGCCGGGGGTGATCCCCCGGGCGAGGCGGTCGGCCTCGGGGACGACGGCGTGGGTCATCGACGCCGGGTGCTGGATGTAGCTGATGGCGGACCCGAGGCTCACCGCCAGCTCCATCGGTGTGTCCTTCCGTCCGAAGTAGTTCATCACCACCTCGCCGGCGGCCGCGCCCCCCTTCACCTCGAAGGTGACGAGACCGCCCCCCGAGCGCATCTGGCGGCGCGCGAGGTCGGCCTGCGGGAAGCCCGGAAGGCCGGGATAGGTGACGGTCGCGACCTTCGGATGTGTCGAGAGGAAGACGGCGATCCTCTCCGCGGACTCGCACTCCTGCGCCTGCCGCACGGCGAGGCTCTGGACGGTCATCGAGTTGAGCCACGAGTCGAACGGCGACGGCGTGGCGCCGACGTCCTTGTACCAGGGGAAGAAATCGGCCTTCATGAAGCGGAACGGCCCCAGGAGCGCCCCGCCGATGGAGGTCGAGTGGCCGTTCACGTACTTCGTGAGCGAGTGGACGACGAGGTCCGCCCCGAGCCGGAACGGCTGCTGGAGGTAGGGTGAGCAGAAGGTGTTGTCGACGACGAGGAGGATCCCGCGCGGCTCGGTGAGCCGCGAGATCGCCTCGATGTCGGCGAGCCGCAGGGTCGGGTTCTCGGGTGACTCGAGGAAGACGAGCGAGACGTTCGGGTGCTCGGCGAGGGCCTTCTCCACCTCGGCGGCGTCCCCCATGTCGCAGAAGACCGCCTCCACGCCGAACTTGGCGAGGCCCCGGAGGAACGAGTCGGTGCAGCCGTAGATGTTCCCGGCCAGGACGGCGTCCCCCGCCCGGCAGACGGCGAGGATCAGCGTGGAGATGGCCCCCATCCCCGAGCCGAAGATGAGGGCGCCGATCGTCGGCTCCCTCTCGTCGACGGCGAGCGCCTTCTCGATGACGTGGTGCGCCTCGAGCTGGAAGAGGACCCGCTCGAGGTACTCGGAGGTCGGGTTCCCGAGCCGCGTGTAGATCCGCGCGTAGGGCCTCTCGCCCCCCTTCGCCATCCCGAGGAAGCGGTCCGCCCCGTCCTTGACGTTGTGGAACGCGAAGGTCGATTTCTGATAGATGGGCGGGAGCCCCGTCCCGGCGGCGATCGCCCGGAAGACCCCCTCGTCGAGCTGCTTCACCGGGTCGCGGACCCAGCGGCTCTTCCGGTCGACCCACCACTCCCACCAGGCCCAGCGATCGGCTCCCCGGACGGTCTTCTCTGTCGCGAAATCTGCGGTCGCCATCCGGCTATGTTAGCGCCCGGGAGCGGGCGGGGAGGACGCGAGGACCCGGTCTCAGGCGCGCACCGCCCACCGCAGCTTCGCCGGCCGGCTGCGCGGGTTCGCTCGCTGCTCCTCCCCCGACGCGCGGACCGGATCGGGCGAGATCCGGGCCCAGACGCCTTCGCGCAGCCCGTCCCGGAACGCCTTCTTCACGAGCCGGTCCTCGCCGGAGTGGAAGGAGATCACCGCGACCCGCCCGCCTGGCCTCAGGGCGCCGGGGAGGGAGCGGAGGAAGGTCTCGAGCGCCGTCCGCTCCTCGTTGACCTCCATCCGGAGGGCCTGGAAGACGCGCGCGTGGGAGGAGTCGCCCAGCTCGTCCCTCTCGCGAGGAGGGAGGGCCGCGAGCGCGGCGTCGACGGCGGCGGCCAGCTGGCGGGTGGTGGCGATCGGCCCGGCGAGGCGGGCGGCGACGACGGCGCGCGCGATCGCCTCGGCGTGGGGCTCGTCGGCGTTGTCGCGCAGGAGCGCGGCGAGGCGGCTCTCGGAGAGCGAGGCGAGGAGGGCCGAGGCCGGCTGTCCGCGGTCGGGGTTCATCCGCATGTCGAGCGGCCCGTCGGCCTTGTGCGTGAAGCCGCGCGCGGGGTCGTCGAGCTGCATCGAGGAGACGCCGAGGTCGGCGAGGACGAGGTCGACCGCGTCGAGGCCGAGCGACGCGAGGACCTTCGGGAGGCCGGCGAAGTTCGACCGGCGGACGGCGAGGAGCTCCTCACCCCAGCCGCCCGCCCGCAGCCGCGCCTCGGTCCGCGCCAGCTCCCTCGGGTCGGCGTCCAGGGCGACGAGCCGGCCGCCCGGCTGGAGGAGCGGCAGGAGGGCAACCGCGTGCCCGCCGAAGCCGAGCGTCGCGTCGGCGGCGACCTCGCCGGGGCGGGGAGCGAGCGCCGCGAGGACCTCGGCGACGAGGACGGGGCGGTGGGTGCCGGCAGGCGTCTTTCCGGAGGCGAGGACTCTGGCTACCGTGTCGGGGTAGCGGTCCGGGTCGCGCTCCTTGTACCGCTCCTCGAATCGGCGCGGGTTGCGGCCCCGGTAGCGGGGGCGACGGGGAGGGCGATCAGGGCTCGACGGGTCGGCGGGATGCACGGGGAGATTGTGGCCCGTCCGTCCATCGGGAAGGGAGACGAGCACGTTCGGGTGGCGGTCAAATAGAATCACGAGTCGAGCCGAGCGAGCCGTGCGGTCCGATCCGTCGACCGATTCCGTCTCTCCCGCGGGTGCGGGCGGCGGGGGCATTCGGATCTTCGCGCCCGGGACCGAGATCGGGCGGCGCTTCGAGATCCGGAGGGTGCTCGGGACGGGGGGCTCGGCCGTCGTCTACGCCGCCTTCGACCGCGAGCTGAAGCGCGAGGTCGCCCTCAAGGTGCTGCGGGCGGACCGGACGACGGAGACCTCGCTCAAGAGGTTCCGCCGGGAGGTCGCGGTCGCGCGCGATGCCAACAGCCCGCGGCTCGTCCGGATCTTCGACATCGGCGAGGCCGGAGAGGTCGTCTTCCTGACGATGGAGCTCGTGGAGGGAGAGTCCCTCCGCGCCCTCGTGACGCGGGGACCGCTGGAGGAGCGCGAGGCCCTGAGGATCGGCGCGGAGATCCTTCGCGCCCTCGACGTCCTCCACCGGCTGGGGATCGTCCACCGCGACGTGAAGCCCGGGAACGTCCTCGTCACCCCCTCGGGCGAGGTGAAGCTCGCCGACTTCGGCCTGGCCCGCCGCTGGGACGGGAGCGAGACGCGGGCGACGGAGACCGAGGGGCTGGTCGGGACGCTCGAGTACCTGGCGCCGGAGCAGGCGCTGGGACGCGCCGTCGACGCCCGGACCGACCTCTACTCGGCCGGAGTCGTCCTCTTCGAGCTCCTCACCGGCTCGCTCCCGCTGAAGGGGGGGTCGCCCCTGGGGGCGCTGGTCGCCCACCTGAAGGCCCCGCCGCCCGACCTCCGGAAGGTGCGCCCCGGGACGGCGCCGTGGCTGGCGGCATTCGTGGCACGGCTCCTGGAGAAGGAGCCGGGGCGAAGGTACGCGTCGGCGGCCGAGGCGCTGGCCGACCTGGAGGCGCGGCGGGCGCGGCGGCGCCTCAGGTGGCGAACCGTCGCCGGGGCCGCGGCCGTCGCCGCCGCCCTCGCGGGGGTCGCGCTCGTCCCGGTCTGGCCCTGGAACCGCCCCGTCCTCGCCAGGATCGAGCCGGCGCCCACCCGGCCGGGCAAGACCTCCGCCGGGGTCCGGGCGATCGACGGACGGGGCCGGACGCTCTGGGAGCGCGACGACGTCGGCCCGCTGACGTCCGCCGTGGTGAGACGGCGGGGGGGCTCCCCCCGGGTGGCGGCGATCATCGGGACGAACGAGTCGAAGGGCGTTCCCGGGGAGGACTTCAGCGGACAGCGGGTCCTCTCGATCCTCGACGGAAGGACCGGCGCTCCCGTCGAGCGCGTCTCGCTGCCGCTCCCTTCGTCCGCCTTCTCGGGTTACGAGATGCGGTTCAACGCGGCGCAGGTCGCGTCGGTCGACGTCGACGGCGACGGGAACGACGAGGTGGTGGTCGTCTACGTCCACTGGCTCTTCTGGCCCTGCTACGTGGTGATGTACGAGCCGGCGACGAAGCGGACTCGCCTCCTCCTCCTCGCCTCGGGGCATCACCGGCTGCGGGGAGCGTTCGATCTCGACGGAGACGGCCGGAAGGAGCTGGTCTTCGTCGGGATGAACAACCGGATGGGACAGCTGGCGGCGGTCGCGGCCGTGAAGGTCCCGTCGTCCGAGGGGCACGGAGAGGGCTGGCAGACCGACTACCCGGCGTCGACGCCGGACGCCTCCTGGGGGACGTCGGTCCCCGAAGCGCTCCTCTGGTACGCGCTCGGCCCCCCCTGGGGAGGACGGGGCAGCGAAGACGGGGCGGTCCGCTTCGACGGGGACCGCCGGCTCCTCACCGTCCCGATCCCGGGCGCGAGGAGCCTGCTCCTCACACCCGACGGTTTCTTCGCCTCGGAGCCGGGCGGGGAGCCCGCCGCCTCGCGCGTCGCGGACAGGGCGAGGGCCTACGACCTCCTGCGCCAGGCGAGCCGACTCGACCTGCAGGGGGACCGCTCCGGGGCCGCCGCGGCGGCCGGGGACGCGGAGCGCGTCGCGCGCGCCGGCGGACCGTGGCTCACGGAGTGGAGCCGCCGCGTCGAGGCGCGCGAGCTGGCCCTGGCGGGTCGCACCGCGGAGGCGACGGCCCTCTTCTCGGACCTCTTCCGCTCCCCCGAGGTCGCGTCCGACGTCGCGTTCGACGCCGGGACGGCGTTCCACCTCGCGGGCGAGGTCGACGAGGCGATCGCCTGGTTCCGCCGCGGCCTCCTCGCCGCGCGGGATCCGATCGCGGGCCGGCCGGCCGTGGACCTCGCGGAAGGCCTGATCCTCGCGCTGGGGGAGCTGGGTCGCTGGGGGGAGGCGGACGACGTCGCCACCCGTTTCGCGCAGGAGACCGGCCACGACGACCGGATCCCGTCGTTCCACGAGTACGTCGCGTGGCGCCGCGGGGACCGGAGCGTGCCGTGCGTCGCCTGGTCGACGAACCTCGAGGACATCCGTCGCTACTGGAACCTCGAATGCCGCTTCGCGCGCGGCGAGGCCCCGGCGAACCTCCGGGAGAAGGTGGCGGTCTCCATGGGAGCCTCCTCCGGTATCCGCGACCTCCTCCGGTCGTTCCTCTCCGAGCTCGATCGGCGCGACGGCCGCCTGCAGGACGCCTACGCGGAGGCGCGGTCGGCATTCGAGGCGGTGACCGCGGCGGCGCCCCGCGACCTCACGGCGCGGGTCCACCTCGACGTCGTCGCCGGGCGTTACGCGGCGGCCGCCCGGGCCCTGGGGCGGAACGACGAGGCGGCGGCCGCCCTCCGCTCTGCGGGCGACCTGCTGCGGCCGGTCCGGCCGGAGCCGCCTAGAGCCGCGGCGTCCCGACCGCGTCCGGGAGCGTGACGCCGACGAGCCTGCCGAGCGTCGGCGCCAGGTCGTACGGGGTCGACGGGCTCTCGACCGTCGACGGAGCGAACGGCCTGCCCCAGAAGATGAGCGGGACGTGCGTGTCGTTCTCCCACTGCGAGCCGTGGCCGGTGCCGCGCGCCGGGTCCCAGTGGATCAGGACGTTCGGGCGGGGGACGAGGATCGCCTCGCCGGAGCGCTGCGGGTCGTAGTCGTTCCTCACGAAGGAGACCGCCGGGTCCTTCCCGTCCCACGTCGCCCGCTTCGAGGCGAGGAGGACCTCCTGGACCTCCTCGTGGAAGAGGCGGTCGACGACGGTCGGAAGGACGCGGTCGATGTCCTCGCGCGTCACCTCGCGCCCCTCGGGGCCGCAGGTCCCTCCGATCGTCCGCAGCGCCGGGAGCGCGGGGAGGTTGTACTTCAGGTCGAACCCCTCCGTGCCGTGGATGGGACGCGCCCCCTCGGGGAGGCAGAGCTCCTGGCAGAGGGCGCGGTTCAGGCGGGCCGGGAAGCCCGTCATCGCGTACTTGCCGTAGACGAGCCGCCCGCCGGTGAAGAGCTTGTCGCGCTTCTTCTCGGCTTCGGGGATCACGAGGAAGCCGTGGTCCGCCGAGAGGGCGAGGACCACCTTCCCCTCGGGGAAGGTCCGGTCGAGGGTGAACAGGAGCCGCCCGAGCTGGACGTCGAGGCGCCTCAGGACGTCGAGGTTCTCCTCCGACTCGGGGCCGTAGTTGTGGGAGACCGTGTCCTGCGCCGAGAAGGAGATCCCGAGGACGTCGGGGACGTCCCGGTGGCCGAGCTCGAGGTCCGTGTCGGCCAGGGTGGCGAGGGCGAGGTCGGCCACGAGCTCGTCCACGAACGGGCTGTAGTAGACGCCGGAGAAGTAGCCCTTCTGCGCCCGGGAGAGGTCGTGGTCCCACCCGAGGCCGACGGACGGGACCTGGTAGGGCTCCATGTCGAACGCGGGCGCGGGGCGCGTCAGCTCCGCCTCCTGCCCGGGGGTGAGGCCGAGGGGGTCTCCCATCTTCCGCCAGAGGAGGCCGACGCGGCGGGGGAGCTGCCCTCCCGCCATCTTCTCGTTGAAGCGCCTGACGAGCTTCGCCATGACCGCCCCCTCCGGCGAGGTCGCGTCGTAGGCGGGGGAGGTGACGAACGTCCCGGTCGCCTCGTCGAACCAGTAGGGCGCGTGCCTGGGGTCCTTCCCGGCGAGGAAGATGGCTGCCCTGTCCTTCCCGGAGAGGGTGACGACCCGGGCCTGGGGGAACTTCTCGACCAGGCGGTCGCCGAGGGTCGGGATCCGCAGGTTGCCCGGTCCGGGCACGACCTTGGCCTTCTTCGAGACGGCGTCGGTCACCTCCTGGTCGGTGCAGTAGACCGGCCGGAGCGACCCGTCGGCGCGCGGCTCGTACCAGTTGTTCGCGATGATCCCGGTCCGGCTGGGCGGCGCCCCGGTCCCGAGCGCGGCGTGGCCCGGTCCCGTCTCGGTGTTGATGTGCAGGTAGCGGCACTGGGCCTCGACCCGCCCCTCGTCGAAGAGGCGCTTCAGCCCGGCGGTGAAGTAGGGCCTGTACGAGGCGAGGCGGCTCGCGTTCAGCCCGTCGACCGCGACGACGACGAGGAGGCGCGGCTCGCGGGCGGGGCGGGCGGCGGGACCCTCGCGGCGCGAGGCCTGGCCGACGGCGAGGAAGGAGGCGGCGAGGGCGGAGGCGGCGAGGAGGGCGGGAAGGCGGAAGCTCTTGGTACTCATCGTGATCGGGGCCGTGGAGCCCGAAGGGGGGATTCTAGGCCAACGAGGCCCGGCCGAGCCGCGCACGCCGGAGCCCTCGGCTCCCGCGTAGCGGCAGCCGGAGGAGGTGGGGGAGGGCGGGGAGCAGGCGCGTGACGTGCTGGCGCCGTCGGAGAGGGCTTCGGGGTCACGACCTCGCGGGCCGCGAGAACCGCCCGTAGACGTAGCTCCCGCAGCAGCGGGCGCAGATCGGCAGAGGCTCGCGCGCCAGCTTCTCGCGGAACCGCGCGGCGCGGTCCGACAGCCAGACGTCGCGGAAGCTCTCGCGGCGGACGTTCCCGATGACGTAATCGGGGAAGTCGCCGCAGAAGCAGACGTCGCCGTCCGGCTCGACCTGGGCGAAGTACCACGCGACGGGACAGAGGTCGTGGCCGAACGTCCTCGTCGGCTCGGTGAAGTAGGCGGGGACGTCGCGCGCGGCGACGTCCGGGACGAAGGAGGTCCACGGCCGCCCCTTCACCTCGTCGAGGAGGCGGCGCCTCCGGATCGCCGCGAGGAGCCTGACCAGCTGCGCCATCCGGGGCGTCCGCGCGGCGTCCGAGCCGCCGGGCCAGGAGAACTCGAATCCGGTCCACGAGGTCGCCTCGACGCCGAACTCCTCCTTCATCACCTTCTGGTACTCCTTGCCGGCCTCGGTCGGGACGAACCAGCGGAGCCCGAGGTTGACCGTGTCGACGGGAAGGGCCTGGAGCGCCTCGATCCCGGGCCGGATCTGGTCCATGTTCAGCTCGGTGACCGGGAAGATGGCGACCGTCATCGGCGCCGCGCGACCGAGCTTCCGGCGCCACCCGTCGACCGCGCGCAGTCCCGCGGCGATCCTCTCGAAGCTCCCGTCGGCGCCGCGGATGGCGTCGTGGACGTCCGGGGTCCCGTCGACCGAGACGGAGACGACGTCGATCCCCGCCTCCACCAGGTCCCGGGCCACCGTCTCCAGGCGCGAGCCGTTCGTGATCATCGTCAGGGCGAGCCCCCGGCGCTTGATCTCCCGGACCAGGGGGACGACGTCCGGGTAGAGGAGCGGCTCGCCGCCGAAGAGGCTGACGACGGGGTCGAACGGCGCGATCTGGTCCAGGAGGGTGCCGTACTCGGCAAGCGTCAGCTGGCGGCCGAGCCCGAGCAGCTCGCGGATCCTGCTCTTCTCGCTCTCGCCCTCGGTGGTGGCGGGGGCGGACGAGAGGGACCGGTAGATCCCCGTGTCGCCCCACTGCCCGCACATCTTGCAGCGGAGGTTGCAGAGGTTCGTCAGGCGCAGCTGGACGAACGTGGGCATCGGGACCCCGGCTCCAGGGTGGCGGGAGAGGTGCGTCTCGACGGCGCGCCGCCCCCGCCGCATCCGGCGGAGGATCCGGCTCCCGACCCGGGCGAGCTGGAGGCCGCGCCTCAGGCCCATGGGGCGGGGCGCCGGCGTGTGACGCGCATCACCGGGATCTTAGCGGAGGTGCCCGTGGCGGCGTCGTCCCGGTAGAATCGCCGGCGAACGGTCAGAAGGAAGGAGAACCTCAGAGATGAATTCCGTTGCGTTCCGCCGCCTCTCGCTCCTCGGGCTCTCGGTCCTGGTTGCGGGCTCGCTCGCGCTTCCCGCGGCGGCCGGCAGCAAGAAGTTCGTCGACTCGGACGCCGCCAAGGAGAAGGACGAGCCGCAGTCGTTCCTCCCCGACTACGACAAGCTGGTCGAGGGGAGCGAGGCCGACTGGGTCTACTTCAACGGCTACGACGCCAAGGCGATCAAGACGGTCAAGATCAAGGAGTACGGAGTCACCGGGAAGGGGCGCGAAACGAGGGACGCCGCCGAGGACGGCCCCGAGTACCTCGACCAGTGGATCTCCCGGTCGAAGAAGCTGGGCTGGGAGGTCGTCAAGAGCGGCAAGGCCGACCTGACGATCGAGGGGAACGTCGCCCACGCCTGGGAGCCGAGCGGGGCCGCGCGCTTCTGGGGCGGCTGGTACGCGAACCCGGGCGTCGTCCAGGAGCTGATCGGCAAGGACGCCTCCGGGAAGATCATCTTCGAGATCCGCCACAAGTCGAAGGGCTCCACGATCCGCGACGCCGTCGAGAACGGCCTCGAGGACGTCGTCAAGACGCTCGAGAAGGGGAAGTGACGCCCTGACCGGGGGGGCCGCGGCGCCGTGCCGCCCGGCCCCCCGGGCCCGGGTCGCCACGGTCCCTCCTCCGACGGCGAAGGGGGCGCGGCGGTTCCGTTCCCCGCTCCCTTCCGAGTTCAGGCGGAGGCCGGGCGGCCTCCGGGCGGCGGTCAGGCGCTGAGCGCCCTGTCCGGCAAGGGCTGGATCTCCTTGGCCCGGATCCCCTCCTCGTGCTCGGCCATGTACGCGCCGGCCTTCATCATCCGCTGGGTCCGGAGGAGCAACCGCGTGAGGGCGGGGAAGTAGGACGGGCGGACCTGCCGGAGCCAGTCGAGGAGGCTCTTTTCCCCGGAGGTGTTCAGGATCGAGCGCCGCCACGTCTCGGCGTAGAGCTCGAAGAAGCGGCGGGCCCCCAGCTTCGGCTCCCAGAGGACGTGGTGCATGTCGTACTTGAACCAGGGCTGGCCGTCCAGGACCGAGGAGAGCTGCCGGAAGAGCTCCGTGCCGGGGAGGGGGGTGAGGATCGTGTACCCGGCGCGCTGGAGCTTGTGGGTGGCGACGAACTCCCAGAGCTCCTCGAAGTCGTGCTCGTCCCAGGCGGGGTCGACGAGGAAGTTGCCGGTCACGCCGTAGCGCAGGGAGCGGGCGAGCTCGCAGGCGGCGACGGTCTCCTTGACGGAGAGGTCCTTCGTCACGCTGGCCAGCCCCTTGTCGGTGGCGGCCTCGAGGCCGAAGAAGACGTCGAAGTCCTGCGCGAGGTCGCGCCATGCCTCGAGGAGCTCCGGGTGGCGGGAGACGAGGTCCGTCCGGCTCTGGACGAGCATCCAGCGCTTCCGGACCCCCCGGGCCTTCAGGGCCTTCGCCAGCTCGAGGCTGCGCGCCGGGTGGTTCCAGAAGAGGTCGTCGACGACGAAGACGTGGGGGCCGGCCGCCGCGAAGTCGTCGACGACCGCGCCGATGGACCGCTCCCGGAAGGAGCGGCCGTAGAGCGACCAGACGGAGCAGAACGAGCAGCGGAAGGGGCAGCCGCGCGCCGTCTCGACGACCCAGATCGGGCGGAAGAGGAGGCACTGGTACCGCTTCCGGTAGCGCTCGACGAGGTCCCGCGCGGGGAGGGGGACGGCGTCGAGCGGGGTCCTCCGCGAGAGCGGCGGCGTGGTGGTCCACTCGCTCCCGCCGACGTGCAGCCGGAGCCCCTCGACCCCCGTCAGGGGTCGTCCCTTCTCCAGGGCCTCGACGAGCGCGGGGGCGATCTCCTCGCCGTCGTCGAGACTGACGGCGTCCACCTCCGGCGCCTCCAGGGGGCCCGGGTAGGCCGCGGCGGCGTGGCCGCCGACGAGCACGAACGTCTCCGGCGAGAGCCGCTTCACCGTCCGGGCCGTCTCGAGGACGCGGTCGAACTCGAGGGCGTGGATGTTGGAGATCCCGACGACGCGGGGGCGGACGCGGCGGATCCAGGACGCGAGGCCCTGCCCGAACCTCTCGTCCACGACGGTGCTCTCGACGCCGCGGGCCCTGAGGGCGGCGGCGACGTACTCGAGGCCGAGCGGCTCGGCCCGGAAGAAGGGGCCGAGGCCGAAGCGCTCGTTTCCGGGGTCGGGCCTGACGAGGAGGACGTTCATGCGTGACGGTCTCGCTTGGGCCCCGCAGGTCCGGGCGCGAGCCGCTCGGACCGGTAGCCGCGTGGCAATCCTAAACTACACGGCCTGATGGAGGGAGGGTCGCAGCGCGGGCGGAAGAAGTGGGTGCGTCACGGCCTCTCGAACGCCGTCGTCTACGGGGGGCTCTTCCACGGAGCGGCGAGGCTCCCGATGCCCGTCCTCGACGCGATCAACGTCACCGGGAACTCCCTCGCGATCGTCCTCCTGCGCCGGACCGTGCGCGACGTGGCCGACAACTTCGAGAAGGCGCTCGGCGTGCCGCCGCGCGAGGCGCGGCGGCTGGCGCGCGCCCTCTTCTTCGAGTACGGGCGGAACACGATCGACTCGTGGCGGTGCCGGACGGGGATCGAGCGGCTGGTGCCGCGCCTCGCTTCGTTCGACGAGGACGAGGCCGTCCTCGCGAGCGCGCGGAGGGACGGTCGGGGCTTCCTCCTCGTCTCCGCCCACGTCGGCAACTGGGAGATGGGGGCCGTCTCCCTCCGGGCTCACGGCCTCGTCCCGGCCGTGGTCGGCCAGCCCGAGCTCGACCCGGCCGTCCAGAGGATGAGGCGGGAGATCCGGGACCGGCTCGGCGTCGAGTCGATCGACATCGGCTCCTCGATGGCGACGGCGCTCAGGGTCCGCGCCGCCGTCGACCGCGGCTGCGCGGTGGCCCTGGTGGCCGACCGCGCCTACGAGGAGGACCACGTCGTCGTCAGCCTCTTCGGGCGCCCCACGCGGTTCCTGAGGTCGCCCGCTCTCCTCGCCCGCTTCTGCCGCTGTCCCATCCTCCCCGGCTTCTTCCTCCGCGGGCCCGACGGGAGCTACCGGAGCGCGTGGGGCGAGGTGCTCGAGCCGGACGACCGCCTCGACCCCGACGCGGACGCGGCCCGCCTCATGGGCGCCGTCGCGGCGACCGTCGAGCGCGTCGTCCGGGAGGGACCGACCCGGTGGTTCAACTTCTACCGCTACTGGGGCGACGCGCCGTGACCCGGCCCGGCCCCCGGAACCCGGCCTCCCCCTGATTCACCGACAGGCGCTGATCGCTCGGAGGGGGGTTCGGGGGGCACCGGCGGCAGGCCCGAAGGGCCCGGGTTCCCCCTGATTCGCTTCAGGAGAGGTCGAGCCCGGTGGGAGGGGGGTTCGGGGGGAACCGGCGGCAGGCCCGAAGGGCCCGGGTTCCCCCTGATTCGCTTCAAATGAGCTGGTTCTGGTACGCGTAGACGACCGCTTCCAGCTTCGAGTGGACGCCCAGCTTCCGGAGGATGTTCTGGATGTGGTTCCGGACCGTCACGTCGCTGATGAACAGCTGCTCGCCCATCTCCTCCGTCTTCTTCCCCTCGGAGAGGAGCCGGAGGACCTCGCGCTCGCGCTTGGTGAGCGGGGCCGGCGCGGGGCGGGGCGGGGTGATCTGCGCGAGGGACGCCTGCGGGAGCGGGCCGGAGAACCGGGCGAAGAAGCCGCCGGGGTCGGGGTGCGCCGAGCCGGAGTCGGAGAGGATGTGGACCAGCGTCGTCAGCTCCGGCCGCTGCCCGGGGATCGAGAGGATCGAGCAGCGGAGGCGCCGAGGGCCGTCGTTCCGCGACTCGAGGACGATCTCGAACGGCTGGATCGTCTCCCCGCGGTCCCGCATCTTCAGGATGGGGCACTCGGCGAAGCAGTACCGGTTCCCGTAGACGTCGCGGCCCGAGAGGGCGCCGTAGCAGTTGCGCCCGAGGACGTCCGCGGCGGCGTACCCGAGGAGCCGCTCCGCCCCGATGTTCCAGAGGACGATCCGGTCGCTCGAGTCGATCGCGAAGACCGCCTTTCCGCTCTGGGAGAGGAGCTCGAGAAGGTCCTCGTGGCTGTCGGGCGCGTGCATGGGCCGCGGGATTCTAGCGTCCGTTCCCGGGACCGGCACCCCGGGGATCCCCGCCGGGCGCGCCCGCCGCAGCGGCGGCGTTCTCGAGCTGGGCCGCCAGGCGGAAGTCGAGCTCGGTCACCCCGCCCGCGTCGTGCGTCGAGAGGGAGACCGAGACCCGCGAGTAGACGTTCGTCCATTCCGGATGGTGGTCCATCCGCTCGGCGGCGAGCGCTCCGCGGGTCATGAACCCGAAAGCCTCGGAGAAGTCGCGGAAACGGTAGTCGCGGTGGAGGGCGCCGTCCGCGAAGGACCACTCAGGGAGCGCCGCGAGGCGTTCGGAGATGGCGGCGGAGTCCAGGCGGGGAGGGCGGGCCATGGTCGACGAGCGGGATTCTAACGGACGGATGTCGGGCAGGGGGTAAACTGATCGGTTCGGTGCGCGTCGCTGTAGCGATGTCGGGCGGCGTCGACTCCTCGGTGGCCGCGCTCCTCCTCCTCCGCCAGGGATTCGAGGTGGTCGGGATCTCGATGCACCTCTGGGACCACGACCGCGACGGCGCGGGCGACCGCGAGGGGCGCTGCTGCACCGCCGAGGACCTGTCGACCGCCCGGCGGGCGGCCGACGTCGTCGGCATCCCCCACTTCGTCTTCGACCTCACCTCCCGTTTCGAGCAGGCGGTGGTCCGCCCGTTCGTCGCGTCCTACCTGGCCGGCGAGACCCCGATCCCCTGCCTCGCGTGCAACACCGACGTGAAGTTCGAGAGCCTGCTCGAGAAGGCGCGCGCCCTGGGCTGCGAGGCCGTGGCGACGGGCCACTACGTCCGCCTGGAGCGCGCCCCGGGGGGAGGGGCGCCCCGGCTGCGCAAGGCGCGCGACCTCGCCAAGGACCAGTCCTACTACCTGTACGGCCTCGACGCCTCCCAGCTCGAAGCCGCCCTTTTCCCCCTCGGGGAGCTGACCAAGGACGAGGTCCGGCGCCTGGCTCGAGACGCGGGGCTCCCCAACTGGGACAAGCCGGACTCGCAGGAGATCTGCTTCGTTCCGGCCGCCGACGGCCCGTCCGGCTTCATCCGCCGCGAGGGCTCCGCCCTCGGCTTCGACCTCCCCGCGTTCCCGGCCAGCCGGCCCGGCCCGGTGACCGACGGATCGGGTCTTCCGGTCGGGCGGCACGAGGGCACCTTCGCGTTCACCGTCGGCCAGCGAAGGGGCCTCGGGATCGCGACGGGGGAGCCCCTCTACGTCGTCGACGTCCTTCCCGACGAGGCGCGCGTCGTCGTCGGGCCCCGGGAGGCGCTCGAGACGCGCGAGGTCGTCCTGCGGGAGGTCCGCCTCGCGGCGGAGGCGCCGCCGTCGGGCCAGCTGCAGGTGCGGGCGCGGATCCGCTCGAGGCACCCCGACGTCCCCGCGCGCCTCCTCCTCGACGAGCGGGGCGGCCCGCGCGAGGCGACGGCCCGCCTCCTCTTCGACGAGCCGGTTCGCGCCGCGGCCCCCGGCCAGGCCGCGGTCTTCTACGACGCCGCCGAGCACGACCTCCTGGTCGGGGGCGGCCTCATCTCGCGCCCCCGCTAGCCCCGCCGGTCTCGACCCGGGGGGCGCCGCCGTCCTCGGGCCGGTTCCATGAACCCTCGGACGAGACGGTGCTTGACTTGCGACTGACTTACGTCTATCTTGCGTCTCATGGGGGAAAGGCCATGAGCATCGCCGAGGCCGCCCGCCTCGAAGCGGGCCAGGAAGGGAGTCCCGATGGGTCCGCGCCGTCCGCCGCAGGCGGGGTCCGGCGCAGGATGGCCGAGGACCTTCGGACCATGGAAGGACTCGTCGTCACGGGAGCGGGGGGGAGGAGGATCCTGCGCCTCCTCGTCCCCGGGAGCTGCCGCCACGCGTGCCCGGAGTGTCCGATGGCGGACCAGTCCTTTCTTTCCCCGCCGGGGAATCCGGAGCGGGTGGCCAGGCTCGCCGTCCTGGCGTTCCGGCGGGGGCTCTGCGACGGAATTTTCCTCTCCTGCGGCCTTCCGCTCGATCCGGTCGCTGCGGCCGAACGCCAGCTCCGGCTGGTCCGGTATCTCCGGATCCGGCTCGGGTTCCGCGGCTACCTCCACGCGAAGGTGCCGCCGGGGGCCGGGGAGCAGCAGGTCGCCGGGCTCCTGCACCTGGTCGATCGTCTCTCGCGCGAGCCCGAGGGGATCTGCCGGTCCGCCTCCGCGCCGCCGATCCAGGGGTTGTCGGGTCCCGCATGGAGACCGGTCCGGCCGGCTCCTTCCCGGGGGAGGGGATGGCAGCTTCCGCTCTGGTCCCCTCTCGGCGAGGCGCGCCATCGTGGCGCTTCGTCACGGTTGACGGAGCTGGCGAAGGTGGAGGCGCGCCCCCGGCGATCGGGAGGCGAAGCCGCTTCGGAAGCGGGCGCGAGGACGGCTCCGAGGCCAGGAGCAGACTCCACAGGCCGACTCCGGTCGGTCTGAGATTGGCGCGCCGTGTGCTAGAATAGCAGGGCGCGTCCTATGGGCAAGAACTCGAACCCCGCAGCCGCCACCATCATCAAGGAGATCCGAGCAGCCCTCGACGATCGCGCCGAGGACAAGGCCCGGACCAGCCCGCAGAAGGGCCCGGTGAAGGTGCTCGGCGTCCGCCCGGCCAGCGTGAAGACGGTGGCGAGGGAAATCGCCGTGAAGCACCGGATGGACCTCGACTACGGCGGGGCCGTCGCCGTCCTGGACGCTGCCGCGGCGCGGAAGACCCGCGAGGAGATCCTCGTCGCGGTCGAGCTGGTCGACCGCTGCCGAAAGGACTTCGAGCCGTCCCTGATCGGCCGGCTCGACAAGTGGATCGGCCTGGCGGACGACATCGAGCTCGCCGAGGCGCTCGGGGCGCGGCTCGGCGCGCCGGCGCTCTCGCTCGATCCCGGGAAGATCGCGACGGTCCGCAAGTGGGCTCGATTCCGTAGCGTCGGCAGGAAGCGGATGGCGCTCCTGACGGCTGCCGGCCTCGTCACCGAGGGGCGGCGGGACGCCGCCCTGGCGCTCGACCTGTGCGAGATCCTCCTCAACGAGGAGCACCCGATCCTCGTCGGCGAGGTGGCGTCGCTGCTGAGGACGACGACGAAGATCGACGCGAAGGCGGTCCAGGATTTCCTGTTCCGCCGGTCGGTGGACGGGAATCCGGACATCCTCCGGGCAGGGTCGGAGAACCTCGACGCCGCGCGCCGCGCCGCGCTCATCGCGAAGCTGGAGGCGCAGGCGAGCGTCTCCTCGACGCTCGCGACGGCCAGCGGCCGCTGAGCGCTCCGGTCGGCTAGTCCGCGGCGGCGAGCAGCTTCTCGGCGGCGGCCCGCTCCTGGCCGGTCAGCCGGGACGAGAAGGGAAGCGACCGCCAGCGGGCGATCCGCTGTTCCGCGGGGAGGGTTCTCAGCTGGCGGATCTCGCTCGTCACCCTGGCCCTCTCGTCGGGCTCGAGGGAGCGGAGGCGCACCCCGAGCCGCCTCGCCCCGGCGGCTTCCTCCGGGCCGAGGGCCGAGACCCGGCTCCAGCGACCTTCGAGGGTCCTCTGCTGGTCTGCCGGGTAGGCAGCGAAGGCGCGGTTCAGCGCGACGAGCCGATCCTGGCTCGCCTTCGGCAGGCGCCGGAACGCGAGCACCTTGTCGGCGAGGGCCTCCGGCGAAAGGGGCGTGGGCGACGGCAGCGGGAGCGGCGTCGGGAGCGCCGGGCCGTACATCGGGCCGGAGGCCAGGTCGGCCTGGAAGAACGGGTCGAGGCCGGCGAGCGCCTCGAGCGAGCCGAGGAAGTCGACGTCCCGCAGGCCTCCCACGATGGCCCGCTCCTGCTCCGTGACCGGCGAGTCGAGAAGGCCGGATCCGTCGGAGAGGAGGGGTGCCGCCACCGTCGCGGGGGCTGGAGCGACCGCGGTTCGGGACGACGGAGCCGGCCCCCGGAGCAGAAGGTAGCCCGCCCCGGCGGCGATCGCCGCTCCTGCCGCGACGAGGCCGACGATCGGGAGCCTGCTCGGCGCCGGGGGGCGCGGGGCCGTCGGCCTCTCCACGGCGGAGATCAGACGGCGATGGATCCGGACGTCGAGGTCCCGCGGCGTGTCGCCGCTCCCGGCCTTCAGGAGACGCTCGATCTCGGCGTACGCGCGAGCGGCCTCGCGGCAGCCCGCGCACTCTTGGAGGTGGGTCACGACCGGGGCGTGCCCCCCCTGCTGGGCCGATTCCGGGTCGACGAGCCGCGTCCGCGTCTCGGCGCAGGTCACGAGGTCCGGCTCCCGGTGCCGTCGGCGGGAAGGGGCGGGGGAAGGGGCGGAGGAACGGGCGGAGTGACGGGCGGAAGCGAGGCGGGGAGCTCGAGCAGGGGCTCGAGCGCGCCCGCCAGCCGATCCATCGCGTCGACCAGGAGCCGCCGGACCTCGGAGGGGGGGGCGTCGAGGACCTGGGCCGTTTCCGCCACCGTCAGGCGGGCGATCCGGGTGAGAAGGAGCGCGGCGGCGGCCGAAGGGGGGAGACCGGCCACCGAAGCCCGGACGAGAGCCGTCCTCGCGGCGGCGGACTCGCGCAGGCGTGCCGCGGGAACGGAGGTCACGGGAGGGGGAGGCGCCTCCGAGAGGACCTGGGCGGCGATGCGCCAGAGCCAGACGGGGAACGCGACCGACGGGTCGAAGCGTCCGGCGGACGCGCGTAAGCGGACGAAGGTTTCCGCCGTCAGGTCGATCGCGCCGGACGGCTCGTGGGCCCTCTCGAAGAAGGCGTAGAGGAGGTCCCTCCACCGTCCGAGAAGGCGCTCGAGGGCGAGCGGGTCGTTCGCCGCCACGAGGAGCAGGTCTCCGGAGTCGGCGTCGTGCATCGACTCCGGCATTCTGCCACTACCCTGGCGCCACCCCCTCGGCCCGCCCGGGACGGCCTCAGTTCCCGGACTGCTCGAACTGACCCAGGAGCCAGTCCTGGACGGCCTTCTTCCCGTTGGCGGCGGCCCGGGCGACCTCCCCGTCCCGCGTCACGACCGCCGGGTCGAGCTCCTTCGTGGAGACGACGATGGCGGGGAGCCCCTTGGCGGGGTCGATGCCGTATCGCGCGAGGAGCTCCCGGTTCGGGTTCGAGGGCGAGACGTCGATGAAGACGGGGATGAACTGCTTCATGAAAGGTTCGAGGAAGACCGGGTCGTAGATCGCGTCGTTCACGACGCGGCACGCGTCGCAGTCGTTCGTGCCGAAGTTGACCAGGACGCGCCGCCCGGAGGAGGTGGCGACGCGGCCGGCTGCCGCGATCGCCTTCTCGCCGACGAGATAGCTCTCGTAGATGGGCGGGAGGGCCTTCGGGGTGGCAGACGCCTTCTTCGGGGCCGGGGCGGCGGGCGTCGACGCCCGTTTCCGGCCCGGAGCCGGGGTCGGCCTGGCGGCCTCGGGCGCGGCGGCGGCGGGGAAGGCGCCGAAGGCTCCGGCTGCGAAGGCCGCGGCGAAGATTGCACCTGCTCTCCGGGAGATGGCTCGGCTCGTCACGTGGAACGGTCCTTTCTGGGTCAGTTGGGGCGCGTCGTGACGGCCTCGGTGCGCGGGGGCTCGAAGTCCGTCCGGATGACGCCGAAGCTCTTCTCGTAGATCTCGATGTTCTGCGCCAGCGCCTTCAGGAACTGCTTGGCGTGGACCGGCGACGTGAGGACGCGGGAGAGGATGCGAACGTCCTGACGGCCCGGCACGACGCGGCCGAAATCGAGGACGAACTCCGCCGGGTTGTGGATGATGTTGGCGAAATTGGCGTAGATCCCCGTCGCGACGGTGTCGTCCATGGAGATCTGGAGGGGCGGCGGGCCCTTCCTGTCGTCGGGTTTGGTCGGTTCATCAGCCATCGCGACACCTCGTACGCAGCCGTTCGCCCGGCTGCAAAGCGCGGGCCATTCTAGGGCAGGCCCGGAACCGGAGCGGGCGCCGTAAGATCTTGCGATGGAACGACGCGCTGCCGCCCTCTTCCTGGCCGTAGTCGCCGCATTCTCGCTCGGAGCACCGGCGTTCGCCGGCGGGACGGAGGACGCCGCCGCCGCCGTCGCCGAAGGGGACGCCGCCTGGGCTCGACGCGCCGAGGGGGCCCGGGGCGGCACCGCTCTCCCAGGCCCGATCGAGGCCGCCCTGGCGGCCTATCACCGGGCCCTCGACGCGAACCCCGCGTCGCTCGAGGCGCGGTGGCGGATCATGCGGGCCCTCTACTTCCTCGGCGAGCACGCCACCACCGGCGCCGAGGAGAAGAAGCGGGTCTTCGACCAGGGCAAGGTCCTCGGCGAGGAGACGCTCGCCCTGATCCGGAAGGAGGCGGCGCCGGCGGCCGGGAAGTCGCTCGAGAAGGCGAGCCCCGTGGAGCTCGTCCCCTTCGTCCGAGGGAGGAAGGACGTCACGGCCTGCTTCCTCTGGGCGGGGGTCGACTGGGGCAAGTGGGCCCTCGTCTTCGGCAAGTCGCAGGCCGTGAGGCAGGGAGCCGCGGCGAAGATCCGCGACTACGCCACGGCCGTGATCCAGCTCGACCCGTCGTTCGAGGACGGGGGCGGCTACCGCGTCCTCGGACGCCTCCACCACCAGACCCCCTCGGTCCCGTTCCTGACGGGGTGGGCGTCGCGGAGCGAGGCGCTCAGGAACCTGCGGCTGGCGGTCCAGGTGGCGCCGAGGAACTTCGTGAACAGGCTCTACCTCGCCGAGGCGATGTGGGACTACGAGAAGGAGAGGCGGCCCGAGGCCCGGAAGATGCTCGAGGAGCTCGCGGCCGACACGCCGACCGCGGCCTTCGCGGTCGAGGACGCGCGGGCCCAGGAGGAGGCGCGGCTCCTCCTGGCGTCGTGGAGCAAGGGCTGACGATGAAGGACCGCCTCCGCGCCGCGATCGCGCGCGCCGTCACCGCCGCGTCCTCCCGGCCGCACCTGTCGGCCATCGACGCGGCCGCCCGCCCGCAGAAGCGGGAGATCATCGAGGTCATCCGCCTCTTCCAGGAGGTGGTCTACCCCGGCTACTTCGGCGACACCGCGCTCTACCGCGACAACCCCCGCGACCACCTTGGCGACGTCCTTTTCCGCCTCCACCTCAAGCTCGGCGCCGAGGTCGAGAAGGCGCTCGCGCTCGACCGGGGGGCCGAGGCGGCGCGGGGCGACGCCCGCGAGGTGAGCGCCTCGCTGATGGAGCGGCTGCCGGACCTCGCCGACCGGGTCGCCGAGGACGTCCAGGCCGCCTTCGACGGCGACCCGGCCGCGACCGGCTTCGACGAGATCATCCTGTCGTACCCGGGGGTGAAGGCGATCTTCACCTACCGGATCGCCCACGAGATCCACCGGATGGGGGTGCGGCTGATCCCCCGGATCATGACCGAGTTCGCGCACAACGAGACCGGCGTCGACATCCACCCGGGCGCCCGGATCGGCCGCTACTTCTTCATCGACCACGGGACGGGGGTCGTCATCGGGGAGACGACGGACATCGGGGACCGGGTGAAGCTCTACCAGGGGGTGACGCTCGGGGCCGTGTCGTTCCCGAAGAACGAGCACGGCGAGCTGATCCGGGGAGTGAAGCGCCACCCGACGGTGGAGGACGACGTGGTCATCTACGCGGGCGCGACGATCCTCGGAGGCGAGACCGTCATCGGACGCGGCAGCGTGATCGGAGGGAGCGTCTGGCTGACGACCTCGGTCCCCCCGTACACCCGCGTGACCCTCGCGCGCGACCAGCTCCGCTTCGAGGAGCGGGCCCGGCCCCCGGTCACCGCCCTTCCCGACCCGGCGTCGGGACGGTGAACCAGGCCCGGGTGCCGATCCCCCCGGCGCCCGGCTCCAGGCCGATCCGTCCGCCCATCGCCTCGACGAGGAGGCGCGCGATCGGGAGCCCGAGCCCCGTCCCGCCGAACCGGCGGGCCGCCCCGGTCTCGCCCTGGATGAACTTCTCGAAGACGAGGCTCCTCCGCTCCTCGGGGATTCCGACGCCGGTGTCCTCGACCTCGAAGAGGAGCTTGCGCTTGCCGTCCGACGCGCGGACGCGGACGAGGACTCCGCCGGTCTGAGTGAACTTGATCGCGTTGTCGACGAGGGCCGCGAGGACCTGCCGGAGCCGGGGGCCGTCGGCCCAGGCTCGAGGGAGGTCCGGATCGACGGCGAGCCGGAGGACGAGCCCCTTCCCGGCCGCCGCCTCGGCTGCGGCGAGGCGCACCTCCTCGGCGACGTGCGCGACGTCGACCTCGCCCGGCTCGAGCTCCACCCGCCCGGACTCGAGCCGGGTCACCTCGAGGACGCCGTTGACGACCTTCAGGAGCTCCCGCGCGGATCCGAGCACCTGGTCGAGGTAGCTCCGGGCCTCCTCCGGCGAGTCGGCGGCGCCGTCGCGCACGAGCTGCGTCAGACCGAGGATGGAGTTGAGCGGCGTCCGGAGCTCGTGGGTGACGACCCGGACGAACTCCTCCTTCCCGCGCGAGGCCGCCGCGAGCTCCTCGGTCCGCCGTTGCAGCTCCTGGGACATCCTCGCCAGCTCGAGCCCCCGCGCGTTCAGCCTCTCCTCGAGAGAGCGCCGCGCCGCCCCCAGCTCGACGCGGGCCGAGCGGAGCGGCTCGAGCGCTTCCGCCAGAGCCCGCCCGACGTCGTCCATCTCCGGGACGCTCTTCGTCTGCGGCGGCGGGACCGTCCGGCCTTCCTCGCCGGTCGTGCGGGTCCAGGCCGCGAGGGCCGCCAGGTCCCCGGCGACGGCCCGGCGGGTACCGGCCGCCGCCGCGCGCGTCGCGATCGCCACCACGCCGGCTCCGGCGGCGGCGGCGAGGAGGACGAGCGTCACCGGCGGGGCCTCCGGACGGAGGGGCCGCGCTGCGACCCACCATCGGTCGGAGGCTCCGTCGATCGGGACGGGAAGGACCTTCGGCCGCACGGACGAGAGGTCGGCGCCGGGGGCGAGGCGGGGAGCGAGGTCGGCGAGGGCGGCGTCGCTCTCGAGGGGGGCGGTCTCCTCGGCTCCCGCCCGGAGGAAGCGGCGGTCCCGGCTGACGAGAGCCGGGGAGATCGGTTCCGCCCGTCGAAGAGGCGCCCGGAGGACGTCGAGGCCGTAGAGGATCCGGACGACCCCGAGGGGCGCGGCCCGGCGGTCGGCTCCCGGGATCCGGACCGACACGGCGAAGGTGTCGACGGGGACGTCCCGGTCGTCCCCCGGAAGCGACACGTCGAACCCGTTCGTGATCGCGGCCCGCCACCAGCGCGCCCCGCCGACCCAGGCCGTGTGGACCGGGTCCGAGCCCGCCGCGCAGACCCCCCTGGCGTTGGTGAGGAGGGCGGAGGTCGCTCCCGGGAGGGTCGCGACGGCCGCGCCGAGCCGACGGGACGCGGGCCCGTGAGGCTCGATCAGGTGGGTGGGCGCGAGGCTCTCCTCGAGGGCCGCGAGCCGGGCCGGGTCGGGGCGCGCCTCTGGGCCGGGCAGCGGGTCCGCCTCCTCGAGCTGCCCGGCCGCGGCCACGAGGAGGGGGTCCCCCGCGAGCAGGCGGGCGGCCGCGAGCCTCTCGTCGACGAGGCGCGAGATCTCCTCGGTCAGCCGCGTTCCGATCGTCTCGGTCCGGGCCGAGGCGATCGTGGCGGCGTCCCTCGACGTGATCGCCCAGACGGCTCCCCCTGCCGAGAGGGCCGAGAGGGCCGCGACGAGGGCGGGAAGCGCCACCCGGGCGCCCCGACCGGACCTCCGGGGACGCGGGCCAGGGCTGCCGCTCACGTCCGCCCGGTCCCGAGGGTCTCCGCCGGCGGGACCGGCCACCGCTCGACGCGCGAAGGGGGTGCGGCCGCGAGGAGCTCGGAGACGCTCTTCCCGAGGCCCGGCACGAGCCGGTCCGGGAGCAGGTCGGAGAGGGGGACGAGGACGAACCTCCGGTCCGCGAGCCTCGGATGCGGGACGACGAGGCCGGGAAGGTCGAGCCTCTCGTCCCCGTAGAGGAGGAGGTCGAGGTCGAGCGGGCGGGGGCGGTTCCGCCCGACCCCCGTCCGGGTCCTGCCCGCGGCCTCCTCGAGCCCCTTCATCCTCGCGAGGAGGTCGAGCGGCGACAGCGCGGTCCGGCCCGCGACGGCGGCGTTCAGGAAGTCGGGCTGAGGGGGGCCCCCGACGGGCTCGGTGACGTAGAGCGGCGAGAGCCTGAGGGAGGAGACGAAGGCCCGGAGCCCGTCCACGGCCCTCGAGATCGCCTCTTCCGGCCGCCCCACGTTCGCGCCGAGGGCGATGGCGACCTCGTGGCCTCCCGGGGCCGGATCGGACCTCCTGCCGTCAGTAATCGTCCTCGCTCTCGGTCTCCGCCGCGTCGAGGCTCGGCCCTTCGCCGAGGGGGAGCTCCTCCTCGTCGGTCAGCAGCTTGGCGGAAGGGTCCTCGGGCTCCAGGCCCGGCTCTTCCTCGTCGCGCGAGCGGTCGAAGAGGTCCGGGTCCGCGAACTCGTCACGCTTGGCGCGCCGGGCGGCGATCAGCGCTGCCGGCGACGTCTCGCGCGGCGGCGCGTCCTTCTGGTCGGCCCCGCACTTCGGGCAGAGGACAGGGCTGCGCCTCAGGTCGTAGAACTTCGTCGCGCAGCGGAAACATTCGTGCTTGAGTCCGAGATCCGGCATTCACACCCTCGAAAAAAGACGCCGGACCATAGCATCGGCCCACAGGCCGGTCAACGGACCTCCCCGCCGGCCCGCGGCGCTCGCGCCCGCTAGACTCCGCGGGTGAGACCGGAACGCACCCAGAGGGACCCGGACCGGACCGAATCGTGCTCGCCTTCGAGGTGACGGCGCGACGGGGGGCGGCGCGGCTCGGCCGGCTCGCCCTGGACCACGGCGTCGTGGAGACGCCCGCGTTCATGCCGGTCGGGACGGCAGGGGCGGTGAAGGCCGCCACGTGGGGGGACCTCGAGGACGCCGGGGCGGGGATCGTCCTGGCGAACACCTATCACCTGATGCTCCGGCCCGGAGGCGAGACGATCCGCCGGCTCGGAGGGCTCCATCGCTTCGTTGGGTGGGACCGCCCGATCCTGACCGACTCGGGGGGCTTCCAGGTCCTTTCGCTGGCCGCGAACCGAAAGCTCTCGGAGGTGGGCGTGCTCTTCCGGAGCCACCTCGACGGCGCGTCTCACGAGCTGACCCCGGAGCGAGCGGTGGAGCTGCAGGTCGCCGACTTCCGGGTCGACGTCGCGATGGCGCTGGACGAGTGCCCTCCCTGGCCGGCGTCGGAGGAGGAGGCGCGGCTCTCCATGGAGCGGACCCATCGGTGGGCGGCGCGGGGCCGGGAGGCGTTCCTGAGGACGCGGCCCGCCGGGAGGAGCGCGCAGTTCGGGATCGTCCAGGGCGGGATGTATCCGTCGCTCCGGGCGGAGAGCGCCGCCGCGATCGCCGCCCTCGGGTTCGAGGGGATCGCCTGCGGCGGCGTCTCGGTCGGGGAGCCGAAGGAGCTGATGAGGGCGACGGTCGAGGCCACCGCGCCGCTCCTCCCGGCGGAGAAGCCCCGGTACCTGATGGGGGTGGGACGACCCGACGACCTCCTCCACGCGGTCGGGAAAGGCTTCGACCTCTTCGACTGCGTCCTGCCGACGCGGGCGGCCCGGCACGGGCTCCTCTACACGTCGGAGGGGGCGCTCGCCATCAAGCAGGCCCGGTACCGGGAGGACCCCGCTCCGCCCGACCCTGCGTGCTCGTGCCCCACGTGCAGGTGCCACTCCCGCGCCTACCTCAGGCACCTCTTCCTCCTCGGCGAGCCGACGGCGGCGATCCTCCTGACCCGCCACAACCTCCAGGCCGTCCTTGACTTGATGCGCGCGATCCGCGAGGCTCTCGCGGCGGATCGCTTCGAGGAGTACGCGGCTCGGGCCGCGGACCGCTTCTCTCCCGGAAAGGTGTGAGGATGAACGTCACCCCCCTCCTGCAGGCCGCCCCCCCGTCACCGGGGATGGCCGGCGGGCTGCTCCAGCTGGCCCCCTACGTCCTGATCTTCGTGATCTTCTACTTCGTGCTCCTCGCGCCGATGCGCAAGCAGCAGAAGAAGACGAGAGAGATGCTCGCCGCCCTGAAGAAGGGGGATCGCGTCCTGACCTCCGGCGGGATCTACGGGACGATCGCGCAGATCGAGGACCAGGTCGTCTGGGTGAAGCTCGCGGACACCGTGAAGGTCAAGATGGCCCGGAGCGCGATCACGGGCGTGGTCAACGAGACGGAGGGCCCGAAGGACGCCTCCAGCTGAGGACGCCTTCCCCGTGACCGGTCCGGCGGGCGCCCCCCTGGTGCTACTGCAGTCGTCGGACTGGCACGTCGGCTCGCCCCTCCTCTTCCGGAGCCTCGGCCTCCCGGAGGAGCTCCGGGCGAGCCGACGGGAGGAGCTCGACTCGGTCCCGGAGCGGGCGGTCCTTGCCGCGATCGACATCGGGGCCGACGGCATCCTCCTCCCCGGCGATCTGTGGGATTCCGAGAGCGTCCCCCCGTCGACCCTGCACCGCGTCGTCGAGGCGCTCTCGGCCTTCGATCCCCGGCCCGTGTTCGTCGCCCCGGGCAACCACGACTTCGGTGGGACGGGGGGCTTCTACGACCCGCTGGTCCTGGAGTCCCTCGGGATGAGGGCGTGGCCCCCCAACGTCTTCGTCTTCCGGAGCGACGAATGGACCGCGATGCCGTTCCCGGGCCGTCCGGACGTGACGGTCGTCGGCCGGGCGTTCCTCTCGAGCGCCGTCGAGAGCCGAAGGCCCCTGGCGCCCCCCCCGACGCGTCCCGAGACCCCCCTGGCGCTCCTCCTGCTGCACGGCTCGCTCGAAGGCTACGGGGGGCCCGACGCCCCGGCCGGGGCGAAGCGGACGGCCCCGTTCTCCCGCGAAGAGCTCGAGGGAGCCGGGTTCTCCTGGGCGGCCGTCGGGCATCACCACGCCTTCGAGGTGATCGAGGGCCGGGGAGCGACTCCCCTGGGGGCCTACGCGGGCTCCCCTGTGGGGCGCGGGCTGGACGAGACGGGGCCCCGGTCGTTCGTCGCGGTCACCCTCCGGCACGGCGAGCCGCCCCGGGTCGATCGGATCGCCTCGGATCCGCGCAGCGTCTGGGACCTCGGGCTCGACGCCGGAGGGATGGAGGCCCCGAGGCTCCTCGAGGCCGCCCGTGAGCTCCTGCGCACCTCGGGGGTCGCCGCCTCCGACCTGGTCCGGATCACGGTTTCGGGCCGGCAGCCCTACGGGGCCCGTCCGTCGGCGGCGCTGGAGGGGCTGAGGAGCTCCATCGCGCACCTCACCGTCAGGGACCGGACCTCCCCCGTCGCCGGCTCCAAGCCCGATCCGGCCACCGCCGAGGGCCGTTTCGCCGCCGACCTCCTCGCGCGCCGGGAGCAGGCGGCGGACGAACGGAGCCGACGCGTGATCGACCTCGCCCTCTCCCTCGGGCGCGACGCCCTGGCCGGGCGCTCCGTCGTCCCGCCGGCACCGGAGGACCTCTGAGGATCGAGAGGATCCGGATCGAGGGATTCGGGGCCCTCCAGGGCCTCGACGTCCCGTGGCCCGAGGACGAGCTCCTCCTGGTGGTGGAGCCGAACGAGAGCGGCAAGAGCACGCTGTGCGAGGCGATCGTCGCGGCCCTCTACGGCTTCCCCCGCTCGAAGGGAGGGGCCCTCCGTCCGCGGGACCAGAGGCGGCCGAGGGGAGGGGCGCCCCTCCGCCTGGGGCTCGACGTGGAGGCGGACGGGACGCGCTGGGCGGTCGACCGGGACCTCGACGAGGGGACGCTCCGGGTCGTGGACCGGGACCGGGGAGAGGACCGGACGCGCGACTTCCTCAGGCCGGGAGGGCGCGACGTCTTCGGGGAGCAGGTGACCGGCCTGACGGAGGCGCTCTTCCGGACGACGGCCTACGTCGGCCAGAACGTCCTCGACGGGGACGAGCTCGACTCCACGCTGACCGTGGAGCTGGCGCGGATCGCCGATTCCGGAGGGGGAGAGGCGACGGTCGTCCGGGCGCTCCGCGCCCTGGAGGCCGTCCGCGCCCGGATGCCGCTGTCGTCGACGGGGCCCGCCGTCTCGGTGGAGACGGAGGTCGTCCGGGCCGGGCGGCGCGTGGAGGAGCGGCGGGCCGAGACGCTCCGCCTGGCGAGGGCTCGCGAGGCGGGCCGGGAAGCCGCGGCGCGCCTCGCCGCGGCGACCGCCCGCCGCGACGAGGCGGCGCGGGCCGCCGCCCTGGCGGAGGCTGCGGTGCCGGAGACCGAGCGGCGGCTCCTGGCCGAGCACCTGGCGGAGGAGGGCCGGACAGCCGAGGCGCGGGCGGCTCTCCTGTCGGAGGCGGCCCGCCTCGAAAGGGACGCGGAGCTCTTCACGCCCCAGGCGCTCGCGGAGATCGACGCCCTCCGTCACGAGCGGGGGAACCGCCCCGAGGCGCTCGCCCGGGAACGGAAGGAGATCGAAGCCGACGCGAAGGCGCTGGAGGAGGACTGGAAGGCCACGGCGCGCCGCATCGGCGCCGCGGCGACCCTCGACCTCGCGGAGAGGGCCCGGGTCCGCGGCCTCCTGGCCTCGGCGATCGAGAACGCAGCCGAGGAGGCGACGGCGGCGGCCGCCGTGGCCGCCCAGTGGGAGGAGCTCCGCCGGGAGGGGCTGGCGGAGGACCTCCAGCGGCTGGCGACGCTCCCCCCCGAGGAGCGCGAGCTCGTCGCCGGCGCAGAGGAGGAACGGCAGGCGCTGGAGATCGAAGGGATCCGCCTGGACAAGCTGGCGGCCGAGGCCCTGGCCCAGGCGTCGATCGCGAGCGCCGAGCGGCGGGTGAGGGTCCGCCGCTCCAGGGGCCTCGTCGTCCTCGGGGCCGTCCTCGCCCCGGTGGCCGTAGTCCTGCTCCTCGCCCGGACGCTCCTTCCGCTGCCGGTGGCGGTCGCGACGGCGGTCTTCTCGGTCAGCGTCGCCCTCTTCGGCGCCGTCGCCTGGCTCCGTGCGAACGGGCACCGGGTCGAGGACGAGGAGAGGTCCCGCGAGGCGGAGGCCCGGGCCCGCGAGGAGGCGGTCCGGACGCGCAAGAAGCTCTCCGACCTGAGGCTGCGGCTGGACCAGGCTGCCCGCTCGGCCGGGTTCCGGGACCCGGTCAGCCTCGTGAAGGCCCAGCGGAAGGCCCGGCTGGCAGAGGAGAAGCGCCGGACGCTCGTCGAGCGGGAGGTGCGGCTCGAGGCCGTGCGGGAGCGGACCGCCGCGCTCGAGCGCGAGCTCGCCGGGCACCGCGACCCGCTCGGGCTCTCCGGCGCGGTCCCCACGCCGGACGAGGCGAGAGCGGTCCTCGCCCAGCTCGCGGACGCCGACCGCGCGGAGCAGGGGCGGACGGCCCGCGCGGAGGCGCTCCGGCTCAGGGGAGAGATCCTGAACCGTCAGACCGCCGAGCTGAACGAGGTGGAGCTCCGCCTCTGGTCCGTCCTGGCGCGCCTCGAGATCCCGTCGGGGCTCGGCCTCTCAGACGCCCTCCTGATGGCGGAGGCCGGCAGGGCACGTGCCGCCCGCCGGAGGGAGATCCTGGAGGTCGAGCTTCCGGCCCTGGAGGCCCGGATGGGGGCCGACGTCGTGGCGCTCGCCGGGAGGATCGCAGAGCTCAGGGACGAGGTCGCGGCGCGCGTGGCGTCCCTCGGGGTGCGGCAGGAGGACCTGGCGGTCGCCTCGACGCCGGAAGCGGCGCGACGCGCCGCCGAGGAGGCCCGCGCGAGGGAGAAGGCGGCGGAGGAGGAGCGGCTCGCGGCCGAGCGCGAGGTGGCGGCCCGCTCGCGCGAGGGGGGGCAGACGGCGCGCGAGGCGGAGGAGGCGCTCCTCGAGGCGGAGGGGGTGCTCGAGAGGGCCCTCCTCTTCCGCGACGCCCTCGACCTGGCTCGCGAGGCGCTCGCCGCCGCCGCGTCCTCGGCGTACGGCGACTTTCGCCGGGGGCTCGCCGAGGCGTCGCGCCGGATGATGACGGCCTGCGGCCTCCCCTACGAGGGGCTGGAGTTCGGGGAGGACCTCTCGGTGACGCTCGTGGCCCGCGGCGGTCGCGTCCTGACCCGGGCCGAGCTGGCTGCAGCGGTGTCGACCGGGACCCGCGAGCAGGTTCACCTCCTCGCCCGGCTCGCCGCCCTTCGCCACCTCGGGACCGGCAGCCGGGGAGTCCCCCTGCTCCTGGACGACGCTCTCGCCGGGGCGGACGACGTCCGCTTCTCGTCGGTGATGAGGTTCCTGGTCGAGGACGTCCGGAAGGAGCGCCCGGTGCTGGCCGTCTCCTGCCACGGCTGGCGGCACGACCGCTGGCTCGCCGAGCTGCCGCCGGAGCTGCGGGACCGGGTCCGCCGCGTCGCGCTGGGAAGGTCGCGGGGCTCCTCCGAAGGGGATCGGCAGGCGCCGGACGACTCGGTCGGGGAGCCCGAGGGCGGCTCGGCGGCGCTCGGCCGGGCGGCGGATTGACGCCCCCGGGGCACCCGAATAGACTCCCCGGGTTGTCCCGGGCGAGCCGGGCACGATTCTGGCGCGGGCCGCGAGTCAGGGAGGCCCTCCCTCCCGCCGGCCCGGTCCGCCTGCGGAGGTCGCATCCGTGAAGAAACCAACGGGCTGGCGCATCGCGCTGACGCTCGCCGTCCTCGTCGGGTCGGTCGTCGCCTATCTCTGGCGCGGTCGCGAGGCTCTCAAGGTGAGCCCGACGGCCCCCCCGAACCCGACGATCGCGGACGTCCTCAAGAACGGCCTGAAGCTGGGCCTCGACCTGAAGGGCGGGATCCACCTCGTCATGCAGGTGAAGACCGCGGACGCCCTCCGCCTCGAGGCGCAGGACGCGGTCGAGCACCTGAAGGCCGAGGCGGGCAAGAAGGGCGTCGCGCTCGGCCCGATCTCGGTGGCCGACGAGAACGGGTTCGCCATCACCCTCACCGACGCGACCAGCCCCTCGGCGCTGAAGGACCTCCTCAAGTCGTCGCTCTCGCCGACGGACTGGCAGATCGAGGAGCGCGGCCGCGAGTGGAAGGTCGTCTACCGCGACGGCGCCCGGCTCGACATCGAGGCCCAGGCCGTGCGCCAGGCCGTCGAGACGATCCGGAACCGCGTCGACGCCCTCGGGGTGGCCGAGCCGGCCATCCAGGCCCAGGGCGCGGACCGGATCGTCGTCCAGCTCCCGGGCGTGGACGACCCGGCCCGGGTGAAGGAGATCATCGGGACGACCGGGCTCCTCGAGCTGACGCTCGTGGACGACAAGGGCGGGCCCTACTCCTCGATGGACGCGGCCCTCCAGGCGTACGGCGGGAAGATCCCGGACAACCTCCACGTCGTCGAGGGCTTCAGCGAGGACGCCGACACGAGGACGCGGACCACGGTCTACTACGTCCTGCAGAGGGCCGCGGCCGTCACGGGCCGCGACCTGAAGAACGCCCGGGTCGGGCAGGACAAGTTCAACCAGCCCGCGGTCGAGTTCTTCCTCAACGCGCAGGGAGCCGCGAAGTTCGGGCGCGTGACGGGCGACAACGTCGGCAAGCGCCTGGCCATCGTCCTCGACAAGCGGGTCCAGTCCGCGCCGGTCATCAACAGCCAGATCAAGGACAACGGGATCATCGAAGGGAACTTCACCGCGGAGCGGGCCGACTCGCTGGCCCTCGTCCTGAGGTCGGGGGCGCTGCCGGCCGAGATGGTCGTCCTCGAGGAGCGGACGGTCGGCCCGTCGCTGGGCCTCGACTCGATCCGGCAGGGCATCCTCGCCTCCGTCGTCGGGATGCTCCTCGTGTTCGTCGCGGTGGGCCTCTACTACAGGCTCGCGGGGCTGAACGCGATCCTGGCCCTGATCCTGAACTCCATCCTCCTCCTCGGGGCGATGGCCTGGATCAACGCCACCCTGACCCTGCCGGGGATCGCGGGCTTCATCCTGACCGTCGGCATGGCGGTCGACTCGAACGTCCTGATCTTCGAGCGGATCCGAGAGGAGCTCGAGGGCGGGAAGATGCCCAAGATCGCCATCGACCTCGGCTTCAAGCGCGCCTTCGGCACGATCGTCGACACCCACGTCACGACCATCGCCGCGGCGGCCTTCCTCTTCCAGTTCGGCACCGGCCCGGTGAAGGGCTTCGCCGTCACGCTCGTCATCGGCCTGGCCGCCTCCATGTTCACGGCGGTCTTCGTCTCGCACCTCCTCTTCGACCTCGTCTACGGGTCGAAGGAGAAGGTCGAGGCCGTCTCCATCTGACCGGGACGAAGGAGCCCTCGTGCGCCTCTTCCACAAGACGAACATCGACTTCCTCGGCGCCAAGAAGGCGTTCATCGCCACGTCGATCGCCCTCATCCTGATCGGCACCGCGGCCCTCGTCTACCGCCGCGGACCCAACTGGGGAGTCGACTTCACGGGCGGCGCCCAGATCGTCTTCGCCTTCTCCTCCAGGCCGGACGAGAACCAGGTCCGCGGCATCGTCGAGAAGGCGAAGGTCCCGGTCCAGTCCGTCCAGCGCTACGACCGCCCCGAGAAGAACCAGGTCCTCCTCCGCGTCCCCCTCCAGGCCAAGGAGGGGCGCGACGTCGCGGGGGAGGCGACGCGGGCGCTGACGGCCGCGCTCTTCCCGAAGGGCCTCGAGCCCGGGACCTTCGACCTCAACCTCCAGGGGGCCGGCCCGCTCGAGGCCAAGCTCGAGCAGGACGACCCCGAGAAGCTCGCGGAGCGGCCGAACGCGGACCCGAAGGCAGAGTACAAGCGGATCGCCGCCGCGATCATCGGCCAGCGCTCCTCCAGGGCGCTCTTCGCTTCGATCGATCAGGCGGCGGCCACGCCGGGGGTCTCGCCTGCCGTGGCGCAGTGGCTGAAGGAGAAGACCGTCGTCGGGCCGTTCACGCTGATCTCGGCCGACAACGTCGGCCCGCAGGTCGGGCACGACCTCCGGCGGAAGGGCGCGTGGGCCGTCATCCTCTCGTGGGCGGCGATGCTCGCGTACATCGCTCTGCGGTTCCGCTCTCCCTCCTTCGGGACGGCTGCGGTCGTGGCCCTGATCCACGACACCTGGATCACGCTGGGCCTCTGCGCCATCTTCCAGGTCGAGATCTCCCTCACGGTCGTGGCGGCGTTCCTGACGCTGATCGGCTATTCGGTCAACGACACGGTGGTCGTCTACGACCGGATCCGGGAGAACCGCGAGAAGTCGCGGAAGGAGCCGCTCGCCCAGCTGGTGAACCGCTCCATCAACGAGACGCTCTCGCGGACGGTCATCACCTCCGGCCTCACCTTCCTCGTCGTCCTCGCCCTCTTCTTCCTCGGGGGGGAGGTCCTCCGCGGGTTCTCCTTCGTCCTCCTCTTCGGGATCATCGTCGGCACCTACTCCTCGATCTTCATCGCGGCCCCGCTCGTCATCATCTGGGAGGAGTGGAAGGCGCGGCGGGCCGCGGCCAAGCCGGCCCCCGCGGCCGTGGCCGCCGGGAAGGCGTCGAGAGGCCGCTGATTCCCGGGGGGTTCCCCCCCTCCGTTCCCGCTCCCCGATCGAGCCCCGGTCCGGCCCGCGCCGACCGGGGCTCTCGTCCTTCCGGACCGCGTCAGCCGGCCTGGCGGGCCTTCCCTCCGGCCTGCTCGTCGCGGCCGCTGCCGGCGTCCGCCGGGCTGCGGCCCCTGCGCCGAGCCTTCCACGCCTCCCAGGCGATCGGCAGGACCGACACGACGATGATGCCGAGGACGACCCACTCGATGTGCTTCTTCAGGCCGGGGAAGCTCTGCCCCAGGAGGAACCCGCCGCCGACCATCGCCCAGACCCAGGCGAGGCCCCCCGCGACGTTGTAGAAGACGAACTTCCGGTAGTCCATCTCGGCGGCCCCGGCGACGGTGGGCGCGAAGGTCCGGATGATCGGGACGAACCGGGCGAGGAAGATCGTCTTCCCTCCGTACCTCTCGTAGAACTCGTGGGCGGCGATCAGGTGCTTCCTCTTGAAGAAGCGCGAGTCCTCGCGCTTGTAGAGAGCGTGGCCGGCCTTGCGGCCGATCAGGTACCCGACCTGGTCGCCGAGGACCGCCGCGATCGACAGGGAGACCAGGAGCACCCAGACGTCGAGGACGCCCACGGACGCGAGGAACCCCGCGGTGAACAGGAGGGAGTCTCCCGGGAGGAAGAAGCCGACGAGGAGGCCGGTCTCCGAGAAGACGATGGCGATGAGCCCGGGGTAGCCCGCGAGGCGGACGAGGACCTCGAGGTCGCGGTACCGGGCGAAGAGCTCTTTGAGGCTTTCGATCACGGCGCGGAGCATAGCGTCTGGAGACCCCGGGCGCCGCCGGAGGCGTCCGCCTCCATAATCGGGACCGTGCTGAGGTTCGAGGACATCCTCGACGCGGTGGAGCGCTATCATCCGAAGGCCGACGAGGACCTTCTCCGCAGGGCGTACATCTACTCGGCGCACGCCCACCGCGACCAGCTCCGGTCGTCCGGCGAGCCGTACCTCGTCCACCCCATCGGCGTCGCCATGATCCTCGCCGAGCTGAAGCTCGACGAGGTGTCGATCGCGACCGGCCTCCTCCACGACGTCCTCGAGGACACCCACACGACGAAGGAGGAGCTGGCGGCGCTCTTCGGCGGCGAGGTCGCCGAGCTCGTCGACGGGGTCACCAAGATCGGGAAGTACGCCTACACCTCCCGCGAGGCGCAGCAGGCGGAGACCTTCCGGAAGATGCTCCTGGCGATGACGTCCGACGTCCGCGTCATCCTGGTGAAGCTGGCGGACCGCCTCCACAACATGCGGACCCTCGAGCACCTCCGCGAGGACAAGCGGCGGACGATCGCGGCGGAGACCCTCGAGATCTACGCCCCCCTCGCGAACCGGCTCGGGATGGGCCGGATGAAGGGGGACCTCGAGGACCTCTCGTTCAAGTACCTCTACCCGGAGGAGTACGCCTCGCTGACGGCGGCGGTGGACGAGCGGATGCGGGCGTCCGCGGCCGCGGTCGAGCGCCTGCGGCAGGAGCTCCTCGCCAAGGCGGCCGAGGCGGGGATCGACGCAGAGGTCTCGGGTCGGGTCAAGAGGTACTGGTCGATCCGCCAGAAGCTGATCCGCCAGTCGATCCCGCTCGACCAGCTCTACGACGTCCTCGCCTTCCGCGTCCTGGTCGACTCGGTCCGGGACTGCTACACGGTCCTCGGCGTCGTCCACCAGGCCTGGCGCCCGGTCCCGGGCCGGTTCAAGGACTACCTGGCGATGCCGAAGCAGAACTTCTACCAGTCGCTCCACACGACGGTGGTGCCGGAAGGGGCGCCCCCGTTCGAGGTCCAGATCCGGACGCGGGAGATGGACATCGTCGCCGAGCAGGGGATCGCGGCCCACTGGAAGTACAAGGAGGGACGCCTCGACCCGAAGGTCGACGAGGCACGGATCGCGGCGCTGCGCCAGATCCTGGAGACGACGAAGGACGTCGCGAACCCGCGCGAGTTCCTCTCGTCCCTGAAGATGGACCTCTTCCCGGAGGACGTCTACACCTTCTCCCCGAAGGGGAAGGTCCTCTCCTTCCCGAGGGGGGCGACGCCCGTCGACTTCGCCTACCGGATCCACACGGACGTCGGCCATCACTGCGTCGGGGCCCGACTGAACGGCCGGCTCGTGCCGCTCAAGACCCCGCTGAAGAACGGCGACATCGTCGAGGTCCTGACGGCTCCGAACGCCCAGCCCTCGAGGGACTGGCTCTCGTTCGTGGCGACCTCGAGGGCCCGGAACAAGATCCGCGCGTTCCTCAACACGAAGGAGAAGGAGAAGTCGACCGAGATCGGGCGGAGGCTCCTCGAGCGCGAGCTGAAGAAGGCCCGGAAGAGCCTCGGGAAGCTGATCGAGGCCAGGGCCTTCGACCCTCTGCTGCCCGAGCTCGGGGTGGCCCGGATGGAGGACCTGTTCGCCGAGGTCGGCTACGGGAAGGTCGCCCCGCGGCTGGTCGTGGCCCGGCTCTTCCCGGCGGCCGAGCCCCCGGGGCCGGAGAGGTCCCCGGGGCGCGCGGACGCGATCCGGAAGGCCGTGAGGAAGATCCTGCCGATCGGAAGCCCGGGCATCCGGGTCCGGGGGGAGCACGACCTCCTCGCCACCCTGGCGACCTGCTGCCGGCCCGTTCCCGGCGAGGAGATCGTCGGCTACGTCACGAGGGGCCGGGGCGTCTCGGTGCACGCCACGGCGTGCCCGAACGTGAGGAACCTCCTCTTCGACCCGAGCCGGGAGATCGAGGTCGAGTGGCAGTCGTCGCGCGACGCCTCGTTCACCGTCGACCTCGAGGTGGACGCGGAGGACCGGCCCGGGATCCTGGCGAAGGTCACCCAGGTGCTCTCGGCGGCGAACTCGAACATCGAGGCGCTGGAGGTCCGGACCCGGCGGGGCGACGCCGCCCTGATCACCGGAAGCGTCACCGTCCCGGACCGCAAGCACCTGGACAAGCTCCTGGCGGCGATCCGCGGGGTCGCCGGAGTGACCGGCGTGCGGCGGAAATTCAACGTCTCGAGACTGTCGGGGGAGTAGCGGGGGAGGGCCGTCCGGGCCACGTCCGGCGGGCGCCGGGCGAGGACGGGCGAGGGCGGGGTCGCCCCGGAGAAGCGGCCGGCGGGCCGCTTCTCCGGCGACCGCCCGGGATCAGCGGACGACCTTGGAGACCTTCCCGGAACGGAGGCAGCGCGTGCAGACGGTGATGCGCCGCGATCCGCCGGGGACGGCGGTGCGGACCCGCCTCAGGTTCGGGCGGAACTGCCTGTTCGAGACGTTGTGGGCGTGGCTGACCCGGCGGCCGGCGACCGGGACCTTTCCGCAGGATTCGCAAGTCTGGGGCATCGGAAGGATTCCTCTCGATCTCGACGTGATCTCGACCCGATCCCGACGTTCGCTCGGGACGAAAAAGGGGGACCCCCGCGCCGCCGCATGCGGAGAGAGGGGTCTCCCGAACTGCGACTTATACCGCTTCGTCCGCTTCCGCGCAAGGGGCGTTCGGGCCAAGGTCTTTCCTTGACAGGGACGGGGGAGTCCGCGCAACAATAGCTGGCACAAAGGCTTTTGCTGGGACTCCTCTGAAGAGAAAAGAGCGCCGCGTCGGTTCCGGAGCGTAAAGGGAGGGAGACCGCACCGTGCTATTCCGCAAGCCCAAGAACCTCGTCGGGCTCGACATCGGCTCCTCGGCCGTCAAGCTCGTGGAGCTCAAGGAGGCGAAGGAAGGCAAGTACCAGCTCGTCAAGGCCGGGCTGGAGAGCCTCTCGCCGGAAGCGATCGTCGACGGCGCCATCATGGATTCGTCCCTCGTCGTCGAGACGATCTCCCGCCTCCTCGCGTCGACCAGCGTCAAGAACCCGAACGTCGCCGTCTCGGTCTCGGGCCACTCGGTCATCGTCAAGAAGATCCAGCTTCCGGCGATGCCCGAGGAGGAGCTCTCGGAGTCGATCCGCTGGGAGGCCGAGCAGTACGTCCCGTTCGACATCAACGACGTCTACCTCGATTACGTCGTCCTGGAGCCCGGTGCGGCCGGGGAGACGATGGGCGTCCTGCTCGTCGCCGCCAAGAAGGAGAAGGTCGACGACTACAAGAACGTCGTGACCCAGGCCGGGCGGGTCCCGTCCCTCGTCGACGTCGACGTCTTCGCCCTCCAGAACTGCTACGAGGCGAACTATGGGCTCGACCCGACGCGGGTCGTCGCGCTCGTCAACATCGGCGCCTCGGTCATGAACGTCAACATCGTCGCCAACGGCCAGACGGTGTTCTGGCGGGACATCACCTTCGGGGGGAACCAGTTCACCGACGCTTTGCAGAAGGCCTTCTCGCTCAACTTCGAGCAGGCGGAGGCGCTCAAGCGAGGCGAGCCCGTCGGGGGGCAGACCGCCCAATCGATCCAGCCCGTCCTCGGGGGGGTCTCCGAGGACGTGGCGGGCGAGCTCCAGAAGACGATCGACTTCTTCCAGGCCACCTCGGGCTCCGACCGGGTCGACGGGATCCTCCTCTGCGGGGGCGGCTCGAAGGTGCTGAACCTCGACGCCGCGCTGAAGGAGAAGTTCGGTCTCGAGGTCGAGGCGCTGAATCCCTTCCGGTCGATCCCCGTCGACGAACGCTCCGTCGACGGGGGTTGGCTGACGGAGAACAGCCCGTCGCTGGCGATCGCCGTGGGCCTCGCCGTCCGGAAGCTCGGAGAGTGAGGGGAGGGGCCAGATGATCAAGATCAACCTCCTCGCGGAGGCCAAGCCCGCGAAGAAAAAGCGCGGGGTCGCGGCTCTCGGTGGGGCCGGGCGGGTCAACCTGATCCTGATCGCCGTGGGGCTCCTCGTCGGCCTCCTCGTCGTGGGGGTCCAGTGGTGGGTCGAGGCGTCCCGCCTGGCGGAGCAGGAGGAGAAGAACCGGCAGGCCCAGCAGGAGGTCACCCGCCTCGAGGCCGTCCTGCGCGAGGTGCGCGACTTCGAGGAGAAGAAGGCGAAGCTCCAGAAGAAGGTCGATCTCATCAACCAGCTTCGGCAGAACCAGCGGGGCCCGGTCCGGCTGATGGACGAGATCTCCAACGCTCTCCCCGACCTCCTCTGGCTCGAGCGAATGGAGCTCAAGGGGAACCAGATCTCGCTCGAGGGCAAGGCGCTGAATCCGCCCGCGGTCGCGAATTTCCTCGAGAATCTCAAGCGCGTCCCTTCGTTCCAGGAACCGAAGGTGGAGGGGGTCTGGGCCGTAGGCGACGCTTCGAGCGCCAGCCTCTACCAGTTCCAGCTTTCGTTCGTCTTCGCCGACCTCGACAAGACACAGGTCGAGGTCCCCGCCTCGCCGGCTGGCGCGCCCGGGCCGGCTCCCGGCGGAGCTCCTGCTCCCGGCGCCCCGGCGGCGTCCCCGGGAGCGCCTGCCCCGGCGGCGAGCTAAGGAGGGCGACGTGGCGATCGACCTGAAGCAGCTCGAATCCAAGCCCTGGTACTTCGGCCTCGGGATCGGGGTCGCCATCGCCGTCGCCCTCTGGGCGATCGCGAACTGGCAGTACCCGAGCTTCACCGACATGGAGAAGACCCTGGCCGCCAAGAGGGCCGAGTACGACGCCCTTCAGCAGAAGATCAACCAGGGGCGGGCCGCCGAGCGGCGGCTCCCCCAGCTGAGGGAAGAGGTCCGGCGGATCGAGCTCGACCTGAACCGGCTCCTCGAGATCCTCCCGACGAAGCGCAACACCGAGGAGCTGATCAAGAAGATCGAGGCCCTCACCCGCCAGGGCGACTTCTTCCTGAAGTCGTTCCGCCCGAAGGAATACATCAACAAGGACTTCTACGCCGAGTGGCCGATCGACATCCAGATCGACGGCACCTACCACAACCTCGCGCTCTTCTTCGACCGGATGGCCCGCTTCTCGAGGATCATCAACATCGACGATCTGGTCATCACGGGGTACCCCGACGCGCCCGGGGGGCGGACGCTCGGAGCGAACTTCACCGCCAAGACGTTCATCTACCTGGGCGACCAGGACGCCGACCAGAAGGCGAAGGCCGGCGAACCCGGCGCTGCGATGCCGGCCGCGGCCCCCGGCGCTGCTCCCGCCGCGCCCGGGGCAGAGTGAGAGAACGATGATGAGACGCGCCTGGTCCCGCCTCGTCCCCGCCGCCGCGGCGCTCTTCGTGGGGGGAGCGCTCGCCCAGCAGCCCGCCGGCGCCCCGCCGGCCCAGGGCGGCGCTCCGCCCGATGCCGACATCAAGGTGCCCGTCCCGGCGGAGCAGGACACCACCCCTCCCGCCTACACGTACGAGGTCCGCGGCCGGCGCGACCCCTTCCGCTCCCTGCTGATCCGCAAGCAGAACGAGACCGACCGCCAGCGACCGCCGGGTGTGGCCGGGATGCTGGTGGAGGAGCTCGAGCTGCAGGGGACGATCCGGACGAAGGCCGGCTGGCTCGCGATGATGAGGGGCAGCGACAACAGGTCCTACCTGCTTCGGAAGGGGACCACGGTCTTCGACGGCGAGGTCATTGACATCACGGCAACCGAGGTCGTCTTCCGGCAGAACGTGAGCGATCCCACGAGCCCGAAGCCGTTCCGGGACGTCGTGAAGACGCTGGCCCTGCAGCAAAAATCGTGAGCGAAGGAAGATCGATGAGGACGAACACGTACCGCTCCGAGGTCTCCGCGACGCCGCGTCCGGCCGCTCCAGCGGCCGGGGCCCGGTCCTCGCGGGCGCCGAATCATCCTGGGAGGGGGAACATGCTGCGTACTGGTAGGGTTCCGTCACTCGCTCTCGCGTGGCTTGCGGTGGCCGCGGTCCTGATGCTCCCGGGCTGCGCCTCCCAGCGGGCGGACGACGGGGCGGCCGACGCCAGGACCGCGACGGGCGCCGCTCCCGCCTCCGGACCGGTCGTCCTGACCGGGGCGACGTTCCTCACGGGCGGCGGAGCTCCCAAGCTCCTCCTCTCGGGAGCGGGGCCCCTCTCCCCGACGATCTACTCGCGGGACGGGGGGAAGACGATCGTCGTCGACCTCCCGGACACGGTCCCATCGCCCGGGCTCGAGCCCCCGCGGGCGGACGGCACGCTCCTCGCCCAGGTGGGGATGCGCTCGTTCTCCGAGCTGGGCCACCCGCATCTCCAGCTCGAGCTGACGGGCCGGGTCCCGCTCGAGTCGACGCTCGGAACCGAGCCCGGCGGGACCGCCATGGCGATCCAGCTCGTGCGCCGGGAAGAGCCGGCCAGCGCCCCGGCCACCCGGGTCGCTGACGCGGCGGGGAACGCCCCCGCAGCCCCCCTCTCGCCCGAGCCCGAGGTGAGGTCCGAGCCGCTTCCGACGCCCGTGGTCGTCAAGTCCGCGGTCCCCTCGGAGCCGACCGGAACCGCTCCTGCCTCCTTCCCCTCGGGGGGAAATCCCCTGGTCGTCGCCCGGCACGATGCGTCGGGCGCCGCGGCCAGCAAGCTCTCGGCGGTGAACGCCAGGAAGGCCGGGCGGGGTGCCGTCGTGAGTCTCGGAGGGGACGGAGACTTCGCGTACGAGGCCTTCACGCTGGGGAATCCCCCCCGCTTCGTCCTGGACCTCTCGGGAGTGAAGAACGTCTCGCGAGTGAAGGCGCGCGAGGTCGATTCCGGCCCGGTCAGCCGCGTGCGGATCTCGCAGTTCCGGAGCGAACCGACCCCGGTGACCCGCGTGGTCTTCGATCTCAACGCGGAGGTCCTCCCGGAGATCATGGCCTCCTCGACCGGTCTGGCCGTCCGGTTCGCGCCGGCGACCTCGACTGCGCCGGTCGTCCAGGTCGCGTCGGCGGCGGGCCCCGCGAACGGCGCTTCCGCAGCTCCGTCCTCGGGCTCGTACGAGAGCCACGAGGAGAGCGACGTCCACGAGCCGGTCGTGACGGCAAAGGACGACGCCGAGGCCGCGGCCACCGCAACCAACTCGACCAACCTGACCACCGCGACTTCCGCGACTTCCTCAGCTACCGCAGCTTCCGCACCTTCCGCACCTTCCGCAACCACCGCAATCACCGCAATCACCGCAACACCGGCGCAGGTTGGCGCGGCGCCAGCCGTAGAGACCGCGTCGGCTCCGTCGTCGCCGGCGCCGGTCGAGCCGGTCGCGACCGCAGAGGCTACCCGGGTGGCAGAGACGGCGGCGGTTCCGGCCGAAGAGGTGCCGGCGAACGGTCCGGAACCCCGGGCGGCCATCCAGGCTGCGCCGCCGATGGTGGTGCAGGCTCCGGCCTCCCCCGAGGTCAAGGAAGTGAAGGAAGTCCGGACGGCCCAGGCGACGCAGCCCGCGCCGCCGGCTCCGCGGACCGCGCAAAAGGCCCCCCCCCCGCGGCGCAAGGCCACCGCCGGCGATGACCGCCTCCTCATGGAGGCGGCGGAGACGCTCCTCGACGAGCAGCAGAATGCGGGTGGCGCCCGTGACCTCGCGAACTCCTACGAGTCGAGGTCGCTCGGCGGGGGGGAGCGGCAGTACACGGGCGAGCCGCTCACCCTCAACCTCAAGGACGCGGACATCAAGGACACGCTCCAGAAGTTCAGCGAGCTGACGAACCTGAACATCGTCCTCGACCCGGACGTCCGCGGTACGGTCACCGTCAGCCTGAACGACATCCCGTGGGACCAGGCGCTCGAGCTGATCCTGAAGATCAATGGCCTGGGCTACGTGCTCGAGGGGAACGTCATGCGGATCGCCCCGACCACGAAGCTCGCGGCCGAGGAGCAGGCGCGGCAGGCGCTGGCGCGGGCGCAGGAGCAGAACAAGCCGACGCGAACCGTGATCCAGAAGCTGTCCTACGCGCCGGCGGGAACGACGGCGATGACGGTCCGGAAGATCATGTCCCCCCGTGGGGACATCTTCGTCGACGACCGGTCGAACACGCTCATCATCAAGGAGCTCCCCGAGTACCTCCCGACGGTCCTCGACCTGGTCAAGAACCTGGACGCCCCGGTTCCCCAGGTGATGATCGAGGCCCGGGTCGTCGAGGCCACGCGCACCTTCCTCCGGCAGCTCGGCATCGACTGGTCGTTCCGGGGGGTGGCGGACCAGACGCACGGCAACACGACGGGCCTGGTCTTCCCGAACAACGGCTCGGTCACCGGGACCGTGGCGCTGGCCAACGGCTCTCAGGTCCTCGGGCTCTCCCTCGGGAACGTCCTCGACACCTTCCGCCTCGACATGAAGATTCAGGCGGCCGAGAGCCAGGGGCTCGTGAAGCTCGTCTCCTCGCCGAAGATCCAGACCCAGACGAACCACACGGCGCAGATCCAGTCGGGCTTCCAGATCCCGGTGCAGACGACCGTGAACAACACCACGACCGTCCTCTACGTCGACGCGACGCTCCGGCTCAACGTGACACCGCAGATCACGGCCGAGAACACGATCATCATGGACATCGAGATCCAGCGGCGTGAGCCGGCCAGCGGCCTCAACATCGCGGGGGGGCAGAACGTGCCCCTCATCACCCGGGACGCGCAGACCCGGCTCATGGTCCGGGACGGCGGGACGGCGGTCATCGGCGGCATCTTCAAGCTGACCGCCAACGACGGGCAGAGCATGATCCCCGGTCTGTGGAAGATCCCGCTTCTCGGGAACCTCTTCCGGAACAAGACCTCCCAGCAGAACACGGACGAGCTGATGATCTTCATCACCCCCCGCATCATGAAGGGCCTGTGATGAGAACGGACCTGGAGCCGAAGATGAAGTACCGCTTCCTTCCCCTCGTCCTGCTGGCTGCTGTCGCCCTGCTGGGCATCCCGGCGTGCTCGACCAACACGCAGGGGGATGACGCCTCCCCGGTCTTCCTGGTCGTCAACTTCGACCAGCTGCCCCCCTCGAAGAACGTGGCGGACGGGACCGGGCTGCAGTTCGAGACCGCGACGCTCCGCTCCGTCCTCAAGATCCCCGCGACGGACTCGACGCAGTTCCTCGACACGAAGGTCGACGACTACGTCGTCTCCTGGCAGAGGCTCGACGGAGGGAGCGCCGCTCCGAAGACCGAGGTGTTCGCGGGGAACATCGTGGTCCCCGCGGGTTCTTCGTCGACCCTGTCGAACTACATCTTCATGACCGCCGGAGCGCTCCAGGATCCGCCGCTCAACCAGCTCTTCCCCTTCAACGGCGGAATCGACCGGGAGACCGGGAAGAGCGAGATCCGGTGCCGGGCCACCGTGACGTTCCGCGGGCACACCCTCTCCGGGCAGCCCGTGACCGGCTCCGGCAATTTCGGGATGATCTTCTACTACGCGACTCCCGCAGCGGCCCGGGGCGGCAAGTGAGGTCCCGATGACGACCGTGCCGCGGATCCCGGGTCGCCGTTCCCATGAAGAGGTGAGTCCGATGCGCCGATCTCTCGCTTCTCCTCTCGCCGTGATCGCGGGTCTGGCCCTTCTCCTCTCCGCGTGCTCGGGCGAATCTCCGACCTCGCCCACCACGCCGGGCGGTGGCGGCTCGAACCCGGGCGGCACCTGCAACGTCACGCTCAGCCTCGCGGCGACGTCCGTGACGCCGCTGGCAGGCACGGCCGTGATCGTCCGAGCCGCGGCCACGAAGAACGGTGCCCCCGTGCCAGACGGGACGACCGTCGCGTTCACCGTCGACTTCGGCTTCTTCTACGAGACCGGTCTCCCGTCCATCCAGAAGGTGACGCAGAACGGGTACGCCGACGTCACCCTCGCGTCGCGGGCCTCGGGGCTCGCCAAGCTCAAGGCGACCCTCGAGTGCGCCACGGCGCCCCTGAATGTCGAGTTCCAGCCGGTGCCGACCGAAGGACCGTACATCTCGTCCGTCTCTCCGCCGAGCGGGAGCTGCGCCGGGGGCGACACGGTCACGATCAAGGGGGGACGGTTCACGGTCGCTGGGTTCCCGAACCTGGCGTACAACGTCCTCTTCGGAAATCGGCCGGCCCAGGTCGTCTCTACGTCCGACACCGAGATCGTGGTGACGACGCCGACCCGAACCCTCGCCAACCCGCAGATCCCCGAGGCCGTCGACGTCGTCGTACAGCTTTCCGCCGGGCCGACGATCGCGTCGGCCACCCTCGCGAAGGGATTCACCTATTTCTGCGTCGACCCGTCTCGCAGGACCTCGATCGCGTCGGTCAGCCCGAACGCCGGGAGCCCGGACGGCGGCGAGACGGTGACGATCGCCGGCAGCAACTTCCTTCCGACGATCGCCGGAATCGGGACGCCGGGAAGCTCGGTCGCGACGACCCGAGTGACGTTCGGAGGAGCGCCCGCGTCGATCACGTCGATGACCAACGAGAGCATCACGGTCCGGACTCCTCGGCACGTCCTCGCCAACCCGGCCGTCCCCGAGACGGTCGACGTGGAGGTGCTGGTCGATCTCGGCATGGCCTCGCAGCAGTCTGCGGTCGCACCCAACGCCTACACGTATCGGGGCAGCGGGCAGGGGAGCTGCCCGGCCACCAGTCCGACCTTCTACGTCTCCTCGGGTCCGACGCCGAACGGCGGGAGCCCGGACGGCGGGGACGTCGTGACCATCGTCGGGGGAGGCTTCTTCGCCGGGAACACAACCCTGCCGACGAGCGCGATCAGCGTCCTGTTCGGCGGGCTGCCCGGAGTCGTTACGGCCGCATCGGACACGCAGCTGACCGTCAGCACGCCCCGGCGTACGCTCTCCAACCCCGACGCGGCCGAGACCGTGGACGTCGTCGTCCGCGTCGACCTCGGCGGACCGAAGGAGTCCTGCGTCACGGTGGCCAACGCGTTCACGTACTTCCCGGGCGGAGCGAACACGCCGGTCATCACCTCGCTCTCCCCGACCAGCGGGCCGAACGACGCATCCACCCGGGTCACCATCTTCGGACGGAACTTCCGCCTGCCGTCCCAAGTGTTCGTCGGCGGCGTGGAGGCAACGGTCGTCTCGATCCAGCCCAACCAGATCATCTTCCTGACCCCGACCGCCACAGGGCCGAATTCCGGGCTGGCCGGCAAGGCCAACGACGTGATGGTGCGCGACACGTATTCCGGGAAGGAATCGAACACGCTGCCGTTCACCTACTACTCCTGTCCGACCATCGGCAGCGCGTCGCCCGCCGTCGTTCCGTGGTACGAGCCCACGCTCGTCACGATCACCGGTAACGCCTTCGAGGAGCCCGTCGAGGCAATCATGACCTTCGGGACCGGCACGACCGGCACGCAGGTGCGGCTCGACGTCGTCTCGGTCTCCTCGACCCAGATCCTCGTCCGGGTCCCGGCGATCGACCCGCTCCAGTACACGGGAAGCGGGGGTACGGGCTGCGCCAACATTTCCGCGACCATCAGCCTCCGCTTCCTCAGCCTGTCGTGCGGTGGACCCTTCGAGGTGCCGATCTCGTACCGGCTCGATCCGATGACGATCTCGTCGGCCTCTCCCAACACCCTTCCCCAGAACGGAGGCTCCGGCACCGTCATCACGGTGACCGGTACCAACTTCTACGACCCGATGACTGTCGAGGTCTTCAACACGCTCTACTCGGTGGCGATCCAGAACGCCGTCGTCACCAACACCGGGACGCTGACGTTCCCGGCACCGCCGATTCCCGATTCGGCCTTCAACACCCAGACGTGCGTGCCTTCCGGCGGGACCGGGTTCACGGGGGTCCAGTCCGTCCCCACCTCGTTCGGAATTCGCCTCAAGAACGCGAGGACGGGCTGCACCGTAGCCCTGCCCAACGTCCTGATCTACACGCCGCAGGACACGACCTGCCGGACGGCCACCCCGCCGACCATCACGACAGCCTCGCTCGCATCGGCGACGATCTGCCTGCCCTACTCACAGACGCTTGCCGGCGCGGCCGGGAATCCGCCATACACGTGGTCTGCTACCGGGCTGCCCACAGGCCTCGTCCTCGACCCTTCGACGGGCGTGATCTCAGGCCAACCCAAGCTGAGTGCGACTGGCACCGGCGGGTCGACGACTCCGTCCGTGACCGTCACGATTACCGATTCGCTACTCTTGACCGGAACGAAGACCTTTCCCTTGGCTGTGACGGATCCCAACGGCCCCTTCACCGTGACCGGAGGGACGACTCTGAGCGCCACCGCAGCGCCGTCAGGAGTTTCTCAAACCGCCGGCTCGTTCTCGGTGCCCGGGGCCTACCCCGTGACGTGGTCAGTTGATCCTGCGAGCCTGACCGCTGCACTCGTCGGCTGGACGGTGGTCCCTACCTCCCCCGGCTCGGCCACCACGACGATCACTCTGACACCCCCTATCGGTGCGAACGCCGGAACCGGAACGTTCACCCTGGTGGCGGTGGATGCTCCTCCCTGCAATGTCGGGGGTGACGCGGTTCACAGATCGACGGCCACGGTGACGGTAACGGTCAACTAGGCCGGGCTCCGCCGCCTCGAGACCGCTCGGGCCGCCCCTCGGGGCGGCCCGAGCCTTTTTCGGCCGGCGTTCTCGGCGTAAACTCCTCCCGTTCGGCGAAACTCATGGGGCTTTTCGGAAAGATCACCAACCGGCTGGACGAGCTCCGCCGGGTCCTGACGAAGGACCCGGGATCGAGGCAGTTCCTCGCCCTCGCCGACGAGTACCGCAAGCACGGTCAGGTCGCCGAAGCGATCGAGACGCTGCAGAAGGGGCTCGCCGCGTCTCCCGGATCCGTGGCGGGCCACGTGGCCCTCGGCCGCCTCCTGGCGCAGGGGGGGCGGTTCGACGAGGCGGTCGAGTCTTTCGAGGCGGCCCTCCGCCTGGACCGGGAGAACCTCGTGGCGCTCCGCCAGGTCGCGGAGATCCACCTGAAGCGGGGCGACAAGGTCGAGGCGATCAAGAAGCTGAAGCTCTACCGGGGCCTCAGCCCCGGGGACCGCGACGTCAACGACCTGATCGACCGCCTCGACGAGGAGCTCGGCTGGGGTGGCTCGAAGCCCGGCCGGGTGGCCGACGGCCGCCCGGCCCCGTTCCGGCCGCCGGCCGCTCCTCTCCCCTTCGCGGGGCCTCCGCCGTCCGTGCCGACCACCCCGGCCCCCCCCATCACGACGGCTCCCGTCCCGCCACCCGTGCCCGCTACCGGCTCGCCGGATGAGCTCCGGTCCGGTCCTGTCGCTGCCGTCCCGCCACCGCCCCCGTTCGGCCCCGCGACCACGGCGCCGATCCCCGTCCAGGCGGCGGGGGTTCCGAATGCCGAGCCGTTCCCCGTGCCAGGACCGAGAGCCGCAGCGGCCCCGGACGACGCTCCGACCGTCTCTCGCGAGCCCTTCGAGATCACGTACGACGGTTCTTCGGGGGTGCCCTGGTCTTCGGCTTCGGCGCCCGCCCCCGCCCCGATCGAGGCGGAGGCGGCGACCGGGGGGGAAGAGCCGGCCCCGCTGGAAGCCGCCCCGGTTCCGGAGGGGAAGGAGGGATCGCTCCCCGCGGTCTCGAAGGCGCCGTCGCCTCCGCTGGTCTCCGAGACCCTCGCCGAGCTCTACGCGTCCCAGGGGCACCTCGCGGAGGCTCGGGACGCCTATCGAAGCCTCGCGGACCTCGCGGAGGACGAGCACCGGGCGGGCCACCTGAGGGAGAGGGCCGACGAGCTCGACCGCGCCCTCCGGGCGGAGGGTCCCCCGGACCGGCTCCGCCGCTGGGCCGACCCGTTCGAGCGGGCCCGCGCCCCCGTCCGCACGGACCTCGACACCGCCCTGGGGGAGCTGATGGATCGGGTCGAGGGGATCGACGCCGCCTCCGTCACCGACCTCGAGGGGTTCACCGTCGTCTACGCCGGAGACTCCGCCGCGACTCCGGCCCTCGAGGGCCTTTCGGCCGAGCTGACCGCGTTCTGGAAGAACGTCCGCAGGACCCGAGGGGACGTGGGCGAGGGAGCGCTCGATTGCCTCGTCGTCGCGGGGGAGCGCGGAACGGTCCTCGTCCAGGGGATCACGCCTGCCTACGCGTTGCTCCTGAGGGCGGCCTCCGGCAGGCCGCAGGGTCAGCTCCGCTTCGAAGCCCTCCGAACGGCGGAACGCCTCCGGCCGTCCCTCCTTTGAGCCACTCCCGCAACCCATCCGGAAGGTTCTAGATGAACGTCAAAGAGATCAAAGAGCTCGCTGACCTCGTGGCCCGTCGCGGACTCGCCTGCCTCGAGGTCGAGCGGGCGGGCTTCCGGGTCCGGATCGAAGGTCCCCGTCCGGAGCCGGGCCCGCTCCGCCGGACCCCTCTCAGGACGCCGGCGGACCTCGGCGAGGACCGGGGGGTCGTCGAGGCGATCCCGGCCCCCGCCGCTCCGTCGCTCCCCGCGCCGGCTCCGGCGCCCGCGGTGGAGGACGGGCTGCACGTCGTGACGTCCCCGATCGTCGGGACGTTCTACCGCGCAGCGAACCCGGACGCGGACCCCTTCGTCAAGCCGGGCGACCGCGTGGAGAAGGGGACGACCCTCTGCATCGTCGAGGCGATGAAGCTGATGAACGAGATCGAATCGGACGTCTCGGGGAGCGTCGTCGAGATCTACCCGAAGAACGGCCAGCCGGTCGAGTTCGGCGAGAAGCTCTTCGCCATCCGGCCCTCCTGATGTTCCGAAAGATCCTCGTCGCGAACCGGGGCGAGATCGCCCTGAGGATCATCGCGGCCTGCAAGGAGCTCGGGATCGCCACGGTGGCCGTCCACTCGACGGTCGACCGGGACTCGCTCCACGTCCGCGCCGCGGACGAGTCCGTCTGCATCGGGCCACCCGCCCCTTCGGGCTCCTACCTCAACATCACGGCGCTCGTCGCGGCCGCGGAGATCACGGGCGCGGACGCGGTCCACCCGGGCTACGGCTTCCTGGCCGAGAACGCCCGGTTCGCCGAGATCCTCCAGGACGTCGGCCTCACCTGGATCGGCCCGTCGCCGGACTCGATCCGGAAGATGGGCGACAAGGCCGTCGCGAAGGAGACGGCCCAGGCCGCCTCGGTCCCCACGGTCCCCGGGAGCCCGGGCCCGGTCGCCACCGCCGAGGACGCCCTCGCCGTCGCCGGGCGGATCGGCTATCCGGTCCTCCTCAAGGCGGTCGCCGGGGGAGGGGGGCGGGGGATGCGCGTGGCGCGGAACGAGAAGGAGCTGGCCGCCGCCTTCGGGATGGCGACGCTGGAGGCCGAGAAGGCGTTCGGGAACGGCGAGGTCTACCTGGAGAAGTACCTCGCGGAGCCCCGCCACGTCGAGTTCCAGGTCTTCGGGGACCAGCACGGGCGGATCGTCCACCTGGGGGAGAGGGAGTGCTCGCTCCAGCGGAGGCACCAGAAGATCCTCGAGGAGTCGCCGTCCGTCGCGGTGTCGGAGGAGCTGCGCGCGAAGATGGGGGCGGCGGCGGTCGCCGCGGCTCGCGCGGTCGACTACGTCGGCGCCGGGACGATCGAGTTCCTGCTCGACCAGGACGGCTCCTTCTACTTCATGGAGATGAACACGAGGATCCAGGTCGAGCACCCGGTGACGGAGATGGTCACGGGCTACGACCTGGTCAAGGAGCAGATCCGCGTGGCGGCCGGCGAGCCCCTCTCCTTCGACAAGGCCACCGGGAAGAAGGGGGTCCAGCTCCGGCCGAGGGGCCACGCCATCGAGTTTCGGATCAACGCCGAGGACCCGGAGACCTTCACGCCCTCTCCAGGCAAGATCACCACCCTCCACCTCCCGGGCGGGCCGGGCGTGCGGGTCGACACCGCGGCCTACGACGGGTGGAACATCCCTCCGAACTACGACTCCCTCGTCGGGAAGCTGATCGTCCACGGCCGGAACCGGGACGAGGCGATCATGAGGGGGAAGAGGGCGCTGGAGCTGTTCATCGTGGAGGGGGTGAAGACGACGATCCCCCTCCACCTGCGGCTGCTCGACGACCCGGACTTCCGCCACGGGCGCTTCTCGACGAAGTGGCTGGAGCGGTGGCTGGCTGAGGGACCTCGACCGGCGCGCGGTCGTTGACGCCGCGCCTGCCCGTCCTCTACGGCGTCGTTCGGGCCGTGGGCCCTCCGGGGCGAACGCCGGCCGAGTCGGCGACGGTCCTCGCGGCGGCCGGGGTGCGGCTGATCGGAATCGGAGGCCCTCCCGGGTCCGGCGGCGGGCCCCCGGCCGGCGGCGAGGCGGCGGTCGCGGCCGCACAGGCGCTCGGCGCGCGGGTCCTCGTTCTCGGCTCTCCGGAGGCCGCCCGGTCCGCGGGGGCGGACGGCGTCCATCTCTGCGGTCCCACGCTGCCCGAACCCTCCGCGCGGGGGCTCCCTCCGCCCGGCGCCCTCCGGGGCCTGACCGCGCGATCGGAGGAGGAGGCGGAGCGGGCGCTCCGGGACGCCCGGGCCTCGTTCGTCGCCTTCGGACCGATCTTCTCCGGCGCGGGGGAGTCGACCGGCCTCGCCGCGCTCGAGCGCGTGGCGAAGGGCCGCCGGGTGCCGCTGGTGGCCATCGGGGGCGTTCCCGTCGAGGACGTCGGCGCCTGCCTGCGCGCGGGTGCCGACGTCGTCGCCCTGGGGCGGGCGCTCGGCGGGGAAGACCCGCGCGAGGCGGTCGAGGCGGCTGCGGCATCGGCGCGGGCCGCGGGGTTCGAGCCCGGCTTCAGGGGTCGCGTCTACCTGCTCGGCTTCATGGGGGCCGGGAAGACCACCGTGGGCCGGGCGCTCGCGGCGCGGCTGGACGTCCCCTTCGTCGACCTCGACGAAGCCTTCGAGCGTCTCGCGGGCCGGACCGTCCGGGAGGCGTTCGAGCGCTTCGGCGAGCCCTGGTTCCGGGAGAGGGAGGCGGAGCTCCTCCGCGGGACCGCGGACCTCCCCAGCGCCGTGGTGGCGCTCGGCGGGGGGACGTTCACGCTCGAGCGGAACCGGCAGTTCGTCCTCGAGAGCGGGGTCTCGGTCTTCCTCGACCTGCCGTTCGACGCGATCGCCGCTCGCCTCGCGGGGAAGACGCTCGACCGGCCGCTCTTCCGGTCGGTCGAGGAGGCGCGGCTGCTCTACGACCTCCGGCTCCCTTGCTATAAGATGGCGGCCCGGGCGGTTCCGTTGATGGGGAGCGAGAGCGTGCGCGAGATCGTGGACGAGGTGGAAGCGCTCGTCGCCTTCGGGAGCGGGGGCTAGGGGGGACCGTGCGGTACCTCCTCCTCTCCGATCTCCACTCGAACGACGAGGCCTTCTCGGCCGTCCTCGCCCGCGTGAAGCGGAAGAAGCTCGACAAGGTCATCTGCCTCGGGGATTTCGTGGGCTACGCGGCGGACCCGAACAAGGTCCTCGATCGGTTCCGGACGCTTCCCCGTCCGACGGTCGCGATTCGCGGGAACCACGACAAGGTCGTGGCGGCCATCGACGGCGGCGAGATGTTCAATCCTCCGGCGCTCCTCGCCGCGCGTTGGACCACGGAGCGGCTCTCCAAGGAGAACTTCGAGTTCCTCAAGCGGCTCCCCGTGGGACCGGCGGTGGTCGACGACTCCTTCGCGATCTGTCACGGGTCGCCGCTCGACGAGGACGCCTACATCTTCTCGGACTTCGACGCGTCGATGAACTTCGCCCACCTCAACCGGGCCGCCCCGGCCGTCGACGTCTGCTTCTTCGGGCACAGCCACATCCCCTCCGTCTTCACGTGGGAGCACGACGGCATCCGGGTGGAGGCGGTCAGGGGGAGCCGGCGGCGCCTCGTCCTGGAGCCGGGACGGCGCTACCTCGTCAACCCGGGCTCCGTCGGCCAGCCTCGCGACCGGAACCCGCGAGCGAGCTACGCCATCTACGACTCGGAGGAGAAGACCGTGTCGTTCGACCGCGTCAGCTACGACGCGCGCTCGACGCGGAGCAAGATCCTGAAGGCGGGGCTTCCGCCGGTGCTGGGCGACCGGCTCCTCCTGGGCCTCTAGCTCCGGAGCGGCCCTGAGCCCGTCCTCCCCACGCGCGCGTCGCGCCGGGACCTCGCGTACGGGCGCGGCGCTCGCCGCCGTCGCCTTCATCCTCGGCGCCTCCGCGTGCACCGTCGCCTTCGGGTCGCGTGGTCCGGCACGGGCGACGCGCGAGAACCGGATCGACCTCGTCGCACACCTGATCTCGCTGGAGGACCGCCGCGTCCTGGAGCCTTCCTGGCTCGGCCGGGGCGCGGCCTCGCTCGATCCGTGGGTGAGGAGCCGGACGGCCCTCACCGCGGGGCGCCTGCGGGACGCCGAGGCGTCCATCTACCTTCCCGTCCTCCTCTCGGACCCCGACCCGGCGGTCCGGCGGGCTGCCGCCTTCGCCGCGGGGATCTCCGCGGATCGACGGCTCGTCCGCTTTCTCGTCGCCTCGATGGCGGACCCCGACGCTCGAACGGCCGCGGCTGCCGCGACCGCGCTGGGACGGCTGGGGGGGGACGATGCGTTCGCTGCGCTGGCGGCCGTCGTCTCGTCCCCGGGCGACGGACCGGCGGCCGCAGGCGCGAGCGCGGGTCCTCCGGCGCCGCTGGCGCGGGCGGCGGCGGCCCGGTCGCTCTTCCGCTTCCCGGAACGGTCCCTCGTCCCCCTGCTCGGTCCCTGGGTGGATCTGCCGACGTCCCCGGAGGTCTGCCGCGCGGCGGTCTACGCGCTCGCGCGGAGCCCCCGGCCCGATGCGGCCCCGGCTCTTCGGGAGGCGCTCCGGCTCGGGGATCGGGTGGCGGTCGCCTGGGCGGCCCGGGGCCTCGGGCTCCTGGCGGATCGGGAGGCGGAGGCGGCGCTCGAGCGGCTCGCCCGTTCGGCGGACGACGGCGTGGCGATCCAGGCGCTTCTGGCGCTCGAGAGGCTGGCGCCCCGCGGCGGCCTCCCCACGGGAGCCCGCGGCGTGGCGCTCGCCCGGAGCGACGAGGCCCGGCCCGGGGTCGCCATCGCAGCCCTGACCACGCTCCGGAAGGCTGTGATCGGGGACGACGAGGCCGTTCGTCTCCTTCGCCGGATCGCGGCGGGGGGCGGCCGCAGGGGGGCGGTGGCCCTCGCGAGCCTCGCGGCGCTCTCTCCGGGAGACGCCGAAGCCGTCGCCTTTCCGCCGGGCGACACCGCTCCGGAGGGGCTGCGGCTCGGCGCGTGCGAGGCCCTGGGCCTCGTCCCGGACGAGCGCGCGGCGGCTTGGGGGGAGCGGCTTCTCGCGGACCCGGCGGTCCGCGTCCGGATGGAGGCGGTCTCCCGACTCCCGAAGGCCGTGGCCGCGCGGCACCCGCGCCTCCTCGCGGCGGCGCTCGCCGACGTCGATCTCTCGGTCCGCGCGGCGGCCCTGGGGACCGCCGCGCCGCTCCTGGCCACCGACGCGGGGAAGGTCCTCGACTCTCCGTGGAACGCCGCGCTGAGGACCTGTCTGTCGAGCGGCGACGCCGACGCCGTGGCCACGGCGCTCGAGGCCGCTGCCGATCGACCCGTCGTGGGGCCGGACCTCCTGCGGGCGCGAGCCGACGATCCGGACGCGCTGGTCCGGACGAAGGCCCGCCGCCTCCTGATCGACCGGTTCGGGGCCGACCCCGCGTCGTTCAGGCCGATCCCGGTGGCGACTCGGAGGACGCCTTCCGACGACCGGCGTCTGGCGGAGGAGGCCGCCGAGGCGACCTTCACGGCAACCGTGACGACCCGGCGCGGGACGGTCGAGATGGAGCTCCTCCCCGAGGAGGCGCCGATGACGGTCGCCAGCTTCGTCTCGCTGGCTCGCCGCGGCTTCTTCGACGGCACGGTCATCCACCGCGTCGTCCCCGACTTCGTCGTCCAGGCGGGCGACCCGCGCGGGGACGGCACGGGCGGGCCGGGCTACGCGCTCCGCGACGAGCTGAACGCGGTCCCGTACGAGCGGGGGACGGTCGGGATGGCCCTGAGCGGACCGGACACCGGGGGGTCCCAGTGGTTCGTCGCGCTGTCGCCGCAGCCGCACCTCGACGGGGCCTACACGGTCTTCGCCCGCGTGACGGCCGGGATGGACGTGGCCGACCGGATCGAGCAGGACGACGGGATCGTCTCGATCACGGTCCGGGAAGGGCGCCGGCCCCGCCCGCCGGAGGGGCTCGAGCCGCCCCCTTGAGCCGCCCGGCGCGCCTGGCCGCCGCGTCGGCCCCGGCGTAAACTGCCCCGACACATGCCGCGCTTCACCGTCCTCGAGACCTCGGCTCTCTTCTCGAACCGTGTCAAGTACGACTACCTGTTCGAGATGGAGATGTGGCTCAAGGGGATCGAGCGCTTCTTCGTCCTCGACTACCTCCCGCTCTCGGCCTTCGAGCGCTCTCACGCCTCCCTCAAGAACTTCGTCGAGGAGGTGGCGGTCATCCGCTCGGGGGCCGCGCACCTCGCGCTCCTGACGACGCACCTCCTCGGGGAGGGGAAGGAGGACCTCGCGTCGTTCCTCCTCTACCTCGACGGCCAGGTCTCGCGCGGACCGGCGGGGAGCCCGCCGCTCCAGCGCCGGGCCAGCGCCGAGACGGAGCTGGCGCTCGTCGTGGAGAAGCTGGACGACTTCGCCAAGATCCTGGACGAGCTCTCGCGCGCGCCGTTCCTCCCGCTCCAGACCTTCCTCTCCCTGGGGCGGATCGTCGTCGGCACCCTGAAGGCCGACCCGAACCTCGGCGTCCTCTTCCGCGAGAACCTCCGGCCCGTCCTCGACCGGGAGAGCAAGCAGTCGCTCGCCCGCGTCCTCGCGACGGTTCCGGAGCCGTCCCAGAAGGGGGCTCTCGCGACGCTCTTCGTCGAGCTCTTCAAGGGCCTGCGCTACACCGAGCGGATCCGCGCGACCATCGAGTCCCCCGCCACCGTGAAGCGGGCGCTCCTGGTCTTCAGCCTGGTGAGGGCCGAGACGCTCGGGATGTGCGAGTTCATCCGCAAGCGGCTCCTGCCGCGCTTCCCGGAGGAGTCGCCCGTCGCCGCCGGGCTCGACCGGCTCGTCTTCTCGACGGAGATGGAGCTGAAGAAGGTCATGGAGCTCGAGCTCGTCGACGTCGTCCTGATGAAGGACCCCAAGCTCGTCTACGCGCGGATGGAGGACGCGGCCGGGATCCTGCGCGACCTCTTCCAGCAGAACATCATCGCGCTCGCCGAGACCTTCTCGTCCGAGGTCGACGGGAAGGTCCTCTTCCCCGAGTACCGGACGAAGCTGGACCAGAGCCTGAGGCTGCGCGACGACCTCTGGGCCCTCCTCCAGGCCGTGACGGCGTTCGGGCGGGCGGGGGACAAGAAGACGCTCAAGCAGATGCTCGACCTGCTCGACGCCTTCCGCCGCGGGTCGATGCGCCACCTGATGTTCAAGGACTGGTCCCTCTTCGAGCGCTTCCACGCCGGGTTCTCGCGGGACCGCTCGCCGCGCGCGTTCCTCCCCGCGGCGCACCAGTTCGAGGTCTTCCTGAAGACCCTCGTCCGGGAGGTCAGCAAGCGCGCGGTCCTCGCCGGGCGCCCGTTCCGGACGTCGCGGAACGCGAAGCCGCCGGAAGGCGAGGACCCGAGGGACCCGGCCCGCTACAATTGAGCAGGGGGCGCCCCCGCGCCCGGAGGTTCCCTTGGGTTTCGTCTCCGTTACCGAGGCCGCGGCGGCCTACCGAGAGGGCAAGTTCGTCATCATCGTCGACGACGAGGACCGCGAGAACGAGGGCGACCTCTGCCTGGCGGCCGAGCACGTCACCCCCGAGGCGATCAACTTCATGGCCCGCGAGGGGCGGGGCCTCATCTGCGTCCCCCTCACCGAGGAGCGCTGCGACGAGCTGGAGCTCGACCCGATGGTCCGGCAGAACACGTCGAGCCACGGCACCGGGTTCACCGTGTCGGTCGAGGCCCGCGGGAAGACGACCACGGGGATCTCCGCGGCGGACCGCGCGGCCACCGTCCGGACGCTCGTCGACCCGAAGACGCGGCCGCAGGACCTCCTCAAGCCGGGCCACATCTTCCCGCTCCGGGCGCGGCGGGGCGGCTCGCTCAAGCGCGCCGGCCACACGGAGGCCTCGGTCGACCTGGCGCGGGTCGCGCACCTGACGCCCGCGGCCGTGATCTGCGAGATCCTCTCGGACGACGGCTCGATGGCGCGCGTGCCGGACCTCCTCGTCATCTCGGAGAAGCACGGGATCCCGATCGTCTCCGTGGCGGACATCATCCGCTACCGGATGCAGAACGAGAGGCTCGTCCAGAAGGTCGCCTCGCCGCGCCTGCCGACGCGCTTCGGGGACTTCCGGGTCCACGCGTACCGCTCGGATGTGACGGCCGAGGAGCACCTCGCCCTGGTGAAGGGGGAGGTGAACGAGGAGGAGCCGGTCCTCGTCCGGGTCCACTCGGCGTGCCTGACCGGGGACGTCTTCGGCTCGGAGCGCTGCGACTGCGGGGCGCAGCTCCAGCTCGCGCTCGAGCTGATCGAGCGCGAGGGGTCCGGCGTCCTCCTCTACCTCCTGCAGGAGGGGCGGGGGATCGGGCTCGTCAACAAGCTGCGGGCCTACGAGCTGCAGGAGCAGGGGATGGACACCGTCGACGCGAACAGGGCCCTGGGCTTCGCGCCGGACGTGCGGGACTACGGGATCGGGTGCCAGATCCTCCGGGACCTCGGCGTCCGGAGGATGCGGCTCCTGACGAACAACCCGTCCAAGTACGTCGCCCTCGGCGGCTTCGGCCTCGAGATCGTGGAGCGGGTCCCGCTGGAGATCCCTCCGACCGATTCCACCCGCGGCTACCTGACGGCCAAGAAGGCCAAGATGGGGCACATCCTCAAGCTCGTCTGACGGAGTCGGGGACGGCTCGCCGGTAGCCCCGGGCGAGCTCCTCCGGCGAGGCGCCGAGGAGCCAGCGAAGGACGAGGAGCCTGTTCGAGAGGGCCGTCCGGAGGACCCCCCCCTCGAGGTACCGGCGCGGGCTGGTCCGTGCCGCGAGCGGGAGGAGCGCGATGCGCCCGACCCGCCGGAGGCGCCGGAAGAGGTCGACGTCCTCCAGGAGCGGCCAGGGACGGTGCCCCCCGACCCGCTCGTAGGCGCCGGTCGAGACGAAGGGGGCCTGGTCGCCGTAAGGGACCCGGGTCACGGCGGTCCGGCGGTTCGCCCAGAAGGCGACGCAGGCCATCCGGCGGGACCCGCCGGCGAAGGCCAGCCGGAACGCCCCGGCGACGGCGCCTCCGGCGAGGGCCGTCTCGACGGCGCTCCGCCACCCGCGAGGGAGGAGCGTGTCGGCGTGGAGGAAGACGATCGCCTCGCCGCGGGCCCCGCGGGCGGCGTCGCGCAGCCTCTGGCCCCGTGGCCCGTCTCCGACGAGGACCCGCGCGCCGGCCGCACGGTAGGCGTCGAGGACGTCCTCTCCCGTCCCGTCGGCCGCCGCGACGACGACGTCGGCGCCTTCCGAGAGGAGGGGATCGAGGAGCCCGGGGTCGGGGGGCGCCGCTTCGCGGACCGGGATCACCACGGTGACCATCGGGACCGGATCGTAGGCGAGCGGAGGGCGCCGCGACAGAGAGTACGATCGGGCCGCGATGGCCTTCGGTTTCGTCCTCGTCGGCGGGCGTTCGAGCCGGATGGGACAGGACAAGGGGCTCCTCCGCTTCCGGGGCGTCCCGCTCGCGCAGTACCAGGCGGCGAAGCTGGCGATCGTCTGCGGCCGGGCGGCGCTGGTCGGAAAGGACCCGCAGCCCTTCGCCAGGATCCCGTTCCCCTTCGTCCTCGACGAAGCGGAGGACCACGCGGCCATCTACGGGATCGTGGCGGCCCTCGGCTGGAGCCCGGACGAGTCGAGCCTCGTCCTGGCGACGGACATGCCGCACTGCACCAGCGGGTTCCTCGGGGCGTTCGTGGCGCTCGCGGCAGGGTTCGACGCTCCGGCCGTCGTCCCGGTGTGGGAGGGACGTGCGCAGCCCCTCTGCGTCGTCTGGCGCAAGTCGGCGCTGCGGACCCTCCGGGACCGGGTCCTGACGGGCGACCTCTCCCTCACGCGGGCGCTCGAGGGCCTGGGTGCCGTCTTCGTCCCGGAGGAGGAGATCGCCCGGCTCCCGGATTCCGGGTCCGGCGTCTTCCGAAACGTCAACACGCCGGAGGAATACCGTGCCCTCGAAGAAGAAGAGTCCCGTAGCGCCGCTGACGCATCTTGACCCGTCCGGGGCCGCCCGGATGGTCGACGTCTCCGGGAAGCCGGCGACGGCGCGGAGCGCGACCGCCCGGGCCGTGGTGACGCTCGGGACCGCGGCCTACCGCGCGCTCGACGCCTCGGAGAACCGCAAGGGGGACGCCCTGGCCGTGGCGCGGCTCGCGGGGATCCAGGCGGCCAAGAGGACGGCGGAGTGGATCCCGCTCTGCCACCCCCTCCTCTTCGACGCCGTCGACGTCCGGCTCGAGAGGGTGCCGCGGGGACGTCGGGTCGAGGTGACCGCGACGGTCCGCGGGGCGGGCCGGACGGGCTACGAGATGGAGGCCCTCGTGGCCGCCGCGGCCGCGGCGCTGGCCCTCTACGACATGTGCAAGGCCGCCGGGAAGGGGATCGTCGTCGGCCCGCTCGAGCTCGTCTCCAAGGACGGCGGCAAGAGCGGCTCCTGGCGCCGGTCGGCGAGCGGCGTCGCGGAGGAGGCGCCCTCCCCGGTCTCGCCGGCTGGCGCCCCTTCCGCGGACGGCCCGTCGAGAGCCTCGGCGAGCGCCTCTGCGAGGACCGGGACCAGGAGGACGAGGGGGACGAAGCCGAGGCGGTCCCACGTCCAGCGGACCAGCCAGCCGACGTCCACGCGCGCGAAGGCGAAGGCTCCGAGGAGCCCGAGGAGGTAGGCCCCGAGGGCGAGGAGGAGGCCCCGGCGGCGCTGCCGCGTCCGGGGCGCGAGCGCGAGGAGCCCTCCCGCCACCGCCGCGACGGCCAGCGCTGCCGGACCGGCCTCGCGCGCCAGGGCTCCCACGGCGGCGAGGACGCCCAGCGGGCGGAACGCCGCGAGCGAGAAATCGGCGAGGGAGGTCGACGCGTGCGCGTGGCGGTAGAGCGTCCACGGCACGACGCCCAGGACCCACCCGCCGAGGGCCGCGAGAGCCGGGACCCGCCTCCTGGCCGCCACGAGCGTCCCGGTGGTCACGAGCGCGGCCCAGGCCCCCTCCTGCTTGGTCAGGGCCGCCAGGGCGAGGACGAACGCGAGGCGGAGCGCGGCGCCCTTCCCCTCCCTCCCGGACTCGAGGAGCGCCGCCAGGAGGAGGACGACGAGGAGCGGCTCTGCGTAGCCGGCGTAGAGGGGGCTTCTCCAGTACGGGAGGAGCGAGACGGCCGCCGCCGCGAGGAGCCGGTACGGAGGTGGGGCGCGGGTCGCGGCGGCGGCCCCCGCGAGGGCGCCGACGAGGAGGAACGGGCGGAGGAGCGTCAGGACCAGCTCGTCCCATCCCCCGGTCGCGCGGGCGAAGCCGGCGAGGACCATCGGCCAGAGGGGCGGGTACTCGGGATGCGAGGTGGCCCCGTCCGGGTCGACCCGGAAGACCGACGCGAGGGACCCGCCCCGCTCGATCGCGCGCCCCTTCAGCCCCCAGATCGCCACGTAGTCGCCGAGGGAGAGCGGGGTCCTGACGGCCGTGAGAGTGGCCGTCGAGAAGCCGAGGAGAAGGAGGACGATAAGGAGGAGAAGCGCGGCGGCGGAGAGAGCCTTCCGCGTCATCGGCCCTCCTCCCCCGGCCCGGGCGCGCGCAGGAGACGGACGCCCTCCTCCTGCCCGCGGCACAGGGCCACCCGGCGCGGGGCGAGGAGGTAGGCGGCCTTGCGGAGGAGGGCATCGGCCCGCTCGCGGCTGACGTCCGGCCCGGCGACGAGGACGGCGTCGGATGCCAGCGGCCAGGCGGCGTCGAGGTCCAGGACGTGCCGGGCGAAGGCCGCCTCGCGGGCGAAGCCGGGCGCGTTCAGGAGCCGCGTGGTCCGGTTCGCTCCCCAGAAGCGCGCGGCGAGGGCCATCGAGTCGCGGAAGGGGAGGTCCGGCGCGAGGGCGCCGGCCGCGAGGAACGCGAGGGCCCCGCCGGCCAGGAGGGCCGCCACGACGGGGCGGAGCCGGGGGGGGGCCAGCGGGACGCTCACGCTGGGGGGATTCTACGGAGCGGGTGACGGCGCCGGCGCGGAAGACCTTAGAATCCGCGCCGTGGAGCCCCCCGCCGAGCACGAACCTCTCGTCGACGGGCACGGACGGCGGATCAACTACGTTCGGATCTCCGTCACCGACCGCTGCAACCTGCGGTGCGTCTACTGCATGCCGGAGGACCAGAAGTTCCGGCCGATGCCGCACCTGATGACGCGGGACGAGATCCTCCGGGCCGCGCGCCTCCTCCGCTCGCTCGGCATCGAGAAGGTGCGACTGACGGGAGGGGAGCCGACGACGCGGCCGGACCTCGTCGAGATCGTCGCCGGGCTGTCGGAGATCGGGTTCCCGCGGGGGATCGCCCTCTCGACGAACGGGGTCCTCTTCCCGCGGATGGCGCGCGCTCTCCTCGCCGCCGGGCTGACGCGGGTCAACGTCTCGCTCGACGCGGCCGAGGCGGAGCACTTCCGGAAGATGGCGCGCCGGGACCACTTCGAGCCGGTCCTCGAGGCGATCCGCCTCTCGCTCGAGCTCCGCTTCGAGGCGGTGAAGCTGAACGCGGTGGTGATCCGGGGCTTCAACGACGACCAGATCCTGCCGCTCGCGGCGATGACCCGCGACGCTCCGCTGAGCGTCAGGTTCATCGAGTTCATGCCGTTCGGCTCGAACGGGTGGACCGACTCGGACTGGATCGGCTGGCGCGAGGTCTTCGACCGGCTCGTCGCCGCCGGGTACCGCCTGACCCCCCTGGAGCGGCCGGCCGTCGCGGGGCCGGCCGAGGAGTACTCGGTGGTGTCGGAGGCGGGCCCCCACACCGGGACGATCGGCTTCATCACGCCGATCTCGGACCGCTTCTGCGACAGCTGCAACCGGATGCGCCTGACGCAGGACGGGTTCCTCAAGGGGTGCCTGTTCGGGCACCGGGACGTCGACATCCTCCGGCCTCTCCGGCAGGGGGTCTCGGACGACGGGCTCCTCGCCCTCGTCCGCCGGGCCGCGGAGCTGAAGGAGGAGCGTCACCCGATGTTCGTCGGGATGGAGAAGGGCCTCCTTCCGCTCCACGCGCGGAACATGAGCGAGATCGGCGGGTGACGGCCCGGCTGAGGGTCGCGGTCGTCACCGTCTCGGACCGCTCCTTCCGGGGCGAGCGCGAGGATCGCTCGGGCCCGGCGGTGGCCGCGGCGGTCCGCCGCCTCCTGGCTCCCGTCGACGTCGTCGCCTCGCCCTGTCTCCCCGACGAGCGCGAGGCGCTGGCGGAGGCCCTCCGGACTCTCGCGGACCGCGACGCGGCGGACGTCGTCCTGACGACCGGCGGGACCGGCCTCGCCCCGCGCGACGTGACCCCGGAGGCGACGAGAGACGTCATCGAGCGCGAGATCCCGGGCCTCGCCGAGGCGATGCGGGCGGCCGGGCGGGCGGCTCTCCCGGCGGCCCTGCTGTCGCGACAGGTCGCGGGCGTCCGCGGCCGGACGCTCGTCGTCAACCTCCCGGGGTCGCCGCGGGGCGCGGTGGAAGGGCTGGAGACGGTCGCCCCGGTCCTCCGCCACGCGGTTGCCACCCTTCGCGGAGAGGCGGGCGACGACCACCCCGCCCCGGGCGGCCTGACGGCCTGACGGCGGCTCGCCCCCGGGCTGCCCCGGGGCCTCCGGCGTGCGCCGCTGCCGGCGGCGCGCTCCGCGTGCGACGATCCGCCCATGCTCGACGTCGCCGCCGTCCGTGCCCAGTTCCCCGCCCTCGCGTCCGGCACCGCCTTCTTCGACAACCCCGGAGGAACCCAGGTCCCGCGCCGCGTCCCCGAGGCGATGGCGCGCTACCTCCTCGAGAGCAACGCCAACCACGGCGGGGCCTTCGAGACGAGCCGCCGCTCCGACGCGGCGCTCGCGGAGGCGCGCGGGGCCTTCGCCGCGTTCCTCGGTGCCGCGAGCTCCGACGAGATCGTCTTCGGCCCGAACATGACGACCTTGACGTTCCACGTCGCGAGGAGCCTGGCCCGGACGCTGCAGCCGGGCGACGAGGTCGTCGTGACCCGCCTGGACCACGACGCGAACGTCGCCCCGTGGCTGGGAATCGCCCAGGAGCGGGGCGCGCGGGTCCGGTGGGTCGACGTCTCCGTGCCGGGGTGCGCCTGGAGCCCCGCCGACCTGGCCGCCGTCCTCTCGTCCCGGACGCGGATCGTCGCGGTCGGCCTCGCCTCGAACGCGGTCGGAACCGTCAACCCCGTCCGCGAGGCCGCCCGCCTCGCGCGCGAGGCGGGGGCCCTGACGTACGTCGATGCCGTCCACTGGGCGCCGCACGGGCCCACGGACGTTGCGGAGCTGGGGTGCGACTTCCTCGCCTGCTCGGCTTACAAGTTCTTCGGGCCGCACCTGGGGATCCTCTGGGGGAAGGCCGAGCACCTCGAGCGCCTGACGGCGGAGAAGGTCCGCCCGTCACCGTCCGAGCCGCCGGACAAGTGGGAGACCGGGACTCCCAGCTTCGAGGCGATCGCCGGGGCCCGGGCGGCCCTCGACTACCTCGCCTGGATCGGTGCCACGTTCGGGGAGCCGGCCGCGCGAGGCGCGGGCGGGCTCCGCGGCGACCTCGCCGCCGGGATGGCCGCGATCCGCGCGCACGAGAAGGGGCTCTCCCGGGCCCTCCTCGAGGGCCTGACGGCCATCAAGGGGCTCGATCTCCGGGGGTCCTCCGATCCGGCGGGGCTCGACGGGCGCGTCCCGACCTTCGCGTTCACCCTCGAGGGGATCTCTCCGCGGGACGTCTGCGAGCGGCTCGACCGTGAGGGCGTCGCGGCGTGGGACGGGAACTACTACGCCCTCGCGCTGATGGAGAGGCTCGGGCTGGAGGGGAAGGGGGGAATGGTCCGCGTGGGCGCGGTCCACTACAACGACCTCGCGGACGTGGAGCGCCTCCTCTCCGCCCTCCGCTCCTTCGCCCGCTGAGCCGGCGTGCCGCGCACCGACGCCACCTGCCGCCCGGGGCGCCCCGCGACCGCCGCGGTCGCGGGGGCGCTCCTCCTGGCCCTCGTTCCCGCCGGCCGCGCCGCGTCGCGTCCCGGCACCGAGGTCACCCGGCGGATCCTGCGCCTGGCGACCGGGCAGGTGGAGGTCGTTCCGCTCGAGCGGTACGTCGCCGCCGTCCTCCCTGCGGAGATCGGCGGGAACGCGCCCGCGGCCGCGCTCGAGGCCCAGGCGGTCGCGGCACGCTCCTACGCCGTGGCCCGCCTCGGCCGGCACGCAGACCAGGGGGCCGACCTCTGCGACGGCGTCCACTGCCAGGTCTTCCTGGGGCTGCGGCGCGCGACCCCCGCGTCGATCCGGGCGGCGGAGGCGACCGCGGGCCTCGTCCTCGCGATCCGGGGGCGCGTCATCGCGGCCCCGTTCTGCGCGGTGTGCGGAGGGCGGACCGCCCGTCCCTCGAACGTCTGGGACGACGAGGAGACACCCGACCTCGTCCCCGTGGAGGACGACGCCTGCCGGCAGGCGCCCGGCGCCCGCTGGTCGTTCTTCCTGCCGCGGAGCTCGCTGGGGGCGCTCGGCGCGGAGCTGGGCCTCCCCGACGCCCGCTTCCTCGAGGTCTTCGGCCACGGGGACGACGGCCGCGTCTCGGCGCTCCGCCTCGTGGCTCCCGGCGGACGGATCCTCGTCGTGAGAGGGTTCGACTTCCGCGCCGCTGCGTCGCGGCTCTGGGGCTGGGGCTCGGTCCGGTCGACGGACTTCGACCTCGCGGAGCAGCCGCGGGGATACGCCCTGACGGGCCGCGGGACAGGCCACGGCGCGGGGCTCTGCCAGGCGGGCGCCATCGTGCGCGCGCGCCGCGGGGAGAGCCGCGACGCCATCCTGGCGCATTACTATCGCGGGGCCGAGGTCGTTCCCCTCGGCTCCCTCGGCATCGACCGATGACAGAGAGACAGCCGCTCCTCACCGGCCTCGACGTCCTCCTGCGCGATCCGTCGCGCCTGGCAGGCCGCCGCCTCGGCCTCGTCGTCAACCCGGCGTCGGTGACGTCGGGGTTCGTCCCGGCGCCCCGCGCCCTCGCACGGGCGGGGCTCGACGTTCGCGTCCTCTTCGGTCCCGAGCACGGGCTGACGGGCGCGGTCCAGGACATGCTCCCCGTCGGGGCCGGGGACGTCCCGCCCGCGCGGACCCGGGTCGTCTCGCTCTACGGCGAGCGCTTCGAGGACCTCGCGCCCCGCGACGAGGACCTGGCCGGGCTCGAAGCCGTCGTCTGCGACCTCCCCGACGTCGGGTCGCGCTACTACACCTTCGTCTGGACCACGACCCTCGTCATGCGCGCCTGCGCCGCGCGCGGGATCCCCGTCTTCGTCCTCGATCGCCCGAACCCGCTCGGGGGCCTCCTCGTCGAAGGGAACCTTCCCGAGGAGGCGCTCCTGTCGTTCGTCGGGCTCCACCCGGTCCCGGCCCGTCACGGGATGACGCCGGGCGAGATCGCCCGCTGGGCCAACGCGGAGCGGGGCCTGGGCTGCGACCTGACCGTCGTCCCGATGGAGGTCGCGGGCACCTTGCGCCCCGCACCACGCCGGCGCATCGGCGAGGAGGCGGCGTGGGTCCTCCCCTCGCCGAACATGCCGACCCGCGACACGGCGCTCGTCTACCCCGGGATGTGCCTCCTCGAGGGGACGAACCTCTCGGAGGCGCGCGGGACGACGCGCCCCTTCGAGGTCGTCGGGGCGCCGTGGCTCGACGCCGACCTGGCGGCAGACGCGGCGAACGGGCTCGGACTCCCCGGTGTCGTCTTCCGGCCGCACGTCTTCCGTCCGACCTTCCACAAGCACGCCGGGCAGGACTGCGGCGGCGTCCAGCTCCACGTCACCGACGAGGAGACCTTCCGCCCGTTCGAGACGGGCCTCCGCCTCGTGAAGCTCCTGCGCGATCTCGATCCCGCGCGGTTCCGTTGGCGGACCGAGGTCTACGAGTTCCGCGACGACGTCCCCGCCGTCGATCTCCTCGCGGGGACGGCGCGGTACCGTCGGCTGGTCGACGCGGGAGCGCCCCTCGATCCCTGGCTCGCCACGTTCGCCGACGACCTCGCTCGCTTCGCCCCGTCGCGCGAGCGGGCGCTCCTGTATGGCGGCGGGGCCGCCCCGCCCCGGATCCAGGTCGTCGGGGCGCACGAGTCGGGGAAGACGCGGGTCGTCGTCGCGCTGGTGGAGGCGTTCGTCGCGTCCGGGCTCCGCGTCGGGACGGTGAAGCACAGCGGGCACTCCTACGAGACGGACGTCCCGGGGAAGGACTCGCAGCTCCACGCCGCGGCGGGAGGCGATCCGGCGATCCTGGTTGCCGGCGAGCGGTCCGCCGTCCACCGGACGGGGACGGACGGGGCGGACCTCGACGGGCTCGTGGAGCGTGAGATGGGAGACGTAGACGTCGTCGTCGTGGAGGGGTTCCGGGCCCTCCCGGGACCGAAGGTCGAGGTCGTCCGCGCCGCGACGGGGCGGGAGCCCCTCGCGGTGGAGGACCCCGGCGTCCTCGCGGTCGTCACCGACCGCCCGACCGCGCACCCCGACCGCGTCCCGCGCCTCCTGCCCGGCGAGACGGCCCGGCTGATCGAGCTCGTCCGGGCGGCGGTCCTGAAGGAGGACGCTCGATGAAGGCGATCCTCGTCCCCGCGCCCGGGGGCCCCGAGGCGCTCGTCTACGGCGACACCGCCGACCCGACGCCCGGCCCGGACGAGGTGCTCGTCCGGGTCCGCGCCACGGCCGTCAACCGCGCGGACCTCCTGCAGGCGGCCGGGAAGTACCCGCCGCCGCCGGGAGCGTCCGAGATCCTCGGGCTCGAGGCGGCCGGGGAGGTCGAAGGGACGGGGGAGCGCGTCTTCTTCCTCCTGCCCGGCGGGGGCTACGCCGAACGGGTTGCCGTCCCGCGCGGGATGCTGATGCCGACCCCCCCGAACCTCTCCGACGCCGAGGCGGCCTCGATCCCGGAGGCCTGGTTCACGGCCTACCTGAACCTCGTGGTCGAAGGGGGGCTCGCACCGGGAGAGAGCGTCCTCGTCCACGCCGCGGCCTCCGGCGTGGGGACGGCCGCGATCCAGCTCGCGAGGGGGCGCGGAGCGCGCGTCGCCGGCACCGTCCGCTCTCCGGGGAAGAGAAGGGCCCTCGCGGACCTCGGGGCAGATCCGGTCGTCGACGCGTCCGGCGGCTCGTTCGCGGGGGAGATCGAGGGGGCCTGGGGGCCCGAGCCGGTCGACCTCGTCCTCGACCCGGTCGGAGGGCCGGCGCTCGCGGAGAACGTCCGCCTCCTCCGGAAGGGGGGACGGCTCGTCCTCATCGCGACGATGGGCGGGGCTCGCGCGGAGCTCGACCTCCGGGCGGTCCTGACGAAGCGGCTGCGGCTGATCGGCTCGACGCTGCGCGGACGCCCCGTGCCCGAGAAGGTCGCCCTCACCCGGGCCTTCGTCCGCGACGTCCTCCCCGGCCTCGTGTCGGGGAGCTACCGGCCGCTCGTCGACTCGGTCTACCCCCTCCGGCGGGCCGCCGACGCCCACCGGCGCGTGGCCGCCAACGAGAACGTGGGAAAGGTCGTCCTCGAGGTCGGGACGTGAGGACGTTCCGCGCGGCCGTCTTCGACCTCGACGGGACGCTCCTCGACTCGTACGAGGCGATCCACGCCTCCCTGTCGGACGCCCTCGCCTCGGTCGGCGGTCGGCGCGTGACGCTCGAGGAGACGAGGCGCCTCGTCGGGAACGGCCTCGAGGCGCTGATCGCGAAGGTCCTCCCGCCGGAGCAGCACGTCGTCGCCCTCGACCGGTTCCGGCGGCACTACCGGGTGAGCGGCCCGCGCCTCACGAAGCTGATGCCGGGGGCCGAGCTCGTCGTCTCCGAGCTCTACCGCAGGCGCGTGAAGCTCGGCGTGGCCTCCAACAAGCCGTCCGTCTTCAGCCGCCAGCTCCTCGACGCCTTCGGCCTCTCGGAGCTCTTCTCCTTCATCGGGGGGCCGGACATGGGCTTTCCCCCCAAGCCCGCGCCCGAGATGGCGCTCGCGGCGGTGGCGGCGCTCGGGGTCGGGCCGGACGAGACGCTCTTCGTCGGCGACATGACGATCGACGTCGAGACGGCGCGCGCCGCGGGCCTGGCCGCCGCCGTCACCCCGACCGGCTCGTCCACGAGGGGAGAGCTCCGGGCGGCGGGACCCGACGTCCTCCTCGAGAGCCTGGCGGACGTCCTGGAGCTCTTCCCCCGCCCGCCGGGCTGATACCGCGGGGACCGAGGGGACCGAGGGGCCCGTGCGGCTGCGGCGGCCGGCTCCGCCGCGCGCCGTTCCAACGGGATCGGGGTCGCCCCCGCGGCGTAAAATGGCCCTCATGAGCAGCACCACATTCGACTCGACGTCCGGCCACGCCGGCCAGGTCAAGTTCTTCAATCCCGGTCCCGTCTGGGTCCGTCCCGAGGTGCTGCAAGCCCTCGGCGGACCGATGATGTCGCACCGTTCCGCGGCCTTCTCGGAGCTCTACGGCCGCATCCTCCAGAAGCTCCCGAAGCTCTTCCGGACCGCGGGCCAGGCCCACACCCTCGCCACCTCGGCGACGGGCGTCTGGGAGGCCGCCCTCGTCTCCTGCGTGGAAGGGCCGGTCCTCGCCTGCTGCAACGGGGCCTTCTCCGACAAGTGGGGGGAGATGAGCCAGCGGCTCGGCCTCGACACGACGATCCTGAAGGCCGAGTGGGGCAAGCCGATCCTGGCGGACGACGTGAAGAAGAGGCTCGCCGAGCGGAAGTACCAGGCGGTCACCGTCGTCCACAACGAGACGTCGACCGGGACGATCTCCGACCTGCCCGCGATCGCCAAGGTGGTCCACGAGTCGAGCGACGCCCTCCTCTTCGCCGACGTCGTCACGTCGCTCGCGGCGACGCGGGTCGAGGCGGACGCGTGGGGCCTCGACGTCGCCGTCTGCGGGTCGCAGAAGGCGATGGCGCTGCCGCCCGGGATCGCCGTCTTCTCGGTCTCCGAGAAGGCCCTCGCGGCCGCCCGCGCCAAGAAGCACCGCGGCCTCTACCTCGACCTCCTCGACGTGGAGGCGTTCGGGAAGAAGAGCCAGAACCCGACGACGCCGTCGCTCCCGCTCCTCTACGCGATGGACGTCCAGCTGGACCACATCCTGGCCGAGGGGCTCGAGAACCGGTGGGCCCGGCACCACGCGATGCTCGCGGCGGTCGAGGAGTGGGCGCCGAAGGCCGGCTTCCGCTTCCTCCCCGAGAAGGGGTCCCACTCCCCCAGCGTCTCGTCGCTCTTCCCGCCCGAGGGGGTCTCTCCCGAGGAGCTGAACAAGGCGATGAAGAAGGCGGGCTTCACCCCCGGCTCGGGCTACGGGAAGTTCAAGGCCACGAACATCCGGATCGGGCACATGGGCGACGTCGACGTCGCCTCGGTCAAGAACGTCCTCGCCGCGTACGAGGCGGAGGCGGCGAAGATCCTGGCTGCGTCCCCGGCCGGGGCCAAGGCGTGAGCGCCGGGGCTCCGGCGCAGAAGAAGGTCCTCGTCGCCGAGCCTCTCTCCGGGACGGGCCTCGCGGTCCTCGCGGCCGCGGGGCTCGTCACGGACGTGAAGACCGGCCTGACGCGCGAGGCGCTCCTGGCCGCGATCCCCGCCTACGACGCCCTCGTCGTCCGGTCGGCCACGAAGGTCGATCGCGAGCTCCTCGCCGCCGGGACGTCCCTCCGGGTGGTGGGGCGGGCGGGCGTCGGCCTCGACAACGTCGACGTCAGGGCCGCCACCGAGCGGGGGATCCTCGTGGTCAACGCGCCGTCGGGGAACGTCGTCTCGGCGGCCGAGCACGCCATAGCCCTCCTCCTCGCGCTCCTCCGGAAGATCCCCCAGGCGCAGGTTTCCCTGAAGGCGGGGGAGTGGAAGAGGTCCGGGTTCGTCGGGACCGAGCTCCAGGGGAAGACGGTCGGCCTCGTGGGCCTCGGGCAGGTGGGCGGGCGCGTCGCCGCGCGCCTGAGGCCGTGGCAGGTCCGTCTCGTCGGCTTCGACCCGTTCCTCTCCGCCGAGCGGGCGTCCGAGCTCGGGGTCGAGACGATGGGGCTCGACGACCTCCTCGCCGTCTCCGACGTGGTCTCGCTCCACACGCCCGTCACCCCGGAGACGCAGGGGATGATCTCGGGGGAGCGGATCGGCCGGATGAAGCCGGGCGCCCTCCTCGTCAATTGCGCGCGGGGCGCCCTGGTCGACGAGGCGGCGCTCCTCGAGGCCCTCGAGTCGGGGCGCCTCGGCGGCGCGGCGCTCGACGTCTTCGCCGTCGAGCCGCCCGCCGACTTCGCCCTCGCGCGGCACCCGAAGGTCGTCTGCACGCCGCATCTCGGGGCCTCGACGGTCGAGGCGCAGGACCGCGTCGCCGTCGAGACGGTCGAGATGCTCGTCGAGGCCCTCTCGGGCTCGCCCTTCGTCCCGGCGGTGAACCTGCCGTTCCCCGCGGGAGGCGACCCCCACGCCTCCTTCCCCTGGATGAAGCTCGCCGAGTCGCTCGGCGCCTTCGTCGGCCAGCTCGCCGGCGGCGCGCCGGCGCGGATCGCCGTCTCGCTCGAAGGGGTCCCCGCCGCGTTCCAGAAGGCGTGCTCCGTGGCGGCGGTCAAGGGAGTCCTCACGCCGTCGCTGGCGGAAGGGGTCAACCTCGTCAACGCGGCGACCCTGGCGCGGATGCGGGGGATCGCGGTGAGCGAGACGTCGCGTGGCGAGCCGGGCGGCTACGCCAACCTCCTGACCGTGACGGTCGGGACCGCGTCCGGCGAGAGGAGCGCCGCCGGGACCCTCTTCGGCGACCGCCACGGGCGGGTCGTCGCGGTCGACGGCCTCCCGCTGGAGTTCGCCCCGGAGGGGACCCTTCTCGTCATCGGGAACCGCGACGTCCCGGGCGTCGTCGGGAGGATCGGGACGCTCCTCGGAGAGCGGGGCCTGAACATCGCCGACTTCGCCCTCGCGCGCGGGGGCGGGGGGCTCGCCGCCGCAGTGGTCAAGGTCGACCTCCCCGCGTCCGGCGCCGCCGCCGAGGGGCTGGTGGAGGCGGTCCGGGCGCTCCAGGGGATCGAGTCGGCCCGGCTGGTGACGCTCCCGTGAGGGAGCGGCGCCGCGTCGCCGTCGTCTTCGGGGGTCCCTCCCGCGAGCACGGGGTGTCGTTCTTCTCGGCGCGCTCGCTCCTCGAGAACCTCCCGTCGGAGAGGTACGAGGGGGTCCCCGTCTTCGTCGGGAAGGACGGCGTCTGGCACCGCCCGGGGGAGTCCCGGGCCGCGATGGCGAGCACGTTCGCGCGCCCCCCGCGCGAGGCGCTCCTCGACGGGGTCGTCCCGGGCTCGCGGCCGGCGCCCGCCCCGGGCGCGGTCGCCTCGTTCCACGAGGCGTACCAGGCCGGCGCGTGGGACGTCGTCTTTCCGATCGTCCACGGCACCTTCGGCGAGGACGGCGTCCTGCAGGGGCTCCTCGAGGCGTTCTCGATCCCCTACGTCGGGTTCGGCGTCGCGGCCTCGGCGGTGGGGATGGACAAGGTCCTGATGAAGGCCGCGTTCGCGGCGGCGGGGCTGCCGCAGGTCCGGTACGCGTCGTTCTCCCGGGCCGAGTGGGAGCGCGGCGCCTCGCGGGACGCCCTCCGGACGCGCGTCCTCGCCCTCGGGCTCCCCCTCTTCGTCAAGCCGGCCTGCGCGGGCTCCTCGGTCGGGATCACGAAGGTGAAGGCCCCGGAGGCGCTCGACGCGGCGGTCGCGGCGGCCCTCGAGGTCGACCCCAAGGTCATCGCGGAGGAAGGGATCGACGCCCGCGAGATCGAGTGCTCCGTCCTCCAGGGCGAGGCCGGGGGACCGGCGGAGGCCTCGCTCCCGGGGGAGATCGTCCCGGGGCACGAGTTCTACGACTACGAGGACAAGTACATCGACTCTGGCTCGCGGAGCGTCATCCCCGCGCCGGTCCCGGAGGCGACCGGCGAGCAGGTCCGCGCCCTGGCGGCGCGCGCCTTCGACGCCCTCGGGGGCGAGGGCTTCGCGCGCGTCGACTTCTTCCTCGAGCGAGGCTCCGGCCGCGTCCTCCTGAACGAGCTCAACTCGCTCCCCGGCTTCACGCCGATCTCGATGTTCCCCAAGATGTGGGAAGCCACGGGGCTGGCCCTTCCCGCCCTCCTCGGGCGGCTCGTCGAGAGCGCCTTCCTCAGGCCGTTCCGCGGGCGCTGACCGGCCGTCGGGTCAACCGGCGCGAAGGGAGCTGGCGAGGGCGTCGCGGACCGCCGTCGACGCGGCCGTGGCACCGACGAGGCCGACGTTCAGGCTCGTCCCGTCCGAAAGGGGGACGGGGAAGCCGGTGAGGACGTCCCCGCCTACGTGCATCGCGAGGAACGGGAGGGAGGCGGCCTCCGGCGAGAGGAGGCGGGCCTGGTCGAGCGCCACCGCGAGGCGGGCGCTCCGGGCCTGCAGCTCCTCCTCGTCGGCAGGGCCGGCGCTCCCGACGATCCGCCCGTGGGCGTCCGCCAGGAAGGCCGTCCGGCACCCGCTGGCCTTCAGGAGCCACTCGAGGAGGGGACTCCAGTCCCTCGTCTCCGGGACGTCGGGCGCCATCCGCGGCGCGGGCGCGGGGACGGGCGGGACGGGGACTGCGGGAGAGGGGGCCACGACGCCGGGGCGAGCGGGCCCGGGCACCAGCCGGACGTAGCGCGACGCGTCGGGGGCCTCGACCGCGGGGCTCCCCCCGGCAGAGGGAGCGGACGCCGCGGGCGGTGCCAGCAGGCGGCTGAGGGCGCGGGCGAGCTCGAGGTCAGAGGAGCTCACGCTGCGGCCTCTCCTCGGCGGGAGCCTCCGCCGACATCCGCGCGACGAGGAGGTCGACCTCGGCGGCGAGCATCTCGAACCGGCGGGCCTCGGGGGAGACCGGTCCGGGGAGGAACGCGACGGGGAGGCCCTTCCGGCTCGCCTCGTGGAAGACGTCGACCCGGGGGACGACGCTCTCGAAGACGCCCGCGAAGCCGCTCCAGATCTCGCCGAGGACGGAGAGCGAGAACGGCTTCCCCTTCTCGACCATCGTCGGGAGGATCCCGAGGAGCTTCAGCCGCGGGTTCTCCCCGCGCTGGACGTGCTCGACGACGCGGAGCACCTGCGCCACGGACCGGAGCGCGAGCGGCTCGGCCGCGAACGGGAGGAGGACGAAGTCCGAGGCGGCGAGGGCGCCGCGGGTGACGGGCCCGAGGCCGGAGGGGGTGTCGAGGAGGACGAGGTCGAACGGGACTTCCACCTTCTCGAGGATCGACGCGAGCGCCCCCGGCGCGTGGATCGCCTCCTCGAACGCGCAGACGTCGATGGGGTCGAGGCGACCCCGCGGCAGGAGCGAGAGGCCGGGCAGCCGGGTGGCGCGAATCGCGTCCGGCGGGGCGGCGGCTCCGGCGAGGAGGTCCGCGAGGCCGGTGAGCGCCGTGTCGCCCCGCGCCAGCGCGAGGCCGATTCCCCCTTGCGGGTCGAGGTCCACGAGGAGGACCTTCCGCCCCTTCTCGGCGAGCGCGACCGCGAGGTTGAGGGAGACCGTGGTCTTGCCGACCCCCCCCTTCTGGCTGGCGATTACGATGCGACGCGCCATCGCTTCCGTCCTTTCGCCGGCTCGCTGCCGGCCGTCGCGACGAGCCGTCGCCCTTGCGCGGCGGTCGACCTCACGACGATGCTGCCGGGGCCCCGGGTCGATCCCTGCTCGGGGGCGCTGGCGATCGGGAGGCCGTCCTCGGAGGTGACGGAGGCCGGCTCGACCTTCCGTGGTCCGGGGAGGAGGGCCCTCGGGACGCGGCCCGGGTCGTCGTCTCGTGCCATCTCAGGCCTCCCGGGGCCGCCCGTCGGCGGAAACGGCTCACGAAGCGCACCGCGGAGCACGCCCGCCGGGAGACGCTCGGGGAGGTCGAAGACGAGACGCCGCGCCTCGCTGAGACCGCCGTGGCTCGGGCCCATGGTGTCGGCGGCAGCCTACCGGATCCTCTCGTGCGCTACAACGGGGAGGGCGAAACCGAGCGGTGGCTCCCGGGTGTCTCTCTCTCGTCCGCTTATCCTACGTCCGCGTGACGGCTCGGGTCGTGCGGCCGGGTGATCCGAGCGAATCGACGAGGGGCCGCTCCGGGGCTGCCCGAAGCGACGCCGGGAGGTATCGATGGAAGATGCGAAGCGGGCCCTCCGGTCGAGCGACGTCTTCGAGGGGCTGTCGGAGGCGGCGGTGGACCTCCTGGCTCCGGCCGCCTCCCGCCGCGAGCTCCCTCCGGGCGCCCTCCTCTTCAGGCAGGGGACGCCGCGGCAGGCGGTCTACCTCCTCGCCGACGGTCAGGTCGAGCTCACCCGCGAGCAGGGGGGCGTCACGAGCCGGCTGGTCCTCCTGGGGCCCGGGGAGACCGTCGGGGTCGGCTCGCTCCTCCACACCTCCGACCACACCACGTCGGCGCGGGCGGTCTCGCACGTGTCGCTCTGGGAGCTCCCGCGGGAGGCGGTCCGGGAGCGGCTGCGCGAGGACGCCGGGGCCGCCCTGGACGTCCTCTCCCGCGTGGCCCTCGTGATGAGCCGGCACCTCCAGTACCAGAGCCCGCGCGCGGTGGGGCGCGAGAAGGCCTACGGCTCGGGGGCGTCGCGCCGGGAGCACGACCTCCTCGGCGACCGCGACGTCCCGGCCGACGCCCTCTACGGGGTCCAGACGCTGCGGGCCGTGGAGAACTTCGCGATCACCGGCATCCCGCTCGCGCACTTCCCCGCGCTCGTCCGCGCCCTGGCGATGGTGAAGCTCGCGGCGGCCCGTGCGAACGCCCGCCTCGGGCTCCTGTCGCCGGCCGTCGCCGCGGCGATCGAGCAGGCCTCGCGGGAGGTCATCGACGGGCACCACCACGGCCACTTCGTCGTCGACGTGGTGCAGGGCGGGGCCGGCACGTCGACCAACATGAACGCCAACGAGGTGCTGGCGAACCGCTCGCTCGAGATCCTCGGCCGCCCGCGCGGCGACTACGGCGCGTGCCACCCGAACAACCACGTCAACCTCTCCCAGTCGACGAACGACGTCTACCCGACGGCGATCCGGATCGCGGCGGTCCTCTCGCTCCGGCCGCTCCTGTCCGCCCTCGAGAAGCTCCGCTCCGCGCTGGTCGAGAAGGGGGAGGAGTTCCACGACGTCCTGAAGATGGGGCGGACCCAGCTCCAGGACGCCGTCCCGATGACGCTCGGCCAGGAGTTCGGAGCCTACGCGGTCACGGTGGGGGAGGACGTCGCGCGGCTGCGGGAGACGTCGCGGCTCCTCCTCGAGGTCAACATGGGGGGGACCGCGATCGGGACGGGGATCAACGCCGACCCCCGCTACCCCCAGATCGTCCTCGAGGAGCTCCGGGCCGTCACGGGGCTCGACCTCCTCCTCGCCGAGAACCTCGTCGAGGCGACGCCCGACACCGGCGCCTTCGTGATGTTCTCGGGAGTTCTCAAGCGCGTGGCGGTGAAGCTCTCGAAGATCTGCAACGACCTCAGGCTCCTCTCGTCGGGGCCGCGCTGCGGGCTCTCCGAGATCAACCTCCCGCCGATGCAGCCGGGGTCGAGCATCATGCCGGGGAAGGTCAACCCGGTGATCCCCGAGGTCGTGAACCAGGTCGCCTTCCAGGTCGTCGGCAACGACCTCGCCATCACGATGGCGTCGGAGGCGGGGCAGCTCCAGCTCAACGTGATGGAGCCGATCATCGCCTTCAACCTCTTCCAGTCGATCGAGATGCTCTCGGCGGCCGTGGAGACCCTGACGCTCCGGTGCGTCCGCGGGATCACGGCGAACCGCGAGAGGAGCCGCGAGATGGTCGAGCGCTCCATCGGGATCGTCACCGCCGTCGTCCCGGCCCTCGGGTACGAGCGCGCGAGCGAGGTCGCCAAGGAGGCGCTGGCCTCCGGGAGGCCGGTGAGGGAGCTCATCCTCGAGAAGGGGTACCTCACCGCCGGGCAGCTCGACGACCTCCTGTCGCTGGAGGCGATGACGCGCCCCCGTCCGCTGGCCCTCGGCGACCGGACGGTGTAGCGCGCGGCCGTCCGGTTGCCGGAGCGCGCCGCCGGCCGGATGATGGGCCCCGGCGCAGGGAGGCGCGGCGCATGACGAAGTTCGTGGGAGTCCTCACCGCCGGGGGAGACACCCCCGGCCTGAACGCCGCCATCCGCGGGATCGGAAAGGCCGCCGTGGGCATCCACGGGATGCAGGTGATCGGCTTCCGGGACGGCTTCCGGGGGCTGATGGAGAACCGGACGGTCTGGCTCGACGACCGGATGCTCTCGGGGATCCTGACGCACGGCGGGACCGTCCTGGGGACGAGCCGCGACAAGCCGTACGCCATGAACGTCGCCGGCAAGACGCTCGACATGACCGACCTCATCGTCGAGAACTACCGCAAGCACCACCTCGACGTCCTCGTCTGCCTCGGCGGGGGCGGCACCCTGAAGAACGCGTGGCACCTCGCCAAGCGCGGCCTCAACGTCATCACGGTCCCGAAGACCATCGACAACGACGTCGCCGGGACCGACGTGACGTTCGGCTTCGACACGGCGCTGGGGATCGCGACCGAGGCGATCGACCGGCTCCACTCGACCGCCCACAGCCACCACCGGATCATCGTGGTGGAGGTGATGGGCCACAAGGCGGGATGGCTCGCCCTCGGGGCGGGGGTGGCGGGGGGGGCCGACGTGATCCTGCTGCCCGAGATCCCCTACGACATCGACAGGGTCGCCGAGGCCATCCTCCGCAGGGTCCGCGGGGAGAAGCGCTTCAGCATCGTCGCCGTCGCCGAGGGCGCCGTCTCCCGGGAGGAGGCGGCGGAGGCGGCGCGCGCGGCGGAGCGGGCCGGGAAGGAGCGGCGGGAGAAGGGCCGCGGAGGGAAGGGAGACGGGAAGGGGAAAGGGAAGGCGAAGCGAATGGAGAAGGAGGCGGCGAAGGGCGCCCGCAAGGGGATCCCGGGAGCGGGCGGCGGCGACGAGCGCGGGAGCCACGTCACCGGCAGGGCGCTCCAGCTCGCCCAGCTCCTCGAGGAGCGGACGGGGCTCGAGTCGCGGATGACGATCCTGGGGCACCTCCAGCGCGGCGGGACCCCGTCCGCGGCCGACCGGTTCCTCGCCACCCGGCTCGGCACCGCCACCGCGGAGCTGATCGCGCGGGGCGTCACCGGCGTCATGGTCGCCGCCCGGGGCGAGGGCGTGGAGCCCGTTCCCCTCGAGGAGGTCGTCGGGAAGCGGAAGACCGTCCCGCTCGACCATCCCTGGGTCGCGAGCGCGCGAGCCGTGGGGACCTGCCTCGGGGACTGACCGGCTTCGCAGTCGCCGGGCGGCGTCCCGGCTCGTAGAGTAGAGGGATGGCCACTCTCTTCGATCCCCTCCCGCTCCGCTCCGTGACCCTCCGAAACCGGATCGCCGTCTCCCCGATGTGCCAGTACTCGGCCGAGGAGGGCTCGGCCACCGACTGGCACCTCGTCCACCTCGGGGCCCTCACCCGGGGAGGCTCCGGCCTCGTCCTGACCGAGGCGACCGCCGTCTCGGCCGAGGGGCGGATCAGCCCGCGCGACCTCGGCCTCTGGGACGACCGCCACGTGGAGCCGCTCGCGCGGGTCGTCCGGTTCGTCCGGTCGCAGGGGGCCGCGGCCGGGACGCAGCTGGCCCACGCCGGGAGGAAGGCCTCGACGAGCCCGCCGTTCGGCGGGGGAGGGGGCGGCCCGCTCGCCCCGGGGGCGGACGGCTGGCCCGTCGTGGGGCCGAGCCCCGTGGCCTTCACGGCCGAGTACCCGGTGCCCCGGCCCCTCTCGGAGGAGGGGATCCGGGACGTGATCCGCGCCTTCGGCGCAGCGGCGCGGCGGGCCCGCGAGGCGGGCTTCCAGGTCGTCGAGGTCCACGCGGCGCACGGCTACCTCCTCCACGAATTCCTGTCGCCGCTCTCGAACCGGCGCGACGACGCCTGGGGCGGCTCCTTCGACGGGCGGACGAGGCTGCTGCGGGAGGTGGTCTCCGAGGTGAGGCGGTCGTGGCCCGAGGAGCTCCCCCTCCTCGTCCGGATCTCGGCCACCGACTGGGCCGAGGGGGGCTGGGACCTCGAGCAGTCGATCGAGCTGGCTCGCCTCCTCGCGCCTCTCGGTGTCGACCTCGTCGACTGCTCCTCGGGAGGGCTCGTCGCGGGAGCCTCGATCCCGCTCGCTCCCGGCTACCAGGTCCCGTTCGCCGAACGAATCCGCCAGGAGTCGGGGGTCGCGACGGGGGCCGTCGGCCTCATCACCGACCCGAGGCAGGCGGAGGAGATCGTCCGGGAGGGGAGGGCGGACCTCGTCCTCCTGGGTCGCGAGCTCCTCCGGAACCCTCACTGGCCCCTTGCGGCCGCAAGGGAGCTGGGGGTCGACGGGCCGTGGCCCCCTCAATACGAGAGGGCCCGACTCCCGATGCCGACCCGCTGACCCGGCGCGGACCAGCCCCTCGACGTTACGAAGCTAAGTTATTTAGGCTGGCGTGGTTGCATGTCTATTCGAGATGACTTGACAAACGAACACTAAGGTATTACATTGATAGCGTCGAATGAGATCCGGTGAGCTGAAAGGCAGGCCGGACGGCATCACTCGAAGTTCAGGAGGTACAGAAGTCATGCTTACCCGCTGGAACGACCCGTTTCGCGAGCTCGAGTCCTTCCGCCATCAGATGAACCGCCTCTTCAACGAGACCTTCACCCCCGTGGCCGCCGCCCGCGGCGACGAGGGGGTCGCGGCGGCCTGGGCGCCGCCCGTCGACATCGCCGAGACGGCCGATTCGCTCACCTTCACGGTGGAGCTCCCCGGCTTCCGGACCGAGGACCTGACCCTCCGCGCCGAGAACGGCGTCCTGACCCTGGAGGGGGAGCGGAAGTTCGAGAAGGAGTCGAAGCAGAAGAGCTACCACCGCGTCGAGAGGGCGTACGGCCGCTTCCTCCGGTCGTTCTCGCTCCCGTCGAACGTCGACACCGAGCGGATCCACGCCGCCCTCAACGACGGCGTCCTCACGGTCGAGCTGGCCAAGCGCGAGGAGGCCAAGCCGAAGTCGATCCCGATCGGGAAGTCAGCCAAGCAGCTCGGCGAAGCGAAGCACTGATCGCTCTCCCCACCGGCGCTCGAGGCCCGCGGGCGCTCTCCTCCCCGGAGGGTCCCGCGGGCTTCTTCGTCTCGCGATGAGGTACGCTGCTCCGGTGATCGACAAGCGGCTCCGCGCGCTCCTGGTCAGCAACTCGACCCTCCACGGTCGCTCGTACCTCGACCACGTCGCCGACGAGATCGGCGCGTTCCTGGCCGGCGTCCGCCGGGTCCTCTTCGTCCCGTACGCGCTGGCGGACAGGGACGGCTACGCCGCGAAGGCCCGCGAGCGGTTCGAGCGGCTCGGCCTCGGCCTCGACTCGATCCACGGGGCGGCCGAGCCGGCCCGGGCCGTCCGCGAGGCCGAGGCGGTCTTCGTCGGAGGGGGAAACACCTTCCGCCTCCTCAAGGCGCTCCAGGACGAAGGGCTCGTGGGGCCGATACGGGAGAGGGCGTTCGCCGGGATGCCGTACGTCGGGTCGAGCGCGGGCTCCAACGTCGCGGCGCCGACGATCCGGACGACGAACGACATGCCGATCGTCCAGCCGGCCTCCCTCGACGCCCTCGGCCTCGTCCCGTTCCAGATCAACCCGCACTACCTCGACCCGGACCCCGCATCCACCCACATGGGCGAGACGCGCGAAGAGCGCCTCCTCCAGTACCTCGAGGAGAACGAGCGGCCTGTCGTGGGGCTGCGCGAAGGGGCCTGGCTCCGCGTGGAGAAGGGCGAGGTCCGGCTCCTGGGGACCACCGGGGCGCGGATCTTCCGCCGCGGCACGGCGCCGGCGGAGACGGTGCCCGGCGACCTCCTCGACCCGTTCGTCGACTGAGGCCGCTCAGGGAGACGGGACGACGCGGGGGAGGAGGACCGCCCCGAGGCGGATCGGCACGCCGAAGCTCGCCCCGGAGAACTCGGGGAGGATCGCGGAGTTGATCCCGATCACCTTCCCCCTGAGGTTCAGGACCGGCCCGCCGCTCGCGCCGAACGTCGTCGGCGCGTCGTAGACGAGCTGGTCGGGGAGGGCGTCGCTCAGGAACCCCCGCGTCGCCAGCGGCCGGATCAAGCCGCGGCGGGCCAGCTCGGCCGTCAGGGTGACCGGTCCCGACCCCGAGGTCGCGAGGACCGCCTCGGCGGACCGGTCGTCGAGCCGGGCGACGAGGGCGTCGAGTCCGGCCGGGTAGCCGATCAGGAGGACCGGCTGCCCCGGGACCGCCGCCGCGGCGCGCGTGTCGATCTGGAGGATCGGCAGCCGGCGATCCCCGAGGAAGGCTTTCACGACGGCCACGTCCGCTCGCTCGGACACCGCGACGACCCGGAGGTCGAACGGCTCGCGGATCCCGGGGAAGTAGATCCGGAGCGATTCGATCCGAGGCGCCGCGCCGTGGGCGATCCGGCGCTCGATCGAACCCTCCCCCCACCAGGGCTGCACCACGTGGCGGTTCGTCAGGATCAGCCCGTCCGTCGAGACGAGGAATCCGGTCCCCGAGAAGACCTGGTGCTCGATCGCGGCGGCCGGCGGCCCGGAGGGGTCCGCGAGGCTCCAGATCCCCTGGACGAGGCCGACGCCGCCCTGGTACCGCGCGAGGATCCTCTCCCCAGCGGTCCGCTCCCGGTCGAGGTTCGTGACGCGCCCCCGCTCGAGGGAGAGCTGCCCCTCGAGCTCCGCGATCCGGGCCTCGTTCTCCGCCCCGCTCCGGCGTGCGGCGTCGAGCTCGGCCTGGAGGCGCGACGCCTCGCGCTGGATCTCCGCGGTCTCCTCGCGCGATGCGGCGGCGTCCTTCTCGGCCGTCTCCGCGAGCTTCTTCCTCTCCGCGGCGGCGGCCGCCTCGAGCGAGGCCCGCCTCCGCCCGTTCTCGGCCAGCTGCCGTTGGAGGCGGGAGATCTCGAGCTCCAGGCGATCCCGCGTGGAGGCGCCGCGGGAGAGGACCGTCAGGCTCAGCGCGGCAGCGACCAGGGCGACGAGGAGGCCGGCCCCGAGGAGGAGCCAGGCCGTTCGCGGGAGGCCCGCGCGTCGCGGGCCCGTGCGGCCGGCTGGGTTCACGCGGCGGTCCTGGGCTGGCTAGGCCGCAGCCTCCTCGAGCCAGGCGACGAGCTGGCGGGCGGGGACGAGCCCCGACTCCCTTCGGACCGTCCGGCCGCGCCGGAGGACGACGAAGGTGGGGATGGCCTGGACCCCGTAGGCGCCCGCGATGTCGGGATACCGCTCGGTGTCGACCTTCAGGACGAGCGCGCGCCCCGCGGTCGCCTCCGCGGCGGCGTGGACCTCGGGAGCGGCGCGTCGGCACGGCGCGCACCAGGCGGCCCAGAAGTCGACGAGGACGGGGACCTCGGCGTCGCGGACCACCTCCTCGAACAGGTCTGGGTCGGCGTCGATCGGCTCCGCGGGCGGCGGGAGGTCGGCCTTGCAGGCGCCGCAGCGCGTCCGGGAGCCGGCGTGGCGCGCGGCGACGCGGTTCTTTTTCTGGCAGGAGGGGCAGACTCGGATCACGCCCCGATTCTAGGCTGCCCGGCGCCCGGCGCCCGGCGCCCGGCGCGCGGGGGGCCGCGCGGCCGCGGGCCCCGGGATTCAGGCGAGGGCGTCGCTCGAGTCGCGGGCCAGGAGGCGAGCGGCTGGGAGGAACGCGCTCAGGAACGCCGAGCGGAGCGGCCTGATGGCGACGGCGGCCCGGACGGGGGGAGCGGCTTCCAGCGCCTTCAGGACGAGGCCGACCGCCCGTGCGCCGAGCCCCTCCGGGTCGTCGAGGACGAGGTCGACGAGCTTGCCGCGCTCGATGGCCATCGCGACGACCCGCTCGAACGTCGTCTCCGGCGTGAAGACGCGCGACGGACGGGGCGAGAGCCCGATCCCGGAGCGCTTGCACGCGCCGGTGCAGACGCCGCAGCCGAGGCAGAGGTCGGCGTCCCGCCGGACGGGAGGGCGCCTGCCGCCCGGGGCGGGCGTCTCCCCGGCGGAGAGGGCGCCCGTCGGGCACGCGGCGACGCAGAGGCCGCACCCGTTGCACCGCCCCTCGTCCACCTCGGCGATCCAGTTCGAGCTGACGATGGCGTGGGGGAGGTCGAACCTCCGGATGGCACGCATCATCCCGCAGCAGCAGCCGCAGCAGTTGCAGATGTACCCGACCCCCCGCTGGACGTTGTCGGCCGTCTGCGCCAGGCCCGCCGCCTGGCATTCGGCGAGGATCCGGAGCCCCTCGGCGGCGTCGATCCTCTCCGCGTGGCCGCTCCTCACGAGCGTCTCCGCCGAGACGTCGAAGCTGAGGCAGGCGCGCTGCGGCCGCTCGCAGGCCCGGCCGAGGTGGTCCGCGTGGTGGCGGCACGCGCAGAGCGACACGGAGACCGTCCGGGCCCCCTCGACGATCCGGGTGGCACGCTCCCAGTCGAGGACCTCGACCGGCGGGGCCTCGCCGAGCGCCGCCTCGCGGGGGAGGGAGCGGCCGATCTGCGTGTCACCCTCGAAGACGGCCCGGGCGAACCGGCCGTCCCCCTCGAAGAAGTAGTCCTCGAAGAGCCGGGCGAGCTCCTCGCGCGGCAGGTCGTCCCCGCCTCGCATGAACGTCAGCTCGAAGAAGCCGATGACGACCGGGGCCAGCGAGAAGTACCGCCTCCCCCGGAGCTCGAGGTCGAAGACGAGGCCCCGCCGGGCCAGGCGCGTGAGGGTGTCGTCGAGGCGCGCCGGCTCCATCCGGAGGCGCTGCGCCAGCGCCGGGAGGGACGTGAGGCGGGTCGGGAGCCGCCGCGCCAGGTCGGCGTCCTCGGGGGTGAAGAGGAGGCGGAGGATCCGGCGGAACGCGGGGGAGTCCGGGGCCCCCGTCGGGTTCCGGTCGAGCCGCTCCTGCAGGAGCCCGTACGCGCGGTCGGGGTTGATCCCCAGGTGACCCATGGCGGCGACCTCCCGTTCCTCGATTCCTCGCTCAGCCCCGGAGCGTCTCCCTCGCGGCCTGTGCCACGGCCTCGGCCGTCAGCCCCAGCTCCCGGTAGATCGTCTGGTACGGGGCCGAGGCGCCGAAGCGGTCGAGTCCGACCACCCGGCCGTCGAGCCCGGCGATTCCGCCCCATCCCATCGTGGCGCCCGCCTCCACGACGACGCGGGCGCGGATCGCCCGCGGGAGGACGCTTTCGCGCCACGCCTCGTCCTGGGCGAGGAAGAGCTCGCGGCACGGCATGGAGACGACGCGGGCGGCGATCCCCTCCGCCGCGAGGAGCTTCCGGGCGTCGAGCGCGATCGAGAGCTCGGAGCCCGTCCCCACCAGGATCACGCGGGCCCCCTCCGCGTCGGAGACGACGTAGCCGCCGCGCGCGGCGAGCTCCGCCGGGGCGTGGGTCGTCCGGTCGAGCGTCGGCAGCGCCTGCCGGGTCAGGACGAGGGCGGTGGGGCCGTTCGTCCTCTCGAGGGCGACCTTCCAGGCCACGGCCGTCTCGTTCGCGTCGCCGGGCCGGAAGACCCAGAGGTGGGGGACGGCGCGGAGGCCGGTCAGCTGCTCGATCGGCTGGTGGGTCGGCCCGTCCTCCCCGAGGCCGATCGAGTCGTGCGTGAAGACGAAGACGACCGGCTGCTCCATGAGCGCCGCGAGCCGGACGGCGCCGCGCATGTAGTCGGAGAAGATGAGGAAGGTGCCGCCGTACGGCCGGAAGCCCCCGTGGAGGCAGAGGCCGTTGAGGATCGACCCCATCCCGTGCTCCCTGACGCCGTAGTGGAGGTAGGAGCCCGAGAAGTCTCCCGGCGCGATCTCCTTCATCCCCCTGGCGCGCGTGTTGTTCGAGGGGGTCAGGTCGGCCGAGCCGCCGAGGAGGGCGGGGATCGCGGGGGACAACGCGTCGAGGACGGCGCCCGAGGCCGAGCGCGTCGCGAGGGCCTTGCCGGCCGGGAAGACGGGCAGGTGACGCTGCCACCCGTCGGGCAGGACGCCCGCGAGCTGCGCCTTCAGCGCGGCCGCCTCCGCGGGGAACGCTCCGGCGAACCCCTTCATCGCCCCGTCCCAGGCCGCGTGGGCAGCGGCGCCCCGCGCGGCGGCCTCGGCGAAGAAGGCACGCACCTCGTCGGGGACGAGGAACTGGGCGTCGGGGGGCCAGCCGAGCCGCTCCTTCGTGAGCCTCACCTCCTCGACGCCGAGCGGCTCGCCGTGGGCCTTCGCCGTGTCCTGCCGGTTCGGGCTCCCGAAGCCGATGTGGGTCCGGCAGGCGATGACGGAGGGACGGGCGGTCTCGGCCCGGGCCGCCTCGATCGCTGCCTCGACGGCGTCCGGGTCGTGGCCGTCGACGCGCTGGACGTGCCAGCCGTAGCCGGTGAACCGGGCGAGCACGTCCTCGCCGAAGGAGAGGGACGTCGGCCCGTCGATCGAGATGTGGTTGTCGTCGTAGAGGACGACGAGCTTGCCGAGGCCGAGGTGCCCGGCCAGCGCGCACGCCTCGTGCGAGACCCCCTCCATCATGTCGCCGTCGCTGGCGATGACGTAGGTGTGGTGGCCGACGACCTCGTGGCCGTCGCGGTTGAACCGCGCGGCGAGGATCCGTTCGGCCAGCGCCATCCCGACGGCCGAGGAGATCCCCTGGCCGAGAGGTCCCGTCGTCATCTCGACGCCGGCGGTCAGGCCGTGCTCGGGGTGGCCCGGCGTCCTGCTGCCCCACTGCCGGAAGGCCTTCAGCTCGTCGAGCGGCAGGTCGTATCCGGAGAGGTTGAGGAGCGAGTAGAGGAGCATCGAGCCGTGGCCGGCCGAGAGGACGAACCGGTCGCGGTCAGGCCATGCGGGGTCCCTCGGGTCGAACTTCAGGAACCGGGTGAAGAGGACGACCGCGACGTCCGCCATCCCCATCGGCATCCCGGGATGGCCGGAGTTGGCCTTCTGGACCCCGTCCATGGCGAGGGCCCGGATGGTGGTTGCGGCGAGGTGCCGGTGGGCGGCAAGGTCCTCTGCGGCGGGGCGGTCGGTCATGGCTCCTCCTCGGCTCGGCTCCTCCCCCCGTCCGGACCCCGGAGGCGGCTCGGCGCGGCGGCGCGCGGGGTGAAAGGAGGGCGAGACACGTCGTGGGACTTCCCGGGGAGATGGTACGTGAGGACGAGCCGGGTCCGGGCAGGGAGGTGCGTTCAGCTCCTCCGGCGGAGGACGTGGGCGAGGGACGCGGGAGGGACCGGCGGGCAGAGCCAGCGCCCCTGGAACGCCGCGCAGCCCGTGGCCCGGGCGGTCTCGAGCTGGGCCTCCGTCGCGACGCCTTCCGCCACCACCGGCATTCCGAGGACCCGACCGACGGAGACGACCGCCGAGAGGGGACGAGGGTCGTCGGGCGCTTCGGCCACGAGGTCGGGGTGGACCTTCAGGGCCGAGAAGGGGAGGTGCGCGAGCCGCGGCAGGCTGATGGCGCTGGAGCCCACGTCGTCCACCGCGAGGCGGATCCCGAGGCGGACGAGGTCGTCGAGGCCCGCCTCCAGCCCCGGGTCGTCCGCCATGGCGGTGGGCTCTGCGACCTCGAGCTGGAGCCGCCCCGCCGCCAGCCCCGAGGCCTGGAGCGCCTCCGACGCCGACCGGGCCAGGCCCCTGTCGCGCAGCTGCCGCTCCGAGAGGTTCACGCAGAGGGTGATGGCCCCCGGCCACCCGGCGGCCTCGGCGCACGCGGTCCGAAGGGCCCAGCGGCCGATCCCGACGATCGCGCCCGATTCCTCGGCCAGGGGCGCGAAGTCCGCGGGGAGGAGGAGGCCGAGGCGGGGATGACGCCACCTGACGAGAGCCTCGACGGCCTCGACCGCGCCGTCCGCGGCGCGGAAGACGGGCTGGTAGTAGAGGAGGAGCTCCCCCCGCTCCACCGCGCCCGACAGCTCGGTCTCCAGGGCGAGGAGCGCGGCCGTCCGCGCGCTCATCTCGGCGTCGAAGATCTCGAAGCGGCCGCGCCCCGCATTCTTGGCCCGGTAGAGGGCGAGGTCGGCGTCGCGGATCATCTCGTCCGGCCCGGCGTACCCGGTGGACGAGAAGGCGATGCCGATCGACGTGCCGGTGCTCGTCTCGACTCCCTCGACGACCGCCGGCTGCGCCAGGTCGACCCGGACGCGCTCGGCCACGCGGATCGCCTCCGCCGGGTCGTTGAGGTCGTCGAGGAGGATGCCGAACTCGTCCCCCCCGATCCTCCCGATCCGGTCGCCCGGCCGCACGCTCCGCTCCAGCTGCGCCGCGACCGCGGCCAGGACCCGGTCCCCGTGCGGGTGGCCGTATCGGTCGTTCACGTCCTTGAAGTGGTCGAGGTCGAGGAAGAGGAGGGCGGCCAGGTGCCGCGAGCGGCGGCGGCCCCGCTCGACCGAGCGCCGGAGCTCGTCGAGGAACGCGCGCCGGTTCGGCAGGCCGGTGAGCTCGTCGTGGAGAGCCTGGTGGCGGAACCGCTCCTCGCTCCTCCTCAGGGCCTCGGCTGCCAGCTCCTGCTCGGTCACGTCCTGGCCGGCGCCGACGAGCCGGTCCGGCTCGTCGGGCGACTCGGCCGCGAGGGGGCGGGCGAAGACGCGGACGCTCCGCACCGCGCCGCCGGCCCTCACCAGCCGGAACGTCGCGGACGCGCTCTCGCCCCGGCGGAGCGCTCCCTGCATCCCCGCGAGGAGCTCCTCCCGGTCCTCGGGATGGACGAACGCGAGCCACCCTCCCCGGGCGTCGCGCTCCTCGCGCGGCATCCCGAGGAGGCGGTCGATCGAGTCGGTGACCCACTCCCCCTCGAGCGAGCCGTCGGTCCCGGCCCGGAGGGAGAAGGCGAAGTCGGAGATCACCTCCGAGATGGCCTGCCACAGGCGTCGCGCCTCGCGGAGGGCCGTCTCGGCCCGCCTGCCGGCCGTGACGTCGCGCACGTGGACGGCCAGCCGGCGGACCTCGCCGTCCCTTCCCGGAAGGGGGACGATCCGGTGGAGCTCGACGCGGGCCCCGTCGCTCGCCTCGTACTCCACCGGCTCGCCCCACGCGATCGCCTCGCCGGCGCGCTCGGCCAGCGACGCGGCGGCGCCGGGCACGAACGACGAGGGGAGCGCGCGCCCCTCGAGCGCGTCGGGATGGCTCCCGACCCGCTCGGCCGCGGCCGCGTTCGCGACGACGACCCTTCCGGAGACGTCCAGGAGGACCGCCGGCTCCTCGGAGGCGTCGAGGAGGGCCCGGGCGTCGGCGCGCCCGGCGAGGGGACGCTTCTCGGAGGGAGAGGCCGTGGTGGTCGGCCCCGGCGCCGCCGGCTCATCGGGTGAGCGCTCGGTCGTCATCCCGGTCCGTACCGTGGCCCGGCGGGCCGTCTCGGCGCGGCCGGCCCGGGCCGGCCGCGCACGGGGTTCGCGGGGCCGGGGTCAGCGTAGCACGCCGGGCGGGGCCCCGCGGGCGCCGTCGCCGGCGCGCAGCCAGTCGGCCAGCTTCGTCGTCCGGCGGGAGGACTCGTCGCGCCGGACGGCGAGGGCGAGGGCCCGCTTCTCGCCCACGACGACGACGAGCCGCCGGCCGCGCGTGATGGCGGTGTAGAGGAGGTTGCGGCGGAGCATCGGGTAGTGCTCCATCGTCAGCGGGAGGACGACGGCGGGGTACTCGGACCCCTGGGCCTTGTGGACGGTGGCGGCATAGGCGAGGGCGACCGCGTCGAGCTCGTCGAAGCCGTACGCCACCTCGCGCCCGTCGAACGACGCGCGCAGCTCGGCCTGGGCGAGGTCCACGGCCGTGACGATCCCGAGGTCGCCGTTGTAGACGTCCCGGCCGTAGTCGTTCTCCACCTGCATCACCTTGTCGCCGGGCGAGAAGGTCGCCCCGAACCGCTCCACCTTCTCCGGGCCGGGCGGGTTCAGGGCGGCCTGCAGGGCCGCGTTCAGCGCCCGGGCGCCGAGCCTGCCGCGGTTCATCGGGCAGAGGACCTGGACGTCGCGGACCGGGTCGAGCCCGAAGCGGAGCGGGATCCTCTCCTTCACGAGCCGGAGGACGCGGCGGACCACGGCCTCGCCGTCCGCTTCCTCGACGAAGTAGAAATCCGAGCCGGGAGGCGACGTCAGCTCGGGGAGGCGCCCGGCGTTGACCCGGTGCGCGTTGACGACGATCCGGCTCGCCGACGCCTGGCGGAAGACCTGTGCGAGGCGGACGACGGGGACCGCCCCCGAGTCGAGGACGTCCCTGAGGACGTCCCCGGGGCCGACGGACGGGAGCTGGTCCGCGTCCCCGACGAGGAGGAGCGCGGCCCGCGGAGGGATCGCCTCGAGGAGGGCCCGGCCGAGCGGGACGTCGATCATCGAGGCCTCGTCGACGACGAAGAGGTCCCCTTCGAGGGGGTTCGCCTCGCCGCGGCGGAAGCGCCCCGTCCCGGGGTCGACCTCGAGGAGGCGGTGGATCGTCCGGGCGAGGAGGCCCGTGCTCTCGGCGAGCCTCTTCGCCGCGCGCCCGGTCGGCGCGCAGAGGACGGGCCGGACCCCCCTGGCGAGGAGGACCTTCAGAACCGCGCTGACCAGGGTCGTCTTGCCGACGCCCGGTCCGCCCGTCAGGACGAGGACCTTCGAGCCCAGCGCGAGGCGAACGGCGTCGGCCTGGAGCGGGGCGAGCGAGACGCCGAGCCGCTCGGCCACCCACCCAAGGGCCGCGTCGGCGTCGAGCGCCGGCCACGGGGGGCGGCCCCGCGCGAGGGCCAGGAGCTTCGCGGCGAGCCGCTCCTCGGATCGGAAGAGGCCGGCGAGGAAGACGCAGGGCCTTCCGCGGGCCCCGGCCTCGACGACCGACCCGGCCGACGCCTCCAGGGCCAGCGCCTCCTCGACGAGGGGGGGCGGCACCTCGAGGAGCGAGGCGGCGAGCGCGACGAGCTCCTCGCGCGGGAGGCCGCAGTGCCCCTCGTCCATCGCCTCGGCGAGGGCGTAGGAGACACCGGCCCTCACGCGGCTCGACGCCGTCTTCTCGAAGCCGAGGCGCGAGGCGATCGCGTCGGCGGTCCTGAAGCCGATGCCGCGCACGTCGCGCGCGAGGCGGTACGGGTCCTCCTTCACGACGGCGATCGCGTCCGCGCCGTAGGTCCGGTGGATCCGCACGGCCCGGGACGTCCCGACGCCGTGCGCGTGGAGGAAGAGCATGATCTCCCTCACCGCCTTCTGGTCGGCCCACCCCGACGCGATCCGCCCCGCCCGGACCGGGCCGATCCCCGCGACCGTGAGGAGCCGCTCCGGCTCGTCCTCGACGACCTCGAAGACCGCGGTGCCGAACGCCTCGACGAGCCTCCGCGCCAGCTCGGGACCGACGCCCCGCACCGCCCCCGAGCCGAGGTACCGCTCGATCCCCTCGGCCGTCGTCGGCGGGACCGAGGTGAGGTGCGCCGCCCGGAACTGGGGGCCGTGCCGGGGATCCAGCGACCACGAGCCCGACGCCTGGATCTCCTCGCCCGGCGCCGCCTCCGCGGCGTGCCCGACGACGGTCACCGGCTCGCGCCTCCCGCGCACCCTCACCCGCAGGACCGTGAATCCGGTCTCCTCGCTGTGGAAGGTGACCCGCTCCACCACGCCGGAGAGGAGCTCGCGTGCCGGCGGGGCGGGATCGTCGCGCATCTCGACCTTCGTCCGCGGCCATGGTAGCGGGAGAATGGAAACGTGGCCCCGCCCGATCGGCTCTCCGCCGCCGCGGCGATCGTCCTCCTCGCCCTCGGTCCCGCCGAAGGCCAGGAGCCGTCGCGGAAAGGATCCGTCACCGCGTCGGCCGAGGTGCGGCAGGTCCTCGTCGACGCGTACGCGACCGACCGCCACGGCAACGCCATCGAGGGCCTCGCGGCGCGGGACTTCCGCGTCCGCGTCGACGGGCTCGAGGTGCCGCTCCGGGAAGCCGAGTGGGTCCCGGCGTCGGGGTCGGAGGAGCCTCGCACCGGTGACATCCCGCCCGCCGGGACTCCCCGTTTCCCCGAGGGACGCCTCATCGTCCTCTTCTTCCAGACCGACTTCGCGAGGATCCGGCTGAAGGGCGAGATGCAGATGACGGTCGCGGCGCGCGCGTACCTCGACCGCCTCCTCCCGACGGACCGCGTCGCCGTCCTCTCCTACGACTCGCAGCTGAGGTTCCGCCTCGACTTCACGCGCGACAGGAGCCGGATCGAGCGGGCGATCTCCGACTCGCTCCGGATCGGGTCCGTCCCTCGGATCGCCCCGGGCCCGTTCCCCTCGCTGGCGGCCGCGTTCGACTACGACGCCGCCCGCGAGGCGGCCACGGTGGAGCGCGGCCTCCTCGCCACGGCCAACGCGCTGGAGAGGATCCCCGGGGCTAAGGCGCTCCTCTACCTCGGGTGGGGGGTGCGGGTCGACCGGACGCCCGCCGAGGCGAAGTGGCACGCCGTCGCCATCACCGCGCTCCAGCGCGCGCGGGTGACGGTCTTCACCCTGGACGTCACCGACGCGGACTACCACACCCTGGAGACCGAGCTCGAGCTCCTCTCGACCCTGACCGGGGGGACGTACGAGAAGGCCAACGTCTTCACGGACGGGGCGCTCGACCGCGTCTTCCGCAGGATCTCCGGCCGGTACGTCCTCGTCCTCGACCGCCCCGACGTCCCGGAAGGACGGCACGACATCCAGGTGTCGCTCCGGGACCGGCCCGGCGACGTCTGGGCGCGCTCGTTCTTCGACGACTGAGGGCGCGTCCCGGCGGGCCGGCGCCGTATCCTCGCCGGATGACGAGCCGCAGCATCCTCTTCCCTCTCGTCCTGGCGTTCCTCGCCGCCGCGGGAGCGGCGCGTGCCCGCGCGGGCGGTGGCGCCCCGCCTCCGGCAGACCCCCGCGCCGCGGCGGCCGCCGTCCTGGACGACTGGCACGACGCGGCTGCCCGCGCGGACGAGGCGCGCTACTTCGGCCACTTCGCCCCGGACGGGGTCTTCCTCGGGACCGACCCCGGCGAGCGGTGGACCGCGACCGAGTTCCGCGCGTGGGCGAAACCGTACTTCGCGCGCGGCCGCGCCTGGACTTTCCGCGCGCACGGGCGCCACCTAGCGCTCTCGGAGGACGGGAGGACGGCCTGGTTCGACGAGCGGCTCGCCACGGAGAAGATGGGGGAGTGCCGCGGCTCGGGCGTCCTCACGCTGGTGGGCGGGGCCTGGAAGATCGCGCTCTACGACCTCTCGATCCCGATCCCCAACCCCCTGACGGCGACCGTCGTCCGGCTGGTGGCGGAGGAGGGGAGAAAAGGCTCCGGAACCCCTTGACATCGACGTCTGAGAGGGCGTCTCATTTCACCACCATGTCGAGAGCAGCCGATCTCCTGGCTCGGAAGAAGGCCGGCGGCGTCATCAGCGTCGCCCCGTCGATCTCCGTCCGGGAGGCCTGCCACGTCCTGCGGGACCGGAACATCGGCGCGCTCTTCGTCCTCGAAGGCGCGGAGTACGTCGGCGTCTTCACCGAGCGGGACCTCGTGAAGCGGGTGGTCGCCGAGGGCCGGGACCCCGAGACCACGCTGGTCCGGGACGTGATGACGCCGAAGGTGATCTTCGTGAAGCCCGACCGCGAGATCGACGAGATCGAGGCGATCATGCGCCAGGAGCGGATCCGCCACGTCGCCGTCGCGGGGGAGGGGGGGCTCGTCGGGATCGTCTCGATCGGGGACGTCACCGCCTGGCACGCGGACGAGGAGCACCAGAAGGTCGAGTACCTGACCGAGTACCTCTACGGCAGGGCGTGAGGCCCTGAGGCCGCGAGGCCGCGAGGCCGTGACGGCGTGAGGCCGGCCCCGGCCGGGCCGGCTACGAGGCCGGGGCGGCGGCCGCCCGCTCCCCGTCCTGGCGCTCGACCCAGCGGTTGAAGGCCCACATCGAGGCGGCCGAGAGGAGGCCGATGGCCATCAGGAGGAGCCAGCCCCGCGTCGCGGCGGCGCGGTTCAGCTCCAGGAGGCCGTCGGGCCGCTCGATGGCCCCCTTCGCCATGATCTCGTTGAAGATGTAGGCGCCGACGGGGCCTCCGGTCAGCGAGCCGATGGCGAGCGGAAGGTTGGCGTAGCCGAGGAAGAGCCCTTCCTGCCCCTTCGGGGCGAGCGCCCCGATGTACTCGTACATCCGCGGCGAGGTGAAGAGCTCGCCGAAGGCGATGAGGGCCACCGTCATCACGACCAGGAGCGAGGCGAAGGGGATGCCGACCGAGGTGACCGCGCGGATCCCCCCGGCCGAGTAGAGCGGGACGAGGTTCACGGCCATCGACCCGCCGATGACGACGCAGCCGACGATCATCGAGCGGACCGGCTTCATCTTCCCGAAGAACCCCGTCACGAGGAGCTGGAAGCAGACGATGACGAACGGGTTCGCGGCGGTGTAGAGGTCCATCGCCGGGCTCGCCTCGACGACGCGCTTCACGTAGAGCGGAAGGACGTTGTAGACCTGGTTGTAGAGGAAGAAGAAGCCCGAGATGACGACGAGGAAGAGGGTGAAGCGGCCGCTCTTCAGGACCACGACCATGTCGAGGAGGATCCGGCCGACCGACCTCTTCGGCCGCGCGGCGGCCCCGGGGTCCCGGGCGGGCTCGCGGTAGAAGAGGAGGACGACGAAGAACGCGACCACCGACGCGGCCGCCGCGACGGCGAAGATGTAGGAGAGGCTCTCGCTCGCGCCGGCTGGCGCGGGGCCGCCGTCGAGGGAGAGGACGCCGCGGACCGAGAGGCCGGCGGCGACGACGAGGAGGAGCGAGCCGACGGTCGTCACCGCGAGCGAGCCCTTCCGCTCCCGGTGGGCGACGTTCCACCGGACCAGGAAGGTGAGGGCGGCCGCGGCTGCGGCGCAGATGCCGACGGTGAGGAGGACCGGCACGACCGTCCCGCGGGTCCTCACGACGAACGCGGTGCCGCGCCCGAAGAGCGAGCCGATGTTGATGATCATGTAGAAGATGGCGAAGCCGAGCGTGGCGAGGGAGCCGGACGTCTTCTGGACGGTCCCCGAGATGCAGGGCTTGATGACCGAGCCGCCGGCCCCGATCAGGAGGATGGCGGCCACGAGCGTCCCGACGAGGCCGGGCGACGCCGTGAACTCCTTGTGGACGACCTTCGAGAGCGTCGACCCGCCGAACCAGACCGGGTAGCCCATCAGGAGGTAGCCGGCGGCGAGGAGGACGAAGGCCCAGAGGAGCGACTTCCGGAACCCCACCTGGTCGGCGATCGTCCCGGAGAGGATCGGGAGGAAGTAGACGAGCGTCCAGAGGACGCTGTTGAGGTTCGACGGCCAGTAGGCGCCGAAGCCGAGCTGCCCGAGGTAGATGACGACGAAGCTCGCCATCGAGTAGTAGGCCGCCCGCTCGAAGAGCTCCGTCACGTTCGCGGCCCAGAAGACCGGCGGGAACCTCTCGCTCGTCGCCCCGGAGACCGTCGCGCCGTCTGCCATGCCCCTCTCCTCTCCCCGATCGGTCGAACCGGTCGATTCTAGGGGGTTCCCCGGCCGCGGCCTTGCGTATCCTTTGCCGATGGGCCAGACGGGCCGCTTCGTCGTCTTCCTCTCCGTCGTCCTCGGCGTCTGGACGGGGTTCCACGCCTACGCGTTCCAGCGCTTCCTCTCCGTGCCGGCGCTCGCCCGCCTCGTCCCTTCCGGGGCGCGGTGGCCGCTCGCGCTCCTCCTCTGGCTGAGCTACCCGCTCGGCCGGGCCCTCGCGCACCGCTTCGCGTGGGGGCGCGCCGTGGAATGGGCCGGCGCGGCCTGGATGGGGCTCCTCTTCCTCGCCGTCGCCGCTCTCCTCGCCGCGGACGCCGTGACGGGATTCGGGCGCCTCTGGCCCGCGGCGGCCCTCCCCGCGCGGACCTCCGCCCTCGCCGTCGCGGCTGTCCTGTCGGTGGCCGCGCTCGTCCAGGGCGTCCTCCCGCCCCGGGTCGTGGAGTACGAGGTGCGGGTCGCGCAGCTCCCGGCGGACAGGGCCACCCTCCGCGTCGTCCAGCTCTCCGACCTCCACCTCGGGACCCTCCTCGGCGCGCGGTGGCTCGAGAGGCGGGTCGCGGAGGTGAAGGCCCTCGATCCCGACCTCCTCCTCGTCACGGGCGACCTCGTCGACGGGTCGGTCGCCGAGGTCCGGCCGCTGGTGCCGATCCTCCGCCGGCTGGAGGCTCCGCTCGGGGTCTGGGGGGTGACCGGGAACCACGAGTTCTACGCGGGCCTCGAGAGGAGCCTCGAGCTCTTCGCCGACGCCGGGATCCGGACGCTGCGCGACGGCTGGGCCGAGGCGGCGCCCGGCCTCGTCCTCTCGGGCGTCGACGACCTGACCGCGCGGCGGCAGCTGGGGCTCGACGGGCGGGCTCTCGACGCGGCCTTCCGCGGCATCCCCGAGGGGTCCCTCGTCCTCTTCCTCTCCCACTCCCCGCTCCGCTCTCGCGAGGCAGCCAGTCTCGGGGCCCGCGTCATGTTCTCGGGGCACACCCACGGCGGGCAGATCTGGCCCTTCACGTACCTCGCCGCCATCGCCTATCCCCTCCAGGCGGGCCGCTACGGCGTGGACGGGATGGACCTCTTCGTGAGCCGGGGGACCGGGACCTGGGGCCCGCGGATGCGGCTCTTCCGCCGCTCGGAGATCGTGGTCGTCACGCTCGTGCGCGAGACGCCCCCCGGCCGGCCCGGAGGCCCGGATGCGTAGGGCTCGGCTCGCGCCTCCGCGAGGCCACGGGTCTCCCGAATCCGAATCGCGAGGCCGTCCGGCGCCGCCTCCAGCCGGAGCCCTGACCTCGGGACGGTGACCGGGCCCGGGCAGGGAACGCCAGGCCCTGCTACGTGGTGTCGGCCCCCCGGGTTTCAGCGTCCCGCCGCGGAACCTCCCGGGCCCGTCGCTCGTACCTGAGATCGTGGCTGAACGACCGGAACCGGACGTCAAGAGGAGGCTTTCCATGGGCAAGCTTTTCAAGATCCTGGCGGGACTGATCCTGCTCGTCGGGGTGGCGACGGGGATCTACGCCCTCGCCAGCTCCAGCCGGAAGGGCGACGGCGGGCTGAAGATCGTCCTCGCCGAGTCCGGGTCGATCACGGAGAAGGCCCTGGCCGTGGGTCAGATCCAGCCGCGGCAGAAGTTCCAGGTCAAGTCGAAGATCTCGGGGATCGTCAAGGCCTGCCGGGTCGACGTCGGGTACAAGGTGAAGGCCGGCGACCCGCTGTTCGAGATCCAGCCGGACCCGACCCCCCTCGAGGTGACCGAGGTCGACCGGCGGGTGGAGTCGGCCCAGGCCTCCTTCGACCGGGCGAAGGCCGACTTCGACCGCTCCCGCGAGATGAGCCGGCAGGGGATCGTCCCCCGCTCCGACGTCGACGTGAAGCGCGAGGCCTTCGAGCTCGCCAAGATCGCCCTCACCAAGGCCCAGCAGGACCGGGAGCTCACCCGGAACGGGAAGATCACCACGGCCGGCTCGGCGGTCGACTCGATCATCCGGGCGCCGGCGGCCGGGACGATCCTGACGCGCTCCGTCAACCCGGGTGACCCGATCGTCCCCCTCACCTCGTACCAGCCGGGGACCGAGATGGCGACCATCGCCGACATGTCCGACCTGATCTTCAAGGGGACGGTCGACGAGATCGACGTCGGCAAGCTGCGGGTCGGGCTCCCGGCGCGGATCAAGGTCGGCGCCCTGCCGAGCGACGTCGTCACGGGGGCCGTCTCGCGGATCGCGCCCCAGGCGCAGCAGAAGGACGGCGCCACCCTCTTCGACGTGGAGATCGAGCTCGACCCCGGCCAGAAGGTGACGCTCCGCGCGGGCTACTCGGCCAACGCGGACCTGATCATCCGGGAGAAGAAGGACGTCGTGACGATCCCCGAGCGGCTCGTCACCTTCGAGGACGGAGGCAAGAAGGCGTTCGTCGAGGTGCCGGGCAAGGACCCGAAGGAGGAGCCGAAGAAGGTGGAGATCAAGACCGGCATCTCCGACGGGCTGAACGTCGAGGTGACCGAAGGGGTGAAGAAGGGCGACAAGCTCGTCCAGCGCCCGCCCAAGCAGATCAGCTGAGGAACGGCAGGGAACCGAAGGACCAGCGCCGATGATCCGCGACGCCCTGAAGCAGCTGCACCGGGACCTGAAGAGCCAGAAGCTCCGGACCTTCCTGACGGTCTTCGGCATCGTCTGGGGGACGGTCGCGGTGACGCTCCTCCTGGCCTTCGGCGCCGGCCTGAAGAAGCAGCTCATCAAGCAGACGGCCGGTCTCGGGGACCGGATCTGCATCTCCTGGCCCGGGCTCACCTCGATCCCCTACCAGGGGCTCGGGAAGGGGAGGCGGATCCGGATAACCGACGAGGACCTCGAGGCGGTCCGACCGAGGATCGACGGCCTGAAGCGGATGTCGAGCGAGTACAGCGACGGCTGGAAGCTCGTCTACAACCTGAAGACCTACCCGATCGACGTCTCCGGCGTCTCGCCCGAGTTCGGCGAGATGCGGAACCTGATCCCTCAGCCGGGCGGCCGCTTCCTGAACCCGCTCGACATGCGGGACCAGCGGCGCGTCGTCTTCCTGGGGAACAAGTTCGCCGAGGACGTCTTCGGCAAGGGGACCGACCCGGTGGGGAAGGTCGTCCTGATGAACGGCTCCCCGTTCACCGTCATCGGGGTCCTCGTCCCGAAGGAGCAGGACTCCAGCTACAACAGCCGCGACAGCGACCTCTCCTGGATCCCGGGGACGACGTTCCGCTCCCTCACCGGGCGGAAGTACCTCTCGAACTTCGTCTTCCAGCCCGCCACGGCCCTCCAGTCCAAGCAGGTCACCCAGTCGCTGCGCGAGGCGCTCTCGCGGCGGCTCAAGTTCGACCCCGAGGACAAGGAGGCGTTCTCGGTCTGGGACACGACGGAGCAGTTCCAGTTCTTCGAGGTCTTCATGCTCGCCTTCTCGGCCTTCCTCGGCATCGTCGGCTCGCTGACGCTCGTCGTCGGCGGGATCGGCGTCTCGAACATCATGAACGTCGTCGTCGAGGAGCGGACCAGGGAGATCGGCATCAAGATGGCCCTCGGCGCCAAGCAGGGGGCGGTCCTCAAGCAGTTCCTCGTGGAGACGCTCCTCGTCACCGGGATCGGCGGCGCGATCGGGTTCGCCATCTCGCTCGGGATCTGCGGCGTCTTCCCGGAGAGCCTCGTCGAGTACGTGGGGCGCCCGGAGCTCTCGCCGACGGTCGCCCTGATCACCACCGGCATCCTGGGCGTCATCGGCGTCCTGGCCGGCTACTTCCCGGCGCGCGAGGCCTCCCGCCTCGACCCGGTCGTGGCGATGAAGCTGTGATGTTCGCGGGGGTTTGCCAGCTCGCGTTCGCGGGGGTTTCTCGGTCCCCCCGCACCCCCCACCGGGGCACGAAGACCGGAGCTGTGAGGTCGCGATGAAGGTCATCCTCCACCTCTTCCTCCAGTCGGCGACGCTCGCCAAGAAGCGCGCCTTCCTGACGATCGCCGCCATCGCCTGGGGGACCGTGGCGATCCTCCTCCTCCTCGCCTTCGGGCAGGGGCTGAGGATGCAGCTCGACCGCAACGCCCGGGCGATGGGCGAGAACATCGGCGTCATGTGGATGAGCGAGACCACGAAGCCCTGGAAGGGGATGAACCCCGGGAGGCCCATCCGCGTGAGGATCGACGACGTCCCGGTCCTCCAGAAGCGGCTCCCCGAGCTCGAGGCGCTCATCGGTGAGGCGATCAACTGGCGGACCAACCTGACCTACGGCAAGAAGACCGTCGCCGGCCGGGTGAAGGGGGTCAGCTACCCGTACGGCGAGGCGCGCAAGCAGTACCCCGTGGACGGGGGACGGTTCCTCTCGCCCCTCGACGAGGCCGAGCAGCGCCGGGTGATCTTCCTCGGGAACGAGCTGGCCGAGGACCTCTTCGGGAAGGAGGACCCGGTCGGCAAGACGATGCTCGTGAACCAGGCTCCCTTCACCGTGATCGGCGTGATGCAGAAGAAGACCCAGATGGGCGCCTACGCCGGGATGGACAAGGACCACTCCATCATCCCGATCACCACCTGGAAGGCGCTCTTCGGCCGCGCGACGGTGAACGACCTCGTCGTGAGGGTCCGCGAGTCCTCCCGGATGAAGGAGGGGATCCAGCGGACCCGCGAGGTGATCGCGGCCAGGTACGGCTTCGACCCGACGGACGAGCGGGCGCTCCCCACCTGGGACACGGTGGAGTCGCAGAAGGTCAACCGGAACGTCACGACCGGCATCCAGCTCTTCCTCGGGATCATCGGCGCGCTGACCCTCCTGATCGGCGGCGTCGGCGTGGCGAACATCATGTACGCGGTCGTGAAGGAGCGGACCCGCGAGATCGGCGTGAAGATGGCGCTCGGCGCGAAGGCGTCGTGGATCACCGGGCCGTTCGTCCTGGAGGGGCTGTCCTACACGTTCGTCGGCGGCGCGGCGGGGATGCTCATCGCCACCCTCCTCGTCCTCGGGATGAGCTTCATCCCGACGGAGGGGAGCAAGGTGATGGAGTTCCTCGGGACCCCGAAGCTCTCGCCGGCGATCGGTATCGCCACCGCCTCCATCCTCGGCGTCATCGGCCTCCTCGCCGGCTACTTCCCGGCGCGGCGGGCCGCCTCCATCGACCCCGCCTCCACCCTGCGCTACGAGTAGGAGATCGTCATGTCGAGCCGCCCCGAGATGACCCCCCACGACGGCCCCATCATCCGGATGTCGGGCATCCGGAAGGTCTACGACACCGGCAAGGTGCAGGTGGAGGCGCTGAAGGGAATCGACCTCTCCATCGAGCGCGGCGAGTTCGTCGCGATCGTCGGCCCGTCCGGCTCGGGGAAGTCGACGCTGATGAACCTCCTCGGCTGCCTCGACACCCCGACCTCGGGGGACTTCTTCATCGCCGGCGAGAAGGTGGCGGGGCTCGGCCGCGACGCGCTCGCCGAGGTGCGGAACCGGCGCGTCGGGTTCGTCTTCCAGGCGTTCAACCTCCTGCCGCAGATCTCCGCCTACGAGAACGTCGAGATGCCGCTCGTCTTCGGGGGCGTCGCGCCGAAGAAGCGGAAGGAGAAGGTGACGGACCTCCTGGCGAAGGTCGGTCTCGGCGACCGGATGGACCACAAGCCGACCGAGCTCTCCGGCGGCCAGATGCAGCGCGTGGCGATCGCGCGCGCCCTCGCCATGGACCCGGACATCGTCCTCGCCGACGAGCCGACCGGGAACCTCGACACGACCTCCGGGACCGACATCATGGGCCTCTTCCTCGAGCTCTGGAGGCAGGGCCGGACCCTCGTCGTCATCACCCACGACCTGGCGCTCGCGCGGCGCGCCGGCCGGATCGTCGAGATCCGCGACGGGAAGATCGTCGGCGACAGGCCGGCGGCCGAGGCGGCCTGACGCCGGGGACTCGGCCCCCCTTCAGCGCTCCCGGGTCACCAGGAGCCAGACGAGCCCGTAGAACGCCAGGGTGAGGACGAGGAGCGCCTTGAAGCCGAGGACGAGGGACGCGTATTCGCAGGTCCCGCCAACGACGGCGCCGAGCACGTTCGAGCCGTAGCACGGGTAGAGCTCCCGCTCCCGGGAGATGAGGAGCGCGAAGACGAGGCTGGCGAAGAAGACCGGCCCGAGGAAGAGGGCCACCGCGGCCGCGGCCCTCGGGACGGTGCCGGGCACACGGAGGAGGAACGCCGTCGGTGTCGCCCACGCGAGCGCGACGCTCGCCGCGAGGAGCCCGAAGACCCACCCCGGGGGGCGTGCGGCGTCCAGGCGGGTGGACGCCCAGTTGCCGAGGAGGACGAGGACGAGGATCCCCGCGAAGACGACGACGTTCACGATCCACGTCGAGCCGAAGAGGAGGGAGAGGCTCACGACGTTGCTCGTCTCGAGGAGGAAGAAGGCCGCGCCCAGGAAGAAGTAGGGGAGGCGGAGCCGCCGCTCGCCCCGTGGGAGCAGCAGGAGCGCCGCGACGCCGAGGACCAGGACGATCGCGACAAACACCCGGTAGTGCCAGGGGATCGAGCGGGTCCTGAGGTAGAGGAAGGGCCAGTCGTCCGTCGGCACCTGGATGCCCGCGGGCGCCGGATCGGCGGAGGCGGTCGGCTCGCCGGGTCGCGGGACGCGGTTCCGGAGGATGACGCCGTTCGCGTAGCGGGGGCCGCCGGTGGCCACGCTCATCTGGGTCGGCGTCCCGAACGCCTCGTTCACGAGCTTGAGGAGGCGGTCCCGGATCCAGGGCGTGTTCGCGGCGAACGTCAGGTAGAGCTCGCCCCCGGGGAGGAGATGGCGCCGGGCCGTCGCGAGGGCCTCGCGGGTGTAGACGAAGTTGTCTAGGCGGAGGGACGAGAAGGACGACAGCAGGGTGTGGCTGTCGAGGAAGCCGAACACGATCAGGGCGTAGCGGCGGGGCGTCCTCTGGAGGAACGAGCGGGCGTCGTCCGTCACGACGGTGACGCGGGGGTTCTCGTAGGGTCGTTCCGGGTTGAAGAGGCGTCCGAGACCGAGGATCACGGGGTCGATGTCGACGGCGTCGATCTGGCGATCGGTCCTCCGGAGCGCCGCGCTGACGTCGTTGCCGGTCCCCGCCCCGACCACCAGGATCGGACCCGCGGGAAGCCGGGCCGCGTCGCGGTAGGGCGAGTCGTAGAGCGCGCGCCACGACCGGAGGAACGCCGGCTCCTCCGGCCCCTCGCGCAGGTCGAGGAGCATCTGGTGGTAGTCGTTGTTCACCGTCAGCGTGTGGCCGATGGGACGGTCGAAGAGGAGCTTCTCCCCGCGCTCCGGGACCGCGACGGAGCGGAGCGGCCGGAACTCGATCTTGTAGTACGGGGACCAGATGAACTGGGCGGAGAAGGGGACCACGATGCCCAGGGTCACGAGGACCGCCGCCGCCGCCGCGAGGTCGGTGACGAGCTCCCGGCGCTGAACGAGCGCGAGGAGCGCGAAGCCGGCGACGAACCAGGCGACGGGCGAGCGTCCCGTCGCGGAGAGAGCCGCGAACAGTCCGATCCCGGCGATGCTCCCCGCGATCTCGATCGAGTAGGCCCTCAGGGGAGGCCGGCCCCGGAACAAGCGTGCAAGCCAGGCGCCGAAGACCGCGAAGACTCCCGCGTCCACCAGGTAGATGACGGCCAGGAGAACCCAGTAAGGGATGATGATCGGGCTCCCGGCGAACGAGCCGGCGGGCTCGATTCCCCGCGGTGAGCCGATCCAGACGTATTCGTCGACACCGCCCGGGTTGGTGTGTGGCGCCTGGCCGAGCGCCACGCCGAGGACGGCGCCGAGCCCGACGACGGGGAAGACGAGGCGCTCGAGCCGCAGCCGCGGGAACCGTCCGAGCAGCGCGCCCACGCCGAGCCCGAAGAACGCCGCGATCAGGATGAAGTTCGAGTAGTAGGCGACGATGCGGATGCACGACCCTTGCCAGCGGATCAGGGCGAGCTCCCAGAAGAGCGCCGCGGCGCCGCAGAGGAAGAGGCGAGCGTCGTGGCGGGGCGGCATCCGGCGATTCTAGACGGTGACTCCGGGGGGTTCGTCGGGACACCGCACGACCGGGGCGACCCGAGCCGTGCCGGGGACGCTCGCTCTCACTCGAACGTCCCGCCGCGCCCCTTCCCGGCGAGGAACGCCCGCACGCCCGCCTCGGTCTCGCCCGAGGCGACCGTCGCCGCGCCGCGCCGCGCCTCGAGGGAGAGGGCCTCGGCGACCGGTAGCCCGAGGCTCTCGTAGAGGGAGAGCCGGTCGTTCCTGAGGCAGGCCTGGGGGAAGGCCGCGAGGCGCCGGGCGAGCGCGACGGCGCGCTCGACGTGGGTGCCGCGCGGGACGACCTCGGTGACGAGACCCCACGCCAGCGCCTCGCGGGCGTCGAGGAGCCTTCCGGTCAGGATCATCTCGAGGGCGCGACCCAGGCCGACGACCGCGGGGAGCCGGATCGTCCCGCCGTCCACCAGCGGGACGCCGAAGCGCCGCTCGAGGAAGCCGAACGTGGCGGTCTCGTCCGCGACCCTCAGGTCGCACCAGAGCGCCAGCTCGAGGCCCCCTGCCACGCAGGGGCCGGCGATGGCCGCGACGACCGGCTTGCCGAGGAGGAGGCGGGTAGGGCCGAGCGGCCCGTCCGGGCCCGCGACGGCCTCCGCCAGGGCGGCCGCGTCGTTCAGGTCCGCCCCGGCGCAGAAGGCGTCGTCGCGGCCGGCGAGGACGGCCACGGAGGCCGCCGGGTCGGCGTCGAAGGCGAGGAAGGCGTCGCGGAGGCCCCTCGCGGTCCGGGCGTCGATCGCGTTCCGCACCGCCGGCCGGTCGAGGCGGACGACGGTGACCGGGCCGTCGCGGGAGACGGAGACGGCGAGGGGGGGCATGCCCGGGTCGGCCACGGCGGGGATGGTAGCGAAGGGAGCCGCCGTCCGCCATGGCGGCGCTAGACTCCCGCGACCGACCGCGACGGAGGGGTGAATGACTCTGACCGTGCTCGACTGGGCCATCGTCGCCGCGTACTTCGCTCTCTCGATCGGGATCGGGATGAAGTTCACGCGGCGGGGCGGGGAGTCGCTCTCGGAGTACTTCGTCGCGGGGCGGAAGGCTCCGTGGTGGCTGGCCGGGGCGGCGATGGTCGCCACGACCTTCGCGGCGGACACGCCGCTCGTCGTGACGGGGCTCGTCGCGGCGCACGGGGTGGCCGGCAACTGGCTCTGGTGGAACATGGTGATGAGCGGGACGCTCACGGTCTTCCTCTACGCGCGGCTCTGGCGGCGCGCGGAGGTGATGACCGACGTGGAGTTCGTCGAGATCCGCTACGGCGGGAAGGCCGCCACGTTCCTCCGGGCCTTCCGCGCGCTCTACCTCGCCCTCCCGGTCAACCTGATCATCATGGGCTGGGTCACCCTCGCGATGGTCAAGATCCTGAACATCGCGCTCGGCATCTCTCCGGTCGTCGCCGTCGGGATCTGCTTCGTCGTGACGGTGGCCTACTCCGCCGCGGCCGGGATGTGGGCGGTCCTCTGGACCGACGTCGTCCAGCTCGTCATCAAGATGACGGCGGTGATCGTCCTCGCGGTCTACGCCGTCCGGAAGGTGGGGGGGATGCGGGCGCTCGAGCGGGGGCTGACCGCCCACTTCGGGTCGCTGGACGCGGCGGTCTCGGTGGTCCCGCCGGTCGGCACGGCCTGGATGCCCGCCATCGCCATGGTGACCTTCCTGGCCGTCCAGTGGTGGGCCGCCTGGTACCCCGGCGCCGAGCCGGGCGGCGGCGGCTACGTGGCCCAGAGGATCTTCTCGGCGCGGAGCGAGAAGGAGGGGGTGCTCGCCACCCTCTTCTTCAACGTCGCCCACTACGCCCTTCGGCCCTGGCCCTGGATCGTCACGGCCCTCTGCACCGTCCTCCTCTACCCGGCGGGGGTCCTCGTCAACGGCAAGATGGACCACGAGGCCGCCTACGTGCAGGCGATGGTCGACCTCCTCCCCGCCGGCTGGAGGGGGTTCATGCTCGCCGGCTTCGCCGCGGCGTACATGTCGACGATCGCGACGCACCTGAACTGGGGGGCGAGCTACCTCGTCGGCGACGTCTACAAGCGGTTCATCCGGAAGGACGCGGACCAGCGTCACTACGTGAACGTCGGGCGCTGGGTGACCGTCGGGCTCTTCCTCGCGTCGATCGTCGTGACGCTCAACCTGGGGAGCATCGAGGGGGCGTGGCGGTTCCTCCTCGCCCTGGGGAGCGGCACGGGGCTCGTCCTGATCCTCCGGTGGTACTGGTGGCGGATCAGCGCGTGGAGCGAGATCGGAGCGATGGTCGCCTCCCTCGTCGTCGCGCTCGCCTCCCTGGCCTGGTTCTCCCGCGCGGCCGCCGCGCCCGGCGCCCCGCCGGTCTCGGAGTTCGAGGTCCAGGCGAAGGTGATGCTGGTGACCGCCGCCGTCTCGACGGCCGTCTGGCTCCTCGTGACCTTCCTGACGAAGCCCGAGCCGGACGCCGTCCTCGACTCGTTCTACCGCCGCGTGAGGCCGGGAGGCCCCGGCTGGGCGCGCGTCTCAGAGCGCCTCGGGCTGGGCCGCGAGCAGATCCCCGGCGGCCCGCTCTCCGTCGTCAACTGGCTCCTGGGGATCGTCCTCGTCTACGCCTCCCTCTTCGGGATCGGCCGGCTCGTCTTCGGGCAGGTGGCCGAGGGGCTGGGGATGCTCGCGGTCGGGGCCGTCTGCTTCACCCTGATCGTCCGGAACCTCGGGAAGGCGGGGACGGCGGCGTAGGCGCGGGCCGGCTCCCCCGGGAGGCGGTCACGACCAGGGCGAGGAGGGCGGCCAGCCCCACGGCGGTCGCGGCGACCGCGCCCCACCAGGACCGCGGTTGGAACCGGAGCTCGACGGCGTGCCGCCCCTGGGGGACCGCGACGGCCATCATCGCGAGGTCCGCCGGGTAGACCGCCGCCGGCGCCCCGTCCACCCGTGCGCTCCAGCCCCGGTCGAAGCTCTCGGCGACGACGAGCGCCCCGGCCGAGGAGACGTCCGCGTCGATCAGGATCCGGCAGGGCTCGGGGCGCGTCCAGGAGAGCCGGCTCACCCGGGCCGCGGCGACCGTCCCGGTCGCCGCCTCGACGACGGTGCGGGCGACCGGGTCGCTCGAAGGGACCCGGAGCGCCCGCGCGGCGTCCGAGCGCGAGCGCGCGACGACGACCTCGGCGGGGACGGAGACGAAGGGCCGGGCGTGGAGATTGCGATAGACGTGGATCGGGCCGTCCCGGTCGGCGAGCTCGAGCCCCGGGCGCTCCAGCGGACGGTGGGCCACGACCATCCGGACGGCGAGGGCGTCGAAGAAGGGGGATTCGCAGCGGACGAACGCCAGCAGCGCCTGACCAGGCGCCTTCCGGTCGTCCGCTCCCGCGAGGCGGGCGAGCTCCTCGAGGCGCCTCCGGTTGATCGCGTCGTAGCCGGCGAGGTCCGCGAGGCCGAAGTAGGTCGCGACGTTCGGGACGAGGCCGTGGTCGAGGACGAGGAGGCGGCCGGCGCCCGCGGCGGCGCGGACCCGCTCCAGCGCCCGGGTCCTCGGGTAGACGAGCGCGCGGGGGACGGCCGGGTTGAAGCCGTGGGCGAAGAGGAAGAGATCGGCCCCGGCCACGAGGAGGACCGCGGCCGGCCAGCCACGCCACCGGGGGCGGAGGCGGAGCCCGGCGAGGACGGTCGCGAGGGCGAGCGCCAGCCCGGCCCAGGGGAGGAGGTAGAGCCGGGCGTAGGGGCCGGCCCCGGAAGAGAAGAACGCCTCGGCCTTGGGCACCAGGTCGGGGACCGGGCGGAGGATCCGCGCCGAGAGGAGGAGACGCGCCACGACCTCGCGTCCCGGCGATCCCTCCACGAGCCAGACGGCGGCCGCGGCGGCGGCTGCCGCGGCGATCGCGAGGAGCGCGGCACCGACCAGGAGGAGGCGGCGGGCGCGGGGCGCCTCGGACGAGCGGAGCTCCTCGAGGCCGAAGCCGGCGAGGACCGCGAGGCCGAAGAGGGCCACGAACACCGACCTCTCGGGGAAGACCAGCTGGAGCCCCGGAAGGAAGCGGGCCGCGAGGAGCGCCGGCGGGAACCAGATGCTGTGGAGCCAGGCGGCGAGCGCGATCGGGGCGATCACCCGGACGGGGCTGCCGCGCCGCGACAGGACCACCGCCGCGACGGCCAGGACCAGGCCGGCCAGGGAGCCGTAGCCGCCGGAGTGCTCGCAGAAGTTGGTCCACGCCCCTCCGATGGTGATCTCCCCGGCCACCGGTCTCCCGTAGAGGTAGGGGAACGCGAGGAGGACCAGGCGGTCCAGGTGCCCCACGTACTGAGGGAGGTCGAGGAGGATCCGGGGGCCGACCCTGCGGATCGACTCGATCCGGTCGACTCCCGCCGTCCCCTCCGCCAGGGCCTCCAGGAACGGGGCGATGTGGACGGCGGCGAGCGCCGCGGAGAGCGCGCCTCCCGCCGCCAGGGGCCCGAGCGACGCCGCCGCCGCTCGCGGGCTCCCCGAGGTCAGCTGCCAGCGCCTCGCGAGGACGTAGACCGACACGGCCGCGGCGGCGAGGAACGAAGTCTCGACGTGTCCGCCGAGCACCGTGAGGGCGAGGCTCGCCCCGAGCCCCGCGACGTTCCCCGGCGTCGCGCGGCGGGCCATCCGCTCTCCCGCCCAGAAGACGAATCCGACCCACGCCGCGGAGGACGCGGGGGGGTAGAGGAGCCAGACGACCATGAACCCGCCGCACCCGTAGGCGAGGCCGGCCAGCGCGCTGGCTTCCCGGGGCAATCCGAGGGCGCGGGCGAAGAGGAATGCGCCGAGGGCCGCCACGAAGAGCCGCAGGAACGCGACCCAGACGGTCCCGTCGTCGACGCGCGCGAAGAGGAGGTAGGGGAGGGCGAGCGGGTCGAAGACGGCCGACTGGGAGTTGCCGAGGAGGGGCGAGCCGGCGTACGCGTACGGGTTCCAGAAGGGGATCCGTCCGGCGCGGAGCTCGTCCACGACGAGCCGCCGGAACGGGATCATCTGCTGGGCCGGGTCCGAGAGGAGGGGGTTGGCCGGCTGGTATCCCGGGGGCTGAGCCCCGGAGAGAAGGTACGTGCCCGTCAGGAGGTCGGCGGTCGAGAGGCTCCGGCCCGGGAGGAGCGCGGGCGCGACGAGGAGGAGGGGGAGGATCGCGAGGGCCGCACGCCAGGCCCGGTCCCGGCGGACGGCCGCGGTCAACCCGCCTCTCCCGCGTCGCGCTTCCTGTCCGGGCGCTTGTCCGCGTCGACCAGGGGGACCAGGAGGTCGACCAGCCACGGGGTGTACCGGGCGAGGAGGACGAAGACCTTCCCGTGGAAGGTGACCACCTCCTCCTTCTTCCGCCGGGCGATCGCGGTGACGATCTCCCGGGCGGCGTCCTCGGCGGCCATCACCAGCCACGACGGGACCGGGTCCGCCGCGTCGTGGTGGACGATCTCGCGGTTGTCCTTGGCGCGGATCTGGCTGGCGACGAAGCCGGGGGCGATGTGGGTGACCGTGACGCCCGAGTCCGCCAGCTCGGGACGGATCGCGTCGCAGAGGCCGCGGAGGGCGAACTTGCTCATGCAGTAGGAGGAGGTGGCGGGGGTCCCGACGTACCCGTTCACGCTCCCCACGACGGCGATCCGCCCGCGCGTCTTCTTCAGCTCCCCGAGCGCGGCCTTGAGCGTCCGGATCACGCCGAAGACGTTCGTCTCCATCTGGCGGCGATGGTCTTCGAGGGTGAGCTTCTCGAAGCGCCCCGCCACCGCGAAGCCGGCGTTGGCAACGACCGTGTCGAGGCGGCCGAAGGCGGCGACCGCCGCCGCCACCGCCTTCTCGGGGTCGCCGTCCTTCGTGACGTCGCAGGCGACGGTCACGGCCTCGCCCCCCGAGGCCCGGAGGTCCCTGGCGAGGACGTCGAGGAGATCCGTCCTCCGGGCCGCGAGGACGACCTTCGCGCCGCGCGCCACCAGCTCGCGCGCGGTCGCCTCGCCGATGCCCGAGGAGGCTCCCGTGATCAGGACGACGTTCTCGCGCATGCACCCTCCGTGGGCCGGGACTTTAACCCGTCCCCCGGGCGCCGGCCGCGATACGATTTGGAGGCAGGAGGAGACGGGCTCCGTGGTCGACTTCGGCTGGTTCCGCGGGCGCGGGCAGGATGTCGCCTCCCTGGTCGCCAGGAGGAGCTACGCGCGCGCCGCGGCCCTCCTTCGCAGGGAGCTCGGGTCGGATCCGGGGAACCACTCCCTTCGCCAGCAGCTGGCGGACGTCCTCGCCCTCGACGGACGGGTGGACGAGGCGATCCCGATCCTCGAGGCGCTGGCGGACGAGTACGCGCGGGCCGGCTTCGCCGCCAAGGCGATCGCCACGCTCAAGAAGATCCAGCGGGTGGCGCCGGGCCGGCAGGAGATCGAGGAGAAGCTCGCCCGCCTCGTCCACGACCGCGAGACCGAGGAGGTCCAGCGGACGACGCTGAGGCACCTGGCCGAGGAGATGGGGAGGGAGCTCTCCACGGACGAGCTCGCCGCCGCGACGACCCTGGCGAACCCGCGACGGGAGGCGCCGGGACCGCCGGCCGGGGCGGAGCCGCTTCCCCTCGCGCCGGAGGACGCGGGGGGGCGGCACCCGCCCGGGAACGGCACGGCCGCGGTGGGAATCGAGAAGACGCCGCTCTTCTCGGACTTCACGCACGACGAGCTGCTGGCCGTGATCCGCGGCCTCGAGCTCCTGACGTTCGAAGCCGGGGACGTGATCGTGACGGAGGGGGAGCCGGGCGGGAGCCTCTTCGTCATCAGCTCCGGGAGCTGCAAGGCCTTCGCGAGGGACCCGAGGGGGCGGAACCACAGGCTTCGGACCATGCACGAGGGGACCTTCTTCGGCGAGATCTCGGTCCTCCAGGGGGGGGCGAGGACGGCCACCGTCGTTGCCGCGGGGCCCTGCGAGCTGCTGGAGCTCGACGCGCCCACGCTCGCGCGCATCGAGGAGGTCCACCCGCGGGTCCGGCTCGTCCTGACCTCCTTCGCGCAGGCCCGGTCCAACGACCCGTCCGACGCGATGATCCGGCTCGGGATCGGGCCGGGCGGCTAGTGTTCCCGGGGGTTTCTCGATCCCCCCGGACCCCCCACGGGAGCGAGTGTTCCCGGGGGTTTCTCGATCCCCCCGGACCCCCCACGGGAGCGAGTGTTCCCGGGGGTTTCTCGATCCCCCCGGACCCCCCACGGGAGCGAGTGTTCCCGGGGGTTTCTCGATCCCC
>JAKOVQ010000046.1 GCA_029781975.1 Acidobacteriota bacterium
CGCCGACCTGGGGGTCAAGCTCGACGAGCGGGGGAACGTCATCACCGACCACGAGAAGATGACGAGCGTCCCGGGCGTCTTCGCGGCCGGCGACATGGTGCGCGGCCAGTCGCTCGTCGTCTGGGCGATCCACGAGGGGCGCAAGGCGGCGCGCGGCGTCGACCGCTACCTGATGTACGGCGACACGATGCTCCCCTGAGACAGGCCGCGGCGGCAACGGGACGGACGGGGAGGGACAATGCCAGTATGAAAAGGACTGTGCGCCCAATGTTCACAACGCTGCCAGGAATTGGGGGGACGCTCTTCGCCGCTGCCCTGCTCCTTCCTTTCCGCCTCGCGGGCGAAACGGTGCTCGTGCCCATCGCCTCGAGGGTTTTCGGGCAGCAGAACGCTGCCTGGACGACCGAAGTCCGCATTACGAACCGAACGGGCACTCCCCTTCAATTCACCATCGCAGACTGGATCGGTACCCCAGGTTTCATCCCTGCAACGTATACGGTCCCTCCGCATTCAACCACGTCGCTCGGCGGATCCGATGTGTTCCGCGGGCCTGTGGAAAGTGCCTATGGCCTTGCCATCTGTACTGCGGATCCCGGGCTGTTCGTGCAGGGCGCGGTGCTGTCGGGCATCGGCGGAAGAGGCTGGAGCGGGGACGACGCGTGCATGTCCTACGACGGCGGAGGGATGACCTGCCCCGGGGATGCCGGTGCGGGTCCTCTTATCGAAGGGCTCCGGTTCGCGGACCCCGGAGAGGAGACCTGGGTCCCCTGGCTGCATACCGCTTGGACGCGGCGCACGAACCTGGTGCTCGTCAACCCGGATGACCAGGCCGCCCTCGTCACCGTCACGATCACCTCTCAGGACGGCGGCACGACCGTCTCGGATTCACTCCTCTTGCCTGCCCGGAGCTACAACCAGCTCAACGACCTCTTCTCTCAGCAGCCCTGGCGCGCCATCAGTGAAGCGAACGGCCTCATGATCCCGTGCTGTGGTGCCGGAGCGAGCGCGGTCATCACGAGCGATCATCGCCTGCTCGCGATGAGCTACGTCATCAGCAACAACAACAACTCCCTGACCATCTCTCTGCCGCGTTAGGTCGATCGCTCGGGAACGGGAACTTCTTCCCGTTCCCGAGCAGGCGCCTTTGATCGCTGGGATGCGAGGGGCGCAATACGGTAACGGCTCGATGAACCCCGTCCCTCCTGAGGCCGCGTCTGCCCCGCGCCGGATGTGAATGGGGTCAGCAACTGTGATCTGTGGTTGCCGGCTCCCACTCTCGTGCGCGAACGGGGCACGCCGGCGAGGGCTGCGATCTTCCTGCGATCGAGCCTGACGAGCCCCGGCTGCCTCACCTACGGTAGCCTGCGAACCCGCTGCTGGCTTCTGCTGGGCGGCCGGCGCGCCGCGACGCTAGAATGACGTCGCCTCGCGGCCTGGTGACGTGATGACCCGAACGGACATCCTGGAGCAGCTGAGCGGTGAGACGGAGCGCCTGCGCGACCTGGGAGTCCGGCGCCTCGCGCTCTTCGGCTCGGCGGCGCGTGGCGAAGAAAGCGCCGGGAGCGATCTCGACTTCCTCGTCGAGTTCGACCGGAAGACGTTTCGAAACTACATGGGGCTCCTTCGGCTGTTGGAGGCGAGCTTTGGGCGGCGCGTAGACCTGGTGATCCGCGAGGCGCTCAAGCCTTCGCTGCGGGAGGCGGTGCTGAACGAGGCCGTCGATGTCCCGGGACTCTGATCTCTACCTCACCGACGCAGCCGCGGCTGTTGCGGCGATTCGGGAGTACCTGGCCGGGGAGCCTGCGGCGGCCCGGCTTTCCGCGAGCCCCATGGCGCGAGACGCGATTGTCCGGAACATCGAGATCCTGGGCGAGGCCATCAAGCACCTCCCCGATGAGCTCCTCGCCCGACAGGCAGACGTCGACTGGGGTGGCTGGGCGCGCCTGCGGGACGTCCTGGCGCATCAGTACTTCGGAGTGGACGTCGAGCTCCTCGCCGACGCGTTGGAGAACGAGCTCCCAACCCTGGAGCGCGCCCTGGCGTCCCTCCGAGCGGGCTGAGGACTGCCGAGGAGGCGGTCCGCTGGGCTGCCGGTACCGGCCTCGTCCACACCAGGGTCACCGACCCGAACCGCAACGTCCACAGCCAGCCGTACGGCTACAAGCGGCGCCTGTCCCGCCGCTGGCCGGACGGGCCTTCGCCCCTTATCATGCGCGGTTGCCTGGAGGAATGATGACCCTAGCAACCGAGAAGCTCGATCCCCCCACCGTCTGGAAGCACTTCCTCGCGCTCGCCGCGATCCCGCGCTCCTCGCGCAACGAGGCCGGGGCCCGCGCCTACGTCCTCGAGGTCGCTGGCCGCCTCGGCCTGCCGGCGCAGGTCGACGCCGCCGGCAACGTCGTCGTGAGGAAGGCCGGGTCGAAGGGCCGCGAGGCCGAAGCCCCGGTGGTCCTGCAGGGCCACCTCGACATGGTCTGCGAGAAGAACTCGGGGACCGCCCACGACTTCTCGCGCGACCCGATCAAGGTCGTCGCGGACGGCGACGAGTGGGTGAAGGCCGACGGGACGACGCTCGGCGCCGACAACGGCATCGGGTGCGCCGCCGCCCTCGCGCTCCTGGAGGCGACCGACGTCTCCCACCCGCCGCTCGAGTGTCTCTTCACGATCGACGAGGAGACGGGCCTGACCGGCGCGTTCGAGCTGGCGCCGGAGCTCCTTGCCGGCCGGCGGATGCTGAACCTCGACACCGAGGAGGAGGGGGCGATCTACGTCGGCTGCGCCGGCGGCCTCGACACCGTCCTCATCACCCCGGTGACGCTCGTCCCGGCCGGCGCCGGGAAGGTCTTCTTCCGCCTCGCCGTCCGCGGCCTGCGCGGAGGCCACTCCGGCGTCGACATCCACGAGGGGCGCGTCAACGCGCTGAAGGTCCTCGCCCGCGCCCTCTGGCCGGCCGTCGGGAGCCTCGGCGTCGAGGTCGCCTCGCTCGAGGGGGGGAGCAAGCGGAACGCGATCCCCCGGGAGGCGTTCGCGACGATGGCGGTCGAGCTCGCCCGCGAGGGCGACCTCCGCGTCGCGCTCGCGGGGCTCGAGGCCGAGGTGAAGGCCGAGGCGGGGGCGTTCGACCCGGGGCTTTCGATCTCCCTCGAGCCGGCCGCCGAAGCGCCGGCGCAGGTCTTCTCCGGCGCCGACGCCCGCCGCGTCGTCGGCTTCCTCTACACGGCTCCCCACGGCGTCCTCGGGATGTCGCCCGACATCCCCGGCCTCGTCCAGACCTCGACGAACCTCGCGGTCGTCGAGACGAAGGGCGCGACGGTTACGGTCGCGACGAGCCAGCGGAGCTCGGTGGAGTCGGCCAAGAGGGACGCGGGGCGGATGGTCGCGGCCTTCGGGGAGCTCTCCGGCTTCGTCGTCGAGCAGGGGCACGGGTATCCGGGCTGGAAGCCGAACACTTCCTCGCCGCTCCTCGCCCTCGCGAAGAGGGTCCACGCCGACCTCTTCGGCCACGAGCCGGAGGTGAAGGCGATCCACGCGGGGCTCGAGTGCGGGATCCTGGGCGAGAAGGTGCCGGGCCTCGACACGATCTCGTTCGGCCCGACCATCCAGAACGCTCACTCGCCGGACGAGCGGGTCCACGTCCCGTCGGTCTCCCGCTTCTGGCGGTACCTGACGTCGGTCCTGGCGGCGGCGTAGGAGGGACGGGCCCGGCGATGCCTCGCCCCGAGGGGCGCGACCGCCTCGAGGGGGCGGCAGGGGAGGACGGCAGCCTCGTCCTCCTCTCGCGCGTCGGGAAGCCCTGGGCTCCCCGGACGGAGGGGCCCGGGGCCCCCCGTCCGGGGACGGCCGTGAGGTGGGAGGACCAGCTCTACGAGGTCGTCTCCGCCGAGGTCCGGGCCTCCGGCGGGTGGCGCTACGTCCTCGCCCCGTGGGACGAGAGGGCGATCGTCCGGACCTTCGTCACGTACGGCGCGACCGCGGCGGCCGGGGATGAGGCGGCGCCCGAGGCCGCGCGGATCCCGCCTGCTTCGGCCCCGGATCCCGCCCCCGCCCCGGCCCCCGCTCAGAGCCCGGCCTCGACCCCGGCGACCCCCGCGCCTTCGCGCGCCGGCGGGCTCCGCGCGGCCTGGCAGAGGCTTCCGGAAACGTCGCGGATCCTCCTCGTCGGCGCGGCGCCGACGGCCCTCCTCTGGTGGTTCCTCCCGGTCCGCGTCATGGGCGAGGGGATGTCGTTCTTCGTCCACGAGCTCGGCCACACCGCCGCCTCGTGGCTCTTCGGGCGCTTCGCCCTGCCGGCGGTCGTCGTGACGATCGCGTTCCAGCAGAACCGGGCGGCGGCGGCGCTCATCTGGGCCCTGATCGCCTTCGCCGCGATCCGCCTCAGGAAGGTCCGCGGCTGGGGGCTGGGTCTCGCCGTCGCCGCGGCGGCCTATCCGGTCCTCGCGTTCACGCCCGCCCACGAGACGGTCTTCGACCTGGCGGGACACGGCGCCGAGATCGGGGTCGCCGCGTGGTTCCTGAGGAGGGCCGTCCGCGGCGGCTGGTTCGCCGAGTGGGAGCGCCCCGTCTCCGCGATGCTCGCCTTCTGGCTCTGGTTCCGGAATGCCCGCCTCTTCGCCGGCCTCGTCTTCAGCGCGGCCGCCCGGACCGACTACCTGACCGTCTCGTTCGCCGACCGGAACGACCTCGTGAAGGTCGCGGAGTCGCTCGGCCTCCGTCTCGAGGCGGTCGCGCTCGGCTGCCTCGTCGTGGCGCTCGCCGTACCGGCCCTCTCGCTCGCCCTCGCGCTCCGGTCCCCCCGGGAGGCGGAAGCCCCGGGCTGACCCCTGCTCGGCGTCCTCACACCCGCCTTGTAGACTGCCCGGGCCGTGCCGCGCGTCCAGGTCCTCCCCGGCCCCCTCATCGACCAGATCGCCGCCGGCGAGGTGGTCGAGCGCCCCGCGTCGGTCGTCAAGGAGCTCGTCGAGAACGCCCTCGACGCCGGGGCGACGGCCGTGACGGTGGAGGCCGACGGAGGCGGCGTGGCCCGGCTCGCCGTCTCCGACGACGGCTGCGGCATGGAGCCGGAGGACGCCCTCCTCGCCCTCGAACGCCACGCCACGTCGAAGGTCCGGACGCTCGACGACCTCGTCCGGGTTGCCACTCTCGGCTTCCGGGGTGAGGCCCTCCCCTCCATCGCCTCGGTCTCGCGGCTCGTCCTGACGACGAGCCCGGACGGGTCCGGGCTCGGCTCGGAGGTCGTCGCGGAACGGGGGGGGGCGCCTCGCCTCCGCCCGGCTCGCCACCCGATGGGGACCCGCGTCGTGGTGGAGGACCTCTTCGGCAACGTCCCGGCGCGCCGGAAGTTCCTGAAGAGCCCGGAGGCCGAGCTCCGGGCGATCGCCCGCACCGTCACCGCCCTCGCCCTCTCGCGCCCGGACGTCCTCTTCGTCCTCCGGAGCGGAGAGAGGGAGCTCCTTCGCCTCGCACCCGCCCGGGACGCCGGCGTGAGGCTCGCGGAGGTCCTCGGGCGCGACGCGGCCGGGCGGATCGTCCCGGTGGTTTTCTCCTCGCACGGCCTCTCGCTGGCCGGCGCGGTGACCGCGCCCGGGTTGACGTACGCCTCGCGCGCGCACCAGTGGCTCTTCGTCAACGGCCGCGCCGCGCGCGACGCGACCGCGCAGCACGCCGCGCAGCTCGCCGCGCGGGAGGCGCTCCGCGACGACCGGTTCCCGGGCTTCGCCCTCTTCCTCTCCTCGCCGCCGGAGGCGTGCGACGTGAACGTCCACCCCCAGAAGCACGAGGTGAGGTTCCGCGACCCAGGGGCGGTCCACTCCGTCGTCCACCGCGGCCTCCTCGCCGCGCTGACGGCCGGGAAGGGGGCCGAGGAGCTCCGGGGCGACCTCCTCCGCGTCCCCGTCCCCGTCGAGGCGGGCTGGGGCGCCGGGGCCCCGGCGTCCGGCACCGCGGCGTCGGCCCTCGCCGAGACGCTCGGGGCGTGGGGCGAGGGAGCCTTGCTCCCCGCCCCGGCCGCCGGGGCGGCGCGCTCGTCGTACGCGGCGTCGGCTTCGGCGGCCGTCGAGAGCGGGTCCCCCCTCGGGGCCCTCCGCCTCCTCGGCCAGTACCGCGACTCCTACCTCCTCGCGGAAGGGGAGGACGGGCTCGTGGTCATCGACCAGCACGTCGCCCACGAGCGGGTCCGCTACGAGCGGATCCGGGCCGCGCTCGACTCCGCGACAACCGCCTCGCAGGCGCTCCTCGTTCCGGAGACGTTCGAAGCGTCCGTCGAGGAGGCGGCGGCCTTCGAGCGGGCCGAGCCGCTCCTCCTGGCCGCGGGGTTCGGCGTCGCCGCGCTCTCGGGCCGCCTTCTGGCAGTCACCGCGGCCCCGGCCTCTCTCCCGGCGGCCGCCGCGGTCCCCGCGCTCCGCGAGTTCCTGAACTCCCTCGCGGCCGTGCCGGAGGGCGCGGGAACCGCCGGCTCGGCCGCCGAGCGAGCCAGGGACGCCCTGGCCGCCTCCATCGCCTGCCGGGGCGCCGTCACCGTCAACCGCCGCCTCGCCCCGGAGGAGGCCACCCGCCTCCTGACCGACCTGGTCGGCTGCCGGGACCCCTACACGTGCCCGCACGGGCGGCCCATCTTCCTCACGCTCGCGCACGGCGAGCTCCTCAAGCGTTTCCGGAGGACCACCGGGTGAACCGCGACCTCTTCGGGCAGAAGCTGGGGCTGACGCTCCCGCTCTGCGGGTTCCACTTCGTCTTCTTCTTCCTCTCCGTCATGGACCCCGCGAAGACACGGGCGCTCTTCGGCTTCTTCCCGGAGACGCCCTTCGCGAACCCCTGGGGCTTCGTGACCTACCAGTTCCTCCACGCGGGGCCGCTCGGGCTCTTCTTCGGGGCGTTCATGCTCTGGATGCTCGGCTCGGCGCTCGAGGCCGAGTGGGGGACCGGCCCCTACGCCGTCTTCTGGCTCGTGGCGACGCTCGGCGGCTCGCTCTCGGCCTGGGCCGTCGGGACGCCGCTCCTCGGAGACCCGTTCGTCGTCCCGATCTCGATGCTCTTCGCCTTCGCCTACCTCTTCCCCGACACCCAGTTCCTCATCTTCTTCGTCATCCCGGTGAAGGTGAAGTGGCTCGCCTGGCTCAGCGCCTTCCTCCTCGTCGCGGCCTTCGTCGTCGACCTGACGACGCGCGGCGTCGGGACCGCGCTCGTGAGGATCGTCGGCGCCTCGGCCGGCTTCGTCTGGTTCTGGGTCCGCGAGCAGGGGCGGTTCAAGGCGCGCAAGGCCGCCCGGGAGGCGGTGACCGCCGTGAAGACCGCGCAGGCGGTCCGCGAGGACACGTCCCTCGAGCGGCGCAACCGCGAGCTCTTCCCGAAGGTCGAGGCCCTCCGGTCCGCCCAGAAGGCGGGGCTGCCGCCGCCGTCCGGGGGCGCGGAGCTCCCGGCGCACCTCCAGAAGCTCGTCGTCCCCGGCGTCAACATCTGCAAGCCCGTCGACTTCAAGGGCGACAAGGACCTCGTCTGCCTCCGGTGCGAGGGGTTCGCGGAGTGCTCGCTCCGCTACCTGGCCGGCAAGCCGGACGAGATCGTCGTCCGCAAGCGCGAGTAAACTCCGCCGCCATGAGCCTGGCCGCCGCGCTCGTCGTCCTCGCGTGGCTCTCCGCGACGCCTCCCGTCGCCTCCGTCCCGCCGCCCCCGGGCGGGACCTACGAGGAGGCGATCACGAAGGTCGTCACCGCCCGCGCGCAGAAGGAGATGAAGGCCCTCGTCGCGGAGCTGGAGAAGGACCCCTCCCAGCCTCCGGCGTTCAAGGCCGACGTCAAGAGGAAGCTCGCGCGGCTGAAGGTCGCCGTCTACACGACGCCGAAGAGCTTCGAGGAGACGGTGGCGTTCTACGAGGCGTCCCCCCTCCGGCCGTTCTTCCTCAAGGGGGACCGGGACCTCCTGGCCGACCTGAGGGAGAACGCCGAGGCCCTGGGCACCTCCGTCGACCCCGCCGCCGAGAAGGCGTGGGCGGGGAAGGCGGGCCGGACCGCCCGCTGGACCCGGGACGACAACGGCCTCCAGATCACGGTCGAGGACCACCTGATCGACCCGCGCGACGGCTCGGTCACGAAGAAGACGGTGGTCCTCGTCACCTCCCTCGACGACTGACCGGGCCGGCGCGGGAGCGAGGGGGCGAAGGCGGCGAGGAGGGGACCGACCTCGTGGAGATCCGGACGCTCGACCTCGACTACGGGATGCCCCGCACCATCGCGGCGTACCTCGTCCGCTCCGGGAGCGACGTCGCGCTGATCGAGAGCGGCCCCGACTCCACCTGGCCCCACCTCGTCGGGGCCCTGGCCAGGGCGGGGGTCGCGCCGGCCGAGGTCCGCGCGGTCCTCGTCACCCACATCCACCTCGACCACGCCGGGGCGGCGTGGCGCCTGGCGCGGGAGGGGGCGACGGTCCACGTCCACCCGCGCGGGGCCGCGCACCTTGCCGACCCCTCGCGGCTCCTCGCCTCCGCGCGCCGCATCTACCGGGAGCGGATGGACGCGATGTGGGGGACGCTCGAGCCGATCCCGAAGGAACGCCTCCGGACGACGGAGGACGGCGGGACCGTGAGCGTCGGCTCCCTCGCGATCCGCGTCCTCGAGACGCCGGGGCACGCCGTCCACCACAACGCCTACCTCGTCGACGGCGCGGCGTTCACGGGCGACGTCGGCGGCGTCGCGATCGGCGCGGGACCGGTCCTCCCGCCGACCCCGCCGCCCGACATCGACCTCCCCGCCTGGAGGGCCTCGCTCGCCCGGCTGCGCGCGGCGCGGCCCGACGCCCTCTACCCGACCCATTTCGACCGCTTCGACGCCGTCGACGAGTACCTCGACGAGCTCGAGGGGGAGCTCGAGGTCTGGGCGGAGTGGGTGAGGGCGAGGCTTCACGAGGGGAGGGACGAGGCTGCGATCGTCCCCCTCTTCGAGGCCTGGCTCGAGGAGCGGCTCGCGGCCCGGGGGGTCGCCGGCGAGGAGCTCGCGGCCTACCGCCTCGCGCTCCCCTTCGCGATGAACGTCACCGGCCTCGTCCGGTACTGGCGGACGGCGGGGTCGGGAGAGAGCCCGGCCCAAGGGGCCGGGAGAACCGGTGGAGGGTGACGATGAAGCTGGAGCTCGACCTCTTCCTGAAGGCGCGCGACTTCCTCAGGACCCGGCGCGAGGACTACGAGTCGGCCTACTACGGCTTCCGCTGGCCGGACGTCGAGGAGTTCAACTGGGCCCTCGACTACTTCGACGTCTACGCCGAGGGGAACGTGAGGACGGCCCTCTGGATCGTCGACGAGGAAGGGCGCGAGGTGAAGCTCTCCTTCGCGGAGATGAAGGAGCGCTCGAGCCGGGTGGCCAACTTCCTCCGCCGCCTCGGCCTCGCCCGCGGGAGCCGCATCCTCGTCATGCTCGACAACCAACACGAGCTCTGGGAGACCGTGCTGGCCGCGGTCAAGGTCGGCGCGGTCCTCATCCCGTCCTCGCTCCTCCTGACGAAGGCGGACCTGCAGGACCGGATCCGCCGCGGCCGCGTGAGGCTCGTCGTCGCGACGCCGGAGAACGTCGAGAAGTTCGAGGGGCTCGAGGGGGACTTCGCGCGGGTCGTCGTCGGCGGGACCGCCCCTGGGTGGGTCCCCTTCGAGGAGGCCTACGCCTCGCTCGTCAGCTTCCGCCCCGACCACGAGACGCGGATCACCGACTCGCTCTTCCTCTACTTCACCTCCGGGACGACCGCGCTCCCGAAGATGGTCCTCCACACGAACGGCTCCTACCCGGTCGGGCACCTCTCGACGATGTACTGGGTCGGGCTGAAGGAAGGGGACGTCCACCTCAACATCAGCTCGCCCGGCTGGGCGAAGCACGCCTGGAGCTCGTTCTTCGCCCCCTGGAACGCCGGGGCGACGATCTTCGTCCACCGGTACGCACGATTCGTCCCGAAGGTCCTCCTCGCGGCCCTCCGCAAGCACAGGGTGAGCACGCTCTGCGCGCCCCCGACCGTCTGGCGGATGCTGATCCTCGAGGAGATGGGGCCGCGTCCCGAGGCGCTCCGCGAGCTGGTGAGCGCCGGCGAGCCGCTGAACCCGGAGGTGATCATGCGGGTCCAGAAGGAGTGGGGCCTGACGATCCGGGACGGGTACGGGCAGACGGAGACGACGCTCCAGGTCGGGAACATGCCGGGGATGCCGGTGAAGGTCGGCTCGATGGGGAAGCCCGCTCCCGGCTACCGGCTGGAGCTCCTCGACGGGGACGGGCGGGAGTCGGACGAGGGGGAGCTGACGGTGAGCCTCTCGCCGCGGCCCCTCGGCCTGATGGTCAACTACGCCGACGACCTCGCGCGGACGCGGACGGTGATGTCGGGTGGCCACTACCGGACGGGCGACACCGCGACGCGGGACGCGGAGGGGTACTTCTGGTTCGTCGGGCGGGCGGACGACGTCTTCAAGAGCTCGGACTACCGGATCAGCCCGTTCGAGATCGAGAGCGCCCTCCTCGAGTGCCGCGAGGTGGCCGAGGCCGCGGTGGTCCCCTCGCCCGACACGATCCGGGGGACCGTCCCGAAGGCCTACGTGACGCTCGCGCCGGGGTTCGAGCCGGGGGCCGAGACCGCGCGGAGCATCTTCGCGACGCTCCGGGAGAAGGTGGCCCCGTTCCGGCGCGTGAGGAGGATCGAGTTCGTGCCGGACCTCCCGAAGACCGTCTCCGGGAAGATCCGGCGCGTCCAGCTCCGGAGCCAGGAGGTGAACCGGGACGTCAAGAGCCCCTTCGAGTACTCCGAGGAGACCCTGAAGGACTGACGCCCCGGCTCGCCGTCAGCGCCCGACCTCTTCCGCGGCCGCGGCCCGGGCGGCCTCGTCGCGCTTCTTCCTGTCGTCGAGGTACTGCCAGACCTGCCAGCCGCCGAAGGCGACGAGGAGGAGCGGCCACCAGTCGAGGAGGAAGGTGAGGTCGATCCGGACGAAGCGGTCGACGAGGAAGAAGAGGCCGAGGAGGATCAGGAGGATGCCGAAGGTCAGCCCGCCGTCCGCCTTGTAGGCTTTCTCCTCGCCGAAGATCCCGGGCTCGGGCGCCCCGGTGGCGTTGATGGCCCTCGCCTGCCGGACGGCGTCGATGATGCAGAAGACCCACCAGAAGGGGATGAGGAGGCCGATCGGGCCGCCGTTCCCCTTGTCGACGATCGCGAAGACCAGCGCCCAGATGACGAAGAACGCCAGGCCCCGCTTGTACAGCCCCAGGTAGACGTGGCCGAGCCCCGGGAAGACCGAGAGGAGGCCGGCGGCCGCGGGGTTCTTCCCGGGCGCGTGGCCGAGCCGCGGAGGCGCGACCGGCGGGGGAGCCGGCACCGCCGCGTAGGGCGCGACGATCGGGGGGGCTGCGGGAGGGGCGCTCGGCGGGAGGTTCGGCGTGTCGTTCATGGTGGGGTCCCTTCGACTCCGTGGGGTCTCGCTTCGGCGGCCCTTGCGGCGCCCGCCGATCTCAGGAACGCAAACTTCCGCCCCGCGGTTCCGGGGGCGGGGCCGGGCGGGCGGCAGGGCGCGCCGTCGTCTCGTCGGCCGGGGCCGTCGACCCGAAGAGGCGGTCCATGAGGATCTCGGCGTAGGCCGCCGTCTTCGCCCGGGCGAGGGCCACGCCCCGGTAGAGCCGGTAGTCGAGCTGCTCGGTCAGCGGCTTCTGCCTGTCGGACGCGAGGACCCCCTCGAGCCGTTCGGCCGCGGCCCCGCGGGCCTCGGCGATGGCCCTCTCGCCGGCGGCCGTCAGGCCCTGCGCGGTGTTCCGCGCGGCGGAGAGGGGGTCGATCCCCAGGATGGTGACGAGGACGAGCGTCGCCGCGTAGGCGAGAGCCACCGCGAAGCGCCAGTCCCCGAAGAGGGCGCGGAGGGCCGAGGGACGCTCGCTCGCGAGCCGCTCCTTCCGCGCCGGGGGGGCCGAGACGGCCTTCCGGTCGCGGGCGCCGATCCGCGCGAGACGGTCCGAGAGGCCCGGCGGAACGGGAGGCGCCGCGAGGACGCCCGGCTCCAGGAGCGCCAGGACCTCGAGGGCCCGCTCCCTCTCACCCGAGGCGCCGGCCAGGGAGGCGAGGCGGTCCGCGAGGTCGGGTGGCGGAGGCGGGACCGCGAGGGAGAGGAGGAGCTCCTCGACGCCCGAGAGGACCCCGACGAGCTCGCGGCAGGCGCGGCACTCGACGAGGTGATCGCTCTCCGGGGAGGGGAGGGGAGACCCCTCCGCCCTGCCGAGGATCTCCGCCTCGAAGGCGCGGCACCGGGCTGCCGGAGTCGACGTCATCGCGCGCCCCCGGGGCTCATGACCGGGCCGAACAGGCGTCCCGGCGCCGGCGGGGGCTCGCCGATCCGGCGGCGGACGATCCGGGCCAGCTCGAGGCGGGCCCGGTTCAGGCGCGACTTGACCGTCCCGTCCGGGAGGTCGAGGACCGAGGCGACCTCCCGGTAGTCGAGGCCGTCGAGGTCGCGGAGCTGGACCACCTCGGCCAGCTCCTCGGGCAGCTCGCCGATCGCGTCGAGGAGGAGCCGCAGCCGCTCGCGCCGCTCGGCGTCGGACTGGGGGTTGTCGGTGCCGGGGAGGAGGGCCGTCAGGGCGTCGTCGGAGACGAAGCGGAACCCCTTCTCGCGGCGGCGCCTCCGGTAGTGGTCGATGCAGAGGTTCCGGGAGAGGGTCGCGATCCAGGCGAGGAGCGAGGCCTCGGTCGGCTCGTACCGGTCCAGGTTCTCCCAGATCCTCAGGAAGCACTCCTGCGTCAGCTCCTCCGCCTCCGACCGGTCGTAGGTCCGGTGGTAGGCGATCCGGAAGACCTTGGAGCCGTAGCGATCGACCAGCGCCCGCCAGGCGTCGTCCTCGCCGGTGAGGCACCGCTTCACGAGCTCGGCGTCCGGCTGGTCGTCCATCGGCAAGAGGGTCTCTCCCGTGGAAGGTAACGGAATCCGTAGCGGGTCGGTTCCGCGGCGAAGTCTATAATCCGCCAGCCGTTCGACGGCCTGGGAGGAGGGGGATGCAGCTGAGACCCGCCGGTGGCGCCGCGACCATTCTGGCCACGATTCTGGCCCTCTCCTCGGCCTCCGCCCTGTCGGCCCCCCAGGCCGCCCCGGCCAGCACGTGGAAAGTGTTCCAGGAGCTCGACTTCCTGAACGGCTCGTGGTCCGGGACCATCGACGCCGGCGGGCGGATCGGGGGGCGGGTCGTGACGTGCGGCCCCGAGGTCGGCGGCGCGACGCTGGTCATCCGCGCGAACTCGGTCTTCCCCGCCAGCGGGGACCTCGCCGAGGAGAAGACGGAGACCGAAGGCCTGATCGCCTACGACGGCGACAAGGGAAAGTACGTGGCCTTCATCGTCTTCTCGACGAAGGTCTGGGGCGTCTACGACGTCGAGTTCATCCCCGACGGCGTCCGGTTCACCTCGCGCGAGCTCGCCAACTTCGAGGTCGGGGCCCGGTCCCGCCTCGTCTTCACCCGGAAGTCCGACACCGCGCTCGAGGAACGATTCGAGATCTCGAGGGGCGGCAAGGACTTCGCCCCACTCTTCAGCGGGAAGCTGACCAAGAAGTAGACCGCACCCGGAGCCCCTTCCCGCCCGCTCCGCCTCCCCGGCGGGGCGCGGGGTTCCCGCGTCCCGAGGAGCCATGATCCCCATCCGGAACATCGCCATCATCGCGCACGTCGACCACGGCAAGACCACGCTCGTCGACTGCCTCCTGAAGCAGTCCGGCACCTTCCGCGCCAACGAGGTCGTGGAGGAGCGCGTGATGGACTCGAACGACCTCGAGCGGGAGCGGGGGATCACGATCCTCGCGAAGAACACCTCCATCCGCTACGGGGGGATGAAGATCAACATCGTCGACACCCCGGGGCACAGCGACTTCGGGGGCGAGGTGGAGCGCGTCCTGAAGATGGTCGACGCCGTCCTCCTCGTGGTCGACGCCGCCGACGGGCCGATGCCGCAGACGCGCTTCGTCCTGCGCAAGGCGCTCGAGCTCGAGCTGAGGCCGATCGTCGTCGTCAACAAGGTCGACCGTCCCGAGGCGCGCCCGCACTGGGTGATCGACCAGGTGTTCGACCTGATGGTCGACCTGGGCGCCAGCGACGCCCAGCTCGACTTCCCGATCGTCTACACCTCCGCCAAGCACGGCTTCGCCCGCCGCGAGGTGGACCACGCGGACAACGACGTCCGGCCGCTCCTCGACGCGATCCTCGTCGAGGTGCCGGCGCCGGTCGGCGACCCGAAGGCTCCCCTCCAGGTGCTCGCCGCCTCCCTCGACTACGACAACTACCTCGGGCGGCTGGTCATCGGGCGCGTCGTCAACGGGAGGGTCCGGGCGGGCCAGCCGGTGACGATCTGCCGGCGCGACGGGAGCTTCGTCTCCGCCCGCCTGACGAAGGTGATGGTCTTCGAGGGGCTCCACCGCCTCGAGGTGGAGGTGGCCGAGGCGGGGGAGATCGTCGTCCTCTCCGGCATCGAGGAGATCGGCATCGGCGAGACGGTGGCGGACCCCGAGGTCCCGGTGGCGCTCGACCCGATCGCCGTCGACGAGCCGACCGTCTCCATGACGTTCCGGGTGAACGACTCGCCGTTCGCGGGGCTCGAGGGGCGGTACGTCACGAGCCGCAACATCTGGGACCGGCTCCAGAAGGAGCTCAGGACGAACGTGGCGCTCCGCGTGGAGCCGACCGACTCCCCGGACGCCTTCCGCGTCTCGGGCCGCGGCGAGCTCCACCTGGCGATCCTCGTCGAGACGATGCGGCGCGAAGGGTACGAATTCGCCCTCTCCCGGCCCGAGGTCATCACGAAGGACGTGGACGGCGTCGCCTCCGAGCCGATCGAGCAGCTCGTGGTCGACATCCCCGAGGAGTTCCTCGGGACGGTCATCGAGAAGCTGGGCCGGCGACGCGCCGAGATGACGAACATGGTCAACCACGGCTCCGGCCGCGTCCGCGTGGAGTTCAAGGTCCCGACGCGCGGCCTCTTCGGCTACCGGAACGAGTTCCTGACCGACACCAAGGGGGAGGGGCTCCTCCACCACGTCTTCTCCGGCTACGAGCCGTGGAAGGGGGAGGTCGAGGGGCGGAGGTCCGGGGCGCTCATCTGCAAGGAGCCCGGCGAGACGACGGCGTACGCCATCGAGCGCCTCGAGTCGCGCTCGGTCTTCTTCTTCGGCCCCGGCATCCCCGTCTACGCCGGGATGGTCGTGGGCGAGAACAGCCGCGAGAACGACATGGTCGTCAACCCGTGCGTCAAGAAGCACCTGACGAACATGCGCGCCTCCACCTCGGACCTCGCCATCAAGCTGACGCCTCCCCGCGAGATGACGCTCGAGGCGGCGATCGAGTGGATCGAGGACGACGAGCTCGTCGAGGTGACGCCGCGGAGCATCCGGCTCCGCAAGCGGGTCCTCGACCACTCGCAGCGGAAGGTCCATTCCAAGCGGCCCGCGGTGGAGGCGGAGTAGAGCAGGGTGCGAAGCGCTCCGGCATCGCTCGTCCCCCGGGCGGCCCGCGCTCTCCTCGCCGCCGTCGCGCTCCTCGTTCCAGCGGCCGGGCCCGCGCCGGCCGCCCCGCCGCAGGAGGCGCGCCAGGCGGTCGAGGAGGTGGCCGACCTGCTCGCCGGCACCTTCGACTCGAGCGCCCAGGCGGCGGCCGACCCGGAGCACTTCCGCGCGGTCCGGATCGTCGCGGTCCGGGTCCCGAAGAGCCGCCTCGGCTCGCCTGTCCTCTACGTGGAGCAGGCGCTCGTCTCGAGCCCGGGCCGCCCCTACCGGCAGCGGTTCCTCAGGATCGAGGAGGGACGGGACGGTTCGGTCCTCGCCCGGGTCTTCGAGCCGAAGGACCTCGCGGGGGTCCGCGGCAAGTGGCGCGAGCCGGAGGACCTCGCGGTCTTCGGAGAGCGGGACGTCACGGAGCTCGCGAGGTGCACGGTCGCCCTGACGCGGAAGGGGGAGACGTGGGAGGGGGGGACGAGCGGCCGCGGCTGCCCGTCCGCCCTCGACGGCGCGCGCTACGCGACGTCCCGCGTCACCCTCCTTCCGGACCGGATGGACTCGTGGGACCAGGGGTTCGACGGCTCGGGCAGACAGGTCTGGGGGCCCACGTCCGGGCCCTCCATCTTCAGAGTGGTCTCGCGCGGCACGCCGGGCGAGGCGGCGGCTGCCGCCGTGCCGGCCGCCGCGGCCACCGCCACCGCCACCGCCACGACCGACACGGCCCCGGCTGCTCCCACGCCGACCGTGATCTCTGCACCGCCCGCCGCGGTCCCGGTGCCGACGGCTTCCGCGTCTGCCCCCCGGGACGCCGCCGGCCCGGCGGCCGTCGTCGTTCGCCTCGGGCTCTCGGAGACGGCGATCCCCGAGTCCCGCCTCGAGGCGCTGAAGGTCGAGAAGCGGACGCTGAAGCGGGAGGGCCGGCCCGGGGAGACGGAGGAGGTCGTCGGCGTGGCGCTGCGAGAGCTCCTCGCGGCGGCGGGCGTCCCCGTCGTCGGCGACGCGGCCCTGAGGGAGCTCGCCCGCTCGGCGGTCGTCGTCCGGGGCGACGGCGCCGAGGTCGCGCTCTACTCGGGCATGGAGACGCTCGCGTCCGGCGGGCCGCTCCTCGTCACTCACCGCGACGGGAAGGCGCTCGACCCGGCCCGGGGCCTTCCGCTGGCGTCAGGCGACGGACCCGGACCTCGAAGGGTGGCGCACGTCCGGTCGATCGAGCTCCGCCCCCTCCCGGAGCCCGCGGGGCGCTGACGGTCAGCCGGCTCCGCCGGCCGTCCTCTTCTCGCCGCCCCTGCGGCGTCGCCGTCCCCCCCGCCGCGCTCCCTTTCGCCGCGCCTTCTCGTCCCCGTCGGGCGCCGCGGGGATCTCGTCGCGGCCGGACGGCTGCCGGAGCGGGACGAGCGCCTCGGGGAAGGGGACGGAGGCGAGGAGGTCGTGCCCCGGTCGGAGCCGGTGGCCCGCGCGGGCGAGGACGTCCTCCCACGCGGCGGCCGCGTCGCGGTACCGCTCGGCGGCCGAGGCGTAGAGGGAGAGGAGCGCGAGGGCCGTCGTGAAATAGCCCTTGGTGACGAGCCGCCGGGCGAGCGGGTCGCCGGGCCGGGTCTCCACGAGGCGGCCGAGCGTGAAGAGCGCCTGCTTCACCTCGTGGATCGCCGCGTTCGGGAGCGAGAGGCGGACGGCCGCCGGGTTCACGGTCTCCTCGAGGACGAGGAGGACCCGCGACGGGTCGAGGCGGCTCGTGGTCCCGGGCCGCGCCCGGACCGCCGCGAAGACGAGCGGGAGGAAGAGGACCCCGAGGAGGACCGGGTCGCTGAACCCCTCGCCCGCGGCCTTCCGCCGGTCGATGTCCTCGATCATCCGCCAGAAGGCCGTCCTGGCCGGGGACGCGGGCGCCCGGATGCCCACCTCCCGGTCGAGCTCGTGGAAGATCTCGGCGAGGAGGCCCGACTCCGACCAGAGGCGGTAGGTGGCGGCCCCCCAGCCTCGACGGAGCGGGTCGAGGAGCTCTTCCGTGACTCGGGGCGCCGCGCTCCGGCGGATCTCGCGCCGGTTCTCCTCGAGCGCGGCCCTCAGGCGGGGGGCCATCTGGAAGTCGAGACGCGCGGCGAACTCGCAGGCCCGCATCATCCGGACGGGGTCCTCGCGGAAGCGGATGGCCGGGTCGCCGATGGTCCTGACGACCCGCTGCTCGAGGTCGGCGACCCCGCCGACGTAGTCGAGGACGGCGAACGTGGCGATGTCGTAGAAGAGGCCGTTGATCGTGAAATCCCTCCGGAGGGCGTCCTCCTCCGGCGTCCCGAACGTGTTGTCCGACCGGATCAGGAGGTCGGCCGCCTCCCCGGCTCCCTCCGGATCCTCGGGCTCGGGGCGCGTCCGGAAGGTCGAGACCTCGATGACCTTCCCGCCGTCGAACAGGACGTGCGCCAGCCGGAACCGCCGGCCGATGACCCGGCAGTTCCGGAAGAGCCGGCGGACCTCGTTCGGGTGGGCGTTCGTCCCGACGTCGAAGTCCTTCGGGGTCCTCCCCATCATCAGGTCTCTCACCGACCCGCCGACGAGAAAGGCCTTGAACCCCGACCGGTGGAGCCGATAGAGGACCTTGAGGGCGTCCGGGTCGATGTAGCCGCGCGAGATGGGGTGCTCGGCGCGGGGGATGATGCGCAGCTCACTCATCCGAGGGCCGCGGGACACACGAGCATCGAGGACATTCTAGCCCCTCCGGGGAACCGGCCCGATAATCCCCCGGGTTGAGCACGGCCAGACGGGACCTCCCGGGCGATCCCCCGCTTCCGCTCGTGGCGCTGGTCCTCGGAGCCGTCGTCGCGAGCCGGTTCCTCGCGGTGGCCGCCTTCCCCGGCGAGATCGACGAGGCGGTCTTCGCCGGGGCCGTCACCCGCTTCGACCTGTTCGACCTCTCCCCCCAGGCTCCCGGCTTCCCTCTCTGGATCCTGATCGGACGGCTCGTCCTGCGGGCGGTCCCGTCCCCCTTCCAGGCGCTGGCCGTGGCCTCCACGCTCCTCTCGGCCCTCGCCCTGCCGGCCCTCTACCTCTGGGGACGGAGGCTCGTGGGCGGCTGGGCGGCCCTCGGGGGGGTCGCCTTCGCCGCGGCTCTTCCGGTCGTCTGGGTGAACGGGGGGCGCGCGTTCAGCGACTCCCCGGGCACCGCCTCCTTCCTCGTCTCGCTCGCCGCCCTCGCGGCGGCGGAGGAGCGCGCCGCCGCCGACGGGAGGCTCCCCGCCTCGCTCCTCGGGGCGCTGGCGGGCCTGGCCGCGGCGGCGGGGGCGGGGGTGAGGCCCCACCTCGTCCTGGCGTTCGGGCCGCTCCTCCTCGTGACGGCGATCCGGCTCCTCGGGACGCGCGCCGGGCGGGGGAGCGCCTTCTGGCTCGTCGGGGCCGGGCTCGCGGGGTGCACGGCCTGGGGCGCCTGGCTCTTCGGGCAGGCCGGCGGGACCCCCGGCCTCCTCGCCTCGGTCTCCGAGCGTGCCGAGTTCCGCTCCCACGCGTTCGCGACGGGGACGTTCGGGACGCTCCTCGACTCGTTCCTCGTCAAGGACTTCCTCTCGTGGCGCCGTGCGGCTCTCGCCCTCGCCCTGGCCCTCGTCGGGCTCGTCGCGGTCGCGCTTCGCCGGCGGCGCGCCGCCTCCGACCTCCTCCTGGTCCTGGTTCCGACGTTCCTCTCGCTCTGGTTCCTCCACAGCCGCGCCATGTCGCGCTACTCGGTCCCGTTCGTCCTCGTCCTCGCCCTCCCGCTGGCCGCGGGGGTCGAGGCGCTCGTCCGCTTCCGCTCCGCCGGGCTCGCTCTCACGCTTGCGGGGGCCCTCGCCTACGGACGCGAGACGTGGCCCGAGGCGCGCGCCAGCGCCACGCTGGAGACGCCCGTGATGGCGGCCCTCGGCCCGCTGGAGAGGACGGGCCACCCGGGGCGCGAGACGCTGATCGCCGACAAGGTCTTCCACGCGTTCCTCAGGACGGAGCGGTGGGAGGGGCGCCTCACGGTGTGGGGCCTGACGGACGACGAGTTCCTCCATCCCCAGAGGAGCCTGAACAAGCGGCTCGTGAGGCTCGAGGACTTCTCGGACGAGGCGGAGCCGGCCGACAGGCTCGACCCGGCCTGGCGGACCTTCGGCCGCGGCGGCCGGGTCGCGGAGGCGCTCGGGAACAGGCGGCTCCTCTCGGTCTCCTACCGCGACCCGGGCCCGCCCCTCTTCGGGCCGGGGTTCGGGGTCAAGGAGACCGCGCCGGGACTGCCGTCGTTCCGCTGGGCCGGACCGGCGGCCCACCTGGTCGTTCCGGGTCTCGCCGGCCCGCCGGCGGTCCTCCTCCGCGGGGAGCGGGAAGCGGAAGCCGGGCCGGACACCCTCCGCGTGACGGACGCCGAGACGGGGAGGGTGCTCGTGGAGCGGCGGATCTCCCCCGGGCCGTTCGAGCTCGGCGTCGTCCCGGTCCCGGTCTACGGTCCGCTCCCGAGGCCCCGCGAGCTCGTGGTCTCCTGCGAGCGGCCCCGGCCGCTCCCGCGGATCGAGGGGGCCGTCCGGCCCCCGCTCGGCTGCTTCACCTTTCGCGAGGCGGCCTTCTCGTTCCCCCCCGAATCGCTCTGGGAGCCGTTCCTGGCGGAGCGCCGGATCGACGTCGGGACCCGCTTCGACGCCCGCGCGGGCCTGAGCGGGTTCTACGCGCGCGAGGAGGTCCCCTCCCTCTCCGCCGACCTGAGGTGGACCGCGGGGGACGCCTCGGTCGTCTGGCTTCCCGTCGCCGGGATGGAGCCCGCGTCGGTCGTCCTGAGGTCGCGTGCCCCCGGGCGGGAGCCGGTGACGGTGACGGTCACTCTCGACGGCCGTCCCGCCGGGACGATCTCCGTCCCACCCGGCGACCTCGCCGAGCACGGCGTCGCCCTCCCCGCCTGGGGTCGCGCGCTCCTTGCGGGAGCCGACCCGGTGACGATCGGCTTCTCGTCGCCGACGGTGACGCCGCGGAGCCTCGGGCTCGGGGCGGACGACCGCCCCCTCGGGGTGGCAGTCGACCGGATCATCGTCCGCTGACGGGGCGTCAGGCCCGGAGGTAGTCCCTCCAGGCGAGGGCGAGGCAGGGGGCCACGACGGCAAAGGCGCCGGCGGTCCAGGCGACGGCCTCGCCCCGGAGCGCCCTCACGAGGAGCGAGACGGCGAGGACGGTGAGGATCAGGAGGAACGCCAGCCGGAGCCGTCGCCCCAGCTCCTTTAGGACCGGCCGCGCCAGGAGGAGGGCCGCGCCCGCGAGGACGACGAGGACGAGCCGGACGAGGGGCGTGCCGCGCACGCTCTCCCGTCAGGCCGCTTCCGACGCGGCGTCCGCGGCCTTCCGGTTCGCCAGGACGCTGTGCCTGCGCCCGTAGCCGAAGTAGATGGCGAACCCGATGAGGAGCCAGACGACGAGCCTGAGCCAGTTCTCGGCCGGGAGCGAGAACATGAGGAGGAGGCAGGTCAGGATCCCGAGGACCGGCGTCAGCGGGACCAGCGGCGCCCGGAAGGGCCGCTCGGCGTCGGGGTTCGTCCGCCGCATGATCAGGACCGCCGCGCAGACGATGACGAAGGCCAGGAGCGTCCCGATGTTGACGAGCTCGGCCAGGATCCGGAGGGGGAGGAAGGCCGAGAGGGTCGCCACGAAGAGGCCGGTCAGGATCGTCGACTTCCACGGGGTCCGGAACCTCTCGTGGACCGCCCCGAAGAAGCTCTTCGGGATGAGGCCGTCGCGCGCCATGGCGAGGAGGACGCGCGGCTGGCTCAGCATCATGACGAGGAGGACCGACGTGATCCCGGCCACCGCGCCGATGGAGATGAGGAACTGCGCCCAGGGGAGCCCGACCTGGCGGAACGCGTCGGAGACCGGGGCGTCGATGCTGAGCTTGTCGTACGGCACCATCCCGGTCAGGACGGCGGCGACCGCGATGTAGAGGACGGTGCAGAGGATGAGCGACGCGATGATGCCGATCGGGACGTCGCGCTGCGGCTTCTTCGCCTCCTCGGCGTGCGTGGAGACGGAGTCGAAGCCGATGTAGGCGAAGAAGATCGTCGCCGCGCCGGCGAGCATCCCGAGCGGCTCGCCCCCCTTCCCGGTCTGGCCGAAGAGGGTGTGGCCGAAGAAGCTGATCCCCGACAGCCCGTAGGGGGCGAAGGGGTGCCAGTTCTCGGGCTTGACGTAGAAGGCCCCGACGATGATCACGAAGAAGACGATCAGGACCTTCAGGCCGACGATCGTCGCGTTGAAGGTGGCGCTCTCCCGGATCCCCTTCACGAGGATCGCCGTCACGAGGAAGGTGATGAGGATGGCCGGAAGGTCGAGGACGGTCCCGGTGCCGACGATGTGCCCGAGGTGCGGGTCGTAGTCGAACGGGGCCTTCGTGAGCGCCGCCGGGAGGTGGAGCCCGAAGATCCCGATGAAGTCCTGGAAGTAGTGCGACCAGCCGTGCGCGACCGTCGCGGACCCGACCGCGTACTCGAGGACGAGGTCCCAGCCGATGATCCAGGCCATCAGCTCGCCGAGCGTGGCGTAGGCGTAGGTGTAGGCCGACCCCGCGACCGGCACCATCGAGGCGAACTCCGCGTAGCAGAGGGCCGCGAAGATGCACGCGACCCCCGCCGCCACGAAGGAGAGCATCAGGGCGGGCCCCGTCTTGTCGTGAGCCGCCTGGCCGGTCAGGACGAAGATGCCGGTGCCGATGATGGCGCCGACGCCGAGCGACGTCAGCTGCACCGGCCCGAGGACCCGGCGGAGGCGGTTCTCCCCCTTCATCTCCTCGAGGAGGAGCGACAGGGGCTTCTTCGCGAAGAGCTGCTCACGCATGGGGCGGGCCTCCCCTTTCCACCCGCCGCGGACGGGCTCCGGGCCTCTGCTCGCCGGGCCCCCTGACGACGGGACGGGGGAGTGTAGCGTCAGTCGGAGCCGGGGACGGAGCCGGCGGGGAAGATCGTCCGGAGGATCTCGTCGGGGCCGCAGATCCTCGGGGTCCCGAACTCCGAGGCCCGGGCGGCCGTCAGGAGGTGGACGGCGCGGCTCGTCACGTAGTCGAAGTTCAGCCGGGGGTCGGCCGCGTGTCCCGGCCGCGTGTCGTACATCTTCCGGAGCGCCTCGAGCTGCTCCGCCAGCGCGGCGTCCGGGTCGGGGCGGCGGGAGATCGGATGGACCGGGCTCCGCTTCTTCTCGCCGACGAGCCCCGTCACCTCGCGGACGAGCTCGTCCAGCGCCCGGGCGACCCGGTCCGGCTTGGGGGGCGCGGCGCTCCCGTCCCGCGGCTGGAGGAGGAGCGGACGCCTCTCGCAGTTGCCGCGGTGGATCTCCTCGGACCTGACGATCCAGCCGAGGTTCGTCAGCGTGAGGCGCTCCGAGACGTTCGTCACGAGGTTCTCGACGAACGGGCGGACGGCGGTCTCGTACGCCTCGGTGACGCCGTCGAAGGCGTTGAGGACGTAGAAGACCCGGAAGTACTCCACGGTGGCCGCGAGGTGGTCGATGACGGGGCTCGGCCCGATGGAGGACGCCAGGTCGGCCAGGAAGGCGTCGAGGTTCTGGTAGCCGGGGTCGTAGACGTCCTCCACCCGGTCGAGGAGGTCGTTGACGAGCCGGGACGAGACGTTGCCGTCGTGGACGCGCCGGTAGAAGGGGCTCGCCGGGGAGAAGACGATCCGGAGCTTCCGGAAGAGGATCGCCTTCACGATGTCCGAGGCCGCCAGCGTCGCGGACGGGAGGTGCGGGGTGAAGACGAGGACCCCGGAGTTCGAGTAGGGGAGGAAGTCGATGACGTTCGAGTCCAGCCCCGCCTTCATGTCGAGGACGACGTACGTCGACGGCAGGGCGTTGATCGCCTCGGAGAGCTGGCGCTTGCGCTCCGCGCCGAAGTTGGTGATCTCCTCGATCAGGTGGAGCGGGCCCGCGACGAAGCCGAACCCGGAGAACTCTCCGTGGGGATCCCAGGCGTCCGGGAGGCGGGTCACGCAGTCGTCGAGGCGGTACCCCTTCCGGAAGAAGTGGTAGAGGTCGCGCTCCACCGGGACCCCGAGCGTGTTGCGGACGGACGAGGTCCCCGTGTCGAGGTCGACGAGGATGGTGGGGGCGTAACGGGAAAGGGCGAGGGCGAAGTTGACGGCGATCGTCGTCTTTCCGACGCCGCCCTTACCGGACGAGACCGGGAGGATCCGTCTTGGCATGAAGCGGGAGAAGCCTAGCACGGGAGCGACGCCCTCACCTGCTCTTACAATCGCCGCCGGAGGTCTCGCGATGAACGGTCCGTCGACTCCCGTCCTTCCCCTCGAGGCGATCGGGGAAGAGTTCCGCTCGGGGACGAAGGCTTACCGCAAGCCCGGGCCGATCGAGGGCGTGACCGTCCATCGGCTGCCCCGCTTCGTCGACGACCGGGGGTTCTTCCAGGAGGTCTACCGGGCGAAGGCCGACCACCCGGGCAGCGAGGCCCTCGCCGACTTCTTCCGCGACGTCCCGGTCGCGCAGGTGAACTTCACGGTCGTCGACGCGGAGAACCACGTCAAGGGGCTCCACTACCACCTCAGGCAGCAGGACGTCTGGTTCTGCCCGCACCCCTCCAAGGCCAAGTTCGTCCTCCTCGACGTCCGGAAGGACTCGCCCACCTACCTCAGGACCCAGGTCCTCGTGGCGGGCGACGGGCAGGACATCCTGGTGAGGATCCCGGAGGGGGTGGCGCACGGCTACCGGCCGCTGACGAACCCCTGCGCCCTCGTCTACATCGTGACGCGGACCTTCGACGTCGGCGACCCCGACGAGTACCGGATCCCGTGGGACCACCCGCTCGTGAAGGACCTCTGGGAGGTCCCGAACGGCTGAGCCCTCCCCGCTCCGTCAGGCCCCGGGCTGCGGGGACCTCCTCGCGAGCTGGGCGTAGGAGGCGGCGAGGAGGAGCGCGAGGACCGCCGCGGCGACGCGGACGGTGGGGTCCGTGGCGACGAAGATCCCGACCAGGAGGACGAGGACCGGGAGAAGGTAGACGAGCGCCCAGCGCGCCACGTACCCCCCGAAGGAGGGCATCTCGACTCCGGCCGACTCGGCGATCGCCTTGACCATGAAGTTGGGGCCGTTGCCGATGTAGGTCATCGCCCCGCAGCAGACGGCGCCGAGGCTGATCGCCACGAGAGAGGACTCCTTCACGCCGGCGACGGCGGGGGTCCCGCCGAGCGTCCTGGCGAGCTCGAAGAACGTGACGTACGTCGGCGCGTTGTCGAGGACCGAGCTGAGGGAGCCGGTGAAGGCGAAGAAGGTGATGTCGTTCAGGGGGAGCGACGGCGCCTTCGCCGCCAGGTAGGCCAGGGCCGGGACCATCGTCAGGAAGATGCCGATGAAGAGGGCGGCCACCTCCTGGATGGGGCCCCACGTGAAGCGGTTGTCGACGAACCGGGCCTTCCGGTCGCCGAAGCGGTACGAGACGAACGCGGCGGCGAGGAGGACGAGCTCCCTCACGGGGACGAACGCCCCGGGGCCCGCGTGCCCCTCGAGGACGGCCGGGAGGTCGACCGAGGGGGCGAGGGCGACGGCGGCGACGACGACGGCCAGGAGCGCGACGTTCCACGCGCCGCGGATCCGGATCGGCTCGATCTCGGTGACGTCCCGCGCCAGGTCGGCCGGGCGCTCGTGGACGTAGGCCGCCCGGTCGAGGGCGTAGTAGGTGAGGAGGAGCATCCCGTTCACGAAGAGCCACTCGGGGACGAGCTTCAGCGTCCAGAGGAACGGGACCCCCCGGAGGAAGCCGAGGAAGAGGGGCGGGTCGCCGAGGGGAGTGAGGAGGCCGCCGCAGTTGGCGACCACGAGGATCGTGAAGACGACCGTGTGGACCTTCAGCCGCCGCTCGCGGTTCGTGTTGAGGATGGGCCTGACGAGGAGCATCGCCGCGCCCGTCGTCCCGATGAGGGACGCCAGGAGGGCCCCGATCCCGAGGAAGACCGTGTTGTTGCGCGGCGTCGCCTGGATGTCGCCCGCCACGAAGACGCCGCCGCTGACGACGAAGAGGGAGAGGAGGAGCGTGATGAACTGCGCGTACTCGACGAGGGCGTGGATCACCTGGTGCGAGCCGCCGAGGGACCAGACCCAGACCGCCATCGGGAGGCCGAGGACGAGGGCGATCGCGAGCTGGAACCGCCGCTTCTCCCAGAGGTGGCGGGTGGCGGGCAGGAGCGGGAAGGTCGCGATGCACCCGAGGAGCACGGCGAACGGCAGGAGCCCCCACCACGGCACCGTCACGAGGCCCCTCCGCCGAGCGACATCCGATGAGCTTACCAGCAGCCCGCCGGCAACGGCCCCCCCGGAGCCTCGCTGGCCACCGCCCCCGGGGTCGGCTAGGCTAGCGGCCCGGTGACGAGCCCATCGCCTCGCAGGGAGCGCGCATCGCCTCCTTGAACCTCGTCCGGCCCGATGCCCGCGGCCCGCTCGGGGCGACGGCCCTCGACCGCCTCGCCCGCCTCGCGGCGGAGCGAGGCGGGTCGGTCGGCGTCGACGAGGCCCTCGCGCTCCTCCTCCACGACCCCGAGGTCGGCTACTACGGCCGGCGGGTCGGGACCGTCGGGGCGGCGGGCGACTTCTCCACGGCGGCGACCCTCCACCCGGCCCTCGGCGGGGCGATCGCGGCGTGGGCGCGGGCCCGCGCGCGGGAGCTCTCGCTCCCGAGGCCCGTCTGGCTGATCGAGGTCGGGGCGGGCTCCGGAGAGCTCGCCGACGGGGTCCTCCGCGCGCTGCCGTTCTGGGAGCGGCGGGCGTTCCGGTACGCGATCGTCGAGAGCTCGGCCCCTCTCCGGGGGGTGCAGGAGCGCCGCCTCGGCCGGAGAGCGGACTTCCTCGGGACGGTCGCCGAGGCGCTGCAGGCGGCCGGGGGGAACGCCCTCGTCTTCTCGAACGAGCTGGTCGACGCCTTCCCCTTCCGGGTCGTGGAAAGGAGGGGAGGGGAGTGGCTCGAGGTGAGGCTGCGCGTCGAGGGACGCCGGATCGCGGAGACGACGGGAGGGCCCGTCCCGCCTCCGGGCGAGTGGCCCGACGCCCCGGAGGGGCAGCGGTGCGAGGTCCGCGCCCCGTACCGGGCGTGGCTCTCGGAGTGGGCCCCGCACCTCCGCCGGGGCCGCGTCCTGACGGTGGACTACGGCGGCCTCTTCCCCGACCTCTACCTCGGGCGCCGGCGCGGCACCCTGCGGGGATTCGTTCGGCACGGCCGGGTGACGGGGGCGGACGTCTGGGCCAACCCCGGGCGCCAGGACGTCACGGCCGACGTCAACTTCTCCGACGTCGTCCGCTGGGGGATCGAGCTCGGCCTCGCGCCGCTCTCCCTCGTGACGCAGCGGGAGTTCCTCCTGGGGCAGCTCCCTTCCCTCGCCCGGCGCGCCGCGCGCGAGAGAGCCCTCGCCTTCGTCCTCGACCCGGAGGGGATGGGAGGGGCGACGCTGGTCCTGGAGCAGGGACCGCGGGACGCCGGTCCGTAGCGCGGATCCCCTCCGCCGAGGCGGGGCAAGGCCCCCCTTGACTCTCGAATGGGGGCCCCTGGAAGGCGGTCGCCGAGGAGGTTGCGCCGCGGGCCCGCGCGAGGCAGCGGTCGGCCGCCGCGACCTCGCAGGGAGCGGAGCCCGGAGTGACGGGACCGCCTGCCGGAGCCTCGGGACGCCCTCCCTCTACCGCTTCTCGCGGACCGTCAGGACCGGGACCGGCGAGAGGCGGAGGACCCGCTCGGCCGTCGACCCGATGAGGAGCTTCTCGAGCCCCGATCGTCCGTGGGTCCCGACGACGATCAGCGACGCGCGGAGCCGGACCGCGGTGTCGACGAGGGCGTCGGACGGGCGCCCCCAGCGGATCTCGGCGGTGGTCGCCACGCCCCTCTTCTCGGCGGCCCGGACCTCGCGCGCCAGGCGCGTCCGCGCCGCCTCCTCCCACTCCTTCCGGACCTCCATGTCGGGGTAGGGGAGCGCGGCGGCCACGTCGAGGGCCTGGACGGGCTCCATCAGGACGTGGACCAGCGCGATCCGGCCTCCTCCCATCGCGGCGAGCGAGACCGCGTAGGAGAGGGCGCGGGCGGCACAGACCGAGAAGTCGGTTCCGACGACGATCGTCTTCAGGAGCGGGGGGGTCCGTCGGTCCGGCATCGCGTCCTCCTTGCATCAAGTCTGGGCCCCTGGGGCGCCCGGTTCAAGCCTCGCTCCGGCCCGGGGCCCGCGCCCGTCGGGACGATCAGGCGCGACCCCTGGCCCGACGTCCCTTGAGCGCCGCGACGGCGGCCTCCACCTCCGCGCCTCCGGGGCGCATCGGGGCGTCGAAGCGGCCGTTCCGGTGGAAGCGGCAAACCCCGTCCACCCACGTCCCGACGACGTGGGAGCGGTCGAAGGCGTAGACGATGGGGCCGAACGGGTCGTCGCGCCACGACGTCGGCCGCGCGAAGCCGCCGTCCGGGTCGAGGAGGACGAAGTCCGCCCGCTTCCCCGGCTCGATCGTCCCGCAGACGGAGCCCAGTCCGATCGCGGCGGCGCCGTCCGCCGTGGCCATCCGGACCACCCGGTACGCGGGGAGCGCCGAAGGGGAGACGGCGACCTTCTGGAGGAGGGCTGCCAGGCGCATCTCGGTGAAGACGTCGAGGCGGTCGTTGCACGGGGCGCCGTCGGCCCCCAGCGTCACGCGGATCCCGCGGGCCAGGTAGTCGGGGACGGGGCAGATCCCCGAGCCGAGCTTGAGGTTCGACGACGGGCAGTGGGCCACGGCCGTCCCGTCGCGCGAAAGGAGCGCGCGCTCGGCGCCGTCGGTGTGGATCACGTGGGCGAGGACGGCCCCGGGCCCCGCGATCCCGACGTCGGCGAGGTAGGCGACGTTCGCCCGGCCGCTCCGCGCCTTCACCATCTCCACCTCGGAGCGGTTCTCGGCGGCGTGGGTGTGGACGAGGACGCCGCGCGAGCGCCCCCGCGCCGCCACCTCCCGGAGGATCCTGTCGGTGCAGGAGACGGCGAAGCGCGGGCACCACGCGAACCGGAGGCGCCCCTCCTCCGCCCCGTGCCAGCGGGCGTGGAGCCGCTCCCCCTCGACGAGGGCCTCGTCCGTCGGGCAGTAGAGCTCCGGCGGGTTGGTGGCGGGGTCGTCCATCAGGGCGTTGCCGGTCGTCACCCTCAGCCCCGACGCCGCCGCCGCGCGGAAGACCGCGTCGGTGTGGCGGACGGTCCCCATGTCGAGGAGGGCCGTCGTTCCGGACGCGGCGAGCTCGGCGAGCCCCAGCCGGGCGGAGAGCTCGAGCGTCTCGGCGTCGTGCGCCGCCTCCCCCGGCCAGACGTGCCCGCGCAGCCACGGCAGGAGCTCGAGGTCGTCGGGACCGTTCCTCAGGAGCGTCTGGCAGAGGTGGACGTGGGTCTGGACGAACCCGGGGAGGAGCCAGCGCCCCGAGCCGTCGATCCTCTCGACCGTCTCGCCGCCCGCCTCCGCGGCGGCGGCCGCGGCCCGTGCGGCGCCGTGGAGCGCCCGGATCTCCCCGTCGACGGCCCAGAGCGCTCCGGAGGGGGTGACGTCCGACGGGGACGTCATCCCGACGACGAGGGGTCCGTCGACGAGGAGGAAGCGCATCCCGTCGAGTATCGGACCGCGGGGCGCTCTCCGTCGAGCGCGCGCCGGAACGCGAGCCGGACCGGGCCCGCCGGACCGGCCGGGGACCCCGGGCCGCGGGTCAGGGGGCGGGAGGCTCCGGCGGGACGGGCCGGTCGGGGAGCTCCGGGGCGGGGCTCCCGTCGAGCCCGAGGGCGTCGGCGATCGGGACCTGGGAGGCGAGGACGAGCGAGACGAGGTCCGCGAGCGGGACCCCCCACTCCTCCGCCCCCTTCAGGACGTAGGAGCGGTCGACGGTCCGGGCGAACGACTTCTCCTTGAGCCTCTTGAGGACCGACTCCACCGGCACGTCCGCGATCCTCTTCGAGGGGCGGACGAGCGCGCAGGCGCCGACGAAGCCGGTCAGCTCGTCGGCGGCCAGGATCGCCTTCTCCATCGGCGTCTCGCGGGGGATCCCCGTGTAGAACGCGTGCCCGCCGATCGCCTTGACGAGGTCCTCGGGCCACGCGCGCTCCCGGAGGATCTCCATCCCGCGAAAGACGTGGTCCTCCTCGGTCGGGTAGCGCTCGTAGTCGAAGTCGTGGAGCATCCCGACGAGCCCCCACCGCTCGACCTGCGCGGCGTCGTTCACCCCGGACGAGCGCGCCAGGTGGCGCATGGAGGCCTCGACCGCCAGGGCGTGGCGCCGGAGGGCCTGCGAGGCGGTGAACTCGGTGAGGAGGGCCCAGGCGTTCTCGCGGGTCGGCTCGGTCATGGCCCAATGGTAGCCGGAGGCGACGGCGCGGCCGCGAGCCGGGCCGGGCGCGGCTGCCCGGGCGTCCCCGGCCTCCACGGACCGACCCGGGGGCGGGCGGATCCGACAAGGACGTCGGAAACCGGCGCGAGGCGACAACCCTGTCGGGTCGCTGCCGGGTCGCCCGTCCGGACGTCCCCCCCCGGCGCCCCGGTGACGAGGGATTCCCCCGGTCCGGCCCGTCCGGTCGCCCGGCCGGGAGCCCGGGCCGGAGAGGCGACCGTCTTCCGGGATCCGACGCCCACGTCGGATTTTCGGCGCAGTCCTTCGAAAATGTAACCCTTCCCGGGAGTCCCCGGACGCCGGACGGCGATGACAAATCGTTCGCCCGGAGCGACTTGATCCCGGGGGCGCGGGAGCGCGCTCCCGGCACCCGTCTTGCGCACAGAATCGGAAGGCCGGGTCCCCCGCGGTCCCGGCCCGCCGGACGGCTCCGGCCCGGACGAGAGGACCTCACCCGCACGACCAGAACCCGGAACGGAAGCGAGAGGAGAAGGAATGACCCCGAAAGAAGTGATCGAGTTCATGAAGGCCCAGGGAGCGAAGGCGGTCGATTTCAAGTTCAACGACTTCCTCGGGATCTGGCAGCACTTCACGACGCCGCCGAACGAGATCGAGGAGTCGGTGTTCGAGGAGGGGCTCGGCTTCGACGGGTCGTCGATCCGCGGCTGGCAGCCGATCCACGCCAGCGACATGCTGGTCATGCCCGACCCCGACACCGCGGTCATGGATCCGTTCACCAAGGACCCGACTCTCTCCCTCATCTGCAACATCGTCGACCCCATCACGCGCCAGGAGTACAGCCGCGACCCGCGCAACATCGCGCGCAAGGCGGAGGCCTACCTCAGGTCCACCGGCATCGGCGACACCGCGAACTTCGGCCCCGAGCCCGAGTTCTTCATCTTCGACGACATCCGCTACGGGCAGGACCAGCACAGCGGCTTCTACTTCCTCGACTCGATCGAGGGGCAGTGGAACACCGGGCGCGACGAGAAGCCGAACCTCGGCTACAAGCCGCGCTACAAGGAGGGCTACTTCCCGGTCCAGCCGACCGACAGCCAGCACGACATCCGCCAGGAGATGGTCCTGACGATGGAGCAGCTCGGCTACCACGTCGAGCGGCAGCACCACGAGGTCGCCACCGCCGGCCAGGCGGAGATCGACATGCGGTTCCTGCCGCTCGTGAAGATGGCGGACGCGCTGATGTGGTTCAAGCACGTCTGCAAGAACGTCGCGCACCGCAACGGCAAGACCGTCACCTTCATGCCGAAGCCGGTCTTTGGAGACAACGGCAGCGGCATGCACGTCCACCAGAGCATCTGGAAGGGGGGCAAGCCCCTCTTCGCGGGCGACGGGTACGGAGGCATGAGCGAGCTGGCGATGCACTACATCGGGGGGATCCTCAAGCACGCCCCCGCCCTGGCCGCGTTCACGAACCCGTCGACGAACAGCTACCGCCGGCTCGTCCCGGGCTTCGAGGCCCCGGTCAACCTGGCCTACTCCAGCCGGAACCGGAGCGCGGCGATCCGGATCCCGATGTACAGCCCCAGCCCGAAGGCCAAGCGGATCGAGGTCCGCTTCCCCGACCCGACCGCGAACGGGTACATCGCCTTCGCGGCGATGCTGATGGCCGGCCTCGACGGGATCCAGAGCCGCCTCGACCCGGGCCAGCCGCTCGACAAGGACATCTACTCGCTCAGCCCCGAGGAGCTGAAGGACGTGCCGGGGATGCCCGCGAGCCTCGACGAGGCCCTCGGGAACCTGAGGAAGGACCACGAGTTCCTCCTCAAGGGCGACGTCTTCACCGAGGACGTGATCGAGACCTGGATCGACTACAAGATGTCGGCCGAGGTCGCCGCGATGCGCCTCCGCCCGCACCCGCACGAGTTCGCCCTCTACTTCGACGCCTGATCGGGGCCCCGCGGGGGCCCGGCGAAGGGGGAGCCCGGCCGCGCCGGGCTCCCCCTTCCGCCCTTCAGGCCAGGAGCCGCGCCGAGAGCTCCTGCACGGCGGCGGCCGCGTTCGTCATCTCCTCCTTCAGCCGGGCGACGTCGCTCCCGTAGGTGAGGCGGCGGGCGAGGTACGAGAACTCCTCGCTCCCGTACGGGGGGATCGTCACGTCGCGCGCGTTGCCGCGGACGACGCGGAGCGCCTCGACGAGGCTCCTGAGGAACGACTGTGCGGCGACGAGCCTCTCGTGGTCCTCGGTCCCCAGCCTCCCGGCGGCCGCCAGGCCGGCCATCGCCTCGCGGGTGTTGGCGCGCCGGACGCCCGGGTCGTCCCGGCCGTGGCGCAGCTGGAGGAGCTGGACGAGGTACTCCACGTCGACGAGCCCCCCCGGGCTGAACTTCGGGTTGAAGGTGCCGCCGGCCACCAGCTGCCTCACCTGCTTCTCCCGCATCGCGCGGATCGAGGCGACGTCCGGCGGCTCGCCCTCGTAGACGAGCGCGTCGCGCAGGGAGACGAGCCGGCGCCCCAGCTCCGCGTCGCCGGCCAGGGGCCTCAGCCGGATCAGCGCCTGCCGCTCGTAGTCCCAGGCGGGTCCCCCGCGGGCGTAGTAGCGGCGGAACGCGTCGAGGGAGACGGCCATGCTGCCGGCGCCGCCGTAGGGCCGGAGCCTGAGGTCGATCTCGAAGACCCCTTCCCGCCTGGACCGGATCGCCGCGACAAAGGACCTCACGAGGCGCTCGAAGTGCTCGGCGTTCGTCAGGCGCTGGGGGCCGTCGGTCTCCCCTTCCCCCTCGTAGACGAAGAGGAGCTCGATGTCGGACGCGAAGCCCATCTCGCGGCCCCCCGCCTTGCCGAGGGCCGAGACCGCCATGGGACAGGGGGACCCGTCGACGAGCCGCGGCCGGCCGTGCGCGGCGACGAGCTCCCGCTCGCACTCCTCGAACGCGGCCTTGACGACGATCTGGGCGAGGTCGGAGAGCTCCTCGCCGAACTGGGCGATGTCGGCGGTGCGGCCGAGGATGTGGCGCATGTCGATCCGGAAGAGCTCCCGGTCCTTGAACGCGTTCAGCGCGTCCCGCCACGAGGCCGCGCCGGCGGCCTCCGGCTCCGCCGTCCTCCCGTCCCCGGAATCCCCCCCGGCCTCCCGCGCGGAGCGGATCGCGGAAGCGAGGTCGCGCTCCAGCTCCGCGGCCGGCCGGGGGGCCGCGAGGACGTCGACGTCCTTGACGATCGGGAAGAGGTTGGCGTGCTGCATCCTCAGGAAGTCGAGCCAGAGGAAGTCGCTGACGCCCAGGAGCCGGGCGAGGGCCTCGAGCACCTTCGGGCTCTCGAGGGAAGCGAGCTCGTCGGGCCAGTCGGGCCGCGCGAAGAGCTGGCCGAGGAAGTCCCCGAAGTGGAGGAGGGCCGACTCCGGGTTGGGGGAGCGGGGGAGGATGTGCGTGAAGTGCTTGATCAGGACCGTCGCGGCGCGCAGCTCCCGCAGCCGCGCGGGGGAGGTGATCTTCGCCCCCGAGGCGTCGGTCACCCAGAGCGTGTCCCGCACCCGCATCCCGGCGGACGCGGCGGTCAGGCGCCAGATCGAGACCTTCCCGAGGGCGAGGGCGTTCGTCAGCTCGTAGAGGAAGCCGGTGGTGTCGGGGGCGTCGATCCTGAGGACCGTGTAGCCCCCGGAGCCCTCGTTGTCGATCTCGATGTCGACGGGGTAGAGCGGCGTCGCCGCGACGGCGAGCGCCTGCTGGGTCAGCGCGGCGCGGCGCGCGATCTCGCCGCGCGCCTCCCGGTGGCGGCCCTGTCTCACGAGCCGGAAGAGGACCTCGAGGTCCTCCTCGAACCGCTTCCACGGGTCGGAGAGGGCCTCTCCCCGCAGGGGGCGGACGGTGAAGACGTCGACGAGCTTGCGGCGCGGGTCGGGGCGCCCCGCCGCGGGAGCCGGGACCGCCGGGCGCGGCCGCCCGGTGAACGGATCGACCGCCCGGCCCCGCTCCGCGCGCCGCGGTGGGGGCTCCTCCGGCGCCGCGACCGGCTCGTACGTGAAGGCCTCGCCGTGCAGGATGCTGAACCCGTTCGCGTAGAGGAGCCCGCAGATGAGGGACAGCTCTCCCGGGAAGTCCCAGCCGACGATCGTCACGCGCCAGAGGCCGGGAGGCTCCGGGGTGGCGTCGACCGCCACCAGCCGGCTCTCGTCGAGCCGGTCGGCCAGCTGGGCGTGGCGGCGGATGTCCTCGTCGCCGAAGGTCTCGGCGTACGACGGGTCCATCCGCGCCGCGTGCTCCTCCGCCCGCGGGCGCTCCGCGGAGGGCGCCTCTGGCCGTTCGGCCGCCGCCGTCCCCGCACCGCCTCCCAGGTGGCGCAGGTAGACGGCCCTCACGGCGGCCGTGTGCTCGCGGTACCGGGCGAGGAAGCGGGCGCCGGCCCCCTCTCCCTCGAACCCGAGGCGGCGGGCCAGCGCGTCGAGCGCCGCCTCGTCGTCGGGGAGGGTGTGGGTCTGGCGGTAGTGCATCACCTGAAGGTGGTGCTCGACGGTCCGGAGGAAGACGTAGCCCTCCTCCAGGACGCGGCCGTCGTCGGCCGGGAGGACGCCGGCGGCCTTCAGCCGCGCGAGCGCGAGCCGCGTGTTGCCGCTCCGCACCTCCGGGCGCGCCCCGCCGTGGGCGAGCTGCAGGAACTGGGCGACGAACTCCACGTCGCGGATCGAGCCCTCGCCGAGCTTCACCTCCGACGCGGCGAGGCCCTTGCGGCGGACCTCCCGCTCGGTCAGCTGCCTCATGGCCCGCACCTCGGCGCGCACCGTCTCGGCGCTCGTCGTGAAGAGGAGCGGCTCGACCCCTTCGAGCCCCTCCGAGGCCGCGCCCAGGTCGCCGGCCACGGGGCGGGCCTTGAGGAGGGCCTGCTTCTCCCAGAGCCGCGCGTGCCGGGCCATGTAGCCCTGCCACGCCTCCACCGAGCTGACGAGCGGCCCGGCGTCGCCCCACGGGCGGAGCCGCATGTCGACGCGGTAGAGGAAGCCCTCCGCGGTCGGGCGCCCGAGCGCCTCGATGAGCCGCTCGCCGAGCTTCCAGTACGCGGGGGCGTCGGCGCGCGCCAGGAAGAGGAGGTCGATGTCCGAGCTGTAGTTCAGCTCGCGTCCCCCCAGCTTCCCCATCGCGACGACCCCGAAGCCCGAGGCGTTCCGGCCCGACTCCCGCTCGGCGACGGCGAGGGCGGCTTGGACGAGGCCGTCGGCGAGGCTCGACAGCTCGACGGTGACCGTCTCGAGGTCGAACAGGCCCAGGAGGTCGCTCGCCCCGATCCGGAGGAGCTCGAGCCTCTGGTAGCGCCGGAGGGCGTCGAGGTCCTCCTCGACCGAGCCCCGGCCCGGGAGCGCCCGCCGGGCCTCGGCCGCGACCTGCGCGGCCGGCTTGCGCGCGGCGAGGCGCCGGGGCTCCACGAGGCGGGCGAAGGAATCCGGGTGCCGGAGGAGGATCTCCGAGAGGAAGCGGCTCCCGGCGAAGAGGGTGACGAGGATCTGGACGGCGCGCGGGTGCTCGCGCAGGTGCCGGAGGAGGGTCGTCCGGTCCGGAACGCTCTGGAGGAACCGGTCGAGGGCGACGAGGACGCCGTCGGGGCCCGCGGCCTTCGCGAGCGCCGAGACGAGGTGCGGGAGGACGCCCGCCAGGGCGAGCCGCTCGGGCGGCCCGTGGGCCATTCGCCGAAGGGTGACGTGCGCCGCGCGCCAGTCGGCGAACCCGGCGGGCGCGAGGAGCCGGCGCACCTCCTCGTCCGCCTCCGCCTCCGGCGCGAAGAGGACCCGCGCGGTCTCGTGGGCGTGACGGGTCACGGCGCCGCGATCATACGGGCGGGGGACCGGCCGGGCCGGCGACGTCCCGTCCCCCGCCCGGCCCGCGCGTCACTCCCCCGGGTCGTCCGCGGAGGGGCCGTAGATCGACGGGACCTTCGCGCCCATCGGCCGGAGGTACGTGGAGAGCTGGCCGCGGTGGTGGATCGCGTCGAAGAGGAACCCCCAGAGCATCTCGCCCAGGGGAGCCTCCCACGCGACCTTCCCCTCCACGAGGAAGCGGGCCGTCCGTTCCCACGCGGCCTCGTCCAGCTTCGCGAGGCGCGGGGCGAGCTCGGCGGCGTTCCGCTCGTACGCCGCGATCGCCTCCGAAAGGGGAGGCGCCGGCTTCATCTGGAAGCTCACCTCCCCCGAGTCGATCAGGACGCAGGCGTCGCGGAGCTCCGAGGCGAGGAGCCAGACGAGGTCGCCGGCCGACGTGGAGCGGGGGTGGGGCCGGTAGCCGAGCTGGTCGGCCGGGACGGCCTTCAGGACGCGGACGAACTTCGGCCTCTCGGCCTCGAAGCACCTCGCCAGGAACTCGCGCGTGTTCATGGGCGGACCTCCTGGAAAGGAGGGAGCCTCTCACCGGCGCGGGCTCCGGCGCAAGGGCGGGCCGCCGGCGCCTCGCCGTCTGCGCGACAATGTCGAAAGGGCCGTCGACGGCCCGTCAGGAGGGCCCGATGAGCCGCCCCGATCCGCACCCGAAGGACGTGTTCGACCTGCTGCGCCGGAAGGACCCCGCGCCGCGCATCGCCGTGGTGGGCGCCAGCAACGACCCGTCGAAGTACGGGAACGTCATCGTCCGGAACCTTTCGGCCAAGGGGTTCACGGTCCTCCCCGTCAACCTCCACGAGAAGGAGATCGCGGGTCTCCCCGTCTACCGGAGCCTCGCCGAGCTGCCGGGAGGGACCGACATCGTCAACGTGGTCACGCCCCCCGCGGTCACGAAGGGGATCCTCGCGGAGGCGGCCCGGCTGGGGCTTCCCGCGGTCTGGCTCCAGGACGGCAGCTACGACGAGGCCGCGCTCGAGATCGCGGCGAAGGCTCCGTTCAAGACCGTCTACGAGGCCTGCATCATGGTGGCGACGAACTACGTCTGAGGGAGAAGCTGCCAGCCGGGACGCAGCCGCGCCGGCGCCGGTCGCGCGGGGCCGGTCAGCCTTTCCTCGAGGGAGGGGTCGGCTCGGGGACGAACAGCTCGCCCGCGTCCCACTCCCCGGTCTCGTCGATCGCCTTCAGGTGGACGCGGCGGCCCCGCCCCTCGGGGCCGATGGCCGGTACCTCGTCGGTCGCCTCGAGGAGGAGGAAGGGCTCGGGCTCGGCGGTCGCGCCGGCCAGCCCGGCCGCGCGGGCCGCCTCGACGACGAGCTCCTCGAGGAGCCGCGCGGGCGACACCCCGCGGGCCTCGGCCAGCCGTCCGAGGAGCTCCTCGGCCCGCGGCGTCAGGAGCGGGACGATCCGGGCCACGCCCCATTCTGCGCGCGGGGCGGCATGGCAGGGGGCCATCGGCGCGGGAGGGCGGCGCGGCCTTCTGGCGGGAAGAGACGCCTGCTACCGTACGCCCCATGCTGACCAACGGGGCGCCCCTCCTCGCCTTCGTGACCGGATTCGTCCGCCAGCTCCCCGTCATCGCGGTGACGGTCGCGGGGCTGGTGATGGCCCTCTCCCGGCGGGACCGGCACCCGAAGGCCTCGAGCCTCGCCGCCGCCGGGTGCGGGATCCTCCTGGGGGTCGCGCTCGTCGTCCCGGTCTGGTACGCGCTCCTGCCCCGGCTCCTGGGCGGAAGCGCCGGGATGGCTCGCCTCGGCGGAATCTACGCCCTCTCGAGCGTCCTCGTCGGGCTCGTCGACGCCGCGGGCATCGGCCTCGTCGTCCTGGCGGTCTTCTCCGACCGCGGCGCGGGCGAGCCTTCGTCCTGAAGGGAGTTCCGGACCGGCTCCTCCGCGAGGCAGGGTCGTTCCGGGGCGCGCGAACGGGCGGAAAATCGGGAGCGGGGCGGCGGCCCCGAGCCGCCCCCCGAAGGAGCGAACGATGCTGCTCGACGGGAAGGTGGCCCTGGTGACGGGTGCCAGCCGCGGCATCGGAGCGGCCACGGCGCGGCTCTTCGCCCGCCACGGCGCGCGCGTGGCCGTCAACTACAACCGGAGCGAGGACGCCGCGCGGGAGGTGGTGCGCCTCGTCGAGAAGGAAGGGGGCATCGCCGTCGCCGTCGGCGCCGACGTGACGGAGCGCGGGCAGGCGGAGGCGATGGTCCGGGCGGTCGAGCGGACGCTGGGCCCCGTCGACGTCCTCGTCGCGAACGCCGGGATGCGCGTCCACATGGCGCCCTTCGTCGGCTACCCCTGGGAGGAGCTCGAGGCGAAGCTGACGGGCGAGGCGAAGGCGGTCTTCTTCGTCGTCCAGGCGGTCGTCCCGTCGATGATCGAGCGGCGGGCGGGGTCGATCGTCGTCGTCTCGAGCGGGCTCTCGCGGCACCCGGGGGACGGCTTCTGCGCGCACAGCGCCGCGAAGGCCGCCCTCGACGCCCTGGTCCGGGCGATGGCGCACGAGCTCGGGCCCCAGGGGATCCGGGTGAACACGGTGGCGCCCGGCCTGACGTTGACCGACGCGACCGCCTTCCTGCCGGAGCCGGCCAAGGAGGCGGCGGCCCGGAGGACGCCGCTGCGCCGGAACGCGGTGCCCGAGGACGTCGCGGGTGCGATCCTGGTCCTCGCGGCCGACACGGCCCGGCACGTCACCGGGGCCTACCTCCCGGTCGACGGCGGGACCGTGATGCCCTGAAGGGTGACGCCGCCCGTCCGGGCCAGCCGCTCGGTCACACCGGCTCACGCGGGGCGGACGCAGCGGAACTTCGAGAAGACGTAGCCGTAGTGGACCTGGAACCAGTTCCTGAAGCTCCGCCTCACGAGCCGCCGGTCGGTCGCCCACGAGGCGCCGAGGAGGACGACGTGCCGCCCGTCGAAGAAGTCGGCGGAGTAGCCCGGGTAGCGCGCGAGCGGCCGGAAGCCGGGGAAAGGGCCGAATTCGGTGGAGGTCCATTCCCATCCGTTCCCGACGAGCTCCTCCACGCCCCAGGCGCTCGCCCCGGCGGGGTGCGACCCGACGGGGACCGGGTTCCAGGAGACGAACCCCAGGTTCCCGTGGCGCGGAGCGGGGGGCTCGTCTCCCCAGGGGTGCTCGCGGAGGGCCCCGGAGGGAGTCCCGAAGGCGGCGCGGTGGAGCTCGGCCTCGGTCGGGAGGCGCCCTCCCGCCCATCGCGCGTAGGCGGCGGCCTCGCACTGCGTCACCGACGCCGGCCACCCGGCCGCCCTCTCGAACGGGATCTCCTCGAGAAGGGCCTTCACGGTCCGGCCCGCGGGACCCGTGCGCCACGTCGGCGGGGCGGGGTCGCCGCGCCGCGAGAGCCACGCCCAGGCGTCGTCGGACCAGAGGTCGCGGCGGCGGTAGCCGCCCGCCTCGACGAAGGCCTCCATCTGACGGTTCGTCACGGGGGTGGCGTCGATCGTGAACGCGTCGACGGGGACGCGCAGCTCCGGATGCTCGTTGTCCCACCGGAAGGCGCCGTCGCGCGGGGCGCCGAGGAGCGCCTGGCCCGCCGGGACCCGGACGGCGAGCGGGGCGCCGGCGCCCGCCCCGGCGGGGAAGGGGCGCGGCGGGGGGAGCCAGGCCGGGCGGAGCTTCCGCTCCGCGGGGAGCGCCTGGACCATGTAGAGGAGCGTCTCGTGGTGCATCAGCTCGTGCTCGAGCACCATCGGGAGGACCTCCTCGACCGCGGGGGTGGAGGGAAACGCGCGGACCTCCTCGCGGACCCGGTCCCGGTACGCGAGGACCTCGCGGAGCGGCGGCCAGCCGGCGGGATCTTCCCGGGGCGCCTCCCCGTCGTCCGGCGGGTCGATGCCGCGCTCGAAGAGCGCGTCGAGGGAAGGGGCGAACGACGGCCGCCCGAGGACGCCGCGCCCGAGGTGGTTCCAGGCGAAGGCGGGGAGGTGCCCCACGTAGAAGAGGAAGGGCTGTCTCAGGGCGATCGGCCGGGCGAGGAGGGCGTCGCCCGCCACGAGGGAGAAGATCGCGTCGGAGCGCGCCCAGGCGGCCTCGAGCGCCGCCCGGGTCGAGGCCGCTCCCGGCCCGACGGTCACGGCCGCCCGGGGCCCTCGGCCCCGCCGGTGCGGCGGCGCAGGAGCGCCGAGGCGAAGAGGGAGTCGGGGTCGGTGTACCACCCCTCGAGGACGAGGCCGGTCCCCGCGCAGAGCGCCTCGAAGGAGGCCCGCGTGTACTTGCACGAGATCTCGGTCCGGATCTCGTCCCCCGCGCGGAACGCCAGGTCGAGCCCGGCCGCCGGCACCTTCACCCGGAGCGGGCGGAGAGCCCTCAGGCGCATCTCGATCCAGGCGGCCTCCGCGTCGTAGAACGCGACGTGCTCGAAGGCCTCCGGGTCGAAGTCGGCGCCGAGCCGGTCGTTCACGACGCGGAGGACGTTCCGGTTGAACTCCGCGGTGACGCCCGCGGCGTCGTTGTAGGCCGCGTGGAGGCGGGCCGGGTCCTTGACGAGGTCGAGGCCGACGAGGAAGCCGTCTCCCGGCTCGAGCTGGCGGGCGACGGAGCCCAGGAAGGCGGGGACCTCGTCCGGGTGGATGTTCCCGACGGTCCCGGCCAGGAAGAGCGCGAGCCGGGAGCCCCCCGGGCCGAGCGCCGGGAGGTCCTCGAGGAAGTCGCCGGCGACGGCGCGCACCGAAAGGCCCGGGTAGTCGGCGGCGAGGCGCTCGGCAGAGCTCGCGAGGACCTCCTCGGAGATGTCGAGGAGGACGCACCGGGAGAGGAGGCCGCGCGAGGCCATCGCGTCGAGGAAGAGCCGGATCTTGCGCCCCGTCCCCGAGCCGAGCTCGCAGAGCTCGCGCGGCCTCACGGCGTCGATCACCTCCCCGGCGATCTTCTCGAGGATCGTCTCCTCCGTCCGCGTCTGGTAGTACTCGGGCAGCCGGGTGATCTCGTCGAAGAGGGCGCTCCCCCTCTCGTCGTAGAAGTACTTGCAGGGGAGGGAGGGGAGCGGGCGCTGCGAGAGGGACGCGCGCACCTCGGCGGCCATCCTCGCGCGGGCATCCGCCGTGGCCCTCGGGCGGTCGATCCGGGCCGCCTCGCGAGACCTCTGTGCCCCAACCATCGCCGGAGTCTAGCTCCCGGGGCTCCCGCTCAGGACGGGGGGCGTCCCCGAGCGGACGCGGGGCCGTCCTCCAGCGCCGGGGGCCTCTCGACGCACGCGGTCACCCGGTTCCCGGGCGCCTCGTAGCGGATCGAGTCGAAGCTCCGGATCCGGGCCATGGCGATCCCGCGGCCGTGGTTGTCGAGGATCCGGTCCGGCGAGATCGTCAGGTACCGCTCCCAGTCGAAGCCGGGCCCCTCGTCGCGGATGGTGAACGTGATCCGGCCCGGCGACTTCTCGAAGAGGACCTCGACGCTCTTGCCCCGGTTCTCCTCGAGCGCGAGCCGCCGCTCCACCTCGTCGGCCCAGCTCCCGTCGGCGAGGAGGCGCGACTTGTCGGTGTAGCTGATGCCGAGGTTCCCGTGCTCCACGGCGTTCACGAGGAGCTCGGCCAGGCCCGGCACCGTCCGCTCGGGGTCGGGGCACGTCTGCGAGAGGAGGGTCGCGAGCGCGGTCGCCTGCGCGACGGTGCGGTAGCGGAAGATCCCGCGCTCCAGGGTCCCGACGGCCTCGACCTTCTGCCTCAGCCGGTCCTGCAGGCTCTCCTGGCGGGCGCGGTCGTCGAGCGCCGCGCGGACGATCGTCCGCACCAGCTCGGCGTCGAGGGGCTTGGAGACGTAGTAGTACGCGCCGGCCGCGATCCCCTGCTGGACGGCCGTGACGTCGGTGAGCGCCGTCTCGAGGATCACCGGGACGTCGGCGAGCTCGGGGCTCGACTTGAGCCAGCGGAGGAGGTCGATCCCGCTCATCCCGGGGAGGATCCAGTCGAGGAGGACCGTCTGGACCGGCGGGCCGGACGCCTTCAGCCGGCGGAGCGCGGCCTCGGCGTCGGGGCACGTCTCGACCGCGTAGCCCTCCTCCGAGAGGACCTCGTGGAGCAGGTCCCTTCCGTGGGGGTCGTCCTCGACGACGAGGAGCCGCTCTTCGCGAGCGGCTCCTTCCTGCGGGGCGACGCCGTGTCGGATTCCGTCGGGCACGCCGGTCAACCTTACCACCCTGCCTCGGCGAAGCGGCACTCCCGCGTTCCGGCCGGGCTCTCGCTGCGGCGCGTTATCGCGGCTGGCGCCGCCGGCTCAGGCTGCCTCCGAGGCTCCCGCCCGGAGGAGCCGGACGCCGAGGATGCGCGTCGTCCGCGTCCCGTCCGCGAACTCGAGGTAGAGCCCCGGGGCCGCGACGATCGCCGTGAAGATCGCGCAGCCCCCGGCGGTGCACCCGGTCACCGAGAGGCGGACGGGCTCGCCCCTCGTCCGGAGGAAGAAGCCCCCCGAGACGAAGAACGCGCCGTCCTCGAGGGCCTCGAGCGAATAGAGGGAGTTCCTGGTGGCGACGAGGAGCCGGTCGCCCGGCAGGAGATCTCCCCTCCTGACGCCGTCGAGGCGTTCGACCGCCCGTGCCAGCGATGCGAGCTCGAGCGCTTCGGGCCGGCCCTGGGAGGCTGGCGTCCTCGTCACGGCTCCAGATTACCCTCTTTCGCCGTCCCGCCTCCACTCCTTCCCCTCAGATCCGGAGGGAGAGGCAGCTGAGGCCGCCGTCCATCTTCCGGAACTCGGACGTCTCGAGCTCGACCAGCTCGGTCCCCCGGGCCCGGAGCGCCGCGGCGAAGCGCGGGAACCCGGCGGCGACGAGGAGTCGCCCGTTCACGAGGACGCAGTTGGCGGCATAGCTCTCGGCGAGATCGACTTCGACGAGGTCCCAGCCGGCGAGCTCCGGCCGCCCGGCGAGCGGGCCCGTCACCGCGAGCGTCCGGTCCCCCAGCCAGGCGAGGCCGCTCTTGAGGTGGAGGAGGTCCGGCTCTCCCCGGACGTCGACGGCGGTCGCCTCGAACCCTTCCTTCGAAAGGAGCGCGGCGAGCTGCCGGGCCCCCTCCTCGTTCGTCCGCCCGGAGATCCCGACGAAGAAGGTGCCCCCCGCCTCGCAGACGTCTCCGCCGTCGAGGGTGCCGGGAGCCTCGATCGCCGCGACGGGGAGGCCGAGCGCCTCGACCGCGCCCCGGATGGATGCCACCTCGCCCGCGCGCTCGGGAGCCCCGGGCCGCGACAGGACGGCGAGCCGCGGCGTCAGGACCGCCGTGTCCTCGACGAACGTCGAGTCGGGGTGGTCCGGGTCCGGGGGAAGCCGCGTCACCGCGAGGCCGCACGACTCCAGCGCCCGTCCATAGGCCTCGTGCTGCGCGAGGGCGAGCGCGAGGTCGGGGGGGCCGAGGGCCGCGCGGGTGAGCCCCTGCGCGAAGGTGCTCGACGGGGGACGGACGATGGCACGGGTGAACCTCGGAGTCGTCACGGGCAGCCTCCCTCGGGCTCTCGCGCGGAGCGCCGCGGGGAGGGTAACGCCGCCCGCCCCGGCCGGAGCCGGGACGGGCGGACGGACGGGCAGCGTGATCGCCCGGGAGAGGGGAGAGCGCCCGGAAGGGAGAGGAGGGACCGGGCGGCGGGGTGGGTGCGAGGATCGCCCCGGAGCGGGGGCGACGGCCCCTGGCGGCTACTGGAGCCGGAAGGCGACCGTGATCTTCATCTTCACCGCGACCGGTTTTCCCTTCAGCGTCGCCGGCTTGTAGGTCCACTTCCGGACGGCGTCCAGCGCGGCGGCGGAGAGGGTCTCGTCGGGCGACTGCTCGACCTTCGCGTCGGCCACGGTGCCGTCCGCCCCGATCACGGCCTCGACGACGACCTTCCCCTGGGTCCCGGCCTTCCGGGCCTCCTCGGGATAGGCCGGGTTGACGCGATTCACGAGGGTCGGCTCCTTGACGTCGCCCTTGACCTGGTAGACGGGCGAGCCCTTCGCCGTCGTCCCGACCGGCGCCTGCGCGCCCGGGTCCGGCGGCTTCGGCGCGGTCGCTCGCTCCTCGCCCGGCGTTCCGACGAGCGGGAACGCGCGGGCGGCCGTCGCTCCCGCCGCCAGGAAGAGGGCCGCGGATGCCGCGGCCACGAGGGAGATCCGTTTCTTCGACATAGGCACCTCCGTTCTGATCTGGGCCACCCTCTCGACGAGGTGGCTCCTCCTGCGGAAGGGAAGGACCGCGGCCGGGGTCGCGTGGCGTCCCGCCTCGGCAGCGAGGGCGCGCAGGTAGCCGCGGCGATCGCCGGTCAGCCGGACCACGGCGCCGTCCACGAGCTGCTCCCGGCAGAGCCCGATCCGGTCGACGAGCGCCCAGACGGCCGGGTGGAACCAGAGGAGGGCGCAGAGCGCCTCTTCGAAGAGGACCGCCCGCGCGTCCTTGCGCGCGACGTGGAGGAGCTCGTGGCAGGCGATCGCCTCCTGCTCCGCGGCCGGGAGCGTCCGGAAGCTCTCCGGCACGAGGACGACGGGGCGCCGCCAGCCGAAGGTCAGGGGGGAGCCGACGCCGGCCGAGACGAGGAACGGGACGCGGACCCCGATCCGCCGCGCCGCCGCCTCCGCTCCCGCGGGAAGGTGGAGGAGCGGATCGGCCTCCCGCCGGAGCCGTGCGAGGCCCGCCACGCCGAAGGCGAGCCAGCCGAGCCGGAGGAGCACTCCCGCGGCCAGCGCCGCCGCGAGCCAGAAGGCGGCCGGGTGTCCGTACGACGGGGCGTCGGCCCCGGCCGCGTCGGCCTCGACGACGATGCTCACGCCCGGGATCCGGATCGCCTCGTCGACGGAGCGGACCGGCTGGAGGAGCGGGAGGGCGAGCGCGGCGAGAAGCGCCGCCTGCGCGAGGCGGAGCCTTAGGGCGGGAAGGTTGGCGCCGAGGACGGCCGGGAGGAGGAGGGCGGCCCCGGCCAGGACGAGGAGCTGGAGAGACCAGGCTCCCAGGTTGAGCGGGAAGGTCGCGGGGATCATCGTCCCCTCCGCGGGCCCTTCGGGCCGTTCGTGCCCGTCGGCGCCGTGCGCGGCGCCTCCTCGTCGGCGGCCCGCAGGATCTCCTCGAGCTCCTCGCGAGAGATCTTCCGCTCCTTCACGAGCGAGAGGACGAGCGGTCGCGCCGAGCCCTGGAAGAGCCGCGAGACGAGGTCGTCCACCATCCCGGAGACGACCCGGCTCCTCGGGTGCGCCGGGGCGTAGACGTTCGCGCGCCCCTCGCCCGCTTCCCGCTTGAGGTGTCCCTTGCCGACGAGGATGTTCATCATCGTCTGGACCGTCGTGTAGGCGAGGGGGCGCTCGGCGGCGAGGGCGTCGTGAACCTGCCGGACCGTCCCGCCGCCGAGCTCCCAGACCGCCTTCATCACCTCGAGCTCGAGCTCCGTGAGGGGGCGGGGCGCTGTCATACTAAGAAGGTAGTACTAAGAATTTAGTTTGTCAATCCTCCTCCGCCGATGCGGGCGGGACCCACGTCCCGTCGCCCGACCGGTTGTCGACCGCGAGGACGAAGGGGAAGACGGGGAGGCGGGACTCGAACGTGAGGTACGCGCCCTCGGTGGAGGTCCCCTCGGCGCCCGCCGCGGCGACGACGTCGTTCAGCTGGTACCACTCGCCGGGGCCCCAGCGGCGGCTCACGCTCCCCAGCTCGCGGCCGTCGCCGTCGTGGAGGCGGAACGTCACGTCGACCTCCGCGGAGCCGGGGTTGTAGGCGCCGGCGTTCACCCGGTAGGCGCCCGCCGCGTCGCCCCGCGCGCCCGACAGGCCGAGGTAGGTCGCCCGAGTCCGGGCCCCGTCGCGCGGCAGGAAGGGGAGCGCGGCGCCGTTGCCCGGGCTCTCGGGGTTCACGGTGACGACGCGCGCGGTGGCGACGAGCGGTCCGTTGCGCGGGTCGTAGAGGATCTCGACCGGGACCGCCTCGTTCCTTCGGCCGAGGACGCTGGCGAGGAGGTCCGGGAAGAAGCGCGTCTCGTTCGGGCCGATCCGGTGGACGATCGGCGTCAGCCCGCATCCGCCGCAGCCGATCCGCACGGCGAACATCCGGTCCGCGGGGACGGGGTTGTGGACCCAGACGTCGGTCTGGAACCGCTCCCCGCGCGCCCCCGAGACGGTGGCCGCGGTGGGGAGGACGAGGACTTCGCTCTCGTCGGAGCGCCGGAGGACGAGGTCGTCGAGGAAGAAGGCGTAAGGGTCGTCCCCGGCCGTGTGGGCCACGACGACGAGGAGAGCGCTCGCCGTCCCCTCGGGCGCAGGGATCCGGCGCCTCTCGGCGCTCTGCCAGGAGGAGGGGGTCTTCGCCTCGAAGTCGAGGGGCCCGCCGCCGCGGATCACGGGGCCCTGGCAGCCGGGCTGCGGGTGGAACTGGAGGCGGAGCGAGACGCCGCCGGACGCGGCCGGGGCGATCGGCAGGTAGACCGCCGCGGAGAGGTCGTAGAGGCGGAGCGGCTCGATCGGGACGCACTGGATCAGGACGTCGGTCCCGACGGGCCCGATCGCGGCGGCCACCTTCGCGGACCCGGGGGCGGACGCCCCGAACGCGCTGTAGGAGACCTCGTCGACGCGCGACCAGCCGGTGAGGTGGTCGTCGAAGCCGCCGTTGACGAGGAGGTTCTCGGCGCCGTCGAGGCGAGGCGCCCAGGCCAGCGCCAGGCCGAGGGCGATCGGGAGGAGACGGACGGGGAGGGACGGTCTCATGGCTGGAACCTTTCCTGCGGCTCGATCCAGGTCGGGTCGCCCGACCGGTTGTCGACCGCGATGACGAAGGGGTGGACGGGGAGCGTCGATTCGAGGTCGAGGACGGCCGTCCCCGGAGCGGTAGCGCCGACGTCGTTCAGCTGCGCCCACTCCTTCGGGGCCCACGTCCGCTCGACGGTCGCCAGGAGGCGGCCCTGGTCGTCGAGGAGCCGGAGCGTGACCGCGGCCGGACCGTCGCCGGGGTTGTAGGCGCCCGCGTTGACGCGGAACGTCGTCGTCCCGCCGTCCGGCGAGCCGGCGATGCCGACGAAGCGGGCCGACCTCCGCGCGGAGCCCGACGGGACGGCGGGGACGACGGTGCCGTTCCCGGGGCGCGCGGCGTGGACGGTCCCCGCGCGGGAGAAGACCTGGAGCGGGCCGATCTCCGGGTCGTACGTCACCTCCAGCGCTCCCGCGGAATTCCGCCGGTTGAAGAGCGACCCGAGGACGTCCGGGAAGACGCGCGTCTCGCGCGGGCCGAGGAGGAGGTTGTAGACCGACGTGTTGCACGGCTCCCCCGCCCGGCAGCGGAAGCGGAGGACGAAGGCGCGCCCTTCGGGCTCCGGGTTCCGGACCCAGAGGTCGGTCTGGAACCGCTCTCCGTTGGCGCCGTCGACGGTGGCAGAGGTCGGGACGACCAGGGTCTCCTCCGCCGCGACGGGCCCGAACGAGACGTCGTCGACGAAGGCCTCGAACGGCTCCTCCCCCTCGGAGTGGGCGACGGCCGTGAGGGAGGCGCTCACCGCGCCAGAGGGGGCCACCACGCCGCGGCGGCTTCCGGACTTCCAGACGAACGGGGGACCGGACTCGAACGTCAGCGCCGGGGCGCCGCGGAGGACGGCGCCCGAGCAGGCCGCCCCGCCGTGCCAGGCGAGGCGGAACGAGACGCCGCCGGTCGTCTTCGGCCGGTACGGCATCCGGACGGACGCCGAGAGGTCGTACCGGCGGCCCGGCGTCACCGGGACGCACTGGAAGGCCACGAGCGCCCCGGCGATCCCGAGAGGGCCGGCGACCCGGAGCGCGCCCGGTGCGGCCGCCCCCTCGGACGGGGAGAACGAGGCGGGACCGGACGGCTGCCAGCCCGCGAGCGAGCCGTCGAAGCCGCCATTGGCGAGGAGGTTGCCTCCCGCGGCGGGGAGGTCGGCGAGGAGGGGCGGGGCGGCGGCGAGGAAGGTCGCCAGGGCCGCCACCCCGAGCGAAAGAACGCTGGGGAGTGGGTGATCTCGTCTCATGGCCCCCGAACGTACGGACGCGCCGCCGGGAAAGTCCTCAGGGTCGATCTCAAATTTCGGATACGATTCGCTCACGGGTATTTTTGATGTCCAGCAAGTCACACGAAGGGAAGGAGTTGTACGACTTCGGCGAGTTCCGGCTCGACCCGCGGGCGAGGCTTCTCCTGAAGGACGGGATCCCGGTTTCCCTCACGCCGAAGAGCTTCGACGTCCTCCTCCACCTCGTCCGGAACGCCGGGAAGGCGGTTTCACGGGAGGAGCTCCTCTCGGTGGTCTGGCCCGGGACGGTGGTGACCGACGCCAGCCTCACGCAGGCGGTCTTCCTCGTCCGCAAGGCGCTCGAGGAGGCGGAGGCCGGACCCCGGTTCGTCGAGACCGTGCCGCGGGTCGGGTACCGGTTCGACTTTCCGGCCGGCGCCGCGGGGGAAGAGGCGGAGCCGATCGGTCCCTCGGACGCCGGGACGATCGACCGGCCCGGCGCAGAGCCGGGTGGCCCGCGGGAAGCCGAGCCTCTCGCCGCGCCGGAGGAGCTGACGATCGGGCCGCCTCGCGCGGGGAGGAGACCATGGGTCCCCCGGCTTCTCCTCGGCGCGGGAGCGGCTCTCCTGGGGTTGGCGATCGTCCTCCTCGTCCCGCGGTGGACGGGCCGCGGCGTCCGGCCGCCGGCGCCCTCTCCCGCGCCGGCGGCGGGCGCGCCGCGGCTGACGCTCGTGCGCGAGGTCGCCGTCCCGCCGGACGCCGAGCGCGTCCTCGGCGTGGTGGACGGCACCGTCGTCCTCGGCGCCCCCGGCGCGACCTACCTCCTCCCTCTCGACGGGGCCCTCGCGCCCCCCCGCATCCCGCTGGCGCCGGGGGAGGTCGCGGCGGGGACGCTCGTGGGGGAGTCCATGGTGGTCCTCCGGGAGGGCCACGTCTTCGCGCGTCACGCCCTCAAGAAGACCGAGGCCGACCTGGGGCCGCTTCCCGGCGACGACGCCGGGCCCCCGGACCTCGTCCTCGTCTCGCCGACCGGGCGCTCCCTCGGCGTCGTCCGGCGCCGGGGCCTCGAGGTCTTCGAGCGGACCGACCGGGGCTGGACGCTCCGGCTGCGGGACGACGCCCCCTTCGCCGAGAACGAGGCGGTCGCCCTGACCGAGCGGTTCGCCGCCCGGGTCGCGGGCGGCCGCTCGGTCCGCGCGTGGAGGCTCCCGTCCGGCGAACGCGTCCTCGACGCCCCGTTCGCCGAGCAGCGCCCGCAGGCGCTCGCGGTCGAGGACGCGACGGGGAGGGTCGCCGTCGGCGGCGCGTTCGACGGCGTGGTCGTCTTCGCGATCGGCTCCGGCGCGGCGCCGCTCCGGATCCCGCGCCGCGGGTGGACGGAGGGGCTCGCCTTCGTCCCGGACCGGCCGACGCTCCTCGTCTCGGGCTTCGCGGACGTCGCCGCGTGGCGCGACGGGCCCGGCGTCGTCGCGTCGCTGAAGCCGTCGGGTCCGGCGGGCGCGCTCGCGGCGACGTCCGACGCGCTCCTCGTCCTCGTCCCGCGCCGCCAGCGCCTCGCCGTGATCTCCTACGACGGCCTCCCGCGGACGGCCCCCGTCGCCGCCTCGGGAGCGCCCCTCTGGGCGATGGAGCACGACGCGTCGGGGGCGACGGTCTTCGCCGGGGGAAAGGACGGGAAGCTCCACGTCCTCGACGTCGCGTCCCGGGCGGTGCGCGCCGTGGACGTCCACACGGACGGCATCCCCTCGATGACGCGCGACGGCGACCTCCTGGCGACCTCGTCGGACGACAAGACCGTGGCCGTCTGGAAGCTTCCCGGGCCGACGCTGAGCCTCCGGACGAAGGCCCACGCCTTCCTCGTCAACGACCTCTCGGTCGTGGACGGGGCGGGCGGCAGCCGCGAGCTCGTCACCTCCTCCTCCGACGGGACGATCCGGCGGTGGAGCTGGCCGGCGCTGGAGCTCCTCGAAAGCGTCGACGTCGCCCGGACGACGGGGCGCGCGGAGGCGCTCCACGCCCTCTGGGCGGCGCCCGGAGGGCGACGGCTCGTCGTCGGGACCTGGTCGGGAGCGCTCCTCGACCTCAGCAGGCAGGAGGCGGGGTGGAGCGTCCGGCGGATCCCGGTCCGCTCGCGCGCGGTCTATCGCCTGACGCCGCTCCCGGCGATCGGCGCTCTCCTCGTCGTCGGCATCCTCCCGTCCGAGGTCCTCCTCTACGACCTGGCAGCGGGGACGCTCGTGCCGCTCGAGTCGGCCGGCATCGACGCCTTCTGGAGCGTCCCGGGGCCGGGCGGCGTGGAGGCCGTCGTCGCCGGGCTCGGAGGCGTCGCGCGCTACTCGTTCCGGCGGGAGGGGAAGGACGCGTCGGCGAGCGGAGCCGTCCGGTACCAGGTCCGGGCGGCGTGGAGGACGGGGGCCGGGTTCCAGACGGCCACGCTCCTCCCCGACGGGACCCTCTGGACCGGAACGGTCGGAGGGTCCCTGGTCCCGCTCCCCCCGGAATCGCTCGACGGCCCGCCGCTCGCCGCGGGGGCCGTCGGGGAGCGGAGCGTCCGGGGATCGGAGGCTAGTCGGAGTCCTTCTCCGGGCTCGAGTCCTTGACCGCGACGGGCCCGTTCACCGTCGAGAGGCGGACGACGGGGTCGCCGCTGCCGAGCTCCACGAACCGGTCCTCGGCCTCGTCGTCCCACGACCTGCGCGCGTCGCGGCAGGCGGCGGCGCGGCAGCGGAAGGGGACGTGCGGCGAGCCCGAGACGCGGACCGACGAGCCGTAGCCCTCGGCGACGAGGACCGTCAGGGGCCCGTTGACGGTCGAGGCGTCGAGGCCCTTCCCCTCCCAGCCGCTCCCGGAGAGCCGCGCGGTGAGCGGCCCGTTCACCACCTCGACCTTCACGTCGCCGGCGGAGTCGCGGATCGAGACGGGGCCGTTCTGCGCGGAGGCGTGGACGGTCCCCGCCACGCCGCGCAGCGTGAGCGGGCCGTTGGCGACGCTCAGCGTGACGTTCCCGACCACCTCGTGAAGGCTCATCGGGCCGTTCACGGCGGCCAGGTCGAGGGTCGACCCGCGAGGCGCCCGGACGAAGAAGAAGACCATGGCGTCGTCGTCGGCGCCGGAGGCCGACACCTTCCCGCCGGAGGCCGACACCGAGATCGCCGCGAGGGCGTCGGCGGTCCGGGCCGCCTTGCAGGCGGTGATCTCGAAGTCGCGGCCGTCCGACCCCTGGACGCGGATGCCGCCGGAGCCGGGGGCGTGGAGGTGGAGGGGGGTCCCGCCGGGGACGGAGAGGGTCACCTCCTCCTTCACGGCGGACCTTCCGTCTATGGTGACGTGGACGGCGGCGCAGCCCGTGGCGCGGCCGCCGTCCGTGTCGATGGAGACGTTCCGTCCGCCCCAGGCGAGGGCCGGGGTCGTGAGGACGAGGGTGGCGGCCGCGGTGGCGGCGGCGAGCGCGACGGCGCGCAGGGTCCGTTCGGTCATGGTCAGCTCCTCGTCCCCGAATACGGGCGGGAGGGGGGAAGGTCACGCAAGGCCGATAATTCCTTCCGTGCGGCCCCTCGCCTCGAGCTTCGCTCCCCACGCCGGCGCTCTCGCGCGGCGGCTCCGCCGCGCCCCGCGTGCGGCGGCCCTCGCCCTCGCTGCCCTGGGCCTCGCCTCGCTGACCGGACTCCAGGCCTGCGGGGAGCGCACCGAGCCCCCTCCGGCCCCGGTCGCCGCACCGGCGCCGGCGCCGGCCGGGACGGGGGCGCTCGAGCGGCGGCGCCCGGACGCTCCCGTCCGGCGCGACCTCGCGGCGGACGAGGCGCAGGGCGGCCACACGCTGGAGCGGCACGTCGGCCGGAGCGACGCCGACCTCCGCGAGAGGCTCCGCCGCGAGCGCCGCATCTCCGCCGCCTCGACCTGGACCGACCGGGCGACGGCCGAGGAGGTCGTCGCCGCCGCCCTCGCCCGCGAGCGCCAGCGCGTGGAGAGGTGGGCCGCCCGGACCGGCCCGCGATCGAACCTCGCCCTCGACTGGGAAGGGGACGGGGGCCGCGTCCTCGGCCGCTCGCTCCGGCGGGGAGCGCGGGCGCCGGTCCCCTGCTTCGACGCCGTCGTCGTCCTCCGCTGGAACGGGGACGGCTGGTACGTCCTGACGTCCTACCCGGAGGCCCGTCGATGACCGCTCGCCGTCCCCCGCGCCCGCCCGCCGTCGATCCCGCCTCCTATCCTGCCGTCCGGGCGTTCCTCCGCGGCTACCTCCACGAGGACTTCGAGCTGGAGCACGGGTCGGTCGAGGGGGCGCTCACGGCCTTTCGCGCCGAGGCCGATCTCTCGGAGCGCGACGCGCTGAAGCGCGAAGGGGCGGCGCTCGCCGAGGCGGCGCGCGGCCTCCCGCTGCGGGAGCTCCGCCGGCTCCTGGCGGACGGCTTCGGCTGCGCGTACCGCCCGCGGTCGCGCGAGGAAGGCGAGCGGCTGCTCGCCCACCTCGGAGGCGGGTGACCGGGGGGAAGGCAGCCCCGGGCCGTCGTCAGTCGGGGATCCGGAGCTTCTGGCCGGGCTTGATCTTGTTCGGGTCGTCGAGGACGTCGCGGTTGGCGTCGAAGATCTTCGGGTAGAGGCTCGCCTTCCCGTAGTAGTGCTTCGCGATCGCCGAGAGGGTGTCCCCCGGCTTCACCTCGTGGACCCGCGCGGCGGCGGCGGAAGCGCCGCCGGCCCCCGGGACGCCGCCGGTTCCCGGAGCGGCGGCCGCGACGGGCTGCGCGGCGGGCCCCGCCGGGGGCTGCGCCGGGACGTGGATCTTGTTGAAGGTGTTCTCGGTCTCGACGAGCTCGTTGAAGGCGGACATCGCCTGCCCCTTGGCGGCGATGGAGTCGGCCTCCCCCTCGAGGGTGACCGTCTTCCCGTCGACGCGGGCGACGAGCCGCGTGAGGCCGGGCACCTTGCCACGGACCGTCTCTACCGCCGCCTGGACCCTTTCGTCGAACGACTTCCCGAACAGAGCCATGGGTCACCTCCGGTTCGATTGATGCCCGGCAGAGTAGCCCCTGGTGCCCGATCCCGGAAGGGCGCCCCGGCCCGGGAGGGAATTCGGCTCGCGGCGAATCTCACCGCCGGGTGTTGCGGGCGCACACCTCGGGTACAATCGCGCGCCGTGCGATTGGGACTGGTGGCCGCGCTCCTGGCGACAGCCATGGACGTTCGGGGTGAGGAGCTCCTTCGCGGGATCACCCCCGGCGAGAGCCTCGTCCCCGGAAGCGCGATCGCGGTCCGCCTGGAGGGGGCCCTGCCGGGCGGGACGGAACGCGAGCTCGTCCTCTCCCTCGACGGCGGGCGGACCTTCACCCTCCGCGTGACGCGCGAGGCCGCGTCGGACGCGAACGTCCTCTGGTTCCACGTCCCGAACCTCCCGGCGCGCGATGCGCGCCTGGGGCTTCGCGTCGGCGAAGGCGGAGCGCGGGAGCGCCTCGTCGCCGTCTCGTCGCCGTTCGCCATCGGCGAAGGAGGGCCCGCCGAGGAGCTTCGCGAGGTGCGGGGTGAGCCGGCCACCCGCGAGGCGGGCGGGTCGCTCCCGTACTCGCTGCCGCCGCCCTCGCGGGCCGGGGGAAGGCCGACCGTCGGCGCTCTCGACGTCGAGGACGGCGTCGGGGACCTCCCCGATCCCCAGCCCGCCCTGGTCTCCCTCGAGGCGCATCCCAGGCCCGTGTCGTGGCGCGCCCCGTTCGCCGCGGCGCCCCCGGGACCAGCCGCCGCGTCCCTCCTCCGCTTCCGCCCCAAGCGGGAATGATCCCTCCCTCTCCGGCCTCCGCCTGACCCCTTCCAGCGGAAAAGAGAGAGTGGCGCCACGCCGACCCGGCGAGCGCCACGGGAGGATTCCCCATGAAGAGGACCTTCGGGCCGCTCGCGGCCGCAGCGCTGCTCGCCGTCGCGCGACCGGCTCTTTCGCAGACACCGGCGTCGGCTCCGGCCGTCGCCCCGGCGACCGCAGACGTCGTCGTCTCGGCCACCAAGGTGGACGAGGACCCTGCCCAGATCGCGACGCCGGTCGCGGTCGTCACCGGCGACCAGATCCGCCGCACGGGCGCCAAGACCGTCGCCGAGGCGATCCAGGACGTCGTCGGCGTCGACACCGGTAACGGCTCCGACAACGGCCCCCGGATGGCCAATATCGGCGTCTGGGGGCTGAAGGAGTTCGACGCCCTCCTCGTCACCGTCGACGGCGTCCCCGTCGGCGGCCCCTTCAACCCGTCGCTCTCCCAGATCCCGGTGGAGGACGTCGAGAGGATCGAGATCGTCAAGGGACCGCAGGGGACGCTGTACGGCGTCTCGGCCTTCGCCGGGATGGTCCAGGTCTTCACCCGCCGGCCGACCGCGCCCGGCGGGACGGCCACTCTCGGCGGCGGGTCGTTCGGCGAGAAGCGGGTGACGGCGTCCTACGGGGCCGAGCTCTCGCCGGGGTTCACCCTCCGCGCCTTCGGCGCCATGGCGCGCGGCGACGGCTGGCAGGACCGGACCGACTCGTCGGTCGACCGCTTCTCCCTGACGGGCGAGAAGACGTGGGGCGCGGCGCGCCTCGGCGTGACCGTGACCGCCTTTCGCGACACCTCGTACTTCGGGTCGCCCCTCCCCGTCGACGGCGGCGAGCCGATCCCCGGGTTCGTCGCCGAGCGGAACTACGCCGTCGACGGGGCGCGGCTCGACCACCGGGTCTATGCCCTCTCGTCGAACCTCTCCGTCCCGCTGCGCGACGGCCTGCGGCTCGAGAACACGCTCGGGCTGACCCGGGACGAGCAGATCTCGGTCCGGTCGTTCATCTCGTCGGTCGACGGGACGAACGCGACCGCCGAGGGCGTCTCGCTCCGGCCCGTCGAGTCGACCGTCTTCGACGACGCCCGCCTCGTCGCCGAGTTCTCGGCCGGCGGCCTGCACCGGCTGGTCGGCGGGGCGGCGATCACCTGGGGGCGGACGACCGCCGACGGCACCGGTTTCGACTTCGACCTCGTCGTCAGCCCCGTCCCGGTCGTCCCGAGGCTCGATGACATCCCGGTCGGGGACGTCCGCTCCTACACCGACCGGCGGACGTTCCTCGGCTTCTACCTCAACGACGAGTGGACCCCGATCCCGAGGCTCACCGTCACCGCCGGGGCGCGCTACGACTCGACCTCCGAGACGCTCCACCTCTCGATGCAGGAGCACGGGACGCCGGAGCCGGACGTCACCGACGACAGCCGGTCGGACGGCCAGTTCTCGGGCGGCGTCTCGGCCCTCTTCCGCCTCGTGACGCAGCCCGCCGGCCCGCTCGGGACGGCGAACCTCTACGTCTCCCTGAAGTCGGCGTTCAAGCCCGCGGCCCCGAACCTGGGCGAGGCCGAGAACGCGGAGATCCTCGAGCCGGAGCGGGTCCGCTCGGGAGAGGTCGGCCTGAAGACGCGGTGGCTCGGCGGGTCGCTCCGGTTCGACGTCTCGCTCTTCCACATGACCTTCGAGAACGTCGTCGTCTCGGTGGTGGGCCCCGACGGCGGCCCCGCCCTGACGAACGCCGGCGAGCAGAGGTTCCAGGGAGCCGAGCTCGACGTGGCGTACCGGCCTCCGGCGCTCCCCGCCCTCGAGCTCGCGGCGGGCTACGCGCACCACGACGCCACGAACGTCCACTTCACCTTCCTGACGCCCGACGGCGAGCTCCGTGTCGTCGACGGCAAGCGGCTCGAGCTCGTCCCGCGCGACCTCTGGAACGCCCGCCTCGCCTGGGCCCCCGTCTCGGGTCCCGGGGCCTTCGTGCAGGTCCGCCACCAGAACCAGCGCCCCCTCAACCGCCGCAACGCCTTCTACACGGACTCCTTCTTCGAGACCGACGCGGGTGTCAGCTGGGACTTCCCCTGGGCCCGGCTCGCCCTCGTCGGCCGGAACCTCGGCGACAGCCGGCACTACGTCTCCGACAGCGAGATCGGCGACAGCCAGTTCTACGTGGCGACGCCCCGCCGCTTCCTGGCCGAGGTGACGGTCAGGTTCTGACGGCCCTCCCGTCCCCGGCCCGACGCGCGCGGGCCGGGGACGGGCCCTTCAGAGGAAGAGCCGGTACGCCGGGTTCCCGCTCTCGTCCCACGAGCGGTAGCCGACCGTCCCGAGGAAGCGCCGGAACGCGGCCTCGTCGCCGGGCGGGACCTGGATCCCCACGAGGACCCGGCCGTAGTCCGCCCCGTGGTTGCGATAGTGGAAGAGGCTGATGTTCCAGCCGCGGCTCATCGCCTCGAGGAAGTGGAGGAGGGCGCCGGGGCGCTCGGGGAACTCGAACCGGTAGAGCCGTTCGTGCCGCGCGGCTGGGGCGCGTCCTCCCACGAGGTGGCGAACGTGGAGCTTGGCCATCTCGTTGTCGGTCAGGTCGAGGGCGGGCAGGCCCTCCTTCCGGAGCGCCGCGAGGAGGTCCGCCGGGTCGCCGGGCCCGCGGACCTCGAGGCCGACGAAGACGTGCGCCTCGTCCGGGTCGGCGTACCGGTAGTTGAACTCGGTGATGTTCCTCCGCCCCACGAGGGCGCAGAAGGCGCGGAAGCTCCCGGGGCGCTCGGGGATCGTGACCGCCAGGAGGACCTCGCGCCGCTCGCCGACCTCGGCCCGCTCCGCGACGTGCCGGAGGCGATCGAAGTTGACGTTCGCGCCGCTGGCGACCGCGACCAGCGTCGTTCCCGCGCGGGCCCGGCGCCCGCGGCCGCCGCCGGCCTCGACGAACGCCTTCAGGCCGGCGACGCCGAGCGCACCGGCCGGCTCGAGGATCGACCGGGTCTCCTCGAAGACGTCCTTGATCGCCGCGCAGATCGCGTCCGTGTCGACGCGGACGACGCCGTCGAGGAGCGAGCGGCAGATTCGGAACGGCTCCTTGCCGACCTGCTTCACGGCGACGCCGTCGGCGAAGAGGCCGACCCGAGAGAGCCGGACCCGACGGCCGGCTTCCAGGGAGCGGGCCATCGCGTCGGCGTCGGCCGGCTCGACGCCGATGACCTTCACCTCCGGCCGCAGGCGCTTGACGTACGCCGCGATCCCTGCGACGAGGCCACCCCCGCCGACCGGGACGAAGACCGCGTCGAGGGGGCCGGGGTTCTGGCGGAGGATCTCCATCCCGACCGTCCCCTGCCCCGCGATGACGTCCGGGTCGTCGTAGGGGTGGACGAAGGTGAGCCCCTTCGACCCGGCGAGGGCGTGCGCGTGGGCGTACGCCTCGTCGTACGAGTCGCCGAAGAGGAGGACCTCCGCGCCGCGCGCCGCCACCGCCTCGACCTTGATCCGCGGCGTCGTCACCGGCATGACGATCGTGGCGTGCCCCTTCAGGACCTGCGCGGCGAGGGCGACCCCCTGCGCGTGGTTCCCGGCCGAGGCGGCCACGACGCCGCGGGCGAGCTCGGCGGCCGTCAGGCGCGCCATCCTGTTGTAGGCGCCGCGCAGCTTGAAGGAGAAGACGGGCTGCAGGTCCTCGCGCTTGAGGAGGACCGTGCTCCCGAGCCGGCGCGTCAGGAGCGGGGCGGGGTCGAGGGGAGTCTCGACGGCGACGTCGTAGACGCGCGCCGTCAGGATCCGCTCGAGGTAGCCGCGGGGAGGGGCGTCGCTCATGCCGTCAGATGCCCGATTTCCGGTCCCGCGGTCAAGTCGGGCTGAACTCGAGGACGCCGTCGCGGGTCACCGGCGCCGCGCCAGCGAGACGCTGAAGATCCCCTCCTCGTCGATCTCCTGGGCCAGCTTCTCGAAGCCGGCCGCCGCGACGAGCTGGTCCATCTCCTGCTGCGTCCGCCGCCGCATCACCCAGGCGGCGCCGCCCCGGTGGCTCGTCAGGACGCGCGCGATGAGCTCCAGCTGGGGGTGCCACGGCTGGTTGGTGTAGACGAGGAAGCCGCCGGAGGGGACGGCCGTCCCGAGGCCGGCGAGCGAGGCGGAGACCCGGTCGTTGTCGGGGAAGAGCTCGTAGAGGCCGGAGACGACGGCGACGGTGGGGGGGGGCGAGAGCCGCTCGAGGGAGGCGCGGTCGAAGGCGTCCCCCTGCTCGAAGGTGACGCCCGTCAGGCCCGTCTCGGCGATGAGCCGCCTCCCGGCCTCGACGTTCAGGGGGCTGAAGTCCCGGAGCTGGGCCGTGACCGCCCCGCCGGCGGCCTTCAGCGCCTCGAGGTCGTAGCGGCCGTGCCCCGCCGCCACGTCGACGACGTGAGCGGGGAGGCCCGCCGCGCGGACGCGGGCGATCGCCTCGCGGAGGAGCTTCTCGAGGTTCGTCCGCCTCGTCCGGATCCCCGCCCAGCCGGGGCTGTCGAGGTAGACCCGGTCGATCAGCCGGCCGAGCGGCGTGATGCCGCGCGCCTCGTTGCGGTAGACGTAGTCGAGCATCGTCCCCGAGTCGAAGCCGGTGTCGAAGCCGGTCCGGATCCCCTCGGAGAGGCGACCGACGGTCGAGAGGCCGAGCCGCGCGAGGGCGAAGGCGAGGTTCTTCGGGTGGAGGAGCGGGAGCGGACGGGCGAGGCGGGCGTGCTCGGCGTGGGTGTACCCCTCGCGGTCGGCGTCGCGGAGGGACGGGGGCGCGGGAGGCCGCTCGAACGCCTCGAGGAGGAAGCGCCGCGCCTCGGCGACGGGGAGCCGCCGCTCCGCCTCGTGGAAGGTGGCGTGGAAGAAGCCCGGGAACTCCTTCCACTCCTTCCGCTCGGCGCCCAGGCCGGCGAAGAAGCGCCGCTGCGCGCCACGCTCCACGACCCAGTCGGCCCCGGAGACGAGGAGGAGGGTCGGGACGGTGATGGCGCCGGCGTCGGCCATCAGGCGCGTGGCGGCGTCGTGGAGGCCGAGGAGGACCGTCACGGAGATGGCCCGGGCGATCAGCGGGTCGGCGTCGTAGGCGGCGGCCTGCTCCGCGTCGTGCGTCAGGAGCCGTGACTTCACGTAGCTGGTGACGAACGCCTTCCCCTTCAGCCGGAGGAGGAGCCGGAGGAGGGGGATGGCGAACGGGACGTAGAGACGGACGCGCAGGGCCGGGCTCCCCAGGACGAGCGCGCGGAGCGGCGGCGCGTGGTCGTGGACCCACGTCGAGACGAGGACGCTCCCGACGCTGTGGGCGAGGACCGCGACGCTCGAGAGCGGAACGCCGGCCTCCTCGGCGCAGTGCCTGACGAACGAGTCGACGTCCCGGGTCAGCGCGCCGAAGGTCTCGGCGTGCCCCCGCTCGCCCGGCGACCGCCCGTGGCCCCGCGCGTCCCAGGCGAAGACGTCGACGTCGGGGAGGTCGAGGAGGTCGACGACCTCCTGCCACCGCCCGGAGTGCTCGTGGCCCCGGTGGAAGAGGACGAGGACGCGCCCCGACGGGCGGTCGGGGGCCCAGCGGCGGTAGAAGAGGGGCGTGCCGTCCCACGACGGCACCTCGTGCTCGGTCGCGACTCGCAGGTCCGTTCCCTCCGGGTGCGGCGGATCTTAGCCGGGCCCTCCCCGGAGGTGAACCGCGTGCGCTACGTCGCCTTCCCCTGGGCCGCCACCGCCGCCGCCGCCTTCCTCGCCGCCTCGGCGTCGCCGAGGTAATAGTGCTTCAGCGGCTTCAGGTCGTCGGTCAGCTCGTAGACGAGGGGGATCCCGGTCGGGATGTTCAGGCCGACGATCTCGTCGTCGGAGACCCCGTCGAGGTACTTCACCAACGCGCGGATGCTGTTGCCGTGGGCCGTGATCAGGACCCGTCTCCCCGACGCCACGTCGGGGGCGATCGTCCCCTCCCAGTACGGGACGAAGCGGGCCACGGTGTCCTTGAGCGACTCGGTCAGCGGGAGCTCGGCGGCCGTCAGCGCCGCGTAGCGCGGGTCGCGCCCGGGGTAGCGCTCGTCGTCGGGGGCGAGGGGGGGCGGGGGCGTCGAGTAGCTTCGCCGCCAGACCTTGACCTGCTCCTCGCCGAACTTCTGCGCCGTCTCGGCCTTGTTCAGCCCCTGGAGGGCGCCGTAGTGCCGCTCGTTGAGACGCCAGCTCCCGACGACCGGGAGCCACACCTGGTCCAGCTCGTCGAGGGCGAGCCAGAGGCTCCGGATGGCGCGCTTCAGGACCGACGTGTAGGCGACGTCGAAGGCGAAGCCCTCTGCCCGGAGGAGCCGCCCCGCCTCGATGGCCTCGGTCCGTCCCTTCGCGGTCAGGTCGACGTCGGTCCAGCCGGTGAAGCGGTTCTCGAGGTTCCACTGGCTCTCGCCGTGTCGCAGCAGCACGAGCTTCTTCATGGGCGGCCCTCCGTCCCGGGGCGCTCCCGGGCCGGGGAATCTTATCGTCCCGGGCTCATTCCCAGAGCTTCTGCCACCACTTCTTCTCGCCGGTGACACCGGAGGGCTCGTCGAGCTTCATCCTCTTCCTGATGCCGTCGATCGGCCAGCCGGTCAGGCGGGCGAGGTTCTGCGCCTGCTGCTCCTGGCCCCGCCTCACCTGGTCGCGGTAGCCGCGCGCCGCCTCGCAGCCGACGTCTCCCGTGAAGGGGTGGCGGAGGACGTACCTCCCCTGGAAGTTCGAGGAGTCGGCGGTCTCCTGGAAGACGAGGTCCTCGGGGAACCGGTCGCGGTCGTAGCGGACGTGGAGGCGCGTCAGCATCACGTTGACCGCCCCGCCGCGCGGCGGGAGGGGCGCGGGCCGGACGCCCCCCGTGACGGCCGGGGCGCCGCCGTCGTCGAGCCAGAAGACGCCGAGCTTCCTCAGCTCCTCTCGCGAGAGGGGGTCGGCCGCGCACGGGTCGCACCACGACATGTTCCAGGCGTACTCGAGGAAAACCGTGCGCATCCCCTCCTTCCTCACGGCCGTGTCGAAGAGGGCCTTGTAGAAGTCGCCGAAGACGTCCTTGACGTAGAGCGGCACCTCGAGCTCCGAGGGGAGCTTCACCGTCCGGTAGTTCGTCGTCTCCACCCGCCCCCGGCGCGTCAGGGCGTAGATCAGGAGCTCCTGCGGGCCGGCGGCGTTCACCGTCCCGAGCCGGATCGGCAGCATGAACTTCGGCGTCTCGTAGGCGACCTGGAGCGGGCGGAGCATCGAGAATCCGAGCCTCGCCTGCTCGCCGAGGTTCACCTTCGCCACGAAGAAGCGCATCCCCTGCTTCAGGTAGCTCCCGAGGACCTGCGAGGCGCCCGGCGGGATCCGGTAGCCGTTCTCCCTCAGCCACGTCTCGAGCCCCGAGCTCTCCTTCGCCGAGAGGATCAGGATGTCGTACTCGCCGACGGTGTAGCTCGCCTCGACCGTCACCCCGAGCGCCTTCGCCCTCTCGGCCTTCGCGGCGCCGGCCGCGGACGGGGCGGCCATCCGGTCCATCATCACCGGCGGGTGGCACGGGTCCGGGTCGAAGTACTCCACGAGCCGCGGCGCGGAGTAGGCGTCGAGGTGGTCGATCACCGCCGGATCGCCGACGTGGATCTGCCCCCGCTCGAGGAACGTCGGGACCGGCACGACGAGGGCGAACTCCTTCGGCTCCCCCTTGAAGTCGCTCGCCATCGTCAGGACCGTCCGGTCGCCGTCCCTCACGAGGACGACGCGCGACGCCTCGTTGAAGAGCTTCGCGTCCGCCTTCGCGACGTAGAAGCCGCAGAAGGCGTCCGCCTCACGCGGGGAGAGGGGGGTGAGCAGCAGGATCGGGAGGAGGAGCGACGGCGGGGCGAGGCGCTTCATCGGGGGCTCCTTTCGTCGGCCAGGCGTACCGCGGGCCGGGGAGGAGGAGGTCGAGGAGGGGAACGAGCGGCGAGAGGGCGACCAGCGAGAGGACGAGGCCGTTGGTCCGGAAGAGGAGGAACTGGACGGCGTAGGCCCCCGCGGCGACGAGGGCGCCGAAGACGACGCGGCCGGCGCGCGAGTCGGGGGTGGTCTTCGGGTCGGAGATCATGAAGAAGGCGAAGAGGAGGAGCGACCCGCTCTCGACCTGGTGGAGGGGGATCGACGCCGGGTCGCCCAGCCGGAGGGCCCGCGCCGCCAGGAGCCCGGACCAGGCGAGGAGGAACGCCAGGGTCACGTCGCTCCGGCTCGAGCGGAAGACGACGAGGCCTCCGAGGCAGGCGACGAGGAAGGCGAGGAGGGCGGCGCTTCCCCACTGGCCCGGGGAGATCCACGCGAGGTCCGCGAGGTAGAGGAGGGCGAGGGCGAGCGTCGTCGGGTTGAAGAGGTGCTTGCCGCGGACCCTCACGAGGAACTTGCTCCCGACGGCGATCGCCGCCCCGAGGGCGGCGATCGCGAGCGCGTTCGTCCTGAGGAGGAGGCAGAGGGAGAGGGACGAGATCAGCGCGCTCTTCGGGTCGAAGCGGGGGAGCCGCGCAAGGGTCGTCCCGAGGAGCTGGACGGCGAGCGCCGTCCCGACCGTCACGGCCACCTGCGGCGCGCCGACGTCGAAGCCGAGCCGGCCGAGCCCCCACGCCAGGAGGAGCGCCAGCGACCCGATCTGGTACCAGCGCGGGTCCGCGGGGATGGAGGGACCCCTCACCGGGCCGGGGCGCGCCATTCCGCCTCCGTCGCGCCGGAGGTCCGGCCGGACGGCGCCTCGAGCTCCTCGGGGCGTGCGAGCAGCCGGGCGAGGTGCGGGGTCCGGAGGGAAAGCATGCAGGCCATGGCACCCCCTCGGAGCGCGGTTTCGCGCCGATCGTTCCCGAAAGACGCGCGGAGTGTACGGAATCGGCCCGCGGGGGGGAGAATCGCGCCGTCGCCCGGGGCGCCCGGCCGGGATCCCGCACCGGGCGGCGTGGGGGGAGCTGATGGCGAAGATCGTCGTATCCGGCCTGATCAACGTGGAGACGACCGTGAAGGTGGACGGCTTCCCCGTCCCCTACTTCCCGGTCCGTTACCCGTTCTTCGGCGTGAACGTCTCCGTCTCGGGCGTCGGGTACAACGTGGCCAAGGCGTTGAAGGCGCTGGGGGACGACGTCTCGCTCCACGCCCTCGTCGCCCCCGACTTCACGGGGCGGCAGGTCCGGGCGGCCCTCGCGGCGGAAGGGCTCCCGGCCGACGGGATCGCCGAGGGGGCGACGGAGACGCCGCAGTCGGTGATCCTCTACGACGCCACCGGCCGCCGCCAGGTCCACGTCGACCTGAAGGACGTCCAGGAGCGCCCCTACCCCGCCGACGTCCTCGAGCGCGCCCTCTCCGAGGCGGACGCCGCGGCCCTGTGCAACATCAACTTCTCGCGTCCGTTCCTCAAGAGCGCGCGCGACAAGGGGGTCCTCGTCGCGACCGACGTCCACGTCCTCTCCGACCCGGAGGACCCGTACAACAAGGACTTCCTCGAGGCCGCCGACGTCCTCTTCCTCTCCGACGAGGGGCTCCCCGGGACCCCGGAGGAGTTCGCGAAGGAGCTCGTCGCGCGCTACGACCCGGAGGTCCTCGTCATCGGCCTCGGGCCGCGGGGAGCGCTCCTGTCGGTCCCGATCGACGACTTCGTCGGCCGGTTCCCGGCCGTCCGGACGCGGAAGGTGGTCAGCACGGTCGGGGCCGGGGACGCCCTCTTCTCCTCCTTCCTCCACGGCTACGCCAACACGAAGAACCCCTACGAATCGCTCCGGCAGGCGATGGTCTTCGCCTCGTGGAAGCTCGGGGCGGCGTCCGCCGCGGCGGGCTTCCTCGACGCCGTCGGGCTCGAGGACCTCGTCGGCTCTCCGCACGAGACGGTCCCGGGCTGATGGCGCGCCGCGATCACGCGGCCGGGAGAGCCACGCGGACGCTCGGCGGCGCTCGGCTATCCTCCGTCCGATGACCACCGCGACCACGGTTCCCTTCACGCCCGCGCTCGCGGGATATGCGTACCGCGACCTCTTCCTCCCGGCCCGCCTCGCCGACCTCGACCGCGCGTTCCGCGACGGGCTCGCGAAGGGGGCGCCCGACCTCGCGGAGCGCTTCGAGCGCTACCGGGGCGGCGCCCGGCTCGGGGCGGTCGAGGAGTCCGCCCTCCTCGTCGAGGCGTCCCGCGCCCTCTCGGCGTTCGTCGCGCGCCTCTTCGGCGTCGAGCGCGAGCGGGAGGAGCTGAAGCGGAGGATCGAGGCCGAGGCGAGCCTCTTCCGCTTCCGGTGGTCCGTCGTCCAGAAGCGGGTGGCGAAGGCGTATCCCGACGCCGCGTCGCTCCGCGCGCTCGACGCCGCGTCGGCCGACGGGGCGGGGCGCGCCGTCGTGGCGCTCCTCGCCGGGGCGGAGGCGAACGAGGAGGCGGCCGTCGCCCGCGCGGGCGTCGAGCTCCTCGAGCTCGCGGCCTCCCTCGCCGTCCCGCGGGGGAAGGACGCTTCCCTCTCGGTGGAGGCCGCCGCCGCGCGGGTGGCCGAGCTCTCCGGGGCGGCGAGCCGCGCGGGCCTTCCCGCCGGGGGCGACTCGGCGACGCGGGTCGCCGAGTGGACCGCGGCCTTCGACGCCTACGTCGCCCGGCTCCGCCTCGCCCCCGAGCACCATGGCCGGACCCGGCACTGGCCCTCCCTTCGCGTCCCCGCGCCGTTCCGGCTCGACGCGCTCGTGCCGACGTTCCGGACCGACCCGGCCCTCCCCGAGGAACGGACGGGCGACCCGGCGCACGGCCGCGCCCGCGACGGCTTCGACCTGACCGACCCGCGCAAGACGGCCCGCGAGGTGACGGGGGAGACCCACTACTGCCTCCTCTGCCACGAGCGGGAGAAGGACTCCTGCGCGAAGGGGTTCGTCCAGAAGGACGGGAGCGTCCGGAAGAACCCGCTCGGCGTCCCGCTCTCCGGATGCCCGCTCGAGGAGCGGATCTCGGAGATGCACCTCCTCCGCCGCGAGGGGGACTCGCTCGGCGCGCTCGCCCTCGTCTGCGTCGACAACCCGATGCTCCCCGGAACGGGCCACCGGATCTGCAACGACTGCATGAAGGCGTGCATCTTCCAGGCGCAGGACCCGGTCGACATCCCGCAGGTGGAGACCGGCGTCCTCACCGACGTCCTCTCGATGCCGTGGGGCTTCGAGATCTGGTCCCTCCTCACCCGGTGGAACCCGCTCAACCGGAAGCGGCCGTACCCGCTCCCGTACAACGGGAGGAACGTCCTGGTGGTCGGCCTCGGCCCCGCGGGCTACACGCTCGCGCACCACCTCCTGAACGAGGGGTTCGGCGTCGCGGCGGTCGACGGCCTGAAGATCGAGCCGCTCCCCGAGGAGGTGACGGGGACCGACGACGTCCCGCCGGTCCCCGTGAAGGACGCGCGGTCGCTCTTCCGGCGGCTCTCCGAGCGGGTCCAGTCGGGCTTCGGCGGCGTCGCCGAGTACGGCATCACGGTCCGGTGGGAGAAGAGCTTCCTCGACATGCTCCACGTCAACATCGCGCGGCGGCGGACGCTCCGGATCTACCCGGGGACCCGCTTCGGCGGGACGGTGACGGTGGAGCAGGCGGCGGCGCTCGGCTTCGACCACGTGGCGATCGCCGCCGGGGCGGGGAAGCCGACCCTCGTCGACCTGAAGAACAACCTCCTGAAGGGGATCCGCCAGGCCTCGGACTTCCTGATGGGGCTCCAGCTGACGGGCGCCTTCCGGAAGGACACCCTCGCCAACCTCCACGTCGACCTCCCGGTCCTGGTGATCGGCGGCGGGCTGACGGCGATCGACACCGCCACCGAGGCGCAGGCGTACTACCCCGTCCAGGTCGAGAAGACGCTGGAGCGCTGGGAGGCGCTCGCCGCGGAGGGACGGGACGCGGAGGCGCTGGCCTCCCTTCGCCCGGACGAGCGCGAGACGCTGGAACGGCACCTCGCTCACGCCCGCGCCCTCCGCGCCGAGCGCGAGGCCGCGCGGCGCGAGGGGCGGACGCCCGACTTCCGCCCGCTCCTGGCGCAGTGGGGCGGCTCGCGGATCGTCTACCGGCGGAAGATGGAGGAGTCGCCCGCCTACCGGCTCAACCACGAGGAGATCGCCAAGGCGCTCGAGGAAGGGGTCTCCTTCGTCGAGGAGCTCGATCCGGTGGAAGCGGTCCCCGACGCGCACGGCGTCCTCGCCGCCGTCGTCTTCCGGCGGAAGGATGGCTCCTCGCTGACCCTCCCGTGCCGGACCCTCCTCGTGGCGGCCGGGACGGCTCCCAACACCATCTACGCCCGCGAGCACGCGGGGAGCGTCCCGCTCGACCCGAAGGGCAAGTTCTTCCTCCCCCACGTCGCTGTTTGGGGGGACCCGGCGGCCGGCCCCCCCCCTTCCCCCTCCGCGCATGGAGGATCGAGGGAGGGAGCGCCGGAGGGCGCTCGGGAGGGCGGCTGGATGCTCGTCCCGAAGGAGGACGGCGTCGGCGCCTTCTTCACCGGCGCCCGAGCGGGCGACGTCCTCGTCAGCTACTTCGGCGACAACCACCCCGTCTACGCCGGCTCGGTCGTCAAGGCGATGGCCTCGGCGCGCGACGGCGCCCCGCGCCTGCGCGCCCTCTTCGCCCGCGAGCTCGACGCCCTCGAGGCGGAGGGGTTCCCGCGGCAGGAGGAGCGCGACGCGTCGTGGCGCGCCTTCGCGGCACGGCTCGACGACCTCTGGATCGCCCGCGTCGTCCGCGTGGAGCGGCTGACGCCGACGATCGTCGAGGTGGTGGTGAAGGCCCCCGCGGCCGCCCGGAACTTCCGGCCGGGGCAGTTCTTCCGCTTCCAGAACTTCGAGGCGTTCGCCCCGCGGGCGCGGGACGCCTCGGGACGCGAGGTGCCCCTCCTCATCGAGCCGTGCGCCCTCACCGGCGCCTGGGTCGACCCCCGGGCGGGGCTCCTCTCGATGATCGCCCTCGAGCTCGGGACCTCCACCCGGCTCTGCGCGGCGCTGAAGCCGGGCGAGCGGGTGGTCGTCATGGGGCCGACGGGGTCTCCGACCGAGCTCCCCGAGGGCGAGACCGTCGTCCTCTGCGGCGGCGGCCTCGGGAACGCCGTCCTCTTCTCCATCGGGAAGGCGGCGCGCGAGCGCGGCAGCCGGGTGATCTACTTCGCCGGCTACAAGAAGGCCGCGGACTTCTACAAGCGCGAGGAGATCGAAGCCGGGGCCGACGTCGTCGTCTGGTCCGTCGACGGACCGCCCGCCATCCCCGCCCGGAGGCCGCAGGACCTCAGCTTCGTCGGCAACATCGTCCAGGCGATGGCCGCCTACGCCGAAGGGGCGCTCGGGCCGGTCGCCCTCCCCCTCGCGGCGGCCACGCGGGTCATCGCCATCGGCTCGGACCGGATGATGGCCGCCGTCGCGGCGGCCCGGAGGACCGTCCTCGCCCCGTACCTGAGCCCCGGGCACGTCGGCATCGGGTCGATCAACTCGCCGATGCAGTGCATGATGAAGGAGGTCTGCGCGCAGTGCCTCCAGCGCCACGTCGACCCGGTCAGCGGCAAGGAGAGGTACGTCTTCTCCTGCTACAACCAGGACCAGCCGCTCGACGAGATGGACTGGGGGCACCTCGCGGCGCGCCTCTCGCAGAACGCGCTGGAGGAGAAGCTCGGGAACCTCGTCCTCGACTCGCTCCTCGCCCGGAGCGACCCGCGGCGGGTGTAGGCGAACGTCCCTCCCCGCGCGCCCGTGCCCGGTCCCGAAGGGCCCGACGGACGAGGCGCAGGAGCGGGCCCTGCGGATCGACCCGGCGCGGCGCGCCCGAGGGGCGGGACCGCCTCCCGCGCCGTCACGCCTCCCCGGTGCCGAGCAGCGGCTCGTCCGCGGAGCGGATGTCGGCGCTGGGGAGCCCCTCGGGGTGCGCGTCGCGGGCGCGCTCCAGCGCGTCGACCGCGATGGCGACGTGCCGGTCCTTGCTCTCCTGGTAGAAGCGCTGCGCCGCGGCCGAGAGCTTCGGCAGGCCGTGGAGGGGCTTGTCGCTGACGCAGAGGAGCGTGGCGGTGGGGATCCGGTAGCGGAACCCGTTGGCCGCGACCGTCCCCGACTCCATGTCCACCGCGATGCTCCGGCTGGCGCGGATCTGGGACAGCGCCCCCTCGCCGTCGAACTCCCAGTTGCGGTTGGCCGTCGTGAAGACGGTCCCCATCCGGTAGCGGGCCTCGTGCGCCCCGAGCGCCGCGAGGAGGAACCCGTTCAGGGCGTGGTTCGAGGTGATCGGCACCGTCGTCGGGAGCGCGCGGTCGAGGAGGCCGTCCGCCCTCATGTACGCGGTCGCCAGGACGAGGTCGCCGATCTCCTGGTGGTTCCGCAGGCCGCCGCAGTGCCCCACCACGAGCATGGCGTCGGGCCGCAGGACGGCCACGTGGTCGGTGATCGTCTTCGCGTTCGACGGGCCGATCCCCATGTTCACCAGCGTGATGCCGGCGTGGCCGGGGAGGAGGTGGTGCCACGCGGGCATCTGGACCCCGGGGCGCAGGGGTCCCACGGCGTCGGGGAAGAGCGCCCGGAACGCCTCCACGTGCATCTCGTAGTTCGTGAAGAGGACGTAGCGCTGGAAGCTCTCGGGGGGCGTTCCCGTGTAGTGCTCGAGCCGGTTCAGCGAGAGGTCCGTCCGCTCGGGGCGGAAGAGGAAGAGCTTCTTCTGGCGGAGGTCCCAGCTCGCCTCGTCGAGCGCCTCGACGAGGGCGGGGTCCTCGAGCGCGACCCGCGGCCGCGAGGCGGCGACGCGGATCCGCGCTCCGCCGGCGGCGAGCTTGCCGAGCTCGCGCTCGAGGTACCAGCGGATCGCGGAGGGGCGCGCGAACTCGCCGCTGATGACCGGGTTGTGCTGGGACCAGGGCCGGTCGACCGAGACCTCCGGGTAGCTCCCGCAGGCCCAGGTCTCCTCGATCGCGTCGCAGAGCCGGCGGACCTCGCCGGCGCGGCGGGCGGGGTCGTCGAGGGAGGCGAAGTCGACGGAGAGCTCCATCGCCTCCGAGGGTACCGGACGCGGAAACGCGCCGCGAGGGGGGGCGCGACCGGGGCCCTCGGGCCGGCCGCGGTGACGTTCCCTGGCTTGCCGCAGCGCAGCGCCGGGAGTACGATGCCCGGTCGGAGGGTCGTATGAGCCGGCGATTCGCCGATCTCGACCAGCGCCGATCCGAGCTTCTCCAGGGCGGCGGCGCCGCCCGCGCCGCAAGGCAGCACGAGCAGGGAAAGCTCACCGCCCGGGAGCGCCTCGCGCTCCTGTTCGACCCCGACAGCTTCGTGGAGTTCGGCCTCTTCGCCCGGGGGCCGGCCTCGGAGAGGGAAGGCCGGCCGTACCCCGCGGAAGGGATCGTCACGGGGAAGGGGTGGATGCGGGGGCGGCAGCTCTTCGCCTACTCCCAGGACTTCACCGTGGCGGGCGGCTCCGTCGGCCGCCTCCACGCCGACAAGGTGGTGGAGTGCCTGCGGACCGCGCTGAAGTGCGGCCTCCCCGTCGTCGGGTTCAACGACTCGGGAGGGGCCCGGATCCAGGAGGGGGTCGAGGCCCTCTCCGGGTACGGGCAGATCTTCTACATGAACACGCTCCTCTCCGGCGTCGTTCCCCAGATCTCGGTCGTCGCGGGGCCCTGCGCGGGAGGGGCCGCCTACTCGCCGGCCCTGACCGACTTCATCGTCATGGTGGACCGGACGTCGCACATGTTCATCGCGGGACCCGAGGTGATCCGCGCGGCCACGGGGGAGGAGATCACCGACGAGGCGCTCGGGGGCGCCGCCGTCCACGCGGGGGTCGCCGGGAACGCGCACTTCGTCGCCGCCGACGAGGCGCACGCGGTCGAGATCGTCAAGGACCTCCTCTCCTACCTGCCGTCGAACAACCTCGAGTCGCCGCCCGACCTCCCGTTCGAGGAGCGGATGGTCGACGACGAGTCCCTCGACGAGGTCGTCCCCGAGGACCCGCGCCAGGCGTACGACGTGAACGACGTCATCCGCCGCCTCGTCGACGGCGGGCGGTTCCTCGAGGTCCAGCCCGCCTTCGGGCCGAGCGTCCTCACCGGCTTCGGGCGCCTGGCGGGGATGGTGGTCGGCGTCGTGGCGAACCAGCCGATGGTGCTGGCGGGCGCGCTCGACATCGACGCCTCCGACAAGGCCGCCCGGTTCGTGAGGACGTGCAACGTCTTCAACATCCCGCTCGTCAGCCTCGTCGACGTCCCCGGCTTCCTCCCGGGGGTCGCGCAGGAGCACGGGGGGATCATCCGGCACGGCGCGAAGCTGCTCTTCGCCTGGTCGGCCGCGACGGTCCCCAAGATGACCGTCATCCTCCGCAAGGCCTACGGCGGCGCCTACCTCGCGATGTGCTCCCAGGACCTCGGCGCCGACTCCGTCCTCGCCTGGCCCACCGCCGAGATCGCCGTGATGGGGCCCGAGGGGGCGGCCGGGATCCTCTACCGCAAGGAGCTGGACCAGGCCGAGGACCGCGGCGCGCTCCTGAGGGAGAAGGTCGCCGAGTACCGCCGGCTCCACGCGAACCCGTACCGGGCCGCGGCTCTCCTCGCCATCGACGACGTCATCCGCCCCTCGTGGACGCGCCGGCTCCTGATCGAGCGCCTCGCGACGCTGCGCGCCAAGCGCGACCTGAGGCCGCAGAAGAAGCACGGCAACATCCCGATGTGAGGCGGAAGGAAGGCCCGCGTGAGCTCGCCCATCGCCGTCGCCGCCGTCTGCTTCGGGGCCGTCATGGTCTCCATGACGCTCCTGACGGCGATCCTCTTCCTCCTGAGGTCGCTCCGCCGGCCGGCCCCCGGCGCGCTCGATCCGGCGGGCGTCGACCCGGAGCTCCTGGCCGTCCTGGCCGCCGCGGCGACCGCCGCGCTCGGCAGGCCGGTCTCCATCCACCGCGTCCACGTCCGCCCGCTCCCCTCCCAGGAGGCCTGGTCGCGCGCGGGACGGATGGACATCATGGTCTCCCACCGCGTGGAGCCCAAGAGATGAAGAAGCCCGAGAGATGAAGAAGCTGCGCATCACCGTGAACGGGAAGGTCTACGACGTGGAGGTCCAGGTCCTCGAGGACGACGACGTCCTCCCGGCGCCGCCCACCCTCCCGCTCCTCTCCCAGACCCCGGCCGCCCCGCGCCCGGGCGTCCCCGGCCCGGCGGCGGCGCCTTCCGCTCCCGCGGGCGCGCCGGCGGCGTCGGACCCGAACGTCATCCTCGCCCCCATCGCCGGGACGGTCCAGAAGGTCTTCGTCAAGAAGGGGACGCCGGTCGAGGCGAAGACGCCCGTCGTCCTCCTCGACGCGATGAAGATGGACACCTACATCTACGCCTCCCGCTCGGGGACGATCGCCGAGGTCTGCGTCGAGATCGGGGCGGCGGTGCAGGTGCGCGAGCCGCTCGTCCGCTACGAGCCGGAGGGGTAGCCGTGGGCGAGCTCCTCGCCCGGACCGGCGTCGCGGCGCTGACGTGGCGCGAGGGCGTCATGATCGGCGTCGCGCTCCTCCTCCTGTGGCTGGCCATCGGCAAGAAGTTCGAGCCGCTCCTCCTCGTCCCGATCGGCTTCGGGGCCCTCATCACCAACCTGCCGCTGAACGGCCTGATGCTCCCGCCTCACGGCGAGGAGATCGGCGGGCTCTTCCACTACCTCTCGCAGGGGGTGAAGCTCGAGATCTTCCCGCCGCTCGTCTTCCTCGGGCTCGGGGCCCTCACCGACTTCGGGCCCCTCCTCGCCAACCCGAAGACGTTCCTCCTCGGGGGCGCGGCGCAGCTCGGCGTCTTCGGGACCTTCCTCGCCGCCGGGTGGCTCGGCTTCACGCCGCGCGAGGCCGCCTCCATCGGGATCATCGGCGGCGCGGACGGCCCGACCTCGATCTACCTCACGATCAAGCTCGCCCCGCACCTCCTCGGCGCCGTGGCCGTCTCCGCGTACTCGTACATGGCGCTCGTGCCCCTCATCCAGCCGCCGATCATGCGGGCCCTGACGACGCGGGAGGAGCGGCGGATCCGGATGGCGGCGGACTTCGACGTCCCCCGCTGGCTCCGGATCTCCTTCCCGATCGTCACCACCGTCGTCTGCGCGCTCCTCGTCCCGGCGGCCACGGCGCTCGTCGGCCTCCTGATGTTCGGGAACCTCCTGCGCGAGTGCGGCGTGACGGAGCGGCTCAACCGGTCGGCGCAGAACGAGCTGATCAACCTCGTCACGATCGTCCTCGGCCTCTCGGTCGGCGTGACGATGGACGGCGACACCTTCCTCCACGTCGCCACGCTGAAGATCCTCCTCCTCGGCTGCGTCGCCTTCGCCATCGCGACGGCGGGGGGAGTCCTCCTCGGGAAGGTGATGGCACGACTCCCCGGCTCGCCGATCAACCCGCTGATCGGTGCGGCGGGCGTCTCGGCGGTCCCGATGGCCGCGCGCGTCGCCCACCAGGTGGGGCAGGAGGAGGACCCGGACAACTACCTCCTGATGCACGCCATGGGGCCGAACGTGGCCGGCGTCATCGGGACGGCGGTGGCCGCGGGGAGCCTCCTCGCCCTCCTGAGGTTGCGGCGTCGGCGGGCGAGGCGGGGACGGACGCTCCGTCCTCGCCTCGCCGCCCGGTCCCGGGTCACCGCCAGCGGCCGCCGACCCAGGTCCAGCCGTGGCGGGTGTGGCTCCAGCGGCCCTCGACCCAGACCGCGTGCGGACGCGGGGGGACCCGCCAGCCGCCCGCGACCCAGACGTGCGCGTGGCCGTTCCAGTGCCAGTAGCCGCCGACCCAGACGTGGCGCGGGGACGGGGGGGCGCCGCGCACCTCCACCCGGACGGCTGGGGGGGGCACCTTCACGTAGACGCGGGCGGCCGCGGCTGGCGGGGCGGCGAGGGCCAGGGAGAAGAGCGCTCCGGCGAGCGCGAGCCTGACGGAGTTCCAGTTCATCGTCGTCCTCCTCGGACCGTTCCCGGTCCGCCGGGATGGACGGGGGCCGGGCGCGAGGCGTTGACGGGGGACCGGCGCGGCGGTGAGCCCCGTCACCTCGTGCCGAGGACCATCGCGACGGCCGCCCGGAACGCCGGACGGACCCTCTTCGCGCCGGCCCGGGGCGCCTCCGGCCCCTCTCCTTCCCCTCCGCGACGACGCTCGTCGACGGCGTCGTGGCGGGGGCGACGCGCGGGGTCCGAGCCGTCAGCGGGCCGCCGGGGCGGAGGAGGCTCCCGGGCGCGGCGGACGTCCCCCGACCTCTCTCGGCGGATCGATGCCGAGCGCGCGGGCGACCCGGGGCGCGACGTCGAGGAGCGAGACGGTCGCGGGCCTGCTCGGCCCGATCCCCGGGCCCAGCGCGAGGAAGGCCGCGTCCAGGGCGGGGAAAGCGTTCCGGAAGCCGTGGGCGCCGCGCGCGCGGGGCGGGAAGAGGACCGTCGAGCCGCCGGGGCCGTGCTCGAAGACGAATCCCGGGCGGAGGAGAACGACCAGGTCGCCCGAGCTCGGGTGATCGAGCCCGATCCGACCGAGCTCCCCTCTCTCGAGGATCGCGTCGACGGGCACGGCGTACTCCGTCGCGAGGCCGGCGAGGTCGGCGCGGAGGGCCGCGAGAGCCTCGGCCGGAGCGCGCCCGTCGAGGCCGTGGCGGAGGTAGAGGTGCGCGATTCCGCTGGAGGCGCAGACCTGGACGACACGCGGCCCGTCGCCGCCGGGCGCCTCGCCTCCCCGGGCGATTCGCCAGCCGCGCGCCGCCAGGAACCGATCCAGGTCGACGGCCCGCTCGACGGGGGCCATGCCGTGGTCGCTCTGGACGAAGAGGAAGTCGGAGGGGCGGAGGGCCTGCCGGACCTGCGCGAGCTCGCGGTCGACCCCCTGGAAGGCGCGGACGATCTGCTCGGGGGCAGGGGAGGGCAGGGACCCGGCGGCCGCTGCCGGCTGGAGCGCCGGCTCGAAGGCGTGCTCCATCTCGTCGACCGCGGGCTGGTAGTGGATCAGGAGGTCCCACCGCTCGACCCGGATCGTCGTCAGCAGGACCCGCGTCAGGTAGTCGGAGAGCCGGGCCGACTGCTCCTCGTAGGCCGCCTCGCTCCGGACGCTCGAGTCTCCGCGGAGGAAGACCGGGTCGGCCTGGCCGGGCCACGGTCCGACGGCCGCCGAGAGCCGCCTCCGGTAGTCCTCCGGGTAAGCCTTCATGCCGTAGAACGCGCCGACGTAGAGGACCAGGCGGTCGAGGCGGGGGTCGAGCGTCGCGACGCGGCACCAGGCCGCGGTCTCTCCGGAGGAGGCGTCGCCGGGGGCATCGAGGCGGAACCACTCCCCCGCCCGGACCGACGCGACCGGCGGGCCCTCCGGGCCGCCTCCGAGGACCCGGACGACGTCGAACTCGACGGCCCCGTCGTCGGTGGAGTCGAGGGCCTGGAGCCGGAGAGAGAGCGGGCCGCCGGGGGCGTCGACGCGGAGCCGCGTCTCGCGGGAGGGCGTGTAGGAGCCCGTCACGGGGACCGAAGGCCCCCAGGCGTCGGCGGAGACGGTCACGACCGTCGAAGGGCGGAGCGGGCTCTCCGGCCACACCATCCCGAACGAGCCTCGTCCGCGGGGGGACGTCGCGTCGGCTCCCGGGTAGACGAGGACCCCCACGCGCTTGCCCTGCCGGATCGCCGCCTCCCAGAGGGTCTCCGCGCCGATCTCGGTCGTGAAGCCGGTGACCGTCGTCCCGAACGGGTCGCCGGCCCGATGGAAGACGTTCGAGACGATGCCGGTCCGCGACGGAAGCGCCCCGGTGATCGCCGAGACGTGGGCGACGGAGGTCAGCGACGGCGTCACGGTGACGGCGCGTCCCGCGACGACCCCGCGCTCGAGGAACTCGTCGAACCCGCCTGCGCGGAGCCTTCCGGCCTCGAGGAGCTGGCCGAGCCGGACGCCGCCGAGGCCGTCGAACGAGACGAGGACGGCCCTCGGCCCCCCGGGCGGCAGGAGCGCGGGTCCCGTGACGCAGGAGGCGAGGACGGCGGCAGCCACGAAGCCCAGCGCGCGGCGGCCGGCGCCGGCCGCCGCGCGGGGGTCCGACCGCCTCACGGCTGGAGGTGCTCCGCGATGACCACCGAGACGTTGTCGGGGCCTCCGCGCGCGTTGGCGACCCGGACGAGCGCGCGGGCGGCGTCCTCGGGCGGGAGGCCGGCCAGCGCCTCGCGGACGAGGTCGTCGGGGACCACGCCGTGGAGGCCGTCCGAGCAGAGGAGGAGCCGGTCGCCCGGAAGCCACGGCAGGGTGAAGAGGTCCACGAGGATCTCGGGCGCGCCGATGGCCTGGGTGAGGACGTTGCGGTACGGGAACGTCCGTGCGGCCGCCTCGCTCAGGATCCCGGCGCGCACCTCCTCGGCCACGAGCGAATGGTCGCGGGTGATCTGGGCCAGCTCTCCCCCGTGGAGCCGGTAGGCGCGGCTGTCCCCGACGTTCGCGACGTGGACCTCGCCGCCGACGATCGCCGCGGCGACGAGCGTCGTCCCCATGCGGGCGGCCGAGTGCCGGCCCGGGGCGTCCCTCTCCGTCTCCGGCCCGCCGTGGAGGACGGCGTCGTTCGCGGCTCGCACGGCCCGGCCGAGGTCTTCCGGCGGGGACCCGTCCGCAGCGTAGTAGGAGCCGAAGAGCGCCTCGACGGCCAGGCGGCTCGCCACCTCGCCGGCGACGTGCCCGCCCATGCCGTCGGCGACCGCGAGGAGGACGCCGCGGCTCTCGAGACGAGCGGGCGGCCCCACGAGCGGCGCGAGGAGGAGCGGGTCCCCGATGGCGTCCTCGTTGTTCGTCCGGACGCGGCCGACGTCGGTCAGGCTGGCGAGCGCCAGGCCGGGGACCACGGCTCCGCGGGAAGCGTCGTTCATCCCCGCCCCCGTGCCGCGGGCCGACCGCTCCTCCCGAACGCGCCCTTCCCCGCGAAGACGGCGCGCGGGCCGAGCTCCTCCTCGATCCGGAGGAGCTGGTTGTACTTGGCGATCCGCTCGCTCCGGCAGCCCGAGCCCGTCTTGAGGTGCCCGGCGCCCGTGGCGACCGTCAGGTCGGCGATCGTCGCGTCCTCCGTCTCGCCCGAGCGGTGCGAGACGAAGATGCCGTAGCCGGCCTTCCGGGCGATCGCGATCGCCTCGAGCGTCTCGGTCAGCGTCCCGATCTGGTTCAGCTTGATCAGGACCGAGTTGGCGACGCCCTCCTCGATCCCGCGCGCGATGATCGACGGGTTCGTGCAGAAGATGTCGTCCCCGACGAGCTCGACCTTCCTCCCCAGCCGCTTCGTGAGCCGCTTCCACCCCTCCCAGTCGTTCTCGGCGAGGCCGTCCTCGAGGAGGACGATCGGGTACTTCCCGGCCCATTCCTCCCAGAGCGCGATCATCTCGTCGGACGTCTTCGTCGCGCCGCCCGACTTGCGGAAGGCGTAGGCGCCGTCCTCGAACATCTCGCTCGTCGCCGGGTCGAGGGCGATCGAGACCTGCCGCCCGGGCTTGTATCCGGCCGCGACGATGGCCTCGAGGATCACCTCAACGGCCTCCTCGTTCGAGCGGAGCCGGGGCGCGAAGCCCCCCTCGTCGCCGACCGCGGTCGCGTAGCCCCGGCCGGTCAGGACGCGCTTGAGCGCATGGAAGGTCTCGACGCCCATCCGCAGGCTGTCCGCGAACGTCCGGGCCCCGTGGGGGGCGATCATGAACTCCTGGAAATCGACGTTGTTGTCCGCGTGCCGGCCGCCGTTGATCACGTTCATGCACGGGACGGGGAGGAGGCAGGCGTTCCGGCCTCCGAGGTACCGGAAGAGCGGCTGGCCCTTCGCCGCGGCGGCGGCCTTGGCGACGGCGAGCGAGACGCCGAGGATCGCGTTCGCACCCAGGCGCGCCTTGTTCGGCGTCCCGTCGAGGTCGATCATCAGCCGGTCGACGGCCTCCTGGTCGAACGGGCTCTTCCCGCGCAGCTTCGGGGCGATCACCTCGTCGACGTTCGCGACGGCCCGGCGGACCCCTTTCCCGCCGTAGCGCTTCGACTTCGCGTCGCGAAGCTCGACGGCCTCGCGCTCGCCGGTGGACGCCCCGGAGGGGACGATGGCGGAGGCGCGGACGCCCCCGGAGAGGGTGGCGACGACCTCGACGGTGGGGTTCCCGCGCGAGTCGAGGACCTCGCGGGCGTGGATGCTGCGGATCGTGTGCATGGACGTCTCCTTCATGAGCCGGAGCCCGGTCGGGGGGCAGATGGCGCGGCCGGGAGGGCCGCGAGGGAGGACGCGCCGAGGAGCTGGAGGAGTCCCGCCGCCAGGAAGCCCCAGGCGGGGCGGCCGGGGAAGAGGGACCAGAGGACCCCGATGAGGGCGCTCGAGGCGAAGTCGCCGAGGCCGTTCGTCGCGGCCAGGACGCCCAGCCCGGTCCCCCTGACGTCGCGGGGGAGGAGCTCGGTCGCGTACGCCTTCTCGACGACCTCCTCGCAGGCGATGTAGACGCCCGAGCAGACGAAGAGGACGGCGAGGGCCGCGGGGGTGGGGGGGAGGACGGCGAACCCGATCGTCGTGGCGGCCGCGAAGAGGTAGCCGCCGACGAGGACGCCGCGCCGCCCGACCCGGTCGGTCAGCGCGCCGATCGGGAACGAGGCCACCGAGCTGACCGCGTTGTGGAGGACGTAGAGGGCGATCGCGAGCGTGGCGGCCGAGAGCGAGAAGAGCGTCCCCGCGGCGTGCTGCGTGGCGTAGAGGATGAGGAGCGTCCGGGAGAAGTCGCCGCAGCCGAAGAAGAAGATCGAGACGAGATAGCGCTGGAACGGTCGGCCGGTCCCGCGGACGTCGCCGAGGAAGGAGCGCCGCCCGCGCGGCTCGCCGCCGCGGGGCTTCTCGACCACGATGAGCACGATCGAGAGGAAGGCGAGGAGCCCCGGGACGAGGGACCAGAGCATGATGTGCCTCGGCTCCTCGCCCGCCGCCACGAGCGCCACGGCCAGGAGCGGGCCCAGGACCGCGCCGAGAGCGTCGCCCGCCCGCTCCATGCCGAACGCTTTGCCGAGGGCGGCGGGGGCGGCCGCCTCGGCCATCAGGACGTCGCGGGGGGCGCTCCGCGAGCCACGCCCGATCCACGCCGCGACGCGGCACGCCAGGACCTGCGCCCAGGTCGTGCAGAAGGCGATGGCCGCGATCCCGACGGCCGTCACGAGGTAGCCGACGGAGGCGAGCGGCTTCCTCCGCTTCGCGCGGTCCGCGGCGGCGCCGCCCCAGAGCTTGGCGAGCGTCGAGATGCCGTCGGCGCTCCCCTCGATCAGCCCGAGCGCGGCCGGACCCGCGCCGAGACCGAGGAGGACGGCCGGAAGGACGGCGGTGGCCAGCTCGTGCGAGACGTCGGAGAAGAGGCTCGCGAGGGCGACGCCCAGCGTCGACCGGTTGAGCCAGGCGCTTCGCTCCGGCCCGCCGTCGGGGGCCGTCCGGGGGAGGGTCTCGGGGCCGGGGGCGCTCATGCTGGTGGAGTCTCCTCTCTTCGCGCGATCCATGCTTCGAGGGTGGCGAGGTCCCTCCCGATCGCCCCTCGATCGGTCGTCTCCTCGCCGGTCGGGCTCGGCCCGCTGGCGGTCGCGAAGGGCGCCACCCCTCCGTGGAAGGCCTCGGCCAGCTTCGTTGCCGCCCGGTCGCCGAAGTCGCGGAGGCGGTAGCCGTGGACGCGCAGCGCCTCGTGGAGGGCCGGGCCCCACCGTCCCGCGAGCCGGCGCGCCAGGCGCTCCGCGCTCCAGCGCGGGAAGATTCGCGCGAGCAGGGGCCGTCCGACGCTCCCGGCCGGCGCGAGGATCGCGGCCGCGTCCAGGACCGGGAGCCCGGCGAGGTCGGGTCCGGGCGCCCGGGCCGAGACGAGCTCGGCGGCCGCCGCGTCGATGCCGAGCGCCGCCTCGCGAAGGGAGGCGTGGAGCGCCCCCAGCCGCGCGACGCTCTCCTCGCGCAGCCTCCGCCCTGCCGCGTCGAGGGCGTCCCGCAGGGCGGCGATCGGGTCGGCGTGCCGCGGCGCTCCGGCCCGCCAGGCGTCGAGGAGCGTCGTCGAGGCCTCGAGGAGGACGGTCCCCCACGCCTCCTCCGACCGCCGCGCGATCGCCTCGAGGTCGGCACGGGCCTCGGCGATCCGCGCGTCGGCCTGTCGGATCCGCTCGCCGGCGTCGGTCGCCGCCGGGCGCCGGCCGGCGGGCTCGCCGAGCCGGAGCCGGAGCGCGGCGGTGACCCCTTCGAGGAGCCGGCCCGAGAGGCGCCGGACGGACGAGGCGGCGAGCTCGCGCCGCTCGGCGAAGCGCGGAGCGAGCCTCTGCTCGGCGAAGGCGCGGACCAGGCCGAGCTCCGCCTCGACGGTGCTCACCGGGCTCACCTCCGCCGCCATCCCCGCCTCGCGGGCGGCGGTGTCGCGGACGTAGCGGACGAGCCGCTCGCGGTCCGCCGCGCCCACGAGGTCCGCCTTGCTCAGGAGGACCTCGACCGGGATCGCGGCGTCCCGGAAGAGGTGCAGCAGGCCGATCTCGTCGGGTCCCATCGAGGAGGCAGCGTCGACGAGGAGGAGGGCCAGGTCCGTCCGGGGGAGATAGGCGAACGCCTCGGACGCGCCGGAGGTGGCGAGCGATCCGATGCCCGGCGTGTCCACGAGCTCCACCCCTTCCGGCAGGCCGGGGACCGGGTAGACCACGGCGAGCCGCGCGACGCGCCGGACGTTCCCGGGGTTCCCCTCCTCGGAGGCGAGCGAGCGGAGCGCGTCGATGCCGATCGTCTCCTTCTCGCCGGTCGCGTACTTCACCTCGATGGCGGGCGGGCTGCCGACCCGGACGCGCGTCGGGACCGCGGTGACGGGGGTGACTCCCACCGGCAGCACCGGCGCCCCGATGAGCGCGTTCAGGAGGGACGACTTGCCGGAGCTGACGCGGCCGAAGACCGCCACGTGGAACGTCCGCTCCTCCAGCCGCTCGAGGATCGAGCGGAGGAGGGCCCGGAACTCGACCAGCCCGTGGTCGCGGATCACCCGCTCGAGGGTGGCGAGGAGCTCCGGGTCGGCCGACGTCGATCCGAGCCGGGCGAGCCGGGTCGCGTAGTCCTCCTCGGTCCCGCCGAGGATGAAGAGCTGGAGCTCGTGGATCGCCCGCTCGAGCTCGTCGCACGTCCGGTCCACCTCGAGCGCGACCGCGGGGTCCAGGGGCCCGTAGCCGCGCAGGCGGCGCGGCCGCATCTCGTCGACCGAGATCGAGGCGCCGACGATCTGCACGTCGATGGCGCGCCAGGCGTCGACGACGTACCCCCTCGGGTCGAGCCCGTGGCGGCGCGCGGCGTCCAGGAGCGCCCGGCGGATCCGGTCCAGGTAGTCGCGGACGACCCCGGCGTCGGACGGGCGGATGTCGCCCCCGATCCTGCTGAACGGCGAGCGGCTCCCGACCGCCGCCAGGACGCGGTCCACCTCGTCGAGGAGGCCGGCGACGTGCTGGAGCCCCGCGGAGAGGCTCCGGCGCTGGTTCTCGTTCAGCGTCGGCGGCGGGGCCGCCTCGGTCTCGGCCGCGACCCGCGTCACGGGGGGCCTTCCGGCCGCTGGCCGCGCACGTCCGAGGAGGGAGAAAGCGGATCCGGGCTCGTCGTCGTCCTTGAGCAGCGGGCCAAGGGAACCTCCTAGCTCGGTCTAGGAGTCATCAGCCCCGAGGGCGGTTCCGGCGAACTCCATCGCCACGTGCCGCTGGAGATCCTACCTCACCGCCGGACGGCATCGTCAGCAGCCGCGTGAGGCTCGCAGGGAGCAGGCGGTCCCGGCGACCTCGGGGGATCCCGTTGACACCTTCGCGCGCCGGGAGCCACACTCCCCGTCGAGCGATGGAGTTCGCTCTGACCGCCGGCCGCCGGCTGATGACTCCTACCCGCCCGGACGAAGAGGAGCCGTCATGCACCGAGGCGTCGCCGAGATCCCCGAAGCGCCGTGCGGGGCGTCGCCCGCCGGCGAGGAGCGGGCGGAGGCCCGGGGCGACGCCCGCCTGGTGAGCGTCCTCTTCCCCGCGGGCCCCGGCCCTCTCCCCGAGGAGGTGCGCCAGGCGCCGGACTCCTTCCGGGACCTGGGCCTCGACCAGGTCGTGGCGGCCGTCACCGCCGGACGCGACGAGTACGACCTCGCGCCGTTCTTCTTCGCGCCGCTTCCGAGCCTCGACGCCGTGACCTGGCGCCAGGAGGTGATGCAGGAGCTCGACGAGCCGGCCGCGAGGCGGGCGGTCGGGACGTTCGCCGAGCGGATGCGGACGGTCCGGGGCCACCTCGAGACGGCCCGGAAGAGCTCCTACGACCTCGAGAGGCAGCGCTGGCACCTGGCGGCCGCCGAGCTCTACGCCGACGCGGCGGAGGGGCTCGAGCGGGAGCTCTCGGCCCTCGACCTCTCCTCCCGCGGCCTCCTGGCCTTCAGGACGGAGCTCGCGAGCCTCGTCCGCGGCGAGCCGTTCGCGACGCTCGCGGCCGAGTGCCGATCGACGGCGGCCGCGCTCGCCGCCGTCCGCTTCTGCGTCCTGATCCGCGACGGGACGGTCACCGTGAGCCCCTACGAGGGCCAGGGCGACTTCAGCGTCGCGGTCGCCGAGACGTTCGGCAAGTTCCGCAAGGCGGACGGGAAGAGCTACCTCCACACGTTCCGGGACGGCTGGGGGATGAACCACGTGGAGGCGCAGATCATGGAGCGGGCGGCCCTCCTCCACCCCGATGCCTTCGGCGCGCTGGCGCGGTTCTCCTCCGAGCACGCCGCCTTCGTCGACCCGCTCCTCGCCCGGTTCGACCGCGAGGTCCAGTTCTACGCCGCCTGGCTCGACTACGCCGACCGCTTCCGCCGGGCGGGGCTTTCCTTCTGCATCCCGCGGGTCTCGTGCGAGAAGGAGGTCTCGGCCCGGGAGGCCTTCGACCTGGCGCTCGCCGGCCGCCTCGTCCGCGAGGGCCGCCCCGTCGTCTGCAACGACTTCTTCCTGCGCGGCGCCGAGCGGGTGCTCGTCGTCACCGGCCCGAACCAGGGCGGGAAGACGACCTTCGCCCGGACGTTCGGGCAGCTCCACCACCTCGCGAGCCTCGGCTGTCCCGTCCCGGGCCGCGAGGCGCGGCTGTTCCTGCCGGACGGGGTCTTCGCCCACTTCGGGCGTGAGGACGACCTCGCGACGCTGCGGGGGACGCTGGAGGACGACCTGACGCGGATCCACGAGATCCTCCGGCGGGCGACCTCCCGCAGCGTCTTCGTCGTCAACGAGATCTTCTCGTCGACCACGGCCGAGGACGCCCTCTTCCTCGGCCGGGAGGTGCTCGAGCGGATCCTGCGGCTCGACGCCCTCGGGGTCTGCGTGACCTTCCTCGACGAGCTGGCGTCGCTGGGCGAGGGGACGGTGAGCATGGTCGCGGGCGTCGACCCGAACGACCCCGCGGCCCGGACGTTCCGGGTCGAGCGGCGGCCGCCCGACGGGCTCGCCTACGCCCTCGCGATCGCCGAGAAGCACCGGGTCACCCGGCGCTGGCTCGAGGAGAGGATCCGGCCGTGAGGGCGCTCCTGATGTTCCGCGACCGCGACTTCGACCCGGGCTCGCTCCCGTGGAACGCGGAGGCCCTCGAGCGCGACCTGGCGCTGGCGCCGCTCCTCGAGGCGATGGCGCGGGGCGACGAGCTCGTCCACGAGGTGGCCCGGACGGCGCTCCTCGACGGCTGCGCGAACGACCGGGAGACGGTCCTCCACCGGCAGGCGATCGCGCGGGACGCGCTCGCGAGCCCGGAGCTCGTCCGCGGGCTCTACGCGCTGACCGCGGAGGCGCTCGAGAGCAAGCGCGAGCACTCGTTCGGGGTCTTCGGGAACTTCCCGGCCTCGGTGCTCTACGGGGCGGGCGGGCTGATGAGGGCCTTCGTCGGCTTCCTGCGCCGGCTGCGCGACGCGACGCGCGGTCCCGAGGCGGCCGGCGTCGCCTCCCCGGGGCTGAGGACCCTCTTCGCGATGCTCCAGCGCGAGCTGGACGACGCTTACCTCGAGGAGATCGAGGCGCGCCTCGCCAGCCTGAGGTTCCCCGACGGCACGCTGCTCAGCGCGGTCCCCGGGCCGGGCAACCTCGTGAGGGGCCACGTCCTCCACGACCGGCCGCGAGACGAGAGGGGCTGGCTGGCGCGGCTCCTCTCCCGGACGCCCCCGGGCCTCTCGTTCCGCCTGGCCGACCGGGACGAGGCGGGGGCGCGGGCCCTCGGGGAGATCCGGGACCGTGGCATCCACGTCGCCGCCGACACGCTCGCCCGCTCGGCCGACCACGTCGAGGGCTTCTTCCGGGCGCTCCGCACCGAGCTGGCCTTCTACGTCGGCTGCCTGAACCTCCACGAGGCGCTCTCCGGGCTGGGGCTCCCCACGGCCTTCCCCGACCCCTCCCCGGCGGGCGAGCGCCGGCTCCGCTTCCGCGTGCTCTTCGACCCCTGCCTCGCCCTCCAGAAGGGGGAACGGATCGTCGCGAACTCGGTGGACGCGGACGGGAGGAGCCTCGTCGTCGTCACGGGGGCCAACCAGGGGGGGAAGTCCGTCTTCCTGCGAAGCGTCGGCGTGGCCCAGCTGATGATGCAGGCGGGTACGTTCGTCGTCGCGGAGTCCTACGAAGGGGAGCTCGCCCCGGCCCTCGCCACCCACTACCGGCGCGAGGAGGACGCCGGGCTGAGGAGCGGCAAGCTCGACGAGGAGCTGGCCCGGATGAGCGAGGTCGCCGACCACCTCGCCCCGGACGCTCTGGTCCTCTTCAGCGAGTCGTTCGCGGCCACCAACGAGCGGGAGGGGTCCGAGATCGCCCGCCAGGTCGTCGCGGCCCTCCTCGCCCGGCGGGTGAAGGTCTTCTTCGTGACCCACCTCCACGACTTCGCGCGCGGTCTCCACTCGCGGGGCTCCGCCGACGCGCTCTTCCTGCGCGCCGAGCGGGAGGGGGACGGGACGAGGACGTTCCGGCTGGCCGAGGGGGCGCCGCTGGCGACGAGCCACGGCCGCGACCTCTTCGAGAGGATCTTCGGCGCGACCGCCTGAACCCCCGCGGCGCCAGGCGGGAGGGCCACCCGCGTCGGCGCGGCCCCCATGTCTCCCCGCCGGCTTGACAGGCGCGCGGGCCCGATCCAGATTGGAAAAGGGCGATGGAGTTCGCCGAAAGCGCTCCAGCCGGAGCTGATGACTCCTACGCGGGATGGAAGTCCCGAAAGGAGCCGCTCATGAGCGCAGGCGCACTTCACTCGTCGGCTGGTCCCGTGTCCGAAGCCGAAGCCGCCCCGTCCCTCCGCGAGGCTCCCCGCCCGAGCCCGTCCCGCGCGGGACGTCTCGAGACGTGGGTCGCCACGACCCTCGCCATCGCCGGGGTCGAGCTGGACGGCTCCGCCCCGCACGACATCCGCGTCCGCGACCCGCGCTTCTTCGCGGCGGTCGCCGGGCGCGGGTCGCTCGGGCTCGGGGAGAGCTACATGGCGGGCTGGTGGGAGTGCCCGCGGATCGACGAGCTGGTCTTCCGGCTCCTGCGCGCGGGCCTCCACCGGGAAGCGCGGCGCGGCTGGCGCGAGGCGGCCCGGACCTTCGCCGCCTTCGTCCTCGCGCCGGGGCGCAGGAGCCGCGCCTTCGAGATCGGGGAGCGGCACTACGACCTCGGCAACGACCTCTTCGAGCGGATGCTCGACCGGCGGATGGTCTACAGCTGCGCCTCCTGGCGCGCCGCGAAGACGCTGGACGCCGCCCAGGAGGCCAAGCTGGACCTCGTCTGCCGCAAGGTCGGGCTCCGGCCGGGGATGAGGGTCCTCGACATCGGGTGCGGCTGGGGCGGCTTCGTGAGGTTCGCGGCCGAGCGGTACGGCGTCCGCGCGCACGGGATCACGGTCTCCCGGCAGCAGCTGGAGGTCGCGCGCCGCCGCGCCGCCGGCTTCCCCGTGGAGGTCGAGCTCCTCGACTATCGCGCGCTCGGCGCGGCCACCTACGACGCGATCGTCTCGATCGGGATGTTCGAGCACGTCGGGCCGCGCAACCACGCCACCTTCCTCGAGGTCGTGAGGCGCTGCCTCGCGCCCGACGGCCTCTTCCTCCTCCACACGATCGGGGGCAGCGAGTCGACGACCACCGCGGATCCCTGGATCGAGCGCTACGTCTTCCCGAACAGCGTCATCCCCTCGCTCGCGCAGATCACCCGGGCCGCCGAGGGCCGGTTCGTCGTCGAGGACCTCCACTCCTTCGGCGCCGACTACGACCGGACGCTCCTGGCGTGGAACGAGAACGTCGAGCGGCGGCGCTCCGAGCTGAAGGACCGCTACGACGAGCGGTTCTTCCGGATGTGGCGGTACTACCTCCTCTCGTGCGCCGGCTCCTTCCGCGCCCGCCACAACCACCTCTGGCAGCTCGTCCTCTCGCCGCGCGGCCTCGTCGGCGGCTACGACGCCCCGAGGTGACCGGGAGTCCCGCGACGGCGGAGGAGGCCGTCGAGCGGCTGCGGAGCCTCCGGGAGGGGGAACGTGCCTTCGGGGACGTCTGCCGGCACGGGGCGGACGCGGTCCCGCCCCTGGCGGCGCTCCTCGCGGGGCCGACGGAGGCCGTCGGCCAGCCGCGCGAGCTCGCGGCGGAGGCCCTGGCCGTCATCGGCGGCCCCGCGGCCGCCGATGCCCTCCTCGCGGCGCTCGAGGACTCCGCGGCGCGTGACGGCCGGCTCCCCCCCGTCCTGAGGGAGGCCGAGTCGGGCGTCCTCTCGTCCCTCGCCCGGGCCCTGGCCGAGCTGAAGGACCCGAGGGCCCCGGACGCCCTCTCCAGGATCCTCTGGAAGCGCTGTCATGCCGGCTGCCTGGCGGCGCTCGCGTCGTTCGAGGATCCGCGCCTCGTCGGCTTCGCCGTCCGGTGCCTGAGGGACGGGGCGACGTCCGGGCCCGCGGCGGAGGCGCTGCGCCTCTACGGTGCCGCCTCCGTCGCCCCGCTGGCCGAGACTCTCGGACGCCCCCGGCTTGTCCGCGGCGCCGAGCCCCCGACCAGCGCCGCCGGGCGGGCGCTCGCAGCGACGCTCCTCGGCGAGCTGGGGGGCGTCGGGGCCGGACCGGCCCTCGCCGCCGCCCTCGACGACCCCGCGCCCGAGGTGCGGCTCGCGGCCGCCGTGGCCCTCGCGCGCCTCGGACCCGACGAGGCGTCCCGGGCCGCGCCCGAGCTCGCCCGGGCCCTCGGAGACTCCGACACCCGGCGGGCGAGCGAGGCCGAGGAAGCCCTCGCGACCCTGGTCCCCGGAGCGGCCCGGGCGCTCGTCCCGCTCCTCGGGACGGAGGCGGCTGACGAGGTGGCCGTAAGGGCGCGCCTTCGGGCCCTGTCCCTCCTCGGACGGCTCCCTTCGACCGAGGCGGTGCCGGTCCTCGCCACGGTCGTGGGGCACCCGGATCGCCGGGTCCGGTTCGCGGCGGCGACCGCGCTGGGACGCAGCGGCTCGCGGGCCGCTGCCGCCTCGCTCGAGGCGCTCGCCCGCGACGCCGACGGCGAGGTCCGGTCGAGGGCACGGGCCGCCCTCGCAATCATTGCCGAGCGGGCGGCGCGCCCGCCGGCCCTTCCCTAGACCTCGAACGCTCCCGGCGTCGAGGTCCTCTCGGAGTCCGTCGGCCAGGCGGGGAGGCTGCCGCCCCGGTGCGCGCCGGGCGATCGTCCGGGCCGGGGAGACGACCCCGGCGGGGGCTCGGACGACGTCACGCCTGGGCGAAGACCGCTGGCCGGAGGCTCCCTTCGCCGTCCCCAATCCCGCCGAGGGACGAGAGCGCCGTCTCGAGCCGCCCCCGCTGGACCGCGAGCCGGGCGAGCGCCTCCTCGATCGCGCGGAGCCCCTCCTCCCGCGTCCGGAGCCCCTCGGCGACCGCGGCCAGGACCTCCTCCCTGAGGGCCTCGAGCCGCGTCCGGACCTCGGCGTCGACGTGACGGGAGAGGGCGTCGAGCCAGTCCGTCAGGTGGCGGTCGACCTCGTAGAGGTTCAGGCGGAACCACTCGGAGGCGGTCCGGCGGGCCCGGCTGGCCGCGCGCGCCGCGACGGCCCGCCTGGGGAGGAGGGCGTCGACGAGCGGGACGACCCAGACCGAGGCGTCGAGGGCGAGCGTGGACTCCACGAACTCGAAGACCCCCGCGCCGAGCTCGACCCGGACCGGCTCCGGCTCGAGCTCCTTGATCTCGGTCCCGAACGCCGCGGCCGCCTCCGAGGCGACCCGCGCGACCAGCCGGTTCGCCTCGCTCGTCGCCCGGGCGACCATGGCGGTGCGGTGCCGCTCGAACTCCGCCACCGCCTCCCGCCGCCACGCCTCGACCCCGTCCGCCACGAGCCTCCGGGTGATCTCCGACGCCTCCCTGCGCATCGCCTCCCGCGAGCGCCGGGGCGGCCGGTCGAGGCTCGTCCGGACGGCTTCCACCACCTGCTCCGTTCGGCGTCCCTCCAGCTCACGGCGCCGCTCCTGCCACGCGTCCCAGTCGACCGACGTGTCGGCGCGGAGCCGGGTCAGCACCGCGAGCGCGAGGTCCTCGACGTCGCGCATGGCGTTCCGGAAGCGCTCGACCCGTCCCTCCAGCTCGGCGATCGGCTGCGTGAGCGCGGCCCGCTCGATGTCGATCCCCTGGAGCAGGCGCGACGAGAGGTGGCGAACGGCCCGGCGCGCCGAGGCGCGCGCGAGGTCGCCCGCCGAGTCGCGGGCGAGGCCCCGGATCCACTCCCGCAGCGCGTCGACGCCGGGCTCGCTCCCGGTCTCGAGCGCGATCCTGGCGGAGGCGTGCGCCAGCGGCCCCGGGTCGCGGCCCAGAGCGCCGAGCAGCACCTCGCGGGTGAACGCCGCGGCCTTCTCGCGGGTCTGCTCGCGGACCCGGTCCGACTTGTTGAGGACGAAGCGGAGGCAGCCCGCGAGGGGAGCCACCTCGGTCACCAGGGCCAGCTCCTCGCCGGAGATCGGCGGGTCCGAGCCGAGCACGACGATCGCCACGTCGATCCGCGGCAGGAAGCGGCGGGTGGCCGCCGAGTTCGGGGCGAAGACGCTGCCGATGCCCGGGGTGTCGACCAGCCGCAGGCCGGGCGCGAGGAGCGGAGACGGCAGCTCGACGACGACGGCCTGCACGCCCTTGACGTTGCTGGGATTGCCCTCCTCGGAGACCCAGTCGGCGAGGCGCTCGACGCCGCCCGACTCCTCGCTGCCGTCGGCGTAGCAGACGCGCGCCGCCGGTCTCGGACCGTACTCGACGATCGTGACCGTGCTGGTCAGCGGCACGACGTCGGCGGGGAGGAGCTCCGTCCCGAGGAGCGCGTTGACGAGCGTGCTCTTGCCCCGCTTGAACTGGCCGAGGACGGCGACGTTGAAGCGCCCGCTCGCGAGCGCGCGAGAGGCTTCGCGGGCCTCGGCGGCGATCGCCCCGTCGCCACGCGCGTTCGCGACGTCCGAGACGGCCCCGAGCGCCTCATCCTCTCGATACACGGCTCACGCTCCGCGCACCGGCGGCAGCCCTACTTCACGATCGTGACGGCGCAGTGCGCGTAGCGCAGGACTCGCTCCGACGTGGAGCCGAGGACGAAGCGGCCGACCGCCGTCCGGCCCCGACGGCCCATGACGACGAGGTCGCATCCTTCCCGCTCGGCCATCGCCACGATGTGCTCGGCCGGGTGGCCGACCTCCACGCTGGTCGTGAAATCGATGCCGCGCGGGTTCGTCCGGTCCCTCAGCTCCTGGAACGCCGCGGTGTAGTGCTCCCGGGCGTCGTCCAGGACCGCCCCGAGCTCGAGGCTCGTCGCGGGCTCGGGGAGGCGGACCACCGCCAGGAGGAGGAGCTTCGCCTTGAAGTGGTACGCGAGCTCGTTCGCCAGGTCGAAGGCGTGGCGGGAGGCGTCGGAGCCGTCGAACGCGACCAGGATCTTCTTGATCATCTTTCCCTCCGTCAGCGCGCCGCGGCGGCGGGCTCGCCGTCCGGGGCCCCCTCCTCCGGCTCGGGCTGGGCCGGGAGGAGGTGTCGAGGCAGGAAGAACGCGTTGCCGACCACGGTCGGGATCACGGCGCTGCCGATGACCGTCGCCACGATGTAGGAATACTGCGCCTGGTCGATGATGCCGTGGGAGAGGCCGAAGAGGGCGGAGATCGTCCCGAAGGTGAGGCCGGTCGACATCATCATCGTCGTGTAGAGGCTCTCCCGTCGGGCGTAGCCGAGCGCCCGGGCGGTGGGGAGCACGGCGGCGATCTTCGTCACCATCTTTCCAGCGAGGAGGGCGAGCCCGACGAGCGGCGCCGCGATCAGCGACGGGATCGAGACGAACGAGCCGGCCCGGATGAAGTAGAAGGGGGTGAGGAGGCCGAAGGTCATCGTCCGGAGGCGCCGGATCAGGACGTGGTCCTTGCCGACGGTGCTCGCGAGGACCATGCCGATGAGGTAGGCGGGGAGGACCGCCTCGCTGTCCGCCCAGGCGGCGAGGGCCCCGAAGCCGAAGAGGAGGAAGAGGAGGTACTTCGCCTCGAGCTCCGAGACGCGACCCCCGTACTTCTTGAAGAAGCGCGGGGTGAGCCAGGGGAGGAGGGTGAAGAGGACGACGGACGTGACGGCGAAGACGAGGGTCCGGACGCTGAAGGGGGCGAAGATGAAACCGAGCGCCAGGACCGTGCCGAGGTCGTTGATGAAGCAGGCCGCGAGGATCGTCTTGCCGAACTCGGTCCGGTTCAGCCCGAACTCGAGCATGACGGCGTAGACGACCGCCACCGACGTCGTGGAGAGCGCGATCCCGACGAGCCAGGAGGCCCGCACGTTCCAGTGCAGGACGTAGTACGCGAGGGCCGTGCAGCCGAGGAACGGGGCGAAGAACGCGACGAGGCCGAGGCCCGAGGCCTCCCTCCACTTGGCGCGGAAGACGATGGGGTCGAGCTCGGCGCCCGCGAGGAAGGTCAGGACGATGGCGCCGGTCCCCGAGAGGAAGGTGACCCAGGGCGCCTTGGCGCCGAGCGCCTCGATCCCGAGGAAGGCTCCGATGACGAGCTGCGCGACGGTGCCGACGACGATCTCGGAGAGGGCCGTCGAGATCCGGAGCCAGATCGCGAGCAGCGTCGCGACGAGGGCCAGGCCGAGCCAGAGCGCCGCGAGCGCCCAGACCGAGGTCACGGCATCGCCCCGGCGCCGGGCGCCGGCTCCGCCGCCGCCCCGGCGGCGTCGTGACCGACGTACTTGATCACGGTGACGTCGGAGATCGCGATGAGGCAGCCGCCGGTGACGATCGAGTCGAGGGCCGAGAGAAGCCTGTTGATCTTCTCCTCCTCGTCGATGATGCTGATCAGGATCGGGTCGTCGCTCGAGAGCGTGACCGCGTGGTGCTTGTGGATCCTCTTGTGGGCTCCGTAGCCGAGGATCCCCCGGTACACCGTCGCCCCGGCGATGTCGAGCTGGCGGGCGCGCTTGACGATCGTCTCGAAGAGCGGCTCGCCCTCCCACTTGTCGTTCTCGCCGATGTGGACGCGGAGCATCTTGGCCTTCCCGACGAGCCTCACGAGCGTCTCCTTCCCGGGCGCCGGCGTCCCGGCGTCCTTTCCGGCCGTGAACTTCACGATCTGGGTCTCCTGGATCTCCACGAGGCCGCGTTCGACGATGTCGTAGACGTCCGGCAGGACGCGGTCGATCGCCTCGGCGGTGTCGACCACCTCGATCCGCACCGGCAGGGGCATCGCGCCGTCGATCAGGTCGATGGACCGGATGGTGCCGCGCCCCGTGAATCCCGCGATGGCGCGCGAGACGGTGGCTCCGGCGAGGCCGCGGTGGCGGAAGACCTCGAGGAGGGCGTTGTAGACGCTCCGGCCGTGCCACCGGTCGGCCTCGTTCACGGTGACGATGAGCTTCCGGGCGGGTCCGGCCTTCAGCATGCGGCCCTCCGATTCTCGTCGATCATCGCGCCACCCTCACGCCGAGGCGGACCGCGAGGAACCCGGCGGTCACCGAGCCCACGACGTTGGCGAGCGCCCAGCCGCCGGCGCCCGATTCCGTGAGGCGCTCGGTCTCGTACTCGAAGGTCGAGAAGGTCGTGTAGGCGCCGACGAAGCCGGTGCCGACGAGGAGCCGGATCGCCGGGTCGAGCGTCGTCCGGTCGGCCGCCCAGGTGGAGAAGAAGCCGAGGACGAAGGAGCCGGTCACGTTGATGAGGAACGTCGCCAGGGGGAGGTCCCGGGTCCAGAAGCGTGAGACGGCGAGGGTGACGCCGTAGCGGGTCATCGCGCCGACGAAGCCCCCGCAGCCGACCGCGAAGAGCCTCCTCATCGGGCCTGCTTCCTGAGCGCCGCGGCCGAGCGGCGGAGGGCCTCGAGGCGGGCGAGCTCGGCGCGGACGCTCTCCTCGCCCGCAGCCTTGCGGGAGCGGGCTCGCTCGAGCGCCCCCTTGGCCGATTCGAGGGCCTCGGAGAGCCGGCGGCGGATCTCGCCCTCGAGCTTCCTCCGGCTGTCGGAGACGCGGTGGGCGAGGTCGTCGAGGAGCCGCGAGCTGTTGGCGGCGAGGAGCCCTTCCAGGATCCCCACGGCGGCCTCCTCGACCGATCGCCGGACCCTCTCGGCCGAGAGGACGCGGCTCGTCAGCCAGGCGAGCGGGTCGGGCGCGGACGCCAGGAGCTGGTCCGACACGTAGAACCGCGAGCGCTCGCGGAAGCCCGACTCCCCCTCGAGGGCCGGGGGGAGGGAGGCGAGCCCGGGATCGCCGGCCCGGAGGAAGCGCGCCAGGAAGTCGTTCGCGAGGTCGAGGAAGCGGTCGGCGACCGCGCGGTAGAGGCGCTCGGCCGCGGGCAGCTCCTTCTGGAGCCACTCCTCCGTTCGCGCCCGGGCGATTCCCCGGGCCGCGTCGATCGCCGCCTCCCGCGAGGGCTTGCCCGGAGCCGCGCGGACGACGGCGAGGAGCCGCTCGCGCGCGGGCGGGAAGACCTCGGCGAGGAAGCGGTCGCGGTCCGCCTCGAGCGCCCGCGAGAGCCGATCGACCTCCGCCTGGAGGAGGTAGCCGAGGTCGCCCAGGGCCCGCTCGGCCTCCGCGAGGCTGGCCGAGAGGTCCTCGATCCGCCGCTCCGACTCCTCGACGGGGCGGACCAGGGCGCCCCGCTGCTCCTCGATCTCGGCCAGGAGGCGATCGGCCAGCCGGCGGACCTCGCGCTGCTCGGACGCCCGGAGGAGGTCGGCCCCCGCCTCGTGCGCGAGGCGCTCGAGGGCGCGCTCGAGCGCGGGCCAGGCGCGCTCCGGGCCGCCTCCGGCGAGCCGCTCCGCCGCGCTGACCTCGAGGAGGGGGGGGATCGGGCGCCCGATCCGCTCCGCGAGGATCCGCTGGGCGAAGCGCGACGCCTCCTCCCGGTCGGCCTGCGAGAGGCGGTCGGACTTGTTGAGGACGAAGACCAGCTCGGGGACCTGGCGCGCCACGTCCGCCACGAGCGCGAGCTCGTCCCCAGAGATCGGCGGGTCGGCCCCGAGGACCACCAGCGCGGCGTCCACGTGGGGGACGAAGTCGCGCGTCGCCCGGCTGTTCCCCTCGAAGACCGAGCCGATGCCGGGGGTGTCGACGAGGCACATCCCGGAGGCGAGGAGCGGGCTGGGGACGAAGACCTCCGCGCCGACGACGCCGAGCCGGTTCTCCGGGTTCCGCTCCTCCGAAACGTAGTCGGTGAGCCGCTCCGGGGGAACCTCCCGCCAGCCCTCGGCCGCGAGGCGGACCCGGGCGGCCACCGCCTCCCCGTGGCGCAGGACCGTCACCACCGAGGTCACCGGGGTCACGCCGGAGGGGAGGAGCGGCCGGCCGACGAGGGCGTTGAGCAGCGTCGACTTGCCCCGCTTGAACTGGCCGACGCAGGCGACGAAGAAGCGTCCCCCCTCGATCCTTTCCTGCGCGGCCTCGGCCTCCGAGGCGATCTCCGGCGCCGAGAGCGCCTCGGCCAGCGTGGCGACGCCGGACAGGGGCGATCCTCCCCCTTCCGCGCAGGGCGCGGCATCCCGTGGCTCGATCTCTCTCGCGGAGCTCCGGGCCAAGTAACCCTCCTACCGAAGTAGGAGTCATCAGCCCCGGGGGCGGTTCAGGCGGACTCCATCGCCCTCGCTCCGAAAAGTCTATCACCAACCGCCGGGAAGGTGCGCTCCGCGGCGTCCGGGCCTACGGGACCTGCGGGAACGCCGCGGCGTAGTCCGCCTCCGCGCGGCGGACGACCTCCAGCGCCTCCTCGCGGTCGAAGACCTCCGCCACCGAGATGCGCCGCGTCATCGCGTCCGGCGGCTCCTTGTAGGTGAGGAAGTAGTGCCGGAGCCGCTCCAGGAGCCCGGCCGGCACGCCGTCCACGTCCGCGACGCCTCCGTACGCCGGGTCCGATTCGAGGACGGCGATGATCTTGTCGTCCGCCGTCCCCCCGTCGATCGTCCGGATGCCGCCCACGGGCCGCACCCGGGCCAGGAAGGCCCCGCGGCGGATCCTCCTCTCGAAGAGGACGCAGACGTCGAGCGGATCGCCGTCCCCCACGAGCTCCGCGTGCCCCGTCCGCTCCGCGCTCCGGGAGGAGACGGACGGACCGCCGAGCGTCCGGGGGACGAGCCCGTAGAGCGTGGGGCAGCTGTTCGAGAAACGCTGCGGACGGTCGAGCCGAAGGTGCCCGGTCCGGGAGTCGAGCTCGTACTTGACGGTGTCGCGCGGGACGAGCTCGATGAACGCGTTGAGCACCGTTCCGGGCTCGGCCCACGCCGGGATCCCGTGCCACGGGTGGACCTGGAGCAGCTGCCGGGCCTGCTGGACGAAGCTCCGAGCGTCGGTCATGCGGCTCCCCCCGAAGGCGAACCGGCGCCGGCCCCGCCGGACCGCAGGATGCCCGCCAGGCCCTGCACGATATCAGGGGCCAGCGTCTGCGCCCCGAGGGAGCGCACGGTCGCCTCCACGTCGTAGGAGGCGCGGCGAAGGACCGGTCTGCCGTCCTCGACCACCGCGTAGGCCGCGCGCGGGTCGCCGTCGCGGGGCTGCCCGACGCTCCCCGGGTTCACGACGAGCAGCGTCCCGATCTTCAGAGCCATCGGGAGGTGGGTGTGGCCGACGAGGACGACGTCGGCGTCGACGCCCTCGACGGCGCGCTCCCAGGCGGGGCGCTCGTCGGGCCGGAGGTAGGTGAAGAGGGGGTCCTGCGGGGTGGCGTGGACGAGGAGGAATCGGACGCCGCCGATCGTCACCCGCGCCTCGAGCGGGAGCGTGCCCAGCCAGGCGACGTCTTCCGGCCCGAGCGCGCGCCGCGCGAGGTCCTGGGTCGCGTCCGAGAGGGGCTGGACGCTCGCGGCGCAGCGGCAGCGGATCCCGCGCGCCAGCGCGTCGTCGTGGTTGCCCCGGACCGTCGCGGCCGCGTTCGCCCGCGCCCAGGCGACGCAGGGGACGGGGTCCGGCCCGTAGTCGACGAGGTCGCCGAGGCAGAGGACGGCGTCCGGCTCCTCGGTCTCGGCCTCGGTCACGGCGCGAAGCGCCTCGTGGTTCGCGTGGACGTCGGAGACGACGAGGACTCGCATCTCACACCTCCGTCTCGGAAGCGAGGATCTCCTCGGCGGCGAACCGGACGAGGAGGGGGACGTCGGACGAGTCGAACGCGCGCCAGTCGACCCGGGGGAGGGACGGGTGGCGGCGGAGGAGAGCGGCGAGCCCCCGGAGCGCCGCCGCGGCGAGGAACGGGTCCCGCGTCGCGCGGGCCCTCGAGAGGAGGGGTTCGTAGGCCTCCGGGCCGGCGACGGCTCCGAGGAGGAGGGCCGATCGCTCCCGCACCTCGGTGACGGGGTGGTCCAGCGCGGCGAGGAGCTTCTCCTCGTATCCGCGGACCGACAGCGACGCCAGCTCCGCGCCGCACCGCGGGCAGACGGGGTCCGCGAGCCAGATCACCGCCCAGCAGCTCGGGCAGAACGCCTTGATCCCGGGGTCGTGGACCCTCTCGCCGTCCGGGCGGCGGGGCGCGTCCCCGTCGTAGCGCTTCATTCGATCCTCAGGACGTAGGCCCGCGTCCCGCGGACCGAGGCGTACCTCACGAGGGCGGCGCGCAGGGCGAGCCGCTCCTCGCGAAGCGGGAGCCGCTCGCCCGACGCGACGCGTGCGAGGGCTCGGACGAGGTCCTCGACGGGATCCGCCCCCGCTCCCGGGTGCGCCGGGCAGGCGAGCCCGTGCTGCCAGCGCCGCGAGAGGGCCTCCTCCTCGGCCTCCCTCTCGGCGCGGCAGAGGAGACAGTCGGGCGACGGGGAGGCCGGGGCCCGGCTGCCTGACGGGATCGCCTCCCCGAGCCAGAGCGCCAGCTCGCGCGGCGCCGTGGCGTCCACCACCAGCGGCAGGTGCGCCCAGCAGACGACGGCGTCCCGCGCCGTGCCGTTCCCGTCCGAGACGAGCTGCCCGAACGACGCCACCGCCTCCACCAGCCGGCGGGCGACGTGCTGGCACGCCGGGCAGGCGTCCGGGACGGTCGCGGGATCGGGGGCGGGGCCGCTCACGGCCGCTCCTCCGCCGCGGCGGAGGTCCGGCGCGCGAGCGACCTGCGGGCCCTGGCGACCGCCTCGACCATCTCGAGCGGGTAGCCGCCCCGGCTCGTCGCCAGCATCCGGACGTGCTCGTCGGACCACCCGAGCCCGTGCCGCTCCGAGGCCTCGGTGAAGTACCGGACCGACGCGTCGAGCGAGAGATGCCCCAGCTCGACCCAGACCGACGGGTAGAGCACGGCGCGCAGCCGCGTCACGTCCGGACCGGGGAGGAACGACTCCGCGATCGCCACGACGCGCAGGGCCGGCACGGCGGCCAGGAACCGGAGGAGCTCCCACTTCGCCGTGGTGAGCCGGCCGATGTCGTCGAGGACGAGGACGGACGTGCCGGACGCGAGCCGTCCCTGGGAGATCCGGCGCCGCACCTCGCGGTAGCCGCCGGGCGCCGCCGCGCGTCCGCGCCGCGGCGCCACGAGCCCTTCGAGGACGCGGAGGCAGACCGCCTTCGGCGTCTCGCCGAGGCTGACGAAGAGGAACCGCCACCCCGGCCCCGCCTCGGCGGCGAGCGCGCGCAGGAGAGACGTCCGGCCGATGCCGAAGGGTCCCCGGACGACGACGCTCCGCCCCTCGGCGAGCGCGCGCCGGACGGTGGCGAGCTCGTGCTCGCGTCCCGTCAGGGACATGGCGAGCCCGTCACGAGGGGAGAGCGGGATGTGCTCGGGTCGGCTCCTGCCACCGTTCGGCTCCTACGAAACGTTTCGCAGGAGTCATCAGCCGTCATCGGCGGTTCGGGCGGACTCCATCGCCCAGGACGGCCGCGAGCTTAGCACCCCTGGCTCCGCGAGCGTCTGGCGAAGGAGGACGGGAGCCCGCAGAATGTCGCGAGGAAGGTCGAGAGCGTTGAACGCCTCGGAACGCGCGCGGCTTCTGCAGCGGACGCCGTTCGGCGAGCTCGGGGATGCCGCCTCGAGGCTCTCCCGCCTCTTCGTCGAGAGGCGCCTGCCGGCGGGGGCGATCGTGTTCTCGGAAGGGGAGCCGGGGGGCCCCTTCTTCCTCCTCGCCAGCGGCCGCCTGCGGGCCTACAGGACTCTGGCGGGCGGCCGCGACATCACGGTCTTCGTCCTCCAGCCCGGCTCGTCCTTCGGCTTCCTCCCGCTCCTGGACGGCGGCCCGTTCCCCGTCTCCGTGGCGGCGATGGAGGCGTCGGTCGCGCTCGTCCTCGAGCGAGGGACCTTCCAGAGGTTCCTCCGGAGCGAGCCGGAGCTCGGCCCGCGCCTCCTCGAGTACGTGGCGTCCCGCCTGCGCGCCTGCCTCGACCAGATCGGGTTGCTCGGTCAGCCGGGAGCCCACGCGCGCGCCGCGCACGGGCTCCTCGGCTTCGTCGCGCCCGGGGCCGCAGGAGGGGCCGGAGCCACCGTGACGCTCCCCTTCAGCCAGCAGGAGCTGGCGCGGACGCTTCACGTGACCCCCGAGAACCTCTCGCGGGCCCTGTCGAAGCTCCGGCGGGAGGGGCTCGTCGAGAGGCTCGGCCCCCGCCGGTTCCGCATCCCCTCCCTCGACGCGCTGCGCCGCGCCGCCGACGGCGACTGATTTCCCGGATTCTTGTCGCCCGTCAAGGCGCGCCTTCGGGCGCGGCCCTACCTTGCTCTGCGACGGCGGCTCCGGCCGCCTTCTCATGCAGCGAGGTATCGAGACATGCGCATAGATCCAGAGGTGCTCACGAGCGACGCGCTGGCACGGTCGCTGCGGCTCGCGGCCCACCCGCTGCGCCTGAAGATCCTCGCGGAGCTGGCGCGGCACCCCGGGCGCTGCGTCTGCGACCTGGCCGCAGACCTGGCCGTCGAGCAGCCCGCGGTCTCCCACCACCTCGGCGCGCTCCGGACGGCGGGGCTGGTCCTTCCGCGGCGGGAGGGCGCTCGCGTGGAGTACGAGATCGAGAGGGGGGCGGCCTCCGCCCTGCTCGGGTCCCTCGGCGCCGTCCTGGGCGGCAGCTCGAGGGCGCAGGGGGTGCGCCGATGAGGCTCGCGCTCTCCGTCGGGCTGCTCCTGGCGATCCCGTTCGCGGCGCCGCCCGCCCGGGCCGCCACGCCCCTCACCCTGGCCGAGGCCGAGGGCCGCGCCGAGTCCGCGAACCCCCGCCTCGCCTCGTCCAGGCTGGAAGCCGAGGCGGCGGCTCGCCGCCAGTCCCAGGCGCGCGCCCGGCACTTCGGGCAGGTCGACGGCATCGCGTCGTACGACAACTACGAGTCCCCGCGCCTCGTCCGGCCGATCTCCATCGAGCTCTTCAAGGACCCGGCGCTCGGGATGGCGCAGCTCCCCTGGGACCGGAACCAGACCCACTACGGGCTCGCGTTCCAGCTTCCCCTCCTCGCCGGCGGCGCTCTGCACGAGGGGGACAGGAGCGCGGCGCTGGCCCGGAGCGCCGCCGAGAAGACGGCGCTCTTCGCTCGCGACGAGGTGAAGACGAGCGTCCGCAAGGCCTACCGAAACGCCCTCCTCGCCCGGCACGCCCTCGCCGCCGCCCGGCAGTACGAGGCGGCCCTGGCGAAGGACGAGGGGGACGCCCGGCTGAGGGTGAAGGTCGGCGCTGCGGCCCCCGTCGACGCCTCGAAGCTGACCTACGCCCTCCGGGGCGCGGAGGCGCAGGTCGCCGAGCTCGCGTCGCAGGAGCGGACGGCGCAGGCGTACCTGGCCGCCCTGATGGGCGAGGAGCCCCCGGCGGACGGTTGGGACCTCGCCGACGTCCCCGACGAGCCGCAGGCCGGTCCGCCCGCGGAGGCCGCCGCGCAGGTCACCGCGCAGGCCCTCGCGGGGCGCGCCGACCTCGCCGCCGTCCGGGACGCGACGCTGATCGCCGAGAGCCGCAAGCGTCTGGCGATCGACGCCTTCGGGCCGCGCCTTGCGGTCGAAGGGAACGTCTTCTGGCACCGGGCCACCTCGGTGAGCGGCTCGCTGGAGACGCACGAGATCGCCGTGACCCTTCGGCTGCCGCTCTTCAACGGGCTCGGCCGCATCCACGCGGTGCACGAGGCCGAGGCGAGCCTGGCGGCCGCCCGCGAGCGCGAGCGGGGGAAAGAGCTCGAGGTCGCGGCGCAGGTCGTGGAGGCCCGGGGCCGCATCGAGGCGGCGCGTGCCCAGCTGGTTGCCGGGCGCGCCCAGCGGGAGCTGGGGCACGAGGTCGCCCGCGTCGAGCGCCTGAGGCTCGACCAGGGGACCGGCAAGGTGGAGGACTACCTGTCGGCCCGGTCCCAGGAGCTTCAGGGCGAGACCGCTTACTGGCGCGCCCTCTACGCGCTGCAGGGAGCCGAGGACGACATGGACCTGGTGACCGCGAACAGAACAGGAGAAGCGCGATGAAGAGGATCCTGGGTCTCGTCCTGGTGATCGTGATCGTCCTGGCCGGGGTCCTGGCCATCCGCCACAGGAAGCAGAGTCTCGCCCGCCTTGCGCCCCCGGGGGTCCCCGCCGTGCCGGTGGACGTCGTCCCCGTTCGGACCGGGACGGTCGCGGCCTCGGTGAAGACGGTCGCGCTCGTCCAGTCCGGCACCTCGGCGACGGTCTCGGCGCAGGTCGCCGGAGCGCTCCTCGAGGTCCGGTTCCGCGAAGGAGACACGGTCAGGAAGGGCGAGGTGATGGCCCGCGTCGATTCGCGGGTCCTGGACGACACCGTCGCGTCGGCCGAGGCACGCGTCGCCGCCGCCCGGCAGGAGCGGATCCGCCAGGAGGCGGTCGTCTCGCGGGACACGGTCCTCGTCGAGAACGCCGCCCTGTCGCGCCAGGCGTTCGAGGCGAGCCAGGCCCAGCTCGAGGCGGCGAAGGCGGCGCAGGTCGCCGCGGAGAGAGCCCTCGCGAGCGCCCGGACGCTCCGGTCGTTCGCGGACGTCCCCGCCCCGTGGTCCGGCGTCGTGAGCGCCCGGCTGGCGGAGCCCGGCGACCTCGTCGCGCCCGGCAGGCCGGTCTACACCGTCCAGGTCGCGGGGCCGGTGAAGGTCGTCTCGAAGCTCTCGCAGGAGAGCCTCGGGCTCCTCTCGGCCGGGGGCCGCGTCGTCTTCGCGAGCGGCAAAGAGACGCGCGAAGGGAAGATCTCGAGGATCTACCCCGCCCTCGACGCCGCGCACCTGGGGACCGTCGAGACGGACCTCCCCTCCGCGCCGTTCGGGCTCTCGCCGGGAGCGACGGTCGCGGCGACCTATGCCGCCGCCTCGTCCCCGCAGGGATTCGTCGTCCCCGGCGCGGCGCTCCTCGAGGGGACCGCCGGGACGCTCGTCGTCCGCGTGAAAGACGGGAGGGCACAACCGATCCGCGTCGTCGTCGCCGGCGGGGACGGCCGGAGCAGCACCGTGAAGGGCGACCTCGCCGACGGGGACCTCCTCGTCACCGGCCTTCCGAGCGAGCTGATGGCGTTGACGGCGGGCACCCCGGTGGCGCCGCGGCGGAGGTGACCCGTGAGCCTCGTCCAGGGCTACATCCGGAAGCCCCACCTCCTCCTCTCCGTCGTCCTCCTCCTCGCGGTCGTCGGGATCGTGGGGTTCTTCGAGCTCCCCGTGAACCTCTTCCCCGACAGCGAGCGGCCCCAGATCTCGGTCGTCACCGTCTGGCCGGGCGCCTCGGCCGACGACGTGAGCGGCGACGTCAGCCGCGTCATCGAGAAGGAGGTCAAGACGATCGAGCTCGTCCGGCGCGTGACCTCGACGTCCAACGACGAGGTCTCGGTCGTCACGGCGGAGTTCGAGTACCAGAAGGGGCTCGACTCGGCGGCGACGGACGTCTCGAACGCCCTGAACAAGATCCGGCCGCTCCTCCCTCCGGACATCCGCCCCTTCCAGGTCTACAAGGTGTCGTCGGCCACGCCGGCGGTCCTCGTCCTGTCGCTGTCGCCGAAGGAGGGGTCGGGCCTCGACCTCTCGATGGTCCGCCAGCTCGCGCAGAACCCCATCAAGGAGGCGCTCCTCCGCCTTCCGGACGTCGCCAACGTCGAGGTCTTCGGCGGGTACCAGCCCGTCGTCTCGGTCGTCCTCGACCCCGACAAGCTGCAGGCGCACGGGCTGAGCCCGGGCCAGGTGGTCGCCGCGCTCTCGGCCTGGAACCGGAACACGCCGGAGGGGCTCCTGATCACCGGCGGAACCCACATCCTCCTCAAGAGCCAGGGGGAGCTCGTCCGTCCCGAGGAGGCCGGCGCCGTCGTCGTCAGCGCCGCGCCCGGAGCGCCCGTCTACCTGCGCGACGTGGCGACGGTGAGCCGCGGCGTCCAGGAGCGGATGTCGGCGTACCACGGCAACGGCAAGCCGGCGATCGGCGTCTCGATCCAGCGCGCCCTCTCGGGCTTCGCCCTCCCGACGATCGACGCCGTGACGGCGAAGCTGCCGGCGCTCGAGCGGCAGTTCCCGGGGATCTCCTTCGAGGTCTCGGACACACAGGGAGAGCTGATCGGCAAGAGCGTCTCCAACATGGTCGACGCCCTGCGCGACGCGATCATCATGACCGTCCTCATCATCTTCCTGTTCCTCGCGGACACGCGCGGGATGATCCTGGCCGGCATCTCGATCCCGTTCACCTACCTGATCACCTTCGCCTTCATGTGGCTGTTCGGCTTCCAGTTCGACATGGTCACCCTGACGGGCGTCATCCTCGGGGTGGGGATGCTCCTCGACGACGCGATCGTCGTCCTGGAGAACATCGAGCGGCACTACCACAAGCTCGGCAAGGACCTCTCGACGGCCACCATCGGGGGCACCGAGGAGGTGATGCTGGCGATCCTCTCCGGGACCTACGCCACCGTCGTCGTCCTCCTCCCCATCGTTTACATCGGCGGCTTCGTCCAGACCGTCCTTCGCCCGCTCAGCCTGACGCTCTCGATCGCGCTCCTCGCCTCGTACCTCGTCTCCGTGACGATCCTGCCCATCCTGGCGCCGTTCATCCTCCGGCTCGGGGGCCGCATGGAGAAGTGGGGCTGGGAGAAGAAGCTCGACCACGTCGTGAACGGCACGGTGCTCCACCGGGTCCAGGAGTTCTTCGTCCGGGCGGTCGAGGTCGCGCTGCGCCGCAAGCCGCTCTTCATCCTCCCCGCGGTCATGCTCCTGGTGATGGCGGGGCGGGTCGTCATGCCCCTCGTCGGACGCGACCTGATGCCCCCCATGGACACCGGGATCTTCCGCGTCACGTTCGAGGCGTACCCGAACACCTCGCTCGTCCAGGCCGAGACGCTCCTCACCCGGGCGGAGAAGGCGATCCGCGAGGAGCCCGGCGTCGTCCGCACCTCGGCCACGCTCGGGTCCGAGCCCGGCGTCCTCACGTTCGGGTCGGGGCGCAACCCGCAGCAGGCGTTCGTGACGGTTCACCTCGTCGACCGCTTCCACAGGAAGGAGACCCTGTGGGACGTGGAGCGCTCGGTCCTCGAGAAGCTCCGGACGATCCCCGGAATCCGGTTTCCGGCGGCGTTCGACTACGGGGCCACGCCCCTCTCCACCATCCGGTCGACCGTGGACCTCATGATCTCCGGCCCCGACCCCAAGGTCCTCGCCTCCGTCTCGGAGGACGTGGCGAATCGGCTCCGGACCGTCGGCGGCCTGACGTCCGTGGTGCCGACCTGGACGCTCGACCGCGCGGAGGTCCGCTTCCTCCCCGACGCCGAGCAGCTCTCCTTCTTTGGGCTCGACGCGGCCGCGGTGGCGGCCCAGGTGAGCGCCCAGGTCAAGGGGGTCCCGGCCACGCCCTTCCGCGTTCCGCAGCAGGACTCGTTCCCCATCTGGGTCCAGTCGCAGGCGGGCCGCCGCGCCGTGCCGGAGGACCTCGCCACGCTCCCGATCCTCACGCCGCGCGGCAGCGTCCCGCTCTCGTCCCTCGGCCGGCTCGAGCGGGCCTTCGTCCCGACGCTCCACACCCGGCAGAACCTCCAGGAGACCGTCGACGTCCTCGGCTACCGCTCGACGGCCGCGGTCACCCACATCAACGACCGCGTCACCGCGGCGCTTCAAGGCCTGAAGCTCCCGCCGGGCTACACCCTCTCGGAGGAAGGGGAGAGGAAGACGATGGACGAGGCGTTCTCGGCGCTGATGAAGGCGCTCGCCCTCGGGCTGATCCTCCTCTACTTCTCCCTGGTCCCGGCCTTCCGCTCGTTCCTCCACCCGCTGACGATCATGGTGGCCATCCCGCTCGGGGTCATTGGAGCCATCTGGGCCCTGCTCCTGACCGGGAAGCACCAGTGCATGCCGTCGTTCATGGGGATGATCCTGCTGGCGGGGATCGTCGTGAAGAACAGCATCCTCCTCATCGACTTCATCGAGGAGGCGCGCGGGCGGGGCGAGAGCCTGCACGACGCCCTGACGGGGTCCGTCCGCGTCAGGACGCGGCCGATCCTGATGACGGCCGCGGGGACGGCGGTGGGGATGCTCCCGATCGCCCTCGAGTGGGCGATCGGCCTCGAGCGCCTCAGCCCGCTGGCCGTCGTGGCCATCGGAGGGCTCGCGGTCTCGACGTTCCTCACGCTGATCTACGTCCCCGTGTTCTACGATCTGCTCGAATCGGCGCGGCAGCGGCTCCGCCGGTCATTCGGGCAGAGGGCGCCCGCGGCCGCGGCCGCGCCGGTGGCCTGAGGTTCGAAAGGAGGCCCCCGTGGCGGTGGACCCGATGGACGGCGCCGGGCCAGGCCGCGAAGGAGGATGGGCCGCTTCGTCTCGCGGTGCCGGAGGTCACGGACACGGACCCGGACACGGACCCGGACACGGACCCGGACTCGGACCCGGACCCGGACACGGACTCGGACTCGGACACGGACACGGACACGGACTCGGACACGACCACGGCCTCGGGGACCGGGCGATGGACGCCCGGCTCTGGGCGAGCGCGGGGCTCAACGCGGCGATCACGGCCGCGGAGGTCGCGGGAGGCCTCGCGTCGGGGAGCGTGTCCCTCCTCTCCGACGCCGCGCACAACGCCGGCGACGTCATGGCCGTCGTCCTGGCGCTCTGGGCGCGGCGGCTCGGCCGCCGTCCCCCGACCGCCCGGCACACGTACGGGTTCCGGAGGGCGGAGGTGATGGCGGCGCTCGCCAACGCGGTCACGCTCATCGTGGTGTCCGCGCTGATCGCCCGCGAGGCCGTGCAGCGGCTCGTCCACCCCGAGCCTGTGGCCCGCGGCGTGATGCTCGCCGTCGCCCTCGTCGCGTTCGCCGCCAACGTCGCCTCCGTCCTTCTCCTCCGGCGGCACGACGAGAGCGACGTGAACGTGAAGAGCGCGTTCCTCCACATGGCCCAGGACGCCCTCGCCTCGCTCGCGGTGGTCGGGGCGGCCCTCCTGGCCGGGACCGCCGTGGGCCCGTGGGTGGACCCCGCCGCCGCCATCCTGGTCGGCGTCCTGGTCCTGAGGAGCGCGGTCTCGCTCGTCTGGGAGACGGTCTCCACGCTGCTCGAGGGAGCTCCCGCCGGAGTCGACGTCGAGGAGCTGGCGGAGAGCGTGGCGCGGGCGTTCGGCGAGGGACGGTTGCACCACGTCCACCTCTGGCAGGCCGGCCCGGGTCAGCTCCTCCTCACCGGGCACGTCACGGTGGGAGCCGAGGAGAGCGCGAAGGGCGTCCAGGGGCTCCTCGGCGAGATCAAGGCGTTCCTTCACGAGCGGTGGGGTGTGAGCCACGCGACCCTCGAGCCCGAGGTCACCGCGTGCGACGAGAACGGCCTCCTCGGCCGCTGGGAGGGGCCCGCTCCCCGGGCGAGGCGTCCCGGGGGCCCGGCGCGCCCTCCGAGCGATCCTCCGCGAGCATGAGGCGCGTCTCCGGGCGTCGGGCCGGGGCCGTGCCAGACTGGGGCCTGCGAGCGGGGCGACCTCGCGCGCGGAGCCCTGCAGGAAGGGCGCGGGGGCGCGCACCCGCTCCCGGGCACGAAAGGGGGACTGGTCATGGCGATCGTCACACTCTCCCGTGGCTTCCCGGCCGGCTGTCACGCGGTGGCTCAAGCCGCCGCGGCGTCCCTGCGGTACCCGAGCGTGGGTCGCGAGATCCTGGTGGAGGCGGCAGCGAAGCTCGGCGTGTCCGCGGATCTCCTGGGCAGCAGGATCGACCAGGCTCCGAACCTCTGGAGCCGGCTGACGGCCCAGCGGCACGGGTACGTCACCGCGATCCAGGCTGCCCTGGCCGAGCACGCTCTGGCGGGCGACCTCGTGTACGACAGCTACGCGGGTCACCTCCTGCTCCAGGACCTCCCCTTCGTCCTGCGGGTGAGGATCGTCGCGCCGCTGGAGATGCGGATCCGCGAGGCGATGGAGGCCGAGAAGCTGACGCGCGACCAGGCGGAGGCTTCGGTCCGGCGCTACGACGAGGTCCGAGGCCGCTGGACCAAGACCATCTACGGGGTCGACTGGTCCGACGCGTCGCTCTACGACGCCGTCCTGAACCTCGAGCAGCTCTCGGTGGACGAGGCGGCGGACTGTATCGTCCGGATGGCCCGTCATCCGAGGTTCGCCATCGGCGAGGAGTCCCGCAGGCGCCTTCAGGACTTCGCGCTCGTGACGAGGACCCGGCTCGCGCTCGAGAGGAGCCCCGCCACCCGGGGCCTCGCGATGGACGTCACCGCGCGGTGCGGGGTGGTGGTCGCGAGGGTCGGCGCCCTCGACGCCTCGATGACCGGCCCGCTCCTGGAGGTCTTTCGTGGGGAGGTGATGTCCGTGCTCACGGCGGTCGAGGGCGTGCAGCGGGCCGAGCTGCACGTCGAGCCGCGGGTGCCGTTCCCATGAGCGGACGCCCGGACCGGTAGAGAGCCGGCCGGGCGGCGCGCTCCCCTCCCGCTCGTCCGCGAACGCTCTCCGGACGCGGCGCACGGCCCGAGGCGCCTCCGGGAGGCTCCCGGGCGGTCGACCCCCCCTCAGCCTCCCCCGGTACTGAAACCGTGTCGCAGGGGTCGTCGTACCTCCCTCGGGTCCGGTGCTTGCCGTCGGTCTGCCCGGGGCGCCCGTAGGCAGCTCTCGTCCGCGGGCGAGGGTCCCGGAGTGGGGACGATCGCCCGGCGGACTCGAAGGGAAGTCATTCATGCGAAAGCGGATGGCGTTGATGTTGTCGCTGGTGGCCGCCTTCGTCACGGCCATCGCTGCCCTCAAGTTCGGCCAGGTCCGGGCCGCCATCGCGCAGGGCGCCTCGTTCCAGCCGCCTCCGGAGGCGGTCACGACGGCTGTCGCCCGCGAGGAGCTCTGGCCTTCGAGCCTGAAGGCCATCGGGACCGTCGTGGCGGTCCACGGCGTGTCGGTGAGCGCCGACCTCCCGGGCGTCGTCGACAGGATCGCGTTCGAGTCCGGCCGGACGGTCGCGCAGGGGGCCGTCCTCGCCGAGCTCGACACGCGGCAGGAGCGCGCGCAGCTCGCCGCCGCCGAGGCCCAGCTCGAGCTGACGCGCCTCAACCTCGAACGCTCGCGCGGCCTCCGCGACGGCGGAGTCCTGGCGCAGGCCGACTACGACCGGGCGGTCGCCGAGCACACCCAGGCGGCCGCCAGCGTCGGCGAGATCCGGGCGACCATCGCGCGCAAGACGATCCGCGCGCCGTTCACCGGGACCCTCGGCATCCGTCAGGCGAACCTGGGCCAGTACCTGGCGGCGGGAGACAAGATCGTCTCCCTCGAGTCGATCGACCCGATCTACGTCGACTTCTCGGTTCCGCAGCAGGACGTCGGCCGGGTTCCCGTCGGGGCGGAGGTCCGCGTGAGGTTGCAGGGAGGGTCCGGTTCGCCGACCGAGATCGCGGGCAGGGTCACCGCGATCGACTCGAGCGTCGACGCGGCCACGCGCAACGTGAGGCTGCAGGCGACGGTCCCGAACCGCGAGGGGAAGCTCCGCCCCGGCATGTTCGTGGAGGCCGAGGCCATCCTCGGCACCAGCACCCGGGTCATCGCCCTTCCGGCCTCGTCCATCGCCTATGCCCCCTACGGCGACTCGGTCTTCATCGTCCGCCAGATGACGAGCCCGAAGGGCGTCTCGTTCCGCGGCGTCCAGCAGCAGTTCGTGAAGCTGGGCCCCGGACGCGGCGACCAGGTGGCGGTCCTCTCGGGCCTGGCGCCGGGCCAGGAGGTCGTCACGTCGGGCGTCTTCAAGCTCCGGACGGGGACCGCCGTCCAGGTGAACAACGAGGTGCGGCCGGCCGACGACCCGGCCCCGAAGCCCCGGGACTCCTGATGAAGCTGACCGACGTCTTCGTCAGGCGGCCGGTCCTCGCGGTCGTGGTGAGCCTGGTCGTCACGATCGCGGGACTGCAGTCGATCCGCTCGCTCTCCGTCCGCCAGTTCCCGCGCAGCGACGTCGCCGTCGTGCAGGTGACGACCGTCTACGTCGGCGCGAACGCGGACCTCGTCCGCGGCTTCATCACGACGCCGCTCGAGCGCGTCATCGCGAGCGCCGACGGCATCGACTACCTCGAGTCGTCGAGCGCCCAGGGCGTCAGCACCATCACCGTCCACCTGAAGCTCAACTACGACACGAACGCCGCGCTCACGCAGGTGCAGGCCAAGGTCGCCCAGGTGCGCAACGACCTCCCGCCCGAGGCGCAGGCGCCCGTGATCGACCTCCAGACCGCGGACTCGCAGTTCGCGGCGATGTACATCGGCTTCTCCTCCGCGGACCTCGACCAGAACCAGATCACGGACTACCTCACGCGGGTCGTCCAGCCGAAGCTCTCGGCGATCAGCGGGGTGCAGCGCGCCGACATCCTCGGGAGCCGGACCTTCGCGATGAGGATCTGGCTGAAGCCCGACCGGATGGCGGCGCTCGGGCTCTCCGCGTCCCAGGTGCGCGACGCGCTGGCGAACAACAACACCCTCTCCGCGCTCGGCCGGACGAAGGGCTCGATGGTCTCCGTGAACCTGGTGGCGAACACGAGCCTGAAGACCGCGGAGGAGTTCAAGCGGCTCGTCGTCAAGCAGGACGGGGGAACGATCGTCCACCTCGGCGAGATCGCCGACGTCGTCCTCGGCGCCGAGGACTACGACTCGGACGTCCGCTTCGACGGGCAGGACGCCACGTTCATGGGGATCTGGGTCCTCCCGACGGCGAACACCCTCGAGGTCGTCCGGCAGGTGCGGGACGCCATCCCCGAGATCCGCGCGCAGCTCCCGGCCGGCATGAAGGTGGGGATCCCCTACGACTCCACGGCCTACATCCAGGACGCCATCGACGAGGTCCTGAAGACCCTCACCGAGACGCTCCTCATCGTCGTCCTCGTCATCTTCCTGTTCCTCGGCTCGTACCGCTCTGTGGTCATCCCGGTCGTCGCGATCCCGGTCTCGCTCGTCGGCGCGGCGTTCCTCATGTTCCTCGCCGGGTTCACCATCAACCTCCTGACGCTCCTGGCGATCGTCCTGTCCGTCGGGCTCGTCGTGGACGACGCGATCGTCATGGTGGAGAACGTCGAGCGGCACATCCACCTCGGGCAGAAGCCGCTGACGGCCGCGCTGCAGGCGGGCCGCGAGCTCGTCGGGCCGATCATCGCGATGACGATCACCCTGGCCGCCGTCTACGCCCCGATCGGCATCCAGGGGGGGCTCACCGGCGCGCTCTTCCGCGAGTTCGCGTTCACCCTGGCGGGGGCCGTCGTCGTCTCCGGGGTGGTGGCGCTCACCCTCTCGCCGATGATGGGGTCGAGGCTCCTCCGGTCCGGGGACTCCGAGCGGGGGTTCGCGGGCTGGGTCAACCGGCGCTTCGACTTCGTCCGGACGACGTACGCGCGCCAGCTCGCGGCGACCCTGAGGTACCGGCCCGTCGTCCTGATGCTCTGGGTCCTCGTCTCGCTCCTGATCGTCCCGTTCTACCTCTTCTCCCAGAAGGAGCTCGCTCCGAAGGAGGACCAGAGCGTCGTCTTCGGCATCGTCCAGGCGGCCCCGAACGCCACGCTCGACCAGACGAAGCTCTTCGCCTCGCAGGTGTACGACGTCTACCGGTCGTTCCCCGAGAGCGAGAGCATCTTCCAGATCACCAACCCCGGCGGCGGCTTCGCCGGCATGGTCACGAAGCCCTGGAGCGAGAGGACGCGGTCGACCCAGGAGATCCAGGTGGCGGCGGCCGCCCGGCTCTCGAAGATCGCGGGCATCCGCGTCATCACCCTGACCCCGCCGCCGCTCCCGGGGGGAGGCAGCTTCCCGGTCGACTTCGTCATCTCCTCCACGGCCGAGCCCGAGCAGCTGGCGGCCCTCGCGGGCCCGCTCGTCGCCAAGGCGTTCCAGAGCGGCCTCTTCATGTTCGCCGACTCGGACCTGAAGTTCGACCAGCCGCAGACCGAGGTCGTCTTCGACCGGGACAAGCTGCGCGCGCAGGGGGTGAGCCTCGCCGAGGCCGGGAAGGACCTCTCCACGATGCTCAGCGGCAACTTCGTGAACCGCTTCAGCATCCAGGGGCGGAGCTACAAGGTGATCCCGCAGGTCCGGAGGGCCGACCGCCTGACGCCGGACCAGCTCGAGGGGATCTACGTCACCGGCGCCGGCGGAAAGCTCGTGCCGCTCTCCACCTTCGCCTCGCTGAAGACGACGACCGAGCCGCGCGAGCTGAAGCGGTTCCAGCAGCTCAACGCGGTCCGGATCCAGGGCGTCATCCCGCCGGGCGTCTCGCTCGACAAGGCGCTGACGTTCCTCGAGGACGAGGCGGGGAAGGTCCTTCCGAAGGGCTACTCCATCGACTACGCCGGCGAGTCGCGGCAGCTCCGGACCGAGGGGAGCAAGTTCCTCGGCACGTTCCTCCTCTCGGCGATCCTCATCTACCTCGTCCTCGCCGCGCAGTTCAACAGCTTCCGAGACCCGTTCATCATCCTCGCCGGCTCGGTCCCGCTCGCCCTCGCGGGCTCGCTCCTCTTCTCCTTCCTCGGGCTCACGTCGATCAACATCTACAGCCAGGTGGGGCTCATCACGCTCGTCGGCCTCGTCGCCAAGAACGGCATCCTGATCGTGGAGTTCGCGAACAAGCTTCAGGAGACGGGGCTCGGCAAGGTGCAGGCCGTCGTCGAGGCGGCCAGCACCCGCCTGAGGCCGATCCTGATGACCACGGCGGCGACCGTCATGGGCCACCTCCCGCTCGTCTTCGCGCGCGGCCCGGGCGCCGGCGCGCGGAACTCCATCGGCATCATGCTCGTCACCGGGATGATCGTCGGCACCGCCTTCACCCTCCTCGTCGTGCCGTCGATCTACGTCCTCCTGGCGCGCACGCACGGCGCTGCGGAAACGGCGGCGGAGGAGAGCCCGGAGGACGACGGAGCCGAGCTGGCGCCGGTGATGTGAGGGAGGGGAGCGCACGGGAGACATCGCTCGCGCCCGGGCTTCACCTCGCGCGGAACCGCGAAAGAAGCCCTCGGTCGAATCACAGCACGGCGTTGAAGAGGAACCCGACGACGAGGATTCCCGTTCCCACGACGCCGACGAAGACGGCGATGAGCCGCGGCGTGAGGACCTTCCGGAGGATCACCATCTCCGGGAGGGAGAGGGCGATCACGGACATCATGAACGCGAGGACCGTCCCGAGCGCGGCCCCCTTTCCCAGGAGCGCCTGAACGACCGGGAGGATCCCCGCGGCGTTCGAGTACATGGGGATGCCGACGAGGACCGCGAGCGGCACGGACCACCAGGCGCCGTTCCCCAGGATCGACGCCATGAAATTCTCGGGGACCCAGCCGTGGATCCCGGCGCCGACGGCGATCCCCGCGAGGACGTAAGGCCAGACCTTTCCGACGATCTCGCGGACCTCGCCCCGTCCGATCTCGAGGCGGCGCGTCCATCCGACCCTCTCCTCGACGGCGGCTCCGGCGGGGCCCCGCATCCGGTAGACCCACGGCTCGACCCACCCCTCCAGCTTCAGGCGGCCGATGGCCCAGCCCGAGACGAACGCGACGAGGAGGCCGGTGCCGAGGTAGAGCGCGGCGACCTTCCAGCCGAAGAGGCCGAAGAGGAGCGCCAGCGCCACCTCGTTGACCATCGGCGCCGAGACGAGGAACGAGAACGTCACGCCGAGCGGGACCCCCGCGGTGACGAAGCCGATGAACATCGGGACCGCCGAGCAGGAGCAGAACGGCGTCACGATCCCGAGGAGCGCCGCCAGGCCGTTCCCGGCGGCCTCGCGCCGGCCCGCCAGGAGCGCTCGCGTTCGTTCGGGCGTGAAGAAGCTCCTCAGGATGCCGATCACGAAGACGACGAGCGTCAGGAGGAGGAGGACCTTCGGGACCTCGTAGAGGAAGAACTCGACCGCGGAGCCGAGATGGGAGGACGCGGAGAGGCCGAGGAAGCGCCTGGCGACGAGGCGCGAGAGCGGCGCCGCCGAGAGGTAGGCGGCGACCCACGCGGCGAGCGCGAGGAAGTGGAGGCCCGCGGTCCTGGCGGCCGGCGGGGCGGGGGAGCCGGAGACCGCGGACGAGCGCCGGGTCGGAGCCGGGGCGAGGACCGGGAGGGAGGGAAGGCTCTCCGGAGGGCCCGGGACCGGTCCGGTGCTCACGGGCGGCGCCCCGGCGCCGAAAGGCCCAGCTCGCGGGCGACGAGCGGGACGAGGACGGCGCGGATCTCGTCGCGGACGCGGCGAAAGGCGGGGAGGGCGTCCTCGCCCATCCCCGCGTAGACCGGGTCCTCGAAGGCGTGGTGGACGACCTTCCTCGCGCCGGGGAAGACGGGGCACGTTTCCCGGGCCGAGTCGCAGACCGTGACGACGAGGTCGAACGGGACGGCCTTCACGTCCTCGACCGACGTGCTGGTGTGCGAGGAGATGTCGACTCCCGCCTCGGCCATCACCTCGATCGCCCTGGGGTGGACGAGGGTGGGGTGGGTCCCGGCGGAGCGGACCTCGATCCTCTCGCCGAGGTCGTGCCGCAGCCACCCCTCGCCCATCTGCGAGCGGCAGGAGTTCCCGGTGCACAGGACGAGGACCCGGGGCTTGGGCACCTGGTCCGTCATGCCACGGCTCCGGCGGCGGACGCGGGCTCTGGGAAGAAGGAGCGCGTCCGGTTGCAGAACGCGCAGACGGAGAGCATGACGGGGACCTCCACGAGGACGCCGACGACCGTAGCGAGCGCGGCGCCCGAGCCGGGGCCGTAGAGAGCGATCGCCGTCGCGACCGCCAGCTCGAAGAAGTTGCTCGCGCCGATGAGCGCCCCCGGCGCCGCGACGGAGTGGGGCACCTTCAGGAGCTTCATCAGGCCGTAGGCGAGGCCGGAGTTGAAGTAGACCTGGACGAGGAGCGGGATCGCGATCAGGACGACGTGGAACCAGCTCGTCAGGAGGTTGTCGGCCTGGAACGCGAAGATGAGGACGAGGGTGGCGAGGAGCGCGACGACGGTGACCGGGTGGAAGGCGGTGAGGAAGCGCGTCTCGAACCACTCTTTCCCCTTGGCCCGGATCAGGAGCGTCCGGCTGAGGCTCCCGAGCGCCAGCGGGATCACGATGAAGACGAGGACGGAGAGGAGGAGGACCCGGAAGGGGACCGTCAGGTTGCTCGCGCCGCTCACGAGGAAGGTGACGATCGGCGCGAAGGCGACCAGCATGATCAGGTCGTTCACCGAGACCTGGACGAGGGTGTAGGCCGGGTCGCCTTCCGTCAGGTAGGACCAGACGAAGACCATGGCCGTGCAAGGCGCCGCGGCGAGGATGATGGCGCCCGCGATGTACTGGTCGGCGAGATCCGGAGCGATGAGCCCGGCGAAGACGTGCTTGAAGAAGAGCCACGCCAGGAACGCCATCGAGAACGGCTTGACGAGCCAGTTCACGAAGAGGGTGACGAGGAGCCCCTTGGGCTTTCTGCGGACGCCGAGGATGCTCGTGAAGTCGATCTTGAGCATCATCGGGTAGACCATCAGCCAGATCAGGACGGCGATGGCGACGTTGATCCGGCTCCCCTGGCCGAACTCGAGCCCGCGGACCGCGTCGGTCGCCCCCGGGAGGAGCTTCCCGAGGGCGACGCCCGCGACCATGCAGAGGGCGACCCAGAGGGTGAGGTACCGCTCGAAGACGTTGAGGCGCTTCGGGGCGGACGCTTCGCTCACGGGTCGTCCCCTAGGCGGCCGGCTTCACCGCGCGGACGAACGCGCTCCGGAACTTCCCGTCGACCTCCGAGGCGATGGTCGCCACGTCGATCCCCGCGCTCCCGAGGAAATCGCGGGCCTCCTCGACGCGGTAGATCCGCGTCGGCTCGACGGTGACGTCGACGAACCCGGCGGCGCGGAGCTTCGCCGCGTAATCGTCCTCGTCGAGGGCGCCGGCGATGCAGCCGATCCAGAGCTCGACGCTCTTCCTGACGGGGGCCGGGATCTCGCCCTTCGTCACGACGTCCGAGACGGCGAGCCTCCCACCCGGCTTGAGGACGCGGAACGCCTCGCGCAGGACGCGGTCCTTGTCGGCCGATAGGTTGATGACGCAGTTGGAGATGACGACGTCGACCGTGTCGTCGGGGAGGGGGATCTCCTCAATCGTCCCCTTCAGGAACTCGACGTTCGTGGCGCCCGCCTTCCGCTGGTTCTCGCGCGCCAGGTCGAGCATCTCGTCCGTCATGTCGAGGCCGTAGGCCTTGCCGGTCGGACCGACGCGCCGGGCCGAGAGGAGGACGTCGATCCCGCCGCCGGAGCCGAGGTCGAGGACCACCTGGCCCGGCTCGAGCTTCGCGAGGGCGGTCGGGTTGCCGCATCCGAGCGAGGCGAGGACGGCCGTCTCGGGGAGGGCGCTCGTCTCGTGGTCGGCATAGAGGTTCGAGGTGATGGGGTCGCAGGAGAGGCCGGAGGCCGACGGGGCGGTCCCGCAGCAGGACGCTCTGCCGTCCTTCACCTGAAGGGCCGCCAGGCCGTACTTCTCTCTCACGACGTCGCGGATCTCGTTCTCGCTCATCGGGTCTCCTTTCGTATCAACAATTCTCGATACGTGCGAGAAAAAAAGAGGCTTCAGCGCCGGCAGCAGGCCGCCGCGGAGGACTTCGCCGCCCGGGTCAGGTCGTCGAGGGCGCTCCGGACCTCTTCCAGGGCGTCCGGGTCGAGGGAGTAGTGGATCCAGCGCCCCTCGCGGCGGTCGTTGACGAGGCCGGCGTCCTTGAGGGTCTTGAGGTGGAACGAGAGGCGGGACTGCTGGGCCTCGAGGATCCCGGTGAGGTTGCAGACGCACTGCTCGCCCCCCCGGAGCGCCTCGAAGATGAGGAGGCGCGTCGGGTCGGAGAGGGCGTGGAAGATCTCCGCCATCCTGGCGGCCCGGGCCGCGGAGGCCGTGGGGAGAGTCCGGGGGCGGGAGGCGGCGGCGGGCATCCCCACGAATATATCTACAAATCTTGATATGTCAAGGGGCCGCTCCGATAGGGAGCCGGAGACGAGAGAGCCCCCGGCGCGTGCGCGCCGGGGGCTCGGCCGGGAACGGGGGAGGAGGAGGGGCCTAGAACGCGACCTGGAACGCCAGGGCGAACTGGCCGTAGGTCTCGTCGAGGGAGCCGTTCACCTTGCGGCCTTCCTGCTTGATGCTGAAGTAGTCGAGCTTGATGTTCATGTTCCGGCCCTTGATCAGGTAGGCGAGGCCGCCGGAGAAGGTCTTCGTCTTGTTGCCGTCGACGTCCTTGTTCGCGTCGAGCTCGTCGTACCTCGCGGCGAGCTGGAACTGCCGGGCGAACGTGTAGAGGACCGTCGCGTACCAGCCGTCCCTCTTGAGGTCGGGCTTGCCGGCCACCTCGTCGGTCGCCGTCATGTACTCGGCGCGGAACCCGAGCGGCAGCTCCTCGGTCCCCTCGAAGCGCACGTGGGCGCCGATCCGCGACCGGCCGAGGTGCGCCGCCCCGCCGTTCACCGCGCCGGTGCCGCCGGAGGCGCCGACGAGGAGCCCCCTGACCGGCTTGACGTCGACCCGGCCGGCGAAGAAGAGCGTGTCGTTCGTGTCGCTGTTGACGTTGGAGGACGTCCCCTGCGTGAGGGAGGCCATCGCGTCCACGTACGTACCGAAGCTCCCCTTGTAGAAGAGTCCGGTCTCGCGCCGGTCGGAGAAGGTCTTCGTGACGAGGGCGCGCTCGACGAAGTCGAGGTCGGAGGAGGAGTGGATCCCTTCCTCGGTCAGGATGATCTTCCGCTGGCCGATGGCGAGCTCGTGCCCCTTGAGCCCGAGGAAGCTGATCCAGAAGTCCTGGAGGACCTTCCCGTCGGATCCCGTCGTCTGCGGGCTGATCCCCTTGGCGGGGTCGAACATGACGCCGAAGCCCCAGCTCGGCGTGATGGTGCCGGACATCGTGATCTCGGCGCGGCGAAGCCGGAAGATGTTGTAGCCGGTGGTGTTGCCGAGGTAGCTGGAGCCCGTCGAGGCCGAGGAGTCGTCCGTGACGTACCAGGCCTGGGCGAGGAGCCCGAGCTTGACCTCCCCGTCACCGATCCTGAGGCTGGTCGGCAGCGACGGCTTGGGAGCGGCGGGGGCCTTGGTGTCCCTCGGCTCGGCCTCCTTGCCGTGCTTGAAGTCGTACATGTCGAGGGCGGTCTCGTTCTCGAAGACGACCGTCTCGCCGTCGGGGCCGTAGTTGATCCGCGTGAGCGAGACGCCCATCTCGCCCGAGGCCTCGAACGCCTTGAACTTGTTCGGGTCGTTGAAGACGTAGATCCTGCCGTCTTTCCGGACCTCCTTGTACCAGAGGAGGTTCACCTGGGCGGACGCCGCTCCTGCCCAGGCGAGGGCCACGAAGAGGGCGATCGCGACGAAGCGTCGGGTGGTCGAAGGCGTCATTCCGTCTCTCCTTTACATCGAACCGGGACGGCGGGAGTCTCGGGGACGGCTCCTCAGAGGCGGTTGAGAGGGAGTGAAGGCCGTGTAAAGAGTCGTCCCGCCGGCCCCGGTCGCTTCACACGGAATTAACACCAGTCTCACAGAGTCTCGCCCCGGGCCGGGGAGACTCCGCCCGTCCCAGAGACGAAGGAGGAGAAGATGAACCGCAAGTCCCAGAGCCTCGCCCGCGCCGCCGCGCTCGCCGTGCTCGCCGGCCCCGCAGGCGCCGCGTGGGCCCAGCCCGTGACGGTCGACCCGGCGATCCCGGCCTACAAGACCGTCGCCGGGGTCTCCGGCAGCATCAGCTCGGTCGGGTCCGACACCCTGAACAACGTCATGACCTTCTGGGCGGAGAGGTTCAACAAGCTCTACCCGAACGTGAAGGTCCAGATCGAGGGGAAGGGCTCGTCCACCGCCCCCCCGGCCCTCATCGCGGGAGCCTCCCAGCTCGGGCCGATGTCGCGGGAGATGAAGGGGTCGGAGGTCGACCAGTTCGAGAAGAAGTTCGGCTACAAGCCGACGAGGATCCGCGTCGCCGTGGACGCCCTCGCCGTCTTCGCGAACAAGGACAACCCGATCGGCTGCCTCGACATGACCCAGGTCGACGGGATCTTCTCGAAGACCCGCCGGAGCGGCTACAAGGAGAACGTCAGGACCTGGGGCCAGCTCGGCCTGACCGGCGACTGGGCCGCCCGCCCGATCAGCATCTTCGGACGCAACTCCGCGTCGGGGACCTACGGCTTCTTCAAGGAGCACGTCCTGAAGAACGGCGACTACAAGGACGAGGTGAAGGAGCAGCCGGGATCGGCGTCGGTCGTCCAGGGCGTCACGGTCGACCGCTACGCCGTCGGCTACTCCGGCATCGGCTACACGACCGCCGGGGTCAAGGCGGTCCCGATCGCCGCGAAGCCGGGAGACAAGTGCCACCCGGCCACCGCGGCCGAGGCCTACGCCGGCACCTATCCCCTCGCCCGGTTCCTCTACGTCTACGTCAACAAGGCGCCCGGGAAGGCCCTCGACCCGATCGTCCGGGAGTTCATGCACTTCGTCCTCTCGAAGGAAGGGCAGGAGGTCGTCGTGAAGGACGGCTACTTCCCGATCCCTCACAAGATCGTCGAGGAAGAGCGCGGGAAGCTCTGAGACCGGAGGGACCGGCGTGTCCAGCTCGGCCGCATCGACCCCTGGAGGGGCCGGGCTGTCCCCCGCCGCCCGTGCGGGGACCCGTCAGAACCGCGTCCGCACGCTGACGGACCGGTTCGCGACGCGGTTCGTCACCGCGAGCGGCATCTCGATCATCGCGGCGATCCTGGCGATCCTCTTCGTGATCGCCGGGGTCGCCTGGCCGCTCGTCCTCCCCGCCCGCGCCCGGGCCCTCCCCGCCGTCGTCCTTCCCGCGGGGACGCAGCCGCTGGCGGTCCGGGTCGACGAGTACCGGGAGGAGGCGTTCGTCGCCACGTCGGCGGGGCTCCTCCTCGTCCCGTTGAAGGGGGGCGCGCCCTCCGCCGCCGACCTCCCCGCGCTCGACGGCGCGACCGTCACGAGCGCGCGGAGCGTCACCGGAGGGCTCGCCCTCGGCCTCTCGGACGGTCGCGTCCTCCCCGTGACGACGGCGGTCGACGTCACCTACCCCGGCGGCAAGCGCCTCCTGGTGCCGCGCGTGACGGCGGCCGACCCGCTGGTCGCGGACCCGGCCGGGCGGCCGGTGAAGACCTTCGCCCTCGCCGAGACCCCCGACGGGCCGCTCCTCGCGGCTGCCGTCGGGCCCCGCGAGGTCTCCCTCGACACGGTGACGGAGACGACCAGCCTGATCGGCGGAACGACGCGCGAGGAGAGCCGGCAGTCGCTCGCCCTCGGCTCCGAAGGGGACGCCTCCGCCCTGGCCGTCGACGACCGCGGACAGGACGTCTTCGCCGGGACGACGGCGGGAAAGGTCGTCCGGTTCGACCGGACCGACGCCTCCGCGCCCGGCCTCGCGGAGTCGGTCCCCGTGAACGGGGACGGGGCCGCCGTGACGCTCCTCGGCTTCCTGAACGGGGACCGGACCCTGGTGGTCGGGGACGCTGCGGGCCGCGTCTCCACGTGGCAGGTCGTCAAGGACGACTCGGGAAGGCGGCACCTGGCGCGGATGCACGACTTCGCCCCCCACGGCGCCGCGGTGACAGGCTTCTCCCCGTCACGCCGGGACAAGGGCTTCGTGACGACGGACGCCTCGGGCCGGACGATGGTGAGGTACGGCACGACGGGGAAGACCCTCCTCGACCTGCCCGGAGCGGGGGCCGCGATCACCGGCGTCACCTTCGCGCCGAAGGCCGACGGCATCGCCGCCGTCGACGCCGGAGGGAAGCTCCTCCAGTGGGACGTGAGGAACCCGCACCCGGAGGTCTCGTGGCGGACGCTCTTCGGGAAGGTCTGGTACGAGGGGTACCAGAAGCCGGAGTACGTCTGGCAGTCCACGGGCGCCACGGACGACTTCGAGGCCAAGCTCAGCCTGACGCCGCTGATCTACGGCACGCTCAAGGGGACCTTCTACTCGCTCCTCGTGGCCGTCCCGCTCGCGCTGATGGGCGCCCTCTACACGGCCCAGTTCATGCACCCCGACCTGAAGGCGCTCCTGAAGCCGACGATCGAGATCATGGCGGCCCTCCCGAGCGTCGTCCTCGGCTTCATCGGCGGCCTCTGGCTCGCCCCGACGCTCGAGAGGACGGCGCCGGGCGTCCTCCTCATGCCGCTCGTCATCCCGTTCCTGACGTTCGCCGCCATCGCCGCGTGGACCGCGCTCCCGGCCTCCTGGCGCCGGGTCATCCCCCACGGCTACGAGCTGGTGCTGCTCGTCCCCGTGGTCCTCGCCGGCGGGGCGCTCGCCATCTGGATCGGGTCCGGCGTCGAGTCGGCGGCGCTGGGCGGCGACTACCGGACGTGGCTCGTCTCGGCCCTCGGCCTGAGCTACGACCAGCGGAACTCCCTCGTCGTCGGCATCGCGATGGGGTTCGCGGTCATCCCCATCATCTTCACCGTCGCCGAGGACTCCCTGGCGAGCGTCCCCCAGGGGCTCTCCGCCGGCTCCCTCGCCCTCGGGGCGACGCGCTGGCAGACGGCCCTCCGCGTCGTCCTCCCGACCGCCAGCCCCGGGATCTTCTCGGCCGTCATGATCGGGTTCGGGCGCGCCGTGGGCGAGACGATGATCGTCCTGATGGCGACGGGGAACACGCCGATCATGAACTCGTCGCTCTTCAGCGGGTTCCGGGCGATGTCGGCCAACATCGCCGTGGAGCTCCCGGAGGCTCCGGAAGGGGGGACCCTCTTCCGGGTCCTCTTCCTCGCGGCCCTCCTCCTCTTCGGCATGACCTTCGTCGTCAACACCGCCGCCGAGCTCGTCCGCCTGCGGCTCCGGTCGAAGTACAGGACGTTCGAATGAGAAGGCTCGGCAGGCTCCTGAAGGGGGGCGAGCCCTTCATCTGGCTCACCGGCTCGGCGCTCGCCTTCTCCCTCCTGATGGTGGCCGGGCTCCTCTTCCTCATCCTGAGGAACGGCCTCGGCTTCTTCTGGCCGGCGGACGTCTGGGTCTTCACGCTGGACGACGGGAGCCGCATCGGCGGCCGGATCGCCGCCCGCGAGGCGATCCCGGAGCCGGGAGCGAAGGGGCCCGTCCACCTGAAGTACCGGCTGAAGGTCAAGGAGGGGAACCGCGACGTCACCGGCGCCGACTTCGTCTGGGTGGACGAGGCGAAGATCGTCAAGCGGGAGCGGCCGGCCGACATGGTCGCCTTCGAGCGGCGCGAGTGGGGCGACTTCTACGGCTGGGCCAAGGCGGTGAAGGACGGGGAGAAGGTCGTGGCCGAGGGGCACGGGCCGGCGTACCGCGCGCTCCTTTCGGACCTGCCGAAGGCCCGGGAGGTCCGCGACGAGGCGCGGCGGATCGAGAAGGACGAGATCGGCTCCGTCAACTACGCGAAGGAGAAGCTTCGGCTCGAGCTCAAGAGGCTGGAGCTTCACGGCGTGACGTCCGGCCCGGCGGTTGCGAAGCTGAAGGCCCGCGAGGACGCGCTGACGGCGACGTACGACGAGCTGGTGAAGAAGCTGGACGAGGTCCGGAGCCGCCTCGCGACGACGGTCGTCCTGGAGACCGTCGACGGGAAGGAGAAGGAGGTCCCCGTCACCCAGGTCCTCCGTGCCGACCGGCCGAACGAGATGGGGCTCCTCGCGAAGGCGGGGCGCTACCTGGTCGGCGTCTGGTCGTTCGTCTCCGAGGACCCGCGCGAGTCGAACACCGAGGGGGGCGTCTTCCCGGCCATCTTCGGGACGGTCCTGATGGTGATGATCATGAGCCTCGTCGTGACGCCGCTCGGCGTCCTGACGGCGTTCTACCTCCGCGAGTACGCGGTGCAGGGGCCGGTCGTCAGCGCGGTGAGGATCGCCGTGAACAACCTCGCCGGCGTCCCGTCGATCGTCTTCGGCGTCTTCGGCCTCGGGTTCTTCGTCTACTTCATCGGGGGGTCGCTCGACCGGCTCTTCTTCGCCGAGTCGCTCCCGACGCCGACCTGGGGGACGGGCGGGATCCTCTGGGCCTCGCTCACCCTCTCGCTCCTGACGGTCCCGGTCGTCATCGTGGCCGCCGAGGAGGGGCTGGCCGCCATCCCCCGCGGGATGCGCGAGGCCTCCCTCGCGCTCGGCGCCACGAAGTTCGAGACGATGTGGCGGGTGGTCCTCCCGGCGGTGATGCCGTCGATCCTGACCGGCCTCATCCTGGCGATGGCCCGGGCCGCGGGCGAGGTGGCGCCCCTCATGATCACCGGGGTCGTCAAGCTGGCGCCGGCGCTCCCCGTGGACGGCTACCCCCCCTTCCTCCACTTCGACCGCAAGTTCATGCACCTCGGCTTCCACATCTTCGACGTCGGCTTCCAGTCCCCGAACGTGGACGCCGCCCGGCCGATGGTCTACAACACGACGGTCCTCCTCCTCGTGATCGTCGTGGCGCTGAACCTGACCGCCATCGTCATCCGCAACAGGCTCCGCAAGAAGCTCAGGACGTCCGGGATCTGAGGGCCCGAGAATGGAAACCGCCACGATGACACCGTCCCCGACGACCCCGACCCACGCCGTCTCGATGGACGCCCGCTCGGCTCCCGCGTCGGCCCCCGCCGCCGACGCGCCCCCGCTGATCGAGATCGGCGGCTTCAGCTTCTGGTACGGGCCGAAGCAGGCGCTCTTCGACATCGACCTCCGGATCCGCGAGCGGGCCGTGACCGCGTTCATCGGCCCCTCGGGCTGCGGGAAGTCGACGCTGCTCCGGTGCCTGAACCGGATGAACGACCTGATCGACGGCGTCCGGGTGGAGGGGAGCGTCCGGGTGCAGGGCCAGGACCTCTACGGCCCGGACGTCGACGTCGTCGACGTCCGGAAGCGGCTCGGGATGGTCTTCCAGAAGTCGAACCCCTTCCCGAAGTCGATCTTCGAGAACGTCGTCTACGGGCTCCGCCTGCAGGGGGTGAAGAACAAGGGGGTCCTGAGGGACGCCTGCGAGAAGGCCCTGCGCGGCTCGGCCCTCTGGGACGAGGTGAAGGACCGGATCGAGGAGAGCGCCCTGTCGCTCTCGGGGGGGCAGATGCAGCGGCTCTGCATCGCCCGGGCCCTGGCCGTCGAGCCCGAGGTCGTCCTGATGGACGAGCCCTGCTCGGCGCTCGACCCCATCGCCACCGCGAAGATCGAGGAGCTGATCTTCCAGCTCAAGGAGCGGTTCACGATCGTCATCGTGACGCACAACATGCAGCAGGCCGCGCGCGTCTCGGACGAGACCGGGTTCTTCATGCTCGGCAAGCTGATCGAGTTCGACAAGACCGACGTGATCTTCACCCGCCCGAAGCAGAAGATGACGGAGGACTACATCACGGGGCGGTTCGGCTGATGACGACGCGCGGGGCGGCGGCGCGGGGTCCGGAGGGCGGGGCGGCGGGCGCCCCGCAGCGCTGGCGCGTCGCGGTCGTCGAGGACGACGACGACCTCGCCTACACCCTCGTCTACAACCTGAAGAAGGACGGCCGGTTCGAGCCGGAGCGGTACGCCGGGGGCCTCATCGCCCTCGACGAGATGACGCTCCGCCCTCCCGACCTCGTCGTCCTCGACCTGAACCTCCCGGACGTGGACGGCCTGACGATCTGCCGCGAGCTGCGCAAGGGGGAGGCGACCCGGCGGATCCCCATCGTCATGCTGACGGCGCGGGCCGAGGAGCGCGACAAGCTCCTCGGCTTCGACCTGGGGGCGGACGACTACGTGACGAAGCCGTTCTCGATGAAGGAGCTCCTCGCCCGCCTCGCCGCGCAGCTCCGGCGGAGCGGGTCGCCCGACGCCTCGGAGGACGTCTACGACGACGGCCGGCTCCGGGTCGACCGCGCCCGGCACCTCGTCGAGAAGGAGGGCCGGGCCGTCCACCTGACGAAGAAGGAGTTCGACCTCCTCTGGCTCCTGATCCGGAGCGGGGGGCGCGTCGTCAGCCGGGAGACGATCCTCTCGAGGCTCTGGGACTACGCGGCCGACGTCGAGACGCGGACGGTGGACGTCCACGTCCGCTCGCTCCGGAAGAAGCTGGGCGAGGGGGCCGTCGAGACGGTCGTCGGCGTGGGGTACAGGTTCCCGGCATGACGCGGTCCGCCTCCCGGCGGCTCCGGCCGGCCCTCGAGGCCGCGGGGCTGGCGCTCCTCGTCGTCGCAGGCGTGGCCCTCGAACGGACCGGCGTCCTGGCAGGCCTCCTCGCCGCCGCGACCGTCTTCTGGTTCCGCAGGCGGCGGACGCGGGAGCTCGACCTCGTCCGGGCCGGCGTGGCGGAGGCGGCGCAGGGGGTCCGCCCGGAGGCGGTGCCGGGGCTCTCGGAGGAGACGGAGGACGTCTTCGCCGACCTGGGGCGGTTCGCCTCCCTCGTCGCCTCCGAGCGCGAAGGGAACGAGAAGGCGCGGCTCCTGGCCCGGACTCTCTTCGACGAGCTCCCCGTCGGCCTCGTCGTCGTCGACCGGGCGCAGCGGGTCCTCGACGTCAACCCGGCCGCGCGGCACATCCTCGGCATCCCGGACGGGACGCGCGTCGGCGCCCTCGTCGACCTCGCGCGGGAGCCCGAGGTGCAGCGCCTTTTCCGCTCCGTCCTCGACGCGCCGGGGGACGGGGGCGCCGGCCAGGCGGTCGTCCGGCGGGACGACGGCGGCGAGGGGCGGCACCTCGAGCTGACGGTCCGCGCGGTGCCGGGCGAGCCCTCGTCGGGCGAGGCGGCCGCCGTGGGGGTCCTCCGGGACGTGACCGAGCGCGAGCGGACCGAGCTGATGAGGCGCCGCTTCGTGGCCGACGTCTCGCACGAGCTCCGGACGCCCGTCGCCACCGTCCGCGCGGCCGCGGAGACCCTCGCCGGCGAGGACGGCCTCGCGCCCGACCTGCGGCGGCTCGTCGAGATCCTCCAGCGGCAGTCGTCCGAGATGCAGGAGCTCGTCTCCGACCTGACGGACCTCTCGCAGATCGAGGCGGGCGCGGTGGCGCTGGCGCTCGACAGGCTCCCGGTCCGGAGCCTCCTCTGCGGCGTCCTGAGGGACCTGGCGCCCGCCGCGCAGGCCAAGGGGATCGAGCTGGCGCTCGAGGCGCCGCCGGACGCGACGGTCCTGGGGGACCACCGGAGGCTGACCCAGGTCTTCCGCAACCTGGTCGACAACGCCATCAAGTTCTCGCCGCGCGGCTCGCGGGTCGACGTCCTCGCCGAGGGGGGGGCGTCCGGGGCCGACGGCGCGCCGTGCCCGGTCCAGGTCCACGTGGTCGACCGGGGGATCGGGATCGCGAAGGCCGACCAGGCCAAGGTCTTCCAGCGGTTCTACCGGGTCGACCCCTCGAGGGCGAAGAGCGTGCCGGGGACCGGCCTGGGCCTCGCCATCGTCAAGCACCTCCTCATCCTCCACGGCGGCTCGATCCGCGTGGAGTCGGAGCCCGGCCGCGGGAGCCGGTTCAGCGTCACGCTCCCCGCCGCCCCCGCGGCGGAGAAGGTCCTCCAGGAGGCGTCATGAAAGAGCACTTCTCCGAGCTCCTCGAGCGGCTGCGCCGCGACCTCATCACGATGGGGGCGGAGGTCGAGGCGCAGATCGCCCACGCCGTCGAGGCCCTCGTGGAGGGCGACGCGGAGAAGGCGCAGGTCGTCATCGCGCGCGACTCGGTGATCAACGAGATGGAGAACCGGATCGAGGAGCAGGCGATCCACCTCCTGGCGACCCAGCAGCCTGTGGCGGTGGACCTCCGTCTCCTCGTCGCGGCCCTCAAGATCAACTCCGACCTCGAGCGGATCGGCGACCACGCGGTCAACATCGCGCAGTCGGCCGAGCGCCTCAGCCGCTCGAGGATGTTCAAGCCGTGGGTCGACATCCCGCACATGGCCGACGTCGCCCGCGGCATGCTCAAGGACGCGCTCGACTCCTTCGTGAGGCGCGACGTCCAGCTCGCCCAGGAGGTCTGCGAGCGCGACGACGTCCTCGACATGAAGAACCGCTCGCTGATCCGCGAGCTCCTGACCTACATGGCCGAGAACCCCGCGGTCATCACCCGCTCCATCGAGATCATGACGCTCTCGAAGAACCTCGAGCGGGTGGGCGACCTGGCGACGAACATCGCCGAGGAGGCGATCTTCATCGTCGAGGGTCGGAACATCAAGCACTCGCCGCGGCCCCCGGGCGAGCACCACGAGCAGGCCTGATCCCCGTCCCGTCCGGGCGGCGCCCCGCCGTCAGCCGGGAGAGTCGGGCTCGCGCGCGAAGACCAGGAGCGCTTCGGCGACCCGGGCGCCGGGCCCGAGGATCACCGCCAGCGCGCGGGCGTAGCTCTCGAGCTGGGGGCGGTAGAGCTCCTCGCGGGCGGCCCGCGCCTCGGACGAGGAGACCCGGTCGGTTTTCCAGTCGACGATCACCCAGCCCGCCGGCTCCTCGAAGAGGAGGTCGATCTTCCCCTCGACGAGGGGCGCGCCCGGGAGGGCGTCGTCGCGGAAGAGGACGGGGAGCTCGACGAAGCGGCGAACGGACGCCCGGGCGCGGGCGACGACGGGATGGGCCAGGAGGCGCGCGACGAGGGCGATCGCCTCGTCGCGCTCGGAGGGGACCGCCAGGTCGGAGCACGACTCAACCGCGGCGCGCGCGAGGTCCCGCGCGTCTCCGCGGTCCCGGCCGTCCCGGCCGTCTCGGCCGTCCGGGCCCCCGGGCGCAAGGAGCCGCTCCATCGCCGCGTGGACGGCGACCCCGATCCGGATCGCCCGCCCCTGCGCCTCGTCCTCGCGATCGGACGGCGGGAGGTCCTCGGGCGAGGCGGGCGAGGCAGATGTGGCGGATGCGGTGGATGTGGACGACGTCGCGGCCGAGGTGAAGGCCCGGTCCTTCTCGCCGGAGCGCCGGAGGGGACGGGCGGCCGTAGCGCGGGCGTGCGCGAGGCGCGCCTCGGCAGCGGCGATCTCCTCCGGGAGGGCGGTCGAGAGCTCCGCGGCAGGCGCCGCCGCGGCTTCGGGCGCCGGAGCCGTCCCGTCCTCCGCCTCCTCTCCGGCAGGCGCGCCGCCCCGGGCGGGAGCGGGGCGCGAGACGTCGGCCTCGACCTTCTCGACGAGGGGCGCGAGGGCGGGGGGAGGCCCCTCGGCGAAGGCGATCGCGGCGAGGGCCTTCCGCCCGATCGGGTCGGAGACGCTCCCGTCCTTCTTCCGGGTCCGCTTCCGGAACCACGAGAGGACGAGCTCGTGGCGGGCGCGCGTCGTCGCGACGTAGAGGAGGCGCTTCTCCTCGGCCAGCTCCCGGAGTCGGTCGCCCGCCTCGACGAGCCTCCATCCCGGGGTCGCGCACCGCTCGCCCCCGAACGGGGCGCGGAATCCCAGCCTTCCCCCCTCGTGGTCCGAGACGAAGGTGCGGATCGACCGCCGCCTCTCGGGGTCGGAGAAGCCGAGGTCCGCCACGACGACCACGTCGTACTCGAGCCCCTTGGCCTTGTGGATGGTCAGGAGGCGGACGGCGTCCTCGGTCTCCTCGAACGCGCGGGGCTCGGCGACGGACTCCTGAAGCCGCTTCACGAGCCGTTCCACGGCCGCCCGGAACCCGACTCCCTCGGCGTCGAGCTCCCGCGCCTGGACGAGGAGCCGCTCGAGGTTCGCCTCCGCCTGCTGCGCGTTCACGATCGCTCCCGCCGTCAGGGCCGCACGGGCCGTCCTGGCGCCGAGGAGCGCCTCGACGGTCTCGGCCAGCGGCCTCTCGTGCCGGCGCGCCCGGAGCGAGGCGAGGAGGGCCGTCGCCCGCCCGGTCGCCGACTCCGGCGGGATCGAGGCGGGGTCGTCGAACCGGGCGCCGGCCTCCGCGGCCTCGAGGAGGTCGAGGTCGGACAGCCCGAAGAGGAACGACTTGAGGGCGGCGACGGTGGAGACCGAGTCGGTCGGGTCGTCGAGCGCGCGGAGGGCCGCCACCACCGCCGCGGTCTCCTCGCGTCGGAAGAAGCTCGTCCCCCCTTCGAGGACGGCCGGAATCCCCGACTCGCGGAAGACCTCCTGGAAGAGGTCGACGGCGTCGTTCCGGGCGACGAGGACCCCGATCCGTCCCCACCCTCCCGCCCGGCCCGCGTAGCGCGAGAGGAGGAGGTTCGCGACGGCGCGCGCCTCCTGCCTCCGGGCGCCTTCGTCCTCGGCGCCGCCCGCTCCGCCGTCGGGGCCCGCGTCCCCGGTCCCCTCTCCTCGCGCGCTCCCCTCGTCCGCGCCGGCATCCTCGTCCTCGTCGTCCTCGGGGACCGGGGGCGGCACGAGGTAGACCACGTGCGGGCGGCCGTCGTCGACGGCGTCCGGCGTCGCGACGAGCGGCGCGTAGGCGACGTCGTAGGCCCCGTCCGGAGAGGCGAAGACCTCGGAGAAGACGGCGTTCACGAACGAGACGAGCCCGGGGGCCGATCGGAAGCTCGTCGTCAGCGAGAGCCGGTCCCCGGCGTCGAACCGGGCGGCCACGGCCCGGTACGTCTCCACGTCGCCGCGACGGAAGCGGTAGATCGACTGCTTCGGGTCGCCGACGACGAAGAGGGCTCCCGGCGCCGGCTCCAGGTCGTCCCAGACGTCGCGGGACTGCTCGACGTCGCCCGAGGCCAGGCGGAGGACGATCTCCGCCTGGACGGGGTCGGTGTCCTGGAACTCGTCGACGATGAAGGTCCGGTAGCGCTCCTGGAAGTGCCGCCGCGCGGCGGGGTAGTCGCAGAGGAGCTTGCGCGTGGCCAGGAGGAGGTCGTCGAAGTCGAGGAGCCCCTGCCGGCGCTTCTCCTCCTCGACGAGGGGGAGGAAGGCCTCCCGCAGCCGGAGGAGGACTCCGGCCAGGAGGCGCTCCCGGGGGACGAGGGCGAGCCGGTCGGGGAGGTCGCGGACCTCGGCCCGGAACGCCTTCGCCCGGTCGCGCAGGCCCGCGCCGAAGACGCTCCTCCTGCCCCGGCTCGCCTCGAGCGGGGTCTGCGGCCGGGCCAGGGCGAGCTCCTCCTCGGAGAGGGTCAGGAACCCGCGGACCTCGGCCGCGGCCTGTGCGATCGACCGGACCTTCGGATCGCCGCGCTCGTCCGCGGGAACGTCCTCCACGATCGCCTCCCCCTCCGCGGCGAGGAGCTCGAGCTCCTGGCGGACGAAGGGGAGGGGGTCGGTGGGGATCGACGCGGAGAGCGCGAGCGCGCGCTTCTCGTAGAGGAGGCGCGCCAGGTCGCGCAGGGCCGAGAGCGAGAGGCCCTGCCGGATCGCGTCGGCCACCGGGCCGGGACGCCGCGCCTCGTCGTCGAGCCAAACGTCGAAGAGGTCGTCGACGAGCTCGGCGGCGACCGTCTCCTCGAGCGTCACGAAGTCGGGGTCGACCCCGGCGTCCACCGGCCACTCGCGGAGGAGGCGGGAGCAGAAGGAGTGGATCGTCGTGATCGTGGCCGCCTCGAGGTCGCGCCGCGCCTCGAGGGCCCTGGCGCGCCGCGCGGCGTCCTCTCCCTCCGCCGCGATCACGGCGTCGAGCCCCTCCCTCACGCGGCTCCTCATCTCCGCCGCGGCCTTTTCCGTGAACGTCATCGCGGCGATCTGGGGGAGCGAGACCCCCTCGTCGCCGAGGACGAGCTGGAGGATCCGGGCGACGAGCGTCGTCGTCTTCCCGGTCCCCGCCGACGCCTCGACGATGAGCGAGCGGTCCGTCGCCTCGGCCGCGCGCCTCCTCTCCGCGTCGTCGGGCAGCGGGGTCATCTCACCTCCTCGAGGCGAAAGAGGGGGTTGCCCGCTTCGCGCACGCGCTCTCCCTCGCGTTTCCTCCGGTAGACCTTCTCGTGGCCGGGACCGCAGACGTCGGCGACGGGGCAGCCCCGGCAGAGCTCCCGCTTCCCGGCGAGCCCCTTCGTCCGCGGGAAGACGAGGCCCCGCGCGAGGGCCTCCCCGAGGAGCGCGAGGACCTCCGCGAGGCCGTCCTCGGCGGCCGCGGTCCCGTCCTCGTCGAAGGTCACGGGGACCGCCTCGGCCGGGGCCCCGGCGCGGGGAGGCGGGACGAAGAGGTACTCCGAGGCCACCGTCGTGGCCCCGAGGGCGCGCGCGAGGCGCGCGTAGACCGCCAGCTGCGCGCGCTCCCCGCCGACGACGAGGTGACGGGCCCTGTTCGTCTTGCCGAACGGGTCAGGCTTGCCGAACTTGTAGTCGACGACGAGCGCCGCGTCCCCGGAACGATCCACGCGGTCGGCGGCCCCGCGGAAGCGCGCGGGCCCGCCGGCGAACGGGACCGTGACCTCCGCCGCCGCCTCTCCCGGCCCGAACCTCAGCTCCGAGGCCGAGACCGGCAGGGCGGCGGCCCCCCTCTCCGCCTCCCGGCGGAGGACCGCCGCGACGAGCGCCGAGAGACGCTCCTCCACCGCCTCGCGCAGCGGCTCCGGCGGGTCGGTCTCGAGCGTGGCGAGCGCCTCGCGGACGACCGCGACCGCGACGTCCCGGCCGCGCGACTCCGGCACGTCCGCCATGCGGGAACCCGGGCGGAGAGAGCGGGCGAGCCTCTCGAGCGCCCCGTGCGCGAGCGTCCCGAGCGTCAGGCCGTCCGGGTCGAGCGGGTCCGAGGGCTCGTCCCGCGCCTCGAGGCCGAGGGCGTCGAGGAGGAAGGCGCGGTAGGGGCACGCGGCGAGCCTCTCGAGCCGGCTCGCCGAGAGGGGCCTCGCCGTCAGCGAGAGGAGAGGCGTGGGCCGCCCGAGGCGGCCGTCCCACGCGGTGAAGGCGCCGCCCGCGCGGGCGCGGCCGCGGGCCACGGCGCGCCGCACGGACTCGAAGCCGACGGGCAGGGACGCGAGCGCCCGGCGGCCGTCCGCCAGGACGCGCCGGGCCGCCTCCTCCGCGTCGAGCGCCGGACCCTCGGAGACCAGCCGCCCGAGCGGGAGCCACCGGAGGGGAAGGGGAGGCGCGGCGGCGGTCCCGAGCTCGCTCTCCCTCAGCGACACACCGGCCGTCTCCTCGAGGACGTCGAGGAGGTAGGGCGAGAGGAGGCGGGGGCGGTCCGTCGTCGACTCGCGGCGCGCGGCGAGGAGGACGAGCCGTTTTCGGGCCGCCCCGCGGCAGAGGTTGAAGAGGAACCGCTCCTCCCGCGCGTGCCGCCTCCCCGACCGCGGCGCGAGAGGCGCTCCCGCGGCCTTCGCCACCCGGAGCCGCTCGTCGTCGAGGAGGAGGGGGTCGGGGCGCGAGGCCCTGGGGAAGAGCTGCTCGGCGAGGCCCGGCACCAGGACGGCGTCGAAGAGGAGCCCGCGCGCGGAGACGGCCGAGAGGAGCGCCACGCCGTCGCGCTCGAAGCGGCCGTGGGAGACGGGCGACTCCTCGAGCGCGTCGGGGAGGAGCGCGGCCACCTCCGCCGCCTCGACCGGCCCCGGCTCGACATGGCCGAGGGCGGCGAGCGACGCCGCGGCCTCGGCGAGGGCGTCCCGTCCCCCCGGCGGGACCCCGGCGGCCGCCTGCGCGAGGGACGCGAACGAGGCGGCGAGGCGGTCGCCCCACGCGGACCAGGGGGCCGGGCTCCCCTCCGGGAGCATCGGCTCGACGACGCGGAGCGTGGCCTCCAGGGCGCCGCGAGCCGCGCGCCGGCGCTCCTCGCGGCGCGAGAGCCTCCCGTCGGCGGCCGCGTCGAGCGCGGCGCCGGGGGGCGTTCGCCGAAGGGCGTCGGCGAGGCGGCGGTGGAGGTCGTCGCGACCGGCGCGACCCCCGTGGAACCCGAGGTCCGCGAGGGCCCGCGCCGCGCGGGCCGCGGTGAGCGGCGCGAGGGCGCCGAGCGACTCGAGGAGGTCGGCGAGGAGCGCGAGGTCCGCGGAGCGGAAGTCTCCGGCGACGAGGTCGAGCACCGCGCGTGCCGCACGCGCGACGGGTGTCCGGGAGAAGCCCGTCCCCGCGGGGCGGAAGAACGGGAGGGACCGCGCGTTCAGCTCGGCGACGAGCGCCGGCTCCTGTCGGGCCGGGTCGCGCAGGACGATCGCGACCCGATGGAGCGGGATCCCGTCGTCCACGGCGCGGAGGAGCTCGCGGACCACCTCGCGCGCCTCCGCGCTCTCCGTCGGGGCGACGACCACCTCGGCAGGAGGCGCGGCCGGGGCCGGCAGAAGAAGCGCGGTCACTCCGAGGAGCCGCTCGAAGAGCCCCGAGCGGATCTCGGGGAGCCCGGCCTCCCGCGGCGCCTCCGTCCCGCCGTCCTCCGGGACGAAGGCGACGACCTCGCGCTCCCGCGCCACCGCGCCGACGAGCGCTTCCCTGAGGCCCCCCAGGTCGTAGAGGCCGTAGGCCAGGAGGGGCCTGTCGTCCGCGGGGAGCCGGACGGCGGCGGCGCGCGCGACGAGGGACGTGGCGTCGGCGAAGCGGCTGCGCCGCTCCTCGAACGCCGCGAGGGTGGCGCCCACGCTCGCGAGGAAGGCGGCGCGCTCCTCGCCCGACCCCGCCGCCGCGAGGAGGCCGGGCCACCTCTCGTGCGGGATGCCGGCCTCGCGGAGGTCGTCGGCGGTCCGCTCCACGAGCGCGGCGCCCGAGCGCCTTTCGCGCAGCGGGCCGAACTCCTTCCCCTCGGGCGTCTCGGCCAGCGCCCGCCGCGCCAGGAGCGCGCCTCCCAGCGGCGGGAGGGGAGGGCGCGGATCGGGCTCGGAGAGCCGCTCGCGCGAAAGGTCCAGGAAGGTGAGGAACCGCAGGTTCGCCACGCCGCCGCGCGCCTCGGCCGCGCGCCGCCTCAGGTAGAGCGCGAGGAGGTTCGAGCCGACGAGGACCTCGACGGGCGCGAGCGGGTCCGCGGACTGGAGCGCGCCCACCTCCGCGAGGAAGCGCTCCTCGAGCGCGGCGAAGGGACCGGCGAAGAGCCGGTGACGCGGCATCCCGCGGAGTCTAGGGCGAGCCGACCTCTCCGACGAGGACCCCGTCCCCCTTCGCGAGAATCCGCGCACCGGGGGGAGGTGCGACCGAGAGCCGCGCCGTCATCCGCCCCGCCGCGACGACGGGGAGCGAGAGCTCGGCGGCGGTCCGGGTCCCCCCCGACTCCACTACGACCGGGAGGCTCTCGCCCCGCAGCCGGAAGACCAGCCGTCCCGGCGCCTCGCGCGCCACCGCCTCGCTCCCGTGGAAGACGAGCCCGGAGAGGCGAGACGGGTCGACGAGGATGGGCGCGCGGGCGTCGAGGAGGAGGAGCACGAGGTCCCCGTGCCGCTCGACGGCCCGGATGCCGACGGGGCCGGGATCGGCGACGAGCGCCCCGAGCGCGGCGCGGTCGGCGGCCTCGAGGTCGCCGGTCCTCACCTCGACCGCGCCGGCCCCGAGCTCGCGGTAGACGGCGACCGTGGCGGAGAGCCCGCCTTCGCGCGAGAAGCGCGAGAGCCAGAGGTGGATGTCGGGAGAGACCGACCAGAAGCCGACGAGGGCGCGCCGGCGGTGGTAGAGCTGCTCGCCCCACGACCGCTCGGCGTTGGCCCGCGACCACGGATAGACGGACGTCACCGCGTCGCGCGGCAGCGAGGCATAGGCGGCCGCGAACGGCGAGGGGCCCGGAGGGGCCTGCGCTGGCACCGCCCGGGGCCAGAGGTCGAGGAGGAGCAGGGGGGCCGCGCCGAGGAGGAGGAGCCGTCGCCGCGGGGCGGGCGATGTGCGGAGTACTCGCGAGGCGGCGATCGCGGAGGCGACGACGAGGCCGAGGTCGAACCACTGGTCCCAGCGGTGGATCCCGCGCACGCTGCCGAAGACGGGGAGCCCGTCGAGGAGACGGTAGGGCCCGGGAAGGAGCGGACGGCCGAGAAGGCGGACCGTGGGGCCGAGCGCGAAGAGGAACGACGCGGCGGCAACGACCCCCCAGGGGACGAGCGACCGCTCGAAGCGACCGCGACGGCGGCCGGTTGCAGGGCGGCGGAGGAGCGCAGCGGCTGCGCCGAGCGCCGCAAGGGCCGCGAGCGGCGGGAAGAGCGCGGACGCCCCCTCGGGGAGCCCGGGAACGATCGGGTCGAAGAGCGAGCGGAGGGGGCCCGAGAAGACGCCTTCGTGGAGGAGCGCCGCGAGGTCTGCCGCGTGCCCCTCGATGACTCTCTGGTCAAGCTCGATCCCGTACGCCTCCCGGAGGTGGAAGAGGGGCTCGTAGACCGCCGCCAGGAACGCCGCCACGGGGACGAATGCGGCCACCAGCACCGGCAGGCGCCGCCGCGCCGCGGGCTCCGTTGCCGCGACGACGAGGAGGAGCGCGAGGACGGTGCTCCCCATCACGAGGCCGTAGAGACTCCCCAGCCCGAGCGCCACCCAGGCGGCGGCCGCGAAGGCGGCGTCCCGCGTCCTTCGCCTCCTCAGGAAGCGGATCACGAAGGTGAGCCCGAGCGGGACGAAGCCCGACCAGAGCGTCGAGAGGACGCCGAGGTTGTTCAGCCGCGCCGGTCCCCATCCCCAGAGGAGCGCCCCCCCGAGCGCCACCCAGCCCGGCCCCGCGACCTCTGCGAGGAGGGCGCCTGCGGCGGCGACGCCCACGACGCAGGAGAGGAGGTAGGGGACGTCGTAGCCCAGGGCGAGCGAGCCAGAGAGCCGGGCGAAGGGGTAGCCGACGAGCGCCGGCAGGATGAAGGGCTCGCCGAGCGGCCAGGCGTCGGGATAGGGGGCGAGGACGCGGTCGTCGTGCAGCCGGTAGTCGGCCGCGTCGAAGCGATTCCACGCCCTGCCCATCACGCTGAGGTTGATGACGGGGTCGCCCAACAGGTGGTTCGGCTCCGGCCTCCCGCACGGGATGAGAGAGAGGGGGGAGACGAGAGTCCGGGGCAGGTAGACGACCGGAGCCAGGAGGGCGCAGCCCCAGAGGAGGGCGACGAATCTGCGGCGCGGTAGGAGCGCTCTGTGTCCCTTCGGCGACCCGGCACGCTTCATCGGACGGTGGTATAGCAGAACGGTCCGCGCGCCGCCTCCGCCTCTCCTCCGCGGAACGCGCGCGAAACCGGGGGAGTCCGCTTAGAATCGCGGCGGAAGCGCAAGGGGTCCGGTGGCCCCCCTGGTCTTCAAAACCAGCGTGCTCGTCCCGAGAGGGGCGGCGGGTGGGTTCGACTCCCACACGCTTCCGCCACTGCTGACGACGTGCGAGAGGCCGATCAAGGCGGGTCGACGATTCATCCGCTGCAGTCCGCCTCCGTCACGGGGGTGTCCGTGGGCGCCGCCGATCGAGGTCCAGCCCGCGGTGAGCGAAACCCGTCCGGCACAGCCCCGCCACGGATCCCGGCCCCCGTTCACTTGATCGAGTACGCCTTGAAAGCGGCCTCGTGGTCCAGATGGTGGGACGACAGGAACGCCCATGCCTTCTGATTGATCTCGTTGGAATGGCGATAGTAGTCATGATCGTAGCCTTCCAGCTCCAGTAGGGTGCAGGGGAAGCCCTTCGCCTCGAAGGCCTTCTTCGTATCGCGCACCGCCTGCAACGGAAAGAACGGATCGCGGGACCCGACGACGAGGAGGACGGGAATCTTCCGGGAGGCGAAGGCGAGGACGTTTGCCTCGGAGCTGTCGCGAAAGGCTCCCGCGTGGACGGCGGCGGCGGCGAAGAACTCCGACTCCATGGCAGCCATGCTGAGGGCGAAGACGGCACCCGCGGAATGCCCGAAGAGGTAGACGCGCGACGTGTCGATGGGATAGCGGGCCCTGAGGAACGCCGCGACGTCCGCCAGGAACTGGGGCCCATCGTCAGGAATGGCCCAGCCGGAACGGTCGAGTGCGTCCGGTGCGGCGAGGAGGAGGCCTTCCCGATCTGCGAGGCTCCGCCACTCCTTGACCTGAGAGGCGCCGTCCCGCCCGGATCCATGAAGAAGGATGAGGAGGGGTGTCGCGGTCTCGGGTGAGAGCCCGTCGGGTCGATAGACGTGACAGACCCTCTTCTGGCCGCCGGAGGTCAGTGTCTCCTTCTGGATCGATCCGGAGCGGGCGCTTGCGGCTGGGGCCAGAACAGCCAACACGAGGACGAGGGGAAGAGAGCGGAAGCGTGGACGCTTCATGATTGAATTCGCTCCTCGGACTGCCTCGCTGGAGAAGCGCCGAGCACGGGGGATGAGGGGGGCTCGAGATACACCCTTCGCCACTGACCCTCGACTCTGACCCGGGGCTCTCCCACGAGGTCGCCGGTCACCGTACTTCCCGTGGCTCGAAGTGACGGGCCCGGTCCGAGTGAGACTGAACGAGGCATGGTTGGCGAAGGTGCTGTTGCCCTGATGACAATCTCCGGCGTGGCCTGTGCCGGCGTGAGGACGAAGGGCAGAGACGGGGTCTTCTCCGGGTGCGGGGCTGTCGGTTGCTGCTGTGCCGGAATGGACGATGCGCTTAGAACGATTGTCGCAGCGCCCGGAGTAACGATGATCAAGCGATGCCTCATGACGAAATGCCTCCGAGGAGTGCCGCGCACGGCTCTCACGGCACCGTCCCGCCGGGCGCCGCCGGGAGGCCGCGCGTGACGAAGACGTCGGCGAGGAGGATGTTCTGGCGGACGGTCGGCGCGGATCCGACGAGGATCCCCTCGGCCGCGAAGCGGGACCGGTTGGCGCTGGCGTAGACCACGAGGGTGTCGCCGCCGAGGCGCGCCGCGCGGTCGCGGAGGAGGGCGAGGAGCTCGTCTCGGGTGAGCTTCGTCCCCCGGTCGGAGACCTCGAGCGAGGCGACGAGGACGCGAGGCCGGGCCGGCGCGTCGACGGCGACCTTCACGTCGGCGGCCTTCGTCGGAGGGAACGTCCGCGGGTCGCGGTACGTCTCGGAGACCGAGGTGCAGCCGACGGAGACGGCGGCGAGGACGACCGCGGGCACGAGAGGGAGGACCGGTGCCAGCCTGGCCCTTTCGTTCGAACGGCTCAACCTGGGACTCCTTTCTGGGGTGTCTGTCCGGAAGGAGCGAGCCACCCCCCATCGTAGCTCCGCGGAATGCTCAGAGCCTCCACCACTCCTCGGCCGTCCTCACGATCCCCTCGCGGGTCGTGTGGAGCCGGATGCGGAGGGACCCGTCTTCGGATGCCGCGGAGATGGACGCCAGGCAGGCGACGAACCGGTTGACCCCCCCCAGGCGGTGGACGGCGGCGCTCACGGCTGCGGCGTCGTCCGGGGCGAGAGCCCCGAGGCGGAGGGCCAGCCGGTCGTCCCAGACCTCGATGACCTCGTCGCCGGGGCCGGGCCCGCAGGTCGGCTCCAGGGTCACCGTCACGAGGTCGACGCCGTTCCCCTCGCGGGGAGCGCCGCTGCGGGCCCGAAGCCGACGGGGGAGGAGCGGCTCGCAGACGACCTCGATCCCCGGGTCGGGGACCGCCGGCGCCAGGATCGTGTCGTCGCGGGAGGGATGGGGCAGGTAGGACACGGCACTCGCCTCCTGCACTAAAGTGGCTCGGAGGGGCCGTTTTTCAGACAGGGGCGGGCGACTTTTTTTCGATTCTCGGGACGGGACTCCCCCTACGTCACGATCCCGAGGTCCTTCAGGAGCGCGTCCCCGAGGGCGCCGCCGTCGATCGGGGGCGCCGGCTTCGTCGCGGCCTCCTGCGCCTTCCGAAGGTCCGCCTCCTCCTGTCGGGCCTTCGCCCCGGCCTCCTTCGACCTTCGGGTGTGCTCGTTCTGCCGGGCCATCTCCTCCTTCTCCGCGAGCTTGAGCTTCTCCCGGTTCGCGTCGATCGAGGCGAGCTGTTGCTGGACGTCCGGGCGCGCGGCCGCGGCAGGGATCGAGAGGACGTGCGCCTTCATCCTGTCGAGCTCGGCGAAGAGCGGTCCGAGGTTCCAGAGCCCGTCCCCCTCCCCGGGGGCGGCCTCCGGAGCCGTGCTCGCGAAAGACCAGGTGAAGTCGCAGGACGGACAGCAGACGTAGCTCCAGGTCCGGCGCATGCAGTCGCTTCCCACGCAGCCGAGCAGGGCGGCGGGCGCGAGCGGGACCGGCTTCGCGCACTTCGGGCAGGGGACCTCGCGGGGGATCGGGACCTTGCACGCGGGGCATGCGTCGAGAGGCGGCGGCTGGTCGGCGATGCCGATCAGCATGTTCCCCACGATCTCCGAGCTCGGGTAGCGGGGCTGCCAGAGCTCGCTCAGCTCTCCGTGGGAGATCCGGTGGTCGGCCCCGTAGTAGGGGTCGTGGACCGTCACCCCCTCGCCGTCGATCCCGAGAAAGACGGTGTAGTGACCGGCGGGTCCGTCCAGCTTCAGCCGGTGGTTGAGGATCGTCCGGATCCCGTTCTCCCGGCAGGCGATGAGCGTCTGCAGGGGATGCGCCGCCTGGATCGCGACGGCCGCGAAACCGCGGGAGAGCGCGTCCTTCACCATCAGGTGGGTGGCGCACGAAAGCTGTCCCGAAGGACCCTTCCGCGAGACGAGCGGCCAGATGTCGGACTGTGTGACGTCCGAGACCCGCCGGGGCCCTCTCCTCCTCTCCGAGCCGCCGGGGGCGCCGTCGCCCCTCGTGCGCCTGGTGCCGTCGCGGCCCCGCCGCTCGGGGTGCTCGTCCAGGGCGTGCGCGGCCCTCGAGGGGACGAGGGACCGGTAGACCATCGACAGGGCGGCCGCGCCGCACATCCGGTTCGACCCCTTGTCGGTCTGGCCCTCGAAGGGGATCTGCTGTCTCGTCGCCGTCATCTCGTCCGCTCCTCGTCCGTCAGTCCCGCCATCGCTCGAGGGATCGCTCCGGCCCGCCCCGTCAGATCAGGACCTTGAAGCAGCCGAGGGCGATCACCCCGCCGTGGGTGGTGGGGTCGCCCATTCGGGCCGCGGGCATCCCGCCGATCAGGACGACCGGGTTCCCCACCACGATCGCGGGAGGGTCTCCGAGGCACGTCGCGAGGTCCCCCATCCGCGCCGCGGGCAGCCCCGCGATCAGGACCGTGGGGCAGCCGGGACCGGTGATCGGGCCCCCGACGTGGGGGGTGCCGACGGGTGTCAGCATGGGGCAGGTCTGCAGGTCCGTCAGGCGCGCGGCTGGTTGCATCGCTTCCTCCCTCAGTAGCCCCAGGTCTTGCCGGCGGTCCTCGGCTTCACGTTCGGCCAGCTGGTGCGCCCCTCGGCCACGCCGAGGCCGAGGTCGACGAACGCCCGCTGCGCCTCGCGGACGGGCGTCGGGGCCGCCTTCGCGCTCGCGAGGAGGACTGCGCCCATCACCGCCTTCGCGGGCATGTAGGGTCCCGGGACGACCGGCGGCAGCTTCGGCTGGCGAGGGGCGAGGGTCCCGCCGGTCCAGGTGACGGCCGTCGCGAGGCCTCCCGCCGGCGTGGCGATCCCGGCCGCCTCTCCGGGGGCCTTCGCCGCCGCCCGGTTCTCGTCCGTCGGGTCCAGGACCCAGACGACGGCGGCCTTGAGCGCTGCGGTTTCCGCGGGCGGCAGCGAGCCGGAGGATGCCTGCTTGACGCAAAGCGAGCCCCACCAGATCGCCTCCCGCGGCGGGAGGGCGTGGGCCAGAAAGCGGATGGCGGTGCCGAGCTGGCCGGCGGCTGCGAGCGCGTCGAGGAACTCGCGAGGCGTCGCGTTCGGCGTCAGGTGCGGGCGAGACTCCTTCGGCAGGTCGAAGTGCTCGCAGACCTCGGCGGCCTTCGCCGCCTTGACCTTCTTCAGCGCGGACGGTGCGGCCACGGCTTCATCCCCTCCCGTCTCATCAGTCTCCCTAGCCGATCATCGTCAGCGGGCCGCTGATCTGGCCGACCCCTTCGGCCGTGAGCTTGGCCATGAGGGCCTTCACCTCCGCCTCGATGACTCCGGAGAGCGAGACCGACAGGCCCTCGATCTGCACCCCCTCCGGCGTGATGCTGATCTTCGCGAGCCCGCCCGCGACCTTGAGGGTGATCTCGGCGAGGCTCTCGATCGTCACGGGCATGGAGCCGGCGTCGACCGTGATCCCTGCGGGCGTCAGCTCGATCTTCTGGTCGACGGCCCCGAGGAGCCCGCGGGTGATCGTGACGTTCTGCAGCTCGCCGACGGCGATCTCGACGCCGTTGGTCGTCGAGCCGCCGGCCGGAAGGCCGGGAGCCGGGCCGGCGGTGACCCGCACGCCCAGCCCTCCCCGGACCTCGACCCGGCCGAGCGGAAGGATGGGGTCCGTCGCCAGGATGCTGACGACGGGAGGATCGGGCACCTCGGGTGCCCACGGGTCGGGGGTCGCGAGCAGGGAGACCTGGCTCGCGCTGAGCGTGTAGCTCCCCGCGATCTGGACGTCGCGGTCGAGGTCGTCCGGGCCGCCGCCCGAGCCTCCGCCCGCCGGGGGTCGTTCGTCGCTCATCTGGGTCCTCTCCTCGCCGCCCCTACCGCAGCGACTGGGTTCCCCCGACGGCCGCCGCGACGCCGATCGGCACGACCAGCGCCGCCAGGGTCCCGAGCGTTCCGACGAGCCCGTCCTTCAGCATCGCCTTCTTCAGGTTCTTCCGGTTGTCGTACTTGTAGCTCCACCAGATGCCGTAGTCTTCCTCGTCCTTCGCCTTCTTGTAGATCGACTCGACCAGGGTGAGGGTCGTGACCCCTGCGGCGATGACCGTCTGGAACACCGTGAACTCGATCACCCGCTGCGAGATGGTGTTCACGGTCGCGTAGAGGATCATCCAGAGGATGAGGGCGGCCGCGATGATGGCGCAGATGATCTTGCTCGGCCAGTGCATGGTGTACTCGATGTCGGCCGTGCTCTTGACCGCGACGTTGGGCCCCAGGGTGATGCTCGTGTTCGAACCCATCGTGAGGCCGAGGTTCCCTCCCATGCCGCCGGCGACGACCCCCTCCATCCAGAAGGGCGGTGTCCCGCCGATCCGCAGGAGCGCGGTCGGGTTGACGACCGTCGTCATGTTCGCCCCGACGATGTTGGCGGACTGGAGCCCGACGACGTTGGCCAGGTACTCCCCGTAGGTCATGTAGTTGTAGAGGCCGAGCGCTCCGGTGATCGTCGTGACGGGGGCGCCCCAGACGCTGTACGAGGGGACGTCGGCGGCCTCGAGGGCCTGGAGGCGACTCTCCGTGTCGGGGTTGTCGTCCGGACCCCCTCCTCCCCCTCCGCCTCCCGGGAGGCATCCCACGGTGACGAGCGAGGAGCCGGGCACGCCTTCGTGCCGGTTCCGCCCGCCTGCGAACGTCTGGTCGTATTCGGTGTTGAACGTCATGTTCCTCTCCGAGTGGAGCACGAGGCGCTCCGTCCCCTTCTCGTCGCAGAAGATGACCCCGTTGAAGTTCTGGTTGAAGTTGCCGCGGACGCTCGCCGACTTGATCCCGCCGAGCTGGTTCCGGATCGGGAGGGGGAAGGGCGTCGGGTTCTCGCCGTTGTAGACGCTCCCGACGATGACCGGCTGATCGGGGTCCCCCTCCTCGAACGAGACGACCACCTCGTGCCCCGCGCGGGGCCAGAAGAAGGAGCCCCACCCCTTCCCGGCCCAGGGCTGCGCGACGCGGATCCAGCAGGAGGCGGTCGGGTCCTTCTTCCCCTGCCGGTCCCAGTGGAAGAGGACCTTCACGCGCCCGTACTTGTCGCAGAAGATCTCCTCCCCCGGGGGCGCGACCACCGTGGCCGTCTGCGTCCCCGCGATCTCCGGCCTCGGGGTCACGCGCGGGGGGCGATAGGGGAGAGCCGTGGGGATGCACCGGAACCTGTTCTTGTAGGCGAAGGCGAGGTCGTCGCCCGACCGGTAGTCCCCCTCGAGCGACCCCTCGTGCTCCACCCGGGTCAGGAGGTACCGGTCGTCGGCGTCGAAGTGCTTCGTCAGCGTGAAGGCGTGTCCCGGGACGAAGTGGAAGCAGTAGCTCTCCCCCTCGACGCGCAGGCTGAGCATCTCCTCCAGCTCCATCCGGAGCCTCACCGTCCGGTCCTTGTCGGTGAAGATCTTCTGGAGCTCCGCCGGCCGCGCACCGCCGCCCGGGGCGATCCCGTCGAAGCGCTGGGCGTACCCGCCGGGGAAGTCGTAGACCTCGAGCGGGTCGCCGGGCACGGGCTTCAGCTTGTGGCTCGCCTTGCCCACCTTGACGTTCTCGAGGATCGGCTGCTGGGCCTCGAGGTGCTGGCCGGGGAGCTCGAAGCAGTGGTCCCACAGCGTGATGACGTCGGGGCGGATCTCCTGCACCTTCTCCCAGGCGGTGACCCGGGTCTCGTCGATCGTCCCGCCGTGCAGCATCTCGGCGAAGATCACCTCGGGCTGGACCGGGACGTCGGGGTGGGTCGTCGCCTCGTCGGTGACGACCATCTGGTGGCTGCCGTCCGCGTGCTTGAAGTAGTACCGGATCCCCTCCTCCTCCATCAGCCGGGAGGCGAAGGCGAAGTCGGTCTCGCGGTACTGGGTGCAGTAGTCGCGCGGCTCGTAGGTGCCGCTGATCTCCATCTTCACGGTCAGCCCCTTGAGGAGCTCCTTGAGGATGTCGGGGACGGCGACGTGCTGGAAGATCCGGCTCTGCGACTTGCGCGTCAGGAGCCAGAGCCTGGGGACGAGCTCGGCGCGGAAGTGGGTGAACGTCTGGTCGCGCCGGGCCTGGCTGAAGCGGCTGACGATCCCGTTGAAGTACCGCTTCCCCTTCTCCTCCGGCAGGTCGAGGCGGACGGTGACGTTCTGCCCGAGGACCTTCTCGAACGCGACCGTCTTCTTGTTCTCGGCGATCAGCTCGAGGTCGAACCGGAAGAGCTCGGAGATCCCCTCGTGCCCGCGGATCGCGGTGAGCAGGAGCACGTCCTCTCCCAGCGGGGTCGTGATCCCGATGGGCCGCTTCGCCTGCGAGTAGCTCGACATCACGCGCCTCCGTTGTTCGGGGCCCCAATGAAAACCCTGCGACTGTATCGCAAGTCGGACGCTCTTCCGAACCGCCCTGTCGTCCCGCCGGCTCGCCCGGGTCCGGGCGGCCCCCGGACCCCGTGGGCCGGCGCCGCGGGGGAAGGGACCCGGCCGGACCCGGGTGGGGCTACCATGTGCCCGGTACGAAAGAAGACGGCGCCCTCCGTCACTACGGATCGGCGTCCCCGGGGTATGCGGGCGGAGCCCTGAGCCGCAGAGTGCCCCTGATCGGAGGAACCATGACGAAGACCCCCGCGTTCTCGCTCGTCCTCGCCGCGGCGCTCGCCGCGGGCAGCGTGGCTGCGGCCCCCCCGCCGAACGAGACCTGCTCCGCCGCCGTGACCATCTCGGCCGGGGCGCTCCCGTACCTGGCGACGGTCGACACGACCGAGGCGACGAACGACACCGGCGATCCGGCCATGCCGTGCGTCAGCCCCGCGCCGACGAGGTCCGTCTGGTACTCGTTCACGCCGGCGGTCACCGACTCGTACCGGATCGACACCGCCGGCACGACGCCGGCCGACTACGAGCCGGTCATCACCGTCTACACCGGGACGTGCGGGAACCTCACGCCGGTCCTCGGCGCCTGCGACCGCGGGAGGGTCATCGCGGCCCTGGCGGCGGGGGTCACCTACAGGATCTCGGTCGCGGGGGCGGCGGTCACCGTCTCGCCGTCCATCAAGGTCCTCGTCAACGGCCTCGATGTCTGCCCCCCGGGCGGCGGACCGGGTGGCGGCGGCGTCTGCGGGACCACGTTCGACGTGAAGGTGGGCGACACCATCACGGCCATCGCCTACAACGAGCTCGCCGGCCGGCCGATCCCCGCCAACGGCGGGACCTTCTCCTGGACGCTCGGCACGGGGGCGACGCCGGCCACGGCGAGCACCGCGAGCGTGGCGTTCAAGTACGGGGCACCCGTCTCGTCGACGCTGGTGACCCTCGTCTACACGGCCCCGGGCGGCAGCCCGATCACCCAGTCGGTGGAGATGCGGGTGGCCGCCGCGACGGCGCGCCCCGCGCCCGAGAGCAGCCGCGAGCTCGCCCTCCCGGCCCCCTTCACGCCTCTCTCCCTCGCCGACACGGCGATCCTGCCCTCCGCGGGCGGTCTCCTGAACCTTTCGGTCGAGAGGGTCCCGCCGAGCTACCCGTACGCCTACATGGTCCCGTCCGTGGCCCACTCCGTCGGCCAGACCGGCCAGACCTTCGTCAGCGACGTCTCCGTCACCAACGCCGACACGGCCGACGCGACCGTCGCCCTCCAGTTCTGGCCCGACTCGGGCGTCGTCACCTCGGACGCGATCGCCCTCCCGCTCAACGGGACGAAGCAGTGGGCGGACGTCGTCCGCTCGGGATTCGGGATCGGCAGCGGCTTCGGAGCCCTCCTCGTCCAGTCGTCGCGCCGGCTCGCGGTGGGCGCGCGCACGTACGCGAACGTCTCCGGCGGCGGGTCGAACGGCCAGTTCGCCACCGCCGTGGACGTCACGTCCGCCAACTCGGCGGGCCTCCTGGCCACCGGAGAGCAAGGGGTCTTCACGGCGATCCAGGTCGACTCGGCCTTCCGGAGCAACGTCGGCTTCTTCAACGTCAGCTCGAAGGCCTGTACCGTCTCCGTCGAGGTCCGCGACCCCGACGGCAAGCGGGTCGGCAACGCCGTCAACCTCACCATCCCGTCGCAGCGGTACGTGCAGAAGAGCGTCGGCTCGGACATCATCCCCGGGCAGTCCCTCCTGTACGGCTCGGTCGTCGTCACGAACACCACCGACTCCTGCCTCGTGGGAGGCATCGCTTACGTCATCGACAACGTGTCGTCCGACCCGTTCGCCGTCCCGCTGAAGAAGAAGTAGCCCCGACGGGGCTCTTCCCGAAGGAAGTCGGCCGGCCGCCCGCGGGCGGCCGGCCGTTCCGTTTCCGGCGTCTTCCGGGGGGGACGAGGGGGGGTGGGGGTCAGCCCTCGTCGGAAGATCCGGGCACGAACTCCTTCTGGAAGGCGTCCCAGGCGGCGTCGGGCAGGACCGCGGCGGACCCGTGGCCCGGGAGCCCGCCGTCGGCGAGGACCGGGACCCGAGCAGCGGCCCGCTGGGGGGTGAGGAAGTCGGCGAAGCGGTGGAGCTCCTCGCGGAGGAAGTGCGTCGCGGCCGCGCCGATCCGCAGGGGCTCTATGGCGGCGTGGTGGTCACGCGTCCAGAGGGTGACGAGCCAGCCGCTCCCGTACGGGTCGCGGGTCACCCAGTCCGGGTCGCGCTGGGTTCGGTCGTTCGCGGTCGTCACGGTCCCGGTCACGGGCGAGGGGAGGGCGAGCGTCCGGCCGCGGACCCGGAGCTTCGCGAGCGGCTCCCCCCGCTTCACGGCCTTGCCGCTCGGGGGGACCTCGACGCTCTCCACCGAGCCGATCGCCTCGGCGAGGAAGTCGTCGATCCCGATGCGGAGGCGGCCGTCGGACGTGATCCGGACCCAGGAATGGCCGGCGTCGACGAAGACGCCCTGGGGGGGCTGCGGGGGCTGCATCGGGATCGGGGTCGCGGCGGGGGCGCCGGCAGCTTCCTTCGCCTTCCGGGCCAGGACGAGCGCGTCGACTGCGAGGGCGACGAGGACGGTGAGGATGACGAGCAGCGCGACCATGGTGTCCTCCCGGCGAAGCCGTCCGTGCTTTCCAGATCTTCGGCCCCGCTCGACCGGAAGAGGTGCATGGCGGGTGCCACGTCGGGGCTCCGGCGTTAACTCTATGCAATCGAGAGGGTTGGGTCAGCGGCCTCGCCTTCGGGCTCCGGGAAGCGATGAGGAAGTCAACAGGAGCCCTTTCGCCGGAGGACGCTAAAAGGGTCTCGTGCAGTGAGTTGAGGGCTCGAGAGGAGATTCGGCCGGTCTCGGCGCGGGCGTTGAGAAACGCCACGGGTCTCAGGGTCGGGCGGTGGATCCGGTCGACCGGGCCCCGACCGGGGCTGCCGGGGCTCGCTGGTAAGCTCGAACGAAAGGCGGGCCGAGGGCGGATGAAGGGGTCGTGGGCTCTCTGGATCGCGGCGTTTGCGATGCTCGCAGCCGGCTACGTCCGGCTGCTGGGAGGGCGTTCCCCGGGGACGCTCGTCGTCGTCCTCTCGGGTGTCGCCGCCTCCTCCGTCCTGATCGTGGCCGCGGAGGCCCTCGCCGTCTTCACGCGCCGGACCGATGCAGGGGCGTTCCGACGCGCGCGGGCCGGCGACCCGTGGCGGGACGGGCGCCTCGAGGTGGCGACCGGGTCCGTCGTCCCCGTGGGGGACGCGCTCTCGTCGCCGTTCCTCGACGCTCCCTGCGTCGCGTACGAGTACGACGTCAGGTCCCGGGCCGAAGGTCCCCACGCCCCCGAGGGAGTGGTCGCGGCCGGCCTCGGCGTCGCGCCGGCCGTCGTGAGGACCGGGCGCGGCGACGTCCGCCTCCTCGGCGTCTCCCGCCTCGACTCGTTCGACGACGCGGAGGCGGAAGACGCCCCCGCCCGCTCCCGGGCGGCCCGGTTCCTCGCCGCCGCCCGGTTCGAGGAGCACACCGCCTCGCGCCACCTCTCGCCCATCCGCGTCGCGCGCGAAGCCGCGGTCGCCGCGGACGGCTCGGCCCGGCGGGACGTGAGGCTCGCGGGCGCCGAGATTGCGCCGGAGGAGTGCCGCCTCGCGGAGAGGGTCATCGCCGTGGGCGCGCAGGTGACCGTGGCCGGGGTCTGGTCGGCCGCGCGGGGGGCTCTCGTGGCAGGCCGCGGCCCGCGGCGGGCGCTCCGGATCCTGCCGGGAGGGGGGGAGGTCCTGGCGCGCAACCTCAAGAAGCAGGCTCGCGGCGCCTTCGCCTTCGCCGTCGTCTTCTTCGTCCTCGTCCAGGGGGTCGTCGCCGCCGTGACGCTCCTCGGGAACCGCTGACGACGGGGCGGAGAGAGGGTGCCCGAGCTTCCGGACGTCGAGGTCTACGTCGCGAGCATCCGCCGCCTCTTCGCCGGGGCGGCGCTCGAGCGGGTCCGCCTCGGCTCCCCCTTCGTCCTCCGCTCCGTCGCGCCGCCGCTCTCCGCGGCCGAGGGGAAGGTCCTCAGGGACGTCCGGAGGATGGGGAAGCGGATCGTCCTCGAGCTCGCCGACGGGCCGTTCCTCGTGGTCCACCTGATGGTCGCCGGGCGCTTCCACCTGAAGCCCCGGGCGGCCGCGCCGATCCCGAGGAAGGCGGGGCTCGCCGCGTTCGACCTCGGCGGGCGGACCCTCCTCCTGACGGAGGCGAGCCCGAAGAAGCGGGCGTCCCTCCACGTCGTCGGGACCGAAGGCGAGCTCGCGGCCTTCGCGCGGGGCGGCCTCGAGGTGCTCGAGGCCGACGAGCCGGCCTTCGCGCGGGTCCTCCGGTCGGAGAGCCACACGTTGAAGCGCGCGCTGACCGACCCGCGCCTCTTCTCCGGGATCGGGAACGCCTACTCCGACGAGATCCTCCACGCGGCGCGCCTCTCGCCGTTCGCCCTCACGGGGCGCCTCGCCGACGGGGACGTCGCGCGCCTCTTCGCGGCGACGCGCCGGACGCTCGTCGAGTGGACCGACAGGCTCCTCGCCGAGACGGGCGACGGCTTCCCCGAGAAGGTGACGGCATTCCGCGAGGAGATGGCCGTCCACGGCCGCTACGGCAGGCCGTGCCCGGCGTGCGGAGCGCCCGTGCAGCGCGTGATCTACGCCGAGAACGAGGCGAACTACTGCCCCGGCTGCCAGACCGGCGGCCGGCTCCTCGCCGACCGGTCGCTCTCGCGCCTCCTCAGGGACGACTGGCCCCGGACGCTCGAGGAGCTGGAGGAGCGGCGCGACGCGCTGAGGGAGACCCCGCCCGGGTGAGGGGTGCCGGGGCGCCGAGCGCGGCGCCCCGGCACCGAGTGCCTCAGGGGACGAGGTCGACCATCGCCCGCCCGGCGACGCCGATCCGCGTCAGGCCGAGGAGGCGCGCGTCGACGGAGAGGGGTCCCTCCGCCGCGGCGCCGAGCGTGGCGGCGGGGATCTCGAGGACGAGCTCGGCCGGGCCGGGCGCGAGCTCCAGGGTCGACTGCCCCCACGCGACGCCAGGCCGGCTGCCGTCGGAGGCGGCCGCGCCGCCGACGAGGACGTCGAGGCGGTAGCTCCCCGCCTCGCGGACGTCGGCTCTGGCCGTCACCCGGAGCCGCCGCCCCTCGCCGTTCCCCGCGAAGGAGGCCGCGAGGCTCCCCGGGACGAGCCGTGCCAGGTCGGGCTCGTTGAAGAACCCCGATGAGCCGGTCCGCGCGAAGGGGTGGCCCCGGAGGCTCGTCCCCTCGGCGTCGACGCGGACGGACCACCCGCCGTCCGCGTCCGGCAGCTCAGCCAGGGAAGCGGCGTAGTGGCCGTCGCCCGCCGCCCCGTCGCCGTGGAGGCCGTCGTCGAAGAGGTCGAGGTCGACCGGCGCGGCGAGGCCCGAGGCGGGCGCGAGGCGCGCCGAGACCCGCGCGTCGGTCACGGCGGCGTCGGCGTCGCCGAGGAGGGCATGGATCGAGACCGGCTCGCCCGCCCGCCGCGAGAGAGGCGCGGCCCACGTGCGGAGGGTGAGCGGGCTCGTCGGCTCGGCGCCCACGACGAGGAACGCGGCGTCGTCCGACCCGGCCGCGAGCTCGAGGCGGTAGGTCCCGGGCTCGGCCGCGGCCACCTGGATCAGCTCCTGGCCGGCCGGCAGGTCGAGCCCGAGCTCCTCGGTCCCGATCGCGTCGAGGTCGAACCGCCGGAGGGCGGCCCGCCCGCTCCGCTCCACGCCGGGCTCGAGCGTCTCGCCCCCCGGGGTGACGAGCCGGGACCTCACCGGGGAGGCGGGCGAGGGGGCGGCGAGCGCGGCGGGCCCCGCGCGCCGGGCGGGGGAGGGGACGGTCCAGACGAGGAGACCGCCTCCGCCCGAGCCGGGAAGCTCGGCCACCGCCCGCCCGGCGAGCGGCGTCACCAGCTTCACGAAGGCGCGCGAGGTCTGGACCGGGGCGGCCTCGGCCGGGGGCGCGAGGCGCTCGCCCGGCGCGAAGCTGCCGGAGACGACGGCGGCGGCCGCCGGGGCGGCGGAGAGGGCCGCCGCGATGGCGGCCGAGGCGAGGCGGGCGGGAAGGCGCGTGCTCGACATCGTCGTTCCCCCTCAGAAGTCGGTGGCGAGCGCGTCGCCGATCTTGCGGTAGTCGTTCCGGCGGTTGTGGTGGTGGTTCGCGGGCGTGGTGAACCAGACGGTCCCGACGGCCTGCGCGCTGTACTGCGCCACGGCGCCGTCGTCCTCGCCCGGGAGCCCCGCGATCCCCGAGAGGGTCGCCAGGCCGTAGTCCTCGGCGTGGGCGAAGTCGTTCCAGAGGCCGGTCCCCGCGACGTTGTAGACGGTCTTCGGCAGGGCGGGGCGGCCCGAGGTGCCGTAGAGGTAGTACTGGTTGTAGTAGGCCATCCAGCTGGTCCGGCAGTTGCGCGTGGAGTCGTTGTCCTGGCCGAAGAGGTCGACGAGCCAGCCGGTGAACCACGAGCCGGAGAGCGTCCCGGCGAGGTCGGCCGCCTCGGAGCCCTTGTTCGGCGGGGCGATCGAGTTGACCCAGCGGATCCGCCGGATGATGTCGGGATACCGGGAGTCGTAGCCCGGGTTCGAGAGGATCCACCGGATCACGACGCCGCCGAAGGAATGGGTCTCGACGACGATGTCGTCGATCCCGTTGGCGGTCGCCCAGGCCGCGATCTGCCCCGCCACCTGCCCGGCCGCGACCCACATGTACTGGGTCCCGTCGTAGTGGCAGACGAGGGAGGGGATCGCGTAACCCTTCGTCGTCGCGCGGATCATGTCGGCCGTCCAGTAGGCGCGGGCCACGCTCTCCTGCGCGAGGTTGGCCGCCCCCTTGCCGTGGATGAAGACGACCCCCGTCCTGGCCGCTGCGGGCCCCGCCGCCACGACCGCCGCGAACGCCAGGGCCGCACCCGTTCCGCCAAACCAGGCTCTCTTCATTCTCTCCTCCCTCGATGTGGGTTGAGCCGCACCCATTCAAGACGGATGCCGTTCTCTCGGGCCGCGCGCCGGCGCGTTAGCGCGGGCGTCGAGGCCCGCCACGCTGCCGGGCGCGGGAGAGAAGGTGACCCGGGTCAAGGCGCACGGGTCCCTCGCTGACCCGGTTGCCTCACGCCGGAAGGCCATCTGAGCGAGCCTATGATCCCGCCATGACGACCCTCGTCGCGGTCCGGAAGGACGGTTTCGCGTGCCTCGCGGCCGACTCGCTCACGTCGTTCGGCGACCTCCGGCTCACCGACGGGATGTCCGTCGGGAAGGGGAAGCTCCTCCGCGTCGGGGACGCCGTCCTCGGGATCCCCGGCTCCAGCGCCCATGGCGGCGTCCTCGCGAGCTACTTCGCCCGGCTGAAGAAGCCGCCCCGCTTCCGCGACCGAAAGGAGATTTTCGAGGCGTGGCGAAAGCTCCACGTCGCCCTCAAGGAGGACTACTTCCTCAACCCGAAGGACGAGCCGGCCGATCCCTACGAGAGCACGCAGCTGACGGCCCTCGTCGTCGGCCCGCACGGGATCTTCGGCGTCTTCTCGCTCCGCGAGGTCTTCGAGTTCTCGCGCTTCTGGGCGCTCGGCTCGGGGCGCGACTTCGCGCTCGGCGCCCTCGAGGCGCTCTACGACCGGCTGCCGACGGCGCGGGAGGTGGCCGAGGCGGCCGTCGCCGTGGCGTGCGTCTTCGACAAGGGGTCGTCGCCCCCGGTCGAGAGCGAGGTCGTGAGGCTGGTTTCCGGCCGGACCGCCGTCAAGCCCCCTCCCCGCACGCCGGGCACCGCCTGAGCGAGGCGGGGCGCTCGAGCCCCGCCTCCTCGAGGAGGGCGTCGTCGCGCATCAGCTCGGCCGTCGGGCCGTCGGCCCGGACGGTCCCCTTCGAGAGGACGATCGTCCGCGCGCAGGTCTCGAGCGCCAGCTCCAGGTCGTGCGTGGCGACGACCTTCGTGTGGGTGAAGGCGGTGAGGATGGCGATCAGCTGCCGCCGGCCGCGCGGGTCGAGGCCGCTCGACGGCTCGTCCAGGACGAGGACTCCGGGGTCCATCGAGAGGACGGTCGCCAGCGCGGCGCGCCTCTTCTCGCCGGCGGAGAGGCGGTGCGGCGGCCGCTTCGCGAGCGCCTCGGCCCCCACCTTCGCGAGGGCCGTCCTCACCCGCTCGGCGACGGCCTCCTCGGGGACCCCGAGGTTCCGCGGGCCGAAGGCGACGTCGTCGGCGACCGTGGGGCAGAAGAGCTGGTCGTCGGGGTCCTGGAAGACGAGGCCGACGCTCCGGCGGACCGCCGGCAGCGTGGACGGCGTGACGGGGAAGTCCCCGATCAGGACGCGCCCCTCCTGCGGCAGGAGCGAGCCCGCGAGGAGGAGGAGGAGCGTCGACTTCCCCGCGCCGCTCGCCCCGACGAGCGCCACCGACTCGCCGTGGACGATCCGGAACGAGACGCCGGCGAGCGCGGGGGTCCCGTCCGGATAGCGGTAGCGCAGCCCTTCCGCCGCGACGAGGTGGTGGCTCACCCGAGCCCTCCCACGAGGAGCCGCCCGAGGAGGGACGGCACGTCGGCGAGGCGGAAGAGGACGAACGCGCCGCACCAGCCGAGGACGAAGAGCGCCTCGCGCCCTCCCATCCGCCCGGGGCGCGGCGCGGGGAACGAGCCGGTGAAGCCTCGCGCGAGGAGGGCGCGGTGGATCCGCTCCGCCCGCTCCCAGCTCCGGAGGAGGAGCGTCCCGAGGAACGAGCCGGCGCGCTTCAGCTCGCGGCCGCGCCGCCCCGAGGACCGCAGGTCCCTCGCGCGCTCCATCCGCTCGGCCTCGGCCCCGAGGACCGAGAGCGAGCGGGAGAGGAGGACCACCTGGGTCACGAGCGGCCTCGGGACGCCGAGCGCGCCGAGCGCCGCGGCGACGCCGATCAGGCCGGTCGTCGCCACGAGGGCGAGCGCCGCGCTCGCGGTCAGCGCGAAGCGGAGGAGGACCGAGACGAACGTCGCCCAGCCGGCGGTCACGCCCGGGAGGGCGCCCGGCAGCGGCGTCCTGTCGAGGAATGGCGCCGGGAGGGCGACGAGGAGGACGAACGGCAGCGCGAGGAGGAGCCGCCGCGCCACCTCGCGGAAGGGGACCCGCCCGGCCGCGGCGAGGGCGGCTGGAAACGCGACGAACGGCAGGAGCGGCGAGACCGCGCCCGCGGGGAAGGAGGCGACGGCGACGGTGAAGAGGAGCGTCACCCCCACCTTCGCCCGCGCGTCGAGCGCCTGCGCGGAGCCGTCCGCCGAGGCCCGGAGCTCGAGGGCGTCGAGCCCCGCGAGGGCCTCGCCCACGCGGCTCACGGCGGCCCGGCCCGGCGCGCCCCCCGGCGGCGGAGGAGCGTCGCCGCGCCGGCCACGAGGGCGAGCGTGACCGCCGCCCCCGCGAGGCCGGCGAGCGGCGTCCCCCCGCCCCCGGCCGAGGCGGGGAGCTCGTAGTCGGGGAGGATCGCGAGCCGCTTCTGGAGCGCCGCGAGCCAGCCGTCGGGGCCGTGCTCCGCCGCGGGCGTCCCCCTCGCGGCGCGCGCGACCGACCACTCGAGGCCGTCCGGCCTCTTCGAGGCGACGAGCGAGAGGACCCCGGCCGCGAGGACCGCGAGGAGGAGGAGCCCCGCCACGACCGGGCGGTCGCTCGCGCGGCGCCCCGTCTCGACGGCCCCCGGGCGGCCCCCGTCGGAGGAGAGGAGCCCCGGCCGCGCGCGCCTGACGAACGTCAGGACCGCGGCGGTCACGACTCCCTCGACGACGCCGATCGGGACGTGGACCGGGAGGAGCGCGAGGAGGAACGCGCGCGGCGGGAGCGGCGTCACGGCCGAGAGGAGAGCCTGGCAGGCGACCCCGAGCGCCCCCAGCTCCAGCCCCACGACCGCGGCGGCGACAGACGCCAGGAGGAGGCGGCGCGGCCCGGGCGCGGGCCCGGCGAGCGGGCGGAAGACGAAGGGGTAGGCGACGAAGGCGGGGAGGAGCCCGAGGTTGAAGACGTTGCAGCCGAAGGCGAGGAGCCCGCCGTCCGCGAAGAAGAGGGCCTGGACGAGGAGGACCGAGGCCATCACGACGATCGCGGCGTCGGGTCCGAGGAGGACGGCCAGGAGGAGCCCCCCCCCGAGGTGGCCGCTCGAGCCGGTCCCCGGGATCGCGAAGTTGACCATCTGCGCGGCGAAGACGAACGCGCCCGCCATCCCCATCAGCGGCGTCGCCCCCGCCTCGGCTCGCCGCGCCACGGCGCGCGAGGAGACCGCGGTCGAGGCCGCCGTCACGGCCCAGAAGGCGCCCCCGACCCCGGGGGAGACGAGCGCGTCGGCCAGGTGCATGCGGACCCCGAACGACTCTAGCATCGCGCCGGGTGGCGCATCCGTCCGGACGCCTTATCATCTCCGGGCAGCTTGCAGGGAGGCGCCATGAGCAACCGGAAGGTCATCCTCTCCAAGGACTCGAACCTGTGGGAGACCGGGGACCCCGCCAAGACGCTGGCCATCGTCGAGTCGGGAAAGCTCGGCGTCCGCGTCGGGAAGCGCCTCGTCGGGATCGTCTGGCCGAACATGGTCGTCGGGGAGGTCGCCCTCTTCACGCTCGAAGGCGAGCACGCGACGCGGACGGCCACCCTCTTCGCGCTCGAGGACTGGACCACGGTGGTCGAGTACCCGCCGGACCGGGTCAAGCAGGCGGGAGACGAGCAGCAGCACACGCTCTGGAACGCCATCCTCTCGACCCTCCTCGGGCAGATCTGCCGGAACTGCCTCGTCGTCGCGGCGGCGCACAAGGACCAGCCCTTCGTCTCGAGCACCTACCGGGCCCTCATGCACTCCCTCGTGCAGCACCACAAGCAGCAGTTCGCGGTCCTCACGCGGTGGGAGGACTTCATGCGGACCTTCCGCTTCCTCTACGCGACCCGCGACTTCACCCAGGCGACGCAGGCGGCCCTCCTCGGCCCGTTCGGCGACCGCGAGCACATCCTGAAGGCCTCCGAGATCACCCGCGAGATGTTCCAGGGGAAGGTGGACGTCCCCTTCCTGAACGACATGCTCTCGGCCGAGAAGGAGCGCTTCGAGCTGGACGACCGGCCGTTGGCGTAGGGGCGCGGCAGCCCGACGCGCGCCGCGCGACGTCAGGGAATCCCGATCAGCTTGTGCGTCTGGAGGCTCAGGCGCCATCGCGGGTGCGAAAGGCAGTGGCGGAGCGCCCGCTGCGTGTTCGCCTCGCGCTCGGGACCGTCCAAAGGCTGGAGGAAGAAGTGGGCGAAGGGGAGCCCCTCGTAGAGCCCGGGCTCGGCCCCCTCCTGCGGGAAGACCAGCTTCAGCTCGTCGCCGGCGGTCAGGACGAGCGGAGCGCCGGCCTTCGGGCTGACGCAGGTCCAGTCGAGGCCGGGGGGCGGGAGGCGCGTCCCGTTCGTCTCCACCGCCACGTCGAAGCCCGCCGCGTGGAACGCGTCGACGAGGGGCCCGTCGAGCTGGAGGAGCGGCTCGCCCCCGGTGCAGACGACGAGAGGGCGCGGGAGCTCCGGGCGTTCCGCCTGCCACGCCGCGGAGACGGCCGCGGCGAGCGCCTCCGGCGTCTCGAACCGGCCGCCGCCGGGGCCGTCGGTCCCGACGAAGTCGGTGTCGCAGAAGCGGCAGACGGCCGCCTCGCGGTCCTCCTCGCGTCCCGTCCAGAGGTTGCAGCCCGCGAACCGGCAGAAGACCGCGGCCCGTCCCGTCTGCGCCCCCTCGCCCTGGAGCGTGTAGTAGATCTCCTTGACCGCGTAGGCCACGGCCGCTCCCTCAGCCCGCCGTCCGGTAACGCGTCGGGTCGGGGAGCCCCGCCTCGCGGAACCCTCTGGCCCGCAGGACGCACGAGTCGCACCGGCCGCACGCCTCCCCCTCGGGCGAGGCGTCGTAGCACGAGACGGTGAGCGAGTAGTCGACGCCGAGCGCCGTCCCCGTCTTCACGATCCGGGCCTTCGTCATCGTCAGGAGCGGCGCGTGGATCGTCACCGGGAGCGTCCCCTCGACGCCCCCCTTGGTCGCGAGGTTCGCCATCCGCTCGAAGGCGCTCACGTACTCCGGCCGGCAGTCGGGGTAGCCGCTGTAGTCGAGGGCGTTCACGCCGATGAAGATGTCGCCCGTCCCGAGCGTCTCGGCCCAGGCGAGGGCGAACGAGAGGAAGATCGTGTTCCGCGCCGGGACGTAGGTCACCGGGATCCCGTGCGCCATCTCGTCGGCCGCTCTGTCCTTCGGGACCGGGATGTCGGCGGTGAGCGCCGACCCGCCGAAGAGGCGGAGGTCGATCTCGGCCACGACGTGTTTCGCTGCGCCGACCGCCCGCGCCACCCGCTCCGCCGCCGCCAGCTCCGCCGCGTGCCGCTGGCCGTACCGGAACGAGAGGGCGTATGGCGCGAAGCCGTCCCGGCGGGCGATCGCGAGGACGGTGGCGGAATCGAGGCCGCCGGAGACGAGGACGACGGCGCGGCGTTCATCCATGGCCGGGCGAAGGATACCCGGCCGAGGGAGCGGCGCAGGAGGGCCGCCCTTCACCCGTACCGGGCGAGCATCCCCTCGACGGCGGCGGCGCCGACCCCCAGCTTTCCGCGCGCGGCGCGGAGGTCGTCCGCGTCGAACGGGTACCAGGCGTCGCGGTCGGCGCGGCCGAGGCCGGCGACGTCGAACGGCTCGATCGCCGCGCGGACCTTCGCGATCAGGGCAGCTCGCAGCTCCGTCCGCTCCGGCCGGCCCGCCGCCGGAAGGGCCAGCGCGTCGGCGCAGCACGATGCCAACGCCGCCGAGAAGCGGGGCTCGCCCGCCAGGAGGAAGCCCGGCGCCCGCTCGGGGACCCCGAGCCGCCGGCACGCCTCCGTCCAGGTCGCCGCCGCGAAGTAGAGGAGCGTCAGCTGCCGGAAGAGCGGGAAGTCGTCGAAGGCGCTCCAGAGGGCCGCGATCAGGAGCTCGGCCGTGTCGCGCTCGCGGAGGGTCGCCTCCTCGTAATGGTGGAGAGCGTCGGCGAGGGCGTCGTCCCCCCTCGCCCGCTCGAGGAGCTCGCCCAGCCGGACGACGCCGAGGAGCGTCAGCGGGAAGCCGGCCGAGAGGAGCGGGTCGACGAAGCCGGCGGCGTAGGGGAGCAGCGCCCAGCGCCTCCCCGCCGCCACGTGGCTCGCGAACGAGAGGCGCGGCGCGTGGACGAAGGGGAGCGTCGCGCGCGCCTCCCGGAACTGCGCCTTCACGGTGGGGAGCCGGTCGAGGAGCCGGTGCCACGCGGCCTCGCCCTCGGCGAAGCCGAGCTCGTCGGCCACGGCGTCGCGCGCCGTCACCCCGGCGCTCGTGATCCCGTTGCCGAAGCGGAGGACCCAGATCCACCCGCCGGGGAAGACGTGGTGGACCGCCGCGTCGTCGATTGGGTAGGGGGCGCCGGGGAAGCGGGTGAAGGGCTCCATCCCGTCGAGCCGGGCCACCCCCGTGAAGTGCGAGTAGAGCCCCTGCGTCGGCGGCAGGTGCGGGCAGGGGCCCGACGGCAGGCCGAGCGTCCGGTGAAGGAAGCCGCGCGGCCCGGTGGCGTCGACGACGAGCCGCGCCTTCACCGCGAAGCGCCTTCCCTCGCGGCTCCCGGTCAGGAGCATCCCGTCGTCCGTCTCCGTCGCGCCGTCCAGCTCCACGCGGTCGCGGTAGTCGGCACCGGCGGCGATCGCCTCCCTGACGAGCGCGTGGTCGAACTCCGGCCGGTACCAGTGCGTGTCGGCCACCTCGTTGCGCGGGCTGGCTGCGACGAGGAGCTGGTCGGCCCGGTCGGGACGACCGGCGAACGGCGCGTCCCGCTCGTGCCTGTAGAAGGTGAAGCCCCGTTTCAGGCCGCAGGAGACGTCGGGCCTCTCGCGCCGCCACGGCCCGAACTTGCAGAACGGCAGGAGCCGCGGCAGGTCCCAGCGGCGAGCCACCTCCTCGAGGAGGAGGTTCGAGAGGGGAGTGGACGACTCGCCGATGACGAAGCGGGGGTGCGTCCCCTTCTCGAGGAGGACGACCGACCGCCGGGCGCGCCGCGCCACGAGCGCGAGGAGCGACCCGCCGAAGCCGGAGCCAATCACGGCGACGTCGGCGTCCCGCGTCCCTTCCTCGCTCACCCTCCCTCCCCGCAGGCGTCGCAGCGGACCGGCGGCGTCACGGCCTGCGTCCGGTTCATCGCCTCGAGCCGCTCCCACCGCGCGGGGAGGCACGCCTCGCAGCGCGAGAAGAGCGCGAGGTCCCACGTGTCGGCGAAGGCGCGCCCCCGCCCCAGCGCGACGGCCTCCTGCGCCGCCTCCTCGAGCATCGCGAGCGGCGGCGGCGAGAAGAGCCCCTGCCGCGCCAGCTCGTCGAGCGCGCCGTTCCCCGGCCTCACCGGGATGAGCGAGACGGCCGTGGCGCCGCAGTCGAACGCGAAGGCGGCGGAGAAGACGGCCCACGACACCGCCTCGGCCGGCGGGAGGAACGGGGGGCCGACGAGGACGAAGGCGCGGACGGCGATGCCGCGCGTCCTCAGGTAATCCGCCGCGCGGCGGAACGAGTCGGCCGTCATCCTCTTGTTCAGCATCCTGAGGACGCCGGGGTGCGCCGTCTCGAGCCCCATCGCCACCTCGAGGTCGCCCGCCAGCCGCTCGCGGAACCTCACGGCCGCCTCCCCCGCGAGGGCCGGGTGGCACTCGACGATCACCCTCTCGAACGGCGCGCAAAGCCCCGCCAGCGCCGGGAGGTCGTCCGGCGGGACGGCCGCGGGGTCGAAGAAGCTCCCGCCGTTGTAGAGCTTGACGCGCCGCGCCCCGCCGAGCCTCGGGAGGGCGGCATCCAGCTGGGCGACCGGCGCGCCCCGCGGCGTCCGTCCCGCAGTCGCCCCCTTCCAGAGGTCGCAGAAGACGCAGCGCCACGGGCAGGCGGCGCCCGTGAGGAAGACCGTGCCCACCGGGACGACCTCGCCCCGCTCGGTCCTCTCGTCCTCCACCAGGACGGCCGGCGCCTTCCACGGGTCGGCCGGGACGGCGGGCGCCCGGAGTCCCGTGACGAACCGCCCGCGGCCCCCCGCGTCGGCCGGGTAGGGGAGGGGCATCGTCAGCGGTACCGCGCGAGGTAGCGCTTGCGCAGCTCGCCCTCGGTCATCCCCAGCCGCTCGCGGAGCCGTCCCTCCGTCGTCGCCCCGTGCTGGAAGCGGCGCTTGGGGAAGACCGGCATCTCCATCCCCGTCACCGCCTTCACGCCGCGGGAGACGACCTCGCCCTTCAGGGCGTAGAGCCTCTCCGTCGACCCCTTCGTCAGGGCGTCGAACGGGATCGACTCGGCCACCGCGACGACGTCCGGAGCCGTGAACGGGCTGAACCCCGTGAAGCCGTACTTCCGCGCCGGCGCGAACGTCCGCGCCGCTGCGCGCGAGAGGCCGCCGGAGTACGTCGCCGAGTGCTTCAGCTTCCCGACGCCCCACCCCTCCTGGTAGAGCATCGGGTTGTTCACCACGCTCCTGATCGTCAGCTCGGGGTTCTCCTCCACGGGGTAGTCCTTGAGGTTCTCGTCGCCGCCGTCGCCGTCGGCGAGGTACCGCCAGGAGGCGTACCGCTCGCGGATGCCGCGGCAGAGCGCCAGCGCCATCGCCGCGCACTCCACGTCGAGCGGCTTGTAGTCCTCCAGCGTCGCCAGCGCCTCGTCCACGTCGATGGCCGACGGCTCGACCTCCACCGCCTCGTGGAAGAGGCCGAGGCCCAGCGGCTCGAGGAACGCCCGCGCCTGCGCCAGGTCCGGCCCGTCGCCGAAGGTGAGCGTGAACGCCTTCAGCCGCGCGAGGCTCATCCCCAGCGCCTTCATCCCGTGGTACGTCACGAGGAAGACGGCCCCGCTGTCGATGCCGCCCGAGAACGAGACCCCCACCGGCTCGCGCTCGGGGAGCGTCTTCAGCCACTCCGCGGTCTCGTCGGCCAGGGCGCCGACGTAGGCGCGGCCGATCTCGTCGAGGTCGGTGGACGCCGTGTTCCGCCCGGGGGAGAGGAAGCGCCGGTAGGTCGGCTCGGGGTCGGGGCAGCCGACGACCTGCAGCTCCACGACGTGGTGCGCCGGGACCATCCGCGTGTAGCTGGGGTGGAACTGCTCGTCGAGCCCCTCCTTCTGGAGGGCGTGGTAGAGCTCGTCGATCCGGCTCGCGACGAAGAGCGCCGGTCCCTCGGCGCGCTTGGCCAGGAAGTAGCGGAGCGGCCGGTCGAGAGACCGGGCCATCCGGACCGTGGTCCCCTCGCGGGCCACGAGGGCGAACGAGCCGCGCAGGTCGCGGACCGCCTCGGGAGGGCCGGTGAGGAGGAGGCGGCGCGCCTCCTCGACGGTGGAGTTGCGGAGGGAGTTGGCGTCCGGGTCCACGAGGTCGACGACGCGCTCGACGGAACGGTCCATGGCGGCTCCTCCGCCCGGCGCCTGCGCGCGGGCCCCGGAATCATAGGCGCGGATTCCCTAGAATCGGGCGCGATGGAAAAGGTGCACGCGACGCTGGGGCCCGACGACTTCCGGGAGCTGACGGAGATGGCCCTCGAGCGGCTCGCGGCCCACCCCGAAGCGGGGCCGCGCCTCGCCCGCCTCGGCTACGTCTCCCGCTTCGTCTTTCCCGACCTCAAGCTCGTCCTCGACGTCGGGCCGGCCGACTCGCGGAAGCGGAAGAAGGGGCGCCACCTGGACTGGGCGTGGGGAGGCGCGTGGCGGGGGCCGAAGGCGGCCGTCCTCGTCTCGCTCCCGTCGTCGGTCGCCAACCGCTGCGCCCAGGGGAAGGCGAACGCGGGGGCCCTCGTCTCGCGGAACGAGATCGTCGTCACCCCCCTGTCCGACGCGTTCGACCGCGACGCCGTCCTCGACCTCGTCCCGCTCCTCACGCCCCTCTCGAGGGACTGGGTCGAGGAGATGAAGGCCGAGGGGTTCGGGAAGTTCGTCCTGTAGTCCGGCCGCCTACCGGAACCCCTCCACCAGCATCAGCTCCGTCGCCTCCACGTCGTAGCGCGTGTAGAGGACCGCGCTCCCGTCCGGCGCCGCCGAGACGCCGAAGGACGGACGCTTCCCGAGCGGGGTGAGGAGGACGTTGGCCCCGTCCGTGAACCGGAGGAGCCGGAGCGAGGCATCGACGCCCGGCGAGTCGATGTAGACGAGCCCCTCGGCCGTCACGTCGAAGTTGCCCCACCCGGCGATCCGCGGGATCACCGGCGTCTCCTCTCCCGTCTCCACGCCGTCCGCCACGGGGACCTTCCAGACGGACCACCCGGATTTCGGGTCGGGCCTGGCGTAGTAGAGCGTCCTTCCGTCGAGCGACTCCAGCGCCGCGAAGCCGCCGCCCCGCGTCACGCGCACCGGCTCCGCTCCCGGCTCCGGCGCCATCCGCCACACCTGGAACCCCCCGTCGCGGTTCGAGGCGAAGTAGATCCTCTTGCCGTCACGCGAGAAGCTCGGCGCGCTGTCGTGCGCCGGGTTCGTCGTCAGCCGCCGCGGCGTGGCCCCTTCGGGCGTCGTGGTGTAGAGCTCCATCTGCCCATCCTCGTTCGAGACGAAGACAAGCGTCTTGCCGTCGGGCGAGAAGCGTCCGCCGGAGGTCATCGTCCCCCCCAGCGACGTGACCGCGCGGGGATTCGACCCGTCGGCCCCGCACAGCCAGACCTGGTGGCTGCCGGAGCGGTCAGAGGTGAAGAGGATTGCCTTCCCGTCCGGGGAGTTGCACGGGTCGATGTCCCGCCGCGTCGACGAGATGAAGCGCTCGGGAGGGCCGGACCCGGGCGGGAGGGGAAGGCGCCAGATGTTCTCGTCCCGCTGCCAGCGCGCGTAGACGAGACGACTTCCGGCCACCGTCGGCCACTCGCCGTCCTGGCCCACCGTGAGCGGCTCTGCCTTCTCGCCATGGCCCGACACGGGGATGGAGAGGAGGCGCGGGTTCGAGGTGGCGCCGGCCGCGCCGACGGAGAAGACGATCCGCCTACCGTCCGGCGTGAAGGCCGGCTCGCTGGAGGTCGTCCCCTCGAACGTCAGGCGGCGCGGCTCGCCGGCGGCCTTCAGGTCGTCCGTCAGCGAGAGGAGGTAGATCTCGCTGTTCGACCGCGTCATCGACCGCGCGAACGCCAGGGTCCGGCCGTCCGGGGAGATCGCCGGCATCACGTCGCCGGCCCAGGCGCCGGCGGGCGGGGTGGTCAGCGTCCGCAGCTCACCCGATCCCACTGAGAGGACCCGGATCGCTTGCCCCGAGTCGGCCGCGCCCCGTTCCGAGGCGAAGAGAAACCGCGCGTCCCGCGACCAGGCGAGCCGGCCGTTGAATCTGCCCTCCGCGATCCTTCGCTCCGGCCCGCCCATCGCGGGGACGACCATCACCGCCGACCGGCCGACCTCGATTCGCCGCCGGAAGGCGATCTGGGTCCCGTCCGGCGACCAGGCAGGCACGACGTCGTCCGCCGGGTCGCGCGTCAGCCTCAGCGGCACCCCGGGACCGACGAGCTTCACGTAGACGTCGAAGTTGTCCTGCTTCTCGCCGTTCCACGAGAAGGCCACCTGCCTGCCGTCGGGCGAGAGGGCTGGCTCGCGGACCAGTCCCTCGTAGCTCGTCAGCGGGACGGGCTCTGTCGTCTCCCGGCGAGCGGAGACGTAGCCGTGCCCGAACCACACCCCCACGGCCAGGAGCGCGAGCGCGACGAACGCCGCGATCGCCCAGAGGACCGAGCGGAGCCGGGAAGGCGCCGCGCCCGTCGGGACGGGCGCGCCCCCTGCGTCACCCGCCCCTCCCGCGGCCCCCGCCGCCGGCGCCGGGGCGGCGGCCTCGTCCTCCTCGCGCAGCTCCTCCAGGGACAGCCGTACGTCGGCCATGCTCTGCGTGCGCTTCGACGGGTCGCGCCTGAGGCAACGCGAGACGATCCTCGCCAGCTCCGGCGGGACCCCCTCGAGGCGGGGCGGCTCCTCGTGCAGGAGGGCCGCCAGCGTCGCGGCCGTGCTGTCGCGCCGGAAGGGGGACTGGCCGGAGAGCATCTCGTGGAGGACGACGCCGAAGCTGAAGACGTCGGTCCGGGCGTCGACCTTCTTTCCCTGGGCCTGCTCAGGCGACATGTAGGCGGCGGTGCCGACGACCACCCCCTCGGCCGTCACCCCCTCGAACGTCTCCGTCTCCGCCCGGGTGAGCTCGGCGCCCGGCGTCTGGGGCTGTGCCAGCTTCGCCAGGCCGAAGTCGAGCACCTTGACCCGGCCGTCCTCCGTCACCATGACGTTCGCGGGCTTCAGGTCGCGGTGGACGATCCCGGCCGCGTGGGCGCGTGCCAGGGCGTCGGCGATCTGCTCGCCGATCCGGACCGCCCTCTCCACCGGCATCGGCCCGCGCCGGAGGAGGTCGAGGAGCGTCTCCCCCTTCACCAGCTCCATCGCGATGAAGGTGACTCCGTCCGCCTCGTCGATGTCGTAGACGGAGACGATCCCCGGGTGCTCGAGCGAGCCGGCCGTCCGCGCCTCGAGGACGAACCGCCGCCTTCGCTCGGGGTCCTGCATCCGCTCCGGAGGCAGGACCTTCAGCGCCACGTCGCGCTCCAGGTGGAGGTCGCGAGCGCGGTAGACGGCCCCCATCCCCCCCTCGCCGATCTTCTCGAGGACCCGGTAGTGCGAGACCGTCGTGCCGATCATTTCGCGGCCACCAGATTAGGCCCCGTCCCCGGCGGGAACAAGGTGGTCAGGATCGTCCTGGCCCCGCTCAGTTCACCGGCAGCTCGTCGTCCGGGGGAAAGAGCTTCTCCACCTTCCGGGCGGCCTCGGCGGCCGCCTCGGCCTCCTCGCGCGCCCGCGCCTCGGCCTCGGCCCGCGCCGCCTCCAGCGCCGCCAGCCGCTCGCGCTTCAGCCGCTCGCGCCGCCGCGCCACGCGGATCGCCCAGATGGCCAGGAGCGTCATCAGAGCCCAGACGGCGGCCGTGCTCGTGAGGGCCGGGATCCACGCCTCGAGCGAGCGCTGCCTCCGGAAGAAGCGCCAGACCTCGTCGTTCAGGTAGCCGCCGGTCGCCCGGTGGAACGCCTCGGAGAACTCGTACCCCTCGCCCACGGCCGCGAGCGTCCGCCGCGGGAAGGCGGGGCCGAACCGGTCGATGAAGTCGCGGACCATCCCGCCAGCCAGGGCGTAGGCGCGCGAGACGTCGGCCGGCCCGCCGTCGAACAGCCTGTCCAGGTCCGACCCCTTCGTCCCCCGGGCGGCCAGGACGGCCATCGCGAAGCGCGTCCTGTCCTCGAAGCCCCACTCCCGCCCCGCCGTCATCGCCAGCCCCTCGTCGAACCACCGCGGCACGGGCCGGTGGCGCGCCACCCGCCCCACCAGGACGTGCGTCGCCTCGTGCCGCAACAGCGGCAGGAGCCCGTCGTCGGGGTACGACGGCGCCCGGGCCGGGAAGAGGACGATCGTCCCTGTCGCCTCGTCGGCGAAGGCCGAGTACCAGGGCGGCACCTGCTTCGCCATGGGCGAGGACTCCTCCATCAGCACCACCCGGATCGGCTCCTGCGAGCCGGTGGCCCCCGTCAGGTCCACCGCGGGCTCGAGGAAGTACGGGGTGAGCGCGCGGATCCGCTGCGCCACCGGCTCGAGGGCCGGCGGGGCCTTCACCACGAACGGCGCGGCCTGGGCGGGAAGCGCCGCGGCCGCCGCCCCGAGCGGCACGGAGAAGAGAACGACGGCCCCGGCGAGCAGCAGCACGCCGGAAGGATGCCTGAAAAGCGGCTAGCCCCTCAGCGCTTCCACTTCCTCAGGATGTCGACCACGTTGTCGCCGATCCGGAGGAGGTTCTCCTTCGAGGAGCCGCCGATGTGGGGCGTCATGAAGACGTTCGGGGCGGAGAGGAGGGGCGAGGCCGCGTCCGGCGGGTCGGAGTAGAAGACGTCGGTCGCGTAGGCGCGGACCTTGCCGGACTTGAGCGCCTCGGCCATGTCCTCCTCCACGATGACCTTCCCCCGGGCCGTGTTGATGATGACCACGCCGTCCTTCATCTTGGCGATGTTGTGGCGGTCGATCATCCCCTTCGTCTCGTTCGTCAGCGGGAGGTGGATGGAGATGAAGTCCGACACGGCGAAGAGCTCGTCGTCGTCCTCCACCATCTCGGCCAGGGCGTGGTTGGCGATGTAGTGGTCGTGCGCCACCACCCGCATCCCGAAGGCCAGGGCGCGGCGGGCGACCTCCGTCCCGATGAGCCCCACGCCGAGGAGGCCGAGCGTCTTGTGGAAGAGCTCGGTCCGCTTCAGCTCCTTCTTCAGGAACTTCCCCTCCTTGATCCCGACGTGCCCCTCGATGACCCGGTTCGGGACGGCCAGCATCAGGGCCATCGTCAGCTCGGCCACCGCCACCGACGAGGCGCGCGGGGTGTTCCGGACCTCGATCTCCTTCGCCCGGCAGGCCTCCACGTCCACGTTGTCGAGCCCCACGCCCCCCCGGATGACGAGCTTGAGGTTCGGGGCGCCCTCGAGGAACTCCTTGGTCACCTTGGACTTGGAGCGGATCAGGAGGACCTCGGCCTCTCCCAGGCGCCCCATGTCCGAGAACACCTCGCCGAAGGGGGAGAGGCGTCCCGGGAGAGATTCGTCGAACGCGTCGGCAATCAGGATCTTCATCGAACGTCCTCCGTCTGAAAGAGCGCCGCTCTTCGGCGGGCCGGTCGGACATTGTATCGCCGCGGGCGCGGAGGGCGGCGCTACGATCCCGCCGATGCGCGAGCGCGAGAAGGCGGCCGAGGCGGCGTCCGAAACCCCGCGGGCCCGGGCGGCCGCCGCCCGGCGGATCGTCGTGAAGCTGGGGACCAACGTCGTCATGCGCGACGACGGCGCCATCGCCCTGGGGCGCGTCTACGGCCTGGTGGAGGCCATCGCCACCCTCGTCTCCCAGGGGCGCGAGGTCCTCGTCGTGTCGTCGGGCGCCGTCGGCCTCGGGGCCCAGCGCCTCGGGCTGCCGGGCAAGCCGAAGAGCCTGGAGCTGAAGCAGGCCTGCGCCGCGGTGGGGCAGAGCCGGCTGATGGCCGTCTACGAGGAGGGGTTCGAGAAGCTCGGGCTCCGCACGGCGCAGGTCCTCCTCACCGAGGACGACTTCGCGAGCCGCGCCCGCTACCTCGCCCTCCGCGCGACCCTCGCCTCGCTCCTCGAGCTGGGGGTCGTCCCCATCCTGAACGAGAACGACGCCGTCTCGACCCGCGAGCTCGAGAGCCGCGACGAGCGCGGCGCCCCCCCCGTCTTCGGCGACAACGACAAGCTCTCGGCCCTCGTGGCCGGCAAGGTCGAGGCCGACCTCCTCGTCATCCTCTCCGACGTGGACGCCCTCTACACCGGCAACCCCCAGCGCGACAGGGACGCCCGGCGCGTCCCCGTCGTCTCCGCCGTCACCCCCGAGGTCCTCGCCTACGCCGAGGGGGGCGGCGCCCGCGGCCGGGGCGGCATGAAGACCAAGCTCGAGGCCGCCGCCGTCGCCACCGCCAGCGGCTGCCACGTCGTCATCGCCAGCGGCCGGACGCCCGGCATCCTCGAGGCCGTCGTCGCCGGCGAGGACGTGGGGACCCTCTTCCTCCCCCTCCGCACCCTCACCGGCAAGCGCCGCTGGATCGCCTGGGCCGCCCTCCCCGCCGGCGAGCTGAAGGTGAACGACGGCGCCCGCGCAGCCATCCGCGACCGCAAGGCCTCCCTCCTCCCCGCCGGCGTCCTCGGCCTGACCGGCTCCTTCGAGGCGGGCGACGTCGTCACCCTCGTCGGCGAGGACGGCCACGAGTTCGCCCGCGGCATCGTCAACTACGGCTCCGACGACGCGGCCCGCCTCGTCGGCCGCAGGTCCGAGGAGATCGACGGCCTGGTCTCCAAGCGGAGCTACGACGCCCTGATCACGAGGAACAACGTCGTCTTGTTGTGACGGCGTCGCGGGACGGGGGCGGAAACCATCTCCGCTCGGGGTAACTGAGGACTGAGCCCCGCGTTCTTGTACGGCGTGCAGCGGAATTCGCTCCGCTCCGCTCGCTTCGCCACATGAATGCTGGACACGACTGGGGGAGGGAGGATCCCCTCAGCAGTTGTCCGTCGCCGAGTCCCTCGGCCAATCGATCCCTATCCCGTTGTACGGTAGGGCGGTCGATGGAGGTGTCGATGTCGACGGTGACGGTCTCCCCGAAGTTCCAGGTCGTGATCCCACGCGAGGTCCGGGAGGAGATGAAGCTGAAGGCCGGCGACAAGGTCCAGGTCTTCCGCTTCCGGAACCGCCTGGAGCTCGTCCCGGTGCGGGGGATCGCCTCGATGCGCGGGTTCCTGAAGGGGATCGACACGACCGTCGAGCGGGAGCCCGACCGCGTATGAGCCTCGTCGACTCGTGCGGATGGCTCGAGTTCCTTGCCGACGGCGCGGGCCCACGGCGCGACGATCTGGACGCAGGACGCCCGCCTCGAGGGGCTGCCCGGGGTTCGCTCCAGGGCTGCGAAGCGAGCCCGGTGAGGAAATAGGGGGCGACCAACGGCTCCCGCGAGCCGCTCTACGGCCTTCGTTAGGTGGCGCTTCTCCCGCTTCGCTCGGTCCTGACGCCAGACGCCAGCGGGCGTAAGCCGCTCTGGTAGCATTTCTTCGGGATGGTTGGCCGCCGGTCTACATGGAGCACAAAGCGTCCGCTTTGGCGCGCCCGTGACGGCATCCTCTTCCATCGTGGAGCAGCCGATGAACCTCTACGGTCTCGTGCCTCTCTCAATCGGCGTCTATCTCTGGCTTTACGCCATCGGTAAGGTCGGCCCTCGCACCGACGACTCCTATGTCCTGGCGAGGAAGCAGCGACTCGTCCCCGTCCTCCGGTGGCTGTCCCCTCTGGTGGTTCTCTACGCCGTGCTCGTTCTAGCGCGAGTCATCTGACCGAAGTCCCCCCCTGTGGGTCTCCCTGCTTGCTCGCATGGGATGTGACCCGTCTCCCACGCGGGGATTCCGCGGGGACGGCGAGGCCTGCGATGGCGGCGCTCCCGGGGGGTAATCTCCCCCGATCCTCGACCACCGGGAGAGCGCGGGGCTCGACCCGAGCCTAGCGAGTTCCTAGACCCCATTGGACGTCCGTTAGACGTCCAATTAGTTGTTAGCCGTTTCGCGAACAAGGAAAATATTGGGCGACGTTGCGAACGTGTCGCAACACTCATCTTTTCGGCGCGCTTGGATAGGCCTTGATCGGACGCGGCCTCCGTCCGGCAGGGCCTCTCGGGCACCAGACAGGAGGTCATCGCCATGAGTGAACCGAAACGGAGGGTCCTCGCAGCTCTCACCACGGCCGCGGTCGCCGCCTGCGCCGTCGTGGCCGCGCTCGCCGGCCTCTACGGGGCGCCCGCGAGCGCCCAGGCGACGACCCCGGGCTACCGGGTGGTCGGCTGGAACAACCTCGGCATGCACTGCGACGACGCGGACTTCTCGGTCTTCTCGATCCTCCCCCCCTACAACGTCCTCGTGGCGCAGGTCATCGACCCGAACGGCGCGCTGGTGACGAACCCGTCCGGAATCACGGTCACCTACCAGGCCGTCGCCGACCCGAGCGGGTCGATCAACACGACCTCCGCGGGCAAGACGAACTTCTGGGACCACATCTTTGCCCTCTTCGGCGTGTCGCTCCCGGTGGACTTCGGGCTGGCGGGCGCGAACATGCCGGGGATCTCGAACACGCCGCAGACCATGACCTTCGACGCGGCGCGCCACTGGTTCATCGCCGACGGCGTCCCCATCGTTCCGCGCGACGACGCCGGGAACCGGAACTTCTACCCGCTCATGCGGGTCTCGGTTCGGAACTCGTCGGGCACCGTCCTGGCCTCCAGCGACGTGGTCCTCCCGGTCTCGGACGAGATGTCGTGCAAGTCGTGCCACGCGTCCGGCTCCTCGGCGGCCGCCAAGCCGGCCGCGGGGTGGGTCTACGACTCCGACCCGGAGCGCGACTACCGCCTCAACGTCCTCCGCCTCCACGACGACCGGCAGCTCTCCGACCCCACCTTCACGGCTGCCCTCCGGACCCTCGGCTACGACGCGGCCGGCCTGTACGCCACCGCCACGACCGGCGGACGCGCGGTGCTCTGCGCGGCCTGCCACGGCTCGAACGCGCTCCCCGGCACCGGCATCTCCGGCATCGCGCCGCTGACCAACGCGGTCCACTCCCTCCACGCCGGGGTGATCGACCCGACCAACGGCCAGACGCTCGACGCGAGCACGAACCGCTCCGCCTGCTACCGCTGCCACCCCGGCTCGACCACCCGGTGCCTCCGGGGCGTCATGGGCAACTCGGTCGCGGTCGACGGCACGATGGACATCCAGTGCCAGAACTGCCACGGCCCGATGAGCGCCGTCGGCGCCTCCACGCGGCAGGGCTGGTTCCAGGAGCCCGCCTGCCAGAGCTGCCACACGGGAACCGCGGTCACGAACTCGGGCTCGATCCGGTTCACCTCGGTCTTCTCCTCGCCCGGCGTGGTCCGGACGGCGGCCGACCAGACCTTCGCCACGAACCCGGACACGCCCCTTCCGGGCACCTCCCTCTACCGCTTCTCGGTCGGCCACGGGGGCCTCCAGTGCGAGGCCTGCCACGGCGCCACGCACGCCGAGTACCCGTCGTCGCACGTCAACGACAACATCATGGCCACGTCGCTCCAGGGGCACGCCGGGACGCTCGCCGAGTGCGGGGCCTGCCACAACCCGGTCCCCTCGACCCGGAACGGGGGGCCCCACGGGATGCACCCGGTCGGACAGGCCTGGGTGAGCGCTCACGAGAGCGCGGCCGAGAGCGGAAGGTCCGCGTGTCAGGCGTGCCACGGCACGGACTACCGCGGCACCGTCCTCTCCCGCTCGTTCGCCGACCGGACCATCTCCGCCTTCGGGACGAAGAGGTTCTGGCGCGGCTTCCAGATCGGCTGCTACACCTGCCACAACGGCCCGTCGAGCGAGAGCGGCAGCTCGAACACGCCGGCGGTCGTCCAGGACCTGACGGCCGCCACCGGAGCCGGGGTGCCGGTCGCGATCCAGCTCCTGGCCACCGACGCGAACGGGAACCCGCTCACCCTCCGCGTCGTCTCGCAGCCGGCCAACGGGACGGTCGGTCTCTCCGGGACGACCGCGACGTACTTCCCCTTCGACGGCTTCTCCGGCTCCGACACCTTCACCTACGCGGCGTGGGACGGCTCGACCGACTCGAACCTGGGTCACGTCTCCATCGCGGTCGCGGGCGCCGGGTGCACCCTCGCCTGCAGCGCGGCCGCGCCCGCCACGGGGACGACCGGGACCGCCGTCCAATTCAGCGGCTCGGCCACCCCGTCGAACTGCACCGGCCCGATCGGCTACCTCTGGGACTTCGGCGACGGGAGCCCGACCTCGACCTTCCAGAACCCGACCCACACCTACGCCTCCGCCGGGACGTTCACCTGGACGTTGACCACCTCGGTCGGCGGCGCCACCTGCACGCGGACCGGGACCATCACCGTCTCCGCCCCCCAGGGTTGCTCCCTCTCCTGCACCGCTAAGGTCCCGACCGGCGGACGGCGCGGGAGGTCGGTCACGTTCGCGGCCACGTCGACGCGATCGGGCTGTCCCGAGGGCCAGACCCTCCGCTACCGGTGGACGTTCGGGGACGGCGGGACCGCGACGGGGAGCACGACGCAGCACACCTACAAGCGCACCGGCACGTACAGCTGGACGCTGACGGTCACCTACGCCTCGGCGACCTGCACCCGCTCGGGCACGATTACCATTCGCTCGGGGGACTGACCGGTCCCCGCCCGGCTCGCGGGGGCCCGTCGCTGGAGACGGGGCCCCCGCGAGCCTCGCCCGTCAGTACGAGACCTTGCGCGGGAGCTTCTTCGCCTGCGCGATCCAGTCCTGGACCTTCGAGAGCGCGGGGAGCTGGCGCACGAGCTTCTTCTCGGCGTTCACCTGGGCCATTTTCTCGACGAGGTTCTCCGCCTTCCGGTTCGCGAGCTCGACGACGGTGTCGACGCCGGCGTTCTCGAGGAGGTCGGCGTACTGCGTGCCGACGCCCTTGACCCGGAAGAGGTCGGCCCGGTTGACCCAGCCGAGGATCAGCTTCTCGCTGAGCCCCGCCTTCGCCGCCAGCGCCGCGCGCCCCTTCTTCGTCGCGCCCGCCTCGAGCAGCGCCGCCTTCGAACGAAGGCCGAGGGCCTTCAGCTTCTCTCCGTAGACCTCGCCGATCCCCTCGATCGCCTTGATGCCTGCCATGTCGCGCCTCCTTCTCGTGTCGACGGGGAAGAGTCTAGGCCCGTTTGCGCGGCCCGCGCGGTCGGCGGTCCTCGTCGCCGGAGCGGGAGCAGCCGGTCTCGCCTCGGACCGGCGCTACGCCCGCGGTCTCCGGGGGACGAACGCCGAGGTCCGCCGGACGTACTCCGCGTACTCCGGCCGGGTCGCCGCCATGTGCGCGTCGAGCAGGGCGACGCCGGAGACCTTCACGAGGAGGAACGTCATCAGGGCCGGGGCGAAGACGGTCGCCCACCCCATCGCGGTGTCGAGGGACGCGACCCAGAACCCCCACCAGAGGAGCGCCTCGCCGAAGTAGTTCGGGTGGCGGCTGTACCGCCAGAGGCCGCGGTCGAGGACGCTCCTCGGCTCCGCCGGGACGGCCTTCGCGCGCTCGCGGCGGAACGCGGCGAGCTGGGCGTCGGCGGTGGCCTCGATCGCGAGGCCCGCGGCGAAGAGGCCGAGGCCGAGGAGGTCGGCGGGGGAGACGGCGTCGGGCGCCGAGGCGGCCGCCGCCAGCTGGAGCGGCGCCGAGATCAGGACGACCAGGAAGCCCTGGAGGAGGAAGACCTGGAAGAAGCTGACCCACCAGTACCGCTCGGGGCCGTAGCGGCGGCGGAAGGCGGCGTACCGCGGGTCCTCGGGCTTCCCGAGGCTCCGCAGGAGGAGGTAGAGGAAGAGGCGGATCGCCCAGACGCCGACCATGACGAGGAGCAGCGTCTTGCCCGGCGTGAAGCCGGTCCGGGCGACGGTGTGCGCCGTGACGAGGAGGAAGCCAGCCGACCAGAACGGGTCGACGATGCTCGCGTCGCGCAGGAGGACGCTCGCCCCCCAGAGGACGGTCATCAGGGCGAGGACGAGCGCCGCGTTCCAGGCCAGGAGCTCGAACGTCACCGGGGTCTCTCCGCGGACGGCTCCGGCACGCTCGCCCCCGAGATCCAGCGGTCCATCTCCGCCCACCGCTCGAAGAGCCATCGGTCGCGGCCCTCGGCCGGGATCGTCGACGCCCGAAAGCGGCGGAGCCGGACGCGAAGGGTCCCGCCGACGAGGGCTCCGTGCCAGAACCGCGGGAAGGTCGAGGCCCCCTCGAAGCCGGTGTGCTCGAGAAGGACGACGTCGAGCCCCTTCGCCTCCTCGAGGAGGGCGAGCGGACCGCGGAGCTTCGGGGGGAGGACGTTCCGGAACGAGGCCGCGATCGCGGCCAGGGCGTCTTCCCCCTTCTCCGCGAGCGCCGCGACGGCCGCCGCGCGCCGCGGGTCGCTGAAGCGCTTCCCCTCGGGGTAGATGAGGACGGCCGAGCGGGCGTCGAGCCCGCGGGCGAGGGCCGCGACGGCGGCGACCTCCGCCTCGAGGCCGGGTCCCCGCCGCCTCACGAAGGCGTTCGGAAGGCGGCGGCCGACGATGTCGAGGCAGGGGTCCCAGAGGAGCTCGCGCTTCAGGACGTAGCGCAGGAGGAGGCGCCGGGGGTTCGCGACGAACGCCGCCGCGAGGACCGTGTCGGCCACGCTGGCGTGGCGCGCGAAGAGGAGGAACGGGGCCTCGTCCGCGAGGGCGAGACCCTCGGTGGAGACCCTCATCGAGAAGAGGCGCCGGCTCCCGAAGAAGAGGGCATCGCTCCAGCGCCGCTGGAGCGCGGCGTTCCGCTCGAGCCAGCGCCGGGGCCCGCCGACGCGGCCGCCGAGCGTGACGACCCAGAGCGCCGCGGCGGCGACGACGCCGCCCGCCTCGCACGCGAGGTAGAGCGCGAAGAACCCGAGCGCCCGGGTCCGGGGGAGGGTCCTGGCCGCGCCGGCGAGGGTGTCCCAGGCGATGCCAATGGCGGCCCAGAGCGGGGCCGCGACCACCGCCGTCACCCCCAGCAGGAGGGCGACCGGTACGGTCACCGCCCGGCGGGACCAGATCGCCAGGAGCGGCTCGGACCGCGGCGTCACCGGCGGGCGCCCTCCACGCCCCGCTGCGCGACCTTCCCCGCCAGGGCGGCGGCGGCCGTGAGGGCCACGCCCCAGGCGATGTCGATCGGCACGATCCAGGCCGGCCAGTCGCGGAGCACCGCCCAGTTCGTCAGCTCGTAGGTCGCGTAGGCCACGAGCCCGAGCCCGGCGCCCCGCCGGGCCGCGTGGAGGGGACCCTCGCTGCGGAGGACGGCCCACGCGACCGTGACCGCCACGTAGAACGCGTAGAAGAGGAGGGCGGCCGGCCAGAGGACCTCCGGGCGCCGGAGAGGACCGAGGGCGGAGTCGTAGAGACCGCGCGCTACGAAGCCGAGCCATGCGAGGTCGAGGACGAGCGTCGTCGCGGCCGTCGCCAGAGTCGCCAGCGTCGCCGCGGCCGTCGCCGCGGCCCCGGGTCCGGGTCCCTTCTCAGGCCGAGACTTCAACGATCACCTCCGCCCGATCTCTACGACATCATGACCCGCCCGGACTCATCGGTCCTCCCGGACCTCCTGGACGCGTCCTTCGCGAGCTTCGGGCGGGACGAGGCGACCCGGCCGCGCCCTGTCAGGCGGTGTGCGCCTTCACCCAGGCGACGTACCGGTCCATCCAGCCCTGAAGGAAACCTTTGGGGCCCGCCGCCAGGTCGCCCGCCTCGTCGAAGAGCCCGTCCTTCGCCTGGATGAAGGCCTCGGGCTGGCCGAGGGTCGGCACGTCCAGGTAGGCGAGGATGTTGCGCAGGTGCTGCTGCGCCATCGCCGTGCCGAAAGCCCCGGGCGAGGCGCCCAGGATGCCTGCGGGCTTGCCCGCCCAGGCGCTCTGGCCGTAGGGCCGCGAGGCCTGGTCGATGGCGTTCTTGAGGACGCCCGGGATGGACCGGTTGTATTCGGGGGTGACGAAGAGGAGGCCCTGTGCGGCCGCGAGCTCCCCCTTCAGCCTCTTGACGGGCGCGGCCGGGCTCGCGTCGTCGTCCTGGTTGTAGAGGGGCAGGTCGCCGATCTGGGACTGCCTGAAAGAGAACTCCGCCGGCGCCAGCTTCGCGACGGCGCTGGCCAGCTTGCGATTAAAGGAGTCACGGCGAAGGCTGCCGACGACGACGGCGATCCGATAGCTGCTCACGGGGACCTCCCTGCTGCAAGCCCGTGGCCTGCGAGCTCGTCCCGCACGCTACCACGGCCGGTTTCGCCGCCGGCAATGCTCGGGTTCCCAAACGGTTCGTTGACTATCGGCCCACCCGCCCGTACCGTGGACGTCCTGGTCGGTGGCGACGCCTCTCTGTAATCAGGCAGTGTCGCGCCGTCGCCCGAATCGACAAAGGAGAGCACCATGGGCTTTTTCGGAAAGATCCTCGCGAAGCTCGGCATCGGCAAGGAGGACGCGGCCCCGGCGCCCGTGCCGGTCCCGGTCCCGGCTCCCGTCCCGTCCGCGGTCACGCCCGTCGTGGCGCCGATCGCAGCGGCGCCGGCTCCGATCGCGGTCGTCGACGTCGTCGCGCACCTGGAGCAGCTCGCGGCGGCGAACCCTCAGAAGCTGAACTGGCGGACCTCCATCGTCGACCTCCTGAAGCTCCTCGACATCGACAGCAGCTTCGCGGCCCGCAAGGAGCTGGCCACGGAGCTGGGCTGCCCCGCGGAGCTGATGGGGGATTCTGCGAAAATGAACGTCTGGCTGCACAAGACGGTCCTCGCGCGGATCGCCGCCAACGGCGGAAACGTCCCGGCGGACCTCCTGGACTGACGCGCGGGACGAGAGCGCCCGAGGAGGAAGAGACATGCAGATCACCGACATCCTCGCCCAGATGGGGGGCCTCCAGTCGATGGCACGGGAGCTGGGGATCAGCGAGTCGGAGGCGGCGAGCGGCGCCGCGGCGCTCGCCCCGGCCATTCTCGGCGGGTTCAAGAAGCAGGCGCAGGCGCAGCCCGCGGGTCTCGAAGGGCTCGGCGGCCTCCTCGGGCAGCTCGGCGGCGGGGGTCTGCTCGACAACGTCCTGTCGCCGGAGCCGACGGACGTGAATCGCGGCAACGACGTCCTCGGGCAGATCTTCGGCGGGAAGGACGTGAGCCGCGCGGTCGCGCAGAACGCGTCGTCGCAGTCGGGGCTCGACTCGGGCGTGCTGAGGAAGATGCTGCCGATGCTGGCGATGCTCGTCGCCGGCTACATGGCGAAGCAGGGAGGCGGCGCCGCCGCGACGCAGCCCGAGCCGGGCGGCGGGGGGCTCGGCGGCCTCCTGGGCGGCCTCTTCGGCGGCGGGAGCCCGGCGGCGGGTAACGCGGTACCGGGAGCCGCCGCGCCGGGGGGGCTCGCCTCGATGCTCGACCTCGACGGGGACGGCAACCCGCTGGACGACATCCTGAAGATGGCCGGCAAGGCCCTGGGCTAGCCTCGCCGGGGCTGGTGAGGTCGCAGGAGGCGCGTCCGGTGGCGCGCTGGCAGCGGAGCTCCGGTCGTCAGGCGCTGCCCGGCGGGGGAGGAGGCTCGCCTTCCCCGCGCCTCGCGTAGGATCGCGCCCTCGGAGGTGACCGACGGGGACGCGCGGCGACGATGGCCTCCTCAGCTCGCCGTTCCGGCGGCTCGTGAAGCTCGGCGGGCTCGTCGGGAGGGTCGGGGCGTCGGTGGCGGGGAGCCGCCTCGTCTCGCTCGCCCTCCCCGGGGCGTCGAAGGGGGCGAAGCGGGCGGAGAACCTCGTCCGGAACGCCGAGCGGATCGTGGAGACGCTGGGGCAGCTGAAGGGGGCGGCGATGAAGGCCGGCCAGATGCTGAGCCTTCAGGACACGCTCCTGCCGCCCGAGGTGGCCGCGGTCCTGAGGTCGCTCCAGAAGCAGGCCCCCCGGATCCCGTTCGAGGTGGTCCTCGGGGAGCTGAGGGCCGAGATCCCCGACTTCGAGCGCGTCTTCGCGCACATCGAGCCCGAGGCGTTCGCCGCGGCCTCCATCGGCCAGGTCCACCGCGCCACCCTGGCCGACGGGAGGGAGGTGGCCGTCAAGATCCAGTACCCCGGGATCGACCGGGTGGTGGAGGCCGACCTCGGGAACCTCCGCCGCGTCCTCAAGACGCTCCTCGGGCTCGTCTCCTCCGTCGACTTCGACCCGGTCTGGCGCGAGCTCCGCGCGCGGCTGCGCGAGGAGCTGGACTACCTCCACGAGGCCGAGAGCCTGCGCCGGATGGCGGCGCTCCACGCCGACGTGCCGGACGTGGTGATCCCGCGGGTCGTGGACGAGGCGACGACGCGGAGCGTCCTGACGATGGACTACGTGCCGGGCCTCTCGCCCGACGAGGCGTGCTCGGACCGCTACCGGCAGGAGCTGAAGGACCAGTGGGGCCTCGTCCTCTTCGACCTCCTCCTGCGCGGCCTCTTCACCCACCGGTTCCTCCACGCCGACCCCAACCTCGCCAACTTCGCGTTCCTGCCCGACGGGAGGGTCGTCGTCTACGACCTCGGCTGCACGAAGGAGGTGCCGGCGCGGCTGGCGCGCGGGTACGCCGAGCTCTGCTTCGCCGTCCTCGAGGAGCGGGTGGACGACGTCCCGCGGGTCCTCGCCCGGATGGGGGTGCGCCGCGGCGACGGCGAGCCCCTCTCGGACGAGCTGGTCGCGCCGTACGTCGAGTCGGTCCTGAAGGTCGTCCACGACGCGAGGCCGTACCGCTTCGGCGAGGACGGCCGCGTCCACCGCCGCATCTTCGACGCCGTCTCGTCGAACCTCGGCGACACGGCGGGGATCCGGTTCCCGCGCGACATCGTCTTCGTCAACCGGACGGTCGTCGGGCTGTTCGGGAACCTCTCGCGCCTGAAGGCGACGGGGCCGTGGCGCGAGCACGTGGAGCGGTTCGCGGCGACGGCCGTGGGCGGGCGCGGGCGGGGAGGCGGGGGGGCGTTCGCTCCTCCCGCTCGCCGCTGAGCGCTGCCGTTCGTCGGCGACGGCGCACCGGCCGGCTCTGTCTCGCGCCTCATGTCCGTAGCTGACGACGCGGGTGGCACCTGCCACGACTCCCCGATCTTCTACTGCAGTTGCAGGAGCCGGCAAACCCGCCGGATGCCATCGTTCGTCGCGAAGAGGCTCGGTGCGGGAGGTCCACGCCGGCAGCGCGGTCGTGGGACGGGCCAGCAGGATTGCGGGCGAACAGTCCCACGTGCTGACGCGGGTCGTGGGGCGCTATCGGGTCCCGGGCGGGTGACGGGGCGCTCGGACGTCGAAGGGAGCCAGCACCGCCCCTGCCCCGCGGTCACTTCGGCTCGGGAGCGGGGGAGTAGATGACCCCTTTCGCGTCGTCCCAGGGGTGGACGGGGGCGCTGAAGGTGACGTCGTACTCGAAGACGTCGCCGGTCTCGCCGAACTTCAGCGGCTTCTCGGTGTGCGCCCGCCCGGCGATCTTCTTCTCGTCGAGGGCGGTCAGCTCGATCTTGTCCTTTCCCCTGATCGACGGCGTCCAGCCGTCCTTGAACCCCCCGTGCTCGATGTCGGTGTCGCCGAAATCGAGCCCCCCCTTGTCGTCGATCGCGATGAAGAGCCGGAGCGCGTGGACCTTCCCGGCCTTCCGGCGCGCGCTGATGGCGTCCGGGAAGAGGACGACATCCCGGAAGGCGAGGGGGACGTCGCTCAGGACGACCCGGACGCCGCTCGAGTCGACGTACGAGTACGCGTACTTCAGGGAGACGGCCTTGCCGTTGACGCTCATGCTCCCCTCGGCCTTGCCGTCGTCGGCGGCCCGGGCGGGGCGGAGCACGAGGACGGACGCGAGGAGGAGGAGGGCGGCGAGCGGACGCTTCATGTCGAGGCTCCTCTTGGCGCTGCGGATCGATCGAGAGACCGCCGGCGCGGGCCGGCCGCGATGGGCGTCGGGACGAGGGCACCGTGATGATACGGGGAGCCGGAAGGTTTGAGCACCGCCGGCCGGGGGGAGGGCGAGCCCCTGCCGCGCCGCGTCGCCGGCCGTGCCGCCGGGTGACATGATTCGCGGCGCATCCGTCGGGAGGAGAGGTGAGGCGCGGCCTGGACGCGCCTCGAGGAGGGCTGGTGATGAAGAAGGTCCCGAGGCTCGCCGGAGATCTGCTCGTCGGGCTCGCTGCCGTCCTGCTCACGCCGGCGCCCGCGCGGGCGCAGGCGCCCGCTCCGGCCCCGTCGCCCGCGTCGCCCGCTGCCACGGCTCCGGTCGTCGTCCCCGACGTCGCGCCGCGCCCGGAGGACGTGGCGACGATCGACGGGATCATGAAGGCGTTCTACGAGGTGATCTCCGGCCCGCCCGGCAAGCCGCGCGAGTGGGGGAGGGACCGGTCGCTCTACATCCCGGGGATCCGCTTCGTGGCGATGAAGGTCGACAAGGACGGCAAGCCCCGGGCCGTGGTCTCCACGCACCAGGAGTACGTCGAGCGGACCGACGCCTGGATGGTGAAGGAGGGGTTCCACGAGGTGGAGATCCACCGCGTGACGGAGCGTTTCGGGAACATCGCCCACGTCTTCTCCACCTACGAGACGCGCCACGCGAAGGGCGGCCCGCTCCTGGGCCGCGGCGTCAACTCGGTGGAGCTCTTCTGGGACGGCGCTCGCTGGTGGATCGCCTCCGCCATCTGGGACGACGAGCGCCCCGACAGCCCGCTGCCGAAGGACCTGCTGCCCGGGCGCTGACGGAGGGGCGCGTAAGATTCGCTTCCATGTCCAAGCAGCCGTCGTTCGACACGGTTCGACCGCTGGTGATCCTGGCCGTCGTCGTTGGCTTCGCCGTCGTGTCGTGGAAGCACATCCGGCTTCCCGGTTCCCCGGGAGGGGCGGCCGAGGTCGCGCCCACGGCGATCCCGCCCGAGCCGACTCCGGCTCTTCCTCGAGACGTCCCGGGCCTCGTCGCCGCGCTGCGCGACCCGAGCCCCGACGTCCGGCGGCAGGCCGCGGAGGCGCTCGGGAAGACCAAGGACCCGACGGCAGCCCTCCCGCTCCTGCAGGAGCTTGCGGACCAGGACGTCTACGCGAAGAGGGCAGCCGCGGAGGCCCTGGGGCTCGTCCTGCACAACGCTCCGATGGAGACGCCGGCCCGCCGGCAGGCTGTCGACGGGCTCGTCGGGCTCCTCTCGCATCCCGACTCCGCGGTGCGGTGCTCGGCCATGGAGGGTCTCGCCCACCTCCCCGACCGCCGCGCCGTTCCCGCCCTGATCGAGGTCCTCCGGAAGGACGTCGACATGATGGCGCGCGGCTACGCCGCGTGGGCTCTCGGCCAGGTCCGGGACCCGCAGGCGGTGGGCCCGCTGATCGACGCCCTCGGCCAGAAGGACGCCGAGACCTGGAAGATCTCCTACGCCCTGGGCGAGATCGACGACCCGAGGGGACACGACGTCCTGCTGCAGGCGCTGAGGAAGAAGAAGTTCGACGAGGTCTCGGGCGCTGCGGACTTCTTCGTGAGGCTGAACGACCCGGAGGTCAACCGGCTCCTCGTCGAGATGCTCGACAAGACGCGGGACGGGGCCGTGGCGCTGGCGCTTGCCAAGTCCCCCGATCCCGTCGTCTCGAAGCGGGCACGGGAGTTCATGGGGGACGCGGGCCTCTCCCGGACCGACGACGACTAGCCGCCGGCCGCCCGAGTCGATTCGCGGGCAAGAGAAGACGGGCGAAGGCCGGGAGATCGGGATCGGGGTTCGGCAGGATCTCGGGAACTTCGTTCCGTCATTCGAGGTCCCGGGGGCCGAAATCACGGATCACAGACCTGACCCCACCGGCCTCCACCGGCCATGACCCCACCGGCCATGACCCCACCGGCCACCGGCGTGCGACCCCGCGGGTGTGACCCCACGGGTGTGGGTCCCGTCACTTGAAGATCGAGACCGTCCCCGAGACGACGCTGCAGCAGGCGCCCGTCCCGGTCTGGGAGCCGGCGAAGGCTGCGTCGATCCGGCCGCTCGAGATCGTGGCGGTCCCCGTGGCCTCTCCCGTGCACGGCGTCGCGAACTCCAGCGTGACGTCGGCCTTCCCGTCCGCCATCGTCCCCGTGAGGGTCCCGAGCCCGGTGACGGTGACCGTGACGTCGCAGCTCGTCTGCGTGACGGTGACCGGGATGGTCGTCCCGCTCTGCCCGCACGACGTGCTGAAGGTGGCGCGGTAGGCGCCGGACACGTCGTCGCATTTCGCCGTCGGCTCGGTCGGCGTCGGCTTCTCGAAGAACTTCTTGCACCCGCCGGGAAGACCGGCGCAGCAGACTCCCGCCAGCAGCAAGGCACGCGCCTCACGCTTCATGCTCACCTCCTGGAACGGTTCCCGAAGTGTTCCTACGGAGGCCGAAGGCGGGGCGTCTAAAAGGGCCACGGCGCGGCTTGCGCCCCTGGCGGGACCCGGGTGCACACTTGGGCCATGATCGTGCCGGCCCTCTACGTCCACTGCGGCTTCGGCCTCGTCCTCGCCGTCGGCTCCCTCCCCCTCGCGCTCCGCCTCGTCCCGGCGAACCGCTTCTACGGCATCCGGATCCCGGAGGCCTTTTCCTCGGACGCGAGGTGGTACGACATCAACGCGTACGGGGGCCGCCTCTTCCTCGTCTACGGCGTGCTCCTGACCACCTTCGGGTACCTGGCGCGCGACCTGGCCCCGCCCGCCACGAGCATCTGGTCGGCCGTGTTCATCACGGGCCCGCTCCTCCTGGCGCTGGCCCTCCTCTCCCCCATCCGGGCGTACGCCCGCCGGCGGGTCGAGGAGGGGCCGTGAGGCGGTTCGCCGCCGAAGGCCGCGCCGCCCTCGCGACGACGCGGCGGCGTAGCATCGTGACCATGGCCATCTCCTCGACACGCAAGGCCGCCCCGAAACGCAAGAGTCCCGCAAGGACCTCTCCCGGACCGTCGGATTCCCCGTCCAGGCCCTTCCTCCGCTTCTACCACTCCGACGCCCTGCGGAAGAGGACGCTCTCGGTCCTCGCGGCGGTCGAGAAGGCAGGGGACGCCGCCGATCACCGCGAGGAGCTCGCGGACCTCGTCGTGGAGCTGACGAAGTGCGGCCTGGAGGCCTACTTCATGGAGCCGCTCAAGGCCTCCGGCGCAGGCTTCATCGTCCAGCAGTCCGCGAGCCTCGGCCTGGCCGGCTCGATGCAGGTCATGGGGTCGGCCATTCGGAGCATCGTCGGCCGCATGGACGCTCCGCAGGTCCTGTCGGTCTCCCGCTCCATCCGGGGCTTCATGCGGTGAGCCCCAGTCCCGACGGGACGCCGCCGACGCCGCGCCCTCCGGCAGGAGTAGAGTCCTCCCGGGCCATGTCCACGTCCGACCCTCGGTTCTTCTTCGCCGCGGAGCGCACCCTCCTCGCCTGGGTTCGGACGGGCCTCACCGTCATGGGCTTCGGCTTCGTCGTGGCGCGCTTCGGCCTCTTCCTCCGCCTCCTGGCCGTCCAGCACTCGGCGGCCGCCGTTTCGCGCTTCGGCGCCACCTTCTTCTCCACGGCGGTCGGCGTCGCCCTCGTGCTGCTCGGATCGAGCATCCTCTTCTTCGCCGCCCGCCAGCACCGTTCCTTCGTCCGCGCGCTTCCCCCGGCGGACGTCCCTCCGCCCCGCAGGGCGGATCTCCCGAGCGCCGTGGCCCTCGTGCTCGGCGTCCTCGGCCTCGCCCTGGCGTTCTACCTCGTCGTCTGAGCCTCCGCGGGCCGCCGTCCCGCCCCTCCCCGGCAGGTAGCCTGCCGAAGCCCCGGCCCCTACACTCCGGCCGAGGAGAGCTCGGCATGCAGCGGATCAGCACGTGCCTCTGGTTCGACGACCAGGCCCTGGACGCGGCGAGGTTCTACGTGAGCGTCTTCCCGAACTCCCGCATCCTCGACGTCAAGTACTACCTGGAGGGCGCCCCGAAGCCTGCCGGCTCCGTCCTGACCGTCTCGTTCGTCCTCGACGGGGTCGAGCTCCTGGCCCTGAACGGAAGCCCCGACTTCCGGTTTTCTCCCGCCGTGTCTCTCGTGGCGAGCTGCGAGACGCAGGCGGAGGTCGACACGCTCTGGGAGAAGCTCTGCGCGGGCGGCCAGCCGGGAGCCTGCGGCTGGCTGACGGACCGGTTCGGCGTGTCGTGGCAGGTGGTGCCGCGGCCGATGCTCGAGCTGATCAACGCGTCGGACGGCGATCGGGCGCAGCGCGCGTTCGACGCGCTGATGAAGATGACGAAGGTCGACCTCGCCGCGATGAAGCGGGCGTACGACGGGCGCTGAGCGCGCGGCGAGGCCGCGCACGCAAGCGGCGTCAGGCCGTCTGGACGTACTCCTCTCCGGAAAGGAGGTGGCCGACGTACATCAGGCGGCTGCGGCTGTAGGCGTTCACGATGGTCTGGGGCGTCGAGGTGTTCGGGTTGTCGGTGATGAAGCTGGCGCCGGCCCTCCGGAACGCCTCGAGGACGAGCTGCGAGCAGTAGAACTTGTCCGAGCTCTTGAAGCCGCCCATCGAGGCGGTCGCGCACGGGACGATCCCGAAGACGAGGACGCAGACGACCGGCCGGTTGGCCAGCCCGGCCCCGGCCGCCCCCGCGGTGTCGTACGCGCCGCGGAAGCCGGCGGCGGCGTTGACGACGGCCTGGGCCTGTCGCGGCGTGATCCCGGCGACCCGGTACGCCACCGCGAGGTAGTGCTCGGAGAGGGAGGCCCCCAGGGAACGCCGGACGACCCCTTCGCCGACCGCCTCGACGACCGTCTCGCCGCCGACGTAGAGCGCGGCGTGGCTGACCTCGGATCCCGTGCCGGCGCGGATGACGGCGGAGACGGTCCCCGTCCCGGCGGAGACGATGATGTCGGCGGGCTGCAGGGCGGCGGGGGCGATGCACATCCCCCCTCCGCCGGCGGGGGTCAGCGGGACGTCGTTGCTCATGGCGGCTCTCCTCTCCGGCACCGTCTCGGACGGGCCGTCTCCGGCTCCTGCGCCTGGAGGACGGGCAAGGCGTCCGCCCGGCGCCGGAGGACCTCGACGATGATCGGGTCGTGCACGACGCGTAGATACCACAAGGAAAACGTGGGGCGCCAACCGGCGCGCTCCGCGCCGTGGACCTCGATGGGGTGCGTGCCGGGGGAGAAGGCGCAGGGGTGGGCGGCGGCGCCGAACGAGACGAGGAGCCGGCCGTCCAGGCGGAAGCCCGGGACGTCGTAGCTGATGCACTCCTCGGCCCCCGGCGCCGCCGCCCCGGGGCTCAGCGCTTCGGGCCGACCACGGCGAACACCGCCCCCTGCGGGTCGAGGAGCTGGGCGATGAAGCTCCCGCCGGGGACCTGCTCCGGTCCGAAGAGGAGCCGGGCCCCCTTCTCCTTCGCGCGCGCGATCGTCGCGTCCACGGCCTCGACGTTGAAGTAGTAGAGCCAGAAGCAGCCGGGGGCCTCCGGCGGCTTCGTCATCATCCCGCCGAAGGCGGGCCCGCCGGCGCCGAAGGTCTGGTAGACGCCCATCGGCCCCATGTCGATCGCCTCGGCCTTCTTCCAGCCGAAGAGGCCGGAGTAGAAGTCGAACGCGGCCGTGCCGTCGCCCGCGAGGAGCTCGTGCCAGCCGACGTGGCCGGGGGTCCCGGCCGGGACGGCGGGCCGTTTCTCGTCGGAGAGGCCGGTGAAGAGCGTGAAGGCCGCGCCCCACGGGTCGGCGACGACGCTGAACCGGACGACGCCGGGGATCTCCTTCGTGGGGAGGAGGACGCTCCCGCCCGCGGCCTTCACGCGGGCCGCGTAACCCTCGACGTCGTCGACCGCCACGTAGCCCATCCAGCCGGGGCGGGCGCCGGCCGCGCACGCTTCGTCCGGCAGCTTCATCATCCCGCCCACGTCGGCGGGGCCGGCGGCGAGGATCGTGTAGTCCGGGGTGCCGGGGCCCGAGGCCTTCGCCTCGAGGCCGAGGACGTGCCGGTAGAACGCCGCAGCGGCCTTCGTGTCGGTGGTCTGCAGCTCGTACCAGAGGAACGGCGCGGGCTTCGCGGTCATGGTCGCCTCCTTCTCTTCTGCTCCCTCGGGAGCAGCAGCTCCAGGTATCGCCGGAGATGGTCGAGGCACTCCTCCGCGACCCGGGGCCCGCCCCTGGCCTTGGCCAGGATGAAGGCGCCCTGGATGACCGCCTGGGTGTAGAGGGCGAGGCTCTCGGCGCTCCACGAAGCGCCGGGCGCGTACAGGCGCCTGGCCTCGGCGACGTCCTTGGCCACCTCGGCCGCGTGCGCGGTGATGCTCCTCTCGCACGCGTCGCGGATGGCGGGGTTCGTGTCGTAGGTCTCCTGCACCATCGTGCCGACGAGGCAGGTGAACTCCGGGAGCGCGCCCCGGAGGATCGACTTGCGGAAGTCGACGTAGCCGAGGAGGCGGTCGAGCGGGTCGGCCAGGCTCCGGTAGCCCGCCCCCGAGAAGAACGCGCCGGTCTTCGACGACCAGTAGTCGGCGGCGGCGATGGCCAGCTCCTCCTTGCCGGTGAAGTGGTGGAAGAAGCTCCCCTTCGTGACGCCCGCCCGCTCGCAGACGTCCTCGATCCGGGCGGCGGGGTAGCCCCTGGCCCGGATCACGTGGAGCGCCGCCTCCAGCAGCCTGGTCCTCGAGTCGGGCCTTCCCTCGGTCATCTCTCGCCGCATCCTGCCGCCGGGGCGGACCATACCCACCAGTTGGTATGGAGTCAAGGCCTTCCCTCGCGGACGTCGCGCCCGGCGGCCCGGACGGCCGCGCCGTGGGTCGTGGGCGGCGCCGGTCCGAATGGCGCCCCGGGGGTGGGGGGCGGTATCGTGACTCTCGACCGGGCCACCGGTCCGGAGGCCTGGATGACGAATCGTTCCCTCGCCCTCGCGGTCGCTCTCGTCGTCGTACCCTGCCTGTCGCTCGCCCCCCGCCGGGGCGAGGCAGCGGGGGAGACCGCGGGGGTTGCGGCGCACGGGGTCCGAATCCTCGACCCGACGGTCTCGTCGACCGGCCTCATCGCGAACTTCCCGTTCGTGGGCGACTACCGCGACGCCAGCGGGACCGTGGCCGACGCCGTGCCGTCCGGCGCCTCGCTCACGGCGGACCGGTTCGGCCGGCCGTCGAGCGCGGTGGACCTGCCGGTCGGGGCGAGCGTCGCGTTCCATCGGGGCGGGACGATCGGGACCCAGGCGACCTTCGCGGCGTGGCTCTACCTGCGGCAGGGGGCCGCGACCTGGCGCCCCCTCTTCACGACCACTCCGACGACCGGCTTCCTCGGCGTCCTCTACGGCGCCGACAGCGGGCAGCTCCGCGTCTACAACGGGCCGTCGATCATCCGGACGGTGACGCACGCCCTCCCGGCGGAGCGGTGGTTCCACTACGCCCTCGTCTTCGACGGGACCAACTGCACGACGTACGTCGACGGCGCGGCCGTGGACGCGTTCGCCTACGGAGGCGGCCTCGCCGGGGGGGCGGACTTCTTCCTGGGGCTGCTGACGACCGACGCGCGCTACTCGTGGGACGGGAAGATGGACGACGTCCGCGTCTACACGCGCGGCCTGACGGCGGCCGAGGTGGCGCAGCTGGCCTCGGAGGAGCTCTGCCCGGCGCAGCGTTCGCTCCCGCGGTACACGCCGGGGCAGAAGGCGCGGGTCCTCGTCGCGGTCTCGCTCCCCGGCGGCACGGCGACGTGGTCGGCGGAGGAGACCCCTCCGGCCGGGTGGCCCGTCTCCGAGGTCGACAACGGCGGCTCCTTCGACGCGGCCTCGGGAAAGGTCAGGTGGGGACCCTTCTCCGACCCGGCCCCGCGGACGCTCGCCTACACCGTCACGCCGCCGCTCGACGCGTCGGGGAAGAAGACGGTCTCGGGCTCGGTGACGTACGGCGGGTCGACGGTGGCGACGTGCGGCGACACCGACCTCTCCCTGGCGCAGGTCCACCCCGCCGACACGAACGAGGACCTCGTCCTCTCCGAGGCGGAGGCGCTCGCTTACGTGACGGCGTGGCAGAAGGGGGCTCCGTGGCCGTCGCCGCCGAGCCCGATCCCGGCCACGTGGATGACGAACGCGGGGCTCATCTACCAGCGGGGCGGGGCGTACGTCTTCGCCTCGGGCAAGACCCCGCCCTTCGCGCCGGCCTCCGGGGGAGGGGCGGGGACGGCCGGCAGCGCGACCGGCACGTTCGACCCGTGCAGCTACGCCGCCGGGGGGACGGTGAGGGTGGCCCTCTCGGCGACGCCGCCCGCGGGCGCGAAGGCGTGGGTCGTGGAGGACCAGCTCCCCCCGGGGTGGACGGCCTCGGCCATCGACGGCTCGGGCACGTGGGACGCGGCGGCCCGCAAGGTGCGGTGGGGGCCGTTCACCGACGAGACGCCCCGGACGCTGGGCTACACGGCGACGGCCGGGGGCTCGGACTCGGGGCCGAAGACGTTCTCGGGGACGATCTCGACCGACGGGCTCGCCGCCGCGGTGGGCGGGTCGCGCGCCATCGACTCGACCGGGTGCGGCGGGGAAGGCACGACCTACTGGGTCGCCGCCGTGGTCCACGCGCCGGGCCTCAAGGAGAGCCGGTGGCGGACCGACGTGACGATCCTGAACACGGGGGCGGCCGCGGCGAACGTCGAGCTGAAGCTCTACACGGGGAGCGGCGTGAAGAGCAGCACGCAGACGGTCGCCGGGGCGACGCAGGTCGTCCTCTCCGACCTCTGGGCCACGCTGGCGACGGGCGACGGCGCGGGCCCGCTGGAGGTGGCGAGCGACCAGCCGCTCCTCGTCGCGGCGCGGACGTACAACAGCTCGGACACCGGGACCTACGGCTCGCCCTATCAGGCGCTGACGCCGAGCCAGGGGCTGAAGGCGACCGACGCGGCCTACCTCGTGGGGCTGCGCGAGGACGGCTCGTTCCGGACGAACATCGGGCTCGCCAACGCGGGGACCGACCAGGCGGTCGTGACGGTGACCCTCTTCGACGGCTCCGGGGTCGTGGTGACGCAGCTGCAGGAGACGATCCCGCCGGCCAGCTACATCCAGGAGGTCCAGCCCTTCTACACCACCGGCGGGACGGTCGTGGTGAACGGCTACGCGCGGGTCAACGTGGTGAGCGGCTCGGGCGTGATGGCCTTCGCGTCGGTCATCGACAACCAGACGAACGACCCGACCTCGGTCTACCCGCAGAGGTGAGAGAGGCGAGGCGATGAGCGACGACGCCGTCAGGACCCTGGCGCTCGAGTCCCGCCGCGCCGCCCGCCGGCTGGCGACGCTCCCGGCGGCGGCCCGCGACGGGGCGCTGGACGCGGTGGCGAGCCGCCTCCTCGCCGACGCGGCGGTGATCCTGGAGGCCAACGGAGAGGACGTGGCCGACGCGGAGCGGAGGGTGGAGGCCGGGGAGATGGCCCCGCCGCTCCTCGCGCGGCTGAGGCTCGACGCCCGGAAGCTCTCGTCGATGGCGGCCGCGGTCCGCGCGGTGAGGACGCTCCCCGACCCATCGGGCCAGGTCCTGGGGAGGACGCTCCTGGACGACGGCCTCCTCCTCGAGAAGGTCTCGTGCCCGCTCGGCGTCCTGGCGGTGATCTTCGAGTCGCGCCCCGACGCGGTGACGCAGATCTCGGCGCTCGCGCTGAGATCGGGGAACGCCGTGATCCTGAAGGGGGGAAGCGAGGCGGCGCGGACGACGGCCGCGCTGGTGGCGTCGATCCACGCGGCGCTCGCCGAGGGCCCGGTGCCGGAGGCGGCCGTGGCCTCGGTGGCGGGGCGGGCCGAGGTCGACGCCCTCCTCGCGCTCCACGACCTCGTCGACCTCGTCGTCCCGAGGGGCTCGAACGAGCTGGTCGCCTACATCCAGGCGCACACGCGGATCCCGGTCCTCGGTCACGCCGAAGGGGTCTGCCACGTCTACGTCGACGCGGCGGCCGACCCGCAGATGGCGGTGGAGATCGTCCTCGACGCCAAGCTCGACTACCCGGCCGCCTGCAACGCGGCCGAGACCGTCCTCCTCCACCGCGCGGCGCTCCCGGACGTCCTCTTCCCGCTCGTCGGGTCGCTCCTCGAGAAGGGGGTCGAGGTCCGCGGGTGCGCCGAGGTGAGGGCGGCGGCCGGGGCGTTCCCCGTCGTCGCGGCGACGGAGGACGACTGGCGGGCGGAGTACCTCGGCCCCGTCCTCGCGCTGAAGGTCGTGGAGAGCCTGGACGAGGCGATCGACCACGTGAACCGCTACGGCTCGAGGCACACGGAGGCGATCGTCACCCGGGACCGCGCGGCGGCGGCCCGCTTCCTCTCCGAGGTGGACGCGGCCGGCGTCTACCACAACGCCTCCACCCGCTTCGCCGACGGCTACCGCTACGGCCTCGGCGCCGAGGTCGGGATCTCGACCAGCAAGATCCACGCGCGCGGACCGGTGGGGCTCGAGGGCCTCGTCACCTACAAGTGGCTCCTCCACGGCTCGGGGCAGGTCGTGGCGACCTACACCGGGGAGGGCGCGCGGCCGTTCAGGCACGAGAAGGGGTGACGGGGAGCCGCGAGTCGAGGGCCGGTGACGCGCCGCGGTCCCGACCTCGCTGCGGCCCTCACCCCTCGGTCCGGATCGCGGTTCCCGGGCCGGCTCCCAGGTCCTCGACGGCCTCCTCGTCGAGGTTCCCTTCCCAGAGGTACTTCCGGGTCTCGGCGACGAGGACGCCGCTGAGGGCCAGGAGGGAGACGAGGTTCGGGACGGCCATCAGGCCGTTGGCGATGTCGGCGAACGACCAGACGGCGGAGAGGGTCGCCACCGACCCGACGAAGACCGCCACGACCCAGAGCCACCGGTAGGGGAGGACGGCCCTCGGGCCGAAGAGGTACTCGGCCGCCTTCTCGCCGTAGTAGCTCCAGCCGAGGATCGTCGAGAAGACGAAGGTGAGGAGGCCCACGGTCAGGACGACCGGGCCGACGACGGGGATGTGGGAGAAGGCGGTGTTCGTCAGGGCGGCTCCCTTGAGCCCCGCCTGCCAGTCGCCCGAGTTGACGAGGACGAGGCCGGTCATGGCGCAGACGACGACGGTGTCCCAGAAGGTCCCCGTGGACGAGACGAGGGCCTGGCGGACCGGGTTCTTCGTCTGCGCGGCGGCGGCGACGATGGGCGCGCTGCCGAGCCCCGACTCGTTCGAGAAGAGGCCGCGCGCCACGCCGAACCGGATCGCCTCCTTCATCCCGGCCCCGAGGAAGCCTCCGACCGCCGCGTGGCCCGTGAACGCGCTCCCGAGGATGAGGCGGAAGGAGTCGGGAAGGGTCTCGCGGTGCATGAAGAGGAGGGCCGCGCACCCCAGGACGTAGAAGATCGCCATGAAGGGGACGAGCCGCTCGCAGACGCGGGCGATCGACTGGATCCCGCCGAGGATGACGACGGCCGTCAGGACCGTGAGGACCGCGCCGGTGATCCAGGGGGAGACGCCGAAGTGGTCCTGGACGAGGGCGGCGATGGAGTTCGCCTGGACGGTGCAGCCGATCCCGAAGGCGGCGACGGCGGTGAGGGCCGCGAAGACCACGCCGAGCCACTTCGCCTTCAGCCCGCGCTCGAGGACGTACATGGGGCCGCCCGCCATCGTCCCGGCCTCCGTCCGGACCCGGTAGCGGACGGAGAGGAGCGCCTCGGCGTACTTGGTCGAGATCCCGAAGACGCCGGTGAGCCACATCCAGAGGACGGCGCCGGGGCCGCCCGCGGCGATCGCCGTCGCGACGCCGACGATGTTCCCGGTGCCGATCGTCGCCGCCAGGGCGGTCGTCAGCGCGCCGAACTGGCTGATGTCGCCCGTTCCCTCCTTCGACCTCTGGAGCGAGAGCCGGATCGCCTTGCCGACGTAGCGCTGGATGAACCGGAGGCGGACCGTCAGGAAGAGGTGGGTCCCGAGGAGGAGGATCAGGAGGGGCGGCCCCCACACCAGGTCGCTGACCTTCGACAGGAGCTGCTCGAGAGCCTGCATCCTCACCCTCCTTCACCCACCCCGCCCGGGAAGCCCGTCCTTCGGCCGCCTAGGATAGACGAGGGGGGAAGCGTCCGCGGGGGCCGCCTCAGGGGGCGGCGCGCCTGGCCAGCGCGTTCGCGGCGGCGAGCGCGGCGTGGCGGTAGAGGTCGGAGAGGGTCGGGTAGTTGTAGAGCGACTCGGCGATCTCGGAGGCCGTGGCCTGCATCTTCAGGTAGGCCTGCCCGATGTGGACGAGCTCGCTCGCCGAGTGGCCGACGATGTGGACGCCGAGGAGCTTCCCGGTCCCGCCGTCGAAGAGGAGCTTGAGGAGCCCCTCCGTGTCGCCGACGATCTGCCCCCGCGGGTTCATCGCGTACTGGGCGCGGCCGGCCACGTAGTCGACCCCCTGCTCCTTCAGCTTCTCCTCGGTCGCCCCGACGTAGCTCACCTCCGGGATCGAGTAGACGGCGAAGGGGAGGTTCTCGGTGGAGGCCTTGGGCGTCGGCAGCCCGAGGGCGTGGCGCATGGCGCGCCGTCCCTGCTCCATCGCCGTCGAGGCGAGGGCGGGGTAGCCGACGACGTCGCCGATGGCGTAGATGTGGGGGTGGTCGGTCTGGAGGTCCTCGTTCACCTTGAGGAGGCCGTACTTGTCCGGGACGAGGCCGATCGTCTCGAGGCCGAGGTCCTTCGTGTTGCCGTCGCGCCCGACGCAGTAGAGGAGGACGTCGGTCGAGAAGGTCCGTCCCTTCCTGGTCGTGCACGTCACGCGCGGCGGCGTGCCGGGGATCCGCTCGATCCGCTCGTGGCGGTCGTCGTGGAGGACCTCGACGTGGAGGTTCGCGAACGCCTTCTCGAGGATGCCGACGATCTCCCGATCGAGGTAGGGGAGGAGCCGGTCGCGCGTGTCGATCAGGGTGACGTAGATCCCCAGCGCCGCGAAGATGCTGGCGTACTCGATGCCGATCACCCCGGCGCCCAGGACGACCATCGTCTTGGGGATCCGCGGGAGCTTGAGGATGGTGTCGCTGTCGAAGACGCACTCGCCGTCGAACGGGACGTCGGCGGGGTGGTTCGGCCTCGAGCCGGTGGCGATGACGACGACGTCGCCCCGGAGGGTCCCCTTCCGCCGCCGGTCCTTCCCCTCGACGGCGACCGTGTGGGGGTCGAGGAAGCGCGCCTGCCCGCGGAAGATCTCGACCCGGTAGCGGCCGAGGGAGGCGTTGATCAGCTCCAGCTCGCGCTGGACGACGAGCCTCTCGCGCCACATCAGGTCGCCCACGGTGAGGTCGTCGGTCAGCTCGGTCTGGAACCCGTGGAGCCGGTGGCGGGTCATCCCGTAGAAGAAGAGGGCGCTCTCGCGGAGCGTCTTGGACGGGATCGTCCCCCAGTTGACCCGGGTCCCGCCCACCATCGGGGCCTTCTCGACGAGGGCGACGTGGCGGTGCGCCTTGGCGGCCTGGATGGCGGCGCGCTCCCCGGCGGGGCCGCCCCCGATGATGACGACGTCGAACGAGGCGCTGGTGGGGATCGCGATCACTCCCCGATGCTAGCAAGCCGGCGGGCCCGGGGGGTGGCGGGGGCCCCGGGAGGCGTCAGCTCTTCTTCTTCTCCTCGTCGGGAGGGGGGAGCACCTTCAGGTAGCGCGACGCGTTCGGGATGACGTACTGGATCGCCCCGCCCCGGGCGAGGTACCCCTTGGTGTTCGGCTTGCCCCGCGGCGCCACGACGAGCTTCTGGCCCGGGAGGGGCCGCGTCCAGGTGTCGATCGCCCCGGTGGTGTACGACTCGAGCGCGGCGGCCGTGTGGACCACCTCGAACCTCACGAAGTGCCGATCCGAGGGGTTGATCCCCAGGTCGTGCATGTCGGAGCCGACCTTCGAGTAGAAGAGCTTGTAGAGCGGCTCGTCGGGGAGCCGGAAGGCGGCGACCTTCGTCTCCTCGGCGAGGAGGACGATCCGGACGCGGCGGGAGAGGTCCATCGCCAGGAGGAAGGAGAGCGCCTCGTGGGCGGGGAGCGTCGGCATCTGCGCCGCGAAGAACTGCAGGGCCGTCTTGACCCCCTCCCGGCGGGTGGGCGCCCCCGGGATCCCGAGCGCGGCCAGCCAGGCGTCGAGGCGGTGCGGGTCGAGGTAGTCGCTCAGGCTCAGGGTGCTCACGGGTCCTCCCGTCGTCCTCGGGCCGGGTTGCCGGGGAGATGGTAGCGCGCGGCGGTCCCGAAGGGGGTGACCGGCCTCACGGAGGAGGGCGCCGGCCGTCCGGGCTAGACTCCGCCGTCGATCGACCGCGGCGGCCCCGAAAGGAGACGAGATGACAGAGGCGACCCTCCCCGACACCTCGACCCCCGCCGGACCGTTCCACCCCTCGCGGGCCTTCTACCGGACGGTGGTGCTCGTCGTCGTGGGCCTCCTGACCTACGGGAGCTACTTCGCCTACGACAGCATCGGGGCGATCGCGCCGACCCTCATCAAGGCGTGGCACACGGGCCAGGACGGGATCGGGATGATGTACACGATCTACAGCATCGCGGCGATCCTCTCGGTCTTCGTCGGGGGAGTGCTGAGCGACCGGATCGGGACCCGGGCCGCGACGATCCTCTTCGCGTCGTTGATCGTCGTCGGGGCGGCCATCGTCGCCGGCGCCACGAGCGTGTCGATGGCGCTCGTCGGCCGCTTCCTGTTCGGGGCCGGCTCCGAGTCGCTCGTCGTCGTCCAGAGCGCCATCCTCGCGCGCTGGTTCCACGGGAAGGCCCTCGCCCTGGCGTTCGGGGTGACGCTCGCCCTGTCGCGCCTCGGGACCCTCTTCAGCTTCAACACGATGTCGCTCCTCTCCGGCCGGTTCGGCTGGCGGTCGGCCCTCTGGTGGGCGGCCGCGCTCTGCGCCGCCAGCCTCGCCTGCGGCGTCGTCTACTTCCTCCTCGACCGGAAGGGGGAGAAGGCGCTCGGGCTGGCCGAGGCGGGGGCGGGGGACAAGATCGTCCTTTCGGACGTCCGGAAGTTCGGGGCGTCGTACTGGTACGTGGTGGCCCTCTGCGTCACGTTCTACTCGGCGATCTTCCCCTTCACGGCGCTCTCGACCGACTTCTTCCACGAGAAGTGGGGGCTCCCGATGACGGTCGACGAGGGGTCGACGGGCTTCCTCTACGCGGCGGTGAAGGACTTCCTCCACATGTTCTCGACCGCGCCGGGGACGACGTCGATCATCATCTTCGCGTCGATGTGCTTCGCCCCGTTCGCGGGCGGGCTCGTCGACAAGGTCGGCCGCCGGGGGAGCCTGATGCTCGCCGGCGCCCTCCTGATGATCCCCTGCTACCTGGTGATGGGGTTCACGACGTTCCCGCCCCGCTTCCCGATGATCCTCCTCGGCGCGGCGTTCGTCCTCGTCCCGGCGGCCATGTGGCCGGCGGTCCCCCTCATCGTCGACAAGGCGCGCGTCGGGACCGCCTTCGGCCTGATGACGACGATCCAGAACGTCGGCCTGGCCCTCTTCCCGTGGCTGAACGGGAAGCTCCGGGTGATGACCCACTCCTACGAGTCGAGCATGGTGATGTTCGCGTCGCTCGGCGCGGCGGGGTTCGTCTTCGCCCTCCTCCTCCTCCGGGCCGACGCGAGGTCCGGGCACGTCCTGGAGAGGGCGGGCGGGTAGCGCGGGCCCCGTCCGGGCGCCCCGTTCCGAAACGTGCTACCGTGGACGCATCCGGTCGGTGAGGCCGGCCCCGGTTCTCTCCCACGGCCTCGCCCGCTCCGGTCCCTCAGTTCGCCCCCCTCTCTTCGGACGAAGCGGACCACGAACTGACCCGGTCCCCGTTCGACCTTCCCGTATCCAGCAAGCCTCAACCAGCCCAGCGCGTCCTCCGGACGGGCTCACTCGCAAGGATTCCAGATGAAGATCTACGTCGGCAACCTCGGCTATTCCGTCAACGACTCCACTCTCCGCGACCTCTTCGCCGCCTACGGGACGGTCGAGTCGGCGCGCGTCATCACCGACCGCGACTCGGGCAGCTCCAAGGGCTTCGGCTTCGTCGAGATGGCCAGCGCGGACGCCCAGAAGGCGATGGGCGCCCTCAACGGCCGCGAGGTCGAGGGGCGTGCCCTCCGCGTCAACGAGGCCAAGCCGCAGGAGAACCGCGGCGGCGGCGGCGGGTACGGCGGCGGCCGCGGCCGCTACTGACCCGGCCGTCTCGCGAGCCTCGAAACCCGGACCTCCGGAGCGTCGCTCCGGGGGTCCTTTCTCCATCCGGAGCCGCGGAGCTCACCGGAGAAGACCATGGAAGTCGTCCTTCTTGTTTTCGTCGTCGTCGCCCTGGGCTTCGGCGCGCTCATGCTGGTGAAGTCCCGCGCGAAGAAGCGGGCGGAGCACCACGCCCGCGCCGAGAAGAGGGCGAAGGCAGCCCGCGCCGACCGGCAGGCCATCCAGCGGTCGATCGACGGCAGGCGCTGAGGGGCGACGAAGCCGCCGACGCGACCGCTCGGTGACCCCGCGGCGCGGCGGGGCCGGTTGACAAAGTAAACATTTACTTACAACCTTCGCGGGTGGGCCGCGCGCGGGGACCGGACCGCCGGCAGGAGATCGCCGACGCCATCCTCGAGGTGATGGCGAGGGAAGGGATCGGCGCGCTGACGATGGAGCGCGTGAGCGGCGCGCTCGGCGTGACGCCCGGCGCGCTCTTCCGGCACTTCCCGTCCCGCGCGACCATGCTGAACGAGGCCGCCCTTCGGGCGGTCGCCCTCCTCGACGCGACGGTCCCGCCGGCCGGCCCCCCCCCGCTCGAGCGGCTGCAGGGGTTCGTGGAGGCCCGCTTCCGCCTGGCGTCGCGACGGCTGGGGCTGCCGCAGCTCGTCTTCTCCGAGCAGTTCGGCAAGGCGCTCCCGCCCGAGGGGGCCCGCGCCGTCCGCGGAGCGGTCCTGAGGACCCGCGACTTCCTCGCCTCGGCCCTCGGGGACGCGGCGGCCCGCGGGGAGGTCCGGACCGACGTCCCTCCCTCCGAGCTCGCGATCACGGTGATGGGGGTCCTCTTCGTCCGCGCGCTCCTCGTGACACTCGCGGTGCGCGGCACGGGAGGGGGAGGGCGCGAGCCCGGCGCGACCTGGAGCCACGTCCTCCGCCTGATCGGGCCGCGACCCGGGGAGGCCGTGCGGTGAGGGGCGCCTCGCGATGGGAGAGCCCCTCGGTGGTGGGGGGCTTCTCGACCGCGGCCCCGAACGAGGTCCTCCTGGAGCTCGTCCGGAACGAGCTCGGCCGCCGTCCCGGGCTGCGCGTCCTCGACCTGGGGTGCGGGGCGGCCCGGAACGCCTCCCCGATGGCCGCCCTCGGCGCCTCCGTCGTCGGGATGGACCTTTCGCCCGCCATGCTCGGCGCGGCCCGCCGCCGGGTCGCGGCGGAGGGGGCCGCCGGCCGCGTGTCGCTCGCGTGCGCCCCGATGGACCGCCTTCCCCTTCCCGCACGGAGCATCGACCTCGTCGTCGCGCACGGCGTCTTCAACCTGGCGCGCTCCGGCGCGGAGCTCCGGCGGGCGCTCGACGAGGCGGCGCGGGTGGCGCGGCCGGGGGCGGCGCTCTTCGTCTTCACGTTCTCGAGGTCCACCCTGCGCCCCGACGACCGGCCGCTCCCGGGCGAGCCGTTCGTCTTCACCCAGTTCTCCGGGGAGCCTCAGTGCTTCCTGACGGAGGACGAGCTCGAGGAGGAGCTCCTCCGGGCCGGGTTCGAGAAGGCCTCTCCCGGGCCCCTCACCGAGTACGGACGGCCGAGCCTCGGCCCGTCGCTCGCGCGGGGCGGCCCGGCCATCTGGGAGGGGACGTTCCGGAGGAAGCGGACGGGCTAGATGCCGCCGAGGCGGCGGCGAGGAGGAAAGGGATGGAGTCCAGGGGATCGTCCGGGATCGAGCGCGCCGAGCGGGAGGCGCCCCTGTCGCCGTGGTGGCGCCACGCCGTCGTCCTCGTCATGGCCTTCGGCTTCACCCTCCTCGCCGTGGTGACCGCCCTGACCTACTCCAACGCCCCGCCGATCCCGTCGCGGGTGGTCGACGAGGCGGGACGGACGCTCTTCACGGGCGAGGACGTCCTGCGGGGGCAGGAAGTCTTCCTCGAGTACGGCCTGATGGAGCACGGGACGCTCTGGGGCCACGGCGCCTACCTCGGCCCGGACTACAGCGCGGAGTACCTGCACCGGCTGGCGGAGGTCTCCCGGGACGTCCTCGCCCGCGGGCGCCACGCGCGGCCGTACGCGGCGCTCGACCCCGACGCGGCGGCGAGCGTCGACGGCGAGGTCGCCCGGACGCTGAAGCGGAACCGCTACGACCCGGGCACGGGGGTCCTTCGCTTCACGCCCGGCGAGGCGGCCTCGTGGACCGTGCAGCAGGCGGAGTGGGCCGCGTACTTCTCGGGCCGGACGCCCGCTCCGGGGCTCCCCGCGGGCTACATCGGCGACGCTGCGAAGCTGCGGGAGCTCACCGCGTACTTCGCGTGGGCGGCGTGGGCGACGGTCGCCGACCGTCCGGGCAAGGACTACTCCTACACCAACAACTGGCCCTACGAGCCCGCCGTCGGCAACCGGCCGAGCGCCTCGACCTACCTCTGGAGCGCGCTCAGCCTGGTGACCCTCCTGGCAGGCCTCGGCGCCGTCCTCTTCGCCGTGGGCCGGTTCGACTACCTGGGCTGGCACGGCTCGCCGGAAGCCGGGCACGCCCACGACAGCGTCCTGGCCCGGTGGACGCCGACGCCGAGCCAGAAGGCGGTCGGCCTCTACCTCGCGGTCGTGGCGCTCCTCTTCCTCCTCCAGACGCTCGCCGGCGGGGCCCTCGCGCACTACCGCGTGGAGTCGGGGGGCTTCTACGGCATCGACCTGGCGCGGCTCCTCCCCTACAACCTCCTCCGGACGTACCACCTGCAGCTCGCCATCTTCTGGATCGCCACCTCCTGGGTGGCGGGCGGCCTCCTCCTCGCGCCCATCGTCGGAGGCGCCGAGCCCCGCGGCCAGCGCGCCGGCGTCCTCGCGCTCCTCGCGGCGCTCGCGGTGGTGGTCTTCGGGAGCCTCGCGGGCGAGTGGCTGGGGATCAACGGCCTCCTGGGGAAGCTCTGGTTCTGGCTGGGACACCAGGGCTCGGAGTACCTCGACCTCGGCCGCTTCTGGCAGCTGCTCCTTGCGGCCGGGCTCGTCGGCTGGCTCGTCCTGATGTCCCGCGCGCTGAGGCCCGCGATCCGCGACGGGCGGCGCTCCGAGCTGGCCTCCCTCTTCCTCTACGCGGCGGCGGCGATCCCGCTCTTCTACCTCCCCGCGCTCTTCTTCGGCCCCCGGACGAACTTCGCCGTGATCGACAACTGGCGCTTCTGGATCATCCACCTCTGGGTCGAGGGCTTCTTCGAGCTCTTCGCCACCGTCCTCGTGGCCGTGATCTTCGTCCTCCTCGGGCTGGTCTCGGCCCGCACCGCCACCCGGGTCATCTACCTCGACGCCATCCTCTATCTCTCGGGCGGGATCGTGGGGATCGGCCACCACTGGTACTTCACGGGGCAGGGGACGCTGAACATGGGGCTCGCCGCGTGCTTCTCCGCGCTGGAGGTGGTGCCGCTCACGCTCCTCACCCTCGACGCGTGGGACTTCATCCGGCTCCGAGACCGCCGGTGCGCGGACTGCAAGGCGGCCTTCGCCGACCGCCACCGCTGGACGATCAACTTCCTGATGGCGGTCGGCTTCTGGAACTTCGTCGGCGCGGGGATCTTCGGCTTCCTGATCAACCTGCCGATCGTGTCGTACTTCGAGGTCGGCACCGCGCTGACCAGCAACCACGGCCACTCGGCGCTCTTCGGGGTCTTCGGGATGCTGGCGCTGGCCGTCGTGGTCTTCTGCCTCCGGTCGCTCTCGAGCGACGAGTCCTTCTCCCGCGCGGAGCGGCTGATCCGCGTCGGCTTCTGGGGGCTCAACGGCGGGCTCGCCCTGATGATGGCGATCGACCTCTTCCCCGGCGGGGTGCTCCAGCTGTGGGACGTCCTTCAGAACGGGTACTGGCACGCGCGCCGCCTCTCCTTCCTGATGGGCGGGACGTTCCACCGCCTCGAGTGGATGCGCGCCGCGGCAGACACCGTCTTCCTCGTCGTCGGCGTCGTGCCGTTCGTCGCCGCGGTGCTCGTCGCCCTCCTCGGCCCGCGGCGGCGCGCGGCAGGGGAGCCGACCGCCTAGCGCTCGACGGGGAGACCGCGGTCGAGGACGGCGCGGCCGGCGCCAGGGGCCGGGCGCGCCGTCGCCCGCGTCAGCGGCGCGCGAGGAGCGCCGCCACCTCGGCGTCGTGCCGCGGGTTGGTCCAGACGGTCGAGCCCGGAGGCGGGGTGAGGGCGCTCCGTGCCGCCGAGCGGGACGGGCTCGAGGGGGGCGCCGGAGGCGCCGCCGGTGCCGACGAAGGCGCGGGAGACGGCTCGGGCGGCAGGACGACGACCTCCTTGACGACGGCCCCGAGGGCGGCGGCGTCGGCGACCCCGGAGAGGAAGGAGCCGCGCCAGGTGCGGCCGGGCGGGATCGGGTCGTGCGGGCGGTTCCACCCGACCTCCTGGACGCCGCCGGGAAGCGGCTTGCCGTCGGGGCCGAAGAAGACGACGGTGTAGATCACGCGTGCGACGCGCCGGTCGCAGAGGTTGCGCAGGAAGCTGCCGTAGGTCGGGATCGCCGTCTTTCCCTCGACCGTCCCGACCGCGACGGCGACGGGCGCCTTCCCGGCGGCGACGAGCTCCTCGAAGCGCGCGGGGCCGCGGGAGGGACCGGCGGGCGACGGGCCGCACCCCGCGACGTGGAGGAGCGCGACGGCGAGCGCCGCCCGGAGCGCCGTCCCGGGCCACGACGGCCGGGCGCCGCCCGGGGACGAGACGCCGTCTCCATTTCGTTCATTCTGAAAACGACGGAAAACAAAAAGCGGGAGCGCGCCCTGGCAGGCAACGCTCCCGGCATCCCGGTCCACGCGAAGGAAGGGGGCGGCGGAGAGTGGTTCCTTCGCCGGTCCGGGTTTTCTCGATCGGAAAGAGAGGCGGAGGGGCTCCGCAGCCAGCCCTCCGTAGGTCAATGTGGGTCCGCGCGGGGTGAAAAGCAAGGACGGAACGGGATCAGTCGAGTCGGCGAGCCTTCCGGTACGCGGGAAGGGCCGCCGAAAGGACGCGAACCGACTCGCGGAGGTCTCCCTCCTCGAGGACGTACGCGATCCGGACCTCGTCGTGGCCGAGCCCGGACGTGGCGTAAAAGCCGGGCGCCGGGGCGACCATGACCGTCTTCCCGTCGAGGGAGAAGTCGGTCAGGAGCCACTGCGCGAAGTCCTCCGCGTCGTCGACGGGGAGGCGGGCGACGAAGTAGAACGCCCCTTCCGGCTTGCGGAGGAAGACGCCCGGGATCCTCGTCAGCCCCTCGAAGAGGACGTCGCGCCGCTTCTGGTACTCGGTCACGACCCCCTGGACGTACTCGGGGCCGAGGGCCGCCGCCGCGGGGGCGATGGCCTGCGCCAGGCCCGGCGGGGAGAGCCGCCCCTGGGCCATGTGGAGGCACGCCTGGTAGACCCCGGGGTTCCGCGTGGCGAGGCAGCCCAGGCGGATCCCGCAGGCGCTGTACCGCTTCGAGAGGCTGTCGACGACGACGACGAGCTCCGAGAACCCCTCGAGCGAGAGGGCGCTCGTCACCGTCCGGCCGTCGTAGACGAACTCGCGGTAGACCTCGTCCGACACCAGGAAGAGACCGTGGTCGCGGCAGAACTCGGCGACGGCCAGCAGCTCCTCGCGGCGGTAGACGGTGCCCGTCGGGTTGTTCGGGTTGCAGAGGACGACCATCCTCGTCCGCTCGGTCCGGGCCTTCTCCCACGCGTCGCGCGGCGGCAGGTGGAACCCGTCCTCCCCGCGCGTGACGAGGGGGACCAGCTCCACCCCGGCGATCGTCGCGAAGGAGCGGTAGTTCGTGTAGAACGGCTCGACGAGGAGCGCGTGGTCCCCCGCCTCGGCGCAGGCGAGGAAGGCGAACTGGATCGCCTCGCTCCCGCCCGTCGTCGCGAGGAGCTGGTCGGCGCTCAGCTCCACGCCGAGGCGCCGGTAGTAGAGCTTCAGGAAGTCGACGTAGGCGGCCGTCCCCGCCGACGGCGTGTAGGCGTAGGTGACGTCGCGGATCTCGGCGAGCCGCCGGCGCATCGGCTCCGGGGTCGGGAGGTCCGGCTGGCCGATGTTGAGGTGGTAGACGTGGACGCCGCGCGCCTTCGCGGCCTCCGCGAAGGGGGCGAGCTTGCGGATGGGGGAGGGGGGCATCCGTTGGCCCCGGCTGGAGACCATCGGAGGCCTCTTGAGGCGGATCGTCGGGACGGAGCTCACGGCTCGGCAGCTTACACCCGGGGGCCCGGTCAGTAGCCCTGGGCGCACCCGTCCTTGCGCCTCTCCGTCGCCCCGGCGTAGAGGCCCGTGACCGGGTCGCGCGCGATCGCCTGGTAGCCGCCGAACGCGCCGACGCTCTCGCGCCCGAGGTGGTGCCCGCGGCGGATCAGCTCCTCGAGGACGCTCCCGGGAAGCCCTTCCTCGAGGTTCAGGACGCCGCCGTCCTTCATCACGGTCCCGGTCGGCTCGCTCGAGCCGGTGTGGTGGTAGCGGGGGACGTCGCCGGCCTCCTGCAGGTTCATCCCGAAGTCGACCAGGTTGACGACGACCTGGACGTGCCCCTGCGGCTGCATGTCGCCCCCCATGACGCCGAAGGCCATGAGGGGGACGCCGTCCTTCGTGAGGAAGGCGGGGATGATCGTCTGGAAGGGGCGCTTGCCCGGCTCGAGGTAGTTGGGGTGCCCCTTCTTCAGCGAGAAGAGGCCGCCGCGGTCCTGCAGCCCGAAGCCGACGGCGGGGACGGCGTAGCCGGAGCCGAAGCCGGTGTAGTTGCTCTGGATGAAGGAGACCATCAGCCCGCTCTCGTCGGCCGTGCAGAGGTAGGTCGTCTCCTTCCGGTTCAGCACCTTCTCCTCGTCCGGCGGGTCGGTCCGCGAGGCCCGCTGCATGTCGATGAGCTTCGCCCGCTCGCGGGCGTACTCCTTGGAGAGGAGCCTCTCGAGCGGGACCTTCACGAAGGCCGGGTCGGCGTAGAACCGGGCCCGGTCGGCGTAGGCGAGCTTCTTCGCCTCGACCATGACGTGCCAGAAGTCGGCGCTCGAGCGCCCCATCTTCGCGAGGTCGAACCCCTCGAGGATGTTGAGCATCTGGAGGGCCGCGATCCCCTGCGTGTTCGGAGGGAGCTCCCAGACGTCGTAGCCGCGGTAGCTCGTCGAGACGGGGGCGTCCCACGTGGAGCGGTGGCGGGCGAAGTCCTCCATCGAGAAGAAGCCGCCGTTCGCCTTCGAGTAGGCGACGAGCGCCTCGGCGACGGGGCCCTTGTAGTAGGCGTCCCTCCCTTTCTCTGCGAGGAGGCGAAGGGTCTTCGCGAGGGCGGGGTTGCGGAAGATCTCCCCCTCCCGCGGGGGGCGGCCGCCCGGGAGGAAGACCTCGGCGAAGCCGGGCTTGTCCTTGAAGCGGCGCGAGCCGGCCTCCCAGTTGGCGGCGATGACGGGCGACAGCGGGAACCCCTCCTCGGCGTAGCGGATCGCGGCCGCGAGGACCTTCGCCATGGGGAGCTTGCCGTACCGCGCGTGCAGCTCGAACCAGCCGTCCGCGCAGCCGGGGACGGTCCAGGAGTAGGGGGAGTACAGGGGGATCGTCCCGTCCGGCAGGGGCGGGACCTTGTCCGCCGTCAGCGCCAGCGGGGCCCGCCCGGAGCCGTTCAGGCCGACGACCTCCTTCTTCGCCGGGTCCCAGAGGATCGCGAAGAGGTCGCCGCCGAGGCCGGCGGAGGTCGGCTCCATCAGGCCGAGGCAGGCGTCGGCGGCGATGGCCGCGTCGGCCGCGCTCCCTCCCTCCTTCAGGACGTCGAGCGCGGCCTGGACGGCGAGCGGCTGGGCCGCGCAGACCATTCCGTGCCTGGCCCAGACGACGGAGCGGGTGGCGTCGCCGCGGCCGCGGGGAGGCCACGGGGCCGCGGGGGGCAGGGCGGCGGCGAGGAGGGGGAGCGCGAGGGCGAGGAGGGCGGCGGCTCTCACGCGGGGATCTTCGCGCAGGACGGGCCGGGCGGGGGAGCCGTTCCGCGGATAAACTGCCCGATCGATGGCAGCGAGGCCCCGCCCCACGCCGGCGATCCAGGTGGCGCTGGCGCTGGCGCTCCTCGCGACGTTCCTCTGGACCGGCTTCCTCGCCTCCCGCGGGCTCGCGAACGAGTGGATCGGGGCTGGCGGCCTCCTCCTCGTCCTCCTGGTCCTCGGCACCTACGTCGCGGCGGCCGTGGTCGTCCTCCTGAGACGGCCCGCCGACCCGGTCAACAGGGCCCTCTTCCCCTTCCTGACGCTCCTCGGCGCCGTCACCGCCGGGCGGATCGCCGACCGGACGACCGAGACCCGCGACCTCGCGGACCGGGTGGCGTTCGCCGGGTCGTTCGCGCTCTACGCGGTCCTGATGGGCTGGGTCGTCGTGACGGTCCTGGCGTTCTTCCCCGTCCGGCGGGTCCCGAGCCCGGGCCGGGCGTTCGTCGTCGCCACGCTCGTCTGCCTGGTCCCGGCCGGCGCCTACCTCGCGGAGTGGATCCGCGCCGGGGCCCTCCGTCCGCTCGGAGGCGGCTGGCCCCGGGCGCTCGCCATCGCGACCCTGGCCGTCGACCTCTTCGTCTTCGTCTACTACCTCTCCCTGACGTTCCTGGCGCGCCGCGAGGACGTGAGGCGCCGGGCGCGGGTCGTCCTCGTCGGGGTCCTCGTCGACATCGGGGGCTACATCTTCCTCCGCGACATCCCGATGGTCGCCGGCCTCCCGCCGACGGCGTCCGTCGAGGTGACGAGCGCCCTCTCGCTCGTCTTCCCGGTGGCGATGCTCGTGGCGGCCACCCGCTTCCGCCTCTTCGAGGTGGACCGGCTCATCCGGCGGAGCGCGGCGTACGCCCTCACCTCGCTGGTCCTCGTCGCCCTCCTCCTCGCCGCCGTCCCGCTCCTGACCGCGACGCTCTTCGCCGTGATGCCGGCGGAGCAGGGGACCCTCACGACCGCGGTCGTCACCGTCGTCCTCTTCCTCCTCTTCGACCCGCTCCGCCGCCGGGCGCAGCGCGCCCTCGACCGGCGGCTCTCCGTGGGGCCCGCCGACCCCGGCCGCCTCGTGGCCGAGATCGTCTCGGACCTGAAGGACGCGGGGGACGCCGTCTCCGCCGAGGTCGTCCACCGCCTCTCCGGGGCGCTCCACCCCGCCCGGCAGGCCTTCTGGACCTTTGCCGGAGAGCCGGGCGCCCGCGCCCGTCCGGTCACCGGGGGCTCGCTCTTCGAGCTCCCCGCGATCGACCGGGCGATGCTGATGCCGCACGCGGCGCCGCCGGGCGAGGAGGAGCCGGTCTGGACCCTGACGGCGGACGGGGGCGACCCGCCGTTCGAGGAGGGCCCGCTCGCCGACTCCCTGCGCGGAGCGGGCTTCGCGGTGGCGGCGCCGCTCTTCTCGAAGGCCGGCGAGCCGGTGGGCCTGCTGGCCCTCGGCCGGAAGCGGAACGGCGAGCCGTACCTGCCGGAGGAGCTGACCCTCGTCGAGGCGGTGGCGGGCCATGCCGCGCTCGCGCTGGAGCGCGAGGACCTCGCGCGCCAGCTGGAGGAGGATCGACGCGTGAGGGACAAGGTCCTCGGCCACCTGACGGCGGGAGGCGGCGGCACGCTCTACGAGTGCGACCTCTGCGGGCGCGTGGCGGGCGAGGACGAGGTCCTCTGCCCGAACGACGGGCACGCGCTCCAGATGACGCAGGCGGTGCCGCGGCTCCTGGCCGGGCGCTACCGCCTCGACCGGCGGCTCGGGGAGGGGGGGATGGGGACGGTCTACGCGGCCACCGACGTCCCCGGCGCCCGCGACGTGGCGGTGAAGCTGATCCGGGCGGACCAGCTGAAGGACGGGTCGGCCATCGCCCGATTCCGCCGGGAGGCCCGCCTGACGGGACGCCTCGGCCACCCGAACGCCATCGGCGTCTTCGACTACGGGGAGCTGCCGGGGGGCGGGGCCTTCCTGGTGATGGAGCTCCTGACCGGCGGCTCGCTCCGGGCCGAGCTGGGGCGCCGCGCGCCGCTGCCGTTCCCGGAGGCGGCGTGGGTCCTCGACAAGACGCTCGACGTCCTCGCCGCGGCGCACGCGGCCGGGCTCGTCCACCGCGACGTCAAGCCCGACAACCTGTTCGTCACCCGCGGCCCGGCGGGGCGTCCGGTCCTGAAGCTCCTCGACTTCGGCCTGGCGCGCGAGACGCGCGTCGAGCACCCGAGCGACCCGGGGACGAGCATCTCGTCGGTCGACGTCCTCGTCGGGACGCCCGGGTACATCGCCCCCGAGGTGGTCCGCGGCGAGACGGCGACGCACGCCTCCGACCTCTGGTCCGTCGCGGCGACGGGGTTCGAGCTCCTGACGGGCGTCCGGGTCCGGATCGAGAACGAGTCGATCCCGGTCAAGCGCCTCGCCGACGAGATCGCCGACGTGATCACCGGCGCCTCTCCCGACGTGCCGCTCGCGTACGCCCGCGCCCTCGGGACGGCGCTGGCGGTCGACCCCGACGACCGGCCGGTGTCGGCGATCGCGCTCCGCCGGATCCTGACCCGCGCCGCGCGGGGGAGGGTCCAGCCCGAGGCGGAGCTCTCGTTCGAGGTCCTGGGGGAGGCGGCGCGGCCCTACTGAGCCCGGGGGGGGACGGGGGTCTCGAGGAAGACGCGGAGGTTCCGCGGGACCACCCAGAGCCGCTCGCCCGGGACGGGCCGAAGCGCCTCGAACCTCTCCCTCGTCAGCTCGACCTTCAGGGGAGCGGCGCCGTCGGGGAGGAGCTCGAGCCTGAGGAGCGCCCCCGCGATGCCGACCCGCGTCAGCGACGCCCAGAATCCGGTGTCGCCCGCCTCGCGGCTCAGGTCGATCTCGTACGAGCGCGCGTAGCCGGCCGCGGGGGCCGGCTCGGCGTGCGGGTGGTCCGGGTACGCGACGGAGAGCGGGCCGAGGAGCGCCCGTCCGTTCTCGACGCGGCCGTGGAAGATGTTGACGTTCCCGAGGAAGTCGAGGACGAAGGGGCTCGTGGGCCTCTCGAACAGCTCCTCGGGCGGGCCGTCCTGGACCACGCGCCCCTGGTTCAGGAGGACGATCCGGTCGGCGACCTCGAGAGCCTCCTCCTGGTCGTGCGTGACGAAGAGGCTCGTCAGGCGGATCTCGTCGTGGAGACGCCGGAGCCAGCGCCGGAGCTCCTGCCTCACCCGCGCGTCGAGCGACCCGAACGGCTCGTCGAGGAGGAGGACGCGGGGCTCGACGGCGAGCGCCCGCGCGAGGGCGACGCGCTGGCGCTGCCCGCCCGACAGCTCCCCGGGGAGGCGGTCGCCGAGCCAGTCGAGCTGGACGAGCTTCAGGAGGTCGCCGACGCGCCGCCGGACCTCCTCCTCGGAGGGGCGCTCGCCCCGGGGCTTCACCCTCATGCCGAACGCGACGTTCTCGAAGACGGTCATCCGCCGGAAGAGGGCGTAGTGCTGGAAGACGAAGCCGATCCGCCGCTCGCGCGGGTCGCGCGGCCCGACGTCGGTCCCGTGGAAGAGGACGGACCCGCGGTCGGCGCGCTCGAGCCCCGCGATGATCCGGAGGAGGCTCGTCTTCCCGGACCCGGAAGGCCCGAGGAGCGCGACCAGCTCGCCGTCCGCCACCGTCAGGCTCACGTCGCGGAGCGCGGTGAAGCTCCCGAAGCTCTTCGTGACCCCCAGGACCTCGATGCTCACCGCCTCTCCTCCCTGCGCCGGCGGCCGAGGAGCGCCTGGAGGACGAGCGTCACCAGCGCGACGCCGGTCAGGAGCGTCGCCACGGCGAACGCCCCCTGGAAGTCGTACTCGTCGTAGAGGACCTCGACGTGGAGCGGGAGGGTGTTCGTCCGCCCGCGGATGTGGCCGGAGACGACGGAGACCGCGCCGAACTCGCCCACCGCGCGTGCCGTGCAGAGGATCGTCCCGTAGAGGAGCGCCCACTTCACGTTCGGGAGGGTGACCCTGAGGAAGGTCGTCAGGAAGCCGGCCCCGAGGACGCGCGCCGCCTCCTCCTCCTCGGAGCCCGTCGCCTGCATGAGGGGGACGAGCTCGCGCGCGACGAAGGGGAAGGTGACGAAGACCGTGGCCAGGACGATCCCCGGGACGGCGAAGACGACCGGGAAGGCGTGGGCGGCGAGCCAGGGCCCGAGGAGCCCGGTCCGGCCGAAGACGAGGACGAGGACCATCCCCGCGACGACGGGGGAGACCGCGAAGGGGAGGTCGACGAGGGCGAGGAGGACGCTCCGCCCCGGGAAGCGGAACTTCCCGAGCGCCCAGCCCGCCGCGAGCCCGAAGGCCACGTTGAGGGGGACGGCGATCGCGGCGACGAGGAGCGTGAGCCGGAGGGCGGCGAGGGCGTCCGGGTGACGGACGGAGGCGAGGTAGGCGGCGGCCCCGTTGCGGAAGGCCTCGGCGAAGACGGCCGCCAGCGGGACGACGAGGAAGAGCCCGAGGACGGCGAGCGCCGCGGCGCCGAGCAGGAGCCGGACGGCGCGGGAGCCGGATCGGGGAGAGAGGGCGTAGGCGTCCACGGAGCGGCCCCCTCAGCCCCGCGCGGCGGGACCGACGCCCCACGCCTGCAGGCGGTTGACGGCCAGGAGGAGGAGGAACGAGGCGACGAGGAGGACGGCGGCGAGCGCCGTCGCCCCCGCGTAGTCGTACTGCTCGAGCCTGGTCATGATCAGGAGCGGAGCGACCTCCGTCCGCATCGGCATGTTCCCGGAGATGAAGACCACCGATCCGTACTCGCCCAGGCCGCGCGCGAAGGCGAGCGAGAAGCCGGTGGCGAGCGCCGGGAGGAGCTCCGGGAAGAGGACGCGGCGGAACGTCTGTCCCGCCGTCGCCCCGAGGCTCGTCGCGGCGTCCTCGACCTCGGGGTCGAGGCTCTCGAGGACCGGCTCGAGGGTCCTCACCGCGAAGGGGATCCCGAGGAAGACGAGGGCGACGCCGATCCCGAGCGGGGTGAACGCGACCGGGACGCCGAGCGCGGCGAGGGGGCGCCCGAGCCAGCCGTTCGGGGCGTAGAGCGTCGTCAGGGCGATCCCGGCCACGGCGGTCGGGAGGGCGAACGGGAGGTCGATCAGCGCGTCGAGGAGGCGCCGCCCCGGCAGGCGGTGCCGGACGAGGACCCAGGCGAGGAGGAGCCCGAGGAGGGCGGCGACCGCCGCGCTCGCCAGCGCGAGGCCGAAGGTGAGGCGAATCGAGGCGGCCACGCGGGGGGCCGCCACGATCCGGGCGATCTCGGCCGGCGGCATCCTCAGGGCGGAAAGGACGAGCGCCGCCAGCGGCGCCAGGACGACGACCGAGAGCCACAGGAGCGTGAACCCGAGCGCCGGCCCGAAGCCGGGGAGGATCCGGGGCTCGACGGCGGGGCGCTTCACGGCTGGAGCATCCGGTCGAAGAGGCCCCCCTCGTCGAAGTGGGCTCTCTGGGCCGTCTCCCAGCCGCCGAAGAGGGCGTCGACGGTGAAGAGCCTCAGCGGAGGGAAGGGAACGCGCGCCGCGCGGAGGGCCGCGGGCGAGCGGGGCCGGTAGCCGTGTCGAGCGACGATCGCCTGGGCCTCGTCCGAGTAGAGGAACTCGAGGTAGGCCTGAGCGACGGCTCGCGTCCCCCGCCGGTCGACGACCGCGTCGACGAGGGCGACCGGCGGCTCGGCGAGGATCGAGTCGGGCGGGACCACGATCTCGACGCGGCCGGCATCCCCCTGCCGGAGGGCGAGGAGCGCCTCGTTCTCCCAGGCGAGGAGGACGTCGCCGATCCCCCGCTGGACGAAGGTGGTCGTGGAGCCGCGGGCGCCGGTGTCGAGGACCGGCACGTTCCGGACGATCCCTCTCACGAGCGCCTCGGCCGCCCGGGCGTCCTTCCCCCTCACGAGCGCCGAGCCCCACGCGGCGAGGTAGTTCCACCGGGCGCCTCCCGACGTCTTGGGGTTCGGGGTGACGACGGAGACCCCCGGGCGGGCGAGGTCGGGCCAGTCGCGGATCCCCTTCGGGTTCCCCTTCCTCACGAGGAAGACGACCGTCGACGTGTAGGGGCAGCTGTTGTGGGGGAGCCGCTTCTGCCATCCCGGCCGGACGAGGCCGGTCATCCGGCTGATCGCCTCCACGTCGTAGGCGAGGGCGAGCGTGACGACGTCGGCCGGGAGGCCGTCGATGACCGACCGCGCCTGCTTGCCGGAGCCGCCGTGCGACTGCTGGATCGTCACCCTCTGCCCGGTCCTCTCCAGCCAGCGGCGGGCGAAGGCCGCGTTCACCTCCTGGTAGAGCTCGCGGGTCGGGTCGTAGGAGACGTTGAGGAGGGTGACCTCCGGGGCCGGGCCCGAGGCTCCCTCGCGCGCGAGGAGGAAGGCTGCGGCCGCCGCCCCCACGGCGACGGCGAGGAGCGCGGCCCGGCGAGTCTGTCGCATAATTCCTTCTATTTGAGTAGACATTTGTCTCACGAGCCGATAGCCCCGCCCGCCGCCCCGTCGCGGCGCGCGCGAGCGGCGAGGATCCGCCGGTCCCGGGCCAGGAGGTCCGAGAGGGTGGTGTGGTCGAGGATCGCCGCGGCGGCGTTGCGGACGTCGAGGAAGAGCTCGAACAGACCCGCGTGCCGGGCCTCGTGGCGGACGCGGTGCTCGAGCTCGGCCGCGTCGCCGAAGGGGGCGAGAGGCCCGTCCACGAGCCGGATCACGTCGCCCAGGACCACCTCCGCCGGGGGGCGCCGCAGGCGGTAGCCGCCGACGCGGCCCCGCTGGCTGGTGACGATCCGGGCGTTCCTCAGGGAGAGGAGGATCGCCTCGAGGAACTTCTCGGGGATCCCCTCCCGCTCGGCGATCTCGCGGGCGGTGACGAGGCCGGTCCCCCACGCCTCGGCGAGGTGGAGGAGAGCCTGGAGGGCGTAGAGGCCGCGCTGCGAGACCTTCAAGACATCAAATTCCCATGCGAATGATAGGGTTTATTTTTCCGGCGTCAACCGTTGCTCCGGGCGGCCACCGGGGGGACACCCGAACGGGTGTTGACATCCCGCGACCCGGCCGCCGATCCTTCGCGAAACAGCAGGGGCGAAACGCCCGGGTGCCGGCGAACGATGCCGGCTCTGGAGGTGAAGGCCCGTGATCGAAAGGCGCAACTTCCCGAGGAAGCGGAGGCGGCTGATCGTCGAGTACGTCCTGGACGGGAAGCCCTTCTCCGGCTTCACCTGGGACATGTCGTACACCGGCCTCTACATCGCGGGGACTGCGACCCCCCGGATCGGAGAGCGGATGAGCGCCTCGATCCACCTCCCGGACGGGAAGCGGGTCGCCTGCGAGGGGAAGGTCATCCGTTCCCGCAAGGTCCCGGCCAGCCTCGCGCTCGAGTACCCGAACGGGTTCTCCGTGGCGCTGACGGGGTACTTCGAGGACTACTGCCGGTTCGTCGGCGGCCTGCAGTAGTCCGCGCGAACGGCCCGCGCCGGGGGCGCGGGCCGCGCGAGGGTCGGGGGAGAGGCGGGCCGGTCAGCGGACGACGCCGGGCTCGGGGCAGAAGGAGCCGTCGAATCCGGTGGCGCGCTCGCGGCGCGAGAGCGGCCAGGGGCGAGGCTCGGTCGGGAGGACGCCGAGCTTCACGAGCTGGGGGCGGAACTCGTAGCGGATCCTGACGGTCGCCGCGGGCCGGCTCTCGAGCTCGAGGTCGATCCGCCGCACCTGGTGGTCCGTCCGGTCCCCCATCCCCGTGGCGGCGTACTCGTCGGAGAGGGACGGCTCGTTCCGGGGCTGGGCGACCGAGCCCTCCGCGGCGGCGCCGGAGGGGGCCGGCCGGGCCGACCGGGACTTCTCCTCGGGCCGCGTGTCGCGCCTTCCGAACGGCCAGATCGAGACCGGCGGCGGCTCGCAGCTCTTCTCCCGGTAGTAGACGGCCTCGATCACGCCGAGGTCGTTCGTCTGGCCGAGAAGGGCGCCGTACGAGTCGCGCTCGCCCGTGAACGTGAACCGGCGCGCGGTCGCCGACGAGACCTGCCAGCCGGAGAGGACGATCGTCTGGTACGGCTCGAGGACCCACTTGGTCGCGCTCTTCGCGTCGGTGCGCCGCGCGTCGACCGTGTTCAGCCCGTCGACCGAGAGCGCGACGGCGACGCGGACGCCGAGGGGGTTCGTCAGCCGGAGCTCGTAGTCGCTCCCGCGGAGCGCCTCGACGTAGACGGTCCCGCGCGCGCGGTACTCGGGGCGCGTCGCCCCTGCCTCGGGGCCGGAGAGGCCGATGCCGCGCGCGGGGGCGGCGGCGGCCGGGCCCGCGAGGCGCGCCGGGACGCGCGCGGCGGGGAGGGCGACGAGGGCGGGACGGGCGGGTGAGCGGCGGGGCGGGTTCATGTCGGTCCTCCTGCCCCCTCGGACCCCGGGGCAGCCGCGAAGTTCCCGCGGGGCCCGCGGCGCTCCCTCGGCGCCCCCTCGATGCTAGAGGACGCCGAGCCGCGCCAGGAGCATCGCGAGGAGGCCGGCGAGGAGCGTCGCGAGGAAGAGAGGGATTCCGGGGACGCGGCGGCCGCCCGGCGCGCGGGACGGCGGCGCCTCCCGGAGGGTCCCGTGGTAGGGGGGCGCGCCCGCCTGGACGTCCCTGAGGAGCCGCTTCACCTCGTCGCGGACGGCGTCGCCGGTCATCGCCGCCCCCCGTGCCGTCTCCCGGCGTCCCCCGTGGGGGCGGACGGGGCCCCGAGCCCCTCCTCGAGCCTCGCAGCCCCGCGCGCCAGGAGCCGCGCGGCGCGTCCCTCGCCGATGCCCAGGGCCCGCGCGGCGTCCGCGAGGGAAAGCTCTTCCCCGAAGACGAGGACCGCGACCTCGCGTTCCCGGTCGGGGAGGCCGAGGAGGAGGCTCGCGAGGGCGCGGGCCCGGGCATCCCAGACGAGCCCGACGTCGGGCTCCCGGTCGGCCTTCGCGGGGACGATCCCGTGGAGGAGGAGCCCTCCGGCGGAGGCGAGGAAGGCGGCCCGCCGTCGGCGGCGGGCGACGCTCCGGATCTCGCCCAGGAGCGAGACGAGGAACGACGCGCCGTCCGGCCCGGCCTTGCCGAAGAGGAGCCGGCGATAGGTCTCCTGAAGGACCGCGGCGGCTTCCTCCCCTTCGAACCGGGCGCAGACGACCGCCCATGCCCAGGCCCGCCCGTGGAGGGTGGCGAGCCGTCGCTCTTCCGCGCCCGGGACCGGCCGCATCGCATCCTCCTGTCCTCTTGGACGCACCGGGGCGCCGTTCGGTTCCCGCCCCGGGAGCCGAATCCTCAGAACCCGATCGAGCCTCCTCCCCCGGACGCCGGGACCCCGCCCGAGGGGGCGAGGGAGGAGTTGCGGGTGTCGCCGGTCTGGTTGTCGATCGTGGTCACGATCGCCGAGACGAGCCCGGTCCCCGACTTGTACGTGACGACGCACTCCACGTTCGTCCGGTCCTTCCTCCGGTCCGCGGTCTCCAGTCCGAGGCCGGTGAAGACGCTCGAGAGCTGGACCTTCTCGAGCGCCTTGAGCGGGATGTCCGTCTCGGCGATGGGGCGGCTCCGGTTGCCGGCCTCGTAGAGGCGGACGGTCACCGTGACGGGCTGGCCGAGCACCTCGTTCAGGATCAGGTTCGAGCGGGTGCCGCGCGACTTGTCGACCGACTGCTCGAGGCCGTCCACCGCCAGGGGCTTCTGGCTCGGCCCCCCCGTCAGGCCGTCGGAGGGGATCGAGACGACCGGGAAGCCGTCGCCGAGCGTCCCCGCCTCGAGGTCGGAGTAGACCTTGGCGTAGACGGTCCCGTTCCCCGTCACCTCGACGAAGAGCGGCCCCTGAGATTTCGCGCCCGCAGGGACGCCGAACAGCTCCTCGAGGACGTTCTGGTATTCCCGGGTCTTCCGCGCGTCGACGACGACGGTCTTCGCGGTGGAGCCGCCCCGCTCGAGGTCGTAGTAGGTGAGGGTGAAGGTGGCCGGGCTGGCCGACCCCGCCGCCAGGCCCATGAGGGAGCGGAAGCTGTACGGCTTGGCGGTTCCCGGGAAGGTGGGGAAGCCGTTGACGAGGGCCGGGACGACGATCTTCTGGGAGCCGGCGGCCTGCTGCGCCCAGAGCGGGCGCCTCACCGCGGGACCGGAGGAGGGGGTCGTCGCCGGACGGCTGACGTAGGTGACCGAGTCGTCGTTGTTGTTGTCGATGACCGTCACGATCCCCATGACGGCCCCCGCCCCGGACGTCGCCTCGATCTCGATCCGCGCCGCCGTCCGGTCGCTCCCCCCCCCGAGCGCCGAGACGACCCGGCCGATCTGCTGCCACCCGTAGGCGGGGAGGTCGAAGGGGGCGGTCCCGAGCTGGTTCCCGTCGGCGTCGCGCAGGACGAGCTGCCCGGCGACCCGGTCGAGCCCGGTCGTCTCGGCCAGGATGAGGTTCGAACGGAGCTTCGCGTTCTCCGGCACCCCCGCGACGAGGTGGGGCGACCCCAGGCGCGCCCCCTCGCCCCGGAGGACGGTCGGCATCTGGAAGCCGAAGACCCCGCCCGACGGCGACGGCGCGTCGACCCCCGACGAGACCGAGAGGAGGCCGACGTCCTCGGGGGCCGCGGTCCTCACCTCGATCGGCCCGTAGACCGGCGGCGCGAGGCCGAAGAGCTGGACGAGCGGGTCGGTGAGAGAGACGACGTCGCCGGCCGGGACGACGACGGTCGCCCGCCGGACGTCGCCGGTCGTGGCCGACGTGAAGAGGAGCTGGGCGGGGACGGCGCGCGTCCCCGCGTTCGAGATCCGGAGCCTCGAGACGAAGGTCCGGCCGATCGCCGAGGTGGCGTGGACGACGGAGGGGACGAGGTACGACCTGACGCCGAGCGGCAGCTGCGACGGGCGGCCCGAAGCGACGGGCACGGCGTCGTTGTCCTGGACGAGGAGGCGCGCGGTGGCGCCGTCCTTCGTCCTCACCGTCAGGTAGGTGGCGCGTGGGAGGGCCGAGCCGTTCGGCGCGCGCGCCCGGCTGGTGGAGAGGCGGATCGTCCGCGAGGCCCCGGCCGGGATCGGCGTGGCGTTCCACCCCGCCTCGGGCTGGAGCCAGACCTCGGGGCCGATCTCCAGCCCGAGCTCCATCGGGGACGATCCCGGGTTGCGGACGTCGACGGAGATCGACGGGCGGTCGGTGTCGTCGTCGGCCCAGCCCGGGAAGAAGGCGTACTCGGTCCTGGCGCCGTTCACGCGGAACTCGGGGACGGCCGCCGTCGCGCCGCCGACCTTCAGGTTGACGAAGGCGTAGGGGGTGACGGAGAGCCCCTGTCCGGTCGAGGAGAGGACGACGAGTCCCTGGTAGGTCCCGGCCGTCGCGCTCGGCGGGCCCGAGTAGCGGATCTGGAACGTCTTCGGCTGCCGCGGCTGGAGGGTGACGAAGGCGGCGTCGCCACCGTCGGGGTCGACCACCTGGAAGAAGGGGACGGACGCGAGCTCCTGGCGCGCGACGATCACCTGGATCGGCGCGTCGGAGATGTTCTCCACGGTGAAGGTGCTCCGCTGGTCCTCCAGCGCGTCGCCGAGGGAAGTGACGACCGCGGAGGGGGCCACCGTGAAGACCACGTTCGGGGAGCCCGACACAACCGTCGTGGAGGCGGCCCCGGACGGCGGCCCGTCCTTCGGCGGGGCGCAGGCGGCGACGGCGTGAACGCGGTGGTAGACCGTCCCCGGCCCGGTCGCGACGAAGGAGGCGGAGGTCGAGGCGGTGGTCTGCGAGTCGAGGAGCGTCGCGAACCCCGCGTCGCGCGAGCGCTCGACGACGTACCAGCCCGAGGCGTCGAGGCCGGTCGCCGCGTTCCAGGCGATGACGTAGGTCTGGCCGGCGGAGACCCCCGGGGGGACGAAGCTGAACGACGGGGCCGACGGCGTGGCGCACGTCCCCGCCGTGGTGAAGCTGCGCGGCCCGGCGGAGGAGGTGAGGGCCGTGCTGCAGGCCGCGCGCGCGACGACCCGCCAGGTGTAGGCGGCGCCGGGGACGAGGCCCGAGAGCTGGAGCGACGTGGCGGTCAGCCCCGCGAGATAGAGGGGCGGGTCCGCCTGCGTCCCGAGGTAGAGGTCGTAGCGCGCGGCGTTCGCCGCGGCCTGCCAGGAGAGGAACGCGCTCGTGGAGACGCCGGTGGCTCCCGCGGCCGGGGCGGTCTGTGCGAAGGCAGCGGGCGCCTGGCAGCCGCCGGCGACCTGGAACGAGCGGACCGGGGAGGAGGCGGTGCGGGCCGCGTCGCACGAGGCGTGCGCGGTGACGCTCCAGTAGTCGGTGGTCCCGGCGACGAGGTTCGAGAGGGCGAGCGACGTCGTCGTCAGCCCCCTGGCCGCGGCCGGCGGGGGGGACGTCGTCCCGAAGTTCACGTCGTACGAGCCCGCCCCGGAGGAGGCCTGCCACGTGAGGGTCGGGGCGGCGGCGATCCCCGTCGCCCCGTCGGCCGGAGCCGTGGGGGCCGGGGCCGGCGGCGCCGTGCAGCTCGCGACGGTCGTGAAGGTGATGGCCGTCGCCTTCCCGATCGACTGGGGCTGGCAGTAGGGGTCCCCCTTGGCCCAGACGGTCCAGAGGTACTGGGTCCCGGGCTGCAGGTTCGAGGCGGTGAAGGACGTCGACGTCAGGTCCTGCGCGACGAGGCGGAGGGTGGGCGTGACCCCCGAGAGCCCGAGGTAGACGTCGTAGCGGAAGGCGCCCGGAACCGCGGTCCAGCTGAAGGTCGGAGCGGTGGAGACCCCCTGCGCCGCCTTCGCCGGCGCGAGGAGGGTCGGCTCGGAGACCCCCCGGCAGCGCGAGATGAGGCGGACCTTCCGGTTGAAGGTGTCGGCGAGGTAGAGGTTCCCGGAGCCGTCGAGACGGAGGCCGACGGGCGAGGAGAGGCCGGCCGCCGTGGCGGGGCCGCCGTCGCCGATCGCGCTCCTCGTGCCGTTCCCCGCGATCGTCGTGATGATCCCCGTCGCCCCGTCGACCCGGCGGACCCGGTCCACCGAACCCGAGGCGAAGAAGAAGGTCCCGTCCGAGTCGACCGCGATCCCCGTCGGGGCGTCGACGATCGCCTGCGTGGCGGGGCCGCCGTCGCCGGAGAACCCGCCGAGGCCGTTCCCGGCGACGGTCCGGATCGTGCCGTTCTGCGACGAGACCCGCCGGACCCGCGCCTGGCAGGTGTCGGATATGTAGAGGTCGCCCGAGGGGCCGAGCGCGACGCCGTTGGGGCAGCCGAGGGTGGCCTGGGTGGCCGGCCCCCCGTCGCCGAGCGCGCCGCTCCCCCCGCCCGCGACCGTGGTGATGAGGCCCCCGCCGGGCGAGATCTTGCGGACGCGGTTCGCGTCGGCGTCGGCGACGTAGAGGTTTCCGGAGGAGTCGAGGGCGAGGGCGAACGGGTGCATGAAGGTCGCCGCCGCCGCCGGGCCGCCGTCGCCGGCCGAGCCCGAGCCGCCGGAGCCGGCGTAGAGACGGATCGCCCCGGTCGCGCGCTCGATCTTCCGGATCCTGCGGTTCGAGCCGTCGGCGACGTAGACGTCCCCGTTGGCGGCCACCGCGACGTCGCAGGGAGCCCAGAGGTACGCCTGCGTCGCCGGGCCGCCGTCTCCCGCGTAGCCCGCGGTCCCCGTGCCGGCGATCGTGGTGATCGTCCCCGTGACGGGGTCGACCCGCCGGATGCGGTGGGCGTAGGTGTCGGCGATGACGATCCCGCCGCCCGGCTCGACCCACGCGCCGTAGGGGTAGGTGAGCGTCGCCGCGGTGGCCGGGCCGCCGTCCCCGACCCGGGTGTAATTCCCGTTGCCGGCGACCGTCTCGATCACCCCGTTCGAGGCCCGGATCCGCCGGACGCGGCTCCCGAAGTACTCGGCGACGTAGACGTTTCCGGCCGAGTCGACCGCGACCCCGAACGGGTCCGAGAGGGACGCCTGCGTCGCCGGCATCCCGTCGCCGCCGTAGCCGAAGACTCCGGTCCCGGCCAGCGTCGAGATCACCCCTCCCGCGGTGACGCGGCGGATCCGCTGGTGCGCCCGGTCCGCGACGACGAGCCCTCCCGACGCGTCGACGACGACGCCCTCGGGAGCGTCGATCCCGGCGAGCGTCGCGGCTCCCCCGTCGCCGAGCGGCGCGGTCGCGCCGCTCCCCACGACGGTCGTGATCGTCCCCGCGGCCGAGACCTTCCGGACCCGGTCGTTGGTCCGGTCGGTGACGTAGACGTTCCCGGAGGAGTCGACGGCGACCCCGAACGGGCCGTTCAGCCTGGCCTGCGTCGCGGGCCCGCCGTCTCCCGAGAAGCCGCTGACGCCGTTCCCCGCGATCGTCGCGATCGTCCCCGTCGCGGCCGCGACCCTCCGGACCACGTTGTTCCCGAAGTCGGCGATGAAGACGTTCCCCAAACCGTCCACGGCGACGCCGGACGGAGAGGCGAGGCGGGCCTGCGTCGCCGGGCCCCCGTCGCCGGTGTAGCCGGCCGACCCGGCCCCTGCCACCGTCGTGATGACCCCCGTCGCGGCCGAGACCCTCCGGACCCGGTTGTTGGAGGTGTCGGCGACGAAGACGTTCCCGGATCGGTCGAGGGCGATGCCGATCGGGTAGGCGAGGTCCGCGGCCGTCGCGGGGCCTCCGTCTCCCGAGAAGCCGTAGCCGCCGCGCCCGGCGAACGTGGAGATCGTCCCGTCCGCGGCCGAGACCTTCCGGATTCGGTTGTTCAGGTTGTCGACGACGTAGATGTTCCCCGAGCCGTCCACGGCGACGCCGATGGCGTTCACCGCGGCCTGCGTCGCCGGCTTTCCGTCGTCGGTCCCGCCGCCGGCCACCGTCAGGATCGACTGGGCCGGAGCGGAGGGCGCGACGGCCGCGAGGAGGGCGGCGAGGGTGCCGGTCGCGAGGGCGAGGAGGGACCTCGGAGCCCGGGGCCGCGACGCGGGGCCCCTGCTGCGGCTGGAGGAGGGAGACGAGAGGGCTCGTTCCATGAGCTGCTCCTGCGCGACGCGCGCCAGGTCACGCTGTTTGTCCTGAACGTCGGCCTCAGCGTAGCACTCCGGCCGCAAAACGGGCGTGACCGCCCGCACGCCCCCGGCTCCCTCGTTCCGTGGGCTGACCGGTCGCCGCCCGCCCCGGCCCGTCAGCGGCCGAGGAGCCTCAGGAGCCCCGTCGACATCGCGGGGACGTAGGTGATGAGCAGGACCCCCGTCCCGAGGATGAGGAGGAACGGCACGACGTGCCGGTAGAGCGAGGGGAGCGGCTTGCCGAAGCGCGACGAGGAGAGGAAGAGGTTGAGCCCGACGGGGGGGAAGAGGAAGCCGAGCTCCAGGTTCGCGAGGAAGACGACGCCGAGGTGGATCGGGTCGATCCCGAACGCGGCTCCCATCGGCGCGACGAGCGGCGCCAGGATGACGATGGCCGAGTAGATCTCGAGGACGCTCCCGAGGACGAGGAGGAAGACGTTGAGGATGAGGAGGAAGGCGAACGGGGAGTGGACGTGCGTCCGCACGCCGTCGAGGAGCTGGCTCGGGATCTGCGCGTCGACGAGGTAGCTCGTGAGGCCCATCGCGACGCTCAGGAGGAGGAGGACGGCCCCCATCAGCGCTCCGGCCTTCACGAGGACGCCCGGCAGCTGGCGGAACGGGTGGATGTCGCGCATCACGAGGCACTCGACGACGACGGCGTAGGCGCAGGCGGCGGCGGAGACCTCGACCATCGAGGCGAAGCCGGTGACGAAGAGGGCGACGACGAGGACGGGAAGCGCGAGCTCCCACTTGGCGGCCCAGAACGACGCCCCTGCCTCCCTCCAGGAGAAGGGCTGCCTCTTCTTCCCCTGCGCGTCGAGCTTCCGGCCGTTCCAGATCCCCCAGGCGCCGACGAGGACGACGAGGAGGAGCCCGGGGAGGAGCCCGGCGAGGTAGAGCTGGTCGGCTGGCACCGACGCGACGACGGAGTAGAGGATGACCGGGAGGCTCGGCGGGAAGAGGAGGCCGAGGCTCCCGGAGGCCGTCACGAGGCCGAGAGAGAAGCCCTCTGGGTAGCCGTCCTCGAGGAGCATCGGCAGGACGAGGCCCCCGAGGGCGATGATGGTCACCCCCGAGCCGCCGGTGAACGTCGTGAAGACGGCGCAGACGGCCGCCACCATCACCGCGATCCCGCCCGGCATCCAGCCGAAGACCGCCCGGAAGAAGCGGACGAGGCGCGTCGAGGCGCCCCCTTCCGCCAGGACGTACCCAGCGGCCGTCAGGAGCGGGATCGCCGGGAGGGTGGGCGAGCCGATCAGGCGGTAGACCTCGGCGGAGACGGCCGCCACCGGGGTCCCGTCCTTGAAGAAGAGGAGGAGCGCGACCCCGGCCATCGCGACGAAGACCGGCGCCCCGAGGAGCGTCGCGCCGAGGATGAGGACGAGGCCCGGCAGGACGATCTTCGGGAGGGCGGCCTCGGGGAGGAGGCCGAGCGCGAACGCCGCGCCGATCGCCGCGAAGGCGAGGGCGCGGAGCGCGGGCCTCTCGGAGGCCCGCCAGGCGAAGAGGAAGGCGATCCCCGCGAGGGCGAGCGGCATGACGCACTCGCTCGCCCACTCCGGGAGCCCCCCCGGCAGCCGGTTCCCCTGCATCCGGTCGGCCTTCACCAGGCCCCAGCTCGCCCAGGCGAGGACGGCGGTGACCCCCGCCGCCACCGCGTAGGCGCCGAGCCGCGCGAGGCGGCGGGGCCGTCCCTCGGGGAGGAGCTCGGCCGTCGAGAGGGTGAGGTGGGTCCCCTCGCGCGCCGCGAGGAGGCCGCCGACGAACGCCATCCAGAGGGTGACCTGGCGGAGCCACGCCTCGGCGCCCGGGACGTGGAAGCCGCCGAAGGGCCGCCCGAACGCGTCGATCAGGGGCAGGGCGGTGGCGAAGAAAAGGGCTCCGACGAGGAGCCCCTTCTCGAGCCGGCGGATGAGGGCTACGCCCTTCAACGCCTGGCCGCCGCCGCCTTCTTCGCCCGGTAGTCGGCGAGGAGCCGCTTCGCCTCGTCGAAGGCGTCTTCGGGGACGATCTTCCCGCGGATCCTGGGGTACGCGGCCTCGGCCGCGGTCCGCCAGAGCGCCTCGGTCTTCGGGTCGACGGCGACGACGGTGAGCCCGCGCTTCCTCATCGCCTCGACGTCCCGGGCCCCCGCGGCCTTGCTCTCGGCGCGCAGCCGCGCTCCCGCCTCGCGCGAGGCGTCGCGGATCGCCTTCTGGTCGGCGGGGGAGATCTTGTCCCACGTCGCCTTCGAGATGACCGTGGCCCCGAGGAGGAGCGCCCACCTCACGTCGGTCATGTTGGGGGCGTGCGTGTACCACTGGAGGATGACGGCCGCCTGCGGCGTCGTCGGGAGGGCGGTGACGAGCCCGGTCTGCAGCGCCGTCGAGATCTCGGTCGACGGGAGGGGAACCGGGTTGAACCCGGCCCCCTTCCAGATCTCGATGGCGTCCGTGTCGCCCGCCCAGGCGAAGAGCTTCAGCGGCTTGAGATCGTCGGGCGTCTTCACTGGCGTCTTCGTGAAGAAGCGGACCCACCCGGCGTCGGCCCAGTTCAGGACGACGAACCCCTTCGCGGCGAGGGCCGCCTCGATCCGGGGCTCCATCTTCCCGAGGACGTAGTCCACCTCGTCGTCGGAGGCGTACATCATCGGGACCTCGAGCGCGAAGACGGTCCGGTCGACGTTGGAGAGGCCGACGCTGGTCAGGAGCGCGGCGTTCAGCGAGCCGAGCCGCATCTTCCTCACGACGTCGGCGTCGTCCCCCGCGACGCTCCCGGGGTACATCCTGACGACGACCCGCCCGTTCGTCGCCGTCTTCCACCTCTCCGCCATCTCCTTGAGGATGAGGTGGTAGGAGGAGCCCTCCGGGGCGAGCGTCGCCATCTTGACGATCGTCTGCGCAGCGGCGGCTCGGGGGACGAGCGCCCATCCGGCAGCCGAGAGGAACGCGAGGGAGAGGACGCAGGCGCGGGAGGGGACGAATCGGAGGCGAAGGTTCACTCGTTTCACTCCAGGAAGAGCTCGTCCGCGCGTCCCAGCAACCAGCGGGCGCGCTTCTGGGCGATCAGGTTGGCGAGGCGCATCGGCCTCGACCCGTCGGGGTTCACGGCGAGGGCCTTCCCGAGCATCGTCTCGAACTCCTTGCGGTCCTGCCGGGCGACGCAGACCGTCTCGGCGTACGAGACGTAGGGGGCGGCGCGCAGGCCGTCGGAGATGGCGACGGCGCGGTCGAGGTGCTCGAGCGCCCGCTCGGCGGAGCCCCCCGCGGAGGGGGGGCGGCCCCCCTCGAAGGCGATGAAGAAGTCGTGGATCGTCCCTTCGCCGAACGTCTCGTCGAGCTCGAGGGCCCTCCGCATGATCGCCTCGACGAGCCCCTGGTCGGCGGTCAGCTCGGAGTCCTCCTTGGAGAGAGCGATCGAGGCGCCCCACGAGGCGCCGGTCCAGTAGAGGAGCGGGACGTCGGCCCTGGTCAGCTCGGCGAGGAGCGGGGCGCGGTCGGTCCGGAGCCGCCGGCGGAAGTCCCGGTGCTTCACCTCCAGCCCGCGAAGCGCGTATCCCAGCGCCCGCGCGTAGAGCTTCTTGGCCCGGGCCCTCAGCTCGGTCGCGCGGGCGAGGTCCTTCGCCTCGACGTAGTCGGCCTCGCACTGGACGTAGGCGTAGGCGTACTGGGTGAAGCCGCTCGAGGCGGCGAGGAGGAGGTCGGCGTTCGCCGGCGTCTCCGCCAGCAGGGCCTCCATGGTCTTCAGCCCGAACGGGAGCGCCTGGCCGATCAGCTCCGGGTCGTCGTCGCTGGCGTAGGTGTCGCCCGCGCCCGCGAGGGCGCCGCCCAGCGTGTTCACGGCGAGCTTTCGCACCGAGCAGCCGGGAAGGAGGGCTGTGAGGAGGAGGGCCAGGGGGAGCGTCCAGGAACGCGGTGGGTTCCGCATCGGCGTCGGGAGGATAGGCCAGGGAGGGGAAGAGCGGTAGCCGGCACGGGACGGCGCTGGCGCCGTCCGAGCCGGCGGCTCAGCGGCGGATTCCCGATCCGACGAAGCGGGGAGGGGTCAGGACCGTGGCGACCTCCCGGTCGTCGAGCCCCTCGAGGAGCACCTGCTCCACCGCCTCCCGCGAGAAGCGGTAGTGGTCCGAGGGGAATCGGTGGACGACCAGGGTCGGCGTGGAGGCCGCGAGCCCGTCGGCCTCCTCGCGGCCCGTCCGCCCGAGCGAAGGGAGCCCGGCCAGGAGGCGCGAGAGGCGGCGGTAGGACGGGGGCGGGGCGTCGAAGCCGGGGACGCCGAGGACGACGAGGGCCCCGGGGCGCGCCACCCTCCGGATCTCGGCGAGCGTCGTCCAGAAGAACGCGTCGTGCTCGAGGACGGAGTTGCAGAGGACGGTGTCGAACCGGGCGCCGTCGAAGAGGTCGAGGCGGTTGGCGTTCGCCCGGAGGATCTCGAAGCCCCCGAAGCGGGCCGGCCCGTCGAGGCTGACGCCGATCCGCGACGTGGCCCGCGCGAGCGCGGGGAGCGTCAGGAGCGTGTCGTTCGCCGGGACGGCGCCGATCTCCAGCACCGCCCCTCCGGCCCGGCGCCTCTCGCAGACGCGGTCGAACTCGCTGTAGATTCTCGGGTGCACGGACGTCCCGCGAGGGATCGTACGTCGGAAGGAGACCGATGGCCGCGCGTCCCGCGGACGGCGCGGACCCGCTCGAGGAGCTGCGCGAGCGGCTCCGCCCGTTCGGGCCGCCCCTCGTCCTCTTCAACAAGTCGCACTCGGGGAGCCGCCTCCTGGCGCGCGCGTTCGGGGAAGCCGGCGTCTTCCTGGGCGCTCGGGTCAACGAGTCCGAGGACGCGCTCCCGCTGCTGGACCTCGTCCGCCACGCCGTCGAACGGTACTACCCGGACTACGGGCCGCTCTGGCGGGACGCGGGGGCGCGCGGGGAGCTCGCACGCGTGGCGGCGGACGTCTTCCGCCGGCACCTCGAGGGGCTGGAGCCGGGGAGCGGCCGCCCCTGGGGGTGGAAGCTCTGCGAGACGGGCTACGCCCTCCCGGTCGTCGACGCGCTCTTCCCCGCAGCGCGCTACGTTCACCTGATCCGGGACGGGCGCGACGTCGCCTTCTGCGACCACGTGGCGCCGAAGCACCCGTTCTGGCGGAAGGTCTACTTCGACACGGCGGGAATCACGTCATGGGGGCGGCTGTCGACGACGCAGTGGGGCTATCGCCTGCGCGGTCCCCTCCACAACGCCGTCCACTGGTGCAACGCCGTCCGGGTCGGCCGGACCTACGGGCAGATGCTGAGGGAGCGCTACCACGAGGTCCGCTACGAGGAGCTGTGCGGGGCCTTCGAGGCGACCGTCGGCCGGCTCTTCGCGGACGTCGGCCTCCCGGCCGGGGCCGCCGCCCGCGCCGTCGAGCGCCTGGGCGGCCAGGTCCGCCGGGACTCGGTCGGCCGGCACGCGAGGGAGCCGGGGTGGCGGGTGAGGCGCGTGGTCGAGGTGGAGAAGCCGCTCCTCGTCGCGCTCGGCTACCTGCCGCCGGAGCCCGGGGCGCCCGTCTAGCGCCGGTCGCCGCCGCGCCAGGCCCGGCCGCCTCAGGGCCTCCCGACGAACGCTTCGAGCGCCGCCTCCCAGGTGTCGCGGACCGTCTCCACGAGCGTCCGTCGCGGCCGCCAGCCGCAGAGGGCCTGGGCCTTGTGCCGGCTCCCGCGCTGGAAGAGGAGCGCGGGGGGGCGCATCGAGGTCTCGAGGAGCGGGAGCTCCCGCTCCGAGACGGAGAGGAAGAGGGCCGCGAGCCGCCGGACCGTCGTCGCCTCCCCCGAGCAGACGTTCACGCGCTCCCCGGCCGCGATCGGACACCTGAGGAGCGCGACGATCGCCTCGGCTGCGTCGCGGACGTCGACGAAGTCGCGGGCGGCGGCGAGGTTCCCGAGGCGGATCGCGGCAGCGTCGGGGTCGAGGAGCTGGGCGACGAGGGCGGGGACGAGGAAGGGCCCCTCCTGGCCCGGGCCGATCGTGTTGAAGAGCCGGACGAAGACCGGCTCCACGGCGCCCGTCCGGGCCGCCGCGCGGACGAGCCCTTCCTGCAGCAGCTTCGACCGCGCGTAGTCCGTCACGGGCCGGTCGGGTTCGCCCTCGCCGAGCGGCGCCTCGCGCGCGGCGTCCTGCGGCGCGTAGACCGCCGAGCTCCCGACGTTGAGCCAGCGGACGGGCCTCCCCGACTCGGCCACGGCGCGCAGGAGGTTCTCGGTCGTCGTCCCGTGGAGCGCCTCGAGCTCGGCCGGGCGCGCCGCGGGACCTCCCCCGCAGGCGTGGACGACGTGGGTGGGCCGGGCGCGCGACACGAGGTTCCGGGCGACGGCGGGGTCGGTGAGGCTCCCGGGAGCGAGCAGGCTGCGCCGCCCGTGCGCGACGACCTCGGCCTCGGGCCAGAGCTCCCGGAGCGCCTCGACGACCTGCCGGCCGACGAACCCGGTGGCGCCGGTCACGAGGACCCGGGGGACGTCGCTCACGCGGCGCCCCTCTCGGCCGCGGCCCGCCGCTCGACCGCCTCGGCGTGGACCTCGGCGACGCGCCGGAAGTTGGACTCGAGCGAGAGGGCTCGCGCGAGGTCGCGCGCCGCGCTCGCGGCCGGGCTCCGGAAGCGCGCGTCCGCGACCTCCGCGAGCGCCGCCGCGAGCCGCGCCGCGTCGGCGGGGTCGTCGACGACGCGGCCGTGCACCCTGTCGGTCATCAGCTCGGAGGCTCCGTCGGACCGCGTCGTGACGACCGGGAGGGCGCTCGCCAGCGCCTCGAGGACGACGAGGCTGCAGGGGTCGTAGTAGGTCGGGTGGAGGAAGAGGTCGGCCGCCGCGAAGAACGGGACGACGTCCGGGACGAAGCCGGGGAAAGAGCAGCGGCCTGCGACGCCGAGGGCGGCGGCCCGCTCCCGGAGCGGGGCCGGGTCGCCGCGGCCCAGGAGGACGAAGCGGGCGCCCGGCCGGCCGGCGGCGGAGGGGAGGCCGGTCGCGAACGCCCCGAGCGCCTCGGAGGCTCCCTTGAGAGTCCGGTTGTGCCCGGCCGCGAGGACCACGACGTCGCCCGGCCGGGCCCCCAGCCGCTCGCGCGCCGCGCCCCGCTCCGCCGCCAGGCGCTCCGGCGAGAACCGGTCGACGTCGGCCCCGTTCGGGACGATGCGGATCCTCGCCGCGTCGACGCCGTGGAGGTCGCGGAAGTGCGCCGCCGTCATCCGCGACACCGCGACGACGAGCGCCCCGCGCACCGCGAGCTGCCGGCGCTCGAGGAGGCGGCGCATCAGGTAGGAGCCGCGGTCCCGGACGGAGCGGGCGGCCCCCGGAGCGGAGCCCGCCGCCCTCCGGGACTGCCGGAAGTCCGCGACGCGCGATCCGAACTGCGGCTGGAAGACGTCGAACGCCGTTCCGGTCCCGAGGTCGTGGACGACGTCGGCGCCCAGGCGCCCGACGAGCCGGGCCGCGGCCGCCGCCCTGCCGAGGCGCGACGGGGCGGGAGGGATCCGGTGGAAGGCCGCTCCGGCCAGAGGGGTCGAGCCATCGCCTGCACCCGACCGCCGGCCCTCGGCGGCGACGACGTGGAGCTCTTCCCCGTTCCGGACGAGCCAGCGGGCGAGCTCCCGGGCCCACCTCTCGAGCCCCCCGGCGTCGGGGTCGAAACGGTCGAGGACCAGGGCGACCTTCACGTCACGGCCGGGGGAGCGGCGGAATACTTCTCGTGACGCCGTTCGGCGAGGACGCGCCGGAGCCGATCGACCGCCTCCCAGACGTCGACGAACGAGTTGTAGAGCGGCGCGATCCCGAACCGGATGTTGTCGGGCGCGCGGAAGTCGGGGATCACCCCCATCTCCTCGATGAGGGCCCGGTCGACCCGGAGGCCGTCGGGGTGCCCCAGCGAGACGTGCGAGCCGCGCCGGGCCGGGTCGCGCGGGGACTTCAGCGAAACGCCCAGCGGCGCGAGGCGCTCCTCCCAGAGGGCGACGAGGTACTCCGTCTGCCGGACGGACTTCTCGCGGACGGCCTCGATCCCGGCCTCGAGGAGGAGGTCGACCCCCCCCTCGACGCCGAGGAGCGAGAGGACCGGCGGCGTCCCGGCGAGGAAGCGCCGGAGGCCGGGGGCCGGCGCGTACGCGAGGTCGAAGTCGAAGGGACGGTCGTGCCCGAACCAGCCCGTGAGGGGGTTGCCGAGCCGCTCCTGGAGACCGCGACGGACGAAGAGGAACGCGGGGGAGCCGGGGCCGCCGTTCAGGTACTTGTAGGTGCAGCCGACGGCGAGGTCCGCCCCCGCCCCGTCGAGGTCGATCGGCACCGCCCCGGCCGAGTGGGAGAGGTCCCACAGGACGAGGGCGCCGGCCTCGTGGGCGAGCGCCGTCACCGCGGCGAGGTCGTGGAGGAAGCCGCTCCTGAAGGCGGTCTGGGTCAGCGCGACGACGGCGACGTCGCCGTCGACGGCGGCCGCCAGGTCCCCCGCGTCGATCCCGATCCCGTCTCGCGACCGGACGAGCCGGACGGAGCGCCCTCCGCCCAGGAGCCTCACGGCTCCGTCGATCAGGTAGAGGTCCGAGGGGAAGTTCAGGTCGTCGGTGACGACGACCCTCCGGTCGGGCCGGTCGAGGAGGGCGGCGACGAGGAGCTTCCAGAGGTTCACCGAGGTGGAGTCGGAGACGATCACCTCGTCCGGGGACGCGCCGACGAGCCGTGCGATCTTGGCGCCGATCCGGCGCGGCGCCTCGTACCACCCCTCGCCCCAGCCCCGGACGAGCCGCGCGCCCCACTCCTCGCGGACGGCGGCGGCGAGGCGCCTCTCGGTGGCCGCGGGGAGCCGGCCGAGCGAGTTGCCGTCGAGGTAGACGAGCCCCGGGTCGGCGACGACGAACGCCTCGCGGAAGCGGGCGAGCGGGTCGGCCGCGTCGAGGGAGAGGGCGTGGTCGCGATCGGTGCGCATGCCGGTGGCCTCTACCCTGGGACCCGGGACGGGGGAGAGGCTCCCGGAGGATAGCGAAGGAGCGCAGGGACTGGGCAGAAAAGGAAACGGCCGCCGCCC
>JAKOVQ010000049.1 GCA_029781975.1 Acidobacteriota bacterium
CGCTTCCTCGCCGGGACGCCCCCGGTCCTCTCGCTCCTCGGCGTCGAGGGGGGCGTCGACCTCCTCCTCGAGGCGGGGATCGAGGCCGTCCGCGAGAAGTCCGTCCGGCAGACGGAGTACCTCGTCGCCCTCTGGGAGGAGCGCCTCGCGCCGCTCGGCGTGGCGCTGAGGTCCCCGCGCGACCCGGGCCGGCGCGGCTCGCACGTCTCGCTGGGGCACCCCGACGGCCTCCGCGTCGACCGGGCCCTCATCGAGGAGATGGGGGTGATCCCCGACTTCCGCGCGCCCGACAACATCCGTTTCGGCGTCGCTCCGCTCTACAACTCCTTCCTCGACGTCTGGGAGGCGGTCGAGAGGCTCCGGCGCGTCCTCGTCGAGAGGCGCCACGAGAGGTATCCCGCCGCCCCCCCGGCCGTGACGTGAAGGTCGCCCTCGTCCTCGACCGCTTCGACCCCGACGCCGGGGGGCTCGAACGGTGGGCCTGGGAGCTCGCCCGCTGGCTCGTCCGGCAGGGGGTGGAGCTCCACGTCGTCGGCGCCGAAGGCCGGCGGTCAGGTGCAGGCGAGGGCTCGACCCCTCTGGCCGGAGCGGCCTTCCACCGGATCCCTCCCGCCCCGTCGCGCCTCGGGAGGGCGGCCGCCGCGGCCCGGCTCGTCCGGCGCCTCGGCGCGGACGTCGTCCACGACCTCGGGACCGGCACGGCGTTCGACGTCTTCCAGCCGCAGTTCGGCTCCCGCGTCGCGGACTTCCGGCAGTCCAGGCGGGCGGCTGGCTCCCCCCCCGGGGCCGGCCGCGCCGTCCGGGACGGCGGCGCCTACCTGATGCGCCGCCTCCTCGAGCGCCGGCAGCTCGCCGTGCGCGGGGCCCTCGTCGTCGCGGTGTCGCGGATGACGGCGGCGCACTTCCGCGACCTCCACGGCGTCGACGCGGCGAGGATCCGCGTCGTCCCGAACGGGGCCGACGTCGGCCGGTTCTCGCCGGAGCGCCTCGCGGCGGAGCGGGGCGCGGCGCGCGACAGGCTGGGCGCCCGCCCCGACGACGTGGTCGTCCTCGCGGCCGGCCACAACCGGACGCTCAAGGGAGCCTCCGAGGCGCTCGGGGCCTTCGCCGCCGGACTCCCCTCCGGCGCAGGACGGCCGGGCGCCCGGTTCGTCCTCCTGGGCCGCGGCGACCCGGCCCCGCTCCGCGAGCGGGCCGCCGCCCTCGGCGTCGCGGGCCTCTGCTCCTTCCCCGGCTTCG
>JAKOVQ010000011.1 GCA_029781975.1 Acidobacteriota bacterium
GGGGCCACGTACCTCCTGGCGGCGCTCGTGGCGGGGCTCCTGGTCCTCCGGATCGCGCGGGCGACGCGGCGCCTTTCGGAGGGCTTCCACGAGATCGACCGCGGGAACTTCGCCTACCGCGCCCGCCTGAAGGGGAAGGACCAGCTCGCCGGGATGGTCGACGGCTTCAACCAGATGGCCGAGCACCTCGAGGCGAGCGTGGCGGAACGGGCGGCGCGGGAGGCGGTCGAGCGCGAGCTGAAGATCGCCCGCGACCTCCAGCAGCGGCTCCTCCCCTCCCCCGACTTCGCCTTCCCCGGGGTGGAGATCGCGGTCGACTTCCGCCCCGCCGCCGCCATCGGCGGCGACTTCTACCACTTCCTCGCGGAGGGGGACGACCGGCTCACGGTCGTCGTCGCCGACGTCTCGGGGCACGGCCTCCCGACCGGCATCGTGATGGCGTCGGCGATGGCGTCGCTGAGCGGCCTGGCCCGGAGCAGCGTCGACGCCGCGGCGCTCCTCGCCGCGCTCGACCAGGAGATCGGCCGGACGACCGACCGGAGGACCTTCGTCACCCTCGCCCACGTCCGGTTCGACCTCCGCGAGCGGCGCGCCGCGTTCACGAACGCGGGGCACCTCTACCCGTACCGCGTGACGCCGTCCGGCGAGGTCCTCGCGCTCGAGAACCCCGCCCGGCCGCTCGGCCTCGGGCTCCCCGCGGTCTTCCGGACGGTGACGATGCCGCTCGGCCCCGGCGACCTCTGGGTCCTCCTCTCCGACGGCGTGGTGGAAGGGCTCGCGAAGGACGGCGAGCCGTTCGGGTTCGCCCGGCTCGAGGCGCTCCTCGCGCAGGGGGCGGGGCGGACCGCGGCGGAGCTGAAGGACGCGGTCCTCGCCGCCTGGAGGGCCTACACGGGGCACGACGAGCCGGAGGACGACCGGACGCTCGTCGTCGTCCGGGTCCTCCCCGCTCCCCCGCCCCTCCCCCCCGCGGCCGCGGCTAGCGCGCCATCCGCTCCTTCAGGCGCGCCGCCCCGGTCCGGCTGACCGGGAGCCGCTCGCCCGAGGCGAGGACGGCCCACTTCCCCTCCTCCACCTTCACGAGGCGGTCGAGGGAGACGATCCACGAGCGATGGACGCGGACGAAGCGCGCCGGGTCGAGCCGCGCCTCGAGGGCGGCGAGGGGCTCGTGGCGCAGGTAGCGCCTCTCCCCGGCGACGACGAGGACGTAGTCGTCCTCGGCCTTCACGTAGTCGACGGCGCGGACGGGGACGACCGCGACGCCGTCCCTCTCCCGGAACGCGAGGCGGGTCGCGAACGTCCCCGGCCCGCGGGCCGAGGCGGCGACGGCCGAGACGGCCTCCGCGGCGAGCCGCTCGCCCCCCGCGGCCCGCGCCTCGGCGCGCGCGACCGCCGTGTCGAACCGCTCGCGCGCGTAGGGCTTGAGGAGGTAGTCGACCGCGTGGACCTCGAACGCGCGGAGGGCGTAGCGGTCGTACGCCGTGACGAAGACGACCGCCGGGACGGGGTCGAGGAGCTCGAGCGTCTCGAAGCCGTCGAGGCCCGGCATCTGGACGTCGAGGAAGAGGAGGTCCGGTCGGTGCTCGCCGACGGCCCGGACGGCCTCGGGGCCGTTGGCGCACTCGGCGACGACCCTCACCTCCGGGTGGTCGACCAGGTGCTCGCGCAGGAGACCGCGGGCGAGCTCCTCGTCGTCGACGACGATCGCCGTGAAGGTCCGCGCCGCGCTCACGCGGGGGGCTCCGCGGGGAGGACGACCTCCGCCAGGAACGTCCCCTCGCCGGCCGTCACGACGAGCTCGGCCTCGCGCCCGTAGAGGGCCGCGAGGCGCCGCCTCACGTTCGTCAGGCCGAGCCCGCCGCCCCGCTCGGAGCTCCCCTCGGGGGGCGTCGGGTTCCCGACGGCGATCCTCAACCGGCCTCCCTGGTGGCGCGCCCGGATCGAGATCCGCCCCCCCTCGACGAGGGCGCCGACCCCGTGCCGGACGGCGTTCTCGACGAGCGGCTGGAGGAGGAGCGGCGGGACGGGGACGGCCGCGGCCTCGGGGGCGACCTCCTCCTCCACCTCGAGGCGGGACCCGAAGCGGACCTTCTCGATGGCGAGGAAGCGGCGGGCGAGGGCGACCTCCTCGCCGAGCGGGATGGACGCCTTGCCGCCGAGGGAGAGGCTCGTCCTCAAGAACTCGGAGAGGAGGACGGTCATCTCGCGCGCCCGGGAGGGGGCCGTCGTCGTCAGCGCGCTGACCGAGTTGAGGCTGTTGAAGAGGAAGTGGGGGTTCAGCTGCGCCTTCAGCGCCTCCAGCTCGGCCTCGCGGGCCAGGACCTTGGACTCCATGACGCGCCGCTCGGCCGCCTGCGACGACTCGAGGGAGAGGAGGAGGTAGTGGAAGGCGACCGAGAGGGCGTAGAGGAGGACGCCGAGGACGAAGAGGATCGGGACGACCGGGGTGACCCGCTCGGGGAGCCGCGAGAGCGACGGGAACGTCCCGAGCAGGCTCGCCAGGGTGACCGCCGCCAGCGTCCAGAGCGCCGCGGCGATCCCCGCCCCCGCCGCGTGGACGCCCGCCGTGGCCGCGAGCCGCCCGCGGGTGAGCGGGGCGCTCCGGCAGGCGTACCACGAGGAGAGGCAGAGGAAGGCGTAGACCAGCGAGAGCGGGACGGCGAGGAGCGCCGACTCGCCGAGGGAGAGCGAGCCCGGGAGCGAGACGAGGTAGGCGGCGATCGCCGCGACGGGACCCCACGCGAGGAGGTAGGCCCCGAGCCGCTCCTTGCGGGCGAGGACGGGGTGCACCGGATCGCCTCAGTTCTTCAGGTCGATCCCGCCGAAGATCGCGAAGCCGTCGACGACGAGGCGCTTCGGCGGGGGATCGAGGGTCGGGGGCGGGTGGACGGTCTTGTCGTCGGTCCCCCCGAAGAGGGCGAAGACCTTGACGTCGACGTGCCACCCCTCGGGGACCCGGATGTCGCCTCCTCCGAACATGACGAAGACGTCGATCTTGGCGTGGTCGGAGACCATCGTGCACTTAGAGAGGTCGAGCTCGAACCCGCCGAAGACCGCCGTCAGCTGGCCGCCGAGGAAGTCGGCCGAGACGATCGACCGGTCGATGCCGCCGAAGATGGCCGTCTCGTCGAGCCGCCCCACCTCCAGCGTCTCGGGAGCGATCCCCTCCGGCCGCCCCTGGGCCGCCCGCTGGATGACGCGGATGCCGATGGCCACGAGGGCGAGCGGCCAGAGCTTGTAGAGCGGGAACCTCACGAAGCCGAGGTTGTCGACCAGGAGGGCGAGGCCGACGAGGGCGAGGAACGAGCCCCAGAAGCCCCCCCAGAAGCCGCGGTGCTCGCGCATCTTGACGATGCCGACGGCGATCAGGACGACCGGCCAGAGGCGGAGGACGACCCAGCTCGAGAGGATCCCGAAGTTGTCGAGGGTGAAGACGACGCCCGCGACGATGACCGCGAGCCCCACGATGAGCCGGACGATGTTGTTGGGTGGCACGAACCTCTTCATCGGATCCTCCGCGCCCCCCGCGGGGGCGCCCTCACCTCGAAGGTACGGGTCCGCACCGCCCCCGGCTCCCCCTTTTCGGCGAACCGCCCGCCCGGATCGGCGAACCGCGGCAATCGACCGTCTGCGTCGCCCGGCGGGGGGTCCGGGGGGATCGAGAAACCCCCGGGAACACCTACGCCCGTCCCAGCCGGAACGACCGCCCGAACCCCTCGGCGGGGAGCCGGACCGTCACCTCGACCTCCCCCGAGGCGGTGCAGGTGTAGACCTCCTCGACCTCGGGGCCGTCCCCCGTCCTCAGGACCGCCTCGCCGTTCAGCGCCGGGCGCCCCCGGAGCGCGGGGTCGAAGGGGAAGCGGATCTCGTCCCACGGCGTCACGTCCCCGTCGGGCCGGCCCGCCGTGACGCGGCTGCACTCGACGAACCGGAAGTGACCGAGGTTGTGCGCCGCCCGGTAGCGCCTCACCGCGACGAGGGGCGCCTCCCCTTCGGCCGGCAGCGCGACGTCCTTCTCGAAGATCGGGTCGAAGACGACGTCGGCCCCCTCCCCGGCCTCGCGGAAGACGCCGAAGTGCCGGGTCAGCCGCTCGGAGAGGACGTAGCCCTCCTCGCCATCGAGGGAGAGAGCCAGCCCCATCGCCGTCGCGGCGAACGGGTGGGGCGAGCGCTTCACCCTCTTCTCGCCGTACCGCTCGCGCAGGAGGCGCGCGACGAGGGGGAAGCTCCCCGCCCCGCCGACGACGTAGATCCCCGCCAGCTCGCTCCAGGCGACGGCGTCCTCCCGGCCCCCCCCGGCGCGCGACGGGTCGCGCATCGCCGGCTCCATCGCCTCGAGCGTCCGCTCCACGAGGGGGAGGCAGGCGTCGTAGACCTCCTCGACCGGGATGGCGATCGGCGCGAGGCCGAGCGGCGTCAGGTCGACGAGGAAGCGGCGGCTGTTCGGCCCGACCGCCTCCTTCTGGCGGGAGCACTCCTCGAGGAGGAGGTCGCGCGCGGCGGCGGTCGGCTCCTCCACGGCCGCCCGCTCGAGGACCAGCCGGAGGATCGCCTCGTCGAAGTCGTCGCCCCCCAGCCGCCGGACCCCCTCGCTCGTGACGACCTCGTTGGTCTTCCCGGTCATCCGGAGGAGCGAGGCGTCGAAGGTCCCGCCTCCGAGGTCGTAGACGAGGACGTACTCCCGGCGGCTCGTGAGGGTCGACCGGAAACGGTGGGCGTACTCGAAGCCGGCCGCCGACGGCTCGTTCAGGAGCGCGGTGACGCGGAAGCCCGCCTCGCGGAAGGCCTCCAGGGTGAGGAAGCGCTGCGCGCTCGAGGAGTTGGCCGGGACGCTGATGGCGGCCTCGAGCGGCTCGCCCGGCGCCAGGTGGGCGTTGGAGGTGGCGGCGAGGTCCCGCCGGAGGGTCGCGAGGAAGCGGGTGAGGAGGTCGAACAGGGGGTAGCGCCGGCCCGCCAGCTCCACCTCGGTCCGCGGGCCTCCGTCCGAGAGGAGCCTCTTGAACGAGCGGAGGACCGCCCAGCCCGGCTCGTGCCGCCGCTCGGCGGCGTCGAAGCCGAAGGCGACCTCCCCCGCCTCGTTGGCCGCGAGGAGGGACGGGTACGGATCGCCCCCCTCGAAGGAGACCACGGGGTAGTTCCCGCGGTCGACGAGGGAGACGACCGTGTGGGTCGTCCCGAAGTCGATGCCGAGCCGCATCCTGACGCCGAGTTTACGGAATTGGCGCGCGGAGGGTCAGCGGTCCCCTCCGCGGCGCCTCTCGAGGCCGGTCGCCTCGAGGCGCGGGCCCGCCGCGGTGAAGGTCCCTTCCACCGCCGCCCGCGAGCCGACGGCGTTCGCGGGGAGGGCGAAGGAGCGGTCCTTGGCGACGACGCGGAGGCTCTTCCCTCCCTCCTCGAGCGTCACCGTCCCGCCGGAGACCGCGGCGATCGTCCCTTCCGTCCTCACGGTCCTGCCGTCGTAGGCCGCCGGCGCATCGACGAGGCGGGCGAGCGGGACAGCGGTCAGGCCGCGGAGAGGGCGGCCGTAGATCTCGACCTCGGCCCGGGCGGGGAGGGCCGCCGCGCCGAGGGCGAGGAGGACGAGGAGGACGACGGCCGGGGCGAGCGCGAGGCGGAGAGGGCGCGCGAAGCTCGTGAGGCGTGCGGATCTCGCGTGATCCGGGGGCGGGGCGAGCCGGGGCCTTCCCACGACCTCATTCTACGGCCCCGGGGACCGGCACGTCGGGCGGGTATCCTATGGGGTTCGTGCCCACCGGGCGCCGGCAGCGTCCCCCCGGTGGCGCAGGAGGGTCACTCCATGGAATTCGACAATCGCCCCGTCGCGATCTCGCCCGTCTCCGTCGAGTCCCGCTTCTTCACCCGCGTCTACGGGTGGATGGCGCTGGGGCTCGGGCTGACGGCGCTGGTGTCGTTCCTGACGGTCTCGACGCCCGCGGTCCTCCAGTTCGTCTTCGGCAGCCGGATGGTCTTCTTCGGGCTGATGATCGGCGAGCTCGCCCTGGTCGCCTGGCTCTCCGGTCTCATCGGGAAGATGTCGGCGACGACCGCCGCCGTCGTCTTCCTCGCCTACTCGGGGCTGAACGGCCTGACGCTGGCGTCGATCTTCCTCCTCTACACCTCCTCGTCGATCGCCACGACCTTCGTCGTGACCGGCGGGATGTTCGGCGCGATGAGCGTCTGGGGGATGGTGACGAAGCGCTCCCTCGACGGCCTCGGGAGCTTCGCCTTCATGGGGCTGATCGGCGTCGTGATCGCGAGCGTCGTGAACATCTTCATGAAGAGCACGATGCTCGAGTTCGTCATCAGCTGCGTCGGCATCATCGTCTTCCTCGGCCTGACGGCGTGGGACACGCGCAAGCTCCGCTCCTTCGCCGCGGCGGTCGGCGACATCGACGGCGAGGACGGCCGGCGGATGGCGGTCCGCGGCGCGCTGGCCCTCTACCTCGACTTCATCAACCTCTTCCTGATGCTCCTCCGGCTCTTCGGCAACCGCCGGTAGCCCGGCCGCGCCGTGGGGACGTTCGACACGGTCCTCTCCGCCCTCGTCGGCGCCGTCGGCGTGGCGACGGGGGCGGCCTACGTCCCCCAGGCCGTGAGGATCTGGCGCCGCCGGAGCTCGGACGACGTCTCGGTCCTCTCGTACCTCCTCTTCCTCGGCGGACAGGTCGTCTACCTCGTCTACGGGGTCCGCTTCTCGCTCCTGCCGATCGTCCTCGGGATGGCGGCCAACATCGCCGGGAACCTCGCGGTGATCGGCTCGGCGCTCCGCTTCCGAACCCGCCGGGCGTGAGGCTCGACCTCCTCCCGGCGCCCGAGGGGGCCTCGGACTACCTCGCGGTCGACAAGCCCGCCGGCGTCCCGTCGCACGGCCCCGGGGGCCTCCTCTCGGCGGCCCGGGAGGAGTGGGGCGACGACGTCCACCTCGTCCACCGGCTCGACCGGGAGACCTCCGGCGTCCTCCTCCTCGCCCGGGGGCTCGAGGCCCTCCGCGCGGCCCACGAGGCGTGGCCGGACCACGTCGAGAAGACCTACGTCGCGCTCACCCGCGGCGTCCCGTCGCCGCGCGAGGGGGTGGTGGACGCCCCGCTCCTCGAGCGGCGGACCTCCCGCCCCGACCTCCTCCTGCGCGCTCTGAAGGCGGCCTACGGCCCCTCGCGCGCGGGACACCTCCTCGCGGGCCGCCGCGTCCTCGCCATCCCGCCCCTGCCGGAGCCGGGAAGGACCGCCGTCCACCCGGCCGGCCGCCCCGCCCTCACGGCCTACCGGGTCCTCTCGTCGGACGGGGCGACCGCCCTCGTCGAGCTCTCCCCGCGCCAGGGGCGGATGCACCAGGTCCGCGTCCACCTGGCCCACCTCGGGACGCCCCTCCGGGGCGACCGGCTCTACGACCCGGCCGCCCGGCCCGGCGACGAGACGGTCCTGCGGGCCGTCCGCCTCGTCTGGAGGGACCCGCCGGGGGCGCCCCCCGGCACCGCGTGGGTCTTCGAGGCGCCGCCACCTGAGAGATGATCCGGGCGTGGCCGCCCCGCTCCTCCCTCCCGCCGTCCTCGACCTCCTCCGCTCCCTGAGCGACGGGGCGCCCCTCGTCGTCTTCGACCTCGAGACGACGGGGACCGACCGCCTCGCGGACCGGATCGTCGAGATCGCGGCGCTCCGGATCCCGAGGGACGGGGAGCCGACCGTCCTCGAGCTCCGCGTCAACCCCGGCGTCCGGATCCCGCGCGAGGCGACGGCCGTCCACGGCATCTCCGACGCCGACGTCGCCCTCGCGCCGTCGTTCGCCGAGGTCGCGCCGCGGGTCGCCGCGTTCCTCGAGGGGGCGGACGTCGCCGGCTACAACGTGAGGGGGTTCGACCTGCCGCTCCTGGCGCGCGAGTTCGAGCGGGCGAAGGTCCCCTTCTCTCTCGAGGGGAGGCGCGTCCTCGACGCCCAGTCGATCTTCTTCAAGAAGGAGCCGCGCGACCTCTCCGCCGCGGTCCGGATCTTCGCCGGGCGCGAGCACGAGGGGGCGCACTCCGCCCTCGCCGACGTCGTCGCCTCGGCGGAGGTCCTCGCCGGGGAGCTCGAGCGCTACCCCGACCTGCCGCGGGACGTCGAGGGGCTCCACGCCTACTCGCAGCCCTCCGAGAGCCGCTGGGTCGACCCAGACAAGCGGTTCCTCTGGCGCGACGGCGAGGCCGTCTTCGGCTTCGGCGCCAAGAAGGGGAAGGCCCTCGCGGAGGTCGCCGCCCGCCACCCCGACTACCTCGAGTGGATGCTCGGGGCCGACTTCCCCGACGAGGCGAAGCGGATCGTCCGCGACGCCCTGCGCGGGGTCTTCCCCGCGAGGGCCGGTTGACGGCGCTCAGGGGCCTCGTCCGGCGCCGCAGCCACCCGGTCCGGGTCGCCCTCCTGACGCTCGGGTGGTGCCTCCTCGTCCTGGGGATCCTCGGGGGGCTCCTCCCCGTCATCCAGGGGTGGCCGTTCGGGGTGGCCGGCGCCGCGATCCTCTACGTCGAGAGCCGGTCCGTGCAGCGGATGGTCCGCCGCTGGCGCCAGAAGCACCCGCGGGTCGAGCGGGCCTGGGCGAAGCTCCGCGCCTGGAAGCGGGCCAGCAAGCGCGCGCGGCGCGCCGGCGCCGCGCCGCCGGGCGAGGCGGAGGACGGAGGCCCGTCCGGGACCTAGTCCATCTGCCTCCTCAGGAACGTCGGGATGTCGAAGACGTCCTCGCGGGGGTCGCGCAGGTTCAGCTGGTTGACGCCGTAGCCGGAGTCCTCGGGGACGACCGGCTCGGGGACCGACCGGACGAACTCGCGCGAGCGGGAGCGCTCCGGCTGCGCCGGCGCGGCCGCGGGCTCCCGCCGCCCGAGCGACGCCGAGGCGGAGGGCGGCTCGAAGCCGGTCGCGATGACGCTGATCTTGACCTGGTCGCGCATCTCCTTGTCCTGGACCAGGCCGAAGATGACGTTCGCGTCCTCGTCGGCGGCCTGCTGGATGATCGCGCACGCCTCGTTCACCTCGGCGAGCGTCAGGTCGTCGCCGCCGGTGACGTTGATCAGGATCGCGCGGGCGCCCTGGATCGACTGCTCCTCGAGGAGCGGGTTCGAGATGGCGCGC
>JAKOVQ010000012.1 GCA_029781975.1 Acidobacteriota bacterium
CTCTACGGCACCCACGGCGACGCGCCCCACGTGGTGGTCGCCTGCACCGACCCCGAGGACGCCTTCCACATGACGGTGGACGCCTTCAACATCGCAGAGGAGGCGCAGCTCCCCGTGGTCCTCCTCTCGGAGCAGTCGGTCGGCCAGCGGCGCGAGACGGTCGTCGGGTCGCACCTCGTCCACGAGGTCAGGGACCGCGTCGTCCCGTCCGGCGAGCAGCTGGCCGCGTACGAGCGGTACGACGACACGCCGACCGGCATCTCGCCGATGAGCTATCCCGGGATGAAGCAGGGGATCTACCAGACGAACGGCCTCGAGCACGACGAGCTGGGCCGCCCCGCCTCGATGCACCTCGTCCACGAGAAGATGAGCGAGAAGCGGGCCCGGAAGATCGACTGGGTCGCCGAGCGCTACCCGCTTCACCTCCGGATCGGTCCCGAGAAGGCCGACGTCGGCATCGTCTGCTGGGGCTCCTCCAAGGGCCCCGTCGAGGAGGCGATGCGCGCCCTCGAGAAGGCGGGGCACAAGGTGGCCGCCTTCGTCCCGAAGATCCTCCTCCCGTTCCCGAAGGCGCCGCTCGACGCCTTCCTCGCCTCGGTGAAGGAGGTCCTCGTCGTCGAGCTCTCGTTCGGCGGGCAGCTCCACCAGTACCTGAAGACGATCACCACGCTTCCCGCGCGGACCACCGTCTACAAGCGCTCGGGCGGCAAGAACCTCTCCATCGCCGAGGTGAAGGCGCAGATCGAGGCCGCGCTCGAGCGGGCGGCGGCCCACCAGGAGGTGCTCGCGTGAGCAGCGCCGTCGAGACCCCCGCCGCAGAGCTTCCGCGCCTCCAGCCCGGCGACTACAAGAGCAACCTCAAGCCCGTCTGGTGCGCCGGCTGCGGCGACTACGGGGTCGTCACCGGCCTCTACCGCGCCCTCGCCGAGCTCCAGGTCGAGCCGTGGAACACCGTCGTCGTCTCGGGCATCGGCTGCTCGTCGCGCCTCCCCGGCTACGTGGCGACGTACGGGTTCAACAGCGTCCACGGCCGCGCGCTCCCGCTCGCCGCCGGGATGAAGGTGGCCCGCCCGGAGCTGAAGATCGTCGCGGTCGGCGGCGACGGCGACGGCCTCGCCATCGGCGGCAACCACTTCATGCACGCCGCCCGCCGGAACCTCGACCTCACCTACATCATCATGGACAACGAGATCTACGGGCTGACGAAGGGCCAGGTCGCGCCGACGACGCCCTCCGGCGACAAGACGAAGTCGACCTACTACGGCAACCCGGAGCCGGCCGTCGACCCGTGCGAGCTCGCCATCGCCTTCGGGGCCACGTGGGTCGGCCGCGCCTTCTCCGGCGACCTCAAGGGGATGGTCGACATGATGGTCGAGGCGCTCAGACACCGCGGCTTCGCGTTCCTCAACGTCATGTCGCCGTGCGTGACGTGGCGGGGCGACGACCAGTTCAAGGTGATGAAGGCCAAGCTCCGGAGCCTCCCCGAGGGGTACGACCGGTCGAACCGGGCCTCCTCGGCTCCCTACACGCGCGAGACCGAGACGCTCACCACCGGAGTCCTCTACGAGGTGCAGCAGCCGTCGCTCGTCGACCGGCTGACCGACCTGAAGGTCCGGGCCCAGGCGGGGCGGACCGGCCCCGTCACGACCGACGAGGTCCTCCGCTCCTTCATGCCCGCCTTCTGACCCTTCGCTCTCCCGGAACGGCCGCCGCCCGTCGACGGGCGGCGGCCGTTTCCCTTTTCTGCCCAGTCCCTGCGCTCCTTCGCTATCCTCTGGGCGCCTCTCCCCCGTCCCCGGTCCCAGGGTAGAGGCCACCGGCATGCGCACCGATCGCGACCACGCCCTCTCCCTCGACGCGGCCGACCCGCTCGCCCGCTTCCGGGAGGCGTTCGTCGTCGCCGACCCGGGGCTCGTCTACCTCGACGGAAACTCGCTC
>JAKOVQ010000021.1 GCA_029781975.1 Acidobacteriota bacterium
GGCCCGCCGGCGTGGCCGACGTCTCGCTCGCGATCCAGAACGACGCGGCTCCCCGCGCGCAGCGGCCCCAGCCGGAGCTTCCGGGCGGCCCGCCGGCTCCCGCGGGCGAGTCGCGCCTCGGCCCGCTCCTCCTCTTCATCGGAGCCGGCCTCGTCATCATCGTGGCGGTCCTCGTCTTCGTCCTGAGGTAGCGGTCCGGCCTCGCTCCGGCAGGGACCGCGCCGTCAGCCGGCGGCCGCCGCCATCGCACGCACCTCGATCCGGATCGCCTCCACCAGCTCCGCCGGGGCGAGGGCCTGCGCCTCCTTGCCGAACGACAGGACGAACCGCTTCGCCTCCACGGGCGAGCCGGCCGGGAGCTCCAGCTCCACCTCCCCGGTAGGAAGCGGCGTCAGCTCCTGCCGCGGGTGCCACCGCACCTCGGCGACCCAGGGCGCGATCTCCCGCGAGAACCTCACCCGGAAGCGGAAGCTCTCGCCGCCGACGTAGATCCCGATCGTCTCGCCGAAGTGGCGCGCCGCGTCGAAGTCCTTCGGGACCGCGTAGCGGAAGACGGTGTGCCGGGCCTCGCGGATCCGCGAGAGGTAGAACGTCTTCACGACGCCGTCCTCGGGGTCGCGCGCGGCGACGAACCAGTCCCCCTGAGAGAGGACCAGCGTGTACGGCTCGATCTCCCTCCGGCGCGCCTCGTCCCCCGGCTTCTGGTAGAGGACCTCCAGCGTCGTCTTCTCCCGGAGCGACGTCGCCACGGCGTTCCAGACGGCCCGGTCGACGACCCGGAGCGGCTGCGGGTGGATGTAGAGCCGCTCGACGAGCGAGGACGGGTGGATCTTCACCTCCTCCGGCATCACCTCGGCCAGCCGCTCGAACGCGCCGCGGAGGTCGTCCGCCACCGGGGTCCCCTCGTAGATCTGGAAGACCTTCGCCGCGATCCCGATCGCGAAGAGGTCGACCCCCTTCACCGGGATCCACGGGAGGTGCCACGAGGGGTCGGTGTAGCGGTACGAGCCCTGCGCCCGCTCGAACTCGATCGGCGCGCCGAACTCGTCGCGCATGGTGTCGAGGAAGCGCTGGACCGTCTTCGTCGAGGTCTCCCAGCGAGACGCGAGGATCCGGGTGGTGACGGGCTTCCCTTCGCGGAGGAGCTCGTCGAGATCGAGGATCCGTCGGAAGTACGGCCTGTCCTTGAACGTCATGGGGGAATCGTAGCGTCCCGCCCGCCTCCGAGGGCCGCGGCCCTGCCGATTCCCGGGGGCACCGGCCGGGCCCGGCTCCCCACGGACACCATCCGACCGTTTCGGGGGAGGACATTGGTCCTCGAATGGAGGCAACATGTCGTCCATGCCCGGCCCGTCCCTCCGGTTCGTTCACACCTCCGACTGGCACCTCGGCCACGCGCTCCACGACCACGACAGGACCGACGAGCACCGCGCGTTCCTCGACTGGCTCCTCGACCTCCTCGAGGCGCGCCGCGCCGACGCCCTCCTCGTGGCGGGCGACGTCTTCGACACCGCCGCCCCTTCCGCCGCCGCGCAGGCGCTCTGGTACGGCTTCCTCGCCCGGGCGCGGACTCGGCTGCCGCGGCTCGAGACCGTGGTGATCGGCGGCAACCACGACTCCCCGTCGCGGCTCGAGGCGCCCGGCCCCGTCCTCGCGGCGCTCGGCGTCCGGGTCGTCGGCGCCCTCCCGCGGGGCCTGGCGGCCGGCGCGGCGGGCCGCGGGAGCGCGGGCCTCGACGGCGCTCAGCTGGTCGTTCCCCTCCACCGGGCGTCGGGGGCCGTCGCCGCGCGGGTCGCGGCCGTCCCGTTCCTGAGGGCCGCCGACGCCGGCGGCCTCCCGGCCGAGGAGGAGGGGGCCGAGCCGACCCTCGTCGACGGCGTCCGGCGCGTTTACGCGAGCGCCCTCGACCTGGCGCGAGAGGCCCGCGGCAAGCGCGAGGCCCTCGTCGCCATGGGGCACGGCTACTTCGAGGGGGGACGGCTCTCCGAGGGGTCGGAGCGGAAGGTCCTGGGAGGCAACCTGAATCCCCTCCCGGCCGACCTCTTCCCCGGCGACGTCGCCTACGCGGCCCTCGGCCACCTCCACCTCGCCCAGGCCGTCGCCGGACGCGATCCGCTCCGCTACTCCGGGTCGCCGATTCCCCTCGCGCTCGACGAGGACCGCTACCCGCACCAGGTCCTCGTGGTCGACCTCGACGGCCCCGGCCTCGCCTCCGTCGAGCCGGTCCGGATCCCGAGGAGCGTGGACGTCCTTCGCCTTCCCGCCGACGGGCCGCGCCCCTCGGCCGAGGTGCTGAGGCTCGTCGAGGCGCTCCCGGCCGCCCCCTCGCGCGGCGCGGGCGAACCCGACCGCCGCCCCTACCTGGAGCTCCGGATCACCCGCGCCGGCCGGGACCCGTTCTTCCGGCAGAAGGCGGACGAGGCCCTCCGCGGAAAGGACGCCCGGCTCGTGAGGATCGACGTGAGCGGCGACGGCCCCGGGCCCGCCCTCGCCGACGGCCCGGAGGAGAGCCTGGCCGACCTCTCTCCCGAGCAGGTCTTCCGCCGCCTCCACGTCCGCGAGCGCGACGGCACCGAGCCGTCTCCCGCCCTCCTCGCGGCGTTCCACCTCCTCCTCGAGGCGGTCCCGGCGGAGGAAGGGCGATGAGGATCCTCTCGATCCGCGGCGAGAACCTCGCGAGCCTCCCGTCGTTCCACGTCGACTTCGAGGCCCCGCCCCTCGCGGGCGCCCGTCTCTTCGCCATCACCGGGCCGACCGGCTCGGGGAAGACGACCCTCCTCGACGCCCTCTGTCTCGCCCTCTTCGACCGGACCCCGCGGCTCGGTGACGCCCGCAAGGGAGCGCCTCGCGTCGGCCCCGAGGCCGACGCGTCCCGCCGCCTCCCCGCCCACGACCCCCGCTCGATCCTCCGGCGCGGCGCCGCGCACGCCCGCGCCGAGGTCGTCTTCGAGGACCGCGGGGGCAACGTCTGGCGGGCGACCTGGAGCGTCGGCCGCGCCCGCGGGCGGGCCGACGGGAACGTGAAGGCGCAGGAGCTCTCGCTCGCCGACGCGGTGAGCGGCGTCCCCGTCGCCGGGAAGAAGACCGAGATCCTCGCAGGGATCGAGGAGCGCCTCGGCCTGAGCTACGAGGAGTTCACGAGGTCGGTGCTCCTCGCCCAGGGGGAGTTCGCCGCGTTCCTCAGGGCCGACACCGACCAGCGGGCCGCCCTCCTCGAGAGGCTCACCGGGAGCGACCTCTACACGCGGCTCTCCGTCCTCGCCTTCCAGCGCGACAAGGAGGCCGGCGACTCGATCACCCTCCTCTCGCGCGACCTCGAGCGGACCCTCCCGCTCGACGAGGCCGGCCGCGCCGGCCTCGTGGCCCGGCACGAGGAGACCGTGTCGGAGGAGCGCCGGCTCGGAGCCGCCCGCGACCTCCTGGCCCTGGCCCTCCGACGGCGTGGGGAGGCGGAGGCCGCCTCGGAGACGGCGAGCGCCCGGAGGGAGGCCGCCGAGGCCGCCCGCCGAGCCCGGGAGGCGGCGGAGGCCGCCGCGGAGGAGACGCGAGCCGCCGAGGAGGCCGCGGCGCTCTCCGAGGAGGAGGGGCGGACTCGACGCGATGCGGCAGCGCCGCTTCTCGTCCGGGCACGTGCCCTCGACGCGCGGCTCTCGGCCGCGGCGGACGAGCTCGGGACGCTCCGGTCCCGGCACGCCGACGCCTCCGAGAAGGCGGCCGCCGCCCGGGCCGCGGCCTCGGACGCTCGTGGTCGCCTCGCGGAGGCGAACGCGGCGGTCGAGGAGCTCCACGCGCGCCTGGAGGCGGCCGCCGACGACGCGCACCTCTCGCGCGGCTGGGAGGCCGTCTCCCCGGCGCTCGACGAGCTCGTCGACGCGACGGACGAGGCGGAGGCGCTTGCCCGCGCGGCCGCCGAGGCGGCGCTCGCCGCCTCCCGCGCGGCCGCGGAGGCCGGGGAGATGGAGCCGAGACAGGCGGCCGCAGACGAGGCGCTCGCCCGCGCGAGCCTCGAGCGCGAGGAAGCGGTCCGGGCGACCCTCACCGAGCCGGTGGGTGCGGCCTCGGCCGCGCTCGCCGCCTCGCGCGCGCGCCGCGAGACCGTCCAGGCCCTCCACGCCCTCGCGCTCCGCGCCGACGAGCTCCGCTCGCGCCTGAGCGAGGACCGGGCCGAGGCCGCCGCGGCCGACGAGCAGGGCGCCCGCCTCCTCGAGGAGGCCGCCGGCACCGAGGCGCGCCTCGAGCGGCTCCGGGCGGAGATCGCCCGGGTGGACGAGGTCCTCCCGCGCGCCCGGGCCACCGCCGACGTCGCGATCTATCGTCGGCTCCTCGTCCCGGGAACGCCCTGCCCGCTCTGCGGCTCCCCCGACCATCCCTGGGCTGGCCGCTCGCGGGAGGAGCTTCCGACCGAGGGCGACCCGATCCAGCTCGCGGTCCTCCAGAACCTCCAGCGGCGCGAGGAGAGCGACTTCCTGGCGAGCCTCGCATCGCTGCGGGCCCGGGCGGAGTCCGATCGGGCCCGCGCGGATCGCGCCCGCGGCCGCGCCGCCGAGGCGAAGGGCGCGCTCGACGCTCTCCTCGCCGACTGGAGGGCGGCCCGCACGCGCCTGGACGACGACGTCGCCCCCGCCTTCCCGACGACCCCCGCGGCGACGGCCACGGCCGTCGCCGCCCGCGCCCTCGAGGAGACGAAGGTCTCCGAGGCGGCCGCCCGGGCGCGCGAGGAAGGCGCCCGCGCCCTCCTCGACGCCGCGACCGCGTGCCGGCAGCGGGAGGACGCGGCCCGCGCCGCCAGGGAAGCTCTCGTCCGGGCTTCCCGCGACGTGGAGGACCGCCGGGCCGAGAGCGCCCGAAGGCTCGAGGCGGCCCGCGTCGCCGAGGAGGCGGCGCGCCGCCGCGTCGCGCGCGGCCTCGCGTTCCTGAAGGGCCGGCTCGGCCCGCATCGGCCGTCCCTCGCCGAGGAGGCCGTCGCTCCCTTCGCCCTCCGGCGCGAGCTCTCCGCGGCCGTCGAGGCCCACCGCGCGCTCGTCGCGCGGATCGAGGCCGCCCGCGAGGAGCGGGCGGCCCGCGAGGCGGAACGCGATCGGCTCGTCGCGGCGGCCCAGGGCGCCGACGAGGCGGCGGCCGAAGCGGCGGCGCTCGCGACGGCGGCCGCTCGGGCGGTCGAGGCGCTGCGCGCGGAACGGGCGGCCGTCCTCGAGGGGCGTGCCGCCGACGACGTCGACGCGGAGCTCGCCGCCTCCGAGGCGGAGCGTCGCTCCGCCGCCGAGCGCGCCCGCGCCGCCGCCGGCGAGGCCCGGAGCGCCCTCGCGAGCGCCCGGGCCCGCGAGGGGGAGGCGCGTCGCGAGGAGGAGGAGGCGGTCCGCGCCTCCGTCGAGACGCGAGAGGCGGCGGAGACGGCGGCCCGCGAAGCCGGCGTTCCCGGCGGCACCGCCGAGGCCCTCGCCGCGGCGCTCGAGGAGGCCACGGCGCACCTCGAGGAGGCGGGAAGCCGCCGGGTCGGCGTCGAGGCCCGCCTCCTTTCCGACGACGAGCTCCGCGCGCGCCGGGCGGCCGTCGCGGGCGAGCTCGACCGGGCGCGCGAGGGTGCGACCGTCTGGGCCGACCTGAAGGCCCTGATCGGCTCGCACGACGGGAGCCGCTTCCGCCGCTACGCCCATTCGCTCACCCTCGACGCGCTCGTGGCGGCGGCCAACGTCCACCTCGCCGCCCTGTCCCGGCGCTACGTCGTCCGGAGGGTCGAGGGGACCGACATGGACCTCCTCGTCGTCGACCGCGACCTGGGAGACGAGCCCCGGGGGATCAACGGCCTGTCGGGGGGCGAGAGCTTCCTCGTCTCCCTCGCCCTCGCCCTCGGCCTCTCCTCGCTCGCCACGCGGCGGACCCGCGTCGAGTCGCTCTTCATCGACGAGGGGTTCGGGACGCTCGACCCCGCGACGCTCGACACCGCCCTCGCCGCCCTCGACTCGCTCCAGGCGTCCGGCACGCGCGTCGGCGTCATCAGCCACGTCCAGGGGATGGCCGAGCGGATCGGGGTCCAGGTCCGCGTCTCGCCGGAAGGGGGCGGCCGGAGCCGGGTCGACGTCCTGACGTCGTGACCGGCGGGGCCCCTACCCCAGCTTCCTCAGCCGCGGCCAGATCGAGGCGAGGTCCTTCCATCCCTTCGGCCCCCGGCAGAGGTAGATCGTGAAGTGCTCCTGGCGCATCGCGTACGGGTGCCCCACCTCGCCGACCGGGGTGACGCTCTCGAACTTCCCCTCCAGCACCTCGCGACGGTCTCCCAGGACGAGGAGGCTCTCGCCGGTGTAGCCGCGCGGGCCCCAGGTCCAGTTGGCGAGGTGCCCGCCGATGCTCGGGGGGAGGCCGAAGCGGGGGCCGAAGAAGTCGACGGCGCCCGACTGCCCGAAGTCGTTCCCGAAGATCCCGGTCCTCTCGCGCTCCGCGGGAGGGAGGGCGTGCCACGCCTTCGAGACCGCCGCGACCATCTCGGGCCACCCGAACCGGTCGGCGAAGAACTGCGGGAGGGCGTTGGTGGCGCGGTTCTCGAGCCGCGGCTGCGACAGCCCCGTGACCTCGCAGTACCGGAGGAACGTCTCGGGCGGCAGGAGCGGCACGACCGTCGGCGCGGCGAGGGCGCCCGCCAGCGCCACGGCCCCCGCGAGCGCCGGCCGCACGAGGCGCGCGCGCCCCGCCTCGGACCACCGCTCGATCGCGACGGCGCCCGCCGCGAGGAGGAGCGGGTAGGCCGGGGCGAGGTAGTACGTCTTGTGCGACCCGGAGGTCGGCAGGAGGACGGCGAGCGAGACGAGCCAGGCGAGGCCCAGCGCCCGGAACCGGGAGAACTCCTTCCCGAGGAGGAGCGCCGCCAGGCCCGCGAGCCAGACCGGGAGGGCGGCGGGGTTGAGGAGCTTCACCTCGAGCGCCCAGAACCGGGCGAACGAGAGGTCCGCGTCGCGGCCGTTCGCCTTGACGACCGCGAGGTGCTCGAGGTGGGGAAAGTGGTTCCGGATCATCCAGAGGAGGTTCGGGAGGAAGAGGAGGAAGGCGACGACGCCGCCGGCGAGGAGCCAGCGGCTCGCCAGGAGCCTCCGCGCCGGAGTGAGGAGGAGCCCCGCGACGAGCGCGAAGCCGAAGAGGAGCATCGTGTGCTTGTTGAGGAGGCCGACGCCGGCGATCGCGCCGAAGGCGAGCCAGAGCCGGGTGTCGCCCGTCCGGATCATCCGCGCTACGAGCCACGCCAGGGCCGTCACGAGGACCGGCTCGACGACGTTCATGTTGAGGTAGGTCGCGAACGCGAGGAACGCCGGCGCCGCCAGCGCCGTCAGCGCCGCGAGGCCTCGCGCGAAGCGCCCGCCCCCCAGCTCGCGCGCCAGGGCCGCGGTCGTCAGGACGAGCGCGCCCCCCCAGAGCGACGGGAAGAGCCGGATGGACCAGGGCGAGTCGCCGAAGAGCGCGCGGGTGAGCCAGGCCTGGAACGCGGTGAGGGGCGGGAAGTCGATGTAGCCCCACGCGAGGTGCTGCCCGCACGCCAGGAAGTAGAGCTCGTCGATGAAGAAGCCGTAGAGGCCCGCGGTGGCGAGGTGGAGCCCCACCTTCAGGGCCGCGAGGGCGGCGACGACCGGGTCGGGAGCGGACGTCTTCATGGCACCCAATCTGGCGTCCCCGCGGCCTTCGGGCCACGAGAATGGGACGGGCGGCGGCGAGGCGGGACGAGCGGCGCCTGCACGGTGCGGACGGCCTCCTTCCCGATCGGCCCCGGGGATCTCCCGCTCGCCCCCTGCCGCCTCCGGCCGTCACATCCCCTCCCCGCACGGGGCGCGCGGCGGGAGAATCGCCGCCGTGGCGACGCCTCTCGCACACGGAGCCCGGAAGTGGGGCCTGATCACGCTGGCCGTCACCGGCATCGGCCTCCTCAACTTCTTCGTCGTCGTCACGAGCCGGCTCGCCGAGGGGAGCCGCCCGAGCGCGAAGGAGCCGTTCGTCTGGGAGATGACCGGGGCGTACTCCTTCCTCCTGGTCCTCCCGGCCCTCCTCCGGTTCCTCCGCCGCTTCCCCCTGACGCGGGAGACGCTCCCGGCGCGGCTGCCCCTCCACGCCGCGGCCTTCGTGGCGTGGGGGGCGACGCTGACGCTCCTGATGTGGGGGAGCCGGACCGTCCTCTACCGGCTCCTCGGGTGGGGGACCTACGACTACGGCGACATGCGGTGGCGCTTCCTGATGGAGGGGGGCAAGCAGCTGGTGGCCTGGTGCGGCGTCTACGCCGTCGTCGCCGCGGTCGACGCCGCGCGGCGGATGCGCGAGCGCGAGCGGACGGCCGCGCGCCTCGAGCAGCAGCTGACCGAGGCGCGCCTGACGGCGCTGAAGATGCAGCTCAACCCGCACTTCCTCTTCAACACGCTGAACATGATCGCCGCGCACGTCCACGACGACCCGCGGACGGCCGAGGCGATGATCGGCCACCTCTCCGACTTCCTCCGGCTGACGCTCCGCCACTCGCGCGAGCAGGAGCTCTCGCTCGACGAGGAGCTGCGGCTCCTGGAGTCGTACCTCGCCGTGATGAAGGCCCGCTTCGAGGAGCGCCTCTCGGTGACGCTCGACGTCGCCGCCGAGGCCCGCGGGGCGATGGTGCCGCACCTCGTCCTCCAGCCGCTCGTGGAGAACGCCGTCACCCACGCGATGGACGACCCCGCGCGGCCCGGGATGCTCCGGATCGCCGCGGCCCGCGAGGGAAACGCGCTGAGGCTCGCGATCGAGGACAACGGTCCCGGGCTCGCCGGCGACGTGGAGGACGCGCTCGGGCGCGGTCTGGGCCTCTCCAGCACGGTGGAGAGGCTCCGGCACCTGTACGGGGAGGCGCAGGGGGTCGAGATCGTCAACCGGCCGGAGGGGGGGCTCCGCGTCGCGCTGACGGTCCCGTTCCGGACCGCCGCGGGGACCGCGTGAAGCTGCGCGTCCTCCTCGTCGACGACGAGGCGCCCGCGCGGCGGCGGCTCCGCTCCCTCCTCGCGGCGGAGCCCCGCGCCGAGGTCGTCGGCGAGGCGGCGAGCGGCCCCGAAGCCGCAGACCTGATCCGGAGCCTCTCTCCCGACGTCGTCTTCCTCGACATCCGGATGCCCGGGATGTCGGGCCTCGACCTGGTGCAGGAAGTCGGCCCCGAGGCGATGCCCGCGGTGGTCTTCGTCACCGCGTACGACGAGTTCGCGGTGGAGGCGTTCGACCTCGAGGCCGCCGACTACGTCCTGAAGCCGTTCGGCCCCGAGCGCCTCGCCCGCGCCTTCGAGCGGGCGGCGGCCCGCGCCGGGAGCCGGGAGGGCGCCGCCGTCCTCGCCCGCGTCCTGGACCGGCTCCGTCCGGCGGCCGGTCCCCTGCGGCGGATCGTCGTCCGCGAGAGCGACCGCCTCTTCTTCGTCCCTGTCGCCGAGGTCGTCCGCCTCTCGGCCGAGGGGAACTACGTGATGGTGAGGACGAGGGACGCCCGCCACCTCGTCCGCGAGACCCTCGCCTCGCTCGAGGCGAAGCTCGACCCGCAGCGCTTCGCCCGGGTTCACCGGAGCGAGATCGTCGCCGTCGACTGGATCCGGGAGGTCCGCCCGACGCCACACGGCGACGCGACGGTCGTGATGAGGAACGGCGACGAGGTCCGCCTCTCGCGCCGGTACCTCGACCGGCTCCTCCCCGGGGAAGCGAAGCCGTGACGGACGGAGGGGGGCGGGGCGCCTTCGCCGCCCGCTAGCGACCCGCGGACCTCGTCCGGCCGAGCCAGCCGACGAGCGCGGCCGTCACCCCGATCGAGACGAGGCCGCTCCCGGCGACCGTCCCGACGTCCGGCGGCGCCGGTGCAACCGTCTGACCCGCGACGGTCAGCGCGGTCACGACGGCGACGACCGCCACCAGGCCGATCCGCCGGCCCCTGGAGAGGTCGCTCCCCCTGAGGTACCAGGCGAGGCCCCCGAACGCGACCGCCGCCTCCGCGGCAAGGGCGACCGGCATGGCCCTCCAGAGCCCGAGCCCCAGGGCTGGAGAGGAACGGCCGAGGAGCGGGATCTCGGGGACGTGGACCAGGAGGTCGAGGAGCTCGTGGGAGGCGACCGCGAGGCCGACGACGGCCACCACCCTCCCCGGCCGGACCGATCCGCCCCGTGCCACGAGCGCGGCGGTCCCGGCCGCGGCGAGGGCCCACCCGGCCGCGAGGACCACGCCGTGCGAGATGGGGAAGTCGAAGAGGAGGTACCGTCGCGCCGCGTAGTTCGCCGGGATGGTCGCGCGTTCGACCCCGCCGAGGACGAGGATCCAGAGGACGACGTCGAGGAGTAGCGCCGCCAGGACGACGAGCCCCGGGTTCAGCCGCGGCTCCATCCGCCCGATGGCGAGTCCCGCTCCGACGTGTCCCGCGAACATCTTTCCTTCTCCCTCGCGGCCCGGGGCGCCGTCGCCCCGCGCGCTCCGGGCCGGCGCCTTCAGCGCCGGGCCGCCGTCTCCATCCGGGCGATCCGCCAGACCCCGTCGGTGTCGAAGCGCCACTCCGCCACGAACGAGCCGTGCGTCTCGACCACCTTCCCGTCGGGGAGCCGCACGCGCTGGTGGTACGTCCCGCGCTGGTGGGCGACGGTGCCGTCGAGCGCGACGGCGTCGGACGTCAGCTCGTTCGACTCCACGTGGAAGGCGACGAACGAACGCAGGTGCGCGAGGATCGCCTCGCGGCCGCGGATCGGCTCCGGGCCGCCCCCCGCCATCACGCCGTCCTCCTCGAAGAGGGCCGCGATCGCCTCGTGGTCCATCCGGGCCATCAGGCCCGAGTAGCGCTGGAGGGCCGCCTCCACGTCCTCTCGGCGCGGTGCGAGGAGAGCCTCCCGAATCACTTCTTGCAGGACGAGCGCCGTGCCGTCCCAGCGGTAGGCGTAGACGCCGGAGACGTTCCCTTCGTCCCTCGTCCCGGTCGCCACGAGGAGCGTGCTGTCGGGACGGTAGTCGATGGCGACGCGGCCGCGGACCGGGTCGCTCGGGTCCGCCGACCCGCAGGCGAGGGAGAACGGAGGGAGGAAGACTTCGCCGCTCCTAAGATCGAGGACCGCAAACCGGACGCAGCACGCGCCGCAACCCCACTCGGCCACGCGGAGGTGCCCGGCGAAGTTCGGTGGCGCCTTCGCGGCGCTCCTCAGCTGCGTCCGGTACCGCTTCTCCTCCGCAGTCCGGAGGACGGGCCGCGCCGGGTGCGCGACCTCCTCGACCGGCACGGAAAATTCCTCGAACCGCGGGCCGGACGGTCCCGAGCCGGCCGCGACCAGGGCGAGGAGAAGCGGGAGGATCGCCAAGCTACCTCACGAAGTAGCCGGAGACCTTCCAGCTCCCGTCCTTCTCCCTCATCGGCGTGACGGTCTCGATCCGGGCGACCCCGTACGCGAAGTCCGTGTCGTACTGGATGACGACGTACTCCCCCTCCGGGACGTTGGGGAGCTTCCGGGTGAACGAGGCGTTCTTCAGCTTCCGGGACTTCACGGCGCCCAGCGACCCGCGCACCTGGTCGACCGCCGCCTCCCACTTCGCCCGCGGCACGGAGCTCCTGAAGAACGCCGCGGCGGCGTCCCAGCTCGCCCCGTACTTCCCGGCGTCGACGAGGGCCAGCCACGCCTTCGCGGCCTCCTGCGCCTTCCCGACGGCCTCCGACTCCGCGTTCCCGGCGGCCGGGGCCCCCAGGGCTCCCAGGGCCACGACGAGCGCGCACACGGCGACGGCTCTTCTCATGACGGCCTCCCGCTCAACAGACTAGCCCACGTCCGCAAATCACGGATCACAGACCTGACCCCACCTTGCCCAGCTTGGGGTCAGGTCTGTGATCCGTGATCCAGGGGAGGGGCGGGGGCGCGCCCCGAGAGGGCGCGCCCCCTGGGCGCTACTGGACGGGGTTCCCTTCGGCGTCGAGCCGGACGATCTCGCCGAGGCCGAGGGACCTGACCCCTTCCTCGATCTTCGACCGGTCGCCGACGAGGACGAGGGAGGCCTCGGCCGGGACGGCGTACTTCCTCGCCGCGGCGTTGGCCGCCTCGAGCGTCACGGCCTTCGCGCCGTCGTACTCGCGCTGGAGCTCGGTCATCGGCAGCCCGGCCGCCCAGAGCGCCGAGACCTGCTGGGCGATCCGGCCCATGCTCTCGAACTGCTGCGAGTAGCCGCGGGTGCGGGTGGAGCGGGCGTTGTCGATCTCGGCCGGGGTGATCGGGCGGCCGCCGGCGATCCCCTCGAGCTCCTTGCGGAACTCGACGACCGATTCCTTCGTCTTGTCGGTCTGGACGCCGCCGCTCCCGGCCCACAGGCCCGCCTGCGACAGGAGCGCGAGGTTCGAGAAGACGCCGTACGAATAGTGCTTGTCCTCGCGGAGGTTGAGGTTGAGGCGCGTCCCGAACCCGCCGCCGCCGAAGACCGCGTCGGCCAGCTTGAGGGCGTCGTAGTCGGGGGTGGTCCGCCTGGGCGCGGGGAGGATCTCCGAGATCACGGTCTGCGCGGCGTCGGGCCGGTCGACGAGGTAGATCCTTCCGGCCGGCATCGGCGCCGGGGCGGGGATCTCGACCTTCGGCGGCGCCGCGCCCTTCCACCCGGCGAACGCCTTCTCGGCGATCGCCTTCGCCTCGTCGAGGGTGACGTCGCCCACCATCACGAGCGCGGCGCCGCCCGGCGTCCAGCGCGAGCGGTGGAAGGCGACGAGGTCGTCGCGCGTGATCTTCTCGACCGTCGAGGGGAGCCCCTGGACCGGGCGGCCGTAGGGGTGCTGGCGTCCGAAGACGACCATCGGGCTGATCCGCGCCGCCAGGGCGTTGCCGTTCTTCGCCTGCTGGCCGAGGGCGTCGAGGTGACGCTTCTTCTCCCGGGCGAACTCCTGCTCGGGGAACTGCGGGTTCTCGACGACGTCGGCCAGGATGCCGAGCGCCGGGACGAGGTTCCCCTTCAGGACCTCGAGCCCCAGGACGGCCGCCTCGCGCCCGGCGTTGCCGGAGAGGCTGGTGCCGAGGTCGCCGAGGGCGTCCTCGATCTCCAGGGCCTTGCGGGTCTTCGTCCCCATGTCGATGTTGACCATCGTCAGGTGGGCGACGCCGTCCTTCCCGGGCGGGTCGGCCACGGCGCCGGCGTGGAGGGCGACCTGCACCGCCACCTTCGGCAGCTCGGGCCGCTCGACGACGAGGAGCTCCATGCCGTTCGACAGCTTCGCGCTCTTCACGGTCGGGGCGACGAACGGGCGGTCGGCTCCCATCGAAGGCGCGACCTTCCGGTCGAGGGTGGAGGCCGCCGGCCGGACCGAGGTGTCGGGGCGGAAGCGGACGAGGACGCGGTTCCTCGTGTCGAGCCACCTCCCGACGGCCTTCTGGACGTCGGCCCGGGTGACGGCGCGGTAGCGCGCGACGTCCTCCTCGAGCTTCCCCGGGTCGCCGAGGAAGACGTTGTACTGGTTCAGGATGTCGGCCTTGCCGCCGAAGCCGCCGATCCCCTCGAGGGCCGTGACGAAGTCGTACTCCTGCTTGGCCTTCACCCGCGCGAGCTCCTCGGCGGTGGGGCCGTCCCTGGCCAGGCGGGCAATCTCCGCGGTGACCCCGGCCTCGATCTCCTCGAGGCTCGAGCCCGGACGGGCCGTGGCGATGACGACGAAGACGCCGGCGATCTCGTCGCCGCTGTTGAACGCGTTCACGTTCGAGCAGAGGGGCTTGTCGTAGACGAGCGCCTTCTGGAGGCGCGAGGAGAGCCCCTCGGTGAGGATCCGCTGCGCGATGTTGAGCGCCGCGTCGTCCTTCGAGAAGTACTGCGGCGCGGCCCACGCCATGTACGTCCGCTCCTGCGGGACCCTGTCGAGGGCCTCGACGACCCTCTCTCCGTTCAGCTCGGCGACGTCCACCTTCGGCCGGTCGAGCGGCGGGCCCGGCGGGATCGACCCGAAGTACTTCTCGACGAGCTTCTTCGCCTCGGCCGGATCGAAGTCGCCGGTGATCGCGAGCGAGAGGTTCGACGGCGAGTAGTACTTCCGGAAGAACTCCCTGGCGTCCTCGAGGGTCGCCGCCTGGAGGTCCTCGTGGCTCCCGATGACGGGCCAGCTGTACGGGTGGCCCGCGGGGAAGACGTTCTCCCAGACGAGCGTGTACCAGCGGCCGTAGGGGGTGTTCTCGAGCCCCTGGCGCCGCTCGTTCCTCACGACCTCTCGCTGCTCGTCGAGCTTGGCCTGGGTGAGCGCCTCCCCGAGCGTGGCGAGCCGGTCCGACTCGACCCAGAGGAGGAACTCGAGGCTCGACGACGGGACGGTCGCGAAGTAGTTCGTCCGGTCGAAATTGGTCGTGCCGTTGACGCCCCCCTCGCGCAGGTTGGCGCCCGCCTTCTCCACCTGGGAGAAGTACTCGCCCGGGACGTTCTTCGAGCCCTGGAACATCAGGTGCTCGAAGAGGTGGGCGAACCCGGTCCGGCCCGGCTTCTCGTTCTTCGAGCCGACGTGGAACCACTGGTTCACGTGGACGATCGGCAGCTTCCGGTCGACGTGCAGGATGACCTGCAGGCCGTTCGGGAGCGTGACCTTCTCGAACGCGATCTTCGGGGTGGGGAGGGGGGCGGCGGGGGCCGCCGTCCCCGGCGGGGCGGGCTTCTGGGCGAGGGCCGCCGTCGCGACGAGTGTCATCGCGGCGGCCACGAGGGGCTTCGTCCGGCGCATCGGGACTCCTTTCGAGCGAGCGGATGGATGATGGGACGGGTGCGAGGCGACGCCCGGGCAGGCCCCGCCTTCCAAGCACGTCGTACGGAAAGCGGGGAGGCCGGGTTTCGCGGCGCCCCGTCGCCCGGTCCCTACTCCCCCAGGTCGATCTTCCGCTGGATCTCGCCCGGGTTCGTCGCCGCCGCGAGCGTGGCCGCCAGGGTGATCTTCCCGGCCTTTTGGAGCTCGAGGAGGTGCTGGTCGAAGGTCTGCGTCCCGATCAGGTCGCGCCCCTTCTCCAGGTAGTCGCGCATACCCCCCATCTTCTCGGGGTTGCGGATCATCGACTGCGCCGAGAAGGTGTTCATCAGGATCTCGGCCGCCAGGACCCGCCCCTTCCCCTCGGCGGAGGGGATCAGCCGCTGCGAGATGGTCGCCTTCAGGGAGTCGGCCAGGCGCATCCGCGCCGTGTCCTGCCCCTGCGTCGGGAAGACGCCGATGATCCGGCTGATCGTCTGGACCGCGTCGGTCGTGTGGACCGTCCCCATCACCAGGAGGCCCGTCTCGGCGGCCTTCAGGGCGATGTCGATCGTCTCGAAGTCGCGCAGCTCGCCGACGAGGATGACGTCCGGGTTCTGGCGCAGGGCGGCGCGGAGGGCCGAGGCGAAGCTCTCCGTGTCGCTCCCGATCTCGCGCTGGCTCACCCGCGACTTGCGGTCCTCGTGGATGAACTCGATCGGGTCCTCGATGGTGACGATGTGCCGGGCGCTGGTCGCGTTGATGTGCCCCACCATCGCCGCCAGCGTGGACGACTTGCCGCTCCCGGTGACCCCCGTCACGAGGACGAGGCCGCGCTCCTCCTCGGCGATCTTCTCGACCGCGGGCGGGAGCCCCAGCTCCGCGAAGGTGGGGATCTCGTACCGGATGACGCGCAGGACGGCGGCGAACGTCCCCATCTGGCGGTAGAGGTTCACGCGGAACCGGGCCACCCCCTGGACCGCGTACGAGGTGTCCTTCTCGAGCGCGCCCTTGTCCGGGACCGAGGAGCCCGTGGCCGCGAGGATGTAGCCCGCGACCTTCTCCATGTCGTCGGCCGCGAGCGACGGGCAGCGGACGGGCGTCAGGACCCCGTTGATCCGGACCGCGGGAGGGGCCCCGGCCTTGAAGTGGACGTCGCTGGCGCCGCCCTTGGCGGCCGCGGCGAGAAGGCGGTCGAACGTGCCGAGGTCCATCTCACTCCCCCGCGTTCATCTTCCCGGTCGGCGCGGTCACGAGCCCGTGGAGCCGCCGCAGCTTGTCGGAGAGGGTCCTGCAGAAGGCCTTGTAGACCTTGAGCGCGAGCCCCTGGTCCCTGGCGAGGAGGTCGTCGAAGGCCTCCCTGGGGAGGACGAAGAGCGTCACCTCGGAAACGGCCGTGACGCGGGCGCTGGTGAGCACCTCGTCGACCAGCGTCATCTCCCCGAAGAGCTCGCCGGAGCCCATCTGCCCGAGCTCGGTCGCGTGGTCCCCCGCGCCGACGGAGAGGACGCGAACGGTCCCGGAGCGGATGACGTAGAGCGCCTGCCCGAGCGCCCCCTGGTCGACGATCGTCTCGCCGGGACGGAACGTCTCGGTCCGCGCGATCGTCCAGAGGCGCATCGTGTCGTCGTAGTTGAGGCCGCGGAAGATGGCCAGCCGCTGGAAGAGTTCGATCCCAGCGAGCTCGTCGAAGCCCTCGAGTGTGCCGGACATGGTGCGCGGGATGGTAGCAGAGACCTGGCGCTGACCCGTCGAGCGGCGAGGCGTCGTGCCCCTGCCCCGGGGACCGTCGCGCCCGGTACGCGGGAACCGGACGGAGCCGTCGCGGTCTCATCCGGAAAAGCCCGAGGAGGCAGGCGATGTTCGAGACACCCGCGCTCCCCCCGAGCCGTCTTCGCCCCCTGGCCGCGTCGGCGGCGCTCCACCTCGCCCTCGGAGCCGCCGTGGCGCTCGGCCCGCTGCTGGCGCTCTCCGAGCCCCCGGGCCCGGAGCTTCGCCCCGGCGTCACGTGGCAGCCGCTCCTCCCCCTCCGACTCGGTCCGAGCCGCGCCCCCTCGACCGGCGGCCCGCGGGGCGCCCCGCCGCGCGCGCCCTCCCGCGGCCCGTCCCTCCCCCCTCCCCGCCTCCTCGCCCCCGCCGCCGTCCCGGACGCGCTTCCGCACCCCGCGGCGCCGGCGGACGCCGGGGCCCCCGACGAGGAGGCGCCTGCCGGAGGAGCCTGGGGCGTCGCGGGCGGCGACCCGGACGCGACGGACGGCGACGGCCCCCCCGGCGGGGACGGCGGTCCGGCCGACGGCCCGATCGACGCGCGGGGCGCCCTTCCCCCCGGCGTGGTCGCGCCCGTTCCGCTCGAGACCCCGCGTCCCCGCTACCCCGATGCCGCCGTCGCCCTCCGCCAGCAGGGGGTGGTCGTCCTGGACGCCTGGATCGACGCCGACGGCACGATCCGGCGGCTCGAGGTGGTCCGGAGCGCCGGACCGCTCCTCGACCGGGCCGCCCTCGACGCGGTCCGTGGGTGGCGCTACCGCCCGGCGCTCATCGGATCGCGTGCCGTGCCGGTCCTCCTCTCCGTCACCGTCACCTTCGCCCTGAGGTGAGCCCGGCGCGGGCCGCCGCTCAGTGGTAGAGGTTCTTCCGCTCGGGCGGCGGGAGGCCGGGGGCGTCGAAGCTCCCGGCCTCCCTCGCCCGGGCGAGCCGGCTTTCCACCGCCCCCTTCCAGACGGTCGCCACGCGCGTCCCCGTCGCGCCGCCCCGGCGTTCCTCGATGGCGCCGGCCTCGCGGTCGAGGACGAGGACCACGGTCGCCCCGGCGTCCGACCACGTGACCGCCACCCGCGCCCGTCCGGGGTGCCCGTCCGCCAGGAGGGCGAGGGCGCGGGCGGCCGCTTCGGCCGAAGAGGCCGCCGAGGGTTGGACGAGCGCATCCGGCGGCGGGGCGAGGATGACGCCGGCCGGCTCGTCGGCCGCGGGCCCCCCGACGTTCGTCAGGTACGCGCGGCCGACGAGGACGAGGGCCAGCGCCCCGCCGGCGACCGCGGCCGCGCCGACCAGCCTTCTCCTCACCGGCCGGATCTTATCGGGGCCGACGGACTCGCCGCGCCGGGAACGGGGGGCGGGAATCCTTGACGAGAGGGTCGATCGGATATACGGTACCCGTGCGGTCCCATATCCCGCCTCGGGACCGCGGGGGGCCGAGAGGGCGGAGGAAGCGCGAGAGAGATGTTCCGGATGAACAGGCTGACGGACTACGGGATCGTCCTCCTCACGGCGCTTGCCACGGAGGGGGGGAGCGGGCTGCCCGCCCGCGAGCTGGCGGCCCGGACGGCCCTGCCCCTCCCGACCGTCGTCAAGCTCCTGAAGCTCCTCGGCCGGGCCGGGCTCCTCGTCTCCCACCGCGGGACGAAGGGGGGCTACTCGCTCGCCCGCCCGGCCCGGGAGGTCTCGATGGCCGAGGTGATCGAGGCTCTCGAGGGGCCGCTCGGCATCACCGAGTGCCACGTCCCGGAATCGTGCGAGCACGAGAGCCTCTGCCCGACCCGCCCCAACTGGATGAAGGTCAACCGGGTCCTGCACGACGCGCTGGAGAGGCTCACGCTCGAGGAGATGACCCGCGTGACGGCCCCGAGAGAGCCCGAGCCCGCGTTCGCCGGCTCCGGGATGCCCGCCCTCCCCACCGCAGCGAGGAGCGTCGTTCGATGAGCGCCAACCAGGTCCTGGACCAGCTGACCCGCGAGGAGTACAAGCACGGCTTCGTCACCGACATCGAGTCGGACGTCTTCGCGCCCGGCCTCGACGAGGACGTCGTCCGGCGGATCTCCGCCAAGAAGGGGGAGCCCGAGTGGCTCCTCGAGTGGCGGCTCAAGGCCTTCCGCCACTGGACGAAGATGAAGGAGCCGACCTGGGCGAAGGTGTCCTACCCGCCCATCGACTACCAGGCCATCTCCTACTACGCGGCGCCCAAGCCGAAGGGCGAGGGGCCGAAGAGCCTGGACGAGGTCGACCCGGAGCTCCTCGCCACCTACGAGAAGCTCGGGGTCCCCCTGAAGGAGCGCGAGATCCTGGCCGGCGTCGCCGTCGACGCGGTCTTCGACAGCGTGTCGGTGGCGACCACGTTCAAGGACAAGCTGAAGGACCTCGGGATCGTCTTCTGCTCCTTCAGCGAGGCGGTCCACGAGCACCCGGACCTGGTGAGGCGGTGGCTCGGGAGCGTCGTCCCCCCGCAGGACAACTTCTTCGCGGCCCTCAACTCCGCCGTCTTCTCCGACGGGTCGTTCTGCTACATCCCGAAGGGGGTCCGCTGCCCGATGGAGCTCTCGACCTACTTCCGGATCAACCAGGCCGACACCGGGCAGTTCGAGAGGACCCTGATCGTCGCGGACGAGGGGGCCTCGGTCAGCTACCTCGAGGGGTGCACCGCCCCCAAGCGCGACCGGAACCAGCTCCACGCCGCCGTCGTCGAGCTCGTGGCGCTCGACGACGCGAAGATCAAGTACTCCACCGTCCAGAACTGGTACCCCGGCGACAAGGACGGCAAGGGGGGCATCTACAACTTCGTCACCAAGCGCGGCAAGTGCCAGGGCGCCCGGTCGCGCATCTCGTGGACGCAGGTGGAGACCGGCTCGGCCATCACCTGGAAGTACCCCAGCTGCGTCCTCCTGGGCGACGACTCGGTCGGCGAGTTCTACTCGGTCGCCCTCGCCAACAACTACCAGCAGGCCGACACCGGCAGCAAGATGATCCACGTCGGGAGGAACACCCGATCGACGATCATCTCCAAGGGGATCTCGGCCGGCCACGGACAGAACACCTACCGCGGCGGCGTGAAGATCCTGAAGTCGGCCGCAGGGGCCCGCAACTACTCGCAGTGCGACTCGCTCCTCCTGGGCGACAAGTGCGGGGCGCACACCTTCCCCTACCTCGAGGTGAAGAACTCCTCGGCGCAGATCGAGCACGAGGCGTCCACGTCGAAGATCGGGGAGGACCAGCTCTTCTACTGCCGGCAGCGCGGCCTCTCGGCCGAGGACGCGGTGTCGATGATCGTGAACGGATTCGCCAAGAGGGTCATCAAGGAGCTCCCGATGGAGTTCGCGGTCGAGGCGCAGAAGCTCCTCGGCGTGAGCCTCGAGGGGAGCGTCGGCTGAGAGGGAACGGAGGAGACGTCCGGGCCGCTCGGCCGGCCGGACGGGAGCGCGCATGAGCGAGACCATGCTTCAGATCGAGGACCTGCACGCGAGGATCCAGGAGGACGGCACCGAGATCCTGAAGGGGATCAGCCTGACGATCCGCGCGGGCGAGGTGCACGCCATCATGGGACCCAACGGCTCGGGCAAGAGCACGCTGGCCCACGTACTCTCCGGCCGCGAGGGGTACGAGGTGACGGCCGGGACGGCCTTCTACAAGGGGCGCGACCTCCTGGCGATGCCGCCGGAGGAGCGGGCCCGGGAGGGGGTCTTCCTCTCCTTCCAGTACCCGGTCGAGATCCCGGGGGTGAGCAACACCTACTTCCTGAGGATGGCGCTCAACGCCACCCGCAAGCACCGCGGCCTCCCCGAGATCGACGCGATCGACTTCCTCGCGCTCGTCGAGGAGAAGGCGAGGCTCGTCGACCTCGACGACGCGCTCCTCAACCGCTCCGTCAACGAGGGGTTCTCGGGGGGCGAGAAGAAGCGGAACGAGATCTTCCAGATGGCGGTCCTCGACCCGCAGCTCGCGATCCTCGACGAGACCGACTCGGGACTCGACATCGACGCGCTGAGGATCGTGGCGGGGGGCATCAACGCCCTGAGGTCCCCGGACCGCGCGATGCTCGTCATCACGCACTACCAGAGGCTCCTCAACCACATCGTCCCCGACTTCGTCCACGTCCTCGCCGGCGGGCGGATCGTCCGCTCCGGCGACCGCCAGCTCGCCCACCTCCTCGAGGAGCGCGGCTACAGCTGGCTCGACGAGGAGGCGGCCCTCCCCGTCGGCCGGGTGTCATGAACGCGGGGGTCGCCCTGGCCGAAGGGGTCGGCGCCGTCGTCGACCGGGCCCGCGCCTTCGCCGAGCGCGAGAGGGGGGCGACGCCGCTCTTCCTCCAGAACCTCCGCCAGCTGGCGCTGGAGGCGCTCGTGAGGAGCGGCTTCCCCGAGCCGGGGCACGAGGAGTGGAGGTACTTCCCCGTCGCGGAGGCGGTCCGCCTCCTCTCGGGGTGCGCCGGGGCGTCCGGGGCGGCGAACGCCTCCCGGCGGCCCGGGGCGCGCGCCGCGCTCGCCGCGGTGGCGGCCCTGGGCTACGCGGAGAAGAGGCAGCACCAGCTCGTCTTCGTCAACGGCAGCCTCGACCCCGAGCTCTCCACCCTGGACAACCTCCCGAAGGGAGTCCACTTCCACGGGATCTCGCGCCTCCTCGAGAAGGGCTCGCCGCTCGTCGAGCCGCGCCTCGGCCTCCTCCGCGGGCACCAGCGGCACCCGTTCGTCGCCCTCAACACGGCGTTCCTCGCGGACGGCGCCCTCCTCCTCGTCCCCGACCGGGTCGTCTGCACCACGCCCCTCCACGTCGTGAACGTCACGGACGGGACGGACGGCGCCGTCGCGACCCACCCGCGCGTCCTCCTCGTCCTGGGCGAGAACGCCCAGGCGACGGTCGTGGAGACCTTCGTCGGGGCCGGGCCGGCCTTCGTCAACCCCGTCACGGAGGCCTACCTCGGGCCGCACGCCTTCCTCGACCACTACACCCTCCAGGAAGGGAGCGCCGAGGCCGCGCACGTCGGCACCTTCGACGCGCACCTCGCCCCCGGCGGCCAGCTCTTCACCCACCTCTTCTCGGCCGGGAGCCTCCTGGCCCGCAACGAGGCGAGCGTCCACCTGCACGGCGACGGCGCCGGGCTGACGATGGACGGTCTCTACCTCGGACGGAACGAGCAGGTCGTCGACAACCACGTCCTCGTCGACCACGCCCGCCCCCACTGCGGCAGCCAGCAGTACTACAAGGGGATCCTGGACGGGAAGGCGCGCGGCGCCTTCGACGGCAAGGTGATCGTGAAGCCGACGGCGTCCCGGACCGACGCCCACCAGAAGAACCGCAACCTCCTCCTCTCGCCCGAAGCCACGGTCGACAGCAAGCCGCAGCTCGAGATCTACAACAACGACGTCAAGGCCACCCACGGCTCGGCGACCGGGCGCCTCGACCCCGACGCCCTCTTCTACCTCCGCTCGCGCGGCTTCGGCGAGACCGAGGCGCGGGCGGCGCTGACGCTCGCCTTCGCGAGCGAGATCGCCGAGAGGATCAAGGTGGAGCCGCTCCGGAAGCACCTCGAGGCCCGCGTCCTCGCGTGGCTCTCGGGGAACGGCAGGGAGACCGCCTCGTGAGCACCCCGTCTTCTACCACCACGGCCACCACGGCCACCAGGGCCGCCACGGCCGCCACGGCGACGCTCGACGTCGCGCGCGTCCGCCGCGACTTCCCGATCCTCGCCACGACCGCGCGCGGCAAGCCGCTGGTCTACCTCGACAACGCCAACACCACGCAGAAGCCCGAGGCGGTGATCCGGGCCACCGACCGCTTCTACCGCGAGCAGAACGCCAACATCCACCGCTCCTCCTACGTCCTCTCCGAGGTGGCGACGGCGGCCTACGAGGGGGCTCGCGAGCGCGTCCGCGCCTTCCTCAACGCGCGCTCGACCCGCGAGGTCGTCTTCACGCGCGGGACGACCGAGGCGATCAACCTCGTCGCCTCGAGCTTCGGCTCCGCCTTCGTGAAGGAGGGCGACGAGATCCTCATCACGGGGATGGAGCACCACTCGAACATCGTCCCGTGGCAGCTCCTCTGCGCCCGGACCGGGGCCACGCTCCGCGTCATCCCCATCGACGACCGCGGCGCCCTCGTCCTCGACGACCTCCACCGCCTCCTGACCGAGAGGACGAAGCTCGTCTCCGTCGTCCACCTCTCCAACGCCCTCGGGACGCTGAACCCCGTCCGGGCGATCGTCTCGTACGCCCGGGCCAAGGGGGTCCCCGTCCTCGTCGACGCCGCGCAGTCGGTCGCGCACCTGGCGGTCGACGTGCAGGCCCTCGACTGCGACTTCCTCGCCTTCTCGGGCCACAAGCTCTACGGGCCGACCGGGATCGGCGTCCTCTACGGCAAGGAGAGCTGGCTCGAGAAGATGCCGCCGTACCAGGGGGGAGGCGACATGATCGCCTCGGTCACGTTCGAGAAGACGACCTACGCCGAGCTGCCGCACAAGTTCGAGGCGGGGACGTCGAACGTCGCCGGCGGCGCGGCGCTCACCGCCGCCCTCGACTACGTGACGGCCCTGGGCCTCCCCGCCATCGCCGCCCACGAGAAGGAGCTCCTCGCCTACGCCACGGCGCGGCTCGCCGAGCTCCCTGGGCTCCGGATCATCGGCCAGGCGCCCGAGAAGGCGAGCGTCGTCTCGTTCGTCCTGGGAGACGTCCACCCGCACGACGTCGGCACCGTCCTCGACACCGAGGGGGTGGCCGTCCGCACCGGCCACCACTGCGCCCAGCCGGTGATGGACCGCTTCGGCGTCCCGGCCACCGTCCGCGCGTCGTTCGGCCTCTACAACACCCGCGAGGAGGTCGACGCCCTCGTCGCCGGCCTCCGGAAGGTCCGGGAGGTCTTCGGCTGATGACGGGCCTGACCGACCTCTACCAGGAGGTCATCCTCGACCACAACCGCGCCCCGCGGAACTTCGGCGCGCTCCCCGACGCCAACCGCTCGGGGATCGGCCACAACCCGCTCTGCGGGGACCAGCTGACCCTCTACGTCCACGTGAGCGAAGGCGGCCGGATCGACTCGATCGCCTTCCAGGGCAAGGGGTGCGCCATCTCGAAGGCTTCCGCCTCCCTGATGACCGAGGCGGTGAAGGGGAAGACGGTCGAGGAGGCCGAGGCGCTCTTCGGCCGTTTCCACGACCTCCTGGCCGGTCCCGAGGGAGGGCCCGCCGACCCGAAGGCCCTCGGGAAGCTCGCGGTCTTCTCCGGAGTCCGCGAGTTCCCCACCCGTGTCAAGTGCGCCACGCTCGCCTGGCACACCCTCCACTCCGCCCTCGCCGGCGGGGGAAAGGAGACGACCACCGAATGAGCGTCGCGGAGAGCCCCGTCCCGACCCCGCAGGAGCCGGCCCCGTCCGAGCTCGAGGCCCGCGTCGTCGACGCGTGCAAGAAGTGCTACGACCCGGAGATCCCGGTCAACATCTACGACCTCGGGCTCGTCTACTCGATCGACGTCGCCCCGGACGCCACCGTCGCCATCAAGATGACCCTCACCGCCCCCGGCTGCCCCGTCGCCGGGTCGCTCCCGGGCGACGTCGAGCGGATGGTGAAGGCGGCCCCCGGCGTGAAGGACGCGAAGGTGGAGCTGGTCTGGGACCCCCCCTGGCGCCCGGAGATGATGTCCAAGCTCGCGCGGGTGATGCTGGGGATGTGACCGGGGACCCTCGCCGATGGGCCTCCGGGCGAGACGGCGCGGTCGGTGACCGGCGCGACGCCCGGCGGGATCGGAGGAGGCCCCGTCAGCCGCCGGGAGCCGGCTCCACCTTCGGCCAGGGCTTCGGGCCGTCGATGGGACAGTGGGCCTCGCGGCGCCGCTCGAGGTCGCGGCAGACCTCGCGGCGGAACTGCGCCGGCGCGGCGACCTCGCGGATCGACCGGACGTAGTCGGCGACCTCGAGGAGCTCGAGGCGGAGCCGGACGGTCTGGAAGAGACGCGGGAGCCTCTCCCCGGGCGCCTGGACGTGGTGGAGGCCGCCGCTGTAGACGATCAGCATCCGCCCTTCGCCGATCGCTTCGAGGACGTCGGCGATCCCTCCCCGGACCGTCATCGGCTCCCCCCGCGAGTCGAGGCCGTTCTTCCGCATCATCCGTCCCTCCGGGGCGATGACGACGAGCGACTCGGGGTCGATCTTGCGCAGCACCTGGAACCAGGTGTTGTCGCGGGCGCGGGAGATCGGGACGACGTGAGCCGCGATGAAGCGGTAGAGCCGGCCGACGACGGGCCTCTGCATCGTCTTGTCCGCGGCGGGGAGGACGCCGTGGTACGCGAGCGCCCGCAGGAGGCTGTTCGGCCCCGCGGCGAGGAAGACGGGCTCGAAGAGGCTCGTGTGGTGGAGGAAGACGAGAAGGCGATGTCCCTCCCACCGGTCCGCCGGGGGGTCGCCGACCCACGAGACCTCGGCGCGGTAGAAGAGCCGCGCGAGCGCCCTCAGCGCGAGGAGGAAGCCGTAGGTGATGGCATGCCGCATCGGTGGCCGCGCGCGCTACGCCCCGGCCTCGCGCGTCGAGGGGCCCCTCTTCGCGGCCGGCGCCGGCGCGGCGCTCCGGGCGGGATCCTTCATACGCGGAGGATAGCGAACGCGGTCGCCGGACCTCGCGGCGCACCTACAATCGGGCCCGGGGAGATGACCGGGCGAGTGCGACGCTCCCGCCGTTCGTGACGGTGCCGCGCGCGAGGACGCTTCGGAGGGGGCTCTCGCTCCTGGCCGCGCTCGCGTCGCTCGCGACGGGAGCCTGGAGCGCGCGGCAGGCTCCGCGCCTCGCGGAGCCCGGGCCGGAGAGGTTCACCGCGTTCTCGGTCCTCCCCCGGGCGCCGATCCCGCCGGGCTCGAAGGTCGCTCTCTCCGTTCCCCGGACGCCCCCCGCGACGCCCGATCTCTTCGAGGCGGCGTGGCTCCGCCCCGACCTCCTCTGGGCCCCGACGCCCCTCTGGGCGAAGGCTCCGTTCGCCTGGGACTACGAGGTCATCCTCCCCGGTGCCGTCGCCGACCCCGCCCCGGCGGTCGTCGTCTGGAACGAGGCCGGCGTCGTCGTCCGGCGGAGGACCGCGCCGTGACCTCCGCCTGGTTCCTCGTAGCGACCCTCTCCCTGGGCGCCGGGGTCCACGTCTGGCTCCGGGACCGCTGCGGCGAGCCTCCCCTCCCCGTCGGGGCGATCGCGTGGGGCGCGGCCGGGATGGGGCTCTGGATGGGGTTTCTCCAGCTCGTCGGCATCGGGTGGCGCCCCGCCCTCCTCGCGCTCCCCAGCGCCGCCGGGCTCGGAGCGGTCGTCGAGGCGTTGCGGCGGAAGCGGACGGAAGGGCTCTTCCGAAGGCCGGACGCGTGGGCCCTGGCGGCGGCGGCGCTGGTCGTCCCGCAGGTCGTCAGGATCGCGTCCGCCCCGGCGTCCGGCTGGGACTTCCGGTTCATCTGGGGCCTCAAGGCCCGCGTCTTCGCCATGGCGGGAGCCCACGACTGGCGGTGGCTCACCTGGTCCTCCTACGACTTCGCCCGCCCCGACTACCCCCCGCTCTGGCCGGACCTCCTCGCGGGCGCCCCCCTCGTCTCCGGCGACGTGACGCGAAGCGCCGCGCTCTGGCAGGCCGTCCTCTGCGCCGCGCTCGCCGCGGCGTGCTGGCATGCAGCCCGCGGCGCGACGCCCGCCGTCCGGGCCGTCGCGGCCGTGACCGGCGCGTGGGCCCCCTTCGTCTTCTCCCCGGAGTACTCGGGGTACGCCGGGCCGCTCCTCGCGTTCGGGACCGTCGTCGCCGCCTCGGCCCTCGCCGACCTCGCGGACGGGACCGTCCGCAGCCCGACGTTCCTGGGGCTGGCGATGGTCCTCCTGAGCCTGACGAAGGACGAGGGGATCGCCCTCGCGAGCGGGATGCTGCTGGGCGCGTTCCTCGCGATCGGGCTCCGTCGCGCCGCTCCGCTCCTGATGGCGTTCGTGCCCGTGGGAGCCTGGCGCCTCGCCCTCCTCACGTGGGGAACCGCGGGCGAGCCCCACCTCCTCGATCGCGCGGTGCTCCTCCAGAGGCTCCGCGACCTCCCGACCTCGGTCGGGACCTCGGTCCCGGCGCCCGTGGCGATCGCGGCGCTCGCAGGGATCGCCGCCGCCCTGGCATGGAGAGGGAGGCCGGCCCGGGCCGCCGGCGTGGCGCTCGGCGTCTGGGGGCTGGCCGTCGCGGCCGAGTACTTGACCTCTCGCTTCGACGTGGCGTGGCGGCTGGGCTTCTCGCTCGACCGCGTCGTCTCCGCTCCGCTGCCCGCCGCCATCTCGCTCGGGCTCCGCGGCGCCTTCAGCGCCGAAGGGGAGGCGGCGCCTACGGCTCCTTCCCCGGAGCCGCGACGGAGGAAGTCCCGCCGCCGAGACAGCCGGGCCCCGCGTCCGTGATCGGCCGCGCCCTCCTCATCGCGCGCTTCCCAGGAAGACAGCCCCGTCGCCCGAGCCCGCGCCCGGAACCGCCCCGTCGTTCACGCTGACGTACGCGGCACCGGGCGAACCCGCCCCGTAGCCGACGCGGACCCATCCCTCCCGGAGGCCGGGCGCCAGGGTGGACAGGACCGAGTCCATCTGACTCCAGGACGCCCAGCCGGGGTCGAGGTCCCGATGGGCGACGAAGCGCCCGTCGCGGTCGAAGACCGAGACGCGGATCGGAGTTGCGATCGGGTCGCTCGGCGCGACGACGATGGTCAGGTTCGACCGGGACTCGCCGTCCTGGACCAGCGGCGCGATCCGCCGCGAGGTCCGGAACCAGTCGGTGTTCGGTAGAGCCGTCATGGCCACGCCGTACCGGCCGCGCGCCCCGGCGCGGGTGCCGACGCGAGCGACAGCCGCGATCCCTTCGAGCGTGTTGCCGGGTTCGGCGGTCGCCTGGAGGTCCAGGCCTCCGGGACCCCCGCCCGCGACTCCGAGCGAGGCGAGGACGTCCGGAAGGAAGAGGGTCCCCTCCGCCGGGACGACGAACGTCCCGTGCCCCTCGACCCCGCTCGTCCCGTTCCGGAAGAAGCGGACGTCGACCGATCGCGAGACGGTCCCCGCGTTGAAGAGGAGGAGCTCCGTCCCGTAACGGTCGGTCGACAGCGCCGCAGGGACGAGGAGACGCCAGCGGTCCCCCAGCGCTGAGGCGGCTATTGCGGGGACGAGCGACCCGTCGGACGAGACCTCGTCGTTCAGGACGGCGTAGCCGTCGTAGTGCCCGGCCGCCGAGACCCTCTCGAGCCTCGCGAAGCCGCTCCGCGCGGCGAGCCCCGCGGCACGCAGGACTCGGTTCACCTGGACGAATCCTCCCGGCGGCAGCGTGACCTCGGGGAGCGCGGCCGTCCCCGGGGCAGCCGGGTCCGTCGAGACGACGGTCACCCTCAGCGTCACGTCGCCGTCCGCGGCCGTGCCGGGATTCACGAGCGCGAGGTTCGTCCGGTCCGTCCCGTCCTCGGCGAGCCACGGAAGGAACGCCACGCCGTCGAGCGAGCCGCCGGCCGCCCGCGGCTCGATGCCGAGGGTCGCGTTCCCGTCGAGGCCCGGCGTCTTCGAGACGACGCGCGCCGCGACGACGAGGTCTTCGAGGGAAGCGCCGGCGACGACCAGCCGGAGCGGCCCGGCCGCGACGTGGAGGGGCAGCGCGGCCTCGCCCGAGGCCGACGTGACGAGCCGCCTCATCGCTCCCGGCTGGAGCTCGATGGTCCGGAGGGGCTCCCCCGCCTCCCAGGCCGACCCGTCGCGGATCTCGATCCGGGCCGCCCCGGGCGACGTGTTCAGGAGCGTCAGCTCCGTGTCGAACCGGGCGCCCGTCGTCCCGGACGTGGCGACCGCCACCGGGAGGACCACCGTCGAGGTGACGTCCGCGCAGGCGCTCCGGAAGACGGCGACCCGGTCCGCGCCCCCCTCGCGGACGACGGCGACCACCTCGGCCCGACCGTCGCCGTCCAGGTCGCCTCCGGCAAAGCCGCCGCTCAGGGTGAGCGTCGCGCTCTCGAGGAGGTCTCCACCGGGCGCGTCCACGTAGACGTGGAGGCGCCGGGGCAGCGCGTCGAAGTCGGCGTCGCTCAGCAGGACGTCCGGCCAGCCGTCGCCGGTCACGTCGGCGAAGGCGAACCCGGCCGGCTCCGGGCCGGTCGAGAGGGACGAGACGTCCACGAGGCCGCCGGAGCCCCCGGCCACCACCTCGACCGTCCCCCCGCCCAGGTGGCCCTGATGCCCCCGGAGCAGCTCGGGCCGCCCGTCGCGGTCGACGTCGGCGCTCCCGAGTCCCGTGACGCGTCCGCCGCCGTCGAACCGGCCCGGGACCAGCGCCAGGGCACCGGTCCCGTCTCCCCGGAAGAGCTGGAGGAACCCGCTGGGATAGAAGCCCCAGCTGATTCCGACGACGACGTCGGCGTGGCCGTCGCCGTCCACGTCTCCGACGACGAGCGCCCCCAGGTCGCCGTCGACGCCCGTGTCCCAGCCGGTCTCGCGCGCGGGACCGAAGCCGCCCCTGCCGTCGCCCGCGAGGACCTCGAGACGCTGGCGCGTCGGAGCCGCCGGGTCCCAGGCTCGCGACAGGACGAGGTCGGGATGCCCGTCCCCGTCCAGGTCGCCGGCGGCCGCGACCCCGAACGGCGGCCCCGACGGCGCACCGGCGACGAACCCGCCGGTGCGGTCGTTCAGGAGGACGCGGAACCCGGCGGCGTTCCTCTCGAGGAGGTCCGGGAAGCCGTCACCGTCGAGGTCGGCGACGAGCGCGACCTTCGCGTCGGGCGCGACGGGGAGCGGGCTGGAGTCGAACGCCCCGTCGCCCCGGCTCCTCCAGAGGACGTACCGGGACGCCGTGGAACCGACCGGGATCCCGAGGACGAGGTCCGCCCGGCCGTCCCGGTCGAAGTCGGCGGCCGTGAAGGTCGAAGGGGACCCGTCCGCCGGGACCGGCCACGACGCGATCTGATCGAGACGAACGGCGCCGCAGGGCGCGGCCGGGGCGGGGGCGGTCGCGCCCGCGGTCGAAGTGCCACGGGCAGAGGACGAGAGGAGAAGGAAGATCAGCGCGGCTTTGGTCATCGCCCCCCCCACGATCGGGAGTGGCGCGTACGAGGACGATCTCACCGGGCGCCCGGCCAACCGCCCTTCCTTGACACCCCTCCCTCGGATGCTAGGCTGGGGAAAATCGAAGGAGTCGAGACGCATGGCGAAGTTCACGCTGTTCCAGGACGAGGAATACTTTCAGTTCCGCTGGGTCCTGAAGGACGACCGCGGGAACGTCGTGGCCCAGCCCCCGAAGGGATTCATGTCCTTCGAGGAGTGCGAGAAGGCCGTCAAGCAGATCAAGAACCTGATGGCCGGCGCCACGTTCGACGACCAGACCCCGCCGGTCTCGCGCCGGCGGCAGCCGAGGATCTCGCCGAACGACTGACCGCGCTCCCCGGCGCGAGCGCGCCCTCCGCTCGGGCGCCGCGGGCCTATCCTTCCGTCCATGCTGACCGAGGTGGTCCGGCTGCTGCCCCCGGAAGCCGCGCAGATCCTCGAGGTGCTCTTCCTCTCGTTCCTCCTCGGCCTGGAGCGGGAGGAGCACAAGGCGGGGGGTGCCGGCTACACGTTCGGCGGCGTCCGGACCTTTCCGCTCGTCGGGTTCCTGGGGTACGGCCTCGGGGCGCTCGACCCCGGCCCGGTCCTCCTGGCGGCGGGCCTCGTCGGCCTTTCCGCGGTCCTCGCCGTCTCCTATGCCCACAAGCTGAGGGTCCAGCCGACAGCGGGCGCCACGACGGAGCTCTCGGGCTTCTGCGTCTATCTCGTCGGCGCCCTCGTGGCGCGACAGCACCCCTGGCTCGCCTGCACGGTCGTGGTGGCCACCCTCCTCCTCCTCGAGCTGAAGACGGCGCTCGAAGGGCTGGCGCGGCGGATCCCGTCCGGGGAGGTCGTCACCTTCGCGAAGTTCCTCGTCCTGGCCGTCGTGATCCTCCCGGTGGTGCCGGACGCGGAGTTCACCCCGTTCCACCTGAACCCCTACAAGACGTGGCTCGTCGTCGTGGCGGTGAGCGCCGTCTCCTACGGCGGCTACCTCCTGGAGCGGCTCACGCACGGCCGCGCCGGCCTCTTCCTCTCCGCCGTCCTGGGCGGGGCCTACTCCTCGACGGTGACGACGGTCGTCCTCGCCAAGCGCGCCGCGGCCGGGGGCTCGGCCCCGCGGTTCGCGGGGAGCATCCTCGCCGCCTCCGGCGTCATGTACCTCCGGCTCGCGGCCCTTGTCGCCCTCTTCAACCTCGCGCTGGGGAGGCTGCTGGCGGTCCCCCTCCTCGCCCTCGGCGTCCTCGGGCTCGGCGCGGGGTGGCTCGTCTCTCGTCGCGGGGACGCCGAGGTGCCGGGGGAGCCGCCCCCCGAATCCCGCAACCCGCTCGACCTCCGCGCGGCCTTCCTCTTCGCGGGCGTCTTCCTGGCCATCCTGGTCGTCACCCGGCTCGCCGTGTCTCGCCTGGGGCACGAGGGCCTCTACGGCCTCGCGGCGCTCATGGGCGTCTCGGACGTCGACCCCTTCATCATGGGGCTCACCCAGACGGCGGCGACCGTCACGCCGCTGCACACCGCTGCCGTGAGCGTCCTCGTCGCGGCCGCCAGCAACAACGTGCTGAAGGGGATCTACGCCCGGGCCTTCGGCGGCCCTGCCACCGGCAACCGGGCGCTGGCGCTCCTCCTCGCCCTCGCCGTCGCCGGGCTGGCGGCGGTGGCGCTGGTCTGAGCACGAGAGGATGACGCTGCCCGCGGGCATCTCGAGGTTCGTGGTCGGCGTGGTCGGCGTGGTCGTCGTGGCCCTCGGCGCCGCCGGCTGTCCCGGCACGCGGGGCGCGGGGAGACCGGCCCTCCGCTTCCTCGTCCCCGCCAACGAGCGCCCCTTCTGGCTCCCCCTCGCGGCCACGTTCGAGAAGGAGCATCCGGGTCTCCGCGTCGACCTGGCCGAGGGGCCGGTCAACACCGACCTCCGCGAGAGCCTCACCACGGCCGCGCTCCTCGCCGGCGACGGCTCCTTCGACCTCGTCTACCTCGACGTCACCTGGACGCCGAAGCTCGCGGCGGCGGGGTGGCTCCTGCCGCTCGACGCCGCGTTCCCGGAGGAGGCGCGGCGCGACTTCCTCCCGCAGGCGCTCGCGGCAGGAGTCTTCCGCGGCCATCTCTACCGGATCCCGTTCAGGACCGACGTCGGCCTCCTCTACTACCGCAAGGACCTCCTGGCCGCGGCCGGCCTCCCGCCGCCGCGCACCTGGAGCGAGCTGGAGGCGGACGCCCGGAGGCTCCAGAAGCCCCCCGGCCTCTCGGGCTTCCTCTGGCAGGGGGCGCAGTACGAGGGGCTCGTCTGCTTCTTCCTCGAGGTCCTGAGGGGCCACGGCGGCTTCTGGATCGACCCGGAGACGCTCGAGGTGGGGCTCGACCGGCCCGAGGCCGTAGCCTCCCTCGAAATGCTCCAGCGCTTCTGCGCTCCGGGCGGCATCAGCCCCCCGGGTGTCGCCGCGAGCAAGGAGGAGGAGACGCGCCGCCTCTTCCAGGACGGCCGCGCGGTGTTCCTCCGCAACTGGCCCTACGTCTGGCGGCTCGCCCAGCGCGAGGGGTCGCCGGTCGCCGGGAAGATCGGGGTCGAGGCCGTGCCGACGGTCTCCGGCGTACCCGGGGCCGGGACGCTCGGCGGCTGGGGGCTCGCCGTCGCCCGCACGTCGCGCCACCCCGACGAGGCGATCGCGTTCATCCGCCACGCGACCAGCCTCGCGAGCCAGCGTCTCTTCTGCGCCCCCACCGGCTTCGCGCCCGCGCGGCGAGACGCCTACGACGACCCCGCCCTCCTCGCCGCGAACCCCTTCCTCCCCGAGCTCCTGAAGATCCATGCGAGCGCCGCCCCCCGTCCCGTGGTGGCGCGCTACGCGCAGGCCTCCGACGTCCTCCAGCGCCACCTCAGCGCCTGCCTCGGCGGCCTCGCCTCGCCGCGCGACGCCCTCGTCGCCGCCGCACGCGAGACGCGCGCCCTCCTCGGGAGCGAGCCGTGAGCGCACTCCCGAGGGTCCTCCCCGCTCCGCGCGGGCCGCATGCCCGCCGTGCCCGGCGCGAACGGGCCCTCCTCCTCGTCCCCGTCCTCCTCCTCCTCGGCCTCGTCGTCGGCCTTCCCGCGCTCCGCGTCGTCCTCCTCGGCTTCACCCGGACCGAGCTCGCGGACGGCGTCCGCTCCGTCTGGGCGGGGCTCGCCACGCACGCGCGGACGCTTCACGACGGCCGCTTCCTCTCGGCCCTCCGGAACACCGCCCTCTTCACCGGCCTCTCGCTCCTCCTCGAGGGGACCCTCGGCGTCGCGCTCGCCCTCCTCCTCCACGAGCGCTTCCCGGGGCGCGGCGCCCTCCGAGCCGCCGTCCTCGTCCCCTGGGCGCTCCCCACCTCGGTCATGGCGCTGGCCTGGGCCTGGATCTTCCACGACACCTTCGGCATGGCGAACGACCTCCTCGAGCGCCTCCACCTGATCGGGGCCCCCGTCGCGTGGCTCGCGCAGCCGGGGACGGCGATGGCCGCGGTGGTGATCGCCGACGCGTGGAAGACGACGCCGTTCGTCGCGCTCATCGTCCTGGCGGGACTGCAGGGGATCCCCGACGAGGTCCACGAGGCGGCGCGGGTCGACGGCGCCTCGGCCTTCCAGCGGCTGCTCCGCATCACCCTCCCGCTCCTCGTCCCGTCTCTCGTCGTGGCGCTCCTCTTCCGCGCCGTCCAGGCGTGGGGCGCATTCGACGTCGTCTACGTCATGACCGGGGGCGGGCCGGGCGGCTCCACCGAGACGCTCTCGCTCTACGCCTACCAGAGCTACTTCCGCTACCTCGACTTCGGCTACGGCGCCGCCGTCGCCACGCAGGGGATGCTCCTCGCCCTCGCCCTCGCGGCGCTCGTCGTCAGGCTCGCCTCCCGCCGGGAGGAGGCGTGACGGGCTTCCGGCGCCGCCCGCTCGCCGCCGCGGCGCTGGCGGTCGGCGTGGCGCTGGCCGCGACGTGGAGCCTCCTCCCCGCGGCCTGGCAGGCGCTGACGGCGGTGAAGCCCGACGCGCAGATCACGGCCGTCCCCGCCGTCTGGATCCCGCACCCCCCCACCGCCGCCCACGTCCGAGCGCTCTGGGAGCGAAAGCCGTTCGGCCGCTACCTCGCGAACAGCGCCGGCATCTCGCTCTGCGCGACGTTCCTCGCCCTCGCCGCCGCCGCTCCGGCGGCCGCCGCGCTCGTGCGGATGCGCCCCCGCGCCCGGAACCGCTGGCTCCTCGGCCTCCTCCTCGTCTCGCTCTTCCCGCCCATCCTCCTCCTCTTCCCGCTCTACGAAGGGGTCCGCGCCCTCGGCCTCGTCAACTCGCCGCTCGCCCTGGTCCTCCCCTACGCCGCGTTCGGCCTGCCGCTCGCCGTCTGGATCCTCGAGGCGGGCTTCCGCGAGGTGCCGCGCGAGGTGGAGGAGGCCGCGACCCTCGACGGCCTCGGGCCGCTCGGCCGCCTCCTCCGCGTCCAGCTCCCCCTGGCGGCGCCGGCCGTCACCGCGGCCGCCCTGCTCACGTTCATCGCCTCATGGAACGAGTTCCTCCTCGCCCTCAGCTTCACGACGCGCGACAGGGCGAAGACCGTCACCGCCGGCATCGCCAGCGTCTCGGGCGCCTCGCTCTACGAGGTCCCCTGGGGCCAGCTCTCCGCCGCCATCGTCCTCTCCACCCTCCCGGTGATCCTCCTCGTCCTCCTCTTCGAGCGGCGGATCACGAGCGGGCTGACCGGCGGGGCGGTGAAGGGGTAGGCGAACCCTCGCCGGGGATGGCCCTGCGCCGGGTTGCAGGCCCCCGGCCCCCGCCTCACACTCCCCCCCGAGGTGGCCCCATGAAGCTCGCGCTCTCGTTCCGCCGGAACGCGCTCGCCCTGGCCGGCGCCGCGCTCGGATTCCTCCTCCTCGCCCCGTCCGGGGCACGGGCGGGAGACGGCGCCGCCCCGGCCTTCCCGTGGGAGGAGGCGACGATCGCCGAGCTCCAGGCCCGGATGCAGGCCGGGCAGCTCACCTCCCGCCAGCTCACCGAGGCCTACCTCGCGCGGATCCGCGAGGTCGACCCGCTCCTGCAGAGCGTCCTCGAGGTCAACCCGGACGCCCTCGCCATCGCGGACGCCCTCGACGCCGAGCGGGCGGCCAAGGGGTCGCGCGGGCCGCTCCACGGGATCCCGGTGGTCATCAAGGACAACATCGCCACCGCCGACCGGATGCAGACGACTGCCGGCTCGCTCGCGCTCCTCGGCGTGAAGCCGCCGCACGACGCTTTCGTCGTCGAGAGGCTCCGCGCGGCGGGGGCCGTCCTCCTCGGCAAGACGAACCTCTCCGAGTGGGCGAACATCCGCTCGAGCCGTTCCTCCAGCGGCTGGAGCGCGCGCGGCGGGCAGACCCACAACCCGTACGCCCTCGACCGGTCGCCGTGCGGCTCCTCGTCGGGGACGGGCGCCGCGGTCGCGGCGAACCTCGCCGCGGCCGGCGTCGGCACCGAGACGGACGGCTCGATCGTCTGCCCGAGCGGCGTGCAATCCCTCGTCGGCCTCAAGCCGACCGTGGGGCTGGTGAGCCGGAGCGGCATCGTCCCGATCTCGCACAGCCAGGACACGGCGGGCCCGATGGGGCGCTCGGTGGCCGACGTCGCGGCGCTGCTCACCGTCCTCGCCGGCGTCGACCCGGCCGACCCGGCGACCGCCTCCTCGAAGGGGAAGGCCTCTCCCGATTACACCAGGTTCCTCGACGGAGGGGCGCTGAAGGGGGCCCGCATCGGCGTCGTGAGGGCGAAGGCGTTCGGCTCCTCGCCGGCGGCCGACCGCGTCCTCGACGCCGCGATCGCGGTCCTGAAGGCGCAGGGAGCCGTGATCGTCGACCCGGTCGACGTCCCGCACCTGGGCGAGTACGACGACGCGGAGCTCGAGGTCCTCCTGACGGAGCTGAAGGCCGACCTGGCGAGCTACCTGAAGACGTGGGCGCCCGGGGCCCCGGTGAGGACCCTCGACGACCTGATCGCCTGGAACCGGGCGCACGCGGGGACGGAGCTCCCCTACTTCGGGCAGGAGCTCTTCGAGCAGGCCGCGAAGAAGGGGCCGCTGACCTCTCCCGAGTATTTGAAGGCGCTGGCAACCTGCCGCAAGCTGGCCCGCGAGGAGGGGCTCGACGCGGCCTTCGCCAGGGACCGCCTCGACGCGCTCCTCGCTCCGACCGGCGGCCCGGCGTGGGTGATCGACCTCGTCACGGGCGACCACTTCGGGATGTCGAGCTCCTCTCCGGCCGCCGTGGCGGGGACACCCGCGATCACGGTCCCGGCGGGATACGAGCGCGGGCTCCCCCTCGGGATCACCTTCATGGGCCCCGCCTGGAGCGAGGGGAAGCTGATCGGCCTCGCCTACGCGTACGAGCGGGCGTCCCGCGCGCGGAAGCCGCCGCGCCTCGCTCCCTCCGCCGACCTCCGGTGAACCGGAGAATCCCCGGCGGTTGACGCCCGCACGGCCGCCGCCCGTGCGGGGGCCGGCCAAGTCCCGGGATGCGGCTCCGCGCGCGCGTGGTCGAAACCGCGCACGGTGCTAGGCTCCGCCCAGATGCCAGCCCAAGACGCCGCCGGCGCCGCCCCGGGGGCCCAGCGCCGGGAGATCGAGCGGCTCCGCGTCCTCGTCGAGGCGTCCAAGCTGATCAACTCCTCGATCGAGCCGTCGGTCCTCTACACCTCGATCGTCTCGCTCGCCCGGGACCACCTCGGCGTCGAGCGGGGGACGCTCTACTTCGTGGACGAGGCGAGGAGGGAGATCTGGGCCCGGATCCCGGCCGAAGGGGACGTCTCGGAGATCCGGCTCCCGATGTTCAAGGGGATCGCCGGGACCGTGGGCGCCACCGGGGAGACGGTGATCCTCGACGACGTCTCGACCGACCCGCGGTTCGACTCGTCGATCGACCGCCGGTCGGGCTACCAGACCCGCTCGATGCTCTGCGTCCCGATCCGGAACCGGAGTCAGAAGATCGTCGGGGTCCTCCAGCTCCTGAACAAGCGGGTGGGCACCTTCGGCAAGGCCGACCTCGAGTTCCTCGAGCTGATCTCCGAGCACGTCGCCATCGGGATGGAGAACGCCACGCTCCACCTCAGCCTCCTCGAGAAGGACCGGATGCAGCAGGAGCTCTCGCTGGGGCGCGAGATCCAGGGGCGCCTCCTGCCCGAGCCCCCCCGCGGGATCGCCGGGACGGAGATCGCCGCCCGGAGCGTGGCCTGCTTCGAGGTGAGCGGCGACTCGTACGACTTCCTCGCGCTCCCGTCCGGCAGCCTGGGGCTCTCCATCGCCGACGTCTCGGGGAAAGGGGTCGCCGCGGCCCTCGTCATGTCGAGCCTGCAGGCCGCCCTGAGGGTGGCCGCGCCGCTCGACGAGAGCCCCGCCCGGCTCGCCGCTCGCCTCGACCGGCTGATCCGGGAGATGACCACGGGGAGGAAGTACGTCACCTTCTTCTTCGGCTGCTACTCGCCCTCGGAGGGGCGGCTCAGGTACGTCAACGCCGGACACAACCCGCCCCTCCTCCTTCAGGACGGGCAGGCCATCCCCCTGCCGGGCACCGGGGTCCCGATCGGCCTCCTCCCGAACGCGACCTGGACCGAGGCCGACGTCGTCCTTCGACCCGGCGCGACGCTCGTCCTCTACACGGACGGCCTGACCGAGGCCTGCTCGTCCGGCGACGAGGAGTTCGGCGCCGACCGCTTCGCCGCCCTCACCTCCACCCTCGCGGGGCGTTCCGCGCCCGAGGTGATCGACGGCATCCTGGACGCGGTCACTGCCTTCGAGGCCGGTTCCCGTCCGGCCGACGACAAGACCCTCGTCGTCCTGCGACGGGAGGCCTGACGCGCCGGCCCGGCGGCACGTCGACTCCCCCTCCATCGGTCGGACCACCTACCATCCCGGCCATGAGCACGCACGCCAGCCGCTCCCCCCGTCCGCTCGGCTCGACGGGCCCGACCGTCTTCCCGCTCGCCCTCGGGTGCATGGGGATGTCCGGCATGTACGGCCCGGCCGACGAGCGCGAGAGCATCGCCACCATCCATTCCGCCCTCGACGCGGGCGTCACGCTCCTCGACACGGGCGACTTCTACGGCGTCGGCCACAACGAGATGCTCCTCGCGAGGGCCCTGAAGGGCCGGCGCGGCGGCGCCCTCCTCTCGGTGAAGTACGGAGCCCTGCGCGGGCCGGACGGCGGCTTTCTCGGCGTCGACACGCGTCCCGCGGCCACGAAGAATTTCCTGGCCCACTCGCTGACGAGGCTGGGCGTCGACCACGTCGACGTCTACCGCCCCGCCCGCCTCGACCCGGCGGTCCCCATCGAGGAGACGATCGGGGCCATCGCGGACCTCGTGAAGGCCGGCTACGTGAGGCACATCGGCCTCTCGGAGGTCGGGCCGGAGACGGTCCGTCGGGCGAGCGCGGTCCACCCGATCGTCGACCTGCAGATCGAATACTCCCTCGTCAGCCGCGGACCCGAGGCGAGGCTCTTCCCCGTCCTCGACGAGCTCGGGATCGGCGTCACCGCCTACGGCGTCCTCTCCCGCGGCCTCCTCAGCCGCTCCGCCCCGACCGGGCCGGGCGACATCCGGAACCGCTTCCCACGTTTCTCGGAGGAGAACCGCGCGCGGAACGCTCGCCTCGTCGAGTCGCTCGAGCGGCTCGCGGCCGAGAAGGGCGTCAGCCCCTCCCAGCTCGCCATCGCGTGGGTCCTCGCCAAGGGGAAGACCATCGTCCCGGTCATCGGCGCCCGGACCCGCGCCCAGCTCGCCGAGGCGATCGGTGCGCTCGACGTCACGCTTTCGGCCCGTGAGCTCTCCAGGATCGAGGAGGCCGTCCCGGCGTCGGAGGTCGCAGGAACCAGGTACGACGCGCACCAGATGAAGCACCTGGACAGCGAGCGGTAGCCGGCCGGGATCGGACGAGGAGCGCATCGCCATGCAGCTGTTCCAGGTCGACGACTCGGGCCGCCTCTACATCTCGCCCGCCATCCACGACTGGGCCGTCCTCGAGAGCCACGGGATCGACACGGTCATCGACCTCGAGGGAGGGCTCGACGTCGGCGTCCCGACCGTCCCCAACCAGTACCTCTACGTCTACTTCCCCATCTTCGACGAGGACCTCCCGGACCTCGACAAGCTCCAGGCCGTCGTCCACCTCGGCGCGTCCCTCGTGAAGGCGGGCCACCGCGTCCTCTCCCACTGCGGCATGGGCTTCAACCGCTCCGCTCTCGTCGCCGGGCTCATCCTCTGCGAGCTCGGCTCGACCGGGCCCGACGCCGTGGCGAGGCTCCGGGAGCGCCGGCCCGGCGCCCTCTTCAACGAACTCTTCGCGGCCTACGTGTCCTCCCGGACGTCGTGAACGCTCCGGTGCGCCGCCTCAGGCGACCGTCAGCTCGCTGAACGCCTCCAGGTAGCGGAGGATCGCCTCGACCGCCCGGTCGACCGCCTCCCGCTCAGACGTGCCCGACGCCCAGACGTCGATCTCGCTGGCCCCCGCCACGTAGCAGCCGTCGTCGTCGTCCCGATGGACCGAGAGGATCAGCCGGACCGTGGCCGGCTCGGGAAGGGGTTCGAGGTCGTCGGTCATCTGCGTCTGCGGGCGGTTCCCGGCCCGGAAACCGGGACCCGGTCCATCCGTCGATCGGTCAGTGTAGTCGAAACGTGACCCGCGGAGAGACGGGAATCGCGGAGAGAAGGGCTCGCAGCCATCGATCCACGGGTCGGACGTCCCTCTCCCCTATAATTTCCAGTCGCCGTTTCGGATCTTTCCAAACGAACGTCTGCGGAGGCTGAACATGAGGTTGTCGCGGGTCCTCGTCTGCGTCGCGATCCTGCTCTCGGCGTCCCTGGCCTCGGCCGGGTCGATGACCGACTTCAAGGGGTACAAGGACCCCGCCCTCTTCACCCGGATGCCGGGCGCCTGGCTCTCCGGGGCCGGCGCCGTGAAGGAGTCGGCGTTCGACGTCTACGAGTTCCCCGTGAAGACCGGCGCCAAGTTCGAGAAGGTGAGGGTCGAGGGGCACAAGACCGTCTACACCTACTCGTTCGACCGGGCCGCCGGCCCGCCTCCCAGCGGCCTGCAGATCAAGCGGAACTACCAGGCGGCGGCGAAGGCCATCGGCGGCGAGGTCCTCAACGACTCCGACGCCGCCTACATGAACACCACCCTCCGCATCGCCCGGGACGGTAAGGAGACGTGGGTCGAGGTCTATACCCGCGCCGCCACCTACTACGTGACGATCGTCGAGCGCCAGGCGATGAAGCAGGACGTCGTCGCCAACGCCGACGCCCTGAAGGGCGGCCTCGCCCAGACCGGACACGTGGAGATCCCCGGCATCTTCTTCGACTTCGGCAAGTCCGTCGTCAAGCCCGAGTCCGAGCCGGCCCTTCGCGAAGTCGCGAAGCTCCTCCAGGCCAACCCGTCGCTGAAGGTCTGGGTCGTCGGCCACACGGACAGCGTCGGAACGGCCGAGAGCAACGTCGCCCTCGCCAGCGCCCGCGCGTCCGCCGTCGTCGGCTACCTCACCGGGAAGCTCTCGGTCGACGCGAAGCGCCTGGCCCCTCACGGGGTCGGCCCGTACGCCCCCGTCGCCACCAACGCCACGGACGAGGGGCGCGCGAAGAACCGCCGGGTCGAGCTGGTCGAGCAGCAGTAGGCCTTCTTCCCTGCCCCTCCCCTCGCACCTCGTCCGGGCCGACGTGCGGGGTCCGGCGTCCTGCTACCCTTTCCCCGCTCCCCCCGCCGGCCCGCGGGTCGGGAAGGAAAGGGTGGGGAGATGTCCAGGCTCCGCTTCCGGATCTCCATGTCGCTCGACGGCTACGTCGCCGGGCCGAATCAGAGCGTCGAGAACCCGCTCGGCGTCGGCGGGATGCGGGTCCACGAGTGGGTCTTCCCGCTCGAGATCTTCCGGAGGACGCACGGCCTCGAGGGGGGTGTCGCGAACGAGAGCACGCCCGTCGTCGAGGAGTGGCTCGAGTCGGTCGGCGCGACGGTCATGGGGCGGAACATGTTCGGCGGCCATCCGGGGCCGTGGAAGGCCGAGCAGCCCTGGAACGGGTGGTGGGGCGACGACCCGCCGTTCCACCACCCGGTCTTCGTGCTTACGCACTACCCCCGTGAGCCCCTCGTCATGAAGGGGGGGACGACGTTCACCTTCGTCACGGACGGGATCGAGGCGGCGCTGGCGGCGGCCCGGCGGGCCGCGGGCGGCAAGGACGTCGGCCTCGGCGGCGGGGCGAGCGCGGCGCGCCAGTACCTCGCCGCGGGGCTCGTCGACCAGATGGACATCAGCCTCGCGCCGGTCCTCCTGGGGAGCGGCGAACGGCTCTTCGACGGGGTCGGGGACGACCTCCACGGGCTCGCGCTCGTCCGGACGGTCGTGGCGCCGGGGGTCGTCCACCTGAGGCTCGCCCGGAGCTGAGGCGATCGGCTATCGCGCCAGGTCGGCGAAGCTCGCGAGGCGGACGTGGGCGAGCCGCGCGAGGCCGTCCTCGACGAACGGCTTGTGCGCGACGCCGATGACGAGGAGGACGCGCTCGGCGCGGGCGGACGCCGTCACCTCCGTCAGGTTCGCGACGATCCGGGCGTTCCGCGACTCCCAGTTCCCGTAGCGGAACCGGTCCACCCCCGAGGCCAGCCGCATCCGGAGCCACGGTCTCCACTGCGCGACGACGTCCGCCGCGCCGTAGCCGGGCGAGTTGACGAACCGGTAGAGCGGGAGGAGGTCGCGCGCCTTCCCCTCCTCGAAGAGCTTCCTCTGCCTGGCGTAGACCTCCGCCTTCATCCCCTCGTCCTTGAGGGGATGCCCGAAGGCCTCCTCGAGGGCGCTCTCCGGCTCGGCGAGGAGCCGGGCGCCGTCCCGCTGGCTGTCGACGGAGACGAGCCGCGTCAGGCCGGCGGCCCGCGCGAGCGGGATCGCGAGGGTCGCGATCTCGTTGCTCGAGGCGAGATCTCCGTCCAGGCTCCTCGCGACGTCCGCCGGGATCCTCTCGTCCGGCTTCCGCGTCTCGGGCGGCAGGAGGGACCAGTGGAGGAGCGCGGTGGGCGAGTCGTAAGCCGCGACCAGCCAGGCGACGAGCTCGCGGCGCGAGGCGGCATCGAGCGAGGACGGACGGGAGAGGAGCGCCTCGGCCCGCGCCGCGGCCTCCTCGCGGGAGCACCGGAGAGCCTTCCGCTCCAGCCGGCCGATCCGGAGGTCGCCTCGGGCGAACATCTCCGCGACCTGTCGGAACGTCCCCCCGCGCCCGTCCATCTCCGCGATGTCCCGCGGCGGCAGGTGCTCGACGCAGATGACCGTGGGGCGGAACCGCTCGAGCGACGCGAGGACCGGGGCGAGCGCCTCGCGCCGGAATCCCTCCCCCGCGTCCCTCAGGTGGACCGTCCCGAGGACGAGGACCTCGCTTCGCGGTCCCGCCGCCGCGTCGGGGCCGAGGAGCGCCGCGACGACCGGGCGAGGCGGCTCCTCGGCCCGCGGCGCCGCGTCCGCCTCCGACACGCGTGCCCCCGGCGTGGCCAGCGCCTCCGGAGGACTCGGAGGGCCGGCCGGCGCCGGGGCCGCGCAGCCCAGAAGCATCACGAGGATCGATCGTCGCCACATCTCAGGCCTCCACTCCCGGACCGACGCCGATGCCCGCAGGGCCTCGACCAGCGCCGGTCGCCCGTCCGTCCCCTACGAAGAACCGCCGCCGGAAGTTCCCGTTTCCGGCCACCGGATCTGTCGCTCCCGACGGGGCCGCCCTCAGAGGTGGACGACGACCGCCTCGTTCACCGGCCTATAGCGCGCGTTGCAGATGCTGGCGTTGACGTATGTGGTCCCGTCGCGCGCCTCGATGCCGTATCCCTCGTGGATGTGGCCGAAGACGACGAGGCGGGGGGCGATGCGCTTCGCCGCGGCGGTCAGGCTGGCGCAGCCGACGTGGAGGCTCTGCGTCGTCGCGGCCGCGGCCAGCTTCGGGAGGACCCCCCCCACCCTGTCGAGGATCCCCTTCGGGGGGCCGTGGACGACGAGGAGGTCGGTGTCGTCGGGGATCAGCTGCCAGCGGCGGTGGAGGGCGCTGCCGCGCGGGAGCTGGAAGGCCCAGGTGAGGAAGCGGGGCGTCCAGGGGCTTCCCCACACCTTCAGGCCGTCGACCTCGCACCCCGAGTCCTCGAGGTAGGTCAACCCGGGCACCCCCGAGAGGGCGCGGCGCGCGGCCTGGGGCTCGCGCTGGAGGGCCCAGTCGTGGTTGCCGGCCACGACGATTTTTCGGGGGTGCGGGAGCGCCGCGATCCACGTCGCGAACCGGCCCACGTCGTCCACGGTGCCGTGCCGGGTCACGTCGCCCGCGTGGACCAGGAGGTCGCCGTCCGGCACCGCCACCTTCTCGTGGTGACCGTGGGTGTCGGAGATGCAGACGACCTTCATCGGCGGCAGGGCGCGGGCGGTGGGCCGGTCACTCCGGGTAGACGAAGGTGATGGGCGCCTTCAGGTCGGGGTGAAGGCTCTTCTTCACCGGGCAGCTCGAGGCGGCGCCCTCCAGGCGCTTGCGGTCCTCGGGCGAGTAGCTCTTCCCCGGCGGGAAGGTGACGGTGACGAGGAGGGCCCCGATCCGCCTGACGGGGTCGGCGACCATCTCCTTGACGACGTGGACCTTCGTCCCGGCGATGTCGAGGCCGATCCGGCTCGCGAGGAGGCCCATCGTCGTGACCACGCAGCTGCCGAGCGAGGTGGCGCAGAGGTCGGTGGGCGAGAAGGCCTCCCCCTTGCCGCCGATGTCGGTGGGGGCGTCGGTGAGGAGCGTCGCGCCGGACGGTGCATGGCGCGCCTCGCAATGAAGGTCTCCCTGGTAGACGACGTCGATCTCGACGGCCATCGAGCCCTCCCCCTGCGACCCTATCTCTCCGCGTGCGGGACGTCGAGCCCCCGTGCCGACGTCCGGGTGTAGTCTTTTCGAAAGCTCGACCGACGGGTCACGGACGGGAGGTGTCGGATGGCGACCTTCGTGCTGATGACCAAGCTCACCCCGGCGGCGCTCTACGACCGCCGGAAGACGGGCCACGACTGGAAGAAGAGGGTGGAGACGCTCTGCCCCGGCATCAGGTGGGTGGCCCACTACGCCCTCCTCGGCCCCTACGACTTCATGGACATCTACGACGCGCCAGACCAGGAGACGGCGTTCCGCGTCTCGCTCCTCTCGCGCGAGCACGGCGCGCTCAGCGCCGAGAGCTGGCCGGCGACGTCGTACGAGACGTTCCTGCCGATCGCCGAGGCGGTGGAGGGGACGAAGGGCTGAGACCAGCCGGCGGGGTGCCGCCGGAGCTCAGGAGGGACCGAGGGGCCCCGGGCCGGCTCCGGCCTGCGGGCCGTCGCCGTCGGCCCAGTACCGGAGCCCCTGCGGGAGGACGTGCAGGAGCATCAGCGCGAGCGCCCCCGCCGCCAGGACGCCGAAGTCGACGACGCGCCTCCCGACGAGGAACGCGACGAGGCCGTAGACCGCGGCCGACTCGGCGATCGCCAGGGCGACGAGGGACCGCTTGAAGAACGCGTCGGGGGCGAGGCGCCGCCCAGGAAGCGCCCCGTCCGGTGCCCGCGGCGTCAGGGCTAAGGCGCCCGCGAGCGAGGCGAGGCCCAGGGCGAGGAGGACGACCCGGATCATCGCGGCTCCTGCCACCGCCGGGACGGACGCCGGCTGGGACGAGAGGAAGAGGACGACGACGCCGTAGAGGACGACCGAGAAGGAGAGCGCGGCGACGACGACCAGCCAGCGAAGGCGGTTCGGGGACCGGGGCGGGACGGGCATCGGGGCCACCTCCTCGCGGGGACGATACGACACGGCGGTCGCCCCCGGCCTTAGACTGGGGGCCTCGTGACGGAGACGGTCCTTCCGGGCCCGGCCCCCCGGGAGCGCTTCGCGGCGCGCCTTTCGAAGGAGGAGGTACTCTTCGAGAGGCGCCGCCTCACGGTCGGCCTGTTCCTCGGGCCGGCGGTCTTCGCGGCGCTCCTCGCCTTCCCGCCGTCGGGCCTCACGCCCGAGGCGGGGCGGCTCGCGGCCGTCGTGGCGTGGGTCGTCGTCTGGTGGGTGACCGAGGCGGTGCCGATCCCGGTGACCGCCCTCCTCGGGCCGGCCCTCGCCATCCTCCTCGGGACGGGGGGCGCGAAGGAGATGTTCGCGTCGTTCGGCGACCCGATCATCCTCCTCTTCCTCGGCTCCTTCGTCCTCGCCGAGGCGATGTCCGTCCACGGGGTCGACCGGCGGCTCGCCCACCGGCTCCTCTCCCTGCCGATCGCCGGGTCGTCGCCGTTCGCCGCCGTGGCGACGTTCGGCCTCCTCGCGGCCGGCCTCTCGATGTGGCTGTCGAACTCGGCGACGACGGCGATGCTCTACCCGATCGCCCTCGGCGTGGGCGGAGCGCTCGACCCCGAGGGGACCCGCTCGGGGCGGTCGCGCCTGGCGACGAGCCTCCTCCTGGTCTGCGCCTACGGCTCGTCGATCGGCGGAATCGCGACGCCGGTCGGGACCCCCCCCAACCTGATCGCCCTCGCGCAGCTCTCGTCGCTGGCAGGCGTGAAGGTCGCCTTCGTCCCCTGGATGGTCCTCGCCGTGCCGATCAGCCTCGTCCTCCTCGTCGGCCTGTTCGTCCTGATGCGCGTCCTCTTCCCGCCGCACCTCGCGGGGCCATCCGCCGCCGGCGTGGCCGAGGCGCTGGCCCGGATCCGCCCGGGGCCGCTCTCGCGCGGGGAGAAGAACGTGGTGGCCGCGTTCCTCGTCACCGTCGCCCTCTGGGTGGGACCCGGCGTCGCGACCCTCCTCCTCGGGGAGAGGAGCCCCGTCGCGTCGGCCCTGGCGAAGCACCTCCCGGAGGGAGCCGTCGCCGTCCTCGGCGCCTCGCTCCTCTTCGTCCTCCCGGTCAGCTGGCGCGAGAGGACGTTCACCCTGACGTGGGCCGACGCGTCCCGGATCGACTGGGGGACGCTCATGCTCTTCGGCGGCGGCCTGGCGCTGGGCGGGGCGATGTTCAGGACGGGCCTGGCGGAGGCGGTCGGCAAGGCGCTGACGACGGCGACCGGGGTGACGAGCACCGCCGGGCTCACGGTGGTCTTCACCGTCTTCGCGATCTATTTCACCGAGGTGACGTCGAACACGGCGACCGCGACGATGCTCGTCCCGCTCGCCATCGCCAGCGCGGAGGCGGCCGGCGCGAGCGTCCTCGAGCCTGCCCTCGGCTGCGCCATCGGCTGCAGCATGGCCTTCATGCTTCCGGTCGCCACCCCGCCGAACGCGATCGTGTACGGGTCGGGGCTCGTCCGGATCGGCCAGATGGTCAAGACCGGTTTCTGGATGAACGCCGTGGCGAGCGTCGTCGTCTCGCTCGGCGTCCTCCTCCTGGTGCCGCTCGTCCTCCGCTGACCGGGCGCCGCCCGGCGCCCCGGGTCAGGCCTTCCGGAAGGCGTCCGAGCCGCGGATCCGCCCGACCTGCTGCAGGTGGTGGGCGACGTGGCACTCGAGGAAGGCGACGAGGGCCGCCGGGTCGAGCATCCCGACGATCGCGTGCCTGAAGAAGGCCGCGCGCACCTTCTCCTCGGGGAGGGAGTCGAAGAGGGCGGCCATCCGCGCCCGCGCCGCGGCCCAGCGGGTCTCGAGGTCGGCGAGCGGGACGATCTCCTTCGGGATCACCACCGGCGTCGGCGCCTTCACCCGGACCGGCATCCGGAAGGCGGCCGAAAGGAGCCCGAGGCGGAGCCGCTCCGCCAGGGTCATCGGACGTCCCGGCGCGTTCACCTTCTTCTCGCCGTAGGCCGTCATCCCCTCGTCGACGAGGACGAGGTGCTGCACGACGTCGAGGAGGCACCACTGCCCGGGACCGGGTCTCGCCTCGAGCTTCCCGGCGGGCAGGGCCCGGAGCGGGGCGAGGAGCTCCTCGCGCTGCTTCTCGAGCCGCTGGAAGGCGGGGGTGAGAGACGGATGCATCGGCGTCACGCTCCTTTCGGGGGTCGGCCCGGGACGAGCGAGACTGCCCCTTCACCCGCCTCCCGGAAGGCGCGGGAGACTCCGCCCACCCCCAGCTTCACGCCGCCGAAGACGCGGGAGACGAGGAGCCCTCCCTCGAGGTCGGCGCGCCGAAGGAGCTCCAGGAGGACCTTCCCCGGGTGCCCCACCTCCCCGTCGTCCTTCGTCTTCTCCACGAGACCTCCGGAGGCGTCGTGCGCCCGGAGCGCCCAGCAGTGGTGGTTCGCCTTGCGGTGCTCCCCGCGCTTCGCCTTCACGACGGCGAGGACGTCCTCCTCGCCCGACGCGGGGAAGGCGACGGCGAAGAAGCGGGAGCGCTCGACGGTGGTCTTGAACTCGACGGGAACCTCGATCCTCACGACCCGCGGACGTTAGCAGGGGCGGGCGGAGAAAGGGATGCGCGCCGGCGGGACGCCGGGAGGGCGCGGGCGCGACAATCGGGACGGAGGTTCCCGTGAGCCCCACCTGGCTTCGCCCCCCCCGCACCCTCCTCGCCGCCGCAGTCATCCCTGCCTCCTTCGCCCTCCTCGCCACCGGCCGGCCCGCGCTCTCCTGCGAGAGCGAGGCGGCGCTGCGGGCGGCCCTCGCCGCCGCGAGGGAGCCTGCCGCGCGCGTGAGCCTCGCGAACGCCTTCGCCGCGTGCGCCGAGCGGGCGGGGACGCCGCTGATCGAGCCGACCGCCCGAGCCGGCCGCTTCCGCGCGCTCTTCGTCTTCGCGGGCGAGGCCACCTCCCTGACCGTGGCCGGCGACCTGAACGGCTGGGACACGAAGGCCGACCCGCTCGAACGGCTCGCCGGCACCGACCTCTGGCTCCGCGGCGTCGACCTCCCGGCGAAGGCGCGGCTCGACTACAAGCTCGTGAGGAACGGCTCGGAGTGGCTCCTCGACCCGTGGAACGGGCGGACGATGGAGGGGGGCTTCGGCCCGAACTCCCAGTTCTGGACGCCGGGGTACCAGCCCCCGGCCGAGGTCACGCCGCGGCCGGGCGTCCCGACCGGCCGGTTCGTCCACATGACCGTCGAGAGCCACGCCCTGGGGGGCGCACGGCGCGCCCTCGTCTACGTCCCGCCGCCCGCGCCGGGCTCCGGCTCCGGCGCGACCGCACCGCCGGCGGCGCCGGCCCGCCTCCCTTCGCTCTACCTCCTCGACGGCCTCGACTACCGCCAGTACGCGATGGTCGGGACGGTGCTCGACAACCTCGTGGCCGAAGGGCGGGTCCCGCCGATCCTCCTCGTCCTCGTCCCGCCTCTCGACCGGATCTCGGAATACGAGAGGAGCGCCGCCTTCGAGCGCTTCCTCGTCGAGGAGCTCGTCCCCGACGTCGACGCCCTCTACCCCACGCGCCGGGACGCCGCGGGCCGGGGCGTCATGGGCGTCTCCCTCGGCGGCTTCGCCGCGCTGAACGCCGCCGTGAGGCATCCCGGCGTCTTCGGCCGGTGCGGGGCGCAGTCGACGGGGAACGCCGTCCCCGCGAACCTCGACGCCCTCCTCGCCGAGATCGGGCGGCTCTCGCCCTCCGCCACGCGCTTCCACCTCGACGTCGGGACGTTCGAGGAGCGGCTCCACGGCGACGACCTCCTCGCCGTCAGCCGCCGGCTCCGCGACGCGCTCCTCGCCCGCGGGGCCACGCTCCAGTACGAGGAGGTCCCCGAGGGACACAGCTGGGGGAGCTGGCGGGCGCGGCTGGCCGACGCCTGGACGTTCTTCTGGGGACGACAGCCCTCGCCCTCCGGGACGACCCCGCACGTCCTTCCCGGCCCGCCCGCCGGAGCCGAGCGCTTCTCGGGCGCGCCGGTCGCCCTCGACGTGAAGGACGCCGACGTCCACGACGTGATCCGGCAGGTGACCCAGGGGCGCGGCTTCAGCGTCGTGACGCCGCCCGACCTGAAGGGGACCGTGACCGCCACCCTCCGCGACGTCCCGTGGGACCAGGCGCTCGACCTCGTCCTCTCCCCGCTCGGCTACGGCTTCGTCGTCGAAGGGAAGGTCCTGAGGGTGGCGCGGCGCGAGGAGCTGGCAGGGAGCTGACCGCTCTTCCGGATGGCGCCCGCCTCAGGCCGCGCGCGCCGCCGGCACGTGCTCGCCGCCCGTCAGGAGGTGCCGCGCGACGTTCCCGGCGGAGACGCCGAGCGCCGCTCCCACGACGGAGAGGCCGAGCAGCTCGGGGTGGAGCCCCGAGAAGCCGAAGAGGTCGCGCAGCGCGGGGACGAAGAGCGCGAGGACGAGGAAGAGGCACGCCCCGGCGCCCACGAAGAGCCCGGGCCGGTTCCTCGTCCGGAGCGTCGCCAGGAGCGGCCGGGCCCCGGCGCGGTTCAGGAGGATCAGGCCGAGGTTCCCGAGGACCATCGAGGTGAAGGCGAGCGCGCGGGCGGTCGTCTCGTCGTGGGCGGAGAGGGCCCAGCCGAAGAGCGCGAGCGCGACGGCGAGGCCGGAGAGGCCCTGGAGGAGCCCCAGGACGAGCCCGCGCCCGCCGAAGAGCGGCTCGTTCAGCGGCCGCGGGGGCCTCTCCATGACCCCGGCCTCCTCCGCCTCGGCCTCGAAGACCACCGTGCAGGCGGGGTCGATGATCAGCTCGAGGAAGACGATGTGGATCGGCAGGAGCGCCAGCGGCCAGCCGAGGAGAACCGGGACGAGCGAGAGCCCCGCGATCGGGACGTGGACGGCGACGATGTAGAGCATCGCCTTCCTCAGGTTGTCGAAGATCCGCCGTCCGGTCCTCACCGCCTCGACGATCGACCCGAAGGCGTCGTCGAGGAGGACGAGGGCCGCCGACTCGCGCGCCACGTCGGTGCCGCGCCCCCCCATCGCGATCCCGATGTGCGAGGCCTTCAGGGCGGGGGCGTCGTTCACGCCGTCGCCCGTCATGGCGACGATCTCGCCGTTCGCCTTCAGCGCCGAGACGAGCCGGAGCTTCTGCTCCGGGACCATCCGCGCGAAGAGGTGGACGGTCCGGATCCTCCTCGAGAGCTCCTCGTCGCCCATCCGCTCGAGCTCGGGCCCCGTGATCACCTCGCCGGCGTTCGGGAGGCCGATCTCGCGGGCGATGCTCTGCGCCGTCCCCGGGTAGTCGCCCGTGATCATGAGGACCCGGATGCCGGCGCGGGCGCACTCGGCGACCGCCTCGGGGACTCCGGGGCGGACGGGGTCCGCGAGCCCCAGGAGACCGAGGAGCTCGAAGTCGAAGTCGTGCTGCTGCCCCGGGAGCCCCTCGCCGACCCGGAAGGTGGCGCGGGCGACGCCCAGGACCCGCCGGCCCTTCGCGGCGAGCCGCGCGATCCGCTCCGAGAGCCTCGCGACCTCCGCCTCCGGCAGGTGGCAGAGGTCGGCGATCGCCTCCGGCGCCCCCTTCGCCGCGATGACGTACTCGGTCCGGTCGGGCGAGCGCCAGACGCGCGACATCGCCAGGAGCTCGCGCGAGAGGGGGTACTCGCGGAGCAGCTCCCAGTCCCGGTGGAGGTGCTCGGTCCCCGCGAGCCGCCGCTGCCCCAGCTCGAGCATCGCCCTCTCCATCGGGTCGAACGGGTCCGCCGGGCTCGCGAGGATCGCGAACTCGACCACGTCGTGGACCCTCTCGGGGAGGGAGGTCCCCTTCGGGTCGACCTCGAAGACCTCGTCGCCGACCGCCAGGTCGGCCACCGACATCCGGTTGAGGGTCAGCGTCCCCGTCTTGTCGACGCAGAGGGCCGTCGCCGAGCCGAGCGTCTCGACGGCCGGGATCCGGCGGGTCAGGACGCGCCGCTGCGAGATCCGCCACGCGCCGAGGGCGAGGAAGATCGTCAGGACGACGGGGAACTCCTCGGGGAGCATCGCCATCCCGAGCGTCAGCCCCGCGAGGAGCCCCTTCAGCCAATCGCCCCGCGTCAGGCCGAAGACGACAACCACGGTCATGCAGAGCGCGAGCCCGATGAAGGCGAACAGGCGGACGAGGCGCGCCGTCTCGCGCTGGAGCGGGGTGTCCTCCGTCTCGAGGAGCTGGAGCGCCTTGCCGATCTTCCCCATCTCGGTCGCGACGCCCGTCGCCCGCACCTCGGCGATCCCCTGCCCCTGGACGACGAGCGTCCCCGAGTAGACGAAAGGCGTGTCGTCGCCGCCGGGCCGGGCCATCCCGGCGGCGCCCGCCGCGGCGGACTTCGTCACCGGCACCGACTCCCCCGTCAGGAGCGACTCGTCGACCGAGAGGCTCGTCTCGGAGAGGACGACGGCGTCGGCCGGGACGCGGTCCCCCTCCGAGAGGAGGAGGACGTCTCCGCGGACCACCTCGCGCCCCGCGATCCGCTTCTTCTCGCCCGAGCGAACGACCAGGGCGCGCGGGCTGGAGAGGTCGCGGAGCGCCTCCAGCGCCCGCTCCGTCTTCCGCTCCTGGACGAAGGTGATGCCGAGGACGACGAAGACGAACCCGAGGAGGAGGAGCGCCTCCTTCACGTCTCCCAGGACGAGGTAGAGCGTCCCGCACGCGATCAGGAGGAGGAACATCGGCTCGCGGACGACTTCGACCGCGATGGCGATCGGCCCGCGCCGTTTCGACGACGGCAGCTCGTTCGGGCCGTCGGCGGCGACGCGGCGGGCGGCCTCCTCGTCGGGGAGGCCCTCGATCCGGGAGGGGTCGAAGGGAGGCGGGTCGATGTCGCCTCGGGCGGAGCCGGTCGCCCCGGGGCTCCTGTCGTTCACGGATGGCCTCCTCGCCCGAGGGCGATCAGAGCTTGCCCGCTCTCCGCCTCACCTCGTCCAGCAGGTCGCGGAGCGTCTTCCAGAGGGGGTCCTGGCTCGTCTCGAACCGCTCGCGGTAGCTCCCGGCCGAGCGCTTCAAGTCGTCGAGGAGCGACGGCTCGGCCGTCTCGCTCCGGCGCGGATACTCCCCGCCGACGATCCGCTCGTACTCGTCCCCCTCCGCCCACCTCTTCAGCTCGGCGAGCCTCAGGACCGGGAACGGGTGCGACTGACCGGTCAGGTGGAGGAGCTTCAGGACCGAGTCGGCGACGTTCCCCGCCTCCTCGTACTCGCGCGCCTGCTCGAGGAACTCCGGGAGGCTCATCTCGTCCGTATGCCCCCCGCCGGCCATCTTCATCAGGGCCGAGAGGCCGACGGACGGGTCCTGCGTGGCGAGGAGCCCGGCGCGGTCGGCCGAGAGCTCGCTCTTCCTGTCCCACTCGAGGAGGGCGGCCGACAGGGCGAAGAGCGCCGCGCTCCCCACCGGGATGGAGACGAGGACGAGCGAGAGGCGGAGGACGAGCCTCAGGACGGTCTTGAAGAGCGCGTGCCCCGAGAGGACGTGCCCCAGCTCGTGGCCGAGGATGAACTGCAGCTCGTCCTCGGTGAGGAGGTCGAGGGAGCCCGAGTTCAGGACGATGAACGGCTTGCCGAGCCCCATCGCGCCGGCGTTCACGAACGGCGTCTGGGCGAGGTAGAGCTCGGGGAGCGGGTGGACGTCCAGGAGCCTCGCGGCCTTCCGGTAGCGCTCGAAGACGGCCGGGAACTGGTGCTGGTCGACCCGGACCGCCGAGCCGAGGAAGGCGAGGCGGAGCGACCGGTCGCCGATGGCCGAGAAGAGCTTGCGCGCGACCGGCTCGAGGCCGGGCACCTTCCTCAGGGCCGCCATCGCCGCCGTGTCGGCGGGGTGCTCGAACGCCCGGGGCGAGATCCCCGGCAGCGGCTTCGGGCGCGGCGGCCGGGGCGGGGGGAGGGACGGTCGGCGCGGGCCGGCGAGCCTGCGCGAGCGCGCGGTCGGCTCGGGGCTCTTCCGGGAGCGCGGTCGGGGCGACGTCGGCATCGGCAGCCTCCGGTGACCGCCCCATCCTACGTCACGGCGGGCGCCCCGCCGGCCGCCGCTACTGGACGGCGGGGAGCGCCGAGTCGATCGGCACCACGGTCATCTCCGCGAAGAGGCCGCGCGCCGTCACGAGGTTCGGCTTGGGGTCGTTCTTCCAGGAGAGCGCCGGGAGGAAGTTCTGCATGACGTCGCGCGGCGCGCGGACGATCTGGCCTCCCGACGACTCCTGGTCCTTCCCCGGCCCGCGGAACGCCTGGACCGTCACCTTGAGCGTCACCTGGACGACCCGGTCGAGGAGGTTCACGTTGCCGTTGCCGCTCCACAGCATCGGGATCGTCGCGGCGGCGCGCGCCCGGCGCGCGAGGATCTCCGGGTCCCGCCGGACCGTCCCCATCAGGCCGTCGAAGTCACTCTGCTTGAACCACCACGGCGAGACGTAGAAGCCCTCGTCGAAGAGGTGGCTCGAGGAGAAGCGGTAGAGGCGCATCCCGGCCCCGAAGGTCGACGCGACGGCCACGTCGATCCCCCCGAGGAGGTCGCGCTGGACGGCAGGCAGGAGCCCCGAGAGCGCGCTGATGGACATGGTGGGAAAAAGCTATCACGTTTCCGGGCAGGCGAGACACGGTCTCGGCGGCCCGGCAGCCCCCTGGCCGGCCGGGCCCCCTCAGCCCTCCTCGACCGTCTCCCGTCGCGAGACGAGGTAGACCCAGAGCCCGAGCGCCAGGAAGACCGCCAGGCCGTTCCAGTTCCCCCAGGAGCCGAGCCACGCGCCGATCCCGCCGAGCTTCGTCAGGTCGGGGACGAGGATCACCCGGTACTTGTCCTCGAAGAACTGCAGGACCGCCGCCAGCACCCCGACGAGCGCCCCTCCCGCGATGAAGCCGGAGGCGATGAGGGTCCCCTTCTCGTGCCGTGCCTTGGCGAGCCTCTCGTCCTTCGAGGAGCGCTGGAGCAGCCACGCGACGAAGGCGCCGTAGACGAGGGGCGAGTTCAGCTCCATCGGAAGGTACATCCCGAGAGCGAAGGCGAGCCCCGAGACGCCGCACATCTCCGCCGAGACCGCGAAGACCCCGCCGATGGCGTAGAGGAGCCAGGGAGCCCCGGCGTCGCCCATCACGCCGCGCAGGACGGCGGCCATCGCGTTCGGCTGGGGCGCCGGGAGCGGGTTGGCGTGGAGGGGCGACGGCGAGAAGCCGTAGACCTTCGCCATCAGGATGATCACGGCCGTCGTGGCGGCCGAGGCGACGACGGAGCCGGCGAGGTTCCAGAGCTCGATCCGTCGCGGCGTGGCGCCGAGCCAGTATCCGATCTTGTACTGCGTGACGAGCGAGCCGCTCATCGAGAGCGCCGTGCAGACGACCCCGCCGATCAGGAGGGTCTGGAGCATCCCGGACTCCCCTGTCAGGCCGAGCGAGGAGAGGGCGATGGCCGTGACGATCAGCGTCGTCAGCGTCATCCCCGAGATCGGCGTGATGGAGATCATGGCGATGGCCCACGCCGAGACGGCCGCGAAGAGGAACGCGATGAGGAGGGTGAGGCCGGTGGAGACGAAGGCGAGCCGGGTGGCGCCGGGCGTCCCCTTCAGCACCGAGAAGCGGAAGTAGAGGAGGACGGCCGCCCCCGTGAGGAGGATGCCGCCGAGGACGGCCGACATCGGCAGCGCCCGGTCGGTCCGGTCGCCGTCGCCCGAGGGGGCGTGGCCCTTCGCGAGCCGGACCACCTCGCCCAGCGCCTGCCGCGTCGCCTGGACGATGACGGGCGACATCTTGAGGATGGAGAGGATCCCCGCGCAGAAGATGCCGCCGATGCCGATCGGCCTGACGTAGTTGAAGAAGATCTCCTCCGCCCCGAGCTTCGAGAGCGGCTCGACCCCCGCCGAGATGGCGCCCGGGATGAACTGTCCGAGGTAGGCGAAGACGGGGACCAGGACGAGGAACGAGACCATCGACCCCGCCATGATGATGAGCGCGTAGTCGAGCCCCATGATGTAGCCGAGGCCGAAGACGGCCGCCGACGTGTTCATGGTGAAGACGGCCTTGAACCGGTTCGTCACGCTCGACAGCGCCCCGATCGACGCCGTCGAGAAGACCTCCGCCCACCCCTTGAGCGACGGGCCGACGAAGTCGAAGGCGGCCGCCAGGGCGGCCGAGTAGGAGAGGACCACCGCGCTCCTCCCGCCGCGCTTCCCCGCCACGAGGATCTCCGTCGTGGCGCGTCCCTCGGGGAACGGGAGCTTGCCGTGGAGGTCCTTCACGAAGTAGCGCCGGAACGGGGCGAGGAAGAAGACGCCGAGAAAGGCGCCGAGGAGCGGCACGAGGAAGATCTGCCAGAACGACGAGCGGTGCTCGAGCCCGAGGATGTAGATGGCCGGCATCGTGAAGACCGAGCCGCCGGCGACGATCCCGGACGTGGCGCCGATCGCCAGGACGTTGACGTTCTCGAGGAGCGTCGAGGCCCGGGACCTGAGGAACTTCACGGCGCCGACGGAGAAGCCGACTGCCAGGATCGAGATGGGGATGGCCGACTCGATCCCCTGCCCGAGCTTCAGGGCGATGTAGGTCGCGGCCGCGGAGAAGACGACCGACCAGAAGAGGCCCTGCAGGAGCGAGCGGAGCGTCACCTCCGGGACGGAGGCGCCGGCCGGCACCACCGGCTCGTACGCCTCGCCGGGCTTCAGCTCGCGGAACGCGTTGTCGGGGAGCCGGACGTCGTCGGGGAGGGAGAGAGGAGGTGCGGACGTGTCGGGCACCGGCGGATTCTCGCGCAGGTCTCGCTCCGTCCGGTCGGGAGAGAGGCACGGGCGCCCTCGCCGGCCGCCCCGCCGTCGCGGTCCGGGCTCCCGGACCCGGATCCGTATCATCCCCGGGATGCCTTCGACCTCCGGTTCCGTTCCGGGAGGAGGAGCCCCGACGCGGGGCCGTCCCCGAACGCGCGGCGCCCGCGGAGCGCTGGTGGCCGCTGCCCTTCTCGCCGCGTCGCTCGCCGCAGGAGCCGACGGGCCGGCCCCCCGCCCGGGCGAGGCCGATTTCCGGGCGATGGTCGTGGCGCTCCAGGCGATGGACCTCGACGTCGCCACGGCACGCGGTGAGGCGGCCGTGGCTGCCGACCCGGGCAACGCCGAGTACCTCGACGTCCTCGGCCGCGTCTACGGGAGGCAGGCCCAGCACTCCTCCCTCTTCACGCGCCTGTCGTGGGCGAGCAAATGCCGGGCGGCCTGGCTGAAGGCGCGCGACCTCGACCCGCGGAACGTGGCGGTCCGGATGGACCTGGTGCGCTACTACATCTACGCGCCGGGGATCCTCGGCGGGAGCGCAGAGAAGGCGCTGGCCGAGGCCGACGCGATCGCCGCGCTGAGCCCGATGGAGGGCTTCATCGCCCGCGGCATCATCGCCGAGCACGCGAAGGAGCTGGCGAAGGCCGAGGAGTGGTTCCGGAAGGCCGTCGCGGCCGACGCGAACGGGAACGACGGCATCGGCGTCCTCTCCGGCTTCCTGGCGCACCAGAAGCGGTTCGGAGAGGCGCGCGCCCTCTGGGAGAAGCGCCTTGCCGACGTCCCCGCGGACACCGTGGCCGACTACCAGCTGGCCCGCCTCGCGCTCCGTTCGGGGGAGGGGCTGGAAGGGGCCCTCGCGCACCTGGACCGATTCCTCGCCTCGCCGCCCCCCCCTCGCGGCCCCGGCTGGGCCGACGCCCGCTGGTGCCGCGGCCTCGTCCTCGAGAGGCTTGGCCGGATTCCGGACGCCATCGGCGAGTACCGGAAGGCCGTCCAGCTCGTCCCCGGCCACCGGGCGGAGAAGGAGCTGAAGCGGCTGAAGACGCCGGCGTGACGCGGGCGGGCCGGAGACGGCGAGGCCGGGCTCGCGCCCGGCCTCGCCCCGACCCGAGGGAGATCGCGGTTACTTGGCCTTGTCGCCGGGGTTGGTGCCGGCCTTCAGCTCGTCGAGGTTCGACTTGCCGTCGCCGTCGCTGTCCAGGGCCTCGAGCTTCGTGTAGTCGTACGCCTTCTTGGCCGCCTTCGGGTCGACGACGCCCTTGGCTTCCATGTCCTTGCCGAAGGGGTTGAGCTCGGCGTCGCCCTTCTTGGCCATCGCCTTGACGTGGCAGGTGGCGCAGGACACCTTGGCCGTCGGGTACTTCGCCTTGAGCTCCTTCTGGAGCTCCATCGTCGCGAGGACGTTTCCGCCCAGCGCGAGCGCGGCCAGGGCCGCGAGCACCGTTACCGTGGTCTTCTTCATCTCAGTCCTCCTTGGGCTACGTCCGGGGCCGGGATTCTTCGTCCGGCTCGCCGTCGAGCATGGTCCCGGTGAAAGCCGGGTGTCTGGGTCGGCACATTTCGCAATTCGGTCTCACGCCGTACAGCCCGATTCGTAGATACGCAAGAACCCCGCCAGCGCGACCGCGCTCGCGGGGGGACTGTCCCGGGGAATGAGGCCGCAAGCCTCGATGGCATCAGACACCCGATGGGACCGGCGGAGGGCGGGGCCGCGAGGCCCCGCCCCCGCTACCGGAGCCCGGCGTCAGTTCGCGTGAAGCTTCTCGTACTTGGCCTGGAGCTGCTCGCGGCTCTCCTGGATGTCCGGGTTGGGGATGATCGAGCCCTCGGTCGGGCAGACCTCGACGCACTTCGGCGTGTCGAACGCCCCGACGCACTCGGTGCACTTCTCGGGGTCGATCACGTAGGTCATGTCGCCCTGGCTGATCGCCTGGTTCGGGCACTCGGGCTCGCAGCTCCCGCAGCTGATGCAGTTTTCCGTGATGAGCATGGCCATGATCGTCTCCTGCGGCGGGTCTTCGGTTTCGGCGTCGCCCGGCCGCGTGGCCCGGGGGGGGTCCCCGACCGGCGCGCAGAGTGCCAAACCACGCCCCCCGCCCACAATGATGTGAACGGATCATTTGACCCTGGTGCGGCCCGGAAGGGCCTCTTCCGGCCGGCTTTTCGTTGACACCGGAGGGTCTTAACCTCAAATTGAGGCGCGGCGTCCCGGCCCGGCCGGGCGGACCGCCGGTGGACGAATGACGACGAGCCCTTTGCGAGCGCCCGGCCCCCGCCGCCGCCTCGGACGATTCGAAAGGAGAATCCCGTGACTCTCTTCCGGCCCATCGCAGCCCTGTCCCTGATCTCGCTCCTCGCGGCCCCGGCCCTCGCCCAGCAGGCCCAGCAGGCCGGGCCGCGGATCGACACGGCCATCAGCTCCGACAGCAAGGAGACGATGGCGGAGAAGACGTCGTTCGCCCAGACCACCCCGAAGATCTTCGTCTTCTACATGATGGCCGACGCCGTCAAGGGGACGAGGGTCAAGGCCGCCTGGATCGCCGAGAAGGTGGACGGCTACGACCCGAACAACAAGTTCGACGAGTCGAACGCGACCTCTCCCGGCGGGACCTACTGGGGCGCCTTCTCGTACCCTCGCCCGGGGGCGGCCTGGCCGCTGGGCCAGTACCGCGTCGACCTCTCGATCGACGGCAAGGTCGTCAAGAGCGTGAAGTTCAAGATCGAGAAGGCCGACGAGCCGAAGAAGCCGAGCTGAGCGGCGGCGCCCCGGCGGGGGCAGACGGCGCCACGAGATCTTCACCCCGAGACGACCCGGCAGCGGCCGGGTCGTCTCGCGTCAGGCCGGCCCGGCCGGCGAGGCGAGGGTCGCGGCCGCGGGGGGCGGCGCCGCCAGCCCGGCGACCCCGCCCGAGACGACGAAGGACATGACGTCGGAGCTCGAGGCCGCGAGCGGCAGGACCTTCTCGCGCGGGAAGACGAGGACCATCCCGGCGAAGTTGTACGACTGCGGCAGGTAGACCGCCACGTGCCCCGGGAGGCCGATCGCCTCGAGCGACTCCCGCGTGGCGAACCCGAGCGCGCGGGCCCCGCTCCCTTCCCAGAGGGCGACCGCCACCGGGTGGTCGAACCCCTTCTTCTCCCCGACGATCGCGCTGGTCAGGTCCCGGATCGCCGTGTAGACGAGCTGGACGAACGGCAGGCGGCGGAAGAGGGTGTCGACGAGCTCGAGGAGCCGCCTCGTGACGATGTTCGAGGCGAGGGCCCCCAGGACGAGGATGAGCGCGAGCGTGGCGGCGAAGCCGACCCCCGGGATCGGCAGCCCCATCCACCGGTCGACCCGCGTGAAGACGAAGACGACGATCGCGACGGTCGCGACAGCCGGGACGAAGACGAGGAGCCCCCGGAAGAAGTACCGGATCAGGACTTGCATCGCGCCCTCCGAACGAGACGGCGATGATAGCCGGGGCCCTGCCGCGTGGCTCACGCAGTCGGCGCAGCGGGCGCGCCGGCCCGCTCGAGGGTGACGTACGCGAAGAGCGCCAGGTGTCGGCCGAGCGGACCCAGCGCGCTCTCGAGCCACCTCAGGGGCACGAAGCTCCAGGCCGGGACGAACGTGGGCGCGGTGAAACCGCCGGACACGAGATAGCGGAACGGCATCGTCGTCGCCACCACCGGCGCCTCCCACTCCGGGTGCTCGCGCCGAAGCCGATCGCGGTCCCGCTCGAAGACGATCCAGGGGAGGGCGGTGTTGGCGGCCGACAGCGGCCCCCCCTTCGGAAACGTCCACTCCGGAGCCCGCGGGTCGAACGGCTCGTGGTGCAGCCGCCCGTAGACGATGCGGGAGAAGCTCGTGACCCACGGCTCGAGCATCACCAGTGCCCCTCCCGGTCTCACCGCTCGAGCCGCGCCGCGGAGGAAAGAGACGGGGTCCGGGATGTGGTGGAAGACGTTCGTGAGGACGATTGCCCGCAGGCTCCCGTCGCGCACGGCGAGCGCCGACGCGTCGAGGACGAGGTCGACGGTCTCGAGCGGCAGAAGGTCGGACGAGACGACCTCGGGCAGCAGCTCGGAGAGGAAGCCCGGTCCCGCACCGACCTCCAGGACCCGGCCCCGGCCGACCGGGATCCGGGCGACCAGCGCCCGGTACCACTCCTCGTAGATCGACCGAAGGAACCTCCTCCGGCGAAGGGCCTGGAACCTTTCGAGCGTGGTCCGCGGGTCGTCGATTCCCGGCTCGCCGTGTCGCGGCTCGCCAGGGCGGCGCGTCCCGGACCGCTCGGCCTCGATCCGGGGCGGTCCGTGCCCGGACACCGCTCGCTCAGTGACCGGAGCAGGCCGGGACGTTGCCCAGGGCGGCGATTTCCCCCTCCACGCGCAGCTTGCCGCGCGAGGCGAGGAAGTCCAGGAGGCCGTCGAAGTCGAACCGGTCCCCGTGACAGTTGCCGTAGACGGCGGCTGTCCCGAACGCGGAGGCGGACGCCTCGCGCAGGGTCTCGACGGGGCAGCGGCCGCCGCGCTCGGCGAGGAGCTGGAGGACGTCGTGCCCCGGGACGAACGTGTCGGCGGTGAGAGGGTGGCTCATCGGGGCGTCACGGTACCACGCTCGAGGCGGGGTCCGTCCCGGACGGCGTCCCGTCCGCGGACCGCTCCCGTCCCGGCCCCGAGAGGCCCCGGCGCGTCACGAGGTAGGTGGCGAAGGTGCCGAGCCAGTGCCCCCCCTCGTAGGTCCCGGCGGTGACGGCCTCGACCCCGGACTTCGCGTGGATCCGCGCGGCTGCGAGGAGGCCCGGGACCCGCGGGTCGCCGGGAGGGAGCCCCGAGGCGATCCCCTCCAGCATCCACGCCCGGCTGAGGTTCAGGCCGTCCAGGTGGACGAGCTTGCCGTCGCTCCGGTCGGTCGCGACGCCGGGGGCGAGGAAGCCGCCGTCCCCGTCGAGCGGGAGCCCCGGGAGGAATGCCCCGAGCCAGGCCGCGAAGGCCGCGGGCGGCTCGACCCGCCTCATCAGGTCCGCCTCGGCGAGGCAGGGCGAGAGGAAGTCGTGCCCCGACGGCTCGTAGGCGATCGGGCAGCCGCGGTCGCGGCCGTAGAGCTCGCGGGTCCTCCGGACGAGGAGCCCCTCGAGCTCTCTGTCGCCGGCCGTCCGGGCCCAGTCGAGGACGAGGCCGAAGGCGAAGGCGGTCTGGTCGTGCTCGCCGATCCGGATCGGGAAGGCGAGCTTCGGGATCCACGCCGCGAGGTGCGCGGCGGCGGCCCGCTCGAGCGGCTGGAGCGCACGGGACCAGCGGCGCGCGTCCGGGTCGTCCCACTCCCGGAGCTCCGCCCCCAGCTGGAGGAGCCAGGCGAGGCCGTAGGGGCGCTCGAAGCCGGCGCGGCCGGGCCCCTCGAGGTACCGGACCTCCCCCGCGATCTTCCCGGGGGTCAGGCTCCTCGCCAGGGCCGCCCGCGCCTCGGGGGCCCACGGCGCGCCCGGCTCGAGCCGCACGAGGCGCGCGAGGAGCCAGTGCCCGTGGACGGCCGAGTGCCAGTCGAAGCAGCCGAAGAAGGCGGGCGTCAGCTCGCGCGGGGGGCGCGCGTCGGCGTCGCCCGCCAGGACGTGCGCGATCTTGTTCGGGTACTCCTTCCCCACGCAGTCGAGGGCGAGCCGCGCGAATCGGGAGGTGGCCGCGGGGTCGAGCCGCGGGGGATCGGCCGCCGCGGCGGGACCGCCCAGCCCCACCAGGAGGGCCAGTCCCGAGAGAGGTCCCGCGCCGACGGCCCGCGCGGCCCCGCGCCCCTTCGCTCCCGGCTGCCTGGGGCGCCCCGGGGCTGCCTTTCGAGGGGCGGGCGGACGGCTCATGTCGGCCTCAATCGGGGGTGATCGTCAGCCGGACGCGGAGCGAGCGCGCCCGGGGGTAGTCGAGGGTCCGGATCTTCACCGACAGCTTGTTGGTGTCGTGCGACTGGTCCTTGTTCAGGCTCGCGTGCCGGTCGTTCTCTCCGAGGACCTTGCCGTCCGCGTCGAGGACGGCGACCACGTAGTGGCACTTGAACTCGTCGTCGCCCGAGTCGTTCGAGTAGACGAACTTCAGCCCGACCTTGCTCGTGTCGTTGGCGTCGGCCTTCCCGAGCGCCTTCGCGTCGGGGACGTCCTCCACCTCCACCCCCTCGATCGTCACGGGGTCCATCCGGACGGCGACCGGGACGAGCTGGCCGGGGCGGAGCGGCACGATCCTCTCGATGCCGCGCGCGGCCTCGGCGCGGGTGACGACCCGCTCCCCCGGCTTCACGGCCGCCGGGGCCGTTCCGTTCCCGTCCCGGGGCCTTTCGAGGGGCGCGGGGGTCGCGGCCACCGACGGCGTCGCCTCGGTCCGGGGCTCGGCGAGGCGGGGGGTGGGGCGCACCTGCGGCTGGGAGGGGACCGCGGTCGGGATCGCCAGCTCGTGGACCTCCACGCTCGGCTCCGCCTCGGGGGTCGGGCTCGCCGAAGCCCCCGCTGCTGCGGTCGGCCCGGGAGGAGGGATCACGGCGAGAGGCCCGGCCGCCGGGGTCGCCGAGGCGACCTGCGGCGTGGCGACGGGCTCGTGCCCCCTGGCACCGCCCCCGAGGAGGAGCGGCTTGAGGTAGACGACCCCGGCGATCGCGGCGCCCACCGCCACCGCGACGACGACGATCGCGGCGACGACCGCGCCCGTCGACGTCGGCGCGGGAGCCGCGCGGCTCCCCGAGCGGCTCCCCGACCCGGCGGCCGGGCCGGAGCCCGACGGAGGCGGGATCGGCCGCGTCGCGGTCGTCGCGACCACCGGGACCGTCGAGACCGGCCCGGGACGCGACGCGACGCCGCTGGCGGGAGGGCCCGAGACGATGGTGAACGCGTCCGTCACCCCCGCCCCGAGGGCGCGAGCCAGCTCGGTGACGAAGGCCACGCAGCTCTCGTACCTCTCGGCCGGGTCCTTGGCGAGGACCCGCGCCAGGACGGGGTCGACCGCGGGCGGGAGCGCCTGGTTCACGGAGCTGGGGGGCGGCGGCGGGACGCGGACGTGCTTGTCGAGGACGCCGAACGGCGTCTCCCCGCGGAACGGGGTCACGCCCGTCAGGAGCTCGAACGCGACGACGCCGAGAGAGTACTGGTCGGCGCGGGGGTCGACCGGGCGCCCGAGCGCCTGCTCCGGGGCCATGTAGTTCGGGGTGCCGATGACCATGCCCGTCGCCGTCAGCTCGGAGCTGATCTGGCTGCTCTTGGCGAGGCCGAAGTCCGCCAGGAGGAAGCGGCCCGACAGGTCGAGGAGGACGTTCGAGGGCTTGACGTCCCGGTGGAGGACGCTGCGGCCGTGAGCGAAGTCGAGGGCGGAGGCGATGGAGCCGAGGGCGTCGATCAGGTCGCGCGCCCCCAGCGGCCCGACGATCCGGTCCTTCAGGCTCCCCCCGGAGAGGAGGGGCATGACGAGGAAGGCCGCGCCCCCGTCCCAGCCGAAGTCGTAGATGGGAAGGATCCGCGGGTGCTCGAGCCCCGCGGCCAGGCGCGCCTCGCGGACGAAGCGCTCCTGGAACTCGGGCGAGTGGCCGACCTCCTCGCGGACGACCTTGACGGCGACGGACCGGTGGAGCCCCTCGTCGAACGCTTCCCAGACCTCCGCCATCCCGCCCGCGCCGACCTTGCGCTGGAGGACGTAGCGACCGAGCTTGCTCCCGGGGCTCACGGGCATCGGAGGGCTCCTGTCCGGCCGGGAGGGGCCGATCCCGCCGGCAGGGGGGAGTATCTCCCGGCGCGCCCCGGACGTCGGTGACGCGGGGCACTCACGGAGCGGCGGGGCGGACGAGCCGGCCGAGGACCCGGCCCAGGAGCTCCGGCCCGGTGCTCCGCGCCGTCCCGCCGGGGTTCGCGTCCGCCCAGGCAGGCGCGAGGATCAGGGGGACCCAGGGGGGACGGCCGGCGCTCTCTCCCCCCTCCGCCGCGAGGAGGGCCCGGGAGACGTGGAGACCGATCGGGACCATCTCGACGTCTGCCGCCGACGGGGCGGCACACCGCGCGGGGGAGGAGGTGACGAGGTACTCCCTGCAGGCGAGAGGGCGGTCGGGGTGGATCGAGCACGCCTCGTCCTCGAGGAAGGGGCAGGCGATCCCGAGCCCGAAGTAGGCGAGCCCGAGGCCCCTTCCCTCCCCCTCCTTCACCTCCGAGGTCCTCTCGAGGCGGTCGAGGAGCCCGGCCTCGCGCAGCCGCGCGCGGGCCTCCTCGAACCGCCGGAGGACCTCCGTCCTCCTGGCGACCGGGAGGGAGTCGACGAGGTCCGCGAGGCGCCTCGCCTCCGCGGGCGAGACCGGGACGAGCTGGCGGCAGCAGGCGCCGCACCCCTTGGCGCAGGAGACGGCCTTCCCCTCCCGCGCCACCGCCTCCGACGAGGCCGCGACGACGGCGTCGGTCACCTGCGCCAGGACCGGGAGGAGCGTCTCCCAGCGGGTGACCCCCGCCGGGACGACCAGCGCCATCGGGCGCTCCTCCCCCGCGACGGTGAGGGTGGCGTCGACGGTGACCTCGAGCGGCCGCAGCATCGTCAGAGCCTCTGGAACCGGAGGAGGTGGCCGACGCCCTCGGCGAGGCGCTCGAGACGCGCGATCGTCTCCTCGTCGAAGCGGCCGGGGCGCCGGTCGTTGCACTGGAAGAGGCCGTAGGTGTAGCCCTCCAGGCGGATCGGGACGAGGGCGACCGACTCGTAGCCGGCCCGGTTGCACCGGTTGCGCTTCCGCCCTCCCCGGTCGGTCTCCCTCGTCCCGGCGAGGAGCGCGGTGGAGCCGTTCGTGTAGAAGCTCCCCTTCTCCGTGAAGAACGCCTCCGCCGGGTCGGTCCGCGAGGTCAGGACGGTCCCGCACATGCACTCGAGGAGGACGTTCCCCCCGTCGTCGCGCAGGAGGCGCCCCATGTCGTCGACGGCGCAGAGGCGGTTCTCACGGTCGAGGAACTCCTGGCTGAAGCCGGTCGCCGCGACGTACGGGAAGTCGAGCCCCGTCCGGAGCCTCACCGCCACCGCCTCGCAGCCCGACCAGGCCCGCAGGATCACGACGACCTTGCGCATCAGCGCCGCCGCGTCGCCCCCGACGTCGATCAGCTGCAGGATCTCGACGACCGTGTCCCTCTCCAGCCCGAGCGAGACGGGGGGGACCGGGAACGGCTTGACGGCCCCCTGCTTCACGCGACCTCCTTCCCGGGAGACGCCGCGTAGAGGAACCGCTTCACCTTCCGCGTCGGCGTCTTCTGGAACTCCTCGGGGACGAGGTCGATCCGCGAGAGGGCCGCCCAGGCGGGGAGCTGGCGGTTCACGTCGAGCCGGTTCCTCTCCATCGCCTGGGAAAGGCCCTTCTCGTCGAGGCGGGCGCCGTCGACCGCCTCGAGGTCGGGGTAGACGAGGGCCGAGAGCCGGCCTCCCCTCTCCAGGACCAGCGCCTCCGCGACGTAGGGGAGCGCCAGGAGCCGTGCCTCGATCTCCTCGGGGTAGACGTTCTGCCCGGAGGGCCCGAGGAGCACGTTCTTCGACCGCCCTTTCAGGAAGAGCGTCCCGTCCGCGTCCCTCACCGCGAGGTCGCCGGTCCGGAGCCACCCGTCGGCGCCCAGGACCTCGCGCGTCGCCTCGGGGCTCTTGTAGTAGCCGAGCATGACGTTCGGCCCGCGGACCAGGAGCTCGCCGGGGACCCGGGCCGGGTCGGGCGATTCGATCCTCACGTCCATCCCGTCCACGGGGCGCCCGACGGCTCCGGGCTTGTGCTCGCGCCACGACGCGTAGCTGATCAGGGGCCCGCACTCCGTCATCCCGTACCCCACCGTCACCGGGAAGCCGATCTGAAGGAGCGTCCGCTCGACGTGCGGGGCCAGCGCGGCCCCTCCGACCACCACCTCCAGGACCTTCCCGCCGAACGCCTCGAGGAGCTTCGCGCGCACCATCGCGCCGATCCGGCGCCTCAGAGGCGGGACCCGGGAGAGGAGCCGCACCGCGGGCTTCGCGAGGAAGGGCCGGAGCCTCCTGGCGTAGACCTTCTCCAGGACGAGGGGGACGGTCAGGACGAGCCGGGGCCGCGCCTCGGAGAAGGCCCGGAGGAGGAGCTGCGGCGACGGGACCTGGGCGAGGAAGGTGACGTGGCAGCCGGTGGTGAACGGGAAGAGGAACTCGAACGCGCAGCCGAAGGCGTGCGCGAGCGGGAGGAACGAGACGAGGGCGTCCCCCGCCGCGAGGGGCATGTTCGCGCGGGCGAAGACCACGTTCTCGCCCAGGCTCCGGTGGGGCAGCATCACCCCCTTCGAGAAGCCCGTCGTGCCGGAGGTGTAGACGATCGCCGCCAGGTCCTCCTCCGAGGGCTTCTCGAACGAGAAGCCGGCCCCCTCCCGCGCGCGTGCCGCCGCGGCCTCCGCCCGGGCCAGGAGGTCGGAGTCGGCGGGCTTGCGGAGGACGAGGGGATCGAGCGGGCCCCGGGACGCGACGGACTCCAGCGCGAGGACGGCCTTCAGCTCGGCCATCCTCCCCGCGTCGAGCTTCTCGAAGAGGCCGCGCGCGGCGAGGAGGAGGACCGAGTCCGAGTGGTTGACGATGTGGTGGACGTCGTCCGGCCGGAAGTCGGGAAGGATCGGGACCGCCACCGCGCCGTACGTCAGCGCCGCCAGGTAGCCGACGGCCCAGCCCGAGGAGTTCCTCCCCAGGAGGGCCACCTTCGCCCCCTTCTTCAGCTTCATCTCGCGGAAGAGGGCGTGCAGGCGGAGGACCCGCCCCGCGGCCTCCGCGTAGGTGAGGGTCCCTCCTCCGTGGTCGCCGAGCGCCGGCAGCGGCGCGTGCGCCCGGACGCTCTCCTCGATCAGCCCGGCGAGCTGGGAGTCCGCCACGACCCGTCCTCCTGACCGGATTCTATGCGCCCTCTCCGGCGAGGCGGCCGGTTGTAAGATCGGAGCGCGAGCCGGTCTCCACCCGCGTCCGGCCCCGAGGTGAGCGATGACGACGGCAACGATCGACTTTTCCGCCCTTTCCCTTCAGGACGCCCTGGACCTGGCCATCCTGATCGAGGACGAGGCGCGGGAGCGCTACGTGGAGTTCGCCGAGCAGATGGAGGTCCACCACACGGCGGACGCGGCGAAGTTCTTCACCTTCATGGTCGCGAACGAGACGAAGCACGGCGAGGAGCTCGCGGCGCGCCGCAAGGGCCTCTTCGGCTCGGCGCCGTCCCGCATGGACCGCTCGATGATCTGGGACGTGGAGGCGCCCGAGTACGACAAGGCCCGGTCCTTCATGTCGCCCCGCCAGGCGCTGGAGGTCGCGCTCGACTCCGAGCGGAAGGCCCGCGGGTTCTTCGCGGCCGCCGTGCCGCACATCGCCGACCCCGACGTGAAGGCCCTCTTCGCGGAGCTCCTCGAGGAGGAGACCCACCACGAGCAGCTGGTGATGGGCGAGATGGCCAAGCTGCCGCCCGAGTCGGCGCTCGACCCGGAGGACTTCGTCGACGAGCCGGTCGCCCAGTAGCGCGGCCGCCCGCCCGGAACGGGCGGAAGGAGGCGCCATGGAGTACCGCAGCCTCGGCCGGACCGGACTCAAGGTCTCGCCCCTCTGCCTCGGCACCATGATGTTCGGGGCGTGGGGGAACACCGACCGCGCCGAATCGATCCGGATCATCCACCGCGCCCTCGACGCCGGGATCAACTTCGTCGACACCGCGAACGTCTACTCCGAGGGGGAGTCGGAGGAGATCGTCGGCGAGGCGCTCAAGGGCCGCCGGAACGACGTGGTCCTGGCGACGAAGGTGCACGGCGCCATGGGGAAGGGCCCCAACCAGCGCGGCCTCTCGCGCAAGGCGATCCACGAGCAGGCCGAGCAGAGCCTCCGGCGCCTCCAGACCGACGTCATCGACCTCTACCAGATCCACCGCCACGACCCCTCGACCCCGTGGGACGAGACGCTCTCGGCGCTCACGGACCTGGTGCGGCAGGGGAAGGTCCGCTACATCGGGGCCTCGACGAACCACTACGACACGCCCGGCCAGCCGCGCCTGACCGCCTGGGAGCTCGTCGAGACCCTCTGGATCTCCGAGCGGGACGGCTACGAGCGGTTCGTCTCGCTCCAGCCGCCGTACAGCATCCTCCGGCGGACGATGGAGCTGGAGGTCTTCCGTGCCTGCCGCCGGTTCGGGATCGGCTGCCTCGTCTGGAGCCCGCTCGAGGGGGGATGGCTCACCGGGAAGTACCGGCGCGGCGCGGCCAACCCGGCCGACAGCCCGCGCGCCGAGCGCTGGGTCGGGGACCTCTCGAACCCGAAGTTCGAGAAGCGGCTCGCCGTCGTCGAGCAGCTCCTCGCCCTCGCCGACCAGAGGAAGGTGCCGCTCCCCGAGCTGGCGCTCGCCTGGGTCCTGACGAACCCCGCCGTCACGAGCGCCATCATCGGGCCGAGGACGATGGAGCACCTCGAGGGGAACCTGAGCGCCCTCGACCTCGACCTCTCCGCGGACGAGCTGGCGGGGATCGACGGGGTCGTCCCGCCGGGGACCTGCGTCCTCTGACGCCCGCCCGCCCGGGGCCGACCTCGCGGCGGCCGGCCGGTCAGCCCTCGGTGCCCGGCGCGCCCTCCGCCGGCGGCGCGAGGGCCCGCCGGCGGGCGAAGAAGAGGTAGGCGGGGACGCCGGTCGCGACGATCGCCAGCGACCCGAGCGGGTAGGCGGGCTTCAGCGCGACGAGGCCGACGCAGACGAAGAGGACGAGGACCGAGTACGTCCCCGGGACGACGCGGTCGGCCCAGCTCCGGGGGGCGAGCGCGGGGATGCGCGCCGCGAGGCGGATCCGGCCGGCGATCGTCACGACGTAGAACGCGAGGATCGCCACCATCACGAAATCGAGGAGGTCGCCGTACTGCCCCGTCAGCGCGAGGACGCCGGACCAGACCGCCTGCACGACGAGCGCCGCCACCGGGATCCGCGTCCGCGGCGACACCCGGCCCAGCCGGCTCACGAAGAGGCCGTCCCGCGACATCGCGTAGAGGACCCGGGCGCCGCTCAGGATCAGCCCGTTCAGGCAGCCGAACGTCGAGACGAGGATGACCGCCGCCATCAGCTTCGGCGCGGCCCCGTTCGCCGTCAGGACCGAGACCGCCGACGTGGCGACCCGGTCCTGCGGCGCCTTCGCGATCCCCTCGAGAGGGAGGACGTTCAGGTACCCGACGTTCACGAGGAGGTAGAGGAGGCAGACGACGCCCGTGCCGAGGACGAGGGCCGCGGGGACGTTTCGCGTCGGGTCCCTCACCTCCTCGGAGAGGAAGGTCACGTTGTTCCACGCGTCGGCCGCGAAGAGGGGCTGCACCGCCGCCACCGCGAAGGCGAGGAGGAACGGCCCGGCGAGCGCCGAGGCCGGCGGGAGCTCCCAGCGGAAGGCCGGGGAGTGGAGCCGGCTCCCGGAGAGGAGGCAGACGGCGAGGAGACCGACGAGCGAGAGGACCTTCGCCGCGGTGAAGACGTTCTGCAGGACCGCCCCCCGCCTCACGCTCGCGGCGTTCCAGGCCGTGAGGAACGCGATCAGGAGGAGGCCGACGAGCTCCACCGGCGAGAGCCGCAGGAACCCCAGGCGGACCCAGGGCTCCGGCGTGATCGCGGGGACGAGGACGCCGAGGTACTTGCCGAACGCCACCCCGACGGCGGCGATCGTCCCGGTCTGGATCACCGCGAGCATCGCCCAGCCGTAGAGGAAGCCCCCCAGGTCGCCCCACGCCTCGCGCAGGTAGACGTACTGCCCGCCGGCCCGCGGGAAGGCGACGGCGAGGCGCCCGTAGCTCCAGGCCCCCGCGACGGTCACGACGCCCGTGAACGCCCAGACGAGGAGGAGCCCCAGGGCGGAGGGGACGTGGCGCGACGCCTCGGCCGAGACGATGAAGATGCCCGAGCCGATCATCGACCCCGCGACGATCGTGCTCGCGTCGAGCAGGCCGAGCCGGGGCGGCAACGAGCGCGCCGACGGCTCGCCGGGGGACGGAGCGCTGGACATGGGCCCTCCTCGAGGAGGGGATTCTAGGACGCGGCGCCCTCAGCCCCGGGCGGTCGCCACGCGCAGGGCCGCGAGCGAGCCCGCCGCGGCGACGCCGATCCAGAGGAGCCCCCAGACCACGCCGGGCACGTGCGTCAGCTGCGCCAGGGCGTTCGCGTCGCTCCCGGGGACGCTCCGGAGGAGGAGGTCCGAGGCGATGTCCCAGACGGCGTAGAGGCAGCTGACGACCCCGACGAGCCGCAGGACGAACGCCGACGCCGCGGGCGGGAGGAACCAGGCGACGGCCACGAGGGCCGCCCCCGCCGCCAGGCCGTAGCCGAAGCCGAAGATCGTCCTCACGTAGAGCAGGGTCACGGAGAGGACGAAGATCCCGAGGAGGAGGACGATCCCGCGCTGCGCGCGGCTCCGGAACCCCAGGATCAGGAATGCCGCCCCCCACAGGAGGCTCCCGAGGTAGCCGGCCGAGAGCGTCAGGAACCGCGAGCCCCCCTGTGTCAGGCAGAGCCCCCCCTCCTGCGGCGAGAGCTCGATCCTCACGATCCGTCCCCCGGTCGCGACGGCGGCCAGGCCGTGCGAGACCTCGTGCAGGAAGACGACGAAGACCTTCAGCGGGTAGACGAGGACCGTGTTCCAGAAGGCGTACGCCAGGACCGCGAGGAGCGCGGGGAGGAGGAGCGGCCGGAGGGAGCCGCGGGCCGCAGCCACGTCAGGCCGGGTACTTCTCGAGGATCCCGCCGACGACGCGGCGGGAGAGCGCGTGGTAGGTGGGGCTCGCGGCCTCGAAGATCGAGCGGGCCAGGGCGCGCGTCCGCGGCGTCGCCCCGAGGGCCGTGAAGAGGGGCCGGAGGTACTTCATCCGTCCCACCCGCGTCAGCACCGTCCGCATCGCGGGGAACGCCGGCTCGTAGTCGGACGCCGCGGCGATCGTCAGCCACTCCACGAGGAGCTCGTGGTTGCCCCGTCCCGACAGCGAGAGGGCCGCGTCCAGCTCGCGGCACGAGGCCGCGTCGAGCGGGCGGGGGAGGTTCTGGAGGTAGACGAGCATCTCGGTGGGAGACCAGGCGGCCGCCTCCGCGGCCTTCGGCCGCGCGCCCGCGGGCCAGGCCGCGGCGAGCGAGGTGAGCGTCTCCAGCCGCTCCGACCGGAAGACGGGGGCGTTCGCCGGCATCCCGGGCTCGTTCAGCCAGGCGTCGGCGTCCACCTGCGCCGCCAGGCGCGGGAGGCGCTCCTCGAGGAACGCCATGAACTCCTCGGTCGTCAGGGCGCCGAAGCGGAACCGGGCCATGTAGGCGCGGACGAAGGCGTCGAACCGCTCGCGCCCGGCCGTCCGCTCGAGGAGGGCGAGGAAGCGCGACCCCTTCTCGTACGGCAGCGACGAGAACGCGTCGTCCGGGTCGATCCCCGCGAGGCGGGTCCTCAGCTTCGTCAGCGGCGAGCCGGCGCCGAACCGCTGGATCGCCTCGTCCAGCGCCTTCTGCCCGACGGCCCAGCCGAGGATCGCCGCCTCCTCGCCGTGGAGCGCCTCGACGATCCGCCTCTCGGCCCAGACCGTGAAGCCCTCGTTCAGCCAGAAGTGCTCCATGTCGGCATTCGTGACCAGGTTGCCGGTCCAGGAGTGGGCCAGCTCGTGCGCCACGACGTCGACGAGCGACCGGTCGCCCGCCAGGAGCGTCGGGGTCAGGAAGGTCATCCTCGGGTTCTCCATCCCGCCGTAGGGGAACGACGGCGGGAGGACGAGCATGTCGTACCGGTCCCAGTCGTACGGCCCGAAGATCGACTCGGCCGTCCGGATCATCGACTCGACCTCGGCGAACTCCCACGCCGCCTTCTCCACCGTGGCCGGCTCCGCCCAGACCCGCGCCCGCGGCGACAGGTCCCGCCCCTCGAGCTCGCCGACGGCGAGGGCCAGGAGGTAGGGCGGGATCGGCTGCGGCATCTCGAAGAGGTAGGTCCGGGTCCCGGGCCGCGGCCCCGGCCGGTCCCCGGCGGGGCCCGCCGACATGACCGCCACCAGCGGCTCGGGGACGGTGATCTCGGCGTGGTACGGCACGCGGACGCGCGGCGTGTCCTGGAGCGGCGCCACCGTCCGGGCGTGGATCGCCTGGCACTGGCTGAAGAGGAACGGGTGGTGCTTCCCCTCGGTCTGCTCGGGGGCGAGCCACTGGAGGGCGAGAGCGTCGGGCGAGGTCTCGTACGAGAGGACGACCTCGCGGGTCCCCGCGGGGAGCGTCAGGCGGAGCCGCCGGCCGAGGATCGGGTCCTCGTCGCCGATCTCGAACGGCACGGCCGTTCCGGACTGGTTCCTCACCTCGCGGATCGCGAGCCCCTTCGAGTCGAGGTCCATCGTCCCCGAGGACTCGGCGGCCAGCTCGAGGACGGCGGTGCCCGAGAGGACCTTCCGGCCGAAGTCGACGTCGAGGGCGAGGCGGACGCGGCGCGTCCGGGGGTGGTCCGAGTCGACGTACGAGTGGGGGTCGAGAAGCGCCATCGGGGTCCCCTTTCGCGCGGCTCCGGGGCGCCCCGGGGCCGACGGGGGATTGTCCTACAGGCTCGGGGCCCGCGGGCCCGCCGACCGGCCCCCGGCCGCTTCGCCCGTATCATCCTTCCCCATGAGCGACGAGAAGCCCCTCCTGGCGACGTTCCCGGCCGTCTTCTGGGTCGCGAACGTCATGGAGCTGTTCGAGCGGGCCGCCTACTACGGCCTGAACTCGGTCCTGGCGGTCTACCTGACGGACCAGACGTCGAAGGGGGGGCTCGGATTCACGGAGTCGTCGGTCGGCTTCCTCCAGAGCCTCATCTACGCCTGCAACTACGTCGTCCCGATCGTCGGCGGGGCCCTGGCGGACCGCTACGGCTACCGGCGGATGCTCCTCTTCTCGTTCTCGATCCTCGCCTTCGGCTACTTCGCCGCCGGCAACGTCACCACCTACGGCGCGGTCTTCGCCTTCCTCCTCCTGATGGCGACGGGGGGCGGCCTCTTCAAGCCGATCATCTCGGGGACGATCGCCCGGTCGACGAACGAGGAGAACTCGGGGTTCGGCTTCGGCGTCTACTACTGGATGATCAACGTCGGCGCCTTCCTCGCGCCGCTCGTCGTCAGCGTCCTGAAGGGCTTCTCCTGGCGCTACGTCTTCCTCGCCTCGGCCGCCTACTGCGCGCTGATGCTCTTCCCCACCCTCTTCCTCTACAAGAACCCGCCGCAGCCCGAGAACACGAAGAGCTTCGGGGAGGTGGTCCGCGGCGCGGCGATGGTCCTGGGCGACGCGCGGTTCATGCTGATGATCGTCGTCTACTCGGCCTTCTGGATCCTCTACTTCCAGAACTTCGGCTCGGTCCTCTGGTTCCTCCGCGACTTCGTCGACGGCACCCCGGTCGACCGCTTCTTCGCGGGGCTCGGCATCCCCCTCAAGTTCGACGCCGAGCACGTGACGGTCGTCAACGCGGGGACGATCATCCTCCTGCAGGTCCTCGTCAGCCGGGCCGTCAAGAACGTCCGGGCGCTCCCGACGATGGTCTCCGGCATCGCCATCGGCGCCCTCGGCTTCCTCTGCCTGGCGTTCGCCACGAACGTCTGGCTCCTCATCCTCGGGATCGCGGTCTTCTCGGTCGGCGAGATGACCGCCCACCCCAAGTACTACAGCTACGTCGGCCTCGTCGCGCCGCAGGACAAGAAGGCCGTCTACATGGGCTACGCCTTCCTCTACGGCGTCATCGGGAGCCTCGTCGGGTCGAGCCTGGGCGGCTGGCTCTACGGCGCCTGGCTGAAGCCGAAGATCGGGAGCCCCGAGGGGATGACGGCCGCGCGCGAGTTCTGGCTCCTCTTCGTCGCCCTCGACGTCCTCGCCTTCTTCGGCCTCCTCGCCTACGACCGCTTCTTCGCGGCCGACACGCCGGAGACGAACGCGAAGGCCCGCTCGATCATGCTCGGCGTCTACGTCCTCCTCCTCCTCCTCTCCGCGGGGTTCGTCTGGCTGTCGGTCCGTGGCCCCGAGGTCTCGTACAAGACGCTCGTCCAGGCGGCGATCCTGCTGGTCCTGGGCGGGGGCGGGCTGGCCATCACCGCGAGCCACAGGCACGCCTCGCCGGCGACGCCCTAGAGAACAAGGAGAGCCTGCATGCCCCTCCGCCGCCCCGTCCTCCTCCTCCTCGCCGTCGCGGGCCTCTCCTGCGGCCCCTCCGCGCCGCCGGCCCGGACCGCGGCCTCCGCCACGGCCGCCCCGGGCGCGGCCGCCCTCGCGCGCTCCCACGCCCTTCGCTGGGTCCGCGGCTCCGCCGAGTACCGCGCCGTCGCCGTCGAGACGTACCGCGCCGCGCTCGCCGCCGTCGAGCGCGCCAGCGCCGGCCGGCCGGCCGGCAGCTGGGCCGTCTCGGTCGACGCAGACGAGACGATCATCGACAACTCGCAATACGAGGTGGAGCTCGAGGAGAAGGGGGAGACGGTGACCGACGCCACCTGGCGGGCGTGGGTGAAGCGCCGCGAGCGGCCCGCGGTGCCGGGCGCCGCAGCCTTCCTCGAGGGCGTCCGGAGGCTGGGCGGCCGCGTCGCGGTGGTCTCGAACACCTCCGAGTCTCTCCGCGGGGACCTCGCCGCGAACCTCGATTCCCTCGGCCTCCCGTACGACGTCCTCCTCTGCCGCCCCGACGGCGGCGACGAGAGGAAGGAGAGCCGCTGGAAGGCCGTCGCGGACGGGACGGCAAGGCCCGGTCTCGGGCCGCTCGAGATCCTCGTCTGGGTCGGGGACAACATCCAGGACTTCCCCGGCCAGGGCCAGGAGCTCCGCCGGCGGCCCGAGTCCGCCTACGCGGAGTTCGGCGTCCGCTGGTTCGTCATCCCGAACCCGATCTACGGCTCCTGGGAGAAGAGCCCGCCCGACTGAGCGGCCCGGCGGGTGCGACGGCAGGTCCCGTCATTGACACTCGCGCCCGCGGGCCCTAGGTTGACCTCAGGAGACGAAGCAGGGTCCGGCGCGCCGACGGCGTGGCGACGCTCGTGGTCGGGTACGCCCCGGGCCGTGCGCCCCTCGTCGCACCCGAGCCGCGCTCGAGGCGGTTCTCCGTCAGGCCGGCTCGGGCGAGGAGGTTCCAGGCCATGCCTCTCCAGGAGAGAACGCTCGAGACCGGCATCCTCTGCACGTACCACGACGAACCCGCGGACGCCCCGTTGGAGGAGCACTGGACGGTCCTGGAGCAGACGACCGCCCTGATCCCCGCCGAGCATCGCCCGCTCGTCGCGCGAGTCGAGCTCCGGGGCCACGGGGAGTTCCCGGCGCGCGGCGGGGGGAGCGACCGCGAGGCGCGGGTGATCCGGCTGAGCCACGCGAGCCTGCGGGAGTCCTACAACCGGCGCCAGAACGTCACGCTCCTCCACGAGTGGGGCCACCACGTCGACTGGCACTACGACGTCACGGGCTGGGTGGCGGGCCAGGGGGAGAACGGGAGGACCCTCCTCCAGACCGGGCACACCGGCGCGACCCAGGGACCCGAGGAGCGGATCGCCGACTGCTACATGGTCTACCTGATCCAGGTCGTGGCGGACCGCCCCTACGAGCACCGCGCCGACCCGGAGGCCTACCGCGGGAGCGCCGCCCGCATGCGCTTCGGCCTGCTCCTGGGCTCGCCCGCCTTCCCTCCCATGGCCGAGGTGGCCGCGGAGCCGGCTCCGGCGGCCGCGGCCGCGCCCTGAACGCCGCGGGAGGGCCCCTCAGCCCGCCAGGAGGTCCGCCTCGGTCAGCTCCGGCGCGGCCTTCTCGTTCTCCCAGACGAGGAGGCCCAGCTTCTCGTAGCGCGGCCGGACCCGGTCCGTGAGGAGACCGATCTTCTTCAGGTTCGGGACGAGCCTGCGGAACATCTGCGTCCGGAACGAGCCCATGTAGCGGGACCCCAGGATGAAATCGTCCCACGCCTTCCGCGTCATCGAGGCGGCGTAGTACTCGTCGTAGAACTCGTGGGCGAGGAACCGGTTCCTCAGGAGGACCGCGACCTCGTACGTCCAGTCCTCCCGCTCGGCCAGCTGCCCGGCCGACAGCTCCTTCGTGTAGTAGTCCTTCAGGGCCACGACGCCGAAGTGGACGTGGCGCCCCTCGTCGAGCATCACCCGCCTGAGGAGCTCCGCCAGCAGCGGCTCCTTCGTCGAGCGCCGCAGCGTCCCGAACGCGCCGAGGGCGAGCCCCTCGACGAGGATCTGCATCCCGAGGAACTTGACGTCCCACCGCCCGTCGGTCATCAGCGCGTCGAGGATGACGTAGAGGTTGTCGTTGATCGGGTAGCTCTTCTCGAGCTTCTCGTCGAGGTAGCGGTGGAAGACCTCGCAGTGGCGCCCCTCGTCCATCACCTGCGTCGACCCGTAGAGCTTGCCGTCGAACCAGCCGACGCTCTGGGTCACCTGACAGGCGGCGAAGAGGGCCCCCTGCTCGCCGTGGAGGAACTGGCTGAGGAGCCAGGAGAGGAGCGCCTGGCGCTGCTTCTCCTGCTCCCGCCTGGGAAGCTTGCGGTAGAGCGCCAGCTCGCAGAGCGGGGAGGCGGCGTCGACGAAGAGCTCGCGCGAGGGGTCGTGCGGGTCGACGGGCGTCTCCCACGGAAGGCCCGTGGCGGCGTCCCACTGGGCCGCGACGCCGGCCCGGTAGAGCTTCTCCAGCTCCTTCCGGTCGTGGCCATACTCCCAGTTGAAGACGGCCGTCGAGCCGACCGGGACCTCGGTGACCGGCCCCTGCTTCCCCTTCTGGAGGAGGAAGCCCCGGAACGCCGGCCCCGCCAGCGACCCGAGCGCCGTCCAGCTCCGCGACGCCACGAGGTCGGACACCACCCCCCCGTTCCTCGCGATCCTCTCCCACGCGTCGGACATCAGCCTGCCTCCCGCACGCCCCTCCGGCCGAAGACGAGCGCCTCGGCCATCCGCTCCGACCCGTCGCCCGCCCCCCAGAGCCGCTCCCCCAGCTCGCCGCTCGCGCGCCGAAGGAGCATGGAGGCCGCGACGGTGACCACCGCCTCGCGGACGCGCCCGCCGCGGGGACGGCCGCCGCGCGCACGGAGCCCGCGCTCGACCAGGTCGAGGAGCGGGACGATCTCGCCGAGGACCACCTCCCCCCCCGGCCCGCCGGGAGAGAGGAGCTCGCGGACGAGGACGCGGGCCAGCTCCGGCCTCCTCGCGAGGAAGGCCCGGAACGCCCGGACCGCCGCGAGGAGGGCCGTCCGGGCGGTGGCCCGCCGGGCGAACGCCTCCGCGAGGCGCTCGCCGAGCCCGCCCAGCCCCTCCCTCACGACCGCCTCGTAGAGCCGCTCCTTCGAGGGGAAGTGGTAGAGGAGCGACGGCCGGCTGATGCCGGCGGCCCGCGCGATGTCCTCGAGGCGGGCCCCCTCGAGCCCCTTCTCGCCGAACTCCCGCGCCGCCGCGGCGAGGAGCTCCTCGCGGGTCCTTTCCGAGTCGTGCTTCGGGGGGCGCGCCACGGACGGATTATCTACTCGGGAGTAGGTAAGAGTCACCGTCCCTCGGCCGCCGGTCTCCCCGATGCTACGATGGAGAAGAGCGCATCAACGCCGCACCGCCCCGGTCGGCCGGGTAGCCGGGCGCGTGGCGAGGAGGGTCGGGCCCCACGCTCGCGGGCCGCTCGCGGAGGCCACGTGATCGGACAGCCATACCTCGAGATGATCCAGAACGCGGCGCTCCTCCTGGCGCTCGCCCTGGTTCACGAGGTGGTGCTGCGCCGCTTCCGCTCCGACGGACCCTCGCTGAGGCAGGTCCCCGTCGGCGTGGCGATCGGCCTGATCGGGATCGTCGTCATGGCGACGCCGTGGACGCTCGAGCCGGGCATCATCTTCGACACGCGCTCGGTGCTGCTCGCCGTCTCCGGTCTCTACCTCGGCGGCGTACCGACCGCCATCGCCATGGCGATGACGGCCGCCGCCCGCCTCGCCATGGGCGGGGCCGCCGCGTGGGCGGGCGTCGCGGTCATCGTCACCTCGGGGGTCGGCGGCCTCGTCTTCCGTCACCGCCGCCGCAAGGACCTGGCGCGGATCTCCCTCGGGGAGCTCTACGTCTTCGGCGTCTTCGTCCACCTGGCCATGCTGGCCTGTCTCCTCACGCTGCCGACCCCGATCGCGGCCCGGGTCGTCCCCAGGGTCGCCCTGCCGGTCCTGGCGATCTACCCCGTCGGGACGGCCCTCCTCGGGGGCCTGATGGCGGCGCGCGCGCGGCGCGAAGAGACCGAGGAGGCGCTCCGGAGCAGCGAGGAGAGGTTCCGTCGCGCGGTCGTCGAGTCTCCGGTCCCCGCGATGCTCTACACGGAGGACGGCGACGTCCTCATGGTGAGCCGTTCCTGGTGCGAGACGTCCGGGTACGGACCGGAGGAGCTGCGGACGATCGACGCGTGGTTCGAGCGAGCGTACGGCGAGAATGCCGGGAGGGCGCGCGAGGTGCTCCGGAAGACGTTCGCCTCCGACCGGCGGGTCGAGGAGGGAGACTTCGAGGTCCGGACCAGGGGCGGGGAGACCCGGGTCTGGACCTTCAGCGCGGCGCCCCTCGGGCCGCTCCCGGACGGACGCCGGGCGTACATCAGCCTGGCGACCGACGTGACCGAACGGCGCCGGGCCGAAGCCGAGGTCCATCGCCTGAACGAGTCGCTCGAGCGGCACGTGGCGGAGCGGACCGCCCAGCTGGAGCAGGCCGTCAAGGAGCTGGACGCCTTCTCCTACTCCATCTCGCACGACCTCCGGGCGCCCGTCCGAGCCATCCACGGCTACGCGCGGATCCTCGAGGAGGAGCACGGGTCGCAGCTGGACGCGGAGGGGAGGCGGCTCCTCGGCATCGTCCAGGCCGGGGCTCGCAGGATGGGCCTCCTCATCGACGACCTCCTCCGCTTCTCCCGCCTCCTCCGGCAGCCGCTTCGAATGGACGAGGTCGACATGACCTCCCTCGTCGGCGACGTCTTCTCGGAGATCCGGTCGCGCTCTTCGGGTCGCGACGTGGAGCTCCGCCTCTCGCCGCTTCCGCCCGCCACCGCGGACCCGGCGCTGATCCGCCAGGTCTGGGCCAACCTCATCGACAACGCGATCAAGTACACGGGCCGCGAGGAGAGGGCCGTCATCGAGGTCTCCGGGGAGGTCGGCGAGGACCGGGTCGCCTACCACGTCCGGGACAACGGGGTCGGCTTCGACATGGCGCACTCCGGGGCGCTCTTCGGGGTCTTCCAGCGCCTCCACGGGTCCGACGAGTTCGAGGGGACGGGGGTCGGCCTCGCCCTCGTCCAACGGATCGTCCAGCGGCACCACGGGCAGGTCTGGGCGAACGCCGCGCCCGGCGAAGGGGCGACCTTCTCCTTCTCGTTGCCTCGAGCGCGGGCCCGCGCGGCGTGACCGTCCCTCGGCCCGATCTCCGCGCGAACGCCGGCGAGCGCCCCGTGGCGCTGCTGGCCGCGATGGAGGAGGAGCTGGCGCCGTTCTTCCGCCTCCTCGACGGGCTCCGCCCCCTCGACGGGATCGGACCGTGGGAGGCGTACGAGGGGCGGGCGGGGGGCCGCCGCGTGGTCGCCGCCCTCTCCGACTGCGGCCCGGTGAACGCCGCCGCCGCGTGCGAGCGGCTCCTCGCCCGCGAGCCGTGCGCGGCCGTCCTCTCCGCGGGCTCGGCCGGCGCCCACGACCCGTCGCTCCTGCCGGGCGACGTCGTGATCGGGTCGCGGTACGTCCTCCTCGTCCCCCCGCCCGTCCAGGAGGACCGGCGCGCCCGCGGCCTCCACCCGAAAGGCTTCCGGTTCCGGCGCGACGGGTCGCGCGTCCACTTCGAATCGTGCCCGGCGTCCGCCCTCCTGCTGGAGCTGGCCGGCCGCGCCGCGCGCGAGGAGGCCGCCCGGTTCGGGCCCTGGCCGGCCCCGGGGTGGCCCGCGGCCGTTCCCTCCCGTGCGTGCCGCGTCGAGATCGGCGCCATCGGCTCGGCCGACGCCTGGACGCGCGACGCCGCATCGCTCCGCGCGCTCCACGAGGCCTACGGGACCGCCTGCGAGGACATGGAGAGCGCCTTCCTCGCCCAGCTCTGCGCCCTGCACGGCGTCCCGTTCCTCTCGGTCCGCGCCATCGCCAACGCCGAAGGGGCCTCGCCCCTGGCCCCCGGCGACGTCCCGGCCGCCCTCGCGGCGGCCGCGGCGCGCTCGGCGGCGGTCGTGGCACGGGTCGCCGCCGCGCTCTGACGGCGCATCATCCGCAGCCGAAAGGAGCGTCCCATGTCCTCGAGCAACGCCTCGTCCGTCCGGACGGCCCCCGCCCGTGCAGCCGCCCTCGCTGCCGCCCTCGCTGCCGTCCTCGCCGCCGCCTTCGCCGCTCCGGGCGCCGCGGGGAGCGCCGCGGCGGCTCCCCCCCGGCCGCCCGTCAGGCCGGAGTCGCTCGGCGAGCCCGCCTTCACGGACCTCTCCGGCGCGCGCTGGCGGAAGCTCCCGGCCGACCTTCCCCGTCTCGCGGCCGTCCCGCTCGCCGCGGACGCGGCCCGCGAGATCCTGGCGGCGCCCGCCGCGGGCGAGGACTCGAAGCTCCAGCTCCGCGTCCAGGACGACGCGACCGCGCCGTCACGGAAGGAGAAGCCGCTCCTCGCGGCCGAGGCCGGGAGGGTGCAGCGGAACGGAGGCCGCCTCGTCGTGACGCCGGCCGCCGGGCCGCCGCTCCTCTTCCAGGACGTCCACCGGCCCGGGACGAAGGACGCCGACCCGGACGGCACGACATACTCCTACGCGGGCCGGCTCGGCGCGGGGAGGTACTTCCGGGTCCTGGCGCAGTTCGAGCACGACGCGCCCGGCTCGTATCTCGTCAACCCCGCGAACGGGCACGCCGCGTTCATCCACGAGTACGACGACGACGTCTTCCTCTCGCCGGACGGCGGCCACCTCCTCTCCTGGAACTCCCTGAATCCGCCCTTCACGCTGGCCGTGGCGTCCACGGGCGCCGCGGGCCCCTCCTTCGAGGCCCTCTGCCGGCTCGGCGGGAAGGGCGTCGGCTCGGCCGAGATGAAGCGGTGGCGCGGGGACGGGTCCGTCGACCTCGTCCTCGTCGAAGGCGAGGGGAAGGCGGCCACGCGGGTCCCTCTCCGGCTCGCGCGGACGGCGACCGGATGGCAGGTCGAGGCCCCCGACCTCGCGCGGCTCGCGGCGCCGGACGGTTTCGCGTGCTTCGCCGGGCCCCTCCCGCCGGAGAAGCGCTGACCCCGCGTCGAGGAGGCCCCGTCGCCGCCGGCCCGCGGCCGCGGGCGAGCCGGCGCTGGACTGCGGCTTGACCGCCGCTCCCCGGGGCGCCAGCATCACCGGCCGGAGGGTTCGATGGTCCAGCTCGCTCCAGCCACGCTCCACGGCCGCGAGGCCGTCGCCGACCCGACGCCGATGGGGCTCCTCGGCCTCGCGATCGGCTGCGCCGCCCTCACGCCGATCGCCTTCGGCAGGAGCCTGACGCCGGCCGGCCTCGAGACCGCCGCGGTCTTCTGCCTCCTCTTCGGGGCGGGCTGCCAGGGGTTCGCGGGGCTCCTCAACCTCGTGAACCGCAACCTCTACGGCGGGACGCTCTTCCTGACGTTCGCCTTCAACTGGGTCTTCAACTGGTGGACGCTGCGCCAGCTGGCCCGCGGCTTCGTCCCGGACGCGGGCGTCGTCTTCGCGACCGAGGTCGCGTTCCTCGCCGTCTTCGCCCTGATCACCTGGGGCTTCGGCCACTTCAGCAGCCTCCTCTTCGTCTTCCTCCTCGACATCGACCTCCTCTACGCGGCGAAGGTGGCGGGGCGCCTCCTCGGAACGACGGCGTTCGCGGTGCCGATCGCCCTCCTGACGGTCGGCCTGGCCGCCCTCTCGCTCTGGATCGCCTTCGCCCTCCTCCTGAACCCGGTGACCGGCCGCCGGGTCTTCCCGCTGGGAGGCCCGCTCTTCCGGAGCGCCACGCCCCCGCCGCTCGACCTCGCGGCGCGGACGGCGCTCGTCGGGCTGCTCTACGCGCGCTGGCGCGAGTCGGCGCCCCCGCTCGCGGGCGACGAGGCCGTGGCCCGCCTCGATCCCCTGCCTCCCGCCCGGCTGGCCGCCGAGCTCGACTACCTCGTCGCGCGCGGCGTCGCCGAGAGGGAGGGCGACGCCGTCCGCCTCACCCCGTCCGGCATCGACCTCTGGGAGCGGCGGCTCGCCGGCTGAGACGGAACGGTGAGCGGCCCCGCGGGGCGACCCCGGTGACCTCCCCCGGCGCGTTGGGGGGCGGGCGCGAGCGGCTCGCGCGCCTGGAGCGGCTCGTCGCCGCCCACCAGGGGCTCTTCTGGACGCTCCACAGCGTCTGGGCGGTCGGCTGGGGCGTCGCGTTCCTCGCGGTCGGCACCCGGAACCCCGACGTCCTCCGGTACGGCCTCGCCTCCCTCTTCGTGGTCTGGGCGACCGGCCTCGCCCTTCCCGCGGCCCTCGAGACGACGTGGATCCCGCCGCGCCGGCGAGAGGCGGCGCGCAAGCTCGTCCTCTACGGGCAGAAGTGGCTGCTGCAGGGGCTCTCCTGGTTCGTCATCCCCCTCTACCACCGGAGCGCGACCTACCCCTCGCGGAACGCCCTCTTCATGGCGCTCCTCGTGGTCGCCGCCCTGGCCGCGACGATCGACGTCGTCTACGACGAGGTCGTCACGCGCCGCCCGTGGCTCCTCGGCCTCTTCCTCTCCTTCAGCGCCTTCTCGTGCGTCAACCTCACCCTCCCGATGATCTGGCGCGTCGGCGGCCTCTGGAACCTGGCGGCGAGCGGCGCCCTGGCGACGGCGGTCTTCACGACCTTCTGGCGGCAGGCACGGAGGGGCTCTCGCGGGGGGTCGGCGCTCGCCGTGGCCGCGGTCGGGCTCGGGTTCTTCCTCGTCGTCACGCTCGGCCGGGCCTTCGTCCCCCCCGCGCCGCTCCGCCTCGTCTCCGTCTCGTTCGGGACGTCCCTCGCCCCCTCCGGCCTCGACGTCGCCACGCCGCTCTCCGCCCTCCCGCCGTCGGGCTCGATCCGGCTCTTCGCCGTCGCGGCCATTCAGGCGCCGGCGGGCCTGACCGAGGGGGTCCGCCACACCTGGTCGGTCGACGGGGAGACGGTCGCCGTCGGCCGCCTGATCGACGTGGCCGGCGGGCGCGCGCTCGGGTTCCGGTCGCGCTCGACCGCGCTCCTGCGGGGGCTCAGGCCGGGTCAGGTGGTCCGGCTCGAGGTGGAGACGGCCTGGGGCCAGCTGATCGGCAGGGCGCGGATCCCGGTCCGCGGCTGAGGACGTCCCCGGCACCCGGCCGTCCGGCGGTCGCGGCGGGCGGGCGCGCCCGGCGTCAGCCCAGCGCCCCGACCTCCCGCTCGACCTCCTCCAGCACCTCGCAGGAGCGGACGAGCTCCTTCATCCGCGTGTGGTCCGTGTAGAGGGGACGGTCCTCGTCGAGGTGCTCCACGTGCCGGCGCACCACGCGCCGCGCCGCGTTCACGCCGGCCCCCGGCGTGAACTCGCGGAAGTCGAGCGCCTGCGCCGCCGCCATCATCTCGATCCCGAGGATCCCGTACGCGTTGTCGAGGATCTGCCCGTTCTTGATGGCGGTGTTCATCCCCATCGAGACGAAGTCCTCCTGGTCGGCCGCCGCGGGAATGGACTGGATGGAGGCGGGCGTCGAGAGGATCCGCTGCTCGACGATGAGCGTGTCGGCGGTGTACTGGGAGAGCATCAGGCCCGAGAACATCCCGGCCCCCTTCGTGAGGAACGCGGGGAGGCCGACGGAGAGCGCCGGGTGGTTCAGCCGGTTGAGGCGCCGCTCGGAGAGGACGCAGACCATCGTCACCGCCGCGCCGACCATGTCCATCGGGAGCGAGACCGGCGTCCCCTGGAAGTTCGCGCCGGTCAGCGTCAGCCGCTCCTCGGGGAGGAAGATCGGGTTGTCGCCGACGCCGTTCAGCTCGGTCTCGACCTGCACCCGGGCGAAGGCGACGGCGTCGTGCGCCGCGCCGATCACCTGGGGCGTGGAGCGCATCGAGTAGGCGTCCTGCACCTTCGTCCTGATCTTCCCGGTCAGGAGGTCGCTCCCCGCGACGCACGTCATGATGGCCTGCGCGGAGCGGACGGCGCCGGGGAAGCCGCGGAGCCGGTGGAGCCTGACGTCGTACGGCTTGAAGTTCGCGAAGAGCGCCTCGAGCGACATGGCGCAGGCGATCTCGGCCTGCCTCAGCCACCGGTCGATGTCGAAGAGGTGGATCGCGCTCATCGCGGTCAGGAGGTTCGAGCCGTTGATCGTCGCCAGGCCGTCCCGTGCCTTGAGGCCCGGGACCGGGATTCCCGCCCTCTCCATGGCGACCCGGCCCGGGAGCCGCTCGCCGCGGTAGGTCGCCTCCCCCTCGCCCATCAGGAGGAGCGCCACCTGCGACATCGGCGCCAGGTCGCCGCACGCGCCGACCGACCCCTTCTGGCAGACGACCGGCGTGACGCCGCGGTTCAGCATCTCGACCAGCGTCTGCGTCACCTCCGGCCGGCAGCCGGAGTTGCCGTGGGCGTGGACGTTGACGCGCCCCGCCATCGCGCCGCGGACGTACTCCTCGGGCGCCGGGTCGCCGATGCCGGCCGCGTGGTTGTAGATGAGGTAGCGCTGGAACTGCCGGACCTGCTCGTCGGTCAGGACCACCTCGGAGAACTCGCCGATCCCCGTGTTGACGCCGTACATGATCTCGTGGGCGTCGATCTTCTCCTCGAGGACGCTGCGGCAGACGCGGATCCGCTCGAGCGCCTCCGGCGCCAGCTCGACCTTCTCGCCGTGCCGGGCGACGCGGACGAGGTCCTGGATCGTCAGGGACGACCCGTCGAGGACGATGGCCATGCTGCTTCCCCCTGGCCGCGAAGCGCGCTCGCAGGCGCCGGGCCATCGGGCATTATGCGCCGCGTCATCGCGGGCCGCGGCGGCTGCTCCTTCGCGCCGTCCGGCCGTCCCGCCGTCCGGGACCTATCGCGAGAGCCGCTCCTTCAGACGCGCGAGCGCGAGGCGGGCGTCCTCGTTCGCGGGGCTCGCCTCCTCGTAGAGGTGGAGCGCCCGGACCGGGTCCTTCTCGCCGCCGATCCCCTCCTCGTGGAGCCGGCCCAGCTGGAACCGGGCGAGCGCGACGACGGTCCGCGTCTCGGGGTCCTGCCCGCCGATCGCCGCGACCTTCTCGAGCCGGCGGCGCGCCTCGGCCGGGTCCGGGTCGACGCCCTGGCCGTCGAGGTACCGCATCGCGAGGTTGAAGCCGCCGGCCGCGTCTCCGGCGTCGGCCGCCTTCCGGAACCAGCGGACGGCCTCGGCGGCGTCCGCCGGCACCCCCAGGCCGCGAAGGACGAGCGTCCCGATGCTGTTCGCAGCGGCCGCGACGTGCGCGGCGTCGGCCTTCCGGTACCACGTCATCGCCTTCGCGTAGTCGACGCCCGTCCCGCTGCCCAGCTCGTACATCGCGCCGAGGGCGTGCTGCGCGCCGGCGCTGCCGCCCTCCGCCGCCTTCGTCGCCCAGCGGAACGCCTCGGCGGGGTCCCTCGGGACCCCGGCGCCCGTCCGGTAGAGGTCGACGAGCGCCTCCTCCGACGGCACGTCGCCCGCCTCCGCCTCGGAGCGGAGGCGCGCGAGGGCAGCGGCGTCACCGCGCCCCACGGCCTCGACGAGGCGCGGCACGTTGCGCGGCCGGGGCCCGGCGAGCTGGAGCCCGGCGGCGAGGAGGATCAGCCCCGCGACGCCCCCGAGCGCCGCGAGGCACCCGTACCGCTCCATCCACGGGATGGGGCTCTTCCCGAGGGACGGCTCGAGGGAGGCCGCCGGGTACGGCTCGCCTCTCCCGCAGACCTCGCACAGCCGGAGGTACTCCTTCCTCGTCACGAACCCGAAGACGTAGTAGGCGTGGTTCAGCCGATACGTCAGCCGCCAGCGGAACGGGCGCTGCACGCCGCACGCGGGGCACCCGTCTGTCCCCGCCGGGCCGAGATCGATTGCCTTCGGGCGCGTTCCCCAGACCAGGAACGGCATGACCTTCCCTCCTCCGCGTGTGTGCTCGTCTCTCCCGGGACCGGCGAAGGCTAGCGCGTCAGGGGCATCCGGGGCGGTGACGGGGGCCACGGATCGTCTCCGTCGGGAGCTCCCGCCCCTCGAGCCTTCTCGGCGCCGGACTGCACGATCGACGGCCAGGGACCCCGTCCTGTACGCTCCCGTGGCGAGGAACGGTAACATTCCCCCTTGTGGAATAGACTTCGCAGAGGATTCAAGGAGAAACCGATGAAGAAGATGTTCCCCGCCCTCGTCCTCGCCGTCCTCGCGGCGCTCCCCGTCGCCGCGGAGGAGCTCAACGTCGACAAGATCCTCGCCGCCCAGAGCTTTGGCGTCGGCGCCGACGCGATGCTGGCGAAGGTCAACGACCCGGCGAACACCGTCGCGCCGATGACCGCAGCCGACGTCGACAGGCTCCGCGCCGCCGGAATCCCCGAGGCGGTCGTCTCCGCCCTCCAGGCGAAGGCGTCCATGTCCGCTCCCGTCGCGCAGCCCGCCCCCCCCACGGCCCCCACCGGGACCCAGCCCGACAACCCTCGGGCCATCACCATCGTGAAGGCCGTCCAGGCCGGGACGTCGGAGGCCCTCATCGTCAACCAGATCATGCAGGCGGGCGTCAACCAGCGTCCCACGCTGAACGACCTGATCTACATGAAGGAGAACAAGGTCCCCGAGGGAATCATCCGGGCCCTCATGGAGGCCCCGCTCGTCGCCGCGGGGACCACCGCCGCGGGCGGCAAGGCGGGCGTCCCCACCGAGGTGACGGTCGACGGGCTCGTGCGGACGACCGGGCTCTTCTCCAAGAACCGGACCGGGAAGCTGACCCTGACGAAGGACAAGATCGACTGGATGGACGGGACGAACCAGGCCGACAGCTTCGAGATGTTCCCGGCCGGGCTGAAGGCTGTCGAGGCGAAGTGCCTCGCGAGGGCCGAAGGGAAGTTCTGCCACGAGGTGACCTTCGAGATGTCGAAGGGAGACGACTTCACCTTCGTCGACGCCAAGAAGGACGTCGGAGGGAACGAGTCGATCCAGAAGCTCCTGGACACGGTCAAGACCTTCTACCCGAAGGTCCCGATCGTCGAGAAGGTCAACTAGCCGCCGTCCCCGCGGGAGGGTCCGCCCCTACCAGGAGAACCGTGCGCCCGCCCGCGCGCGCTTCAGGTCGGGGCGCGACCCGAACGGGCCGTACCGCGAGCCCCAGGGGACGTCCGCCCCGAGCGTGAGCGCGAGGGCGTCGGTCGCGTTCCAGGAGAGCTCGGCCTTCGCGAGGCCGTCGCCGTGGCGGAGGCCCTGTGTGAGGACGGCGCGCCAGCTCCCCCACCGCTCCGTCCCCTGCCAGATCGCGAGGAAGGCCGGGAGGATCGCCCGGTCGAAGAGGAGGACGGGGTCGACGGGGGTCCCGCGCGCGTTCGCGGCGAACGTGACGAGGAAGGTGCCGTCCCCGAACGCCCGCTCGGCACCGACCGTCCAGATCAGCGCGTGGCCGAGGTCGGGGTCCTCCGAGGAGAGGAGCGAGCCTTCCGCGCGGAGGACCCACGCGCCGGCGAGGCGCGAGAGCTCGACGCCGACCGCGTCCTCCCGCGCGAAGCGAGGGCCCGCCGGCAGGGCGACGGCGTCGCCGTCCGGGTAGGCCCTGTCGGGACGAGGACGCCGTCGAAGCGGAGGGTCCCGGCCTGCCCGCGCGCGGCTCCGGCCGCAACCGCTCACGAGCAGGCAAGGAACGCGATCGCCGTCAGCCGCGCATCTTCTTCTCGATCTCGGCGATCTCGAGGACCAGCGCGTCGAGCCGAGCCTTCCTGGCCGCGAGCTTCTCGGTGACGCTGGCGACCTTCTCGTTCAGGCTCTTCCGGATCTCCTCCGCGCGCGGCCCCTCGCGGAGCGAGGCGAGGGTCCCCTGCCAGCGGGCGAGGTGCCCCTCGTCGACCTTCATCGACTCCTCGATCCGGGCGGCCTGCTCCTGCCGGCGGTTCCAGGCGTCCTTCAGGACCCCCTGCCAGTGCTCGTGGCGCCGGGCGCGCTCGGCCCGCGCGTCGTCGAGGACCTTCGCGCATCCCGCCCGGAAGCGCTCCCAGAGCGCGTCGGCGACGGCGCGCGGGACGGGGCCCACCTCCCGCCACCTCTCCTTGAGCGCCTGCACGCGCGCCGAGGAGCCGCGCGGGTCGGACGTCCCGTCGAGCGCCTCCACCTCGGCGCAGAGCGCCTCCTTCCGCTCCTGGTTCTCCCGCCGGGCCTGGTCCTCAACGCGCCTCGAGGCGGCCCGGGCCGCCCAGAAGGCGTCGACGGCGGCGCGGTAGCGGGTCCAGAGGGCCTGGTCGACGTCGCGCCCCGCCGAGCCCGCCGCCTTCCACCTCTCCTGCAGCTCCTTCAGCGACGCGGCCGTGGCCGCCCAGTCGGTCGACGCGGCGAGCGCCTCGGCCTCGGCGCAGAGGAGCTCCTTCCTCCCGCGGGCCTCGGCCCTCGACTCGTCGCGCTTCTCGAAGTGCTCCCGCCGCCGCGCGTAGAAGGCGTCGAACGGCGCCCGGAAACGGGGCCAGAGGGCGCGGTCGGCCTCCACGCCGGCCGAGCCGGCCTCGGTCCAGCGGGCCTGCAGGGTCCGGAGCTCCTGGTCCGCCTTCACCCATTCCTCGGAGTCGCGCAGCGCCTCCGCCGCCTCGCAGAGGGCCTCCTTCTCCTTCCGGTGCTCCTCGAGGACCTGCGCGACCCGCGCGGCCAGGGCGTCGACCTTCGCGAGGAGCGCCGGCACGTCGCCGAGACCGTCGGTCGCCGCGGCCTCCTCGCGCAGCTTCGCCACGCGCTCCCCGAACGTCCCCTTCCGCTTCCCTTCCTCGAACCCCTTCGCCAGCGCGTCGACCCGCTCGTCGAGCCTGCGGTACCGGCCGAGGAGGCCGGCGAGCGTCCGGTCGCGCTCCTCGGGCGTCGTCTTCCCGACGGCCTTCCCGTCGAGACGGCGGATCGTCCCGTCCTCCTCGACCGTCACCCACTTCTCGGCGGCGGCGACGTGCGCGGGGTCGGGGGGGCGCGGCTCGCGGGGGCGGGGAGGCTCGGGAGGCTCCGCACCTGTAACGACAGCCGCTGGAGCCTCCTCTCCCTGCTGCGCCTCGGCTTCACCGTCCGAGGAAACGGGCTCGGGTGCGAGCTCGGGAGCCGGTTCGGGGATCGGCGCGACCTCGGGCTCGACCGCCCGTCCGTCGATCCTGTCGGCGCCCTCCGCCAGCACGGGCTGGGCGTCCCCCACCGGATCCACCGTCGGATCCACCGCGGGGGCTTCCGGGGGTGCCTTCTTCTTCCTGCCTCTGCCGACGCCTTTCGACTCAGCCACCGGGCCCTCCGTCACGGACGACGCCTGCGCTGCGTGCGCGGGACCAGGGGGATGATAACGACCCCGAACCTCTGCATGCACCAGGTAGCTTCCGCCAACGCTTCACTTTGCCGCCGGCGGGATCGACTCCGGACCTCGCTCAGGCAAATCAAGGCGTCCCTTGATTCGGTCCCCTCGGGTAGCTTCGGAGTAACCCCATCAGCCCCGCGCGAGGCGTTCCCCGATCTCTCGCCTGCCGAGGCGACCGTCTCCGTGTCTCACCCACGCGCCCCGCGCGGGGCGCGACTCCTCGCCGCCGACTTCATGGCCAGGCTGCGCGGCGTTTCAACCCACGCGCCCCGCGCGGGGCGCGACCAGATCGACGGGGTGTCGGTGCTGATCTCAGCGACGTTTCAACCCACGCGCCCCGCGCGGGGCGCGACCGCATCAACCCGGCCGAGCTGACCGGCAAGGTCGGTTTCAACCCACGCGCCCCGCGCGGGGCGCGACGTTAGGGCGGTGGTCCCGCCGCTCGGAAAGTAGTCCAGTCGCCGCTCTGAAAGGGATCCACCCCCAGGCCTGAGAGCCGGTTACCGTCCGAGGTGCTAAAGCCGAGGAGGGACCGGACGAAGGATGCTGAGGATGGATCGCATACATGTTATTCGACACAAGGTTCTGGTGGAGGGGCGGAGCGCTCGTGGAGTGGCACGGGAGCTGGGGATCGCTCGGAAGACGGTGGCGA
>JAKOVQ010000023.1 GCA_029781975.1 Acidobacteriota bacterium
GGCGGTGTCGAGCCCCCCCGTCCTCTTGTACCCGATCGAGAGGGCCGGCTCCGGGATCCGCCGCGCCTTCTCCAGCCGGAGCGTCTCCTCCGCCGCCACGCGGCGCTCGCGGGCGGCGGCGACGTCCGGCCGCGACGCCACCGTCGCCCGCGCCAGCGCCTCGGGGTCGCCGTCGGGAAGGAGCGGGAGGCGGGGGATCGAGAGCGCGGCGGGGTCGAGCGGCCGGTCGGCGCCGAGGAGGGCCGCCAGGCCCTCGGCGGCGGCGTCGCGCTCGAGCCGGACCCGCGTCAGGAGGTTCTCGGCGCGCGCCAGCTCCGCCCGGAGCTTCAGGAGGTCCCCCTCGGGCGACCATCCGCTCGCGACCCGCTTCTCCGACATCGCCACGATCTCGCCGAGCGCGTCCCGGCTCTCGGCGAGCGCGCTCTCGAGGCGCGAGCCGCGGGCGGTCGCCAGGTAGAGGCGCGCCCCCTCGAGGAGGAGCGCGTTCCGCGCGGCCGCCGCGTCGGCCCCGGCGGCGCGCGAGAGGGCCGCGGCCTCGCGCTTCCCGGCGGCGTGGGTCCCGAAGACCGGGAGCGGCTGCGTCAGCGTCGCGAAGACGTCGAGGTCGGTCGACGCGTCGAAGGGGCGGGCGTCGCTCCCGCTCCGCCAGTTCTCCACGCGCGTGTCGGCGGTCGGGTTGGGGAGGCGGGCGGCCTTCGCCGCGGCGGCGGCCGCCGCCTCCGCCCGGGCCCGCCCGGCCCGGGCGAGCGGGGCCGAGTCGCCCAGCCGGCGGAGGACGTCGTCGAGGGTGAGCGGGCCCGCGGCCGGGGCGGCCGCCGCGGCGGCGGCGGGGCCGGGAGGCGCCGGGTCCGTCGGGGGCGAGGACGCGGCCGGCAGGGGGGCCGCGCAGAGGAGGAGGGCCAGGGCGATCGGTCTCATCGCGAAGGGGACGCTACGCCGCGCGGATGAGCCGGGGATGAGAGGCCGCGGCCCGCGGCCGCACCGCCGCGGGCGTCCCGCCGGGGGTGCGGTATAGGATCGGAAGGGGACCCTTCCCGCCGGCCCGGTCGGCGGCGGGTCCGGGAGGCGCGCATGACGACGTCGATCGCGTATCGCAAGCGGGGCCAGGCGGTCTGGCTCGACTCGATCTCGTCGCGGATGATCGAGACCGGAGCGCTCGCGGGCTGGATCTCCTCGGGAGCCATCTACGGCGTCACCTCGAACCCCACCATCTTCGGCCAGGCGATCGAGAAGAACGAGGGCGATTACACCGCCCGGATCGACGACCTCACGGCCCGGGGGAAGGACGCCTTCCAGATCTACGACGAGCTGACCCGCCGCGACATCGCCGACGGTGCGGCCCTCTTCGCCAACCTCCACCGCGAGAGCCCTGAGGACGGCTGGATCTCCCTCGAGGTCCTCCCCGAGCTCGCCTTCGACGTGGAGCGGACCGTCGCCGAGGCGCGGCGCCTCCACGACGCCCTCGGCCGGCCGAACGTCTTCATCAAGGTCCCCTCCACGCCGGCCGGCTGCGTCGCCGTCCGTAAGCTTATCGGCCAGGGGGTCTCGGTGAACGTCACCCTGATGTTCAACCGGAAGCACTACCAGGACGTCGCGCACGCCTACCTCGACGGGCTCGAGGACCTGGTGAACGCCGGGGGCGACCCGCGGAAGGTCCACTCGGTCGCCTCGTTCTTCGTCTCCCGCGTCGACACCCTCGTCGACAAGCTCCTCGAGGAGAAGGCGCGCTCCCTCACCGGCGCGGCCCACGAGCACGCCGAGGGGCTCCGGGGGAAGGCCGGCATCGCCAACTGCAAGGTCGTCTACCAGGACTTCCTCGAGCTCTTCGCCACGCCGCGCTTCGCGGCCCTCAAGGCGAAGGGAGCCTGGCTCCAGAGGCCCCTCTGGGCGTCGACCGGCACCAAGAACCCGGCCTACTCCGACCTCCTCTACGTCGAGAGCCTCCTCGGCCCCGACACGGTCAACACGCTCCCGGAGAAGACCCTGAACGCCCTCCTCGACCACGGCAGGGACCTGGGCGACACCGTCCTCTCGGGGGTCGACGAGGCGCGGAAGGTCCTCTCCGACCTGCGCGAGCTGGGGATCGACGTCGAGGCGGTGGGGGAGAAGCTCCAGGGAGACGGCGTCGTCGCCTTCGCCCGGTCGTACGACGACCTCCTGAAGGTGATCGAGGAGCGGCGGAAGGCGTCGCTCCTCGAGTCGGCCAAGACGCAGAAGATCCGGACGACCTGAGGGCGACGCGCGCCGCATGATCCCCGGTCCAGGCTTCGACGCTCCCGAGCTCGCCGGGCCCGCCCTCGCGCTCCTCGCCTCGCTCGCCGGCGAGGCGCGCGAGGACGTCCGCGCGGCGGCGGCCGGCGGGCGGGGCGCCGCGCTCGACGCGGCTTCTGGTGCCGCTCTCTCCGCCGTCACGCCCACGCTCGTCCTGCGCGGCCTCGCGCGCCTCGACGGCGAGGCGCGCGACCACTTCGTCGTCTCGGCGCCGGGCGCCGCCGCCGGGGTCTACGCCGCCCTCGCCCGTCTCGGCCTCTTCCCGCCCGACGCCTGGCCGGCGCTCCTCGGCCGCGCCGGCTCCCCCTTCGAGCCGCTCCCGACCCGCGACGTCCCGGGGGTCGACTGGACCGCCGCGGGCCCCGCCGGCTCCTCCCTCGCGGCGGCCGCCGGGCTCGCCCTCGCCGCCCGCCGGCGCGGCGGCTCCGGGCGCGCCTTCCTCCTGGCGGGGGAGACGGAGCTGGCGACCGGCCTCGCGGCCGAGGCGCGCCGCCTCGCCCGCGCGCGGAACCTGGCGAACCTCTGCTGCGTCGTCCTCTCTCCCGAGCCGCCGCCCGGCCTCCTCGTCGACTTCCGCCGCGACGGCTGGCACGCCTCCGGGGCCGACGGCGCCGACCCGCGCTCCCTCCACGCCGCGATCCGCGAGGGCCTCGCCTCGGGTCTCCCTTCGCTCCTCGCCTGCCGCGTGAACGCCCGCGCCGGGGAGCGGGACGGGCGGGAGGCCGCCGGGACCGCGGCCATCCCCCCGGCCCGGGACGTCCCCGTCGCAACGCTCCTCGCGCGCCTCCCCGAGCGGCCGTCCGGAGTCGTCGTCCCGAGGGGAGCCGGCGAGCCGGCGGCGTTCCCGCCCGAGGCCGCCGTCTCGCCCGCGAAGGCGTTCGCCGCGGCCCTCGGCGGCTTCTCCACCGGGGAGGGGGACCCGCCGGCCGCCGCCGTCCTGAGCGGCGAGGGCTCCGCCGAGCTGGCCGCGGCGCTCGAGGCGCGCGGCCCGGACGCGGTCGTCCCCTGCGCCTCGCCCGACCTGGCCGCCGCCTTCGCCTCGGGCCTCTCCCTCGGTGGCGTCGCGGTCTGGTGGATCGCCTCCGGGCCCGCGGCGGCGCTCGCGCCGGGGCTCCACCTCCTCGACGTCAACGGCGCCAGCGTTCGGGTGGCGGCTGTCCCCTCCGGCGAGAGCCGCGGCGCCGACTCGCACGGGCTCTTCGGCGTCGTCGCGGCCCTCCCGGGAGGGAAGCTCTTCGCCCCGGCCGACGCCAACCAGGCCGACCGGATCGTCCGCTGGGTCGGCGTCCACCGGGGGAGCTTCGTCGTCTCCCTCCCGCGCCACCCGGTCCCGGCCGCCCGGCTCGAGGACGGCGCCGCCGCCTTCGCTGGCCCCTACCTCTTCGACCCGAAGCGGGCCGACCACCTGCGGGCCGGGGAGGAGATCGCCCTGGCCTGCTCGGGGAGCTCGCTGCCGGAGGCGCTCGCCGCGTGGGAGCTCCTCGCCGCCCGGGGGACCCGCGTCGACCTCTTCTCGCTCCCCTCGCTCACCGACGTCGGGGAGGGGGCCCTCGTCGCGATGGCCCGCACGGGGCGGCTCGTCGCGGTCGACGAGGCGGGGGCGAGGACGGGCCTCGGCGCCTGGCTCCAGGCGCGCTTCAACGACCTCGGCCTCCTCGTCCGCGTCCGGCGGCTCGGCGTGACCGGGTGGATGGGGGGGGACGACAGGGACGAACGGCTCGCGCGTCTCGGGCTCGACCCGGCTTCGGTGGCCCGCGCGGTCGAGCAGGAGATCGTCCGGCGGGGGACGCTGGGGCCCCGCGTCGACCCGGGAATCCGGAGCTTCTGACCGCGGGGCGGTCGAGAGGGAGGTCGGGAGATGAGCTCGAGCTCACCGGTCGCGGCGACGATCGTCATCTTCGGCGGCGCGGGGGACCTCGCCAGGCGCAAGCTCGTCCCCGCCCTCTTCGACCTCCACCGCTTCGGCCACCTCGCCCGCGAGACCGTCATCGTCGGCAACGGGCGGAGCGTCGAGGACGACGCGGCGTGGCGGGCCTCGATGAAGGCCGCCGTCGCCGAGTTCGGCCACGACACGCCGCTCGACGAGGCGGCGTGGGAGGCCTTCTCCACGCGCCTCTTCTTCCACCGGGGCGACCTGAAGGCCGCCCACGACCTCGTGGAGATGAAGGCGCGGCTCGAGGCGCTGGAGAAGGAGCGGGGCCTCCCCGGCAGCCGCCTCTACTACCTCGCCATCCCGCCGTCGGCCATCGCGCCGCTCGTCGTCAACCTCGGGGCCGCCGGCCTCGTCCACCCCGTCGAGACGCCGGGCCCCTGGTCGCGCATCGTCGTCGAGAAGCCGTTCGGCCACGACCTCGCCTCCGCCCGCGCCCTGAACGACGAGATCCACGGCGTCTTCCGCGAGCGGCAGGTCTTCCGGATCGACCACTACCTCGGCAAGGAGACGACCCAGAACGTCCTCGTCTTCCGGCTCGGCAACGGCATCTTCGAGCCGCTCTGGAACAGGCGGTACGTCGACCACGTCCAGATCACCGTCGCCGAGTCGATCGGCGTCGAGGGGCGCGGCCGCTTCTTCGAGGAGACCGGGATCCTCCGCGACATCGTCCAGAACCACGTCCTCCAGCTCCTCTGCCAGGTGGCGATGGAGCCCCCCGTCGCCTTCGAGCCGAACGCGGTCCGGGACGAGAAGGTGAAGGTCCTCCGCTCCATCCGCCCGCAGACCCCCGAGGAGGTCCTCCGCGACACCGTCCGGGGGCAGTACGGCGCCGGCTCCATCGACGGCCAGCCGGTCCCCGGCTACCGGCAGGAGCCGAACGTCTCGCCCGCCTCGCTCCGCGAGACCTACGCCGCCTGGAAGGTCCAGATCGACAACTGGCGCTGGGCCGGCGTCCCGTTCTACCTCCGGGCCGGCAAGCGGATGCCGAAGCGGGTCACCGAGATCGCCATCACCTTCAAGACGCCGCCGATCGCCCTCTTCCGGAAGACGGGGGTCCTGACGCAGGAGCCGAACGTCCTCATCCTGAGGATCCAGCCCGACGAGGGGATCGCCCTGCGGTTCGGCGCCAAGCAGCCCGGGCCGACGATGAAGGTCGACACCGTGAAGATGGACTTCCGCTACGCCGACGCCTTCGCGGGGAAGACGCACGACGCCTACGAGCGGCTCCTCCTCGACGCCCTGCACGGGGACTCCACCCTCTTCGCCCGCCGCGACGAGGTGGAGGCGGCCTGGGAGCACGTCACGAACGTCCTCGACGTCTGGCGCGGCAACCCGCCCTCCGACCTGCCCAACTACGAGTGCGGCACCTGGGGCCCCGAGGCGGCGATGGAGCTGATGGCGCGCGACGGGCGGAGGTGGCGGAGGCCGTAGCCATGGGCCGCCGCGACGTCCGCGTCCTGCCCGATCCGGCCGCCGTCGCCGAGGCGGTGGCCCACCTCGTCGCGGAGCGCGCCGCCGAGGCGGTCGGCGCGCGCGCGGTCTTCCACGTCGCCCTCGCCGGCGGCACGACGCCGCTCGCCGCCTACCGGCTCCTGGCGGCGTCCCCGTACCGCGACCTCGTCCCCTGGGGGCGCGTCGAGGTCTGGTTCGGCGACGAGCGGTGCGTCGGCGAATGCGATCCCGAGCGGAACGACCTCGCCGCGCGCGAGGCCCTCCTCGCCCACGTCTCCATCCCCCCGGAGCGGCTCCACCCGATCCCCGCCACCGCGCCGGACGGCGCGGCCCGCTACGACGCCCTCCTCCGGGAGCGGGTTCCGGCCGGTCCGGACGGCGCCCCGCGGCTCGACCTCGTCCTCCTCGGCCTCGGTCCCGACGGCCACACCGCCTCCCTCTTCCCGGGCCACCCGGCCCTCGGCGAGACGGCTGCGCTGGCCGTCCGGGTCGACGGCGCCCCCAAGCCCCCTCCCTCGAGGGTCTCCCTTACCCTTCCGCTCCTCCGCGCGGCGCGGGTGGTGGCCTTCGTCGTGACGGGGGAGGGGAAGCGGGCGGCGCTCGCGCGCGTCCTCTCGGGGGACCGGAGCCTGCCCGGCGCTTGCGTCGATCCCCCGGATGGGGAGACTCTCTTCTTCCTGGACCAGGAGGCCGCTGCGGCGGCGGATCCGGCGGCGGAAGGGGCGGCGGAGGAGGGCTCGTGACGTACCTCGCGGGCGACATCGGCGGCACCAACACCCGGCTCGCGCTCTTCGAGGAGGAGGGGGGGCGCCTCGTCGAGAAGCGGCGCACCCAGCAGAGGACGCCCGACTTCGCGGGCCTCGCCCCGGCGCTCCGCGAGTTCCTGCGGGGCGAGGGAGGTCTCCTCGCCGGCGGCTTCGGCGTGGCCGGCCCCGTCCGGAACGGCCGGGCGCGCGGCACCAACATCCCGTGGGTGGTCGACGCCGCCGAGATCCGGACGGCGCTCGGCGTCCCGGCCGTCGTCGTCAACGACCTCGCCGCCAACGGCTGGGGGATCGGCGAGCTCCCCGCCGCGAGCTTCGCCGTCGTCAACGAGGGGGAGGAGGACCCCGCCGGCGCAGGCGCCCTCATCGCCGCCGGGACGGGCCTCGGCGAGGCGATCCTCGTCCGCCGGGAGAGAGGCGGCCCCTTCGAGCCGCTCCCGTCCGAAGGGGGGCACACGTCGTTCGGCCCGCGCGACGACGAGGAGATCGCCCTCTGGAAGGACCTCTCCCTCCGCTACGGCCACGTCTCGTACGAGCGGATCCTCTCGGGGCCGGGCCTCGCCAACCTCTACCGCTTCGCCCGCCAGCGGTCGGGCGTCCCCGAGCCCGAGTGGCTGCGGGAGGAGATCGCCGAGGCGGGGGACCCGGCCCCCGCGGTCTCGGCCGCGGCGCTCTCGGGCCGCGACCCCGTCTGCGAGCGGACGCTCTACCGCTTCGTGGCGCTCTACGGCTCCGAGGCCGCGAACCTCGCCCTCAAGGCGCTCGCGACCGGCGGCGTCTTCGTCGGCGGAGGCATCGCGCCGAAGATCCTCCCGGTCCTCCTCGACGGGGGCTTCTTCAGCGCCTTCTGCGACAAGGGGCGGTTCGGCCCCCTCCTGTCGCGGATCCCGATCCGCGTGATCCTGGACGACTCGTGCGCCCTCCGCGGCGCGGCGCGGTGCGCCGTCCGCGCGGCGCGGGAGGAGGCCTCGCGATGAGCGCGCGGAGCCGCGTCCCCGTCGGGACCCGCCTCCACCGCTTCCTCTTCGAGGCCGAGCGGCAGTACCCCCAGGCGACCGGCGAGCTGTCGGCTCTCCTCTCGCAGCTCGGCCTCGCGGGCAAGCGGATCGCGCGGCTCCTCTCGGGCGCGGGGCTCGCCGACCAGCTCGGCCCCTCCGGGGCGGTCAACCCGCAGGGCGAGGAGCAGCAGAAGATCGACGCCCTCGCCAACGAGATCTTCCTCGAGGCCTTCTCCTACGGGCAGATGGTCCCGACGGTCGTCACCGAGGAGATGGAGCTCCCCGCGCGCCTCCCCGAGAACGAGACGGCCGGCAAGTACATCCTCTTCGTCGACCCCCTCGACGGCTCCTCGAACCTCGACGTCGACGGCGCCGTCGGGTCGGTCTTCTCCATCCGGCGGATGATGGGGAAGGGCCCGGTCCTCTCGCAGGTCGACCTCCTCGCGCGCGTCTCGCAGGAGCAGGTCGTCGCCGGGTACTTCGTCTACGGGCCCTCGACCATGCTGGTCTACACCGCGGGCCCGCGTGCCGGGGTCCACGGCTTCACCCTCGACCCGGGGATCGGCGAGTTCCTCCTCTCGCACCCCGACATCCGGATCCCCCGGCGCGGCCGCACCTGGTCGGCCAACGACGGGAACCTCGCGACCTGGGACGAGGGCCCCCGCCGCTACGTCGAGGCGCTCCGCCGCGTCGACCCCGCGCGCGGCCGCCCCTACTCCCTCCGGTACTCGGGCGCCCTCGTCTCCGACGTCCACAGGATCCTGCTCAAGGGGGGGGTCTTCCTCTACCCGTCGGGGACGGAGATGCCCGGGGGGAAGCTCCGGCTCCTCTACGAGGCGGCGCCCCTGGCGGCGGTGGTCGAGTCCGCAGGCGGCGCGGCGACGGACGGGCGGCGGCGGATCCTCGACGTCTTCCCCGACGCCAACCACCAGCGGACCGCCTTCTTCGCCGGCTCGCGAGACGACGTCGAGGAGCTCGAGGCGTTCCTCTCCGGGCACGCGGAGTGAGGGCCCCGCTTCGCGCGCGGGGCGGTCTCCCCTAGACTCCGCTCTCCGGCCGGTCGGCCGGACCAGATCGGACCGAAAGGACCCTCACGCGCATGCGAAAGCCGTCCCGCGCGATCCTCGCGTTCTCAGCCCTCGCCCTCGCCGCCGCACCCCTGGGCGCGGCGCCCGCGCCCGACCAGCCGAAGGCCGCCCGGCCGATGGCGGAGACGAAGACGAAGGAGTCGAAGATGATCAAGACCGCGAGCGGCCTCCAGTACGAGGACACCGTCGTCGGCACGGGCGAGAGCCCGCGCACGGGGATGACGTGCGTCATGCACTACACCGGCTGGCTCTGGGTCGACGGCAAGAAGGGGGAGAAGTTCGACAGCTCCCTCGACCGCGGCAAGCCCTTCAAGTTCCCCATCGGCGTCGGCCGCGTCATCAAGGGGTGGGACGAGGGGGTCTCCACCATGAAGGTCGGCGGCAAGCGGACCCTCCTGATCCCGCCGCAGCTCGGCTACGGCGAACGCGGGGCGGGGGGCGTCATCCCGCCGAACGCCACCCTCCTCTTCGAGGTCGAGCTCCTCGGCCTCGAGCAGTAGGGCCCGTCAGCGGGGGTTCACGTCCGGGGCCGCGGTCCCACGGCTCCGGGCGGCGACCCGCCGCCACCTGACGAGCGGCCCGCCTCCGGCCCGGCAGACGACGGCCCGTCCGTCCGGCGTCGCCGACAGGAGCGTCAGCCCCGCGCCGAACGGGAGCGGCCGAGCGGTCGCGCTCGCCTCGTCGACCAGGAGCGCCCGGCGCTCGGGCCAGCTCCTCACGAGGACGTCCCCGCTCGCGAGAGTGACCGGGCGGGACGACGGGTCGACGAGGGTCTCCAGCCCAAGGGGAGCGGGAGCGCCGCCGGAGACCGGGGCCGAGAAGAGGACCGCCCCCGACGGGCGTCCGTCGGCTCCCGGACGCACCTCGTAGAAGACGAGCCTCCGACCGCCGGCCGCGAAGGCGGGGAAGCGCCAGACCGAGCCGGGTGCGGAGGCGATGCGGCGCGGGCCCCTGCCGTCGCGCGAGGCGACCCAGATCTCGCTGCCGGCGGGGCCGCGCCGCGCCCAGGCGAGGCTCCCGCCGTCGAGCGAGACGGCGGGCTCCAGCCCTTCGGCCGCCCGCCGGATCGGCGTGGCGCCGGGCTGCAGCGAGACCTCCCAGATCCCCCGGGCCCCGTAGACCAGCGAGCGTCCCTCGGACGCGAAGGCGGGCGAGGGCTCCTCCCCCTCGCCGGGGACGGCGCGGAGCCGCGTCCCGCCGTCGAGCGGGACGACGTCGCCGTTCCCGAGGGCGAGGTTCCACCCGTCCGGCGAGAGGGAGGCGTCGGGGGACGCGACGGCCGGCAGGGCGACGTCCAGCGCCTCGGCCTCCCACGCGGCGGCCGAGTCGGGTCCGCGGTCCGCTCGGAGGGCCGGGAGCTTCCCCACGGCCCAGCCGCTCGCGAACGCGAGGACCACCGCCAACGCCGCCGCGAGCCACGCCAGCGGCGGGACCTCGCGGCGCGCGGGGGCCGCTGTGATCACCGGCAGGACGGCCGACGGCCTGAGGTCGGAGCCGGGGCGGCGCGCCTTGATCTCGTCGTTCTCCCGCTCCAGGGCCTTCACCAGCTCGGCCGCCGACCGGGGCCTCTTCCGCGGCTCCTTCTGGAGGCAGGCGGCGACGAGCCGGGTCAGGCGCGGCGGGACGCGCGGCACCATCGACTCGAGGGGGGGCGCGTCGTCCGAGAGGATGGCGGCGAACGTGGCGTCGGCGTCGTCCCGCGCGAAGGGCGACGTGCCGGCCAGCATCTCGTAGAGGACGATCCCGAAGACGAAGAGGTCGCTCTCGATCCCCACCTTCTCGCCGCGGACCTGCTCGGGGCTCATGTAGCCGACCGTCCCGACGATGAAGCCGGACCGCGTCAGCTCGCCGCCGGGTCCCCCGTCGGCCGCGGAGGAGGGGGCGGCGGCCTCGGGGTAGATCCACCTGACGAGCCCGAAGTCGGCGATCTTCGCGTTCCCCTTGAAGTCGACGAGGACGTTCTCCGGCTTCAGGTCGCGGTGGACGATCCCCTTCTCGTGCGCCGCCGAGAGGCCGCGCGCCACGTCGAGAGCCCACGAGACGACGCAGCCGAGGGGCGGCCGGCCCTTGCGCAGGACCCGCCGGAGCGACGACCCCTCCACGTACTCCTCCACGAGGAACCGCATCTCCACGTTGCGCGTCCCGAACGGCGTCGGGACGTCTACCCGCGCGTCCCCCGTGTCGTAGACCGCCACCACGTTCGGGTGCGTCACCAGCGCCGCGGCCTGCGCCTCGCGTAGGAACCGGGCGAGGGTCCGCTCGTCGTCGAGGAGCCCGACGGGGATCACCTTGATCGCCACGTCCCGCATCAGGCGGGTGTCGCGCCCCTTGTAGATCGACCCCATCCCGCCCGCCTCGATGGGCGAGACCACCTCGTAGGGACCGAGCCGCGTTCCGGGAGGGAGCTGCATCCGGCTGCCGTCCGGGGATTCTAGTGGGGGGCGTCGCTACAATCCCCTCGATGGCGCTCCTCCTCTCCCGGACCATCCACTTCAACGCCGCCCACCGCCTCCACCGCGCGGACCGCTCCGAGGAGTGGAACCGGTCCACCTACGGACCGGGCGCCAACGCCGCCTCGTACGGGCACAACTACGCGCTGGAGCTCTTCGTGGCGGGGGAGCCCGACCCGGAGAACGGGATGATCGTCAACCTCACCGACCTCGACCGGATCCTCAAGGAGGAGGTCGACCGCCCGCTCGACCACCGCCACCTCAACGAGGAGATCCCGGAGTTCCGCGAGACGGTCCCGACCGCAGAGAACCTCGCCCGCTGGATCTGGGACCGCGTCAGCGCCCGGATCGAGCGCGAGGGGTGGCCCTGCCGCGTCGCCTCCCTCGGCCTGACCGTCACCCCCACCTTCCGCGTCGAGCTCGTCGCCCCGCCCGCCGAGTAGCCCCCGAGTAGCCGCAGGGAAGACGCAGGGCAGGACCGCTCCCCGCCCTACACGAGGGGACGGGGAGTCGCGCGGCGGCGCCGGAACGTCAGGTGGCTCGTGGCGCCGGCGGCGCGCGCGGCGGCGACGACGCGGTCGCGCCCCCAGCCCACCTCGGCGGGGGCGTGGCTGTCGGAGGAGAAGACCAGCGGGACGCCGGCCGCGACGAGCCGGGCGAGGAGCGGGGGCGACGGGTACTCCTCGGCGACGGCCTTCCTCAGCCCCGCGCTCGAGACCTCCACCGCCACCCCCGACGCCGCCGCGGCCCGGACGGCGGCCTCCTCGGCGGGGGCCGCCTCCGCGGGCCTGAGGTTCCCGAACTTCTTCGGCAGGTCGAAGTGGGTCAGGACGTCGAAGAGGCCGGAGGAGGCCGCCTTCGCCAGGAGCCGGTAGTACTCCGTCCAGAGGAAGGCCGACCCTTCCGTCTCGTGCCGCGCCGCCGCGCCGGGGGCGTCGATCCACCCCCCGGCCACGAAGTGGACCGAGCCGAGGACCACGTCCCAGTCGTAGGGCGCGAGGAGGTCGCGGAGGGCCTCTTCGTGCCCCTCGGCGTAGTCGGCCTCGATCCCCAGGAGGACGTCGACCCGCCCGGCGAACTCCTCCCGCAGCGCGAGGACCTCTTCCACGTACCCGGGCAGCTCGGCCCGCGTCATCGCGAGGCCCGGGTCCGGGTCGTCGCCCGGGAGGAAGTAGAGCGGCACGTGGTCGGTGAAGGCGACCTCCCTGAGCCCCCTCTCGAGGGCCGCGAGGACGTAATCTCGCGTCGCCCCTCCGGCGTGCCCGCAGCGGGCGGTGTGGACGTGGTAATCCGTGACGGCCATCGCGGCGGAGGGTAGCAGGCGCCAGGAGGAGAGATGCCGATCAGGATCAACCGCGTCTACACCCGGGGAGGGGACAAGGGCGTGACGAGCCTCGTCGGAGGCCAGCGGATCGCCAAGGACTCCATCCGGATCGAGAGCTACGGGACGGTCGACGAGCTGAACGCGGTGATCGGGCTCGTGAGGGTCGCCAACCGCGACACCCCCGGCGGCGCCGACCCCGACCGGGAGCGCCTCGACCGGATCCTCTTCCGGATCCAGAACGAGCTCTTCAACCTCGGCTCCGACCTCGCGACCCTCCCCGCGGACCGCCACCCGAAGCAGCCGGTCATCGAGCACCGGCACGTGGTCTTCCTCGAAGAGACGATGGACGGGCTGACGGCCGACCTCCCCGAGCTCACCTCCTTCGTCCTCCCCGGCGGCGGCCCCGTCGGCGCCTTCCTCCACCAGGCCCGGACCGTCTGCCGGCGGGCCGAGCGGATCGTCACCACCCTCGCCCGGCAGGAGGCGGTGGGGGCCCAGTGCACGGCCTACCTGAACCGCCTCTCCGACCTCCTCTTCGTCCTCTGCCGCTGGTCGGCGCGGATGCGCGGGGAGCCCGAGGTCCTCTGGGAGCCCGAGAAGAGCTGACCGGGGCGGGGGACGACCCGCGTATCCTCTCCATTCGGTGACGGGGAGACCCCAGCACGCGCAGGACGAGGTCCGGGGGATCCGGCGGGCGCGCCCCGGGGCGCGCCCGCCTCGTCTCGTCCTCGTCCTCCTCGCCTCGCTCCCCCTCGTTCCCGTCGGGGAGGCGCCCGCGCAGCCGCAGGAGGCGTCCTCCTTTCCCGCGATCACGGCGATCGAGGTGAGGCGCGAGGACGTCTTCTCCCCCAGCGAGGAGGCGCTCGGCTTCTTCCCCTACGGCCTCGCGAACGTCCTCCACGCCGTGACGAAGGAGAAGTTCATCCGGCGCGAGCTCCTCCTGTCGGTCGGCGACCCGCTCGACCCCGACGTCCTCGCGGAGGCGGAGCGGCGCCTGCGCGCCACCCGCCTCTTCCGCCGCGTGAGGGTCCGCTCCGAGGGGACGACCGTGGTCGTGGAGACCGGCGACAACTGGACGCTCCTTCCGCGGTTCTCCTACTCGAACAAGGGGGGCGTCATCACCTACCAGGTCGGCCTCGAGGAGCAGAACCTCCTCGGCACCGGCCGCGGCCTCGCGTTCAAGTACGACAGCGGGACCGAGCGGATCTCGCGCTCCCTCGCCTACGACCACCCGCAGCTCTTCGGCTCGCGCATCCAGCTCCACGTCGCCGCCTCCGACCTCTCCGACGGCCAGGCGGCGGAGGCCTCGCTCGCCCGCCCCTTCGACTCGCTCACCTCCCCGCGCGCCTTCTGGGTCTACTGGCGGCAGGAGAACGTCAACGCCACCCTCTGGACGGGAGGGGAGGAGAGCGCCGTCTGGAAGCGGCGCGAGCGCGGGTTCTCCGCCCTCGTGGGCCGCCTCTCCCGCGCCACCCGCGAGCTGGCGGACCGCTGGGGCGGGCTCGTCCAGTGGGAGGACGTCTCCCTCCAGCCGGGGGGCCACGGGCCGCCGCCCCCCCCGGACGACAGGAAGTTCCTCTGGATCGGCGGCGGCATCGAGCGCGAGGCGCGCGGCTGGATCGAGCGCCAGGACGTCGAGCAGATCGGCCGGGACGAGGACTTCAACCTCGCCCCGGGCGGCCGGATCGACCTCTCGGTCTCCGCGCCGGTCTTCGGGGCCCGCACGGCGGGGCGGGTGAGGGTCAACGGCTCCACGGGCCGCCTCCTCCCCGCGGGGTTCACCATCGCCACCCTCGCGGCCCAGACGCGGATCCAGGGGGGGCCGCAGAACGCCCTCGTCGAGGCGTCGATCCGCGGGTGGTGGATGGCGAAGGGGTGGACCCTCGCCTCCCGCATCGGCGTGAGGAACGGATGGCGGATCGACCCGGAGAAGCAGCTCGTCCTCGACGGCGAGAACGGGGTCCGCGGCTATCGCCTCCACGCCGTCGCCGGGACCGGGAACACCACGGCCAACGTCGAGCTCCGGCGCGTCCTCGTCCCCGACGTCCTCAAGCTCGCCTCGCTCGGCATGGCCCTCTTCGGGGACGCGGGCTACTCCTGGGGCCCTCCGGACGGCGGCTGGCGGCTGGCCGACGCGGGCGTCGGGTTCCGCGTGGGGCTCCCCCGCGCCGGGAAGAACGTCCTCCTGAGGATCGACGTCGCCCGCGCCTTCCACCCCGACCCCCTCGGGCGGAGCGGCTGGCTCCTCTCCTTCTCGTCGGGCCAGGCGTTCTAGGACGCCAGCGCCGGAAGGGAAAGGGGCCCGCGGCCCCTGTCGCCGGGAGCCGCGGGCCGGATCAGGCGCGGTTCAGTGGATCCCCTGGTCGGCGAGCCACCGCTCGGCGTCGATCGCCGCCTTGCAGCCCTCGCCCGCCGCGGAGACCGCCTGCCGGTAGATCGGGTCGGCCACGTCCCCCGCCGCGAAGATCCCCGGGACCGAGGTGGAGGTCGTCGGGTGCTTCACGACGAGGTAGCCCACGTCGTTCATCTCGAGCTTTCCCCTGAAGACGTCCGTGTTCGGCTTGTGGCCGATCGCGGCGAAGTAGCCCTTCGCGGGGAGCTCGCGCACCGCGCCCGACCTCACGTCCTTCACCCGGACGCCGGTGACGCCGGTCTCCGGCGTCCCGAGGATCTCCTCGACGACGGAGCTGAGGACCAGCTCCACCTTCGGGTTCTCGCGGACGCGCCGCTCCATGATCTTCGACGCGCGGAACTCGTCGCGGCGGTGGATCAGGTAGACCTTCGACGCGAACTTCGTCAGGAAGCCCGTCTCCTCCATCGCGGTGTCGCCGCCGCCCACGACGGCGACCTCCTTGCCGCGGAAGAAGAAGCCGTCGCACGTCGCGCAGGCCGAGACGCCGTGCCCCAGGAGGGCCTTCTCGCTCGGGAGGCCGAGGTACTTGGCCGAGGCGCCCGACGCGACGATCAGCGCATCGCACGTGACCGTCCCCCCGCTCTCGAACGTCAGGGCGAACGGCCGCGAGCCGGTCTCGACCGCGGTCACCGTCTCGACGGCGATCTCGGTCCCGAACCGCTCGGCCTGCTTGCGCATCGTCTCCATCAGGTTCGGCCCCTGGACGCCGTCCTCGAAGCCGGGGTAGTTCTCCACCTCGGTCGTCGTCGTCAGCTGGCCGCCGGGCTGGATCCCCTCCAGGACGAGCGGGGCGAGGTTCGCGCGCGAGGCGTAGATGGCCGCCGTCAGGCCGGCCGGGCCGGAGCCGATGACGACGACCTTGTAGTGGCTCTTCTGCGGCATGTAGGCCTCACTTCACGTGGGCGAAGTAGTCCTTCGACTGGTTCCAGTCGGCCTTCATCGTCTTCTCGCCCGGCTTCCAGTCGGCGGGGCAGACCTCGCCGTGCTCTGCGACGAACTGGAAGGCCTGGAGGACCCGGAGCGTCTCGTCGACCGAGCGGCCGACGCCGAGGTTGTTGACCGTCGCGTGCTGGACGACCCCCTCCGGGTCGATGACGAAGAGCCCCCTCAGCGCCACGCCGGCCCCCTCGTCGAGGACCCCGTAGGCGCGGGAGATCTCCTTCTTCACGTCCGCCAGGAGCGGGTAGGCGAGGCCGAAGATCCCCCCCTTCTCGCGCGGCGTCTCCGTCCAGGCGAGGTGGCAGAACTCGGAGTCGACCGACACGCCGAAGACGTCGGCGTTCAGCTTCCTGAACTCGCCGAGGCGGTCCGAGAAGGCGAGGATCTCCGTCGGGCAGACGAAGGTGAAGTCGAGGGGGTAGAAGAAGAGGACGGTCCACGTCCCCTTCCGGGCGGAGAGGCTGTAGTCGTTGATGCGCCCGTTGAGGACGCCCCTGGTCGTGAACTCGGGGGCCTTCTGGCCGACGATCGGCATGGTCTCTTTCTCCTCGGATCGAAGTGTCGGGGCGGCCGGATCGACCGCTGGATCGATTCCGGCGCGACCGCCGATCGGGATTCTACTTTAGAATGAATCTAGAAAAAAGCCCCGACCGGAGTGGAGGGGCTTGACGACGTTCCCTTTTTTAGATTAAATCTAATGAACTTCAGCAGGAGGCACGAAATGGCAGCTCTCAAGGGAACCAAGACGCACGAGAACCTCAAGCACGCCTTCGCCGGCGAGAGCCAGGCGAACCGCCGCTACCTCTACTTCGCCGACAAGGCCGACATCGAGGGGTACCCCGAGATCGCCGGGAACTTCCGCGACACCGCCGAGGGCGAGACGGGCCACGCGCACGGCCACATGGACTACCTCCGGCAGGCCGGCGACCCCGCCACCGACCTCCCGTTCGGGACCACCGAGCAGAACCTCAAGTGCGCCGTCGAGGGGGAGACCTACGAGTACACGCAGATGTACCCGGCCTTCGCCAAGCAGGCTCGCGAGGAGGGCTTCTCGGAGATCGCCGACTGGTTCGAGACCCTCGCGCGCGCCGAGAAGTCGCACGCCAACCGCTTCGCCAAGCTCCTCGCCACCGTCAACGCCTGATCCGTCCCCGGCAGGGGAGATCGCCCACGTAGACAACGGCCACGGCGGGGTCCGGAGCGCCTTCCGGCCCCGCCGTTCGCGTCCTGGGGAGGAGGAACCATGATCTCTCTGACCCCGGTGAAGGTCACGGACCCGAAGTCCCTCGCCACCGAGCTGACCCGGATTGCCGACATCTGCCACGGCTGCCGGCGCTGCTTCTCGCTCTGCCCCTCCTTCGAGGCCCTCTTCAAGGGGCTCGACGTCCCCGAGGTGGACGGCGACGCCGAGAAGCTCCCGCGCCAGGTCCTCGACGACTTCGTCGACCTCTGCTACGAGTGCAAGCTCTGCGTCTCCCCGGCGCAGTGCCCCTACGTCCCCCCGCACCGCTGGATGGTCGACATCCCGCACCTCGTCCTCGAGGCGCGGCGCTTCCGGGTGGCCGAGAAGGGGCTGTCGGCTCGCGAGAAAATGCTCACCCGCCCCGACCTCCTCGGGAAGCTCTCGCGCCCCGTCGCCCCCGTCGCCAACTTCGTCAACACCCTCCCTCTCGCCCGCTGGGCGATGGAGAAGGCGATCGGCGTCCACCGCGACAAGAAGCTCCCGAGCTTCGTCTGGCAGACGTTCACGCGGTGGTTCGAGGGGCGCGGCGGCTCGCAGGTGAAGGACCCGGTCGCGAAGGTCGTCCTCTTCCCGACCTGCACCGTCGAGTGGAACAGGCCCGAGATCGGCAAGGCCGCCGTCCAGGTGCTCGAGGCCAACGGCGTCGAGGTCGCGGTCGACTACCCGCACTGCTGCGGCATGCCCTTCTTCGACGTCGGCGACTTCGACTCCGCGCGCAAGGCGCGCGAGGGGATGGTGGCCGCGCTGGTCGGCTGGGTCGACGAGGGCTACACCGTCGTCACCCCCGGCCCCTCCTGCTCGCTCATGATGAAGAAGGAGTACCCCTGGCTGGCGCCGGGCGACGAGCCGACCGAGAGGCTCTCGAAGGCCACTCGCGACCTCTGCGAGTTCCTGATGGAGCTGAAGGGGCAGGGGAAGCTGAAGACCGAGTTCCCGAAGGCCCCGAAGGCGATCGCCTACCACCTCCCGTGCCACCTGAGCGTCCAGCGGATCCGCTTCAAGGCGTCCGACCTCCTCGCCCTCACCGGGGCGCAGGTCACCGTCGTCGAGAAGTGCTCCGGCCACGACGGCACCTGGGCGATGAAGGTGGAGTACTTCGAGGAGTCGATGAAGGTCGGCAGGAAGCTCTTCGACCCGCTCCTCGCCGCCAACGCCGACGTCATCGCCTCGGACTGCGCCCTGGCGAGCGTCCAGATCACGCAGGGGACCGAGAAGCCCGTGAAGCACCCGATCGAGGTGATCCGCGACGCCTACGGCCTCCCCCCCGCCTGAGGAGCCCATGAAGAAGCTGACCCTCGACGACGTCAAGAACCTCCACGAGTACGAGCTGATCCGCGACGACTGGCGCCGCGAGGTGATCGCGGTCAAGGAGCGCCGGCGCGTCCTCCTCGGCCCGAAGATGTCGCTCGTCTTCGAGAACCGCCTCACCGTCCTCAACCAGGTCCAGGAGATGTGCCGCATCGAGCGGCTCGCCCGGCCCGAGGCCGTCCAGGCGGAGCTCGACGTCTACAACGAGCTCCTCCCCGGGCCCGGCGAGGTGGCGGCGACCCTCTTCATCGAGATCCCGGGAGAGGGCGACATCAGGCCCGAGCTCGACCGGCTCGTCGGCCTCGGCCGCAAGGGGCACCTGAAGATGACGGTCGGCGGCCGGGCCGTCCCGGCCGTCTTCCTCGAGGGGCAGGAGGCCGACGACAAGATCTCCGCCGTCCAGTACGTGAGGTTCCCCGTCGGGCAAGGGGAGGACGTCCGCAAGGCCGTCGAGACGGGCCCGGTGTCGGTCGTCGTCGACCACCCGGCCTACGGCGCGTCGGCCGTCCTCGGGCCCGAGACCCGCGAGGAGCTGGCGAGGGACCTCCTGCCGGGCTGACGCGCCGGCTGTGCTAGAGTTTTTCCGCTTGCTCATCCACATCCTTCGTCACGCGGAAGCCGAGGCGGTCTCCGCGACCGGGCTCGACGACGACAGGCGGCTCACGGACGCGGGCCGCCGGAGGATGCGGGCGGTCGCGAAGGCGATCGCCCGGCTCGAGCCCTCCTTCGACGCCATCCTCGTCTCGCCGCTCGTCCGCGCCGTCGAGACGGCGGAGCCGGTCGCCCGCGCCTGCGGATTCGCCGAGCCGCTCCGCGAGTCGAAGGCCCTCCGGCCCGGCGCGGAGCCCGAGGTGGTCCTCGAGGAGGTGGCGAAGCTGGGGGCGAAGAACGTCCTCCTCGTCGGCCACATGCCGCACCTGGGCCGGTTGTTCGGGCGCCTCCTCACGGGGCGCGACGACGTCGATGTCCCGCTCAAGAAGGCCGCGCTCGCGGCGTTCGAGACGGCCGACCCGCTTTCGGGGGCGGCCGAGCTGAAGTTCTACTTCCCTCCGCGGCACCTGGAAAAGCTGGCCTGAGGGCCGCCGCGGAGGAAAGGAGAGGAAGCTCCCATGGGAAGGAATTTCGGGCTGGGTTGCCTGGTCGCCGTCCTCGTCGGCGTCCTGGGCGCGGGGGTCTGGGCGGCGAGCGCCTACAACCGCCTGAACGAGGCCGACCAGGGGGTCACCGCGGCCTGGTCCCAGGTCGAGAACGTCTACCAGCGCCGCGCCGACCTCGTCCCCAACCTCGTCGCCACCGTGAAGGGGGCCGCGAGCTTCGAGCAGTCGACCCTCACGGCGGTCGTCCAGGCGCGCGCGCAGGCGACGCAGGTCAAGCTCGACGCCAACTCGATCAAGGACCCGGAGGCCCTCGCGGCCTTCCAGAAGGCGCAGGACGGCCTCGGCCAGGCCCTCTCGCGCCTCCTCGTCACCGTCGAGCGCTACCCCGAGCTCAAGGCGACCCAGGCGTTCCGCGACCTGATGGTCCAGCTCGAAGCGACCGAGAACCGGATCTCCGTCGAGAGGGGCCGGTTCAACGACGCCACGCAACGCTACAACACCCTCCGCAGGTCCCTCCCCACCGTCATCGTCGCCACCGTGGCCGGCTTCAAGGAGCGCCCCTACTTCAAGGCCACGACCGAAGGGGCCGACAAGGCGCCCGAAGCCAGGTTCTGAGACGACCGCTCCCGGAGCGCCAGGAGGAGCACGATGACCAGAACCCCGTGGAAAGCCGCGATGGGGCTCCTGATGATCGCGAACGGCCTCTTCTTCGCCGCGAACGTCGTCGCCTTCCGGCATCCGGAGCTGGGGATGGGGGTCTTCCACGACCCGACGCCGCTCCCCGACCAGGTGGGAGCGGCGCTGAAGGTCGTCGTCACCATCCTCGCGGGCGTGGCGTTCGTCGTCGGAGGGCTGGGTCTCCTGCGGGCGCAACGCTCCCTCCTTCCCGCCGGCTTCATCGGCTTCCTCCTCTTCGACCTCTTCGTCCTAGGCGAGGTCTGGAGGGGCGCCCGCCCCGTCTCCGTCCTCTGGAGCTGGCCCGGCCTCCTCTGCGTCCTCGCCTTCGCCTACTGGATGGCCTGCCGCCGCGCCTGGAAGGAAGACACCAGCCTGGGGTCATGAGCCTGGGGTCAGGTCTGTGATCCGTGATCCGGCCGCCCCGGCGGTCGGAGTCGTGATCAGGCCTCCCCGGTCCGTCAGGGGTCGGCCGGGTCGACCGCCCTCCCCAGGAGGAGGCGCGACAGGAACCCCGTGTCGGTGAAGCCGGTCCGGTCTCCCGTCAGGAGAGCCCGCAGCAGCCCGTCCGCCTGCCGCACGACCACCATCTTCAGGGATCGGCTCACGTAGAGCCGCTGCTTGCCGAGCCCGGCCGCCATCACGAGGTCGTCCGGGAGCCCGGGGGCCCCGGGGCGGACGTCCGTGGCGCCCCGGAGCTGGCGGATGGAGGATCGGAGCGCCTCGTCGATCGGCCTGTTGAGCCACCAGGTGAGGCCGTACATCGGGTTCGCGGCGGTCCCTTCGAGGCACTGCTGGAGGAGGGCGCGCGGCACGACGACCTTCCCCTGCCACGTCCCGCCCAGCCGGACCAGCTCCCCGAAGCGGGCCCAGTCGCGCGCCGTGAGGGAGGCGCCCGACGGCATCTGCGGGTTGCCGTCCGGCCCGTGCCTCCACGCCCCGTGCCGGGCGCCGATCGGCCCGAGAATCCGCCGGTCGAGGTACGCGACGGGGTCCTCGCCGCGGGGCTCGAGCTTCCGCCGGAGGAGCTCGCCGAAGACCTGGAACGGAACGGGTCCGTAAGAGAAGCGTGCGCCCGGAGCCGCCGTCAGCGGCCGCGCCACGGCGTCCGCGTACGTGGGCGGCCGCGCGACCCGCCCGCCGTCGAGCCCGCTCGTCAGGCTCAGGAGCTGCCGGATGGTCACCCGCGCTTTCCCGGGGTCCGTTCGCCATTCCGGGAGCGTCCGCGAGACGGGCTCGTCGAGCGAGAGGATGCCGTCCGCCGTCGCGGCGGCCGCCGCCACGCCCCAGAAGCTCTTCGTCCCGCTCGCCAGCTCGTGCGCTTCGCCGGCCGATCCGCCGTTCGGGTAGTCCTCGAAGACGGTCCGCCCGTCGACCATCACCAGCATCGACACACCCCGGTGGGCTGCGCTGTACGCCGCCGCGAGCCTCTGGTGGGACGGGTCGAGCGGGTCGAGGGCGCCGGGGCTCCCTGCGGCGGTGACCGCCGTCGGCCGGGCCGGACGCGCTGCCCCGTCGACGCCCTCGTCCTGGGCGAGGACCACCCGCGGCCGCCGGCCCTCCGGCTCCGAGCCCGACGCTCCGAGGACGACGGCCAGGAGCGCGAGGCCGAGCGCACCGAGCGCGGCCGGGACGAGGAACGGACGGTTCGAGCGCGTCACGAGGCGATTCGACGGACGGGCCTGCCACGCGGTTGACGCCCCGGCCACATTGAGATGAAACGAAGTGGAACGAGGTGCGTCGAGATGGGGTCGAGATGGGGTCGAGATGGGGTCGAGATGGGGTCGAGATGGGGTCGAGATGGCGAGATGGGGTCAGGTCTGTGATCCGTGATCTAGAATCGCCCTGTCATGAGCCGCCCCCTTCGCCTCGAGTTCGAGGGCGCCGTCTGGCACGTCACCGCTCGCGGGAACGAACGGCGGGAGGTCTTCAAGGACGACGACGACCGCAGCCGCTTCCTCGGCGTCCTGGGAGACGTCGTCGAGCGCGCCCGCTGGCGACTTCACGCCTACGTCCTGATGGGGAACCACTACCATCTCCTCGTCGAGACTCCGGTGCCCACTCTCTCCTTCGGGATGCGGCAGCTCGACGGGATCTACGGCCAGAGGTTCAACCGCCGTCACGGGCGGGTGGGCCACCTCTTCCAGGGTCGCTTCAAGGGAATCCTCGTCCAGCGGGAGGCCCACCTGCTCGAGCTCGTCCGGTACGTGGTCCGCAATCCGGTAGCCGCCGGCCTCGTCGCCCGGGCCGTCGACTGGCCCTGGAGCAGCTACCGCGCCACCGCCGGCCTGGAGCCCGCCCCTGCCTGGCTCGACGCCGATTGGACTCTCGACCAGTTCGGCGCGTCGCGATCGCGAGCCCGCCGCCGCTATCGCGAGTTCGTCGAGGAGGGTTCGCGGACCGCCTACCGGCCGTGGGACGCCCTTCGAGGGCAGGTCTACCTCGGCGACGACGCCTTCCTGACCGACGTGGCCGGCCGGCTCGACGAGGGGAACGCCTCCCGGGAGGTCCCTCGCAGTCAGCGTCAGCCGGCCGTTCTCTCCTTCGAGCGGCTCGTCGCGGCTGCCGAAAGGGTTGCCAGGGCCCGCCTCGCCGACCTCCCGCGCTCCTCCACCATGAGGAAGGTCATCGCCCACGTCCTGCGGACCGAGACCCTCTCGAGCTACCGTGAGATCGGCGAGGTCCTCGGCGTGGGCGAGTGGGCCGCGGGCCATCTCGCTCGACAGGGGGAGGCCCTCGCCTCGCGCCCCGGCCCGGCCCGCCAGGCGCGGAACGAGATCGTGACCGAGGCCGCGGATCACGGATCACAGACCTGACCCCCGGTCCCTGACCCCCGGTCCCCCCTCCGGTCCCCCTGACCCCCGATCCCCCCTCCGGTCAGCCGAGCGCCGCGGCGAGGCGGGCGAGCTTGTCGGGGTTGAGGACGGTCCGGACGGCGTGGATCCGCTCGCCGTCGGTCTCGAATGTGAGGACCGAGACGATCCGCCCGCCGATCCGGCCGACGAGCGCCGGCCACCCGTTGACCTCCACCACCTCGCGGCGGGCGTCGGCGGGGGCGCGCCCGAAGATCCCCACGAAGAAGCGGGCCACCGCGTCGGCCCCCACCACCGGGCGCCGCGCGGCGAAGGCCTTCCCTCCTCCGTCCGACCAGGCCGTCGCGTCGGCTGCGAGGAGGCGGGTCACCGCCGCCACGTCGCCGGAGGCGCACGTCGCGCCGAAGGCGTCCACGAGGCGGCGGTGCGCCTCCCTTGAGGGTGCGAAGCGGGGCCGCCTCGCCCGCACCGCCTCGCGCGCCCGCTTCAGGGTCTGCCGGCAGCTCGCCTCGGTCCGCCCCAGCATCGTCGCGATCTCGGCGTGCGGGTAGTCGAAGACCTCGTGCAGCAGGTAGACCGCCCGCTCGGCCGGCGTCAGGCTCTCGAGGACGACGAGGAACGCGATCGAGATCGACTCGGCGTCGGCCCCTTCCACTGAATCCGGCCGCGTCGCGAGGGGCTCGGGGAGCCACGGGCCCACATAGGTCTCGCGCCTGGCCCGAGCGCTCTTCAGGGCATCCAGGCAGAGCCGCGTGACCACGGTGGAGAGGTACGCGCGGTCGGAGCGCACCTCCGCCGGCGCCGCCCTCTGCCACCGCAGCCAGGCCTCCTGCACCACGTCCTCCGCGTCGGCCGCCGAGCCGAGCATCCGGTACGCGATGCCGAAGAGGAGCGGCCGATGCGCCTCGAACGTCGCGGCGGCGGGCGTGGGTGCGTCTGTCGCGTCAGTCGCGTCGGTCGCGTCGGTCGCGTCAGTCACGTCGGTCACGTCGTCACGTCCTCCCTCCGGCCCCTTCCAGCGTGGGCGGCGCTCCCGCGCGGGGCGCGAGGGCGTGTCCCCCCTTCCAGACTACCGCGGGCAGCCCCGCGCTCTCGGCCCGGAGCGCCGCCACCGTGCTCCTGCAGATCGCCTCCTTGAAGAGCGCCGCGCGCCGTCCGGTCACGATCCGGCCCAGCGGCGCGCCGTCGGGCGTCGCCATCTGGATCAGGCCCTCCCGCCTCCCGAGGCTCACGCAGTAGAACGGCGTGGCGTAGTCGAACGGCCTCACGTCCTCGCCGGCCAGCTCGCGTGCGACGTTCTCCGCCGCAAGGGCGCCCATCGGCTGCGCGCTCTTGCAGCCCAGCGGAACCGCTCGCCCCGGCAGGGTCGCCACGTCCCCCGCGGCGAAGACGTGCGGGTGTGAGACCGACCGGAGCGCCCGGTCGACCACCACCTGCCCGAGCCCGTTCACGGCCAGTCCCGCCTCCCGGGGCAGGGCTGGGAACGCGAAACCAGCCGCCCAGACGCAGGCGTCGAAGCCGATCGGCGCCCCGTCCGTGGCGAGGGTCCGCGGCTCGACACGGCTCACCCGCACCCGTTCGAGAAGGTCGATCCCCATCCTTGCGAAGACCCTCCGGACGTGCTCCCGCCCTTCCGGCGAGAAGCCCGGCGCCACCAGGCCGCCCGTCACCAGCGCCACCTTCAACGAAGGGAACGCCTCGGCCACCTCGGTCGCGCTCTCGATCCCGGTCAACCCGCCCCCCACCACCACGACCCGGCCACCACCGGACTCGTGAAGCCGCCGCAGCGCCGCCGCGCCCCGGCGGGCCGCGCCCCCGTCGAGCCCCAGGGAGTGCTCGTCCGCTCCGGGGACGTGCGTGCCGTCCACGCGCGAGCCCATCGCGACGATTAGCCGGTCCCAGGGGAGCGGCGTCCCGTCCACGTCCACGCACTGCCCGGCCAGGTCGAGCCCCCGGGCCGTCCCCACCCGCAAGGCCACGCCGCGCCGCCGGAGGAGCGGCTCGAGGGCAACCGACCGGGGCGACCTCCCCGCCAGCTCCTCGTGGAGCCGGATACGCTGAATCAGCCTGTCGCTGGCGTTGACGAGAGTGATGGAAAGGCGCCCGCCGCCCCTCTTCGCCAGCCGGAGCGCGGAGACGACCCCGGCGTACCCGCCCCCCACGACGACGACTCGGGTTCCGGTCTCGATGGCCATGACGTCCTCCTTCCACACCCCATGACGAGGAGACCGCCCCTTGCGTGACGCCCAGCGGCCCCAGGGCCCGGCCAGGGAGAGCTCCGGATCACGGATCACAGACCTGACCCCAACCCCGTGACCCCAACCCCGGGGGTGGGTGGGTTTGACGGCGGGGGGAAGCGCTGGTACGCTCACCGGCCCTTTTGACCGGAGGTTCTGGGAATCATGTACGCCGTCATCCGAACCGGGGGAAAGCAAGTGAGGGTCGCCGAAGGGGACGTGGTTCGCATCGAACGCGTCTCGAAGGAGGTCCTCTCCAAGGGCGATGAGCTCGAGCTCCAGGAAGTCCTCGCCGTCGGCGACGGTGACACGCTCCGCCTCGGAGCGCCGGTGGTGGCCGGCGCCTCGGTGAAGGGCGTCGTCGTCCGCGAGACGCGGGGGCCCAAGCTCCTCGTCTACAAGAAGAAGAAGCGCAAGGGGTTCCAGCGGTCGCACGGGCACCGCCAGGACCTCGTCGAGGTCCGGATCCAGTCGATCCTGGCCCCGGCCGGCTGACCGAGGGGTACGCCATGGCTCACAAGAAAGGACAGGGTTCCTCCCGCAACGGCCGCGACTCCAACGCCCAGCGCCTCGGCGTGAAGCGTTTCGCCGGCCAGTTCGTCACGGGCGGCTCGATTCTCGTCCGGCAGCGGGGGACCCCGCTCAAGCCGGGCCTGAACGTCGGCCGCGCCAAGGACGACAGCCTCTTCGCCAAGGTGGACGGCGTCGTCGCCTTCCACGACAAGGGTCGCATGGGCCGGTTCGTCTCCATCGTTCCCGCCGCGCGCCCCGGCTCCGAGCCGCCCGCCGCTCCCGCGGCGAGCTGACCCAGAACCCCGGGGCGGCCGGCCCCCGCCCGCGCTGGTCCGCCCCGGAGGCGCTGCCCTCCGAGCTATCCGTGTTCCTGGACGAAGCCGTCATCCACGTCTCCGCCGGTGATGGAGGCAACGGGTGCGTCGCCTTCCGCCGCGAGAGGAGCGTCCCCAAGGGGGGCCCCTCGGGCGGCGACGGCGGCGACGGCGGCAGCGTGACCCTCGTCGCCGACGAGAACCTGAACACCCTCTACCCCTTCCGGTTCAAGAAGAGGTTCGCGGCCGGCCGCGGCCAGCACGGCCTCGGCTCCAACTGCCACGGCCGGAACGGCCAGGGCCTCGTCATCACCGTCCCCGTCGGCACCGTCGCCTGGGACCGCGAGACGGGCGAGCTGCTCGCCGACCTCACGGCGAACGGCCAGTCGGTCGTCGTCGCCAGGGGGGGCAAGGGAGGGCGCGGGAACGCCCGCTTCGCCACCTCCACCAACCGGACCCCGCGCCGCGCCGAGCCGGGGACCGAGGGCGACGCGCGGACCCTCTCGCTCGAGCTGAAGCTCCTGGCCGACGTCGCCATCGTCGGCTTCCCCAACGCCGGCAAGTCGACGCTCATCTCGGCCATCTCGGCCGCGCGCCCCAAGATCGCCGACTACCCGTTCACCACCCTCGTCCCCAACCTAGGCGTCGTCTCCTGGGAGCGGTTCCGGACCTTCGTCGCCGCCGACGTCCCGGGGCTCATCGAGGGGGCGCACGAGGGGCACGGGCTCGGCATCCGGTTCCTCAAGCACGTCGAGCGCTCGCGCCTCATCTGCCACCTCGTCGACGCGGCCTCCCTCTCGCCCGAGGACCCGCTCAACGCCGCCGAGCTCGCGGTCGCCGTCATCGAGCGCGAGCTGGGCGCCTTCGCCCCCGAGCTGGCCCGGCGCGAGCGGGTCCTCTGCGCCAACAAGGTCGAGATCGCCACCCCCGCGCAGGTCGAGGCCGTCCGCACCGTCGCAGACGAGCGCGGCATCGCCTTCTTCGCCATCTCGGGCGCCGCGCACCAGGGGCTCGACCGGCTCGTCTTCCACCTCGGCAAGCGCCTCGAGGCCCTCTCGGTCCGCCAACAGCCCGCCCCCGATGTCCCCGAGGCCGCCCCCCCCCTCGCCGCCGAACCCCAGCGGGAGCCCGAAGATGCGTAACCGCGCCCAACGCCTCGGCCTCTACGGGGGCTCGTTCGACCCCATCCACCGCGGCCACCTCGCCCCGGTCGAGGAGGCCGCCGCGGCCATGGGGCTCGACGAAGTCCTCTTCGTCCCCGCCTGCTCCCCGCCCCACAAGCCGCAGGGGTCGTCCGCCTCGGCCTTCCACCGCTTCGCCATGTGCGCCCTGGCCATCGAGCCCTATCCCCGCTTCCGCCTCTCCGACTACGAGGCCCAGCGGGGCGGCACCACCTACACCGTCGAGACCCTGCGCCACGTCCGCGCCACCCGCCCCGAGAGCGAGGTCTTCCTCGTCCTCGGCTCCGACTCGCTCGCCGCCTTCAGCAGCTGGCGCTCCTGGCAGGAGATCCTGGACGACCACCGGCTCGTCGTCATCTACCGCGAGCCGTGGGACTACGCCGCCCTCAAGGAGGGGCTCCCGGCCGAGATCGCCGCCCGCCTCGCCCCGGTCGGCGCCCGCCCGGGCGACGACCTGCCCGAGGAGGCCACGGTCTTCTGGGCGGGTAACGCCCCGGTTACAATCACCTCGACGTGGATAAGAAACGCAGCACGAGCGGGCGAGAGGCTCGACGAAAGTCTGCCTCCCGCGGTCGAGGGGTACCTGCGGCGCCAGCGGCTGTACGCCGCCCCGTAGCGCCGTCCAAGCGGAAGCCGTCCGGGGCCGGCAAGCCCGGCGTCGCCGGCAAGGCGGGCCGCGCCGCGAAGGCGGCCGCCCCGCCGCCTCCCCCCGAGGCGTCCGGCGTCGACGAGATCCTCTCCGACGCCCTCGGCCGGGTCTCCCCGCCTCACTTCAAGCGGACGCCCGACGCCGCGGCCGAAAGGCAGCGCCAGCGCGAGGCGCGGAACGCCGAGGCCGAGGAGCACGTCCAGGCCGCCATCAAGGCCACGGTCGCCGCGCTCCTCGACAAGAAGGCCGAGAAGCTCGTCGTCCTCCACCTCGCCGGCCTCACCTCCATGTCCGACTACTTCGTCCTGGCGAGCGCCACCAACCAGCGCCAGTCCCAGGCGATGGCCGACGCCGTCGAGGAGACGATGAAGGCGCGGGGGCGCCGGCCCCTCTCCGTCGAGGGGTACGTCGGCGGCTCCTGGATCCTCGTGGACTACGGCGACGTCGTCTTCCACCTCTTCCAGGAGGACGCCCGCCGCTTCTACGCCCTCGAGCGGCTCTGGGGCGACGCCCCGGACCAGACGCAGGCCTTCACCCCGGGGTGACGGCTCCGCCGCTCTTCGCCACCCGCAACCGCGGCCTCGCCGGAGAGCTGCGCCGCCTCTCCCGCGTCCTCGACTCCGACGCCACCGTCCTCCTCCTCGGCGCCGCCGGCACCGGCAAGGACCGCCTCGCCCGCCTCCTCCACGAGCGCTCCCCCCGCGCCGCCGAGCCCTTCGTCCGCGTGGACCTCGGCGCCCTCCCCGACGACCTCGTCGAGAGCGAGCTCTTCGGCCACGAGCGCGGCTCCTTCACAGGCGCCACCTCCGCCAAGCCGGGCCTCCTCGAGGGGGCGGGGCGCGGCACCCTCTACCTCGACCGCGTCGACGCGCTGTCGCTGAGGGCCCAGGGGAAGCTCCTCCGGGTCCTCGAGGAGCGGACCTTCCGGAGGGTCGGGGGCGTCCGCGACCTCACGGTCCAGGCCCGCTTCGTCGCCTCGGCCGCGCCCGACCTGCCCCACCGCGCCCGGGACGGCACCTTCCGCGACGACCTCTACTACCGCCTCGCCGTCGTGGCCGTGAAGCTCCCTCCCCTCGCCGACCGCCGGGGCGACCTCCTCCCGGCCGCCCGGGCGGTCCTCCGCGCGGCGGGCGGACCGGCCGTCCTGACGCGCGCCGCCACCGCCGCCCTCGCCGCCCACCCCTTCCGGGGCAACTTCCGCGAGCTGGAGAACGTCCTTCGCCGCGCCGCCCTCGAGGCCCAGGCGCGCGGCGCCCCCGCCGTCGACGCCCCCCACCTCGGCCTCCTCGCCGCGGACGACCCCTCCGGGCTCCTCGCCGCCGCCTCCGCCTCCGGCTGGACCCTCCGGCGGCTCACCGGGGCCTACGTCCGGCTGGTCCTCGACGAGTGCGGCGGCAACGTGGCCGAGGCCTCCCGGCGCCTCGGAATCGCCCGGAAGACGCTCTACGAGCGGATGAATCGGGGCGATACCCTCCGCTGACGCCTGTGGTACCCTCTCGCGTCTCGAAAACGCCCCGGCCGCGCCGACGCGCCCGTCGGTGAGCGTCGGCCCGGGGGCGGCCCCGGAACTGGAGAAGCCCATGCCAACGAAGCGAGCGGTCGCCGCCGTCAAGCACGTCGCCAAGCCGGCAGAGAAGCCCGTCGACAAGCACGTCGACAAGCGCGTCGAGAAGCCCGTCGACAAGCCCGTCGACAGGAAGGCGAAGAAGGCCCCTCTCGACAAGTTCAAGGAGCGCCTCCTGGCCAAGCGCGAGGAGCTGCTCCACGACCTCCAGAAGAACCGCGAGGTCACCGACGAGTCCGTCGAGGACACCGCGCAGGACATGGTGGACCGCGCCACGTCGGCCTACACCCGCGAGTTCGCCTTCTCCCTCTCCGAGACGGACCGCAAGACCCTCCTCCTGATCGACCAGGCCCTCATCCGGATCGAGGCCGGCACCTACGGCACCTGCGTCCACTGCAGCAGCCCCGTCCAGGAGAAGCGCCTCGAGGCGGTCCCCTGGGCGCGCCACTGCCTCGACTGCCAGGAGCTCCAGGACAAGGGTCTCCTCTAGGCCGCGTGCCCCCGTCCCGCCCCGCGCGGCTCGATCCCTTCGCCCCCCTCGCGCCCCTCGCGGCGGCGCTTTCCACGCCGCCGCTCCCTCCGGTCGTCGCGCTCTTCGGCGACGACGACTGGATCGTGAGCGAGGCCGTCCGGCGCCTGACGGCCGCCTTCCGGGCCGCCTTCCCCGAGAGCGAGACCTCGACCTACGACGCCACCGGCGGCGGCGTGACGGAGGCCGTCGCCGACGCGGCCACCGTCGCCCTCTTCTCCACCAACCGCCTCGTCGCCCTCGACGCCACCGAGCTCCTCCACGCCCGGAAGCTCACCGCCGACGAGGTCGACGCGCTCCTCGACGAGGCGGCCGAGGCGGGCCCGAGCGAGCGCCGCGTCCTCGAGCGGTGCGCCCGCAAGGCGCGCGCCCTCGCGGCCGCGGCGGGCCACGGCGCCGACGCCGACCCGCACGAGACGGCGAAGAAGGTCACCGGCCGCGTCCGGCGCTCGGAACGAGCCCCCGAGCTGGCCGCCCTCCTCGCCCTCCCGGTGGAGGAGGGGGAGGCGACCGAGTCGGCGCTCGACCGCCTGATGGACTACGTCACCCGCGCCCCCTCGGGCGACAACGTCCTCCTCGTCCACGCCCTCTCGCCCGACGCCGACCACGCCGCCCTCGGCGAGCTGCGGCGCCACCCGCACGCCCTCCTCCTCGCCCCCGACGGGGAGGCGCGCCGCGAGCGCCTCGCCCAGCTCGGGCTCGAGCGGACCATCGAGCGGGGCCTGGCCGTCGACGCCGACGTCTTCGACACCCTCACCGAGCGCGGGCGCCTCTCGGCGCGCGCCTTCCTCACCGAGCTCGACAAGCTCTGCGACTCCGCCGCGAACGGCCGCGTCACCGCCGAGGCCGCCGCGCGCCTCGTCGTGGACGAGCGGAAGGAGTACGGCTCCGACTTCGTCGACGCCGTGGTGAAGCGCCGCTTCCTCGACGCCCTGAAGGTCCTCGAGCGGCTCCTCTCGGCCACCGAAGAGTTCACGGCGTTCCGCCCCTTCGGCAAGGGGGAGGCGGCCCCCGCCCGCAAGGGGCCGAAGGGCGAGGCCGCCTTCTTCCCCCTCCTCGGCCTCCTCGCGGGCGAGGTCCGGCGGATCCTCGCCTTCAAGGCCGCCCTCGCAGAGCCCTGGGCGCAGGAGCTCCGCCGCCGCCGCGCCGACTACCGGAGCTTCCAGGACCGGGTCCTCCCCGCCCTCAGGAACGCGCCCCCCGGGGCCCCTCCCGTCCCGCTCGACGGCCACCCGTTCGTCCTCCACAAGGCCTACCTCGCCTCGTTCGACTGGCCCCTCGACGACCTCCTCCGGACCCTCGAGGGGATCGCCGCGATCGACCGCGGCGTCAAGAGCGGCGCGGGGACCGGACGCGACCTCCTCGAGAGCCTTCTCTTGCAGCTCCACGGAACCGCGGCCCGCTGATCGAGCGGCGCGCCGGCTCCCCATAACCCGGACGCCCGGGACGCGCAACCCCCGGCCGGGTCATTGACTTCCGCGCTGCGGCAGCCGTACAGTGAATGGTCGTCTTGGGTTCGAGGGTCGGCGGGGGAACCCCCCGCCCCAGGCAGGGAGACCGGTCCGCTCACATCCCGGGGACCCGATCCGAGAATCCACGACACGGGTCTGGCAAATCTGCCACCCAAGGGGGCGGAGCCTTCGAATTTCGGCCCCTTTTCGTCCCCTCGCCGACATCCCTGGTCAATTGCTTGAGCGATGGACCCTCAACTCTCCTCTTCCGCCGTGGATCTCCTCGTCACCGTGGCGGACGACCACGCCCCCTCCGCCGTCGCCGCCCGCCTCCGTGAGGCCGGCATGGAGGTGACGGAGGTCCTCGAGGCGCTCGGCACCATCTCTGGCCGCGCCCCCGCCGCCTCCGCCCCCCGCCTCGCCCTCCTCGAGGGCGTCTCCGCCGTCGAGCCCGCGCGGCGGGTGAAGGCGCTGGACGAGGAGGAGCAGGCATGAAGCATTCGACGCGTCGCCCTTCCGGAACCACTCGTTGCTCCAGGCGCCTTCGGACAGCCGGCATGGATCGCCAGAAGGTCTGGATTTCCCCGACATTCGACGATCCACTCCCTGAGTGGCTCCTTCAGGCGTTCGAGGGGAAGGACACCCCACCGGCAACCCATCGGTCTTCCAGGCCCCGCTCCCGCCCGAAAGGACCCGCATGAAGAAAGCGCTCATCACCGGCATTACCGGCCAGGACGGCAGCTACCTGGCCGAGCTCCTCCTCGCCAAGGGGTACGAGGTCCACGGGGCGATCCGCCGGTCGTCCAGCTTCAACACCGAGCGTCTCGACCACATCTACCAGGACCCGCACGAGAAGGGGCGCCGGCTCGTCCTCCACTTCGCCGACCTCAACGACGCGTCCTCGCTCAACCGCGTCCTCCGCCTCGTCCAGCCCGACGAGATCTACAACCTTGGAGCCCAGAGCCACGTCAAGGTCAGCTTCGACGTCCCCGAGTACACCGGCGAGGTCACCGCGCTCGGCTCGGTGAGGATCCTCGAGGCCATCCGCGAGGTGGGGCTGCGTCCCCGCTTCTACCAGGCCTCCTCGAGCGAGATGTTCGGCAAGGTGCAGGAGACGCCCCAGCGGGAGACGACCCCGTTCTACCCGCGCAGCCCGTACGGCGCGGCCAAGGTCTACGCGTACTGGGTCACCGTCAACTTCCGCGAGAGCTACGGCCTCTTCGCCTGCAACGGCATCCTCTTCAACCACGAGTCGCCCCGCCGGGGCGAGACCTTCGTCACCCGCAAGATCACCCGCGCCGCCGGGCGGATCGTCCACGGCCTGCAGGAGTGCGTCTACCTCGGCAACCTCGACGCCAAGCGCGACTGGGGCTTCGCCGGCGACTACGTCGACGCCATGTGGCGGATGCTCCAGGCGGACACCCCGGAGGACTACGTCGTCGCCACCGGCCAGACCCGCTCCGTCCGCGAGTTCGCCACCCGCGCCTTCGCGCGCGTCGGCATTCCCCTCGCGTGGGAAGGGGAGGGGGCGGCCGAGCTGGGCCGCTGCGCGAAGACCGGCGCCGTCCGCGTCCGCGTCGACCCGCGCTACTACCGGCCCGCCGAGGTCGAGCTCCTCCTCGGCGACCCCGGCAAGGCGAAGGCGAACCTCGGCTGGAGCCCCACCGTCACCTTCGACCGCCTCGTCGACATGATGGCCGACCACGACCTCGAGCTGGCCCGCCGCGAGGCCGTCCTCCGCAAGGACGCCGACGCACGGCAGGTGGTTGCGGGGTGAGAGAGTCCTGAGAAGCGCTTGACATCCTCCATCTCCCCCATGCCGCCGGAGCTCGCGCGGCTCCTTCCGGAGCTCGAGGACGTCCTCTTCGCCTTCGTTTTCGGCTCCTTCGGGAGCGAACGGTTCGGCCCCGAGAGCGACCTCGACCTCGCGGTGCGCTTCCCGGGTCCGCTCTCCTTCGACGACAGGCTCGACCTCGCGACGCGCCTCTCCGGCGTCGCCCGGCGCACGGTCGACCTGGTCGACCTCGCCAGCGCGGACCCCATCATCGCCATGCAGGTCCTCCGCACCGGGCGGCCCATCCTCGTGCGCGACCGCCTCGCCTTCGAGACCTTCCGGATGACCACCCCCTCGCGATACTTCGACTGGAAGATCACCCGCCGTCCGGTCGAGGAGGCGCTCTTCCGGGAGGCTGCCTCCCGATGACCTTCGCGTACGACGAGGACGTCGTCCTCGCGAAGGTCTCGAACGTGCGGCGCTGTGTCGCCGCCATCCGTTCGCTTTCCGAGCCCGGGAACGCCGCTCTCACCGAGTGGATTCGCGACGACGTCACCGTCCTCAACCTCCAGCGGGCAATCGAGTCTTTCCTCGACCTCGCTGCCCACGTCATCTCGGCGAACGGCTGGGAGGTCCCGCGCGACGGCCGCCACGCCTTTGCGCTCCTCGAGCAGCACGGCCTTCTCGAAAGAGAGGGGCTTGCTCTGGCCCGCGCCATGGTCGGCTTCCGCAACGTCGCCGTCCACGACTACGCCGCGCTCGACCTCGAGGTCGTCCGCGGGATCGCCCGCGACCGGCTGGGCGATCTCGAGGGGCTCGCCCTGGCCGTCGTCAACCGACTTCGTCCGTCCTCAGGCGGATGAAGCCCAATCGGGGCCGCTCTTCATCTTGATCCGACCTCCTCTCGACACCACGGCGTCCGCCTGGCAGAAGGTGCGCGAGATCCACGCGCGCCTCGGTCCGGAAGGACGAGTCGAGGCTGCCTTCGCAGCCTCGGAGCTGGTCCGCGAGGCCGTCGTCGCGGGGATCCGGATGCGACAACCGGACCTCGACGACGAAGGGGTGAAGGACGAGGTCATCCGCATCTTCTACGGTGACGAGCTGGCGGCAAAGGTCCGCGCGGCAAAGGCGGAACGGGCGGCCAGCGTCGAGCGTCGCCATCCCGAAGGAGCCCGATGACCCTCTCCCTCGCCAACCAGCGCGTCCTCGTCACCGGCGGCGCCGGGTTCCTGGGGAGCCACCTCGTCGAGAGGCTGAAGCGCTCTCCCGGCGTCGAGGTCTTCGTCCCGCTCGTCGAGGAGTTCGACCTCACCCAGCCCAAGGCCGTGGACGACTGCCTCGCCTGGTCGCGCCCCAATGTCGTCATCCACCTCGCGGCGAAGGTCGGCGGCATCGGCGCGAACCGGCTCCACCCCGGCTCGTTCTTCCGCGACAACGCCCTCATGGGGATCCACCTCATCGAGGCGTGCCGCCGCGGCATCGAGGACGGCAACCTCCCCGCCTTCCGCAAGTTCGTCCAGCTCGGCACCATCTGCGCCTACCCCAAGTTCACGCCGGTCCCGTTCCGCGAAGAGGACCTCTGGAACGGCTACCCCGAGGAGACCAACGCCCCCTACGGCATCGCCAAGAAGGCGCTCCTCGTCATGCTCCAGGGCTACCGCGAGGAGTTCGGCTTCCCGGGCGTCTTCCTCCTCCCAGTCAACCTCTACGGCCCGCGCGACAACTTCGACCCCGTCTCCAGCCACGTCATCCCGGCCATGATCAAGAAGTTCGTCGACGCGAAGGACTCCGGCGCGCCGTCGGTCACCCTCTGGGGCGACGGCAGCCCCACCCGCGAGTTCCTCTACGTCGAGGACGCGGCGGAGGGGATCCTCGCCGCCACCGAGCGCTACGACGACCCCGACCCCGTCAACCTCGGCTCCGGCGCCGAGATCTCCATGAAGGACCTCGCCGAGACCATCCGCTCCCTCGTCGGCTACCAGGGCGCCCTCGTCTGGGACACGACCCAGCCCAACGGTCAGCCCCGCCGCCAGCTCGACACCTCCCGCGCCCGCGAGCGCTTCGGCTGGCAGGCGACGACCCCGTTCGCCGAGGGCCTCGCGAAGACCCTCGCGTGGTATCGGTCGCACCGGCACTGATGGAGCTGGACGTCACCCGTCGCGTCCTCGAGGCTCTGGAACGCCGCGGCGTACGCTACGCCGTCATCGGCGCCGTCGCGCTCAACATCCTGGGCTACGTCCGGGCCACCGAGGACCTCGACATCTTCCTTGCGCCGGAGAAGGAGAACGTCGAGGCGCTCAAGGCGGCTCTCACCGACGTCTTCCACGACCCGGACATCGAACAGATCTCCGCTGGCGACCTCCTCGGCGACTACCCGGCCGTCCAGTACGTCCCGCCCTCCGGCGACTTCCGGGTGGACGTCCTCACGAGGCTGGGAACACTGTTCTCGTTCGGAGACCTCGAGGTCCAGCGGGTCCGACTCGGCGACGTCGAGGTCTCCGTCGTGAGCCCTCTCACCCTTTACCTCATGAAGAAGGGCACGGTCCGACCCAAGGACCGCCTCGACGCCGAGGTCCTGCAGTCGATGTTCGGCGTGAAGGACGCCTGATGCCGGTCACCAAGTTTCGCTCGGCGGCCGAAGTCCCCCCGCCTCCGGTCCGGTCCCCCGGCTCCGACGAGCTTCTCCGCGCCATCGCGTCAACCTGGGCGTCCGCGGCCTGGACGGCGCCGCTCCGCTTCCCGCCCGGCGTCCATCGTCATCGAACCGTCGAGGAGGCGAACGCCCTCTCGGACGCGTGGCTGCTCTCCAACGCACGGAGGCTCGCCCGGCGGCGCGGCCGCGACGCCGATCGCCCGTACCCCCCCGTTCGGGAGGTCTTCCAGGGCCTTCTGAACGCCCTCGAGGCCGCCTGCCGCAGCCACTACGGCGCGCGCCTCGTCACCCTGGCGGTCTTCGGCTCGGCCGGCCGCGGCACGCCGCGGCCCGACTCCGACGTCGACCTCCTCCTCGTCGTCGACCCGCTTCCCGACGGTCGCATCCCCCGCGTCCGCGAGTTCGACGCCGTCGAGGCGGCGCTCTCCGCCGAGCTCGACGCGGCCCACGGCGTCGGAATCGACACGCGCCTCTCTCCCGTCTTCAAGACCCCGGGCGAAGCGGAGGCCGGGTCCCCCCTCTTCCTCGACATGGTCGACGACGCCCGCCTCCTCGTCGACCGCGACGGCTTCTTCGCGTCCGTCCTCGCCCGGCTCCGCCGCCGCCTCGAGAGCCTCGGCGCGCGGCGCGTCTGGCGGGGCAACGCCTGGATCTGGGACCTCAAGCCCGACTACCGCCCCGGCGACGTCTTCGAGATATGACCAACCAGTCGCTCGCCCAGGCCTACCTCCTGAAGGCGCTCGTCCGGATGAAGCTCCTCGACGTCCTCGTGGCCGAGAAGGCGTGGTCGGACGTGATCCGCGAGGCGCAGGAGATCGTCGAGCTCGCCTTGAAGGGAATCCTCCGCCAGGTGGGCGTCGAGCCGCCCCGGTGGCACGACGTCGGCGGCGCCCTGAAGGAGGTGGCGGACCGGCTGCCGGCGGGAGTTCGCGAGGAGGTCCCCCGACTCGCGGGCGCATCCGCCTGGCTCCGCAAGGAGCGCGAGCTGGCCTTCTACGGAGACATCGACTTCATCCCGACCGAGCAATACACGGAAGGGGATGCCCGTCGTGCCGTCGAAGACGCCGAGGTCGTCGTCGCTGCCGCCGTCCGGGTCATCCCCGATCCGCGCAGAGCGTAGAGCAGCCGAAAGGAGCCCCCCGCATGAAGCAACCCTCCCATCACGCAGCCCCCACCACCGGCCGGCTCCTCGTGCTTCTCCGCGACACCGAGGTCGCCCCGGCCCTCGCCGCCCTGCGCGCCGCCGCCGGCCCCCACGTCGCCTGCACCCTGGACTTCGCCGACGGCGCCGCAGCGGGCGACGCCGTCGCCGATGCCCACGCCGTCCTCTACGACCGCCTCGGCGTCGCCGTCGTCAACGTGACGGCCGGCGACGAGGAGGGCCACCGCCGCGTCCGCGCCCTCGTCACCCGTGCGGTAGACGCGCGCGTCCTCGCCGTCGAGCCCGAGCGCGCCGTCCACGCCTACCCCCGCGCCACCCCTTCGAAACCTGCGAAGCCCCCGAGGAAGAAGCCGCCCGTCGGCGACGACCTGGGTGAAAGCGGTGAAGCCAAAGTCACCTGGGGTCTCCAGGCCACCGGCGTCCCGAAGAGCGCCTTCAGCGGCAAGGGGACGAAGGTGGCCGTGCTCGACACCGGCTTCGACCTCACCCACCCGGACTTCCCCTCCCGCACCGTCGTCACGCAGAGCTTCGTCAAGGGAGTCGCCACCGCCCAGGACGTCCACGGCCACGGCACCCACTGCATCGGCACCGCCTGCGGTCCGAAGGAGCCCTTCCACCTCCCGCGCTACGGCATCGCCTTCGAGGCGGCCATCTACGCCGGCAAGGTCCTCGACGACCAGGGGGGAGGCGGCGACGCCGGCATCCTGGCCGGCATCAACTGGGCCGTCACCCAGAAGGTGAACGTCGTCTCCATGTCGCTCGGCGCCGAGGTCACCGTGGACGACGCCTACAGCAGGGTCTTCGAGACGGCCGCCAGGCGCGCCCTCGCGGCCGGCTCCCTCATCGTCGCCGCCGCCGGCAACGAGAGCGACCGCCGCGAGGGCTGGTACGCGCCCGTCGGCCACCCGGCCAACTGCCCCTCCATCCTCGCCGTCGGCGCGGTCGACGCCGCGATGAAGGTCGCCTTCTTCTCCAACCGTGGCCTCGTCGCCGACGGCGGCCAGGTGGACGTCGCGGCCCCCGGCGTCAACGTCTACTCCAGCTTCCCCATGCCCGAGCGCAACGCCCGCCTCTCGGGCACCAGCATGGCCACCCCCCACGTCGCCGGCATCGCCGCCCTCTTCGCCGAGGCGAACCCCAAGGCCACCGCCGCCGAGCTCTGGACCCTCCTCGCCCAGCATGCCCGCAGGCTCCCGCTCCTCTCGACGGACGTCGGGGCGGGGCTGGTGATGGCGCCGTAGGAACGAACAGCAGATGGAGACCGCCCTTCGCGCCCCGAACGACATGGTGTCGGACGGAGTCCTCGTGTCCTCGCGAGGAGATCGGATGACGACTCCAGCGAACACGCTGGCCGAGACGGTTGCGAGGCTGGTCGCCCAGAAGGCGGCGCGGCGGCGCGAGCTGGCGCGCCTCCCCCGTCGAGGAGAAGGTCCGCCTAGTCGTTCTCATGCAGCGGGCCGAGAACGAGGTCCGACGCGCCGCCGGCCGGCCGGCCAGGCCCGAGTGGCCTCTTCCGGAAGAGCCGCTCGGGGCTGGTGATGGTGCCGTGAGAACGGGGCGTTTGAATCACAGCATCACAGTCCGCGACGAGAAGGGCTTCCCGGTCTTCGACGTGCCTCCCGGCGCCCCTCCCATCACTCCCGAGATGGTCCGGGACGCCGAGGAGGACGGCTGAAGCCGTCCCTTCTGGACGTCAACGTCCTCGTGGCGCTGGCGTGGCCGAACCACGTGCACCACGAGGCGGCTACGGGCTGGTTCCGGAGGCATCGCAGGAACGGCTGGGCCACGTCTTCTGGAACGATGGAATGGATCTCGCGAGCTCCGATCTCATCGCCCGGGACCGGATCGTCGGATGCCGGCAGGTCACGGACGCCCATCTCCTCGCCATCGCGCTCGCCAGCGGTGGGCGCCTCGCCACGTTCGACCGCGGGATCGTCGACCTCGTTCCGGGCGGCGTCGCGCCCGAGGACGCGCTGACCCTTCTCTCGGCATCTGGAACCTGACGACTGCCCGCCGCCCGGCGCCCCCCACCTCTTGTCCGTCGTCGGGGCGCAGCTGGAATGGCGCAGTAGGACCTGCCAGCGCGACGCTCCTGCAGCAGTAGGATCGAGCGGAGTCAGACACATGGAACGCCTGATCAAGATCCACGTCGAGCGCCTCCCGGAAGGGATGTTCCTGGCCTAAAGCGGGGCTGACGACGGCGCCGTAAGGCCAACCATCGCGAAGTCATTCAGGCCGACGGCCGGATCCGGCGCTGGGCGCGGATTCCGGAGGCGTGCGGGCGCGCGTTGCGGGCAATCCTGTTGCCCGACGGCGAGACGGTCCATTACGTATTCTTCGATCGGAGGTTCAAGCCGTGAAGGTCAAGTACTTCGTCGAGACCGACACGCTCCGTATCGAATTCCGCGCCGGTGACGTTGCCGAGACCCGCGATCTCGACGAGAACACGCTGCTCGACGTGGATCAGTCCGGCAACGTCTTCGCCCTCACGGTGGAGCACGCCTCCGAACGGACGTGAATCCCGGAGTTCTCCTACGAGCAGGTCGCGGCGTAACCGCCGGGCCGTTGAGGCGTCCGTACTCTTCTCAGCCTCCCGCTCCTCTCCCCCGACGTCGGGGCAGAGGCCCGGTTTCATTGCCTTAGTCCACGACTTAGTCAGAATGTTCTCATGAGCGAGCTCGTCAACGTCCACGAGGCCAAGACCCACCTCTCGCGGCTCCTGGAGAGGGTCCGCCGAGGAGAGGAGGTCGTCATCGGGAAGGGGGGACGCCCGGTGGCCCGTCTCGTTCCGGTGGAGCCGCCTCGCCGCCCACGGGTTCCGGGCTCCGCGCGCGGACAGTTCCGAAGGGCACGCAACTTCGACACTCTCGGCGCCGAGGTCACCGTGGACGACGCCTACAGCAGGGTCTTCGAGACGGCCGCCAAGCGTGCCTTGAAGGCCGGCTCCCTCATCGTCGCCGCCCCCGGCGTCAACGTCTACTCCAGCTTCCCCATGCCCGAGCGCAACGCCCGCCTCTCGGACACCAGCATGGCCACCCCGCACGTGGCCGGCATCACCGCCCTCTTCGCCGAGGCGAACCCCAAGGCCACCGCCGCCGAGCTCTGGACCCTCCTCACCCAGCACGCCCGCAGGCTCTCCCCCCTCTCGACGGACGTCGGGGCGGGGCTGGTGATGGCGCCGTGAGGACGATTCCGAGTAATCAGGCGAACTCTCTTCCGTGAAGACGACCCTCTATTTCGATTTGCTAAGCCAACGCTGGGACCGGAGGCCAGTCGGAGTGGACCGGATTCAGGCCTTGATCGAAAGCCCGGAACTCGAAGTCACTCAGGCCGACGGCCGAAACCCTTGCCGGGCGCGAATTCCAGAGGCGGGTGGGTGCGCCCGGCGCTTCGTCCTGTTCCCCAACGGCGAGACGGGCGATGACGCATTCTTCAATCGTGAGCGCAGGGGCCCGAGGTCCGATTCGTCTCTGCCCAGGGCCTTGCCATGACGGTTCTGGAGAGATTCAGAACGGCTGGCTTCGAGCTCGTTTGCCCCGACTGCCACTCCGCGCTCGCGGAGCGCGAGACGACGCTTTCTTGCGCGTTTGGCCACGGCTTTCCCGTCCTCGACGGCATTCCGATTCTTCTTTCGACCCAGGACACACCGAACCACCGAAGACACTGGGAACAGACTCTGGCTGCGGTGCGGTCCGGCGCATCGACCGCCGAAGAAGCGTCCGACGGGGAGATCGATCCCTACGTTCGGAAGAGCCTCACGGAGACGCACGGATTGATGTACAGGGGCGTTGCTGAACGCCTCAGCTCCTATCCCATACCAGAAATCCGGCTTCCGGATGGCAGAGGGAAGACGCTCGTCGACATCGGCTGCAACTGGGGAAGATGGGTGATCGCCGCCGCAGAGAGAGGGTATCGGGTCGTCGGTCTCGATCCGTCGATCGATGCTGTCCGCGCCGGCGTGCGCGTCGCTCGGCAGCTCGGCAAGCAAGTCGAGTTCCTCGTGGGAGACGCGCGACACCTGCCGTTCCAAGACGGGACGATCGACGTCGTCCATTCCTACAGCGTGCTGCAGCACTTCGCGTGGAAAGACGTTCTTGCCGCGCTCCGTGAATGCCACAGGGTTCTTTCCGAGAGCGGCTTCTCGAAGGTCGAGATGCTCAACGCATTCGGTGCGAGGTGCCTTTGGAACCAGGCACGCCGGGGGTTTCGGCCGGCGCAGGACTTCGAGGTCCGCTACCACACCCCGCGAGAGCTCCTTGTGGGATTTTGGGAAACCATCGGCCCGAGCCGCCTTGAAGTCGACGGCTTCTTTTCTGCGAACGCGCAACGAACGGACCTGGGTGTGCTCCCAGCGCGATATAGGGCAGTCGTGGTCGTATCCGAGGCTCTCCGCACCCTGAGCTCTGCTGTGAAGCCGCTCCGGTATTTCGCGGATAGCGTGTTCGTCGTTTCGACGAAGGAGTCGCCTCGAGGCCCAGCTCCGAAGACGGCAGCTCTGGCCGCGCCGTGATCAATCCTTCGCAATCCACCCTCCGACCCTTCGGCATCACGGTCGGCGGCACTCTTCTCGCCCTTGGCCTCTGGTGCGTCGACGGCGGCGAGTTAGGTCTCGTGTGCCCGGGCTTCTCCGTTGCGGGCGGAATGGTGCTCCCCGCGGGTGTCGCCGCCCCGCGCAGCCTCGCACGCCCCTACTCGTGCTGGATAGCGCTCACCGAGAGCCTCGCGTTCGCGATGACGCAGGTGTTCCTCTTGCTACACTGGCCTCAAGGTGAACAGCGGCGAGTACAAGCTGATGGCCTTCGCCCCCTACGGTGAGGCGAAGTGCATCGGCCTCATCAGGGAGAAGCTCGTCGAAGTCCGCGACGGCGGCTCAGCCGGCTCAACCAGGACAACTTCGACTGCGCCGACGGCATGAGGATTGCGGACACCGCCCTCGCCTGGCTCTTCGGCGAGGCCCTTGCGAGCCAGACGAAAATGACCCAGAAGAACCGCGACCTCGCGCGCTCCATCCAGGACGTCCGGAAGAGGGCAGGCTGAGGATGGCGCGCTTCTCCAACCAGAAGACGGGACAGAAGAAGCGCTGCATGGCGGGCTGCGTCGCACGCTACTGCTGCGGCCTCCGGAAAGGCCTCCGCGACGGCACTTTCACCAACCTCTGGATCCTGCATGCGGCGGGGGATGCCCGCGGTGCCGTCGGCGTCGCCCAGGGGGCACCGCTACCTCGGCAAGACTCAACCGTTGCCCGGCGCCTCGTCGACGAGATGGTCGCCTGCCTCCACCAGGGGCGGATGGAGTTCAGGCCGGGGCCCCTCGGAGGTGGCAGCATCATCGGCGACCCCCGCAGCCCGAAGATGCAGTCGGTCACGAACCTGAAGAGCAAGTTCCGGGAGAGCTTCCGCCCCTTCGTCCTCAGCGTGATGCGCGAGCACGTCTCGGGCTGAATCGAGATGGACGTGGACAGCACCGAGGTCAGGGAGCTCGAGGCCGAGGGGCTTGCCATCACGTCGTCGGGCGATACCGAGGACGTCCTGAACGCAAACGTCCGGTGGGGCCTGGCCTGCGTCGAGCGATTCCGTGGGAGGTTCGCCCTTGCGGTCTGGGACCGGGACGAGGGACGCACTTCGCCGCCCGCGAGAAGCTGTGAATCAAGTCTTCCTATTGCGCGACCCTTTCCCGGGCGGGGTCGCCTTCGCATTCGGAGGACGCCGCGGACGACCTATGCCCTGTGCGCCGTGAGTCGGTCCGGCTCCGCCTGAACTCTGATGTCCGGGATGGACTCTTCCCTTTCGGCGGAGTTGACAGCTTGGTTCTCGCGACTCTGCCTCCTGACGCTCCTCTCCGTCATCGGGCGACTGCGGCCCGCTTCTGCGCATTGACCAATTCCCCCCCCCCTGTCAAGGCCCGAGTCCGAGAATCGGCCGACCCGACGAGGTGGCCGACGCGAGCCACTCAGCGGGTCCCTCGAATCCTGGTCCTCTACCACTTCCTCCCGCCAGACGACGTGGTCAGCGCACAGATTTTCGGTGACCTCTGCGAGGGGCTTGCAGCCCGCGGGTGGACGGTGACCGCTCGGCCATGCAACCGCTCCTGCTTTGAGCCCCACGCTCGTCATCGCCTATGCGAGACCTGGCGCGGCGTCACCATTCGTCGCGTCTGGCGCCCGCCCCTCTCTCAGTCCTCCGCTATCGGCCGCATCCTGAACGCCCTCTGGATGACGGGAGCCTGGAGCCTCGAGGCGCTCCGCCCAGAGCCAATGCCTGATGCCGTTCTCGTCGGCACCGATCCCATCCTTTCGGTCTTCACTCTCCGTGTCTGGAAGTTCTTCCGTCCATCGGTCAAGCGCGCACTCTGGGCCTTCGACCTCTACCCACAGGCGGCGGTTGCAGACGGTCTCCTCAGAACGGGGAGCCTCGCGGAGCGCGTCCTCTCCCGCATCGCATCCGCCGGTGTTGGCGCAGCGCACTTGGTTGTAGATCTTGGCCCCTGCATGAGGACGCTCCTCGACGCGGCGCCGAACGCCCGACGCGAAACGCTTCCGCCATGGGCACTCGTCGAGTCGTCCGCTCCCCTCGAGGCGGACCCCGTGGAGCGCCGGACCCTCTTCGGCAATGCACGCCTCGGAGTCCTCTATTCGGGCACCTTCGGTCACGCACATTCCAGCGCCGAACTCCTCGCCGTCGCGCGTCGCCTCCGCAGCACGGGCATCCATTTCGTCTTTGCGGTCCGCGGGAATCGAGAAGGCGACCTTCGTGCAGCGGTCACGCCCGAGGACGAGAATGTGTCATTCGCTCCCTTTGTCTCGGAGCGCGACCTCCCCCGGAGGCTTGGCGCTGCCGATTTTCACGCAGTGAGCCTCCGGCCCGAGTGGACAGGCACCGTCGTGCCTTCCAAGTTCCAGGCCGCCCTAGCCGCCGGCCGTCCCTTGCTATTTGCAGGTAGCCCCCAGGCAGCCCCGGCCCGCTGGATTGCACAGTACGACCTCGGCTTCGTTCTTACGGCCGAATCGATTGACGCTGTAGCCGCTGGCCTTCTTGGTTTCGCCGAGGACCCCCTCTCGCTCGCTGCTTTACGTGCTCGTTGTCACGAAACCTACAAGGCTCAATTCTCGAGGGAGAAGACACTTTCCGCCTGGGGCGCCCTCCTCCACGACACCGCCCTTGATCGAGGGCAAGGTCCACACTCCTGTCCAGAGCAGGGTGGCTCCACGGGGGTGAGCCGCCTGGATAGCGCCCCCAGTGGTGTCGCGAGGGTCAGCTCCGAGTGGAAGCCCCCTGTCACGCCGCCGCCGGCCGTCGAAGACCGAGAAAAGGAATCGGGACGGCCTCGGGTCTGAGTGGTGGCGTCCCGAAGGGGTCGTCGAGCCATTCTCGGAGCTTGCGGCACGTGAACGGTTTCACGTGGACCGGGTGCGTTGGGTTCGAGAGAGACCCGGAAGCCCAGAACAGCCAGTAGAAACTGCCTCGGCCGTCCCGGCCTCTTTCTCGCGAAGTCGGGGACCTATCTTGGACAGGCGCGCGAGGCCCCTGGCAGAGGCAGCGCTGGCAGCACGTAGGCATCTCAGAGGTCAATACAAGCATTGCGATATCTGCGGAAGAAGCGCCACGAGTCGCGTTACGGGCCCCTGCTCCCTCGCCTCTCGTGCATCGAGAAGGCACGTTGCCGGTGTCGGTGACCATCGTGAGAAGACCCGATCACTCGTTGCCTGGCAGGGGGCGGCCCTTACCGGGGCGGCAAGCGGACTTGGAGGTTTGAATGGGCGAAAGTGTTCTGGTAACGGGCGCTGCCGGCTTCATCGGTGCCCACATAGCCTCGGAGTGCCTGCGTAGGGGTCGGGAGGTTGTTGCTCTCGACGATCTCTCGGGGGGGTTCCGCCGAAACGTTCCCGAAGGAGTTCGCTTCGTCGAAGGCTCGGTCTGCGACGATGCACTCGTGGAACGCCTCTTTGCCGAGCATAGCTTTCGCTACGTCTACCACCTGGCAGCGTACGCAGCGGAAGGCCTGTCCCATTTCATTCGCCGGTTCAACTACGAGAACAACCTCGGCGGCAGCGTCAACATAATCAACGCCTGTGTGCGACACGAAGTCGAGTGCCTGGTGTTTACGTCTTCTATTGCCGTGTATGGTCGGAATCAGGTGCCGATGACGGAGGCCCTTGTCCCACACCCGGAGGACCCGTACGGCATCAGCAAGTACGCCGTCGAGCTGGATTTGAGGGCGGCCAAAGACATGTTCGGCTTGAATTCGGTCGTCTTCCGCCCCCACAATGTCTATGGGGAGTTGCAGAACATCGCTGACCGCTACCGGAACGTGATCGGGATATTCATGAACCAGGTACTGAGTGGTCAGGCGATGTCAATCTTCGGGGACGGCCTTCAAACGCGTGCCTTCACACACGTATCGGACATAGTCGGGCCAATCGTCGAGGCGGCTACGAGACCGGACTGCTTCGGTGAAGTCTTCAATATTGGCGGCGACGACGTGCGAACGGTGCTCGATCTCGCCACCAGAGTGGCGGCCTGCCTGGGGGTCGACGCCCGCGTCGTTCACCTGCCTGCCCGGAACGAGGTGGTCCACGCCTTTGCGGACCATGCAAAGCTGGGAAAGTACTTCGGCGCACGGGCCTTCATGCCCTTGGATGAAGGCCTTCGCCGCATGGCGGAATGGGTTAAGACCGAGGGTCCCCGCCGTCCGGTGTCCTTCGGCAACATCGAGGTGCGCCGAAATCTTCCCGCGAGCTGGGTCTGAAGCATCTTGACCGGAACACTCCCCATTTCCGTTCTCATGCTGACTCTCGATGAGGAGACGAACCTTCCTCGAGCTCTGGAGGGTCTCGCAGGTCGAGTGGACGAGGTCGTTATCGTGGATTCCTTCAGCTCGGATCGAACGCTGGAAATCGCCGCCGCGTATGGCGCTCGCGTTGTCCAGAATCGATTCGAGGGGCATGCCCGGCAGTGGCTGTTTGGGTTTCAGAACGCTCATTTGAGGCAGGAATGGGTTTTCATGCACGACCCGGACCATCGCGTAGCTGCGGAACTGTGGTGCGAGCTTGATAGGGTGTTTGCCGCTGGGATACCGGATGACGTGGGTGGGTTCTACGTGCGTCGCCGAAACGTCTTCCGGGGGCGTTGGATTCGCCACGGCGGGTATTATCCAAAGTGGATGCTGAAGATCGTCCGAAATCGAGGCGTGTCCTTTGACGAGCACGAGTTCGACTATCGGGTGTACGTACCGGGCCGGACGCAGCGATTGAACGGCGACATCTGGGAGGAGAACCTAAAGGAGGAGGCGATCTCGTTCTGGCTCCAGAAGCATGTCGGATTCGCAAATCGGCAGGCGGAGGAAGAGATGTATCGGGCCGCCCACCCGGACAGCTGGAAGGTAGCCCCGCGATTCTTCGGGACTCCGGACCAGAGGACTCTATGGCTGAAGACTCGCTGGTACAGACTGCCATTGTATGTGCGACCGTTCCTGTACTTCATTTATCGCTTCATTTTCAGGTGCGGGTTTCTCGACGGCAAGGAGGGGATCATCTTTCACTTCCTTCAGAGCTTTTGGTACAGACTGGTCGTTGACATCAGGCTTGACGAGCTTCGGAGACAAGCTGAGGGGGCTAAGTGCTCGTGACAGACGAGCGGGGAGAACGCGAGCGTGCCTTGCTGGTGGCGTAGGTAATGATTCGACCGATCTGGGTCCAACGAGTAGCGTAACCATGAGCAGCGCCGTACCGCCGGCCGCATTCGCGGAGGTTGTCATTCGCCCTCGCCAGCCCGTCGGTCACTACTGGCGCGAGCTCTGGCGTTATCGCGAGCTCTTCTTGTTTCTCGCCTGGCGCGACGTCAAGATCCGTTACAAGCAGACCACCATTGGCGTCGCGTGGGCGGTGCTCAGGCCCCTGCTCGTCATGGTGGTCTTTACCATCGTCTTCGGGCGACTGGGAAAGATGCCCTCTCCGGGAGGGCTTCCTTACCCGCTACTCGTGATGGCTGGGATGCTTCCATGGCAGTTCTTCGCGACGGTGATGGGCGAGGGCAGCAATAGCCTTCTTCTGAACGCGAACCTCGTCACGAAAATGTACTTCCCTCGCATCATCGTTCCTGCGTCCGTCGTCGTAGTCTCCCTGGTCGATCTTATGGTCTCCGGGATGCTCATGGTCGGTCTCCTCGGTTGGTATCGCCAGGCGCCATCGATTCAGGCGCTGGCGCTGCCGCTCTTCCTTCTCCTCGGCCTCGCCGCATCTCTCGGAGCTAGCTTCTGGCTGTCCGCGCTCACGGTGAAATACCGAGACTTCCGCTACGTGATTCCGTTCGTGGTCCAATTTGGGCTGTACGCCACACCTGTCGGCTTCAGCACGGCGAGCATTCCCGAAAGGTGGCGACCCGTGTTCGCACTCAACCCGATGGTGGGCGTCGTCGAGGGTTTTCGCTGGAGCGTCCTGGGCACGGGTGTTTTGGACGGCTGGGTGTTGTCGGCTTCTACTGCGACGACTCTTCTACTGCTCATGACGGGCTTTCGGTATTTCCGCTCGACGGAACGACAGTTCGCAGACACGATTTGAGCAGTACTGGAATCACCCAATGAGCGCGCTCGCGATCAGCGTCGAGAACCTTGGAAAGCGCTATCGAATTGGAGCTTCGCGTGAGAGGTATTTGGCGCTCCGGGACGTCATCTCCAGCGGGGCGAGCCGCGCGCTTAAGCGCTTGTCAGGACACGCGAAGGACCGCCCTGAGGAGCGAGATTTCTGGGCGCTCCGCGACGTCTCCTTCGAAGTCAAGCAAGGGGAGTGCGTCGGGATCATCGGCCGCAACGGGGCCGGCAAGTCAACGCTCCTCAAGATCTTGAGCCGAATTACCGAACCGAGTGAGGGGGAGGCGAGGCTACGGGGTCGGGTCGGAAGCCTCCTCGAGGTGGGAACCGGCTTTCACCCGGAGCTGACAGGGCGGGAAAACGTCTACCTCAACGGCGCGATTCTTGGCATGTCACGACGCGAGATCGCCACGAAATTCGACGAGATCGTCGCGTTTGCCGAGATCGGCAAGTTTCTGGACACCCAGGTCAAGCACTACTCGAGCGGCATGTACACACGCCTCGCATTCGCGGTGGCGGCACACCTCGAGCCAGAGATCCTCGTCGTTGACGAAGTCCTTGCGGTTGGCGACGCGGCCTTCCAGAAGAAGTGCCTCGGCAAGATGGGTGAAGTGGCCAAGGGCGGTCGGACCGTAATCTTCGTCAGTCACAACATGGGGGCGGTAGAGAATCTCTGCGGTCACGCGATTTTGCTAGCCGAGGGTAGGCTGTTGAGCGAGTCCTCCGAGGTAAGGCGGACGATTGAGAAGTACTTTCAGGCGGCCTCCGGCTCGGACGACGTGGCGACGGAGTGGAAGCGGGCAAGCGACGGGATGGTTCACCCTGCATTCACACCGGAGAGGTTCCGGTTGTGTGATCCATCAGGTGCGACCGTTGCAGGTGCGGTTCGGAACGACGATGCCGTATTTGTGTGCGTGGAGGGAACCGTTGGGATGCTGGACCCAGCGCTAAAAGTCGGCTACTCGCTTTACTCGGAGAATGGTGACTTGCTCTTTTGGACTCTGTCTACGGACACGCCGGAGTCGAACTGGCCGCGCCCAGAGATTGGAAGATGTGACTTCGTGAGTGCATTTCCGCGTAACCTGCTTAACGAGGGCAACTACCGCCTTGAACTGAACGTCAGCCTTCATTATCGGGAGTGGGTTTGCGAACCGGGAAAAAATGCGCCGGCGATAACAGTCGCGGTCCGTGGAGGCCTTAGCGAATCGCCCTATTGGACTTCCGCGAGGCCAGGCTGTCTCGCTCCAATGATTGCATGGAGCGTTTCTCGACCGCTGGGAGGGCCCCCGGCGTAATGCGCCGTCCTCTCCCTGGGTCGTTGCGATTAGCGGGATCGCGCGTTCGGGCGTGGCTGCTGTCGTCCGTCGACGCCTATTCGACTGATGCACCTGTCCTCGTCGACCTTTCGAGAGCCCCGGCGCAAATCGCCTCTCTTGGCCGGCCCCCGTACTCATCTTCATGCTGCCGCCTCTGCGATCATTCCGAACGCCAGCACCCTGGTCATGTTGTGAGCCAGGGCATGCAGCAGGGCGACGGCGCGGACCTTCTCGAGTCCACGGACCAGAAGCCGCTGCAACCCTCGGTTTCGCGCCTGTGCGTTCACACACTCCGCCGTGGCCGCCCGAGCCTTGTAGATCCGCTTCGCCCGCTTCGATGCCATCCGCCGTCGCCACCGCGCCACCGCCGGTGAGTCCGACTCTTTCGGCTTGTATGGGTCTACCTCTGGGTCCCGTGGCCGCGGCACGGGCGCGAACACTGTCGTCCCTCCATCCAGCTCTTCGAGGTTCGAGTGCCCCGAGTACCCTCCGTCGACCAGAACCTTCGCGGGTACAACTTCATAGCGCTCCTGGAGTTGGTCCATCATCGGCAGCAGAGCCCCGTTGTCGTTCCCGGCGTCGCTCACGTCCACTCCGACGATCACCTGTGAGCCCAGATCCGTGGCCAGCTGGACGTTGAAGGCCGGCCTAAAGCCGCCGTCCCCGTAACCGTCCGACCAACCCCGTCCTTCTCCCGGCGGCCGGGATGTCCGAAGCTCCCCGTACCGGAGGGGGGCCATGGGCAAACGGGAGCAGAAGCGACGGAAGATGGCCGAGGTGATCGAGCGGTGGGAGCGGAGCGGCAAGTCCGCCCGGGCTTTCTCCGAGGAGGCGAAGGTCGCTGAGTCCCGGCTGCGGTACTGGAGATCGCGAATCCGCAGGGAGGCCGTGGCGCAGCCGGGCTTCGTGCCGGTGACGATCCTCCCGGACGAGCCCGCCGGACCTGCCCTGTGCTTCGAGCTGACCCTCGGTGACGGTCGACGACTTCGGATTCCTCCCGCTCTCACCGGTCGTCCCCTTCGCCAGCTTCTGGCCGCCCTGCGAGCGTGCTGACCCTCCCGCCGTCGGTCCAGGTCTACCTGGCCGCCGGCGCCACCGACATGCGTCGGTCGGTCGATGGCCTGAGAGCTCTGGTGCTCAAGCACGGTCTGGGCGACCCGTACTCGGGACACCTGTTCGTCTTCCGCAACCGTCGGGGGGACCGGCTGAAGATCCTCGTCTGGGACCGGTCGGGCTTCTGGGTCCTGTACAAGCGGCTCGAGAAGGGGACCTTCGCCTGGCCAGAGGTCGACGGGCCGGGGACGCTGAGCATCCACGCGAGCGATTTGACCCTTCTTCTTTCCGGTGTCGACCCCTCGCGGACGAGAACGCGCAGCTGGTACGAAAGAGCCGCGTGAAAGGGGTGGCGAAGCGAGGATCCGCGTCCCATATTGAGGCGCGTGGCGGTGGAGCACGAGAGCACGCAGCTTCGTGACGAGCTCGCCGCCTCCCAGCAGCTCAACGCATCTCTTCAGGCGCAGCTCGAAGCGAGCAAGCGCGAGGTCGCCTGGCTCCGTCACCGTCTGGACGTCCTGAGCCGGCGCTTGTTCGGCAAGAAGGCCGAGCAGCTGACGGACGGACAGCTGGCCCTGGCCTACGAGCAGCTCCAGAACGAGACGGGCAAGGCGGACGAGCCGGTGGAGACCGACTCGGGGGAACGGGCCCTGCCCGACAAGCCCCGTCCTCGTCGGGGCCGCAGAGCCATCCCGGCACATCTTCGCCGCGAGGTCGTCGTCGTGGACGTGGCCGAGAGCGAGAAGAGCTGCACCTCGTGCGGAGGGACGAAGGAGAAGATCGGCGAGGACGCCTCCGAGAAGCTCGACTACGTCCCCGCCCAGCTGTTCGTCGTCAGGACCCTCCGGCCCAGGTACGCCTGCCCCCGCTGCCACGACGGAGTCGTCTCGGCCCCCTCTCCCGAGCAGGCCGTCGAGAAGGGGCTTGCGTCCGAGGGGCTCCTGGCGCACGTCATCACCTCCAAGTACGTGGACCACATGCCGCTCTACCGGCTCTCGGGGATCTTCGCCCGCCACGGGGTCGACATCTCCCGGACCACCCTGTGCGACTGGGTGGCCCGGTGCGCCGACGCCCTGGACCCCGTCTACGAGCACCTCCGACGGACGATCGTGGCGACCGACTACCTGCAGACCGACGACACCCCGGTGACCGTGCTCCAGGACGGTGGGGGAAGCCGGACGGGTCGGCTCTGGGTCTACCTGGACCCGGTGGCCAAGAGGGTCTTCTTCGAGGCGACCGAGACCCGGGGGCGGGACGGGCCGCAAGGAGTGCTGAAGGATTTCAAGGGATACCTTCAAGCCGACGCCTACTCGGCCTACGACGCCCTATACAAGAGGGGGCGGATCGTCGAGGTGGGGTGCTGGGCGCATGCGAGGAGGAAGTTCTTCGACGTCAAGGACGAGGAGCCCGAGGCGCTGAAGGTCCTGGCGCTGATCCAGAGGCTGTACGAGGCGGAGAAGCAGGGGGCCGAGGTGACGGCCGAACAGAGGAGGGGCCTTCGGCGTGAGAGGTCGGTGCCGATCCTCGAGGAGATCGACCGGGTCCGCGAGGAACTCAGCCGCACGGCGCTGCCGAAGTCGGGGCTGGGGGAGGCGCTGAGGTACCTGGGCAACCAGCGGGAGGCCCTCGGGCGGTACGTCGAGGACGGGCGGCTGAAGCCGGACAACAACGGGGCGGAGAACCAGCTCAGGGTCGTGGCGGTGGGACGAAAGAACTGGCTCTTCGCCGGGAGCCAGGAAGGAGCCCGGAGGGCGGCGGTGCTCTACACCCTGACGCAGGGCTGCAAGCTGTCCGGGGTCGAGCCCCTCCGGTACTTCAGGGACGTCCTGCTGCGCGTCGCCACGCACCCGGCCTCGCGGATCGACGAGCTGACGCCGACGGGCTGGGCGAAGACCTTCGGGGCACCGGCCGCCGCCTGACCGGCGCCGGCGGTCCTTCCCACCCCCTCCACTTCACACGAATCGCTGCTGGGACACACGTACGGTCTTTGTCGGACGCTTACGCCGTCCCCCATCTTCATGACCCGCGCGTCCGGGTCCGTGGTCGACGCCCGTACCGACTCCTTCTCCTTGGCCGTCGACTTCTCCTTCTCCAGCTCCTCGACCCTCTTGAGCGCTCGCGCGACCTTCTCCGTGCGTTCCCGCGCCGCCCGCTCCCGGGCTGCTTGCTCGCGTCGGCTGCCGGCCGCCGGGTCGGCCTCGAGTTCGTTCTTCAGCACGGCCACCTGTTGCCGCGCCTCTTTCATGCATCCCCGTAGCGTCTGCCGCCTCCGAAACGAAGCCGCCCCGGCATTGGCGCGCACCCTCATCCCGTCCTGCGCCAGCGGCCTCAGCTCGACCACTCCCTCCTTCATCAAGACCGCCACGCTCTTCGTCAACAGTTCGTCCAGCACGGCGCCGGGGCGCGCGCGGAAGTCCGACAGGGTGTGGTAGTTCACCCCCACGCCTCCACAGATCCACATGTAGGCCAGGTGCTCCCCACACAGCCGGTCAAGTGCCCGCGCGCTCCCAACCCCCTCCACCGTCGCATACAGCCTCAAGGCCAACAGAATCCGGGAGTCCGTAGCCGGTCGACCCGCTCCCCCCTCGACCGCCTCGATCTCGCTGTACAGCATCGACAGGTCCATGCCCTCGACGAACGCCCACACCGCACGCACCCTGTGTTCCGGCGCAATCGCACCATCAAGATGAAACTCCCGCAGTTCCACTTGCTGGCGTTCGGCGGTCCGCACTCGCGTTCCGCCGCGTTCGGCAGCCCTCGTCGGCTTGTTCTCGCGCATACCAAAATCTGGCCACGGAGAGCCTCTCCGTCAAGCCCTTCGGAGGATTCTTCACATGCTCTCAGACGGTGGAGCGGACGTGACGCGGCGCAATGAAAGGCCGCTCCGAGATCGGATCCTGGTCGGTCTGCTCCGGCGAGTCCCCGGACGCCTTGCAGCGCATGCGCTCTTCCTACTGAGGCATGAGCCAGAACTCACCGACAGGTGGGGATGGCACGTCAGGCCCATACACTTCTACGAGCCGCTTCCCGACTTCCGCGAAATCCGCGAGGAGGAATGCGCCCGGAAGAGAGAGACCCGGGGCATTGACCTCGATATGCAGGCCCAGGCCGACTTCGTCAGCGGGCTGGGGGCGAGATTCGGAGGTGAAGTTCGAGACCTCGAACGCAGGGAGGTCGACGGAGGGTTCGATTTCGAGAACGAGTATTTTGCTGGGCTGGACGCAGCGCTCTACTATGCGCTGCTCCGGGACCTGAAGCCGAGGAGAGTCGTGGAGATTGGGGGAGGCTATTCGACTCAGATTGCCGACAGGGCGTTGCGACGGAACCGTGAGGAAGGAAGCGCGAACTCACTTACGGTAATCGAGCCATACCCCGAAGACAGGCTAACGGCCGCGAATCTCGATATGGAGCTCCTACCGGTTCGGGTGGAGAGACTCGCCCTCGCGTGGTTCGACCACCTTCGTGCAGGAGACGTCCTGTTCATTGATTCGAGCCACGCGGTCCGGTTTGGGGGGGACGTCGTCCGCGAGGTACTTGAAATTCTGCCGCGGCTGGTGAGCGGTGTCTGGGTCCACTTCCACGACATCTTCTTGCCGCACGACTACCCCGCAGAGTGGGTCGTTGAGCAGCGCGTGGCGTTTGGGGAGCAGTACCTCCTCGAGGCTTTCCTGTCGTTCAATCCCACGTACTCTGTCGTCATCGCGGCCAACTGGCTCGAGCGCGAACTCCCGGGGACTGTTGCACGCCTCTGGCGAGGCGGCAGCGCAGTCGGGAAGAAGCAGGCGGGAGCGGCAAGTTTGTGGATCCGGAGAGTCCGTTGACGGTAATCGACAGTATGTCGCTGGATGAGAGGCCCGGCGCACCTTCGGAAGCCGCGGTTGTCAGCGTGATCGTCCCAACCATCGGGCGCCCCGACTCCCTGCGGAGGCTGATGGAGTCGCTCATCCGCCAGACGGTCAAGCCGCAAGAAGTCGTTGTCGCGGATGGCAGCGGGGGGGATTCGGTAGCCGAAGTCGTAGCTGACCCGATGTGGCCGGGGCACGGCATTGCCACCGTCCGTATCGAAGTGCTGCCCCCGAACGCGGTGCAACAGCGGGAAGAGGCCATCCGGTTGTCGAGGGGAAACCTGCTTCTCCTGCTGGATGATGACGTCGAGCTCGAAGCCGCCTGTCTCGAGGAACTGCTGACTGTCCTCTCTGGTGCCCCGGGTGTCGCGGCTGTCGTGGCGGACTTCTCGAACCAGGCCTGGGCCAGACCGACCCGAGCGTGGCGAACCTATCTTTCTATTGTGCATGGCCGAACGGAGAATCAATGCCAGGGGAGGGTTCTAGGTCCGTTGCTGCGATTCGGCTACTTCGACCGACCGGCGGCTCCCGCTCCGATGGAGTGGCTCGGCACAGGTAGCACTCTCTTGCGGCGAACGGCGTTTGACAGAAGCGGCGGATTCTCCACGTTCTTCCTGCACCGATGCGCCATAAACGAGGACGTGGATCTGGGGATAAAGATCTCCCGTGTAGGGCAAATTCTGCTCTGTCCGTCCGCCCGCCTGGCGCACTTTCACGCGCCCTCGGGGAGGGTCTCCGTGCAAACAGCCGCGGAGGACGATGTTTACAACCGGGCCTTCGTCCTGCGACGAACGCTGAGGAGGACGGCGCCCGCCGCCCTCTGCCTCGTTGCTCTCTTTGTACTGATCGAGAGTTGCAGTAACCTCCTCGGGGCGGCAAAACGGCGCACATGGCAGGGAGTGTGGGCACCCTGCCATGGTCGGCTACGAGGATTGTTCCGGGCTTCGTTTGCCAGGAGCATGTGGACGTCGACGCTCGATTCCGGCCGGGAGAAGTGAAAGAGTGAGAGAGGGAGAGCCCCAGGGGATTCAGGGCTGTCGAGTTCTCGATGGCAAGAGGGACGATCCCGAAGATGACGTGGAAGTCGACGCGGACACGGTTTGCCTCCGGGTCTGCGTAGCTGGACCTCGGGCTTCGCGGTCCTCATTGGGGGAGCCCCGGGGGGCCGCGATGACTCTCAAGGGTCCTTTCGGGACCATGCGACCGTCGGAGAGAACGGCAGAGCAGATGACGAATGCCGACGAAGGTCGTGAGGAAGGGCTTCAGCCAGGGCCATTAGAAAGCTGGGTGGTACTCGGAGATAGCCTGACGGAGGGAGTCGGGTTCCACCGGCACAGCTACGTGACGGAATTGGTCCACATGCTTCGCCGGGATGGTGCTGGCTGCGCCCCCGCCGCAGGAGCCGCCATTACACTGGTGAGACTCCGTGGGGCGGGCGCTGGAGGCGCGAGCCGGTGGGTGAGGTTCAGCCACGTGGCTGACTTTGACGAGGAGGAGAGCGGGTGCGAACGCGGCATCTGGATCTGGAACCTCGCATGCGAAGGAACTACGATCGAGTCGGATCATCGGCTGATAAACCTAGTAAGGCTTCTTCAGCCAGCGGTTACGGTCGTCTTCCGGGGTTCGCTCGAGAGCATCCTTCGGCCGAGATCGATAACATCAGGGGTGTGGCCGGGGTACGTTCCAAGATCATGGCGGGGTCTCGCTGGAATGGACCCTCGCTGCTACTTCAGCTCCCAGCGGGTGCGAAGGAATAAACAGGTCGTCGTCGACGCAGCCAAGCAGTGGATGCGCCACAGACTTCTCGCTTCCGAAGGGGCCGAGCCCCTTCTGAGTGTCGGTGTGATCGGCAATCACGCGAGGGGGTTGTTCTGATCTCTTCGGAGGCTGTCTCGGCGGGTCATCGTCTGCGGGCTACTACCAGTCGGCGAGGCGACCTTTCCGGGCTCGGGCGGGCAGTTCGAACGGGTGACACGAATACTTCAGACTTCCGCGGTCGATTGTGACTGTGAGTTCCTCGACTGGGGGCCTCTCCTGGCGAAACGGGCCGCGAAGGGACTCCCCGATTTTTTCTACAGAGATCAATTCCACCCGAACGAGGAGGGCTGCAGGGCTCTCGCGGCGATCCTTCGCGAGCGCCTGAATGCTTCGACTGGAAAACTGAGCAGCTGGGAAGAGCCGTGAAGGTGAGTTACATGATCGCCTCGCGGAATCGGCGCGACGAACTCCTGAAGACGCTGGCGTCGTGCCGGGACCAGGACTACCCGGACAAAGAGATCCACGTCGTCGACGACGGGTCAACGGACGGCACGGTAGAAGCGGTGGCGAGGAAGTTCCCGGAGGTCGTACTCACGAGAAACGAGCAAACCCTGGGGTCAGTCGAAAGCCGCAACGCGATGTTCCGAAGAGTGCAGGGCGACATTCTGATCGGATTCGACGATGACAGCCGGTTTCAGGCTCGGGGCAGCACGCGCCGCGTCGTGGAGAGGTTCAAGCGGGAGCCGGACCTCGGTCTCCTCGATTTCCAGGATATCGGTCCGGAGCATCCGGAGAGGATCCCCGCGGATTCGCCGTTTCGCCTCCAAGGCGAGCGCATTGTGCAGAGCTTTGGAGCGGGCCGCTACGCGCTACGTCGGGCCGTGCTAGAGAGGACGGGCCTCTTCCCTTCGTTCTTCTGGCACTCGTACGAAGAGCCAGACCTCGCCCTTCGGATCTGGGACGCCGGCTTTCGGTGCGTCGGATGGCCCGAGATTATTGTGTGGCACGAGTTCAGTGGTTTGAACCGGAACGAGCTTCGGACTCATCTGCTCCACGCTCGGAACGAGATTCTGAGCACCCTGATGAGGGCCCCGTGGCCGATGGTGCCGGTGCTGATCGCCTGGAAGGGTCTCCGCCAGGTGCAGTACGGCCTGAAGCGAGGCTGGGGTTTCAAGGAATGGCAGGCGTGGCGGCAGGCGGCGACGCTTGCTCCGGAGGCGTTGAAAAGCCGGGCGCCCGTGAGGGCGAAGACCTTGCTCCGCAGCCTTTTGATGAATCGGGCGGAGGTTGCCGGCCGTCTCGGGTCGGCCGCGTCTCGGATGGTGCGATGACCTCACCGAGCGCTCATGGGCTCGAGCAAGGGGAAGAGGACGGGGGGCGGTCGTCTAGGAAGTCCGACTTCTGGAACGGGGTGTGGGGGGGGGGGGATCGGCAGCCGGCCCGACCGATCACCCGATGATGGAGTTGGTCAGGGCGCTCCTGCGGAGCGCGGGAATCGGTCTCGATGGGCGGATGCTGGAAGTGGGATGTGGCGTCCTGCGCCTCGAAGGGGTGTGGGGCAAATACTTTGGAAGTGACATCTCCATCGCGTGCGGGCGCCACGGAGAGGGGGTCGCCCGGTTCTCTACCGCATCGGCGGAAGCGCTACCATTCGTGACCGGCAGCTTCGACCTCGTACTCAGCATCTTCGTGCTGGAGCATGTGCCAAATCCGGGGAAGGCGCTCGAGGAGATCCGGAGAGTGGCTCGGCCAGGCTCCGTCATTATCTTGAAACCTGCGTGGTTCTGCCGGCCATGGACTGGGAGAGCGTGGTTCTGGAAACGCGCCAGCGAGTTAAGGTGGACCGATAGGGTAAAGAAGACTCTCGTGCCACTGAGAAACGCGGTCCTGTTCCGGGGCGTGCACCTTCTGATCTGGCGCATGGCCGGCCTCTGCATGGGGGCAGCCGGGCTTCGATTCCGGAGGCTGGAGCCGAACTACGGGATGCCCGAGGTCGAGGACTCCGACGCTGAAGTCTGGCTGGACCCACTGGACTTCATCCGCTGGTTCGAGGCGAGAGGCGACGAGTGCATCTCGCACAGGACTTTCAGGCAGAAGTGGCTGAGGACCTCCGATGCCGTCGTTGTTCGGGTTGGGGGTCGCCTGTCGGCTGACAGCGCCAACCCTGCCTAGTCTGGCAGTACCGGCGTGCTTCTTGTGCTCGGATCAGCGGCTCCTGGCAAAGGTCCGGCGCTGCGGAGGCGGCTCAGAGATGAGTGACGGTCATTCGATCGGCGATCATTGGCGATGCGGCACAGACGTCGCGCGTCATTGGACCCGCATGCGGAGGCAGGGCTGAAAGGCGAGCCTGGGATCGTATGCACGCAGATTGGGGCTAGGGAGCATTTCGCCCTCCCCGCGGCCGTCGAGAACCTCGGAAGGCTGCGGCGCCTCTATACGGACTTCTGGGCACGACCCTACCTACGTCACCTCGGCCAGTGTCCGGGGCCTGTGGGGGCAATCGCGAGTAGATGGAGAGGGGGTATCCCCAGCCACAAGATTGTGTCCTTTCCGGGCCTGGTGGTGACCGATTGGTACGGGAGGCTGGCACGGAGGCGTGACCCGAAGCAGCGGTTCGAAGCCTATCTGTTCGTCGGGGCCGCGTTCGGACGGCAAGTCGTGGCGCATCTCGCGGCCTCTGGGCGCGTGCCCGAAATCGTCATCGGCTACAACACGGGGGCGCTCGAGCCGATGCGATGGATCAAAGAACGGGGTGGCCGGGCAATAGTCTGCCAGATCGATGCGGCGAAGGTCCACGAGGAGGTCATTGCAGGCGAAGCGGAGAAGTGGCCGGAATGGGCCGGGGGGATCGCTCCCGCTCCGTCACCGTACTGGGATCGAATGCTCGAGGAATGGAATGCTGCGGATATCGTGATTGTCAACTCGGAATGGAGCCGGCGAGCATTGGAGAGGCAAGGGGTGCCGCCCTGGAAGCTCGTCGTGGTGCCTTTGGCGTTCGAGGCCTTGGGTGCAGGTGCTGGTGTGGACCGGACTCGTCGCAAAGGAAGAGTAGTCGTTCTGTTCCTGGGTCGCGTCGTCGTCGAGAAGGGGCTTCCGTACCTCCTCGATGCTGCGAGGCAGCTCGCATCGGAGAAGGAGCTCGAATTCGTCATCGCGGGGCCCGGCAGCGTACCCGAGTCGGTCGTCGCGCGCGCTCCGGGCAACGTTCGGTTTCTTGGCAGGGTCGGGAGGCGGGATACTGCGGCCACGTACGACAGGGCTGACATCTTCGTCCTTCCGACGCTTTCCGACGGCTTCGCTATTACTCAGCTCGAAGCGATGGCTCGGGGACTTCCGGTCATCGCGACGCCCAACTGCGGCGATGTCGTACGCGACGGCAGCGAAGGAATTCTCGTCCCGGCGGGGGACGCCGCCGCCCTGGCAGACGCCGTTCGGCGGCTGGCCGGTGACCCCGACCTTCGCGCGGAGATGGGACAAAGGGCCGCCCTCCGGGTCGGTGACTTCTCCCTCGACCGGCTTGCGGCTCGACTTGACGTCGTGTTCGGGCAGCTGACATCCAGTGTCGGTTGTGCTGTATGAGGCGCACGGCGACTTCCGCTTTCGGGGGAGGAGCGAGAGACCCTGTTGGGGGGCGAGGGGCTCGCGCCGCGGGCCAGAGGTGGGCCTTCCCGAGGTCGTTCCCAGTGGCGGGTGCGGTCCTCGCCTGCCTCGGCTCGGTCCTCGCCTACGTCCTCGTCCCAAGGGATTACAGTCCGCCGGGTGCGGTCGCCCTTTCCGCAACGCTTCTGGCAGCCGCGCTGTTGGTCGTTCCAGTATCGCGAGCGATCCGTTCGCCGATATCGGTCCTTCGAGCGGAACACCTTCTCATGTACGGCCTGTTCTACTGGCTCCTTTTCGATCTCATCAAGGGTGGCTACGCTCTGGATACCGTGTCGCGCGAGGGGATCGCTCAAGCGCTCGTCGCCGTCGGGCTGTTCGGCGCGTTCGTCTGGCTTGGTTCTGCAATCCGTGTCCGGTCGCTCCCGATGGTGCTCGTGAAGTCGGCGTCCCTGCAGCTCGGGCCTCGCGCGATCTTCCTGGCGCTGCTCGTGGCCTTTGGCTTGGGAATGCTGTGCTATGCGATACCATCCGGCTTCGACGTTCGGGTGATGGCTGCGGCGCTCTTGGCGAGTCGGTGGGCGGCCCCCTGGAGCCGAGGGAGTCTCGGAGGGTGGGATGCCTTCCTCGATCATCTTTCGTACTTTGGATACATGGTGCCTGCTCTTACGGTCTCTCTCGCCAATTCGATCGGGAGCTGGCTGGACAGGCGGGTTTTCGTCGGACTGGGGGCCTCGGTCATCGTCACAGCGTTCGTAGCGCAGGGGGGCTCGCGAAGGATCGTGGGTGTCATGATCGGAGCGGGGCTACTAACGTGGCTGCTTCAGCAGTTTCCGATCGTGAGACTGAAGGCCCTGGTCGTCGTTCTGGGGACGGTGGCGGCTCTGCTCACCGGGATGCAGTTTCTGCTGGAATACCGGGCCGTAGGATACGGCGAGGCGTTCGTCGGGGACGTCGACCGGCGTCACTTCGAGCCACTTCACGTCGACGACAACATCCTTCGCGTCGGCCAAGTCATTGAGTTGATTCCCGCGCAAGCGCAGCCCGTGGGATTTCGGTGGGTCCTCTGGGTTCTGGTTCGGCCGGTGCCGAGAGTGCTCTGGCCAGGCAAGCCCCTGGATCCTGGGTTCCTGCTGCCGGACATGATCGGTAACACCGGGGCCTCGCTGTCGATGAGCATCGTCGGTGAGGCCTATATGGCCTTCGGATGGCTCGGCGAGGCCGCGATTGGATTCTTGTTCGGCCTGCTCGCCGCGAGGTGCAACGCAATAATCGCAAGAGGCGAAGGCCCGATGAGGTTTCTGCTGTACTCGTTCGGGGCTTTTGCCCTTTTCGCAGGGCTGCGTTCGGGCATCGAGCTGGTTCTGATGAGCTACATCCTGCTCGCGTGGTTCGCGGTCGAAGCGCTGGTGCGGCAGATGGCGCCGACCCTCCTCCGGCAGACGAGCGCTCGGGCGGCTCACGCCAACGCTCCAGCGGTGCGTCGGGCGGTGGTGTGAGGGCGCGACGAATCGCAGAGGTGGGGGCCGCCCGGCATCGCAAGAGGACCTCCCGGCCTTGGAAGCGCTTCGCCTCCGCTACTGTCCGTCGATGAGCGGGAACCGAAACTACGGTTACCTGGACCTGGTCAGGGGAACAGCGGCTCTCGCGGTTCTCGTGGGGCACGTTCGCGCCCTCGTCTTCGTCGACTGGCGAGACGCGTGCGCGGGGCCGGTATGGGGAAGCTTCTACGTCCTGAGCGGGCTCGGTCACGAAGCGGTCATCGTTTTCTTCGTCCTGAGCGGCTTCCTGATCGTCGGAAGCACGGTGCCGGCCCTGCAGGCAGGTTCCTGGAGCCTCAGGCGCTATGCATCCAGGCGCCTGGGACGACTCTGGACGGTACTCCTTCCCGCGCTGGCCTTGGGCGGGGCGTGTGACGTCCTGGGTGGACGTCTCTTCCCCGACGGTCTCGCCTATCGCGGCCTGCTCCCTGCGATCTTTCCTAGTCCTGTCTCGGCGAACTTGTCCTGGTCGATTCTTGCCGGGAACGCGCTCTTCACCCAGACCATCCTCATTCCCTGCCTGGGCTCGAACGCTCCGCTCTGGAGCCTCGCGAACGAGTTCTGGTACTACGCGACGTTTCCACTCGCATTCATCGCCGCCGTTCCAGGCGCTTCGTCTGTCAGGAGGCTTCTGTGCGGCATCGGTGCCGTTCTGGCACTCTTGTTCGTCGGCCCGGGGATCGCACTCCGGTTTCCCATCTGGCTCCTGGGAGGAGCGGCCTGGCTCTGGCATAGGAGGGACGTGGAGCACGGACGGGGACGGTGGGCCCGTCCGGCGGCGTTACTCGCCCTGGCCATGTTCCTTGTGGCCCTCGGGGTCTCGCGAGCCCGAATGCTCCCACCGTTGGCCTCCGACTACGTGCTTGGTGCGGCCGTCACCACGTTGATTGCGATGCTGGCGTCGTCATCCGACCCTGGGGGCGTGGTGGGTGCCGCTGGGAAGGCCCTCGCGGAACGGTCGTACAGCCTGTATGCCCTGCACCTTCCGCTAGCGGTCGCAGTGTCCGCCGTTCTCGTCCCTTCAAGGCTGCGGCCGTCCGCTGGCGCGTTCCTGATCGTGGCGGGCATCCTCACCATCGTCGCGATCTACGTGGAGGCTATCTGGCTCGTCACGGAGAGGCACTCCCGACGAGTCTCGATGGCGCTCGAAAAGGTGCTCTCCTTGGGAGCTGGGGGGGCTGGCCAGGGCGGACCAAGGCTCTCCGAAAGGTCAGGGGGCATTCCCTGAGCGGGGTACGAGTTCCTGTCGTCGCCGTTCTCACCCACATCCCTTCGCCATACCAGGTCGAGCTTCTCGACACGGTGGCGGCAGGGGGACGGGTGAGGATTCGCGCGATTTACGTGCGGCGCTCCATGTCCCAGCGCCTCTGGAAGCCGAGGTCGATCGGGCATGAGTATTCGGTTCTCGGCGAGGGTCCCGCCGGAGACCGAATCGCACAGGGGTGGGTGCGCGACTCGGACCTCGCGATCTTCTCGTGGTACGGAGGAAGGCCGTCCACGAGGCTAATGGGTATGAGGGCGTCCTCTGGAAGGCCATGGGCGTTCTGGGGCGAACGGCCAGGCTTCCGTCAGCTCGGCCTGCTTGGCCGGCTTAGACGCCGCGCGTCTCTCCGCTTGCTGCACAAAATGGATGTGCCGATCTGGGGGATCGGGTCCTGGGCTCTAGAGGCATGGCGTTCGGAATTCGGCTCGCAGCGCCGGTACCTAAACGTTCCGTACTTCTCGGACCTCTCAAGGTTCATGTTGCTGCCCAGAGGTGAAGCGAGGCCGCCAGGGGAACGCCGATTCCTCTTTTCAGGGTCACTCGTCAAGCGAAAGGGTGTCGACCTGCTGTCGGAGGCCTTCGGCCGCGTCTGCCGAGAGCATCCAGGGGCTTCTTTGCGCGTAGTCGGGGCCGGCCCCCTCGAGGGGAAGATGCGCCGGGTGCTGAACGAATTCGTGAACCGGGTCCAGTTCGAGGGCTTCAAGGACTGGGACGACCTCCCGTCGTTCTATTCGGCGAGCGACATTCTGTGCGCTCCTTCTCGTTACGATGGCTGGGGACTCATCGTTCCGGAGGGCCTGGCGGCGGGGATGCCCGTAATTGCAACCGACAGCATGGGAGCCGCTCACGAGCTGATTGCGCACGGCCGGAACGGGTGGAGAATCCCTGCCGACAACGTCGAAGCGCTCAGTCGGGCTCTTCGCGAAGCGATCGAAATGCCGGAGGCGCAGCTCCAGAAAATGAAGGACGCGGCCCGCTCGTCCGTGGCTCGGCACTCGCTGCGGCAGGGGGCGGATCGCTTTGCTGAAGCCGTCTTCGCGTCCCTGGGCGCCTTGTCGGAGAGATCTCGAGTCGAGGACCTCACTCCGTGAAGGTGCTTCACGTGGTCCCGGCGATTGCGCCCCGCTACGGAGGGCCGAGCCAAGTCGCGGGGTCCCTTTGCAAGGCACTTAACCATCTTCCGGGCGTCGACGCGGAAATCGCGACAACGGACGCGGATGGCGTAGGAGGACGGATTCCTGTCGAGGCGCTGCCGGCTGGAGTGAAGACGCACCTCTTTCGCCGGATCGGATCCGAGCGATGGAAGCCTTCCATCACTCTTGGCCTGTGGCTCAACGAGCACGCCGCCGCCTACGATCTGCTGCACGTGCACGCGATCTGGAGCTTCGCGTCTACGGTTGGGGCCGCCGCTGCCCGTCGAGCCGGGAGACCATACGTCGTTAGGCCGGCAGGAATGTTGTCGAGGTACTCGCGCAGTCGGCGTGCGATGGGAAAGCGCATCTACTGGGCCGCAGTGGAGCGAAGAACGATCGAGGAGTCTGTGGCGATCCATGCGACGAGCCGTGCTGAGGCCGATGAATTTGGGGAGCTGGCACCCGGGGTCCCAGCCTTCGTGATCCCGAATGGCGTCGACGACGCTGCGTGGGCCGCGCCGCGTGACCCTGAAGCCCTTCGTCAACGATGTGGAAATCCCGGTGGGGATGTTCCGATACTCCTATTCCTCGGGCGGCTCCATCCGAAAAAGGGAATCGTGGACGTCCTGCTCCCTGCCCTTGCCGCTCTTCGCCAACCGGTCGTGCTCGCCATCGCCGGGGGACCGGACGATCACGCACCTGAACATGAGACCGAGATATCCGAAGCCGTGCGCGCCCTGGACCTCGGAACGATGGTGAGGACCCTTGGGAGAGTTTCGCCAAACGACCGGTGGCATCTGCTCGACGGTGCGTGCGCATTCGTACTTCCGAGCCATTCGGAGAACTTCGGTATCGCTGCGGCCGAGGCCATGGCGAGAGGGTGTCCCGTGGTGGTGAGCGACAAGGCCGACATCTGCGAGCACGTACGCGCGGCCGGCGCAGGCGTGGTCGTACCGACCGTTACCGGCCTCTGGACGGAAGCTCTGGAGCGACTCGTTATGGATGAGGATAGTCGTGTTCGAATGGGTGAAGCCGGCCGTGCCTATGCGAAGGCGAACCTGACGTGGGAGCGCGCGGCTTCCGCAACCGCCGAGATGTACCGGGCACTGTGAAGCCCTGCATTGCGAACGTGCCAACGGAAAGTACTTGCTCGTGACTGACCCGATCACCCTGACCTCTTTCTCGCTACGAGCGCCACAAGAAGGGATATTGGCGTCTACGCCTATACCAGGGAGGATGTTTGACTTTCGTTCTGGGCATTAACGCATACCATGGCGACTCCTCTGCCGCCGTCCTCCACGACGGGGCGTTCGCCTCCGGCGTCGACGAGGAGCGCCTGAATCGGATCAAGCACTGGGCCGGGTTTCCTTCGGGGGCGATTCGAACGACGATCGCGGATTCCGGCGCCGGTGGAGGAGATATTGAGCACGTTGCAATTTCGAGGAATCCGGGAGCGCACCTCCTCGATAAGGTGCTCTTCGCGTTCCGGAGGAGACCGTCGTTCGAGGCAATCCGCTCCCGGCTGGGAAACCAGCGTCGGGTGGGTGACATCGACACGTGCGTAGCGGCGGCGGTTCCAGGCCTGCGGGCGAAGCTCCACCACGTGGAGCACCACCGTGCGCACCTCGCATCATCGTTCTTCTGCTCGCCGTTCGAAGAGGCGGCCTGCCTGACGGTGGACGGGTTCGGGGACTTCCTGTCGTCGATGTCGGCGGTGGGCCGCGGAAACCGCATCGAGGCCCTGGACGAGGTGATGTTTCCCCATTCGCTGGGCATCTTCTATACGGCCCTGACTCAGTTCCTAGGCTTTCCGAAGTACGGGGACGAATACAAGGTCATGGGTCTGGCCTCCTATGGAAAGCCGACGTTTCTCCCGGACCTGCGACAGGTCGTGAAGACGGTCGCGAACGGCGGTTTCGAGACGAACGTCGATTTCTTCAGACACGCTTCCGAGGGCGTGACGATGTCGTGGGAGGACGGGGAACCCTTCATCGGATCGCTCTGGACGGAGAAGCTTGCTGAGCTTCTAGGGCCGGCTCGCGAGCCAGGCTCGGAGATCACCGAGCGGCACCACGACCTCGCCGCATCCTTGCAGGCGATGTACGAGGAAGCATTCTTTCACCGCGTTCGCTGGCTCCTGAAGAAGACGGGCCTGAGGAAGCTTTGCCTGTCGGGCGGGTGCGCCCTCAATTCAGTTGCAAACGGGAAGCTCTTCCGGGAGACAGACGTGACCGACGTCTACGTGCAGTCGGCGGCCGGCGACGGGGGAACCTCCCTCGGCGCCGCGCTCTACGTCTGGCATCACGTTCTCGCGAGGCCGCGCGGATTCGTTATGGAGCATTCGTACTGGGGGCCGCAGTTCGACGAGCCGCGGGTGGTGTCTGCAATGAGGGGACGGCTCGCCAGCTTTGCGGGGGATGTTCCCGAATCCTGGGTCGCGGTGGATGGCTTCGAGGTCCGTCGGCACCAGGGCGTGGAGCAGCTCTGTTCCGAGACGGCGGATGCGATCGCGGCGGGCGAGATAGTCGGTTGGTACCAGGGGCGGAGCGAATGGGGGCCGCGGGCGCTCGGAAACCGCTCCATCGTGGTGGACCCTAGGCGGGCGGAGATGAAGGACGTGCTCAATGCGCGTATCAAGCGGCGCGAGCCGTTCCGACCGTTCGCACCGTCCATTCTCGAGGAGCGCGTGGGCGACTACTTCGAGGAGACGTACCCGGACCCGTTCATGATCAAGGTCTATCCGGTGCGCCCGGAGAAGCGCTCGGTCATACCCGCTGTGACTCATGTGGACGGAACAGGCAGGCTCCAAACCGTATCAAGGGCGCAGAACCCCCGGTACTGGGGCCTCATCCGTTCCTTCGAGGAGCGGACGGGAGTTCCTGTCGTCCTGAATACTTCGTTCAATGAGAACGAGCCGATCGTGAACTCCCCGGAGGAAGCTCTTGACTGCTTCTTGCGGACGAAGATGCACCGGCTTGTCCTCGGCGACTGGGTCATCCGGAGAATGGAGTTGATCGCGTGAGTCGGGGTCGGCCTCCTGAATTTGACCCGTACGGCTGGCGTAGGTGACTCGAGGATGAAGCTTCTCTGGCTCGCGGTCCCCATGTCGCTGGCCGGAGCGCTCGCGTACGTCCTCACGCCGCTGGCCCGTCGTCTCGCGATTCGGGTCGGCGCTGTGGATCGACCAGGGGTACGAAAGGTCCACGCCGCCGACACCCCAAGGCTGGGTGGGCTTGCGGTCCTCGTGTCCGTTGGTTTAGTCCTCTCCGCAGCCGCGCTGCGCATCGGTCCCCTGGCTCCGTGGGCGCCGGTGCGAGTGATGCTGGGGATTGGCATAGGGTTGCTGCCCGTCCTCGTCGTCTCCGTCTGGGACGACGTCAGGCCATTGCGGGCCGTGCCGAAGTTCCTGGCACAAGGGCTCGGGGCCGGGCTAGCGGTGTCGTTCGGAATCACCCTCATGCCGAAAGTCCACGTCTTCGGGGCCGAGGTTTCCCTGGGTCCGCTTTCAGTCGTCGTGTCGATCGTCTGGATCGTCGGCGTGACCAACGCCTTCAACATCGTGGACGGCCTGGACGGGCTGGCGGGGGGGCTGGCGCTGATCTCCGCTGCGAGCCTCGCGGCGGTCTTCTTCGTTTCTGGAAACGTTCCCATGGGGGGCGCGGCACTGGTGGTGGCGGGGGGAATCCTGGGTTTCCTCCCGTACAACGTCTACCCCGCAAAGGTCTTCCTAGGAGACACGGGGTCGGCCTCGATCGGGTTCATATTGGCCTGTCTGGCACTGAAGGGGGGCTCTACCTTGTCGGCCGGGCTCGCCACGTTGGTGCCAGTCTTCATCATGGGGCTCCCCGTGGCCGAGACGTTTGTTTCGATGGCGCGTCGCACCGTGAAGAGGATGGAGAACCGGGCCAGCACCGGGGTCTTCGAGGCCGACAGGGGGCACTTTCACCACAGGCTTCTCGACCTAGGGCTGGACCACCGACGAGCAGTACTGCTGCTCTGGGCCGTGGGTCTCGTCTTGGGCCTGCTGGGCCTCCTCTCGGTTCTCTTCACGGCTCGACAGGCGGGCCTCCTCCTGGTGGCCATCGTGGCTGCGGCGTTCGTGGGGCTTGCGCGGCTGGGGTACGAGGAGTTCGCGGTGATCCGCAAGGGCGTCGTCTTGCGACTGTACGACGCTCCGGTGCTGAAGAAGGCCCTCTTCGTGGTCTTCGTCGATCTCGCCCTGGTCGCGGTCGCTGTGTGGGTCGCCATCGGACTGAAGTGGGACGACTGGGGGCTGCACGTTCATCGCGCAAGCGCAGTCGAGATGGCTGCTGTTCTGGCGCCAGCGACGGTGGGCGGGCTCTGGGTGATGGGGCTCTATCGGAGGGCGTGGCGCCTGGCCGGGATGGACGACTTCGTCCGCCTGGGCGTCGCCGTGGGAGTCTCAACGTTCACGGGGCTGGCGCTCGACTGGATCGTTGTCGGCGGGGAGGTGCCGGTCTCGGTCTTCCTGGTCTTCGCGCTGGCGAAGTCGGCGCTTTCGGCAGGCGCGCGAAGCTCGTTCCGGATCCTGAGCCTGTCGAAGAACAAGGCGGACGCCACCGGTCCGCCGGTGGCCATCTTCGGCGCGGGAAAGGCGGGGGTGGCGGCGCTGAAGGAGATCTGGGAAAACGAGCACCTCGACATGAACCCCGTGGCTTTCCTTGACGACGACCCGGAAAGAGTCGGTCTCTACGTAAGCGGGCTCCGGGTGGCGGGGTCGCTCGAGGCCGTCGAGGAGCTGGCACGGAGGCACCCCCGGCTCACGCTCCTGGTTTCCTCGACGAAGGTCGACGCCGAGAGACTGCGTGACGCTGCTCGGCTGTGCCGGATCAACGGAGTGAGGCTGATGAGGATGGAGCTTGAGTTTCGGGAGCTGATTCCGATGAGGGAATCCCAGGGTAAGGCGGTTCTGGCGGCACCTTCGGAAGCTTCGGGGCCGGAGTCCGTGGCGGAGGAGAATCCAGCGGCTTGCCGGGTCACCCAGCCGGCATGATGCGAAGGCGGAGTTAGTGAGGCACCGAAGAGCAAGATCGAATCCCGTGGTCGGCGCAGTGGTCCTCGTCGCGGTCTGCGCCGCAGCGAGACCTGGACTGGCGCAGATCTCCTCCGAGGAGGCGCCTCGCTCCCGAACGGTACCCCTGCAGGAGGACGTCCGAGCTCAGCTCGACTATTCCCGCTACCGGCTGGGACCGTTGCGTATCCAGCCGTTCTTCACGCTGCGAGACGTGGGCTACAACAACAACCTCTACGGGGCATCGGCGAGCGAAGAGACCGTGGGCGACTGGACGGCGACAGCGGCCGGCGGCGTGAAATACCTCCTGCCCCTGGGGTCGAAGCTGGTGCTGCGCGGAACCGCGGCGCCGGAGTACACGTGGTACCTCGACCTGGCGGGCCGGCGGGGGTGGGGTGGCACATACGACGGGGAGCTCGTGGGCCTCTTCAACAGAGTGACAGTCGAAGCCGGCGGGGGCTACAGGAGGGCCAATCAGCTCCTCAGCTCGGAAGCGGAGGTTGCCAACTTCCAGGACCAGACGTTCGGCAAGGCCCGGCTAGAGATCGACGTCCTCAGGAGGCTGTCGATCTTCGGTGGGGCTGACGGCGTGAAGACGCGGATCGACCAGGGGGTTCCCATCCTTGGCTCCACCCAGCCGAACAGCTACCTGAACCGGACCGAGCGGGCCTACCGGGGAGGTCTCCGGTACAGGTTCCGGGAGTACTTTTCCATCGGGGCGCAGGTGGAGAAGGTGAGGACCGAATTCGTTGACGAGCCTATCGATCGGGACAACGACAGCACCGGCTATCTCCTGGTGGCTCACTACGACCAGCCGCGGTTCTACGTGGACCTCTCGGGGGGCTACCGCGAGTCCAAGGCACTGTACGAGGGGTCGTATTTCGAGCCGTACCAGACCGGCACGTACGGCTACTTCGTTTCGTATGTCCTTGCGAGGCCGCTGGAGCTGCAGGTGCTGGGCTACAGGAAGCCGGTTCCCAGCTTCTTCGTCGCGAACTCGTATTACTTCGAGACTCGGAACGGCGCGGCGCTTTCGTTCACGGTGGGAACGCGCACCCGCATCAGCATCTCCGGGTCCCTTGGGTCGAACAGCTATCCGTCCGACGTGATCTACACCCCGACGAACGAGGTGATCAAGCGGAAGGACGACGTGCGCGACCTGAGCGGAGGCATCGGCGTGCGGCTCACCTCCACGCTCGGGATCACCGGGGTGGTGACGCAGTCGCGTTACACATCGAACATCCCCGGGTACGACCGCTCGGTCGTCCGGTTCTCGTTCGGGCTGACGTGGCAGCGGGACTTCATCTCGATCGGGGCCGGGGGGCGGTCCTGATGCGTGGGGTAGAGTGGCGCATGGCGAGGGAACGAATGAACCGACCCGATCGGTGGCGAACGGTTGCGACCCTGGTAATGACGAGCCTTCTCGTGGGCGGGGCGAGCCCCCTCCTGGCCCAGGCGCAGGGAGGCGAATACCGGATCGGGCCGCGAGACCTCCTGGAGATCAGGGTCCTCGAGGTACCGGAGCTGAACGTCGAGCGGCGGGTCGGCGACGAAGGGCAGATCACGCTGCCGCTGGTGGGAGACGTCCAGATCGGTGGCCTCACGGCGTCCGACGCGGCGGACAGGCTGGAAGCCATCCTCACCGCCAAGTACGTGAACCGGGCGAACGTGAGCGTGATCATCAAGGAGTTCGCGAACAAGCCGGTCTCCATCCTCGGGGCGGTTCAGACACCCGGGAGGTTGAACGTTTCCGGCACATGGGACCTGCTCCAGGCGATATCGGCCGCGGGTGGGCTGGCGCCAAACGCCGGGAAGAAGATCTACGTCCTTCGGAAGGCAGACAACGGCCTTTCGGACAGGTTGGAGATCGCCACGGACGACCTCTTCGTGAATCCCTCGCCGAAGTGGAACATCCCCATCTACCCGTCGGACGTGGTGAACATTCCTCCGCAGACGACGGTGCGGGTCTTCTGCCTGGGCGAGGTGAAGAGCCCGGGAGCCCTGGAGTTCAACACGGACGACCGGATCACGCTGCTCTCGGTCATCGCGAAGGCGGGGGGGCTGACGGACCGGGCCGCGCGGGGGAGCATCCGAATCAAGCGGCGCGGGCCGGATGGGAAGGACGTGGAGCAGGTGGCGGACTACAAGCGGATCGTCTCGGGGAAGGACGTGGACCCCACGCTGAAAGGCGATGACGTCGTCATCGTGAAGGAGTCGTTCTTCTGATGGCGAACGAGGCAGGAACACTGGATCCCGAGCCGTTCGACGACGCGCCGCGGGAGGTGCACCTCACCGAGTACTGGAACACCGTCGTCAAGCACTGGCGCATCGTCGGGCTCTGCGTGGTGGTCGGCGTGGTGGGTGCGGCGGTGATGAGCTTCCTGGCGACGCCGCTCTACCGCGCCACCGTGATGCTGAACGTGGAGAAGGACAAGGGGAGCCCACTCGACATTGGTGGGGGACAGGTCTACTACGACTGGTACAACCCCGAGTTCATTCCCACCCAGACGCGCCTGATGAAGAGCCGAGAGGTGGCGGAGCGGGTGGTGACGCGCCTGAACCTGATCGAGAAGCCGGAACTGAACCCCAAGGTGTTGGGCCCGGCGAAGGAGCCCGATCGGACGAAGGGGAAGGGAGCGATGCCGCAGGGGGTGAACGACCCGGAGATTCGGTTGGCGCAGAAGGTGCAAGGCGGATTGGAAACCACTCCTATCCACGGGACCAACTTGGTCGAGCTTTCGTACGTCTCCACGTCGCCGAAGCTCGCGGCCGACGTGGCGAACGCCGTCGCCGACGCCTACATCGACTGGACCCTCGAGGCGAAGTACAAGATCGTGGGGCAGGCGTCGCAGTTCCTCGGGACGCAGATCGAGCAGCTGCAAGGCGAGGTGGACGAGAAGGAGAAGCAGCTGCAGGCCTACGGCCGGCAGAAGGACATCGTCTCGGTCGACCCGGGCCAGAACATCACGCTGCAGAAGCTGGAGTCGCTGAACAAGGACTACGCGGCCGCGGTGGCCGACCGGGTCTCGAAGGAGGCGCGGTACTACGAGATCCAGACGGCGCGGCCCGACGCCATCGCCGACACGCTGTCGAACGGCCTCGTCACGCAACTCCGAAACGAGCTGCTGAAGAGCGAGCGCGAGTACGCCGAGAAGCTGAGCATCTACAAGCCCGAGTGGCCAGCGATGCAGCAGCTGCGGGCGCAGATCTCCAAGGGGAAGGAGCATCTGGCCTCGGTGGTGGAGGAGACCGTCGCGAAGGCGCGCGAGACGGCCAAGGCCGACTTCCAGACGGCCCAACGGCGGGAAGAGAGCCTGAAGGACGTCCTCCGCGGCCAGAAGGCCGAAGCGATGACCCTGAACAGCAACGCCATCGAGTACAACAACCTGAAGGTGGAGGTCTCGACGAAGAGGGCGCTCCTGGACACGCTCCTGAAACGCCAGAGCGAGACCGAGGTGATGTCGCGTCTGCAGGGGTCGCGCGAGTCGAACATCCGTGTCGTGGACCGGGCGCTGCCGCCGAATTCGCGCTTCCGGCCGTCGTACCGCCGGAACGGGATGCTGGGCCTGTTCCTGGGGCTGGTTGGGGGCGTGGGGCTCGCCTTCTTCCTGGAGTACGTCGACCGGAGCATCCGGACGCCGGAGCAGGTGGAGGAGATCCTGCACCTGCCCGCCCTCGGCGTGATCCCGGCGGTGGGCGAGGCGGGGAAGCGGGGCTACGGATACGGACGCTACGGGGTGGGCTACGGTTACGGGTACGGCCTGGTCCGGAGGAACAAGAAGGCCGCGGCAGCCGAGGAGACGGGCCCGACGTCCATCGAGCTGCTGCCGCACCTGCAGATCCGTTCGGTGGTGGCGGAGGCGTACCGGGGGTTCCGGACGGCGCTCCTCCTGGCGCAGGCGGGCGGCTGGAAGACGCTGGTCGTCACCTCGTCAGTCCCGGGCGAGGGGAAGACCTCGACGGCGCTCAACCTGGCCATCGTCCTCGGGCAGCTGGGGCGGCGGGTCCTGGTGGTGGACAGCGACCTTCACAAGCCGCGCATCCACGAGGTGATGAAGCTCTCGAACCGGGTGGGGCTGACGTCGGTCCTAGCCGAGGGAACGGACCTTGCGAAGGCGATCCAGCGGACCGAGATGCCCGGGGTGGCCGTCCTCACGTCCGGCCCCATGTCGCCCAACCCGTCGGGCCTCCTGGCATCGGACGGGATGGAGAAGCTGCTGGTGGCGTTCAAGGGGACGTTCGACCATGTGATCCTCGACTCTCCCCCCGTCCAGCCCGTTGCGGACGCCCTCATCCTGGGGCACTACGCGGACGGCGTCGTCATCTGCGTGAAGGGGGGCTCCACGCCGCGCGAGCTGGTGGCGCGGACGCGCGACAAGCTGGTGCGCGCGAACGCCCGGGTCTTCGGCGTCCTCATCAACAGCCTGCCGGACACGGCTGGGCAGTACGGGTCCTACTACCCGTACAAGACCGGGTATGAGGCGCCCGAGGAGACGGGCGGAACTTCGGGCTCTCTCTCCACGTCTCAGCAGGCCCTGCGCGGTTGATCGACCTCCACTTCCACTGCTTTCCCGGGATCGACGACGGCCCGGAAAGCTGGGAAGCCGCGGTGGCGCTGTGCCGCGCGGCAGCGGCCGAGGGGACGAAGACCATCGTCGCCACGCCGCACGTGCTGCGCGACCCGTGGCTGAACGAGGACCCCGCCGTCCGCGACCAGATGCTGCTGAAGCTGAACACGCTGCTGGGAGGGACGCCGGCCGTCCTGGCGGGGTGCGAGGTCTGGTTCACGGGCGACCTGGTGGAGCTGGCCGAGAAAGGTGAAGCGGGGCCGCTGACGCGGCTGAACAGGCAGGGGTACTTGCTCGTGGAATTCGCTCCGGGACACGTGCCGCAGTCGGCCGAGGCGGCGTTCCACGAGCTCGTCCTGTTGGGGGTGACGCCCGTCGTCGCCCACCCGGAACGGAACCTCGTCCTGGCGCGGGACGCGGAGCGGCTGGCGAGCCTGGTGGAGCGGGGCGCGGTGGCCCAGGTGACGGCGGCCAGCCTGCTGGGTGAGCTGGGGCGACCGGCGATGGTGGCCTGCGAGGAGTTCTTCCGCCGGGGGCTGGTCCACCTGGTTGCGTCCGACGCGCACTCGATGGAGAAGCGCCCTCCGCGCCTGAAGGCCGCGCGGGAGAGGGTGCGGAAGAGCTGGGGGGCCGAAGCGGAAGAGGCGCTCTTCGTCTCGAACCCGAAGGCGGTGGTGGAGGGGAAGCCGCTGGGGTGGCCAGTTTGACCGGAGCTACCGGAGCGATCCGGCGGCTGGGGGTTCTCGGGTGCCTCGTCCTCTCGGTTGCGGCCCTTCTTCACTGGTTCGCCGATCAGCACCGACGGGGTGCGGTGGAGACCTACGCCAGGACGTACGGCTTCGACGTTCGCCGGCCGGCATGGCTCGCGCAGGCGGCGATGCAGCCCTCGTCCGACTTCGCGGCGACCACGCTGGCGGACGCCGCGGTGATGGACGAGATGGGGACCGTGCGGTTCGGCGACCTCGACGCGCGGGAGCGGCAGGCGTGGCTGGCCAGCGTGGCGCAACGCGACGCGGAGCTGGACGGGGCGCGGTCGCTGATGCTGGACGCGGTGGTCCTCAACCCCGGGCAGGCGATTCACCAGACGCTTGTGGGGGTGCTGACCTACCTGTCGGAGCGGCGCGCGGACGCGGGGGGTGCCGCGGCCCGGCCCGAGAAGTGGCTGGTGCCTCTGCGGCAGGCGATGTTGCTGGCTCCGGGCTACGACCCGGCCTGGACGTTCCTGGCGGGGGCGCTCCTCGAGACGTGGGAGGGGCTTCCGGAAGCCGAGCGGATGGGGGCGCCGCCCGTCCTTTCCCGCGCATTCCTCGACACGGGGTTCGTGGGCCAGAACTTCCTGCGGGCGGCGTGGGTGCTGGGGTTGCCGAAGGCGGCATCGCTCCTCCCCTCCGTTCCTGCGGCCATCGCCAGCGCGCAACGCCAGCTGGCGGCGGCGGGAGGCGTGCAGGGGGCCGCGACGCTGCGGTCGATGTGGGAGAAGGCCGAGGCGACGGCCCGCAGCGACGACCTGGCCCGGCTGGAGGAGCGGGCGCGGCTGGGCGACCTGGATGGCCTCCTCTCCGGGTGCCGGGCGTGGATCTCGGCCCATAGCCCGTGGGAGTTCGACGACCCCGCAGCCCGCCGGCAGGCAGCGCGGGTGATGGAGCTGTGGCCGCCGGGGGCCGAGGGGACGTGGCGGGGGGACCGGCGACGCGAGCTGGTCCGCTACTTCCTCGACGACAGGAGCTCGAGCGCCGACCCTGGAGCCTTCTACCGGATGGTCGACGGGCTCCGCGGCGTCCCGGTCGTGGTGCAGGCGCGCGCCGCGCTGCGGGCCGGGGATACGTACGCGTGGGACAGCATCCTCCGGACCTCCGGGTCGGTGGGGTCGCTGGAGTGGACGCCGTTCTTCGTGGAGAAGGCGTGGGCCGACCTGAAGAGGGGAAGGGTCGACGACGCGGTAGAAGCGCTGAGGAACGTGGCGGCGGCGGCGCGAGACGAGTTCGACGTGCTCCTGCCGCGGCGGGAGCTGGCCAGGAGGCGGAACGACGAGAAGGAGCGGGAGCGGGTGGACGGGCTCATCGAGGACGCCCGGAGCGAGCCAGTGGGGCCCGAGGCGTGGTCCCCGACGGGGGCGCTCTCGCTCTGCGTCGACCCGGAGGCGGATGCGACGGGGGGGCTTCGCGTGAACCTGCATGCCGACAAGCCCGCGCTGGTGACCTGGGGCTGGAACGGGGCGCGGGACGGCACGGCCTTCGTGGACGGGGAGAGGACGCTGACCGCCCCGTTCGCGGGGCTTCAGGGGCGGGTGACGTTCGCGGTGCGGCTCCTGGCGGGAGCGCAGCCCACGGTGGAAGCTGCGGAGAGGACGACCGGCTCGTCGCTCTCGCGCCAGAGCGCGGCGGCGACGGAGGCCCCCAGGACGGCCGCGAGCGTGGCAGGCGTGGCGGGGAGCGAGAAGTTGAACTCGGCGAGGCCGTGAAGGGCGAGCGAGACGAGCGCCCCGAGCCCGGCGAGGGCGAAGGCCCGCTCCTCGCGGTGCTGCTGTCCCTGCCAGCCGCGGCTGAGGAGGACGAAGAGCGAGACGACCGCCCCGGCGCCGAGGAGGAAGCCGGCGAGGCCGCCCGTGACCAGGAGCTGCATCGGGTCGCTGTGGGCCTGCTCCAGGAGGCCCCCCAGCTCCCGCGGCTGGACCATCCGGATGGCCTCGCGGAACGTGCCGAGGCCGGATCCGAACACGGGGAACCGCTTCCAGACGTCGAGCGACAGGCCCCACACCTGGACGCGAGTGTCGGCCCCCAGGTCGCGCGGGTCGGTGGCGAGGAAGCGCAGGAGTGGCCGGCCGCCGAGAGCGGCCGCGGCGAAGAGGAAGCCGGCCACGGCGGCGGCGGCGCCGGCCGCCTTCTCGCGCATGCCGGTCTGGTGCCGCCGGGCCGGGAACGCGGCGGAGAGTCCGCCGACGAAGAGAGTGGCGGCGAAGGCGGCGAGGATCCCGCCGCGGGACTGCGTCAGCGCGATGCCGGAGGCCAGGACGGCCCAGAGGATGACGGCGAACGCGACGGCCGCCAGGCGCCTCTCCAGCCCTTCCACCGAGTGCGTCCTGCGGAACGCCCGAACGACGCGCGCCGCCACCTGCCACGCGAGGACGAAGGCGAAGGGGAGGCCGATCTCGAGGTAGCCGGCGAAGTGGTCGGGGTTGAAGTAGGGGCCCGAGATCCGAGCCTCCTGACGCTCGGCGCCGACGGCCGTCAGGACCTGGAGCGCCATGCTGCCGAGGAGCGTGGCGCCGAAGAGGCGGCGGCGGAGGCGCGTCCGCACCAGCTGGACCGCCGCCAAGAACATGGCCGCGTAGGCGAGGGCCAGGAGGACGACGCCCGACGTCTCGTAGGGGGCGATGGAGACGCGCGGAGCGGGGCTGGCGTGCCGGAAGAGGGAGAGGACGCCCTGCGCCCCGCTGTAGACTGCGGCGCTGGCGGGCGAGACGGCCTTCAGGACGCCCGCGGGAAGGGGAAGCAGCTGAACGGCACCGAGGACGGCAAGGGCGGCCACGAGGGCCGCGGCGAGCAGGGCGAGACGAGGAATGCGTTGGCGGCCCGGAGGTCTCTCCTCGAGCAGCGCCGCCGAGAGGGCGAGGAAGGCCAGGAGCTGGATGCGCAGCGTGCCGCCCGGCTGGACGCCCCCGAGCGGAAAGGGGGCCGTGGCGGCCGCGACGAGAAGAACGACGAGGCCGACGGCCCCGGCGGGGCTCGGTCCGAGGATGGAAACGACGCTCGCGGCGGATCTCGCGGCCACGGGGTCGACCCGTTCGCGCAGTCGATGAAGAAGCTCCAAGTCGTCTCGATCCTCTACGTCGTTTTCGCAGTCATCGTGATCGCGGGGCCGATTCTAGGTGCAACCCCGACCCAGGGGGACTTCTACGGCGCGCGTCTTCGGGCCGGCCGGGAGGAGGCGCGGCTGGGCCGGCACCTGGAGGCGGTGGACGACCTGCAGATCGCCTGCTTCGGCTTTCTCGACGAGCCCCCGCTCCTGGTGGAGGGGCTCGTTCGTTTGGCTCTCGAGCAGACGGCGGCGGGACGGAGCGAAGACGCGGCCGGGACCCTGGCCCGCTTCACCGACGTGGAGGGGCGGTTCGGGGTGTGGTGGAAGGCGAACCTCGAGCCCGAGACGCGGGCCGCGTTCCTGAGGCTGCTGACGGCGAAGATCGGGGCGGCCGGGGTGAAGGCGCTGCCGTCGCTGACCGCACCGCCGGAGCCGGTGGAGACACCGGCGGCGACGGCGCCCGTGGTTCCGGCCCTGACAGCTGCACCCGCTCCTGCCTCCACTCCTGCCTCCACCCCGCCACCCACTTCCACTCCGCCTCCTCCTCCTGCTCGGCCCGCCCAGCAAGCTCCCGCGTCCGCTGCCGCGATGCTGGCCGAGTCGAGAAGGCTGGTGCAGGAAGGGAAGTACGTCGAAAGCTACCGCGTCCTGACCTCGGCCGTGGCGGCCGACCCGAAGAGCCGCGACCTCCGGAAGGCCCTTCTGGAGGCCGCGGTGCTGACGAAGGACTGGAAGACCGCCGCCGCCCAGGTGGACAAGGTGAAGCCGTTCGGAGAGGGCGAGGAGAACCAGATGTTCTACGCCGCGGTGGCGCTCTATGAGACCGGTTCCGCGGCGGAGGCGAAGACTCTGGCGGAAAAGGCTTTACCGAAGGTTGCGGCCAACCCGTTCGTCGAATACTACGGAAAGCGGATCCTGGGGACGAAGCCGGCGGTTCGATGAATTTAGGAGAAAAGGTCTCTCACCCCCGTCTGCGGGTTGCACATTCGCTGCCGGAAGCTGTAGATTGCGCGAAGGTTGTCCCGATCCGCCAGGCTGCGTCGCAGTTTGGTTTGTAGCTCACACGAGGAGACCGGTCCCATGAAGAAGATCTCGAGAGTCGCCGCTGCCGCCCTCCTGCTGGGAGGGTTCACGACCGTCCGGGCGGAGGACCAGAAGATCCTTCACGACCCCCTGACCTGCCTGCCGGCGGGCTCGAACGCCCGGATCACGGCCGAGATCAAGGGGCCGGACCCGGTCACGTCGGCGCGGGTCTACTTCCGCCCCGTCGACGCCGCGAACGACTACTACCTCGAGATGAGGCGCGGCGAGAACGAGCAGCGGTACACGGCCGTTCTCCCCGTCCCGGCCTCGCCGGACACCGCCATCACCTACCGGCTGGTGGTGCAGAACGCCTCCGGGGCGAAGACGGTGACGGCTCCGGTAAAGGTGACGGTCGCGCCCTGGTGCTCGGTGGCGCTGAGCGACGACGACCTGAAGATCGCCCGGAACCTCGTGGTGGGCCTCACCGCGCGGGGCCAGGACGTCGTACCGGCCGGTTTCCGCCGGGCCGGAATCGTCGCGAGCATCTCCGCCGAGGGCGACCTGCAGATGCTCCCCTCGGGAGGCGAGAAGGCCCCCGCGCCGCCACCGGTCGTCTCCAGCCGGACGGGGCCGGCGCCGGCGTGCGAAGGCTGCGGCACGCTGACGATCGGCGGGATGACGGGAACCTCTGTCGACCCGCACGTGATCCCGGCGCCGAGGCCGACGCCTCCCATCTCCCCCATCCGCCCGACGGGCGGGAACTGACGGTTCGGTGGAGGCGCATCCCATGTTGCAGACCCTGCCGAGCCGATCCAGGAGGTCCACGATGAGGTTCCCGTTTCGGGGCACCCCCTCCATCGCGATTCTCGCCTGCGTTGCTCTCTCCGGGGCTGCCCGGGCGGCCGTCTATCTCCCGATGGAGGACGGCACCGTCTTCCGCCGGAGCGACGGCGTGGCCGTGGCTCGTTGCGTCGGGTCCGACGTGGTGGCCACGGCGGGAGGGCTTCCCGAGACGCGGGCCCGCTTCGCCGTCCTCGACCCGCTCTCGGGTGTGACGGAGCCCGAGATCGTGGTGGCCGTCCCCGGCGGGATGCTCCCCAGCGGCGTGCAGCTTCGCGTCGCCGGCGTCCCGAGCTTCGCGCCGGGCCACGTCTACCTCCTGGCCCTGCAGGCCCGTCCGGACGGGTCGTGGGCGCCGACCGAGATGGGGATGGGCGTCTTCGACGTCGTGAAGGACGACGCGGGGAAGAGCTACGCCACGCGCGCCCTCTTCCGCGCCGGGCCGGACCGCACCGTCCTGCTGCGCGAGGTGGACGGGCGGCTTTCGGCCCGCCCCGAGCCGCTGCGCGAGCTCGCGGGCTTCACCGAGTGGGTGCGCGCCGCGCGCTACCACGATCCGCTGGAGAGCACCTCCTCGCTGGTGGTGACGGCCCCGGCGGGCCGGCTCCACGCCGTGAGGCAGGGGGCCGTCAAGGCCCAGTGGGACGACCAGTGGTGCCCATCGGGCATCGCGGGGACGTGCGGGGACGCCTTCACCCGCTTCCGGTGGGTCGACCCGACGGCGGTGGCCGGCTGGTGCGACGAGGATCGCTCCACGGTCGGGCAGTGGGGGGTCAACAACGGCGGCGGGGTCGAGTTCAACGCCGCCGTCGCGCTCTGGACGAACGACCCCGACAGCTCGATCCACTTCACGTCCTCGGGACCGAGGACCGACTCGTGCGACCCGGCCGCCATCCCCGCGGCCGGAACCGTCGCCTTCTACTTCGACGACCTGTCGATGTTCAACGGCCAGCCCATGACCTGCCCGAACGCGGAAGGAGGGCTCCTGGCTCTCGCGGGGGTCGTGACCGACAGCTCGGTCAACGTCTACAAGGGTGACAGCTACAAGACGATTCGCGCGGGCATCGCCTGGATCCGGCGCTTCAGCGCCGCGTGCGACTTCGACAACTACCCGTCGAGCCTCTTCCAGACCGTCATCGCCCACACCGTGGGGAACACGCTGGGCCTGACGGCGCCGGACCAGAGCCGGAACCCGAACGACCTCAACCCGGCGGACGACTCGCAGTCGATCATGACGTCGGTCTACGCCAGCATCCCCTCGCCGGTGCTCGGAAGCGACGATCGCGCCGCGATCTGCTATCTCTACGGCGCCTGCGTGGGCCAGCCGATCCAGGCCCGGGTGTTCGTCCCCGTCGTCCTCTCCACCACCGGCCTCCAGGGCGCGCACTTCACCTCGGAGATCGCCTTCACGAACCGCAGCCAGACGGACGCCGAGATGGTCCTGAACTACACGGCGTCGCTGGGGACGGGGACTGGCTCGGCGACGTTCACGCTGCCCGCGGGCCACCAGGACATCCACACCGACGCCATCGAGTACCTGAGGTCCCTGGGGATCCCGATTCCCGCCACGGGGGACCGGGCCGGCTCTCTGTGGGTGACGTTCAAGGGCGTCTACCCGACGAACGTCTCGGTGACGGTGCGGGCGTCGACACCCGTTCCGCCGGCTTCCCAGACGCCGATCGGCCAGGCGGGGCTCGCTTACGCGGGGGTCCTCGAGTCGCGGCTCCTCACCGGGCCGGCGTGGCTCTTCGGGCTGCGGAACAACGCGGCGGACCGCACGAACATCGCCCTCGACCACGCGGGGACGCCCGCAGACGCGCCCATCACCCTGAGGCTCTCGTACTACTCGGGCGCTACCCCCTCGGCCACGCCGCTCGCCACGATGGACAAGGTCCTCGCCGGCGGCACGTGGATGCAGATGCCCCTGACCGACCTCTACCCGAACGCCACACAGGGCTTCGTGAAGGTGGAGCGCGTCGACGGCCGGGCGCCCTTCTACGGCTACGCGGTGGTGAACGACAACCAGAACTCGGACGGCTCGTTCATCCAGCCCATCACCGACGACGCCATCCAGAACCAGACGTCGCTCACGCTGCCGGTGGCCGTCGAGGCCAACGTCTACACGAGCGAGGTCGTGGTAGTGAACGTCTCCGCGTCGCCGAAGGTCGTGAACCTCCGCTACGTGGCGAGCGCCATCGCGGGCGGGACCGCCACCCTCACCTACACGATCCCCGCGGGCCAGCAGATCGTCATTCCCGACTTCGTCCAGGCGCTGCGTGACGCGGGCGCCACCGGCGTCGGACCGAAGGGCGCCACCTTCCAGGGCGCCGTCTTCGTCTCCGTCAGCGGCGGCACGCTCGCCGGGATCGGCGTCTCCAGCCGTGCCCTGAACCCGGCGGACGACACGCTGCCCGGCCGCCGCCCGGCCGCCCTGGCCACGCAGATCGGGAACTACGGGGTCTTCTACCCGGCGGTCTCGACGAACTGCCTGGCGACCCAGGCGTCGTGGCTGGGCGGGCTCCAGCAGACCGACATCGCGCGCACCAACCTCTCCATCGTCAACACGGGCGAGACGGACGGCGGCACCGACACCTACCTCGTGGAGATCTACGACGGGACCACCGGCCTGAAGGTCGGCGAGGCGACCGTCGTCCTGCCGGCGCTCGGCTTCGCCCAGCTCAACCAGGTCCTGACCCAGTTCGCGCCCGGCGTCCAGAACGCCTACGCGCGCGTGACCGTGAAGAACGGCAGGAACCCGTTCATCACCTACGCCGTCGTGAACGACGGCTCAGAGCCGGGGAAGCGGTCGGGGGACGGAGCCTTCATCGAGAGCGAGATCGTGCCGGTGGAGTAGGGTTCGACCAGGGTCCGGAATCACCTGAGCCCGGCGGCGTGGCCGGGCTCAGCTATTTCAGGAGTATCGAACGGCGCATCGCGCTCAGAGGGGGCCCAGGCAAGTCTGAAGCTGGTCCAGGAAGCTTGCGATGTCAGCCTGCGCCCGGGCCTCGTCAACATTGAATTCGGACGTGATCCTTCTAACGAGATTCGTCTCGTCGATGACGCCAGAGCGGATGGCGTCAATCAGCACGGCTCCGGTCGGATTCAAGGTCAAGACTTGAAGCCCGTTCATGTCGAGGATGACTCCGGAACCGTCCGAGAGGGAGGAGTAGGAGAGGCGCTCCGAGCGGAGTGCGGCTGCGGCTCTTTCAAGGTGGTTCATGTGACACTCCGAAGAGGATCCAGAGAGTTCATCGTTATCATACGCATTCAACCGGCGGCTGCCGAGTCGATGCCGGGCTTGGGGTCCTGCCGTCTTCACGAGTCGCCGACCCGAGAATGCCCCTGACGGAACCCACCAACCTGGCTTTCAGCCACGATCACACCTGCGTGGTCAGCTTCGGCGGCTTTGGCCGATCGACGCTCGAGAGGGTCGCGCGCGTCTGGCGGCTTTCGCGGGTAGAAGGGAACGTACCTGAGCCGTACGTGGTCGAGAGAATCCCCTGGACGTCGGTCATAGAGCGATTCTGGGAAGCGAGGCCTCGGCCGGGCGAGCACCTGAGCTGGCGCAGGCTCCTGGATGAAGACGTCCTCATCGGAGTCTCGGGGGTGCTCTGGCTATCCCCGGGCAGGCCTGGTGCCCGCGTTGCGCTGCAACCGGCGGCGGGGTCTTCGCCGGACGTCGATGAGCTGATCGGTGCTGCGATCGTTCACGCCCTTTCGCGCCGAGGCCGGGTGCCGCTGCATGGAATGGCTGCGACAGTAGGCGGCAGGGGTGTCCTGGCCCTGGGACAATCGATGGTCGGGAAGTCGACGCTGGCGCTCGCACTGCTCCATGTCGGCGGTCGGCTTGTTTCGGACGACTTCCTGCTCTGCCAATGGGCTCCTGAAGGCGCCAGGGTCCTTGCCTTGAGGGAGGACCTCTACGTACGGGAGGGTAGCTTTCCGCTGATTCCAAACGAGCTTCGTTCCAGGTTCTCAGAAGACCTGCCGGGTTCGGGTCGGATGGTACTGCGGCGAGAAGACGCCCCGGCCTGCTTCGCTGACGAACTCTCACCGGACGCGGTGTGGTTCCTCGACGCCGTCCGGGCGGCTCCCGAAACGGAACTAATCAGACTGACTCAGGCGCAAGCGCTGGCCAGTCTTTTCGCCAGCACGAGCCCTTTGTTTGCGAGCGGCAAGTACCTGGAGGAGAGGCGCCAGATGCTTCCGGTCTTGCTGAGGCTGGCCGAAGCAGCGGCCTGCTTCAAGGTGAGGCTCGGAAGCAGCCTGCTCGACTCGCCGATCCGGGTGGTGAACGACCTACTGAAGCGGGCCACACGCTCAATCCCAACGCCGAGGCAGCCGCCAGGCGACGGTTTGAAGACCGCATGATCGATAGTATCGAAGCGAGTTCAACTCGGCCCTTCATCGAAGGGAAGCAATGGATCTGTAGCCGATTGCGGCCCGAGGCCAAACGCCCCGCAGCCTGAGCAGCATGGGTGGGATTCTGGCAGTAATTGGTGGACGGGGAGATCCTGAGCTCGAAGAGCGCCTCACCCAGATGATGGCGGTATCCCCGCATCGAGGGGTGGCAGTGCGGGTGCTTAAGACCGAGTTCGGCCTAGCGATGGCGGTGCAGAGCCGCTTTGGCGAATCGACGGTCGTCCAGGACGGGAGCAGCCTGACTGCCGTGACCGGTTGGCTTGCCGACACCGGTCAGCCATGGTCGTCACTCCCCGGGAGCGCGGGACGGGGCGAGCGACTTGCGGGGAAGCTGGCCCGCTCGCTCGTCGCGGCAGACCTCGAGGGGATCCGCGAATGCGCGGGTGCCTGGACGGCGCTGCAGTTCGACACGAGGTCCGGGACGCTGAGAGTGGCGCGGGACGTCTCAGGCTCCCACAGTCTGCTCTATAGATGGGATCGGGACCGACTGATCATTGCAACCGAGGTTGCCCAGATAGCAGCCGGATCCTCGCAGGGACTCGAGCCGGATGTCGAGACGATCGTCCGAGAGCTGGTCATGCGTTTTGAACCGGGCGAGGTATCACTCTTCAAAGGGGTGGGGGCGTTCAGGCCGGGGTGCCTGACGACGATCGAGTGGGGTGCTCAGCGCTCGACGTCACGGGAGTTCTGGGCGCCGCCCTCGGCGGAGAAGGGCAGCCTGGCACCTGATGAAGCTCGAGAAGCCCTTGCGGCTGCCGTGTCGGCGTGCGTTCGGCGGAGCCCGCCGCTGGGGTCTGCTGCGATTACGCTGAGCGGAGGTGTCGATTCAGGTCTCGTATGGGTCACCCAACGCGCGCTCCCCCTGCAGGGACCGGGGCCAGTGGTGAAGGCGCCTCTCGCTCTCAGCCTCACGTTTCCGGGATGGGGCTGCGATGAGACACAGGAGATTGATCGCCTCATCGGAGCAACTGGGGGAGAAGCGGTATGCCTCCGCGGTGACTTTCCTGGTGTCGTGGAGCTGGCTACGGTGCTGGCCAGCCGGCTTGATACTCTCCCGTATGACACGGCGTATTTTGCGGTACTCCTTGCTCAAGAGGCCAGCCGTCGTGGTTGTAAGATCCTCCAAACAGGCCATGGAGGCGATCACTGGCTCGCGAGTCCCCGCGCGCCTGCGACGCTCAGGATGCTCACTCGACGCGCGGCAGGGGTGCCGAGAGCACTGCAGCGACGGTTTCGGGCGTTGACGGACGGGGCCTCGGGGAGTTCCGGCGCTCTTCGTGGGAGACAAAAGCAGACGCCAGGTTCGCTGGCCTGGCTCGCGCCCGCTTGGCGGGAAGCGTTGGTTGCGAAGAACAGTACGGGTCACGGCAATGTCTACGGAGACGACCTGCTGCGAAATTGTCTAGGGTATGAGCAGTACGGATTCGGACAGCGGACGTGGGAACGCCTAGCAAGTCGGGAGGGCCTTCTGGTCCATCACCCGCTGATGGACCGGGAGCTGATTGAGTTCGCCTTTCGCTATTGGCGCTCGTTCGGGCAAGCGGGCCGGAAGGACGTGGCGATTTCCGTCCTGCGTCAGGTCATCGCAGATCATCGCTGCTTCATCGAGAAGAAAAGGTACTTTGATTCGCTCATCGTGAGTCGATTCCCTGATCTGACAAGACTTTTCCCGATTGAATGCAGCCAGCTCGTTCGGCTGGGAATAGCTGACCGGGATGGACTTGACAGAACGCGTCGGTCTCCGGATGATGACCCCGAGAAGATCCGATGGTGGGCACGGCTCTGCCTTACTGAGCTCTGGCTTCAGAATTGGTTCAAGGGCGTTTCCGGAGGGAGGTGCTGATGTCAACGAACGAAGACCCTTCAACGGTGAAAGGGGAGGTGCCGACGACCGCGGCATGTTCAGCGGCCTCGCTCCCTGATCGACGCGGGTATGAGCCGCCCAGGTTCCTGGTCGTCCCGCTCATTGCGGCCGTGAACGGGGCTCCGGGATCGATTCGGGACGGCGTCACAAGCGGAAGGAGGCCTTGACGATGCGAGTATCGAAGTTTTGGCGCCGGACAACGGTAGCGATGGTGGGACTGATCACGGCTCTCGCGGGAGTCGCTAACGCCGGCCCAATCAATCTGACCGCGCGTCCGCGGGGAGGCACGACCAGCGGTGGGGTAAAGGGCGGCGGGGCGGCCCCAACGCAAGGACCTGCCACGGGAACGACGTGGTATGCGCAGGCCCCCTTTGGAGCGCAGATCTTCGGATACAGGAACGAGACCGTCGCGTGCGTCAACCTCCCCTTCACGAGCGCCTACACCGACTTCTTCACAAAGGAATTTTTGGCGCTTCCAAGCACGGAAGCCGTCGAAGTCGAATTCAACGCCGCTTTCAACCTCTTCCCCGAAACGACGGAGAGGCTTGGGGTATCTCTCCAGTGTACGGTGGAGCAGGATACGACTGGTGGCGGCTACGATCCGCCCGTTCCGTGCTCCGGGATCGATTCGGATCCTGGACTGGCACCCTACATCACGTTCTCCTCATCCACGGACGTTTGGGGCTTCACGCAGCAGGCGTCGTACACGGGTTACGTTGCAGTACCAAAGGCGGATCCTCCAGTGAAGACCCGGGTCAAGCTCTCGCTGAAGCCGTGGCGTTTCGTCGGGTCGGCGGGGGCGGTTCTGGTCTGCAATGGGAACATCAGGATTAGCTACTAGATAGGCGCGGCGAGGCCAGAGCGGGGAGAACTTCCCTGCGCGGAGGGAAACGCTGGTTCTGAAGGTTCGGAATGAAGGAGGGTCTCGAGGCATCGCAAGCCCGTCCTAGCGAACCGGAGTGGAATATCATGGCTTCTGTAGAGCCATTGCCGGATGTGCGACGGGCGGTGTGGGTTCTACCAATCAATCGAACCACTTCACTTACCCCACGGGTACTTCGGTTACGAGATCGGAGTGCGATTCGAGGGGTCTGCGCCGCTCTCTCGTTAGCCCGCCTTCGCAATCTTCGCCCGCCTCAGCCGTAGCGCCAGGTCGAACGGCCTGAGCAGCTGCCGCGCGGCGTAGCCCCCCCAGCGTCTCGGCCGCCCGTAGATCGCGTCCACCTGGGCGCGGCTGAGGACGACGGCCTTGTAGACCCACCTCAGGGTGGCGAGGGGGAAAGGTAGATCCGTTGGACTCCGAAATGACCGGGGGTTTGCCTTGAGGCCGAGGGCGTAGGCCGGGTCGACGTTGCCTGAGACGAGGTGATGGAGAAGGGAGCGGGGCGTGCCGTCGGGGAGATCGAGCGCCGATCCGGACGCGAGAGCCGAGAGGAGCGAGCCGACCGTCTCGAGGTCGTCGGGGTCGAAGTCGCGAAGGAAGCGGCCGGCTTCGGGCAGCTGCTCGGGCCCGGCGCCGAGGTCCTGCAGGTCCGCGAGGAAGCGGAAGAGCGGATACGAGCCGGGGGCGTAGCCGTGCTGGACGAGGCCGTGGACGAGGACGTGGGCGATGAGGACGGTGCGAGCGGGAGCGCGAACGGTGCCGCCAAAGGCGGGGAGAGGCTCCTTCAAACCCGCGTCGAGAAGGGTCTTCGCGTCGAAGGAGCGACGGGAGCCGGGAGGGCGGACGCCGGGGACGCACCGGTGGAGCTCGATCATTCCGAGCGACGAGTGCGTGAGGGGCGCCTCCTGGTGCTCGCTCCCGGCAAGCGGGGAGAGGGTCCAGCCTGCCGCGACGAGGGCGGTGCGCAGCTCGAGGATGCGGTCGAGAGGGACGAGGATGTCGAGGTCGCAAAAGGCGCGCGCGCCGGGCAGGCTGATACCGAGGAGGCCGATCGCGCTCCCCTTGAGGACGACGAGGGGAATTCCCAGGTTGGCTGCGAGACCGGCGACGTTCCGCAGCGTGACCTCGTAGCGAAGGGCGTTTGCCGCGGCGAGATGAGCGGCGCGCGTGAACTCGTTGGCCGTCGACCCCACCTCGGCGTTCAAGGTGCCTGGGCCGCTCCGGGCGCCGATCCGGGCCGCGAGGTCGAACCGGGTGGCGAGGTCGAGGGCCGCGGCGGGATCGCGTGGTGGGGCAACGGGGGTCTCGGGGCTCGCGAAGGCGCGGTGAAGGACCCAGCGCAGCTCGGGGGTGGGATCGACGCGGGGTGGGTGGAAGCGGACGGCCTTCAACGCGTGCCGATTATGCGGCGTTGGCTCGCATGCGCTCCCGGGCCTGAGACCGGGCAGCTCAGGTCGGCTCGGCGTAGAGGGAGGGCGCGTGGCCCTCGTCTCCCCGGTGGCTCCCGTCGAGGACGCGCACGATCGCCTCGACGATCTCCTCGACGAAGGTCCCCTTGAACGCGAAGCCGAGGACGCCGGCTCCCCGGGCGGCAGCCTCGTCCTCGGCGCGGACGTAGCCGGACGTCAGGACGACCGGCACGCCGGGGCGGACGGCGAGGACCTTCCTCGCCAGCTCCAGGCCCGACATGCGCGGCATCGAGACGTCCGACACGACGGCGTCGAACTCGTCCGGCCGGACGAGGAACTCGGACAGCGCCGCCTCGGCGCTCGTGAACCCCGTCACGCGGTACCCCACGCCCCCGAGGCCGCGGGCGAGGAGCTCGACCAGGGCACGGTCGTCGTCGACGAGGAGGAGAGCGCGCTCGCGGAGGGTGCCGGAAGCCGGGCCGGGCGGCCGGCGGATCGAGACGCGCGAGTCCCGGGGTCCGGAAGGGTCCTCCCGGGGACCCTCCCCCCGAGGCGGTCGGGGGGTCCGCGGTGCGGGCTCCGGATCCTCCCCCTCCCGAGCCTGTCGATTCATCCCTTCCATCGTCGCGTCGGGCGCCTCCACCCGTTAAGTGGCCCGGAACGGCAGAAATTCAGACAGGCAGGGTGAAGATTTCTTCGATTTTTCTCGATCCGCCTGCCTCGGGGCTCTCGAGACTCGGGCCTCGCTGGCACTGCGGTTGCGTAGACTCGTCGCGGTCCCGCTCGGTGCGGGGGGCTGGCGATTCCGTCCTTCGGCGCCCCGATGCGGCGGCCCGGGACGGGCGAGAGAGAGAATGCGCCTTAAGAGAACCGTGAACCACACGCCGCACGCCCCGGCCCGACGCCGTCGCGAGGACGCCATCCGATTCGTCGCGGAGCCCTTCCGGACGGAGGCCCCGATCCATGCCGCGTTCGAAGCCCCCGCGAGATGACTCCCCCGCCCCCCTCGGCCCGAGCGCCGAGGTGGGCCGGGGCGAGGCGCCCGGCGCTGCCGGCGGGCCCCTGGCCGCGGGGCACGTGGCGGGGCTCGCCGAGAAGGTCCGCCTCCTGTCGACGGCCATCAAGGCCGCGAACATCGGCCTCTGGCGGTGGGACCTGCGGTCGGACTCGGTCTGGTACTCGTGGGAGTGGAAGCGCCAGCTCGGCTACCAGGATCACGAGGTCGGAACGGCGCTCGACGAGTGGAGGTCGCGGGTCCACCCGGACGACCTCGGGAGGGCCGAGGCGCGGGCACGGGCGTTCATCGCCGCGCCGTCGGCCGGCTTCGAGAACGAGTTCCGGATGCGGCACCGGAACGGCACGTGGCTCTGGATCCTCGCCCAGGGCTCCCTGGAACGCGACGCGCTCGGGCGGCCTTCGGCCCTTTACGGGTCCCACACCGACGTGACCGAGATCCACGAGGCGCGCGAGACGGAGCGGCGGTACACCGACCTCATCCAGAACGCGCGGGACCTCGTCTTCACGCTCGACGCGGAGTTCCGCCTCGTCTCGGTGAACTCGATCGCGGCGGAGCTGCTCGGGGTCGCCCTGGACGAGAACATCGGGAGGCCGATCTGGGACCTCGTCCATCCGGACGACCACGGGAGCGCCCGGACGGCCTTCGCCGAGAAGCTCTCCGGGAAGGCCCAGACGCTCTACCGCGCCCGGCTCCTCGGGAAGGACGGGGCGGTGGTTCCCGTCGAGGTCAACAGCTGGCTCCTCTGGAGGGACGGGGCGATCGCGGGCGTCCAGGGAATCGCCCGCGACGTCTCGGACCGGGAGGCCGCCGAGTCCGCGGTCCGCGCGAGCCAGGACCGCTATCGGGCGGTGGTCGAGAACGCGTCCGACGCGATCTTCCTGGCCGACGGAACGGGCACGGTCCTGGAGGTCAACCAGGCCGCCTGCAGGCTCCTGGACTACCCGCGGGAAGCGCTCGCCGGGAGGAGCCTCACGGACATCACCGTCGTGCCCGAGGACGACCCGATCCGCTGGGCGGACCTGCGGCAGGGGCGGAGCGTCCTGACCCAGCGGGAGATGATCCGCCGGGACGGCTCCCGGGTCCCCGTCGAGATCAGCTCGCGCCTCTTCCCGGACGGGCGGCTCCTCGGCATCGTCCGGGACGCCTCGGCGCGCCGCAAGGCGGAGCAGGCCGCGCGCGAGGCGAACGCCGAGCTCGAGGCGCGCGTGCGCGAGCGGACCGCGGCCCTGGAGGAGGCGCTCTCCGAGCTCGAGGCGTTCGCGTCCTCGGTGGCGCACGACCTCCGGGCCCCCCTGCGCGCGGTCGACGGGTTCAGCCAGATCCTCGTGGAGGACTACGGAGGCGTCCTCGACGAGGAGGGCCGCAGGATCCTGGGGCGCGTTCGCGGCGGCGCGCAGAAGATGGGGCGCCTCGTCGACGACCTCCTGCGCCTCTCGAAGGTCTCCCTCACCGCCGTCCGGAGGGAGGACGTCGACGTCTCCGGGATCGCCGCCGGGATCGCGGACGACCTCGCCGCCTCGGACCCCGCCCGGCGGGTCACCTTCGAGATCGAGGCCGGGCTGAGGGCGAGGGCCGACAAGGGTCTCGTGACGATCCTCCTCGACAACCTCCTCCGGAACGCCTGGAAGTTCACGTCGAGGCACCCGGAGGCCCGGATCGAGGTCGGAGCGGAGCCGGGCAGCGAGGAGGGACGGTTCTTCGTGCGGGACGACGGCGCGGGGTTCGACCCGTCGCACGCCGGCCAGCTCTTCCAGCCGTTCCAGAGGCTCCATCCCGCCGACCTCTTCGAGGGAGCCGGGATCGGCCTGGCCATCGTCGAGCGGATCGTCCGCAAGCACGGAGGCCGCCTCGACGCGGAGGGGGCGCCGGAACGCGGGGCCACGTTCCGGTTCACCCTGGAGCGCTGAGGGGGGCGGGATGGCTGGGTCCGTCGGATCGTCTCGCAGCGCCTCCGGGAGGGAGGCCCCGTCCGCTGGACGCTGGCAGGTCCTCGCCGGCGTCGCGGTCTTCCTCCTCGCCGCGGGAGGCGTGACGCTCCTGGTCTCGCGCCAGGAGGGGCGGCTCGTCGATTCGTGGCGGCGCCGCCTGTCGGCGCTGGCGGACGGCCGGCGCGAGAGCGTCGACGCCTACCTGAGGGAGCGGGGCGTCGACGCGGCGATCCTGGGCGCGTACCCCACCGTGCAGGATCTCCTGTCTCCCGGCGCCGAGGCGGGCCTCGCGCCCTCACGGCTGAAGCACGTGGAGACGGTCCTCGAGACCTCCCGGGAGAAGGAGCGGGACCTCACCACGGCCCTCCTGGGGCCGGACGGCGTCGAGCGCGCCCGCGCGGGGCCGCCTCTCCCGGAGGAGGCTTTCGCCCTGGCGCGCGGCGCGGGCGGAGGCGACTTCCGGTGCGCCGTGATCCGGGCGGGCGGCACCGACCTCCTCGTCGTCGCGCACGAGATCGCCGGCAGCGGCGGCCCGTCGCCGCTCGGCTGGGTGGTCATCGTCCATCCGGCGGAGCAATCGCTCTGGCCGATCCTCGTCCGGGCGAGCCCCCGGGCGACCACGGTGGAGACGGTCCTCGTCGGCCGCGAAGGCGACGACCTCGTCTTCCTCTCCCCCCTTCGCCACCCACCCCGAAGCGGGCGCCTTCGCCTGCCGCTGGCCGAGACGGAAGCCGTGGCGAAGCTCGGCGTCGAGGGGCGGGAAGATTTCGTCGACGGGGTGGACTACAGGGGCGTACCGGTCCTCGCGGCCGTGCGCCGCCTCCGGACGACCGGCTGGGCGCTCGTCGTGAAGGTCGACCGAGCCGAGGCGTTCGAGCCCCTGCTGACGGACCGCGGCCTGGGCCTCGGCGTCCTCCTCGCCGTCGCGATCGCCATCGTCGCGATCGTCAGGGGGTCGAGGACCACCGAGAGGCTCCGCGCCTCGGAGAAGCTGAGGAAGGACGAGGAACGACATCGGATCGTCCTCGACAGCGTCCGCGACGCCGTGGTCTGGGTCCGCCCCGCCGACGGCCGGATCCTGGAGGCGAACCGCGCGGCGGAGGCCCTCTCGGGGTACTCGCGCGACGAGCTCGTGAGGCTCACCGTGCGCGACCTTATCCCCCCCGAGGGCGCCGCGGGCGTCCTGGGTCGGGTCCTGGCCGCAGCGACCTCGGGGGGGCTCTCCCGCGGGACGTTCCTGGGGAAGGACGGCCGTCAGGTCCTCGTCGAGGCCTCGTCGAAGGGCGTCCTGCTCGGCGGCGAGGAGGTGCTCGTGGTGGTCGCGAGGGACGTGAGCGAGAACGAGGCGGCCCTCCGGCGGATCGTCCTCCTCAACAGCCTCCTGAAGACCGTCCGGACGATCGACCAGGTCCTCGTGAGGGAACGGGAGACCCCCCGGATCTTCGAAGGGATCTGCCGGGCCTTCGTCGAGCAGGGCGGCTTCGTCCTGGCCTGGATCGGCGTGCCCGAGGCCATGTCGGACCGGATCCTCCCGACCGCCCGGGCCGGGTCCGACCAGGGGTACCTCGACGAGATCTCCGTCCGCTCGTCGGACATCCCGCTGGGACGGGGTCCGACGGGGACCGCGTACCGCGAGCGACGGACGATCGCCATCCAGGACTGGGAGTCGGACCCGCGCATAGAGCCGTGGCGCGAGTCGGCCCGGCGGCGCGGGTTCCGCTCGAGCGCCGCCTGCCCGCTCCTGAAGGGGGGCGAGGTCGTCGGCGTCCTGACGGTGTACGGGAGCGCTCCCGCAGTCTTCGTCCCGGAGGTCGTCGAGCTCATCGAGGAGGCCGCCGACGACGTCGGGTTCGCGCTCGACCTCGTCTCCCTGAGGGAGCGGCACGCGAAGGCCGAGGAGGACCTCCGCGAGAGCCGGGAGAGGTTCGTCCGTTTCATGGACCAGCTCCCGGCCGCGGCGTACCTCGTTCGGCCGGACGGGAGCATCGAGTGGGCGAACAGGTACCTCGAGGAGCTGGTCGGCGCCGGTCCGCTCCGGGGCCGCGAGACGGCCGAGGTCCTTTCCGACGGGGAGGCCGAAGGGCCGGCCGGCGACGAGGGGAAGGCCCCCGCAGGCGGCCCGGCCACGCGCGTCTGGCATCTGGGGCCTCCCGGCGGCGAGAAGCGGCTCTTCCGGGCGCTCGAGTTCCCCGTCCCCGCTGCCGACGGCAGCCCCCTGGTGGGGGGCGTGTCGATCGACGTGACGGAGCAGGTCCGGGCCGAGGAGGAGGTCAAGAGGCTGAACGCGGAGCTGGAGGAGCGGGTCGCCAGCCGCACGGCGGAGCTCGTGGCGAAGTCGGCCGAGCTCGAGTCGTTCGCCTCCTCCGTGTCGCACGACCTCAGGGCGCCGCTCCGGGCGATCGACGGGTTCTCGAAGATCCTCCAGGAGGACCACGCGGCGGTGCTCGACGCGGACGGGCTGCACGTCCTGACGGTGATCCGCGAGAACGTCCTGCGGATGGGGCGGCTCATCGACGACCTCCTCGCCTTCTCGCGGGCGGGGCGGCACGAGCTGCGCCGGGGGCCGGTGGACATGGAGACGCTCGCCCGGTCCGCCCTCGACGAGGTGCTTCCCGCGGCGGAGCGGGAACGGACCGACGTCCGGATCGGGCCGCTCCCGGAGGCGACGGGGGACGCGGCCCTCCTGCGCCAGGTCTGGGTCAACCTCCTCGCGAACGCGGTGAAGTTCAGCGCGGGACGGGAGAGGCGCAGAATAGAGGTCACGGGGGAGCGGGACGCTCACGGGGTGGTCTACAGCGTCACCGACAACGGGATCGGGTTCGACATGAATTACGTCCACAAGCTCTTCGCGGTGTTCCAGAGGCTCCACGGCCGGGAGTTCGAGGGGACGGGGATCGGCCTGGCGCTCGCCCACAGGATCGTCTCGCGGCACGGAGGCTCCATCCGGGGGGCCTCGGGACCCGAAGGAGGAGCCGTCTTCACCTTCACGCTCCCGCACCTGGAGGAGGACCCGTGATGGCCGCGGCATGGCCCGACGTCCTCCTCGTCGAGGACAACCCCGACGACATGGAGCTGACCCTCCGCGCCCTCCGCCGGCACGGGCTCGAGCATCCCGTCCACGTCACGAGGGACGGCGCCGAGGCCGTCAGCTACCTCCTCGGGGATTCGCCGGGGACGAGCCGGCCGCTCCCGAAGGTCGTCCTCCTCGACCTCAAGCTCCCGAAGGTGGGGGGCTTCGAGGTCCTCTCCAGGATCCGGGCGGACGAGCGGACGCGCCGCCTCCCCGTCGTCGTCATCAGCTCCTCGAGGGAGGAGCCGGACATCCGCGAGGCGTACCGGCTCGGGGCCAGCAGCTACATCGTGAAGCCCGTGGAGTTCGAGGAGTTCGTCCGCTCGGTCGGGATCGTCGGCGTCTACTGGCTGACGCTGAACCAGCCGCCCGCATGAAGCCGAGATGATCGACGAAACGAAGCCCCCGCTGGCCCTCTCGCGGATCCTCGTCCTGGAGGACGTCCCCGTCGACGCCGAGCTCGTGGTGCGGACGCTCCGGCGCGAGGGGCTCGAGTTCGAGTGGGTCCGGGTGGAGACGGCGGAAGCGTTCCGCGCCGCGCTCGACGAGTTCGCCCCCGACGCCGTCATCGCGGACTACACCCTCCCCCACTGGGACGGCATGAGCGCGCTGAAGGTCGTCCGCGCCGAGCGCCCGGACCTGCCCTTCGTCGTCGTGACCGGGTCGCTCAACGAGGAGACGGCCGCCGACTGCATCAAGCAGGGGGCCGACGACTACGTCCTGAAGGAGCGCCTGCAGAGGCTCCCGCATGCCCTCCGCGCCGCCGCGGAGCGGCGGGCGACGGCAGCCGCCCACCGCCGGGCCGAGGAGGAGCTGAGGCTCAGGCGGTCCGCCCTCGAGGCGGTCGCGAACGGGGTCGTCATCACCGAGCTCGACGGGACGATCCTCTGGGTCAACCCGGCGTTCTCGGAGATGACCGGGTTCGCCCTCGAGGAGGTCGTCGGGCGCAACCCGAGGATCCTGAAGTCGGGCGTCCAGGGCGAGGCGTTCTACAAGAACATCTGGTCGACGATCGAGGCGGGACGGGTCTGGCACGGCGAGATCTACAACAAGCGGAAGGACGGCCGGCTCTACGTCGAGGAGATGACGATCACCCCCATCCTCGGGCCGACGGGCGCGGTGACGCGCTACGTCGCCGTCAAGACGGACGTGACGGAGCGGCGGCGGCAGGAGGAGGCGATCCGGACCCTGGCGACGAGGGACCTCCTGACCGGCCTCCCGAACCAGGCGGCCTTCGTCGAGGAGCTCGAGCACGCCGTCACGGCGTGCCGCGCGGGCGGGACGGCCTCCCTCGTGATGCTCGACCTGGATCGATTCGCCGTCCTGAACGACGCGGCGGGCCACCCGGTGGGGGACAGGCTCATCGCCGTCGTGGCCGACCAGATCGCGGTCCTCCTCCCTCCGCGCGCGAGCCTGTTCCGGTTCGGGGGCGACCAGTACACGGTCATCCTGGACGGGGCGGACCTCGACGAGGCGGAGGCGCTCGCCGAGGCCCTGCGCGCGGCCGTGGAGAAGATCCGGTTCGAGGTGGACGGGGCCGCCTACCACGTGACGACGAGCGCCGGCGTGGCCCCCGTCTCGCCCGCCGGGAGGGCGTCCGAGGCTCTCGCCCTCGTCGACTCGGCGCTCCAGGAGGCGAAGGAGAGGGGACGCAACCGCGTCGTCGCGTTGCGTGCGATGCCGTCCGGCATGTACCGGATGGACGAGCAGAGCCGCTGGGCGGTCCGCGTCAAGGAAGGGCTGAAGGCCGGGAGCTTCCGTCTCCTCGCCCAGCCCGTCGTCTCGCTCTCGACGGGGGAGTCGGCCCACGCCGAGGTCCTCCTCCGCTTCGTCGACGAGAGCGGCGGGCTCGTCTCGCCGGGCGCCTTCCTACCCGCGGCGGAGAAGTTCGGGCTCATGCCGGCCATCGACCGGTGGGTGGTCGGGCAGGCGATCGCGATCACGGCCGCGGACCCGGGCCGGAAGCTGTTCGTGAACCTCTCCGGGGCGAGCCTCGGCGACGGGAGGCTCCTCGAGTGGATCGAGGAGTCGGTGACGAGGAGCGGGATCCAGCCCGGGGCGCTGACGTTCGAGATCACCGAGACGGCGGCGATCGCGGACGTCCCGGGCGTGCAGCGCTGGACGCGCCGGCTCAAGGAGCTCGGCTGCGCCTTCGCGCTCGACGACTTCGGGACCGGCTTCTCGTCGTTCGCCTACCTGCAGGCGCTGCCCGTCGACGTGGTCAAGATCGACGGGTCGTTCATCCGGGACCTCGACACGAACCGGACGAACCAGGCCCTCGTCCAGGCGATGGTCACCGTCGCGCACGCCCTCGGGAAGTCCGTGGTGGCGGAGATGGTGGAGCGCCCCGCCGTGGCGGACGTCCTCCGCTCGTACGGCGTGGAGTTCGGGCAGGGCTGGAACTGGGGACGTCCCGCGCCGATCCCCTGACGGGGCCCGGGCTCCGGCACGGTCCGGGAGACGGCCCCGCCGTGCCTGCGCCGGCCCTAGAATCGTGCCCGAGGGAGGAACGAACGTGACGTCGAGGCCCGAACGCCCCCGCTCGCTCGCCTGGTCGACTCTCCCGCCGGGGGAGTCGAGACGGGATGCCGACGTCGAGGCCGCCGTGCGCGCGCTGTGCGACCCGGACGTCCTCCTCTCGGCCTTCCAGCCGGTCTTTCGCGCGAGCACCGGCGACCTCGAAGGATGCGAGGCGCTCCTCAGGCTCCCTCCGAACGGCCCCTTCCGTGGACCCTACGACGCGTTCGAAGCGGCCCTCGCGACGGGCCTCGGCGCGGAGCTCGAGGCCGCGGCCACCCTTCGGACGCTCCGGGACGCCGAGCCCTACACCGGCGGGCTCCGGCTCTTCCTGAACCTCCTCGCGCCCGTGTTCCACGACTCCCGCTACGACGCCGCGTGGCTCGTCGACCAGGTCCTCGCGGCCGGTCGGATTCCCTCCCAGGTCATCCTGGAGATCCCGGAGATCAGCCGGATCAGCGACTACGTGGAGTTCGGGAGGGCCATCGAGCCGTACCGGACGGCGGGCTTCCGGATCGCCATCGACGACTTCGGCGCCGGCTACACGAACCTCCGGATGATCACGGACCTGTCGCCCGACTTCGTGAAGGTCGACCGCGTCTTCGTGGACGGGATCTCGGCCCACGCGAGGAAGCGGATCCTGGTGGAGTCCGTGGTGGCGCTCTGCCACCGGATCAACTGCGGCGTGATCGCCGAGGGGATCGAGAAGCCGGAGGACCTCGACGCGGTGCTCGCCGCCGGCGTCGACTTCCTCCAGGGCTACCTCCTGGCGAGGCCCGCGCCCGCGGAGGAGGCGTTCGTCGTCGAGGACCTCGCCCTGAAGGCGCACCCGTACCGGCTGTCGGCAGCCGACCTCCGCCACCTCCTCGACTCGTCCGCCACGATGGACGCTTCGGATCCCGCGTCGGCCGCCCTGCAGCGGTTCTCGGCCGAGCCGGGGCTCCAGGACGTCCTCGTCCTCCTGAAGGAGAGGCCGATCGGCCTCCTCACGCGGCAGGCGGCTGCGGCGTGGCTGGCGACGGGCGCCGGGACGACGTCCGTCTCCCTCGCCAGCGTCGTCGAGGACACGCCCCTGGACGAGGTGCCGGAGACCTCCTCCCTGGAGGAGGTCGTCGACGTCGTCTCCCGGCGTCCGGCGGCGAGGCGGTTCGCGCCGATCGTCGTCACGGGGCCGGGGAAGGTCGTTCGGGGGCTGCTCAGGCTCGACGCCCTCCTCGAGGAGGTCGTGAGGCGCCATGCCGAGAGCTTCCTTCACGTGAACCCGTTGACGCGGCTTCCGGCCCGCCACGAGATGGAGGAGGTCCTGGCGGGGCGCCTGCGGGAGGGCGCCTCCGTCGAGCTCGCGCGGGTCAACCTGCGGCGCTTCCGGAGCTTCAACGACCGCTACGGGTTCCTCCGCGGGGACAAGCTCCTCACCGCCGTCGCCGGGCTCCTGCGCGAGGAGCTCGCGCGCGTGCCGCACTCGTTCCTTGCGCACTACGACGGGGACGACTTCGCCTTCCTGGCTGCGGCCGGGAGCGGCGAGGGGGTCGTCCGGCGCCTCTCGGACCGGCTCGCGGCGCTCGTCTCCGAGCACTACGACCCGGAGGACGTGGCCGCGGGGGGGATCGTGGGGCACGACCGCCAGGGGGCCCCCGTGACCATCGCTCCCGTGGAGGTCGCCGCGGGCGTCGTCCGCGTGGACGGGCACGACGGCCTCGGGGTGCGCGACGTCACCGAGCTCGCCCAGCAGGCCGTGGAGGCGGCGAGGAAGGGGCCAGAGAAGGTCGTCACCTACGGGATCGGCGCGGCGGGGAGCCGGAGCCTGCCTCCGATCACCCAGGTGCGGCTTCAGAGGCCCCGGCTCCCGTAGGGGCGGCCGGCGAGCGCTCCGCCGGGCCGGAGGGGGCGAAGGCCGGGGGCGCGCCCGGGTCGACACCGAGGAGGTCGGATGGACGAAGAGGGGCGCGACGACCGGATCCCCCGGTACATCGAGGCGACCGAGGCGCTGCGGGACGGGCAGTTCGGCGTGGAGGTCCCGGTCGCCGGGGCGAACGACGACGTCGACCGGCTCGGGGCGGCGCTCAGGGACCTCTCCGTCAGCCTCGAGAGGCGCAGGCGCGAGGTGTCGGAGCTCGACGCCGTGTCCCGTCGGATCGGCGCGGGGATCCTCCTCGACGACGTCCTCGCGGAGTTCTACGAGGAGGCCCGCGAGATCTTCCCGTACGACCGGATCGGGTTCTCCCTCCTGGAGGACGGCGATCGCGTCGTCCGGGCGCGCTGGGCCAGGAGCGACCTGGGGCCGCTCCGCCTCGGGAAGGGCTACGCCGCCGAGCTGGCCGGGAGCAGCCTGGAGACGATCCTCCGGACGGGTCGGCCGCGCATCATCAACGACCTGGTCGCGTACCTCGCGGCCAAGCCGACGTCCGAATCGACCCGCCTCGTGGTGGAGGAGGGCGTCCGGTCCTCGCTCACCTGCCCCCTCGTCGCGAACGGGGTCCCGATCGGCTTCATGTTCTTCTCGAGCTCCCGCCCGAACGCGTACGCGGACGCGCACGTCGAGGCCTACCAGAGGATCGCCGGCCAGCTCTCCGTGATCGTCGAGAAGGGCCGCCTGGTCTCCGAGCTCGCCGAGCAGAAGGCGCAGCTGGAGGTGCGGAACACCTTCATCGTCCGGACGTTCGGCCGGTACCTGTCCGAGCCGGTCGTGAACCAGCTCCTCGAGACGGCGGACGGCCTCCGCCTCGGGGGGGAGCGCCGCGTCGTCACGGTCCTGATGAGCGACCTTCGGGGCTTCACGCCCATGGCCGAGGTCCTGCCTCCGGAGCGGGTCGTCACGCTCCTGAACCTCTACCTCGGCGCGATGACGGAGGTCGTCCTCCGCCATGACGGGACCGTCGACGAGTTCATCGGCGACGCGATCCTCGCGCTCTTCGGGGCGCCCCTCGCGCGGCCGGACGACGCGAGGAGGGCCCTCGCCTGCGCCGTGGAGATGCAGCAGGCCATGGTCGACGTGAACGCCCGGGCGAGGGAGCTCGGCCTGCCGGAGCTGGGGATGGGGATCGGGGTCCACACGGGCGAGGTGGTGGTCGGGAACATCGGCTCGGAGCGGCGCGCCAAGTACGGCGTCGTCGGGGCCACCATCAACCTCGCCTCGCGGATCCAGGGGTTCACCCTGGGCGGCCAGGTCCTGGCCTCGGAGGAGACGATCGGCGCCGCGGGCGGCGAGATCGACGCCGGCGCCCGCTTCTCGGTGCAGCCGAAGGGCGTCCGCGGCCTCGTCCCGCTCGTCGAGGTGCTCGGCGTCGGCGGCGCACGGATCGCACCGGTGTCGGACCCGCTGACGCCGCTCGGGGCGCCCGTGGAGGTGGAGGTCGAGCGGCTCGGCCACGCACCCCCGAAGCAGCTCGGGGCGACCGCGCTCCTCCGCGCGGTCGGCCGGTGGGAGGCCGCGGTCGAGACCGCCGAGACGTTCGAGCCGCTCGACGAGGTGCGCCTCCGGTTCCCCGGCGGCCTCGACATCCACGCCCAGGTGCTCGGATCGGCCGGGCGGGGGGCGGGCGTCCGCGTCCGGTTCGGATCGCGTCCGGAGGAGGCGGCTCGCCTCCTCGCTCTCCTCGCCGAGAAGGCCCGGCCGGCCACCGGGGGCTGATCCGCTCGTCCGGGCCGGACCCGACCGTCCCGAGGCCGAACGCGGTCCCGGCAAGGTGGAAGGCGCGACGCCGACCGGTCGGGCCACGGCCTAAACTCTCCCGGGACACGAGCGGGGATGATCGACGTCGGATATCACGGTCGGGCCGTCCTGCTGGCGCTTCGCCTCGAGGCGAGGGAGCGGCGGGGGAGGCCGTTGCTCCCGGGGCGCCGCACGGGGCGCGGCGCGAGCCGGCTGTCGCCTCGCGACGCCGAGCAGTCCGTCCTGGCCAGCCGGCGGGCCGTCTCGCGGATCTGCCGGCTGAACACGTGCCTCACGAGGTCGATCGTCCTCTTCCAGCTCCTGGAGAGGCGGTTCCCGGTGGAGCTGGTGCTGGGCTTCCGGCCGGGCCGGGAGGGGGTGGAGGGGCACGCCTGGGTGACGGTGGACGGTGTGCCCCTGGGGGAGACCGAGGCGGGCCTCGAGGGGTTCGTGCCGGTGGCTGCAGATCAGCGGGCGGGGGCCAGGCCCGAGGCGGTCTTCAGGTCCTCGTGACCTCCACGACCATCCCCGACGCGACGAGCCGGGCCAGGTAGCCGAGGACGTCCGCCTCGAGGCCGATCCCGCCGCCCGCCCCGGCGCCGCTCACCGTCACGTCGCCGCAGGTGGTACCGCCCTTCGACGTGGCGATCGCCGCTCCGGGCGGTCGGCCGGTATTGACATCGCGTCTCGATCGGAGTGATATCCACGATTTTTCTGACGGAGCCCGAACCCGGCCGCGGCTGGCCTGGCCCCGCGGAAGTGAGACCGAGACGAGACCGGAGCGAGACCCGAACGAGACCGAAGAGGAGGACCCCCATGAACCGTCGTCAGATCATCGGCGCCGTTGCGGCCATCGCGGCCGCGTCCGTCTTCTCCGCCCAGTACGGGGCCGCGGAGGACGCCAAGCCCGCCGCCGCGAAGAACTTCAAGTGCGTCGGCGGGAACGCGTGCAAGGGGCAGAGCGAGTGCGGCGTGAAGGGCGCCCACGGCTGCCACGGCCAGAACTCCTGCCGCGGCAAGGGCTGGGTGATGGTGGAGAACGAGGCGGCGTGCAAGGAGGCGAAGGCCAAGAACGCCGAGGCGGAGAAGCACCAGAAGAAGGGGTGACACCCGACAGGGGGCGGCGGCCCCTGGGGCCCGGCTTCCGGCGGACCTTCGGGCCCTCCCGGGAGCCGGGCCCTTCTTCCTTTCGGATGCGCCAGCTGAGATCCTGAGAGCCGATGGCCGTCGACCGCCCCGTCCCCTTCCTCGGGTTCGGCATCGGGCTGCGCCGCGAGCACTACCGGGAGATCCTGGAAGGGGAGCCGCGGTGCGACTTCTTCGAGGCGATCTCGGAGAACTACATGGAGGTCGGGGGCCGCGCGCGCGAGGTGCTGCTGGCCGTGCGCGAGCGCTTCCCGCTGGTGCTCCACGGCGTCTCGCTCTCCATCGGCTCGACCGACCCGCTCGACACGGGGTATCTGCGCGCGCTCAGGGCGCTGGCGGAGGACGTCGCTCCGGAGTGGGTCTCGGACCACCTCTGCTGGACGGGAGTGGGGGGGCACAACGCCCACGACCTCCTCCCGCTCCCCTACACGGAGGAGGCGCTGGCGCACGTCGTCGAGCGGGTGAGGCGGGTGCAGGACGCCCTGGGGCGCCGGATCGCGCTGGAGAACGTCTCGAGCTACATGACCTACCGGGCCTCCGAGATGCCCGAGTGGGAGTTCGTGGCGCGGGTGGCGGAGGGGGCCGACTGCGGCCTCCTCTTCGACGTGAACAACATCTTCGTCAGCGGCCACAACCACGGCTTCGACCCTCGCACCTACCTCGAGGCGATCCCCCCGGAGCGCGTCTGGCAGATCCACCTCGCCGGCCCCTCCGAGCGCGGCGCCCTCCTCCTGGACACCCACGACAGCCCGGTCCGCGACGAGGTCTGGGAGCTTTACCGCCTCGCCCTCCTCCGCTTCGGCCCCGTCTCCACCATCCTCGAGCGCGACGACCACATCCCCCCCCTTGCCGAAGTCCTCGCCGAACGCGACCACGCCGCCCGGATCGCAGATCACCCCGACCGGAGGTCTCCCAACCGGGGGTCACCAACCGGGGGTCAGGTCTGTGATCCGTGATCCGGGCCGCCCCTCGGGCGATGGAGAGTCACCCGTGACCAGGATGGAAATCACGGATCACAGACCTGACCCCAAGGTCGGTGATCCCAATCTCGACCTGGCGGGGGTGCAGGGGGCGGTGTGGGAGCTGATCGTGGCGCCGGAGGGGGTGGCGAAGGCGCTGGAGGAGGGGCCGGGGAGGCGGGAGGCGCTGGCGGCGCTGCTGGCGGGAGACGAGCGGGCGACGGCCGAGGAGCGGCTGGACGTCTACGCGAACATGTACTTCTTCCGGATCAAGGCGGCGCTGGAGGAGGACTTCCCGCGGACTGCGGCGGTCCTGGGAGAGGCCCGGTGGCACAACCTGGTGACCGACTACCTCCTGGCGCACCCGTCGACGCACTGGTCGCTCCGGTGGGTGGGGCGGCGCTTGCCGGCCTTCGTCCGGGCGCGGTCGGGGCGGGAGGGCTTCCCCCCCTGGCTGGGCGATCTCTCCGAGCTGGAGTGGGCCCGCGGCGCCGCCTTCCAGGCCGAGGACGCGCCGGCCGCGACCCGGGCCGACCTGGCCGCCGTCGCGCCGGAAAGGTGGGGCGAGCTGCGGTTCGCGGCAGTGCCGGGGGCTCAGCTCCTGGTGCTGGGATGGGACGTGCCTGCCGCCTGGGACGCCCTGGAGGAGCAGCGGGGGTCGGGCGGACCGGTCCCGGACGTCCCGGTCGGGCCCCGGACCGTCCTGGTCTACAGAGAAGCTGGCGACGACGCCCACGAGGCGTTGGAGGGGGGCGAGGCCCACGCAACCCGCATGTTGTTCGAGGGAAGAGACTTCGCCGAGGTGTGCGAGACGTTCCTCCCGGCTGTGGAGGACGCTGCAGAGGGCACCGCCGAGATCTCGCCCGAGGCCGCGGAGGCCGCCGGCGCACGGGCGGTGGCGCTTCTCGTCTCGCTCGTCGACCGCGGAGTCCTCCGCCTGGCTCGCCCGGCCGGTGAGGCTGGCTGAGATTCATCTGGCGGGAGCGTTAGTTGATCCTCCACCGGAGCACTCCATGGAAACGATGCCGCGGGTGGATCCCTCCCGCCTGCGGACATCCCGTTTCACCCGAGGAGGCGCCCATGTCGCGTTCGGTCTCGCGTCGGCTCCTGTCGATCCTCGCCGCCGCCCTCGTCCTCCCGCTCCTCGCCCTGCCTGTGGCCGCCGACGGCCGCGCCTCCCCGGAGAGCCACGAGGCCCGGGGCGCCTTCGCCGTCGAGGGGACCGTCAGCGCGATCACGTCCCTTCCGACTCCCGGCTCCGCGCCGGTCCTCTCCCTCCTCGGCGGGCTGATCTCGATCGACACCGCCGGAGCCGAGGTGAAGCTCCCCGACGGCTCCACCGGAACCGTCGCGGACATCGCCGTCGGGAGCCGGATCGTCGCCCTGGTGGCCGACCCGGGCACCGCGACCGGGCCGCTGGCCGCCCAGCTGATCGTCGTCCTCGGCGTCCAGGACGAGGCGACGCTGCGCGGGACGGTCCAGGCGGTCGACGCCTCCGCGATGACCTTCCAGATGCTCGGCCTGACGATCCACGTCACCGACAAGACCTCCTTCGGCGGCCCGTTCGAGGGGGCGAGCACCTCGAGCATCGACGACCTCCACGTGGGCGACCAGGTGCAGGCGGGGGTCACCTCGGTGAACGACGAGATCGTCGCGCGGCGCGTGATCGTGACCACGCTGATCCCGCCCGAGACCGACCGCTACACGGGGACGGTGAAGTCGATCGCGGCCGATTCGTGGGTCGTCACCGTGAACGGGATCGACACGACCTTCGCCGTGAACGCTTCGACGAAGATCGTGGGCGACCCGAAGGTGGGCGAGAAGGTCGACGTCCTGGCGCAGAAGGACTCCTCGGGCGCGCTGACGGCGCTCCTCATCCTCGGCCGCCCGGCGACTTCCGGGCCCGCGACGCGCCTGCACGGCGTGGTGAAGGAGACGAACCCGACCGCCTGGGTGATCACGATGAGCGAGCGGGACGTGACGGTGGGGATCACGGACAAGACGAAGTTCGTGGGCGACCCGACCGTGGGTGACACCGTCGACGTGGTCGGGCAGTACGACCCGAGCGGCGCGCTGACGGCGCTGATGATCATGAAGTCGGTCCCCGTCCCGACGCCGCCGGCCGTCGTCGCCTTCCGCGGCGTCGTCCAGACGATCGCCACCGACGCGTGGGGGATCAAGGTGGGCGACGCGACCCTGAACGTCCTCGTGACCGACAGGACCCGGATCGTCGGGAGCCCGAAGGTGGGCGATACGGTCGACGTGGCCGCGACGAAGGCGGACGACGGCACGCTGACGGCGCTCGCGATCGCGCGGGCCGACTCGACGGGCGCCGGAGACCCCTCCCCGGGCCAGTCGAGCTTCGTCGGGACGGTCAAGGGGATCACGCCGCTCGTCTGGACGGTGGGCGACGTCCACGTCCTGATCACGCCGATGACGAGGATCGTGGGCAAGCCGGCGGTGGGCGATACCGTGAAGGTGACCGGTCGCCGGGCGTCGGGCGGCGACGTCGTCGCCCAGACCATCGAGAAGCAATGACGGGACCCGGCACGGGTCCCTCGGTCTCCGTGGCGGCGGGGCCGCCGTCGGAGGGGCTCCGTCCCTCCATCCCGTTCGGTTGAGGGTGAGCTCGGTTCGATCACCGGAAAGGGGGGCGCGAGCCCCCCTTTCCCTTTTGCGGGGCCTCGCCGTCGCACGGGTGGTCCTCCGCGCCCGGCAGGTGCCGAACCGCTGGCATACTGGCTCGGCATGCGCACGAGGCTCCTGCTGGCCGCCACCGTCGCAGCGGGGCTCTGGTCGTGCACGGGCCACGTCCGTGAGCGCGCCCTGACGCTTTCCCTTCCCTACGACCTCGCGACGCTCAACCCCGGGGCTCGCGACCGCCTCAGCGACTTCGCCCTCCTCTCGAACCTCTACGAGCCGCTGGTGACGACCGACGCGAGCCTCAAGGTCCTCCCGTGCCTCGCCGAGCGGTGGGAGAACCCGGACCTGACGACGTGGATCTTCCACCTCCGGAAGGGGGTGTCGTTCCACGACGGCACCCCCCTCACCGCGGAGGACGTCGTCTACTCGCTGCAGCGCCTCCGCGCCGACGAGTCCCTCGAGGCCCGGAGGCACGTCTCCACGATCGATGACGCGCGGGCCGACGGCGAGAGGCGGGTCGTCATCCACACGCGGACCCCTCTCGCCGACTTCCTCAACCGGATCCGGTTCATCCACGTCTGCCGCAGGGGGGCCACGAAGGAGGAGCTGGAGAGGAAGGCGAACGGCACCGGCCCTTACGAGCTGGTCTCCTTCCGTCGCGGGGAGGAGATGGTCCTCCGGCGCAGCTCCGGCTACTGGGGCCCGCGGCCGGCGATCGACCACGCCGTGATCCGTCTCGACCGCACGGCGGATCAGGCGGTGGCAGACCTCGAGTCCGGCGGCAGCGGCTTCGTCCAGGCGAACTCCTTCGCGGCGATCCGCGCGGCCCGCGGGCGCCCCGGCCTGACGATGGCGGAGGTCCCGAGCATCACGGTGAAGCTGCTGTTCTTCGACGTCGCCAGCGAGCGGACGCCCTTCGTGAGGGGGGAACGGAACCCGTTCCGGGACCGGCGGGTGAGGGAGGCGATCGACGTCGGCGTCGACCGGGATCGGCTGGCCCGCCGGCTCTCGGTCCCCGCGGTCCCGGCGTTCCAGCTCGTCCAGCCCTTCATCTTCGGCTACGACCCCGACCTGGCCGCCCCCGTCCCGAGCGTGGAGCGCGCCCGGTCCCTCCTGGCCGAGGCGGGGTGGAAGGACGGCTTCGAGGCAACGCTCCACACCCGCCGTCTCCTCGCGGACGGGGCGGTCGCCCTTCGCGAGGAGCTCGCTCCGCTCGGGATCCGGCTGAACCTCGAGCTCCTGAGCGAGGAGGCGTTCTTCGCCGCGACGCGCGAGCGGCCGGAGTTCGTCATGGGGCTCACCCGGTTCGGGTGCCCGACCGGCGACGCGGCCAACTTCCTCGACGCGGCGCTCCACACGCCGGACCCGGCCCATGGGTACGGCAGCGTGAACAACGGCGGCTACGCCAACCCGGAGGTGGACGGGCTGATCGAGCAGGCCGCGCGGGAGCTGACCCCGTCCCTGCGCCGGCCCCTCCTGGAGCGGATCATGCGGATCGCCTCCCGCGACCTCGCCTGGATCCCCCTCTACGTCGACCGCGACGTCTACGTCTTCGACGCGGGGCTCGCGTGGCGCCCGCGCCTGGACAACTACGTCATCGTCTCCGAGATCGAGGCGCGCTGAGGCCGGCCCCTCGCGGGCGGCGATCCGCTCCGGGGGGCTCAGCCCTTCTGGTAGAAGAAGCGTTCCGAGGCCACCTTGCCGTCCTTCCACGTCCGGACCGACACCTGGTGCATCTTCGAGCGCGGCGCCCCCTTGAACGTGAGGTCGAGCGTCCACTCCGAGAAGGAGACGCCGTCGGCGACCGCCACCGGCCCGAGCGTGGCGCCGTGGAACGTCTCGACCGCGGCGAGGAAGGCCTCCTCGCGGGCCCGGTTCGCGGCCTTGCCGACCGTGGGCGGCTCGTCGTTCTCCTGCATCGTCACGTCGTCGGCGTAGAAGCGGTCGAAGGCGCCGAGGATGTCGCCCTGGAGGACCGTCCGGTTCAGCTCGTTCTCGAGGGGGAGGATGTCGTTCTGGCTCATGGTCTTTCCTTTCCTTGCTGGTCCGACATTCGTCTGATATATGGTTGATTGGTCATCTAAAAAGGGCGGCCCGAGCTCTCCGGGCCTCCCCGGGTTTCACTCTTTCCGGATCGCCTCCAGGATCTGGAGGAGCCGCTCGACGTCGGCCCTCGGGAGCCGCCCCAGCGCCTCCTCGTCGGCCCTGAGGACGACGGCGTCCATCCGGGCCAGGAGCGCGAGGCCGTCCTTCGTCACCTCGCACAGGACCCGCCGGCGGTCCCGCGGGCAGCGGGTGCGGCGGACGAGCCCCTTCGCCTCGAGGCGGTCGAGGAGACGGGTGACGCCGGGCGTCTCCTCGATGAGGCGCTCGCCGATCTCGAGGGTGGGGAGCCCCCCCTCGCCCGCCCCGCGCAGGATGCGGAGGACGTTGTACTGCTGGAGCGTCACGCCGTGCGGCTCGACGACCGCGGAGACCCTCCGCCTCACCATGTCGGCCGTCTTCAGGAGCGCGACCGTCCCCTCGGCCGCCGCCGAGGCGAACGGCTTCGTCTGCTTCAGCTCGTCGAGGAGGGGGGAGCGTTTCCGCGTCACGGCTGCAATATGGGCCGAAAAACATGACATGTCAAGTATTGTCTGGTCCTGTAATTCACGCGCGCACCTCCTGTTTACCGACCGGACGTTCGGTCGCCATCTGACCGGCCGGCGAACGGATTTCCCTTCTCAACCGGTGCGGCCTCGGTCACAATTCCCGGCACCACGATCCGGGAGGGAGCTCCGGTGACGGCGACAGGCGGCGGTGGGGACGGAGGGTCCGGGGGCGAGGCCCCACTGACCACCGCTTCAGGCGCAACCGTCGTGTCTGCCGTGTCTGCCGCGCAGCGCGCGACCCCCTCGCGGAAGCGGGCTCCCTGCCTCAGCGAAGACACCCGGATCGTCCTCCTGCAGAAGGGCGCGAAGGGCGTCGCGAAGCGGCGCGGCATCTCGATGCGGACGCTGATCCGTGACCTGAAGGACGGCGGCGAGAGCGCCGCCAGCCTGACGGCCCGGATCCGCCGCGACGAGATCCTCGCGCTCCTTCATACCGAGGTCCCCCTGTGCGAGGTGGCCCGGCGCGTGGGGCTTTCGGGGACGCAGGCGCTGACGCGCTTCTGCAGGCGGCTCCTCGGCGATACGCCGGGGCGGCTGCGGCGGGAGAGCTTCCGGGAGAACTGAGCCGAAGCGTTGGACGACGGGCGAGGTGGGACCGCGGCGACGCCCGGTCAGGCCCGGTCGGAGAGGTCGAAGCCGAGCTGAACCAGGATGGACCGTTCGACCTACTCCATGTCTGAGCGAACGAGCTGACCGACCCTGCCCGAGAGCCTCGGCTTGCTCACCGTCGCGAGTCGATCGGCCATGGCCTTGCGGCGGTGACCCTTCACCGAAACGTACGCTTCGCTGGGGTAGAGCCGGTCGACATTGGAGGTGAGAGGAACGACCTGGACCCGGTTGAGGAACCTGTTCGAGACGTCGTTGCTGACGATCACGGCGGGCCGTTTCTTTCGTACCTCACCCCCTGTGGACGGCTCGAGGTTGACCTACCAGACCCCTCGGCATTTCATGGGCGACGTCCGAAGACGGTGGCCTCGGCCCATTCGTTGGCCTCGGCCTCGCGAGCTTCGTCGGCGGCCATGTCGCGGTAGGCAGCGACGAGGTCCGGGGAGATGACGTGCGGACGAACGAGGGACTCTATGAACCGGCTGATCTTGTGGCGGCCGACGACCTGGTGAAGGCCGGCGCAGACGCTCTCATCGACGGAGATCGTGAGCTTCTTCCGCATACGTACTACATACGGGTACTGCGTCTGCGCGTCAAGCGACTGCAGGAGAGGGGTTAAGCGGCGAGCGAAGCGGGGCTGCACCTCTCCGGCCCCCGCTCACCCCCTTTTCCTCTTGTCACCAAATGTCAATTGAGCCCCACGCAGGGGGCCGCGTAGCCTCGCCTGGTCATTCGGGGGAGGAGTGAGAGGCCAGATCAGCTGGACGTTTCCGAGGGCCCGCCTGAGCGTGCGGGCGGCGGTCGCGAACGTACCCGTCGCCGTGCGGATGTCCGCCCGCCCGGCTGCGGCCGGCCATTTCGCACCCCACAGTTGCGGTCAGAGAGCCATGCCTGGAGTGAGTCAGCCCGAACCCGTCTGGGCGGGGTTCAGCTGGAGTAGCCGCCAATGACTGATCTGTCGTCGTCCCCGGTCTCCACGCGTCCGAGTGGCCGTGGTCTTCCATTCGACGCGCTGCGTGTCAGGCGGACACGCACGGTACGGGGTCCAGGCGCTACGGCTCCGCTGGCGAGGCTTCTCCTCGCTGGCGTCCTCGTGGCCAGCGGGTGGTCGCTGTCGGCAGACACGACGGTCAGCGGCAACATCTCGACGTCGACCACGTGGACGCTCGCCGGCAGTCCCTACATCGTCACGGGCGCGGTGTCGGTTTCCGGAGCGAACTCGCCGGTGCTGACGATCGAGCCCGGGGTGGTGGTGAAGTTCAATGGCGGGCAGGGACTGTGGATCGGGAACGGTGGACCTGGGGGGGTGAGCGCGGTGGGAACGGCAGCGCAGCCGATCCGGTTCACGACGACCCAGGGGACGGTGAGCGAGGGGTTGTGGCGAGGGATCTTCCTGGGGGAGCAGAGCCTCCCGGGCAGCCGGATCGCGAACGCGGTCGTGGAGGGGGCGGGGTCGGCCTACGAAGGCGGGGTGATCGTGGACGGAGGGTCGCCGACGCTGGACACCGTGACGGCGCAGAAGAACAGGGCCGCGGGAGTCCGGGTCAACGGCGGCTCTCCCACCATCTCGAGCTGCACCGTCACCCTGGGTAGCCAGCGGGGGATCTGGCTCCTCGGGGGGAACGGCGCTCGGGTGTACGGGAACGTCGTCACGGCCAACGCGTGGGCCGGCATTCAGAACGAGAGCTCCAGCGCGAGCATCCGCTTCAACACCGTGTCGGGGAACGGAACGGACGGAATTCTCGACGTCAGCGGTGCGCTGAAAGTGCGCGACAACACGGTGGCGGGCAACGCGACTCCATCCCGGAACACCGACTCGGCGAACAGGACCCTGGATGCTCGCCAGCAGTGGTGGGGCTCCCCGGAGCCGCCGACGGGGTTCGTCGGCCGTGTCGAATACGATCCGTGGCTCGGCAGCCCGCCCACGCCCCTCTTCGCGATCGGCGCCTTCACCCGATCGACCTCGAGCTTCAACCCTGAAGGCGCCAGCGTCCGGTTCTCCTTCTCCTTCCCGTCGGCCGCCTCCTGGACGTTCACCGTCACCGACACCGGGGGGACGGACGTCCGGACCTTCAGCGGCTCCGGCGACGCCGGCTCAGTCGTCTGGGACGGAACCGACGGGGCGGGGACGGCTCCGGCCGACGGCAGCTACACCTACCGCCTCGACGCCGTCGAGACCGCCACGTCGACCCCCTCCGCGCCCCTTCTGGGCCGAGTGACCCTGGACAGGACGATCCCGATCGCCGACATCGCGACGCCCGGGGAAGGGAACGAGGTCTCCGCTCCGATCACGGTCGGGGGTACGGCTGCCGGGACCGGGTTCACCGGATACCTGCTCCAGTACGGAAGCGGCGAGTTTCCCCCGACCCTGACGACCAGCGATCAGGGCTCCGTCGCGGTCACGGCCGGAACCCTCGGGCTCTGGAGCGCCGTCCTCACCGAGCCCGTCTACACGGTGCGGTTGACCGTGAACGCCTCCGGCGGGAAGAGCGCGGTCCAATCGCTCACCGTGCGGCCGTCCGGCCAGTCGGTCTGCCCGTGAGGAACGCCATGCGCCGCCGGCTTCCGCTCGCGCTCCTCGCCTCGCTCCTCGTCGCGGGCTCGCTCCACGGGGGAGACGTCACCCTCGGATCGGGCCAGTACCGCCTCATCGGCGCGAGCTTCGACGTCACGCCCGTGGAGCAGACGGTCCCGGTCGGGGTGGCGGCCGCCGTCAGGACGGTCTTCGGGGGCTCGGCCCAGACGCTCGCGGCGACCGGGGCACGGGTCGCGGCGGAGCTCTCCGGCCCTGGTGTGCCGTCTCCCGTCACGATCAGCGCCGCCCCCGGAGAGGACCTCGTCGTTCCGCCCCTCTCCGTCAAGGGCGAGTACCGCCTCGACAACATCCGCCTCGCGGACGGAGCCGGGACCTCGATCCCGGCGGCGCATCCCTCGGCCCGGATCGTGGTGAGCGACATCCTCGTGACGCGGGTCACCTCCCACGCCCTCACCTCCGCGGAGCTCGCCTCCCGGGGGATCGTCGTCAACGACTCCAACTTCAAGGCCTACTCGTTCGCCCTGGGCCTCGCGATCCAGGGCCGAACCATCACCATCGAGATCCCGACGGTGATCCGGACGTCCACCGGCTACCAGCCGGTCGGCCCTCCGGTCGTGGGCATCGAGAACCGCGACGAGCGCTTCGTGCCCCCCACCGTCATCGCCGTCCCGCTCTCCGTCGAGGGGATGCCGGACACGACGGCGCCCGATCCGGAGGTCATCGAAGAGGGCGAGGTCACACCGACTCCCGTCTTCGGTGTCCTGGTCTTCCCCGGGAACATCCGGTTCCTGAACCAGTTCTTCTCCGTCGTCCTGATGGTCCAGAACGGCGCGGCCTCGGGGTCCGCGTTGTCGATACGCGACGTCAAGGCGACGATCAGCCTCCCTGCGGCGTCGCTTCGGCTCGCGCAGACGACGCCGGCCGTCCCGGACGGGGAACCGCTCCCGGTCAGGGAGCCGGGACCGGACAACGTTCTCGGAACGGCGGACGACGTCTCGGTCATCGTCGCCCAGGCGACCGGGCAGGCCGAGCTCGTGACCGAGGGGCTGAGGGTCGGGACCCACGAGGTCACGTGCGACCTCGAGGCCACCCTCGACGGGCTCGCCAACCAGCCCCCGCGGAAGCTCACCGGCCGCGCCCGGGGAAGCGTCCTCGTGCGCGACCCGAGCTTCGGCCTCACCTTCAACCACCCCGACGTCGTCCGGTCCGGCGAGGACTACGAGCTTCGCGTGACGGTCGCGAACACCTCCACCGTGCTGGCTCAGGAGGTGTCGATCTCCATCGACGCGGCCTCGATCACCGGAGCGACGCCGGTCGGCGTTCCGCAAGGGGTGGACCCGGTGGCTGCGCTCGGGTCGATTCCCCCCGGAGAGTCCAGGCTCGCCAAGTTCAGCTTCCACGCCACGCGGACCGGCCGGGTGGTCGCCTCGTCGTTCACGTCGGACGGACCCGTCGTCGGATCGCTGCGCCTCCGCATGGGAGTCACGAACGACGGGATTCCGCTCTCTCCCGACACCTTCATCTTCCCCGGGGTCATCTCGGCTCTCCCCCCGGAGGTGGTGGACCCGGCGACGGCCCTCATCGGCATCGCCCACGGCCTGGCCACGATGGACCCGACGGCGCCCGGTGCCGGCTGCGCGGGCCTGGGGGTGAGCTGCTCGGCACGGTTCGGCGACGGAGTCGTCAGCGACCGTGTCGCCGACCTCGTCACGGCGGCGCGCCGGACCGGCCTCGGAGAGCCGGTGGCGTCGGCCGTCGCCGACCTCACCTTCGCCTGGCTGGGCGAGGCCGCACCGTCTCCCGGATTCGACAGGGTCCGTCGGTCGAACGACCACGGACGCGAGCTCGAGGCCGGAATCGCCGCCGTTCTCGGGGACCACCTCGCGGCCGCGGGCCCGGAGGCCTTCCGGCAGACGCTTCTGGACGCTGCCTTTGCGGCCCTTCCGCCCTTCGATCCGGCGCTCCCGCTGACCGGACCCGTCTGGGCGATCCTCGACGAGGGCGAGGCGAGCGACCCGACCGCGAGGCTCTATCTCGGAGACCAGGCGACCGGCGCCCTCACCGGCCTCGCGCCGGGGGAGCCCGGCTTCGTCCGGGACACGCCGTTCTCCGCTCTCTTCCCTCTCGCGGGAACGGGAGGCGGGGAGCTCGGAATCGTCGGGATCCCGGGGGCGGCGGGCGTGACCCTGGGGATCTCAGGGAGGAAGACGGGCACCGTCGGCCTGACCGTCTTCTTCCCGGACGGCGCCGGGGGATTCAGACAGGCCCGCTTCGACGGGCTCGTCACGGTGCCCGGCTCGGTCACGAACGTCCTCGTCACGCCAGGAGCCGCGGAGCTCCTGGCCATATCCGCGACCGACGTCCTTCGGACGGCCTCGGCGGCAGCGGCTTCCCCGACGCCCTTCGCGCCGTACGGGGCGTATCAGGACCTCGACGCGAGCCCGGTCGGGACCGCGGTCTCCCTCGTCTTCAACCGCCCGCTCGACAGGGTCGGCGCGGCGGACGTGAGGGGTTATCGCCTCCCTGCCCCCAGGGCCGACGGCGGCTCGTTCGAGCGCCGGGTGACCGGCGCGTTCCCTGGGGAAACTGACCCGCGGCATGTCGTCCTGGTCTCCGGGACGGTCATCAGCCCGTTCCGGCCCGGCGACGTCGTCGGGACGAACGTCCCCGGCCGCGATGGCGCGCTCTGGAACGGGACCCTTCCCATCGTGACCCGGCTGAGCCTTCCGGGCGGGACCGTATCCGGTCGCGTCATCGGTCCGGACGGGACACCCCTGGCGAACGCTCCCGTCCGGCTCTCCGAGGCTGCCACCGACGACCTCTCCGGCGAGGTCTTCCAGGCCACGACGTCGGTCACGACGACCGACGCGGCGGGGGGGTTCTTCTTCGACTACGTTCGCAAGCAGGACGGGAAGCCCTTCCGGATCGACTCCTTCGACGCCATCACGGGCTCGAAGGGGTACGCCGTCGGGTCGATCCGGACGCAGGGCCAGACGGTCCAGGTCGACGTCGTCCTCCAGGGGCGAGGGACGGTCCAGGGGACGGTCGTGGACGGCGGGGGGAGCCTCCTCCCGGGGATGATCGTCCGTTGCTCGAGCGGCACGGACGGCGGCTTCCGGACGGCGCAGCTGTCGGACGCGAACGGCGCCTTCTCGTTCGCGTCGGTCCCCGTGGGGAACGTCCAGCTCCAGGCGGAGGACCCTCTCACGAACCGCACCGCCTTTGCGACGGCGGTCCTTGGCGCCCCCGGCGCCGTCGCCACGAAGGAGCTCGTCCTCGCTCAGCTCCCGAGGACCTCGCTTCGGGGGACGGTCCTGCACGGCTCGGACGGCTCGCCCTACCCGAACGTCTACGTGGCGGGCTATGGCCAGCTCGGCGAGTACTTCGGCGTCCGGCTGACCGGCGCCGACGGGACTTTCGCCTTCGCGTCGGCACCTGCGGGCAACGCCCGGCTGGAGCTCTTCGACCCGGCGTCCTCCACGGGCAGCCTGCTGGTGCAGGCCGTGACGCTCGTGGCCGACCTGCCGGCGGAGGTCACCCTCACCGTCACCGAGACGACCCCGCGCTACGGCTCGATCGCGGGCGTCGTCCGCAGGACGGTCGCCGGCGTGCCCGTCCCCGCCCCGGGCCTCGTCGTCTTCGAGCGCAGCTCGGGCCTGCGGACGACCTCGTCCTCCGACGGGAGCTATCGACTCGACGGCGCGCCCGTCGGAAACGACACGGTCGTCGCCCTCGACCCCTCCACCGGCCGCTCCGTCTCGGCGCAGGTCGGCGTCCAGGAGAACCTGACGTCGACGGCCGACCTCCTCTTCGCCGACGCCTCGCTCGGAAGCATCGCGGGCGTCGTCGTCGACCAGCAGGGGATGCCCAAGAGCGGCGTCGCGGTGGCTATCTACGACGAGGGGCCGCCCATCGTTCTGGTGGCCCATTCGGTGACCGCCGCCGACGGGAGCTTCACCCTCCTCGATCTCCCCCCCGGTCCCCATCGCGTCCAGGCGACGTTCGCGGAGCAGAGGGGAGCGATCTCCCTTCGGAACGCCGGAGCCTCCACCGTCATCGTGCCGGGACCCGGCACCACGGTCAGCACGACCATCCAGCTGCGGGGCTGGCTCACCGTTACGGGACGGGTGATCGCGCGCGTGCGCGATCGCGACGGCGTGCTGCACGACAACCCGGTCTTCGCACCGGTCGAGCTTCAGACGTCCCGATTCACCGACGGGCAGCACAACCCGGACCCGGAGGTGGGGCCCCTCTACGTCGACGGTCCCAGCGCCTACACCACGCAGAGCACCGATCCCGAGTCCGGGACGTTCCGGTTCGACGACGTCCGCGGCGGTCCCGTCCGCCTCGTGGTGAGGAACCCCTTCTACGGAGACAGGGAGCTGGACCTCGGCTTCGTCCAGGGAGATTCGAGCCGCGGCCCGCTGGACGTCGTCTTCGAAGGCAACATCGGCGTCGTCGACGGCTACCTCTTCGACGCGGACGGGACGCCCGTCGTCGGGGGCAGCGTCACCCTGTCCGGAGCGCCGGGCTTCACGGACTTCGAGGCCAGGACGAGGCCTGCCGGCCCCTCGAACGACGCCGGCTACTTCGTCTTTCCTCTCGTCCCGTTCACGCCGGTCGCGACGGTGAGGTTCACCGGGACGGTGAACGGGGTCGAGCGCTTCGCAGAAGCGCACGTCTCGGTCTCCGCGCAGGCCCCGACCGCTCGTGCCACGCTCCGGGCGCTCGGCGTCGGGACCGTGGGGGTCCGCGTCGTCCAGCCCACGGGGAACGACCTGGTCCCGGTCCCCGGCGCCCAGGTCCGCGTCGAAGAGCTCGGCGGCCTGCGCCGCTCCTTCACGCAGACGACCGACGCGGCGGGACGGGCCAGCTTCCCGAACGTCACGGAGGGGCATCTCACGGTCCTCGGGCGCCTCGGTCTCTTTGCGGGGCGAGCCTCCGTCTTCGCCTCGGGCGAGGGGTTCCAGGTGGACGGGGTGGTGACGCTGACCGGGACGGCGCGGGTCTATGGGACGGTGCGGAGCCCGGTCGACGGCTCCGCGGTCCCCAACGCCAACGTCGTCCTCTCCTCCCTCGGCGGCGGCGGACTCTCCATCGGGCCGCTGGCGGCCGGCACCTCCGCCGCGGACGGCAGCTACGACCTGAGCGACGTTCCCGCGGTCGACGGGGCGACCTATCGAGTCGAAGCCGAAGACTCCGGGACGCTTCGCCACGGCCGGTCCACGCCCTTCGTGCTGGCAGCGGGGGACGATCGGGAGATCGACGTGATCTTCCGCCCGCGAGGCTCCGTCGCGGGACGCCTGACGTCATTCGACGGCGTCACGCCCTTCGCCGGGGTCCCCGTCGACGTCCGATGGGAGGCGTCGGCAGCGGGGGAGCGCTGGATCACCGTGACCACGGACGGAGACGGCCTCTATCGGGCAGACGGGGTCCCTGCCGGCTCCGTCTCGGTCAGCGCCTACGACGCGCTCACCGGTCTTTCGGCGAGGGGCTCCGGGACGCTGTCCAGCGAGGGGGAGGTCGTCACCATCGACCTGCGCGCGACGCCGACCGGCCGCGTCCAGGGGATCGTGCGCGCGGCGGACGGCTCGCCGCTGGGCGCGGCCGCGGCCGTTCCCACCGTCTCCCTCTCGGCGAGCCGGACCTGGACGGTCACGGCCAAGACCTACGATTTCGCCGGCGTACCCGCCGCGGGGGACGGATTCGTCCTCTACGCCTCGGAGCCCGTCAGCCCGTTCCACGCGGCGCTGTCGAGCGGGACGGTCGGCGCGGGACAGACGGCCACGGTCGATCTGCGGTACGGGCCGTTCGGTACCGTCAACGTCCACGTCCGCAAGCCCGACCCGGCGACGCCCGGAGCTTTCCTTCCGGCACCTGGTCTCGTGACGATCTACCAGGGTGGCCCCTACGCCTCCCGCTTCCCGTCCTGGTCGTCTTTCCGGACCGACTCCCAGGGGGACCTGACGATCATCGACGTGGGAGGCGGATTCGGCCTCCGTGTCACGGCGATCGAGGACGGGTCGGGAGCCGCCGGGTCGGTCGAGGTTCCTGACTTCACGTCGGACGGCCAGACCGCGGAGACCACCGTCGTCGTCGAGCCGCGCGGCATCGTCCGGGGGCGGATCCTCCTTCCCGGCGGCGTCGATCCGGCCCCCCAGACCGCGGTGGGCCTCTACCTGAAGGGGTACGGCGTGAGCCCGGTCTCGCTCCCGGGTGCGACGTCCACGGCGGTCACGGGTGCGGACGGGCGGTTCGAGATGCGCGACATCCCCTTGCGGGAGCTCTTCGTCGTCGCCGGAACAGCCTCACCCGTCTCCAGCGCCTACGGCGACGGCGAGCTCACCCCCGCGGCCCCCATCCTCGACATGGGAGACCTGGTGCTGGACGACGTCCGGCCCACGGTCGTCTCCAGGGAGCCGGCGGACGGGTCGACCGGCGTCGGCCTGACGCCGACGATCCGCTTCACCTTCTCCGAGCCGATCTGGCCCTACGGGGGCTCGGTCGGGGCCTTCGTCCGCCTGTCGACGGCTGCCGGAGAGCTGGGCTCCTACGTTCCCGCCTCGCTGGACGCCACGGGAACGGTCCTCTCGATCACGCCGAACGATCCCCTGCCCGGGAACACCCTCTGCGAGGTCCGGCTCCTCGGCGGCATCCGGGACCGGAGCCTCCTCGAGATGGGGGCGGACGTCGTCCTCCGGTTCACCACCGCGGACCTCACCAATCCCGTCCTCGTCAGGTCGCAGCCCGTCTCGGGCCAGGTCCAGGTGAGCGTCCTCCAGAACCCGACGGTCGTCCTCTCCAAGCCGCTCGACCCGGCATCGGTCGCAGGGGGAGCGCACCTCGAGCGCCTCGACACGCCGGCGGGCTCGATCGACCTCGCTCCGGCGCTCCAGGCGGACGGCAGGACGATCGTCCTCAACCCCTCGACTCCTCTCGTGGCCGAAGCCGAGTACCAGGTCGTCCTCGACGCCCTCCGGGACGTCGCCGGCAACCCCCTCCTTTCGACCGTCCGGATCCCGTTCTTCACGCGGGACGACCAGGCTCCGTCCCTCACCCTCGATACGCCGGACACGGCGACGCCGGTCGAGGGGACGACGCACACCTACACCGTTCGATACGACGACGACGACGTGAAGACGGTCACCCTCTACCTCCTCGCCCCGACGGGGGAGATCCGCAACGCCGTCCAGCCGGACGTTTCCCCCCCGCGCACCGACCGCTCGGTCTCCTACACGGTGACCCTCCCGCGGATCTCTGCGGCCGGGGGGACGGCGATCCGGGTCCGGACCTACGCCACCGATTTCGGCGGGAACGGCTCGCAGCCGGTCGACCTGCCGCTCACCCTCCAGGTGGATGCCCCTCCCGCGATCTCCTCGGCGGTACCTTCGGCCTCGGCCGTGAAGGTCGGGGGGACCTTCTCCGTCACCGTCTCCGCGACCGACGACCGGTCTCTGAACCGGATCGACGCCACCCTCGCGGCAGGCCTCGAGGCCGTCTCGACCGAGGTCCTCGCGAGCTCGGCCACCGGCCGGACCGAGCTCCGGACCTACAGGGTCCGCCTCGACGCGGCGCCGGGACCGGCGAGCGTCTCGTTCGTGGCGCAAGACGGCGTCGGCCAGCTCTCGCCCGCCACGCCGGTCTCCGTCACGGTCGTGCCGGACGACCCGCCGTCGGTGGCCATCGTCGCGCCCGCTGCCAATAGCACCTTCCTCTCGGGCTCTTCCTTCCCGGTGACCTTCTCCTCTTCGGACGACCTCGGCGTCGCCTCGGTGACGATTTCTCTCGGCGGCTCCCAGGTGACGGTTCCGAGCCCGGCGGGGACGGCAACCGCGAGCCTCACGGCGCCGATGGTCGCCTCGGCCCAGGCCGCGAGCATCACCGCCGTCGCCACCGACTCCACCGGGCACACGTCCTCCGCGTCGGTCGCGGTCACCGTCCTCCCCGACGCGCCGCCCACAGTCACCGTCGCCTCCCCGGCCACGGGCACCCACGTCCAGGCAGGCGCGACCCTTCTCCTGACCGGCTCGCTCGAGGACGACAACCGACGGGCCACGCTCACGGCCACGCTCGGCTCCGTCACCAGGACGGCGAGCACCGTCGGCCCGTTCACCCTCGCCTTCGCGGCTCCCGTCGTGACGGTGCCAACGCCCGTGACGCTCGCCGTGAGGGCCCGGGACAACACCGGCCACGAGGCGGCGCCGGTCGACGTCCCCCTCGTCGTCGACCCGGACACCGTCGCTCCCACCATCGCGATCGGAAGCCCGTCCGCGGGCGCGACCGTCATCGGGGGGGTCGGCTTCTCCCTCGTCGCCACCGCGAGCGACGACGTCGCCGTCACCGCCTTCCGATACCGAATCGACGGCGGTGCCTTCATCGCTGTGAACGGCGCCGTCCTCTCGACGCAGGTGCCGACCTCCGCCGTCGGCGCCCCGACGCCTCTCACCATCGACCTCGAGGCCGAGGACCCCTCCGGGCACCTGGCGGGCGCCAGCCGGCAGGTCACGGTCGTTCCGAACCTCCCCCCGACGCTCGCCGTCACCCAGCCGGCGAGCGGGGCCCGGATCACAGCCGGCACGGCCTTCTCGGTCGCAGGGTCGGCATCCGACGACTCCGGCGTCCCCACGGTCACCGTGACGTTCGACGGCGTCCCACGGAACGCCGTCGGCCAGGAGTTCTCGATCGGCCTCACGGCGCCCGCCGTCTCGACCGTGACCGACTTCGTCCTCACGGTCTCGGCCCGCGACCCCCAGGGCAACGCCTCGGCGCCCGTCGCCGTCCCGGTCACCGTCGTGCCCGACGTGGGCGGCACGCCCACGGTCGCGCTCACCGCACCGGCCCCGGCGGTCCTTTGCGCCGACGAGACCTCCTCGGTCTCCCTCACCTTCGCCGACAACGTCGGCCTCTTCTCGGGGACGGCCGAGGTGACGGGGGCCTTCGTCTCAGGGCCCCGGAGCTACGCCCTGTCCGGCACGAGCGCCGTCCGGGACGTCCCCGTCACGCAGGCGGTGACCCCCTTCGGGGAAACCGCCCGGATCACCGCCCGCAACGTCGACCTCGGGGGGCGCACCGCCCTCCTCGACCTGACGCTTCCTGTCGCCTATCACCGGCTCGAGACGCCGCTCCCCCCGGGACCCTACGCCGAGGGGGGGACGCTCACCGGTACCTTCCGGATCTCGGCCTCCGGGCGCGCCCGGGCGGCTGCGCTCCGCTTCGAGATCGGGACCCTCTCGGGCCAGAGCTTCACCGTGGTCACCTGCGTCCAGAAGCTCGCGCCGCTCGGCGCCCTCGAGACGCTCTCCGTGCCGATCCCGGTCGGCCGGAACGGGCTCTACGCCCGCTCCGTCCTGGTCGAGACGACGGGAGCCCGTGCCGTGGGCGCAACCGCCGACCGGCTCTCGCTCCTCGTCGAGCCCATCGCCACCACGGGCGACGGCGCGAGCCCCACCGTCTCCATCTCGATCCCGGCGCCTGGCACGCCGGTCGTCAGCGGCGACCCCCTCGCCGTCAGCGTCACGGCCAGCGACGACACGAGGATCGAGCGGGTCGACGTCGCCTTCGCCGGCATCACGAAGAGCTGCAGCTCCGCGCCGTGCGCCGTGACCTTCTTCGCCCCGGTCGTCTCCGCGAGCACGGCCCAGACGATCACGGCCACCGCCCGCGACGGCGCCGGGAAGAGCGCCTCCGCGTCGGTCTCCGTCACCGTCGTGCCGCGCACCGGGGGCGGCTCCCAGGTCGTGGCGTCGGGCCCGGTCCGCGGCGACGGCGTCGCCCCCACGCTCCGCTTCCTCACCCCGTACGTCTCGCCCGCGCCGGTCGCCCCGGGGGCCCTCTTCCGGCCGGCCGTGGAGGCCACGGACGCGGACGGGATCGAGAAGGTCGAGCTCTCCCTCGGCCCGTCCGGCGAGCCTTGCCTCACCCTTCGTCCCCCGACGCCGGCGCGCGGAGGGTGCCTCGTCCCCGACGCGCCTGCCGGCACCCGCCTCACTCTCCGCGCCGTCGCGTTCGACCGCTCCGGAGACCGGTCCGAGCGCGAGACCGAGCTCGTCGTCGTCCCGGGTCCGAGGCTCGGCGAGCCCGGCGTCCTGCGCGCGTCTCCCGATCTCGTGGACCGGACCGTGTTCGTTGAGGCCGACGTGAGGCTCGAGGGGGCGCTCAGCGTCGGGTCGCTCGTCGTCCGCGACGGGGGCAGCCTCTCGGCCACGCCCGGCCAGGCGGTCGCGGTGAAGGCTCGCTCCGACGTCTTCCTCGACACGGGATCGGTCGTGACGGCGACGGGGATGGGTCCCGCGCCGTCGAGCGACGTCCCCGAGCTCGCCACCCCGGCGGGCGAGGGGGGCGCCCACGGTGGCGACGCCGGATCCCGTCTCGGGTTCGACTCCTTCGTCACGCCTCGGCTGCCTGGTGCGTCCGGCGGCGACAGCCCCGACGGCGCCTTCCGCGGATCCCGCGGCGGCGGCGTGGTCACCATCGAGGCCCACCGGATCGTCCTCGCCGGGACGGTCGAGGCCGGCGGAGGGCCTCAGCTGCCGGGCCGGGGAGCCGGGATTGGCGCGGGCGGCAGCGTCCGCCTCGAGGCGGTCTCCGAGATCCGGGCGACGAGCGGAGCTCTCCCCGACGGGCCCTACGCGCTCGTCTCGGCGGTGGGAGGCGCCGTCACTTTCGAGGTGCCGCCCGCCGCCCTCGGCGCCGGCGGACGCGTCGCCCTCGCGGCCCCTCTCGTCGAGGCCGTCGACGTCGACGTCTCCGGATCGGACGGCGGCGACCACGTCGGGGCCGCCGGAACGGCGTACGTGCGAGACGAGGGACACCCCAACGGCGTCCTTCTCATCCGCGGGCAGCTCGCGCCGGACCCCGAAGGGGATCCGCCCGCCGTCCCGATCGCCTCCTCCCACATCCCGGCGCTGGGCTGCGGCCGGCTCGAGCCGCGAGGTGAGGACGGCGTGGCGCAGCCCGGGCGCCGCCTCCCGCTCGGCCTCTCCGGCGTCTGGCTCGAGCTGACCGGGCCTTCGCCGCGCCGATTCCGCATCCTCGAGGGGACTCCCGACGGCTTCCGGCTCGAGCTCCCCGCCGGCGAGCCGAGGCTCTCGTCTCTGGCCGGTCGCAGCTACTGCGGCCTGGTCGTCCTCGACGGGCTCCTCGTTCGGCGGGGTGCTCGCGCCGTCTTCTCGGACCGTCTCGAGGTCCCGCCCCATCGGATCGTCCTCGACCCGAACTCCAGCCTGGAGAAGCCGTGAAATCCACCCGCGAACCCGTCCTCCACACGGCCGCCGGCCTCGACGTCCGCGGCGGCCTCGCCAAGCTCGCAGGCCTGGCCGGCCTCGTTTTCTCCGGCCTTACCCTGCTTTCCGCTCCGGCGCTCGGACAGCAGGACCCCTTCACCGTCATGCCGGACCTCTCGGGTCAGGCGGTCTTCTCGGCCGCCCAGCTCACGGTCAACGGCTCATCCACCGTCGACTCGAAGGGGGTCAACGGGAGCCCGGGAGCCAACGACCAGGGACACGTCGTCTCGAACGCCGACATCACGCTCAACGGGAACGCCAGGGTGAAGGGAAACGCCACCTGCGGCCCCGGCAAGACGATCCGGACGAACGGGAGCTCGTCGGTGACGGGCGTGAGGGGCCAGCTCCCGGCTCCCCGCGATCCGGCGCCCATCGACCTCTCGGGGCTCGCCGTGCAGCTGGCTGCCCGGAACGACAACGGGCTGATCGGACCGACGAGCAAGAACCACGATCCACTCCAGGGGCCGAACGGGACCGACCTCGTCCTGAACGGCAACGAGGCCCTCACCCTCCCGGCGGGGACCTTCTACTTCACGAAGATCACCGTCAACGGCGGCTCCAGGCTCGACCTCTCCGGCCTGACGAGGGTCCTCTGCACCGGCCCCGTCACCGTCAACGGCCAATCCACCGTGAACGAGGGGGGCGGCCCCTGGCAGCTTCGGCTCTGGGTCTCGGGCTTCCAGGTCGACCTGAACGGCGGCGGCGGGGTCAGCGGCTTCGTCTACGCCCCGTCCGCCCAGGCGACGGTGGACGGCGGGGCCGTCCTGACCGGCGGGCTCTTCGCGTCGCGCGTCACCCTCAACGGCGGTGGAAGGGTCACCCGTTCGGCGGACGATTCGGCGCCTCTGGCGCTCTCCCTCACGAGCGGCGGCCAACCCCTCGGAGACGGCTCGGTCTTCCGGACGGACGTCGCCCCGGTCGTCACCGCCACGGGCGGGATCCCGCCCGTCGCCACCCGCGTCACCCTCGACGGCGCGGCCTTCGTGGCCGGCACGCCCGTCACGGCAGAGGGGACCCACCGCCTCGTGGCGACCGCCGACGACCTGGCGGGCCGCCACGTCGAGGCCACCGTGACGTTTGTCATCGACCGGACGGCCCCGCGGCTCACCGTCCAGCGGCCGGCGAGCGGCGAGGTCGTCGCGGTGTCGCCCATCGACGTCTATGGGACCTCGGACGACGCCGTCGGCGTGACCGTGAACGGCGTCCCTGCGGTTCCGACGGGAGGCGCCTACGTCGCTCGCGGCGTGGCGCTCGCCGAAGGGTCCAACACCTTGAGCGTCACCGGGGCGGACCGGGCCGGCAACGTCGGCTCGACGCTCTCCGAGGTCGTCCTCGACACGCAGGCCCCCACGCTCCTCGTCACCTCGCCGGCCAGCGGGGCGATCACGAAGGAGCCGGCCATCCCCGTGCAGGGGACCGTCGCGGACGCTCACCTCGCCTCCCTTTCCGTCGGGGGGGTCGCGGTGCCCGTGCCCCCGACCGGCGGCTCCTTCTCGGTCGCGATACCGCTGGCCGAAGGGCCCAACGCGATCTCCGTCGAGGCCCGGGACGTCGTGGGGCACGTGGCGAGCCGGTCGGCCGCCGTCGAACGGGACAGCGTCAAGCCGGTGATTCGGGTCGAGGAGGGGGGCGTCTCGCTCCAGGATGGACGCGCCTACGACCACGACCTCGTCATCGCGCTCCGCGTCGTCGACGCGCATCCGGACTCCCTCACGGCGACCCTCGACGGTGCCGCCTTCGCTTCGGGGACGACGGTCTCGAGCGAGGGGGACCACGTCCTCAGCGCCGCCGCGAGGGACCTGGCCGGGAACAGCGAGTCGGTGACTCTCCGTTTCACGATCGACAAGACGCCTCCTTCGCTCGCGATCACCTCGCCGGCGCCCGGGACGACCGTGACGAGCCTCCCACAGCCGCTCGAGGGGACCTCGGGCGACGCCGTCGCGGTCCTCGTGAACGGCTTCGCGGTGACGCCGTCGGCGGGCCGCTTCACGATCGCGGCCTTCCCCTTCGCCGAGGGGCCCGTCACGGTCACGGCCACCGGGACCGACGCGGCCGGCAACACGGGCACGGCTGCCGCCACCTACCTCGTCGACACCCTGCCGCCCCAGGTCGCGCTCTCGTCGCCCCCGGACGGGGCGATCCTCGGCTCGGTCCCCCTCTTCGTCAGCGGCGCGGCCTCCGACGCCAACCTCACCGGCGTCAGCGTCAACGGCCTAGTCGCGAGCCTCGGGCCCGACGGCCGTTTCCGGGCCGGCCCCTTCAGCCCCGCGGACGGTCCGGTCACGTTCACCGCCACGGCGACCGACCGGGCGTCGCGGACGGCGTCCACGAGCCGGACCGTCACCATCGACACGGTCCCCCCCGTGATCGCCATCCGCGACGCGGCCACCACCACCCCCGTCATGGAGGGCGCCCTCTTCAACGCCCCGGTCGCGCTGGCGGTCGGCGTCACCGACGCCACGACCCAGGCGCAGACGACCCAGACGACCACGCTGGATGGCGCGCCCTACGCGGGCGGGGCGGTGAGCGCCGAGGGATCGCACCGCGTCGAGGTCGTGGCCCGGGACGGCGCGGGAAACACCGCGACGGCCTCGGTGACCTTCGTCCTCGACACGGTCGAGCCGGTGTTCTCCTCCCTGCTCCCCCCGGCCGGCACGATCGGGCGGACGACGCCGGTGACCGTCTCGGGCCAGGTGAGCGCCGACACGGTCACGGTGACTGTGGGCGGCCAGGCCGCCGCCTGCTCGGGCGGCGCCTTCTCTCTCGCCGGCGTCGCGTTGGCGGAGGGGCCGAACGACCTCCTCCTCGTCGCGACGGACCGGGCCGGAAACCAGGGGACGGCCACGCTCCGGCTCGTCCTCGACACCACGAGCCCGGTGGTCGCCCTCTCGGCTCCCGCCGACGGGCAGCTCGTCGGCTCCCTCGGCGTCACGGTGAGCGGGACCGCGACCGACGCGAACCTCGACGCCGTGTCCGTGGAAGGGGCCCCGGCCACCGTGCAGCCGGGGGGCTCCTTCACCCGCGCCGGGGTGGCGCTGGCGGAGGGGCCGAACGTCCTCACCGCCACGGCGCGCGACAAGGCCGGGAACTCGGCGTCGGCGAGCGTCCACGTGGTGGCGGACTCGCTCCCTCCCACCCTGTCGATCACCGCTCCCGGCGCGGGCACCGTCCTCGGCGAGAGCCCGGTGACCGTGGCGGGCACCGCGTCCGATCCCCACCTCGACATCGTCCTCGTGAACGGCGTCGCGGCGGCCGTCGACGCCTCCGGGCGCTTCACCGCGGCGGTCCCGGTGACGGAGGGGGCCAACACCCTCACCGCCGTCGCCCGCGACACGCTGGCGCACCAGTCGCAGTCCAGCGTCAGCGTCACCCTCGACTCCGCGGCGCCGAGCGTCCTCGTCACCTCGCCGCAGGACGGCTCGCGTTTTCGGACGACTCCTCAGACCGTGCGCGGCACCGTCGACTCGTCGGAGAACCTCGAGGGTGTCACGGTCAACGGCGTCGCCGCCACCCTCGCCGGCACCAGCTTCGAGGCCTCGGTCCCGCTCCTGGAAGGGACGAACACCCTCACGACCCGCGCCCGCAAGACGACCGGGAAGGAGGGGACGGCCAGGATCGACGTCGTCCTCGACACCAGGGCGCCGGCCCTCACGACCTCCTCGCCGGCCGAGGGGCAGTCGGGGGTCTCTCTCACGCCCGAGATCCGCCTCACCTTCTCCGAGGCGCTCGACCCCTCGACCGTCGTCGACTCGTCCTTCACGCTCGCCGTTCCGGGCGAGGCCGCCCCTGCCCTCGCGGCCTCTCTCGGCGGCGCCGGCTCGAACGTCGTGGTGCTCCTTCCGGCGACCCCGCTCCTCGACGGGCGGCCCTACACACTGGCCGCCTCCGGAACGTTGAAGGACCTCGCCGGGAACGAGGTGGCGGCGCCCATCGCCATCCACTTCACCACGGTGGACCAGACCCCTCCGCCCGCCCCGGTCGTCGACGAGGTCCCGCCGGTCCTCTGCGCCTCCTCGCTCACTCTGACGGGGACAGCCGAGCCCGGCGCCACCGTCAGCGTCACCGGCGGGACAGCGGGCGCCCAGGCGACCGTCGGTGCTGACGGCCGCTTCACGGTCGCCGTCCCGGTCTCGGCCGGATCGACCCTGACCCTCCTCGTCACGGCTCGGGACGTCTCCGGGAACCTCTCCGCTCCCGCGACGGTCGGCATCACGGTGGACTGCGCGCCGCCGCACGTCGTCGACGTCGCCGCGGGCCCCTCCTCCGTGGCCGTCACGTTCGACGAGCCGCTCCTCCCGTCCTCGGTCGTGGCGGGCGCGACGGCCCGCCTCGACGAGACCGGTGGCAACCCGATCAGTGCGGCGGCGGAGCTCTCCGCCGGGGACCGGACGCTCACGCTGACCGCGAGCGGCGTCGACCTCGCGGCGATCGAGTTCACGCTCTCGCTCTCCTCCGGGGTCACCGACCTCGCGGGCAACGCCCTGACGCCCTTCGTCAGGACCTTCGCGCCGCAGACGGTCTCCACCGTCCTTCTCGGCGAGGTCTACGACGACGCCATCGGCCGACCCCTCGGCGGCGCCACCGCCACGATCCTCGTCTCGGGGGGCTCGGCGACGGCCGAGCCTCACCCGTTTGCCACGGCCACCTCGGCCGGCACCTTCGCCGTCCCCGTCCTCACCGGTGACGCGCTCGTGAGGATCGACGCTCCCGGCTACCTCCCGGTCTACCGGCGGGAATCGATCGCGGCGGGCGGCTCCGGCTCCCCGGGCCCCTCCTCCGCCACCCTCTTCGACGCCCGCCTGACCCCGGAGGCCGGACCCGCGACGGCGACGAGCACGCCGGCGGGCGCGACCTACTCGGCGACCTTCGGGTCGCGCGTCGTCACCCTCGAGGTCCCGGCGGGGAGCCTGCCGGCGGGCGTCGTGGCACGGCTCACCCTCCGCCGACCCCAGGGCCTCCCCGTCCTGGCGCCGCTCGGCTGGTCGGTCGCCTCCGCAGTGCGGGTCTCGCTCGGCGACGCGTCGGGCAATCCGCTCGCCCCCAGCGGGACGATGATGCTCTCGCTCCCCGATCTCTACGGGGCGACCTCCTCCACTCCGCTCGTCCTCGCGCGGCTCGACGCGGCGTCGCTCCAGTGGGTCGACGAGGGGACAGCGAGCCTGGCGACCGGCAACGACGGCGTCGCCGTCCTGACGGCGTCGATCGCCTCGGCGGGCGACTGGGCCGTCCTCGTCCCGGACCCGGCTCCGACCGCTCCGGACCTCCCCGCGCCGGGCATGCCGCTCGCCGGCGTCGCCCTTCCCGCCGAGGACCCGCTCGAATCGGCCACCGTCACGGCGAGCCCGGTCGACGTCCTTCCCTCGCAGACGGCCGACGTCTCCCTGACCGTCGCGACGCCCCGGCCCGTCCCCTCGGGCTTCCCGGTCCAGACCCTCGTCAGCGAGGACCTCACGCTCCTCGACGGGTCCCACCTGGCCGCTCCCTCGTTCCTCTCGGACCTCGTCCTCCTCCGCCGGGGGGACGGCAGCCTCGGCCTCACGATTCCCGTGCGGGCCAGCGAGGGGGCCCGGCGCGTCGCTCTCTCGGTCGGCTTCGAGCGCTTCACCGTGAAGAAGTTCCCCTTCGAGGTGCGCCGCGGCGTCGTCGTCGGCTCCTCGGGCGGCACCGTGACCGGCCCCTCCGGCTGGTCGGCGACCCTCCCCTCCGGGGCGGTTCCGGGCGCCACCGCGCTCGCGCTGACGCCCCTCGGGGTGGACGAGCTCCCTGCCGGGATCCCCGCGGGCTTCGACCTCGTCGCGGCGGTGAGGCTGACGACGGGAGGCGTCTCGTTCGCGCTTCCCGCCACGCTGGCCTTCGCCGTCGCGGCCCCGCCGCCCGCCGGGCGCGACCTCCTCGTCGTCTCGTACGAGGAGCGGGCCGGCTTCCTCGTCGTCCGGCCGCTCGCCCGCGCCGCCTGGGACGAGGCGAGCCAGACGATCCGCTCGCTCCCGATCGCCCGCGCCGCCTTCCCCTGGCCCGGAGTCCTCGGCGAAGGGACCTACGCCGTCGTCTCTGCGCGCGACCCGATCGCCTACGTGGCGGGCCGCGTCCTCGACGTGGACGCCTCGCCGCTCGGCGATACGCTCGTCTCCGCCGGGGACGGCTGGACCCTCCAGGCGGTCTCCGAGAGCGACGGCACCTTCGCGCTCGCGATCCGCGCCCTTCCGTCCTCCCTCGCCGCCGTCAGCGCCACCAGCGGGAACTCGGGCCTCCTCACCGTCACCCCGTCGGCGCCCTCGCAGGAGATCACCGGGATCGAGCTGAGGCTCTCGGTGACCGCGCCGTACGTCACGGGGGTGACGCCGTCGCCCGGCTCGACGGTCCTCGTCGGCTCCCGCTTCACGGTGACCTTCTCCGAGCCCGTCGACCCGCTCTCGCTCACCTCGGAGACCTTCTTCCTCGTCGCGACCGTCCAGGGCCAGCCCGTCGTCGTCCCCGCCCGGACCCTCGCCGACCCGAGCGGCCTGACGGCCACTCTGGTCCCCGCCGGAGCTCTGCCCGACAACACGCCCCTCGTCCTCGGCGTCTCCCGCGCCGTGCGCGACCGGAACGGCTACGGCCTCGTCGACGCCATCTCGAAGCAGGCCGCGGACTACACGGCCTCGTACACGACCGAGGACCTCACCCCTCCCGACGCGAAGCCCTACCTCGTCCGCGTCGGCCTCCCGACGGGCGACCCGAGCCCCGCCGTGACGATCACCGGCGCGCCCGGCGCCGTCTGCGGCGGCTGTCACGTGACGGCCTTCAACGACACCACGCTCGCCACCGCCAGCGCCGATGCCCTCTCGGACGGCTCGTTCAGCCTCACGCTTCTCGCCCGGGCCTCCGACACGATTCGGATCGAGATCGAGAAGCCGAACGGGACGAAACAGACCCTCGCCCCCGTCCCCTTCACGGACGACGGCGGGAAGACGGCCCTCGTCGGGACGCGAGGAGGCACCTGGGAGACTCCGGACGGCATCCGGATCGCCGTGCCCCAGGCCGCCTTCGCCGGCCCGGTCACCGTCGTCACCGCTCGGATTCCCCGCGCGGCGTTCGAGGCCGAGGTCGCCCCGCCCCGCGACCTCGCCTTCGTCGACTCCTTCCGGATGGACTTCCCGGTCCGGGCCTCGACCGGCTTCGACCTCTCCTTCGCCGCCCCTGCCACCATCGCCACCGACCAGTTCGTCCTCGCCGAGGTCGTGGAGGTCTTCGGGCAGAAGCGGCTGATGGTGGTGGACCTCCTGACCCTCAGGAACGGCCGCCTCGTCACCGACCGGACGAGCCAGCTCCAGAACCTCCGCCAGCAGGGCTACGTCGTTCTCGTCGACCCGGCGTCCACCGCCGTCGGAGGCGTCGTCCGCGTGGACGCCAGAGCCCTTTCCCGCACGGCGCTCGGAGGCCCCGGGACGAGCGTCGACGACCCGAAGAGCTTCTTCGACGGCGTCTTCGAGAAGGGCACGTACGCGCTCTACAACGCCGCCGTCCAGATGGCGACGGTGGCCGGGACGCTCGGGGCGGGGAACACCGTGGCGACCTCGTCGTCGAGCGACTTCGTCTTCGACTCGACCCACGCCCTGAACCGGACCTACTTTCGCCTCTTCTGCCCGGTCGGCACCCCCTTCGACCTCACCCTCGTCGACCCCGACAGCGGTCTGACCCTCTTCCAGGGGAGCTACGGCGGGCCCTCGTCCTCCACGACGGCCTTCGTCGTCAACCCTCCCAACCCCGACCAGGTCAGGCCGGGGGTCCTCCAGGCGGGGCCGGCTCCTCTCTTCCGCTTCGACGCCCCGCCGGCCGGGGCCGTCCCGCTCGCGGTCACCCCGGGAGTCTCGGCCACGAGCGTCGGCAGCGGCGCGACCGTCACCGTGACGGTCACCGTAGCGGCTGGCACGGTGCCGGTGGGGGCCCTCCTCCGGCTCGTCGACTTCAACAGGCCCGGGGTCTCGCCTGCCACTCCCGCCGGCGCCGGGCCGTCGACCGTCCAGCTCGCGGGCGTCGTCCCGGGCGACCCGCTCGCCTTCACGATCGAGAACGTCAGCGCTTCGGCGGGGAACGGACTGACGATCCGGTTCGACGAGGAGATGAAGGCCCAGGGGTCGAACTGGAAGAGCCTCGTCCTCGTCGAGAACCGATCGGCCTGTCCCCCCGTCGGGTACGACGTCGTCGAGGAGCCCTCATCGGCCGGGGGAGTCCGCGAGCTGCTGGTCGTGCAGGGACCGTCCGGAGCGCCGGGAGTGCCGCCGGGGACGAGAGTCGGCTGGCTCCGATCTGGTTGCCCGTACAGCCTGCGAATCAAGCATGGCGCCACCGACGTCGCCGGCAACGAGATGGCCAACGACTTCGCGGCGGACTTCTCGCTGCCGCCGGACGACCCCATCTCGAGCCAGACCACGCCGGTCTTCCTGCGCAAGATCCTCTACCACGGCGGCCTCCTCCTGACGACGGGTGAGGACCAGTCGATTCGCGTCTACGACGCCCGTCTCCCCGGGACCATCGGTGCCCAGTGCGACATGCAGCCGTCGGATCCAGCGCACCCCGGGCAGTGCCCGGCCGCGGACCCGCAGCGGACACTGGCGGCCCCGCTTCCCGGCGTTGGCCGGGACCTGGCCGTCGACCGCTTCGGCCGGCTCGTCTGCGTCGGCGGAGGGACGCCGGACAGCCAGGGGTCGAGCCCCGGCCTCGGCTTTCTGCGCCTTTACGACTTCGTTCCCACCTGCGGCAGCCCGACCTACGACTGCGGCCGGCGCCTCGCGCCTCGCGGGACGACCATCATCTCGGCGGCAGTCGGCGACGCCACCCTCACCTATCCCCCGCAGGGGACGCCCCGGAAGATCTCCCTGCTCGAAGGGGTCCAGGAGCGCTCGTGGACCGTCGATTCGGGCGACACCACGCCCGCGACCCCACCCGCGACGGGGACGACCGTGACGGTGAGTCTCCCGCTCCCGACCTGCCCATCGGCTCCGCCCGTCCCCACCGAGCCACCCGTCCTCGCCATCCAGAAGAGCACGGTCGGCGGCCGGCAGGGCTATCGCCGGAGCTACACCATCACCTCCAGCTCGGCGTTCCCCCCGTCGCCGCGCTGTCACAGGATGCGGTTCATCTCGTTCACCAACCTCGCGACCGGGGAGACCGTCAACGCGAGGACCGACGCGAACGGGACCGGTCTCTACCCGATCTCGGGAGTCGGTACCGGAGTCACCCTCACGGCCTCCACGGGGGACCGGATCCGGATGTGGGTTTCCGGCGTCTCGGTCGCGGTCGTGGACGTCCTGGGCTACGGCCTCGCCTTCGTCGACCTCGACGCCGTCTACGATCCCGACGACATCGCCGGCCAGCCGCCGAGCGTGAACGACCCGACGCTCGCCTCCAAGCTCCTCGCGGCCTACGACGGCTCGTCGCGGAACAGCCCCCCTCCGGGCCAGAGCCTCTGCACGGACGCCTCGACCACTGGCGCGCCGAAGACGTGCGACGAACCGTTCCAGAGGTGCGGCCCGCTCCAGACCTGCGACCTGCGGGCGCTCTTCAACAACGTGGCGCCGCCCGGGATGCCGGCGCAGTACGAGTACGTCGTCAACGACCTCCTGGCTCTCACAGGCGTCGCCGTCGAGCCCACTCCCGACGCCGACGGCCGGTTCTGGGCCTTCGGCTCCCTGAACGGCTTCGGCCTCGTCTCCTTCAGCATCGACCTCGCCTCGCCCCCCTCCGCCGACGGCTCTCCCCGACGGCCCGGCCGGGAGCGGACCTTCACGATCGGGACGGGGCAGACGGCGACCATCCGCGACGAGCACCTGGTGGGCCTCGTGAACGGCCTTCCTCTCAAGCCCTCGGGACTCTCGACCCCCGTTTCCGCCCGGGCGACGGACGTCGCCTTCGCAGGGAGCGTCCCGCCTCCGGAGCAGCCGCAGTGGTGCAGAGGAATCTGGGGGGAGGCGCAGGGTCCGAAGGACCTCGCCTTCGTGGCGGCGGGGAACAACGGCGTCTACGTCGTCGACGTCACCAACCCCGCGCTGCCTACCGAGCTCGGGCGCTTCGAGTCCGCCGGAGGAGCCCTGACCGTCTCCGTCGACGCCTCCCGCAAGCTCCTCTACGTCTCCGACGCCGGCGAAGGGCTGAAGGTCTTCTCCTTCGACGACCCGTGCGGCGCCACCCCCGGCACGCGGACCGACGTGGACGACCCGCGCCTCCTGGCGACCTACCCGCCCCTCCCAGGAAACCTCGGGAACACGCCGGTCAGCGTCGACCCCGACACCGGCATCGTCTACTCCAGCGCCACCGGAAGCGGCACCTCGGTCGTCAGCGGCTTCGACCTCGTCGCGCCGCCCCTCTACGCGGTCGCCGACACCGACGGCGACGGCCGGCTCGAGCTGGTGGACCGGGTGGTTCCGCTCGGCGTCCCGAACCCTGAAAAGGACCAGGCGATCCAGAGCGTGACCACGCCGACCCCCGGTCACGACCCGTACGTTCCCGAGGCCTTCCAGGTGCTGGCCTTCCTCCCCGGCGGGAACCCGACGGCGGGGAAGACGGTCGAGGTCGAGGTCTCCGCCACGACCATCGCCGGCGGGCCTCACCACGAGAGCGCTCCCGGCTTCCCGAAGTCCCGGCTCTCGAGCGTCCCCCTCACCCGCCAGAGCGACGACCCGTCGGACCCGGCATACAACCGTTACCAGTCCGCCCCCATCGTCGTCGTCGCCGATCCCCGCGCCCAGCTGGCGTACCCGCGCACCCCTGCCGACGACGACCCGGCGGGCCCCGGAGCCTGCCGGAACTGCGCGGCTGCAGCGGACCTCGCCCCGAGGCTCCTGACGGAGTCCGGCGCCGAGCCGCGCCTCGAGCTCCTCGCCGGAGAGCTCATCGAGATCCGCTTCTCCGACGGCCTCAAGACGGCCCGGCCGCACCTGGCCGGCCTCGACCTCGACCGGACGGCGCTCTTCCTCTCGTCCGTCCCGGCCGACCTCGTTCCCAGCCCTATGCAGTCGCCCGTTGTCTCCGGCAGCAGCGTCCTGGGAGTGGACACGCGCTCCGGCGAGTTCTCGGCCTCCGGGATAGACCTCTCCGTCGCGGGGCGCGTCCTTGACTTCGCACTGGACCGGACCTACCGGAGCCAGGTCCTTCACGACGGCCCCTTCGGCCGCAACATGGACAGCTCGCTCTTCGAGCGGCTCCGCGTCCTGCCGAACGGCGAGGTCGAGTACTACGACGGCTCCGGCCGGCGCTTCACGTTCCAGCAGACCAGCGCCGAACCGCCGGTCTACGAGTCGCCCGCGGGCATCCCCTCGGTCCTCTCGAGGACCGCGGACGAAGACTACGTCCTGAGGCATCCCGACAAGTCGACGACCCGGTTCGACCAGACGGGACGGATCCGCTCCTTCCGGGACCGCCACGTCACGGCGGCTTCGACGACCGACGGCAACCGCCAGCGCTTCCAGTACGACGGCGAGGGCCGCCTCGCCGCCGTCGTGGACGACACGGGCCGCCGTTACGAGCTCTCCTGGGACGCATCGACCGGACGTCTGGCCTCGGTGAGGGACTTCGACAACCGGACCGTGGAGTACGGCTACTCGCGGGGACGCCTCGACGACGTGAGGGGACCCGACCCGGGCAGCTCCGCCAGCGCTCGGTCCACGACCCACTTCGCCTACGGCACGGGAAACGGCGACCTGAGGAGCCGCCTTTTCGGTGATGGCCAGCTCGAGCAGGTGGTCGACGGGACGGGCAAGGTTCCCTACACCGTCCACTACCCGTCAGGAAAGCTCGGCGTCGTCGACTTCGTCCAGACAGAGGACGGCGTCACCTCGTTCACGGTCCCGGCGGCCGGCCACGCTTCGACCGAGCCGACCTTCGTCGCCGACCCGCTCGGCTACGTCAGTTCCTACGTCCACACCGCCTCCGGGCATCTCGCGTCCGTCACCGACGAAGCCGGGTTCACGACCAGCTTCACCTACCAGGGGGGGCGGACGAGCGCCGGGGCCCTCCGCGACGACGGCCTTCCCCAGACCGTCCTCCTTCCCGAGGGGCAGCTGGCGACCTACACCTACGACGTCACCGACGGCGACCGGACCCGGCAGTTCAACCTCGTCGGGACCAAGCTGGAGGCCCGGAGCGGCAAGCCGGCTCCGCCGCTCCTCACCTCGATCACCTACGATTCCCATAACCTCCCGCGAATCGTTACCAGCCCCGACCAGACCGTCACGACGATCGAGCGAAACGCCCAGGGAGACGCCACCAGTCTCGCCGAGCCCGACACCGCTCCCGTCACTCTCGTTCCCGATGCCTTCGGCCGTCTCGTCACCTTCTCCGACACCTCCGGGCGGACCGAGACGCGAGACTACTTCGATGACCCGGGGGGGAGCGGCCAGCTGCACACCTTCACGGTCTCCGGCGGCGAGACGGCGCCGACCGTCGTCACCTACACGCGGGACGCCCGCGGCAACGTCCGCTCGACCCGGGACGGCCGCGACCGGACGGTGACCTACGACGTCAACGTCCTCGACCAGGTGGAGAAGGTGACGAGCGGCGGCACGTCGCCAGGAGTCAGCAACTATCGCTACGACGCCAACGGCCAGGTGCTCGGGCGGAGTCAGGTCCTGGCGAGCCCGCCGGGCCAGCTTCCCATCACCACCGACAGCTCCTACGAGTACGATTCCCTCGGCCGCCTGACCTCACTGACCTCGACTGATGCGGGCACCGTCACTTTCCATTACGACGGTCAGGGGAACCTCTCCTCCGTCACGGACCCCGAGGGGACCACCGGCTTCGTCTACGACCCCCGGGGCCTCCTGAGCGAGATCCACCCTCCCGCGGGGGGCGCGACGATCTTCCGCTACGACGGGAACGGCACGCTCGTATCCGTAACCAATCCTCTCGGCGGAACCACGACCTACACCCTCGACGGCCTCGGCCGTCTCACCGGAAGGCTCGACCCCGCGAACCTCGTGGAGTCGATCGAGCGGGACGTCATGGGCCGTCCCCTCTCGCGCCGCCAGTACGCCCTCGGTCCGGACGGCAACCCCGGAGACCTCTACCGCTGGACCGAGTACCGCTACGACAACGCGGGCCGCCTCCTCGAGGAGATCCGGAAGCTCTTCGCCGATCCCCTGCCGCGCCCATGGACCGGCGCCACGACCGACGTCGTGACCGAGACGGTCTACGACGCCCTGGGCCGCGTCCGAGACGTCATCGATCCTCTGGGGAGGACCCGCCACACCGACTACGACGCCCAGGGGAGGGTGAAGGGCGTTACCGATCCGGCGGGAAACCAGGTCCTCACCGAGTACGACCCCTCCGGCAAGCGGAGCCGGACCACGGTCCGCGAGCCCGACCCGGCAGCGCCATCTGGCCACGACGACTACGTGACCGAATACGAGTACGACGACCAGGGGCGGCTCGTGAAGCTCGTCGAGAAGGGGAAGAGCGGGAGCGAGCTCGTTCGCGAGAGGCGCTACGAGTACGACCAGGCCGGCCGCAAGACCAGGGAGATCGACCCCGACCTCGGAGAGACCACGTTCGAGTACGACGGGGCCGGAAGGAAGACGGTGATGACCGACCCGGTCGGCGCCGTCACCCGCTGGGACTACGACCTCTTGGGCAACCTCGTCCGCCTCACCGACGCACGCGGGAACCCCACCACCTACGCCTACGACGCCGCCGGACGGCTTCTCTTCGAGACCCGGGGCGACCCGGTGCAGACCGGCCCCTCGCCGGCTCTCCCCACATGGAAGAGCACCTACGACGCCATGGGAAACCGTCTGAGCCTCACCGACCCCGACGGAACCGTCGTCACCTACCACTACGACCTCTCCGGCCGGCCCACCGGGCGCACGATCGAGCGGGGTGCCGGAGTCGACGGACCGACGGCCGAGACGGTGACCCTGGACGTCCTCGGGCGGGTCACCTCCTGGACCAGCGCCGGCTCGGGCGTCGACCTGCAGGGGACAGCCCGCTACGACTCCCTCGACCGGATGACTCGCGAGACCGTCAGGGCTGCGGACGGCCCCGTCCGGACCATCGCCCACGAGTACGACCTCGCCGGGAATCGGACGGCCCTGACCTACCCGTCGGAACGGCGATTCACCTTCCAGCCCGACCCCCTGAACCGGCTGCAGGAGGTCCGTGACCCCTCGGGCGTGCCCGTCGTACGCTACGGGTACTTGGGGAGCCGCCAGACGACGAAGACGTACGGCAACAACCTCGTGGAGGAGAGGGCCTACGACTCGGCCCCCTGGCTGAAGAGCATCAGGGTCGGGCTGCCCGCCCCCCCGCCACCCGCCCCGCCGACCTCCCCCCTCGCCTCGGTGGAGTACGCCACCCGCAACCTGCGGGGGCACAAGCTGGAGATCGTGCGCGGGAGCAGGAAGGACGCCTACGCCTACGACGCGGCGGGAAGAGTCACGCGGGAGAGCCTCGGCCTCCCCGAGCCGCCTCCTCCTCCGCCGCAGGTAGCGGTTCCCGAGGTCGAGACCGCGTACACCCTCGATCCGCTGCTGAACGTCCTCCGTCGCCAAAGGACCGCAGCAGGCGCGACCGAGACTGTCGAGCCCGGGTCGGGCGGGACGGCGATCGACACCCGCAACCGGTACACGGAGTGGGGGATCGGCCCGTCGTTCCAGAGCCTCAGCTACGACCCGAACGGCAACCTGAAGCAGTACGGGGCGACTACCCTGAGCTACGACGCCGACAACCGGCTCAGCCTGGCTACGACGGCGGAGGGAAGCTACCGAGCCTTCCACGACCCGTGGGGGCAGAGGGTGAGGGAGCAGCGGAGCGTGGCGGGGAGCAGCGTCGAGCTCGACGTCGTCGAGAGCGGCCATCGGGTGCTGGAGGTCTTCCCGAAGGACGGAACCACCCCGATTCAGACGTACGTCTACGGCAGAGGGATCGACGAGGTGGTCCTTGCGGAGCTCGATCCCGCGGCGACGGGGACGGCGACGCCGGTCTACCCGCTCCAGGACGAGCTGGGGAACGTCACCCATCTCACGGATGCGTCTGGCAACGTGCTCGAGCGCTACACGTACGAGGGATACGGCAAGTTCCGGATATTCGGTCCCGGCGATCTCCCCCTGGGCGCTTCCGCCTACGGCTGGACCCGCCTCTTCCAGGGCCGCGAGTACAACGGCCTGATCGACGGCTACGACTTCAGGGCACGGACCCTCTTCCCCGAGCTCGGCAGGTTCGCCCAGGAGGATCCGGCCGGAACGGTCGATTCGGCGAACCGGTATCAGGCCCTCCTGGGGAACTGGACTGGGAACACGGACCCGTGGGGGCTGGAAGCGTCAGTGAGCCAGAGCGGGTGGTTCGTCGTGGCAGATCCCGCGACTGGAAAGATTCAGAAGGTCGCTCCTGGGTGGGCGCGATCGAACCCGGCCGCGCTGAAGGATGTCTTGCTAAAGGAAGGTGGGCTCAGCGAGGCGGAGGCGATAGCCCTGATGACTATCGGGGGCGTCTCTCAAGCGCCCACCTATGCCCCCTGCGCTCCGGGGCAAGATTGCATCGGACCCGGCCAAGGTGTCCGGAGCCCAGGGGCGGATGTGGCGCTTCAGGTTGCCGCGCAGCCCGTGTGTTCTGCTAATGGCCTGAGCAACGCTGTCGATAGCGTGATGGGGCAGGGTGGGCCGATTCCGTGTCCGATCGGGCCTCCACGAACGGAAGCGGGCGAAGCCGCGAACCAGGCGATGGCGATGTACGGCGCTGTGGCCATTGCAGGGGGAAGAGGCTCGGGTGGGGTCGCTGCGGGTGCGCCTGACGTCTCCTTCGTCGTTGACGAGGCTGGGATGACGGTCAGAGCCGAAGGCGTGGTCACGGGCCCGCATCGAGGACGGGGCAAGGGAAGTCGTCCGGATCCACCTGGCGGCCTGACGCCCGGTGAACATCGGGGACATCTGATTCCTGAAGGAGGCGTCGACAACCCTTCGCTGGTGAACGTCCCTCAGAACATCATCTCTGAGACGCCGCGATCGAACCTGGGGCCGAAGAAGAGCTTCGATAACCTGGCGTCACGGATTGCCGCGCAGAATCCACGCGCCTCTGTCAGGGTCGTGGCCGAGCCCCTCCGCAGAGCTGGCGAGGCAAGGCCATACGCTGTGACTTACTGGGTCGAGAGGGATGGGGTACGGGTCCACGGCGTTACGATCTTCAACAAGTAGGGGCATCATGCCGACTCTTCAAGAACTCGAGACGCCGATCGACAAGCGAATAGTCGAGGAGATCATCGCGCTCACGCCGGAGACGTGGACTGCCGCGAGGCTTGAGGTCACCTACAGCCGCGACGAGGGGATCGAAAGGTACTCGCACGTCATCTCAAGCATGGGGGACCATGAGGAACCCGTGGTGCCGTCCGACGAGCTCTTTGATCTAACGAGGGAACTAGGTGTGCTCTTCCGGCGATACGGGAAGCACTGGAGGAGAGCGACGTACGTAGTCAGGCTCGAAGACGGCGATAGATGGAAGTACTCCGTCGACTTCGAGTATTGACCGATGGAATCAGGTCTTTAGGCTACATTCGGGGAGAGGGGAGATGGCCACGACCATCAAGCAGAGTTTCGTCGAGCTCTGCCGGAACCTGGAGATTACGGACCTGCAGGCGTCCACCGTCTCGACTCGCCAGACGAACGTGCGTGCGGCGATGGACGCCGGGATGACAGTCCTCGACTCCTTCCTCGTGGGGTCGTACCAGCGGAACACGATGATTGGGCCGCTCAGCAGCGCGGACGTCGACATCTTCGTGGTGCTCGATCCGAAGTACTACGAAGCCAATGGCCAGGCGGCTCTTCTGGACAAGGTGAAGTACGCGCTCCGCAAGAGCTACAAGACGCCGGACGTGAGCCGCAACGGGCAGGCCGTAACGATCGCGTTTTCGGATTTCCATGTCGATGTCGTGCCGGCCTTCAACAGGAAAGGGGGCGGCTACCTGATCCCGAACACGATCGTCAAGCAGTGGATTTCGACGGACCCGAAGAAGCACATCGAGAAATGGGCGAGCGAGAACAAGACGCACGACGGTGACCTGGTGCCGCTCATCAAGATGCTGAAGGGCTGGAATCGTGAGAATGGCGCGTTGCTCACGTCCTTTCACCTCGAAGCGCTGGCGGTCCAGATCCTCACGAACGTGAAGATCTCCGACTACCCTTCCGGTGCCCGTTTCGTTTTCGACAAGGCACGCAACCAGGTGCAGCTCCCGGTGTTTGACCCCGCAGGTTATGGTGGGAATGTGGGTGCGTATCTCAACAGCACGGGGAAGATGGCTGACGTCGTGAGTCATCTTGAGACGGCCTTCAAGAGGGCGGGTGACGCCGAGCAGCTCGAGAAGAACGGTAAGACGGCTGACGCGGTGGCGAAGTGGCGTCTCGTTTTCGGGAGCTACTTCCCGGCGTACGGGTAAGAGCGATGGCGTCGCTCGTCGGGCTCTCTCGCGCGGAGTTCCAGGAGGTGGGACGGCTCCATCGCGATCGCTTCTTGGCGCACGTCGGAACGCTCCTTCTGAGTGCGGCCGTATTGTTTCTCCGCGAGCCGATCGCCTATGCCTGTTCCATCGCGGCTCTTCTGACGGAGCTGACGGCTTACGTGCTGCGGCAGCGAGCCGGGGAACGACACGGCCATGCCTCTGAAGCTCTCCGGCGTGCTCAGCTCATGGACGCGCTCGGAAGGACTGCCGAACCCCTCGACCTCGCCGATATCCGGGAGGGCTTCTCGAAGCGAACGGAGAAGGAGGCCCCGGCCTTCGAGGATCAGAGCTACTACGCGACGACGGCGAGCCGCGGCCCGAAGCGTCTAGTCGAGCTTCTCCAGGAGAGCGCCTTTTGGAGCAAGCACCTCTATAAAGCAGCGTGGAAGCGCGGGGTGTGGCTGTGGAGCGCGGTGCTGGGCATCGTCGTGATCACGCTCATCTTCGGGATGCCGTTCCTCTCCTCGAATCTCGCGTTGAACTTCGCGCGGACGGCGGCACTCTTCCTGTCTTTCGTGTCCGCAACGGATGGCCTGACGAGGGCATTCGAATGGCGTCGGGCTGCGACGCTGGCCGAGGCGGTGGACCGGCGGCTCGAGCACATCACCGGTGACGATCAAGAGCCGCTCTTGGCCATCTTCGCGGACTACTCGGTAATCACGGCCTCCGCGCCACCGATCCCCCCCAGCATCTACAAGAGCGAACGGGGCCGTCTCAATGATCTCTGGCGCGATCGCAAGGGAATCCGGCCAAGCGACACGCCTGCGAAGTGAAAGGCGCCAGTGATTGATCGGGAGCTTCAAGTCGAGCTGCTTCGGGAGCTCTACATCGAGCGTTTCGGTCCCAACGCCAGCCGGGGGCACTTCAACTGGCGCACATGGGCGGAGACGCGAGGGGTGGACGAGCGCGTGGCGATGGCCAGCTACCAGGACCTTTCCGACAAGGGCCTGGTGGAGGCCTTTGCGCTCGGTGGCTACGTCGAGATCACCTCACGAGGGGCGCTCTTCGCGGAAGAGAACGGCGTGGCTCCCGCCGACCTGGTGAGGCATCACAACGCGGTGCGCTTCGCGATGGTGGATGCGTACACGAAGATTTACGAAGAGCGCGGGCCTCATGCCTGGCGGGACTGGGAGAAGGTGGCGGATGACGCGAAGATCGGTCATCCGGATTTCCATCTGAACCGCACGATTCTCTTCGATTACGGATACCTCGAAGGCGTCAGGCCCGGGGCTCTTCGCGAATACCAGGCAACGCCTGAGGGGCGCCGATGGGTCGAGCAGATTCGGGGCCGCAAGGCGCGTGTGGCGCGCCTCAACGAGCTGCAGAACGACCCTGAGGTGGCGCCAGCCGCGCGCGGGCACGAGCTCGAGAGGCTTCTGCAAGAGCATGTGCAGACAGAGGGCTGGGACGCCGAGCGGAACGTCCGTGGCCCGGGCGAAGAGCACGACATCGTGATCAGCCACGGTCGGGACGTCTTCTTTGTCGAGTGCCGCTGGCGGAAGGAGAAAGCCGAAGCGGGGGATCTCAGCAAGCTCCGTGATCGGATCAGCGCCCGTGCCGGGGCGATGGGTCTTTTCGTGTCGATGTCCGGCTTCACGTCTGGAGCGCTTCGAGATGCGGAGGACCGGCTCGAGCGCTGCGTCATGCTTCTGTTTGGCTCGAAGGACGTGAGTGATGTGCTCACGGGAGTGAAGAGCTTCACGGACCTGCTGAACGAGCGCTTCAAGCTCGCGGTCTCGCGTCGGAAGATCGTGGTCGAGGAGGTCCCGGAGTAGGGGCGACGACGAGGGGCGCACGGCGCCCTGCGGGTGCCGTGGAACGGGGGACGCCCCCGGGCGGCTCCGGCGGGAGGGGCGGAGGCGCCGGATGCTCTGCGAGGCGCGCGCCGGGCGGGGCCCCAATTTCCCCGTCCCGTCACGCGCCTCGCAGCCCTGCCGCGGCGCGTAGCTGCGGCGAAGGATCGCCTTCGCTCCGCGCGGCGTCAGGGGCGCTTGCCGATAAGCGCGCTTATCGGCCCCGGAGCGGATGAAGTCCCGCTGCGCTTCGCTCCGCGGGGGCGCCCCTCCCGCCTCCGGGTCCGGCCTGCGGCCGGACCTTTGACATAACCGAAGGCTATGTCAAACCGCCGGGGGCGAGCGGAGCTCGCTACGCTCGGTCGCTGAAGGGCCTGATCACGTCGCTCGCGAACGCGCCGCCACACGCGCCTGCGGTGCTCGCGAGCTGCGCTCCTCGGCCCGGCGTCGGCGCGGGCGAGCGCCGCGCCAGGCCATCGAGCAGCGGAGGCGTCGGCTACGCCGACGCGGCGCTGAAGGCGCTGGCACTGCGGGCGCGAAGACCGGGGCGCGGACCTCTGCGCTCCTCGCTTCGCTCGGGTGCTCGAGCACCGCGCCCCGAGCGCCCTCGCGCCAGCGCGCCCGGGACCGCCGAGAGCGGCTAGAGAAAGAAGCCTGGCAGCCCTTCTCGCCGAACTTCTTTTGCACGCGACGGCCCGGAGGCAAACAACGTCTGCCACGGAGGCCGTGCAGGCTAACGATTTCTGCCACTTTCGCGGCGACGTCACGAACGGCACCGCTCGCGCCGCCGACGTCCCCGGCTGCGCCCCGGTCCTCGGCCGTCAAGGAATCGGCTCTACGAGCCTCGCGCTTCGCGCGTCCTTGACCGCCTGCGGGCCGGAGCGCGGCGTCCCTGATATCGCGGAGCCCATTCGGTCTCCGCGTCGACGAGTCGCCGCGGGACGACGCCGAAGCTCGAGCTGCTCTCTTCCTTTAGCCGCTTCCCTCGTCGGTCTCCTCGTCGGGCTCCGGCGTGGCGCGAGGCGTGCCGCGGTCGCACGCCCCGTGACACGCCATGAGCCGCCGCGGCGGCTTCGCCGCCGCCTGGACAAGCCTGGCGACCGGCTCGCGAGCGGCGACGGCCCCGAACGCGACGACGGCGACGAACACCGAAAAGGGGACCACCCCGAAGCGGCGAGCCGGGTGCCAGGCGATGGCCGCCGCGCAGGGCCGGAGGACGCGGCCCCTTGAGGGCCGTGCCGCAGGCCCGGAGCCGCCTTGCGACGCCCCCGGCGCGGCACCAACGCCGTTGTGCCGCGGGGCCGCGGAGCGGCCCTGGAGGCCGGAGGGGCGCCCCCTCGGCGCGAGGCGCCGAGGGACAAAGCGGATACGCGTCGGGCTAAGCCGGCTTAGCCCGCGAGCGGCCCGTGTGCGGCGCGGCACGGAGGCCGCGACCGGCCGCAGTGACGCGACGCGCAGGGGATTCACGGCGCGTGACGGCGAGGGGGGCGCGGGGTCCCCCGCCGGCGCGCGGCGTGAAGAGCGGCAGCTCGATCGCCCCTCCGGCCGGAACCGGGGGCGGCGGAAATCCGTGCTCTGGTGCTCATCTCAGGGGAGGGCCGTCTCGGCCTTGACGATCTCGACCTCGTCCTGGCTCACGCCGTAGAGCTCGAGCACGAGCTCGTCGAGCTCTTCCTGTGTGCCTTCAACCTGGCGCTCGAGCCGCGTCTTCTCGTGCGGTGACTTCGCTGCGAGGAGCTGACGCTTCGTGCCGAGCATCTGCTCGACGAGCGAGCGGAGGCGAGCGGCGCTCATGCCGGACGGCAGCTCGATCGGCGCGCTGCGGATGAACCGCGCCTCGAACGAGTAGTAGCCGCTCTCCATCTGCTGACCGCCAGCGGTCATCGCGAAGCTCAGGAGCCGGCTATTGAGGAGTCCGAGGAGGCACAGGGGGTCGACGCCTTCCTTCGGGAGCAGGCCGTACCCGCCCGCGGCCCCGCCGAGGATGAAGTAGTCCCCGCTCTCGTCGATGAGGAAGCTGCTCTTCGGCGCCAGATCGGGCGTGAGCAGCTTCGGGAGGGCCATAACGTCGAGCGCCTGGGACCGTCCGTAGCCGTACCAGCCAGGACCGCGATGCTTGCCACTCTCGCGCTTCTCGAGCGTCGTGCGATTCGCGAGGAGGTACTTCCACGTCAGCGGGAACTCAGTCTTGAGCTTCCTCTCGCTGATCAGGCCGACGCGTCCGCCCTCGCCCGGGCCGTAGGGGAAGAGTACGACCCGCTCGTACGGCAGGGGCGTGTAGGGGCGCATCTCGGTCCCCTTGATGAGCGGGTGGCAGAGCTCGGCTTCGAGCTGTACCTCCTCGTCGAGCTCGGGGGAGCGGGCTCGGATCACGGACTTGCCGGCGTGAACCAGATCGAGCACGTAGATGCCGTCCGCGCTGGTCTTCAGGCCCTGGAAAATCCGGTCCGTCACGGACGCGAGCGTTTCGCGACCCTTGGCGAGCTTGCGGAGGAGCGCGAGGACGGAAGCGGACTTGAGCACCCACGGCCCGCGACCGAGGACCGAGGCCGGGGTCCGCGACTCGGAGGCGGTCATCAGCGCCGCGGGGAGGGAGCCGTTCTTCCCGAGCGGCGGGATCTCGATGTACGAGAACCGGGCATTCGGCTCCCGCGTGAAGACGTGGATCGCCGTGTTGACGAACGCCTTCGGGAAGGCCTGGTTATTCCGGAGATTCGTCACGTGCGCCACGTGCCGGCCGTCGGCAAGGAGCGTCCGGAGCGGCTCGCCGAACTGCACCTGCCAGAACTTCTGAGGGATGATGAAGCCGAGGCGTCCCTCGTCCTTGAGGAGCTTCAACGCTCTCTCGACGAAGACGACGTAGATGTCGTAATTCCCGGAGGACGCCGAGCGGTAGAGGTCCTTGTAGAGCTCCACCTCGCGCGGCGCCCACTCCTGCATCGCCTGGATGCGGATGTACGGGGGATTCCCGATGACGACGTCGAAGCCGCCCTCGGCGAGGACCTTCGGGAACTCCTTCTTCCAGTCGAAGGCGTTGATCCGCTTCCGCTCCTCCTCGTCGGTGAAGAGCCCCTTCATGTGCCCGGGCTCGATGAGGGAGTTACCGCAGCGGATGTTTCGCTCCAGGCTCGGGAGCGCCCTCTCCCCGAACAGCCCGAACTGCCGGATCGTCTGCGCCGTCTCGCCTTCGAGGACCTTCAGGAGGAGCGAGAGCTTCGACACCTCGACGGCTTGCGTGTCGATGTCGACGCCGTAGATGCTGCTCAGGAGGATGGCGTGCTTCTCGGCCGTCGTCAGGCGCCACTTCTTCCCCGAGCCGAGGAAGACCTCCTTCTTGTGGCTGGCGGGGTCGTGTGTTTCGTACCACGCCAGGTGCTCGTCGAGGAGGAGCTGGTAGGCCTGAAGAAGGAAAGAGCCCGAGCCGCAGGCGGGATCGAGGACCCGAAGGCTCTTGAGCTGCTTCGGCGTCTTTCCCTTGCACAGGGGGCCGAGCGAGCGGTCGATGATGTGCTTGACGATGAACGACGGCGTGTAGAAGACGCCGCCGGCCTTCTTCACCGCAGGCTTGTCCGTGACGCGAGCCTGGTGGCCGTCCGTCAGGTGGATGACGCGGCCGAGGAACTGCTCGTAGACGTTGCCGAGGATCTCTACGGGGATGGCGCTGAAGTCGTAGGGGGAGCGCTCGTAGAGCTGCGCCACGATCCCCTTGATCACCTTGTCGTCGATCTCGAGCGACGGCGTGATCGGGTCGCGGTCGAAGTCGAAGAGTCCCGAGTTGTAGCGCGCGTCCGCCTTCCGGTAGAGGGCGACGAGGCGTGCGTGGACGTTGTTTCCGTTTGAGAGCGCCTGGAGGGTGCCGTAGTCCTCGGCCCCCTGCCCCTCGGCGACGCGGAGGAAGATGATCCGGTCAATTGTCGTCTGGACGGCGAAGTTGAGCTCCTCGACGGTCAGCTCGCGGTTTCGGAGCGCGATGTTTCGGGCGAGCTCGTCTCGCCACTGCTCGATGTCCTTGAGGAACTCCGCATCGACGGGCATCGTGCCGCGCTTCTTCGTGCTCGCCGCGTACCTGTCGAAGGCGCCGGTGAAGACGGCCTCTTTCGAGAGGAGGCCCCAGATCTCGTCGAGCTTTTCGAGGTACTGGTCGTATCTCCAGATCAGTTTTCGGGCAATACCGGCCTTGTCGGAGGGGCGCGGGGCCATGCGCGTGTCGTAGACCGCCAGCTCCTCGAAGTCCGTGAGCACGGAGAGCGAGAGGCCCGTGCTGTAGGCGTAGCGCCGGAGCTGGAAGGCGGGTCGAGGGTCCGTCGCCAGGTCGGTCGAAGGTTTCTTCGCTTCGACGAAGAACGTCCGTGTCCCGCCGATGCGGAACGTGTAGTCGGGCGCCTTGGTGAGGTCGCCGACCTTGATCGACTCTTCGTGGATGACGTCCTTGTACGCCTCGGCGGCCCCCATCCGGTTATGGACGTCCCAGCCGAGCGCCTCGAAGAAGGGCGTGATGAACTCGCTGCGGGCCGTCTCCTCGTTGTAGGAGGCGGCCTTGTAGTGATCGCGATTCGCCGCGAAGCGCTCGACGAGCCTGCCGATGGTCTTCCTGGCCTCTTCGATCGTCCCGAACATCTCTCTCCTCGTTGTGTCCGGCTCCGGAGCGGAGCCGGTCCTCAGGCGCTGCGGCGGAGGCGGGCGACGACCTCTTCCATCTTCCGGCTGCTGACCCAGGCGTCGATCAGCTCGATGACCGTCTCGCGGTCCTTGCGCTTGAGCTTCTCGAGCTCGCGGAAGCGCTCGAGCAGAGAGATGTCCTGAATCGGCGGGTCGGCCGAGGGGGGAGCCGTACCTTCCTTGCCGAGGACCAGGGCTTCCAGCCCGACCTGGAGGAAGCGGCAGAGGTCGACGAGCGTCTCGAGACTGGGGAGAGAAAGACCGCGCTCGTAGCGGGAGATCTGGGCCGTCTCGATGCGGATCCCCTTGGCCAGCTCTCGCTGAGATACGAAGCGTGCCTCTCGTATCTTCCTCAGCCGAGCACCCAGGTCCCGGGCGAGCATCACGTCCTTCTTGCCACGTGCCTTTCCAGCCATGCCCCGAGTCTCGGGTCGCTTCGGCGCGACCGGGGGTGCGTGGGAGGCGGGCTGGTCGGTGATATTGAGAGATGCCATGCTTGACAAGCAGTAACATACTACGCAGGATTCCGCTTGACAAGGTTTTCGGAAATCCCGGTTTTCGACGAAGGGAGCCACGACATGGCGCGAATCCCCGACGAGCTGCTCCAGAGCATCCGGCAGGAGGTCAGCCTCGAACGCCTGGCCGAGGCCCGGGGCGTCGAGCTGAAGCGGCACGGGGCGGACCTGATCGGCCGCTGTCCGTTCCACGATGACCGTCAGCCTTCTCTGGTCCTATCTCCGGCCAAGAATCTCTGGCACTGCCTGGGCGAATGCCAGACGGGCGGCTCGCCGATCGACTGGGTCATGAAAGCGGAAGGGGTGAGCTTCCGTCACGCGGTCGAGATCCTGCGGGCCGAGCACTTCCCGACGGCGCCCTCCCTCGACGGCCCGCCGCAACGCTCCACCGTCCCGAAGCTCGCGCCCCCGGTCGACCTCGACGCCGACGACCGCGAGCTCCTCGGCCAGGTCATCGGCTACTACCACCAGACGCTCAAGGAGAGCCCCGAGGCCCTCGGCTATCTCGAGAAGCGGGGCCTCGTGCATCCCGAGGTCATCGATCGCTTTCAGCTCGGCTACGCCAACCGGACGCTCGGCTACCGCCTGCCCGCCATGAACCGCAAGGCCGGTCAGGAGATCCGGACGAGGCTCCAGAAGCTCGGTGTCCTCCGCGACAGCGGCCACGAGCACCTCAACGGCTCCCTCGTCGTCCCGATCCTCGGTGAAGGCGGCGAGGTCCTCGGCGCCTACGGCCGGAAGATCACGCCGACGCATCAGCTCCGGGCCGGCACGCCGCTCCACCTCTACCTCCCCGGGCCTCATCGCGGCGTCTTCAACGTCGAGGCCCTCGTCTCCTCGAAGGAAGTCATCCTCTGCGAGGCCCTTCTCGACGCCCTCACCTTCTGGTGCGCCGGCTTCCGCAACGTCACGGCCGCCTACGGCGTAGAGGGCTTCACGCACGACCACCTCGCGGCCTTCAAGGCGTACGGCACGGAGCACGTCCTCATCGCCTATGACCGCGACGAGGCAGGCGACAAGGCCGCCGAGGCCCTTGCGAAAAGGCTCCAGGTCGAAGGGATCGCCTGCTCGCGCGTCCAGTTTCCGAAGGGGATGGACGCCAACGAATACGCGCTGAAGGTCCAGCCGCCCGCCAAGGCACTCGGTCTTCTCCTGCGGACCGCGGCGTGGATGGGGAGCGGCAAGCGGCCGGAGAGCCTCACGACAACGACCGCCACGACGGCTACGGCGCCAGGCGCCGCTGCCGCGGCGCCCGCGCCGGCCGAGGCGGCTACACCGCCTCCGGCCGCTTCGGTCCCTGTCTCGCCCGCCTCACTCGTCTCGCCCGTCCCTGTCGTACGCACGTACGAGCAGCCGGCCCCTTTAGCAGCTAAGGAAGAGAAGCCTCACGGGGAGGTGACGACGACCCCGGACCTCGACGAGGTCCTCGTCCTCCTCGGCGACCGCCGTTACCGCCTCCGTGGCCTGAGGAAGAACCTCGCCTGGGGCGTCCTGAAGCTCAACGTCCTCGTCACCCGCGAGGGCCCCGAGGCCGAGGCCCTCTTCGCGCCGCCGTCCCCTCTCTCCGGCTTCTTCGTCGACACCCTCGACCTCTACTCGGCCCGCCAGCGGGCCGCCTTCGAGAAGCAGGCCGCGCACGAGATGGGCCTCGTCGAGGAGACCATCAAGCACGACCTCGGCCAGCTCCTGAGGAAGGCCGAGGATCTCCAGCAGGAGAGCATCCGGAAGACGCTCGAGCCGAAGGAGAAGGCCGTCCTCCTCAGCGAAGAGGAGACGACCGAAGCCCTCGCCTTCCTGAAAGACCCGAACCTCCTGGCCCGCATCCTCGAAGACTTCGAGACCGGCGGTCTCGTCGGGGAGGACACCAACAAGCTCACGGCCTACCTCGCGGCCGTCTCGAGAAAGCTCGACAAGCCGCTCGCCGTCATCGTCCAGTCCAGCTCGGCGGCGGGGAAGTCGGCCCTCATGGAAGCCGTCCTCGGCTTCGTGCCGGAGGAAGAGCGCGAAAAGTACTCGGCCCTGACGGGCCAGTCGCTCTTCTACTTCGGCGAGGGCAAGAGCCTCCGCCACAAGATCCTCGCCATCGCCGAGGAGGAAGGCGCGGAAAAGGCCGGCTACGCCTTGAAGCTCCTCCAGTCCGAAGGCGAGCTGTCGATCGCCTCCACCGGCAAGGACCCGCAGACGGGGCGGCTCGTCACGCAGGAGTACCGCGTCGAAGGGCCGGTGATGATCTTCCTGACGACGACGGCGATCGAGATCGACGAGGAGCTCCTCAACCGCTGCCTCGTCCTGACCGTCGACGAGAGTCGGGAGCAGACGAGGCGCATCCACGAGCTCCAGCGGCGGGCTTCGACGCTCGACGGCATCCTGGCTTCCCGCAGGAAACCGAAGGCGCTAAAGGTGCACCGCAACGCCCAGCGACTCCTGCGCCCCCTCCTCGTCCACAACCCTTTCGCCTCGCGTCTCACCTTCCTTGACGAGAAGACGCGCATGCGACGTGACCACGTCAAGTACCTCAAGCTCATCGAGGCCGTCGCCCTCCTCTTCCAGTACCAGAGGGAGGTGAAGAGCCTCACCGTCGACGGCGAGGTCGTCGAGTACGTCGAAGCCATCGTCGCCGACGTCGCCCTCGCCAACCGTCTCGCCTCTGAGGTCCTCGGCCGGAGCCTGGACGAGCTGCCGCCGCAGACGCGGCGGCTCCTCGTCCACCTCGACGACATGGTCGCGTCTCTCTGCGAGAAGCACGGTGTCGCCCGGGAGGACCTGCGCTTCAGCCGGCGGGACGTGAGAGCGGCGACCGGCTGGGGCGACACGCAGCTGAAGGTCCACATGGCGCGCCTGGCGGAGCTGGAGTACCTGCTCCTGCACCGCGGAGGCCGGGGGCAGAGCTTCGTCTACGAGCTTCTCTGGCGCGGCGAGGGCAAGGACGGCTCGCGCTTCCTCCCTGGCCTCCTCGACGTCACGGACCTCGCCGAGTACGACGGACAGCAGTCGGGCTTTTCGACCGAGCGGTCGGCCCCCGGTCGGCCCTCGGTCGGGGGGTGGTCGGGGGGTGGTCGGCCCGAGGAAGACGACCCGGACCCCGCTCCCCGTAAGGGTTTGAACGGCTTCTCGCACGAAGAGGCCGAAACTCCGCTCCTCGGAGCCACGCTCGGAATCCCGTCGTACCCGCTACCCGAGCCGAAGCTCGTCCTGCGTCGCGCCGCGGGCCGGCTGTAGGGGCAGGGCCGTGACGAGCCCGGCCCGTAGGCGCGCGGCGGCCCGAAGGAAGCGGGTCTTCGCCTTCCGCGACACGACCGACCCTCGCGGCTTCGTCATCCTTCTGAAGGCGCATCTCGAGCACATGAAAGTCAGGGGCTACTCGCCGAGGACGGTCCTGTCGGCCGAGTGGTCCGTCTCGGACTTCGCCGTCTGGTGCCAGGAGCGGGACGTGATGAAGCCTCGCGACGTCACGAAACCGATGCTCGAGCGCTACCAGAGGACCCTCTTTTACACGGAGAAGCTCGACGGCAGCCCGCTGACGCTCTCGACGCAGCACCACCGGCTCAGCTTCATCAAGCAGTACTTCAAGTGGCTCGCCCGCGAGAACCACCTCCTCTCGAATCCCGCCTCCGAGCTCGAGCTGCCGAAGGTGGAGAAGAGGCTCCCGAAGCACGTCCTGACGGCGTCGGAGGCCGAGGCGATCCTGGCGCAGCCCGACATCCGCAAGCCGCAGGGCCTGAGAGACAGGGCGATTCTCGAGACCTTCTACTCGACGGGGATCCGGCGCACGGAGCTATCGGGGCTGAAGGTCCACGACGTCGACACGGAACGCGGCACGATCACCGTCCGCCAGGGCAAGGGCCGGCGGGACCGGGTCGTCCCGGTGGGGGAGCGGGCCGGAGCGTGGATCGCGAAGTACGTCCGCGAGGCCCGGCCCGACTTCGTCGTCGAGCCGGACCACGGGTATCTCTTCCTCGCGGCCGAGGGGGAGCCGATCGCACCGAAGACGCTCAGCCTGTACGTGAGCCGGTACGTGAAGGCGTCCGGCGTGGCGCGGACCGGCTCCTGCCACCTCTTCCGGCACGCGATGGCCACCCTCATGCTCGAGAACGGGGCCGACGTCCGGATGATCCAGGCCATCCTCGGCCACGTGAAGCTGACGACGACGGAGATCTACACCCACGTCGCCATCACGAAGCTCAAGGAGATCCACTCGGCCACCCACCCGGCGGCGAGGCTGGGGCCAGCGCCGAAAGAGCCATCGACCTGAGCTGCGCCGGCTCGCAGGATGTGCGATATGCTCCCAGTGCACTTGCTCCCCATTCGACACGCCGCAAGGCCTCGGGTGGGGTTATTTCGTTTCTGGGGGGCGAATGCCGGCTGAACCCGCACTGAAGCGCGCCGTCGTTTTCTTCGACGGCCAGAACCTCTTCCACGCCGCGCGCGAGGCCTTCGGGTACAGCTACCCCAACTACGACCCGCTCGAGCTGGCCCTCTCGGTGACGTCGCTGAAAGGGTGGCGTCTCGAAGAGGCGCGCTTCTACACGGGCGTGCCTGACAACCGGGACGAACCCTTCTGGAACCACTTCTGGACGGCGAAGCTCGCCCAGATGGGCCGCGAGGGGCTGACCACGTACTCGCGTCCACTCCGGTATCAGAACCGCGTCGTGAAGCTCCCGGACGGCTCCACGCACAGCGAGCTGGTCGGACACGAGAAGGGCATCGACGTCCGCATCGCGCTCGACATCGTCGGGGCCGTCCTGGAGAACAAGCTCGACGTCGCGGTCGTCTTCAGTCAGGACCAGGACCTCTCGGAGGTCGCCGACGAGCTGAGGGCCATCGCGAAGAGACAGGACCGCTGGATCAAGATGGCGTCGGCCTTCCCCGTGAGCCCAACATCCCGGAACACCCGCGGCATCAACCGCACGGACTGGATACCGATCGAGCGCGCCGTCTACGACAAGTGCCTCGATCTTCGCGACTACAGACCGAAGCCGCCCGCTCCCTGAGGCCCGGATAGACTGACCGGCGTGTCGCGTCGGGTGGCATTCGGGCTGCTCCTTCTCTTAGCTGCTCTACTGCCCGTCCGCGCCGAGGCCTCGCGCACGAGCGTGTGGGAGTCAAACCCACCCGCCTCCCTTGCGGCCCCGAGAGCGGACGCGGCCGGCCTGCTCGCTTCGCTCGCGCCGGCTGCCGCCGCCGACATCGAAGCCGAAGAGCCTCCTCGCTTCGACCTCGGCGACGTAATCCTCGCCGAGCGCGAGCTCGAGCGCGAAGAGCACTTCGACCTCGGCCCTCTGACGCTCGTCGACCTCAACCTTCTGCGAGGCCCGCCGTCGAGTTATCCAGAAACTCGCGTCGGGGGTTTCGAGCTTCTCCCGCCCTTCCGCGTCGGGGCATCGCCGACGCTAAACCTCTGGTCGCGTCAGGCTTGCGGCTCGATTGGCTGCGGACTCGTGTCGGACAGCCCCGAAGACCCGTGGGGGCTGGCGGTCTCCGTCGCGAAGAACGGAACGATCGTCATCAGCGACGAACGTTCGCCGACGGGGCAGACGTACCGCGTATCGCGCGAGGAAGCGGAGTCGAACCGGGCACTCCTCCAGAAGACGCTCGTCGAGATTGGCGGGCTCAGCCCGGAGGAGAGCGACAGGTTCGTAACGGAGCACGACCTCGGTGCTCGCACCGAGGCGGAGCGTGCCCAGGCGATGGGCGCTCTGACGAGCGGGATGACCGAGCGCTGGCTCAAGGACGCCGCGCGTTTGGAGGCGGAACTCGCTGTTGGATCTGCTCTCGGCTATGGAACTGGGAAAGCGGTCGGGTTTGGTGTGCGATGGGGAATGGGTCGACTCGCGGGCACACGTGCGGGCAACTTCCTCTCGACCGAGGTGTGGGCCTCCGCGCCGCAATCGGTCTCCATCGCTCCGAACGGCGCCTGGACGAGTGAGCTCGATGTGGCCCCATCCATCGTGGCCCAGCGGCGATCGAGCGAACTCCAGCGCCAACTTCCACCGGCGTCACGAGGGCGCACGACTATGTCAGCAGGCGTAGTCGAGAATCCTGATGGCACGCGAACCGTGCTTGTAGGCACGAATGAACGCCGAGGCTACCTCCGACGAGGTGTGACGCTGAAACCGAACGAGGAGGTCGTAGCCGGAACCGCTCACGCAGAGAGCGACATTGTCGCCGCGGCCAAGGCACGCGGCCAGAAGGTGATTTCCGTTGGGACGGGCCGGCCCCACTGCAACGGCTGCGTAACGGCTATTGAAGATGTCGGCGGAGCACCGGCGGGGCCACGCAGGGGGTACTAGAACGTGGCCGACATTCACAGACTAGAGGCGGCGGCGCCGGAGATTTTTCAGGGTCTGGCCGACCTGTCCGCTGAAGAGCTCCGAGCCGTCGGGGCAGCATCAGCGCGACTTGCCGTGGCAACGTCTGGCCTAGACGACGCGACTGTTGAAGTGGGCCTTGAAGCGCTTAATCAGGGGAGATTTGGCGATGAAGCAACTCTGGAGAGACTTACCGCTCTCGTGGAACGCCTAGACGAGGCGCAGTGGGATCTCCAGGATCGTGTCGAGGTGGGTGCCGCCACGGAGGAAGAGCACGTCCGGGCTTTCAGCCAGGCGCGGGCCGCGAACAGCTTGCTCTGTGCTCTCGAGAAGGATCCGCGGGAGGCAACGACCGAGGCGGTCTACGAGAGCCTTATAGCGACCGATGACAGAGGTGCGATCGCCGAGATAGTGAGACGGCACGGACACTGAGAACGCTGGAGCGGTGTCTGCGCTCGCGTATTTCGGCCCCGCGAAGAGCACGCCGAAAGTGGGGCACGCACGGCGCCCTCGGGCGCCGTGAAACCGGGGAGCCGCCCCCGGCGGCTCCGGCGCGCGGGGCGAGGAAGGTGCGGGCGCGAGCACGGCGCGCGCCAGAGGCACCTCCTCGGACCTCCTCCTGTCACGCGCCGTGCAGCGCCCCGCGGCCCAAAACTGCTTTGGGCCGCGCCGGCTGAAATGAGGCGCTCCGTTTCACTACGCGCAGGCCCCGCGCGCCTCCGGGGCATCGCCTCCGCTTCGCTGACGCTCGCTGCGGCGACGCCCTGCGGCCTAACAGAGTTAGGCCGACACCGCCGGGTGCGTGCGGAGCTCGCTACGCTCGGTCGCTGAAGGGCCTGTCACGTCGCCCGCGAACGCGCCGCCGCACGCGCCTGCGGTGCTCGCGAGCTGCGCTCCTCGGCCCGGCGACGGCGCGAGCGAGCGCCGCGCCAGGCCGTTCTTCATCGGAGGCGTCGGCTGCGCCGCCGCGGCGCTGAAGCGCTGGCACTGCGGGCGCGAAGACCGGGGCGCGGACCTCTGCGCTCCTCGCTTCGCTGCGGTGCTCGAGCACCGCGCCCCGAGCGCCCTCGCTCCAGCGCGCCCGGGAGCCGCCGGAAGCGGCTAAAGAAAGAAGCCGCGCGACCCTTCTCGCCGAACGTCCTCTGCATCGGAGGGCTTGCAGGCAGAAGACGTCTGCCGCGGAGGCCGCTGCGGCTAACGATTTCTGCCACTTTCTCGCCGACGTCGCGATCGTCGGGAGCTGCTCCTCACCGAGGAGATGCGGCTGCATTTCCTCATAGCAGGGACGGGGCCGAAGGGGCGGGGCTTGTCCAGGGCGAGCGCAGCTCGCCGCGAAGCGGCCGTAAGGCCCTGGACAAGGTCTGCCCCGAAGGCCACTCGGAGCCCCCGGCTGCGCCCCGGTCCTCGGCCGTCAAGGAATCGGCTCTACGAGCCTCGCGCTTCGCGCGTCCTTGACCGCCTGCGGGCCGGAGCGCGGCGTCCCTGATATCGCGGAGCCCATTCGGTCTCCGCGTCGACGAGTCGCCGCGGGACGACGCCGCAGCTCGAGCTGCTTTCCTTCTTTAGCCGCTTCCCTCGTCGGTCTCCTCGTCGTGATCCTCGTCGGCCCCGGCGTGGCGCGAGGCGTGCTGCAATCGCACGCCCCGTGACACGCCATGAGCTGCCGCGGCGGCTTCGCCGCCGCTTGGACCAGCCTGGCGACCGGCTCGCGAGCGTCGACGGCCCCGAACGCGACGACGACGGGGAACGCCTCAAGGTGGACCACCGCCGAAGCGGCGAGCCGGGTGCCAGGCGATGGCCGCCGCGCAGGGCCGGAGGACGCGGCCCCTTGAGGGCCGTGCCGCAGGCCCGGAGCCGCCTTGCGACGGCCCCGGCGCGGCACCAACGCCGTTGTGCCGCGGGGCCGCGAAGCGGCCCTGGAGGCCGGAGGGGCGCCCCCTCGGCGCGAGGCGCCGAGGGAAGAGAGCGGGTACGCGTCGGGCTAAGCCGGGCTTAGCCCGCGAGCGGCCCGTGTGCGACGCGGCACGGAGGCCGCGATCGGCCGCAGTGATGCGACGCGCAGGGGATTCACGGCGCGTGACGGCGAGGGGGGCGCGGGGCCCCCGCCGGCGCGCGGCGTGAAGAGCGGCAGCTCGATCGCCCCTCCGGCCGGAACCGGGGGCGGCGGCGATCGGTGCTCGGCGTGGGCGTGCTTCTCCCGCGTTGCTGAGCACCGGAGGGCCCGTCCTGGACAGGGGGCGCCCGCAATCCGAGAGTCCGCGGGAAGGTAAGCTGAGCTTGGGGACTCGGCATGGAATCCGATGGGAACGACCCGAGCGTGGTGGTCCGGCGGCGAGTGATAGCGCGCTTTATCAGGCAGTACAGGCGCGTTGAAAGTGCGCGGAAGCGGGTCCCGGAGAACCCGGTGGGTCTCAAGCTCACGTTTGAGGAGCAGCGTTTGTCTGCCGGGCTAAAGGTCGAGGATGCGATGCACCGGCTCGTGATCGGCTTGCGGCCCTTCTTGCAGAAGGAGTCCGGGATCGAACTCCGGGATGTCTTCGCCGCGCTCAAGGAGCATCGGCCGGAGGGCTTCTTCTCCGAGCAGGAGATCGTGGATTTCGATGCGGCGATGAAGGCCTTGGAGGAAGAGGGCAGCGGGCTTCACTGTGACGAGCGAGCCGTCACGCGGCGCGAGGCCTATGACTACATTGCGGATGGTGGCTACTTCGATGAGAAGGACGAGGCCGTCGAATTCCTGAAAGGACTTGAAGGCGGCCCTGCGCTCTCCCTGCTGAGGTTTCACTTCTTCAGTGTCAGCTTGGACGCCCTACACATAGCGTCGTGGCTCTACGGGTGCATGCAGGAGCCGGCGACGGGAAGGGCGGAGGTCCACGGCGAGACTTCTCCGATACAGGGGGACTGCATCTTCTGTCGCAAGGCCGACGGAGGCTTCACCTCGCAGGACCACGTCTTTCCGGAATCCCTGGCTGGGGACGACGAAGTGTTGCCGCGCGGCTACGTGTGTGACCGATGCAACGCGGGTCCGCTGTCGGGCCTCGACGAGGTGCTCGTCAACTTCGCCCCTATTGCGGTGCAGCGGGTCTTCTATCTCCCTTTCACGAAGAAGGGGAAGCTCCCGCATGCGCGCGTCGGCGCGTTGTCCTTCGAGAAGAGGTTTCCTCGTGTAATCCGTATTCAGAGCGGCTCGAACAAGAACGTCTTCGCCGATCCGAAGCCGCTGCCCGATGGCATGGTGGGCCACACCCTTCGAATGGAGGTCAAGGCGAACTGGCGACAGCTCGCCCGGGCGTTCTTCCGGATGGCTCTGAACGTCATTGCTTTTCGACAGGGCCGGGAGCGCGCTTGTGCGCCGGAGTTTGACGCAGCCCGACGATTCATTCTGGAAGACCAGGACTTCCAGGGCTACTTCATCATCGCGAGCCAGGGGAAACCGACACCCGAGGTGCAAGTGAGGGTGCAGGATGCGCCTGCGGCCACGCTGGTCACTCTGAGTGTCTATGGTGTCTACGGCGAGCTGAACCTCCAAGAGACGCCACTTTCGGGCGACGTAACGGAGATCGCCCGAGAGGCCGCTGAGAAGGGCTTCGGAATGATTCCGCTCTTCGGTGAACCCGTGCCGCTGGTGCCGGTGGTGCCGGAGAATCCCGCGTGAGGCGGCTTCTACCCTGACCCGCGAAGGCAGGGAGCATTTCGGCCTGGTGTCACATCCGCACGCCCTGCTTCTCAGTGAGGCGGGGGCGGCCCGAGGAACCTCTCGCCGTTGTAATGGATCATGTGGGTGGGCTTGTCGGCCATCCAGACCTCGGTCTCCCAGGCGATGTCGCCCGCGTGGCGGCGGTACTCGGCCCAATCTGGGAAGGCGCTGACGTAGACGCGGGGCAGAGGACAGTCCTTCATCACGAGCTCGAGCTCCTTCTTCCGCTTCGGGGAGACGGGCCCGTGCGACGTCACCGCCTCGACCAGGATCAGCCAGCCCTTCTGCGGCATGTGAAGGACGACGTCGGGCAGCTTCCCGTGTTTCGTCACGGG
>JAKOVQ010000014.1 GCA_029781975.1 Acidobacteriota bacterium
CAGCTGCGCCGCGCACGCCAGGCCCGCCGGGCCGGAGCCGACGACCGCCACCTTCTTCCCGGTCCGCGTCGCCGGGGCGTCGGCCAGGACCCAGCCCTCGTCGAAGGCCCGGTCGACGATGGCGCACTCGATCGTCTTGATCGTCACCGCCTCGTCGTTGAGGGCGAGGGTGCACGACCCCTCGCACGGCGCGGGGCAGACGCGGCCGGTGAACTCGGGGAAGTTGTTCGTCTGGTGGAGCCTCACGGCCGCCTCGCGCCACTGGCCCCTGTAGACGAGGTCGTTCCAGTCGGGGATCAGGTTGTTGATCGGGCAGCCCGAGGCCATCCCGCCGATCAGCTTGCCGGTGTGGCAGAACGGCGTCCCGCAGTCCATGCAACGCGCCCCCTGCCTGCGCAGGAGCTCCTCCGGGACGTCGGGGTGCGACTCCAGCCAGTCCTTCACCCTTTCGGCAGGCGGGCGGTACCGCGGGAGCTCCCTCCCGAACTCGAGGAACCCGGTCGGCTTGCCCATCGTCAGTTCCCGCCCGCGCGCGCGACGCTCCGCGCGTTCTCGGTGAAGGCCGCCATGACGGCCTCGTCCTCGGGGAGCCCCTTGCCGCGCATCCGCGCCTGGGCCTCGAGGACCCGGCGGTAGTCGTGCGGCAGGACCTTGACGAAGCTCGGGAGGAAGGCGTCCCACTCCGAGAGGATCCGCCGCGCCCGCGCGCTCTGCGTCGCCGCCGCGTGGCGCGCGACGACCTCCTTCAGCTCCTCGGCCTCCGCCGGGTCGTCGACCGGGGAGAGGCCGACGAGCTCGGTGTTGCAGCGCGTGGCGAAGTCCCCCTTCTCGTCCAGGACGAAGGCGCGCCCGCCCGACATCCCGGCCCCGAAGTTCCTGCCCGTCGGGCCGAGGACGACGACGCGCCCGCCCGTCATGTACTCGCAGCCGTGGTCGCCGATCGCCTCGACGACGGCGGTGACGCCGCTGTTCCTCACGCAGAAGCGCTCCCCGGCGACGCCCCGGATGTACGCCTCCCCCGCCGTGGCGCCGTAGAACGCCACGTTCCCGACGATCACGTTCTCCTCCGGGACGAAGGTCGCCCCCTCGGGGGGGACGACGACGACCTTTCCCCCGGAGAGCCCCTTCCCCACGTAGTCGTTGGCGTCCCCCTCGAGGAAGAGGGTCATCCCCGGCGGGACGAAGGCGCCGAAGCTCTGCCCGGCCGAGCCGCGGAAGCGGAGCCGGATGGTGTCCTCCGGGAGCCCCTCGGAGCCCCACCGCTTCGTCACCTCGCTCCCCAGCATCGTCCCGACGACGCGGTTGCCGTTCTGGATCGGGAGGGTCGCCGTGACGGGCGAGCGGTTCTCGAGGGCGGGCCGGCAGAGGGGGATCAGGGTCGTGGCGTCGAGGGCGTCGGCGAGCCCGTGCTCCTGCGGGAAGCGGAAGGTCCGCTTCACCTCCCTCGGAACCGTCGGCTTGTGGAGGATCCGCGAGAAGTCGAGCGTCCGCGCCTTCCAGTGGTCGACGGCGCGCCGCATCTCGAGCCGCTCGCTCCGCCCGACCATCTTGTAGAACTGGCGGTAGCCGAGGTGCGCCATCAGCTCGCGCACCTCCGTCGCCACGAAGCGCATGAAGGTGACGACGTGCTCGGGGTCGCCGGTGAACCGGCGGCGGAGCTCGGGGTCCTGCGTGGCGACGCCGACCGGGCAGGTGTTCAGGTGGCAGGCCCGCATCATGATGCAGCCCAGGACGACGAGCGGCGCCGTGGCGAAGCCGAACTCCTCCGCGCCGAGGAGCGCGGCGATCACGACGTCGCGCCCGGTCTTGAGCTGGCCGTCGGTCTCGAGGGCCACGCGGCTCCTCAGGTCGTTGAGGACGAGGACCTGGTGCGCCTCGGCGAGGCCGATCTCCCACGGGATGCCGGCGTGCCGGATGCTCGTGAGCGGCGCAGCGCCGGTGCCGCCGTCGTAGCCGCTGATGAGGATGACGTCGGCGTGCGCCTTGGCCACCCCCGCCGCGATCGTCCCGACCCCCGCCTCCGAGACGAGCTTCACGCTGACGCGCGCCGCGGGGTTGGCGTTCTTCAGGTCGTGGATCAGCTGGGCGAGGTCCTCGATGGAGTAGATGTCGTGGTGCGGCGGCGGCGAGATGAGGCCGACGCCGGGGGTGGCGTGGCGGACCTTCGCGATCCAGGGGTAGACCTTCGGGCCGGGGAGCTGCCCTCCCTCGCCCGGCTTGGCCCCCTGGGCCATCTTGATCTGGATCTCGCGCGCCTCGACGAGGTAGCGGCTCGTCACGCCGAAGCGCCCGGACGCCACCTGCTTGATGGCGCTGTTCTTCGAGTCGCCGCCGGGGAGCGGCCGGTACCGCGCGGGGTCCTCGCCCCCCTCCCCGGTGTTGCTCTTCCCGCCCACGCGGTTCATCGCGATCGCGAGCGCCTCGTGCGCCTCCTGGCTGATCGAGCCGTAGGACATGGCGCCCGTCTTGAAGCGGGCGAGGATGCTCTCGAGCGGCTCCACCTCCTCGAGCGGGACCGGCTTGGCGAGCGGACGGAAGTCCATCAGGTCGCGGATCCGCACAGGGTGCTTGCCGTGCCGGTTGACGAGGTCGCTGTACCTCTTGAACAGCTTGTAGTCGCCCGTCCGGCAGGCCGTCTGCAGGAGGTGGATCGCCTCCGGCGCGTTCAGGTGCTCCTCGCCGTCCCGCCGGTACTGGTACCGGCCCCCGGTCCCGAGCGTCGTGTGCTCGACGGGGCGGCTCGGGTAGGCGAAGTCGTGGCGGAGCTGGACCTCCCGCGCGATGGCGTCGATCCCGATCCCGCCGATCCGCGTCGGCGTCCCGGTGAAGTACTCGTCGACGAAGTCCTGCGAGAGGCCGAGCGCCTCGAAGACCTGGGCGCCGTGGTAGCTCTGGACCGTGGAGATCCCCATCTTGGAGATGACCTTGACGAGCCCCTTGTTCACCGCCTTGACGTAGCGCTTCTCCGCCGCGGCGGCGTCTCCCGGGACGAGCCTCTGCCTCACCTGGTCGTGGATCGTCTCGAACGCGAGGTAGGGGTTGATGGCGCTCGCGCCGTAGCCGATCAGGAGGCAGAAGTGGTGGACCTCGCGCGGCTCGCCCGTCTCCAGGACGAGGCCGACGCGCGTCCGCGACCCCTCGCGGAGGAGGTGGTGCTGGACGGCCGAGAGGGCGAGGAGCGCAGGGATCGGGGCGTCCGTCGCGTCGTGCCCGCGGTCGGAGAGGATCAGGATGTTGTGCCCCTCGGCGATCGCCTCGCTCGCGCGGCGCCTCAGGTCCTCGATCGACTTCCTCAGGCCCTTGCCCCCCTCGCGGACGTCGAAGAGCATCGGGAGGGTGATCGACCGGAAGCCCCGGGTCCCGGGCCGGCCGTCGAGCGCGCGGATCTTCTCCAGCTCGGCGTTCAGGAGGACCGGCGTCGGGAGCTCGAAGTGGAGGGCGGCCTTCGGCGTCGGCTCGAGGAGGTTCTCCTCCGGCCCGATCGCCGTGTCCACGGCCATGACGATCGCCTCGCGGTCCGCGTCGACCGGCGGGTTCGTCACCTGCGCGAAGAGCTGCTTGAAGTAGTCGAAGAGGGGCTGGGGGTTCTCCGAGAGGACCGCCAGCGGGATGTCGGTCCCCATCGACCCGATCGGCTCGGTCCCCTGCGCCGCCATCGGGTCGATCAGCATCCTCACGTCCTCGAGCGTGTAGCCGAACGTCTCCTGCCTCACGAGGACCGTCTCGTGGTCGGGCTCGTGGACCTCGGGCGGCTCGGGGAGCTCCTGGAGCCTGACGAGGTGGTCGCGGAGCCACTCGCCGTACGGGTGCTCCGCGGCGAGCCGGCCCTTGATCTCGGCGTCGGGGACGATCCTCCCCTCGGCCGTGTCGACGAGGAAGAGCCGCCCCGGCTGGAGCCGCCCCTTCGCCTCGACCCGCTCGGGCGGGAAGTCGAGGACCCCGACCTCCGAGGCCATGACGACGAGACCGTCCTTGGTCGAGACCCAGCGCGAGGGCCGCAGGCCGTTGCGGTCGAGGATGGCGCCGATCTTCGTCCCGTCCGTGAAGGCGATCGAGGCCGGGCCGTCCCACGGCTCCATGAAGCAGGAGTGGAACTCGTAGAACGCCTTCAGCGCCGGGTCCATCGACTCGTGCCGGCTCCACGGCTCGGGCACCATCATCATCAGCGCGTGCTCGAGCGGGCGGCCGGCGAGGACGAGGAGCTCCAGGACGTTGTCGAACATCCCCGAGTCCGACCCCTCGGTGTCGATGACCGGCAGGACCTTCTTCAGGTCGTCGCCGAAGAGGCGCGACTCGAACATCCGCTGCCGCGCCTGCATCCAGTTGACGTTCCCGCGCAGCGTGTTGATCTCGCCGTTGTGGGAGATGTAGCGGTAGGGGTGGGCGCGCGACCAGCTGGGGAAGGTGTTCGTGGAGAAGCGCGAGTGGACCATCGCCAGGCTGGAGACGAAGGAGTCCTCGGACAGGTCCGGGTAGAAGTCCCGGAGCTGGACCGCGTTGAGCATCCCCTTGTAGACGACGGTCCGGGCCGAGAGGCTCGCCACGTAGAAGGCTCCCCGCCCCGGCAGCGCCGACCGGGAGATCGCCTTCTCCACGAGGCGCCTCACGACGTAAAGCCTCCGCTCGAAGGGGTCCCCCGCCTGCGTCACCTCCCCGCGGGCGATCAGGAGCTGGCGGATCACCGGCTGGCTGGCGCGAGCGGTCGCCCCCAGCGAGGCGTTGTCCGTCGGCACGTCGCGCCAGGCGAGGACGCGCTGCCCCTCGGCCGCGACGATCTCCTCCAGCCTCTGCTCGCAGGCCCGCCGGCTCCCGGCGTCGACCGGGAGGAAGAGCATCGCCACGCCGTAGTCCCCGGGGGCGGGGAGGTCGATGCCGCGTCCCCGGCACCAGGTGGAGAGGAAGGCGTGGGGGATCCGGGAGAGGAGGCCGGCGCCGTCCCCGGTGTTCTTCTCGCTCCCCGTCGCCCCCCGGTGCTCGAGGTTCGCGAGGACCTGGAGGGCCTTCCGGACGATGTCATGCGAAGGCCGTGCCTTCACGTCGACGACGAAGCCGAATCCGCACGCGTCGTGCTCGAACGAGGGGTCGTAGAGGCCCTGGGAAGGAGGGGGAATGGGGCCGCTCATGTACGCCCAAACCCTTCCGGAAGAGACACTTGGTCGCCGTCGGCCGACGTCGCGGCGGGGTCGGGGTCGGAGCGGGAGGGGGTCTCCATTGAGGGATGGTATCAGAGCGCTTGCATGATTATTCAGGCCCCGTCAAGCCCGAAAATCGGCCCCGCCCCGCTTACGCGCCCCCCCGTGCAGAAACGCGCGGCGAGGCGTCGAGCCCCGGCCGGGGCCCTCCGTGGCGGCGTCAGCCGCCGTTCCCCTCCGACGGGGTGAGCGCCTCGGCGACGTTCCGCGGCAGGCGGATGGTCATCCGCGTCCCCCGCCCCGGCTCGCTCGCCACGACGATGTCGCCCCCCTGGAGCCGGCAGAAGCTCCGGCTGATCGAGAGGCCCAGCCCGGTTCCCCCGAGGCCGGCGCCGGGACCCGCACCCACCTGGAAGAACGGCTGGAAGAGCCGGGCGAGCTGCTCCTGGGTCAGGCCGACCCCGGTGTCCTCGACGTCGAAGAGGACCCAGCCCTGCCCCGACTCCGAGGTGTAGGCCCTGACCCGCAGCCTCACTCGGCCGTTCTCGGTGAACTTGGCCGCGTTCGAGAGGAGGTTGACCAGGCTCTGCCTCAGCTTCGCCTCGTCGGCCGCGAGCTCGCGGGCCTCCTCGGCGACCGTCGACTCGAGGCGGTTCCCGTTCCGCTCCACCAGCGGCCTCACGAGGCCCGTCACCTCCTCCACGAGGCGGGCCACGTCGATCGGCGAGACGGTCACGTCCATCCGTCCCGCCTCGACCTTCGCCAGGTCGAGGATCCCGTTGATCAGCTCCAGCTGCCGCCGCGCCGCGGTCTGGATCCGGGCCAGGTCCGGGAGGAGGTGGGTCGAGCCCGACGCCTCGGCGTCGTCCGACAGCATCTCGCCGTACCCGATGATGGCGTTCAGCGGGGTCCGGAGCTCGTGCGAGACGTTCGCCAGGAACTCGCTCTTCGTCCGGCTCGCCTCCTCCGCCAGGCGCATCGCGGCCGCGGTCTTGTCCCTCTCCTCGCGGAGCCGCCGCGTCCTCTCGTCGACGAGCCTCACGAGCTCCTCCTGCCGGTCCGTCAGGCGCTTCACCCGCAGCCTCGAGGCCCCGGCCAGGAGGACGGCGGCGACCGCCCCCAGGAGCGCCGGGAAGAGCCACGTCTGCGTGAACCGGGGCGCGACCGTGAACGGAAACTCGGCGGTCGCCGCGGACGGCCTCCCGTCCTCGTTCACGGCGCGGACGAGGAAGACGTAGCGCCCGGGCGGGACGTGCGTGTAGGTCGCCTCGCGGCGTCCGCCTGCGTCGACCCAGTCGGGCTCGTACCCGTCGAGGCGGACCTGGAAGCGGACGCCCCCCGGCGTCCGCAGGCTCGGCGCGGTGTAGCGGAAGACCAGCCGGCCGGGCCCCGGCGAGAGCGGAACGGCCGGGGGGGACTCGAAGGCCCGCCCGTCGACGGTCAGCGTCTCGACGGCGGGAAGCGGGGGCGCGTCGTTGCGGGGGATCCGGTCCGGGTCGACGACGACCGCGCCCCGGATCGTCGCGAACCAGAGCCGGCCGTCGGAGGCCCGAAGCGCCGGGGGCTGGGAGCCGCCGTACCCCTCGAGGATCGGGAGCCCGTCCTCGGTGCCGAAGGCGGTGCACGGGACCTGGGCGATCTCCCCGCGAGCGAGCCGCGCGACGTCGCTCTTGGCGATCCGGAAGACCCCCCGGTTCGACGACATCCAGAGGCTCCCGCGCCCGTCGTCGAGGACGGAGTAGAGGAGGTCGTCGCAGAGCCCCTCCCTGCGGGAGACGTTCCGGAACGTCCCGGCCGAAAGGTGCGACAGGCCGCCGTTCAGGGTCGCGATCCAGAGGCTCCCGTCCGCGTCGAGCGAGAGCGCGGTGACCTGGTCGTCCGCCAGGCCGTCCTTCCTCGTCAGGCTCGAGATCCGGCCGTCCTTCATCCGGGCGAGGCCGCCACCGTACGTCGCGATCCACAGCGTCCCGTCGGCCCCTTCGGCGAGGTCGAGGACCACGTCGCTCCCGAGGCCGTCCGCCTTTCGGAAGACCTGCTGCTTCCCGCCCGCGAGCCGGACGAGCCCTCCCCCCTCCGTCCCGATCCACATCGCGCCGGAGCGGTCCTCGAGGAAGACGTTGATCTGGTCGCTCGGAAAGCCGGTCCGGGTCGTCAGCGCCGTGACCTTCCCCCTCACCACGCGGTTCACGCCGCCGCCGTCGGTCCCGACCCAGAGCGTCCCCTCGCGGTCGAACCGGAGGGACCAGATCCGGTCGGTCGTGAGCCCCTGCCGGACGGTGAGCCAGCTCGCCGGCCCGGCGCCGATCCGGCCGATCCCCGCCGCCGTTCCGACGAGGATCCCCCCGCCCGGGAGCTCGGCGAACGCGCGGACCTGGTCGCTCGGGAGCCCGTCGCGGCGCCCCCAGGCCGTGAACGCCGTCGCCTTGAGCCGCACGAGACCGGCGCCGTAGGTCCCGACGAGGAGGTCCCCCTCCCGGTCCTCGACGAGGCTCGTCAGCTGGTCGTCGGGCAGGCCGTCGGCCGCCCGCAGCCGCTCGCTCCTCCCGTCGCGCCACCTGACGAGCCCGTCGCCGTCCGTGGCCACCCAGAGGGAGCCTTCCCGGTCGAGGAGGAGCGCGGTGACCCGGTCCCTCGCGTCCCCCCCGAGCGGGACCCGGGCGAAGCGGCTGCCGTCGAACCGGAGGAGCCCTCCGCCGTGGGTCCCGACCCAGAGCTGCCCGCCGGCCGACGGGAGGAGCGCGCGCAGCTCGTCCGGCGGGAGCCCGTCCGACCGGCCCCAGGTCCTCAGCTGCCCGCCGGCGAGCCGGAGGAGCCGCCCGCCGGCGGTGCCGGCCCAAAGGACGTCGTCCGGGCCCCGCGCCAGGCAGAGGATCCGAAGGTCGGGCCGCTCCCCGGGGAGGGGGACGGCGAGGAGCTGGCCGCCGCTTTCGCGGAAGAGCCCGGCGCCGTCGGTGGCGACCCAGATGGAGCCGTCGCGGTCTTCGAGGAGGTCCGAGACGCCCGCCTCCCCCAGCGCCTCCGGCACCTCGACCCGGAAGAACCGCCCCCCGCGCCACGCGGCGAGGCCGCCCCCGTTCGTCCCGGCCCAGAGAGTCCCGTCCCGCGCCAGCAGGAGGCTGCGGACCCAGCTGTGCCGGAGCGCGGACGTGTTCCGCTTGTCGAAGACCCGGAAGGAGAGCCCGTCGAACCGCGCGAGGCCGTCCTGCGTCCCGATCCAGAGGTATCCGTCGCCCGTCTGAGCGAGCGCGGCCACCGTGCTCTGCGGCAGTCCCTCGTCGACCCGCCAGTTCTTCAGCGCGAGGTCGCGGAGGGGAACGGAGGGAGGGAGCGCGACGAGCCGGCCCGCCGGGCCGAGGAGGAGCAAGAGCCCCAGGGCGGGGGCGAGCCGGGACGACATCGGACCGTCAGCATAGAAGATGCGCGCCCTGCCGCGCGCGAAGCGCCCGGCGTTTCTCCCCCGCTCCGGCACGGCGTCCGTCGACCCCGCCCCCGACGGGATCTCCTCCTTGCTCACGCTCTCCACGTCCCTGTCATGTCGCGCGGCCCTCCCGCGTGACGCCGTCAGGCCCAGCCGCGGAGCCGGTACCAGAGGAATCCGAGCCGCTCCCAGAGCGCAGCGTGGGTCAAGGCGAGAGCGTCCGGGGCGGGGATCCATCGAAGCGGCGAGGAGCTGCGGCCCTTCACCACCGAGACGTCACACGCCGAGGGGATCACCGTCAGCCGGGTGACCGAGAACGCAGCCACGGCCCGGGGCATGTGGAGGGAGCTCGTCACGAGGAGGACCCGGCGGACCCCCCGCGCGAGGAGCAGCTTTTCGGTGTCGACGGCGTTTTCGCGGGTGGTCGCTCCCCGCGGCTCGGGGAGGATCGCATCGCGAGGGACTCCCCACTCGACGAGGAGGGCGGTCATCGCCGCCGCCTCGGGCTCGGGCGCCGCCGACCAGGGGAGCTCGCCTCCCGAAGGGACCACGAGCGGCGCCTTCCCGGCCTGGTAGAGGCGGGCGGCGTGGAGGACGCGGTCGGAGGCGTCCACCAGCTCGGCTTCGGTCCGGGGCGGGAGGCGGGGAGCGAGCGCCCCGCCGAGAACGACGATCGCCTCGGCCCGCGGGCTCTCCTCGACCGGCAAGGGAGGGAAGCGGCGCTCGAGCGGCCCCGCGAGCGCGTCCGCGACCGCGGGCGTCGAGGCCGCCCAGAGCGTCACGAGCGACGCGAGGCCGGCGGCCAGGGCGGCGCGCGGCCTCTTCAGGAGCCCGAGGACGATCGCGAGGAGGCCGGCTGCGAGCGCCGCGTCGAGCGGGAGGAGGAGGTGTCCGACGAGCTTCTCGAGCACGAATTGCGGGGTCGCCCCCGGCGGGTCAGCGGGCGTTCGCCTCGAGGAAGGCGATCACCTTCGACGGCGAGTGCCCCTTCCCCTCCTCGAGGGCGCCCGTCTCCTGGACCTTCACGGCCTTGCCGTCCGCGCCGACGACGACGAGGCACGGGAGGCCGGTCTTCTTCAGGTCCACGCCGTACCCCGACGCCACGTCGAGGTTCTTCGTCATCCGGCCGACGTCGACCTTCACCGGGACGTAGCCCTTCTCCAGCGCGGCCTTCACCTTCGGGTCGTCGTGGAAGAGGGCGTCGAGGCTGCGGCACCAGCTGCACCAGTTGGCGCCGAAGGTCACGAGGACCCGCTTCTTCGAGGCCTTCGCCTCCGTGACCGCTGCGGCGAGGTCCTTCCAGGCGTCGGCCTTCTCGTCGTAGACCTTGGGCGAGGCCTTGATCCTCGCGGTCGCCTCCCCCGGTCCCGCCGCAGGGGCCGGGGCGGGAGCCGGGGCCGACGCCGCCTGCTGCGCGGGAGCGGGGAGAGGAAGGAGGGCGAGGGCCGGGAGGAGGAGGACGGGGAGGAGTCGGGTGGGTGTCATCGACCGCCGATTCTATTCGTGCTCCGATGGTGACCCCCGTCACGCACCCGTCGCTTCGACGGTGAGATCGTCCGGGGGCCCGGCACTCGCTCCCGAGGAGGCCCTCCATGTCGTTCCGCCCGACGCTGGCGTCCGCCCTGCTCGCCGCCTCCCTCGGCCACGCCGGGGCGGCCCAGGGGCCGGTGAGGAACGGGCCCCTCCCGGGTCCCCTCCCCCTATTCCCGGCCGACAACTGGTGGAACGCCGACGTCTCGGCCGCCCCTCTCGACGCGCGGAGCGACTCGTTCCTCCAGTTCGTCGGCCTGACGAAAGGTCTCCACCCCGATTTCGGCGGCGACGCGGGGAGCGGGCCGGAGATCTACGGGATGGTCTACGTCACGGTCTCCGGCGACCAGGCCCTCGAGCCCGTCGCCTTCGACTACGTCGACGAGAGCGATCCCGGGGCGCCGGGCCGCCCGCCGGGCTACCCGATCCCCGCCGAGGCGAAGACCCAGGACCGATGGATCGAGGGGGGCTACCCGGGGAACGCCGGGGCGGACGGCGACAAGCACATGCTGATCGTCGATCGCGACCACCGCCTCCTCTTCGAGACGTGGAACACGCGCTGCGAGCCTGCCGGCTCCGCGGCCTGCACGTGGCGCGCCGGCTCGGGCGCCGTCTTCCCCCTCGACTCGAACCTCCGGAGACCCGACGGCTGGACCAGCGCCGACGCGGCCGGCCTCGCGATCCTCCCCGGCCTCGTGAGGTACGACGAGGCGTTCGGCACGGAGCCGATCCGCCACGCCTTCCGTTTCACGGTCCGCGCCACGAACGGCTACGTCTTCCCGGCCTCGCACCGGGCCGGGAGCAGCTCGGCGGCGCCGCCCCTGGGGACCCGCCTGCGGCTCAAGGCCGGCAAGGACCTCTCCGGCTATACCCCCGAGGTCCGCCGGATCTTCCAGGCGATGAAGACGTACGGCCTGATCCTCGCGGACAACGGGAGCGACATGTACGTCCAGGGGACGTACGACACCCGATGGGACAACGACGTCCTGAACCCCGCCTTCGCGAGCCTGAAGGTGTCGGACTTCGAGGTGGTCCAGCTCGGCTGGCAGCCGTCGAGCGCCCCTGGCGACACCTGCCTCTCCGCGGGGACGGGGTGCAGCCGCTGGCTCGTCCCGTCGACCGCCCGGCTTTCGGGGGACAAGGGAGCGGTCTGGGCGACCGACCTGACGGTGGCCAACACCGGCAGCTCGAACGCGGCGTTCGCCGTGAAGTTCCTCGGACACGACGTCGACGGCCGGGCGGGGGACGAGAAGAGCTTCAGCCTCGCTGCCGGCGCGTCGGCCACGTACGCCGACGTCCTCGGCTCGCTCTTCGGCCGGACGGCCGACTACGGCGCCCTCGAGGTCCGCTCCGCCTCGCCGACGCTCGCCGTGGCGGTGCAGACCTTCACCCCCGGCGGGGGCGGGACCTACGGCCAGTCGGTCCCGGGCGCCTCCTCGTCCGAGCTGATCCGGAGCGGAGCGGAGCGGAGCCTCCTGGGGATCCGCGACGACGGCGCCTTACGGACGAACCTCGTCCTCGCCAACGCCACGGGCGCGGCCCTGGACGTCGACGTCACGCTCGTGGCCGCGTCCGGCTCCGTCCTGGCCTCGACGCGCGTCCCCCTCCCACCGCTCGGGATGACCCAGCTGACGCGGGTGGTCCGGTACCTGGGGGTCACGGCCGACACCGTGGGCGCCCGCCTCGTCCTCTCGACCCCCACCGGCGGGGGCGCCTTCGCCGCCTACGCGAGCGTCATCGACAACGCCACGAACGACCCGCGGACGCTCCTCCCCCGGTGACGCGGGGCTCGTCCTCGGTGGCGTCGGACTCGTCCGTCGCCCGGAACCCGGACCCGCCCTTCCCCGTAACATCCGGGGGATGAGACCGTCCGTCGCTCTCGCCGCGGGCCTGGCCGGGGCCGTGGGACTCGCCGTGCTCCTCCCCGCGTTCGACGCGCCCCAGCCGCGGGGCCTCTCGATCACGCAGTCCGCCGCGCGGCGGATCGCCGACCAGGAGGCACGGAAGCTCGACATCCCGGTCGACCAGGCCTGGCCCACCGTCTCCTGGGAGCAGAACCTCCTCGTGGAGCAGGAGCTGGCGGACAAGCCGGACGTCCGTCGCCGCCTCACCGACGACCCGGTCGTCGGTCCCCGCCTGGCGGGCTACCGGGTCTCCTACTACCGGAAGGGGCTCGAGAAGTTCCCGGAGTTCGGATACGTCATCGTCGGGAAGGACGGGACGGTGCTGGGGGCCCGGTCGCGGGCGCGGATCGAGACCCCCGGCGCCAAGCCGACGGCCGAGGCGCTCCGGCCCGTCGCCGACCGCTTCGTCGCGTCGCGCGAGTTCCCCGGCGCGCCCGCGCCGGTCTTCGACTCCGTCCGGCCCAACGTGATGAGCGCCCGGACCGACCACGCCTTCCGCTACCTCGTGGCCCACGCCGGCGAGCCGAAGGGCGTCCACTTCCTCCTCTACGTCTTCTTCACGGGGGACCGCCTCTCGGGCTGGGAGCTCGTCGAGGAGTACGCCGACGGACGCCCGTTCCGCTACGAGCTGGGCGGGGGGCTCGCCGCGACCTTCGGCCGCCTGGCCACGATCTTCGTCCTCCTCTTCGTCCTCGGGACGATCTTCATCCGCAAGTACCACGCCGGGGAGGTGGGCGTCTCGACCGGCGGGATCCTCTTCGGCCTCGTCCTCGCCGCCGACTTCCTGGGCAACGCCCTCGTCGGCCCGGCCTCCGCGTACGGGACGAACTTCGGCGGCACCGACGCCTTCTGGACCGCCGTCTCGGTGGTCGGCTTCAGGCTCCTCTTCTTCGGGATCCCGTCGGCCGCCCTCGTCTTCGTCGCCTGGTCGGTGGGAGAGAGCTTCGCGCGGGAGCGGTGGGGAGAGCGGCTCGCGTCGTTCGACGCCGTCCTCCGGCGCGACCTGAGGAACGCCACCGTCGGCCGCTCGCTCCTCGTCGGGCTCCTCGTGGCCCCGGCCGTCGCGGCCGCGGCGCTCGTGGCGCCACGGATCGCGCTGGCGGCCGGCTCGGTCCGCGCCGTCCTCGGTGACGACAGCTGGCTGGCCCTGAACTCGCTGGCGGGGCCCCTCGAGAACGTCCTCACCTCCCTCTGGCAGGCCGCGGCGTTCTCTGTCGTCGGCCTCCTGTTCTCCCTCTCGGCGTTCAACAGGAGGCGCCTCCTCCCCGTCGGTCTCGTCGTCGCCGCGGCGGTCGGCCCCCTGCTGGGGTTCGGCCTCGCACCGGTCGCCCCCGTCCAGGGACAGGTCCTCCTCGGCGTCGGCGCCGCCCTCTCGGCGGCCGCGGTCTTCCTCCTCTCCGACCTCCTCGCCGCGGCGACCGCCATCTTCGGGTCGTCGCTCCTCCTCGGCCTCCTGCCGCTGGCCGTCACCACGACCGGCTCGGCCCGGAACGGAGTCCTCGTCGCCCTCGTCGCGCCGCTCGCGGCCGTCGCCGCGGTGGCGGCGGCGGGCCTCGCCTCGCGCCGGAGGGTCGTCTACCGCTACGAGGACCTCGCGCCGCACGTGAGGCGCATCGTGGAACGCGAGCGGGTGAAGGCCGAGATCGACGCGGCGAACCGGATCCAGGCGGCGCTCCTCCCGTCAGCCGACCCGCATCTCCCCGGGGCGACGGTCGCCTCGCACTACGGAGCGGCGACGGAGATCGGCGGCGACTACTTCGACTTCCTCCCTCTCCCCGGCGGCCGGATCGGCCTCGCGTTCGGGGACGTGGCGGGACACGGCCTGACGAGCGGGATCGTCATGGCGATGGCGAAGGCGGCGCTCCTCGTCCAGGTGGAGCACGACTCCCGCCCCCGCCGCGTCCTCGAGGTCCTCAACGACCTCGTCCTGCGCACCGCTCCCCGGCCGATGACCATGACGTTCTTCTTCGGGGTCCTCGACCCGGACCGGGGCGAGATGACCTTCTGCTCCGCGGGTCACCTCGATCCGTACGTCCTGCGCGAGGGGGTCGGGCGCCCGGAGGCCGTCTCGGACTGGGGCTTCCCGCTGGGGGTGAAGCGACGCGAGCCGTTCCGGGAGAGGACGATCCTGCTCGGCCCGGGAGACCGGCTCGTCCTCTACAGCGACGGGCTGATCGAGGCGCTCGACGACGACGGGGAGCCGTTCGGCTTCGACCGGTTCGAGGCGACCCTGGGCGCCCTTCCGAACCGGAGCGCCGAGGAGACCCGGGCCGCGGTCCTCTCGGCCGTCCGGAAGTTCACGCGCAACCGCCCTCCCGAGGACGACCAGACCCTCGTCGTCCTCTCGCTCTCCTCCCGGCAGGACGCGGAGTCGGCCGCGGCTTGATGGTCCCGGGGGGGTCTCGCCCCCCCATGCCGCGAAATGCGGTCAGTCGCCGGCCGGCGGGGGGCCCGAGGGAGGGGCGCCGCCCGGGCCTCCGGCCGGGCCTCCCGGCCTTCCGCCGCGGCCGCGGCGGCGGCGGCGACGGCCGCCCCCTTCGCGCGGCTGCTGGGGACCCGGAGCGCCCGGCGCGGCGGGGGCCTCACCCCCGGCTCCCCCCGGGGCGGCCGCTGCGGCGACGGGGGGAGGGGCCTGTTGCTGAGGGCGCGGCTGCTGCTCGCGACCAGGGCTCTGCCCATGGCCCGGCCCGCGGCCGTGCCGCTGTCGCGGACCGCCGTCCGGGCGGCCGCCGCGCTCGCCCCTGCGGCCGGGGCCCGCGGGACCGGGGGACGGGCTGCCTTCCGGGGGCGGCGCCCCGGGGGCGCGCCCCTCGGCCGCAGGGGCCTCCCCCTCGGACCCCGGCCTCCCGCCACGGCCTCTCCGCCGGCGGTGCCGGCCGCCACGGCCCTCCTCGGACGCCGCGGCGACCGGAGCTCCCGCAGCGCCGCCCTGCGTCCCCTTCTCTCCCCTGCCCCGGGCGTCGGCGACGGCCCGCGCCCGGTCGCGGTCGCGCTGCGACTGGACCCGGCGGCGTGCCTCGTCGGCCTCGCGCTGCCGGCGCTTCTCCTCGCGGCGGCGCTCCTCCTCGGCGCGGCGGGCGGCCTCCTTCACCTCCTGCTCCCTCCGCCACGCGGCGTCGATCTCGTCGGCCTCGCGCCGCTCCTCCTCGGGCATGACGGAGCGGTAGGTGACGAGGAGCTCCGGCCGGTCCTCCTGGCCCCGGATCGCCTCGACGATCCGGTCGCGGACGGGCGCGTGCGCCTCGGCCACGACGTACGGCAGGCATCCGGCGTCGGCCAGGACCATCCGCGTGAAGCCGACCTGCTTCTCCTCCCCCGTCTCCGCGTTCCGGACGAAGAGGAGGAACCAGTCGCGGTCGTTGTCGAGGTCGTGCCGCAGCACCTTGAAGTGCGGCAGCGCCTCGTGGGTCAGCTCGGTCAGGAGGGCGAGGTACTTCTCCCCCAGCTCGAACGTCTGCTCGAGGGAGACCACCCGGTCCCGGAAGATCTTCGTCTGCGCCATGCTCCGTCCGTGGGGCGCGGCCCGCGACGCGGGCGCACCGTCGCCGGAGTCTACCAATCGAACCGCGGGGCCCTCCGCTCGCGGAACGCCCTCACCCCCTCGCGCTTGTCGGGCGCGCAGAGGAGGAGGCCGAAGAGGGCCCGTTCCCGGGCCAGACCGGCGCGAAACCCCCTCGCCCCGGAGGCGACGAGGCGCGACGCGGCGGCCACCGCCAGGGGGCTCCTCGACCGGTCCTGGGGCGCGAGGGGGAGGAGGACGTCGTCGGCCGCGAGGACGCCTCCGCCCCGCGCGAGGAGGCGGGTCGCCTCCTTCCGCCCGAGGCGGAGGAGAAGGGGGGCGAGGAGGGCGCCGTCGAGGTCGAGCCGCGTCCCGGGGGTGAAGTGAGCGAACGGGCAGAGGAGCGCCGCCTCGGCGAGCGGCGTCCGGAGGGTCCCACCGGCCTCCGCCACGAGGAGGCCGTCGAAGGAGGCGAGGGCGAGGAGGAGGTCGAGGCGAGGGACGGCGAGCGGTGCGGAGAGGAGCCGGAGGAGGAGCGGCGACGGGTCGGCGAGCACGGAGGCGAGCGAGGCGGGCGTCAGGTGACGCGAGACGGCCAGCTGCCTCACGCGGCGAGCCCCCCGGCGGCCAGGACGGCGCGCGCGTGCGCCTCCGGCGAGAAGAGGGCGCGCCGCGCGGCGGCGCCGCGCTCGAGCGCCTCGCCGAGCCCCTCCTTCGCGAAGCGGACCATCGCCGCGGCCAGCGCCCCGGGGTCGCCGGGCGGGACGAGGAGACCCGAGACCCCCTCCTCGACCACCTCGAGGAGCCCCGCGACGCGGGTCCCGATCAGGGGCCTCCCGTGGGCGAGGGCGTCCGCCGCGATCCCCGACCCGGTGGCGTCGCGGTAGGGGCAGACGACGGCGTCGCAGGCGTCGAGCCAGAGGTCGCGCTCCTCCTCGGCGAGGTAGCGGAGCTCGCCGCGGACGCCGTCCGGAAGGCCGCCCTCCCGGAGGCGGCGCGCGTCGCCCCACGGTTCCCCCGCCAGGACGAGGCGCGCGGCCGGGACCTCGCGCCGGACGGCCGCGAACGCCTCGAGGAGGAGGTCCCAGCCCTTGTACGGGCGGAGGAGGCCGCTGAAGAGGAAGAGCGGGCCTCGCTCCTCCCCGGCTGCGCCCTCCGAGAGGCCGAGGAGGTGCCGCGCCTCCCCGCGCGGAAGGAGCCGGGACCTCGGCTCGGACGGGTGGGGGACGAGGGCCACCGGGAGGGCGGGAAAGGCGCTCCGGAGGGCCTCCGCGTCGCGGGAGTTCTGGGCCGCCAGGTGCGAGGCGCGCCCGAGCGCGCGCGAGGCGACGAGCCGTTTGAGCCGGCTCGCCTCGTGGTCGACGACGTTGTGGCAGAGGACGAGGCGCGCGGCCGAGGGAGCGTGGCGCGAGAGGCCCGCGAGGAGGAGCTCGACGTGAGGTCCGAAGAAGGCGGTCCACCACGGGACGACGACGAGCGCCGGGCCGCGCGAGGCGATCGAGCGCGCGGCCGCCCGGAACGAGAGCGGCCGCCACCCGTCGAGGAGCGCCTCGACGGGGAGGTCGCGCGGGAGCTCCCCCGGCCCCCGGTCCGAGGCCCCCGGGTAGAGGAACCCCGGATAGAGCCGGCGGAAGGTGACGACGGACGGATCGGCTCCGACGCGCGAGAGGGCGCGCGCCAGGCGGACGGTCTGGTCGGCGATGCCGCTCCGGTACGGCGGGACCGGGCCCACCAGGACGACGGCCTCCCTCATCGCTCGAGCCGGAACGCCTTGAGGTACTCGGACTCGGGGCAGTCGAGGGAGACCGGGTGGTCTGGGCCCGCGCCGCGGCGCTCGACCAGCCGGACGGGGACGCCCGCGTCGAGCGAGGCGGCGAAGAGGACCTTCTGGAAGAGGTCGGGCGAGACCGGGCCCGAGCAGGAGCAGGCGAGGAGGGTCCCGCCCGGGGCGAGGAGCTTCAGCGCGAGGCGGTTGACGTCCTTGTAGCCCCGGCAGGCCCGGTCGACGTCCGCGGTCCGCTTCGCGAAGGCGGGCGGGTCGGTGACGACCAGGTCCCAGCTCTCGCCGGCGGCGACGCGCGCGCGGAGGTCGTCGAAGACGTCGGCCTCCACGAGCGTGACGCGGGCGTCGGGTCCCGAGACGCCTTGGCCGTTCGCCTCGTGATTGAGGCGGGCCAGCTCGAGCGCCCGGCCGGAGACGTCCACCTGGACGACCTGCGTCGCGCCCCCCGCGAGGGCCGCGACGCCGAACGCCCCGCTGTAGGAGAAGAGGTTGAGGACGCGCCGCCCTCCGGAGGCCTCCCTCACGAGGTGGCGGTTCTCGCGCTGGTCGAGGAAGAAGCCGGTCTTCTGCCCCGACGCCAGGTCGGCCAGGAACCGGAGGCCCCGCTCGACGAAGGGGACCGGCTCCTCAGGCGCCGTGCCGGCGAGGACCTCGTCCTCCGTGGGGAGCCCCTCGGCCCGCCGGGTCGGCAGGTCGTTCTTCCCGATCACCGTCAGGCCCCCGAAGAGCTCCCGGAGCGCCGGGAGCCAGAGGGGCCGCGCCCGCTCCGTCCCCTCGGTCGTCGCCTGGACGGCGAGGAACGCGCCGTACCGGTCGACGACCAGCCCCGGGAGGGAGTCTCCCTCGGCGTAGACCACGCGGTAGCCGTCGGTCTCCCCCGGGACGACCCGCGCGCGGAGCGCCACGGCCCGCTCGAGGAGGCCGCGGACGAGCGCGGCGTCCACCGGGCGGTCCTCGAACGTCCAGACGCGCGCGGCGATCGGGGCGTTCGGGGAGGCGAACCCTCGGCCGAGGAGGCGCCCGTCGGAGCCACGGACCTCGCAGCTCCCGTCCGGGGAGCTGCCGGCGCGCCGGGCGACGCTCCCGCCGAAGACCCAGGGGTGACGCCGGCGGAGCGGCTCGTCGCGCCCCGGTTTGAGCGAGAGGAGGAGAGGCACGGGACCGAGGAGCTTACCGCGCGGCGCGGGGTGTAGAGTCTCCGCCGGATGGAGCTCCTGCTCGGCGGCGCGCTGGCCGTCTCGATCGTGGCGCTGGCCTGGATCCAGAGCGTCCGCGCCGTCGAGAGGGCACGCACCCGGAGGCTGGAGGACGAGCTGAGCTCCCTCCGGCGCGCGCCCGTCAGCCCGCCGCCCGGTCCCCTCGGCCCGTCCGTGGCCGACGCCGCTCCCTCGCTCGAGGACGAGCGGGAGAAGGGCGCCAGCCGGCCGCCGGAGGAAGGGGCGGTCCCGGAGGTGTCCCTCGCCGCCCGCTCCGAGGACGCTTCCGGCGCGCCGGAGCCTTCGCCGGGGCGGCGGCCGCCGGAGGGCGAGGGCCGCTCTCCCCTCGGCCCCTCCGTCTTCCGTCTCGCCCGGGCGCTCCGCGAGATGGGACCGCCGCTCGCCTCGCTCGACGCGGCAGCGAGACGGGTCCCGGCCCCGCCCGAGGAGCCGGAGAGCGCCCTCCTCGAGCCGGTCGCGCGTCCGGTCGCGGAGGAGGAGCCGTTCTCCTCGGCGGTGAGGACCGCCGAGGAGATGGCCGACGAGAGGGCGCGCCTGGCCGACGACCTCCGGAGCGTCGGCCAGGCGCTCGACCGCGCCCTCGAAGGGAGCCGGGCCGCCGAGTCGGCCCTCGAGCAGGTCGCCCGGCAGGCCGCGGCCTTCCCCGGCCTTGCCGCCGCCCTCTCGGGGCTCGCGGACCGGACGAACCTCCTCGCGCTGAACCTCGCGCTCCACGCGGCCCGCTCGGGGGACGACGGCCCGAGCGCCGAGGAGGCTGCGGCGGAGATGCGGGGGATCTTCGAGGAAGCGCGGCGCCTCGCCCGCGAGGTGACCGAGCTGGCGCGGAGGACGGGCGCCTGGGCGGACAAGTCGACGGAGCTCTTCGCCGACGTGTCCGCCGCCGCGGCCGCCGGCGACGAGCGGGGCCGGAGGGCCCGGACGCGGGTGACCGGCCTCGAGGCCCTCGGAGCGCGCCTGGGCGCAGCCCTGGAGGCGAGCGTCGACGCGGCCCGGAGGAAGGGCGAGGAGGATCGGGCCCTCGCCCGGCGCGTCGAGGCCACCGCAGCGGCCCTCGCGGTCCGGGCCGCCGGCGAGCGGGCCCGGCACCTCCGGGAGGAGGAGCTGCGCGCCCACGCCCTCGAGGCGATCGAGGGCCTGCGGGAGCTCCGCGACGCGGCCCGCGAGGTCGTCGAGACGGCCGAGCGGGGCGCGCCCGCCCGGCCCCCCGCCCGCCCCGCCTGACGAGCGTCGCCCGCGGGGCGAGCGGCCCGAAAGGGCGAGCTTGACAGGGGGCTCGCCGCCTCGGAGACTCGGCATTCGCCATGGAGACGGACACGCTCGACCCCGCCGAGGTCCTTCAGGAGTGGGACGGGCAGAGCCCGGACGAGCTCGTCCACCTGGGGATCCAGGCCGCGCGGCAGGGGTCGTACGAGCGAGGCCTCATCTTCCTGAGCGAGGCGTACCGGCACTTCTCGCGGGAGAAGGACGCCAAGCAGCTCCCTGCGGCGCTCCTCTCGTACTACGGGCTCTGCCTCGCCCTCCACAAGGGCCGGATCCGGGAGGCGGTCGAGTTCTGCCAGCTGGCCATCGATCGCGAGTTCTACAACGGCGACAACTACGTCAACCTCGCGCGGGTCTACGAGGCGGGGAGGAGCCGGCGGAAGCTGATCGACGCGATCGAGCGCGGCCTCTCCGTCGACTCCCGGAACACCGATCTGCTGAAGATGAAGGTCCTGGTCGGGGTCCGGCGGCCCCCGGTCCTCTCGTTCCTCCACCGCGACCACCCCCTGAACGTCAGCCTGGGAAGGCTCCGCCACCAGGTGAAGGGAAAGGTCGGCGTCCGGAAGAAGGCCCCCACCCCCAGGCCGACCTGACGGCCGCCCGGGCCGGCCCGGTCACCGTCCGGGACGCCAGGCCGCCAGGTACCCCGCCACCGCCGAGGCCGCGACGACCGCGGGGCTCGCCAGGTAGACGCGGCCCGGCCCGCTCCGCCCCGGGAAGTTGCGGTTCACCGAGCTGACCGTCACCTGGCGGGGCGAGGTGGAGACGCCCGGCCCGGCGCCGATGCAGGCGCCGCACCCCGGCGGGAGGATCCGCGCCCCGGCCCGCTCGAAGAGGTCGAGGTAGCCGCGCGCGCGGGCCCACTCGGCCACGTCGGCGCTCCCGAGCTGGACGTAGAAGGCGACGCCGGGGGCGACGCCCCGCCCCCGCTCGAGCGCCTCGCCGACGACGGCCGCCATCATCTCCACGTCCTCGCGCTTGCCCGCCGTGCACGAGCCGCCGTACGCGATGTCGACCGGCACCCGCTCGAGGAGGTCGTCGAGGAAGACGCCGTTCCCCGGGTCCCCCGGCAGGGCGACCATCGGCGAGAGCGCCGATGCGTCGAGCCGGACCTCGCTCTCGTACGAGGCGTCCGGGTCGGGGCGGGCTCGCGCGCAGAGCGCCTCCGCCTCGGCGAGGGGCATCCCGCGCCGCTCGGCGAGGAAGCGCGCGGTCGCGGCGTCCGGGGCGACGAGCCCCGTGAAGGCCCCCGCCTCCGCCGCCATGTTGGTCAGCGTCGCCCGCTCGTCGACGGAGAGCGCTTCGACCACCTCGCCGCCGTACTCGAGGACCTTCCCGACCGTCCCGCCCGTGCGGACCGCCGGGTGGGCGAGGAGCGCGAGCATCAGGTCCTTCGCGTGGACGCCCCGCGGCAGCCGTCCGTGGAACGTCACCTTCACCGTCGGCGGGACGGTCACCCTCACGTCGCGCGTCAGCCAGGCGCAGGCGAGGTCGGTCGTCCCGACTCCGAACGCGAGCGCCCCGAGCGCCCCCGCCTGCGGCGTGTGCGAGTCGGAGCCGACGACGACGCTCCCCGGCAGCGCGTACCGCTCCAGGACGAGGGAGTGGCAGATCCCGTCGCGGGAGCCGTGGAGGCGGATCCCCTGGTCGGCGGCGAACTCCTCCTGGCGGCGCGCCAGGGCCTCGGCGCGCTCCAGGTCGCCGCGGGCGCGGCGCTCGTCGGTGAGGGCGCCGTCGAGGAGGGCGAGGTGGTCGCGGAAGAGGAGGACCGAGGCCGGGTCGGCGACGCGCGCCCCGGGCCCGACCGCGCGCTCGAGGAAGAAGGCGGCCATCGGGGTGACGTACTCGTGCGAGAAGCGGAGGTCCGCGCGGACGAAGCCCGCGTCGCCGGGGGCGACCGCTGCGACGCCGACACGGTCCCCCGCGAGGTCGGTCACCATCCGCCGGGCGAGGAGCTTCTCGGCCAGGGTCATCGGGCGCGCCCCCGTCGTCGGGGGCGCGGGGCTCTCGGCCCCGGCGAGGCGGGCCCGCATGTACGGGAAGAGGCCGCCGCGGGCGACGACCCGGCGGGTGACGGGGTCCGCCCCCTCGAGGAACGGCGCGAGCGGGACGGGCTCCCCGCGCCGCAGGGGCTCGAGGACCGAGAAGTCGGTCGTGGCGAGGAGGCCGAGGTTGACCGCGTTCTGGCGGTAGATCCGCTCGAGGCTCTCGCCGACCACGACGCGGATCCCGGCGGAGAGCTCCGCGAACGGGGAGGCCTCGCGCGACGAGCCCTTCCCGCGGCGCCGCCCGGCGACCGACGCCACGAAGCCGCCCGCCCGGACCGCGTCGATGCCGACGGGCCTCGCGCGCGCGTCGCGCGTCCCGCCCGTCAGGCCCGTGTAGACGTGCCGCCCCAGCTCCTCGTCGTAGTGGAGGCAGGCGTCGGCGGGGGTGATCTCGTCCGTGGAGACGTCGTGGCGGAGCGCGTGCGCCGGGTCGTTCGGGTCCCAGTCGAGGTCCTCCCCCGCGAGCTGGCGCCTCACGAGCTCCGGGTCCTCCGTCAGGTAGAGGACGCGGCCCCGGAGGCGGACGGACCCCTCGTCCTCGGTCACCGGACCTTCCGCGCGATGGCGAGGCCGTCGCGGAGCGGGACGATCGTCGTCTCCAGGTCCGGGTTCTCGTAGAGCATCCGGTTGAACGCCCGGATCGCCGCCGTCTCCACGTCGTCCTCGCAGGAGGGCTGGCGGAGCCAGCCGTCCCAGAGGACGTTGTCGGTGATCAGGAGCCCGCCCGTCCTGAGCCGCGGGACCGCCTGGCGCGCGACGTCGGGGTACCCCTCCTTGTCGACGTCGTTGAAGATCAGGTCGAACTCCCCCTCGGTTTCCCGAAGGCGCGTCAGCGCGTCGCCGACGAGGAGGGTCACCCGGTCGGCGACCCCGGCCTCGGCGAGGTATCCGCCTGCCTCGTCGGCGTTCGCCTGCGACCCGTCGGTGAAGAAGACGTGCCCTCCCTCTCCGACCGCCCGAGCGAGCCAGAGCGTGGAGTAGCCGATCGCGCTCCCCAGCTCGAAGACGCGGCGCGCGCCGAGGAGCCGCGCGTACTGGGCCAGGAGGCGTCCCACCGCCGGCCCGACGATCGGGATCGAGCGCCGCGCGGCCTCGGCCTCCATCCGGGCGAGGACGGCGTCGCGCGGCGGGAGGACGGAGAGGAGGTAGTCGTCGAGGCCGGGCAACAGGAGCGACATCGCCGCGAAGTCTAGTGGGGCCTGTCCCGATTTCAAGGGGAGCCGGCGCGGAGCGGGGGACGAGCCGCTCCGCACCGTCTTGCGCACGGCCTACTGGTGCGCCCTCTTCTCCATCTCGATGTAGGCGCCGTCGCCGGTCCGCTGCCCCGGGCCGCCGCCGTCGTTGATGACGCCGTAGGCCGCCCAGGAGTGCCCCGGAAGACCGTCCGGGCTGAAGACCTTGACCCACCCGTTCCTCACCCCCTTGAGGGCGAGGATGTTGTTGACCTGCTTCCACTCGAACGGGTTCACGGTGACGACCTCCGGGGCGCCCGCGGGCGCTCCGCCGGCGTCCCCGTCGTAGACCTGCAGGTACAGCACCGCGGGACCGTCCGTCGTCGGGTCGCCGTCGTCGAAGTTGAAGACCGCCACGTTGGAACGGTTCGTCCCGTCGGCGCGAAGCCCGAAGATGTAGGCGTCCTCGGTGTAGCAGGCCTGGTTGATCACCATCTCCGGCGAGAAGAGGCCGTACTGGCCTCCTTGCGGGGCCGTCGACTGGGAGGCTGTCCGCGCCCCCGCGTACATCTCCCGGACGTCGGAGTCCGGGCACTCGACGTAGAGCGACCCGACGAAGCTCCCGGAGCCGGCGGGGGCAAGGGGAACTCCGTTGTCGCGCAGGAACTGGATGGCGTTGGGGATGATCCGCTGCTCCGCCGGGCCGAGCGTCAGCGTCACGATCCCCGACCCGCCGGCCGCGTTCGCCGACTCGTGGTAGGTCAGTCGGAAGAGCTGGGAGTGGTCCGCGCTGTTGGAGAGGATCAGCTCGCTCCGAAACGCTCCGGCCTCGACGAGGGCGGGGACGTCCACGTTCCCGCCAACGGTGAAGTCGCCGCTCACGGGGTTGATGTACGAACCGTCGTTCGTGATGTTGTTGTTGATGACGCCGTAGGCGCGGCCGGGACAGCCGGCCTCTCCGAGGCACGGCGCGTCGACCTCGACCCAGCCGGTCGAGAAGCCGCTCTCGCCGAAGGAGAGCTGGGCCCAGCCGAGGGGTCCGACCGTGAGCGCCTCGCGAAGCACCTTCGACTGGCCGTCTCCGCTCCCCGAGAAGGCCGTCACCTTGAAGTCGATCGGGGTCGAAGGGCTGGAGTTGTAGACCGCCACGTTCGAACGGTCGGTCGCGTTGGTGCGGAGGCCGTAGATCAGGGGAATGCCCGGGTAGGTCTGCTCCGTCGGCGTCAGGCCGCGATAGGCGAGGCCGGCGCTCCCGACCGGCTGGGGCGCGCCCGTCGCCGTGGTCGTCCGGGCGGTCGCGGAAACCAGCTCGAGGGGGGAGACGTTGTCGAACGCGACGAGGAGCGTCCCGCCCTGCTGGCCGGCGCTTCCGGAGGGGATGGGGAGCCCCTTCCCCCGCAGGTAGGCGAGGGCGTCGGGGATGTCGAGCTGACGTCCCGCCGCCAGCGTGACCGGAACGCTCCCCGAGCCGGACCCGAGCGATGCCGTGTACGTCAGCGTGGCGTTCACCGCGTTCGGCTCCGCGTTCGTCAGCTCGAGCTCCGTCGTGAAGTGAGCGGTGCCGGAGAAGACGTCGAGGACGATGGGGACGAGCCGCGACGTGGAGTCCGCGAGGACGGGAAGGGCCGCGAGGAGTACCCCCGCAGAAAGGAGGAAGCCGAATCGACGAACGACCCGGCGACACGAAGACGGAACTTGCACGAGGCCCCCTTCAGACCCGCAGAGAGCGGCTCTGTCACTGTACGATCCGGAGCCAGTCGCTGGGGACCCCCGCGGACGCGGCGGCCGCGCCGGCGCATTCGAGGGTTCGGAGCTCCTTGCAGACTCCCGCGAATTGAATATGGGTCTCAACGCTTGGAAAAGCAAGGACCGTTTTGGGCGGGACCAGGCCGAGCTCCCCCGTTCACGCCCGAGACACGCCCGACCTCGTCGCGCCGGGCCATGGCGGGGGAGGCCGTCGAGGCGTCCCACGGCCGGGGCGACATTTCGACGCTCTTGCGGGCTCGACGGGCGCTACGATCTCGCCATCTAGCCGAACAGGGAGGGCTCGCATGTCGAAGACCTCAAGGCCGAAGCCCGGAGCCTCCGCTCCCGTCCCCTCGAAGAGCCCGCGCGGCCCCCTGTCGCCAGAGGAGCTGCGTCGGATCCACGCCTACTGGCGCGCCGCGAACTACCTCTCGGTCGGGCAGATCTACCTCTACGACAACCCGCTCCTGAGGAAGCCGCTCACCCTCGAGCACGTGAAGCCCCGCCTCCTCGGCCACTGGGGGACGACGCCGGGGCTCAACTTCATCCACGTCCACCTCAACCGCGTGATCAAGGCGCGGGACCTCGACATGATCTACGTCATCGGGCCGGGCCACGGCGGGCCGGCCCTCGTGGCGAACGCCTACCTCGAGGGGACGTGCAGCGAGGTCTACCCGCAGATCGGCCGGGACGAGGAGGGGCTGAAGCGGCTCTTCACGCAGTTCTCGTTCCCGGGCGGCATCCCGAGCCACGTCGCCCCCGAGACGCCCGGCTCGATCCACGAGGGGGGCGAGCTCGGCTACGCCCTCTCGCACGCCTACGGGGCGGCGTTCGACAACCCGGGGCTCGTCGTCGCCTGCATCGTCGGCGACGGCGAGGCCGAGACCGGGCCCCTCGCCACGAGCTGGCACTCGAACAAGTTCCTCGACCCGGTGGGCGACGGGGCGGTCCTCCCGATCCTCCACCTCAACGGCTACAAGATCGCGAACCCGACGGTCCTCGCGCGGATCCCCCGCGAGGAGCTGGCGCAGCTCCTCCGCGGCTACGGCTACGAGCCGGCGTTCGTCGAGGGGGACCAGCCGGAGGCGATGCATCAGCTGATGGCCGGCGCCCTGGACCGGGCGATCGACGCGATCCGGCGAATCCAGAAGGCGGCCCGCGAGGAGGGCCGGGTGGAGAGGCCGCGCTGGCCGATGATCGTCCTGGCGACGCCGAAGGGGTGGACCGGCCCGAAGGAGGTCGACGGGAAGAGGACCGAGGGGTCGTGGCGGTCGCACCAGGTGCCGATGGGCGACATGTCGAAGCCGGGGCACGTGAAGGTCCTCGAGCGCTGGCTGAGGAGCTACGGGCCGGAGGAGCTCTTCGACGCCCGAGGCGCCCTCGTCCCCGAGCTCGCCGCGCTCCCTCCCGAAGGGACGCGGCGGATGAGCGCCAACCCGCACGCCAACGGCGGCCTCCTCCTCCGGGACCTCCGGATGCCCGACTTCCGCGACTACGCCGTCGAGGTGCCGCGGCCGGGGGCGACGGACGCCGAGGCGACCCGGGTGATGGGCGTCTTCCTGCGCGACGTCATGAAGCTCAACCTCGAGGCCAGGAACTTCCGGCTCTTCAGCCCGGACGAGAACAACTCGAACCGGTGGGGGGACGTCCTCTCGGTGACGGACCGCGCGTGGGTCGCCGAGACCGTCCCGGGCGACGACCACCTCGCCCGGGGCGGCCGCGTCATGGAGATGCTGTCGGAGCACCAGTGCCAGGGGTGGCTGGAGGGGTACCTCCTGACGGGGCGGCACGGCTTCTTCTCGTGCTACGAGGCCTTCATCCACATCGTCGACTCGATGCTCAACCAGCACGCCAAATGGCTCAAGGTCTGCAACGGCATCCCGTGGCGGCGGTCGATCGCCTCGCTGAACTACCTCCTCAGCTCGCACGTCTGGCGGCAGGACCACAACGGCTTCTCGCACCAGGACCCCGGCTTCATCGACCACGTCGTGAACAAGAAGGCGGAGATCGTCCGCGTCTACCTCCCGCCGGACGCCAACTGCCTCCTGAGCGTCACCGACCACTGCCTGAGGAGCCGCGACTACATCAACGTGGTCGTCGCCGGCAAGCAGCCCGCGCCGCAGTGGCTCACGATGGACCAGGCGATCAAGCACTGCACGGCCGGGATCGGGATCTGGGAGTGGGCTTCGAACGACCGGGACGGAGAGCCGGACGTCGTCATGGCGTGCGCGGGGGACGTCCCGACGCTCGAGACGCTGGCGGCGGTCTCGCTCCTCCGGAGGTACGTCCCGGAGCTCAGGATCCGCGTCATCAACGTCGTGAACCTGATGAAGCTCCAGCCGCAGAGCGAGCACCCGCACGGCCTCTCCGACCGCGACTTCGACGCCCTCTTCACGAGGGACAGGCCGATCGTCTTCGCCTTCCACGGCTACCCGTGGCTCATCCACCGGCTCACCTACCGCCGGACGAACCACCCGAACCTCCACGTGAGGGGCTACAAGGAGGAAGGGACGACGACGACGCCGTTCGACATGGCGGTGCTGAACGAGCTGGACCGGTTCCACCTCGCGCAGGACGTCATCGACCGGCTGCCGCAGCTCGGCTCGCGCAGGGCCTACGCCAAGCAGGCGATCCGCGACCGGCTCATCGACCATAAGAGCTACATCGCCCGCTTCGGCGACGACATGCCCGAAATCCGCGGCTGGAGGTGGGGAGCGGACGCGCCCGCCCCGAGCCCCGACCGGGCGGCCGACACCGCCGCGGACAACGTCTGAGGAGCGGGGCCCCCGGAGCGCCGTCCGCCCCGCGTCCGGGGAATCAGTTCACCGGCTCGTCGTCGTCGGGCTGGGCGGTCGGGTCGGCCGGCGCCGCGCCCTCCCCCGGCCCGAGGCGCGGCCTCTCGGTCCCGGCGGGGAGTGGCTCGCCGGCCCCCTCCTCCAGGACCCACCGCTCGTAGAGCGTCTCGGGGACCTCGCGCAGGAACCGGCTCGCCTCCGTGACGACGACGAGCCCGTACCGGTCGTAGGAGGAGAGGGGGTGGACGAGCGTCAGCTCGTCCTTGGCGCGCGTGACCGCCACGTAGAAGACCCGCCGCTCCTCGTCCAGCCCCTCCGCCGTCCGGCTCGCGCGGAGGTTCGGGAAGCGGTCCTCGACGAGGCCGATGACGAAGACGGCCTTCCACTCGAGCCCCTTGGCCTGGTGGACCGTGGAGAGGACGACCCGCTCGTCCTCCTTCTCCCCCGCCACCTGGTCCTCGCCCGCCGGGTCGCCGAGGAGGGTCACCTCCTCGAGGAAGCGGGCGACGTCGTCGTAGGCCAGGGCGAACTGCGCGAGCGCCTCGAGGTCGTCGAGGCGGGCGTTCGCGTTCGGGAACTTGCCGCGCGCCACGTCCGCGTACCCCCCGTCCTCGACGACGAAGCGGATCGCCTCCGCCGGGGCGGTGGCGTATGACGGGCGTCGCAGGGAGGTCATCGCGTCGCGGAACCTCTCGAGGCCCGCGCGCGCGGAAGCCGGGGCCTTGGCGAGCGGGAGGGAGAGGAACGCGCCGAGCGGGTCGGGCGCCTCGGAGACGGCGTCCCAGAGCGTCGCCGCGATCCGCTCCCCCACCTTCGGGAGGAGCTTCAGCGCCCTCTTGAACGACATCTCGTCCTTCGGGTTGACGAGGAGCCTCAGGTGCGCGAGGACGTCCTTCACGTGGGCCTGCTCGAAGAAGCGGACCCCGGAGCGGATCTCGTACGGGATCCCCCGCCGCGTCAGCTCGATCTGGAGCTCCAGCGACTGGAAGTGGGCGCGGTAGAGGACGGCCACCTCCGGCAGCGGCGTCCCCTCGTCGCGCAGCTCCAGGATCCGCTGCGCGACGAACTCCGCCTGCTGCGCGAGGTCGCGGGCCCCGACAACGGCCACGGGAGCCCCGTCGCCCCGCGTCGGGTGGAGCGTCTTCTCGTAGCGCCGGGCGTTCCGCGCGATGGAGGCGTCGGCCAGCGCGAGGATCTGCGGCGTCGAGCGGTAGTTCGTCTCGAGGCGGTAGATCGCCGCGCCCGGGTACCGCTCGGGGAAGCCCAGGAGCGCCTCGGCGTCCGCTCCGCGGAACGAGTAGATCGACTGCGCGTCGTCGCCGACCACCATGACGTTCTTCGGCTCCGCGTCGGCCGCGAGGAGGTCGACGATCTCCGACTGGAGGCGGTTGACGTCCTGGTACTCGTCGACGAGGACGTGCCGGAAGCGCTGGGCGAGCGCCTTCCTCACCTCGGGGAAGCCGGAGAGGAGCCTCCTCAGGTTGAGGAGGAGGTCGTCGTAGTCCATCGCGTTCGCCGCGACCTTCCGCTCGAGGTACCGGCGGACGACCGCCTTGATCGGGTCGAGCTGCGCGAGGAAGTGGGGGTAGTCGGAACGGACCACCTCGTCGACCCGGGTCCCCGTGTTGGCGGCGAAGGAGACGAGCTCCCGGAGGAGGTCCCCCTTCGGGAAGCGGCGCTCGGTGACGGGGATGCCGAGGTCCGACGTGGCCGACTCGATCAGGTCCTTGGCGTCCTCGGCGTCCAGGATCGAGAAGCGGGGGCGGTAGCCGAGGAGCTCGGCGTGCGGGCGGAGGAGCCGCGCGGCGACCGAGTGAAACGTGCCGGCCGTCATGCGCGAAAGGTCCGTCCCCAGGAGCTGCTCGGTCCGGCGCGCCATCTCGCGCGCCGCGCGGTTGGTGAAGGTGAGGAGGAGGAGCGTCTCGGGGGCGACGCCGTCCTCGACGAGGCGCGACACTCGGTAGACGAGCGTCCGCGTCTTCCCGGAGCCGGCCCCCGCCACCACCACCGTCGGGCCGTCGGGGGCGAAGACGACCGCCCGCTGCTCCGGGTTCAGCTCGCGCTGGTAGTCGATCCGGTACGCCCGCGCCGGCCCAGACCTCTTGAGGACGTAGCGCCGGGGCGCGGAGGGAGGGGCCTCGGACGTCATGGCCGGAGTATGGCGCCTGGCGCGGTCGGGCCGGCGCCCGTCAGGAGCGGCCGGTGGCGGCCTCGGGCGCGGGGACGGCCGCCTTCCCGTCCCGCGCGGCGCCCGGAGCGCCCGTCTCCCGCGACGGCCGGAGGGCCGCGAGCGCGGCGAGCGCGAACGCCACGTAGAGCGGGAGGAGGTGGATCGTCATCCGCCCCATCCCGACCCGGACGAAGTTGGTCAGCGACGGGAGGAAGCCGGGGTCGCCCGGGAGCTCGGCCGCCCGCACCACGTCGACCGTGAACGGGAGGATCGCGTAGGTCCCGACGACGGCGGCGAGCGAGAGGGCCGTCGCGACGCCGTAGGCGCGGCGGGTCGGATCGGGGGCGGGCCGGCGGCGCCGGAGGACGACGGCGAGGAGCGCGAGGACCCAGACGGTCAGGCCGAGACCGTAGTGCGAGAGCCACTGCCCCTGCCACGCGTCGAGGAAGGTCCCCACTACCCGGAGCGCGGCCTCGGCAGGAGATCCGCCGGCGGTCCGCCACGTGGACGGGAGCTCGAGGAAGGTCCCGGGAGCGCGGAGGGCCCCCGGGCGGGCCGCCCAGAGGACCCAGGCGGCGGCCGCAGCGGCGAACGGCGCCCAGGCGACCGGCGCCCGGCCTCGGACGAGGGTCGAGGCGGCCGCGAGCGCGATGACGGCGACGTAGACGATGCCGTCGGGGCGGTCGAGGACGGCCGCCGCCAGGAGGAGCGCCGCGGCGGCCTGCACCCACGGCCCGGGGACCGCCTCTCCCTCCGTCCGGGCCGGGACACCGAGGACGAGGAAGGCCGCCGTCGCGGCGAAGGCCATGAGCGGGACGTCCGCGTAGTACATGGCGGCCGTCACCCAGACGTGCCCCGTCGCCACGACCCAGAGCGTCCCCGCGGCCGCCCAGCCGGGGACGAGCCTCGCGAAAGCCCCCCTTAGGAAGAGGGCATGGCAGGCGACGAGGAGCCAGGCGGCGAGACGACCCTCCAGGACCGGGTCGGGGCCGCCGAGCGCCATCAGGAGGGAGAAGAGGGGCGGGTAGGACGGGTGCGTGCACCCGGCGAGCGACGTCAACGAACCCGACCCGCCGAATGCGACGGCTCGGCAGCCCCAGATCGCCTTCGCGTCGAAGTGGACGAACGGGAAGACCGTGGGGACCACCAGGGCGAGGAGGAGGACGACCGTCCCCGCGTCCCAGGGCGAGAGCCCCGCCTCGCTCCTCACCGTCCCGCCCACCGTTCCCGCGGTCGGACTTGCCGCCCGGCGGAGGAGACGGAGGACGGCCGCCCAGGCGACGACCGCGATCGCGCCCCACCCCGCCGCCGGGACGAAGCGCGTCGTCGCCACGCCGGCCACGGCGAGGGCGACGCCGGCCGCTGCGAGGGCAGAGAGGCCCCAGAGCCCCGCCGCCCCGAGCCGCGGCACGAGCCCCCGGTCCCGTTCCCCGAGGGCGCCGGCCACGGCCACGGCCGCCACGGCGACGACGACGGAGAGGGACGAGAAGGTCCCTGGCTCGCCCGCCCTGGAGAGGAGGGACGGGGCGATCCGGGGGAGCTCGGAGAGAAAGGTCATGGCCCGGAAGCCCCCGAGGAGGGCCTGGAGGAGGACGAGCCCCCCCAGCACGGGGACCAGACGGCCGTCCGCCGGGGACGGCGCCCTGACGAAGGCCGGCACGGGCGAGGAGTTTCGCACGGAGGGGGGACGCCCGATCTGGTACCGTTCCCGGCATGAGCGAGACGGCGCCCGAGCGGCTGTGGGAGCTCCTCCCCCTCCTCTTCCGGCCCCACCCGTGGCACGGCATCTCGATCGGCGAGAAGGCCCCGGAGATGGTCACCGCCTACATCGAGATCGTCCCGACCGACCCGGTCAAGTACGAGCTCGACAAGACGACCGGGTACCTCAAGATCGACCGGCCGCAGAAGTTCTCGAACGTCTACCCGACGCTCTACGGCTTCATCCCGCAGACGTACTGCGGGGAGGCGAACGCGGAGTTCTGCGCCCTGAAGACGAAGCGCGAAGGGATCGTCGGCGACGGCGACCCGCTCGACATCTGCGTCCTCTCCGAGAAGGACATCTCCCACGGCGACGTCCTGATGGACGTCTACCCGATCGGGGGGCTGAGGATGCTCGACAACGACGAGGCGGACGACAAGATCATCGCCGTCCTCGAGGGGGACGCCGTCTTCGGCCAGATGCGCGAGGTCTACCAGCTCCCGCCGGCCCTCACCGACCGGCTGAAGCACTACTTCCTCACCTACAAGCAGGCCCCCGACTCCCTCCAGCCGCACCGCGTCGAGATCACGCACGTCTACGGCCGCGAGGAGGCCCACGAGGTGATCCGGAGGAGCCGGGCCGACTACGACAGGCGCTTCGGCGGCCTCCGGGAGCTCCTGACGGCCGCGCTCCGCGGCTGACCGCCGGCGGGCCCGGGGCCGCGACGCTCCCGCCGCGGCCCCGGCCCGGTCACTTCCCGTCGCCCGCCTTCGCCGGCTTCTCCTTCTGGATGACGATCACCCTCACGTCGCGGTCACCGCCGGCCGCCGCCCCGGGCTCGTCCCCTTCGGAGACCCAGGTGAGCCCCGGCGCGATCACCGTCCCCTTGTCGAGGAGCTCCTGCAGGACCCCCTCGACGGCGCCGCGGGTCCTCGCGTCCATCTTCCCGACGCTGTCGAGCTTCGCGTCGCGAAGGACGTCGGCCGCGCTCCGCCTGGGGGCGTCGCCGCTTCGGAAGACGAAGGCGTGCTTCGAGACCTCGACACGCCTCTCGCCGTCCCCCGTCAGGAGGACGCTCGTCCCGTCCCCCTCGTGCAGGGTGCGGACCTTCATCTCCTTCTCCCCGACCCTGACGGTGTAGCCCTCGTCGGTCCGGGTGATCGTCACCGGCGTCCCGTCGCCGGTCGCGGTCACCTTCACGTCGCCCGCCTTCATCGGCTCGAGCTTCAGGACGGTCGGCTCGCGGTCCCGCGACGTCGAGACGGTGACGACCGTCTCCTCCGGGTCGGTCCGGTCGGCCTGGGCCGCACGCGGGAGCGTGACGAGGGGGGCGACGAGAGTCAGGACCGCTCCGGTCGCCAGGGCCCCGAACCCGAAGCGGGCGACGGCGCTCGTTCTTTCCATCAGTTCCTCCGGTCGGCTGCGATGCGCCCGCGCGGCGGGCGTCCCCGGAATCGCAAGACCGGGGCCAGGAGACGTCCCCCGCCCGCCCTCCCCGCGCCTCCCGATTTCGGGAGATCGCTCCCGCTTTCGGGGCCGCACCTCACTCGCCGGGGGTAGCGAGGCCGTGCTTCTCCAGCCGGTAGAGGAACGCCTTGTAGGGGAGGTCGAGGAGACGGGCGGCCCGCGCGCGGTTCCCGCCGGCCAGGTCGAGCGCCTGGCGGAGGCATTCTCGCTCGTGCGTCTCCCACGAGAGGCCGCCGGGCGGGAGGCGGAACCCGCCGTCGCCGGCGGGCCGCGCGGCGAGGGAGTCCGGGAGGTCGTCCGGCGAGACCTCCCCTCCCTCCGACAGGAGGACGAGCCTCTCCACGACGTTCGCCAGCTCCCTCACGTTCCCGGGCCAGGCGTACTCCACGAGCCGCCGCAGCAGCGGCGGCGGAAAGGGGGCGACCCTCACGCCGTGCCGCCGCTCGGCCCGCCCGACGAAGTGCCGGACGAGGAGCGGAACGTCCTCCCTCCGCTCGCGGAGCGGCGGGAGGACGACGGTCACGACGTCGAGCCGGTAGTAGAGGTCCTGGCGGAACCGTCCCGCGGCCGCCTCGGCGGCGAGGTCGCGGTTGGTGGCGGCGACGATCCGCACGTCGACCGGGATCTCCTGCGTCGCGCCGATCCGGGTCACGGCGCCCTCCTGCAGGGCGCGCAGGAGCTTCGGCTGGAGCGGGAGCGGGAGCTCCCCCACCTCGTCGAGGAAGAGCGTCCCGCCATGCGCCGCCTCGAACCGTCCCTTCCTCGTCCGATCGGCCCCCGTGTACGAGCCCCGCTCGGCCCCGAAGAACTCGGCCTCGAGGAGGCTCTCCGGGACGGCCGCGGCGTTCACCGCGACGAAGGGCCCGCCGCTGCGGCGCGAGAGCGCGTGGAGAGCGCGCGCCGCCAGCTCCTTGCCGGTGCCGCTCTCGCCCGCGAGGAGGACGGTGGCGTCCGTCCCGGCGAGCTTCTCGACGCGGCGGAAGAGCTGCTGCATCGACGGCGCCGAGCCGACGAGGTCGACGAGCCGGTCCCGGTCGGCCACCTCCTCGGCGAGCCGCCGGTTCTCGTCGGCCAGGCGCCGCTGGCGGAGCGTCCGCTCCACCGCCAGGAGGAGCGCCTGCCGCTCGAACGGCTTGACCAGGTAGTCGTCCGCCCCGGCGCGGACGGCGGCGACGGCGTGGGCGATCGTCCCGTAGGCCGTCATCATGACGAACGCGGTCTCCGTCCCGCGCGCGCGGACCTCGGCGAGGAGCTCCAGGCCGTCGCGGCCGGGGAGCTTCCAGTCCGTCAGGACGAGGTCGACCGGCGAGCGGGCGAGCTCGTCGAGAGCCTCTCCCACGCTCCCCGCCTCGGCGACGGTCCACCCCTCGGCGCGCAGGATCGAGGCGACGAGGCGGCGCTGGTCGGCGTCGTCCTCGACGACGAGGAGGCGCTGCTCAGGCACCGGCCCCCTCCTTCCTCGGCCCCGCGACGAGGCGCGCGGCCGTCCCCCGCGGGGCCCGGTCGTGAAGGGCGAGCTCGCCGCCGTACCGGCTCACGGCGATCCGGTGGGCGAGGAAGAGCCCCATCCCCGACCCCGCCGGCTTCGTCGTGACGTGCGGCGTGAAGAGCCGCTCCCTCACCTCCGCCGGAAGGCCCGGGCCGTCGTCCTCCACCTCGAGCGCCACGCGCCCCTCTTCCGCCGCCGCGACCCGGACCCGAACGGTCGCTCCGTCGGGGCTCGCCTCGACGGCGTTGACGACCAGGGCCTGGACGACCGCGGCGAGCTCGGGCGCGATCCCCCGGATCCGCGGCCCTCCCCCGTCGGGCGCCTCCAGCTCGATCCTCACCCGCCCGCGGGCGTCCTGGAGCGCCGTCAGGACGACGTCGCGCGCCACGGCGCCGAGGTCGACCTCCTCGACCGACCCGGCGCCCGAGGCGGCGAGCGCGAGGAATCCCCGGATCGAGCCGTCGACGCGCCGGATCTGGCGCCGCGCCGACTCGGCGACCTCGGCGGCACCGGGGTCGTCGGCGAGCCGCCCCGCCATTTCGTCGAGGGTCAGGCCGATCGCGTGGAGGGGGTTCCGGAGCGAGTGGGCCATGCCGCGCGCCACCTCCCCCAGCTCGCCGAGGTGCTCGCGCTCCTTCAGCGCGAGCGCCTCCGCCTCGAGCCGTGCGAGCCGCGCCGACATCTGGTTGAAGGCGGCGATCGCCTCGCCCACCTCGCCTCCCCCCGCGGGGGCCGCCTGGACGCCGAACGTCCCCTGTCCCACCTCGCGCGCCGCGCGCGACAGGTCGCGGAGCGGGCGCGACACACGGTCGGCCGCGATCGCCGCCGCGACGAGCCCCACCCCGAGGAGCGTCAGGGAGCCGAGGAGGAGGCGCTGCCGGAATCGGTCGAGCGCCTCCCGCACCCCCGACGACGGGATCGGGATCTTCCGCTTGAGGTGAGGGCCCTCGACGACGAGGACGGGAGGAGCCTTGCCGGAGAGCGTCTCGGAGCGGAACGCGAACCACGTCGGCTTCCCCGCCCCCGGTGTCGGCGCGGCCGTGCCCGGCGGCGCGGGGCGCCCGTCGGCGGCCGCCGGCCCCGTCTCGACGTGCAGCGTCGTAACGACGACCCGGCGCTCGTGCCCCGACCCTCCCGGCTCCGGCAGGACGATCGTCCCGACCTCCTTCTCCGCCGGCGACCCGGGCTCCCCGGAGCCGGGAAGGGGGATCTTCACGGCGCCCTCCCTGGTCGTGAAGACGCGGACGACCTGCTCGCCGACCGAGCTGGCGACCGTCGCCACCTCGACCGTCACGTCCCGCGAGAGCGACCGGAGGAGCAACCACTCCCCCGCCACGAGGGCGACGAGGAGCCCGCCGAACAGGACGAAGAGCTTCACGCGCAGCGACACGGCAACCTCCGGCGACCTCGCGCCGCGGAGCAGGCTAGCAACTCCGGCGCCACGGCTTCGCCGTATCCTCGCACCCGGGCGGTATGGCGACCTACGCGATCGGCGACGTCCAGGGGTGCGCCCGCACCCTCCGGCGGCTCCTCTCCCGGATCCGCTTCGACCGCGCGCGCGACCGCCTCCTCCTGGTGGGCGACCTCGTCAACCGGGGGCCCCGCTCGCTGGAGGTCCTCCGGTGGGCGGCGGACCAGGGCGACCGGATCGTCTCGGTCCTCGGGAACCACGACCTCCACCTCCTCGCCCGCGCGGCCGGCGTCACGCTGAAGCGATCGCAGGACACGCTCGACGACGTGCTCGACGCTCCCGACGCCTCCGAGCTCCTCACCTGGCTCCGCAGCCGGCCCTTCCTCCACCGCGAGGACGGCCTCCTCCTCGTCCACGCCGGCCTCCTCCCGGACTGGACGGCGGACGAGGCTTCGGCCCTCGCCACCGCGGCGTCGGACGCGCTGCGCGGCCCCGACGGCCCCGCGTTCCTGCGCGCCGTCGGGGGAGGGCTCGCCCGCGAGGAGCTCCTCCGCCTCGCGCGGGCCGCGAACGTCCTGACGCGGATCCGCGCCGTCGGCCCGGACCGCCTCCCGCGGGACGGTCCGTCGGGCCCCCCCGACCGCCTGCCGAAGGGGCTGAGACCCTGGTACGCGGTGTCCCGCCGGAGCGCCCCGGACCTCGTCGTCTTCGGGCACTGGGCCGCGGCCGGCCTCGTCCGGCTCGAAGGGCTGCTCGGCCTCGACACCGGCTGCGCCTGTGGAGGGACGCTCACGGCGGTGCGCATCGACGGCGGCGTCGGGGAGGTCACCCGGGAGCCGCTGGCGGACGGCCCACCCGCCTCCCGCCACGGTTAAGATCAGGCCGAGGTCCACGGTGCGGGGAAGCGAGGGTCGGTTCAACCCTTCCGGCTGCAGGGCGAGGCGGGGGTCTCCCGTCCGAAGTGCCGGCGTCCTCGTGCTGCTTGCCGCCTGCGCCGTCGGCGTGTCCTGCCGGAGAGCGGCTCCGCCCGCCGGCGGTCCCGCCGGAGAGCCCCGGGCCCTCGGCCCCGAGGAAGGGCTGGAGCTCTTCCCCGCCGTCTCCCCGGACGGGACGCGGCTGGCCTACGCAGCGGAGCGGAACGGAAGCCTCGAGGTGATGATCCGGGCCTTCGCGGGGGGCCCGGCCCGCGCCCTCACCACGGACGGGAAGCAGAACATGCAGCCGGCATGGTCCCCCGACGGCCGGTGGATCGCATTCCACTCCCGCGACCGCTCCGGCATCTGGGTCGTCGCGGCCGACGGAGGCGCGCCGCGCCTCCTGGCCGACTTCGGCTCACGGCCCGCCTGGTCGCCGGACGGAAAGAGGATCGCGTTCCAGTCCGCCCGGATCTCGGACGTCGCGGCGACGAGCGCGGACGCCATCGCCCCGTCGACGATCTGGACCGTCCCCGCCCTCGGGGGGCCCGCCCGGCCCGTCACGACGGCAGGGGAGCCCAAGGGAGGGCACGGCGCCCCGGCGTGGTCGCCGGACGGGAGGCGGATCTACTTCGTCTCGTCCGAGCCCCGCCTCCTCTTCGCGGAGGTCTGGTCGGTGGAGCCGGAAGGCTCCGGGCTCCGGAAGGTCTACACGGCGGCGCGGCTGTACGACCCCGTCGTCACGCCGGACGGGGACGCGCTGGTCGTCTCGGGGAGCGCGGAGTCGGGTACGTGGGCCCTCCTCCGCGTCGCGCTCGACGCCGACGGAGTCGCCATCGGCACCCCGCGGCCCGTCACCCGCCCCGACACCTCCGTCCCCAGGCACCCGAGCCTCTCGCGCGACGGCCGGCTCCTGGTCTGGAGCTCCATCTCGACCGACGGGCACCTCCTCTCCCTCCCCCTCGACCGCTCCTCGGGGCTTCCCGCGGGACCTCCGGTCCCTCTCACGACGGGCGCCGGCCGCTCCTCCTGGCCCGCGATCTCGCCGGACGGCCGCGAGGTCGCCTTCGGGAGGATCCTCCCCGGCGGCTCCTGGGACGTCGTCGTCGACGTGCCCGGAAAGGACCGGCCGGTGCCCGTGGCCACCGGCCCCTCCACCGACTACCTCTGCGACTGGTTCCCCGACGGCCGCCGGCTCCTCGTCTTGTCGGACCGCGAGGGGAGGACGTTCCGGTTCTTCGCGGCCGACCCGGAGGGCGGCTCGCTCACCCCCCTCCCGATCGACGCCCCGGACGCCGGCGCCCCCCGCCTCTCCCCCGACGGGACGCGGATCGCCTACCACTCCAAGCACGGCGGGATCACGATCAACGTCTTCACCCTCGACGTCGCCTCCGGCCGGAAGGAGCAGCTGACGTTCGACCGCGAGTTCGTCGGCTTCCCCTGCTTCTCGCCCGACGGGAGGACCCTCGCCGTCCAGGTCCGGCGGGGCGACGACGTCCAGATCGCGACCCTGCCGTCGAGCGGCGGGACTCCCCGGATGGTCACGAGCGGGCCCGGCCTCAGCTGGCCCTTCTCCTTCTCGCCCGACGGCCGGCGGCTCGCGTTCGCCGGATACCGCGACGAGGCGTGGAACATCTACTGGGTCGACCTCGCCACCCGGCACGAGGAGCGGCTCACCGGCAACGGCCGGATCGACGTCTACCTCCGCTACCCGAGCTGGTCGCCCGCGGGGGACCGGATCGTCTTCGAGCGCGCCGAGACCCGCGGGACCCTCTGGCTGGTGGAGAATCCCCCCGTCGGGGCCCGCTGACGGCCGGCGGGAAGCCCTCAGCAGCTTGAAGTTCGACCGCTTCCGGACCCGCTTCTTCGAGGAGGCCCCGCGCTACGAGTGGCTCGGGACGCTGGGGCACGGCGGGATCGGCGTCGTCTTCAAGGCGCGGGACCGCGACCTCGACGAGGTGGTGGCGATCAAGGTCCTCTCGCCGAGCATCGAAAGGGACGAGAACGCGCTCCTCCTCCGCTTCAAGCGCGAGATCCAGCTGAACCGGAGGATCAAGCACCCGAACGTCGCGCGGATGTTCGACTACGGGGTGAGCGGCGACTACCCCTACATCACGATGGAGTACATCGACGGCAAGGACCTCTGGTCGCTCGTGCGCGACCGCGGGCGGGTCCCTCCCTGGGAGGCCGTCCCGATCCTCCGGCAGGTGGCGCGCGGGACCGCGGCGATCCACCAGGTGGGGGTCCTCCACCGCGACCTCAAGTCCCAGAACGTCCTCGTCGACCGGGAAGGGGCCGTCGCCATCCTCGACTTCGGCCTCGCCCGCGGGGTCTACGACGCCTCCCTCACCGTCGCCTCCGTCCTCCTCGGCACCCCGCAGTACATGTCGCCCGAGCAGGCCCTCGGCACCGAGCTCGACGAGGGGACGGACATCTACGCCATCGGCGTCGTGGCGTGGCAGATGCTGACGGGCCGTCTCCCGTACGACGGCGACTCCCCCGTGGCCGTCGCGATGCGCCACGTGAACGAGCCCCTCCCGGACCACCTCGAGAGGACGCCGGGCCTCTCGGCGGAGCTCAAGGCGGTCGTGACGAAGGCGCTCGAGAAGGAGCGGAGGAGGCGCTTCGCGACGGCCCTGGAGATGGAGGCCGCGCTCGGCGACCTGGAGGAGCCTCCCCCCTCCGGCGGGCGCCTCTTCCCCGAGACCGACACGATGCTGGCCGACCTCGAGAAGGCGCTCGACTCGATCGTCGTGCCGGCCGCCCCCGAGACCCCGCGGCGTCCCCGGTCGCCGCGCGGCCGCCCCTCGTCCCACCCCCGGAAGCAGAAGCGGCCCCCCGTCGTCCTCGTCGTGGCGGACGACGTCCGGGCCCTCCTGAGCCTCGCGACCGCCGTCTGCATGACCGGCTGCCGGACCGTCGAGGTCCGGACGGGCCCCGAGGCGCTCGAGGCGCTCCTGAAGGGCCCCGTCGACCTCGTCCTGATGGACGCCGAGCTGCCGGGGCCGCTCGACGGCTTCGACGTCACCCGCGTCCTGAAGTCGCAGCCCGCCCTCTTCGGCATCCCCGTCCTCCTCCTCTCGGGAAGCCCCGGGAGGAGCCAGCTCGCCTTCGCGCTCCAGTCGGGCGCGACCGACCTCGTGAAGTCGCCCGTCGAGCCCGGGACGCTGGGGCCCCTCCTCTGGGGGCACCTGACGCGCCGGGGCTTCGTGGCTCCCGACCCGGACGCCTGTCCGACCTGAACCCACCCGAGGAGGCCCGATGAGCTCGTTCTTCCAGGACCACTACGAGGACCGCTTCAGCCACTGCTACGGCTGCGGACGCCTGAACGCCGACGGCTACCACGTGAAGAGCCGCTGGGAGGGGGACGAGAGCGTCGCCTCCGTCGTCCCCCGGCCCCACCACGTCTCGGTCCCGGGGTTCGTCTACGGCGGCTACATCGCCTCCGTCATCGACTGCCACTCCACCGGCACCGCCGCGGCCGCGGCGCACCGCGCCGCGGGGAGGGAGATCGCCGACGGGCCCCTCCCCCGCTTCCTGACCGGCACGCTCAAGGTCGAGTACCTCGCGCCGACGCCGCTCGGCGTCCCGCTCGAGCTCCGCTCGCGCGTCCTCGAGGTCAAGGGGCGGAAGGTGACCGTGGCGACCGACCTGTCCGCGAACGGCAAGCTCTGCGCGCGCGGCGAGGCCGTCCTCGTCCAGGTCCCGGACTCCTGGGAGCCGAAGGCGTAGCGGGCCCGGCGCCCCGGCCGGGCCGGGCCCCTCGGGCGGCCGGAGACGGAGCTCAGGGGACGGGCGGCGAGGCGGGTCCGCCCGGCGGCCGGTTCGGAAGCCCGCACGCCTTCGAGAACCGGTGGCGGTTCCGGGCGAAGCTCCGGTAGGCGAGGTCGAAGAGGCGCGAGAGGCCGGGCGCGACCGAGAGGAGGTGGAGCGGCCGCGCCCACCAGATCCGGCGCATCACGTGGCGGTAGACGTCGGCCCCGCGGACCAGGCGGCCGTCCGGCAGGAGGAGCCCGATGTCGTTCAGGAGCTCGCCCGCGGGGAGGGCGACGGCGTCGACGACCCACGCGCTCTGGAGCGGCGCGATCCCGAAGCCGTGCCGCGAGAGCGTCGGGCCCCAGAACGGGACCCAGCGGCGGCAGAAGCCGCACGAGTCGTCGTAGAGGACGAAGCCGCCCCGCGGAGCCCCGTCGGGCCCGGCTCCCCCGCTCACGGCGCGAGCCTCGCGCCGCGGCGCACCGTCACGCCGGAGCCCTCGACCAGGTACGCCGAGACCGGAGGGCGCGCGAGCGGCTCCCCGAACGCCTCGCCGTAGAGGGACCTCGCGTCCGCGTCGAGCCGCGCGCGCCGCGCCGGCGCGAGCCGCCAGCTCGGGTGCTCCACGCCGTACTCCACCGTCGTTCCGTCGCGGCGCGCCACGTATCCCCAGTAGTGCTCGACGACGAACTCCGCCTCGCTCCCGGGGGCGAGCTCCCCGGGGGGGCCCGCGTCGCCCGCCTCGAGCCCCTCGTCGCGCCCGGCTCTCCTCCACCGGTACGAGGCCCCGCGGACCGCCGCGTCCCCTTCGCTTCCACGGTCGATCCGCCAGCTCATCGGGAGGGCGACGTACCTCTCCTCGTAGAACGTCCGCGCGGCCCACGCGATCGCGGCGCGCGGGACGATCTCCTTCACGAAGACGACGCCCCGCCTCCACTCCCCCTCCTCCCTCCGCCGGACGTAGAAGCGGAGGTTCACCTCGGGGAAGTCGGTGTGGAACGGGACCGCGACGCCGAGGACCCGCGTCCTGAGGAAGAGGAACCCGACGGCGCTGACGAGGCAGCGCCCGTTCCACAGGTCGAGCTCGGTGCCGCGCGGCACGAGGGGGCCGAGGACTCCCGGGTCGACCTCGAAATTCAGGATCGCCAGGTGCCGCCACTCGGCCCGCAGGAACTCTCCGGCCCCGCCCACGCCGTCATATTCGCATCCCGTGCGGGTCGGGTAGCCTCCGGCAGAACGGAGCCCGTGCGATACGAGGAACGGCCGCCGCCCCCCGACCTCGCCGACGTCGTCGACTCCTTCTGGAGCTTCGAGGTCGGCGCGTTGCCGGAGTCGAGCCCCGGGCACGTCGTCGTGCCGGACGGCGCGGTCTCCCTCGTTCAGGTCGAGACCCCGGGCGCCCGGCTCCTCCGCCTCGTCGGTCCGCGCGTCACCGCCTATCGCCCGCCGGTCGCGGCCGGAGGCCGCTATCTCGGAGTCCGCCTCCTTCCGGGGGCCGCCCCGTCGCTCCTGGGGGTCGCGATCGGCCCTCTCCGCGGGGCGGTCGTCCCCCTCGACTCCGTGGCCGCAGACCTCGCGTGCGCCGTGGCGGCCTCGGTCCGGGACGGCGGCGCGGACCGGACCGGGGGATCCGTCGCGTCAGAGGTCGCGTTCGGCCCACCCCTCAGGGCCCGCCTCCGCGGCCGTCCCGCACCCGACCCGCGGCTGATGACCGCGGTCCGGCGGCTCCGCGCGAGCCACGGCGGCGAGCCGGTCTCCCGCCTCGCGGGGCGGGCCGGCGTCTCTTCCCGCCAGCTCCTCCGTCTCTTCCGCGAGAACGTGGGCCTCTCTCCGAAGGAGCTCGCCCGCGTCCTCCGCCTGCGGCGCGCTTGCCTCCTGGCTGTCGGCTCTCCCGACACCTCGTGGGCGGACCTCTCGCGTCTCACGGGGTACGCGGACCAGGCGCACCTCGTCCGTGAATTCGGAGGTCTCCTCGGCCTTCCCCCGCGGCGCGCCGCGGCGCTCCTTCGCAGGATCCGTCACGAGTTCCTCGGATCGTCCGATTCCTTCAAGACGGTGGGCGATGCCGGACGCACGTTGAGAGGGACGAAAGGAGAACCTGCATGACCCGCCGCGCTTCCCTCGGGCTCGCCCCCCGCCTCATCCTCGCCCTCGTCGCTGCCCCGATCCTCGCCCAGGCCCCCGCCGGGCCGCCGGCGGCACAAGTCGCCGCGATGAAACGTCTCTCCTTCCTCGCGGGCTCCTGGAAGGGGACCGGGACGATCGACAGGGGGCCGGGCGTCCGAAAGAGCTTCTCGCAGAGCGAGACGGTTGCCTACAAGCTCGGCGGGCTCGTCCTCGTCATCGACGGCCTCGGCACCGCCCCCGACGGAACGGTGGTCCACCAGGCCTTCGCGACGGTCACGTTCGACCCGGCCTCCGGGACCTACCGCTTCACGGCCTACGACGGGCTCGGCCGCGTCCACGAGGGTCCGGCAACCGTCGGCGACGGGACGTTCGAGTGGGGAATGGAGACCGGTCCCGTCTCGGTCCGGTACGCGATCCGGCTCGACGGGGCGGGGCGCTGGGCGGAGACCGGCGAGATGAAGCGCGGCAACTCGCCCGGTCAGAGCTTCTTCGAGATGACGCTGGCGAAGCAGCCCTGACGGGTGCGGCCGGAGGCGGGGCGGACCTACCCTCCCGGGGGCCGCCTCCGGCCGGGATCGCGGGCTCAGCCGAGCGGCTTTCCCGCCTCCAGCGCGGCGATCATCTTCTTCAGGTTCTCGCGGTTCACGTCGTCGGGAGCCTGCGCGAGAGCCTTCCTCGCCGCGGCCAGGGCCTCCTTCGTCCGTCCCGCGCCCGCATAGGCCCGGGCGAGGCCGACGTCGACCGGCCAGACGCCGGGGTGCTTCTTGGCGTTCATCTCGAAGACGGCGAGCGCCTCGGCGTTGCGGCCCTGGGTCTGGAGGGAGCGGCCGTACATGTGGATGTCGATGGCCGTGGCCGTGGGGCTCGCCATCGCCTTCGCCATCGTCGCCCTGGCCTCCTCGGCCTTGCCGTTCGCCTCCTGGAGGGCCGCGAGCGTCGAGAGGGTGTTGAACGTCTCGCGCCCGACGAACGGGGCCGAGACGGCGTACTGCGCCCACGTGAGCGCCTCGGGGAGGTTGACCTTGTTCTCCCGGCAGTAGTTGGCCGCGGCGTCCCACGCCTCGCCGTTGAAGCCGGCGGCGCCGCGCAGCTCGTCGCGGAGGTTGGCGACGTAGAGCTCCTTCATGTTCGGGACCCCGATCGAGATCGGGACCTCGAGCTCCTCCCAGCGCATCGCGAGGGTCGCCTTCTCCGGGAGCCGCTCGACGAAGTCGTAGGTCAGCCAGTGGGTGTAAGGCGCCTTCCGCGGCTTGACCGTCACGCGGAGCGCGTCGTCCTTGGCGTCGTAGAAGTAGTGCCCCCAGGAGGTCGAGTCCTTCGAGAAGATGACCGTCCACTCCTCGGGCCCCGGGACGAAGAAGAGACCGTAGGCGCCCGCGGGAAGAGGCTTCCCCTCGACGGTCACGTCGTGGGAGACGCGGACGACGGTGTTCTCGTTGGCCCCGCCGCGCCACGGGCACTCGTTCCCGCACGTGCCGAAGCTCTCCTTGTGCCAGCCGTAGGGAACGAGCCCGCCCCAGATCTTCCCGCGGCGGTCGGTCCCGTCGGGCGCGGTCACCTTCGGTCCGCTGTACGAGACGTTCACCTTCACCAGGCCGATCCACTGGGTCACCTCGGCCTTCTGGTTGCCGCCCGACGGCGGGAGGGTCACCGCGAACTGCGCGGCGGCCGCGGGGGCGAGGACGGCGGCGGCGACGACGGCGACGACGGGCGCGACGACGGCCGCGACGCGGGCGGGGCGGAGACTCTTCATGCGCTTCCTCCTGGCCCCCGGGAGGCGGAGTGCTCCCGCACGGACCCCGGGCGGCCCTTCGCTCGTGGCGACAGGTGGAGATACGCGGCCGGCGCCGGCGGGTTTCCACCGAGACGGACGCCCGGCCCGCGGAGCCGTCAGTCCGCCGCCGTCTCCACCTCGAACCCGGGGACCGGGAGCCAGCCCTTCGCCTTCACCTCGTCCCCGTGGAAGACCGCCCACTGCGGCAGGGAGAAGGAGGGGGCGTTCGTCATCCGGAAGAGCTCGAGGGCCGAGTTCCCCGCGAAGAGCCAGACCACCCGCTCCGGGTTCCACGGGCTCGGGACGCAGAGGAAGAGGCCGTCGTCGGGGTCGGCCTGCGTCCTCCCGGCGAAGCGGAACGCTCCCTTGCCGAGGCGCGCGGGGAGCTTCGTGAGGACGCGGGCCACGAGCGAGTTGTCCTCGGGCCCCCCGAGGAGGACGAGGTCGCTCGCCGAAAGCTCCGCGTCGGTCACCTCGCAGTCCTTCACGACGGGGGGGAGGACCTCGCTGAACGCGTCCGCGAGGGCCGTCTGGAGGCGGAGGGCGAGGGTCCGGCTCGCCTCGATCTGCCGCGACGTCCCGTGGACGATCCGCGTCCGGGAGAAGTCGTCGGTGAAGGTGACGAACGAGTAGGGGCTCCGCCCGGGGACCGGGACGTCGTTCCCCGCGTCGAAGACGACCCTCGTGGGCCGGTCGGGGACGGTGAAGACGGCGGTCGACTCGGCGCCGGAGACGTCGAACGGCTTCAGGACGCGCTTGCCGGGAGATTCGATCGCGACGCTTCCCAGGAGGCGGTAGGGCGTCCCCTTCTGCGTCACCCGGAGCGTCACCCGGTAGCCGCCCTTCGCCCTGGCCACCGAGACCTCCGGCCTCGGGTCGGGGAGACCCGTCCGCTCGATCCACGGCGAAAGGAACGGCGCGAGGTCGCGGCCGCTCGCCTTCCCCAGCGCCGCCACGAACTCGGCCGTCGAGAGGTCCTTCCCGGCGTTCGCGCTCCAGGCGGCGTCCATCGCCGCGAGGAACGCCTCGCTCCCCAGGAGGAGCCGGAGCTGGTGGAGGGCGAAGGTCCCCTTGATCCGGGGGATCTGGTAGAGGCCGTACCGGTCGTAGGCGCGCCGGGCGTCCTTCGCCGCGACGTCCCCCTCGCGCGCGGCAAAGTAGAGCGCCCGCGCGTTCAGCGCCGCGAGCTGGTCCGCGAGCGACTCCCGCGCCTTCTGCGGGTCGTCGGGGAGGCCGTGGAGCATCTGCCAGTAGGCCGCCCCCCCCGAGACGAGCCACGCGTCGGCGTCCCCCTTCGGCCCGACGGTGCCGCGCCAGAGGCGGTCCCGGTCGACCTTCCAGGCGGACTCGACGTCCTTCGCCTCGACGGCCTCCCGGCTCCCCTTCGGGGCGGGCGCCGGCGCCTTCGCGTGCGCCTCCTTCAGCTTCTCGACGACCCAGATCGGGTTGAACGCCGTGTAGCCGAGCGTCAGGTGCGGGATCGCGCCGGGGAGGTCGGGCATCCGGCGGTTCCCCGCGGCCGGGAACTTCTCGCGGAGGGTGACCTTCCCGTAGTGCGCCCAGAAGACGAGCTTCTCGGCCATCTCGGCGGTCGTCACCTTCCCGTCGCAGGCGTGCGGCCGGTTGATGGGCGAGGAGGCCCAGAGGTCCACCGCCTCGATCGCGTCGATCTTCCCCTTCTTCTCGTCGTACCACTTCCGGAACGCCACGTCCCTGTTCCAGGGCGAGAAGACGAGGTCGAAAGGCGCCCCGTCGGGCTGGACCCCGTACTCGCGCCTCACCTCGGGGTCGCGCGCGTTGTTGTTCGCCCAGAGGAAGCCCGGTGTCCCGAACGGCGCCGGCTCCTCCTTCGTCCTCCAGAGCCTCGACCGGTGCGTCCCGAGGAGGAGGATCGCCCCCTCGTCCGTCTTCACGTCCGCGATCGTCCAGTCGTTCGCGTACATCCCGTTGTTCCTCTCGCGGAGGATGCGGGCCACGTCGTCGATGGACGAGGCGTATTGCGCGGCCTTCCGGATCCGGTTGCTCTGCGGCGTCCCCTCGAGGTCCCAGGGGGTCTGGGCCACCGTCGTCTCGCCGATGACGATCCCGGCCCCGTTCACGTAGAAGTCGGTCCCCGAGTGGATGCCGCCCGGGAACGTCTGGAAGACGAGCCGGTGCCCCTTCGCCGGGACGACGTCGGCGATCACGTTGAAGTGGACCCCCGTGTAGCCCGACCACATGAAGATCTGGCCGAAGACGACCCGCCCGTCCCTCGTCGCGGGGCCCGTCGCCACGAACGACGAGCACTTGTGCGTCCGGTCGGGGACGGCGAGCTCGTCCTGGGCCGTCAGGAAGCTCCGCCCCGTCAGGGCGTTGGGGGTCGTCCGGAGGGCGCTCGGCATCTGCCCGATGTCGACGGCGGAGTTGAGCGTGACGACGTCGAGGAGGTCGACGGGGCGCCCGTCCACCTTCGCCCCCGCCTTCGCCGCGCCGTCCGCGATCCCCTTCATCTCGGTCAGGTATTCCTCGTCGTACTTGCGGAGGAAGACCGAATCGGCCAGGAGCCTCAGGTGCGCCCACCCCTCCGACGGGTCCTTCGCGCTCTCGGCGATGCCGAGCTTCCGGGCGTACTCCGCGATCTCCTCGGCGAGGAGCGTCCCGTACTGGAAGCCGCGCGCGTACGGCTCTCCCTCCACGTGGACGAAGATCCACCCCTTCTCGTCGTACCGGAAGCCGGGGCCCGACCAGCGGACGGTCTCGAGCGGGATCATCTCGGTCACGTCCGCGACCTCCGAGAGCTCGAGGTCGTCGAACCACGCCTCCCCCGTCGCCGTCCCGTTCAGCCCGAGGTGGGCGCGGATCCGGTCCTCCCCGGCCGTCGCGACGAAGAGGGTCTCGACCCGCGTCCAGTCGCGCGTGGCGCCGACCGCGGGGGAGTGGTTCGTGAACGGGAACGAGGCCATCGTCAGCGCGGCGGGGACCGGAGTCGGGTAGCGCCCCGTCGGGTCGGAGAACGCCTCCCGCGTCCGGATCCAGCCGGCAAGCCGGTAGACCTTCCCCACCTCGAGCCGGACGGGCGGCCCCTCGACCCGGGTCGAGGCGGGGGCGGCGTTCACGAGGTGGAGGCTCGCCGCGCCCGAGCGCTTCGTCGCGCCGTCGACGTTCGCCCGGGCCGCGCCGCCCTCCCCGACGGTCCAGCCGGACGGGAGCGCCGGTCCTCCCTCGTCGAAGCCGGCCCGCGCGAGGGGGGCTCGCGGCGCGACCGCCGGGGAGGCCGCCGGGGCCGGCGCGGACGCGGAGAGGAGGAGCGCGGCGGCGAGGAGCGCGCGGGTCGTCGTCATGCAGGGCCTCCGGAACGCCTCGGCGGGCCCGCCGGGCGCCGCCGCATGGTAGCCCGGAAGGAGAGGGCGCGGCGCTACGAGGCGCCGGGCTCGCGGAGGGCTGCTTCCAGCGCCGGGGGGCGCCTCGCGGTCTGCAGGCCGACGACCATCAGGAGGTTCGTGGCGACCACGAGGAGGAACGCGTACAGGGGGAACTCCGCCGCCCCGGCCAGCCCCGAGGTGGCCGCCTCGTGCGCCAGGACGGCGGTGACGAGCCCGCGCGGGACCAGGGCCGTGACGAGGCGGTCCTCCTCGGCCGTGAGGGGGAGGAGGCCCGCCCGGTTGACCACGACGAGGGCCGCGCGGCGCCCGAGGAGAGCCAGGGCGACGAAGGCGAGGCTCGTCACGGCGGCCCGCGGCGTCAGGCCCGACCAGTTGACGACGATCCCGAGGAAGACGAAGAAGAAGGTCCTCACGAGGAACGTCGCCTGGGTCATGAAGCGGTGGATCGCGCGCCGCATCTGGCGGAAGGCCGCCTCGTCGTCCTTCGAGAGCGGCCTCCGGAAGACCCGGGCCACCAGGACGGGCTCGTTCGCCAGGACGACGCCGAAGGCGACGATGGCCACCGCCGAAGCCCCGCCGAGGGCGCTGACGATGCCGTCGAGCATCAGGACGACGCCGAAGGTGAGGGCTCCGGCCAGGCGGACCTCCCCCCCGGAGGAGCGCCTGAGGAAGCGGCTCCAGAGGAGCCCGACGCCGACCGCCACGAGGGAGCCGACCGCGAACCCGACGACGGTCGACCTCAGGACGAGGCGGGGGACCGACTCCCCCTTCATCGCCTCGATGGCGACCCCGACACCCAGGATCCCGAGGACGTCGGCGATCGCGGCGTCGAGGACGACCCGGGTCCTCAGGTCGTCGCGGAAGCCGAGCTGCGCCGCGATGGGAAGGACGATCGCGCTCGAGGGGACGCCGAGGAGACAGCCCAGGGCGGCGGCCGACGGCCACGGCAGCTCGAGGACGATCCGGCAGAGGAGGGTGATCGTCCCGGCGGTCGCCGCGAAGCTGGCGACCGCGAGGAGGCTGCCCGCCGCCAGGCCCCGGATCGACTCCTCGAGGTCGAGCCCGATCCCCCCCTCGAAGAGGATCGTCACCAGGGCGACGGCCCCGAAGTAGGGGGCGGCGCGCGCGAACTCCGCGCCGGGGAGCCATCCCAGGAGCGGCCCGAGGAGGACGCCGAAGCCCATCAGGAGGACGACCGAGGGAACCCGCGTCCGGGCGAAGACGAGGTCCGCCGCGTACGAGAGGACCAGGAGAGCGCCCAGGAGCGAGAGGAACCCGGCGGCCTCCACGGGAGGAGTCTACGGGGAGAGGCTCCCGGGCGAGGTCAGGCCCCCTTCTCCGGGACGGCGCCCGACGCCGCCAACGGACCGCCCGCCCTCTTCCCGAGCTCGCGGGCCACGGCCGTCAGGACCTCCGACGCGGCCTGGAGCGTCTTGTCCGAGACCCCTCCGAGGGCTGCCTGCATCGCCTCCTCGACCGTGCCGGCGGTGCTGCGAGCGATCCGCCGTCCGCGGTCCGTCACCTTCAGCTGGGTCCGGCGGCGGTCCTTCTTGTCGATCCCGCGCGTCAGGTACCCCTCCTGCTCGAGCCGCTGGACGATGACCGTGACCGTGCTCGGGTGGAGCCTCAGGACGGCCGCCAGCTGGCCGGCGGCAATCCCCGGGTACTTTCCGACTACGCGCAGGACCAACCGTTGGGGCCCCGTCACACCGAACTTCGCCGCCATCCTCTTCGAGGCCCGTTGCAGGCCGTGGTCCACGGCCCAGAGCATCTTCATGAAATCGAGGACCTCCCCGAGGGGAGCGTCCGCTACGGCAGCGGCATCGACCCGTTCCCGTCGCACCATACCCGCCTCCTCCACGGCCCCGCGGGCCTCCGGCCCCGGACGGCCTCTCGATTCCGGATTGAACCACGTCCGGGGCCCGTCCGGGAGCCTGAAATGCCTCCCTCGAGGCGATCCGCGGGCCCCGCCTTCCCAGGGGCCCGGCGCGGGCCGTGTGAGTCGAGGGGCGTGCGGCGTGGCAATTTGAACTCAAATCAACCTTCCGCTAGAATGGCGGGCGATGATGGCTTCTCCTGCCCGCTCGATCCCGTTCGCCGCCGCGGCTCGCCGCCCGACGAATCGAAGGCGCGTGGGCCTCATCGGCGAAGCCCTGATCGACGGCCTCCCCGGCGGGGACGCGCCGGGAGGAGCCCCGTTCAACGTCGCCTGCCACCTCGCCGCCCTCGGGCTCGAGGCTCTCCTCGTGACCCGCGTCGGTGCCGACCCGGACGGCGAATGGCTGGAGCGGGAGATCGCCTCCCGCGGCCTCTCGACCCGCGCGGTCCAGCGCGACCCATTGAGGCCAACGGGTCGCGTCACGGTGGACCTCGCCGGCGGCTCCCCGGCTTTCGACATCCCCCCGGACCAGGCGTTCGACGCCATCGAGCCCGTGCCCGCTCATGACGCCCTCGCAGAGCTTCGGCCGTCCGCCGTCTACTTCGGGACGCTCGCGTGGCGGTCCGAGGGCGGGCCCGGGGCCCTCTCCGTCGTCCTCCGGGGAATCGAGGCGCCGGCGTTCGTCGACCTCAACCTCAGGGCCCCCTGGTACGACCGGGGCGCCGTCGAGGCTGCCCTCGAGGCGGCTCACGTCGCCAAGCTGAGCGACGGGGAGCTCCTCGAGACGGCCCGGCTCATGGGACTGCCGGACGCGCCCCCGTTCGAGCAGGCCGCCACTCTCTGCCGCAGGTTCTCCCTGGCGCGCCTCTTCGTGACACGGGGCGATCAGGGCGTCTTCGTGGCCGAGGCGGGCCCGGTCTCGGTCCGGATCCTGGCGGCGCCCGCCGTGGCGCCACCCGGACTCCTCGAGGACACCGTCGGGGCGGGTGACGCGTTCTCCGCGGTGGCCCTCGCCGGCATGGCGCTAGACTGGCCCCTCTCGTCCGTGCTCGAGCGCGCCACGGCCCTGGCGGGCGCGGTGACCCGGATCCGGGGCGCCCTTCCGTCCGAGCCCGGCTTCTACGCGCCGTTCCTCGCGGAGTCCCGGGAGGCCCGACCATGAACGGAAACGACGAGAAGCTCTACGTCCTGATGCTGAGCGTCCACGGGCTGATCCGGGGGGTCTCCCCGGAGCTGGGGCGCGACGCCGACACCGGAGGCCAGGTGGGCTACGTCCTCGACCTGGCCCGGGCGCTGGGGAGGCACCCGGGCGTGTCGCGTGTCGATCTGGTCACCCGCCTCGTGGAGGACCCCGCCGTCGGCCCGGACTACGCCGTCCCGCGCGAGCCGCTCGGCCCCGGCGCGACCCTCGTAAGGCTTCCCTTCGGCCCTCGCCGCTACCTCAGGAAGGAGCTCCTCTGGCCCCATATCGACTCGCTCGTCGACGCGTGCGTCGAGTACCTCCGGGCGGAGGGCCGCCTCCCGCACGTCGTCCACAGCCACTACGCCGACGCCGGCCGCGCGGGAGTCCTCCTGTCGCAGCTCCTCGGGATCCCCCACGTCCACACGGGGCACTCCCTGGGGCGGACGAAGCGGAGCCGGCTTCTCACGAGCGGCCGTTCCGACGCGGCCCTCGAGCGCCAGTTCAACTTCCAGACCCGGATCGCCGCCGAGGAGGAGGCGCTCGAAAACGCCCGGCTGGTCGTCGCGAGCACGCGGCAGGAGGTGGCGGAGCAGTGGGGAGCGTACGAGAACTACAACCCCCGGCGCTTCGCCGTCATCCCGCCCGCCGTCGACACCTCCCGGTTCGCTCCCCCGCCCGTCCGGCGCAAGCCGGACCCGTGCCCGTGGATCGACAGGTTCCTCGCGGATCCCGACAAGCCGCCGATCCTCGCCATCTGCCGGCCGGCACCTAAGAAGAACGTCGACGGCCTCGTCGAAGCCTTCGCCTCCGACCCGCGCCTCAGGGAGCGTGCGAACCTCGTGATCCTCGCGGGGAACCGCGACGACCTGACGAAGGCGGAGGAGCCCGCCCGCCACGTCTACGAGGAGCTCCTCCTCGCCCTCGACCGGCACGACCTCTGGGGACACGTCGCCATCCCGAAACGCCACGACCCGGAGGACGTCCCCGAGGTCTACCGCCTCGCGGCGGCACGCCACGGCATCTTCGTCAACCCCGCCCTCACCGAGCCGTTCGGGCTCACGCTCCTGGAGGCCGCCGCCAGCGGCCTCCCCGTCGTCGCCACGAACGACGGCGGCCCGCGGGACATCCTGGCGAACGGACGCAACGGGATCCTCGTCGACCCACGCGACACCGGGGCCCTGGCCGCAGCTCTCCTCGAGGCGCTCGAGAACCCCGCCCGCCGGCGCGACTGGGTGCGCAACGGCCTGAAGGCCGTCCGGAGGACCTACACCTGGGAGGGGCACGTCGAGCGGTACGTGCGGGAGGTCACGAAGCTCCTGCGGCGGGACCGCAAGGCCTGGAGGAAGAGGAAGGTCGCCGGGCGCGGCGCGCCTCCGGCGCGGCTGACGGAGGCGAGCCACCTCCTGGCGAGCGACATCGACGACACCCTGATCGGGGACCGGGAGGGGCTGCGAGAGCTCCTCCGCTGGCTGAAGGGCGGCGCTCCCGCGGTCGCCTTCGGCGTCGCGACGGGGCGTTCCCTCCCGATGGCCCTCGAGGTCCTCCGGGAATGGGACGTCCCGACGCCCGACGTGGTGGTCGCGGCGGTCGGCTCCGAGATCTATCACGGCCCCGACCTCGTCCCCGACATCGCCTGGGAGCGGCACGTCCAGCACGGCTGGCGGCGCAGGGCCCTCGAGACCGCCCTCGCCCAGGTCCCGGGCCTCACGCTGCAGGAGGACCGGAAGCAGGGCGTGCGCAAGCTGAGCTACTACGTCGACCCGCGGGCGATGCCGCCGGTCGAGGCGCTCCGGCGGCGGCTGCGCCGGCACGGGCTCATGGCGCGCCTCGTCTACTCGCAGGAGCGCTACCTCGACGTCCTGCCCATCCGCGCCTCGAAGGGACTGGCGCTGCGCTACCTCGCCTTCAGCCTCGGCCTGCCTCCCGAGAAGATCCTCGTCGCCGGCGATTCCGGGAACGACCTCGAGATGCTCCTGGGCGACACGCTCGCCGTCGTGGTCGCGAACCACAAGCCCGAGCTCGCCCACCTGAAGGGCTCGAACCGCGTCTACTTCGCCCGCGCCGCCTACGCGTGCGGAATCCTCGAGGGGATCGCGCACTACTCCTTCGCGCCGGAGACCGTCCCATGCTGACCGACCTCTCCGTCCTCGCCCGGGACCACCGCGAGGCCCTGGTCCTCCTCCTCGACCGCTGGACCGCAGGGCGCCCCGTCGCGCTCCTGAGGTCCGACCTCCTCAGGGGCTTCGAGGAGGTGCGCGCGTCGTACGACAGGGTCGATCTCGCCGAGACGCCCGTCGGCGAGTTCGTGTCGCTGCTGCAGGAGGTGGTCTTCCGCTACCCCTGGGCCGTCTTCTCCCTCCGCGACGGGCCAGGCGCCTACCGGTACGTGAGGATCCACCGCGACCGGCTCGAGCCCGAAGAGATCGACACCGCCGAGTCGCTCCGGTTCAAGGAGAGGCTGATCGCCCCGTCGATGGAGGAGGACGACGGCTTCGAGATCGACTTCGGCCCCTTCTCGCGCGGCTTCCCGCGCCTCACCGAGGCCCGCTCGATCGGCCAGGGGCTCAGCTTCCTCAACCGCCACCTCGCGAGCCAGATGTTCAACAACCCGCGCGAGGGGGCCGACCGGCTCCACGACTTCCTGGCCCTCCACGTCCTCGACGGGCAGTCCCTCCTCCTCCGCTCGAGGTTCCGCGACACGGCCTCCCTCCGGGAGGCGCTCCGCCGGGCGACGGCGCTCCTCGAGAGGAGGGACTCCGAGGCCCCGTGGGCCGGGGTCGCCGAGGAGCTGGCCGGCCTCGGCGTCCACCCCGGCTGGGGCGACACGGCGGGGCGCGCCGCCGAGACGATGTCGCTCCTGATGGACCTCCTCGAGGCGCCCTCACCCGAGGGGCTCGAGGGGTTCCTCGCGCGCGTGCCGATGATCTCGCGCGTCGTCATCCTCTCGCCCCACGGCTTCTTCGGCCAGGCCGACGTCCTGGGCCTCCCCGACACCGGCGGCCAGGTGGTCTACATCCTCGACCAGGTGCGCGCCCTGGAGAAGGAGATGCGGAAAAGGCTCGCGGAGCAGGGGGTGGACGTCGAGCCGAAGATCGTCATCGTCACCCGGCTCATCCCCGAAGCTCAGGGGACGACCTGCGACCAGCGGCTGGAGAAGGTCGAGGGGTGCCACGGCGCGGTCATCCTCCGGGTGCCGTTCCGTTTCCGGAGCGGCGAGATCGTGAGGCACTGGATCTCGCGGTTCGAGGTCTGGCCGTTCCTCGAGCGCTTCTCCCGCGACGTCGAGCGCGAGGCGCTGGCCGAGGTCGGAGGGCGCCCCGACCTGATCATCGGGAACTACTCCGACGGGAACCTCGTCGCCTCGCTCCTCGGCCAGAGGCTCGGGGTGACGCACGCCACGATCGCCCACGCCCTCGAGAAGACCAAGTACCTCTTCTCGGCCCTCTACTGGCGCGACAACGAGTCCCGCTACCACTTCTCCTGCCAGTACACGGCCGACCTCCTGGCGATGAACAGCGCCGACTTCATCATCACGAGCACCTACCAGGAGATCGCCGGGACGAAGACCCAGATGGGGCAGTACGAGAGCTACCAGGCGTTCACGATGCCGGAGCTCTACCGCGTCGTGAACGGGATCGACGTCTTCGACCCGCGCTTCAACATCGTCTCGCCGGGGGCCGACGAGACCGTCTACTTCCCCTACACCGATTCGGGCCGGCGGCTCGGCGCCTACGTCCCCAGGATCGAGGAGCTCCTCTTCGGCGAACCCGGGCCGGACGAGCGGGGAAAGCTCGCGGAGCCCGACAAGCCGATCGTCTTCACGATGGCGCGGCTCGACCGGATCAAGAACCTCACGGGGCTCGTCGACTGCTACGGCGCCTCGCCGCGCCTGCGCAAGCTCGCCAACCTCGTCGTCGTCGGGGGGAAGATCGACCCCTCCCAGTGCGGCGACCACGAGGAAGCCGAGCAGGCCCGCTGGCTCCACGAGCTCTTCGCGCGCCACGGCCTCGACGGCCAGGTCCGCTGGGTGGGGCGGCGGCTCGACCGGCACCTGGCGGGCGAGCTCTACCGCGTCGTCGCCGACCGCCGCGGGGTCTTCGTCCAGCCGGCCCTTTTCGAGGCCTTCGGCCTGACCGTGGTGGAGGCGATGGCGTCCGGCCTCCCGACGTTCGCGACGTGCCACGGGGGCCCGGCCGAGATCATCGAGGACGGCCGGTCGGGCTTCCACGTCGACCCGACCGACGGGGCGGCCATGGCCGAGCGGATCGCCGGGTTCCTCGAGAGGTGTGACGTGGATCTCCAACTTTGGCTCCGACTGTCCGCAGCGGCCGTCGCCAGGGTGGAAGCCCGGTACACTTGGCGCCGGTATGCCGACCGGATCATGACGTTCTCCCGCATCTACGGCTTCTGGAAGTTCGTCAGCGGCCTAGAACGGCAGGAGACCCAGAGGTACCTGCAGGCGCTCTATCGCCTGCAGCTCCGTCCGTTGGCCGCTGCGGTCGGGGGAGGCGACGGCTGAGGGTCCCCGAGCTGACGAGCCGGTGGCTGCGGGTCCGCCGCTCAGTCGTCTACGCGGCCGACCGGCTCGGTCTCTGGAACGCCTCCGCCGGCCGGCCTTCGCGCCGCATCCTCCTCGGCGTCGTCGTCCTGATCGGCGCGGGGTGCGGCATCGTGGCGGTCCTCTTCCACGAGGCGCGCCAGCTCGCGTACGCCCACATGGTGGGACCTGCCCTCGCGATGACCCCGGGCCCGCTCCGCGGCCTCCTCGTCGTCGCGATCCCGGCCGCGATGGGCGCCCTCCTGGCCTGGGCCCTTCCCCGCTTCGCGCCCAGCTCGGGCGGCGGGCTGGCGCTGGTCCGCGGGGCCTACGAGACCGACGTCGAGCGGCTGGGCCCGAGGACGCTCGCCGGGACCTTCGTCGCGAACGCCCTCTCGCTCGGCGCGGGGACCCCACTCGGCCCCGAGGGACCGACGGTGGTCCTCACCAGCGGCTTCGCGGTCGGCGCCGCCCGGCTCCTCCGGCTCCCCCCACGCCTCCTCCGCGGGATGGTCCCCGTGGGCACCGCCGCCGGCATCGCCGCCATCTTCAACGCCCCCATCACGGGGGTGGTCTTCGCGCTCGAGGAGATCATCGGGACCGCGTCGCGCGGCGTCCTCGGCAGCGCCCTGCTGGCGGCCGTCGCCGCAGCCGTCGTGGAGCGGAGCGTCCTCGGCGGACGGCGCCTCCTTCCCGCGGGCGCGGCGACCTGGGCCGACACCCGCGAGCTGGTCGGGTTCGCCCTCGTCGGGATCGTCTGCGGGCTGATGGCCGGGGCCCTCGCCCGGATCGTCCCGATCCTCTCGAAAGGGTTCGCGGAGCTGAGCCGGCGCGCGGGAGCCCGGAAGAATCCCGCGGTCTTCCAGTGCGCCGTCGCCGGGGCCGCCGTGGGGCTGCTCGGCATCGCCTCGCCGGACACCATGGGGGTCGGCTACCAGCCGATCTCCACCTGGCTCCTCGGGGGCGGCTCGGCGAGCGGGGCGGGAGTCGCCTGGGTCGCGAAGACGGCGGGGGTCGCCCTCGCCCTGGCGGCGCCCCTGGTCGGCGGCGTCTTCGCCCCCGCCCTCTTCCTCGGGGCGTCGCTCGGGTCGTTCACCGGGCACCTCGTCCGCCTGGTCTACCCCGCGGGCGGGATCGACCCGGGTGCCTGGGCGCTCGTGGGGATGGGGGCCTTCTTCGCCGGGTTCCTCAGGACCCCCCTCGCGTCGATCCTCATCGTCTTCGAGCTGACCGGCGACTACGGCCTCGTCCTGCCGCAGATGCTCACGGTCGCGCTCGCCTCCGCCGTCGCCCGGCGGATCTCCCACGACACGCTCGTCGAGCGCGCCCTCGACGAGGCCGGCGTCTCGCACCGCCCGCCGCCCGGGGACCCCCTCCTCGACCTCCGCGTCCGGGACGTCATGTCGTCCCCTCCCGTCGCGCCCCGCCTCGGGATGACGCTCCTCGAGGCCGCCCGCCTGGCGGCGGGGACCCGCCACCCGCAGTACCCCGTGGCCGACGAGCAGGGTCGTCTCGCCGGCATCCTCGAAGCGGACACCCTCGACGAGGCCGCCAGGCAGGGGGCGCTCGCCGACCCGGTCTCCACGAGGCTGCGCCCCGCCCCGATCGTCCTCTACGCCTCGCAAAGGCTCGAGGAGGCGGCCCTCCAGCTCGCGCGGGCCGGGGAGACCCGGGCCCCGGTGGTCGCGAGCGCGGACGACCCGAAGCTCCTCGGCTTCCTCTCGGCGGCGGACCTCCTCCGGGTCCGCCTCCTCAAGGACCAGGAGGACCGCGAGCCCGCGCTGGTCGGCGACGGCTGAACGGAACGCGCTTGACGCCCCCGAGGGGGCGTGGCACCTTGCCGCCGGATCCCGTTCGGGCGCGCGGACCGTGGCGCGCGGGAGGCGAGGGGACGTGACGCCGGATGGCTCGGATCGCGGACCAGCCGAACGCCGGCCTGCCCGGATGAGCGGCGACCTGCGGCTCCTGCCGCCGTTCGAGCTCCTGCCGATGCTCGCCGACCTGGGGAAGAGCGGGCTCCTCCTCCTCCGCCGGGCCGACGGCCTCGTCGCGCGCTGCGGCATCGTCCCGGGCGGCATCACCACGGCGGAGGCCGGCCACCTCGCCGGCCGCGAGGCGGTCCTCACGTTCCTCTGGTGGAACGACGGGAAGTTCGAGTTCGAGGCCGGCCCCGCCCCGCCCGGGGAGACCGAGCGGATCCGCGTCCCCGAGCTCCTGATGGACGCCGTCCGCCTCGCCGACGAGACCGAGCGCCACCAGAACGCGATCCCGTCGAAGGTCCGGCCGCTCGAGCTCGTCCCCGGCGCAGAGGCCGGCCCGGACGAGTTCGACTGCGGGATCACGGCCGTCTTCGACTACCTGCGCGACCACCCGGGCACCACGTACGTCGAGCTGGAGGAGCGGCTCCCCCTGGCCCCGACGAAGATCAGGCTCTCGGTGGCCCTTCTCGGCCTCTCGGGAAAGCTGCGCGACTTCCGCCTGAGGATGCACTCGGGGGTCTTCGGGCGGATCGCGGTCACCTGGTGGCAGAGCCTCCTGCGGCGGTTCCCGGGCGGGATCCGGATCCTCGTCGCGAGCTGCCGAGCGGGGACGAGCGAGCAGATCGGCCTCGCGGTCCGGAGCCTCGAGGAGTCGCTCAAGGCGCCGGACCCCTCCATGACCTTCGCCGCGGACGGCCCGACGTTCGTCAGGATGCGCCCCCGGCAGGGGGGCCTCCTCTCGCTGACGTTCCTCCCCCGGGGGAAGAAGCACCGGATCATCTTCGAGACGTTCGTCGGGTCGACCGACGCGGTGATCCTCTGCTCCGACCAGTGCAGCTGCGGCGAGCAGGGCGACCTCGCCTGGGCCGTCCCGCTCGCCGTCCGGAAGGTCTTCCTCCAGGAGGGCGCCACGCTCGAGCGCGGCCTCGCCCGCGCGCTCATGTCGCTCGGCGAGGCGGAGGAGGACGGGCCCGCCTGAAAGGAGCGGCCGGCGGGGGGAGCCCGCCGGCCGCGCGTCCCGGGACCTCGGGCGAGGGCCGCCCGTCAGTCCATCATCATCACGACGAGGTACTTGCTCCCCTGCCAGAAGCGGGCGGGGTCGGTCACCTTCAGCGTGCAGCCTCCCTCGGGGTTGGCGACGATCTCGTAGCTGTCCTTCGGGTGGTCGGAGAGGACCCGCACCTTCTTGATCGGCATGGCGATCGGGAACTCCGTCGCCTCCCTCAGGTCGAGCTCCTTGAAGATCTCCGGGTCGAACCTTCCGGTCCTCAGCCAGCTCCCGCCGAGCCCCAGGACGGAGCCCTTCTTCTCGACGAGCCCCTTCTCCTTCAGGACGGTCCTGCTGGCGATGGCGACGTAGACCTTGTTGATCTCCTTCGTCTGCTCCTCGATGACGCCCGTCTTCTCCTGGATCTCGTTCGCCTGCTGCTCCACCTGGCCCTTCAGCTCGAAGACGGTCTTCTCCAGCTCGTCGATCGTGGCGCTCTTCTCCTCGAGCTGGCTCTTCAGCTCCCCGACGAGCCGCTCGAGGGTGGTCACCTGCCCCGACAGCTCCTTGACCTGCTTGCCCGCGGAGGCGGCCTTCGCCCGGTTCTCGGCGTTCTCCTTCTCGAGCCGCTGGAGCTTGTCGAGGTTCTCGCGGATCGCCTTGCGGATCGTCTCGATCTCGGACTTCAGCTGCTCGCGGCGGGCCGTCGGGGCCTTCCCCTCCTGCACCACCTCGATGGAGCTCTTGATGACCTGGAGCTCCTTGCCCCGCAGCTCCTCGAGGTTCTTCTGGACCTCGTCGAGGGTCCCCTGCATCTCCGTCGTCTCGACGCCGGCCGCCGTCACCTGCTGGGTGAGCTGCTCCTTCTCCTGAGCCAGCTTCTGGTTGTCGGTCTTGAGCTGGTCGATCTGCTTCTTCCAGCCGCATCCTCCGAGCGCGACGACGAGAAGGGCGACGCCCGCGGCCGCCGCGGCGCGCCGGCCCCTCGGGCTCCCGGCTCCCCATCCTCCGAGCATGACGGTTTCCATGCTCCTCCCTCCCTTGCGTGCTGCTTCCCGCCTCGCCCCGGGGCGACCCGGGCCCGGACGGCGCCGCTAAACTACACCCTCCGGAGGCTTTTCGGGGCGACGGACCCCGCGGATCCGCCGGGAGGAGGCCCCGTGACCCGACCCCCGACGCTCCCCCGAGCCAGGCCCCCCGCGCCCCCGCTCCGCCCGGGCGGGCGGCTCGTCTCCCTCGCGGCCGCCCTCGGCCTGCTCCTGGCCGCGACGGGCTGCGAGGACCGCCTGGACCCCGTCGGGCCGGCCCAGACCTGGACCGCGGTCTACTCCCTGGAGCTGACGGGAAGCGGGACGGTCGTGAGCATCGCCTACGACGACGGCGCCGGGAACGAGCTGGCCGCCACGGCCGCCGGCCCCTCCTGGACGAGGACGGTGCTCCTCCGGCCCGGCAGCAGCGTGGCCGCCCGCGCGCAGGTGGGCCTCCTCGACGGGAGCGTCGTCCTGAAGCTGGCGGCGCGCGACGGCTCGGGCCACACCGTCGACCGGACACAGAGCTGCGCCGGGTCGCAGAAGAGCTGCTCGCTCGAGATCCCCCGGGAGACCCTCCCCTGACGGCCGCCGCGGGCCACGAGCCGGTCGACGTCCTGATCGAGGGCGGGACCGTCGTCCCGATGGACGACGCCTTCACGGTCGTCCGGGACGGCGCGGTCGCCGTCCGGGGGACCGACGTGGCCGCCGTCGGCCCGTCGGCCGAGCTGAGGGCGCGCTACGCGCCCGCCGAGACGATCGACGCGCGCGGGCAGGTCGTCCTCCCCGGGCTCGTGAACGGCCACACCCACGCCGCCATGACGCTCTTCCGGGGGATGGCGGACGACCTCGCCCTCGAGAGCTGGCTCGCCGACCACATCTGGCCCGCGGAGGCCGCCTGGATCGACGAGGACACGGTCGCCCGCGGCACGGCCCTGGCGTGCGTGGAGATGCTGAAGGGGGGCGTCACCACCGCCCTCGACATGTACTGGCTCCCCGAGGCGTGCGGCGCGGCGGCGCGGGCGGCGGGCTTTCGCCTCGTCCTCGGCGGCGTCCTCGTCGATGGCGCCGGCGCGGACGGCCTCACCCCCGAGGCGCGGTTCGCCGCCAGCCGCGCCCTCCTCGAGAGCCACCGCGACGACCCCCTCCTCGGCGTCTCGATCCAGCCCCACTCCACCTACGCGGCGTCCCCCGACCTCCTCGTCGAGGCCAAGGCCCTCGCCGACTCGTACGGGGTCCGGTACGCCCTCCACGCCGCCGAGACGCGCGCCGAGACCGAGCTCGTGAAGGGGCGGTACGGCTCCACGCCGGTCCGGCACCTCCACGCGCTCGGCCTCCTCGGCCCCGCCACGACCCTCGCGCACGGGGTCCACTTCGACGACGAGGAGATCGCCCTCCTCGCCGCGACCGGGACGGCGGTCGTCCACTGCCTCGAGTCCGAGCTGAAGCTCGCCTCGGGGATCCCCCGGATGCCCGAGCTCCTCGCCGCCGGGGTCCCCGTGGGCCTGGGGACCGACGGCACGGCCAGCAACAACGACCTCGACATGTGGGCCGAGCTCCGCCTCGCCGCCCTCCTCTTCAAGGCGCGCGGGAACGACCCGACCCTCGTCCCCGCGCGGCTCGCCCTGCGGCTCGCCACGAGGGGCGGCGCCCGCGCCCTCGGCCTCGACCACCTGGTCGGCTCGCTCGAGCCGGGCAAGCGGGCCGACGTCGTCCTCGTCGACTTCGACCGCCCGCACCTGACGCCCGTCTACGACGTCTTCTCCCACCTCGCCTACGCCGTGAACAAGGCGGACGTGAGGACCGTCCTGGTCAACGGCCGCGTCGTCGTGAGGGACCACCGCGTCACCACGCTCGACGAGCGCGAGACGATGGAGCGGGTCCGCGAGGTGGCCGCCCGGATCGCGGCGGACCGGGCGGCCCGTCCGTCCCGCTCCCCCGGCTGAGCCGCCCGGGCCGGGAGGCGACACCCGTGGCGCGGAGAGCCCCGGGCTACCGCCCCGTCTTCTGGTACGTCCCGACCAGCTCCGCCCTCGCCAGGACGTGCCCCTCCATCGCCTTCTCGAGGGCCGCCTTGGCCGGCTCGTGGAGGTCGGGCAGGACGACGTCGAGCGCGTAGAGCTTGTGGAAGTAGCGGTGCCTCCCGATCGGCGGGCACGGCCCGCCGTAGCCGGTCCGCTTCCAGTCGTTCGTCCCCTCCCGGGTCCCCGCGGGGAGCGCGGCCCGCCCGACGGCGGCCGGGAGGCCCTCGGACGTCGGCGGGAGGCCGTAGAGGACCCAGTGGACCCAGGTCGTCTTCGGCGCCTTCGGGTCGGGCGCGTCGGGGTCGTCGACGATCAGCGCGAGGCTCTTCGTCCCGGCCGGGACGCCGGACCAGGCGAGCGCCGGCGAGACGTCGTCCCCCTGGCAGGTGAATCGAGCGGGGATGGAGCCTCCCGGGGCGAAGTCGGGCGAGGTGAGGGTGAGCGCCATCCTCGGACCTCCTGGTGCCGTGCCGGGCACCCGGGGCGCCGGGGCGGCCAGGGTGGAGGCCGCGAGGACGGCGAGGGTCGCGAGGGCGGCTCCGGGCACCATGGGCGGGATGGTAGACCCCTTCAGCCCTGGCGCTTCAGCTCGTCGATGAGCCGCCGCAGCGTGGCGTCCCCGTCGTCCGCGGGGAGCGGACACGAGCCGGCGCCGCGGTGCCCGCCGCCGCCGAAGAGCGACATCGTGTGGCCGATGTCGCTCCAGCTGACCCTCTCGAAGATGTTGTGCCCCGCCGTCGCCATCACCGTCTCGCGGCGCGGGCCCCACTGGACCCTCACCGAGACCGTCGCGTCGGGGAAGAGGGTGTAGACGAGGAACCGGTTCCCGGCCGGGATCTCGGGGAGCTTCCGGAAGTCCGTCACCACGACGTTCGCGTCGACCCACGAGCAGTGGAGGAGCGCGTTCTTGAACTTCTCGTTGTCGCTCCTCATCCGCTCGACCCGCTCCGTGACCTGCGGGCTCCTCAGGACCTCGTCGAGGGTCATGGAGCGGAGCGCCATCCCGAGGAAGAGGAAGTAGTCGCGGAAGTCGCCGAGGCTCGACCTCGAGTCGATCGTGAACCCGAGGAGGATGACCCGCTCGGGCTCCAGGACGTCCCGCTTCGTCAGGTTGGCCGAGTCGAGCCGGTCGGTTCCGGCGATCAGCTCGCCGTAGCGCTCGAAGACCCGCGCCCCCAGCCTCTCGGCGTAGTAGTCGTGGACCAGCCGGGCCGTCGACGGGGCGATGCCGTAGCGCCCCTCGAAGCCCGCCTGCGGCCTCCTGTTCGCGTCGACCAGCTCGTGGTGGTCGAACCAGAGCGCGCAGGCGGGGTGGTAGGGGAGGTTCGCCAGGACGTCCCCGGGGCGGACCTCGAAGCGGCCGTCCGTCAGCTCCTGGGGATGGGTCAGCTCGATCGACTCGATCTTCTCGACCGAGGTGACGAGGACGGAGCAGGTGAGACCGTCGAGGTCCCCGCGGGTGACGAGGCGCATGTCCCGCGCGGATTCTGCTCTTCGCCCCGGTCCCCGGCAACGAAGCCGCCCCCGATGACAGCGCCGGACCGTCCCCGAAGGGAACGATCTCCAGCCCGCCCCGCTCCGCAGTAACCTCGGGCGGGAGGAGAACGATGATCCGGCTCTACGCCCTGCGGGAAGGAGTCCTCAGGGAGCTCAAGCTCGCTCCCCTCGCGGATGAGACGCCTGCCGCCGGCTGGGACGACGTCGTCTGGGTGGACCTGCTCGACCCCTCCCGCGAGGAGAAGGACTGGGCCGAGCGGACGTTCTCGGTCGACGTCCCCACCCCCGGCGAGATGCACGAGCTGGAGGCGAGCTCCCGCTGCTACCAGGAAGCCGACAGCGTCCACCTCGTCACCTCGTTCGTCGTCGCCTCCGAGGCGGGCTCGCACACGGTCGACGTCTGGTTCAACCTCCACCAGGGCCGGCTCTTCACCGTCCGCCCCGAGAAGGTCCTCCCCTTCCGCCTCTTCCGGATGAGGAGCCAGCAGACGCCCGGCGAGGTGCGCGAGGCGATCGACATCCCGCTCGGCGTCTTCGAGGCCGCCGTCGACTACCTGGCCGACACCCTCGAGGCGAGCTACGCGCGGCTCGAGAAGGTGAGCCGGCTCGTCCTCGCGGAGAAGGACCGCGACCTCGAGGCCGTCCTGGCGACGCTCGCCGCCGAGGAGGACGTCCAGGCGAAGGTCCGCGTCGTCCTCCTCGACCTCCGCCGGAGCCTCACCTTCCTCATCCGCTGGATCGTCGCGGCGACCCCGCGCGCCACCGTGATCAAGGGGATCCTCCGCGACCTCGACTCCCTCTCCTCGCACAGCGCCTTCCTCTTCGAGAAGATCGAGTTCCTGATGGACGCCGCCCTCGGCTTCATCAACCTCGAGCAGAACAAGATCATCAAGATCTTCTCCATCGCCGCGGTCGTCTTCCTCCCGCCGACCCTCGTCGCCAGCATTTACGGCATGAACTTCGAGGTCATGCCCGAGCTCAAGCACCCCTTCGGCTACGCCTTCGCCCTCGTCCTGATGGCGATCAGCGGGGCGGCTCCCTACGTCTTCTTCAAGCGGAAGGGGTGGCTCTAGCCGGACGCCGGCGCCCCGTCACGCGCAAGAGCCACCGCACCTTCCACGGGACGACCGCGTTCGCGGCGTAGTAGAGCCGCAGCATCAGCGGCGCCCGGACCTCCCGCCGCGGCTTCCGGATCGCCCGCAGGATCACCCGCGCGCACTCTTCGGGCGTCAGCGTCCCCACCGTCCGCGCGATCCGAGGAAGCCGCTCCCGCGCCCCCGCGTTCCTCTCGAAGTACGCGGACGACACCTCGCCGAAGACGACGTGGCAGCTCCTCACCCCGGTCCCGCGGAGGTCGGCGTTCAGCGCCTCGTTCAGCCCCCGCAGCGCCCAGCGCGCCGCCGCGTAGCCGGTCGCCCCGGGCCAGACCATCGCCGAGACGGGCGACCCGACGTGGACGACCACACCCGACCTCCTGGCCAGCATCCCCGGCAGGAACGCGCGCGTCACGAACGCGGCGGCGAAGTAGGGCGCCCCCATCATGGCGACGAGCTCCTCGGGCGGCGTCTCCTCGAGGTCCTTCCACGCCCCCGCCCCCGCGCCGTTCACCACGACGTCGGGCACCCCGACGTCGTCGATCACCTTGGCCGCCATCGCCTCGACGGCCGCCGCGTCCGCCGCGTCGAGCACCTCGACCACCGGCTCCCCGGGCATTCCCTCCGCGACCCTCCGGAGCGCCTCCGCGCCCCGCGCCACCAGCACCACGCGGTACCCCTCCGCGGCCAGGGCTCGCGCCGTCGCGGCTCCGATCCCGCTGGAGGCTCCGGTCACGAGGGCCAGGGGCATTCGGGAAAGCATACCCGTCCGCCCCTCGCGGTCCCGCGGCGGGGTCAGGCCGCGATCCGCGGATCACGGATCACAGACCTGACCCCACCCTGGGATCAGACGCGTTCGAAGACGGTGGCGACGCCCTGGCCGAAGCCGATGCACATGGTGGCGACGCCGGTCGAGGCGTTCTTCGCCTTCATGAGGTGGAGGAGGGTCGTGCAGATGCGGGCACCGGAGCAGCCGAGCGGGTGGCCGAGGGCGATGGCGCCGCCGTTGAGGTTGACCTTCCGGTCGGCGACGTCGAGGAGGCCCAGGTCCTTCAGGACGGGGAGCGACTGCGCCGCGAAGGCCTCGTTCAGCTCGAAGAGGTCGATGTCGTCGACCTTCATCCCGACGCGCTTCAGGGCCTTCCGGACCGCCGGGACCGGGCCGTAGCCCATGATCGACGGGTCGACGCCGGCGGCCGACATCGAGATCACCTTCGCCATCGGCGTCTTGCCGAGGGCCTTCGCCTTCTCGGCCGACATGACCAGGAGCCCCGCGGCGCCGTCCGAGATGGCCGACGAGTTCCCCGCGGTGATCGTCCCGCCCTTCGGGTCGAAGGCGGGCTTGAGCGCCGCCAGACCCTCGAGGGTCGTCTCGGGCCGGATCACCTCGTCGAAGTCGAACGACTTCAGCGCCCCCTTCTCGTCGTGCCCGTTCACCGGGACGATCTCCGCCTTGAACGCCCCGGACTCCATCGCCTCCTTCGCCCGCATCTGCGAGCGCCAGGCGAACTGGTCCTGGGCCTCGCGCGAGATCTTGTGGAGCCGCCCGAGGTACTCGGCGGTCAGCCCCATGGCCCCCGCGGCCTTCGCGTTGTACTTCGAGTTGGCCGGGTTGAAGTCGACCCCGTGGGTCATCGGGACGTGTCCCATGTGCTCCACGCCGCCGACGACGAAGAGGTCGCCGTAGCCCGACATGATCGCCATCGCGGCGCTGTGGAGCGCCGTCATGGAGGAGCCGCAGAGCCGGTTGATGGTCTGCGCGCTGACCTCCTTCGGGATGGGGGTCATCAGCTGGGCGAAGCGGGCCACGTTGTAGGCCTGCTCCAGCGTCTGCTGGACGCAGCCCCAGATCACGTCGTCCACCTCGGCGGGGTTCACCTCGGGGTTGCGGGCCAGGAGGGCGTTGATCACCTCGGCCGACAGGTTCTCGGCCCGCACGTTCCGGAACATGCCGCCCTTGCTGCGGCCCATCGGCGTGCGGACGGCATCGACGACGACGACGTCTTTCATCTCACTCTCCGTGGAAGCCCTTGCCGGCGGCGGCGAGGTCGGTCAGCTGCTTGGTGGGGGCGTAGAGCGCGCCGAGGGGGGCGTACTTCCTCGCGGCCGCGAGGACGGCCGCCGCGCCGAGCGAGTCGGCCCAGCGGAAGATCCCGCCGCGGAAGGGCGGGAAGCCGAGCCCGTAGACGAGGGCGATGTCGACCTCGACGGGGGTCGCGACGATCCCGTCCTCGAGGCACCGCGAGCACTCGAGGAGCATCGGAAGCATCATCCGCTCGACGATCTCCTGGTCGGAGACCTCGGGCGTCGCCTTCGCGTGCGCCTTCATCGTCTCCTCGGTCCAGGCGTCGACGATCTTCTTCGGCGGCCCCTTCTTCTGCGGCTCCCAGACGTAGAAGCCCTTGCCGTTCTTCTGGCCGAAGCGCTGAGCCTCGACCATCTTCTCGATGGCGCTCGAGCCCTCGTGCGCCATCCGGTCGGGGAACGCGGCCGCCATCACCTTGTCGGCGTGGACGCCCGTGTCGATCCCGACGACGTCGAGGAGGAGGGCCGGGCCCATCGGCCAGCCCCACTTCTCCATCACCTTGTCGATCCGCTTGTAGTCGACGCCGTCCCTCAGCAGCCCCTCGAAGCCGGTGAAGTAGGGGAAGAGGACGCGGTTGACGAGGAAGCCGGCGCAGTCGCCGACGACGATCGGGGTCTTCCCCATCGCCTGGGCGTAGGCCACGGTGGTGGCGATCGCCGCCTCGCTCGACTTCGCGCCCCGGATCACCTCGACGAGCGGCATCCTCGGGACCGGGTTGAAGAAGTGCATCCCGCAGAAGTCCTCGGGGCGCTTCAGCGCCTCGGCGAGGCGCGTGATGGAGATGGTCGAGGTGTTGGAGGCGAGAACCGTCCCCGGCTTCACCAGCGCCTCCACCTCGGCGAGGACGCTCTTCTTCACCTTCTCGTTCTCGACGACCGCCTCGACGACGATGTCGGCGTGCGCGACGTCGCCGTAGGAGAGGGTGGGCGTGATCCGCGCGAGCGTCCCGGCCATCTTGTCCGGGGTGAGCCTGCCCCGCTCCACCTGCTTCGACAGGAGCTTGACCGCCTCGCCCATCCCGAGCTCGAGAGCCTTCGGCGCGATGTCCTTCATCAGGATCGGCGTCCCCTTGGAGGCCGACTGGTAGGCGATGCCGCCCCCCATGATCCCGGCCCCGAGGACGGCCGCCCGGCTCACCGGCCGCGCCGCCTTCGACGCCTTCTTCCCCACCTTCTTGACGAACTGGTCGGCGAGGAAGACGGAGACGAGGCTGTGGGCGACGGGGCTCTTGGCGATCTTCGCGAACGCCGCGGCCTCGACCTTCAGCGCCTCGTCGCGGGAGAGCCCGGCCCCCTTCTGCATCACCTCGATGGCGGTCACCGGGGCCGGGTAGTTCGGGCCGGCCTTCCCGGCGACGAACGCCTTCGACCCCTCGAAGACCATCCCCCCTTCGATCCGGTTCAGCTTCAGGGGCGCCTTCTTCTCCTCGCGGCGCCCCTTCCAGTCGAGCTTCCCGTCGGCGGCGTCCCTCAGCATCTGGAGGGCGGCCTCGCGCAGGTCCTCGGGCGCGACCACGGCGTCGGCGGCGCCGATCTTCAGGGCGTCGGCCGCGGGGTTCTGCTCGCCCCCCGCGATCCACTCGATGGCGTTGTCGGCGCCGGTCAGGCGCGAGAGCCGGACGGTGCCGCCCCAGCCCGGGAAGATCCCGAGCTTCGTCTCGGGCAGCCCCACCTTGGCCGCGGAGGAGAGGACGCGGTAGCTGGCGGAGAGCGCCAGCTCGAAGCCTCCCCCGAGGCAGAAGCCGTTGACGGCGACGACCGAGGGGCAGTCGAGGTCCTCGAGGTCGCAGAAGGTGGCGTGGACCTTCATGAGCCACCCGACCATCTCCTCCTCGCTCGCCTCGAAGAGCTTCAGGAACTCCGTCACGTCGGCGCCGACGATGAAGACGTCCTTGCCGCTCGTCAGGAGGACGCCCCTCGGCCGCGCGGCCTTCAGGCCGTCCACGACCTCCCGCAGCTCGCCCAGGGTCAGCGCGTTGAGCTTGTTGACCGAGTCGCCCGCGAGGTCGAACCTGACCTCGACGAAGCCTCCCTCGAGGGGACTCGCCTGGATCGCCTTCCCGTCGTATCTCATCCGGATCGCTCCTTCCGCTCGGGTGGGGTGCGGGCCGGGGGATGCCCGAACGGTCATCATATCCCCGCTCTGCCGCAGTGCGGCATGGCCGTTCGCCCCCCGGCGCCGAGGTCCGCCGGACGCGCGCCGCGGAGGCGGAACCGAGCTCCCGTCCCCTCCCGCCCGCCTGACGCGGCGCGGCGCTACACTGCCGCCAGAGCCCGGGCGCGTTCCCCCTCGCCGGACCGGGCGGCGGGTCGTGGCGCGGTCCCCGGCCGGGAGGTGGGTGATGTCGGACCGGTCCCCCCTCGAACGGTGTCTCGCCTTCGTCGAGGTCCAGCTCGACCCCGCGTCCCGGGCGAAGGCGCGTCCGGCCCGACGGCCGCGCCGCCCGGTCGTCACGATGTCGCGCCAGACCGGGCTCGGCGCCCCCGCGCTCGCCCAATCGGTCGCCTCGGCCCTCGAGGCGAGGCTCCCGAGGAAGGCGGGCCCCTGGGCGGTCTTCGACAAGGAGCTCGTCGACCGGCTCCTCGAGGAGGAGGACCTGCCGGCGCGCCTGAAGGAGTTCTCCGCCGAAGACCCGCTGTCGGGGCTGGCGTTCGCGGTCGAGGAGCTCCTCGGGCTCCATCGCCCCGCCTGGCGCCCGATCCAGGAGCGCGTGGAGACGATCCTCCGCCTGGGCGAGATGGGGAACGTCGTCTTCGTCGGCCGGGCCGCCAACATCATCCTGAGCCACCTGCCGAACGCGCTGCACGTCCGGCTCGTCGGGTCCGAGGAGCGGCGCGTCGAGCTGGTGCAGGGGGCTCGCGGGTTGAGCCGCAAGGCGGCCGAAGCCTGGGTCCGCAAGGAAGACGAGGCCCGACGCCGCTTCATCCGCAAGTACTTCCAGGCGGACGTCGCCGATCCGCTCCGCTACGACCTCCTGATCAACACCGACCGGGTGTCGCAGGCGGAGACGATGGAGCTCATCGTCTCGACCGTCCTCTCCCGCACCCAGCAAACCGACTGACGTCCCCGCTCCCGGCGCGGGGCCGCCAGGCGCCGGAAGGGGGCCGGGCGGCTTCCCGAGCTCGTCACGCCGTCGGGAGGACCGCCGGGGAGCTGCTCCCGCCCCTCACCAGGCTCCACCCCGCCCGAAAGGGCGTCGCTAGAACGTCCCGCACCGCGGGCAGACGTCGGCGTACAGGGCGTCGAGGTGTCCCTCGGACTCGGGCCCCTCGAAGCCGCAGCTCGGGCAGAGGAACGAGAAGAAGCGGATCCGGCCGCTTCGCTGGCACCTCGCGCACGACGCCGTCCCGGTCCCCATGCAGTAGCCGCAGACGATCCAGTGGTCCTCGTTCCCCTGGAAGCGGATCCTCCCGAATCCGCTGCAGCGCTCGCACTTTCCGGTCGTGCCCGTGGCGTTGCAGGCGGGGCAGCCGATGGCGCGTTCTCGGGCGATCATGCCGGCCTCCCTCCGCCGCGGGAACCAGGGCTTCGGCGGCGCAGCTCAGTCTAGCCCCGAGACGCCGGCTCAGCGCTGGAACGCGTACGAGACCTTCAGGAAGAGCTGGCGGTTCTGGACCGCCAGGCCGCCGTCGTCCGTGAGGGTCCGCGCGTCCCCGTAGCCCAGGTAGAGGACGCTCTGCCAGTTCAGCTTGTAGGCGAAGAGGACCGACGCCGAGAACGACCCGTCCTCCGCGGCCACCTGGTCCCGGTAGAGCTCCGGGTTGCGGCGCTCGCCGACGTACTGGCCGATGAGGCGGACGAAGCTCCGGGCCGTGAAGGTCCAGGTCGCCTTCAGCCGCTCGACGTGGGCGGTGAAGAGACGCCGCTCGGGACCGCCGTCGCCCGCCGGGACTTTCAGCCAGCGGACCTCCCCGAGCGCGTCGAGGGCGAGGTGGTCCCCGGGCCGGACGGTCGCGGTGAGCGCCGTCCTCCCCCCGTGGCCGCGGCGGACGTTCGCGAAGTCGACCTCCTCGCCGACGGTCCCGTCGAGCGTCAGGAGGGCGAAGAGCCTCGAAGGCGAGGTCTGGATCGTGTAGACGAGCCTCGTCCGGGGGAGCGGCGTGTCTCCGGCCCTCACCTTTTCCTCGGAGAGCCGGAGCCTCACGGAGGTGTTCGCTTTCCCGTCGAAGCCGAAGCCGGGCGAGACGATCCGGGTCACCAGGCCGTCGTCCCGGTCCCCGGTGTAGTCCGCGTAGAGGAACGCCCTCAGGCGGTTGACGAACCCCGTCGGCCGCCAGGTGTACCCCCCCTCGAGCTCCCCCTCGCGGATCCCCACCTGCGGGACGAACCCGACGTCGGCCCGGAAGCCGTCGGCGAGGTCCCGGTACTGGCCGAACCAGTCGACCTTCGCGGTGGTGTGGTTCCACGAGACGACCGCGGCGTGGCCCGAGAGCGTCCGCCCGTCCCACTCCGAGGCCAGGTCGGGGCGGTTCGGCGTGGCGCTCCTGCTGAAGAGGAGCTGGCCCGCCACCACGTCGCGGTCGTTCGGCTTCCACTGGAAGTCGGGGCCGAAGACCCGGTTGCTCCCCCCGCCCCGGATCTCCCGGTCGGTCGCCAGGAACGAGACGAACGAGCGTCCGATGTCCTGCCTCGCCCGTCCGACGAGAACCGTCGAGGCGAAGTCCTGGTTCGCGAGGTCCGAGCCGTTGGCGCCCGGGAGGATGACGCTCCCTCCGCCGCGGTCGTCCGCCACGAGGGCAGTGAAGCCGGTCCCGCCCAGCTTGCCCGTGACCCGCGCCCCCCAGCGGGGCGAGGTGACCGTCCTCGTGTAGACGGCCTGCACCGGCGTGGAGAAGAGCTCGACCCCCTCGAGGAAGAAGGGGCGCTTCTCGGGGTAGAGGAGGGCGAAGCGCTCGTTGGCCGTCAGCTGCGCCACGTCCGACTCGACCTGCGAGAAGTCGGGGTTGACCGTCGCGTCGAGCGCCACCCCGGCCGTCGGCGTCCACTTCAGGTCGACCCCCGCGTCGAGCGCGATCGGCTTCGTGACGAGCCCCGACCCCGGCGCCTCCCGGGGGACCGTCTCCTGAGCCGCCGTCCCGTAGGGGGCCACGACCAGGTTCCCGCCCGCGGGGAGACCCCGGAGCCCGGTCAGGACGTTCTCGCTGCAGATGAAGCAGCTCCGACCCCGCGGGAGCTTCGCGGAGAACATCTGGCGGCGGAAGTCGCGCGGCCAGTTCCTGTAGAGGAGGATCCCCCACGTCTGGACCTCCTCCTTCGGGTAGCGGAGGGAGGCGAAGGGGATCCGGATCTCGAGGGTCCAGCCGGTCGCGGTCACCTTCCCGGCCGACTCCCAGAAGAAGTCGGGCGAGGAGTCCTCGTTCCCGTCGTCGGTCACCGCGTCGTACTGGATGCCGCGCGGGTTCGCGAGGAGCTCGAGCCCGGTCCTCCCGTCGTTCCGCGTGTCGAGGATGATCCCGCCGTAGTCCGTCTCGCCCCCGAGCGAGTCCCGGTCCGCCAGCGGGGCGCGGATCTTCGACGGGTCGGGGTCGTCGAACCGGAACCCCGCGTAGAGGGAGCGGTCGTCGTAGGCGAGGTACGCCACGTTCCCCACCTTCGGGGGGACGTTGTCGCCCGGGTTCGTCTCGTACCAGACGTCGATGGGCGCGGCGCCCTTCCAGCCCGGGTCGGAGAGGTCGCCGTCCACCACGATGGGCCCCGCCGCCCTCGAGATCCGGAGCTCGGCGCCCCGGAGGGGGTCGACCGGAGCCTGGGCCGCGAGGGAGGAAGGGGCGGCGGCCGTGGCAACCGCGCCGACCGCGGCGGCAGCCGCCACCAGGAGGGGGAGGAGGGGTCCCGCGCCTTTCACGGCCCCTGATACGGCCGACGCCTCCCCTTCGTTCCGGCGGGCCGTCGCGCCGCCCCGGAGGCCGGACCGGCGGCCCCCGAGAAAAGAGGTGCCGGACCGGCGGCGCTGTCGCACGCCACCGGCCCGGCTGGGAGGAGTCAGGTGAATCAACTTCACCCATCCCCTTCTACGGGTGCCGCGGGAGAAGGTTCTACTCTTCCTTCTTCTCCCCGGGCAGGACCGGGATCCGGATCGCGTCCCCGCGCTCCTTCACGATCCGCCGGTACCACCCCTCCGGGTACTTCGGGTGGGTCACCTTCCCCTGCGAGTCGCGGACGTTCCCGTCCATGTACTTCCAGAGGAGGTGCTCCCCCAGCTTCCGCCACCGCGCCGTCACGCCGTCGCCCGCCGCCACGCTGTAGCGGGTGAGGTAGTCGCGGGCCTCGGCCGGCGAGGCGTCGTAGAGCTTCAGCGCGGCCTTCTCCACGTCGGGCTGGTCGGAGAGGAACTTCCCCTCCAGCTGGTCCTGCGCCGTCCGGATCTCCGGGATCATGTCGCCGTAGCGGGTGTAGGCCCAGTTCGACACGAAGTTGAAGACCCAGAAGGCCGAGTCCCACGAGAACCTGGAGAAGTCCGCGGTCCCGACGGCGAAGCTCCGCGGGACGTCCTGGATCCCGCAGTACATCGGGCAGTAGACCGTGGAATAGGTGTCGTCGACGCCGAACCAGAGGACTCCGCCGACCGGCGCGGGGAGCCAGGAGCGCATCTGCGCCACCAGCGAGAAGCCGGTCTGCTGGGTGGAGATCGCCCGCTCGTTGAGGTACTTCACCCCGTCGACGGTGAACGACATCGGCCGCCAGCGGTACGGGAGGAGGAACGGCCCCGCGCCGACGTCCTGCGTCATGTCGAGGTCTGTCCCCTCGAAGTGGTCCCGCATCAGCTCCATGACGTCCTTCGTCGTCAGCTTCCTGTCGGGCCTGACCGAGAACGGCATCGGCTCGGCCCCGGGGACCCCCTTGATCCAGTCCGCGGAAAGGATCAGCGACGGCGCCGCGCGGCGGAAGACGCTCCAGACCCGCGCGTCGCAGGCGCGGAGGGTCGCCCCCGAGAGGGGCGCGTAGACGTCGGCGAAGCTGAACTCCTCGTCCTTGCCGTCGAACCACCCCTTCTCGCGGGCGAAGGAGATCGCGTCCTTCGCGTAGAGGCACGTCTTCGGGTCGTGGAGGGGGAAGCGGCGGACGCGGGGCTGGTTGGCGTGGCCGGCGATCGTCCCGTCGGGGACCCTGACGGCGACCCAGACCGCCCCCTTCCGCTTCTCGCCCTTTCCCACCATCTCCATCACCCAGGCCTCGTTCGGGTCGGCGATGGAGAACGACTCCCCCTCCGAGGCGTAGCCGTGCTCGTCGACGAGCCTCGTCATCACCTCGACCGCCTCGCGCGCCGTCCTGGCCCTCTCGAGGGCGATGTAGATGAGGCTCCCGTAGTCGATCGTCCCCGCGGGGACCTGCAGCTCCTTCCGGCCCCCCCAGGTCGACTCGGCGATCGCGACCTGGTGCTCGTTCATGTTTCCGACCACCTGGTAGGTCACGGGGGGCTGGGGGATCCGGCCGAGGAGCTTGCCGGTGTCCCACTCCACGACGTCGCGCATCGCCCCGAACCGGTGGACGGCCGCGGGGGTGAAGGTCAGCTCGCCGTAGAGCTCGTGCGAGTCGGCGGCGTAGGTCAGGTAGGTCGACCCGTCGGCCGAGGCCCCCTTCGTCACGAGGAGGCTCGTGCAGGCGTCGCCCGCCGGGGCGAGGGCGAGCGAGGCGGCGAGGAGGGACCCGAGGAGGGTCGCGGGCCGGGTCGAGGTCGGGGTCGCGGCGGCTCTCTTCATGATCGGAGGGAGCGTCCTTTCCGGGCCCGGGGTCCGTCCGGGGACCCGGGGCCGCCAGCCGGCCATCGTAACGGAGCCGGCCGGCCCGGGGGCGCGGAACTTCCCGGTCCTCCTTCTCGTATCCGTCGGAGGAACGTTCGGAAGGAGCCCTGCATGCGCCAGCCTCGTCCCTCCGCCCTTCGCTTCCCCTTCGTCCCGGCCCACGCCTTCGCCGCGGCCGCCGCCCTCGGGCTGGCGTTCGGAGCCCCTCTCCCGGCCGTCGCCGCCCTGGCGGGGACCTCGAAGGAGGTCTCCCGCACCATCCCGCTCGCCGCCGACGGGACCCTGTCGATCGACACCTTCAAGGGGTCCGTCACCGTCGGCACGTGGGACCGCGCCGAGGTGAGCCTGAAGGCGCGGATCGAGCCCGACGGCGACTGCGCCACCTCGGTCGACGACGTCCAGCGGACCGAGGTCGAGGTCTCGGCCACGGCGCGCGAGGTCCGGCTCCACAGCGACTACTCGCGGATCCCCGAGCGCCCGTTCCAGTGGGGCGACTGCGGCGCCCGGCCGTTCGTCCACTACGAGCTGACGATGCCCCGGACCGCCTCGCTCCGCCTGAAGGACTACAAGTCGAGGACGAAGATCGACGGCGTCGCGGCCGACGTCGAGATCGAGACCTACAAGGGGACCGTCCGGGCCACGCGCCTCGACGGCGCACTCAGGATCGAGACCTACAAGGGCGACGTCGACGCCGAGCTCCTCGGCGTGAAGAAGGACGTGAGCCTCGAGACCTACAAGGGGACGATCGACCTCTCGATCCCGCGCCGCGCCGCCTTCTCGGTGAGCGGCGACACGAGGAAGGGCGAGCTCGACGCCGGGCGGTTCGGGCTCGACTCGAAGGCGACCGGGCGCCGCGGGGCGCGCCTCTCCGGTGACGTCAACGGCGGCGGGCCGGAGGTCTCGCTCGAGACCTACAAGGGGACGATCCGGCTGAAGGAGCTCTGAGGGGGCGCGCCGGCTTCCGGACCCGGCCGTCAGCCGAGGGGCGGCACCTGCGGTCCGGCCGGGGGCGTCCCGACGGGCTCGTCCGCGAAGCGGACGCGGACGTGGACGTCGTCGGGCGTCCCGTAGGCGCGGAGCAGCCACTGCGTCACGAACGCGGCCACCTGCCTTCGCGCCGTCTCCCGGACGAGGGGGACGTTTTGCCGGGCCCTCCTCCGGAGAGCGGGCATCAGCTCCCGTCGGAGCTCCTCCACCACGGCGTCCTCGTCCCGGAAGAGGGACGTCTCCACCTTGCGGAAGGCGAGGCGCGAGACGTCGACGGCCGGCATCCCGAATCCGATCGGGGGGGCGGTGACGTCGACCGTCCGCCCCGAGAGCCGGAAGTCCCACGTCCCGGCGAGGTCCACGCTGTACGTGTAGGTCACGGGCGCGCGCGCCTCCACGGCGACGTCGGGGAGGGAGACCCCGAGGACGGTGGCCCCCTCGCGCCGCTCGACGACCTCCACCTGCGAGAGGGTCGCCACCTCCAGCCGGTTCGTCCCTTCGAGCCGCGTCGCGGTGCTGGTGAACTCCGTCAGGACGCGGCGCGAGGCGATGGCCGCGGCCAGGCGCCCCAGGGCCGCCCCCGCCGCGTCGCCCGCTGCGGCGCCGGTGGCCCGGATCGCGGCGGGGACCGATTCCACGAGGAGCTTCGGCAGCTGGGCGAGCCGCCAGCCGAGGAGGGCCACCCCGAGAAGCGCGGCGAGGGCGACGGCGGCGGCGAGGCGGGAGGGACGCACGGCAGAGGCCCTTCGGTCCTTCAGTGTAGCCCCGGGCCCGGTCCCTCCCTCGACCGGCGAGCCGTCGTTGGCGAAAATGCGCGGACCTCCGGAGGAGATGGAAGAGATGTCTCTGCTCGTCCCGCTCGCGGCCCTCGCCCTCCCCGCCGTCGTCGCGGCGACGCCCCCGGCCCCCGCTCCGTCACCCGCCGCCACGCCGGCGGCCGTCCGGCTCCGGGGCGGCTTCGGCGCGAGCGCCGGCGCGGCCTCCGGCTCCCCGACGCTCACCCCTCCTCCCCGCTCCCTCGCCGAGGCCGCGCGGGCGTCGGGCGGCAGGGCGCGCGTCGCCATCAGCCTGAGCGGGACCCCGGCCCCCGCGCCCGAGAGCGCGGCGGCTTCGACGCGGAACGCCGGGTCCGCGCCGTCCGCGGGAGGGGCGGCCGGCGGGACCAGCGACGAGGCGGCGCGGGCCGCGCAGGCCCGGATGGACCGGGCGGTCCAGCGGGGGCTCCGCTATCCGAACCACGTCCGGACGTCCGGCCCGGCCCGGGCCGCCGCCCGCACCGAGTGGGACGCGGCCGCGGAGGCGTGTCGGAGGACGCCGGGGTGCGTCCCCGTCTACCGCGACGGCCCGGGCTTCCCCGAGAAGCCGCTGAAGACCGACCAGGAGATCATCGAGGACAAGAAGAGGGAGCTCGGCCTGAGCGGCTCCGACACGAAGCGCGCCCCGCGGTAGCCGGGCCTCGCCCGGCGATCCGGCGTCGAGGAGTTGCCGCGTCCCGGGCGGGGTCAGCGCGCGGGGAAGATCGCCGCGTCGGGAAGCGGGGTCGACGCCCGGTAGTCGCGGAGCGCCTGGCGCGCCGCCGCCGTCGCTTCGACCGCGCGCCGGAGCGTCTCGTCCCAGACCGCGAGGAGCCTCTCCATCTCCCGCGTCAGCTGCGGCTCGGCGTCGGGCTCCCAGGACGGGAGCGCCTTCTCCGAAAGGTGCGGCGTGCCGGGGACGCGCCGCAGGTACGCCCGCCTCAGCTCCGCCGGGAGCGCGTCCCCCCGGAGGCCCACGAGCTCGTGGACGACGGCGGGGACCTCGCGCGGGAGCTCCACCAGCCGCCGGAGCGCCACCCGGTTCGCCGCCTCGAGCGCCGGTTCCCCGGCGAGGGGGAGGAGGAGGCCGGCCAGCTCCCGGTAGAGCTCCCCGGGCGCCTCCTCGGGCGGCATCAGGTACTCGCGGAGCGCCGCCTCGCGCGCCGCGTCGGTCCGAAGCGCGGTGAAGAGGGCCATCCGCGCCCGGCACGCCTCCGCGTCCGCCGGGAGGCCGACGTAGAAGCAGCGGCCGAGCTCGGGGACGAGCGCGGGGCGCTCCACCGCGGCCTCGTCGATGAAGCCGAGGAGCGTCTCGGCCGAGTAGTGGAAGCCGGTCCCGGTGATCCGCCGGCGCGCGAGGAGGAGCGCGAACGCCAGCGGCGGGCCGCTCAGGTAGAGCATCCGGTAGAGGAGGATCTCTCCCATCACGGCGTGCTGCGGGAAGTTGCGCTGGAAGATCCAGTCGACGGCGAGGAGGTTCGCCGTGGCGAGGTCGTCGTCGCCGCGCCGGTGGGCCAGCTCCGCGGCGTCGAGGAGGAGCTTGAGGCAGACGCCGTCGCCGAGGCCGACCGCGGCGAGGAGAGGCGCGGGGACGGGGGGCTCGAAGAGGAACGGCTCGACGGCCCGGATCGCCGCGTTCCGGAGCGCCGGGCTCCCCTCGCAGAGGAGCTTGCCGACGAGGTCGGCGATCGGCATCTGCAGCTCGGGGGGCGCCCCCTTCATCACGGAGAGGAGCGACGGAAGGAGGCGCGCGGCGGTGGCGTTGACGAAGAGCCACTCCTCGAACCGGAGGGCGAGGGCTACCCGCGTCGCGAGGTCCGGCCCGGTGACGATCCGGTGGACGAGCTGCTCCGTCTCGGGGTCCGCGTCCTCCGGGTGCTCCCGTCGCCGCTCCTCCGGACTCCGGGGCCGCGGGACGGCCGCGGCCGGGTCGGGGGGCGGCACCCAGAGCCTCCGCTCCATCCGGCAGTCGGTCCCGCACGAGGGGCAGTGCGCGGTGTCCTCGTCGTCGCGGAGGGGGAGGAGGTCGCCGCAGCCGGGGCAGAGCGCCTGCTCCACGACGCCGTGCCGGTATCCCTCGGCACGGACCCAGGGCGCGGCGGTCGGGGAGGCGCCCCGCCCCGCCTCGGCGCCCTCGGCGTCGAGGAAGAGGCGCGGCGGCGCGCCGTCCACCTCGGGCTCCACCTTCCGCAGCCGGCGCTGGAGGACGGCCTTCTCGCCGCAGAACCGGCATGCCACCTCGGGCGCGTCGGCCCCCAGCTCGAGCGGCGTCCCGCACGAGGGGCAGAGGCCGCGCCTGGCGAGGAAGAGGACCCGCGGGAGGAGCTCGTTCACGGGAGGGGGGCGGAGACGGGCGTCAGAGGCGCTTCAGCCACTCGGCCTTCTTGGCCGCGTACTCCTCGGGGGTGATCGCCCCGGCGTCGAGGAGCTCCTTCAGCTGCTTCAGCCGCGCCACCGCGTCGACGCCGGCCTCGGCGGCGGGCGCCGGCCCCTGGGACGCCGGGCCCCCGTCGCGCGCGAGCCCCGACATCATCTGCGGGACGAGCATGGCGACGCCGAGGCCGACCCCTGCGTCGACGGCGCCGCCGCCGGCCTCGCCGGCGCTCGCGGCCAGCTCCTTCAGGGCGTCGGTCGTCCCGACGTCGCGGTAGCTCGTCCCCGCGTCGCGGAGCGCGGCGGCCCCCGCGGCCCGCGCCTGAAGGTCGAGCTGCGTGGCGCGCGCCCGGGCGTACCCCTCGGAGGCGATCTTCGCGTTGCCGTTCAGCGTCGCCTGGATCTCCTCGGTCGTCGTCACCGAGTTGACCGAGAGGTCGGTCAGCTCGAGGCCGAGCGAGGCGAACTCGGGGCCGAGGAGGGCGCGGACGCCGATCCCCAGCTCGCGGAAGAAGCGCGGCAGCTCGGCGAACGGCTTCCCGAGCGTGGCGAGCGCGTCGGTGAGCGCCGAGACGAGGTACTGCGACCTCAGGAACTCCTCGAGGTCGCGCTGGCGGAAGAGGGCCCTCGTGCCGACCACCTTCGGGACGAAGAGCGTCGGGTCGGCGACGCGGATCGCGAACCGCCCGTTGGCCCGGACGGGCACCTGGAGGAGCATCGGGTCGGGGATCGTCACCGGCTCCGGCGTTCCCCAGCGGAGGTCGCGGAAGAGCTGCCGCCCGACGAAGTAGACCTCGGCCCGGAACGGCGTCTCCCCGCCGTAGGCGAGGCCGGCGACGAAGCCCGTCACCCCCGCGAAGCTCTGGGTGGAGAGGACGTGGCGGCCCGGCTCGAAGAGGGCCATCGTCCGCCCGTCGCGCTGGAAGAGGGCCGACTGCCCCTCCCGGACGATCAGCTGCGAGCCCCAGCGGATGACGCCCGGTCCCTCCTCGGGGAACCGGACCGCCAAGACGTCGCCCGCCGGGTCGACGAACTCCAGGACGTCTGCGAGGTCCGGCATCACCTCACCCCCGCGAGGGTCTCGGCCCGCCGGCGGAAGACCTCCTCGGCGGCGGCGAGGGCGTCGTGCGCGCGGTCGACCGCCGGCTCCGAGCCGCCGCGGGGGACGGCCTCGAACGCGGCGGTCACCGCCTCGCACGCCTCGCGCGCGGCGAGGTCGGCCGCGTAGATCCGCTCGAGGAGCGCCTCGTCGACCGGGACCCCCGAGAAGAGCCCCGCGCTCCCGGCCGGGGCGTGGCGGACCGAGTCGGCCAGCGCCTGCGCGCGCCGCTTCAGCCCCTCCAGCGCCTCCAGGCTCTCGAAGCGCATCCCCTGCGCGCTCGCGGCGATGTTCCGGTCCAGGGCGGCGCGCCCGGCGCCCAGGCGGGCCGCGATCGACAGCCGGAGCGCCTGGTCGGTGTCCCGCCGCTTCTCCTTGGCCGCGTAGCCCGTGTAGCCGGGGACGAGCGCCCCCAGCCGGCCGATGAGGCCCTTCAACGCCTCGCTCATCCGCCCCTCTCCTCCCGCGTCCCTATGACGCGCCGAGACGCTTCAGCGCCTCGGCGGCCCCCGCGTTCATCCGGGCCATCTCCGCGAGCGACTCGCAGAGGGTGGTGAGCCACTCGGCCGGGGGGAGGCGCTCGGTCTTGAGCGCGATCCCCCGGACGACGTGGACCCTTTCCGCGACGACCCCGCTCCCCTCGCGGCGGAGGCGGAACTCGCCGTCGTCGCACGCCACCTTGAGCCCGACCGTCTTCTTCGCCGACAGGAGCCCCCCCTTCCGCTCCACGACCGTCCGCTCCGGGAAGGCCGAGGAGAGGGTGGACGCCGTCCGCTCGAGGAAGCTCTCGGCGGACGCGAAGTCGGCCCGGACGGAGGCCGCCAGCCGCGCCGGGTCGAGCCCCGGCCGGTCCGCTGCGCCGCAATAGGGGCAGCTCACCCCGCGGCCGTCCTCCGACCGCTTCACGGGGGCCCCGCAGTTCCCGCACGCCTCGAATCGATAGGCCATGCGCGAAGTCTACAAGGGCTGTCGAGACCCGGTCGCGGCAGGCGTATAGTCCCTGGTTTCCGAGAGGACACTTTGTTCTCAAAGGAGGTCCCCATGGCCCTGTTCGGCTCCCGCCCGCCCGATCCCCCTCCGCCGCCGCCCCCCGTGCCCGACCGGGCGCCCACCGGAGGCGAGATCCCGCCGCACGCGCGCGAGCGGCTCGCCGAGATGCGCGGCGGCGCGGGGAAGCCGTTCCTCTTCACGAGCGACCTCTCGGTCAACGAGTTCCTCCTCGTGCGGCGCGCCGGCTTCGACCCCCTCGGGCTCGTGATCGGCTCGTCGATCTACCACATCGGCTACCAGCAGGGGCAGTACAACCAGAACCAGGAGCTGGGCGTCCTCTCGCAGGCGATGTACGCCGCGCGCGAGCTGGCGATGAGCCGGATGGAGGCCGAGGCCGACGCCCTCGGCGCCGACGGGATCGTGGGCGTCAGGCTCGAGGTGTCTCGCTATTCATGGGGAGAGAACCTGGCCGAGTTCATGGCCGTCGGGACGGCCATCCGGAGCCGCGACGGCCAGAGCCACCGGACCCCGGCGGGCAAGCCCTTCACCAGCGACCTCTCCGGGCAGGACCTCTTCCTCCTCCGCGCCGCCGGCTACAGCCCGCTCGGCCTCGTGATGGGGAGCTGCGTCTACCACGTGGCGCACCTGACGATGCGCCAGGCCTGGAAGACGATCGGCCAGAACATGGAGATGCAGAACTTCACCCAGGCCCTCTACGAGGCGCGCGAGCTCGCGCAGGAGCGGATGCAGCACGAGGCCTCGAAGCTCGGCGCCCAGGGGATCGTCGGCGTGAGGATCCGCGAGGGGAGCCACGGCTGGGAGAGCCACATCATCGAGTACCTGGCCCTCGGCACCGCGGTCGTCCCGCGCGAGGCGTCCGCCGAGGAGGCGGCCTGGGCCTGGGCCACGAACCCGACCCTGACCCTCTCGCTGAACGACGCTCCCGGGACGATCTGACGGAGGGGCCCCCGCGGGACGGGCCGCCGGCCTCCCCCGTCCCGCGGGACCGCGCCGGGTCCTAGTTCCGGTTCTCCCACCCCGCGGCGGCGCGGTCCTTCCGGATCTGGTCGGCCGTGTCGCGGATCGTCTTCTGCAGCTCGACGATGCTGTTCCGGGCGTACTTCAGCGCCTCGGCGTTGGCCTCCTTGGAGGTGTAGCCGTTGCGCGTCTTCGCGTCCCACGCGAGGACGTCGTCTAGCGTCTTCACCAGGGCCGTGGTGTCGCCGAAGGCCCACTTGTTGATCGGCCCGCCGACCAGCTCCGTGAACGCGCTGAAGAGCCCCGGGTCGCCGGGGGGGACGTTCTTCGGGTCGGACTTGAGGTGGAAGCGGAACCTCAGCTGCCCGACGTAGAACCAGAACGTCGCCTCGTCCTTCTTCCCGTCGAGGAAGAGGCGGTGCGCCAGGACGAAGTAGACGCCCGGGTGCTTGTCCTCGATCCCGACCTTCAGCTCGGCGGCCGACTTCTTGTAGAGGGACTCCAGGTCGTCCTGGGGCTTCTCCTTGTCCGCGGCGCGGAGGTTGCCGGGAAGGAGGAGGCCGAGGACCAGGGCTGTCGCGAAGAAACGAGCTCTCATCGACCCGATCCTACCCTGCCGAGCCCCGGCCGGAGGGGGCGCCGAAATGGCACACCCCGGGACCGAAAAAAAAGTTGCTTCCCCCTGTCTGAAAAACGGCCCGTTCCGGCCACTTTAGGTCGGGAGCCCCGATGTGGCGACGCCTCCTTCTCTCCGCCACCAGCCATACCCGTGCAGGAATGCGTAAGGGCCGCGTCGGGGCTCCCTTTCCTCCGCCCGCTCAGGCGACGACCGCCAGCTCGTGGAGGTAGTCGACGAACGACCGGACCGCGCCGTCGAAGCCCGACACCTTCGGGTTCGTCGACTCGATGACGAAGTACTCGTCCGGGGCGTGGGCCCCGCTCCCGTGCCCGAGCCCGAAGTGGGCCGTCCCGAGCGTCAGCGGCGGGTCGGTGAAGACGTACCCCGGGTAGGAGCCCGCGTTTCGCGGCCAGAGGAGCGGGTCGATGCCGGCCCTCTTGTACACCGCCATCTCCGCCCGGATCACCGCCGCGTCGGCGCTCGTCTCGGTCGGGCTGTACCCGCCGGTCGCGTTCACCTCGAGGTCGCCGAAGCCGTGCTTCGCGAGGTGCGCCTTCAGGGCGGCGAGGGCGCCGTCGTACGTCATGTCGGGGACGAGCCTGAGGTCGAGCTTGGCGACCGCGCGGTGCGGCAGGACCGTCTTCCCGCCGGGGCCCGTGTAGCCGCCGACGAGCCCCTCGATGTTCACCGTCGGGCGGAAGCAGAGCTCCTCCAGCGACTGGCGCCACGAGGCGTCGTGCGCCCAGCGCGTCGCGCCGAGGACCTTCTTCGCCGTCGCCTCGTCCATCCGCCGGGCCGCCTCGTCGAGCATCGCGCTCTGCGCCGGGGTCGGCCCCTTGGCCGCCGTCGCGAACCCCTCGATGGCCGGGTCGCCGTCCTTCGTCACCAGCGTCGCGAGCGCCTGCACCAGGTGGAACGCCGGGCTGTCGAGGCGCGCGCGGTTCGCCGAGTGGACGTCCTTCGACGGCCCGCGGCCCCACTTTTCGCCGCTGGCGACCAGCTCCACCTCGACCACCCCCTTGGCTCCGAGGGTGACCGCCACCGTCCCGTCGGGGTCCTGCGACGCCGACGGCATGAAGACCCCGATCGTCTTCGCGAGGGCCGCCGCGACGTCGGGCCGCCTCACCACCTGGTGGAAGTGGGGCGAGCCGATCTCCTCCTCCCCCTCGGCGACGAGGACGAGGTTGACCGGGAGCTTCCGCCCCGCGCCACGGATGGCGTGGAGCGCCGCGAGGCACGCCGCCTCCGGCCCCTTCTGGTTCACGGCCCCGCGCCCCACGACGACCTTCCCGAACCCCGGCTTGTCGACGAGCCGCGCCTCGAACGGCGGCGACGACCACTCCGACGGGTCGGCCTGCTTCACGTCGTACATGAAGTAGAGCCCCACCGTCCGCTTCGCCCCCGCGTCGAGCGTCGCGTAGACGCCCGGCTTGCCGTCGGTCGGGACCCGATCGGCGTGCTGGAAGCCGGCCTCGCGGGCGAGCTGCATCATCAGCTCGCACCCCTCCTCCGACGCGCGGTTCTCGGCGGCGATCGACGGGTGCCGGATCCACTCCTGCAGGCGCTTCAGCGCCTCGTCGTGGCGCCTCTCGATCTCGGCGTAGACCGCCGAGCGGTCGTCGGCGCTGAAGGCGAGGCGCGGGAGGGCGAGGGCGGCGAGGCCGGTGGCGGTCGCGCCGAGTGCGTCGCGGCGTGTGATGGAAGGCATGGCGAAGTGTAGTCCCGCGGAGCAGCCCTCTCCCATCGGGCCGGGGCCGGCCGTCCGGCAGTAGACTTCCCTGCTTCATGAAGAACCGCGCGCGGACTTCCTCCGGACCCCGGGCCGCCGGGCAGGCCCTCCGGGCTCCACGTGTCCCCTCCCCCGTCCCGGCCCTCCTCTTCCTCCTGGCGGCCGCCGGGGCGCCGGCGCTCGCCGCCGGCCCGCCCGCCGCCGCGCCGGCGAAGGGGGGCCCGTCGCATCCCGCCTTCGACAAGTGCGCCTGGTCGAAGCTCGCCGACGCGAAGGTCGGCCTCGAGGCCTGGGTCCAGACGTGCGACTACGGCGACCGGAAGATCGACTTCCTATTCCAGGGCGCCTCGCTCGCGATGCGCTACTCCGACGGAGGCGGGAAGCCCGAGCCGGTGGTCGACGTCCTCGACCTCCGCCCCGGCGAGAGCCTCGAGGCAGGGATGAAGCGCTTCTTCGCGGAGAAGACCCCGAAGGCGGTCGCCGCGCGCTGTGTCCTCGCCCCGTACCGCGAGGGGAAGGTCCCGGCCGGCGTGAAGCGCTGGACCTTCGTCCCGGACGCCGCCTACGCGAAGGAGCTCGAGAAGACCCAGAGCCCCGACGAGGTCCCCGACCCCCCCTGCGGCGACTGGGGCACGGCCCCCGACGGCATCCAGTACTTCGAGACCCATCCCGCCAGCGGCGTGCGGAAGTTCCTCTTCGTCAGGGTCGGCCAGGACGACCCGCTCTTCGACGAGCAGACGCTGAAGCTGCTGCCGGCGCGCTGAGCCGCGCGATGCCGTGATCGCGGCCCTCCTGACCGGCGCCGGGTTCGCCTTCGCCGCCACGGTCCAGCCGGGCCCGTTCCTCGCGTTCCTCCTCGCCCGCGTCGCGGCGCGCGGCTGGCGTTCCTCGCTGCCGGCGGCCTTCGCCCCTCTCCTCAGCGACGGCCCGATCGCCCTCCTGGCGCTCGTCCTCCTCCAGCGCCTTCCGCCCGGCGTCGAGCGCCTCCTGCGCGGCGCCGGCGGGCTCCTCCTCCTCGCGCTCGCCGTCGTCGCGCTCCGGAGCCTTCGCAAGCCCGCCGCCGCGGCGCCGGCCGAGGAGAAGGCCTCGCCCCCCCGGACCCTCCTCGAGGCCGCCGTCGTCAACGCCCTCGGCCCCGGCCCCTACCTCGGCTGGAGCCTCGTCATGGGGCCCGCCACCCTCCGGGCCTGGGCCGAAGCGCCGGCGAACGCCGTCGTCCTCGTCGGCTCCTTCTACGCGACGATGGTCGTGACCCTCCTCCTGATCATCCGGGCCTTCGGGACGGCCGGTCTCCTGAGCGAGCGCAAGCGCCGCACCCTCGCCCTCGCGTCCGTCGTCGTCCTCGGGCTCCTGGGGCTCTGGCAGCTGGCGGGGGCCGTCGCGGGCTGACCTCCTTCGAGCGACGGCTGGGAGAGGATTCCGTCGGGAGACCAAGGGCTATCCTTCCCTCATGGAAGCAGGGCGTTCGGCGCGACTCCGCAGCCGCCTTTCGAAGCTCCCCCTCCGTCGTCTCGCGCTCGGAGCGCTCGCAGCCCTGGCCCTCTACGCCGCCCTCGGCTTCCTCGCTGTCCCCGCCCTCGTCCGGAGCAAGCTCCCCGCCGCGCTCTCCACGAAGCTCCACCGGCCCGTCACCCTGAAGGGGGCGCGGTTCAATCCCTTCGCGCTCTCCCTCACGCTCGAGGGGCTCTCGATCGGCGACAGAGCCGGGCCCGGGACGCTCCTCTCCGTCGAGCGCCTCTACGTGAACGCCGAGGCGTCGTCGATCGTCCGCCGCGGCGTCGTCTTCCGGCAGGTCGCCGTCGAGGCGCCCCACCTCTCCGTCACGCGAAACGAGGACGGGACGACCAGCATCCAGGACATCCTCGACGAGGCGCTCGCGCCGAAGCCCGACGAGAAGCCGTCCCGCTTCTCGGTCGGCAACATCACCGTCGAACGGGGCGAGATCGACGTCGACGACCGGCTGACGAAGACCCGGCACGCCGTCCGCGACCTCTCGATCGGCATCCCGTTCCTCTCGAACCTCCCCGTCGACGTCGACGTCTTCACCCGGCCGCGCCTCGCCGCGAAGGTGAACGGCGCGCCCTTCGAGCTGGAGGGAAGGAGCAAGCCGTTCGCGGGGAGCCGCGAGACGAGCGTCTCGATCGACCTCGCCGACGTCGACCTCCCGTACTACCTCGCCTACATCCCCCGGCCGGGAGAGGCGCACTTCGCCTCGGCGAAGCTCGACACGGCCCTCGAGGTGACGTTCCGCGAGTCGAAAGGGACGGGGGCGTCTCTCGTCCTCTCCGGGACCGCGGCGCTCAGGGACGTGGAGTGGGTCGACGCGGCGAAGGCGCCCCTCCTCCGGTGGAGCCGTCTCGACCTTTCCCTCGCTCCGACCGAGCCGCTCCTCCGCCGCGTCCGCTTCCGGCGGGTCGCGCTGACCGGTCCCGAGGTCTGGATCACGCGGGATCGGGCGAGCGGCTACCCGATCGCGGAGAAGTTCCTCGGGAAGGCCCCGCCGGGGAAGAGCGGCGGCGGGGCGGGAGGGGCGGCGGGGACGCGGCCGAAGGTGGCCGAGGCTCCGTGGCAGGTCGACGTCGCGTCGATCGCCGTCGAAGGAGGCCGGATCCACTACCGCGACGAGCAGCCGAAGGTCCCGTTCGAGGCGCTGGTGAAGGAGCTGAAGGTCGCCGTCACCGGCCTCACCACCCGCAAGGCATCCGAGGCCGCCTTCACCGCGTCGGCCGCGACCGACGGCGGAGAGGCGGTCGACGCGAAGGGGACGTTCTCGCTCGACCCGCAGTCCGCCCGGGGGGAGCTGAAGCTGACCGGCGTGCCGCTGAAGCGGTACGAGACCTACCTGCGCGACACCGCCCGCTTCGACTTCGAGGAGGGGACGGTCGACCTCGCCACGAAGTTCCGGTGGCCCGTGGACGGGGGCGGAACGGCAGTCTCGGAGCTCGCCGTCGACGCCCGCGCCGTCCGCGCCCGGATCCGCGGCGAGAGGGAGGACTTCCTCCGGATCCCGTCGCTTGCCCTCAAGGGGACGGAGATCGACCCCGCGAAGAGGACCGTCACGGTGGGTGAGCTGACGCTGACGAAGCCGTTCCTGCGCGCCGTGCGGAAGGCGGACGGCGGCGTCGACCTGTCGTCGCTGACGCCGCCGGCGCCCGCAGCGACCGGAGGGACGGAGACGGCGGCCCCTCCCGCGGCCCCCTACACGACGCGCGTCGGCACGTTCGTCATCGACGCCGGGACGCTTCGCTTCGTCGACGAGGCGGCGCCGCGCCCGACCACCGTCGTGCTGTCTCCCGCCTCCACGAGGGTCGAAGGCCTGTCGACGGTCGCCGGCGAGAAGGCGAAGCTCTCGTCGCAGGTCGTCGTGAACGGCAAAGGGACCGTCTCCGGCTCGGGCACGGTCGGCATCAGCCCGCCCTCGGCGGAGCTGAAGCTCCAGGCACGCGGCGTCGAGCTCGTCCCGCTCGCGGGCTACGTCCCGGCACGGGTGCTGCTGCGGATGACCGGCGGGACCGTGAGCGCCGCCGGGACCGTGACGGCGAAGGTGAACCCGGACGGGAGGACGTTCGCCCGCTGGTCCGGGGACCTCTCCTTCGACCGCTTCGGAACGGTCGACCCGGCCACCTCCGAGAGCTTCCTCGGCTGGAGCTCCCTCTTCCTGGAGGGGATGGACGCCTCGGTCAACCCCGACGCGCTCTCGATCCGGAAGGTCGCGGCGACCGACCTCTTCACGCGGATCGAGCTCTACACGGACGGCACCCTGAACTACCGGAAGGTCTTCGGCCTCGCGGAGCCGCCTCCCGTGGACGAGGCGGAGGTGGCGGCGGCGGAGGGAGCGACCGCCGCTCCCGTGGCGCCCGCGGCGGGGCCGGCCGCGGCGCCGCCTGCCGCCACCGCCCCGGCCAACGCCGCCACGGCCGCGGTCACGCCGGTGCGGATCGACGCGATCACCCTCCAGAACGCCTCGATCCACGTCGACGACACGTTCGTCAAGCCGAACTACCGCGCCGACCTGAAGGAGGTGGGGGGGCGGATCTCGGGCCTCTCGTCCGAGTCCGGGACCAGGGCCGAGGTGGAGCTTCGCGGGAGCCTCGAGAGCTCGGCGCCGATCGAGGTCAAGGGCTCCCTCAATCCGCTGGCCGCCACGAAGTTCGCCGACATCAAGGCGTCGTTCCGCGACATCGACCTCGTCCCGTTCACGACGTACTTCGTGAAGTACGCCGGGTACGCCGTCCAGAAGGGGCGGCTGACGATGAACGTGGAGTACAAGCTGGACGACCGGAGGCTCCAGGCGAAGAACGGCTTCGTCGTCGACCAGTTCACCTTCGGCGACAAGGTCGAGAGCCCGACGGCCACGAAGCTCCCGGTGAAGCTCGCAATCTCCCTCCTCAAGGACCCCGACGGCGTCATCCGGCTCGACGTCCCGATCTCGGGCTCCGTCGACGACCCGAAGTTCCGGATCGGCCCGATCGTCTGGAAGATCATCGGGAACATCCTCGTGAAGGCGGTGACGTCGCCCTTCAAGCTCCTGGGGAGCCTCTTCGGCGGGGGGCAGGAGCTCTCGCGCGTCGACTTCGCGCCGGGCCTCGCCACGCTCGACGCCACGGCGACCGGCCGCCTCGACGCGCTGGCGAAGGCGCTCGCGCAGCGGCCGGCCCTGAAGCTCGACGTGGAGGGGAAGGCCGACGCGGAGAAGGACCCGGAGGGGCTGAAGCGGGCCCTCTTCGAGCGGAAGGTGAAGGCGAGGAAGGCCGAGGAGCTCGCCAGGAAGGGGGCGGCGGTCCCCGTCGACGACGTCGTCGTCTCGAAGGAGGAGTGGCCGGAGTACCTCGAGCGGGCCTACCGGAAGGAGAAGTTCCCGAAGCCCCGGACCGCGCTCGGGTTCGTCAAGAAGCTCCCGCCGGAGGAGATGGAGAAGCTGATGCTGACGAACATCCAGGTCGGGCCGGACGACCTGCGCCAGCTGGCGCTCGAGCGCGCGACGGCGGTGAAGGACTACCTCCTTTCCGGAGGGAAGGTCGCCGCCGACCGCGTCTTCCTCGTCGAGCCCGGTGCGGCCCGGAAGCCCAAGCCGGGCGAGACCCTCGCCCGCGTCGACTTCGTCCTGAAGTGAGGCGCTGACTCGACGCCGGCCGACGCCGACCGCTGCTGCGTCACCCCTCGACGTCGTACATCCGCTCGACGTTCCTCACCATCGCCGGCTCCACCCCCTCGGGGGAGGCGCCGCGCAGGTAGTCCCGTTCCTCCTCGGTGATCCCCAGCTTCTGCTCCTGGCTCTCGCGGTTCACCTCGGTGAGGTTCGAGGAGAAGAGGTCGAGGACGGCCTCGTAGGCCGGCAGCGCTCCGTCCTTGTAGAGGTCCTCCCAGATCTCGCCGACGATCTCCGGGTCGGCCTCCTTGCGGCCGAACCCCGTGAAGAGCGCGTCGCGGCAGGCCGCCTCGAACGCGTCGGCCATCCCGTGGCTCTCGAGCTGCGAGTCGACCTTGTTGAAGTTCGCGTGGAGGTCGTCCGTCAGGCCGAAGAGCATGTTCAGCCGAGCCGCGGCGAGGATCCCGCGCTGGAGGAGGATCATCCCGGGCGTCCGGCCCGTGATGAGGAGCTGCCCGGGAAGGCGGTGCGCGGCCTGGTTCTGGAAGCTGCTGTGGACGGACTGCATCACCGCCGCCCCGACCGTGACGATGGGGTTGTCCTCCCGGCGGACGATCCCTTTCACGGCCATCACGTGGAGGTGGGTGAGGACGTGCCCCACGGCGTCGTCCCGGTTCCCCTCGTGCTCGCGGGCCTTCTCCGCGAACCCCCTCGGGAGGGGCGGACGAACGTCGATCCTGTGGATCTGCTTCAGCGGTGCCGGGGAGAGCGGGTGCGCGCGGTAGGCCATCGGCGTTTCGGAACGGCTCGCCCCTCCCCCGCACGACGAAGCGGACCGCCCCTCGGACCTCCTGATCGTCACAATATGAGATCCCGTCTCGGAGCGTGCAAGGGGCGGGGCGCCGCGACCGGCGGTCCGGATGACGCGGCTCACGGAACCGGCGCCTCGCCGGAGCCTCCTCAGCGCGCCGCGTCGCCCCGCCGGTACTCCGCGGTCAGGTCGTCGAGCCGGGCCTTCAGCTCGGGCGAAAGCGCCGTCGTCGCGGCCGCGAGGGCGGGAGCGAGCTGCTCCGGCCGGCTCGCCCCGACGATGGGCGCCGTCACGGCGGGGTTCGCCAGGACCCACGCGACGGCCAGCGTCACGAGGTCGAGTCCCGCCTCGGCGGCCACCCCCCGCAGCTTCTCGACCGTCCCGAACATCCCGGGGTGCCAGTAGCGGTCCTGGTAGATCTTTGCCGCCCCGCCCAGCGTGAACCGCGACCCCGCCGGAGGTCCCGGGTCGAAGACGTGCTTGCCGCTCAGGAGGCCCCCGGCGATCGGGTTGTAGGGGATGACGCCGAGCCCCTCCTCCAGGCAGAGAGGGAGGAGCTCGCGCTCCATCTCGCGGAAGAGGAGGTTGTAGCGCGGCTGGACCGAGTCGAACCGCGCGAGCCCCAGCGCCTCGCTCCGCCCCAGGGCGCGCGCGACCCGCCAGGCGAGGAAGTTCGAGCAGCCGACGTACCGGGCCTTGCCCGAGCGGACGACGTCGTCGAGCGCGCGGAGCGTCTCGTCGATCGGCGTCTCGGGGTCGAAGAGGTGAATCTGGTAGAGGTCGACGTAGTCGGTCCGAAGGCGCCGGAGCGAGGCGTCGATGGCGTCGAGGACGTGCTTGCGCGAGCTGCCGCGCCCCCACGGGTGGTCGGTCATCACCCCGCCGCACTTCGTCGCCAGGACGAAGTCGTGCCGCCTCCCCGCGAGCCAGCGCCCGAGGATCTCCTCGGTCCGGCCGTTCGTCTGGCGCGTCCCGCCGAGCGGGTAGACGTCCGCGGTGTCCAGGAACGTGATCCCCCCCTCCGCGGCGGCGTCGAGGATGGCGCGCGACGTCGCCTCGTCGCACTGGACGCCGAAGGTCATCGTCCCGAGGCAGAGCCGGGAGACCGTCAGGCCCGTCCGTCCGAGTCGCGTCTGCTCCATGGTCGTCCCTCCCGCCCGCGGGGCCCGGGGCCGCGGCGCGGGTGGGATCTTCCCACCGCCCCGTCGGGGCACGGAGCGGCCCGGGAGGCGGCGGCGCCGGGAGGCGGGCCGTCCGGGCCCGCTCGTCACTCGGTCCCGGACCTCAGTGCGCGGCCGCGGCCCCCCTCGCGCCGTGGACGGACCGCCGCATCAGGAAGACGAGGCCCCCCGCGAGGAAGAAGGCGACGGCCATCACCCGGAAGACCTCGAGGATGGCGAGGAGCGAGGCCTGGCGCTGGATCGAGCCGTAGACGAGGGCCAGCGCCTCGCGGGTGGCCGTGAAGGCGTCGGCCCCCTTCGCCACGAGGGCTTGCGTGAGCCCCTGCAGCCTCTCGCGGAAGGCCTCCGAGTACGGGTTCGCGTGTGCGACCAGGCCGCTCTGGTGGACCTGGGCACGGCGCGCGATCCAGGTCGTCAGGAACGAGATGCCGAACGACGAGCCGACGTTCCGCATGACGCTGTAGAGGCTGGTGGCGTAGCCGGTCTCCTCCCGCGGGATCGGGTCCATCGTCAGCGTCGTCAACGGCACGAAGATGAAGGCCATCCCCATCCCCTGGTTGAGCTGGTGGAGGAGGATGTCGGTCGTCCCGGAGTCGAGCGTCATGTGCGAGAAGCCGTAGAGCGCGACCGCCGCCGTGGTGAAGCCGAAGACGAGCAGCCTGCGGCCGTCCCAGCCGCGGCCCAGGAGGTAGCCGACCACCGGCATGCAGAGCGCGGTCCCGATGCCGCGGGGGCTGGTCCAGATCCCCGCGTTGGCCGCGGACCAGCCGAGGAGCGTCTGCATGAAGATCGGGAGGAGGACGAGGCTCCCGTAGAGGACGAAGCCGAGGACGAAGACGAGGAGGAGGCCCATCGCGAAGTTCCGGTAGCGGAGGAGGCGGAACCTCACGATCGGGTCCGGGACGATCAGCTCCCTCACGACGAACCCCGCGAGGAAGACGACGGCGAGGACCGCGAGGACGGAGATGGTCCGGGAGGCGAACCAGTCCTCCTCCTGCCCCCGGTCGAGCATCACCTGGAGCGAGCCCATCCCGACCGCCAGCATCCCGAGGCCGATGGCGTCCACCTTCAGCGACCCCCGGCGGATGTACGGCGGGTCCTCGACGAACAGGGCGATCGTGACGATGCTGAAGATCCCGACCGGGACGTTGATGAAGAAGACCCACCTCCAGGAGTAGGCGTCGGTGATCCACCCGCCGAGCACCGGACCGAGGATCGGCGCCGCGACGATCCCCATCCCCCACATGGCCATCGCCTTCCCCCGCTCGGCGAGGGGGAACTCCTCGAGGAGGACGGCCTGCGACATCGGCTGCAGCCCGCCCCCCGTCGTCCCCTGGAGGACGCGGAAGAAGATGAGGAGCGGCAGGCTCGGCGCCAGGCCGCAGAGGACGCTCGAGATCGTGAAGCCGGCGACGACGGTCAGGAGCAGCCGTTTGCGGCCGACGTAGTTCGAGAGCCAGCCGGTGATCGGCAGGATCACCGCGTTCGCGACGATGTACGAGGTGAGGACCCACGTCGCCTCGTCGACCGTCGCCGAGAGGCTCCCGGCGACGTGAGGGAGGCTGACGTTGACGACCGAGGTGTCGAGCACCTCCATGACCGCGCTCGACATCACCGCGATGCTGACCAGTCCCCTGTGGACCCGGGGCGGCTCCGGCTGGACGGAGCTCACGTGCGAAGAAGCCCTCCGTGCGGCTCCCGGGGGCTGCCGGCCCTCCCGGGCCCCCGCGGCCGCGCGGCGATTATCGTCCCGGATGACCTCAGAGGCCGATCGACGCCTGCTTTCGAGGGCCCGGCACGGGAGGGACGCCGAGGAATCGCGAGAGACGCGCCGATCCGACAACGGCCGCCGCGGGCTTCCAGGGGGCCCTCTCCGGCGTGGCGCGTCGAGCCCGAAGCGGCCTCCGCGCCCGACGGGCGCGGCCTAGCGGGACGGAGGGCGCCCTCTCAGGCCCCGCGCTCCCCCACGACGTCGACCCGGGCGATGAGGATCGCCGGCCAGTTGAGGATGCTGACGTCGTCCCCGTTGGCCTTCGCCTGGGCGGCGTTCTCGAACATCCGCTTGTGGGCCTCGTTCCGGCCGGCGGCGATGGGGCTCGAGATCCGGCACTCCTTCGCCGCGGACGCCCAGTCCTGCGCCTTGCACGCCTCGGGGAACTTGTGCCAGCCGAACTGCGGGAGGGGGATCCCGCCCCACGCCACCCCCAGGAACCCCAGCTGCGCGTCCGCCGGCCACCGGTCCCAGTCCGCGTAGTAGGCCCGCGCGGAGGCGTTCGACTTGATGTAGTCCTCGATGGCCCCCGCGGCCTGGAGGACCATCTGCTCGATCCCCGCGTCGCTCAGCTCCAGCTTCGTGATGGGGGCGAACGCCGCGCTCCCCTGCGGCGCCAGGTCCTTGCGCGACTTCACGAGCTGCCACTCGGCCGCCACCTCCCCCGCGGAGGCCGAGGAGCCGGGACTCCCCTTGTACCCGAACTTCAGCGACGTCGCCCGGCTGACCGGCTCGATCAGGTGCCCGACGCCGACCGTCACGAGACCCTTCACGTCGAGGTACATGTACCCGACCTTCCCCTCGTAGTCCTTCAGGAAGCTCGACAGCCTGTTCCGGACGCTCTGGTGCACGTGGTCCCCTCCTCTTGCCGCCCCTTCCGACGACTCTTCGGCCCCGGACCTCCCCGGGGCCGCGCGACTGTCCCGGCGCGTTGGAGCCTGATTATCGGCGGGGAAGGGGGCGAAAGGGGAACCGGGAGGGATGACCCCTCACGGCGCGAGCGAGGCGCCGCCCAGCTGCGCCAGGGCGTCCCAGAAGTCGCACGTCTGGGTCCGGATCCCGTCGGCGGCCGCCGGCGGGTCGTCGAAAACCAGGGTCCGGTCGGCGGCCGGGTCGTACGCGGGCCAGGCGGGGGCGCCGGGGCCGTTGGGGTCGCCGCTTCCCGCGAGGAACGCCCACGCGCGGTTCATCTGGTCCGAGAGGCTCCGCTCGAACGGCGTCGGCGTATAGCCGGGGATCCCGTCGAGCGAGCCGAAGACGAACGGGAGCTCGATCCCGTGGATCGCCCCGTAGAGGCGGTTCGCCGGGTAGCGGAAGAAGTAGCGGAAGACGGGTCCCCGCGCTCCCTGCGCCGCGGCCCGCGCGACGGCGCGGGAAGGACAGACGAACCGCTGGTCGGTCGTCACGGCCACGAGCGCCTTGCGGGGCGACGGGTACGCGGACGCCGGGTAGCGGGCGAGGATCGCCGGTGCCAGGAGCGCGCCGTACTGCGCGCGGACGGCCGCCTGGTAGTCGGCCTCCGAGGTGATCCCGCGCGGGACCGCCGCTCCCGTCTCGTCCGCGTTCGCGCCGATCGCGAAGGCGACGGCGTTCGCGTGGCCGTTCCGGAAGGCGTCGATCGGCGACTCGTCGAGGAGGAAGCCGTCGACGGCCGGCCCGAAGAGCTGTCCCGAGTTGGACGTGATGGAGACAGCCGGAGGGAAGCGCTCGAGGACCGTCCCGGCGGGGAGCCCCCGAAGGCAGGCGGCCGGGTCGGCGGCGCCCGCGCAGCCGAGCGCGTCGGCCACGGTGGCGCCGAAGGCCTCGACCTTCTGTGTCGACGGCTGGAAGCAGCCGCCGCTCTCGACGAGCGCCGACGAGAAGAGCCCGCGCGCAAGAGGCGAGGCGGCGAGGGTGCAGGCGTCGACGCCCCCCGCCGACTCGCCGAAGACGAGGACCCTCGACGGGTCGCCGCCGAACGCGGCCGCGTTCCTCCGGATCCAGCGGAGCGCCGCCAGCTGGTCGAGGCTGCCGTAGTTCCCGGAGACGCCGCGCCTCGTCTCGGAGGCGAGCTCGGGGAGCGCGAGCCACCCGAGGGTCCCGAGGCGGTAGTTCGCCGTGACGACGACCCCGCGGGCGTTCGCGGCGAAGGTCCGTCCGTCGTAGTACGGCTCGGAGCCCGAGCCCTGGACGTTCCCGCCGCCGTGGACGAAGAAGAGGATCGGGAGAGGGGACGGCGGGGGAACGAACGGCGTCCAGACGTTCAGGAACAGGCAGTCCTCGCTCCCCGCCGCCGTTCCGGAGTCGTCGAGCTGGGGGCAGACCGCGCCGAACGAGGAGGCGTCACGCACGCCGCTCCACGGAGAGCCTGCGGCCGGCGGCCGGAAGCGGAGCGCTCCCGTAGGCGGGGCGGCGTAGGGAATCCCCCGGTAGACGACGCTCCCGCCGTCGGTCACGCCGCGCAGCGCGCCGCTCGACGTCAGGAGCGCCCCGGCCGGTGCCGCGACCGTCACGGTCGCCGACGCGACCGACTCCGCGCCGCACGGGAGGGTGGCCGCCAGGCGGTACGTCGTCGTGACGGCGGGGACGACGGTGAGGGTACCTCCCGCGGGGACGACGAGGTCGCCGGGGGTGACGACGAGGCGCGCGCCGCTCCCGGCGACGGTAGCCGCCAGGGTGACGCTCTCCCCCGCCGTCACCCCGGGCCGCGACGCCGCGAACGAGACGATGGACGGCGGCGAGCAGCCGGCGGTCGGCAGCCGTTCGGGAGCGAGGACGACCGCGTCCCCGGTGCCGTTGTCGACGACGCTGGCGTAGAGGGTTGCCGAGCCCGAGGCCACCGTGGCCTCGAGCGACGCCCCCGACGACACGGGGGCGATCCCGAACCAGTCCGCGAGCGGGCGCTGCTCCCAGGCGTCGGCGGCGAGGGAAGCGTCGGCGGAGGCGACGACGTTCCCCTCGAGGTCCTTCAGGACGAGGTGCAACGTCACCCCGGACGCCCCGGTGACGACCGCGACGTTCGTCCGCTGCCCCGTCGTCCCGCCGTCACCGGCGAGCCCGCGGAACGCGGCGCTCGCCCCGGCGGGGAGGAGACCGGACGAGGGGATCGGTTCCTGGTAGGCGCTGAAGCTCCCCGGCCGTCCGGAGGGATCGAGGTTCCGCGTCCGGGCGAGGGCGAGGAGCGGGCCGGGGGCCGAGATCGAGAGGGCGCCGGCGACGCCGTCGGGAAGACGGAGCCCGTCGGGGCCGAGGACGTCGTCGACCGACGCGATCGAGCGCGGCGCGACGCGAACGACGAGAGGCGCCGCCGCGGGGAGCCCCGTCACGGGAACGACCGTCGCGACGACCGCGTCGAGCGACGGGTTGAAGAGCCTGAGGTCGGTCCGCCAGACGGTCCCGTTCCGGCCCGGTGTCCGCGCCGCCCCCGGCAGGAGCCACGAGACCGGTCCCGACGCGAGCCCCGGCGGCAGCGGGCGCGCCAGGGCGAGGATCCCGTCGCCCGTCACGTCGTCGACGGACGCCGCGTAGGCGACGGCGCGTCCCGAGAGGACGGTCACCTCGGCTCGCCCCGCCGGGATCGAGGGGTTGGTCACCAGCTCGGCGACAGGCCTCTGCCAGAAGACGGGCGCTGCGGCCCTCACCTCCTCCTCACCCAGGACGACCCCCGCGTCGTCGAGCACCGTCACGCGGACGGCGCTCCCGGGGTCGAGGAGCGTGACGGCGAGGTTCGTCCTCGAGGAGCCGGCGCCGTCCGCCCCCTGCGCGAGCCAGAGCGCGTGCCCCGTCTCGCCCGGGCCGAGGGCCTCGACCTCCGCGAGCGACGACAGCGCGAGGCCGTAGCTCCCCGCCGGGTCGGCGACGTTCGCCGTCGTCCCCCTCAGCTCGAAAGGAGCGGCGGCGCGAACCACGAGCGTCCCCGCCACGCCGTCGAGCCCGAAGAGCCGCCCGAGCGCGTCGTCGAGCCGGAGGGTCTCGCCCGGACCGACCGGCAGGTCGCTGGAGCGGGGCCGCAGCCCGAGCCGCAGACGAGGCCGACTTCCGCCGTGAGCTGCTCGGAGCCCGGGTTCGTCAAGAAGACGGTCGACTCGAAGCGCGTCCCGTTCGCGCCGTTGGCCCGGGCCACCCCGGGCAGGAGCCTGACGACCTCCGCCCGCGCGGCCGGTGGGACGAGCGTGAGCGCGAGGGCTGCGGCCGGGGCGAGCCGAAAGACGAGGGCGAACCACGCGGAGCGACGGCGCGGGCGAGACGGCATCTGTTCCTCTCCGATCCTGAAGACGAGGGGCGGCCGTCCCGGTTTACCGCCGCGGCGTTTCGGTGACCTCCGTCACGGGAGCGGGCTCACACCTTCGCGTAGTTCCTCGAGATCGCCCCGACCGAACCCGACTTCCGGATCGACTCCCAGTTCCCGTGGGCGGCGAGGAACTTCGCGCCGGTCGTTACGGTGTAGTCCACGACCCCGACGACCTTGATCTGCGAGACGTCGACGCCGAACGACTGGAGCCTCAGGAGCGCCTTCACCATCGCCTCGTCGATCGGCTTGTAGTGGCCGCTGTCGTTCGCGATCTGCTTGATCCGGCCCCCCTCCACCACCATCGTGCCGGCGCAGAGCACGGGGCCGCCGCTCAGGAGGTTGGAGTGGTAGGAGGCCTTGGACGGCTTCAGCCAGTAGACCTCCCCGGCCAGCGACATGACGAAGAGGACCCCCTCGCGGACGTGCCCGAACCCTGTCCCCTCGTCGTCCGAGAAGCCGTCGCTCGAGAGCGGGATCAGCGGGGTCGTCGCCGTTGCGTCCTCGACGAAGCGGTACGCCAGGCCGCGGCGGAAGAGGACCCGGTAATTCTGGCGCCGCTTGAGGTCCATGTACCCCTTGTAGTCGTCCAGGAAGTCGGTCCAGAGGCCGTGGTCGGTCATCTCGATCCCGTAGAACTCCCGGAGAGTCCCGGCAAGCTCGATCAGCCGGACCTCGTAGAGCGCCGCCAGCTCGTTCCCGACGCAGAGGTTGAGCTTCAGGATCCACGGCCTCCGGCGGGGGTCCATCCGGTCGTCGACCTTGTAGTGGTTCAGCCACCCCATCGTCGCGAAGAAGAGCTCCCCGAGGGCGAAGGCCTTCTCGCCCCATTCCTCGGCGTCGTTCGCTTCCCCGACCAGCTGGTCGATCCGGACGAGGGCCGGGTCCTTGGAGCGGGCGGGGCCCAGGTAGTCCCCGACGTAGCTGTCCTTCTTCCACTTCGAGAGGGTCGGGAGCTCGGTATAGGCATGCGTCAGGAGGCTGGGGTCGTGCAGCGTCGGCATCTCTCACTCCCGCGGCGGCCCGGCCCGGAGGGAAAGCGACGCGCCGACATCCGATCCGCCCCTTCGCATCGTGGCGAAACGGCACCATCCCGACGACCCGGGCTCGCCCTTCGCAGATAAGTTGGGAGGAGGTCCTCCTTCAGTCAAGGGGTGGTGGGCCGAGCGGGGCCGCGCCCGACGTCCTCGACCGCAGCCCCGAGGCCCCAGGGGAGCAGCGCGAGCGGCCCGTCGAGTGGTTCTTCCGCCTCCCCGCCGCGAGCGCTCCCCGGCCGGCGCGCCTATAGTTCGGCCATGGAGCTGAAGACGATCCCCCTCGAGATCCCCGAGGACGGAAACGTCATCGTGGGCCAGAGCCACTTCATCAAGACCGTCGAGGACCTGTACGAGGCGATCGTGGGGACCGTGCCGCAGATGAAGTTCGGCATCGCGTTCAACGAGGCCTCCGGGGCCTGCCTCGTCCGCGTCGAAGGGAACGACGACGAGCTGAAGGCGAGCGCCGTTCGCAACGCCCTTGCCGTCGCGGCGGGGCACACGTTCTACGTCTCCCTCAGGAATGGCTACCCGGTCAACGTCCTCGGCCGGATCCGCGACGTCCCGGAGGTCTGCGCGGTCTTCTGCGCCACCGCGAACCCCGTGGAGGTGATCGTCGCCGAGACCGCCGCGGGCCGGGGAATCCTCGGAGTCGTCGACGGAAGCTCGCCGAAGGGGGTGGAGACCGAGGCCGACGCCGCCTGGCGCCACGACCTCCTCCGGAAGATCGGCTACAAGCGTTGAGCGACCCCTACGACCAGGTCGCCTACGTCAGCAGGCCCTTCTGGCAGACGCACCCCGCGCACCTGGCGGTCCTCGGGCGCCTGCACGGCCTCGACCCGGCGCCCGTCGAGAGCGCGCGCGTCCTCGACGTCGGCGCGGGCGAAGGGGGCAACCTCGTCCCCCTCGCCCTGACGCTGCCGGGTGCGACCTTCGTCGGGATCGACCTCGCCGCCGCGCCCGTCGAGCGCGGCGCCCGGACGGTCCGCGAGCTCGGCCTCCCCAACGTCCGTCTCCTCCAGATGGACCTCCTCGACGCGGCGGAGGAGCTCGGCACCTTCGACTACGTCATCGCGCACGGCCTCTACTCGTGGACGCCGCCCGCGGTCAGGGACGGCCTCCTCGACCTCCTCGGCAGGTGCCTCTCGCCGAGAGGCCTCGCCTACGTCAGCTACACCGCGCTCCCGGGCGGTCGCCTCCGGCAGGTGCTCCGGGAAGCGATGCTCGCGGCGACGCCGCCCGAGCTGCGGGAGGACGTGCCGGCCTTCCTCGCCCGCAGCCGATCCGTGCTGGCGCTCCTCGCGCAGGGCCGCCCCGTCATGACCCCCTTCGACACCGCGGTCGCGGAGGAGGCGCGGAGGACCCTCGAGCGAGAGGAGAACGTCGTCTTCCACGACCTCCTCGCCCCGTTCTTCGAGCCGGTCTCGCTCGGCGGCTTCGCCGCCCACGCCGCGCGCCACGGCCTCGTCCACGTCGCCGACGCCGGCGTCGTCGACTCCTGGAACCTCCTCCTGAGGCCCGAGGCCCTCGAGGAAGCCGCCCGTCTCGTCCCCGACGACCCCCTCGGCCGCGAGAACCTCGTCGACGCCCTGCGGCTCCGGACGCTCCGGCAGTCGATCCTCGCGTGCGCGGAGGCGTCCCCCGTTCCGGAGTGGGCCCCCCCGAGGATCGTCGGGTGCCACGTCTCGTCCTCGGCGCGCGAGACCGAGCCGGGGACGTTCGAGCTGAGGGTGGGCGGCACCCTCACCCTCGGCCGGCCGGAAGCGGCCGGCTTCCTCCGGCACCTCGCCTCGATCTGGCCCGCGGACGAGGTCGTCGACGACCGCTGGGCCGCGCTCGTCGCGGAGCTCTTCAAGTACGCGGCGGTCGGCGTCTGGACGGTCCCGTCCGCTGCGGGGAGGGCGGGCGAGCGCCCGCGAGGCTCGCCCCTCGCCCGCCTCCAGGCCGGCCGGGGCGACCCCGTCGTCGCCTCGCTCGACCACCGGAGCATCCAGATCGTGAACCCCGGCGTCCGCCGGTTCCTCGCCCTCCTCGACGGGAGGCGGACCCGCGAGGAGCTGGCGGTCGAGGTCGGCGGGACGCGGGAGGAGGTGGACGCCACACTCCTTCACCTCGAGCAGCTCGCCCTCCTCCTGCCCGGCTGATCCTCAGCCGCGGGCGAGCTCCTCCCCCTTCCGGGCGAGGGAGTCGAGGACGGCCTCCACGTCCGCGGCCGTCGTCCGCGGGTTCATCACCGTCGCGCGGAGGACGCGGCGGCCGTCCAGGACCGTCGTCGTGATCCAGCCGTCGCCCGAGCGGTTGAACGTCTCGCGCAGCGCGAGGTTGAGGGCGTCGAGCCGCTCGCCGGCGAGGCTTCCGTCCCCGGTCCAGCGGAAGCAGAGGATGTTCGACTCCGGCTCGTGGAGCGCCTCGAAGTCGGGCCGCGCGGCGACGGCGTCGTGGAGCGTGCGGGCGGTCGCGCAGAGCCCGTCGTAGAGCGCGCCCAGGCCGTCGGCGCCGTAGCGCTGGAGCGCCACCCACACCTTCAGGGCGTCGAGCCGGCGCGAGCACTGGAAGCTCCGGGTCCCCTGGTCCCAGGCGCGTCCCCCGGCCGCCGCGTGGAAGAGGTAGGGCGCCCGCTGGCGGAAGGCGGCCGTCAGGTCGCCTTCGTCGCGGACGAGGACGACGCCGGCCGAGAGCGGCATCAGCATCATCTTGTGCGGGTCCCAGGCGAGGGAGCGGGCCCTCTCGACGCCGCGCAGGCGGGACCGGTGCGCGCCCGAGAGGAGGGCCGACGCGCCGTGGGCCCCGTCGACGTGGAGCCAGATCCCCCGCTCCTCGCACAAGCTCCCGACCGCGTCGAGGTCGTCGAACGACCCGGTCGCCGTCGACCCCGCCGTCGCCACGACCGCCATCACCTTCCGCCCCCTCGCCTCCTGGCGCGCCAGCTCGGCGGCGAGGGCGTCCACGTCCATCCGGTAGCCCCGCGAGGCGACGGCCACCGCGTTCTCGACCCCCAGCCCCATCGCCCCGACGGCCCGCGTTACCGCGTAGTGAGCGTGCTCGCCGTGGAGGACCACGGGCGGGTCGGCGCCGACCCCCTTCGTCCAGGCGTCGGGGAGGGCCGCCGACCGGGCGGCGAGGAGGGCCGTGAACGTCGCCTCCGTCCCGCCGGAGGTGAACGTCCCTCCTGCCGGCGGGCCGAAGCCCGCGAGGTCGCACATCCACCTCACGACGCGCGCCTCGATCACCGTCCCGACCGGCGACATCTCCCAGACCGCGACCGACTGGTTGAGGGCGGCGGCGAGCGGCTCGGTCCAGACGGCTGCCGGGAGCGGCGCCGAGACCTGGTGGCCCATCGCCCGCGGGTCGCACAGGTGGTTCGAGTCGGGGACGACGTCGGCCTCGAGCCGGGCGATCACCTCCGCGAGCGGCCTCCCCCCGGACGGGAGCGGCTCGTCGAAGCGCGCCGCGAGGTCGTCCGGGCCGAGCGGCGTGGAGACGGGGGGGGCGTGCGTCCGGGTCCGGGCCAGGTAGTCCGTCGCCACGCGGAGGAACGCGCCTGCGGCGTCGGGCTCGGCGTCGGCCTCGACGGCGGAGAAGACGGGGTGGCGGGAGGGATCCATCCGTACCTCGAGGACGGGACGAGGCTCACGGGGCCCCGCCGCCGCCCGGGGACGGTAGCACGCGCGCGGCCCCCGGCCGGACCCCCGTAGTAATCTGGCCGGAGCACCGCAGCCGGGAGGACCATGGCAGCAGCACCGGACCGCGTGGAGGGGGGCGTGGTGGAGGGCGTGGCGGAGTTCCTCCTCCGCTTCCCGCCGTTCGAGTTCCTCGAGCCCGCCGACCTCCGCGCTCTCGCCGCGCGCGTCTCCGTCCGCCAGGTCCCCGCCGGGACCGTCCTCTTCCGGCAGGGAACGCAGCCGGCCGACGAGTTCTACATGGTCCGGCAGGGGACCGTCAGCACCTACCTCGAGGGACCGCCCCGTCTCCTCGTGGACGTCTGCGACGAGGGCGACCTCTTCGGCGTCCGCCCGCTCATCGCCCGCGAGGCCTACCTGGCGACGGCCGAGGCGAAGGAGGACTCCGTCCTCTACGTCATCCCGGTCGCCGCCGCCGAGCCTCACCTGAGGTCCAACCCGAAGGTCGCGCTCTACTTCGCGGCCGGCTTCGCCTCGGGCCGGCCGCAGCAGAGGCGGCGCCTCCCCGGCTCCGGCGAGGCCGCGCGTCCCGCACGGCCGAGGACCGATCCCCTGCCTCTCCTCAACGACACGGTGATCCTCGACGCCACGAAGACCGTCCTCACCTGCCCCCCCGTCACCCCCATCCGGGCGGCGGCCGTCGAGATGACCGCACGGGGCTTCGGCTCCATCGTCGTCGCGGACGGCCCGGGCACGCCGCCTCTCGGCATCATCACCGACCGCGACCTCCGCAGCCAGGTCGTCACGGGCCGGTTCGGAGCGGACGAGCCGGTCACCGCGATCATGAGCAGCCCGGTGAAGACGGTGCAGCCCGGTATCACGGTAGCCGAGGCGATGATCCAGATGATGAAGCAGAAGGTGCACCACCTCTGCGTCACGAGGGACGGCACGCCCGGGACCGGCGTCGTCGGCATGGTCTCCGACCACGACCTCCTCCTCGTCCAGGGCTTCAACCCGGCCGTGATGATCAAGGAGGTCCACCGGACCTCCTCCGTCGACCAGATGGCGAGGATCCGGCTCCGAGCCGAGGAGCTGATGGAGAAGCACCTCGAGCAGGGGGTGCGGATCTCGCACGTGGCCGGGATGATGGGGGCCATCACCGACGCCATCGTCCAGCGTCTCGTGGAGCTCCACCTCGAGCGCGCCGGAGCGCCGCCGCGCGACTTCGCGTGGCTCTCCCTCGGCAGCCAGGGGCGGGAAGAGCAGCTCCTGAGGACGGACCAGGACCACGCGCTCCTCTACGCGGGCGAGGCCGACCCCGGCGCCCGGGCCTGGTTCCTGGGGCTGGCCGAGTCCGTCAGCAGCGGACTCGAGGCGTGCGGCTTCCAGGCGGACCCCGCCGGGATCTCGGCCACCAACCCCGAGTGGTGCCTGAGCCTCGCCGACTGGAAGGGGACGTTCCGCCGCTGGGTCCGCCAGCCGGACGAGCGGAGCATCCTCCTGTCGACGATCTTCTTCGACTACCGCGCCAACGCCGGCGCGGTCGAGCTGGCCCTCGACCTGTCGCGCTACCTCTACGACGAGCTGTCGAAGGCCTCCTTCTTCCTCCCCTTCCTCACGAAGAGCGCCCTCTCGACCCCTCCCCCGCTCAGCTTCTTCCGCAACTTCGTCGTCGAGAGCAACGGGGACCACAAGGACCAGTTCGACCTGAAGCTCCGGGCCATGCTCCCTCTCGTCGACACCGCCCGCATCCTCACCCTCTCCCACGCGGTGGTGGGCGAGAACAACACGTGCAAGCGGTACCGGAAGCTGGCCGAGCTCGAGCCGACCAACCGCGAGCTCTTCGAGGAGGCGGCCGTCGCCTACGAGATCCTCCTCGGCATCCGTGCGCGCTTCGGCCTCAGGAACAGGAACAGCGGCCGCTACATCGACCCCGACGAGCTGAACAAGATCGAGCGGCAGACCCTGCGCACCATCTTCGCCGCGGTGAAGGAGCTGCAGGACCTCCTGAGCGTCCGCTTCCAGAGCGACTTCATCCGCTGAGCCCCGCGCCGTCGGCGGGTCGGCGCGGCCAGACCGCGGGGGCCGGCAGGCAGCCGGGCGCCAGGGGGAAAGGAAGGGGGGAGGCGCCCGGAGCCGGGCGCCTCCCCGACCTGATTCGGGCTAGGCGGATTCCCTGGGGTACCGGAGGCTCGCGACCATCTCCTGGACGGGCATCGGGGGCTCCTTCGTCACGAGGGAGACGAGGGTCAGCACGACGAAGTTGATCACCATGCCGATGCTCCCGATCCCCTCGGGCGAGATGCCGAACCACCAGTGCGCGGCCGTGTTGTCGGCCGGGTTCACGAACTTGAAGTAGATGATGTACGCCGCGGTGAAGATGATGCCGGCCGCCATGCCGAGCATCGCGCCTTCCTTCGTGGCCCGCTTCCAGAAGATCCCCGCGATGATGACGGGGAAGAAGGACGACGCGGCGAGGCCGAACGCGAAGGCGACGACCTGCGCCACGAAGCCGGGCGGGTGGATGCCGAAGTACCCCGCCACGATGACGGCGCCGCCCGCGGCGACCCGGGCGTACATCAGCTCGCTCTTCTCCGTGGTGTTCGGCGCGATGATGTTCTTGATGAGGTCGTGCGAGAAGGCCGAGGCGATGACGAGGAGGAGGCCCGCCGCCGTCGAGAGCGCGGCGGCGAGGCCGCCCGCCGCGACGAGCGCGATCACCCACGGCGGGAGCTTGGCGATCTCCGGGTTCGCCAGGACGATGATGTCGTTGTCGATGTAGAGCTCGTTCTTGCTCTTGTCGTCGACCGGGGTCTTGACGACGCGCTCGCCCTGCGGGCCCAGCTCGACCTTCCCGCTGGCGTCCTTCGCGAAGGCGACCGCCCCCTTGAAGGCGTTCCCCTTCGCGTACTGGATCTTCCCGTCGCCGTTCTTGTCCTTCCAGGCGACGAGCCCCGTCTTCTCCCAGTTCTTGAACCAGGAGGGGGCCTCGCTGTACGAGTGGTCGTTCAGCGTGTGGATCATGTTGAGCCGGGCGAAGGCCGCCACGGCCGGGGCCGTCGTGTAGAGGATGGCGATGAAGAGGAGCGCCCAGCCGGCCGAGGCGCGCGCGCCCTTGATGGTCGGCGTCGTGAAGAAGCGGATGATGATGTGGGGCAGCCCCGCCGTCCCGACCATCAGCGCCAGGGTGATCATGAAGACGTCGATCTTGCTCTTCGTCCCGCCCGCGGTGTAGGCGCTGAAGCCGAGGTCGATCTGGACCTGGTTCAGCTTCTCCAGGAGGTGCCCCGTGTCGGTCATGCCGAGGATCTTCAGCCCGCCCTCGCTGAGCGTGCTGCCGTAGCCGAGCTGCGGGATCGGGTTCCCCGTGAGCATGATCGAGATGAAGATGGCGGGGATCAGGTAGGCGACGATGAGGACGCAGTACTGGGCCACCTGCGTGTAGGTGATCCCCTTCATCCCGCCCGTGGTGGCATAGAAGAAGACGATCGCCATGCCGATCAGGACGCCCGTGTTGATCGGGACCTCGAGGAACCTGGAGAAGACGATCCCGACGCCGCGCATCTGGCCGGCGACGTAGGTGAACGAGACGAAGATCGCGCACACCACCGCCACGACGCGGGCCGTCTGCGAGTAGTAGCGCTCGCCCACGAACATCGGGACGGTGTACTTGCCGTACTTCCGGAGGTACGGCGCGAGGAGCATGGCGAGGAGGACGTAGCCTCCCGTCCAGCCCATCAGGTACATCGAGCCGTCGCGCCCCATGAACGAGATGAGGCCCGCCATCGAGATGAACGACGCCGCGGACATCCAGTCCGCCCCCGTCGCCATCCCGTTGAGGACCGGGTGGATGTGCTTGGCGGCGACGTAGAAGTCGCCGGTCGTCTTCGCCTTCGCCCAGATCGCGATGCCGATGTAGAGGGCGAACGACAGCCCCACGATGATCCAGGTCCAAGCCAGGATGTTCATTGGGTTCTCCCTTCGGTCTTCTGGTTCGTACGTTGCGGCTCGTGGAGCCGGGAGCCCGCGGCCGACGGGCCGGGGCGCGAGACCATCACCGGGCCGTGAGGCCTACTGCTCGTGGACGTCATACTTGATGTCGAGGGCGTTCATCAGCTTGACGTACACGGCGATGAGGATCACGAAGATGATCTCGGACCCCTGGTTCGCGAACCAGAAGCCAAGCGGGAAGCCGCCGAGCTTCACGGCGTCCAGCTTGTCGGCCAGGATGATCCCGAACAGGTAGGAGACGACGAACCAGATCCCCAGGAGAATGACGATGTAGGTGAGGTTCTCCTTCCAGTACGCCGATTGGTTTTCTTTCGTAGCCACGCGACTCCTCCTTCTTCCCTTCCGAATTACCCGTTCACCGGGGTGAGAGACGGAGACTCCGGGGAACCGCCGCCGCGGATCCCGCCCCGCGCACGGGACGGGACCACCGGGGGGCGCTTCGAGGGTGACGCCCGGCGCCGTCCACGGCAGGCCGGCGCGGCCCGGACCGGGGCGGACGACCCGATCCCGCCCGGGCCTTCCCGAAGGCCGAAGCGCCAGCCGAGGGGAGGAGCGTCACGCTCGGTCCACCTGGTACGAGCCCGTCGGCCGGTCGGGCCGCGGGCGCGGGCTCTCGAAGCCCCCTCCCGGCGAAGACGGAAGAAAGCGTCCCTCGGCCCGTTCCGGCCGGCCGGGAACCACCTCCACTCGAACGTCGCGGGAGGAACGAGAAAGGAAGGAAGGGGACCCGACGCCCGGAGCCGCTGGAGAAGCCTCCGCCCGGCTCACCCCGGGCGAGTGGTTCGGCTCCTGCCTGCGGTACTCCATGAGGAAACTCCTTTCCGGGGTTTTCTCCCGATGGCTACCAGGCGTCGACTGGAATTGCGCGGCCGATATTTTCTCGGGCCACCGCGAATGTCAAGCGCGACGGGGGCATTCTTATTCAGGGAGGTGCAAACGCGTCGCTCCGGCAGGCTCCTGCGTTAACGCGAGTTTCGCGCGTCAAAGCCTCTGATCCACGCGGGTCTCTGCGCTTGGCCCCCCACGTTTTACGGTCGGGAGCCGCCCTTCGAGACCGACCCTCGCCGCTTCGGGCACCAACCGTCGCCGGGTCGTCCGCGGCGGAGCCGGCCTTCCGGAACGTGACCCCCGTCACCGACAGGCGGGTGACGAACGGTTTCAATGCTGTCCATCCGGGAGCCATCGGGAGGTCCGACGCGGGCCGCCCCGGGGAGGGGGCTCGCCTGGGGCTCGACGGCTCCGCGGACCCGGCCGATCCGGGCGACGCCCGGAACCCCCGCCTCATCACCGGCCCCCGCGCGGCGTAGACTCGTCGATTGCCGGCGGGCGCGCCCCCGGGACGGGGCGTTGCCCCTCCTGGACCGGACCGGCTCAAAGGAGGCACCATGCTGTCCTTCGCGATCCTGGCGGCGACCCTTGCCGCCGCGCCCCCCCTCACGGCGCCCGCTCCGGAGCGGTCCAACGCCCTCGCGTTCGAGAACGGCGCCATCCTCCTCTCGGACGGCGGGAGCTACGGCTCGGAGCTGTCGGGCTGGTCCGCCTGGCACCTGACCGACGGAGACGAGGAGCAGGGATGGTGCTCCCCCGAGGGGAAGCCGACGGGGCTCGCCTTCGTCTGGGACCTCGACACCACCTGGCGCCTCGACACCTTCGCCGTCAGCACGAAGCATCTTCAGGAAGCGGGCTACCCCGGGATCTCGGCCAGGACGCTCGAGCTCTGGGCCGGGGACGGGTCCACGTTCCGGAAGGTGGGGAGCTTCACGATCGGCAAGGAGGAACGGAAGGAGTTCCCCCTCCCGAAGGGGACCTCCGCCCGGCAGGTGAAGGTCGTCGTCGCCGCCAATCACGGGAACGCCTCCTTCACCGAGATCGCCGAGCTCGAGCTCTTCGGGGAGCGGACCGGGACGGTGGCCCCTCCGAAGATCGCGGGCGAATACACGACGGAGTTCGGCGCGATGAAGCTCGTCGTGGAGGGCCGGGACGTCTACGGCTGCTACGTCCACGGCGACGGGGCCACGGTGGTCGGGACGCTGGAAGGGCGCAACGCCCGGGTCACCTGGACCGAGCCCGGTCAGACGGTCCGGAGCGGGCCCGCCACCTTCGCGGTGACGCCCGACGGGAAGAGCCTCGTCGGCGTCTGGTACGAGGGCGGCACCCTCCGCGGCGCCTGGTCGGGCGAGCGCGCCGCGGCGGGGTCCGCGACGTGCACGCTGCCGAGGAAGGGGGGCCAGCTCGACACCCTCGCGAAGCGGGGCCGGGCCGTCCTCTACGGGATCCGGTTCGACTCGGGCTCCGACGTCCCGCGTCCCGAGTCCGACGCCACGCTCGGCGAGGTGGCGGCGTTCCTGAAGAAGGAGCCGTCGGTCCGCCTCCTCGTGGAGGGGCACACGGACGCCACGAACACGGACGCCTACAACCTCGACCTCTCGCAGCGGCGCGCCAAGGCCGTGGTGGCGGCTCTGGTGAAGCGGGGCGTCGACGGCGGCCGGCTGAAGGCGGAAGGGTTCGGCCGGACGAAGCCGGTGGCCGACAACGCGACGGCGGCCGGGCGGGCGCTGAACCGCCGCGTGGAGGTCTCGGTCCTGAAGTAGGGCGGCCTCGCCCCTACCTGCCCGGGTCGCCGGCCCCGACGCGTTGCTGGAGCGCCGCGATCGCCTGCAGGGCCCGGGCCTCGAGGAGCGGGCCGGCGCCGTCGAGGAGGTCGAAGGTCCGCTCCAGGTCGTCCTTCGTCCCGAGCCGGCCGACCAGGAGGATCGCTTCCCCGCGGACGGCCTCCGACCAGCCGGAGTCGGCCGCGACCCTCCGCGCGAAGGCGAGGAGGTCGTCGCCGGGCCCGGCGTCCATCCGGAGGAACGTCTGAAGGACGAAGCCGGGGAGACCGGCAGCAGCCGACGGCGGGGTCACGTCCGCCTCGACCGCCGCGAGCGCGCGTTGGAGGTCCGCCCGCGCCGCCTGCAGCCTCCCCAGCTCCGCACCCTGCTGCGACGGATCGGCCGCCCGGCGCCTGACCTCGTCCTCCGCGGCCTCGAAGGCGCCCGCGAAGGTCCGGTCGTAGAGGTCGCCGGGAGGTCCCGGGGCCCGGAGGCGCTCCGCCACAGGGACCGAGTCGAAGCGCCGGACGAGCTCGGGGACCGCCCGGGGGCCGAAGGAGGCGAGCGCCTTCGACAGCGCCTCGCGCTCCGCGCCGTCGCGCAGGACCGCCGGCCGCTCGTCGAGCACCCGGAGGAGCTGGCCGAGGGCCTCGTCCGAGCCGAGCGAGCGGAGGGCGGCGATCCCCTGCACCGTCACCTCCCGGCTCTTCGAGCTCCTCACGGCCGCGCCGAGGCGCTCGACGCCCGGGGCCGGCGGCGTGACGAGGCTCGACCGGAGCGCCAGAGAGAGCGGCGTCTCGTGCGGCCTCACCTCGACCCGGGCCGCGGCCCAGAGGGCGGCGACCGGCACCACGAGGCCGCCGACGACGAACTTGACGAATCGCGAGCGGGCGTCGGCCCGGTTGAGGAGCTGCCCCCGTCCGCGCCTCCGCCGGCGAGCGAGCGTCATCCTGTCGATCGAGATGCTCAGGGCCAGCGAGAGCGCGAGGAGGAGGACGCCGAAGACGACGAGGCCGGGGACGGTTCGCGGGTCCCAGAAGCGGAGGCGTCCCGCGAGGAAGAGGAGGGCCGCCCCGCCGAGCGCGGTCGGGAGGACCAGCTCGAGGAGGAAGCCGGCGAGGCCGAGCGTCCGGCCGGGGAGCGCCGGCGGCCCCGACGAGGCCGGCCGGGCTGGAGGGTCGGGGGAGGAGGGGTTGTCCGTGATCGGTGCGGCCTCGGCTCGCGGCCGATTGTAATCAACGGCGCGGGGCTGCCCCTCGTCGCCGCGGGACTTTGCCGCGCCGATACGGACTTCCTATCCTGCCGCGCGTGCGGGAGCGGGCCGCCCCGCGATCCGGCCCGCCCGGACAGGAGACGTGATGCTCGAGAGATGGCTGCGCGGGATCGAGCGGGTCCACCGCGCCGGCACCCGCGGGGAGCGGGAGGCGATCTACCGGTTCCGTTACGGCGTCTACGTCGAGGAGCTCAAGCGCGCGATCGGAGGGGTGGACCACCGCCGACGCATGGTGTGCGACGCGGACGACGAGGAGCCGTGGTCGACTCACCTGTACGTCGGGAGCCCGGACGCGGTCGCCGGCGCGGTCCGCATCCGGGTGTGGGAGCCCGGCCGGGTGCCGCCCGCCGACGCCGACACGCTCTCCCTCGACCTCTTCCCGAACGCCGCGGAGCTGAGGATCAGCGAGATCGGACGGTTCATGATCCGGCCGACGATGCGCGGGCGCCTGCTCCTGCCGGCGCTCGCCCACGCCGGGTACGACCTCCTGGCCGGGGAGAAGGCGGCGGACCTGGCGTTCTGCACCTGCCGGCCCGGCCTCGTCGGCTACTACCGCCGCCTCGGCGCGCGCCCCTACGGGGGGCGGACCGTCGCCGCGCCCGAAGGGCTGGAGGTCCCGCTGGTGTCGGTGCTCTCGGACGAGGCCACGTTCCGGAGGATGGGCTCGCCGATGGCCCCGCTCGTGAAGCGCCACTTCGGAAGGGGGAAGCGGCCGCCGGTCGACTCGGCCCCCTTCGCTCACCTGTTTCGCGACGACGACCGGAGCGTCGAGACCGACCCGGGGGCCATCTGGAAGGAGCTGGAGTCGCGCCTCCTCCAGCCGGGCGAGGGGCCGCAGACTTTCTTCGAGGCGCTGGGCGAGGACGTGACGCGGCGGCTCTCGGAGTACGGCGTCGTCCTCTCGACGCCTCCGGGCACCCTCGTCACGCGCGAAGGCCACGCGGAGAAGGAGCTCTTCGTGGTCTTCGAGGGCGAGTACGAGGTCCGCGCCGGAGGGCGCAAGCTGGCGCGGCTCGGCAGGGGCGCGGTGTTCGGGGAGGTCGGGTTCTTCCGCGACACGGGCGTTCGCTCGGCGTCCGTCCACGCCGTGAGCGGCGGGAGGGTCCTCGTCCTCTCGCGCAAGTTCCTGAAGGAGCTCGCCGGGCGCGACGCCGAGGCCGCCCACGCCGTCCTCTTCCAGCTCGGACGGCTGCTCGCGGAGCGTCTCGCCCAGGCGACGGCGCACGCGTAGACGGCGCCGCGCGGACCATCCGCGCGGCGCCGTCCCGGTGGCTTCAGAACCCGATGGCGGGGGGCGGCCCGGCGTTCTGCATCACGAAGATCTGCGGGTTCCTCGAGAGGTTGCCGACGACCGTGACGACGCCGACGACCCCGCCGGCGCCGTCGACGACCTGCGCGGCCACCTCCACGTTCTGGAACGGCCCGGCGCCGAGGCCGAGGCCGGCGTCCCCGAAGACGTCGGAGACCTGGTAGTAGGCGTTCGCGGGGATGTCGAGGAGCTTTTCGGCGAGGAGCTGCCCCGTCGGCGAGTAGGCCCGGAGCCGCACCGAGGCGGGCTGGCCCGACGTCTCGACCAGGATCAGGTTCGTCCGCTTCACGACGCTCTTCTCCGAGCCCGCGAAGCGCGTCTCCGCCGTCCCGAGCTGCATCACGGCCCCCGAGGTCGTCAGGAAGCCGCTCACCTGGGCGCTGTTGAGCCCCTTCGCGGGATCGGAGGGGTCGACCAGGGTCGAGATCGTCGCCACGGCCGTGACGTTCGCCACGTCCCCGGTGACCTCGAGCCAGCCGCGCGACGGGACCGTGACCCCGAGGACGTTCGTGATGAAGTCCCGGGCGAGCGCCTGGTCGAGGGCGCGGCGCCCCGGCAGCTGCAGCGTCCCGGTCGCGACCTTCGAGCTCCCGTCGGTCAGGTCGGTGTAGTGGTAGGTCAGGCTCAGGTTCGCGGGGGTCGCGAGGCCGTTCACGACGTTCAGCCCGGTGAGGTACTGCGTGCCGTTCGCGCCGGTCGCCTTCACGAGGGTGGGGACGACGAAGGCGAGCGGCGAGGCGTCGGCCGGACGGACGCGCGCGGCCGGGGCCGGCGCGGAGGCGGGGAGCGGGAGACCGCTCACCGCGCTGAAGGAGTTCGAGCGGTTGTCGAGGACCGTGGCGACCGCGGCGAGACGGCCCGTCCCGGAGGTCACCGAGACCTCGAGCCAGCCTCCCGTGACGGTCTGCCCGGGGGCGATGACCTGGACGATGCGGTTGATCTGCACCTGGCCGTAGGGAGGGACGTTGGCCGTCGTGGAGCCGAGGAGCGCGCCCGCCGGGGCGTAGAGGTCGACCTTCGCGCCGACGGCCGCCCCGGAGGTCTCCGCGAGGACGAGGTTGCAGCGGTTGGCCGCGTCGTCGCTGATGCCGGGGAGGACGAGCGGCGGGCCGTCCTTCACCGCCCCCGCGCCGGAAGCCAGGGCGGGGATCTCCGTGCCGAAGCCGAGGGCCGGGTCTCCGCCGGTGACCGAATCGACGGTCGTCCGGAGGCTCAGCCCAGCGGCCGCCGGGCTCCGGAGCTCCACCTGCCCGGAGCCCGTGGTCTGGAAGACCGACCCCAGGAGGTCCGCGAGCCGGACGGTCTGCCCGGGCCCGATGGTCGACTGGGCCTCCAGGACGCCGGTTCCGGTCAGGCCGTCCTCGTCCCTGGGGGTGAAGAACGCCGCCACCGGCGCGTCCGTCGCGCCGAGGTTCCGGAGCCACCCGTCACCGGAGAAGACGGCCCCGTTCCCCCCCTCGGTCTTCGCGGTCGTCGGGACGAGGAAGCCCGAAACGGGGGCCGACGAGGCCAGGGACCGGATCGACAGGCCGCTCCGGGCGCCGGCGCCGGACGAGAGCGTCCAGCTCTCCTGGTCGATCACCTCGACGACGGCGGCGTCCTCGGGGTTGCCGCCGACGGGGGCGAAGGTCACGAGCGCCCGCAGCGGCGGCCCGCCGTCCGCGGTGGCGCGGCGGCTCCGGTCGACGGAGAGGCTGATCGTCACCTGGCCGCTTTCCGGGAGGGGCTGCGACAGCTCGTTCGACAGGACGAGCCAGCTCCCCCCGGGGCCGATCGTCGGGGCGAGGTAGAGCGGCCCGCTCCCCGCGACGTGCGGGACGGTCAGCGTCAGCGTCTGCGGCGCGGGCGTCTCCCCCTTCGGAGCGAGGAAGAGGATCGAGGTGGCGCTCGCGTGGACCTTGCTCCCCGCGTGGGAGCCGGGCGGGATCGGGACGCTCGTGACGGTGAGGGCTCCCTGGGTCGAGAGGCTCTCGTTCCCCCACGTGCCGACGAGGAGACCCTCCGCCACGCCGGGAGACGCGACCGCGTCGGCGTGGACCGAGAGGGTCACGGTCCCCTTGGCGCCGGGAGCCAGCGTCAGGGCGGCAGGCGAGACGTCGAAGAGGCCGCCGCGCGCCGAGAAGGAGATCGACCCGGCGGTCGCGCCGACGTTCTTCACCTCCACCTCGGCCGTCGGCGGGGCATCCCCCGCGGCCACGATCCAGGCCGGGCTCGAGCGGGTGAAGGCGAACGTCGTCGGCGCCAGGGCGACGGTGAAGCGGAGGGGGGCGCTGTCGGACCCGACGCTCCCGCAGGAGCTGAGGGCCCGGACGCGGACGTAGAGGTCGTAGGGGGCGTCGGCCCGCGGCGCCGTCAGGACGGCGGCCGCCGCCGCGGTCTCGAGGGTCGACTCGAGCGTCGAGAAGTCCGGTCCGCGCGACGTCTCCACCACGAAGGTGCTCCCGGCCGGGACGCTCGCCGGGACGGTCCAGGTCACGAGGAAGCTCTGGCCGCCGTTCACGGCCGTCGTCGCCGTGGAGAGGACGGGCGCGTCGGGAGGCGGGCACCCGCTGCCGGCGGTGGTGAAGGACGCCGTCGCGCTCGGTCCGCTCGTGAGGGTGCTCTGGTTCTGGGGCCCCGCGAGCGTCGTCGTCCGGACGTTGAAGTAGTAGGTGGTCCCCGGCGCGAGGCCCGCGACGAGGAGCGAGCCGTCGCTCTTGCTGGCCGTCTGGCCGGCGGGCTGGAACGGGCCGTCGGGGCTCGTGGAGGTGAAGACCTCGTAGAACCCGGGGTCGTCCATGTACGGGATCCGCTTCCACGAGACCCTCGCGTCCGTGGCGGAGAGGACAGGGACGGCCAGGTCCGTCGGGGCGACGGTCTGCGTGAGGCGGAAGTCCTGCGGGAAGCTCGGGACCAGGGGGGCTCGCGCCCCCACCTGCCCGCCGCACTGGTGCTGGTTCACGAAGTCGACCCGGGCCTGGTTGGGCTCCGAGATCATGTTGTAGTCGATCGAGATGCAGCTCTCGACGAGCGTCGTGAAGGAGGGCGGGATCCCGCCGGAGAGCTGGTTCGACGAGACGTCGATCCAGTAGAGCGACGTGCCGGTCACGTCCGGGAGCGGGCCGCTCAGCCTGTTGTCGGAGGCCGAGAAGTAGGAGAGGGACGAGAGGCCCGCGAGAGTCGGGATGGTCCCCGTCAGCCGGTTGCTCCCGACGTAGAAGTAGCTGAGGAAGGGGAGTCCCGTGAGCTTCGGGATGCTTCCCGTCAACCGGTTGCTCGAGACGTCGAACGAAGAGAGCTGGGGCAGGCGGGTGAGCGCGCCCGGGAGGGTCCCCGTCAGGCGGTTGTTCCAGAGGCTGATCCCGTTGACGAAGGGACTGTCGTTGATGTAGGTGCAGGAGACGCCGTACCACGAGCACTCGGTCCCGGCGGGGCCGTTCCAGCCGGTCTGGTTCGTCCAGCCCGGGCCGTTCGTGCTGGCGTAGAGGTCCAGCAGGTACTGGCGCTCCGTGGCCGGGATCTGGGATTGGGCGGTCGCCGGAAGCGCCGAGAGAGCCAGGGCGGCTGCGAGGGCGGAGCCCAGGAGCCGGGGAGACCTCATGTGCATGGCAACTCCTTTCACACGCAGCCCAGCCCCCCTCCGGATTCCTGCCGGTCAATATGAGGGGCGGGTGCGGCCCGTGTCAATCGACCCCGCGTGTCGCCGGGTCCGTGGCGTGAGGCGGAGCCTCCGCGCGGCGCGACTCCCTGCCGGGCGCGCTCAGATCCTCGTGTCGGTGGCGTACCTCTCGGCGATACCGTCGAGGAGGCGCGAGAGGAGGCGGCAGATCCCCTTCAGGGTGCTCCGCTCGAGGGAGCTCAGCTGCCGGGGGTCGACGTGGTTGTCCGGCTCCAGGTCCATCGCGATCTGGTCGTGCTGGTGCCGGATCCTCAGCAGGGAGACGAACTCGAACGCGTGCGTGAGGTCGTCCGCCGTCGCCTGCGCGAGCCGGCCCGCGGACCTCAGCGCGGCGATTCGCCCGGTCGTGGAGGTCTCGGCGAGGTTGCTCTCGAACCCGAGGAGCCGCACGACGTTCACGAGGGGCGTGAGGCAGCATCGCTTCAGGTCGATCTGGTTCGCGTGGTCGCCCCCCTTCTCCATCTGGAGGGTGCCGAAGAGGCCGAGCGGGGGGCGGTAGTCGACGGCCTGGCAGGCGACCGCCTTGAGGAAGAACGACTGCCCTTCGAGCGAGCGGTGCAGGTGGAGCTTCAGCTCCGCGGCGAGGCGCAGGTCGCCGTGGAGCCCGCGGAAGTCGAAGAGGTTGAGCGCTCCCGCCAGCGCCGCCTCGTCGGGCGTGCCGATCCAGCCGCTGAACGTCCTCTTCCACCGGGCGAGCGGGGCGCGCCATTCCGGGTTGGTGGCCATGAAGCCTCCCCGGCAGAGGGCGAAGCCGCACCTGAGGAAGGCGTCGACGACGAGCTCGGCGAGCCTGCCGAAGTACTCCGCGGCCGCCTGCGCCTCCTCGTCGTTCCGCGGGTCGGCGTGGACGATGGCGTTGTCCTGGTCGGTCTTGAAGGTCTGCTCCCTCCGGCCCGCGCTCCCGTAGACGATCCAGCAGAAGGGGACGGGCGGGGGGCCCAGCGTCTCGAGGGCGAGCTCGAGGATCCGGTGCTCGAGGCGGTCGTTCACCGCCGAGATCACGCGGATGACGCTGCCGGCCCCGGCCCCCTCGCGCAGGAGGAGGGAGACGAGCCCCCGGACCCTCCGGGCCGAGGCCGCGAGGCCTTCCACGGTGGTCCGCCCCTCGATCTCCCGGGCGAGGACGAGCGGCGACGTCCCCTGCAGGACCAGGAAGTCGTGGCAGCTGACGATCCCCGCCAGCCTCCCGCCGTCCATCACCGGCAGGTGGTCGACCCCGTGGCTCATCATCTTGAGGAGCGCCTCGAAGCAGGAGTCGCGGGCGCCCACCGTGATGAGGGGCGCGCTCATCACCTCGCCGGCCGGCGTGGAGGGGCTCCGCTGCACCGCGAGGACGCGGTCGCGCAGGTCCGTGGAGGTCACGATCCCGGCCGGGAGCCCGCTCTCGTCGACGACCACCAGCCCGCCCACGCGCCTCGCGGACATCAGCTGCGCGGCCTCGAGGACGGTGGCGCTCGAGGAGACCGTCTGGACGTCGCGGGTGGCCAGGTACTCCACGGGGGTCGTGAAGAGGGCGGTCTCCGACCCCTCCCCGATCGCCTCCCGCGCGGGGGAGACCGGGGAGAGCCCCGCCTCCTTCTTCGGGAAGTACGCCGGCAGGAAGTACTCCTTCAGCTCGGGATGCCCGTCGAGGAACGCCAGCGCGGCGGCACCGTCGGCCACGTAGCAGACGGTGTCGGTCACGGCCTGCACGGACGTGTCGATGGGATCGTCCTCGCCCCGGGAGAGGAACCCGAACGACTCCCCCGCCCCGCGGAAGTCGATCACCCGCTCCTGGCCCGTCGGCGTGGTCGCGTAGATCCGGACGGTCCCCTCGCGGATGACGTGGAGGGTGCGGCAGGACGGGGCCCCCTGGCGCAGGATGTGGACGCCGGACGGGTAGACGACCATCCTGAGGGACCCGACGAAGCCGTCGAGCGCCTCGTCGTCCAGCAGCCTGAACGGGGCCTGCTCCCGCAGGAACTCCCGCGCTCCCGTGCCCGGCATCTCGCTCCTCGGCGGCGGGTATCATAAGTTCCTGCAACGGAGTAGGTCCACCTCGGGAGGGAGCGGACGATGCCTCGAATCCTCATCGTCGACGACGAGCCGAACATCGTTCTCGCCCTCGAGCTGCTCATGAAGCGGGAGGGGTACGAGATCCTCGCGGTGGACGACGGCGAGAAGGCGGTGAAGGCCGTCGAGAGCTTCCGCCCCGACCTCGTCCTCCTCGACATCATGATGCCGCGGATGGACGGGTACGAGGTGTGCCAGCGGATCCGCGCAAACGCGTCGCTGAAGGACCTCTACATCGTCATGCTGACGGCCAAGGGGCGCGAGGTGGAGATGGAGAAGGGGCTGGCCCTCGGCGCGGACCTCTACATCACCAAGCCCTTCTCGACGCGGGAGGTCGTCCGGAAGGTCAAGGAGGTCCTGGCGGCGAAGCCGGGGGCCTGAAGGCGCGGCGCGAGGAGGACCATTCGCCGGTGGCCGGACGACCGCCCCCCTCGATCCTCCTGGCCTGCGGGGCGCTCCTCTGCGCGGCGTTCTTCGCCGGCCTCGGATGGCTCCTGCCTTCCGGGGCAGGCCCCCCGGAGGCCCGCGCCGAGGCCCGGCTCGTCCTCGCCGGCGCGGCGGTCCTCGCCTTCCTCCTCCTCGCGGGCCTCGTGGCCGCCGTCCAGCTGCTCGTCCTCCGGCCGCTCGAGCACCTCGCCCGGGAGCTCCGGATCGTCGGCGTCAACCCCGATCGGACGCTGGAGCTGCCGCGCCGCCACCTGCTGGGCGACCTCCCTCAGGCGCTCCAGGCCGTCGCCGCCACGATCGGGAAGGCGAGGAGAGCGCCCGACGAGGGGGGCGCCGGGAGCCCGAGCGATTCCGAGGGGCGGCAGGCCCGCCTCGAGGCGATCCTCACCTCGCTCCGGGAGGGAATCCTCGTCTGCAACGACCGCTCGCGCATCGTCTTCTACAACCCCGCGGCCCGGAAGGTCTTCCGGGAGAACCCCGCCCTCGGGATCGGCCGCTCGCTCTCCCTCCTGGTGGCGTCCGCTCCGATCGAGGACGTGCTCCAGCTGCTCCGGCAGCGCCAGCTGCGCCGGCACGAGGCGCGCGAGGGGGACGAGGACGTCTCGTTCGTCTGCGCCACCCTCCAGGGCGGGATGGTCAGCTGCCGGGCGAGGCTCCTCACCGGGTTGCCCGGCCTCCCCTGGTCGTTCCTCCTGACCTGCGAGGACGTCAGCGGCGAGGCCCACGCCCTCGGTCGGAGGGAGGGCGTCCTCCGCTCCGCCGTCAAGGGGATGCGCGCGCCCCTGACCGGCCTCGGCCTGGCCGCCGAGAGCCTCGAGCTGCTCCCCGACATCGAGGCGGCCCACCGCGCCGTGCTGGAGCAGGCGATCGCGCGCGACGCCCGCCTCCTCATCTCGCAGTTCGACGCCCTCGCCCGGGCGGTGGAGGAATGGGAGGCGCCCCGCTTCCTGGCCAACGACGTCTTCGTGGAGGACCTCGTCGCCTGCGTGGCGCAGCGCCTGGAGGCGAAGGGGACGCGGCTCACGATGATCGGCGACCCGCTCTGGGTGCAGGCCGACGTCCACGCGCTCCTCTTCCTCCTCGAGTTCTTCGCGCTCGGGATCGTCCGCTCCTGCGGCGTCCGGGCGATGGAGATCGAGACCCTCCTGGGCGACAAGCGGGTCTACTTCACCTACTGCTGGAAGGGGGCCGTCGTCCCCCAGCCCGAGATCCAGGGGTGGATGTCCTCGCCGGCGGAGTCGCTGGGAGCGCACACCGTGGGCGAGGTGCTCGAGCGCCACGGCAGCGAGGTCTGGAGCCGGCCCCACGAGACGGCGGGCTTCGCGACGCTCTCGTTCCCCGTCCCGTCCTCCCCCAGCCCGTGGAAGCCCCCGCGGCCCGCCCTCCCGGCCCGCGAGGTCTACGTCGACGTGCCCGCCGCCGGCGAGATCGTGGAGACGGACGGCCGGGAGGGGCTGCCGCTCGACCGCGTCGCCTTCGTCGTCTTCGACACGGAGACGACCGGCCTCGCGCCGGAGGCGGGCGACGAGATCGTCTCCCTGGCCGGCGTCAGGATCGTCGACCGGGGCATCGTCGTCGGCGAGACGTTCGACCGGCTCGTGGACCCGGGGCGGAGCATCCCGCCGTCCTCCACGCGATTCCACGGGATCACCGACGAGACGGTCCGGGGGCGCCCGCGCATCGACGAGGCCCTGCGCGCCTTCCACGGGTTCGTCGGCTCCGCCGTCCTCGTCGGGCACAACGCGGCGTTCGACATGCGTTTCATCCGCCTGAAGGAGCGTCAGGCCGGGGTCCGCTTCCGCGGGCCGCTCCTCGACACGCTCGCGCTCTCGCGCTACCTGCACGACCACACCCCGGCCCACTCCCTGGACGCGGTCGCGCGGCGGCTGGGGGTGGAGATCCGCGACCGCCACACGGCGCTCGGGGACGCCCTGGCGACGGCCGAGGTCTTCCTCCGGCTCCTCTACCTCCTGCAGGACCGGGGGGTCCGGACGCTGGGCCAGGCGCTCGAGGTCTCGGCGCGGTGAGGGAGCCCGGGAGAGAGCCGCCGGGGGCCCGCCGCGGAGAGGTCCCGCCGGACGACGAGCGGCGGACGGCCGAGCGGCTGGTGGCCCTCCTCCTCGCCGGAGGCGCGCTCCTGAACTTCCCGCTCCTCTCCGTCCTCCGGGACCGGGGGACGATCGGCGGGATCCCCGTCCTCTACGCCTTCCTCTTCCTCGTCTGGGCGCTCCTCGCCGGGGCCACCGCCCTCGTCCTCCGCGAGCGGCCGGCGCCGCCGGACGCGGACGACGACGAGCCCGGGCCGCGGGAGCCGTAGCGTGCTCCCGCACGGGCTCATCCTCCTCGTCGGGTTCGGCTACCTCGGCCTCCTCTTCGCCGTCGCCTCCTACGGCGACAAGCGGGCCGACGCGGGGCGCTCGATCATCAGCAACCCGTACATCTACACCGCCTCGATCGCGGTCTACTGCACGGGCTGGACCTTCTACGGCAGCGTGGGCCGCGCGACCGCGGTGGGGGTGGGGTTCCTCCCCATCTACCTCGGGCCCACGCTCGCCGCGACCGTCTGGTGGCTGGTCCTGCGGAAGATCGTCCGCCTGAGCAAGGCCAACCACATCACCAGCATCGCGGACTTCATCGCCTCGCGGTACGGGAAGAGCTCGGTGATCGGCGGCCTCGTGACCGTGATCTCGATCGTCGGCATCATGCCGTACGTCGCCCTCCAGCTGAAGGCGATCTCCTCCAGCTTCAACGTCCTGTTCCACGGCCGCTCCGGCGGGGCGAGCGCGCCGAGCCTCGGCCACGACTCGGCGCTCTACATCGCCCTCATCCTCGCCGTCTTCGCCATCCTGTTCGGCACGCGGCACATCGACGTCACGGAGCGGCACGAGGGGCTCGTGGCGGCCATCGCGTTCGAGTCGGTCGTGAAGCTCGTGGCCTTCACCGCGGTCGGGACGTTCGTGACGTTCGGCCTCTTCGACGGCCCGGCGGACCTCTTCCGGCAGGCGGCCCGCGTGCCGCAGGCGGCCCCCCTGATGGACCTGGCCTGGGGGCCGCAGCAGTACTCGTCGTGGGCGGCGCTGACGGTGATCTCGATGGCCGCGATCATGTTCCTCCCCCGCCAGTTCCAGGTCCTCGTGGTCGAGAACGTGAACGAGGCCCACGTCCGGACCGCGGCGTGGCTCTTCCCGCTCTACCTCCTCGCCATCAACCTCTTCGTCCTCCCGATCGCCCTCGCCGGCCTCGTCGTCTTCCGGGGCGGCGCGGACGCGGACATGCTCGTCCTGACCCTGCCGCTCCACGGCGGGCGCGAAGGGCTGGCGCTGTTCGCGTTCATCGGCGGGCTCTCCGCCGCCACCGGCATGGTGATCGTCGAGACGATCGCCCTCTCGACGATGATCTGCAACGACCTCGTCATCCCGGTCTCGCTGCGCCTCCAGGTCCTCCGTCCGGGGAGCCTGGGGACGACGCTGCTGGCCATCCGCCGCGGGGCGATCGTCCTGATCCTCCTCCTGGGATACGTCACCCTCCGGCTGATCGGCGAGTCGTACGCGCTCGTCTCCATCGGCCTGGTCTCGTTCGTCGCGGCGGCCCAGTTCGCGCCGCCGATCCTCCTGGGGATCTACTGGAAGGGGGCGAGCCGCCGCGGCGCGCTGGCGGGGCTCACGGGCGGGGCCCTGGTGTGGGCCTACACGCTCCTGATGCCGTCCGTCGCGGGCTCGGGCTGGCTCCCCCTGTCGCTGGTCGAGCCCGGCCCCTTCGGCATCCGGGCGCTCGGGCCCTACCACGTCCTGAACATGACGGGCTTCGACCCCGTCACCCACTCGGTCTTCTGGAGCCTCCTCGTCAACGTCGGCCTCCTCGTCGGGGTCTCGCTCGCCGGCCGCCAGAAGGGGCTCGAGCGGCTCCAGGCCTCGCTCTTCGTCGACGTCTACCGGGCGCGCGTCTCCGATGCGGAGGAGGCGCACCTCTGGCAGGGGACGACCCGGGTGAGCGACCTGAAGGGCCTCGTCGCCCGGATGATGGGGCCCAAGCGCGCGGACGCGGTCTTCGGCGCCTACGCGGCGCAGCACGGCGTCGTCCTCCAGGGCGACCTGCAGGCGGACGAGCACCTCGTCGGCTTCGTGGAGCGCGAGCTCGCGCGGACCGTCGGCGCGGCCTCCGCGCGCGTCATGGTCTCCTCGATCATCGAGGGGGAGGCCCTGAGCATCGAGGGGCTGATGAAGATCCTGGACGAGACGTCGCAGGTGATCGAGTACAGCCACAGGCTGGAGGAGAAGTCGCTCGAGCTCGAGGAGGCCAAGCGGAAGCTGGAGCTGACGAACGCCCGGCTGAAGGAGCTGGACGCCCTGAAGGACGAGTTCCTCTCCACCGTGAGCCACGAGCTGAGGACCCCCCTGACGTCGATCCGGGCGTTCTCCGAGATCCTCCAGGACGACGAGGAGATGAGCCCGGAGCAGCGCCGGAAGGTCTCGGGGATCGTCGTGCAGGAGACCGAGCGCCTCTCGCGCCTCGTCGAGCAGGTCCTCGACTTCTCCCGGATCGAGGCCGGCTCGTACAGCTGGGCGAGGGAGAGCGTCGACCTGGCGGCCGTCGTGGACGAGGCGCTCGCCGCCACCGGCCAGATCGCGCGCATCCGGGGCATCGAGGTCTCCCGGGAGGTCCCCGGGGGGCCCCTCCTCGTCGTGGGCGACCGGGACCGGCTCGTCCAGGTGGTCATCAACCTCCTCTCGAACGCGCTCAAGTACTGCGAGCCCGAGAGCGGCCCCGTGCGCGTGACGCTCTCCGGGACCTCGACGGAGGCCCGGGTCGAGGTGGCCGACCGCGGCCCGGGCATCCGGCGGGAGGAGCACGAGCGGATCTTCGAGAAGTTCCACCAGATCCGGGACTCCGCCGGGGGAAAGCCGAAGGGGACGGGCCTCGGGCTGGCGATCTGCAAGACGATCGTCGAGGGCCACGGCGGCCGGATCTGGGTCGAGAGCGAGCCGGGGCACGGCGCCCGGTTCGTCTTCACCCTCCCGGTCTAGCGCCGCCGCGGCGGCGGGAAAGGCGGTCGACCATGGCAGTACGGACGTTTCGCCTCGGGTCGCCCCGGCAGCGCGGCGAGGGCCTTCGCCTGGGGACCGTCCGGTTCCTTCCGCGAGGGGTCCGGTCGGAGGACTACGCCCGGCTCGACCTCTTCGACGTCTGGCTCCCCACGCTCGCCCCCTCGCCGGAGACGATGAAGGCCTTCCGAGCCGGAGAGCGGTCGCCGCGGGACTGGAGGCGGTTCGTCGCCGCCTACACCGCCGAGATGGCGAAGACCGACCCCCGCCAGGTCATCCAGGCCCTCGCCGCCCTCTCCCGCACCACCCGGTTCGGGGTCGGCTGCTTCTGCGACGACGAGGCCCGGTGCCACCGGTCGGTCCTCATCCGGCTGCTCGCCGCGGCCGGCGCCGAGGTCGAGGGGGGCTGACCGGCGAGAAGGACGTCCGGGCGGGTCCGGGCCCCGGGGGGACCCGGCCCTCGCGGCGCTTCCACCCCTCCCGCTCCCGCACGATTCGGAGCTCGGTGTCCCCCCGGCGTACGCTCCGCCCCGGACGTGAGCCTTTCCAGCGGTTCGAAGCTCGGCCCCTACGAGGTCCTCGCCCCCCTCGGGGCGGGCGGGATGGGAGAGGTCTGGCGGGCGAAGGACTCGCGCGTCGGCCGGAACGTGGCGCTGAAGGTCCTCCCCGAGGAGCTCTTCGCCGACGAGGAGCGCCGGACGCGCTTCGAGCGCGAGGCGCGGATCCTGGCGAGCCTCAGCCATCCGGGGATCGCGGTCCTCTACTCCTTCGAGGAGATCGCCGGGCGCCACGTCCTCGCGATGGAGCTCGTCGAGGGGGAGACGCTCCGCCAGCGGATCTCCGAGGGGGCCCTCCCCGTGCGCAAGGCCGTCGACCTCGGGGCCCAGATCGCGCGCGGCCTGGCCGCGGCGCACGAGAGCGGCATCGTCCACCGGGACCTCAAGCCGGAGAACGTCGTCCTGACGAAGGACGGGCGCGCGAAGATCCTCGACTTCGGGCTCGCCAGGCAACGGACCGTCGCGGGCGAGGAGGACACCCGGTCGCCGACGCTCGCGCGGGCGACCGACGCCGGCACCCTCCTCGGCACGGTCGGCTACATGGCGCCCGAGCAGGTCCGTGGGGAGCCGGCAGACGCCCGGTCGGACATCTTCGCGTTCGGGTGCGTCCTCCACGAGATGCTCACGGGGTCGCGCGCGTTCAAGGGCAGCTCGGCGGTCGAGACGATGAACGCGATCCTGAAGGAGGAGCCGGCCAGCCCGGACCCCCCGGGAAAGGTCCCCGCCGAGCTCGAACGGCTCGTCAGGCACTGCCTCGAGAAGAACCCCGCCGAGCGCTTCCAGTCGGCCCGCGACCTCGCGTTCGACCTCGAGGCGCTCGCGGGGAGCTCCGCGAGCGGCCGCGCGGCACCATCGGCGACGTCCCGCGCTCCCCGCCGGTGGGTGCCGGCGGCCGCCCTCGCCCTCGGGATCGCCGCGGTCGCGGCGTCGTACACCGTCGGGCACGCGAGGGGAAAGCGCTCGATCGTCGCCGTCCCCTCCTTCGCGCAGCTCACGTTCCGGCAGGAGCCGATCTTCAACGCCCGGCTCGCGCCCGACGGGAAGACGGTGGTCTACAGCGCGGCGACGTCCGGGAACACGCCGGAGATCTTCGCGCTCCGGTCGGACTACCCGGGAGCCAGCCCGCGCTCCCTGCTGCCCAACGGTCACCTCCTCTCGATCTCGTCGCGGGCCGAGCTGGCCGTCCTGATCCGCGCGCGTTACCGCGCGCATAGCCTCTTCGAGGGGACGCTCGCGCGGATGCCGCTGGAGGGGGGCGCGCCGCGGGAGGTCCTGGACGGCGTGCGAGAGGCCGAGTGGTCTCCGGACGGGGCGGAGCTCGCCCTGATCCGGGACGTGGGCGGCAAGGACAGGCTGGAGTTCCCGGCCGGGAAGGTCCTGTGCGAGACGGGGGGCTACTTCAGCGGCCTCCGGTTCTCCCCGCGCGGGGACCGGATCGCGCTCTTCGAGCACCCCTTCCGGTACGACGACCGCGGCGAGGTCGCCCTGGTGGACCTCGCGGGGAAGAAGACCGTCCTCTCCGGGGGCTACTGGGGCGAGGAAGGGCTCGCCTGGTCCCCGACGGGCGACGAGGTCATGTTCTCGGCCGGGGACGCCTACAACAACTTCCGCGTCTACGCGGTCGACCTCTCGGGCAGGCGCCGGACGGCCCTCGAGAGCGCCGGCGGCCTGACGATCCACGACATCCGGAGCGACGGCCGCTGGCTGACGACGCGCGACGACTTCTTCAGGGAGATGCCTGTCCTCGCCCCCGGCCAGGAGCGCGAGCGGGACCTGTCGTGGCTCGACCTGTCCGACCCCGCCGCCCTGAGCCCGGACGGAAGGACGCTCCTCTTCATGGAGGAGAGCGGGAGCGTCGGCGTGAACTACGCGGTCTGCCTGCGGAAGACCGACGGGTCGCCGGTCGTCCGCCTCGGCGAGGGGGCCGCCCTCGACCTCTCCCGCGACGGGAAGTGGGCCCTGGCCGCGGTGCCGACGACGCCTCCGCAGCTCGTCCTCTATCCCACGGGCGCCGGCGACCCGCGCCGGCTCGAGCGCGGAGGGCTCCTCAGCTACGAGTGGGGTCAGTTCTTCCCGGACGGGAAGAGGGTCGTCGTCTGCGGCCACGAGGAGGGGAAGGGGGTCCGGTGCTACCTACAGGACGTCGCGGGCGGAAAGCCCCGCCCCGTGACGCCCGAGGGGACGCGACAGGCGTTCGTGTCGCCCGACGGCAGGGAGATCCTCGTCCAGACGAGCGGCGGCGCCCTCTCGATCTTCCCCGCCGAGGGGGGCGAGGGACGGTCCGTCGAGGGGGCGACGCCGGACGATACGGTCATCCGGTGGGGAGCGGACGGCCGGTCGCTGCTCCTCTACCGTGGGGATCAGGTCCCGGCGCGGATCGAGCGCCTCGAGGTCGCGACGGGGAAGCGTCAGGCTGTCCGGACGATCGGCCCCGCCGACCTCACCGGCGTCCTGAGCACCGGCCCCTTCGTCTTCACCGACGACGGCAAGGGCTACGCGTACGCCTGCCGGCGGATGGTCTCGCACCTCTTCCTGGTGGAGGGAGCGCGTTGACGCCGGGCTCGGAGAAGGGCCGCGCCCGGCCGGCGTCGCGGCTCACTCCCGCCGCGCGGCCGTCGTCCGCTGCTGGAGGAGCATCACGCGGAGCTCGTCGACCTTCCGGTGGAGCTGCTGGACCGCGATCTCGGCCTTGATGTTGACCCGGTAGTCCATGTCCGCCTGGAGCCGGTCCTTCATCGAATGGCGGTTCTGACTCATCATGATGATCGGCGCCTGGATCGCCGCCACGCACGAGAGGATCAGGTTCAGGAAGATGAACGGGAACGGGTCGGGCGGGTGCGCGAGGACGCGGTAGGTGTTCAGCCCCATCCAGGCGAAGAGCAGGACGCCGAAGATGATGATGAACGTCCACGACCCCCCGAACCGCGCCACCTCGTCGGCGATCCGCTCGGCCATCGTCATCCGCTCCTCGGCCACCTCGTTGACGTTGCGGATCTGGAGGCGCGAGACGAGCTCGACGGTCCCCCGGAGCCTCTGGGCGATGGCGCCGATGAACTTCCGGGCCGCCGTCGGGTAGCGCTCGAGGAGCGCGATCACGGCGCTGCCGGGGACGCAGACGAGGCTCGTCCTCTCGGTCGTCCGGGCCGTCGCGTTCCGCGGCCGGTCGTCGAAGATGGCGAGCTCGCCGAAGAACGAGTCGACGTCGAAGGTCGCCAGGACGAGCTCCTCCCCCGCCGACTCGACGACGACGTCCACCGCTCCGCTCTCGACGACGTAGAGGTACTCCGGCGGGTCGCCCTGCCGGAAGACCACCTCTCCCGCCTCGAAGAGCTGACGGACCGCCGCACCCTCCAGCGCGGCGAGGTGCTCGGCGGGAAGCTCCCGGAAGAGGGGAACGCGGTCCAGCTCGAAGGTCCGGGTCATCGGTGCCTCCCTCGGGCGACGGGCGGCAGCCGGGTTCGCTGCCGGCCCGTCGGAGCCCGCGCGGAGGCTACAGGCGGCATACCGGGAGCTCCAAACGGACCGGGACGGCCGGCGGCGGGGTCCGCGCCAGCCGACGGGCGGCCTGCCGCTCGCCGCGCCGCCGATTGACCCGAGCGGACGCGATGGAGCTAGGATGCTCCCAGACAACCAGGAGGCATCCCATGAGCCGACTCGTCAGGGCCGCCGTCGTCCTCTGCTCCTGCTTTCTTCCAGCGTCCGGCTCGTTCGCCCAGCCCCTCCTGACCTACGCCGGCGGCGGCACCGACGACGGCAAGCCGGCGACGACGATCGGCTTCCAGTCGACCCGGGGGGTCGCCATCGACGCCTCGGGCGACATCTACGTCGTCGACGGGGACGCGGCGCGCGTCCGGAAGATCGACGTCTCGACAGGCCTGATCTCCACGGTGGCGGGAACCGGGCGGCAGGGGTACGGGGGGGACGGCGGTCCGGCCACCCGTGCGACCTTCTCCAACCCGACCGGTGTCGCCGTCGACGGCTCCGGCAACGTCTTCGTCGCCGACACCGGTAACAACCGGGTCCGGAGGGTCGACGCGGCGACCGGCCTCGTCCAGACGATCGCCGGGGGCGGCACCCCGGCGGACGGGATCGGGGACGGCGGCCCGGCGACGGCGGCCGCGATCGACGCCTGGGGGATCTCCCTCGACGGGAGGGGCAACCTCTTCGTCGGAGGGCGCGGCACGTCGGTGAGGAAGGTGAACCTCGCCTCGGGGATCATCACCACCGTGGCCGGCACGGGAGGGACCGCCGGGTTCGCCGGGGACGGCGGTCCGGCCACCGCCGCGCTCCTCGACACGCCCCTCGCGGTGGTCGCCGACGCCGCCGGGAACGTCTACGTCGCCGACTCCAACAACAACCGGATCCGCCGGGTCGACGCGGCGACCGGGCTGATCGACACCCTCGCCGGGACCGGCGCCGCGGACCCGGTCGGGGACGGCGGGCCGGCCACCCAGGCGGGGCTCGCCTACCCGATCGCCCTCGCCCTCGACGCCGCCGGGGCGAACCTCTACGTCCTCGACACCTTCCACGCGCGGGTCCGGAAGGTGGCGCTCTCCGCGAGGACGATCACGACGGTCGCCGGCACGACCAGCGGCTCCGGCCCCTCGGGGGACGGCGGCCCCGCGACGGAGGCCACCATCGGCTACTACCCGCTCGGCCTGACGCTCGACGCCGCGGGGAACGTCTACGTGGGCGACTCGACCGTCCGGAAGGTGACGGCCGCGACCGGGATCATCTCGACGGTCGCCGGCGGCGGCACCTACGTGGGCGACGGCCTCCCGGCGACCCAGGCGATCCTCCGCTCCCCGCAGGGTCTCGCCATCGATCCGAGGAGCGGGAACCTCCTCGTCGTCGACCCCGGCGACAACCGCGTCCGCGAGGTGGCCGCCGGCTCGAGGATCATCTCGACGCGCGCGGGCGACGGGAGCTATTCGACTCTCGGCGGCCCGATCGACGTCGCGGTCGACGGCTCGGGGAACGTCTACATGGCCAACGGGGCCGTCATCCGCCAGGACGCCCAGACAGGCGCGATCTCCCTGTTCGCGGGGGGCGGCAACCCGCCCGACGGCGTCGGAGACGGGGGCCCTGCGACGGGCGCGCTCCTCTACGACGCCCGGGGCGTCGGGGTCGACGGCGCGGGCAACGTCTACATCGCGGACTTCGGCGGCAACCGGGTCCGGAGGGTCGACGCCGCGACGCACGTCATCACGACCGTCGCCGGGAGCGGCAAGGGGGCGGGCGTCTATGCCGGCGGGGACTTCTCGGGAGACGGCGGGCCGGCGACGCTGGCCGACGTGCGGGGACCCCACGACGTCGCCGTCGACTCGACGGGGAACGTCTACTTCGTCGACAGCGGGAACTTCCGGGTCCGCCGCGTCGACCGGGCGAACGGGGTGATCACGACGGTCGTCGGGAGCGGCCCGGGCGGCTACCCGAATGCCGCTTTCGGGGGCGACGGGGGACCGGCCACCCAGGCGCGGCTGGCCTACCCGACTCGCCTCGCCTTCGACGGGTCCGGGAACCTCTACGTCTCCGACACCGACAACGAGAGGATCCGGAAGGTCGACGCCTCGACCCAGGTCATCACGACCGTGGCCGGGAGCGGAGCGCAGGGGATCTCGGGCGACGGCGGCCTCGCCACCGCCTCGGCGCTCGACGGACCGACCGGCGTCGCCGTCGACGCCTCGGGGAACCTCTTCCTCTCCGAGTCGCGCAACAACCTGGTGAGGGTCGTCCCGATCTCGGGCTGCAGCCTCCCCCTGATCGGCACGCAGCCCCGGAGCCAGACGATCGTCAGCGGCTTCGCGGTCGTCCTCTCGGTCGCCGCGACCTCGCCGACCCCCGTGACGTACCAGTGGTACCGGGGAATCTCCGGCGACACCTCCTCGCCCGTCGCCGGCGCGACGGCGGCCACCTACACGACGCCGCCGCTGACGGCCACGACGAGCTACTGGGTCCGGGCCCGGAACGACTGCGGCGCGGCCGACAGCGACACGGCGACGGTCACGGTGGCGGGCAACCTGGCCGACCTGACCCTCACGATGGCGGGGGCGCCGGAGCCGGTGGCCGAGGGGGGCCGCCTCACCTTCACGCTCGTCGCGCGCAACAACGGCCCGACCGCCGCGTCCGGCGTCGTCGTCACCGACACGCTGCCGGGGGCCGTCACGTTCGTCTCGGCCTCCGCCTCCCAGGGAAGCTGCAGCGGCGCCGGCACGGTGACGTGCGCGCTCGGCGGCCTCGTCCAGGGGGCCGAGGCGCGGGTCGTGATCGTCGCCACGACGACGACGGCCGGATCGATCACCAACCGGGCCCGCGTCTCGGCCGCCGAGCCCGACCCCGACGAGTCGAGCAACTCGACCCAGTGGGTCTCCACCGTCAGCCCCGCCACGGCGGCCGACGTCGCGATCACCCAGAGCGCCTCTCCCGACCCGGCGCGCGTCGGGAACCCGGTGACGCTGACGCTCTTCGTCGCCAACAACGGCCCGGCAGCGGCGACCGGGGTCACCGTGACCGACACCCTCCCTGCGGGGACGACGCTCCTGGCAGCGTCGGCCCTCCTCGGCACGTGCGGCGGGACCGGCCCGGTCACCTGCACGATCGACTCGCTCGCCGCGGGCGGCTCGACGACCGTGACGCTCGTCCTCACGCCGGCCGCGGCCGGGACGCCCGCCAACGTCGCGGCCGTCTCCGCGGCGCAGGACGACCCGACCCCCGGCAACAACTCCTCCTCGCTCCCCCTCTCGGTCCTGACGAACGTCGCTGCCTGCCCGGCCCCGCCACCGGAGCTCCTCTCCTGGCCGGACGGCGTCGTGAGGGCGGGCGACACGTTCACGGTCTCCTGGTGGGACGTCTACGGCTCGAGCGACCCCGCCGGGGCATACCGCGCCCAGCTCGCGACCTCGCCCGACTTCGCCCCGTCGAGCCTCCTCCTCGACCAGACGACCCGCAACCTCTCGATCAGCTACCCGACGGCCGCCGGAGGGGCCGCGACGACGCTCCACTTCCGGATCGCCTCGGTGGCGGGGTGCGGCACGGCCGGGCCCTTCTCGGAGCCCGTCACGATCAGCGTCGCCCCGAACCCGCCCGCGCTCGTCGTCAGCGCGGAGCCGACGCCGGCGTGGACCGTCCCGGTCGGCGAGCTCCCTCCCCCGGCCACGGTGAGGTTCCGGAACGTCGGCGGCGCCACGGCGCCCGTGACGTTCCGCTCCACCGGCTCGTTCTTCACGTTCTCTCCCGGGACCGCGGTCGTCGCCCCCGGGCAGGAGGTCACCGTCACCCTCACGCCGCTGGCCGGCTCGACGGCCGCCGTCGGGAGCCAGTCGGGCGACCTCACCGCCGACTGGACCGCCGCGTCGGTGACCCAGACCGTCTTCCTGACGGTGGCGGGGGTCACCTCGTCCGGGAACCGGCCGCGCGTCGACCAGGACGAGGTCCTCCTCGTCGGCGGGGCGCTCCCGGCCGCCGCCCCGCTCGCGCCGCCCCAGGCGTCGGTCACGCTGACCAACTCGGGAACGCAGGCGATCTTCCTCGTCCCGTCGGTCTCCCCGGGAGGGGCGTGGCTCAAGCTGGACGCCTCGCAGTTCGCCACGCCGCTCGGCCCCGGCGCGTCGCGGTCGATCACCCTCGCAGCCGACCCGTCGAAGGTCACGCCGGCCGACTACCCGCTCCCCACCTTCACCGTCCTGACGCTCGCCGCCGCGGGCGGGACCACGACCGACCAGGTGCAGGTGAAGGTCTTCTACACCGAGCGGGTGCCGGTGCTCTCCGGCAACGGGCGGGGCTTCCTCCCGCGCGGCGTCTCCTCCTTCGTCGTCCCCACCACGGTCCACAAGTCGGGCGTCGGCGGAGCCCTCTTCACGTCGGACGGCTGGCTCCGGAACCTCTCCCCCGACCCCGTCACGTTCGACGCGTTCGTCACGCCGTCCGGGCAGGACGGGCAGGTCAACGCCCTGAAGGTGACGCAGACGATCGGCGGCTTCACCACCGTCCGGCTCTTCGACCTCATCCAGGCGCTCTTCGGGACGACCGACCTCGCGGGCCCGCTCGAGATCCGCTCGGTCGACGCGGCCCAGCTCTCGGTGCGGACGACCGCCTCCGGCCTCCCCGGCACGGGCGACGCCTCGTCGAGGTACGGAACCGAGATCCCCGTCTACGCCGGCGGGAGCGGGACCGGCGTCGGGGAGCCGCCGCTGGTGATGACCGGGATCAAGGACAACGCGTCCTACCGGCTGAACCTCATCGTCGCCGAGACGACCGGGACCCGGGCCGTCGTGAACCTCCGCCTCTTCGACAGCGCGGGGACCCAGCTGGCCGCGAAGGAGCTGGCGGTCCCGGCGCTCGGAAACGTCCAGCTCTCCCCGCTCGTCGGCTACCTCGGGGTCTCCGCGCCGGTCGAGGCGGCCTCGCTCCTCGTCGAGCCGGTGAGCGGCACCGGCCGCGTCGTGGCGCTCGGGACGCTGATCGACAACGTCTCGCAGAGCTTCCAGGGGCTGACGGGGAGAATCCTCGCCCCGGCCACCAACCCGGCGGCGCGACGGGCCGCCCCCCCCTCCGCGCGCGTCATCCCGTCGATCGTCCACTCCTCGGGGATCGGCGCCTTCTTCACGACCGAGCTCTCCATCACGAACGGGACGGCGACGCCGGCCGTCCTCCACCTCGTCTACACCTACACCGGATCGGTCAGCGGCACCGCGACGGCCGACGTCACGCTCGGCCCCCGCGCCTCGCTCCCGGCGGCGCAGAGCCGCGACGCGGTGGTGAACCTCTTGGGCCTCCCGCCCGGGTCGAACACGTCGGGCTCGATCCGGATCGAGGGGCCGGGCCTCCCGCAGGTCGTCGCCCGCGCGACCGTCTCGACGCCGGTCGACCTGTCGGACGCCTCGAAGGGGGTCAAGGGCTCGGAGTTCCAGAGCTACACCGCCGCCTCGCCGGAGGCGGTCGCCCCCGAGGGGACGCCGGTCGTCACCTACCCCGGCGTCCAGAAGTACGCCGGCATCCGGACGAACCTCATCCTCACCGAGGTGAGCGGCCAGCCCGCGCGCGTGAGGCTCCGCCTCGTCAACGGCGCCACCGGCGGCGTCCTCTCCGAGGTCGACAAGACTCTCGGGCCCTGGGAGAAGGTCCAGGTGATCGACATGTGGAACGGCTCCGGCGGCTTCGCCGTCGGGGACGCGGCGCTCGACAAGGTGTCGGTCTCGATGGAGCCGATCGGGGACGAGACCGGGAGCGTCGTCGGCGCCCTCTCGGTCATCGACAACGTCACGAACAGCTCGCGCATCCTCGTCCTCGCGCCTCCGGGAGCGCCGCAGGGGGGCGCGATCGGGTTCTAGGGAGGGGCCGTTGACAGCTCTCGCGCCCTCGCCCGAGACTGGCGGGAGGGAGCGCGACGGATGAGTGACGAGGCAGGGCACCAGTACACCGCCGCGGAGGCGCTCGCCCGGCTCCGCGAGGGCAACGGGCGGTTCGTCCGCGGAGAGGCGCGCTTTCCGACGGTGCAGAAGGAGGTCCTCGCCGCCCTGGCGAAGGGCCAGCACCCGTACGCCACCCTCCTCGGCTGCAGCGACTCGCGCGTCCCTCCCGAGCTGGTCTTCGATGCCGGGTTCGGCGAGCTCTTCATCGTCCGGCTCGCCGGCAACGTCCTCTCGCCCGAGGTGGGGGGCACCCTCCAGTACGCCGGGACGCACCTGAAGACCCCGCTCTTCGTCGTCCTCGGCCACGAAGGGTGCGGGGCCGTCCAGGCGGCCCTCGGGAAGCTGCGGCACGGCACGACGGACCGGAGCCGGATCGAGGCGCTCCTCGAGAACATCGTGCCGGCGCTCCGGTCCGTCGACCCGGCGCTCCCGGAGGACGCGCAGATGCGGGCCGCGGTGGAGGCGAACGTCCGCTGGACCGTCGAGAGGATTCGCGAGACCCCGGAGGCGCAAGCCCGGGAGGCCGAGGGGATCATGAGGCTGGTGGGCGCGGTCTACGAGCTGTCGACCGGCGCCGTCCGCTTCCTCGACGCGTAGCGGAACGCGCCGGCTCGCCCTCGCCCGCCAGCCAGGCCGTCCCGTGGAACCGGGACGGGAGTTCTTTCGCTTGCCGGATTCTGACGGCGCCCCCTCTCCGCCGTCGGACGCGATCGACAATGACGGCGCCTCCCGTTCCTGCCGGCATGCCGTAGTCCGGGGGAGGTCGTACGAGGTGCTCATGAGCGATGGAGTGGCTCCCGACCGGAGCGAGGACTTCTCTCTCTTCCTGGGCGGGCCCCTCTATCAGCTCCTCCTCCGCGTCGGGCTGGTCAAGCCTCCCCTGGACCGGCTGAAGTGGAGGCTCCTCGTCATCGTCCTCGTGGCGTGGGCGCCGCTGGCGCTGCTCACCCTCCTCGACGGGCGTTTCCTCGGCGGCGTGAAGATCCCCTTCCTCCACGACTTCGAGGTCCACGCCCGGCTCCTGGCGGCCCTCCCGCTGATGATCGCCGCGGAGGTCGTCATCCACGAGCGGACGGCGGTCATCGTCCGCCAGTTCCGCGAGCGCCAGATCGTGACCCCGGCCCTCGAGGGGCGGTTCGCCGAGATCCGCGACTCCGCGCTGCGCCTGAGGAACTCGATCCCGCTCGAGGTGGGGCTGGCGGCCGTCGTCCTCGTGGCCGGGAGGTTCTCGTTCCAGGAGCTCGTGGCGCTCCCGTCGGACACCTGGTACGGCACCCTGACCGCGGGCGCGAGGACGAGCACGCCCGCCGGCGTCTGGTACCAGTTCGTGAGCCTCCCGATCTCCCAGTTCATCTGGCTGCGCTGGATCTTCCGGCTCGTCATCTGGTGGCGGTTCCTCGGCCAGGTCTCCAGGCTCGACCTGAACCTCGTCCCGACGCATCCCGACAGGACCTGCGGCCTGGGGTTCCTCGACGGGGTCGTCTTCGCGATGGCGCCGTTCCTCCTGGCGCACAGCTGCCTCCTCTCCGGCGCCCTCGCGAACAACATCCTCTACGAGGGCTCGAAGCTCCCGGCCCACTACGCCGAGATCGGGATCATGGCGGCGTTCCTCCTCGCCATCACCCTCGGGCCGCTCTGCGTCTTCTCTCCGTGCCTGGCCCGGGCGAGACGGCAGGGGCTGGTCCGGTACGGACGTCTCGGAAGCGAGTACGTCATCGCCTTCGACAGGAAGTGGATCGGCGGACAGAGGCCCCCCGAGGAGCGCCTGGTGGGTACGGAGGACATCCAGTCGCTCGCGGACCTCGCGAACAGCTTCGACGTGGTCCGGTCGATCCTGCCGTTCCCCTTCGGGAGGAGCTCCGTCGTCAGGCTGGCTGTCGTGGTCGCGCTGCCGCTCCTGCCCCTGGGCCTGACGATGTTCTCGCCGCAGGAGCTGCTGATGCGCCTCGTGAAGATCGTGCTGTGAGGAGGAAACCGTGGCCACGAAGAGCAAGGGAACCAAGGTCGTGGCGAAGGCCGGCGCCGCCCGGAAGGGGCCCGTCTCGCCGAACGCGCTGACTCGGGACGAGGCCTACGCTCTCGGCAGGAAGCTCCGGGAAGCCTGCCCGAGACGCTCTCACGCGGGCTGGAAGGCCCCGGACGACCGCCCCGACCCCGTCGACCTCGTGCTCCAGTCCGAGAAGGGACGGATGCCCCAGCTCCTGCCTCTCCGCCACGGGCGCATGGCGAGGTCGGCCTTCACGTTCTACCGGGGCGCGGCCCTCACGATGGCGACCGACCTCGCGTCCACGCCGGTCTCGGGCCTCCGCGTCCAGGCCTGCGGCGACGCTCACCTCTGCAACTTCGGCGGCTTCGCCACCCCGGAGCGGAAGGTCATCTTCTCCATCAACGACCTCGACGAGACCCTCCCGGCGCCGTGGGAGTGGGACGTCAAGCGTCTCGCCCCGAGCTTCGTCGTGGCCTGCCGGGACAACGGCCTGAGCGACGCCGTCGCGAAGGACGTCGTCCTGACGTGCGTTCGCGCCTACCGCGAGTCGATGGCGGAGTTCAGCCAGCTGAAGACGCTGGAGCTCTGGTACCGGACCATGGCGGTCGAGGAGCTGATCGAGGGGCTGCCGCCCGACCTCAGGAAGCGGGTCGTCAAGCGCATCCAGAAGGAGCAGGCGAAGAGCCGCGGGGAGGAGCTCTTCCCGAAGCTCGCGGAGCAGAGGGGGGACGTACCCGTCATCAAGGACCTCCTCCCGACGATCTTCCACACGGAGGAGAATCCCCCGGGCGACGTCCAGAAGGTCTTCCGGGACGCTTTCGCGGCGTACCGCGGCACCCTTCCCCACTCCTACCAGACCCTGCTGGACCGCTACGAGCTCCGGGACGCCGCCGTCAAGGTGGTCGGCGTCGGCAGCGTCGGGACCTTCTGCCTGGTCCTCCTCCTCACGACCGGGGACGGCGACCCCCTCTTCCTCCAGATCAAGGAGGCGCGCGCGTCGGTCCTGGAGCCGTACGCGGGACCGAGCGAATTCCCGAATCACGGCCAGCGCGTGGTGAACGGCTACCGGCTCATGCAGCCCGCCAGCGACATGTTCCTCGGGTGGTGCCGGAGCCCGCGGCGCGACTACTTCGTCCGCCAGCTGCGGGACATGAAGATCAGCGCCCTCGTCGAGACCTTCGGTCCCCCCGAGATGCTCATCTACGCGGGGTGGTGCGGCCGGGCCCTGGCCCTTTCGCACGCGCGCTCCGGCAGCTCGGTGGCCCTGAGCGGGTACATGGGGAGGAGCGACGCCTTCGACAAGGCGATCGCGTCGTTCTCCTTCGCCTACGCGGACCAGAACGAGAAGGACCACGCAGCGCTCCAGCGCGCGATCCGCGAGGGAAAGGTCGAGGCGCGGGGCGAGGAGGCGAAGGAGGCTTAGGCCCCGGCGGGCCCTGTCGCCCAGAGAGCAAGGCCGCGGGGTACCTGGAGCCGAAGCCCAGACTTGAACTGGGGACCTACTGATTACGAATCAGTTGCTCTACCAACTGAGCTACTTCGGCCCGAACCGCTCCGAGGGCTCGCCGAGGCGCAGACCCCTGCGAGGAAGGCGGATTCTAAGGAGGGGGCGAGGGGAGGTCAAGCCGAAGGCCGGGCTCCGTCGGGACCGGCCTCGTTCGCGCGGGCCATGGAGACGAAGCCGTCGGCAGCGCGGGAGGCGTCGGCCGGAGCGAATGTCGGGTGGCAGCCGAGCCGGTCCGGCTTCTCGCCCGCCGGGACCCGTGGGGCGACGTCGTTCCCGGGGAGGGAGAAGGTCCCGTCCCGCAGGGTGGCGCCGACGCGCCGCCGTGGCCGGGCGCCGACTGCTGCTGGAGCGCGGCGAGGATCGCCGGGGCGCCTCCCTCAGCGGGCGCGGGGCTTCACGGCTCCGACCAGGGGAGCGACGGGAAGCAGAGGGGGCCGATCTTCCTCTCGAGCTCGTAGACGATGTTCTCCCGCGCGTCGATCGACCGGTCCATCAGCTCCCGGCGGACGCCCGGGTCTGGAACGCGGCGGATCGCGGCCTCGGCCTCGTCGAAGAGCGGCCAGGTGAGGGCGTGGAGGACCTCGTGGAAGGCGTGCCGGCGGAGGGCCCGGAGGGTCTCCTTCGAGACGGCCTCCGGGTCGAACGTGACGAGCCAGACCTTCTTGTCCTCGGTCCCGCGGTTGGAGCGCTCGATGTCGAGGAGGCCGAACTGCTCGTGCACCTCCCCCGCCTCGACCACGAACTCGAGGTCGAGCTTCAGGCGGCGCCTCACGTAATCGAGCGCCTTCTTCACGCGGGCGGCTTGGGTCGACTTCGTCATCGTGGGGAACCCGGCACGGACGCCTATTTTGCCGGACCCGCCCCCCCCGCGGGCTTAAAAAGTCCGTTGGCAGTAAGTCATTTCAAATGAATTACTTAGACGACATGAGCGGCCATGGGTCCGCTTACGGAATCCGGACGCGGACCTCCACGGAACGGGACGTCGCAGCCCCGGGAACGGGCTGGAAGACGAGCTCCCCGAGCCGCTCCTCGAGCCCCGGCGGGGGCTTCGTCCCCCCGAGGACCGCGCGGAGGGAGACGACGCGCCCGTCGCCGCCGAGCTCGAGCCGGTAGAGGGCCTCGAAGGGACCTCGCAGGCCGGACAGACGCGCCGGCGCGGCGAGCCGCCACCCGACGACGCCGTCGTCACCCGGCAGGGGGACGACCGTTGCGGGCGGAGCGGCCGGAGCCGCCGAGGCGCCGGCCCCCGGGGCGGCCGCCGGAGGGGCGGCGGCCCCCGTCGCCGCGAGCTTCGGCGCCGCCGGTGCGGCCCTGGCCATCTCATCGCGCGAGGACTGCCAGCCGTTCGCCCTAGCCTCCTCCCTGGCTGCGTGGAGCGCCCCTTCCGCCTCGACGCCGGCAGCGCGGCCCCCGACGGCCTCGTCGGCGACGCTCCCCTTCTTCTCCTTCTCGCTCGCGAGGGCGTCCTTCTCCGGAGCGAACGAACCTTCCTGCGCGGCGGCGTCGCGGCGCCCCTTCGCCTGGGCGAGGAGGGTCGGCTCGTTCGCCCGCGTCCGGGCGGGAGACTCGGCCGACGCGATCTCCGGGACGGAGGGGGCTCCGCCCGTCGAAGCGGGCCGGTCGGCCTCGGCCGTCCGGGCCGGCGCCCCGGCAGGCTGCGACTTCGCCCGGTCGCCGAAGAAGACCTCCACGCGGCCGTCGTCCTGGCTGGCGACCTTCGCGGCCGGCGGGGCCTTCGACTCCCCGGCGAAACGGGCGGCGTCGGGAGGATTGAGGAGGGTCCCGCCGACGACCACCACGACGAGCGCCGCGCCCACGAGGGCGATCGTCCCCGCGCGCGGATAGAGGCCGAAGCGGTGGAAGGCGGCGGCGAGTCCCTTCGTCCCCTCGTGAACCTGGGCGTTCACCCGGGTGGCGAGGGCGAAGGGCGGCTCGGGGTCGGGCGTCGCGCCGAGGCGCCGCACCAGCGCGGAGAGGGCGTCGTAGCGGGCGCGGGCCGCCGGGTCGGCGGCGAGGATCCGCTGCAGGTCCCGCTCCTCCTCCGGCGGCAGGTCGCCGTCGAGCGAACGGGAGATCAGGAGGTCGAGGTCGCCCACGGGAAGCGGGTCGGGCCGGGGTCGCGCGCTCACGAGAGCTCCTCCAGGAGTGCGGCGCGCCCGCGGGCGATCCGGCTCCTCACGGTTCCGATGGGGACGTTCAGGATGCGGGCGATCTCGTCGTAGGGAAGCCCCTCGAGGTCCCGGAGGACCACCGCGTGGCGGAAGTCGTCCGGGAGCCGCCCGATCGCCTGCCGCAGCCGCCGCCGTGCGTCCCGCTGGACGGCCTCCTCCTCGGGGCTGGCGGCGGGGTCCGCGGCCTCGTCGAGGGCGGAGGCGAGGCGCTCGTCCTCCTCGGCCTTGCGCGCTCCGGCGAAGAGGCCCCGCATCCGCGCGAGCGTCCCCTGCCGGACGCGGACGCGGTTCAGGGCGATGGTGTAGAGCCACGTCTTCAGGCTCGACTCGCCGCGGAAGTCGGGGAGGCCGCGGTAGGCGCGCAGGAAGGTCTCCTGCACCACGTCCTCGGCGTCGGCCGGACCGAGGAGCCGTGCAGCGAGGGAGAAGACCATCGAGGAGTAGTGGCGGACGATCTGCTCGAAGCCCGTCGGGTCGCCGTTCAGGAACCGCGTCAGGGCCTTCTCGTCCCCGGGCCACTCCACGGCGTCGGAGGCCTTCCCCGTACCGATCACTCCCCGCATTCTCCCACGGGGGGACGTGCGGCTCGGGACGGCGAAGGCGAGGAGACGGGCTTGCATCGTCGGCTCTCCGGGGGATGAGACCCGCCGGAGGGGCGAGAAGTTCCCCGACGGACCGGCCGGTGCCGCGGGGCCCCCCCTGCGATCAGCGCCCGGGGCCGAGGAGGAGCGAGGCGGTGACGCGGTGCCGGTGCGCGAACATCCTCCTCAGCTCCCCGCGGACGAAGAGGAGGTCGACGAGCCGGCCGCCGAGGACGGCCGCCGGGACCTCGTAGTCCACGCGGTCGAGGAGGACGCCGTCCCCGAAGAGGTGCTCGTGGCGCCACCTGGCGAAGGGGCCCTCCACCTGGACGTCGACGAAGCCCTCCTCGCTCCACCCTTCGATCCGGGAGACCCAGCGCACGGGGACGCCGAGGACGCGCGCCTCGATGACGACGACGGCCCCGGATTCGATGGCGGCCGGCCGCTCGACGACCCGGACCTCGTTCCCGGGAGGTGTCAGCTGCTCCAGGACGAGCGGGTCGGCGTGGAGCTCGGCGATCCGCCGGCGCGACACCCCGGGCAGCTCCAGGCGAAGCTCGAGGACGGGCACGCGTCAGGGGGAGTCCGGGGGAGGGGACGACGGAGCCGGCGTCGGGGTCGGCGTCGGCGTCGGGGTCGGGGTCGGGAGGGGGAACGGCTCCGGCGTGCTGGTGGTCAGCCTCTTCTTCGGCGGGCGGGCGGTGAAGACGAAGGCGGGCGGCCCCATCCCCTGGGACGCGGCCGAGGCCACGTCTCCCAGCTGGACCGCGGGGAGCATCCTCTGGGGCGGCGGCTCGCCGATCGTCAGGACGTCGTCGTCTCCCAGGGAGAGGACCGGCTTCACCTTCGGCTCGGGCTTGCCGCCCCCTTCGGGGACCGCCTCGGAGTAGCCAAAGACGTCGATCGCCTCCTTCAGGCCCATCAGCTTCGGGGTCTGGACGATCGAGCTGCCGGCCACGACGAACGGCACGGCGCTCTTCAGGACGACCTTCCCCTTCCTCGACACCTCGACGAAGGAGGAGTCGCTCCCCTCCGGGACGACGAAGCTCGGGTGGTGCCCCGGGATCTCGAGGAGGGTCACGGCCCGGGAGCCGAACCGGACGACCGCGCCGGCGGGGATCGGCGAGGTCAGGGTCACCCGCGTCCCGGTGACTCCGACCTTCGGCTCGAACTCCAGGACCCCCGGATTCTGCGCACCGATCGGGAGGGCCGGGAGGACGAGCGCGAGCGCGGCGAGGAGCCGGACGAGCTTCATGAGGCCACTGTAGCGTGCCACCCCCTCCCGGGCAATCGACGCCGTCCGGGCGGGGGGCCCGCCGTGAGACCATTCGCCCGGATGCGCCACCCGCGAGAGACGTTTCGCCCGTGACGGAGTTCCCCCTCGCCCTCCTGGTCGGCCTGGCGGCGGGGTTCGTCGGGGCGATCCCGCCGGGACCGCTGAACGTGACGATCATCCGGAAGACGAGCGCCGGGGCCGAGCGCGACGCGTTCCGCGTGGCCCTGGGGGGGGCGCTCATCGACTTCCTCGTCTGCCTCCTCGTCGGCCTCGGCTTCTCGTGGATCCTCGAGAAGGTCCTGACGAGCCGCTGGCCGCGGCTGGTCCTGGCGCTCTTCCTGGTGGCCTACGGGCTGAAGATCCTCATCGTCGACCGCCGGCGGGACGGCGACCGCCCGGGCGTCCCGGTCCCGCAGCGCAAGGAGGGAGCCCGCTTCCCGTTCCTGACGGGCCTCCTGCAAGGGGCCGCCAACCCGGCGCTGGTGGTCAACTGGACCCTCTTCATCGGCTTCCTCGTCAGCCACCGGCTCCTGCACGCGGGCCTCGGCGCGGGCGCGGGGTTCGCGCTGGGGGTCGGCGTCGGGGTCTTCCTCTGGTTCCTCGTCCTGATCGAGCTGGTGGAGCGGCTGAAGAGCCACCCGGCCGGGGAGTGGATCCGCAAGTCCACCGTCCTGGCCGGGCTCCTCCTCGTGGCCTTCGGCCTCGTCTTCACCTGGAAGTCGATCGGCGAGCTGGGCTGACGGCCCGTCCGCGCGCGGACGGGCCCCCGCCTACACCTCGCGGATGATCCGCTCGACGTCCCGGGCGAGCGCCTCCGACGGCGTGACCACGACCTTCTTGCCCGCCACCGTCGAGGCGAAGCGCGGCGCCTCCCTGTGGGCCACGTACGAGTCGCGCAGGGCGTCGGAGAGGAGCTGCACCTTCTGCTGCGAGAGCTGGTGCTTCGACATCAGGGTCTTCAGGTTGTGCTCCTCGCCGCCCCGGAGCCACACGACGCCGAACGCGTCGGGCGGCTTGCCGACGAAGACGTAGAGGGTCTCGTCCGTCGGGACGAGCTCGAACTTCTCGTTCACCCTGGTGGCGAACGCCTCGAAGGCGCCCCGGTGCTTCTCGACGAGCTCGGCCGGAGGCGTCCCGGGCGCGAGCGGGGGGTACTCCTTCTCCCTGGCGAACAACGAACCGAAGAGACCCATGACGACGTCCTCCTCTCCCCGCGGAGGAGGAACGGAGGGTCGGAAAAGGGGGGGTACCCGGTCCGCCCCGCCCCGCACGGGCACCGTGGGACAGCGGCCCGACTGCCCCGCCTCTCCTGCGGTGGACCCCTGTCCCGCCGCACCCGTAGGCGTTCAAATAGCCGAAGGCGCCGGCCCGAGTCAAGCGAAAAGGACCGGGAGGGAGCCCGGCCCCCGACGCCGCCGGCCCCTACTTCGCCGGGTTCTCGTGCCGGGAGAAGCCGAGCCGCACCGACGCCTCGAGGACGACGCCGCAGCTCCCCGGGGCGTGCTCCACGCGGTGGATCTCGGCCTGCATGGCGGTGAGCCAGGGGAGCTCCTCGATCAGCTGGGACATGCGCCCCAGGAGCTCGTCGATCCCGCACTCCAGCGGGATCTCGGCCGTCTCGACGATCTCCCGGACGTCGTGGTCGGTCAGCGGCGTGATCTTCACGACGGGCGGTCGCCCCGGCCGGGAGAGCCGGATGAGCGGCCCGAAGCTCGGGTCGGAGACGACCTCGACCAAGGCGTGGTCGGCCGAGGCCGACGTAGCGGTCTCCGTCACCACGCCCGTGGAGATGCCGAAGAGCCTCAGGAGGCTCCACGCCTTCTCCCCCTCCAGCCAGACGACCTCCTCGGCCGTCCCGGCGAGGAGCGCCGTCACCTCCTGGCGCGCGGCGCCGGGATCGGCGTCGTCGTACCAGACGAAGCGGCCGCCCGGCCGGCGCCGGAACGCGGCGTACTGCGCGGCGCGCGAGAGGGCGAGGGCGGCCGACTCGGGGAAGCGGTACGACGGGAAGACGTGGCGCGAGGCCGCGGCGGCGGCGTCCGCCGTCCCCTCGCCGCGCAGCTGGACGACCCCGACCTCCCCCATGAGGCAGAGGACGACCGGCTTGGCGAGGCCCGTCGTCCGCTCGCCCCGGACGACGCCGCGGCGGATGCCGCGCCCGACCACCTTGGGGTCGCAGCCGCCGATGCAGGCGAAGAGGACGATGAGGGCGTCGACGTCGTCGTGCTCGACCGCCGCCTGGACCGCCTGCTCGTACTCCTCGACGGTGGCGAGGGCCCCGAGGTCGACGGCGCCCGGGCCGGAGACCGAGAGGCCGTTGGCGTCGCACGCGTCGGCGCAGATGGTGAGGACCCCGCCGGAGTTGCTGATGATGGCGACGCGGTTGCCGCGCGGGAGCGGCTGGCTGGCGAGGAGGAGCGAGACGTCGAACATCTCCTCGAGCGTCTCGGCCCGGATGACCCCCGTCTGGCGGAAGAGGACGTCGACGTTCGTGTCGCTCACCCCCGCCGCCCCGATGTGGGCGCGCGCGGCGGCGCGCCCGGCCCGGCTCCGGGCGCTCTTCACGCAGAGGATCGGCTTCTTGTACGAGAGGCGCCGCGCCACGCGCGCGAAGCGGCGCGGGTTGCCGAACGTCTCGAGGTAGAGGAGGGCGATGTCGGTCGAGACGTCCTCCTCCCAGTACTTGAGGAGGTCGTTGCCCGAGACGTCGGCGCGGTTCCCCGCCGAGACGAAGGTGGAGAAGCCGAGGCCCCGCTCGGCGGCGTAGTTGAGGATGACGAGGCCGAGCGCGGCCGAGTGCGAGTAGAAGCCGATCCTCCCCCGGGGGACCAGCTCGGGGGCGAGGCTGGCGTTGAGGGAGACCTCCGGCTGCGTGTTCATGACGCCGAGGCAGTTCGGCCCGATCAGGCGCGCCCCGCGGGACCTCACGAGGTCCACCAGCTCGCGCTGGCGCGCGGCCCCCTCGGGCCCGGTCTCGGCGAAGCCCGAGGTGACGACGAGGAGCCCCTTCGTCCCGGCCTGGAGCGCCTCCTCCGCCACCTCGAGGACCTTGGGCGCCGGGACCGCGACGACCGCGAGGTCGGCGCGCTCGGGGAGCTCCTTCATCGACGGGTAGGCGCGGACGCTGAGGACCGACGCCGTCTGGTTGTTCACGGGGTACACCGTCCCGGTGAAGCCGCCGCGGAGGATGGCGCGGAAGATCATGGTGCCGACGGCCGCGGGGTCGCGGGAGGCCCCGACCACGGCCACGGCGCGCGGCTTCAGGAGCGGGACGAGGGAGTTCGCGGCGGCGATCCGGTCGCGCAGCTCCACCCGCTCGCGGAGCGACGCGAGCCCCGTGACGGGGAACTGGACGTGGACGCAGCCGCCGCCCCCCTCCGCCTGGCAGACCTCGAAGCCGGAGTCGCGGAAGACGTTGATCATCGGCTGGTTCTCGTAGAGGACCTCGGCCTCGAACCCGATGAAGCCGTAGCCCGCCGCGATCCCCGCGAGCCGCTCGAGGAGGAGGGTGCTGATGCCCCGGCCCTGGAACTCGTCGTGGACGAGGAAGGCCACCTCGGCCTTGCCGCCGACGCCGAGGGAGATGTAGTTGCCGATGGCCATGACGCGCGAGTCGGGCTCCTGCCCGGCGACGGCCAGGAGGCTCAGGCGGTCGCGCGGATCGCCCGAGCACATGAACTCCACCATGCTGCGCGCGACGTAGGCGACGGCGCCCATGAACCGCATCTGGAGGCTCTCGCGCGAGACGCCGCGCATGAGCGCCTCGACGGCGGGGACGTCCTCGGGCGTGGCGACGCGCAGGAGGACGCTCTCGCCGTCCCTCAGGATCGCGTACTCGCTGAAGCTCTTCCCGTCGGGGATGATCCGGAACATCGGGGCCTCGATTCTCGGGGCGCTCGGCCGCGCGCCCGGTCAGAACCAGTAGGGCCGGGCCCCCTGGAGGAGGCGGTCGGCCACCTGGAGGTTGCGGTGCCGGATCTCGGCGCGGTTCGGGATGTCGGCCCGGAGGGGGCTCGGGTCGTGGAAGGCGGTGGGGGGCCGGTCCCCCAGGACGCGTCCCCAGCGTCTCCGCCACGTCTCGGGAAGCTGCTCGGGGACGGGAAGGCCGTGCACGAGGAGGGCGAGGAGCGTCCAGACCCGCGGCGTGGCGCTCAGCGAGTAGCCCCCTCCCAGGGTGAAGAGGACGCGCCCGCCGGTGAAGGCGTCGGCCCACCCGAGGATCCGGCGGAAGATCTGCTCGTAGTCCCGGGTCGTGAGCATCAGGTCGGCCAGCTGGTCGTCGTAGTGGGCGTCGGCCCCGGCCTGGACGACGAGGACGGCCGGCTTGAAGTGCTCGAGCGCCGGAGGGACGACCTTCTCGAGGACCTCGAGGTAGCTGTCCCCCTCGGTCAGCGGCTCGAGCGGCACGTTGAGCTTCAGCCCCCGCCCGACCCCCGACCCGAGCTCGTGGACGTCGCCCGTCCCGGGGAAGAGGTACTGCCCCGACTCGTGCAGGCTGATCGTCATCGCCCGCTTGTCGTCGTAGAGGATCTGCTGGACGCCGTCGCCGTGGTGGACGTCGATGTCGAGGTACGCGACCCAGAGGCCGCGCCGGATCAGGGAGTGGACGGCGAGGGCGACGTCGTTGTAGACGCAGAAGCCCGAGGCGAAGTTGCGCCGGGCGTGGTGGAGGCCGCCCCCGAGCTGGAGGACCCGCTTCTCCTTCCCCTCGCGGATCAGCCGGGCCCCCAGGAGGGTCCCGCCCACGAGCCACCGCCCCGCCTCGTCCATCCCCTCGAAGGCGGGGGTGTCGGGCGTGTCGAGGCCGTAGCTCTGCGCGTCGCGGACCGGCTTGCCCGCGCTCAGCTCCTCGACGCGGCGGACGTAGTACTCGTCGTGGATGGCGAGGAGGTCCTGCCGCGTCGCCGGGACGGGGGCGACCGGCTCCAGCCGGTGCCCCAGCTCCCAGAGGAGGTCGAGGACCATCGCGACGCGCAGGGGGCTGAACGGGTGGTCGTCGCCGAACGAGTACCTGCCGTACGCCGGGTCGTAGATCAGCGCGGGCACGGCTTCTCCGGGGGCCAGAGGACCTCGAAGCCGTCCTTGCGGAGCTCCTGCGCGAGCTGGCGCGTCTCGATGGAGGCGACGCGCAGCACCGTCCGGGAGGACTCGGAACCCTCGGGGTAGGTCAGGATCGAGTGGACGTTCAGCCCGCGGCCGGCGAGAAACGTCATCAGCCGCGCCAGCTCGCCGGGGTGGTCGGGGAGGCGCACCTCGAGCCTCCCGGCGGGCTTGTCGATCCCGGTCATCCGGATCAGGGCGTCGAGGAGGTCGATCCCCGTGATGATCCCGACGACGCGCCCGTCCTCCACGATGGGAAGGCAGCCGATCTTCCGCTCGCGCATGGTCCGGGCCGCGTCCTCCACGGGGTCGGCGGCGTCGGCCGTGAGCGGGTCGCGGCTCATCACCTCGGCGACCCGGCTCCCGGGCGGGAAGGGGACGGCCGCGAGCGCGCTGGTGGCGAGCCTGAGGTCGCGGTCGGTGACGACGCCCACGAGCCGTTCGCCGTCGACGACCGGGAGGTGACGGAAGCGCTGCTCCCGCATGACGCGGTAGGCGTCCTGGAGGGTGGTGTCGGGGGAGACGGCGACCGCCGGGCTCCTCATGATGTCTCTGACGAGCATGGCAGGTCCTCGCTTCCTCCCGCGGCCCCGGGGTGACGCCCGCCGCGCCCGGGCCGCGGCTCCCCGGGAGCGGGACTTCCCATGCTAGGAGGCTCTTCGGACCTTGGGAAGGGGCGATCCCACGGCGGTTTGCCGTCCGGCCCGGGCCTTCCTATCCTCCCGGCCCGAAACCCCGTCGAATCGACCGCCTCGCCCCCGGGGGGCCGAAGGGAGGGACCGCATGCCGAGGACGATCTCCGCCGCCGTTGGCCCGGGCGCGCCGAACAGGCCCGACGACGTCCGGACCATCCAGGAGCTGATCAACAAGGTGCCCGTGAGCGAGGGGGGGCTCCCGCCCGACAAGAAGCTCGTGGTGGACGGGATCTGCGGGCCGAAGACGAAGGACGCGATCTCGAAGTTCCAGCTGAAGCAGTTCGGCTGGGGCGGGACGGACGGGAGGGTCGACCCGGGCCGGCAGACGCTCGCCCGCCTGAACCAGTTCGACGCCCCCGCGGCCCCGCCTCCTCCCCCGCCGCCGCCGCCGAAGCCGAAGGTGGAGAGCAGCCAGTTCATGCTCCAGTTCGTCAACAAGGGGAACGTCATCGGCCTCTTCCAGAAGGACCGGTTCGTCCTGGTGACGCTCGTCCCGACGCAGGAGCAGGCGATCTACTGGCTGGGGACGGGGGCGCCCCCGTCGCCGGTCCCCGGGAAGTTCGAGGGGGTCTTCTCGCTCATGAAGACGAAGTTCTCGCACACGGTGGACGGCCTCGGGGGGATCGGGATCTACAAGAGCAAGTCGGACGGGAGGTCGGCCGCGAGCGAGCTCATCCTGACGATCGGCGGCGGCGAGACGGTGAGGACCCGGATGAACGCCCACTTCGTGGAGCCCGAGTCGAACGCCGAGACGATGTTCGCGGCCGACTTCACGCTCGTGCAGAGCGACGTGGCGATCTTCTGACGCGCTTCCGACGGGCTTCCGACGGGAAGGGCCCGTCCCTCCCCGGGGAGGGAGGGACGGGCCCGGCGAGCTACTCTTCCTTCCCGAAGAGCTTGAGGTCCTCGGGGCCCTCCTTCGTCGCCACCTTCTCCTTCCCCTGCACCGCCTGCCGGATCTGCTCGACGACGTCCGGGTTGGCGAGCGTCGAGATGTCGCCGGTGTCGAGGGTGTTCGAGATGGCGGCCAGGACGCGCCGCATGATCTTCCCCGAGCGCGTCTTCGGCATGTCGGGGACGATGTGCACCTTCCGCGGCCGGGCGATCTTGCCGATCATCAGCTCGATCGTCCCGACGATCGAGTCGGTGATCTCCTTCGTCGGCGCGTAGCCGGGCTTGAGCGAGACGTAGATCTCCGGCACGCGGCCCTTCACGTCGTCCGCCACCGGCACGACGGCGGCCTCGGCGACCTCCGGGACGGTGAGACAGGCCGACTCGAGCTCCTTCGTCCCCAGCCGGTGCCCCGCCACGTTGATGACGTCGTCGACGCGGCCGAGGATCCGGAAGTACCCGTCGGCCGCGTGCACCGCGCCGTCCCCGGCGAAGTAGGGCCAGTCCTGCCACCTCTTGCTGCTCTTGTCCTTGCAGTACTTCGCGTAGTACTGCCGGGTGAAGCGGTCCCGGTCGCCCCAGATCGTCTGCATGATCCCGGGCCAGGGGTTCCGGATGCACATGTTCCCGGCCTTCCCCGTCCCGGCGCTCATGACCTCGCCCTTCTCGTCGAGGATGACCGGGTAGATCCCCGGCATCCCCGGCCCGGCGCTCCCCGGCTTCATCGGGTCGAGGGCGGGCTTCGTCGAGCAGAGGAAGCCGCCCGTCTCCGTCTGCCACCAGGTGTCGACGATGACCGCCTGGCCCTTGCCGACGACCTCGTAGTACCACTTCCAGACCTCGGGCTCGATCGGCTCTCCGACGGTCGTCATGTGCTTGAAGCGGTACCGGTACTTGGCCGGCTCGTCGGCGCCCGCCTTGCGGAGCATCCGGATCGCCGTCGGCGAGGTGTGGAAGATGTTGACGTCGAGCCTCTCGGCGATCCGCCACGGGCGGCCGGCGTCGGGGAACGTCGGCGTCCCCTCGTAGATGACGGCCGTCGCCGCGACCGCGAGCGGGCCGTAGACGATGTACGAGTGGCCGGTGATCCAGCCGATGTCGGCCATGCACCAGTAGACGTCCTCGGGGTGGATGTCCTGGATGAACTTCGAGGTCGCCGCCGCGTAGGCGAGGTAGCCCCCCGTCCGGTGCTGGCACCCCTTCGGCTTGCCGGTCGTCCCGCTCGTATACATCAGGAAGAGCGGGGCCTCGGCGTCCATCGGGACGGGCGCCACGCGCGCCCGCCGGTACTTCTCGAGCACCTCGTCCACGAAGAAGTCGCGTCCCTCCTTCATCGGCGTCGCCGACGTGTACTTCTCGGGGTAGCGCTTCCAGACGAGGACCTTGTCGATCTTCTGGCCTTCCTTCTCGGCCACGTCGACGGCGATCTCCGCGCTCGCCTTGTGGTCGATCAGCTTGCCGCTCCGATGGTAGCCGTCCATGTAGATGAGGACGCGGCTCCCCGAGTCGGCCGCGCGCAGCCCGCACGCCTCGCCGCTGAAGCCTCCGAAGACGACCGAGTGGATGACGCCGAGCCGGGCGCAGGCGAGCATGGTGATGGGGAGCTCCGCGACCATCGGCATGTGGATGGTGACGCGGTCCCCCGCCTTCAGGCCCGCGAAGTCCCGCAGGAGCGCCGCGAACTCGTTGACGCGCGCGTAGAGCTCCTGGTACGTCATCGCCACCGGCTCCTCGTCCTCGGGCTCGGGGACGAAGATGATGGCCGCCTTGTTCTTGTACTTCGCCAGGTGCCGGTCGACGCAGTTGTACGAGGCGTTCAGCTTCCCGCCGACGAACCACTTCCAGAACGGCGGGTCGCTCGTGTCGAGGACGGTGTGCCACCGCTCGTACCACGAGAGGAGCTCCGCGTACTCCTCGAAGCACCTCGGGAAGTTCGCCTCGGCGAAGCGGTCGTCGATCTCCGGGTCGGCGAGGTTCGCCTGGGCGATGAAGGTCACCGGCGGCCGGTAGTAGCCCTCCTCCTTCCAGTGGGACGCGATCTGGGCTTCGCTCGTCTCGGCAGACTTGGCTGCGCTCTGGCTGTCGGACATCCCATCCTCCCCCTTCTCCGCGTTTCGAGGTCCGGGAGTTGTACTCCCGTCGGCGTCCCCGGGGCAACCGCGACGGCGCGGCGCGGTAACGCGCTCGCGCCCGGGACGCCGCGCCGCGGTATCGTTCGCCTCATGATCGCGTCGCAGCCCGGGACGGCTTCGGCCCCCCCGCTCGACCCCCGGACGTTCCTCCGGGCGACCCCCCCGTTCGACGCGCTCTCCCCCGTCGACTTCGAGACGGCCGCCGACGCCCTCGAGATCGCGTTCCACCCGCGCGGGAAGCGCCTCCTGACCGCGGACGGGCCGGCGAGCGACGCCCTCTACCTCGTCCGCAAGGGGCTCGTCCGCCTGGAGCGCGGCGGAGAGACCGTCCAGGTCCTCGAGGAGGGGGACTTCTTCGGCTTCTCGATCCTGACGGGACAGGTCGCCTTCGACGTGGTGGTCGACGAGGACCTCCTCGCCTACCGGATCCCCGAGGTCACGTTCCGGCGGCTCCTCTCGAACGCCGAGTTCGCCCGCTTCTTCACGCTCGGCCTGACGGAGAGGCTCCGGACGACCCCGGCCCTGAGGACCGATCACGTGCTCGGGGGGGACGTGCTGGTGCCGGTCGGCGACCTCGTCGAGAGGCCGCTCGTCGTGGCCCCCGCCGGCTCCACCGTCGAGGAAGCCTCGCGGATCATGCGGGACGAGGGGGTCAGCTCCGTCCTCCTCTCCACGGAGCCGCCCGCCATCGTCACGGACCGCGACCTGCGGAACCGGGTCCTCGCCGCCGGCAGGTGCCCCGACATCCCCGCCGCCCAGGTCGCCAGCTCGCCCGTCCACGCCGTCGCCCACACCACGCCCGTCTACGGCGCGTGGCAGGCGATGCTCGAGCACGGCATCCACCACCTCGCGGTCGAGCGCGACGGGAAGATCGCCGGCATCGTCACCGCCACCGACCTCCTCCGCCACCAGTCGCACGGCCCGGTCCTCGCCTTCAAGAAGGTCGAGAGGATGCGCGACCGCGGGGGGCTCGGCGGCTACGCCTCCGACCTCGCCCGGATGATCTCCGCCCTCGTCACGAGCGGTCTCCCCGCGACCCACGTGGCCCGGCTCGTCGCCCACCTCAACGACGCCCTGACCCGAAGGCTCCTCCTCTGGGCCGAGCGCGACCTGGGACCGCCCCCCTGCCCCTTCGCGTTCGTCGTCTTCGGCTCGGAGGGGCGCTACGAGCAGACCCTCCTGACCGACCAGGACAACGCGATCGTCTACCGCGACGCCACGCCCGAGGCCGGGACCTACTTCCGGGCCCTGGCCGGGAAGGTCGTGGCCGACCTGCGGGCAGCCGGCTTCCCCGCGTGCCCCGACGGCTTCATGGCGACCCGGCTCAGCGGGCCGCTGGACGAGTGGACCGATCGCTACGACGGCTGGATCCGGGCGCCCCGGGAGACGACGCTCCCCCCCGCGGCGATCTTCTTCGACCTGAGGGGCGTCGGCGGGGGGCTCGACCTCGCCCCGCTGACCGGGGTCCTGTCGTCGGCGCGGGGGAACGTCCCGTTCCTCTCCCGGCTCGCCCGCGGCGCCGTAGCGTCCCGCCCGCCGATCGGCGCCTTCCGAAGGCTGGAGGTCGCGGACGGGGGCGTCGACCTGAAGACGGGGGGGATCGCCCCCATCCAGGCCCTCGCCCGCGTCTGGGCCCTCGACGCGGGCGTCCCCGTCACCTCCACGGTCGAGCGGCTCGCGGCGGCCTCGGAGGCGGGGCTCGTCGACGGCGCGACGGCCGAGGGTCTCGTCGAGGCCTACGTCTACCTCCTCGGCCTGAGGCTCCGCGAGCAGCTGAGGCTCCTCGGCCGCAAGGAGGCTCCCTCGGACCGCCTCCCGGTCGACGGCCTCTCGCCGTCGGATCGCCGGCACCTCAAGGAGGCGTTCCTCGCGGTGAGGAGCGCCCAGAAGGAGGCCGCCGGCCGGTACCAGGTCGCGCTCCCTTGAGCCTCCTTCGCGCCCTCTTCTCGCCGTCGCCGGAGTGGACGGACGTCGTCTTCTGGGCCGTCGACCTCGAGACGGAGGGGCTCGACCCGAAGCGCGACGAGATCCTCTCGGTGGGGATGGTCCCGGTCCGCGGCGGGGTGATCCGGATGGGAGAGGCGTTCGCGTCCCTCGTCCGTCCCGAGGAGGGCCACGCTCCCGCCGCCGGCGCGCTCGGCGCCCACCACCTCCGGCCGGTCGACATGCTGGACGCCCCTCCGCTCGCCTCGGTCCTCCCCGAGGTCGCCGGGCGGCTCGCGGGGAACGTCCTCCTCCTGCACCACGCGGCGATCGAGGTCGGGTTCTTCAAGCGCGTCTTCCCGCGGCACGGTCTCGTCTGGCCCTCCCCGACCGTCGTCGACACGGTGACGCTCCTCCGCCGCTGGGCGCAGCGGCGCCGCCTCCTCGGCGATCCCCACTTCGACGTCGGCCTCGACCTCCTCGCGGCGCGCCGGGCGCTGGGGCTCCCGTTCTACCCGCCGCACGACGCCCTCACCGACGCGACGGCCACGGCGGAGCTCTTCCTCGCGCTCCGGGCCCGCCTCGACGCGCGGACGCTCCGGCACCTGCTGTGAAAACGCGCAGAATGCGTTAACGCACGTTGGGCGACGTCGTCTCAGAACACAGGGGCTCCAAGAAATGCGTTGACAGCGAGGCCGGCGCGCCTATCCTTCGCGCTTAGCATCTGAGACGCATACAAAGCTGGGCTCCGGCGCCCCCGCCCCCGTGCTCGACGAGCTCCCCGGCCGACGGCCGGTCGCCAACAACGGTCTGGAAGGAGGAGGGACAAGCGATGAAACGAGGGTTCGGATCCATGGTCCAGAGGACGTCCGTCGTGGCGGCCCTGCTCGGCGGCCTGGCCTTCGCCGGCCCGGCGCGGGCGCAGGCGGTCATCAAGGTGAACGACGACGTGAAGTTCCAGTTCGGCGTGCTGTTCCAGGGCCAGGCGGACTGGTCGCAGAACGCCGACGAGAGCTACACGCAGAACCTCTTCCTGCGCCGTGCCCGCGTCCTCATCGGCGGCAGCCTCGGGAAGAACATCACGTTCTTCTTCGAGACCGACAGCCCGAACATGGGCAAGGCGGGGCCCACCAAGAACCTCTCCAACGGAGCCACCTCCACCAACTTCTTCGTCCAGGACGCCACCATCAGCTGGAAGTTCGCCAACGAGTTCATCCTCGACGGCGGGCTCGTCCTGACCGGCATCGCGCACAACTCGCTCCAGAGCGCCGCCTCGCTCATCCCGGTCGACTACGGCGCCTACTCGTTCCTCTTCAGCGGCCCCGAGCAGAACGTCGTCGGGCGCGACACGGGCTTCCAGGCGCGCGGCTACCTCGCCTCCAACAAGCTGGAGTACCGCGTCGGCGTCTGGCAGGGGAACCGCGACGCCCAGAGCCGCCAGGCGTTCCGCTCGACAGCCCGCGTCCAGTACAACTTCCTCGACGCCGACACTGGCTTCTACTACACGGGGACCAGCCTCGGGAAGAAGAAGATCTTCGCCATCGGCGCCGGCTGCGACAACCAGAAGGACTACAAGTCGTACGCCGTCGACGCGTACTACGACCACCCCCTCGGCCCCGGAGCCCTCTCCGGCCAGCTCGACTGGATCCGCTACGACGGCGGCGACTTCCTCAAGAGCCTCGCCAAGCAGGACGTGATCTACGGCGAGGTCGCCTACTACATCAGCGCCGCGAAGGTCATGCCGTTCTTCACGTACGGCAACAAGAACGTCGCCGACACCACCATCGGCGACGAGTCCCGCTGGCAGCTGGGCCTCGGCTACATGGCGATCGGCCACAACCTGAACCTGAAGGCCGCCTACGGCCGGATCGAGCCCAAGAACGGCAAGAGCCTGAACCAGTTCACGATCCAGCTCCAGGCCTTCTACTTCTGACCCCTCGGGGCGCGGCGGGGAGCCGCACGGCGACGGCGATCGTCTAATCTCCGGGGGATGGTCGCCGCGGCTCCCCCGCCCGCCGGCTCCGGGCCCCCGGACGGGGCCACCCCGGATGCGGCCGAGCGCCGCCCGCGGTGGCCCCGGACCGGCCTCCTCCGCGGCCTGAGGCTCTCCACGCGTCTCGCCCTCGTCCTGACGGGGACCCTCCTGGCCGCCGCGGTGGCCGAGGCGCTCCTCTACGTCCGGACCCGGAACGAGACGCTCCAGGAGGCCCAGGAGATCTACCAGACCCTCGCCGACGCGATCCAGGTCGGGGCGACGCAGATGGGGGCCGACGGCTGGAAGGACGAGAGGCTCCTCCAGGACTTCGTCTCGCGCCTGAGGGCGCGCGGCCTCCGCGAGATCCGGGTGACCGAGGGGGGGAAGCCCTTCCCCGACACCCCCGCGCCGACGCCCCCGCCCGGGAGGCGGCGGGGGAAGGCGACCCAGAGCGTGAGGGACGTCGAGATCTACGGGGTGGTCGGCGACCGCGCCACGAGCGGCGAGCTGAAGATCCCGATGGTCGTCGAGGGGCGCTACCTCGGGGACCTCCGGATCGGCTACTCGCAGCAGAACATGCGCGACAAGCTCGAGGACAACTTCCGGCGGCGGATCTACGCCCTCCTCGGCGTCTTCGCCCTCGGCCTGGCCGTGATCCTGGTCCTGACCCACAGCGCGACCCGCCCGATGGACGCGATCGCCGAGGCGGCGAGCCGCGTCGCCGAGGGGCGCTACGACGTCACGGTCCCGGTGGAGCGGGAGGACGAGGTCGGGCGGCTCGCCGCGACGTTCAACCGGATGACCGCCGCCCTCCGCGAGCGGCAGGAGCTCGAGGCGCGCCTGGCCGCCGCCGAGAGGCGAGCCGAGATCGGGCACCTCGCCTCCGGCCTGGCGCACGAGATCAAGAACCCGCTGAACGCCCTCTCCCTCGGCCTCGACGTCCTGAGGCGACGTCACCGGCCTCCCGACCCGACCGCAGCGACCGAGTACGGCGCGCGGATCGAGAACCTCCGGGCCGAGATCGACCGGCTGACGACCCTCATCAACAACTTCCTGGCCTTCGGCCGCCCCCTGGCGCTGAGCGTCTCGGCGGTGGACCTCGTCGAGCTCGTCCGGGGGACGGTGCGGGAGCTCGCGGAGACCGCCGAGCAGGCCGGGGTGGCCCTCGCGATGGAGGCCCCCGACGGCCTCCCGCGCGTCCGCGGGGACGGCTCGCTCCTGAAGTCGGCCGTCTGGAACCTGGTCCAGAACGCCGTCCAGGCGCACGAGGCGGCCGGGGGGACGATCCGCGTCGCGGTCGGGCGCGACACGTCCGGCCCCGCGGCGCCCCCGCGGCTCGCCGTCACCGTGGAGGACGAGGGCTCGGGGATCGACCCGACGAACCTCGAGCGGCTCTTCGAGCCCTACTTCTCCACCAAGGAGGCCGGCGTCGGCCTCGGCCTGGCGATGGTCCGCCGGATCGTCGAGGAGCACGGAGGCCGGGTCCTGGCCGGCAACCGGCCCGAGGGGCGCGGCGCCTGGTTCCGCTTCACCGTCCCCGTCGCATCGGGCGACCCGGGCGGCCCGGGCGACGCTGGCGCCGCCGCCGCGGTAACCTCGAGCGCGTGAGCGAGAACACCCCCCTCGGCACGCTCCTGGTCGTCGACGACGAGAAGCATCAGCGGGAGTCCCTCCAGGCGATCCTGGAGGACGAGGGCTACCGCGTCGCCGTCGCCGCCGACGGCCGCCAGGCCCTCGCCGCGGCCGGCGAGACCCGCCCGGAGGTCGTCCTGACCGACCTGAAGATGCCCGGCATGTCGGGAATGGACCTGGTGAAGGCGCTCTCGGAAGGGACCCTCCCCCCGCGCGTCATCCTCGTCACCGCGCACGGCTCGGTCGAGAGGGCCCGCGAGGCGCACAAGCTCGGCGCCTTCGACTACATGTCGAAGCCGGTCGTCGCCGACGAGCTCCTCTTCCGCGTGGAGCGGGCGCTGGAGTCGTACCGGCTCGCCGAGCGGAACCTCCGCCTCGAGCGGCGGCTGAAGGGGGACGCCCTCGAGGCGATGGTCGGCGACAGCCCCGCGATGAGGGAGGTCTTCCGCCTCGTCGAGAAGATCGCGCCGACGAGCTCGACGGTGCTCGTCCGGGGCGAGTCGGGGACCGGCAAGGAGCTGGTGGCGCGGGCCATCCACGCCCGCTCGGGCCGCTCCGGGAAGCCGTTCCACGCCCTGAACTGCGCCGCCATCCCGGAGACCCTCCTCGAGAGCGAGCTCTTCGGCTACGAGAAGGGGGCGTTCACCGGGGCCGACGCCCGCAAGGCCGGCCTCTTCGAGGCCGCCTCCGGCTCGACCCTCTTCCTCGACGAGATCGGCGACCTCTCGCTCCCCCTCCAGGGGAAGCTCCTCCGCGCGCTGCAGGAGAAGGAGGTGCGGCGCGTCGGCGGGACCGAGTCGATCCCGGTCGACGTCCGCGTCGTCGCGGCCACGAACCGCGACCTCGAGGCGATGATGAAGTCCGGGCAGTTCCGCGAGGACCTCTTCTACCGCCTCAACGTCCTCCCCATCCAGCTCCCGCCCCTGCGCGAGCGCTCCTCGGACGTCCCCGCCCTCGTCCAGCGCTTCCTGGAGAAGGCCAACGCCGCGCACGGGACCGCCGTGGAGACGGTGGAGCCGGACGCGATGGAGCTCCTGACGGCGCACGGCTGGCCCGGCAACATCCGCCAGCTCGAGAGCGTCCTGGAGCGCGCCGTCCTCCTCTGCGACGGACACGCGGTCCGCCCCGACGACCTTCCCCTCGAGATCCGGCTCAAGACCGCGCCCTCCTCCCGCCCCTACGGCTTCGAGATCCCCGCGGAGGGGATCGACATCGAGGAGCTCGAGCGGCAGCTCATCGTCCAGGCGATGGAGCGCTCGGGCTGGGTGATCGCCCGCGGCGCGCGCCTCCTCGGCCTCTCCTACCGGACGCTCCAGTACCGCCTGGAGAAGTTCGGCATCCGGAGGCCGGGCTGAGGCGGGGGCCTTAAACTCCCCGCAGGCATGGCCGGCACGCTCCTCCTCCTCGCGCTCGCCGGGTCCGCCGCGGCGGCGACCGTCGCGGCGGCGCCGCCCGCACCGCCGACGCCGGCACCCGCGCCCGGAGCGGTGGCCCGCGCCGCGCCCCGCGTCACGCCGGCCACGACGGGAAGCCTCGCGGGCCAGGTCGTCGGCGTCGACCTCGCGGCGGGGCTCGTCACCATCCGCGAGACGGTCGGGGCGCCGCGGCCCGGACGGGAGGCGGTCCCGGTGACCCTCCGCGTCGACGCGGCGTCGAAGGTCGTCAAGGGGAGGCGCCCCGCCTCCCTCGCCGACGTCCACGCCGGGGACCACGCCGTCGCGCGCTACCAGGTGACCGCGACCGGGCGCCGGGCGCTGACGCTCCGCGTCGCCGACACGCTCGTCCCCCCCGCCGTCGCGACGCCGACCCCGCCCCCCACGATCCCCGCCGGCCCGCAGTGAGCGCGGGCGCGGCGGGCTCCGGGGCGCGAATCCCCGGGCGGGACCCCTCTCGTAGAATCCAGAGATGACGCACCGCCCCACGACGCTCGGCGAGCTGATCGATTCCGGCTACCGCCCCCGCTCGGTGAGGGACGAGCTGCGGGAGAACCTCGTCGCCAGGCTCAAGAGCGGCGAGAACGCCTTCCCGGGGATCCTCGGCTACGACCGGACCGTCCTCCCCGCGCTGCAGAACGCCCTCCTCGCCAGGCACGACATCGTCCTCCTCGGCCTCCGGGGCCAGGCCAAGACGCGGATCCTCCGGTCCCTCGTCAACCTCCTCGACGAGGAGATGCCCGTCGTCCTCGGCTCCGAGCTGAACGAGTCCCCCTTCCACCCCTTCACCAAGTCCTCCCGGAGCCTCGCCGCGCAGGCGGGGCTCGACCTCCCCATCGGCTGGATCGGGCGCGACGAGCGCTACCGCGAGAAGCTGGCGACGCCCGACGTCACCATCGCCGACCTGATCGGCGACATCGACCCGGTGAAGGCCGCCACGCTGAAGAAGTCGTTCGCCGACGAGGAGGTCATCCACTTCGGGATCATCCCGAGGACCAACCGCGGCATCTTCGCCATCAACGAGCTCCCCGACCTCGCGCCCCGGATCCAGGTGGGGCTCCTGAACCTCCTCGAGGAGCGCGACCTCCAGGTCCGCGGCTTCCCCGTCCGGATCCCGCTCGACATCCTGATGGTCTTCTCGGCCAACCCCGAGGACTACACGAACCGCGGCAACATCATCACGCCGCTGAAGGACCGGATCGCCTCGCAGATCCTGACGCACTACCCGCGCGACGTGGCGACGGCCCGCGCCATCACCGACCAGGAGGCGTGGGGGACCCGCGTCCTCGGGGGCGTGACCGTCCTCCTGCCCGACGAGGTGAAGGACCTCCTCGAGGAGATCGCCTTCGTGGCGCGCCGGAGCGACCTCGTCGACCAGACCTCGGGCGTCAGCGCCCGGATGCCGATCGCCGCCCGGGAGCTCCTCGTCTCGAACCTCGAGAGGCGCGCCCTCCTCACCGGCGACGCGGTCGTCGCGCCCCGCCTCGTCGACCTCTTCGCCACCCTCCCCGCCATCACCGGCAAGGTGGAGATGGTCTTCGAGGGGGAGCAGCAGGGGGCCGAGATCGTCGCCAAGAAGCTGATCGGCGACGCCGTGAAGGCGCTCTTCGAGTCGCGCTTCCCCCCCGTCGAGGGACCGCGCGGACGCGCGGAGAAGGGGCGCTCCCGCCAGCTCCAGGACGACGACTCCGACGAGTTCGCCGAGAGGCTGGCCGAGCGGCGCGGGCCCGTTGCGGCACAGGCAGCACAGTCGGCGCAGTCGGCGCGCTCGGCCCGCTCCGGCTCGGCGCCGGGCCCCTACGACCGGATCGTCGCCGCCTTCGGCCGGGAGAGGAAGGTCGTCCTCTCCGACGAGACCCCCTTCGCCAGGCACCTCGCCACGCTCGACTCCGTGGACGGGCTCGCCGACCTCGTCAGGACCCACGCGAAGCCGCGCGACGACCACCAGCGCGCCTTCCTGATGGAGCTGGTCCTCGAAGGGCTCGTCCAGAGCCTGAGGATCGCCCGCGAGGACCTCGACTCCACCGTGACCTACGCGGAGATGGCGAAGTTCAACCTCCTGAGGAGCAGGGGCTAGCCGACCGGCGACAATCCCCAGGTGCGCTCCGCCCGCGAGGCCGCCACCGCTTCCAGCGCAACGACCGCCCCGACCGCCCCGACCGCGTCGACCGCCGCGGTCGACGCAGCCCTCGCCCTCGCCGCGGCCGTCGCCTGGACCTGGCCGCTCGCGCCGCGGGCGGCCGACGTCCTGCGGGACAGGTACGACGCGCGGACGCAGGCGTGGGTCGTGGCGTGGGTCGAGCACGCGCTGAGGACCTCGCCCGGCTCGCTCTTCCAGGCGAACGCCTTCGCCCCGGCGCGCGACGTTCTCGCCTTCTCGGAGCCGCTGATCGGCTACGGAGTCGCGGGCCTGCCGCTGGCGCTCGCGGGCGCCGGGCCCGTCCTCGTCCTGAACGTCCTCTGCATCCTCGCCCTCGCCTTCTCCGCTTTCTCGGTCGCACGCCTCGCCCGCGAGCTGGGGGCGCCGCGTCCCGCGGCCCTCCTCGGTGCGGCCGCGGCGTCGTTCGGCGCGCTGACGACGGTCCAGCTCGGCTTCGTCTCGTTCGCGGCCTGGGGAGGGATCGCCTGGGTCGTCCTGTACGGCCGGCGCGCGCTCCTGGGCGGCGGACGGCGCGACGTCCTCGCCCTCGCCCTCGTCACGGCAGCCCTCGGCTGGACCTCGCTCCAGCTCCTCGCCATGGCGCTGACCGCGCTCGCCGTCGTCTCCGCCGCGAGGCTCGCCTCGAGCCCGCGGGAGACGCTGGCGCGCGGGGTGCCGCGCCTCGCCGCCGGCCTCGCCGGCGCGCTCCTCCTCCTCGTCCCGCTCGCGATCCCGATGCTCCGGGTGAGGGCCCGCGAGGGGTTCACGCGGACCGAGGCGGAGGTCCGGCGCTACTCGGCGACGCCGGCCCATTGGCTGGCGACGACGTCGCACAACCCCGGACAGGCCTTCGTCCCCTTCCGGAGCGACTCCGAGAAGGCCCTCTACCCGGGGACCGCGGCGCTCGCCCTGGCTCTCGCCGGCCTCGTCCTCCACCGGCGCGCGCCGCGGCTCCCCGCGCTGGCCGGCGCGGGAGCGCTCCTCGTCGCCACCGGCTTCCTCGCCTCGCTCGGCCCGTCGGGAGGATTGCTCCCGCTCCTGGCGAGGCTCGCCCCACCCCTCTTCGGAGGGCTCCGGGTCGCCGCGCGCTTCGGCTTCGTGGCGCAGGCGGGCTTCGGGCTCCTGGCCGCCTCCGGCGCCGCGAAGCTCCTCGCCCTCGCGGACAAACGGGGCGCGCGGCTCGCAATCGGCGCCGCGCTCCTCGCCGGGATCGCCGCGGACGTGAGACAGGCCGAGCCGTTCGACGACCGGCCCGCGCCTCCGCCCCCGGTCGAGCGCTTCCTGGCGGCGGCCGAGGCCGGCGGCCCCATCCTCCACCTGCCGCTGACGTTCGAGGCGAGCGAGGCGGAGGTGGTCCTCGACTCGACGGCGCACTTCAAGCCGGTGGTCAACGGGACGCTCAGCTACGTCCCCGCGCGCCACGCCGCGCTGGCCGCGGCGTTCCGCGAGGCGCCGCTCCCGCCCGATCTGGAGGCGAGGGTCGAGGCGTGGCCGGTCGGGACGATCGTCGTCCACGACCACCGCCTGCCGCTCGAGCGGCGCGGGCCGCTCCTTTCGTGGCTCGCGGAGGGGCTGGAGTCGGGCCGTCTCTCGGGGCCGCTGAGGTTCGATCACGGCGGGGGGACGGACTGGCTCTTCGGCGTCGTCGCGGTCCGGGGTGCCGGGGGGTTCGGCGCCCCCGGCGGGGGCGACCCGGGCGCGAACGCCGCGGCGTTCCGGGACGAGGCGGCACACGCCCGGACGGTCACGGGGAAGGAGGAGCCGCAGCTCCTCTGCTCGATCGACGATCCGGCGGAGGGGGCGTCGGTGGCCGGCGACCTCGCGGTCCGGGGGTGGGCGCAGGAGACCGACGGCCCCCTCGAGGTCGTCGACGTCCTCGTCGACGGGGAGCGGCGTCCGCACGGGGCCGTCCGGCGCTTCCCCCGCCCGGACGTGGGGGCCGTCCTCCCGCGGCTGGGGGACGTCTCGGCGGCCGGCTACTCGTTCACCCTGGCGCGGCGGCCGGAGGACCGGGGGACGGCGACGCTCACGGTCCGCTTCCTCTCGCGGCACGGGACGTGGCGGACGCTCCGCCGCGCCTTCGCCTGGGCGGAGCCGCGCGGCCCGCGCGGACGGCCTCCCGGGAACCCGTCCGGGGGCGAGGCGCCGTCGTAGGATCGGGTGGGTGGACTACCGCTACGGAGAGCTCCCGCTCGACCTCCTGAGGTCGCTCCTCGGCTTCGAGGAGCTCCTGCGCCTTTTCCTCGAGCTGGTCCTGAGGGCCGGCGGGGACCCGGAGGAGGCGATGGCGGCGATGCGGCGCCTCCAGCAGATGGGGGTGATCGACCCGGACCTCGACCTCGACGAGTTCCTCCGGGCGCTGGAGGAGCAGGGGCTCGTCGGGCGCGACGGGCAGGGGAAGCTCGCCCTGGCGGGCCCCGGCGAGCGGCGGATCCGGCGGGCGGCGCTGGAGGAGATCTTCTCGTCGCTCGCGCGGTCGGGCGCCGGCCTCCACGCGGTGCCGCGCGCCGGGGGCGGGACCGAGCTCCTCGGCGAGAGCCGCCCCTGGGAGTTCGGGGACGACCTCGTCCGGCTCGACCCGGTCCGGACGGTGGCCAACGCCGCGCGCCGCGACCCCGAGGAGCTCTCGCTCCGCCCCGACGACTTCGAGGTCTTCGAGACCGAGAGCCAGACGGCCTGCGCGACCGCCATCGCCATCGACATCTCGCACTCGATGGTCCTCTACGGGGAGGACCGCTTCACGCCGGCCAAGAAGGTCGCCCTGGCGCTCGCCGAGCTGATCCTCTCGAAGTACCCCAAGGACACGATCGACGTGGTCCTCTTCGGCGACGACGCCTCCGTCGTCCCGCTGGAGCAGCTCTCGCAGGCCTCGGTCGGCCCCTTCCACACGAACACCAAGGCGGGGCTGGCGCTGTCCCGCGGGCTCCTCGCCCGCCGCCGGTCGCGCAACCGGCAGCTCTTCCTGATCACCGACGGAAAGCCGTCGTGCATCCGGGAAGGGAGCCGCCTCTACAAGAACCCGTTCGGGCTCGACCTGAAGATCGTCAACCGGACCCTCGAGGAGGTGGAGCGGTGCCGGCGGGACGGCATCCAGCTGACCACCTTCATGCTGGCGACCGACCCGGCGCTCGTCGACTTCGTCGAGACGATGACCAAGCTCGCCCGGGGGCGGGCCTACTACGCCTCGCCGACCGACCTCGCCTCCTTCGTCTTCCGCGACTACGTGAGGAACCGCAAGAAGCTCTTCCGGTGACCGGTCGACGCGCCCCTCGCGGTGCGTCCTATACTCACGCGACGCCCCGGGGACAGGAGAGCGATGGTCCTCTTCAACCACTCGACGCGCGAGCTGACCGCCAAGATCGTCTACTACGGCCCGGGGCTGTGCGGGAAGACGACGAACCTGCGCGAGCTGCACGAGCGGCTCGACCGGGGGACGACGGGCCGGCTCCTCTCGCTCTCGACGGCGCAGGACCGGACGATCTACTTCGACCTCCTCCCCGTCGAGCTGGGGAACGTGAAGGGGTACACGGTCCGCTTCCAGCTCTGCACGGTCCCCGGCCAGGTCTTCTACAACGAGACGAGGAAGCTCGTCCTCCGGGGAGTCGACGGGATCGTCTTCGTCGTCGACTCCCAGTGGTCGATGCTCTCGCACGACCTCGAGTCGTTCCAGAACCTGAAGGAGAACCTGAGGGAGGGCGGCGCCTCCCTCGACGACCTGCCGGTCGTCGTCCAGTACAACAAGCGCGACCTCCCGGGGGTCCTCTCCGTCCAGGCGCTGCAGGAGTCGCTCGGCTTCACCGGCTACCCGTTCGTGGAGGCCGTCGCCTCGGAGGGGCGCGGGGTCCTCGAGACCTTCAAGCTGGTCTCGAAGCTGGCGTTCGTCCACCTCCTCAAGCGGCTGCAGAGGAGCCCGGGGCTCGACGCCGAACGGCTCGGGCCCGACTGGATCGCGGCAGGGGAGGAAGGGACGACGGCTCCCCTCGCGGGGGCTTCGGCCGACTTCCTCTCGCTCGCGACCGCGGTCGACCTCCCGCGCAAGCCCCCCCTCTCGAGCCAGGAGTCCCCGTGGCCTGCCGTGCCGGCAGAGGAACCTCCTCTCGCCGGGGAACCCGGGGCCTCCGCACCCCCGGAGCCGCCGGCGCCCCCCGCCCGCGAGGCCGGGCGCGCGGGCGTCCTCACCGACGAGCCCCTCTCCGTCACCGAGTCCCCGTTCGAGACGACCGGGAGCTGGCCGTCGGCGCCGCCGGACGGGGTTTTCGGCGAGGCCGTGCCGACCCGGCACGCCCCCGGTCCACCCCCTGCTGAGGCCGGGGCGGCTTTCCTGCAGCAGCTGCCCGCGGCACCCCCACCGGCGGAGGCCCCGGCCGCGCCGCCTGGCCAGCCGGCGCCGACGGCCCTCGTCGTCGACTTTGCGACCGGCGAGGAAGAGGCCGCCGTCCCTCAGGCCGTGCCCGGACCGTCCGACGTCGAGATCGAGCTCCCTCCCGACAGCGAGCCGCGGATCGCCCCCCTGGTGGCCTCGGAGGCCCCGCCGGCGAGCCCGGAGGCTCCGGTGGCGACGCGACCCTCCCCGGAGCTCGAGACCCGCCTTTCCGCGACGGAGGAGGCCCTCCGCTCCCTCGCCGAGCAGGTGGAGTTTCTCGAGAACGGGCTCCCCGGGAGCCTGGCCGCCCTGGCCCCGCTGGGCGACCTCGACGCGCTCCGGGAAGCGCTGGAGAGGCTGAGGACCGAGACCTCCGATCGCGAGGGGGGGCTCGAGGCCCGGCTGGGCGACCTGGCACGGCAGGTCGAGGAGAGTTCGGCCGGGCTCCGCACGGAGGCCGAAGGGTTGCGGGTCCGCCTCGACGGCACCGACGCCGCGCTCGCCGAGCGGAGGGACGAGGCGGGCCGGCTTCGGTCGGACGCCGAGGGCGCCGTCGAGGCCTCCCGGGCCGCGAGCGCCGGGCTCGCCGCCCGGATCGACGCCCTCGCCGAGGCGCTCGAGGCGCGCCGGGCCGAGGCGGAAGGCCACGCGGCCCGCGTGGAGACGCTGCATACGGCCCACGACGGCGCCCGCGCCGAGATCGACGCGATCCGGGCGGACCTCGCGGCGCTTCGGACGGACGTCGATTCCGCGCGGAGCGCCGCCGCGGAGGCGGCCGGCCTCCGGGACGAGGTCGAGGTCCTCAGACGCGAGCTGGCTGAGGCCCGCGAGGACGCCCGGACGCAGGTGGCGGCCTCCGAGAGGGGCTGGCGCGGCGAGCTCGTCCGGCTCCAGGAGACGCTCGCCGCGAGGGAAGGGGCTCTCGCCGAGGCGCGGCGGTCGCTGGAGGAGGCGACGGGCCGGCTCGACGGGCTGGCCGAGGAGGCGGCCGCCACGCGCCGCGAGCTGGAGGCGCGCGTCGGGACCGCGGAGGGGACGACGCGCAGGCTCCTCTCGAGCCTCCGGAGCGCCCTGGCCGACCTCGAGGGGGGCGGATAGCCGACGGTTCCGGGGGCTGTCAGGGGACGAGGTCCGCCGTCGTCCCGGGTGAGACGGGCGGGCCGCTCTCGAGCCATTCCGCGAGGCGCCCGTCGGGGCCGTTCCCCTCCCAGAGGAACTCCGCTCCCGCCTGGAAGAGGAGGACCTGGCCCCCGCGCCCGTCCTTCGCGTAGCCCCCCGCCCGGCATCTCGTGATCCGGACCGGGACGTCGAGCGAGAGGCTGCCGAGCCGCGTCGAGAGCGCGTAGACGGTCCCCGGCCGAAGCGGGGCCGAGACCTGGAACCGGGCGCCGTGGAGCGACAGGTCGACCAGCTGGACGCGGATGGTCGAGCGGATCAGGGCGGCGGCCCCCTCCGGGACGACCCGGCGGGGCGATCGCCTCCTCTCGTGCGGAGGGGACATCATGCTCCGGCCATTCCGGCCTCAGCTCGCCGGGGCGAGCTCCGCCGCGACGTCGGGACCCGGCGCCGTCCGGGCCGCCAGCCACTCGGCCAGCGATCCCCGGTCCGCGTCGCCGCGGAAGACGAACTCTCCCCCCGCCTCGTAGACGAGGACCCGATCGCCCCGGCGGTTCCGCTGGCTCCCCTCGCAGCGGCAGCGGGTGATCCGGACCGCGACCGAGAGCCCGAGCCCCGGGAGCGACGCCGACAGGTCGTAGACGGTCCCCGGATGGACGGAGGTCGCGGTCTGGAGACGGACACCGTGGGACGAGATGTCGCGAACCAGGACGGGAACGGATGCCCGGATCAGGCCGGAAGCCCCCTGGCCGGGCGCCACGCGCGGGAAACGCCTCTTCTCCGGAGCCACACTCCACCTCCGCTCGCCCGAGCCGTGACCAGGACTTCGCTCTGTGGGAGAAGATCGTACCGAGCCGGGCCGGCGTCAAGCCCCCGAGCGGGGGATTCAGCTCGTCAGGGACGCGAGGAACCGCCCGTCCTCGCGCCAGCCGGGCCGCGCCGCGACGTTCAGCTCGAGGAAGAAGCGGGTGCCGAACGTCCTCTCCAGCTCCAGGCGGGCCGCCGTCCCGGCGTCGCGGATGAGCCGCCCCTTCGAGCCGAGGACGATCTTCTTGTGGCTCTCCTTGTCGACGACGACGAGGGCCTGGACGACCGTGATCCGCCTCTCGACGTCCGCCCGGACCCCCTCGACGACGATCCCGAGCCCGTACGGGATCTCCTCGCGGGTCAGGTGGAGGAACTTCTCGCGGATGACCTCGGCGATCCGGACGGTCTCCTCGCTCGTCGTGACCGTCCCCTCCGGGTAGAGGTCGTCCCCTTCCGGCAGGTGGGCGAGGAGGATTCCCGGGAGGAGGTCGAGGCCGTCGCCGGTGACGGCCGACACCGGGACGATCTCCTCGAAGAGCCCCGTCTCCCCGAGCTGGGCGAGGCGCGGCAGGAGGCTCGGCTTCGGGACGAGGTCGATCTTGTTGAGGAGGGCGATCCGCGGCGCCGGGGCGCTCCGGAGCATCTCCAGCGCGTACTTGTCGCCGGCGCCGGCCGGCTCGGCCGCGTCGACGACGAGGAGCCTCAGGTCGACCTCGCGGATCGCCTCGAGCGCCTCGTCGAGCATGACCCGGTTGAGCCTGTGGAGCGGCTTGTGGATCCCCGGCGTGTCGACGAAGACGACCTGCCCCTCCGGGGACGTCCGGATCCCCAGGATCCGGCGGCGCGTGGTCTGCGGCTTGTCCGAGACGATCGCCACCTTCTCCCCCACCAGGGCGTTGACGATGGTCGACTTCCCCGCGTTCGGCCGTCCCACCACGGCCACCGTCCCCGATCTCCTCACGCTGCCTCCCCCCGCGGGTCCGCCCGCGCCACCCGCACGCGGTGGACGCGCCTGCGGTCCGCCTCCTCGACGGTGAAGCGGAGCCCCGACTCCTCCACCTCCTCGCCGGGCCGCGGGATGTGCCCGAGCCGCGCCGAGACGAGCCCGGCCACGGTGTCGTACTCCGCCGGGGGGAGCTCGGTCTCGAAGAGCCCCTCGATCTCCGACACGCGCACCCGCCCCGCCACCGTGTAGCCCCCGTCCGCGAGCGGGATCACGGGATCGGCCTCGTTCTCGTGCTCGTCGGCGATCTCGCCGACCAGCTCCTCGACGAGGTCCTCGAGGGTCACCAGCCCCGCGACGGCGCCGTACTCGTCGACGACGATCGCCAGGTGCTGCCGTCGCCGCTGGAAGTCCGACAGGAGGGTCCGGATCGTCTGGGACTCGGGCGCGAAGACGACCGGCCGCGCCATCGCGCGGACCGTGGCGGGCCTCTGCTCGCGGCGGAGGGCGGCGAAGACGTCCTTGACGTGGACGATCCCGATCGGCTTGTCGACGCCCCCCTCGACGAGGGGGATCCGCGTGTGCTTGGTCCTCTCGAAGAGGGCGGCCATCTCCCCGAACGGGAGGTCCGCCTCGGCGACCACCATGTCGGGGCGGGGCGTCATCACCTCGCGCACCGTCCGGTCGCCGAAGTCGACCGCGCGCGAGACGAGCTCCTCCTCGTGCTTCTCGAGGATCCCCTCCTCCCGCGCGACGTCGAGGAGCGCCCGGACGTCGGCGTCCTTGGCGGCGTCCTTCTCCGCGGCCGTGGCGTCGTCGTCCTCCTCCCGGTCGTCCGGCTCGGGTGTGACGAGGCGCGAGAGGACGGGGTGGAGGGGCGCGGAGACGAGGAGGACGACCGGGATCAGCCAGGAGAAGTCGGTCAGGAGGGCGTCGGCCCCGCGGCGCGCCGTCCGCCTCACCACCGCCGTCTCGATGGCGGCCCACCCGAGGAGGATGACGATGGGGGTGAGGAGCCACGCCTCCGGCACGCCGAACGCGGTGAAGGCGGTCCCCAGCGACAGGAGCCCCCCGAGGACGGCGCCCTGTGCCGTGAGACGGACCGCGACGCGCGAGACGACGACGGTCGACGGCGCCAGGATCCTCCCGAACCGCGCGGGGTCCTCCTCCAGGAGCGACTTCCGGCGGATCGGGGAGAGGCTCTCGAGCGCCTGCGCGAAGGCGGAGAGGACGACGTAGAGGAGGGCGAAGCCGGCCGAGAAGAGGAGCGCCAGCCCCCCGCCGACCGGGATCAGGTTCACCGCCTCCCCCGTCGCCCGGCCGCCTCCCCGGGGACGCCGTCGGGGCCCGGTCCGAAGGCGGCCCTCACGAGGCGCCGCTGGAGCCGGAACATCTCGCCGTCGTCGGTCTCGTGGTCGTGTCCGAGGAGGTGGAGGAGCCCGTGCGCGAGGAGGGCCTGGAGCTCCCGCTCCACCGGGTGCCCGCGCTGGGCGGCCTGGCGGGCCGCGTAGGCGAGGTCGATCGCGAGGTCGCCGAGGAAGTCGGCCTCCCCCGAAGGGAACGAGAGGACGTCCGTGGGGCGGTCCTCCCCCATGTGCCGGCGATTGAGCGACCGCATCCGCGCGTCGCCGCAGACGAGGAGCGAGAGCGACGCGGCTCGGGCGCGCCGGGGGGGGAGGGCCCGGGCGATCAGCGTCTCGACCCAGGCCGCGAGGCGGCGCGGCGAGGGGGCGCCGGAGACGGTGACGGAGACGTCTACGGTGGGACGGGCAGGTGGCGGCTCGCTCACGGCGGCCTCAGGGGAGAGCCCGCCGCGGCGGATGGCCGGGCGACGCCGCGACGGGCACGGGACGCCTCACGCCTCCTCGGAAGCGGCCCGCGTCCGCCCGAAGGCGTCGGGCTCGGGCCGGCCCTTCTCGAAGGTGTCGTAGGCGTTGACGATCGCCTGGACGATGGCATGGCGGACGACGTCGCGCTGGTCGAACCTCACGAAGCGGATCTCGGGGACGTCGGCGAGGATCCTCGCCGCCTCCTTCAGCCCCGAGACCTTCCCCTGCGGGAGGTCCACCTGGGTGACGTCGCCGGTGATGACGGCCTTGGCGCCGAAGCCGAGGCGGGTGAGGAACATCTTCATCTGCTCGGACGTCGTGTTCTGCGCCTCGTCCAGGATGATGAAGGCCTCGTTCAGCGTCCGGCCGCGCATGAAGGCGAGCGGCGCGATCTCGATGATGTTCCGCTCGAGGAGCCGGCCCACCTTCTCGTAGCCGAGGATGTCGTAGAGCGCGTCGTGCAACGGCCGGAGGTAGGGATTGACCTTCTCGGCCAGGTCGCCCGGCAGGAAGCCGAGCTTCTCGCCCGCCTCGACGGCCGGCCGGCAGAGGACGATCCGCTTGACCTTCTTCTCGAGGAGCGCCGCGGCGGCCATCGCGACCGCCAGGTACGTCTTTCCGGTCCCCGCCGGGCCGATCGAGAAGACGATGTCGTGCTCGGCGATCGCCTGCAGGTACTCCTGCTGGCGGACGTTCCGCGGCGAGACGACCTGCCGGAGGGCCGCGCCGACCGCCCGGTTCTCGAAGAAGTCGACGAGGGAGGCGTTCGGGTCGTCGCGCAGGATCCGGATCCCCGTGACGAGGTCGGGCTTCTTCGGCGTGTAGCCGCGGCCGATCAGGCGCGAGAACTCCGAGAGGAGGTGCGCGGCGCGCTCGGTCGCCTCGGGGCTCCCCTTCAGGGAGACCTCGCCCCCGCGAGCCGAGATCTCGACGCCGAAGGCCTCCTCCACCAGCCGCAGGTTCTCGTCGTGGACACCGAAAAGGGCACTGAGCCCGGACTCGGGGAGATTCAGGGGGAGGGGGCCCGTTCGGATCTCGATGCCTCCTTCGGTCCCCGCGAGGATAGCGGCGGCGCTCGGCGGGCGTCAAATCGGCCCCGGGGTCCCGGCGGCCCCGGCCGCCCGCCCTCGTCGCCGGACGTATGATCGGCGCCACCGCTGCCGGAGGAGGGATCGCCATGTCCGAGGAGGACCTGATGGAGGAGAACGAGCGGCTGAAAGCGGAGCTGGCGAAGGCGCACGCCGAGAACGAGGCGCTCCGCAGGAAGCGGGCGAAGGCCCCGGGGATCAGCCTGAAGGTCAGCTCCAAGGGGGCCCTGTCCGTCTACGGCCTCGGCCGGTTCCCCGTCACCCTCTACAAGGAGCAGTGGAAGAAGCTCCTCGACATGAGCGACCCGATCCGCGCCTTCATCGCCGAGCACGACGTCGAGCTCAAGGCGAAGGACGCCGCCGCCGCGCCGTCCGAGGAGCCTCCTGCGCCCTCCGAGTAGCGGGCGGACGGAAGGCCCGCGGCGGGGCTCCGGCACCGTCGGCCCGGTCCCGCTCCTCGTTCTCTCCGCTCCCCTCGCCGCGATCGTGCTGGCGGCCGCGTGCCGCGGGCCGTCCCGCCCGAGCGCGCCGGCACCCGCCAGCGGACCGGTCCCTCGACTTCTCTCGCGCGCTCTCGGCCCGGCGCCGGTCGAGGCGGACCTCGCCTCCCTCTGCGACGGAATCGGCGGCCGCCCGACGGGCTCGAGAGCCTGCGACCGCGCCGTCGACTGGGCCCTGGGCCGCCTGCGAGACGGCGGGGTCGACGCGCGGACCGAGGAGTGGACCCTTCCCCGGGCCTGGCTCCCGACGCGCGAGGAGGGGTCGTGCCTGGCCCCGGCCCGCTTCCCGCTCCGCGTGGCCGCTCTCCCCCGCTCCCCGGCCACCCCTCCGGGCGGGATCGAGGCGCCCGTGGCGGTCCTGTCCGAAGGGGAGCGGCCCGGAGCCGCGAGCGCGGGGCGGATCCTCCTCGTCGCGACGCGCGCTTCGGCGGACGGCCCCCCGAAGCCCGACGGAGACGCCCTCCGGACGCTCGTGGAGGAGTCGCGCGCGGCGGGCGCGGCGGCCCTCCTCGTCCAGGGCGCCCGGCCCGACGACGTCGTCTACCGGCTGGCGCCCGGAGAGGGGACCGATCCTCTCCCCCTTCCGGCGGCCGTCGTCGGGAGGGAGGGGGCGGGGCGCCTCCTCCGCCTCGCCCGCAACGGAGAGGTCCGGGTCTCCCTCCGCGTCGACGTCGACGCCCCCGGGCCCCTCGCCGCTCGGAACGTCGTCGCCGAGTGGCCGGGCCGGGCGCTCCAGGGGGAATCCGTCCTCCTCGTCGCCCACCTCGACTCCTGGGACCTCGGGACCGGCGCGCTCGACGACGGGGTGGGAGCCGTCGCCATCCTCGACGCGATGCGAGCCCTCAGGGAGCTCGACCTCCGCCCCCGGAGGAGCGTCCGAGCCCTCCTGACGACGGGGGAGGAGCAGGGCCGGCTCGGGTCTGCCGCCTGGGTCGAGCGGCACCGCGCCGAGCTCCCCTCGATCGCGCTCGCCGTCGTCGCCGACCTCGGCGCCGGCACCGTCCTCGGCTTCCGCGTGAACGGGCGGAAGGAGCTCGGGCGGGAGCTCCTGCCGCTCCTGGCGCCGCTCCCCTGGATCCGCGCCCCCTACTACCTCGCGTCGCGCGACGGGGACGGGGACGACCGCTCCCTCGCCGACGCCGGCGTCCCAGCGGTGCTCCTCTGGCAGGACCTGACTCCGCTGGGCCCGCGCTGGCACGCGGGGACCGACGTCCTCGAGCGCGTCGACCCGCTCGACGCCCGCCGGCTGGCGGCGACGGTGGCCGCCGTCGCCTGGCAGGCGGCCGACCGGCCCGCGCGGCTCGGGGCGTTCCGGCCCGCCCCGACCGGCACCCCCGAGCGGGCGCTCCGGTAGGATTGCCGGATGCTTCGCCTCTACGTGGTCGTCTTCCTCTCCGGCGCCTCGCTCATGGGGCTGGAGATCGTGGGGAGCCGGATCCTGGCCCCCGTCTTCGGGACGTCGATCTTCGTCTGGGGCGCGCTCATCACGACCTTCCTCGCGTCGCTCTCGGCCGGCTACGCGCTGGGCGGGGCCATCGCCGACCGGCGGCCGAGCCCGTCCCTCCTCGGCCGGATCCTCGGCCTCTCGGGAGTCCTCCTCTGGCTGGTCCTCCTCCGCCCCGACCCGCTCCTCGCGCTCTGCGCGCGGGCGCCCGTCCCCGACCGGTTCCAGGCGCTCCTGGCGGCGCTCCTCCTCTTCGGCGTGCCGAGCGTCCTGATGGGCGCGGTGACCCCCTTCGCCACGCGCCTGGCGGCGCGCGAGATCGGCTCGATCGGACGGACGGCCGGCAACCTCGCGGCCGTCTCGACCGCCGGCTCGATCGCCGGGACGTTCGGGATGGCCTTTATCCTGATCCCCGCCCTCTCGCTCCCGCCGATCCTCTTCGGGCTCGGGGCGACGCTCGTCGTGGCGGCCGCTCTCTGCACCCTCGAGAAGCTCCCCCTCCGGATGCTGGCGGCCGCCCTCCTCGTGGCGGCCGGCGCCGGCCTCTACCTCGTGACCCCGAGCGAGGCGGAGGTCCCGGTCCCGGACGGGAAGATCGTCTACCAGAAGGAGACCGCGTACCACCGGCTCCGGGTGGTCGACTGGGGGATCCAGCGAGGCCTCTACTTCGACAACAGGCTCCAGGGGTGGGTCAACCGGGCCCCGGGGGGAGTCGACCGGGCGACGTATCGGGACGGGATCCTCGCCTCCCTGCTCTTCCGGAAGGAGCCGCTGAAGAGCGCCGTTGTCATCGGTCTGGGGGCCGGGATGGTCCCGACCTACCTCTCGGAGAAGCTCCCCTCCGTCGAGACCACCTCGATCGAGATCGACCCGGAGGTGGTGCGGACGGCGGAGAAGTACTTCGACTTCCGTCCCGACGGCAATGACCGGGTCGTCGTCGGCGACGGCCGCTCGGTGCTGGCCCGGGAGAGGACGCCGGCCGACCTGATCTGCCTCGACGCGTACTTCTCCGACAGCATCCCGTTCCACCTGGTGACGCAGGAGTTCTTCGAGCTCTGCCGTGATCGCCTGACGCCGGACGGCGTCTTCGTCGGGAACCTCGTCGGCATCATGATGGGGAAGGACGACGTCCTCTTCTGGTCGACGTACCGGACGCTCGCCCGGGTCTTCCCGCGCGTCTACGTCCTGAGCCCGGAGCTGGCCGCCGGGAGGAAGACGTTCATCTCGAACACGATGCTGATCGCCACCCGCTCGCCCGAGCGGCTGAGCCGCGACCGCGTCCTCGCCGAGGGGGAGCGCCTCGCGCGCGAGCTGGGACGTCCCCAGATCGCCACGTGGGCCGCTGCCTTGTACGACGGCGAGGTGCTGGTGCCCGACGCGCCGATCCTGACCGACGCCTACAGCCCGACCGACGCCCTCCAGCACCTCGCGTCCCCGCGGTAGCCGAGGGCGCGCCGCCCGCGGCGGCCCGCGGGCCGCCGGCCGTCCGCCTCCGGGCGGTCGGCCTACCGCCCGCTCTCGCGGCTGACGTCCGCCACGAGGAGGTCGAAGCCGTCGGCCCGGTCGAGGAGGCGCGCCACGATCCCGGGGACCATCCTCCCGCGAAGCCCGCGCCGCGACGGCGCCCCGATCAGGAGGACGCCGACCCCCTCCTCCCGGGCGAAGTCGAGAAGGGCGCCCGCGACGTCCTCCGACTCGCGGACGACCACCGTCGCCCCCAGCGTCATCGCCAGCTCGACGTTCTCGGTGAGGCGCCGGTGCTGCTCGGCGGAGAGATGCTCGGGCCGGTCGCGCTGCCGCCTCACGTGGACGGCGAACCAGCGCGTGTTCATCCGCCCCGCCACGCGCGAGGCGCGGAGGATCAGGCGGCGCGCACGCTCCGGCTCGAGGGGGATCCCGACCGCGACCCGCGTCTGCGGCGCCGGCGCCTCCGTCACGCCGCTCTCCTGGGTGTCGCGCTCGACGTGCTCCGCCGTCTGGAAGAGCGTCAGCTCCCTCAGCCGCGTCAGGTTCTCCTCGGTGAAGAAGCTGACGAGCGCCTGCGTGGCCTTCTCCTCCGCGTAGACCTTTCCCTGGCGGATCCTGTCCCTCAGCTCGTCGACCGGGAGGTCGACGACGACGACCGCGTCGGCGTCGCGGACGACCCGGTCGGGGACCCTCTCTCGGACCTGGACGCCGGTGACCGAGCCGACGACGTCCTGCACGCCCTCGAGGTGCTGGACGTTGAGGGCCGCCATCACCGAGATGCCGGACGCGAGGATCTCCTCCACGTCCTGCCATCGCTTCTCGTGGCGGCTCCCCGGCGCGTTGGTGTGCGGGAGCTCGTCGACCAGGACGACGTCGGGCCGGCGCGAGAGGATGGCGTCGAGGTCCATCTCCTCGAGCGTGATCCCCTGGTAGAAGACCCGCTTCCGCGGGATCACCTCGAGGTCCCGGATCCGGGCGGCCGTCTCGGCCCTGCCGTGCGGCTCGATGAAGCCGACGACGACGTCGACCCCGCGCCCGCGAAGCGAGTGACCGTCGTCGAGCATCTTGTAGGTCTTCCCGACGCCGGCGGCCATCCCGAGGTAGACCTTCAGCTTCCCCGGCCGCGCGTCGCGCGCGGCCCGCCGGAGGAAGGCGTCCGGGTCGGGGCGGCGTGCGTCCGGCGGGCGCGCCATGGGCCGATTATCGGCGGCGGCCCGAGCGCGAGAGGACGTCCAGGTTCAGGAGGAGGACGTTGACGCGCGGCTCGCCGAAGAGGCCGAGGAAACGCCCCTCGGTCCGGGCCGCGACCATCCGCTCGAGATCGGCTGCGGGGATCCCGCTCTCCTTCGCCACCCGCGGCACCTGCCAGAGGGCGAAGGCGGGCGAGACGTGCGGGTCGAGCCCGGAGCCGGACGCCGTGACGGCGTCGGCCGGCACCGGACCGGGAGCGCCCGGGTTCTCGGCCCGCGCCCGGGCCACCTCGGCGGCGATCCGATCCGCCAGCGCCTTCGAGGTGGGCCCGAGGTTGGACCCGCCGGAAGCCGTGCCGTCGTAGCCGCTCCCCGCGGCGGAGGGCCGGGGCCGGAAGAGCCCCGGCGCGGTCACAGCCTGCCCGATCAGCTCCGAGCCGACGGCGCGCCCGTCCTTCCGGAGGAACGAGCCGCTCGCGGCGTACGGGAAAGCGAGGCGGCCCACCCCCCAGACGGCGACCGGGTAGGCGACGCCGAGGAGGAGGGTGAAGACGACGAGGAGCCGGACGGAGACGAGGAGGTGGTCCTTCACGGCGGTCCTCTCAGGCGAGCCTCAGGGCGACGAGGAGGAGGTCGATCAGCTTGATCCCGACGAACGGTGCGACGAGGCCCCCGACGCCGTAGATCAGGAGGTTCCGGCGGAGGATCCGCCCCGCGCCGAGCGGCCGGTACGAGACGCCGCGCAGCGCGAGCGGGATCAGGGCGACGATGACGAGCGCGTTGAAGACGACGGCCGAGAGGATGGCGCTCTCGGGGGTGGCGAGCTTCATGACGTTCAGGGCCTCGAGCTGGGGGTAGGTCGCCACGAAGAGCGCCGGGATGATGGCGAAGTACTTGGCGACGTCGTTCGAGATCGAGAACGTCGTCAGGGCGCCGCGGGTCATCAGGAGCTGCTTGCCGATCTCGACGACCTCGATCAGCTTCGTCGGGTTCGAGTCGAGGTCCACCATGTTCCCGGCCTCCTTGGCGGCCTGGGTCCCGGTGTTCATCGCCATCCCCACGTCGGCCTGCGCGAGGGCCGGCGCGTCGTTGGTCCCGTCGCCGGTCATCGCCACGAGGTTCCCGCCGGCCTGCTCCTTCCGGATGAGGGCGAGCTTGTCCTCGGGCTTGGCCTCGGCGAGGAAGTCGTCCACGCCCGCCTCGCGCGCGATGCTGGCCGCGGTGAGCGGGTTGTCCCCCGTGATCATCACGGTCCGGATCCCCATGGCGCGGAGCCGGTCGAACCGCTCCCTCATTCCCCCCTTGACGACGTCCTTCAGGTAGATCGTGCCGGCGACCCTCCCCCCGTCGGCGACCACGAGCGGCGTCCCGCCTTCCCCCGCGATCCGCGCCACGTCGCGCCGGACCTCCTCGGGGAGGTGCCCGCCCGCGGCCTTCACGAAGCCGTCGACGGCGTCGGCGGCCCCCTTCCGGACCTTCCGTCCCCCCTCGAAGTCGAGCCCCGACATCCGCGTCCGGGCCGTGAACGGGACGAAGCGCGCCTTCAGCTCGCGGAGCTCGCGCCCCCTCAGGCCGAACCTCTCCTTCGCCAGGACGACGATCGACCGCCCCTCGGGCGTCTCGTCGGCGAGCGAGGCGAGCTGCGCCAGCTCCGCGAGGTCGCGCTCGGCCACGCCGGGCGCGGGGACGAGCTGCGACGCCTGGCGGTTCCCGAGCGTGATCGTCCCCGTCTTGTCGAGGAGGAGGACGTTCACGTCCCCGGCCGCCTCGACGGCCCGTCCCGACATGGCGAGGACGTTGTGGCGGAGGACGCGGTCCATCCCGGCGATCCCGATCGCCGAGAGGAGGCCGCCGATCGTCGTCGGGATGAGGCAGACGAGGAGCGCCACGAGGACGGTCGGCGAGACGTCGCCGCCCGAGTAGAGGGCGAAGGGGCGGAGGGTGACGGTCGCGAGGAGGAAGACGATCGTCAGCCCCGCCAGGAGGATGTCGAGGGCGATCTCGTTCGGGGTCTTCTGCCGCTCGGCCCCCTCGACCAGGCGGATCATCCGGTCGAGGAAGGTCGACCCGGGCTCGGAGGTGATCTCGACGACGATCCGGTCGGAGAGGACCTTCGTCCCCCCCGTGACGGCCGAGCGGTCGCCCCCCGCCTCGCGGATGACCGGGGCCGACTCGCCGGTGATCGCCGACTCGTCGACCGAGGCGATCCCCTCGACGACGGTGCCGTCCCCGGGGATCGCCTGCCCCGCCTCGACGACGACCCGGTCGCCCCTGCGGAGCTCGGTGGAGCCGACCTGCTCCTCGTCCCCCGCCGCTCCGACGAGCCGGCGGGCGACCGTGTCGGTCTTCGTCCGGCGGAGGGCGTCGGCCTGGGCTTTCCCCCTCCCCTCGGCGACGGCCTCGGCGAAGTTCGCGAAGAGGACCGTGGCCCAGAGCCAGAGGACGACCTGGAGCTGGAACGAGAGCGACCCGCGCGTCCCCACCCCGAGCAGGGCGAGCGTCGCGAGGACGGCGCCGGCCTCCACGACGAACAGGACCGGGTTGTGGACCATGTGGCGCGGGTGGAGCTTCCTCACGGAGTCGGCGGCCGCCCGCGCCAGGAGGGCGCGGTCGAGGAGCCTGATCTCGGCGTGCTTCGACATCGGCGCCGCCTCAGAACGTCCGGCCGGCGGCCATCAGGAGCTGCTCCACGGCCGGGCCGAGGGAGAGGACGGGGAAGAAGGTGAGCGCCCCGACGACGACGATCACCCCGGCCAGGAGGAAGGTGAAGAGCGGGCCGTCGACGGGGAAGGTCCCCGCCGACTCGGCGAGCCTCTTCTTCGCGGCGAGGGAGCCGGCCATCCCGAGGATCGGGACGATCACGAGGAACCTCCCGGCGAACATCGCGAGGGCGAGGAGGACGTCGTAGAAGCCCGTGTTCGCGTTCAGGCCGGCGAAGGCGCTCCCGTTGTTGCCGGCCGCGCTCGTGAACGCGTAGAGGGCCTCCGACAGGCCGTGCGGCCCCGCGTTCGCGAGGCTCGAGAGGCCGGCCTTCGAGACGACGGCGGCCGCCGACCCGACCAGGATGCAGAAGGTGGGGACGAGGACCGAGAGCATCGCGAGCTTCACCTCCCCGCCTTCGACCTTCTTGCCGAGGTACTCCGGCGTCCGGCCCACCATCAGGCCCGCGATGAAGACCGCGAGGACGACGAAGACGAAGATCCCGTAGAGGCCCGCGCCGACCCCCCCGAAGACCACCTCGCCGAGCTGGATGTTCACCAGGGGGACGAGACCCCCGAGCGGCGTGAACGAGTCGTGCATCCCGTTCACCGCGCCGCACGAGGCGTCCGTGGTGACGGTCGCGAAGAGGGCCGTGTCGACGGGGCCGAAGCGGACCTCCTTCCCCTCCATGTTCCCGGCGGCGGCGTCGACTCCGAGCGCCTGGTGGATCGGGTTGCCTCTCGTCTCCGCCCGGGCGCAGACGCCGGCGCCGGCGAGGAAGAGGAGGCTCATCGCCCAGAAGACCGCCCAGCCGTGGCGCGGCTTCCCGGTCATCGAGCCCAGGGTGTGGGTCAGCCCCGCCGGGACGGCGAAGATGAGGAGCATCTCGAGGAGGTTCGTGGCGGGGCTCGGGTTCTCGTAGGGGTGGGAGGAGTTGGCGTTGAAGAAGCCGCCGCCGTTCGTCCCGAGCTCCTTGATCGCCTCCTGCGAGGCCACGGGGCCGAGCGGGATCGTCTGCGCGGCGCCCGAGAGCGTCGTCACCTTCGCGGCGGGCGCGAAGCTCTGGACGACCCCCTGCGACATCAGGACGACGGCCGAGACGAACGAGATCGGGAGGAGGACGTAGAGCGTCGCCCGGGTCAGGTCGACCCAGAAGCTGCCGATCGTCTTCGCCTCGGCGCGCGCGATGCCCCGGATGACGGCGACGGCGACGGCGATGCCGGTCGCGGCCGAGAGGAAGTTGTGGAGGGCGAGGGCCGCCATCTGGGTCAGGTACGACATCGTCGCCTCGCCCGAGTAGGCCTGCCAGTTCGTGTTCGTGACGAACGAGACGGCGGTGCTCCAGGCGAGGACCGGCGGGACGGCCGGAAGGCGGTCCGGGTCGAGGGGGAGGAGCGCCTGGAGGCGCTCGACCGCGTAGACGCCGAGGACGCCGGCGACGCTGAAGACGAGGATCGCCGTGGCATAGCCCTTCCAGCCCTGCTCCTTGCGCGGGTCGACGCCGGCGACGCGGTAGACGAGCCTCTCGAGGGGACCGAGGACGGGGTCGAGGAGGGTCCTCTCGCCCGCGAAGACGCGGCGGAGGTAGACCCCGACCGGCCTGGTGAGGGCGAGGATCAGGAGGAAGTAGACGCCGATCTCGAGGAACGCGGACGCGGGCACGTCAGAGCTTCTCCGGCTTCAGGAGGGCGAAGAGGAGGTAGGCGAGCGCGAGCGCCGAGAGGACGAGGCCGGCGACCGACTCAGCGCTCACCGCGCTCCTCCTCGATCAGGGCGGCGCAGCCGCGGACGCAGAGGACCGACACGGCGCCCAGGAGCAGCGTCGCGACGACGAGGACGAGGTCGAGCATTCCTCCTCCGCGCCGCCCCGCTCAGAGGGGGTCGCCCGGCTTCGTCCGGTACGAGTCGATCAGGAAGAGCGCGACGGAGCAGGCGGCGAGGACGAGGACGGCGTTCATGACGTTCCCTTTCCACCGGGGAATCTGCCGCCCGGTCCCCGAGGAAGTCCGGAAGGAGGTCGAAAGAGTCTCTAAAGACCGCTTCCGCCGCGGGGCTCGGCGACGAAGCGGTAGCCGACCCAGGGCTCGGTCACCACGAACCGCGGGGAGGAGGGGTCCGGCTCGATCTTCCGGCGCATCGAGCCGACGTGGACCCTCACGACGTCGGGCGTCGTCCCCGGCGCGCCGCGCCAGACCCGCCCGATGATCTGGCCGATCGTCACGGGCCTCCCCGCGTGGGTCGCCAGGAGCTCGAGGATGGCGAACTCGGTCGGCGTCAGGCGGACCTCGCGATCCCCCTGGACGACCCGGCGCCGCTCCCGGTCGACGGTCAGGCCGTCGAAGTCGAGGACCGGCTGTCCGGCGCCGACCCCGCTCCGGCGGAGCTGGGCCCGGACCCGCGCGAGGAGCTCGGGGAAGGAGAACGGCTTGGTGACGTAGTCGTCGGCCCCGAGGTCGAGGGCGCGGACCTTGTCCGAGTCGACGCCCCGGACCGAGACGACGAGGATCGGCACCCGGCCCAGCCGGCGGAGCTCCTGGATGAGGGAGAAGCCGTCCCCGTCCGGCATGGCGAGGTCCGTCACGACGAGGTCGGCGCCGCCCGTCCCGAAGAGCTGGAGCGCCTCCCGGCCGGTGGCGGCCTCGACGCACGCGTAGCCGGCCGCGTCGAGCTCGGCCGCGAGGGCCCGGCGGATCGCGGGGTCGTCGTCGACGACGAGGAGGCGCGGCGCTCCCCGGCTCACGGCTCGGGCTCCTGCGGAAGCGCCGGGGCGGCAGGGAGGTCGAACCGTGCGACCGCGCCGCCGCCGGGACGGTTCGAGAGGACGACGCGCCCCCCGCTGGCTGCCGCGAACCCGCGGGCGATCTCGAGCCCCAGCCCGCTCCGCGCACCGTCGCCCGGCCCGACGAGCGACGACGCCCCCCCGAGGCCCGGTCCCCGGTCGGCCAGCTCGATCCGGACCGTTCCGGGGTCCGTGGGGTGAGGGGCCGCGTTCAGCTCCAGAGGGGTCCCGGCGGGAGCGGCCCGGACGGCGTTCTCGAGGAGGTTCACGAGCGTCTCGAGCGCGAGGGACGGGTCGACGAAGAGGTCCGGACAGTCGCTCGCGACCGAGACGTGGACGGGGTTCGCGTCGAGGACCCCGGGGAGCGCCTCCCGCGCCGCGCGGAAGAGGTCGGCCGGCGGGGTCGGCTCGGGCTGCGGCGCGCTCTTGCCGGCCTCGAGCCGCGCGAAGGCCAGGAGCCCGTCGACCCTCCGGCCGAGCCGGAACGCCTCGCGGGCGAGCGCCTCCAGCGGCCCGCGCGCCTCCGCGTCGGCGGGAAGGAGACGGCGGAGCCCCTCGACCTGGAGGCTCATCGCGGTCAGGGGGGAGCGGAGGTCGTGCGAGACCGCGCGGAGGAGCGCCGTCTTGAAGGCCTCGCTCTCGCGGACGGCCGCCAGGCGCGTGTTCTCCTCGAGGAAGGCCTCGCGCTCGACCGCGAGGGCGACGAGGCGGGCGATCGGCTCCACCACGCGGCGCTCCGCGGGACAGCCGAGGAACGCGAGGACCCCCCGGGGGCGCCCGCCGACGGCGAGCGGGAAGTAGAGGTCGCGCCCGCCCGGCGCCGGGACCTCCGCCACCTCGCGCCGCGCGAGCGCCGTCGCCGCGAGCCGCTCGCGCTCCAGCTCGGGGCCGCCTCCGCGCCAGGCCGCGGGACCGAGCCGGCTCTCCCCGTCCTCCAGGAGGAGCAGCCCTCCTCCCGCCGCCCCGGCCGCCCCGAGCGCCCTCTCCGCCGCGACGGCGAGCCCCGTGGCGCGGTCGGGAGCCGTGAAGAGGTCGAGCGAGAGGTCGTAGAGGGCTTCGACCTCCGCGCGGCGCCCGCGGGCCTCGGCCGCCTCCTCGCGGGCCCGGACCACGAGCCGGCTGACGACCGCCGAGACGAGGAGGAAGCACCCGAGCGCGGCCCAGTTCGCGGGGTCCGCGATGGTGAACGTGTGCAGCGGGGGGATGAAGAAGAAGTTGAGCGCGAGGGTCGCCAGGACCGAGGCGGCGGTCCCGGCGACGACGCCCCGGCCGAGGGCCACCACCAGGACCCCGACCAGCTGGACGAAGCCGGCCGCGGCCGGGTTCACGCCGACGAGCCGCCCCAGGAGCGTGGCCGCCGCGACCGCCGCGGCCGCGGCCGCGACGTCGATGGCCCGTCGGCGGAGGACCCCCGGCTGGCTCATTCTCCGAAGCCTACCCCCGGCGGCGCCGGCCCCCTAGCGGGTCAGCAGGGTCCAGATCCCGATGACCACGAAACCGGTCCCGGCCACGACGCGAAGCGCGCGGGGCGAGACGAAGCGGTCGAGCTGGCTCCCGACGAGGACGCCGATCGCCGCCGCGAGCGTCAGGGCGAGGGAGGCGCCGAGGAAGACCGCCCACTTGCTCGTCCGCCCGTCGGCGGAGAAGAGGAGGGTGGCGAGCTGGGTCTTGTCGCCCATCTCGGCGAGGAAGACGGTGACGAGGACCGTCGCGAACGTTCTCCAGAACAAGGCGGCCTCCCCGCGCGCGGCGCTCGCCGCGGCGACCGGAAGCGGGGAGGATAGCCCCGACGCGGCGGGTCTGCCCGCGGATCACGCCGCCGCGCCGGTCAGGGGGCGACGCGGCGCGGGCGCGCCGCCTTCTCCCCGTCCGCGGAGACGGCCACGGGCTCCCCCTCGGGCACCGGGCGCGCACCGGGCGCCGCCGCTTCCGGGCGCCGCCTCCGGAAGGCGCCCGCGATCCCCGAGAACGACTCGCGGAGGCGCTCGGCCTCGGCCGACCAGTCGGCCTCCTGGGCCTTGTAGCGCCAGTGAGCCGCCTCGCCCCCCTCGGCGCGGTCGTGCATCTCGACGGTCCGGATCTGCACCTCGAAGACGAGGCCGTCCGGGGCGCGGATGCAGGTGTGGAGGCTCTGGTAGCCGTTCTCCTTGGGCCGGGCGATGTAGTCCTTGAACCGGAGGAGGAGCGGGTCGAAGGCGTCGTGGATGGCCTGGAGCGCCTGATAGCACTCCTGCTCGGTCGCCAGGAGGACCCGGAAGGCGAAGATGTCGTGGATCTGCTCCAGCGCCAGGCCCTTCGTCTTCATCTTCCGCCAGATCCCCGCGGTGTGCTTGACGCGGTACTGGAGCCCCTTGTAGGCGACGCGGTGCTCGTGGAGCGCCTTGCGGATCTCCTTGTCGCGGTCCCGCACCCATTGCTTGCGCGAGGCGGTGATCCCCGCGACCTTCACGTGGATCTCGTCGAAGGCCTGCGGCTCGAGGAGCTTCAGGGCCGCGTCCTCGAGGCGCGACTTGAGGACGTTGTCGCCGAGCCGCTCGGCCTCCAGGACGTCGCGGTCCCACGTCTCCCGCGCCGCCTCGCGCGCGCCGGAATCCCCCGGGCCGCGGGCCTCGAGGTAGCGGCACCGCGAGACGAGGTAGCGCCGGAGGAGCTTCCTCCGGAACCCCTCGTCGGCCGCCGCGCCTCCCGCCTCCGCGGCGGGACGTCCGCCGGCCGGGGCGATCAGCCCCGCCGGACCGAGGCCCAGGAGGGCGCGCCGGTCGGCCTCGACGAGGCGGCGGACCGTCTCCTCGAGCTGGCTCCCGAGGTTCCGGAAGCGCCAGGCGAGCCAGCGGAGCTCCCACGCCCCGCTCGGCATCTCCAGCCCCGTCCAGTACCCCATCTCCATCTGCCTCACCCCCTCCAGGAGCCGCGCGAGGGGCCGCCCGATGAGGAGACGGTAGGCGACCTGGAGCGAGAGGAGGATGCAGGCGGCGGCCACGAGAAGGCTCAGCCCCCAGAGGCGCCACCTCTGCGCCGAGAAGGCCTGGAAGTCGTCGTCGTCGTGCCAGATCTCGAGCCGGCCCCCCCCTCCCGCGAGCAGGGGCGTCCGGACGGGGACGTCGACGACGAAGGCGGTGGCGGGGCGCTGGGTCGGCGGGCCCGGCACGGCGACGCCGGCCACCAGGCCGTTCGAGTCGCGCAGGACGACGTGGACGTCGTGGTAGCCCCTGCGGTGGTGCGCCTCCTCGAAGGCGCGGAGGCGGGCCTGGACGGCGTCGAGGTCGGCGGCGCTCTCCACGTCCCAGGCGAGCGGGGCGACGATCTGCGAGAGGAGCGTCGTCCGGTCGTCCCGCCCGCGCTCGATCTCCCACCACTGCTTCGCTCCGGTGGCGGCCCCGAGGACCACGAGGACGATGGCCGACGTCCAGATTCCGAGGCGCCAGCCGAGCGGCAAACCCCTGTCGGGGAAGCCATTCTGGCTCATGCTGCCAATCCGGGTCGCAGGGCGCGTGCCAGACGTGGCTCAAGCCTACACCCGATCGGGATCGGGGGGCGTCCCGTACACTCGGGCCGTGCCGCGCCTCCGCTTCCTGACCGCCGGGGAGTCCCACGGCCCCCTCCTGACCGCCCTCCTCGAGGGCCTCCCGGCCGGCCTGAGGGTCGACCCGGCCCGGGTCGACGCCGAGCTGGCACGGCGCCAGCACGGGTACGGCCGAGGGGGCCGGATGAAGATCGAGAAGGACTCGGTCCGGTTCACCGGAGGGCTGCGGGGCGGGGAGACGCTCGGGGGTCCGGTCTCCCTGACGATCGAGAACCGCGACCACGCCGTCTGGACGGCCGTCATGGACCCCATCGCGGTCGACCCCGAGGCCGCCGCCCGCAGGAGGCTCTCGTCCCCGCGCCCGGGCCACGCCGACCTGGCGGGCGGGCTGAAGTACGGCCGCCGGGACCTGCGCGACGTCCTCGAGCGGGCGAGCGCCCGCGAGACGGCCGCGCGGGTCGCGGCCGGGGCGGTCTGCCGCGAGCTCCTCCGCGCGGTCGGCGTCGAGCTGGCGAGCGGGGTCCTCTCCGTCGGCCCGGTCGCCGCCGCCGAGCCGCAGGAGGGATGGACGTTCGCCGCCCTCGCGCGGGTCGACGACGCCTCCCCGTTCCGGGCCGTCGACCGCTCGCTCGAGCCGGCGATGGTCGCCGCCGTCGACGAGGCGGCGAAGGCGGGCGACACGCTGGGGGGGACGGTCCTCGTGGCCGCCACGGGCGTGCCCGCGGGCCTCGGCTCCCACGTCTCGTGGGACCGGAAGCTCGACGGACGGCTCGGGCAGGCGATGCTCTCGATCCCCTCGGTCAAGGCGGTCTCCATCGGCTCGGGCCTCGCCGTCGCGAGCCTCCCGGGCTCCCGCGCGCACGACCCGATCGAATGGACGGCAGGCCGCGGGTTCTCGCGCCCGACCAACCGCGCCGGGGGGCTCGAGGGGGGGATCACGAACGGCGAGGACGTCGCCGTCACCCTCTTCGTCAAGCCGATCGCGACGCTCCGCGCGGGGCTGCCGTCGGTCGACCTCGACACGAAGGAGCCCCACCGCGCCCAGTACGAGCGGTCCGACGTCACCGCCGTCCCCGCCGCCGGCGTCATCGGCGAGGCGATGCTCGCCTTCGTCCTCGCCGATGCCCTCCTCGAGAAGACGGGAGGGGACTCCCTCGCCGAGGTCCGCCGGAACCTCGCGGCGTTCCTCGCCGCCCAGGAGGAGCTGTGACCCTGCCCGAACCCGGCCTCCCCCCGGACCTCGACGATCGCGCCGTCCGCGACCGCGAGTTCCCCTCGCGGCTCCGCTCGATCCAGATGAACCACGCGGCGGTCGCCCCGCTCCCGGCGCGTTCCCTCGCCGCCCTGGAGGAGTGGGGGCGCGAGGCGTCGGAGCTCGGGCCCCTCGCCTTCGGGGCGGCGCTCCGGAGGGTCGCGGCGCTCCGCGAGGCGGGGGCGCGCCTCCTCGGGGCCGGGCCGGCCGTCGGGGGAGCCTCGTCGATCTCGATCGTCCCCAACACCACGTCGGGCCTCTCCCTCGTCGCCTCCGGGCTCGACTGGCGCCCCGGGGACGTCGTCGTGACGACCGCCACCGAGTTCCCCGCGAACCTCGCCCCCTGGCTCGACCTCGCCCGCCTCGGCGTGGAGGTGCGGCGGGTCCCGACGCGAGACGGCGCCTACACGGCGGACGACGTGATCGCCGCGTGCGACGGGAGGACGCGCCTCGTCTCGCTCTCGATGGTGGCCTTCCACACCGGCTTCGTGGCGCCGGCGGCCGAGGTCGGCGCCTTCTGCCGCTCCCGCGGGATCGTCTTCGGCTTGGACGCCATCCAGGCCGCGGGCGCGATCCCGGTCGACGTCGAGGCGGCCTCCGCCGACTTCCTCTCGGCCGACGGCCACAAGTGGATGCTCGGCCCGGAGGGGTGCGGGCTCTTCTTCACGACGCCGTCGTTCCGCGCGCGCCTCCGGGCGCCGTCCGGGTGGCTCAACCTGAGGCGGGCGAGCCCCACGGCCTACGAGCTGGGCGAGAGGCCCGAGTACGTGGAGGACGCCGCGAAGTTCGAGGTGGGAGCGCTCCCCATGCCCGGGGTCGCGGCTCTCCACGCGTCGATCGAGCTCCTCCTCGCGCTCGGCGTCGAGGCCGTCGGCGCGCGGATCCGCAGGGTCGTCCGCGTCCTCTCCGACGGCCTCCCCCGCCTCGGCTGGGAGCCGGTCCTCTTCGACGGCCGGGTCCGGTCGGGGATCCTCGCCTCGCGCCCCCCGTCCGGCACGGAGCCGCGCCGCGTCGTGAAGGAGCTGGAGTCCGCGGGAGTCGCGGCGTCGGCGCGCGCCGGGCTCCTCCGCCTCTCGCCCCACGCGGGGAACGACGAGGAGGAGGCCGAGCGGGTCCTCCACCTCCTCGCGCGGGCCTGATCAGCGGAGGCGAGGCGGCAGGTCGAGATCGGCCGGTGGCTTCGGCCGCGACCGGAGCTCCGCGGCGGTGATCCAGTCGGCGTCGAGGATCGAGATCCGGGGGTCCTCCGGGACGAAACGGCCGTTCTCGAGCTTCCTCACCTCGTAGTGGAGGAGCGGCGCCTGCACCCACCCGCTGGAGCCGACGAGGGCGACGGGGGCGCCGCGCCTGACGCTCTGGCCGCGGCGGACGAGGACCTTGTCGAGGTGGCCGTAGACGGTCCTCGTCCGCTCCCCGTGGGCCAGGACCAGGATCGTCCCGAGCGCGCGCCAGGCTCCCCCGGCCCCGTCGGGCGCCGGCCCCGCGAAGACGACGGTCCCGTCCGCCGGGGCGCGGACGTTCGTCCCCCGCACCGCGGCCACCGCGAGGCCGGGGAAGAACTCGGGGCGGTGCGTGAGCGGGGAGATCCGGGGTCCGAAGGCGGCGACGGGGACGGCCTGCGACGGCTCCACCGGGGAGAGCGAGGGGATCCGCTCCGGATCGGGGACCCTGGCCAGCGCGACGCGGCGCCGGAGCGCCTCGAGGAGCCGCAGGCGGCGCGCGAGACGGCTCACCTCGAGCTCGAGGTCCACCGGCGTCCGGATCTCGCCGGACGAGCTCCTGACGGGGAAGCCGTCCGGCAGGTCGAGCCCGATGACGAGCGCGACCCTTCCCAGGAACAGCGCGTCCGCCCTCAGCCGCCTCTCGAGCTGCGCCTGCCGGCGCTGCACCGACGCGAAGGCCTCGAGGCCGCGCGCCGTCGCCTGGCGGAGCGTCAGCCGCTCCGCCGAGCGGACGACGTACGAGACGAGGTCGGGCGCTCCCGCCAGCCCGACGACCACGACCGTCCCGGCGGCGAGGAGGAGGGCGGCGAGGAGCGCGCCGGCCCGTCCCTCGATCGTGACCGCGCTCGGGGCGCGCTTCGGGTCCGAGGGCTGGATCCGGACCTGCATCAGCCGGGCCCTCGCGGCGAGAGGACCGGCGCGACCCCCACCTCGAGGCCGAGGCTGCGCCGGTCCCGCCTCTCGAAGGGCCTGAAGGTCGCGGCGGGGACGAGCCTCAGGACGCCGGGACCGTCGACCGGAAGGGTCAGGACTCGCCAGCGGTCCGCGGCGAGGAGGACCTTCCCGCGGAACCGGTCGTTCCAGTAGACGTCGACGGAGAGCCTCTCCCCGTCGGGCCGCGCGTTCCTCACGGCGAGCGAGGCGACGGAGGGCCCGTCCGGCCCGTCGAGGCGGAACGCCGCCGCCGAGGCGGTCCATCGGAACGGCCTCCCGTCGGGCTCGCGCTCCACCGGGAAGACCCCGGCGGAGGGCGCGTGCGCGAAGGCCGCGCCGGGGCCCCAGGTGTCGATCGCCTGCGACACGATCCCCCCGGCGAGGAGGACGCTCGACGCGGCGACCGCCACCGGCAGCACCGCTCCGACGAGGCGGGCCGCGGTGTCGTCGTCGGGGAACGGGAGGCGCGCGGCCAGGAGCGCCGCGAGGACGGCGATCTCCGGGTAGACGAGGTGGGAGCCGAAGAGGAGGACCACGAGGAGGCCGACGAGCGACGCCGCCGCCCCCGCGCTCCGGAGGGCCTCCTCCGTCCGGGCCTCCCGGAACGCCAGGGCCCGGCCGAGCGCGGGGAGGAGGAGGCCGAGAAGGACGGCGAGGAGGAGACCCCCCGAGAGCCCCATCTCGGACAGGACGCCGAGGTAGAGCGACGGGGGGTGGTCCGAGGGCGCGACCTTGCCGAGGGAGGCCGCCACGTCGGGGACCCGCACCCGGAACGTCCCGAGGCCGCATCCGGCGATGGGGCTCTGCCGGAAGAGGACGAACGCCGACTCGTAGAGGACGAGCCTGTCCGCCGCGGACTCCGGCGAGGTCCCCGCTGGCTCGAACGAGGCCTCGAGGCGCGCCAGGAGCGAGGCGTGCCCCCGCGGAGCGGGCCAGGCGAGGAGGGCCGCGAAGACGAGCGCCGCCAGGATCGCCAGCGTCCCGACCGTCGAGACGACGCGCCGTCTGAGCCCCGGCCGGTCGCCGGCGGCGAGCCGCGTCAGCGCCCAGAGGACGAAGAGGAGGCCGGAGGCGAGCGTGCCGATGAACCCGGCGCGCGAGCCCGCGTCGGCGACCAGGACGAGGAGCGAGCCGGCCCCCAGGCCGGCGGCCAGCCGGAGCGGGACGGGCCCCGCGGCCGCGCGCGCCAGGAGCGGCGCGAAGAGGAGAGCGGCGGCCACGCCCGCCGCCGACGGGTCGGTGAAGGTCGACTGGGCCCGTCCCGCCAGGCTCCACCTCTCGGCGCGGAGGAACGGGACGACCCCCGCCCGCTGCGCGAGCGCCACGCCGCCCGCCACCACGCCGACGGCCACGAGGGAGACGTCGAGGAGGCGGCGCCCCCGGGCGTCCCGCTCGGTCCTCAGGGCCAGCGCGTGGAAGCCGACCGCGAGGAGGATCGCCGCGAGGACGGACGCCGTCCCCGCCACGGCGTCTGCCGCCCCGAGGCCGCTCTCGGAGAGGACCCGGGGAGGCGGGACGCCTCGGAGGAGGAGGTAGGAGCTCCGGGCCCAGATCCAGGCCGCGGTGGCCGAGAGGCCCGCGGCCGCCGCGCCCGCGCGGAGGACCGGCGTCAGCCCGCGCCGTCCGCGGCCGTCGAGGTCGTAGAGCGCGCGGACCGCGCTCCCCGCGAGGAACGCCGCGAGCGGGACGGGGGCGACGACCGCCGGCTCCCGCGCGCCGAACGCGAGCGAGGAGGCGCCCGAGACCGCGAGGACGAGCGCCGCCGCGATCCACGACGCGCGCGGGGCGACGATCGCGGCGGCGAAGAGGAGGACGGCCGCCGCAGCGACCACCGTCCGGAAGAGAGGATCCCCCGGGAGGAGGAGGGCGGTCGACACGGCCGCCACCGCGACCCACCCCAGCGCGGCGAGGAGCCCGGTGACCGGCGAGGGCGGCTTCACGACGCCTCCAGGAGCTGGACGGAGAGGACGCGGGAGTCGCTCCTCCACGTCAGCTCCCGAGGGACGAAGGTCGGGGCGAACCGGAAGCGGACGGCCGGATCGCCCGGCGCGAGGCCCGTCACGACGTAGCGGCGCGTCTCGCCCGCCCTCAGCGTGAAGCGTCCGCCGGACCGCCCCTCGACGTCGATCGCGACGACGACCGGGCGGCCGTCGGGGCGGGCGTTCCGGAGGACCGCCTCGACGGCGCGCCCCCCCGCGGGGACCTTCCGGAACGCCGTCCGGCCGAGCCAGCGGAAGGGGGGCTGCCCGCCCCTCTGCTCGGCGGGGTAGGCGCCCATCCAGGGCCCCGCCCGGAAGGCGTCGTCCGCGTTCGCCGTCGGGAGGACGGCGAGGAAGGCGCCGAGGACCCCCGCGGCCACGAGGACCGGGCGGATCCGCCGCGGCGGCCTCACGGCGTCGTCCACGGAGGCCGCCTCCGGCGCCTCGGCCGGACGGGGGAGGCGGGCGGCGGCGAGCGCCGCCACGAGCGCCACCTCCGGGAACCTCAGGTGCGAGCCGGTCATCGACGCGACGGCCAGGCCCAGGAGCGCGGCCCCGGCCGCGCGCGCGAGCGGCGGGGCGCCTCCGGCCCCGCAGGCGGCGTCGATCGACGACACGAGGAGCGGGACCACGGCCGCCAGCGCGAGGGCGAGCGCCGGGAGGCCGCACTCGGCGGCCACGTCGAGGAGGGCGTTGGTCGCGTTGTCGGTCACCGTGATGGGGCCGCTCCTGCGCGCGTGACGGACCGGGAACTCGAACGGGAACCCTCCGAGGCCGCAGCCCGAGACCGGCTCCTCCCCGATCGTCGCGACCGCCTCGCGCCAGAAGAGGGTCCGCTGGGTCGCGAAGTCCGCGAAGGACGAGGACGACAGCGTCGCGCCGACCCGGGCGACGAGCCCCCCGCGCGCGGTCGAGCCCCCCCGCGGCGCCCCGGCGACGAGAGCCGCGACCACGGCCGCTCCGATCGCGCCGGCGACCGCCGCGGTCCGCCGGGCACGCGCCCCGCTGCGGGCGAGACCCACGACCACCGCCGCGCCGGCCACGAGGAGGAGGAGGAGCCCGCTCCTCGAGCCGGACGCTTCCTGGACGGCGAGGGTCCCGGCGAGGGCGAGGCCGCAGAGGGCCCGCGGCGCGGCCGGCCCCGGGACCGCCGCGAGCGCGGCGAAGAGCGGCGCGGCGAGGGCGGAGGCGATCCCGAGCGCGTTCGGGTCGGTCAGCGTCCCGGACTCGCGGCCGAGCGCGATCCAGCGGGGCGCCGTCAGCGGGAGGTGCGCCGCCGGCGCGGCCAGGGCGAGGGCGGCCGCGGCGGCCCAGCCCACGGCGAGCGCCGGGACGAGCCGGTCCCGCGACGGCCCTCCGTCGCGGCCCCCGGGGGCGAACGCGGCCACCGCCAGGAAGAGGAGGACGAGGACGGCGAGCGACACCGCGGCCTCGCGGACCCGGTCGCCCGCGGACATCCCGAGGAGGTTCACCGGGTGGGGCGAGACCCCGCCGCGGAGGAGGAAGAAGAGGGTCTCGCCGCGGATCGCCGAGGCGACGGCCGACGCGGCGGCGACGGCGAGGAAGGCGCCGCCCCAGCGCCGGACGGGGCCGGGCAGGTCGAGCGCCTCTCCCGCGCGGGCGCGCCCCGCGAGGATGCCGAGGACGGCCGGTAGGGCGACCGCCGGCAGGAGCGGAGCGGCGGAGAGGTCGCCCCAGAGGCGCGGCAGGCCCGGCAGGAGCGGCGTGGCGGCGAGGAGGACGGCGGAGGCCGCGACGGGGCTCGCGGCGCCGCCCGCCAGGGCCGCCGCCGAAAGGACGAGGGCGAGGAGGCGCGTCGCGAGCGCCGCCTCCGCCGGGAAGACGAGCAGGAGGAGCGCGGCGGCCGCACCCCCTCCGAGGAGGAAGGGGGCCGCCCGCCTCAGGGCGTCGCCTCCTGGAGCGGGCTGACCCGCACCGGGCCGTTTCCGCGGGCGCGGATCGCCTCCACGGCCGCCGACGCCGCCGAGAGGGTCGTCAGGCACGGGATGTCCCGGTCCAGGGCGCTGCGGCGGATGGCGACCTCGTCGTAGAACGACTCCTTGCCGAGCGGCGTGTTGACGATGAGGTCGACCTCCCCGTTGATCATCCGGTCGACGACGTTGGGCCGCCCCTCGTTCACCTTGAAGACCGACTCGGCGGCGAGGCCGGCCTGCCGCAGCCGCGCGGCGGTCCCCGAGGTCGCGATCAGCCCGAACCCGAGGGCGTGGAGCTCGCGGGCGATCGGGAGGACCGCCTCCTTGTCGCCGTCGTGGACGGAGAGGAACGCCCGGCCCCCTTCCGGGAGCCGGACCCCGGCCCCGAGCGCCGCCTTGAGGAACGCCATGCCGAAGCTCCGGTCGCGCCCCATCACCTCCCCGGTGGAGCGCATCTCGGGCCCGAGGACCGTGTCGACCCCCTCGAACCTGCGGAAGGGGAAGACGGGCGCCTTGATGTTGACGCCGCGGACCGGGGGCTCGGCGACGAGGCCGAGGGCGTCGAGGGTCTCCCCGAGGCAGACGCGCGCGGCCAGCTGCGCGAACGGGACGCCGGTCGCCTTCGCGACGAACGGCACGGTCCGCGAGGCGCGCGGGTTGACCTCGAGGACGTAGAGCGTCCCGTCCTTCAGCGCGTACTGGACGTTCATCAGCCCGACGACGCCGAGCGCCTCGCCCAGCTTCCGCGTGGCGTCGCGGATCGCCCCGAGCATCTCGCGGGGGACCCGCCGGTACGGGGGCATCACCGCGTACGAGTCGCCCGAGTGGATCCCGGCCTCCTCGATGTGCTGCATGACGCCGGCGACGACGACGCGGCGGCCGTCGGCGATGGCGTCGACGTCGAGCTCGAAGGCGTCCTCGAGGAACCGGTCGATCAGGACCGGCCGCCCCGGGAACGCCTCGAGCGCCTCGTCGAGGACGGCGGCGAGGGTCGTCTCGTCGTAGACGATCCGCATCGCCCGCCCCCCGAGGACGTAGCTGGGCCGGACGAGGAGCGGGTAGCCGAGCCTCCGCGACGCGCTGATCCCCTCGCTCGCGTCCCGCGCCGTGGTCCAGGGGGGGGCGGTGAGCCCCACCTCGCGGAGGAGCTCGCCGAACCGCTCGCGGTCCTCCGCGCGGTCGATGGCGTCGGGCGGCGTCCCGAGGATCCTCACGCCCGCCCTCTCGAGCGGGTGGGCCAGCTTCAGCGGCGTCTGCCCGCCGAACTGGACGACGACCCCGAGCGGCTTCTCGCGCGCGACGACCGCGAGGAGGTCCTCCTCGGTCAGCGGCTCGAAGTAGAGCCGGTCCGAGGTGTCGTAGTCGGTCGAGACGGTCTCGGGGTTGCAGTTGACCATCACCGACTCGTACCCGGCCGCAGTGATGGCCCGCGCCGCGTGGACGCAGCAGTAGTCGAACTCCAGCCCCTGGCCGATCCGGTTCGGACCCGAGCCGAGGACGATCACCTTCGGCGTGCCGCTCGGGTCGGCCTCGTCCTCGCTCTCGTAGCAGGAGTAGAGGTAGGGGGTCGTCGAGTCGAACTCGGCGGCGCAGGTGTCGACGCGCGAGAAGACGGGCGCGACCCCGGCCGCCACCCGGGCCGCGCGCACCTCCGCCGCCGGCCGGAGGAGGAGGTGGCCCAGGTCGTCGTCGGAGAAGCCGTGCCTCTTGGCGCGCCTCAGGAGCGGCGCGAGGCCCTCGAGGGGGCGGGACGCGGCGCCGCGCAGCTCCTCCTCGAGGGCGACGACCTCCGCGAACCGGTCGAGGAACCAGCGGTCGATCCCGGTCACCTCGGAGATCCGCTCCGGCTCCGCGCCGGCGCGGAGCGCGTCGAGGACGGCGAAGACCCTCTCGGGGCGCGGGACGCGGAGCGCCTCGTCCCGCGGCATCGGCGGGCGCCCGTCGGCGGCGGCCGGGGTCGTCCAGCCGGCCCGCCCCGTCTCGAGCGAGCGGAGCGCCTTGCCGAACGACTCGGCGAAGGTCCGCCCGAGGGCCATCACCTCGCCCACCGACTTCATCTGGACGCCGAGGACGGTCGAGGCGCCGGCGAACTTCTCGAAGGCGAACCGGGGGACCTTCACGACGACGTAGTCGAGCGACGGCTCGAAGGAGGCCGGGGTCTTCCGGGTGATGTCGTTCGGGAGCTCGTCCAGGCGGTAGCCGACGGCCAGGAGCGCCGCGATCTTCGCGATCGGGAAGCCGGTCGCCTTCGAGGCGAGGGCCGACGAGCGCGAGACGCGCGGGTTCATCTCGATGACGATCCGGCGCCCCGTCCGCGGGTTGACCGCGAACTGGATGTTGGAGCCCCCCGTCGCCACGCCGACGGCGCGGATCACCTTCCTGGCGTCGTCGCGCATCGCCTGGTACTCGACGTCGGAGAGGGTCAGCTGCGGCGCCACGGTGATGGAGTCGCCGGTGTGGACCCCCATCGGGTCGAGGTTCTCGATGGAGCAGACGACGACGCAGGTGTCGGCCGCGTCCCGCATCAGCTCCAGCTCGAACTCCTTCCACCCGAGGACCGACTCCTCGACGAGGACCTCGTGGACCGGGCTGAGGAGGAGCCCGCGCTTGACGATCCCCTCGAAGTCGTCGGAGTTGAAGGCGATGCCGCCCCCGGTGCCGCCGAGCGTGAAGGAGGGACGGACGACGACCGGGAAGCCGAACGGGCGGGCGATCTCCCGCGCCTCCGCGAGGCTCCTGGCGAGGCCCGAGCGGAGGACGTCGACGCCGCACTCCTGCATCGCCTGCTTGAAGAGGAGGCGGTCCTCCCCCAGCTTCACGGAATGGGCCGAGGCGCCCAGCATCTCGACGCCGAGCCGGCCGAGGATCCCCTCCTCCTCCAGGGCGACCGCGAGGTTCAGGGCCGTCTGCCCGCCGACGGTGGGCAGGAGGGCGTCGGGGCGCTCCCGCTCGATCACCCGGGAGACGGTGGCGACGTCCAGCGGCTCCACGTAGGTCGCGTCGGCGAACTCCGGGTCGGTCATGATCGTCGCCGGGTTCGAGTTCACCAGGACGACCCGGTACCCTTCGCGCCGGAGGGCCCGGCACGCCTGGGTCCCGGAGTAGTCGAACTCGCACGCCTGGCCGATGACGATCGGCCCGGACCCCAGGACGAGGATCGACTTCAGGTCGGTTCTCTTCGGCACGGGCGGAGTCTAACGGGAAGGGGGAGCGGCCACCGGCCCCGCCCCGCGGGGAGCCGGGGGAGCCGTCCGGTCCCCGCCGTCCGCCGCCTTGACAGGGGACCCCGCGCTTCCCGATGATCGCCCCCGCCACCTCCCCCGGAGGTCGTACAGCCCCAGGACGGCGTGAGGTCATCGTCCGGAGCGCCGCCCCCGAACGGGCGCCAGGGTTGCCGGAGGCCCGGCCCGGAGCGCCACGGGAGCCGATGAGCGAAAGCCCGGGAATGCCCATCCGCGACATCCCTCGCCTCCAGGCGCTCTGGAGCGAGCTGGCCGAGCTGCGCCGGACCCTGTTCCACATGCCGGTCCTGATGTGCGCGACGGACGACGCCGGCAGGTTCGTCTTCTGGAACCGCGAGTGCGAGCGTGTGACCGGCTACCGGGCGGACGAGATGGTCGGGAACGCCGCGGCGTTCGACCTCCTGATCCCGGATCCCGAGGCGCGCGCCAGGGCCCTCCGGGCCGTCCGGGAGGGGGACTTCCGGAACGTCGAGTGGGAGATCGTCCACAGCGACGGGAGCACCCGCACCGTCGCCTGGTCGAGCCTCGCCCGCTCGCACCCCGTCAACGGGTGGAGCTCCTGGGCGGTGGGGATCGACCTGACGGAGCAGAGGAGGACGGAGCGGGCCCTCGCCCTCGTCGCCGAGGTCAACCGGCTCATCCTCCGGCGGGACCCGCTGGAGGTGATCCACGGGCGGATCTGCGAGGAGCTGGCGCGCCTCCTCGCCCTCCCGCTCGTCTGCATCGGCGTGAGGGAGGGGGACGGCTCCGTCCGCCTCTCGGGGGCGGCCGGCGTGAACGCCCCCTTCGTCCGGGGGCTCGAGATGCGGTGGGACCGCAGGGACGGGACGGGCCTGACGGCGCGGGCGATCCGGACGGGAGAGCTCCAGAGGTCGGCCTTCGGGGGCGACCCGGGATTCGGCCGCTGGCGGACGCCCGAGGCGGCCGCCGGCGTCGTCGCCTCCGCCGCGCTCCCCCTCGCCGCACGGGGCCGCGTCCTCGGCGCCCTCACCCTCCACGCCGCGCGCGTCGACTCCTTCGACGACGCCACTCTCGCCCTCCTCCTGCGGCTCACCGAGCAGGTCTCCCTCTCCCTCGACCACGCGGCCGACCTGCAGGAGATCGAGCTGCAGTCGATGGCGCTCGAGGCCGCGGGCCACGCGGTGGCCGTCACCGACCGCGACGGGCGGGTCGTCTTCGTGAACGACTCGTTCTCGGCGCTCACGGGCTGGGGCCGCGACGAGCTCTCGGGCCGGCTCCTCCGGGACGTCCTCCCCGACGTCGTCGACCCCGACGTGGACGAGGAGATCTGGCGCATCCTCCGCTCCGGGGGCTCCTGGAGGGGCGAGAGGACGACCCGCCGGCGGGACGGAACCCTCTTCGTCGAGGACGAGACCGTCACCCCGGTCCGGGCCCCGGACGGGACGGTGACGCGCGTCGTCGCCATCAAGCGGGACGTCACCGCGAGGAAGCGTGAGGAGGAGCGCGTCGTCCACCTCGCCCGCCACGACCCCCTGACGGACCTCCCCAACCGGCGGGTCGTCGAGGAGGCGCTCCAGCGCCTCCTCGCCCGCGCGGCCCGCGGGTTCCCGAGCGCCGTCCTCCTCCTCGACCTGGACGGCTTCAAGGCGGTGAACGACCGGTACGGCCACGCCACGGGGGACTCCGTCCTCCGCAAGCTGGCCGGCGTCTTCCGCGACGCGGTCCGCCCGGACGACCTCGTCGGCCGGATCGGGGGCGACGAGTTCGTCGTCCTCCTCGAGGGGGTCGACGGGGACGAGGCCCGCGCCGCCGCCGAGCGCCTCCGGTCGCGCGTGGCGCTGGCGGGCGGGGCGGAAGCCGGACCCCAGGCAGGTCTCGACGCCTGCGTCGGGATCGCGCTCGTCGACGGAGACCTCGGGACCGAGGCCGTCCTCGCCCGCGCCGACCGGGCCCTGTACGAGGCCAAGGCCCTCGGCAAGGGGCAGGTCGTCGTCGACGCCGGCTCCCACCCCGAGGCGGGGGCGCGTCCCGCCTGACGGTGGCGTCAGCCCGGGCCGCTCGGCGGGAGACGGACGATCCCGGTGAGGATCCGGCCCGTCCCGCGGCCGTCGCGCCGGTACGACGGGAAGCGGGCGGGGTCGCCCGCCGTGCAGAGGCCGGGGTCGACGATCCTCTCGCCTGCCACCCCCCGCCGCTCGAGCGCCGCCCGGACGAAGGCGGCGACGTCGAGCCAGCTCCGGTCGTCCCGGCCGGGACGGACTGCCGCGGGGGGATCGGCCCCGCCGGGGATGGCGCCCCGGACCGCCTCGACGACCTCCGGTCCCACCTCGTACCGGTCGCGCGAGATCGACGGGCCGACGTACGCCCGGAGCGCCCCGGGCGGCGCCCCCTCCGCGGCGAGGAGGTCGAGCGCCGCGTCGACGATCCGTGCGGCCGTCCCCCGCCACCCCGCGTGGATCGCCGCGATCCAGCCGGACGCCTCGTCGAGGAGGAGGAGGGGAACGCAGTCGGCCGTCGAGATGGCGAGCACGAGCCCGCTCTCGCGGGTCGCGACCCCGTCCGCCTCTCCGGCGACGACGTGCTGCACGCCGGAGCAGCTCCCGTCCGCCACGAGGACGACCGCCCCGTGGACCTGGCGGATCCTCACGACGGTGGCGTCGCGGGCTCCGAGCGCTCGCGCGAGGTGCCTCTCCCCTTCGCGCGTCTCGCGGCCGTCCGGGTGGATCCGCCGCGTCGTGAAGCCCGCCGCGAAGCCCGCCGGGAGCCCCTCGAAGAGGGCCGTCCCGTCCGGCCGGAGGGAGACGCTCACAGGAGGTACGCCACGGCGAAGACGCCGACCATCGCGACCGCCAGGGCCAGCTTCACGATCGTCCCCACCGCGAAGCCGAGCCACGTCGCCACGCCGACCTTCCCCGCCCGCGGCAGGTCGCGTCGCGCCACCCATTCGCCCACGAGCGCCCCGGCGAAGGGACCCGCGAGGAGACCCGGGAGGCCGAAGAAGAGGCCGACCACCGTGCCGACGGCCGCGCCGGCGATGGCCAGCCTGCTCGCGCCGACGCGCCGGGCCCCGAGGCCCGCCGCGAGGAGGTCCACCGCGGAGGCCGTCGCGGCGAGGAGCCCGGCGAGGAGGAGGGGGAACCAGCCGACCTTCGTGAAGCCCTCGGCCCAGGCCGCCAGGAAGAGGCCGGCGAAGACGAGCGGCGTCCCCGGGACGCCCGGCAGGACCGTCCCCGCGAAGCCGGCGACGACCAGCAGCAGCGAGAGGACGAAGAGGAGCGGCGCGGCCTCCACGCGTCGATCCTAGCAGCGCGGCGAGCGCCCCGGAGGCGCTACGATGGGACGTGCGCGCCGGCCCCCGGTTCCTCCTCGCGGCCCCGGTCCTGGCGGCCGCGCTCCTCGGGGCCGCGCTCGTCGGGGTGGCCCTCGTCGCCGCAGGCAGCATCGCCCAGCGGGACACGGCCGTCCGCGACGGGCTCCTCGCGCGCCGCGCGCACGAGCTGGAGGCCGAGCTCCGGGAGTCCGGGCCGGACGGACGCGAGGAGGTCCTCGCGCGCTTCGGCGCCGAGCACGCCGGGGAGCTCGCGGGGATCGCCCTCGAGAGCCCGGCCGGCGTCCTCGCCCGCTGGGGAACGGTGGAGGGCGGCGCGTACGACCTCGCCGCCGCCCTCGGGCGCGACTGGCGCGGCTTCGGCGGACCGGGCGGCTTCGGAATGGGCCGGGGGGGCGGGCCGGGCGGCCCCCGGATCAGGATCCGGCTTCAGCCCGTCCCGGGCCTCGGCCGGTCCGGGCCCGTCTCGGTTCTCCTCCTCGGCGGCTCGGCGGTGGCGGCCCTCGCGCTCGTCGGCTTCTCGCTGGCGGCCGCGCGCGGGCTCGCCCAGCGCCGGAAGGTGGAGGCGCTCGAAGCCGAGGCCCGCCGCCTCGAGACCGTCGCGGCGGCGGGAGCGGGGCTCGCCCACCGGATCCGCAACCCGCTCGGCGCGATCAAGGGGACGGCCCAGCTCCTCGCCTCCTCGGCCGCTTCGCCCGCGCGCGAGAGGGCGGGCCGGATCGTGGAGGCGAGCGAGCGGATCGAGGGGCTCGTCGAGCAGCTCCTCGACTTCGCCCGTCCCTCCGAGCCCCACCCGGAGCCGATCGACCTCGCCGCCCTCGCCCGCGACGTGGCCGCCCTCGACGGGAACGTCCGCGTCGAGGCCCGCGGGGAGGTGCGCGCGCTGGCGGACCGCGAGCACGCGACGGCCGTCCTCGAGGAGCTCCTCGCGAACGCGCGGACGGCGGACCCGGAGGGAGAGCTCGCCGTGGAGGCCGTCGCGGAAGGGAGCACGGCGGCGGTCGTCGTGGGCGACCGGGGGCCCGGCCTCGCCCTCCCGGCCGAGAAGGCGTTCGAGCCCTTCGTGACGACCCATGCCGCCGGGACGGGCCTCGGCCTGCCGACCGTCCGCTCCCTCGCCCGCGCCAACCGCGGCGACGTGGTGCTCGCCGCCCGTCCGGGAGGCGGCTGCCTCGCGCGGTTCACCCTCCCGGCCGGGGAGGCGTGACGTGGCCCGCGTCCTCGTCGTCGACGACGACCCCTCGTTCCGCGCCTTCCTCCGGGACGCCCTCGAGGAGGCCGGGCACAGCGTGACCGAGGCGCGCGACGGGCAGGAGGCGCTCCTCTTCCTCGCCCGCGAGCGGTTCCAGCTGGTCCTCGCCGACCAGCGGATGCCGAAGGTGTCGGGAGCCGAGCTCCTCCAGAGGCTCCGCGCCGACGGCTCGCCGGTGCCGGTCGTCCTCCTGACGGCCTACGGGACGATCCCGGAGGCGGTGGAGGCGGTCCGGCTCGGCGCCGCGGACTACCTCGTCAAGCCGCTCCCCTCGCCGGCCGCCCTCCTCTCGACCGTCTCCCGCGTCCTCGGTCCCGAGGCGGAGGCCGACGAGATCGTGACGCAGCTCCCGTCCTTCCTCGAGCTCCTCGACGTCGTGGACCGGGTCGCGCCCCGGGACGTCCCCGTCCTCGTGACCGGCGAGTCGGGGACCGGGAAGGAGCTCGTGGCGCGGCGCCTCCACCGCCGGTCGGGGCGGACGGGGCCGTTCGTGGCGCTCAACGCGGCGGCCCTCCCGGAGAGCCTCGCCGAGAGCGAGCTCTTCGGCCACGAGAAGGGGGCCTTCACGGGGGCGGACCGCTCGCGCCCCGGCCGGTTCGAGGAGGCGCGCGGAGGGACCTTCTTCCTCGACGAGGTGGGCGAGCTCCCCCTGTCGCTCCAGGCCAAGCTCCTCCGGACCCTCGAGGAGAGGACCGTCCGCCGTCTCGGTGGCACCCAGGACGTCCCGGTCGACGCGCGCCTCGTCGCGGCGACGAACCGCGACCTGGCCGCGGAGGTGGAGCGGGGCGGGTTCCGGCGCGACCTCTACTTCCGCCTCGCCGTCGTCCCGATCGCCCTCCCGCCGCTCCGCGAGAGGCCCGGCGACGTCCCGCTCCTGGCCCGGACCCTCCTCGAGCGGCTCGCCGCCCGCCATGCCCTCGCCGTCCCGGAGCTGACTGCCGGGGCCGAGGACGCCCTCGCCGCGCACCCGTTCCCCGGCAACGTCCGGGAGCTGAAGAACGTCCTGGAGCGCGCCCTCGTCATCCGCGGCGGGGCCCCGATCCGCCGCGAGGACGTCGCCGTCGGCGCGGCTCCGGCGCCGCCGGGAGCGGAGCTCCCGCTGGACCGCGACGAGCGGGAGAGGACCGCCCTCCTCGAGGCGCTGCGCCGCGCCGGGGGACACCGGGAGGAGGCGGCCCGCCTCCTCGGGATCTCGGTCCGGACGCTCTACTACAGGCTCCGGCGCTGGGGGATCCGCTGACGGAGCCGGAGGCCCCATCCCTCGCGGAGCCGGCGAGGCGGGCCGCGGGCTCCGCCCCGCTCAGGAGCTGACGCGCCCGGCGCGTCCCACGGTCGCGCGCTCGAGCGCCGTGACGAACGCGCCGCACGACTCGAACCGCGCCGCGGGGTCCTTCTCGAGCACCTTGAGGAGGACGTAGTCGGCCGACCGGTGGAGCCCCCCCTTCAGGTGCGAGGGGAGCTCGGGCTCGTCGCGGAGCGTCTTCTCCATGACGACGAAGACCGAGTTGGCCTCGAACGGGGGGGTGCCGGTGAGGAGGTAGTAGGCGAGGACGCCGAGGGCGTACTGGTCCGAGCGGGCCGTGGCCGGCTCGCCCCGCACCTGCTCGGGCGACATGTAGACAGGCGTCCCCAGGACCGTCCCGGCCACCGTCAGGCTCTCGCTCTCGCGCTCCTTCGCGAGGCCGAAGTCGGAGAGGTAGATCCGCCCCGTCCGGTCGAAGAGCGCGTTGGCCGGCTTCACGTCGCGGTGGACGACCCCTTCCCCGTGCGCGAAGTCGAGCGCCGAGCCGACGGCGCGGAGCCAGGCGATCGCGTCCGTCGACGCGACTCCCGCGCGGGCGCGCTCCCTCAGGCTCCCCCCGGTCAGGAGGGGCATGACGAGGTAGAGGACGTCGTCCTGCCGCCCGAAGTCGTAGACGGGGAGGATGTGGGGGTGCTCGAGGCGGGCCGTCACCTTCGCCTCGCGCAGGAAGCGCTGGACGAAGGAGGCGTCGGCGCAGAGCTCCCCCGTGATCACCTTGACCGCGACGGGCCGCTCGAGGGTGGAGTCGAGCGCCTGCCAGACCTCGGCCATGCCGCCGGCGCCGACCCGCCGCTCGAGGACGTAACGGCCGAGCGCGGCCCCCTCGGCGACGATCACCGGAGCCCCCGGCAGGAGCGGGCGGCCGGGCGGGAGGACGCGGTCGCCGGGGAGCCGAGGCGCAGCACGGCGCCCCTCAGTTCAGGCACGCCTTGAGCGCGCGCAGCTTCACGTCGCGGCCTCGCCGGATCCGGGCGATGGCCTGGGCCTCGATCTGGCGGACGCGCTCGCGGGAGAGCTTCAGCTCGGCGCCGATCTGCTGCAGCGTCATCGGCTCGCGCTCCCCCTCGCTGCCGTCCTCGGGGATCCCGAACCTCCGGCAGAGGACGGCCTTCTCCTTCTCCTTCAGCTCCGACAGCATCCCGCGGGTCTGCTCGACGATCGCGCGCCGCTCGAGCTCCTCGTCGGCGGAGGCGACCGACGTCTGCTCGAGGAAGTCCTCCAGCGTCCGGTCGAGGTCGTCGCCCCCGATCGACTGCGAGAGGGACTCCGCCGAGCGCGACACCGCCAGCAGGGTCTCGACCTCGTCCACCGACATCTCGGCCTCCTTCGCGATCTCGGCCGGCGAGGGCTCGCGGCCGAGGGCCCGCTGGAGCGACTCCTTGATGCGGGAGAGGCGGTGCTGGTGCGCGGCCTGCTTGTGCGGGAGGCGGATCGCGCCGGCCTGCTCGGCGAGGGCGTGCGAGATCGCCTGCCTCACCCACCAGACCGCGTAGGTGATGAACTTCACGTTCCGGTCCGGGTCGAAGCGGCGCGCGGCCTGGATGAGGCCGATGTTCCCCTCGTTGATCAGGTCGATGAACGCCACGTCCGGGGAGTGGAACCTCTTCGCGTGCGAGACGACGAAGCGGAGGTTCGCCCGGACCAGCTCGTCCACCGCCTGCTGGCGCAGCTCCTCCGGGGTCTCCGGATTCTGGATGACCCGCCCCAGCTCGCGCTCCCGCTCGCCGGGGAGCGGCTTGTACTTCGAGATCTCCTCGAGGTAGCGGCGCAGCAGCCGTGAGTCCTCGTCGTGGCGGCGGCGAGCCATCGCGGCGAGAGCTTATCGCGAAGGGGGGGCGGGCGGGCCCGCCGATCGCGCCGGCGCGGGACGCGGGCTCAGCCCCCCCGCCGGACCAGCGGCGCCCGCGGCCGGACGACGAGGGCCCGGGAGGGGGGAGTCGGGGTCGCGCCGCGGGCCGCGTGGTCGGCTGCGACGGCCCGGAACGCCTCCATCATCCGGGTCACCTCCCCTTCGATCCGGGAGAGGCGCGCCCTCAGGTCGAGGATCACCTCGACCCCGGCGAGGTTGACCCCCAGGTCCCGCGTCAGCGTCAGGATCATCTCGAGCCGCTCCACCGTCTCGCGGTCGTAGAGGCGGGTGTTGCCCGCCGAGCGGGGGGGGCAGATGAGCCCCTCCCGCTCGTAGAGCCTCAGCGTCTGGGGGTGGACGCCGAACCGCTCGGCGACCACCCCGATCAGGACGTAGCTCTCGTCGTTCCGCCTGCCGGGCCGGCCCCGGCCCGGCCCGCGCGACCCGCCGGAGGAGCTCACGACGTCACTTCTTCTCCTCGACGACCTCGGCATCGATCACGTCGTCCGCGGCCTTGCGCGCCCCGCCGTCGGCGCCCGGCGTGCCGGCGGCGGCCTCGGGCGGCGGCGTGCTCTTGTAGAGGGCCTCGGCGATCTTGTAGCTCGCCTTCTGCAGGTCGGCCGCCGCCTTCCGGAGCGCGTCCCCGTCGGTCGCCTGCGTCTCGAGGACCTTCTTCGCGTCGGCGATGGCGGCCTCGACGGCGGTCTTGTCCGCGGCCGGGACCTTGTCGCCGCTCTCGGAGAGGAGCTTCTCGGTGGCGTAGACGACGGAGTCGAGCTGGTTCTTCGCCTCGACGGCCTCGCGCCTCTTCTCGTCCTCGGACCGGTGCGACTCGGCCTCCTTCACCGCCTTCTCGACCTCGTCCTTGGCGAGGCCGGAGGAGCCGGAGATCTGGATCCGCTGCTCCTTGCCGGTCCCGCGGTCCTTCGCCGTGACGTGCAGGATCCCGTTGGCGTCGATGTCGAACGTCACCTCGATCTGCGGGAGGCCGCGCGGCGCGGGCGGGAGGCCGACGAGCTGGAACGTCCCCAGCTTCTTGTTGTCCGCCGCCATCTTCCGCTCGCCCTGCAGGACGACGATCTCCACCGAGGTCTGCCCGTCCGCCGCGGTCGAGAAGACCTCGGCCTTCTTGACGGGGATGGTCGTGTTCCGCTCGATCAGCGTCGTCATGACGCCGCCGAGCGTCTCGACGCCGAGCGAGAGCGGGGTGACGTCGAGGAGGAGGAGGTCCTTCACGTCGCCGGCCAGGACGCCGCCCTGGATGGCCGCGCCGATGGCGACGACCTCGTCCGGGTTCACCCCCTTGTGGGGCTCCTTCCCGAAGAACTCCTTGACGATCTGCTGGATCTTCGGCATCCGGGTCTGGCCGCCGACGAGGACCACCTCGTCGATCTGGCGCGGCTCGAGCCCCGCGTCCTTGAGCGCCTGCCGGCAGGGGCCGACCGAGCGCTGGACGATGTCGTCGACCAGCTGCTCGAGCCTGGCGCGGGTCAGCTTCACGTTCATGTGCTTCGGCCCGGAGGCGTCGGCCGTGATGAAGGGGAGGTTGATGTCGGTCTCGAGCGTCGTCGAGAGCTCGATCTTGGCCTTCTCCCCCGCCTCCTTGAGGCGCTGCATCGCCATCGGGTCGCGCGAGAGGTCGATCCCCTGGTCCTTCTTGAACTCCGCGAGGAGCCAGTCGACGATCCGCTGGTCGATGTTGTCGCCGCCCAGGTGCGTGTCGCCGTTCGTCGACTTGACCTCGACGACCCCCTCGCCCACCTCGAGGATCGAGATGTCGAACGTGCCGCCGCCGAAGTCGTAGACGGCGATCGTCTCGTTCTTCTTCTTGTCGAGCCCGTAGGCGAGCGCCGCGGCCGTCGGCTCGTTCACGAGCCGCTCGACCTTCAGCCCCGCGATCTGGCCGGCGTCCTTCGTCGCCTGGCGCTGGGCGTCGTTGAAGTAGGCCGGGACGGTGATGACCGCGCGCTCGACCTTCTCCCCCAGGTGGGCCTCGGCCGCCTCCTTGAGCTTCGTGAGGATCATCGCGGAGATCTCCGGCGGCGAGAGCTCCTTCCCCCCTGCCACGACCCGCGCGTCGCCGTTGGCCGAGCGCTGGACCTTGTAGGGGACCATCTTCATCTCGTCGTTGACCTCCTCGAACCGGCGGCCCATGAACCGCTTGATCGAGTAGACCGTGTTCTCGGAGTTGGTGATGGCCTGGCGCTTGGCCACCTGGCCGACCAGCCGCTCGCCCGACTTCGTGAAGGCGACGACCGAGGGCGTGGTCCGTCCCCCCTCGGAGTTGGCGATGACCTCGGCCTGCGTCCCTTCCAGAACCGCGACGACGCTGTTCGTCGTCCCCAGGTCGATACCGATGATCTTGCTCATGTGTTCCCTCCGGCCCTGGCGGACCTGGGGGCAAATCTAAAACCTTAGCGTTCCATTGTCAAGTCAGAAGAGACACAGATCTACAGCACCACGGTAGATAAGCTGCAACCCATTGCTCTACTTGATGATGATGATTCCCTTCTTCCCCGCCTCCTCGACCTCTGCGCCGGTTTCCGGCGCCGGGACGTGGTGGGAGAAGAAGAGGTCCGTGTCGGTCTTCCCCTCGGCGTCGAAGCCGACGAGGTAGTACTTCCCCTTGTCCGACTGGAGGATGTAGCGGTACCTGCGGCCCCAGGGGTCGAGGAGATCGGCCCTCGGCAGGAGGTTGGCCCCGACGATCGCGTCGGTCGATTCGGGGAAGCGCCCCTGCGTCAGGTAGAAGACGTCGACCGCCTCCGCGAGCCGCCGAAGCCTCAGCAGCGAAAGCGACTTCTCGTACCCGTCGACGATCGCCAGCCTCCGGGCCGGGAAGGTCAGGACGTTGAGCGGGTTGCGGGCCTGGAACGCGAGCCCGAGGCCGAGGAGGAGCGCGACGAGGACGCCCGCGACGATCGCCTCGAGCGGCGGCGCGGCGCGGGCGATGGGGACCTCGATCGAAGGGGAGCTGGCCCGGAGGTCGAGGCCGACCCGGCGGGCCTCCTCGATCAGGCCCCGGCTGACGAGGTCGTAGAACGCCTTCATCCCCTCGAACTCCGACAGGAAGGTCCGGTCGACGATCTCCGCGACGGTCCGGCGCCCGTCGACGAGCTCGTAGACGGACCACTCGCGCCGGGTGATCTTGATCGGCTCGTCCTTCCGCTCCCGCACCCGCTTCGTGAGCGACCCGTCGCCCCCGTCGGCCTCGGCGTCCTCGTCGTCGGACGGCACCACCCCCTGCCCGAACGGGACCCGCTGGTAGACGACGTCCGTGCTGCGGACGACCTTCTCGATGATCGGCCACTCGTCGAGCATCGTCGCCCCCTCCATCAGGAGGCTCTCGACGGTGATCGGCGTGACGAACTCGTGGTCGTAGTCGATCCGCTCCTGCTGGTCGAAGACGTAGTCCCCGTCGGTCCAGCGGAAGAGCGCGAAGACGATCTTGCGGACCTGGGTCGCCAGCCCGGCGCGGAGGTCCTCTGCGGTGCAGAAGCCGTTCCGCAGGAGGATGAAGCCGAGCCGCTGGAGCGTCTGCCCCTGGATCTCGAGGGCGCGCGCGAGGTCCTCGGCCGTCAGGGTCCGCGTCTTGACGAGGAGGGTGCCGAGCCGCGTGTCGATCCGCTTGGCGCTCGACTCGGCCGTGACCAGGCGCCCCTCGCTGAAGCCGAGAACGACGGTGTCCTCGGGTCCGCTCAGGGTCAGGAGGCCGGTCTTCTTCTGGAGGGCGATCAGCTGGAGGATGTCGGCGAGCGAGAAGTCGTGGAGGGTCCCTTCGAGCGCCATCGCCTCACGCCCTCCGCGCCGGGCGCTGCCCGAGGATCCAGGTCCCCAGCGCGAGGAGCCCCCAGAGCGCCGTCCCCAGGAGGAGGGGAGCGGCCCCGGGCCTCGGGGACGAGGCGAGGTCGGTCCGGAACAGGGCCGCGAAGAGGCAGAGGAGGAAGGTGCCGAGGACGGCCGCGCCCCGCACCGGACGCCCCTCGGCGAACGCGGAGGCCCCCGGGAGGAAGAGGTTGGCGACGAACCGGAGCCTCTCCCCCGCGGTCTGCCTCCTCTTGACCTCCTCCACCTTCTGGAGCTTCGTCTCGATCGACACGCCGTCCTTCTTGAGGTAGACGTGGACGCACTGCGAGCAGAGGCCGGGGCTCTCCTCCGGCGGCTTGCAGCGCCGGCAGAACGTCCGGCCGCACTTCTGGCAGGAGAGGGCGTAGCCGCGCCCCCCCTCCCGGCGCCGGTGGAGCCACAGGGCCGCCACGATGGCGAGGGGGACGGCCAGGACGACGGGGAGACGGAGGGAGCGCCAGGGGTCGTACGAGCGCCAGTGCCCCAGGTACCGGCGGCTCCGCGGGTCCTTCGACAGGGCCTGCAGCTTGGCCCGCGCCTCCTCCTCGGTGTAGCGGAGCGAGACCACCTTCACGAGGGACGAGCGCTCCTGGTAGGCGGCCACGAGGTCGGCGTCCAGGGCCCGCGCCTCGCTGAGCGCCTGGCCGGCCTCGATCGTCCGGAAGGTCTCGGCATAGACGAGCGAGAGGTTGTAGCGGGCGGCGACGCACCGCGGGTCGCGCCGGATCGCCTCCTGGAAGTCCTCCTGCGCGGAGCCGAAGTCCCCGTCGACGAACCGGATGTTCCCGCGGTTCACGAGGGCCCGCACCTCGGACGGCGAGGACTGCGCCGCGACGGTGTACTCCGCGACCGCCCGGTCGTTCTGGCCGAGCGACTGGTAGAGGCACCCGAGGAGGAACCGGACGTCCGCGTCGTCGGGGATCACCCCCTGCAGCCCCTCGAGGTCGTCGAGGAGCCTCTGGTCGTACCGCTTCTCGGCGAGGGCCTCCGCCCCGCGGACGACGGGCGACGCCGAGACCGCGAGCTCGTACGACACCCGGTCGGTCACCGGCAGGATCAGGAGGAGCGGCAGGAGGGCCACGGCCGCCCCCGCCTGCTGGGGCCGCTCGGCGTAGCCGAACGAGAGGACGAAGAGGGTGAGCAGGAGCCAGACTACGTCGAGCGAGAGGAGGAGCGGCAGGAGGAGGAGCCCCACCGCCACCAGGCGGCTCGCCTGGGGCGAGAGGACCCTCGCGGCGACCTCGCCCAGGTCGTGGAGCAGCCTCGGGCCCGCTCCGATCGCGAGCAGGAGGACGAACGCCAGCCCGACGCCGCCCAGGGCGAGGACCACGAGGAGGGACGCCCGCGCGGCGACGATCCGCCGCGTCTCGACGTCGACCAGCGAGGCCCGGACGGCGCCCGGGAGGGCGCGGGCGAGCCCCACGACGTCGAGCGCCCGGGCCGCGACGCCGACCCGGGCCCAGCGGGGCTCCGGGAGGTCCGGGTCGAGCTTCACCGCCGCGTCGAGCGTCGCGATCGCCGAGCCGACGCGCTTGCCGCCGATCTCGCGCCGGGCGAGGAGGGTGGCCGCGACCGAGAGGTCGGTGAGGCGGCGGATCCCGATCTTCTGGGCGTAGCGGGCGATGTCCTCCACCTTGCTCGCGGCGAGGGCGGCGTCCCCTTCCTCGTGGGCCGCCAGCCAGGCGAACCACCGGGACCTCACCTCCCTGCGGAAGACGGTCTCGGTCGACTCGCCGGGGGCGGTGAGGACCTGCGAGGCGGCCGGCGCGGAGGCGGCCAGGATCAGGGCGCCGACGACCAGGGCGGGGAACGGGAGGGAACGGGCCCTCCGGACGGCCGCCGACGGCCGCCGGCGGGATCCCGGCCGGTCCCGCAGCCCTCTCAGGTCACCCTCGGCGACCCGTCGGCGGGACGGGGACCGGGCTCGCCTTCACCGCCTGGGAGGCGAGGCGGCTGTAGACCAGCTGCAGCTCCCCGAGCAGCCCCTCGACGGCATCCGACTCCTCGAAGGAGAGGCGGCCGCGGGTCTTCTCCCTGAGGGCCACCAGCGAGTCGATGATCTGGCGGGCGGCGGCCAGATCGACGGAGCGGCGGCCCGTCGCCGGGTCGGGGAACCCCTCGAGGTAGAGGGACGCCGTCTGCGCCAGCATGTCGAGGAGGCGGAGGAAGCCGGGGTTCGTCGCCACCGGCGGCTCGACGGGGGTTGCCGCGGCCGCGGCCGCGGCGGCGGCCGCAGCAGCCGCCTCGCTGGCGGCCTTCTTCTCCGCCGGGGTATCGGGCCGGTCGAGCTCGGCGCGGACCTCGTCCCGGAGCTCCCCGTCCGCGTTGAACATCCTGCGGTCCACGACCTTGATCGTCTTGTCGCTGTCAGCCATAGAACCTCGTTGGGCGGCCGTATTCTAAGACGATCGGCGCCGGCGGAGGCGCCGGCGGAGGCGCGGGACGATGAGCACGGGTCGACCGACGGAATCGGAGGAGGGGACGGGCCGGCGCGCGGCGGAGGCCGGAGCCGCCGTCGCGGCCCTCGTGGTCCTGATGGACCGGTTGAGGTCCGACTGTCCCTGGGACCGCAAGCAGACGTTCCGGGAGCTCTCTGGCTACCTCCTCGAGGAGTGCTACGAGGCGCTCGACGCGCTGGCCCGCGAGGACCTCGCCGAGCTCGAGGGGGAGCTCGGCGACCTCCTCTTCCAGGTCGTCTTCCTCGCCCGGCTCGGGAGCGAGAAGGGCGCGTTCGACCTCGCGTCGGTCGCGCGGCGGATCCACGGCAAGATGGTGAGCCGGCACCCCCACGTCTTCGGGGAGGCCGAGGTCCGCGACGCCGAGGCCGTCCGGGTCCAGTGGGAGGAGATCAAGGAGCGCGAGAGGCGCGCGAAGGCGGACGGGGGGGACAGCACGGCGGCGTCCCCGTTCGCGGGCGTTCCCCGTGCCCTCCCCGCCCTCCTGAAGGCCATCCGGGTCACCTCGCGGGCCGCCGATCTGGGCTTCGACTGGCAGCGCGACGCCGACGTCCTCGACAAGCTCGACGAGGAGGTGGCCGAGTTCAAGGCGGAGCTCCTCGCCCCCGACGCGTCGCCGGAGAGGGTGGCTCACGAGCTCGGAGACATCCTCTTCACGGTGGTCAACGTCGCCCGGAGGCACCGGATCGACCCCGAGGCGGCCCTGCAGGCCACGAGCGCCCGCTTCGTCCGCCGCTTCGAGGAGGTCGCCCGTCGGGTCGTCGCCCGCGGCGGGACCGTCCGCGAGTCCTCGCTCGCCGAGCTCGACGCGATCTGGGACGAGGTGAAGGCGGAGGAGGAGGGCGGCTCGCCGGCCCCTCAGACCCCCAGGACGGACCAGTAGAGCGCGTCGAAGAGGAACGGGAAGGTGGCGTGGGTCTGGGCCCGGTACTGCGGCCGGAACCCGAGGAGGACCAGCTTCCCCTTGCCGAACGTCGTGGCCACGGCCGCGGCCCGCCTCGTCAGCCGCTCCTCTCCCCGGATCCAGCCCGAGGCGAGGACGTCGCGCGCGTCGTCCGGGTAGGCGGCCAGGACCCAGCGGCTCAGCTCGGCGCCCGGGAGCGACGTCTGGAAGGCCATCGGCTCCTCGAGGAAGATGGCGACCTGCCGGGGCAGGCCCCACGTCACCGGGTGCCCGGGCGCCACGCTCACGTTGAGGAGGGTCCCGGGGCAGCGGAACTCCTCGGGCCGGCTCTTCGCCAGGACGTTCCGGACGGGGACCTCGAACTCGCCCGTCACCCAGTCGCACGCGGACGCCAGCGCGACCAGCGTCCCTCCCGCGTCGACGAAGTCGCGGAGGGCCCGGGCTCCCTCGCGCTCCAGCCCCCCCGTGTACTCGGGCGGAAGGCTGGGGACGTAGCGCGGCTCCCCCTCCTCCTGCTTGCGCCGTCCGGTCGACAGGACGTCGGGCGGCACGTCCGGAAGGACGATGACGTCGAACCTCTCGCGCAGCCTGCCGGCCTGGACGGCCGCGTTGTCGAGCGAGACGGGGGCGAACCCGTAGCGCTCGAGGAGGAACCGGGTCCACCCCTCGTCCATCGAGGCCGCCCACGGCTTGTAGAGCCCGACGCGAGGCGCCTTCAGGAGGACCGTCCCCCGGGGAGCCGCCTTCCGCGCGGTCCAGGCCACGCCGGTCCCCCCGGCCACCCCGGCCGCCGCGGCCGCGGCAGGCGCGTCGAGGAACGCGGTCCCCGCCGGAAGGCCGTCCCGCTCCACGGGAAGGACCGAGACCGTCCCCTTCGACCGGAGCGCGGCGTTGAGGACCTTCGCCCGCTCGGGGCTGTCGGGGCGGATCGCGAAGACCGCGCCGCCCTCTGTCGCCGCCGCGATTGGCGCGGGGGGCGTCCAGGGCGCGAGCCCCTCCGGCAGCGGCGCCTTCTCGACGGAGACGCCCATCATCAGGGGGAGGCTCCACGCGGTGACGTCGTAGGGCGCGACGATCTCCTTCCCCGCGACGAGCTTCACCTCGGGGTAGCGCTGCGGCTCCATCATCTCGCGGACGAACCGGCCGTAGGGCTGGGCCAGCGGGACGTAGACGTCGCCGTTCGCGTTCGCGAGGACGTCGACGTTGTGCTCCCGCATCAGCGCCGCGAGGAGCCGCGCCGTCGGCGCGTCGCGCTGCGCGGCGGGGATCCGGTACGCCTCTCCCGGGGCGGCCGCCGCGATCGTGGCGCGGGCCCTCTCGAGCATGTCGCGAAGGACGTCCTCGCGGTGGTCGGCCACGGACTCGAGGAGGGCGTCCGAGGCGATCCGCTCGTAGTCCATCACGTCGCGCAGGCGCCACGCGCCGCCCGGCCACGGGCTCGGGAAGTTCGCCTGGGCGGTGTAGGTGACGAGGCCCTTCGCGCCGCCCGCCAGCTCGGTCGGCGGCACCTCGACCGGCGTGGCCAGGCGCGGGGAGGCCACCTCGGTCAGGAGCCCCGTGACGTTCTTCCACCACGCGGTGTTCTTCGTCCCCCCCGGCCAGGAGGCGTCGAAGGCGTAGCCGTAGATGACCCCCTTCTTCCCGGCCTGCTCGAGGCGCAGGGCCATGGTCGAGCCGATCAGGTTCGCCTCGCGGAAGACGAGCGGGTGGATGTCGGGGTCCATCGGCTCGGCGTAAGGCGGGACGAACATCCTCGGCCCCGACGGCCCCATCTGGTGCTCGTCCAGGAAGACCTGCGGGAACCAGTCGTGGTAGAGGACCCGCGTGAGGGCCTTCGTCTCCGCCTGGGTCAGCATGTACCAGTCGCGGTTGTCGTCGTGGCCCACGTAGGGGTGGTAGAGCCACGGCATCCGCCCCCCCTCCCACCTCGTCCCGAGGTACTTGCGGTACCACTCCACCTCCATCACGTTCCCGTCCGGGTTGATCGAGGGGACGAGGAGGAGGACGACCTCCGAGAGGCGCCGGAGGGTCTCGGGGTCGGTCGCCGTCGCGAGCCCGTAGGCCCACTCCATCGCCATCTGCGTCGAGCCGATCTCGCTGGCGTGGATCCCGCACGTGACGAGGACGACCGCCTTCCCCTCCTTCACGAGCGACTCCGCCTCGGCGGGAGCGAGGCCCCGCGGGTCGGCCAGACGCCGCGCGATCTCGCGGATCCTCCCCTGCCGGGCGAGGTTCTCCGGCGAGGAGACGACGGCCATCAGCATCTCCTTGCCGAGCGTCGAACGGCCGAAGGAGACGACCTCCACCCGGTCGGACGCGGCGTCGAGGGCGCGGAAGTAGTCGGAGATCTGCCGGTAGTCCGCGAGCGTCCGGTCGGCGCCGACGGGGATCCCGAGGAACGCCGAGGGGCTCGGGACCTCCGCGCCGGCGGACGCGGCCTTCGCGGAGACGGCGCCGGGTCCCGCGGGCGACGAGGGGGCCGGGACGCCCCGCGCGGAGAGGGAGAGGACCAGGAGGCCGGCCGAGAGAGGAAGCGAGAGGGAAAGCGAGAGAGGGAGTGAAGCGAGCGAGCGCATCGCCCGGCAGTTTAGCCGCGCCGCGGCGCTCCGCCGCGGGGCGGTCCCGGGCGGGGCCGTCCGCCCGCCGCGCCGGGACCCGTCCCCTCAGACCTGGAGCTTCGAGGAGACCTCGACGACCGACTGCGTGTTCGCGAGCGGGAGGAGCGGCGCCATCAGGAACGCCTTCACGCTGCTCGCGAGCCCCTCGAGGCGCTCGGGCGGCACGGAGAAGGCCGCGGCCCACCGGGCGAGGAGCGCCTTCTCGGCGTCGGAGTAGCCGCCGTCGACGAGCGCGACGAGGAGGCCGCAGCGGAGGACGAGCTCGCGCTGCGCCTCGCCGGGGAAGAGCGCGAGGAGCTCCGACGGGTCCGGGTCCTTCGTCTCCTTCCCGAGCGGCGCGAGCTCCTCGATCAGGGCGACCTCGCGCGGGTCGACCGCGCCGTCGCTCCGCGCCACGGCGAGCATCGCCCGTCCGAGCGCCTCGGCCTGCGCGTTGGTCAGATCGACGTCGAGGAAGTCGTTCATCGCGTCCCTCCGGTGCGGACCCCGATGATAGCGGACCCCCTGCCTCAGTCGACCAGCTCGGAGAGGCGGACCCGGAGGATCCCCCGCCGGGGAAGGTCGGGGAGGTGCGAGGAGAGGAAGTCGAGGGTGTCGGCGTGCGGGTGGCCGATCACGACGCAGCGGCCGTTCCTCCTCGCGAGGCGGAGCGCGCGCTCCCACTCGGGGGCGAAGACGGCGGGAGAGAGGGGCGCGTCGGGCCGCTCGGCGCGGGCCGCGTCGAGGAAGACGTCGCGGGAGAGCGACGGGACCCCCATCGCCTGCGCCTCGGCCGCGCCGACGGAGGCGGCCGTCGTGCGCGAGTCGAGGAAGAGGAGGCCGCGCGCGTGGAGGACCGAGAGGACGGCCCTGACGACCCGCCGGTCCGCCGTCGCCTTCGACCCCTGGTGGTTGTTCACGCCGATGGCGCCCGGGACGCGCGCGAGGGCGTCCTCCACCTTGACGGCGATGGTCCCGTCGTCGTCCCCGGGACCGATCGAGCCGGGCTCGAACGCGCCCGCGACCGGCTCCATCGGCAGGTGGACGAGGACGTCCCACCCCTTGCTCCTCGCGAGCGCGGCGGCCTCGGCCGCGCGCGGGGCGTCGGGGATGATGGCGACGGTGAGGGGCCCGGAGAGGCGCGCCAGCCGGTCGAGCGCCCCCCCCGCGAACCCGACGTCGTCCAGGACGACCGCCAGGGCTCCCCCCTTCGCCTGCTTCTCCACCGGCTCGAAGTCCTTCGGGAGCGCCTCGGTCGAGGTCGCCTCGGCGGGGAGCGGCGTCGCCGGGGGCGGAGGCGGGGGCGTGGGAGCCTCCGCCTGGCGCCCCGCCTCCGTCCCGGGCCCCGGCGGGACCGCGGCCGGCCCCCGGTGGAGCGTCATCCACGCCCAGGCGCCGAACGCCCCGACCGCCACGCATCCGAGGACGAGGAGGAGCCGCGGCAGGAGCCGGCCCGCCCCTCCCGGCCGACCCCTCCGGCGGGCCGTCACGACGCGGTCTTGGCCGGCTCCGGACGCCCCTCGGCGAGGACCTTGAGGCCCCGCTGCAGGAACGGATCGGGAGGGGGCGGCGTGGCGGCGGCCTCGTCCGGCCCGAGGTGGTAGACGCGGTCGTCGGGCTCGAGCCCCCGCGGGGAGAGGCTCCGCCCTCCGGCGGTCCGCAGCTTCCCGACGGTCAGCTTCAGGGCGCCGCCGCTCGCGAGGCGGACCACCTCCTGGGTGATCCCCATCCCGAACGTGGGCTCGCCGACCAGGCGGACGCGCATCTTCGCCTTCTCCCCCGGGAACGGGCCCGTCGGCCCGGCGGCCGGGTCCGCGTCGGCATCCTCGTCGGAGGGTCTCGCGGCGAGGGCCGCCTTGCCGACGCCCGCCTCACGGGCCGCGGACTCCCGGAGCGCCGCCGCGAAGAGCTCGGCCGGCCCGGCGGTCCCGCTGTCGACGAGGACGACGACCCTGCCGGTGGCGACCTGCTCCTTCGGCCCGGCGACGAAGCGGGTCGTCTCGATCTTCCGGCCCTTCATCTCGGCCAGGGGACCGGCGGGGACGAAGAGGGCGGCGGCCCGCGCCGCCTCCTCGAACGACCCGTACGCGTTCCCCCGGACGTCGACGATCAGCGGCCTGGTCCTGTCGAGGGGCTCGAGGATCGCCGCCAGGGCCTTCGCCGTCCCGGGCCCGAACGTCGGGAGCGTGACGACCAGCTCGCCGGAGACGCGGGTGGAGCTGGGCATCGCCGGCGACCAGGAGGTCCGGACGACGTCGAGGGTCCGCCGGTGGGGCCGGGAGTCCCTGACGACGAAGAGCTGGACCTTCCCGCCGGGCTTGCCGGCGAGCGCCGCCTCGACCTCCCAGAGGGCCATGGTCCGGGCCGACCGGTCGCCGACCTTCTCGAGGATGTCGTCCGACTGGAGGCCCGCCAGCGCCGCCGGGCCGCCGGCCACCGCGGAGACGACGACCGGATAGCCCGCCCGCCGCGCCAGGACCACCCCGGCCTCGACGTCGTCGGCCTTCCGGCGCGCCGCGCGGGCCGCCTCGAAGGCGGCCATCTTGTCCGGCGGGATGTACTCGGAGAAGGGGTCCATCGCCTCGGTCATCCCGGCGAACGCCCCCTGGAGGAGCGGTTTGAGCTCCACCTTCTCCACGTAGTTGCTGCGGACGAGCGAGACGACCTCGGTGAAGAGGCCGAGCGGGCGGTAGAGGCCGTCCTTCGACCCCTTGTCGTTCTCGTCGGCCCCGAAGCCGGGGAGGACGACGAACAGGCCGAGGATCAGGGCGAACGAGGTGAGGAGCGTCGCGAGCCGGGACTTCGTCACGGCCGGATGATAGCGTTTCTCAGCGGAGCCACTCCCGGGGGTCGACGGACGTCCGCGCCTCCCTCACCTCGAAGTAGAGGCCGCCGGGCTCGTCCTCGGGGGGATCCGCCACCCGTCCGATCCTCTCCCCCACCCCGACGCGGGTCCCCCGCGAGACGGTGCCGGTCATCAGGTGACCGTAGAGCGTGAAGACCCCCTCCCCGTGGTCGATCACGACGAGGTTCCCGTATCCCTTCAGCCACTGGGCGAAGACGACGTCCCCGGCGAAGACCGCCCGGACGTCGGTCCCGACCGGGGCGTCGATGGTCCAGCCGGTCGACCGGAGGAACGTCCTGGGGAACTTGGGGTTCGCGATCCGGCCGAACGGGACGACGACCGCCCCCCGGACCGGCCAGTCGAGCGCGCCCCGGAACTTCCGGATCGAGGCGGAGCCGGCGGGGAGGGCCCGACCCCGCGTCTCGAGGAGCTCGAGGAGCGCGGCCAGGCGGGTCGTCTTGTCCTCCAGCTGGGTCACGGCCTGCCGCTGCTGCTCCTCCGCCTGCCGGACGCGGCCGAGCAGGGCCGCCTGCTGGGCCCGCGCCAGCTGCAGGGCCCGCTCGCGCTGGCGGCTCTCCCGCGCCCACCCCGAGAGCTGCTGCTGCTGGTCCGCCAGGTGGCGCTCGAGGTTCTGGAGGTTGGCGAGCGCCCCCTCGTACTTCCGGAGGAGGAGCGCGTCCCGGCGGACGAGGAAGCTCAGGAGCTGGAGCCCGCGGAGGAATCGCTCGCCGGAGTCGGCCGAGACGAGCGTCTGCAGGTAGCCGAGGCGCCCCATCCGGTAGAGGGCCCCGACCCGGACGTTCAGGTCGACGCGGAGGGCGTCCACCTGGCGCCGGGCCTCGTCGCGGCCCGACCGGGCGTCGGCGACGGCCCGCTCGGCCTCCGCCGTCTTCAGCTCCGCCTCCCGTCTCTCCGCGGTCCGGATCTCGAGGTTCAGCTCGGCGTCGGCCAGGGACTGCTGGGCGTCGGCGGCCTTGCGGCGGGTCGCCTCCCACCGCGCCTTCAGGTCGGCGAGCCGGCGCCTGAGGAGCCCGAGCTCCCGCCTCTCGCCTTCGACCCCCGCCGGAGCGGGGCGCGCGGCTTCTTGGGCGGGACCCGCGGCGGGGGTCGCGGCCGGAGCCGCCGCTGGGGACGGGGGCATCTCGGCAGCGGGCTCGGCGGGGGTGCCGGCCATGACGGCGGCGGCGACGGTGGCGGCGGCCGTCGCCACGAAGGCGGCGAGCAGGGGCCCCCTCAGAGCAGCGGCACCCCGTCGAGCTTCTCGGGGGGCGTCACCCCGAGGAGCGAGTAGATGGTGGCCGGGACGTCGGCGATCGCCGCGCGCCGGTCGCGCGCGAAGGGGCGCGAGATGAAGAGGATCCCGGGGACGACGTCCGGGTCGAGCGAGCAGTGGTCGCCCGACCAGACCTGCTTGTTCTCCTCGTAGAGGTCCTCGGTGACGACGCCGAGGCTCGCCTGCCAGGACACCCGGTAGCCCGCGCTGTTCGTGACGAACAGGTCCGGGATGAGGTTCGGGTCGTACGAGCCGTACGCCTCGTCGCGCGTGAAGATCCGCGAGACCGGCTTCTCGCCGGTCTCGGGGTCCACGATCTCCGAGAGCCTCGTCCGGATCTCCTCGCGGAGCGCGTCGTACTCGGCGCCCGGGCTGACGATCCCCTGCCCCTCGCGGCCGCGGACGTTCAGGTAGATCTCCCCGAGCCCCATCGAGTAGGCGCGGGTCTTCGACCAGTCGACGTTCGGCCAGAACTCGCCCTGGTTGAAGAGCATCTCCAGGTCGGCGAGCTTGGTGTCGTTCTGCTTCAGGACCAGGTAGCCGTTCCGGACGAGCCAGGTGTTGTAGTTGATCGACCGCCGCCAGGTCGAGAACCCGTGGTCCGAGCAGACGAGGACGAGGTCGTCCGGGCCGGCCCTCTTCATGACGTCGCCGACGATGTCGTCCATCACCCGGTAGTTCGCCTCCACCGACGGGGCGAACTCCTTCGCCTTCAACGGGTCGTAGGCCGGGTGCTGCGGGTCGAGGAAGCGCCACATCACGTGGGCGACCCGGTCGGTGAACTCGTAGATCTGGACGTAGAGCTTCACGTCCGGCTCGTCGAGGAGCCCGTCCATCATCTTCCGGTACTGCCCCTCGGTCGCCGAGACGTCCTCGAGGAACGTCTTCTCGTCGATCGTCTCCTCGCTCATCGACCAGGTGTCGATCGACCAGCCCATCGTCTTGTAGAGGCCGAAGCGCGCGGCCAGCCTCTTGGCGAGCGAGCCGGGAGCGGAGATCTTCACCCCGGGCGGGAGCCGGACCGGGTCGAAGTTGATCGGCGAGAGGTAGAGCTGGACCTCCGGGGCGACCGACGCCAGGTGGAAGCGCCCGATCCCGGAGAGCTTGACGAGGTCGTTGAACGGGAAGGTGAAGGTGACCCAGGGAGACCACTCCCCCGGCTTCAGCGTGACCGCCGGGCTCCCCTGCGGCTCGACCTTCAGGCCCGCCCCGTCCGGCAGGACCGTCAGCGTCATCGGGATCTTGATGACGGGCGGCTCGCCGAACAGCTTGTTGTAGGGCCCGAAGACCTCCGTCCGGATCGTCCCGACGTTCGACTCGAGCCGGACGAGCTCCACCGAGAACTCGTTCTTGTTCTTCGGGGCGAAGAAGGGGTCGGACGTGTAGAAGCTCGGCGTCCCGATCCGGCCGCGGACGTCCGGGACCCCGAGGCCCGAGACGAGCTCGCCGTTCGGGTAGTCGACGGCCGGGAAGGTCACGGGGACACGCATCACGATCGACTTGATCCCCTTCGCGCCCGCAGCCTCCCAGAACGGGGTCCCGAGCCGGTTGCTCGTCACCGTCGGGACCTCCCTCGGGAGGAGCTTCCCCACCCTCCAGCCCGCCCACCCCGCGGGCACCGCCAGGACGAGCCCGACGAGCGCCGCCCGGCCGTTCGCCTTCAGGAAGGGCCGGGCGAGGCCGAAGCCGACGAGGAGGGCGACGAGCGCGAGCGCCGCCGCCGCCCCTTCCCGGTTCCGCGCCCCGAGGAGGAAGGGCTTCGTCCCCTCCTCGGCGATGGCGAACTCGGGCCGGTACGTCTTCGGGTCGCGCTTGAGGAAGTCGAAGATCTGCGTCCGGCCGGGGGAGAGGCCGGTCGAGAAGGTCGACCAGGAAACCGGGGTCTGGGCCGGAATCGTCGGGCGGAGGGACGTGAAGCCCCCCTGGGAGGCGAGCTTCGAGAGGTTGGGGAGCTTCCCCTCGGCCAGGAGCTGCTCCACGAGCCGGTGGTCGGCGCCGTCGAAGCCGAGGACGAAGACGCGCCCCTTCACCGGCTCCGCCGCGGCGGTCTGCGCCGTGGCCGCCGGCAGGAGGAGGGCTGCCGCCAGCCCGGCGGCGGCGGCGACGGGGCGAGAGCGGATAGACTGGCGCGGGTTGCGAGGCACGCGGCATTCTAACGGCGGACCGGGTCTCGTCCGGTCGTCGCTCCTCCTCGCGGCGCTCCTCGCCGTCGCGACCGCCTGCCGGCGGGACGCGGACCGCCCCTCCGACGACACGCTCGTCGTCGGGATCGAGTCGGGGCCCCTCCACTTCGACCCGCGGGTCGGGACCGACCAGGCCTCGTGGCGCGTCCACGACGTCGTCTTCCCGGGGCTCGTGAAGAAGGGGACGGGGGGCGACTTCCTCCCCGACCTGGCCGAGTCGCTCGACTCCGCGGACGGCGTCACCTGGCACGCCCGCCTCCGCGCGGGGCTGACGTTCCACGACGGCCGCCCGCTCACGTCGCGCGACGTCGCCTTCACCTACCGGAGCCTCCTCGCCCCCGGCTTCGTCAGCAGCAAGCGGGAGCCGCTGAAGGTGATCGCCTCGATCGAGACCCCCTCCCCGCTCGACGTGGTCTTCCGCCTGACCGCGCCGTACGCGTCGTTCCCGCTCCAGCTCCTCCTCGGGATCGTCCCCGACGGGACGACGACGGAGGAGGCCGACACCCGCCCCGTCGGGGCCGGCCCCTACCGCCTCGTCTCCTCCCGCCCCGACGACCGGGTCGTCTTCGAGCGGTTCGACGGCTACTACGGCCCGCGCGCGATCCTGCCGCGCGTCGTCTACAAGATCGTCCCCGACGCCACGACGCGGGCGCTCGAGCTCCTCCACGGGACGCTCCACCTCGCGATCAACAACCTCCCCCCCGACCTCCTCCCCCGGTTCCGCCGCTCCCCCGGCCTCGCCGTCACGATCCTGCCGGGCTCGACGTACGCGTACCTCGCGTTCAACCTGCGCGACCCCGTCGTCGGGAAGGTCGAGGTGCGCCGCGCCCTCGCGCTGGCCCTCGACCGCGACGCCCTGGCAAACGGCCTCTGGCGGGGGACCGTCGAGAAGACGGAGACGCTCCTGCCGCCCGGGCACTGGGCGCGGGCGGACGACCTGCCGGTCCTCGCCCGCGACCTGCCACGCGCCCGAGCGCTCCTCGACGCCGCGGGGTTCCCCGACCCCGGCGGCGGCCGCCCCCGTCTGGTCCTCGACTACAAGACCTCGACCGACGAGACCTCGGTCCTCCAGGCGACCGCCATCGCGGCCCAGTGGCGCGAGGTCGGCGTCGAGACGCGGATCCGCTCGAACGACTTCGCCACCTTCTACCAGGACGTCGTCCGGGGGAACTTCCGCCTCTACGCCCTCAGGTGGCAGGGGATCGTCGACCCCGACCACTACCACGAGGTCTTCCTCTCGACCGCCGTCCCGCCGAAGGGCTGGAACCGGGGCTTCTACTCCGACCCCGAGGTGGACTCCTGGATCCTCGAGGCCCGGCGGCTCCTCTCCCGGCCGGCCCGGCGGGCGCTCTACGTCGAGATCCAGAGGCGGGCCGCGCGGGACCTGCCCTACGTCTCGCTGTACACGGCCCGGACGGTCGCCGTCCACGATGCGCGGCTGACGGGCCTGGAGGCGATTCCGCAGACGGGGGACTTCACCTTCCTGCCCCGGATCGGCCGCAGGAGGTAAGATCCCGCTTCGTCTGCGGGTCCCGTCGGGAGGAGGGGTCTCTTGGTTCTCGTCGCGTGGGGTCTCGCCGCGGCGGCCGTCGCCGCGGCCATCGTGGCCTTCGGCAAGCTGGCCGCCACGAAGAGGACGGCCGCCGAGGAGGCGGCGCGTCTCCAGGGCGAGGTGACACGGCTCGCGGAGGAGAAGGAGAGGGCGCTGCACGGGCTCGACGAGGAGCGCGGCAGGGCGGGCCTCCTCGAGCAGCGCGCCCAGGAGCTCGAGGGGGAGGTCGAGCGCCTCGCCTCGGAGCTCGCCGAGAAGGAGAAGGAGGTCGACCGGCTCGCCGACCGCGCCCGGCGCGACCAGGCGACGCAGCGCCTCTTCTTCGGCCGGAAGGCGCGCGCGACGTTCGACCAGCTCCGCCAGAGGCTCCTCGCGGACGGCTTCCCCGAGAGGCTCGAGGAGCTCGCGAACGGGTCGGGCCCCAGGACCCTCACCGAGGAGGCGAAGCGGCTCCTGAAGGAGGTGGAGTCCTGGGCCGAGCAGGGGGGCGTCGAGGACCCCGGCCTCCTCCACACCCTCGCCGTCATCGACTACTCGCGCGGCGACGCCAAGCGCGCCGAGCTTCGCCTGAGGACCGCCGCCCGGATCTCCTCCGACCCGCTCCTGCACGAGAACCTCGGGGACCTGATGCGGCTGACGGGGAGGGGCCGGCGCGCCCTGGAGCACTACAAGTCCGCCGCCCGGTCGGCCCCCGAGGACTCGCCGGTCCATCGCAAGCTGGGGACCTCGCTCTTCGAGGCGAAGGACTACGCGGGGGCCGTCCGGCCGCTGACCCTCGCCCTCGCGGCGAGCCCCGACGACCCCGAGATCCACCTGAAGGCCGCGCGGGCCCTGATCGAGACGGGCGACTTCCAGAAGGCCGTCGACGTGACGCAGGCCGCCGGCAAGCGCTTCCCGAAGAACCCGCAGATCCCCGCCGTCCAGATCACCGCCTTCGCGAAGATGAAGAAGGTCCGCGAGGCGCACCGGGCGTTCGAGAAGGCGAAGGAGATCGACGAGAGGAGCCCGGACGCCCACGTCGCCCTCGGCTGGGCGCTCCTCGACGAGGGGAAGGTCGCCGAGGCCGTCGCGTCGTTCCGGACGGCCCTCGACTGCGACCCGGCCCGCTCCGACGCCCTCTGCGGCCTCGGGGTGGCCGCGAACAGGACCCAGGAGTGGGAGACCGCCCTCGGGCACCTGAAGCAGGCGGTCGCCCTGAGCCCCGACTCCGCCGAGGCGTGGCACGCCATGAAGACCACCTACGAGGGGCTGAAGAAGTTCCAGCTCGCGGTCGAGGCGCTGAACAAGGCGATGGCCCTCGACCCGCGGCTCCAGGCCTGAGGGCGGAGCTCAGCGCGCCGCGTCGAGGACGCCCGGCGACGTCGGGATCGCGCCGAGGTGCCCGACGTCGTCCACGACGAGCGGGACGGCCGGCCCCTCCCCGTCCCACTCGAAGAGCGAGAGCGAGGCGTTGCGCTGCCGGATCTCGTCCATCCGCGACAGGTCGCGGCCGAGGAGGACGCAGAAGAGGATCCGGTTCGACCGTCCGTGTCCGACCAGCAGGGGCGCCCGCGCCCCCGAGGCGACGACCCGGTCGAGGACGCGCCTCAGCCGGCGCGCCGCGCGGACCGGCGACTCCCCCTCCGGCGGCCGGGCGTCGACGTCCCCGGAGCGCCAGCGCGCGCGGAGCTGCGTGACCCTCCGCTCCATCTCCTCGTCGAGCGAGAGCCCCGTCCACTGGCCCCAGTCGTACTCCACCAGCTCGAGGTCGAGCGAGAGGCCCAGCCCGTGGGGAGCCGCCGCCGTCCCGGCCGTCTCGCGGGCCCTCTGGAGCGGGCTCGCGACGACGGCGTCGACCCGGGCGTCCGCCAGGGCGATCGCCATCGCCTCCGCCTGGCGCCGGCCGTTCGCCGTGAGGGGCGTGTCGATCCGGCAGCCCTGGAGCGTCCCGGCGAGGTTCCCCTCGCTCTCCCCGTGTCGCGCGATCCAGATCCTCATCCCGCCGGATTGTAGGGGCCCCGACGTATGATCGCCGCGCGTGCCCCGCTCGACCGAAGCCCAGTTCGAGGCCCTGGTCTCGCGCATCGAGGACCCGGCGATCCGGGCCCTCTTCACCTGGCCCTTCCTCGCGGCGACGGAGCTCTTCGACGAGCTCGTCGATGCCGCGTCCTGGGAGCTCCTCGAGGGCCTCGGGGCGCTTCCGCCCCCGGCCGGCCAGGAGCCCGAGGCGCTCGCCCGGACGCGCGGCTTCCCGGAGCGCGCGCTCCCCGTGGTCCGATTCCTCCACGGGAAGCTCGCCGGCTCCGGTCACCTCCGCGAGGAAGGGGGGCGCTACTTCCCGGGCGCCCCTCCCGCCAGGGGGTCGGCGTCGCTCGCGGAGGAGCTGGCGTCGCGGTTCCCGTCCGCGGCGGTCGGGACCGAGGCGGTCCGGCTCCTCCTCGACGAGGCGCCGGCCTTCTTCTCCGGCGACAGGAGCGGCGAGGAGATCCTCTTCGCCCCGAACCGCCTCCCGCTCTGGTTCCGCTACTTCTCCAACGACAACCTCCTCTACGAGATCAACAACTCCCTCGGCGCCGAGGCGCTCGCGTCCGCCCTCCCGGCCGGTCCGGCGGCGATCCTCGAGATCGGCGGCGGCTGCGGCAGCGCGGCCGAGCGCGTCCTCGCCCGGCTCGGGCCGCGGGTCGGCCGCTACCTCTTCACCGAGATCGTCCCGACCTTCCTCCGCCGGGGCGAGCGGGCGGCCCGCGCGGCCGCCGCTCCCGGGACCGCCGTCCACGCGGCCCGCCTCGACATGACGAAGCCCTGGTCGGAGCAGGGGGTCGAGCCCGGCGCCTTCGACGCCGTCTACGCCGTCAACTGCTTCCACGTCGCCCCGGACCTGGGGCAGGTGCTCGCGGAGGCGGAGGCCGCCCTGAGCCCGGGAGGGGTCCTCGTCCTCTCCGAGTGCGTCCGCCCCCTCTCGGCGGCGCAGCCGGTCTACGTCGAGTTCCTCTTCGACTTCCTCGAGAGCTTCACCGGCGTCGCCACCGACCCCGAGGGGCGCCCGACCCACGGCTTCCTGACGGCCTCGGCGTGGCGCACGTCGCTCGCGCGGGCCGGCTTCGGGCGGGTCACCCTCGTCCCCGACGTCGAGTCGCTCGCCCGGGCCTACGACCGGTTCTTCGTCGCCGCGGTCGTGGCGCGCAAGGGGGCCCCGTGACCGCGCGCCTCCCGCGGACCCTCGACGCGCACGAGGCGCGCGTCCTCGGCGCGCTCCTCGAGAAGCAGCTCGTCACGCCGGACGCCTACCCCCTCAGCCTCTCCGCGCTCGTCGCCGCCTGCAACCAGAAGACCGCGCGCGAGCCGGTCCTGGAGCTCCCGGAGCGGGAGGTCCTCGCCGCCCTCGAGCGGCTCCGGGAGCACGTCCTCGTCTGGAAGGTGACGGGAGGGCGGGTCGACAAGTGGGAGCACAACCTCGAGCTCCGCTGGTCGCTCACGCCGCCGCAGAAGGCGCTGATGGCGCTCCTCCTCCTCCGGGGCCCCCAGACGCCGGGCGAGCTGAGGGGCCGCAGCGAGCGCCTCCACGACTTCGCCGGGCCCCAGGACGTGGAGACGGCCCTCGGCGAGCTCGCCGCCGGGCCCGAGCCGCTCGTCGCCGAGCTGCCGCGCCGCCTCGGCCAGAAGGAGCGCCGGTTCGCGCAGGTCGTGACGGGCCCGCCCGCCGAGCCTCCGGCGGGGGATGCGCCGGCCGCGCCCCACGCGGAAGGGCGCAGGAGCGACCGGATCGACCTCCTCGAGGAGCGGGTCGGCCGCCTCGAGGCCGAGCTCGCCGACCTCCGGCGCCTCCTCGGCGGCAGATAGCGGCGGGGGGGAGCGGCGGGGCGGCTCAGGCCGCCGAGCGGTCCTCGAGGGCGAGGCGCGGGTCCGAGGCGAGGAGCGCGTCGAGGCCCGGCCAGGCGACGTCGGGCTGGCTCGAGAAGGCGTGGAGGTAGATCGCCGCCGTCCGGGCGTCGAAGCCCCGGAGCAGGAGCTCGACGGCCCCCTTCAGGGCGTCCGCCGACGGCTCGGGGACGCTCCCCTCGGCCGTCAGGTTCGGCCCGTCGTGAGGAAGCCCGAGGGCCTCGAGGAACGCCTCGACCAGCCGGGCGCTGCCGCGCGTCAGCCCGCCCGAGAGGACGTAGAGGGCGAGGTCGGCTCCCCGCTTGTCGCGGAGGGTCTTCCTCACGAGCCCCTTGCGGACCTCCTCGGGAGCCCGCTCGAGCCGGGTGAGCGGAATCCGCTGGTAGGTCAGGATCCCCCCGGCGATCTTCTCGGGGATCTCGTCGTCCTCGCAGGCGGCGAGGACGAAGGCGTCGATCTCGGTGCTGGAGAGGCGGCGGAAGATCTCGTAGGCCTTCATCGCGAGCTGATGAGGATAGCGCGGATGCGGGCGCGGCGTGGCGGGGGTCCGGCGCCCCGGGGCCCCCTCGGGGCACCACCCTCCCCAAGAAGCCCCGAACTGAGTGAGAATGGCAGCCTTGGTCGTCCTGCACGGTGGCCCCCTGCCCCCTTCCGGTCCAGTCCCCACCCCGGGGTTCTTCCTCTGGGGGGAAGGACCATTCCGCGATCGCGGGGAGACGTCCGTCCATCCCCGCCTCCTCGAGGGGAGCGCTCTCCTGGGCGCGCTCCGGTCCGCCGGCTTCCCCCTGACGCTCGGCGTCGGGCTCGTCCGGGAGACCCCCCTCCACCTGACGGTCCCCGCCCTGCAGGACCGACCGGTCCCGTCGGCCGCCTCGCTGCGCGAGGACCTCGACTACTCCGGGGGCGAGGTCTCGCTCAGGACCTACCTCCTCGACGCCCTCGTGGTCCCCCCCGGGCGCGCCTTCGACCTCCTCATCCACCTCTCCGAGGCGGGCGAGCTCGACCGCGCGGGGACCGCCCTCGGCGACGACCTCGAGTACTGGACCGCGGTGGCCGGATGGGCCTTCGACCTCCTCCGGCGCCGCCGCGTGGTCCCGACCGTCGAGGGCGGGATCCCCCGCTGGCGGCCGGTCCTGACGGACCCGCACGAGAAGGACCGCTTCGAGCTCTTCAGCCGCGCGATGCCCGCCGTGAGCAGGACGTCGGCCTGGCCCGGGACCCGCCGCGAGGGGCTCTACCCGTCCGCCTCGGCCCTCCTCCGGACCTTCCTCGACGACGTCGTCGACGCCGCGGCCCGCGAGCTCCTCCGGGAGGTGATGCCGCCCGAGAGGCGCCGCGCAGGGAGCGGGGCGGAGGCGCAGCTCCTCGCCCTCCTCTCGTCGCGGGTGGAGGCGGCCGAGGAGGAGGCCGTCAAGGGCCCCCCGCTGCCGCCGGAGCTCGTCGACAAGATCGCCTCGTGGACCGTTCCCCTCCTCGAGCCCCTCCCGGAGGGGGACCTCCGCCTCGGCCTCCGCCTCCTCCCTCCCGACCCCATGACGGACGAGCCGGACGCCTGGAAGGTCGCCTACCACCTCGAGGCGGTCGACGACCCCAGCCTGAAGCTCTTCGCCGAGGAGATCTGGAGCGACAGCTCGACGAGCCTCGGACGCCTCGGCCGCCGGTTCCTCAACCCGCAGGAGACGCTCCTGGCGCGGCTCGGCGGCGTCGCCCACCTCTGCGAGCCCGTCCGCCGCAGCCTCGAGGCGCGCCACCCCATCGGGGCCTCGCTCACCGTGGAGGAGGCCCACCGGTTCATCGTCTTCGAGGCCCCCCTCCTGACCGAGGCCGGGGTCCAGCTCCTCCTCCCGGCGGAGGGGCGCCTGGCGCGCGCCTCCGTCCGCCTCTCCGCGACCGAGAGCCGCTGGAAGAGCGGCGTCGCCGTGACCCGCTTCGGGCTCTCCACCCTCGTCGACTTCGACTGGAAGATCGCCGTCGGGGACTCGGTCCTCACGCCGGAGGAGTTCGAGGACCTGGCGACCCGCAAGGTCCCCCTCGTCAAGATCCGCGGGGAGTGGGTCCTCCTCGACCCGCACCAGGTCGCCAAGACGCTCCAGCTCTTCGACCGGCGCCCCGGCAGCCGGACGACGCTGGGCGACTTCCTCCGCCTGGCGTCGGGGCTCGCCGGGGAGGAGGACGGGGAGCTGCCGATCGAGTCGGTCACGGCGGACGGCTGGCTCGGCGACCTGATCGCCGCCGACGTCGACCGGGCGAGCCTCGACGACTTCGTCGTCCCCGCGTCCCTCACCGGCAACCTCCGGCCCTATCAGGTGCGGGGCGTGGCGTGGCTGAGGTTCCACACCTCCCGCGGGATCGGCTGCTGCCTCGCCGACGACATGGGGCTCGGCAAGACGGTGCAGTTCCTCGCCACCCTCCTCTCCGCGCGCGAGGCGGGCGAGGCCATCCGCCCGTCGCTCCTCGTCTGCCCCACCTCGGTCGTGGAGAACTGGGTGCAGGAGGCGGCCCGCTTCGCGCCCTCGCTGAGCGTCGCGATCCACCACGGCCCCGACCGCGCCGCGGGCGAGGCCTTCGCCCGCCTCGTGGAGGAGACCGACCTCCTCGTCACGACCTACTCGCTCGTCCACCGCGACCGGGTCCTCTTCTCCGAGATCGGGTGGGAGTACCTCGCCCTCGACGAGGCGCAGAACATCAAGAACCCCGGGACCGCCCAGGCCCGGGCGGTCCGCGGGCTGAAGGCGGCGCGCCGCGCGGCGCTGACGGGGACGCCGCTCGAGAACCGGCTCTCCGAGCTGAAGGCGATCCTCGACTTCCTCAACCCCGGCCTCCTCGGGTCGGACGAGTCGTTCCGGCGCGCCTTCTCGGTCCCGATCGAGCGGCACCGCGACCCCGCGACGACCGAGCGGCTCCGCCGCCTCACGGGCCCGTTCCTCCTCCGCCGGACGAAGACCGACCCGGCGATCGCCCCCGACCTCCCGGAGAAGATCGAGACGAAGGAGTGGGTCGGCCTCACGCGCGAGCAGGCGACCCTCTACCGGGCGACGACGAAGGCCCTCCTCGAGGGGATCGGGAAGGCGCGCGGGCAGAGCCGGCGCGCCAAGGTGCTCCTGCTCCTCCTCCGCCTCAAGCAGATCTGCAACCACCCGACCCTCTTCCTCGGGGACGGCAGCCGCCTGGACGGCCGCTCCGGGAAGCTGGGACGCCTCCTCGAGATGCTCGAGGAGACCGAGGCCGAGGACCGCCCGTCGCTGATCTTCACGCAGTTCGCCGAGATGGGGCACCTCCTCGTGAGGGCCCTGAAGGACCACTTCGACAAGGAGGTCCTCTTCCTCCACGGCGGCGTCCCGCGCCCCTCGCGCGTCGAGATGATCCGCCGCTTCCAGGAGGACGACGAGCCGCCGCCGTTCTTCGTCCTCTCGCTCAAGGCGGGGGGGAGCGGGCTCAACCTCACGCGCGCCTCGCACGTCTTTCACTTCGACCGCTGGTGGAACCCGGCGGTCGAGGACCAGGCCACGGACCGGGCGTTCCGGATCGGGCAGACGCAGCACGTCCAGGTCCACAAGTTCGTCTGCCGCGGGACCCTCGAGGAGCGGATCGACGGGATGATCGACGAGAAGAAGGACCTCGCCCGCAACGTCGTCGGCGCGGGCGAAGGGTGGATCACGGAGCTCTCGAACGACGAGCTGGCGAGCCTCGTCGCCCTCGGCCGCGACGCCGTCGAGCCCGAGGACGGGCACTGAGGACGATCGTGCCGCGCAAGCGCAAGACCACGTCCCCGTCCGCCCCCCTCGCGGTGGCGTGGTGGGGAACCCGGTGGCTCCAGCTCCTCTCCTCCTTCGGCTTCAAGCAGCGCCTCGACAAGGGGCGGGAGCTGGCCCAGGCCGGCGGCGTCGGCCCGCTCGTCCTGGGCGCGGGCGCCGTGGACTCCGAGGTCCGCGACGCCACGGGGACCCCCTACGCGGTCGCGATCCGGGTGGAGCCCCTCCCCGAGAAGGTCTTCGACCTCGCCGTCCGGGTCCTGGCGGGGCGCGCCAGCTTCACGGCGTCCCTCCTCTCCGGCCGGCTCCCCGAGGAGATCGACATCGTGTTCGCGGCGGCCGGCGGGGACCTCCTCCCCGACGAGGCCGGCGCGCTCGGGCACCGCTGCTCCTGCCGCGAGGAGCCCGCGCCGTGCCGCCACGCCGCCGCGGTCCACTGGGCCCTCGCCGACCGGCTCGACCGCGACCCGTTCCTCGTCTTCCTCCTCCGCGGGAAGACGCGCGAGGAGCTCCTCGCGCGGATCCGGAAGGCGCGCTCGCTCCGCCCCGCCGGGGCGACCGTCCCGCGCGCGGAGGAGGCGAAGGTCCCGATGGAGCCCCTCCCGGACGTCCGCCCCGACTCGTTCTTCCGCTCCGTCGAGCCGCTCGCCCTCCTCAGGACGCACCTCGGCGCGCCCGAGCACCCCGACGCGATCGTCGCCCGCCTCGGCCCGCCGCCGCTCTCCGACCCCGAGGCGGCGCGCCTCCTCGTCGACTTCCACCGGGCCATCGGCCACGGCGCCACCGAGCGGCTCTCCGAGTGGGAGTGGAAGAGGATCCGGTAGTCCGCACCCGCTCCCGGGAGTTCCTCGATCCCCCCGGACCCCCCGGCCGGGGCTGAGCGCGCCGCGCGCCCGGGGGCTCAGGCCGCAGCTTCCGGCGGGCGGCGCCAGCCGGGCGAGACGAGGACGAGGGCGCCGATCGCAAGGAGAGCGGCCCCGTTGGCGACCCACGGACCGACCCCGCTGACGACCAGCTCGACCCCTCCGCGCAGGACGACCGTCCCGACGGCGGCGAAGAGGTAGGCGCGCGGGTCGTCGCCGAGGAAGGCGACGACGGCCCAGGCGAGCGCGGCGGCGGGGAGGACCCCCGCCACGACCGGGACCAGGAGGTCCCCCGCGGTCCTCGCGTCGAGGGGAGCCCAGACCCCGGCGGCCATGAGGACCGCCGCCGCGCGCATCCACCGCGGGACGGGGGCCGACTTCACGAGCCGCGCCGCGGCCGCCGCCAGGAGGGCCAGGACGAGGACGAACCGGGTCGCGTCCGCGAGGACCGGGAGGACCGGGACGAGCGCGTCGACCGCGGGCGGGAAGCGGAAGCCGCCGAGGCCCAGCTCGGACGGGAAGGCGGCGGCGAGGTTCCCCCGGAGGGCCCGCGCGGCGAGCGTCAGGAGGACGGCCGCGGCCGCCCTGCGCAGGGCCTGGGAGGCCCCCGCGCGCGCCGCGACCCCCGAGAGGATCCCCGGCCTCGCCGACTCGGCGAGCGTCCCGGCGGCCAGGGCGAGGGCGAACGCCAGGAAGAGCCCGACGAGGACCCCGATGGCCGCGATGACCGCGTAGGCCGACAGCGGGAACTCGGGCGAGTAGGTCATCAGGAGCTGCGGCGCGGTCGCGAGCCTCCCGAGGAGGGCGGGGATCGACAGGAGGGCGGCCGCGATCAGGACGCGGCGCCACGGGATGCCGCCGGCGCGGACGGCGAGGACCAGCTCCACCAGGACGAGCCCGATGACGCAGCCCAGCCCCAGGACCTTCCACCCGACCGCGACGTACGTCCACGCCGTGCTCTTCTCCCCGGCGCGGACCCACTCCTCCGGCAGCTTCAGCCCCGTCGCGAGGAGGGCGGGCCGGTCCCCGGCGACGGAGACCGCCACCCACCGGCGCGCCTCGCCGCTCGCCTCGCCCCGCGACTCGAAGACGACGTCGTGGTCCCTCCGCCCCTTCCGGTCCTCGGCGCGCGTCGAGACGACCTTGTACGCGGCCGGGTCGAGCCCGAAGGCGGCCAGCTCCCGGCGCGCCACCTCGAGGGCGGCCTCGGGCGAGAGCGAGGCGCCCGGCTCGTCGTCGGGGAGGCGCCGGCTGAAGCCGGTCACCGCCCCGCTCCGCGCGTCGACCACGACCCACCACGCGTGCCGGTCCCGCTCGCGGACGTAGCGCACCTGCCAGACCGGGCCCGGGAGGACGTTCGCGCCCCACCGCTCGAGCTCGGCGAGCCCTCCGTGGGCCACCAGCCACCGCTCGGCGTTCCGCGACCAGTCGTACGGGAGGAGGCCCGGCCCGGCGTCCGAGGCGCTCTCGAGGGCCGGCAGCGCCGAGCCGCTCTCGGCCGCCGCGAGGTAGCGCGCGGGGTCGTCGCCGGAGCGGCGGAGGAAGGCGTCGGCCGCCTCCCGCGCGGCGCCCGCCGGGACGCGGAGCGTCTCGCCAGGCCCGAACGAGGCCCGCGGCAGGACCGCCCGGGAGAGGGCGAGGACGGCGAGCGACAGGCCGATGGCGGCGAGGAGGCGCGGGAGCGCCACCGGCCGGACCGGCAGCGGCGCCGGCGGCGCGGCGGCCGCCTCTCGGGGCGGCGCCGGCGCCGAGCCGACCGCCTGGTTCTCGAGCGGGCCGTCGGCCGCGAAGCCGCCCCGGCGGATCGCGAGCGCGACGGAGACGACGAGCGGAAGAAGGAGCGCGCCGGCCGCGAGGGCGCCGCTGACGACGAAGTAGGGGCTCGACGACCGGACGAGGATGAGCGACGTGTAGAGCGCGTCGACCGTGAAGTGCCAGACGAGGAGCGGGAAGACGTCGAACCGGAGCATGAGCGCCCCGATGACGACGCCGGCCGTCCCCACCTCCACGCCGCGGATCCAGAACGGCTGGTTCGGGTAGGCGCTGTGCGCGAACCCCCAGATGAGGGCGGGGACGAGGACCGCCACCCAGCGGGGCGCGAAGCGCGAGACGAAGGGGATGGAGAACATCCGCGAGGAGAACTCCTCGGTCGTCGCGGGGAGGAACCCCATCAGGAGGACGGCGAGCCAGGGGAAGCGGGTCCCGAGGAGGTTCGAGTAGGGGACGTCCGCGGGCGCCCACGCGCCCAGCCGGTCGGCGGCGACGTAGAAGACGACCTGGTAGGCGAAGAAGCAGGCCGTCAGCGCGTAGCCGAGGGCGAGGCCGCGGAGGAACCGCTTCGAGCCCACGCCCCGGAGCGAGAAGATCCGCCCGAGCGCCGGCTTGTCGGGGTACGCCTCCCGGTAGAGCGGCTCGCCGCCCGCCACCAGGAGGAAGACGATCACCCCCAGGAGGATCGCCCCCCCGACGCTCGAGAGGAGCGCCTGGGCGAGGAACCCGCCCCAGCTCTCCGCGGTCTGGTAGTCGAAGAGCGCGATCGGCAGCTCGTTCAGCGAGGAGGCGAGCTGCAGGACGACCCCGACCCCGCCGAACGCCAGCGCCCAGCGCCACTTCACGTCGCGGCGGCGGATCCGGACGAGGAAGGTGACGAGGAGCGCCACCGCCGTCAGGAAGAGGCCGAAGGTGGCGACGGCCCCCGCCGCCTGGTTGCGCGACCGGAGCGCCTGGTACCCCTCGCGCCACGCCTCGGGGACCTCCAGCCAGGTCGACGACCGGCCGACCCGGTCCCCCTGGACCTCGACGAGGTAACGGACCGCGGCGTCGCCGAACCGGATCGTCCGCGACTCCCAGACGTACCTCCGGTCGACGCGCGCCGGCCGGCGCTCGACCGTCGCCTCGACGGCCTTCAGCGAGGACGGGTCGAGGCCCCGCATCCTCCGGAGCGTCTGCTCGGCCAGCTTCCGCGCCGCCTCGTCGCCCGGGTCGGGCGCCGCGGCCCGCTCCGGGAGGATCCGCCGGTAGGCGTCGAGCCGGCCCGAGGGCGAGACGAACGCGCGGAACTCGGCCTTGTCGAGGGGCCTCACCCAGCGGATCGACCAGCGCCAGATCGGGACCTCCGTCCCCATGAGCGGGCTCGCCTTGGCGAGGCCGAGCGTCCGCTCGAGGAAGACCTTGGCGGTGTCGTCGTGGTCGAAGACCACGAGGGGGCGGAACCCCGAGAGGTCGAACCCGCGCGCCTCGAGCTCGCGCTGCGCGATCGCGCGGGCCTCCTGCCGAGTGACCCGGAAGTCGATCGAGGCCTCGGGGAACGCCCGCGAGAAGCCGGCGAGCCCGATCGCGCCTCCCACGAGGACGAGGACGACGCAGGCCCCGAGGAAGCGGAGGTCGGTCCGGTCGAGCCGGACCGGCTGGGGCTCGGAGGTCACGCGCCGTGGATTCTACGGGTCGGGGCCCGCGGAGGCGGGCTATCTCGACGGGGACTGCGAGGCGGCCTGCGCCGGGGACGGAGCCGGGGGCTGGTACTCCGGCGCGAGGTTGCGGATCGGGGGCACGGTCCGGAGGTACGCGAAGACGGCGCGGAGGTCGTCCTCGGTGGCCTGCGCGGTCGACGGCCAGGGCATCGGCGGCAGGATCGGCCGCCCCACGCCGAGGTGCTTGCCGGACTTCAGCGCCTTGACGAAGTTCTCCTCGGTCCAGCCGCCGAGCCCGGTCTCCCTGTCGGAGGTGAGGTTGATCGCGTAAGTGGTCCCCCACGGACCGTGGAAGGCCGTGTTCGTCGCCGCGCCGGACCACGCCCAGCCGGCCCCTCCCTTCGGCGGGGCGCCCAGCTTCATCCCCTGCGGGTGACCCGACAGGAAGCGGCTCCGGTCGGGCTCCGGGCCGTTCGGGCCCATCTTCATCGGGGTGTGGCAGTCGCTGCAGCCCATGATCCCGACGAGGTACCGCCCGCGGGCCACCTCTCCGCCGCCCGACGAGGCGGCCAGGACGGGGGGAGCGGCGACGAGGGGTGCGCCGAGTGCCGAGGCGAGGGTGATCGAGGCCAGGGTCGTCAGCACGGCTCTTCCGGGAACGCTCTTCACGAAGACCTCCTGCCGGTTCTCTCTCGGGGGACCCGCCCTGTTACGGATGGGATGGGCGGGAGTTTCGCGGGGTCCGCGCGGGGCGCAAACCCGCCGTGAAGCGGGCCGCGGGACGGCTCAGCGGTCGCCCTCCCCGACGAGCTTCCCCGACCAGCGCTCCCGCCCCTCCCAGAACGGACATTCGGGGCAGGAGGTTCCCTCGGGGTAGTCGACCCCCTCCTCGTGCGGGCAGCCGAGGATCCCCTCCGCGACCACGACGGTGACGGCCTTCGCCGCCCGGACGTGGTCCACCACCGCCGCCGACACGAACGGGTCGCCTCGCGCGTCGCCGTCCGCGACCGCCCACGTCCTCGGCTCCGCGGGCTCGACGCCCTCGGACGGGACGATCGCGACGACCACCTTCGTCGCGCGGGCGTCGTCCGGACCGTAGTAGGCCACCGTCGCCGCCGGATAGCCCCGGAAGCCGCGCCGCGAGCGTTTCCTCAGGTAGGGGTCGACCAGGTCGCCCGTCGCCATTCCGGACCGAGGGTAGCGGGAGCCGGCCGCCGGGGAAAGTCCGGCCGAGCCTTCGCGCCTCAGGCTCGTCCCCGGCTCTCCCCCGTCGCCAGCGCGCCCGCGACGAGGTGCGCCGTCCGGAGCGGCTCCGGGATCCGCCCGTTCACCGCCGTGGCCCGGATCACCTCCCCGGCCTCCTCGAGCGAGAGCCCCGCCCGCTGCACCCGCACGTCCGCGACCTCCTCCATCGGGCCGAGCCGCTCGATCAGCCGCCACTTCCGGCGCCCGCCCGGGACCCGGCCGAGGAGCGCCTCGCGGATCGCGGCGAGGTCGGGCTCCCGACGCGCCACGACGAGGACCGGGAGCCCCGTCCCCTCGTGGAGGAGCGGCACGTCGACGACGTTGAACCCCGCGAGGGCGATCCCCTGGAGGAGGATCAGCTGGAGGTGGCCGGAGAATCGCCCCGCCGAGACGAGCCGCGCCAGCTCCGCCGCGGCGTTCGCCCCGTCCTTCCGGACCTTCCCGACGAGGATCCCCTGGAGGACGGGCCCGGAGAAGACGGCGCCGACGACCGGGACGTCGCCCCGGTGGCCCCGATCGAAGGGGGCGTCGTCGAAGCCGACGACGTGCGAGAACCGCATCCCCTCCCCCGGCCGGACGCCCCTCAGCCCTCCGGGTCGCGGTGGACGGTCGCCGGGGAGAAGGCCGGAACGCAGACGGCGACGTACTCCGCCCCCTCGACCCCCGGAGTCGCGTAGCGCACCCACTCGCCGGCGCTCACCAGGACGGCCTGCCCCGCCGAGACCGTCAGGACCCCGTCGCGCGTCTCGACGCGGACCGCTCCGCGGAGGACGACCGTCACCTCGTCGAACTCGGGAGTCTGGCCGGGCTCCTCCCAGCCGGGAGGGCTCGTCATCCGCGCCACGCTGAACCCGGGCGTCTCGGTCCGGACCCGCCCGACGAACTCCTCGATCCTCTTCGGCCTGGTCCCGGCGGCCGGGACGACGGCCGGGGCGTCGATCAGCCTCGCCATCAGGCCCCCTCGCCCGCCCCCCCGTCCCGGCGCGGCTCCTCGAGGTACCGCTTCAGGCTCGCGAGCGTCTCGTCCCACCCCTTGTCGCACTGCGCGTAGTAGGCGTCCGCCTTCCGGCTCAACGGGAAGCCCGACTGCCGGACCCTCACGCGGCACCCGGACGGAGCCGGCCCCACGATGAACTCGGTGGTCAGGTCGGCCTCGAACGGGAGGGGGCCGGTCCGGGCCAGGTACTTGAAGCCTCCGAGGACGAAGCGGCGGGGGGGCTTGAAGACCACGAACGTCGCCGTCGTGGCGACCTCGGGCGAGTCCTCGTCGTCCCCCCAGGTCACGGCGTATCCCCCGCCCGGCTCCGCCACGACGACCGCCCGCGACGCTCCCCACCACGCCCGGATGGAGCTGGGGGTGACGAGGGCCGCGAAGGCGAGCCCGGGCGAGGTGACGATCTCGATCTCCTTCAGGTGGGACCGGGTGTCGGGCGCGGCGCCCGGCGCGACCGCCGCGAAGACGCCGGACTCCTTCGAGTCGGGGGTGGAAGGAGGTGGGGGCGGCGGCGGGGCGGGGCGGGGCTCCTTCCTCACGGTGGCCGAGTCGAACTTCATCAGGATCGAGCCGCTCGACTCCTGGAACTCCTCCCTCCGCCGGAGGAGGTGCCGCCAGAACGCCAGGGCCGGCTCGTTCCGCGGCAGGACCGAGAGCTCCCACGTCCCCGGGAACGTCGTCAGGAGGAGGCCCATCGCCGCCTGCCCGATGCCGCGGCGCCTCCGCGCGGCCAGGACGAAGAACTCGGCCAGCTTGAACTCGGCGTCGGTGACCCGGTACGGGAAGGGCTTCTGGCCGACCAGGGCAAAGCCGATCGGCTCGCTCCCGTCCACCACGACCATCGGGTGACAGCAGACCTCCGCCATCCAGTACGGGATCAGGTCCGGCTGCCAGATGCCGCGCTCGTCGAGGTAGTAGCTCTTCTCGTCGTAGGCCGAGAGCTCGTGGACGTAGAGCGGATAGACGTGCTTCAGCCACGCCTTGTCCTGCTCGCTCAGCCTGGCGTTCCGGAGCCTCAGCGACTCGAATCCCATCGGTCAGCTCTCCTTCGCCTCCGCCGCCGGGGAGGGCCCCGGGGCGCCGGAGCCCCCCGGAAGGCCGGGTGTCGCGCCCCCCCCGCGCAGGCGGCGTCTCCACAGGGTATACGCAGGGAGCCCCAACGCAAGGAGGACGAGCCCCGCCAGCGACTCCTTCGGCTTCTCCAGGAGGGTGTTCGCCGCCAGGGCCAGGGAGAAGAGGACGAAGAGGCCCGGGACGAAGGGGTAGCCCCAGGTCCGGTACGGGCGGCTCGCCCCGGGGCGCGTCCTCCGGAGGACCACCACCGCCGCGCCCGTCGCGGCGTGGAAGAGGACCATCCCGAAGACCACGTACGTGAAGATCTGCTCGTAGCTCCCCTGGAAGACGAGGAGGGTCGCCCAGCCGGCCTGCGCGACGAGGCTCGCCGCGGGGGTCGCGTAGCGGGGGTGGACCCGGGCCAGGGCCCGGAAGAAGAGGCCATCCGCCGCCATCGGGAGGTAGACGCGGGCGCAGGCGAGGACCGCCGCCGAGAGCGCGCCGAAGATCGAGACCAGGACCGCCGCCGAGACGAGACGGCCCCCCGCCGGCCCCGCGAGCGCCGTCGCGGCGGCTTCCCCCACCCGTCCCGACGCCCGCATCTCGTCGACGGTGAGGACGCGGACGTAGACGAGGTTCAGCAGCGCGTAGAGGAGCGTGACGGCGGCCGTCCCCCCGATCAGCCCGAGGGGGAGGTTCCGTCCCGGGTCGCGGACCTCGCCGGCCGAGTAGGCCAGCTGGTACCAGCCGTCGTACCCCCAGTAGACCGCGATCATCCCGACGCCGAGCGCGGCGGCGAGAGAGCCGGGAGGGAGCGGCGCCAGGAGGTGCGGCTCGACCCGGGCGGGGAGCGCCAGCCCGACCGCCGAGAGGCCCACGACCGAGGCGACCTTCAGCACCGTCACCGCGCTCTGGAGGGAGGCGCCCCTCCTCACCCCGAGGACGTTCACCCAGGTCAGGAGCGCGATGGCGGCGGCGGCGGCGAGCTGGCCCCCGGTCGGCTGCCACGTGAACGCGCCGAGCGGGACCCGGGCGAGGACGTGGCGCGGGGAGAGGACCGGGACGAAGACGCCGAGGTACTCCGCGAAGGCGACGGCGAGCGCGGCGATCCCGCCGGAGTTCACCACGAAGAAGCAGGCCCAGCCGAAGAGGAACCCGACGAGCGGCCCGTAGGCTTCCCTGAGGTACGTGTACTGGCCCCCCGCCTCGGGGAGCATCGCCCCCAGCTCGGCGTACGAGAGCGCCCCCGCCATCGTGACGAAGCCTCCCGCGACCCAGAGGAGGACGATGAGCCCCGCGTGCGGGACGGCCCGCGCGATGTCGGACGTCGTCAGGAAGATCGCGGAGCCGAGGACCGAGCCGATCGTGAGGAGGGTGCCGTCGCGCGCGCCGAGGCCGCGCACCAGGGCCGGGGCTTCGGAGCCGCTCTCCCTCGTCACGTTGCCGGGAGATGCTACAGGAGGGCGCGCGTCAGGCGGACGGCGCCACCTCCTTGACCATCCTCGCGCAGGCGAGGCGGACGCCGCTCGGGTGGTCGTGCCGCGCGAGCCCGGTCACGAGGTAGCCGTGCCGCTCGTAGAACGGGACGGCGTTGAGCGTCGCCGAGAGGCGGAGGGCCGTCGCGCCGCGGGAGGCGGCAGCCCCCTCGAAGAGCGACAGGAGCGCCGACCCCACGCCGCGCCCCGCGCGATCGGGGTGGACGTAGAGGGCGAGGAGCTCCGCCGTCGCCGGGTCGAACGCGCAGAAGCCCGCGAGCCTCCCCCCCTCCTCGGCCACGTGGAACTCGCGCCCGTCGATGGAGTCCGTGTACGACTCCGGGCGCAGGGCCCCCGTCCACCGCGCGATCTCCTCCGGCGCGTAGGCCTCGCGGCAGAGACGGCGGATGGAGGCGACGTGGAGGGCGCAGATCGCCCCGCGGTCGTCGAGGGTGGCTCGCCGCAGAGCCGGGGCGCCCGCCGGGCCTCCGCGCGTCCGGTCCCGGGTCACCGCCCGCCGTCCGCTGCCGGCCCGCCGGGAGGCGCGTGGCCCGCCGGGCGGCCCGGACGGAGGTAGAGCCACCAGTAGATCGGGAAGACGAGGAACGCCCCGACGACGAACGCGACGCCCCAGGCCGCCCGCATGTCCCGCGGGACGTCTTCGGTCCGGGTCAGCCGCCTCGTGTAGTAGACGGTCAGGCCGACGATCAGAAGGAGGGTCGGGATCGAGCCGAGGACGATCGCGATCGCCGTCGGCAGGAGCGCCTCCTGCGTGGCGACGTCGCCTTCCAGGACGAAGGCCGCGAAGACCCGCGGCAGGAGGTCGATCGCGAGCGCGAGGGCGATCACCGGCCAGAGGGTGAGGGCGAAGAGGACCCAGGCGCCGGCGCGGTCGCGCGTCATCGCCCCGTCACGAGCCGCGGCCCGCCCGCGGCGCGATCGGCGCGAAGTCGTCGGTCCGCGAGAGCCGGCCGACCGCCTCCGCCAGGGCCACAGGAGGCGGGGCCAGCCGCCGCGCCTCGAGGTCGAGCCAACCCCCGGAGCTCGTCACGCGGGCCGCGACGGCGCCGCTCTCGGAGAGGAACTCGTTCCTCAGCCGGAAGCGCGCGGCGTCGTCGCTCACCCCGGCGAGGGCCAGGGTGACCGTCACCGGCTCGAGGAGCCGGAGCTCGCGGAAGTAGTCGAGCTCGTCGCGGAGGATCACCGGCCCGATCCGCAGCCGCTCGAACTCGCGCATCGGGAAGCCCTCCGACTCGAAGTAGAGCATCCTCACGTCCCCCGCGAGGTCGAGGTACGCGGTGTTCCTCATGTGGGCGTTGAAGTCCATGTCGGCCCAGCGGACGCGGAACGTCCGCGAGAACGGCTCGGTCATCGTCCTCCTCCGGCCCCGCCGGCCGTGGGCGGATGGTACGCGCCGCCGCCGGGCCGGCGCACGCCGGCGCGGGGCTCGGCGCAGGCTCCGTACCGGCGCCCGTCCGGGTCTCCCGCGCCGCGCCCTCCCCGATCAGGCCGGCCTCTCCCGCGGGGCATCCCTCCCCGGCGGGGACCCGCCCCCCCCGTTGCGGCGCTCCTCCTTCGGGATGACGCTGATGGCGCCGTTGTTCTCGAGGATCGCCGTCCGGACGTCGTCGACGCAGGTCAGCCCCGCCTGGCGGATCGCCGCGTTGAGCTCGTGGTGCGTGAGCTGTGCCCTCGACAGGACCTTCTCGTAGACCCTCCCGTCGTGCACCAGCACCTCGGGGCGCCCCTCCACGAGCGACTCGAGCCGCTTGCTCCGGAAGGTCGCCCACCCGACCGTCAGGTTGAGCCCCACGAGGGTGACGGCGGAGATCAGCCCCCCCACCAGCGAGTTGTCGCCGCCGTTCATCGAGTTCTGGACCGCGTTCGAGAGGACGAGGAGAAGGACGAGGTCGAAGGGGGCGAGCTGCCCCACCTGTCTCTTCCCGGTGAGCCGGAGGAGGACGAGGAGGAACGTGTAGACGACCCCGGAACGCAGGATCAGCTCCCACCAGGGGACCGCCATGTTCAGCATGGGGCCAGTCTACGCCGGGCGCACGGAGCGCGCACCGCAGCGGCCGTCCGCCGCCCGGCCTCTCCCGTCAGAAGCAGTGGGTCGAGGAGACCCGGCCCCGCAGCCTGTCGCCCGCCGGGTTGACGCAGTCGACGTCGATCACCAGGCGGAAGTCCTCCACCTTGTTCACGCGCCAGCCGGTCGAGTCGAGGGAGAAGTGGAAGACCGGGCAGTCGGCCTGTCGGAAGACCACCGTCCTCCGGAACGGCTCGGCCGGGTCGAAGACGCGGACCGCGGGGCCGGTCACCGGGTCGACGGCCAGCCGGATCACCCTCCCCGCCTTCTCGTCCTCGAAGTCGCCCCCCAGGAAGTACTGGCGCGCGCCCGACGAGCACGAGGCCGGAGCGAGCGTCGCGTTGCCGAGGAGCTCCGAGGTGAGCGTCATCGAGCCGAGCGCCTCGGGGGCGGTCTCTCCCCCCCCGCCGGGGACCGGCCCGCTCGAGAAGCACCCCCCGGCCGAAAGGGCCCCGGCGAGGGCCAGGACCAGGACGCCGTCGCGCTTCCTCATCTGCGCTCCCTCCCGCGGGCGCCCTCAGGCCGCCCGGGTCCGCCGCCTCGCCCGGGGGCGGGCGAGGAGCCCGGCCACGAGCCGGTAGCTCGCGACCGAGAAGATCAGGCCGAGGTGGCTCGCGTCCACCTCGTGGTGCTCCACCGTGTCGTTCACGAGGTCGAGGCAGGCCCGCCACGCCACCACGCCGTCGCTCCGGCTGTAGACCGCCGCGACGGCCGCGCGAAGCGGCGTCGCCTCGCGCTGGCGAACCTGACGCTCGATGGCGTCGACGTCGTACCCGCGGCGGCGGTATCCGCGGGCCGACGCCGTGTACTTCGGACCGCCGACCACGGGGGTCCCGAGCGTCACCACCCTCTCGACGATCTCCGGCCGCTCGCGCGCCACCTCCCGGGCGAGGTACCCGCCGAGGCTCCAGCCGACGACCCGGACGGGGCCGCCGGCCGAGAGCGCGAGGTCTTCCACCCGGGCCGTCAGGAGCGGGAGGAGCGTCGCCACCTTCCCCCCGTTCCTCCCCAGTCCCCAGCCGCGGACCGTCCAGCCGACGTCGGAGAGGAAGCCGCGAAGCGTCGCGGTCCACGAGTCGTCGGTCGCGAACCCGGGGACGACGAGGACCGGGGAGCCGTCGCCGCGGGGGACCTCCCGCCGGAGGCGCGGGAGCGCCGCCCGGAGGGCGAGGTACTCGAGGACGACCCGCGCCTCCGTCACGAGCTTCAGCGGCGAGGGCTCGGCGAGGCGGGCCACCGGTCAGGACGCCCCGCCGGGCCGGGCGGGCGGCCCCTTCAGCTCGAGGACGTTCCCCTCCGGGTCGGAGACGTAGACCGAGGGCCCGGTCCCGTCCGCCCCGAACCGTTCCTTCACCTCGCTCACCTCCACCCCGTGGCGGGCGAACCGCTCGGCGATCGCCCGGGCGTCGAACGGCTGGACCCGCAGGCAGACGTGGTCCACGTTCCGCCTCCCGGGGTCCGGCGGGGCGCCGTGCGCCTCGACGAGGTCGATCTGCGACGCGCCCGCGCGGAGGTGGAAGAGGCCGATCCCGGGGACGCTCCGCTCGAGGCGGCAGCCGACCACGTCGACGTAGAACCGGATCATCGACGGGACGTCCCGGCACCTCAGCACCACGTGGTCGATCCCGAGGACTCTCACGCGCCGATTCTGCCGGATCGCCGCACGGCGCTCAGCGCGGCGCCGCCGGGTCCGACGTCAGCCTCTTCACGTAACGCCCCGTCGCCAGGGCTGCCACGAGCGACGGGACGACGAGGATCGCCAGCGACGCCTTCAGGAACGCGTCGGGCGAAAGCGACTGGCTCCGATAGGCCGCCAGGATCAGGACCGCCGAGACGGCGCTCGCGACGAGGAGCCCGCGGCCGAAATGCGCGTTCGCCTCGTACCAGACGGCGTCGTCGGCCATCGTGGCCCGCGTCCGGTAGCCGTAGGCGACGTTCCGCGGCACCTTCCGGAGGACCAGGGGGAGCGCGACGAGGACGAAGACGAGGTCGCAGCAGAGGACGGTGACGAGCCCCTTCTCGTAGACGCTCAACGGGACCCCTCCTTCCGTGACCCCATTCTCGGCCCGCGCGCCCGTCCACGGAAGGGGCCGCAGCCGTCACGCCGGAGTCATGCTCGAGCCGCGCCCGAGCCGCGCCGGGGCCGCGTCCTATCTCCTCCCGAGGATCCAGGCCTCGAGGAGGACGAGGGCGCCGACGAGAAGCGCGGCGAGCCACGTCTGCCCATGGGCCTTCGCGGCCGGGACGCCCGCCAGCGTCGCGTCGTTCAGGAGGGCGAAGACCAGCCAGAAGAAGAGAGCGCTCGCGACGAGCGCCGCGACCGGGGCCACCGCGAGCCGGACGAAGCCCGGCGCGTGCGCGGCGAGCCGCACCGCCGCCGCCACCGACGTCCCGGTGAGCCAGAGCGCGACGACGAGCCAGCCGAGGAAGATCGCCTCGCCCCCCTGAGGCCCCTTCCCCGGCTCCAGCGCGAGCGTCCACCGTGTCAGGACCGCGAGAGGGAGGAGAGTTGCGAGGACGAGGGCCGGGAGGACGCTCATCCGGGGGCTGCCCCGGCCCGCGCCCTCACGGCTCCGTCACCAGCGGCAGCTCGACGAAGCTGGCCCGCCCCGGCTCGTGGTAGATCCGCTGCGTCGCCTTCCGGTACTCCCCGGGCTTCGCCCGGAAGATCGACGGGACGAACGTCTGCGGGTTGCGGTCGTAGAGCGGGAACCAGCTCGACTGCACCTGCACCATGATCCGGTGCCCCGGGAGGAAGACGTGGTTCGCCGTCGGGAGGGCGAAGCGGTAGAGGAGCGGCTCGCCCGCGGCGAGCGGCGCCGGCTTCTCGAGGCTCTCTCGATAGCGGCCCCGGAAGATGTCGGCCGAGACCATCAGCTGGTAGCCCCCCATCTCCGGCTGCCCCGGCACCTCGTCGGGGTAGACGTCGATCAGCTTGACGACCCAGTCCGAGTCGGTCCCGCTCGTCGAGGCCACGAGGTTGGCCACCGGCTCCCCGCTGATCTTCACCCCCTTCTCCAGCCGGTCCGACACGAACGTCACGACGTCGGCGCGGCCCGAGGCCTCGCGCTGGTCGTCGACGAGCCACTGCGACCAGCTCTGCCCCTTGTCGTACCCCATCGGCTGGATCGGGCGGGACCGGTAGGGGACCGGCTTCGCCGGGTCGGAGACGTACTCCTCGAACGGCGCCGAGCCCGCCGCGGGCGGCGCGAAGGCGAGCTTCAGCCCCGCGCCGAGGTAGAGGGGCGTCGGCTTCACCGAGCAGCCGGACGGACACCCCGACGGCCACGAGGCGAGGCGCAGCCACCGGTTGGTCCCCGTCTCGAACGCCGTCACCGGCGCGACCCCCTCCTTCGGCGCCTCCGCCTTCAGGTAGCGCGCGAGGAAGGGGGCCAGGACGTCCCTGCGGAACGTCAGCGCCGTGTCGCTCCCGAAGCGGACCGGGCCGAGCGAGCTGCCGTCGTGGATCTCCTGCCCGTGGTGCCACGGCCCGAGGACGAGGAACACCTTGTCGTGGGACGTGTCCTTCGGCTCCAGCGCCTTGTAGACCGCGATCGCCCCGTAGATGTCCTCCTGGTCCCAGAGGGAGTGGACGAGGAGGATCGGGACCGTGAGCGGCCGCGCCGCCAGGACCCGGTCCACCGCCTGGTCCCGCCAGAAGGCGTCGTAGCTCGGGTGGGCCAGGATCTTCCGCCAGAAGCCGACCTGCTCGAGGCCGTGGCGCCGTCCCAGCTCGCCCGCCGACCCAGCCTCCAGGAACGTGTCGTAGTCGTCGAAGTGGCCCGACCACCACTTCGCCTCGTTCCTGCGCGTCGCCTCCTGCTCCTGGATGTACGGCATGTTCTGCTGCCGGAACGCGCCGTTGTGGAACCAGTCGTCGCCCCGCCAGCCGTCGACCATCGGGTTCATCGGGACCGCGACCTTCAGCGCCGGGTGCGGGTCGACGAGCGCCATCAGCGGAAGGAACCCGTCGTACGAGATCCCGAGGATCCCGACGCGGCCGTTCGACTCCGGGACGTTCTTCACCAGCCAGTCGATCGTGTCCCACGTGTCCGTCGCGTGGTCGACCGGCGTCGGGTTCTGCGGCCCGCGGAGCGGCCGGTTCATGACGTAGTCGCCCTCGGAGCCGTACTTGCCCCGCACGTCCTGGACGACCCGGATGTACCCCCCGTCGAGGATCACGTCGGTCGCGTTGTCGTAGCCCTGCAGGACCGGGCCGAGGTGGGAGCTCGCGGCGTGTGTCGTCAGCGCCGTCGCGTCGTACGGCGTCCGCGTCAGGAGGATCGGCGCGTCCTTCGCCCCCTTCGGGACGAGGATGACCGTGTGCAGCTTCACGCCGTCGCGCATCGGGATCATCACGTCGCGCCGGACGTGGTCGAACGAGTCGGTCCTCTGCTCGAACGAGTCCGGGGTCTCGCTCGGGAAGTCGGGGTAGAGCGGCGCCGGCTTCTGCGCCCGCGCCGCCGGCGCGAGGAAGGCGGCCGCGACGACGAGGGCCAGGCCCCGTATCGCCCGCCCGGAGCCGATCCTGGGAGCCGCCGCGTTCCGCCGCCCTCGGCCGGGATCACCCGTCTCGCTGACCATGTCGCCTTCCTCCTCGCCGCCTGGCCGGCCGGGTTCGGCGGCGGCCGAGATTAGACGGGACGCCTTCCACCGGCAAAGAAACCCCGTTCGCCCCGCGTCCGTATGAACCGGCGCTCCGGCGGCCCCGGCTGCGGGCCCGGGGGATCAGGAGGCGAGCATGACCCTGGAGCGCAACGCGGCCCTCCTCGCGGCCCTGGCCACCGTCGGGTCCCTCGCGACCTACGCGTCCATCGCGGCAGCCGCTCCCCCAGCGGCCTCCCCCGCCGCCGGGACCGAGGGCCCGGCGGCGAGCGCGGCATCCTCATGGCTCGAGCCTCGCCCCGGCGTCGCGAAGGGAAAGGTGGAGGCCTTCACCCTCGCCGACGCGCACGATCACCGGAGCCGCAAGGTCTCCGTCTACACGCCTCCCGGCTACGACCCGAAGGCGGCGGAGCCGTACGGTCTCGCGATCTTCCTCGACGGCCCCGCCTTCTACATCGAGGAGATCCCGGCGCCCACGATCCTCGACAACCTCGAGGCGGCGGGCGCGATCCGGCCTCTCGTGGCGCTCTTCGTCGACAGCTCCGAGGACCGCCCGGGGGACCTCGCGAACCGCGCGGCGTTCGCGGGATTCCTCGGGGACGAGCTGGTCCCGTGGGTGAGGAAAGGGTGGCGGGTCTCCTCCGACCCCGCCCGGACGATCGTCTGCGGAGCGAGCGCGGGAGGCCTCGGGGCGGCGTTCGCCGCCTTCAGGCGCCCGGACCTCTTCGGCAACGTCCTCTCGCAGAGCGGGGCCTTCTGGCGCGGGCCCGAGGGGCGGACCGACGACCTCGAGTGGCTCACCGCGCAGCTCCGGAAGTCGCCGAGGCTCCCGATCCGCTTCGTCGTCGAGGTGGGCGAGACCGAGACCCACGCGACCGCCGCCGGGCCGATCTTCATCGAGACGAACCGGCGGCTCCGCGACGTCCTCGTGTCGAAGGGGTACGACGTGAGGTACCGCGAGATCCCGGGCGGGAGGCACAGCCCCGCCACCTGGGGACCCGCGCTCCCGGACGCGCTGATCCACCTGGCCGGAACGCCGGCGGCGGCCCCGCGCTGAGCGCGCGGGCGCGTTCGCGGCGGCTCAGGGCTTCCAGGCCCCGTTCTGCAGGACGACCCGGTAGCCGTCCGGGTCCTCGAACGTCCTGCCGAGGCGGTCCCAGTACGGGTTGAACGAGGGGACGGCCGGATGTCCCGCCGCGAGGAGCCTCGCGACCGCCGCCTCCCACTCCGCCCGGTCGGGGAGGTAGAGGACGAGGAGGTTGTCCTCGGTCGGGGCGCGCCCCGCGGCGTGCCCCGCCTTCCGCGTGAACTCCAGGTGGTAGGGCGCGCCCGGGTGCCCGAGCATCACGCCGTCGAACCCCTCGTGGTCCCGGAAGCCGCCGAGCACCTCGAACCCGAGGCCGTCGCGGTAGAAGCGAGTGACCGCCTCGAGGTCGTCCGAGGGGCGGGCGACGCGCAGGTGCGCCCGGGCGAGCGGGTCCGTGAAGGGAGAGAGCGGCACCCGCTCCTCCCGGACGATCGAGTAGACCGCCGCGTCGTGGGGCGTCCCGTGGACCAGGAGCCGCGAGCGCGCCACCCCCTCGAGGAGCGCCCCGGCCTTCTCGGCCACCCTCCGGCTCCGGGCGTTGCCGACGGCCGCGACGACCTCGAGCCGGACGAGGTCGGTGCGCGAGAACGCCCACGCGGCGGCCGCGCGCGCGGCGCGGGACGCGACGCCCCGTCCCGCCGCCGAGCTCCGGACCCAGTACCCGAGGTTCGCCAGCCGATGAAGTCGGTTGACCTGGTTGACGCCGCACCCGCCGAGGAAGCGGCCGGCGCCGTCCTCGATCACGAACTCGAACGCGTCGCCCCGCTCCCGCGCTTCCACCTGCGCGGCGATCCAGGGCCTCGCCTGGTCGAGGCCGTACCCGTCGTGGCACCACTCCATCCAGGGGAAGACGTCGCCGACCGACTCGAGCGCCGCCTCGACGAGCGCCTCGGCGTCGGACGGCTCGTAGGGCCGGAGGGTCACGGCGTCCCCGTCCCGGCTCGCCGTCACCGCCTCACCTCGGGAGCGGCCGGCGCGCGAGGTAGTCGTCCACGAGGCCGATCGCCTCGTCCCGCTCGCCGCCCCGGGGCCAGGCTTCCAGCGCGGACCGGAGCGTCCGCGCCTCCGCGTCGAAGCGGTCCTCGCGGAACCGCTCGGCCGCGAGGAGGATTCCCCAGGTCAGCCCCTTGACGTGCGTGATGTGGCCGCGCGAGGGGTCCTTCGCGTCGGCCCGGTAGTCGTCGGCGAGGAGGAGGATCGCCTTCCGGATCGCCGGCGCCCAGGCCGGGTCGGCCGGGTCGCACAGGCCGACGAAGTTCGCCGCGTGCTCGCGCTCGAGGGGGAGCGGGTCGGAGAGCCGCGCCTCGAGCCGCCTCGTCAGGTCCGGGAGCTTCCGGATCCGCTCGACCGCGAGGGCGTGGTGGGCCGCCCCGGTGTCGATGAAGAGGTGCGACAGGAACTGCTCCAGGGGGGCGTCGTCGGGGAGCGCGTCCAAGGCGGCGTCCTGCTCGGCGTCGTGGCGCCGCTGGCGCTCGGCCTCCTCGAGGCGGCTCTTCTCCCATTCGGACTCCTGCTCCTGCCGCGCGCGCGCCCGGGCGTTCTCGGACTGCACCCACGCCACGACGCCCCAGCCGGCCGTCGCGAAGGCGAGGACCAGGAGCGGCCAGCCGACGGCCTTCGGCCAGGACCGGGCAGCCAGGACGGATGGCGCGGTCCAGAGGAGCGCCGCGACGAACCCCTGGACCGCGAGCGGGAGGAGGAACGCGCCCGCCAGGCCGATCGGCGTTCGCCAGGCGCCGGTCCGCGCCTCCAGCCCCATCCCGGCGGCGACCACCGACAGCGCTCCCAGCCCCACGGCGGTCGCGAGGACGGCCAGCGTCGGGACCGCCGGCGTGCCGCTCACCCAGTCGAAGGCGCCGCGCCGGACGGCGATGAACGCGGCCACGAGCGTGAGGAGCCACGCGACGATCAGGACGAAGAAGATGACGACGAGCCCCATGGCGTCGGAGCCGCTCGGGGGCTTCATCGTGTAGAGCTTCGTCACCCCGGCGGTGACGAGGGTCAGGAGGACGGCCAGCCCGAGGGCGATCGTCCCGATCGTGGGAGCCGCGCTGTTCGACACGGAGGCGATTCTCGCATCGCTCTCGCCCGACCTCTCGCGGCTAGGGCGCCAGCCTCTTCGTCAGGAGGCGGCGGTGGTAGTCGACGAAGCCGAGACGCGTGTAGAGGGCCGTAGCGCCCGTGTTCGCCGCCTCCGACTCGAGGTGGAGGGCCCGGAGCCCGAGGCGGCGCCCTTCCTCCTCCAGCAGGCCGAGGACCGCCGTCCCGATCCCCCGACCGCGCCGCTCGGGGACGACGAAGAGCTCGTCCACGAACGCCGTCCTCCCGCCGAACTCGAGGCTGAAGGAGAAGGAGAGGATCGCGTAGCCCACGACCTCCTCCCCGAGCGCGACGAGCCACGCGACGCCGAGCGCCGGGTCCCCGATCAGCTCCTGGACGGCGCGCGCCTTCTGCTCCTCGACGTACGGATACCCGAAGTGCTCGTAGAACGCGTGGACGAGCGGGAGGATCACCGGCGCGTCCCCGGGCCCGGCGGCGCGGAGGCGGGCGGCCGTGCCCGGGGCGTCGCTGCTCGACATCGATGTTTCCTCTCGTCGCGGGGGGAATGCGAGCTCCACGGCCCCCCGGCCTCCGGGAAGAGTACCGCCCCGTCGGCGACGGTCGCGTCCGGCGGGCCGCCGTCGGCGCGGAGGCGTCGGGTGCCCCGGGGGGGTATACTCGCCCGCGCGATGGCCGAACGCCGCAACCAGCAGGCAGGGCCCGGGAGGCGGACGACGGTTCGTGCCGGGCGCGTCCGCACCGGAGCGGCCCGGGTCGCGACCCTCTGGGGCGTGACGGCTCTTTCCCTCGTCGCGCTCCTCCTCGCCGGCCCTTCCGCCGCCGCCTCGTGCTCTCGCCTCGCGGCTCCGGACGGCGCCCCGGCGGGACCGGCGCCCGCGGCCTGCTGCTGCGCCGCGATGGCGGGATCGGGCCCGGCTTCCGGCGCCACGGAGCGGATGGCCGAGCCGGGAGGCTGCTGCTGCCCCGCCGGCACCTGCGGCATGGGTCCCGTGAACCGCGTTCCCGACGCTCCTCCCGAGAAGGCCTCGGCCCCGGCAGCACCGCTCGCGGCGAGCGACGCCGAGGTGGCCCCCCCCGAGCGGGTCGCGCCGGCGGCCCCGGCCCCCGCGATCCCCGAAGGGGGCGGAAGCTCCGACCGGCTCTTCCTCGCGCTCGGCGTCCTGAGACGTTGATCCCTCGGTCGACGAGGTTTCCCGTCCGCCCCCCCGGGGCGGCATCCGGAGCTTTTCGAACGAGGTGGACCGATGTCCCGTTCCCGGTATCCGGCAGGCGCCTCTTGCGGCCCGCGCCGCAACGCTTCCTTCCTCCGTAGGCTCGGCCTCTTCCCGGCCGTCCTCGCTCCCCTCCTCCTGACCCTCGCCGCGGCCCTCCCGGCGCGGCCCGCGCACGCGGAGGAGCCTTCCCCCGGGGCCCCCGCCGCGCCCGGGACGGAGCTCGACCGCCTCGTCGCCGAGGCGCTCGCGCGAAGCCCCGACCTCGCGGCCGCGCGGGCCACGGCGGAGGCGGCGGCCTCGCGCGTGAGCCCGGCGAGCGCCCTCCCCGACCCGATGCTCTCCGTCGGCTACGAGAACGACGGGACCGGCATCTCGCTCGGCGAGGAGCCGATGACGCGGCTCACGTTCATGGCCCAGCAGGCGATCCCCTTCCCGGGAAAGCTCCGGCTGGCGGGCGAGATCGCCGCGAAGGACGCCGACCGCTCCCGGACGGCGCCGGAGAGGGTCGCCCTGGACCTCGCCGCGTCGGTGAAGCGCGCGTACGCCGACCTCGTCGAGGCGCGCGAGGACCAGCGGCTCGTCGAGGACCAGGTCGAAACGTGGAAGGCGATCGAGGAGGTGACCCGCGCCCGGTACACAGCCGGGATGGGGAGCCAGCAGGACGTCATCCGCGCGCAGGGCGAGAGGACGAGGCTCCTCCAGCAGCGCGCCCGCGACGCTGCCGCCGAGGAGACTGCTCTCGCGCGCCTCAGGGCCCTCCTCTACCTCCCGCTCGACGCGCCCCTCCCGACCACGCTGCGCCTGGCCCCGGGCTCGCTCCCGGAGCTCCCGGCCGCCGACGAGGCCCTCGCGCGCGCCCTCGACGTCACCCCCGAGCTGAAGGAGGCGGCCCTCGCGAAGGAGCGCGCCGGCCTCTCGGAGGACCTCGCCCGGCGCCAGCTGAAGCCCGACCTCGTCGTCTCGGCCGGCTACATGAACCGCGGCTCGCTCCCCCTGATGTGGTCCGCGGGGATCGGCGTCTCGGTCCCGCTCTGGGCCGGGAAGAAGCAGCGCCCGCTCGTCGCCTCCGCCCGGAGCGAGGCCGCCGCGGCCGCGGCGAGGGAGGAGTCGCTGCGCCGGACGATCGAGGGGCTCACCCAGCAGCGCCTCGTCCGCCTCCGCCAGCTCGCCGAGGAGGCGAAGCTCGACGCCGAGGGGGTCCTCGTCCAGGACCGCCTCTCCGTCGAATCCGCCCTCGCCAGCTACCGGACCGGCGCCGTCCCGTTCGTCACCGTCCTCGAGGCGCTCAGCACCGACTTCACCGACCGGCGCGCGGCCGTCGGCCGGCTCGCCGACCTGATCCGCGCCCGCGCGGACCTCGAGGAGTACTCCCTGACCGGGAGCCCGTCCTCCGCCATGGTTTCGCCCGCCCCGCCCTCCGGCGCCTCCGCCGGGTCGAAGATGTAGGGAGCCCCACGTGAAGAGAAGCCGCACCCTCGCCGTCGCCCTCTCGCTGGCCGCCGCCTCCCTCCTGGGCGGCGCGGCCCTCCTCTCCACCGCGTGCGGGAAGGGGGAGCCGTCCCCCGCCGCCGCGAAGCCGGCGGTCCGCTACCACTGCCCCATGCACCCGCAGGTCGTGAGGGACCAGCCGGGCGACTGCCCCATCTGCGGGATGAGGCTCGTCCCGATCGACGAGAAGGCCCACGGGGCCGAGACTCCGGCGGCCCCGGCCACGGCGGGCGAGCGGAAGGTCCTCTTCTACCGCTCTCCCATGGACCCGAAGGTCACCTCCCCCGTCCCGACGAAGGACGAGATGGGGATGGACTTCGTCCCCGTCTACGCCGACGAGGTCGCCGGGGGCGGAACGGGCCCGGCGGGCCTGGCCCCGGTCACCATCGACCTGAGGGAGCAGCAGCTCCTGGGCCTGACGACGGTGAAGGTCGAGCGCGCGCCGCTGGCCTCGTCGATCCGGACGGTCGGCCGCGTCGCGTTCGACGAGACGCGCCTCCACCACGTCCACCTGCGCTACGACGCCTACGTCGAGCACGTCGAGGCCGACTTCACGGGCCAGCACGTGAGGAGGGGAGAGGTCCTCGCGCAGGTCTACAGCCCGGAGCTCTACGCCACCCAGCAGGAGTACCTTCTCGCCCTGAAGGCGTCGCGGTCGCTCTCGGGCTCGACCATCCCGTCCGTGACCGCCGGGGGCGAGGACCTCCTCGCGGCCGCGCGCAAGCGCCTCCTCCTCTGGGACATGGCGCCGGCCGACATCGACGCCCTCGGCCGGCGCGGCGAGCCCTCGCGCACCGTCAACGTCTACGCGCCGATCTCCGGCTACGTCATGGCGCGGACGGCGTACCACGGCATGCGGGTGACCGCCGCCGACTCCCTCTTCGACATCGTCGACCTCTCGAACGTCTGGGTCCTGGCCGACGTCTACGAGTACGAGCTCCCGCGCCTCGCCCTCGGGCAGAGGGGGACCGTGACCCTCTCGTACTGGCCGGGGCGGAGCTGGACCGGCCGCGTCACCTACGTCTACCCGGTGGTGGACGAGAAGAGCCGCACCGTGAAGGTGCGGCTCGAGCTCGCCAACCCGCGCGAGGAGCTGAAGCCCGAGATGTACGCCGACGTCGTCATCCAGGGCGCCTCCCGGGACGCCCTCGTCGTCCCCGACGACGCCCTCCTCGACAGCGGGACGCGGATGATCGCCTTCGTCTCCGAGGGCCAGGGGCGCCTCTCGCCGCGCGAGGTGACGGTGGGCGAGCACGCGAAGGGCCTCTACGAGGTGAAGGCCGGGCTCGCCGAGGGGGAGACCGTGGCGCGCGGCGCGAACTTCCTCGTCGACTCCGAGTCCCGGCTGAAGGCGGCCCTCTCGGCGATGGCGCCGGCCTCTCCCGCTCCTCCCGCCCCATCCGCTCCCGCGAAGGCCCCCGAGGCCCCCGGTCCCGCGCACTGAGGGGGCGACGTTGAGCACGCACAGCCCATCCTCCGGGGGCGGCGGTCCGATCAAGGCGGTCATCCGCTTCTCCGCCGAGAACAAGTACCTCGTCCTCGCCCTCTACGCCGTGGCGGTCGTCCTCGCCGTCGGGGTCCTGAAGAGGACCCCGCTCGACGCCATCCCCGACCTCTCCGACACCCAGGTCATCATCTACTCGCGGTGGGACCGGAGCCCCGACGTCATCGAGGACCAGGTGACCTACCCGATCGTCACCGCCCTCCTCGGCGCGCCGAAGGTGAAGACGATCCGCGGCTTCTCCGACTTCGGCTTCTCCTACGTCTACGTCATCTTCGACGACGGCACCGACCTCTACTGGGCCCGCTCGCGCGTCCTCGAGTACCTCTCGAAGATCCAGGGGAAGCTCCCGGAGGGGGTGAGGACCGAGCTCGGCCCCGACGCCACGAGCGTCGGCTGGGTCTTCCAGTACGCGCTGGTCGACAGGTCGGGGAAGAACTCGACCGAGGAGCTCCGGAGCTACCAGGACTGGTTCCTCCGCTACGCCGTCCAGTCGGTCCCCGGCGTGGCGGAGGTGGCGACCGTCGGCGGGAGCCAGAAGCAGTACCAGGTGACCGTCGACCCGAACACCCTCTCCGCCTACGGCGTGAGCCTGGAGGCGGTCGCGGCCGCCATCCGCAGGAGCAACGGCGAGGTCGGGGGGAGGCTCATCGAGTTCTCCGGCCGCGAGTACATGGTCCGCGGCCGTGGCTACATCAAGGACGTCGCCGACATCGAGAAGATCGTCGTGAAGACGAACGACAACGGGACCCCGGTCACGATCCGCGACGTCGGACAGGTCTCGATCGGGCCCGACATCCGCCGCGGGATCGCGGACCTCGACGGCGAGGGGGACGTCGTCGGCGGCATCGTCGTCATGCGGAGCGGCGAGAACGCCCTGAACGTCATCGACCGGGTGAAGGCGAAGCTGAAGGAGATCGAGCCGTCGCTCCCGCCGGGCGTGAAGATCGAGACGACCTACGACCGGTCGGAGCTGATCCAGCGCTCCGTCGACACCCTGAGGGACAAGCTGATCGAGGAGATCGTCGTCGTCTCCCTCGTCATCCTCCTCTTCCTCTGGCACGTCCCGAGCGCGATCGTCCCCATCCTGACGATCCCGATCTCGGTGATCCTCGCCTTCATCCCGTTCCAGGCGATGGGGCTGAACATCAACATCATGTCGCTGGGCGGCATCGCCATCTCCATCGGCATCCTCGTCGACGGGGCGATCGTCGAGGTGGAGAACGCCTACAAGAAGCTCCAGCTCTGGAACGACCTCGGGCGGCCGGGCGACTTCCACAGGGTGCGCCTCGAGGCGCTGATGGAGGTGGGCCCGTCGGTCTTCTTCTCCCTCCTCGTCATCGCCGTCGCCTTCCTCCCCGTCTTCACCCTCGTCGACCAGGAGGGGCGCCTCTTCAAGCCGCTCGCCTACTCGAAGACCCTGGCGATGGCGATCGCGGCGTTCCTCGCCCTCACCCTCGACCCGGCGCTCCGGATGCTCTTCGCCCGGATGGACCCGTTCCGGTTCCGCCCGCGCTGGGCCGCGCGCATCGTGAACACGGTGGCGGTCGGGACCTACCACGCCGAGGAGAAGCACCCGATCAGCGTCCTCCTCCACCGCCTCTACGAGCCCCCCTGCCGGGCGGTCCTCAGGCACCCGAAGACGACGATCGCCATCGCCCTCGCGATCCTCGGCTCGACCGTCCCCGTCTTCCTGAAGCTCGGGTCGGAGTTCATGCCCCCGCTCTACGAGGGCTCCATCCTCTACATGCCGACGACCCTTCCCGGCCTCTCGGTCACCGAGGCCGAGAGGCTCCTCCAGGTGCAGGACAAGGTCCTGAAGTCGTTCCCCGAGGTGGAGCGGGTCTTCGGCAAGGCCGGCCGCGCCGACACCTCCACCGACCCGGCCCCCTTCTCGATGATGGAGACGACCGTCGTCCTCAAGCCCGAGTCCGAGTGGCGGCGGAGGGAGCGGTGGTACTCCTCCTGGGCGCCCGGCTGGCTGGCGTCCGCCTTCCGGCACGTCTGGCCCGACCGCATCTCCCACGACGCCCTCGTCGACGAGATGGACCGCGCGCTGAAGATCCCCGGCGTCACGAACGCCTGGACGATGCCGATCCGGGGGAGGATCGACATGCTCTCGACCGGCATCCGGACGCCGATCGGGATCAAGGTCTTCGGCTCGAGCCTGCCGGAGATCGAGCGGATCGGCACGGAGGTCGAGAGCGCCGTCCGGACGCTCCCGGCCACCCGGTCGGCCTACGCCGAGCGGGTCGCCGGGGGGTTCTTCGTCGACTTCGACCTCAGGCGCGACGAGCTCGCCCGCTACGGCCTCACCATCGACGACGCGAACGCGGTCATCATGACGGCGATCGGCGGCGAGCCGGTGACCACCGTCATCAAGGGGCGCGAGCGCTATTCGGTCAACCTCCGCTACCCGCGCGAGCTCCGCGAGGACCTCGGGCGCCTCAGGCGCGTCCTCGTCCCCACGATGACCGGCGCGCAGGTCCCGCTGGGCCAGCTCGCCGACATCCGCCTCGTCAACGGCCCGGCGATGATCCGGAACGAGAACGGCCTCCTCTCGGGCTACGTCTACGTCGACTTCGACACCGGCAAGGAGGACGTCGGCCGGTTCGTCGAGGAGGCCAAGCGCGTCGTGGGCGAGAGGGTGAAGCTCTCTCCCGGCACGACGCTCGTCTGGAGCGGCCAGTACGAGAACATGCTCCGGGTCAAGGAGCGGCTGAAGGTCGTCGTCCCGGTGACGCTCGTCCTGATCTTCCTCCTGATGTACATGAACACGAAGTCGGCGATGAAGACGATGATCGTCCTCCTCGCCGTCCCGTTCTCCATCGTCGGCGCCGTCTGGTTCCTCTGGCTCCTCGGCTACAACCTCTCCATCGCCGTCTGGGTCGGCGTCATCGCCCTGATGGGGCTCGACGCCGAGACCGGCGTCTTCATGCTCCTCTTCCTCGACCTCTCGTACGAGGAGGCAAAGGCGCAGGGTCGGCTGAGGAACCGGGCCGACCTGACCGAGGCGATCATCCACGGCGCGGTCAAGCGCGTGAGGCCGAAGGCGATGACGGTCTTCGCCGCCACCCTCGGCCTCCTCCCCATCATGTGGTCCGTCGGCGCCGGCGCCGACGTGATGAAGCGGATCGCGGCGCCGATGGTGGGCGGCCTCGTCACCTCCTTCGCCCTCGAGCTCCTCGTCTACCCGGCGGTCTACATGCTCTGGAAGCAGCGGAGCCTGCCGAAGGAGGGCCCGGGCGGCCCGGAGCCGGAGGTCGTCCCCGCGTGAGGGAGCCCGTTTGCAGGAATTCCCCTGGCGGCCGGAACTTTCTTCCCTCGGTCGGGGTGGCTCCTGCCGCCCATGGTCGCCACGGCGGCGATGAGCCTCTCCTCCGTCTCGGTCATTTCCAACGCTCTCCGGCTGCGCCGGGTCAGCGCCTGAAATTGGCCCCGATCTTGCGTCGGCGTTTCAGCCGTAGATTTCAGCTGCAAAGGAGCCCTGCCATGAAGTTCCTCTCCCGCCTGGGCGCCCTCGCGTCCGCCGCTTCTCTGGCCGTCCTCGGTGCCATCCTGGCCGCCCCGCCCGCCCGCGCCCAGATGGGGGGCGGACCTACGAACGGCCCCGTCGACTTCATGACGAACGGGACCGAGGACCTGATCGTCCCGGCCGGCGTCCGGATCGAGGGGAAGTTCGGCGCCTTCTTCGTCACCGACCTCTGGATCAAGGCGTCCCGGGCGGGGACGGCCACCCTCTCCTTCCACGCCGCCGACTCGCCGTCGGCCATCCCGACCGTCACCACCACCGTCGAGCTGAAGCTGCCGGTGACCTACCTCCCGGACGTCATCCAGTCGCAGTTCGGCCTCCCCTCGGCCTTCGGCAACATCCGCGTCAGCGCGAGCTTCCCCCTGGCCGCGAGCGCCCGCGTCTACAACCGGACCGGCGCGGGGGCCTATGGCCTCGCCTTCATGGGGGTGCCGGCACGGATGGGAATGACCGCCATGCCGATGGCCGGGAGCTTCGGCACGGACGACTTCGCGATGTACATGCTCGGGCTCCTCCCCGAGCCGGAGAACCGCGTCAACGTCACGGTGGTCAACACCTCGGCGAGCACGACCCAGGGCGTCGTGGAGGTCATCGACGCCGACGGGTCGGTGCCCGACGGCACGGGGACCAAGAGCTTCCCCTTCAGCCTGGCGGGCTACTCGTCCCACCAGTTCAACGACGTCCTCGCCGACGTCCACTCGAAGTTCACGGCGGGCGACACCGGCCTCCAGGTCCGGGTCCGGATGCCCCAGGGCTCCGGCGGGACGCTGATTGCATACGCCGTCGTCAACGACAACGTCACCGGCGACGGCTACGTCGTCATGGGGAGCATGATGAACGGCGGCCGCGGCATGGGCGCGGGGGCCGGCCCGGGAGGCGGGATGAGCGCCCCCCGCTAGGGCGTCGCCCTGGTCCCGCAGGGCGCCGCGGGAGCCTGCTTCCGCTCGAGGAGCCAGCCGACGGCCGACTCCTCGTCGCGGAAGAGCCGGACGTCGAAGCCCGCGTTCCTCAGGGAGACCTCGACGAAGTCGTGCGAATCGTCCCCGGGGCTGGCGAGGATCGCGGAGGACGCCCCCGGGTCGAGGGGGAACGCGGGCATCTCCTCGTACGCGAACCGGTAGACCGGGAGCGGGGTCTCGACGTTCCGGGCATCCCGGACGTCGAAGAGGAACGACCGGATCCCGAGCCGGGCTCCGAGCGCGGCCGACTCCTCGGTGTACTTTCGCGCCACCGGGATCGTGACCGGACCGCGGACCCTCACGCGGAGGTACGCCTTGTCGTCGGAGACCGTGATCTCGTAGCTCATCGCTGCCTCTCCGGGACGGGCCGATCCTGGATCTGCCGTCCATCATGGCACCGGCGGGCTCGGCCGGGTGTGCGGAAGGTCACGCCTGCGTCGGGAGGGCCATGCGGGCGAGGAGCGGCCCGCCGAACGCCTCCCCGGGTCCCGCGCCGCCCGGGCGGAGCCGCCCGCCCCGCCTAGAATCGTCCGATGAGACGGCTCCGGCCGGCCCTGCCGGCGCTCCTCCTCGCGGGCTGCTGCATGAACCCTCCCCCCGCCACGGGCTTCGTCGACCACGTCGTCGTCGTGAACGGCCGGACCTACCCCTACACCGTCTACGTCCCGCGCGGCTTCACGTCGGAGAAGGCGTGGCCCGTCGTCCTCTTCCTCCACGGCGCGGGAGAGCGGGGCGACGACGGCGTGAGGCAGCTGCAGATCGGCGCCGCCGCTGCGATCCGCTCCCATCCCGAGAGGGTCCCCGCCGTCGTCGTCTTTCCCCAGTGCCCGGCCGGCGAGAGGTGGATCGGCGAACCGGCGGAGGCGGCCCTCGCCGCCCTCGAGAAGACGATGGCCGCCTACCACGGCGACCCGAAGCGCGTCGCCCTCACGGGCCTCTCGCTCGGCGGCTACGGTACGTGGCACCTCGCGCTCCTCCACCCCGACCGCTTCGCCGCCCTCGTCCCCGTCTGCGGCGGCATCGTCCCGGCGGGCTCGGCCACGTCGGTCCGCCAGTCGCCGCTGACGGCCGGCGCGGCCGACCCCTACGCCTTCACGGCCCGGGCGCTCCGGCACGTCCCGGTCTGGATCTTCCACGGTGCGGACGACCCCGTCGTCCTCCCGTCCGAGGGACGGAAGATGGCCGAAGCCCTCCGCGCCGCGGGCGGCGACGTGAAATACACGGAGTACCCGGGCGTCGGCCACGACGCCTGGGACCGGGCCTACGCGGAGTCCGGCCTCTGGAGCTGGCTCCTCTTGCAGCGGCGCCCCTGAAGCCGCGCCGGCGCCTTCGCTCTCCCCGCCGCCCCTACCAGCCCTTCCGCTCGCGCGTCGAGGTGACGTGCGCCGCGTGGTGCCGCCCGTGCCAGGCGTAGAGCGCGAGGTTCCGATCCAGCGTGACGAGGCCGTGCTCGGGGTGCCGGAACGTCCTCTGGAGCTGCGCGTCCGACAGGCCTCGCAGGAACGCCACCCACCGGGCGTGCAGCGCGTCGAGGAGGGCGAGCGAGGCGGAGAGGTCGGCGCTCGTGGCGTCGGGGAGCTCGGCCCACAGCTGCTCCTCGTAGGTCGTCACCAGCGGCTCGTCCTCCGTCGCCGCCAGCTTGAACCGGACGTACGCGTTCAGGTGGCTGTCCGCGACGTGGTGGACCACCTGCTTCAGCGTCCAGCCTCCCTCCCGGTAACGCTCGGCAAGCTGGTCGGCCGAGAGGCCCGAGACCGCCTCGCGCAGGCGGGCCGGCGCGGCGGCGATCTCGTCGACGAGCCGCGCGCGCGTCGCGGCGTCGAACGTGGCGGGCGGGACGAACTTTCCGATGGGGTAGCGGGGATCGCTCATGCGCCGATTATGAGGAGGCGGCGGAGCGGACGCCCGTGCGCCTGGAGGAGGAACGCTCCGTCAGCTCTTCCGGAAGATCTGCACCTTCAGCCGGCCCATCCCGAGGCCCCGCTCCACCGTGAAGATCCCCCCCTGGCTCACCGAGAGGAGCGTGTAGGTCGACGAGACGAGGCCGTTGTCGTCGGCCGCCGTCGACTCGACCACCTTCAGCGTGGGGCGCGCCGCGGGGACCGCTCTCGACATCGCGACGGCGGCCCCGTAGAGGAGCGTCGTCGTCGCCTGGAGCGGGCCCCCCACGACCGGCACGCCCGCGAAGGTGTCGGAGATGTCGGGGACGACGGTCGACCCGACCGTGAACGGCTGAGAGATGGTGATGTGCCCCGCGGGGGCGCTCGTGTTGACGACCTCGCCCGAGCCGTCCACGAGCCCCATCAAGTACATCCCGTCGAATGTCACGTCCTCGAACCGGCGGATCCGGCGGCCCGCGTGCTGGAAGATGTCGCGGATCCTCGAGCTCCCCGAGAACGTGTCGGAGGAGCGGGCGATCCACTTCTCGTCGGCGTCCTTCAGCTGCCTCAGGTAGTTGCCGACGAAGCCGTTGCAGTCGAGGCCGATCTTGCTGTCGTCGGCGTACTTCTGGAGGTTCGCCTCGGTCGCGAGGCCGTAGCGGATGGCGAGCTGGAGGACGACCTGCACTTCCTCGGGCGAGCCCTTGCCGATGAACGGACGGAGGAGGGACGCCCCGAAGGGGCCCCAGTCCAGGAACTGGACCGTCTGCCTCAGCGAGAGGTTGTACGATGGGATCACGAGGACGGTGACGCCGCCGTCCTTCAGGAACTGCTTCTTGGCCGCGCTGACGAGGCTGTCCTTGGCCGGGAGCGAGGGGTCCGCGCCGCCGGTCATGTTCACGAGGCGGTAGCGGTGGATCCTGACCGTGCGGACCGGCGGGTTCGTCCCTTCGCCGGTGACGACCTGCAGGCTCCAGTAGCGGTTCGCGTAGTCGAGCGGAGACACCGGACAACCTCCCCGGGCCGGAGACGACGTCGCAAAATATGGGGCGCGCCCCGGCCCTTGGCAAGGCTGCACGCGCAGGATCCGTGACCGGCGCCACACGGTCGGCCCCGAGGATCGCCCGCGGACGCGCTCCGGGCCTACCCGGAGCGCCCGAAGCGCGCCGCCGACCGGGCGCGCGCCCGCTCCGCCTCGACCTCGCGGTCCCGGGCCGGGGCCGTGGTGACGAGGGACGCGACGAGCGTGCGCGCCGCGTCGGACACCTCCCGGACGGCGCGCTCGAACGCCTCCTCGTTCGCCTTCGAGGGCCTGTTGAAGCCGCTCAGCTTCCGGACGAACTGGAGGGACGCGGCCCGGATCTCCTCTTCCGTGGCCGGTGGCTCGAAGTTGAAGAGCGTCTTGATGCTGCGACACATGGGAGCCCCCGGGACAGAATAGTCCGGCGGGAGTCGCGGGGACGGTCCCTCGCGGATCCGCCTTCAACGACCGGCACGCCGGACGAGGAGGAGCTCGTGGAACGCGTCCGCCGTGAAGATGTCCGTGACGTCGAAGCCGCGATCGAAGAGCTTGTCGATCTCGCGGCGGGTCAGGAGACGTTCCTCCTTGAACGGGGTTGAGGCGTCCCGTTGGCGGACCAGCCCGGGTCCGAGGATCTCGTACCGCACCGCGGGCCGGCGCGCGGAGGCGATCGAGGCGGGAAGCAGGGCGAGGGCGCGTCCCCCGGGCCGGAGGATCTCCTGGAGCCGGTCCGCGAGCGGAGCGAGGAAGGCGGCCGGCGCGCAGCCGAAGAGGTTCCAGCAGAGAGCGGCGTGGAACGTCCCGGCCGGGTACTTGATGTTCGCCTTCAGGTAGTCGTCCGCGCTCTGGCTCCGCTCGACGGCCTCGGCGAGGCTCCGCAGCGCGTCCTCGGCGTAGAGCCGGCGGCCCGGTCCGGCGAGGTGGTCGATGCTCGCCTGCGACGCCCCGCCGAGGTCGAGGACGACGGCCTCCGGGAGGCTCTCCACGAAGTCCATCAGCCGCCGCAGGCCAACGCTCTGCCGCTCCATCGCGTCTCAGGATAGCGCCCGCCGCGCCGGCTTGACATGCAAGTGATTACTTGCCTATAAGGGACGCGTGAGCGACGCCGACCTCCTCTTCAAGGCCCTGGCGGACAGGGGGCGCCGGAAGCTCATGGACCGCCTGCACGCGAACGACGGCCAGACGCTCGGCCAGCTCTGCCGGCACCTGGACATGACGCGGCAGGGCGTCACCCAGCACCTCGCCGTCCTCGAGGCCGCGAACCTGGTCGTCGTGACGTGGCGCGGGCGCGAGAAGCTGCACTTCCTCAACCCGGTCCCGTTGCAGGAGATCTACGACCGCTGGATCCGCAAGTTCGAGAGGCCGCGCCTCGCAGCCCTGCGCGACCTGAAGCGCCGTCTGGAAGGCGACCCGAAGGGCTGAACCCCGATGGGAGGCACCATGAACGCAGGAAACCGCAGCAGCTTCGTCTACGTCATCTTCATTCGCACCACGCCCGAGGCGCTCTGGCAGGCCCTCACCGAGCCGGAGTTCACCCGCAAGTACTGGTTCGGCGTCTCCGTCGAGTCCGGCTGGGAGAAGGGCTCCGCCTGGAAGCTGGCCTACCCGGACGGGCGCGTGACCGACACGGGCGAGATCCTCGAGATCGACCCGCCGCGCCGCATGGTCATCCGGTGGCAGCACGAGTGGATGCCCGAGCTCAAGGCGGAAGGTCCGGCCCGCTGCACGATCGAGCTCGAGCCGGTCGGCCGGGCGGTGAAGCTCACCATCACCCACGAGATCGACCGCCCCGATTCCGGCCTCATCAAGGCCGTTTCGGGCGGCTGGCCGCGCATCCTCTCCAACCTGAAATCGCTCCTCGAGACGGGCGAGATCACCCTCCCCGACAAGTGAGGCGCGACGGGCACGCCCGCTCCGCGGAACGGTGGAGCGGGTCGTCAGCCTCGGCGAGGGCCGCCGCGCTCGAGGGGGGGCGGCGGCCCGTCGTCGAGCCGGCTTTGCTCGTCTCGACGATTGATAGAATGCATGCATGCCCAACGGTCGGTCCCCCGTGCCGCAGGTGATGCTTCTCGTGGGCGGGCTCGTCGTCGCTTACGTCGGCCTGACGTTCCTCGTTGGAGGGGTCGTGAACGTCCGGCGGAACCTCGCCTTCGACCGGGAGGGCGTGCCGGTGGACGCGGTGATCCTCCGGACGGAGGCCCGCTCGCGGCCCTCGAGGCCCGGCGGCTACGGCTCGGGCGGCTCGACGATGCGCGTCGTCTACTACCGCTATCGGGCTCCCGACGGCGTGCACGAGGGAAGCGCGAACCCGCCGCGCGAGGTCGGGGCGAAGCTGGGAGCGGGCGACACGATCAAGGTCACGTACCTGCCGTCGCAGCCAGGCGAGTCGCGGTTTGGAGGCTCCTCCTCCTTCCCTGCCCTTCTCGTCTGTGCCGGGGCCGTCTTGAGCCTGGTGGGCATCGGACTGATCGTGAAAGGGGCCAGCTACTTCCGGAGAGCCGGGCAGCAGGCGAGCGAGTAGTCGGACCCCGGATGCCGGCTGCTCCCGGCCTCGCAGGCGCTTGAAGCGCGCCTCCGGTGCGCGGGTGACGGGATACCGACGAGGTCGCCGTGCGCTCCCCTGGAGCCGATGCGGTTCCCCGGGGACGGCTTCCGACGTTCCGAGCCGTGCCTCGGAAGCCGCATTCAGCCGTGGCGGTCGCAGGCCTCCGCCCGTGCGAGAAGAAAGGCCCTCTCCCGCTCGTTGCGGGTGAGCGAGGCCGCAGCCTCGAACTCCGAGCGCGCCTCGGCCCGTCGGCCGGCCCGGAACAGGAAGTCGCCCCGCGCCGCCGGCAGGGGCGCGTAGCTCCGGAGGGCGGCGGCGTCGGCGATCTCTTCCAGCAGCCTGAGGCCCGCTTCGGGGCCGAAGGCCATGCTGTGGGCGATGGCGCGGTTGAGGTCGACCACCGGCGACGGGGAGACGACGCGCAGCCGGTCGTAGAGCGCGGCGATGCGCGGCCAGTCGGTGTCGGCGGCCCGGCGCGCGCGGGCGTGGCAGGCGGCGAGGGCGGCTTGCAGCACGTAGGGGCCATCGCCGCCCAGCGCTTCGGCGCGGGCCAGCGCGTCGAGGCCCCGGCGGATCAGGAGCTGGTCCCAGCGCGAGCGGTCCTGCTCGGTGAGCGGCACGAACGAGCCGTCCGGCCCGGTGCGCGCCTTGAGGCGCGACGCCTGGATCTCCATCAGGGCCAGGAGGCCGAGCACCTCGGCATCCTCGGGCATCAGCCCGGCCAGGATGCGGCCGAGCCGCAGCGCCTCCAGGCAGAGGCCCGGCCGGACGAGGTCGTCGCCCGCCGTGGCCGCATGGCCTTCGTTGAAGATGAGGTAGACGACCTCGAGCACCGAGGCGAGCCGCGCGGCCCGTTCGGCGCCCCGCGGCACCTCGAAGGCCAGGCCGGCCTTCGCGATCGCCTTCTTCGCGCGGACGATCCGCTGCGCGATCGTGGCCTCGGTCGACAGGAAGGCGCGGGCAATCTCGTCGGTCGTCAGGCCGCCGACCACCCGCAGGGTCAGCGCCGCGCGGGCCTCTGGCGACAGGATGGGATGGCAGGCCGTGAAGATGAGGCCCAGGAGCTCGTCGCCGAGGTCGTCGTCCACGGCCGCCTCGATCGCCTCGACCGCGCCTTCGATCTTCTCGTCCAGTGTCCGCGCAATCTCCGCGTGCTTGCCCTCGCGCATCCTGTCGTGCCGGAGGGAGTCGATGGCGCGGCGCTTGGCGACGGCCATCAGCCAGGCGCCCGGATTCGCCGGAACGCCGGTCTTCGGCCATTCGGACAGGGCGACGACCAGGGCGTCCTGCGCCAGCTCCTCCGCGAGGTCGACGCTCCGCACCATGCGGGCCAGGCCCGCGATGAGCCTGGCCCGCTCGATGCGAAAGGTCGCCTCGATCGCCCGGTGCGTCTCCCCTGCGGTCACACCGCATTCTCGGCGAGGGCCGCAGGGGAGACAAAACGGCCCCGGCCGACGGGATCAGGCGACGCCGAGCTTCCCGCGCTCCCCGGTCCGAGGGTTCGCGAGCTCCTCGGGCGTCACGAAGTCCTTCAGGTCCGCCGCCTCGAAGAACGGCCGGATCTCGATCTCGCCCGGGCGATCCGGCATCGGAGGGATGCGCGCCACCCAGGCCATCGCCTCGTCCATGTCCTTGACCTCCCAGATCGCGAAGCCGGCCACCAGCTCTCGCGCCTCGGCGAACGGCCCGTCGATGACCGTCCGCTTCCCGCGCTCGAAGACCACGCGCTTGGACTCGGCGCTGGGCTTCAGGCCGGCGGCTGCCACGAAGACGCCGGCCTTCACAAGCTCCTCGGTGAACACGTCCATCGCCTTGAACGCCTCGAGCATCTCGGGCGTCGGGGCCATGGTCATATCGCTCTCCCCGTAGGACTTGAAGAACACCATGACTCGCATCGTCTGCCTCCTCGTTCGAGCCGGCCCCTCTGGCCTCTCATAGGGACGACGACCGAGCCTGTCGGAAATCGACAGCGTTCCGCAAATTTCAGCGACGTTCCCGCCGCGCGGCAGGAACAGTTGGGATCGCCCAGCGGCGCGCGGTCGACCAGATCGGAGTTGTGGGCGCGGTCCAACCGACCAGCGTCCCTCGCGCGACCTGTCGTCGTGGCCGCGGCCCGTCCTGCCTACAACGTCCGCTTGAAGAGCGGGATGGCGATGGCGAGGGTCACGGCGGCGAAGACGCCGAGGACGGCCATGTCGCCGAAGACGGCCGAGAGGGGGACCTCCTTCAGGAGGAGGGACTTGAAGCCGTCCACCGCGTAGGTGAAGGGGTCGACGCGCGCGATGGCGCGGAGCCACGGCGGGAAGGCCTGGATGGGGTAGACGGAGCCGCTCGGGAAGAAGAGGAGGGTGTTGAGGATGCCGAACATGGCGCGGGGGACGAGCGGGTCCTCGATCCGGACCATGAGGAGGAACATCATCGTGTTGAAGGCCAGGGCGGTGAGGACGATCATCACCAGGAGCCCGAACGCCGTCGCCGGGTCGAAGATGGTGCCGACCCCCGAGAGGAGCGACCCGATCACGCAGATGGTCACTCCGGTCATCACGGCCTTGATGGCGCCCGCGAGGTTCAGGCCCAGGACGAGCTCCAGCTTGCTGATGGGGGTGACGAGGTAGCCCTCGTGGACGCCCCGGGCCTTGTCGTCGATGTAGAGCATCCCCCCGCCGATCATCACCGAGACGAACATCGCCAGCGTGAGGGAGCCCGGCAGGAGGTACTTCATGTACTCGATGTACGGGTACAGCTCCACGATCTCGAGCGCGACCTGCCGGAGGATCCGCGGCTCGGGCTTCGGCTGGTTCAGCGCGTTCGTCAGCGCGGTCAGCTCGGCCTCGAGGGCGGAGCTGACGAAGGTGTCGCTGTTGTCGACGACGAGGGCGATCCGCGGGTGGTTCTCCTCCTCCACGCGGCGCGAGTAGTCCGGCGGGATGATGACGGCGCCCTGGACCTTGCCGTTCTTCACGTCCGCCACGGCGCGCTTCTCGTCGTCGTAGGGGACCGCCTCGAACGTCCGGATGTTGGCGCGGACCGAGTCGAACGCCTCGCGGACCTTCAGCGCCTCGGTCCCGCCGTCCTGGTCCACCACCGCCAGGCGCGCGTCCCGGATCTTCCCGCCGAAGGCGTTCCCCAGGACGACGAGCTGGACGAGCGGGAAGACCATCGAGGCCAGCATCAGGGCGGGCGAGCGGAAGAACTTCCGCATCTCGCGCTCGACCAGGGCGAGGACGCGCTTCACGGGTGGACCCCCGGTCGCGGCGGCATCACGAACCCCGGCGCCTTCTGCAGCTCGTCCCTCAGCTGACGCCCGGTGTAGTGGACGAAGACGTCGTCCAGCGTGGTGTTCTGCACGGAGAGCGCCGTGACGGCCACCCCCTCCGCCACGGCCGCCTCGACGAGGGCCGTGGTCGTCCGCGGGCCGTTCCCCGTCAGGACGCGGTACATCCCGGCCCCCTCGTGCTGCACCGACGTGACGTCGGGCAGGACGCCGAGCCGCCCCTCCCAGCCGTCCGGCGGGTCGCCGAACTGCGCCTCGATCACGTTCGTCCCCGGAACGCTCTCCTTCAGCCCCTTCGGCGCGTCGAGGGCGACGAGCTTCCCGTGGTCCACGATGGCGATCCGGTCGCAGAGCCGGTCGGCCTCGTCCATGTAGTGCGTCGTGATGAGGACGGTCAGGCGCCGGTGCTTCCGGATGTTCCCCAGCATCTCCCAGACGGCCACGCGGGAGACGGGGTCGAGGCCGGTCGTCGGCTCGTCGAGGAAGAAGATCCGCGGGTGGTGGACGAGGCCGCGCGCGATCTCGAGCCGCCGGCGCATCCCGCCCGAGAGGGTTTTCGTCTGGGCGTTCCGCCACTTCGTCAGGTCGACCAGCTCGAGCAGCTCGTCGATCGACCGCCTCCGCTCGCGCGGCGGCACGTCGTAGAGCTTGGCGTAGATGCTGAGGTTCTCCTCCACCGTCAGGTCGAGGTCGCTCGTCAGCGCCTGCGGGATCACGCCGATCGCGCGGCGCACCGCGTTCGGCTCCTTCGCCACGTCGTGCCCCACGACCCGCGCCGTCCCGGAGGTGATCGGGATGAGCGTCGTCATCATTCGGATGAGGGTCGACTTCCCCGCGCCGTTCGGGCCGAGGAGGCCGAAGATCTCCTCCTCCTTCACGTCGAACGAGACGTCGTCCACCGCCGTGAAGTCGCCGTACCTCTTGACGATGTGCTCGACCTCGATCGCCGGGGGGGCTCCGCTCACGGCTTCCCCTTCAGCTGCTCCGGCGAGATCAGGACCTCGGCGGTCATGCCGGGGACCCAGGCCCCCTTCGGGTTGTCGAGCCTCACCTTCAGGAGGATGGTCTTGATGTCGCGCTTCTTCCGGCTGACGTCGCGCTGGGTGGCGAAGTCGCTCTCCACCCCCTTGAAGATCACCTTCCCCTGCGTGACCGTCCCGCCCGGCAGCCTCACGCGCAGGACGTCGCCGAGGCCGACGTGGTCGGCCTCGGTCTCGGGGAGGGGCGCCCGGACCCAGGTATCGGAGAGGTCGATCAGCGTGACGATGGGCGAGCCGGCCGACACCACCTCGCCCTGCCTCACGGCCCTCACCGAGACGGTCCCGCTCACCGGGGCGGTGACGTTCGTGTAGGCGAGCCGCACGGCCGCCAGCTCCCGCTGCGCCTCGGCGTTCTCCAGGTCGGCCCGGGTCTCCTCCACCGTGCTCCGGGCGGCGCCGGCGTCGTGGGTGCGGGCCAGAGCGGCCTCGAGGTCCCCCTCCGCCGCCTTCGCCAGCGCCTGCTGGGCCACCACGGCGGCCTTCGCCGCCTCGAGGCTCGTCTCGGCCTGGACGCGGTCCTGGTCGGACGCCACCCCCGACTTCGCCAGCTCGACCATCCTCTGGCTGTCGCTCCGGGTCCGTTCCAGCGTCGCCTGCGCCTGCTGCAGCTGGGCCCGCGCCGACGAGAGCCGGGCCCGGGCGCTGGCGACGTCGCTGGTGGTGGAGCCGGCGGTCGACTCCTCGCTGTGCCGGGTCTGCGCCACCTTGTGCTTCAGGCTCGCGATGGCCGCGTCCGCCGCCGCCTCCTGGGCCTTCAGCTCCGACGGGTCGAGGACGGCGATCAGGTCGCCCGCCTTCACCTGCGTCCCCTCGTCCACGAAAAGCTTCTCGACGCGCCCCGTGACCATCGGGCTGACGATCACCTGGTTGGCGTCGACCGTGCCGACGAGGACCAGGTCCTTCGAGCGGTCCGTGGAGACGAGGTAGTAGACCGAGGCGATGACGAGCAGCGCCCCGAGGAGGATGGCGAAGCGGTTGCGGGCGTTCATGGGAGGGCTCCTCGACGGATGGACGGGGCGTCGCTGGGAGCCCCGCCGGCCGGAGCCGGATTATGGCGCCTCGCCCTCGCCCCCGCCGGGCGCCTACCGGCCCCCGAAAACGTCGGTGCTCAGGTACTTCAGGCCCGAGTCGCCCATCAGCGTGACCACCGTGCGCCCCGGTCCCAGCCTCCGGGCCACCTCGATCGCCGCCACGACGTTCGCCCCGGAGGACGTCCCCGCGAAGAGGGCCTCCTCGCGCGCGAGGCGCCTCGCCATCTCCTTCGCGTCGGCCGTCTTCACGGGCAGGACCTCGTCCACCACGCTCGGGTCCCAGAGCGGGGGGACGTAGCCGATCCCGACCCCCTCGATCTTGTGCGGCCCGGGCGAACCGCCCAGCAGCACCGACGACTCGGCGGGCTCGACGACGACCACCCTGGTCTCCGGCCCGTGGCGCTTCAGGACGGTGGCGACCCCGCGCGAGGTGGCCGCCGTCCCGACGCAGTGGACGAAGGCGTCCACCTTCCCCTCCGTCTGGCTCCAGATCTCCTCTCCCAGCGGGTGGTAGCCGGTGATGCTGTCCCGGTTGTTGAGCTGGTCGGTCCAATAGGTGTGCGGCTCCCGGCTCATGCGGCGGGCGACCTCGATCATGTCGAGGATCAGCTTCTTCGTCGTGAGCCCCCCCTCGCTCGGGACGAGCGTCAGCTCGGCGCCGAGCGCGGCCATGTGGTCGCGCTTCTCCTTGCTGAACGCGTCGGAGGTGACGATCCGGATCCCGTATCCCTTCGCGGCGCAGACGAAGGCGAGCGACGTCCCCGTGCTCCCGCCCGTGTACTCGACGACGGTGTCTCCCGGCTTCAGCCGCCCGTCCGCCTCCGCCCGCGAGATCACCGCCAGCGCCATCCGGTCCTTGACGCTGCCGGTGGGGTTCTCCCACTCGAGCTTCACGAGGATCTCCGCGCAGCCGGGAGGCACGACCTTGCGCAGCCTCACCAGCGAGGTGTTGCCGATGGCGTCGAGGACCTCCATGGGCGGAGTGTAGGGTTTCGCCGTCGCGGGCCGCGCCGTCACCTCGGGGCCGTCGCCTCCACCAGCTCCGCCAGCTTGCGCAGGCGGAGGTTCGGATTGGCGGCGAAGTCCTGCTGAAGCCAGCCGAGGTGTCCGGCCCCGAAGACGACCAGCACCCGCTCGGCCGGCGAGCTGGCGAGCTGCACCACGTTGCTGTAGATCCGCATGTTGCGGCGGAACCAGTCGGAGACCAGGTCGGCTCCGGGCCAGTCCCCGGGCTCGCCGATGGTCCCCTGCCGGTAGTAGAGGCCCACGCCCTCGGCCACCTTCTCGTCGGAGTTCATGTAGAGGAGCGTCTCCAGGACGGTGTGGGAGGCGAGGTACGCGTCCTGCGCCTTGACCATCCCGCCCATGTCGCCCAGGATCGCGTCGAGCTCCTTCGCGCGGCCGGTCCCCTTGGCGTAGTTGACGAGCCGCTGGAAGGGGAAGTCGCCCTCCACGTCCACCGGGTAGACCGTCTCGTGGCCGAGCGCCTTCGCGAGGCGGAAGCCGATCTGCTCGATCTCGTTGCGCGTCAGGTCGTGCTTTCCGGCCAGGTAGTCGGCGTAGCGCTTCGGGATGCGGTCGTCGCCGGCCTCGCCTTCCACCGCGATCTTCGTGGGACGGAACTTCGCCAGAACGGCCGTCAGCTGCTCGATCTCCGCCTGACGCCGCGGCGCGAGCACGTCGTCGGCCTGCATGTTGAAGACGTCGCGTCCCGGGTTGGCCATGTGGTAGACGCCCAGCACCAGCACCTCGGCGCGGGCAGGCGCGGCGGGCTTCCCCGCGGGTGCCGGCTGCGAGGCGGCGGGAAGGACGGCGCCGAGCGCCAGCGCGAACGTGCAGAAGGATCGAAGTCTCATGAATCCTCGCTTCGCTTTCGTTGGCACGGCACGTCCCGTTCCGTCCGAGCACCCTCAGCGCGCCGGGGCGAGGCGCGCGCCGGCGTACGCGGCGGGTATCAGGACGAGGAGGCTCGCGACCCAGAACCAGAGGGGCGGCGGAATCATGAGGTTGTTCGCGACGCCCCCCAGCGTCAGCAGGGCACCGACGGCGAGGCCGTGCCCGACCGGAGCCCGCGCCGCGAGACGCGCGGCGACCCAGCCGCCGGCCACGCCGCCGAGGACCCAGCCGACGAGCACGACGAGGAACGCGCCGACGGGGGCGGCTGCGAGGAGGGCCTTGATCTTCTCGCGGTCGGTCACCCCCTCCGCGGCCTTCCCCAGCTCGGGAAAGAGGAGTCGCCCGTTGATCGACTCCACGATCATCATGACGACGCTCGCGGCGACGAACCCGGCAACGACGGCGGCAAGGCTTCTGAGGGCGGAGCGCATCGCACCTCCGAGGGGGCGGAGTCTAGCGAACTCCCATCACCGACCGGCAGGGCCGCGGTCGGGCATCAGGATGTCGCACGGAAAGCTCCGCCTGAGGGCGAAGGACGAGCGCCCGTCGCGGGAGAGGGCGGCTCGCTGGCCGCCCTCGGCGCCTTCCACGGACGGGGCCGGCCCACGGAGGGCCTTCCGTGGCCGAACCTGCTGCAGCGCCGAGCCGGACCATCCACGAGTCAGCCGCGCCGGGCCGCTTCGATCGCCGCGATGTCGATCTTCGTCATCTGCATCATCGCCTCGAAGGCGCGCCTGGCTGCGGCGGGATTCGGATCGGCGATTGCCGCCGTGAGCGCGCGCGGCGTGATCTGCCACGAGAGGCCCCACTTGTCCTTGCACCAGCCGCAGGCGCTCTCCTGGCCGCCGTTGCCTACGATGGCGTTCCACAGGCGGTCGGTCTCGGCCTGGTCGTCCGTCGCGACCTGGAACGAGAACGCCTCGCTGTGCTTGAACTCCGGGCCGCCATTCAGGCCGAGACACGGGATTCCGATCACGGTGAACTCGACCGTCAGGACGTCGCCTTGCTTGCCCGAGGGATAGTCCGCGGGCGCGCGATAGACCGTTCCCACCGCGCTGTCCGGGAACGTCCGGGCGTAGAACTGCGCGGCCTCCAGGGCGGTGCCGTCGTACCAGAGGCAGATCGTGTTCTTTGCGACCATCCTCGTTCTCCCTTCCTGACCGTTGACGCGAATCCTACACGCGCAGGCTCACGCGAAGGCCAGCCGGTGGACCCGAGCCGGCGTGCGCCAGGTGCTTCCGGGGGGTCTCCCCCTGCCTCGACCTTGGTGTGGTCCGGTTTCCGTGGGACGTCGAGGCCGAGCCCGTACGTGCCGCAGACCCCGAATGGCGTCACTTCAGCGTGGGCGGGATCGGCGCAGCTCCGGAGGGCGGCAGGGTTCTCGGCGGTGACGACGGCGGCTCCCGCGACCTTCCCGGCCTCGACCGCCTCCCCGTACCTCGACATTGGCCGCGTGGGTCTCACGATGGCGGTCACCTGCGAGCGAGCGATGAGTCCGCTGCACGACGGGTCAGACGGCCCCGCCCGTTGGAGCGTCCTGAGGCCGTGGGTGGGGCCAGAGAGAGCCAAGGATGACCCAGGCGCCAAGGGTGGCAACGCCCGCGAGGACCATCGGCCTGGAGGGCGAGCCGGATGCGGAGAGCAGAATGATGAGAGCGTGCATGGAGGCGGGAACGAGGACGGAACCGGAGACCCGCGCAGCATGGCCGAGGACCAGTGAGCTGGCCAGGATGATGAGGGGGAAGACGAAGAGATCGAAGCTGGTGGCGAAGCGGAGATGCCAGAACCACCAGAGCGCGGCGGTCACGAGGAGCCGCCATTGCCAGCCGAGAGGCGCGAGGGCGTCGGCCACGTACCCGCGCCAGCCGAGCTCTTCACCGGTGGCGTAGACGACCGCCACAAGAGCGTAGAGACCGGCGTTGAGGCTGACGAATCCGAAGAGGGCGATGGGAACGAGGCCGGTGACGATGGTCCTCGGGACGGAGGAGCCGAGGAGCGAGGTGGCTTGGAGCGGTTGCGGCCCGAGGCGGCGAGCGATGACCGCACCGAGCGCCGGACCGAGGGCGGCCGGAAGGAAGGGCCAGCGGGCGAGCGGCGTGCCGGGACAGTGGGTGCCGAACCAGGATGCGAGCCAACCCAGGTTGAACGGAATGGCTATGAGAAGCGCGATCGCGTAGTAGAGGAGGAGCCAGCGCCACGGGATCGGGCGGGATGCAGGAGTCATCTTCAGGCCTGGATTCTGACAGGGGTCTCACGACCGGCATTCAGCGGCTCGCCCGATGCTCCGCTTTCTAGAAGCAGCGTCGAGTACGCCTTTGAGGTCCGTGGTGACGGCAGAGACTGGCCCGATCGTCTCGAACGGCTCGGACAGCGACTCCCTGAAGACCAGGTCCCGTCCTGCGACGACCCTGCTCTCATCTCGGGAGAAGCGGGCGAGTGACGGTCGGCTGCAACCACACGTCGGACGGAGCTCCCCGGTGCTCCCGGGCCCGGTGGTTCCCCCGGGACGTGCGTCATGCAACGTGCCAGAGAACACCAGCGAGGTCGACGACATGCACCTCACGCTGCCCCCAAGGGTAGTCGGTCGGAGGACGGACCACGGAACCGTACTTCTCCGATATGCGGGAAGAGATGACGTGTGCGTGGAAGGCATCGAGGTCGTCCACTTCGAGCCGCATCATCTGGCTCTGCCGCGAGTCGGGATCGTGGAATCGCTGAAGAAGGAACACGGCGTTGCCAAGGCGCAGCTCGGCGATCCCCTCGGCCTGCCATTCGATCGTGAAGCCGAGATCGGAAAAGAACGCGAGGGCGCGATTGAAGTCGGGACCGGACGGGACGAAAGGCTTGAGCGCGCGAACCGTGAACGTAGATTCCCCTCTCATCGAACGAGTGTATCCGGAGCGACAGGGGTGATCTCCGGCGGCAGCGGAGGCTGAGAGATCGGCAGCGCCTCACCGCACCGGCAGCGGCGCGCGGCGCGCCGCGCCGCGGGTCCGCTGCCCGCCGCGTCACGCTCCGCCCGCCCTTGACAGCTCCCGCAGGCTCCGCTCGGCCAGGAATTGCTTCAGGAGCGACCGGGCCATGAAGCGGCGCTCGCGCTTCGAATGAGCCCCGTCGGGACTCCGATGCTCGCTCAGTGTTGAGTGACGACTATCGGTTCGCCCTTGGTGATGATCATCGTGTGCTCGTACTGCGCCGACAAGTTGCCATGCGCTCCAACCAGGGTCCATCCATCGGGCCTCTCGGTCACCACGCGGCTCTTCGTTGAGAGGAACGGCTCGATGGTGATCACCATGCCCTCTCTCAAGGTGCGTCCGTCCGTTGGATCAAAGGTGCCCGGAATGTGCTCTGGCTCCTCATGAAGTGCACGACCCACACCGTGGCTGCCGAGGTTCTCGATGATCTTGAAGCCGAATGTCTTCGCCGTGCGCTGGATTGCGGCGCCGATGGCATTGATGGGCTGGCCAGCGCGGGCCTGCTTCATGGCTTCCTGGAGGGCCGTCCGGGTAGCGTGGCACAAGCGGGTCTTCTCTGGGTTGGTCGGCGGCACGATCCTCGTTCCTCCGGTATCGGCGAAATAGCCTTCCAGCTCAGCGGAAACGTCGACGTTCAACACGTCACCAGGTCGAATCACTCGGTCACCCGGGATGCCGTGCGCGGCCTCCTCGTTGATGCTGATGCAGGTGGAACCCGGGAAGCCGTATGTGAGTCTGGGCGCCGATCGTGCGCCGTGTCGTGCAAGCAGCTGCGCACCGAGCGAATCCAGCTCGCGCGTAGTCATGCCGGGCTCGGCAGCGTCGAGCATCTCCTGAAGAACGGATGAAACGATCCTGCCTATGCGTTTGAGTGCGGCGACATCGGCTTCGGCTTCGATGGTCATGTGATCTCCTCGTCTGAAAGCGCGAGACTACCCGAAGACGGTTGCACCGAAGCCGAGATGGGAATTCGGGATCGAGTCGCGGGAGTGCGCCTCTAGTGAAAGCTAACCGTGGGCGTCCGAGGCGAGCACGGCGAAGCCGTGCGAAGTCCGCTGCACGCGGGTTAGGGCACGGCTCAACTGGCCTTCGACAGGACCGGAACCTCATGAGCGATGCGTGCCCCGGTGCGGTCGCGCTCGGTCTCGAGTTCGAACCGAACCTGGAGGTTGAGCCAGAAGCGCTCGGAGGTGCCGAAGTACCGCGAGAGCCGAAGCGCGGTGTCAGCGGTGATACCGCGCTCGCCGAGGACGATCTCGTTGACACGCCGGGCGGGAACACGAATGTCCTTGGCCAGGCGGTACTGGCTGAGACCGTGGGGCTCAAGGAACTCGGTCAGGAGGACTTCGCCAGGATGAATGGGTGCGAGCTTTGCCACGGCGGTCACCTACGAGTGATTGGCGACGATCTCGACGTCGAAGGCATCGGTGGCGCGCCAGGCGAAGCAGATGCGCCACCGATCGTTGATGCGGATGCTGTGCTGGCCAGCACGATCGCCCTCGAGGAGCTCGAGCCGATTGTCGGGCGTGACGCGCAGGTCGGCGAGGGAGTCGGCCGCATCGAGGATGACGAGATTTCGAAGCGCGACGCGTTGAAGGCTGGCAGGCGGACGACGCGGGCGGCGACGTTGAACGAGCGCTTCCGAGTCGGAGTCCCGGAAGGTGCGGATCACGCGCCGGGATAGTAACGGACGCCGTTACTACGCGTCAGGAGCCTACCGGCGACCTGCCCACCGCGGCCCAACCGTGATCTAGAAGGAGCGGCAGACTCGCCATCGGGAGCAAGGAATCGTGAGCGGTTTCGGGAGGTCGTTACCGATAGCTGTGTAGATTGGCGGCGAGCTCGGGATCGCCGGGTGGCCGGCTGTGTCATGGGCTCGCATTCCAGGCGCCACCTTGGGGCCCCACGTTCCGTTCCGGCGCAGCCTCCCCCAGCCGCGGGGCTGCGCGACCGTGCGACGACGTCGCGGTTCGAGCGCACTCCGTGCCCTTCGGTGGCACCTGCATGTTCCAGCCGCCGGCACGGCTCGCCATCGCCTCCGTCCGTAAAGCGGCCCGAACGGGCCGAAGTTCAGACAGGGGAGACTCACCCTTCTTCGTCTTCCTTCCTTTCGGAGGCGGGAGGTCTGCGTCCATCGGGCCTTCCTTCCCCGGGCGGCAGCGAGGTGACGCAGGCGGCGCCGGGGGAGGCGAGCCGCCGGAACGCCCGGTCAGGCGCCGGCCTCCTTCTTCCTCGCGGCATCGCTGAACGCGGCGGATCCCTTGCGGGGGACGCTCAGGGTGCTCCACCGCGGGCCTGCGAGGTGCTTGGCGAGGAAGACGATCTGGCCGGCGTGGGAGGCGCAGTGCGCCAGCTGCCGGTTGACGGCCTCCACGACCGTATGGGGCTGCGAGCGGATCGTCACGGTCCTTTCGAGATCGGCGTCGGTGAGCCCGGAGAGGGCGTCGAAGAGGCAGGCCCAGCCCCGCGCCCACCGGGAGAGAAGGGCCTCGTGCCCGAGGGAGGCCGGGTCCTCGAACTCGGCGTCCCTGTCGCGGTCGGGCTTCTCGCCGTCGGTGGTCAGGAAGTCCGTCCACCGGGAGAGCATGTTGCCGGAGAGGTGAAGGAGGAGCGTGACGATGCTGTTGGACCCGGGGTCGAGCCGCCGGCTCCACAGCTCGGGCGGGACCTGGGCGATGGCGCCGTCGCACTGCTTCTGGAGCTCGCGGAAGCGCTTGACGACGTCTGCGAGGTACGCGTTCCCGTCCATGGCCCTCTGTGCCTCCTCTCTGTCCCGGCCCTTTTCCGGCGGCCCGTCCCTGGTGCTCCCCCGTCAGCCCACGGGGTCCCTTCTCGAGTGGAAACCCACCGCCTTGTGGGTGCCGTCGCAGAAGGGCTGGTTGCCGGTGCCGCCGCAGCGGCAGAGGGCGGCGCGGCCGGCGGTGGGGATGACGACGCCGTCCTCGTCCAGGACCCGGAAGGTCCCCTGCAGGAGGAGGGGGCCGTTCCGGCTCAGCTCGATGGTCGCGCCCGGTTGCGGCTCCTCGGCGCCCTCGACGGGGACGGCCGGGGTCTCGCGGGTGTAGCGGAGGGCGCCGGAGGGGCAGAGGTCGACGGCCGCGGCGACCTGGTCCACGGTGGCGGCCTCGGGCCTCACCCAGCGCCGCTGGCGCACGTCGAAGACGGCCGGCAGGGTCCGGAGGCAGACGGCCGAGTGGATGCAGACGCTGGGGTCGAAGGTGACGGTGATCCCGGGCGCTCCGTAGCTCTGAAGCCTCTTCATGGCCCCTCCCTCGGACGTTTCGACGCCCGATTATCAGGGGACGCGGGCGCCGCGGGCTCGGACCGCGGCGCCGCGTGCGGGAGGGGCCCCTACGGCGCCGTCACCGCGAAGTCGTCGAGGAAGAAGTCGGTGGGGTTCGAGGTGTCGTTGGTGGCGTGGAGGCGGATGCGGACGGTCTGCCCCTTCCACGCGTTGAGCGAGAGGCCGGTCTTCTGCACCCAGCCGGAGGCGTTCTTGTTCGAGAGGGTCAGGAGCGACCCGAGACGGGTGGCTCCGGTGGCGTCGTAGACGTCGACGTAGAGGAAGTCGTACGCGGTCGTCGTCCCGTCGGTCGTGACGGTCCGGATCCAGAAGGAGAGGTTCACGTTCGACGTGGTGCTCGGGACGGCGACGTTCTGGTAGAGGACCTCGTCGGCCGAGTCGTATCCCGCCATCCAGGCCATCTTCGAGCCGGCGTGCGGTGCGACGCTCGCCCCGCTCGACGCGGTGGAGGTGCCCGAGGCCATCTCGTAGGGCCCCTGCTCCACCCAAGGCGCGGCGGAGGACGCCTCGAAGCCGGGGTTGCCGACGGGGTTGGACGGGGGAGGCGGCGGAGGAGGCGTCGTCCCGATGGTGACGCTCTTCGTGGCGGCGGCGCTGACGTTGCCGCAGGCGTCCGCCGCGGTGGCGGTGATGGTGTGCGAGGAGCCGGCGGTGAGGGATGAGGTGTTCCAGGAGTACGAGACCGACCCGCTGGTCGAGGTGGCGACCGCCGTCCCGTCGATCTTCAGCGTCATCCCCGTCACGCCCACGTTGTCCGATCCGGTGGCGGTCACGGTCACCGTGCCGGTGACGGAGGTCGCCGTCGGGGCGGTGATCGCGGCGGTCGGGGCCGTGGTGTCGGAGCAGCCTCCCCCGCCGCCGCCCCGCGCCACCCAGACCGGGGCGGACCAGAGCTCGCCGCCGTTCGAGAGCGTGGCGTAGGCGTACCAGTAGGCGGTGCCGGTCGCCGGGACGGTGACGGCGGCGGTGTAGGTGCCGCCCCCCTCGTTCGTCATGGAGAGCGAGGTCGGCGAGCCGCCGCCGGCCGCGGGGTTCCCCTGCCAGAGGGTGACGGTGGAGACGGTCGCGCCGTCGGGGTCGCTCACCCAGAGGAGGAGGTCCTGCGTGGCGGAGGCGCTCGTGAACTCCTCTCCCATCACGTGCTGGTAGTCGGCGGTGCCGAAGAACATCTGGGCGTTGAGGTCGGACGAGGCGTAGAAGCGGCGCGCCTTCTTCGCCCCCATGACCGACGCTTTCGAGAGCGAGGTCGCCAGGACGACGGTCCGGTTGCGGGTGGCGTTGCCGTAGTTGTAGCAGTGGTTGTCGGCGTGCGCCTCGGGGCCGATCCGCCAGCCGCGCTGGAGGGCGTACTGGTAGAGGTCGGTCCCGGCCTTCGGCCCGGAGTAGCGCGTGCCGGCGTCGGCGAAGGTGGTGGAGGTGGTGTTGTACGGGCCCGAGACGACGGCGAGGCCGCGCATGTAGGCGAGGCCGTTGGCGTTCTGGGCGAAGCTGCCGAAGTCCGACGTTCCGGGGTGGCAGAAGGCGCCGGTGGAGCCGGCCGACCCCTGGTAGGCCGGGTTCACGGCGACGTTGTAGAGGTTGGGGTAGTTCGACTTGGCCGTGGTGACGTCGGCGTAGGCCTCCCACGAGAAGAGCTTGGTGATGTCGTACATCGCGAGGTGGCCGCCGCCGCTGATGACGCCCCACTCCATCCCGTAGATGCCGACGAAGGTCGAGGTCGTGGCGGCCGCCGCGGCCGAGAGGCCGGCCTGGTAGCGGGCACGGATCGTCGCGGTTGAGCAGCCGCTGCCGCAGGCGTCGTCGATCAGGTGGTTGTGCTCGAGCACCGTGATCCAGTCGACGTTGCCGTTCGCCCTGGCGTAGGCGAACGCGTCGGCCGGCGCCGCGCCCGCGTGCGGCGAGGAGACGGAGCCCTTGCAGGTTGCGAGCGGGATCCCGCCGTCGGAATAGATGGTGTGGGCGTGCTCGGCGCCGTAGTAGAAGCTCCACGGCACCTGGGGGTTGGAGGAGGTCGCGAACGGCTCGAGGAGGTCCGGCGCGGGGGCGGGCGGACGGTCGTCGGAGGCGACGACGCGCAGGAAGCCGCCCGACCCCGTGAAGCCCGGCGCCTCGTAGCGGTAGACGTAGAGGCCAGCGGGGAGCGGCCTGCCGTCGGAGCCGCGGCCGTCGAAGTCGACGTGCGAGAGGGCGGTCCCGTCGGCCATCGGGGAGGTCCCGGTCCGCTCCAGGACCACCTGGCGGTCGAACGTCGTCACGAGGAGGCGCCAGGCGACGTCCTCGGGGACGTCCGCCCCGGCCTCCCCGTCGACCCGGAACTCGGCGGCGAGGGCCACCGGGCCGTCGTCCCGCGCCCACCACGTCACCTGGTCCCGCAGGACGGTGACGCTCCGGAGCGGCGCGCAGTCGTCGTGACGGCGGTGGACCCCTCCCTCGACCGGATCGGGGGTCGAGGCGGCGGCGGGAAGGGCCAGGATCAGGCCGAGCACCAGGACGGGAATGGAAGGGAAGCGCATCCAGTTCCTCCTTCGGGTGGGTCGATCCGGGCCGATCGGCCCGGCAATCGACCGACCAGCTCCTCCACAGCAAGGCCGGCGCCACGCGTAAAACCCGCTCCGGACCCCGGTTCCGTGTCGAAACGGGGTCCGCCGCTGACCCGGTGCGGGTCAAAGGGTCGGAAACGCCACCGTTCGAGCCGCGCCGGCCGGCCCCCCTCGGGAGCGGCGCTCCCTCGACAGGCCCCCCGGGGAATGGGAGGATCCGGGGTTTTCGGGCCCCGCGCCCGACCATCTCCCAGAAGGACGGACCCCCTGAAGAAGCTCGTCGACTTTCTCGCCTCCCTGAAGCTCGCGGTCATCCTCCTCGTGGTCCTCCTCGTGGGCCTCTCCGCCGGGACCATCGTCGAGTCCCGCTCCTCGGCCGAGGAGGCCGGGCGGCTCGTCTACTACTCCTGGTGGTTCCTCGGCCTCCAGGGGCTCTTCGCCCTGAACGTGGCGCTCTCCATCGCCCAGCTCTTTCCCTGGGGGAGGAAACGGGTCGGCTTCGTGGTGGTCCACGCGTCGCTCCTCCTCATCCTGGCCGGCGCGGCGCTCACCTACTTCTTCAAGGTCGAGGGCTCCCTCGGCCTCTGGGAGGGCGAGACCGGCTCGGTCATCGAGGACCACGACCGGGAGGGGAAGCTCCTCTCTCGCACCGAGCTCCCCTTCTCCGTCAAGCTCGAGGACTTCGTCCTGGAGACGTACCAGGGGACGATGCGCCCGTCGGGCTACGTGAGCCACGTCGTGGTGACCGACAAGGACACCGGGAAGAGCTTCGCCGCGAAGATCTGGATGAACCACGAGCTGCACCACCGCGGCTACGCGCTCTTCCAGTCCAGCTACCAGCAGACCGGAGGGAGGGAGGCGACGGTCCTCTCGGTCTCGAAGGACCCGGGGCAGCTCGTCGTCTTCGTCGGCTACGTCACCCTCGTCCTGGGGATGCTCATCGTCCTCTTCACCCGGATCGGGAAGGCGCGCGAGCGGGCCGCCTTCGAGGCGAAGGTCGCCTCGACCGGGATGTCGCTCCCGACGGTCGGGCGGGCGCTCGTCGCCGGCCTCGGTCTCGGCCTCGGCCTCCTCTCGCCGGCGGCGCCGGCGCGGGCCGAGGCGCTTCCCTCGCCGGACGTCCTCCGGCGGCTGCCCGTGCAGAACGACGGGCGCGTGATGCCGCTCGACACGCTGGCCCACGAGACCGTCTGGAACGTGACCGGCTCGCACGCCTGGAACGGCGAGGACCCGGTGGCCACCTTCGCCGGCTGGTACCTCGACCCGCAGGCGGCCGCGAACGCGCCGGTCGTCCAGCTCGGGTCGGCGGAGATCGCGCGCGCCGCCGGCCTCGACCCTTCGGCCAAGCACGCATCCTTCGAGCAGCTCGTCGGAAGCCGGAAGGTGATGCAGCTGCTCCAGGCGGCCCGGAACGCCGAGCGGGAGGAGCGCCCGCGGACCGGAGTCCTGAAGGCCGTCGAGAAGCTCGAGCAGCGGCTCCTCGCCCTCCAGGCGGTCCTCCAGAGGGAGGCGATCCGGCCCCTCCCCGTCCCCGGCGACCCGAACGCCCGCTGGAACCTCCCGCCCGACCCGACGGCCGAGGGGCTCGTCCGCCTCGCCGAAGGGCGGCGCCTGCCGGGCTGGCCCTCGGCCAAGGCGATCGACCGGGAGATCCTCTACAACCGCGTCAACCCGTCCCGCGTCGCCTGGATCGTCCTCGCCGCCTCGCTCCTCGTCTCGATCGCGGCCTGGGGCTCGAAGGGGAAGCTCCTCGACGGCGTGGCCTTCGCCCTCCTCCTCCTCGGCTTCGCCGCGATGACGTGGGGAATCGGGATGCGCTGGGCCGCGGCCGACCGGATCCCCGCCTCGAACATGTACGAGTCGCTCCTCTTCCTGGCGTGGGGCGTCGGGCTCTTCGCGGTGATCGCCTACGCCGTCCTGAGGAACCGGGTCGTCGTCATCAACGCCGCCGTCATGTCCGCCCTGACGATGGCGCTCACCGACCTCCTCCCGATCGACCGGTTCATCCACCCCGTCGCCCCCGTCCTCGCGGGGACGCCGTGGCTCGCCATCCACGTCCCGATCATCATGGTCGGCTACGCGGTCCTGGGGCTGGGCCTCGTCGTGGCGCACATGCAGATCGGCTTCGCCGCCTTCTCGCGGACGGGCGAGCTGGCCGCGAGGATGTACGAGCTCCTCTACTGGTACATGTTCACCGGGTCGATCCTCCTCCTGGCCGGGATCCTCACCGGCTCGATGTGGGCCGCCTCGTCGTGGGGCCGCTACTGGGGCTGGGACCCGAAGGAGGTCTGGTCGCTCGTGGCGTTCCTCGCCTACATGGCGATCCTCCACCTGAAGGTCGACAAGGTGATCGGGACCTTCGGCGTGGCGGTCATCAGCATCGCCGCGTTCCAGACGATCCTGATGACCTACCTCGGCGTGAACTTCGTCCTGAACGTCGGGATGCACTCCTACGGCATGGGGGACTCCCCCGTCGTGAAGTGGATGGTCCTCGTCGGGATCGCGGAGCTCGTCTACGTCCTCGTCTGCGTGGTCTCCCACCGCGACAGGAGGCTCGCGGCGGCCTAGGGCTCCGCCGAGATGACGCGGTTGCGCCCCCGGCGCTTGGCCTCGTAGAGCGCGGCGTCCGCCCGCCGGAGCGCCTCGTGGACGGTCTCCGTCCCGGGCCGGTGGCAGGCGACCCCCACCGAGACCGTGCAGCGGAGCGCGACGCCGCCGGCCGTCTCCACGGTCCTCGCGGCGAAGCGGCCCCTCCACTCCTCGGCGCGCGCGAGCGCCTGCTCGATCGGCATGCCGGGGAGGACGGCGACGAACTCCTCGCCGCCGGTCCTGCAGACGAGGTCAGAGACGCGGAGCCCCTCGAGGAGGACCCTCGCGAGGGCGCGCAGGACGAGGTCCCCGGCGGCGTGCCCGTGGAGGTCGTTGATCTTCTTGAACTCGTCGAGGTCCAGGGCGGCCAGCGCCAGCGGCTCGCCGGACCGGGCCGCGCGGGCGGCGTCGCGCGTCACGGCCTCGTCGAAGTAGCGGCGGTTGTAGAGGCCCGTCAGCGGGTCGCGGATCGTCTGCTCGCGGAGCTGGCGGTTGAGGGACTCGATCTCAGCCACGCGGGCGGCCAGCTCGGCGTGCGCCGCCGCCAGCGCCTCCTCGTTCCTTCGGCGGGCGGAGACGTCCTGCTTGATCGCGATGAAGTGCGAGACCTCGCCCGCCTCGTCGACGACCGGCGCGATCGTCTGCTCCTCGTGGTAGTGCGTCCCGTCCTTCCGGCGGTTGACGATGGTCCCGGACCACGTCTCGCCCCGGGTGACCGTCGCCCAGAGCTCGGCGTAGAAGGCCGGCTCGTGCTCGCCCGACTTGAGGATCCGCGTGTGCTGGCCGACCAGCTCCTCGGCCGGGTACCCGGTGATGGCGCAGGCGGCGGGGTTCACCCAGGTGATGGTCCCGGTCCGGTCGGTGATGACGATGCCGTTGGCCGCCGAGCGGAGGGCGGTGGCCTGGATCCGGAGGGCGTCGAGCCCTTGCCCGCGGCCCCTCAGGTCCCTGAGCGTCGCGGCCGACCAGCGCTCCCCTCCGACGACGAGCGGCGTCAGCGCGATGTCCACGGGGATCTCCCGCCCGTCCGCGTGCCGCGCGAAGATCTCGAGCCCCATCCCCATCGGCCGCGGACGCGGGTCGGCGGCGTACTCGGCCCGTTGCCCCGCGTGGCCCGCGAATCGGGCAGGGACGAGGTCCTCGACGGGCCTGCCGACGAGCTCCGCCGGGGCGTAGCCCAGGAGCTGCCGGAAGGCGTCGTTCGCGAGGACGATCCGTCCCTCCCCGTCGACGACGAGGATCGGGTCGGCGGCGGCCTGGAACAGGGCACGGAAGAGGGGGGCCGCCTCCTCCTCCCGGGGCCCCCGGGACGTCATGACGCGAGCGGACGGTAGCACGCCGGACGGGGGCCTCCCCGGGTGCCGGCGGACGCGCTGGCCGCGCCCGGGGACCCGGGCGGGAGAGCCCCTGCTCCGGCTTCGCCTCGGCCTGGCCCGCCCCCTCCAGCGGGCGAGGCGAGCCGGGGCGGGCCTGCTCTCAGTCCGGCGCCCACCCCTCGTTCACGAGCGCGGTCAGGACGTGGTCGCGCCACGCTCCGTCGAGGCGGAGGTAGTCGCGCGCGAGCCCCTCGCGCCGGAAGCCGAGCCGTTCCAGGAGCCGGGCGCTCCGCTCGTTCCGGGGGACGTGGTTGGCCATGAGCCGGTGGAGGCGGAGCGGCCCGAAGGCGAAGGCGATCAGGGCGCGGAGCGCCTCCTCCATGAGCCCCTTGCCGACCTGGTCCCGGTCGAGACCGTAGCCGAGATAGGCCGCCTGGAAGGGGCCGCGGGCGATCCCGCTCAGGGTGCAGCGCCCGACGACCGGCCCGGCCGGCGAGGCGCGGGGGACGAGGACGAAGGAGACGACCTCCTCGCCGAGGACGCGCGCCGGGAGGCTCGAGAGCTCGGCGATCCAGTGCTCGCGTGTGAAGTACGCCTCGGCGCGCGCCGGCTCCGAGGCGCGCAGGTGCTCGCGGTTGCGCGTCACGAAGGCGAGCATCGCCTCGACGTCGTCGACCGTCGGGACGCGGAGGACGAGCCGGGGCGTCTCGAGGAGCGGGAGGCCCTCCATCGCCGGTCAGCCGCGGCGAACGACGCGCGCCCCGGCCTCCCGGGCCCGCTCGAGGAGGAACGCAAGGGCCTCCGGCGTGAGCGACCCCGCCGGGATCGTGACGGCGCTCGGCGTCCCCTTCCGCCGGAGGACGACGTAGCCGGAGGCGGCAAAGACCCCGGAGACGGCCGTCCACGGGCTCGTGGAGCTCCCGAGGACGGACTCGAACGCGATCGCCTCCGGCGTCATCCGCAGGGTGATCGGCGCGGCCGCGTGGACCTCTGCGACGGCCATCGCGGACCTGTAGGACCTGAGCAGGAGGAGCACGTAGGCGAGGACGAGCCCCGCCACGAGGCCGGAGAGCCAGCGGGTCTCGGCCATCCGGGCGGTCCAGACGACCCAGGCGAGGGCGAGGGCGGCGCCCAGGAGGGCCCCGCCGCTGAAGCGCCAGAGCAGGCGGAAGAACGCGTCGCGAGCGACCGCGCGGTCGTAGCGGTACGTGGCCTCGATCATGCAGCGCGGAAGTCTACCCGGGCCTCCCGTGCCGCGGCGGCTCAGGCGGAGGCCACGACGGGGGCCACCGGGCTCAGGCGGAGCGCGGCCGGCATCCGGCGCGTGAGGGCGGCCGGCCCCTCGAAGGCCAGCCGGCCCGAGCGGACGGCGTCCTTCAGCGACAGGCGCCCGAGCCAGACCTGGTAGAGCGAGGCGACGTCGGAGGCGATCGTCACGTCGACCTCGTAGCCGGGATCGGTCAGGCAGACCGACGGCGAGCCGGACTCGACCACGATCCAGAACGACCGGCGATCGTCGCGGAACCGGATCCGGAAGACCTGCCTCTTGCCCGGGAACCCGGAGACGTCCAGGCCCTTGTGGATCCACCAGACCAGGAGCTCGGCGTCGAGCTCGTCCCGTTCCGGGTCGCCGAAGGTCCAGCGGGCTCCCCACGCGCCGATCCCGAAGACGATCGGCTCCAGCTCGCGACCGGACCGGGTGAGGAGGTACTCGCCGCGGACCCGCTCGACGACGCCGGCCCGCTCGAGCTGGCGCAGCCGCTTCGCCAGGAGGCTCCGGGAGAGGCCCGGGAGGCCGCGCGAGAGGTCGTTGAACCGCGTCGCGCCGACGAGCATGTCGCGGACGATCAGCAGGGACCACCGCTCGCCGAGGACGTCGAGCGCCCGCGAGATCGGGCAGTACTGGCCGTAGCCGGCCTTCCGTTCGCTCACGCCGTCACCTCGGTGGGCCACCCCCAGGTACAGATTCTAGACCGGCCCGGTCTCCGTTCTGAACTGGCCCCCGGCGGGGAGCGTCCCCATCTTCGGGAGCATGAAGACGACAGCCGACCTCACCGAACCGACGACACGGACCGACTGGGCCGCCCTCGCCCGGGAGGTCGCCGCCGCCCTCGAGCCGGGCGTCGCCGAGCGCGACCGCCTCGGCGAGATCTCCGTCGCCGCCTTCGAGACGCTGAGGGCGACGGGCCTGACGAGCGCCCTGGTCCCGGCCGAGCACGGCGGCGGCGGGGCGTCGCACGCCGAGATGGGCCAGGTCCTCCGCGAGCTCGGCCGGCGCGATCCCGCGACGGCCGTCACGCTCTCGATGCACGCCCACCTCGTCGCCACGCAGGTCTGGCGGCACCGCCACGGGATGGACGCCTCCGGGGTGTTCCGCAAGGTCGCCGTCGACCACGCCGTCCTGATCAGCACCGGGGCCTCCGACTGGCTCGGCTCGAGCGGCAGCGCGCGCCGGGTCGACGGCGGATGGGTGGTCGACGCCCGCAAGGCGCCCGCGAGCGGGTGCGAGGTCGGCCACGTCCTGGTGACGAGCATCCGCTGGGACGACGGGCCCGGCGGCCCGCGCGTCCTCCACTGCTCGGTGCCGATGAGCGCCGAGGGCGTCCGGATCGAGAGGACGTGGGACACGCTCGGGCTCCGCGCCACCGGCTCCCACACCGTCGTGCTCGACGGCGTCTTCGTCCCCGACGCCGCCGTTTCGCTCGACCGCCCCGCCGACCGGTGGCACCCGGTCTGGAGCACCGTCCTCGGCTCGGCGATGCCGCTGATCCTGTCGGCCTACCTCGGGATCGCCGACGCCGCCGTCGCGCTCGCGCGGGCGGCCGCGGCGGGACGGACCGAGCCCCACGTGCTCCAGCTCCTCGGCGAGATGCTCAACGCCCACACGACGGCCGACGACGTCGTCGCCGCGATGTACCGGGACTCGGACGACCTCCGGTTCCCCAACACCGACGAGCACGCGAGCCGGACCCTGAGCCGCAAGACCGTGGCCACCGAGGCCCTGATCGACACCGTCCGCCTGGCCCTGGAGGTGACGGGGGGCTCCGGCTACACGCGCGGCTCGCACGTCGAGCGCCTCTTCCGCGACGTCCATGGCTGCCTCTTCCACCCCCTCCCCCGCGCCAAGCAGACCCAGCTGACCGGCCGCGTGGCGCTGGGCCTCAGCCCGACGCCCTGAAGGGGTCCGGCCCGCAGTCAGGCCGATCCGCAACACCCGCAGCGGTCCGCGGGCGCCGGGCCTACAGCCGTCCCGCCGGGTCGCGCGCGAAGACGACGGGGACCGCCCAGTCGAGGTCGTCGGGACCCGCGGCGGTGGCGACGGCGAGGCGGGCCTCGCGCGCGGCGTCGCCGAGGGCGTGGCCGAGGGCGAGGGAGCGGTAGAGCTCGCGGGCGAAGACGACCGCGGAGCCGTCGAGGACGCTGTACTGGTTGGCGACGACGGCGGGGAGGCCGCCGGCGACGAGGGCGGGGGCGACGCCGCGGTTGAAGTCGGTCCGGCCGCCGCGCCCGCTCTCGCAGGCGTTGAGGCAGACGAGGCGGAGGCCCCGGCCGCAGAGGAGCTGCCTGAGCCGCGGGGCGTCGACGCGGCGCGGGCGGCCCCCGTCGCCCTCGAAGAGGAGGGCGCCGCTCCGGCGCTCCTCGTCGTACTCGCCGTGGCCGACGAAGTGGAGGACGTCGTACCGGCCGCTCGAGAGGAGCTGGTGGAGCTTCTCCGGCGCCGGCGTCTGGGTGACGGCGAGGCGCGCGCTCCCCGAGTCGACGAGCGGGGCGAAGGCCGCCTGGAGGGCCGCGGCCTCCTCCTCCCACGCGAGGCGCGCGGCGGATGCGGGCTGCGAGACGGCGAGGAGGACGGAGAGGGGGCGCCGGCGGGCGGCGAGCGCCTCGGCCGGGACGGAGGTGACGACGTTGCGGACGACGTTCACCTCCTCGAGGGCGAGGAAGCTCCTCCGGAGCGGGTCGAAGGCGAGCTCCCACGGCTTGTCGGCCACCCAGTCGATGAGGGAGGTGAAGACGAGGTCGAGGCGCGCCGAGCCGGGGGCGGCGCGCGCCATGTCGTAGAGGCGGCGGACCTCCCCGGGGAAGAGCGTGGCGAAGAGGAGCGCCCCCAGCCCCTCCAGCGCGCGGCCGCGCGGGGCGCGGGCCCCGGGGCGCCCCTCGAAGGCGGCGCGGATCTCCTCGTGCGCGCGGATGATGTCGCGCCAGTGGGCCCCCTTCCGCTCGAAGCGGGCGACGACGCGGGCGCTGCCGAAGCGGGCGAGGAGGAGGGGAACGGACGAGCTCCCGCCCTCGGCCGGCAGGAGGGTCAGCTCCAGCGGCTCGCGCGCGGCGGCCCCGAGAGGGCGGCCGGCCGGGGAGCGGCGCGCGCGCGCGGCGGGACGGGAAGCGGGGGCGGGAGCCGCAGGGACCGCGGGAACCGTGGGAACCGTGGCCTCGGCCCCCGGAGTCTCCGCGGGGCGCCCTCCCCTCCCGCCGCGCCGCGCCTCGACCCCCGCCCCCTCGGGGCTCTCGCCCCGGAGCGCCTTCACGAGGAAGGCCGCGGCCTCGGGGCGGTCGAAGAGGTTGCAGTGGTGGACGGAGGCGCGCGGGTCGAGGCGGCCGCCGGGGCCGAAGAAGCCGAGCCGCTCGCGCGGGATGGCGCCGCCGTCGCGCGAGGAGAGGACCCAGCCGCCGTCGGTGGGGACGACGAGGTCGTGCGGGCCGCCGAAGAAGAGGTCGGCCCCCATGTCGGCGAGGCGCGGGACGAGGCCGGCCGCCGGGCGGAACGAGGTGACGAGGGCCGAGTAGGGAGCGGGGTCTGCCGTCCCCGCCAGGGTGCCGATCGCCGCGCCGGCCGCGTCCATCGCGTGGAGCCCCGGCACCTCGCCGCCGACGCGGCGCGCGAGCCAGAGGAGCGCCTCGAGGACGAAGTCGAGGAGGAGGACGAGCGGCCCTCTCGGAAAGAGGTCGGCGAGGTTGAGGAGCCAGCCGACCGTCTCCTCCCACCGGGCGGGCGTCGCGAGCGGGGTCCCGAGGTTGGGGACGGCCGCGAGGACGCCGCGCCCCAGGAGGAATCGGGAGGCGGCCGGGCCGAGGGCGTCGCGCCGCTCGTGAAGGGTCCTCAGGACGAGACCGCCGCGCGAGTGGGTGACCGCGTCGAAGAGGAAGGGTCCGGTCGCGCCGGAGGCGGCCGGCGGACACCCGACCGCCTCGAGGCCGGCGAGGAGGTCGCGGGCATTCTCCTCGGGGGCTTTCCCGACGGTGAAGTGCTGGAGTCCTGCGACGCGGTCGCCGTAGAGGGGCCGGAGCGTCTCGAGGAACCGTGCGTGGCGAGCTCGCCGAAGCCGCCCGCCGTGTGGGAGAAAGTGCCGTGGACGAGGAGGAGGTTGCGGGCCGGGGGCGGCGCGAGGAGGCCGGCGGGCAGGGGCGGGAGGGTTCCGGACCTCAGCCCCTCCGGCGTCACGTGGACGAGCCCCTCGGAGAGGCCCCGCGCGCGCCAGAGCCGCTCCTCGAAGGCGCGGGCGAGGCCGGGGAGCGTGATCGTCCCGAGGCCGGACGCCGCCGCGGCGAGGCGGAGGACGAAGAGGCGGGTGGCGCGGACGGCCCCTCGGCGCGCCAGAGGAACCGGCTTCAGCGGGACCTCGATGGAAATCGTGGCCCCCGGAGCCCCAGGCGCTCCCGGGGCCCCCGCGGACGCCCGCCGCGCCTCGGGCTCGGCGCGACGCCCCGACGGCGGGCCCCCCGGGGGCGCCGGGGCCTTGTGAACCGTGAGGGCGCCGGAGGGATGCCGCGCGACGACGAGGAGGTCGAGCGGGTCGACCCCTTCGACCGTGACGACCGCGGGGGGCGGCTGCGCCCCGGCCGGCCCGCGCCGCGCGGGGATCGCCTCCTCCACGCGCAGGAGATCGAGCCGGCCGTCCTCCAGCAGGCGCGAGACGAGCGGATCGGACGGGTGGGCCATCTCTCCTCCGGGCGGTTGGGGCTCCGGCGATGGTAGCAGCGCGCCGGACGCGGGCCGCGACGTTCGGGCCGCGTCCTCCGAGCCGCTGAGCCCGGCCGGCGCCCCCCGACCGCGCGACAATGGGAGCGTGCCGATGCCTCTCGCCGCGTCCGAGGCCGCCCTTCCCCTCCTGGCCGCCCTCGCAGCCGTCCTCGTCGGCTGCGCGTCGGAGCTGCCGCCGCCCAAGGGGGCCTGGCCCGTCGAGGTCCACGGCCACCGCGGCGCGCGCGCCCTGGCCCCCGAGAACACCCTCCCCTCCTTCGCGAAGGCCCTCGAGGCGGGCGCGGAGGGGATCGAGCTCGACGTCTGCGCCACGGCGGACGACGTCCTGGCCGTGACGCACGACCCGCTCGTGAACGCGAAGCTCTGCCGGTACGACGACGGGAGCCCGGTGCCCCACCGGCTGGCCGTCCGGAGCCTGACCTTCGCCGACCTCGAGCGGCTCGACTGCGGGAGCCTGCCGAACGAGAAGTTCCCCGGCCAGGCGCCGGTGCCGGGGACCCGGATCCCGTCGCTGGACCAGCTCCTCGACTGGCTGGCCGCCTCGCCTCTTCCCGCGGCGCGGACGGTGAAGCTCGACGTGGAGGCGAAGGTGCCGAAGCACGGCGAGGGGCCCGCGGTGGCGCCCGACCTCCTCGCACGGCTCGTGGTCGAGACGCTCGCGCGGCACGGGATGACCGGACGGGCGACCCTCCTGTCGTTCGACCCGCGCGTCCTGGCGGCGGCGCACCGGCTCGAGCCGTCGCTCCCGACCTGCCTCAACGTCGACGACCCCTACGCGGACCTTCCCGAGCTGGCGCGGCGGGCGGGCGTGGGCGCCGTCGGTGTCCGGCACCGCTACCTGACCGCCGAGGCGGTCACGGCGCTGCGAGCCGAGGGGGTGAAGGTCCTCGCCTGGACGGCGAACTCCCCCGCCTCGTGGGACCGGCTGGTGATGTTCGAGGTCGACGCGATCGTCACCGACGACCCGGGGGCCTGCCTCGCCCACCTGAGGGAGCGCGGCTGGCGAAAGGGGGGCGCCGCCGCGAGGTGACGCCGGCCGGGCGAGAGGGCCCGGCGAGGCGGGGAGATGACGGCGTGCCGCGCCCGGCCCGGCGTCGGATACGATGGACGGTCATGAGGAGGAAGCTCGCCGTCCACAAGTTCGGCGGGACGTCGCTGGGCGACGCAGAGAGGATCCTCCGGGCCGCCTCCCTCCTGGCCGCCGCGTCCCGCACCGAGTCGGTCGTGGCCGTGGCGTCGGCGATGGGGGGGGTGACCGACACGCTCCTCGGCGCGGCGCACGACGCCGAGCGGGGGCGGCTCGCCCAGGCGAAGCGCGCCGTCGAGGCGCTGCGCGAGCGGCACGCGACCGCCGCCTCGGAGATCGCCCGGGCGACGGGAGGCGACGTCTCCTTCGACGGCAAACCGCTCGCGGAGCTGACGACGGCCCTCTCGGGCGTCGCGCTCCTCCGCGAGCGGACCCCCCGGGTCACCGACCTGATCGCCTCCTTCGGCGAGAGGCTGTCGGCCCCCCTCCTCGCCGCCGCGCTCTCGGCGAAGGGGACGCCGGCGCAGGCGGTCGACGCGCGGACGCTCCTCGTCACGGACGAGAAGCACGGCGCCGCGACCTGCGAGAGGAAGAGGAGCGACCCGCGGGTCCGGCGGAAGCTCCTCCCCCTCGTCGAGCAGGGGGTGGTGCCGGTCGTCACCGGGTTCATCGCCCGGAGCCCGCAGGGGGAGACGACGACGCTGGGACGCTCCGGCTCCGACACGACGGCCGCCCTCCTCGGCGCGGCGCTCGGGGCGGCGCGCGTCGTCATCTGGACGGACGTGGACGGCGTCCTGAGCGCCGACCCGCGGATCGTCCCCGACGCCCGCCTCCTGACGAAGGTGTCGTACCGCGAGGCCGCGGAGATGACCTACTTCGGCGCGAAGGTCCTCCACTTCCCGGCGGTCCTCCCGGCGATCGCGGCGGGGATCCCGCTCGTCATCAAGAACTCCTTCGCGGCCGGCCGGCCGGGGACGACCATCTCGGCCCGCGGCGAGGCCGGGAAGGGGGTCCGGGCCGTGACCGCCGTCCCGGGGATGTGCCTGATCTCCCTCGACGGCAAGGGGATGATGGGGATCCCCGGCATCGCGGCCCGCGTCTTCGGGACGACGGCCCGGCTGGGCGTCTCGGTGGTGATGTTCTCGCAGGCCTCGTCCGAGCAGAACATCGCCCTCCTCGTCCCCGAGGCCGACCGGCGGCGGACCGTCGAGGCCCTGGAGCACGAGTTCCGGTTCGAGAGGCTGACCGGCGCCATCGACGGCGTGGCGGCCCGGAGCCCCATCGCCATCGTGGCGGCCGTGGGCGACGGGATGCGGGGGACCGTCGGCATCGCCTCGAAGGTCTTCGACGCCGTGGCCCGCGCGGGGGTGAACGTGGAGGTGATCGCGCAGGGCTCGTCCGAGTGCAACATCTCCTTCGCCGTGGAGGAGAAGGACCGCGTGGCCGCCGTGAGGGCGCTGCACGCGGCCCTCTCGGCGGGATGATCGCCCGCGCCGTCCGCGTCTTCGCGCCGGCCTCGGTCGCCAACTTCGGCGTCGGCTTCGACGTCCTCGGGGCGGCCCTCGACGGGCCGGGCGACGTCGTCACGGCGCGGCCCTCCCGCCGGGCCGGCGTGACGCTGGGCGAGGTGACGGGCGACGGCGGGCGCCTCCCCCGCGACCCGGAGAGGAACACCGCCACCGTGGCGGCGGCCGTCGTCCTCGCCGCCGCGGTCAAGGGGGGGCACGCCACGGCGCGGACCGGGATCGAGCTCTCCGTCGACAAGGGGCTGCCGCTCGCGAGCGGCCTCGGGTCGTCCGCCGCCTCGGCCGCCGCGGGCGCGAAGGCGGCCGCGCTCCTCCTCGGCTTCGGGGGCGGCAGGACGCTCCTGAAGGCGGTCCTCGTCGGCGAGAACGCGGCCGACGGGTCGTGGCACGGCGACAACGCCTTCGCCTCGCTCCTCGGAGGGATGCTCCTCGTCCCCTCGTCGAACCCCCGGCGGCTCCGGCCGCCGGTGCCGCTCCCCGTCCCGCCCGAGCTGAGGCTCGTCCTCGTCCACCCCGCCTGCGAGCTCCCGACGGCCCGCGCGCGCGCGGTCCTCCCGAAGACGGTGTCGATGGAGGCCCACGTGGCGAACGGGGCGGCGCTCGCCCAGCTCGTGGCGGCGCTCTTCCTGGGCGACCTCGCGGCGGCCGGACGCTCGATGACCTCCGACCGGCTCGTGGAGCCGGCGCGGGCGCCGCTGGTGCCCGGCTACGACGAGGTGACGGCCGCGCTGCGCGAGGCCGGCGCGCTCGGCTGGGCGCTGGCGGGCGCCGGACCGTCGCTGGTGGCCCTCTCGTCCGACGGCCCCGCCCCGGCCCGGATCGCGCGGGCCGCCGAGCGGGGGTTCCGCCGCGCCGGCGTGGCGGCCGAGGCGCGGGTCCACAGGATCGACGCGACGGGGACCCGGGAAGCCTGAGGGCCGGGGCGGAAGGGCCACCATGACGAAGCCGACACAGGCGCCTCCGTCCGGCGGGAACGGCACGCGGGACGCCTCGGCTCCGCCGAGGGGGGTGGGGCCGCTCGGCATCGCCCTCGGCTACGCCGTGACCGCCGGCCTCTGGATCGTCTTCTCCGACCGGATCGCCGAGACGCTCGCGCGAGGCGACAGCGACGTCCTCACGGCGATCCAGACGGCGAAGGGGTGGCTCTTCATCGCCGTGACCGCGTTCGTCCTCTACGCCCTCGTGAAGGTGCGCGTCGCCACCGAGACGAGGGCCGCCCACGAGGCGCGCGAAGGGGAGAGGCGGTTCCGGGCGATCTTCGAGGGGGCGCTCGACGCCATGCTCCTCACCGATTCTCGCGGCGCCGTCGCCGACGCGAACGCGGCCGCCAGCCACCTCCTGGGGCTCCCCCGCGACGGGATCGTGGGCCGGACCGTGGGGGAGTTCGTCGCGGACGGGACGTCCGCGACGGTGGAGGCGGCCGGCACGACGCGGGGCGAGCTGGAGCTCGTCCCGGCCGGCCGGCCGCGCGTCTGGGTGGAGTTCTCGCGGCGCGACGACGTCGTTCCCGGCCGGCGGCTCTGGGCCCTGCGCGACGTCTCGGAGCGGAAGCGGGCCGAGCGGCGCCTGGCGGGCCAGATGGACGTCCTCGAGCAGCTCGCCCGCGGGACGCCGCTCCACGCCGTCCTCGCCCGCCTCTGCCAGGTGGTCGAGGAGGAGGCTCCGGGCGGCCACGCGGCCCTCCTCGAGCTGCAGCCCGACGGCGCGTCGCTCTCCCTCGTGGCGGGACCCCGGCTCCCGGAGGGAGTGCGCGGCCCTCTCGAGCTGCTCCCGGTCACCTCCGGCGCCTCGCCCAGCGCGGAGGCGGTCCTGACGAAGCTGCCGGTCCTCGCGGTCGACGCCGCCGCCCGGATGCCCGATTCGCAGCTCGTGCGGCGGCTCGCGGCCGAAGGGATCCGGTCGATCTGGTCGAGCCCGATCCTCTCGGGGCGGGGCGACGTCCTGGGGACCCTCGACCTCTACTACCCGGGCGAGGCCGCCCCGTCGACGACCGACCTCGCCGTCGCCGAGTCGGCCGTGGGGCTCGCCGGGGTCGCCCTCGAGCGCGAGGCGACCGAGCGGGAGCGGCGCCGCCTGGCCTACCACGACCCGCTGACGGGGCTGCCGAACCGCAACCTGTTCGACGACCGGACCGCGGTGGCGCTCCTCCACGCCCGCCAGCGCGGCTTCGTCGCGGCGGTCCTTTGCGTCGACATCGACCGGTTCAAGACGGTGAACGAGTCGCTCGGCCACCGCTGGGGGGACGAGCTCCTCCGGCTCGTGGGAGCCCGCCTCGCCGAGACGGTCTTCGACACCGACACCGTCGCCCGCCACTCCGGGAGCGAGTTCCTCGTCCTCCTCTCGCGGGCGGCCTCGCAGACCGACGTGGCCCGCGTGGTGAAGAAGCTGATGGACAGGCTCGCGGAGCCCTTCGTCCTCGACGGCCGCGAGCACTTCGTCAGCGCGAGCGTCGGCGTGAGCCTCTTCCCCGGCGACGGGACCGACAGCGAGACGCTGGTCCGCGCCGCCTCCGCCGCCCTCTCGCGCGCCAAGGCCCAGGGAGGGAACCGGACCGAGCACTACACCGCGTCGCTGAACAAGAAGGCGCTCGAGCGGCTGATCCTCGAGACGCGCCTTCGGCGCGCCCAGGACAGCGGCGAGTTCTCGCTGGCCTACCAGCCCATCCTCGACACGGGGACCCGGGAGCTGGCCGGCGCGGAGGCGCTCCTGCGCTGGAACCCGCCGGGCGGGCGGGAGGTCGCGCCGTCCGAGTTCATCCCGCTGGCCGAGGAGATCGGCCTCATCGTCGCCCTCGGCCAGTGGGTCCTCCGGGAAGCCTGCGCGACGGCGCAGCGCTGGCAGAGGCCAGGGCGCCGGCCGCTCCGGATCGGGGTGAACGTCTCGTCGCGCCAGCTCGCCGGGTCGGACATGGTGGCCACGGTCCGCCAGGCGCTCGCCGAGAGCGGGCTCCCCCCCGACCTCCTGGAGCTCGAGGTGACGGAGAGCTCCCAGCTGGGCGAGGAGCCCGCGATCCGCTCCGCCGTCGCCGCCCTGGCGAGCCTGGGGGTGGGGCTCGCGATGGACGACTTCGGGACCGGGTACTCGTCGATGAGCTACCTCAAGCGGCTCCCGCTGACGACGCTCAAGATCGACCGGTCGTTCGTGGTCGACGCGGCGCGCGACCCGAAGGACCTCGCCATCGTCCGGTCGGTCGTCGCCATGGCGCGCGCCGGCCGCCTGCGGGTCGTGGCCGAGGGGGTGGAGGAGGAGGAGCAGCTCGCCCTCGTGGCCCGCGAAGGGTGCGACGAGTTCCAGGGGTTCCTGATCGGACCCGGCGTCCCGCGCGAGGAGTTCGAGAGGACCTGGGGGCTGTGCTGAAATCGGGCGGATGACCAGCCTCACCCGCCTCTCCTGCGTCTCCTGCGGCGCCGCCTTCCCCGCCACCGAGCCCCGGACCGAGTGTGGCGCGTGCGGGAGCCTGGTCGAGGTGCTGCACGACCTCGCCTCGTTCGGCCGGAGCGGCGAGGAGTGGCGGGCCCTCTTCGACTCCCGCCGCTCGGCCCTCCCCGGCGCCGCGACCCCCGCGTTCCAGAGGAGCGGGGTCTGGCGCTACCGGGAGCTGGTCTTCCCGGACCTCCCCGAGGGGGAGATCGTCAGCAAGCCCGAGGGGAACACGAACCTCTACCCGGGGCGCGAGCTGGGGCGCCGCCTCGGCCTCTCCCGGCTCTTCGTCAAGCACGAGGGGGAGAACCCGACCCTGTCGTTCAAGGACCGGGGGATGACGGTGGGGGTCTCGTGGGCCCGGCACCTCGGGATGCGGGACGTCGCGTGCGCCTCGACGGGGGACACGTCGGCCGCCCTCGCCTCCTACGCCGCCGAGGTGCCCGGGATGCGCGGCATCGTCCTCCTCCCCGAGGAGAAGATCACGGGCGAGCAGCTCTCGCAGGCGCTCCACCACGGGGCCCTCACCCTGGGGCTCGACACCGACTTCGACGGCTGCATGCGGATCGTCGCCGACCTCGCCCGGACGCGCCCCGTCTACCTCCTGAACTCGAAGAACCCCGTCCGGATCGAGGGGCAGAAGACGATCGCGTGGGAGGCGATCCACGACCTCGGGTGGGAGGTGCCGGACTGGTTCGTCGTCCCGGTCGGGAACGCCGGCAACGTCTCGGCCATCGGCAAGGGGCTCCGCGAGTGGCTGGAGCTCGGGATCGTCGGGAAGAAGCCGCGCCTCGCCGGCATCCAGGCGGAAGCAGCCGACCCGTTCTACCAGTCGTACGCGACCGGCTTCGCCCGCCGGGTGACCCGGGTGGCGGGCGAGACGGCGGCCTCGGCGATCCGGATCGGCGCGCCGGTCTCGCACCCGAAGGCCGAGCGCGAGGTGAAGCTCTTCGACGGGGTCGTCGGGCGGGTCACCGAGGCCGAGCTCCTCGACGCCGCCGCCCTCGCCAACCGCCACGGCCTGGCGATCTGCCCCAACTCGGCGGTCGCTCTGGCCGGGGCGGCGAAGCTGCGGAGGGAGGGGGTCATCCGCCCGGACGACCTGGTGGTCGTCGTCGCCACCGCCCACGCGCTCAAGTTCTCGGGCTCGGCGAACCGGTACCACGCGGGCGGGGCCGCCTTCTCCAACCCGCCCCGGAGCCTGCCGGCGACGCTCGAGGCGGTGGTGGGGGCTCTCGAGGCGGGCTGAGCCGCTCCCCGGGCGGCTATTCCTTCTTCGTCCGGATCAGCATCAGGGTGGTGGCCCCGATGTCGAACTCCGAGCGGTTGTCGAGCTCCACCTGCGAGATCCGGCGCTCGCCGACGTAGGTGCCGTTCGTCGACTGGAGGTCGATCAGGAAGACCCTGTCATCCGCCACCTCGATGGCGGCGTGCTGCCGGGAGCACTCCGGGTCGTTCAGCGTGATGTCGGCGTTGGAGCGGCCCATCACCATCCGCGGACGGTCGAGCTCGAAGATCCGCCCCGCCTCGGGGCCCGCGATGCAGGCGAGGGAGAGCCGCTCACCGTCCGGGAGGCGGAGCCGGCGCTCCGGCGCCCCGGTCATGGTGCTCTTCGGCCGCTCGAACTCGGCGGTGCCGCTCCGGCCCGGGGAAGGGGGAGGCGGGGGCGGAGGAGGAGCCGCCCCGGGCTGGACGCCCGGCTTCGGGGGCCGCTTCCGCGGGCCGCCCCCCATCACGGTGGTGTCGAGGCTGAAGTCGTCCGATCCCAGGACGGGCCCCATCCCGGCCGTCTCGTCCGGCTGGAAGCCCGGCGGGGGCGGCGCGGAGACCGCAGGGTTCCGGATCTCGAAGATGGTCGCGCACTTCGTGCACCGGATCTTCTTCGCCGGGGCCCCGGCGAACCGGGCCTCGTCGTAGTGGTACCGCGTCCTGCACTCGGAGCACTGAATGATCAAGACGTCCCCCGCTGAGGCGCCGTTGCCTCCGTTTGGCCGATTAGAACCCGGCGGGCGCCCCCGATCAAGCGCGACCTCCCGAGGCCCGGGAGACGAGCGCCGGGAGGAGCTCCAGGAGGCGGTCGACGTCCCTATCGGTTGAGCTCCAACCGAAAGAGAACCGCAGGGTGGCCCGGGCGTCGCCGGGCGAGAGGCCCAGGGCCAGGAGGACCCGGCTGGGCGCCGTCGACCCGGCCGCGCAGGCCGAGCCCGCCGAGGCGGCGACCCCTGCGAGGTCGAGGGCGGCCAGGAGGACCTCGCCGTCGGCGCCCGGGAAGGTGGCGGAGGTGACGGTCGGGAGCCGGTCCGCGGAGCCTCCCTCGCGGCCGTTGACCCTCGCCCCCGGGACCCGGGCCTCGAGGCCCGCCTCGAACCGGTCCCTCAGCCTCCTGACGGCGGCGGTCTCGGCGGCCATCCGGGCGGCGACGATCCCGGCCGCCGCGCCGAAGCCGACGATCGCCGCGACGTCCTCGGTCCCTCCCCGGCGGCCCCGCTCCTGGCCACCCCCCTTCTGCAGGGGGACGAGCTTCACCCCCCGTCTCACCCAGAGGGCGCCGGCCCCCTTCGGGCCGCCGAGCTTGTGGGCCGAGAGCGAGAGGAGGTCGACCCCGAGCGCCTCGACGTCGACCGGGACCTTCCCCACCGCCTGGACGGCGTCGGTGTGGACGACGACGCCCGCGCGACGCGCCCGCTCGGAGAGGGGCGGGAGCCCTCGGAAGACGACCCCGGTCTCGTTGCTCGCGAGGATCGCCGAGACGACCGCCGTCCCGCGGTCGAGGAACGCCTCGAGGGCGCCTTCCCGGGGGCGCCCGTTCCGGTCGACCGGGACCTCCGCCGGCTCGAGCCCGAGCGGTGAAAGGCCGAGGGCCGCCTCCCTCACCGAGGCGTGCTCGGCCGCCGTGACGACGACGCGCCGCCGCCCGGGGTCGGCCTCCCGCGCCGCGAGGGCGGCACCCCGCACCGCGAGGACGACGGACTCCGTCCCCCCCGAGGTGAAGACGATCTCCCGGGGGGACGCTCCGACGAGCCGGGCGACCTTCTCCCGCGCCTCCTCCACGGCCCTGCGGGCCGCCCGGCCCGGGGCGTGGACCGACGACGGGTTGGCCGTCAGCCCCGTCAGCCACGGCAGCATCGCCTCGGTCACCTCGGGCCGGACGGGGGTCGTGGCGTGATGGTCGGCGTAGACGAGGGGGTCGGGCACGGCCGGATTGTAGGGAGACCCCTCCGGGCGGTTCCTCCGTACACTCGAGGTGTCGGTCCCGATCTTGCTGGTCGGGCCGAAGAGTCGAGGAGGGCCGCCGCGATGGCCACCGGGAAGCTGAACCTGTCCCTCCGGAAGGCCTGGTGGGCCGCGGTGGCGCTCGCCTGTGCGCTTCCGGCGAGCGCAGCGCCTCGGACGGAGCCGGCGCCGGCCCCGGCGGCGGCCCCTCCGGCCGCCGCGACCCCCGCCACCCCGGCGACGTCCCTCGCCATCTCCCCCTCCCCCACCCCGGCGGCCTCTCCGGCGGCCGCTCCCCCCGCTCCCGCGGCGGCGCCCCCCGCGGCGCCGCCTGCTCCGGCGGACCCGGCCGTGGCCCGCCGCGCGGAGGCGCTGACCCTCTTCGGGTCGCTGGACGACGACCGGGCGAAGGTCTTCCTTCGCTCCTCGCCTCCGGACGCCCGGAAGGTCGTCGACTGCCCGGACCTCTTCAAGCGCGTCGAGGTCTGGACCTACCTCCGCCACCCTCAGCTCGGGACGAACGCGCGGATCATCTTCTTCCCGGAGGCCGGGACGGGCGAGTACCGCTACTGGACCGTCCTCGAGGGAGAGTCGGTCCTCGTCTCCCCGAAGGCGGTCGTGGTCAAGCCGATCGCCGAGCTCGACCCGTCGGCCTACGGCTGCGCCGAGACCTCCCTCCTCCAGGCCGCGGTGAGCTCCATCTCCGCCCGCCAGGTCGACAACCAGGGAGGGCTGAAGGAGCGCGCCCTCCTCACGTTGGCCGACAGCAGCCTGGCTGCCGCCGCCGCTTCGGCCACTTCGGCCACTTCGGCCACCTCGGCCACCTCGGCTACTTCGGCTACTTCGGCTACTTCGGCTACTTCGGCCACGACGGCCGCCGCGCCCGGAGCGGCTCCGGCCGCTTCCGGGCCGACCGCAGCCGCCGGGAGCGCGCCGCCGGGAGCGGGGGCCGTCGCGCCTCCGCCCGTCGTCCTCACCACCAAGCCCCTGAGCCGCGCCGAGCGCAAGAAGGCGCTCGCCGCACTGGGCGAGCGGTTCCGCCACTTCCTCGCGGACGTCGAGCCGATCATCACGGAGGAGGAGACGAACACCTTCCTCCGCCTCACGACCGACTACCAGAGGGACAAGTTCATCGACGAGTTCTGGAAGCGCCGGTCGAAGACGGAGGACGGCTTCGGGACTCCGTTCCGGGACGTCTACGAGGTGCGCCTGAGGTACGTCAGGGAGAAGTACCGCAACATCAACACCGACCAGGCGCGGATCTACCTGGTCAACGGGCCGCCCGACGCCGTCAAGCGGATCGACTGCCAGGACATCTACTACCCGATCGAGCTCTGGTTCTACGAGCGGATCGAGTCGCTCAAGATGAGCAAGGTCCTCCTCCTCTTCTACCAGCCGTTCGGGGCGGGGGACTACCAGCTCTGGTCGCCGATGGACGGGGCGCAGGCGCTGATCGTCGGCGGCATCGGGGGGATGGCGGGGGCCTCCGTGGGGCGCCGCGTCGACATCACGCGCTGCCAGGAGTGGCGCGAGATCCAGGGGGCGATCAGCGCCATGACCGGGCAGTTCGGGACGGCGACCGCCGGCGTCTACACCGAGAAGCTCCGGACCGGCCCCAAGCCCGACGTCGAGGGGGTGGACCAGATCCTCCTGATGACGACCGACATCGCGCCGGGGACGAAGACGATCCCCGTCCAGCGCGTCATCCGCTTCCCCGAGATGGACGCCAGCAAGATCCGGATGGAGATCGGGCTCGTCCTCGAGCGCGCCTCGCTCGGGACGAAGGCGCTGGGCGAGGAGAAGTTCTACGACGTGGACGTCGTGGGCGAGGTGGTCAAGGACGGCCGGCTCATGGACAACTTCCGGTACCGGTTCGACTTCCCCGCCTCCACGGTGAAGGGGGACTTCCTGCCGGTGACGGTCGAGCGGAGCCTCTACCCGGGCACGTACGAGGTGAAGCTCAAGGTCGCCGACGCGAACCAGAACGCCGCTTCCCTCCTCGACGAGAAGGTGACCGTCCCGGAGGTCCCGGACCTCTCGATGACCCCCGAGGAGAAGGCCGCGCGGGAGACGGCGCGCAAGGCCCTGTCGAGCCTCGTCGCCGACTCGGGCCCGAAGGGCTCGCTGACGCTCGTCCCGCTCGCGCGCGAGTTCGCCACGGGCCTCGTCCGCTTCGAGACGCAGGCGACCTCCTCGGACATCGCCTCGGTGGAGTTCTACCTCAACGGCCAGCGGATCGTGACCAAGCGGCGCCCCCCCTTCGACGCCGACCTCGACCTCGGCGACCTCCCGCGCAAGCAGATCGTCAAGGTGATGGGGTACGCGAAGGACGGGCGGCTCGTCGCGCAGGACGACATGGTCCTGAACGAGGGGCGCGAGGCGTTCCGGGTCCGGATCACCTCGCCGCCGAAGGGAGCGAACGTCTCGGGGCCCACCCGCGTCGTCGCCGACGTGGCGCATCCCGAGTCGCGCAAGCTCCAGAAGGTCGACTTCTACGTCAACGAGACGAAGGCCGTGACGCTCGCCAAGCCCCCGTTCACGGCCGTCGTCGACGTCCCCCCGTCGAAGGACATCGGCTTCCTCCGCGTCGTCGCCACCCTGGAGGACGGCGGCACCACCGAGGACCTCCGGTACATCAACGCCCCGAAGTACCTCTCGGAGGTCGACGTCCAGGCGGTGGAGCTCTACACCTCGGTCTTCGCGAAGGGGCGCCCCGTGACCGGGCTGACGAAGGCGAACTTCAGCGTCCTGGAGGACGGCGTCCCGCAGACCGTCGACGGGTTCGAGGTCGTCACCAACCTCCCGCTCTCGGTCGGCATCGCCGTCGACACCTCGGGGTCGATGGAGGAGTCGATCGTCGAGGCCCAGAAGGCCGCGACCCAGTTCCTCAAGTCGGTGATGACCCCGCGCGACCGCGCCTTCCTCGTCACCTTCGACAACGAGCCGCAGCTGATCACCCGCTTCACGACCGACCGCGACCGGATCGCCCAGGCCCTCGCGGGCCTCCGGCCGCAGGGGTCCACGGCCCTCTGGGACGCCGTGGTCTACGGCCTCTACCAGTTCCAGGGGGCGCGCGGGCGGAAGGCGTACGTGATCCTCACCGACGGCGAGGACCGCTCGTCGAAGTTCACCTACGAGGCCGCCCTCGACTACGCCCGCAAGTCCGGCGTCGCGATCTACTTCATCGGCCTGAGGATCGCCGGGACCCAGTTCGAGGTGCGGACGAAGCTCAACAGGATGGCGCGCGAGACGGGCGGCACCGCGTACTACATCGACCACGCCAGCAAGCTGCAGGGGATCTACGACGAGATCGACCAGGAGCTCCGGAGCCAGTACCTCCTGACGTACCAGCCGGCGAACCGCAAGCCGGGCTCCAAGTGGCGGAAGATCGACGTCAGGATGACCCCCGACAACCTCACCGCCCGGACCATCAGCGGCTACTACCCCTGACCGGGTAGGCCCCCCGCTCCCCGTTGGCTATCCTCCGGCCGAAGGGGAGGCGGATGAAGGCTCGGACGCTCGGCCTGACGGCGGCGGCGATGGGGTGCTTCGCCGCGAACTCGCTCCTCTGCCGCGCGGCGCTGGCGCCGCGGCTCGTCGACCCCGCGAGCTTCACGAGCCTCCGGCTCCTGTCGGGCGCGCTGGCCCTCGCCCTCCTCGTCCGGCTGACGGGCCGCCGGTCGGGCGGCACGCGGGACCTGCGCGCCGCCGGCGTGCTCTTCGCCTACGCCCTCGCCTTCTCGCTCGCCTACGTGAGGATCCCGGCGGCCCTCGGCGCGCTCCTCCTGTTCGGCGCCGTCCAGCTGACGATGGTCGGCCGGGGGGTCGCAATGGGCGAGCGCCCGGCCCCCGCGGAGTGGGCCGGCCTCGTCCTCTCGGTCTCGGGCCTCGTCGCGCTGACCGTCCCGGGCCTTCGCCACGGCGACCCCGCGGGAGCCCTCCTGATGATCGGCGCCGGCGTCGCCTGGGGCGTCTACTCGCTCCTCGGCCGGTCGAGCCGCGGGGACCCGCTGGCCACGAACGCGGTCCACTTCGCGCACGCGGTGCCGCTCGCCCTCGTCGCGAGCGGCGTCTCGGCCCTCCATGCTGCTCCCCGTCTCTCCGCCGGGGGGATCGCCCTCGCCGTGGCGTCGGGCGCCCTCGCCTCGGGCGGGGGCTACGCGATCTGGTACGCGGCGCTCCGGGGCCTCACGGCGACGCGGGCCGCCCTCGTGCAGCTCTCCGTCCCGCCCCTCGCCGCCCTCGGAGGGGTCGCCCTCCTCGGCGAGGTGGTGACGCTCCGGCTCGCCCTCTCGGCCCTCGCGATCCTCGGCGGGATCGCGCTCGCGGTCACGTCCCGGCGGGCCTGAGACCGGGCTCGCCCGTCCCCGGCGAGACCGGAGGCCGGATCGCGCTCTTCGGCCACGACAGGCCCGAGAGCTGCTCGCTCACCGTCCCGAACGACAGCCTGCACGGGAGCGAGACGAGCCAGGGACCCCGCACGGCGGCGTCCCCGCCGAGCTCGGGCCGGACGCGCCGGAGGAGCCGGTCGGCCTCCTCCGGCGTCCGGGCGATACCCGCCGAGAGCGGCGCCTCCACGAGCGCCGGGCGATAGCCCTTCTCAGAGAGCACGCGTCCCGGGTCGGCTCCCCTCCCCGTCCCGGCGACGCGGAAGGCCGGGACCCAGACCCACGGGCCGCCGGTCGGCCCCGTCTCGAACGCGTAGAAGGCGAGTCGCGGCCCGTCGTCTCCGCCCGTCCCCTCCGGGCGGTAGGTCGCCATCCTCGCCGCGGGCTGCGCGAAGGGGTCGAACGCGAGAGGGCAGCGGTCGCACGACATCCAGGGGACCCCCGGGGCGCCCCGGAGCGGCCGGCCGCAGTCCGGGCAGAGGCGGAGGACGACGAGGAGCCGGGCGCTCACGCCTACTCCAGGACCTGGGCCACGCTCCGGGCCGTCGAGAAGAAGCCGTCGCGGACCCTCTCGGGAAGGGTCCGGGGCGGGCGGTTCACCGCCTGGCTGCGGACGTCGCCCCCTTCGCGGACCCACTCGGTGCGGAACCTCAGCCGGTCCCACGCGAACGCCAGGATCCAGACGACGACGCCGGGGAGCCCGATCGTCCCGACGATGCCGGCGGCGAAGTGGAGGTCGAAGAGGAACGCGATCACCCTCCACCACCACGAGAGCGGCATGGAGAGGACGAAGGCGAAGAGGTAGACGAGGAGGACCACCTCGTGGAGCCGGGCCGTCCGTTCCATCGGGGCGCGTCCCGAGAAGACGACGCCGCTCGTCGCGTCGACGACGGCCTCGTAGAGGTTGCGGTCGTGGCGCCCCCTCACGAGCCAGAGCGGGAGCCAGACGAGCGTCGTCCGCTCCTCCACGACCTCTCCGGGCGGCCCCTTGCCGCCGTCGCGGACGACCTCGTCCGGGTCGAGGACGACCGCGCGACGCTGGAGCGAGGCGGCGTCGAAGCTCTCGCGCGTCCCGCGCCCGATCGCTCCCAGGGCGTCGAAGCGCGCCAGCGGCACGTCGGGCGGGTCGGCGGCCGGGGCGAGCGAGAGGTGGCCGACGAGCGTCGCGCCTCCTCCCTCCTTCACGAGCGCCGTCCTCGCCACCTCCCGGAACGGGACGAAGAGGAGGAGCGCCTCGACGGCGTCGCCCACGAGGAAGGTCTTCGGCACCGCCCGGCCCTCCCACGACGCCCGGACGGCCGCGACGGCCTGCTCGCGGTCCACGGAGGGCGCGATCGCCTCCCTCAGGGGCGCGTCCTCCACCAGGACCGCGAGCGGCGAGGCGCAGGCGGGGCAGTCGAGGAACGTCGAGGAGAGGACGCCGCGCAGCGGCCCGCCGCACTGGGGGCAGGCCAGGGCTTGCGCTCGCGGCGCCGTCACCGCGCCTCCGAGAGCCGGATGACGGCCCAGGCCACGAGCCAGAAGAGCGGCCCGGCGACCGCCAGCACCACGGCCCCGCGGACCCACGTCGCGCCGAACCCGCCGAAGAGGCACCTCACGCCGTAGGCGGCGACGGCGAACAGGAGCGTCGCGAGGACCGCGTAGGTGACGTCGAGGCGCCGCTCGGAGGTGGGGGGAAGGGAGAAGTCGAGCGGCTGGCCCGAGGCCGCGTCGAACCAGACCTCGTAGCTGCGGTCGAAGAGGGCGAACCGGACCCGGCGGAACGGGACGTGCAGCAGGCGGACGCTGGCGCGGGCTTCGTCGGGAAGGTCGAGGCTCTCCGGCCGGACCGACGCCGGGACCACCTCGCCGCCCCGCGCGGCTCCCGCGTCGAACGCCTTGCGGTCGCCGGCCGGGAGCTTGAACGAGGCGAGGTTGCTCGCCAGGAGCGGCGCCGCGGGGACGACGGCGGAGCCGGGTAGGAGGAAGAACGGGAACCAGACGAGCCCGCTCGCCACCTCCCGCGGGTCCGCGGTCACCTCCCGGTCCCGGAGCCAGCGCGACAGGCTCGCCCGCGCCTCCTCGTCGGAGAGGACCGGGACGAGCATCTGGTGCCCGACCGCCTCCTCCTCGCCCAGGTGGAGGCGCGACCCGCACGACGCGCACGTCGCGAACGCGCCGTCCTCCTCCAGGACGAGCCGGCCTCCGCAGCGCGGGCACGCGGGGGCATCGTTGGACATCGAAGGGAGATTCTAGGCCCGGACGGGGGCCGCCGGGGCGGGGCCGGGGCGTCCCGCCGGGCGATCGGGCGCGAGGAGGTCGCGGATCTGGCCGACGGTCGTGACGTTCCGGAAGGTGGCGGGGAGACGGAGGGCCTTCTCGATCCTCCCCGGCAGCGCGATCGACTTCGGCGACCTCTCGCGGCAGAGCCAGTGGACCTCCCGGCCGTGGACGGCGAGGAGGTCGTTCGCGCCGGCGAGCCCCAGGACCGCGCGGGCCTGGTCGGGTGACAACGGCTCCTTCAGGAAGCCGACGTAGAGGGCGTGCGCCGCCGCCGCGTCGGCGGCCGGGAAGGGCTGGCGCGCGGCGATCGCCTCGACCTCGGCCCGCGTCCGGAGGAAGGCGGCCACCTCGAAGCCGAGGGCCTTCCCGAGCGCCGTCTCGATCTTCCTCTCGAGGTCCCCGGCCCTCCCTCGAGCCGCCGTGAAGAGGACGTTTCCGCTGGCGATGTGGGTCGAGACGCCGGAGAAGCCGATCTCCGAGAAGAGGACGCGCAGGCGGTCCATCTTCACGACGCGGCCCCCGACGTTGACGGCGCGGAGGAAGGCGACGGAGCGCATGGCGGGAGATTACCCGTCCGGCCGTGGCGGGGGCCGGGGGCGGAAACCCGCGGCGGGCAGGCTGCGTAAGATCCGCGCAACCAGAGAGGAGGTCCCCCGATGTCCGAGAGAACGGAGCTCCTGCCCGGCTCGTTCTGCTGGCCCGAGCTCGCCACCCCCGACATGGCGTCCGCGAAACGGTTCTACGCCGGCCTCTTCGGCTGGGAGCCCGTCGACGTTCCCTCGGCCGGGGGGAGCTACACGCTCCTGCAGCTCCGGGGGAAGGACGTGGCGGGACTCCGGAGCCTGAGCCGGGAGGAGCGCGACGGCGGGATCCCCGCCCACTTCCTGACGTACGTTTCCACGGCGTCGGCGGACGCCTCCGCCGCGCGCGCGCAGGAGCTCGGCGGGAGCGTCCTCGCCGGGCCGTTCGACGTCGAGGGGATCGGCCGGATGGCGGTGCTCCGCGACCCGGGCGGCGTCGTCTTCGCGCTCTGGGAGGCGCGCGGCCACATCGGGGCGCGCCTCGTCGGCGAGGAGAGCACCCTCTGCTGGACGGAGCTCGTCACGCGGGACCCGTCCGGCGCGAAGGCGTTCTACGGAGGCCTCTTCGGCTGGACCTGGAAGGCTTCGGAGGGAGCCCCGGCGGGCTACACGGAGATCTCCCGCGAGGCGCAGCCGATCGGCGGGCTCCTCCCGATGGAAGGCCCGGAGTGGGGCGACGTCCCGCCCCACTTCATGCCGTACTTCCTCGTGGCCGACTGCGACGCCGCGGCGTCGCGCGCGGCGGGGCTGGGCGGATCAGCCGTCGTGCCGCCGACGGACATCCCGAACGTCGGGCGCTTCGCGCGCCTCCGCGACCCGGCGGGGGCCGCCTTCTCGGTCATCTCGATGGCCGCGATGGCCGCGATGGCCGCCACGCCCGCGGCCACCTGAGGCGGGAGGCGCGGTCAGCGGGGCAGCGGGCCGGACGGGGACCGCCGGAGCCGGTCGGTGACGACGGCGAGGGCCGTGACGGCCGAGAAGTAGACGAGGAACTCGAAGAAGCCGAAGACGAGGGCCGAGAGCGGGCTCGCCGAGGCGAGGAGGGGGACGCGCATCAGCCCGCGCGCCATCCCGATCGCGTGGCCGACGATCGACACGGCGCCTCCCAGGAGGACGAACCAGACCGCCGGCCACCGGGGGAGGCGGCGGGCGACCGTCCAGAACCCCAGGGCCAGCGCGGCGTAGAGGAGGCCGTAGAACGGCGGGAGGAGCCACCGCGACCAGGCCGGGAAGATCCGGCCGTAGACCTCGTCCCAGAAGGCGACCGACGCGAAGAAGCCCCAGAGCGCCGCGTAGAGGGCGCCGGCCCACGCGGTGAGGGGCCACCGCAGCCTCTCGAAGAGCGCCGGGCCGACACGCGAGACGAGGAGGAGGAGCCCGGCGTCGATCGCGGCGGCGACCGCCGAGCACCACCAGAAGACCTCGGACGTGAGCGGCTGGTACGTCGCGACCCTCCGCGGCCCGGGCGCAGCGAGGGGCGCCCGCGCGTCCCACGATACTCCCGGCCGGGTGCGGAGGCGCCGAGGCGGTATCCTCCCCCGCCGTGCCGCGTCCCCACCTCGTCCTCGCCTCCGGCTCCCCCCGCCGCCGCCAGCTCCTCGCCGCCCTCGGCATCGAGGCCGAGGTCCGACCGCCGAACGTCCCCGAAGAGGTCCTTCCGGGGGAGGACGCGCACGACGCCGCCGAGAGGCTCGCGGTGGAGAAGGCGCGCGCCGTGGCGGCGTCGGCGCCGGCGGGGAGCGTCGTCCTGGCCGCCGACACGCTCGTCGTCCTCGACCGGACCGCGCTCGGGAAGCCGGTCGACGAGGCCGACGCCCGGCGGATGCTCGCTTCCCTCGCGGGGCGGCGGCACGACGTCGTGACGGGCGTCGCCGTCGCGCGGGACGGCCGCGTCGTCTCCGGTCGGGAGGTGACGGGCGTCGTCTTCGCGCCGATGGACGAGGCGACGATCGCGCGCTACGTGGCGACCGGCGAGCCGCTCGACAAGGCGGGCGCCTACGGGCTCCAGGGGCTCGGGGGGCTCTTCGTCGAAAGGGTCGAGGGGACCCCGACGAACGTCGTCGGGCTCCCCGTCCGCCTCCTCTACCGGCTCCTCGCCGACGTCGGGCTCGACCTGCTGCCGGGATAGACGCCGAGACGGCCACCGGCGCCGAATACAGCCGGGAGACGCGATCGTGACAAGAACGCCGCCCCGCAGCGTCTTCTCTACGATGGACGCCGTGGCTGCCGCCGCCGGGATCCCGATCCCCGCCCGGGAGGAGTCGTGGGGGGACGCCCTCCGCGCCCCGTTCGCGGCTCTGGCGGCCGGAGACGTGTCGGCCCTCGAGACGGTCTGGGAGATCGCCTCGCGGCGCCTCTACGGCCTCGCCCTCTGGCGGACGGGGTGCGCGGAGGACGCGCGAGACGTCGTCCAGGAGGTCTTCGTGAGGCTCGCCAGCCGCCGGCACGAGCTGGGCGCCGTCGCCTCGCCGCACGTCTGGCTCCTCGCCGTGGCGCACCACGCCGCGGTGGACGTGGCGCGCCGCCGATCGCGTCGGCGGACCGGGCCGCTCGAGGATGCCGCCCACGTCGCCGCGCCCGCCGGCGAGCCCGAGCGGGCCGTCGAGGCCTCGCGGCTGTCCCTCCTCCTCGCCCGGCTCCCCGCCGCGCAGCGCGAAGCGGTCTCCCTCCGGCACGTGGCCGGCTGCTCGCTTCGCGAGGTCGCGGCGATCACGGGAGTCCCCCTCTTCACCGCCGCGAGCCGGTGCCGGCTCGGCCTCGCGCGCCTGCGCCGGATGATGGAAGGATCCCGATGAGCGACGCCCCTCCCGACCCCGACCTCTCCGCCCTCGAGCCGCCGCCCCCGCCGCCCGGCCTGCGCGAGGCCGCGCTCTCGGCCGCGAGGGCCGCGCTCGCCTCCACGCCCGCAGCCGCGCCCGCGCCCGACCTCTGGACACGGCTCCTCGCGAGCCCGGCGGCGCGCCTCGCCTGGGCCGCCGCGGTCGCCCTCCTCGTCGCGGCCAACGTCCTCCTCCCGTCTCCCGGGCGTAGCCCGGCTTCCGCAGCTTCTTCATCGACCACGACGGCCGCCTCCTCCCCCGACCCGGAGCTGGCCACCATCGCGCGGCTCCCGCGCATCGACGACCGCTCGCTCCCCCCCCTACCCGGAGGCCCGTCATGAACCGCTCCCGCACGATCGTCCTCGCCGCCGTCGCCCTCGTCGTCCTCCTCGCCGGCACGCTCGGAGTCCGGCTCCTGGGACGGGAGACTGCGAGCGCTTCGAAGCCTGCCCCCGCGCGCCTCGCGCGGTTCGAAGGGGCGCCGCTCCCCGCGAGGGTGCCGGATCCGAAGCCGGCCGCATCGCTGTCCGTCCCCTGCTGGGGCTGCCCCGGGAGCGACGGCTGGCCCGTGAGGTTCCGGACCGACCTCGACCTCCTCGCCCCTCTCGGCGACGGCGAAGGGAACGCGGCGCTCTGGCTGAAGGACTTTGCGAGGCAGGTCGGAGCGCGCGAGGCCGAGGTCGACGCGGCGATGAAGCGCCGCGTCGACGCTCCGGGGGGCCTCGGCAAGGTCCTCCCGGCCGACGACCCGATCCTCCTGGAGGCCGAGCCGTGGGCCGACCGGGCGACGATGCGCTTCTACCCGGACGTCTTCCCGATCGAGGGGTTCGAGACCCGGATCCCCAACCTCCTCCTCTCGCTGACGCTCGCGAAGTCGTGGGTGGCCCGGGCGGCGGCGCATCCGGGCTCCGCGACGGCGGTCGAGGACTGCCGGCGCTCCATCCGCTGGGGCCGGCTCCTCCGCCAGGACGACACGACCGTCATCCAGGACCTCGTCGGGCTCGCCTGCATCCGGATCGGCGCCCAGGGGCTCTACGACCTCGCGGCGCGTCGCGGGGACCAGCCCCTGATGCTCGTCTCGGCCATCGTCCTCGGCGAGCACGCGCCCCAGCGGCTGCGGACGGCCCAGGTCATGACGAAGCTCGACGTGATCGGGGCCGCGGGCAGCGCCGAGGTGACCGACCGGAAGGTCGACGACGCCGTCTCGACGGCGACCGGCTCCCCGGACCGCCGCTTCCGCGGGGAGGCGATCCTCCAGCTGGCGATCGTCCGCTCCGCGGGAAGCTCCGCCCAGCGGAGCCGGGCGGAGAAGGTCCTCGACGAGCTCGCGGCCTCCCCGGATCCCGTGACCTCGGCGTGCGCCCGCTGGGCGCCCGCCGCGAAGCTGGGCCCCGGGGAGCTCGAGAAGCTCGCCGGTCCGGACTGAGCGGCGGCGCGCGCGCGCCGGCGTAGGATCGGCGAGCCGGCGGAAGCCGGGCGCGAGGGAACGTGCAGTACCACGTCGGGATCGTCCTGTCCGGGGGAGGGAGCCGCGGGCTCGCCCACATCGGGGTCCTGGCGGCCCTGCGCGAGAACGGCATCGAGCCCGAGGCCGTCTCGGGGACGAGCGCGGGCGCTCTCGTCGGGGCGCTCTACGCGGCCGGCTACTCGACCGGGGAGATGTTCGAGTTCTTCGTGAGGAAGAGCCCGTTCCGCCCGTCGCGGCTCGCGCTCCGCAAGCCGGGCTTCGTCGACACCGACAAGGTCGTCGCGGACTTCCGCGAGTACTTCCCCGACGACTCCTTCGAGGCGCTCGGGCGGCGCCTCTTCGTGACCGCCACCGACCTCGTCCGCGGCCGGCGCGAGGTCTTCACCTCCGGGCCGCTCATCCGCCCGATCGTCGCCTCCTCGACCGTACCCCTCGTCTTCACTCCGACCGGGGTCGGAGGCCGGCTCTTCGTCGACGGCGGGATCATCGACAACTTCCCCGTCGACCCCCTCCTCGGGCTCTGCGACGTCATCCTCGGCATCTACGCGAGCCCCCTCCGGTCGTCGGAGCCCTCGGAGCTGACGAGCGCGCTCGCCGTCTCCCAGCGTGCCCTCGAGATCGGGATGTTCCACAACTCGCGGCGCAACTTCCACAAGTGCGACATCCTCCTCTCTCCCCCGGCGCTCGCAGGCCAGCCCACCTTCGCGCTGAAGCAGAGCCCCGCCCTCGTCGAGATCGGCCGTGCGGCCGCCCTCGAGCGGATGGACGAGATCCGGGAGCTCGTCACGCGCGGGGGACCGCCCGGGACGCGGGTCCCGGGAGCGGGCGGGCGCTGACGCCCGCCGCTCAGTGCCGCGTCTGCATCCGCGCGATGGCGCGCGCGGCCTGGAGGACCCCGGCGAAGACCACGTCCTTGTCGTGCGTGGCGCCGCCGATCCGGAGCTTCACCGGCACGGGAAGGGGACCCGCTCCCTCGCGCCACGGCCGGAACAGAGCGTTGAGCTGCTGGACCTTCCGGGCGCACACGATCGCGTCGGCCTCGAAGAGGAGGATGACGAACTCGTCCTCCTCCCACCGGAAGACGTGGTCGGTCTCGCGGACGCTCGACTGGAGGTGCTTGGCGGCCTGGGCGAGGACCTCGTCGGCGACCTGCGGGTCGTTGCGCCTCGTCTCGGCGTCGCTCACGACGACGACCGAGAGGACGGAGAGGGCGATGTCGTGGCGGCGGGAGCGCTCGAGCTCGCGCCCGATGATCTCGTCGAAGTAGTCGCGGGCGTAGAGCCCGGTGACCAGGTCGCGGATCCCCGTCTCGCCGCCCATCCGGCGCGCCATCTTAGCAGCCGAGGAGCGCGAGGGCCTCCGACAGGCTCGCTCCGTCCGGGAGCCCGACGAGCCCCGGAACGCGGCTCCTGAGCGCCGCGAGCCGCTGCGGCTCGACGTCGAGGTCGTACGCGAGGACGACCGGGATCCCGGGCGGGAGGGCGGGCGCGAGCGCGTCGAGGAGGTAGAACCCCTGGTTCTCCGCCAGGTGCCGGACGGCGCGCCGGCGGTCCCCGCCGAACCGCGCGATGAGCGAGGCGAGGTCCCCCGCGAGCGCGTCCTCTCCGACCCGGTCGAAGACGACGTCGAGGAAGACCGCGTCCGGCGCCCCTCGCGCGAGGAGCGCGCGCGCCTCCGAGAGGCTCCCGGCCCGGACGAACCGGGCGCCTTCCGCTTCCGCCGCCGGGGCGAGCCTCTCGAACGCCTCGAGGTACTCCGTCCCGTCCTCGACGAGGAGGACGGTCCTCACGCCGTCCCCTCCAGCGCGGGGAGCTCGAGGACGACGGCCTTCTCCATCCCGCGGAGCGAGGCGGGCGGCGGACCGGCGGTCACGAGCCCCTCGTGCGCCCTCACGATGTCGGCCACGACGCCGAGCCCGCGCTCGGCCGCGCGTCCGTGGATCATCTCGGAGGTGAGCGGCCGCGGGACGTCGTCGGCCAGGACGAGGCGCGCGACCGCCTGCCCGGTCACCGGGTCGCGCGCCGCCTCGACGAGGAGCGCGAGGCGCGGAGGGCCCGACCGCGCATCGCGCGCGGCGTCGAGCGCGTTCGCGAAGAGGTTCCGGAAGACCGTCGCGAGGTCGGCGCGCGGCACGCGGACGCGCAGGCCGTCGGGCGCCGTCACCTCGAAGGGAGGGACGGGGACGCCGCGCTCGGAGGCGGCCGCCGCGAGGAGGCGCGCGATCTCGTCCGGCACGACGGGGGTCGCGGTCGCCTCGTCGAGGAGGCGTCCCAGGTGCGCGCCCGCCGCGGGGCTCATCCCCTGCGCGGCCCGCTCCAGCGCCTGGACGACGGCGTCGACCGCGCGCCGGCCCGCCCTCTCGGGGTCGGAGGCGAGGGCGCGGAGGGGGCCCCGGACCCTCTCGAGGCCGCGAAGCGCGGCCCCGAGCGGGGCCAGGACCGGGTCCTTGTACCTCGCGTTCAGCGTCACGCCCCGCTCCCGCGCCGACGCGACGAGGGAGTCGAGGGTCCGCCTCGACTCGGCGACGAGCCCGCCGGTGCCGGCGGGAGCGGCTGGAGCACCTGCCGCGCCGGTCCCGCCTCCCGGCCTCCCGTCCCCTTCCGCCTCCCCGAAGAGGCGGTGGAGGAGGAGCCCCGCGGCGTCGCGGCGCGCCGCCTCGTCGCCGTCCCTCAGCCGGCGGGCCGCGTCGCGCAGGAGGAGGCCGCCGTGCTTGAGCGTCTCGTGGCGGAGCCGCCCGACGAGCGGCCGGACGGCGACCGCGTCCGCGGGCGCCTTCCCGAGCCATCCGGAGAGCGTGGTGCCGCGCCGGCGGGGGACGACGAGAGCCAGGGGGACGAGGATCGCGGCCAGCGTCGCCGTGGCGGCGACGGCCGCGAGCCTCTGGCGGTCTCTCCGCCAGGCCGAGAGGTACCGTTCGGCCTCCTCGGCGCCCGCGGAGTCCGGCGCCTCGACGAGGAGCCGGGCGTAGAGGCGCCGCGCCTCGGCGTCGTCGCCCCGCCCGTCGGCGAGCCGCGCGAGGACCGCGAGCGCCTCGCGCGACCCGGTCCGCTCCGCCTCGCGCCACGCGGCCTCCGCCTCGGCGCCGCGGCCCGGCTCCTCCGAGAGGAGGCGGGCCAGCCTCTCGCGGGGCGTGGCGCGCGACGGGTCCGCCGCGATCGAGCGGCGGAGCGCCGCCTCGGCGCCGGGGCGGTCGCCGCGCCGCTCGAGAATCGTGGCCGACAGGTCGTGCGCGAGGGCGAAGCCGGGGTCGAGCCGCTCGGCCTCGGAGAGGGCGGCGAGCGCGTCGTGCTCCGACGCCACGTCGCCGCGCGCGAGATAGACCTGCGCGAGCCTGTACGACGGGAGGGCGGGAGAGGCGGAGTCGAGCGGGGCCGAGTCGGCCTCCGCGGGGGCAGGCGGCGCGCTCCCGGCGCTCAGGCGCAGGCGAAGCCGCTGCGCCAGCGCGTCGGTCGCGCGCCTCTCCCGGGCCGGCACGCGCGCGCGATAGGCGTCCAGCCGGTCGAGGGCGCGCGCGGCGTCGCCCCACTCGGCCCACCGCTCCGCCGCCGTCAGCCACGGACGCGCCGGCTCGGGGCGGACGACGAGGGCGTGCTCGAGGAGCCGGAGCGACTCCTCCTTCAGCGACCGGTCCGGCTCCTCCCAGAGGAGCGAGGAGAGGGGGAGGAGCGCCTCGACCCGGTCCGGCTCGGCCGCCAGCGCCTCGCGGTACGCGGCGATCGCCTCCTGCGCCCGCCCCGCCCCCGCCTCGAGGCCCCCGAGGGCGAGGGCGGCCGCGGAGTAGCCGGGCGAGAGGGCGAGGGCGTGGGAGAGGAGCCTCCGCGCCCCGTCCCGGTCCCCGCGCGCCAGGGCGTCCTTCCCCTCGGCGAAGGCGCGCCGCGCCGCGCGCGTCGGCGGCGGGAACGAGGGGACGGCGATCTTCCGGGCCTCCTCCTCGGCGACGAGCCGCTTCATCCGCTCCTCCAGCGAGGCCGGCACGCCTCGCGCCAGGAGGGCGTAGCGCCGGTAGGCGAGGAGCGCCGTCCGCGGGTCGTTCCGCGCCTCGGCGTCGCGGGCGACGAGGAGCCACTCGTCCCGGCCGAGCCTCTGCGGGATCCGTGCGGCAGCCTCGCGGGCGAGGACGGTGGCTTCGGCCTCGTCCCCGGCGAGGACCGCCAGGTCGAGCGCCCGGAAGAGGAGGTCGTCGGAGCCGGAGAGGGCGCGTGCCAGCCGGACGAGCTGCCGCGCCCTCACGAGGCGGTCGGGGTCCTCCGTCGCCGGGAGGCGGAGGACCTCCTCCGCCTCGGCCGCCAGCGTGTCGGCGCACGACTCCTGGGCCCGCGCGGGGCGGGCGGGCACGACGAGCGCGGCGGCGAGGACGAAGGCCATGACGAAGGCGGCCGGGGCGACGCCGGCCGGGACGAGCCGTCGGGCTCGCGTCCGCGCGCCGTCGGGCCGCCCCATGGTCAGCGCTCGGCGCGGGCCGAGAGCCCGAGACGGTTGAAGCGGAGGCGGACCGCGCGCTCCGCGCCCCGGCTGCCGAGCATCAGCTCGGCCATCCGGGCGAAGTCCCCCTCGGCCTCGCGGAAGAGGGCGCGCATCGCCTCCCTCTCGAGCTCGCGCCGGAACTCCTCGACGGAGGAGGCCCGCGGGAACGGGAGCGCGAGGCGCCTCTCGCGCGGGGCGCCGGCGTCGGCCTCGGCGAGGAGGTCGAAGAGGAGCCCGGGGTCGAGGGCGAAGACCGCGCGGGAGCGCCTGTCGACCCGCGGCCCGGACCCCGCGTAGATCGCGGCGGCCATCAGGTCGCCGAGGACCATCTCCAGCTGCCTCACGTTCCCCGGCCAGGGGTGGGCGAGGATCGCCTTCCACCCCTTGCGCGGGAGGACGAAGGCGACCGGGGCCTCGCACGAGGCGAGCGCCTCCTCGTCGAGGAGGAGGTCGAACGGCGCCCCGTCCGGAGGCTCCGGCGCGCCGGCCGCCCGGACGCGGGAGACGATCTGCCGCCGCGTCGACGGATCGCGGAACGTCCGGGCCGCCGTCTGGGCGGCGAGCCCCGGGAGGTCCTCGCGCCTCTCGGCGAGCGGCGGCAGCCGGAGCGCGAGGGCGGGGTTCAGGCGCATCAGGAGGTCGGCCCGGAAGCCGCCGTCGCGGGAGCGGGCGGCGAGGTCGACGTTCGCGGCGGCGACGACGCGCGCCTGGTGCGGCCTCTCCGCCGTCTCCCCCAGCCGCCTCACGACTCCGTCGTTCAGGGCCGTCAGGAGCGGCTTCTGGGCGTCGGGAGCGAGGTTCTCCACCTCGTCGAGGAAGAGAGTCCCCCCCGCCGCCGCCTCGAAGACGCCGGGGCGGTCGGTCACGGCCCCCGTGTAGGCGCCGCGGACGGCCCCGAAGAGCGCCGACGGCAGGAGCGTCTCGGGGACCGTCGCGCAGTCGAAGACGACGAGGGGCCCGCGCCGCCCCGAGAGCGGGTGGATCACCTCGCGGACGAGGAGGCCCTTCCCGGTCCCCGTCGGGCCCGTGACGAGGAGGGGCAGCGGCGTCGGCGCGAGGGCGGAGATCCGGTGGCGCAGCTCGCGCATCGCCGCGCTCCTCCCCCAGTAGAACCGTCCCGTCGCCGGAGGCGCCTCGCGGTCGGAGAGGACCCGGCGGACGAGCGCGACGAGCGACTCCCCCGCGTCCTCCTCCTCGCCGACGGCGTAGGTGAAGCCGTCGGCCCGGAGCTTGCGGGCCTCCTCCTCGAAGGGGATCTCCTCGTGCGCCGTCGTCAGGACCACCGGGAGGTCGGGGGCGATGCGGCGGATCCGCTCGAGGACGTAGAGCCCCTGCCGGTCGCGCCGCTCGCGCCGGAGCCTCCGTGCCGCCGCGTCGTCGCCGAGGGGCCTGCGGTCCGGGAGGAGGGCCTCGTCGGGGATCTCGAACGCCAGGTCGAGGACGACGGCGTCGACCCGGCCGGGGCGGGAGAGGACGGGCTCCGCCTCGTCCCACGAGGCCGCGTGCGGCTTCGGCGGGCTTCCCGCCGGGACGAGCGAGAGGTCCGGCGCGAGCCGGCCCAGGAGCTCGGCCGTCCGCGGCTGGTCGTCGACGACGAGGACGCGCCCCGCCCGGCTCCGGGTCACGCGCTCCCCCCGCCGCGCGCGAGGCGGAGGAGCTCGGAGGCGGCGCGCGCGACGTCGCGCGTCGCCTCGTCGAGGCGCGCCAGGTCGTTCCCGTCGAGGGCGGGGAGGCGCGGGAGGAGCGCGCGGACCCGCTCGACGCCCCGGGCGACGGCGTCGAGCGGCGCGCCGAGCCCCGCGCGCGCGAGGAGCTCCCCCTCCGCGGCGGCGACGGCGTCGAAGACCTCCGGGAGGGAGAGGGTCTTCCCCTCCGCCCGCCGCGCCCCGAGCAGGTCGCGCGCGAGCCGTTCGCGGAGGCGCTCGGCGTCGCCCTCGCTCTCCTTCGGGGCCGAGAAGCGGGCCGCCTTGCCGACGTCGTGCCTGACGCGGTAGGCGGCGGCGCGCACCTCGTCCGAGGTCGCCGGTTCGGTCATCGGGGCGATTATCGGCCCACCCTCCGGGCGCGCCCGGCGTCGCCTCCGGCCTGCGGACGGCCGGCGCCCCTCAGCGGTACCGGACCTCCGCCGGTGACGTCGGCGGGCCGGCGTCGCGCGCCTCCAAGGTCGTCCGGTCGCGTCCCGCGCGCTTCGACGCGTAGAGCGCCTCGTCGGCACGGCGGACGAGCTGGCCGACCGTCGTCCGCTCGAAGAGGCCGTGGTGGATCGCGACGCCGGCCGACGCCGTGACCGGCTCCGGCACCTTCGGGAGCTTCACCGAGGCGACCGCCGCGCGGACGCGCTCGACGGCGGCGACCGCCTCGGCCTCGTCGACGTCGACGAGGAGGAAGACGAACTCCTCCCCCCCGTATCGCCCCGCAAGGTCGATGCCGCGGATCGCCGAGGAGACCGCCCGGCCCGCGAGGGCGAGGACGCGGTCCCCCGTCTGGTGGCCGTGGCGGTCGTTGAACCGCTTGAAGTGGTCGACGTCGAGCATCGCGAGGGCCAGCGTCCCGCCGGAGCGCTCCGCGCGCGCCAGCTCGCGGCGGGCCCTCTCGAGGAACGCGGCGCGGTTGGGCAGGCCGGTGAGGGCGTCGGTCGTGGCCCGGACCAGGAGGATCCGCCCCCGGTCGGCGACGGCGACGAGGAGGATGCCGGTGAAGAGGAGGAACGACGGCCCGAGGAGGGGGACGGGCGCCGAGCGCGTGACGAGGATCCCGCGCGCCGTCCCCGCGTCCCAGAGGGCCGACAGGAGGAGCGCCGCGGTCCCCGTGAAGAGGAGCGGGGCGTCCCCGCCGCGCCGGCGCGCGAGGGCGACGAGGACCGCCGCGCCCGGAAGGAGGAGCGAGAGCCCCGCGAGGGCCGCGACGAGACGAGGCGCGGCGCCGGGCGCCGCCGCGGCGACGGCGAGGCCCGCCGCCGGGACCGCGAGGAGGGCCAGCGCGCCCCGCCCGACCGGGAGCTCCAGGAAGCCGAGGAGGAGGAGCAGACCGACCGGCGGGAGGACGAACGAGAGGGCCTGCGCCGTCCGCTCCGGAATCCGCGGGTCGACGTCCGCGAGCCCCCAGAGCGGCATCCGTGCCACGAGGAACGCGGCGACGCCGACCGCGAGGAGCGCGTAGAGCCCGAGGTCGCGCCGGCTCCGGTCGCGGAGGAAGAAGACGAGGGCGACGAGGCCCAGGGCGGCGATGGCGGCCGCCGAGACCGCCTGGGGAAGCTGATGCCCCAGCCGGCGGACGAGGAGGGTCGAGAGCGCGTCGAGGACCGGCGGGCGTCGCCCGGGAAACGGCTCTTCGGCCGTCGCGGTCCGGACCAGGAGACGGTGGCGCCCCGCGGACGCGAGTGCCGGCGGCACCTCGTAGAGGGGGTCGGACGGCCGCTCCCGACCTTCGCCGGCGAGGAGCGGGGCGAGCTGCCGTCCGTCGAGGACGACGAGGTCGCCCGAGGCGAGGCCGTAGAGCTGGATCCCGAGCGCCTGGTCGAGGCCCTCGGGAAGGGTGAAGGTCAGTCCGTACGAGATCCCTTCGGCCTGCGACGCGGTATCGGAGGGCGTCCTCTCCCAGCCGGCGGCGAGCGGGGCCGGGAGCCCCTGGAGCTCGAGCCGGACGTGGGGCCCGGCCAGGAGGAGGACGAGGGCCAGCGCGGGAGTCAACCCGGCGATGATAGGACCGGGATCACCCGGAAGCTCGGGGCGTCCCGCGAGGAGGGTCTACGCGGCCGGGACGTTCCGCTCCCCGGGCGGGGAGAGGTCCTCGGCGGTCGCGGCGGCCGTCGCCTGGCCGGCGGCCAGCATCGTCGTGCAGTACATCCCGAGCTCCTCGAGGTAGAAGCACGCATCGGTCCCGCAGACGGGGCAGTCGGTGCAGCCCGCGCAGCCGAGCGCGACCGGGTGGGCCCGGCGGGGAGGGTTCGGGGTCGGAGCCTCAGCGGACATGGCGGCCTTCCTTTCGTTCGCCCCCGTCTCGAAGAGAAAATACTGCATTGCAGCAAATAGTTCAAGTGCGCGGGGGCGGGTGCTCGCGAGCCGCCGCGCCCCGGCGGCGTACGATCCTCGTCGTGCCCCTGTTCGAGGCCTCGCGCGCCGACGCGGCCGCTCGCGCCCGCGAGACGGTGGAGGAGTGCCGGCGGAAGCTGAAGGAGAGCCCGGGAGACGCCGGGACCGCCCTCCGCCTGGCGGACGCGCTCGCCGGGTCGGGAAGGAAGCGGGAGGCGGTGCAGGTCCTCAACAGGCTGGGGCCGCACCTCCAGAAGCACGGGCGCCTCGTGGAGGCGATCGCCGTCTACCGCCGGATCGAGGCCCTCGACCCGAGCGCCGAGGTGACCTCGAGCTTCCTGTCGCTCCTCGAGCTCAGGAAGCTCCTCGAGGCGATGCAGGCGGCGGCAGCCCGGACGGGTACGCCTCCGGACGGCGGCGCGAGGCCGCCCGCGTCGGGATCGTTCGGACGCGCCCCCGGGTCGGCCCCCCCCGGACGGGGCGCGGACGGGTCGGTCGAGGTCGGCGGGGCCGAGGCGACCGAAGCCGCCGCGCGGCACGCCAAGCGCGAGCGGGTCCACGAGATCCGCGCCGCGATCCCGCTCCTGAAGGACATCCCGCCGTTCCTCTTCGATCTCGTCCTCGAGAGGATCTCGCTCGTCACGCTCGAGAAGGGGGCCGTCCTCTTCTCGGAGGGGGACCCGGGGAGCTCCCTCTTCCTCGTCGCCACCGGGTCGCTGCGCGTCACGGCGCGGAGCGACGCGGGAGAGGCGACCCTCCTCTCCGTCCTCGGCCCGGGAGACGTCGCCGGCGAGATGTCGTTCCTGACGGGGCTCCCGCGGGCGGCGACCCTCACGGCCGCCGAGAGGAGCGACCTCCTGGAGCTCGACCGCAACGCCCTGACGACGATCCTGAGGAAGCACCGCGCCGTCTCCTTCGCCCTGACCAACCTCTACAGCGAGCGGCTCCTCGACGGCGTCCTCGCCCGCTCGCGGGTCTTCGGGGTCCTCCCCCGGGACGAGCGCGACGCGCTGGCGCGGCAGCTCACGCCGATGACGGTGCGGGCCGGGGAGCGGATCATCGAGGAGGGGGCCTCGGACTCGACGCTCTACCTCCTCAAGCGCGGGGCCGCGCGCGTCACCGTCCGCACGAGCGCGCAGGAGGTGGCCCTCGCCCTCCTCCGCCCCCACGACGTCTTCGGCGAGGTCGCGGCGGCGCGGGGCCGGCGCCGGACCGCGAGCGTCACGGCCGTGACCGAGTGCGAGCTCCTGGCGCTCGCGAGCGGGAGCCTCGCGCCCCTCCTCGCGCGGAGCCCCGGGCTCGCCCGTGCCCTCGAGGACGTCCAGCTGGAGCGGTACGTCGTGAACGCGCGGACGCTCGGATCGCGCGCCTGAGGCGTCACCCGGGGGGCGCCACGGGCCCCTCGTAGCCGCGGACCACCGGGGTCGCGACCGCAAGGACGCCCGCCAGGACGAGGGTGAGGACGCCGCCGGAGACGATCGAGACCGTCACCCCCACCGCCACCGACGCGAAGAGCGACGCCACCAGGCCCGCCTCGAGCTCGCCCAGCTGCGGGCCCCCCATGAAGAAGATCATGTTCACCGCCGTCATCCGCCCCCGGAGCTCGTCGGGCGTCAGGAGCTGGCGGACGAGCTGCCTCACCACCGTCGACGCGACGTCCGCGAAGCCGGTGAGGGCGAGCGCGGCGAAGGTGAGCCAGAACGACCGCGAGAGGCCGTAGACGACGGTGAAGCCGCCGTAGGCCGCGACCGCGACCAGGAGGAGCCGCCCCTGGCGCCGCGGCAGGGGGACGAGGCTCGTCAGGAGCGAGCCCGCGAGGGCGCCGACCGCCGGCGCCGCCACGAGCCAGCCGTAGCCGTGCGCCCCGACCCCGAGGACCTTGTCGGCGACGACGGGGAGGAGCGAGAGGGAGCCCGAGAAGAACGTGGCGAAGAAGTCGAGCGTCATCGACCAGACCATGATCGGGGTCCCGAAGACGAACCGGAGGCCGGCACGGAGCGACTCGACGAGCCCTTCGTGGCCGCCGGGGGGGGCCTCGACCCGCCCGGACGTGCGCATCGTCAGGAGCGCGAGGATCGTCCCCAGGAACGAGACGGCGTTGAGCGCGTAGAGGACCGCGAGGCCGGCGCGGCCGTGGGCCGGATCCGGCGCGAGCTTCGCGATGAGGAGGCCCGCCAGCGCGGGCCCTCCGATCATCGCCGCGTGGAACATCGCGAGGTTGAGCGACAGCGCGCCGCCGAGCACCTGGAGCGGGACGAGGCGAGGCGTCAGCGCCTGCCGCGCCGGCGAGTCGAAGGCCGCGGCCGCCGCGATGAGGGCCGTCCCGGCGTAGAGCGCGGCGACCGAGTCGCGCCCCGTCGCCGTCAGCAGGGCCAGGCCCGCGGCCACGAGCGTCATCGCCGTCTGCGCGGAGAGCATGACGCGCCGCCGGTCGTACCGGTCGGCCGCGAGGCCTCCGGCCACGGAGAACGCGACGATCGGGACGACGCGGGCGAGCCCCACGAAGCCGAGCGCGAGCGGCGAGCCGGTGAGGAGGTAGACGTGCCAGTTCACCGCCGCCACCTGCATCTGGGTGCCGATCAGCGAGACGAGCTGGCCGGAGAAGAGGCGCCGGAAGTCGCGGTGGCGCAGGGCCTCGTAGGGGCGGCTCCCCGGCATCGCCCGGAGTGTACGAGGCCGGGGGACGGAGGGTGCCGACGGGGCGACGGCGGGGAGACGAGGGGCGGCCCGCGGAAATCCGGGCGGCGCGGCGGGCCCCGCGCGCCCCGGCCGTCGAGGTGATTTCTCCGTTTCGGATGAGGTTGCTCCGTTTCGGAAGATACGAGCCGGGGAACGCCCCCGCGCAACGGCACGGCCCTTGAAGTCCCCCCGGGCGCGCGGCCCCCGAACGGGCCGCGGAGGAGTCGACGATGGAACAGACCTCCCGCCCCGAGCCCGGCCCGATCCCCTTCCTCGCCCCCGAGACCCCCGCTCCCCCCCGCCCGCCCTTCCTGCAGCGGCTCGGCGGCCGGATCCCGCCTGCGGCTCTCCGCCGCGGGCTCCTCGCGCTGGCGATCGCGGTGGCGCTCGTCGCCGCCGTCCGTCTCGTCCGCGGCAGCTTCCAGTCGGTCCGGCCCGGCGAGGCCGGCGTGGCGGTGAACGCGCTGACCGGGCACGTCCGGGTCCTCCCCCCCGGCACCCACTTCCTTCCCGGCGCGCTCTACACCCTCCACCGCTTCCGCGTCTCCGACCAGCTCCTCGCCGGGCCCGGCGCCACGTTCTCGCTGGTGACGCGCGACGGCATCCCGGTGACGGTCAGCCTCCAGGTCCGCTGGGCCCTCCAGCGCGAGGAGCTCCTCGCCCGCTGGGCCTCGCTCCCGCCCGACCCGGCGGCGGAGGTGATCGGCCCGGTCCTCGCCTCCGCCTTCCGCTCGCAGTCCACCGCCTACGAGGCGACCGCCCTCGCCGCCGACAAGCGCGACGAGCTGGCCGCCGCTGCGGCCCGCCGCGCGCGGGAGCGGCTCGCGGGGACCGGCATCGTCCTGAAGGACGTCCTCGTCGGCGACCTGAAGCTCCCGGCCGAGTACGAGCGGGGCCGCATGGCGCTCCTCGAGGAGCAGCAGGCCTCGGAGAAGAAGGAGGCGACGCTGAAGATCCGGCAGCAGGAGATCGAGGAGGGGCGGCTCACCGGCGAGGCCGAGAAGGTGCGGCGCGAAAAGGCGGCCGAGACGGAGGCCGCGCAGAGGCTGATCGCTGCGCGCGCAGAGTCCGACGCGATGCAGTACATCCTCCCGCTGAAGGAGAAGGCGATCCGCCAGAGCCAGCTCGAGGCCGAGGCCGAGCGCGCCCGGGTCGTCGAGCAGGCCAAGGCCGCGGCCGAGACCTCGAAGATCCAGGCCGAGGCCGAGGCCCAGCGCCGCCGCCTCCTGGCCGACGCCGAGGCCTACTCGATCCGGACGACCTCCGCCGCGCAGTTCGAGAACCTCAAGCGTGAGGCCGAGCTCGTCACCGCGAACCCGATCTGGGTCTCGAAGACGTTCGCCGAGAGGATCTCCGACAAGGTGCAGGTCATCCTGACGCCGCAGCTCTCCTCCGACGTCTACACCGACGAGGTGATGAAGCGCCTGGCGAACGGCGAGCCGGCCGTAGCCGACCGCGCCGCGCGGCGCGCGGGCCCGCAGGCTTCCGGGGCGACGACGGCGGCCCGGACGGCCGCTGGCGCAGGCGGCGGACCGGAGCGCGAAGGCGCGGCCGTCGCGGCTGCGGAGGGGCTCCGGTGAACGCCCGCACGCTCCCCCGCCTTCGGGACCAGGCGCATCGGGCGGCGCTCGCCGCCTCCGGCGTCGCGCTGATCGGCCTCCTCGTCACCGGATCCCTCCTCGCCTCGCCGCTGCCGGGAGCCGGCGAGGCGCTCCCGGGGGCCGACGTCTTCGTCACCGCGCGCGTGGCCGCGCTCCTCGCCGAGCCCCGACCGTCCTCGTCGGCCGTCGCACGGCTCCCCGTCGGGACGCGAACCCTCCTCCTCGGCTCGCGAGGCTCGTTCCTGAGGGTCCAGACCCGGGACGAGAGGACGGACCCGCTTAGTTCCGGAGAAACGTCCGTCGGCACCTCCGTCGGCGCGTCCGTCGGCGCGCCTGCTGATGCTGCGGCCGGCAGCCCCGCGGGCGTCGCCTCCTCCTCCCCGTGCTCCCCGCCGCCCGGCCTCGTCGGCTGGCTCCCCGCCTCGTCCGCCACCCCCGTGGCGAGCGGGCCCGAGGGGACGGCCCTGCTCCTCGCGACGGGGACCTTCCTCGCCGCGACGGCGCCGCAGCGGCCGCTCGGCGTCGCGCTCCTCGCGCGCGGCGTCGAGCGCAGGCGCGCCGAGGGGTTCCCCGACGCCCAGGCCGAGGTCGCCCTCGGGGAGGCGGCCGAGGCGCTCGCGGCGGCGGGATCGACCCTTCTCGCGGGGCTCGCGGCCCCGGTCCGCGGGTTCCCCGGCGCTGCGCCGCGTGCCGTCTACGACGGCGCCGCGTTCCGGTCGGCGCTCGCGCTCCTCGAGGCGAGCGGCGAGGGGGAGTCGCCGCTCGGCGATCGGGCACGGGCCGGGCTCCTCCGCTCGCTCCTTCCCGTCCCGGCGAGCGGCCTGACGGCGCTCTGGAACGAGACGGCCGGCTGGCTCGCCCTGACCGAGCGGACGGCGAGCCCTCAGGTGCTCGCCGGGGCCGCCGACCGTCTCGGTCTCTCCTCCCTCGCGCTCGGGCGGCTCCTCCTCGCCGCGGGGCAGCTGGACGACCTCGCCGCGCTGGAGGAGCGGGTGCGCGCCGCCGCGGTCCGCGTGAAGGACCTCCTTCCCGACGAGCCCGACGGCCCGCGCCTGGCGGCGCGCGCCGGCCTCCTCGCCGCGCTCCGCGGCGACGGGACGGCTCCCTTCCCCCAGCGGAGGACGTGGGGCGCGGGACCGGAGCCGCTGACGGTCTCGATCGAAGGAGAGCTCGGCGACCTGGCGCTCGTCGTCCGCCGGCGCGGCACCGACGTCGTCCGCCGCGTCGCGGTGCCGGTCCTCCCTGTCCCCGGCTCTCTCCGGCTCTCCCCCGACGGGAGCGCTGCCGCGTGGCTCGAGTCGAGCGCCCCCGCCACCATCGTCCCGGCTCTCGTCCGCCTCGACGCGCCCGGCGTCGACGGCGACGCGACGCTGCTGGCGGGCGGGCGTCCCCTGCGCGACCGGAGGCGCGCGCACCTGGCCGCGCGCCTCCTCTCTTTCTCCGCCGACGGCTCGCGGCTCTCGGTCGCCCTGACGGCCTGGGACCAGGTGCCGCCGGAGGCGCCGCGGCTGGCGGTGGTCGACACGCGGAGCGGGGAGCTGGTCGTCGACGCCTCGAGCCTGCCGGGCGGGAAGGCGCGGGTGAGGAGGGCCCTCCGGCAGACGGCTCGGTGAGGCATCGTTCGACGGCCGGGCGGCGAGATGGGAGATCATCCGCCGCCGGTGATGTCATGAGCCCCCTCCGTCGTCGCGCGCTCGAAACCCCCGCTTCCGTCCTCTTCCCCTTCCCCGACCGCCCCTTCCTCTGGGGCGTCGCCGTCTCGCACTACCAGGTCGAAGGGGACGACGCGTGCGACTGGACCGCGTGGGAGGCGGCCGGCAGGACGCGCGGCGGGGCCTGCGGGCCGGCGGTCGGCTCCTGGGCGCGGTACGAGGAGGACGCCGCGCTCGCGGCGGCGCTGGGCGCGAACGCCTTCCGCTTCTCGGTCTCCTGGAGCCGCGTCGAGCCGCGCCGGGGACGGTTCGACGGCGAGGCCCTCGCGCGCTACGCCCGCCTCGTCGACCGCCTCGCCGCCCTGGGTCTCGAGCCCGTCGTCACCCTCCACCACTACACCCACCCGCCCTGGTTCCACGGCGAGACGCCGTGGACGTCTCCCGCGTCGGTCGACGCCTTCGCCCGCTTCGCGCGGGAGGCGGTCCGCGCGCTCGGGCCCGCGGTCCGCTGCTTCACCGCCCTGAACGAGCCGTTCGTCCTCCTCCTGGGCGGCTTCCTCGGGGGCGAGATCCCGCCGGGCCTCTCGGACGCGCGGGCGGCGCGGCTGGCGCTGGACAACCTCCTCGCCGCCCACGTCGCCGCGGCCGCCGAGATCCGGGGCGCGTGCCCCGGAGCGGCGGTGGGAGTCGCGCACAACATGATGCTCTTCGCTCCGGACCGGGGCCGCCACCCGCTCGACCGGGCCCTCGCCTCCCGCGCGCGGCGGGTCTACAACGGCGGCCTCCTCGAGGCGTTCGCCACCGGCCGGTGGGACCTCTGGATCCCCCCCTTCGCGAGGCTCAAGGGACGGCGCGACGGCCTCCCCTCCTCCCTCGACTTCGTCGGCGTGAACTACTACTCGCGCCTCCACCTCCGCGCGGGGCTGGGCGTCCCGGGTCTCGCCCGCTTCGGATACCGCGACCGGACCGGCCGCGGCCTGACGGACAACGGCTGGGAGGTGGTCCCGGAGGGCCTCGCGGAGGTCCTGCGAGAGGCGTCGGCTGCCGTCGGCAAGCCGCTCCTCGTCACCGAGAACGGCTTGGCGGACGGGAGCGACGCCCGGCGCGCCTCCTTCCTCGCGGACCACGTCGCTGCCCTCTCCGCGGTCCACGCCGAAGGGGTGCCGGTCGCGGGCTACCTCCACTGGTCGCTCCTCGACAACTACGAATGGCTCGACGGCTGGGGCCCGAAGTTCGGGCTCGTCGAGGTCGACCGGACGACGATGGCCCGCCGCCCCCGCCCCTCAGCCGAGGTCTTCCGCCGGCTCGGCGAGCGCCTCCTCGCGGAGCGGGGCTCGAAGGGCTGAAGGAGCCGCCGACCGGCCCGTTTGTTTACACCTCCTTGACCGGGCGCACGCCGGGTTCTCAAACCTCGGGACGACCGTGTAGGCCCGAGGAAAGGAGCCCGGGATGCTTCTCGCCGACTTCCACATCCACACGACCTGGTCGGACGGCAGGCACCCTCTGCCCGAGGTGGTCGACCTCTTCGGGCGGACGGGACACGACGTCATCGCGATCACCGACCACGTGGTGAACCGCGACAGCCTCCTCGGGAGGACCGCCCATCGGCTCCGGCTGTCGGTCACGCGCGAGGGCTGGGACGCCTATCGCGGCGAGATCGAGCGCGAGGCGCGCCGCGCGTGGGACACCTACCGGATGGTGGTCCTCGCGGGGGTGGAGCTGACGCGGAACGCCTTCACGCGCGACCGGTCGGCTCACGCCCTCGCGCTGGGGCTCGACGCGTTCGTCGGCGCGGACGGGGCGGTGGAGGAGATGCTCGCCTCGGCCCGCGACGCGGGGGCCGTGACGGTCGCGTGCCACCCCCATGAGCAGTCGGGCTGGTTCGAGAACACGTTCTACCTCTGGAACCGGCGACAGGAGGTCCTTGGGCTCGTCGACCTCTGGGAGCTCGCCTGCCGCTGGGACCTCTTTCCCCCCGTCGCCAGGGCCCGGCTCGCCTACGTCGGCAACAGCGACTTCCACTCCCGGCCCCACCTGTGGGCCTGGAAGACGCTGATCGACTGCGAGAAGACGCCTGCCGCCGTCCTGGCCGCCCTCCGGAAGGGAACCGGCCTCGGCCTGACTCGGCTCGACGCCCCGGCCGACGTCCCCGCCTCGGATCCGATCCCCCAGACCTGCGGCTGCCTGACGCCGCTGGGAGCCTGAAGATGACGACCGCGCTCGAGATCGCCCTCGCAGCCCTCGCCTTCCTCTCCGTCGCCGGCCTCCTCCTCACCTCGCTCCCCGTCGCCCTCCTGGGCCTGCTGAGGCGGCGCGGACGCCCTTTCGGAGCGGGCCCGCGCGGGCGGGCCGGAGCGGCTTCCCCCTCGGGCGCTTCCACGGCGGCGCCACGACTCTCGATCCTCAAGCCGCTGTCGGGGCTCGATGACGGCCTCGAGGAGAACCTCGTCTCCTTCGCGCGGCTGAGCGGGATCTCCTACGAGGTGGTCCTCTCTGCCGCTCGGCGGGATGACCCGGCCGTCACGGTCGCCGAGCGGGTGATGGCCCGCTTCCCCGAGGCCCCATTCCGGCTCGTCGTGGGCGAGCCCGCGGGCCGGCGGCCGGCGAATCCCAAGGTCGGACGGCTCGTCGTGGCCGAACGTCATGCGCTCGGCGACGTCCTCCTCGTCTCCGACTCGAACGTCCGGGTCGAGCCCGACGACGTCGCGCGGACGGTGGCGCTCCTCGACGACCCCGGCGCCGGCTGCGTCTCGAACCTCTTCGTCGGCGCCGGGGCCTCCGATCTCGGCTCGCGCATCGAAGCGCTCCACCTCCTGACGTTCGTCGTCCCCGGCAACGTCCTCGCCGCGTTCGGCGGGGTGCCGTGCGTCGTCGGCAAGTCGATGGCGCTCCGCCGCGACGTCCTCGAGCGGATCGGCGGCTTCGCCGCGTTCGGCGACGTCCTCGCCGAAGACCAGGCGATCGGCCTCGCGGTCCACCGCGCCGGGTGGCGCGTCCTCCTCTCCCCGGTCGTCGTCCGCAACGTCGTCGAGCGGCGGACGCTCGGGCGCGCTCTCGCGCGGCAGGTCCGGTGGAACAAGATCCGCTTCGCCTTCTCGAGGGCAGTCTACGGGGCCGAGCTGCTGATGAACCCTCTTCCGCTCTCCCTCGGCGCGGCGGCCGCGGGCGCGGCGGCGGGGAGCTCCCTCCTCCCCTCGCTCCTCGCGCTCGCGGCCGTCGCCCTTCTCGCCCGGATCCTCCAGGCGAGTCTTCTCGGCCGCCTCCTGGGCCATCCGGTCGACGGGCTGACTCTCCTCGCGATGCCCGCGAAGGACCTTCTCCAGCTCGCGACGCAGGTCGTCCCGTACGCCTCGAAGGAGGTCGCCTGGCACGGCCTCCGGGCGCGGATCGGGCCGGGGACCATGCTCGTCCTCCCGGCCGCCGAAGAGCCCGCCTCGGCCTGAGATCCTCCCGGGCGCGGAACCGCCGGCTCAGTCGGCGAGCGGGATCATCTCCAGCGCGCTCCCGTCCGACGTGACGTTGTCGTTCAGGACGCCGTAGGCGTGGAACGGCGCGTCGCCCGCCGTCCGCGTGATCACGGCGTACGCCCGCGTCACCGACTCGGGCACCTGGGCGAGCCTCAGGACCCGGCTCCACTGGTACCAGTCGCCCGGGTCGAGCCGGACGGAGAGGGCGTTCCCCACCGCGTTCCCGGTCGCGGCGTCGTAGAGCCGGACCGAGAGCGTGATCGGCAGGTCGGTGTCGGCGCCGGTGTGGACGACCGCGAGGTTCGAGCGGACCGAGGCGTCGTCGGCGAGCGCGGGGACGAGCGCCGAGCCGCGCGCGCCCGCTCCCTGCGGGACGGCCGCCATGAAGAGGCCGAAGGCACCGCCGACGGCGGCGTCGGGGTTCGGCGTCGTCGTCCGCGCGAGCGCGACGGTGCTGCCGGAGGGAAGGTTCTCGAGGTAGCGGAAGAAGAGCTCGAGGGTCCCGGCCTGCGGGCTGTCGGGCGTCGCGACGGGGACGCCGATGCCGTTGTCGCGGAGGAACTGGAGGATGTCGGGGATCGTCCGCTGCTGGCCCGCCGCGAGGCTCAGGGAGAGCGCAGCGGGTCCGGAGACGCTCCCGAAGCCGGGCGCGGGGCGGTAGAGGACGTCGACCGGGGTCGGGACCGAGGTCGTGTTCGCGAGCGTGAGCTCCGTCGTGAAGTGGGAGCCGGCCGCGCCGTAGACGTCGAGGACGACGGGCACGACGACCCGTCGCGCGGCGGCCGCTCCTCCCGGCCGGTACGCCGGCAGGTACGAGCCGTCGGAGGTGGCGGCGTCGTTGACGACGCCGTAGGCGGCGAAGGCGCCCGTCCCGCCGACGCGCCGGACGCGGGCGTAGCCGTACGAGCCGTCGGGGAGCCCGGCGAGGCCGAGGACGCCGCTCCACTGGTACCACTCGCCGGGAGCGAGGGACTTGGTCAGCGGCGGGCCCGCGGCGACGCCCGACGCCGAGTAGACCTGCACCTCGAGGTCGATCGGGCCGGTCCCGCGCCCCGGGAGGTGGACGACCGCGAGGTTCGACCGCGCGACGCCCGACTGGCTCCTCAGGCCGTAGACGTCCGCCGTCTCCTCCGCGGCCGAAAGGTCCGAGAGCGCCGGGTAGAAGAGCCCGAACGTCCCTCCCGCCGGCGCCGTCGTGTACGTCCGCGCGATCCCGTACAGGTCCCCCGATGCCGCGCCCGCGAGGCCGTCGGAGTCGGCCGAGACGGTCAGGCTCCCCGCGACCGGGGCGTTCGGTCCCGGGTCGGGGATGGCGAGGCCGAGCGCCTTGAGGAACGCGATGGCGTCGGCCTCGTGCCGCTCGGTCTTCGCCGCGAGGACGATCGACCCCTCCCACGTCGTGGCGGCCGATACGCCGAAGCCGGGGGCGGCGGTGAAGGCCACCTTCACGGTCCGCGCGACGGAGCCTCGGTTCCCGAGGGTCAGCTCGGTCCGGAAGCGGGCCCCGGTCCCGCCGACGACGTCGAGGACGACCGGGACGGTCTGGACGGCGGGGACGGCGGTCGCGACGAAGGCGCCGTGCGCGGCCGTCCCGACGACGACGCTCGGGGCGACGGCCGGGAGGCTCCCGGCGGCGCGCGAGACGGCGCGGACCTCGCGGACGTCGGCACCGGCCGGCAGGCCCGAGGTCTCGGGCGCCCAGGTCCCTCCCGACTGGCGGAAGAGGCCGCGCGTGCCCCCTGCGGCCACGGGCTGGCCGCCGGCCACGGTCACCGCGGCGACCGTGGCACCCGCGAGGCCGATGGAGTCGCGCTTCCACGCGCCCGTCCCCTCGCGCCGGTAGACGGCGCCCGCGCTGTCGGCGGCGAAGGCGCGCCCCTGGTCGCCACCGACCGCGGTGATCGAGCCGGGCGAGGGGAGGCCGCTCCCGGCGTCGCTCCAGATCCCTCCGGTGGCGGCGAAGAGTCCCTCCGCCAGGGCCGCGTAGACCGTGAGGCCCGCGGTACCGAGCGCCTGGACCCGCCCGGCGTTGCCGAGCCCGGGGAGCGCGATAGGGGACCAGCCCCCCGCCCCCCACTGCCAGAGGCCGGAGGCCGACGTCCCGCCGAGGACCCCCTGCGACGTCTCGGCCAGGGCCACGAGGTTCGCGGTGCCGGCGAGGCCCGACGAGGCCCCCCTCCAGCCCGGCGCGTTCCCGGCCAGCGGCCCGCAGCCCGTGGCGACGAGGAGGTCGGCGCCGGCCGTCGTCCCGGCCGCCGCGAGCGCGCGGACGTCGCCGCAGCCGTCGGGCAGGGGCGCCCAGGAGGAGCCTCCCGACGGGCAGAGGCAGTCGGAGCCGAGGCCCGCGCCAGCCGAGCCCGTCACGAGCTGTCCCGCCGTCGCTCCGCCCGAGAGGGAGTCGACGATCCGCGTCGCGGCGAGGCCGCTCCCCAGCGGCGCCCACCCCGAGCCGGACCGGCGGTAGACGGCCCCTCCCTCGGTCCCGAGGAGGAGGTCGCTCCCCGACGAGGCGAAGGTCCGCGCCCCGCGCGGGAGGAGGCCGTTGGAGTCCGGGCTCCACCCGGAGCCGTTCCAGGCGAGGACGCCCGCGTCCCCCGTCGCGGCGCGCAGGACGCCCCCCGCGACCGTCAGGGACCGGACGGGGTGCTCCACGAACGTCGTGTCGTAGGTCCAGGAGACGCCCGTCCAGGTGTAGAGGAACCGGTTCGTGCCGCCGTAGAGCGTGCTTCCGAGCGTCGCGAGGGCGGTGAAGCCCTCGCCCGGGCCGACGCCCCCGGCGAGCGGAGCCCACGAGGAGCCGGAGAGGCGCGCGGCGGTCCCGCCGGAGAGTCCCGCCACGAGGCTCCCCCCCGTCTCCACGAGGACCGAGACGATCCCGTCCCCGGGCGAGGGGAGGGACGTCCACCCGTTCCCGCTCCGCTTGAGGACTCCGAGGCCGCCGACGTAGAGGGTCCCGCCCGAGACGGCGAGCGTGGTCGGGAAGAGGAACTCCGTGGGAAGCGTCTCCACCGTCCAGCTGCCGCCGGCCCCGCGCCGCCAGAGCGCGTCGCCGGTGGCCGCCCAGAGGCTCCCCTCGGAGGAGGCGAGGGCCGTCACCCGGAGCTGCGGGAGGCCGTCCCGGCTCCAGGTCCCGTTCTCCAGCTTCCAGACGCCCCCGCCGGTCCCCGCCCAGAGGAGAGCGCCGTCGGGGAGGAGCGCCCTCACGTCCCCCCCGTCCGGCCCCGCGACGGGCCTGAACCGGAGCCCCGCGGCGAGCGGCGGGGTCGCGAGGAGGAAGAGGAGCGCCAGGAGGGCCCGGCGGGCGCGCGCGGATTTCTGGCTCGTCATCGCCCGAGGATAGCGGGAGGGGCGGGGAGCGTCACGGAGCGGCGCTGGGCCGCTCAGGCGGGGGGGCCGGCCCCGGGCCCCTCGAGCCGCTTCATCACGTGGACGAGGTCCTCGTGGGCGCCGACGAGGAGGAGGGTGTCCCCGTCCCTCAGCGGCTCGTCCTTCGGCGGCGGCGCCAGGGGCTCCCCGTCCCGCAGCAGCGCGGGGACGGCGACGTGGTCCCCCTCGACGTTGAGGTCCGCGAGGGTCTTCCCCGACGCGGCCATCTCGGGCAGGACGAGGAACAGCTCGGACGTCCCGACCGCCACGAGGGCGGCCAGCCGGCGCCCCGCCTCGGGCCGGCTCAGCGGGTCGCGCAGGCGGAGGTAGCCCTCGTCGCGCAGGAGCCGCAGCTGCGTCCCGACGACGTTGCCCGGGACGTGGAACGTCCGGAGGACCCGAGCGACGATCTCGATCGACGTCTCGAACTCCTCGGGGATCACCTCGTCTGCGCCGGCGCGGCGGAGCTCCACCACCTCGCGGACGTACCGGGTCCGGACGATGATCCGCGCGTCCGCGCTCCGGGAGCGGCAGAGCCTCACGATCGACCGGCTCGCGCCGGCGTCGGGCACGGTGACGACGACGGCCCTCGCGCGCGACACGCCGGCGCGGGCGAGGGCCTCGACCCCGGTGGCGTCGGCCAGGAGCGCGCGCGCCCCCGCCCGCCGCGCCGCCGCCACCCGGTCCGCGTCGGCGTCGACGACCACGTGGCGGATCCCGGTGTCGGCGAGGACGCGGGCGACGTTGCTCCCGTTCAGGCCGTAGCCGACGACGAGGACGTGCCCCGAAAGCTCCTCGGGGTGCTCGGCCAGAGACGCGGCGTCGGGCCGGTCGCGGAGCCTGGAGGCGAGCGCGGGCCCCGCCGCGATGACGAACGGGACGAGGAGGATCGAGAGGACCGCGACCGCCAGGAAGAGCCGCTCGCCCGCCGGCTGGACCAGCCCCAGCTTCCGGCCCGAGAGGAGGAGGACGAACGAGAACTCCCCGACGTTGGCGAGGGCGAGGGCGGCCCTGAGCGCCGTGGTCGGAAGGGCCCGCGCCAGCCGGAGGGCGGGGTAGGCCGTCGCCGTCTTGATCGCGACGACCAGCCCCACCCCCGCCACGACCGCCGGGAAGTGGCGCGCCACGAAGCCCGGGTCGAACAGCATCCCCACCGAGACGAAGAAGAGGCTCGAGAGGACGATGCGGAACGGGGCGAAGATCGAGCTGACGTCGGCGATCGACTCGCTCTCCGCGATGACGATCCCCGCGGCGAACGCCCCCATCGCCGCCGACACCCCCATCTCCACCGCGAGCGCCGTGATCCCGAGGACGACGACGACCGCCGACGCCGTGAAGGTCTCGGGCCCCGCGATCCGGACGAAGCGGTCGAGGAAGCGGGGGACCAGGAAGCGCGCCACGGCGACGAGGAGCGCCACGCTCGCGACCGCGACCCCGACCTTCCCGACGACGGCGACGACGTCGGGGGCCCCCTCGCCGTGCGGGGCGAGGGCGGGGAGGAGGAGGACCAGCGGGATCACGGCCAGGTCCTGGAAGAGCGACACCCCGAGGAACTGCCTGCCGTGCGGAGCGTCCAGCTCGTCGCGCCCCGCCAGGACGGGGAGGACGACCGCGGTCGACGAGACGGAGACGAGGAGGCCGCCGAAGATCGCGAGGCGGATGTCGCCCGGCAAGAAGAAGGCGAGGACCCCCGTCATCGCCAGGGCCGCGCCCGCCATCTGCAGGCTCCCCCCCAGGACCGCGGCGCGCCCCATCTTCCTGAGGCGGGAGAGGGGGAACTCGAGCCCGACCTCGAGGAGGATCAGCGCCACGCCGAGCTCGGCCACCCGCTCGACCCGCTCGGGGTCGGCCATCAGCCCGAGAGCGTGGGGCCCGATCGCGATCCCGGTGACGAGGAACGCGGCGATCGCCGGGGCCTTGAGCTTCTTGAAGAGGAAGAGGACCGGGAGCGACGCCGCGAGGACCACCGCCACGTCGCCGAGGAGGGCGTACTCGCGCATCCCCCCTCAGAACCGCGCGACGGCAGCCAGCGCGACCCGGTCCCGCGTCTCCTCGAGCCGCTCGAAGCTCGGCCCCTCGGGGGGCGAGAGGCTCGTCGTCCACGTCCGGCCGGCGGAGAGCTCCAGGGCCCGGCGGGGACTCGCCCACCAGCGGACGGTGAGGGTGGCCGCGACCGCCTTGACGAACTGCGTCGGCCGGAGCGAGGGGGTCCCGGCCGCCGCGCTCTGCGTCGCGTACGAGAGGCCGAAGCTGGCGCCGAGCGACCGGCCGGCGTACCAGGTGGCGACCCCCGCGACGCTCCGCGAGAGGGCGCGGCTCTCGTCCGCGAGGCGCCCGAGCGAGACGGCGACCACCGTCGAGGTGCTCGTCTCGCGGTACGAGGCGGCGAGGTCGAGAGCGACGCGCCGCCGGGCGAAGAGGAGGCGGGAGGAGGCCGCGACGCCCCAGGTCCGCCCGTCGGCCGCGAGGGACTGCGAGAACGGATCGGCCGACCCCGTGAAGACGCTCAGGTCGTCGCGCGTGGCGTCGGAGCCGGCGGCGAGGCCCGAGACCGCGATCTCGTGCTCCCCGAGCCGCTGGGCCACACCGAACGTCGCCGACCAGGTGGAGGAGCGCGTCCCGGACGTCGACAGCTGCATCTGGCCGGACGGGCTCTCGACGAGGTTCGAGACGGCGGTCTCGCGGCTCCGTCCGAGCTCCCCCCCCAGCCGGAGCGAGGTCGCCGGCAGGAGGAACCACTCGACCCCGAGGGCGGCCCCGCGGACGTTCCGGTCGCCGGAGAGGCTCGAGACGAGGGTCGACTCGACCCCGCGGGCGGTCCCGGTCGAGTCGCGGCTCGTGGCCGCGAGCGAGACGTCGAGCCGGACCGTGGACGCGCGGCCGACGTACGCCAGGAGGTCGAACGGGGTCGCCCCGTCGTCGGTGACCCGGCAGAGCGCCCGCGTTCCCGACAGCCCCAGCGAGGTGCCCGAGGAGTCCCCGCGGTAGCCGAAGCTGCCCGAGGGGGCGCCGCCGATGACGACGAGCGGCCGCTCCGTGACGGTCCCGATCCAGGCCGCCCCAGCGGACGCCTCGGTCTGCCACGAGCCGTCCTGCCCGGACGCCACGCCCGCCGGGAAGAGCGCCGTCAGGGCGACGCCGAGGGCAAGGCCACGGCCGCGGGTCGGAACGAAGGTCACGGCCGCACGATAGCCGATGAGCGCCCGGAAGCGTCGCGGCTTCGGCCCCGGCGTCCTCCGGCCCGCGCTACGCTAGGGGAGGAGGCCGCCATGCCGCTTCCCCTCTCCGCCTTCGTCGACGCCGCGCGAGGGTCCGTCCCGGCCGACCTCGTCCTGAAGAACGCCCGGGTGGTAAACGTCCTGACGGGCGAGGTCCACGACGGGACGATCGGCGTGAAGGGGGACCGGATCCTCGGGATCGGCCCGTACCGGGCCGCACGCTCCGAGGACGAGGTGGACCTCGCGGGCGCGTTCGTCGCGCCGGCCCTGTGGGACGCCCACATCCACGTGGAGTCGACCATGGCGACGCCGCCGGAGTTCGCCCGCCTCGCGGCCGCGCACGGGACGGCCGCGGTCGTCACCGACCCGCACGAGATCGCGAACGTCCGGGGCGCCTCGGGCCTCGACGACTTCCTGGCCAGCGCGGCGGGCCTCCCCGTCGAGGTCCACGTCATGCTCCCCTCGTGCGTCCCCTCGACCCACCTCGAGACCGCCGGGGCGTCGCTCTCCGCCGCCGACCTCGCGCCGTTCTACGGCCGCCCCGGGATCCTCGGCCTCGCGGAGATGATGAACGTCCCCGGGTTCCTCCTCGGCGACCCGGCCGTCCGGGCCAAGGTGGAGGAGGCGGCTGCGCGCGGCCTGCCGGTCGACGGGCACGCGCCCCTCCTCACCGGCCTCGACCTGAACGCCTACGTCGGCGCGGGGATCCGGACCGACCACGAGTGCCTCGGCGCGGCCGAGGCGCTCGAGAAGGTGCGCCGCGGCATGTCGATCTGGATCCGCGAGGGGACGGCGGCGAAGAACCTCGACGACCTCCTCCCGCTCGTCACCGCCGCCAGCAGCGAGCGCTTCGCCTTCGCCACCGACGAACGGCACCCGTGGGACCTCCTGGCGCACGGGCACGTCGACCACCACGTCAGGCGCGCGATCGCCCTCGGGCTCGACCCGGTCCTCGCGATCCGGCTCGCGTCCTACTCCTGCGCCCGCCACTACGGCTTCCGCGACCGGGGCGCCGTCGCCCCCGGCTTCCGCGCCGACATCCTGACCTTCGAGAGCCTCGACGACTTCCGCCCCGACCTCGTCGTCCTCGGGGGACGCCGCGTCGCCCGCGGCGGGGAGCTCCTCGTCGACGTCCCTTCGCGCGGCATCGCCGAGGGGCCCGCGTTCCGCGTCGACGGCTTCGACCGGACGCGCCTCGCGCTCCCCGCCTCCCCCGGCGCCCGCGTCCGCGTGATCGAGGTCCGCGCGGGGTCGCTCGCGACCGGGGCCGGGAGCGAGCCGGCTCGCGTCGTCGGCGGCTCCGCCTCGGCCGACCCGGACAGCGACCTCGCCAAGCTCGCCGTCGTCGAGCGCCACCGGGGGACGGGAAACGTCGGCGTCGCGTTCGCGCGCGGCTTCGGCCTCGCCCGCGGCGCGATCGCGTCCTCCGTGGCCCACGACTCCCACAACGTCGTCGTCGTCGGCTGCGACGACGCCTCCATGGAGACGGCGGTGCGGCGCGCCGCGTCCCTCCGCGGCGGCATCGTCGTGGCCGACGGTCCCGAGGTCCTCGCCGAGGTCTCGCTGCCGGTGGCGGGGCTCATGGCCAACCGCTCCCTCGCCGAGCTCGACGCGGCGGAGCGGAAGGCGAACGACGCGGCGCACGCGCTCGGGACGGCGATCGACCACCCCTTCATGACGCTGGCGTTCCTCGCGCTCCCGGTCATCCCCGAGCTGAAGCTGACGGACCGGGGGCTCGTCGACGTCGCCCGCTTCGACTTCGTCCCGGCCGTCGTCTGAGGAGCGTCCTCGCCGGCGCTCCCTCTCGCGCGTCCCGCGGGCGGCCGCGGGGTGAGAATGGAGGGCCATGAAGCCGGTCCCCCCGCTCCGCCGTCTCGCCGTCCCGCTCCTCGCCGTCGTGGCGCTCGCCTCGCAGGCCGCCGCCACGGCGTGCCGCCGCGCCCCGGACTCGTCGCGTCCCGTCGCCGACTCGCGGACCGTCAGGACCTTCGGCCCCGCCGACGTCCCCATCACCCGCACCGGCGTCGTCGCCGACGACGGCGGGTTCAAGGTCGACGCCCCCGCCGTCGGCTCCGTCCGCCTCTGGGAGGTCCCCGGCGACGCCCTGTGCGACTCGTGCGCCCTCTTCTTCCGGGCCGACCTCCGGGGCGAGAAGCTCCAGGGGCCCGCGATCCTCGAGATGTGGGTCCGGATCCCCGGCAGGGGGGAGTTCTTCTCGAAGGGCTTCTCCGACCCGGTGACCGGGACGACGGGCTGGGCGTCGCACGAGGTGCCGTTCATGCTCCGGCCCGGCGAGAAGCCGGACCTCGTCAAGCTGAACGTCGCCTTCGGCGGACCCGGCGGGTCGCTCTGGATCAAGGACGCCCAGCTGCGGGTCGCGCCCCTCGCCGGTGCCCCGTAGCCTCCAGAAAGCCCACGACGGCTCCGCGTCCCGCCCACGAATGAACGCGGCCGGCCTTCCGGCCGGCCGCGTACCCCCTCGCGGGTCTGGAGACTTCGTTCCTCAGCGCGGGCAGTTCGGGCCCGTCCCGTCGCCCGGACCGTACCCGGCCCCCGCGCCGGCGCCCATCCCGCGGCCCCAACCGCCGCGCCCGCCCGATCCACGCCCGCCGCGCCCCGCACCCGTGCAGGTGCCCGCGGCGCCGGCGAGGGCCTGGCCGTTCTCGTCGTACACCACCCGGCGCTCGTGCGCGGCGGCGACGATCGCGTCGACCTCGGCCTGCGAGAGGTACTGCGCCGCGTACGAGGACCCGTTCACCGCCAGCTGCGCGGAGAACGCGCGCAGGTGGTTCCTCGAGCCCTTCGCCAGGTTCTGGAAGACGGCCTTCACGTCGCGGTTGTCGGCCGCGGCGAGCTCGCGCTTCAGGTCGGAGAGGTCGACGTCCTCGATCGTCGCCCCGACCTGCAGGGCGTCAGCCACCGAGGCCTTCCCCTTCTCGACGAGCGACGCGTAGAGCGCGGCCAGACGGGCGTCCTTGAACTCCCCCGGCTTCGTGGTGGCTGCCGGGTCCTCGATGCCGTACCGGTCGACCAGGAGCTTCACCTCGTCCATGTGCTGCTGCTCGGCCTGCGCGATCCGCGCGAAAGCCCCGACGCGCCAGGTGGCCCACAGGACGTCGTAGACGTCCCTCGCCAGCTTCTCCTCCTCCCTCATGTACGCGATGCTCGCGCTCTCGGCCGCGCTCAGCGTCTCCAGCGGGAGCGACGCGACGTAGGTCCCCAGCGGCGAGGTGGCGGCCGCGCCCGGCGCGCCCGTCCTGCCGGGCTGGCCGCCCCCGGCGGCGCCCCCGCGCGGCCCCCTCTGGGCAACGACCGGGCTGGCAAAGAGAACGACGGCGGCGAGAGCCGCCACGCCGGTTGCAAAGGTCTTGTTCATGGCGGTATTCCTTTCGATGAGATCGGCGGGTCCGATCCGCCGTCACCCTTCGGGAACTCAAGCGCCGTGCCGCTCCGCCCGCGTCCCCCCGCGCTCGCCCAAGACCTTTTCCCCCAACGGGTTCCGTGCAAATGCCCCCCCCACCCGCCCCCGTCCGACCTGCAGAGCTCCGTGCACCCCCTGCAAGCCCTGCAGGCAATGGCGACATCGCGCCCGTCGGTCGCCTCGATCTCTCCCCTCATACGGATGCACCCCGACCCGCTCTCTGCACCGTCCCTCAGAAACAGGGTGCCTCGTCTCCCGGTCTCGCGCCCGGGGGGCGCGAGAGGCGGGCGGCGGATGCCCTTGCGCGAGTCCGTCCGAGCACGGGCCGGGACCCGCTCGCCCGGGGACCCGCCCCCGGAGGACCAGGCGGGCCTGCTGTCTGAGCGAAGCGAGTTCAGGTCCGCCCCGGAGGGGGTGGGGCTCCGGGCGCCAGCGGGTGGCCCGCGCGCAGCGGACCGCGCAGGGGAGTCCGTCGCCCGCCCCCCCGAGCTCGCACGGTTGACCCCGCCGGATCACGGATCACAGACCTGACCCCCGGGTTTCCCCCGGGTTTGACGGGCCCTCGGGCCCGACCCCCGGGCCCGGGGTCCCCCGGGCCCGCGCCGTGGTCAGGAAGTCACTTCTTGAGCCACTGGTCGAGCCAGCCGAGGACGGTCTGGTGCCAGAGGATCGAGTTGGCCGGCTTGAGGACGAAGTGGTTCTCGTCCGGGAAGATGAGGAGCTTCGATGGGATGCCGCGGCGCTGGAGGGCGGTGAAGACCGAGATCCCCTGCGCGTAGACGACGCGGAAGTCCTTCATGCCGTGGACCACGAGCGTCGGCGTCTTCCAGTTCTTCACGTAGTCGATCGGGTTGTGCTTCCCGTACGTCGACTTCGGGTCCCACGGCACGCCGCCGTGCTCCCACTCGGGGAACCAGAGCTCCTCGGTGTCGTAGTAGGCCATCCGCTCGTCGAGGTTGCCGTCGTGGACGACGAGGCACTTGAAGCGGTCGGTCTGGCCGTGGAGCCAGTTGATCATGTAGCCGCCGTACGAGGCGCCGAGGGCGCCGACCCGCGTGGCGTCGAGGAAGGGGTACTTCTTCAGCGCGAAGTCGAGTCCCTTCATCAGGTCCTCGTAGGGCGCCCCGCCCCAGTCCCCGTTGATGGCGTCGGTGAACGCCTGCCCGTATCCCGTCGAGCCGTGGAAGTCGACCATCACGGCGGCGTAGCCCGCGCCCGCGTAGGCCTGCGGGTTCCAGCGGTAGTGGAAGTCGTTCCCGAACATCCCCTGCGGGCCGCCGTGGATCATGAACGCGACGGGGTACTTCTTCGCGGCGTCGAAGTCGATCGGCTTGACGATGTACCCCTCGACCCTGTCTCCGTGGGCGCCGGTGAACGAGAAGCGTTCCGGCGTGCCGAACCGGGCGGCGGCGACCTTCGCGTCGTTCAGGCCGGTCAGCTTGACGGGCGCGCCCCCCTTCGCCGCCACGGCGTAGAGCTCCGCCGGGCCGAGGAGGGAGTTCATCGAGTAGAGGACCCGGTCCAGGCCGAGGAGGCGCGGGCTGTCGATCGTCCCCTCCCCCACCACGATCCGCGCCTTGCCGCTCGCCACGTCGACGGCGAAGAGCGCCTTCTGGCCGAGGTGGTCGGCGGTGGCGTAGAGCTCCTTGCCGTCGGCGGACCAGAGGAACTCGGAGGGCGAGCGGTCGTCGAACTTCCCGGGCCCGAGCCTCAGGTCGACCTTCCTCTCCTTGCCGGTCGCCAGGTCGCGCAGGACGAAGGCGAACCGGTCGGCCTCGTACCCGGGGCGGCTCATGGCGAGGTAGGCGAGCGTCTTCCCGTCCGGCGAGAAGCGGGGGAACGCGTCCCAGGCCGGGTTCGTCGTCAGCTTCCTCGGCGCCGCCGACCCGTCGACGGGCGCCTCGAAGAGGTCGAAGTTGGTCGACCATGCCTCCTCGCGCCCGGCGTCGCGGGCGCCGAAGACGACCGACCGGCCGTCCGGCGACACCACCGCCTCGTCGAGGCTTCCGAACGGCCTCGACGGGCAGTCCGCATCCATCTGCTTCATGACGTCGACGGCGGCGCCCGACGGCCGGCCGTCGGGGCCCAGCGGGAGGACGAAGACGTGGTTGCGCGTCCCATCGCTCCAGGTGTCCCAGTGCCTCACGAAGAGGTGGTCGAAGAGCATCCCCGAGGCCTGCTGCTTCTCCTTCTCGACCGCGATCGCCTTCGTCTCGGCCGGCGTCTTGCCGGGGACGACGGCCATCGCCAGGACGAGGGCCTTGCCGCCGGGTGCGACCTCGACCCCGTCGACGTCGAGCGGCTCGTCCGTCACCCTCTCGGCCTCGCCGCCGGAGAGCGACAGGCGCCAGACCTGGGAGGAGCCGGAGCGGGTCGAGAGGAAGTAGAGGCTCCTGCCGTCCGGGGCCCAGCGGGCGTTCGTGTCGTTCGCCTCGCTGGTGGTCAGGCGCCTCGTGGCCTTCGTCGCCACGTCGAGGAGCCAGACGTCGGTCCGCCCCTTGTTGGCGGCGAGGTCGGTCACGCGGACGGTGAAGGCGACCTTCGAGCCGTCGGGCGAGACCTGCGGGTCGGAGACCCGGTCCATCGCGAGCATGTCGTGGACCGAGAACGGGTGCGTTTCGACGGCGGGGGCCGGGAGCGCGAGAGCGGCTGCCGCAAGCGTCGCGAGCGCCGGCACGAGGAGGGAGAGGCGGAAGGGACGGGCACGGAGCATGGGCGAATCGTATCGCGGCGCCCGGCCGAGCGCCGCCTCGCCCCAGCCGCTAAGATCGGCCGGCGAGGTGAGTCGATGAAGGGGATCATCCTGGCCGGCGGATCGGGGACGCGCCTCTGGCCCCTGACCCGGGCCGTGAGCAAGCAGCTCGTCCCGGTCTACGACAAGCCGATGGTCTACTACCCGCTCTCGACCCTGATGCTCGCCGGGATCCGGGACGTCCTGGTGATCACGACCCCCCACGAGCAGGACGGTTTCCGGCGCCTCCTCGGCGACGGGTCGCCCCTGGGGATGCGGATCTCCTACGCCGTCCAGCCGAGCCCCGACGGGCTCGCGCAGGCGTTCCTGATCGGCCGCGACTTCGTCGGGAAGGACCGGGCCGCCCTCGCCCTCGGCGACAACATCTTCTACGGCCACGGGTTCCCCGAGTCGCTCCAGCGGGCCGCAGCCCGGCACACCGGGGCCACGGTCTTCGCGTACCGGGTGAGGGACCCGGAGCGGTACGGCGTCGTGGAGTTCGACGGCGACGGCCGCGCGGTGAGCATCGAGGAGAAGCCGGCGCGCCCCCGCTCGCACTACGCGGTCACGGGCCTCTACTTCTACGACAACGACGTCCTCGAGATCGCCGCGTCGCTGAGGCCGTCGCCGCGCGGCGAGCTCGAGATCACCGACCTCAATCGCGTCTACCTCGAGCGCGGGGCCCTCTCGGTGGAGCTGCTCGGGCGCGGGATCGCCTGGCTCGACACGGGGACGCACGAGTCGCTCCTCCACGCCTCGAACTTCATCCAGGCGATCGAGGACCGGCAGGGGCTCAAGGTCGCCTGCCTCGAGGAGGTCGCCTACCGGATGGGCTACATCGGGCCGGAAGCCGTCCGCGCCCTGGCCACGCCGATGGCGAAGAACGAGTACGGCCGGTACCTCCTCCGCCTCCTCGAGGAGGAGGACGACCTCCCGCGGCGGCGGGACGAGGCCTGACGTGGCCCCGCTCCTCCTGACCGACGCCGACCGCGCCCAGCTCGCCGCTCTCGGGATCTCCGAGGCGGAGGTCGAGCGGCAGATCAGGCTCTTCCGGAACCCGCCCCCCTGCGTGAAGCTCGTCCGGCCCTGCCGCGTCGGCGACGGCGTCCACCGCCTGCCCGAGGACGAGCACGAGGCCCTCGGGAGGCTGCACGACGAGGCCGCCCGGACCGGGCGCCTCTCGAAGCTCGTCCCCGCGTCCGGCGCGGCGAGCCGGATGTTCCAGAGCCTCGCCCGCTACCTGAGCGAGGACGTCTCCACCCCCTGGGAGGAGGTGAGGGCGCGCGCCGCGGCCGGTGAGAAGCCGGCCGGCGAGGTCGTCCGCTTCGTCGAGGGGCTTCGGAAGCTCCCGTTCCGCGAGGAGCTCCGGCGCGCGGCGGGGGAGGAGGCCTGGGCCGCGCCCGGGCCGTCCTTCCGGACGCTGATCCGGGCGCTCGTCTCCGGGGAGGGGCTCGGCTACGCGGAGCTCCCCAAGGCCCTGATCCCGTTCCACGAGGAGGAGGAGGGGACGAGGACCCCGTTCGAGGAGCACCTCGTCGAGGCGGGGCTGACCGTCCGCGACGGGTCGGGGCGCTGCCGCGTCCACTTCACCGTCCCCGAGGCCAGCCGGGGCGCGTTCGAGGAGCTCCTCTCCCGCCACGGGCGGCGGCTCGAGGAGCGGCTCCACGCGCGCTTCGACGTCTCCTTCTCCGTCCAGGAGCGCGCCACCGACACCGTCGCGGTCGACCTCGACGACAGCCCGTTCCGGTCCGACGACGGGACGATCCTCTTCCGCCCGGGCGGGCACGGCGCGCTCCTCGCGAACCTCGGACGGCTCGCGGAGCTCGGCGCGGACCTCGTCTACCTGAAGAACGTCGACAACGTCGTCCCGGACGCGCGGAAGGGGCCGACGCTCCTCTGGAAGAGGCTCCTCGCCGGGCACCTGGTGAGGCTCGAGCGCCACGTCGGCCGGCTCCGCGAGGAGCTGGCCCGGGCCCCGTTCGACCCCGCCGTCGCCGGCGAGGCCGAGTCGCTCCTGACGCAGGAGCTCGGGGTCCCCGAGGCTGCGGGGCTCCCGCCCGCCGGCCGCGCCGAGCGGCTGCGCGACCTCCTCGACCGGCCGCTCCGGGTCTGCGGCGTCGTCCGCAACCAGGGCGAGCCCGGCGGCGGACCGTTCTGGGTCGAGGACTCCTCCGGACGCGTCTCCCCGCAGATCGTCGAGGGCTCCCAGGTCGACCGGAGCTCGGAGAGCCAGCGGCTCATCTGGGAGTCGTCGACCCACTTCAACCCCGTGGACCTCGTCCTGAAGCTGCGCGGAGCCGGCGGAAAGCCGTACGACCTCGAGCGGTACGTCGACCAGGAGACCGTCTTCGTCTCGCGGAAGTCGAAGGACGGGCGCGAGCTGAAGGCCCTCGAGCGGCCCGGCCTCTGGAACGGCGCGATGGCCGGCTGGCTGACCGTCTTCGTCGAGGTGCCGATCGAGACGTTCGCCCCGGTGAAGACGGTCCTCGACCTCCTCCGGCCGGAGCACCAGCCGGGCTGATCCACCCGCTCAGGGCGGCCCGGGGGCTCCGCCGGAAGGGGGCGAAGGGGCCGTCCCTCCGGCGGGACGAGGCGGCACGGCGGCGGGCGTCGGGCCCGGCGAGCGGGATGGGGCCCCGGCGCCCGTCGGTCCGAACCGGAGCTCCTCGCCCCGGCGCTCCCGCTCGGTGCAGGGGAAGCCGAAGGTGGCGTCGAACGGGCACCCGCGGACCCGCTCGCCGAGACGGGGAGGGACGGGGGAGTCCCGGAACGCGACGGGGTCGAGGAACGCCAGGAAGTCGTCCGTGTAGAGCTCGAAGTCCTTCGACAGGGGGAAGACCACCGCCAGGGCGCGCAGGCTCCCGAGGAGCTTCGGCGAGGCGATCGCGCGCGCCCGCTCCGAGAGCTGCGCCCCGCGCTCTCCGGAGAACGCCGACAGCGCCGCCGCGAGGCGTCCCCGGCTCCCCTCGAGGACGACGCACGCGTCGGGCGCGGCGACCCGCGCGCACTCCGGAGGCTTCGCGGGCCCCGCGACCGGTCCCCAGGCGAGCGTCCTCGAGAGGGTCTCCCCGGACGCGACGTCCCGGATCGACTCGAACGTCTCCCTGCCGTCGGGCGGCTGACGCGAGACCAGCTCGAACCTCCCCGCGGCCGCGTCGACGAGGAGACGCGTCTCGTCTCCCCCCTCGCTCCGGACGAAGAGGACCGAGTACGCGAGGCGGGGCTCGCCGTCGAAGACGAAGTGCCAGCGCCCCCGCGGCGGCTCTCCCGCCGTCGCGAGGGCCGGCACCCCCACCGACGCGGCGGCCAGGACGAGCGCCGCGAGGGCACGACGCCCTCCCGCGAGCCCCGTCAGACGATCCCCGGGACCCAGACCTTCTCCGAGACGAACGTCTCGACCAGCCACCGGTCGAGGAGGCCCGTCTGCGCCTCGTCCTCGAGGATCCGGAGGGCCCCCTCCCGCGAGACCGCCTTCTTGTACGGGCGGTCGGAGGCGGTGAGGGCGTCGTAGATGTCGCAGACGGTCATGATCCGCGACGGGAGGGGGATCCGGTCGGCGGTCAGGCGCCGGGGATAGCCGGTCCCGTCCAGCTTCTCGTGGTGGGCGTGCGCGATCTCCGGGACCCGGGCGAGGTCCGCCGTCCAGGGGATGGACGACAGGAACCGGTAGGTGTGGGAGACGTGGCTCTCGATCTGGGTCCGCTCCTCGGAGGAGAGGCTCCCCTTGACGATGGAGAGGAGCCGGAACTCGTCATCGAGGAGGAGGGGCGTCAGGACGCCCCGGCGGTCCCGCCAGGAGCGGGTGAGGAGCGCCCGGAGCCTGCCGCCCGACTCGCGCGGGAGGACGGTCGGCTCGTTGGCGCGCCGGATCTCGTCGAACTGCGCCTCCAGCTCCTGCGCGCGCTCCCAGCGGGCGAGGTCGAGCTCGCGCAGGTCCTCCGCCGTCGGGGCCACGCCCGCCTCGGCGAGGCGCCCGAGGAGGTTCCGGTAGTCGGCCGCGTCGGCCGCTTCGAGGGCGAAGTCGAACCGGTCCCGGATCCTCCGGAGGGACTCCTCCTCGAGCTTCTTCGCCTTCACGAGGACCCGCTCGGGGATGCTGATCTTCCCGAAGTCGTGGAGGAGGGCGGCGGTCTTGAGCTCGCGCATCTCCTCCCGCGTGAAGCTCACGCCGGCGTACGGCCCGTCCCCGGCACGGTCGACGACGCGCGCGAGCGAGGTCGTCAGCTCGGCCACGCGGTTCGAGTGCCCCGCCGTCGTGGGGTCCCGCTGCTCCACCGCGACGATGGCCGCCCGGGCGAAGTCCTCGAACAGCCTCCGGATCGAGGCGGTCAGCTCGTTCGCCTTCAGGCAGACGGCCGCCTGCGTCGCCAGCGAGAGGAGGAGCGGGACGATCTCCTCCGGATAGGAGGCGAAGGCGCCCGAAGGGCCGACCTTCCGGTTCATCAGCTGGAGGACGCCGACGAGCTCCCCGGTGTGGTCGCGCATCGGGACCACGAGGACCGAGCGGGTCCTCCAGCCGGTGGCCGCGTCGAAGAGGTCGTTGTGTCGGTACGGGACGGAGGGCGGGATGCCGTAGGCGTCCTCCAGGTTGAGGGGCTCGCCGGTGAGGGCGACGTACCCCGCGAGGCTCTGCTCGTCCACGGTCATCGTCCGCTCGGTGAAGGCGAACCGGACCGCGTCGTTCTGGGCGAGCTTGAAGCGGAGCCGCTTCCCCTTCGGGCCGTCCTCCAGGAGGTAGAGGCTCCCCGCCTCCGAGCCGGTGAACCTCCGCGACTCGGTCAGGATCTTCTCGAGCAGCCTCTCGAGGTCGCGCTCGGCGGAGAGGGCGATGCCGATCCGGTTGAGCGTCTCGACGCGCGCCTCGGCCTCGACGAGGCGCGTGGTGAGCGCCCCGGCCGCCGCCCGTCCGCGGGCCACCTCGGCCGCCGCCGCCAGGACGGGCGCGAGGACCGCAGCCCCGGCCCCCGCCGGAAGCTGGAACGAGGGGACCGCGAGCTCCCGGGCTGGCTGGCCGAGGGAGACGGCCGCCGCCGGCAGGTCGGGGGACGCCAGCCGCGCGGCCAGCGCGTCCGCCGCGCCCTCGGTCCAGAGATAGAGCGCCCCGTGCGGGCCGGGAGCCGGGGGTGTCCCGTGGAAGACCGAGACGGAGAGGCCCGCACAAGACGCCGCCTCGAGGAGTTCCCCGGGGACGGCCTCATCGGGCCGGTGGAGCACCGGAGCGGACGGATCGCTCACCATGACGCCATTCTGGGCCGCGCCCCGCGCGAGGGTCAACGGCGGCCGCGGCCGACCGCGAGGAACCGGCCCACGGCCGTCCGGAGGCTACTTCCCGGCCAGCGTGCTGAAGATGACGTAGGGGTTGACGACCAGCCCCTTCCAGGGAGACGGGGCTTCCTGGTCCCGGAAGATCGCGAAGTGGAGGTGGGGCCCCGAGGCGCGGCCGGTCGACCCGACCTCGCCGAGCTGCTGGCCCCGCTTCACCTCGTCCCCGACCCTGAGCCCCTTCACGTAACGCTGCAGGTGCGCGTAGTAGAAGATGAACCGCCCGGTCTGGTCCCGGAGGTAGATCACGATCCCGCCGCGCCGGTCGCGGCCGAGCCGCTCGATCGTCCCGTCGCAGACGGCGACGATCGGCGTTCCGCGCGGCGCGCCGAGGTCGATGGCGTGGTGGCGCCTGTGCCGCCCCCGCGACGCGTTGAACGAGTCGCGCAGCTTCTCGGGGGGGAAGCTGTCGATCGGGAGGGGGAACCCCGTTGCGAAGAGCGCCGCCAGGTCGTCCTCGGGAAGCGAGGCCGGCTTGCTGTCGGCCTTCCGGACGACCAGGTCCTTCACCTTCCCGGCCAGCCTTCGCCAGAGGGACTTCTGGGCCGGGGAGAGCTGCGGGAGGTCGCCGGTGCGGGCGGCGGTCCGCGCTCCGACGGGATCCTGGATCGCGAGGGGGCCGCCGTCCTCGTCGTCGCCGTCGGGATCCGCCTCGAGGGGGAGGCTCGCGGTCTCGAGGTGCGACGCCATGGCAGGAGGAGCCGCGGCGGCGGCGGCGGGGAGGGCGGGGACCGGGACCCTGACCGCCGCCGGGGCGGTGGCGCCCCGCGAGAGCCAGGCGAGGTCCGCGTCGTCCGCCGTCCGGTAGCAGGCGCCGTCCTCCGGGTCGCGGAACGGACACGCCGAGGGGCGGGAGGCGTCGGAGACGGCCGAGGCGGTGGCAGGACGGCCGCCATCGCCGAGGGGGGCCTCGGCCGCGGCCGGGAGGGCGAAGGCGGCTGCCAGGGCGACGAGGAGGCCCGCCGAGGGGCTCACGGCGCGAAAGGGGCGCTTCCGGACCATGCTCACCTCTCCATTCTCGATTTCATCGGGCTCCCGACGGGAGAACCCGCGCCCCGCGGCGCGGGGAGGAGCGGGCGCGATTCGCTCGGGTCGCTCCGGTCGAGCCACTCTCAGCCGGCCCTCTCCAGGTAGGAGTCGTCCCGAGTGTCGACCTTGATGACCGTCCCGGCCTCGATGAACTGGGGAATCTGGACCACGAGGCCGGTCTCCAGCTTGGCGGGCTTGTAGGAGGCCGACGCGGTCGCCCCCTTCATTCCGGGCTCCGTCTCGACGACCTTGAGCGCGACCGTGGTCGGGAGCTCGACGGAGACGGGGTTCCCTTCGTAGAAGTCCACCGTGATGACCGTCTCCGGGAGGAGGTACTTCATCGCCTCGCCCACGATCTCGTCCGACATCCGGACCTGGTCGTAGGTCTCCTGGTTCATGAAGTGGTGTCCCTCGGAGTCGGAGTAGAGGTACTGCATCTCGTGCGTGTCGAGCGACGCCTTCTCGATGCGGTCCTCGGACCGGAACCTGTGCTCGTTCATCGCCCCGCTCTTGAGGTTGCGGAGCTTGGCCTGGACGAAGCCGCGGAGGTTGCCCGGCGTCTTGTGGACCACGCTGTGAGCCCGGTGGAGCTCCCCGTTGTGGATGACGATCATGCCGGGGCGGAGTTCGGTCGCCTGGATCATTCTGCGGTCACCTGGTGGGAGGCCCCGGCGCAAACGGTGCGCGGGGGAACCGGCCTCCCCTCTCGACGTAATCGGCGAAGGCTAAACCGAGACGGGGGCATATGGCAAGCGGGACCACCCGAGGGTGGTCCCGCGTCTCCAATCAGTTGACCCCGAAGGGTTTCCGCTACTCGCCGTTCTTGATCCCGGCGACTCCGGGCTTACGCGCTCCGACCACGGGGACCTCCACCTCCCCCCCGGAGACGACCGGGCGGGTCGGCATCGGGTAGAGGGTCTTCTGGGCGGCCCACGTCTCGGGGGTGAAGATCTGCGACGCGAACTGGATGATCTGGTCCTGCGTCGGAGTGACGCCGGGGAGGGGGTACCCGCCCGACGACGTGTTGCCGTTCGCGAGGTAGGCGTACATCGGGACCCGGGGGACGTTCGTCCCGTAGTTCTTGTTGACGAACTGGATGAACTCGTCCGCCGTGATGGCGTAGCCGAGCGAGGTGGGGTGGACGCCGTCGTACGAGAAGAAGCCGCCCTGCAGGTACGCTGTAGTGACGACCATCCCGCCGTAGTTGCGGCCGTGCGCCTTGAGGTCGTTGAAGAAGGCCTTGGTGTCGAACACCTTGTAGCCTGCGGCGGTCGCGAGCGCGGTGATCTTGGCGTTGAACTCGTCCGTCCGGGTCTTCAGGAGGGCCACCTCGTCCGGGTAGAGGACGACGCCGGGCTTGGCCGAGCAGGTGGCGAGGCCGCCGCTCAGGTCGCAGTTGTCGGGGAGGGGCTTGTTGCAGTTGGCCCGGCGCGGGTCGTTCTGGGGGGCCCCGCCGGCATCGAGGACCGCGCACGGGATGCCGTACCCCTGCGTCAGGTACCCGGCCGCGTTCAGGGTCAGGAGGCTGTCGGCCGGGACCGGGGCGAGGGGTTGCGTTCCCCCCTTCATGCTCAGCGCCGTGATCGGCTGGCCGTTCACGACGGCCAGGACCGGGGAGACCGTGCTCGTGAAGGCGATCGTCGAGACGTCCGGCAGGAGCATCGCCACGCCCTTGCCGGTGCCGCCCTGGGACGCCTTCAGCGTGTCGACGATCGTCTTGTAGTTGGCCTCGTAGAGGGCGGCCGGGATCAGCGTGACGCCGTCGATGACGGTCCCGTAGCTCGCCGGACCGAGGGCCTCGTTCGCGTAGACGCCGATCGTGACGAAGGTCGGCTTGAGCGACGCCGCCTGCTGGACCTGGGTGGCGCCGAGGCCGCGGAGGACGACGTCCGTGAGCCCGTTGCCGTTGTCGGCCGAGCTCTTCGAGGCGATGGCGTAGCTGGTGAGGTAGCCGGGGATCGAGAGGTTGTCGTAGGGACGCGGCAGCGTGAGGTTGAGCGGATTGACGACGCTCGCCCGCTTCCCGAAGGTGGGGGCGAGGCTCGTCAGGTACATGCAGCCGCCGGCGCCGGGGGCGCCCAGGAGGGGCTGCTCGTACGACCCGGCCTTCGCCTGGCGCGCGAAGATGGCGGTCCAGCCGTCGACCTGGCCGTACTGCACCCAGCAGCCGTCGAGGAAGCCGGCGTCGACGGATGCGCCGATCGAGACGACCTTGGAGAAGTCGGCCTGCGCGGCAGCCGGGGTGGCCGGCGCCAGGAGGAGGGCCGCGGCGGAGAGGGCGAGGGCGGCGCGGAGGAGGCTCTTCATGGTGGTGCTCGTCGTGGTCATGGCCCGCCTCCTCAGAAGCTCGTCCTGAGGTTCAGGACGGCCAGGTCGGCGAAGGTCTTGTACGTGCCGTTGAAGTTGTCCTTGTTGGTGAGGGTGGTCCGGTCGTGGAAGAAGAGGAAGAGGTTCGAGAAGTCGAGGTAGGTCGCCTTCCCGATCTTCGCGCTGATCCCGATGCTGTAGCCCGAGCGGTTCGCGTCGGGCAGGAGCGGCGAGACCGCCTCGTCGGGCTGCGGCGTCTGGTCGTAGACGAAGCCGGCGAGGACCGAGAAGCTGTCAGAGGTCTTCCAGTCGATGCCCACCCGGTACGCCCAGGCGTTCTCGTAGTTGAAGTCGATGGTCGTGTTCGGGACCTGCTTGCCGTCGACCGGGGTGTAGGCGAGGGTGATCTGCTTGAAGACGTCCCACTCGGTGTAGTTCGCGGCGAGGGCGAGGGTCACCTTCTTGGCGAAGGTGTAGGACGCCCCGAACTGCCACATCGCCGGGTACTCGATCGACGTGTTGACCGGGATCTCCTTGTTGAGGGGGTACTTCGCGGCGATCGCGGCGTCGAGCTGGGGGCTGCCCGTGGAGCGCGAATACAGGGTCGCGTTGCCGGCGTAGTCCGCCGTGACCTTGCCGTGGTAGGAGGCGCCGAGCGAGAAGTCGGGCGTCGGGTTGATCTTGATCCCCGCGCCGAACGTGACGTTGGTCTCGAACCCGTCACCGACGATGTCGGCGTGCGCCGCGGTGACGATCCGGTTGGTGAACGGGTTGAGGACCGGGACGTTCCGCTGGAGCTTGACGTCGCTGATCCTCAGCTCCGGGCCGCCGCCGATCGAGATGTAGTCGTTGATCTTCCAGCCGAGCTGGAGGCCCATGGAGTACTGGCGGAGGTCGACGCGCTGGGAGACGTACTGGCCGCGGAAGTTGTCCGGGTCCTGCCAGTCGGTCGAGAGGCCGAACGGGAACCACGTGCCGAGCGAGAGGTTGAGGCACTCGCTCAGGCCGTAGCTCGCGTAGAAGTTCGGCGGGAAGAAGATCATCGACTCCTGCTTGGCGGTGTAGTCCTCGCCCGGGTAGGGGTTGGCGCCCCGTTCGAGCTTGGAGCTGGGGAAGATCAGCGTCACCCCGACCATCGCCTTCAGCTTCCCCTTCTCGGCCTGCTCGCCGAGGCCGGCGGGGTTGTAGAACATGGCGGACTGGTCGTTGGCGACGCCCACGAAGGCGCCGCCCATGCCGGTCGCCCTCGACCCCGCCTCGAAGATGCTGAAGCCGGCCGCCCGCGCCGGCACGCCGCTCCCCGCCGCCAGGGCGAGGACGAGCGCAACGGCCCCCACGCGAATCGAAAGGTTCCCTCTCACACCACACCCTCCTTGCCTCGCGTTAGCGCGACGCAGAACAGATCCCGGGGACGGCGCATTGTTTCGCCGGGGGGAGAGGGCCGTCAAGTGGTTATCCTGCAAGAGGGTCTGCGACCGACGGGGGGAGCGGCTCCGTCCCGGGGAGGCGGGTGCCGCGCCGCCGGGGTCCCGGCGGCGCGGCGGAAGGGACGGGATGCCTAACGGCGGACGGGGGCGCGCAGGACCGGCGCGAAGCTGCCGGGCCGCGACGCCTCCCGGGCGAGCGTCGCCTCGTCCACGCGGCCGATCGGCATCGCGTGAGGCGCGGACGTGACGACCTCCGGGGTCGCCTCCGACTCCTTCGCGATGGCGATCATCGCGTCGGCGAAGGCGTCGAGCTCCTCCTTCGGCTCCGACTCGGTCGGCTCGATCATCAGGGCCCCCGGCACGATCAGCGGGAACGACATGGTCGGGGGATGGAAGCCGAAGTCCATCAGCCGCTTCGCGATGTCCACGTTGTGGACGCCGCGGGCGGCCTGGTTGCGGTCGTCGAAGACCACCTCGTGGTAGGTCGGCGCGTCGTACTTCAGGTGGTAGAAGGGGGCGAGGCGGTTCCTCAGGTAGGCGGCGTTGAGGACGGCGTTCTCGGCCACCTCCCCGATGCCGTCCCCGTAGGAAGCGATGTACGTCAGGGCCCGGACGAGGACGCCGAAGTTCCCGTAGAACGTCCGCATCCTCCCGATGGAGTCGGGGCGGTCGTACTCGAGGCGCCAGCCGGCGCCCGCGGGCTCGACCGTCGGGACCGGCAGGAACGGGACGAGCGCCTCCCCGACGCCGACGGGGCCGGCGCCCGGGCCTCCCCCGCCGTGCGGCGTCGAGAACGTCTTGTGCAGGTTCATGTGCATGACGTCGACGCCCATGTCGGCGGGCCTCGCCTTCCCGACGAAGGCGTTGAAGTTCGCTCCGTCGAGGTAGAGGTACCCCCCCTTGGCATGGACGATCCGGGCGATCTCGAGGATGTTCTCCTCGAAGACGCCGAGCGTGTTCGGCACCGTGATCATCAGCGCCGCCACGTCCTCCGTCATCTTCGACGCCAGCTCGGCGAGGTCGAGGGTGCCCCGGGCGTTGGAGGCCAGCTCCCTCACCTCGTAGCCGGCGAAGTGCGCGCTGGCCGGGTTCGTCCCGTGGGCGGAGTCGGGGACCAGGACGAACTTGCGGGGGTTGCCCGCCTTCGCGTGAGCCGCCCGGACCATCAGGACGCCGGTGAGCTCGCCGTTCGCCCCGGCCGACGGCTGGAGCGTGACGCGCGCGAGGCCCGTCAGCGCCTTCAGCGCGGACTCGAGGCGGGCCATCAGCTCGAGGCACCCCTGGGCGAGCGCCTCGGGGGTGTAGGGGTGGGTCTCGGCGAACCCGGCGAGGCGGGCGATCTCCTCGTTGATCCGCGGGTTGTGCTTCATGGTGCACGACCCGAGCGGGTAGAGGGCGGTGTCGATCGCGTTGTTCAGCTGCGAGAGCCGCGTGAAGTGGCGGACGGCGTCGACCTCCGAGGCCTCCACCTCTCCCTCCACCTCGGGGCGGTGGGAGGCGCCGAAGAGGGCCGCGGGGTCGGCTGCGGGAACGTCGAGGGGCGGCAGGAGGACGCCGCGGCGTCCGGGGCGCGAGACGTCGAAGAGGGAACCGAAGCGGCGGCGCCGGTCGAGCCCGGACGCGGCCGCGGCCGGGGAGGCGGACGACGCGAGAGTTCCGTGGTCGCTCATCAGAAGCCTCCCAGGACGGCGACGTGCCGGTCGATCTCCTCGCGGCGCGTCCTCTCCGTGAAGGCCACGAGGAGGAGGTCGGCGTGCGAGGAGTCCGCGGGTGCGAGGCGCGCCCACGGCACGCCGCCGAGGATCCGCTCGGACTGGAGCCGCTCGAGGACCTCGCCGACCGGCGGGCCGCAGCGGAGGGCGACCTCGTTGAACGAGGGGCCGGGGAAGGCGACGGAGAAGCGGCCGTTCCGGAGGCTGCCGACCGCCTTCTTGAAGTACTCCGCCTTCGAGAGGCTCTGGATCGCCGCCTCGCGCAGGCCGTGCTTGCCGAGCGCGGAGAGCGTCATGGTCGCGGCGAGGGCGAAGAGCCCCTGGTTCGTGCAGATGTTCGAGGTCGCCTTCTCGCGCCGGATGTGCTGCTCTCGGGTCGAGAGGGTGAGGGAGAAGACCGGCCCCCCCGGCGTCTCGAGGCGGCCGACGAGCCGACCCGGGATCTGCCGCTTGAACGCGTCGCGGCACGAGAGGAACCCCACGAGGGGCCCGCCGAACGACGGCGGGACGCCGAACGAGGCCGCCTCGCCGCAGGCGATGTCGATCCCGGCGGCCCCGGGTCCCCGGAGCACGGCGAGGGAGAACATCTCGTTCACGACCCCGACCGCGAGCGCTCCCTTCGCGTGCGCGACGTCGGCCGCGGCCTGCCACTCCTCGACGAGCCCGAAGGCGTTCGGCGACTGCATGCCGACCGCGAACGTCGTCTCGTCCACCGCCGCCGCCAGGGCGGCGCGGTCGGTCCGCCCGTCGGCCCCGGCCGGCACGACGACGATCTCGAACGGGAAGTTCGCGAGGTACGTCCGGAGCGTGACGAGGTACTCCGGGTGGACCGTCCCCGAGACGACCACCCTGCGCCGCTTCTTCGTCAGCCGCTCGGCCATCAGGACGGCCTCGACGAACGCCGACGCCCCCTCGTACATCGAAGCGTTGGCGACGTCCATCTCCGTCAGGAGCGAGACGTGGGACTGGAACTCCCAGACGGCGGTGAGGGTCCCCTGGGAGACCTCCGGCTGGTAGGGCGTGTACGCCGTCAGGAACTCGCCCCGGAGGAGGAGCTGCCCGACGAACGCCGGCGAGTGGTGGGAGTAGAGGCCGGCCCCGAGGAACGAGGCCCACTCGGCTCCGTTGGCGTTCCGGCCCGCGAGGCGCCCCAGGTCGCGTCGCAGCTCCACCTCCGACATCGGCGGGGCGAGCGGCGGAGGGCCGGTCCGGTAGACCTCCCGGGGGACGGTGGAGAAGAGGGCGTCCACGGTCGGCGCGCCGATCTCCGCGAGGAGAGCGGCCCGCTCCGCGGGGCTGTTCGGGATGTAACGCATGGGACCACTCCCGGGCGCCCGCGGCGCGCCGCGGGACCCATCGTTCTACGCCGCGGATCGAGGTGGGATGAGGCCCGTCAGGCCTTCGCCTCCTCCTCGAGGAACTTCTCGTAACGGGCCGAGGTCATCAGCCCCTCGAGCTCGCCGTCGGAGGAGACCTTGATCTTCAGCAGCCAGCCTTCGCCGTGGGGGTCCTCGTTGACCGCGCCCGGCTCGTCGGCCAGGACCTTGTTGACTTCGACGATCTCGCCGGCCACCGGAAGGAAGAGCTCCGAGACCGCCTTCACCGACTCGATGGTCCCGAACTCCTGGCCCGCGTCGAAGAGCTCGCCCGTCTCGGGGAGCTCGACGAAGACGATGTCGCCCAGCTCCTTCTGCGCGTGGTCGGTGATGCCGATCGTGCCGATGTCCCCGTCCATCCGGATCCACTCGTGGCTCTTGGAATAGAGGCGATCGTCCGGGTATGCGCTCATGCCGTCTCCCTTCCGTTCGGGCGGTCTCTCAGCTCGCGCTCCGCTTGTAGAAAGGCGTCGGGACGACGACGGCGGGGACGCCCTTGCCCCTCACGTCGATCGAGAGGCGGGTGCCGACCGCGGCCGCTCCGGCCGGGACGTAGGCGAGCCCGATGGCCTTGCCGACCGTCGGGGTCTGCGTCCCGGAGGTCACGACGCCCGGCTCGCCCGTGGCCTCGACGGCGAGCGGGTAGCCGTGCCGGGCGATGCCGCGCCCCTCGACGGCGAAGCCGACGAGCTTGCGCGCGACCCCGGCGGTCTTCTGGCGCTCGAGCGCGGCGCGGCCGGTGAAGTCGCCCTTCTTCATCTTCACGATCCAGCCGAGGTCCGCTTCCCAGGGCGTGGTCGTGTCGTCGATGTCGTTCCCGTAGAGGGCCATCTTGGCCTCGAGTCGCAGGGTGTCCCGCGCCCCGAGCCCCGCCGGGAGGACGCCTTGGGGCCGCCCGGCCGACAGGAGGGCGTCCCAGATCCTCGGGGCGGCCTCGGGGGGGCCGTAGACCTCGAAGCCGTCCTCGCCCGTGTAGCCCGTCCTCGAGACGATGCACGGGACGCCGAGGACCTCGGCCTTCACGAACCAGTAGTAGCCGATCGGCGCGAGGTCCGCCGACACGAGCGGCTGGAGGAGTCCCTGCGCGAGCGGCCCCTGGATGGCGATCTGCGCCCACCGGTCGGACTCGTCCGTCACGCGCGCGCCGTCCCCTTCCGCGGCCCTGGCCCAGGCCACGTCCTTCGGGGTGTTGGCGGCGTTGACGACGAGGAGGTAGTCGTCCGCGGCGAGGCGATAGGTGAGCAGGTCGTCCACGAACGTCCCCTGCTCGGTGAGGAACGCGGAGTACTGGACGCGCCCGTCGACGAGCGCCGCGACGTCGTTGCACGTCAGGCGCTGGACGACCTCGAGGGCCCGCGGGCCCTGCACCCGGATCTCGCCCATGTGCGACACGTCGAAGAGGCCCGCCTTCGTCCGGACCGCGACGTGCTCGTCGGTGAGGCCGGAGTAGGTGACGGGCATCTCCCATCCCCCGAAGGGGACGATCTTGCCGCCGAGTTCCCGATGCTTATCGAAAAGGGGCGTCCGCTTGAGGGAGGACGGAGCGGAGCTCGTCATTGCAGCCGCGGCACGATACGGCCGGGCGCGGGACCCGTCAACCGCCGAGGCCCCACCCGCGCGAGCGTGGAGGGGGGGTTCGAGTAGACTGCGCCGCCGAGCATGGAACGCGGAGGGACCACGAGGCCGTTCGGAGACGACGTCTCCCTCCTCGTCGAGGGACGCGACCTCCGAACGCTCGCGGCCGGCACCCCGGCGGCCGGAGAGGTGAGCCTCCTCGCGGCCGGCTCGGTCGCCCTCGCCGCCGCCACTCCCTTCGGGCCGCAGCCGGTCGCCGTCCTGAGGGCCCCCGCCCTCCTCGGGCTCCACCGGGCCCTGACGGGCGGGACCCCGCTCTGCACGCACGAGCCGGCCGGCGACGAGGGGACCCGGGCCGTCACGATGAGCGCGGACGAGGCCCGCGCGCTCCTCTTCGACCCGGAGGCGGCCGGCCAGGCGTTTCGCCGGATCGCCCTCGCGAGCGTCACCGCCGCCATCCGGGAGGTGAACGCATCGCTCGCCCGGTTCTTCGACTCCGCCGAGCCCGCTCCCCGGCCCTCCCTCCGGGCGGAGCCCCTGCCTGCCGGCGCGCCCGAGCCCGCCGACCCGCGACGGGTGAACGCCTTGTTCGACGCGGCGGGCCTCGACCCTTCGACCCTCCCGGACCTCGGCCTCACCTTCCGGTCGCTCCCGTCCGGCTCCCTCCTGCTCGAGGCCGGGACCCGGGGAGAGGAGGCCTTCCTGGTCGCCGAAGGGCGCCTGCGGGTCTCGATGCGGATCCCGGGAGTCGGCGAGGAGGCGCTCGCCTTCCTCGGGCCGGGTGAGGTCGTCGGGGAGATGGCGCTCGTGGACGACTCCCCGCGCTCCGCCGACGTCTGGGCCCACGACGGGGGCGCCCGCGTCTTCGTCCTCTCGCGCGAGGTCTTCCGCCGGCTCCTGGTCGAGGGGACCGCGGGCGGAGCGCCCCTCCTCGCCGGAATCGTCGTCGCGCTGACCCGGCGGTTCGAGGAGAGCGTCCAGAAGGCGGTCACGTTCCGGGTCCTCGCCGGCCCGTTCTGACCGCGCCCCTCACATCCTCCGGAGCTTCTCCTTCACGACCGCCCGCGCCTCCGAGGTGGAGAGGGAGACGATCACGCGGAACGTCCGGGGGACGTGCCCGGGCGCGACCAGGGAGATCTGGTAGACGCCGGGCTCGCGCAGGCGGAGGTCTTCCTTCGCGTACTTCGAGGCGAGCCCCATCTCCTTGCCGTCGACCAGGAAGACCGTCGACTCGGGCTCGACGGCGAACCGGATCGGCCCCACCGTCCGGTACTCGGGCCTCGGCAGGTTGCCGTCGGGCCCGGTCGGGCCCGAGGGGGTCCCGGGCTCGAGGCTCCGGGCGATCTCCGCCTTGTCCTGCGTCGCCGTCCCCGCGGCCACGACGTCGACGTTCAGGTCGCGCCTCCCCGGAGCGGCGATCCGGAGGCTGTGTCGCCCCTCGAGGACGAAGGTGAGGAGCGCCCCCCCGCCCGAGTCGTCCCAGTCGTCCGCGATCCCGATGAAGCGTCCGTCGAGGAAGACGCGCGCCTGCTCCGGCTTGACGTTGAGCTTCACGAAGCGACGGACCGTGACGGTGAGGTCCGCCCGCGGCCCCGCCGGCTCGGCCGCCTTCGTCGGGGCCGGCGCCGCGGTCGCGACGGGACGGGGGGTCGGCGTGGGGTGCACCCGGGGGGGCCTGGTGGGCCGCGGCGTGGCCTGCGGGGTGGCTTGCGGCGTCGCCTCCGGCGTCGGAGCCGCGGTCGGCTCGGCGGCGGGCGTCGGCGTCCCCGCCGGAATCGCGACGACCGGAGCCTGGGTCGGCGGCGGCGTGGGGGCCGGGGTGGGGAGGGCAGGCGTCGGGACCGCGGCCCCTCCCGACGAGACGAATCCGGATCGGATCAGCCAGCGGCCCAGGAAGCCGACCGCGACGAGGAAGCCGACGGCAGCCAGGATCAGGACCGGGACGAGGCGGGCCGGGACGCCGGAGGACGACGGCGCCGGGCGGGCTCCCGAGGCCACGACGGGCCGCCGCGCGGAACCGGACGCCTCGCTCGGCGGGGGTCCGGGACGGCCCCCGGGACGGGACGATTCGACGGGGGCCGGCGTCGACCGGCGCGCCGAGGTGGAGGCCTCGGTCGGCGCCGCCGGGGGAACGGGAGCGGAGCCGGAGTCGTCCGCCGCCGGCCGTCCGGCCCGGGCCTGCCTCCCCGTCCAGCTCATGCCGTCGATCTGGATGGCGATCGTCTTCTGCTCGCCGGGCCCCTGCCCGGCTTCGGCGGCAGCGGCCGCCGCCTCGGCGGCCTGCCGGCGGGCGCGCGCGACCTTGCTCTCGGAGAGCGCCGACGTGGACGACAGGGGAGCGATGCCGATCAGCGCCCGCAGGTCCTCGGCGAGCTGCGCGGCGTCGTCGTAGCGGCCGTCGCGCTTCTTGGCGAGGCAGGCGCGGATGATCGGGGTCACCTCGGCGGGGACGTCCTCCCGGAGACGGGCCGGATCCGGGGGCTCCTCGTTGAGGATCTGGTAGACGAGGGTCGTCAGGGTGTCGGCCGGGAAGGGCTTCCTCAGGGTGAGGGCCTGGTAGAGGACGACGCCGAGCGAGAAGATGTCGCTCCGCACGTCGACCTTCTCCCCCCGGATCTGCTCGGGCGACATGTAGGCGGGCGAGCCGACCATCTGGCCGGTCGACGTCAGGTCGGTGTCGCCCATCAGCTTCCCGATCCCGAAGTCGGTCACCTTGGCCGACGAGGTCTCGGTCAGGAGGATGTTCGCCGGCTTGACGTCGCGGTGGATGACGCCGCGGGCGTGCGCGTGGGCGAGGGCGTCGGCGACCTCCGCGCAGATCCGGATCCGCTCGGTCACGGGGAACGGCGTCTGCTCGGCCAGCCGCTCCTGGAGGCTCCCCCCGGAGATGTACTCCATCGCCAGGTAGAGCGTCCCGGCGTCGTCCCCGACGTCGTAGACGGTGACGATGTTGGGGTGCTGGAGCCGTCCCGAGATCCGCGCCTCCTTCAGGAAGCGCGCCTTGGCCTCCTCGACCGTGAAGCTCGTCGAGGGACCGTCGAACCGGACGGTCTTGAGCGCGAGGACCCGGTCGATCTGGGGGTCCCGCGCCAGGTAGACGACGCCCATGGCGCCCCGTCCCAGCTGGCGCAGGATCTCATAGCGGCCGATGCGGCTCGCGCTCACTGCAACCGGGAGATTCTACTCACCGTCCTCGGACGGCGCATTCGGGTCGATCTCGACGGCCCCCTCGTCGGTCATCACCTTGGCCTCCCCCTCCTTCTCGCGGGAGAAGGCCAGGTCGCGGCCCGCGAGGAGCTTGCGGGCCTCCTCGAGGCGGGAGGTGGGGACGGCCACGTCAACCTCGCTCAGGTCCTCGTCGAGCGTGGGCGTCTGGCGGAAGGCCTTGTCGACGATCCGGGCCGGGATCCCCTCCGACTCGAGGAACCCCACGACGAGCGACGCATCGGCCCCGCTCGCCACCGCCTCCACCCCGCTCCAGTCCTCGTCCGGGGCGGCGGGCCTCCCCTCTTCGTTCTCGGCCATAGTCGTCACCTCACGATCCCGATGCGCCTCCCCTCGCCCGCGACGACGCGGCCGACGAGGGCGGCCTCAGTATCTCCTGCCTCGCGGCACGCCGCGACGAAAAGCGGAGCCAGGGCTCCGGAAGGGCGGCGCGCGCGCCGCCGGAACGGGGCCGGCCGGGAGGATCGGCCCGGCTAGAACTCGGCCGCGTCGAACGCCCGGCCGAGCTCGTTCATCACGGCCTTCGTGGCGAGCCCGGCGGCTGCCGTCGCGATCGCCCGCCCGCGGTTGCGCCCCAGCCAGAACCCGAGGGCCGCCGCGACCGCGACGCACGGCCACGGGTACCGCCGGACGATGTCGAGCCCGGCCTGCCACTGCGGGCCGCGGGCCCCGAAGTCGAAGGGGCCTTCCGCGCCGCCGACCGGTCCGTCGGGCGAGGCCCCGTGCGGCGCCGGGGGCCGGATCGACGGCTCCGTCATCAGTCGTCGCCTCGCCGGCGGAGCAGGAGCCCGAGCGCGAAGCCGACCCCGAGGGCGATCGCCACGGACTTGCCCGGGTTGTTCTTCACGTACTGGGTGGCCTTGTCGGTCACGTCGTTCCACTCCACCTCGCGGAACTTGTCGCGCAGCTCGGCCGCCCGGGCCTTCACGCCGTCGGCGACGTCGCTCACCTTCTCCTTGACGCGCCCGCCGAGCGAATCGCGCGCCGCGTCGATCTTCTCGTCGACGAGGCTGGCGGCGCCTTCCTTGGTCTCTGAGGTCGCCATCGGTGCAGTCCTCCTCTCGGTCTCTCTGGACGCCATCTTCGCACGCCGGCGCGGGCGGGAGCCAGCCCGGTGGACTACCATGGGCGGACGAACGGGAGGACCGGAATGAAGATCGGCTTTCACGGCGCGGCGCGCACGGTGACCGGCTCCAAGTACCTCCTCACCTACGGCTCGTACCGCCTCCTGGTCGACTGCGGCCTCTTCCAGGGGGCCTTCGAGACGCACCAGCGGAACTGGCGGCCGCTCCCCTTCCGGGCCGAAGAGGTGGACGACGTCCTCTTCACCCACGCGCACATCGACCACACGGGCTACTTCCCCCGCCTGGCGAAGGACGGCTTCTCCGGCCGGGCGCTCGCCTCCCCCCCCACGAAGGGGCTCCTCGGCGTCCTCCTGCCCGACTCCGGAGGGCTCCAGGAGGAAGAAGCCCGCTACGCGAACAAGCGCGGCTTCTCGCGCCACCAGCCGGCGCTCCCCCTCTACACCGAGGCGGACGCCAGGACGAGCCTGCGACTCCTCGCACGGGTCGAGTTCGACACGCCGACCGAGCTCCACCCCGGCCTGACCGTCACGCTCCGGCGCGCCGGCCACATCCTGGGGGCCGCGTTCGTGGAGGTCCGCTACAAGGACCGCCACGGCGCCCGGAGGACCCTCGTCTTCTCCGGCGACCTGGGGCGGCGCGGCGTGCCGATCCTGGTCGACCCCGAGCCTCTGCAGGAGGCGAGCTGGATCGTCTGCGAGTCGACCTACGGGAACAGGCTCCACGACCGGACCGACGTCAAGGAGCAGCTCCGGGCGGAGCTGACGGAGGCGTTCGGGAGGGGCGGGGTGGTCCTGATCCCCGCCTTCGCGGTGGGCCGGACGCAGGAGCTCCTCTACCACCTCTTCGAGCTCTTCCGCGACGGCCGTCTCCCCGTCGTCCCGGTCTTCGTCGACTCTCCGATGGCGAACTCCGTGGTCGACCTCTACTGCCGCTACCGCTCCGAGCACGACGTGGAGATGCGGGAGCTGGAGGAGGCCGCCGGCTCGCCGCTGGTGACCCCGTACTTCACCGCCTGCCGCGCGCGGGAGGAGAGCAAGCGGCTGAACGACCTGAAGGGGCCCGCCGTCATCGTCTCGGCGTCGGGGATGGCGACGGGTGGCCGGATCCTCCACCACCTCTTCCACCGGCTCGGCCAGCCGGGCACCACCGTCCTGTTCGTCGGCTACCAGGCCGAGGGGACGCTCGGACGCGCGCTCGTCTCCGGCGACAGGGAGGTCAGGGTCCTCGGCGAGCCGATCTCGGTGCGGGCGACGATCCGCCAGATGGAGAGCCTCTCGGCGCACGCCGACGCCGACGAGCTGATGGCGTGGCTGGCGACGGCGCCCGCGGCGCCGCTGGGCGTCTTCCTCACCCACGGCGAGCCCGCGGCGCAGGAGACCCTCGCGGAGCGGATCCGGAAGGAGCTGGGGTGGACGGTGCGGATCCCCGAGCAGGACGAGGTGGCGGAGGTCTGACGCTGACGGCGCGGCTCCCCTCCTGGCGTACGGTGGCCGAGAGGCTCCGGACCGTCCCGGGGTTCGCTCGCGTCGTCCTCCGCGGGAGCTCCCGGAGCTTCTTCGACGCCCGCGGAAGCGACCTCGCCGCGAGCCTCGCCTACTCGTCCCTCCTCTCCTTCGTCCCCCTCGCCGTCTCCGCCACGGTCCTCACCTCCACCCTGTTCGGGACGCAGGGGACAGGCTTCTGGCGCCTCCTCCGCTTCGTCCTCCCCGGCGCGTCGATCGAGTTCGTCCAGGGGGTGCGGGCCCTCGTCGACCGCGCGCAGACCCTCTCGACCTTCGCGACGATCGTCCTCCTCCTCGGCTCCATCCGCGTCTTCTTCGCCGTCGAGGGGGCGATGAACGCGCTCTGGGGCGTCACCCGTCCCCGGCCCATCCTCCGGCGGGCGGGGCTGGCGTTCGGCGTCGTCCTCGCCGGGCCCGTGGCCCTCGGCGTCGCGACCTCCCTCGTGCTCGAGTCGGGCGCCCCCTTCACCCAGTTCCGGCTCTCGGGCCTCGCCCTCTCCTCGGTCCTCGTCGCGCTCTTCTACCGCCTGGTCCCGTCCGCCCACGTGAGGTGGGGGCCGGCCGCCGCCGCCGGGACCGTGGCCGGCACCGGGGTCAGCCTCCTGAAGTGGGCCTTCGTGAAGGGGGTCGCCGCCTTCGCCGACTTCCACACCCTCTACGGCTCGATCAGCGCCGCCGTCATCTTCGTCATCGCGGCCGGCCTCGTCTGGGGGATCCTCCTCTACGGCGTCTCCCTGGCCCACGCCCTCCAGTTCCGCGACGAGCTCCTGGCCCACGACGAGCCGCCGCGGGCGTCGAAGAAGCCGGGGGCGCTCGAGGAGACGACCCAGCTCCTCCTCCTCCTCACCGGGGCGCGCGCCTCCGGCTCGCCCCCTCCCGAGCTGGCCGACCTGGCGTCGCGCTGCTCCCGGCAGGAAGGGGACGTCGCCGCCCGGCTGAAGCGGCTGGAGTCCGCGGGGCTCGTCCGGTCCGAGGGGAACGGCTGGCAGCTGGCCCGCTCGCCGGAGACGATCTCGCTCTACGCGGTCGCCCGGGCCATCGGCGAGACCTCCCCGCGCGCCGTCCCGGCCGGGGACGACCCGGTCTCGGCCGCCCTCCGGAGCCTCTACCTCCGGGCCGACCGGGAGGAGCGGGGCGTCCTTCAGGGGACGAGCCTCTGGGACCTCTACCGTCCCCTCTTCCGCTCGCGGGACGACGAGCCGATCACCATCGTCCCCTGACCCCTCCGTTCCGCCACGGCCCATTTGACGAACCGGGCCCTTCTCGCTAGTCTTCGCGTCCCTCCAGCGTGGGGCCGTAGCTCAGCTGGGAGAGCGCTAGAATCGCACTCTAGAGGTCGGGAGTTCGATCCTCCTCGGCTCCACCATTCTGTCCCAAGCACTTAGGCCGCGAGACCTCCTCGCGGCCGTTTGATTTCAGGGGCTGTCGTCGGCTCCCGGAAGCCGGGCCGCGAGGGTCGGGGACCGCTCCAGGCGGTCGACCGTGCCGAGGGCGTCGGCCACGAGGGCCTCCGGGAGCGAGACGGCGGCGAGGAGCGCGATGGCGTTGCGGGTCGACGAGGGGCCCGGGCGGAGCCGGTAGTCGAAGGTCAGCCCGCCGTCCGTGACCGTCTCTCGGAAGTGGTACGGCGCGTAGGACTCCGACAGGAGCGGCACCAGCTCGATGTCGTGGGTCGAGACGAGCGTGGCGTGGCGTCCGCGCGCGAGCCACGAGAGGACGGCCTTCCCGGCGGCGATCCGCTCGAGCGTGTTCGTCCCGCGGAAGAGCTCGTCGAGGAGGAAGAGACGCGGCCCGGGCCTCTCCGACGCGGCCACGAGCTCGCGGACGCGGTGGACCTCGGCCAGGTAGTAGCTCGTCCCTTCGGCGAGGCTCTCCGTCCGGCCGATCGCCGAGAGGACCGTCAGGAAGGGTCCCCGGTAGCGTCGGGCCGGCGAGGTGGCGACGGCCTGGGAGAGGACCGCGGCCACGCCGACCGTCTTCAGGAAGGTGGTCTTCCCGGCCATGTTCGAGCCCGTGACCAGGGCGTTCCTCCCGTCGAGCTCGAGGGAGTTCGGGACCGGCGCGCCGAGGAGCGGGTGGACGGCCTCCTCGAGCCGGAGCGGGGACGCCTCGTCGAATTCCGGGCGCGACCAGACGGGAAGGCTCTCCCGGAGCTCGTGGACCGCGAGGGCGGCGTCGACGTCGCCCACCGTCTCGTACAGCTCGCGGATCTCCCCCCGCCGCTCCTGTATCAGCTCGAGGCTGAAGAAGAAGGCGTTCACGTCGAGGAGGAGGACCATGTTCGCGTACTCGTAGACGATCTGCGTCAGCTCGTCCCTCCTCTCCGCCTCCAGGACGAGCCACGACGTCGTCCGGAGGAGGCCGGCGAGGCGCGGCACCAGGCGGTCGAGTTGCGCCCCTACGGCGGGAGGGAGCGCGGCGCCGAGCGGCTGGAGCCGCTGGCCGGCCCGGACGAGGGAGCGGAGCGCCGGAAGGGAGTAGACCACCGTCGCGATCCGCCTTCGGTAGGAGAGGCGGACCACGATGTTCACGGCGCAGATCGCCGCGAGGAGGAGGATCGCCCCCTTCGAGAAGAAGGCGAGGACGGAGGCGACGAGGGCCGCGGCGGTGAGGACCGGGAAGAGCGGCGCGAGGGCGGGGCGAGGCGGGAGGAGGCCGAAGAGGAGGCTCGGGAGCCCGTAGACGTTCCGGGCCGAGAGGCGCGACAGCGCCTTGCGCGCGAGGTCGCGGACGCCCGGCGCCGAGCCGAGCCGCGTCACCAGGTCGTCGAACGCGGCGAGCGCCTCCCGGTCGGACGCGGGGGCCCGGAGCCGCGCGTAGAGGACCTGCTGCCCGACCGCGCTCGCCGTCCGGTCGAGCCGGCGGAAGACGGCGTCGAGGTCGAGGTCGGCCCAGGTCCTCGGGTCGAGCCCGTCCCTCTCGCCCGTCTGGCGGAGCTGCTCGTCGAAGTGCCGGATCTCCTCGAGGCTCCCCCTCTCCTGCGGCTCCCGATCCGCCGACGGGTCCTCCCTCCGCGTGGCCCTCGAGAGGCGCCTTCGAACCGCGTCGACCGCGAACGGGATCACGGGAGCGCCTCGCGCCACGAGCCGGATGTTACGGGGAGGCCCGCCGGACGGGCCCGCCCAAAGGAGAAGGGGGAGGGCGCCGGGCGCCCTCCCCCTTTCGTGTCATGGGTCGGCCGGAGGCTCAGCCGTCCGACTTCAGGCTGACGTCGTCGATCCGGAACGAGGTGACGAGCGAGCTGTCGTTCGCCCCGACGAATCGGACCTTGACGCTCTTCCCCTTGTAGCTCGTGACGTCGTAGCTCCGCTGGACGTACGTCGAGGCCG
>JAKOVQ010000031.1 GCA_029781975.1 Acidobacteriota bacterium
CGGGCGAGGGCGGCCGACGCCGAGCTCGTCGGGCCTGCCGTCGGGGCCCGGCAGGCCGCCCGCGCCGCCTTCCGCGAGGGCGCCTCCGGCGTCCTCCCCCTCGTCGACGCCGAGCGCGTGACCGCCGAGGCGGTCCGCGAGGCCCTCGACCTCGAGGTCGCGGCGCACCTGAGGTCCCTCGAGGCCCTCTTCGCCCTGGGACAGGAGGTCGTTCCGTGAGCACCCGCATCCCCGAGATCGCCCCCGCGCCGCGCGAGGGGTTCTGGAAGCGCCACCAGCGTCACATGCCCCGCCGTCTGCCGAGGCTCCTCCTGGCCGTCGGGCTCCTCCTCGTCCCGGCGGTGGTCGTGATCCGCTGGTTCACCGTGAAGCCGGTCGAGGAGGCAGCCCCGGCCGCGGCGGCCGAAGGGAGCGTGAGCCTCGACGCGACCGCCCGGGAGAACGCCGGGATCTCCGTGGTGGAGGCGAAGAGCGTCGTGAGGACGCCGGCCTTCGAGGCCCCGGCCGTCCTCGCCCTCGACGAGGGGAGGACGGCGCGGATCGGGTCGCTCGTGGAGGGGAACGTCGTCGCGATCCGGGCGGAGGTGGGGGACCGGGCCCGGCAGGGCCAGGTCCTGGCCGAGCTCCACAGCCACGTCATCCACGACGCCTGGGCCGACTACCGCAAGGCGGTGGCCGACCGGCGCCGGCGCGAGACCGAGCTCGCCTGGGCGGCGCAGGCGGCGGCGCGCGCCTCGCGGCTCCTCGACGAGAAGGCCCTCAGCGTCCAGGAGCAGCAGCGGGCCGAGACCGACCGCGTCGCTGCCGAGGAGGAGCTGGTCCGGGCGAAGACCGAGGTCCGCCGGGCCGAGGAGGCGCTCGAGCACCTGGGGGTCACGAACAAGGAGGACCCCACGGGCGAGTCGGGCGAGTCGATCCCCGTGCGCGCCCCGCTCGCGGGCGTCGTCCTCGAGAAGCACGTGACGACCGGGACCGCGGTGACCCCGGGGACCCCTCTCTTCGTCGTGAGCGACCTCGCCACGCTCTGGGCGATGGCCGAGGTGGACGAGACGCGGCTGCCGCTCGTGGCGGCCGGGCGCCCCGCGAAGGTGAGGGTCGCCGCCTACCCCGACCGCGCGTTCGACGCGGAGGTGACGTTCGTCGGAGACGCGATCAACCCGAAGACCCGGCGCGTCACGATCCGCTGCCGGGTGCCGAACCCGGGCGGGCTCCTCAAGCCCGAGATGTACGCGCGCGTCTCGCTGGGCGAGGAGGCGCCGCGGGCGATGGTGGTCGTCCCCGCCGGCGCGATCCAGGAGATCGACGGCAAGCCGCACGTCTTCGTCTCGACGGCGGGCGGGACCTTCGAGAAGCGCGCGGTCGCGCTCGGGGGGGCCGACGAGGGGTGGATCGAGGTCCGCTCCGGCGTGAAGAGCGGCGAGAAGGTCGCCGCGAACGGCAGCTTCCTCCTGAAGTCCGAGCTCCTGAAGGGCTCCGCCCCGGCCGAGGACTGACGTGGAGACCGAACGCCGCGCCTCCCGCGGGCGCCACCACGAGCCCCCCGCGGACCCGGGCGCCCCTCGCCACACCGGCGTCGAGCGGTTCGTCGCGTTCGCCTTCCGCCGCCGGATCCTCGTCCACGCGATGGTCGGGATCCTCGTCCTCACCGGGCTCTACGCCTACCAGGAGCTCCCGGTCGAGGCGTTCCCCGACCTGACGAACAACCAGGTGGTCGTCGTCACGGAGGCCCCGGGCCTGGCGGCGGGCGAGGTGGAGCAGCAGGTCACCTACCCGATCGAGACCGCGCTGATGGGGGTCCCGCGCTCGCAGCAGGTCCGCTCCCTCTCGAAGTTCGGCCTGTCGATCGTGACGATCGTCTTCGACGACGACGTCCCGGTCTACTTCGCCCGCCAGCTGGTGGCGGAGAGGGTGAACGAGGCCCGCGGGCGCCTCCCGGCCGGGACCGAGCCGACGCTCGGGCCGGTCGCCACCGCGTTCGGCGAGATCTACCAGTACCTGATCGAGGGGGACGGCGCCGAGCCGATGGCGAAGAAGACCCTCCAGGACTGGGAGGTGAGGACGCGGCTGAGGGCCGTCCGGGGCGTCTCCGAGATCAACTCCTGGGGCGGCCTGACGCAGGAGTACCAGGTCCTCGTCGACCCGCGGAAGCTCGACCGGTTCGGCCTCTCGCTGAGGCAGGTGGTGACGGCGCTGGCCGAGAACAACGCGACCTTCTCCGGGGGCTTCATCGAGCACCGCTCGGAGCGGTTCACGGTTCGCGGCCTCGGACGGGTCTCGGGAGTCCCCGACATCCAGCGGATCGTGGTGGCGACGGTCGACAGCGTGCCGGTCTTCGTCTCCGACGTGGCCGAGATCGTCGTCGGCGCCGCTCCCCGCCAGGGGGCGGTGACGCGCGACGGCAAGGGGGAGAGCGTCGCCGGCATGGTCATCATGCTCAAGGGCGAGAACGGGAAGACCGTCGCCTCCCGCGTGAAGGCGAAGGTCGCCGAGATCCAGGCGAGCCTGCCGAAGGGGCTCTCGATCGTCCCCTTCTACGACCAGAGCGAGGTGATCGACCGGACGGCGCACACGGTGAGGAAGAACCTCCTCGAGGGGTCGCTCCTCGTCATCCTCGTCCTCTTCCTCTTCCTCAAGGACATCCGCGCGGCCCTCGTCGTGGCGGCCGTGATCCCCCTGTCGATGCTCGTCGGGTTCCTGGGGATGAAGCTCTTCGGCGTCTCGGCGAACCTGATGTCGCTCGGGGCGATCGACTTCGGCCTCATCGTCGACGGCGCCGTCGTCATGATGGAGAACTTCATCCGGCGGAAGACCGAGAAGGGCGCCGCGCCGCTGCCGGGCGAGGACCCGAGGAAGAAGCACGAGACGATCCTGGGCGCCGCCGCGGTGGAGGTGGCCCGGCCGATCCTCTTCGGCGTCCTGATCATCATCGCGGTCTACCTGCCGATCTTCACGCTCCAGGGGCTCGAGGGGAAGATGTTCAAGCCGATGGCGGTCACCGTCTGCTCGGCGATCCTCGGCTCGCTCCTCCTCTCGCTGACCGCGGTCCCGGTCGCCTCGGCCCTCGTCCTGAAGGAGGAGATGCACGAGCACGACGAGGGGTGGTTCCGGAAGCTCCGCCGCTACTACACGGTCCACCTGGCCGACGCGATGGACCACCGGACGCGGACTCTCGGCGTGGCGCTCGCCGTCGTCGTCGTGGCGCTCGCCTCGGTCCCGTTCCTCGGGACCGAGTTCATGCCGAAGCTGGACGAGGGGGCGATCCTGATCGAGACGCGCAAGCTCCCGTCGGTCTCGCTCCCGGAGTCGGCCGACATCTCGACCCGGGTCGAGAGGATCGTGAGGACCTTCCCCGAGGTGAAGCAGGTCGTCACCAAGCTCGGCCGGCCGGACGTGGCGACCGAGGCGATGGGGATCTACCAGGGGGACGTCTACGTGAACCTCCACCCCGTCGAGAGCTGGAAGACCGGCCGGACGAAGGCGCAGCTGATCGACGCCCTCGCCAAGGCGCTCCACGAGATGCCGGGGGTGACGGTCAACTTCACCCAGCCGATGGCGATGCGGCTCGACGAGGTGGTCTCGGGCGTCAAGGCGGACGTGGCGGTGAAGGTCTTCGGGCCCGACTCGGCCGCGCTCGAGCGGATCGGCGAGGAGGTGCGGCAGCAGCTGGCGAAGGTGCGCGGCGCGGCCGATCTGCAGGTGGAGGTCCTCTCGGGGGCCGCGCAGGTCCAGATCGAGCTCGACCGGGCGCGGATGGCCCGCTACGGCCTGAACGTCTCCGACCTGCGCGACGTGGTCGAGACCGCCGTCGGCGGCACGGTCGCGACCGAGGTCCTCGACGGGCCGAAGCGGTTCGGGGTGGTCGTCCGCCTCCCGGACGAGCTCCGCCAGAGCCCGGAGGCGATCGGGTCGATCCTCCTGACCGCACCGGGCGGGGAGATGGTGCCGCTCCAGAACGTGGCCCGCATCGTGACGGCGCCCGGCCCCGAGGCGATCAACCACGAGTCGGGCCAGCGGCGCCTCGTCGTCCAGACGAACGTCCGCGGCCGCGACATCGGGAGCTTCGTGAAGGAGGCCCAGGGGCTCCTGGCCGCCCACGTGACGCTCCCGGCCGGGTACCACGTCGAGTGGGGAGGCCAGTTCGAGAACCAGGCGCGCGCGACGAAGCGGCTGGCGATCGTCGTCCCGCTCTCGCTCGCGATCATCTTCGGCCTCCTCTACCTGACCTTCCGGCTGGCGCGGCAGGCCGCGCTCGTCATCCTGAACGTCCCGTTCGCCCTCGTCGGAGGCATCGCGGCCCTCTGGCTCCGCGGGCTGAACCTGAACCTGTCGGCGTCGGTCGGCTTCATCGCCCTCTTCGGGGTGGCGGTCCTCAACGGCGTCGTGATGATCACGTCGGTCAACCGGCTGCGCGAGGAGGGGATGGGCCTGAGGCTCGCCCTCCTGACCGGGGCCGGGACGCGGCTGAAACCGGTGATGATGACGGCGCTCGTGGCGACGCTCGGCTTCCTCCCGATGGCCCTCTCGCACGGCGCCGGCGCCGAGATCGGCCGGCCGCTGGCCTCCGTCGTCATCGGGGGGATCACGACGTCGACGCTCCTGACGCTGATCGTCCTCCCCACGCTCTACGAGATGATCGAGAAGAGGGTCCTCCGCCGGCTTCCGGCGCGGCCCGAGGCCGTTCCCGTTGCGCCTGCTGGTCGTTGAGGACGACCCCACGATCAGCCACTTCCTGGTGAAGGGGCTGCGGGAGGAGGGGTACGTCGTCGACCTCGCCGAGGAGGGGCCGGCCGCCGAGGAGCAGGCGCTCTCGGCGACGTACGACGCGATCCTCCTCGACGTCCTCCTGCCGGGGCGCGACGGCTTCGGCGTCTGCGCGAACCTGCGCGAGGCGGGCCTCGACACCCCGGTCCTGATGCTCACGGCGCGGGACGCCGTCGGGGACCGGGTCCGCGGGCTCGACTGCGGGGCCGACGACTACCTGACGAAGCCCTTCTCCTTCGACGAGCTCCTGGCCCGCCTGAGGGCCCTCCTCCGGCGGGGCCGGACCCGGGCGCTGACCGGGGTCCTCTCGCACGGGCCCCTCGCGGTCGACACCGGGGGGCGCCGCGCGACGCTGGAGGGCCGTCCCCTCGAGCTGACCGCGGCCGAGTACCGCCTCCTCGAGGTCCTGGTGCGGCGGGCGGGGCAGATCCTCTCGCGAGAGGAGATCGCCGACGCGGTCTTCCGCGCGGGGGAGGAGACGCCGTCGAACGCCGTCGACGTCTACGTCGGCTACCTCAGGCGCAAGCTGGGCGCCGACGCGGCGCTGATCCACACCGTCCGGGGCCTCGGCTACATGCTCCGGGCCGACGGCGGGGCGGGGGAGGAGCGGCCGGGAGGGAGGGCGTGAGGCGCCGCCCGCTCTCGTTCCGCGGGCGGCTGACGCTCCGCTGGACGGCCGGCTTCGGCGCGCTCCTGGCCGTGACGAACCTCGCCATCTACGTCGGCACCGCCTCGTTCCAGCGGCGGGACCTGGACGCCCAGCTCCGGACCCTCGCGGCGACGGAGCTCGCCTCGTCGGTCGACGAGTACCGCGGGGTCCACATCCACGAGTTCCCCGCGGGCTCGCTCGCGGGGGGCGAGTACGCCGACAAGCTGGCGCAGCTCCTGACCGCGGACGGCCGCGTCCTGCACGCGCTCCCCTCGTCGCTCGCCGCCACCCCCCTCCTCGACGCCGCCCACGCGCAGGGGGTGGCCGGCGGCGCGACGCTCCTCCTCTCGAGGACGGTCCTCGGCCGCCCCGCCCGCGTCACGGCCCTCCGGACGGCCAAGGACGGCGTCCCCTACGTCCTGGCCGTCGGCCTCTTCACCGACCGGCTGGAGGCGAGCCTCTCGCACCTGGCCTGGCTCCTCGTCGCGGTGTGGGCGCTCGGGCTCGTCCTGACGGCCGGGCTCGGCTTCCTCCTCGCCTCGCGCGCCCTCGGCCCGATCGACCGGATCACGGCCCGCGCCACCGAGATCGCCGACGGCGACTTCTCCGCCCGGCTCGACCCCCCCGCGGTCGACGACGAGATCGGGCGGATGACCCGCCTCCTCAACGAGATGATCGACCGCCTCCGCGGCGCGCTCGAGGCGAACCGCCGCTTCGCCTCCGACGCCTCGCACGAGCTCCGGAGCCCGCTCACCGTGATGCAGGGGGAGATCGACGTGGCGCTCAAGCGCGAGCGGACGGAGGGGGAGTACCGGGAGACGCTGGCGCTCCTGCGCGACCAGGCGGGCGCCCTCCGGCGGCTGACGGAGGACCTGATCCTGCTCGCGCGGGCTCAGGAGGGGCGCCTCCAGGCGGCGACGCGGGAGGTCCCGCTCGCCCCCGCCGTGGAGGAGGCCTGCGCGCGCGCCGCCCCCCTCGCCGCGCAGCGCCGCGTGACCCTCTCCTCGAGCCTCGACGGCCTCGTCGCCTACGCAGACCCGGGACTCCTCGCCCGGGTCCTCGACAACCTCCTCCAGAACGCCGTGCGGTACAACCGCGACGGCGGGTCCGTCCGGGTGACGGGCGAGGCGGAGCCCTCGGGCGCGGGCTGGAACCCGGGGTACGTGAGGATCCTCGTCGCCGACACGGGGATCGGCCTCGCGGAGGAGGACCGGGAGCGCGTCTTCGAGCGCTTCTACCGCGTCGACCGGTCCCGCTCGCGGAAGACGGGCGGGACCGGCCTGGGCCTGCCGATCTGCCGCGAGATCCTCACCCTCCTCCGCGGCGAGATCCGCGTGGCCCGCTCGTCCCCGGCGGGCTCCACCTTCGAGATCCGGCTCCCGGGCCGGGCCGGGCCGCTGGGCTCGTAGGAGCCGATCCGGCTCAGACGCGCGGAACGGGCACGTCGACGACCTCCCAGACCTCGAGCGCCGGCCCGCCATAGGGGGGCGGCTCGGCCGCGGGTTCCGGGTCGACGTACACGAGACGGAGGTGGCGAAGGCGATCCCCCGCCCTCCCCCGCTCGGGTCGCCCGCTGCCGCGGTCGAAGTAGGCGCGCCACCAGACCGTCGCCTGCAGGAGGCGCGTCACCCGCGGCACGCTTCCCGCCCCGGCCGGCGGCACCAGGTAGGCCTCCTCCGGCCGGCCCGCTTCCCGGGCGGCTTCCGGAAGATGGACCAGGGGATTGTCGAGGACGAGGAATCGCACCCCTCGCGCGCGGCAGAAGGCGACGAGGCGCTCCTCGTCCGTCGAGACGAGAGCCTCGTGCGCCGACTCGAAGGCGAAGCGACCGGGTGCCGTCCCGAACCCGTCGACGAGGACGCCCCGCCCGCCCAGGACGTCGAACGCGTGCCCGAGATACCAGGGTCCGAGGACTCTTCCGGGCGTCGGCGCCCCGCGCAGGAAGCCCGCGACCCGCAGCGGTGCGGCGAACGTCGAGACGATCGGCCGAGGCTGCCGCAGATAGGGGAGGGCACCGACGAGAGTCGGGACGAGCGCGACGACCCCCCAGACCGCCGGCCGCCACGGGCCACTCGGGGCGTGGGCGCCGGCCACGACCGCTCCCGCGGCGATCGCGAGGAAGGGCGCAGCCTGGACCGCGAACCTCTGTCGCGCGCAGGCCGCCGCGAGGAGAGCGAGCGAGAAGAACGCGAGGACGAGCCGGGCGGGCCCCGGCCCTCGGAACCGGGGGAGGAGGAGGGCGAGCGCGGCCAGGGCGCCCCCGCCGAGGAGGAGGAGCGCGTCCCGCGCGCTCCCGGCGCCGGGTCCGAGGAGCGGCCGGAACTCCGCGATCTGGTCGAGCCAGGGGTCCCCTCCGAGGAAGCGTGCTCCCTCCAGGAAGGCGACGACGCACCCGGGGACCGCGAGGAGCGCGAGGCCCCCGAGCCCCGCGCCGAGGAGCCGGGCCGTCGCACGGCGCCGGCCGGACCGCTCGAGCGCCGCCGCAGCGGCGCAGGCGAGGGCCGCCGCCAGGAGCGCGGCGGCGTGGGGTGTCCCGAGGAACCACTGGCTGTCGGGATAGCCGGCAGGCCGGGTGAGGCGGTACGCCGAGACGGCGAGGCCGGCCGCCCCGAAGCCGAGCGCCCCTGCACCGAGGGCCCTCGGGCCGGGGGCGGCCGCGAGGAGGGCGGCGAAGGCGACGCCCGCAGCGAGGAGGAGCGACACCTGGACGAGGAGGGCGGCGGCGACGAGAAGGCCGAAGGCGAGGCCGGCGCCCGCCCTCCCCTCGGCGTCGTCGCCACGGACGAGCCGGACCGTGGCGGCCAGGATCGCGAGGAGGAGCGGAGGCTCGAGGAAGTGGTGATCGACCTGCCCCGCGGACGACACCTCGAGGAGCGCCGGCGTCAGGGCGAGGAGGAGGCCGGTCACGAAGCCGGGGACGAGCCCCCAGCGCCGCGCGGCGAGGAAGCAGCCGAGAGCCGCCAGGAGCGTCCCGACGAGCGGCGGGACGAAGACCACGACGGAGAGGACCCCGGCCTCGCCCCTCAGGCCGAGGACGCGCGCGAGGAGCGCGGCGGAGAGGTCCCACCCGGGCGGCCACGGGCAGAACGCTCCGGAAACGCCGCGGCGCGGGTCGGGCTCCGAAAGCGCCGCCGGGCTCTCGACCGCCAGGAGGATCCTCCGGGCGTGGTACAGGTCGTCGAGCGGGGGGACGCGGACCGCCCCGCCCGCGAAGACCTCCCCCACCGTCGTCAGCCGCGCGACCGCGGCCGCGACGGCCACGGCGACGGCGAGGAGAGCTGCGGCGCGCGCCGGGACTCCCCGGGAGCGGGGCCCCTCCTCGTCCGTCACGCTACCGCCCCGCCTCCTCCTGTCCGCGGAGCCCGTACTTCCCCATCTTCGCCTTCAGGGTGTTGCGGGCCAGCCCGAGCCGGCGCGCCGCCTCGCGGATCTTCCCCCCCGACTCGTCGAGCGCCCGCGCGACGAGGGCCTTCTCCAGGAGCGACATCCGGCGCTCGAACGACTCCGGCGTGACGGGCTCGAGCGCCGCCTCTCCTCCGGGCGCCGGCCCCGGCGCCTCGGGGACGAAGGCGGAGCCCGCGCTGAGGGCCGGCGACTCGCAGATCCAGGGGAAGTCCTTCACGCCGAGGGCGTCGCCCGGGGTCAGGACGAGGGCGCGGTGGAGCGTCGCCTCGAGCTCGCGGATGTTCCCCGGCCAGGGGTAGCGCGCGAAGAGGTCGAGGACGTCGGGATCCAGTCGGCGCGGGTCGGTGCCGAGGTCCCGGGAGAGCTTCACGACGAAGTGCTCGACGAGGGCCGGCAGGTCCTCGAGCCTCCGGCGCAGCGGCGGGAGCTCGATGGGGACGACGTTGAGGCGGTAGAAGAGGTCCTCGCGAAACTCCCCCCTCTGGATCGCCGCCTCGAGGTCGAGGTTCGTCGCCGAGACGATCTTGGTGTCGGCCTTCAGGGTCTGCGTCCCGCCGACCCGCTCGAACTCCTTGTCCTCGACGACGCGCAGGAGCTTGCCCTGGATGGCGAGCGAGGTCTTGCCGATCTCGTCGAGGAAGATCGTCCCGCCCTGCGCCAGCTCGAAGCGGCCGGGCCTCTTCCGGTCCGCCCCGGTGAAGGAGCCCTTCTCGTGGCCGAAGAGCTCCGACTCGGCGAGCGTCTCGGGGAGCGCGGCGCAGTTGAACTGGATGAAGGGCCCCTGGGCGCGCGGCGAGAGCGAGTGCAGGACGCGGGCGACGAGGTTCTTCCCGGTCCCCGACTCGCCGCGGATCAGGACGGTCACGGAGCCGGCCGCCGCGCGCGGCAGCGTCGCCTTGATCCGCCGCGCGGCCTCCGACGTCCCGACCAGGGCGTCGAGGTTCCAGCCGCGGCCGAGGTTCGCCTTGAGGCTCTCGTTCTCGACCGACAGCCTCAGGCGCGCCTCGAGGAGCTCCTCGACGAGGCGCGCGTTCTCGATGGCGACGGCCGCCAGGTCGGCGAACGCCTCGAGGAACGCCCGGTCGGAATCGGAGAAGAGCCGCGGGGCGCTCCGGTGGTCCACGTAGATCGCCCCCGAGACCCTCTCCTTGACCCGGAGCGGGACGCAGAGGAACGAGACGATGGAGTGGGCGAGGATCGACTCGCGCCCGACGAAGCGGGGGTCGACCCGCGCGTCGGCGGACGAGACCGACCGGCCGTCGGCGACGACGCGCTCGACGACGGAGCGCGAGATCGCCTCGGCCTCCTCCTCGCGGCCGGTCCTGAGGTTCCGCGCGACGCGGACGGAGACGCGCGAGGTGACGGGGTCGGTCAGGAGGACCATCCCGCGCTCGGCGTTCAGGCGCCGGAGCGCCAGGTCCACGGTGTCGTCGAGGACGGCCGAGAGGTCGCGGGTGGAGTTGACGATCCTCGAGACCTCGTAGAGGCCGATGACGCCCGCCCCGGCCGCGGCCGTCGTCTCGGAGAGGGCGCGGGTGGCGATCCGCTCGAGGACCCCCTTCGTCCGGTCGAGCTCCCGCCGCGCGCCGATCCGCTCGAAGAGGCGGGCCGCCGTCCCGAGGCGCGCCCCGGCGCGGGCCTGGTCGTCGGTCCTCACCCCCCACTCGTAGTAGCAGCGGCCGAGGTCCAGGACGGCGCCGATGTCGGAGAGGAGGCGGATCCCTTCCTCGAAGAGGCGGTCGGCCTCGTCGAGGGCGCGCCGCGCGTGCGCGAGACGGGCCTCGATCGCGCGGAGCCGGCCGAGGTCGTACCGGTTGTTCAGGCGGGTCGCGAGGGCGACCGCCTCGGCCGCCTCGCGCTCCGCGCGCGCGTCGTCCCCCATCCTCAGCGCCAGCTCCGCTGACGCGGTCTGGACCCGCCCGAGCCCTTCCTTCGTCCCCAGGTCGGCGAGCTCCTCGAGGACCTGGTCGACGTGGCGCCGGGCGTCGTCGAAGTGCTCGCGGTCGCGCTCGAGGAGCGAGATGGAGAAGAGGACCGAGGCGACGAGGCTCCTATCCGAGCTGGCGCGCGCGGCGGCGAGCGTCTCGGAGAGGAGCTTCGACGCCCGCTCCACCTCCCCGCGCTTCCTCATCAGGTTTCCCAGGGCCCGCCGCCCCTCGAGGACGACCCGGTTCCCGCGGTCGTCGCCGAGGAGGTCGAGGAGGAGGCGGTAGTTCGTCTCGGCCTCGTCCCAGCGGCCGAGCACCTCGTCGCACTCCCCCAGGTTGAGGTGCGCCTGCGCCTGCCCGGCGGGCGCCCCGAGGCGCCGGTGGATCTCGAGGGCGCGCTCGAAGTGCGGCCGGGCGGCGGAGAAGTCGCCCCGCCCGCACCAGAGGACCGCGAGGTTCGTCAGGGAGGCGGTCACCCCCCAGAGGTCGCGCGAGCGCTCGGCCTCCGCGAGGCACTCGCGCTCCAGGCTCTCGCTCTCGTCCCAGCGCCCCGTCTTCCAGTGGATCCGCGCGAGGGCCGAGAGCGCGCGGCGGACCATCTCGGGCCGGTCCGACCGGCGCGCCGCCGCGGCCGCCTCCGCGAGGCTCGCCTCGGCCTCGGCCCAGTCCCCGCGCTGGAACGCGACGGAGCCGAGCGTGGTGAGGAGGAGGGGGCGGAGGTCGTCCGGGTCGCCGGGGCCGACGAGGGCGAGGCCCGCGCGGGCCTTCGCCTCGGCCCCCGCGACGTCGCCCCGCTCGAGCCGGGCGCGAGCCGACGCGTCGAGGAGGCGGGCACGCTCCTCGGCGGAGCCGACGCTGGCGAGCTCCCGCTCGGCGCGGTCGAAGAGCGTCTGGGCGGCGTCGGCGTCGCCGCGCCTCAGGCGGATCATCCCGATCTTGAAGGTCAGGAGGGCCGCCTGGCGCCGGACGGCCGGCTGGCCGGAGTCGGGACGGGCGCCGAGCTCCTTGAGGAGGAAGTGGTAGGAGGAGATCGCCCGCCGCCAGTTCCCCGCCCGGAAGTGGACGTCCCCCAGCCGCTCGCGGACGGCCGGCTTCTCGGCCTCGCGCCCGGCGATGTCGAGGAACTCGAGGACCCCCGCGTAGGAGGCCGCCGCCTGGTCGTAGGCGAAGAGGCGCTCGGCCTGGGCGCCCGCCTGAAGGCCGAGCCGGACGGCCGACTCGGGGTCGCTGCCGCGCAGCGCGTGGAGCGCGGCGGCCGAGAGGAGGTCGGGACGCTCGTCGAGCCTGGCGACGAAGTGCCGGGCCGCCGCGTCGTGCAGCGACCGGCGGGCGGGCTCGGAGAGCGCGGCCGCGAGGACCTCGCGCAGGCGCGGCGAGGAGAACTCGTAGACCGTGTCGCCCGACCGCTCCCGCGCGGTGAGGAGCCCGCAGTCGACGAGGGCGCCGAGGGTGTCGACGAGGCCCTCCGGCGCGGCCCCGTCCGGGCTCCCCGCGGCCGTGGCGGCGAGGCGCCGGGCGAGCTCGAAGGAGAGGTCGGACGCGACGACGGACAGGGACCCGAGGAGCTCGCGCTGCGCCGGAGGGAGGCGCCGGAGCCGCGCGTCCGCCGTCTCGGCGGCGCCCCCGGAACGAGCGAGGCGCGACTGGGCCTCGGCGTCCACCTCGAGCCGGCCGTCCTTCACGGTGAGGACGCGCGCGTCCACGAGGCTCTCGAGGTGGGCGTGCAGGAGGCCCGGAAGCCCCTGCGTCTCGTGGTGGAGCGCCCGGACCAGCTCGTCCGGGAGCTTCGCCTCCCCGAGGGCGCCGGCCGCAGCGGCTCCCAGCTCCCCCTCGGAGAGCGGCCCCAGCCTCCAGGGACGGACCCCGAGCTGGGTGAGCGAGGCCTCGGGCCGGGGCTCGTCGTCCTCCTCGTCGGAGCCGTCGAGGCGGGCCGCGACGACGAGGACGATCCGGCGCGACTCGACGGCCTTGGCGAGGAAGGAGAGGAGCGCGACCGTGGCGCGGTCGGCGAGGTGGAGGTCGTCGAGGAGGAGGACGAGGGGGCGCTCCCCGACCTCGGCCTGCCGCGTCGCCTCGAAGGCCGACAGGAGGTCCTCGAAGAGGGCGATCCGGCTCCCCTCGTCGGTGAGGCGCGAGATGGGGGGCGCCTCGACCTCGGTGGCGGCCAGGCGCGCGACGCGCGCGAGGGCGAGCCGCGCGGGCGCCCCGGCCGACCCGCCCCGGCGGGTGAGGGCGGAGAGGACGTCGAGGAGCGGGCGGTACGGGGTCCGGTCCTCGGCGACCGAGCGCCCCTCGACGACGAGCGCCCCCTCCGCCTGCGCGACGGCGCGCCACTCGGAGAGGAGGCGGGTCTTCCCCGCCCCGTCCTCCCCCGCGACGACGACCGCCTTCCCCTTCCCCTCGCCCGCCGCGTGGAGGACCTGGGCGAACCGGGAGAGGAGGTCGGCCCGGCCGCAGAACGGGAGCGACAGCAGCTCGGGGCGCGCGTCGAAGGTGGCGCCGCGGACGAGGCCGAAGTCGCGGCCCAGGTCGTCGAGGAGCTTGCGGGCCGACGGGTAGCGCCCCGCCGGGTCCTTCTCCATCAGCTGCGCGAGGAGCCGGTCGAGGCGGCTCGGGACCCCGGGCGCCACGCGGGACGCCACGGGGACGTCCTCCTCGAGGTGGAAGCGGAGGACCCCCGCCAGGTCCCTCCCGGCGGTCGGGAGGACGCCGGTGAGCGACTCGTAGAACGTCATCCCCAGGGAGTAGAGGTCGGCCCGGCGGTCGGGCCGGGCGCCCCGAAGCACCTCGGGAGCGACGTAGGCCAGGGTCCCGCGGATGCCGGGCGCCTCCTCGCCGCGGGCGATGGCGAGGCCGAAGTCGAGGAGGAAGGCGCGCTCCCCCAGGACCCGGACGTTGGTCGGCTTCACGTCGCCGTGGACGATCCCGCGGGAGTGGACGTAGTCCAGGGCGTGCGCGACGTCCGCGAGGGCCGAGAGGTTCTCGAGGAGGACGTGCGAGCGGGCGAACGAGGCGAGGTCGGGGCCCGCGATCTCGTCGGTGGAGAACCAGGCGCGCCCGTCCGGCGTGACGCCGAAGTCGCGGGCCTTGACGATCGACGGGTGGTCGAGCGAGGCGAGGAGCGCGAACTCGCGCCTGAGCGCGAGGAGCTCGTCGCCGCTCGCCGACTGGGCGATCTTGACGACGACGGGCCGGCCCGTCTCGCGGTCATAAGCGGAGAGGACCTGGGGCGCCCTCTCCCCCGAGAGGAGCTCGCGCGCCTCGAACCGGGGAGGGAGGGCGGCGTCGATCACGTCCGCGGCCCCGTGGCGGGGAGAGGGACGGGGATCCCGGCCGCCTCGAGGCGCGACACGACGGCGGCGCGGAGGGTCTCGAGCCCTTCGCCCGTCGCGGCCGAGATCCGGAGCTCCCCCGTTCCCGCGTGGGCCGCCTCGGGCCGGTCGGCCTTGTTGTAGACGAGGAGGACCCGGTCGGCCTCGACCCCCAGCTCGGCGAGGACCTCCTCGGCCACGCGGCGCTGGTCCTCGGCCTGCGGCGACGAGGCGTCGACCACGTGGACGAGGAGGTCGGCCTCCTCCACCTCGAGGAGCGTGGAGCGGAACGAGGCGACGAGCGCGTGCGGGAGCTTGCGGAGGAAGCCGACGGTGTCGGTCACGACGATCGGCCGCCCCCCGACCCCCTTCATCCGGGCGTGGCGCGGGTCGAGCGTGGCGAAGAGGCGGTCCTCGGCGAACTCCGCCGACGAGGTGAGCCGGTTGAAGAGGGTGGTCTTGCCGGCGTTGGTGTAGCCGACGAGACCGACCGTCGCCACGTGCCGCAGGCCGCGGCGCCTCACCCCGCGGCTCCGCTCGATCTTGACCAGCTCCTCCTTCAGCGCCGCGATCCGCCGCCGGACGCGGCGCCGGTCGAGCTCGAGCTGCTTCTCGCCGCCGCCCGCCCGGAACGCCCCGCCGCCCCGCTGCTGGGCGAGCCCCGAGCGCCCCGCGAGCCGCGGGAGGAGGTACTCGAGCCGCGCGAGCTCCACCTGGGTCTTCGCCTCCCGCGAGCGGGCCCGGGCCGCGAAGATCTGGAGGATCACGTTGGCGCGGTCGAGCACCTGGCCCGGCAGCTCCTTCTCGAGGTTGCGGATCTGGGACGGCGAGAGCTCGTCGTCGAAGACGGTCCAGCCGGCGTCGAGGGCGCGCGCGGCCTCCACGACCTCCGCGACCTTCCCCCGGCCCACGTAGGTCGCCGGGTCGGGGGACGGACGCTCCTGCAGCGCGCGCGCGACGACGACGCCGCCGGCGGTCTCGACGAGACGCTCGAGCTCGTCCAGGTGGTCCTCGGCGGCCAGCCGCGACAGCTCCCGTCCGAACACCCCGACCAGGACGGCCCGCGTCCTCGCGACCCGCTCGCCCGCTCCCCCGTCCGCGGGCGCCGCGGGGGCTCCTCCCATCACGGACGGATGCTAGCAAAGCGGAGGCTCGATGCTGCTACCCTCGCCGCCGATGCGCGGACGCGCCCGCCCCGACCTCGCCCGCCTCGCCCCGCTCCTCCTCGAGCTCCGCGGGGCCTGGCGCGACCGGGCGCTCGACTCCGACCCCCTCCTCTTCCCCCACCGTTACGCGGCGCCGGCCGACCGGGAGGTCGCGGCCTTCGTCGCGGCCACGCTCGCGTTCGGGCGCGTCGCCTCGGTGAAGGCCTCGGTCGGGAAGGTCCTCGACGCGCTCGGGCCCTCCCCCGCTGAGGCGCTCGGGAACGCGGCGCGCCCCCCCGCGGCCCTGTCGCGCTTCGTCCATCGCTGGGTCTCGGCAGAAGACCTGGCCGCGTTCCTCCGCGCCGTCGGCTCGGCCCTGCGCGAGCGGGGCTCGCTCGCCGCGCTCCTCCTCGCGCACGACCGCGGCGGTCCCGACTACGTCGAGGCGCTCGACGGCTTCTACGCCGATCTCCGGGAGCGGACGGCCGTTTCCCCGCGGGCCGTCTCGCGCGGCCTCCGCTTCCTCCTCCCCGCCCCGGCCGAAGGGGGCGCGTGCAAGCGCGCCCACCTCTTCCTCCGCTGGACCGTCCGCGACGGCGGGTGGGACCTCGGGCTCTTCCCGCGGCCGCCGTTCGACGCCTCGCGCCTCCTCCTCCCGCTCGACACGCACGTCCATCGGATCGCCGGCTACCTCGGGCTCACCCGCCGGCCGGTGGCCGACCTCGCCGCGGCCCGCGAGGCGACGGCGTGGCTCGCGCGGATCGACGGGCCCGACCCGGTCTCGTTCGACTGGGCCCTCTCCCGGCTCGGGATCCTCGCCGAGTGCGTGAGGGACCGCGAGCAGTGCCGGTGCGACCGGTGCCCCGTCCGCCCCGCCTGCCGCGTCGCCCGCCGCGTCCCGGCGCCGCCGACCGCGCCCCGCCTCCTGGAGTCCGCATGACGCTCACGCGCAGCCAGATCGTCGTCCTCGTCCTCGGCGCGGCCGTCGTCGCCTTCGTCGGCCTCCGCTACCGGGGCGCCCTCTCCAGCGCCCCGCCGCTCGTCCGCGAGGCCGCCGCCGCGCCGCGCCTCGTGGAGCTTCCCGGCGGGGGGACCCGCGACCTCTCGCGGCCCCCGGGCAGGCTCTTCGTCGTCCACTTCTGGGCCACGTGGTGCGCCCCGTGCGTCGAGGAGCTGCCGGGGCTCGTCGCCTGGTGGCGCGAGACGAAGGGCGATCCCCGCGTCGAGCTCCTCGCGGTCTCCGTCGACTCGGACTGGAAGACCGTGGACGGCTGGCTCGCGCAGCGCAAGGCGGGAGACCTCCCGCTCGCCCTCGACCCGGACAGGCGGACGGCCCGGGCCTTCGGGACGGACAAGTTCCCGGAGACGTGGGTCCTCGCCCCCGACGGGAAGGTCCTCTTCCACGAAGCGGGGCCCCTCGACTGGTCCGCGCCCGGGACGCGCAGCCTCCTCGAGTCCTTCCGGACGGCCGCGGCGGCACCTACCGCCGGCGGCGGCGCGCCTGCGGCCGCCTCCAGCGCCGCCGACTCGCCCGCCTCGTGACCCCCGGGGAACTTTCTCCCGCGGGCTGCGTTCCAGACGTCGGGAGACGCCATGCGTGAGGTCCGATCCGTCGTCAACGCCTTCTTCTACTTCGCGATCTTCCTCCTGCTGCGCGCCCTCTTCGTTCCAGGCCCCCCGGGAGGGAGCGGCCCCGCCCGCTTCGTCCACATGGAGATCCGGGAGAGCGGGCCCGGCGGAGAGCACGTCCGGCTGACGATCCCCCACTTCCTCTTCCGGAGCGGCCTGGCCCTCGCCTCGACGCGCAAGCTCCAGCGGGAGCTGGACTTCCACACGGACGAGACCGTGGAGGTCTCACGCCTGCGCGAGATGTGGGCGGAGCTCTCGGGAAAGCCCGACGGGACCGAGGCGAAGCGCGCGATCGACCACTCCGAGGTCTCCATGCGTCGAGAGGGGGAGATGGTCGTCCTGACGATCTCCGAGCTCGATTGGCCTCCCGAGCCGCCCGACGTTCCTGAAGCTCCTGAAGCTCCGGAGGTTCCGGACGTCCCGGAGCCCCCGAAGCCGCCGTTGCCGGGTGCGACGCCCTCTCACGCGGCCCGGGTACCGCCTCCTCCCGCCGCCCCGACGGTGGCTCCCCCTCCGACCCCGGCTCCGGCACCCGCTCCCCGGCTCGACTCGAAGCGGACCTTGACGATCAAGTTCCCTATCCGCTTCTTCGAGGCCCTGACCCGCGACGAGGGGAGACTCGACATCCGCGGGCTCGTCCAGGAGATGCGGCGCGCGCGGCGCGGCGACGTCCTCGAGATCACGAGCGACGACGCGCGAGTGAAAGTCTGGCTCGACTGAAGTGAATCGGGGGAAACCCGGGCCCTTCGGGCCTGCCGCCGGTTCCCCCCGAACCCCCCTCCGCGCCGGCTCCTCCCTTCGTGAATCGGGGGAACCCGGGCCCTGCGAGCCTGCCGCCGGTTCCCCCCGAGCCCCCCTCCGAGCCGGCTCCTCCCTTCGTGAATCGGGGGAACCCGGGCCCTGCGGGCCTGCCGCCGGTTCCCCCCGAGCCCCCCTCCGAGCCGGCTCCTCCCTTCGTGAATCGGCGCCAACCCGGGCCCTTCGGGCCTGCCGCCGGTTCCCCCACGCTCTTACAGGGGCCCCGAAATCACGGATCACAGACCTGACCCCATCCCCGTTTGACCCCATCCCCGTTCCTGCTCGCGCCCGGGGGGCGCGAGAGGCGGGCGGCGGATGCCCCTGCGCGCGTCCGTCCGAGCACGGGCCGGGACCCGCTCGCCCGGCGGCGCGGCCCCGCAGGACCAGGCGGGCCTGCGGTCTGACGAGCGAATCGTGGAGTTCAGGCCCGCCCCGCAGGGGACGCGCCGCCGGGCGTAAGCGGGTGGCCCGCGCGCAGCGGACCGCGCAGGGGCGTCCGTCGCCCGCCCCCCCGAGCTCGCACGGTTTGCCCCCGCCGGATCACGGATCACAGACCTGACCCCAATTCTTCAATTCTTTGATTTTCAATTTTCATTCAGTAGCGGTCGGCGTCCGAGCTGGGGGCGAGGGGGAGGGCGGGGAAGGTCTCGCCGTCCACCGTCGTCCCGCCGTAGGCCACCGCGGAGGCGAACTGGAGGAAGGCGTGCGGGAACGCGAGCGGGACCGCGCTCACGGCGTCGAGCCGGGCGCGCTGGTCGGCGGTGAGGACGACGTCGAGGGCGCCGAGGTTGTCCTCGAGCTGCGCCACGGTCCGCGCGCCGAGGATCGACGACGAGACGCCCGGCTGCGCCTGGACCCACGCGAGGGCGACGCGGGCGGGGGTCGACCCGAGCTCCTTCGCCACGGCCGCCAGGACGTCGAGGACGTCGTACGCCTTGTCGGTCAGCGACGCGGTGACCCACTCGCCGCGCGCCGCGGTCGCGGAGCCGCGGCTCGCGCGCGTGTACTTCCCCGAGAGGACGCCAGACTTCAGGGGCGACCAGGGGGTCACGCCGAGACCGAGCTCGCGGGCGGCGGGGATCAGCTCGGCCTCGACGCTCCGCTCGAGGAGCGAGTACTCGATCTGCAGCGCCACGAGGGGCGTCCACCCCTTCAGCGTCGCCAGCGTCTGGGCCTGCGCCACCTTCCAGGCCGGCGTGTCGGAGAAGCCGACGTAGCGGACCTTCCCGGCGCGGACGAGGTCGTCGAGGGCCCGCAGCGTCTCCTCGATCGGGGTGAAGCGGTCCCAGGCGTGCATCCAGTAGAGGTCGACGTATTCGGTCCTGAGGCGCCGGAGCGACTCCTCGAGCTGCGCGTGGATCGCCTTCCTCCCGGCGCCGCCGCCGTTCGGGTCGCCCGGGAAGAGGTTCGAGAAGAACTTCGTGGCGAGGACGACCCGCTGCCGGCGGCGGGGGTGCGCCCCGAGCCGGTCCCCCAGGATCTTCTCGGAGTGCCCCTTCGTGTAGAAGTTGGCGGTGTCGACGAAGTTGCCGCCCAGGTCGAGGTAGCGGTCGAGGATCTCCCCGGCCACCGCCTCGCTCGAGCCCCAGCCCAGCTCCTCGCCGAAGGTCATCGTCCCGAGGCAGAGCGGGCTGACGCGCAGCCCGGACCGCCCGAGGGAGACGTAGTGGTTCAGCGGCATGGCGACCTCCTGGTCGCCTTCCGACGGGACGGGCCGCTCAGGATTCGGTGAAGGCCTCCCTCAGCGCCTCCCGGTGCGCCGCGAGGGTCCGCTCGAGGTCCTTCGCCGTGTGGGCCGTCGAGACGAACATCGCCTCGAACGCCGCCGGGGCGATGAAGACCCCCCGCTTCCTCAGGCCGTGGAACCACCGGGTGAACGCCGGGCCGTCGCTCCTCTTCACGTCGTCGAAGTCGGCGATCGGGCCGGGGTTGAAGAAGAGGGTCAGGATGGAGCCGATCCTGTTGAGCGTGAGCCTGTCGGAGACCCCCGTCTCCTCGTGGACCTTCCGCATCCCCTTCTCGAGGGCCGCGGAGGTCTTCTCGAGCTGCCGGTAGACCTCGGGGCGGAGCGAGTCGAGCATCGCGATCCCCGCCGCCACCGCGAGCGGGTTCCCCGAGAGGGTCCCGGCCTGGTAGACGGGGCCGTCCGGCGCCACCTGCGCCATCAGGTCCGCCCGGCCGCCGTAGGCGCCGACCGGAAGGCCGCCGCCGAGGATCTTGCCGAGACAGGTGAGGTCGGGCCGGACGCCGTAGACCTCCTGCGCGCCGCCGGCCGCGAGCCGGAATCCCGTGATCACCTCGTCGAAGAGGAGGAGCGCCCCCTCGCGGTCGGCGATCCTCCGGAGCCCCTCGAGAAATCCGGGCTTCGGGAGGACGACGCCCATGTTCGCGGCGACCGGCTCGACCGCGAGGACGGCGATCTTCCCCCGGTGCGCCTCGAACAGGGCCTCCACCGAGGCGAGGTCGTTGTAGCGCGCGGTGACGGTCGCGCGCGCCAGGTCCGACGGGACGCCGGGCGAGCCGGGGATCCCCAGCGTCGCGACGCCCGACCCGGCCGCCACGAGGAACGAGTCGGCGTGGCCGTGGTAGCAGCCCGAGAACTTCAGGACGAGGTCGCGGCCGGTGGCCGCGCGGGCGAGGCGGACGGCGCTCATGGCGGCCTCGGTCCCGGACGAGACGAACCTCACCTTCTCCATCGAGGGGACGAGCCGGCAGACCCGCTCGGCCAGCTCGACCTCTCCCCGGTGCGGCGCGCCGTACGAGGTGCCGCGCGCGAGCGCCTTGCGGACGGCCGAGAGGACCGCCTTCGGCGCGTGGCCGAAGAGGAGCGGGCCGTACGACATGACGTAGTCGACGTAGCGGTTCCCGTCCGCGTCGACGATCACCGACCCCTTCGCCTTCTTGACGAAGAACGGCGTCCCGCCGACCGACCGGAACGACCGGACCGGCGAGCTGACGCCCCCCGGCATCCGCTTCTTGGCGCGCTCGAAGAGCTGGTCCGAGAGCTTCGTCGGCCGCCCGCGGCGGCGGCGCGGGGCGGCGGGCTTCTTCGCCTTCTTCGGCTTCGGTACCGCGGGGGCCGCCTTGCGCCTCACCTTCCGAGCCACTCGGCGGCCTCCTTCGCGTGGTACGTCAGGATCAGGTCGGCGCCCGCCCGCTTCATCGACGTCAGGATCTCCAGCGTCACGCGCGGGCCGTCGATCCAGCCCCGCTCGGCGGCGGCCTTGACCATGGCGTACTCGCCCGACACGTTGTACGTGGCGACCGGGACGTTCGTCGCCTCCTTCGTCGCGCGGACGACGTCGAGGTACGAGAGGGCCGGCTTGACCATGACCATGTCGGCCCCCTCCTCGACGTCGGAGAGGACCTCCTTCACCGCCTCGCGGACGTTCGCCGGGTCCATCTGGTAGGCGCGGCGGTCGCCGAACGACGGAGCCGACTCGGCCGCGTCGCGGAACGGCCCGTAGAAGCCGCTCGAGTACTTCGCCGCGTAGGAGAGGAGCGCAACGTCCTGAAAGCCGTTCGCGTCGAGGGCGTCGCGGATGGCCCTCACGCGGCCGTCCATCATGTCCGAGGGCGCCACGACGTCGGCCCCCGCCCGCGCGTGGGCCAGCGCCTCGGCCGCGAGGACGGGGAGGGTCGGGTCGTTGTCGACCTCGTGCCCCTTCAGCATCCCGCAGTGGCCGTGGTCGGTGTACTCGCAGAGGCAGACGTCGGTCATGACGACCGTGTCGGGGCTCTTCTCCTTGATGAGCCTGACCGCCCGGCAGACGGGGCCCTCGGGGTCGGCCGACGAGGTGCCGACGGCGTCCTTGGCGTCGGGGATGCCGAAGAGGATGACGGAGAGGACGCCGCGGGCGGCCAGCTCCTTCGCCTCGGCGGCGGCGAGCTCCGGCGAGAAGCGGTCGACCCCCGGCATCGAGGGGACCGGCTGCCGGACCCCGGTCCCGGGGACGACGAAGAGCGGGGCGATGAAGTCGGAGGGCTCGACGGTCGTCTCGCGCACCATCCGGCGGAGCGACTCCGACCGGCGGAGGCGGCGGTAGCGGTGGAGAGGGAAGGCCATGTCAGGACTCCTTCAGGAGGGCGACGAGGGTCTCGAGGCTGGCGCCCTCGGGGACGATCGGCTGGGGGAAGCCGTTCTCGACGAGCGCCTCGGCGGTCCCCGGCCCGAGGACGCCCCAGGTCATCGCCGGGAGGCTCCTGGGGTCGGGCTTGCCGAGGGCCACGAGGACGGCGTCGAGGGCCGCCAGCGACCCGACGGCGACCGCCCCGTAGGCGCCGTCCTTGAAGCCGGCGAGGAGCGCCGCGTCGAGCGGGCTGCGGCGCCTCTTCTCGTAGACGACGGGCGCGGTGAACTGCGCGCCCCGCTTGACGAGCTGCGCGAAGCCCCCCGGGTCGGCGTCGGAGCCGCGGGGCCAGAGGATTCGCTTGTCGCGGACCGGGATGGTGGCGAGGGTCGAGGCGATCCCTCCGGCCCCCGGGACGGGGGGGACCATGCAGCCGGGGGCCCCGGCGTCCTTGAGCGCCTTCCCGGTCTCGGCGCCGGCGACGACCCTCAGGCCCCACTTCCGCTTGAAGACCTCGGCCGCCCCCGCCTCGACGAGGACCTCGATGGTCGTCTGGGAGGTGATGAAGAGCCACGCCTTCGACGCGTCGAAGGCCTTCACCTCCTCGATCCCCTCGGGCACCGGGACGATCTCGTGGGTGACGATCGTGTCGACGCCGGGGACCTCGTGGCCGCTGGACCTCAGGACGAGGACTTTCTTCATCGCGTCACCTCCCGTCGGTTCGTTCAGGCCCCTCGAGCGAGCGAGACGAGCCTCTCGGCGCCCCGGGCCAGGAGGTCGTCGGCGAGCCTCCTCCCGAGGCCTTCGGCGTCGGCTCGCGGCCCCTCGGAGACCGCCTCGAGCATCTCGGAGCCGTCGAGCGAGAGGACGCGCGCGCGCAGGCGGAGCGTCTCGCCGTCCGCGACCGCGTGCGCCGCGACGGGGGCCCGGCACCCCGCGCGGAGCGCGGCGAGGAGGCTCCGCTCGGCCGTCGCGGTGGCTCGCGCGTCCCGGTCGTCGAGCGCCGCGCACGCCTTCCGCGCCGCGGCGTCGTCGGCGCGGCAGACGATGGCGAGCGCCCCCTGCGCGGGGGCCGGGAGGAGGTCGTCCTCGGGGATCCGGACGGTGATCCGCCCGCCGAGCGACAGCCGGTCGAGCCCGGCGCAGGCGAGGATCAGCGCGTCGGCCCGCCCCTCCTCGAGCCGCCTGAGGCGGGTGTCGACGTTCCCCGCCATCGTGACCGTCCTCAGGTCGGGACGGAGCCGGAGGAGCTGCGCGACGCGGCGCGGGCTCGCCGTGGCGACGTGGGCGCTGGACGGCAGGTCCGTGACGCGGCCGACGGCCCGGTGCCGGCTCGCGACGACGAGGGCGTCGCGGACGTCGGCGCGAGAGGGGACCGCGGCGAGGACCAGCCCCTCGGCGTCGGCCGTCGGGACGTCCTTGAGCGAGTGGACCGCGAAGTCGACCTCGTGGCGGCGGAGGGCGTCGTCGAGGGCGCGGACGAAGACCCCGACCGAGTCGCCGGCCGAGGGGATCCGCCCCTCGGTCGAGAGCTGGTCCCCCTCGGTCCTCACGAGGACCTCGTCCACGGCGACCGAGGTCGCGGCGGTCAGCGCCGCGGCGACGTGTCCCGACTGGGTCCGCGCGAGCGCGCTCGCCCGCGTCCCCATCCTCAGGCGCTCAGCCACGCGGGCCTCGCGTTCGGCTCATTCGCGTCCCTCCCCGTCGAGCTTGAAGAGCGTCCGGACGGCGGCCGCGAGCTCGAGGCGCTGCGAGGCGTCCCCGTGCTTGAGGCCGACCGTCGGGTTGTGGAGGATCTTGTTGAGGAGCGCCTCGGTGAGGCGCTCGACCATCTCGCGGTCGGCGGGGTCGAGGCGGGCGAGCCGCGGCTCGCTCCGCGCCAGCTCGTCGCGCCGGATCGCCTCCAGCTTGAACCGCAGCTGCTTGACCACCTCGGTCATCGAGAGGCTCGCCAGCCACGCCGCGAACTTCTCGACCGACTCCTCGACGATCGCCTCCGCGAGCGGCACCTCGGCCTGCCTCTCGGCCGCGTTGGCCCTGGCCAGCTCGCCGAAGGCGTCGAGGTCGTAGCGATAGACGTCGGCGACGTCCTCCACGGCCGGGTCGACGTCGCGCGGGACCGCCATGTCGAGGACGAGGAGCGGGCCGCGACGCCGCGCCTTCGACAGCGCGCGCTTCGCCTCCGGCCCCGGGATGACCGGATCGGTGGCGCCGGTGGCCGTCAGGACGACGTCGGCGGCGGCGAAGGCCGGGATCCGCTCCTCCCACGGGACGACGGTCCCGCCGAACTCCGCCGCCAGGGCCGCGGCCTTCTCCTGCGTCCGGTTGCAGAACGACATCCGGGTCACGCCGTCGTCCGCGAGGAGGCGGGCCGTCAGCTCCACCGTCTCCCCCGCCCCCAGGAGGAGGACCCGGCAGTCGGCGACCTCCTCGAAGATGCGCCCCACGAGCGAGAGGGCGATCCCGGGGACCGACGTCGGGCGGGTGCCGAGCGCCGTCCGGGTGCGGACCTTCTTGCCACACTCGAGCGCCGCCTGGAAGAGGCGGTGGGTCACGGTCCGGGCCGTTCCCGCCTCGGTGGCGCGCCGGTGCGCATCCCGGATCTGCCCCAGGATCTGGGCCTCGCCGAGGACCATCGAGTCGAGCCCCGAGGCGACCCGGAAGAGGTGGCGCACGGTCACGTCTCCCCGCCCGGAGAGCGCCGACTCGCGGAGGACGGAGCCGTCGACGTCGTGGAACCTCGAGAAGTAGGAGGCGAGGGCCTCGAAGCTGTCGTCGAGGTCGGTCAGGCCGTAGATCTCGGCCCGGTTGCAGGTGGAGACGACCGCCCCTTCCGTCAGGATCTTCTCGCGGAAGAGCCCCTCCATCGCCTCCCGCGCTCGCTCGGGCGTGAAGGAGAGCTTCTCCCTAAGGTCCAGGGAGGCGACGCGGTGGTTCCAGCCGACGAAGACGAGGTCCATCTGCATCAGGTGAACGAGTGGATCCTCGAGAAGAAGAGGTTGACGGCCGTGTACGAGAGGAGGACGAGGACGAACCCCGCGATGCAGAGGCGCGCGGTCGTCACGGGCGCCGCCCCCCGGTGGGCACGGACGAGGACCACGAAGTAGAAGAGGAGGGTGAGGCCGGCCCCCCAGATCTTCGCGTCGAGGAGCCAGAAGGGGTGGTCGACCCTCCAGACGTGGTAGCCCCACGCGAAGCCCATGCTGAGGCCGGCGGCGAGGGTGACGACGCCGACCCCGAGGGAGGTCCGCGCCGCGCGCTCGAGGTAGCCGAGGGAGGGAAGGCGCGCCGTGGGGCCGGCCAGGACGTTCTTCGACCGGTGCTTCAGCTTCTTCCCCAGGACGAGGTAGAGCCCCGAGAGGGCGGCCGCCACCGCGAAGGCCGCGTAGCTCAGCATGTTGAGGGTGACGTGGAAGGCGAAGATCGCCCCCTTCAGGTTCGGCCGCTTCTCCCCTCCCGCCGGCAGGACGAAGGCGAGGAGGAGGAAGAGGAGCGAGACCGGCATCAGGAAGGGCCCGAGCGACCGGTCGTGGTGCCGCACCTCCAGGACGAGGTTCATCCCGGCGAGGAAGAAGCCGAAGAGGGCCATCGACCCGAGGAGGTCGGCGTAGGGGACGTTCTTCAGGGCGAGCGAGCGGGCGTAGAGGAAGGAGAAGTTGAGAGCGGCTCCCAGGACCGCCAGCCCCGTGGCCAGCCGTCCGGCCTTCAGCCGGGGGTGCCGAAGGTAAGCCGTGTAGAAGACCGAGGCGAGGGCGTAGGCCGCCAGCGCCAGGACCCCGAGGAGCGCATTGGTGAGACCGGGGGAGGAGGGAGACGCCACGCGCCGGGATTATAGGGACCGGCGCCCCGGAGGCCCGGCGGGGCGCCGCAGGGCGTCCCTCAGCCCGCGGGCGGCGGCCATGGCGGTCTCGGCGTCCGCTCCCCACGCCACCAGGTGCCCCATCTTGCGCCGTGGCTTCGCGTCCCGCTTGCCGTAGAGGACGACCTCGCGGACCGCGGGGAAGCCGGCCCAGGCCGTCAGGTCGAGGTCCTCCCCTCCCTGGGCCTCCCAGACGTCCCCGAGGAGGTTCGCCATGCAGAAGCTGCCGCCGGAGACGAGGGCGGGCTCGGCGAGGGGGACCCCCGCCAGGACCCTCGCGAGGGCGTCGTACTGGCTCAGGGTGCACGCCTTGCGGGTGACGTGTCCCGAGTTGTGGGGCCGGGGGGCCATCTCGTTCGCGAAGACGCGGCGGACCGGCTTCGGGTCGCGCCCGCTCGTCCCGACGAAGAACTCGACCGTCAGGAGGCCCGTCACCCCCATCCGGTCCACCGCGGCCCGGGCCGCGGCGACGACGGCGGCCGCGGTCTCCTCGTCCACGCGGGCGGGGACGAGGGTGAGGTCGAGGATGTGGTCGCGGTGCTCGTTCTCGAACAGCGGGAAGACGACCTCGCGCCCGGAGGGCTCCCGCGCCACGATCGCGCTCACCTCGCGCTCGATGGCGATCGGCTCCTCGAGGACCCACCCCGAGCTCTCGAGGGCCCCCGCCTCGGGCCCGGCGAGGAGGGCCGCGAGGTCTTCCTCGCCGGAGAGCCTCCACTGCCCCTTCCCGTCGTAGCCGCCGCGGGCGGTCTTCAGGATCGACGGGAAGCCGAACGACCGGGCCGTCCGCTCGAGGATGGCGACGGTCCGCCCCGTCCGGAACTCGACGTGGGGGATCCCCGCCTCGCGGAAGAACTCCTTCTCGCGGATCCGGTCCTGGCAGGTCTTCAGGACCTCGATCGAGGGCCGGAGCTTGCCGAGGCCGTGGACCTTCTCCAGCCCCTCGGTCTCGACGTTCTCGAACTCGTAGGTGACGGCGTCGCACCCGTCGAAGAAGCGCTGGAGCTTCCCGGCGTCCTTCCAGCCGCCGGTCCGCCCCTCGGCGACCCGGCGATGGGCCGGGGCGAGCGGATCGGGATCGTAGGAGGCGACGTCGGCCCCCAGGTCCTGCAGCGCGTGGGCGAGGAGCGAGCCGAGCTGTCCCGCCCCGAGGATCCCGACCCGCCTCACCCGGGCCGCCGCTCCCCTTCGAGGCGTGCGCGAACCGTGGCGTTGCCGGCCCGGGCGGCCTCGCGCAGCTCGTCCCGGTGGCGCTCCAGCGCCGCGGCGAGCGCCGGGTCCCCGAGCGCCAGGACCTTCACGGCGAAGAGCCCGGCGTTCGTCGCCCCCGCCGCCCCGATGGCGAAGGTCGCCGTCGGGACCCCCGCCGGCATCTGGACGATGGAGAGGAGGCTGTCCATCCCGTGGAGCGCCCGGCTCTCGACCGGGACGCCGAGGACGGGGAGCGTCGTGAGCGAGGCCACCATCCCGGGGAGGTGGGCCGCTCCGCCGGCGCCGGCGATCAGGACCTTCAGCCCCCGCTCGGCCGCCCCCTTCGCGTAGGCGACCATCTCCTCGGGCATCCGGTGTGCGCTGACGACCGAGATCTCGTACGGCACGCCGAACCGGACGAGGACGTCCTCCGCCTTCGCCAGCGTTTCGTAGTCGGACGCGGAGCCCATGACGATGCCGACCAGGGGCTGTTCCATCGGCAGACGACTCTATCAGCCCCGGGCGGGAACGGACGCCAGCGCGGCGACCACCTTCTCGAGGGCCACCCCGCGCGACCCCTTCACGAGGACGACGTCGCCCGGCCTCACGCGCGCCGTCACCCGCGGAGCCGCCTCGTCGCTCGTGGCGACGAACTCGGCGCCGATCCCGGCCGCCTCGGCCGCCCGGGCGAAGCGCTCCGCCTCGCCGTTCACGGCGACGAGCCACGCCGGGCGCGAGGCCACCGCGGCGCGGGCCATCGCCTCGTGCTCCTGGACGGCCAGCTCGCCCATCTCCCGCATCTCGCCGAGGACGAGGCCGAGCCGCCTCCCGAGGGAGTCGGCGACCTCGCGCGCCGTCCTCAGGGAGGCCGCGAGCGACCCCGAGTTCGAGTTGTAGCAGTCGTCGAGGACCACCGTCCCGTCCGCGAGCTCCACCGGGACGAGCCGCCCGTCCCGGACGCCGGCGACCCGCGCGAGGGCCGCCTCGAGCGCCCCCTCGGGGACCGGCCCGAGGACGCTCTCGGCCACCGCCAGCGCCGCCAGCGCGGCCGAGACGCCCGCCTCCCCCAGGAGCGGCGTCTCGAAGGTGGCGACCCGCTTGCCGAGGGCGACGCGGATCCGGCTCCCCGAGACGCCGAGGACCGTCCGCCCGAGGAGCTTCACGTCGCAGCCGTCGACGCGGCCGTACATCACCCTGCGCCGCGCCCGGCTCCGCTGCATCTGCCAGACGACCCGCGCGTCGTCCGCGTTCCCCACCGCCACGCCGTCGCGCGGGAGGGCCGCGAAGAGGTCCCCCTCCTCGTTCGCGACGTCGTCGAGCGTCCCGATCCCCTCCGTGTGCTCGGGGGCGACGAGGGTCACGACGGCGACGTTCGGAAGCGCCACCCGCGCGAGGTCGGCCACCTCGCCCCGCCTGCTCGTCCCCACCTCCACCACGGCCAGCCGGTGGCGCTCCTCGAGGCCGAGGAGGGTCATCGGCAGCCCCACGTCGTTGTTCAGGTTCCCGACCGTCGCGTGGACCTCGCCGGGACGCATCACCCCGAGGAGGGCGGCGACGGCGCGCGTCGTCGTCGTCTTCCCCGCCGACCCCCCGATCGCCACGAGCGTCCGCTCCCCGGGCGAGACGCCCCACCGCTCGCGGTGGAACCAGCCGAGCCGGCCGAGCGCCTTCCGCGTGTCGGGGACGAGGACGACGCCCCCGGCGGCCGGGGCCGCGCTCGCGTCGGAGACGACGAACCCCGCCGCCCCCTTCTCGGTCGCCGCGCCGAGGAAGCGGTGGCCGTCGAAGCTCTCGCCCGTGAGCGCGACGAAGAGGGCGCCGCTCTCGAGCGTCCGGGTGTCGGTGGAGACGCCGTGAAGGGGCTCCCCCTCCCGCAGCACCGTCCCCCCGGTGGCCGCGGCCACCTGCCCCACGGTGAACGGGGCCCGGTTCGTCGGTATCGGTGTCGCCACGCAGCCTCCTGCCGCCTCCGGGGCGGCTTCCCCGGCGCGGATGCTAACCTCGCCGCCCCATGCCGGCCGAGCTCGGACCCTCCCGACAGCGCTTCATCGACGCCGCCTTCGGGCGCCCCACCGATCGCCCCCCCGTCTGGCTCATGCGCCAGGCCGGGCGGTACCTCCCCGAGTACCGGGCGATCCGGGAGAGGATCGGCTTCCTCGACCTCTGCGCCGACGTCCCGTCCGCCGTCGAGGTCTCGATGCAGCCCTTCCGCCGCTTCGGCATGGACGGCGTCATCCTCTTCTCCGACATCCTGATCCCCCTCCCGCCGATGGGGCTCCCGGTCCGGCTCGACGAGGGGGGCCCGAAGCTCCCCGAGCCGGTGAGGACCCTCGAGCAGGTCTCGAGGCTGACCCCGTTCGACCCGACCGTCGCCACCGGCTTCGTCCCGGGCATCCTGAAGACCCTGAAGGCCGAGGTGGACGGCCGCGCGGCCGTCCTCGGCTTCTGCGGCGCCCCCTGGACGCTGGCGACCTACGCCGTCGAGGGGGGGAGCTCGAAGTCGTTCGTCGAGACGAAGACCCTCCTCCACCGCGAGCCGAGGACGCTCGTCGCCCTCCTCGACCGTCTCGCCGACGCCGTCGGCGACTACCTCGCCGCGCAGATCGAGGCGGGGGCCGACGCGGTCCAGGTCTTCGACAGCTGGGCGGGCGAGCTCTCGCGCGCCGACTACGAGCGGTTCGCCGCCCCGGCGACCGAGCGGCTCCTCGCGCGCCTCCCCAGGCGCGGCCAGGTGCCGGTGATCCTCTACGCCTCGGGCTCCCCCCACCTCCTCCCCTCCTTCGCCCGCCTCCCCGTCGACGTCATCTCCGTCGACTGGAAGCTCCCCCTCGACGAGGCGCGGCACCTTTCGGCCGGCAAGGCCCTCCAGGGGAACGTCGACCCCGGCGCGCTCCTCGGCACCCCGGAGTCGGTCCGGGCGGCCGTCCTCGACGCGCGGAAGAAGGCGGGGCCGCACGGCCACGTCGTCAACCTCGGCCACGGCATCCTCCCCCCGACCCCCCCCGAGAACGTCGCGGCGTTCGTCGCCGCCGCCCGCGAGCCCCACCCCGACCCGGCGGCCTGAGGGGAACGTCCTCCGTCCCCTGTCAGGATCCGGGCCGTCGCGGCCCGCGATCGTCGCGTGGGGAAGACCCGTCCGCGGCCACTTCCAGGGCGAGCGACAAGCGGAATGGAGACGGCACGAAAGGTGGACGCCTGCGCCGAGACGGCCCGGCGTCCTCCCTCGCGTTCGCTGCGCGCCCTCGCCCCGTTCGCGGCGGCCTTCCTTCTCCTCGCCGCGATCCGGACGGCCACGCTCCCCCCCGGTCCGTGGGAGTGGGACGAGTACCTCTTCGTCGAGGCGGCGCGGGACGGCCTGGACCTGCGCGTCAACCATCCCCACCCGCCGGGCTACCCCGCCTTCGTCCTCGCCGCGCACTCCCTCGTGGCCCTCGGGGCCGACCCGTTCCACGCGACGACGGTCGTGGGAGCGGCCGGATCTCTCGGCGCGGCCCTCGCGGTCGCCTGGCTCCTGACGGGCCTCGGCCTTCCGCGGAGGTTCGCCCTCTTCGGCGCGCTCTTCTACGCGCTGATCCCCGCCGTCTGGCTCCACGGGGTGAGGCCGCTGACGGACGGCGCGGGGGCGGCGGCCGTCCTCCTCGCGGCCGGCGCCCTCGTCCGGGCGCGGGGGGGGCGCGCGCCGGGCTGGATCCTCGCCGCCGGCTGCCTCGCCGCGGTCGCGTTCGGGACCCGGCCGCAGGCCGCGGTGGCGCTCGTCCCCCTCGCCCTCGTCCGGGCCGCCCCGCTGGTGCGCACGAGACGGGGGATCGCGGCCCTCGCGACGACGGCCGTCGCCGCCGTCGCGATCACGGCCGCGCTCTGGGCGCCTGTGGTGAGCGGGTCGGGAGGGTGGAAGCCGTTCGTCGCGAGGATGGCCGGGCAGGCCTCCTACGTCGAGGAGAGCGACACGCTGCGCCCTGCGGAGCTCCTCGAGGGGGCCGTCTGGAAGCGGTGGTGGAGCGACCCCTTCGGGAACGGCGGGCTCCTCGCCGCCGCGCTCGTCCTCTCGGCGGTCGGCCTGGCGGAGATGCCGGCCGCCGCGCGGCTCGCCCTCCTCGGGCTCTTCCTCCCGCTCGTCGCGGTCACGATGCCGTTCAGCTGCCTCGCCGCCGCGCCCCGCTACGCGGCCGTCCTCCTCCCGCTCCCGGCGTCTCTCGCCGCCTTCGGCCTCGCCCGGGTCTCGCGGGTCGCCGGGCGGTGGCTCGCCGCGGCGGGCGGGTCGGCGCTGCTCGGCGCTCTCGCCCTCGCCGGCCTCCCGGCCGTGGTCGAGGTCGCGACGCGACCCAGCCCGTCCGCCGCCCTCGCCGGGGCGCTCGGCGCGGACAACCGGTTCCGGGGGCGCCCGGTGGCGGCCGACGCCCCGCTCCTGGTGCCGATCGAGGCGCTCGCGCCGGGCTCCGCCAGGCGGGAGATCCGGCCCGGCGTCCCGATGGCGCTCGGCGAGGGGGAGCTCGCGGCGACCGCGGACCGCCAGCTGCCGTTCCTCGCGCCGACGCTCGAGTTCCGCTACGACGAGCCGAGCCTCTCGAGGATCTCGCGGGGCCGGTACCTCTCCGCCGCGCTCTACGCGGACGCCTCCGGCGTCGGCGTGGTGACGGCCCGGACGGAGGGCGCGGGCGCCTGGGCGAGCGCGTCCCGCGCGACGCTCCCCCGGGGGAGCGCCCTCGAGCTCCACGCCGCCGCGGGACCGGTCCGGGTGGAGATGGACGCCGCGACCGACTCCCCGCGCGGCGGAGCCGCCCTCCTGACCGTCGGCGGATCGAGCCGCGAGGTCGCGCTCCGTCCCGGCTCCCCCGTCCGCCTCGACGTCGTCGCGTCCCCCGACCGGCGCGAGTCCCTCCTCCGGATCGCGGCGACGACGGGAACGGTCCTCCTCGGCTCGATCCGGCTCTCGGCCCCCCCGTCGACCCGGACGCGGGTCCGGGACGACCCGTCCCTTCCCGTGGCGGTGGACGGCCCCGCCGAGGGGGCCGTCGTGCGGGGCGACCTCGGCGTCCGCGGGTGGTGCCAGGAGCGCGGAGGCGGGGCGGTGGCGCCTTCGGAGTTCCGGATCGACGGCGTCCGGCTCGTCCCGACGGCCCTCCGCCGCGTCCCCCGCCCCGACGTGAGCGCCGCCCTCGCCTCGATTGGGGACGCGTCCCGGGCGGGATTCGAGGCGGCCCTCTCGACCGCCGGGCTCGCCGACGGGCTCCACAGCCTGACCGTCTCGTTCCTCACTCCGGACGGCCGGTCCCGGGTCGCGCCGCCGCGGAGCTTCACGCTCCGGGGACCGGGCGGGCCGCGCGTGAAGGGCGCCCCGGTCCGGCGGCCCGAAGGAGTCCCCTGACCGCCTCCGTGTGACGCTCCTCACCGCGGCGTCGGCGAGAACTTGCACAGGGAAGGCGCCCGATCCCAGACTGCGGGCAATCCGCATTTCCAGAAGAAGGAGAAGGAATCGATGCGCGCACCTCTCGGAGCTCTCGTCCTCGCCGGAACCGTCCTCGCCACCAGCAGCACCCTGGCCCAGTCTCCCGATCTCGGCCGCCGGCCCCTCGGCCCGGAGTCGAGGCGCGGCAACGTGACGGCCCTTTCCCCGTCGCCCCTCGCCGTCGGCGCCGTCTCGCACCTCCTCCTCCCGACCTCGGCGAACGTCAACGGCCAGTACGGGGCCGTCTTCAAGACGAAGGTGAGCATCTTCAACGCGGTGGACGCGACCTACCAGATCCGGGTCGGCCTCAGCGTGGCGAACGGGGAGATCGCGCACGTCTACGTCACGATCGGCCCGTACCAGACGCTGACGTACGGCAACATCCTCAACGACCTCTTCGGCTTCTACGGCGGCGGCGCGATCGACCTCGACAGCGGGAACGCGAACGACGTCTTCATCGTGAACTCGCAGGTCTACGTCGACACGGTCGCGGGCCGCTACACCACCGCGGTCCAGTTCGCCGACGACCTCGGCGCCGTGACGCCGTCGCGCCCCGGCTTCGTCGTCGGCATCTCGGTCAACGGCGCCTTCCGGACGAACGTCGGCTGCGCCAGCAACTCGCCTTACGACCAGACGATCACCTTCCAGGCGTACGACGCCAACGGCTACACCGTCGGCTCCCCGTACAGCTTCACCCTCGCGGCCTGGGGCTGGGGCCAGGCCTCCTACTCCGGCTCGCTCACGAACGGGGGGATCCTGATCAAGGCGACGGAGAACGCCGTCTGCTACGGGGTCGAGGTGAACAACCTCTCGAACGACGGGACGTACCAGCTCGCGACGCCCTACTGACGGCGACCGGACCGACGCCGGGAGGAGGCTCCCCCCGGCGTCGTGTCATCATCCGCGCCGTGACTGCGATCCCGATCCGCCTGCGCGGCGAGAGCCTCCCGGTGACGACGGAGCTCCTCGACCGCTACAACGTCCAGGGGCCCCGGTACACCTCGTATCCGACCGCCCCCGAGTGGACGGCGGCCGTCGGCCCCGACGACTTCCTCGCTGCCTGCGCGCGCGCGAACGAGAAGGGGCGGCCCGTCTCCCTCTACCTCCACCTCCCGTTCTGCGAGGAGCAGTGCTGGTTCTGCGGCTGCTTCATGAAGGTCGTCCCGAAGCCCGACCGGAAGGGGGCCGAGCGGGGCGAGATCGAGGGGTACCTCGGCGACCTCCACCGCGAGATCGACTGGCTGGCGTCGCTCGTCGACCGGTCGCGCCCCGTCGTCCAGGCGCACTGGGGGGGCGGCACCCCGACGTATCTCTCCCCCCGGCAGGCCGACGAGCTCGCGGCCCACCTCTTCGAGGCGTTCCCCTTGGCGCCCGGCGCCGAGGTCTCCGTCGAGATCGACCCGCGCGTGACGACGCCCGAGCACCTGGCCGTCCTCCGCCGGCGCGGCTTCAACCGCGTGTCGATGGGGGTGCAGGACTTCGACCCCGAGGTGCAGGAGCTCGTCAACCGGGTCCAGCCGTTCGAGATGACGAAGGCCCTCGTCGACGCCTCGCGCGACCTGGGGTACCAGTCGCTCAACCTCGACCTCATCTACGGCCTCCCCGGCCAGCGGCGCGAGGGGTTCGAGGAGAGCGTCGACCAGGTCCTGACCCTCCGTCCCGACCGGATCGCGATGTACTCCTACGCCCACGTGCCGTGGCTCAAGAAGCCGCAGCGCGTCCTGGCGGCCCACCTCCCCGAGGGGACGGAGAAGTTCGCGATCTTCGTCTCGGGGATCGAGCGCTTCTCCGCGGCGGGCTACACCTACATCGGGATGGACCACTTCGCCCTCCCGCACGACGAGATCGCCCGCGCCCAGGAGGAGAGGACCCTCTGGCGCAACTTCCAGGGCTACACGACGCACGCCGGCGTCGACCTCTACGCCCTGGGGATCTCGGCCATCACGCAGGTGGACGACCTCTACGCGCAGAACACCAAGGAGTACGACGTCTACCACCGGACGACGCTCGAGGGGCGCCCCTCGACCATCCGGGGGCACCGGCTTTCGGGGGACGACCACCTGCGGCGGACGGTCATCACGAACCTCCTCTGCCACTGCGTCATCAAGAAGAGGGAGATCGAGGAGGCGTACGGCCTCGCCTCCTTCGACGAGACCTTCGCGCCCGAGCTCGGGCGGCTCGCCCCCCTCGTCGCCGACGGCCTCGTGGCGCCGGACCTCTCCGAGGAGATCCGGGTGACCCCCCTCGGTCGGATCTTCATAAGGAACGTGGCGATGGTCTTCGACCCCTACCTCGCGCGCCGCTCCGACTCGGAGCCGAAGATCTTCTCCAGGACGCTCTAGTGTTCCCGGGGGTTTCTCGATCCCCCCGGCCCCCCCGAGGAAGGGGCGGAGGAGGAATGGCTTGTTGAGGCCGAGATGACAGACGGAACGTCCCGGCCCGCCGGCCTCACCGGGGTCCTCCTGATCCAGCTGGGCGGACCGCAGAGCCGCGAGCAGCTCAAGCCGTTCCTCTACGAGCTCTTCGTCGACCCCGAGATCCTCGGGATTCCGTTCGCCCCGCTCCGGAAGCTGGCCGCCTGGTCCATCGCGACGCTGCGGGCGCCGAAGTCCGCAGAGACGTACGAGAAGATCGGCTGGTCGCCGATCCGCTGCTGGACCGAGAAGCAGGCGTCGCTCCTCGAGAAGGAGCTCGGCGAGGACGGCTCCGCCGGCCCCGTGATGGTCCGCGCCGGGATGACGTGCAGCGCGCCGTTCGTCGAGGAGGCGCTCGAGGAGATGAGGGCCGCCGGGGTGACGCGCCTCTTCGTCCTCCCGCTCTACCCGCAGTACTCGGTCACGACGACCCGCGGCTCCTTCGCGCGCGTCACCCGGGCCCTGTCGGAGATGCGCTGGACCCCCGAGCGGGTCGACGCCCCCGACGCCTGGTACGCCGAGCCGCAGTTCCTCGACGCGCACGCGGCCCGGATCGCGGAGGCCGCCTCGAAGCTCCCCGACCCGGACCCCGCGAGGACCGTCCTCCTCTACTCCGCCCACTCGCTCCCGGTCTCGACGGTGGAGAAGAAGAAGGACCCGTACCCGAAGCACGTCGAGGGGACGTGCGCCGCCCTCGACGAGCGGCTCGGGCACCGCTTCCGGTCGCGCCTCGGCTACCAGTCGAAGCTCGGGCCGGTGGCCTGGCTCGGCCCGTCGACGAACCAGGTCCTCGCGGAGCTTGCGGCCGAGAAGGTGCCGCAGGTCCTCGTCTGCCCGGTCGCGTTCGTCTCGGACCACGTCGAGACGCTGTACGAGATCCGGATGCTCTTCGCCGACGAGGCGAAGGCCCTCGGGATCCCGACGTACGTCGCCGTGGACGGCCTGAACGACCACCCCTCCTTCGTCTCCGCCCTCGCCGACATCGTCCGGAAGGGTCTTCGCGCCCCCGCGTCCCCCGCACCGCCCCCAGGCAAGCCGGAGCCCGCCCACCCCGCGTCGTGAGGCGGATCGCCGTCCTCGGAGGCGGCATCTCCGCCCTGACCTTCGCCTACTGGCGGAGCCGCGCGGCCCGCTCCGACGACGGGGAGCCGGACGTCCGCGAGCCGGAGGAGATCGTCGTCCTGGACCCCTCGCCCGGCCCCGCGGGGTCGGGCTGGACGCTTCGCGAGGGGGACCTCGTCCTGGAAGCCGGCCCCCAGACCCTCCGGGAGACCCCCGCCGCGGCACGGCTTCTCGACGCGCTCGGGCTCCGCGACGAGGCCCTCGTCGCCGACCCGCGCGCCCGGCGCTGGATCGTCCGGAAGGGGCGTCCGCGCTCGTTCGTCGCAGGCCCTGCGGGCCTCCTCTCCGGGGTCCTCTCCCCGGGGGCGAAGCTCCGCGCCCTTTGCGAGCCCTTCGTCCCCCGGCGGCCGGCCTCGCTCGCCGACGAGTCGGTCCACGCCTTCCTCGAGCGCCGCTTCGGTGCGGGGGCCGCGCGGTCGCTCGCCGAGCCGCTCGCGTCGGGCATCCACGCCGACGACCCCGCGACGCTATCCGTCCGGAGCGCGTTCCCGACGCTCTGGGACGCCGAGGAGAGGGCAGGGAGCGTCGTCCGGGGCCTCCTCGTCCCGCGCCGGGGCGGCGGCCCGACCGGAAGGCGCGGGACGGGGGGGCGGCCGCCGAAGCCGCCGAACCTGCCGAAGCCGCGGACGATCAGCTTTCCCCGCGGCCTCGCGACGCTCCCCGAGGCGCTCGCCGCAGCCGTGGCGCGGCAGGGAGCCCGGGTCGAGAGGGACGTCCGTCTCACGTCGATCGAGGGGCCGCTCGACGCCGCCCGCGAGCCCCGGAGCCCCCGCGCGTTCCGGCTCCTCTCCGAGGACGGGAGGATGTTCGAGGCCGACGCCCTCGTCTCGACGCTCGACGCCCGATCGGTCGCCCGCCTCCTCGGCGGCCTCCTTCCCCGCTCGCGCGGCCGGCTCGCGGCCCTCTCGTCCTCTCGCTTGGCCGTCGTCCTCCAGGCCTTCCGGCTCGAGACCCCATCGGACGCGCCCCGGGGATTCGGCATCCTGATCCCCCGGGGGGAGGGATACCGCTCCCTCGGCCTCCTCCACCTCTCGTCCCTCTTCCCGTCGCGGACCCCTTCCGGCACCGCCGTCCTCACGTCGTTCCTGGGCGGCGCCCTCGAGCCCGGCCTGGCCGACGCCACCGAGGACGACCTCCTCCGCCTGGCCGAGGAGGAGGCGAGGCGCCTCCATCCCGGGCTCGGGCCGCGAATCCTGGCGCGAACGGCGCGGTGGGAGGGGGCGCTCCCCCGGATCCCGGTGGGGCACCACGCCACGCTGGACCTCCTCGACCAGGACATCCATTCTCTCGGGGTGGCAAGGCCGCTCCCGTTGCTGGCGGTGACCGGGCCCTGGCGCGACGGTGTCGCCCTCGGCGAGCGGATCGCCCGCGGCGAGGAGCTGGCCGGGAGCTTCTGAGATGAGACGACCGCCAACCGTCCCGTGCCCGAGCGAACGCGCCCTCGGGTCGCGCCGCGCCCTCCTCCTGCGCGTCCTCGGGAGCGCCGTCCTCGCCGCGATCCCCGCGGCGCTCCTCGTCGCCCGGCCCGCGGGCCCGATCCGCGGGGCGGGGCTCCTCGACGTCCCCGAGCACGAGGAGGGGGCGGCCAAGCGGGCCCGGGCGAGGAGCGCGTCCTTCGAGAGGATGGCGCAGGGGATCCGGCCCCTCCACGTCGAGTCGGGGCCGAAGGGGTTCGACGTCCTGTCGTACGACGTCTCCCTCTCGCTCGACCCGGCGGTCCGCCAGCTCGAGGGGACGACGGCCGTCCGCGTCTCGTTCACGCGCGAGGGCGTGACGGCCGTCCGCCTGGACTTCGACCCGTCCTACGAGGTCCTCTCGGCCACCCGCGACGGCCAGGCCCTGACGGTCTCGCGGGCGGGCGACGGCGCGGTCCTCCTGCCCGTCGACCCGCCCCTCCACTCGGAGGAGAGGACCACCTTCACGGTGAGCTACCGGGGCGTCCCTCCGTCGCTCGGGGCCCTCGGCACCTGGACGCACGCCTCCGGCACGGCGGCGTCGACGGTGGCCGAGCCGTTCGACGCGCGGACCTTCTGGCCCTGCGTCGACGACCCGGGCGACAAGGCGGTGACCACCGTGAGGATCACGGTGCCGGACGCCTACACCGCCGTCTCGGCCGGCAGCGTCTCCACGGCGCCGGCGGCGGACGGGCGGACGACCCACACCTGGACGTTCGCGGAGCCGATCTCCACCTACCTCGTCTCGCTCGCCGTCGCGAACTACGTGAAGCTCGAGGCGACCTACACGTCCCTCGACGGGACCCGGACGATGCCGGTCGTCGGCTACGTCGTCCCCGAGCACGCGGCGTGGAACGCGGCCCGTGTCCAGGCGACGGTCGGGTACGTGCGGACCCTCGCGCAGCTCTTCGGCGAGTACCCGTTCCTCTCCTACAAGTACGGGATGGCCGAGGGGCACTTCTCGGGCGGGATGGAGCACCCGACGGTCTCCCTCATCGGCGCCACCCAGCTCGGGAGCTCGACGCGCGACCTGACGTACCTCCTCGTCCACGAGCTCGCGCACCAGTGGTGGGGGGACGACGTCACCATGGCGACCTGGGACGACATCTGGCTCAACGAGGGGTTCGCGACGTACGCCGAGGTCCTCTACGCCGAGAGGGCCGCCGGGGCGAGCCCGGGCCGCCTCCTGACGACCCGCTACGACGACGGGCTGTACGCCGGGGCCCTCGGGCCGACGGTGGTCGCCCCGGTCGACGACCCGTTCCGCTACACCGCCTCCGTCTACGACAAGGGGGGCTGGGTCCTCCACATGCTCAGGCGCCTCGTCGGCGACGAGACGTTCTTCCGGGGCCTCGACGCCTACCGTCGCCGCTTCCGGCAGGGGAACGCCACGCGCGGCGACCTGAGGAGCGTCTTCGAGGAGGTCTCGGGCCGGGAGCTGAAGTCGTTCTTCGACCAGTGGGTCGAGACCCCCTTCCGTCCCGTCCTGAGGGTCGCCTACCAGCCGAGCGCCGACGGGACCTCGGTGGCCGTGGTCGTCCGCCAGGTGCAGGCGCACGACGTGGTCCACCCGCAGCCCTCGCCGGGCGACGTCGCCTGGTACGTCTTTCCGCTGACGATCCGGATCGGGCACCCCGACGGCACCGCGGAGGACGCGACGACCTTCGTCGACGCACGCGAGGCGCACGTCACCGTCCCGACCCCGTCGCGGAAGGCGGTCTCCGATGTGGTCGTCGACCCCGACGGAGACCTCCTGAAGGTCGTCGAGGCGGTCGGACCGGGAGCCTGAGCCCCCTCAGGCCCCGCGCGACCCCGCGAGGGCGTTCAGGACGTCGCGCGCCGCAGCCTTGGCGTTGTCGGGGAGGCCGTCGCCCGAGCCGGGCCACTCCGCCCAGCGGACGTCGAGGCCCAGGCGCTTCATCTCCTCCGTCCCCTGCTTCATCGCCCGGATCAGCTCGGCGGGCGCCTCCCGCGCGGCGCCCATCAGGATCCGGGCGCGGCGGAGCCCCTGGACGGCGTTCGCGCCGCCCGGCCCCGGGTCGTAGGCGCCGCCGATCGACGCGACCCCCGCCCACGGACCCGGCTTGCGGGCCGTGTACTCCAGGGCGAGCTGCCCTCCGCGGCCGGCGCCGACGATGAAGACCGGGAGCTCCTTGCCGCCGGCCCGCTTCTCGGCCGCCGCGACGGCCGCGTCGAGCGCCGCCACGGCCCGTTCGGGCGCGCCCCAGCCGAAGCGGCGCTTGCCGGCACGGGCCGGGCCTCGCGGGGCGAAGAGGAGGAGGTTGCGGGCACGGGCCTCCTCGACGAACGGCCCGGCCACGCTCATCGGGTCGGACGCGACGCCGTGGAGGACCACGAGGATCCCCGCGGGCTTGCCGCCCGGGGGCGGGAGGACGGTCGCCTCGGTGACGACGGCTCGGTCGCCGTCCGCCTTGTTCTTCCGCACCCCCGCGAGGACCGTCCCGAACCGCGGGCTCCCGCGGAGGGTGTCGAGGTCGTGGTCGGAGAGGAGGACCGCCTCCTCGTCGAACCCGGCGCCGACCGCCCGGTCGAGCTCGCGGAACGCCTCGTCGGCCTTCCCGGCACGCGCGTCGAGACAGGCGAGGTTGTACGGCGCGGTCGGGAGCTCGCCGGCCTTCCACGACTGCTCGAAGAAGCGGCGGGCCATGTCGAGCTCGCCCTTCTGGACGGCGGCCACGCCGAACCGCTCCAGCTGGTAGGGGTCCGTCGTGGCCCCCGTGAGGAGCCGGAGGTCCTCGACCTCGGCCTGGCGGGAGCCCGCCGGAGCGGCCGGGGCCGTGCCCTGGATGGTCCTGGCATCGGCCTTCACCGGGCTCGAGGGAGACGCGGCAGGTTTCGGCGCCGGCGTGGAGGCGGGGGCGGGCTTCTGGGCCGCCGCGGGGAGGGCGAGGAGGAGGAGCGAGGCCGCGGCAGCAGCCCGGAAGGTTCTCGGCATCGCGGCGGATTCTACGGTCGGAGGCCCCGGGGGCGTTCCGCGCGCCGGGAAGGGCTCAGGGGAGGAGCCTCGTCAGGCGCCGGACGAGGCCCAGGACCCCCTGCCTGTAAGGGAAGGCGAAGAGGGAGGCGACGAGCCGGTTGACCGGCGCAAGGAGCGGCCTGCCGACGTTCACGACCGTCGTCCGGGTCCACTGCCGGAGCGACTCGGCCCCGTGCCTGGCGCCGAGGCCGCTCGCCTTGACCCCCCCGAGGGGCGCCGCCACCGTCAGGTAGTTGACCAGGACGTCGTTGACGATGACGTTCCCGCTCTCGATCCGCCGCGCGAGCGCCCGGGCCTCCCGCTCCGGCCCGAACACGGTGGCGTTCAGCCCGAGGTGCGAGGCGTTCGCGAGCCTCAGCGCCTCCTCGGCGTCCTTCACCCGCGTGATCCCGACGAGGGGGCCGAAGGTCTCCTCCCGGGACATCTCCATCTCGGGGGTCGCGCCGGCGACGAGCGTCGGCTCGAAGAAGAGGCCTGGGAGGTCGGTCCGGCGCGCCCCGCCGGTCAGGACGCGCGCGCCGTGCGCGGTCGCCTCCGCCAGCTGCCCCTCGGCGACCTCGACCTGGCGCGGGACCGTCACCGACCCGAGGTCCTGCTCCCTCGCCCCCTCGGGGTCGGGGACCGCCTGGCGGAGCGCCTTCACGCGCTCGACGAGGAGCCGCTCGAAGGCGTCGGCGACGGGCTCCTCGACCAGGATCCGCTCCGTCCGGATGCACGCCTGCCCCGAGGTGAAGAAGCTCGACCAGGCGGCCGCGCGGGCCGCCCGGGGGAGGTCCGCGCCCGCGAGGACGACGAAGGGCGCCTTCCCCCCGAGCTCGGTGACGCACGGGACGAGCCTTTCGCCGCACCGGGCCGCCACCCTCCGGCCGGTCGCGACCGAGCCGGTGAACATGACCCCGTCCGCCTCGTCGACGACCGCGGCCCCCGTCTCGCCCCGCCCCACGACGACCTGGAAGACCCCCTCCGGGTTCCCGGCCCGCCGCCAGAGCTCGGCCATCCGGAGGGAGGTGAGCGGGGTCACCTCGGACGGCTTGAGGACGACGGCGTTGCCGGCGAGGAGGGGCGCGAGGGCGTCGGCGGCGTTGTTCAGGAGCGGGAAGTTCCACGGCCCCACCACGCCGACGACGCCGAGGGGCTTCCGCAGGACCTCCGCGCGGCGCGTCGCCATCAGGAGCGTGCTCCGGCTCTCGGACGCGAGGGCTCTCCGCGCGACGACCCCGTAGAAGCGGACCAGCTCGCAGAAGTAGAGGACCTCGATCGCCTCGGCCTCGTGGCGCGGCTTGCCGCTCTCGCGGACGAGGACCGCGGGGAGCTCCGGGTCGTCGAGCAGCGCCTTCCGCCACCGCCGGATCGCCCGGAGCCGCTCCTTCACGGGGAGGGCGGCCCAGCCCGGCTGCGCCCGCCGGGCGGCCGCGACGGCCGAGAGGACCCCGGCGCGGCCGGCGTCGGGAAGCTCGGCGATCAGCTCGCCGGTGGCCGGGTTGACGACGCGGATGGTCGAGGGAGCTGCGGCCGGTGCGGCGGCCGGCGCGACGACGTCAGCGGCAGTGGCCATGCGTCGATCGTACGCCGCCGCGCCGGCTCGGTCGTTCCGCGCGGCCGAGAAGTGTCCGCCCCTCCTCTCCCCCTCCGGGGGGGCCCGGGGGGATCGAGAAACCCCCGGGAACACTGCTGCCCCGGGGGGATCGAGAAACCCCCGGGATCACTACGTCTCGGCCTGGACGGGGATGATCACCGACTGCATCCCGTCCATCTGGAGACGGCGCTGGAGCGCGAACGGCGTCTGGTTGTGGAGGAGCCGGTTCGCGAAGTTCTCCCGCGGGAAGACGAGCTTCGAGGCGAAGAAGATGGGCCGGTCGAGCTCCTCCTTGACCTTTCGGCAGAGCTCGACGAGCTCGTCGAGGAGGTCGGTGCCCACCGCCATCCTCCCCTCCGCCCAGAGCCCGTTGCCGCGGGCGAACTCGACGTAGCGCGCGAGGTCCCGCTCGGTCTCGCGGCGGAGGTTCTCGATCTCGTCGACCCCCTTGAAGTTGGCCGAGTCGACGACCCCCACGGAAAGGAAGACGACGTGCTTGAAGTAGCGCGGGAAGTAGCGCTGGACGCTCAGGAAGGAGTGGATCCCGAGGCCGTTGAAGCCCGAGACGAGGAAGACCGCGGTCGGCGTCGAGCGGCCGGGGGGAGCGAGGCTCGGGAACGCCCCCGACTCGCCGGCCTTCGGGATCGTCGTCAGGACGTCGTCGGTCCGCCTGAGGAGCTGTCGGATCGAGGCGTAGTGCTTCTTGGTGACGACGCAGAGGGCGATGAGCGAGCCGGTGAGGAGGACCGTGACCCACCCTCCCTCGCGGAACTTCATCCCGACGGTCACCACCAGGATCGTCCCCGTCAGGAGGAGGCCGACCCCGTTCACGAGGAGCCGGTGCCGCCAGGAGGGCTCCTTCGCCCGCACCTTCCACCAGTGGACGCACATCCCGAGCTGCGACAGGGTGAACGTGAGGAAGACGTTGATCGAGTACATGACGACGATGACGTCGATCCGCCCCCCCGTGTAGAGGAGGAGGCCGATGGCCGCGCCCCCCATGACGAGGATCCCGTTCTGCGTCACGAGCCGGTCGGAGAGGAGGCTGAAGCGGTGGGGGACCCACGAGTCGAGCGCCATGTTGGAGAGGACGCGCGGCCCGTCGAGGAACCCCGCCTGCGCGGCGACGAAGAGGAGCGCCCCCTCCGCCAGGAGCGTCAGCAGGACGAACGTCGACGCCGCCGGCCCGGCGCCGAAGGCCTCGAGCGACAGCTTCCTCGCCAGGACCGCGTTCAGGGTCTGCCCCTCGATCCGGTGGACCCCGGCCAGGAGGTAGCAGAGGATCAGCCCTCCGGCCGTCGTGGCGAGCGACAGCGCCATGTACGTCATCGTCCGGCGCCCCGTCTGGACGCGCGGCTCCCGGAGGATCTGCAGGCCGTTGGAGACCGCCTCGATCCCCGTGTAGGTCCCGCCGCCGAGCGAGAACGCCTTCAGGAGGAGCGCCAGCGTCCCGACGGCGCCCAGCGTCGCCCACGACTCCCGGGCGTCCCGCGTCGTGGCGGCCGCCAGCTCGGGGAAGGCCCCGACGTGGCGGCCGATCCCGTAGGCGATCAGGAGGGCGTGCGTGGCGAGGAAGAGGAGGAAGATCGGGAGGAGGACCTTGACCGACTCCTTGATCCCACGGAGGTTCAGGACGATGAGCCCCGCGACGACGAGGAGCGAGTAGGCGAGCTGCCGCGCCGGCGCGACGTCCCCGTGGAGCGAGGAGAGGGCCCCGACCCCGGCCGCGACCGACATCGCGATCGTCAGGGCGTAGTCGACCACGAGCGCCGCCCCCGAGACGAGGCCCGCCGCCGGCCCGAGGAGGTGCGTGGCGACGAGGTAGCCGCCGCCGCCGGTGGGGAAGAGCCCGATGATCTGCGAGTACGACGCCGAGATCACCGTGATGGTGACCGCGGTCGCGAGGGCGAGGAAGACGGCCAGGTGGGTGTGCGTCCCGAGGGCCACGAAGGTCTCCTCGGGGCCGTAGCACGAGGAGGAGAGGCCGTCGGCGCCGAGCCCGACCCAGGCGAGGAACGCGACGAGGGAGATGTGGTGGAAGACCCTCGGGTCGAGGGGGTCTCGGCTTTCTCCCAGGAGGACGCGCCGGAGGGTCCCGAAAGCGGCCATGCGCGATCTTTCAGTATAGCCGCCGGCGGCCCGGGATCGTGGCGGGCTACAATGGGCGCCGGATGACTGACCCCGCCGCGGCCTCCGCGGACCACCTCTCGAACCTCTTCTTCCTCGACCTCGGCCTTCCGCACCCCGTCCAGGCAGGGATCGCCGCCTGCGGGTTCACACGCGCGACCCCGGTCCAGGCCGCCACTCTGCCGCTCCTCCTCCAGGGGAAGGACGTCGCCGCCCAGGCCCAGACCGGGACCGGCAAGACGGCCGCGTACCTCATCTCCATCCTGACCCGGCTCGTGACGAGCGACCCCCTGCCCGGGCGCCGCCCGGGGATGCCGCGCGCCCTCGTCGTCGCCCCCACGCGCGAGCTCGCCGTCCAGATCGAGCACGACGCGCACGCCCTCGCCCGGTTCGTCGGGCCGCGGATCGTGACCGTCTACGGGGGCCTCGACTACGCCCGGCAGCGCGACCAGCTCCGCGCCGGGTGCGAGGTCCTCATCGGGACCCCGGGGCGCCTCCTCGACTACGAGGGGCAGGGAGCCACGTCGTTCGGCGCGGTCGAGTCCCTCGTGATCGACGAGGCCGACCGGCTCTTCGACCTCGGGTTCATCAAGGACCTGCGCCGGATCCTGAGGCGCTGCCCGCCGGCCCGGAGCCGCCACTCGATGCTCTTCTCCGCGACCCTCTCCTGGCGCGTGATGGAGCTGGCGTGGGAGCACATGAACGACGCCGTGCGGATCGAGATCCGCCCGGAGCAGCTGACGGCCGACCGCGTCGTGCAGACGCTCTACCACGTCTCCGCCTCGGAGAAGACGTCGCTCCTCCTCGGGCTCCTCGGACACGAAGGGCCGGACACGCGGAGCATGCTCTTCGTCAACACGAAGCGGTACGCCGAGCGGCTCGTCGCCGTCCTGGAGCGGAACGGCTTCCGCGCGGGCGCGCTCAACGGGGACATCCCCCAGGCCCGGCGCCTCAAGATCCTCTCGGACTTCAAGGCCGGGAAGATGCCGATCCTCGTCGCGACGGACGTCGCGTCGCGGGGCCTCCACATCGACGGCGTCACGCACGTCTACAACGTCGACCTCCCGCAGGACCCGGAGGACTACGTCCACCGGATCGGGCGGACGGCCCGCGCGGGCCAGTCGGGGAAGGCGATCTCCCTCGCCTGCGAGGACTACGTCTGGTCGCTCGACGCCATCGAGAGGCTCCTCGGGACGAAGATCCCCGTGGCGCACGCCGAGGACGCGCTCTACGCGCGGGTCGAGCGGGGCGCTCCCCCTCCCCGGCCGACGCTGGTCTCGGGAGGGAGCCACCGGGGCTCCTCCTCGAGACGCCCTCCCCTGCGCGAGGAGCCGGAGCCGCTCGAGGAGCCCGCCCCACCCGTCCCGCGCCCCCCGGCCGCGGTCGCGGAAGGCCCCGCGCGTCCCCGGCACGTCCCCGCCGCGATCCCGCCGGCACCCGTCGTCGCGGAGGCCCCGGCCCCGGCCGCGGTCGCAGCCCCGGTCGCGGTCCCGGTGGCGGCCCTCGTCGCCGCCGGCTCCGATTCACCGGCCGGTCCGCGGCTCGTGAGGGACGGCGGCGAGGCGATCGAGCCCGGGACGACGGCGACGGAGGCCGGGACGGCCCCCGAGACCGCCGAAGGCGAGGGGATGGAGGCCGGACCCGCCGTCCCCGACGTGGCGACCGCCGACTTCTGGGTCCGCGAGGCGTTCTCCCTCGAGATCCCGGAAGGGGGGTTCGGCGTCTCGTCGTCACCCGGCGCGCCGGGCGCGGCTCCCTCCGCCCAGAGGAAGAGGCGCCGGCGGCGCCGGAAGCCCGGCTCCGGGGCCGCGGAGGCTCCGGTCCCCGTCACCGAGCCCTGATCGCGCGGGCGCGGCGGGTATCATGGGGCGGCCGGGAGGTGCCCGATGCCCTTCGCGTCCGTCAGGGGAGCTCGCTTCTACTACGAGGTCGGCGGACAGGGCGACCTCGTCATCCTGCTGCACGGCGTCCTGGCGAACGCCGACATCATGGAGGCGCCCGCCACCGGGCTCGCATCGGGGTTCCGGGCGGCGCGGCTCGACCGGAGGGGGTGCGGCCGGACGACCCCTCCGACCGAGGGACCGGTCCCCCTCCAGGAGGAGGCGGCCGACGTCCTCGCCCTCCTCGACTGGCTCTCCATCGAGAAGACGCACTTCCTCGCGCACGACGACGGCTGCGAGGTGGCGCTCGAGTTCGCGCTCTCGCACCCGGAGCGGACCGGCTCCGTCGGCCTCCTGGCACCCTCCCTCGAAGGGTTCCCGCTGAGCCCCGAGGCGGCCGCCGCCGCGGCCGACCTGCGCGCCGCCCTGAAGGCCGACCACGCGAAAGCGCTCGAGGAGAAGCTCTTCCCCTCGGTCCTCTTCGACGTGACGCGGGAGCACGAGGGGATGTACGAGCGGGTGACGGACATCTTCCGGCGCTACCCGATCAGCCCCGGGCGCCTGGACCGGACGCCGCGCGCCGGCGCCGCGCTGGCCGGGAGGCTGGGGCAGGTCTCGGCTCCGCTCGAGGTCCTGGTCGGCGAGCGCGACGAGCCGGACAGGGTCCGCTGCGCCCAGGCGATCGCGGCGGGAGTCCCCGGCGCGGCGCTCGAGATCATTCCGGACACCTCGCGCTTCCTCCACGTCGAGGAGGCGCGGCTCGTCATGCGCCGGCTGACCGACTTCTTCCTGCCGGAGCCTGAGATCGAGCGCTGACGCTGGTCACCCCCGGGGGGGGCCGGGGGGATCGAGAAACCCCCGGGATCATGGACGAGCGCTAGCCGAGCCTCACTGGATCGACCGGAGGAACTCCTCGTTCGTCTTCGTCCGGACGAGCTTCGAGAGGAGGAGCTCCATCGCGTCGACCGGCTTCACCGAGGCGAGCGCGCGGCGGAGCTTGTGGATCTTCGGGAGCTCCTCGGGCGTGTAGAGCTTCTCTTCCTTGCGCGTCCCGGAGGCCGGGATGTTGATGCACGGGAAGACCCGGCGGTCGAACAGGGTCCGGTCGAGGACGATCTCGCAGTTCCCGGTCCCCTTGAACTCCTCGAAGATCACGTCGTCCATCCGGCTGCCGGTGTCGACGAGGCAGGTGGCGACGATGGTCAGGGAGCCGCCGTCCTCGTGGTTGCGCGCGCCGCCGAAGAAGCGCCTCGGCTTCTCCATCGTCCGGGCGTCGATGCCGCCGGAGAGGATCTTCCCGCTCCCGCGCTGCTCGTTGTTGTAGGCGCGGCTCATCCGGGTGATCGAGTCGCAGAAGATGACGACGTCGTGCCCGATCTCCACGAGCCGCTTGGCCCTCTCGAAGCACGCCTCGGCCACGGAGATGTGGTGCGCGGCGTTCATGTCGGCCGACGAGGCGACGACCTCGCCTCGGACGAGGGACCGCTGCATGTCGGTCACCTCCTCGGGGCGCTCGTCGACGAGGAGCATGAAGATCTTGACGTCGGGGTCGTTCTTGGCGATCCCGTTCGCCATCACCTTCAGGAGGGTCGTCTTTCCGGCCTTCGGCGGGGCGACGATCAGGCAGCGCTGGCCGCGGCCGATCGGCGTCACGAGGTCGAGGACGCGGCCGGAGATCTCGTCCGGCGCCGTCTCGAGCCGGAGCCGCCGGTTCGGGTCGATCGAGATCCCCTTGTGGAACTGGACGTACCGCGAGCGGTACTCCGCGGGCTCGCGCCCCTCGACCCTCACGATCCGCCCGACGACGGGACCCTTTCCGCCCCGGGGCGAGGCCTCGGCCTCGACGAGGAGGCCGTCCTCGAGGTCCTCCCCCTCGACGAGGTGCTTCGGGAGGAAGGGGTCCCCCTTCTCGGGGAAGAAGGTCTCGGGGGAGATGAGGACCCCGGAGTGGTCCCCGTGGAGCTTGACGATCCCGGAGACGGCGAGCGCCGGAGCGGCCTCGCGCCGGGGGGCGGCGTCGCGGGCGGGCCGGGAGTCGTCGGCCGCGTCGGCCGGCGTCCCCTCCCTCGCGGGCCCGTCGCCCGGGGCTCCCTTGCCGCGCCCGCGGCGCCGCCGGCGCCGCCGGCGCCGCCGGGGCGGCTCCACCGACCCGTCCTCGGCGCGGGCCCCGGCCTCGGGCTCCTCGGAGGCGTCCTCGCCGTCGGCGCCGTCGGCGCCGTCAGCGGCCTCGACACCTTCGGGCCCTTCGGAATCCAGGGCCTCGAGGTCCCCGGCCGTTGCCTTCTCCTCCTCGGCCCAGACGGCTTCGGCTCGCTCTTTCGGGTCGGTTTCGTTCAAGCTGTTCCTCCGGCGCGGTCCCCCCGCGGGGCTCGCGACCTGGCTCCACGCGAGCGCCAGCCGGACGCGCGGACCCTCTCGATGTCTCGGAGCGCGAACGGGGTCGAGACGTCACGTCCCGCCCTCCGTTCCTCCCGGCCGGATCGATCGCCGCTCCCCTCGGGAGCCACGCGGCAACCGGCACCAGCCTCGACGGCAGGATGCTACGCCGAAGCCGAAGACGGCGTCAATTTCGGTCCCGGGGAGGGGTCCGGGCGCGCCGCCAGGGCCTCCTCCACGGTCCAGAGCCCCGCGAGGCGGGTCCGGCACCCCGGGCAGAGCCCCCCCGGGAGGAGGCTGTTCGCCAGGACGCGGAAGCCCCGCCTCTCGACGGCAACCGTGCCGCATGCGGGGCAGCGCGTGGTCTCGCCGTCACCGACCCGTCCGGGGAGGTTCCCGGCGTAGACGTAGCGGAGCCCCTCCTCCCGTCCGATCTCGACGGCCCGGAGGAGCGAGCGGAGGCCCGTCGCGTCCCGGTCGGTCATCCGGTAGTCGGGGTGGAACGCCGTGAGGTGCCAGGGGACGTCCGGCGAGAGCCCCGCGAGGAAGCGTGCCGCGTCCCGGAGCTCCTCGTCCGAGTCGTTGAAGCCGGGGACGACGAGCGTCACCACCTCGACCCAGAACGAGCGCGCAACGAGGAGGCGCAGCGTGTCGAGGACCGCCTGGAGCCTCCCCCCCACGCTCCGGTACGGCTCGTCGCGCATGGCCTTGAGGTCGACCTTGTAGGCGTCGACGAGCGGCCGGAGGTAGTCGATCACCTCGGGCGTCCCGTTCCCGTTCGAGACGTAGCTCGTCAGGAGGCCGGCGGCCCGCGCCGGGCGGAAGACGGCCGCCGCCCACTCGGAGGTGATCAGCGGCTCGTTGTACGTCGACGTCACCATCGTCGCCCCCTGCTCGCGGGCGAGGCCCACGAGCTCCTCGGGCGACGTCCGTCGGGGCCGGGCGAACTCGTCCGCCTCCGGGTCGCGGCCGGTCTGGCTGATCTCCCAGTTCTGGCAGTAGGGGCACTTGTAGTCGCAGCCCAGCATCCCGAACGAGAGAGCGGTCGCCCCGGGGCTGACGTGGAAGAACGGCTTCTTCTCGATCGGGTCGGCCGCCACCGACGCCACGTAGCCGAACGGGACCCGGAGGACCCCGTCCGAGACGAACCGGACCCTGCAGACCCCCTCGTGCCCCTCCCCGATCAGGCACCTGTGGCCGCACGCCACGCACCGCACCTTCCCGCCCTCGGGCCGGACGAGCTCCGCGGGCGCGGTCAGGGCGGCGAGCCGCCCCCGGACGGGGGAGGAGGTCGGCATCGCAGGACGATGTTACGCCCGCCGGGGAGGGCTCGCCCCGGGGAACGGGACGTGCATGGACCCCGCTAGAATGCGCGCCGTGACACGGAGCCACCTCTCCCTCGCCTGCCTCGTGGCCGCCCTCGCCCTCGGCGGACCGGCCCTCGCACAGTCCCCGACGCCGACGCCGACCCCCACGCCGACGCCCACGCCGGTGCCGGCCCTCGTCGTCCCGGCGACGACGACGTACTACGGCGCGCCGAACGGCGGGCGGTACGACGCCGCGAACGTCGTCTTCGAGCCCGACGGCACCCTCTGGTCGGCGTCCGCCAACGAGAACGTCATCGCGCGGTTCGGGGCGGACCGCAAGCAGGTCACCCGCTGGGCGATGCCGACCGACGCCGCCCCGAGCTACCTCCTGAAGGAGGCCGACGGCACGTTCTGGGTGGCCGAGCTGGGCGGCTTCAAGATCGGCAAGTTCGACCCGGCCACCGGCCAGCTGAAGGAGTGGCCCGACTCCTCGCGCCGCCAGACGGCGATCGTGAAGGGGGACGACGGCACCCTCTGGATCCCCGAGACGGCCGGCGTCCTCGCCCACTTCGAGCCGGCCACGGGGACCTACACGTACTACAGGTCGTCCTCGACGGCGGTGAACGTCGCGAGCCTCTCCTACCCGTTCCGCGACGCGGACGGCTCGATCTGGGCGGGGGACTTCCTCCTCGGCACGATCGTCCGCTTCAGCCCGGACGCCTCCAAGCTGACGCGCTGGGTCCTCCCCGATCCCTACAGCGCCCCGTCGAAGATCTGCCGCGGCCCGGACGGGGCGATCTGGATAACGCTCTACTCCGCGGGCCAGCTCGCCCGTCTCGACCCGGCCACCAACGAGCTCAAGCTCTACACGATCGGCCTGGGGTCGCTCCCGTACGACATCCACGTCTACAAGGACCGCCTCATCTTCACCGACCAGCTCTACGGCGAGGTGATCCTCCTCGACCCGACGGCGCGGACGCCGGACTCCACCCAGACGGTGGAGCCGACGGAAGCCCCGACCGCGACGACCGTCGTCCAGGTGAACCCGACGACGACCACCGTGACCTCGACCACCGTGGACGTCGCTGCGCCGGTCCTGACGCCCATCTCCGGCTCGGGCTTCCCCGGGATCTCGTCCTATCCGGCCGGCTACAGCGGCGCCTGGGGGATGGCGATCGACGAGGTCCGGGGGCGGATCTACTTCGGGACCACCGGGAACGTGGGGGAGCTCCTCCCGCCTTCGGCTGCGACGAGCACCGACCGCTACCTCCCGTCCGCCGCGTCCATCGGCGGCGCCGGCGGGGTCCGCTGGACGACGCAGGTGGTCAGCTGGAACAAGGGGACGCCTTCGGCCACGGACGGGACGACCGCGCCGATCTCGTTCACCGAGCGGCTCCTCCCGACCGGCTGGATCGTCGGCCTCTCGCCCGCGGTGGCGCTCTCGCTCGACCCGGGCAAGCTCCTCCTCCAGCTCGACCCGATCGGCGAGGAGATGGGAGGGCCCGACACGGCGGGCGCCCTTCGCTTCTCCTCGGGCGGGAACCCGGACGACTTCTTCTCGTGGGGACGGGTCGTGCGGACGCGCGAGGACGGCGGGACCTTCGGCACCGCTCGGAACTCCCTGCGCGCCGGCGACGGGGTCGGCGCCGGCGAGAGCGCCTTCCTCTTCGGACCTTCCGACGCGGGGGTCCGCCTCAACGTCGGCCTCCTCGTCGTCGAGGCGGCCAAGGGGTCGGTCTCGGTCGTCGACTCCGGCGGGACGACGCGGGCGACGTTCCGCTACGACTGGCCCGGCGGGTATCACGCCCAGGGCTCGGACGTCTTCTCCCTCTTCGGGCTCCCGCAGCTCCCGTCCGCCCGGGTCGTCTTCACGGTCGACTCGGGGCGCGTCCTTCCCTTCGGCACGGCGATCGAGCCCGGGACGAGCGACCCGTTCGCCCTCGACTTCTTCGGCCCGACCGCCCCGGCCACGGTCCAGTGGATCCTGGGGGCCGCCCGCGGGGGCGGACCGCTCGGACCGGGCGCGCGGACCGACCTCCAGCTCTTCAATCCCGGGACCTCCGCGGCGACCGTGAACCTCGTCTTCCGCCCCGGACACCGCGAGGGCGACCCCCCGGCCGGCGGCGCCCAGCCACACGCCCAGGTCACGGTCCCTCCGGGCCAGGTGATCGTGGTCCGCGACGTCCTCGGCGCCGGGATGGGGCTCGACGGTGTCGTCGGGACGCTGGACTTCGTGTCGGACGTCCCCGTCGTCGCCTTCGCCCTCGTCCGGACGGCCGACGCGAGCGGGAGGTACGGCTACGGGATCCGCGGACTGGCCGACCCGAGCTCGACCTACGACGGGAGCCGGGCCGTCTTCCTCTCCGCCTCCGACTCCGGCTACGACGTCATGGAGTCGGAGCTCGAGGTGACGAACCCGACCGACGCCCCCACCACCTGCGCGCTCGTGGCGTACACGGACGCGGGGGAAGAGGCCGGCAGGAGGACGATCACCCTCGCGCCCAAGGAGGTGCTGAGGTTCCCCGCCGCCTGGTACTCGCTCGCCGGCTTCGGCGCGCCGGTCGGCCGCCTGGAGGTCGTCCCCGACCCCGGCTCGAAGAACGTCTTCGCGGTGCTCCTCAGGCAGGACAAGAAGTCGGGCGACACCGACGGCGTCCTCCCCTTCACGGTCCCGAGGTGAGCGGGGCGCCCGTCGTCGGGCGCCCGTGCGTTCACGTCAGCGGTTTCCTCCTCCCGCCGCGGCCCCGGCAGCAGCGGGAGCGGGAGCCTCTCCGGCAGCGGGGGCCGGCCTCCTCGGCGCCTGCGGAGCCCAGTCCGCCTCGGGAGCGACGAACCAGTTCTCGTCCACGACGGGGACGACGGTCTTCCCCTTGCGCAGGCGGTCGATGATCAGCTCGCGGATCTCGTCGTTGTAGGTCCTCACGAGCTTCGCCTTCTTCAGCGCGCCGTAGCCGCCCGAGCCCTGCGCGCGGTAGCTGTTCACGGCCAGCGTGAAGGTGTCGTCCGGCTTCACCTCGCGCCCCTGGAAGCGGAGGTCGCGGATCCGGCTCCCCTCCGGCGCCGTCGGGTCGATCCGGTACGAGGCGCCCTGGAGGACGTCGAAGTTGTACGGGATCATCCCCGGCTTCGGCGTCAGGACGAGCTTCCCGTTCTCCCAGGCGGCGCTCCCGTAGAAGCTCGCGGCGTGCTCGAGGACCGCCTTGAGCGTGGCCCCGTCGACCTCGAGGACGGAGAGCTGGTTCTCGTACGGGTAGAGGGCGTAGACCTGCCGGACCGTCAGGGGCCCGGCCGGGAACCCCTCGAACCGTCCGGGCAGGAGGGACGTCATCGAGAGCTGGGCGCCGGTGGCGGCGCGCTGCGTGTCGTTCACCAGGTCGAGGAGGGCCGTGTCCTCGAGGCGCGCCCGCTCGCCCGGGAAGGCCCCCGCGGCGGTGGCGATCGGCTCGTCGAGGTAGGCGAGGGCGCGCTCGTGCTGCGGCCTGGCGATCGCGGCGATCGCCGGGTCGACGGGGACGGAGGCGTCGGAGGGGAGGAGCTCTCCCGAGACGCCCGTCACCTTCCAGCTCCCGTCGCGCCTCTCCACGTCGAGGTCGACCCGCGCGAGCGCTTCCCCCCAGCGCCCCGGCTGGGCAACGGGGACGCCGAAGACGCGAGTCGTCGGTGGCACCTTCCTGTGCGTGTGCCCCATCAGGATCAGGTCGATGCCGGGGACGTCCTTCGCGATCGAGGCGACGCGGTTCTCGTGCGCGGTCCCGTTCGGCTCGCCCGTGACGGGGTCGATCTCGAGGCCGCTGTGGATCAGGACGACGACGACGTCGCACCGCTCCTTTCCCCGGAGCACGGGGACGAGGCGCCGTGCCGTGTCGACCGGGTCCTCCCACTTCAGGCCGCGGCGGTTCGGCTCGGGCTCCCAGTTGGGGATGTTCGGCGTCGTCAGGCCGAGGATCCCGACCCTCACGCCGGCGACCTCCTTGACCAGGTACTCGGGGAAGGCGGCGCTGCCGTCCTTCTCGTACCGCGTGTTGGCCGAAAGCCACGGGAACGTCGACTCCTTCTCGGCCTTGCGCAGGACGTCGAGGCCGAAGTTGAAGTCGTGGTTCCCGACCGCCATCGCGTCGTAGCGCATCTCGCTCATCGCGGCCGCCATCGGGTCGGGCGTCCCGTCCGGCCGGCGCGCGTGGAGCCACCCGATCGGCGTCCCCTGGATGGTGTCCCCGCCGTCGAGCAGGATCACGTTCGGCGTCTCCTTCCGGATCGCGGCGACGCGGGAGGCGACGCGCGCGAGCCCCCAGTCGGCGCTCCGGCCGCGCGCGTAGTCCCACGGCAGGAGGTTGACGTGGAGGTCCGAGGTCTCGAGGACCGTGATCCGCTCGCGCGGCGGCTCGGCAGCCGCGGCGGCGGGCCCCGCGGCGAGCGGGGCGGCGGCCCAGGCCGCCAGGAGGAGCAGAGGAAGGTGGAAGGAGCGGAGTCGGGAGGAGAGGAGCGAGCGGGGTCGGGTCATCGCGCGGCGCAGTCTTCCAAACGTCCCGACCCGAAGCAAGCGCGGACGCGTTCCGGGGGGTATCCTCCCGCCGCCATGCCCGCTCCCCGCCGCGCGCGCCCCGCCCCGGTCGCCGAGGTCCTCCGCTCCCTCCACGAGGCCTATCCCGCGGCGCGCTGCTCGCTCGACCACGTCACCCCGCTCCAGCTCCTCGTCTCGACGATCCTCTCGGCGCAGTGCACCGACGCACGCGTCAACATGGTCACCCCCGAGCTCTTCCGGCGGTTCCCCGACGCCCGTTCCCTCGCCTCGGCCCCGCCGGGAGCCCTCGAGGAGGTGATCCGGTCGACCGGCTTCTTCAACGCCAAGGCCAAGTCGATCCGGGGGGCCGCGAAGGCGATCGTCGAGAGGCACGGGGGGGAGGTCCCGAGGACGATGGAGGAGCTCAACGTCCTCCCCGGCGTCGGACGAAAGACCGCGAACGTCGTCCTCGGAAACGCCTTCGGCGCGCCGGACGGCGTGGTCGTCGACACCCACGTCGGGCGCCTCGCGCGCCGCCTCGGCTGGAGCCGGCACGCCGACCCCGAGAAGGTCGAGCGCGACCTGAACCGGGCGATCCCCCCCGGCGAGTGGGTCTGGGTGAGCCACGCCCTGATCCAGCACGGCCGCGCGGCCTGCACCGCGCGCGCCCCCCGCTGCTCATCCTGCCCATTGGAGAGGCTCTGCCCGAAGGTGGGCGTCCCGGCCCGGAGGGTGGCATGACCGAGCGCGGCACCGGGTGGATCGAGGTGATCTGCGGCTCGATGTTCTCCGGGAAGAGCGAGGAGCTGATCCGGCGCCTGACGCGCGCCAAGATCGCCCGCCGGAACGTCCAGGTCTTCAAGCCCCGCCTCGACGACCGCTACTCGGACGAGGAGGTCGTCTCGCACGGCGGGCTTCGGCTCACCGCCCTGGCCGTGGCCACGTCGGCCGAGGTCCTCGAGCGGACCGAGGAGAGGACCGAGGTCGTCGGGATCGACGAGGTCCAGTTCTTCGACCCCGGGATCGTCGACGTGGCGGGCCATCTCGCGGACCTCGGCAAGCGCGTCGTCATCGCCGGCCTCGACCAGGACTACCTCGGCCGCCCGTTCGAGCCGGTCCCGGCCCTCCTCGCGCTTGCCGAGGAGGTGACGAAGACCCGCGCCATCTGCGTCCGCTGCGGCGCGCCAGCCGCCCGGACCCAGCGCCTCGTGGCCTCCAACGAGAGGGTCGTGGTTGGCGCGGCCGGCGTCTATGAGGCCCGCTGCCGCCGCTGCTACGAGCCCGGCATCGCCACCGTCGACGGCTCCCTCCCCTTCCCCGACTCCCCCGAATGACCGTGCGAGCGTGGAAGGCGGGCGGCGGATGCCCCTGCGCGGTCCGCTGCGCGCGGGCCACCCGCTTGCGCCCGGAGGCGCGCCGTCCGCGGGGCGCGGCAAAACTCGCTTCGCTCAGACAGTTGCCGCGCTGATCCCGCTCCCGGCGCGCCCCCGGGCGAGCGGGTCCCGGCCCGTGCTCGGACGGACGCGCGCAGGGGCAT
>JAKOVQ010000040.1 GCA_029781975.1 Acidobacteriota bacterium
AGCTCCTCGATCTCCTCGATCTCCTTGCGGATCTCCTGCTCGAGCTCGGGATCGATCTCCTCCTCGACGTTCCTCGCCGACTCGGCACGGAAGCCGCCGACGAGGGAATCTTCGTCATCAAGGCCGAGCTCCTCGGCGTCCTCATCCAGGTCGAGTTCATCGATCTCGCCGGTATCGAGGTCCTCTCCGCGGTGCCCGCGAGAATACGGCGGGGCGAACTCGCGTTCGGGGGCGACGTCGTCGAATTCACCCGGGAATTCCTCGGCGCCGGACGCTTGCGTGGTGTCCAGTTCGGGGCGATCACGGTCCCGGCGGCGGCCCCGCCGGCGTCTCCTCCGTTTCACGTCTCGCGCCTCCGCCCGAGAGGCGGAGGACTCGGGACCATCATACGACTCATCGTCCGCCGTCAGGAAGTCTGGCGACTCGATGTCGGGCTCGACCTGACGCTCGGTCCATCCATAGGTCGGCGGTGGTGGCTCGGCGCCCGGGCCTTGATCGGCGAACCGAAGCCGCTCGCGGCGAGGTACATATCCGGGCTCACCCGCGCGGTTGTGGGGCCGGCTCCGATCCCGCGGAGACTCGGACGCCGGGGCGGGCCGGCCTCGGTCCGGCGGGGTTGCCGGCTCGGGTTCGGCGGTCCGGTACCGTTCGGTCTCCGGGTCGGACGCCCCGTGCGAGACACGTTCCGCGTGCGGCGGCGCGGGCTCGCGCGGACGCTCCGGCTCTGCACCTCGTTCTCTTCCCCGGGAACGGATGGCGGCGCGTCCCCCGCGTCGGCGTGGTGGGAGCTCGAACTGCTCTTCCATCGGAGCAGCGAATCCGCCGGCATGGGACGGCGGTTCCGGTGCGCCGAACTCCGCGGGCTCGGGAGATTCATCGAAGGCGCCTGGCGCCCTCGACGGGGGGGGCTGAGGAGGCGAGGGCCGGCCGCGTCCTCCGCGGCCTCCGCGACGCGATTCGCGGCCAGAGGGGAGGGCGGGTTCACCCAGTCCCGCCCCGAACGAATCGTCGCGACCGCCCTCGTCCCCGGCCGCCTCGTGGATGCCTGAGGAGTACCTCGAGCGCGGGCGTT
>JAKOVQ010000044.1 GCA_029781975.1 Acidobacteriota bacterium
GACGAGCCCCGCGAACGCCAGGAGGAGGCCGCCGGCGGGGAGGAGGGTCCGCTGGACGCTCTCCACCTCCCCCTCCCGCCTCGAGAGGAGCGCCGCCAGGGCGACGACCAGCCCCAGCTTGGCGAACTCGGAGGGCTGGACCGACATGACGCCGAGGTCGATCCAGCGGCGCGTCCCGTTGATCGGGGCGCGGAAGAGGACCGCGACGAGCGCGAGGCCGAGCCCCGCGAGCCCCGCCGCGATCAGCCGCGGGCTGTTCAGCCGCCGGTAGTCGACGGAGAGCGCGACCACGGCGAGGACGGTCCCCAGGAGGACCGCGAGCCCCTGCTTGAAGAGGAAGAAGTAGCTCTTCGTCGGCCCTCCCGCCGCCGGGAGGTAGATCTGCATCGCCGACGCGCTGTAGATCATCAGGAGGCCGAGGCCGTCGAGGGCGACGACGGGGAGGAGGAGGAGGTGGTCGGAGGCCAGCTTCTTCGCCATCCGTCACCCCTTCTCCGCGGGCACGGTGTCCGGCAGCGCGCGGACGAGGGTCTCGAAGACGTCGCCCCGGTGCTCGAAGCTCCGGAACTGGTCGAAGGACGCGCAGGCGGGCGAGAGGAGGACGACGTCGCCCGCGCGCGCCGTGGCGGCCGCGTCCGCGACGGCGTTCTCGACCGTCCCCGAAAGCCGGCAGTCGACGGCGTCGCCGAGGGCGGCCTCGAGCGCCCCCGCGGCCGCCCCGACGAGGAGCGCGATCCGCGCCTTGCGGGCGACGAGCGGCAGGAGGCGGCGGAAGTCGTCCCCCTTGTCCTTCCCGCCGAGGATCACGAGGACGCGGCCGTCCGGGAGCCCCTCGAGGCTCTTGAGGGTGGCGTCGACGTTCGTCCCCTTCGAGTCGTTGTACCAGGCGACGCCGCCCCGGGTCCTCACGAGGGTCATCCGGTGCGGCAGCCCCTTGAACGAACGGAGCGTCCTGACGGCCGACTCCGGCGTCACGCCGAGCGGGATCGTCGCGGCGAGCGCGGCGAGGGCGTTCTCGACGTTGTGCGCGCCCGGGAGGGAGAGGTCGTCCCGGCGCGCCAGGACCCGCGTCCCCTTCCCCGCCACGTTCCCCAGGAGGACGTCCTCCTGCTGCCAGGTGCCGAGCGGCACCGGGCGGGACCGGCTGAACTCGAAGCGGCGGGCCCGCGGCCGGATCCGCGAGACCGCCGGGTCGTCGGCGTTCAGGACGGCCACCTGCGCCTCGCGCTGGTGCTCGAAGATCCGCGCCTTGGCGGCGCCGTAGTCGTCCACGGAGCGGTACCGGTCGAGGTGGTCGGGCGTCAGGTTGAGGTGGACGGCCACGTCCGGCGCGAGGCTGCGGACCCCCTCGAGCTGGTACGAGGAGAGCTCGACGACCCAGACCCTGCTCGGCGGCGGGAGCTCGCCGCGGGCGTGCGCGCGCGTCGCGAAGGCGATCCAGGGGGTCCCGAGGTTCCCGCACGCCACCGCGTCGAGGCCGGCGTCCCTCAGGAGCGCGGCGGCGAGGGACGTGGTCGTCGACTTTCCGTTCGTCCCGGTGATCCCGACGACGACGCCCGGCAGGAGGCGCGACGCGAGCTCGACCTCGGAGACGACGGGGAGGGCGCGGGCGCGCGCCGCGTCGAAGACGGGGAGCGTGAGCGGGATGCCCGGGGAGACGACGACGAGGTCGACGCCGTCGAGGAGCGACTCGGGGTGGCCGCCCAGGACGACCGTCAGCCCCTCGCGCTCCGCCACCGGCGGGAGCTCCCCCTCGGGCTTGGCGTCGGTGGCGACGACCTCGACGCCGCGCTCGAGGAGCGCGTCGACGGCGGCGCGCCCGGAGCGCGCCAGGCCGAAGACCGCCGCGCGCGCCACGTCGCGCAGGTCGGGACCGAGGGAGAGCGTCACGGCGCGGCCGGCCTCCGGTCGCCGGCGGCGGCCGTCCGGCGCGCGCGGGCCTGGAGCGCGCGGAGCTCCTCCGCGGCGACGACCCGGTCGTCGAACGGGTGCTTCACCCCCGCCGCCACCTGGCAGGTCTCGTGCCCCTTCCCGGCCAGCAGCACCACGTCCCCCGGCCGCGCGGCCTCCAGGGCCGCGGCGATCGCCTCGCGCCGGTCCGGGAGGTAGAGGGCGTCCTTCCCCTCGGCCGCGACGCCGGCCCGGATCTCGTCGAGGATCGCGAGCGGGTCCTCGCTCCGCGGGTTGTCCGAGGTGACGACGACCACGTCGGCGCCCCGCGCGGCGATCCGCCCCATCTCGGGGCGCTTGCCGCGGTCCCGGTCGCCGCCGCAGCCGAAGAGGACGACGACGCGCCCCCCGCGCGCGCGGGCGATCGGCCGGACGGT
>JAKOVQ010000047.1 GCA_029781975.1 Acidobacteriota bacterium
CCTCGGCCCGAGCCTTCGGAGGGCCTCGTCGGCGACCTTCTTGACGAGGCGAATCGGGTGATCCCGGGGAACAAGGTCCTCGGGGCTCACCGTGACGATCAAATCGGGCTGCCTTTCGATGTCTCCGCGCACGCCAGCAAGGTCGCCTGCAGTGGCCGTTCTGTCAACGGTCTCACGCCGATCTTTTCAGCAGCCTGCTAGTGCAGCCGTGACGACACCCCCCATGAGCCTCACCCTCCGAGACGAGCACCTCAAAGAGCTCGGGCGGCTTCTGTTCAGCCGCTCGGACGTCGAGTCAGCGGCGTACGTGGTCTGCGGGAGGAGCGTCGGAGGTGGCCATGAGCGCCTGCTCTCCCGAGCCGTGCTTCCCGTCGAGGCCCCCCACTACCTCCGCCGGGAGGCCGATCGCCTCTCTATCTCGGACGAGTCGTTCGTCCCCATCGTGAAGCGCGTCCGCGCCGAGGGCGGAGCGCTCGTCCTCGCCCATAGCCACCCGGAGGGGCCGCTCGCGTTCTCCGCCCAGGACGACGCCGAGGAGGAGCGGTTCTTCAGGGCGGTGCAGCGTCGCGCGCCGGGTGGCTCCCACGGCAGCCTCGTGCTGACTGCCCCGGACACCCTCGTCGGTCGCCTGTGGGGGCCTGACGGCCGCCCGACGCCGCTCGAACGAGTCACGGTCGTCGGCGAACGCCTCCGGCTCCTTGCAGGTGACCACCGAGGGGTGTCGCCCATCTTTGACCGCCAGGTCCGCGCCTTCGGTCCGGACGTCCAACGGGTGCTCGAGCAACTCGTCATCGGCGTCGTCGGGGTGGGTGGGACAGGCTCAGCAGTGTTCGAGCAGCTCCTCCGGCTCGGGGTCGGGCACATCCTCGTCATCGACGACGACCGCTTCGACCCGACGAACGTGAACCGCGTCCACGGCTCGCGCCTGAGCGACGTCGGCCTCCCGAAGGTCGATATCGCAGAGCGCACCGCCAGAGAAGTCGGCCTCCCCGGTCGGGTCACGGCGATCAACGGCAGTATCCTGGATGCCTCCGTGGCTCGTCAGCTTCGCCGCTGCGACGTCGTCTTCGGCTGCACGGATCGCCAGTTCCCCCGGCTCATCCTCAGCCGGATCGCCACGCGCTACCTCACGCCGGTGATCGACGTCGGCGCACTCGTCGACTCCCAGGACGGGGCGATCCGGTCCCTGGCGGGGCGCGTCACGACGCTCATCCCTGGCGCGGCCTGTCTCCTCTGCCGCGGTCAGGTCACGCCGGAGGGCCTCCGGGCCGAGGCACTCGCGCCCGACGAGCGGCGACGGCTCGCGGCTGAGGGCTACGTGCGGGGGCTCGACGCTGCCGCTCCCGCGGTCGTCCCCTTCACGACCGCCGTCGCGTCTCTCGGAATCGCCGAGCTGCTCCAGCGGCTGACGGGCTTCATGGGCGCGCGGGGGAGTACCGAGACGCTCGTGCGCTTCGATCTCCCCAAGCTGGCGACGAACAAGGCAGCGTCGATTCCGACGTGTGACTGCGCGGACGCGTCGACGTGGGGACGGGGCGACGAGGAGCCCTTCCTCGGTCTGACCTGGAGACCGGAAGCGTCGAAACCGTGATTGAGCGCCTGTTACGCCTGCTCCGGCGTGCGCTCCCGCCGCGCGCCTCTGCGCTTCTCCGGCGACGGCGCTACCGGTCGGTGACGCACTGCGCGAGGGAGGCGCTGGCCGAGGCGGATCGACTCGTTCGGCGCGGGCACGTCGTGGTCCTGCTCAAAGGCACGCACCCGACCTGGCTCGTCGCGCTCTGCCCGTGTCGCTGCGGCGAAATCCTGCGCGTGAACCTGATGCCAACGGCAGAGCCAGCGTGGCGTGTCACGGTCAGCGCCCGTGGTAGCACTACGGTTTGGCCGTCACTTATCGTCACGCCCTGCGGGAGTCACTTCTGGGTCACCGACGGCCGCGTGCGCTGGACGTAGGGACCCCGCCGTCGTTTGGCTGAGGAGGATCATCACGGAGCCGGTCCGCAAGGCGATGCCTCATTTGCCGGAGAGTTCGTACCGCGCCCGCTCTGAGCGCGCCGGTTCAACGGCCGCCCGCTCCCTCCTCCACTTGGACGCTGCCTCCTCGCTTACGGCTCAGTATCTAGCTTGGTCGCGAGGATCTCCGAACGCCCCAGCCAGTAGCACGCGAGCGGGGCCGGGATCTTTACCGCCATCGCCTCGACGTTCTTGGTCGGAAGGCGCACGAGCCCGAAGTCGTCGGAATCGCGCGTGATGACGTACCCCTCCGAGACCTTGCGCTCGTCACAGAAGGCGGTGAGGCCCGCGAGCTTGCGCGGTGTGACGTCGGCGCGGTGCTTCACCTCGAAGGGGACGAGCCGGCCGTTCACGTCGGCGATGATGTCGACCTCCTGCCCCTTCGGACCTCCCCGCCAGTAAGAGAAACCAATGCTCTGAGCGTAGTAGCGCGTGTAAACGTGCTTGAAGAACGCGGTCTCCACCGCAAGGCCGAGAGCAGCCGCGTCTTCGAGGAGCGCCTTGCCCCGCAGGAGAACGCTTGGAGCGATCGCCGGATCGGCGAGGTAGATCTTCTGCTTCCCGCGGAGGGTTTCCTTGCCGTAGCCGAACGGCCGCAGGCGATAGATGAGGTGCGTGTGCTCGAGAAGTTCGATGAAGTTGTTCGCGGTCGGCTTCTTGACCTCGAGACTCCGGCAGAGTTCTTGGACGTCGAGGAGCCCCCCGTCGTGGAGGCAGAGGTAGAGAAACGTCTGCTCCAGCTCGAGGATGCGGCGCACACCGTAGAGGGCCGTCATGTCGCGCTTGAGTACCTTGTCGACGATGTCCTCGCGGAGGAGCTTCTGCGCGAGCGAGATGCTTTCGATCTGCGCGATCTGCGGGAATCCTCCCCGGATCAGGTAGTCTTGGAATGGTCCGACGAGATCGGCGGCGAGCGCGCCAACGCGCGTGAACTGCGCGGGGGTCCAGGAGAAGAGCTCCCGAAGCGAGGGCACATCCGGCAGCTTCGGCGTCGGGAGCTTCTTGATCTGGAGGAACTCGTAGAACGAAAGTGGCGCGAGCCGGACGGTGTGCCACCTTCCGGGACCGGATTCCTGCCCTTCCACGATGAGCGGAGTCGCCGAACCGGTCACGGCGATACGGCGTTTCGGTTCGAACTTCACCTGGTGTTTGATCCACGTCTGCCAGTCCTTGGCGTACTGGATCTCGTCCAGGAGGACGTATTCGACATCGCGCGCCGAAGGCTCGTACTCCTTCCAGAGCCGCATGAGACCGTCGAGCCCGATCAGCTTCAGGAGCGGGTGATCGAACGTCGCGTAGAGGATGCTAGTGGCCGGCACTCCCTTCGCGAGCAGTTCTTCTATCGCCTGGAGGAGGATCGTGGTCTTACCGACCTGGCGAGCGCCGCTCAGGAGGAGCGCCCTCGGCGCGGGAGGCGCCGATAGCCACGACTCGACCTCGCGGAAGGCGGCGCGCCGCCAGCGAGGCAACTCCGGCACGCGGTTGCCGTCCCACCACGGGTTGAACTGCCGGAGGACTGCGATGAGTTCGGCGCGTGGGGCGATCATTCCCGAAACCTACCAAGAGTGCCACATATAAGTCAAGTATACTTACCCTGAATACGACACATAGGCAGATTCCCCGGGAAGACGAACGGTGCCGGCGTTCCCTGTCACCGGCTGCTGAACCCGGCCTGATCGAGGAATCTGGTCTAATCGGCGCACTTCGCGGCGGAGGTACCTCGAACAACCATGGGCGTCGGCCCGGTCGCCCCACAGCAGCGTGTGACTGAACTGCTCCGGCGGTGGAGTAGCGGCGACGAGACCGCCTTCGAGGAGGCGGTCTCCCTTGTCTACGAGGACCTCTACCGGATCGCCCGACGGAAGATGGTCAACGAACGCCCCGGACACACCCTCCAGCCGACCGCCCTCGTGAACGAGGCCATCGCCCAGATGATGGGCTGGGACGGCTACACCTTCGCCGACCGCGGCCACTTCCTCCGGGCCGCATGCCTCGCGATGCGACGGGTCCTCACAGATTACGCCCGCAAGCGGGCGCAGGCGGTCCAGGCAGAGGTCTCGCTCGCCGAGGGCGATGTCGAAGTCCCCGGGGAGACGGGAGCCTCCGTCGTCTCCGCAGCCGCGCTGAGCCAGGCGCTCGACCGGCTCGCCGCCGAGGACCCGAAGACCGCTGAAGTCGCGACGCTACGGCTGTTTGCAGACCTCACCCTCCAGCAGATCGCCGAGGTCACCGAAGCGACCGTCCCGACCGTCCACAGGAAGTGGGTCTACGCCAAGGCGTTCCTTCGAAAGGAGCTCTCCTCGTGACCGACGCCCGCCTCTTGAAAAAGCAGGAGCTCCTGGCTTCGCTGGCTCTCGCGCCGACCGAGGACCGACCCCGACTCCTTGCCGAGAACTGCTGTGACGATCTAGGTCTCCGGGCCGAAGTAGAGGCCCTACTCCCCTACCTCGGAGCCCCGACGCCATCCCCAGCAGGAGACCTCGAGGTTGCCCTCGAGGAGAAACTCGCCGAAAGGTTCGTCGGAAAGGCCTTCGGGCCCTACACCGTCCAGCGGCTCCTCGGCAGAGGCGGGTTCTCCCGCGTGTTCCTGGCGACCCGGTCGTTCGAGGGGCAGGAGCGGACCTACGCCATAAAGGTGCCTCTCTGGGGCTCCTTCGCGGAGGAGGTAGCGCGCTACCGCCTCGAGATCGCCGTCCTGAGTCAGCTCCGGCACCCGAACATCGCGGGCCTGGTCGACGTGGTTCCTGGCCCGGACGACCGGCCGCTCCTCGTCATGGAATACGTGGAGGGCGCCAAGCCGATCACGCTCGCCGCCGCGGAGGCGGGCCTCCTGACCCGGCGAAGGATCGAGCTCTTCCTTAAGGTCCTCTCGGCGCTTAGCGCCGCGCACGAGCGGGGCGTCATCCACTGCGACCTCTCGGCTGGGAACGTCGTGCTGCGGGCGGACGGCGAGCCGGTCATCATCGACTTCGGCATCGCGAAGGTCTCGTGGGAGCGCTCCGGCACCGTCACGGTCGGCCCCCGGCCGCTCACGTACGAGTACGCCAGCCCCGAGCAGTACCGCGGAGAGGCCCTCACCGTCCGCACCGACATCTACTCCGCAGGCGTCCTTCTCTACGAACTCCTTGCTGGTGCCCTGCCCTACGACGTCGATCGGAAGGACACCGAGGCGTGCCGGCGGGCGGTCTGCGACGTGCCGGCCGAGCGTGCGAGCCAGCGGGCCCTTCGGTCTTCGGGACCCGCCCCAGGGCCGGCCCGGCGCGTCGCGAAGCAACTCCGCGGGGACCTCGACGCGATTCTGGGCAAGGCGCTCGAGAAAGACCCCGCCCGTCGATACGAGTCCGCGAATTCCTTTGCAAAAGACCTCCGGGCCCATCTGGAGCTCCGCCCCGTCGTGGCGAAGGCGCCGGGCGGCTTCGAGCGCCCCTGGCGTTGGGCGAGGCGCCATCCGGCGATCTCGGCGACGGCGGCTCTGGCGGTCATCCTCTCCATCGGCTTCGGCACCTTCCACGTCGTCCGCCTCGAGCGGGAACAAGCGCGTGCCCGGAAAATCGCGGCGGCGTTTCGCGACGTCCTGCGGGGATTCGACCCGGCGGCTGTGGCGAAGAATCCGGTGACCGTGCGCGACCTGCTGGATCAGGCCGCAGCAAAGGCGGAAGACCAGCTGAAGGACGAGCCGCTCGTCCGCGGCGCGGTCCTCGAGACTCTCGGGACGACGTACTCGTCGCTCGGGGACCTCGATCGAGCCGAGAAGCTCCTCCGCGAAGCGGTCGCTCTGCGGAGGGGCGGGTCGCTCGCCGAGCGGGCGGAAAGCCTCATAGCACTTGGTGCGACCCTCCAGCGGCGGGGGCAGCTCAAGGAAGCGGAGCCGGTTCTCCGGGAGGCTCTGACGCTGCGGATCAAGGACCGGGGGGAGTTCGACAAGGCGGTGGCCGAGTGCATGACGACACTCGCCATCGTCCTGAAAGACCAGGGGAACACGCGGGAGGCGATCTCGCTCATCGAGCGCTCGCTCGTGATCGAAGAGAAGGTCGCCCCGGGGAGCGACGCGGTGCTCGTGTCGCGTAACGAGCTCGCGAACATCCTCATCGAATCGACGAGCGACTACCAGAAGGCCATCGCTCTCCACGCCCAGAACCTGGTCGACCTGCGGAAGTACTACGGAGAGAACCATCCGTACGTCGCGCTGGCTCTGAACAACATCGCCCGGGCCGAGACGGACTCGGGCCGCTACGCGGACGCGGACCGACACTTCCAGGAGGCGCTCGCGCTCCAGCGGAAGATCTACGACGGACCGCACCCCGAGACGGCGCTCACGCTGCACAACTACGGCTTCCTCCGCCTGGACGAGGGACGACTCGAGGAGGCCGAGGCGCTGACGCGCGAGGCGCTCGAAATGCGCCGGAGCGTCCTGCCGAAAGGGCACTCGGACCTCGCGGTGAGCCTCAACAACCTCGGCCTAATCGTGAAACGCCGCGGGCACCTCGACGAGGCCGAGGCGTGCTACCGCGAGTCACTCGAGATCACCCGGGCGGCGGACGGCGAGGACAGCCTGGAGATTCCCGTCACGCTCATGAACCTCGGCGGGATCTACCGCGACAAAGGCGAGTTCGCGAAGGCGGAACCTCTCCTCGAGGACGCCCTCGCCCGGGACAGGAAATTCTTCCTCTCCCCGAACGTGGCCCTCGTGCGTGACATGACCTCACTCGCCCAGACAAAGACAGGGCTCAAGAAGTACTCCGAGGCGGAGGCGCTCCTGAAGGAGGCGACCGCCGCCCTCGGGAAGACCGGCGTGCCGCCGGACCACCGGGCGTACGCGGACGTGCAGGACGCCTACGCCGCGGTGCTTCTCAAGACCGGTCGCGTGGACGAAGCCCGGTCGGTCATCGAGACGGCGCTCCGGACCTTCGCGGCCAAGCCCGCCATCCGCGCCGGGTTCGAGAAGCTCCATGCCTCCCTCCCGAGCCAATAGCGAGTATTTCGTCCGTCTCGCGAGAAAAACGACTCCATTTCCGCGCTCTACGGGGTAGCGGGCTGCGGACGTCCCGAGACATCCGCAGACGCGAGAAGGAGAGCGCCATGGAACTGACCACTGCGGCCGGACAGTCCGCCTCCCGCCCCACCCGTCTGCTGACCGCCACCTGCGAGGATGCATGGTTCCGCTGCCCGTCGTGCCGAACGGACCTCCTGCGCCTGCCGTGGGTCCTGGACCTGCCCGGGACGTCGGAGACCGTCACGATCGACGTCTGGCCGGCCGGCGTCCGCGCCCCCTACGAGCTGCCGGTCGTGCCCCGGCTCGGGGTCCGGCAGATCGCGGCGATCCTCGGGCGAACGATCCGTTCCACGTACGCCCTTACCCAGGACTTCGACGACGCCGGACTCCGCCTCCCGGGCCGGGACCTCTTCGTCCGGACGGTCCCCTTCTTCGAGTGGCTTCACAGCCACCCGCGGCTGCGGTCCCGGGCCGAGACGCTGGCCGACCGAGACCAGCGGCGGGCTTCGAGCGGCGGGTTCCTCCGGCCGGGCCCGAAGGGCAGATCGCCGCAGCTCGTCGCGCTGGGATAGTCCGGCACCGGCCGGATGAGTATTTTTCCTGCAGCCTCCCGAGGCACAGTCGCGGACCAAAACGAGACCTTAAATCTATTTAATGCTATGTACGCTATAGACTTTTTGCGCCTAAACCCCTAAGCTGACTCCGATGGCATTCGAACTCGATCGCTCCCAGATCCTCAACGTCCTCCGCGGCTTCAACCCGTGGTGGGCGGGGCTGCCCATGAGCGTCCCCACGTTTCGCCGGCTCGCGTTCGACCAGTGCGTCCGGCTCCTGGAGGACCCGAAGTTCAAGCGGGCGATTCTCCTCAGCGGTCCTCGACGGGTGGGAAAGACAACCGTTCTAAAGCAGGTCGCGGAGTTGCTGCTCGCGGGAGGAGCTGAACCCGTCAGCGTGGTCTACATCAGCCTGGACCACCCTCTCCTCAAGCTCGCCAGCCTCACCGACCTGCTTCGGATCTACCGTGAGGACATCTTCGCCGAGGGAAGGCCCGCGGTCCTCTTGCTCGACGAGGTTCAGTACGCGGAGGACTGGGAGCTCCACGTGAAAACCCTCGTCGACCACCACCCCGAGTACCGGATTCTCGCGACCGGCTCCGCGGCGGTCGCGACGAAGCGCAAGCAGGCCGAGAGCGGCGTCGGCCGCTGGATCACCGTCCCGATCCCGACGCTGTCCTTCTACGAGTACCTCCGGATCCGTGAAGTAGGGATCCCGAAACTGCTCGACGAGCTGAAGCTCCAGGACCTCTTCACGTCCGCGCCCAGCCTCTTCGGTGGCATCTCCCAGGCAGCGCGTCCCCTCCTCCCCGAGTTTCGCCGGTACCTGCTCGTCGGCGGCTTCCCGGAAACGGCGCAGCAGGCGAGCGTCGAGATCGCCCAGCAGATCCTCCGAGAGGACGTCGTCGAACGCGTCCTTCGCAAGGACCTCGTCGCCCTCTACGCCGTGCGCTCAGTCCGTGAATTCGAGCAGCTCTTCATCTACCTCTGCCTCCACACAGGGGGCATCTTCGCTGTCAAGACGGTGGCCACTGCGCTCGGCGTCGCGGCCCCCACCGTCGAGAATCACCTGGAGGTCCTCGAGCAGGCCCATCTCATCTACCGACTTCCTCCCATCGCGATCTCCGGGAAGAAGATCCTGAAGGCGAAGGACAAGATCTACATCGCCGATGCCGCTCTCCGGAACGCCGTACTCCTGAAGGGTGATCAGATTCTCGACGATCCCGCCGAGATGGGCCTCGTCGCCGAGACGACGGTCCTGCGTCACGTCTTCGCCTTCTACTACCAGGACACCCCGCGCGTCTCCTACTGGCTCGCGCCCGCGGCGACGGGTGGCAAGCGCGGCCGGCCGAAGGCAGGCGAGGAGCGCGGCGACGAGAAGCTCCTCGAGGTCGACATCGTGGTCCAGAGCCCGTCGTACACCATCCCGTTCGAGGTGAAGTACCGCGATACGGCCACACTTCATGCCACGTCCGGCCTCGTCGCCTTCTGCCGCGAGGAGAAGCTGGAGCGGGCCTACTTCGTGACGAAGCGGAACGAGGACTTCGGCGTCTCCACGTTCCCGGACCACCGGACGAAGTACCTCCGCATCCCGGCGCACATCCTGACCTGCCTGCTCGGGAGGGCGGAGCGGATCCAGTGGCGAGGGAAGGTGGGGTGAGGTCCCAGAAGCGCCGCGGCTGACCTCACACCTCCCTGCACTTCGTCACGGTTCCGCTTCCGGTCGATGCCGTGCCACGCAGCGCGTGGGCTGGCAGCCAACAGGCAAGGGCCCTATGCTGGGCCGATACCCGCTCGGTCTTTCGCGAGTCATGCCGCCCGCGTAAGGCCTTGGAGGAGTCGATGACGCACCGAGCCTGGCTGAAGAACATCCTTCTCGTGCTCGTTGGATCCGCCCTTAGCGAGGTTCCTGCGTCGGCGAGAATCATCTCGTACGCTCCCATCGCGCCGGTCCAGTCCGTCCCGGCGATCCAGAAGCGCGCGGCACGGCACGTCGTTTTGCGGGAACAAGCCGGCATCGTGAGGCCTTCGGAGTTCGACTACGGATACCTCTGGCGCCTCGTCGTGCACGATTCCCAGGGCCTGGAGTCGCCGCGCGACATCACCCCCGGCGGCACGCCAGCGCGTCTTGGCATCGTCGCTGCGCTGGAGGATGAAGACGGCACCTTTCGGATCCTCGTCGCTTCAGGCTCCGGATTCCTCTACAGCCCCGACGGTGGCGTGACCTGGGCCTCCGTCTCTCTGCCGGGCGGGGCCTATCTCGTCAACCACAACGATGCCTTCTCATCATCGGACTGGGATATCGGCGGCCCGATCTTCGGCGCGACGTCGTCCGCCCTTCGTCTCGGGAACGCCGGCAACCCCTTCGTTCTCGCCCTGGCGACTTCCAACCCCAGCCAGTCCGGCTTCTGGGTGATCGCGGCCGACGGGTCGGCTCGAATGCTGAGCATCGCCTCCGGCTGGTTTGAGCTCCTCGGGGCCGATCTCGGCGGGACCAGATTCCTCGTCGGAGCTCGTTTCTTCGGACCCTGGCCCGACGACCCGTACACGAACTCATCCTGGAAAGTCGCCATCCTCGATCTCGCGGGAACCCTCCATCCCCTCTTCGAGGTGCCGCTCGGAGGGAACTACACGTGGCCGGCGATCGAAGGGTGGATCACTCCGGACGGCGCGGCTTACCTCACCGTGAACTGGTACTGGGGGGGCATCGTCACACCGCTGGATCCCCTCCCTTCGATGCAGTCCGTCGCGCTCTGGAAGGACGGCGTCCTCCGAGAGCTGGTGTCCACCGGGAACTCGTGGCCCCAGCTGGAGGTCTTCGCCGTTCCGACACCCGACTTCGCCGGGGCCTGGATCGCGAGGATGGGCTCGGCGGAGACCGTGCTCATGTCGCACTCGGGCGACGGAGCGGTGAGAGATGTCTGGCGGGATGCGTCGCGCCCCATCCTCTGGTCGATGCACGCCGCGGCGTCCGGCTCCCGGCTGCTGATCCGAACGAGGCGGTTCCAAGGGTACCGATACTGGAATGGGCTCGCCGTCTGGCACATCGGCGAGCCACCGCCCTCGTCGTACGACGAGCTCGTCGTTCAACCCGAGCTGGGAGGCCTGGGATTCGTCCACCTCGACGTGGACGCCGTGGACGAGGGCGCTCCTTTCCTCTTCGACGCCGGGGCGACCCTCCCGCCGACGAGCGGTCCTTCAGCCGCGAGCGGGGGCGGCGGCGGAGCGGACGTGTTCCAGAGCGGTGGCGTGGTCCGCGCCTCGCTTCGGCAGCAGCTCGTGATCCCGGCCTCCGCCCGCGCGCCAGGACGGTTCGGCGCCACCTGGCGGACCGACCTGGTCCTCAGAAACCCGGAAAAGGAGCCGGTCCGGCTCAGCGTTCGACTCCTGCCGAACACCGAGACGGCCGGCGCCGCAGCCGACGCGGCCATCTTGCTGGCCGGAGCCTCCATCCAGGTCCTCCCCGACGTCCTCGCCACACTCTTCCACCTGGAGCAGGGATCCGGTGCGCTCCTTCTCGTCCCCGAAGCGGGTCGTTCCATCGAGGCCACGAGTCGGACCTGCACGACATCACCGACGGGGACGTTCGGCATGGGAGTCGGGTCCGTCGACATGCTCACCGCTGCCGGTCCGGCCTTCCCGCTCACGTTCTCGGCCGGTCTTCTCGGCGAGGGGTTTCGATCGAACCTGGTCGTAACCGACGCGACCGGGCGGGGAGCGCAGCTGGAGGCGCTGCTCTCGCCGGCGGGAGGGAAGGCTGAGATCCCGCTTCCGGTCTCACTGCCCGCCAACGGCCAGACGCAGCTCAACGACGTGGCCAGTTTGTCGGGAGCACCGGCCTCGACGATTGGATCCCTGACGGTCACGCCGAAGTCCGGCTGGGTTCTCGCGGGAAGCATCGCGATCGACGACCGCACGAACGATCCTGCATGGTTCGGCCCCGACTCAGTACCGGACGCGATCTGGGCACACTTGATCATCCCCGCCGTCGTGCACGCCGCGGGCGCGAATGGCGCGCAGTACCGTACCGATCTCTTCCTCTTCAACGCCGACGAGAGCACTGCGAGGCTTCGACTGTCGGCGAAGGACTGGTATCGGGACGAGAACGAACAGGACGTGGATCTGACTCTGTCCGGCCGGGAGTCCCGGGTGATACCGGACGTCCTCTGGACGTTGTTCGGCAGGTCCGGCGTATCTCGGCTCGCGTTGAGCGGCGCTGGGACCGGAAGGCTCGGCATCCGCGCCACCTCGCGGACCTACGACCTCGCGTCGGACGGGTCGACCCATGGAATGGCGCTCCCCGCTCTCGGATGGCTGCAGACCGCCCGCGATGGCGACACCCTCGAGATCTTGGGACCGACGGGGGGCGCCGGCTTCCGCACGAACCTGTCCATCGTGCACCTGGGATATCAGTACGCGTCGCCGTCCACGGTGCACGTAGAGATCGTCGATCCTGCCGGCGTCGTCGCGGACGCGTTCGAGGTGTCCGTTCCGAGCGGCAGGGGCCTTCAGATCGACGACCTCTTTCACGCTCGTGGTCTCGGGAACGGCCCGGTGGCTGCGCTGATTCGCCTTTCCATTTCCACCACTGACCAGTCCGCGTCGCTCGCCGCTTACTCTACGACAATCGACAACGGCACGAACGACCCCGTCTACTACGGGGCGAACCTTGCCGCCTGTTCCCCGAGTGCTGTGACCGGCTTGACTGCCACCCGCGGCTCCGATCCCGAGGAGAAACGCTCGCCGATCGGAACCAGCGACGCGAGGCCAAAGGCGGGGGCCTTCGCCCCGGACCGCGTTCGAATCGGCGCCAGCTCACCGGGGACCGGGGGGTCGCACTCGATCACTGAAGTCCCCGGTATAGCGGGATTGTAGAAACCGACGCTGAGCGTCGGTTCCACCGCGGCTGCTGTACTGACGGCAGACTGAGACGAAGGACGAGGGCGCTCCGCGTTTCGCCTCACGGACGGCATGGCGCCGTCCGTGAGGATCTCTGGATTTCCCTACTTCCCGACCGACGCGTCGTTCACGCGATTGAGAACGTTGGCCACCTCCCCGAGCACCCGATCGTCACCCCGGGCGTAGCGGGCCGTCGTCGCGATGTCGGTGTGCCCGAGGAGGTCAGAGACGACCTTGAGGTTCACGCCGGAAGAAACGAGCGTCGAGGCGAAGGTGTGGCGGAGATCGTGAATCCGGAGCCTTCGGGTGATCCCAGCCACCGCCTTCGCCATCGCGAACTTCCTGGCGACCTTCTCCTTCGTGAGCGGCTTGTTGTCCTCGTCGAGGAAGACGAACTCCGAGATGACCGGCCTCTTCTTCAGCGTCTCGAGTACGGTCCGGACGGCATCGGAGAGCGGCAACTTGACCGCCTTCTCCTTCTTTCGGGTCACGAGCCGGATGACGTTCTCGTCGAGCGACACGTTCGCCCATCGGAGGTTGAGCGCGTCCGAGAGGCGAAGCCCCGTGTCCAGGAGCATCCGGAAGAACTGACGGTAGTGCTGAAGCCGACGAAAGATCTCTTTCGCGGCCTTGCCGTCCGGGAGCCTTCCGCCGCCGACGCGCTTCATGCCGCCCGACGGGTGCGGCACGATCATCGGCGGGGTGCGGATGCGGCCGAGGTAGGCCTGGAACAGGGCCTCGTCCTCGAATGCCGAGAGGAAGCGATGGCGCTCCTCGAGGGAAAGCTCGAGTTCCGGGCGGGACTCGCGGGCCCACTTCACCTTCTTCTTTACGGGGCTCCCGTCGAGGACATCGAGCTCGACCGCCCAGCCGATGATGACCCGAAGGACGTGAGCCGCGCCGTTGATCGTCGACCCGGCGTACGGCCGCCTCACGCAGGCCGGCGTGCAGCCGTGAGGCTTTCGCTCCCGGCCGCGCTTCGGGCACCACCCCTCGGAGATCATCGAGCCGATGAGCGCATTCACGCGCTGAGACGTCAGTTGGTCCATCGGCACGTCGCCGAGTCTCGGGATTAGGTGGCGACGGAGGAAGTCGCCGTAGTAGCGCCGAGTCGCGGGCCGGAGACGGGCGGTCATCTCGACGAAGCGCTCCGAGACGAACTCGGCAAGGGTGGGGGGCCGGGTGAACTTAGCCGGCTCGAACGCCTCGCGTTCGAGCTCTTCGCGGAAGTCGGTCCAGAGCCGTATCGCCTCCGCCCGGGACGGGACGTCGGTGAGCTTCCGCTTGTGGCGCTTCCGGCCGTCCGTTCCCGGGACGAAACAGTAGAACGTCGCGACCCGGCGACGCGCGTCGTAGGCGAAGCCGGGGAGCTTCATCGGTCACCCCCGCCGAGCGCTACTGCTTCGGCCCCTCCGGCGTCACCGGCGGCGCAGTCGACCGGTCTTGCCGGTCGAGAGCCGCCCTCTGCTCGCGGAGGAAGCTCTGAACCTCGGTTTCCGGGTAGACGACGACGGTCGCCGAGAGGGCGTACCACCCCTTCGGACCCTTGCCCTGTCGACGCCACTTCCCGAGCGTCCCCGTCTTGACCCCGATTCGCCGGGCAACTTCGGATGCCTTGATCGCCATGCGACACCTCCGCGCGAAGCATCCGCGGACATCGCAGGACCGACCGGGACGGCGTCGAAATCACCGTCCCCGAAAAGAGAATTAGATACTTTGTTAGATACCCCCCCAAAAAGCCACAGGACGCCTCTTCGGCGTCTCCCGCTAAACCCTTTGTTGTGAGTATTTTAGATGGTCGGGACGGCGGGATTCGAACCCGCGACCCCTTGAACCCCATTCAAGTACGCTACCAGGCTGCGCCACGTCCCGACCGGAAGGGCTACGACGGCGGGTCAGGCGGGGTCGGCCTTCAGGATCCGGAGGATCTCCTTGAGCTCGGCGACCACCTGCCCCAGCCGGGGGTCCGCGGGTTGTACCACCTGGGAGGCTGAAGGGTCAACAGAGACAGGCGGTTGCGGCAGGTTCAGCTCGAAGGCATCCGCCCGTTCGGGCCGCCGGGGACCCGGCTCCTCGCCCGCTTCGCCCGCCGCCTCTCCGGCACGCTCCATCCCCGCGTCCGGCGAATCCGCGGGGGGCTCCGGCGCCGGCCGGGGGGCTCGCGCGCGCTTCGGACGCGGAGCGGGGGCCTCCGGCTCGGCGGGAGTCAGGACGAGGCCCTCGGCCTCGGAGTCCCCGTCGCCGGCCGACGCGCCCGTCGCCGGGAGGGTGCCGGCGCGCAACTCGGCGTCCAGCCGCTTCTTGGCGCCGGCGATGGTGTAGCCCTCGTCGTAGAGGAGCTTCTTGATCCGCTCGATCACGTGGAGGTCGCGCTCGCTGTAGGTGCGCGGGCCGGGGGCGCCCTTCTCGGCGGCGAGGAGGGGGAACTCCGTCTCCCAGTACTTGAGGACGTAGGGCTGGACGTCGGCCAGCTTGCAGACTTCGCCGATCTTGTACCGGGCCCCTTCGGACTCAGCCGCGTCGCTCACGCGTGTCTCGCCCTCCTTCCGGACAGTTTAGACGAAGGGAGGCTTCACTCCCCGGTCCCCACGGAAAGACGGACCGGCACCCCCTCCAGGGGCCATTTGGCCCGGATCCGGTTCTGGAGGAAGCGCTCGAAGGAGAAGTGGAGCTGCTCGGCCCGGTCGGCGAAGAGGCGGATGAGGGGGGGATCGGTCGCGACCTGGACGGCGTACCGGATCTTCAGGGGCCGGCCCGACCGGCCGCTGGGTGCCTGGACCTCGCACGCCTTCTGGACGACCCGGTTGAGCTCGCCGGTGGAGATCCGCGTCACCATCCGCTCCGCGAGGGCGTCGGCCTCGGGGAGGATCCTCGAGATGCCGCGCCCCGTCTTCGCCGAGACGGGGAGGAAGGCCGCCCCGCGCGCGAAGACGAAGCGGCGCTGGGCGTCCTCCTCGAGGGCCTTCTGGCGCGCGGGGTCCTTCTCCAGGAGGTCCCACTTGTTGGCCAGGAGGAGCATGCCGCGCCGCGCCTCCTCGGCGTAGCCGGCGACGTGGGCGTCCTGGGCCGTGACCCCTTCCTCGGCGTCGATGACGACGGCGGCGATCCGCGCGCGCTCCATCGACCGGCGGGCGGCGACGACGGAGAGCTTCTCGGCGGAGTCGGTCGTCTTCCCCTTCCGCCGGATGCCGGCGGTGTCGACGAGGAGGTAGCTCTTCCCCGCCCGCTCGGCGAGGACGTCCACCGGGTCGCGGGTGGTGCCGGCGACCTCGGAGACCATGAGGCGCGGCGTGCCGAGGAGGCGGTTGACGATCGACGACTTGCCGACGTTCGGCCGGCCGACGATGGCGATGGAGAGGGCGCCGGGGCGCGTCCCCGGGTCGACCGCGGGCGGGATCCTCGACTCGAGGGCGGCGAGGAGGTCCTCGTCGCCGATGCCGTGGATGGCCGAGACGGGGAGGACCTCGTCGAAGCCGAGCTCGCTCCCTTCCGGCGCGTTCGACGCGGAGTCCTTCCGGTCGACCTTGTTCCACGCGACGAGGACGGGCTTTCCCAGCGAGCGGAGGCGCTGGGCGATCCGGCGGTCCTCGGGGAGGAGGCCGTCCGAGCCGTCGACGACGAAGACGAGGAGGTCGGCGTCGGCCACCGCCTGGAAGGCCATGTCGCGGGTGAGGGCGGCGAACCCGCCGGCCGCGTCGAGGTCGAGGCCGCCCGTGTCGACGAGACGGAAGGTGCGGCCATCGTCGGTGGCGACGTCCATCTCCAGCGCGTCGCGCGTCATCCCGGGGCGGTCGTGGACGAGGGCGCGCCGCGTCCCGCTGAGGCGGTTGAAGAGCGCCGACTTCCCCACGTTCGGGCGGCCGACGAGGACCACGGTGAAGGGGGACGTCATCCGCGTCTCCTGCCGGCGCCGCGGCCGGGGGAGCCGCGCCGGCCGCCGGACGGGGCGCGCTCTCCCCTCTCCCGCCGCTCGCCCCGGGGCGGGCCGCCTCTCTCGTCGCGGGAGAGGCGCCGGGGGGAGACCTCGACCCCCTCGAGGTGGAACTCGAGCTGGCGCTTGTCGGGGTCGGCGCGGAAGAGCGTCACACGGAGCGGGTCGCCGAGGCGGAAGACCTTGCCGGTGTCGACGCCGACGAGGCGGTGACCGGCCTCCTCGTAGCGGAAGAAGTCGTTCCCGAGGACGTCGATCGGGACGAGGCCGTCGGCGTAGACCTCGTCGAGGAGGACGAAGAGGCCGAAGCCGGTGACCGCCGAGACGCGGGCGTCGAAGGCGTCGCCGACGCGCTTCTCGAGGAAGACGAACTTCTTCCACGCCTGCGCCTCGCGCTCGGCCGACTCGGCGCGCCGTTCCCGCTCGGAGGTGTGGGGCGCGGCCTCGTCGAGCCACATCGTCCGCCGGTCGGCCTCGTCGGCCGAGGGGGCACGGCGGGTGGCGATCCACTCGCAGAGAGCGCGGTGGACGACGAGGTCGGGATAGCGGCGGATGGGCGAGGTGAAGTGGGCGTAGTGCTCGGCGGCCAGGGCGTAGTGCCCGCGGCAGTCGGGCGCATAGAGCGCCTTCTTCTGGGAGCGGAGGACGAGCTCGTCGACGAACCGCTCCTCCGGCGTCCCCTCGGCCTGGTCGAGGATCCGCTGGAAGACCGCCGGGGTGATGTCCTCGTTCTCGGGCGGGAGGAGGATGCCGAAGGGCTCGAGGACCTCGCGCAGCTCGCCCAGCCTCCGCTCGTCCGGCTGGTCGTGGACGCGGTAGAGGGCCGGCATCGGGATCCCGTCGAGGTGCCTCGCCACGGCCTCGTTGGCGGCGAGCATCAGCTCCTCGATGAGCCGGTGGGCGACGTTCCGGGTGGCCTTGACGATGTCGACGACGTCACCCGACTCGCCGAGGATGAGGTCGGCGTCGGGGAGGTCGAAGTCGAGCGAGCCGCGACGCTCGCGGCGGCCCCGGAGGAGGGCGGCGGCGCGCGCCGCGCGCGGCAGGAGGGTCTTCACGTCGTCGGGGAGCCCCGCCGCCGCCTCCGCCCGCTCCTCGGCGCCGCCCTCGAGGAACGCGGCGGCGCAGGTGTAGGTGAGGCGCGCGCGGGAGCGGATGACGCTCCGGAAGAACTCGGCCTCCACGGTCTCGCCCCGCTCGTCGAGCGTCAGGACGGCGGAGACGGTCCGCTTCTCCTCGCCGGGGCGGAGGGAGCAGAGGTCGTTCGAGAGCCGCTCGGGGAGCATCGGGATGGCGCGGTCGGGGAAGTAGACCGAGGTCCCCCGCTCCCACGCCTCGGCGTCGAGCGCGGTGCCGGGCCTCACGTAGTGGGAGACGTCGGCGATGTGGACTCCGACCCGGAGCCTTCCGCCGGGGAGCTCCTCGACGCCGATGGCGTCGTCGAAGTCGCGGGCGGTCTCGCCGTCGATGGTGACGATCGTCTCGGAGGTGAAGTCCTTTCTCTCGCGGCGCTCCGCCTCGCCGATCTCGCTCCGCGCCGCCTCGGCCTCGGCGAGGACCGCGTCGGGGAAGGCGCGCGGGAGGCCCCACTTCCGGGCGACGACCTCCACGTCCACCCCCGGCTCGCCCGGGAAGCCGATCAGCTCGGTCACCTCGGCCGTGGCGGTCCGCCTGTCGTCGGGGAAGGAGAGGATCCGGCAGTCGACGTAGATCCCCTCCGGGGCGTCGAGGTCGAGGCCGTGGGGGACGCGGAAGAGGGCGTCGACCTTCGTGTCGAACGGGACGACGACGGTCCCTTCGGCGCCGCGGGCGATCCGGCCGACGAGGGTCTCGCGCCGGCGGACGAGGACCTTCTCGACGACGCCGGTCTCGAGGGGTCCGCGGAAGTCGTGCTTCGGCTTCCGCCGCTCGACGTGGACGAGGACGACGTCGCCGTCCAGCGCCCCCGCGAGGCCGCCGCGCGCGATCGGGAGGTCGGGGACCCCCTTCTCGCCCGAGAGGAGCCAGCCGCGCCCCTCGCCCCGGACGGCGATCCGCCCGGCCTTGTAGCTGGTGAACTCGATCAGGGAGAGCTTCTGGCCGCGGACGCGGACGACGGCGCCGCGCCTCTCGAGGCGGGCGACGGCGAGGCGGAGGGCCTCGAGGCTCTCCTCGTCCGCGTCACGGCCGAAGAGGCCGCGCGCGAGGTCGGTCAGGGAGACGATGCGGGAGCCCCGCGGCTTCAGGGCCGCGAGGACCTTCTCTTCGAGGTTCTCGGAATTCAACTCTCTTCTCGGGATCCGTCCACCGGGGGGCGGACATGGTGCGAAAGGGGGGACTCGAACCCCCACGGCTGTTGAGAGCCACAAGGTCCTGAGCCTTGCGCGTCTACCAATTCCGCCACTTTCGCACGGACGGGAAAGGGAGGATAGCCGCGAACCCCTGACCCGTCAACGCGGCAGCGAGATCAGCCCGCCAGGTAGGCGAGCGCGGCGTCGTCGTCCGGGAAGATCCGGATGAGGGTGTCGAGGCGGGTCAGGCGGAGGAGGGCGACGACCCGGTCCTTGGGGCGGACGATGGCCATCCGGCGCTTCTTCTCCTCGAAGCGCTGGAGGTAGCCGATCAGCTCGCCGAGGCCGGTGGAGTCGAGGGTGTCGATCTTCTCGAAGTCGAGGAGGACGGGCCCCTCGTCCTCGCGGAGGACCTTCTCGAGGAAGTCCGAGAACTGCCTGGCGCTCTCCCCCAGCTTGACGACCCCCTGGATCCTCAGGATCGTCGTGCCGGACCGGCGCTCGCGGAAGATGATCACGCCCCCTCCCGTCCGGCGGCCTCGCGGCTGGAGACGTAGCGGCCGATCCGCTCCCGGTCGCGGGCGGAGAGCTCGAGGAAGCGGATGCCGTAGGCCGGGTGGTAGGCGTTCCCCTCGTTCGCGCGCCGGGCCACCTGGCCGCGGCTCCTCACGGACGCGGGGTCCTCCGGGAGGAAGAACTCCAGCTCGACGATCCGGCCGAGGTGGAGGGCCCCCTCCGTCTCGATGAGGATGCCGTTGACCGAGACGTTGAGGGTGCGGCCGACGACGGCGGTCGATCCCTCGCGGATCTCCCGGACCCTCACGATCGACTGGACGACCTTCCGCGCGGCCACCTCGGTGAGGCGGCGCGCCTTGTGGAGGATCTCCTCGGCCGGGAAGGGGGCGACGACGAAGTCGTTGATCCCCGCCACGAGGCACTCCTCGAGATGCGGGGCCCCGGCCGGGAGGACGACGAGGAGCGACACCCTCCGCCACGCCTCGCGCTCCCTCAGCGCCCGGGCGACGGCGATCCCGCCCTCGGGCCCGAAGGCCTCGTCGACGACCAGGAGGTCGGGCGGCCCGGCGAGCGCGTCGAGCTCCGGGAGGGTCGAGACGCGCGCCGTGGAGAAGCCGGCCCCGGAGAGGATCGGGAGGACGGCGACGGTCGGCGCGCCCTGCGGCGCGGCGACGACGACGCTCCGGGGGCCCTCGGCAGGCTCCGGGGCGTCGGCGCTCACGGCGCCTCCCCCTTCCGGACGGTGACGGCGCCGGAAGCCACCCGGCGCCCGTCGGCGTCGGTGACGACCCCCTCGAACCGGACCACGGGCCCGAGGCGCGCGGCGAGGGTGACGTCCACCTCCAGGGCGTCCCCCGCCTCCGGGGGACGGTCGACGACGAAGTCGGAGAAGCCGGCGAGGAAGCCGCTCCGCCCGATCCCCGGGTCCCCTCCCTCGAGGAGGAGGGCGGCCTGGGCGATCATCTCGGCGAGGGTGAGGGGAGGGATGCGACCGTCGGGGCCGACGGCCCGGCCTCCCGCGGAGATCAGCGCCCGGACGCGTCCCGAAGCCGGCCCCCGCCTCTCCAGCGTCCGGTCGACGAACCGGAACGGGTAGACGTGGGGCAGCGGCTCCGGCGCCGGGGTCACGCGGCCTTCGACTCGATGAACGCGCAGAGCGCGTCGACGGACGCGAAGGCCTTCACGCCGACCTCCTCGTCCTGCACCTTGATGCCGAACTCCTTCTCGATGCCGAGGACGAGCTCCAGGGCGTCGATCGAGTCGAGCCCGAGGCCTTCCGCGCTGTCGCCGAAGAGAGGCGCGCTGCTCGCGATCGACGCCGGATCGATCTCGAGCTTCAGCTGGCGGACGATCAGCTCCTTGACGCGCCGGTCCAGATCCTGACCCTGATCCATTCGAACTCCTCCCGGGGAACCGGGTGACGAAGTATACGGGGAGCCACGGGACCCGTGGGGCCGCGGGCGCCGCCGGAAGCGCCGGTCAGCCGACGAAGCCGCCGTCGACGCGGATGGTCTGCCCCGTGAGGTAGGCCGCGCCGTCGGAGCAGAGGAACGAGATGATCGGCGCGATGTCGTCGGGCTCGCCGAAGCGGCGCATCGGGATCCGCTTCAGGAAGTCCTCGCGCGCCTCCGGGGTGAGAAACGAGATCATCTCCGTCTCGACGAACCCGGGCGCGATGCAGTTGACGGTGACGCCGTAGGGGCCGACCTCGGCCGCCAGGGACTTGGTGAACGAGACGAGCGCCCCCTTGGCCGCGGAGTAGTTCGTCTGCCCCGCGCTCCCGGAGAACGCGGCGAGGGACGAGATGTTGACGATCCGCCCCCAGCGGCGGCGGAGCATCCCCCGGATCACGGCCTTGGTGGAGCGGAACGTCCCGCCGAGGGCGGTGTCGACGACGGCGTCCCAGCTCGCCTCGGGCATCAGGGCGAAGAGGCCGTTCTTCAGGACGGCGGCGTTGTTGACGAGGACGTCCACCCCCCCGCGCTCGGCGTCGAGGCGGTCGGCCAGGGCCTCGAGCGCCTCGCGGGACGTGGCGTCGGCCTGGACGGCCTCGCCCGATCCCCCGGCCGAGCGGATCGCCTCGACCACCTTCCCGGCACCGGCGGCGTCCGCCCGGTAGCTGACGACGGCGTGCATGCCGTCGGCCGCGAGACGGCGCGCGATGGCCGCTCCGATCCCCCGCGAGCCCCCGGTCACCCAGGCGACCTTCTGCCGCTCCGTCACGCGACTCCCTCCGACCGGACCGGGTCCCGCGGATGCCCGGCTCCGGGCGCCCGGGCCGCCGCGGCGCTCGCGAGGGCCGCGAGGGCCGCGAGGGATGTCGGGTCCTCGGCGACGGACGGCCGCGCGGAGCGGAGCGTCCACCTCAGCATCTTCGCCAGGACGTCGCCCGGCCCGGCCTCGACGAAGCGCTGGTGGCCGTCGGCCGCGAGGGAACGGAGGACCGCCTCCCACCGCGAGCGGGAGGCCAGCTGGCGCCCGAGGACGCGCGCGGCCTCGGCGGCGTCGCCCACCCGCCTCCCGAGCATCGGGGCGTAGAGCGCCGCGGTACCCGGCCACCGGAGGCGGACCCGGCTCCTCACGAACGCCTCGAGGCGGTCGGCGACCGGCTCGAGGAGCGGGGAGTGCATCGGCCGCCCGAGCGGCAGGAGATCGGCCCGGAGGGCCCGGGGCTCGAGCGCCCGGAGGACTTCCACCACGAGGCCCCGGTCGCCGCTGACGACCTGCTGCTGGGGGGCGTTCTCGGTGCCGACGGCGACCCCCGCGGATGCGCCGCCCAGGGCGGACACGGCGGCCTCGACCTCCTCGACCGGGAGGCCGATCACGAATCCCATCCCCCCGGGCCGGCCGTCCTCGCGGAGGAGCCGCTCGGCCTCGAGGAGGACGTCGAGCGCCTGGAAGCGGTCGAGGACGCCCGCCGCGACGTACGCGGCGTAGGTCCCGAGGCTGTACCCGGCGGCGGCGGAGGGGCGGAGCCCGTGCTCGGCGTCGAGGACGTCGAGGACGGCGACGGAGACGGCGAAGACCCCCGCCTGGGCGGGGAGGTCCTCGTGGAGCGCGGGCGACCCCTCGCCGAAGAACGTCGCGGAGAGGTCGAAGCCGGAGCGGCGCGACACCTCTCCGAACCACGCGGCCACGGAGTCGTGACGGGCGGCGAGCGCCTCGCCCATTCCCGCCTTCTCCGAGAGCTGCCCCGGGAAGAGGGCGGCGAAGCTCAAGCGGCCACCCCGGGCGCCTCTCGCGGCCCGCGGGCGGCGCCCGAGACGACGGCCGAGAGCGGGACCGTCGGCGTCGCCTCGCAGAGGCGCGCGAGGCGCGGCAGGACCCGACCGCGCCCCGCGAAGTGGACGAGCCGCGGGATCGGGGAGAGCTCCATCGCCGGGTGGTCGGGGTCGACCTCCCACGGGTGGACGTAGAGGACCGCCGGAATGCCGGACTCGCTGGCCGCGGCCATGGCCCTTCGCACCCGCGATTCGCGCGAGAGGCGCGCAGTCCAGCCCCCTCCCAGCATCGCCGGGAAGCCGAAGAACGTCCCGACGAGGGGCGGGACCTCGAGGATCGGCCCGGGGGAGGTGTGGAGGAGGGTCGGCCGGGTGGGGTTCCCGCGATCGCCGATCGGCGGGACGGCCTGGAGGGAGGAGTCGACGGTGAACCCCTCCTCGACGAGGAGGGCGAGGGCGGGGCTGTCGGCCCTGCGGAGCGACCACTCCGGCGCCCGGAACGCGGTGACGGCCCGCCCCGAGACGTCCTCGACGGCGGCCTTCCCGGCCCTCACGTCCGCCCGGAAGGCGTCGAGAGAGACCTCGTCGGCCCGGACGTGGAGGTCTCCGTGGCACCCGACCTCGTGCCCCTCCCGGACGATCCGGGCGAGGAGGGAGGGGTGGCGGCGGGCGATCCAGCCGAGGACGAAGAAGGTGGCGCGCGAGCGGGTCCGGGCGAGGAGGTCGAGGAGGAGCTCCGTGGACGGCCCGACCCGGGAGGGGAACCCGTCCCAGCGGGCCGGGTCGCCGTAGAGGGGGTGGCCGCAGACGTGGAACCACTCCTCCAGGTCCACCGTCAGAACGGGGTTCGGGGCGGCCATCCCCGGATTATGACTCGTCGGAGTCGGTGGTCTTGTAGTGGACGGAGAGCCACGACGTGATCCACGTGTCGTGAAAAGGGCGGTAGTGCTTCGGCCCGGTCCCGTAGATCGACCGGACCGGGACGACCGCGAGCTTCCTCACCTTCCGGGAGGCCTTGATGAGGACCTCGTTCTCGATGGCGTAGCGCCTCGCGCCCAGGCGGAGCCGACGGAGGAGCGGGGAGGCGATCACCCGGTAGCCCGACTGCCCGTCCTCCACGGCGAGCCCGGTCATCCGGGAGAGGACCTTGTCGCCTATCGTGTTGGCCCAGTAGCTCTTCGCCGGCATCTCGCCCCTGTCGAGGAGGCGGGACCCGATGACGAAGTCGGCCCCGCGGCGCGCCGCGTCGAGGAGGGCCGGCAGGTCCGCCGGGTCGTGCTGGCCGTCGGCGTCGACGAACGCGACGTGGCTCCACTCTTCCGCCAGGAGGAGCCGGAGGCCGTCCCGCACCGCCGAGCCCTTCCCGCCGTTCGCCCCCCGGACGAGGACGCGGGCTCCGGCTTCGCGCGCGCGGACGGCCGTGGCGTCGCCGCTGCCGTCGTCCACCACGAGGACGTGCGGGACCACTCTGAGCAATCCTTGCACCACCGCGCCCACCGTGGCCTCGCATCGGTACGCGGGAACCAGCGCCGCCGGACTGAAGGGACCCGGCGCGCCGTCCTTTACGGTTGACGGGGCCCCCAACTTTGTGAAAATTAGCACGAGCGCCGAATGGGTACTCCAGAAGCCTTCCTTCCCATCCTCCTCATGCTCGTGGCGGCCGCCGTGGTGGCGACCGCCCTCCTCGTTCTCAACACGTTCCTGGGACGTAAGGTCCGGACCCTCCGGAAGCTGTCCCCGTACGAGAGCGGACTCCCCCTCCTCGACGACAGCCACAAGCGGATATCGGTGAAGTTCTTCATCGTCGCGATGGTCTTCATCCTGTTCGACGTGGAGACGGGGTTCCTCTGGCCGTGGGCGACGGTCCTCCGCGAAGGGGGCTGGCTGGTCTTCTGGCCGATGCTCCTCTTCCTCGGCGTCCTCGTCGTCGCAGACGTCTACCTGTGGAAGAAGGGAGCGTTCGACTGGGAATGAGCGGAGGCGCAGGCACCCCCGTAGCCGAACTGGCCGGCAACCCCCGAACCGGAGAGCACGGTGCCCTCTCCTGCGGTCACCCCGTCGCGTTCTCGCCGGCCGCCCTCGAGCGCTTCGAGGCGCTCCTCACCCGCTACCCGACGAAGCAGGCCGCGCTCCTCCCCACCCTCTGGATCGCCCAGGAGGAGTTCGGCTGGATCTCGCGGGAGGCGGTGGACTACGTCGCCTCCCTCCTCGACCTCGCCCCCGCCTTCGTCTGGGGGGTCGTGACCTTCTACACGATGTACAACCGGGCCCCCGTCGGGAAGCACCTCATCCAGGTCTGCACCTCGATCTCCTGCCACCTGGCGGGCGCCGAGAAGGTCTACCACGAGTGCCGCAGGAAGCTCGGCGACCTCAAGCCGGGCGAGACGTCGCTCGACGGCAAGTACACCGTCATCGAGGTGGAGTGCCTCGCCCAGTGCGACAAGGCGCCCGCGGTGATGGTCAACGGCGACGACTACGAGCGGATCACCCTGGAGAACCTCGACTCCTTCCTCGAAAAGCTGAAATGAGCGACTACCAGCCCGTCCTCCTGGCCCGCCTGGGGAAGAAGAGCTCGTGTGCCCTCGAGACGTACGTCGCCGACGGAGGGTACGCGTCCTGGAAGAAGGTCCTCGCCGGCGCGAAGAGCGGCGAGTGGACGCCGGCGAAGGTGACCGACCTGGTCAAGGCCTCCGGCCTTCGGGGCCGGGGCGGCGCCGGCTTCCCCACCGGGATGAAGTGGACCTTCGTCCCGCCGAAGGAGAAGCGCGGGGACAAGCCCGTCTACCTCCTCTGCAACGCCGACGAGTCCGAGCCCGGCACCTTCAAGGACCGGCTCCTGATCGAGACCGACCCCCACCAGATCCTGGAGGGGATGATGCTGGCCAGCTTCGCCCTGGAGGTGAAGCACGCCTACGTCTACATCCGCGGCGAGATGGTCCACGGCGCCGAGATCCTGAACGCGGCGGTCGCCGAGGCCTACGCCGCCGGCCTGCTGGGCCGGGACCTCCTCGGGAGCGGCGTCGACCTCGACGTCACGATCCACCGCGGGGCGGGCGCCTACATCTGCGGCGAGGAGACCGCCCTGATCGAGAGCATCGAGGGGAAGCGGGGCCACCCGCGGATCAAGCCCCCGTTCCCGGCCGTCTCGGGCGCCTGGAACGCCCCGACCGTCGTGAACAACGTCGAGACGCTCTGCTGCGTGAAGCACATCCTCGACCGCGGCCCCGACTGGTTCAAGGCGATCGGCCGGAACGACAGGAACACCGGGCCGAAGCTCTACTGCGTCTCCGGGCACGTCGAGAAGCCGGGCGTCTACGAGGCGCCGATGGGGATCCTCTTCAAGGACCTCCTCGCGATGTGCGGGGGGGTGAAGGGGGGCCGGAAGCTGAAGGCCGTCATCCCCGGCGGGGCGTCGGCGCCGATGCTGACCGCGGACGAGATCCTCGAGGTCCCGATGGACTTCGACGGCGTCGCCGCCGCCAAGTCCATGCTCGGCTCGGCCGCCGTCGTCGTCATGGACGAGACGACCGACATGCCGAAGGCCGTCACGAACATCTCGAAGTTCTTCGCCCACGAGTCGTGCGGGCAGTGCACGCCGTGCCGCGAGGGGACCCCCTGGCTCAACAAGATGCTGAAGCGGATCGTGAACGGCGAGGGGAGGCAGGCCGACGTCGACCTCCTCCTGCAGGTCGCGGGGCAGATGGGGAACGGGATGACGATCTGCGTCTTCGCCGACGCGGCCATCGCCCCGGTCCTCTCGGCCGTCCCGAAGTTCCGCGCCGAGTTCGAGGCGTACGTCGCGCGGTCGAAGAAGCCGGGCTTCGACGAGCCCGCCCCCTCGGACATCACGCCGAAGGTCGCCGAGAGGATGGCGGAAGGGATGCACTCCTGATGGCGAAGGTCACGGTCGACGGCCGGACGGTCGAGGTCCCGGACGGCTCGAACGCCCTCGAGGCGTGCCGGGCCGCGGGGGTCGACGTCCCCCACTTCTGCTACCACCCGCGGCTCTCCGTCGTCGGCCAGTGCCGGATGTGCATGGTCGAGGTCGAGGGGATGCCGAAGATCCAGGCCTCCTGCACGGTGCCGATCCGCGACGGGATGGTGATCCACGCCTCCTCCGAGAAGGCCCTCGCGGCGCGGAACGCCACCATGGAGTTCCTCCTCATCAATCACCCGCTCGACTGCCCCATCTGCGACCAGGCGGGCGAGTGCAAGCTCCAGGACAACGCCTTCGCCGCGGGCCTCCCGGTCTCGCGGACGTCGGAGCCGCGGCGGCAGTTCCCGGGCTACGACCGGACCGACATCGGCCCGCACGTCGTCGCCGACATGACCCGCTGCATCCAGTGCACGCGCTGCATCCGCTTCTGCCAGGAGATCGCGGGGACGGGCGAGCTGACGTTCATCGAGCGGGGCGGCCACACCATCGTCTGGACCCACGAGGGGCGCGCGCTCGACAACGAGTGGTCCGCCTGCGCGGCGGACGTCTGCCCGGTGGGGGCCCTGACGGTGAAGGAGTTCCGGTTCCGCAAGAGGGTCTGGTGGCTCGAGAAGGCGTCCTCGGTCTGCGACGGCTGCGACGTCGGCTGCAACGTCTCGATCGAGCACCGCGACCGGGTCGTCCACCGCTACCTGCCGCGGGTCAACCCCGAGGTGAACGACTTCTGGATCTGCGACTACGGCCGCTTCCGCGCGGAGGGGCTGAACGGGCAGGACTTCCTCCGCCCCGTCCTCCGCGGCGCCTCCGGCGAGCGCGAGACGAACTGGGGCGAGGCGCTCGACTCCGTGAAGGGCGCGGTCGACGCCGCCCTCGCCGAGGCGGGAGAGGGCTCGGTCCTCGCCCTCGGCTCGGCCCGGCTCTCCACGGAGGAGAGCTGGCTCCTCGCCCGGCTCTTCGGGGAGACCCTGAAGGGGCGGGCCGAGCTCACGGTCGACGACGGCGAGCTGCGGCGGATCCGGAACCCGAAGGCCCGCGGAAGCTTCGAGGGGTTCCTGAAGGGCCGCGAGGCCGCCCCCAACTCCCGCGGGGCCGAGGCGGCCGGCCTCGTCCGCGCGGGGAAGGACTCCGCCCTCGAGAAGCTCCTCGCGGGCGGGCCCGCCCCGAGGGTCCTCTACGTCGCCGACGCGGCGTTCACCTATCGCGTCAAGGACCCCGAGTACGTCGCGGCGCTCCGCCGCGCCCCGGTCCTCGTCGTCCACGCCCGGACGCGCAACGCCCTCACCGACGTCGCCGACGTCGTCCTGCCGGTCGCCTCGCTCGCCGGCAAGGAGGGGACGTTCGTGAACGTGCAGGGGCGCGTCCAGCGGTTCGACGTCGCGATCGTCCCGCCGCCGGTCGTCCGGACGGACCTCGAGGTCCTCCTCCACCTCGGAAGGCGCTGGGGCGCGTTCGACACCCGTTGGACCGCGCGGGACATCTTCGAGAGGATGCGGGGCTCGGTCGACGGCTACGCCGGCCTCGAGTGGGACGCCGAGTCGATCGTCGGCGCGCCTCCCTCGGTCTCCCCCGCCGCCGCGTACGACTCGCTCCTCGCCGAGCCGCTCTCCCTGCCCGAGCTCGTCCTGCCGGCGGCCCCGGCGGGCGGAGGCGCGAAGTGACGCTCACGCTGTCCGAGCCCCTCTTCAACGCCCTCCTCGCCGTCGTCAAGATCCTGTTCGTCTGGGCCATGACGCTCGCCGCCCTCCTCCCCAACCTGATCTGGGCGGAGCGACGCGTCTCGGGCCTGATCCAGGACCGCCCCGGCCCGAACCGGGTCGGCCCGCTCGGGCTCTTCCAGGCGGTGGCCGACGTCCTGAAGCTGATGATGAAGGAGGACGTCGTCCCGCTCTACGTGGACAAGGTCCTCTTCACGCTCGCGCCGCTCATCACCCTCACCCCCGCGCTCGTCACCTTCGCGGTGATCCCGTTCGGGTCGTCGATCCCGATCACCTGGAACGGCGCGGTGCGGGACGTCCCCCTCGTCATCGCGGACGTCAACGTGGGGATCCTCTACATCTTCGCGCTGACCTCGCTCGCCGTGTACGGGATCGTCCTGGCGGGCTGGTCCTCGAACGACAAGTACTCCCTCCTCGGGGGCGTGCGGGCGTCGGCCCAGATCATCAGCTACGAGCTGGCGATGGGCTTCTCGGCGGCGGGCGTCTTCATCGCCGCCGGCTCGCTCCGCCTGCCGGCCGTCGTCGAGTGGCAGCACGCGCACCTCTGGAACGTCGTCCCGCAGTTCCTCGGCTTCGTCGTCTTCGCGGTGGCGATCTTCGCCGAGACGAACCGGATCCCCTTCGACCTCTCCGAGGCCGAGGCCGAGCTGGTCGCGGGGTACCACACCGAGTACTCGTCGTTCCGGTTCGCGATGTTCTTCATGGGCGAGTACGCGAACCTGATCGCCGCCTCGGCCGTCGTCACGACGCTCTACTTCGGCGGCTGGTCGCTCCCAGGCGTCGCCTTCACGGGCCTCTGGGGCGGCCTCGCCTCCATCGCGGTCTTCGCCGTCAAGACCGCCGCGTTCATCTTCCTCTTCCTCTGGGTCCGGTGGACCCTCCCCCGCTTCCGCTATGACCAGCTCATGGAGCTGGGGTGGAAGGTCTTCCTCCCGCTCTCGTTCTTCCACCTGATCGCGGTGGCGGCCTTCGTCGCGGCATCCGGGAGGTGACATGTCGGCCCAGATGATCGTGTTCGCCCTGGCCTCGGCTCTCGCGCTCGTCTTCGCCCTCCTGATGGTGGTGGTGAAGACCCCCGTCAAGAGCGTCCTGTCGCTCGTCGTGACGTTCTTCGGCCTGGCGGTCCTGTCGATCCTCCTGGCGGCCCCCTTCATCGCGGCCCTCCAGGTGATCGTCTACGCCGGGGCCATCCTCGTCCTCTTCCTCTTCGTGATCATGCTGCTCAACCTGCAGAAGGAGGCGACCGAGAAGGACGCGCGGCCGATCCACCGCGTCCTCTCCCTGGTCGCCGTCCTGGCGTCGGGCGGGCTCCTCGCGGGGGTCACGCTCCGCGCCGGCGCCCCCCCGGTCCCCCTCACCGCCCCGGCGGCGGCGTACGCCATCCCGGCGGCGGACGAGATCCCGCTCCTCGGGCGCCTCCTCTTCTCGGACTACCTCCTCGCGTTCGAGGCGCTCTCGGTGCTCCTCCTCCTCGCCGCGGTCGGCGCCCTCATCCTGTCCAAGCGGAGGTTCGAGTGACCCCAGCCCTTCCGGGCGCCGCCGCGGGGGCCGGCGTCGCGGCGATGACCGTCCCCCCCGCGGCCTTCCTCCTCGTCGGCACGCTCCTCTTCTTCATCGGCGTGGCGGGCGCCCTCCTGAAGCGCAACGCCCTCTCGATGTTCCTCTCGATCGAGCTGATGATGAACGCGGTCAACCTCCTCTTCCTGACCTACGCGCGGATGCGGGGCGACGCGGCCGGACAGATGGTCGTCTTCTTCGTCATCGCGGTCGCCGCGGCCGAGGCCGCCGTCGGGCTCGCCATCTTCGTCGCCCTCTTCCGGGCGCGGATGACGATCGACGTCGACAAGGCCAACCTGCTGAAGTGGTGAGGGAGCGGCAGACGTGAACGTTCCTCTCTGGACCATCCCCGCCCTCCCGCTCGCCGGGTTCCTCCTGAACGGAGCCGTCGCCCTCCGGGCCGGCGCGCGCCGAGCCGCCCGGGCCTCCGAGGCGTGGCGCGCCGCGCACCCGGACGCTGCCCACGACGACGACCACGGCGGCGGCGACGCCCACGCGGCCCACGACGGCCACGCCTCCCACGGCTCCGCGGACGACCACGGCTCGGGGCACGGCCACGGCGGGGCCGCCCTCCCCCGGGGCCAGCGGCTCTTCCACGGGGTCGTCGGCGTCGCCTCGTGCGGCCTTGCCGCCGTCGCGGCCTTCGCGAACCTCGTCCCCTACGTCAAGGCGTCCCTCGCGTCGCCCGAGGGGATCGCCCCGGTCGTCCAGCACGCCTACCTCTGGATGGCCGCGGGAGGGCTCTCGGTCGACATCGCCTTCCGGCTCGACCCGCTGTCGGCGATGATGCTCGCCTTCGTCACCCTCGTCGGGACGCTCATCCACCTCTACAGCGTCGGCTACATGCAGGAGGAGGAGGGGTACGGCCGGTTCTTCGCCTACCTGAACCTCTTCATGTTCGCCATGCTGACCCTCGTCCTGGCGAACAGCCTCCCGATGCTGTTCATCGGGTGGGAGGGCGTCGGGCTCTGCTCCTACCTCCTGATCGGCTACTACTACGACAAGGACTTCGCCGTCGCCGCCGGGAAGAAGGCGTTCGTGACGAACCGGGTCGGCGACTTCGGGATGATCCTGGGGATCTTCGGCATCATCTCCCTCTTCGGGACCGCCGACTTCTCGTTCCTCGACAAGGCCCGCCACGCGATGGTGAACGGCGGCTCGCCCGTCACCGTCTACGCCGTCTGCCTCCTCCTCTTCCTCGGCGCCTGCGGCAAGAGCGCGCAGTTCCCCCTCTACGTCTGGCTCCCGGACGCGATGGCGGGCCCGACGCCGGTCTCGGCCCTCATCCACGCCGCGACGATGGTCACGGCGGGCGTCTACCTCGTCGCCCGCTGCTCGGCGGTCTACGTCCTGGCGCCCGACGCCATGACGCTCGTGGCCTGGATCGGGGCGGGGACGGCGGTCCTCGCCGCCACGATCGGCCTGGCGCAGAACGACATCAAGAAGGTCCTCGCCTACTCCACCGTCTCGCAGCTCGGCTACATGTTCCTCGCCTGCGGCGTCGGCGCCTTCGGGGTGGGGATGTTCCACGTCTTCACCCACGCCTTCTTCAAGGCCTGCCTCTTCCTCGGCTCCGGCTCGGTGATCATGGCGATGCACCACGAGCAGGACATGAGGGCCATGGGGGGCCTCGCGCCGAAGATCCGGCAGACGTTCCTGACGATGATGATCGCGACGCTCGCGATCTCCGGCATCCCGCCGCTGGCGGGCTTCTTCTCCAAGGACCAGATCCTCGGGGCGGCGTTCGCGACCGGGCACACGGTCCTGTACGTGGTGGGCCTCGGCACCGCCGGGCTGACCGCCTTCTACATGTTCCGCCTGGCGCGGATGACGTTCTACGGCCCGTTCCAGGGGACGAAGGAGGCCGAGGGGCACGTCCACGAGTCGCCCGCGACGATGACCGTCCCGCTCTGGGTCCTCGCCACCGGGGCGCTCTTCGCGGGCTTCCTCGGCGTCCCCGCCGCCCTGGGAGGCAGGAACACGTTCGTGAGGTTCCTCGAGCCGAGCCTCGCCCGCGTCCCCGAGCACGAGGTGCCCCACTCGACCGAGTACCTCCTGATGGGGCTCTCGGTCGCCGTCGCCCTCGTCGGGATCGGGCTGGCGTGGCGCTGGTACGGGCAGGCGACGGCGACGTCCGCCGTCCCGAGCGCGGCGGCCGACGCCTTCTACCGGAAGACGGGGGCCCTCGGCCCGATCGTCGCCAACAAGTGGAACGTGGACGAGGGGATCGAGGCGCTCGTCCTCTCGCCGTTCCGGAAGCTGGGGACCTTCCTCTGGCGCGGGTTCGACGCCCTCTTCATCGACGGGATCGTCAACGCCTCGGCCTTCCTCGTCGAGCTGACCGGCGACCTGGTCCGCTTCTTCACGACCGGCAACGTGAGGAACTACGCCCTCGCCTTCTCGCTGGGCGTCCTCGCGTTCGCCCTCTTCGTGCTGGTGAGGTAGGGAGATGCCGACCACGCCCTTCTCCCCCCTCGGCGCCGACCTCCTGTCGACGCTCGTCTTCCTCCCCGCCGTCGGGGCGCTCGTCCTCCTCTTCGTCCCGGACGGGGCCCGGAAGACGATCCAGGGGATCGGGCTCCTCTTCAGCGGCGCCACCTTCGCGGTCTCCGTCCTCGCGCTCCTCCGCTTCAACCCCGACCTCGTCGGGAGCGAGGCGTTCCGGAGCCTGATGGTCGACCGGCCGTGGATCCCCCGCTTCGGGATCCGCTACCTCCTGGCCGTCGACGGCCTCTCGCTGTCGCTCGTCCTGCTGACGACGCTCCTCACCCTCTCGGTCCTCCTCGTCGCGTGCGGGCAGAAGATCGACCGGTTCAAGGGCTACGTGGCCGCGTTCCTCGTCCTGGAGACCGGGATGCTCGGGAGCCTCGTCGCCCTCGACATGATCCTCTTCTACGTCTTCTGGGAGGTCATGCTGATCCCGATGTACTTCATCATCGGGATCTGGGGCGGCAAGCGGCGGATCTACGCGACGATGAAGTTCGTCCTCTTCACGCTCGCCGGGTCGCTCCTGATGTTCGTCGCGATCCTCTTCGCTGCGAACGTGAACGCCCAGGCGACGGGGATCCAGACGTTCTCGCTCCTCGACTGGGTCCCGGCGGCGCTCGGCGGCGCCTGGGGCCTGACGCCGCGGTCCGAGGCCCTGCTCTTCTGGGCCTTCGCCCTGGCCTTCCTCGTGAAGGTGCCGCTCTGGCCGCTCCACACCTGGCTCCCCGACGCCCACGTCGAGGCGCCGACGGGCGGCTCGGTCATCCTCGCCGGGGTCCTCCTGAAGCTGGGGACCTACGGCCTCCTCCGCTTCGCCCTTCCCCTCTTCCCGAACGCCACCGCGCGCTACACGCCGTTCATCGCCGTCCTGGCGCTCATCGGCATCGTCTACGGGGCCTGGGTGGCCGCGGCGCAGAAGGACATGAAGAAGCTGGTCGCCTACTCGTCGGTCAGCCACCTCGCCCTCGTCGTCCTCGGGATCTTCGCGGTGAACGCGACGGCGGTCTCCGGGGCGGTGGTGCAGATGGTCGGCCACGGGCTGACGACGGGCCTCCTCTTCATGCTGGTCGGCGTCCTGTACGACCGGCGCCACACCCGGGAGATGGCCGACTACGGCGGGGTGGCCAGCCAGGTCCCGGTCACCACCACCCTCTTCCTGATCGCGACGCTCGGCTCCATCGGGCTCCCGGGCCTGAACGGCTTCGTCGGGGAGTTCCTGATCCTCGGCGGCGTCTTCAAGGTGAGCGTCCTCTGGTGCGCGGTCGCCGCCACCGGGATGGTCCTCTCGGCGATCTACCTCCTGACGCTCGTGCAGAAGGTCTTCTGGGGGCCGTCGACGGTCGCCGCGAACCGCGGCCTGACCGACATGAACGGCTGGGAGCTGGCCGGGGCCCTCCCCCTCATCGCCTTCGTCGTCATCCTCGGGGTCTATCCGGCCCCGCTCCTGAACCTCGTGAAGAACTCCGTCGAGTCGATCGTCCAGGTCGCCCGCGTCAGGATGCTCCCCTGACGGGGGCGGCCGACCGAGAGGAGCCCGCACCACCGTGTCCGGCCCGTTCCTTCACGTCACCTCCGCCGACCTGGCCGCCGTGGCCCCGGAGATCGTCCTGGCCCTCGCCGGGATGCTCCTGATCCTCCTCGACGCCTTCGCGCGGCCGGCGCGCCGGGCCTTCCCCTACGTCGCGCTCGCCGCCTGCGCGGTCGCGAACCTGTTCGGCAACTACCCCAGCGGCTCCGCGTTCTCCGGCGCGATCCAGGCGTCCGAGCTGACGCGCTTCGTCGACCTCCTCGCGCTGGCCGCGGTCGTCCTCTCGGTCCTCGGCGGCGGGGCGCTCCTCGAGCGCGACCGCAAGGACCAGGGCGAGTTCTACGCGCTCCTCCTCTGGTCGGCCGCGGGGCTGACCCTCATGGTGAAGGGGACGGACCTCCTCGTCGTCTTCCTCGGCCTCGAGACGATGTCGATCGCCCTCTACGTCCTGGCGGCCTGGTACCGCGACGTCCCGGAGGCGACCGAGGCCGGGATGAAGTACTTCCTGATGGGCGCGTTCGCCTCGGCGTTCTTCCTCTACGGCGTGGCGACGGTCTACGGGAGGCTGGGGAGCACGCGGCTGGACGCCCTCCAGGCGGCGGCCGCGGGGAGCTCGGCGTACGGCGACCCGCTCGTGACGATCGGGGTCCTCGCGATCCTGGCGGCCCTGGCGTTCAAGATCGCCCTCGTCCCGTTCCACGCGTGGGCCCCCGACGTCTACCAGGGGATGACGACGCCGGCGGTCGCGTTCCTCTCCACCGCGCCGAAGGCCGGGGCCGTCGTCGTCGCCGTGAAGGTCCTGATGGCCCTCGCCCCGGCCGGGCTCGGCGTCCCCTGGAGGCCCTTCCTCGCCGCGCTGGCGATCCTCTCGATCCTCTTCGGGAACGTCGTCGCCCTGGCGCAGCGCGACGTGAAGCGGATGCTCGCCTACTCCGGCATCGCGCAGATGGGCTACGTCGCCATCGGCCTCGCCACGTTCACCAGGCCCGCCCTGGAGGGGGTCCTCGTCTTCCTGGCCGGCTACCTCGCGACGAACGCAGCAGCCTTCCTCGCGGTCGCGGCGCTCTCGGGCGGCGAGCGCGAGCCCCACCCCCTCGCGGACCTGGCGGGGATGGGCCGGAGGCGCCCGTTCGCCGCCACGGTCCTGACCCTCTCGATGCTCTCCCTCACGGGGCTCCCGCCGACGGTCGGCTTCATCGGGAAGCTGCTCGTCTTCCGGGCCGCCGTCGACGCCCAGCTCGTCTCGCTGGCCCTCGTCGGCATCTTCGGGAGCCTGATCTCCGCGGGGTACTACCTCCGCGTCGTCTACTTCCTCTGGATGAAGGAGCCGACCCGCGAGGTGGAGGCCCCGGCGGAGGACGTCCTCTCGGGCGCGGCGTACATCCTCGCGATGACGGCGATGCTCGTCCTGGGCGTCCTCCCCCGGCCGCTCCTCGACTGGGCCCGGACGGCCGCCCTCTCCCTCCCCCGCTAGGAGGGCGGGCCGGCCGTGGCGAGGCGTCGCAGCACGGGCGTCTCCGAGGCGACGACGCAGCGCCTCTCGCTCCTCCTCCGGAGCCTCCGGGAGCTGGAGCGGGAGGGGGTCGGCAGCGTGTCCTCGAGCGAGCTGGCCGAGCGCCTCGGGTCGAACTCCGCGCAGGTGCGCAAGGACCTCGCGCAGCTCGGGGAGCTCGGCGTGAGGGGCGTCGGGTACCGCGTTCCCGAGCTGAGGACGCGGATCGAGGGCCACACGGGGCTCGGGACCCCGCGCACGCTCGTCGTGGTCGGGGCCGGCAACCTCGGGAAGGCGCTGGCCGACTCGCCGAACTTCCACTCGGAGGGGTTCCGGATCGCGGCGGTCTTCGACGTCGACCCGCGGAAGGTGGGCGGCCGGACCCGGACGGGGGTGCCGGTCCTCGACGCCGCCCGGCTCGACGCCGCCGTCCGAGAGCTCGGGGCCGCGATCGGCGTCGTGGCGGTCCCGGCTCCCGCCGCCCGCGCCGCGGCGGACTCCCTGGTCGCCGCGGGGGTGAAGGCCATCCTCAACTTCGCGCCGCACGCCGTCGGGCCGTACCCCGGCGTCGTCGTGAAGAACGTCGACCTGACGCTCCTGGTGGAGACGCTCGGCGCCCGGCTGGCCGCGTCGGGCGCCTGACGCCCCTCAGGACTCGAGCGCCTCCCTCTTGGCGCGCGCCACCGCCTCCGCGCGGCGCGAGTCGTTCGGGCGGTCGTCGGAGATCCGGCCGTCCCGGATCCGGATGATCCGCCGCGCGTGGGCCGCGATGTCCTCCTCGTGGGTGACGAGGACGATGGTGTTCCCCGCGTCGTTCAGCTCGCGGAAGAGCCGCATGATCTCCTCGCCGGTCGCCGAGTCGAGGTTCCCGGTCGGCTCGTCGGCCAGGAGGATCGACGGGTTCGTGACGAGGGCCCGCGCGACGGCGACGCGCTGGCGCTGACCGCCCGACAGCTCGTTCGGCGCGTGGTGGGCCCGGTCCGTCAGAGAGACCCGCTCGAGGGCCTTCTCGGCCCTCTCGCGGCGCTCCTTCTTGGAGACGCCCGAGTAGACGAGCGGGAGCTCGACCTGCTGGAGCGCGCTCGTCCGCGGGAGGAGGTTGAAGGTCTGGAACACGAACCCGATCTCGCGGTTGCGGATCCGCGCGAGGGCGTCGTCGTCCATGCTCCCGACGAGCTGGCCGTTGAGGACGTACCGGCCGGCGCTGGGGGTGTCGAGACAGCCGACGAGGTTCATGAGGGTCGACTTGCCGGAGCCCGAGGGCCCCATCACCGCCACGTACTCGCCGCGGTCGATCGACAGCGTGATGCCGCGGAGGGCGCGGACCTGCTCCTCGCCCACCACGTAGGTCTTCTCGATGTCCGTCATCTCGATCAGCATCGAAGCCCTCTCATCCGAGGAACACCGCGGCCAGGCCCGCCTTGGCGAGGACGTAGAGCCCCCAGAAGACGAGCGGGATCGCCGTGGCCGCCCCGCGCGGGAGCGCGGGGAGCTTGCGCATGCCGATCACGAGGAGGACGAGCGCCGCGATGGTGAAGACGTCGACGGAGGTCGCCAGCGACCCGACGGCCGCCGGGACGGTGTCGGGGAGGAAGGCGCCGAGGTTCGACTTGAACGCCTTGCCGATGGAGAGCTGCGTCTCGGAGGCGTCGGGCAGGGAGGCGAGGACGGGGAGCGACAGGAGCCCCCCGACGACGTTGACGAGGTTCGCGTGGCCCCAGACCGCGAGCACCTGGGGGTAGCGCGCCTCGGACCCGAACGCCCGGGCCCCGCCCCAGAAGAGGAGGCCGACGATCAGGAAGGAGACGACGAAGCCCGCCGAGGCCACGAGGCCGCTCCGGAGCCCCGTGCTCGTCTGCCGCGCCGCGATCTCGCGGATCTGCTGGTCGGAGATCTCCTGGCCCGTCCGCGCGGCCCGCTTCTCCAGGATCTCGCGCATCGAGCGCTCCATGTCGATCTTCGGGGTGGCGATGAAGACCGACGCGAAGACGACGGCGACCCAGAGGAGGAGCGGCAGGAGCCACTGGGGCCTGCGGACGAGCGCCTCGAACGTCCGCCCCGGCTGGGTGAAGGTGCCGACGATCGCCGAGACGGCCCCGATCGGAGGGCCGTCGGACGCGGAGGGGCCCGCCGGCGAGGCGGCGGGCCCGGGAAGAGACGAAGGGCGTTGGTCGGTCGGCGGCCGGTCGTCGGTCATCGCGTCCTGCGCCGTCCCGTCACTTCGCGGTGGCCTCGACCGCCGGGCCCGAGGCGAGCCGGACCGGAAGCCCGGTCAGCTCGACCCCCTTGACCTGGAGGAGGTCGCCGGTCGCCTTGTGCCACGCGACCAGGGCCTTGAGCCACCCCGCGGTCGCCTGGAGCTCGTTGGAGCGCGCGGTGGTCAGGTCGTTCTGGACCTGGGCCACCTGGAAGGCGGTGGTCATCCCGTTGTCGAACTTCTTCCGCTCCGCGTCGAGGTTCCGCTCGGCCAGCTCGCGCGACTTGCGGGCGGCCGCGACCGACCTCTGGGCCGTGTCGACGTTCCGCGCGGCGTTCCTCACCTCGACGGCGAGGTTCTGCTTCAGGAGCGCGAGGCCCGTCTGCGCCAGCTCGAGGCCGGTGCTCGCCATCGCCGCGTTGTTCTTCGCGACCCGGTTGCCGATCGGCATGGTGAAGAAGAGCCCGACGGACCAGTTCGGGTAGTCGCCGCCGCGGATCTGGTAGTAGGCGTCGCTGTAGGTGGAGCCCGGGCGGATCTGGTCGTTGGCGAAGCCGACGCCCTGGTAGCCGTACGACCCCGAGAGGTCGAGCTGCGGGAGGAGCTGGTTCTTCGTGTAGACGACGTCGACCTTCCGGGACTCCACGTCGCCCATCGCCTGCATGATCTCAGGGCGCGTCTGCAGGGCGGTCTCGACCCCCTTCTCGACGTCGAGGGTCACGATCTCGTCCTTCGGCTTGTCGAGCGGGATGATCGGCCGGTTCCAGTCCGCGGCGTCGCTGACGCCCATGAGGCGCTTGAGGATGTCCTGCGCCGTCCCGATCGCGGCCTCGGCGAGGATGATGTCCTGCTCGCGCTGGGCGATCGTCACCTCGGTCTGGACGATCTCGATCGGGGCGAGGGCGCCCACGTCGATCTTGATCTTCGTGATCCGGTTGAAGTCCCGGGCGCGGTCGAGCGCCTCCTGCTTCGCCTTCAGGTTGTCCTGGGCGTAGGCGAGGTCCCAGTACGCGTCCTCGACCGACTGGATCGTCTGCTGGACGCTCGTGACGAAGCCCCACGCCGACTGGTCGCGGGCGATCTGGCTCTGGACGATCAGACGCTTCGTCACCTTCGACCCGAAGTTGCGCAGGAGGGGCTGCGTGGCCGAGAGGGTCAGCCCGCTTCCGAAGATCGGGTTCACCTGGACGTAGCCCGGGATCGTCGAGAACGTCGGCGAGTCGGTCCGCTGGTTCGTCCACCCGAGGCTGTAGGTGGTGCCGGGCGAGAGGAGGCCGCCGAATCCGAGGCTCAGGCTCTGCGTCTGGGTCTTCTGCGACTGGAACGAGCTCGTCACGGGCGTCTCGCTCTTCCGCGCCGACGCGTTGGCCTGGAGGTTCGGGTCGAAGATCCCCGACGCCGCCCCGAGGCCGAACCCGGCCCGCTCGTAGGTGAGCGCGGCGACGTCGAGGTCGAGCGCGTTGTGCAGGGCGAAGCCGAGGGCGTCCTCCAGCGTCAGCTCGATCTTGTCGCCGGCCGGGAGCGGGATCGGCTGGCGCTTCCCGCTGCCGATCGGGATCGAGAGCTTTCCGGCGGCGTCCGCCGCCCGCGCGGGTCCCGAGCCCAGCGCTCCCACGGTCAGGAGCGCGGCGACGGCCGCGCCGAGGCGGCGCGACCTCCGCGCCCGGATGTTGCTCTTCAAGATGACCTCCTCGAGAGACCGTTTCACGTCAGTCTCTTACGTAGACGAGGGAGAAAAGTTTCCCGTTGACGCCTCCGGGACGAAGCACCGGAACCGCCGTCCCGAGGGCTCCACGGTCTCCGTGGGCTCCTCTCTGCGGCATTCCGGGCGGGCCGACGGGCAACGGGGGTGGAAGGGACAGCCCGGCGGCAGGGCCGCCGCCGAGGCGGGCTCCCCGGCGACCCGCCGCCTGGCGAGCGAGGCCCCGTCCCGCCGTCCGGGCTGGGAGGCCAGCAGGAGGGCCGTGTAGGGGTGGCGCGGGGCGGCGAAGAGCTCGGCGGTCGGCCCTTCCTCGACCACCTTCCCGAGGTAGAGGACGGCCGTCCGCTCGGCCACGGCCCTGACGACGCCCAGGTCGTGTCCGATGAACAGGTAGGCCGGACGCGAGGGGGTCCCCTCCTGGAGGTCGAGGAGGAGGTTCAGGACCTGAGCCCTCACGGAGACGTCCAGCGCCGAGACCGGCTCGTCGAGGACGACGAACCGCGGCTCCGTCGCGAGGGCGCGCGCGATGCCGATCCGCTGCCTCTGCCCGCCGGAGAACTCGCCGGGGCGCTTGTCGAGCGCGGCGGCGGGGAGCCCGACGGCCGCGAGGAGCCGCACCACCCTCTCGCGCCTCTCGGAAGCCGTCCCGATCCGGTGGACGAGGAGCGGCTCGGAGACGATCTCCTCGACCGTCATCCGCGGGTTCAGCGAGCTGGCGGGGTCCTGGAAGACGACCCCCACCTTCCGCCGCTGCCTGTTGAGCTCCGCGCGGGGCAGGCCGAGCCAGTCGAGGCCGTCGAACGAGACGGCGCCGGCGTCCGGCCGGAGGAGCTGCAGGACGAGGCGCGCGATCGTGCTCTTACCGGATCCCGACTCCCCGACGAGGGCGAGCGTCTTCCCCGCCGGGACGTCGAACGAGACGTCCGCGACCGCGGCCACCCGGCGGGCCGGCCGGCCCCAGCCTCCACCGGTCCCGAACGACTTCCAGAGGCCCCGGACCGAGAGGAGCGTCCCCGGCGGCGCGGTCACGGCGCGTCACCCTCCCGGAGGAAGCAGGCCGCCCGCCTCGTCCCCGAGGCGCCGGGGACGGCGTACCAGCCCGGCGCCTCCGTCCGGCACCTGGCGAACGCGTCGGGGCACCGGGGCGCGAACGAGCACCCCGGAGGACGGGCATCCGGCTCGGGGACGGAGCCCTCGAGAGCCGGGAGTCGCCGCCCCGGCGCCGCGTCCTCCCCGCTCGGAAGGGACGCGAGGAGCCCCCGGGTGTACGGGTGCGCCGGCGCGGCGAGGACGTCCTCCGCCGGGCCCTCCTCGACCAGGTGTCCCGCGTACATCACGAGAGCGCGGCCGGCGACCTCGCGGACCACGCCGAGGTCGTGCGTCACGAGGAGGACCGCCAGGTCGAGCTCCTCCCGGAGCGAGGCGAGGAGGCCGAGCACCTGCGCCTGGATGGTCACGTCGAGGGCCGTCGTCGGCTCGTCCGCCACGAGGAGGCGCGGGCCCCCGGCGAGAGCCAGGGCGAGCATCGCGCGCTGGCGCATGCCGCCCGACATCCTGTGCGGGAGGTCCCTCAGCCGCTCCTCCGCCCCCGGCAGCGCCACGCGCCGGAGCCAGGAGAGGGCCTCGGCGCGCGCCTCCCGGCGGCCGAGGCCCCTGTGCCGCCGGAGGACGGCCACGAGCTCGGAGCCGATGGTCCGGACCGGGTCGAGGGCCGTCGAGGGCTCCTGGAAGACGTAGCCGATGGCGCCCCCCCGGAGGCGCGAGAGGTCCCGCTCCCCGAGGGAGCCGACGTCGACGCCCTCGAAGCGGACGGTCCCGGCGGCGATCCGGCCCGGCTCGGGGACGAGCCTGGCGAGCGCGAGGCCGGTCAGGGTCTTGCCGGAGCCCGACTCGCCCACGAGGGCGACGACCTCGCCGCGCCCCACGTCGAACGACACCTCCTCGACCGCGAGGACGTCGCCGGCAGGCCCCGGGAACGCGACGCTCAGCCCACGGACGGAGAGGAGCGGCGGATCCGCGTCCCCCATCGTGCGCCGATGATAGCGGGGTGGTAGCTTAACGGCTCGTATGGCGAAGAAGCCCGTCCCCCCCACCAGCCGCTTCCTCTCCGGCCGGCGGATCGCGCCCCGCCCCGTCCGCGCCGGCGTCCGCGCCGCCGACCTCGTCAACGCTACCTTCTCCGCGTACAACGCCGCGCGTCTCCGGGAGGCGTGCGCGCTCTTCGTGGAGAAGATGCTGGAGCCCGACGTCACCGTCGGGATGTCGCTGACGGGCGCCCTCACGCCCGCGGGCCTCGGCATGTCGTGCCTCGTCCCGCTCCTGAAGGCCGGCTTCGTCGACTGGATGATCTCGACCGGCGCGAACCTCTACCACGACGTGCACCACGGGCTCGGGATGCCCCTCCACGAGGGGCGGCCGACCTTCGACGACGTGGAGCTCCGGGACGCGGGGATCATCCGGATCTACGACATCGTCTTCCCCTACGAGGTCCTCCTCGACACGGACGCGTTCTTCCGCGAGGTCCTGAAGGCTCAGGAGTTCCAGAGACCGATGTCGACCGCCGAGTTCCACTGGCGCGCGGGGCGCTGGGTGGCGCGGCGTGCGCGGGCTCTGGGGCTCCCCGTCGAGGCCTCGGTCCTCGCCACGGCGCACCGCCTCGACGTGCCGGTCTACACGAGCTCGCCGGGAGACTCCTCCATCGGCATGAACGTCGCGCGGCAGGCGCTGGAGGGGGGAGCCTTCGCCTTCGACGTTTCGGCCGACGTCAACGAGACCGCGTCGATCGTCTACGCCGCCAAGCGCTCCGGAGGGAAGAGCGCCGTCCTCATCGTCGGCGGCGGGAGCCCGAAGAACTTCCTCCTCCAGACCGAGCCCCAGATCCAGGAGGTCCTCGGGATCGACGAGGCCGGGCACGACTACTTCCTCCAGCTGACCGACGCGCGTCCCGACACGGGCGGACTCTCCGGGGCGACTCCTGCGGAGGCGGTGTCGTGGGGGAAGATCGACCCGACGAAGCTCCCGGACACGGTCGTCTGCTACCTGGACGCCACGGTCGCGCTCCCCCTCCTCACCGCCTACGCCCTCGCCCGGCACCGGCGCCGTCCGCTCCGGCGGCTCTACTCCCGGCGGGAGGAGCTGATGGCGACCCTCCGGACGGCGTTCGCGGCGGCCCAGAAGGGGGAAGGGGCGTCCCGCCGGGCCCCGAAGGAGTACGCGGACGCGATGCGAGGGCCGGCGTCCGGGCCGAAGAGACCTCACGCGGGCCTCCGCTCGCACGGCCTCTACGGGAAGAAGGGGCGCTGAGGCCGGACGGGCTCAGGCGTCGGGCCTGAGCTCCTTCAGCCGCTCGGGGACGTCGCGGTACCCCGCGTCGGTCCCGTAGATCTCGAGGTACGTCCTGTAGGCGCCTTCGAGGTCGCCGATCTGCTCGTAGACGTGGGCGAGGTCGTACTGGAGGCCGAGCTTGTCCTCCTCGCGGACCCCGATCGTCTCGAGCCCCTTCCGGTACCACTTCACCGCCAGCTGCGGAAGCCCCTTCTCGAGGAAGCAGAGTCCCAGCATCGAGCAGCACTCCACGGCGTGGAGCGGGTCCTTGGCGGCGAGCTGGAACTCCCCGATCGCCTCGTCGGTCAGCCCCATCTCCTTGTAGGCGATCCCGAGGTTGTAGTGGGTCTCGTAGTCCTCGGGCGAGAGGGACTGCTCGACCCCCTTCTTGAAGTCGCGGAAGATCTCCTCGAGGGACATCTCCTTCCCCATCAGGTCGGGTGGACCGCCGGCCGCGGGGACCTCCTGCTTGAGCTCCGACTGGAGCTCGTCGGCGAAGTTGAAGAAGTCCTGCTCGTCGGAGAAGAGCTCCGCGTCGTCGACGGCCGGGGCCGCCTCGGCCGGGGCCGGACCGGGCGGGGGCACCAGGACGGGACCCGACGCGTCCCGGGCCATCTCGTCGGACAGGGCGCGCCCGAGCTCGGCGTCGAGGACCGAGTCGAGGTCGACCGAGAGGATGTCGTGGAGCTCGGGGCGCGGGACCTCTCCTCCGCGCGCGCCTTCCAGACGCTGGCGACGCGCCTGGATCTCCGGGTGGCCGGGGAACCGGGACTCCAGCGTCTGGAGCCGCTCGGCGGCGTCCACCACCATCCCCTGCTCCAGGCAGAAGTCGACCTCCGCCAGGTCGTCCGAGGTCGGGACGAGAGGGGGCGGCGGCGCGAGCGAGAGCGGCGCCGCATACGGGACGTCGGCGCTCTCCTCGAACGGAGCCTCGGCCGCCTCGAACGTCCCGGCCGTCTCGACGGTCTCGGTCGTCTCGACGGACTCGGTCGCCTCGACGGTCTCGGTCGTCTCGACGGCATCGGTCGCCTCGACGGGTTCGGAGGTCTCAGAGGCGGCCGGAGGGGTTTCGGGTGCCTCGGGGGCCTCGGGGGCCTCGGCGGCAACCTCGACCGGGAGCTCTTCCGGCGGCGCCTCCGGTTCCGCGGCGGCCACGGGCGGCGGGGCCGCCTGGGGCGGGACCGGCTCGGACGGGGCCGCGGGCTCGGCAGGCGTTGGCGGAGCCGCCGGCCGGGCCGGCCGCCCGGCCTTGCGGGCCAGCCCTTCCAGGAGGTCGTCCGGCAGGGTGACCGATGCGGCGGCCGGGGCCGGCTTCGGCCGGGGAGCCTTGGGCGTCTTGCGTCCGAGGATGTCGAGCTCGAGCTCGTCGGCCCGCGACTGCTTCGCCTTCCCCTTTCGGGCTTCGGGCGGGGCGTGGACGACCCCTTCCAGCAGCTCGTCCGCCGACGGCAGCGGTCGCGCCGCCTTCCGCCCGCCGGCGCGCGACGGCTCCGGAGCCGCCTGGAGCCCCGCGACGAGCTCGGCGAGCTCCTCCTCGGCCTGGGGCGTACCGTGCGGCTGCGGCGCCTCCAGGAGAGACTCGGGCGAAGGGACCTCCGGGACCGTCGCCTCGGCGGGGGCCGGGGCCGCGGACACCTCGCCGGGGACGGCGGCAGGAGGCTCCTCCAGCGGCTGCGCTGCCGCGACCTCGAGCTCCGGAACGGGCTCGAGCTCCCCGAAGCCGGGAGGCGTCGCGGCGGCGGGTCCCTCGAGCTCCGGCTCCTCCGCACCGGGCCCCTTCGCCTCCCCGGGCCAGAGCGAGGCCGGGACTTCCAAGGCCGATATCGCCTCGGGCTCGGTCACGTGCGGGACCTCGGGAGCGGGAGCCTTCGCCTGCCGGAGCTCTCCGCCGGTGACCCCCGAAGGCTCCATCTCCCGCGCAGGCTCCTCGGCGCGGGGCCCTTCGGCCGACAGAGGCCCCTGCGGGCCCGGCACGGCGGCTACGACGGGCTCTGCCGGCGCCGCGGCGACCTCCGCCACCGACGCCTCCTCGAGCGGGACCTCCGGAGCGGGCGCTGCCGGCTGCGCCGGGAAGAAGCCGCTCCGGACGGTGGGCGCCGGGCCCCACTCCCCTGAGACGAACCCGTCGAGGACGGTGGTGACCTCCTCGGCCGAGACGGAGAGCTCACCCGACGGGGGCGGGCCCGGAGGGGCGGCCACGGGGTGGCTGGGCGCCTCCGTCGGGAGCCCCAGGAGCGCCTCGAGGCCGCGAATCCTCTCCTCCCGCCCCTCCTGGCGATACCTGTGGACGAGGACGTCCGCCTCGGCCCGGGCCAGGTCCTTGCGCCCCTGCTCGAGATAGATCTCGAACAGCTTCTCCCGCAGCCTGAGGGATTCGGGGGCCTGCTCGAGGAACGGCGTGAGCTGATCCACGGCCTTCTCCAGCAGACCGTACTTGCGGAAGACCTCGGCCTCGACCAGGGCCTCGTCGAGCGCCGACTCCGAAGCGCTCGGGCGCGGCGCGACCGGGGCCGCGAGGACGGGGACCTCGACGGCGAGGTCGGGGACGTCCCATCCTTCCGACGCTTCCAGCGGCGCGGGAGAGGGCTCCGGGGGAGGGGCGACGAAGGCGGAGGGCGCCGGCCACCCTTCCCCGAGCTCGAACGAGAGGGACGCTGGTCCGCCCGGCTGGGGAAGCGACGGCTGGGACGGCGGGGGACCGGGCGCCAGGCCCGCCGACTGGGGATCGCCGAAGGAGAACTCGACCGAGGGGGGCTCCTCGATCTCCTCGGCGGAGGGGAGGCGCTCCGGTGCCGGAAGGCCCGAGGGCGGCGTCGGGGTCCCTCCTCGCTTCGCGCGCGCCTCGAACTCCTCGATCGCCTCGGCGGCCGAGAGAGGCTGCCAGCCGATGTCGAAGTCCTCCGGCGGGCGGGGGGTCTCGGGAGGCCGCGAGGCGCTGCGCGCCGCGGCGGCTCCCCGCCCCTCGCGCGTCCAGACGTCCGCGGCCGGGAGCTGGGGGACCCCCCGGGCCGGCGTCCGCGCCGTCGCGGGAGAGGGCTCGCCCACGAGGTCCTCCTCCGCGAGGTCGAACTCGAACGAGCCCGCCGGCGAGGAGGGAGCGGGCGCCGAGATCTCTCCGGCGGGAGCCTGGGGGGGGGCCTGCGCGGGAGGAGCGGACGGCTCGACCGGGGTGAAGCCGGGGATGGTGATCTCGTAGGCGGTCTCGGGGACGACGGTCCGCGCCCCCGGCGTCGGGCCCGCCACGAGCGGCTCGAGCTGGGCGAGGCGCGCCCGGAACTCGGCGTTCTGCGGCTCCGCCCTCGCGCAGCTGCGGAGGGCCTCGATCGCCTCGGCGATCTTCCCCTGCTTGCGGTAGAGCTCCGAGAGGGCCGACCGGTACGGGACCGCCGTCGCGATGTCCCCGGCGGCCTCCGCCACGTCCCCGACCTTCCGGACGATCTCGAGGTTGTCCGGGGCGGCCTTCGCGATCGGCCCCAGGAGGGTGATCGCCTTCTTCGCCTCCCCGCGGCGGACCGCGAGCTCCACGAGCGGGAGCGCCGCCTGGAAGGCTGCGAGGGGATTCCGGCCCCGGAGCTGGATCCTGACGACGGCGGAGAGGACCTCCTCGTTGTCCGGCTCGACCGCCTGCGCCTTGGCCGCGAACGACTTCGCCTCGGCCATGTCGTTCGCCGAGAGGGCGACGTCGGCCGAGAGGAGGAAGAGCGGGACCGAACGGGGGGTGGTCTCCAGCGCCTTGCGGAGGACCGTCCGCGCCTCGTCGACGTGGTTCACGGAGACGAGCAGGGGGACGAGGGCCTTCAGGACGTCGATGCTGTCGGGCGAGAGGCGGAGCGCCTTCTCGTAGACGCGGATCGCCTCCTCGGTCGCTCCGCGCTCCACGAGGGCCTGGGCGACCACGACGTACTCCTTGAGCGCCTCCGGGATCCGCTTGCTCTGCGTGAACAGGTCGGCGAGCTTGACGTGGAGCTGGAGGTTGCCCGCGTCGATCGCCGCCATCTTCTGGTAGATCCCGATGGCCCCCGGGACGTTGTCCTGCTTGAGGAGGTAGTCCGCCAGCACCTGGTAGTTGCTCTTGGCCTCCATCCAGAGCTGCTGCTTGGCGTACAGCTCCGCGAGCTTCTCGTAGATCTCGAGCCGGGCCGGGTCGAGCTTGTTGATCTTCTTGTACATCGCGATCGCGCGGACGTAGAAGCCGTCCTTGGCGTAGTGGTCCGCGATGCGCGAGAAGAACGGGATCGACTCGTCGTTCCGGTTGAGCCGGACGTACAGGTCGCCCACCTTGTTCAGGACGTTGATGTCTCCGGGGGTCTCCTCGAGGACCTTGAGGTAGTCCTTGAGCGCCGAGTCGACCTTCCCCTTGAGGAGCCACTTCTCCGCAGAGGAGATCAGGGCTTCGCGCTTGGAGGCCACGTCCGATCTTCTCCCCGATCCTCAGGCCGCCGCAACCGTTCCGGCCGCCGCGCCGCCGAGGACGCCGCGGAAGCTGAGCCGATGCAGCGGGCACGGCCCGTGGCGCCGGAGGGCCTCGAGGTGCTCCGCGCTCCCGTATCCCTTGTGGGAGGCGAACCCGTACCACGGGTAGTCGCGGCCGGCGCGCTCCATGAGGCGGTCCCGCTCGACCTTCGCGACGACCGAGGCGGCCGCGATGCAGGCGACGCGGCCGTCCCCCTTCACGACGGCGCGCTGCGGGAGCGAGAGGCCGGGGATCGGCGCGGCGCCGTCCACCAGGACGAAGCCGGGCCCGGCCCCCGCGCTGGAAAGAGCGGCGAGCGCCCGGTGCATCGCGAGGAAGGTCGCCGGCGCGATCCCGAGCGCGTCGATCTCGGCAGCGGAGGCCGCTCCGATCCCGAAGGCGAGGGCGGCCCGGCGGACCCTCCGGTCCACGTCCTCGCGCACCTCGGAGGTGAGGACCTTCGAGTCGTCCAGCCCTCCGATCCGGGCGCCAGAGGGGAGGATCACGGCGGCGGCGAGGACCGGTCCGGCGAGGGAGCCGCGGCCCACCTCGTCCACGCCCGCGACGAACGCGACCCCGCCGCCGCGGACGTCGAGCTCGACGGCCTCGAGCGCCGCGAGGCGGGAGCGCTCGCCGGAGAGGACGCAGGCCGACCGCCTCGCCCCCGCTCGGGTCACGCCCCCTTCCGTGCTCCCCGAGGCGCCGGCGCTCCGGCGCGCCCCGCCCGCGTTCCGGTCCATCCGCCTCCTGGATCCGCCCGCGTCCGCCCTCGGGCGGCGCGGAACGCTAGTTGTCGCGCCTCTCGGCGATACGGGCCGCCTTGCCGCGCAGCTGACGGAGGTAGTAGAGCTTCGCCCGGCGGACGATGCCGTGGCGCTCGACCTCGATCCGCTCGAGGACGGGAGAGTGGACCGGGAACGTCCTCTCCACTCCGATCCCCTGAGAGACCTTCCGGACGGTGAAGGTCTCCCGGACCCCACCCCCCTTGCGGGCGATGACGAGGCCCTGGAAGACCTGGATCCTCTCCTTCTCGCCCTCGCGGACCTTCACGTGAACCTTGACGGTGTCGCCCGGAGCGAACGGGGGAACATCCCCCCGGAGAGCATGGCGTTCCGCCTCGATGAGCTTGTCCATCCCCAGGAACCTCCACGAAAAAACGTGCTGGCCGCCAACCCGCTCCGAGGGACACGTCGCCATGCCCCGACCGAGCCGAACGACCAGCGGCGCGGTAGTTTAGGGGGAAACCCGGTCCCGGGCAACCCGCGAAAGCATCTCGCGGTCCTCGTCCGTCCGGGGCCGGAACCGCTCGAGGAGGTCCGGACGCCAGCGGGCGGTCTCCCGGAACTGCTGCTCGCGCCGCCAGAGGCGGATCCGCTCGTGGTGGCCCGAGAAGAGGACGTCCGGGACGGCCCTCCCGCGGAACTCGCGCGGCCGGGTGTAGTGCGGATGGTCGAGGAGCCCGTCCTCGAAGCTGTCGGCCGTGACGCTCCCCGAGTCGCCGACGACGCCCGGCAGGAACCGGGAGACGGCCTCGATGACCGCCAGGGCGGCCACCTCCCCGCCGGAGAGGACGAAGTCGCCGAGGGAGAGCTCCTCGTCGAAGAGGCCGGCCTCCCGCGCGCGCTCGTCGATCCCCTCGTACCGGCCGCAGACGAGCGACACCCGCACGCGACCCGACAGCTCGCGGACGACCCCGGCGTCGAGACGGCGGCCGCGCGGGGAGAGGAAGACCACGTGGGGCGCCGGCGCGCCGGGCTCCGAACGGAGCGCCTCCACGGCAGCGGCCACGGGCGGGGCCGAAAGGACCATCCCGGGACCGCCTCCGTAGGGCTCGTCGTCGACCTTGCGGTGGGGGTCGTCGGAGAAGAGCCGCAGGTCCACCAGCCGGATGTCGAGGAGGCCGGCGTCGACCGCGCGGCCCACCAGCGACTCGGCCAGCGGCGAGGCGAAGTAGCCCGGGAAGATGGTCAGGACGTCGAAACGCATGGCGGCGCCCCTCAGTCCAGGAGGCCGAGCGGCGGATCGAGGACGACGCGCCGGGCCCCCACGTCGACGGAGACGACGATCCCCTCGACGAACGGGACGTCCCGCGGCCCGGACGGCGTCGAGAGCGTCAGCATCGGCCGCCCCGCCACGTCTCCAAGAGCCTCCACCCGCCCGAGGGGGCGGCCGTCGGTCCCGACGGCGTCGCACCCTTCGATCTCGAAGTGAAAGACGAACCCGTCCGGACGCCGGGCGAGGCGGTCCGCCGGAACGGCGAGGTCCCGTCCGCGCAGGGCCTCGGCCGCCTCCAGGCTCTCCACGCCCGAGAGCTTCAGGAGCGGCCTCCCCTGGTGCCAACGCACCGCCGTGACCTTCGTCTCCCGCGCGCCACCCGAGGGGTCGACGAGGAGGAGCTCGAGGCCGGCGCGGAACCGCTCCGGGAAGTCGGTCAGCGGGTCGACGACGACCTCGCCGGCGAGGCCGTGAGGGCGGGCGACCCGCCCGACGACCACCGGCCCGGCGGGACCGTCCGTCGGCACGCCGGCCCGCCTCAGGCCTGGGCGGCGGGGACCTTGACGAGGAGCCGGCGAACGGTCGGCGACGCCTGCGCGCCCTTCCCGATCCAGACCTGGGCCTTCTCGCGGTCGACCTTCAGGAGAGGGGGATTCTTGGTGGGGTCGTAGTGGCCGAGCTCCTCGACGACCTGGGCGGTCGGGGTCTTCGTGGAGTCCGAGACGACGATGCGGTAGGCGGGCGCGTTGGTGCCGCCGACGCGGCGGAGTCGGATCTTCAGCATGGTCTTCCTTTCACGGGTGTCGGGTCGTCACCGGGGCGGTCTCAGAACCGCATCCGGGCGGCGCCCTTCATCAGCTTCTTCATCTCGAGGTACTGCTTGAGCAGCTGGTTGAGCTCGGGGACGCTCGTCCCGGACCCGGAGGCGACCCGCCTCTTCCGGCTCCCGTCGAGGACGCGCGGGTCCTCGCGCTCCTCGGCGGTCATCGAGTCGATCATCGCCTCGAACCGCTTGGTGGCGTCGTCGGGGATGTCCAGGTTCCGGAGCTGCTTGAACGGCCCCACCTTCGGGAGGTGGCCGACGAGGCTGCTCAGCGAGCCGAGCTTCTTCAGCTGGCGGAACTGGTCCCTGAGGTCGTCCAGGGTGAACTCGTTGCGGCGGAGCCGCTCGACGGTCCGGAGCGCGGCCTTCTCGTCGGTCTCCGCCTGGACCTTCTCGACGAGGGAGAGGACGTCGCCCATCCCGAGGATGCGCGAGGCCGCGCGGTCGGGGTGGAAGACCTCGAACTCCTTCACCTTCTCGCCGACGCCGGCGAACTTCAGGGGGCGTCGGGCGACCGTCGCGAGGGAGAGGGCGGCGCCCCCCCGGGCGTCGCCGTCCATCTTCGTCAGGATCACCCCGGTCAGCGGAAGGCGGGCCCCGAACGCGCCGGCGGAGCGGACCGCGTCCTGACCGGTCATGGCGTCGGCGACGAAGAGGATCTCCTCGGGCTCGGTGGCCTCGCGGATCCGGGCCACCTCCTCCATCAGGACCTCGTCGACGTGGAGGCGCCCCGCGGTGTCGAGGATGGCCACGTCGTAGCCGAAGAGCTTCGCCTCCTTGACGGCCGCCTTCGCCCGGACGACGGCGTCGGGCTCTCCCTTCGGGTCGAAGCAGAAGAGGCCGTTCTCCTTCGCCAGGGTCCTGAGCTGCTCGGTGGCCGCGGGGCGGTGGACGTCGGCCGGGACGAGGAGGACCTGCTTGCGGAGGGTCGTCTTGAGGTGGAGCGCGAGCTTGGCCGCGCTGGTCGTCTTGCCGGAGCCCTGGAGCCCGACGAGCAGGATGACGGCCGGACGCTTCTTCAGGGAGAGGGGGGTCGCCTGGCCGCCGAGGATCCTGACGAGCTCGTCCTGGACGATCTTCAGGACCTGCTGGGCCGGGGAGAGCGACGTCAGGACCTCGTGGCCGACCGCCCGCTCCCGCACCGCCTGCGTGAACGACTTGACGACGTCCACGTGGACGTCCGCCTCGAGGAGCGCCACGCGGATCTCCTTGAGGGCCTGGTCGACGTGGAACTCCGTGAGGTGGCCTTCGCCCCGGAGCTCCTTGAAGACGCGCTGGAGACGTTCGGAAAGGGAGTCGAACATCGAAAGGCGGAGATTTTACCGGCCGTTCCACCCGGCGGTCAACGAAGCGCTACCCCGCCCCGACCATCCGGTCCCGGGGCGGCCGGCCCGCCCGCCGCTCACCGGGCCGCGGGGCTTGACAGGCGGCGTGGATGCCGTATTCTCTCCGGCCGAAGCTCGGGGCAGGAGAGAGTCCCGCCCTTTTTTTCTCCTGTACCCTCTTGGGGAGACGGCCGTCAGACGGCGCCGAGGGTCCCGTGAGGGTCGATTTCGAGCCTGGGGTATCGAGCCCTGGTTGGTCTCCAGGCCCGGATGAGAGACACTACTTTTTTCCCGACCGATCCCGGAAAGCCGCTTCCCCATAGGGGACGCTGACCCCAGCGACCCAAGCTCATGCAAGGAGAGACCGAATGAAGAAGACCCTGTCCGTCGTCGCCCTCATCGCCCTTTCAGCCTCGCTCGTTGCCTGCTCCGGCGGCGAGAAGAAGGAGCCGGCCGCCACCGAGGCTCCGAAGGTCGTCGAGGAGACGCCGGCCGCCGCTCCGGCCACCGAGGCCGCCGCTCCGGCCACGGGCACCGAGGCTGCCGCTCCGGCCACGGGCACCGAGGCCGCCGCTCCGGCGACCGAGGCGACCCCCGCCACCAAGTAAGTACCCCGAGCGTTTCGCTCGAAGAGCGCCCCGCGACGCGGGGCGCTCTTTCTTTTTCCCTGGTCCGGGCCGTCCGCCCCGGGCGACGCGGCCTCGTGGCAGGGAGCTTGCGAGAGAATCGGCACGGACCCCAGGCCCTGCCCGGGAGAGGAGCTGCCGATGACCAACCACGCGAGCCCCCGGATTTCCCGCGCCGTCCTCGCCGCGACGGCCGTCCTCGTCGGCCTCGCCGCCGGGGCGGCGCCCGCCGCGCGCGCCGACTCGATCGTCACCGCCGACGCGTTCGTTCCCGCCGTGAAGGTGGTCGGGGCGACGGGGACCTTCGTCACGGACGTCTTCATCTTCAACCCCGACCCGACCAACAACGCCGAGGTCTACCTCTACTTCACCCCGGCCGACACCGACGGGACGAACAGCGTGCCGCTGAAGATCACGCCGGACCTCGCCCCGAGGGAGACGGTGACCCTCGCCGACATCCTGGGCCGCTACTTCGGGGAGGACGGGACCTTCGGCCTCCTCGAGGTCCAGGGGAGCGTCCCCCTCCTGGTCACCAGCAACACGTACAACGTGGCCGGGGCCCTGGCCGGGACCTACGGGCAGTACTCCCCCGGCCAGCCCTACCGCGCCTCGCTCGGGTTCGACGACTCGGTCTACGGGAACCTCTACGTCGCCGGGCTTCCGAACGACCCGGACCACAGGGTCAACGCGGCGATCCAGAACCCGACGAAGTACCGGCTCTACGCCGGCGTCCAGCTCGTCGACTCGCTCGGTTTCGTCTACGGCACCCGGAAGTTCGAGGTCCCGCCGTTCTCCCAGACCCAGCTGAACGACGTCTTCGGGAGCGTCTTCGCCTCGTTCGGCCCCCCGCGCGGCGACTCCTACCGCCTCAACTTCTACGTCGACGTCAACAACGGCGCGCGGATCCTGTCGTACGCGACGATCACCGACACGCGGACGGGAGACCCGTACCTCGTCCCGGGCCAGGCCATGGTGCCGTGACGACCGGGCGGGCGCTCCTCCTCGACCTGGGGAACGTCCTCGCCCGCTTCGACCACGGCATCACGGTCCGGACCATCGCGCAAGCGGCCGGGATCTCCCCGGCAGCGGTCGCGCCCCAGCTCTTCGGCGACCTCGTCGACGCTCTCGACAGGGGGCGGCTCGACGCCACGGCGTTCTTCCGGGGGGTCGAGCGGCGTGCGGGCATCGGGCCGCTCCCGGAGGAGACGTGGGTCCGGGCCTGGCGCGACATCTTCGAGCCGATCCCCGAGGCCCTCGCCCTCCTCGGCCGGCTCCGGCCGGACGTGAGGACCGCCCTCGTGTCCAACACGAACGCGCTCCACTGGGACGGGGTCCTCCGCGTCTGCGACGTCGACCGCCGCGTCGACTTCCTCGCCCTCTCTTTCGAGATCGGCGCGCTCAAGCCGGAGCCGGCGATCTTCGAGGCGGCCCTCCGGGGGCTCGGGTCTCCCGCCGGCGCGGCCACGTTCGCGGACGACCGTCCCGAGCTCGTCGCCGGGGCTCGCGCCCTCGGCCTCGACGCCTTCCTCGTCGATCGCGCCGACTCCCTGGAGCGGGGCCTCCGCGAGCGCGGCCTCCTGATCGACTGACGGGGCGCGCCGCCCCCGGGACCCGGCGACCGTCGGCGCGACGCCGGGCGCTCCCCCGGGAATGAAGGCGCTCCGTGTTACGTTTGCCCCCGGAAGGAAAGGACCAGCATGACCCTCCCCAGCTCCCCCGCGCGTCCCCGCCGTATCGTCCTCCCGGCCGCCCTCGCGGCGATCGTCCTCCCCGCCGCCGTCGCCGCCGCTCTCCTCGCCGGGACCGAGTGTACCCGGTCGTCGTCGGGCGCGTCCGGCGGATCGGGCGCCGAGGGGGCCGTCGCCTTCGCGAGCCTCAGCTACGACGGCGCCCTGGCACAGGCGAAGAGCGACCGGAAGCTCGTCATGCTCGACGTCTACACGGACTGGTGCGGCTGGTGCAAGAAGCTCGACAGGGACGTCTACTCGGACAGCCGGGTCGCGGCCGCGCTCAAGGACGTGATCCCGGTCAAGGTGAACGCCGAGAAGGGGGGCGAGGACGTCGCCCGCCGGTACGCCGTCGAGGGGTTCCCGACGATCCTGTTCGTGGACGCCAACGGGCAGGTCGTGAAGCGGATCGACGGCTACGTCGACGCCGACGAGATGCTCCGGACGATCCAGGCGCTCCCGCGCGCGAGGGCGTGAGGGTCGAGGCCGCGGGCCCGGGCTCCCCCCTGTTCCGCGGCGGGCTCGCGGCCTACGCGAACCGCCGCTTCTTCGAGGCGCACGAGGAGTGGGAGAAGCTGTGGGCAGGCGCCACGGGCGCGGACCGGACGCTCCTTCATGCCCTTATCCAGCTGGCGGCGGCATCCCTCCACCTCGAGGCCGGCCGCCGCCCCCCGGCGGGACGCCTCCTCCGCGCCGCGCGGGAGAAGCTCCTCGCCGTCCCCGAGCTCCACTGGGGGCTCGACCTGGCTCCGCTGCGGGGGCGCCTCGTCGACGCCGAAAGGCTCCTTCTCGAGGACGCCCCGGTCGACGCGTTCCGAGCGGTCCTCTCCCTGGACGGCCTGGCTTCCCTGCTCGGAGCTCAGCCCGCCCCGGTCGAGGACCCCTCCCCCTCCCGGTAGGCCGCGGGAGGGGACGGGAGGAGGCCGGACAGCCGGGCTGCCGCCTCGCAGGCGAGCTCGCCGTCCGGACCCCGCTCCGCGGTCCCCCACGCGCCCGCCCGGGCCGTCCCGAGCTCCCAGAGCGCGTGGGAGACCCGCCCCAGGAGGCCGAGGGGCCGGGCGGCGCCCGCGGAAACCTCCCGGATGACGCGGGCGTAGGCGTCGGCGATCCGCTCCGGGCTCCGCTCGCGGCCCCAGCGGACGGCGGCCGAAGCCTGGCGGCCCCGTTCGTCGGGATCGAGGAGCTTCTCGAGGGCCGCGGCGGCGGCCTCGACCTCCCCGTCGCCGACGGGGACCTTCGCCGCGAACGAGTCGGGGAGCTCGCGGAACCAGCCGACGTCGCTCACGAGGACCGGGAGGCCGTTCCCCGCGAGCCGGCAGACCGCGCCGGAGGTCTCCCCCACCGTCGGGAAGCGGAGGTTCACCGCCACGTCCGCGGCCGAGGCCGCGAGCCAGAAGTCGGCGTCGGAGAGATACCCGGTGAAGACGACGTCCTCCCCCAGGCCGAGGCGGGCGACGCTCGCCACGAGCGGGTCGTCCGAGCCGACGGCGCCCCCGACGAGGAGGAACGGCCTGCGGGACGCCGGCAGGAGGGCCAGGGCCTCGATCAGCTTTCCGATCCGCTTGGCCGGGGTCACCACTCCCAGGGAGGCGGCGATCACCCTGTCCGGCGGCAGGCCGAGGGCCTGGCGGGCCTCCGGGCGGGGAGTCCTCGGCGACGGGGGCACCAGGTGCGGCACCTCGTTGACCCAGGCCCCCGGCCTGTCCCTGAGGAGGGCCCCGCGGACGAGGCGGGAGTGGACGATCACCGCGTCCGCGTCCGAGACGACGCCGCCCGACAGGGGCCACTCCCACGGGGCGAGGTCCCAGACCGGGTTCCGCGCCCCTTCCCGGGCGCGCTGCCCGAGGACGCGGCCGCGCGCGCCGTGGGCTCGCTCGAGCTCCCGGGCGTAGTCGTCGACCCGTCCCCGATCGAGGTACCCGGCCGCGAAGAGGTGGTGGATCGAGTAGTCGTGGAGGACCAGGACCACCGGGGACCGCCCCGCTCGCTCGCGCATCGCCTCGACGGTCGGGAGGTGAAGGGGGTCGTTCCCCACCTGGCAGACGACCGCGGCGTGACCCGCCCGGAGCGCCTTCGCCGCGTCGGCCGGCTCGTAGGTCACGACCTCGAGCCTCTCCCGGAGCGGGCCGAGGAGGTCGGCCGAGTAATCCGCGATGCCCGACCTCACGGGCGGGAGGGGGCTGACGAACCCGACGGCGCCGGGGCCGGCGCTCACGCGACCCCGCCCGCGCCGAGGAGGGCATCGACGGCCGCCTTCCAGGTGATGCCGCGGACGCGCTCGTAGCCGTCCTCGCCCATCGCGCGCGCCCTCGCCCTGTCGGCGAGAAGGGACGCAGCCGCCCCGCCCACGGCCCGGCCGTCGGGAGGCGTCACCAGCCCGCTCTCCCCGTCCACGACGAACTCGAGCGGTCCGCCCGAGTCGGAGCAGGTGACGACCGGCTTCCTCGAGAGGTAGGCCTCGAGGGCGATGTAGCCGTAGTCCTCGTCCGCGGGCGTGAAGAGGACGACCCCGCACGACGCGTAGAGGGCGAGGAGCTCGTCGTCGGAGACCCGCCCCCGGAAGTCGACGCGGGCCCCGCTCCGGGCGGCCACCTCTCTCAGGCGCCTCTCGTCCGGGCCGGTCCCGGCGACGACCAGCGGGAACCCGCCGGCCGCGGCCCCTTCGATCGCCAGGTCCATCCGCTTCCAGGGGTCGAGGCGCCCGACGACGAGGCCGAAGGTCCCGAGCTCGTCGGTGCGGTAACGGCCCGCGAGGGGAGGCGGGTGGTAGAGCGGCTGGGCCGGGATCCCGTTGAAGCGTTCGAGGCGCTCGGCGGTGTTGCGGGCGTTCGTGAAGACCTTCCTCGACTCGCCGAGCCCCGTGGCGTCGGCCGAGGCGATCAGCTCCCGCCAGCGGGTGTCCTCGGGGCTGGCGGTGAAGTCGCTCTCGGGCGTCCCGAACCGGTCGTAGGCCTGGCGGAACTGGTGGATGAGCCAGACGACCTTGTTCGGGTGCCGGACGAGGTAGGAGGGGAACTTCATCGGGATCACGAGGTCGACGGCCCGGCCGTCGGCCTCCGTCACGTCGAGGAGCCGCCACGCGGCCGCGGACAGGAGGATCTCGGGGCGCGGGTACCACTTGAACGGGAGCTGGACGAGGTCGACCTCGTGCCCCGCCGCCGCGATCTCGCGGACGAGGCCGGCGGCGTGCCTCTCGGCCCCCCCCGAGGCGAACGGCACCTGCGCGGTGCAGACGAGGACGGTCGCCATTCAGCGAACGCCCGTCACCGCGACGTCCTGGGGAGCGAAGACGAGCCCGGCCATGGCGCGGACGACGGGGTCGGTGGACGCGGCCACGGGTCCCGACACCGCCTCGGGGACGGGAGACCGGAGCTCGACCTCGACGTCACGGAGGCCGCAGGCCTCCATCAGCTTCGCGAGCGACGGTCCGGGGACGGGTCGGACGTGGGTGAGGTCCATCCAGAACCACCTCATCGCGGCGACCGACTCGGGGTTGACGGTCTCGAGGAGGAGCCGGCCGCCCGGCGCCAGCTTCCGGACCGCCGTCTCGACCAGGACGGTCAGCTGCCGGGGCTGCAGGTGCTCGACGACCTGGTAGGCCGCGACGCCGCCGAGGGACCCGTCGGGGCGCGCCTCGAGCCAGCCGAAGAGGTCCGCCTCGTCGACGGCGAGCCCTTTCTCCCGGCAGATCGCGACGGCCACGGGGTTCGAGTCGCAGCCGACCCCCTCCCGCCCGGCGTCGCGAAGCGCCTCGAGGAACTCGCCCCGGCCGCACCCGAGGTCGGCGACGGGCCCCGGGACCGCCGCGAAGAGCGCCAGGTCCTTCTCCTGGCGGTGCCGGATGTCCGCCTCGGAGCCGCGGAACGTCCGCTCGAACTCGGCGTAGAGGCCGGCGGAGAGGGGATCGTCCGCCTGCGGCTCCGGGCCGCTCGCGGCGGCGGCGACCGGCTCCACCCGCGCCGGGGTCTTCGCGCGGCCCCCTTCCTTTCGCAGCTCCGAGCGGAGCGCGCTCCACTCCAGGCGCAGGACCCGCACCTCCTCCGCGAGCTGCGAAAGGCGCTCGACCCCGTGCGCCGCCTCGTCGATCCGGGACCCATGGCCGTCGACCCGCGAAAGGAGCCCGGCGATCCGGCCGAGCGCCTCGTCCGACCGGGTCTCGAGCGTGTCCACCCTCCGTTGGGTGGCGTGCAGGTCGGCCGTCACGTCGTCGAAGGTCCCGAGCCGGCCGGCGGCCTCCCGGAAGCGGTCCTCCGCGGAGGCCAACCTCCTCTCGGCCGCCCCGAGGAGACCGCCGAGCGCGAGCCTCGCGGCCTCCTCGGCGTCGAGCCGCTCGGCGTTCCTCTCGCCCGCGGCCCGGGCCGCATTCAGCGCGGACTCCAGCTCGCGGCGCCCGGCCGCCTCCCGCGCGAGGAGGGCCTCGACCTCGAGGAGGGCGGTCCGGAGCGCCTCGGCCACCGCGGAGTTGAAGACCGTCTGGTCGCGCGTGACGATCCGGAGGGCCCGCAGGACGAGCGCCTTCAGGGACCGGAACGGGGCGTCCGCCGGCAGCGTCGGCGAGACGAACCGCGCGCCGTTCTCCAGGATCGCCCGGGGTCCGGAGAGGCTCGGCCGATCCGCCCCGGCGGAAGGGCGAGAGGCCCCCGCTCCGCCCGGCCCCTCGGGCCCCGGCGTCGCGAGCGCGGCGAGCTCCGCCGCCAGCTCCCGGGCCAGCGCCCGCGCGTCGTCCATCGGCCCCGTATAGTACGGGACGACAGATGAAGAGCCACTCTCCTTCCCGCGCCTCCCTCGCCGGCGCGGTCGCCGCCGCTTCCCTTGCCGCCGCGATCGCCTGCTCGCCCGCCCCGGCCCCGGCTCCTTCGGCGCCCGCCCCGACCCCGACGGCGCGGCCCGAGCCGACCCCGTCGCCGGCCGGCAGACCAGCTGAGGGGACCCTGTCCCCCCTCCTCTACCCGGGCGAGAGGCACCTCGCGAACGTGAGGCAGCTGACGTTCGGAGGCGAGAACGCCGAAGCCTACTGGTCCGCCGACGGGACGAAGCTGATCTTCCAGTCGACGCGCCCGCCCTACGACTGCGACCAGATCTTCGTCCTGGACCTCTCGAAGCCCGACGAGGCTCCCCACCTCGTCTCGACCGGGAAGGGGCGGACGACGTGCGCCTACTTCTTCCCGGACGGCCGGAGGATCCTCTACTCGTCCACCCACCTCGGGGGGCCGGCCTGCCCGACCCCTCCCGACCGGTCGCACGGGTACGTCTGGGGCCTCTTCCCCGACTACGACGTCTTCTCGGCCCGGTCCGACGGCTCGGGCCTGACCCGGCTGACGACGGCTCCGGGCTACGACGCCGAGGCGACGATCTCGACCGACGGCTCGCGGATCGTCTTCACCTCGGACCGCGACGGCGACCTCGACGTCTACACCATGGCCGCCGACGGGTCGGACGTCCGCCGCCTGACGCACGAGGTCGGCTACGACGGCGGGGCGTTCTTCAGCGACGACGGCGAGTGGATCGTCTACCGGGCCGCCCGCCCGGAGACGCCGGCCGCCGCAGAGGAGTTCAAGGCGCTCCTCGCGAAGCACCTCGTCCGCCCGTCGAAACTCGAGATCCACGTGATGCGCTCCGACGGCTCCGGCGACCGGCAGGTCACCGCGAACGGCGCGGCGAACTTCGCCCCCTTCTTCTTCCGGGGGAGCCACGACAGGATCATCTTCTGCTCGAACGTCGCCGACCCGAAGGGGCGCGACTTCGACCTCTTCACGGTCCGGGCGGACGGGACCGACCTCGAGCGGATCACGTACAACCCCTCGTTCGACGGCTTCCCGATGTTCTCGCCCGACGGCAGGAGGCTCGCGTTCTGCTCGAACCGGCACAACGCGAGGCCGGGCGAGACGAACGTCTTAGTCGCGGACTGGATCCCCTGACCGGACCGGCCGCCGCGGCGGCCGGGGACCGGAAGGGCGGGGACCCGCTCAGGGAGCGGCCGCGCCCGCTCCGTGCGCCGCCACGGGGGACGGCGGCCGGGCGAGCTCGCGGAGGACGTCGAGGATGGTCCGCCCGAGGGCGAGGACGATCGGGCCGAGGAAGAGGCCGAGGAGCCCGAAGGCCGCGATCCCCCCGAAGACGCCGACGAAGACCGCCAGCGTCCCCATGTCGCCGCTCCCGCTCCCGATGAGGAGCGGCTTCAGGACGTTGTCCGCGAGGAACGAGGTCACCACCGCCCCCCAGATCGCGAGGAAGACCGCCGCTCCCGGCCGGCCGGACGCCCAGCACCAGAGGGCGCCGGGCCCCCAGACGAAGGCGGTCCCCCCGACCGGCAGGAGCGAGAGGAAGGCCATGACGGCCCCCGCCAGGACGGGCGACGGGAGCCCCGCGAGGGTCCAGCCGATCGCGCCGGTCACTCCCTGGGCGAGCGCGCAGAGGAGCGAGCCGCGGAAGATCGCCTGGAGCATCGCCCGGAGCCTCCGAACGATCTCCCAGCGCTTGCCGTCGTCCAGGGGGATCGCGTTCACCAGCGCCCCGGTCATCTCGTGACCGTCGCGGAAGTAGAAGAAGAGGAAGAACATCGTCATCACGAACGTGAGGGCGGCGCTCACGAAGCCCTTGACGAGCCCCCCTCCGAGGGACGCGATCTGCGCCGAGAGCGCGGCGAGGTTGTCGGCGACCCTCCGGGTCAGCTCTGCCGTCCCGAGCCCCGTCCGCGCGTGGAGCCAGTCGAGGGGACCGCTGAGGGCGGGGAGACGCACGACGTCCGCCACCGAAGAGACCTCCCGTCGCCTCAGCTCGTCCCCGAGGAGCGTCGCGGCGCGCCCCGCCTCGTTCAGCACGACGATCCCGAGAACGATCGACGGGAGGAGGACGCAGAGCGCGATCGTCGTGGAGAGGAGGAGCGCCGAGAGGGAGCGCCGGCGGGGGAAGCGCCGCTCCACCCGGCCCCAGGGGCCGCTGAAGGTGACGCCGAGGACGACGGCCCAGGCGATGGCCGCCGCGAACGGGGCCAGGACGCGCAGGACGAGGACCCCGATGCCGGCGGTCACGACGGTGAGGAAGATGGCCGGGTAGATCCGGGCTCGGGTCTCGTTCACTCGATCTCCCCTCCGGGCCTCATGTTATCGGCCCCGTTGCTAGACTGGGAGCGCGATGTCCGGATTCCGCTCCCGGAGGCCGGAGCCGCGCTTCCCGCCGGCTCCCCCGCCCGACGACCCCGTCGCCCTCTCCCGGCTGGCCGTCCGGGCGGCCCTCGAGAACGGCTTCGACGCCGCGGGGGTCGTCGCGGCGACGCGCCCCGACAGCTTCTCGACGTTCCGCGCCTGGCTCGACGCGGGGCTGCACGGCGAGATGACCTGGCTCGAGCGCGACGCGCGGGCGCGGGAGAGCTTCGACTCGATCCTCCCGCACGCGAAGGCCGTCCTCGCGGTCGCCCGCGCCGTCGTCCCCGGCGGCGACGGCAACGTGGCCCGCTACGCACGGGGAGAGGACTACCACGCGGCCGTCCGGCGCGACCTGAAGCGGGTCGTCTCGCGGCTCCTCGAGCAGGCCCCTCCCGGAAGCCATTTCCGGGTCTGCGTCGACACGGCGCCGCTCCTCGAGCGCGAGCTGGCGATGCGGGCCGGCCTCGGCTTCCTCGGCAAGAGCGGCCTCCTGATCGTCCCGGGAGTCGGGTCGCACGTCGTCCTGGGCGAGGTCCTGACCGACGTCGCGCTGGCGCCGTCGGCGGGGCCGGTCGACCCGACGTGGGAGCGGTGCGGCTCCTGCTCGCGGTGCCTCGAGGCCTGCCCCACGTCGGCCTTCCTCGGGCCCCGCTGGCTGGACGCGCGCCGCTGCCTCTCGTACCTGACGATCGAGAAGAGGAGCCCTCTCACCCCCGAGGAGGAGGCGGCGCTCGGGGGGCGGCTCTTCGGATGCGACGTCTGTCAGGACGTCTGCCCCTGGAACGGCGGCGGCCCCTGGGCACCCTCCGCCGGCGGGGAGGGGGCGTGGCTCGACCCGGCTCCCCTGGCCGGGATCGACGACGGCGCGTTCGAGGAGCGGTTCGGGAAGAGCGCGATCCGGAGGGCCACGGCGGCCGGCCTCTCCCGGAACGCTCGGGCCGCCCTGGCCCGCGGAGCCGCGCCGTGACGCTCCTCGTCGTCGCCGGGATCCTCGTCCGCGACGGCAGGCTCCTCCTCGCCCGCAGGCCGGCGGGAGGGGAGCTCGCCGGGCTGTGGGAGCTGCCGGGAGGGAAGGTCGAGGAAGGGGAGCGTCCCGCGGCCGCGCTCGCCCGCGAGTGGCGGGAGGAGCTCGGGGTCCTCGTCGCCGGCCTGACGCCCTGGGGCTTCGCCGACGCGGACGGAGGGGGACGCCCCCTCACGCTCCTCTTCTACACGGTCGGCGCCGTCCGCGGCGAGCCGCAGCCCGTCGCCTGCGACGCCGTCCGTTGGGCCGGCGCGGAGGAGGCCCGGCTCCTGGCGACGCCGCCGCCCGACGCTCCTGCCCTGGCGCGCCTCGCCCGCGAGGGAGGCGGAGCGTTCCGCGACACGCTCGTGCCGGAAGGGCCGGCCCTCCTCGCGCGCGCCGAGGAGGAGGACCCGTACCTCTGGGGCTCGGAGTCCCTCGAGCCCGGCCGCCCCCTCTTCTTCGTGAAGCGCGGCCTCCTCGGGCGCGACGCGATCGCGGGGCTCCTCGTCGCCACGCGCGAGGGTCCGCGCGCGTACGAGAACTCCTGTCCCCACGCCCCCCAGCCTCTCGAGCGGCCCGGCGGCCACCCGATGACCGAAGACGGGCGCCTCCTCGTCTGCAGCGCCCACGAGGCCCACTTCGTCCCCGAGTCGGGCCTCTGCGTCCGGGGACCGTGCGAGGGGGATTCGCTCCGCCCCCTCCCCCTCTTCCGAGAGGGCGCCGGCTGGACCCTGGTGAAGCCGTGAGCGTCGGGATCCTCCTCGGGGCGCTCGCGCTCTGCGTCGTCGCGTCGGCGTTCTTCTCGGGGACGGAGACGGCCCTCACGTCGCTCTCCGACACCTCGGTCCACCAGCTCAAGGAGCGGCGGAACCCCCAGGCCAGGCGCCTGGAGGAGCTCCGGGCGGATCTCCCGCGGACCCTCTCGACGCTCCTGATCGGGAACACCCTGTTCAACATCGCGGCGGGCTCCATCGGCACGGCGCTCGCCATCGGGGTCCTGGGCGAGCGGTGGGGCGTCCTGGCGGCGACGGCCGGGACCACCCTCCTCCTCCTCCTCTTCGGCGAGGTGACCCCGAAGACGCTCGCGTCCCGGCGCCCGGAGGCCTTCGCGGTCGCCGTGGCCCCGGCGGTCGCCCTCCTCGTCACCCTCAGCGCACCGATCGCCCGGCTCCTCGCCGGGGCCGCCTCGCCTCTCCTCCGGCCCTTCGGCGCGGGGGTCCCGGGCCCCCGCGCGGTCACGGAGGAGGACGTCCGGAGCGTCATCTCCCTGTCGCACGTGCGAGGGGGCCTGGAGAAGGAGGAGACCGAGATCCTCCAGGCCGTCCTCGACTTCGGCGAGCTCCCGGTGCGCGACGCGATGGTCCCGCTCGCCCGGATGATCACCCTCCCCGTCGGGGCGACCTTCGCCGAGGTCCAGGCGGTCTGCCGGACCCACCGTTACAGCCGTTTCCCCGTCCACTCGGCCTCCCCGGACGACTTCGTCGGGACCCTTCACGTCAAGGACCTGTTCGACGTCACGGACGCCGAGGAGAAGGCCTTCGACCTCGCGCGCCACCTTCGCCCCGCCGTCTTCGTCCCCGAGCTGAAGCGGGCGGGAGACCTCTTCCGGGAGATGCGGCGGAGGCGGTTCCACATGGCGATCGTGGTGGACGAGCTCGGCTCGGTGACCGGGCTCGTGACGCTCGAGGACCTCGTCGAGGAGATGCTCGGCGACATCGCCGACGAGCACGACGAGCCCGACGCCTCCCCCGTCCTCGACGGCGCCTCGATCCTCGTCGAAGGGTCGTATCCCCTCACGGCCGCCGAGCGCGAGCTCGGCCTCGTCCTCCCCGCGGAGGGGGCCGAGACGGTGGCCGGCTTCCTGATCCAGGCCTTCGGCAGGATCCCGCGCGCCGGCGCGCGGACCTTCGTGGGGGACGTCGAGCTCGTGGTGGAGCGTGCTTCGCCCCGCGCGGTGGAGCGGGTGAGAATCACGAGGAAGCCCCGGTCGCCCGGAGGCGGCGAGGAGCGGAAGGCATCCTGAAGATGACGAGACCATGGCGAAGGTCGTCTTTCTCGACCAGGGCCTGAGGGCCGAGGTCCCCGAGGGGACCACCGTGCTCGACGCGGCGCGGCGGATGGGGGTCCGGATCTCCTCGATCTGCGGAGGGAGCGGGACCTGCTCCACCTGCCGCGTCTCCTGCGTCGTGAACCCCGAGAACCTCTCCCCCGTGGAGCCCCTGGAGATCGCCTACGACATGGGGCCGGGCGTGAGGCTCGGCTGCCAGGCCCACGTCCGCGGCGACGTGGGGCTCAGGGTCGTCAAGATCCCGAAGGCGGTGCTCGAGTGAGCCGGCCCTCCCTCCGGCGCGCGCTCCGGCGCGCCGGCGTCGGCCCCCTGCCGAGGGGGGCCCGCCCCGCAGGGGTCCCGTCGCCGCTCGTCCTCCTCGAGGGCGAGGAGGACGGGAGCGGTCCCGTCGACCTCTCCGGGGCGTTCGGGCGCGCCGCGCCGACGGAGATGGAGATCGGGAGCGGCAAGGGGCGCTTCCTCCTCGAGAGCGCCGCCGAGCGCCCCGAGCGGAACTTCCTGGGCGCCGAGCTGGAGGGCGAGTACGCCCGCCTCGCCCGCGCGCGGGCCGCCCGGCGCGGCCTGACGAACGTCCGCTTCGAGCGGCTCGACGGCAAGGCGTTCGTCCGGGACCGGCTCGCGCCCGGCTCGCTCGCGGCGCTCCACGTCTTCTTCCCCGACCCGTGGCCGAAGAAGCGCCACCGGAAACGGCGCCTCTTCGACGCGTCGTTCGCGGCGGCCGCCGCGCGCGCCCTCGCCCCGGGCGCCCCGCTCCGGGTGGCGTCGGACCACCTCGACTACTTCGCGGAGATCGTCGAGGTCCTCGACGCGGAGAAGGGCCTGGCACGCGTCCCCGAGAGCGAGACGGGCCCCTGGACGAGCGGGACCAACTACGAGCTCAAGTTCCTGAAGGAGGGGCGACCCATCGGCCGGGGGATCTGGCGCGCGGTGGGACCCGACGGCGCCCCGTCTCCCTCCGGGGCCGGGGAGGGCCGGGACCGGGAGCCGTCCTAGGGCGCGCGCGGACGTCCCGGAGGGCGCCCGGCTCCCTACTCGGCCGCCTTCGGCGAAGGGTCGGCCTCCTTCGCCAGGAGGGGCGGCAGGTACCGGCGGAAGTAGTCGAACCCCGAGATCAGGGCCATCGCGGTCATCACCCAGAGGGCGGCGCGCCCGGTCTTCCGCCAGAGGCCGATGTCGTCGAGCCGGGCGCCCAGGATCATCAGGGAGATCCCGATGATCTGGGCCGCCATCTTCCACTTGCCGAGCCTGGAGGCGGCGATCGGGATCCCCTGCGAGATCGCGATCGAGCGGAGCCCCGTCACCGCGAACTCCCGGCCGACAATGATGCAGACGGCCCAGGCGTCGGCCTCCTGCAGGTCGACGAGCGAGATGAGGGCGGCCGAGACGAGGATCTTGTCCGCGATCGGGTCGAGGAGCATCCCGAGCGTCGTGACCTTCTTCCAGCGCCGGGCGATCCACCCGTCCAGGAGGTCGGTCAGCGCCGCCACGAGGAAGACGCCGAGGGCGAGGTACTCCTTCGCCGGCATCCGCGTCAGGAGGACCACGACGAGGAGGGGGACGAGGAAGATGCGGAGGAGAGTCAGCCCGTTGGGAACGTTCAGCACCGCGGTCCCGATTGTAGACGGGCGCCTTGCGCGCGCCCTCCCCGCCGGTGAGAATCGCCCCTCCATGACGAACCCGCCCGTCTTCGGGACAGACGGCTGGCGCGGCCGGATCGCCCGCGACCTCACCTTCGACAGCGTCGCCCGCGTCGTCGACGCCATGGCGGCCTGGACGGTCGACCCGGAGAACCGGGACCCGGGCGACCCGTGGACCCTCGCCCTCGTCCACGACACCCGGTTCCTGTCGCCGGAGCTGGCGGCCGAGAGCGCCTCGCGCCTCTCGTCCCGCGGGTTCCGCGTCCTCCTCACCGACCGCCCCGTGCCGACTCCCTGCGCGTCGTGGCACGTCGCGAGCCGCTCTCTCCGCGGCGGGATCGCGATCACCGCGTCGCACAACCCGGCCGAGTGGAACGGCGTGAAGTACAAGGCGTACTTCGGGGGGAGCGCGCCCCCCGCGACCTACGCCGCCATCGCCGGCCGGGTCGACCGGCTCCTCCCCGAGCGCCCCGGCGGCTCGGTCGAGCGCCTCGACCTGGCGGCGGACTACCGCGCGGCGATCGCGGCCCGGGTCGACCTCGACGCGATCCGGCGGGCGGGGCTGACCGTCCTCTTCGACGCGATGCACGGCGCCTCCGGCCGGCTCCTCGCCGAGATCGTCGGCGAGGGGCACCCGACCCGCGTCACGACGATCCGGGCCGACCGCGACCCGACCTTCGGCGGGGTCCATCCGGAGCCGATCCCGGAGCACCTCGGCGCGTCGCGCGAGCGGCTGTCGGCCGAGCGGTTCGACGTCGCGCTCGCGAGCGACGGCGACGGGGACCGCCTGGGGGTCCTCGCGCCGGACGGGACGTTCGTCACCCCCCACCGGATCCTCGCGCTCCTCGCGGAGAGCCTCACCCTGCGCGGGCGGGTGGCCCCCGGGATCGTGAAGACGTTCTCGACCTCCCTCCTCGTCGACCGCGTCGCGGCCCGGCTCGGCGTGCCGCTCCACCTGACGCCGATCGGGTTCAAGTACGTCGCCGAGAAGATGCTCGCGGGAGAGGCCGGGATCGGGGGCGAGGAGTCGGGCGGGCTCGGCGTCTCGTTCTACCTCCCGGAGCGGGACGGGGTCCTCTCCGCGCTGTTGGTCCTGGAGGCGGTCGCGCACTCCGGGGGGAGCTTCGAGGACCTCCTCGCCGACCAGGCGCGGCGCTTCGGCGCCTTCGCGTACGGGCGGCGGGACGTCCGGCTTCCGCTTCCGCTCCTCAGGCGCTTCGTGGCGGAGCTCGACGCCTCCCCCCCGGACCGCCGCGCGGGCGAGGCGGTCACCGGCGTCTCGCGGCTCGACGGGCTCAAGCTGGAGCTGGGCGAGAGGGGCTGGCTCCTCTACCGCCTCTCGGGGACCGAGCCGATCCTCCGCGTCTACGCGGAGCACGAGGATCCCGCGGTCGTCGCCCGGCTCCTCGACCAGACGGAGGCGGCCCTCGCCGCTCAGGCGTCGATCAGCAGGTAGCCGTTCCCGGCGAAGGAGATCGCCGGGCCCGCGCCCAGCTCGGCGAGCGGGTCCTCCTCCTCCACGAGGTCGACGTCGAGGTCACCGCCCCAGGCGAGGAGCGACCGGACCGCCACGGTCACGGGCATCTGAACCGTCACCTCGAGCCGCGCGGGAGTCCCGCTCGACGCGAGGGCGACGACGCCGGTCCCGAGGAGCTTGAGGAACGGCAGCTCGATCTGCCGCCGGAACTCGAAGGCGGGGTCCTCGCGGTAGCCGAGCGACGCCTCGAACCCGAGGAGCCGGCCCGGGTCCGCCGACAGGAAGTCGTCCCTCAGATGGACGAGGTGGAGCTGCCGCCGGACGTCGAGGAGCAGGACCGAGCCCTCTCCGGTGGCGCGAGCCAGGGAGCCCGCCAGCGGGCCCCCGAGGAGGGTGTCCGCCTCGAGGATCGAGCCGCCGGTCCTCCCTGCCAGGACGGTGCGCCTCACGAGGACGCCACCCCGGCAGTCGACCACGACCATGCCCGCCCCGCGAGAGGCGAAGGGGACCGGGTGACCGAGCACCGGCCTGGGGAGCTCGCCGCTCCGGGGGGCGGTCGAGCGGAGGGCGGAGGGACCGCTCCCGGTCGGCGCCGGCACCGGCATCGCGAGCGCGTCCTCCGAGGGAGGGGGGACCCGCGGGGCGGTGGCCGCCTTCGCATGGCCCGCCGCCGGTGCGACGGCCCCGCCCGAAGGCTCCTCGGCGGCCTGGGCCCCGCCCTCGGCCGCGGCAGGCGCGACCGGCAGGATCGGCGCGGTCGGCTCACCCGAGCCGGACGGCTCGGCCGCGGGAGGCTCCGTTTCGGCCGGCCGTGGCTTGATCACGAGGATCGGCTCCGTCTTGGGCCCCTTCTGCTTCTGCGGCCCCCCCTCCTCGCCGCTCTCGAACAGCTCGGGCTTCACGGCGGCGGGGGGAGCGGGCCCGGGACGGGCCGCGACGGCGGCCCGCGCGGTGCGCGAGATCGTGTCGTCCCCGTCGATCCCGGCCTTCCGCTCGGCGCCGGCGATCCGGAGGTGCCGCGCCGCCCTCTCGGTCTGACCGTCCCGCTGGAGGACGAGGCCCAGCGTGAGGTGGGCCTTCCGGTGGTTCGGCGCGAGGGCGAGGACCCGCTCGAGGGGCTCGCGGGCCTCCGGCCGCCCCGCCTTGTAGAGGATCAGCCCGAGGTTGAAGAGGAGCGGGACCGACTCCGCGTGCGAGGAGAGGAGGGAGCGCGTGATCCGCTCGGCGTCGTCGAGGTGCCCGAGGTGGAAGAGCGAGAGCGCCAGGTTCGAGAGGACCTCCGGGTCCTGCCCACGGAAGCGGCGCGCCTCCTCGAACTCGAGGCGGGCGTCGTCGAACTGCCCCTTCCGGAGGTTCTCCTTGCCGCGGTTCAGGTGCAGCAGGAAGAGTCCGTGGTCGAAGAACGGTGCCGGCCGCGTCCCGGGGTCGCCCAGGCGGCCGCTCATCGGGACGGCGCGACCCTTCCCAGGAGCGGGGCGCCCCGGGACGACGACGCCGCCGCCGGGAGGTTCGAGAGGACGAGCGTGCCGTCGTCCACCCGGAGCTTCACCGGAGCCGCGGGAGGAGACGGGGGGCGCCGGGGCGCCGGCGCCGGCGCCGGGGTCATCCCCTTGAAGCCTCCGGAGAGGACCGGGACGGCCGCGGAGCCGCGGTAGACGAGCATCGCCCGCCGGACGTACTCCTGCGTCTCGGGGTAGGGGGGGACTCCGGCGTAGCGGTCGACGGCCCCCGCGCCCGCGTTGTACGCCGCCAGGGCCCGCACCACGTCGCCGCGATAGAGCGTGAGGAGGTCGGCCAGGTGGCGGACCCCGCCGCGGATGTTCTGCAGCGGGTCGAACGAGTCCCGCACGCCGTAGCGCGCCGCCGTCGCAGGCATCAGCTGCATGAGGCCGCGCGCCCCCTTGCGGGAGACGGCGCGCGGGTTGAAGTTGGACTCGACGAGGACGACGCTCCGGACGAGCCCGGGGTCGACCCCTTCCTGGCCCGCGTGCCGGACGATGGCGTCGTCGTACGGGGTCCGGTCGTTGCGCCGAGCGAGGAGGTAGGCGTCGGACGGCGCCCGCCCGTTCACGTTCCAGCCGCTCCCGACGTCGTTGAACAGGAGGACCGAGCCGTCGGCCCGGCGCAGGAGATGCACCTTCGCCGCCGCCGGCGGAGCGAGGAGGAGGGCGGCAGCTACCGCTGCCCGAACGCCTCGGGTCGACACGCCCGACCAGTATAGCCGCGTCCCGTCAGCCCGCGGGCGCCAGCCTCTCCCGGGCGCGCGCCAGCCCCGCTCCGAGGGCCTCGGCGATCCGCGCCGCGTCCTTCCCCCCCGCCTGGGCGAGGTCCGCCTTGCCGCCCCCCCGCCCCCCGACGATCGGTGCCATCGCCTTCGCCAGCTCGTCCGCGGAGACGCGGGCCGTCAGGTCCGGCGTCACCGCCGCGAGGAGGGTCACCTTTCCCTCGGAGGAGGTCCCGAGGAGGACGACACCCGACCCGAGCTTCCCCCGGAACGTGTCGGCCAGGTTCCGGAGCTCGTTCATCGGAAGCGCGGGGACCTCGCGGACGAGGACCTTCGTCCCCCCGACGTCGGTCACGTCCGCCTCCCCGTCGGCCCTGGCGCCGGAGCCCCCCTCGACCGCGAGCGCCACCTTCAGCCGCGCGATCTCCTTCTCCTGCTCCCGCAGGCGCTGGGTCAGCTCCCGAAGCTTGACCGGCAGCTCCTCGGCCGCGGCCTGCACCGTCTCGGAGAGCTCGGCCAGGAGCTGCTCGTCCCGCCCGAGCCGCTCGACCGCGTTGAGCGACGTGACGGCCTCGATCCGGCGGACACCGGCGGCCAGCCCGCGGTCGGAGAGGATCTTGAACGCGCCGATCTCCCCCGTCCTCCCGACGTGGCAGCCCCCGCAGAGCTCGGTCGAGAAGCCCGGCACGTCGACGACGCGGACCCTCTCGCCGTACTTCTCGCCGAAGAACATCATCGCCCCGCGGGCGCGGGCCTCGTCCATCGACGTGACCTCCTTGGCGACGGGGACGTCGCGGAGGACCTCCTCGTTCACGAGGCGCTCGATGGCGGCGAGGTCGGCGGCCGAGGGGACGTGCGAGACCGCGTAGTCGAACCGGAGGCGGTCGGGAGCGACCAGGGAGCCCATCTGGCGGACTCCCTCGCCCAGGACCTTCCGGAGCGCGGCGTGGAGGAGGTGGGTCCCCGTGTGATTCGCCTGCGTCCTCCGCCGGGTCCACTCGGCGACCTCGAGGGCGACCGAGCCGCCGGCCACGAGGGTTCCCTCCTCGACGCGGACGCGGTGCTGGACGAAGCGGCCGTTGATCCCCTTGTGGGCCGAGAGGACCTCGGCCCGCCCCCCCGGCCAGGCGAGGGAGCCGACGTCGGAGACCTGCCCGCCCCCTTCGGGGTAGAAGACGGTCCGGTCGAGGACGGCCAGCCCTTCCGCACCCCTTCCCAGCCGCGCGGCCGGGCCCTCGGCGGTGCCGGCCGGCGTGACCTCGAAGAGGGCGAGGACGCGCGCGCCCTCGAGCCTCACGAAGTCGTCCTCGGGGTAGCCGCGGAACTCCGTCTCCCACGACGGGTCGACCCTGTCCAGCGGGAGGAGCGCTTCCCCCGCCTCGAACTTCGACCCGGCCTTCGACCGGGTCCGCGCCTCTTCCAGCTCCCTCTCGAACCCGGCCCGGTCGACCTTCACCCCCTCGTCGAGGGCCAGCTCCTCGATCAGCTCGAGCGGGATCCCGTGCGTGTCGTAGAAGCGGAAGACCGTCTCGCCCGAGAGGGCCTCCTCCCCCTTCCGCCGGAGGTCGCTGATCGCCTCGCCGACGCGGTCGGCGCCCGCGGACATCGTCCGGGCGAAGCGGGCCTCCTCGTCGCGGAGGACGCGCGCGATGCTTCCCCCCTCCCCGGCGGTCGCCGGGTCGAAGTAGATCCCTTCGAAGACCGCCAGGACGGGCGGGACGAGCTCGTGGAGGAACGGGCGGTCGATCCCGAGGCCCAGGCGGCGCCCGTACCGGAGCGCCCTCCGGAGGATCCGGCGGAGGACGTAGCCGCGCCCCTCGTTCGACGGGAGGACGCCGTCCGAGATGAGCATCGTGGCGGCGCGGACGTGGTCGGCGACGACGCGGAACGGGGCGTCGGCCTCGGCCATCCCTCCGGCGAAGCCCTTCCCCGAGAGCTCCGAGATCCGCGCCAGGATCGGCGCGAAGAGGTCCGTGTCGAAGTTGTTGTTCTTCCCCTGGAGGATCGCCGTGATCCGCTCGAGCCCCGCCCCCGTGTCGACGGACGGCTTGGGGAGCGGCGTCAGCTTCCCCTCGCCGTCGCGCTCGAACTGCATGAAGACGAGGTTCCAGATCTCCATCACCCGGTCCCCGGCGCCGTTCGGGAGGGCGTCGCCCGGCACGGAGGGTCCCTGGTCGTAGTGGAGCTCGGAGCAGGGGCCGCAGGGTCCGGTGTCGCCCATCGCCCAGAAGTTGTCCTTCTCGCCGAACCTCAGGATCCGCTCCTTCGGGAGGTAGCGCTCCCAGAGCGCCGCCGCCTCGTCGTCGTCGCGGTAGACGGTCGCGAAGAGGCGGGACGGGTCGAGGCCGTACCACGCCGGAGACGTCACCAGCTCCCAGGCGAAGGCGATCGCGTCCGTCTTGAAGTAGTCGCCGAAGGAGAAGTTCCCGAGCATCTCGAAGAAGGTCTGGTGCCGGGCCGTGTAGCCGACGTTGTCGAGGTCGTTGTGCTTCCCGCCGGCCCTCACGCACTTCTGCGCCGACGCCGCCCGGGAGTAGGGCCGCGCCTCGCGCCCGAGGAAGACGTCCTTGAACTGGTTCATCCCGGCGTTCGTGAAGAGGAGCGTGGGGTCCTCGGCCGGGACGAGCGACGAGGAGGCCACGCGCTGGTGGCCCTTCGACTCGAAGTAGGACAGGAACGTCTCGCGGACCCTCTGGGAGGTCCAGTCAGCCTTCGTCTTCATCTGCGGATTCGCCTTCCTTCCGGAGAGCCTCGAGGACGGCCCCGGGCGCGAAGCCCCGCCGGACGAGGTGGGCGAAGAGTTTCTTCGACCTCTCCGGCCCCGTCAAACCGGGAGGGAGCCTCCCCGCCCGCTTCCGGAGGGCCTCCTCGAGGGCCGCGCGCTCCTCGGCCGGGTCGAGCCCGGCGAGGGCCCGCGCGGCCGCCTCCGGGTCGACCCCGCGCGCCGCCAGCGACGCCGCCACGCGCCGTCGGCCCCGGCCGCGGGCCGCCTCGCTCCGGACCAGCGCCTCGGCCGCCGCCCCGTCGTCGACCAGGCCGATCTCCGCCAGCCCGTCGAGCGTCGTCGCGATCTCCCCCTTCCCGAAGCCGCGGCGGCCGAGCTTTCGCTCGAGCTCCCGGCGGGCGTGCGTCCGGAGCGCCAGGAGGGCGAGGGCCGCCTCCCGGCACGACGGCGGGGGGCCGCCCGGGCGCCGGGGCACCGGTCAGCCCCCGGAAAGCCGACGCCCCCCGCTCGGGGGGGGCGTCGCGCGGCCGGGGCGGCGCCGGCCGGTCGTCAGCCCTGGTTCGAGAAGTCGAACGGCGACTCCTCCTGGAGCGGGTTGAGCTGGTCCGGCGTCGTGAGGGCGGCGTCCATGTCCTCCTGGGCGATGTCGGACGTGGAGTGGATCCCCTGGATCCGGAGCTTGAACTCGTTGGGGTTCGACGCCCGGCGGATCGCCTCCTCCAGCGTGATGAGCCCGGTCCGGTAGAGCTGGAAGAGCGACTGGTCGAAGGTCTGCATGCCGTACTGCGACGTGCCGGCCTTGATGGCGTCGAGGATGTACTTGGTCTTCTCCTTGTTCTCGATGCAGTCGCGGATGTAGTTCGTCGCGATCATCACCTCGACCGCCGGCACGCGGCCGAGGCCGTCCGCGCGCGGGAGGAGGCGCATCGACACGACGGCCTTGAGCACGGCCGAGAGCTGGAGGCGGACCTGCTTCTGCTGGTGGGGCGGGAAGACCGAGATGACGCGGTTGACCGTCTCCGTCGCGTCCATCGTGTGCAGGGTGGAGAGGACGAGGTGGCCCGTCTCGGCGGCGACGAGCGCCGTCTCGACCGTCTCGAAGTCGCGCATCTCGCCCACGAGGATGACGTCGGGGTCCTGGCGGAGGGCGGCCCTCAGCGCCGAGGCGAAGGAGCGCGTGTCGACCTCCAGCTCGCGCTGGTTGACGATCGACTTCTTGTCCCGGTGGAGGAACTCGACCGGGTCCTCGACCGTCATGATGTGCTCGGCGCGGGTCGCGTTGATGTAGTCGATCATCGCGGCGAGCGACGTCGACTTCCCCGAGCCCGTGGTCCCGGTGACGAGGATCAGGCCGCGCGTCTCCTCGCAGATCTTCTCGATGACGGGCGGCAGGAGGAGATCCTTGACCGTCAGGATGCGCGCCGGGATGACCCGGCAGACCAGGCCGACCGTCCCCCGCTGCTGGAAGATGTTGCAGCGGAACCGCCCCAGGCCCGGGACCGAGTAGGCGATGTCGATGTCGAGGTTGTTCTTGAACTTCTCCTTCTGCCGGGACGACATGATCGAGAACGCCATCGCGATCGTGTCTTCCTGCATCAGGCGCTTGAGGTCGGTGAGCGGAATGAGGTCCCCGTCGACGCGGATGATCGGGTGCGCTCCGACCTTGAGGTGAAGGTCCGACGCCTTCCGCTCGACCGCGATCTTGAGCAGGTCGTTGATGTGCATCCCGAAGGCTCCTCTCGTCCCGCCCGGACGTCGGTTCGTTCCCGGTCAGAATAGGCTCCCCGGGCGACCGGGTCAACGAATCGAGTCGCGCCGTCGCGCACCCGCTAAGATGCCGCGTCGACGGCGAGGGAGCCTGCGGGAGCGGCGGGGCCGGCCCGCGTCGCGGGTCCCTCCCCGGACGGAAGGAGGGCTCGCGTGTCCGTCTCCGCGGTGATCCTCGCGGCCGGCGCCTCGCGGCGCTTCGGAGGGGCCAAGATGCTCGCGCGCGTCGGCGGCGAGCCGCTCGTCCGGCGCGCCGCCCGCGCGTTCTGCGAAGGGGGCGCGACCGACGTCGTCGTCGTCGTCGCGCCGGACGCCCCGGACGTCCGCGCCGCGCTCGCCCTCCTCCCGGTCCGCGTCGTCGTCAACCCCCGGCCGGACGAGGGGATGCTCTCGTCGGCGCGCTCGGGGGTCTCGGCGGTCCCGGCGGGGGCGGCCTGGGTCGCCCTCTGCCCCGCCGACATCCCCGGGATCACCCCGGCGATCGTCGCCGACGTCCTCGGCCGCCTCCCCGGACCCGCCGCCGGCTCCGGCCCGCGCGCCGTGGTCCCGCTCGCCGGCGGACGCCGGGGCCATCCCCTCGTCGCCAGCCTCTCCCTCGCGAGCCGGATCCTCTCGTGGGACGCCTCCCGGCGCCTCTCGGACCTCCTGCGCGAGCCGGACGCGGAGGTGACGGAGCTCGACGGCTACGGACCCGAGGTCCTGCGCGACGTCGACACGCCGGCGGACCTGGCGGAGGCCGGAAGATGACCCTCGACGTCCTGCGGGAGCTGTCGTCGCTCCTCGAGGAGTACCCGCGCCTCGTGATGGCGACGATCGTCGCCGCCACCGGCTCGACCCCCCGGGCCACCACCGCCCGGATGCTCGTCCTGCCGGGGGGGCGGACGCGTGGGACGGTGGGCGGGGGCGCGTTCGAGGCGCTCGTCGTGCGCGAGGGCGAGGACCTCCTCGCGAGCGGCAGCTCGCCCCGCCTGAAGGAGTTCTCGTTCGCCCCGACCGGCCCCGACAGCTTCGGCGGCGTCTGCGGGGGGCGGGCGACCGTCTTCCTCGAGGTGGTGGAGCGCCCGCCGCGCCTCCTCGTCGTCGGCGCGGGACACTGCGGGCGGGCCCTCGCGCGCGCCGCGGCGTTCTCGGGCTACGACGTCACGGTGGCGGACGACCGGGAGGAGCTCCTCGACGGGACGCAGTTCCCCCCCTCGGTCCGCCTCGTCCGGACCGCTCCCGACTACTCGGACGTGCCGCTCCCCCGCCCGGAGGACGCGGTCGCGCTCGTCTCCCGCTCGCACGAGGTCGACGCGCTCGCGCTCCGGCGCCTGCGGGGACGGCCGGCGGCCTGGGTCGGGATGATAGGGAGCCACGCCAAGCGCAAGGCCCTCCTCGACGGGCTCCGGGCCGACGGGACCCCGGAAGCGGAGCTCGACGCGATCCGCTGCCCGATCGGCCTCGACATCGGCGCCGAGACGCCCGAGGAGATCGCGATCGCGATCCTCGCGGAGCTCGTCGCGCGGCGGCGCGGGGCGCCGGGAACGCTCAAGCGCTGAAGCCGGGCGCCGCCGGTCCCGCGGACCGCCGGCACCCGGCTCGCTCGCCCGGGGCCCCCGGCGCTACGCCGGGACGGCGGCGCCGACCGGGGTCATCCAGCCGTGGCGGTCCGGGACGCGTCCCTCGACGATCTCGAAGAAGGCGCCCTGCAGCTTCTCCGTCATCGGGCCGCGCCGGCCGGCCCCCACCTGGATCCGGTCGATCGACCGGACGGGGGTGACCTCGGCGGCCGTCCCCGTGAAGAAGACCTCGTCGGCGGCGTAGAGCATCTCCCGCGGGAGGACCCGCTCCTCCACGTCGAGGCCGAGGTCGCGGGCGAGCTGGACGACCGTCATCCGCGTGATGCCGGGGAGCGTCGACGAGGCGAGCGGGGGCGTGTGGAGGCGCCCCTTCCAGACGACGAAGAGGTTCTCGCCCGACCCCTCGGAGACGCGGCCCGTGTCGTCGAGAGCGATCCCCTCGTCGTACCCGTTGACGATCGCCTCCATCTTGATGAGCTGGCTGTTCGCGTAGTTGGCCGTCGCCTTCGCCATCGCCGGCATCGTGTTCGCGGCGATCCGCGTCCACGACGAGAAGCAGACGTCGACGCCCTCCTCCAGGGCCTTGGCGCCGAGGTACTTCCCCCAGGGGTAGCAGCCGATCACGACGTCGATGGGATTCGGGAAGGGATTCACGCCGAGCGAGCCGAACCCGCGGTAGGCGAGCGGCCGGATGTAGCAGGCGCGGAACCCGTTCGCGCGGATCGTCGCGAGCGTCGCCTGCTTCAGCTCGTCCGGGCCGAAGGGGAGCTGCATCCGGTAGATCTTCGCGGACCAGACGAGCCGGTCGAGGTGCTCGTCCAGCCGGAACACCTCGGGACCACGGGCGGTGTCGTAGCACCGGATCCCCTCGAAGACGCCCGAGCCGTAGTGGAGGGCGTGAGTGAAGACGTGGACCTTCGCGTCCGCGAAGTCCACGAGCTTCCCGTTCATCCAGACCTTTTTCACATCCTCGAAGGCCATGGACTCCTCCTCCCGGCGATCCTAGCCCATCTCCGCCGCCCCTCGCGTCCCCGGCTCCTCGACCCCGACCAGGAGGGCGAGCGCCGCGACCGCCGCCGTCTCGAGGCGCAGGATTCGAGGCCCGAGACCGAATCTCACGGATCCCGCGGCGTCGAGGAGGGCGGCGTCCGCGGGGGAGAAGCCCCCCTCCGGGCCGATCGCGATCGACGCGGGCCCCGAGAGGAGCGGTCCGGCAGGCGCGGGCGCCCCCGGCCACGCGACGGCGAGGGTCCCGTGGAGCGCCCGGAGCGCGTCGTGAAGCGGCACGGGGCCCGCGACCGCGGGGAGGACGCTCCGGTCGCACTGCTTCACCGCCTCGGCGGCGATCCGGCGGAGGCGCTCGACGCGGGAGCTCAGGAGCGCCACGTGCGCCCGCTGCGAGCGCTCGAGGACGACCAGGACGAACGCGGCCGCACCGCACTCGGTCCCCTTCTCGACGGCCCACTCCACCCGGGCCGGCTCGGCGCACGGCAGGAGGAGACGGATGGCGCGCGACGGCTCGCCGCGGGAGGGAAGGAGCGCCGAGACGGTCACCGCGCGACCGCCTTGCTCCAGGGCTCCCGCTGCCCGGCCTCCGGCGCCGTCGAGGAGGACCACCGCGTCTCCCTTCCGCAGGCGCCTCGAGCGGACGTGAGCGGCCTCGTCGGCGGGAAGCTCGACGGTCGCGCCGGGGGCGAGGAGGGCCCCGGCGACCAGGAGACGGGGCGGGGAGGGCGTCAGCCCCGCGTCGACCGGCTCGCCAGCCACTCCCCCTCCGACGCGAGCTCCACGGGCCGGAACCCGTGCGCCCGGAGGACGCCGAGGAACTCCTCCTCCCGGGCTGCGAGCTGTCCCGACGTCACCAGCTCCCCTGCCGGCGCGACCAGCCGAGCGAGGCCCGGCAGGAGCGGGACGACCTCCTCCTGCAGCATGTTCGCCACGACCAGGTCGAACCGGGCCGCCGCGCCGAGCGCCTCGACCGGGCCGGCGAGGAACGCGGCGCCGGCGACCCCGTTCCTGCGAGCGTTCGCGCGCGCCGCGAAGGGAGCGTCGACGTCGATGTCGAGCCCCGCGGCCCACGAGGCTCCCCGGACCCGCGCCGCGAGGGCGAGGGTCCCGGCGCCGCACCCGACGTCGAGGACGCGCCTCCCCGCCGCCACCTCCGGCCGGAGGAGGCGGAGGGCGAGGCGGGTCGACTCGTGCGAGCCGGTCCCGAACGCGCGCTCGGCCGGCAGGTGGAGGCGTCGCCGAGAGCCTGCCGCCGTCGCGAGCGGCCCGTCGTGCGGGTCGAGGAGGAGCTCGCCGACGGCCACCGCCCTGCGGAGCGCGGCGGATTCGGCGATCCAGTCGCGCGGCGGCTCCAGGAGCTCGGCCTCCACCGGGAGCCCCGCGGAGGCGAGGGCGTCCCGGGCCGTCGCCGCGTCGTCCGGGGAGACCCAGACGTGGAGCCGCCCGCCCGGCGCCTCCACCCAGGAGGCCGTCAGCGCGTCGAGCGCCTCTTCGAGCCGCTCGTCCCCTCCCGCGCCGGGAGGGACGACGACGGTGAGGCGGACCGCGCCGGCGGCCCCGCTCACGACTCGAAGAGGTCGCGGATCTTGTCGAAGAAGCCCTTCTCGTCCCTCGTCGGCGTCCCCGCCTCGTCCTTGAAGACCTCGGCCAGCTTCTGGACGGCCGCCCTCTGGGAGGCGTTCAGCTTCTTCGGGACCCGGACGGTCACGACGACGTGCTGGTCTCCCTTCCCCCGCCCGTCGAGGCGCGGGACCCCCTTCCCGCGCAGCGTGAAGACCTTTCCTGCGGGGGTCCCGGCGGGAAGCTCGAGAGCCTCGTCGCCGTGCAGCGTCGGGACGGTGACCCGCCCCCCCAGCACCGCGACCGGGAAGGGGACGGCCCAGGTGAGGACGACGTCGTTCCCCTCGCGGCGGAAGAACTCGTGCGCCTTCACGCCCAGGACGACGTAGAGGTCGCCGGGAGGGCCGCCGGCGCGCCCGTGGTTCCCCTCGCCGGAGAGGCGGAGCCGGGCCCCGTCGTCCACCCCGGCCGGGACCTGGATCGTGAGGCTCCTCTCGCGCAGGACGCGCCCGTCTCCCCGGCAGTCGGGGCACGGGTCCTTCACGACCTCGCCCGCTCCCTGGCACTCGGGGCAGGTCCGCTCCATCGCGAAGAACCCCTGGCGGTACTGGATCCGCCCCCGCCCCCGGCACGCGGTGCAGGAGACGGTCCCGCTCCCGCCGCGGCCGCCCGTCCCCCGGCACGAGTCGCACCGCTCGTAGCGGCGGATGGGGACGGTCTTCTGCGCGCCGAACGCGGCCTCCGCGAAGAGGAGGGAGACGTCGGCCTTGAGGTCCTCCCCCTCGCTCTGCCTCCCGCGGCGCGCTCCGCCTCCGAAGCCGAAGCCGAAGAAGTCGCCGAGGATGTCGGCGAAGTCGACGAAGGCGGTCGGGTCGAAGCCCGCCGCCCCTCCGGCCCCGCGGACGCCCTCGGGACCGAACCGGTCGTAGCGGGCGCGCTTCTCCGGGTCCGAGAGGATCGCGTAGGCCTCCGCGGCCTCCTTGAACCTCGCCTCGGCCTCGGCGTTGCCGGGGTTGCGGTCGGGGTGGTGCTGGAGCGCGGCCTTGCGGTAGGCCGACTTGATCGCCTCGGGCGCGGCGTCGCGCGGGACGCCCAGCACCTCGTAGTAGTCGCGGACGGATGCGGTCATTGCGGGAGGGCCTCGGGCTGGGGGGCCGAACGGGTGACGCCGCGGGGGGGCCGCGTCATTCCGGGGCTTCGGCCTTGTCGGTCTTGTAGAGCATCGCGGCGGTGAGGATCCGCGAGACGCCCTGCATGTCGAGGAGCGCGTTGTCGATCTCCCCCCGCTCCTCCTCGGTGAGCACCTCGCGGGCGTGCTGGAGCGTGCGGCCGACCCGGTCGCGCTCCTCGGTCCCGAGGAGCTTCCCGAACTCGCGGAAGACCCTCTCGTTCCCGGTGATCAGCCCCTCGAGCTTGTTCTTGAGCTGCCGGATCTCCCGGCGCTTCTCGTCGGCGTGCTTGTTCTCCTCGGCCTCGTGGATGATCGCCTCGATCTCGTCCTGCGACAGCCCGCCGGCCGGGTTGATCTGGACCCCCTGGACGCGCCCGGTCGCCATGTCGCGCGCCGAGACGCTGACGATGCCGGACGAGTCGATCGCGAAGGTGACCTCGATCTGGGGGACGCCCCGCGGCGCCGGGGGGATCCCGACCAGCTCGAAGCGGCCGAGCGACTTGTTCTCCTTGGCGATCTCGCGCTCGCCCTGGAGGACGTGGACCTCGACGGTCGACTGGTTGTCGGTGACCGTCGTGAAGACCATCGCGTTCTTCGTCGGGATCGTCGAGTTGCGCTCGATCAGCTTGACGAAGATCCCCCCGTGCGTCTCGATGCCGAGCGAGAGCGGCGTCACGTCGAGGAGGACGATGTCCTTGATCTCGCCCTGGAGGACGCCGGCCTGGATCGCCGCCCCGACGGAGACGACCTCGTCGGGGTTGATCGACTTGTTCGGCGGCTTGGCGAAGATCCGCTCGACCGCCGCCTGGACCTTCGGCGTCCGGGTCTGGCCCCCGACGAGGATGATGTTGTCGATGTCGGACGGCCGGAGGCCCGCGGCCTCGAGGGCGTTCAGGCACGGGCCTTCCGTCCGCTTCACCAGCTCGTCGACGAGCGCCTCGAAGTGGTCGCGCGTCAGGAGCTTGTTGATGTGCTTCGGGCCGCTGGCGTCCGAGGCGATGAACGGGAGGCCGATCGTCGTCTCGGTCGCCGCCGAGAGCTCGCACTTGGCCTTCTCGGCGGCCTCCTTGAGGCGCTGGAGGGCGAGGCGGTCCTGCCGGAGGTCGATCCCCGTCGAGCGGAGGAACTCCTCGAGGAGCCAGTCCATGATGGCCCGGTCGAAGTCCTCCCCGCCGAGGTAGGTGTCGCCCGAGGTCGAGAGGACCTCGAACATCCCCTCGTCGATCCGGAGGATCGAGATGTCGAACGTCCCGCCGCCGAGGTCGTAGACGGCGATCGTCTCGTGCTTCTTCCCCTTCTCGAGGCCGTAGGCGAGGGAGGCCGCCGTCGGCTCGTTGATGATCCGGAGGACCTCGAGCCCCGCGATCCGCCCGGCGTCGCGCGTCGCCTGCCGCTGCGAGTCGTCGAAGTAGGCCGGGACGGTGATGATCGCCTCCTTGATCTCCTCGCCGACCGCCTCCTCGCAGAACTCCTTCAGCTCCCTGAGCACGAACGCGGCGATCTCCTCGGGGGCGTAGTCGCGGTCGCGGACCCGGATCTTCACGTCGCCGTTCGGCGCCGGGACGATGGGGTACGAGAGGTGCTCGTAGGCGTGCTTGACCTCCGCGTCCTCCCACTTGCGCCCGATCAGCCGCTTCACGGCGAAGATCGTCTGCGTCGGGTTCGTGATCGCCTGTCTCTTGGCGATCTGGCCCACGAGCCGCTCCCCGTCCTCGGTGAAGGCGACGATCGACGGGGTCGTCCGCGCCCCCTCCCGGTTCGGGATGACCTGGGGCGAGCCGAGCTCGATGACCGCGGCGCAGGAGTTCGTCGTTCCCAGGTCGATGCCGATCACCTTGGCCACTGTCGTCCTCCCTGGTGCGCTGTCACGCCTCGTCCGGCCGGACGGGAGGGGCCGCCGCGACCTTGACGAAGGCCGGGCGGAGGAGACGCTCGTTGAGGAGGTAGCCCTTCTGCAGGACCTCCGTGACCGTCCCGGGAGCGACCTCCCGGGTCTCCTCCCGCATGACCGCCTCGTGGACGGTCGGGTCGAAGGGCTTCCCGAGGGCGTCGACCTCCACCAGCCCGAACTTCCGAAGCGTGTCCGCCAGCTGCCGGGCGATCATCTCGACCCCCTTCCGGAAGTCGTCCTCGCCGCCCGGGACCGTGGAGTGGGCCATCGCCCTCTCGAAGTTGTCGAGGACGGAGAGCAGCTCGCGGAAAGCGTCCGCGAGCGCGTACCTGACGTACTCGTTCTTCTCCCGCTCCGTCCGCTTCTTCAGGTTCTCGAAGTCGGCGACCTTCCGGAGCAGGGCCTCGCGGAGCCGCCCGGCGTCCTCCTCGGCCTGCTCGGCCCGGTCCTTCTGCTCCGAGAGGCGTCGTTCCAGGTCGCCCGGCAGGCCGGCGTCGGCCGGCACGGCCTCCGCGCCGACGCGCTCGACGCCGTGCTCCTCGGCCGGGGCCGCCTGCCGCGGGGCCGGGGCCCGATGGCGCTCCTCCACGGCCGAGACCGCCCTCTCGGCCTCCTCGAGAGCCCGAGCCACGTCGTCGGAGCCGCCGTCGTCGAGGTAGACCACCTCGTCGTCGGACGGCTCCGGCGCCACCGGCTTCCTCTCGGTCATGTCGAAACCTCCGTCAGCCGCCGCGTCACGTAACGGCCGAGCTCCTCCACCAGCGGGACGACGCGAGGATATTCCATCCGGCGGGGCCCGATCACGCCGAGCGCCCCGAGCACCCGGTCGCCCGCGCGGTACGCCGTGACGACGACCGCGCTCTCGGTCTGGGCGGTGAAGCTGCTGTCCGTCCCGATCAGGACGGCGAGCTCGTCGCGGCCAGAGATGCAGGCGGAGAGCAGGTTGATCAGGCGGGCCTTCTCGTCGAGAGCGCGGAAGAGCCGGCGGAGCGCCTCGACGTCCCGGTGGAACTCCGGCTTCTCCACGATGGTCTCGGTCCCCTCGACCCAGAGGGCCTCGCCGCCGGGGCGGTCCTCCGAGAAGACGTGGCGTCCCAGCTCCAGGGTCCGGGCGAGGGCGGCGTCGAAGCGGACCTTCTCCTCCTCCAGCGCCGCGAGGAGGTCCCTGCGGATCTCGAGCAGGGTCTTCCCGGCGTACTCGGCCGTCAGGCGGGCCGAGGCGGCGTCGAGCTCCGCCTGGGGGAAGTCCTCGCGGGTCTCGATCAGCCGGCTGTCGACGAGGTCCGCGCCGGAGACCTGCACCACGACGACCTTCCGCTCGGCGACGCGCGTGAAATGGACCGACTTCAGGAGGATCCTGGCCGCGTCCGGCGACGCCACGATGCCGACCTCGCCGGTGAGGCGCGAGAGGACGCGCGAGGTGGCGTGCAGGAAGTGGTCGAGGTCGAACTTCTCGGATCCCAGGTCCGCTTCGATCCGGTCGCGATCCTCCCGCCGGGGGGCCTCGCGGGCCATCAGCTCCTGGACGTAGGCGCGCCACCCGAGGTCGGTGGGGACCCTTCCCGCCGAGACGTGGGGATGCGTCAGGAAGCCGAGCTCCTCGAGGTCGGCCATGGCGTTGCGGAGCGACGCGGGCGACAGGTCGAAGCCGCCCATCCTCGAGAGCTGGCGCGAGGAGACCGGCACGGCGCTCCGGATGTAGGTCGCGATCACGGAGGCGAGGACCGCGCGTGACCGGCGGTCCAGATCCTTGATCTCACCCCCCATGGCGCTCCTTCCCTCCCCTGCTGTATGGTTTCCGCGTCGCGCCCGAGGCATTCGACGCGGGCAAGGTCCTCCCCTACTCCTTCCCGAGGAAGACGTTACGTGATGATAGCAGCCCGGAGCCCCGGCTTTCCCGTGTCCGTACTCGGACGCGGGCGGCTGGGGAGGGCGCTCGCTGCCGCCCTCGAGGCGGCCGGAGCGCGGGTCGCCCTCCTTCCGGGACGCGAAGAGGCCTGTCCCTCCGCGGCGAGGCTGGAGGCGCTCCGCGAGGGAGCCGTCCTCCTGGCCGTGCCCGACGACGCCCTCGAGGAGAGCGCGCGGGAGCTCGCGTCGCTCCGCGTCCCCCCGGCGGGTCCCCGGTACGCCCTCCACCTCGCGGGGGCCCTGGATTCGTCGGTCCTCCGGCCGCTCGCGGCGGAGGGGTTCGAGACCGGGTCGTGCCACCCGCTGCAGAGCTTCCCCGGCACGCCCGAGGACGCAGGCCGCTTCGCCGGCTGCGTCCTCGCGATCGAGGGGAGCGCGGGGGCGCTCGGAGCCGCGGAGGGGCTCGCCCTGCTCCTCGGCTCCCGCGCCGTCCGGGTCGACCCCCGCCGCAAGGTCCTCTACCACGCCGCGGCCTCGCTGGCGGCGAACGGCCTGACCGGCCTCCTCGGCGCGGCCGTGGACGCCCTCGCCGCGGCCGGTTTCGGGCGCCGGGAGGCCCTGGACGCCCTCGCCCCCCTCCTCCGCACCGCCCTCGCGGCAACCCTCGCGGACGGACCCGAGAGCGCCCTCACCGGTCCGGTGGCGAGAAACGACGTGCGGACCCTGGCGCGGCACGGGGAGGCCGTCCTCGCCTGGGACGCGAGCCGGGCGGCGCTCCTCCACGCCCTGGTCCGCGAGCAGCGCCGCCTCGCCGCCCGGAAGGGGTCCGCCCCGCGTCCCGAATGCTAAGATAACCTGCTGGAGGCGCAAGGACAGGCGGGGCGAACGGCGCAGCGATGGTTTTCTTCAACTACGCAACCATGCAGATGGCCGCGAAGATCGTCTACTACGGTCCCGGTCTCTGCGGGAAGACCACGAACCTCCACGTGATCTACGGGAGGACGGCGCCGACCGCCCGGGGGGAGATGGTCTCGCTCGAGACCGAGACGGACAGGACCCTCTTCTTCGACCTCCTCCCGATCGACGTCGGGGTGATCGGCGGCTTCAAGACCCGCCTCCAGCTCTACACGGTCCCCGGCCAGGTCTTCTACAACACGACCCGCAAGCTGGTCCTGAAGGGAGTCGACGGCGTCGTCTTCGTCGCGGACTCGCAGGCCCCGATGCTCGAGCCCAACAAGGAAAGCTTCCGGAACCTGGGCGAGAACCTCGCGGAGATCGGCCTCTCGCTCGAGCAGGTCCCTCTCGTCCTCCAGTACAACAAGCGCGACCTCTCGAACGTCCTCCCGGTCGAGGAGCTCAACGCGGCGCTCAACCCCGACCTCCGATGGGAGTGGCACGAGGCCTCGGCCCGCAACGGCACCGGGGTCTTCGAGACCCTCAAGGGGATCTCCAAGCTCACGCTGAAGGCCCTCAAGGGGCGGATGACGGCCGACCTCCGGCGCCCCAGCGTCTTCGCCGCCCCGGCGACCCCCGCCCCCACCCCGCGGTCGACCCCGCCGCTCGCCGCGGCGTCCCCGGCGGCGATCGCCTCGGCCGACGAGGCGCTGGCCGCCTCCCCCGAGGCCGCCGCCCGCCTCGCGGACCTCGCCGCGGCCGTGGCGAGGCGAGAGCGGCCGCGCGACAGCGGGGCCTTCTCGCGGACGCCTCCCCCCGACGCCGCCGCGCCGCCGGCTCCGTCCGCCCCGGGGGCCGAGAGCGCGCCTCGCCCGGCGAGGGCCGCCGACGAGGCCGGCCAGGACATCAGCTTCGGCGAGACCCGCGAGCCCGCGCCCCCTCCGCAGCCGGATGCGCTCGAGGGCTCGGTCAAGCACGTGAAGGTCCGCTCGAACGTCGACATCCTCGCCGAGCTCGACAAGCTGCGGAAGCTCTCGACTCAGAAGCCCGCCGGCGCCGCGCCCCAGTCCGGCTCTTTCCGGACGGACGCTCCCGGGAGGTCGAAGACGTCGCCCGGGATGTCCATCGACGACCTTCTCGCGTCGGGCCTCAACCACAGGAAGGACGTCGCGCGCTCCTTCGACGTCCCGGTCCCGAGGGACGTCCTCGGGCGGAGCCGGCAGGTGAAGGTCGAGCTCCACTTCACGGACGACGAGGGAAAGAGCCTGAGCGCGGAGTCCTCGTTCGTGATCGACCTCTCGGCCGCGCGGGACCTCCGGAAGCTCCTCCTCTCCCTCAAGTTCAACGTCGAAGCGGACTGAAGCGTTCCTGGGGGTTTCTCGATCCCCCCAGGACGGCAATGTTCCTGGGGGTTTCTCGATCCCCCCAGGCCCCCCACCGGGGAAAGCGACCGCCAGGATCGGGGGCGCGGGTCAGTTTCGGGGCTTGGCCCCCCGGGCCTCCTGAAGCGAGCGAGCTGCCGGTGCCCGGGGGCCTGCTGCGACGCAACTTGACCCGGTCGGGCGATAAGGGGGTATCCTTGGAGGTGCACGTCACGAGCGCGGCCCAGCCCGCGACGCCCCCAGCGCCACGCCTGCATCCGCGTTCCCGGCTCGGCGCGGGCCTCCTGGCCGCGGCCGCCGCCCTCCTGACGGCGTGCGCCGGCTCCGCGCCGGCTCCCCGTTCGGCTCCGGCTACCCGACCGGCCGTCGTGGCCGAGCGCCCGTCCGCGCTCACGCCAGCCGAGAGGACGGCGGCAGCCCGACGGATCTCGTCCGACCACTTCTACCGGGGAAAGGCGCTCGTCCTCTCCGGAGACGCCGATTGCGCGCGTCTCGAGTTCCGGGACGCGCTCGAGTCGTTCCGGGTCGCCTCGCGCGCCGGCGACCCCGAGGACCTCGAGTTCGCCCAGCGCCTCTACGAGAGCGTCTCTCTCTACGAGCGGCTCGCGGAAGGAGACGGCGCCGAGGCGGCCACGGGGGAGGCGGGGCACGACGGCCTGATCGCCCAGGCGCCGGACTCGAGCCCGGACGAGGTCGCGGCGGCGGAGCGCGAGGTCGCGGACGCCGGGGCCGGCGTCACCTTCGACGTCCCGATCGTCGTCAACGACGCCGTCCTGCGCGCCGTCGCGTACTACCAGTTCCGGACGCCCCAGGCCTTCGCCGGCGCGCTCCAGCGGAGCGGACGCTACCTGCCGATGATGCGGGCGATCCTGAAGGAGAAGGGGCTCCCGGAGGACCTCGTCTACGTCGCGATGATCGAGTCGGCCTTCAAGCCGCGGGCCCACTCCCGAGCCGCCGCCCACGGCTTCTGGCAGTTCATCTCCCCCACGGCCCGCCGCTACGGTCTCGAGATGAACGGGGACGTGGACGAGCGGAGCGACCCCGTCAAGTCGACGTACGCCGCGGCCGCCTACTTCCGCGACCTCTACGAGATGTTCGGCGACTGGCAGCTCGCGATGGCGGGCTACAGCTGCGGCGAGGGGCGGGTGCTCAAGGGCCTGCAGCGGAGCGGCGGACGGACCTACTGGGACCTCGCCGAAGGGGGCTTCCTCCCGCGCGAGACGCGCGACTACGTCCCCTTCTTCACCGCCGCCGCGCTCATCGCGAAGAGCCCGGCGCGCTATGGCTTCGACGTCGTTCCCGACCCGCCGGTCGCGTTCGACGTCGTTCGCGTCCCCCGGCGTGCCGACCTCGGGCGGATCGCCGAGGCGCTCGGGACCACGGTCGACACGCTCCGCGAGCTGAACGGCGAGCTTCGGGGCCGGACGACGCCCCGGGCCGCCGGCGGATATCCCCTCCGGGTCCCGCCGGGGCTTGGCCCCGTCCTGACGGCCCGCCTCGAGTCGATCCCCGAGGCGCCCGCGGTCGTCGAGAGGACCGTCCGGATCCGCCGGACGGAGAGCGTGGCGCGCGTCGCGAAGCGGTACCGGATCCCCGTCAGGGACCTGGCCGACTGGAACAACCTCCGGCACGACTCGCTCGTTCGCAAGGGGACCGTCATCGTGATCCCCGTCCGAGTCGCCGGCCCGGCCCGCAAGCCGAAGACGGCTCCGGTCCCGGCCCGGCCCGCCGCACCGCCGGAGTCGGTGCTGGCGCAGGCGCCCCGCCCCGGCTCCGGCGAGGTCCGTGCGCTTCCGACGCCGGCGGCCGCGGTGAGCGACCCCGTGGCGCTCGTCGCCCGCTATCCGGCGCCCGATCCGGCCGCTTCCGCCGCGGCCGCCATTCCGGTCCGCCTCGAGATCCCCGCAGGCGGCTTCGTCGACGAGGCCCCCCCGGCGCCTTCGGCCCAGGTCCGCCCGTCGGCCTCGGCTTCCGGCGCCGTCCGCCGGGCGAAGGTGTCGAAGAGGCCGTCCGCCAAGCCCGTCCGGACGCACACGGTCCGCCGCGGCGACACGCTCTACTCCATCGCCTCGCGCTACGGGACCTCCGTCGACGCGATCCGGCACGAGAACCGCATCGGACGCCGCGAGCCGCTCCGGATCGGGCGAAGGCTGACGGTTCCGGCCCACGCAGCCGGCCGCTGACGCGGCGTGACGGTCGCCCGGGCCCACGCGGCGTCGATCGTCGGTCTCGAGGCTCGCGGGGTCGTGGTCGAGGCGGCGGTCGGCGCGGGGCTCCCCGGCCTCACCCTCGTCGGCCTCCCGGACGCCGCCGTCCGCGAGAGCCGCGAGAGGGTCCGCTCGGCGCTGAGGCAGATCGGCCTCCCGCTGCCCGGCAGGAACGTGGTCGTCAACCTCGCCCCGGCCGACCTCCCGAAGGTCGGGACGGGGCTCGACGTGGCGCTCGCCGTCGCGATCCTGGCCGCGAACGGCGACGTGCCGGCCGCCGGGCTGGAGTCCCTCGTCCTCGTCGGCGAGCTGGCCCTGGACGGGCGGCTCCGCCCCGTCCCGGGCCTCCTGGCGATCGCCGAGACGGCCCGGCGCGACGGCCGGGAGCTGATCGTGCCGGAGGAGAACGCGCGGGAGGCGTCGGCCCTTCCGGGCCTCACCGTCCACGCGGCCGGGCACCTGGGAGCCGTGGTCGCGCACGTCGCCGGCGTCGAGCTCCTCCCCCCGTTCCGGCCCGTCGCGGACGAGGAGCCTCCCCCGGACGGCGACGCCGAGCCCGACCTCTCCGAGGTCCGGGGCCAGGCCCTCCCGCGGCGCGCGCTCGAGATCGCCGCGGCGGGAGGCCACAACCTCCTCCTCACCGGCCCTCCCGGGAGCGGGAAGACGATGCTCGCCCGGCGCCTTCCCGGCATCCTCCCTCCCCTCACCACCGAGGAAGCCCTGGAGGCGACGCGCATCTGGAGCGTGGCGGGGCGCCTCCCACCGGGGGCGGGGCTCCTCCGCCGCCGCCCGTTCCGGGCCCCCCACCACGGCGCCTCGGCGGCGGCGCTGGTCGGCGGAGGCGCAGACCCACGGCCGGGGGAGCTCTCCCTCGCGCACTTCGGCGTCCTCTTCCTCGACGAGCTCCCCGAGTTCCGGCGCGACGCCCTCGAAGCCCTTCGGGAGCCCCTCGAGGAAGGTGTCGTCAGCGTCTCACGCGCCTCCGGGAGCCGGTCCTTCCCGGCCCGATTCCTCCTGGCGGCCGCCATGAACCCCTGCCCGTGCGGATTCCGCGGCGACCCGAAGCGCTCGTGCGCCTGCTCGGAGCACGACCTCGCGCGCTACAGGCGGAAGATCTCGGGACCGCTCCTCGACCGGATCGACCTCCACGTCGAGGTCCCCGCCGTCCCGGCGGCCGACTTCCACGCGCCCGGGGCCGGCGAGCCCTCCGCGGAGGTCCGCCGGCGCGTCTCGGCAGCGCGGGATCGACAGAGGGCACGGACGGGGGACGCCCGGCTCCTGAACGCGACGCTCCCCTCCCGCCTCGTCGCCGCCTCCACCCGGCCGAGTCCCGAGGCCCGGGACCTCCTCGCCCAGGCCATGGACCGGATGGGGCTCTCCGCCCGCGCGTACCAGCGGGTCCTGCGGGTCGCCCGCACGGTCGCGGACCTGGCGGGGGCCGGCGACGTCGGCCCCGCCCACGTGGCCGAAGCCCTGCGCTACCGCCCTCCCGCCCCGTCCCGCTCCCCGCGCTAGCGCGCGGGGAGCCCCTCGGGGAAGCGCCCGGACCCCTCCAGGCCGTCTCGGGAAGCCGAACGCTTGACGTCCCGGCCGTGGCAGATAAACTCCCCGAGTTCGTCATGCGGATCGAGGTGGGGACAGCGACGCCTGGCGAGGCGCGGGACGCGGGGCGGGGGAAGACCCGGTGACCCGCCGGACCCACACCATCATCTTCGTACCGCACGCGCGTGCACGGTTTCGCCAGTTTCAGGTCTCGTCGCGGCTCCTTTGGGCGAGCGCCTCGGGGGCGCTCCTGGCGGTCCTCCTCGGGGGGGTCTTCGGGGTCCTCTGGATCCGGTCGATCCGCGAGAACCGGGAAGTGTCGGCTCTCGTGGAGCAGAACCGCGACCTGCGCGGCCGGACGAAGACGCTGAACGCCAAGCTCGAGACCCTGGAGAAGAGCCTCGCCGAGTTCGAGGAGCGGACGCGGAAGCTGTCGATCGTCGCCGGGCTCTCGGGCGTCCAGGACCCGGGGACGGGCGGCGTCGGCGGCCTCACCGCGGTCTCGCTCGACCCCTCGGTGCGCGCCGAGGCCGGGCTCGAGGAGGCCGCACGCAGGAGCGTCCTCCTCTCCTCGAGGCTCGGGAAGATCGAGGACCGGCTCGCCCTCGAGGCCGACCAGCTGGCCCTGACGCCCACCCTCGCCCCGGCGGTCGGGGTCCTCACCGCGGGCTTCGGGCCGCGGTCCGATCCCTTCACGGGCCAGCAGGAATACCACACGGGGCTCGACATCTCGGCCCCGGCCGGCAGCCGGGTCGTCGCTCCGGCGAACGGGACGGTGGTCCGCGTCGGCTGGGAGCACGGCTACGGCAAGTTCGTCGAGATCGCCCACGGCTTCGGGCTCTCCAGCCTCTACGGACACCTCGAGACCTCGCGGGTCCTGGAGGGGCAGCGGGTCCATCGCGGGGACCTCGTCGGGCTCGTCGGATCCACGGGACGATCGACCGGGCCCCACCTCCACTACGAGGTCCACGTCGAGGGGCGGCCCGTGAACCCCCTCGACTACGTCCTCAACGCCTTCTGAGCTAGTCGTTTCCGCGGGGGGCTCGCTCCCCCGTCCGCCATTCTCCCGCGCGGGGAGCCCCTCCGTCTCCGCCTGCCGTACGAGAGGGACCGAGGCCCTGATCGCAGCTTCTCGCGAATCCCCCCGGCTCGCCCCGGCGAGTCCCCGGGCGTCCGCCGCGGCGGGCTCCTCCGGCCCCCTTCGGACGCTCTGCTACGATCGCCGCCCCGCGCGGCGGGATGAGACATGATCATCGACAAGACCCTCGCGAAGATCTTCGGAACCAAGCACGACCGGGACATCAAGGCCCTCCGCCCGCGGGTCGAGGAGATCGGCCGGCTGGAGCCGGAGCTGACCCTCCTCTCCGACGAAGCGCTGCGGGCCCGCCTCCTCGAGATCCGCGACCGGGTGCGCGAGCAGCTGCAGGAGCTTCCGGCCGACGTCCAGGAGCGCCGCGCCCGGATCCGGGAGGTCCTCGACGCCGTCCTCGTCCCCGTCTTCGCCATCGTCCGCGAGGCGGGCAAGCGGACCCTCGGCCAGCGCCACTACGACGTCCAGCTGATGGGCGGCATGGTCCTCCACCAGGGGAAGATCGCCGAGATGAGGACGGGCGAGGGGAAGACGCTCGTCGCGACCCTCTCCGTCACCCTGAACGCCCTGACCGGGCGCGGCGTCCACGTGGTCACGGTCAACGACTACCTCGCCCGCCGCGACGCGGAGTGGATGGGGCAGATCTACCAGTTCCTCGGCCTCACCGTGGGGTGCATCCAGCACGACATGGACGACGCGGCCCGCCGCGAGGCCTACGCCCAGGACATCACCTACGGGACCAACAACGAGTTCGGCTTCGACTACCTCCGGGACAACATGAAGTTCGAGCTCTCCCACATGGTCCAGCGGCCGCACGCCTTCGCCGTCGTCGACGAGGTCGACTCCATCCTCATCGACGAGGCACGGACCCCGCTCATCATCTCCGGGCCGTCCGAGGGCGACGTCGACATCTACTACCGGTGCGACCGGATCATCCCCAAGCTCGTCCGGGGCGAGGAGCAGAAGGACAAGTACGGCAACCGGACGGTCACCGGCGACTACCTCGTCGACGAGAAGGCCCACACGGCCGCCCTCACCGAGGAGGGCGTCTCCAAGTGCGAGCGGCTCCTCGGGGTCGAAAACCTCTACGACCCGATCAACATCGACACCCTCCACGCCTGCCAGCAGGCGCTCCGCGCGCACGCGCTCTACAAGCGCGACGTCGCCTACGTGGTCAAGGAGGGGCAGGTCATCATCGTCGACGAGTTCACCGGCCGGCTCATGCCGGGCCGGCGCTGGTCCGACGGGCTCCACCAGGCCGTCGAGGCGAAGGAAGGGGTGAAGATCGAGCGCGAGAACCAGACGCTCGCGACGATCACCCTCCAGAACTACTTCCGGATGTACGACAAGCTCGCGGGCATGACCGGCACCGCGGACACCGAGGCGGCCGAGTTCGGGAAGATCTACGGCCTGGACGTCGTGGTCGTCCCGACGAACCGGCCGATGGTCCGGATCGACCACCACGACATGATCTACCGGACCGAGCGGGAGAAGTTCGACGCGGTGGTGGAGGAGATCACCGAGCTCCACGAGAGGTCCCAGCCCGTCCTCGTCGGGACGATCTCGATCGAGAAGTCCGAGACCCTCGCCCAGCAGCTGAAGAAGCGCGGCGTGCCCCACGTCGTCCTCAACGCGAAATACCACGAGTCCGAGGCGGCGATCGTCGCGCAGGCGGGCCAGCCCGGACGGGTCACCATCGCGACGAACATGGCCGGCCGAGGGACCGACATCCTCCTCGGCGGGAACCCCGAGTTCCTGGCCCGGCAGAAGGCGAAGGGGAAGACGCCCGAGGAGTACGAGGGGCTCCTCCTCGAGCTGAAGGCCCAGTGCGAGGCGGATCACGCCGCCGTGGTCGCCGCCGGGGGCCTCCACATCATCGGCACCGAGCGCCACGAGTCGCGCCGGATCGACAACCAGCTCCGCGGCCGCGCCGGCCGCCAGGGCGACCCGGGGTCCTCGCGGTTCTACCTCTCGCTCGAGGACGACCTGATGCGGATCTTCGGCTCCGACCGCCTCTCCGGGCTGATGAAGCGGCTCGGCATGGAGGAGGGGGTGCCGATCGAGCACCGCTGGGTGACGCGATCGATCGAGCGCGCCCAGAAGCAGGTCGAGGGCCGGAACTTCGACACCCGCAAGCACCTCCTCGAGTACGACGACGTGATGAACCGCCAGCGCGAGGAGATCTACCGGCTCCGCAAGGAGATCCTCACCGGCTCGCTCTCGCGCGACTACGTCGTCACCCTCGCCGAGGACGTCGCCGACGACTTCGTCGACAAGTTCTGCCCGGCGGCCAAGGACCGGTCGGAATGGGACTTCGGCGGGCTCGAGTCGGCCTGCGGCGACACCTTCGGGCTCCGCCCGGCCGAGAAGGGGCTCTCGACCGACCTGACGAACGCCGAGCTCAAGGACGCGCTCCGGTCCGCCGTGCGCCGCGCGTTCGAGGAGAAGGTGGAGCGCCTCGGCTCGGACGTCATGAGGGACTTCGAGAAGTTCTTCATGCTCTCCACGGTCGACTCCCTCTGGAAGGACCACCTCCTCGCCCTCGACCACCTGAAGGAAGGGATCGGGCTCCGCGGCTACGGCCAGCGGGACCCGCTCGTCGAGTACAAGAAGGAGTCGTTCGAGCTCTTCGAGGCGATGAAGGAGGCGATCGAGGAGCAGATCCTCCAGCACCTCTTCCGCTTCGAGGTCGTCCGGCCGGACGAGGCGGCGCCCGCCGCCCGGGCCTCCGCGGACGCCGTCGTCACCGCGCCGGCGGACGTGCCGGCCGTGGACACGTCGTCGGCGGCCTCCGCCCGCGCCGCCGCCGAGCTCGCCCGGCGGCAGAAGGCCCGCGAGAAGGGGATGGTCCTCCAGGGCGCGCAGGACCCGACCGCCGGCGGGGACTTCCGGGTCGACACCGTCCGCGGGACCGGTCCGAAGGTCGGGCGGAACGACCCCTGTCCCTGCGGCTCCGGGAAGAAGTACAAGAAGTGCCACGGGGCCGCGGCCCAGAGCGCGTGACCGGGGCGTCCCCCCTCCCCGTCCCGGCGCCGTCCCGGCTCCGCCCCCGCTCCGGCCCGTCCCGTGGTATGAAGCCCCATGGCGTCTGAACGCGAGATCCCCCTCGCCCTCACCTTCGACGACGTCCTCCTCGTCCCCAACCACTCCAAGGTGCACCCCTCGGAGTGCGACCTGAGGACCCGCGTCACGGAGTCCATCGGCCTGAACGTCCCGATCCTCTCGGCCGCCATGGACACCGTCACCGAGTCCCGGATGGCGATCGCCATGGCCCAGAACGGGGGGATGGGGGTCGTCCACAAGAACCTCGGGATCGAGGCCCAGGCCGCCGAGGTGGACAAGGTGAAGCGGTCCGAGAGCGGGATGATCGTCGACCCGGTCACCTGCCGTCCCGACCAGAAGATCTCCGAGGCGCTCGAGGTGATGGCCAACTTCCGGATCTCCGGGGTCCCCGTCGTCGACGTGCGGGGGAAGCTCGTCGGGATCCTGACCAACCGGGACCTGAGGTTCGAGACCCGGATGGACCTCCCGATCTCCGAGCGGATGACGAAGGAGAACCTCGTCACCTGCTCCCCGGGGACCACGCTCGAGCAGGCCAAGGAGCTCCTCCATCGCCACCGGATCGAGAAGCTCCTCGTCGTCGACCGGCAGGGGAACCTCAAGGGGCTGATCACGGTCAAGGACATCCAGAAGCAGATCAAGTACCCGAACGCCTGCAAGGACTCGCTCGGCCGCCTTCGCGTGGCCGCCGCGGTCGGAGCCGGGAAGGACCTCATCGACCGGGCCCGTGAGCTGATCGCGGCGAAGGTCGACCTCCTCTGCCTCGACTCCTCCCACGGCCACAGCCAGGCGGTCCTCGACGCCCTCCGGGCGCTGAAGAAGAAGTTCCCTTCCACCCCGGTGATGGCGGGCAACGTCGGGACCGCCGAGGCGACGCGCGACCTCGTCAGGGTCGGCGCGGACGCCGTGAAGATCGGGGTCGGTCCCGGGTCGATCTGCACGACGCGCGTCGTCACCGGCGCGGGCGTCCCGCAGATCTACGCGATCCGCGAATGCCTGAAGGGCCGCGGCAAGTCGCGCGTCCCCCTCATCGCCGACGGCGGGATCAAGTTCTCCGGCGACGTCACCAAGGCGCTCGCCTCGGGCGCGGACGCCGTGATGATCGGGAGCCTCTTCGCGGGCACCGACGAGGCCCCCGGCGAGACGATCCTCTACCAGGGCCGGACGTTCAAGGCGTACCGCGGGATGGGCTCCCTCGGCGCCATGACGAAGGGGTCGGCGGACCGCTACTTCCAGGAGGCCGACGACGAGCCGCGGAAGCTCGTCCCGGAGGGGATCGAGGGGATGGTCCCGTACAAGGGACCGCTCACGACGCTCCTGACCCAGATCGCCGGCGGCGTCCGGGCGGGGATGGGCCTCTGCGGCGCCCGGACCCTGGCGGAGATGCCGAAGAAGTCGCGGTTCGTCAGGATCACGGCGGCCGGGCTCAAGGAGAGCCACGTCCACGACGTGATCATCACGAAGGAGGCGCCGAACTACCGCCGCGAGGAGGGCTGAGCCGTCCCTGCCAGCAGGGACCTCACGGCCTCCTCCGTCTCCTTCTTCAGCCTCGCGAACCTCTCCCCCGTCGCCGGCCCGTCGAACCCGGTGTGGGTCCTGACGATCCGGTGGCTCCGGTCGAGGAAGAGCGTCGTCGGATACCCCCCGAAGCCGGCCAGCTGGGCCCGCGGCGCGGAGGAGGCGGCGTCCTTCGTGGTGCCGGCGAGGAGGACCGGGTAGTCGATCCCGTACCGCTCCTTGAACCGGGCGATCTGGCGGAAGCTCCGCTCGGGGTCGGCCGTGTACTCGTAGGAGAGGGCGACCACGCGGAGCCCCGCCGCCCGGTAGCGGCGTGACAGGTCCACGAGGAGGGGAGCCTCGTCGTGGCAGTTCGGGCACCACGTCCCCAGGAAGGTGACGATCATCGGCCGCCCCGCGTAGGCGGGGTCCTCCGACGAGACGACCTTGCCGGGAGCCTCCGGGAGGGAGAAGGTGAACGGGACGGAGGGGTCCTTCGCCCGGACGATCGACCCCCCGTCGGGAAGCCACGTCGCCGCCGAGGCGGCGTCCAGACGGCGTGCGTGCCACGGCTGCGGGGCGCTCGCCCGCGCCCGGAACTCCCCCGCAAGGCTCCCGTCCGGCCCGACCTCCCCGGTCAACCGGTAGATGAAGAAGCCGTTGAAGACCGTCAGGACGAGGCGGCGGCCGTCGAAGGTGCCGTGGAGGGGACCGTAATCGCCGCTCGTCGAGAGGAGAGTCCCCCACGCCCGTCCCCCGTCCTGGCGGAACGAGCCGAGGAGCCGCTCCTCCTTTCCGGCAGGGCCGAGGACCATCCCCCACTCCCCGGCGACCGACGGGGCCCCGGCGGCCGGGACGGGGATCGCCGGGGCCTTCGGGGAGGCCCGGAAAGGGACCTCGAGGACGACCGTCCCCGTATTCCGCGTGTAGGTGCCGACGAGGCCGTCGCCGTCCCGGTGCGCCACGATCCGGGCGTCGTACGCCGCGAGCTCGAGGTCGAGGCTCGAACCGTCCCACGACGCGGAGGTGAAGGGGGTCTCGACCGGAGGGTTCCGGAGGACGGCCGAGAGTCCCTTCCCCTTCCTCTCGACCCTCAGCTCGAACGCCATCTCCACCCCCGCCGCCGGATCCAGGACCCCGTACCAGAGCCCGGTCGGCGCCGGCTCCGCGGCAGGGGCGGGGGCGGCGCCCGCGAGGAGGAGGGCGATCGGGGCCAGGTACGCGGCGGAACGGGCGAAGGCGCTCATCGGCGCGAGCTTACCCCCCCTCGCGTTCCTGCTCCGTCCGCAGCCTGTCGCGCAGGGCGCGGATCTCCGTCAGGCGCTCGCCGAGCTCCCTCTCGCGTCCCCGCGGGCCGGGACGGTAGTAGGACCGCCCCGCCAGCGCGTCGGGCAGGCACGAGAGACCAACGGTTCCCTCCGCGAGGTCGTGGGCGTACGCGTACCCCCGCCCGTAGCCGAGGCGCTCCATCAGGCCCGTCGGGGCGTTGCGGATCGCCAGAGGGGGCGGCTCGTTCGGGCTCTCGGCGACGTCCCGCGCGGCCGCGCCGTAGGCGACGTAGACGGCGTTGGACTTCGGCGCGAGGGCCAGGTAGAGGGCCGCCTCGGCGAGGGCGAGGGCCCCCTCGGGGAGACCGAGGAAGTGGACGGCGTCGCGGGCGGCGACGGCGAGCCGCAGCGCCTCCGGGTCGGCCAGGCCGACGTCCTCGGTCGCGGCGCGGACCAGCCGGCGCGCCACGAAGAGCGGGTCCTCTCCGCCCTCCAGCATCCGCGCGAGCCAGTAGAGGGTCGCGTCGACGTCGGAGTCCCGGAGCGACTTGTGGAGCGCGGAGACGAGGTCGTAGTGCTGCTCCCCGGACTTGTCGTAGAGGAGGCTCTTCCTCACGAGCGCCGCGGCCAGGACCTCGGGCGTCAGCGGAATCGCCGGCCCGGCGTGGGCGGCCGCCGCCTCCAGCGCGTTGAGCGCGCGCCGCGCGTCCCCGTCGGCGAACCGCGCGAGCCACGCGAGCCCCTCCTCGGGGAGGTCGACCCGTCCCCCGAGACCGCGCTCGGCGTCCCGTGACGCCCGCCTCAGGAGCTCCGACAGCCCCTCCAGCGACAGGGGGGGAAGGACGACGACGACGAGCCGCGAGAGGAGCGCGCCGTTCAGCTCGAACGACGGGTTCTCCGTCGTCGCGCCGACGAGCGTCACCGCGCCCGCCTCCACGTACGGGAGGAAGACGTCCTGCTGCGCGCGGTTGAACCGGTGGATCTCGTCGACGAAGAGGAGGGTCCTCTCCCCGCGCCGGCGGAGCTGCTTCGACTCCTCGAGGACCTCCCGGACCTCCTTCACCCCCGAGACGACGGCGGAGAAGTCGAGGAACCGTGCCCGGGTCGAGGCCGCGACGACCCGCGCGAGCGTCGTCTTGCCGCTCCCCGGGGGCCCCCAGAGGACCATCGACGGGACGCGGTCCTCGGCGACCGCTCGAGCCAGGAACGACCGCTCACCCGACAGGTCCGGGGGGAGGACCATCTCGGCCAGCGTCCGGGGGCGCATCCGCTCCGCGAGCGGCGCGCCTGCGACCGGGGCGGGCGGATCGGGCGGCAGGTCGCCGAACAGCTCGCCGGGGCGGGGTCTCACCGGGCGGCCTTGTCGATCTCCTCCTCGAGAGCCGCGAGGGCGGGCATGTCCGGCTTCACCTTCTTCAGCTCGGCGAGGAGCTCCTTCGCCTTCTTCGGGTCCTTCTTGTCGAACGCGTAGACCACGACCCGGTTGAAGATCGACTGCCAGTGCTTCGGGTCCGCCTTCTGGGCCCGCTCGAACATCTCGAGGGCCTTGTCGATCTGCCCCACGTTTCGGTACGACACGCCGAGGTCGGTCAGGACGTTCGCGTCGCCGTCCTTCACCTTCAGCGCGCGCTCGTAGGCTCCGACCGCCTTGTCGAACTCCTGCGCGTCGTACGCCGCGTTGCCGAGGTTGACCAGCGTGACGTAGTCGTTCGGGAGCTTCTGAGCCGCCTCCTCCGCGTCCTTCAGCCGCTGCCGCGCGGCCGGGTCGGGTGCCGGCGCGGCGGCCGGCGGCGGCTGCTGCGCCGCCATCTCGGCGAACCCGGGGATCCCGGCATGCGGGTCGACGGGCATCGCGGCCGAGGGGCCGGGCCCCGCCTTGTCGAGATAGAGGTAGGCCGCCGCGAATCCCAGGAGGAGCCCCACCGCCGCGAAGAGCGCGCGATCGCCCCAGCGCGCGGGCGCCGCGGATCCCTGCGCCTCCCGGCTGGCGGTCCCGGCTTCGGCCGGCCGGCGGGGCGCGGTCTTCGCCGGCGGCGGGGGAAGGTGGTCGTCGAGGTTCTCGTCGTTCACTGGGGGGGACCTCCGTCGTCCTGGTCGGGCAGGGGTGATGCGGACCAGGTCCCCGCCACGGGGCCGATGGCGGGGACGAGGTTCGTCCCCTGCCACGTCCCGGCGAAGCGGCGCCGGTCCGCGCCCAGCTTACCGTAGAAGTTGGCGTCGGCGCCGCGCTCGGCGTCGACGCGCTGCAGCGTCAGCTTCTCCGCGACGAACGTCCCGCGCAGGGAGCCCCGGAACCCGCCGCTGAGCGTGTAGTCGCCCGACACGATGGTCCCGTCGAGGACCAGGTGGAAGACCCCCTGCTGGCCGCCCGGGTCGATGGTGACGGCCCACCGCCCGGTGACCGGGTCCGCGGGAGCCCGGGCGCTCCGCCGCCGGGCGATCTCCTCGGAGAGGAACGCGATCCGGCGGCCCCTCTCCACGAGCCTCACCGCCAGGGCGCGGCGCGACTCCTGGAGGACTCGGGCACGCCCCTCGGCCTCCGCGACCCGGTCCTCCTCGTCGCGGAGGGTCTCGGGGTCGGGGTCGCCGGTCCGGGCGAGGTCGAGGACGCGGGCGCGGGCGGCCACGGCGGCAGCCTCGGCGCGGGCGGTCTGGACGGTGACCCGCTCGAGGTCGGCGACGTCCTCTGCGCGCCCGCGCCGCTCCAGGTCGAGGGCTACGAGGAGGCTCTCGAGCCCCGCGTCGGGGCGGGCGGGCGCCCCGAGGGCAAGGGGTCCGGCGAGGAGGAGCGGGAGGACGAAGCGGCTCCGGCTCGGGCGCATCGCAACACTATACGGAAAGCGCGCGCCGCGCGCCGGAGGACCGTGTCCCGAGGGGCCTTCAGCGGGCCCGGGGCGTCGACCGCTTCCGCGCGACGGACCGGTCGAGGGCCCGCTCCACCTCGGTCTCGACCTCGCGCTCGTCGAGGCCGTTGACGAGGGCGATCTCCGAGACGACCAGGTAGCGGGCGCGCTCGTACATCTTCTTCTCGCGGAAGGAGAGCGCCTTGTGCTTCTGGACCCAGTTGAGGTTCTTGAGGACGTCGGCCACGTCGGGGAGGCGGCCCGTCCTCATCTTGTCGAGGTTCTGCTTGAAGCGGCCCTTCCAGTCGCTGGTCGGGTCGAACCCCCCGTCCTCCAGGAGGCGGAAGATCGTCCCGACGTCCTGCCGGCGCACCAGCGGGCGAAGGCCGACCCGGTCCGAGTTGGAGACGGGGATCGTGACGCGGGAGTTCGTCCCCAGGAGCCGGACCTGGTAGCAGGGATGCGCCGAGCCCTCGACGAGGGATTCGTGGATCGTCTCCACCACGCCGACGCCGTGGTTCGGATAGACGAGCTTTTCACCGATCTTGAAGCTCAAGCCGTCGCCTCCCTGAAGAGCGGACGCTCAGTCTAAGCGCTCGCGCGGGCCGGGTCAACGCGCCTCCGGACGGCGATGCGGGGCCGCTCGGGGGCCCGACCGTGGCCGGCTCGGCTGGTGCCGGAGGCGGGACTCGAACCCGCATGTCCGCGAGGGACGGGGGATTTTGAGTCCCCTGCGTCTGCCATTCCGCCACTCCGGCCCCGGCGGGCGGGCCAGTCTAGCAGGGCGCCCGGGGCGCCCGGGACGGTCAGGCCCAGTCGAGCTCGATCGAGGCGTGGAGGTGGGCCGCGACCGCCCCGACGATCGCGCCGACCGTGTTCCAGAAGACGTCGTTCACGTCGGCGGCCCTGGTCGGGAGGAAGAACTGGACGGTCTCGATGCCGACCGAGAGGACGAGCCCGAGGAACGCGACCTCGAGGTGGGTCCTCAGGCGCGGCCTGTCTCGCCCGTCGACGAGCTTCCAGGCGAGGAAGCCCCACGCCGCGAAGAGCGCCAGGTTCCCGAGGAGGCCCGCCACCGCCAGGAGGGCCCGGGCGTTCAGGAACCCGGACCGGCCGGCCTGCTGGGCGATCCGGGCCACGTCGTCGAACGGGACGAGGTTCGTCCGGACGCCGGGACGGCCCTCCACGACGAGCGTCGCCCCGAGGAGGAGCGCCGTGTAGGCGGCGAGGAGGGCCCCCTGGAGCCCCTTGCTGACGACGACCTTCCTCACGAGGCCTCCCCCGCCGCCCGGGCCCCGGACCGGACGGGCGCGGCGGCGGGCGACGCGGAACGGATTCGGGCCATCGGGCGGAGCTTAGCGGAACCGGCGTTGACGCCTCCGGCCCCGCCTCCCAGAATCGGCCAATGAGCCGCGCGAAGCCCGCGGAAGCCCTCCCGCCGACCCGCGAGAGCTTCTTCGTCTCCGAGTTCCTCGGCTCGGTCGTCCTCGACGTCGCCCGCAAGCCGGTCGGGAGGATCCGCGACTTCGTCGTCGGCACGAGCCAGAAGGGCCCGTTCCCGCGCGTGACGGGGCTGCTGCTGCGCGAGGGCTTCGAGGTCTTCGTCCTCCCCTGGGAGGACGTGGCGATCTTCGTCCACGGGAGCGTGAGGACGCGGCTCCAGCGCGAGGACCTCATCCACCGGGCCCCGGAGGACGACGAGATCTTCCTGGCCCGGCACCTCCTCGACAAGCAGATCGTCGACATCAACGGCGCCAAGGTCGTCCGCGTCAACGACCTCAAGCTCGACTTCGTCGAGGGGGACCTCGTCCTCACCGCCGCGGACGTCGGCGTCCGCGGCATCCTGCGGCGCGTCTTCGGGCCCGGCCTGACGCCGACGGGCGGACGGTTCTCCGACGCCTCCGTCCCGCCGCGCCTCATCGCCTGGGACTCGATGCAGCCGCTCCACCCCAGGCTCGAGCGCCTCGAGACGACGCTGCCCCAGGAGAAGCTCCGGAGGCTCCACCCGGCCGACATCGCCGACCTGATGAGCCAGATCTCCACCAAGGAGAGGGCCGCCGTCTTCGACAAGCTCGACCTCGAGACCGCCGCCGAGACGCTCCACGAGCTGGAGCCCGAGCTCCAGGTCGAGCTCCTCGAGGACATGCCCGAGGAGCGGGCGTCGGACATCCTCGAGCAGATGCCGGCCGACGAGGCCGCCGACATCCTCGGCGACCTCGAGGGCGACAGGGCCCAGGACCTGGTGAAGCGGATGGACAAGGAGGCGGCCGAGGAGGTGACGGAGCTCCTCGTCCACGACGAGGACTCGGCCGGCGGCCTCATGGGGACCGACTACGTCTCCCTGCCCGCGGGCCTGACGGTGGGCGAGGCCCTCCGCAGGGTCCGGGAGGCGGCCCGCGAGGCGGAGGTCCTCCTGGACGTCTACGTCGTGGGCGAGCGGGACATCCTCGCCGGCTCGCTCTCGCTCCGCGAGCTCCTCGCGGCCGACGACGAAACGCCCCTCGAGAAGGTGATGCGAGCCCCGGCCCGGAGCGTCCCGTCCTACGCGCCGGTCTCCGAGGTGATCGACACGGTCGCCCGGTACGACCTCCTGTCGCTCCCGGTCACCGACCCCGAGGGGGTCCTCATCGGGAGCGTGTCGATCGACGACGTCGTGGCCCGGCTCTACCCGCAGGAGCGCGCGCACCGGAGGCGCCTCAGGTGACCTCGCGTCCCGTGGCGTCCGACGGCGCCCCCCGCCCCACGGGCTCGCCGCTCGTCAGGCGGCTGGGGCTCTTCCTCGCCGTCATCGGCCCCGGGATCATCACCGCGAACGTCGACAACGACGCCGGCGGGATCGCCACCTACTCGATCGCCGGCGCGCACTTCGGCTACTCGCTCCTCTGGGTCCTCCTCCCGGTCACCGTGGCCCTCGTCGTCGTCCAGGAGATGTCGTCGAGGCTCGGCGCGATCACGGGCAAGGGGCTGGCCGACCTGATCCGCGAGAACTTCGGTCTGAGGATCACCTTCTACCTCCTCCTCGCCCTCCTCGTCACGGACATCGGCAACACCGTCGCCGAGTTCGCGGGATGGGCGGCAGCCCTCGAGATCTTCGGCATCCCGCGCTGGATCTCGGTCCCGATCGGCGCCTTCGTCGTCTGGTGGATGGTCGTCAAGGGGACCTACCGGACGGTCGAGAAGATCTTCCTCATCGCCTGCACGATCTACGTCACGTACATCATCAGCGCCCTCGTCGCCCGGCCGGTCTGGAGCGACGTCATCCGCCAGACGTTCGCGCCGAACATCGAGTCGAGCGCCGCGTGGCTCCTGATGATCATCGGCATCGTCGGGACGACGATCGCCCCCTGGATGCAGTTCTACCTCCAGTCGTCGATCGTCGAGAAGCGGATCGGCCCGGCCGAGTACCGCATCGCCCGGTGGGACGTCATCGTCGGCTGCCTCATCACGGACATCGTGGCCTTCTTCATCATCGTCGCCTGCGGCGCCACCCTCTATCCCAAGGGGATCCGGATCCAGGGGGCCGAGGAAGCGGCGCTCGCCCTCGAGCCGCTGGCCGGGGCGTTCGCCAAGGACCTCTTCGCCCTCGGCCTGGCCAACGCCTCGCTCTTCGCCGCCTCCATCCTCCCCCTGGCGACGGCCTACTCCATCTGCGAGGGGCTCGGGTTCGAGGCGGGAGTGAACAAGACCTGGGCGGAGGCGCCGCAGTTCCTCGGCCTCTACACCCTCATGATCGCCGTGGGGGCCGGGGTCATCCTGATCCCGGGAGTCCCCCTCTTCCCCGTCCTGTTCCTTTCCCAGGTCGTGAACGGGCTCCTCCTCCCCTTCGTCCTCGTCTTCATGTGCATCCTGATCAACCGGCACGACCTGATGGGCGAGCACGTCAACGGCCGGTTCTGGAACTTCGTCTCCTGGGGGACGAGCGCGGTGATGATCCTCCTCACGCTCCTGCTCGTCATCGCGTCCTTCTTCCCGGGAAGCGTCCCCGGCTGACTCCCCGGGAACGAAGGTTGCAGGCAACTCCCCGGACGCCGGGCCGGACCCGGTTCCCGACCACGATTGAGGACGGCGTGCGCCGTCGGAGGTGAAGATGAAGACGCTCCCGAGCATCCGGTGGGCCGCGGCGGTGCCGCTGGCCCTCGCTTTCGCTCTCCTCGCCGGGCCCGCCCGGGCCCAGGACCGCCGGGGAACGGTCGAGATCTCCCCGTTCATCGGCGGGTACTTCGGCGGCACCTTCGACTCGGGGACCCTCGCCTTCTACGAGGGGGACGCCGAGCTGCAGGCCGAGGTCGCCTACGGGGGCCGCCTCGGGTTCAACCTGTCCCGCAACTTCGGCCTCGAGTTCAGCTACCTCCAGAGCGACCCGAAGCTGAGGGCGAAGGGGTCCGGGGCCATCGGAAGCGTGTCCCGGGACCTGGGCAAGATGAAGATCCGCCTCTACGAGCTGAACATGCTCGTCCCGTTCGGCCCCTACGCGGGCGGCCGGGTCCAGCCCTACTTCGTCATGGGGGGAGGCGTGAACACCTTCCAGCCCGACGTCGGCGTGGGGTACACGTCCACCGACTCCCGTTTCACCGCGAACATGGGCCTCGGGCTGAAGGTCTGGGTCGACCCCCACTTCGGGTTCCGGTTCGAGGGAAAGGGGCGGACGACGTACCTCAACAGCGACGGCAACTACGACTACTGCAGCCACCACGACAACTACTACTCCAGCTGCAACGATTCCCAGTGGATCTGGGCCGGCGAGGCGACCGGCGGGATCGTCATCGCCTTCTGACGGACGGCACGGGGCCGGAGAGGGAGACCCTCCGGCCCCCTCCCTCCGCCACGCGGAGGGAGACCCGGTAGGCCGCCTCGGAGTCCCAGACGCCGCCGGGCCACTCCACCGCCAGCACAGCCCCGCTCTCCCGGGCGTCCGACAGGCCGAGATCCGCGACCTGACGGGGCTCGTCCGGCGCCCCGAGGAGCCGGTAGAGGTCGACGTGGACGAGGACGGGAGGCCGCCCGGGCGGACCGTACTCGTGAACGATCGCGAACGTCGGGGAGGCCACCTCGTCCGGGTCGATCCCGAGCCCCTCGGCCAGGCCCCTGACGAAGACCGTCTTCCCCGTCCCGAGCTCGCCGTCGACGAGGACGAGGTCCCCGGGGGAGAGCCGCCTACCGAGCTCGCGGCCCAGGGCCCGGGTCGCCGGCTCGTCCGGGCAGAGGACCTCCTCCGTCACGGCAGGAGCGCCTCCCGGATCGCCTCGAAGGCGAACGGGAGCGCGTCGACGACGTCCGAGGCGACCAGGGACTCCTCCCCGAGCCGCTCCCGCGCCAGGTCCCCTGCCAGCCCGTGGAGGTAGGCCCCGGCGCAGGCCGAGTCCCACGGCGACAGCCCCCGGGCCAGCAGGGCTCCGACGATTCCCGAGAGGACGTCGCCCATACCGCCCGAAGCCATCCCCGGGTTTCCCGACAGGACGTGGGCGACCCTCCCGCCGGGCTCGGCCACGACCGACCGGAAGCCCTTGAGGACGACGACGGCGCCCGAACGGCTCGCCAGGTGCCGGGCGATCCCCTCCCGGTCGGCGGCGACCTCCCGCGTCCCGATGCCGAGGAGCCGCGCCGCCTCCCCGGGGTGGGGAGTCAGGACCGTGGGGGCGGGGCGTTTCCCGTACCGCTCGGGAGCCCCCGCCGCGAGGTTCAGGGCGTCGGCGTCGAAGACGGCAGGGAGGGGCGCCGCCAGGGCCCATTCGAAGACGGTCCTCGCGGCCTCGGAGGTCCCCAGGCCCGGCCCGGCGACGACGGCTGCGAAGCCCGCGAGCGACGGCCCGTCTGCCGTCGTCGACTCGACGCTCAGGGCGTGGATCGTCGGGCGGGAGGCCGCCGAGGCGGCGACCGCGGCCTTCCCGGCTCCCGCCCTCAGCGAAGCCCGCGCCGCGAGAGCTGCGGCGCCCGCCATCCCTTCGGCCCCGCCGCAGACGAGGACGGTGCCGTAGGAGCCCTTGTGCGCCGCGGCGGGGCGTCTCGGGAAGATCGGGGCCACGTCGCGCGCCGTGACCGCTTCCGGCGCGTCCCCGAGGCCCTCCTCCGACACGGGAAGGAGCCCGATGTCGGCCACCACCACCCTCCCGCAGGCTCCGGCGGCCGGGAGCCTGAGGTGCACCGTCTTCGGGAACCCGAAGGTCACCGTCAGGTCGGCGACGAAGTGGGGACCGATCGGCTCGGCCCGCGAGGCGTCGAGCCCCGACGGGACGTCCACGGCGACGGCGAACGCGCGCCCCGACGACCCGAGCCGGACGGCCTCGGCCGGCAGCGAGCCGGCCTCCAGCGGCCGCGCGAGCCCCGTGCCGAAGAGGGCGTCGACGACCAGGGTCGCCCGCCGGATCGGCTCGAGGTCGGCAGGCCGGGCCACCGGCCGGACGGGGATGCCGGCCCCGTGGATACGCTGGAGGAGGGCTCGCGGGTCGCCCGAGACGGCTTCCTCGCGCCCCAGGAGGAGGACCTCGACGGATCCCACGGCGGGGCTCCGGGAGAGGTGAAGCGCCGCGCCGAAGCCGTCCCCTCCGTTGTTCCCCGTTCCGCACAGGACCACCACCCGCTCGCCGCGCCCCGGGCGGGCGCCGATGGCCCGGACGGCCTCCCGCGCCACCGCCTCCGAAGCGCGCTCCATGAGGGTGAGCCCTTCGACCCCGGACGCGATCGTCGTGCGGTCGGCCTCGCGCGAGCGGGCCGCGTCGAGGACCCTCACGTCCCCGCCCCGGAAGCGAGCGCAGCCGCGGTCCTCGGGGCGACTCCGGGACGGTCGGTCAGGAGGTCGCGGAGCCGCTCGAGGTCCCTCGCGACGTCGACGTCGGGGACGGCCTCGAGCGTCCGGATCGTCGATCCGATCCTCTCCGCCGCCGCGACGAGGTCGCGGAACGCGTCCGGGCCGGACCACCGGATCCCCGCGAAGAGCGCGGGGACGTCGACCCCCCGGCCGACGCCGACCAGGGCGAAGCCGCCGTCCGGGGAGGGGCAGGCGACGACGTCCGAGCCCTCCGAAAGGGCGCTGAACGCCCGCCCCACCACCTCCGCGTCGAGCGTCGGGGCGTCGCTCCCGGCCGCCAGCGCCGCCTCCGCCCCCTCCGCGAGGGCGCGGACGAGCATCCGGGTGAGCCGGTCGCCGAGGTCCCCGTCACCCTGCGCCCAGAGCTCCCAGGGGGGGCGGAACCGGCTCGTCAGGCCCGGCCCCGGAGAAGGCTCGGCGCACGCCAGCACGGCCCTCCAGCGGTCCGGCCGGGGGAGGGCCTCGGAGAGGTCGTCGAGGAACGCCTCGTAGAGCCGGGCCGCCCCCTTCGCTCCGACTCCCGCCGCGAGCCGGGTCTTCACCCGGCCCGGGACGGGCTCCCGGGCGAAGAGGACGACCGCCCGCCTCACCGACCGCTCTTCGGCCTCATCTCGGGCGGGAGGACCGAGACGAAGATCGACTTCTGCACGTAGCTGACGATGTTCGTCGGCTCGTCGCGGACCGCCAGCGAGAGCCGCTGCCCTCCGGGGATCATCAGCATCTTCACGTCGTAGATGAAGTCGTGCCGGGCGTACGTGTCGACCTTGTCGGTGTCGACCTCGACCGGGACCTGCTGCGTGGCGAGGTCGGACTGCTTCCCGTCCGAGTCGACGACGATGAAATAGAAGATCAGCCGGCCCCGGGACTTCGGCCCGTCCGGCAGGAGGGTGATCCGGCTGTACGGGATCCTCACCCGGACCGGGACGAAGTAGTTCTGGCTGTCGGCCGGCGCGGGCTCGCCGATCTCGACCCCGACCCCGAGGGCGTTGTCGTCCCGCGCGAAGTAGAGGGCCGACGTGACCGCCTCCTGGACCCGCGTCTCGAGGCCCTTCTCCACGTAGGTGCTCCTCGCCCGCACCGTCAGCCCCTTGCGCTTCACCTTCACGACGACCTTGTGCGGCCTGTCGGCCCCGGCGCGCTGGCTGCGGTACCCGAGCGAGTAGTAGGACGAGAAGTCCTTCTCCACCTCCTTGAGCGAGGGGAGGACGTTGTTCCGGTTGAGGAACGCCTCCCCGCCCGTCTCCTCCGACATGAAGCTCAGCATCGACTGGAGGTTCGTCCGCTCGACGAAGTCGTCGATCCGCGCCTTCTGGGTCCTCGCCTCGGCCGTCACCGAGGAGTCGATGGAGAGTCCCGAGGCGTCGACCGCGTAGATCGTGACGCCGGCGGCGTTGGCGGCCTGGACGATGCCGGAGAAGCCGGTGGTCCGGTCGAACTCGAACTGCTGCAGGCTCGCGGCGGAGCTGCTCTGGAACTTGTCCTGGATGTACTTCCAGAGCTCGGCGCCCGGCGACTGCGGCAGGCCGTCCGAGACGTGGAGCAGGATCTTGCGCCCCTCGACCCCCGCGAGCTGGTTGACGGTCGTCTTGATGGCGTCGAGGGTGAAGTCCAGGTCGTTCTTGTACGAGAGCGCGTACGAGCGCACCCGGGCGACGGCCTCGGCCTCCGACTGCGCGTCGTCGATCTGCTGGAGGGCGTCCCGGCGCTCGGAGAGCCGTGCCTGCCCGGGGGCAGAGATCTCCTCGACCTGCTTGAGGACGTCCGCGATGTCGCGTCCGTCGTTCGTGAACTTCCGCTTCACCTTGAGCGAGCGGTCCCAGGTCACGACCATCGCCTCGACGTTCCCGTGGATCGACTCCCGTGCCCATTCCTCGACGTTCCGGAGGACCCGGTTCCGGTTGAACGGCGTCAGGTTCAGGTTGTCGACGAAGATCACGATCCGGGTCTTCGGCACCGGGAGCGGGGCTGCGGCGGGCGAAGGCGGCGCGGCCTCCGCCGGCGCGGGGGCCTCGGGGGGGACGGGCTCGTCGCCGAGGAAGACGAGCTTCCCGCCGTCGACGGCGTAGAAGTTCGTCAGGAGCTGCTGCTGCCCGTCCTCGATCACCTCGAAGTCGGCCTTCGTCAGGCCCTTGACCCGGTTCCCCTTGGAGTCGGTGACGACGACGTCGAGGTTGGTGATCGTCACGTCGACCGACCGGATGAACGGTCCCGGCCGGGGGGTCTCGGCCGGAGCCGGCGGCTTCTGGCCGACGAGCGGGGAGGCGAGGAGGACGGCCGCCGCGGTGAGCGCGAGCCGCGGCGTCTTCAGGCATCTCATGGCCCGATTGTACGGACGGCCCGGAAGGGCGGTCCTCCCGGGGGCCGGGCGCGGGATCCCGAGGGAGAATCCGCTTGAAGTTTCCGCCGCGCTCGGCCAGAATCCCGCACTCGGGTAACGGCCCTCCCGAACCCCTCGGGAATCGGTGGCGCCGAGGCCCCCGGAGTCGCGACGCGAGCACTCCGGATCCCCCAGGGACGAGCCGGAAAAGGAACCGCCAGCCTTGTCAACCCACGCACCCGGGATCAGGACGGACGATCAGACTCTGGCCCCGTGCGTCGGGTACGCTGGAACGCCTCGGCGGGTTTCGACGCGACCCGTCCCCTTCCCTCCCCTGATTCTTCGTTTCGGCGGTGCTCCCGCTTGACGCGCCTCATCGAGACGGGTGAGCCGACGGGCCGGAGGCGGCCGGGGCGGGCGGAGCGATAATCCTATGAGAAGCTGGGAACCTCGCGGCGGACCCCGGGGTCTCCGGGAGAAGGAGAGCGCGGGCTCTCGAAAGGAGTTGAGGGCGATGAGGGAGTGCAGCACGGAGCGGAAGATCCGGAGGGCCCCGGGCGGGCGCTTCCGCCGGTTCGCCGCCGCGGCGTCGCTCGTCCTCCTGGCGAGCGGCACCTTCGGATGCCAGAAGCTCGTCGACCAGTTCAAGGCCAAGCAGCTGATCCGGAAGGGGAACGCCTACTTCAAGGAGCAGCTCTACGAGGACGCCCTCAAGACCTACGAGCAGGCCATGAAGCTGGACCCCAACGAGGTCCGGATCCAGAAGTTCGTCGCGATGGCGAACATGGCCCTCTACAACCCCGGCTCGACCCACGAGAAGGACGAGCTGGCCCTCGCGAACGCCATCAAGTACTTCAAGTCCTACCTGGCGGCCAAGCCCGAGGACGAGAAGGCCGCGAAGTACCTCGTCACGACCTACATGAACGCCCGGAAGTACGACGAGGCGATCGACTACTTCAAGGACTGGCTGACGAAGCACCCGGCGGACAAGCAGGCGGTCCAGACCGTGGCCATGCTCTACGCCAAGAAGGGCGACTTCGAGAAGTCGATGGAGTGGCAGGAGAAGGAGGCCCAGCTCGACCCGACGAACGCCGAGGTCTTCTACACGATGGGCGTCACCTGCTGGGACAAGGCCTACAACGCCCCTCCCGAGGAGCTCACGCCGGAGGCCCGGCGCGCCATCGTCGACCGGGGCATGAAGGCCCTGGAGAAGGCCAACTCGCTTCGGACCGACTACTTCGAGGCGATGCTGTACATCAACCTGATGTACCGGGAGTACGCCAAGCTGGAATCCGACCCCGGGAAGAAGGAGCAGCTCCTGGCCAGCGCCACGGAATGGCAGAAGAAGGCCCTGGATGCCCGCGCGAGGGTCATGCAGAAGCAGCGCGAGGAAGCGGCCGCCAAGAACCCGCTCGAGGCGCTCTGAGCCCGAGAGAGGACCCCGACGATGTTTGAAGCCTCCCTGATCGAGTCGGCGAAGAAGAAGGGCACCGGGAACCGCTGGCTCTCGGTCCCGATGTCGATCCTGATCCACGTCCTCCTGCTCGGGACGGGCATCGCCTTCTCCATGTGGTACATCGAGGAGATCCCCGAGCCGCCGATCCCCGTCCAGTTCTACGCCCAGGCCGCCCCGCCGCCGCCTCCTCCCCCGCCGCCCCCCAAGGCGGCGGCCCCGAAGCAGGCGCCGAAGGTGGAGCCGGTCAAGCCGACCCAGCTGACCTCCCCGATGGTCGTCCCGGACGTCCTGCCTCCCGCGCCTGCCGAGCCCGTCCAGGACACCGGGATCGAGGGGGGCGTCGAGGGGGGCGTGGAAGGCGGCGTGGAGGGCGGCGTCATGGGCGGCGTCCTCGGCGGCGTCAAGGGCGGCGTCCTCGGCGGGGCGGCCACGGTCGAGGAGCCGATGCGGGTCGGCGGCGACGTCAAGGAGCCCGTCGAGATCTCCCGCGTCAACCCGATCTACCCGGAGGCGGCCCGGAAGGCCCGCCTGCAGGGGATCGTGATCCTCGAGGCGATCATCACCAAGGAGGGGAACGTCGAGTCCGTCCGGGTCCTCCGGGGGATCAACCCGCTCCTCGACACCTCCGCCATGCGGGCCGTCCAGCAGTGGCGGTACAAGCCCGCGACCTTCAACGGGCGTCCGGTCCCCGTCTACCTGACGGTGACCGTGACCTTCAAGCTCCAGTAGCCGCGACCAACGCGAAAACGACCGCCCAGCTGGAATCACAGCGGAAGAAGACCTAAGGAGGACCGTTCACCATGGACATGAATTACGGCCACATCTGGTCTCAGATGTCCCCCTTCGTCAAGGGGATCATGGCCATCCTCGTGTTCCTTTCCATCTACTCCCTCGGGGTTTCGCTCGAGCGCTGGTGGACCTTCAAGAACGCGAAGAGCCAGTCCGTCAAGTTCGCGCTCGAGATCGGGCCTCTCCTGAAGAAGGAGCAGCTCAAGGAAGCCATCGACCTCGCCAAGAAGTACAAGTCGAGCCACGTGGCGAAGGTCGTCTCGTCGGGCCTCCTGGAGTTCGCGTACGAGGCGCACGGGGGTAACGTCGCCGGCCACGACGTCGTGGCGGCCGCCGAGCGCGCGATCGAGCGCGCCACCATGATGACCGCGGCCGACATGCGCAAGGGCCTCGGCGGCCTCGCGACGATCGCGACGACGGCGCCGTTCATCGGCCTCCTCGCCACCGTCCTCGGCATCATCCGGTCGTTCCAGGGCATGGCGGCTTCCGGCACCGGCGGCCTGGGCGCGGTCTCGGCCGGTATCGCCGAGGCGCTCATCGGCACCGCCGTCGGCCTCTTCGTCGCCATCCCGGCGGTCTGGCTGTACAACTACTTCGTCAACAAGATCGAGCGCTTCACGGTGGAGATGTCGAACTCCTCGTCCGAGCTCCTCGACTACTTCATCAAGCGGCTCGGCGCCCGCGCAGCCTGATCCCGTACGGCGTCTCGACCCGGCCCCTCCGGGACCGGGCGACGTCGAGGAGGACGAACGATGGGGATGGAGAACTTCGGAGGCCGGCACGAGACCAAGAGCGAGATCAACGTCACGCCGCTCGTGGACGTCGTGCTGGTGCTCCTGATCATCTTCATGGTGGTCACCCCCATGCTCCAGAAGGGCAAGCCGGTCCTGCTCCCGCAGACCGACAAGCCCGACAAGAAGCCCGAGTCCGACAAGGAGATCCTGGTCTCCATCCAGTCCGACAAGACGATCTTCATCGACACCAAGTGGTACCCCGACCGCGAGTTCGGGGACAAGATGAAGGAGCTCGGCGAGCGCGCGTCCGGCAAGGACGTCCTGATCAAGGCGGACAAGAGCCTCACGTACGGCGACGTCAAGAAGGTCATGAAGATGATCAAGGACGGCGGGTTCGAGAGGGTCGGGCTCATCACCGAGCGCAAGAGCCAGGAATAGGAAGGCAGGGAGAATCGCCATGGGCATGGACGTCGGTGGCAGCAAGGGCGGCCCCAAGAGCGAGATCAACGTCACCCCCCTGGTGGACGTCGTCCTCGTCCTCCTCATCATCTTCATGATCCTGCAGCCCATGCTGCAGATGGGCTACGACGTGCAGGTGCCGCCGAACGCCCCGCCCGGAGCGCCGCCTCCGCCCCCGCAGGACCAGATCATCGTCTCGATGACCGCCAACAAGGAGATCTACCTCAACAAGGAGAGGGTCGAGCAGGCCCAGCTCCCGATCCGCCTCCAGGAGGTCCTCCGGAACCGCGGGAACAAGGTGATCTTCTTCTCGGTGGAAGACAGCGTGAACTACGGCGACGCGATGAAGGTCATGGACGTCGTGCGGAACAACGGCGCCAAGAACATCGGCATCGTCATGGACTGGGTGAACCCCCTGGAGGCCGCCGCCGCCGGCAACTGACGGGCTCCACCGGCGGCCCCCGGTCCCTCGGTCGACCACGTGGTCCCCGGCCGTTCAGCCGGGGACTTTTCCTGTAGGTAGCCGCCCGGACGCGCTCCGGAAGGCCCGCCCTGACGCCCCCCGACGCCCCATTTCGGAGGAGGAAGAGAGGACCCGACGCCATGACCGCGCAACCGCAGCTCGTCCCGCTGATCCTCGGCATCTCCGTCGTCTCGCTCGGAATCGCCGTCTACCTCGCCCGCTGGGTCCTGGCCAAGGACACCGGCACCCCGCAGATGCGCGCGATCTCCGACGCCATCAAGGAAGGCGCGGAGGCCTTCCTGAGGCGCCAGAACCGGACCATCGGCGTCCTCGCCCTGGTCCTCTCGGCCGTGATCTTCGTCCTGTACGGGTTCGTCCGAAGCTCTCACGACTTCGACCCCGTCTCCTCCAGCCTGGCCATGGCGTTCTGGATCACCCTCTCGTTCGTCCTCGGGGCCGCCTGCTCGGTCATCGCCGGCTACGTGGGGATGTGGGTCTCGATCCGGACGAACATCCGGACGGCGTCGGCCGCCCGGACCTCCCTGAACGACGCCCTCCGGATCGCGCTCCGCGGCGGCGCCGTGTCGGGCCTGTTCGTCGTCGCCATGTCGCTCCTCGGGGTCGGCGGGCTCTACGCGATCGTCGCCGCCTTCACGACGGTGCCGACCGCGAAGATCCCGCTCCTGATCGTCGGCTACGGCTTCGGCGCCTCGTTCGTCGCCCTCTTCGCCCAGCTCGGCGGCGGCATCTACACCAAGGCGGCCGACGTCGGGGCCGACCTCGTCGGCAAGGTCGAGGCCGGCATCCCGGAGGACGACCCCCGCAACCCCGCGGTCATCGCGGACCTCGTCGGCGACAACGTCGGCGACTGCGCGGGACGCGGCGCGGACCTCTTCGAGTCGACCGCCGCCGAGAACATCGGCGCCATGCTCCTCGGCGCGACCCTCGCGTCCCTGGCCGAAAGGGCCTCCATGCCGTTCGCGGCGGGGATCGTGGGCGTCATGCTCTTCCCCCTCGTCGCCCGCGCCTTCGGCATCATCGCCGCGATCATCGGCATCTTCACCGTCAAGACCCGCGAGGACGCCGACCCCATGGCCGCCCTCAACCGGGGCTACGCGATCACGGCGGTCCTCGCCATCGCGGGCTTCGGGATCGCCACGCGCTGGCTCCTCCATAACGAGCACGCCCCGAACGCGTGGTGGATGTTCTTCATCTGCGGGATCATCGGCGTCCTCACCTCCTGGGCGTTCGTCTGGATCACGCAGTACTACACGGAGTACCGCTACCGCCCGGTCCGGGAGATCGCGAACGCCTCGATCACCGGGCCCGCCACCAACATCATCTCGGGGATCGCCGTCGGGCTGGAGTGCACGATGCTCCCGGTCCTGACCATCTCCGTCGCCATCCTCGCCTCGTACAAGATCGGCGCGGCGGCCATCGTCCACGGCGGCCTGTTCGGGACGGCCGTCGCCACGATGGGGATGCTCGGCACCGCGGCCTACATCCTCGCGATGGACACCTTCGGCCCCATCACGGACAACGCCGGCGGCATCGTCGAGATGTCCGGCCAGCCCGAGGAGATCCGGAAGAAGACCGACCGGCTCGACTCGGTCGGGAACACGACGAAGGCCCTCACCAAGGGCTACGCCATCGGCTCGGCGGCCCTCGCGGCCTTCCTCCTCTTCTCGGCGTACATGGACGAGGTGAGGCTCTACCTCGGCGCCGCCGAGGGGGCGCGCGTCTTCCAGTCCGTCGACATCGCCAAGCCCGAGATCTTCATCGGCGGCCTGCTCGGCGCCATGCTGGTCTTCTTCTTCTCGGCCCTGGCCATCAAGGCCGTCGGCCGCGCCGCGCAGTCCGTCATCGCGGACGTGCGGGCGCAGTTCAAGGAGAAGCCCGGGATCATGCTCGGGACCGAGAAGCCCGACTACGCCCGCTGCGTCGACATCGTGACGGCGGGGGCGCTCCGCCAGATGGTCCTCCCGGGCCTGGTCGCCGTCGGGACGCCGATCGTCGTCGGCCTGGTCTTCCGGATGTTCATCACCGACGCCGACAAGACGATCGCCGCCGAGGCGGTCGCCGCTCTCCTGATGGTCGGGACCATCGCCGGGATCCTGATGGCGACCTTCCTCAACAACGGCGGCGGCGCCTGGGACAACGCCAAGAAGTACATCGAGTCCGGGGAGTTCACCGTCGACGGGAAGGTCGTCGGGAAGCGCTCCGACCCGCACAAGGCGGCCGTCGTCGGCGACACCGTCGGGGACCCCTTCAAGGACACCGCCGGGCCGTCGCTCCACGTCCTCATCAAGCTCCTCTCGACGATCACCCTGGTCCTCGCTCCCCTCTTCATCTGACCCCGTCGTCCCGACGGGAACGAGGGCCGGCGTCCACGGGCGCCGGCCCTTTCCCTTTCCGGGCCGCTGCGACCGCCCGCGGGCCGCGGCGACGGCGTCAGACGAGGAGCGAGAAGACCTCGTTCGACAGGAGGACGCCCCGGCGGGTCAGCCGCACCCGGCCGTCCCGCCTCTCGAGGAGGCCCGCCTCCCCGCACTCCCGGAGCCTCGCGCGGGCGGAAGGGGCCAGCGACGCGGACGCCTCCTCGAGGAGCCGCTCGGGGATCCCGGCCGAAAGCCTCAGCCCGAGGAGCGCCCTCTCCCGGACCGCCGCCTCCCCTTCGACGACCTCCTCGGAGACGAACGCGGTCCCCCCCTCGCGGACCCTCCGCGCGTACTCCGTCGTCGACCCGCTGTTCGCCCGCCGGACCCTCCCGTCGAAGGAATGGGCCGCCACGCCGAAGGCCAGCGTCGGCGCGCCGGTCCAGTACTTCAGGTTGTGGCGGCTCTCCTCCCCGGGCCGGGCCCAGTTCGAGACCTCGTAGCGCGGGAGGCCGGCGGCCTCGCAGCGCCCGTCCACCAGCTCCCACATCTCCGCCATCTCGTCGTCGTCGGCGAAGAGCCCCGGCTCCTCGCGGCGGAGCGCGACCAGGCGGGGCGCCTTCTCGAGCTCGAGGAGGTAGACCGAGACGTGGCCCACGCCGGCGCCGAGGAGGCCGTCGAGGCTCGCGAGCAGCGTCCCCCGCGTCTGGCCGGGGATGCCGATCATCAGGTCGGCGGAGACCTTCGGGAAGAGCGCGGCGGCCCGCGACACCGCGCTCCGCGCCGAGGCCGCGTCGTGACGTCTCTCCAGCCACGCGAGCTCGCCGTCGACGAGCGACTGGACCCCCACCGACAGCCGGCCGACGCCCGCGGCGCGGAGGGCCTCGAGACGGGCGTCGTCGAGGTCGTCCGGGTTCCCCTCGGCCGTCACCTCGGCTCCCGGCGCAAGGCCGAACGTCTCGCCCAGGAGCCGGACGACGCCCTCGATCCTCGCGGGGCCGACGAACGAGGGCGTCCCTCCGCCGAAGTAGACCGTGTCGAGGGGCCCGCGCGCCTCCCGCGCCCGCGCGCGGATCTCGAGGCCCACCGCCTCGAAGTAGGCGTCCTCCCCCTCCCGCCCCGCCTGGGCGACGAAGGAGCAGTAGGCGCACCGGTGGGCGCAGAACGGGACGTGGACGTACGCCCCGGGGGCGCTCACGGGCGGTCGTCGAGGAGGCGGCGAAGCCGTTCGTCGCGCCCGCTGCCGACGAACCCGGCCACGAGCCTCTCGACGTACTTCGCCAGGACGTCGACCTCGACGTTCAGGAGGTCGGCGCTCCGCCGGTCGGCGAGGGTCGTCGCGGCCCACGTCGCCGGGATCACGGCCACGACCAGCTCCCGGGAGGTCAGCGACGCCACGGTCAGCGAGATCCCGTCGAGGGCGACGGAGCCCTTCTCCACGACGTAGCGGCTCCACGAGTCGTCGAGCGCCACCCCGAGGGTCCAGAACCCGCCTTCGCGGCTCAGGCGCGTGACGGCGGCCGTCGCGTCGACGTGCCCCGCGACGACGTGGCCGCCCAGGCGCGCGTCCGCCCGCAGGGCCCTCTCCAGGTTGACCCGTCCTCCCGGCGCGAGCGACCCGAGCGTGGAACGGCGGAGGGTCTCCGGAGAGACGTCGAAGAGGAGCTCCCCCGGGGGCGAGTCGCCCCGGACGGTGAGGCAGACGCCCGACACGGCGACGCTCTCCCCCTCTGCGGCGTCCGCCAAGCGCGCGGGTCTCTCCACCGCCAGGAGGGCGCCGCCCGAGGCGGGAAGGCGGCGCGTGACGCGGGCGACCGCCTCGACGAGGCCTGTGAACACGTCCCGATCCTACGCCCGCGGGCCGTGCGGGACGCGCCCCGTGAAGCGGAGGTCCGGGCCGAGCGTCGAGACCTCCAGACCCTCGAGCCGGACCCCGTCGTCGACCTCGCTCGCTCCGGTCCCCCCGACCGCGCCGGGCGCGACGCTCCCGCCGAGGACGAGCGGCGCCACGTAACCGGTGACTCGGTCGACGAGCCCCGCGGCGAGGAAGTCCCACGCCGTCTCGCCCCCCCCCTCCACCAGGAGGGATCGGACCTCGCCCCCCCCGAGCTCGGCGAGAAGCGCCGGGAGGTCCACCCGCCCCTCGCCGGACGGCAGCGAGAGGACGCGGACTCCCCTGTCGCGAAACGGCGCCAGGGCGGGGTCGGCCGGGTCGCGCGCCGTGGCGAGCCAGGCCTCTCCCCCCCCGCCCGGCGAGAAGACGCGCGCCTCGGCCGAGACCCGGAGCCGTCCGTCGAGGACGACGCGGCGGTGGGGGACGATCGACCGGTTGAGGCCCGCGCGGCGCGTGAGGGACGGGTCGTCCGCCAGGACGGTCCCGGCGCCGACGAGGATCGCGTCGCACTCCTCCCGCAGGGCCATCGCGTCTCCCCTCGCCTCCTCGCCGGTGATCCAGCGGGAGGCGCGGGTCCGGGTGGCGATCTTCCCGTCGAGGGACGCGGCCCACTTCAGGTGGACGTACGGGCGCCCGGCCCGGACCGAGGCGAGGAACGGCTCGTTCACCCTCTCGGCGCGCTCGCGGTGCGCGCCCTCCTCCACGGCGACCCCCGCCTCGCGGAGACGGGCCGCCCCCCGGCCGGCCGTCCTGGGGTCCGGGTCGCGCAGGGAGAAGACGACGCGTCCGACCCCGGCAGAGGCGAGCGCGTCGGAGCAGGGCGGAGTCCGCCCGTGGTGCGCGCACGGCTCGAGGTTGAGGAAGACCGTGGCGCCGCGGGCGCGCGCGCCGGCCGCCGCGAGGGCCACGGCCTCCGCGTGCGGGCCTCCGGCCCTCTCGTGCCACCCCTCGGCGACCACGGTACCGTCCGGCGCGACGACGACGGCGCCGACGCGCGGGTTGGGCGACGTCGCGTAGCGGCCCCGCTCGGCGAGCGCGAAGACGCGCTCCCAGATCGCGGCGTCAGTCATCGAGGAGCGCGTCGGCGAAGGCCTTCGGGTCGAAGTCGAGGAGGTCCTCGGCGGTCTCCCCGACGCCGACGTAGCGGACCGGGAGCTTCAGCTCCCTCACGATGGCGAGGATCACCCCCCCCTTCGCCGTCCCGTCCATCTTCGTCAGGACGAGGCCCGTCACCCCGGCCGACTTGAGGAACTCCCGGGCCTGGGCCAGGCCGTTCATCCCCGTCACGGCGTCCAGGACGAGGAGGACCTCGTGCGGCGCGCCCGGGACCTCGCGCGCGGCCACGCGGCGGATCTTCGCGAGCTCCTCCATCAGGTTGTGCTTCGTGTGGAGGCGCCCGGCAGTGTCGACGTAGAGGACGTCGGCCCGGCGCGCCTTCGCGGCGCTGCACGCGTCGTGGACCACGGCGGCCGGGTCCGCCCCCGGCCGGTGCTTGACGACGGGGACCCCCAGGCGGCCCGCCCAGACCTCCAGCTGCTCGATCGCCGCCGCCCGGAACGTGTCCGCCGCGGCGAGGAGCGCCACCTGACCGGAGCCGATGGCCCGGGCGGCCAGCTTGGCGGCGGTCGTCGTCTTCCCGGTCCCGTTCACCCCGACCATCAGGACGACGCGGGGCATGCCGGGGGGCGGGGCCGCGGCGGGAGGGGCGGGGAGCGAGAGCCGGCGCTCGATCTCGCCCTTGAGGACCCGCCGGACCGAGTCCGCCTCGGACACCTCGCGCCGGCCCAGCTCCTCGCGGACGGCCGCCACGAGCTCCGCGGCGGTGGCGGGGCCGACGTCCGCCGTCAGGAGCGCCTCCTCCAGGGCGTCGAGCGCCCTCGGGTCGGGCGCCACCTTGCTCCGGATGGCGTCGCCCACGCGGGCGATCAGCTCCGTGTGGGTCATGAAGAGCCCGCGCTTCAGGCGGGCGACGAAGGACTTCTTCGCCGGGGCGTCCGGCGCCATCGCGCTCAGCCGACCTCCGCCGCGAGCACCCGGCGGACGCTCGTCAGCTTCGGGCGGGCGAGCGCCGGAACCCCGTCGGGGCCGAAGACCACGAGGACGAAGTAGCCCTCGCGGACCGTCGCGGCGAGGATCCGGCCGGACTCGAAGTCGAGGTCGACCTCGGTCACGTCACCCAGGCCGCCGGGCACCACGGCGCGGCGGATGTCGCTCATCCAGACCGACTGATACGCGCCCAGGCGCTCGACGGCCTCCGGGTCCCCGACCTGGGCGATGGCCTGCCCTTGCGGGTCGAGGAAGGCGGCCGCCGTCGCCCCCGGCGCCTCGAGGAGCGGAGCGAGGGTGTCGGCGAGGTTCATGAGGCCCCCTTCGAGGAGGACGGCTCCGACTCGAGGAAGCGCCTGGCCTTCTTCCCTTCCTCGGACTCGGGCGCGGACTCGGCCGCGCGCTCCATGTAGCGGAGCGCCAGGTCCCGCCGGGACGACGCGATGAGGCAGAGCGCAGCGTTGTAGTTGGCGACCACGTCCTTGGGATCGTCCTTCAGGACGCGGAGGAAGTCCTCCAGCGCCCCGGAGAAGTTCTCCAGCCGGAGGCGGACGAGCCCGCGCTCCTTGTAGGCACGGGTGTTGAAAGCGTCGTCCGCGAGGACCAGCGAGAAGTCGCGCTCGGCGTCCGCCCAGCGCTCCTTCTTCGATGCCAGGAGGCCGCGGTTGAAGCGCGCGTCCTTCACCCCGGAGTTCGGGGCCTTGTCGAGGACGGCGTCGAAGTCCTTCTCCGCGAGGGCGAGGTTCCCCATCGAGAGGTACGTCACCCCGCGGTTGTTGAGCGCCTCCCAGAAGTCGGCCTGGAGGTCGAGCGCGGCGTCGAAAGACTTGATCGCGCGCGGGTAGTCCTTCTTGTAGAGGAAGGCGAGGCCGAGGGCGTTCACGACGTTCGGGTCCCTCGGGTTGGCGGTGCGCGCGGCCATCAGGAGCTCGATCGCGTCGTCGGCCCGCCCCTCCTGCAGCATCGCGAGCCCGTTCCGGTAGTCGACGAGGTCGGAGACGAGAGGGTTCACGCCCATCGGCTTCTGGACCTGGCTCTTGCAGGCCGGGAGCGCCAGCCCCGCCGCCAGGACGCCCGCCAGGAGGGCTCCCCCCGTCCCGGGGACTCGCCTCACGCGCTCACCGCCATCCGGGCGGCCTCGCCGACCACGTCGAGGTCCTTCTTCTCGAAGGCCTGCACCAGGGCGTCGATCACCCGCGCGTCGTACCGGCTCCCGGCGAAAGCCTGGATCCTCGAGACGACGTAGTCGAGCTGCATGGCCTTCTGGTACGGCCTCGTCGTCGTCATCGCGTCGAACGTGTCCGCGACCGAGATGATTCGAGCCAGCATCGGGATCTCCTCCCCGGCGAGCCCGTCGGGGTAGCCGGTGCCGTCCCACTTCTCGTGGTGGTGCTTCATCCCCGGGATCGACCACTTCAGCTGGGGGATCTGCCCCATGATCAGGGCGCCCTTCACCGGGTGGGTCTTCATCACGTCGAACTCGTCGTCGGTCAGCGCCGTCGGCTTGCGGAGGATCCGGTCGTCGATCCCGATCTTCCCGACGTCGTGCAGGAGCGCCGCGATCCGCACCCGCCTCACCTCCTCGGGAGGGAGGCCCATGTTCCGGGCGAGGACGACCGCGTAGCGGGCGACGCGCTCCGAGTGGCCCCGGGTGTAGGGGTCCTTCGCGTCGACGGCCGCGGCGAGCGCCCGGATCGAGTTGACGAAGAGCTCCTGGTTCTCGCGGGCCGCCTGCCGGAGCCCCTCGATCGCCTTCTCGAGCTCGGCGGACATGTGGTTGAACGCCTCTCCCAGCTCGGCGAGCTCCACCACCCCGGTGACGTCCACCTTCTGGGAGTAGTTCCCCTGCGCGATCTCGCGCGTCTTCTCCACGAGGCTCTTGACCGGGCGCGACAGGGCGTTGGCGGCGACGACGGCGGCCAGGACGGCGAGGAGGAGGGCGAGGGCGCCGCCGAGCGTCGACTCCCGGGTCATCTGGGAGACCGCCGCGAAGGCCCGGGCCTCGTCTTTCTCGACGATGACGCCCCAGTCCGGCACGTCCGGGGAGGGGCCCACCGGCGAGACCGTCCCGAGGACGCGGCGGGCGTCCGCGCCGTCCCCCCGCAGATAGGCCCTGGTCAGGCGGACCGGGTGGGCGACGAACTCGGCCACCAGCTCGGTCCGGAGCAGGCCCTCCCGGTCCGCCACGGCCGCCGGGTCGCTCGCGAGGACGGGCGCCCCGCGCCGGTCCACGACGTAGGCGACGAGGTCCCGCTTCTTCTCCTGCTCGAGCAGGACCCGGACGGGAGTCAGGGAGACGAAGGCCTCGACGACGCCCATCGGCTCCCTCTGCGGCGAGAGGACGGGGACGGCGAGGACGATCCCGCCGTCCGGGAACATCTCGGTCCGGACGGCGTCGCCGACGAACGGGTTCCCCCGGATCGCGGCCGCGAAGGCCCGCCCCAGCTCGGCCTCGATCGCGGGCTCGACGGTCACCGGCTGGACGGTGCCGCCCTTCCTCTCCGCGTTCAACGCCCTGAGGATGAGGAAGTTGGGGTCCGCCGCGCTGTACTCGGCGATGAGCGCGCTCTTCCCGACGAACTCGAACGGGTCGGTCCCGGGGGAGATCGACGCGGCGAGCTGGAGGGCCTCCGCGATCTTCCTGACCTGGATCCGCATCGTCCGGACGTACGACTCGATCGCGTCCGAGAGGTTCACCGCGCTCCTCGTCAGGTACTGCTTCTCGGCCGTCTCGAGCGCTTCCCTGTTGATCTGGATCAGCCGGACGTGGGACGCCACCATCGGGACGACCGCGACGACCACGAAGACCGCGAGCAGCGCCGTCATGATCCTCAGGCGCGGGAGGCGGGACGCCAGCGTCACGAGGCTGGATTGTACGCGCCGGCCTCCCGGAGCCCCCGGACCAGGAGGTCCGCCGCGACCCGCGCCACGTGCGCCTCGCCGGGCCTGCGGACGAGGACGGCCCTCAGGCCCAGACGGTCCCCCTTCTTGTCGGATCCGAGGAGCGCGGGCCAGCCGGCCAGGACCGGCCGGCCGAGCGCCGGGGGACGGACCAGCCCCCGGACCCTCTCGGCGAGACGGCCGGCGAGCGCTTCGGACAGCCCGCTCGCGGCGACCGACACCCGGAGGATCGCCAGGAGACCCCACGCCACCGCCTCTCCGTGCGCGAGACGGTGACGCGACGCGGTTTCGAGGGCGTGCCCGACCGTGTGCCCCAGGTTCAGGAGCGCCCGCCGTCCGAGGGTCTCGAAGGGGTCGGCCTTCACCGCGGCGGCCTTGACCCGGAGAGAGCGGGTCACGGCCTCGGCAACGGCTTCCGGCTCGCGCGCCTCGAGACGTCCCGCCAGCGCCCCGAACCGCCGGTCGAAGGCGCCGTCGAGAATCGAGCACTTGACCACCTCGGCCAGGCCGCTCCGGTAGGCGCGCTCGGGGAGCGAGTCGAGGAGGCGCGTGTCGGCCAGGACGAGGCGGGGCTGGTGGACCACCCCCGCGAGGTTCTTGCCCGCCGGGAGGTTCACCGCCGTCTTCCCTCCGAGCGCGCTGTCGGAGGCCGCGAGGAGGGTCGTGGGGAGCTGGACGACGGGGACTCCCCGCAGGGCGAGCGCGGCGGCCAGCCCGGCGACGTCCCCGACCGAGCCTCCGCCGAAGGCGACGACGCCCCCGTCCCGCCTGAGGCCCCGCCGCGTCAGGCCGTCGAGGAGCCTGCCGAGCGAAGCCCAGGACTTCCCTGCCTCGGCGTCTGGGACGAGGAGCGGATCGGGGTCGACTCCCGGCGCGCCGCGAAGGGCCGCGCCGAGCGCCTCCCCCTGGGCCGAGAGGACCGGGGACGACGAGACGACGAACCACCGGCCGGGCGCGATGCCGGGGAGGGCCGGGGCGAGCCGGGCGAGGGCCCCGGGACCGACGACGACGCGGCAGGGGACCCCCGCGGGCGAGAACGAGAACGTGCGGAGCCCCGGGACGCCCGGTGCCGTGCTCGACGGCGCCACGCCCCGCGCCCCCTCAGCCCTTCGGGGCCCGGACGCCCGGGGCGTGCGCGATCCCCAGCTCGCGGAGCTGGTCCTCCGAGACCGGTCCCGGCGAGTCGGTCATCAGGCACGAGCCGGACGCCGTCTTGGGGAAGGCGATGACGTCCCGGATCGACGCCGCGCCCGAGAGGACCATCAGCATCCGGTCGAGGCCGAGGGCGAGACCGCCGTGCGGCGGGGCGCCGTAGCGGAAGGCGTCGAGGAGGAAGCCGAACTTCGCCCGCGCCTCCTCGGGGCCGATCCCGAGCGTGGCGAAGACGCGCGACTGGACCTCCGGCTGGTGGATCCGGATCGACCCTCCGCCGAGCTCCATCCCGTTGAGGACGACGTCGTACGCCCGCGCCTTCACCCGTCCCGGGTCGCTCTCGAGGAAGGGGAGGTCCTCGGCGCGCGGCGAGGTGAACGGGTGGTGCGTGGCGTACCACCTCCGGTCGTCCTCGTGCCACTCGAGGAGGGGGAACTCGGTGACCCAGAGGAAGTCGAAGCGGCCGGCCGGAATCAGCTTCTCCTCGCGGGCGAGCTGGACGCGGAGCGACGCGAGGACGTCGTTGACCGTCTTCTCCTTCCCGGCGACCACGAGGACGAGGTCGCCGTCCTTCGCCGAGAGGGTGGACCGGATCCCCGCGAGCGTCGCCTCGTCGAGGAGCTTCTTGGCGTTCGAGTTGAAGCCTCCCGGCAGGTCGCCCTGGAGCTTGATCCAGACGAGCCCTCCGGCCCCGAGGGACTTCGCCGCCGTCTCCAGGTCGTCGAGCCTCTTGCGGGCGAACGCGGCCCCGCCCGGGACCGCGATCCCTTTCGCCCTGGGGGCGGAGCGGAGGACCTCGGAGGGCGAGGAGGACAGGTCGAGCGTCCTCAGCTCGAGACCGAAGCGCGTGTCGGGCCGGTCGATCCCGAACCGCTCCGTCGCCTCGGCCCAGGTCATCCGCGGGAAGGGCGTCGGGCACGGGATCCCGGAGGGGGGGAAGACCGCGGCGAAGAGCTTCTCGACGAGGGCGAAGACGGTCTCCTCGCTCGGGAACGAGAGCTCGAGGTCCACCTGGGTGAACTCGGGCTGCCGGTCGGCGCGGAGGTCCTCGTCCCGGAAGCAGCGGGCGATCTGGTAGTAGCGCTCCATCCCCGAGACCATCAGGAGCTGCTTGAAGAGCTGCGGCGACTGGGGCAGCGCGTAGAACTCCCCTGGATGGACGCGCGACGGGACCAGGAAGTCGCGCGCCCCTTCGGGGGTCGACTTGGTCAGGATCGGCGTCTCCACCTCGAGGAACCCCTCCTCGTGGAGGACCTGCCGGATCCGGTAGGTCACGTCGCTGCGGCGGACGAAGTTGCGGCTCATCTCCGGGCGGCGGAGGTCGAGGTAGCGGTACTTGAGGCGGAGATCCTCGGAGGCGCGGACGCCGTCCTCGATCGGGAACGGCGGCGTCTCCGAGCGGCTCAGGATCTCGAGCCGGCTCGCGCGGAGCTCCACGTGCCCGGTCGGGAGGTCGTCGTTGATCGCGTCGCCCTCCCGGGAGACGACCTCCCCTTCGACCTCGACGACGAACTCGCTCCGGAGCTCCTTCGCCCGCGCGAGGAGGTCGGGCGAAGGGAGGAACTGCGCGTCGAAGACCACCTGGAGGAGGCCCGAGCGGTCGCGCAGGTCGATGAAGACGAGCTCTCCGTGGTCGCGGCGGCGCTGGACCCACCCGTCGACGAGGACCGTGGAGCCTGCGTGCTCGCTCCGGAGGGACCCGGCGGGGGTCCGGACGCGGGCCCGGGCTGGCGAGTCGGAGGGAGCCGCGGCCCCTTCCGGGGCGGCACCCTCGCGCGAGGGATCGGGTCGGGCGGTCGTCGTCACGGCGTTCATCCCTTCAGGTAGGCGGTGAGCTCCGCCTGCGGCACCTCGGCCTGGGTCCGCTCCACGAGGTCCTTCACCACGGCGGTCCCCGCCTCGCGCTCCCTCTGCCCGAGGAGGACCGCCCTCCGGCAGCCACGCTTCCCGGCGGCCTTGAGCGCGGCGCCCGGCCCCTTTCCCGCGGGGTCGAGGTCGACGGAGATCCCGGCCGCGCGGAGAGTCCGGGCGAGCGCGAGGGCGGAGGGCCGGTCGGCCGGCTCGATCGCGACGAGCGCCACCGGCGCGAAGGAGGCCAGCGCCTCCTCGCGGAACGCCTGCGGCAGGACGTCGACCAGCCGGTCCTCGCCGATGGCGAAGCCGATCCCGGGCGTCCGGGGCCCGCCGAGGTCGGAGACGAGCCTGTCGTACCGGCCGCCTCCGAGGAGGGCGTCCTGGGCCCCGAGGCCGCCGGCCGTCACCTCGAAGACCGTCCGCGTGTAGTAGTCGAGGCCGCGGACGAGACGGGGCTCGATCCGGAACGGGATCGCGGCGTCCGAGAGGAGCGCCAGGAGCTCCTCGTGGTGCGCCCGCGAGGCCGGGTCGAGGTGGTCCACCATCTGCGGGGCGCCGGGGAGGACCTCCTTCACGGCCGGGTCCTTCGTGTCGAGGACCCGGAGCGGGTTGTCCTTCAGCCGCCGGAGGTCGTCGTCCCCCATCCGGCCCGCGAACGGCTCGAGGTACGCGCGGAGGGCCTCCACGAACGCGGGGCGGCACTCCTGGGTCCCGACGCTGTTGAGCGAGACGGCGAGCCCCGTGAAGCCGAGGCGGCCGAGAAAGTCGAAGAGCATCACGAGGAGCTCGGCGTCGGTGGCGGCGTCGGCCGCCCCGAGGACCTCGGCCCCGATCTGCCGGAACTCCCGGTAGCGCCCCTTCTGCGGCCGCTCGTACCGGAACTGCGGGCCGGCATACCAGAGCTTCCTCACGCCGGCCGCCTGCACGAGGCCGTGCTCGACGAGGGCGCGGGCGACGCCGGCGGTGTTCTCCGGCCGGAGGGTGACCGACCGGCCCCCGCGGTCGACGAACGTGTACATCTCCTTGTGGACGATGTCCGTCGCCTCCCCCACCGTCCTGACGAAGAGCTCGGTCGGCTCGAGGACGGGCGTCCGGACCTCCTCGAACCCGTGGAGGGCGAAGACCTCCCGGGCCGTCTCCTCGACGCGGCCCCAGACGCGGGTCTCGGGCGGGAGGAGGTCCCGCGTCCCCTTCACGCTTCCGATCATGGCGGTCAGAGGACCGGCACGGCGGCGGGGACGGGCCGCCGCCCGCTCCGCGCGTCCTCGCGCAGGTACTCTTCCTTGTACTCGAGGTAGTTCTTCCAGTAGGTGTCGAGCCCCTCGACCTCGGCCGGCGTCAGCTCCCGCTTGTAGCGCGCCGGGCTCCCGGCCCAGAGCGTCCGGGGCGCCACCCTCGTCCCGGGAAGGACCACCGCGCCCGCCGCGATCAGGGCCTTCTCGCCGATCTCGGCGTTGTCGAGGACCGTCGCGTTCATCCCGATGAGCGCCGCCCGGCGGATCGTGCAGGCGTGGACGACCGCGTTGTGACCCAGCGTCACCTCCTCCTCGAGGAGGAGCGGGCCGACGTCCTTCGTCACGTGGAGGGTGCAGCTGTCCTGGACGTTGGAGCGCGCGCCCACGCGGATGGAGCAGCAGTCCCCGCGGACCACGGACGAGTACCAGATCGACACGTCGTCCCCCAGGACGACGTCCCCGACGACGGCCGCGGTCTCTGCCAGGAAAACCCGCTCCCCGAGCCGCGGTACCTTCCCTCGATAGGGCCGGATGATGCTCACGGCCGGGACGATAGCAGACCCCGGACGGGCGGGGAGGAGGGGCGCTAGACCTTCGTCAGCCGCGCCGCCAGCTCGCGGGCGCGGCGCGGATCGACCGCCCCGCGGACGACGAGGCGGCCGTCCGCGAAGCGGGTCACGCTCGCCCCTTCCCCCTGGACCGTCACCGAGAGCGCCGAGGAGCGGACCACGCGCCACCCCGTCAGCCGGAGCGCGAGGCTCCGCACGTCCACGCGGGCCCCCGGCGGCGCGGGGAAGTGGTACGCGCCGGGGGAGCGACGCTCCATGCCGGACCGCTCCTCCTCCGACGGGACGGGGACCTCTCCGAAGAGGCAGGGGCAGGGCGGGAAGCCCGGCCCCCCCGGCTCGACGGCGCTCACGGCCACGGGGTCGGTCCCCGCCCGGACCGCGACGACGCCGGACGCGACCCCCGAGAGGAGGAGCGCGAGCCCCCGCTCCACGGCGAGCGCCCCCGCGAGCCTGGCGGCGGACGAGGCGAGCGCGGTCCGCTCGGCGCGGGCCCACGGGTCCTCCGGAGGAGAGGCGAGCGAGTCGAGCGCTCCCGACGCGCATCGGACACACGGAGGCGCGGGGGGGTGGAACGCGGCGACGACGGCGATCCGCCCCTCCGTCCGGGCGAGCACCCAGGGCGTCCCGGAGCGGCGGACGGCCGCGTCGACCAGGAGGTGCGCTCCCCGCGTGTCGGTCGCGTCGACGACGAGCCGGGCTCCCGCGAGGAGCTCGTCGGCGTTGTCGAGCCCCAGCTCGGTCACGACGGGGACGACCTCCACGTCGGGCGCGACCGTCCGGAGCGCGTCCGCGACCGCGACGGCCTTCTCGCGGCAGCGTTCGGCGTCCTCGACGCTCACGAGGGAGTGGGTCGCCAGGTTCCGGTGGAGGACGACGTCGAGGTCGACGAGGGTGAGCTTCCCGACGCCCGCCCGGGCGAGCCCCTCCGCGGCCGCCGAGCCGGCCGCGCCGCAACCCACCACGACGGCCTCCGCCGCCGCGAGCCGGGGGTCGGGCAGCGTCGCCGGGGCGGCGCCCTCGGCCTCGGGACGAAGCGGCTCGCTCATCCCTTCGCCCCCTTTCGTCCTCGCCGCTCGGAGCCGGCGCGCCCCGCGGCCTCCGCCGACGCGAGGAGCTGGCGGGCCTGCGACCGCGCGGCCTCCCCGACCGACGAGCCGGCGAGGAGGGCGGCGATCGCCTCGACGCGTCCCCCTTCGGGAAGGGGCCGGACGGTCGTCCGCGTCCTCCCGCCGGACGCCTCCTTCGAGACCGAGAGGTGACGGTCCCCGGCCGCCGCGACCTGCGGGAGGTGCGTCACGACCAGGACCTGCCCGCGCCGCGCGAGCGTCCGGAGCTTCCGCCCCACCGCCTCGGCGGTCGCCCCCGAGACGCCGGCGTCGACCTCGTCGAAGACGAAGGTCCGGACGGGGGCGCCCCGCCCCTTTCCCGCACCGGTCCCGCAGGCGCTTTCCCCCTCGGCGAGGGCGGCGGACAGGGCGAGCTGGACCCGCGACAGCTCGCCTCCCGACGCGATCCTCTGGAGGGGCCGCGCCGGCTCCCCGGGGTTCGGCGCGAAGAGGAAGGAGACCTGGTCGACGCCGTGGGGGCCGAAGGCCACCTCGGTCCCCCCCGCCGCCAGCGGGCTTCCGTCCTGCGCCTTCCGGCCCACGTCCACAGAGAAGGAGGCCGCGAGGAACGCGAGGTCGCGGAGGTGGCGGACCACCGACTCGGCGAGCCGCGGCGCCGCGGCGGCCCGAGCCCCGGAGAGCTCGAGCGCCGCGGTCCGGAACCGCCCGAACGCCGCCCGGGCCGCGCCGTCGGCCTTCGCGAGCGCCCCCGCGAGGTCCGAGAGCTCGTCCCGCTCCCGCGCGATCCGGTCGCGGTGGGCGAGGACGTCGTCGAGGGTCGGCCCGTACTTGCGCCGGAGGCGGGCGAGGGCGTCGAGGCGCTCGGCGACCGCCGCCAGCCGGGCCGGGTCGGCCTCGAGCCGGTCGAGGTCGCGCGACGTCGACGCCGCCAGGTCGGAGACCCGCTCGAGGACCTCCTCGACGGCGGCGAGGCGCGAGGTCGCGGCGGGGTCGACCTCGACGAGGGCCTGCAGCGTCCTCCGGAGCGCGGTCAGCGCGGGGAGCGCTCCCCCCTCGTCGGACTCGAGCGCCGCCACCGCCTGGGCGAGGAGGCCTCCGCGCTTCTCCACGCTCGCGAGGGAGAGCTTCTCTTCCCCGAGCTCCTCCTCCTCCCCGGGCCGCGGCGCGATGCCGTCGATCTCGCCGAGCTGGAACTCGAGGAGCTCGAGCCGCTCGGCCCGCCCTTCCCCCCGGCCCTCGAGGCGGCGCCGATCGTCCTCGCGCTCGCGCCAGGCCGCGTGGAGGCGGGCGACCTCGGCGGCTGCGTCCTCGAGGCCGGCGAAGCGGTCGAGGAGCTCCCGCGGCACGCCCGGGTCGAGGAGCTCCCGGGCCTCCGCCTGGCCATAGAGGACGAGGAGCCGCGGGGCGAGGTCGGCGAGGGTCCTGAGCGCCGCGGGCGAGCCGTTCACCCAGAGGCGCCCCTTCCCCGTCGCGGCCACCTCGCGGCGGATCGCGACCTCCGTGGCGGAAGCCTCCGCCCCTTCCTCCGCGAGCCCCGCGGCGACGAGGGCGTCCCGGACGGCCGGGTCGTCCGACTCGAAGAGCCCCTCCACCACGAGCCTGTCGGCGCCCGCCCTCACCAGCGAGGCGTCCCCCCTCTCGCCCGAGAGGAGCGAGAGGGCGTCGACCACGAGCGACTTCCCCGCCCCGGTCTCGCCGGTCAGGACGGTGAGGCCCGTCTCGAGGGCGACGTCGACGTCCTCGAGGACGGCCAGGTCCCGGACGCGGAGGGAGACGAGCACGGCCTAGCGCGTCGCGCGGTCCTTGAGCCAGCGGACCGTCAGGGCGAGGCCGAACGCGGTCGCGCCCGAGGAGTAGCCCGCGTGCTCCCGCTCGAAGTACGCCGTCGGCGCAATGTCGAGGTGCGCCCACGGCTGCCCGGGGTCGACGAACTCCTTCAGGAAGAGCGCGCCGTTGATCGAGCCCCCGTAGCGGCCCCCGGTGTTCTTGAAGTCGGCCCAGTCCGACCGGAGGTTCTCCCTGTAGTCGTCCCAGATCGGGAGGCGCCAGACGCGCTCGTCGGTCCGCTCGCCCGCCGAGACGAGGGAAGCGGCCAGGTCGTCCTGGTCGGTGAAGACGACGGAGGCCTCGAGCCCCAGGGCGACCAGGGCGGCGCCGGTCAGCGTGGCGTAGTCGAGGATGACCGCGGGCTTCCACTCCTTCGCGTAGTCGAGGGCGTCCGCGAGGATGACCCGTCCTTCCGCGTCGGTGTTGTCGATCTCGGCCGTCTTCCCGTTGCGGAAGGTGACGACGTCGCCCGGCTTGTAGGCCGTCCCCGAGGGGAGGTTCTCGGTGAGGGGCGCGAGCGCGACGAGGTTGACCGGGAGCTCCAGGTCGGCGGCGGCGAGGACGACACCGCAGGCCGTGGCGGCCCCCATCATGTCCCACTTCATGTCGCCCATCCGGTCGGCGGGCTTGAGCGAGAGGCCGCCGGAGTCGAACGTGACCCCCTTTCCGACGAGGGCGACCGGCCGCTCCCCCTTCTTCCCCCCGGCGTACTCGAGGACGACGAAGCGCGGCTCCTCGGCGGAGCCCCGGTTGACCGCCAGGAGCCCCCCCATCCGCTCGCGCTCGATCTCCTTCTTCCCGAGGACGGTGGCCTTCACCCCGCGCCCCTTCGCCTCCTTCCTCACGGCGTCGGCGAGCTGGCGGGGCCCCATGTGGTTCGAGGGGGTGTTGCCGAGGTCGCGGACGAGGGTCGCCACCTTCGCCAGGGCGGCGGCCTCGGCCCGCTCGCGGCGGACGTCGCGCTCCGCCGCGCCCGCCCAGGGACCGCGCCCCGAGGCGAACGCCACGCGGGAGAGCCGCCGCGGGTCGGCCTTCGACTTGAACCGAGGGAACTCGTAGGCGGCCTGCAGGACCGAGCGGCCCAGGAACTCCCGGGCCTCGGCGGCGCTCATCCGCGCGGTGGCGAAGGGGAAGTCCACCAGCGCGCTCCTCTCGCCGTTCTTGTCGAGGGTCCGGACCACCGAGCGGAGGAGCGTCCGTGCCTTCCGCGGGGAAAGCTCGTCTCCGGAGCCGGTCCCGAAGGCGTAGAGCCGCGCCGCCGGGGCGCCCGGCGCCTCGAGCGGGAGGGTGAAGACCGAGCCGTCGGCGCCCGCCTCGGCGGGAGCGGCGGCGCGGACGGCGTGGCGGACGTCGTCCGGGACGCTCTCGAAGGTGGCCTTCTGCTTCCTGTCGGGGCGCGCCACGAAGACGACCAGCGCGTCCGCCCGGTCCGAGGGACGGGTCTTTCCGGCGGTGACGATCTCGAGCTTCACTTCGGTCTTCCTCCTCGACGGGTGGCCGAGTTTATCTCGCCCCGGAACGGTCCCCGACCCCGCCTAGAATGGCGGCATGCTGGCCGCCCCGCTCGACGCCACCGACCTCCCCGGCCTCCCCCCTCCCCGCCGCGGGAAGGTCCGCGACGTCTACGACCTGGGCGACTCCCTCCTCCTCGTGGCCACGGACCGGATCTCGGCGTTCGACGTCGTCCTCACGCCCGGCGTCCCCGGAAAGGGGATCGTCCTGACCCAGCTCTCGACCTTCTGGTTCCGGCTCTTCTCGGACGTCGTCCCGAACCACCTCCTCGAGACCGAGGTCTCCCGGTTTCCCGCTCCCCTGCGCGCGCACGCGGACGTCCTCCGCGGGCGGGCCGTCCTCGGGCGGAAGTGCCGGGTCGTCCCGTTCGAGTGCGTCGCCCGCGGCTACCTGGCCGGCTCGGGATGGAAGGACTACCGGCGGACCGGCTCCGTCTGCGGCGTCCCGCTCCCGGCGGGGCTGCGCGAGTCCGAGCGGCTCCCCGAGCCGATCTTCACCCCCGCCACGAAGGCCGAGGAGGGGCACGACGAGAACGTCCCCTTCGAGCGGATGGCGAGCGAGGTCGGCGCCGAGCTGGCGACCCGGCTCCGGGACCTGACCCTCGGCCTCTACTCCCGCGCCGCCGCCCACGCCGCGGAGCGGGGGATCCTGATCGCCGACACCAAGTTCGAGTTCGGCCTCGGGCCCGGCGGCGAGGTCGTCTGGATCGACGAGGCGCTCACCCCCGACTCCTCCCGCTTCTGGCCCGCCGCCTCGTGGGCGCCCGGAGGGTCGCCCCCCTCGTACGACAAGCAGTTCGTCCGCGACTGGCTCGAGGCGAGCGGCTGGGACAAGCGCCCGCCCGCCCCCGCGCTCCCCGACGACGTGGTCTCCGGCACGCTCGCCCGCTACCGCGAGGCCTACGAGGTGCTGACCGGCCGGCCGGTCACGCTCGTCTGAGGAGCTCCTCCACGCTGGCGACGGGGACCGCCGAGAGGTCCGGGAACGCCGCCGCCTCGTGCGCGTTGGCGGACGGGAGGATCGCCTCGGTGAAGCCGAGGGCCAGCGCCTCCTTCAGGCGCAGCGGGGCGTCGGTCACGGCCCTCACCTCGCCGAGGAGGCCCACCTCGCCGAAGACCACCGTCCGGAGCGGGAGCGCCGTCCCGCGGGCGCTCGACGCGACGGCCGCGACGACCGCGAGGTCCGCCGCGGGCTCGGCGCTCTCGGCCCCCCCCGCGAAGTTGAGGAAGACGTCGTGCCCCGACAGGCCGAGGCCCCCGTGGCGCTCGAGGACCGCGAGGAGGAGCGCGAGCCGCGTCCCGTCGAAGCCGATCGCCGTCCGCCGCGGCGTCCCCCACTTCACCTCGACGTTCAGGGCCTGGACCTCGAGGAGCATCGGCCGCGTCCCCTCCATCGCCGCGAGGACCGCCGAGCCGGGACGCGAGCCGGCGCGGCTCCCGAGGTAGAGCGACGACGGGTTCGCCACGCCGACGAGGCCGGCGCCGGTCATCTCGAAGAGCGCCAGCTCGTGGACCGGCCCGAACCTGTTCTTCAGCGCCCGCAGGACGCGGTGGGCCTGGAACCGCTCCCCCTCGAACGACAGGACCGCGTCGACGAGGTGCTCGAGCGTCTTCGGGCCGGCCAGGCTCCCGTCCTTCGTGACGTGCCCGACGAGGAAGAGCGGCACGCCCGCCGTCTTGGCCAGGACCGAGAGCCGCGCCGCGGCGTCCCTCACCTGCGAGACCGAGCCGGCGGGCGAGGGGAGCCCCGCCGAGGCGACGGTCTGGACGGAGTCGACGACCAGCGCCGCAGGGCGCGACGACTCGGCCGTCTCCAGGATCCGGTCCACCGACGTCTCCGGGAGGAGGAAGAGCCGGTCGGCGAGCGCGCCGAGGCGCTCGGCGCGGAGCCGGACCTGGCGCGCCGACTCCTCGGCGGAGACGTAGAGGACGTCGCCGGCGGTCGCCGCGAGGCGCGAGGCCACCTGCAGGAGGAGCGTCGACTTGCCGATCCCCGGCTCGCCGCCGAGGAGGACGACCGAGCCCGGGACGAGGCCTCCCCCCAGGACCCGGTCCACGTCGCCGAGCCCCGTCAGGAGACGGGGAGCGTCGGCGGCGTCGACGTCGCGCAGGCGGACCGGGGCCGCACCCCGCCCGGGCGCGGCGGGGGTCCCGGCGGGACCGCCCTCCTCCTCCACGTACGTGTTCCAGGCGCCGCACTCGGGGCAGCGCCCGATCCAGCGCGGGCTCTGCGCCTCGCAGGACGTGCAGACGAAGACCCGGGGCGGCCGGCGGGCCATCAGTGGAGGAAGGAGCTGGCGGCGGGAAGGAGGGTCTTGATGTCCTCGTCCCTCCAGCGGAGCCCCGCGCCGACGAAGAACGAGCGGCGCGCCGGGTTGAGGGAGTCGTCGACGCCGGCGCGCACGAAGAGGCTCCCGCGGCTCTGCCACTGCCCGAAGAGCTTCACCTGCGCGTTGCCGGTCGACCGGCCGAAGTCCCACGCCTCCGCCGAGAGCTGGAGCTTGTCCTTGAGCCACAGCTGGTCGATCGCCGCCCCCCCGCGCGTCTCGATCAGGCCGGCGCGGAGGATGGTGTTGTTGAAGCGGTAGCCCAGCTGCGCCGTCACCCCGAACTCGTCCCGGTAGCTGATGACGTTCGTCGACACGGTCGACCCCTTCACGCCGTCGACCGTCGTCGTGTAGGTGAAGTTGTCCTCCAGGCGCCTGCCGTTCGGGATCCCGACGAGCTCGAGGCGGTAGAACTTGTTCTCGCGCGGGACCACGTCCACGCGGAAGACGCCGCGCCACCCGTCCGTCCGGGACATGTACTCGCCGTAGAAGCCGAGGTCGAGCTGGATCCGGTTGATCCGGGTCAGGGTCGTGTTGAACGAGTCGATCCCGGTCTTGACCGACGCCAGCGCCTCGTTCAGGTTCTTGCTCGTCTCGTCGTCGTTGACGAGCTTCCCGATCGTCCCCTTCCCCGAGTCGATCTTCCCGGTGATCGAGTTGAGGTTGTCGACGGTGGTCTTCAGCTTCCCGGTCACCTCGTCGAGGTTGGAGACCGACTGCTTCACGCCGATGCGGTTCTCGTCGAGGATCCGGTCGAGGCGGGCGAGGGTCTCGCGCATCTGCCCCGAGAACTCGCGCAGGTTCGCGAGGGTCACGTCGACGTTCTGGCGGTTCGACTCCACCAGCTGCCTGAGCGCCTCGGCGAGGGCGCCGATGTTGTCGACGATCCGGTTGATCTTCTTCTCCCCGGTCTCTCCCCCCAGGGAGCCGGCCAGGGCCCCCGTCAGCTCCTTGACGTCCTTGCCGATGTCGGCCGCGAGCTTCGTCAGGTCGTCGAAGCCCGTCGGCACCTGACCGGAGATCCGGGCGCCGGGACCGAGCCTCGGCGCGTCGGCCGGCCCGGGGAAGAGCTCCACGTACTTGTCGCCCAGGAGGCCCATGTTCCGGATCTGGCCGTAGGCCCCCTGGCGGAGCTCGACCTCGGGGTCGAGCGCGAGGCGGGCCACGGCCGTCCCGTCCGGCAGGAGCTGGATCCCGTCGACCCGGCCCACCCGGACTCCCGCGATCCTCACGGCCGACTTGTCGTCCAGCCCCGCCACGTCGCGGAACTGCACCTCGACCGACCCGGTCCTCGCCTTCTTCCCGATGGGGATGTCCTCGATCTTCAGGACGAGGGCGGCCAGGACCGCGAGGACGACGAGGGTGAAGGCTCCGATCTTGGCGCTGCTGCTCATGGGGAGACCTCCTCGGGGGCGGTCCGCGCGTCCTCCAGCGAGCTGTCGCCGAGGACGAACGCGCGGACCCGGGGATCGGGGGACGTCTCGAACTCCCGCGGCGGGAGGTCGGCGCGGATCCGCCCCTCGTCGAGGAGGGCGACCCGCTCGGCGACGGCGAAGGCGACCGACAGGTCGTGCGTGATCGTCACCATCGTCGGGTTCATCCGGTGGTTCAGCTCGGTGATGACGCGGACGAGGACGTCGGTGTTGATCGGGTCGAGGCCCGTCGTCGGCTCGTCGAAGAGGAGGATCTCGGGCTTCAGGGCGATGGCCCGCGCGAAGCCGACGCGGCGCCGCATCCCTCCCGACAGCTCGGACGTCCGCTTCGCCTCCATGCCGGGGAGGCGGACCGCCTCGAGGCACTCGGCGACGCGGTCGCGGACCTCGCCCTTCGTCATCTTCGTGTGGCGCTTCAGCGGGAACGCGATGTTCTCGCCGACCGAGAGGGAGTCGAAGAGCGCCCCTTCCTGGAACGACATCCCGAAGCGGCGGCGGAGCTCGTCGCGGCGGCGCGAGGGGACGGCCCAGAGGTCGTCCCCCAGCACGCGGACGCTCCCCGCGTCCGGCTCGAGGAGGCCGATGAGGTGCTTGACGAGGACGCTCTTCCCCACGCCCGACTTCCCGAGGACGACGAGCGACTCCCCGACCGGGACGGTCAGGTCGACGGCGTCGAGGACGACCTTCGCGCCGAACCGCTTCGTCACGCCGCGGAGCTCCAGCGCCGGCGGTCCCGGCGTCCTCGCCGCGCCGGTCAGAAGAGCACCTTCGTCAGGAAGAAGTCGGCGACGAGGATCGCGAGCGAGCCCGAGACGACCGCCGCCGTCGTCGCGCGCCCCACCCCTTCGGCCCCCCCGGTCGTGTCGAAGCCCCTCTGGCAGCCGATGAAGGTCAGGAGGCCCCCGAAGACGGCCGCCTTGATCAGGCCCGACCAGAGGTCCTCCATGCCGAGGTACTGGAACGTGTTGTCGACGTAGACGACCGGGTTGGCTCCCAGCAGACGCACCGCCACGAGGTACCCGCCGACGATCCCCACGCCGTTGGAGAGGACGACCAGCATCGGCAGGACGAGGATCCCGGCGAGGACGCGCGGGACGAAGAGGTACTTCACGGGGTCGGTGGCGAGGGCGACGAGCGCGTCGATCTGCTCGGTGACCCGCATCGTCCCGAGCTCGGCGGCCATCGCGCTCCCCGCGCGCCCGGTGACCATCAGCCCCGTCAGGACCGGGCCGAGCTCGCGGAGCATCGACAGGGCCACCACCGACCCGACGAACCCCTCGGCGTGGAAGCGCGCGAAGCCGTTGAACGTCTGGAGCGCCAGGACCCCGCCGGTGAACCCGGCGGTCACCAGGACGACCGGGACGGAGTCGACCCCCACGCGGACCACCTGCGAGACGAGGGCGCGCAGGTCGAACGGCGGGCGGACGAGGCCGCGGAGCGTCCGGGCCAGGAGGACGACGAAGCGGCCGAGCGCCTCGAGGACGCCCGTGACGGCGCCCCCGACGAGCTCGAGGACGCGCACGGGCCACTTCAAAGGCCGGGCCCCTCGGACACCGTCGCCAGGTCCGAGAACCGCGTCGTCTCGCCCGACCAGCCGAGCGTGAACCGGTCGGTCGGGCCGTTCCTCTGCTTGGCGATGATGACGTCGCAGACGTTCTTCTGGTCCGTCTCCTTGTCGTAGTACTCCGGGCGCGACAGGAAGATCACGAGGTCGGCGTCCTGCTCGATGGCGCCCGACTCGCGGAGGTCCGACAGCTGCGGCTCGCGCTCGCTGCCGCGCTGCTCCGTCCGCCGGGAGAGCTGCGAGAGCGCCACCACCGGGACGTCGAGCTCCTTCGCGAGCGCCTTCAGGCCGCGCGAGAACGCCGCGACCTCCTGCTGCCGGCTCTCCACGCGGCCGCGGGTCCCCATGATCTGGAGGTAGTCGACGAAGAGCGCGTCGAGGCCCCAGCGCTGCTTCAGCTGGAGGGCCCGGGCCCGCATCTCCAGCAGCGTGATGGCCGGCTGGTCGTCGATGTAGAGCTTCGCCTCGCGCATCTGCTGGGTCGTGTAGAAGAGGTACTTCTTCTCCTCCTTCGAGAGCCGCCCCTCGCGCAGGCGCTGCAGGTTGACCCGCGCCTCGGCGCACTGGACGCGAAGGCCCAGCTGGGGCGCGGACATCTCGAGGGAGAAGAACCCGACGACGTACGGCTGGTGGATCGTCAGGTACGACGCGATGTTGAGCGCGAACGCGGTCTTCCCCATCCCGGGACGCGCCGCGACGATGATCAGGTCGGCGCGCTGGAAGCCCTGCGTGAGGGCGTTGAGCCGCTGGAAGCCGGTGGGGAGCCCGGTGAGCATCGTCCCCCGGCTCTGGATCTTCTGGATCTCCTCCTCGTTCCGGTCGGCGATGACCGAGAGCCGCACGAAGCCGCCCCGCACGCTCCCCTTGGCGATCTCCACCAGGTCGCGCTGGGCCTCCTCGAGGGCCGCCTCGGCGTCGGGGCCCTCCACCGCCTGCCGCATCGACTTGCGGGCCTGCAGGACGAGCTGGCGCCGGAGCGAGGCCTCCCTCACGAGCCGGGCGTAGCTGTCGACGTTGTCGACGTCCGGGACCCGGTCGACGAGGCCGGCGAGGTAGGCCGCCCCGCCCGCCTTCTCCAGGCGTCCGGTCCGCGAGAGCTCGTGCTCGACCGTGACGAGGTCCACCGCGTCGTGGCGATCGCCGAGCGCGAGGATCGCCTCGTAGACGGCGCGGTGCGCCTCGGAGGCGAAGTCGTCCGCCACCAGGTACTCCATGACCTGGGGGACGAGCCCTCCGTCGATCAGCAGCGCGCCGAGGACGCTCCGCTCGGCTTCGGGGCGCGCCGGGAGGGACTCCGTCTCGACGGGAACGAGAGTCGACATGGAGGCCGTATTCTGGACGAACCCGGTCAGCGGGGCGAGAGGTCGAGGGGCGGGCGTCCCGAGCCCGCTCGCCGCTCGACCGCCGCGGCCGCGAGCTTCTCCCAGGCGGCCTCGTCGAGGCGGCAGCTCCCCACCTCGGCGCCCGCCTCGCCCGAGCCGTGGTGGTCCGAGCCGGCGCTCACCAGGAGGCCGAGCCGTCCGGCGAGGGCCGAGAACCTCAGGCGCGCCCGGTCGTCGTGGTCCGGGTGCACCGCCTCGAGACCGTCCGCCCCGAGCTCCTTTCCCCGCGCGACGAGCGACTCCGGGTCGCCGTACCAGACCGGGTGGGCGAGGACGGCGAGCCCTCCCGCCGCGTGGACGGCGCCGATCCCCTTCGCGAGGCTCCACCGGGCCTTGGGGACCCAGCCCGGGCGCCCCTTCACGAGGAAGCGCTCGAACGCCTCGTCCATGCTCCCCGCGTGGCCCTTCGCCACGAGCTCCCGCGCCACGTGCGGCCGGCCGAAAGAGGCGGCGCCCACCTTCGCTCGGATCTGGGCGAGGTCGAGGACGACGCCGTGGGCCGCCAGCCTCTCCACCATCGCCTCCCCGCGGCGGTCGCGGGCCTCCCGCACCTCGGCGAGGGCGCCGGCGAGACCGGGCTCGCCCGCGTCGAGGAAGAGCCCCAGGAGGTGGATCTCCTCGTCCCCTTCGACGACCGAGAGCTCCACCCCCGCCACGGGGACGATTCCCGTGCCGGAGCACGCCTCCTCGAAGGGCGGGATCCCGTGGACCGCGTCGTGGTCCGTGAGGGCGAAGGCGGAGAGGCCCGCCTCGACGGCCCGTCTCACCAGGGTCGCCGGGGTCTCCCGGCCGTCCGAGCAGGTCGAGTGCGAGTGGAGGTCGGCTCCGCGGAAGGGCATGCCCCGGCTATCCTACACGCCGTGGAGAGAGCCCGCGCCGCCGAGGCGCTCGAGGAGATCGCGACGCTCCTCGCCGTCAGCGGCGAGAACCCCTTCAAGGTCAGGGCCTTCGAGAACGCGGCGCGGACGGTGGCGCGGCTCGAGGGGTTCGAGGAGGTCCTCGCGCGGGGGGAGATCGGGTCGGTCAAGGGGATCGGCAAGGCCATCGAGGAGGTCCTGACCGAGCTCTCGGCGACGGGCACGTCGACCGCCCTCGAGGAGCTCCGGGCCGCGGTTCCCGCGGGCGTCCTCGACCTGACGAGGATCCCGGGCCTCGGCCCGAAGAAGGCCTCCGCGCTCTGGAAGGAGCTCGGGGTGACGACGCTCGGGGAGCTCGAGTACGCCATCCGCGAGAACAGGCTCGCCGCCCTCCCCGGGTTCGGGCCGAAGACCCAGGAGAAGCTCGCGACCGGCCTCAGCTTCGTCGCGTCGGCCTCGGGCCGCCATCGCCTCCCGGCGGCCTGGGCGCGCGCGGAGGCCGCCCGCGCCCTCCTCCTCTCCGCCGCCGCGGACGCGGGCGTGACCCGCGTCGAGGTGGCGGGCGACCTTCGCCGCTCGCTCGAGACGGTGGACCGCGTGGTCCTCGCCGTCGCCTGCGGCCGTCCCGAGCGGCTCCCGGTCGTCCCCCCCGCCGAGAACGCGCCTCCCGTCGAGGTCGTGGCCGGCCCGGCCGCCCGCTTCGGGAACCTCCTCCTCGAGGCGACCGGCTCCGGGGAGCACCTCGCGGCGCTCCGGGAGCGGGGCGGGGCGGCGGTCGACGCGCCGGCGTCCGAGGAGTCCGAGATCTACGCCCGCCTCGGCCTCTCGTTCGTGCCGCCCGAGCTCCGCGAGGGCCGCGGCGAGGTCGGCGCGGCCGCCGCCGGAGCGCTTCCCCGTCTCCTCCAGCCGGGCGACCTCCAGGGCCTCTTCCACCTCCACACGACCTTCTCCGACGGCAAGGCGACCCTGGAGGAGACGTTCAGGCGCGCCGTCGAGCTCGGCTACGCGTACGTCGGCATCACCGACCACTCGCCGGCCGCCGCCTACGCGGGCGGGCTCGGCCCCGAAAGGGTCCGGGAGCAGTGGGCCGCCATCGAGGCCCTCCGGCCGCGGTTCCCGTCGCTGACCGTCTTCCGCGGGACCGAGGCCGACATCCTGCCGGACGGCTCGATCGACTACGGGGACGACTTCCTCGCCGGCTTCGACTTCGTGATCGCCTCGGTCCACTCCGCCTTCCACCTCCCCCGCGCCCAGCAGACGGAGCGGATCGTGAGGGCCGTCCGGAACCCCCGCGTCACCCTCCTCGGTCACGCGACGGGACGTCTCCTCCTTTCGCGGGGAGGCTTCGACGTCGACATGCACGCCGTCCTCGAGGCGGCGGGCGCGGCCGGCTGCGGCGTCGAGATCAACGCGTCGCCCTACCGGCTCGACCTCGACTGGCGGCTCGGGGCCGCGGCGCGGGCGGCCGGGGTCTTCACGTCCATCAACCCCGATGCCCACGACCTCCCCGGCCTCCTCGACGTCCGGTGGGGAGTCGGCATCGCCCGCAAGGCGGGCTTCCCTCCCGAGGCGGTCCTGAACGCCTCCCCCGCGGCGTCCGTCGCCGCGCGGCTCGGGGAGCTCCGCGCGCGCCGGTGAGGCCCCGGCCTCTCCCGCGCACGGCCGGGCCGGGCGTCCGCGGCGCCCGGGTCCTGGCGGCCGCCGCCCTCTCCGCGGCGGTCCTCACCGCATGCAGCATCCGGCAGCGCGCCGAGTCCGCGGCCGAGCGCGTCCGGAGCGGCCGGCAGCTCTCCGTCTGCGTCCTCGTCTTCGACGGGCTCTCGAAGGAGTCCTTCGACCGCAACGTCGCCGAGGGGTCGATCCCCACCATCGCCACCGAGATCGTCGAGCGCGGGCTCTCGTACGACACCGCGGTCTGCTCGATCCCGACGGAGACCTACCCGAACCTCGGCGCGCTCGAGACCGGCTACCTGCCCGGCCATCACGGGATCCCGGCCAACATCTGGCTCGACCGGTCGCTGAAGAGGATCGAGCGGCACACGAACATCTTCCGGATCTTCAAGGCCGCCGACTTCCTCGTCCCCGAGGCCCGGACGATCTTCGAGCGCCTGCCGGGCGACTCGGTCGTCGTCACGACGCCGCTCGCGCGGGGCTGCGCCGTCCACGCGCGGAACGTCGAGACCGTCATCGCGTCGTACCTGAGGAACGACTGGGACTTCCTCGACCGCAAGACCCTGGACGACGTCGGGGACGCGTACGCGGGAGCGCTTCGCGCGGGGCAGCTGCCGTCGGTCGTCTGGGGGCACCTCCTGGGCCCCGACGAGGTCGCCCACGAGTCCGGGCCGGCGTCCGAGGAGGCGCGCGAGAACCTCCACGCCGCCGACCGCGCCTTCGCCCGGCTCGTCCGGAGGCTCCGGCGCTGGAAGGTGTACGACCGGATCCTCTTCGTCGTCGTCGGCGACCACGGGCACGCGACCTACGACCGCGTCGTGAGCGCCGAGGAGCTCGTCCACCGCGTCCTCTTCAAGCACCCCACCGGGGCGGACTGCGCGGGCGAGTCGTGCGTCCTCGTCCCCGAGCGGGGCAAGGCGAAGGCCGAGTTCGACGTCGGCGACGCGGACGTCGCCGTCGGGGCGTACCGCGGGGCGATGATCTGGCTCCCGGCGACCCACGTCCCCGAGAACCTGCCCGACGTCTTCCGCTCCAGGAAGATGCTCCGGAAGAAGAGACGGCTGCAGAAGAGGACCGGCCCGCCGCCTCCGCTCCCCCCTCCGAGCCTCTTCGCCGAGGGGCTCGCGAAGCTCCCCGAGGTCGAGGCGGTCGCCGTGAGGGGCCCGGCCGAGGGGGTCGTGGAGCTCTACGGCCACGGGGGGCGGAGCGTCATCCACCGCGAGGAGGACGACGACGGGGAGCGCTTCGTCTACACGGTGCTCTCCGGCCCCGACCCGCTCGGCTATCCCGAGAAGGTCCGGGACCGACCGCTCTCCCCGTCCCAGTGGCTGGCCCTCACGGCGGCGCTCCCCTATCCCGACACGGTCTACCAGCTGACCGAGTTCTTCGACTCCCCGCGCGCGCCGGACGTCCTCTTCTGGCCGCGCGACGGGATCGGCTTCGTCCCCCGGATGAAGGGGGGGCACGGCGGCCTCTCGCGGATCGAGACCGTCGTCCCGCTCGTCTTCGCGGGACCCGGGGTGGCCCCGGGACGCCGGCCCGCCGCGCGCACCGTCGACCTGACGCCGACCCTCCTCCGCTACCTCGGGGTCCCGTTCGACGCGGACGACCTCGACGGGGTCCCCCGCTCCATCCTCAGCGAGCCCGTCGGCCCCTGGCCGCCCCTCCCCCGCCCGCACGAGATCTCCGACGAGGAGCCGTGATCGTCCGGATCCGGACGGTGTTGGTGGCCCCCTCGAGGGCGGCCCAGCCGGAGACCTCGACGACCGTCTCGCCTCCCAGCCCGTGGGCACGGAGGACGGCGTCCCCCGCCCGGACCATCGCCTCCACGGACGCGCACTCGCGGATCTTCACCGACACGACGTTCCTCAGGAGCGCCATCCTGCGGCGCGCCCCGTCGGACGGGGTGATGGCCACGATCGGGATCGAGAGGGGCTCCTTCGAGACGAGCCGCGCGGTCCGGCCCGTGGCGGTGTAGACGACCATCGCCCGCGCGCGGGCGACCCCCGCGGCCCGGGCCGCCATCTGCGCGGCGACGGCGGCCAGGTCGTGGCCGTCCACCTCGCGCTCGCCGTTCGCGAGCCAGCCTCCGCTCGTGCGCTCCGCGGTCCGCGCGATCTCGGCCATCGTCGTGACGGCCTCCACGGGCCACTTCCCGACCGCCGTCTCGCCGGAGAGCATGACGGCGTCGGCCCCCTCGTGGACGGCGCCCGCCACGTCCGACACCTCGGCGCGCGTCGGCACCGGGCTCTCCACCATCGACTCGAGCATCTGCGTCGCGACGATCACCGGGACGCCGAGGGACCGCCCGACCGAGACGATCCGGTGCTGCGCGCCGGGGACCGCGGCCAGGCCGATCTCCACGCCGAGGTCGCCTCGAGCGACCATCATCGCGTCGGCCGCGCGGGCGATCTCGCGCAGCTCCTTCAGGGCCTCGACCCGCTCGATCTTGGCCACGACCCACGGGCGCCGCGCCGCCGGGAGCTCCGCCAGGAGCCGCTTGACCGAGTGGACGTGCTCGGCGCTCCGGACGAAGGAGAGGCCGACGAGGTCGATCCCGGCCGCGAGCCCCTCCCTCAGGTCGCGGCGGTCCTTCGGCGTCAGGGCGGGGGCGGTGAGGGCCGAGCTGGGGAAGTTCACCCCGGCGCCGCTCCTCACCTCCCCCGGCGTCAGGACCCGCGCCACGAGGCCTTTCGACGACCTCTTCTCGACCCTCAGGCGGATCCTGCCGTCGTCGATCCGGACCTCCTGGCCCGGCTCGACGTCGGAGAGGAGCGCCGGGTAGGTCACCGTGATCCGCCGCCCGGACCCCTTCCCGCTCCCCGGGAGGATCTGGACCACGTCGCCTTCGTTCCAGGCGTACCGCCCCTCCTCGAGGGGCCCGACGCGGATCTTCGGCCCCCCCAGGTCCAGGAGGATGCCGACGGGGCGTCGCACCGCCCCCTCGGCGACGCGCACGCGGGCCACCTTGCGGGCCACGTCCCCCGGCCTGCAGTGGGCTCCGTTGATCCGGACGACGTCGACCCCGGCCCGCAGGAGCCTCTCCATCTCTCCCGGGCGGTCCGCCCGGGGCCCGATCGTCGCGACGATCTTCGTGGCTCGACTCTCCATCTGAGCTCCTTCGCGGCACGTATGATCCCCCGATGAAGCCGCACCTCGAAATCTTTCCGCCCGAGGTCGAGCCCGACGAGGACCCTCGCGTCGGGGCGATCGCCTCCCACGTCCGCGAGATCGTCCGGCTCCTCGGCCTCGACCCCGAGAAGGACGCCAACCTCGTCGACACCGACCGTCGCGTCGCCAAGATGTACCTCGACATCTTCGCCGGCCTCGACGAAGGGAACCGCCCGAAGCTCACCACCTTCCCGAACGAGGAGCGCTACACCGCGATGGTCATGGAGAAGGAGATCCCCTTCTACTCCATGTGCTCCCACCACTTCATCCCGTTCTACGGCCACGGCCACATCGCCTACATCCCGAACGAGAAGATCGTCGGCCTCTCCAAGCTCCCCCGCCTCCTGGAGTTCTTCGCCCGGCGCCCCCAGCTCCAGGAACGGCTCACCGAGCAGGTCGCCTCGACGCTCGAGGAGGAGCTGAAGCCCCAGGGGGTGATGGTCGTGATCGAGGCGCGCCACCTCTGCGTCGAGATGCGGGGCGTGAAGAAGCCCGGCGCCATCACGGTCACCTCCGCGATCCGCGGCATCTTCCTCGAGAAGGCGGTCCGCGAGGAGTTCCTCGACCTGCTCCGGCGGCGCGGGTAGCCGGTCCGAGGCGGGACCTTCCGTCGGTCCCGCCGTCACACCCTGGGCCGGTGGGTCCGGGGGGCTCGCGAAACCCCCGGGAAGAACGGCTAGCGCAGCCAGCCGGGCGGGGTCCCCGACTTCCGCGCGTCCTCCTCCAGCTCCCGCCAGCGGCGCTCGGCCTCGGCGTGCGCCGCCGTCTCCCTCTCGACCCGCTCCCGCGCCACCTGGACCCGGACCACGAACGACCGCTGCTGGGCCTCGCCCGGAAGGAGGTCGGCCCGCTCGGCGGCCGTGAGGTCGGCCCGCGCCACCGCGAGGCGCGCCTCGGCCTCCTCGAGCTCCCGGCGGCGCGCCCCGGCGTGAGCGTGCCACCACGCCTCGCTCCGGCCCGAGGCGTCCCGGGGGTCGTCGGCGCCCTCCTCCCCGGCCCGGACCGGCGTCGGGCGAGGAGAGGGGGCGGCCACCCCAGGGGCGGCAGGCGCGGTCGGCTCCCGGGAGGGCGCCTCCAGGAGGCGCCGCGCTTCCTCGGGCGACGTCCTGAGGCGGCCCGCCTTCGCGAGCGACGAGCCGCCGGTCGCCAGGACCCGCACGGCCGGCTCCGGGGTCGGTGCGGGGGGCGGCGGTCGCCGGTTCATCTCGGTGGTCCTCCGGAGGTCGACGTCCCGCTTCGGGATCGAGACGAGCCGGCCGGACCCGGCCAGGGTCCCGACGAGGAGCGCTCCCTTCTCGACGGGGGGCGCCACCAGCCTCAGCGTCGACCCGTCGGCCTGGACGACGAAGAACGGTGGCGGCTCGGGTGACCTCGCCTGCTCCCCGGCCACGGCGCGGCCGCCGGAGAGAAGCGCGACGACCAGCGCCAGGATGGAAGCCACGACGAGGGGCCGGGCCCTCGCGAGGGCACCCGTCCTCCCCCGCGCCCGGTCCCCGCCGTCCCGCGAGGAGGGCTCAGCGGCCCTCGCCGCCCAGGAGCCGCTCCAGGAGGTCGAGGCCGCGCAGGGTCCGGACCCCGTGCCAGCAGAGGTCGTCGCCCGCGACGAGCTCGACGCGGCACGCGGGAACGAGCCGGCTCCACCACTCACGGTCGCCATCGGCGAAACGATACGGCTCGTCGGGGAGAAAGATCCAGCCCGGCCTGCTCGCGGCCACCTCTTCCGCCGTCACGCGCGGGTAAGGCCCGCCCGTCCCCCCGAGCGCGTCGACGCCGCCGAACGTGGCGATCAGGTCGGCGATGTAGGTCCCCGACACGGCGGCCATCCACGGCTCCTTCCAGATCAGGTAGACGAATCGGAACGGGGCCCAGGCCCGGGCCCGCACGGCGGCCAGCCGCTCCTCCACCCGGCGCGCCCAGGCGTCCCCCGCCTCGGCGCGGCCGGTGAGCTCGCCGAGCCGCCGGAGGAGGGCCGGCACCTCGGCCACCGTCCGCGGGTGCGAGACGTCCACCGGAAGGTCGCGCGCGAGGGCCGCGAGGTCCTGCTCCCGGTTCTCCTCGGCGTTGGCGAGGACGAGGTCCGGGGCGAGGAGGCGGATCGCGGCGAGGTCGGGGTTCTTCGTCCCGCCCACCCGGCGGACCCCCGCGAGGGCCTCGCGCGGGTGGACGCAGTAGCGGGTCGCCCCCACGAGGTCGCCGCCCGCCCCCAGCGCCACGAGGCTCTCGGTGAGCGAGGGGCAGAGGCTGACGAGCCGCATCAGGCGGCGTCCGGCCTCTTCCTGGCGATCGCCTCGTCGAGCTGCTCCCTCGAGGCCCTCCGGACCTCCTCGTGGAGCGAGTCGCCGTGGGCGTCCATCGTGACGATGCAGGGGAAGTCCCTGACCTCGAGGACCCACATGGCCTCCGGGACGCCCAGCTCGTCGAGGTGACGGACGCCGGCGACGCGGACCACCTTCTCGGCCAGCACCTGCGCCGCGCCGCCGACCGCGTGGAGGTAGACGGCGCCGTGCTCCTTCAGCGCGGCGAGGGTTTTCGTCCCCATCCCGCCCTTCCCGACGATCCCCGCGAACCGGTAGCGGGCGAGGACGGCCGCCTCGTAGGGCTCCTCGCGGATCGACGTCGTCGGTCCGGCCGCGAGGACGGACCAGCTCCCGTTCCTCTCCTTCCGCATCACCGGCCCGCAGTGGTAGAGGATCGCTCCCGCGAGGTCCAGGCCCGGGTAGGAGGGCCAGCTCTTCACCCAGAGCTTGTGGAGCGCGTCGCGTCCCGTGACCATCAGGCCGGAGACCGCCACCGCGTCGCCTCGCCTGAGGGAGCGGACCGTCTCGGGGGAGAGCGGGGTCGTGAGCTTCCTCACCTCGGTCATTGCTCGAACACCGCCTTTCCTGAGGGGGCGACCTCGACCGAAGCGCGGCGCGTCGCCCAGCACATGTAGGAGACGGAGACGAAGTAGCTGGCCGGAAGCCGGGCCAGGCGGGACGCCTTTACGCCGAGGAGCGTCGTCCCCCCGCCGAACCCCATCGGGCCGATCCCGAGCGCGTTGGCACCCTCGAGGAGCTCCTGCTCCAGCTTCGCGAGGGCCGGCTCGGGGCTCCGGTCGGGGAGGCGGCGGAAGAGCTGGCGCTTGGCCTCCGCGAGCCCGGTCGCCCGGTCGCCCCCCAGGCAGACGCCCAGGATCCCGGGGGCGCACCCCTTGCCCTGCGCCTGGAAGACGGCGTCGAGGACGACCTTCCTCACCCCGTCGAGGTCGCGGTCCGCGCCGAGGTCGGCGTTCGGCAGCGCGTACTGGGCGCCGACGTTCTCGCACCCGCCTCCCTTGAGGAGGAGCGACGCCACGAGCGACCTCCTCCCGTGCTCCCTCACGTGGACGATCGGCATCCCGCGGCCGGTCCCGTCGCCGGGGTTCTCGCCGGTGAGCGCGTCGACCGAGTTCGGGCGGAGATAGCCCCTCGCCGTCGCCGCCCGCGTCGCCTTCACGGCCGCACGCTCGACCGCCCGGAGCGACACGCCTGCCGGGACCGCCACGTCGAACAGGGGCATGCCGGTGTCCTGGCAGACGGGGCGCGACCAGACGGAGGCGAGCCTCGAGTTGGTCAGGAGGACCTCGAGGGTCTCGCGGGCCGCCGACCCCTCGGCCTCGCGGTCGCGGGCCTCCTCGATCGCGGCCAGGACGTCGGGCGGCATCGAGGTCGCGGCCCGCCGGTAGAGCTCGGTGAAGGTCGCGGCCAGGGCCTTCTCGGCGAACGGGTCGCGCGGCGCCGCCTTCGTCGCGGCCCTTCCCGTGGCGACCGGACGGCGGCCCGCCCCCTCGCTGCTTCTCTTCTTCCCTAAAGGCTTCTCCCCCATCGTTCGCGGGACCTCCAGCCGGCGAGGATAGCCCCGCGAGGGCACGGCTCGTCACGGCTCGGCTCCCGTCCCGCGACGCTCCGTCGGCCCCCGCCGGTGGCAAGGACCGCCCGCCGGGGACGAGGGACCGAGCCTCCCTGCCGGGCGTGCGGCGGACGACGCTCCGGGCCTCGACGCAGCCGCCTCAGGAGGCAGGGCTCTTCGTCGGGGTCCCGGGGAGCGGCCGCGCTGGGGGAGCGCCGGGGTCGGCCGCCGTCCCGGGAGGAAGCGGGAGCCCGTTGGAGCGGAGGAGGGCGAGGAGCCCCGCCCGGTCCGCGGCCCGGTCAAGCGCCTCGCCCGCCTCCACCGCCCCCCGCGAGACCAGGTCGACGAGCGCGTCGTTCAGGAGCTGCATCCCCTGGGCACGCGAGGTCTGGAGGACCGGGGCGAGCTGGGACGTCTTCCCGTCGCGGACGAGGGCGGCGACGGCGGCGTTCGCGACGAGCACCTCGAAGGCGGCGACGCGCCCTCCCCCGGGCCGGCGGCAGAGCGCCACGGCGACGATCCCCCGGAGGACGCCGGCGAGGAGGGCGCGGGCCGACGCCTGCCGGTCGACGGGGTGCCGGTCGACGAGCTGCTCCACGGCCGCGGCCGCCGTGGGCGCCCGGAGCGAAGCCAGGACCAGGATCCCCGCCTGAGCGGCCTCGAGGGCGAGGTCGATCGCCTCCCTCTCGTCCAGCTCCCCGGCGAGGACGACGTCCGCGTCCTCCCGCAGCGCGGCGCGGAGCGCTTCCGCCCGGCTCGCCGCGTGGACCGCGACCTCCCGCTGGTTCACCACGCTCCTCGCCGCGTCGTGGACGAACTCCACGGGGTCCTCGACGGTGACGACGTGCGCCGCCCGGGTGCGGTTCACGTGGTCGACGAGCGCGGCCAGCGTGGTCGACCGGCCGGAGCCCGCGGGCCCCGTCACGACGACGAGCCCGCGGCCGGCCTCGGCCAGGGCGAGGGCGGCGTCGGGAAGGCCCAGCTGCCGCGGGGTGGGGAGCTGTCGCGGGACGAGGCGGATCGCGAGGCAGGGGCCGCGCCGGTCCCGGAACGCGTGGACCCTCAGACGCGCGACCCCCGCGAGCTCGGCCGCGACCGTCGCCTCGTTCCGCGCGGCCAGCGCGGAGCGCGCCGGTTCGGGGAGGAGGCGCCGAAGGAGCCTCTCGACGTCTGCGGAGCCGAGGGGCGCCGCCCCCGACGGCTGGACGAGCTCGCCGTCGACGCGGAACACGGGCGGGGTCCCCACCGCGAGGTGGAGGTCGGACGCGCCCATCTCGAGCATCCGAAGAAGGAGGGCGTCCTCGGCCGCCACGGCCGCCACGGCCGCGGCGGCCGCCGCGGGCCGGGGACCGAGCTGAGGCGCCGGCGCCGCCGCGCCGACGGCGGAAAAGGCCCGCGACGAGAGCGACGCGGGGACCTCGAGGGCGTCCACGTCGGGCGGCGGCGGGGGCGGGGCGAGGTTCCCGACGGAGGTGACCTCTCCGTACTCCAGCGCCTCCGGCTCCGGCGGCGGGCTCGCCCCGCGTCGCTGGGCGGGGGCCGCCTGCGGGGACCTGGCGGGCTCGCGCGGCGGCGCGGGCTCGGGCTGCGGCGCGGGCGGAAGCGGCTCCGGCGACGCCCCGGCCTCGGCGCGCACCGATGCCGCGCGGGCGATCATGATCGACGCGCTCGAGCCGCTCGTGCCGAAGCGGACCTCCACCGGCTGGGAGGCGGCGTCGAGGCGGAGGGGGACGCGGAAGTGCCTCTGGGCCAGGGCTTCCGGAGCCTCTCCCGGCGCCAGCTCGTCCGAGACCGCGAGGAACGAGTCGAGGCTCAGCGGCTCCCGCCCGACGACGGCGCGCTGGACCCCCTTCATCAGGAACATCCGCTCGCCGGGGACGAGGAAGAGGGCGTCCGCGTCCGTCCGGAGGTAGTTCCGGACGAGGGCTTCTACCTTGGACGGCATCCGTTCGCTCCCCGCCCGCTAGAACGTCACGCGGACGACGCGGTCGCGGTTGACGAGGACGACGCGGCTGCCGACGCCGATCGGAAGGAACGGCCCGGCCGCGTTGAAGACGTCGGACATCCGCTCCCCCCCGTCCGCCGCGACGGCGCGCAGGACGCCGGCGATCTCGGAGCCGTCGTCGAGGTGCAGCGTCACCACGTCGAGCGAGGCGGTCCCGTCGCCCTCCGCCGGCGCGCCGGCGTGGTCCGCCTCGACCGAGACGGTGACGATGCCGTCGCGCGAGAGGAGCGCGCTCCCCCCCGCCGGAAGGCCCACCGCGAGGAAGCGGCGTCGCCCGCCCAGCAGGCCGTCGAGCGGCGCCGGGCGCCCCTCTCGGGCCGGGTCGCCGAGGAGCCAGAAGGTGACGTCGAGCTGCGCGCCGTCCCGGAGGAGGACTCGCGCCGGGCAGGGGGTCGGCGTGGGGTGGACGACGGGCTCGGGCATCGCTCCTCCGATTCCTCGCCGGGATGTTAGGCGATTCGCGGGCTCCGGATTGTATGATCCTGAGTCTCAGCAGCCGGGTCCGCGTAAGCGCACTCCGCCCCGGCGGCTGGAGGAGCCTCACCGATGCCCACGACTCTCGCGCAGCCCGACGCCCGTCCCGCTCCGGTCGCCTCCGGGACCCGTGTCAACGACTTCTCGCTCCAGGTCGCGACCGCCAACGGCTCCGGCTCGCAGACGGCGAACAACGTCCTCATGCGCGCGATTTTCCAGATGGGTGTCCCGGTCTCGGGGAAGAACCTCTTCCCCTCGAACATCCAGGGCCTCCCCACGTGGTTCACGATCCGCGCCAACAGGGACGGCTACGTCGCGCGCAAGCGGGAGCTCGACGTCCTCATCCTGATGAACCCCGAGACCGCCGAGGAGGACGCCCGCGCGGCCGCGCCGGGCACCTCGGTCATCTACGAGAAGAAGCTCGCGGTCGAGCGGTTCCGCGACGACCTCCTCCTCTTCCCCGTCCCCTTCTCCGAGCTGGTCGTGAAGGTGACGACGAAGCCGGAGCAGGCGAAGCTCCGCAAGCTCATCGCCAACATGATCTACGTCGGCGTCGCCTCCGACCTGATGGGGATCGACCCGGCGGAGGTCGAGAAGGCGATCGCCAAGCAGCTGAAGGGGAAGCCCAAGGCCGTCGAGCTCAACGTCGCGGCGATGCGTCTCGGCCGGGAGTACAGCGGCGAGACCTTCGCCGAGAAGATCCCCTGCCGCGTCGAGCGGATGGACGCGACGGCAGGAAAGGTCATCATCGACGGGAACGCCGCCGCTGCTCTCGGCTGCCTCTTCGGGGGCGCGACGGTCTGCACCTGGTATCCGATCACCCCCTCCTCGTCGCTCTGCGAGAGCTTCATCGACTTCTGCGCCGACCACCGGGTCGACCCGGCGACGGGCAAGGCCTCGGTCGCGATCGTCCAGGCCGAGGACGAGATCGCCGCCATCGGGATGGTGATCGGCGCGGGCTGGGCGGGCGCGCGCGCCTTCACGGCGACGTCGGGGCCCGGGATCTCGCTGATGAGCGAGTTCATCGGCCTCGCCTACTACACCGAGGTCCCGGCCGTCGTCTTCGACATCCAGCGCGTCGGCCCCTCCACCGGCCTCCCCACCCGGACGATGCAGGGGGACGTCGTCCTCTGCCACTACAACTCCCACGGCGACGCCAAGCACCCCGTCCTCTTCCCGTCGTCCCCCGAAGAGTGCTTCCAGATGGCCGGCGAGGCGCTCGACCTGGCGGAGGAGCTCCAGGCGCCGGTCTTCGTCCTCTCCGACCTCGACCTCGGGATGAACAACTGGATGGCGGACCCCTTCACCTACCCGGACCGCCCCTTCCGCCGCGGAAAGGTCCTCGACGCGGAGGGCGTCGAGCGGCTCAAGGGGGTCTGGGGCCGCTACAAGGACCTCGACGGCGACGGGATCCCGTGGCGGACCCTCCCGGGGACGCCCCACCCGCTCGCCGCCTACTTCACCCGCGGCTCCGGCCACACGGAGATGGCCGGCTACTCCGAGAAGCCGCACGACTACGTGAAGAACGTCGACCGCCTGGCGCGCAAGCTCGAGACGGCGCGACGGATGGTGCCCGGCCCCGTCATCGACGACCGGCCCGGCTCGCCGCTGGGCGTCCTCGCGTTCGGGACGTCGCACCAGGGGGCGGTCGAGGCGCGGGACCGCCTGGCCGCCGTCCACGGCGTCTCCCTCGACTACATGCGCCTCCGCGCCCTGCCGCTCGCGCCCGAGGCGCGGGCATGGCTCGAGCGCCACGAGAGGGTCTTCGTCGTCGAGCAGAACCGCGACGCCCAGCTCCTGACCATCCTGCGCGACGAGTGCCCCGACCTCGCCACCCGCTTCGTCTCCGTCCGGCAGTACGACGGCCTCCCGCTCGACGCCACGACGGTCGTCGAGGGCGTGCTGGCGGGCCTCGGCCGCGAGGCCGGCACCGCGCCCGCAGCCGCGGCCGACGGAGGTGCCCGATGAGCGCGACCGCCCCCGCCCCCCCCAAGACCAACCGGATCGGCCTCCCGAAGGCCGACTACGAGGGGGGGAAGTCGACCCTCTGCCTCGGCTGCGGCCACGACGTCGTCACCAGGCAGCTCGTCACCGCCTTCTGGGAGATGGGGATCGAGCCGCGCCGGGTCGTGAAGCTCTCGGGGATCGGCTGCTCGTCGAAGACGCCCGCCTACTTCCTCAACCGCGCGTGGGGGTTCAACGCCGTCCACGGGCGGATGCCGTCGGTCGCCACCGGCGCGATGCTCGCGAACTCCGACCTGATCGGCGTCGGCGTCTCGGGCGACGGCGACACCGCGTCGATCGGCATCGGCCAGTTCGTCCACCTCGTGAGGCGGAACATCCCGCTCATCTACATCGTCGAGAACAACGGGGTCTACGGGCTGACCAAGGGGCAGTTCTCCGCGACGGCCGACGTCGGGTCGACCCTGAAGGGGGGGACCGTCAACGAGCTCCTGCCGATCGACCTCTGCGGCCTGGCCATCGAGCTCGGCTGCGGGTTCGTCGCCCGCTCGTTCTCCGGCGACATGAAGCAGCTCCAGGCGATCCTCCAGGCCGCCATCGCCCACCGCGGGACGGCCGTCCTCGACGTCATCTCCCCGTGCGTGACGTTCAACGACCACGAGGGGTCGACGAAGAGCTACAAGTACGCCAAGGACCACGAGGAGCCGCTCCACGACATCGGGTTCGTCCCCTTCTTCGAGGACACGCTGGCGGAGATCCCGCCCGGAGAGGTCCGCGAGGTTCCGTTCCCGGACGGGAGCGTCGTGCGATTCCACACCGTCGGCCGCGAGTACGACCCGACCGACAAGGACGTCGTCCTCTCGACTCTCCACGCGAGCCGGAAGGCGAAGGAGTTCCTCACGGGGATCCTCTACCTCGAGCCCGAGAAGCCGAGCTTCGGCCGGCTCCTCAACACGGTCGACGAGCCCCTCCACCCGCTCGGCGAGGACCGCCTGCGGCCGTCGCGCGAGGCGCTGGAGGCGATCCTCGAGAGCTACCGGTAGCCGCGGCGCCCCGCCGGCTTTGACGCGGCGGGCGGGCGTGACCAGAATCGGCTCATGGACAAGAGCCGCGCCGTCGCGACGGGCGCCGCCCTCCTCGCCTGCGCCCTCGCCTCGTCCTGCGGACCCGCCGTCAGCCACGCCCGCCCGGCTCCCGCTCCCTACGACCTGGGGCCCGTGAAGACGCTCGCCCTCGTCTCGGTCCGCGGAGGCCCGAGCGAGGCGCGGGACCGGTTCGTCGACGAGCTCCTCTCGCAGGAGTGGCGCCGCGGCTCCTACGAGGTCATCGACGCCCGGGACTTCGGCGCCACGACGCGGGACGTCGGGACGGGCGGGCCGCGGGGCGAGGACCTCGTCTCGAAGGTGCGGGCGGACGTCTACTTCGAGGCGGAGCTGTCCGGCTGCGGCTCGCGCCTCGAGAGCGAGGTCGTGAACGAGAAGGACAGGGACGGGAACGAGGTCTCGAAGACGCGGCGCTGGTACGGCGCCGCGTGCACGGCCTCGCTGGAGATGGTCGACCCGAGGGGGAGCGTCCTCGCCTCGTTCGAGGTGACCGGCAGGAGCGAGTCGTCGAAGGGCGAGACCGCCCTGGACTCCGACCAGGACGACGCGCTGACGAACGCGGTCGCCGACGCCGCGGAGAAGGCCGCCTCGGCCTTCACCCCCCGGAAGACGGCGGCGGAGACCGGGCGCAGCCGAAAGGCGCCGCCCGCCGACGCCTCCCGGAAGAAGGGGTAGCCGACGCCTCTTCCCCCCGCTCCCCCGGGCCTTCGGGACGCCCTCGTCGGGATCGCGGGAGCGGACCGCGTCCTCGACCGGCCGATCGACCGGGTGGCTTTCGCGTCCGACGCGAGCTTCTACAGGCTGGTCCCGCAGGCGGTCGTCCTCGCCGCGTCGGTCGAGGAGGTGAAGGCGCTCTTCCGGCTCTCCCGCGAGCGTCGGATCCCCCTGACGTTCCGCGCGGCGGGAACGAGCCTGTCGGGGCAGGCGATCACGGACGGCCTCCTCGTCGAGGTCGCACGGCACTGGCGGCGGGTGACCGTGGAGGACGACGGGAAGGCCGTCCGCGTCCAGCCCGGCGCCCTCGGCGCGACGGTGAACGCCACGCTCCGGCCCTGGGGCGCCAGGATCGGGCCCGACCCCGCCTCCCTCGCCACCTGCACGGTGGGGGGGATCCTCGCCAACAACGCGAGCGGGATGTGCTGCGGCGTGGCCCGGAACGCCTACCACACGCTCCGGTCGCTCCGACTCGTCCTGCCGTCGGGGACCGAGCTCGACACGGCCGACCCGCGCGCCGACGAGGTCCTCCGCGAGAGGGAGCCGCGCCTTGCGGCCGGGCTCCTCGAGCTGAAGGCCGAGCTGGAAGGGAACGCGGCCGTCGCCGCCCGGATCCGGTCGAAGTACCGGATGAAGAACACCACCGGCTACTCGCTCAACGCCTTCCTCGACTTCGCCTCGCCGGCGCAGATCCTCGCCCACGCCGTCATCGGGTCCGAGGGGACGCTGGCGTTCGTCGCGGAGGCCGTCCTCGAGACCGTGCCGGACCTCCCCGTGAAGCTCACGGGGCTCATGCTCTTCCCTCACCTCCACGCCGCCTGCGCCGCCATCCGGCCGCTCCGGAACGCCGGGGCCATGGCCCTCGAGGTGATGGACCGGGCGGCGCTCCGTTCCGTCGAGACGCAGCCCGGCATCCCGCCGGCCATCCCGGGGCTCCCCGAGGGGGCGGCCGGCCTCCTCGCCGAGTTCCAGGCGGCCGACCCGGCCGAGAGGCCGGCCCTGGAGCGGCTCGCCGCCGAGGCGGTGGCCGGCCTCCGCCTGCTCGAGCCCGCCCGCTTCACCCACGACCCGCAGGAGCAGGCGCTCCTCTGGAAGGTCCGGTCGGGGATGTTCCCGTCCGTCGGGGCGGTGCGCAGGAGCGGGACGACCGTCATCATCGAGGACGTCGCCTTCCCCATCGACTCGCTGGCCGACGCCGCCGTCGACCTGAACCGGCTCTTCGGCAGGCACGGGTACGAGGAAGGGATCGTCTTCGGCCACGCGCGCGACGGGAACCTCCACTTCGTCGTGACGCAGTCCTTCAACGACCAGGCGTCCGTGGACCGCTACGCGCGCTTCATGGACGACGTCGTGGACCTCGTCGTCAGGAAGTACGACGGCGCGCTCAAGGCCGAGCACGGGACCGGCCGGAACATGGCTCCCTTCGTCGAGACCGAGTGGGGCCCCGAGGCCTTCGCCGTCATGAAGCGGCTGAAGGAGCTGGTCGACCCCGACGGCCTCCTCAACCCCGGCGTCATCCTGAACCCCGACCCGAGGGCGCACCTCGCGCACGTGAAGCCCCTCCCCACCGTCGAGGAGGAGGTCGACAGGTGCATCGAGTGCGGCTTCTGCGAGCCGCGCTGCCCCAGCCGCGAGCTGACGCTCACCCCCCGACAGCGGATCGTCGTCCACCGCGAGATGACGCGCCTGAAGCGGTCGGGGACCGACGCGGGCCTCCTCGCCTCGCTCGGGGCCGCGTTCCCCTACGACGCGCTCGACACGTGCGCCGTCGACGGCCTCTGCGCGACGGCGTGCCCCGTCTCCATCGACACGGGGCAGCTGACGAAGCGCTTCCGCCGGCTCCGCCACCCGCGCTGGGCGCGGGCCGTGGCGTGCGGCGTCGCCCGCCTCTTCGGTGCGGTCGAGCCGGCGGTCCGGACGGGCCTTCGCGCCGGACACCTCGCCCAGAGGCTCTTCGGAGCCGGGGTCGTGACCGCGATCACCCGCGCCGCGCGAGCCCTCCTCCGGCAGCCGTTCCCCCAGTGGAGCGCCGAGATGCCCCGCGCCGCCAGGGCCGACCTCCCGGCCACGGTCGCCGACGGGGCCGCCGCGATCTACTTCCCCTCCTGCATCACGCGGACGATGGGGGCCCTTCCCGGCGAGCCGGACGACCTCGGCCTCCCCGAGGCCCTGGTCGAGGTGGCGGCGCGCGCGGGCGCCCCGGTCCACGTCCCGGTGGACGTCGCGGGAGCCTGCTGCGGCGTCCCCTTCTCGTCGAAGGGGTACGACGAGGCGAGCCGGATCGCCGTCAACCGGACGATCGAGCGCTTCTGGCGGTGGTCGGGCGAGGGGCGGCTCCCGGTGGTGGTCGACACCAGCCCGTGCACCTACGGGCTCCTCCATGCGCGCGACGCCCTGACCCCCGAGAACCGCGAGCGGTTCGACCGGCTCCGGATCCTCGACTCGATCGAGTTCGTGAACGACACGCTCCTCCCCCGGCTGACCGTGAGGCGGAAGGCGGGCGCCGTGGCGCTCCATCCCGTCTGCTCCGTCGTCAAGATGGGGCTCACCCCCAGGCTCGCCGCCGTCGCGTCCGCCGCGAGCGCCGAGGCGTTCGTCCCGGCCTCGGCCGGCTGCTGCGGCTTCGCGGGAGACCGCGGGCTCCTCCTCCCCGAGCTGACCGCCTCCGCGACGAAGGACGAGGCGGCCGAGGTGAAGGCGCGCTCCTTCGACGGCTACTTTTCGAGCAGCCGGACCTGCGAGGTGGGGATGACGCGCGCCACGGGCGAGGTCTACCGCTCCTACCTCTTCCTCCTCGAGCGGGCGACGCGGCCCTGAGGGCCGGGGCGTATCGTCCCGCCATGCTCCTCTCCCTCCGGGTGAACGGCCGGCACCGGCGGGTGGAGGTCCGCCCCGAAACCCCCCTCCTCTGGGTCCTCCGGGACGTGCTGGGCCTGCGCGGAACGAAGCTCGGATGCGGGGCCGGCCAGTGCGGGGCCTGCACCGTCCAGATCGCCGGCGTCGCGCACCGGTCCTGCGTGACCGCCGTCTCCGAGGTCGGCGAGAGGGAGGTGACGACGATCGAGGGGCTCGGCGGCGACGGGCTCCACCCCTGCCAGCGGGCCTGGCTGGACGAGGACGTGGCCCAGTGCGGCTACTGCCAGCCGGGGATGCTGATGGAGGCGGCCGCCCTCCTCCGCGACCGCCCGCACCCGACCGACGCCGAGATCGACCGGGCGCTCGGCGGCCACCTCTGCCGGTGCGGCACCTACCAGAGGATCCGGCGGGCGGTCCATCGGGCCGCCGGAGGGGGCGGGGGGGCTCCGTGAAGCGGATGAGCCGGCGCGCGTTCGTCGCCCGCGGGGCCGCGGCGGGGCTCGTCCTGGCGCTCGACCCGATCCGGGTCCTCCGCGGCGGCGAGGCCGAGGCGGCGGGGCTCGGCGAGGGGCTCCCCGCGACCCTCGCGCCGACGCCGTTCCTGAGGATCGCGCCCGACGGCTCCGTCACCATCGTCGTGGGCCGCTCCGAGGAGGGGCAGGGGGTGAGGACCGCGCTCCCGATGCTCGTCGCCGAGGAGCTCGACGTCGACCTCGGATGCGTCGCGCTCCTGCAGGCGCAGCCCGGCGACGACTTCCCGAACCTGAGCACCGGCGGGAGCGACAGCGTCCGCTCCGCCTGGGTGGCGCTCCGCGACACCGGGGCGGCCGCGCGGGAGATGCTGATCACGGCCGCCGCGAGCCGCTGGCGGGTGCCGCGGACCGAATGCCGGGCCGAGGACGGCGCCGTCGTCCACGCGCCCAGCGGCCGGAAGGCGCCGTACGGCAGCCTCGCCTCCGCCGCGGCACGGCTCCCCGTCCCGACGAACCCGCCCTGGAGGAGCCGCGAGGAGTGGCGCCTGATCGGCACCCGCGTCGCGCGGGTTGACGGGCCGGCCATCGTCACCGGCCGCGCCGTCTACGGGATCGACGCCCGCCCCGAGGGCGCGCTCGTCGCCGCCGTGGCCCGCTCCCCCGTCCCCGGCGGGACGCTCGAGAAGGTCGACTCGGCCCGGGCACGGGAGGTCCCGGGCGTCCGGTCCGTCGTGACGATCCCGGGGGGCGTCGCCGTCGTCGCGGAGACCACCTGGGCCGCCTTCGAGGGGAGGGACGCACTCTCGGTGACCTGGGACGAGAGCGCCGCCGCCGGGCTCGACTCGGCCGCGATCTGGAAGCTGCTCGAGGGCGCCATCTCCCGGAGCCAGCCGACCCGCTGGGAGGGGGACGTCGAGGGGGCGCTCGCGTCGGCGCCCCGGAGGCACGCCGCCGAGTACCGCTACCCGTTTCAGGCGCACGCCCCCCTCGAGCCGACGAGCTGCGTCGCCGACGCCCGCGGCTGGCGTTGCGTCCTGTACGCGCCGACCCAGGCGCCGAACCGGGTCCAGGCCGAGGTGGCCCGGGCCCTCGACCTCCCGCTCGAGGCGGTGACGGTGAACGTCACCCTGATCGGCGGGGGGTTCGGGAGGCGCCTTGCGGCCGACGACGCCGTCGAGGCCGCGCGGATCTCGCGCGCCGTCGACGCGCCGGTCCAGGTCGTCTTCTCGCGCGAGGACGACTTCGCCCACGACTTCCTCCACCCCGCCTCGATCGACCGCCTCGAGGCGGGGCTCGACGTCCACGGGCTCCCCGTCGCCCTCACCCACGCCATGGCCGAGCTCCACCTCAGCATGTTCGGGCCGCTCGACCTGAAGAGCCCCGGCACCTGGGAGGGGAACCCCCGGGGCGGATGGGACACCCCGTACCGCCTCCCCAACCTCCGGGTCGACTACGCTCCGGTCGCCTCGCCCGTCCGGACGGGCGCCTGGCGCGCGGTCTCGTACCCTTCCGGCGTCTTCGCCCGAGAGTGCTTCCTCGACGAGCTCGCCCACCTCGCCGGCCAGGACCCGCTCCGCTACCGTCTCGCCCTCCTCGACGGCCCGAACGTCCGCCTGGGAAGCCGCGTCCTCGACCGGAGCCGCCTGCGCCGCGTCGTCGCGCTCGCCGCCGAGAAGGCGGGCTGGGGCACCCCGCTCGGTCCCGGCCGCGGGCGCGGGATCGCCTGCAACCTTTACGACCTCGGGACGGCCGTCGCCGAGGTGGTCGAGGTCGAGGTGGGGAGGGACGGGACCGTCCGGGTGCCGCGCGTCGTCTGTGCCGTCGACTGCGGCCAGGTCGTCAACCTCTGGGGCGTCGAGGGGCAGGTGGAGAGCGGCGTCGTCTGGGGTCTCACCCATGCGCTGGGAAGCGAGATGACGTTCCGGAAGGGCCGCGTCGTCGAGAGGAGCTTCGCCGACTTCCCCGTCCTGACGATCGACGCGATGCCCCGCGTGGAGGTCCACGCCGTCTCCACCGAGCGGCGGCCGAGCGGCCTCGGCGAGCCTCCGGTCCCCCCCGTCGCCCCCGCCCTCGCGAACGCCCTCTTCGCGGCGACCGGGGTCCGCGTCCGGACCCTCCCGATCGGGAGGCAGGCGCGGCCGCCGGCCGCCGCCCCGGCGGCAGGCTCCCCGCCTCGCTCCTGAACGGTCAGGAGCCTCGCGATGGGGTCGCGCCGCCCGGAACGACGACCACCACCAGCCGCTTCGGGCCGTGGACGCCGTAGGCGAGCGTCTGCTCGATGTCCGCGGTCTTGCTCGGCCCCGAGATGAGGAGGGCGTTGGGCGGCATCCCGTTCGCGAAGCGCGGCTCCGCGAGGAGCTGCCAGAGTCCGTCGCGGACCGTCGCGGGATCGAGGAGGACGAGGTGGATCGGCGGGACGAGCGAGAGGAGCCGCGGCTCCTCGGGCGTCGGGACGACGACGAGGCTCCCCGTCTCGGCGAGGCCCCCCTCGCACGTCGTCAGCCCCGCGTCGACCGAGCCGAAGAGGACGCCCTTCAGCTCCTCCACGGGGCGGTCGTATCGAAGGAGCTCGGGGCCGCCGGGAAGCCCGCTCCAGGCCTCCGCGAGCCGCGCTTCCACCGCGCTCCCCGCCCCCACCATCACGTTGCGCGCGCCGGCCTCGACGAGGAGGTCGCGGACGGCCGAGGGCCAGCTCTCCCCCGTCGCCTCGAGGAACTCCGCGTGGGCCGCCTCCATCAGGCGCCGGAGCCTCGGGAGCCGCTCGGCCTCGGGCCAGCGCTTCTCGCGGACGACGGCGAAGTCGGACGGGGCCGCTCCGTCTTCCCCCCGGCGCGCGGCGCGCAGCCGGCCGAGGATCGCCTCGCGCGCCCCCTCACGCATCGGGGACCCCCTTCTCGCGCGCCAGCTCGTGGAGGCTCCGGCGCGCGGGCCTCGGCGCCGTCCGGACGCTCGTCCAGGCCCGAAGCGGCCCGAGGCGGGGGACGGGGAGGCGGCCGAGGCGCGTCGCCAGCCAGCTGACGAGACGGTAGGCGCCGGGGGAGCCGAACGCCCGCTTCCAGAGGCGCCACGAGAGCGCCTCGCCGCCGCTGCGCGCCCCTCCGGCCCCGAGGACGGTCGACCCCACGCGCCGCGTCGACGCCTCGGCGCGGAGCCTCACGAGGAGCCGCGTGATCGGGATCTCCACGGGGCAGACCTCGGCGCAGGCCCCGCAGAGGCTCGAGGCGTGCGGCAGCTCGTGCCGGCGGTCGACCCCCTCCATCTGCGGCGTCAGGACCTTCCCGATCGGCCCGGGGTAGACGGCGTCGTACGCGTGCCCGCCGACCCGCGTGTAGACCGGGCAGTGGTTCATGCACGCGCCGCAGCGGATGCAGCGGAGGGTGACCGCGAGCTCTTCGTCCTCGTAGATGCGCGACCGCCCGTTGTCGAGGACCACGAGGTGGACCTCGCGCGGGCCGTCCTTCTCCCCGGGGCTTCGCGGGCCGCTGATCATGTTGACGTACGTCGTCACGAGCTGCCCCGTCGCCGACCGCGTCAGGAGCGAGAGGAGCGGCGGGACGTCCTCCAGCCGCTCGACGACCTTCTCCAGCCCCATCAGCGCGACGTGGAGAGGCGGAACGTGCGTCGACATCCGGCCGTTCCCCTCGTTCTCGATCAGGACGAGGGTCCCCGTCTCGGCCACGGCGCAGTTGACGCCCGAGATCCCCGCGTCCGCCTCCTCGAACTTCCTCCGCAGGACGCGCCGGGCCGTCGCCGTCAGCTCGTCGACGTCCTCCGAGTACGCCGCGTCGCGGATCTTCCGGCCGAAGAGCCGGGCGATCTGCTGCCGGTCCTTGTGGATCGCCGGCATGATGATGTGCGAGGGGGTCTCGCCGTCGAGCTGGATGACGTACTCGCCGAGGTCGCTCTCGAGCGACTCGACGCCGTGCGCCTCGAGGAAGTCGTTGAGGTGCATCTCCTCGGAGACCATCGACTTCCCCTTCACGACGCGGGTCGCCCCGCGGGCGCGGAGGAGGTCGAGGACGACCTCGTTCGCCTCGGCGGTCGTCTCGGCCCAGTGGACCTCGATGCCGTTCGCGCGGCACCGCTCCTCCAGCCGCTCGAGGAGCTCGGGGAGCCTGGCGAGCGTCCGGGCGCGGATCGACGCGCCGAGGGCGCGCATCGCCCGCCATTCGGCCGGGTCGGCGAAGAGCGCCGCGCGCTTGGCCATCAGGCCGTCCATCGCCCGGCGGAAGTTGGCCCGGACCTGCGGGTCGCCGAGCGCCGCCGTCGCCCGGGCGCGGAACCCGTGAGCCCCGGCGCCGGGCGGCGGGGCCCCGTCAGCGCCCACGGGTCCTCTCCAGGAGGAACTCGGCGACGTGGCGCGGCCTCGCGCGGCTCCCCTGCCGCTCCAGGGCGCCGCCGACGTTGAGGAGGCAGCCGCCGTCGCCCGAGAGGACCAGGGCCGCTCCGGTCGCCGCCACGTCGGCGGCCTTGTCCTCCACCATCGCCGCCGAGATCTCGGGCTCGCGGACCGAGAAGGTCCCGCCGAAGCCGCAGCACTCCCGCTCGCGCCCGAGCGGGACGAGCTCTACGTTCGCGAGCTGCGCGAGGAGCGCCTTCGGCTGGGCGGCGACCCCCGCCTCCCTCATCGCGTGGCAGGACGCGTGCCAGGTCACCTTCACCGGCTCGCCCCGGTCGACGAGCGAGACGTGGAGGACGTCGACGAGGAACTCGGTCAGCTCGTGGACGCGGCCCGCGAGGCCTCTCGCGGCCGCCTCGTCCGGCTCCCCCGCGAAGAGCTCCGGGTAGTGCGTCCGGATCATCCCCGCGCAGGAGCCCGAGGGGACGACGACGGGCCACGGCTCGGGGAAGAGGGCGACCTGCGCCCGCGCCACGGAGAGCGCCTCGTCGCGGTAGCCGCAGTTGAACGCCGGCTGGCCGCAGCACGTCTGCGCCTGCGGGTAAACGACGCGGAGCCCCTCGCGCCGGAGGAGCTCGATCCCGGCCAGCCCCGCCTCGGGGAAGAAGAGGTCGACGAGGCACGTCCCGAAGAAATAGACCGTTCCGGGGCGCCCGTTCGCGCCGACCTCTTCCACGCCGCCTCCCGTCCCGGGCAGGATAGCGCCGGGGCCCGGCCCCGTCAGCGTCCCGTGCGGGGCGCCCCGGGGAGCGACGTCCCGTGGAGCGAGGCGTCGAGGACCTCGATCGGGTGGGCGGCCCGCACCGCCACGCCTCGCCGCCCCGCCAGCTTCCGGATCTGAAGCGTGCAGCCCGGGTTCGCGCTCGCGAGGAGGTCGGCGCCGACGGAGAGGACCCGGTCGACCTTCCTCTCGCCGATCTCGTCGGCGCTCGCGGGGTCGACGAGGTTGTGGATCCCCGCGCTGCCGCAGCACTGGTCGCCGTCGGGGACCTCGAGGAGCCTCAGCCCCGGGATCCCCGTCAGGAGCGCCCTCGGCTCCTCGCGGAGCCCCTGCGCGTGAGCCACGTGGCAGGCGTCGTGGAAGGCGACCGAGAGCGCGAGCGGCTGCCGGGGCGCCACGGGGCCGAGCCTGGCGAGGAGCTCGGAGACGTCGCGGACCCGCTCGGAGAACGCGGCGGCGCGGGCGGCCCACGCGGGGTCGTCCGCGAGGAGGCGGCCGTACTCCTTCAGCGTCGAGCCGCACCCCGCGGCGTTGACGACGACCGCGTCGAGCCCGAGCCCCTCGAACGAGGAGATCAGCGCCCGCGCCATTCTCCTGGCCTCGTCCTCCCGCCCCGCGTGGACGGAGAGCGCCCCGCAGCACCCCTGGCCGCGCGGGACGACCACCTCGCACCCCTCCGAGGCGAGGACCCGCACCGTCGCGTCGTTGACGCCGGGGAAGAAGACCCGCTGGACGCACCCCGCGACGAGGCCCACGCGCGCGCGGCGCGGGCCGCGGGCCGGGGTCGTCTCCGGGAGGGAGGCCGCGAGGTTCCGCGCGCCGAGGGGTGGGAGGAGCTCGGCCATCTCGCCGAGGCGCGGCGGGAGGAGCCCGTAGAGCCCGAGCCGGCGGGCCAGGGCGTCGAGGCCGCTCCGGCTCCAGAGGAGGAGGGGGAGGACGAGGGCCCTCAGCCGGGCCGGGTGAGGGAAGAGGGCGAAGATCGCGCTGCGGAAGAGACGGTCGGCGAGGGGGCGCCTCACCTCGCGCTCGACGCGCGCACGGGTCTCCTCGATCAGGACGTCGTACCGGACCCCGGACGGGCAGGCGGTGACGCACCCCATGCACCCCAGGCAGGAGTCGAAGTGGGTCACGACCTCCGGGTCGAGCGGCAGCCGTCCGTCCGCAAGGGCCCGCATCAGGTCGATCCGGCCCCGGGGCGAGTCCGGCTCGACCCCCCACGAGACGTACGTCGGGCAGGCCGGAAGGCAGAAGCCGCAGTGGACGCAGTCGTCGAGGAGACGGCGCCCTTCCATCAGATCCCCCCCGCGTGGCGCCCCGGGGCGAGCCGCCCCCTCGGGTCGAGCCGCTCCTTCAAGCTCTTCATCAGGGCCAGCGCGGCCGGCGGCTCTCCCCAGGGGTCGACCGCGGCGCGGACGGCCTCCGGTGCCGCCTGGACGACGAGGGAGCCGCCGAGCCGCTCGAAGAGCTCCCGCGTCCGGGCGACGGCCCGCGCCCCCTCGGCGGCGGCGGCCGAGGGCCCGCCACCGCCCGCGTCACCCGCGCGCGGCCCCGGCACGGTGAAGAACCCGACCCCGACGGACGGGTAGCCCGCGAAGCCGGGCCCCCGGAACGCCGATCCCAGGACGCGCGAGGCGTCGGCCACGGCGCCGGGGAAGTGCGACGGGAGCGCGGCGACCTTCAGCCGGAGCCCGTCCGCAGCGCGGATCGCGTCGTGCCGCTCCCGGATCCCCGCGGCCCCGGCGGCGTCGAGGACCTCGCAGGCGGCTCCCTCCTTCCGCGCGGCCGCCGCCAGCCGGTCCCGCTGGGCCTCGACCGCCGGCCCGAACCCCTCGAACGTCACCGCGAGGTCGAAGGGGCCCGCCCCGAGCGCGACGACGGCGGACGGCTCCAGCTGCGCCTCGCGCAGGCCTCGGACCGTCCGCCAGAGCCCCTCGGGGTCGAGCCCGGAGAGGAGGACCGTCTCCGCCGCCTCGGGGAGCGGGTGGAGCCGGAAGGTGACCGTCGCGATCAGGCCGAGCGAGCCGAGCGAGCCGACCATCAGCCGCGGCAGGTCGAACCCCGCCACGTTCTTCACGACCTTCCCCCCGCCCCGCGCCACGACGCCGTCCGCCCGGACGAGCGTCGCCCCGATCAGGAGGTCGCGCGTCGTCCCGTACCGGGTCCGGAGCGGGCCGAAGCCGTTCGCGGCGACGAGCCCCCCCACCGTCGCCCGCCCCGGGAACGGCGGGTCGAGCGCGAGCCTCTGGCCGTGCGGCGCGAGCCTCTCCTGGAGCGCCACGAGCGGGACCCCCGCCTCCACGACGGCGATCTGGTCCGCGGGGGCGTGCTCCACGACGCGGTCGAGGCGCCCGGTCCTCACGACCGCGCCGACCGCCGAGGGCCGCCCGCCGATGCCGAGGTCGGTCCCTCCGCCGACGACCGTCACGCACAGCTCCTCCGCGTCGCAGGCCCGGATCGCCTCGGCGGCCTCCTCGACCGTCGAGGGCTCGAAGACGGCGCGGGGGACGAGGCCGAGGACGGCGTCGCCGCCGCGCCCCTCCCGCCGCGCGACCGCGCTCACGCCGGCCCCGCGGGGTCCGCGGCCTCGACCGGGCGGACGCGGGACGGCCACGGCCGCTCGCCGCAGAGGCGCGGCGCGGGGAGGACCTTTCCCGGGTTGAAGAGGCGCTCCGGGTCGAAGGCGGACCTGACGAGGTCCATCGTCGCGAGGTCGTCCTCCGAGAACATCTCGCCCATGTAGACGACCTTGTCGGCGCCGACGCCGTGCTCGCCGGTGATCGACCCGCCGAGGCGGACGCACATCCGGAGGATCTCCCCCGCCAGCTCCTCGGCCTTCCTCTCCTCGCCCGGCACGCGGGCGTCGTAGAGGACGAGCGGGTGGAGGTTGCCGTCGCCTGCGTGGAAGACGTTCGCCACGCGGAGCCCCGCCTCCCGCGCCAGGCGCGCCACCTCGCCGAGCGCCCGCGCGATCTCCGACCGCGGGATGACGCCGTCCTGGACGAGGTAGCTCGGGCTGATCCTCCCGACCGCGGCGAAGGCGCTCTTCCGCCCCTTCCACATCAGCTGCCGCTCGGCCTCGTCCCGCGGCCACCTCACCTCGAGGGCGCCGGAGCCGCGGGCGATCTCCCCGGCCCGCGCCGCCGTGTGCCCGGCCTCGCCGACGGTACCGTCCACGTCCACCAGGAGCGCCGCACCGACCTCGGGCCAGTCGAGGCCCGTCGCAGCCCTGGCGGCGGCGATGGCGAGCGTGTCCATCATCTCGATCGCGGCCGGGACGATCCCCGAGGCGATGATCGCCGAGACCGTCTCGCCCGCCTCGGCGCAGGACGGGAACGTGGCGAAGAGGGTCCGCGTCGCCTCCGGCTTCCGGAGGACCCGCAGGACCACCTCGGTGACGATCCCCAGCGTCCCCTCGCTCCCGACGAAGGCGGCGAGGAGGTCGAACCCGGCGGGGTCCGCCACCGGTCCGCCGAGGTCGACGACGGAGCCGTCGGCGAGGACGACGCGGGCGCCGAGGACGTGGTTCACGGTGAACCCGTACTTGAGGCAGTGCGCGCCGCCCGAGTTCTCGGCCACGTTCCCGCCGATCGTGCAGACTCTCTGCGACGATGGGTCGGGGGCGTAATACGCCCCCGCCGCCGCGAGGTGCTTCGAGACGTCGAGGTTCGCGACCCCCGCCTCCACCCTCGCCCAGCCGTTCGCCAGATCCGCCTCGAGGATCCGCCTCATCCGGGCGAGGCCGACGACGACGCAGCCGGCGACGGGGAGGGCGCCGCCCGAGAGCCCCGTCCCGGCGCCGCGGGGGACGATCGCGACCCCCGCCTCGCGGGCGAGCCGGACGACCGCCGCCACCTCCCCGGTCGAGGCGGGGAGGACCACGACTCCCGGCCTCGCGCGCATCGACGTGAGCCCGTCGCACTCGTAGGTGACGAGCGCGGGCGGCTCCGCGAGGCAGTTCCTCGCGCCGACGATCGCGGCGAAGCGCGCGACGAGCCCCGGGTCCATCCTCCACCTCCGGCGGGACGCCCGCCTCGGACGATCATAGGACGCCGCGCCCCGCCCCCTTGTCGATCCTTGCGGGGCGTCAGGGGACTCCCTATCCTCAGCGATCCGAGGGGTTGAGAGATAGGAACGGACGAGATCCCCGAGGCCGGGAGCGAGCGCCCGCCGGGCCGGAACGGGCCCGGGGCGGTTGCGGGACTCGCCGCCGCCGTCTCCGTCGGCGCCTTCCTCCTGTTCGAGATCCAGTTCATCGTGGCGCGCTGGCTCCTGCCCTGGTTCGGCGGCGCCGCGAGCGTCTGGACGACCTCGATGCTCTTCTTCCAGACGCTCCTTCTCGTCGGCTACCTCTACTCGCACCACGTCGCGACCCGCCTCGCTCCGCGCTCGCAGAGCCGGCTCCACCTCGGCCTCCTCGCCGTCGCCGTCGTCGCGCTCGGCCTCACCGCCAGGGCGTGGCCCTCCCCGATCACGCCGGGGTCGGCCTGGAGGCCCCAGACGGTCGACGCGCCGATCCCGCACCTCCTGTTCCTCCTGGCGGTCTCCGTCGGCCTCCCGTTCCTCGTCCTGTCGACCACGGGTCCGCTCCTCCAGGTCTGGTTCTCGCGCCTGCGCCCGGGTTCATCGCCCTACCGTCTCTACGCCCTCTCGAACGCCGGATCCCTCCTCGGGGTCCTCCTCTACCCGATCGCGGTCGAGCCGACTCTCGCCCTTCCGGCGCAGGGTTGGGCCTTCGCAGCCCTCTTCGTGCTCTACGCTCTCTGCGTCACCTCGGCGGCCGTGGCTCAGGCACGGCGAGGAACGCTCGAGCCGACCGTCCCCGCCTCGCCGGCCGACGCCCCGGAGCAGAGCCAGGGCCGGGGCCAGGGCGTCGTCGCGGCACCGGTCTTGTGGTGGAGCCTTCCGGCCCTCACGTCGCTCGCCCTCCTCGCGGTCACGAACCAGCTGACGCTCGACGTGGCGGTCATCCCGTTCCTCTGGATGGCGCCCCTCGCCGTCTACCTCGCCACGTTCATCTGGGCGTTCTCCGGGCCGTGTCGGTTCCCCCGGCGCGTCTGGGGTCCGCTTCTCGTCGCAGCGTCCGTGGCCTCGGGGGCCGCCCTCTTCGTCGGCACGGCCCTCCCCGTCACCGTGCAGGTCGCGATCCACGCCTTCTTCCTCCTGACCCTCTGCGCCTTCGGCCACGGAGAGCTCGCCGCGCGAAAGCCGGCGGTCTCGCGCCTGACCGCCTACTACCTCGGGATCGCCGGAGGCGGGGCCCTCGGGGGGTTCGTGGCTGCCGTCGTCGCGCCAGTCGCCTTCCGGGGTCTGTGGGAGCTCCCGATCGCCATCTACGGAGGGCTCCTCATGCTCGCGGTCGCGGTCTTCTCGGACAGGAGCGGCTGGGCGTTCGCGACGGCGCGCCGGGAGCGCTTCGCCCTGTCGGCGGCCGGCGTCGCCCTCTTCGGAGCCGCGCTCGGCCTTGCCTACCCGCAGGAGCGGTTCCGTCCCAACGTCGTCACCACGAGCCGCAACTTCTACGGGTTCTTCCGGGTCGACCGAACCGCCCTCGCCGTCACCCGTCCCCCCGAGGCGGTTCGTCGGCTCATCCACGGTCAGATCGTCCACGGAACGCAGTTCGAGCGGCCCGCCGCGAAGATGCTCCCCACCACCTACTTCGGTCCCCGGAGCGGAATCGGGCTCGCGCTGCAGAACCTTCCCGGCCGAATCGGACCGGGATCCCGGCAGCCGATCCGCGTCGGCGTCGTGGGGCTCGGCGTCGGGACGCTGGCGGCATGGGGGCTCCCGGGGGACCTCTTCCGGTTCTACGAGATCAATCCTGCAGTCATCCAGCTCTCCGTGGGGCCGCAACCGGTCTTCTCGTTCCTCTCGGGGAGCCGGGCCCGGATCGAGGTCATCCCGGGGGACGCCCGCCTCTCCCTGGAGCGCGAGCCGCCGCAGCGCTACGACGTCCTCGCCCTCGACGCCTTCTCCTCCGACGCGATCCCGGTCCACCTCCTGACGGTCGAGGCGTTCGAGGTCTACGTGCGCCACCTCGCATCGCCCGAATCGGTGATCGGCGTGCACGTCTCCAACCGAGTCCTCGACCTCGCTCCGGTGGTCTTCGCTCTCGCCCGGCGCCAGGGGATGTCGGCGCGCGAGGTCTGCGATACCGGGGAGATCCCGGGGACCACGGCGTCCTGCTGGGTCCTCCTCTCCCGGGGGGAGCGAGTCCTCTCCGCCCCGCCGGTCGTAAAGGCGAGCGAGCGAACGGCTCCCCGACAGGAGCGGGCCACTCCCCCGTGGACCGACTCCTTCAGCAACCTCCTCGGGACCGTCAGGTTCAGCCCCTGACCGCGGTCGCGAGCCCGGTGCGATCCTTCACGCGCGCGCCGGCACCTCCGCCGGGATCCCGAGGGCGTCGGCGACGAGGGCCTCCTGCTCCACCGCGAAGACGTGGTGCGAGCCCGGGGCCGGGCTGGCCGACGCGCGGCGGCCGGCGTACTTCAGCCGGCGGTCGGGCGACAGCCCCTCGACGAGGCCGTCGAGGAGCTGCTCGCGGACGAAGCGCCAGGCCCCCATGTTGAGCGGCTCCTCCTGCGCCCAGACGAGGGCCGCGTCCTTCGGGTAGCGCCCGAGGACCCGGCCGAGCTCCGCGCCGGGGAACGGGTAGTACTCCTCGAGCCTGACGATCGCGACGTCGCCGCGCCCCGACTTCTCCCGCGCGGCGTGGAGCTCGTAGAAGAGCTTCCCGCTGGTGAGGACCACCCGGCTCACGCCGTCCGCCCCTCCGCGAGAGAACGCCGCGTCGTCGAGGACGGGGCGGAACGAGCCCTCCGCGACCTCGTCGATCGTCGAGACCGCCTTCGGGTGGCGCAGGAGGCTCTTCGGGGCCATCAGGACGAGGGGCCGCCGCACGTCGTCGCGCAGCTGGCGGACCAGGAGGTGGTAGTACTGCGCCGGGGTCGTCACGTTCGCCACGCAGAGGTTCTCCTCGGCGCAGAGCGTCAGGAACCGCTCCAGGCGGGCGGACGAGTGCTCGGGCCCCTGCCCCTCCTGGCCGTGCGGGAGGAGGAGGACGAGGTCGCAGCGCTGCCCCCACTTCTGGTCGGAGCCCGCGATGAACTGGTCGATGATCACCTGCGCGCCGTTGGCGAAATCGCCGAACTGCGCCTCCCAGAGGACGAGGGTCCCGGCGTCGGCCACCGAGTACCCGAACTCGAACCCCATGACCGCGTTCTCGGAGAGGAGCGAGTCGAGGACCTCGAGCCTCGCCTGGCGCTCGGCGATCCGGTTGAGCGGGATCCACTCCGTCCCGGTCTTGTAGTCGGCCAGGACGGCGTGCCGGTGGCTGAAGGTCCCACGCCCGGAGTCCTGCCCCGAGAGGCGGACCGGCGTCCCCTCCTGGAGGAGCATCCCGAAGGCGAGCATCTCGCCCCCCGCCCAGTCGATCTCGGCGCGGCCGCTCGCGTACTCGGCCCGCCTCTTCAGCAGCGGCTTGAGCTTGGGGTGGACCTCGAACCCCTCGGGGACGGTGGAGACGGCCTTCACGACCCGCTCCAGCCTCTCCCGGACGCTCCCTTCGGGAACGATCCGCGGCGCCGGCTCGGCGAGGAGCGAGTCGGAGAACGAGGCGCGGGTCCGCGTGGCCGCGGAGGCGTCGAACTCCCTGTCGAGCCGCTGCTTCTCCTCCACCCAGAGCTGGTCCACCTCGGAGGCCGAGAGGACCCCGGCCCGGACCAGGGCGTCGCCGTAGAGGCGGGCGACCGACGAGTGGTTCTTGATCTTCTGGTAGAGGAGGGGCTGCGTGTAGCTCGGCTCGTCCCCCTCGTTGTGGCCGTAGCGGCGATAGCAGACCATGTCGATCACGACGTCGTGGTGGAACGTCTTCCGGTAGTCGATCGCCAGGTCGACGACCCTCACGACGGCCTCCGGGTCGTCGCCGTTCACGTGGAAGATCGGCGCCTGGACCATCTTGGCCACGTCCGTGCAGTAGGGCGACGAGCGCGCGTCGGCGGGGTTCGTCGTGAAGCCGATCTGGTTGTTCACGATGACGTGGATCGTCCCGCCGGTCCGGTACCCCTGGAGCTGGCACATGTTGAACGTCTCGGCCACCACCCCCTGCCCCGCGAAGGCGGCGTCGCCGTGGAGGAGGACCGGGAGGATCCGCTCGCGCTTGGCGTCGCCCGCGCGCTCCTGCTTGGCCCTGACCATCCCCTCGACCACCGGGTCGACCGCCTCGAGGTGGCTCGGGTTCGGGGCGAGGGCGAGGCGGACCTTCCTGCCGCTCGGGGCCACGTGCTCCCCGACGGCGCCCAGGTGGTACTTCACGTCGCCCGAGCCCTGGATCGAGAGCGGGTCGAGCGCGTCCTCGAACTCCGCGAAGATCCTCGAGACCGGCTTGCCGACGATCGTGGTCAGGACGGTGAGCCGCCCGCGGTGCGGCATCCCGATCACGGCCTCCTCCACCCCCGCGTCGGCCGCCCGGTCGAGGAGCCGCGAGAGGAGCGGGATCGCCGCCTCGGCCCCCTCGAGCGAGAAGCGCTTGTGGCCGACGTACTTCGCGTGGAGGAACTTCTCGAAGGTCTCGGCCTCGACCAGCTTCGCGAGCGCCCGCTTCCTCTCGTCGAGGTGGAGCGGGGCGTGGTTGCGGGTCGACTCCATCCGGTCCATCAGCCACTTCTTCTGGGCCGGGTCCTGGATGTTCATGAACTCCGCGCCGATCTTTCCGCAGTAGGTCTGGCGGAGGACCTCGAGGATCTCGCGGAGCGTCGCCTGGTCGGTGCCGGCCAGGTCGTTGGTGATGAACTTCCGGTCGAGGTCCCAGAGGGTGTAGCCGAACGTGGCCGGGTCGAGCTCGGGGTGGTAGGGGACCGTGTCGGTGCCGAGGGGGTCGAGGTCGGCCACGAGGTGGCCCCTCACCCGGTAGAAGTTGATGAGGGGGAGGATCCGTGCCTGCTTCTCCACCGCCTCGAGGCGCGAGGAGCCGCCGAGGAACGGCGGGTTCCGGTCCGACTCCCAGGCCACCGGCCGGTGGGGCACCTTCAGGTCCTGGAAGATCCGCTCGTAGAAGCCGTCGGCGCCGAGGAGGAGGTCCTGGAGGGTGGCCAGGAACGCTCCCGACTCGGCCCCCTGGATCACCCGGTGGTCGTAGGTCGAGGTGACCGCCATGACCCGCGAGATGCCGAGGCTCGCCACGAGGTCCTCGGGCATCGCCTGGTACTCGGGCGGGTAGCCCATCGCCCCCGTCGCCACGATGCACCCCTGGCCGGGCATCAGCCGGGGCGTCGACGCGGTCGTCCCCAGCGTCCCCGGGTTCGTCAGCGAGATCGTCGTCCCGAGGAACGCCTCGGGCTCGATCGTCCCGCGGCGGGCCTTGCTCACGAGGCTGTCGAAGATCGAGAGGAACGTGGCGAAGTCGAGCCCCTCGGCCATCTTGATGTTCGGGACGAGGAGCGAGCGAGAGCCGTCCTTCCGCGCGACGTCAACCGCGATCCCGAGGTTGACGTGGGGCTTCCTCACGCGCTGCGGCCGCCCCTCCGCCTCCGCGTACGCGTCGTTCATCCCCGGGTGCTTCTCCAGCGCCCTCACGATCGCCCACGCGACGAGGTGGGTGAAGGAGACCTTGCTCTGCCTCACCACCTCCCGGTGGCGGTTCACGACGCGCCGGTTCTCCTCCATCGTCTTGACGGGGATCACCCGCTGCGACGTGGCGGTGGGGACCGCGAGGGAGGCGTCCATGTTCCTCGCGATCGTGGCGGCGCCTCCCGTCAGCGGGACGAGCGAGTCGCCGGGCCTGAGGGTCGGCGGCGCCGCGGGGCGGGGGGCCGAGGGAGCGGCTGCCGGCGCCGGCGAGGGGAGCGCGGC
>JAKOVQ010000026.1 GCA_029781975.1 Acidobacteriota bacterium
CGTCGGTGCTCTGCTGGCCGAGCAGCACGACGAGTGGGCCATCGCACGCCGCTACTTCTCCCTCGAGTCCCTCGCCGTCCTCCTCGCCACCCCCTCGACATCAACCGCCTCGACCGAGGCATCCCTTCTTCCGGCAGCCTGAACCCCATGAACCCTCGTCGTCAGCACTTCGCTCTTACACCACTTGACAGGACGTGGCCCCAGGCGGGGACCGGATCGCTTCTGTTGAACAGGGTCCTGGCGCTCGCGGACCGCCTGGACAAGGAGGTGCGCCTTTCGGCCCGACCCCTCGGGGTGAGCGGCCTCGACGTGCTCCCGAGGCTCATCTCCTGGTACGAGAGGTTCGGGTTCCAGGTGGTCTCGAGAGAGTCCGGGAGGGCGTTCATGGTCCGCGCGCCCCGGGATTCGGCGGCCGGGGCCGGTCGGTGAGGCCGGGCGGCCGGCCGAGCGGCGATCGCCGGACGGACGGTTTCCTCCTCGTGGGGGCGCCGCTGCCTGCATCCGGGGAGACGGGGCGTCCGAGGATCGACGTGACTCGCGCGCGGCTGCGCGAGGCGCTCGGGAGCGAGCTGGAGACGATCGACTGCGAGCAGGTCCCGTGGGAGATCCTCGAGGCTGTCCACCACCGGGGCTACCTCGACCGGATCGTCCGTCTCAGGGGAAGCTTCCCCCGCATCCACGCGCAGCAGGCCATCCTGGCGGGCAGCCTGGAGAGCATCCTCTTCTCCGCCGGCGCGGCCGTGAGCGGGGTTCAGGCGATCCTGGCCGGCCGAGCGGCCCGCGCCTTCGCCCTCGCGGAGCCCCCCGGACATCACGCGACGGCGGATCACGGCTCCGGCTTCTGCGTCCTCAACAACATGGCCGCCGCCGTGGCCGCCGCCCGCCGCGGGGGCGCCGAACGCCTCCTCCTCGTCGACTGGGACGTCCACCACGGAGACGGGACCCAGCGGATCCTCGGCTCCGTGCCCGGAGTCGCGATCGTCGACCTGCACCAGGACTCGCTCTTCCCGGGAACGGGATCCGTCGACGAGCGTGGCGGCGGCGCCGTCTGGAACGTCCCCCTCCCTCCGGGCTGCGGAGACGACGACTACGGGTGGCTCCTCGAGAGGCTGCTCCGGCCTATCGCGGAGAGGCTCCGCCCCGAGCTCGTCCTCGTTTCGTCGGGGTTCGACCCCCACGCCGAGGATCCCCTCGGGGGGATGTCCCTCACGGACGATGGATTCGGCCGGCTCGCGGCCTGCGTCCGGTCCGTCGCCGACGAGTTCTGCGGGGGACGGCTCGTGGTGCTGCTGGAGGGGGGGTACGCCCCGGCAGCGGTGGCGCGGAGCGTGGTGAAGGTCGTCAGCGCCCTCGGCGGAGGCCCGGCCGGGACCGCTCTCGCGGGTAGCCCTGGCGACCCGACCGTCGCCGCGCTGGAGCGGTGCGCGAACGCTCACGTCGCCTGCTGCGGGGCCGGGACGTGCGCGGCGGTCCTCCGTTGATCGGGACGGCCGGGAGCCCGCCGGCATGGGGCTCGCCCCAACGAGTCTCCGGCGTCTCACCGTCTCATTGCGACGCTCACCGCTCCTCGGCCACCGACGAGAGGCGGCCTCGCGTCAGCCCGCCGCGCCTCTCGAAACCCGCTCGAGAGCTCGCGCGAGCCGAGAGCCTGCGAGCGGCCCCGATGGCACCCCCCTTGCCTGTCACGGCGCGGCTCGCAATGGAGAGACGAGGGTGAAGCGAATCCTGATCGTCGACGACGAACCAGCCGTCCTCTTGAGCTTCGGGAAGCTCCTCCGCTTCCCCGGCGCCGAGATCGAGGTCGCCTCAACGGCGGGAGACGCGCTCGCGCTGATCGAGGCCCAGCCCTTCGACGTCGCCCTCCTCGACGTGCGGCTGACGGGGAGCGACGGACAGGAGGGACTCGGCCTGATGAAGGCGATCAAGGACCGCTCCCCCGCGACCCGCGTCATCCTGATCACCGGGTACGGGAGCCCGGCGGTGATGGAAGCGGCCCTGGATCTCGGCGCCGACTTCTACTTCGAGAAGCCCGTCTCCTACTCCGTGCTGCGGGAGGCGCTCCAGGCGCTCGGCGTGGGATGACGGCCGACCGGGTCCTCGCGCGAGCCGTCGTCGAGGAGCTCCTGGGCAGGGGGTTCCTCGCCATGGCCTTCCAGCCCATCTTCGAGGACGGGGCGCGGCGGCCCTACGGGTACGAAGCCCTCCTCCGCGGCCCTGCGAACACTCCTCTCGAGAGCCCGCAGCCGCTGTTCCACGATCCCGGGCTGATATCCGAGGACCTCCTCCTTCGCCTGGACCTCGCGTGCATCGGCGCCGCGGTCCGGTCGGGCCGGCGCCTCGCTGACTCGGCGTTCCTCTTCGTCAACGTCCACGGCCGGACTCTCGAGGCCCTGGTCCGGAGGGACCACGTGGTCTACAGGCTGATCGACTCGCTCCGGATCGCCGCCAGCAGAATCGTCCTGGAGGTGTCGGAGTCGACCCCCGTCACCGACGTCCGGGACGTCGCTCGTCACCTGAGCGGCCTGAGGAGCCAGGGTCTGCGCATCGCGGTGGACGACGCGGGGACCGCCTCGCCGTGGCTGGAGCACCTCCTCTGGCTCGAGCCCGACTTCGTCAAGCTCGACCGGGAGTTCATCTCCGGCATCGCCCGCGAGCCGAAGAAGCGCGATCTCGTCGGGGGTCTGGCCTGCCTCGCACGCCGGCTCGGCGCGCGGCTCGTCGCCGAGGGCGTCGAGACGGCCGAGGAGCTGGCGGCGCTCCGGGGAATCGGCGTTCCGCTGGTCCAGGGCTACCTCCTCGGCAGGCCGGCGCCGGCGGAGAGCTTCCTTCCGTCGCCCCTCGAGAGAGCCGAGCCCCAGCCCCCTCCCGCTCTCCTGCTCGACCCCGAGCGGCGCCCTCACGGGTGAGGGCGTCGGGTCAGGCCGGCTCCCCGGAGGACTTCCTGAGGGGGCGGTAGAAGGTGGCCCTCGAGATCCCGAGGGTCGCGGCGGCGGCGAGCTTGTCCCCTCCCGCCCGGTCGAGGGCCTCACGGAGGTCGGCGGGGGTGGGGCCGCGCGTCCGTCTCCCGAGCGGCGCCGCCTCCCGGGGCCTGGGCGGCCTGGCGAGACCGGAGAGGTGGTCGACGGTGATCGGCTCCCCACCCGAGAGGAGGAGGGCGCGCTCGAGGACGTTCCGGAGCTCGCGGACGTTGCCGGGCCAGTCGTAGCAGGAGAGGGCGGAGAGGACGTCGCCGGAGAGCCGCAGCCCGGGCTTCCCGAGGCTCGCCAGGACGTGCTCGGCCATCACGGGGATGTCTCCCGGCCTCTCCCGAAGCGGGGGGAGCCGGATCGGGAAGACGTTGATCCGATAGTAGAGGTCCCGCCGGAAGCGCCCGTCTCGCACGTCGACGGCGAGGTCCCGGTTCGTGGCGCAGAGAAGCCGGAAGTCGCTGGAGCGCATCGCCGTCTCGCCGAGCCTCCGATAGCGCTTCTCCTCGACGCACTTGAGGAACTGCGCCTGGACCCCGATCTCCATGTCGCCGATCTCGTCCAGGAAGAGCGTCCCGCCGTGGGCGACCTCCAGGAGGCCCTGGCGCGTCTGATCGGCCGACGTGAAAGCCCCCTTCGCGTGCCCGAACAGCTCGCTCGCCAGGAGCTCGCCCCTCAGGCCGGAGCAGTTGACCTCGACGAAGGCCTCCGCGCTGCGGGGGCTTCGGTGATGAAGCCAGCGGGCGAGGATTCCTTTGCCGGTCCCGGTCTCCCCCAGGAGGAGCACGGGGCTCTCCCCGGCGGCGGCGACCTCCGCGAGCTTGAGCACGTCCACGGCGTCGGCGCTCGTTCCCAGGACGAGGTCCGGTCTCGACGAGAGCCGCCTGTGGACCGCCTCGCGCTGGCGAAGCGACCCCACCTCCATCGCCTTCCCGAGGAAGACGAGGAGGTCCTCGAAGCGGACCGGCTTCGTCACGAAGTGATCCGCGCCCCGGCGCATCGCCTCGACGGCCGTCGGGACGTCGCCGGCTCCCGTGACGACGACGATCGCCAGCTTGGGATTCTCCTCGCGAAGCGCCGGAATCCAGTCGAGGCCGCTCCCGTCGGGCAGGTTCAGGTCCAGGAGAAGCACCTGAACGCGATGCCTCTCCAGCGCTTCGTGACCGGCGGCGAGCGTCCCGACCGACGCGACGGTGAACCCAGCCTTCTCGAAGTACCTCCTCGCCGCGAGGCCGAAGCTCTCGTCGTCGTCCACGATCAGGAGGGACGGTCTCAACCCCCTGGCTCTCCCGCCGCGACCGGCAGCCTCACCTCGACCGTCGCCCCCGGCGCGCCGTCGTTGTTCCGGACCAGGACGCTCCCGCCGTGCGACTCCACGATGTGCCGCACGATGCTCAGGCCGAGCCCGGTGCCTCCTTTCCGCGTGGTGAAGAACGGCTCGAAGAGCCTCCCGAAGGCCGCTTTCGGGATCCCGCTCCCCCGGTCGACGACCCGCACGCAGAGCCAGGCCTCGTCGGGCCGCCCGACCTCGATCCGGATCGGAGCCCCCGGAGGGCTGTGCTGAGCGGCGTTGTCGAGGAGGTTCAGCAACACCTGCTGCAGCTTGGCCGAGTCCGCGACGACGTCGGCGCCCGCCGTCAGGTCCGCCTGCCATTCGAGAGGGTGCGCCCCTCCGGAGGGACCCCTCGCGAAGAGGGCCGCGGCGCCCCGGAGGACGCCCGCCAGGTCCGTCCGACCCATCGCCGCAGGCTCGACCGGCTTGCCCAGGGCGAGGAGGTCCTTCATGAGGTCGGAGAGACGGTCCACCTGCGTCCGGATGTGGGTGAAGACCTCGCCGTACTCCCGGTCGCGGCTGAGGTCCTGGGCGAGGACGTCGGTCAGCGCCAGGATCGAGTTCAGCGGATTGCGGACCTCGTGAGCGACCCCCGCGGCCAGCTGACCCATGACCCGGATCCCCTGGTCGCGCTGCAGCTGGAACCCGAGCCGTCCCTTCTCCATCTCGTAGGAGAGGTACCGGGCGAGGATCTCGAGGACGAGCACGTCTCCTTCGTCCCACGTCCGCTCCCCGGGAGCGATCACGGACAGGGTGCCCTGAACGCTGCTGTTCTCCCCCGAGATCGCCACGCCGAGGAAGGACTGCCGCACGCCCTCGGGGAAGTACGGGCTGTCGCAGTAGACCTCGTGCAGCAGGCCGTGGCGCTGGTACGACCGTCCGGTCCGCCAGATCTCCCAGCACGGACACTCACCCAGGGGCGTGTCCTTCATCGCGACGAAGGCCCCCTTCTCCCACTCGGCGCAGACGGTCCAGGTCTCCCCTGCCAGGCGCTTGACCTTTGCGTGCGGGACGTCGAGGATCCTCGCCGCCGCGGCCGAGACCTCGCGACAGAGATGCTCCAGGTCGTCGCTCGGCGTCGTCGCCAGGCGGTTCACCACCTCCATCGCCTGCTGCTTGCGGAGGAGGCCGACGCGGGACGCCTCCCGGCCGATGGCCGCGCCGATCACGGCGGCCGCCGCCTTCAGCGCATCCACCTCCCCGCTGTCCCAGGCCCGCTCCTCCCGGCAGTCGTCCACCCCGATGTACCCCCAGAATTCGCCGCGGACTCGGATCGGGAACGAGGCCACCGAGAGCGCGTCACGGGCGCCCAGCGCCACCCGCTCCGCGGGCGAGAGGTTCCTGACGGTCTCGAAGGAGGCCTCTCCGGAGAGGAGCAGCCCGTACCACGACCCGAGCCCCTCGGCATCGACCACGAGGTCCCGGAGGCCGGAGCCGCCCAGCCGGGGCTCCACGCCCTCCGCGCACCACTCGAAGCGCTGGCTCACGAGCGTCTCGCCCTTCGGCCCCGCTCTTCTCTCGATCAGGTAGGCCCGGCTCGCTCCGGCGGCCCGTCCGAGCTTCTCCAGCACGTCGCGGATCGCGGCGCGCCAGCTCTCTCCCAGAAGGAGGGCCTCCGACGCGAAGGCGACGGCAGAGAGGATCCCGTCTCGCCGGAGGATCGCGAGCGAGGCCTTGTGCCTTTCCGTGACGTCCTCCGTGAAGATGACCACGCCGCCGATCGTCCCGTCGTGCCGGTGCCACGGGAGGACCTCCCGCCGGAGCCACTGGGCGGTCCCGTCGGCCCGGGCGAATCGCTCCTCCTCGGCCCGGACCGTCTCGCCGGCCAGGCCCCTCCGGCAGACCGCCTTCCACCCGTCGGCGATCTCGGGGAGGACTTCTTCGTGCGAGCGGCCGAGGACGTCTCCCGTGAGGGAGAAGTCCTTCAGCCACCGCCTGCTGACCGCCAGGTAGCGCATCTCCCGGTCGAACATCGCGAGGGCGGCCGGGGCCCCCTCTATGAACAGCTTGAGCCGCTCCTCGCTCTCGCGCAGGGCATTCTCGACCTGCTTGCGACCGGTGATGTCCGAGAGGCAGACCAGGACGTTCCGGCGCTCCGGCGTCTCGACGAGGGCCGTGGAGGCGAGGAACGTCATCTCCCGCAGCCGGCCGTCCCGGGCGACCGTCGCCTGGAGCTCGAAGCCGGGACGCGGGCATCCCGTCCGGAGCGTCTCCTCCAGCGCGGACCTCAGGATGCACGCCCCGCACGCCTGGCCGAAGCCGCACCCGCGAGCATCCTCGAGGGAATGGGTGCATCGCAGGGCCTCTCCCGGCCCTTTGCCCGCGAGCGACTCCTGAGCCGTCCCGGCGAACTCGGCGAGGGCGCGGTTGGCGTAGACCACGCATCCCCTCTCGTCGGCGAGGCACATCATGACCGGCGCGTGCTCGTAGATCGCCCTGAGCTCGTTGCGGCTCTGCTCGATCTCCCGCTCCGCGGCCTTCCGCTCCGTGACGTCCCTGATGTATCCGCCGACGCCGACCCTCCCCTCGGAGAGGGGCACCGGGAACTTCGTCGTCTGGAGGACGCGCTGTCCGATCCGCTCCTCCGCCACGACCACTCGGCCCGACTCGAGCGCCTCGAGGTCGGTGGCGCGGCACCTCTGCGCGGCCTCCCGGGGGAGGACGTCGAACTCCGTGAGGCCCGTCAGCTCCTCGCCGCTGCATCCCAGGGACCTTCTCATCGACGAGTTGGTGAGGATGTAGCGGAACCTCTCGTCCTTGAGGAACGCCCAGTCCGAGGTGGCTTCGACGAAGGTCCTGTACTTCTCCTCGCTCGCGCGGAGAGCTTCCTCCGCCCGCTTCCGGTCGGTGACGTCCGTCTGCAGGGAGACGTAGACGTCTCCGTGGTCGGGGTGGTGGAACGTCGAGACCGACGCGAGGCCCCGGAACGTCGTCCCGTCCTTCCTCACGTTGAGGATCTCGCCTTTCCACGTCCCGGTCTGACGCAGCGCGAAGATCACCTGCCGCGCGACCTCCTCGGGATCTCCGCCTTCCGGCGAGTTGACGATCCAGACGGGGCGCCCGTTCATCTCCCCCGGGGCATAGCCGAACAGCTCCTCCATCCGGGGGTTCGCCCAAACGATGGTCAGGTCCTTCGCGTCGACGAGGTAGATCCCTTCCGAGATGTGCCGCGCGATCTCCCCTTGCAGGCGAGTCTCCCCCTCCAGACGGCGGCGCTCGACGACGTCCCAGGCGAAGTCCGCGAGCTGCGTCAGGTCGTGAACGTCTTCCTCGACGTAGGCGCTCGACTTGTTTCCCACCCCCAGGGCGGCCACGACCTTCCCGCCCCGGAGGACCGGGACGACGAGCTCCCGGACGAGGGGAGCGTGCCCGTGCGGGAGCCCGTCCCGGTGCGGGTGCGCCGCGTCGCCGTCGTGGATCACGGGGACCTTCCCGCGCACGCACGCGGCCCAGACCTCCGCGTCGCCGAGCGGGTCCCGGGCCCCCTGCCCCGACGCCGTGCAGGTCGCCTCGAGAGTGTTCGTCGACCGGACCTGCAGCGAGACGGACTCGCCGTCGGCCTCGACCAGGCGGAAGAAGCCGACCCGGCTCCTGGTCAGCCTGACGCCCGCGTCGAGCGCGGCCTGGAGGACCGAGGCCACGTCTCCCTTGGAGGAGAGGTCCGAGAGCCTGAGGCGGAGCCGATCGAGACGCTCCGACCGTTTCCGTTCCCAGACGTCGCGGATGAAAGCGAAGAAGCGTCCCTCGCCGATCGGCCAGTACGAGGCGCTCACCTCGACGTCCCAGAGGGATCCGTCGCGCGCCCTGTGGCGGGACTCGAAGATGTGGCTCCCGTCCCGGGCGATCCTCTCCTGATGGGCTCTCGCCACCTCGGGGGACTCCAGGACGTCCAGATCGGAGACGTGCTTCCCGATCAGCTCCCGGCGGGAGTATCCGGACCTCCGGACGTAGGCGTCGTTCACGTCCTGGATCCGGCCCTCGGGTGAGAGGCTCCAGAAGCCGTCGGCCGAGGTCTCCACCACGGCCCGAAGGGTCCGCTCTCGCTCCCTGAGCCGGTCCTCCGCGTTTCTCTGCTCGGTGATGTCCCGAGTGAGGCCGAGCAAGGCCGTGATGCGCCCGTCGACGTCGCGGAGAGGGACGCTCCGCGTCTCCAGAGTCAGCCTTCGCCCCTGCAGGCCGATCATGTCGAAGACGAGACGCCTCGACTCGCCCCGGAAGACCCCGTCGATCATCTCGGCGAAAGGCGCCTGATCCTCCTCCGCCACGAGCGCCGAGGCCCGCTTGCCGAGCACCTGCTCGGGGCTGGCCTGGATCATCTCCAGGCCGGCCGGATTCATCTCGAGGAGGTTCCCCTCGCGATCGAGGAGCTTCACGCACTCGGGCTCGCTCTCGACGATCGCCTTCCAGCGGGCCTCGCTCTGCTCGAGAGCGCGTCGAGTCTCCTTCTGCGCCGTGACGTCGCGCATGAGCTCCAGGACGAGGGGCGCTCCGGTCTCCGGGTCGCTCAACGGTGAGGCCACGACGTCCAGCCAGCGACCGCCGCCGGGCGAGTCCATGCGAACCTCTCGTCGGACGCCGTGCCCGCAAGCGAGGCATTCCAGGACGGGACACTCCGTGCACGGGCTCGTCCTGCCGACGTAGGCCTCGTAGCAGGTCCTCCCTCGCTGGTCGCCGAACCACAGGAGTCCGACGTCGTTCTGGGACCGGATGACGAGGTTCTCGTCCTGGACGCTGAAGGCGTCCGCGAGGGCGGAGAGGACGAAGCGGGCGTCGATCTCGCCGAGGCTTCCGTGCGAGGTCGCGCCGCGGCCCTCGGATCCCCCGTTCACGGGCGCCCCCCCCCGGGGCGTCGCCACGACCGCGCCGCGGGCGGCGTCCGGCGATGGCCCTGCTCGGCGGCCCCACGGGATCGGGGCTCGACCTCCGTAACCATCCTCCTTCCTCGCTCTCCCCCCTTCGAGCCAGGGCTGCGAGAGACGGCTTCCCGGCTCGTTCCTGACGACGGGTCATGCCCACGGCGTCGTGCCGTCGGCGCGACCACGAGACCCCCGCTCACACCTAGCGGTCCCATGCTACGCCGAAGCCTTTCCTCGGGAAACACCGGCCCGCAGGGCTCGCCGTCATCCGCCACGGCCGCTCGGGAGCCGCCCCGCAGCCCCGGTGGCTCCGCGGGTGCCCTGGACCGGGCTTACTTCCTCCGGAGCACCCACCGCACCTGCTTTGACCGTTCTTTGTTCGGGGGCTCCGCCCCCGGACCCCCGCGTGGCTTCGCAGGTGCCCTGAACCGCCCGGGCTACTTCTTCCGCAGCTCCATGAGCACCTGCTTCGCCACGGCCTTCAGCGTGTCGAAGACGCCGACGCCGGTGGGAGCGGTGGCCTCGAAGGTGGGCTCGCCCTTGTAGTTGAGCTGGCGGTAGAGCTCGTCGGCCGGGAGGGCCGTCGGGAGGTCCCTCTTGTTCAGCTGCAGGACGTAGGGGATCGTCGTCAGGTCGAAGCCGTGCTCCTTGAGGTTCTTCTCGAGGTTCTGCAGCGACTCGACGTTGGCGTCCATCCGGGCGTCCTGCGAGTCGGCCACGAAGACGACGCCGTCGACCCCCTTCAGGATCAGCTTCCGGCTGGCGTCGTAGAAGACCTGGCCGGGGACGGTGTAGAGGTGGAAGCGGGTCTTGAAACCGCGGACGGTGCCGAGGTCGAGCGGGAGGAAGTCGAAGAAGAGCGTCCGGTCGGTCTCGGTCGCCAGCGAGATGAGCTTCCCCTTCGCCGAAGGGTTCGTCCGGTCGTAGATGTACTGCAGGTTCGTCGTCTTCCCGCAGAGGCCGGGACCGTAGTAGACGATCTTGCAGTTGATCTCGCGGGCCGCGTAGTTGATGAAGGTCATCGGCTCGGCACCCTCAGACAGCCCCCCGGCGCGCGGGAGGCTCTCTCAAGGCGTCGGACGCGAAGCGAGGCACGACGCTACTCCCGGAAGAGGCTGTCGATGTCGTCGTCGGTGATCTCGGCGAACGGGGAGTCGATCCCCTCGTGCCGCCGCTCCTTCTCCTCCTCGACCTTCTTCTGGATGGCGTCGAAGATCCGCTCGAGGTCCTGGGTGGCCTTTCGGACGCGCAGCCTCACGAGCCCCAGGGACGACCGCTCGTCGAAGATCACGACGAGGATCACCCTCTGTCCGACGATGGAGATGTAGACGTTGTCCCTCTCCCCCTCGTGGAAGAGGACCGGGAACTCCTTCTCCCCGATGAGCTTGGCCAGGCCGTCCGTGGCCGCCACGTTCCCGGCCGTGAGGGAGGCGAGGGACGTCGTATCGAGCGACTCGAGGTCCCCCTGGGCGGCGATCTGCTGTCCGTTCTTGTCGACGATGAAGACGACCTTCGCCTGGGCGTCCATCTTCAGGCGCCCGATGACTTCCTTGATCTGCTGGAACTCCTCGTCGAAAAGGACGAAATCGCTCATATCGCTCGAACCCGCATAGTCTAACCCGAATCGCCGGCCGCCCCGTTCAGACCTCCCGGCGTCCGCTGAGCGATCGCGAGAGCGTCAGCTCGTCCGCGAACTCCAGCGCCGCGCCGACCGGAAGGCCGAGCGCGAGGCGCGTCACGCGGACCCCCAACGGCTTCAGGCGCCTCACGAGGTAGAGCGCGGTCGCCTCCCCCTCGACGTTCGGGTTGGTCGCGAGGATCACCTCCTCGACCCCGTCCGCGACCCGGGCCAGGAGGTCGGTGACGTGGAGGTCGTCCGGTCCGATCCCGCGGAGGGGGGCGAGGGCCCCGCCCAGGACGTGATAGCGCCCGCGGAACTCGCGCGTCCGCTCCAGCACCTCCACGTCGTGGGGCTCCTCGACGACGGCGAGGAGCCGCCCGTCGCGTCCGGGGTCGGCGCAGATGGCGCAGGGCTCCTCCTCCGTCAGGGCGTGGCAGGTCGAGCAGCTCCGCGTCCTCTCCCGCGCCTCGCGGACGGCAGCGAGGAGGGCCTCGGCCTCCTCCGGGGCCGCCGCCATCAGGTGGTGGGCCAGGCGCCGGGAGCTCTTGGGGCCGATTCCGGGGAGGCGCTCCAGCGCCGCGAGGAGGCGCTCGAAGGAGGGGAGGCGCGTCACGTCCCGCCCTGCCGGGTCAGCCCTTGCGGTCGTCCGGCTTGACCTCGCCGATCTCGCCCCCGAACAGGTCGAGGATCTTCTTCACCCGCTCGTCGGCGGCGGCCCTGTTCCGCAGGTGCTCCCGCTCGAGGACCTTCGGGTCGGCCACGGCGGCGGCCGCCGCCAGGTCGCCCCCGGCCGGCTCGGCGCTCTCGACCGCGACCCGGCCCGCCCGCCCGAGGACCGTGACGGCCGCCTCGTCCAGCACCTTACGAACCGCCGGCTCCTGGAGCCGCTTCGCCAGCGCCGGGCTGGGGGGGTCGATGAGGACCCGGAACGTCTTCCCTTCCAGGGAGATCGAGGTGTCGTCCAGGACCGCGGCGAGCTGCCCGTTCCGCTTGTCGACCGCCTCGCGGTAGGCGAGGACGGGATCGGGAACGGCATCCGGCTCCGGGTCTGCGGGCTCGAGAGGGGTGAGCCCCACGAAGCGCGGCTCGGTCCGGGCCGGCTCCGGCGGGGGACCCGGTCGCGGCCGGGGCGCTGGTCCCGTGACGGGGGCGGCGGGACGAGGCGCCGCCGACGGCGCGGAGGGCCGTGGCGCAGGGGCCGGCGTCCCCCGAGCAGACACGGGGTCGATCGCTCCCGGAGTCAGCGATCCGCCCGCGAGGAGCTCCTCGATCGGGACGAGCCGGGGGAGCTCGGCCAGCTTCAGGAGGAGGACCTCGAGGACGAGGGACGGGACGTCCGACCGGCGGAGCGTCCCGTCGGCCTCGGCGAGGAACGAGAGGCATCGAAGGAGGGTGGAGTACGGGGTCGAGGACGCGAACGCCGAGAGCCGGGCCGCTCCTTCCTCGGAGAGTCCCGCCGGAGGGAGGGCGCCCGGGTCGGCCGCCAGCCTCACCGTCCCCCGGACGAGGGCCGTCAGGTCGTGGAGCGCTGCCCGCGGGTCGGCGCCGGCCGCCTCCAGCTCGGTGGTCCCCTTCAGGACCGCCGCCCGGTCTCCGGCGAGGACCGCCGCCAGGAGCGCGACGAGCGAGGTCCGGTCCGGGGCGCCCAGGAGGCGGGCCACGTCGGCCGCCGTCACCGGGCCGTCGGTGAGCGCCACCGCCTGGTCGAAGAGAGAGAGGCCGTCCCTGAGGCTCCCGGTGGCCGCCGCGGCGAGCGCCACGAGGGCGGCCCTCTCGACGCGCCGCTTCCCCGGCTCGTCCACGTCCCCGACGACGTACCCCTCGCGGCTCGCCACGTCGGCGAGGCGGTCGGCCACCTCCTCGTCGGTCAGGCGGCGGAAGTCGAACCGCTGGCAGCGCGAGAGGATCGTGGCGGGGATCTTGTGCCGCTCGGTCGTGGCGAGGATGAAGACCGCGTGCGCGGGGGGCTCCTCGAGCGTCTTCAGGAGGGCCTGGAAGGCGGCCGCCGAGATGGCGTGGACCTCGTCGATGATGAAGACCTTCCGGCGGTCGCGCACCGGCGCGTAGGAGACGACCTCGATCAGGTCACGCGCCTGGTCGACCTTCCCGTGCGTGGCGCCGTCGATCTCGAGGGCGTCGATCGACCGTCCCTCGAGGACCTCCACGCACGACTCGCACGCCCCGCACGGCGTCGGGGTCGGGCGGTCGGAGGCGCGGCAGTTGATGGCTGCGGCCAGGAGCCGGGCCGAGGTCGTCTTCCCGACGCCCCTCGGCCCCGAGAAGAGGTAGGCGTGGGCGAGGCGGTCCTGCGTGACGGCGTTCTTCAGCGCGCGGACGATCTCCGCCTGCCCGACGACGTCCTCGAACGTCCGGGGGCGCCACTTGCGGGCGAGCGGGACGAAGGCGGTCGCTGTCACGTGAAGGCGCCGAGCCCCTCGATGAGTCCGGGCGATCCGCGGCGCTCGATCAGATCCTCTTAGTGCTGCTTCCTTCCGGACCTGACACGGTTCGAGGGAGCTCGTCGCGCGGGACCCGAACTCATCCAGGGGCCCGGGGGGCGGATTCTAACCCCGGGGGGACGGGGAACGGGATCCCGCTCCGGGCGAGCCCTGCCCGCCACGTTTCGCGCGGCGCCGACGCCGGGACCGGGCGACGTGGACGAAGCTCCGGACGGCTCCTACCATGCACGTCGGGAGGGGTCTCGTGGACGAGCGGCGCCTCCGAGAAGAGCTCCCGTCGGTCCTCGAGTTCCTCGGGACCGTCGCGAGCTTCCTGGACGGTCTCGACATGAGCCGTCCGCTCGAGCTCCCCGCGTCCGCCCTCGTCGACCTTCGCGACGGCCTGCGCCGGGCCCGCACCTGCATAGAGGGGACGATCGCGCGCTTCGGCGAGCCGGTTCCCGCGCCCGCGCCGGGGATCGCCTACGGGACGATGGGGCCCGCCCTCCGGAAGGCCCTCCCGCGGAAGCTCGCCGCGCAGCTCCGGTCGGAGCTCTCGGCCGTCCCCGCGCCCGAGGTGGAGGCCGTGACCCTCTTCACCGCGTTCGGGCTCCACGGGCGGATCAACGACCTCCTCCGGTTCGTGGCGTTCCTCGCCGGGGAGGTCCCGAGGGCGACGCCCCCTCCTTCGCCTCCGACCCGGCGGCCGGCCCCCGAGCCGGCCGCTCCCCCGGCGCCCGCACCGTCGCACGCGGCGGTCCGCGACCCCGCGACGATCGGACCCGACCTCTCGGTCTACGACATTCGACTCGACGAGCTCGGCGAGCGGCTCGACGACCGCGCGGTCTCGGTCTGGTTCGCGGCCTCGCCCGGTGCCGGTGCCCGGCGGCCGGGCCTCGCCGCCTCGTTCGCGGTGCCGTTCCCGCGGGGGTTCGCGCTCGCTGTCGCCGACGGCGCCGAAGCCTCGCTGGGGGCCCGCCTGGCGGCCGTCGTGGCCGTCCGCGCCTTCTGCCGGGCCGCGGCCGAGAAGCCCGACGACCTCGCGGGCGCGGTACGGGCCGCGCAGCTGCAGCTCGGCAGGCTCCTCGCGATGCTCCTCGCGGCCGGCGACGCCTCGGACGCGATGACGCTCATCCGCGGGGAGACCCCGCCCGAGAACGCCCGCCGGATCCTCGCCCACACCCTGCACCCCGAGGAGTCCCTCCGCCGCGTCACCCCCGCCCTCGCGACGAGCCTCGTCGGAGCCGTCGCCGTGAGGACCGAGCTGGGGGTCCGCGTCTCGGCCATCCGTCTCGGCGCCACGCTCGCCGAGGTTCGGACGGCGGAGGCGATCGAGCCCGTCTTCGGTCCGCCCCGCCCGGCCGACCCGCAGGCGATCGTCCGTCCGGGCGACGCCGGCGAGACGGCGCTCGGCCGGATGGAGAGGGCCCCTCCGCGCCTCCTGATGAGAGGCGACGCCGTCGTCCTCGCCACCCCGGCCGTGGCGCGAGGCTCTGCAGGCGTCTTCTCGAGCCTCACCGACCTCAGCCCCCGCTTCCCGGCGAAGCTCGGCGACGGGAAGGCCCTGGCGGCGCTCCTCCGGAAAGCCGAGGAGCTCGGGAGCGAGGACCAGACGAGGTTCGCGGGCGCTCTGGGATTGGCGCTCCTCGCGGTCCGGTAGCCGATCACCCGAAGGGAGCGGCGGGATCCGAGGTCAGCGCGGCGCTCGGGCCACGCCTCGCGCGACCCATGGCCGTGGGTTCTCACCCACCCTCACCGCCGAGGGATGTTCGAGCTTGTTCGGGCCGTCAGATGGCGGGCCTTCGTCGACGCGTATCGAACCCTGTGCCTGGATCCTCCCCCTGGGCTTCGTCCCCTATTTGAGACGGTAGGCTGCCTTGCCACCGGCTCGTGGGCCTCCTGAGCGCCCGGCGGGCCCCGGTACGGCGACGAGCGGAGCGCTGGCCTCTTGGCCCCCGCCGGTAGCGGGTGTTCGGCTTCCCGGGGCCGAGGCGGTGACTGGATGGCCCCTGGGGAGCGCCTGGCGCTCCTTCCCGTAGCGTCCGGAATCCGTCTGGCGTATGAAGGGGCATGCGCTCCCGACGAGCCCCACGTCAAGAATCGCCGCCTCCTGCGCCGCTTCCGCGAGCTCGAGCAGCTCCCCAGCGACGACCAGCAGGCCCTCCTCCGCACCATCGACGCCTTCCTCGCTAAGGCGAGCTGACACGGGATGGACCGGTCCCCGTTCTCGGCCTACGACCTCTTCGGATACCTGGCCTCGGGTTTCCTGGTCATCCTGGCCGTCGACTTCGTCGCACGCGCCGGCTGGCTCGTCAGCTCGCCTTCGCCCTCCGTCGTGGCGATGGCGTTCTGGACCGGGGTCGCCTACGTCGTCGGACAGATCCTCGCGACTCCTTCCGCGTGGCTCCTCGAGTCGGTCTTTGTCGGCCGCGTCCTCGGCAAGCCCGAAAGCACGCTGATCGGCGCCCGCCGAGCCCGCGCCGCATTGCTGTTTCCCGGGTATGCCAAGCCGCTCCCAGCGGCGCTACGCAGGCGGATCACCGAGCGCGCCGCAGACCTGGCCCAGGATCCCGAAGCCCTCTTCCTTCACGCCGCCGCTCGGGCCCGCTCGGACCCGAGCGCGGCGAGCCGTCTCGGCACGTTCCTCAATCTCTACGGCTTCTGCCGAAACGTCACCTTCGCCCTGCTCGTCTGCGCGGGGCTGCTGCTCGGTGCTCGGTTCGTTGTCCCGCAGCCGCCCACGCGATGGCTCGCCCTGGCTGCCCTTGTCGCTGCGGTCGGGATGCTCTATCGCTACCTGAAGTTCCTCCGTCTTCACGGCGTGGAGGTTCTCGTGGCCTTCGAGGCCGCTCCACCCAGCCCTACTCCAGCTCCCCCGGACCAGCAACGGGCGACGCCGTGAGGGTCCAGATCTTCGACGTCGAGCACGGTTTCTGCGCGTACGTCGTGACCGACAGCGGCAACGTCACCCTGATCGACGCCGGACACAACAGCGACACGGGCTTCCGCCCCTCGAGGTACCTCCCTGCAAACGGCTGCTCGGGCATCGAGCAGCTCGTCGTGAGCAACTACGACGAGGACCACATCAGCGACCTTCCCGGCCTCGTGAGGAGTCCCGGGATCCAGACTCTCGCCCGAAACCGCTCCATCAATGCCGAGCAGCTCGAGCGGCTCAAGCGCTCCGGCGGACCCATCGCGTCGGGCATGCGTGCCCTGCTGGACCTGATGCGCACCTACACCGCAGACGCCGCCCCGATCGACTGGGCAGGCGCGACGTTCACGTTCTTCTCGAATCCCTATCCGACGTTCACCGAGACCAACGACCTCAGTCTCGTGACATTCCTCGATTACCGTGACGTCCACATGGTGTTCCCCGGGGATCTCGAGAAGGCCGGGTGGAGGGCTCTCCTCCAGAAGCCGGACTTCCGCACGGCACTCGCGGGGGTGAAGCTGTTCGTGGCCTCGCATCACGGCCGGGAAAACGGCTACTACCCCGAGGTCTTCAACATCTGCAAGCCACAGCTCGTCCTCGTCTCCGACGAGCCCGTGAAGTACGACACACAAGACGTCGACTACACCCAGCACGCGAGCGGCATGCGCTTCACGGACGGGATGCGGTACGTCCTGACGACGCGAGCCGACGGGATGATCACGATCTCGCAGGCCCCCTGGTCCCGCCGCTCGGAAAGTAGTCCAGTCGCCGCTCTGAAAGGGATCCACCCCCAGGCCTGAGAGCCGGTTACCGTCCGAGGTGCTAAAGCCGAGGAGGGACCGGACGAAGGATGCTGAGGATGGATCGCATACATGTTATTCGACACAAGGTTCTGGTGGAGGGGCGGAGCGCTCGTGGAGTGGCATGGGAGCTGGGGATCGCTCGGAAGACGGTGGCGAAGTACCTGAGGGAATCGGAGCCGAAGCGGGTGGAGACCGTGCCGAGACCGCGCCCGGTGAGCGAGCGGGTGGGGCCGGCGATCGAGTTGGTCCTGGAGTCCTGGGCGGGACGTACGACGGCCAAGCAGCGGGTGACGGCGAGCCGGGTCCACCGCGAGCTTCAGGAGC
>JAKOVQ010000030.1 GCA_029781975.1 Acidobacteriota bacterium
CGTCGCCTACATGTCGCCCGAGCAGGCCCGCGGCCTGCCCGTCGACCACCGGAGCGACCAGTTCAGCCTCGGCGCCGTTCTCTACGAGATGCTCGCGGGGAAGCGGCCGTTCCGAGGAGACACCCCCGCCGACGTCCTGACGGCGATCATCCGCGACGAGCCCGAGCCGCTCGAGACTGCCGCACCGTCCACCCCTCCGCCCGTTCGCTGGCTCGTCGAACGCTGCCTCGCCAAGGAGCCCGACGGGCGCTACGACTCGACCCGCGACCTCGTTCGGGACGTCGCGACGTGGACGCGGCGGGGTGGCGAGAGGAGCGGATCGACGGGCAGCGCCGCGGCGAGGACGGCAATCGTGACGACGTCCTCCGGAAGGCGGAGGGCGCTCCTGACCGCAGGCCTTTGCGTGGCGACCGCGGCGGCCGTTGCGGGCGCCTTCATGGCCGGGCTCACCCGCGGACGCGGAAGATCCGCCGAGCCGAAGCAGATCCCTAAGCTCGTCCAGCTGACCTGGGAGGCGGGGTTCGAAGGCTGGCCGACCGTCTCTCCCGACGGAGGGAGCTTCGCCTACGTCAAAGGTCGGTCGGGCAGCTCTGACATCTTCCTTCGCCGCGTCAGCGGCGAGAACCCGACGAACCTGACGGAGCACTTCCCGGGTCTGGACCTTGACCCGGCCTTCTCCCCGGACGGGACGAGGATCGCGTTCGCTCCTTTCGGGGTGGAGGCGGCATCTTCCTCATGGGTGCGAGCGGCGAGTCGCCACGGCGCCTGACCGACTTCGGGGCCAACCCCGACTGGTCGCCCGACGGGAAGAGGATCGTGTTCGCGGCCGACCAGCCGCGCCAGACCAGCGACGACAGAAGCAGCCTCTGGGTCGTCGACGTCGAGACGGGTCGGACGACGAAGCTCCACGACGGCGGTTTCCTTCCCCGCTGGTCCCCGTCCGGGACACGGATAGCCTTCTGCGGGACTGTCGGGCATGCCTTCACTGGGCGCGTGGATCTCGCCACCATCCCCTCCTCCGGCGGCGTTCCGGCGTTCCTGGGCCTCCTCGTCAACGAACGTCGCGTCAGCTTCTCCGACTGGAGCCGTGCGGGACTGACGTTCGACTCGACCGCCGGAGGGCAGATCGGCATCTGGAGGGCCGGCGTCGACGAGGCGACCGGTGTCGTGAAAGGTCGCCCGGCCCCCGTCCTGACGTCGCCGGTCGTCACGATGGGCTCCTCCTCGACACCGGACGGCCGAAGGCTCCTCTTCGGCACCTGGAGCGGGACGTTCCCGATCCGCCGATCCGACTTCGACCCCGTCAGCGGCCGCGTCGCCGGCTCGCCCCGGGTCGTCCTGAGCGAACAGCGCAGCTACCGTGTCTGGCCCGGCTTCTCGCCCGACGGCGAGTGGCTCGCCACGCTCCTCGTCGATTCGGAAAGGAAGGACATCGTCCTCATCCGGGTGCGTACCGGTGAGACGAGGCGCCTGACCGACGACCTGCCGCCGAAGGACCAGGTCGTGTGGGCTCGCGACGGGTCGAGGCTCTACTTCGGCGTCGCTCCCGAGGGAACAGGTGAGGTCTGGAGCATCCGGCCCGACGGCAGCGGACGCTCGTTCCCCTTCCGCCCGTGGCCGAGGGACGCCGGTTCGACCAGTACCTGGTCTCTCCCGACGGTCGATGGATCGTCGGGGGATCGCGCGACGCGAGCGGCACGCGGATCCCGGAGGCGCGCTACCTGCTCGACGTCTCGAAGGGGTCCTACGACGCGCTCCCCATGCCACCGCACGACCGGGTCCTCGCGTGGCTTCCAGACTCCCGCCGCTTTCTCCTCCTGCACCGGCGCCAGCAGCTGCTCCACCGGCTCTGGCGCTCCGGTGAAGTCTTCGAGCCACTTCGGCTCGAGCCGTCGTCCACCGCGGTCCCGTCGGCCGCCTGATCGCTCACGACCAGAATCGCGACGAATCACGCTTCATGCTCCACGGCCTCTTGGTCCCTGCCTCGAGCTCGACTCGCCCGCTCCAGGTGACTGCGTCGCTTCGCTCGTCCGACCCCGGCCTCGCGCCAGGGTGCCAGGCCGCTAGCGAGATTGCAGGGCCCGTTCTGGTCGAACCCCCTCGTGCACCGCGGGCCACGTACGTTGCCCCGTCCGAGTGCGAATGGAAGCGCGGCGAGGAGCTCGATGTCCGACCACGAGCCAGGACCAGACTGTTCCGGCAGGCGCGGAGCGCATACCCCTCCGCTCCGGCCGGCCCAGGCCCTTCGGCCGCCTTCGGCGGTGCGCTTCGCGCAGCCTTGACCGGCGCTTCGCTCCGGGGTGGCCGTCCATCCATCGCCGAAGTGCGAATCGCCCTTCGGCCATCTGCGACGGAGAGCAACGGCCCCCGCCCGCCCCCGATTCCTTGACGTCGTCGGCCTTCTCATGGAAGCGAAGCGAGCTCAGCCGCGCCGCGCACCCGCCGCCCCTCCGGGCGCAAGCGGGTGGCCCGCGCGCAGCGGACCGCGTGGGGGCGCCCGTCGCCCGCCCCCCCGGGCTCGCACGGTATGGCAGGGGCGGAACGGCCGGGCCCGGACGCGCGGGGACCTTACGGATCGAGGAGGAACTCGCCGAGGACGCGGTCGCGCTCGGCGTCGGGGACCGTCTTCGAGAGGTCGGCGAGAGGGACGCCGCCGTCGGCGAGGGCGGGGACGGCGCGCGGGCCGGCGAGGACGACCTGGAGGCGGTCCCACTCGCGGAGGACCCAGGCCGCCACCTCGCGTCCCGACAGGAGGCTGGCGCCGTCGAACGGGGCGTCGGGACGGACGCGGAGGTAGAAGTCCCGGCCCGGTCCGCCGGTCTCGACGACCGTGCCGGTGACGGGGGCGGCGACCCGAACGCGCGCGGATCCCTTGTGGAGGCGGAAGGCGGGGCCGTTCTCCGCGATCCGCTCGCCCGGCCCCGGGAGCACGACGGCGTCCAGCGCGCCGACGATGCGGGAGGAGAGGTCGTCGAGGCCGACGGTCACCGAGCCGTCCTCCTCGGGGCGCGCCCAGGCATGGCCGCGGTGGTAGAGCCGGTCGGACGGGAAGTCGAAGCCGAAGAGCGAGTCGGCGGGGGGAGCGGCGGCCGGGTCGCCGCTCCGTTCGGCGACGAGCCGGGCGTGGCGCTCGCATCCTGAGCAGGCGAAGGCGCGCGGGCAGATGCGGCCGGGGAGCTCGCCCGTCAGGGCGTGGCGGCAGGCGCGGGCCTCCTCGGGGAGCTCCTCGAACTCCTCGAGCCACCGGACGGTCGCGGCGCGTCCGCGGGAGACGTCGCGGAACGCGCGGAGCGCGGCGACGCCGAGCGTCGTGGCGACGACGGCGACGACGGCGAAGAACGCACCGAGGAAGAGGTACGTGCTGGTGGCGGGGATGAAGTCGGGGTTCCAGGGGAGCATGCAGAGCCTCCGTCAGCCCTTCGCGAGCTCCCGCTCCTCGGGGAAGAGGACGAGGTAGCGGAAGGAGATCGAGTAGACGAGGACGCCGTAGGCGACGACGAAGAGGAAGGCCGCCGTCTCCTGCCAGCTGGGCGAGTAGGAGAGGAACGCGTCGAACGGGAGCGTGGGGAGCGCCTGGGTCTGGATCGTCTGGACGAAGCGGTTGAGCGCGACGCCGCAGCAGGCGAGCGCCGAGGCCAGGACGAGGAGCCCCGTCCGCGCGCGCGCCCTCTCGCTGACGAGGAGGAGGGCCGGGACGAGGCCGAGGACGACGACCTCGAGGAAGAGGATCCACGTCCCGAACGAGGGGTAGGCGTAGAACGACGCCGGCGAGACCCCCGCCCGCGGCGAGGTGGCGTTCAGCCAGACGAGGGAGTCGACCCCCTTCGCCCCGACGTAGACGAGGAGGAGCCAGCCCGAGACCTTCCCGAGGAAGCGGAGGACCTCGGGTTTCACGAGCTCCTTGCGGGAGAGCTTCGAGACGACCCACGTGGTGAGGAGGACGAAGCTGGGGCCGGCGGCGGCGGCCGAGAGGATGAAGAGGAAGAAGGTGGAGGGCCAGATCCCGAGGGAAGCCCGGTAGGAGAAGGGGTGGCCGTTCATCACACCGTAGAGCCCGCCGAGCGAGCCCTGGTGGAAGAAGGAGAGGAAGGTCCCGACCGCCGCGAAGACCGCCATCACCTTGTGGAGCTGGTGCTCGAGGACGAGGAGCGAGAGGAGGTCGCGCAGCTTCCGGCTCCTCAGGACCACCGGCGCGTATTCGATCGCGAGGACGAGCAGGTAGCACGTCAGGCAGAAGGTCACCTCGGTGAGCATCGAGTGGACGTTCGGGTGCCAGAACGTGAACCACGCGCGGAGCGGCTGCCCCACGTCGACCATCAGGATCAGGATGGCGCCGCTGTAGCAGAGGAAGCCGAGGACGACGGCGCTGTTGACGACCGCCCGGAGCTCCTTCCTCTTCAGGACGTAGAGGAGGAACCCGGTGAAGAAGGCCCCCGCGCCGAGCGCGATGACCGTCAGGTCGAGGTAGATCCAGAGGCCGAACGCGAACCGGTTGTCCATGTTCGTCTGGTTCAGCCCCTCGGCGAAGCAGAGGAAGATGGCCCAGGCGCCGAGCGCGAGGAGCGCGGCCCAGGGGGCGAGCCAGAGGAGGAACCGGGGGAGCGTCGTCCGCCTCAGCCCCCGGGCGATCAGCGGCTCATCCACGGCTCACCTCCGGCTGGGAGAGGCTGGCCCTCACCCAGGGCTCGACCGACCGGTAGAGGACCTTCGGCCTCGTCCCGAGCGCGGGGAGGAGCCGGAAGCTCTCGCTCTCGCGCGCGAGCCGCGCGACCTCGCTCGAGGGGTCCTCGAGGTCGCCGAAGACGATCGCCCGCGAGGGGCACGCCTCGACGCAGGCGGGGACGTAGTCGGCCGGGTCGATCTCGCGGCTCCCGGCCGCGGCCGCCTTCGCTTTGGCGGCCTGGAGCCGCCCGGCGCAGAAGCTGCACTTCTCGACCGTCCCCCGCTGCCTCACCGAGACGTCGGGGTTGAGGAGGGCGGCGGTGCCGTCGGGCCACTCCGGCCGGAACCAGTTGAACGACCGGGCGTGGTAGGGGCACGCGGCCATGCAGTACCGGCAGCCGAGGCAGCGGACGGCGACCTGGGCCACGATGCCCGTCTTCGGGTCGAGCTCCACGGCGCGCTGCGGGCAGACCTTCTCGCACGGCGGGTCGTCGCACTGCTGGCATGGGACCGGGACGAAGACGCTCCGGGCCCCGGCCGGGCGCGGGTCCTGTGCCTCCGAGACCCGAATCCAGACGACGCCGGTCCGCTCGGTCGAGCGCTCGGGCGGCGGCGGGACGTTGTTCTCCACCGAGCAGGCGACGGTGCAGGCGCCGCAGCCGGTGCAGCGGTCGAGGTCGATCACCATCCCGTAGCGGTGGCGCCTCTCCCGGGGGTTTGCGGTCGGTTCCATCGGTTCAGGCCCTCCACGGCGCGACGGCGACCGGAGGCGTCCGGAGCGCGGTCTCGCGCGTGAGCTTCGTCAGGAGGGAGGCGGGCGGCGCGGCGGCGACGGCCTCGCGCGCCACGGCCGCCCGCTGGGCCGCCGGGGCGGGGCGCGCGGCGAGGGCCGCCCGGGAGAGGGACTCCGCCGTCTCTCCGGGCGCGAGGAAGGAGAGGCGCCCGCGCGGGAGGGGCGCCGGGTCGTCCACCCAGCAGCCGCCCTTCTCGAGGAGCTCCCCGAGCGCGCCGGGGGACGCGAGCGAGCCGACCGGGGTCGCCTCTCCGGTCGTCCCGTCGACCACCCGGCCGCGGCGCGAGGCGAAGACGCCCTCGACGGCGGACGGCGGGAGGGGCGGCAGGACGAGGGAGGCGCGAGCGGCCGACTCTTTCAGGAAGACGGCCGGGTCGACGGCGCCCTCGGGGGACGCCACGAGGGCGACGGCGCGCGAGAGGGTGGCCGCGGCCGCGTCCGGGCTTCCGGGGACGTCGCCCGCCTCCTCCAGGGGGGCGAGGCCCGGGACGTGGAGGTCGGCGTGGTCGGCGAGCCCGCCGCGCCACGGGGACAGGCTCACGACGGTGGCGGACGGGGCGAGGAGCGGGAGGAGCCGCGACCAGGGAACGGCGCGCTCGGAGAGGTGGCCGTCCAGGACCAGGACCCCGACCGAGCCGTCGGGGACGTCGGCGAGCTCGACGGGCGGAGCGCCGGCCGGCGCGGCCGGCCCCTCCCGTCGCGCGACGATCGGGCTCCCGTCGCCGCCGACGCTCCCCAGGAGGAGGTTCAGGCCGGCCAGCGCCGCCTCGGTCTCGTCGGGGAGCGGGCTGCCCGCCGGGTCCCCGCCGCCGAGGACGACGGCGGGCCGGTGGGCCGCCAGGTCCCTCGCGAGCGCGACCACGGTTGCGGCCGGAACGCCGGAGAGGGAGGAGACCGTCCCGGGCGTGAAGGGGGCCGCGGCGCGGGCGAAGCCCTCGAGCCCCTCCGTCCGTGACTCGACGAGCCGGCAATCAAGGAGCCCTTCGTCCAGGAGGACCCGGGCGATCCCGAGGGCCAGGGCGGCCTCGCTCCCCGGCACGGGCGCGATCCAGCGGTCGGCCAGGGCGGCGCTGCGCGAGCGAACCGCCTCGACCTGGACCACCTCGAGCCGCTCCTCGTGCGGTCTCCTCCGGCTCCCGGCGCGCAGGCGGGGGAGGAGGCCCGGCGTCCCCCACCCCTCGAGGAGCGGCGCGCCGAAGCAGACGACGCGCCGCGCGGCGGCGAGGTCGACGCCGAGCGTCAGGGAGGGCTCCGGGCTCCGCCGCGAGAGCGCCGCGAGCGTCCGGGCCGGGCCGACCCGCGGGGGCGTCGCGTACCGGCCTCCCGCCGCGGCGGCGACGGCGCGGTAGAGGGCCGAGAGCGGGCGCCCGGGACGGCCGTCGACGACGAGAAGGCCTCCCGGACGGCCGGCGTGGGCGGCGCGCGCCAGCGCCGCGCCGACCGCGGCCACGGCGGCGTCCCGCGAGAGCGGCTCCTCGCCCCTCGCGTGCCGGAGCGTCGCGGTCCGTGCGCGGAGCGGGTGGCGCGAGAGGTGGTGCGCCGTCAGGCCCAGCGGGCAGATCGCGCCGCCGCTCGCCGGGTGGCCCGGGGCGCCGGTCACGGAGACGGGGACGTCCCCGAAGCAGCGGACCCTCAGGCCGCAGGCGACGGGGCAGAGCGTGCAGGTCGTCGGCCTGAGGGCGACCGGACCGGCGGGGCGTGGCGTCGGCGTGGCGGGCCGCTGCGTCCAGATCGCCACGTCGTCGACGAGCTTCCACGGCAGCGGCGAGAGGACGGCTCCCGTCGCGGCTCCGGTGGCGGCGAGGAGGAGGTCGCGGCGGCTGAGGTCGAGCGGCATCGCGTCCTCCCTCACTTGTGGCAGTCGAGGCAGGCGCTCTCGCGCCCGGCCTCGCGGTGGCAGCGGATGCAGTCGGCCATCTTCATCCCGTCCCAGGCGTTGGCCTTGCGGCGGACGATCGACGGTCCCCAGACGTCCCGCGACTCGCCGCTGATCCGGTTGCGGGCGAAGGGCCGCGCCTCGGCGCTCTTCCCCTGCGGCCCGTGGCACCGCGCGCACTCGAGCTTCGCGAGGGCGAGGTGCGGCGCGTGGGGGAAGAAGACGTTGTCGGGCTGGCGGGCCGCGAAGAGCCAGGGGACCTCGCGGCCCGGCGTCACGTAGCCCTCGACGAGCGCGTCGACGCCGGGCGAGCCGCCCTTCTCCGCGTGGCAGCCGGCGCAGGCCTCGACGCGGGGCACGCCCGCGAAGCGGCCGTCCGGACCCAGCGCGTGGCAGCCGTCGCAGGTCGTGCCCGCCGCCTCGGCGTGCGCCTCGTGGCTGAAGGGGAGGGGCTGCGGGACCTCCTCGTAGAGGAGGCGCGGGAAGAGGAGCCAGCCGGCCGCGAGCGCGGGGGCGAGACCGGCGGCGAAGGAGACGGGCGCAGGAAGCTTCAAGTTCACCTCGCGTGGGTCAGGGCGTGGAGGAGGGCGAGGGCCTCGGGCCGGGGGAGGAGCCTCGCGAGCCCCTCGGCCGGGAGGCCGCCGTCGGCTGCGAGCCGCGCCTCGCCCGGGGCAGGCCGGCCCGCGGGCGCCTCGAGGGTCTCGCGGAGCCGCACCACCTCGGACTCCATCCACTCGACGGCCGCGGCGCCTCGCCGCAGGCCCGCGGTCGCGGGCGTCTCGCGGCGCGCGGGCCGCCCCGCGAAGAGCCAGCCGAGGCCGTAGGGATCGGCGGCCAGGCGGCCGGGCGCGGCGCGGAGCCCGCCGTTGACGCCGGTCAGGACCAGCGGGTTCGGGAAGACGACGGTCACGTCGAGCGGCCCGCAGCCGATCAGCGCCGCGGGGCAGGCGATCCCCGAGGTGGTGAGGAACTGGACCCGGTCGACGGGGCTGAGGATCCTCACGAGGAAGGCGTCGATCCCCACGTGGCAGGTCCCGTCCTCCGTCTCGTCGAGCCAGGTGTGGTTCGGGGCGAACCAGAGCCAGCCGGGGACCGGGATCCCCCAGGCGCTCCCGGCCGGGGCGCGGCCCGCGGCGGCGGGCGCGGGCGACCCCGCGACGCCCAGGTAGGCCTCGCAGTAACGGTGAGAGTCGCCGCCGCAGAGCGAGAAGGCCGACTCGCTGTACGGGACGTAGCGCGCGACCGGGGCCGCGCCGCAGTACTGGACGAGCGACTCGTGGAGGAAGGGACAGCGGGTGCGGCTCGGGTGCTCCTCGGAGAGCTGGCGGGCCGCCGGGCAGTCGCGCCAGCCGGCCGACGTGCAGCGCTCGCCGTCCGTCTCGTCCCCCCTCACGATCATCTTCCGGAAGGGGGAGGCCTGGCAGGACTTGACCTGTGCCTCGCGGAGGAAGGGGCATCTCATGGCGAGGCCCTCCGGCCGCTTCGCCCCTACCGCTCTTCCTTCGCCCCGTCCACCTTCTCGCCGCCGTCGGCCATCGTGAGGCCGAGCTCGGGCAGGAGGACGACGTGAGGGTCGGCGGCGGAGGGGGCGGGCTGGCGGACGGCGGCGCGATGCCGCAGGCGGACGAGCGCCTCGTGCGCCACGGCCCACGCCACGACGGCCATGCAGAAGAGGGTCGCGAGGCCGAGGCCGATGTTGGTGACGTTCAGCCAGAACGTCTCGGGGTCCGCGGTGGTGAGCATCTCTTGCCTCCTCGGGGTCGGGTGGCGGCCCCGCGGGAAGGAGCCGCTGACTCTTCCCCCGCAAGGGGCGTGCCCCGCGCCGGGGGGGGCCGGGGCGAAGCCCGCATCGACAGGCGGGTCAGCGGGTTCGGCCCCCCGGACCCCGCGCGTGGAGGGAATTCGCCCTCGCCCGCGTGAGGGGATTCCCGACGGCGCGTCGGAAATTCCCACACCCGGCGAAGGGGGGGACGGGCGGCGCGGCGGCGCGCCGGGCTCAGTCCGCGGTGCGCCGGACGAGGAGGAGCGTCCGGTCGTCGCCGTAGGGGACGCCGCGGACGAACGCCTCGAGGTCCTGCTCGATGGCGCGGCGCAGCTCGTCCAGGGGAGCCTTCGCGTGCGTCACCGCGATCGTCTCGAGCCGCTGGAGGCCGTACTCCTGGTCGTCGGGGTCCGTCGCCTCGGAGATGCCGTCGGTGTAGACGACGAGGGTGTCTCCCGGCTCGAGCTCCACCTCCGCCGACCGGAACGCCGCGTTCGGCAGGAGCCCGAGCGGCAGCCCCGTGGAGCCGAGCCGCGCGACGGCGCCGCCGGCGCGGACCCAGAGCGGCGGGTTGTGGCCGGCGTTGGCGTAGCGGAGGCGGCCCGACTCCGGCGAGAGGATGCCGAGGAAGCCGGTGGCGAATCGCTCCGGCGTCGTCCGGGCGTGGAGACGGCGCGAGAGCTTGCTGAAGATCTCGTCGGGCGGGAAGCCCGACTCGATCGGCCCGGCGGCGAGCGCCTCGAGGGACGCGGTGAGGAGCGCCGCCGACATCCCCTTCCCCGAGACGTCGGCGACGAAGAAGACGCACTCGCCCCCCTCGCGTTCCTTCACCTGGTAGAGGTCGCCGGAGACCGTGCGCGACGGGGCGCTCGCCCCGAGGACCTCCCAGCCGCGGGCGGTCGGCGGCTCGGCGGTCAGGAGGCCGACCTGGATCCGCCGGGCCAGGTCGAGCTCCTTCTCGAGCGCCTGCCGGCGGACGGCCTCCTCGGCGAGGGCGATGTTCTGGATCCTCAGGCCCGCCACGTGGGCCAGCGAGACGAGGAGCTCCATGTCCTCCTCGGAGAACTGCCGGACGAGCGCCCGGGAGTTGAGCGCGATCATCCCGACGCAGCCGTCGGCGTGGAGGAGGGGCGCGGCGACGAGGCTCCGGATGCCGGAGAGGCGGATGCTCATGGCCTCCGAGAAGCGCTCGTCCATGCTGGCGTCGGTCACGAGGGCCGCCATCCCCTTCTCGGTCACCTCGCTGATGAGGCGGCGCGAGTAGAGGGACTCCCCCGAGAGGCCGGGGAGCCTCCGCTCCGCCGCCATCTCGAACGTGCCGTCGGGCCGACGCAGGAAGACGGCCCCCTCCTCCGGCTTCAGGAGCGCGAAGGCCCGGTCGAGGATGAGCTGGAGGAGCTGCTCGAGGGAGAGGGGGGCGGCGAGCGCGCGGTGGACCTCGTTCAGCGTGTGCAGCCGCTCGGCGTAGCGGCGCAGCGACTCGGCGCCGGAGGCGGCGATGTTCTCGACGGGGCCCGACTTCTCGAGGAGGGCCGACGCCGAGCGGAAGAGGGTGTCGGTGGGGATGTCCTCGCTGCTCCGGGGGCGCTCGTCGTCCAGGAGGGTGACGAGGGTGTCGGAGAGCTTCAGGACGTCTCCCGGGCCCACCTTCGCGGGCTCCCGCACGGGCCGGCCGTTGAGGAGGGTCGTGTTCCGCGAGCCGAGGTCCTCGACCCACCACTGACCGTCCTTCCTGAAGACGCGGGCGTGGAGGCGGGAGAGGTAGAGGTCCGGGATCGCGACGTCGGCCTTCGAGGAGCGGCCCAGGACCACGGAGTCCTTCTCGCAGGCGTACGTGTAGCCCTCGACGTTCTGGGGCTGCACCCGGAGCCGGAGACCCTTCACCCGCGCCCCCCGCCGAGGAGTGGTCCGACGCCCGTGCCGGAACGATTTGTCCTCATGTTGAGCCGCCGCTTCACTCTAGCACGCGCCCGGACGGCGGCCGAGGCCGGCCGGGGCGGTCCCCGGGACGCCGTAGACTCCCCCCGTGACCGAGACCGCTCTCTACGCCGGGCTCGTCCTGGCCGCCGTGGTGCTCCTCGTCGTCCTGGAGGGGAAGCGGCAGGAGAGGATCTACGGGAAGGCCAGCGCCCGGCCCAACCTCCTCGGCGTCGGCCTCCTCGAGGTGCAACGCCATCTCCAGGCGGACCGGAAGGTGGAGGAGATCCGGAAGCTGAACGACGAGGAGGCGGCGCCGGCGGAGGAGGACGCCTCGGGCGACCCGGCGCGGCGGGGACCGGCGGGCCGACCGGGCGGCTCCTGAGGCCGGGGCGCCGCGCCCGCCGTCAGCCGCGATCCCCGGGGACCGGCGCTCCTCCCGGCCGCGTCTGGGCGGCGGCCTCGGCCTTCGCCCGGAACCGCGCGCCGAACCTCGCGAGCTCCACGGCGCCGCGCGCGTGCGTCCCCTCGCCCACCTTCTCCACGCCGTCGTGCGCCTCCACCTCGAAGGTGGCGGTCCGTCCCGAGGCCGAGACGAGCCGGGCCGTGGCGGTCACGGTCATGCCGACCGGCGTCGCCGCGAGGTGGCTGACGTTCACGTGGGCGCCGACCGTGACCCACCCCTCGGGGAGGTGCGGCGCCAGGACCGCGGCCGCCGCGACCTCCATCATGTAGACGAGGAAGGGCGTCCCGAGGACGGGAGGCATCCCGTCGACCCACCCTCCGACGGTGAGCTCGGGCGTGACGAGGAAGGAGCGGGAGGCGGTCTCCCCGGGGGCGACGAGCTCTTCGAGTTTCATGGTCCTCCCATCATAGGGAACGGCCGCGGCGCCTCGCCGGCCCGGTGACCCTCACCGGACCGAGCCGGCGAATCCGCTTGGTCGGGCCCCTTTTCTGGTGTGCGGCGGCCGCCGGGCCCCCTTCCTGCCCCTGGAAATGACGTGTCTGCATCATGCGCAGCGCGGGGGGGCGCCGCAGAATCGGGCGCATTCGGGAACTCGGCGGCAAGGGGGGGGAATGTCGCGCCTCTTCGGTCACAAGGAGCACCTCGTACGGATGGCGGGCCTCTTCGCGGCCGGCATCCTCGTCTTCCTCCTCGCCCGGGCCCTCTTCGTCCCGAAGGGGTTCGGCACCTACGGGCACTACCGGGCCGGGGCCCTCGCCGACAACCGCGCCTACCCGGTGAAGTTCGCCGGCCGGGACGCCTGCGTCGAGTGCCACACCGACGTCCCCGACGCCCTGAAGGCCGGCAAGCACGCCCGCATCCGCTGCGAGGCCTGCCACGGCCCGCTCGCCGCGCACGCGCAGGACCCGACGAAGGCGAAGGGCGTCAAGCCCGACCCGAAGGTCCTCTGCGTGAAGTGCCACCTGGCGAACGTCGCCAAGCCCCAGGGCTTCCCGCAGATCGACCCGAAGGAGCACCTCGGCCCGAACTGCGGCGAGTGCCACGACCCGCACGTCCCGGGCCAGGAGCCCCAGAAGAAGGGATGAGCATGGAAAGGCGCGCGTTCCTCGAGGCCGCCGGAAAGGTCCTCCTCCTCACCCCCGCCGCGGCCGCCGCCCTCGAGCACGGGCTCCTCGGGAGCACCGAGAACCCCCCCGAGTACAAGCAGGCGGACCACTGGTGGGGGATGGCGATCGACATCGGAAAGTGCATCGGCTGCGGCAACTGCGTGAGGGCCTGCAAGACGGAGAACGACGTCCCTCTCGAGCCCTACTACTTCCGGACCTGGGTCGAGCGGTACCACGTGAACCCGGACGACCAGGACCACCCCGAGGTCGACTCGCCGAACGGCGGATACGACGGCTTCCCCGAGAAGTACCGGGCCGGCGACGGCACGAAGAACTTCTTCGTCCCGAAGCTGTGCAACCACTGTGCTCACTCGCCCTGCGTCCAGGTCTGCCCGGTCGGGGCGACGTTCGAGAGCCCCGACGGCGTCGTCCTCGTCGACAGGACGTACTGCCTCGGCTGCCGCTACTGCGTCCAGGCGTGCCCCTACGGCTGCCGGTACATCCACCCCGAGCGGCAGACGGTCGACAAGTGCTCGCTCTGCTACCACCGGATCACGAAGGGGCTCACGACGGCCTGCTGCGAGACGTGCCCGACCGGAGCCCGGATGCTGGGCGACCTGAAGGACCCGAAGGACCCGATCCACGAGTTCCTCAGGGTCAACATGGTGCAGGTCCTCAAGCCCCAGATGGCGACCGGCTCGAAGACCTGGTACGCCGGCCTCGACGGCTCGGTGCGGTGAGGGGAGCGAGGGAGACGAGATGAACGAAGCGCTCGCGGCCGCCGTCCAGGGCTTCATGTACCCCAACGAGATGGAGCTCCAGTGGAGCATCCTGATCGTCCTCTACCCCTACATCACCGGCCTCGTGGCGGGCGCCTTCATCCTGGCGTCGCTCGAGCGGGTCTTCAAGGTCCAGGCCGTCAAGCCCACCTACCGCCTCGCCCTCCTGACGGCCCTCGCGTTCCTCATCGTGGCGCCGCTCCCGCTGCAGCTCCACCTCGGACACCCCGAGCGCTCGTTCGAGATGTACCTCACGCCGCACACCTCGTCGGCGATGGCGATGTTCGGGTTCGTCTACCTCTGGTACCTCATGGCCGTCCTCGTCCTCGAGATCTGGCTCGACTACCGCAAGGAGATCGTCCTGAAGGCGCGGTCCTCGACCGGCCCGATGAAGGCCGTCTACAAGGTCCTGTCGCTCGGCGTGGACGACATCAGCGAGGAGGCGCTGAGGCTCGACGACAAGGTGGGGTACGCCCTGACGGTCATCGGCATCCCGTCGGCGTTCCTCCTCCACGGGTACGTCGGGTTCATCTTCGGGTCGATCAAGGCGAACCCGTGGTGGTCGACGCCGATGATGCCGATCGTCTTCCTCTTCTCGGCCATCGTCTCGGGGATCGCCCTCGTCCTCCTGATGTACATGGCCGTCTCGGTGCTGAAGGGCCAGGAGATCGACATGCCGTGCGTCGACACGATCGCGCGGTACCTCCTCTACGCCTTCATCATCGACTTCACGCTGGAAGGCGTGGACCTCCTCCACCGGATCTACGAGGCCGACGAGTCGTTCGCGAGCCTCGACTTCATGGTCCACACGAAGCTCTTCGTCTCGCAGATCCTCCTGCAGATCATCTTCGGGGGGCTGATCCCCATCGGCCTCCTCGCCCTCACGCAGATGGTCTCGCTGAGCGAGAAGGCGCGGAAGGGGATCTACGTCCTCGCCGGCACGGCGACGCTCATGGGGATCTTCGCGATGCGGTGGAACGTCGTGATCGGCGGCCAGCTCTTCTCGAAGAGCTTCCTCGGCTACACGACGTACAAGCTCGACTTCGCCACGCGCGAGGGGCTCCTCCCGGCGATCGTCCTCCTCCTCCTCCCGTTCGCCATCCTCTGGGGCCTCGTGAAGCTCCTCCCGCCGTGGCACGACGAGACGGCGGAGAAGGCCGTCTAGGAGGAGCGCCGTGGAAGACCGGGTCGCCCTTCTGGAGGCCCGGGTCGGCGAGCTGGCCGAGACGCTGAGCCGCGTCGAGGGGAGGCTGCGCGCCCTCGAGGGGAGCGGCGTCGCGGCGGCACCCCCGGCGAGGACCGGAGGGCTCGAGGAGGACGAGGCGCTCCTCCCGCGGGCCCCCGACGCCGCCAGGGTGACGAACGTCACGGGGCTCGTCGGCGGCTCTTTCCTCGGGCTGGCCGGCGCGTTCCTCGTCCGGGCCGTCACCGAGGCCGGGACCATCCCCCCGGCGGCGGGGGTGGCGCTGGGCCTCGCCTACGCGGCCGTCTGGGCCTTCCTGGCCGACCGGGAGGGGGGGCGGGGGCGGGCCCTCGTCGCCTCGTTCCACGGCTTCCTCTGCGTCGCCATCGGCTTCCCGCTCGTCTTCGAGGCGACGGCGCGCTTCGAGATGGTCCCCCCGGTGGTCGCCGCGGCGGCGACCGGAACCCTCACCGCCCTCCTCGTCGCCCTCGCGTGGCGGCGCGACCTCCAGGCCCTCGCGTGGGGCGCCACGCTCGCCGGGCTCGGCACGGCCCTGGCCCTCCTCGTGGAGACGCGGGCCGGGGAGACCTTCACCGCGCTCCTCCTCGCGCTTGGCGCCGGCTCCCTCTGGCTCACCTACGGCCGCCGCTGGCACGCGCTGAGGTGGCCGGCGGCCCTCGCCGCCGACGCCGCCGTGGCCGTGACCTCCTTCCTCGCCGCGCGCGACGGGGGCCCTCCCGAGGCCTGGAAGGAGCTCTCGCCGGGAGCCGTCGCGGCCCTGGCGCTCGTCCTCGTCCTCGTCTACCCGGGGAGCTTCGCGGCGCGGACCCTCTCGCGCCTCAGGAGCGTCAACCCCTTCGAGATCGTCCAGACCCTCCTGGCCCTCCTCGTCGGATACGGCGGGGCGGTGGCCGTGGCGCGGGCCGCGGGGGTCGGCGCGACGGGGCTCGGGGTCGCCGCTCTGGTCCTGGCCGCCGGCGGCTACGCCGTCGCCCTCGCCTTCGTCGAGAAGAAGCCCGAGTGGGGCGCCAACTTCGTCTTCTTCACCTCGATCGCCCTGGTCCTCGCGCTCTCGGGGAGCCGGCTCGTCTTCGGGGAGAGGGGCGCCACGACGGCCTGGTGCGTCCTCGGGCTCGGGGCCGCCGCCGTCGGGGCGCGCGTCGGCAGGGTGAGCCTCCAGGCGCACGCGGCCGTCTACCTCGCCGTCGCGGCCGGTGCCTCGGGCCTCCTCGGGGCGGCGGTCGACGCGTTCGGGGCCTCCGCCGGGACACCGTGGGCGCCGTTCGGGGGGAGCGCGGCGCTCGTCGCCTCGGCGGCCGCCGTCGCGTGCGGCGTCGTCGCGACGGCGCGGGACCGCGACGGCCTCCGGGTGGCCCCGCGCCTTCCGGCGTTCGTCCTCCTCCTCCTCGCCGCGGCCGGGGCGGGAGGCCTGCTGGTGACCGTCCTCGTCCGGAGCGTCGGGGCGTCCGGGCCGGCGGCGGCGGGCGCCGCCGCGGCGATCCGGACGGGCGTCCTCGCGCTGGCCGCGGTCGCCCTCGCCGCGCTCGGCGCGCGGACCCCGCTCCGCGAGGCCCGCTGGCTGGTGATCCCCCTCCTCGCGCTGGGGGCGGGAAAGCTCCTCCTCGAGGACCTACCGGCCGGCCGGCCGGCGACCCTCTTCCCCGCGTTCGCGCTCTACGGCGCCGCGCTCCTGGCCGCCCCGCGCCTCCTCCGCTCGGCGCGGCGACAGGGAAGTCCCCGCGCCGCCGCCGCGGAGGAGGGGCGCGACGCGGCCCCCCCAGCCGCCTCCGCCTAGCGGGCCGGGGCCTCCACCATCCGCTTCCTCGTATAGGCGATCAGCCCGCCGGCGTCGATGATGGCCTGCCGCGCCTTCGGGAGCGGGACGACGGCGAACGACTTCCCGGTCGTCCGGTTGACCAGCCGGTCCCCCTCGAGCTCGAGCTCGTCGCCGACGGAGGCCTCGACGTCGGGGACCGTGACGACCTTCAGGCCGAGGTTGATCGCGTTCTGGAGGAAGATCCGCGCGATCCCCTTCGCGACGATCGTCAGGTCGTACCCCTTCAGGCACGACGCCGCCTGCTCGCGGGAGGAGCCGCAGCCGAAGTTGTTTCCGCCGACGAGGACCGAGCCCGCGGGGAACTCCTTCGCCTTGAGGCGCGCGTTGAAGTCGGCGTCGTTGGCGAAGGCGTACTGCGGCGTCTCGGTCGGGAGGACCGTCGCCATGTAGCGGCCGGGGTAGATGGCGTCGGTGGAGACGTCGTCGCCCGTGACGTGGATGACCTTCGGCATCTCAGCGCCCCTTCCTCGGGTCGGCCAGGACCCCGGCCACGGCCGAGGCCGCGGCGACGGCGGGGGAGCAGAGGTAGACCTCCGACTCGGGGTTCCCCATCCGCCCCTTGAAGTTCCGGTTCGTCGTGGAGACGGCGACCTCGCCGTCGCCCAGCGCCCCCTCGTGGACGCCGAGGCAGGGGCCGCAGCCGGCGTTCATCACGACCGCGCCGGCGCGCATGAACTCGGCGACGTACCCCTTCGCCATCGCCTCCTGGTAGATCTTCCCGGAGGCCGGGAAGACGAGCATCCGGGTCCCCGGGGCGACCTTCTTCCCCCGGAGGACCTCGGCCGCGGCCTCGAGGTCGTCGAGCCTGCCGTTGGTGCAGGAGCCGACGACGACCTGGTGGACCCTGACGCCCGCCACCTCGGAGATCGGGTGGACGTTGTCGACCGTGTGCGGGCAGGCGACCTGCGGCTCGAGCCTCGAGACGTCGACCTCGACGACCCGCTCGTAGACGGCGTCGGGGTCGGGGACGACGGGCTCCAGGGGGTCGGTCACGCCCGCCTCCTCGCGCAGGTACCGGAGCGTCTCCGCGTCGGCCGGGACGATGCCCGAGGTGGCCCCGGCCTCGACCGACATGTTGCAGACGGCGAGGCGGCCCGAGGTGGACATCCTCCGGATCGTCTCGCCGTGGAACTCGAGGACGCGGAAGTTCCCTCCCTGCGCCGTCAGCTTCCCGACGAGGTGGAGGATCAGGTCCTTCGGGCCGACGAACGGCGGGAACTCCCCGTTCACGACGACCTTGATGGTCCTGGGGACCTCGACGTTCACGGCGGCGCCGAGGGCCCACACGGAGGCCATCTCGGTGGCCCCGATCCCGAACGCGAAGGCGCCCACCGCCCCGTGGCTCGTCGTGTGCGAGTCGGTCCCGACGACGACCTGGCCCGGCCTCACGTAACCGTACTCGGGGAGGATCTGGTGGCAGATGCCGCCGACGTCGCCCCGGATGTCGTGGAACCTCCCGATCCCGTGCTTCTCGACGAACGCGCGGATCCTCTTCTGGTTGGTCGCGGTCTTCGGCGACTCGGCCGGGATCCGGTGGTCGAAGACGATCGCGATCTTCGACGGGTCCCACGGCTTCGCCTCTCGGCCGGTCCCCTCGTAGATCTCGAGGAACTGGTTGATGACGAGCGCGGCGTTCTCGTGGCTCATCGCCACGTCGACGCGCGGCTCGACGACGTCCCCGGCGCTGACGGCCGGGAGGCCCGCGGCCCGGGCCAGGATCTTCTCGACGACGGTCTTTCCCATGGAGTCCTTCCTCAGACGATGCCGTTCTTGCGGAGCTCGGCCACCTGCTCCGGCCCGTAGCCGAGGCGGCCGAGGATCTCCTCGGTGTGGGCCCCCAGGCGGGGCGGGGGCGCGTCGAGGGACCCGGGGGTCCGCTCGAACCTGGCGGTCAGGTTGAAGAGCGGAACGGCCCCGATCCCCGGCGTCTCGACGGGCTCGAGCGTCCTGCGGTGGACGACCTGCGGCTGGCGGAGGGCCGCCTCGAGCGAGAGGATCTCGCCCGAGGGGACGCCCTTCGCGTTCAGGAGGTCGACCCACTCCGCCGTCGGCCGCTCGGCGAGCCTCGCCTCGAGAAGCGGCGTCAGGGCGTGGCGGTTCCGCTTGCGCGTGTCGCGCTCGGCGAAGCGCGGGTCGGCCTTCAGCTCCGGGACGCCGAGGACCTCGCAGACCGCCTCCCACTGCTCCTGCTTGTTCGCGGCGATGTTGACGTGGCCGTCCCCCGTCCGGAACGTCCCCGACGGCGCGGCGGTGAAGTTGTCGTTCCCCATCGGGACGGGCCCCTGCCCGCCGATCAGGAGGTTGGCGGCGACCCACCCCATCAGCGGCATGATCGAGTCGAGGAGCGCGACGTCGATCATCTGCCCCTCGCCGGTCCTCTCGCGGTGGAAGAGCGCGGCCAGGACCGCGAAGGCTGCGTTGAGGCCGCCCACCGTGTCGCAGACGGGGAAGCCGGCCCGGAGCGGGTGGAGCCGCTCGTCGCCGTTCACGTCCATCTCGCCCGAGAGCCCCTGGATGATCTGGTCGTAGGCGGGCTTGTCGGCGTCGGGGCCGTCCTGGCCGAACCCGGAGATGGCGCAGTAGACGAGGCGGGGGTTCAGCGCGCGGAGGACGTCCCACCCGACGCCGAGCCGCGCCATGACGCCGGGACGGAAGTTCTCGACGACGACGTCCGCGTGGGCGGCCAGCATCTTGAAGATGCCGCGCGCCTCGGGCTTCTTCAGGTTCAGCGTGAGCGACTTCTTGTTCGCGTTCTGGGCCAGGAAGCTCGTCCCCATCAGCTCCTTGTTGAGCTTCGGGACGTTCCCCAGCTTGCGCGCGAGGTCGCCGTCCACGGGGTTCTCGACCTTGATCACCTCGGCCCCGAGGAGGGCGAGGTGGAGCGTGGCGAAGGGGCCCGACAGGACGTTCGTCATGTCGAGGACGACGATCCCGTCGAGGATCTTCCGGCCCGTCATGCGGGCGCCCCCTCGGCGGAGCGGGCCAGCTGCGGGACGGGGCCCGTCCGGTGGACGCGCCCCGGCAGCTCGCGGGCGAAGAAGGCCGAGACGTCCCGCGCGAGGCCGATCAGGGCGGCGAGGTCGACGTCCCTCCTCAGCCCCTCGCGCTGGAGGACGTGGACGACGTCTTCCGTCGCGACGTTCCCGGCCGCCACCTTCGTGAAGGGGCAGCCGCCGAGGCCGCCGAAGGAGGACTCGACCGTGACGCAGCCGGACCGCAGGGCCGCGAAGACGTTCGCCATCCCGGCGCCGTAGGTGTCGTGGAAATGGCACGCGGGCTCGATCCCGGGGTGGAGGGCGAGGAGGCGGCCGTAGAGCCGCTCGACCTGGGAGGGGTGGGCGTGCCCGGCCGTGTCGGCGAGGGAGATCGTCAGGAGGCCGGCCTCGACGTAGGCGCGGGCGATGGCGAGGACCCGCTCCTCGTCGACGGCCCCCTCGAAGCCGCAGCCGAACGCCGACTGGACCGAGACCTGGACCCTGCGCCCCGCCTCCACGGCGCGTCGGGCCGTCGCGACGATCCGCTCCGTCGCCTCGGCGACCCCCATCCCCGTGTTCTTCCGGCTGTGCGTCTCGCTCGCGGAGACGCCGAGGCAGACCATCTCGACGCCGCAGGCGAGGGCGCGGTCGAGCCCCTTCTCGTTCAGGACGAGCCCCGTCAGGACCGCGTGACCCGCACGGGGGGCCCCGGGCGCGGTCAGGCGCCGGAAGAGCTCGTCGGTGTCGGCCATCTGGGGGACCTTCTCCGGGTGGACGAAGGAGCCCACCTGGACGGCGTCGATCCCCGCCGCGGAGGACGCCGCGACCCACGCCAGCTTCCTCTCGGAGGGGACCACCGTCTTCTCCACCTGGAGGCCGTCGCGCGGCCCCACCTCGTGAAGGACCACCCGCCGGGCCGCCCCGCCCGTCCGAGCGACCACGCCGCCCCCGTTCCTCAAAGGGCCCGGGCGACGGCCTCGCCCATCTCGAGCGTCGTCGCGCTCCCGCCCATGTCGTACGTCCGGACCGTCCCCGCGGCGAGGACCTTCGCGACGGCGGCCTCGAGCCGCGCCCCCTTCTCCGTCTCGCCGAGGTAGTCGAGCATCATCTTGGCCGCCAGGATCGTCGCCAGCGGGTTGACCTTGTAGAGGCCGGTGTACTTCGGGGCGGAGCCGTGGCTCGGCTCGAAGACGGCCAGCTTCTCGCCGATGTTCCCCGAGCAGCCGAAGCCGAGGCCGCCGACCATCTGGGCCGCCAGGTCCGAGATGATGTCGCCGTACAGGTTCGGCGCCACGAGGACGTCGTAGCTCATCGGGTTCTTCAGGAGCCACATGCAGATCGCGTCGACGTTCGCGTCGTCGACGGCGATGTCGGGGTAGGAGGCGGCGACCTTTTTCGCCTCCTCGAAGAAGAGGCCGTCGGCGGCGCGCACGACGTTCGCCTTGTGGACGATCGTCACCTTCTTCCGGCCGTGCTTCCTCGCGAACTCGAAGGCGGCGCGGGCGATCCGCTCGGACCCCCTGCGCGTGTTGACCTTGCAGGAGATCGCCAGCTCGTCGCTCCGGTAGCCCGCGAAGCCGCCGTACGGCTTGCTGATCGCCTTCAGCGTCTCGGAGAGCCGCTCCGGGACGGGGTAGAACTCGACGCCGGCGTAGAGGTCCTCGGTGTTCTCGCGGAAGATGACGAGGTCGATCCCCTCCCGGAAGTTGAGGGGGTTGCCGGGGTACGCCTTGCACGGCCTGAGGCAGACGTAGAGGTCGAAGGTCTGCCGCATCCTCACGATCGGGGAGCGGTAGGTGAGCCCCTTCCCCTTCAGCTCGGGGACGAGCTCGTCCTCGGCCGCCTTCACCGGCTTGGAGGTGATGGCCCCGAACATCGCGGCGTGCGAGCTCGCGAGGAGGTCGCAGGTCCGCTTCGGGAGGGCGTCCCCCTCCGTCCGCCAGAAGTCCCATCCGATGTCGCCGTGCGGGTAGTCGGCGTCGAGCTTCAGGGCGTCGAGGGTGATCCGGGCGGCTTCCATGACTTCCTTGCCGACTCCGTCACCGGGCAACCAGGCGATCTTGTACTGGGCCATCGGGGGGTGCTCCCGGCGCGTTTCCTGACGGCGTACGCGCCTTGGGAGTCTACCGCCTGGCGGCCTGCCCCGTCCCGTTCGGGGGACTCGCGTTCCGGGCCTTCCGGACTCCCCCGGAGCCGGCTTGCGAGGACGTCTCAGCGGGGCCGGGGGGCCTCCGATGGCCTCCCGCTACCAGCCGACCTCGAAGACGCAGGCGGAGGCTCCCCGGACCTGGCACGAGGTCTCGTCGACCCGGACCGGCCCGGGGACGTGCATCAGCCGGAGCGCCTCCTCGTAGTAGCCCCGGCCCGCCAGGCAGAAGCTCCGCGCGGAGACGGGGTACTCCTCCAGCCGGATCCTCCCGCTCCGCTCGCCCAGCCGCTCGTAGGACGACTTTCCGAAGCTCTGGAACTGGTGGTGGAGGATCGTCATCTTCTCGAAGAACCGGTGGGGCTCCCCGGTGATGAACGACTTGTAGACCCCCTGGAGGTTGAGGGCGGCCGAGTGCCGTCCGAGCTCGTGGAAGACCTCCGCCTCGTTCCCTCCGCTCGCGGCGCAGATGGCGGAGTCGATCTCGACGAGGAGCCGGAACGGGACCCAGTCCGTCGGCAGGACCGACCGGGCCAGGAGCGCCTTCCCGTCGGCGGAGAGGCGCTCGCGGACGCCGGGGAGGCCGGCCCCGAGGCGGCGCTCCGCCCAGCTGAGGTGGGCGCGGAGCATCGTCCCCTTGACGGAGGGGATCGTCAGGATGCGGGGGGCGGGGCGGTCCACAGGGGGAGATTACCGCGAGCGCGGGGAGGGGGGAGAACCGACAATCCGGTGACGACCGTCACCGAACGGACCGTTCGGCCGGCAGCCGTCCGGGGGAGGCGGAGCGAGACGTCCCCCGCGCCTACAATGGCGCCGTCATGTCCTCCGCGGATCACGTCGTCCCGTCCCCGGCGGCCCGGGTCCTGCGCTCGTCGCCGGCCCTCGTCGCCGTCCTCCTCCTGACCTCCCTCCTCTCCCTCCCAGCCGCCGCGCAGGCGGTCGGCACCCTCCGGGGAATCGTCATCGACGCCAACGGGGCCCCGGTCCCGGGCGCGACCGTCACCGTCGCGGGGGGCGGGCCCCCCGTCTCGACCGACCGCGGCGGGCTCTTCACGATGAAGCTCAAGCCGGGGAGCTACCAGGTGACGGCCGCGCGCAAGGGGTACGCCCCCGAGTCCCTCAAGGGGGTGGAGATCCGCGCGGGGGGCGTCAAGGACGTGAGCCTCCTTCTCATGCCGGCCCGCTGAGGAGACCGCCGCCCGTGCCCCGCGACTCGGCCCCGACGGGACGACCGCGGTAGGCTCGGGAGGGAAAGACCAGCACTCAGGGGAGGGGCGGCGACGAACCCGCGGCCTGCCTCCCGGACCGAAAGGAGACCCGATGAAGACCGTCCAGGCTTCCCTTCGCATCGCCCTCCTCGCCGCCGTCGCCCTCGGCGTCGCGTCGTGCTCGAAGAAGCCGGCCCCGACCACGGCCCCCGACACGTCGGCCGCGCAGGCCGCCGAGGCGCCCTCCTCCGCTCCCGCCCAGGTCGTCCCCTCCGACTCGGGCTTCCCGACCCCGGCCCCCGAGCCGAGCCCCGTGTCGAGCGACCTCTCCGCCGCGAGCGGCAAGTCGGAGCTGAGCGACGTCTTCTTCGACTTCGACGACTTCGCCATCCGCCCGGACCAGCGCGCGGCGCTGGACGGGGACGCCGACGTCCTGCGGAGGAACCCGCGGATGAAGATCCTGATCGAGGGGCACTGCGACGAGCGCGGGACGCGGCTCTACAACATGGCGCTGGGCGAGAAGCGGGCCAACGCCGCCAAGGAGTACCTCGTGGCGCTCGGCGTCGACGCGTCGCGGATCGAGACGGTCTCGTACGGGAACGAGCGCCCGTTCGCGCCCGGTCACGACGAGGCCGCGTGGGCGCAGAACCGCCGGGCCCACTTCGTCATCAGCCAGAGGTGATCCCGGCAGGGGCGCCGGCGGCGGCGCCCCGGGAGGACGGCGTGGCCGACGAGCCCGAGTACCCCCAGGAGATCGTCTTTCGTGCACACCTGGCCGCCCTCCGGGCCGGCGACGTCGAGGCCCTTCGGAGGACCGTCTCGCCCGGCCTCGCCCGGGAGATGGACCGCCCCGGCTTCGAGGCGAAGCTCGCGGTCATGACGATGCTCGTCCCGGACGCCGTCGTCGTCTGCGCGGTCGAGCGGGAAGGGCCCTGGTCGCGCCTCGTCGTGGAGTCCGAGGACCAGCGGGGTTGGGTCAACTTCGTCCTCGAGGAGGGCGCCTGGCTCGTCACCGGCCAGCGCTGGCGGGGCAAGAGCTGAGGAGGGGCGCCGGCAGGTCCCGGAACGCGATATCGTTGGGGCGAACCTCAGCCCCGGAAGACAAAGAGCGTTCGCTCGAGGAGGCGCCATGACACGACCGTCCGCCGTTCGTCCCGCCCTCGTCCTCGCCCTCCTCCTCGCGGCCCTGCCGGCTCTCGCCGGGCCGGCAGGGACCGTGAAGGGGACCTACACCATCAAGGGGAAGACCTACACGGCCGCCCACGTCTACGCGGTCGCCAAGCCCGACTCCTTCGACAAGACGAAGGAGGGGGTCGAGCTGATGTTCACCGTCCAGCCCGTCGAGGAGAAGGAGCTCTTCGACATGATGCCCGGGAGCGGCCCGCGCCTCTCCGCGTCGGTCGGCGCCGACGGCTCGCTCTACGGGATCGTCTTCCTCGACGAGGGGACGAGCGCCTCGATGAGCGGGACCTCGATCGCCTTCGACAAGAAGGCGCTGGACGCGACGAGGATCGCGGGCCGGCTCTACTCGAAGGGGGAGCTCGAGATCGGCTCCACCAAGGGGACGTTCGACCTCACGTTCGACGCCCCGCTCCTCCGGGAGAAGAAGGCGCCGCCCCCGACGGCGGCGGACAAGGCCGCCGCGGCGAAGAGCCCGCAGGCCAAGGCGTACCAGTCGTACCTGAAGGCCATCCACGCCGGGGACGTGGCGGCGCTGAAGAAGATCTTCCCGGCCGAGATGGCGGCGATGACCGAGAAGCCCGAGTTCAAGGAGCAGCTCGGCTTCGTGAAGGAGATGACCCCGAAGAGCGTCGACTACCTCCGCGTGACCGAGTCGGGCGACAAGGCCACCCTCGAGGTGGAGACGAAGACCGACCAGCCCCTCCACCTCGGGCTGACCGAGGCCGGGATGGGGACGAAGGGGCTCGTCTGGTCGTCGGCGGCGA
>JAKOVQ010000035.1 GCA_029781975.1 Acidobacteriota bacterium
CGGGAGCGGGCCGACGAGGTCGACGGAGTCGCCCGTCCCGAGGACGACGCGGACCGCGCGGGGACCCGAGCCTGCCGCGTCGTCGGCCGGGACGCCGGGGGAGAGGCTCGAGGCGGCGGCGAGGCCGGGGGCGAGCGCGAGGCAAAGGGCGAAGGAGCGAAGGAGAGCCGCGGCGCGAGCGGCGCCGAGGAGCGCAAAGGAGGGGACGGCCCGGGCGGCCCGCGGCGTCATCGTCCCTTGCCTCACCCGACGAGGAGCTCGGCCCGCCACCGGGAGATGCCGGTCGCGGCGACGAGCGCGTCGGCGTCGAGCGATCGCCCGGCGGAGAGCTGCGCGCGGGCCACGTCGGCCAGCGCCGCGCGCGAGGCGACGACGCCCGGGTCGAGGCCGAGCCGCCGGGCGAGGCGGTCGCGCTTCTCCTTCAGCCGGGTGACGGCGCTCTCGAGGGCCGGGTCGGGAACGGCCTTCTCGCCGGTCTTCCGGCCGGGCCAGGCCGACGGAGGGAGCTTCCGCGCCCTCTCGACCGCGGCGAGGAGCTCCTCGACGAAGACGGCCGGGAGGGGCCGCGAGAACGGGAAGAGGGCGGCGGGGTCGGCCGTCCCGGCCGCCGCGTGGCGCGCGGAGCGCTGCAGGGCGTCGGTGGGGTAGACGCGGAACGGCGGGACGTCGAGCTGCTCGGCCCGGCGCTCGCGCGCGGCCCAGAGCTCGCGGAAGAAGGCCCGCTCCTTCGCCGAGAGGGCGTTCGTCCCCTTCACGCGCCAGTCGTTCTCGGGGTCGCGCTCGCGGGGCGGGAAGTCGGTGGAGGCGAGGCGGGCGCACTCCTCCTCGTGCCACGCGAGGCGCCCCTTCGCCTCCAGGTCCGCGCGGAGCGAGTCGACGAGGGCGTGGAGGTGGAGGACGTCGGAAGCCGCGTACGCCACCATCGGGGGAGGGAGGGGGCGGCGGCTCCAGTCGGCCCGCTGGTTCGTCTTGTCGAGGGTCACCCCGAGCCGGGCGGAGAGGAGCGCCGCCAGGCCGATCTCCTTCACCCCCAGGAGCTGCGCGGCGAGCATCGTGTCGAAGATCCGCGCCGCGCGGAAGCCGTAGCCGCGGCGGAGGAGGCGGAGGTCGTAGTCGGCGCCGTGGAGGAGGAGGTCGCGCCGCGCGAGGTGCGCGAGGAGCGGGCCGAGGTCGAGGCCCGCGAGGGGGTCGACGAGCGCCGCGCTCCCCGGGACCGCGAGCTGGACGAGGCAGACCTTCTCGAAGTAGTGGTGGAAGGAGTCCGCCTCCGTGTCGATCGCGACCGCGGGAGCGGCGTCGGCCTCGAGCGCGGCGAGGAGGGATGCGAGCGCGCGCTCGTCTTCCACGAGGGAGATCCCCGTCGGGCGGTCGGGCGCAGGTTCGGCGTGAGTCGTCGGGTCGGAGGCGGACACGGGGGGAGCGAGGGTAGCACCACCTCCGGCCCGCAGGCTTTCGCCTTGACGCCGCTCGGCTGCGAGTCCCAGAATGCGCGTGGGAAAAAGTGGTCAGAGGTGGTCGATTCTGGGCTCGCAGGGGGCCAGGATTCGCCACCCGGGCCCTCGGACCCGGAGACAGGACATGGAACGCCTCCGCGGAAGCGCCGAAACCACCGTCGACGACAAGGGCCGATTCAAGGTCCCGGCGGTGTACCGCGCGCCGATCGAGGAGACCTTCGGCAGCGAGTTCTTCGTCACGTCGCTCACGGGCGAGGACATTCTCGTCTACCCGCTGCCGGTCTGGGAGGCTTTCGAGGAGAAGCTCGCCGCCCTCCCGACGATCCACCGCGCCAAGACCCGGTTCCTCGAGCGCTTCAACACGTTCGGGCAGGTGGTCCGGATGGACGGCCAGGGCCGCATCCTGATCCCCGCGCTCCTCCGGGAGACGTCGGCCGTCGCCGCGGACGCGCTCGTCCTGGGCCAGACCGACTACCTGAAGGTCGTCGACCGGACCCGCCACCTCGAGGCGCTCAAGGCGAGCGCCCTCTCGGACGAGGACTATGACGAGCTGTCGCGCGTCCTCGTCTGACGGAGCCCCCGCGTGGCGGCTCCCCTCCACGTCCCCGTCCTCCTCCGCGAAGTCCTCCAGCTCCTCCGCCCCGAGCGCGGCGGCGTCGTCGTCGACGCCACGCTCGGGCTCGGAGGCCACGCCGAGGCTCTCCTCGAGGCGTCTTCCGGGCTGCGCCTCGTCGGCATCGACCGCGACCCCGAGGCGCTCGCCCTCGCCGGGGAGCGCCTTTCCCGCTTCGCCGACCGTCTGGTCCTCGTCGAGGGGCGTCACGAGGACCTGGCCCTCCACCTCGAGCGGCTCGGCCTCCCGACCGTCGACGGCGTCCTCGCCGACCTCGGCGTCTCGTCGATGCAGCTCGATCGTCCCGAACGGGGGTTTTCGTTCATGAGAGACGGCCCGCTCGACATGCGCATGGCCCGGAAGGGGACCACCGCCGAGGAGCTCCTGGCGACGCTCCCGGGCGAGGAGCTCGCCCGGATCTTCCGCGAGTACGGCGAGGAGCCGCGGGCGGGCGCGGTGGCGCGGGCGATCGTCGACGTGAGGAAGACCGACCCCGTCCGGACGACGGGGGAGCTCCGCCGCCTCGTGGCCCGCGCGGTCGGCGGCCGCCGCGAGCCGGGCCGGGACCCGGCGACGCGCGTCTTCCAGGCGCTCCGGATCGCGACGAACCGCGAGCTCGTCGACCTGGAGCGCTTCCTCGACGACGCCATCGCCCGCCTCTCGCTCGGGAGCCGCCTCGCGGTCCTCTCGTACCACTCGCTCGAGGACCGGATCGTCAAGGAGACCTTCCGCGAGGAGACGACGGGGTGCACCTGCCCGCCGTCGTTCCCCGTCTGCGTCTGCTCGCGGCGGCGGGTGCTGGCCCTCGTGACGAGGAAGCCCGTCCGCCCCTCCGAGGAGGAGGTCCGCGCCAACCCGCGCGCGCGGTCGGCCCGCCTGCGGGCGATCGAGCGGATCGCGGAGGCCCGCTGAGCGCGGAGCCCGGCCCGTGTACGCCCTCCGCCGGCCGGTCGAGAACGTCTATCTCGTTCGCGAGCGCGATCGCCGGCGGACGCGCGAGCTCCTCGCGCTGGTCCTGGCCGCCCTCCCCCCGATGGCCGTCCTCTTCGCGGCGATCTGGGCCAACGTCGAGACCGTGAGGCTGGGCTACCAGATCGAGCGGCTCGTCAAGCAGAGGGACCAGCTCGCGGAGCGGCAGCGGCAGCTGGAGATGGAGCGGGCCCAGGTCTCCTCGCTCGCGCGCGTCGAGGCCGTGGCGCGCGGGGCGCTCGGCATGGTGACCCCGAAGGCGGACCAGCTCGTCCTCGTGAAGGACGGGACGCTCGCCGCGGAGCCGCCGCCGCCCCGTCCGACCCTCCGTCCGCACCAGCCCGAGACCGCGGGGCCGCCGGCGCCGGCCCGCACCGAGGAGGGGTTCTGAGGCCCGGCGCGCCGGTTTCGCACGGTCGCCGGGCGCTCTTTCTCGTGGCGCTCGTCGGCACCTGGATCGTCGTCCTCCTGGGACGCCTGGTCGAGCTCCAGCTCGTCCGCCACGACGAGTTCGCCCGGAGGGCCCGCCGCCAGCAGGAGCGGACCGTCGAGCTCGCCCCCCGCCGGGGGGCGATCACCGACCGGGCGGGACGGCCCCTCGCCGTCACCACGACGGTCGACTCGGTCTTCGCCATCCCGACCGACGTCCGCGACCCGGAGGCGACCGCCCGCGAGCTTTCGCCCCTCGTGGGGGTGCCGTGGCGCGAGCTCGAGAAGCGTCTCTCGGACGACGAGCGGGAGTTCGTCTGGGTGGCGCGGCGGGTCGAGGAGGGGACCGCGCAGGCGATCCGGACGCGGCACCTCCCCGGGATCCGCCTCCTGAAGGAGTCGGCCCGCCGGTACCCGCAGGGGTCGCTCGCGGCCTCGGTCCTCGGCTACGTCGGGACCGACAACCAGGGGCTCGCCGGCCTCGAGTACAAGTACGAGACGGCGGTCCGGGGCCGGCCGGCCCGGGTCACCGTCCTGCGCGACGCGGCCCAGAGGTCGTACAAGCTGGTGGACCGGAGCGGCGGGACGGGGGGGCGCACCGGCGATGAGGTCGAGGGCTCGTCCCTCGTCCTGACGCTCGACGCCTCCATCCAGCACGCCGCCGAGCGCGAGCTCGACGCCGCCGTCGCGGCGTACCACGCGCGCGGCGGCTCCGTGGTGGTCCTCGAGCCGGCGACGGGAGCGGTCCTCGCCCTCGCCTCCGCCCCCGGCTTCGACCCGAACCGCTACGCGGAGGCCGACGCCGATCGGCGCCGCTGCCGGCCGGTGGCCGACGCCTACGAGCCCGGCTCCACGTTCAAGCTCGTCACGGCCTCGGCGGCGCTGGACGCGGGGATCATCGGGCCCGACGACGTCATCGACTGCGGCGGCGGCTCGCTCACGGTGGGGCGGACGACGATCCACGAGCACGGCCACAACGCCTGGGGGAGCCTCCCCCTGTCGGGCGTCCTGGCGCACTCCTCCAACATCGGCGCGGCGCACATCGGCCTGGCGCTCGGGAAGGCGAGCTTCTTCCGCGCCGTCCGCGCGTTCGGGTTCGGCCAGAAGACGGGGATCGACCTCGACGGCGAGAGCGGCGGCCTCCTGGCCGACGTCTCCTCCTGGAGCGCCCTCACCCTCCCGACGATGTCGTTCGGCCAGGAGATCGGCGTGACGGTCCTCCAGATGGCCCGCGCCTTCGCGGCGGTGGCCAACGGCGGGATCCTCCCCACCCCCTACCTCGTCTCGGAGGTCCACGACCCGTCCGGCCACGTCGAGCGGAGGGCCCCGCCCCCCGGTCCCCGCGTCACCACCGAGGAGACGGCCCGCGAGATGCGGCGCCTGCTGACCGGCGTCGTCGACGACGGGACGGGGAAGGCCGCCGCGATCGAGGGGTACGAGGTCGCCGGGAAGACGGGGACCGCGCAGAAGGCGAACCCCGGCGGCGGCTACTCCGCGGACCGCTTCGTCGCGTCGTTCATCGGGTTCGTCCCGGCCGAGCGGCCCCGGGTCGTGATCGCCGTCGTCGTCGACGAGCCGAAGGGGAAGATCTACGGCGGCGACGTGGCGGCCCCGGTCTTCTCGGCGGTGGGGGCCGAGGTGATGCGGATCCTCGGCGAGGCGCCGCGCCCCGAGCCGGAGCGGATCACCCCCTCCATCCTGACCGCCGACCTCGGGCGCGGCGCACTCCCCGCCGCCGGCCTCATCGGACCGGACCTCGTCCGCACCTCGAGCCGGGTCTCGCCGGGAGGCGAGCCGCCGATCGAGGAGGCCCTCCGCGCGCGCCTCGAGCCGGTCGTCCCCGACCTGGCGGGGCAGTCGGCGCGCGAGGCCGTCCGGGCCCTCGCGCGCAGCGGGCTGACGGCGCGCCTCTCGGGCCACGGCTTCGTCACGGCCCAGGACCCGCCCGCCGGGACCCCCGTCGCCCGCGGGGCCTCGTGCCGCCTCGTCCTCGCCCTCGAGCCGCCGGCCCCCGCGCCGGCCGGCGACGGAGAGGGGCTCGCGCCGTGAGGCTCTCGGCGCTCCTCCGCGACGTGCCGCACGAGGTCCACGGCCCGGCCGGCGACCCCGAGCTCTCCTCGGTGACGCACGACTCCCGCGCCGCCGGCCCCGGCGTCCTCTTCGCCGCCTTTCCCGGGACGCGCCTGGACGGCCGCTCCTTCGTCGCGGACGCGGCCCGGCGCGGCGCTCCGGCCGCGATCGGCGAGCCGCCGCCGCCGGCGGGCCTCACGGTCCCGTACCGCGCCGTCGCCGAGCCGCGCCGCGTGGCGGGCTTCCTCGCGGCGCAGCTGGCGGGGCGGCCGTCCGACGCGCTGACGATGGTCGGCGTCACGGGGACGAGCGGGAAGACGACCACCTCGCTCCTCCTCGACGCGGCGCTCTCGGAGGCGCACCCGAGCCGGGGCCTCTTCGGGACGCTGGTCTACCGGTTCGGCGCCGAGGCGGGGCCCGTCGACGCCGCGCGGACGACCCCGGAGGCGACCGAGCTCCAGCCGATGCTCGCCGCGCTCGCCGCGCGCGGGGGGACGGCCGCCGTCCTCGAGTGCTCCTCGCACGCCCTCGCCCTCGAGCGGCTCGCGGGGTGCCGCTTCGACGCCGCGCTCTTCCTCAACCTCTCGCGCGACCACCTCGACTTCCACGGCGACTTCGCGCGGTACTTCGAGGCCAAGGCCCTCCTCTTCGGGATGCTCAAGCCGCGGGGCGTCGCGGTGGTGAACGCCGACGACCCATGGGGGAGGCGGCTCCTCGAGCGGATCCCGCGGGAGGCGGCCGTCTCGTTCTCCCTCCGCCCCGACTCGGGCGCGGACGTCCTCGGCGAGGCCCTCCTCGGCGGCGAAGGGATCGAGCTCCGCGTGGCGCGTCCGTCCGCGGGTGAGGCGGTCCGCCTCGTCTCTCCCCTCCTCGGCCGGCCGAACGCCGAGAACCTCCTCGCCGCGGCCGCCGCGGCGCTGACGCTCGGCGTCCCCGCCGCCCGGCTCGGCCCGCTCCTCGCCTCGGTCCGGTCGGTTCCGGGACGCCTCGAGAGCGTCCCGAACGAGGCCGGGCTCCTCGTCCTCGTCGACTACGCGCACAAGCCGGGGGCCCTCGAAGGGGTCCTCGAGACCGTGCGGCCGATCGCCCGCGCGCGGGGCGGCCGCGTCGTCGTCCTCTTCGGCTGCGGGGGCGACCGCGACCGGGGCAAGCGCCCCGAGATGGGGCGGATCGCCGCGCGAGGCGCCGACGTGGTCGTCGTCACGTCGGACAACCCTCGGAGCGAGGACCCGCTCGCGATCCTCGACGAGATCCGGGCCGGCGTCGCGGCGGAGGGGAAGGACGCCCTCTACCTCCCGGACCGGCGCGAGGCGATCGCCGCGGCGCTCGATTCGGCGCGGCCGGGGGACGTCGTCCTCCTGGCCGGGAAGGGGCACGAGACCACCCAGGTGGCGGCGGGGGTGAAGCACCCGTTCGACGACCGGGTCGTCGCCGCCGAGGAGCTCCGCGCCCTCGAGGCCCGTGCCCGGAAGGCGGCCGCCGGCGGCGACCGGAGGCCGGTCGCGCCGTGACGCTCTCCCTCGGCCCCGACCTGCGCGACGTGTCGCGCGCGGCGGTCTTCGGCCTGGCGCGCTCCGGGCGCGCCGCCGTCGACGCCCTCCTCGAGCGCGGGGTCGAGGTCGTCGCCACCGACTCCAAGCCGGAGGGGGAGCTCCCGCCCGTGGCGGAGCGGGAGGGGCTGACGGTCGTCCTGGGCGGCCACCCCGAGTCGCTCCTCGACGGCGTCGACCTCGTCGTCGTCTCCCCCGGCATCCCGCTCACGCTCCCCGTCCTCGACGCGGCGCGCGCCCGCGCCCTCCCGGTCGTCTCCGAGGTCGAGCTCGCCTCGCGCCTCCTCCCGGGCGTCGTCGTCGGGATCACCGGGACGAACGGCAAGTCGACGACGACGTCCCTCGCCGCCGCGCTCCTGCGCGACGCCGGCCTCGACGCGGTGGCGTGCGGGAACCTCGGGACCCCCTGGATCGCCTTCGCGACCCGCGCCCACGCCCGCGGCGAGCTCCCCCCGCCGAACCGGGTCTGGGTCGTCGAGCTCTCCTCGTACCAGCTCGAGGGGATTCGGAGCCTGGCGCCGGACGTGGCCGTCCACCTCAACCTGACGCCCGACCACCTCGACCGGTACCGCTCCGTCGACGACTACGGCGCCGCCAAGGCGCGGATCTTCGAGCGCCAGCGCGAGGCGCAGGTGGCCGTCCTGAACGCCGACGACCCGGGGGTCTCGCGGATCCGGCCGCGGGCCCGCCGCTTCGAGTTCAGCCGGACGCACGCCGTCCCGCTCGGCGCCTGGATGCAGGAGGAGGTCTTCCTGGGAGACGTGACGGGGAAGGGGCCGCGGGTCCTGGCGCGCCGGGACGACCTCGCCCTCCCCGGCGCGCACAACGTCGAGAACGCCCTGGCCGCCCTCGCCGCGACGGTCCCGCTCGGGGTGACGCCGGAGTCGGCGGTGAGGACGCTCCGCTCCTTCAAGGGGCTGCCGCACCGGATGGCCCTCGTGAGGACCCGGGGCGGCGTCGCCTGGTACAACGACTCGAAGGGGACGAACGTCGACGCCACCCTCAAGAGCCTCGAGGGGTTCCCCGACGGCCGCGTCCTCGTGATCCTCGGCGGGAAGGACAAGGGGGACGACTTCCGGCGCCTCCTCCCGCTCGTCGCGCGGAAGGCGCGGGCGGCCCTCCTCGTCGGCGCGGCGGCGGGGGCGCTCGAGGCCGCCCTGGGCGACGCCGTCGACTGCCGGCTGTCGGGGACGGTCGAGAACGCCGTCGCGGACGCGGCCGCCAGCGCGCGCGCGGGCGACGTCGTCCTCCTTTCGCCCGCCTGCGCCTCCTTCGACCAGTTCCGGAGCTTCGAGCACCGGGGCGAGGTCTTCGAGACGCTCGTCCGCGCGCTGCCGGACGGCGCGCCCGCGGAGAAGGGGTGACGGATGGCGAAGAAGCTGGCCTCCGACCACCTCCTCCTCCTCCCCGTCGTCGCCCTCGTCGGCCTCGGCCTCCTGATGATCTACAGCGCGTCGGCGATGCAGATCTACCTCCCGGCGGCGGGGGGCCCGACGAAGAGCTACTTCTTCCTCTTCAAGCAGGGGATCGCGGTCCTCCTCGGGACCGTCCTCGCCGTGGTCGCGCTCTCCGTGGACTACCGGCGGCTGAACAGCCCGCGGCTGATCGCCGCGGGGCTCGCGGGGCTCGGCCTCGCCCTCGTCGCCGTCCTCTTCCGCGCCCCGATCAACGGGACGCGCCGCTGGATCGACCTCGGCGT
>JAKOVQ010000051.1 GCA_029781975.1 Acidobacteriota bacterium
GGTCGCGTCCGACCCAGAGCTTGAGAGCGACGAGGAGATCCTGCGGCTTCAGGGCCATGGAGGGAGTGTATTCGTGATTCGCGAAACGCGAAAGAACCGACAAACAGCCGACCTCGAACGTGTTCTGTCGGTCCGTCATGTGGCCGCAGAGGTGACGGGAGGCGAGGAGGTGTCCACACTTCTGTCCACATCGACCGTACCCATTGGCCTCCCGGCGTCGAAAACGCTCCTCTCGCCCATGGGGTTCAAGGGGTCGCGGGTTCGAATCCCGCCGTTCCGACCACTGATTCCAAAGGCCTACGCGCCGCCGGGAACGGCGGCTCTTCCTGTGGTGGCCACGATCGTGGCCACAGGGGCCCGAGGCCCCTCAGCCCGCATTCACGCCGGGGTACAGGTCGAGGTAGCTCGCGTGGAGTACACGAGCCGCCAAGGCGAGGGCTCCGGTCTCCCTCGAACGCCGCGGACGCCAGCGCCGCGAGGAGTGGGACGACGGCGGCGGTGCAGCCCGAACGCCCGGGCGGTCCGTCGACCGGCTACCGAGCCGGCTGTTCCACGAGCCGCCGGGCCGCGTCGGCGATCCGCTCGACGTTCGGCAGCGTCGCGCGCTCCCGCACGGGGTCGAAGGGGATCGTCCCCTCGACGGCGACGCGCGCGTATCGGGCGGGGACCCCCGCCTCGAGGAGCGTGGCGGCCAGCTATCCCGACAGGCCGAAGTCGCGGTAGTCCTCGTCGACGACGAGAAGCCGGCCCGTGCGGGCGACGTCGCGCGCGACGGCCTCCCGGTCGAGGGGAGCCACGCTCCGCAGGTCGAGGACGGTCGCCGAGATCCCCTCGCGCGACAGCGCCTCGGCAGCGGCCGCGCCCCGGTGGATCCCGACGCCGACCCCGGCGATCGTCAGGTCCGAGCCCTGCCGGCGTACCGCCGCCTCACCCAGGAGGATCGGCTCCCAGCGGTCCGGGACCTCGCCCTCCCGCCCCTCCGGCGGCACGTCGTACGACACCGTCGTCCGCCCTCCCGATCCCAGGTACTCGAGCCAGTCGTCGGCCAGGAGCTTGTGCTCAAGGAAGACGACGGGGCCGTCGTCGGCGATCGCCTGGGCGAGGGCGTCCTCGATCGCCGCCGCGAAGGTCATCCTCCTCATGGCCGCACCTCCTCGCCGGTCCCGAGCGCCCTCCCGACGGCCTCTCCGACGGCGAGCTCGACCTCGCGCTCGAGCGTCGCCAGGGCGTCCGAGGAGATGGCGAGCCGGCCGCGCAGCCGCCGCACCGGGTCGTGCGCGTGGCCGAGCTGAGTCCTCGCGGCGAGCCCGAGCATCCGACCGATCCGGCCCAGGCTCGCGGCGCGCTCGGCCACGGGCGCTCCCGCGGCGCCGACGGCCGCCGAGACGAGAGGTCCGACGCGCGGCTTGAGCTCGGCAACGGGCCTGCGCGCGATGCGGATCAACGGGTCGCCGAGGAAGTGGCCTTCCGGCCTCACGCAGGTCGCCCTCAGGAACGACGGCCCCCGGCCGCCCCGCGCGCGGTCGACCGTCTCGTCCGCCGCGTGCCAGACGGCCTCCACGTCCGCCCCGTCGACGCGGCGGCCCGGCACGCCGAGCCCCCGGGCCCTCTCCTCGAGGTCGCCGGCCGTGACCGACGCCGAGGGGGTCGTGATCGACATCCCGTTGTCCTTGCAGACGAAGAGGACGGGGAGCTCCCAGATTGCCGCGAGGTTCATCGACTCCAGCAACATTCCCTGGTTCATCGCGCCCTCGCCGAAGAAGGCGACGGCGACCTTGCCGGGCCGCAGGTGCTGGTGGGCGAGGGCGAAGCCGCACGCCGTGGGGCCGGCGGCGCCCACGATCCCGGAGGCGGCTGCGAGGTGGTCCTTCGAGTGGAGGTGCATGTGGCCGCCCATGCCTCCGCACAGGCCGTCGGCCCTGCCCAGGCACTCCGCGACGACGGCCGCCGGGTCTGCGCCGCGCAGGAGCATGCCGGCGGTGCCGCGGTGGTCCAGGGCGACGGCATCGCCGTCCGCGAGATGGTCGAGCACGCCGGCGTTGATCCCTTCCTCGCCGATCCCGAGGTGCATCTCGCCCGGGATCAGCCCCTCGTGCCAGAGGTCCGCGATGGCCTCTTCGATCCGGCGGCAGGTCAGCATCCTGCGGTAGAGGGCCACCCGGTCAGGTCCCATCTCGCCTCCCCGGCATCCGGCCTCGCTCTTTACCCGAGGATAGCCCCGGAGGCGGCGGGCGGCCTTGCCGGCTCGCGTCACCGAGGCGGCCCGGCTGAGCTCCCTCCCGTCCGATCTCGTCCGGCCGGCGTAGAGGGGGCGTGAGACACGAAAAGGGATGCCTGCTCGTGGCCGTGGCGCTCGCCATCGGCATGGCGGGAACGGGGGAGCTGATGGCGACCGAGGAACCGAAGTACCGCGTCGAGGCCGACCACGGCTCCTTCCAGCTCCGCCTGTACGATCCCGTCGTCGTCGCCGAGACGGTGGTCGGGGGCGAGTTCGGGCCGGGCGGGAACGAGGGCTTCCGCCGCCTCGCCGGCTACATCTTCGGCGGCAACGACGGCGGCCGGAAGATCGCGATGACCGCGCCCGTCGCCCAGACGCGCGGGACGGGTACGAAGATCCCGATGACGGCGCCGGTCTCCCAGGAACGCCGCGCGGAAGGCTGGGTCGTGGCGTTCACGATGCCGGCCGGCTCGACCGTCGAGGCGATGCCGGCCCCGGACGACCCCAGGGTGTCCCTTCGCCGGGTCGGCGAACGGCGCGTCGCGGCGGTCCGCTTCTCGGGCACGTGGGGGCTCGAGAAGTTCGACGAGAAGGCGCGCGCGCTCCTGGCAGAGGTGAAGGCGAAAGGGCTGACCCCTTCTGGCGAGCCGGTGTACGCCCGCTACGACCCCCCGTGGACTCCGTGGTTCCTGCGGCGCAACGAGGTGCTCGTCCCGGTCGAGCGGTAGGGGCCCGGACGGCCGCGGACCCCGGTTGCGGCGCCGCAGCATCCGGGGCGGCGTCCGGGACGGAGAGCGTGCGATGAACCGACGCCGTGCTCTCCTCGCGTCTCTCTTTCTGCTTGCCGCCGCCGCCCGCCCCGCCGCGGCGGAAGGGTTCCGTCTCGAGCTCGAGGGGGGCGCGGCCTGGCAGCTCCGGAACGACTTCGCCGTGCCGGGCGACAGCGGGACCCGCCTCTCGATCGACGAGGCGAACCGGGGACCCTTCGCCGCCTTCCGCGGCACCCTCTGGTACGACCTCGGTCCGCGCAGCTCGCTGCGCCTCGTGGCCGCCCCCCTGCGGACGACGGCGACGCTGCAGCAGGACGAGCCGGTGGCGTTCAACGGGACCGTCTTCCCCGCTGGCATGCCGCTCGACGTCACCTACGTCTTCAACTCGTATCGCCTCTCCTGGGTCTACCGCTTCCGCTCGGGCGGTCCGGTCTCCTTCCGGGCGGGCCTCACCGCCAAGGTGCGGGACGCGAAGATCGAGCTCGCGGGAGGGGGAGCGACGAGCGCCAAGACGAACACCGGCTTCGTGCCCCTCCTCTACGGAGGCGCGAGGTGGCAGATGTCGGACACCCTCGCGCTCGACCTCGACGTCGACGCCCTCGGCGCGAGCCAGGGCCGCGCGGAGGACGTCGCCCTGCGGCTCGAGGCGCGGGTCTCCCCGAAGGTCGACGTCTTTGCCGGGGTGAGGACCCTCGAAGGGGGAGCGGACAACGACGAGGTCTACAGCTTCGCCTGGTTCACCTACGCCGTCGGAGGAGTCTCGATCCGGTTCTGACCGGGTCCCGGGCGCCCGGACCGCCGGGGAGCCGGGGCCGCCGGCCTTCCCTCGACGGGCCGGGAGAGACGACGCGATGGACGGCCCCGGCTTTTCCGGGTAGGCTCCTACTTGCGGATCATCCGCAACTAAGAGAAATGCGCAAATCCGAAGACACCCGCAACGACCGGAGGCTCGAGCACTTCAGGACCGTCGCCCGCGAGGCGGGCCTCAAGCTCACCCACCAGCGGCTCGAGATCTTCCGGGAGCTGGCCGGGACGGAGGAGCACCCCGACGCGGAGACGATCTTCCGCGCCGTGCAGCAGCGGATGCCGACCGTGTCGCTCGACACGGTCTACCGCACGCTCTGGACGCTCCACGACCTCGGGCTGGTGACGACGCTCGGGCCGCGGCGCGAAGGCGTGCGGTTCGACGCGAACCTCGACCGGCATCACCACTTCTCCTGCGTCCGCTGCGGCCTCGTCCGCGACTTCGAGAGCGCCGAGCTCGACGGCCTCCGCGTCCCCGATTCCGTCAGGAGACTCGGCAGCGTCGCGGACGCGCACGTGGAGGTGCGCGGGCTCTGCGCGACCTGCCAGCGCGACCGGCGAACGTCCAGGGACCCGAAACCCCCCGCAACCCGAGGAGAACGAAGATGAGCGAAAGCGGCACGTGCCCGTTCACAGGCGCCTCCAGCCACCCCGTCGCCGGCAAAGGGACGTCGAACCGGGACTGGTGGCCCAACCAGCTGAACCTCGGCATCCTGCACCAGCACGCGCCGGCGTCGAGCCCGATGGACCCGGGCTTCCGGTACGCCGAGGAGTTCAGGAAGCTCGACCTCGGCGCGCTGAAGAAGGACCTCTACGCGCTGATGACCGACTCGCAGGAGTGGTGGCCGGCCGACTGGGGCCACTACGGCGGCCTCTTCATCCGGATGGCCTGGCACAGCGCGGGCACCTACCGCACCTCGGACGGCCGGGGCGGCGGGGGCACCGGCAACCAGCGCTTCGCGCCGATCAACAGCTGGCCCGACAACGGCAACCTCGACAAGGCGCGCCGGCTCCTCTGGCCGGTCAAGCGGAAGTACGGCAACCGGATCTCCTGGGCGGACCTGATGATCCTGGCCGGCAACTGCGCTCTCGAGTCGATGGGCTTCCGGACGTTCGGCTTCGGCGGCGGCCGGGAGGACATCTGGCAGCCCGAGGAGGACGTCAACTGGGGCCGGGAGAAGACCTGGCTCGGCGACGAGCGCTACAGCGGCGACCGCGCGCTCGCGGACCCGCTCGCCGCCGTGCAGATGGGCCTGATCTACGTGAACCCCGAGGGCCCCAACGGCAACCCCGACCCCGTGGCGTCGGGCCGCGACGTGCGCGAGACCTTCGCCCGGATGGCCATGAACGACGAGGAGACCGTGGCCCTCGTCGCCGGCGGCCACACCTTCGGCAAGGCGCACGGCGCCGGCGACCCGAAGCTCGTCGGCCCGGAGCCCGAGGCGGCCCCGATCGAGGAGCAGGGTCTGGGCTGGATCAACCGGCTCGGCACGGGCAGGGGGGCCGACACCACGACGAGCGGCATCGAGGGCGCCTGGAAGCCCAACCCGACGACGTGGGACATGGGCTACTTCGACATGCTGTTCGGCTACGAGTGGGAGCTCGTCAAGAGCCCGGCCGGCGCCTGGCAGTGGCTCGCGAAGGACGTCAAGCCGGAGCACATGATCCCCGACGCCCACGACCCGTCGAAGAAGCACCGGCCGATGATGACCACGGCCGACCTGTCGCTTCGGTTCGACCCGGTCTACGAGCCGATCTCGCGCCGCTTCCACGCGGACCCGGAGGCCTTCGCCGACGCGTTCGCCCGCGCCTGGTTCAAGCTGACCCACCGCGACATGGGACCCAGGGCGCGGTACCTCGGCCCCGAGGTCCCGGCCGAGGAGCTGATCTGGCAGGACCCGGTCCCCGCCGTCGACCACCCGCTGGTCGACGCGAAGGACGCCGCCCGGCTGAAGGCGAAGGTCCTCGCCTCCGGCCTGCCGGTGGCCGAGCTCGTCGCCACGGCGTGGGCCTCGGCCTCGACCTTCCGGGGCTCGGACATGCGCGGCGGCGCAAACGGCGCACGGATCCGCCTCGCGCCCCAGAAGGACTGGGAAGTCAACGAGCCGGCGCGGCTGGCGAAGGTTCTCGGCGTCCTCGAGGGGATCCAGCGCGAGTTCAACGGGGCGCAGAAGGGCGGCAAGAAGGTCTCCCTGGCCGACCTGATCGTCCTGGCCGGCGGAGCGGCGGTCGAGGCGGCGGCGAAGGCCGCGGGGCACGCCGTCGAGGTTCCCTTCACCCCGGGCCGCACCGACGCCTCGCAGGAGCAGACCGACGTGGAGTCGTTCGCCGTCCTCGAGCCCCGGGCCGACGGCTTCCGCAACTACCGGAAGGCGGCGTTCACGGCGTCGGCCGAGGAGATGCTCGTGGACAAGGCGCAGCTCCTGACCCTCAGCGCGCCGGAGATGACCGTGCTCGTCGGCGGCCTGCGCGTGCTGGGCGCGAACGTGGGCCGGTCGCCGCACGGCGTCTTCACGAAACGGCCCGGGACGCTCACCAACGACTTCTTCGTCAACCTGCTCGACATGGGGACCACGTGGAAGCCGGCGTCGGAGGCCGGGGAGACGTTCGAAGGGCGCGACCGCAGGTCGGGCGAGCTCCGCTGGACGGGCACCCGCGTGGACCTGGTCTTCGGCTCGAGCTCGCAGCTGCGCGCCCTGGCCGAGGTCTACGCGCAGGACGACGCGAGGGAGAAGCTCGTCCGCGACTTCGTGGCGGCCTGGAGCAAGGTCATGGACCTGGACCGCTTCGACGTCCGCTGATCGCGGCGCCCGGGAGTCTTCGCAGGGTTTCCGCCAAAGGCCGGACGTCCCGCCCCTGACACGCACGGGGCGTCCGGCTATCCTCCAGCGCCATGGGCTGGCGGCGCGGCGACGAGGAGAAGGACCTGGGGCTCGGCTCGGTCGTGGCGCAGAGGAGCCGCGACCGATTCCTCAACAAGGACGGCAGCTTCAACGTCGTCAGGCACGGCCTCCCGTTCCTGGAGTCGCTGAGCCCGTACCACTCCCTCCTGACCATCTCGTGGATCCGGTTCCACGCCGTCCTCGTCGGCTCGTACCTCGTCGCGAACGCCGCGTTCGCCCTCGCCTATCTCGCCTGCGGACCCGGCGCGCTGCAAGGCGCGGAGAGCCTCGGCACGGGGTTCGCCCGCGCCTTCTTCTTCAGCGTCGAGACGTTCTCCACGATCGGCTTCGGGAACATCATCCCGACCGGCCTCGCCGCGAACGTCGTCATGACGGCCGAGGCGCTCCTCGGGCTCCTCTGGGTCGCGATGGCCACGGGCCTCCTCTTCGCCCGGTTCTCGCGGCCGACGGCGAAGATCCTGTTCAGCCGGAACGCCGTCGTGGCGCCGTATCGAGGGATCACGGCCCTCATGTTCCGGGTCGCCAACGGGCGCACGAACCAGCTCATCGGGCTCCACGCGCGGGTGATGCTGGGCCGCTTCGTGACCGAGGACGGCCGGAAGGTCCGGAGGTTCGAGGACCTCACGCTCGAGCGAGCGGAGGTGATGTTCTTCCCGCTCAGCTGGACGGTCGTCCACCCGATCGACGAGACGAGCCCGCTCCGGGGCCTCGACGCGGAGGGGTTCCGGGCCGCGGACGCCGAGCTCCTGATCCTCCTCTCGGGGACCGACGAGACCTTCTCCCAGACCGTCCACACGCGCACGTCGTACAAGCCCGACGAGGTCGTCTGGAACGCCCGCTTCACCGGGATCTTCGAGTCGCCGAAGGAAGGGGAGCATCTGGCGATCGACCTCCGCCGCCTGAGCGAGATCGAGCCCCTCTCCTGACGGTCCGTCGGACGTCGAGCGCGCCGCCTTCGAGGACCGTCACCCGGGCCGTGATCCCGTCCTCAGCGCCCGACGAGCTTCTGGAGGTGCTCGGGGTATCGGGCTCCCTGCAAGGTGATCGAGGAGGAGGACTCGTCGATCTCGCGGAGGTCCGCAGGCGTCAGGTGCAGGTCGACCGCCCCGAGGTTCTCGTCCAGGCGGTCCAGCTTCCGGGTCCCCGGGATCGGGACGATCCACGGCTTCCGGGCGAGGAGCCAGGCGAGGGCGATCTGGGCCGGCGTCGCGCCCTTCCCTTCGGCGATCCGCCGGAGCATGTCGACGAACGCCAGGTTCGCCTTCCGCGCCTCGGGCGTGAAGCGGGGGACGACGTTCCGGAAGTCGGTCTTGTCGAACGTGGTGTTCTCGTCGATCTTCCCGGTGAGGAAGCCCTTGCCGAGCGGGCTGAAGGGGACGAAGCCGATCCCGAGCTCCTCGAGTGTCGGCAGCACCTCCGCCTCGGGCTCCCTCCACCAGAGCGAGTACTCGCTCTGGAGCGCCGTGACGGGCTGGACGGCGTGGGCGCGGCGGATCGTCTGCACGCCCGCCTCGGAGAGGCCGAAGTGCCTCACCTTGCCCTCCCGGATCAGCTCCTTCACGGCGCCCGCGACGTCCTCGATCGGCACATTCGGGTCGACCCGGTGCTGGTAGAAGAGGTCGATCGTCTCCACGCGGAGCCGCCTGAGCGAGGCCTCCGCGACCTCCTTGACGTGCTCCGGGCGGCTGTCGAGGCCCGCCTGCGCGCCCGTTCTCGGGTCGAGCTTGAACCCGAACTTCGTGGCGATCGCAACCTGCCCGCGGAAGGGGGCGAGCGCCTCGCCGACGAGCTCCTCGTTCGTGTAGGGGCCGTAGACCTCGGCGGTGTCGAAGAACGTGACGCCGCGCTCGACGGCCGTCCGGATCAGCGCGATCGCCTCGTTCTTGTCCGCGGCCGGACCGAGGCCGAAGCTCATCCCCATGCAGCCGAGGCCGAGGGCCGAGACTTCGAGGTTGCCGCTACCGAGCGTTCTCTTCTTCATGGTGCCTCCGTGGTGAGGGGTCCGCCTGCGACGGCGCCTTCGCCGCGGAAGGGACGTCGGCTCGGCCTGGCCGGGTCGGCGCTCGCGAGGCAGGGTCCCGCACGTCCGGCATTCTTTCAGAACGTCCCTGCCCGGGAGCGAGGCGTTGCAGACGGGGCACCGCCACGGTAGGCGCGGGGTGCGCCGTCGGTTGACCGGCCGGGGGACGGCTCGCTCGGGACGTACGCCGCGCCCGCGAAGACCGGTGCGAAGAGCCGTCTCAGCGGAATGCGAAGAGGGGAGGGAAGACGATCACGACGATCGCCGCCCACGCGGCGTAGACGGGGACGTAGCTCGTCTGCCACCGCTCGAGGGCCTCGAACGTCCCGCGCCTCCTCAGGAAGCGGACGTAGAGGACGGCGGACCACGCCAGGTTGACCAGGAGGATCACGTTCTCGCCGAGGGCGGCGACGCGGTTCGCGCTGAAGCCGAGCTCGGTGATGCGCGCGCCGATGGCCCAGAGGGCCACCGCGTCGGTCAGGAGCGCACCGGCCAGGAGGACGACCTGGACGACGTCGAAGGCCCCGGGAGGCGCCTGGGGGTCCCGCGCGGAGACGGAGTAGAGAAGGAGGCCGAGGACGACGACCAGGAGGAGGTCGAAGCCGATGAGGACGTTCCGCTCGATGTCGACGCAGCGTCCGGTCCAGAGCACCGTTCCCAGGAACGTGGCCAGGAGGACCGCGAAGAGCGGGGTGAAGAGGCGGGTCAGGACGGGCGCCATGTTCTCGATCACGCTCTGCTTGGCCTCCACCAGCCAGGAGGCGACCAGGACCGCCCCGGCCGCCCCGCACGGCAGGAGCCACCCCTGGAAGAAGGGCTCGGCGTCGATCCCGATCGCCCGGAAGGTCATGGCGATGAACGCCGTGAAGACGCCGCCGCCGAGCGCGATCAGGACGTAGTAGATGAAGAGCTCGCCCGAGAAGCGGACGAAGTCCATCCGTCCCGCGACCTGGCTCCAGCGGCCCCCGGCGTACGCGATCCCCACCGCCAGCCAGAGCGCGATCGGCAGGTGCAGAGCCGTGAGGACCTCGGTGCGGCCGCCGCGGATGAACGGGTAGGCGTTGGCGAACGCGGCCGCCGCGACGAACGCCACGGCGAGCCATCGGACGGTCCCCGTCCCGAGCCGCCGCTTCCAGACGAAGTAGGCGGCCAGCAGGGGGAGGACGAAGAGGCTCAGGTTCCGGGCGTAGAAGCCGGGGGCCTTCTCCATCTCCACCCCGAAGAGCGCCGGCAGCTTGACGAGGACGGCCGCCGCGGCCGCGAGGCAGAAGGCGAGGAGGGCGTCCGTTCGGGCCCGCGCTCCCGGCTCCCCGGCTTCCGGCGCGACGACGAGCTGTTTCCAGAGCCGTTCCGAGTGCTCGCGCGCGAACTCGCGCGAGAGGGCGTCGAGGCTCCCCATCCGCTTCACGGCGATCAGGAACGCCTCGTCCGGGGCGAGGCCCGCGCCGGTCAGGACGGCCACCTGCTCGCGCAGGTGGTCCTCGAGCTCGGCGACGTCGACGGACTCGATCGCCTGGCGGCGGCGGAGGTAGCCCCTCCACTGGTCGATCTGCTCCTCGAGCGAGCTCGCGGGACCTGTCGTCGTCATGGCTCAGGCTCCCTGCGGCAGCGGCGCGGCTGACGGGTGGACGTCCGGAACGCGAACGGAGAGCGCCCGCCAGATGCCCCGCAGCGTCGCGTCGACGGCTTGCCACTGCCTCCGTTCCTCGGCGAGCTGGGCGCGGCCCCCGGGCGTGATCCGGTAGTACTTGCGGCGGCGGCCGCTCTCGGCCACCTCCCAGCGCGCCTCCACGTGGCCGAGCCGCTCGAGGCGATGGAGGACGGGGTAGAGCATCCCGTCCGTCCACGTGAGGTGCCCTCCGGACAGCTCCCGGACCCTCTGGAGGATGGCGTAGCCGTAGCTGTCCCCTTCGGCCAGGATCGCCAGGACGATCGAGGTCGAGGAGGCGGCGATCAGGTCCTTGCTGATCTCCATCGTTCAGCCGGCCTTCGCGGCGCCGATCGAGCCGAAGCCGTCATACATGGCAGCATTATACATGGCAGAGCTATGTATGCGATCCGGTCCGTCCTCGGCGCGCCGTCCTCGCCCTTCCCGGGCCGGGCGCGATCAGGGGACGGAAGCGACCTTCGACGCCTCCGCCGACCCGGCTCCGGCGGGGGAGCGGCGGTCAGCCCCGTCGAGCCACGCCGGCCCGGGCCTTCGGGGGCCGCGCGGACGGCGTGGGGCGCCGCTTCGCGGGCCGCGCGGGGCGCGCGGGGCCGGGTCGCGCTCCCTTTGCGGCCCCGCCCGCACCCCCCGCCGTCGCCGCCTTCTCCGCCTCCCGTGACGCGGCGGCCCGGGCGCGCGCGGCCAGGGCCAGCTCGCGCACGCGGTCGATGTCCGCGTCGGAGAAGGGGCCGTTGACCCCGGAGATGGCGGCGAGCTTCATCCCGTGCTTCAGCCCGAGGCGGTAGATCTCGCGGACCTTCTCCCACTCGATGTCGCGGCCCACCGTGAAGCTCTCGAACTTCCCCTCCAGCGCCAGGACGATCGTCTCGGCGAGGCAGGCGTAGGCGACGTTCTCCGGCAGCCCGATGTTCTTCATCTTCACGTCGCCGGGGAGCTGGATCTCGCCCGACTCGACGACGAGGACGTCCGGACGCTTGGCCACCTCGCTCGGCGGCAGGTCGAGGGGGCGAGCCACGTCGGTGATGACGCACCCGGGCTTGACCTTCATGATGTCGAGGATCTTCTTGCCGGCGCCGGACGTCGCGGTGACGATCATGTCCATCTCCGCGATGTCCTTGTCGGCGCGCGACGAGAGGAAGAGACGGGCGTCGGGCGTGTCCTTGAGGATCGACTCCTTCAGCGACAGGAGCTTGGCCGTCTCGGGGGACACCATGTAGACCTCCCGGGCGGCCATCGCCAGGAGGCGGGCGCAGACCGAGCCGATCGCCCCGGTGGCCCCCACGACCATCGCCTTCATCGCGATCTTCTTCCCGGGCTTCGGCGCGGGGAGGAGCCGGAGGCGCAGGAGCGCGTCGCGCGCCGCCCAGAGCGCGCCGGAGGCGCTGTAGCTGTTGCCGGTGGTGATCGGCAGCGGCGCGCGCCTCGTGACGGTGAGGCCCGCGTCGCCCACGACCTTGGTGAAGGCCCCCAGGCCCATGATCTGCGCGCCGAGCTGCTTGGCGATCTTCGCGGCGTCCAGCAGCCGGCGATAGGTGAACTCCGGGTCGTGGCTCATGATCTCCCGGGGCGTCCCTCCCACGGAGATGAGCCAGCCCTCCGCCTCGACGCCGGTGGGGGAGCGGATGCCGGTCACCCTCGAGTAGACGAAGGGCGGCATGTACGCCATGGCCTTCTCGAGCGTGTCCATGAAGACCGGCGGCGACACCTGCGAGAGCAGCTCGATCGGCTTGACCTTCTTGAAGTACTCCTGCGAGAGCGGGTGGATGACGAAGGCGAAGCGGTTGACGCGCTTGAAGCCGTTGGGGTAGAGGATCCGGGGCTCGGCCTCGAGGCGCGTGAGGATCTCCAGGTAGTCGTCCTCCTGGAGCCCCGCGGGCTTCGTCCCCGTCGCCGCGATGATCATGGCGTCCAGCAGGCTGGGCGCGATCACGTGGCCGAAGAGGAGCGGCGAACCGTCGACCACCATGGCGACGCCCTTGTCCCCGAGCCTCGCGAGGCGCTCGTCGCTGACGGTGGAGGTGACGACGGTCTTGCCGGCCAGGTCCTCCCGGTCGAAGTCGTCGAGGTCGTGGACGGGGGCCACGACGATCGTGGCGCCGTGGATCGCCTTGCGGAGCAGGAAGCGGGTCCACTCCTTCATCGGGTCCGACGCCATGACGCCGGGCAGCGTCCAGTCGAGCACGTGGTGGGCGCCGGCCGTGTAGAGGCGGAGCGCGTCCAGCGAGGTCAGGAGCTTGGGGATGCCCAGCTGCAGCAGGGGGTCGGCGAAGCTGACGTTCTGCGTGTACTCGAGCATCGTCTGCGCGAGCTTGAGGTTCGACATCCCCGAGAAGAAGAGGACGTTGGAGTTGGTGAAGTAGGAGCCGAGCGCGTTCTGGACGTGGCGCACGGCCCACTCCTGGAGGATGTCGGCGAGGCGCGTCCCCGTGGTGACGGGAACGCGCCTCACGACGCCCGTCAGCCGCGCGACGTCCTTCTCGTCGTAGCGCCGGGACGGGAGCGCGTAGCGCTCCTTGCCGAGGCCGATGCCGATCGCGTCGGCCGTCCGCTCCCATCTCCGGAGGAGCTGGACGGTCTTGGTCATGCTGGCGTCCGTCCCGAGGCGGAACACCTTGAGGCGCTTCCCGAGGAAGTCCGCCTCGAAATCGAAGTTGTGCTCGCCCGAGCCCAGGCTGACGCCGACGGCTGTTCTCATCTCGACCTCGCAGCAGGACCGACCATCGGCCGGACCGGAACGCCGGCTCCCGCGCTCGCTCCCATCGTAACGCCTGGGAAGCCGGGCGGGTCCGCCCGTCTCCGCGAAGGGACGCCCGGCGTGGCGCGGGTCTTGCGCTGCACGGCGTGGAGCCCGTCGGGCGAACGGCCCCGCAGGGTTCACGTCGAATCTCCCCACCGTTCACGGCGCGGGGTGGCGCGGAGGACCCATGAGCTACCGACTGGCCCGACAACTCGCTCTCCTGGCAGTGATTCCGGGGATCTCGTTCGTCTCGACGGCCGAGGTTCTCGAGACGGCCCCCTACGCCGAGCGGAGGGGATCGATCCCCTCGGAGCAGCTCTCGGCGGCCCAGCTGGAGGACCTCGTCTCCCCGGTCGCTCTCTATCCCGACGCCCTGTTGAGCCAGGTTCTCGTCGCGACCACCTATCCGCTCGAGGTGGTGTCGGCGCAGCAGTGGCTGCAGAGGAACGGGAGCCTCGAGGGGCAGGCGCTGATGGACGAGGCCCGGAAGCAGAGCTGGGACGCCAGCGTCCAGAGCCTCGTGGCCTTCCCGGACGCCCTCGCGACGCTGAACCAGGACGTCGAGTGGACCGCGGCCCTCGGGAACGCCTTCCTCGCGCAAGAGGCCGAGGTCCTGGGTGCGGTGCAGCGGCTCCGCTCGCGCGCCCGGGAGAACGGAAAGCTCGTCTCCACGTCGCAGCAGACGGTCAGCTCCGTGGCGGCGGAGGGAGAGACCGTCGTCGAGATCGTGCCGGCCGACCCCGAGGTGATCTACGTGCCGCTGTACGACCCGTACGACGTCTGGGGCCCCCCCACCTGGTCGGACTACCCGTCCCTGGCCTATTCCCGCGGGTACGGCTTCGGAGCCGGGATCGACGTCGGGTTCTGGTTCAGCGGGTGGGGCTGGGGCTCGGGATGGGGCTGGTACCCGAACTGGTACGGCCGGTCGGTCTGGGTGAACGGCGCGTGGTTCGACCGCTGCGGCTACAGCTACTCCCGGTACGACCACCGGAGCGGCGGCTACCGCGGGGGCTACGGCGGCGTTCACGCCCGGGGCTCCGGCGGCTCCGGCGGCTACGGCGGCCACGGCGGGCGAGGCGGCGGCTACGGAGCGCCCGGTGCCGGCGGGCGGGGCGGCCGCGAGGCATGGCAGCACGACCCGGGGCACCGTCAGGGAGTCCCCTACGGGAACGGCCGGGTCGCCTCGCGATTCGGGTCCGCTTCGGCCTCTTCGCGCTCGGCATCGAGCGGGACGGGAAGCTGGCGGAATCGCGACGGAAGGGATTCCTTCTCCGGGTCCCGGGCGCCGGCCTTCGGCTCCCGCGGCGGGTCGGAACGATTCGGGCGGACACCGGGTGATGCGCCGCGCGGCTCCATGGGTTCGTCGCAGGGCCGGGTCCCGGGGCGTGACCCCTCCACGTCGTCGTGGCGTTCGCAGGCTGCGGCGCCGCGCTCCGGGGACACGGGGTGGCGCAACCCGGCTGCCGCTCAGCGCTCTCCCGGCTCGGGATGGCGCTCCTCGACGTCGTCACCGCGCTCTCCGGACACGGGGTGGCGCAGCTCGATTCCTGCTCCGCGCTCTCCGGACGCCGGATGGCGCTCGTCGGCTCCTTCGCCTCGCTCGTTCGGCACGTCGCCTCGCTCGTTCGGCACGTCGCCTCGCTCGTTCAGCACGTCGCCTCGCTCCTCGCTCCCGGGGGCCGGGTCCTCGTCCCGTGAGCCTTCCCGGAGCTTCCGGGCGGCGCCGCACGGCGGCTCGTCGGGCGGCTACGGGAGGAGCTCCGGCGGCGGGTCGAGCTGGTCCGGCGGGAGCGGGCCGCGAGGCATGGCCGGCGGCAGCGGCGCGAGCGGCGGCTCGCGCGGCACGGCGGGCGGCTTCTCCGGCGGGGGGAGCTCGCGCGAACGAGGCGGAGGCTTCGGGTCGAGCGGCGGCTCGCGCGGGGACGGCGGCTCGCGCGGCAACAGCGGCCCGCGCGGCGGCGGCCGCCGCCGCTGAGAGCCCGCGGCGGGCGGCTCAGGCCCGGGCCGCCCCGCCGCCCCGCTCCTCGGCGGCGACGTACATCCCGTCGATGACGTCGCGATAGCGCTGCTCGACCACGCGTCTCCTCACCTTGAGGGTGGGCGTGACCTCGCCCGCCTCCTGCGTCAGCTCGCGCGGCAGCACGACGAACCGCTTGATCCGCTCGTGGCCGGCGAGCTCGCGCGAGCGCTCGCTCAGGACGCTCTCGTAGAGCGCGACGACCTCCGGGCGGTTCACCAGCTCCTCCCGCGAGGAGAAGGGGATCCCGTCCGACTTCGCGCGCTCCTCGAGCGCCAGGAAGTTCGGCACGACGAGAGCGCTGAGGAACCTGCGCCGGTCGCCGATGACCACCACCTGCTCCAGCAGGGGGTGCCCGGAGAGCGTCCCCTCGACGCGCTGGGGAGCGACGTTCTTGCCCTGCGAGGTGATGATGAGGTCCTTGATCCGGTCCGTGATCCGCAGGTAGCCGTCCGGGTCGAGCACCCCGACGTCGCCGGTCCTGAACCAGCCGTCCTCGAAGGCGGCCGCGGTCTCGGCGGGCCTGCCCCAGTAGCCCTTCATCACGTTGTCGCCGCGCACCTGCACCTCGCCCTCGTGCGCGATGCGGACCTCGCAGCCGGGAATGGGGCGGCCGACGGTGCCGAAGCGGAACGCGCCGGGCGCGTTGCAGGAGACCATGGGCGAGGTCTCGGTGAGCCCGTAGCCCTGGCAGACGAGGAGCCCCGCGGAGAGGAAGAACTCCTCGATCTCCCGTGCCAGGGGCGCGCCGCCGGCCGAGAAGAACCTCTTGTCGCCCCCCACGGCCTCCCGGATCCTGGAGAGGACCAGCGTGTCGGCGACCCGGTGCTTCACCCGGAGCGCCGGCCCCACGCGCCGCCCCGTGCGGCTCGCGTGCTCGAAGGCGGAGCCGACGCCGAGCGCCCAGCGGAAGAGGCGCCTCCGCGCGGGGGAGCTCCGGGCGACGCGGTCCTGGACGGCGGCGTACACCTTCTCGTAGAGCCGCGGGACGCTCACCATCGCCGTGGGCCTCACCTCGGGCATGGCGACGACGGCGTCCCTGGGGTCCCGCAGGTAGACGTTGGCCGCGCCGGAACGGAAGACGAAGTACGACCAGGCCCGCTCGTAGACGTGGCTGAGCGGCAGGAAGCAGAGGCTGCGGTCCTCGGGGCCGAACTCGAACCGCTCGTCGAGCGTACGGAACTGGGAGGCGAAGTTGGCGTGGGTGAGCATGGCGCCCTTGCGCTCGCCCGTGGTCCCCGACGTGTAGATGATGGTGGCGAGGTCCTCCGGCTTCGCCGCGGCCAGGCGGGCCTCCACCTCCGCCGCGCTCCCGGGCGTGGCGCGTGCGAGGAAGCTCGCCAGCGAGGAGGAGCCCGGACCCTGCAGCCGCGTCGCCGGGTCGAACGCCACGACCGCGGGGGCCCCCGACTCGAAGGCCACGGCCTTGTCGTGCTGCTCCTGGCCGCCGACGAAGAGGAGCTTCGCGCCGGCGTCGAGGAAGACCTGCTCGGCCTGCCGGGCGGTGTCCGTCGCGTAGACGGGCACGCCGACGGCGCCGGCCATCATCACGCCGAAGTCGGCGACGGCCCATTCGGGACCGTTGGGCGCGAAGATCGCCACCCGGTCGCCGGCCGCGATGCCGGCGCCGACCAGGGCGCGCGCCATGGCCTCGACGCGCGCTCCGAGCTCGGCGTAGGTGACGGAGCGCCACCCCTTCTCGTCGCGGTAGCGCATCGCCTCCCGCGGGCCGAAGCGCGCCGCCGATTCCCGGATCATGCGTGAGAGATGGTCGGGGGCCATGGTGCTCCTTCCTGCTCCTGCCGCGCTCCGGCATGACAGCACGATCGGCACCCCGCCGCCAGGGGTCCTCCGGCCGCGCCTTTCCACCGGCCCCCCCGTGCCGGCCCGCGGAGATACCATGGGCCCGAGGGCTCCGACTCGAGAGGGCCTCGAGGAGCGTGCGGTATGAAGACCCTGACCCTTCTGGGGACCACGCTGGGGCTCAGCTTCACGGCGGGCCTCAACCTCTACGCCACCGTCCTGGTGACGGGCCTGGCGGTCCGGCTGGGCTGGGTCCGGCTGCCGCCGGGTCTCGAGGGGCTCGGGGCGCTCGCGCACCCCGCCGTCCTGACCGTCGCCGGGCTGCTCTACGTCGTCGAGTTCCTCGCGGACAAGGTCCCTGCCGTGGACCACGTCTGGGACGTCGTCCACACGTTCGTCCGGCCGCTCGGTGCCGTCCTGATCACCTGGACGGCGGTCTCCGGGATGGACCTCCCGCAGACGCTGGAGGTCCCGCTCCTCCTCCTCGCGGGCGGCGTGACCCTCTCGACGCACGCCGGGAAGGCGGGGACCCGCCTGGCGAGCGCCGGGACCGGGGCGAACGCGCTGGGCGCCGGCATCGGCCTCAGCGTGCTCGAGGACGTCGCGGCGTTCTCGATCGCGCCCCTCGCCCTCGCGCACCCCGTCGCCACCCTGGTCGTCGTCCTCGTCGGCCTCGGGCTCCTGGGGATCGTCGCGCCCCTCGGCTGGAGGCTCCTGAAGTCGCGCCTGGCGGCGCTCGGGTACCTCTTCCGACACAAGCTCGTCGACCGGCAGCTTCCCGGCCTCGACACCTCGCACCTGCCCGAGCCGGTGGTCCTCGCCTTCGCCGACAACGGCGTCGTCGCGGGAGAGGAGGGGCTGATCCTCCCCGCGTACGTCAGCTCGCTGCCGGGCATCCCGCGGTGGTCCCCCGGCTTCGTGGCGCTGGTCCCGGGCGGCGCCGTCTTCGCGTGCCGCGGCTGGCTCCGGACCCGGGTGGCGCGGGTCTCCTGGAGCGACGGACGGCCCGTGCTCCTCCCCCGCGTCACCGGCTACCTCCTCCAGGCGAGGACCCCGAAGGGCCGCGCGACCTTCACGTTCTTCCCGCTGACGGCGCCGATGGGAGAGGCGCTGGAGCGGACCGTGGCTCGAGAGGCCGACGGGCCGTCGCGGCCCGGGCCGGCCTTCGGGGCGCTTCCCCGGGAAGCCCGGGTCTAGCGGCGGGAGGGACCGGCCGGAGCGCGGGGCTCCCCGCCGGGCGACCTCGACCGGGCGATCGAGGCGCGAGCGGCGGCGGACGCGATCGAGGAGGCGGGCGCTGGCCCCGTCAGAGGCTCTTCAGGATCTCCTGCCGCTTCGCCTGGTACTCCTCGGGGGTGATCAGCCCGCGGTCCAGGAGGTCCTTCAGCCGCTGGAGGCGCTCCGCCGGGTCGAGGGCCGCGGGCGGGGCCGGGGGAGCGGGAGGCGCCGGGGCGGCCATCGGAGCGGGGGAGGCGGCGGCCGCCGGTGCCGCGGCGGCGGGGGGAGGCGTCGGGGCGGCCACGGCGCGGGGGGCCTCCGGAGCAGGGGCGAGGAACGCCGCGAGGTCGTAGACGAGCCAGTTGGACCGTGCCCTTCCGAGCCAGCGATCGCCCGGGACCAGCGGGGGAGGCGCGACGGCGGGACCGAGCCCCTTCGCGGTCAGGCGGACGTCCTCGAACGCCCGCAGGTCCCGCGGGTCGATGGTCGAGGGCTCGCTGCTGGTGACGTACTTCTCGGCCGTGTCGAAGAAGATGTTGCCCAGGACCAGATTGAGCCTGCCGTTCTCGACGAAGCAGATGCCGTCCGTGAAGCGAGGTGTGGCTGACGAGGTGCTGCCCCGCTCGCCGGTCACGGAGAAGTAGACCCACTGGTCGGCGGTCGCCTTCCGGAGGCCCTCGGCCAGCTTCGGGGCCAGCTGCGCGATCTCCCCGGCGGAGAAGAGCGGCCCCTTGTCGCTCCAGGTGAGGACCGACAGCTTCTCGAATCCCACGGCGCCCAGGACCTTCTCGACCTCGGAAGCGGTGAGGCTCGCCGGGTGGGAGTAGCCCTTCGGGACCGGGCGGCCCCCCTCGACGTCGTACCGCAGGGAGACCTGCACCGGCGGGCCCTTGTAGAGGTCGACCTGTCCAACGGTCGACGCGCAGCCGCCGCCGGCGAGCATCAGGCCGGCGAGAAGGCTGGGGACGGCGAGGCGACGGGACTGCCGGTCAGCGCGTGACATCGAGCCAGCCCTCATCGGATCGGTCGGGCGCTAGTTGGCGAGAAGCCCGCGCGTCGCGAGGAGCGGCTCGATCTTCGGGTCGCGGCCGCGGAACGCGCGGTACATCTTCGCGAGGTCCTCGGTGTTGCCGCGCGAGAGGACCATCGCGCGGAAGCGGTCGCCGTTGGCGCGGGTCAGGCCGCCGTTCTCCGAGAACCAGGCGAAGGCGTCGTCGTCGAGCATCTCGGCCCAGAGGTAGGCGTAGTACCCGGCCGCGTAGCCGTTGCTCCAGATGTGGAGGAAGTAGCTCGAGCGGTACCGGGGCGGAACCTGCTTCAGCTCCACGCCGGCCTTCGCGAGCGCCTCGGCCTCGAACGGGTCGACCCGCTGAGCGGGGGCGGTGGCGGGGAGGGAGTGCCACGCCATGTCGAGCTCGGACGCGGCGAGGATCTCGGTGAGGGCGTACCCCTGGTTGAAGGTGGCCGCCTTCCTGATCTTGTCCACGAGCGCCTGCGGGATCGGCTTGCCGGTGGAGACGTGGATCGCGTAGTGCGGGAGCACCTTCGGGTCGAGCGCCCAGTGCTCGTTGATCTGCGACGGGAACTCCACGAAGTCGCGCGCGACGTTCGTCCCGGAGAGGCTCGGGTAGCGCTGGTCGGCGAACATGCCGTGCAGGGCGTGACCGAACTCGTGGAACATCGTGGTCACGTCGTCCCAGCTCAGGAGGGCGGGCTGGCCCGGCGCGGGCTTGGTGAAGTTCGTGACGTTGAAGACCACCGGCTTCGTGCCGAAGAGCTTCGACTGGCCGACGAGGTTGTCCATCCAGGCGCCGCCGGACTTGTTGTCGCGCTTGAAGTAGTCGCAGTAGAAGAGGGCGAGCGGCGAGCCGTCCCGGTCGATCACGTCGAAGACGCGGACGTCGGGGTCCCACACCGGGAGGTCGTGGCGCTCCTTGAACGTCAGGCCGTACAGCTCGTGGGCGGCGTAGAAGACGCCGTCCGTCAGGACGCGGTTCAGCTCGAAGTACGGCTTGATCTCCGCGTCGTCGAGGTCGTAGGTCGCCTTGCGGACCTGGTCGGCGTAGAAGTCCCAGTCCCAGGGCTCGAGGGCGAAGCCCCCTCGCTGGCGGTCGATCAGGGCCTGGATCTGGCCGGCCTCGCGGCGCGCGTTGGCGACCGCCGCCGGGACCAGCTTCCCCAGGAACCCGTCCACCCCCTCGGGCGTCTTCGCCATCTGGTCCTCGAGCCTCCAGGCGGCGTAGCTGGGGAAGCCGAGGAGCTTCGCCTTCTCGGCGCGGAGGGCCGCGAGCTCGGAGATGGTGGCCCGCGTGTCGTTGGCGTCGCCCTGCTCGGCGCGCGTCCACGACGCCTCGAACAGCTTCCGGCGGGTGGCGCGGCTGGCGAGCGACGAGAGCGCCGGCTGCTGCGTGGTGTTCTGCAGGGGGAGGAGCCACTTCCCCTCGAGGCCGCGGGCCTTCGCCGCCTGCGCCGCCGCGTCGAGGTCGCCCGCCCCGAACCCGGCGAGCTCGGCCTTGTCGCTCACCACCAGCGCGCCCTCCTTGGCAGCGGCGAGCAGCTGGTTGGTGAACCGGGCCGAGAGGGCCGCCTCCCGCTCGTTCAGCTTCATGAGCGTCGCCTTGTCGGCGTCGGAGAGCCGGGCGCCGGCGTGGACGAACTCCTGGTGGTCGTACTCGACGAGGCGCATGGACTCGGGGTCGAGGCCCAGCGCGGCGCGCTGCGCGTAGATCGCCTCGACGCGCTTGAACAGCCGGGCGTCGAGGAAGATCGCGTCGTGCAGCGCCGCGAGCTTCGGGGCCACCTCCTCCTGCAGGGCCTGCAGGGTGGGGTTGGTGTTGGCGCCGGAGAGGGCGTTGAAGACGAGGTTCACCCGGGTCAGGAGCTCGCCGCTCCTCTCCAGGGCCACGAGCGTGTTCTCGAAGGTGGGGGCCGCCGGGTCGGCGGCGATCTTCTCCACCTCCTGCCGCTGCTGCCGGATCCCCTCCTCCAGCGCGGGCTTGAAGTCCTCGTTCCGGATCCGGTCGAACGGGGGCGCCTGGAAGGGGAGGGGGCTGGCGGTCAGGAAGGGGTTGGCCCGCGGCGCAGCCTCGGCGGCCGTCGCGGACGGCGCGCGGAGGCAGAGGAGCGTGGCGGTTCCGACGATTCCGAGCGTGATGATTCGCAGCGTCACGTGAGACCTCTCGTGGAGCTTCCTCGTCGGCCGGACCCGCGGGGGCACGCCCCGCTCGCGGCCGCCGCGGCACGGTATGCGGGCGGCGCCACGGGGTCAAGCGGCCGTCCGGCAGGGCCGGGAGCGCCGGCCCGGCCCCCTGGACGAGAATGGCGTGGGAAACGGCTCCGTGGAGAGAGGGTCGACGTCGTCCTTCCGGAGGGTCGCGCTCGGGGCCGCCTTCGCGGTCCTCCTGGCGGTGACGCTCCTGCCGGCTCCCGAGGGGCTGCCCGTCGCCGGGCAGAGGATGCTCGGGATCCTCGCCTTCGCCGTCGTCGTCTGGATGACCGAGGCGGTCTCCTACCCGGTCAGCGCGGGGCTGATCCTCACCCTGACGGCCTTCCTCCTCGGGACGGCTCCGCCGGCGGGAGGCCCGGCGAAGGCCCTCGGGACGGCCGGCGGGCTCGGCCTGGCGCTGACGGGCTTCGGCAACACGGCGTGGGCCCTCGTGGCCGGAGCGCTCTTCCTGGCCGCGGCGATGACGAAGACCGGCCTCGACCGGCGGATCGCGCTCGTCGTCCTCTCGAGGATGGGCGCCCGGACGAACCACGTCCTGATCGGGGTGATCCTCGTCGGGTTCGTCCTCAGCTTCCTCGTCCCGAGCACGACCGCCCGGGTCGCGTGCCTCGTCCCGATCGTCACGGGGATCGTCGCCGCGTTCGGCGTGCCCCTGAAGAGCCGCTTCGCGGGGATGATGATGATCGCCGTCGCGCAGGCGGACAGCCTCTGGAACGTGGGGATCAAGACGGCCGCGGCGCAGAACATGGTGGCGGTGACGTTCATCCGCGAGCAGCTGGGCGTCGAGGTCACCTGGCTCCGCTGGTTCGTCGCCGCGGCGCCGTTCTCGGCGATCATGTCCGTCGCCCTCTACTTCGTCCTGATGAGGCTGATGCCCCCCGAGACGGAGGAGATCGCCGGGGGGAAGGAGGCCGTGGCGAGGTCGCTGGCCGAGCTCGGGCCGACGACCGGGGCCGAGAAGCGCCTCCTGGCCGTCTCCGTCGTCCTCCTCCTCTTCTGGACGACGGAGGGTGTGCTCCACCCCTTCGACACGTCGACGACCACGCTCGCGGCGGTGACCGTCCTCCTCCTCCCGGGCGTCGGCGTCATGAGCTGGAGCGACGCCCAGGAGCGGATCCCGTGGGGGACGCTCGCGCTCTTCGGGGTCGGGATCGGCCTGGGGTCGGCCCTCCTCTCGACCAAGGCGGCGCCCTGGCTCGCGCGGATCGTCGTCTCCCGCCTGGGCCTCGAGTCGGCCTCCGCGCTCGCGATCCTGGCGGTCCTCGCGGCCTTCCTGGTGGTGATCCACCTCGGCTTCGCGAGCGCGACCGCGCTCGCGGCCGCGATGATCCCGATCGTGATCTCGATCCTCCAGGGGGTGAAGACCCCGGGGCTGAACCTGGTCGGGATGACGATGGTCCTCCAGTACGTGGTGAGCTTCGGGATGGTCCTGCCCGTGAACGCCCCGCAGAACATGATCGCCTACGGCACGGGCGCGTTCGAGGCGAGGGACTTCGTCCGGACGGGGATCCCGCTGACGATCCTCGCCTACCTCCTCGTCCTCGCGCTCGGGGCGACCTACTGGCGCTGGCTGGGGCTGGTGTAGGCCGACGGCCCGGCCCGCGGGGCCCCTACGCGGACGCCTCGGACAGGCGCCGCATCTCGTCGGCCGTCAGGCGGAGCGAGACGGCCGGCAGGAGCTCGGCGAGCTGCTCCGGCGTCCGGGCGCTGGCGATCGGGGCGACGACGGCCGGACGGTCGAGGAGCCAGGCGAGGGCGACGGTGGAGACGGCCGTCCCCCGCCCGGCGGCGACGGCATCGAGCGCGGCGAGGACGCGGACCCCCTTCGCGTCGAGGTGCTTCGACGCCCCGCCCGCGCGGGCGCTCTCCACCTTCGCGCCGGGGCGGTACTTCCCCGAGAGGAACCCGCTCGCGAGGGCGTAGTAGGGGAAGCAGGCGAGCCCCTCGCGCGCGCAGAGCGCCGCCAGGTCCCCCTCGTACTCGTCCCGGTGGACGAGGTTGTAGTTGGGCTGCAGGGCCACGAAGGAGGCGAGGCCGGAGCGCCTCGAGATCGAGAGCGCCTCGGCGAGGCGGGGCGCGGCGTAGTTCGAGGCGGCGACGTGGCGGACCTTCCCCTCGCGCACGAGCGCGTCGAAGGCGGCGAGGGTCTCCTCGAGGGGCGTTCCGGGGTCGTCGCGGTGGGCGTAGTAGAGGTCGATCCGGTCCGTCCGGAGCCGGCGGAGCGATGCCTCAGCCGCGGCGCGGATCGTCTTCGGCGAAAGGCCCGTCAGGCCCGCCAGCATCCCCACCTTCGTCGCGACGACGATCCGGTCGCGATTGCCCCGGGCGGCCATCCATCGCCCGAGGATCGTCTCGGACTCGCCGCCGGAGTGCCCGGGCACCCAGGCCGAGTAGACGTCCGCGGTGTCGACGAAGTTGCCGCCGGCCGCGGCGTAGGCGTCGAGGACGGCGAACGACTGCGCCTCGTCGGCCGTCCAGCCGAAGACGTTGCCGCCGAGGCAGAGGGGGAAGACGTCGAGGGCGGTGGTTCCGATCTTCGTCATGAGTCCTCCGTGACCTCCTGGCCTCAGCTCCCTCACCCGGGCCGATCTTCCCACGGGCGTCGGCGAAGGCGACCACCGGCCGGAACTCGTTGCCGCCGAACGCGATCGCCCCCGGGAGGCGCCCAGGGGGGGAAAGCTCCGGCGCACGAGGATTGCGCCTATGGAGGTCCAAGAGAATAGAATCGCGGTCGTGAGGGCCCTCTCCCGCAAGGTCGTCGTCCTCGCCGCCGTGCTCGCGCTGCTCGGCGGGGGAGCGAAGCACGACGAGCTGGCCACGGCGCTCTCGCACGGCTCGTTCCTCTTCCCTCCGGACCACCCGGCCCACGCGCCGTTCGTGCCGCCGGCGGAGCACATCTGCCTGGCCTGCGCCCTCGCGGCGCTGTCGGTCCCCGCCCCGGCCCCCGGCTCCCTGCTGCCGCCTCCCGACCAGCCGGTCCTCGAGGTGCGTGCCGAGAGCCTCGCCTCGGCGCCCGACACGCCCGAGCTCCCCGGTCGCTCCCCGCCCCCCTCTCCCGCCTGACGGACGCTCCCGAGGCGTTCTCGGCGGGAGGCGCGTGCCTCCCCGGGACCGGTCGCTCCACCGCTGGAGGCAAGGATTCATGGCAGGTCCGGATTCGATCCGCGTCATCAACGCCGTCGTGGTCGCCGCGTGTCTCGCGGCGCCCGCGGCGGCCCAGGTCGCCGCCCGGGAGGGGACCGGAGGAGCCGAGCCGCTTCGCGTCACGCGCGAGCAGGCGATCGAGCAGGCTCTCGGACACAACCCGGGCCTCGTCGCCGTCCGGGAGCAGGTGGAGCAGGCGCGCGCGCAGGTCGTCGTCGCCGGCGCGTTCCCGGACCCGACGTTCAACGCCGACCTGACCGGCCAGGGCCGCCCGTTCAGCCCCGGCTCGGCCACGGGGAGCGACCAGAGCATCGGCGTGACGATCCCCTTCCCGGGGAAGCTCGGGATGAGCCGGGCGGTGGCCCGGTCGGCGGTCCAGGCCGCCGAGTTCAGCCTGGCCCAGATGCGCCAGGAGGTCTCGTCGCAGACCGCGCAGGCGTACGACGCGCTCCTCGTGGCTCTCCGGCACCGGGACGACCTGCTGAAGAGCCGGGAGTACGCGTCCGACTTCCTCCGGAAGACCCAGGCCCGGTTCCAGGCCGGGACCGTTCCGAAGGTCGACGTCGTCAAGGCGCGCGTCGACGTCGCGCAGGCCGAGAACGACCTCATCGCGAACGAACGGGCGACCGCGGCCGCGCGGGCTTCGCTCAACCGTCTCCTGGGCCGGCTCGGAGGCGCCCCTCTCGAGGCGACCGGGAGCCTCGACGTCCCGGCCGAGCCGGCGCCGGTGGAGGCGCTCGAGGAGCTCGCGGAGGCGTCGCGCCCCGAGGTCAAGGGCCTCGCGGCCCAGCTCTCCGGGGCCCGGGTCGCGACGCGCCTGGCCCGGGAGTACTGGGCGCCGGACGTCGGCCTCGCCCTGGAGCGCAACGCCGCCGACGGCGCCCCCACCTCGTACACGAGCTACCTCTCGCTCTCCGTCCCGCTCCTCTTCTGGCAGCACCAGAAGGGGGAGGTCGCCGCAGCGCGCCACCGCGAGGCCGAGCTCGCGGCGACCATCGACGACGCGCGGGCCCAGGTGAGCCTGGACGTGCACGGCGCCTGGGCCGCGGCCTCGACCGCGCGGCGGCAGGCGGTCTACATCCGCGACGAGCTCCTGCCCGAGGCGCAGGAGGTCTACCGGGTCGCGGCGGTCAGCTACGGCCTCGGCGGCTCCTCCGCCCTCGAGCTCCTCGACGCCAAGCGGACCCTGGTGGACGCGCAGCGGCAGTACGTCGACGCGCTCGGGGCGGCCAACGACGCGCAGGCCGCGCTCGAGCTGGCCGTCGGCGCCCCCCTTCCCTCCACGACCTCGGGAGACCATCCATGAAGCACCGTCACCCTCTCTCCACGCGCTCCTGGAGCGCGATCGTCGCCGGCATCGGCGTGGCCCTCCTCGCGGCCGCGTGTCATCGGGAGGCGCCCGGAGACGCCGCCGCCGGGCCGGGCCCGAAGGACCCCGCGCCCCGGGGGATCCGGACGGAGAAGGTCGCCGTCTCCTCGTACCGGCGGAGCGTCGAGACGACCGGGACCGTGGCGTTCGACCAGGACCGCTCGACGACGGTCCTCTCTCCGGTCTCCGGACCGGTCAGCCGGGTCCTCGTCCAGGCGGGCGCGCGGGTGAAGGCCGGAGACCCGCTCGCCGTCGTCCTGTCGCCCGACTTCGCGGCGGACACGAGCGCCCTGAGGAAGGCCGAGGCGACCGCGCGGAACGCGGAGCGGATCGCCGAGCTCGACCGCCAGCTCTTCGAGAACGACGGGATCTCGCGGCGGGACCTCGAGCAGGCCCGGACCGACGCCGTCGGCGCGGCGGCGGACCGCGACGCGGCGCTCCAGCAGCTCCGGAGCCTCGGCGTCGACGAGAGGACGCTCGACGACATCCGGCAGAACAGGCCCGTGGCGGACCCCGGCGGGGTCATCCGCTCCCCGCTGGCCGGCACCGTCGTCGAGAAGCTCGTCTCGCCGGGTCAGCTCCTGGCGGCCGGCACGACCCCCTGCTTCACGGTGGCGGACCTCTCCTCGGTGTGGGTCCTGGCCAACGTCTTCGAGGCGGACCTGCCGTTCGTGAAGGTGGGCGACCCGGCCGAGGTGAGGATCGGGGCCGGTGCGACGCCGCTCCCGGGGAGGGTGACCTACATCGCCGCGCTCGTCGACCCGGCCACGCGGGCCGTCGCCGTCCGGCTCGAGGTGCCGAACACCGGGATGGCGCTCCGGCGGGACCTCTACGTGGACGTGACGATCCGCTCGCGGGTGGAGAGCAGCGCGGTGATGGTGCCCGTGTCGGCGGTCCTGCGCGACGAGGACGACCTCCCGTTCGTCTTCACGGCCGAGCCGGACGGCACCTTCGCGCGCCACCGCGTCGAGATCGGCCCGCGGGTCGGGGACCGGCAGGCGATCGCCTCGGGCCTCGCGGCGGGGGAGTCCGTCGTGGTCGAGGGAGGGCTCTTCCTCTCGGCGGCGGGTCGCTCGTGAGCGAGCCCGGACCGGTCCCCCCGGCGGGACCCGGCGAGCGGCCGGCGCCCTCGCTCATCAACCGGGTGGTGGAGGGGGCGCTCCGCCAGCGGCTCCTCAGCGTCTTCCTGGCGGCGCTCCTCGTCGCGGTCGGAATCCACTCCTTCCGCCGCCTCCCCGTCGACGCCTATCCCGACCTCTCGCCGCCGCAGGTGGAGGTGATCACGCAGTGGGGCGGCCGGGCCGCGGAGGAGGTCGAGCGGCTCATCACGGTCCCTATCGAGGTCGAGATGAACGGCGTGCCGGGCCTGAAGGTCGTCCGCTCGATCTCGCTCTACGGCCTCTCGGACGTCCGCCTGACGTTCGTCACCGGGACCGACAGCTACTTCGCCCGGCAGCAGGTGTTCGAGCGGCTCGCCGGGGTCTCCCTCCCGGACGGCGTCGCGCCGAGCGTCGCGCCGCTCTTCTCCCCCTCGGGGCTGATCTACCGCTACGTCCTCGACAGCCCGGACCGCTCGCCGATGGAGCTGAAGAACCTCGAGGACTGGGTGATCGAGCGGCAGTACAAGTCGGTGCCGGGCGTCGCGGACGACTCGGGCCTCGGCGGCCCGACCATGCAGTACCAGGTGCTGCTCGACCCGGCGAAGGTGGCCGCCGTCGGCCTCTCGGTGCCCCTGATCGTCGGGTCGCTGGGCGCCAACAACGGCAACGCGGGCGGCGGGTTCTACTCCCAGGGGGGGCAGTTCACCTACGTGCGCGGCCTGGGGCGCCTGGCGACGCCGGAGGACATCGGCAACGTCGTCCTCGCGGTCCACGACGGCACGCCCGTCCTGGTGAAGGACGTCGGCCGCGTGGTCATCGGGGAGGCTCCGCGCCTCGGCCAGTTCGGGTTCGACGAGCGCGACGAGGCGGTCGAGGGCGTGATCCTGATGCGCCGCGGGGAGCAGGCCCAGGTCGTGCTGAACCGGATCGAGAAGAAGACGAAGGAGCTGAACGACACGATCCTACCGAAGGACGTGAAGATCCGCCCCTTCTACGACCGGCGCGAGCTCATCGAGCTGACGACGCGGACCGTCGAGGACAACCTGCTGCGCGGCATGCTCCTCGTGGTCGTCGTCCTCGTCTTCTTCCTCTTCGACCTCCGCTCCGGCCTGATCGTCGCCGTCACCATCCCGCTGTCGCTCCTCTTCGCCTTCATCTGCCTCGACCTGAAGCACGTCCCCGCCAACCTCCTGTCGATCGGGGCGATCGACTTCGGCATCCTCGTCGACGCCTCCGTCGTGATGGTCGAGAACGTCTTCCGGCGGATGGCCCTGAACGGCGAGCAGGGGAGCCCGCTGGGCGTGACGGAGGTGATCGTCCAGGCGGCGGCGGAGGTGGACCGGCCGATCTTCTACGCCGTGGCCGTCATCATCGCCGCGTTCCTTCCCATCTACGCGCTGTCGGGGCCGTCGGGCGCGCTCTTCCAGCCGATGGCCGACACGACGATCTTCGCGCTGATCGGGTCCCTCCTCGTGGCGCTCACGCTCGTTCCGGTCCTGTGCGCCTTCTCGCTCCGGGGCGGCGTGAAGGAACGGCGAAACGTCGCGTTCGAGAAGGCCCGGGACCTCTACGCGCGCGGCCTCGACGCCTGCCTCGCGCATCCCTGGCGCACGACGTTCGCCAGCGTCGTTCTCCTGGGTCTCTCCCTCCTCCTCGTCCCCGGGATCGGGGCCGAGTTCATGCCCCACCTCGACGAGGGCTCCCTCTGGATCCGGGCCACCATGCCGTCCACCATCTCGTTCGAGGAGGCCGCGAAGATCTCGCCGCGGGTGCGCGCGATCCTCCGCTCCTTCCCCGAGGTCACGGTGGTCGGCTCCGAGCTCGGGCGGCCGGACGACGGGACGGACCCGACCGGCTTCTTCAACGACGAGTTCTTCGTCGGGCTGAAGCCCTACCGCGAGTGGACGGGGAAGTATCCCGACAAGGACGCGCTGATCGCGGCGATCGACGAGAAGCTGAAGGCGTTCCCGGGGATCGTCTTCAACTTCACGCAGCCGGCCGAGGACGCCGTGGACGAGGCGGAGACCGGGCTGAAGAGCGCCCTGGCCGTGAAGATCTTCGGGCCGGACCTGACCGTCCTCGAGAACCGCGCGAACGCCGTCAAGGGCGTCCTGCAGAAGGTGCGCGGGATCACGGAGGTCTCGGTGGTTCACCAGCTGGGGCAGCCCAGCCTCACCGTGACGATCGACCGGGCGAAGATCGCGCGGTACGGCCTGAACGTCGCCGACGTGAACGGGCTCATCGAGGCCGCGGTCGGCGGCGCCGTCGCGACGCAGGTGGTGCAGGGCGAGAGGCTCTTCGACCTCGTCGTCCGCCTCGAGCCGTCGTTCCGCCAGACGCCGGCCGCCATCGGGGACATCCTCGTCGCCACCCCCGGAGGCCAGCAGGTGCCGATGAAGGAGCTGGCCGACATCCGCGAGGTGAGCGGGGCCTCGTTCGTCTACCGCGAGGACAACTCCCGGTACATCGGCGTCCAGTACTCGATCAAGGACCGCGACCTCGCCGGGGCGGTCGAGGACGCGCAGCGGCAGGTCGCCCGGGCGGTGACGGTCCCCGCGGGATACCGCGTCGTGTGGGGAGGCGAGTACGAGAACTACACCGCCTCGCGCCGCCAGCTCCAGGTGATCGTCCCCGTGACGCTGCTCGTGATCTTCCTCCTCCTCTTCATGCTCTACTCGAACTTCAAGTTCCCGATGATCACCGTCCTCGCGGTCCTCCTCTCGGGCCCGATCGGCGGCCTCATCGCCCTCGAGGCGACCGGGACACCGTTCTCCGTCTCCTCGGGCATCGGCTTCCTCGCGCTCTTCGGCGTCTCCGTGCAGACGGCCGTCATCTTCGTCTCCTACGCGAACGAGCTCCGGAAGGCGGGGAGGGGGATCCTGGAGGCGACGCGCGAGGCGGCGGTCCTCCGCTTCCGCCCCATCATGATGACCGGCCTCGTCGCGGCGTTCGGGCTCCTCCCCGCGGCGCTCGCGACCGGGATCGGCTCCGACACGCAGCGGCCGTTCGCCCTCGTCATCGTGGGGGGGCTCTTCTCGCGCCTCCTCATCAGCGTCTTCCTGATGCCCGCGCTCTACCTGCTGGTGGCGCGGCCGCACGACCGGCTGGAGGTGTGAGGGCGCGGCGTTCCCGGACGCCGCGCCGCAAGGCCCGGCCCCCGGGCTCGCCGGCCGCCGCGCCTCAGGGCGGGGGGGGCGGACCTTCGGGGTCGGGGTCCATCGACTCCTCGCTCGGCGTCACGGCCGCCAGGACGGTGGCCGTCAGGACGAAGAGCGTGGCGGTGATGGCGACGAAGGGGCTGGCGATCATCTCCCCCACCGCGAGCCGCCGGTGGAACTCGAGGACGTCCTTCGCGCCGACGGGATGGAGGAACACCTTCGTGAGCCAGACCGCGCTGATGAAGTAGACGAGGAGGAGGTAGTTGCGGCGGAGCCGGAGCCGCATGGCCATCAGCAGGTCGACGGGCGGGGCGGGCCGGCGGAGGTCCTCCGCGAGGCGGAGCCTCCAGGCCGGGTCCGCGACGGCTCCGCCGGGGCAGAGCTGCCCGAAGAAGTAGTTGGCCTCGAGCATGTGCACGCGCCACTTGGAGTGGAGGATGTGCCGGTAGCGGCGGGCCTCGATGATCAGGCAGATCGCGATGAGGGCGAGGCAGAGGAGGAGGATGTAGTGGGGGATCGCCGTCGAGCCGAGCGTGAAGGTGGTCATGCCGGTCGTCAGCAGGATCGCCCAGTTGCTCGTGGTATCGAGGCGGCTCCGCCAGACCGTCATCCGCTGCATCTCGCCGCGGTAGAGGTGGGCCAGGGCGGTGTGGTAGCCCTCGGGCTCCGTCCCTGGCGCGCGGGCCAGGTACGGGACGGCGGAGAGCTCGTCGGGAGTCATCCCGGAGGCAGGCTACCACGGGGGCGGGAGGGGCCTGGGCCCCTCGGCTCCCGGCGGGGCCTCCCGCTCGAGGCGTCGCGGCGGCGCCGCCGGAGGCGACCGCAGGAGGCGGTCACCGGAGGACCCCGTGGAGGAGGAGCCCCAGCGCGGCCCCGCCGACGACGAGCCACGTCGGGTTCACGCGCGTGGCCAGGAGGATCGCGGCCCCGAGGACGGCGAGGCCGACCGTCCAGCCGTCCACCAGGGCGCTCCGCGCCAGGTCGAAGGTCACCGAGGCCATGAGGGCGAGGGCGGCCGCGTTCACGCCGTCGAGGAAGGCGCCGGCCGTGCGGCTCGCCCTCAGGCGAGAGACGATCCGGACGAGGAAGCCGACGAAGACGAAGCTCGGCAGGAAGATCCCCACGGTGGCCACGACGGCCCCCGGGCCGCCCGCCAGCAGGTAGCCGATGAAGGTGGCCGTCGAGAAGAGCGGGCCCGGGGTCACCTGGCCGATGGCGATCGCGTCGAAGAGCTGCGTCTCGGTGAGCCAGCGGTAGCGCTCGACGAGGTCGGCGTGCAGGAAGGCGAGGAGGACGTAGCCGGACCCGAAGAGGACGGCGCCAAGCTTGACGAAGAAGAGGAAGACGCTCAGGAGGCCGACCGCGGGAAGGGCAGAGGGAGCTCCCGCCGTCACGAGGAGCGCGAGGGCGGCGGGTCGGCGAGGGCGGACGGCCGACGCGGCCGAGACCAGGCCGCAGGCGACGAGGACCAGGAGGGGATGGACGGCGAGACGGGTGGCCAGGAGGGCGAGGAGCGCGAGGGGGATCAGCCAGCGGCGCCGGAAGGCGCTCCGGCCGAGCCTCGAGAGGGCCTCGACGATGATGCCGAGGACGACGGGCTTGACCCCCCAGAGGAGCCCGTGCGCCGCGGGCAGCGCCCCGTAGCGCACGTAGGCGACGGCCGCCGCGTAGGAGAGGAGCGCGGCGGGGAGGACGAAGCAGAGCCCTCCGAGCACCAGCCCCATCCCGCCCGCCCGCTGGTAGCCGATCGCCATCGCCATCTGCGTCGCGCTCGGACCCGGGATGAGGTTGCACGCCCCGAGCATGTCGAGGAACGCCTGCCGGCTCAGCCAGCCCCGGCGCTGCACCGTCTCCGTCTCCATCAGCGAGACGTAGGCCGCGGGGCCGCCGAAGGCGGTGAAGCCGAGCCGGAGGAAGTAGCCGGCGACGTCCCGGAGGGTCTGCTTGGACGGCCGTCCCGCCGCGACCGCTCCGCTCGCCCCCGAGCCGCCGTCCCGGCCGTCCCCGGCGCCGCGGAGGGCGTCGATCTCGCCTTCCGGCCCGCCCCTTCGCGTCACCCGGTGCCCCCCTTCGGCCTCGGGTCAGGCGAACGCGGCGTAGTCGCCCGCCGCGAAGCGCTCGGCGAAGTGGCGGACGGAGGCTTCGTCCCGCATCAGCATGTCGAGCTGGCGCGCGCACCCCATGAGCGCTCCGAGCGTCGCGAGGCCCTCCTCGGAGGCCCGTGCCGGATAGCGCCGGAGCCAGGCCGTGACGAGGTCCCCCTTCCGGTCGACCGCGAACCCGGCCTGCCGGAGGGCCTCCTCCACGAAGCGGGCGCGCAGGTCCCGCCGCTCGGGTCCGGCCCCGCCGCCGCGGAACCGGAAGTTCACGAAGTTGTTCTCCGGGACGACGGAGACGAACGCGTCGACCATGGCGAAGTGGTAGGCGAGCCGGGCGTTCAGGTTGACGTAGTCCGGCGCCACCATGAGGTAGTTGCGGCCTCCCACCTGCCGGGCGTCCGAGGGGGCGGCGCTCACGGAGGAGGAGACGACCGAGAGGAACCCGCCGAGGCTGACCTGGGTCCGGCCCGCCCAGCTCACTCCCGGCCGGGTCATGCCGCGGTAGAGCGCCTGGAAGGGCGGGGAGGCCACCTCCTCCGGTCCGACCTTCCCCCGCTCGAGGGCGGCCTGGGGCAGGGCGGCGCCCAGGTCGAGGACGGCGAGCGCCACGGGGAGCGCGGTCTCGAGGTCGCACACCCGGTGCCCGCCCCGCCGTCCGACCTCGTCGCCGAGGCCGAACATCGCGGCGACGGCCTTCTCGTGCGCGTAGCGGACGATGTCGTGGACCGACCGGCACCCCGCGGGGCGGAAGCCGAGCGCGTGGGGGTTGGTGAGGTGGAGCGCCAGGACGGGCTCGTGCAGGGGGCCGGCGAGGCGGCGGGAGGCGGCGTGGCGAGCCCGGCTGCGGGCGCGCTCGCGCGCCTCGGGCCAGAGGAGGCCGCCGAAGACGGCGCGGTCCGTGGCGTCGAGGCTGAGGGCCTGGTGATCGGCGAGGAGCCTCCAGGCGTCGGGGACGCCGAAGAGCGAGGGGACCCCGAACTCGCGGACGAGCGCGGCGGCGTGTCCGGCCTGGTTGCCCTGCTCGGCGACGAGGCCGGCGGCCCGGGGGAGCGCCGCCGCGAGCTCGGGTCCCGCCTGGCGGACCACAAGGATGGCCCCCTCGGGGGCGGCGAGGAGCTCGTCGGCCGTCGTGGCGAGGTGCGCCGGGCCGGCGGCGCGCCCCGGGACGATCGTCGTCCCGCCCCTCGCCACCGCCTCCCTCGGCTCGGGAGCCACGCGGCGGCGCGGCTCGCGCGCGGTCGAGCGGAGCCCGCGGCACTGGACGACCTTCGGCTCGTCCCCGGCCGTGAGGACCCATTCGACGTCCAGCGGGTGGCCCAGCTCGGACTCCAGCGAGAGGCCCAGCGTCACGAGACGCCGGACGTCGGCCGGGGTGAGGGGACCCGGCGCGCCGGGGTCGCCCCCTTCCCGGGCCGGGGGAGGCTCCACCTCCCCGGGCCGGCTGCGGCGGGCGAGGAGCGTCGAGGCCGGCGCCCGGCCTCTCGCCATCTCCCCGGCGAGGCCCGCGACCGCGTCGATGACCATCCGGTCGGCGGCCTCGTCCCGCGGGTCGCGGGTGTAAAGGACGCCGGCGGCCCGGGCGCGGACCATCGGCATCACCAGGACGGCCATCGGCGTCGCCACCTCGGTGAACCCGGTCGCGAGCCTGTAGAGGACCGAGTGGTCGCTCCAGCGGCTCGCGAGGACCGTGCGGTAGGCGGCCGGCAGGTCGCCGGTCGCGACGTCGAGGACCGTGTCGAACTGGCCGGCGAAGCTCATCCGCCCGTCCTCGCCGACCGCGCTCGACCGGACGGCCCAGCGCGCGGCGGGGTCGGCGGTGATGCGTCGGGCGCCCGACTCGAGCGCCTCGACGAGCGGGGCGGGGACGGGGCTGCGGGTGACGAGCGTGCGGATCGCCGCGGTCCGCTCCTTGAAGAGCCGCCTGCCCGCGATCAGGGTGAGGTCCGAGAAGAGCTCCCGGATCGGCCCGTGGAGCGCGTTCTCGGAGAGGAAGAGCCGGTACGCCGCGCTCGTCAGGACGAAGCCCGGCGGGACCGCCTCGCCCAGGAGCCTGCGGAGGCGGCAGAGCCCCGCGGCCTTCCCTCCGATCTCCTGCACCCGGGCGTCGCATGCCTCCTCGAGCGGCACCAGGAGCGGGAAGGAGGCGGAGTCGGGACAGGCGCGGAGCGTCTCGCGGACGGCGCGCTCGACGCCGGCGTGGGCCGCGTAGAGCGCGCGGTGCGTGTTCCCCGTCAGGATGTTCAGGTTCTCGGCGAGAAGGAGCGAGCCGTCGAGGAGGCGGACGACGCTCTCGCGGACGGAGGCGTCGTCCAGCTCGAGATGGGCGACGTCGGCCTCGAGGGCGGCCATCAGCTCGAGCATCTCGCTGTTGGACGCCAGCAGCCGCCTGAAGACGCGGTAGCGCTGCTTCAGCCGCCCGGCGGCCGGGGTCTCGGGGAGGTCAGGGGAGAGCATCGCCCGCGGCGACCCCCGGCCTCATCCCGCGGTCCCCGGGCCGTCCCGCGTCTCGCGCAGGAAGGCGGCGGCGCGCTCGACCATCCGGCGCAGCGCGTCGATCGTGAAGGGCTTGGCCATGAACGCGAAGGCGCCCAGCCCGAGGGCCTCCGCCCCCACGTCGCTCGCGGGGAGGCCCGTGATCAGGATCACCTTGCAGTCGCGCGACCGGTCGCGGATCCGCCGGAGGAGCGCGAGGCCGTCCAGCCCCGGCATCCTCACGTCGGCCACGACGACGTCGAACGCGGCCTCCTCGAAGCGCTCGAGCGCCCTCCGGCCGTCGAGGAACGTCTCCACCTCGAACCCGAGCTTCTCGAGGACGGGCCGGACCCGCCGGCAGACGATCGGCTCGTCGTCGACGACCATGACGCGGAGGGGCCCCTGCTCCTGGCTCACGCCACCTCCCCCAGGAAGGCGTCGATGTCCGCGGCGACGCCGGCGGCGGGTCGCCTCCCGACGGCCGCGAGCCGGGCGAGGAGCCGTCCCAGGAGGAGCGCCCGGCTCTCGGCCTCGGCGAGGGGGATCCGGCGGCTGGCGGCCCAGACCCAGGGGCCCGCGGCCGACACGCGGAAGCCGAGGCGCCCGAGGACGGCGGCGGCGAAGGCCCCTCGGGCCGATTCCGAGCCGTCGTCCCCGAGGGCCGCCAGCTGGCAGTGGACCTTGCCCGCGTGAGGGGACCCTTCGACGTCGACGTCGAGGAGATCGAGGCCGCCGGCGCCCGGCGCCGCCACGAGGACCCTCCCCCCGCTGGCGACCGCGCAGAGGGGAGCCGTCCCGCCGCGCTCGCCGGCAGGGGCCGTGGCGACGCCCCGGAGGAAGGCCTGGAGCGGGGGAGGAGGCACGGCGCCTCTCGCCGAGCCGTGCGGCTCGTCGAGGCGGATCAGCCGGAGCGTCTCCCAGGGCCCGCCGTCGAGCGGGACGGAGACGCCGCGTGCCGCGCAGGCCTTCGAGACGATCTCCCCGATCGCGTCGCCCGCGAGGCTCGCCGAGAGGTGGACGACGTCGTGAAGCGTCCGGCAGCCGGCGACCGGCGCGGGCCGGCCGGGCACCAGGGTCAGGGGGAACCCCGCCCGGCGGACCGCCCGGAGGAGCACGTACTCGGGCTCCTCCTCCTGCTCCGCCCCCGGGCGTGACTGGCGGTGGTACTCGAGGAGCTCCGGCACCTCCCCCAGGTAGACGACGTTCTCGTCCGCGTCGACCGTGACGAAGGCGCCGTCGGGAAGCTGCGCCGTGACGTCCCCCAGCGCCAGGATCGCGGGGACCCGGAGCTCGCGTGCGAGGCGGGCCGCCGGGCCCGCGGCGGTCCCGCGGTCGAGGAGGATGGCGGAGGGCCTGCGGGTGGAAAGGACGGCCGCTCCGTCGCCCCGCAGGTCCTCGGCCACGAGGACGCTCGCCGCGGGCGTGTCGGCGAGGGACGCGCCTCCGGCCAGGTTGCGGACGGTTCCCGCGGCCACGCCCCGGCAGGCGACCTGCCCGCCGTCGCGGAAGAGCGCCGTCGCGGCCGCGAGGGCCCTCGCCAGGGCCGCCGGGCTGACCGAGGACGTCCCGCCGGGCGGCTCCCGGCCCTCGTCGGACGTCTCCTCGGCTCCCATCGCGCCGGAGCCCTCGGCGAGTGTCGCGCGGAGCTCTCCCTGGAGGCGCTCGACGGTCTCGAAGAGGGGGACGTCTCCCAGCGAGGTGACGACGCTCAGGTCGAAGACGGCGTCCTCGGCGATCCTGCCGGCCTGCTCGACGACGGTCACGACGTACTGCCGGTCGAGGACGAAGCCGCCGCCCTGCTTCTCCGCGGCGTCCTCGATCAGGGCGTCCAGCGCCGCGCGGGTGTCGAGGAGGTGGCGGAACCGCGTCACGCGCAACGTAAGGACCGTGCGGACCTCGCGCGTCGGCGCTCCCCCCAGGAGTCTCCTCCACCACGGCATCGCTCGGTCCTCAGGCCCCGACCACGGTCTCGCGTCCTCCCGGCGGCCGGAATCGTAGCTCACGGGACTTCGCGGAGGGGCCCGGCGTCTCGCGCCCAAAGCCCGCGGCGCCCGCTCGGGGCGGTCCCCGGCTCCCGGCCTCGGACGGAGACCGTCCGCTCGGCGGACGCGGGACGTCGCGAAATCGGAACGTCCCGCGGCCCGGCGTTTCCGATCCGCGACATCGGACGGGGTCCCCTGGCGGGGCGCTCAACGCCGAAAGGGCAGGGCGTCGGCCCGTTACGGCCTTCGGACGCGATCGCGACGCCGTCTCGGCGCACGGGCACCGGCCTTGCGTCTCTCGAAAGCCAGCGGCGCCGCGCCGCGCTCTGGAGGTGCCGTGGCGATCTCCTGCTCCTACTACCTCGAGCCGGTGGACACCCGCGATCTTCCCGGCCGGTTCCTCGAGGCGTTCGCGGCGATCCTGGCGCACTCGAGCTACGCCCCGGTCCTCGACGCGGCGGCGCGGGCGGGGGCGCGCTGCGGGCGCTGCACGGTCGCCTGTCCCGTCCACCAGGCCTCCGGCGAGGCGCGGGACATCCCGTGCAACCGGACCGAGCTCGTCCTCGCCGTCTACCGCCGCTACTTCACGCTGGGCGGCATGGTGCGCGCGCGGCTCGGGAACGCGTTCACCCTCGACGAGGGCCACATCTCCCGGATGGCCGAGGACCTCTACCGCTGCACGGCGTGCCGGCGCTGCAAGCTCGAGTGCCCGTTCGGGATCGACCACGGCCTCATCACCCACTTCGGGCGGTGGGTCCTGGCCGAGGTCGGGATCATCCCGAAGGCCCTGCGCGTGGCCGTCCGCGAGCAGCTCGAGGGGAAGACCCACAACACCTCGGCGATCCCGGCGGCCGCCCTGCGGGACACCTGCGCGTTCCTCGAGGAGGACTGCCGCGACACCCACGCGATCGACGTCCGCTTCCCGATCGACGAGCAGGGGGCCGAGTTCGTCTTCTTCCCGGCGGTCAGCGACTACCTGCTCGAGCCCGACACGCTGACCGGGAACGCGGCGGTCCTGACGGCGACCGGGGCCTCCTGGACGATCGGGAGCCAGTACTTCGACGGGATCAACTACGGCCTCTTCTACTCCGACCGGATGCTCGACCGGATCGTCTCGCTCGAGGCCGCCGAGCTGAAGCGGCTCGGCGCGCGCCGGATCCTGATCGGCGAGTGCGGCCACGCCTCCCGGGCAGCGAAGGCCTTCGTGAAGACCTTCTGCGGGGGCCGGGACGCGCCCGAGGTGGTGAACATCATGGAGTACACCGCGGACGTCCTGCGCCGCGGCCTGCTCCATCTCCGGCCGGGCACCATCGAGGAGCGGGTGACCTACCACGACCCGTGCAACATCGCCCGGTCGGGGTGGATCGTCGAGCAGCCCCGCGAGATCCTGCGGACGATCTGCTCGGACTTCGTCGACATGACGCCGAAGGGACGCGAGAACTACTGCTGCGGCGGCGGGGGCGGGTCGGTGTCGATCGACGAGATCCGGCCGTTCCGGACGAAGGTCGGCGGGGCCGCCAAGGCCGAGCAGATCCGGCGCACGGGCGCCACCACGGTCGTGGCGCCCTGCGCCAACTGCAAGAAGCAGCTCCGCGAGGTGTGCGACGACAACGGGCTGGGCCACGTGAAGGTCGTCGGCCTGCACGACCTCGTGCTCCTGGCGATCGACGCGCCCGCGTCGATGCGCGTCGCCGCAGGCCCGAAGGAGGGGGCGTGACGATGGACGCCTGGATCGCCCTCGCGCGCGGTCCGCTCTTCCGCATCTCGCTGGCCGTCTTCGTGCTCGGGCTCGGCTACCAGGTGGCCGAGACGGTCCTGTCCGCCTTCCTCGCGTGGCGGCGCGCCGGCGACCGTTCGCTGCCGGTCGGGGCGATCGCCCGGGCGACGGCGAGGTGGGTCCTCCCCGTCCGGCTGATGCGCGCGCACCCGCTCGCGAGCGTCGCGTCGGTCGTCTTCCACGCCGCGATCCTGCTGGTCCCTCTCTTCTCGCTCGGCCACGTGGCGCTCTGGCGGACCGGGACCTCGATCCCGTGGCCGGTCCTGCCGGCGGGAGTCGCCGACGCCCTCTCCGTGGCCGCGCTGGTCGCCCTGGCGGGGCTCGCGGTCGGCCGGCTCTCGAGCCGGGTCGGCCGCGGCCTGTCGCGCGCCCAGGACCTGCTCGTCCTCGTCCTCCTGGGAGGCGTCGTGGCGGCGGGGCTCCTCGCAGCCCACCCGGCCTGGGCGCCGGTCGACGCCCGCGCGATGCTCCTCGCCCACCTGCTGCTGGCCGACGCGACGCTGGCGCTCGTGCCGCTGACGAAGATGGCCCACTGCGTCCTCTTCCCCTTCCTCCAGCTCGTCTTCGAGGTCGGGTGGCACTTCCCGGCCGAGACCGGACGCCACGTGGCGATCGCCCTGGCCAAGGAGAACGAGCCCGTATGAGATCCATGGCGATCCTCACCGACGTGACGCGCTGCATCGGCTGCGAGGAGTGCGTCCTCGCTTGCAAGCGGACGAACGGCACCGGCGCGGACGAGCCCCGGCGCTGGCAGCAGACGGCCGAGGACCTGTCCGAGAGCCGCTGGACGACCCTGGTCCCGGCGCCCGGGGGCCGCGCCGTGCGGCTCCACTGCCGGCACTGCCTCGAGCCCGCCTGCGCCTCCGCCTGTCCCGTCGGCGCGCTCCACCGGACGCCCGAAGGGGCGGTGGCCTACGACGCCGACATCTGCATGGGGTGCCGGTACTGCATGATCGCCTGCCCGTTCCAGATGACGCGGTACGAGTGGTCGTCCGCCACGCCGCGCGTGCGCAAGTGCATCCTCTGCTACGAGAAGGTGTCGAGCGGAGAGCTCGACCAGCCGGCGTGCACGGCCGCCTGCCCGACGAAGGCGACGGTCTTCGGCACGCGCGACGAGCTCCTGGCCGAGGCGCGGAGGCGGATCGCGGACGCCCCGGACCGTTACCTGAACCACGTGTGGGGCGAGCACGAGGTGGGCGGCACCTCGGTCCTGTACGTCTCCGACGTCGACCTCGCGACGGCGGGCTGGCCCGCGGCCCTCAGGCCCGGCTCGTACCCGGCGCTGACCCGCCCCGCCCTCCACGCCGTCCCGTGGACGTTCGCGGGGGTGGGCGCGGCGGCGTTCGGGCTGAACTGGGTCATCGGCCGGCGGCGCCGCCTGGCCGGCGGCGAGGGGCCGGCGGGGCCGCCCGAGGGCGAAGGAGACGGGAAGTGAGCGGCCGGCCGGGGACCCGGCTGGGCGTGACGAAGGCGGTGCTCTGGCTGCTCGTCGGCGTCGCGGCGGCCGTCGGGGTCGTCCGCTACCTCCTGGGCCTCGGGTTGACGACGTCGCTCAGCGACCGGACGCCGTGGGGCCTGTGGATCGGCTTCGACGTCCTGGCGGGCGTCGCGCTCGCCGCGGGCGGGTTCGTGATCGCCGGGACCGTCCACGTCCTCCATCTCGAGCGCTACCGCTCCCTGCTGAGGGCCGCCGTCCTGACGGCGTTCCTGGGCTACGTGGCGGTGGTCCTCGGGCTCATGGTGGACCTCGGCCGCCCGTGGAACATCTGGCGGCCGACGCTCTTCTGGCAGCCGCACTCGGCCCTCTTCGAGGTCGCCTGGTGCGTCATGCTCTACCTCACGGTCCTCGCGCTCGAGTTCGCGCCGGTGGTGGCGGAGGGCCTCCGCCTCGCAAGGGTCGTCGCGTTCCTGCGCCGGTTCACGCTCCCCCTCGTCGTCGTCGGCATCGCGCTGTCGTCGCTCCACCAGTCGTCGCTCGGGACGCTCTTCGTGATCGCCCCGCACCGGGTCCACCCTCTCTGGTACTCCCCGCTCCTGCCGCTCCTGTTCCTGATCTCGGCCGTGGCCCTGGGCCTTTCGATGGTGGCGGTCGAGAGCCTGTCGTCCTCGTGGCTGTTCCATCGCGAGCCGGAGTGGGACCTGATCGGGGGGCTGACCCGGGCCGCCGCGCCCGTGCTCGCCGCCTACCTGCTGCTGCGTCTCGGCGACCTCGGCGCGCGCGGCCAGCTGCGCCTCCTCTTCGAGCCCTCGTGGCTGACCGCGTGGTTCGTCCTCGAGCTGGCCGTCGGCGTGGTCGTCCCCCTCCTCCTCTTCTCGCTCCCCAGCGTCCGGCGCCACCGGCGCGCGCTCGGGGCCGGAGCGTTCCTCTCGGTCGCCGGCCTCGTCCTCTACCGGATCGACGTGGGCGGCCTCGCGCACGCCGCGGGGTCGGGCGACGGCTACGTGCCGGCCCTCACCGAGCTGTCGATCAGCGTCGGCATCGTGGCCGCGATGGCGCTCGTCTTCCTCTTCTTCGTCGAGCACCTCCGGGTCTGGGACGAGCCCCCCGCGCCGGCCTCCCGCTTCCGGCCGGCGTTCACCGACCTCGTCTCCGGCGTCCGCGTCCGGGCGCCCTGGATGGGGGGCGCGAGGCTCTCCGCGCTGGCGTTCACCGTCGGGGCCGTGGCGGGGCTCGGGCTCGTGCAGGCGCGGGTCGCCCGGCGCTCGGAGCCGAGGCCCTTCCCGGTCTCGCCGCCGCGGTCGGTCCTCGCGCTCCGGGTCCCGCCGCACGCGGCGGGGACGGCGGACCGCCTCCTCCTGACGACGAGCCTCGTCGCGCCCGCGCCCGCGGTGGTGGAGTCCGCGCTGCTGATCGGGGGTCCCGAGCCCGGCAAGGGCGTCCTCTTCGCCCACGCGGCCCACCAGGCACGGCTCGGCGGGACCGGCGTCTCGTGCGTCCGCTGCCATCACCGCAATCGCCGCGGGGACCGCGCCACGTCGTGCGCGGCCTGCCACCGCGACGTCCACGCGAGGACGGACACGTTCTCGCACGAGCGGCACGCGGCGGCCCTGGGGGGGAACGACGGGTGCGTGAGGTGCCACGCGGCCGGCGCCGCCCGCACGCGGGAAGGGTCGACGCCGTGCGAGACCTGCCACGGGCGGGACGCGCGGCTGGGGACCGGGACGGCGCCCGCCGCGACGCGGCCGGCCGGGGTCGCCGTGGGCTACCGCGACGCGATGCACGGCCTGTGCGTCGCGTGCCACCGGCAGGAGGACGTCCGAAGGAGCGACGGGGCGGGCCGCAGCCGCTGCGCCTTCTGCCACAGGGCCGGGTCGGCCGGCGGGTCGGGCGGCGGCGGGTCGGGTCCCGGCGGGGACCCCGTCCTCGTGGCGCGGGCGGGGACGATGCCGTGAGCGTCCCGGCGCCCCCGCGGCCGCGGGTCGCCGTCATCGACGACGAGCCGGACGTCTCGACGTTCCTCCAGCTGGCCCTCGAGGACGCGGGGTTCGACGTCCTGGTGTCGAACACGCCCGTGAGCGTCCTTCAGGGGCTGCGCGCCTTCGCGCCCCACGTGATCTGCCTCGACGTGGTGATGCCGGAGCGCCTCGGCCCCTCGCTCCTCACGGACATCCGGCGGACCGAGGAGCTCCGGGAGGTCCCGGTGGTGATCCTCTCGGGCCTGCCCGACGGGGCCCGGACGCTCGACGGCCTCGACAGCGGGGGAGGCGGGCCCCCGCCGGCCGCGTTCCTCGAGAAGCCGATCGACGCCGCCGCCCTGGTCCTCACCGTCCGGCGGCTCCTGGCCGGCGGGAGCCGGGCACGGCCGTGAGCTCCTGCCCGTGGCTCCCCGCCGATCGGACGCTGCTGTTCGACGAGATCCCGTGCAGCATCGTGGTGGTCGACCGGAGCTACACCATCGTGGACCGCAACCCGGCGTTCGCCGCGATCTGGGGCGACGGCCTCGGCGCGACCTGCCACGAGCTGACGCGCGGGCGCCCCGGACCGTGCTCGGGCTGCCCGGCCGAGAAGACGTTCCGGGACGGGGAGCGTCGGGTCCTTGCGCAGAACGGCCGGGACCGCCACGGCAAGCCGGTCCACACGCTCGTCCACGTGGCGCCCGTCCACGACGCGGGGGGATCGGTGTCGCACGTGGCGATCATGTCCACCGACCTGACCGTCACGCGGCGGCTGCAGGAGGAGTACCAGACTCTGTTCGAGCAGGTCCCGTGCTTCGTGGCCGTCGTCGACCGCGACCTCCGCGTCGTCAAGGCCAACCGCCTGTTCCGCCGGGTCTTCGGCGAGCCGGACGGGGAACGCTGCTACGCGCTCTTCAAGCACCGCCAGGAGAAGTGCGACGACTGCCCGGCCGAGCGGACGTTCGGCGACGGCGGGACGCACACGTCCCGCCACGTCGGCGTCTCGAGGGCGGGGGAGGAGACCCATTACCTGGTGTCGACCGCCGCCCTTCAGCCGGGCGACGACGGCCCGACCCACGTGATCGAGATGGCGCTGGACCTCACCGACCTGACGCGTCTCGAGCGCGAGAAGCTGGAGGCGGAGCGGCTCGCCGCGGTCGGCCAGACGGTGGCCGGGCTGGCGCACGGGGTGAAGAACATGCTCACGGGCCTCGAGGGAGGGATGTACGTCACCTCCACCGGGCTCAAGCGGGGCGACCCGAAGCGGACCAGCCAGGGATGGGAGATGCTGGAGCGCAACATCGGGCGCATCTCCTCCCTGGTGAAGAGCCTCCTGGCGTTCTCGCGAGGGGAGGGCCCCCGGCCCTCGCGGTTCGACCCGGGCGAGGTCGTGCGGGAGATCCACGACCTGTTCTGCCAGAGCGCGGCGCGGCACGGGGTGGAGCTCCGCGTCGACGCGGGGGCGGCGCCGGTCGGCCCGGTGGTCATGGACCGCGACGGCCTCCGCTCCTGTCTCGAGAACCTCGTCTCGAACGCCCTCGACGCCTGCCTCGTGAGCGGACCGGCGCCCTGCGTCATCGACATGCGGCTCCTCGAGCGCGACGGGACCGTGACGTTCGAGGTCGCCGATTCCGGCTGCGGCATGGACTACGACGTCAAGCAGAAGGTCTTCACGAGCTTCTTCAGCACGAAGGGGGCGGGCGGCACGGGGCTCGGGCTCCTCCTCACCCGGAAGTTCGTCCAGCAGCACGGCGGCACGATCACGTTCGACTCCACGCCGGGACGGGGGACGACGTTCCGGCTGAGCTTCCCGCGGCAGCGCCTGCCGGAGCTCCCGCCGGAGGGCGGTCCCGGGGCCACGGATCCGGAATGCGGTTCATCGAGGAGGCAGTAGGAGCCATGCGCAGGCCAGAAGAGCTCACCGTTCTCGTGGTGGACGACGATCCCGACGTGACCCTGTTCCTCGGCTCGGTGCTCGAGGACGCCGGCTTCCGGGTCGCGACGGCCGGCGGCGGGCTGGAGGCGCTCGAGCGCCTGCGGCGGGGCCCCCTGCCCGACCTCATCTCGCTCGACCTCGTCATGCCGGGTCACTCCGGCATCCGCGTGCTCCACGACCTCCGCAAGCACCCCGAGTGGTCCCGCATCCCCGTCATCGTGGTCAGCGGCCACAGCCGCGAGCCCGAGGTCCGGCGCGGGCTCGACGAGGTGCTCGCCGACAGCGCGCTCTCCGGACCGTCCCTCTACCTGGAGAAGCCGGTCACGGCGGACAGCTACGTGGAGGCGGTGTGCCGCGTCCTGGAGGTCGACCGGGCGGCCGAGAGCCCCGGGGCAGGGGACGCCGACCGGCTCCGGAGCGAGGTGGCGGCGCTGATCTCCGGGGCGGGCCCGGACGCCCTGGAGGCGGCCCTCCAGGCCCTGCGGGCCGGCCCGCGGCGCGCGGACGGCCGGTGAGCGGGCCCCGCGGACCGGAAAGGAGGGAGAGATGGCGCAGCCGCCCGTCCGGCCCCGCGTCCTGATCATCGACGACGAGCAGGACGTGGTGACCTACCTCGAGAGCGTCCTGAACGACAACGGGTTCGAGGCGACCGGGACGACCGACGGCGCGGAGGGGCTCGCCCTGGCGCGGCGCCTCCGGCCCGACCTGATCTGCCTCGACGTCGTCATGCCCCCGCCGACGGGCGTGAGGGTCTACCGGGACCTGCGCGGCGATCCGGCCCTCGCCGCGATCCCCGTCGTGATGGTCACCGGCGTCCAGAAGGAGTTCAAGGGGTTCATCCACCACCGCAAGCTCGTGCGGCCGCCCGACGCCTACGTCTCGAAGCCGTTCGACGTCGCCGAGCTCCTCGCCACCCTGCGGCGGCTCCTCCCAGCGGCGGCGAGCGCGTAGGGCCGGGCTTGCCCGGGGGCCGACGGGCGCGGCGAGGCATCGAGCGGCCTCGAGCGGCCCCGAGCGGGCTCGATGCGGCCTCGGGGCCTCGGGGCGACGCCTTATCGCGGGACCGCGACGAGGGAGTCGAGCGCCGCGAGCAGCTGCGCCGGGTCGACCGGCTTGTCGAGGAAGGCGTCGGGCCGGTGCGCCTTCGCGTGCTCGAGGAAGGCGTGGTAGTCGGTGGTGAGCTTCTCCTGGATGCCGCTCACGACGACGACCCGGACGCCTTCCAGCCGGGGGTTCCTGCGGATGGCGACGAGCGCCGAGAGGCCGCCGCGCCGCGGCATCATCAGGTCGAGCAGCACGACGTCCGGCGGCTCCTCCTCGACGAGCCGGAGCCCCTCGTCGGCCGCCTGGGCGGTCCTCACGCTCCAGCCGTTGTCGGAGAGGAGCGTCCCGATGTAGGTGGTGATGTCCGGGTCGTCGTCGACGACGACCGCGCTGCGCTGCTTCATGTCGCCTCCGGAAGGGCTGGAGAAGCGGCGAGCCCGTCCGGCCGGGGCCCGCCGCTCTCCCGTTCGGCGCCGCTAGACCTTGGCGGCGCCCGTGGCGTGACCGTGCAGCTTGATCTCGACCTTCTGCTCGACGCTGTCGTAGTACTCCTTCAGGATGGCGACGACCTCGGGCTTGGAGAACTCCGGCGGGACCATCTTCCCCTCGCTCATCAGCTTGCGCAGGAGGGTGCCGGAGAGGAGGAGGCGCGCGCCTCCCTTGTACCGTCCCTCGTCGTCGATGACGGCCTTGCTGGAGTGCGGGCAGGTCTTCATCGACGCCATCGTCCCGCACTCGTAGCAGTAGAACGTCCAGTCGAGGGGAAGGGGCTTGAGCGCGAGGGCGTCCGAGGGGATCTCGTGGAAGATCGTCTGCGCGTCGAACGGGCCGTAGTAGTCACCGACGCCGGCGTGGTCGCGGCCGACGATCAGGTGGGAGCAGCCGAAGTTCTGGCGGAAGACGGCGTGCAGGAGCGCCTCGCGCGGGCCGGCGTACCGCATCTCCATCGGGTAGCCGCCCTGCATGACGCGCTCCTTCCGGAAGTACTTGTTCACGAGGGCGTCGATGGCGCGGACCCGGACCTCGGCGGGGATGTCCCCCTCCTTGAGCTTGCCGACGAGCTGGTGGATGTAGACGCCGTCGCACACCTCGATCGCGATCCAGGCGAGGTACGCGTGGGAGTTGTGCATGGGGTTGCGCAGCTGGAGGGCGGCGACCGTCGTCCAGCCCCGCTCCTCGAACTGGGCGCGGGCCTCGACCGGGCGCTGGTAGATCCCCTTGAACATCTCGGGGTAGTACGACTCGGAGACCACCTTCACCGGCCCGGCCAGGTTGACGGGCGCCTGCTCCATCACCTTCTGCACGCCGGGGTGCTTCGCGTCGAGGGTCCGGAAGACCTGCTTGCACTCGAGCTCTTTGTCGATGACGTACTTCTCCGTCACCTTCATCGTGCCCATCAGGGCGTCGGTCTCGGTGTCCCAGAGGGCGACCTCGTCCCCGGCCTTGAGCGGGTCGGCCACCCAGGGCTCGGCCGAGAGGGTGATCGGGATGGGCCAGAAGAGGTTCCCCTGCGAGGGGAGCTGGTAGGAGTTGCAGCTGCCCTTCCAGTCCTCGTAGCCCATGAACCCGCGGAGGGGCGTGAAAGCGCCGATCCCCATCATGATGAGGTCGGACGTCTCCCGGCTCGTCATCGGAACCTTGGGGAGCTTCTGGGCCTTCGCGATCTCCGCGTCCCGCTCCTTTCCCTCGAGGAGGAGGGGGAGGAGGACCTTGCTTCCGTGGGGCGGTACGAGCTTCGACATGGTGGCGGTCTCCTTTCGTTTCCGGTGGCGCGGTCGGCGATCCGGGTTCCGGCGGTCTCAGGTCTCCTGGAGCCGGTCCCGGCCCGCCGGGGGCGCCGCGGCGTCCGGGGGGGCTGCCATCCGCTGGTGGACCATGGCGAGGGACCGGTAGAAGAGGTGCGCGAACTTCGAGTAGGGGAGCGTGAGGAAGAGGTTGAGGACGACGCCCAGGTGGACGATGTAGAGGGAGACGGCGAAGGCCGGGGAGAGGAAGAGCCGGCCGACCTCGGACAGGACGCCGGTCAGGATGACGAGGGAGACGACGGTGAGGAAGTAGGTGTCGAAGGCGGTCGACGTCCCCGGGCCGTTCGAGCCGGAGAGCCGTCCGGCGACGAGGAGGACGCCCCCGACGACCAGGAGGACCGCCGACAGGTTGCCGAGGATCTTGTACGGGTGCGAGAGGGCGAGCGGCATCGCCAGCCCCTGGACGTAGATGCCGACGATCAGGAGGCCGGAGGTGACCGCGGCGCCGACGAACCCCCAGAAGAGGAGGAGGTGACCGGTGAATCGCGGGTGCGCGGCATGGCACGAGCGGAAGCGCTTGTGTCCGGCGATCTCGGCCGCCACCGGCAGGAGGCTCTGCCAGAACGACCCCGACCGGGGCGTCGCCGCGCCCCAGAGCGCCCAGAGCCTCCGTCCGCTCACCCAGCTGGCGAGGACGACCCAGGCGGCGACCGGGAAGAAGACCGCGTAGATCAGGGCGTGCGGAACGACCTCCTCGAACGCGGTGAGCGTGCTCGGGAACGTCAGGTGCGACGTGGCGGCGAGGAGCGCCGCCCAGAAGAGGACGGGCAGGAGCAGCAGCAGGGGGGCCGTCGTCGCGGCCCGCGCGACGAACCGTCCGAGGAAGGCCGGGAAGGCGAGTCTCTCGACCAGGACCGAGCGGACCGCCTGGAGCACGTCGCCCGGGCGCGCGTCGCGCGGGCAGCGCAGCGAGCAGTCGTTGCACTGGTGGCAGAGCCAGACCGCGGGGTCGGCGGCGAGGTTCTCGGCCAGCCCCCACTGGGCCGAGAGCATCTGGCGCCTGGGGAACGGCGCATCGGACGGGGCCAGCTCGCAGACGGCCGAGCAGGTGGCGCACTGGTAGCAGCGGGAGGCCGTGGCGCCGCCGCGGCGCGCGAGCTCCCGCCGGAAGGCGGGGGAGGGGAGGACGAGGGGAACGCTCGCCATGATGCCTCCGTCAGAATCCCTTGAGCGGGTTCGGGCCGAGGTCCTCCAGCGCCCTGGCGAAGTCGTCGAGCTCGGCGGGTATCCGGTCGAACTCGTCGTGGGAGAGCTCGACGACCCGGATCCGCTCGGGCTCGAGGGCCAGGCGCGTGAGCGTCTCCTGGACGTTCGTGAGGCGCGTCTTGGCCAGCTGCGACCCCCGGACGTAGTGGCACTGGTAGTCGTCGCCGGAGCGGCAGCCGATCAGGATGAGCCCGTCGATGCCTCGCGAGAGCGTCTCGGCGATCCAGACGATGTTCATGGAGCCCAGGCAGCGGATCGGCACCACCCGCACCCACGGGTTCCAGGACCGGCGGAGGGCCGCGGCGGCGTCCAGGGCGGGGAGCGCGTCGTTCTCGCAGACCAGGGCGAGGATCCGCGGCTTCTCGTCCGCCTCGTCGGGGACGCTCATCGCCTTGATCATGGTGGCGACGCCGTCCACGGAGTAGTCGGGGAAGGAGATGATCCGCTCGGGGCAGGCCCCCATGCAGATGCCGCAGCGGCGGCAGCGGAGCGGGTTCAGGTGGGGCGTCCCCTTCTCGTCCTCGTTGAGGGTCCCGAAGGGGCACTCCTCCGTGCAGCGCTTGCACTGGGTGCAGCGCTGGAGGAAGAAGTCGGGGGCCGAGACGTCGCCCGACCGCGGGTGGACCGCCTCGCCCCGCTCGCAGGCGGCGATGCACTGGATCGCCTTCAGGGCCGCTCCCCACCCGTCCTCCTCGGCCTGCGCGGGGTCCATCGGCGCGCGCACGGTGCCGGAGGCGTAGATCCCGGTGCGGCGCGTCTCGTAGGGGAAGCAGATGAAGTGGGAGTCGTTGAAGCCGCTCTGGAGGACCGGCAGGTCCGGGCCCTGGCGGTAGGCGAGGTTCAGGATCTCGGTCCCCTGGTACGCGGCGAGGTCGGCCGCCTGCTTGCGCGCGTCGGAGCGCTGCGTCTCCGTGTCTCCGTGCTCGGCGCGGCGCTGGGCGTCGTGCAGCGCGCGGATCGACTCGCCGTCCGCCGCGGTCGGCACCATCCCCACGGCGAGCACGACGAGGTCGGCCGCCAGGTCGCAGGCGTCCCCGAGGAGGCTCTCGCGCAGGTGGACCGTGAGCCGTCCGTTCCCGTCGACGCCCGAGACCTCTCCCCGTGCGAAGAGCCGTCCCGGCTGCGACTGGACCGCGCGGTAGAAGCGCTCGAGCGGGCCCGGCGTCCGCATGTCGCGGTAGACGACGACGGTCTCGACGTCGGGGAAGTCCCGCCCGATCGCCGCGACCTGCACGAGGGTGGTGCCGCAGCACTCGGCGGAGCAGTAGGGGAGCCTCTCCTTCTCGCGCGAGCCGGCGCACTGGACGAAGACGACCCTCCCGGGCACCTTCCCGTCGGAGGGACGGCGGAGCTCGCCCTTCCGGAGCATCGCCTCGAGCTCGTGCGAGGTGACGACGTTCGGAGAGACGCCATACGCGAGGTGGGCCAGCGACCGCGCGTCGTACGGGCGCGCCCCGGTGGCCTGGACGACGGCGCCGGCGGTGAAGGCCTCCGGCCCTCCCGGGGTCTCCAGCTGCACCTCGAACTGCCCGGGCTGCCCCGAGATCGAGCGGATCCTCGTCGAGGTGAAGACCCGGACCCCGGGATGCGCCGCCACCTCCCCGGCCAGCCCGGAGACGTGGCAGGGCCGCGGGGCGTCGTACGGGGGAGCGTCCGGCACCAGGTCGCGGACGTCGGCGAGGTGGCCGCCCAGCCTCCCCTCGGACTCGACGAGGACGACCGGATGGCCGGCGCCGGCCGCGGCTCGCGCCGCGGTGAGGCCGGCGAGGCCGCCCCCGACGACGAGCACGGTCCGGGCGATCTCCTCGTGGAGCGGCTGGGCGAGCGACGCCTTGGAGAGGCGGGCGTGCCCCATCCGGAGGAGGTCCTCGGCCAGCATCTGGGTGTCCTCTTCTCCCGGCGGGTGGGACCAGACCACCTGCTCCCGGAGGGAGACGCGCTCGACCGCCGCCACCTCGGGAGGGAAGCGGAAGGCGTCCGTCTTGACCCGGGAGGAGCAGGCGGCGACGAGGAGCCCGTCCAGCTCGCGGCTCTCGACGGCCGCGCGCATGGCCGCCACCGGCTCGGCGGCGCAGAGGCAGGGGTGGGTCGTGCAGGAGGCGGCCCCCAGCTCGTCCGCCAGGCTGGCCAGGCCGCTCACGTCGAGGGCCTCTCCGATCCCGCACCCGCTGCAGAGGAAGACGCCGAGGCGCTGCACTAGTCCCTCCTTCCGGCGACGAGGGCCTTGGCCGCGGCCCCGGTGGCGTCGCGCACGGAGGCGGCGACGTCCTCGGCTCGGCGGGCCACGCCGGCCACGACGAGGGCCGACTCGATCCGGTCCCGGCCGAAGCCGTCCTCGTCCCTCTCGAAGGCGAACGGGAGCGGGTCCTGGGCGAGCGCCGGGACCATGCCGGTGGCCAGGACCACGAGGTCGGCGCTCGCGGTCAGGAGGCGCCCGCTCTCCACGTCCTCGACGCGGAGGGCGAGGGCGCCGCCGCCGTCCCTCTCGACCTTTCCCACCTTCCCCTTGATCAGCCGGACGCCGTCGAGCGAGGCGACGCGCGTGAGCATCTCCTCGTTCCGGCCCGGGCTCCTGCGGTCGATGTAGTAGACGTCGACCTTCGTCTCGGGGAGCTGCTCGCGGAGGTACAGGACCTGCTTGAGGGAGGCCAGGCAGCAGACCGCGGAGCAGTAGGGGAGGTGGTTCACGTCGCGCGACCCGGCGCACTGCACGAAGGCCACGCGCGCGGGCGGGCGCCCGTCGGAGGGGCGGAGGATCTTCCCGCCCGTCGGCCCGCTCGGCGCCGCCAGCCGCTCCATCTGCACGTTGGAGATCACGTCGGGGAGGACGCCGCCCCCGAGCTCCGGGAGCTTCTCGAGGGGGTAGGGGCTCCACCCCGTCGCGGCGACCACGGCGCCGACCTCCACGGTCTCCTCGCGCTCCACGGCGTCGAGGTCGATCGCCCCGGCGGGGCAGGCGTCCACGCAGGCCTTGCAGCCGGGCGGGCAGGCGGCGCGGTCGAGGACGAAGCGGCGCGGCCAGGCGTTGGGGAAGGGGAGGCGAACCGCGGGCACCTGGGACATCCCGAGGTTGAACGGGTCGGGCACCTTCGCCGGACAGACCTCGCTGCACGCCCCGCACGCGGTGCAGGCCTCCGTGACGTACGCGGGGAGGTGGGTCAGCGTGACCTGCCAGCCCCCGCCGGCCCCCGGGCCATGAGCGGTCGCGGGGGCGCTCGTCGCCGTCGTGGCCGGTGTGGCCTTCGTGGCTTTCGTGGCCTTCGTGGCCTTCGTGGCCTTGGTCACCACGCAGCGGGTGAGGACGCGGACCCGCGGGCTCCTCTCGAGCCGGCGGGTGTTGATCTCCATGCCGCACGAGGGAGGGCAGAGCTTGGGGAAGTACTTGTGGTTGCGCAGGACGCGTCCTCCCACGGCGCTGTCGCGCTCGACGAGGACGACGTCGCGGCCCGCCTCGGCGGCCTCGACCGCCGCGGTCACGCCCGCGATCCCTGCCCCCACGACGAGGAGGGGCTGCGCCGCCTGCGGGTTCACCGCGCCGCCTCCTTCCGCGCCCGCAGGGTGGGCTCGCCGAAGAGGGAGAGCCGGAGCCAGCGGAACGCGAACCGGAGGAGCTCGTCGTCGCTCTCGCGGAGGCGGCCCACGAGGTCCGGCTCGACGTCGAACCGGTCGAGGAAGGTCGAGTCGAAGACGAACCGGCGGAAGGTGTCGAGGTCGTAGCACGCCATGAAGAACATCTCGACCCGCTTGGGGTCGAGCTGGCGCCCCCCGATGAACCAGGGATGCGAGACGATGTCCCGGAAGCCCGCCTCGAGCTCCTCCTGCTCGTCCACGCGCTGGTCGTCCCTCCACGCGGCGACCGTCCAGAGCTTCGCCTCCTCGCGGCCGCGGCAGAAGTCGTCCTCGAAGAGGAAGTGGACGGGCTCGGGCTCCCGGCCCGCCCGGGCGGGCGGGAGCGCCATGCCGACGGGGTACATGCGGCAGGCCCAGGGCCGGCTGTCGTAGACCGTGCAGCCTTCGGCGCCGACGAAGGGGCACGGCTTGCCGGGCGCCTCGCCCATCCGCAGCATCACCACCGGCAGGTGGAGCTCCTTCGTGATCGGGATCTGCGTGTGCCGATCGAGGAACTCCCCGGTCGTCAGGCCGAGCCGCCGGGAGAGGCGGAGGACGTCGACGGGCGTCAGGAGGATGTTCACGTCGGCGCAGCAGCGGTTGAAGCAGGCGACGCCGGGATGGCAGGCGAACCGGAACGGCTCGTGCGCGGCGAGCTGCTTCTGCTGCTGGACGGCCTCGGAGACCGTGGAAGGCCGAGAGCTCATGGGTGGTCCTCATAGCCCCCGCCGGTGCCGGGGGTCGTGACGAGGTCGCCTTCGCGGGCGACCTCCACGTCAGCTTCGATGATCTGGTCGCGGATCGCCGTCGGCGACCAGACGGGGAGCGGCGAGGCCGCCCCCGTCCCGGGGTCGAGACGGTAGCGGTACGACGACCGGACGCCGTACTCCGACTCCATCCACGTCCAGCCGCGGACGTAGTACGGGCACTCGTCGTTCCAGCAGGCGAGCTGGAAGGGCGAATCCCAGCCGCCCGCCTCGGGCAGGGCGAAGGGGAGGAGGGGCTCGCCGCAGTGGGGGCAGGAGGGGACGGCTCCGTTCGACGACACGTTCACCTCGAGGGGAAAGAGGGGCCCCGGGCGCACGGGGCGCCCGGGGCCGGATGAGAGCGGATCAGTGGGCGAGAACAGGCTGCTCCTGCTCGACGAAGGAGTGGATGATGGGCTTCTTGCTCATCTCCCACTGGTTCGTCGCCGGGTTCAGGCGGCAGTTGACGAAGACGTGCCAGTTCTTCTCGTCCATCTTCGGCTTGTCGGTCCGGAAGTAGTAGCCGGGCCAGCGCGTCTCCTCGCGGAAGAGGATGGCGCGCACGTGCGCCTCGGCCTGGTACATCCGGTGGACGTTCTCCCAGCAGCGCATGAGCTCGTGGAGGTCCTCGGCGCCGAGCTTCTCCGCGTCCTCCTTGAGGAGGCCCAGGAGCTCGAGGCCCCTGTTCAGCAGGGCGTCCGAGGTGGTGAACTGCGACGTGACGCCCCCGGCGTACTCGTCCATCAGCTTCTGCAGGCGCAGCTGGAACATCTTCGGGCGGATGTAGTTCGGGTTGACGTCGGGCTGGGTCGTCGCCCCCTTGAACTCCTCGAACTGGCGGAGAGGCTTCAGGACCTCCGCCTTGAGGCGCTCGATCTCGGCCTGGTCGACCTTGGCGGGAGCGACCTTCTCCTTGACGATGTAGCGGATCGCGGCCTTGGCGGCGATGCGCCCCTCGGCGTGGGAGCCCGAGGAGAACTTGTGAGAGGAGGCCCCGGACGCGTCGCCGGCGCAGAAGAGGCCGCGGACGGTCGACATGTTCTCGTAGCCCCAGAAGTAGTCCTTGGGGGCGAGGTCCTCGGGGCCGGACACCCAGGCGCCGGAGGCGCCGGAGTGCGAGCCGATGAAGTAGGGCTCGGCGGCCGCGATCTCGGACGGCTGCTCCTCGGGCGAGACGTTCGACGCGGCCCACAGGATGGCCTGCGAGATCGTCATGTCGAGGAAGTCTTCCCAGGCCTCGGACTCGAGCTCCTTGAGCTTCTTCTTGGCGGCCTTCTGGTCGCCGGCCGCGGCCGCGATCTTCTGGATCGCCTCCTCGGTGCGCATCGAGATGGGGCCCTTGCCCGCCATCACGTCGAGCAGCATGAGGTAGTTGCGGAGGTTGGCGGGGACCGGCTTGACGTGGCCGTAGGGCGCCCAGTTGTCGAGCTCGGCCTTGCGCGTCTCCATGTAGTTCTCGCCGAGCCCGTTGGTCGCGCGCGACTTGAAGAGCAGGAACCACGCGCCGACCGGCCCGTAGGCGTCCTTGAACCGCACCGGGATGAAGCGGACCTCCTGGCACGTCATCTCGGCCCCGGCCTTCAGGGTGAAGTAGGCGGAGGCGCCGGCGTTCCAGGGCGGATACCAAGCGCGCCCCTGACCTTCGCCGGACGACCTCGGCTTGAAGACGTGGACCGCGCCGCCCATCGCGGCGAGGACGGCCTTGGCGCGGAAGACGTAGAAGGTGTTCTCCCGGACCGAGAAGCCGTACGCGCCGACGCAGCGCTCGCCGTCCATGATCGGGCCGACGACGAAGACGCGCTCGTAGATGTTCTCCTTGCCGATCGCGTTCTTCGCCGCCTCGGCGACGACGACCTTGTACGACTCGCCGTTGATCATGAGCTGCCAGCGCCCCTCGTGGACGTAGGCGCCCTTCTCGTCCTTCCAGATCGGCAGGCCCCACTTCTCGAAGAGGTGGACGCTGGAGTCGACGTGGCGGGCGATGTTCGCGACGAGGTCCTCGCGCGTGACGCCCATGAGGTCGTTCCGCACGTAGTCGACGTAGTCCTTGATGGAGTTCTGTCCGTCCTTGAGGCCCACGTACTGGTTGATCGCCGAGAGCCCCATGGCGACGGCGCCCGAGCGGTCCACGGCGGCCTTGTCGACCATCGCGACCCTGAGCCCGTGCTCCTTGGCCCAGTAGGCGGCCTCCACGGCCGCGCCGCAGGCGGCCATGCCGCCTCCGAGGATGAGGAGGTCGGTTTCGACCTCGACCGTCTTGAAGTCCTGCATCGTCGCCTCCTCAGGCCTTCATCCACACGGCGGGGAGGCCGAGGGAGCCGGGTTCGGTGAAGAGGGTCGGGCCGTCGAGCGAGGGAGCCCCGCCGAAGCCGCCGGCCGGCTGCGCCTGACCCTCGGGGGTGGTGCGGATGGGGAACTTGAAGCGCTTGATGGTGCCGTTGCGGAACTTGACCGTCCACATGATGCTGTCCGTGGACCGCAGCGGGACCACGGAAGCGCCCATGGGGACGAAGTCGGCGTAGCCGCGAACGTCGACCGCCTGCGTCGGGCAGATCTTGACGCAGTTGTAGCACTCCCAGCACATCTCGGGCTCCCGGTTGTAGGCCTTCATGGTCTCCTTGTTGAGGACCATCAGGTCATTCGGGCAGATGTACTGGCATGCGGTCTTGTCCAGCGCCTTGCACCCGTCGCACTTCTCCGGATTGACAAAACTGGGCATTCATATCCTCCTTCTGTGCGAGCGTCCGGCGGACCGTTCCGCCGTCGAGGGACGAACGAGGGCCTTCCTGGCTGACATCACCTCCCCTGCGTGCGATGAGGACGGGCTCGGCGCCATCCGGACCTCGGCCGTGCAATCCGGGTGCCGCGTCCGGGGACCCCCTCCCGCCGGGCGGGCCGAGCGTCGCCGGGGCCGGAGACCAGAAGCCGGAGGAGCTCTCCGGTCTCTCGCGCCCGGTCGGCCCGAGGTCCTCGGGAACGTTCGCGCTGTTACGGCCACGGAACGGTTACGGGTCCGTGACGACGCCCGCGGCGCTCGAACGCCCGGCGGACCGGCCGCGCGGCCGCTCGGGCCTCCCTCGCGGCTGGCACGGAACTCTCATGGACGCCCGCTCGGGAAGCGATGCCCCGGGTCGCCCGCGAGAGGAGGACACGAGATGGGAGTCGTGGAGGTCGTGACCGTCCTGCTGCTCCTGGGGTTCGTCCTGGGCTGCCTGCGCAAGGCGGTCCGGTACGCGACCATGCCGATGCACCTCCGGTGGGAGCTCTACCCCGTCGCCCACGAGAAGGAGAGGGCGGCGTACGGGGGCTCCTACTTCGAGGAGGTCGACTGGTGGACGAAGCCGCGGCAGGTCTCGCGGCTCGGCGAGGTCGAGACGATCGCCCGCGAGGTGCTGACGCTCGAGCAGGTCCGCACCCACAACCGGCCCCTGTGGCTCCCCTCGCTCGCCTTCCACTACGGCCTCTACCTCCTCTTCGCGCTGGGCGCCGCGCTCCTCGCGGGGGCGGTCCCCGGCGTGCGGTCGCTCCCGCTCCTCGGCCGCCTCGGCGGGGGGCGGGCCCTCGCGGCGTGGGCCGGGGCCGGCCTGGCGCTGGCGACGGTCGGCTGCCTCGCGCTCCTGGCGCGCCGCACGCTGAACGCCGAGCTCCGGCGGGCCTCGACGCCCGCGGACTTCTTCCACCTCGGCCTCCTCCTCGTGGTCTTCGCGGCCTCGTGGGCGAGCCTCCTCGGAGCGGACCCGCGCCTCCAGCTCGCCGCCGCGTACGTGAAGGGGATGGTCACGTTCCAGCCGGTCGAAAGGCCCCCGGGCGCCCTCGCGGCGGCCGTCCTCCTGGTCGGCCTCTTCCTCGCCTACCTCCCGTTCAGCCACATGACCCACTTCTTCGGCAAGTACTTCACCTGGCACTCCGTCCGCTGGGACGACGTCCCGAACCTCTCGGGAAGGTTCGACGCGAGGGTCGGCAAGCTCCTCGCGCGCCCCGTCTCGTGGTCCGCGCCGCACATCGGGGGCGACGGGAAGAAGACGTGGGCCCAGGTCGCCACCGAACCCGTCCCGAAGAAGCGAGCCTCGTGAGATGAGCGACGTCGAGCGACGCCCCCCCGTCACGGTCAAGGACCTCTCGCGCGAGGCCGAGCCCCTCTCGCCGCTGGACCTCGACCGGCTCCTCCCCCTCCCGCCCCCGTACGACAAGGTCCCGCCGGAGTCGCTCTGGAAGGAGATGAGCGACGAGCGGAAGGCCCAGGTGGACGCTTCCCTCGACGGGATCTCCGCCCTCAACCTCAAGCGGCCCGCGGACCCGGCCGAGGAGGAGCGGCTCGTCGAGGCCCTGAAGGCGGGCCTCGGGAAGCTCCTGAGCGCGGACGACAACTGGGGGTTCCTCCAGCCGCTCGCCCTCACGCTCGACCACTGCACCCACTGCCAGACCTGCGCGGACGCCTGCCCGATCTTCGAGGCCAGCGGGCGCGCCGAGATCTACCGCCCGACGTACCGCGCGGACGTCCTGAGGCGCCTCGTCGCCCGGTACGGACCGGGCGCGAACCTCCTCAAGCGGGCGCTCGCCGGCTCCCTGGAGCTCAACTTCACCACCCTCGCCCGCCTGGCCGAGCTCGCGCACCGCTGCACGCTCTGCCGCCGCTGCACCCAGGCCTGCCCGATCGGCGTCGACAACGGGCTGATCACGCACGAGCTGCGCAAGCTCTTCAGCCAGGAGCTCGGGATCTCCGCGCAGGAAGCGCACGGGAGCGGGTCCGTCCTCCAGCTCTCGGTCGGCTCGTCGACCGGGATGACCCCCGCCATCCTCAAGGACAACGTCGAGTTCATCGACGACGAGATGAGCGAGAAGGTGGGGTACGCCGTCAAGACCCCGTGGGACGTGGAGGGGGCCGACGTCCTCCTGATGCACAACGCCGGGGAGATCCTGGCGTGGCCCGAGAACCCCGGGGCCTTCGCGGTGATCATGCAGGCGGCGGGCATCTCCTGGACCCTCTCCTCGGAGCTCCTCGCGTACGACGCGATCAACTACGGGCTCTGGTACGACGACGTCCAGTTCTCCCGCGTCGCCCTCAAGCACGCGGAGGTGGCCCGGAAGCTGAAGGTCAAGAAGATCGTGATCGGGGAGTGCGGCCACGCGCACAAGGCGCTGACGGTCGTGGCGGACCGGCTCCTCGGCGGCGACCTCGCCGTCCCGCGGGAGAGCTTCGCGCCGTTCCTCGCGTCGATCGTGGAGTCGGGCGCGCTGAAGCTCGACCCCTCCCGCAACGACTTCCCGGTCACGCTCCACGACCCGTGCAACCTCGCGCGGGCGCTCGGGATCGTCGAGCCGCCGCGCCGGATCCTCCGGAAGATCGCGCCCCGCTTCCGCGAGATGACGCCGCACGGCGTCGAGAACTTCTGCTGCGGGGGCGGCTCCGGCTTCGCCATCATGTCCGGTAACAACTTCGAGAGCTTCCGGAACCTCGTCTCCGGCCGGGCCAAGCTCAAGCAGGTCCTGGACGCGTTCGCCGGCGAGCTCGGGCCCGAGGTCCCCAAGTACGTCTGCACGCCCTGCTCGAACTGCAAGGGGCAGTTCCGGGACCTCTTCCGGGCCTACGGCGTCTGGGACACGAGCCGCATCCTCTACGGCGGCCTCGTGGAGCTGATCGTGAACGCGATGGCCGACGTGAAGCCGGGGTTCATCGAGTGGGAGTTCCATTGACCGGCTCCGGCGCCTCCCGCCCGCCGGGGGACGGGGACGGGCCCTCCCGGGCGCCCAGGCCCCGCGGCGGCGGCGCGACCGGGTCTCCCGGACGGGACGGGCGTTACGGCGCGGTGACCGGAGGGCCCGCCGCGGCTGTCCGCCCCCCCGGAGAGGCGCGCCCGGGTGCAGGCGGCGATCGGGCCGCCGCGCTGTTACGGGCGAGTAACGGTCCCCGGAAGGCGAGCCGCAGGACCGGACAGGCGTGAACCGCGAAGAAAGCGCTGTCTCAGGGGCCGTGGCGCGGTCGAGCCGCGGAAGAGACCGGGGGCACGTGGGTTGCTTGGGGTGGAGCGCGGGCCGTGTGAGGTGAGCTTCACGCCGTTCTCCGGGCCGGCCCGCGAAGGCCATCCCGTGAGCCGGCGTGAGGAGGTCCCGGGTCGGCACGGAAGCGTCGAAAGGAGCCGCGATGAGTGAGAAGAAGCGAGAGACGCCGCTGCTGGACGAGCTCGAGAAAGGTCCCTGGCCGAGCTTCGTCAAGGAGCTGAAGAAGGAGGCCGCCAGGCCGATGGTCCAGGACCTCCTGGGCCAGCTCGAGCGCTCGTACGAGGAGAAGGTCGGGCACTGGAAGCACGGCGGGCTCGTGGGTGTCATGGGGTACGGCGGAGGCGTGATCGGCCGCTACTCCGACCTCGGCGAGGAGTTCCCCGCGTGCGCCGAGTTCCACACGATGCGCATCAACCAGCCCGCGGGCTGGTTCTACACCTCGACGGCTCTCCGGACGATCGCCGACATCTGGGACCGGCACGGCTCGGGCGTCACCAACATGCACGGCTCCACGGGCGACATCATCCTCCTGGGGACGAAGACCCAGGAGCTCGAGCCGACCTTCGCCGAGCTCACGGAGCACGGCTTCGACCTCGGCGGCTCCGGCTCCGACATGCGCACCCCCTCGGCCTGCGTCGGGCCGGCCCGCTGCGAGTGGGCGTGCTACGACACCCTCGGCGCCGTCTACGACTTCACCATGCAGTTCCAGGACGAGCTGCACCGGCCCGCGTTCCCCTACAAGTACAAGCTGAAGTTCGCCGGCTGCCCGAACGACTGCGTGGCGTCGGTGGCGCGCTCGGACATGTCCTTCATCGGGACGTGGCGCGACGAGATCCAGGTCGACCAGGAGCAGGTGAAGGCCTACGCGGCGAGCGGCGCGATCGACGTCCAGAAGGACGTCTGCGACCGCTGCCCGACCCGCTGCATGAGCTGGGACGGGAAGACCCTCGCCATCGACGACGTCAACTGCGTGAAGTGCATGCACTGCATCAACGCGATGCCCAGGGCCCTCGCCCCCGGGAACGACCGCGGCGCGGCCATCCTCATCGGGGCGAAGGCGCCCATCGTCGGCGGCGCCCTGCTGTCGTCCGTGTTCGTGCCGTTCATCAAGATGGAGCCCCCGTACGAGGAGATCAAGGAGCTCATCGGCCGCATCTGGGACATCTGGTCCGAGCACGGCAAGAACCGGGAGCGCGTCGGCGAGTTCATCCAGAGGATCGGGCTCGGCAACTTCCTCGAGCAGATCGGGCTCGACCCGGTCCCCGAGATGATCGTCGCCCCGCGCGCGAACCCCTACATCTTCTACCAGGACGACGTGTTCGCCCAGCCGGGCGAAGAAGCCTGACGGGACGAGGAGGAGAAGAATGTCTTCGGCGCCTCGGAAGACCGACATCGGTCCGCCCCACTTCGAGCAGTTTCTCCCGCCCGTCATCAAGAAGAACTACGGGAAGTGGAAGGGCCACGAGATCATCAAGCCCGGCGTGATGGTCCACGTCGCCGCCTCGGGCGACAAGCTCTTCACCGTGCGGGCGGCGACCCCGCGCCTCCTCTCGATCGCCACGCTGCGCCTCTTCGCCGACCTGGCGGACAAGTACAGCGGCGGCCACCTGCGCTTCACGAGCCGGAACAACGTCGAGTTCCTCCTGTCGGACCCGGCGAACGTCGACCCGCTGATCGCCGAGCTCGCCCGCGAGGGGTACGGGGTCGGCGGCATCGGCCCGGCGATCTCCAACATCGTCCACACCCAGGGCTGGGTGCACTGCCACTCGGCGGCCTCCGACGCCTCCGGCGTCGTGAAGTCCGTCATGGACGAGCTCTACCCCTACTTCGCGGGGACGAGGACCCTCCCGGGGAAGCTGCGGGTGGCCTTCGCCTGCTGCCTCAACATGTGCGGCGCGGTCCACTGCTCGGACATCGCCATCCTCGGCGTCCACACGCACCCCCCGAAGATCAACGACAAGGACGTCCCGAAGATGTGCGAGATCCCGTCGGTCGTCGCGTCGTGCCCGACGGGCGCCGTGCGCCCGGCGACGGTGGACGGGGCGTCGTCCGTGGAGGTCATCCAGGAGCAGTGCATGTACTGCGGCAACTGCTTCACGGTCTGCCCGGCCATGAAGATGGCCGACGCCGAGCGGGACGGCATCTCGATCTGGGTCGGAGGGAAGGTCTCGAACGCCCGGAGCGAGCCGAAGTTCTCCAAGCTCGCGGTCCCGTTCCTCCCGAACAACCCGCCCCGGTGGCCCGAGGTCGTCGCCGCGGTCTCGAACCTCGTGACCGTCTACGCGGCCCACGCGCGCAAGTTCGAGCGGATGGGGGAGTGGATCGAGCGGATCGGCTGGCCGCAGTTCTTCAAGCTGACGGGCATCCCCTTCACGAAGTACCACATCGACGACTTCCGCCACGCGGGCGAGACGTTCCGGCGCTCGACCCACGTGCGCCAGAGCAAGGAGGCGGAGACGTGAGCGCGGTGACGGTCGACCAGGTCGCCGAGGCGATGTTCCAGCTCGTCAAGGAGACGCACGGCAAGAAGAGCCTGAAGGCCACGGACCTGACGAAGGCCATGGCGGAGAAGTTCGGCAGCGAGTGCACCAAGGACGTCTGCAAGCTGGCGATCCGCCAGCTGATGGACTCGGGGCGCTGCATCTACTCCTACTTCGGAGGGAGCTACATCACGCTGCCGCCGGAGACGCCGTAGCAGAGCCGGGGGCCCCCGGGGCCGGAACGGCTCCGGGGGCCCGGCGCTCGGGAGAACGAAGATGACGAAGCCCAAGGAGAAGGGCCCCGATCGGACCGCCAAGATCGTCTCGACGCTCCGGCTCTGGCAGGAGGACGAGAACGCGACGATCGCGCACACGACGGAGGTCGTCGGCAAGTCGAAGAACCAGCTGGTGAAGCTGCTGATGGAGATCATCCGCCACGACTCGATCATGCACCACCGGGTGCAGCAGTTCATGATCGACAGCCTGACGACGACCACGATCACGCTGACGCCCGAGGAGCTCGGCGAGGTGTGGGAGCTGGTGGAGAAGCACATCGCCATGGAGCGCCGGACCATCGGCTACGGCGAGGAGCTGACCAGGCTGTGCACCCAGCTGGTCCACAAGCACCTCCTCGCGTACCTGCTGACCGACGAGGAGAAGCACGACAAGCTGCTGACCCAGCTCGAGGACTTCAAGAAGAAGATCCATCCCTACGCGTAGGGACGCCGGCCGCGAGGAAGGGAGCCTGACGATGGGACTTCTCAAGAGCGTCGCGAAGAAGCCCCCGCTCCGGATGGGCGGGAGCGGGGCGACCCAGGTGTCGTCTCTGAGGCCCGTGCAGGTCGAGAAGCTCGCCCCCTGCCTGGAGAGCTGCCCGAGCGGAACCGACGTGAGGGGCTGGATCACGACCATCGCGCAGCGCGAGAAGGCCGGGCTCTCGGAGGAGCAGGCGCTCGAGAAGGCCTGGCGGATGATCGTGGACAAGAACCCGTTCCCGGCCGTGATGGGACGGGTCTGCCCGCACCCGTGCGAGGCGCGGTGCAACCGGACCGAGAAGGACGGCGCGGTCGCCATCAACTCGCTCGAGCGGTTCGTCGGCGACTGGGGGCTCGAGAAGGGGCTGGCGCTCGAGCGGCTGGAGACCGACCCGAAGCCCGAGTCGGTGGGCGTGATCGGGGCGGGCCCCGCGGGGCTCTCCTGCGCCTACCAGCTCGCGCGGCGGGGCTATCCCGTCACCGTCTACGAGGCCTTCCCGGCCGCCGGCGGCATGCTGCGCTACGGCATCCCGCGCTACCGGCTCCCGGGCGACGTGCTCGACGCGGAGGTCCGGCGGATCACCGACCTGGGGGTCGAGCTGAAGCTGGGGACGGCCGTCGGGCGGGACGTCTCGATCGAGGAGCTCCGCTCCCGCCACCGGGTCCTCTTCGTCGGGATCGGGGCCCACCGCGGCAAGCGGATGGGGGTCCCCGGGGAGGAGGGCGAGGGGGTCCTGACCGGGACCGAGTTCCTGAACCGTGCCAACTCCGGCGAGCGGGTCGAGGTGGGCCCGTGCGTCGCCGTCGTCGGCGGGGGAGACACCGCCATCGACGCGGCCCGCGTGGCGCGGCGCCTCGGCGCCGAGGTCTCGATCGTCTACCGCAGGACCCGCGCCGAGATGCCGGCGATCGCGAGCGAGGTCGAGCAGGCCCTGGAGGAGGGGATCCAGGTGACGTTCCTCGCCGCGCCCGTCGCGGTGAGGAGGGAGGAGGGGGACGGGAAGGTCGCCGCCCTCGTCGTCCGGAGGATGGAGCTGGGCGAGCCGGACTCCTCGGGCCGGAGGCGGCCCGTCCCGGTGCCGGGGTCCGAGTACGAGATCCCCGTGAGCACCGTGATCGCCGCCATCTCGCAGGAGCCGGAGGTCGAGCCCGTGGCCGCTCTCGGCGCCACCGACGGCTGGTTCGCGGCCGACGGCGGCGGCAAGGTGGCCGACGGGGTCTGGGCCGGCGGGGACGACCTGGAGCTGGGGCTGGCGACGATCGCCATCTACCAGGGCCGGCGGGCCGCCGAGATGATCCACGCGTCCTTCAGGGGCCTCGCGCCGCCGCAGCCAGTCGAGCGCCCGAAGATCCCGGCGGCGCGCCTCAAGCTCGAGGCGTACGAGGCGAAGGAGCGGGCGGAGCGTGCGGTCCTGGCCCCCGGGGAGAGGCTGGCCCTTCCCGATGCCGAGATCGACCACGGCATCACGCGGGAGCAGTTCCTGGCCGAGGTCGGACGGTGCCTGTCGTGCGGCTTCTGCTTCGACTGCGAGAAGTGCTGGATGTACTGCCAGGCGTCGTGCTTCAAGAAGGTCGAGGACCCGGGTCCCGGGCACTACTTCAAGATCAAGCTCGAGCTCTGCGACGGGTGCAAGAAGTGCGCGGAGGAGTGCCCCTGCGGCTACGTGGAGATGGCGTAGGCAGGCGGGGGCTGCGGTGCGAGAGACCAGCTTGGCGCGGCTCGCGGTGGCGGGGCTTGCCGGGAACACGGGCAAGACGCTGATCGCGACCGGCCTGGCGCGGGCGCTCCGCAGGCGGGGGCACGTGGTGGCGGCCTTCAAGAAGGGGCCGGACTACATCGACGCGGCGTGGCTCGGCGAGGCGGCCGGGGGGCCGGGACGGAACCTCGACACCTACCTGATGACGCCCACCGCCATCCACGGGGCGCTCGCGCGCGCCGCCCGGGACCACGACGTCGCCGTCATCGAGGGGAACCGGGGCCTCTTCGACGGAATGGACGCCGAGGGCTCGCATTCCACCGCCCAGCTCGCCCGGCTGGCGGGGGCGCCCGTGGTCCTGGTGGTGGACGCCACGAAGGTCACGCGGACGGTCGCTGCCCTCGTCCTCGGCTGCAAGGTGATGGACCCCAAGCTCGACCTCGCCGCCGTCGTCCTCAACCGCGTGGCGAGCCGGCGGCACGAGGCCGTGATCCGCGAGGCGATCGCCGCCACCGCCGAGGTCCCCG
>JAKOVQ010000007.1 GCA_029781975.1 Acidobacteriota bacterium
GAGGCTCGGGATCCTGACCGAGGCGACGGTGAGGATCTCGGCCCTGCCGGAGGCCGAGGAGTTCCACGGGGTCTTCCTCCCCGACCTCCCGTCGGCCCTCGACGCGACGCGCGAGCTCGCGCAGGCGCGGCTGCCGCTCTCGATGGTCCGGCTCGCGACGCCGGACGAGACGAGGACGACGCTCCTCCTCGCGGGGCACGACCGTCTGCCTCGCCGTCGCGCAGAATCAAACTTCCTATCCTTCGTCATTCAGAGTGCCCCGGCGGAATGGAACGGCGGCCTCCTCGTGAGCGGCGTAAACTGCCTTCAATGACCGAGGCGGCTCACTTCACGTTTGGCACGGGTCCAGGCCGGGCGGCGGAATCGCCACGGATCACCCCCGCCGAGATGTGGGACAACCTGTGTCGGGCTGACGAGCTTCTCGAGGAGTGTGAAGCCCTGGCCTCCACACTCGATGCCCGAGGGCAGACGTCCGCGCTCCCTCGGACAGGCGAGCCGCCCTCGTGCGACCCGGCCGGCTGATCCGGGTCGCTCAGCGGCTCGCGGAGCTCCTCGGCAATGGCTCGGCGTTGGCCGGGGGCCTGGCGGTGGCAGCCTGGGGGGAGATCCGGGCTACGCGCGATGTCGACTTCGTCAGCCTTCGGTCTCTTTCGGAGGTAGAGGAGGCGCTCAAGAATGCGGGACTCGACACCGTCACCCGTCATGGCGATCCCTACAGCGACGACCTCCCGTGGGTCCTCAAAGGGGAGCTCGAGGGAGTCCCGTTCCAGGTCTTCGCACCGCGGGGAGGAAGGCTCTTCTCGGTCGTGAGCGTGTCCCCCACGGGCGGGGGGGGAGAGACGATCCCCGTGGTTGGCCTCGAGGACCTCCTCCGGCTCAAGCTCGAGGCGGGAGGGCCGAAGGACCTGTGGGACACCGCCCGACTCCTCCGGCGTCACCCGGATCAGGTCCCGTCCACGATGGCCTGCGCCTCGTCTCTAGGGGTTGAGACCGAGCTCCGACGGTGGCTCGAGCGCGAGTGACCGGGCCATGGCCGGGACTGCACCCCCTGCCGAGTCTGCCTGATCCATCTTGATGCCGGCCGAGCCCTCGGCCGCGTGGGGGTCGGCCATCTTCGAGCGGGCTTCGCCCCTATCCGCTGCCCCGCCTGCGCCGCCGAGCACCTCGCCTCCTCCTGCAAGGGACGTGGCCTGGCTCCTTCACACCTCCTTCATGTACCACCGAGAGCTGCCTGGGCCGAGCGCCCTCCTCGTCCTCTCCTGCGCCCGTCCGGCTTCTCAGTCCACAACTCCGTGACCGTCCCCGCCGGTGACGGCCGAGCCCTCGAGGCACTCGCCCGCTATTGCCTGGGCAACCCCGTGAGCCTCGCTCGCCTGCGCTTCACGCCGGGCTCGGAGACGGCCTCTTACCTGCCTCGGGACGGCCACGACGGTCAGAAGGTCGAGACCCTCGACGCCCTCGACTTCGTCGCCCGTCTCCTCGCGCACGTTCCCGATCCGAGAAGGCACCTCGTGCACTGCTACGGCGCCTGCTCCAACGTCGTCCGCCGAAACCTGAAGGCCCAGAGCCGGCACGCAGAGCCGCCCGCCTCCGGACCCGGCGCTCCCCCTCCGCTGCCGCCCGCCCCGGTCCCCCCCCTCGTCATCCGCGGCATCCTCGACCACCTTGCCGCCTCGCCTCGCCGTCGCCGAAAATCGACCTTCCTGTCCCTGCGCCGGCTCAGGGGGCGAAGTCGGCGATCGCCCGGTCCAGCTCGGAGAGGAGGTCCTTCCCGCGATGGAGCCCGCGCGCTCCGATCGTCGCGAGCGCCGTGCGCGCGGTCTCGTGGTCGGCGGTCGTCGACTCGGCAAGGAGCGACCGGAGGTCCTCGGCGTCCCGGGGTCGCAGACGGTCGTCGCGGGCGAGGACCTTGAGGGCGAGGAGGTGTCCGAGCGTCGCCACGGGGACGACGAGACCAGGAAGGACCTCGATCCGTTCGGCGGCCTCGGCGACTTCCGTCTCGATGCCGGAGGAAGCGAAGAGGAGGTCGACGACGACCCCGCGGGATCGGCGCTCGAGGGGTGGACGAAGACGGGCGGTAGCGAGGCGTTCGGCGGCGTTCTGCTCCACGGCGGCGGTGACGTCCCAGCCCGAGGCGGAGAGCGCGAAGACGAGGCGTTCCCCCGCGGCGTCGTCAGGGACGGAGACCGCGACGTCGACGTCCCGTGTCGTCCGGGGCTCGGCGTGGGCCGCGACGGCCGCGAGCTCGAGGGCGAGCCGCAGACGTGCGGCGGGGGAGTCGGGCTCGAGGCCGGCGCCTGGCACGGGGCGATTCTACGGGCCCCGAAGACGCTCCCGCCCGCCTGAGCGGAAGGCCCCGGGGGAACCCGGTTGGGGCTCGCCCGGATGCTCTTCGTCTCCCACGACCGGACCTTCCTCCGCGGCCTCTGCACTTCCGGCAAGGCCAGGCATGCTGCCGAGCTCGCCGCTGCCTTGCGGGACGAGGCGGTCGTCGACGTCGCTTGCGAGCCTTCTTCGTCCCGTCTTCAGGCATCGCCGATTCACATCGACGATTCCGCTTGCCGCATCGACCTCACGGTGCTACAATGCTCCGCCCGAAGGGGCGAGGAGGCGACCGAATGGACGACGGACCTACTTCGACCGGCTCGAGAGAGCGGAGATAGACGCCAGGCTCGGCCGCCCAGGGTCCTGAAAGCGGCGTTTCGGCGCGCCTCCCCCTCCTCAGCCGACAGCGCATCGAACAACCAACCGACACGGACGAGCGGGGAGCTCCCACAGGGGCTCGCTCGTTCTCGATGTGCGTTCCCGTCGAGGTGTCTCGACGGAGACGAGGAGGGGGGAATGCCGCTCTTTCCCGACGACCCGGCTGCTTACGACTTCATCCTCCGTATCGGTGCTGCACTCCTCTGCGGGACGCTCGTCGGCGTACATAGGCCGGACAGGGGGCGCCGCGCAGGGCTTCGTACGAACGCTCTCGTCTCCATCCGGCCGCCGTTCTTCACGGACCTGTCGACCACCGCTTCCGCGCCGCCCGGCCCGTCGCGCGTCGCCGCGCAGGTCGTGGAAGGCATCGGGTACCCCGGGGCCGGCGCCGTCCCGAGGCCGGAAGGAATCGTCCAGCGGCTCGCCACCGCCGGAGCCCTCCAGGCCGCCGCCGTGACCAGGACGCCGGCCGGTGCGGGCCTCGTCGGGACCGCGGTCCTCGCGTCGCTCGCCTTCCTCCTCGTCCGAAAGCCATCCCGTTCCCTCGGACGCCGGATCGATCTCACCGCATCACGGGACGAGGAGAAGCAGCGCTCCGACCTGACGGGCCGCGCGGGAGCGGGTCCGTCCGTCGCCGAAGGTGCCGATGCTCTCCCCCCTTCGTCCCGCGGTCGGGCAGAGCTCCCGAGAATGATCCACGCGGTCACACCGAGGGCCCCGAGGCGTTCGACGGAGCCTCGGCACGAAAGCGGTGCGCCGGAGCTGCGCCGGGCAAGCCGCGTCGCTCCCATGCCCGTGCGACCGTCCCGCGCCGAATGGCGCGCTCACGCACGCCGGACGAACCGTGCAGCGGACCTCGCTCCCGCCTCGAAGGGCGAGACCCTGCGCATCACCTGCCTCCGGGGTCCGTGCCGGCTCGTCGCAGCGCTTCCGCCGCTGCTGTCGATCCTGGCCGCCAGGCCCGCGACCGCCGCGCGGCCGATGATCACCGACGACGCCCGCACCGTCGATGCCAAGACCTGCCAGGTCGAGGCCTGGGCCAGGGGCAGCCGGAGCAGCACCGAGTACTGGGTGCTGCCGGCCTGCGCCTTCATCGACGCCCTGGAGCTGACCGTGGGCGGAGCCCGCACGCGCGGGGCCGGCGGCAGCACGACCACCGACGTGGTGGTGCAAGGGAAGACGGTCTTCAAGCCCCTCGAGACCAACGGATGGGGCATCGGGCTGGCCGTCGGCATGGACCGGCACTCGCAGGCCGGTTCCTCCACGCCGGACTGGTACGCCTACGTGCCGGTCACCTTCTCGCTCCGCGACGACGCCTTCGCCCTCCACGCGAACCTCGGCTGGCTGCGCGAGGGCCACACGGGTCACGACCGCCTGACGTGGGGCCTGGGCACCGAGGCCAGGCTCACGGAGCGCACGGGGCTGGTCGCCGAGATCTTCGGCGACGACCGGGGCGTCCCTCACCACCAGCTCGGCCTTCGCCACTGGCTGGCGCCGGGTCGCCTTCAGATCGATGCGACCTGCGGCGGCCGCACGGGAGGCGGCAGTCGGGAACGATGGTTTTCCCTCGGCCTGCGGCTGCTGTCCGCGCGGCTCCTGCCGTGACGGGAAGCAGCAACGGGACGCTCACGAACGCTGACGAGCCCTGATCCGAAAACGCCCGCCCGACCCCGCTCGCAAGCGCGGGAAGCCGGCGGGCCACGCCGGAGGACCCCGATGAACCTCACATTCCTGAAGGAGCTCTTCGCGAGCTTCGTCCGCACGCACGGTTTCGGCCGCCACTTCCGCCGGCTTCTCCTGCTCGACAGCCTCTCCCGGACGACGGTCAGCCGCGAGCTGCCGGCCGAGCTGGGGGACACGCTGGCCGCTGCCGCGAGCGCCGATGCCGAGGCGGTCCTCGCGCAGCTCGGCAGCCGCCTCGGCGGCCTCAGCCAGGAGCAGGCCGAATCCATCCGCGCCCGCGTGGGCCTGAACGAGGTCGAGCACGAGAAGCCGCTCCCGTGGTGGATACACCTCTGGATCTCCTACCGTAACCCCTTCAACCTCCTGCTGACGCTCCTGGCGGCCATCTCCTGGCTGACCGACGACCTCAAGGCCACGACGGTCATCGGCTCGATGGTGGTGCTCTCCACGCTCCTTCGCTTCTGGCAGGAAGCCAAGGCCAACGAGGCCGCTGACGGCCTGAGGGCGATGGTCACGACGACCGCGACGGTGATGCGCCCGAACCCGTCCGAGGACCCCGCCGCGGTACCCGAGGGGCGCAACGGCATGCTCCCGCACGTGAACCCGGCCCGCCGCGTGGAGCTGCCGATCCGGCTCCTGGTGCCCGGCGACGTGGTCCTCCTCTCGGCGGGCGACATGGTCCCGGCCGACTGCCGCGTGCTCGCCGCCAAGGACCTGTTCGTGTCGCAGGCGGCGATGACCGGCGAGTCGATGCCGGTCGAGAAGTTCGCCGGTCGGCGCACGATTCCGGCCGCCGGCCCGCTCGAGCTGGACAACGTCGTCTTCATGGGCACCAACGTCGTCTCCGGCTCGGCCACGGCCGCCGTGCTCGTCACCGGCAACGCCACCTACTTCGGGGCGCTCGCCTCGCGAGTCACCGCCGCCGACCGCGCACCGACCTCCTTCCAGGCCGGCGTGAACAGGGTGAGCTGGCTCCTGATCCGCTTCATGCTCGTGATGGCGCCGCTCGTCCTCCTCATCAACGGCGTCACCAAGGGCGACTGGATGGAGGCGCTGCTGTTCGCTCTCTCCATCGCCGTCGGATTGACGCCCGAGATGCTGCCCATGATCGTCACCTCGACGCTCGCCAAGGGGGCGGTGGTCATGTCGCGGCGAAAGGTCATCGTCAAGCGCCTGGACGCCATCCAGAACTTCGGCGCCATGGACGTGCTGTGCACCGACAAGACCGGCACGCTCACCCAGGACAGGATCTTCCTGTCACGCCACGTCGACGTCTGGGGCGAGGAGTCGGACGAGGTGCTGGCGATGGCGTACCTCAACAGCTACTACCAGACGGGGCTGAAGAACCTCCTGGACGTCGCGGTCCTCGATCACGTCGAGGTGCATCAGGAGCTCAACCCCGCACGCAACTACCGCAAGGTCGACGAGATCCCGTTCGACTTCCAGCGCCGCCGCATGTCGGTGGTGGTGTCCGAGCGCGAGGACCACCACGAGCTGATCTGCAAGGGGGCGGTGGAGGAGGTGCTATCCGTCTGTGCGCGGGTGCGCCATGGCGCCGCGACCGAGCCGCTGACGCCCGGGCTGCTCGCGCGCATTCGCGCCGTCACCGCCGAGCTGAACGAGGAGGGTCTCCGCGTCGTCGCGGTGGCCATGAAGGAGGTGCCGCCGCGCGAGGAGCCCTACGGCGTCGCCGACGAGCTGGAGCTGACGCTCATCGGCTACGTCGCCTTCCTCGATCCGCCCAAGGAGTCGACGGCGCCGGCCATCGAGGCTCTGGCCGAGCACGGCGTCGCCGTCAAGGTGCTGACCGGCGACAACGAGCGGGTGACGGCCAAGATCTGCCGCGAGGTGGGCCTTCAGCAGCGGGGCGTGCTGCTCGGCAGCCGCATCGAGCGCATGAGCGACCGGGAGCTGGCCGAGGAGGTCGAGCGCCACGACGTGTTCGCCCGCCTCACGCCCACGCAGAAGGAGCGCATCGTGCGCGTGCTGAGGTCCAACGGGCACGTGGTCGGCTTCATGGGCGACGGCATCAACGACGCGCCGGCCCTCCGCACGGCCGACATCGGCATCTCCGTCGACACGGCGGTGGACATCGCCAAGGAGGCGGCCGACATCATCCTGCTGGAGAAGAGCCTGATGGTGCTCGAGGAAGGGGTTCTCGAAGGCCGCCGCACCTTCGCCAACATGCTCAAGTACATCAAGATGACGGCCAGCTCGAACTTCGGCAACATGTTCTCGGTCCTGGTCGCCTCGGCCTTCATCCCCTTCCTGCCGATGCTGCCGATGCAGCTGCTGGTGCTCAACCTGCTCTACGACATCTCCCAGATCGCGATTCCGTTCGACCGCGTGGACGACGAGCTGGTGCGCAGGCCGCAGAGGTGGAACCCCGGCGAGATCGGCCGCTTCATGGTCTATTTCGGGCCGGTGAGCTCGATCTTCGACATCACGACCTTCGTCATGATGTGGTTCGTCTTCGGCGCCGGCTCTCCCGACCGGCAGACGCTCTTCCAGTCGGGATGGTTCATCGAGAGCCTGATGACGCAGACGCTGGTCGTGCACATGATCCGCACGCAGAAGGTCCCCTTCCTGGAGAGCCGGCCCGGCACGCCTTTGCTCGTCACCACGGTTCTGATCATGGCCGTCGGCGTCTTTCTTCCAATGGGGCCGCTGGCGCACTACTTCAAGCTGCAAGCGCTGCCGGTCCTGTTCTTCCCGCTGCTGGCGGTGACGCTGCTCGGCTACATGGCGCTGACGCAGCTGATGAAGAGCCACTACCGGGGCCGCTACGGATGGCAGTGAGCCGTCGGCCTCTGACAGGCGCGGCAATTTCGCTCGGCTGCCGCCCGATCGGCACGACCTCACGGCCTCTCGGGGTTCGGCGAGCGGGTCCTCGAGATCGGGGGCGAGGACGGCACCGGGAAGCCGGTCTCCACGGCGGCACCTACGAGGAGTACGTGGCCCGCTCGGGTCACGAGGCGCCGGGCGTCCATGCGTAGCAGGCCCACCCGCGCGCGAAGGCCTCGAAAGCCGCGGCCCCGACCATCTCGCCGCCTCGAGCGCCACACGGTCTGGCCTCGTCTCCACCACGAGCCGGCAGACAGAGGCTCCCCTCGCTCTCCTCGTCGACCTCTCCCTCCGAGGTCCGGGCCTCGACGCCGCTGAACGAAGGCCATTGACGCCGCGGAACGGACTCTCTACATTTATGTAGAGGCGACGCCATGTCCACCGTTCAGATCTCCGCCCACATCTCTCAGACGACGAATCACGAGCTCGAGCGCTTCGCCGATGCGCGTGGCCTCAAGAAGGGCTTCGTCATCGAGGACGCGATCCTTCACCACCTCCAGGCCCTCCGCGAGGTGCCTGAGGACGTCATCGTCCCTGTCCGGCTCGTTGTCAGCCCGGCCTCTCTGGCAAAGGTCGTCGAGCGTATCGAGCGACCTCGTCGACCGACAGCCGCGATGCGAAAGCTGATGAAGGGGAGCTCCCGAGGCTGACGAGCCGTGGCGATGTTCATTCGGTCTCTGGCACCGGGGGACGACCGGTCGGCCTTTCGCTCCGGGAACATCGACCTTGACCGGTTCTTCCAGCGTTTCGCCGGCCAGAATCAGTTCCGCCACTACGTCGGTGTGACGTACGTTGCGGTGGACGGCGAGTCGATCCTGGGATTCGTGACTGTCACGGCTGCCTCCATCGAGGTGTCGAGCCTGTCTCCCCAGGCGCGGAAGAGGCTCCCGGTCTACCCGGTCCCGGTCCTGCGTCTCGCACGCCTCGCGGTGGGCGAGGCGGTGCAGGGCCAGGGGATTGGCTCGTCCCTGCTGCGCCACGTCTTTTCTCTCGCCCACGAGATGGCCAGCCGCATCGGGTGCGTCGGAGTCATCGTCGATGCAAAGGAGGCGGCCGTGCCGTTCTACGAGCGATATGGCTTCGAGGCGCTCGATGTCGAAGCCGGTCGCCTCGGCGACCGGCCGGTGCCGACGCCCATGTTCCTGGAGATAGGCGCGATCCCGAGGCCCAGGAAGGCGAGCCCGTAAGGGCCGGGGAGCCCCGGGAGGGACCTACTCCTCAACGCCGGGACGTGGTCGCTTCGCCGCCGATCTGCCTGGCCGGAATTCGTCGACGAGGTCCGGCCATCGTCAGAACCCGTACGTCATCGCGGCGACGCTGACACCGGAGTCTCAGGCGAGGGGGAGCGCCGTCTTCCCGGGTCCGAGCGTCCCCGCGGCACGGGAGCGGTCGAGCGCGAGGGAAACCGACAGGTCGAGCTCCCCCGCCGCCGCAAGGTGGTGAGGTTCGACTGTCGCAGCCCCCGCGGTCGGGCGACGACGTCGCGGGCCTCTCCGGCGGCGAGAAGTCGCGCCTCGTCCTCGCCCAGATTCTCTTCGTCTCCCACGACCGGACCTTCCTTCGCGGCCTCGCATGCCGCAGCCTCGACGGCGGAGGTCACCCCCCTTTCGTCAGAACGACCCCGAGAGCGACAGGATCGCTCCGCGCCCCGGGGCCAGGACGTAGTTCTCGTCGGCCGAGTCGGCGTAGGACTTGTCGAGGACGTTCCGCGCCGCGAGGGTCACCGTGAGGAGGTCGGAGAAGCGCCAGCCCGTCGACAGGTCGACCCGGCCGTAGCCGGGGACGACGACCTCCGCCGCGCCGGGTCTCGTGTCCCGCGCCATCGCGACGAAGCGCGCCCGCCAGAAGAAGCCCGCGAAGGGCTCGTGGTCGACGACGACCTGCGCCGTGGGGGGAAGGACGTCGGCCGCCCACGTGCGGTCGTCGAGGATGCGTCCCTGCGAGAGCGAGCCGAGGAGGCGGATGACGAGGCGCGGCGTGAGCCGCACGTCGGCCTCGAGCTCGACCCCCGCGATCTCCGCCTCGCCGCGGTTCCGGAACAGGTTGTCGTTTCCCGACTTGTACCGCTCGACGAGGTCCCGGATCCGGTAGACGTACCCGGAGAGGCCGAGGCCGACCGGGCCGCTCCGCCCGCGGAGCGAGAGGTCGTACTGGTTCGACGTCTCGGCGACGAGGTCGGGGTTGCCGACGACGAAGCCGCGGCCGGAGACGCCCCGGAAATAGCGGTCGGAGAGCGTCGGGTCGCGGAAACCGCGCGCGACCTGCGCGGTGACCTTCCACTCGGGCGCGATCGCGTACGTGAGCGCCGCGAACCCGGAGAAGGCGCCGTCGGAGGTCGACCGGTCGCCGAAGGACCCGCCGGTGTTACGCGTCTCGACGTGGTCGCCCCGGAGGCCGGCGGTCAGGATCAGGCCGTCGCCCGCGATCGGCACGTCCCCCTCGACGAACGCGCCGAGGTCGGTCCGGGCCGCGTCCTCGACGGCGACCTCGATCGCGGTCGTCGTCGGGTTCCCGGCCGCGTCGTAGCTGTTCGTGACGTTCAGCGCCTCGAGGCCGGTCCGTCCGTTCACGTCCACGCCGACGCGAAGCCCGGCGGCGCCGAGAGCGCGGCGCCCGAGGAGCCTCACCGAGAAGTCGTCCGCGTCGACGTCGGAGATCGAGTCCCGGAGCGTCGTCGTCGCGTTCGGCCGACGCTGGCGGTTCGTGGCGATCGCGTACGAGCCGTAGAACGACCGCAGCTCGACGGACGAGAAGCCGAGGACGTCCGGGACGTCGAGACCGAGCGAGAGGCGCCGGGATTCCTCGGACGGGTAGAACGTCCGCGTCGTCGGGAGGTCGGCCTGCGGCTTCCCCATGTCGCGGACCTCGTCGAGCTCGAACCCGGCGAAGAGGCGGGCGTTCCCGAGGGGGACGACGCCGCGGACGAGAAGCCCGCGATCCCGCACGGCGGAGTTGTCCTGCGTCCCGGCGGGCGACTCGTAGTCGCGCTGGCTCCGCTGGTAGAGGTGGAGCGCGAAGGCCGCCGGGCCCACGGGGACGTTCACGCCGACGCCCGCCGCCGCTTCGGGGCTCCCCCCGACGCCCCCGGCGACCTGGTAGCGGAGCCCGAAGGAGCCGGTCTGAGGCAGGGGCGTCCGGGCGTGGACGATGCCGCCGAGGGCGTCGGAGCCGTAGGCGACGGAGCCGGGGCCGCGGACGACCTCGACGGACTCGAGGACGAAGGGATTGAGGTACGAGGCCGAGGGGCCGACGCGGCGCTCCGCCGAGACGCGCCCGTCGTCCAGCATCACGAGCGTCCGCCCGCGCGCGAGGCCCCGGATGACCGGAACGGCGCTCGTCGACTCGTCGCTCTTCGAGACGCCCGGGAGGGTCTCGATCGCCTCGACGAGCCGGGTCGGCTGCCGTTCCTCGAGCTCCCGCTTCGAGACGAGCGAGACCGGGTCCGCGGGAGGGGCGAGGAGCGAGGACGCGACGTCGGCGGAGACGAGGACCTCGGTGGAGCGGGCTGGCGGGAGGACGAGGTCGCTGACGTCTGCCGTCGCGCGGCGCTCCACGCGGACGATGCCGAGCCAGGCGCCGCTCGGCGCGAAGACGCCGACCTCGAACGGGGGGGCGGGCTCGGCCTCGAGCGTCAGCTCGCCTTTCGGGTCGGCAGCGACCGAGCCCGCGCGGCCGAGGATCGCGACCCGCGCGCCGGGGACGGCGCGGCCGTGCTCGTCGACGACGCGGTAGCGCGCCGCCTCGAGCGGACGGGTCGCGAGGAGAAGGAACGCGGAGAGGAAGGCAACCCGGGAGAGCCGGGAGGGCCCGGACTCGCGGAACGACGGATGGGGCATGCGGCAGTCCTTTCAGGCTCGGGGGGACGGGCGGGACCTTGCGGATCGCAGCGCGTCGGCACGAAGGGGCGAGGCCTCCGCCGGCCGTCGGCGCGGTGAGACCCGGACCGCGAGGGGGGACCGCCGTCTCAGTTCCGGAGCGGGGTCGAAGCGCCGGGGAAGGCCGGCTCCCGAGCCGAGCTCGCGGTGCCGGAAGGCGCGGCGGGACTCTCGTCGCGAGGCCCGGATGCCTCCCCTGCGGGCGACGCCGCCGGCAGGGGGCGCGACGAGGGGACGGCCGGAGCGGCGCGCCCGGCCTCCGCCTCCGCGGCGGAGGGCGGCCGTCCGAGAGCCGGCGATGGGCCCTCGAGGGGCCGTCCCGCAGGCTCCGCCCACCATTCCATGGCCGCCCCCGGAACCGGCCTCGTGGCCGGGGCCCGCACCGGAACGCGGCCCGTCGCGGGAAGGCCGGCGAGCTCGAAGCTCTCCGACTGCGCGACGTCGATCTCCTCGCGGTCTCCGCCCCTGTGGTCCCCGTCGATCTCGCGGCCCGCGCGAACGACGAAGCGCGCCGAGCCGGCGAGGAGCGGGAGGACCACGACGACGCGGGGGTGATCGCCCCGGACCTCGTCCGTGAGCCTCACGCGCGGCCCGCCTTCGATCTGCAGGAGGAGCTCGCTCTCGTCGAAGCCGTGCGGCAGCTGCCAGGAGACCGCAATGTCGGCCGGCGACGCGCCCGGGGACGGCTCGACGACGATCGCCTCCGCGCGCGCGAGCGTCGCAGACAGGAGCGTGGCGAGGAGCGCGAGGATCGGGACTCGCATCGGGGTGGAAGGAGGATAGGCCGCCGGAACCGGCCCTTCAAGGCGCATGCCCGGAACGCACCCCGTCCGGACGCGGACGTCCTCCAGGTTCCGGCCCGCGTCAGCCGCCGCTTCCTCCACCAGTTTGCCGCCCCCGGCGATCCGCCGCAGGCCCACACGGTCGAGCCTCGTCTCCACCGCGACCCGGCAGGCCGACGCTCGCCTCACCCTCCTCGAGAACGGACCCCGGGAGGCCCCCGGCGCTCCCTGAGCGTGCGCGCCCGGGAGCGGCGCCGCCGCGGTGCCGCCCCCGGGCGCCGTTCGAGCCCGCGCGGCCCTGCAGACACTCGCGGTGTAGCATCGACGCAAAGCCGAACGGACCCGGAGAGCGAGGATCGAAATGCGCCGAACCCTTCTTGCTGTCGTTGTCGTCGCCGTTGCCGCCGCCCTGCCGCTCAACGCCGTGGAACCCGAGCCAAGCAAGCGTCAGCGCGAGCTCATCGTGGAGCTCCTCGGCCTGACGGCCGGAGAGGGCACGATGCAGGAAGTCATGAAGTCGGTCCTCGAGCAGAGCCAGAAGCAGTTCATCGCGAAGGCCGAGGCGCAGGGTGACGTGCCGAAGGACCTCGAGGAGCGGAAGGAGCTCTACGCCCTGCTTCACGAGGAGCTCGCGCGGATCGACGTCTCGGCGGCGCTCGCGGAGCCGGCGATCCGGATCTACGCGAAGTACTACACGGAGAGCGAGATCGCGGACCTCGTCGCGTTCTATCGAACTCCGACGGGGCGGAAGTCGATAAAGGTGCTCCCCGCGATCGTGCGCGAGTCGGCCGAGGCGAGCGCGAAGAGCCTCGGGCCGCTCCTCGAGCAGGCGGCTTCGCGGGCGTCGCAGCGGCAGGAAGCGAAGCGGAGGCCGTGGAGGCAGGTGATGGCCGACATTCGGAGGCTGGGCATCGCGGTCCTGGCGTATTCGGTCGAGCAGGCCGATTCGAGCTACCCGCCGGGCGACTTCGCCTCGCTCGGGCGCCATCTCGTGCCGAAGTACCTCGAGTCGATGCCGGCGAAGGACCCGTGGGGAACGCCCTACGGCTACTCCGCTTCGGCGGACGGCCAGCACTATCGCCTCGTGTGCGCCGGCTCGGACCGGAAGCTCGAGCCGACGAGCCTGCAGATCGTGCTTGCAGCCGACGGGAAGGACCCGCGGGAGAAGGTCAGTGACCGGCTCGAGGATGACATCATCCAGCAGGACGGCGTCTTCGTGCAGTACTTCGTGCAGAAGAGGGAGTGACCGAGCGGCGCGGCGAGGCTCGCGGGATCGCCGGCGCGGCGGTCCCGCCCCGTCTTCGTCCTGCCCTCGCACGTCCGTGCGGGCCGTCTACGACCGCGACATCGTCGAGAGCGCGGGGCTAAAGCCCGGGCCCCGGTACGTGAGCGTCGCGGTGCCGAGCCGGATCTCGTCCCCGTCGAAGAGGGACGCGCGGCCTTCCACGCGCCGCGACCCGACGAACGTCCCGTTGCGGCTGCCGAGGTCCTCGAGGTAGGCCTCGCGCCCGTCGACGACGACCCGCGCGTGCTGACGCGAGACGGACGGGTGCCCGACGACGACCGCCGAGGCCGGGTCCCTCCCGAGGAGGTTCTCCCCCTCGACGAGAACGACCGTCGTCCCGGCCCAGACGAGCCCGTGCTCCTTCGGCGGCGCGGGCCCCTGCACCTCGCGGACGTTCCCGTCGAACGCGTAGCCGAAGGACGGGACGGTCCGGAGCCACCGGGGCGAGCGCGCGTCGTCGCCGAGGGCCCTCCGGAGCTCGTTCACGAGGACGGCGATGCTCCCGTCGGAGACGACGACGTCCGGCCAGAGCGTGTCCAGGATCTCCCGCCGCGAGACGGCCGCCGGCCTCCGGTCGAGGAGGAGCTCGAGCAGCCTGTAGGCGCGCGGCGAGACGTGGATCGCTTCGCCGCCCCGGAAGAGCCCCCGGCGATCGCGGTCCATCGTCACGTCGTCGAACCGGTACCTCATGGCGTCCTGAATCATTTTCCGACAGGTCCGAAAGGAAGCGCCCTCCTCGTCCGCCCGACGTTCCGGGCGGGACGGCGCGAACGCTCCTGATCCGGAACGTCACACCCGCTTCCCGGCCGGAAGGAGGGCCCGATGCGCATGCCCGTGCTTCGTGCGCTCTTCGCCGCGGCCAGCGCCTTCTTCCTGATACGGGAGGCGAGGTGCGGCGTGCGTCCGCGGGTTTAGACTCCGCCGAAATCCCGGAAATCGCGACTCCGCGGGGGGACACGGATGCCTCTCGTCGCCGGCACGCGCCTCGGGCGCTTCGAGATCCTCGCCCCCCTCGGCGCGGGAGGCATGGGTGAGGTCTACCGGGCCCGCGACGACGTTCTCGCCCGAGACGTGGCGATCAAGGTCCTTCCCTCCGACGATGCGCGAGACAGCGTGCGCCTCGAGCGGATGCGGAAGGAGGCCCGTGCGGCGGGTTCGCTCAGCCACCCGAACCTCGTCACGGTCCACGAGCTCGGAACGCACGACGGGGCGCCCTTCATCGCGATGGAACTCCTCGAAGGGACCACTCTTCGCGCGAGGGTTCCTCTCCGGCGCGGCGTCCCGTCCCCCCTCGTCGACTCCGCCCCGCGCCTGCCGGTCCGCCTGGCCGTCGAGATCGCCTCACAGGTTGCGAGCGGCCTCGCCGCCGCCCACGAGAAGGGGCTCGTCCACCGCGACCTCAAGCCCGAGAACGTCTTCGTGACGAGCGACGGGCAGGTGAAGGTCCTCGACTTCGGCCTCGCGACGTACGCGCCGGAACCCGGCCCGGACGGCGCGAACGAGGCGGAGACGCCGCGAAAGACGCGGGACCTCGTCGCCGGAACGGTCGGCTACATGTCACCCGAACAGCTGAGGGGAGAAGCCGTCGACGGGCGGTCGGACATCTTCGCCCTCGGAGCGGTCCTCTACGAGATGCTGGCGGGCCGGCAAGCCTTCCCGGGCCCGACCCACGTCGAGGTCGGGGCGGCGATCCTGCACGCCGAGCCCCCTCCCCTGTCGACCGACGGGGCGCGAATCCCTCCCGGGCTCGAACGGATCGTCCGGCGGTGCCTGGAGAAGGAGCCGCGCCAGCGTTTCCAGTCGGCGCGCGACCTCGTCTTCGCGCTGGAGGCCGTGGTCGAGGCGCCGACGGCCGCTGGCCTCGGCGTCGCCGGTGAGCCACCGCCGGGGAAGCCGCGGGCCGCCGTCGTCGCGGCGGGCGTGGCCGTCGTCGGGGTTGCCCTCGCCACGGGCTTCGGGCTCGGCCATGCCCGGGCTCCGGCAGCCCGGCCTCGCCCGGGGCCCGTTCCCCGGCTCGTCCAGCTCACGTGGGAACCGGGCTACCACGGGTACCCGAGCGTCTCTCCCGACGGCGGGAGCTTCGCCTACGTTTCCGCGAGCGGGGAGACTTCCGACATCCTCGTTCGCAGGGTCGGGGGTGAGAACCCGGTCAACCTGACGAAGGACTTCGAGGGCCCCGACGCCCAGCCCGCCTTCTCGCCGGACGGGCGGTGGATCGCGTTCCGGTCGGAGCGGGACGGCGGCGGCCTCTTCCTGATGGGCGCGACGGGCGAGTCGCCGCGGCGCCTCACGAGCTTCGGCTACGAGCCGGCATGGTCTCCCGACGGGAGGCAGATCGCGTTCGCGACGGACAGGACGGACACGGGCGAGTCGGTCAGGACGAGCGAGCTCTGGCTCCTCGAGGTCGCGACGGGGGCACTGAGGAAGCTCCCGGACGCCGGACACGCAACGCACCCGGCCTGGTCTCCCTCCGGCTCGCGGATCGCGTACGACAGGGTGGCCGGAGCGAACTTCGCTCGCCGCATCCTCTCGACGATCCCGGCCGGGGGAGGGCCGCCGACGACCCTGCTCGAGCTCCCTGATAACAACCCCCTGCGCCCCCACTGGTCCCGGGCGGGAATCACGTTCTCCAGCAGCGCCGGAGGCGTCCCGAACATCTGGCGGGTCCGTGTGGACGAGGCGACGGGGAGACGCGCGGGCGAGGCGGAGCAGGTCCTGACGATGCCGACCTCGTTCTTCTCGTCCTCGACCCCGGACGGGCGGAGACTCCTCTTCGGCCATCACGAAGCCTTCCCCGAGATCCGACGACTCCCCTTCGACCCGGTGAAGGGACGGCTCGTCTCCGGGACGGGCACCGTCCTGGCAGGGCCGCGGGACGTCCGCCTCGGGGAGGTCTCTCCCGACGGCGAGTGGCTCGCCGCAGTCCTCCTGGAGCCGGGCCGCAAGGACATTCTCCTCGTCCGCTCCCGGACGGGAGAGACCCGCCGGCTCACGGACGACCCGCTCCCGAAGGACAGCCTCCTCTGGGCTCCGGACGGAACGAGGATTTACTTTTCGGTGGCGTTCGACGGAAGGAGCGAGGTCTGGAGCATCCGGCCCGACGGGAGCGGCCGGGAATGCGTGTTCGCCCCGCCGGGGAGGGACGACGTGGTCCCGCTGCACGTTTCGCCGGACGGCCGGACGCTCTCCGTCGGGCTCGGGACGACCCTTCGGCTGCACACGGTGGACCTCGGCGTCCCGATCGCGTTGCGCCGCGCGGTGCCGCTCGCGTCGGCTCCGGCGGAAGGGGAGCTCGCCTGGTGCGAGTGGTCTCGCGACGGCCGGTGGCTCGTGGGGGTCCCGGATTCGCCAACCCAGGAGCCCGGGCCCTCGGCCTGGCTCCTCGACCTCGAGACGAAGACGCTCAAGGCGCTCCCGGGCCTGACGTCCGTCGAATACGTGGCGTGGCTCCCGGATTCCCGCCGGCTCCTCGTCGCCCGCATGCGGCAGCTCGAGGTATTCGACCGGGCGACGCGCAAGACGAGCCCCGCGGGCCCGCTCGAAACGGACGTTCGGAGGATCCGGCTCTCGCCCGACGGCCGCTCCCTCTTCACGATGAGCTGGATCGGCAGGGGCCAGATCTGGATGCTCGACTACGGCGCAGCGCCCTGATCCCCCGGCGGCCGCGCCCTGGACGGAGACCGCCGCGATTCGGTCCGGGCCGTCCGGTCTGGCCCCATCTACCCAAAAATGGCTGGTTTTCACCAGTCCAATATTCCTCTTGACCCCCTCCATTGAACCGAAATAGGCTTTCAATAGCCGATCCAATCTACAGATTGGATGGCTACACGAAGGAGGCCGATCGACGTGGAGCTGAGGCTGGACAAGGCGAGCGCCGTTCCCGTCTACCTCCAGATCCGCGACGCGATCCGCGAGCAGATCCTCTCCGGGCGCCTCGCTGGAGGGGAGAAGCTCCTGCCGGAGCGCAAGCTCGCCTCGGCCCTCCGGATCAACCGCTCCACGGTCCTCGCCGCCTACCGCGAGCTGAAGGACGAGGGGCTGGTCGAAGCGAGGGTCGGGAGCGGGACGGTCGTGAAGGCGCCTCCCCCTCGCCCCGGCGGGCCCGGCCCGTTCCCGGCCGCGCCGCTTCCCTGGCGGTCGCTCTTCGGCTCGAGCGCGGCCCGCGAGCACGACCCGCTCCTGAGAGACCTCCTCGAGCTGACCGAGCGGCGGGACGTCCTCTCCCTGGCCGCGGGCCTGCCCGCCCCGGAGCTCCTCCCCATCGACACCTTCTCGCGGATCGCCGTCGAGGTCCTCGCCGAGCACGGCGCCGAGGCGCTCCTCCACAGCCCCACGGAGGGGCTGACGCCGTTCCGCGAGTCGCTTGCCGCCCTGACGGCGTCCCGCGGGATCCCCTGCACGGCGGCAGAGGTCCTCGTCACCTCCGGCTCCCAGCAGGGGCTCGACCTCGCGGCCCGCGTCTTCCTCGACCCGGGCGACGCCGTCGTCGTCGAGGAGCCGACCTACTTCGGCGCCCTCGAGGCGTTCCGGACCGCGCAGGTGCGCCTCCTCGGCGTCCCGGTCGACGGCGACGGGATGAGGACCGACCTCCTCGAGGCCCTCCTCGAGCGCCACCGCCCGAAGCTGATCTACACCCTTCCGACGTTCCAGAACCCCTCGGGCGCGGTGATGAGCCTCGCGCGGCGCCGCCATCTCCTGGAGCTCGCGGCCCGCCACGGCGTCCCCGTCCTGGAGGACGACTCCTACTCCGACCTCCGCTACGACGGAGAGCCGCTCCCGGCCCTTGCCGCCCTCGACGCCGCCGACGCGGGTGGCACCGGCGACTCCGGCGCGCGGGTCCTCTACCTGAGCTCGCTCTCGAAGGTCCTCGTCCCGGGCTTCCGGCTCGGCTGGCTCCGGGCGCCGGAGCCGGTCGTCCGCCAGCTCGCCCTCGCCAAGCAGGCGATCGACCTCCACTCGGGGACGCTCGGCCAGCTCCTCGTCGACCGGTTCCTCCGCGACGGGCTCTTCGCGCCGCACGCGGCGCTCCTCCGCAGGGAGTACGCCCGGCGCCGCGCGGCGATCCTCGGGGCGCTCTCGGAGCTGGCCCCCGGCCGCCTCTCGTTCGTCCGCCCGGCCGGCGGCTACTACGTCTGGGCCCGCGCCGGCGTCGGCGTCCTCGAGGGCCGCCTCCTCGCCGAGGCGGCACGCGAGGGGGTGGCCTTCCTGCCGGGGGCGGCCTGCCACGTCCACCCGCCGGCGGAGACCTTCCTCCGCCTGAACTTCACCCACCAGACGCCGGAGCGGATCCGCGAGGGGGTGGGCCGGCTCGCCCGCGCCCTCGCCGCCGCCGAGGCGGAGGGCCCACCGAAAAGGCGCGACGGGGCGGGGACGCCCCCGATCGTCTGAGGAGCCGCAAGGAGGCTGTCATGGCCGTCTCGTTCGCCCGGAGGATGGAGGTCGTCAAGGCCTCGGAGATCCGCGAGATCCTGAAGATCACCCAGCGTCCCGGCGTCATCTCGTTCGCCGGCGGCCTCCCCGCGCCGGAGCTCTTCCCGGTGGCCGAGATGGACGAGGCCTCGCACCTCGTCCTGGCCGAGCAGGGGCCGACGGCGCTCCAGTACTCGACGACGGAGGGGCACCCGCCGCTCCGCGAGAAGATCGCCCAGCGGATGGACGCCAAGTGGGGGACGCGCCTCTCGGCGTCGGAGATCCTCGTCACCGTCGGCTCGCAGCAGGGGCTCGACCTCGTCGCCAAGCTCTTCCTCGACGAGGACGACGTCGTCCTCTGCGAGAGCCCCACCTACCTCGGGGCGATCTCGGCCTTCAACGTCTTCCGCCCCCGCTGGGTCGAGGTAGCGACCGACGGCGAGGGGATGGACCCGATCGCCCTCGACCGCGCGCTGGCCGCGAACCCGCGGGCCAAGCTGATCTACGTCGTCCCGAACTTCCAGAACCCCACGGGCCGCACCTGGTCGCTCGCCCGCCGCAAGGCGCTGATGGAGATCGCGACGCGGCACGCGGTGCCGGTGCTCGAGGACAACCCTTACGGCGAGCTCCGCTTCGAGGGGGAGTCGCTCCCGGCGATCCAGTCGTTCGACACGGAGGGGCTCGTCCTCTCGGTCGGCACCTTCTCGAAGGTCTTCTGCCCGGGCCTGAGGATCGGCTGGGTCGCCGCCCCCCGCCGTTACCTCGACCGGCTCGTCATCCTCAAGCAGGGGGCCGACCTCCACACGCCGACCCTCGGGCAGATGCAGCTCGACCGCTACATGGAGCTCCACGACCTCGACGCGAACGTCGGGCGGATCCGGGCCGTCTACCGCGACCGGCGCGACGCGATGGCCCGCGCCCTCGAGCGCGAGATGCCCGCCGGGGTCACCTTCTCGCGCCCCGCGGGAGGGCTCTTCCTCTGGGTGGAGCTCCCCGACGCGCTCGACGCCCGCGAGCTCCTGAAGCGCTGCCTCGCCCGCGAGGTGGCGTTCGTCCCCGGCGGCGCCTTCTTCCCGAACGGCGGGCACGAGAACACCCTCCGCCTCAACTTCTCGAACATGCCGATCGAGAGGATCGAGGAGGGGGTCCGCCGGCTCGCCGCCTCCGTCCGCGACCTCCTCGCCGAGGGGCCCGTCCCGGAGCGCGAGGCCGCGGTCGCGACGCCGTAGGCTCGGCGCCGGGGGCACCGCGGGGTCGCCGGGGCGGCAGCGCTAAACTTCGTCCCGGAGAGCTCGCGATGTCCTGGAACCTCACCGTCGCCGCGATCGTCGAGCGCGCGGGCCGTTTCCTCGTCGTCGAGGAGATGGACCCCGGCTACCCCCACCCCGTCCTGAACCAGCCCGCCGGCCACGTCGACCCCGGCGAGCCCCTCGTCGACGCCGTCGTCCGCGAGACGCGCGAGGAGACCGGCCTCGCCTTCACCCCCGACAGCCTCGTCGGCTTCTACCAGCTCCGGGCGCGCAACGGCGACGACTACTGCCGAGTCTGCTTCACGGGCACCGTCCCGGAGGACGCCGAGGCGCACCCGGAGAATCCCGAGGAGATCCTCGCCTGCCGCTGGCTCACGCGCGACGAGATCGCCGCCGGGAACCCCCGCTCGAGCGTCGTCCTCCGCTGCATCGACGACTACCTCGCGGGAGTCCGCCTGCCGCTCGCGGCGGTCGCGCACTTCCACGTGGACCGGTAGGACGACCTCGCTGCGGAGCGATCGTCGCTGTCGAGATCCTCGCGACGGCGATCCCGGACGGCGCGCACCGCCTTCCTCGAGTGATCGAGCATGTCCGCCAGGAGGACGTCGTCCTCAGGCGGCCTCATAAGACCGCACCGCGTCCCGGACGACCTTGTCGCGGAAATGGCGGCTGAGGGAGCCGGGCGTGTTCAGGTCGACCTTCCGCCCGAAGAGCGCCGAGAGCTCGTCCTGGAGGGTGATGAACCTCAGGCCGACACGAGCGTCCCGCTCGAACTCCACGAGAACGTCGACGTCGCTTTCCGGCTCCGGACGGCCGTGCCGCCTCGAGCCGAACAGCGCCAGGCTACGGACGCGGTAGCGCCGGCACAGCCGATCGAGATCGTCCTTCTCGACGAGGATGCCGCCGACGTCCACCATCGTGAAGATGCTAACTATGGGATCGTCTCCCCTGCTACCTGGGTGTCTTCGTGATCCAAGCCGGCCGACTCGAGATCCTGCAGAGCCTGAGCGCCATCGATGGGATCGCCCTACCAGCGGACGCCGTCGACCGGCGTCCGTCGATCCGGCCCGACCTCATCGCGACCGGGGAGAGGCTCGCTGCCATCCTGGCCTTAGTCGACCGGGTGATCGACCGGAGGAAGAGCTCCGAAGCGGGCTTGTGAACCTTCAAGGCTGAGGCGCGAGAGGTTGCGGACGAGGTCCCGGCGCTTCGTCGCCCGGACCTCGGGCATCAGGCGACTTCCCGGACCTTCAGCTCGATCCCGTCGACCACCGGAAGCGGGAGGTTCCGGGAGACGCGGAAGAGGACCCACTCTTCGAGGACCTCTGCCAGCTCCTCGCGGCAGGACTCCAGGGTCTCCCCCGTCGCGTAGACCCCGGGGCAGTCCTGCAGCTCCCGGTAGAAACGGGGCCCCTCCTCGAGGATCTCGTAGCTCGCGCGGCGGAGGGCAGCCTGGAGGTAGCGGGTCAGCATCGTCGTCCCGCCGCGATCTTAGCGCCGCCGCCCCTACCCCGTCGTCAGCTTCCGGTACTTGATCCGGTGGGGCATGTCGGCGGCGGCGCCGAGGCGCTTGTGGCGGTCGGCCTCGTACTCCTGGTAGTTCCCCTCGTACCAGACCGTCTTCGAGTCCCCCTCGAAGGCGAGGATGTGCGTGGCGACGCGGTCGAGGAACCAGCGGTCGTGCGAGATGACGACGGCGCAGCCGGCGAAGCCGAGGAGCGCCTCCTCGAGGGCCCGCAGCGTGTCGACGTCGAGGTCGTTCGTCGGCTCGTCGAGGAGGAGGAGGTTCCCCCCCACCTTCAGCGTCCGCGCGAGGTGGAGGCGGTTCATCTCGCCGCCCGAGAGGTCGCCGATCCGCTTCTGCTGGTCGGCCCCCTTGAAGTTGAACATCGAGCACCAGGCCCGGCTGTTGAGCTCGCGCTTGCCGACGAGGATCTTCTCCTCGCCCCCCGAGACCTCCTCCCACACCGACTTCTTCGGGTCGGGGCGGTCGCGGTTCTGGTCGACGTACGAGGGGACGACGGTCTCCCCCACCTTCAGGACGCCGCCGTCCGGCGTCTCGAGCCCCATGATCATCTTGAAGAGGGTCGTCTTGCCGGCGCCGTTGGCGCCGATGACGCCGACGATCCCTCCCTTCGGAAGGTCGAACGAGAGGTCGTCGAAGAGGAGGCGGTCGCCGTAGCCCTTCCTGACGCTCTCGGCCCGCACGACGACGTCGCCCAGACGCGGGCCGGCGGGGATGTAGATCTCGTTCGTCTCGCCGCGCGCCTCGGGGCCGCTCTCGGCGAGGAGCTGCTCGTAGGCCTGGAGGCGCGCCTTCCCCTTGGCGTGGCGCGCGCGGGGCGACATCTTCACCCACTCGAGCTCGCGCTGGAGGGTCTTCTGCTTGGCGCTCTCGGCCTTCTCCTCCTGCGCCAGGCGCGTCTGCTTCTGGTCGAGCCACGACGTGTAGTTCCCCTTCCAGGGGATGCCGGAGCCGCGGTCGAGCTCGAGGATCCACTGCGCCACGTTGTCGAGGAAGTAGCGGTCGTGCGTCACGGCGACGACGGTCCCGGGGTACTCGGCGAGGTGGTGCTCGAGCCACGCGACTGACTCGGCGTCGAGGTGGTTCGTCGGCTCGTCGAGGAGGAGGAGGTCGGGGCGCTCGAGGAGGACCCGGCAGAGGGCCACGCGGCGCCGCTCGCCGCCCGAGACCTTCGTGACGTCGGCGTCGGGGGGCGGGCAGCGGAGGGCGTCCATCGCCGTCTCGAGCGTCCGGTCGAGGTCCCAGCCGTTCGCGGCCTCGATGGCGTCCTGGACCTTCCCGTACTCCGCCATCACCTTCTCCATCTCGTCGTCGCGAAGGCTCTCGCCCATCTTCTCGCCCAGCTCGTCGAACCGCGCGAGGAGCTTCTTCACCGGGGCGACGGCCGCCTCGACGTTCTGGAGGACGTTCTTGGCCGGGTCGAGCCACGGGTCCTGCGCGAGGAAGCCGACGCGCGTCCCCTCTGCGGCGAACGCCTCTCCGTTGAACTCCTTGTCCAGCCCCGCCATGATCTTCAGGAGCGACGACTTCCCCGCCCCGTTCAGCCCCAGGACGCCGATCTTGGCGCCGGGGAAGAAGGCGAGGTAGATCCCCTTCAGGATCTCGCGCTGCGGCGGGACGACCTTCCTCAGGTTGACCATCGTGTAGATGTATTGCGGTGCCATGGTGCCGTCCTTCGGTTCCGCCGGCCGAGGCCGGGCGGCCGGGGAGAGTAGCAGGATCGTCTTCGGGGCGCGCCGGGACGGCCCGGCCCGCCTACAATCCCCCTTCCGTGCCCGAAGCGACCGCCGCCGTCCCTCCGCCGCCCCCCGACGCGCCCGTTCCGCCGCCGGGCGCCGGCACGCCCGCCTGGCGGCGGATCGGCCCGGCCTGGGCCGCCGCGTGGCGCGAGCCCGGCTTCCGGGCCGAGGCGGCGTTCAGCTTCGCCTTCTTCTACGCGGGGATGGTGGCCGTGACCCGCGTCGCCGGCTGGGTCGAGCACCGGCCGGGCGCCCTCCTCCGCGACCCCGTCCTGGCGCTCTTCCCGGCGGTCGACGTCACGGCGCCGCTCTTCTTCCTCGTCTACGGCGGCGTCCTCCTGTCGTTCCTCGCGCTCCTGCCGCACCCGCAGGCGCTCGTCGTCGGATTCCGGTCCTACGGGTGGGTCGCCTTCCTGCGCGCGGCGACGCTCCTCCTCACGCCGCTCGACCCGCCGGCGGGGATGATCCTCCTGCGCGACCCGATCGTGGAGGCGACCGTCCACGGCGCCGTCGCCCCGACGCGCGACCTCTTCTTCTCGGGGCACACGTCGACGCTCTTCCTCGTCGCCCTCGTCACGCCGGGCCGGAAGGTGAAGGCGGCGCTCGCGACCGCGGCCGTCCTCGTCGGCGCGATGGTCCTCCTGCAGAAGGTCCACTACACGATCGACGTCGCCTGCGCGCTTCCGTTCGCGCTGACGGCCGCCTGGCTCGGGCGGGCCTTCCCCCGGCGGCGCGCCGCCGCTCCCGCAGCGTAGCCACCGCGCCCCGCGGCGGCGAGCCCGCTACATCGAGATCGACCCCTTCCGGAACTCGGTCTTCCCGAGGTGGACGTTCACGAGCGCGGGGCGTCCTCCGCGCGCGGCGCCGAGCGCCTTCTTCAGGAGGCGGGGGAACGACGCCGCGTCGTCCGCCAGGAATCCCGCTCCTCCCAGCCCCTCCGCCGCGGCGTGGTAGTCGGTCTTCAGGAGGACGACGCCGACGTCGTCCTTCAGGATCTCGACCTGCTCGCGGGCGATCTGCGTCCAGCCCGCGTCGTTGCCGACGACCGCCACGACGCCGAGGCCGTGCCTGACGAAGGTGTCGATCTCGACCAGGCCGTAGCCCGCCGAGCCGTCCCCCCACAGAAGGACGACGTCCGCGCCGGGGCGGCAGAGGGCGGCGGCGAGGGCGAAGCCGGCCCCGACGCCGAGCGTCCCGAAGGCGCCCGGGTCGAGCCAGGAGAGCGGACCGCGCGGGCGGAGGACGTAGGAGGCGGTGGCGACGAAGTCGCCGCCGTCCGCCACGAGGACCGTCCCGTCCCCGAGGACCTCCTCCAGGGTCCGGCAGACGAAGAGGGGGTCGAGGCCGCCGGGAGCCCCGGAGGCGCCCGCCCCGGCCTGCGCGGCGATCTCGGCGTCGCGCGCCGCGTCGCGCTCCTTCAGCCGCGCGAGCCACGCCGGCCGGCCGAACCCCTCGGGCGCCTCCTCCGACAGGGCGCGGAGGAAGAGCGCCGGGTCGCCCGCCACGCCGAGGGCGGGACGCCGGTTGAGGGTGACCGCCTTCGGGTCGCGGTTCACGTTGACGAGGACCGCCTTCCTCCCGATCTGCCGCCCGTAGTCGAGGCGGAAGTCGCACGGCGTCCCGGCGAGGAGGACGAGGTCGGCCTCGCGGAGCGCCTCCTTCCGCCGGTGGCGGCACTGGAGCGCGTGGGCGGGGCCGAGGAGGCCGCGCGCCATCCCCGAGAGGTAGACGGGGATCCCGAGAGAGGCGACCGCTCGCGCCAGCTCCTTCGCCTCGCCGGGCGCGGCGAGCCCCTGGCTCCCCAGGACGAGGACCGGGCGCTCGGAGCGGCCGAGGAGGAGGCTGGCCGTCCCGACGCTCCCGAGCGGCGCCTCGGGAGCGGCCGGCTCGGCCCGGGGGCCGGCGGCGACCCCCTCGACCCCGTCGAACAGCTTGTCGAGGTGGCGGCCGAGGTACCACTGGACGGCGGACTCGACGAGCCCCTTCCCCTCGCCCCCCGACTTCCCCCCGTACCAGCTCCTGACGAGCGCCTCGTCGTAGAGGAGGTCGACCGGGCACTCCACGAAGACGGGCCCCGGGACCCCTTCCTGCGCCCGGCGGAACGCCTCCTCGACGGCGGGGACGAGCCCCGCCACGCGGTCGACGCTCGTCTGCCACTTGACCACGGCCTTCAGGAGCGCGAGCTGGTCGATGTCCTGGAGCGCGCCGCGCCCCTTCAGGACGGTGGCCGTCGCCCCGCCGAGGAGGACGACCGGCGACTGGGCGAGCCGGGCGTTCTCGAGGGCCGTCAGGGTGTTGGTCACCCCGGGCCCCGCGGTCACGGCCGCCACCCCCGGGACGCCGGTCAGCCGCGCCGTGGCGTCGGCCGCGAAGACCGCCGTCGCCTCGTGGCGCGTGTCGACCACGCGGATCCCGCGCCGCTTCGCCTCCACGAGGATGGGGGAGATGTGCCCGCCGCAGAGGGTGTAGAGGAACCGCACCCCCTGCGCGGCGAGGACCTCGGCGACCAGGGCCCCGCCGTTCGGCCGGGGCGCGGCGCTCGTCGTCATGCCGGCCTCCCGTCGCGGCCGCTTCCGGCCGCGGTTCAGGGGGCGAGTGTAGCGGGAGGGGAAACCGGCAGAATCGGGCCCCGGGAAGGAGGGACCGCCGTGCGCCTCTCGACCTCCGCAGCCTCCGCTGCCTCCACCGCCTCCGCCCTCGTCGTTGCCGTCGTCGCTGCCCTCGTCGCCGCCATGCTCCTCGCGGCTCCCGCGGCACGCGCCGCGATCGTGGAGCGGTTCGTCGCGCCGCTCGAGACCGACCCTGCGATCTCCCAGGGGCTCGCCGACCACTACGTCGCCCTCGACCCCGCGGTCCCGCCGGTGGGCGACCTCTTCGTCTTCCTGGCCGGAACGGGAGGGATCCCGAAGTACTACCAGCTGATCGTCCAGGAGGGGGCGGAGGAGGGGTTCCACGCGATCGGCCTGAGCTACCCGTCGAGCGCCGCGGTGGCCGGGCTCTGCGGAGCCGGCTCCGCCCCCGACTGCACCGCGAACGTCCGGCTCGAGATGATCACGGGGGTCGACGCGAGCCCCGACGTCGACATCCCGCCCCCCGACTCGATCGAGAGCCGGCTCCTCCACCTCCTGGCGACGCTGGCCGCGCGCTTCCCCGCCGAGGGGTGGGGGCGCTACCTCGTCGACGGCGCGATCGACTGGCGCCACGTCCGCGTCGCCGGCCACTCGCAGGGGGCGGGGCACGCGGCGTTCCTCGGGAAGCTCCACGACCTGGCCGGGGTCGGGTGCCTGGCGGGCCCCGGCGACTGGGACGTCGACCGTGGCCGCCCCGCGCCCTGGCTCTCGGCCCCGGGCCTCACGCCGGTGTCGCGGATCTACGGCTTCCAGCATCTCCAGGACGAGGCGATCCCCTGGGCCTACGGCCTCCTCTGCTGGAGGGCCCTCGGCCTCGAGGCGTTCGGGGCCCCGGCCTCCGTCGACGGCGCCACGCCGCCGTACGGCGGCTCCCACGAGCTGACCACGAACCTCCCGCTCGCTTACGGGACCTACCACGGGATGGTCGCCCTCGACGCCTTCGCGCCGCGGAACCGGGACTCCTCCCTCACCTACGCGCCCGTCTGGAGGACGGTCTGCTTCCAGCACGGGGCCGCCACGGCGAGCTCGTGGCTCCTCCCCTCCTCCGCCCGGGTCGCCGGGGGGGGCGGCGCCGTCTGGACGACCGACCTCTCCATCGCGAACCCCACCGCCGCCGCGGCCGAGGCGACCGTCACGTTCCTCGGCCACGACCGGGACGGCCGGACCGGCCCCACGGCCACCGTCTCGATCCCTCCCGGCGCGACGATGACGTGGCACGACGTCCTCGCCGCCCTTTTCGGCGTCTCCGAGGGGTGGGGAGCGATCCTCGTCCGGTCGTCGTTCGCGGCGCTCGCCGTCTCGTCGCAGACCGCCACGCCCGGCGCCGGGGGAACCTTCGGCCAGGGAGTCCCCGCGTTCTCCGACGGAGACCTCGTCCGGGCCGGGGCGAGCCGGTCTCTCCTCGACATCCGCGAGGGGGGCGGCTTCCGGACCAACCTCGTCCTCGCGAACGCGACGGAGGCGCCGCTCGACGTCGACGTGACGCTCGTCTCGGCCGCGGGGGTCCCCCTCGCCTCGGCGCGGGTCCCCCTCCTCCCCCTCGGGATGACCCAGCTGACCCGGGCGGCGCGGGTCCTCGGCGTGGCGGGCGACGTCGCGGGGGCGCGGCTCGTCGTCGGGACCCAGACGGCGGGCGGGGCCTTCGCCGCCTACGCCTCGGCGATCGACGCGACGACGAACGACCCGCGGACGCTCCTCCCCCGGTAGGCGGCGCGCCCCGGCCCGGTTCGGCTAAGCTTCCGCGGTCGCCGCCCCCGCGCCGGCCGCGACCGTGGAGGTCCGATGAAGCTCTCGCGCCCCGCCCCGAACGTCCTCTCCCTCGCCCTGGCCGCCGCCGTCGCCGCGGCCGTCGTCACCGCCGCCGCGCCCGGCACCCTCCGTGCCGCGGACGAGAAGCCCGCGCCGCGGGTCTTCGTCTCCCCGCGGGCGGCGAGCGAGATCGCCGCGGGGACAGGCAAGGTCCGCGTCGAGTACTCGCGCCCCTTCGTGAAGGGACGGAAGATCTTCGGCGGGCTCGTCCCGTTCGGGAAGGTCTGGCGGACCGGCGCCAACGCCGCGACGTCGCTGACGACCGACGTGGACCTGACGCTCGGCGGAGCGGCCGTCCCGAAGGGGAGCTACACCCTCTACACCCTCCCGGGCGAGAAGGGGTGGAAGCTGATCGTCAACAAGCAGACCGGCCAGTGGGGGACCGACTACGACCCGGCCCAGGACCTGGTCCGGATCGACATGGCCGGCTCCGAGACGAAGGAGCCGGTCGAGGCCCTCACGATCGACCTCGTCCCCGAGGACGCCTGGCACGGCACGCTCCGCCTGACGTGGGACCGGACGGTCGAGTCGGTCCCGTACGCCGCCGTAAAGAAGTGACGGCGGCTCCGCCGCCGCTGCCCCTCCCGTCCCCGCTCGCCCGCCCCTCGAGGAGGACCCGCCCATGACGCGAACCTTCCGTCCCGCCCTCCCGGCGGCCTGTCTGGCCGTCTCGGCGCCCGCCTTTGGCCTCGCCCTCGGTCTCGCCCTCCTGGCCCCGCTCCCCGCCCGCGCCGCGGAGGGGGCTCCCGCTCGGCGCGCGGCGACGATCGCCGACGTCTACGCGACGAAGGGGGTCTCCGACCCCGCGATCTCCCCCGACGGCAGGACGATCGTCTACACGCTGACGACGACCGACCTCCCCGCGGTCAAGCGCCAGTCCAACGTCTGGCGCGTCGACGCCGACGGGCGGAACGCCCGGGCCCTCACCGTCGCCGACAAGCGCGACGGCTCGCCCTCCTTCTCGCCCGACGGGAAGTCGATCGCCTTCGTCTCGAACCGCTCCGGCGACGACCAGCTCTGGTCGATGCCGGTCGACGGCGGCGAGCCGCGCAAGCTCACCGACGTCCCGGGAGGGCTCTCCTCGCCGCGCTTCACCCCCGACGGCAAGCGGCTCCTCTACGTCGCCGAGGTCTACCCCGAGTGCGGGGCCGACGCGGCCTGCACGAGGAAGCTCGACGAGGCGCGGGAGAAGGGGAAGCTGAAGGCCCACCTCGCCGACGCCCTCCTCTACCGCCACTGGGACTCCTGGAGCGTCGGCAAGAGGAGCCACGTCTTCCTCCTCGACCTCGGCGACCCCGACGCGAAGGCCCGCGACCTGACGCCGGGCGACTACGACTCGCCCGCCTTCTCGGTCGGAGGCGGCGACGGCTTCGACGTCTCGCCGGACGGCAAGGAGCTGGTCTTCACGTCGAACCGCGACCCCTTCCCGGCCGGCTCGACGAACGTCGACCTCTACACGGTCGCCCTCGACGCGACGGACGAGGCGCTGAAGAGCCCGGTGGACCTCACGAAGGACAACCCCGCCTTCGACGGGTCGCCGAAGTACTCGCCCGACGGCCGGTTCATCGGCTACCGGATGCAGACGAACCCCGGCTACGAGTCGGACCGCTTCCGCCTCGCCCTCTACGATCGCAGGAGCGGGTCCCGAACGGTCCTGACCGAGGGGTTCGACGACTGGGTCGACGCCTTCGCCTTCGCGAAGGACGGGAAGACGATCGTCTTCACCGCCGACGTGAAGGGGCGGACGCCCGTTCACCTCCTGGATATCGCCACGCGGAAGGTGACCGCCGTCTCGTCGGTCGGCCTCGTCGACTCGTTCGAGCTCGCGCCCGACGGGAGCTGGGCGGTCGTCGCGCGGCGCCGGATGGACCGGCCGACCGAGCTCTACCGGATCGCGCTGGCCGGCAAGGAGCCGGGCGCGGAGAAGGCGCTGACGACCCACAACGACCCGCTCCTCGCCCAGGTCGACTTCCGACCCATGGAGGAGGTCTTCGTCGACAGCCCGACCGGGCACAAGGTCCAGGTCCTCCTCGTCAAGCCGCACGGCTTCGACCCGTCGAAGAAGTGGCCGGTGATCCTGAACGTCCACGGCGGCCCGCAGATGCAGTGGGCCGACGCCTTCCGCGGCGACGCGCAGGTCTACCCGGGCGCCGGCTACGTCTGCGCCTTCCCGAACCCGCACGGGTCGACCGGGTGGGGGCAGGCCTACACCGCCGCCATCTCGGGCGACTGGGACGGCAAGGTGATGCAGGACGTGAACGCGGTGGCCGACTGGCTGGCGAAGCAGCCGTGGGCCGACGCGTCGCGGATGGGGGCGATGGGGTGGTCGTGGGGCGGCTACGCGATGATGTGGCTGGAAGGGCACACCGACCGCTTCCAGGCGATCGCCTCGATGATGGGGGTCTACGACCTCCGGTCGATGTACTCCTCCACCGAAGAGCTCTGGTTCCCCGAGTGGGACCTGAAGGGGACCCCCTGGGAGAACCCGGAGGGGTACCGGAAGCAGAGCCCGTCGACCTACGTGCCGGCGTTCAGGACTCCGGCCCTCGTCATCACCGGCGAGAAGGACTTCCGCGTCCCGTACGTCCAGTCCCTCGCCTTCTTCACCGACCTGCAAAAGCGGAAGGTCCCCTCGCGCCTGATCGTCTTCGAGAGCTCGGGGCACTGGCCGGGGTGGTACGAGATGGTCCTCTACTACGCCGCCCACCTCGACTGGTTCCACCGCTACCTGGGAGGGGCCCCCTCGCCGTGGGACCCGAACGAGCTCGTGCGGAACAGGGTCTTCGGGACGGAAAAGGAGGCGGGGGCGAAGTAAGCCGGGGCCGTCCCGCTCTACCGCGCGACGAGGAGCGAGGCGGCGAAGGAGCGGAAGAGCTTCGCGCCGTCGGCCGAGCCGAGGAGCTCCTCGGCGGCGCGCTCGGGGTGCGGCATCAGCCCGACGACGTTCCTCGCCCTGTTGCAGACGCCGGCGATGTCGTCGCGCGACCCGTTCGGGTTGGCGCCCTCGCCGCGCGTCCCGTCGGGGCGGACGTAGCGGAAGACGACCTGCTCGTGGTCGAGGAGGTCCTCCAGCTCGGGCACCTCGAGCTCGTAGTTCCCCTCGCCGTGGGCGATCGGCATCCTCAGGACGTCGCCCTTCGTCAGCTCGGCGGTGAACGGGGTCCGGATCGTCTCCACCCGGACGTGGACGTCCCTGCAGACGAAGCGGAGTCCGGCGTTGCGGAGGAGCGCGCCCGGGAGGAGCCCCGCCTCGCAGAGGACCTGGAACCCGTTGCAGATCCCGAGCACCGCGCCGCCGCTCGCCGCGAACGCTCGCACCTCGTCCATGACCGGCGAGAAGCGGGCGAGGGCCCCGCTCCGGAGGTAGTCGCCGTAGGAGAAGCCGCCGGGGAGGACCACGAGGTCGGGGTCCCCGAGGTCGTGGTCGCCGTGCCAGACGAGCTTCGCGGAGGCTCCGATCGCCGCCTCCACCGCGTGCGCGGCGTCGGTGTCGCAGTTCGACCCGGGGAAGACGACGACCGAGACGCGCGGCCGGGCGCTCACCCCAGCACCTCGACCTCGTACTCCTCGATCACCGGGTTGGCGAGGAGCTTCTCGGCCATCGCGGCGGCGACCGCCCGCGCCTCGGCCGTGCTGGAGGCGGCGACGTCGACCCGGAAGACCTTGCCGGCGCGGACGTCGGCGACCCCCTCGAACCCGAGGCGGCCCAGCGCCCCGGCGATGGCCTTCCCCTGCGGGTCGAGGACTCCGGACTTCGGCGTGACGGTGACCTGGATCTTCATGGCTCTCCTCGATCAGGCGGCGTACCAGGGCGTGGCGGCGTCGGGGCGCGCCGCCGCGAGCGGGGCGTCGGCTCCGAGCGCGGCGAGGGCGTCCGCGACCGCCCGCGTCGCGAGGGCCGCCGTGTTGTTGTGCTGGGACAGGTGGAGGAGGACGACCCGCTTCGTCCGCGGCCCCAGGAGGCGCGGGAGCCCCGCCGCCGCGGCGTCGTTCGAGAGGTGCCCGACGTCGGAGAGGATCCGGCGCTTGAGGAACGCCGGGTACGGGCCGGTCCTCAGGAGCTCGACGTCGTGGTTCGCCTCGAGCCCCAGGACGTCGCAGTCCTCGAGGGCCGCGAGGACCCTCTCCGACAGGTGCCCCACGTCCGTGACCACGCCGGCCCGCCGCCCGCGGGAGTCGGCGAACGTGTAGCAGACCGACTCGGCGCCGTCGTGCGGCGTCCCCGTCGTCCTCACGGTCAGGTCGCCGTCGCCCAGCGTCACCTCGGCCCCGTCGCGGACGGGCCGCCAGTCGAGGAGGAGCGGCCCCGGGAAGCCGGCCGCGCTCCCGGTCCCGCACGTGGCGTAGACCGGCAGCTCCCAGGCGCGCGCCAGGTCGATCGCGGAGCGGACGTGGTCGGAGTGCTCGTGGGTGACGAAGAGGGCGCGGACGTCGTCCGGCCTCACGCCGAGCTCGGCGAGGCGGAGCTTCGTCTGCCGCACCGAGAGGCCCGCGTCGAGGAGGACCGCGCTCTTCCCCGCCCGGACGACCGCGCAGTTGCCCGAGGAGCCCGAGGCGAGGAAGGCGATCTCCATCAGCCGTGCCCCGTGCTCCCGAAGCCGCCGGCGCCCCGCTCGGTCGCGAGGAGCTCCGGCGCGGCCTCGAAAGCCGCCCGGGCCACCGGCGCCACGACGAGCTGCGCGATCCGCTCGCCCCGCCGGATCGTCACCGGCTCCTCACCGAGGTTGACGATGATCACCCCGACCTCGCCGCGGTAGTCCGCGTCGATGGTCCCGACGCCGTTGGCCAGGGCGAGCCCCCGGGAGAGCGCGAGCCCCGAGCGGGCGCGCACCTGGGCCTCGAAGCCCCGCGGGACCTCGAGCGTCAGCCCGGTGGGGACGAGCGCCCGCCCACCGGGCGGGACGACGAGGGGCGCGTCCACCGCCGCGCGCAGGTCCGCGCCCGCGGCCCCCTCCGTCGCGTAGCGCGGCGGGCCGACGTCCTCGCACCCCTCGCGGAGGCGGAACCGGACGGTGACGTTCACGCTCCCGACGCCCCGCGCGGCCCGCTCACGCGGCGAGCTCTCCGGCGAGGTCCTCGAGGGTCGCCCCCGCGAGGGAGGGGCCGGTCACGCCCAGCCCCAGGCGGGCCGGCGCGCCGAACAGGAGGTGGACGACCGCCTCGACGTCGTCGGCGCGGACCGCGTCGATCTCGGCGAGCGCCTCGTCGGCGTCCCGAGGGCGCCCCCGGTAGAGCCACGCGCGGGCCGCCGACTCGCGGCGCGACGAGGTCGACTCCAGCGAGAGGGAGATCTCGGCTCGGACCTGGTCCTTCGCCCGGGCGAGCTCGGCCGCGCCGACCCCGGAGGCGAGGAGCCGCTTCAGAGCGCGGCCGGTGGTCCGGACGAGGCGCGGGAGGTTCGGGGGCTGCGTCGCCGCCTCGATGAGGGCCATCCCGCCGTCGCGGTGGAGGGTCAGGCCGGTCCCGACGTGGTAGGCGAGCCCCTTCCTCTCCCTCACGTCCCGCCAGAGGCGCGAGGAGACGCCGCCGCCGAGGAGGACGGAGACGAGCCACGCGGCCGGGACGAGCGGCGCCCCGTACGGGAGGGCTGGGGCCCCCACGAGGAGGTGGGTCTGGTTCAGGTCGGGCCGCGGCAGGTGGAACGCGCAGTGCGCGGCGCGGGGCGCCCGGCGGGCCCGTCGCGGGAGCGGGGCGGGGAGCCGCGCCGGGGGGCGCCGGCGGGCGCGGCGGAGCCGGTCGACGAGGCGGAGGAGCTCCTCGGGCTCGAAGGCCCCCACGACGACGAGCGCCATCCGGTCGGGCCGGAAGGTCTGGCGGAACCGGGCGGCGAGGCGGGTCCGGTCGAGGGACCGCACGGTCTCCTCCGTCCCGAGGATCGGCGCGCCGAGGGGGTGGTCGGGCCAGAAGGCGCGGACGAACGCCTCGTGGAGGCGGTCCTCGGGGACGTCGTTCGCCTCGGCCATCTCCTCGAGGATCACCCCCCGCTCCACCTCGACGTCGTCGGCGGTGAACGCGGGCGCCTCGGTGATGTCGAGGAGGAGCTCGAGGGCCTCCCTCAGGCGCGTGGCGGGGGTCCGCGCGTGGAACGCGACCGACTCCTTGGTCGTGTAGGCGTCGCAGTCCCCCCCGAGGCGGTCGGTCATCCGGGCGAGGGCGATCCCGCCGCGCCGCCGCGACCGGCGGAAGAGGAGGTGCTCGAGGAAGTGGGTCGAGCCGAGCGCGGCGGGCTCCTCGTCGGCCGACCCCGCGGCGACGTAGACGCCCGCGGCGACGCTCCTCACGTCCCGCATCGGGTCCATCCAGACGGTCAGGCCGTCGTCGAGGGTCCGGGTCTGCACGCCCCGGATCTTACTTCCGCCCGCCGCCGGCGCCGGGGGGGGCCGTGGAGCCGCCGATGCCGGGACCGGCGCCGCCCCCCGGCGTCTCCGGCCCGGTCGAGCCCGCGCCCTGCCAGACGCTCTGCTCGGTGAAACGCCACTCGTTGTACATGTCGCGGCCGTCGTAGACCCGGTACCCCTTCTTGGCGACCTTCGAGTAGACGCCCATCACCGGCCCGAGCGCCGCCTGCTCCCCCGGTCCCGGGGTCCGCTTCGGGCCGACGGGGGTCGGCGTCGGGCGGAGGCCCGTCCCCCCCGGGACCTGCCCGGGCACGGGGGCCCCCGCGCTCGAGATGATCCCCCACTCCCCGTCCGGGTCCATCGGGTCCTTCCAGAGCTTCCTCACGCAGCGGGGCCGCACCTCGTACATCTCCTTCAGCGTCGTCGGGTACCGCCCGTAGCGCTTGCGGAAGACGCGGATCCCCTCGGCCCACTGGAGGCCCCGGAAGATCAGCTCCTCCTCGCGGTCGCGCTGCGCCTGGGCCGAGGCCAGGGGGAGGACCGCCGCGATCAGCACGGTCATCACCGTCATCCCCACCAGGAGGGCGACGAGCGTGTAGCCGCGGGAGCCCTTCACGTCACCACGTGTTGTAGGGCGTGTTGTCGAACGGCGAGACGTCCTTCGAGCCCGACTTCACGTCGATGATCCCCGGCGACTCCCCCGCGTCCCCCGCGTCGCTCGAGGCGTCGGCCGAGTCGGGCTCGTCGTAGACGACCTCCCACGTGTCGGACGACTTCGTCATCGGGTCGACCGGGATCTTGCGGATGTACTTCTCCTGGACGAGGACCTCGAGCGACTCCGGGTAGCGTCCCTTGTCGGCCTTGTACTGGTCGATGCACGACCGGAAGGTGAAGAGGTTTTCCCGGAGGGCCGCCTCCCGGGCGCGCTGCGGCGTCTTCACGAGCTGCGGGATGGCGATGCTGGCGAGGATCCCGATGATCGCCATGACGACCAGGAGCTCGACGAGGGTGAAGCCCCTCGAGGAACGAAGCCTTCTCATCTCACCAGTCCTTGTACTTCGTCTTGTCGAGCGCCGTCCCGTCGGAGAGGGAGTAGACGTCGTAGACGTTCTGCCGTCCCCACGAGGTGGAGTCGGGATCGTCCTGCATGCTCCTGAGGCCCCACTCGGCCTTCCCCGTCATCGGGTCGATCGGGACCCGCCGGAGGAAGCGCCGCTTCTTCTTCACCTGCCCCACCAGGTCGACCCCCTCCACGAGGGTGTCGAGGTCCTTGGGGTAGCCGTCCGTGTCGTTCACGATCGGGATGAGCCCCTGGTCGGAGAGGCGCTTGTAGTCGTCGATGGCCGTCCGCATCGTCCGGAGGGCCTCCTTCAGCTCCAGCTCCTTCTGCCGCTGCCAGTGGAAGCGCGCCACCGGGACGGCCATCGCCGTCAGGATGAGCAGGAGCGCCACGACGACGACCAGCTCGACCAGGGAGTAGCCGCGGATCCGGATCACGGGGCGACGGACCTCCTCAGGGCTCCACCGTCAGGGGGACGGCGTCGACCGACGGCCGGACCGGACCGGTCCGGCTCAGGGCCGTCCCGGCCGACACGCGGACGACGGCCGTGCCGGCTCCCTTGGCGGTCAGCATGATTCGCGCCAGGACCCCGGACGGGAGGCCGGTGAAGCCGTTTGAGGTGTCGAAGGCGAGGCGGGCCCGCCCCGGGGAGTGGTCCGCGTCGAACCTCACGTTCAGGCCGTCGACCGTCCCGCGCCAGGGCCCGGCGGCGATCGCCGCGACGTCGGCAACGGCCGGGTCCCACTCGAGCGTCAGCTCGACCGAGCCGAGGTCCGCCGCGTCCGGCGGCGCGACGAGGGCGAGCGTCGTCGCCTCCCCCGCCCGGAGAGTCTCGGACTCGGCCACGAGCTGGAACCGGGCGGCCGGCGCCGGGGACGACTCGTCCCGGAACGCCGCTGCGGCGGGGGCCGGAGGATCGGCGGCGAACGACGTCGTTCCGCCCCCGCCGGCCGTGGCCACGGCCGGGACGGCAGCGGGGACTGCCGCGAGCGCTCCGCCGGACACCGCCGCCGTGACGACGGGCGGCGCAGCCGGGTCGGCCTGGGGCACCGTGATCGTCTGCTCGGAGCTCTGTCCCCGGGGGACCTGGACCGGCCGCGACGGCGTGGCGGGAGGCTGGCTCCGCTGGAACGGGTCGTTCGGCGCCGTTCCCTGGATGACCGGCGCGTTGAAGGTCGGCGCGGCGGGCCGGCCCGGGTTCGGGCCGGTCGGGAGCGGCGTCGTCGGCGTCAGCGGCCGGCGGCCCGCGTCGGCGGGGGGCTCGAACGGCGACCCCGGGGCGGTCGGCGACTCGAGCCTCACGTTGAGCCCGGAGAAGCTGACGTTGTTCTCGGTCCCGACCCAGATCGGGAGGAGGTCGTCCTCGGTGATCTGCGGCGCCCGCGTGATGTGGGGCGTGATCGTCATGAAGATGTCGGTCCGGTCCTTCTGGGTCTTCGTGTTGCTGAAGAGAGGGCCGATCAGCGGGAGGTCGGCGAGGAACGGGATTCCGGACTTGCTCGTCGAGTCCACCTGCTGGAAGAGGCCTGCGAGGAAGCTCGTCTCCCCCTCCTTCAGCCGCACGTTCGAGGTGATCGTCCGCGTGGCGATGATCGGCTGCTCCTGCCCGTTGGCCCCCGTCACCGAGCCGTTCAGGTTCGACACCTCGACGGTCAGCTTCAGGGAGACCTCCTTGTTGTGGTGGACGCGCGCCTCCATGTCCAGCTTGATGCCGACGTCCTGGTACTGGAAGGAGGTGATCGGGACGACGCCCACCTGCCCGATCGCCTGCTGCGTGTTGACGGTGGTCACCGGGATCGGGACCCGGTTGCCGATGACGAGCGTCGCCTTCTCCCCCTCGGCGATCCTCAGCTGCGGCTTCGCGAGAAGCTCGGCGTCGGTGTTGGACTTGAGGAAGTTCATCGTGACGCTCGGCAGCGTCAGCGCGAAGTCGGTGATCCCGCCGTTGATCAGGTCCTTCCAGCTGATCGACCCCGAGATCGGCTTGCCGTCGTTGCCGGTCGCCGGGGTGAAGAGGGGGGAGATCGTCGTGGAGTAGGCCGAGAGCTGGGTCCCCAGGTTGATGACGTCGCTCGTGGCGATCTGCAGGAGCTCGACGTCGACGACGACCTCGGCCTTCGCCTTGTCGTTGACGTCGATCAGCTTCTCGGCCACGGCCACCTTGTCGGCCGTGTCCCTGATGACGATCGCGTTGAGCTGGGGGATCGTCCCCATGCGGCGGAGGTCGAGGATCGACCGCACCATCGCGGAGACGTCCTTCACGTCGCCGTTCGAAAGGAAGAACGTCCGGACGACGAGGTCCTCGTACTCTTTCCGGTTCTGCTGGGTGTCCTGGGCGATGATGATCGTCTTCTCGTCGATGACCTTGTAGAAGTGCCCGGCCTGGCGCATGGCGGTTTCGAGCGCCTTCTGGAAGCTGAGGCCCCGGAGGTCGAGCGAGAACTTGTCGTCCTTCAGCTGCGGGTCGAAGATGACGTTGATCCCCGCCGCGGCGCAGAGGCTCTGGTAGATCTTCTTGATCGGCGTGTCGGCAGGGAAGGAGACGTCGATCGGCTTGTCCGACGACGGCATCAGCATCGGGGGCGTCGCCCTCTTCCCCCGCGCCTTCGCCTTGGCGATCTCGGTCGGCGCCGCGCCGTTCGCCTCGCGCTGCCGCTCGGCGATCGCCTCCTGGACCTGCCTCAGCTCGTCGGCGGCGACGTCGTTCGTCGGGTCGAGCGTCGCCGCCTGCTCGAGCTCGATCTGCGCGAGGTCCAGCTGGTCGGCGCTCCGGTGCATCCGCCCCCGCGAGAGGTGGACGCTCGCAGCCTGGAGCCTGGCCCGCGCCAGGCTGATCCTGTACTTGGCGTTCTTCGGCTCGAGCGACGCCGCCTTGTCGTACGCCAGGACCGCGAGATCCCAGTGCTTGAGCTGCTCCTGTCTCTCCGCTTCGCGGAACGAGCGCTCGGCGGCGCACCCGATCGAGAGGACCGTCGAGAGGACGAGGAGGGCGAGGAGCGGGAGTCTCTGGGCTCTTCGGGTCATCGGGCTTCCTTCAGCGGGCGAAGTCGGGGGGGAGGACGGGGACCCGGCGCGAGACGTCGGGCGGGAGCCCGACGAAGCCGAAGTCGACCGATTCCCTGTTGACCTTGCGCAAGACGAACCGTCCGTCCAGGACGTCCCCCTCGCGGGCGTTGATCAGGCGCGCGCCGTCCTCGAAGGCGACGATCGGGCGTTCGCGCGGGCCGAAGATCCCGACGGCGCGGTACGGGATCGCGGGGACGACGATCGGCGTCGGCCGCGGGGGCGGGGGGGGGAGGCAGGGGCCCACGAAGAGGGGCGTGCAGGGGGCCGGGAGCGGCGTCGGCACGGGGGGAGGCGTCGGGGGGACCGGCGTCGGCCGGACGTAGAACGCGAAGATGTTTCGCTCCACCTTCGCCGACAGCTCGCCCCGCCCCTGGTTCAGCGCGAGCCGCGGGACGGCGTCCGCGGAGAGGTCCGAGGCGCCGCGCCGGCCCGGCCGGGACGAGGGGCGCGCCTCCCCCTCGCCCCCGCCGCGCGGCCAGAAGGAGAACGCGGCGACGGCCAGGAGGACGAGGAGGAGCCCCGCGAGGCGCTTGCGGGCGGGGGTCATGGCGGTCACGGCTCGGCCTCCCCGGCGGCGGGACGGGGCCGGGCGGCGGCGGCCCCTGCCGCAGCGCGGGCCCCTCCGCGCTCGCGCCGCACGTGGAGCACGCCGCTCGGACGGAAGTAGTGGGTGAGCCGGAGCGAGACGCTGACGGTGTCGGGAACGCTGGAATCGGAGCTGAGCGAGACCTGGTCGAGGACGAGGAAGCGGGGGCTCTTCTCGAAGTCCGCCAGGAGCTTCTTGAGGTCCGAGTAGCGGCCCGTGACGTTGAAGGTGACGGTGACGGAGTCGGTCCCCGCCTCGTCCCGGTCCGTGTAGGAGATCGAGTCGGGCCGCATCCCGACGCGCCGGGTCGTCGCGTAGATCTCCTCGACGAACGACGCGAGCCGCTCCTTCCGCGTCCCGAGGGATTCGTTGAAGAAGCGGTCGAGCGCCTGACGGGCCGCGGCGAGCCTCGCCTCGGCCCCCCGGGCGTTGTCGGCGGCCTTGCGGGCGGCGTCCCGCCGGCTCCTCAGCTCCTGCTGCGTCTCGAGGAGCGAACGGAAGCGGGCGTCGTAGAACGCCCGGTAGGAGACGAGGACGGCGGCGTTCAGGAGGATCAGGACGCCGAGGGCGGCGAAGAGGCCGCGTCGCCCCCGGAGCGCGGTCCACGCGCCGCTCACCGCCGCGCCCCCTTGTCGAGGTACAGGACGTGGAACGAGATCTGCGTCCCTTCGGCCGGTCCGCTGGCGCCCCCCGTCTCGCTCGAGGGCATGGGAGCGTCGAAGTACGGCGAGGCGTAGAAGGCCCGGATCAGGCGCGGGACCGAGTCGGGGTCGCGCGAGACGAGGAGCAGCGTGAGCGGGAGGGCCTCGTCCTCCCTTTGCGGGTCCCCGGTCGCGGAGGGGCGGCCGGGCGCCTCCGCCTTCTTCTGGAGCTGGATCGACACGACGCGGAAGTCGTCGGGGAGGGCCGTCTCGAGGCGCGTGAGGAACCGCGTCCAGGAGAAGGCCCTCAGGCGCGCGAGGGCGTTCGCCTCCTCGGCCTCGTCCGAGAGCCCGGCCAGGTCGAACCGCGCCCAGCCGGCCTCGGCCCGGGCGCGGGCCGCCTCCAGGTCCTCGATCTGGCGCGAGAGGTCCGCGATCGACAGCCGGGTCTTCCGCGAGCCGTCGAGGTAGCGGGTCACCGTCGTGACCGACAGGATCGTCAGGACGGCGGCCGTGAGCGTCAGGATCACGGCGGCCGCCGTCGCGGGCCGCGTGTCGACGAACGGCCGCCGGGCGAGGTTCAGTCCCGAGCGGGCCATCCCTACTCCTCCCCGGCGAGGAGCCCGACGCCGACCGCCACGGCGGGGTCCTCCTGGCGCCTGCCGAGCCCCCGGCTCTCGAGCGTCGACCAGAGCGACAGCGGCTCCGGGCCCCCGCCGTCCCGCCGGAACGCGCGGAAGCGCTCGACCGCCGGGGCGTTCCAGGGAGCGACGACCGCGGGACCGTGGAGGTCGAGGCGGCTCGCCGCGTCCTCCGCGTCGCCGCCGACGAACGACGCGGCCAGCCGGATCTCCTGCAGGGCCTGCTCCGGGTCTCCGCCCGTCTCCGTCGTCCGGAGGAACCTCAGGTCGCGCCCCGACAGGAAGGCCGTGGAGACCGACGTCCCGTCCGCCCAGACGAGGAACCCTCCGCCGGGGAGGGCGTCGCGCGCGATCGACGTCACGGCGAGGCTCGCCGGCTCGAGCGCCCCGATCCGGATCCCCCGCGCCGCGAACGCGGCCTCCCACGAGGCCACGGCCGGCTCGACGGCGGCCAGGACCAGGTAGCGCCTCCCCCCGCCCGCGGGGGCGTCGCCGGCCGGCTGCCACGAGAGCCTCAGCGCCGGCACCGGCTCGCCGAAGAGCCGTCCCACCTTCCAGCGGACGATCTCCTCGGCCTCGCGCGCGCCGCGCGCGTCGCCGTCGACGTCCACGGACGCGATCCTCAGGAAGTCGTCGGGGACGGCGAGCGAGGCCGCGGCGACCTTCGCCCGGGGGCCCGCGAGGAGGGCCCCGACCGCCTCGGCCACCGCCTTCCCCGCGAGCGGCTCCCCGTGCGCCCCGGGCTGCAACGCGCCGGGCGGGAGGTCCCGGGCCTGGACCTGGACCGTACCGAGCCTCTCCCGCGCGCTCCCGGCCCGGGGCGCGACGGAGACGTGGACGACCCGGTCGCGGGTCAGGACGAACGCGTGCGGGGGCCTCCGGTAGCGGAAGCGCCACGGCACGGCCTCCTGCACGCGGCGGAGGAGCCCGTCACTCGACAAACGTCACCTTGTTCACCTCGCGCAGCGTCGTCTCCCCTTCGAACACCTTCCGGAGGGCGGACTCGCGCAGGAAGGACATCCCCTCCTCCTTGGCGGCCTTCTTGATCTCGGCCGCCGGCCTCCGGTCGAGGATGAGGCCGCGGATCCGGTCCGACAGGTCGAGGAGCTCGGTGATCGCCATCCGGCCGTAGAAGCCGGTGCCGTTGCACTCGATGCAGCCGCGCCCCTCGTAGAACCGGACCCCCGCCACGTCGGCGGGCGAAAGGCCCGACTCCTCCAGCAGCTGGCGCGAGAGGGTGGCGTCCGTCCGGCAGTGCGGGCAGATCTTCCGGACGAGCCGCTGCGCGAGGACGCAGTTGAGGGCGGAGACGAAGTTGTAGAGCTCGACCTTCATGTTGAGGAACCGGCCGAGGACGTCGACGACGTTGTTGGCGTGGACCGTGGTGAAGACGAGGTGTCCCGTCAGGGCGGCCTGGACGGCGATCTGCGCCGTCTCCTCGTCGCGGATCTCGCCGACCATCACCTTGTCGGGGTCGTGGCGGAGGATCGACCGGAGGCCCCGGGCGAAGGTCAGGCCCTTCTTCTCGTTGACGGGGATCTGCGTGATCCCCCGGAGCTGGTACTCGACCGGGTCCTCGATCGTGATGATCTTGTCCTCGACGGACTGGATCTCCGAGAGGCAGGCGTACAGGGTCGTCGTCTTGCCCGAGCCGGTCGGGCCCGTGACGAGGACCATCCCGTACGGCTCGCGGATGAACTTCCGCACGCGCCGCATCGTCTCGGGGTCCATCCCGAGGACGTCGAGGCGCAGGTTCTTGAACTCCGCGTTCGCGGACTCCTTGTCGAGGATCCGGATGACCGCGTCCTCGCCATGGACCGTCGGCATGATCGAGACGCGGAAGTCGATCGTCCGCCCCTTCACCCGGATCTTGAACCGCCCGTCCTGCGGGATCCGCTTCTCGGCGATGTCGAGCTCGGACATGACCTTGATGCGGCTGATGATCGTCTGGTGGTGCTTCTTGTCGATCGGCTCCATCGCCGGGTAGAGGACGCCGTCGATCCGGTACTTGATGACGACGACGTTCTCCTGGGTCTCGATGTGGATGTCGGAGGCGCGGCGCTGGATCGCGTTGAAGAGGACCGAGTCGACCAGCTTGATGATCGGGCTCGCGTCCGAGGCGATCCGGTCGATCGTCAGGACCTCCTGGCCCTCCTCGTCCTCCCGCACCACCTGCATCCGGAACTCCTCGGCGGCCTCGTCGACGACGCGCTGCGTGGAGTCCGACTTCTGGAGCATCTCCTGGATCGCGGCCCGCGACCCGACCTTGACCCGGAGCCGGCGGCCGAGGAGCGCCTCCAGCTCGTCGCGCTTCACGACGTTGGTCGGGTCGGTCATGACGACCGCCAGGACGCCGTCCTCCTCCCGCTCCGGGACGAACTCGAACCGGAGCATCCAGTCGAGGGGGATCCGCCGGAAGAGCTCCGCGTCCGGGCGGAACGTCCAGAGGTCGACGTAGGGCAGCCCCAGGCGCTGGGCCGTCTCCTTGGCGCGGCTCTCCTCCGAGGCCGCGTCGAGGATGCGCGGCAGGGCGGGGGCGGCGGGCTCGGCGGCGGAACGCATCGTCGTCTTCCTTTCCCCCGGCTCAGCCCTTGATGTTCTGGAGGATGGTGAACATCGGGAGGTAGACCGAGAGGAGGATCGTCGCGATGACTCCCCCCATCACGATCAGGATCATCGGCTCGATGAGGTTGATGAGCGTCTGGAGCGACGTCTCGATCGACTCGTCGTAGAACTCGGAGACGGTCGTGAGCATCTCCTCGAGGGCGCCGGTCGACTCGCCCACCTTCACCATCTCGACCGTGAGGGAGGTGAACTGCCCCGTCTCCTCCAGGCTCCTCCAGAGCTCGGCGCCCTCGCGGACCTTCGGCACGACCGAGGCGACCGCGTCCGAGACCTTCTGGTTCGCCACGGCCCCGGCGGCGATCTCGAGGGAGGAGACGAGCGGCGTCCCCGCCCCGACGAGCGTGGCGAGCGACCGGCTGAACTGCGAGAGAGCGAACTGATGGAGGATCTTCCCGACGAAGGGGGCCTTCAGGAGGAGGCCGTCCCACGTCCTGCGGCCCGAGGGGGTCGCCTTCCAGCGCCGGAACAGGACGACGGCGACCGCCGCCGAGAGGAGGATCTCGGGCGCGTGCCGCTTCATGAACGTGGCGAGGCCGACGACCGCGACCGTCAGCGCCGGCAGCTCGGTCTGGAACCCGGCGTAGAACTCGGTGAACCGGGGGATGACGTAGGTCAGGAGGATGAAGATCAGGCCGATCGAGAGGGCGATCAAGACGGACGGGTAGACGAGGGCGCCCGTCACCTTCCGGCGGACGGCCCCGAGGATCCGCTGGTACCCGAGGTAGCGCCGGATGACCTTCTCCACCTCCCCGGACCGCTCGCCCGCCTTGAGCGACGAGGCGTAGAGCCGCGGGAAGACGTCGCCGTGGGAGAGGAAGGCGTCGGAGAGGGCGACCCCCGAGACGAGCTGGGACCTCACGTCGCGGAGGATCTCCTGGAAGCGGGGGTTCTGCTGCCGCTCGAGGAGGATCTCGAAGCCGGAGACGATGGGGAGGCCCGCGCGGAGGAGCGCCGCGAGCTCCTGGTTGAAGATCAGGAAGTCGTCCGGCCTGACCCCGCGGCCGCCGGGCGTCAGACGCTGCAGCCAGCCGGGGAGCCCGCCGCGCCTGGCCGCCGCGGCGGGGGCTCGCCCGCCCCGCGCGCCCCCGTTCCCCTCCTGGCGCCGGATCGAGAAGAGCTTCCCCCCCTGGCGGGCCACGTCGGCCCGGGCGGACTCCTCGTCCGGCGCGTCCAGGGTCCGGACGGCCACGGTGCCCTCGGCGGTCCCGACGCGGCAGACGAAGGAGGCCACCTAGCGCACCCCCGACAGCCCCGGGCCGGCGCCGCGGGGGGAGGCCACCAGGACGAGGAACAGGGCCCCCGACGCCGCCTCGTCCCGGCCCACGCCGAGGACGAACGGCTCGCCCATCGGGATGTTGAGCGACGTCCGGGCGATGTCGCGGGCGACCTCGCGCCCCGAGGCGTCGCGCCGGAGGCGGGAGAGCGTCAGGCCCTTCAGCCGGACGAAGGCGTCGTCGCCGCTCGGGTCGAGGACGAACTCCAGCCGGTAGTCCCCTCCCAGGACGTAGGAGATGGAATCCCCTTCCACGCCCTGGACCACCACGGCGTCGAGCCGCGAGTAGCCGGTGAAGTTGAAGAGCTTCTTCAGCCGGGCGCCGACGGCCTTGATCTCCTCGGAGACCGGCTCCTGCGGGGCCGGGCCGTCTGTCGTGGCCTTCAGGAGGGAGACCGAGATCGAGAGCGCGCGCGGGGGGAGATCCCAGGCGGAGAGGGCCCGCGCGGCACGCTCCACGGCCTGCGGCGTGTCGCGGACCGTGAGCGTGTTCAGGCGCGGCTGCAGGAGGACGGAGCCCTGGTCCGACAGGAGCGGCCGGACGAGCAGGAGCGCGTCGTCGGCCCGACGGTGCTTCAGGGTGAAGACGCGCAGCACGGAGGCCGATGCAGGCGAAGGGGGCGGAGCCGCGGCCGGCGGCGCTCCGGCCGCGGGGACGGTGATCGCCACGAGGAGAGCGGCCAGGAGGGAGCGGAGCATCGCCCTCAGAGGTCGGCGTTCCGGTCGACGACGAAGACCACCGTCGGCTCCCCCGGGGCGGAGGAGGCGAACTGGTAGACGACCGCTCCGGCGCCCTCGACCTTCTCGACGGCCGGCGGCGCCGGACGGTCGGGGAGCTGGGCCGCCGCGGCCGGCTTCGACGCCGGCGGGACCCCGCCGGCGCGCTCCCGCGACGCCCAGAGGCCCGCCAGGCCGACGCCCGCGAGGAGGGCGGCCGCGATCCGGAGGCGCCGCGGGCCCGGCCGGAGCTCGAAGCGGCGGCGGGAGCGAAGCAGGGCGACGGCGGCCAGGGTCTCGTCGACGACGCGCCGTCCGGCGGCCTCGTCGGCGGGGAGGTCGCGCGAGGCGGCGAGCGGGAGGAAGAGGAGGGTGGGGTCGGCGGCGACGGCCGCGTCCCGGCAGGCCGCGCACCCCGCGAGGTGCGCGGCGAGGCGGGCCGTCCCCTCGGGCGGCAGCTCGTCGCCTTCCCGGAGGGCCAGGAGGGCCCGGATCTCGGCGCCGTCCGGGCAGGGCTTCGCGATGGCGCTCATCGGCCGGCCTCCTCGGTCCGGGCGGTCGGAAGGTACTCGGGGAACCGGCGGCGGATCTCCTCGCGGAGGATCCGGCGCGCCTGGAAGAGGTGGTTGCGGACGGTCGACTCGCGGCACCCGAGGGTCCGGGCGATCTCGGAGCTCGGGACCTCCTCGAGCTCCCTCAGGACGAAGACGAGCCGCTGCTTCTCGGAGAGCGCGGAGGCGCAGGCCTCGAAGATCCGGCGCGCGTCCTCGCGGGCGAGGCTCGCCGGCGCTTCGGGCTCCTCGGCGCTCCGTCCGCCGCGAACGAGCCTCAGCCCCTCGGACTCGGCGCGCCCCCGGCTCGCGCGGCTCCTCAGGGCGTCGATGGCCAGGTTGCCGGCGATCCGGTAGAGCCACGTCGAGAACGCCCAGGACGAGTCGTACCGGTCGAGGTTCTCCCACGCGCGGACGAAGGTCAGCTGCGCGACGTCCCGGGCGTCCTCCGCGTTCCCCAGCATCCGCTTGAGGAAGCCGATCACGCCCGCCGAGCGGCGCTTCACCAGCTCCTCGAAGGCGTCGCCGTCCCCGCCCCGCGCGCGCAGGGCGAGGAGACGCTCGTCGGCGGGCGCGGCGGGTTCCGACACCGTGTCGCGTTCCTTCGGCACCAGACGGAGGACCATTCGTCGGGTTCTACGGGCTCGGGGCCTCCGGCGTCTAGCCCCGGGACCCGGTTCCCGCCCCCTATAATCACCCGAACGGACGCTGGAACCTAAGTTCCTTCCTCCCATTCGTTTGGAACACGCCCCCGGCCACAGGGCCCCGTCGCTCCCCGCGCTCGTCGCGAGGCGCCTCCTTCCCCGGCGTCCCGCCGGGCCGGTCGACGTCTGGATCCAGGCCGTGTCGGTGGGAGAGGTGGAGCTGGCCGGGACCTTCGCGGCCGCGCTCGAAGCCGCGCGGCCGGGCCTCAGGCTCCTCGTCACCTCGACGACTCCGGCCGGTGTCACCCTCCTCCGCCGGCGGTTCCAGCACCCGGTCGCGACCCACCCGTTCCCCGTCGACCTCCCCCTCCCGGTGCGCCGCCTTCTCGGAACGCCGGGGCTCCGCCTCCTGACCCTCCTCGAGACCGAGCTCTGGCCCGTCCTCCTCCGCGAGGCCCGGAGGAGGAGGCTCCCCGTCCTCGTCGCCAACGCACGACTCTCCGAGCGGTCCGTGCGGCGCTACCTGGCGCTCGGCCGGCTCTTCCGCGGCCCGCTCGCCGCCCTCTCCGCCGTCGCGGCCCGCACCCCGGCGGACGCCGAGCGGTTCGCGGCGATCGGCGTGGCCCCCGACCGGATCCGGGTGATCGGGGACCTGAAGCTGGACCGCCCGGACCCGGCTCTCCCGGAATTCGCGGAGGAGGTCCGTTCCCTCGCGGCCGGCCGGCCCGTCCTCGTGGGGGGGTCCCTCGCGGAGGACGAGGTCGCCCTCTTCCTGGAGCTCGCCCGGGCCCTGGGCGAGGCCGGCCTCCGACCGTTCCTCCTGGTGGCCCCGCGGCGCCCCGACGCGTTCGAGGCCGTCGCGCGGAAGCTCGAGCTGGCCGGCGTCGCCACCGTTCGCCGCTCCCGTCTCGGCGAGGGCTCCTCGCGGGGCGCCGTCGCCGACGCCTTCCTGCTCGACACGATCGGGGAGCTGGCAGGCGCCTATCTCCTCGGCGACGTCGCGCTCCTCGGCGGGACCTTCGCCGACAAGGGGGGACACAACGTCCTCGAGCCCCTCCGCGCCGGGCTGCCGACGGTGGTCGGCCCCTCCACGTGGAACATCCGCGCCAGCGTGGAGGCGGCAGGGGAGGCCGTCGTCGCCGTCCCGGACCCCCGGGCGGCCGCGGCCGCGGTCGGTCGCTTCCTCGTCGACCCCGCGGCGCGCGAGGCCGCACGGCGCGCCGCACGGGCCCTCTTCGCCGCCTCGCGAGGCGCGGCGAGCCGCGCCGCCGCGATGGCGCTGGCCCTCCTCGACGGAGAGGGGGAGACCCGTGGCCGGTAGCCCCCTCCTGGCCCCGGCGGCCGCCCTCTACGGCGCCGGGGTCGCGACCCGCCTCGCGCTCTACCGCTGCGGGCTCCTCCGGGTCGAGAAGGCCTCCCGCCCGGTCGTCTCCGTGGGGAACGTGGCGGCGGGCGGGACGGGGAAGACGCCGTTCGTCAGGTGGCTTGCGGGAGAGCTCGTCCGGAGGGGTCTCGTCCCCTCGATCCTCACCCGGGGCTACCGGAGGCGGAGCCGGGGGCCCGTCGTCGTCTCCGACGGGGCGGGCGTCCTCGCGTCGCCGGAGGCCTCCGGCGACGAGGCCGCCCTCCTCGCCCGCGAGCTCCCCGGCGTCCCGGTCGTCGCCGACGCTCGGCGGGCCCGCGGCGCCCGGATCGCCGAGGGGCTGGGCCGCCGCGTCGACGTCCACATCCTCGACGACGGCTTCTCCCACGTGGCCCTCGCCCGGGACGTCGACATCGTCCTCATCGACGCGACCGCCCCGGACGCGGGCGGGGCGCTCCTCCCCCGCGGGCGGCTCCGCGAGCCGCTCGAGTCCCTCGCGCGCGCCGACCTCGTCGTGGTCACGAAGAGCGAGCAGGAGGACCCCTCCGCCGCCCTGGAGCTCGCGAGGCGATACGCCCCCGGCACGCCCCTCTTCAGGGCCCGGACCGAGGTCCTCGGGATTCGTGGTCCGGACGGGGCCGCCGTCGACGGGGCGGCCGTCCCGGAGCCCCTCCTCGCCGTCTGCGGGATCGCGCGGCCCGAGGCGTTCCAGTCGACCCTCGCCGGCCTCGGCCTCGCTCCCGTCCGCCTCCTCGCGTACCGCGACCACGCGGCCTACGGGCACGTCGAGCTGGCTCGCCTCGTCCGCGCCGCCCAGGAGACCGGCAGCGCGGCGATCGTGACGACCGGCAAGGACGCCGTGAAGCTCGAGGGGCGGGTCGACCTGCCGCTCTTCCGGGTCGACGTGGAGGCGCGGGTCGTCGAGACCGGCTTCGTCTCCGAGGTCGTCTCGCGCCTCGGCCGCCTCCCCTCCTGACCGCCATGCCGCGCCGCCGCTCCCCAGCCCGCGACCGCTTCGAGGCGAGCCTCTTCGCCGGCTTCCGCCGGCTCCTCCGCGCCCTCTCCGGCCCGGCCGCCGAGCGCCTGGGGCGAGGCCTCGGCCGGCTCTTCCGCCTTCTCGACGCGCGGCGCCGCCGGCTCGCGCAGGAGAACCTCTCCCGCGCCTTCCCCGACCTCTCCCCCCGCCAGGTCCGGGACCTCGCCCGCCGCGTCTTCGCCCACTTCGGAGGGCTGGCCGCCGACCTCGTCCGGTCGACGGACGAGCCGCTCGGCTCGGTCCTCTCGCGGGTCGAGCTCATGGGGGCCGAGCGGGCCGCCGCGGCCGCCGCGAGCGGGCGGGGCGTCCTCTTCCTGACCCCCCACCTCGGGAACTGGGAGGTCGCGGCGCTGGCGACCGCGGCCAGCGGGCTCCCGGTGACCGTGATCGCCCGTCCGCTCGACAACGCCCTCCTCGACGTCCTCCTGACCCGGTTCCGGGAGCAGACCGGCAACCGGGTCGTCTCGAAGCGGGAGGCCGCGCGGGAGATGCTCCGCGTCCTGCGCAAGGGGGGCGGGATCGGGATCCTCCCCGACCAGCACGCCCACCCTCCGGACGCCGTCCTGGTGCCGTTCTTCGGCCGCCCCGCCGCCACGACGTCCGCGCTGGCGCGGCTGGCGGAGAGGACGGGCGCCCTGATCCTCCCCGCCTCGGCCTTCCGGATCGGCCCCTGCCGCTACCGACTCGTCTTCGAGGAGCCGATCGACGTCCGGACGCTGCCCGAGGAGGAAAGGACGCCGGAGGCCCTGACGGCCCGGATCAACGCCGTCGTCGAGGCGATGGTCCGCCGACACCCCGACCAGTGGCTCTGGCTCCACGACCGCTGGCGGACCTGACCCTCACTCCCGGGTCCTCCGGCGGGGGGCGCCAGGTCTCGGGTCGTTTCTTCCGGCGGGGGCCTGGAGGAAGCGAACACCCCTCGGTGATCTCTCCCCTCAATGGAGGATGCGGAGGGATCGAGAAACCCCCGGGAATCGCTTCTCCGGGTTGGGGGGTCCGGGGGGATCGAGAAACCCCCGGGATCACTACCCGTTCAGCTCGACGTTCCAGTACGCCACGTCCAGGAAGTTCTTCCAGGTAGGATGGATCCTGTGCGGGGCGAGGAGTCCGAGGGGGGTCGACTTCGGCTTGACCGGCGGGCGCCTGAGAGCCATCCCCGCCTCCTCCGGCAGCCGGCTCCCCTTCCGGACGTTGCAGGGGAGGCACGCGCAGACGACGTTCTCCCACGAGGAGCCGCCCCCGCGAGAGAGCGGGACGATGTGGTCGAGGGAGAGCTCGGAGGTCGAGAAGCGCTTCCCGCAGTACTGGCAGCGGTTGCCGTCCCTCACGTAGATGTTGTGTCGCGAGAACTTGACGTCGTGCCGCGGGGGGCGCTCGCAGGAGAGGAGCTGGATGACCCGCGGGACCTTCAGGAGCATCGTGGGAGTCCGGACGACGTCCTCGTCCTCCGGCGGGACCGGGATGTCGCGCCACTCCTCCCAGTCGACCGTCGAGTAGTCGGGGAGGACGGCCCGCACGTGTCCCTTGTAGAAGAGGGTGAAGCAGCGCCTGACGTCGGTGAGCGTCAGGGCCGCGAACCCCCGGTTCAGGACGAGGACGGGCGATTCCAGCACCACCCCGCAAGGATAATGGAAGCCACGTGAAGATCGCGCTCGTCCGCCTCTCGTCCTTCGGCGACGTCGTCTTCACCCTCCCGCTCGCCCGGGCCCTCCGGGAAGCCCTCGGCGGTCCCCTCGCCTGGGTCGTCGAGCCGCCCCTCGCCTCCCTCCTCGAGGGGGCCCCCTACGTCGACGCGGTCCTCCCGGCGCACACCCGCGCGTGGCGGCGGGCTCCGTTCGCCCCGGCGACGCGCCGGGAGATCGCGGCGCTCGTCCGGCTCGGCCGGGAGTTCGCACCCGACCTCGTCGTCGACGCGCAGGGGCTCCTCAAGTCGGCCCTCGTCACCTTCGCGCTCCCCGCCGGCCGGAAAGTGGGCTTCGGGTGGAGGACGGCGACGGAGCGGGTCAACTGCCTCGTCACCGACGTCCGCGTCGAGGCCCTGGGCCGTCCCCACGTCGTCGACCGCGCCCTCGCCCTCGCCGAGGCCGTGACGGGCCGGACGGGGTGGCCGCGGGTCCCCGACGTCCGCCACCTGGTGGCCCGCCCCGACGCCGCGGTCGACTCGTGGCTCGACGCGAGGCAGGGGCGCCCCTTCGTCCTCCTGCAGCCCTTCTCGTCGCGGCCGGCGAAGGAGTGGAGCGCCGCCTCCGCCGCCGGCTTCTGCCGGCGGGCCCGGGAGGAGGCGGGCCTCGAGGGGGTCGTCCGCTGGGGGCCGGGAGAGGAGGCGCGGGCGCGGGAGGTCGTGGAGCTGGCCGGGGGCGCGGCCGCGCTCGGCCCCCCTTCGGCCCCCGCCGCGACGGCGCGCCTGGCGGCCCACGCCGCGCTCTTCGTCGGGGCCGACACCGGCCCCACGCACCTCGCCGCCGCCGCCGGGACGCCCACCGTGGCGCTCTTCGGCCCCACCGACCCGGAGCGCTTCGGGCCGGTCGGGCCCCGCGTCCGTGTGCTCCGCGACCAGGGCTCCCTCTACAATCCCGGAGCCGCGGGACTTCCCGGGCTCTCCCCCGATGACGTCCTCACCGCCGCTCGCCGCCTCCTCGTCCCGGTCTAGGGGCGCACCGCCCCGCCGGAGGGGCCGGCTGGCCCTCGCGATCGCCGTCGTGGCGTGGGGGGCGGCCGCCAGCGCCTCGAGAGGCACCCTCCCCCCCGCCGGGCGCGACTCCCTCCCGAAGGACCGGCTCCTCCCGGTCCCGTTCGCGGACGGCGAGGTCCTCACCTACACGATCGCCTGGCTGAAGATCGAGGGGGGGGAGATGACGCTGACCACGACGGACGAGACCACCCCGGACGGCGTGCCGGTCCACCGGATCGCCCTGAGCGCGGTCTCCAACGAGTACGTCTCGAAGTTCTACCCGGTGAACACCCGCTACGAGAGCTGGGTCGACGCGCGCGATTTCCTCCCGCTCCGTTTCGAGAAGCACGCCCGGGAGGGGCGGTACGTCTCGGACGAGATCGAGGAGTTCGACCTCGGCCGCCGGATCGCCGTCTGGCGCGACGAGCAGTCGATCCGCGCGACCGGGCCGCTCCCGGAGAGGTTCCAGGACGTCATCTCCTCCTTCTACTACCTGAGGACGCAGCAGCTGGTCCCGGGCCGCGAGATCCGGATGGAGCTCTACTCCCGCGGGAAGCTCTACAAGCTGGTCGCGGACGTCCAGGCCAAGGAGCCGGTCGAGACCGACCTCGGGACCCTCGAGGCGGTGAGGGTCCAGCCGCGGATGCTCGAGTCGGAGTCCGCCGAGGACCGGAACAAGGGGAAGCTCTTCCTCTGGTTCTCCGCCGACGCGCGGCGCCTCCCCCTCATGGCCCGGACGATCCTCCCGATCGGCTCGGTCACCGCCCGGCTGACCCGGGTGGAGGGGGGCCGCCCCGTCGCCGCTCCGGCGCCGTCCCCGTCACCCACCGGACCGACGACACGCTAATATCGTCCGCATGGCGGTCAAGCTCGGAGAACTTCTCCTCAAGGCGAAGCTCATCAACGCGGACCAGCTGGCCCAGGCCCTGAAGGCCCAGAAGGACTCGGGCCTCAAGCTGGGCGAGACCCTCGTGCGCCTCGGCCTCGTGACCGAGGAGGACATCACCGAGACGCTCTCGTCGCAGTTCGGCGTCCCGTCGATCAACCTCTCGCACTTCGAGATCGACCCGAACGTCCTGAAGCTCGTCCCGGCGGACGTGGCGCGCAAGTACAACATCCTCCCCGTCAACAAGACGGGGGCCACGCTGACGATCGCGATGGCGGACCCGACGAACGTCTTCGCGATGGACGACCTGAAGTTCATGACGGGCTACAACGTCGAGCCCGTGGTCGCCTCCGAGATCGCGCTCCAGCACGCCATCGACCGGCACTACGGGGCCTCGCACGCCCTGGAGCTGAAGAAGGTCATGGAGGAGATGTCCTCGCAGGACGTCGGGGACACGTCCCTCGAGGTCGTCGACGACGCGGACCAGGAGGCGATCGACCTCGAGAAGCTCGTCGAGGAGGGGGAGGAGGCCCCGGTCGTCCGGCTGGTCAACATCATCCTGACCGACGCCATCAAGCGGGGCGCGTCGGACATCCACATCGAGCCCTACGAGAAGGAGTACCGGGTGCGGTACCGCGTCGACGGCGTCCTGCAGGAGGTGATGAACCCGCCTCCGAAGCTGAAGGACGCCATTGCCTCGCGCATCAAGATCCTCTCCCGGCTCGACATCGCCGAGAAGCGGCTCCCCCAGGACGGGCGCATCAAGATCAAGATGAAGCTCTCCGGGAAGGTGAAGGAGCTCGACTACCGCGTCTCCGTCCTCCCCACCCTCTTCGGGGAGAAGATCGTCTGCCGCCTTCTCGACAAGGACAACCTGATGCTCGACATGACGAAGCTGGGCTTCGAGAAGTCGAGCCTGCAGCGCTTCGAGAAGGCGATCCTCAGGCCCTGGGGGATGGTCCTCGTCACCGGGCCGACCGGCTCGGGCAAGACCAACACCCTCTACTCGGCCCTTTCCCGCCTCAACACCCCCGACACGAACATCATGACGGCGGAGGACCCGGTCGAGTTCAACCTCCCCGGGATCAACCAGGTCCAGATGAAGGACGCCATCGGCCTGAACTTCGCCGCGGCGCTCCGCTCCTTCCTCCGGCAGGACCCCAACATCATCCTCGTCGGCGAGATCCGCGACTTCGAGACGGCCGAGATCGCCGTCAAGGCGTCGCTCACCGGCCACCTCGTCCTCTCCACCCTCCACACGAACGACGCGCCCTCCACGATCAACCGGCTCATGAACATGGGGATCGAGCCCTACCTCGTGGCGACGTCCGTGGTCCTGATCGCCGCGCAGCGGCTGATCCGGCGGGTCTGCTCCAACTGCAAGGCCCCGACCGACGTGCCGCCGCAGGTCCTCATCCAGCTCGGCTTCTCCCCCGAGGAGGCCAAGTCGGTCCAGGTCATGAAGGGGAAGGGGTGCGAGCGCTGCAACGGCAGCGGCCTGAAGGGCCGCGTGGCGCTCGTCGAGGTCCTCGAGGTCTCCGAGGAGATCAAGGAGATGATCCTCTCCGGGGCCTCCTCGGTCGAGATCAAGCGGAAGGCGATGGAGGAGGGGATGCTCACCCTCCGGGGCTCCGGGCTCCAGAAGATCAAGGACGGCCTGACGAGCATCGAGGAGGTCGTCCGGGAGACCGTCCTCTAGGAGGGACGGCCGGCCCGCCCGACCAGGCCGATGCCCCGAGCGCTGGGGTATGATGAGATGAAGTCCGGAACAGGGGGAACCTCATGGCGGTCACGCTGCACCAGCTGCTGAAGACTCTCGTCGAGCGCGGGGGCTCCGACCTGCACATCACCACGAACTCGCCCCCGATGATCCGGGTCCACGGCGACATCCAGCCGCTCGACTTCCCTCCCCTGACGGTCCCCGAGACCAAGCAGCTCTGCTACTCGATCCTGACGGACGTCCAGAAGCACCGGTTCGAGGAGACGCTGGAGCTGGACCTCTCCTTCGGGGTCAAGGGGCTCGCCCGCTTCCGCGGCAACGTCTTCTTCCAGCGCGGGGCCGTCTCGGCGGTCTTCCGCCAGATCCCGTACGAGATCCTCGGCTTCAAGGAGCTCGGGATCCCGACGGTCGTCGAGGGCCTCTGCAACAGGCCGCGCGGCCTCGTCCTGGTGACGGGCCCGACCGGCTCCGGGAAGTCGACGACGCTCGCGACGATGATCGACAAGGTCAACCGCGAGCAGCCGAAGCACATCGTCACGATCGAGGACCCGATCGAGTTCCTCCACACGCACAAGCGCTGCATCGTCAACCAGCGCGAGCTGCACGCGGACACGCACTCGTTCCCGAACGCTCTCCGCGCCGTCCTCCGCGAGGACCCGGACGTCGTCCTGGTCGGCGAGATGCGCGACCTCGAGACGATGGAGGCCGCCCTGAGGATCGCCGAGACCGGCCACCTGACGTTCGCGACCCTCCACACGAACAGCGCCGTGCAGACGATGAACCGGATCATCGACGCCTTCCCCGCCAGCCAGCAGTCGCAGGTGCGGGCCCAGCTCTCGTTCGTCCTGGAGGGGATCCTCTGCCAGACGCTCCTCCCGAAGGCGAACGGCAAGGGGAGGTGCCTCGCGATGGAGATCCTGATCCCGACGCCGGCGATCCGGAACCTCATCCGGGAGGACAAGCTCCACCAGATCTACTCGATGATGCAGACCGGCCAGAACAAGTACGGGATGCAGACCTTCAACCAGGCGCTCGCGACCCTCGTCCACCGGAAGGTCATCACCCAGGACCTCGCCATGACGACGTCGTCGCTCCCGGACGAGCTCGGCGAGATGATCGCCCGGGGGACGGGACTCGTCGGCCAGGGCGCCGCTCCGCCTGCGGCGGCCGCGGCCGCCCCCAGGCGGGCGTAGCGCGGCCGGCAAGGAGCGGACATGGCCCAGTTCATCTGGAAGGGGAAGACCCGGCAGGGCGTGATCACGGGGGGCGTCCTGTCCGCGGACTCCAAGGACCTGGCGATCGCCGACCTCAGGCGCCGACAGATCGAGGTCACCTCGGTCAAGGAACGGGGCAAGGAGTTCGCCGTCCCCAAGTTCGGCGCCGGAAGGGTCGCGGCGAAGCGCCTCGCCATCTTCACGCGCCAGTTCTCGGTCATGATCGACGCCGGCCTGCCGCTCGTGCAGTGCCTGGAGATCCTCGGGACCCAGCAGGACGACAAGGCCTTCCAGAAGATCATCCTCGCCGTCCGGCAGGACGTGGAGTCGGGCTCGTCGCTCGCGGACGCTCTCCGCAAGCACCCCCGGGCCTTCGACGACCTCTACGTCAACATGGTCGCCGCCGGCGAGGCGGGCGGTATCCTCGACACCATCCTCCGCCGGCTCTCGACCTACATCGAGAAGGCGGTCAAGCTGAAGGGGCAGGTCAAGACGGCGATGATCTACCCCGTCTCGGTGATCGGGGTCGCCGCGATCGTCGTCGCCATCATCCTCTGGAAGGTCATCCCGACCTTCGCCGCCCTCTTCGCCGCCCTCGGCGCGCAGCTCCCCCTCCCGACCCGGATGGTCATCGCCGCGTCGAACTTCGTCGCGAGCTACATCCTCTTCCTCGTCGCCTTCATCGCGGCGGCGGTCTTCGCCCTCCGGCGCTACTACAAGACCTACAAGGGGCGGCGCGTCATCGACGGCCTCGTCCTGAAGGCGCCCGTCCTCGGCGACATCATGAAGAAGATCGCCGTCGCCCGGTTCTGCCGGACCTTCGCGACGCTGACCTCGTCCGGCGTCCCGATTTTGGACGGCCTCGAGATCACGGCCAAGACGGCGGGCAACGCCATCATCGAGGACGCCATCATGGCCGTCCGCAAGTCCGTCGAGTCCGGCCGGACCATCGCCGAGCCGCTCTCCGAGGCCAAGGTCTTCCCGCCGATGGTCGTCCAGATGATCGGCGTCGGCGAGCAGACCGGCGCCCTGGACGCCATGCTCTCGAAGATCGCCGAGTTCTACGAGGAGGAGGTCGACAACGCGGTCGCGGGCCTGATGAAGCTGATGGAGCCCATCATGATCGCGATCCTCGGCGCGGTCATCGGGACGATCGTCGTCGCGATGTACATGCCGATGTTCGACCTGATCTCCAAGATCGGCTGAGGGCCGGGACGGCCGCGAGGAAGGCGCCGGCGGGGCGGCCCCCGCCGGCGCCTTCGCGTTCGCGCGGCCGCGGCGCCGCTAGAATGAGCGACGTGCTCGAGCCCCGCGCCCCGGCCGGGAGCCCCAGACCGGAGCTCCTCCGCGGGCTCCTCGTCCTCCGCGTCGTCATCGTCTCGACGCTCCTCCTCTCGGCGCTCCTCATCCAGCTGACGTTCAGCCTGGCCCTCCCATTGAGCCCCGTCTACTACCTCGCGGCGCTCGCCTACGGCCTCTCCATCGGCGCGCTCCTCGGGCTGACCCGGCTGTCGCCGACGGCGAACGCCATCCTGCAGATCCTCGGAGACCTCGGCATCGTGACGGGCCTCGTCTACATCTCCCGCGGCCCCGAGTCCGGGTTCACCTTCCTCTACCTCGCCGTCGTCACGTCCGGGACTCTCCTCCTCGGCCGCCGCGGAGGGCTGGTCACCGCCGGGCTCGCCTCGGTCTTCTACGCCGTCCTCGTCCACCTGATGTCCACCGGCGCGGTCCCCGCCGTGGAGAGCGACGAGCTCGCCCCGCGCGTCTGGTCGGCCGGCCAGCTCGTCGGGAACGTGGCGATGAACGCCGGGGCGTTCGCCGCCACGGCCCTCCTGGTTTCCGCCGCCTCCGAGAAGCTGCGCCGCGCCGAGGCGGACGTCGAGCGCCGGAAGACCGAGATCGCTCGCCTCCAGGCGCTCCACTCCTCCGTCCTCGCCTCGATGTCGTCCGGCGTCCTGACGACCGACCTCGACGGCGTCGTCACCTTCGCGAACCCGCCCGCGTTCGACCTGCTCCTCAAGGGGCGCGACGAGCTGGTCGGGCAGCACCTCTCGAAGACCGGCCTCGTCGACCCGGAGTCGATCGCCCGCATCGCCGCCCTCGAGAGCGACGCACTCCGGTTCGAGGGGAACCGGACGGCGCTCGGTCCCGACGCCTACTTCGGCGTCACGGCGACGCCCCTGCGCGACGAGCACGGCCGCGTGACCGGGAGGATCCTCATCTTCCAGAACCTCACCGAGCTCAAGAAGCTCGAGAGCGAGGTCCGGCTGAAGGAGAAGCTGGCGGCGGTGGGCGAGCTGACGGCGGCGATCGCGCACGAGATCCGCAACCCCCTCGCGTCGATCTCGGGCTCGGTCCAGGTCCTCTCGTCCTCGGCGGCCCCCGGGTCGGCGGAGCGCCGCCTGATGGACGTCGTCGTGCAGGAGTCCCACCGGCTCTCGTCGATCCTCGAGGACTTCCTGAAGTACGTGCGGCCCCGCGAGCAGGCGATCGAGGCGGTCGACGGCGCCGCGGCGCTGCGTGACGTGCTGAGCCTCCTCGCCCACAGCGACGAGCTCGGCGCCGGGCACGCCGTCTCCTGGGACCTCGAGCCGGAGTCGGTCGTCCTGCAGGCGGACCCCGGGCAGCTCCGCCAGGTCTTCTGGAACCTGTCGCGGAACGCGGTCGCCGCCATGCCCGGCGAGGGGCGCCTGAGCGTCGAGGCCCGCCTCGAAGGCCCGTGGTGGATCGTGACGATGCGGGACGAGGGGCGCGGGATGACCCCCGAGGAGCGGGACCGCCTCTTCGCGCCGTTCGCCCACAGCTTCCCGGGAGGGACGGGCCTGGGGCTCGCCATCGTCCACCGGATCGTCGAGGAGCACGGAGGCTCCATCCGGGTCGAGTCGGCTCCCGGCCGCGGGACCGCCGTCGTCGTCTCGCTGCCGCTGGACGGTCCCCGGGGCCGGTCCGCCGTCCGCGAGCCGGCGGCGGAGCCGTCGTCCCGCGCCCGGGCGGGGACGGAGGCCGCCTGATGCCCGCGGATCCGGCGCGCCGTCCGGCGGGCAGCGGCCCGACCGTCCTCCTCGTGGACGACGAGGCGGGGATCGTGGAGATGCTGACGATCGTCTTCGAAAAGGAGGGCTACCGGGTCCGGAGCGCGCGGTCCCTGGCCGAGGGGACCCGGCAGCTCGAGGAGTCGGCCCCGGACCTCGTCCTGACCGACCTGAGGATGCCCGACGGCACCGGGCTCGACCTCCTGCGGCGAAGCCGCGAGCTCTCGCCCGAGACGCCGGTCGTGATGATCACCGCGTACACGTCGACGAAGACCGCGATCGAGGCCCTGAAGGCCGGCGCCTACGACTACGTCTCCAAGCCCTTCGACGTCGAGGAGCTCAAGCACGTCGTCGGCAAGGCGCTCGAGAGGAAGCGGCTCGCCGACGAGAACGTCGCCCTGAGGAGCCGCGTGGAGGAGCGTCCCGCGCTCGGGCCGCTCGTCGGCGTCTCGCGGCGGATGCGGAGCGTCTTCGACATGGTCGAGCGGATCGGGCGGACGACCTCGACGGTCCTCATCTCGGGCGAGTCCGGGACCGGCAAGGGGCTCATCGCGCGCGCCATCCACCGGACCTCCGCGCGCGCCGCGCGTCCCTTCGTCTCGATCAACTGCGGGGCCCTCCCGGAGAACCTCCTCGAGTCGGAGCTCTTCGGCCACGAGAAGGGGGCCTTCACCGGGGCCGTCCGGGAGAAGCGCGGCCTCTTCAAGGAGGCGGACGGCGGGACCCTCTTCCTCGACGAGATCGGAGAGACCTCGCTCGCGATGCAGGTGAAGCTCCTGCAGGCGCTCCAGGAGCGCGTCGTCCGCCGCGTCGGCGGGAACGTCGAGGAGCCGATCGACGTGAGGATCATCTGCGCGACGAACAAGGACCTCTCGCAGAAGGTCGCGGAGAGGTCGTTCCGGGAGGACCTCTACTACCGGATCGCGGTCATCCCGCTGCAGATCCCCCCGCTCCGGGAACGGCGCGAGGACGTCCCGCTCCTCGTCCGCCACTTCCTGCGGAAGGTGACGTCGGAGCAGGGGCTTCCGGAGAAGAAGATCTCCACCGAGGCGATGCGGCTCCTCGAGGCGCAGCCGTGGCCCGGCAACGTCCGCGAGCTCGAGAACCTCATCGAGCGGACCGTCGCCCTCGAGGCCGGGGACGTGATCACGTCGGCCTCCCTCCCGTCGCACTTCCTGAGACCCGCGGGCGTCCCGTCCGCGGCGCTCGACGACCGCTTCGACCTGCCGCCCGAGGGGCTCGCCCTCGAGCCCTACCTCGAATGGATCGGGAAGCACTTCATGCAACAGGCGCTGGACCGGACCGGAGGGGTCCAGACCCGCGCCGCGGAGCTCCTTCAGATGAGCGAACGCTCCTTCCGCTACTACGCCAAGAAATACGGCCTCCGCCGCGAGGAGGAGGAGCTGTTCGAGGAGCCGGGCGACCCCGTCGAGGGGGGGGAGGAGACGCCGTGAGGGCGGGCGGCGCGGCCCTCCTCGCCCTGGCCCTCCTCGGCTGCAGCCGCGCCGGCGGCGGTCCCGCGACGGCGGCCCCGACGCCCGCGGCCGGTCCGCGCGTCGTGACCCCCTCCGGAGCGGTCTTCTCCGTGGAGCTGGCCCGGACCGACGAGGAGCGGGCCCAGGGGCTCATGTTCCGCGAGTCGCTCCTCCCGGGCTGGGGGATGCTCTTCCTCTTCGACGAGCCGGAGGTCCGCCCCTTCTGGATGAAGAACTGCCACTTCCCCCTCGACATGGTCTTCGCCCTGAAGGACGGAACCGTGGTGGACGTCCTCCGGGACGTCCCCCCCTGCGCCGCCGACCCCTGTCCGAGCTATCCGCCGAAGGGGCCAGCCGACCGGGTCCTGGAGATCGCCGGAGGCGAGGCCAGCCGGAACGGGATCGTCCCCGGGTCGAAGCTCAGGTACCTGGACGTCCCCCCTCGGTGAGACCCGGGCGGGCCTCGCCCATCCTCAGGAGGCACAGGAGAGAGGGTCAGGGGAGGCGGCTGCGGAGGGAGTCCGGGGGGACCGGGAGCCGCGCGGGCGCCCCGGCTTCCTTCCCGTCGAGCTCCCCGGGAGGACGGACCGCGGCGCGGGGAGCCTCCCCCGAGGGAACGTACCGGAAGAGCCCCCGCCCGATGGTGGCGATGTAGAGGCCCGAGGGGAGCCTCGGGTTCCCCGCCCAGCCGGCCACCGCGAGCCCGCGCTCGGGGAGGGCCAGGGCGAGGTCCTCCCCCGCGTCCCCGTCCCGGAAGACCAGGGACGAGCGGGCGGCGTCGATGTCGACGCCGAACGGCTCGGGGGTGCCGTACCGCGTGACACGCGGCCGCCCGAAGCCGCCGCTCAGCTTCCGGGGCGCGTCGGCCGGGAACGCCTCGAGCCCCCAGTCGCGGCCGTTCCACCAGACGGTCCGCCCCGCGACGACCGCGGCCGCGGTCGCGCGGTCCGTCCCCGGGACGCGGCTCCAGAGGACGGCGTCGACCCTCCTCCGGAGCGATCCCATCCGCTCCCACGAGCGGCCGCCGTCCCGCGAGGCGAAGACGCCCGTCTCGGTCGCGGCGAAGGCCCGGCCGTCCCCTGCCGTGAGGCCGAGGACCCCGTCTCCGAGGACCCGGCTGAACGGCGCGTCCGGCCCGTCCGAGACGAAGAGCCCGTCCGGCGTCCCGGCGAGGAGCCGCTCGCCCGACGCGAGGAGCGCCCGAACGGTGGAGGGGGGGGTCGAGGCGAGGCGGAAGGCCTCTCCCGTCCGCGGGTCGAGCCTCCAGAGGCCGCCGCTCCCCCCGTCCGCCGCACGGGCCACGACGACCGTCCCGGAAGCCGTCTGGGCCACCGCCGAGACGCGCGCCTCGGCGAGCCCCACGTTCGACTCGCGCAGGGTCCTCCCCCCGTCCTCGCTCCTCAGGACCCCGTCCGTCTCGGTCCCGACGAGGAGGACCGACGGGTCGCGCGGGTCGAAGGTGAGGGTGTTGACGACCAGCTCCTGCGAGAGGCGCCGGAAGCTCTTCCCCCCGTCGGTGCTCTCGAAGAGGCCGCCGGTCGTCCCGGCGAGGACCCGCTGGGGGTTCGCCGGGTCGTGCCGCACCGCCTGCGTCCGCCGGTCCGTCAGCCCGTCCCGGTACCTCACCCAGGTCCCCCCGCCGTCGCGCGAGCGGTAGACCCACCCGCAGGTCGCGGCCCAGATGTCGTCGGGGTCGCTCCCGAGGAAGTCGAGCGCGAAGACCTGCGTGTCCTCCACCATCCCGACGGCGATCCTCTTCCACGTCCGCCCCAGGTCCGTCGACCGGAACGGGTGGCGGTAGGAGCCGGTGTAGAGCGTGTCGGGACGCGCCGGGTGGAAGGCGACGAACGAGATCCCCGCGCCGGGGTCGAGGGGAGGAACCGAGGGGCGCCAGCTGAGGCCGTCGTCCACGGAGATCTCGAGGCCCCGGTCCCCCCCGACGACGATCGTCCTCCGCCGGTGCCGGACCGCCACCGCCACCACGCGGGCGCCAGCCTCCTCGTCCCAGCGCTTCACGACGCTCCAGCTCCGCGCGGCGTCGTCCGAGCGGGCCAGGAGGCCGCCGCGGACGATCCCCGTCAGCCCGGCCCAGACCGTCCCGGGGTCCGACGGGTCGGGCGTCAGCGCCGTCACGGCATAGCCCGGGAACGGGGCGCCCCCGGCGGGCGCGCTCCAGCTCCGGCCCCCGTCGACCGAGCGGTAGACGCCCCCCTGGGCGGTGCCGACGTAGAAGGCGCCCGGGACCGCGGGGTCGGCCGCGAGCGACTTCACCTCGGCCCCCGGCAGGGGATAGCGAAGCCACAGCCCGCCTGCGGCCGGAACCCCGGCGGCGAAGGCGGCCGACGACGCGCCGCCGAGGGCGAGCGCCCCGAGGAGGGGGACCCACGCGCACGCCCCCCTCCGCCTCCCGCGAGGCCGCGCGGCCCGCCCCGGCGACGAGGCGCCCGAGGTCAGCCGTCCCCCTTCGGGGTGGGGGAGCTCCCCGTCGCCGCGGAGGAGTCGGCCGCGGGCTTGGCGGGCTCGGCCTTCTTCGCCTCTCCGGCGCCCGCGTCGCCCCCCTTCGCCTCGCCCCTCCCGCTCGACCCGGAACGGCCGTAGTCGGTCAGGTAGAAGCCGCTCCCCTTGAACTGGACGGCGGGGGCCGAGAGCAGCTTCTTCAACGCCCCGCCGCACGCTTCGCACCGCTCGGGGAGAGGGTCGGAGAAGGCGAGGATCGTCTCCAGGGTCCACCCGCAGGACTCGCAACGGAACTCGTACAAGGGCATCGAGGGTTTCCTTTCCCGTCTTACGCCGCGGCTCCCGGCTCGTTCCGGACCGCGCCGCCCGCCGTCCGCCCCGGGGCGGGCCGCCGCGACCGCCGGCGCCTTCGCGGACGCTCCTTCGGGCCCGCCGCCCTGCATCCGGCGCCGGGCCCCCGTCAAGTCTGCCGCACTCAGCTCCCTTCCGAGAAGCCTCCGCCGTCCGTCCTCCACTGGATCTTCCGGATCGCCGACCGGCTCCCCACGTCGCGCCGCCGGATCAGCTTGAGCGCGTGGAAGGCGTAGAGGAGCCGCGCGTTGTGGGCCGCGTCCCCCGGACCCACCACCACGAGGTCGCGGAACGTCTTCGTCCCGTCGACCGCCTGGAGGAACCGGGCCTCGCCGACGTCGAGGCCGACGTCCCCCAGGTCGGCCGGGTTGTAGCACGGGTCGAAGACCGTCCACCGGGGACCGAGGACGTTGACGAGGCGCGCGACGTCGCGCACCTGCTTGACCCCCGCGAGGATCGCCTGTCGGGTCGGGATGCTGAGCTGGACGATCTCGTCGGTCCGGTACTGGCCGACGGCGAAGGTGACCTCCCCCTCGGGCCACTCGAAGACCGAGTAGACCACGGTGAGGACCTGCTCGGTGACCCACTCGGTCAGCTCCTTCGGCGTCAGGAGCCCCATCCCGACGAGGACCTCGCCGTGACGGCGCGTCTCGTTCGGCGCCAGGAGGAGCTTGACCGACAGGTCGAGGTCCGCCTTCGAGATCCTCCCTTTCCGCTCGAGGAAGTTCCCGAGGGAGTCCTCGCGGTCGGTGGAGGAGGCGAAGATCACGTCCCCCTTCCAGATGTAGATCTTCTTGGTGACACCCTGCCTGGACACGGAGACCACCCCAGGCACCTTGTAGTGATGGACCGTCTGGAGCACCTCTGCGAAGGGCGTGGTGGCGAGGTCCCCTCGGAACTCGAACCGGGGGTCTGACACCCCCCCATTCTATGGGTTGCCCGGCCCGGCGCCCTTGCTAGGATCCCGGGATGATCGGATTCGAGGAGGCGCTCGCGGCCGTCGTCCGCTCGGTACGCCTTCTTTCGGCCGAGCCGGTCCCCCTCGCGGTCGCGGCCGGCAGGACCCTCGCCGAGGAGGTCCGGTCCGACGGCGACGTCCCTCCTTTCGACACGACGGCCATGGACGGCTGGGCCGTCCGGTCGCCGGACGCCTCGAAGGACGGCTTCGTCCTCCGCGTCGCCGGCAGTGCCGGGGCGGGGACGGCGCCCCCGCCCGTCGCTGCCGGGACCGCGGTGAAGGTGATGACGGGCGCCCCGATGCCGGAGGGGGCCGACTCCGTCGTCCCGGTCGAGGAGGCCGAGGAGCTCGCCCCGGATCGGGTCCGCGCGCTGAAGGCGCCCCGCCCCGGGGCCCACGTGAGGCGGCGCGGCGAGGTGGTGGCGGCCGGGGACCGGGTCCTCCGGGCCGGCCGGCTCCTCTCCCCGGCGGACGTGGCCGTCGCCGCGGCGTCCGGCCGCGAGAGCCTCCTCGTCGCGCGGCGCGCGCGCGCCGCCGTCCTCGTCACGGGCGACGAGCTCGTCGCGCCGGGCGTTCGCCCCGGCCCCGCCCAGATCCGCAACACCAACGGCCCGCTCCTCCTCGCAGCGCTCTCGCGGGCGGGGTGCGACGCCGTCGACCTGGGGACCGTCTCCGACGAGCCGGCCGCGCTCCGCGCCCGCCTCGCCGGGGCCCTTTCCGACGCCCCCGACCTCCTCCTGACGACGGGCGGCGTCTCGGCGGGCGACTACGACCTCGTCGGCGAGGCTCTCCTCGCCGCGGGGGCCGAGATCGTCTTCCACAAGGTGGCGATCCGGCCCGCCAAGCCGCTCCTCGTGGCGCGCGCCGGCGCGACCCTCGTCTTCGGCATTCCGGGGAACGCGGTCTCGGCCGCCGTCGCGTTCGACCTCTTCGTCAGGGCCGCGCTCCGCGCGGCCGCGGGCGCGGCGCTCCCGCTCCCCGTCCCCGTCCGGCTCGCCGCCCCCGCCCGGAACGGGGGCGGGCGGCTCGCCTTCGTCCCCGCCACGCTCGAGAGGGGGCCCGACGGCGTCGCCCGGGCCACCCCGATCGCCACGCGCGGGAGCCACGACCTGCTGTCGCACGCGGCCGCCCACGTCCTCCTGGTCGTCCCCCCGGGGAGCGACTTTCCGGCCGGCGCGCTCCTCACGGCGTACGAGGCCGGGCCGGGGACGACGTTCGGATGAGGAGCAGGGCCGCGATCGGCGTCATCGGCTGCGCCACGCCGATCGGGGACGCCCGGCTCGGGCGGGTCGGGCGGACGGCGCGCGCTGCCGCCGGGGCCTGAGGCCGAGGTGGGGCTCCTCGTCCCCGAGCGCTCGCCCTCGAGGGAGCTCCTCGACGGCGACGTCGCGGCCGACGACGCGGCGGAGAGCCTGGCCGACATCGAGTGGATCCACCGCCGGCTCGGCGGCCGCCTCCTCGTCCGGCGCCACGTCCTTCCGCTCCTGGCGGCGATCCCGTCGCGCACCCCCTCGCTCCTCGACGTCGGCGCGGGGACGGGGCACGTCGGCCGGGACCTCGCCGCCCGCCTCCTGCGGCGCGGGCGCACCCTGCGCGTCGTCGACCTCGACCGGCAGGCGGCGCACGCCGCCCTCGCCCCCCCGCGGTCCGCCGCCGTGGGCGACGCGTTCCGGATCCCGCTCGGCGACCGCTCCGTCGACGTCGTCTGCTCCACCCTCTTCTGCCACCACTTCTCGCCGGACGAGCTTCGCCTCCTCCTCGCCGAGCAGGCCCGGGTCGCGCGCCACCACGTCGTCGCGCTCGACCTGGCGCGCCACCGCGTCTCCCTCGTGGTCGCCCGGCTCCTCGGGGAGGTCGCCTTCCGGAGCCCGGTGAGCCGGCACGACGCCCGAGCCTCCGTCCTCCAGGCGTACACGTGCTCCGAGGCGGCGGGGATCGCGTCCCGTGCCCTGCCCGGCGCCTCGGTCCTCCCGGCCGGTCCCCTGGGCTGGAAGCTCCTCTGGACGCGCCCGTGAGCTCGGATGACGGTATCGCGGCCGCCGCCGCGGGTCTCGAAGCCGACGTCGCGATCGTCGGGGCAAGCCTCGCCGGGAGCTGCGCCGCGCTTCTCCTGGCGCGAGGGGGCCTCCGCGTCGCGGTCCTCGAGCGCGCCCGCTTCCCGCGCCCGAGGATCTGCGGAGAGCTCCTCTCGCCGGACGGCGTCGCCGTCCTCGGCCGGCTCGGCGTCCTTCCCGCGGTCCGCGCGGCCGGCGCGGCGACGATCCGGCGCTTCACCGTGGTCGGCCCTTCCGGCTCGCGGGTGGAGAGCACGCTTCCCGCCCCGGCCCTCTCGCTCTCGCGCGAGCGGCTCGACGAGCTCCTCGCCCGCGCGGCGGCGGATGCCGGCGCGCGTGTGGCCTTCGACGCGCCGGTCGTCGGCGTCGACGGCTCCCTCTCGGACGGCTTCGTCGTCCGGACCCCCGGGTCGACGCTCCGCGCCCGCGCCGTCCTCGGCGCGTGGGGCCGCTACTCGCCGCTCGACGGCCGCCTCGGTCGCCCCTTCTTCCGCGCGAGAGCCTCCCTCTTCGGCTTCAAGAAGTTCCTTCGCGGTCCCGCGGCCCACCTCGAGGACCGGGCCATCCTCCACCTCTTCCGGGGCGGCTACCTCGGCCTCTCGCTCGTCGAGAAGGGGCGCGTGAGCCTCGGAGCCCTCGCCACCCCGGCGGTGGCGCAGGAGGCGCACCACGCGTTCGACAGCCTCCTCGGCCGGTTGACGGCCGAGAGCCCCGCCCTCGCGCGCGACCTGCGCGGCCTCGTCCCGGAGCCCGGCCCCACGCTCCTCTCCGAGCCGGTCCACCTCGGCCGCCGGGACCCGTGCGCGGGGGACGTCCTCCTGGCGGGAGACGCCGCGGGGGTCGTCGACCCGTACACGGGGGCCGGGATGGCGCTGGCGCTCCGGAGCGGCGAGGCGGCCGCCGCCCTGCTCCGGGAGTACCTCGCGGGGGAGCTCCCCGCGACCGGTGTCACGGCCGCGTGGCGGCGGCGCCACCGGCGTCTCGCGGGGAGGCAGCTCTTCTTCTCGCGCCTCCTCCGCCCGTTCTTCCTCGGCGGCGCCGCGTCGCGGCTCCTCGTCCCGGCGGCGGCCCCCCTGGCGCGCCTCGCGGCCGTCGTGACCCGCGGCCCGGTCTGACCCGCGCTACCTCCGCGCGGCCTTCCGCCGGGCAGCGGGCTTCCCGGCAGAGGCCTTCCTCCGCGCCGGGGCCTTGCGGGCCGCCGCCTTGCGCCGGGGGGGGAAGAGGCCGACGCGGATCGTCTCGATCTGCTGGAGGTGGATCCGGTCGTGCCCCGCGTACATGGTCACGAGCGTCTCGATCGACTCCTCGCCCCGCTCCTCGTGGACGCCGACCCGCTGCCACGACTCCGGCGGGAGGCGCAGCAGGAGACCCAGGTTCGCGGCGCGGGCCCACATGAAGTCGTCCAGGAGCTCCGACGCCTTCGCCCCCATCGTCCCGAGCCTCTCGACGAAGGCGTCCTGGTCGTAGCTGGCGATCTTCGGCCTCTCGTGCGCCGCGATGAAGCGGTAGCGCGCCCCCAGGACGACCTCGCCGTCGGCGAGGTGGCCGATGATCTCCTTGATCGACCACTTGCCGGGGGCGGGCCTCCTCGCGAGCTGCCGCTCGGTCAGCCCGCGGATCAGCTTCCGGAGCCGGTCGGGAGCCTCGGCCATCGCCTCGACCGGGTCGTCGTCGCCCAGGGCCCGACGGTAGCGCTCGGGGATGACCGGACCAGGGTTGCCGATGGCCATGGCAGACCTCCTGAAGGGGTTTCGCCCATCGTACAGCGGCCGCTCTCCCCCGCGCCCTCCCCCCCTTAGAATGTCCATCCCGTGAAGCTCTCTCGCGCCCTCGTCGACTCCCTCGACGACCTCCTCGCCCGGGCCTTCGCCGAGGACGGCGAGGACGTCACCTCCCTTGCCGTCTTCGGCCCGAAGGCCCGCGTCGCCGGCGACATCGTCTGCCGCGAGCGGGCCGTCGTGGCAGGCGCGGCCTTCCTGCCGCGCGTCTTCTCCTTCCTCGACCCGCGCGCGGCGTGCGAGGTCCTCGTCTCCGACGGGACGGCCGTCGACCCCGGGACGGTCCTCGCCCGCGTGGAGGGGCCCGCGATCAACGTCCTGGCGGCAGAGCGGACCGCGCTCAACGTCCTGCAGCGCCTCTCGGGGATCGCGACCGCCACGCGCGCCTACGTCGAGGCGCTGGCCGGGACCGGCTGCCGGCTCCTCGACACCCGGAAGACGACCCCCGGCCTCCGCGTCTTCGAGCGGTACGCCGTCGCCTGCGGCGGCGGCTCGAACCACCGGTTCGGCCTCGCGCACGCCTTCCTCGTGAAGGACAACCACGCCGACGGCTGCGGGAGCGTCTGGGAGGCGACCCGCCGCGCCGCGGACTTCCGCGACCTCAACCCGCGCCTGAAGCGCCACCTCCTCGAGAGCGAGGCCCGCACCCTGGACGAGGTCCACCAGGCGCTCGACGCCGGGGCGGAGCGGGTCCTCCTGGACAACATGCCGGTGGCCGAGATGAAGGTCGCCGTGCGCGACGTCCGCCTCTTCAACGAGGCCACGGGCCGCCACGTCGAGGTCGAGGCCTCGGGAGGGATGACGGTGACCAAGGCGCGGCAGTCGGCCCGCGTCGGGGTCGACTACGTCTCCGTCGGCGCCCTCACCCACACCGTCCGGGCGATCGACATCGCCCTCGACGCCCGCCTCGCCCCCCCGCGCCCTCTCCGCCCCCCCCGGAGCGGCCGTTGAGCCCCGCCGGGGCCCGCCGCATCCGGATCCCGGCCCTCGTCATCGGCTCCGGGATCGCCGGGCTGACCACCGCGCTCGTCCTCGCCCGGAAGGGGATCCGGAGCATCGTCCTGACGAAGGCGGACGTCCCGGAGGACTGCAACACCGCCTGGGCGCAGGGCGGGATCATCTACCGCGGGCGGAACGACTCCTCCGGCTCGCTCACGCGCGACATCCTCCGGGCCGGGGCCGGCCTCTGCAACGCCGAGGCCGTCCGCTTCCTCGCCTCCCGCGGCCCGGCCGTCGTCCGGGAGATCCTCATCGAGGAGGCCGGCGTCCCCTTCACCCGCACCCGGAAGGGGGACCTCGACTTCACCCGCGAGGGGGCGCACTCCGTCGCCCGGATCGTCCACTCGGCGGACGCGACCGGCCGGGCGATCGAGCTGGCGCTCCTCGCGCGGGTGAAGCGCGAGCGGCGGGTGACCCTCTGGACGAACGCCACCGCGATCGACCTGATCACGGCCCGACACCACTCCACCGACGTCCAGCAGCGCTACGCCCTCCAGGACCCGTGCCTCGGCGCGTACGTCCTCGACGCGTCGGGGTCGGTCCACACGGTCCTGGCCGACTTCACCGTCCTGGCCTCGGGGGGCGTCGGGCGCCTCTTCCTCCACACCACCAACACCGAGCACGCCATCGGGGACGGCCTCTCGATGGCCGAGCGCGCGGGCGCCGCCGTCCTCAACGTCGAGTACGTCCAGTTCCACCCGACCACCCTCTACCACCCCGACGCCGGACGCTTCCTCATCTCCGAGGCGCTCCGGGGCGAGGGGGCCGTCCTCGTGAACCGCGCCGGCGAGGCGTTCATGCACCGCTACGACCCGAAGCGGAAGGACCTCGCGCCGCGCGACGTGGTGACCCGGGCGATCGTGGAGGAGATGACGACCCGGGGAGACCCCTGCGTCTACCTCGACCTCGCCCACAACTACCGGCCGCACGAGGGGCAGGCGATCCGGGACCGCTTCCCGACGATCGCCGCCACCTGCGACGGCTTCGGCGTCGACATCGCGAAGGAGCCGATCCCGGTCGTCCCGGCCGCCCACTACTTCTGCGGCGGCGTCCTGGCGGACCTCGAGGGGAAGACCACCATCCGCCACCTCTACGCCATCGGCGAGACGAGCTGCACGGGCCTGCACGGCGCCAACCGCCTCGCCTCGACCTCGCTCCTCGAGGGGCTGGTGTGGGGCTACCACGCGGCGCTCTCGATCGCCGACCGGCTCGAGAAGGGACAGACCTTCGCCCCGTCGATGTTCCGGGCGATCCCGGGATGGAGGTCGCCGGGCGACGCGCAGAACGAGGACCCGGCCCTCGTCCAGCAGGACTGGACGACCATCCGCAACACCATGTGGAACTACGTCGGGATCGTGAGGACGACCGAGCGGCTCGGCCGCGCCGTCGCCGACATCCGCGACCTCGAGAAGCGCCTCAGCCGCTTCTACCACGAGACGAAGATCTCCAAGGCGATCGTCGACCTCTTCCACGGGGTCCACGCGAGCCTCCTCATCGCGCAGGCGGCGCTGAAGAACCCCGTCTCCCGAGGCTGTCACTACCGGAAGAGCTGACCTCGCCCCGGCCGGGGATCCCGAAAATCACGGATCACAGACCTGACCCCACGGTCCTCAGACCTGACCCCACGGTCCTGCGGTCGATCAGCCGTCGCGGGCCCCGTCCCCGTCCGTCCCCGTCGCCCCGGCCTCGGGGACGACGACCTGGACCGGCGGACCGGCAGGGCCGACGGCGACGGGCGTCGTCCCGGCGACGTCCCCGTCCACCTGGACCTCCACCTCGTATCCCGCCCGCGAGCGGACCTGGAAGGAGGCCACGGCCCTCCGCGTGACGAACGGCAGCCGCAGGTGGGCGGCCCTTCCCCCCGCCAGCCCCGCGTAGAACCGGAGGAGGTCGCGCGTCCGCCGCGACGTGAAGAGGACGAGCTCGAGGAGCGCGTCGCCGGGGTCGGCGAACGGCGAGAGGATCGGCTCCCCGCCGTACCGGCCGGTGTTGCCCGAGAAGACGGCGGTCGCCTCGGCCTCGAAGGGGCGGCCCTCGGCGTCGAGGCCGCTCACCTCGAGCGGCGGGAACTCGTACCTCAGCCACTCGAGCACGGCCGACCCGCCGATCCCGGCGCGGCCGAAGAGCCGCTTGAGGCGGGGAGCGACGCGCGCCATCACCCGCGCGTCGTACCCGACGCCCACGCCGAGGACGCTCGTCCGGCCGAGGACGGGCCACGTCGTCAGCGTTCGTCGCGCCCCCGACCGGAGAACCGCCTCGGCGGCTCCGGCCGCTCGCGGGATCCCGAGCTCGCGGGCGACCACGTTGGCCGTGCCGACCGGGAGGAGGGCGAGCGGCACGGAGGTCCCGGCCAGCGCCGCGGCCGCCTCCGCGACGGTGCCGTCCCCGCCGGAGACGACCACGAGGTCGGGCGCCTCGCCCAGGCGCTCGCGGAGGAGCTCCGTGGCGTGGCCCGGCCGCTCGGTCGGCAGGAGGGTCAGGTCGAGCCCGCGCTCCCGCGCCCGCTCCGCGACGCCGCGGAGGAGCGACGTCCGGTCGCGCCCCCCCGCCGCCGGGTTGTAGACGAGGAGCCCGCGGCGCGGGGCGGTCATCCGAAGAGGAGGCCCGCGGCCCCTCCCTTCGGCGTCAGCCCCAGGTGCCGGTACGCGAGCGCCGTCGCCACGCGCCCCTTCGGCGTCCGGGCGAGGAAGCCCGACTGGAGGAGGAACGGCTCGTACAGGTCCTCGAGCGTCCCCTTGTCCTCGCCGATCGAGTGGGCGAGGGCCGACAGGCCCACCGGACCTCCGCCGAAGCGCTCGACGATGGTCGAGAGGATCCGCCGGTCGAGCTCGTCGAGCCCGTGCTGGTCCACCTCGAGCCGGTCGAGCGACCGCCGCGCCGCCTCGAGCGAGATCGACGAGTCGCCCGCGACCTCGACGAAGTCGCGGACCCGCCGGAGGAGGCGGTTGGCGATGCGGGGCGTCCCGCGGCTGCGGCTGGCGATCTCCGTTGCCCCGTCCCCCTCGATCGGGCAGCCGAGGATGTCGGCCGAGCGCAGGACGATCGTCCGGAGCGCGTCGGGGTCGTAGTAGTCGAGCCGGTGCGTGATCCCGAAGCGCGCCGTCAGGGGCTGCGACAGGAGCCCCGCGCGGGTCGTGGCCCCGACGAGGGTGAACGGCGGGAGGCGCAGCTCCACCGTCCGCGCGGCCGGCCCCGTCCCGATGACGAGGTCGAGCTTCCCGTCCTCGAGGGCCGGATAGAGGATCTCCTCGACGGCGGGCGGGATCCGGTGGATCTCGTCGACGAAGAGGACGTCGCCGGGGGCGAGGTTCGTCAGGAGCGCGGCCACGTCCCCCGCCTTCTCGAGGACGGGCCCCGCCGTCACCCGGATCTGCGCCCCCATCTCGCGCGCGACGATGTGGGCGAGGGTCGTCTTCCCGAGGCCCGGGGGACCGAAGAGGAGGACGTGGTCCAGCGGCTCGCGCCTCTTGCGGGCGGCCTGGATGAAGACGCCGAGCGTCTCCTTGAGCTTCGCCTGCCCGACGAACTCGTCGAGCGCCCGCGGCCGGAGGGTCACCTCCGGCACGGACTCGTCGTCCTGGAGCGCCCCGGTCAGCAGCCGCTCGTCCATGGTGCGGGCCGATTATGGACGCGCCGGCTCAGCGCGACAGCCGCCGGAGCGCCGCGGCGAGGAGGCCCTGCAGGTCGAGCCCGGGACCGTCGCCCGCCGCCTGGGTGACGGCGCTCTCGGCCTGCGCGCGCTTGTAGCCGAGGTTGAGGAGCGCGCCCACGGCGTCCTCCGCCAGCGTCGTCAGCGAGCGCGGCGCCTCGGCCGAGGGAGGGCCTCCCGCGAGCCCCGACATCTTCTCGCGCAGCTCGACGCTCAGCCTCTCCGCCAGCTTCCTGCCGACGCCGGGAATCGTCACCAGCCGGCGGACGTCCTGCGCCGCGATCGAGGCGACGAGCTCCGGCAGCGGGAGGCCGGAGAGGATGGTGACGGCGAGGCGGGGGCCGATCCCGGAGACGGTGAGGAGCCTCTCGAAGACGGCCCGCTCGTCGGCGGTGGCGAAGCCGAACAGCTGGAGGGCGTCCTCGCGGACGTGGGTGTGGACGTGGAGCGTGGCGCGCTCCCCCGCCGGGGGGAGCGCGGTGAAGGTCCCGAGCGGGACCGAGAGCTCGTAGCCGACTCCGCCGACGTCCAGGACGACCCTCTCGGGCCGCGCCTCGAGGACGATGCCGGAGAGCCGGCCGATCATCTCCCGGCCGCGCCTAGGCCTGGCCGCCGAACCGGGCGAGGACGTCCTGGTTGACGACGATCCGCGTCTCGGCGCGGAGCCGCGTCACGAGCGACTGGAGGAGCTTGCCGGACTTCTGTCCCTTCAGGCGCTCGCGGATGTCGGCCTTCTGGGCCGCGAAGGCGGTCTCGTCGAACGGGGTCTTCTCGACGAGGCGGAAGAGGACGGCCCCGCGGTCCGGGACGAAGACGGGGCCCGTCAGCGAACCGGGCTGCGCCGCGAAGGCGGCGTCGAGGACGGGCCGGGGGGACCCGAGGCCCGGGATCGGCCCCGCCTTGGCGAAGGAGTCGGGCGTCTCGACCTTCAGGCCGAGCTTGGCGGCGACCTCCTCGAGCGTGGCGCCCGGGGTCACGGCGGCCTTCAGCGCGGAGACGGTGGCCTCGTCCTGCTTCTGGCGGGCCAGGTCGGAGACGACGCGGGCCTTCACCTCGGCGAACGTGGCGGGGCCGGGAGGCCGGATCTCGACGAGCCGGGCGATCGCCTCGCCGCGCGCCGTGGCGATCGGCTCGCTCACCTGCCCTTCCTTCAGCTCGAAGACGGCCTGGGTGAACGCGGGGTTGACGCCGATCCCGGCCGGCGCGTCCGAGCGCCCGAAGAGATCGGTCTCGTTGAAGGTGACCCCGGGACGCGCCAGCTTGCGCATGTCGTCGTCGGACGGCTTGCCGATCTTCGAGAGCTTCGTGGCGAGCTCGCGGGCCAGGCGGCGCGCCTCGGCCGTCGCGCGCTCCTCCTGGAGCCGGAGCCGGATCGAGTCCTGCACCTCGAAGAGCGGCTGGACCCGCTCCGGCGTCTTCCCGAGGACCTCGATCAGGTGGTAGCCGAACGGCGTCTTGACGGGGCCGACGACGGTGTTCGGCTGGGCGGCGAACGCCGCGTCCTCGAACTCCTTCACCATCCGCCCGCGGGGGAACGACCCGAGGTCGCCTCCCGAGGCCTTCGAGCCGGGGTCGTCCGACTCCGCCCTGGCCAGGGCGGCGAAGTCGGCTCCGCCCCGGAGCTTCTTCAGCGCCGCCTCGGCCTTCGCCTTCGCCGCCGCGTCGCCGTCCGGCGACCCGTCCGACTTGAAGAGGATGTGGCGCGCGTGGATCTCCTCGGCCTTGCGGTAGCTGTCGGCGTTCGCCTGGTACTCGGCGGCCACGTCCGCGTCCGAGACCTTGATGGCGTCCCGGAGCTTGGCGGTCTCGACGAGGAGGTACTTCACCCTCCTCTTCTCCGGCTGCGCGTACTGCGCCGCGTGGCCCTTGAACCAGGCCTCGGCCTCCGCGTCCGTGATCGCGCCGGGGGTGACGGGGGAAGCCGGGAGGAGGACGTAGGCGATCTTCGCCCGGACCGTGCGCGAGGCGAAGTCCTCGCGGACCTCGTCGTCGCCGACGAAGGTCGACTCGGTGAGGAAGCGGTTCAGCTTCTCGAGGAGGAGCTGCTCGCGCACGTCCGCCTCGAACGACTCGGGCGTCATGTTGATGCTCGCGAGCATCCGTCGATAGGCCGCGTCCCCGACGAACTGCCCGTCCCTCACGAAGGCGGGCGTGCCGTCCTGGCCCGGCATCTGGAGGATCTTCTGCGAGACCTCGGCGTCGGTCACCCTCAGGCCGAGCCGCGCCGCCTCGGCCCGGAAGAGCCTGCGGTCGATCAGGCCGTTCAGCACCTGCGACGGGAGGTTGAGCGCCTTGGCGACCTCCGGCGTGTAGTTCTTCCCGTACATCTGCCGGTAGCGGTCCTCGGTGTTCCGGTACTCCCTCTGGAACTCCCCCACCGTGATCCGGCCGTTGCCGACCTGAGCGGCGACGTCGCTGTCGGCCCCGAGCTTGGTCGTCCCCATCCCCCAGTCCACGAAGACGAAGAGGACGAAGATGGCGATGACCGCCCAGAGGATCCACTTGAGGTGCTTGAAGTTCTCCCGCAGGGTCTTGAGCATGTCGACTCCGAGCGCCAGGAAGGCGCCGAACGCGGGAGGATACTCCAGGCACCCCCGCGGCTCAAGACGGCCGCACGGGAGCGTGGTATAAAGTCGTGTTTCGCCCTAAGGCGCTGAACAGACGGGCGTTATGGTGAAGAAAGACGGTCGGCGGTACGAGGTCGAGCTCGACTGGTACTACATCTCGAAGGACACCGTGGTCCGGTGGGTCCTCGTCTTCCTCGTGGCGGCCGCCGCGGTGGCCGGTGGCGTCTACTTCTTCGTGCATCGCGGGGCGGACGTCGGCCGCCGCGCGGCCCGCGAGATCTCGCAGGCCGAGGACCTCCTCGTCAAGGCCAGGATCCTGCCCGACGCGAGCCGCGTGAGGGAGGAGGTCGAGATCGCCGCGGGGAAGATCCAGGACGCGCGGGTCCACTACCAGGCCGGGCGCTACCAGGAGGCCCTGGCGGCGGCGGTCGAGGCCCGCTCCCTGGCCCAGAGGATCCTCGGCGGCGGCGGCTCCCTGCGGCACGACGCGATGGTGATGGACTTCGGGGGCAAGCTGGAGGTCCAGCGCGCCAACCGATCGACCTGGGAGCCTGCCCGCATCGGGATGAAGCTCTACGAGGGGGACTTCCTGAAGACGGGCGCCAACGGGCTGGCCGAGGTCATGTCGATCGACGGGACGTACTACAAGATCAAGCCCGAGACGCTGTTCGAGGTCCACCGGGTGAGCACCCTCCCGGGGAGCGGCGGAGCCGACGCCCGGAGACGCTCGGAGATCAAGTTCATCGTCGGGACCGTCGAGGTCAACACCGGCGAGGGGGCCAGCTCCATCGTCCGGACCGACGCCGCCACCGCCGAGATCGCGCAGCGGTCGGCGGTGGGCGTCGACGTCGACCAGTCGAAGGCGACCGGCGTCTCGAACTACCGCGGGTCGGTGGTCGTCTCCGCCGGCGGCGGCTCCCCGGTCACCCTCGGCGAGAGGGAACGGGCGGTCGCCAGGCTCGGCGGCGGGATCGCCGAGCGGCTGCGCCTGCCCGACACGCCGAGCCCCCTGGGACCGGACGACTCGGCGGTCTACGACATCAGGAGGAAGGAGCCGGTCCGGCTCCGCTGGTCCCCGGTCAAGGGCGTCTCCCGCTACCGGATCCAGATCGCGCGGAGCCGCCTCTTCATCCCCGACTCGATCGTCGTGGTGGACGACAGGCCGCGTCCCGAGGCGGACGTGCGCGTCGTCGAGGACGGGTCGTTCTTCTGGCGCGTCGCCTCGCTCAAGGGGAGCCTCGCGTCCGACTGGTCGGCCATCCGCCGCTTCAAGGTCGTCGCGGCGGGTCCGCGTGGCGGCCCCGTCGACACCACGCCGCCCGACCTCGTGCTGCAGCGCCCCCAGGTGAACGGCTCGATCGTGATCGTCGCCGGCAGGAGCGAGCCGGGGTGTACCGTCACCGTCGACGGCGAGCCGGTCGACCTCGACACCTCCGGGAACTTCAGGAAGGTCATCTCGATGTCCCGCGAGGGGACCAACACGGTCGTCGTGAAGGCCGTGGACGGCGCCGGCAACGAGACGGTCCGGCGCGAGAGCGTCGTCGTCGAGCTCTTCTGAACGAACTCCCGGAGGGGCCTCCCCGCCGGGTCCCCCGACCCGTCCCGCGCCGAGCGGACGGGTCCTTCTCAGGCGGCGCCGCCCCCGGGGGGGCACCGGCGCTTACGAAAGGAACGTCCCCGTGGGCCTCCGAAAGCTCTTCTCGTTCTTCTCCAACGACCTGGCGGTCGACCTCGGCACCGCGAACACGCTCGTCTTCGCGGAAGGCCGGGGCATCGTCGTCCGCGAGCCCTCCATCGTCGCCGTCAACCGCGTCACGAACCGCGTCGAGGCGGTGGGAGGCGCGGCCAAGGAGATGCTCGGCCGAACGCCGGGCAACATCGTCGCCATCCGCCCGATGAAGGACGGCGTCATCGCCGACTTCGAGATCACCGAGAAGATGCTCGACTACTTCATCAAGAAGGCCAACGGGCGCTCGCCGTTCCTCCGGCCGAAGGTCGTCATCTCGGTGCCATCCGACATCACGCAGGTCGAGAAGCGCGCCGTGAAGGACTCGGCCCTGCAGGCGGGCGCGAGCGAGGTCTTCATCATCGAGCAGTCGATGGCCGCGGCGATCGGGTCCGGGCTCCCGATCACCGAGCCGACGGGGAACATGATCATCGACATCGGGGGCGGGACGACCGACGTGGCCGTCATCTCGCTGGCCGGCATCGTCTACTCGAAGTCGGTCCGCGTCGCCTCGAACGAGATGGACGAGGCGATCATCCAATACATCAAGAGGAAGTACAACCTCCTCATCGGCGAGCGGACCGCCGAGCAGATCAAGATGGAGATCGGCTCCGCCTACCCGCTCGACGAGCCGCTCACGGTGGAGGTGAAGGGGCGCGACCTCGTCGAGGGGATCCCGAAGACCCTGACGCTCACCGACGCCGAGGTGCGCGAGTCGCTGGCCGAGACGGTCGGGATCATCGTGGACGCCGTCCGGGTCGCCCTCGAGAAGACGCCCCCCGAGCTCTCGGCCGACATCATGGACAAGGGGATCGTCCTGACCGGCGGCGGCGCGCTCCTGAAGAACCTCGACAAGAGGCTCCGCGAGGAGACGGGGCTCCCCATCACGCTCGCCGACGGTCCCCTCGACTCCGTCGCGCTCGGCACCGGGGCGATGCTCGCGGACGTCGACCTGCTGCGTAAGATCAGCATCGACTGAGACCGGGATGTCCCGTCCGGCCCCCTCCGCGCGCCGCGACGTCGTCCTCCTGGCGCTCCTCCTCGCCGGCTGCATCCTCCTCCTCTCGGTCCAGGTGAGGAGGAGCGGCGGGCAGACCCTCGCGGAGAGCTGGGCCCTCGACGCCTCGGCGGTCCTCGTCCGGGGCGTGACGGGGGTGAGGGAGGCCGGGGGCGCCCTCTCCGGCTGGCTCTCGTTCCGGTCGACGCTCGTCCGCGAGAACGCCCGCCTACACGAGCGCGTGACGGCCCTCGAGGCCGAGCTCCTCCGGCTGAGGGACGCCGAGCGCGACCGGAACCACCTCCTCGGCCTCCTGGGGCTCTACCCGACCCCGCCGCCCGGCACGCGGGCGGCGCACGTCATCGTCGTCTCCACGGCCGGGCCCTTCCAGTCCGCGGTCCTCGACCGCGGCCGCCGGGACGGCGTCCTCCCCGGAGGGGCCGTCGTCGGGCTGAAGGGGCTGCTCGGCCGCGTGGTCGCGGCGGGAGAGGCCTCGGCCCGCGTCCAGCTCCTCTCGGACCGGACCGCGGCGACCGGCGTCCTCCTCTCCCGGACCGCGCGGGCCGCCGTGGCGCGCGGCGACGGCGGGGCGGGCGCGACCGTCCTCTACGTCCCCGCCGTGGCGGATGCCGCCGTGGGCGACGAGGTGGTGACCTCCGGGACCGACGGCGTCTATCCCCGCGGCCTTCCCGTCGGCCGGATCGAGTCGGTGGGACGGGCGGGCCTCTTCCTCGACCTTCCCGTCCGGCTGGCGGCGGACCCCCGCCTCGAGCCGCTCGTCTTCGTCTTCCCGCCGCTCCTCCCCGGGGAGGCGCGCTCCCCGGGGGAGCCGCTCCCCGTGAAGCCGTGAGCGCGCTCGCCACGGCCCTCGGGCTCGTCCTCGCCACGCTCGGGACGCTCGTGATGGGCGCCCTCCGCCTCCCGTCCGTGCCCGACCTCTTCCTCCTTCCCGTCGGCTTCGCCGCCCGGCGGGGTGCCGCGGGACGGGCCATGGTCGTCGCCGTGGCGGCGGGCCTCCTCGAGGACTCGCTGACGGTGCCGGGACGCCTCTTCGGCCTCCACGCCTTCGCCAAGGTCCTGGTCGCCTTCTGCCTCGCGCTCGTCGGCGCCCGGACCCTCGTCGAGAAGGCGGTCCCGTTCGGCGCGCTCCTCGCGGCGGGCTCGGCGGTCGAGGGGGCGGTCGTGGCGGGCCTCCTGTGGGTCCTGCGGGGAGACCTCTTCCTCCCGGAGCCGGGCCGCCTGGCCGTCCGGGTGGTCGGGACCGGCCTCCTCGCCGCGGCGGTCCGGGCCCTCCTCCGGTACCCGTGGAAGGAAGCCCGGGCGGCCCGGCGCCGCCGGAAGCTGGCATAGTCGGGTCCGATGGTCGAGAGCGCCCGCGAGGACCGCCGCCCCCTCCTCGTCCGGATCGACGGGCTGGCGGTCGCGGCCTGGGCGGTCCTCGTCGTCCTGCTCGGCGTCTACTGGGTCCAGCAGGTCCTCCGGGGAGAGGAGTTCCAGCGCCAGGCGGAGAACAACCGCCAGCGCTCGGTCCCGATCACGGCGCCCCGCGGCTTCATCCTGGACCGGAACGGCGTCGTCCTCGCCGAGAACGAGCCCTCGTTCTCGCTCCTCCTCGACCGGAACGCGACGAAGGACGTCGGCGCGTCCCTCTCCTTCGTCGCCTCGCTCCTGGGCCGCCCCCTCCCGGACCTCCGGCACCGCTTCGAGCGGGGGCGGTCGACCTACGACTTCGTTCCCGTCCTCCTCGACGACAACCTCTCGGTGGCCGAGGTCGGGGCCGTCGAGGCCCACGCGCTCGAGCACCCCGAGCTCGTGATCCAGACGACCGAGCGGCGGATCTACACGCAGGGGCCGGCGACCGCCCACCTCCTCGGCCACCTCGGCGAGGCGACCCCGGAGCAGGTCGCCGCGCGAGCCGGCCGGATCCGGCCCGGCGACGCCGTCGGCCAGAACGGGGCCGAGGCTGCCTACCAGGACCTCCTCGCCGGCACGTCGGGCCTCCGCACGTTCGTCATCGACTCCTTCGGCCGCGAGGTCGCCGAGCTCGACAAGGTCGACCCGCTCCCCGGGAACACGCTCGTCCTGAACATCGACCTGAGGCTCCAGAAGATCGCCGACGACTACTTCCGCGACAAGGTCGGCGCGGCCGTCGCGATGGACCCGAGGACCGGCGAGATCCTCGCCTTCGTCTCCTCCCCCGCCTTCGACCCCAACATCTTCACGAGGCGCGTGTCGAAGGACGAGTGGGACGCCATCCTCCAGAACGAGGACCATCCGCTCAACAACAGGGTCCTGCAGAACGTCTACTCCCCGGGCTCCGTCTGGAAGGCGTTCGTGGCGTACGCCGCCCTCCAGGCCGGGATCTCGCCGGCGGAGCGGGTCACCTGCCACGGCGCGCAGACGTTCTACGGGCGCTCGTTCCGGTGCCACGGCGTCCACGGGTCGGTCGACCTCCCGACGGCGCTTCAGGTCTCGTGCGACGTCTACTTCTACACGATGGGGAAGCGCCTCGGCATCGACGCCCTCGCCGACGCGGCGCGGACCTTCGGCTTCGGCCGGCCGACCGGGTTCGACGTCGGCCCCGAGAAGAGCGGCGTCGTCCCCGACCCGGAGTGGAGCGCGGCCGCGCGCAAGCACCCCTGGTATCCCGGGGAGACGATCTCCGTGGCGATCGGCCAGGGCCCGGTCCTGGTGTCGGCGCTCCAGGTGGCGCGGGCCTTCGCGGCGCTCGCCAACCCCGACGGGGCGCTCCCGACGCCGCACGTCTTCCGGATGGGGGAGCACGTCAAGACCGGCGACCGGTACGCCTATCGCCCCCCCCCGCGCGCGCACGTGCCGTACGGGCCGGGGGTACGCGAGGCGATCGTCGAGGGGCTCTGGAGGGTCGTCAACGTCCCGGGCGGGACCGCGTACGGCGTCCGGGTCCCCGGGCTCGACATCTGCGGCAAGACCGGCTCGGTCCAGGTCGTCGCCCAGGCCGACACGAAGAAGGCGCACCTCCTCCCCGAGAGGCTCAGGGACCACGGCTGGTTCGCGGGGTTCGCGCCGCGAGACGACCCGAAGATCGTCGTCGTCGTCTTCGTCGAGCACGGCGAGCACGGAGCCACGGCGGCCGCCCCGCTCGGGGCCCGGCTCTGCGAGGCCTGGCTGCGCCCCGCCCCTCCGCCGGCGGCGCCTCGCCCCGCGGACGTGGCGCGCGGCGCCGCGCCGGCCGAGGCAGGAAGGGACGGGACCTGAGGCGTGTCGCGGCTCTCCGAGGTCTTCCCGCGCCGCATCGACCTGAAGCTCCTCGCCGTCGTCCTCCTCCTCTCGGCCATCGGGATCGCGATGGTGGTCTCCACGACCGCCGGGACGCCCCGCGGCAGCCTCGGCGGCAGGCAGGCGATCTTCGTCCTCGTCGGCCTCGTCGGCTGCGGCGTCGCTCTGGCCGTCGACTACCGGCTCCTCCTCCGCTACTCGCCCGGCCTCTTCGCGGTCTCGCTCCTCCCCCTCGTCTACCTCCCGCTCTTCGGGCCGCGCATCGCCGGGGCCCGGTCCTGGCTCAGGCTGGGGGGCGGCTTCCAGATCCAGCCCTCCGAGCTGGTCCGGATCACCACCGTCCTCCTGGTCGCCTGGATCCTCGAGAACGACGACCGTCCCTTCCTGCAGCGGAAGACGATCGTCCAGGTCTCCCTCGCCGTCGGGATCCCGGCGGTCCTGATCCTGCTGCAGCCCGACCTCGGCGTGACGCTGACCTACCTGCCGTTCCTGGCGGCCGCGCTCTTCTTCGGCGGCCTGAAGGCGCGCTGGTGGCTCGTCCTCCTCCTGGCCGGGGCGGTCGCGGCCGGGGGCTCCTGGTTCCTCCTGAAGGACTACCAGAAGGACAGGATCCGGACCTTCCTCGACCCGGACCTGGCGGCGCGCGGGGCGGGCTACCAGGTCCGGCAGGCGCGGATCGCCATCGGCTCCGGCGGGATCCTCGGCAAGGGGTTCCAGAAGGGGACGCAGAGCCGCCTCGGGTTCCTCCCGGTCCGCCACACCGACTTCGTCTTCGCCGCGCTGGCCGAGGAGTGGGGGTTCGTCGGCGTGGCGGCGGTCATCACCCTCTACGGCCTCGTCCTGTCGCGAGGCTTCGCGATCGCCCGGGACGCGCGCGACCGGGGCGGAGCCATGCTCGCGCTCCTCGTCGTCGTCGACCTCGTGGTCCAGGCGGCGGTCAACATCGCCATGAACGTCGGCATCGTCCCCACGACGGGCATCACCCTGCCGTTCGTCTCCTACGGCGGCTCCTCGATGATCGCCTCCTGGACCCTGATCGGGCTCGTCCTCTCCGTCTCCTACCGGAGGTTCGTCAACGTCTGAGCTTCCTGAGGCACAATCCGGCCCACCCCGGGGCCGCCCCGCCCCGTTTCCCCCCGGAGGTTCGATGCTCAAGGAGCTCCTCGTCTCATCGAACGACCGCGAGACGCGCGTCGCCGTCCTGGAGGACGGCCGCGTGGCCGAGGTCCAGATCGAGCGCCGCCGGCAGCGGGGCGTCGTTGGAAACATTTACAAGGGCCGGGTGACCCGGGTCCTCCCGGGGATGCAGTCGGCCTTCGTCGACATCGGGCTCGAGAAGGACGCCTTCCTCTACGTGGCCGACGTCGGCGAGGAGGTCGAGGACTTCGACCGGTTCGGCGCCTCGGAGGAGAACGGGGAGCCCCTCCCCGTCACCTTCCTCGACACCCCGGGGGACGCGGAGCCCGCGACCCGGCCGCCGCTCCCCTCGATCGACGACCTCCTCCGCGAGGGGCAGGAGCTCGTCGTCCAGGTGACGAAGGACCAGATCGCCCACAAGGGGGTCCGGATCACGACGCACGTCACCCTGCCGGGGAGGACGCTCGTCTACATGCCGACGATCGACCACGTCGGCGTCTCGCGCCGGATCGAGAACGAGGAGGAGCGGACCCGCCTGAAGGACATCCTGGTGGCCCTCCGGAAGGGCCCCGGCGGCTTCATCGTCCGGACGGCCGGGGAGGGACGCGCCCCGGAGGAGTTCGCGGCCGACAAGCGCTACCTCGTCCGGCTCTGGGACCAGATCCGGAAGAAGGGGGAGCGGGCGGGGGCCCCCACGCTCCTCCACCGCGACCTCGACCTGACGCTCCGGGCGGCCCGCGACGTCTTCGCGCAGGACTTCGCGACGCTCTGGGTGGACGACGACGAGGAGTACCGGCGGATCGTCGAGTTCCTCGACCAGGTCCAGCCCGCCCTCGTCGGCAAGGTCAAGCTCTGGCGCAAGTCGAGCCCTCTCTTCGAGGAGTACGGGGTCGACCAGGAGATCGAGAACGCGCTCAAGTCGAAGGTCTGGCTCAAGTCGGGGGGGTACATCGTCATCAACCAGACCGAGGCGCTCGTGGCGATCGACGTCAACACCGGGAAGTTCGTCGGGAAGAAGCGCCTCGAGGACACGGTCGTGAGGACCAACATGGAGGCGGTCCAGGAGATCGTCCGCCAGATCCGGCTCCGCGACCTCGGGGGACTCCTCGTCGTCGACTTCATCGACATGGAGGAGGAGGAGCACCGCCGGGAGCTCGTCGCCGCGCTCGAGGCCGAGCTGAAGAAGGACCGCTCCAAGAACCGGATGCTCCCGGTCTCGGAGTTCGGCCTCGTCGAGATCACCCGCAAGCGCCAGCGGCAGAGCCTCGAGCGGGCGCTGACGATGCCGTGCCCGTACTGCTCCGGCTCGGGGCGGATCAAGAGCGTCCCGACGATCCTCCTCGAGATCCGCCGCGAGATCCTGAAGCGGATCCCCGAGGGGGAGGGGCACTCCGTCCTGATGCGGGTCCACCCCGAGATCTACCGCGCCCTCTCCTCGGACGAGCGCCACCTCGTGGAGGAGCTCCAGGAGCACATCGGGATGCCCATCCACGTCCAGAGCGACGAGCACCTCCACCACGAGGGGTACGACATCGTCCTCGAAACCTGACGGGCCGGGTGCCAGGATGGCGCAAGAGACCTGGCACGGGTCCTGCAAAGGAGATGGCAGGCGCACACTCCAGCCTCTCCTCCCAGCCGCCCGCCCGGGCGGCTCTCTTTTTTCCTCTAGCATGCCGGCACGAGGCCCCGGCGGATCTCCGGGCGCCGCAACCGCGCGCGGCCGGCCCCGCCCCGGGCCCCCGGAGGCGCCGTTGGACCCAGCCCGCTACGCCGTCGACCCCGACGTCCGGAAGGCCGCCACCCTCCCGGGGGCCTTCTACCGGGACGCCGAAGCCTACGACCGCCTCGTCGAGAGGCTCCTCGCGCGCAGCTGGCAGCTCGCCGGCGACCCCGGGGCGCCGCTGGACCCCGGGGACGTCGTCCCCTTCACCTTCCTCCCGGGCTCCGTCTCCGAGCCGCTCCTCCTGGTCCGGGACGGAGGGGGAAGCCTCCACGCCCTCTCGAACGTCTGCACCCACCGCGGGGCGCTCCTCTGCCGGGAGGGCGGCGCGAGGACGACGCTCCGGTGCCCGTACCACGGCCGGCGCTTCGGCCTCGACGGCCGCTTCCTCTCCATGCCGGAGTTCGAGGGGGCCGAGGGCTTCCCGACGGCCGGCGACGACCTCCCGCGGCTCCCCCTCGAGAGGTGGGGCCCGCTCCTCTTCACCGCCCTCGACCCGGCCTTCCCGTTCGACGGGTGGACCGCCCCCCTCGCGGAGCGGACAGGGTTCCTGCCGCTCGGGTCGGCCGTCCTCGACCCCGCCCGCTCCCGCGACTACGACGTCGCCGCGCACTGGGCGCTCTACGTCGACAACTACCTCGAGGGGCTCCACATCCCGTACGTCCACCCGACCCTGGCCGGGGCGCTCGACTACGCCGCCTACCGGACGGAGCTCTTCCCGCTCGGATCGCTGCAGGTCGGGATCGCCCGGGACGGCGACGACGTCTTCTCCCTTCCCCCCTCCTCCCCGGACCACGGCCAGCGGGTGGCGGGCTACTACTTCTGGCTCTTCCCGAACACGACGCTGAACGTCTACCCCTGGGGCGTCTCGGTGAACGTCGTCCTCCCCCGCGGCCCGGACCGGACCACCGTCGCCTACCGGAGCTACGTCTGGGACCCGGACCGCCTCGACCGCGGGGCGGGCTCCGGGCTCGACCGGGTGGAGATGGAGGACGAGACCGTCGTCGAGAGCGTCCAGCGCGGGGTCCGCTCGAGGCTCTACCGGAGCGGCCGCTTCTCGCCCGCGCGCGAGACCGGCGTCCACCACTTCCACCGGCTCCTCTGCCGGTTCCTCTCCGCGGAGGGGTGAGGCCGGGGCCGGCAGGGCGCGAGGAGGGGGGGAGATGACCGCGTCGTCCCGCCTCGGGGCCCTCTTCGTCGCCGCCGGTCTCGCCGCCACGGCCGCGCAGGTCCTCCTCCTCCGCGAGCTCCTCGTCGCCGCCGCGGGCGACGAGGCCTCCGTGGGGACGGGGCTCGCGGCGTGGCTCGCGGGGATCGCCGCGGGCGCCGCGGCCGCGCGGCGGCTTCCGGACCGCTCCGCCCCTCGCGTGGCGGGGCTCTGCCTCGCCCTTCTCGCCAGCGCGGGCGGAGGCGGAATCGTGGCGGGGCGCCTCCTCCGGCTCGCCTGGGCCCCGCCGGCCGGAGAGCTGCCCGGCCTCGGCCTCGTCCTGGCCCTCGCGCTCGTCCTCCTCCTTCCCGTCGGGGGTCTCGTCGGGGCCGCCTTCACCTCGCTCGCCGCCGCGGCCGCCCGCTCGCTCCCGGCCGGGGAGGCGATCTCGCGCCTCTACGTCGCCGAGTCGGCCGGCTCCCTCCTGGCCGGGGCAGCCGTCACGCTCGCCGTCGGTACCCTGGTGGCGCCTCTTCCCGCCGCGCTCGGCGCGGGGCTCGCCTCGGTCCTCCTCGCGCTCCCGGCCGCGGGCGCGGGGATCGTCGGCGCGCGTCCCCTCCTCGCGGCGGCGGGCGCCGTCCTGGCCGGAGCCCTCGCGGTCTCGGCCCCGCTCGACAGGGCCACCGAGCGGACCCGCTTCGCGGGGACCGCCCCGGGCGTCCCGTTCGTGGCGGCGTGCGACACCCCCGCGCGCCACCTGGACGTCGGCGGGACGGGAGTCCTCTCGCTCTACGCGAGCGGGCAGTACGCCGGGAGCTTCCCCGACCCCTTCGCGAGCGAGGCGGCGGCGCACACCCTCGCCTCCCTCGCGCGGCGCCCGGAGCGGGTCCTCTCGCTCGGCGGCCTCGAGCGCGGCGCTCTGGGCTTCCTCCTTTCGCACCCCGTCCGCCGCGTCGTCGTCGTCGAGGGCGATCCCCTCGCGCTCCGCTTCGTCGAGCGGTTCCTCCCCGGGGCCGATCGCCGCGCCCTCGCCGACCCGCGCGTGACCGTGGTGGCCGACGACCCGCGGCGGTTCCTCGGAGGCCCCTCCGGGAGCTTCGACCTGATCGCCCTCCCGCCGGGCGAGCCGGTGACGCTCCTCTCCGCCCGGCTGACGACGGTGGAGCTCTTCCGGCTCTGCGCCGCGCGGCTCTCGCACGACGGGGTCCTCGTCGTCCCGGTCCGGACGGCGCCCGCCGTCCTGACGGGCGAGACGGCCTCCCTCGCCGGCTCGGTCTGGGGAGCGCTCCGGGCGGTCTTCCCCGTCGTCCGGGCCACCCCGGGCCCCGAGAGCCTCTTCGTGGCCGGCTACGACCCCGCGGCCGTCACGCTCGACCCCGGCGTCCTGGCCGCCCGCTGGCGGGAGCGGGGGGTGACCTCCCCCTCCTTCGCCCCGGAGCTCTTCGGGGTCCTCTTCCCGCCGGGGCGCGTTGCGGCCCTCGAGGAAGCGCTCGACGGCGCCGCACGGCTCGTCCCGCCGAGCCGCGACGACCGCCCCGTCTCGTTCCTCTTCGCCCTCGCGCGGCGACAGCGGGAAACCGCCAGCCGGGCGGGCCAGCTCCTCGCCGCCCTCGGGAAGCTCCCGCCGCCGGCCCTCGTCCTCCTCGCCCTCGCGCCGTCCCTCCTCTCCGCGGCGTGGGCCCTCCGCCGGAGGCCCGCGCTCGGCGCGGCCGCGCGCGCCTCCGTCGCCGCGACGGGCGCGGCCGGGATGGCCTGGTCGATCCTCGTCCTCTTCGGCTACCAGACGCGCGCGGGGGCGCTCTACGGCAGGCTCGGCCTCCTCACCGCCCTCTTCATGCTGGGGCTCGTCGTCGGCGCGGCCCTCGCGCGGCACCTCCTGAGGAGATGCTCTCCGCGCCCCCGGACCGCGCTTTGCGCCGCGCTCGGCCTCGCCGTGGCCGCGGGAGCCGTCGTCTCCGCGGCCCTCCCCGCCCTCGCCCGCCTCCCGGCGGACCTCGCGCTCGCGGGCCTCCCGGCGCACGGCGCGCTCCTCTTCGCTTCGGGGCTGGCGACCGGGGCGCTCTTCCCCGCCGCGGCGCACGCCCTCCTCGCCTCGGGAGCGGCGGCGGGAGAGGCCGCGGGACGGCTCGAGACGGCCGACCACGCGGGGGCGGCCGCGGCCGCGCTCGTCTCCGCCGTCGTCCTCGTCCCCGCGCTCGGCCTCGCCGCCACCGCGTGGCTCGCGACCGCCCTCGTCGCGCTCGCCCTCGTCGTCGCCTGGCGCTCGGAGCCGGCCTGACTCCTTTCGCTTTTCCGCTCGGAGGGGGCCCAGGGGGATCCGGCGGCTGGCGCGAAGGGCCCGGGCTCCCCCTGACGCCTCAGCTCCAGACGCCCGGGATCGCCCGCCCGCAGTCGGGGCAAGCCCCCTTCTTCAGCCGGTTCTCAAGGAGCGCCATCCCGAGGCGCCGGACGAGGAGGCCGCCGCACCCGGGGCACCAGGTGCTTTCCGCGCGGTGTCCCGGGACGTTCCCGAGGTAGACGAACCGGAGCCCCTCGCCGCGCGCCACGTCGTGCGCGCGCTCGAGGGTCGCGACCGGCGTCGACGGGAGGTTCGTCAGCCGGTACGCGGGGTGGAAGCGGGTGAAGTGGACCGGCACCTCCGGCCCCAGCTCGTCCCGGACGAAGCGCGAGAGGTCCCGGATCTCCTCGACCGAGTCGTTCAGCGTCGGGATGACGAGGACGACGACCTCCGTCCAGAGGCCGTGCCTCCGGAGGCGCCGGAGCGTGTCGAGGACCGGCTTCAGCTCGCCCTCGCAGTGCGAGCGGTAGAACGCCTCGCGGAACCCCTTCAGGTCGACCTTGTAGGCGGCGAGGAGCGGCGCCAGGTCGCGGAGCGGCTCCTCCTGGATCGACCCGTTCGAGACGACGACCGTCCTGACGCCGAGCGAGCGCGCCGCGACGGCGACGTCGTGGACGTACTCGGACCAGACGGTCGGCTCGGTGTAGGTGCACGCGACGAGCGGCGCGGCGTGCCGCCGGGCCAGCTCCGCGACGCCGCGGGGCGAGAGCGTCGCGCTCTTCACCTGCTCGGGCCGGGCCTGCGCGATCTCCCAGTTCTGGCAGGCCTTGCACGCGAAGTTGCACCCGGCGGTCGCGAGCGAGAGCGCGGGGACGCCGGGGAGGACGTGGAAGAGGGGCTTCTTCTCGACCGGGTCGACCGCGACGGAGCAGGGGCGCGAGTGGACGAGGGTGAAGAGGCTCCCCTTCCGGTTCTCCCGCACGCCGCAGGTCCCGCGCTCCCCCTCGGAGATCCGGCACCCGTGCGGGCAGAGGCCGCACTGCACCCAGTCCTCCGGCAGCTTCCTGTACCAGCGCGCCGGGCGCGGGGCGAGCCCCCCTTCCTCCACGGCGACGACCCCTTCGCCGGGCCGCGCCACGTCCTCTGCGATCGCCGTCGCGCTCCCGGCGAGCCTCGCGGCGCACGCCGCGCCGCCGGCCGCCGCGAGCGCGCGGAGGAGGTCGCGCCGCGTGGCGTCCGGGGCGCGCGCGCCGGGCCCGGTCACACCCGCGCCACCTCGATCCGCCTCGGGTCGGCGACGCCGAGCCCCAGCCTCTCGCTGGCCGCGATGAAGCGCGGCTCGCGCCCCTCGGCCGCGAGGGTCCGGAGCCCCTTCTCCCTCCGCCGCCCCTCGATCAGCCCCCACGCGACGGCATCCGCGGCGACCGCGTCCGTCGTGGCGAGGAACCCCTCGAGCGGCCACGCCCACGAGGGCGCGTAGCCCGGACCGCCGTGGCACTGCGCCGTCACGGCGTCGACGACGGTGAGGCGGAGCTTGCCGTTGACGAGGGGCGACGCGGCCAGGTACGGCACGTACGGCGCGCACCCCTCGGCGTGGAGCTTGTTGGGGTTGTGGACGACGCCGTACCAGTTCTTCAGCCCGGCCGAGACGCCGGCGAGGCCGTGGTCCTTCAGGACCCCCAGGTTGATCACGGCCGTGACGTCCTCCACGAGGAGCCGCGAGAAGCGCGACGCGGAGGGGCCCCACTCGCGGACCTTCTCCTCCCAGTCGCCGTCGGTCCCCATCACCTTCACCCCCGGGCCCGAGCCGAGGACGAAGCCCGCCCCCCTGAGCTCCCGGCCCGTACGTTCCCAGACGATGATCCGGTCGGGGTCGACGCCGGCCTCGCGGAGCCAGCGGACGAGGGCGAAGACGGTCTCGGGGCGGGGCGAGAGCGAGCGCCCCCCCATGCAGTTGAGCTTGATCCCGACGACGTCTCCCGGACGGAAGAGGCGCCGGAGCGCTGCGACCGGCGTCGCCTCGTCCCCCGCGCGGGCGACCGCCGCGCCGAGCGCCTCGCGCAGCCTTTCAACGGCGACCGTCCCGGCCGCGGGCCCCTCGGCGGCCACCATCCCCTCGCGCCGCGCGAACGCGACGACGGCGCGGGAGGGCCCCGAGCCGCGGCCCGGCGCCGGACCGGGGAGGGCGAGCGCCCCGGCCGCCCGGCCGAGGGGCGACGCCGCGAGCGCGGCGGTCGCGAGCCGTGAGAGGAGCTCCCTCCGGTCGAGGGTCCCGGTCACCGGCTCTCCCGCGCCTCGTGAAAGAGCTGCCCGCTGAAGACCGAGAGCTGGGCGCCCGTCCGCCACGCCCCCGGGGCGAGGCCCGCCTTCACCGAGAGGTGGTCCAGCGTCTCGCCGAGCGTCCACCCCTGCTCCGTGGCGACCTGCGGGAGGAAGAGGGCGCGGTTCGCTCCCTTCGTCAGGACGATGCCGTGGGTCCCCACCCGGATCTCCTTCCACGACGCCACCGGGCGGATCGGCGAGAGGACCGTCACCTCGACCGACAGCCGCGGGAGCTCGCGCGCCTCGACGGCGGGGAAGCGCGGGTCGTCGAGCGCCGCGTCGAGCGCCGACCGGACGACGGCGACGTCGAGCGGGTAGGTCGGCTCGACCTGCCCGATGCAGCCGCGCAGCTCGCCGAGCCGGGCGGCCTCCGAGGGGTCCTTCCTCTTCAGCGTGACGAAGACGGCCTGCAGCCGGGAGAGCTCGGGGCCGTCGCCCAGGTCGCGCAGCTCGCTCACGAGCCGGGACGCCCCGCCGGCCAGCTCCGCCTCGAGCGCCGCCCGCGCCACCCGGACGAGGCGGGCGCCGAGCGCGCCGTCGAGGGGAGGCGCGTCGAGCGGGACGGAGAGGACGGCGGCGGGCGGCCCCAGGGGGCGGCCGGCGGCGTCCCCGCGGGCGAAGGCGAGCGCCGCGTAGTCGACCGAGCTGTCGTCCCGGACCCCCGGCAGGTCGAGGGAGGCGTAGTGGGAGAGGAGCGAGGCGCGGGAGAAGGGGGAGGCGCGCCGCAGCAGCTCGAGAAGGGTGGAGAGGCCGTGGCGCCCGCAGATCGTCGCCCCCGTCTCGGCGAGGAACGAGCGGAAGGCGTCGGGGTCGCCCCGGCCGAGGAGCTCGATCGCCTTCCCGTCGAGCTGCCGGATCCGCTCGGCCGCCCCGGCCGCCTTCCCGTACGGCTGGTAGTCGAAGCGCGGTCCGTAGTGGGTGAAGTCGCTCGAGAAGACGAAGAGGGTCCGGCCGTCGGCCAGGGCCGCGAGCCGCTCCGCGAACGCAGCCTCCTCCGCGGCCGAGGTCTGCCCGACGAGGACCGGGACGAGCTGGAAGCTCCCGAGCGCCGACTGGAGGAACGGGAGCTCGATCTCGATCGCGTGCTCGGGCTCGGTGACGCGGGGGAGCGCTCGGGTGAGCGAGCCGCCGGCGAGGCGCGCGACCGCCGCCCGGTCGAGCGGGATCTCCCCCAGCGGCGTCCGGTAGGCCGCCGCGTCGTCGAGCGCGTAGCCGCCGAAGCCGCCGTAATGCGACGGCGCCACGACGACGACCCGGGTGAACTCCCCAGGCGAGAGGAGCCGGAAGGCCGCCGCCGCGGCGGGCCCGGAGTACGCCCACCCGGCGTGCGGGACGACCAGCGCGAAGGGGCGCGCGTCGAGGGACGGGGCGGCCGCCGCCTCGCGCAGGAGGTGGCGGGCGGTGGCGGCGAGGAGCGCGGGCGAGCCCGGGTACCACGTCCCGGCCAGGGCCGGCGGGCGGACCCGGCCCGCCGCGGCGGCCGGCGGGTCCGCGAAGCCGTTCGGCCCCGTCACGGCCGGCCCCGCGAGAGTCGAGAGGAGGAGGGCGAGGGAACAGGTTCTCGCACGGCGTCTCACCGCGACCCTCCCGCCTCCCCGGAAGCGGGAAGGCCACCGTTCATTCTAGGTCCGCGGGGCGAAAGGGGCCTTCCGAAATTCCCGCGGGCCCCGGGACCCGTCAGCCCTTCGGGGCGGGGGGCGGGAGGTCGCGCGCCGGGCAGACGGAGTCGAAGCCGGCGCCCCGGTGCGATCCGTCGCAAAACGGCTTCTGCTCCGACTGCCCGCAGCGGCAGAGGGCCACCTGGGTCCGCCCGGCGAGGCCGAAGACGTTCCCGTCGGCGTCGGTGATCGTGAAGCTCCCCGTGACCAGGAGCGGGCCGGCGTTGCGAACCTTGATGGTCGTCTCGGACATCTTCCCTCCAGGAATCGGTCGCCGCCAGTCTACCCGCGGCGGACCCGGGGGCGGCGTTCCCGCGGACGCGCCCGGCCGGCGGGGCCGCTCCCCGTCCCCTGCCGCCGGACGGGTAGACTCCCTTCCCTGCCGATGACGAGCGCACCAACCCTTCCGACGGCCGCGGCGGCCCGCGCGGCCGAGGCCTTCGAGCTGCCCGGCCCGGTCGACTCCGTCGAAAGGTACGGCTCCGGCCACATCAACGACACCTTCCTCGTCACCTGCCGGAGCCGGGGCGGCGAGGCGCGCGTCGTCCTCCAGCGGGTCAACGGGGCGGTCTTCCCCGAGCCCGAGAAGGTCCAGCGGAACGTCGCGCGCGTCACGGCCCACCTCGCCCGCCGGCTCGAGGAGGAGGGGTTCGACGACCGCGACCGGCGCGTCCTCACGTTCCTCCCCGCGCGCGACGGTTCCGGCTGGCACGTCGACGCGGAGGGCTCCCTCTGGCGCGCCTACCGGTTCGTCGCCGGCGCCCGCAGCCACGACGTGGCGGCCGGGCCCGCCGAGGCGCGCGCGGCCGCCCGGGCGTTCGCCACGTTCGCACGCCTCCTCGACGACCTCCCGGCCCCGCGCCTCCACGAGACGATCCCCGGCTTCCACGACACCCGCCGCCGGCTCGAGCGGCTCGAGGAAGCGGTCCGCCGCGATCCCCGCGGCCGCGCCCGGGGCGCGCGGGGGACGATCGACGCCTACCTCGCGAGGGAGCCGTACGCCCGCGTGCTCGGGGACGCCCTGGCCGCCGGGAAGCTCCACGAGCGGGTCGCCCACAACGACACCAAGCTCAACAACGTCCTCCTCGACGACGTCACGGGCGAGGGGATCTGCGTCATCGACCTCGACACGGTCATGCCCGGCCTCCTCCTCCACGACTTCGGGGACCTCGTGAGGACGGCCGCCACGACGGCCGCCGAGGACGAGGAGGACCTCTCCCGCGTCGGGGTCGACGCCGCTCTCTTCGAGGCGCTCGTCCAGGGGACCGTCCAGGGCCTGGGGGGCGGGCTCTCCCCGTTCGAGCGGGAGTCCCTCCCCCTGGCGGGGCGGGTCATCACGTTCGAGACCGGGATCCGCTTCCTGACCGACCACCTCCTCGGCGACGTCTACTTCCGAGTCCACCGCCCGGACCACAACCTGGCGCGCGCCCGGTCCCAGCTGGCGCTCCTCCTCTCGCTCGAGGAGCGCGACGCCGAGCTCGCCGCGGCGACCGGGCGGGCCCTGGGCGGACGGGAGACCCCCGCGGCATCGCGTCGAGCCGGACACGAGGCGACGCGCGGAGGAGCCCCTTCCCCGCCGTCCCCGGCCCGCTCCTCCTGATTCGCGGCGCGACCCCGTCTCGATTTCTGCCGGACCTTCTGACAGAATCCCCAAAACACCATGCAGCTCGACGTGCGGCACGACGGTCGCGTGACTGTCCTTTCCATCGAGGGAGACCTTGTCATCGGCGACCCCGAGGCGGCCTTCAAGAAGGCCGTCTCCCGCCTCCTCGAGGAGGGGCACGTCCTGCTCCTGATCGACTGCTCGAGGCTCCGCGTCGTCGACTCCTCGGGCCTCGGCGCGATCGTCCGGGCGCTGACGACGGCGCAGAACGAAGGGGGACAGACGAAGCTCCTCGGCGTGCAGCCTCGATTCAGGAAGCTCCTGGAGCTGACCGCCCTCGGCTCGGTGTTCGAGATGCACGAGGACCTCGAGAAGGCCGTCGCGAGCTTCTGAGCGCCCGGGACGGCAGGTCGGGTCGGGAGGAAGGTCGATGGCCGAGCAACCCGGGGACGAGCGCCAGGCCGCCTTCGGCGGGGACGAGGAGCTGCGGGCGCTCGCGGAGCTGGCGGCGGGCGAGGGGCTGCCGCACGTGGCCGCCTGGGCGGCGCGGTGGGCGGCCGCGGCCGCGGGCGCCGACGGGGCCCTCCTCTGGGTCCCCCACGGCACGCTCCCGCTCTTCCTCTGCGCGGGCGCGGCCGGCGAGGGGACCGAGAGGAGCCTCAGGCGCTCGGCGCCCCGCGAGGACGGCGTCGTCCACGAGCTGATCCGCGACCGCGAGACCCTCGTCCTCGGGCCCGACGAGCTCGGGATCTCCTCGGACCCGTGGGTCCTCGCCGTCCCGGGAGGCGTGAAGGCCTGCCTCGCCGTCCCCCTGGAGTCGGGCGGCCAGCTCGTCGCGATCCTCGGCCTGCTCTTCCGCGGCTCGGTCGACGTCGACGCCGTCCTCGAGGGGACCAACGCGTTCCTCGGCGTGGCGCTCCGGCCGCTCGAGCGGGCGCTGGTCTCCGACCGGAAGACCGCCGGGATGCTCCAGGCGATCGAGCGGCTGACGAACCTCTTCGACCTGACGAAGGCCTTCGGCTCCACCATCGACCTCGGGGAGCTGGCGCAGCTGATCGCGCGCAAGGCGGTCGACTTCGGCGGCGCCGAGGCCGCCTCGCTCTGGCTCCTCGAGGGGGAGGCGGCCGAGGTCGTCCTGGCGGCCACGGCCGTGAACGAGAACTACGACGTCGACCCGGCCCCCGAGGCGGTCGGGGCGGCCGTCGTCGGCGACGTGGTCGCGGAGCGGGAGCCGGTCCGGCGGAACCGGCTCGCCGAGGACGACCCGGCCGGCGGCTCCGACCCCTCGTACCCGGTCCGCTCCCTCCTCGCGGTGCCGCTCGTCGAGGAGGAGACGCCGATCGGCGCCCTCGTCCTGGCCAACAAGCGGGGCCGCCACCCGGAGTTCACCGCGGCCGACGAGGAGCTCCTCCTCGACCTCTCCCGGCAGGCGGTGCGCGCCCTCCGGAACGCCCGCCTCTTCGAGGCCGAGAAGAAGGTCGAGGAGCTCGACGCGCTCCTCGCCGTCAGCCGCGAGATCACGTCGACGCTCGACCTCGACAAGGTCCTGACGACCGTCGTCAACGCCAGCTCGGCCCTCATCGACTTCGACCGCGCCGCGGTCGCCGTCCTGCAGCGCGGCCAGCTCCGTCTCGGCGCGGTCTCGGGGATGGCCGAGATCGACCGGAGCGACCCCTCGGTGAAGCGGACCGCCGAGCTCCTGGAATGGGTCTTCCACTCCGGCTCGGACGTCGCCGTCACCCAGCGCGACGACGGCACGGTCGTCACCGACCGGCCCGAGACGGAGGAGAAGTTCCGCGCCTTCTTCGCGGAGTCGGGACGCCGCTCGTTCAACGCGGCTCTCCTCTCGGACGAGGAGGGGAAGCTCGGGGTCCTCGCCTTCGAGAGCAGCCAGCCGTTCGTCTTCGACCAGGGGACCCGCGACCTGGTCCAGATCCTGATCAACCAGGCGACCGTCGCCGTCCGGAACGCGCAGCTCTACCAGCAGGTCCCCCTCGCCGGGTTCTGGAAGCCCCTCCTCGAGAAGAGGCGGAAGCTCGCCGCGATCCCCGTCTCCCGACGGCGCCAGGCGGCCCTCGGGACGGCGGCCGCGCTCGCGATCCTCCTCCTCGTCCCCTGGCGGGTCCGGGTCGAGGGGCCCGCGCGCGTCCTCCCGGTGCGCGAGTCGACCGTCGCGGCCCAGGTGGAGGGCGTCGTCGAGGCGGTCCTGAAGCGGGAGGGGGACGCGGTCGCCGCCGGCGAGCCCCTCGCCCGCCTGCGCGACGGACCGTACAGGGCCGCGCTCGAGGAGGCGCGAGCCGCCCTGGCGCTGGCCCAGAGCGACGTGGCGCGGTACCGGACCTCCGGCAACGCGGCCGCGATGTATCAGGCGGCGGCCGCGGGCGACGAGGCGCGGGCCCGGATCGCCCTCGCCTCGGAACGGCTGGAGAAGACCTGGCTCCGCGCTCCGGCGGCGGGCGTCGTCGTGACGCCCCGGCTCGACGAGAAGGCCGGCCGCCTGCTCGAGGCCGGTGCGCCGTTCTGCGTCGTCGCCGACACCTCGAGCGTCGTCGTGGAGGTGGCCGTCCCCGAAGGCGACGCTCCGCTCGTCGCCGTGGGCGAGCCGCTCGCGCTGAAGGTGAACAGCCATCCCGGCCGGACCTTCCGCGGCCGCGTGGAGGGGCTCGGGGCGGCCGTCCACCAGGAAGGCGAGGAGCGCTTCGTCCTCGCCCGGACCCGCGTCGAGAACCCCGGCGGGCTCCTCCTCCCGGGGATGCTCGGGAAGGCGAAGGTCACGGCGGACCGGCGGAGCCTCCTCGGCGCGCTCCTGAGGAAGCCCGTCCGCTGGCTCTGGCTCAAGGTCTGGCCGGCGCTCCCGTGAGCGCGATCGCGCCTCCCGCGGGTTTCGCGTCCTGCTCGCCGGGCCTTTCCGCCTCCGCCCTCGCGGCCCGGCGGGGCGCGCCGGGGGATCGGCCGGCCCTGAGGCCCGACCTCGTCATCCGCCGCCTGGTCCAGATGGGGGAGGTGACGTGGGTGGTGAAGCACCCCGAGTCGGGGCGGATCTTCACCTTCGAGGAGAGCGACTGGGCGCTGATCGCCCTCCTCGACGGGACGCGGACGCCCGACGAGGTCCTCGAGGAGTACCGCCGCATGGTCGGGGGCGCCGAGGTCCCGCCGACCCTCGTCCTCGACTTCCTCGACATGCTCCGGAAGATCGACTTCGTCGCGCAGTCGACGGCGGAGCGGAACCTCGCCCTCCTCGAGAAGGCCCGGACGGCCCGGCGGCGGGCCGCCGAGGAGAAGGCCGAGGGCTTCAACATCTTCTTCCTCATGTTCAAGGTGCTCGACCCGAACCGGTTCCTCGGCCGCACGGCCCACCTCGTGAGGTGGATCTGGCGCCCGCCGACGGTCGCGGTCGCCTGCGTCGGGTTCCTCTTCACGGTGTCGGTCTTCGTCGGGCACTTCGGCCCGCTCTGGAACGAGACCCTCGAGCTCTACGCGTTCCTCCGGAAGCCGTTCTGGGACGCCGTCCAGTTCTTCCTCATCCTCAGCTGCATCGGGGCGATCCACGAGTTCTCGCACGGCTACGTCACGCGCTTCTACGGCGGCGAGGTCCACGACATCGGCATCGCGCTCCTCTACTTCATGCCCGCCTTCTACTGCGACACGACCGACTCGCTCCTCTTCGAGAGCAAGTGGCAGCGCCTCTGGGTGACGATCGCGGGGATCTACGTGGAGGCGATCCTCTGCACCGCCGCGACGGCCCTCTGGGTCGTCTCCTACCCCGACACGCTCGTCCACGAGCTCGCCTACAAGACGATGCTCTTCACCGGGGTCTCCACCGTCTTCTTCAACATCAACCCGCTGATCAAGATCGACGGGTACCACGCGCTGACGAGCCTCCTGGAGATCCCCGAGCTGCGGGAGGAGTCGATCCGCTGGCTCGGCGCGCTCTTCCAGCGCCACGTCCTCAGGCTCGACGTCCCCGTCCCCGTCCCCTCGAGGCGCAAGCGCCGGATCTTCCTCGTCTACGCCCCGCTCGCCCTGGCCTACACCGGCGTGATCATGCTGTTCATCTGGGGCCTCCTCCGGAACTTCTGGGTGCGCCTCGCCCCGGACCTCGGCCTCGTCCTCGCCCTCGTCACCATGGGGTTCTTCTTCAAGGGCCGGCTCCGCCTCGTCCTCCGGACGGCCCGGCTCTTCTACCTCGACAAGAAGGAGCTCGCCATGTCGAAGAGGTCCCGGGCTCCCCTGGCCGCCGCTGCCGCCCTCCTCCTCGCCCTCGTCGCGGTCCCGTGGTCCCGCCGGGCCGTGCAGCTCGACGCGACGCTCGCTCCGGCACGGACCGCCCGGCTCGACGCTCCGGAGGACGGCACCGTCGGGCCGGTCCTCGTCCGCGAAGGGGACGCCGTCGGCCTCGGGCAGCCCCTCCTCTCCCTGGTGTCACCGGCGCTCGACGCCCGTCTCGCCTCCCTCGGGGCCGAGCGCGGAGCCCTCGCGCGCGAGGCCGGCGGAGCGAGGGAGAGAGCGGAGCCGCGGGTCGCCTTCCGCGCCGAAGCGCGCGGGGCGGCGGTGGGAGCCGCCCTCGCGAGCGACGAGGGACGCCGCGACGCGCTGACCGTCCGGAGCCCCTTCCCGGGGCGCGTCCTGACGCCGAGGACCGGGGACCTCGCAGGCCGCTTCGTGACGGCGGGGACGCCGCTCGTGGAGGTCGGCGACTGCAGCCGCCTCGTGGCGGAGCTCCCGATCTCCGAGCGGCGCCTCCGCGACGTCCGGATCGGGGACGCGGTCCTCCTCCAGCTCCGGGCGCGGCCGCTCGAGCTCGTCCGCGGCCGCGTCGTCTCCATCGCCCCGGCAGCCACGCCCGCGAGGCCCACCGCGGCCGGGGCGGCGCCCCCCCTCCGCCCGCCGGAGATGCCCGACCGGGTCGTCGTGCGGGCCGTCTTCGACAACGACGGGGGAGCGCTCCTTCCGGGGATGGCGGGGACGGCGCGGATCGAGGGGGCGCGGACCTCGCTGCTGGGCCTCGGCGCCCGCACCCTGTGGCGGTGGCTCCAGGGGGTCGCCTGGTAGAGATACGAAGAACGCCCCGGGGAACGTTCCCCGGGGCGTTTCCCGAACGGTTCCCGCCGGTCGCGGCCAGGCCGGCTCGGGCCCGTGGCCGCGAGCCTTGCCCGGCTAGACGGTGCCGGAAGAGCGCGGGTTCGCGATCTTCGGGCTGGCCATCTTGGGGCTGGCCACCCGCGGCGCCGCCACCCTCGGAGCAGCCACCCTCGGGGCGGCCACGCGCGGAGCCGCGACACGCGGGGCCGCGACCCGGGGAGCCGCCACCCGCGGCGCCGCCACTCGCGGGGCCGCTACTCGCGGGGCTGCTACTCGCGGGGCCGCCACGCGAGGCGCCGCTACCCTCGGAGCGGCGACCCGGGGGCTCGCCACGCGGGGCGAGGCCACCGGCTCGTGCGGGTTCGCGCCGGAGCCCAGGCTCGCGACCCGGATCTCCTTCAGCTCCTCGCCGGTCGCCTTCTTGATCTTCGCCTTCTGGTCGTCGGTCAGCTTGATCCGGACTTCCTTCGACATGGCGTCCTCCCTTTTCCTGCCGGTGTTGATGTCCTCCGAGAATCGCAAGAGCCGGGCCAGCCTCCCCGGCGCGGCCCGCTCGGTCCCGGCCCGCTTTCCGTGCGGTTCCCCGCTCGAGGAGAGCTCGGGCGGGTGCCTGCGGGCCGGTTGGATCTTTCAACCGAGGTTGAAAGTCTCAACCGCTCAGAGGCCGTACTTCCGGCAGAGATACTTCATCTGGTTGGCGTCGAGGCCGAGGGCGGCGGCAGCGCGCGCCTTCACGCCGCCGGAGCGGGCAATGGCGTCGGCGACGAGCCCCCGCTCGTAGCGGGCCACCGCCTCGCCGAGCGGCACGCCGTCGCCCGGAGCCGAGGAGCCGGCCGCTCCCGCGGCTCCCCTGGCGAACGCCGGCGGGAGGTGATCCGGCGTCACCACCTCCTCGTCGACCATGAGGGTCAGCATCTCGACGAGGTGGCCGAGCTCGCGGACGTTCCCGCGCCACGGGTGACGGCGGAAGAGGTCGACCGTGCTCGCGGAGAACCTCTTCGGCGGCCGTCCGTGCTGCCGTGCGGCGCGGGCCGCGAACGTCTCGACGAGGAGGGGGAGGTCCTCCAGCCGCTCGCGGAGCGGAGGGAGACGGAGCGTCACCGTGTTGATCCGGTAGTAGAGGTCCTCCCGGAACGTCCCGGCGGCCACCCGGGCCTCGAGGTCCTCGTTCGTGGCCGCGACGAGGCGGATGTCGACCGGGATGGGGCGACGCCCCCCCACGCGCTCCACCTCGCGCGACTCGAGGGCCCGGAGGAGCTTCGCCTGGACCGGCGCGGCCAGCGTCCCGACCTCGTCGAGGAAGAGGGTCCCCCGATGGGCCAGCTCGAACTTCCCCGGCCTGCTCGCCACCGCCCCCGTGAACGCCCCCCTCTCGTGGCCGAACAGCTCCGACTCGACGAGGCCCTCCGGGAGCGCCGACCCGTTGACGGCGACGAAGGGGCCGGCGGACCTCCGGCTCCTCTCGTGGAGCGACTTCGAGACGAGCTCCTTCCCGGTCCCGCTCTCGCCGACCACGAGGACCGTCGCGTCGGAGGAGGCGACCTTCTCGATGTCCGCGAAGAGCCTCCTCATCGCCCCGCTGGTCCCGATGAGGAGACCGAACGACCGGCGCGCCAGCGCCTCCTCTCTGAGAGCCCGGTTCTCGCGCAGGATCCGGTGCCGCTCCAGGGCCCGCCTGACGACGAGGAGGAGCTCGTGCGGGTCGATCGGCTTTCGAAAGAAGTCGAAGGCGCCGGTCTCCACCGCCTGGAGCGCCCAGCGACGGTCCGTCTCGCCGGTCATCACGACGACGGTGGCGTCGGGCCGCCTCTCCCGGATCGTCCGGACGAGCGCCAGCCCCTCGTCCGGACGGTTCGAGGGGGGCATCGTGAGGTCGACGAGGAAGACGTCCGGCTCCCTCTCGAGGAGCGCGGCTCCCGCGACCGCGTCCCGCGCCTCCAGCACCTCGAACTCCGCCCGGAGGGTCCACGCCAGCTGGTCCAGCAGCTCCGGGTCGTCGTCGACGATCGCGACGCGTCCCTCCGGGGTCACGACCGGTCGGCCTCGACCGGGAGCGTCACCCGTACGAGCGTCCCTTCCCCGGGGCGGCTGAAGACCCGGAGCGTCCCGCGGTGGTGGCGGACGATCCGGCGCGCGGTGTAGAGGCCGAGGCCGACCCCCTCCTCCTTCGTCGAGCGGAAGGGCCGGAAGAGCTCGTCCCTCACGAACTCCGGCGTCATCCCGGGACCGTCGTCGCGCACCTCCACGAAGGCGCGCGGCCTCCCCCGGCCGGGGCAGGAGGTCCGGACGCTGACGCACCCGTCCGGTCCGGCGGCCTCCAGCGCGTTCAGGAGGACGCTCGAGAGCGCCTCCCGGAGGTAGTTCGGGTCTCCCCAGACCCGCGGGACGTCCCCGAGCTGGGCCTCGACGGCGGCAGACGCCGGCGCGGAGCCGTCCCGCAGCAGGATCGACCGGAGCGCCTCGGCCACGAGGGCGTTCACGTCGATCGGCACCTTCACCAGGACCGTGGCCGGCTGGGACGACCACCGCGCCACCGCCGCGTCGAGCTTCTCCACCGCCCCCCGGAGCGCGTTCACCGCGCTCCGCTTGAAGTCGGGGTCCTCGTAGCTCCGCTCGAGGTTCCCGAGGAGGAGGCGCAGGCGGAAGCCGACGTTCATGACGTCGTGGAGGAGGACCGAGTCCAGCGTCTCCCGGAGCTGCCTGTCGGGGGCGGACCTCGGCGTCCTCATCCCGGCCCTCTCAGCGACCCTGGCCGAATCGGATCTCGACGGCCATCCCGGGGCGGAGGACCCGGCGCGCGTCGAGGGCGACCTCCACGATCGCCTCGACGGTCCCGCTCGCCGCGTCGGTCACGGGGCTGACGAACGAGACCTTCCCGGACGACGCCACGCCGGGGAACTCGGGCGCCGTGACGGAGACCCGGCTCCCCGGCCGGACCGTGGCGAGCGCCCCCTCCGGGAGGTAGACGCGGGCCAGGAGCGGCTCCAGCGCGGCGACGCGGAAGAGCGGGACCTTCTCGTCGATGAGGACCTTCTGGCCGACCCGCGCGAACCGCTCCACGACGACGCCGTCGAAGGGCGCCCGGATCACCGACCGGTCGATGACGAGCCGCGCCTTCTCGGCCTCCACGCGCGCCAGCTCGTACCGCGCCCTCTTCTGCTCCAGCTCGGCCTGGCTCGCGAGGGCCTGCCGGTGGAGCTCCTCCGTCCGCCGGAGGTCGCTCAGGCTGACGTTGAGCGTCTCCTCGGCCGCCCGCCGGTCCAGGTCGAACTCCCGGCGGTCGAGCGTCGCCAGCGGCTGCCCCTTCCTCACGACGGTCCCGCGGTCGGCCTCGATCGACTCGATGACGCCGTCGACCCTCGTCCCGATCGTCAGGTCCCGGTCCACCATGAGGTTCGCGGCGACCGTGAGGGGCTGCGCCGGGCGCGCGGAGGGCGTCGGCGTCGAGACGGGAGCGGGGGAGGCGCTCCGGGCATCGACGCTCGCAGCCGCGGCGAGGGCGCCGGCGAAAACCCAAGCGGTGCGGTGCGGAAGCGCGATCGCCATCCCCTCCTCGTCGAGGAATTTCCGGATGCTGAGCAAAGTATAGGGGATTCGAGACGCGACGAATCGCTCCCCCCGGCCCCTGCGACGGCCCAGGGGCCCGTTCACCCTCCGTCCGTCGGCGGCAGGCCCGGACGGCCCTAAGCCGGCGGGCCGCGTCAGCCCACGACGGTGAGGATCTCGCGGGACCCGCCCCGGATCAGCGCCCGGAACGGCGCGTAGAGGCGCTGCCACTCCTCGGTCCCGAAGGCCTTCCCCAGCGCGGTCTCGAACGCCGCCAGGCTCTCGAACTCCGACTCGAGGACGAGCCGGTAGTAGTCGCCCGTCAGGTCGGTGAGCATCGTGTGGGCGGTCCCGCCCATCTTCAGCTCGTAGGCGGCCATCTCACGCGCGAGGGCCTTCGCCTCGCGCATCTTGTCGGGAGCGATCTGAAACACCTCGCGGACTCGGATCATGGGTCCCCCCTCTCCCCGGCCCCTCGGGAGCCATCCCCGCCCCCGGCCTCGCGCGAACCTCCGTTCGCCACGGGTCGCCGGCAAGGGGTCCCGCGCGGGGCCGGCCTCGCGGTCCCGGCTTTCCAGACTCGGTCTCAGACTGTGGCGGGAGTCTGGCACGCTTGCGCCCAGACCCGTCAAGGGGGCGGGAAGACGGAGCGGCTGCGCCGGACGGGTGCCCCGGAAAACAGAAACGCCGGGACCAGCCCGGCGAACGTAACCCTCACGGAATCAGGAAGAAAGAGCTGGTGGAGCTGAACAGGATCGAACTGTCGACCTCCTGAATGCCATTCAGGCGCTCTCCCAACTGAGCTACAGCCCCACTCCAACTGCCCTTTCGAAAGAACCGGCGGAGCCTTCCGGTCCCCGCGGATCGCGGACACTAGCATGGGGCAGGAAGGCGGTCAATCGAGCCCGCCGACCGATATGATCCGCCCCGGAAGGAGGAGAACCCGTGAGCAGCATCCCGCCCGCGGCACGGCAGGGAGCGATCCAGAGGCTGCTCCAGCGGCTCAACCTCCGCTTCCCCGGCCTCTTCGTCCTCCTCCTCGTCGTGACCCTCGTCGACTTCGTCGTCCCCGACTTCATCCCCTTCGTCGACGAGATCATCCTCGCGCTCCTGACGGCGCTCTTCGCCCTCTGGAAGGACCGCCGCGCCCCCGCCCCCCCGCTGCACGACGCGCCCCCCCGGCTGGCCAGCGGGGCGCCACCGCGGATCTCGGGGCCCGACGCCCGCTGAGGGCCGGCGAGGAGCAATCCGCCCCTGGTCCCGGCCTCGAAGGTAACGTCGGGAGCTGCTCCGGCATCTCCCGATCGGAGCCTGCCGTGACGCATCGCCGGAACAGACCCCTTCTCGCAGCAGCCGGGACCCTTCTCGCCGTCCTCGCCGGGACGTTCGTCTCCGCGTCGGTCATCGCCTCGCGCGGCGCCTCCCCGGGACCGCCGGAACCCGGCCCCTCGCCGGCGGCCCGTTCCATCCCGCCGACCGCCCCGACCGGCGGCGGACCCCGCGGCCTTGCGAAGGCGACCTTCGCCGGCGGCTGCTTCTGGTGCATGGAGCCGCCGTTCGAGAAGCTCCCCGGCGTCGTCGGCGTCGTCGCGGGCTACACCGGAGGCCATACGAAGGACCCGACGTACGAGGAGGTGTCGGCCGGGGGGACGGGCCACGCCGAGTCGGTCGAGGTCCTCTTCGACCCGGCGAGGATCTCGTACGCGAAGCTCCTCGACGTCTTCTGGCACAACGTCGACCCGACGACGCCCGACCGCCAGTTCTGCGACGTGGGGAGCCAGTACCGCTCGGCGATCTTCTTCCACGACGACGAGCAGCGCCGCCTCGCCGAGGCCTCGAAGAGAGAGCTGGAGAAGACCAAGCCGTTCCCGGGGCCGATCGTGACGGAGATCGTCCCCGCCGGTCCCTTCTATCCCGCCGAGGAATACCATCAGGACTACTACAAGAAGAACCCGCTGAGGTACAAGTTCTACCGCGCCGGCTGCGGCCGCGACGCGCGGCTCGCGGAGCTCTGGGGGAAGGCGCCGCACTGACGACGCGGCGAGCCGGGCCTCCCCCTGCAGCACCGGGGCGCCCGGAGGCTTCCCTGCGACGGCGACCGCGGGCCTGCGGATATCGCAGAACGACGGGGCGAGGCTGGCCGTGAGACTCCGTCTCTCGAGATAGGGCGGCGCCAATTCCCTTTTCACATCATTTTGACGCCCCACGGCCTCGACTCTCGATAGACTCCCCGACCGTCTTCACCGCTCCGGGCCTTCCCGCGTGCGGCTTTCATTTCGAAGGGAGAGTTTCGAGTGTCCCACGCCCGCCGGATCGTCTCCGCCGCCGTCCTGTCCACCCTCGCCGCACTCTTGACGTTCACCGCGGGGCCCGTGGCGGCCCAGGTCTCGCTGACGACGGCGGGGGCCGCGTCCACGCAAGACTTCGATTCGCTTGCCTCGACGGGGAGCGGGAACGCGTGGACGGACAACACGACGATCGTGGGGTGGTACTCGACCCGGGCCACCTACAACGCCGGGACCGGGAGCTCGAACACGGGAGCGCTCTACAGCTTCGGGAGCAGCGGCAGCTCCGAGAGGGCGCTCGGATCCGTCTGCTCGAACCCCACTGGGGGCATCACCTACGGCGTGCGCCTGGCGAACAACACGGGAGTGGCCATCACGTCTCTGCTGATCTCGTACACGGGCGAGCAGTGGAGGAACGGCGGCAACACGACGCAGCAGTCCCTCACGTTCGCCTACCAGGTCGGGGCGACCTCTCTGACGGCAGGGACGTGGACAGCGGCGTCTAGCCTCGATTTCACGGGACCGATCGCGTCTGCCACCGCGGCAGCGCTGGACGGGAACGCCGCCGCGAACCGTGTCGCGCTGTCGGCCACGCTGACGGTCTCGGTTCCAGCAGGCCAGGAGATCTGGCTCCGGTGGACGGACCCCAACGACGCCAACAACGACCACGGCCTCGCCGTCGACGACTTCTCCGTGACCCCGAACCCGAGCGGCCCGGCCCTCCCGAACCTCTCCGTCAACGACGTCTCCCTCGCCGAGGGGAACAGCGGCACGAAGACGTTCACCTTCACCGTCAGCCTCTCGGCTCCAGCCGGGGCGGGCGGCGTCACGTTCGACATCGCCACCGCGGACAACACGGCGACGACGGCGGACAACGACTACACGGCCCACAGCCTCACCGGCCAGACCATCCCCGCCGGGAGCTCCACCTACACGTTCGGCGTCCACGTCAACGGCGACACGACCACCGAGCCGGACGAGACGTTCTTCGTGAACGTCACGAACGTGACGGGCGCGAACGTCTCCGACGGGCAGGGGCAGGGGACGATCCAGAACGACGACGTCACCCTGACGAAGATCCACGACATCCAGGGGAACGGCGCCTCGTCGCCCCTCGCCGGGAACGTCGTGTCGACCAGCGGCATCGTCACCGGCCTCAGGACGAACGGCTTCTTCATCCAGGAGCCCGACGCGTCCGTCGACGCCGACCCGGCGACCTCGGAAGGGGTCTTCGTCTTCACAAGCTCGGCGCCGCCGGCCGCGGCGGCGATCGGAGCCCTGGTCCAGGTGACCGCCACGGTCTCCGAGTTCGTCCCCGCCTCCGACCCCCTGCAGCCGCCCCTCACCGAGCTGACGGGCCCCGCCGTCCTCCAGCTCTCGACGGGAAACGCGCTCCCCGCGGCGATCCCGCTCACCGCGACCTTCCCCGACCCCGCCGGCACCGTCGACCAGCTCGAGCGGCTCGAGGGGATGAGGGTCAGCGTCGCTTCGCTCACGGTGGTGGCGCCCACCCAGGGCAACGTCAACGAGGCGAACGCCACCGCGACGTCCAACGGCGTCTTCTACGGCGTCGTCACGGGGGTCGCGCGGCCGTTCCGCGAGCCGGGCATCCAGGCGAACGACCCGCCGCCCTCCGGCTCGATCCCGCCGATCCCGCGGTTCGACGCGAACCCCGAGAGGATCCGGGTCGACAGCGACGGGCTCGTCGGGGGGACGCAGCTCGACGTCGCCACCGACGCGGTCATCACCGGCCTCGTCGGACCGCTCGACTACGCCTACCGCACGTACACGGTCCTCCCGGACCCGGGATCGAATCCCGTCGTCACCGGCGGCAAGACCATCTCCGCGGTCACCGCCCCGACCGGGTCCGAGTTCACCGTCGCTTCCTACAACCTCGAGCGGTTCTTCGACAACGTGAACGACCCCGCCATCGGCGAGCCGGTCCTCACGGCCGCGGCCTACGACGCGCGCCTGGCCAAGGCGTCCCTCGCCATCCGGAGCTACCTCCTCATGCCCGACATCCTCGGCGTGATGGAGGTCGAGAACCTGACGACCCTCCAGACGCTCGCCGCCAGGATCTCGGCGGACGCCCTCGCCGCCTCGCAGCCCGACCCGCAGTACGCCGCGTACCTCGTCGAGGGGAACGACGTCGGCGGGATCGACGTCGGCTTCCTCGTCAAGACGGCGCCCGTCGTCGGGGCGACGCCGCGGGTGACCGTGAACGCCGTCGTCCAGGAGTCGGCGGGGACCCTCTTCGTCAACCCCGACAGCTCGACCGAGCTGCTCAACGACCGTCCGCCCCTCCGCCTGATGGCCGTCGTCAACCACGCGAACGGCTCGAGCTTCCCGGTGACGGTGATCGCGAACCACCTTCGCTCGCTCAACGGCGTCGACGACTTCTCGGCGGGCTCGAACGGCTGGGCGACCACGGGAGACCGCGTCCGCGCCAAGCGGCTCGCGCAGGCGGTCGACCTCGCCAACCTCGTCCAGGCGCGCCAGGCCGCCGACCCGGCCGAGCACATCGTCCTCGTCGGCGACTTCAACGCCTTCGAGGTGAACGACGGCTACGTCGACTCGATGCACGTCGTCGCCGGGACCCCGCCCCCCGACAACGAGACGGCCGTCCCCGGGGACGGCGTGGACCTCGTCAACCCCGACCTCGTCAACCTCTTCGGCACTCCCCCGCCGGCCGAGCGCTACTCGTACAGCTTCGACGGCAACGCGCAGTCCCTGGACCACATCCTCGTCAACGCGCCGCTCGTCGCCGACACCCTCGCCCGGCGCGAGGAGCACGCCCGGATCGACGCGGACTTCCCCGAGACGGCGCGGAACAATGCCGCGACCCCGACGCGGCTCTCCGACCACGACCCCGTGGTCTCGTACTACCAGGTCGCCGCCTTCGCCGTCGCCGACCTCGCCGTGGCGAAGGTGGACTCCCCGGACCCGGTGACCGCCGGGACGAACCTGACGTACACGATCACCGTCACGAACAGCGGACCGGACCCCGCCGACACGGTCTCCCTCAGCGACACCCTGCCGGCCGGGACGACGTTCGTCTCGCTCGCGAGTCCCGGCGGCTGGAGCTGCACCACCCCGGCCGTCGGCGCCGGCGGGGCGGTCTCCTGCTCCCTCGCGAGCTTCGCGGTCGGCAGCGGGGTCTTCACGCTGACCGTGAACGTCGCGCCCGGTGTCCTCGCCGGCACGGTCCTGACCAACTCCGCCACGGCTGCCTCGACGACTGCCGACGGGACCCCGGGCAACGAGAGCGGGACCGCGACGACGACCGTCGCCGCTTCGGCCGACCTCTCGGTGACCAAGGGCGCAACGCCGAACCCGGTTCTCGCCGGCTCCCTGCTGACGTACACGATCGCCGTCGGGAACGCCGGCCCGAGCGGCGCCGCCAGCGCCGTGCTCGCCGACACGCTCCCGGCCGGGACGACCTTCGCCCAGCTGGTGAGCCCGGGCGGGTGGTCGTGCACGACCCCCGCGGTGGGCGCGGGCGGGACCGTCTCCTGCACGAACCCGCTCCTCGCCGCGGGAGCGAACGATGCCTTCACGCTCGTCGTGACGGTCGACCCGGCGACCGCCGGCGGGACCGTCCTCTCGAACACCGCGACCGTGTCGTCGGCAACCCCCGACCCGACCCCCGGAAACGACGGCGCCACCACGACGACGACCGTCGACGCAGGGTCCGCCGACGTCGCCATCCTCCTCACCGACGCTCCGGACCCGGTGGTCGCCGGAAGCACCCTCGTCTACACCGCCACCGCGAGCAACGCGGGTCCGGGCGCCGCAGCCTCGACGGTGGTCTCGCTCCCGCTTCCGGCGGGGACGACGTTCCTGTCCCTCGTGGCCCCGGGCAGCTGGAGCTGCTCGACGCCCGCGGTCGGCGCGAACGGTACGGTCAGCTGCTCGCTCGCCGCGTTCTCGCCCGGGACCGCCGGGTTCGTCGTGTCGACGACCGTCGCCGCCGCGGTGCCGGGCGGGACGGTCCTCACCGCGACCGCCACGATCAGCACCGTCACGGCCGACCCGAGCCCCGGCGACCAGAGCGCCACGGCCACGACGGACGTCCTCGCGCCGGCCGTCGTCAGCGCGACCAAGACCGTGAGCGGCTCCCTGGCCGCCGGCAGCCAGGTCGTCTACACGGTCGTCCTGACGAACTCGTCGACGCACGACCAGGGCGACAACCCCGGCGACGAGATGACCGACGTCCTCCCGCCCGAGGTCCAGCTCGCCTCCGCGTCGGCCGGCTCCGGGACCGTCCTGGCCACGCTCGGCACCAACACCGTCACCTGGAACGGGTCGATCCCGGCGGGTGGCGCCGTGACGATCACCATCGTCGGCACCGTTCGGGCCGACCTGGCGCCCCCGGCCACCGTCTCCAACCAGGCGACCGTCGCCTTCGACGTGAACGGGGACGGGACCAACGCCGGGAGCGCGGTCTCCGACGACCCCGGCACGCCGGCCTCGGGCGACCCGACGACCTTCGCGGTCAGCCGGGGAGGGAGCGAGATCCCGACCCTCGACGCCGTCGGCCTCGGAATCCTGGCCGCCCTCCTGGCCCTCGGCGGCGCCTTCCTCGTGGGGCGCCGCGGGGCCTGACGATCGCCGTCTGAAGTCCCGACCTCACCCCCGGGGGGACCCGCTCGGGTCTCCCCGGGGGGGCGCGGACCCTCCTAGAGGCTCCGCGCCCGGAAGGTGTCGCAGGCGGCCGGAGACCCGGACTCCAGCCCCTTCCGGAACCAGGTGGCCCGCTGGCGCGACGTGCCGTGGGTGAAGCTCTCCGGGTTCACGCTGCCGCGCGCCGCCTTCTGGAGCCGGTCGTCGCCGATGGCCGCTGCCGCGTTCAGCCCCTCTTCCGCGTCGTCCGGGTCCAGCTCGCCCTTCCTCGCCGCCGCGAACCCCCAGACGCCGGCGTAGCAGTCGGCCTGCAGCTCCATCCTCACCGACAGCTCGTTCTCGAGGTCGGGGCGCTCCTTCTGCGCCTGCCTCACCTGCTGCTCGGTCCCGAGGAGGTACTGGACGTGGTGGCCCACCTCGTGCGCGATGACGTACGCCTGGGCGAAGTCCCCCGGCGCGCCGAAGCGGGAGCTGAGCTCGTCGAAGAAGCCGAGGTCGAGGTAGACCTTGTGGTCGCCGGGGCAGTAGAAGGGGCCGGTCGCCGACTCGGCGAAGCCGCAGGCCGACGAGATCTGGTCGCGGAAGAGGACGAGCTTCGCCCGCTCGTAGGAATGCCCGGCGGCCGGGAGGACCGTCGTCCAGGTGTCCTGGACGTCCTTGATGACGAAGTTGACGAAGTCGTAGCGCTCCGACTCCGCCGCGCTCTCGGTGGCCGGACCCGGCGCGGCGGGCCCGCCGACGCTCGCCGACGGGCCGCCGGACGGGACGCCGCCGCCGACCAGGGCGAAGAAGTTCTTCTTGAAGACGAGCGAGAGGACGAGGAGGACGAGGAAGCCGCCGATGCCGAGCCGCATCCGGCCGAAGCCGCCGCCTCCCGATTCTCCCCGCCGGTCCTCGACGTCGTCGCTCCGGGTCCCTCGCGTCCATCGCATCTTCGGTCCCTCCCTTGCCCCGAGGCTGCGACGAGGATAGTCCTGCGGATGAGGGAGGTCTCGCCCCCGGTGGGTCAGTAGCTCAGATCGACCCCGGTGACGAAGCGGCGCCCCGGCGAGGGGTAGCCCGCCACCTCGACGTACTCCCGCCCGAGGAGGTTCGTGACGCGGACGAACGGCGCGACGTGCTCGAGGAGGCGCGGGCCCGTCGCGGCCAGGTCGAGCCGGAGGTACGACGGGCTCGTCACCCGCGCGAACGTCGCCGCGTCGACGTCGTCCCGCGCGCCGACGAACAGCCCCGTCAGCTCCGCCGAGGCGCCGCGCGGCAGCGACGCGGCGAGGGTGGCGGAGGCGCGGTGCCGCGGCCGGCGGAGGAGCGGGAGGCCCGTGTCGCGGTCCTCGGCGTCGAGGTAGGCGTACGACACCCGCGCCGAGAGGAGGTCCGTCAGGCCGCCGCGGAGCGAGGCCTCGACGCCGCTCATCCGGGCCCGGCCGACGTTGACGTTGGCCTGGGAGGCGAAGTCGTAGCGGATCAGGTCGCGGACGTCGTTCCGGTAGACCGTCGCCTCCAGGACGAGGTCGCGCCCCGGGAGGAGGGTCCACTCGGCCCCCGCCTCCCACGAGACCGACCGCTCCGGCTGGAGCGCGGGGTTGCCCGAGAAGGGGTAATAGAGCTCGCCGGTCGTCGGGGACCGGAACGCCGACCCGGCGGCGGCCCGGAGCTTGAGGGCCGGCACGGGGCGCCAGGCGAGGGCGACGCGCGGGCTCGTGGCCGCGCCGAACGCGCTGTGCTCGTCGCGCCGGACGCCCGCGGTCACCGCGAGCTTCTCGCCGAGGAGCGCGAGGCGGTCCTCGACGAAGAGCGCCCACGTCGTCGTCGCCTCCCCGTCCAGGCTGACGCCGTAGGAGTCCTCGCTCGTGACGGAGGTCCGCTGCCAGTCGGCACCCGCCGAGACCCGGTTGGGCCCCGCGGCGTGAGTCACGACGAGGCGGCCTCCAGCCCTCCGGGCGCGCGTCTCGGAGAACGTGTAGCCGAACGGGTCGTCGGGGTCGCCGTAGGTGGGGCGGTCCTCCGCCCAGGTCCCCGCCGCCTCCAGCGAGACGGAGCGGGAGAGCCCGACGGAGAACGGGACGGTGACGAGCGTCGTGTCGGCCGTGGTGAAGCGGCGGGGGGTCGGGTCGCTCCCCGAGAACGGGATCCCCGTCCGCGACGACTCGCGCCGGACCGTCAGGCCGGCCCGGCCGTCGGGCCCGAGCGCCACGTCGAAGCCGGCGCTGACGCCGGTGGCCGCGAAGAACTCGTTCGGGAGGTCGCCGCCGACCGTCGTCCGCCGGAAGCCGGCGGTCACCTCGACCGGCCCGCCGCCCCACGAGGCCGAGAGCGTCCCCTCGCGCGTCCCCGCATTCCCCGCCGCGACGCTGCCGTTGGCCACCAGGCCCGCTCCGGCCGCGCGGCGAGTCAGGATGCGGACGACGCCTCCGATCGCCTCGGAGCCGTACAGGGCCGAAAAGGGGCCGCGGACCACCTCGATCCGCTCGACGTTGGCCGTCGAGAGGGTCGCGAGGTCGACGCCGCCGAAGAAGGGGCTGTTCACCTCGGCCCCGTCGACGAGGACGAGCGTCTGGTTCGAGTTGGTCCCGCGGAGGAAGAGGGACGTCACCCCCCCGGGCCCCCCGCCCTGCGAGACGTCGAGACCGGGGACCCTCCGGAGGAGGTCGGCGGCCGAGGTGGCGCGGGAGCGGTCGATCTCCGCGCGGTCGACGACCGTCGCCGACACGCCGAGCGCCGACTCCGGCTGCGGGACCGCCTCGGCCGTCACGACCACGTCGGCCGTGACGGGGGCGGCCCCCCGCGCCGGGCCGGGCGCGGGGGTCGGAGCCGGGGTCGGCTCGGGGGACGGTTCCTGGGCACGGATCGGGCTCGTCGCGAGGAGGGCGACGGCGAGGAGGGGGACGAGGGTTTTCACGAGACCTCCGGTCACGCCTGGCCCGCCTCCCCATCGGGAAGGCCGGGGCTCGCGCCGGAGGCGCGGCCCGGCCCCCTCGAGCCCCGGAGGAGGCGGAACACCGATGCGAAGGCCGTCGGGCAGGTCTCCTGGCTCCCGGATCGTCCGCGTCCGGACCCCTTCCCGGAGGCCCAACCCGCGCGGGGCGCGGATCGCGGGACTCCAGTGGGATGTCGTCCGGCGCGTCCCCGGTCACAGTGGCGGGGGCCGCGCGGGAATCTCACCCGCTTCCCTCTCTCGCCCCCCGGAGGCGGGGGACCCGAGGGCCGTGGAAAAGAACGAGGGGGCGAGGATAGCACCGCCGGCTGGCGGTCAGCGGACCCGGCCGGGGCTCGCCCCCGCGCCGGCGAGGAGGGCTCGCGTGGCGGGGTGCGACGGCCGCGCCAGGACGTCGCGCGCCGGCCCCTCCTCCACCACCTGCCCCTCCGCCATCACCACGAGGCGCGTCGCGAAGTCGCGGACGAAGTCGTCGTCGTGCGACGTGACGACCAGCGTCCGGCCCTCGCCCGCGAGCCTCTCGAGCGTCTCGCCCAGGTCGGCGCGGCGCGCCGGGTCGAGCGAGGCCGTCGGCTCGTCCATCAGGAGGAGCGGCGGGTCGACGGCGAGGGCGCGCGCGATGGCGACGCGCTGCGCCTCGCCCCCCGAGAGCTGGCGCGGCAGCGCGGCGGTCCGGTGGCCGACGCCGAGCGACTCGAGGAGGGCCGCCGCCTTCGCCTCCGCGTCCGCGCGCGGGACGCCGAGGACGTGGACCGGCGCGAGGGTGACGTTGCCCAGGGCGTCGAGGTGCTCGAAGAGGCCGTGCTGCTGGAAGACGAGCGCGACCTTCCGCCGGAGCGGCGACAGCGCCCGCTCGCTCGGCGTCGGCCCCGGCGCGAGCCGGAAGCCGTCGACCTCGATCGTCCCCGCGTCGAACGGCTCGAGGGCCGCGACGCTCCGGAGGACGGTCGTCTTCCCGCCGCCCGACAGGCCCATCAGCGCGACGATCTCCCCGCGGGCCGCCGCGAGGTCCACACCCCGCAGGACCTGACGGGTCCCCCGCGCGAGCGAGAGGCCGGAGACGGCGAGGACCGGGCCCGTCACGGCTCCCCCTTCCAGCGCGCCTCGAGCCGCCCCGCCAGGCGCGAGAGCGGGAGCGACATCGCGAGGTAGAGCGCGGCGCAGAGCGCCCCGGGGACCACCCAGCTCCCGACGTTCACGGCGAAGATCGAGGTCTGCTTCGTGAGCTCGACGACCGTGATGACCGAGACGAGCGAGGAGTCCTTCAGGAGCGCGACGAAGTCGTTCGTCATCGGCGGCAGGGCGAGCCGGAAGGCGAGCGGGCCGCGGACGAGGCGGAGGACCTGTCCCTCGGTGAAGCCGAGCGTCCGGGCCGCCTCGAGCTGCGTCTTCCCCACGGCCTCCAGCGCGCCGCGGTAGATCTCGCTCTCGTAGGCGGCGTAGTTCAGGCCGAGGCCGAGGAGGGCGGCGGCGAAGGCGGGGAGCCGGACCCACCCCGAGAGGCCGTAGTAGATGACGAAGAGCTGGAGGAGGACCGGGGTCCCGCGCGTCACCTCGACGTAGGCCGTCAGGACGCCCCGCAGGAGCCTGCCGCCGTAGATCCGCCCGCTCGCGATCGCCACGCCGACGGTCACCGCGAGGGTCATCGCGAGGCACGAGAGGAGGATCGTCACCCCCGCCGCGCGGAGGAGCGCGGGGAGGTAGGCGACCACGGCGCTCGCGCGGTCGGCCGGGGCCGCCCCCGGTGCGCCGGGCGCGGGGGCGGGCGTCCCCTCACCCGCGAGGACCCGCGCGTAGAGCGCCGCCTGGTCGTCGCTCCAGAGGTTCCAGCTCCGGAAGATCCGCTCGAGCGTCCCGTCCCGCATCATGTCGCGCAGCTTTCCGTCCAGCGCGTCGCGCAGGGCCGCGTTCTCCTTCGACAGGACGCCGACGTACCGCCCCGTCGCGGCCGCCTCCGGCTGGATCGAGAGCCCCGCGACCCGCCTCGTGGACCGGAGCGCCAGGACGTTGTCGAGGAGGACCGCGTCGAGGCGCCCCTGCGCGAGGTCCTCGTAGGGGTGGACGTCGTCGTCGTACGAGACCGGGACGACGCCGTGCTCGCGGCGCGCGGCCAGGAGGATCTCGTAGGCGATCGTCCCGCCGAGCGTCCCGACGCGCCGGCCGCGGAGGTCGGCCAGGGACCGGTAGCGGTCCCCGTCGCCCCGGCGGACCGTCAGGACCTCGCGGAACTCGAAGTAGGGGACCGTGACCGCGAGCGCCGCGCGCCGCGCCGGGGTCTCCTCGACGCCGGAGAGGCCGATCTCGAAGTCGCCGCGCGCCACCGACTGGTCGATGGACGAGTACGCCACCTGGACGAACTGCGCCGTCCGCCCCGTCCGCCGGGCGAGCTCGGCGGCGATCTCCACGTCGAACCCGCGCAGCTTCGACGGGTCGCGCGGGTCGGCCTCGACGAACGGCGCGCCCCCCTCCGCGTCCCCGCCCCAGCGGAGGAGCGCCGGCGCGCCGGGCGCGCCCGGCGCGGGAGCCGCGGAGGCGCCGCAAGCCGCAAGGGCCGCGAAGGCCAAGAGCGCCGCGAGCGCCGTGCGGGCACCGGGAGCCGGGGGCCGGCGGCGCGGTGCGGGCGGCCGCGCCGTCATCCCGCGAACGCTCCCAGGAGCTCCCCCACCTTCACGGGCCCGAGCGGGCGGGTGAAGGAGAACGCGCCCGCCTTCTCCCCGCCCACCAGGAGGACGACCGTCGACCCGAGCTCGAACGCCCCGAGGTCGTCGCCCGGCGCGCACGGGAGGCCCGGGATCTCCAGCCGTCCGGTGCGCGGCAGCTCCCGGCCGGAGAGCCAGCGCGCGTCGATGACGCACCCGCCGACGTGCGTGGCGCCGACGAGGACCGCGGCGACGGCGAGCCCCTCGTCGGGCCCCGTCCCCTCGGCGATCCAGACCGCCCGCCGGTTCCTCACGTAGAGGCCGGGCGTGAACGCGGTCGACGCCTCGTTCACGGGCCAGAGCTCCCCCTCGACCCGGCTCGCGGCGAGGACGCGGCCGTCGCAGGGGACGTGGATCCGGTGGTAGTCGCGCGGGGCGAGGTAGAGGGTGGCGTAGGCCGCCCCGGCGAACCGGGACGTCAGGGGGTCGCCCGCGAGGAGCTCGTCGACCCGGTACGGGAGCCCCTTGGCCTGGAGGAGCGTCCCCTCCTCCACCCGCCCCGAGGCGATCAGCGCGCCGTCGACCGGCGAGCTCACGCGGCCGGGAACGGGGGGGGCCTGGGGCCTCAGGCCCGGCTTCAGCCGGCGCGTGAAGAAGTCGAGGAAGGAGGCGTACTCCTCGAGGGGCCTCTCGGCCTCGGAGAGGTCGGCCCCGTACGAGGCGGCGAAGCGCCCGAGGAGCGTCCGCCGGAGCCCCCGCGGCAGCGGGAGGCGGGCCGCGACGCCGACCGCTCCCGAGCCGAGCTTCTTCGGGTAGAGCGCCAGGAGGCGGAGCGAGGGGGGCGGGGACGGGTCCGGCATCGCGGCTATCATAGGGTTCCGGCCCGACAATTCGCTCGGCCCCCAGGGCCCCTTCTGGAAGGAGTCGCCCATGAGCACGACCGTCTCCGCCGCCGAGATCGGCTCTCCCCTCTCCGACAACCGCCACCTCCTCGCCTGGATCGACGAGTGCGCCCGGCTCTGCAAGCCCGACCGGGTCGTCTGGTGCGACGGGAGCGAGGAGGAGAAGGAGCGGCTGACGGCGCTGGCCGTGGCGCAGGGGGTCCTGATCCCGCTCAACCAGGAGAAGCTCCCCGGCTGCTACCTCCACCGGTCGGACCCGGCGGACGTGGCCCGGGTGGAGCACCTCACCTTCATCTGCACGCCGACCCGCGAGGAGGCGGGGCCCAACAACAACTGGATGGCCCCCGACGAGGCGTACCGCAAGCTCGGCCAGCTCTTCGACGGCTCCATGAAGGGACGGACGATGTACGTCGTCCCGTACGTCATGGGGCCGCTCGGCTCGCCCCTCGCCAAGGTCGGGATCGAGCTGACCGACAGCGTCTACGTCGTCCTGAACATGCGGATCATGGCGCGGATGGGGACGCGCGCCCTCCGGATGCTCGGGGACTCCGACGGCTTCAACCGCGGCCTCCACTCGATGCTCGACCTGAACCCCGACCGGCGGTACATCTGCCACTTCCCGCAGGACAACGCGATCTGGTCCATCGGGTCGGGATACGGCGGGAACGTCCTCCTCGGCAAGAAGTGCCTCGCGCTGAGGATCGGCTCCTACCTCGGCCGCCAGGAGGGGTGGATGGCCGAGCACATGCTCATCATGGGGGTCGAGGAGCCGAACGGCGACACGACGTACGTCGCCGCCGCGTTCCCGAGCGCCTGCGGCAAGACGAACTTCGCGATGCTGATCCCGCCGAAGAGGTTCCAGGGGTGGAAGGTCTGGACCGTCGGCGACGACATCTGCTGGATGAAGCCGGGACCCGACGGGAGGTTCTGGGCGATCAACCCGGAGGCGGGCTACTTCGGCGTGGCGCCGGGGACGAACTCCCTCACGAACCCGAACGCGATGGAGTCGGTGCGGCGGGACTCCCTCTTCACGAACGTCGCGATGACGCCCGACGGCGACGTCTGGTGGGAGGGGAAGGACGGGGTCGCGCCCGAGGAGCTGATCGACTGGAAGGGACGCCCCTGGAAGAGGGGCTCGACCGAGAAGGCGGCCCACCCCAACAGCCGCTTCACCGCCCCCGCGACGAACAACCCCGCCCTCTCCCCCCGCGTCAACGACCGCAACGGCGTGCCGATCTCGGCCATCATCTTCGGCGGCCGCCGCTCGACCACGGTGCCGCTCGTCCTGCAGGCGTTCAACTGGACCCACGGCGTCTACCTCGGCGCGACGATGGGCTCGGAGACGACCGCGGCCGCCGTCGGGAAGGAAGGGGTCGTCCGGCGCGACCCGATGGCGATGCTCCCCTTCGCCGGCTACGACATGGGGCGGTACTTCGACCACTGGCTGAACATGGAGGGGAAGGTCGAGTACCTCCCGAAGGTCTTCCTCGTGAACTGGTTCCGGCGGGGACCCGACGGCGCGTTCCTCTGGCCCGGCTTCGGCGAGAACATGCGCGTCCTGAAGTGGATCATCGACCGCGCCCGCGGCCGCGCCGGGGCCTGGGAGACGCCGATCGGCTGGGTCCCGAAGTGGGCCGACATGGACATGCGCGACCTCGCCGTCCCGATCGAGGACGTGGAGGACGCCCAGCGGATCGACGTGGAGGAGTGGAAGCGCGAGATCGCCGACCAGGAGGAGTTCTTCGAGAAGTACCGGTCGACGATGCCGAAGGAGATCGTCCTCGAGCGGGAGATCATCCGCTCGCGGCTCGAGAGGGCCGGCAGGAAGGGCTGACCGGGCGTCAGACCCGTCCCTTGAGCGACTCCCCCGCCTCGACCAGCGCCGAGGCGATCCCCGGCTCGTCGGCGGCGTGCCCGCAGCCCGGGACGATCACCAGCTTCGCCGCGGGCCACGCCTTCGCCAGCTCGTAGGCGGAGACCGCCGGGCAGACCATGTCGTACCGCCCCTGGACGATGACGCCGGGGAGGTGCGCGATCTTCGCGACGTCGCGGAGGAGCCGGTCGTCCGGGTCGAGGAACGCGTTGTTGACGAAGTAGTGCGCCTCGATCCGCGCCAGGGCCACCTCGCCCGGGAGGTCCTCCTCCGAAGGCGGGGGACCGTCGTACACGAGGTGGGAGGCCTTCTCCTCCCAGAGGTTCCAGGCGAGGGCCGCCTCGCGGACGACGGCGGGGTCGTCCGAGGTGAGGCGGCGGTGGTAGGCGTGCATCACGTCGCCCCGCTCGGCAGGCGTCAGGACCGAGAGGAACTCCTCCCAGCCGTCCGGGAAGACCCGCTGGACGCCGCCGCCGAACGTCCAGGCGACCTCGCTCTCGCGGGAGAGGAAGATCCCCCTGAGGACGAGGCCCGTCACCCTCTCGGGGTGGCTCTCGGCGTAGGCGAGGCCGAGCGTCGAGCCCCAGGAGCCGCCGTGGACGAGCCACCTCTCGATCCCCAGCGCCTCGCGGATCCTCTCCGTGTCGGCGACGAGGTCCCACGTGGTGTTCTCGCGGAGCTCGCCGAGCGGGGTGGAGCGGCCGCTGCCGCGCTGGTCGAAGAGGACCACCCGCCAGTGGGAGGGGTCGAGGAACCGGCGGTGGACGGGGGAGATCCCCGCGCCGGGGCCGCCGTGGAAGAAGACGACGGGAGGCCCGTCCGGGTTGCCCGCCTCCTCGACGTGCAGCTCGTGCAGGTCCGAGACCCGGAGGCGGAAGGTACGGTAGGGCTCGAGTGGGGGGAAGAGCTCGGTCACGGGCGGATATTACGTGCTTCGCCCTCCCGGGGTTCGGGCGGTCAGAGGAAGAGGAAGCCGGCCCCCACGATGACGTAGACCACGAGGAGCTGGAGCCCCTCCAGCCAGTTCGACTCGCCGTCCACGGCGACCTGCCCGGCGATCAGGACGGAGAGCGCCAGGGCCACCACCTCGAAGGGGTTGAAGAAGAGGGTCATCTCCTTCCCGAAGAGGAGCGAGACGAAGACGAGCAGGGGGGCGACGAAGAGGGCGATCTGCATGCTCGACCCGAGGGAGATCGCGAGCGACAGGTCCATCTTGTTCTTCGAGGCGGTCGAGACGGCCACCAGGTGCTCGGCCACGTTGCCGACGATGGGGATCAGGATGACCCCCAGGAAGATCTCGGAGAGGCCCGCCTGGCGCATGACCGGCTCCACGGCCCCGACGAGGAACTCGGAGAGGAAGACGATGACGAGGGTGGAGACGGCCAGGACCGCCGCCGATACCCCCACGCTCCAGCGCGGCGCGTGGTGCTCCTCCGAGGCGCCGTGGTCGACCCCGACCTCCGGCGCGACCCCCCGCTCCGGCGTCCGGAACGAGTAGAAGAGGCTTGCCGCGTAGACGAAGATGAGGGCCCCCGCCACCCAGAGGCTGAGGCGGTCGAGAGACGGGTCGGGCGTCTCCACCAGGAGCGGCAGACCCCGCTGGACCTTGTGGATCAGCTCGAAGAAGGTGGGGATGAGCATCCCGATGACCGAGAGGGTCATCATGGTCGAGGCCGTCCCCGCCGTCCCGCGGTCGAACCGCTGGACCCCGTGCTTCACCCCCCCGACGAAGAGCGAGAGGCCGAGGATGAGGAGGACGTTGCCGAGGATCGACCCGACGAGCGACGCCTTCACGAGGTCGACCTTCCCGGCCTTCAGCGCGACGATCGTGATGATCAGCTCGGCGGCGTTGCCGAGCGTAGCGTTCAGGAGCCCCCCCACCTTCGGCCCGGTGTGGAGCGCCAGCTCCTCGGTCGCCTCCCCGAGGAGGCCGGCGACGGGGACGAGGCCGATGCACGAGAAGACGAAGACGAGGACCGGGCTGTGGAGGAAGAACTCGGCCACGAAGGCGAGGACGACGAAGACGAGCAGGTAGCGGAGGACCTTCATCGTTCGGGCTCCTTCCGGGTCTCGGGAGTCCGGGAAACCTACCACAGCGCCGCCCCGGCCCCCCTCCCGTAAACTCCGCCCGATGACGAGCACCGCGAAGAAGTCCCGGAGGGGCTCCGGCAAGAAGAAGGACCGGGCGCCGGAGCGCTTCGGCGACGCCGAGGAGCTGTACGGCATCGACGCCTGGGGGAAGGGGTTCTTCTCCGTCTCGGACGACGGGAACCTCCTCGTCCACCCCACGCGCGAGCGAGACCGGGCGATCGAGCTCCTCTCCGTCGTGGAGGAGGCGGCGACCCGCGGCATCCCCGCGCCGATGGTCGTCCGCTTCCCGCAGATCCTCGCCTCCTCGGTCCGCGAGCTGAACGAGGCCTTCGCCCGGGCGATCAAGGAGTACGAGTACGACGGGGAGTACCGCGGCGTCTTCCCGATCAAGGTCAACCAGAAGAAGGTCGTCGTCCGCGAGATCATCGAGGCGGGGCGAAAGTACGGCTACGGCCTCGAGGCGGGGAGCAAGCCCGAGCTCCTCGCGGCGCTCTCCCAGGAGCTGGGGCACGAGTGCCTCATCACGACGAACGGCTACAAGGACGAGGCGTTCATCCGGCTGGCCCTCAACGGCGTCAAGCTCGGGAAGAAGGTCATCCTGACCCTCGAGAAGGTCTCGGAGCTCGAGCGGATCCTCGACGTGGCGAAGAAGCGGGGCGTCCGCCCCCTCATCGGGATGCGCGCCAAGCTCTACGCCCGCGGCTCGGGCAAGTGGGCCAAGTCGGGGGGCGAGTCGGCCAAGTTCGGCCTGACGACGACGGAGATGCTGGCGGCGGTCGAGATCCTCAAGTCCCGGAAGATGCTCGACTGCCTCGTCATGCTCCACTTCCACATCGGGTCGCAGATCACCGACATCCGGAAGATCAAGGACGCCATCCGCGAGGCGGGGCGCGTCTACGCCAAGCTCCACCGGATCGGCGTCGAGGTCGCCTACCTGAACCTCGGCGGCGGCCTCGGCGTCGACTACGACGGGTCGAAGACGTCGTTCGACGCCTCGATGAACTACACCGTCCAGGAGTACGCCAACGACGTCGTCTACAACGTCAAGTCGATCTGCGAGGACGAGAAGGTCCCGGTCCCGAACCTCGTGACCGAGTCGGGGCGGGCCGTCACGGCGTACCACTCCGTCCTCGTCACGAACGTCCTCGACGTGGCCGACAAGATCGAGCAGGACAAGACCGTCACCCTGGACGGCGACGAGAACCACGTCGTCCGCGAGCTCTACGACGTCTTCAAGGGGGTGACGGCCAAGAACGTCCGCGAGAGCTACCACGACGCCCTCCAGTACAAGGAGGAGCTGTTCACCCTCTTCAGCCTCGGCTACGTCTCGCTCGAGGACCGATCGAAGGGGGAGATCCTCTTCTGGGACGTCTGCGACAAGATCCGGCGGCACCTGAAGACGCTGAAGGAGATCCCCGAGGAGTTCGAGGACCTCGAGCAGATGCTCTCGGACAAGTACGTCCTCAACTTCTCGGTCTTCCAGTCGGTCCCCGACGTCTGGGCCATCGACCAGCTCTTCCCGATCCTCCCGATCCACCGCCTGAGGGAGAAGCCGACCGAGATCGCGACCCTCGCCGACATCACCTGCGACAGCGACGGCAAGATCGAGAAGTTCATCGACCTGCGCGACATCAAGGAGTTCCTCCCGCTCCACTCCTTCAAGCGGTCGCACCCGTACTACCTCGCCATCTGCCTCGTCGGCGCGTACCAGGACGTCCTCGGCGACCTCCACAACCTCTTCGGCGAGATCCACGAGGTGCTGGCCGCCGTCGACGAGGACGGGAGGACGCGGATCCTCGACCTCCTCCCCGGCGAGACGTGCGAGCGGGTCCTCTCCTACATGAACTACGAGCGGAACGAGCTGGTCGAGGGGATCTGGAAGCAGCTCCGCCGCGCGGTGGACAAGGAGCTCGTGAAGGAAGGCGAGGCCAAGTCGATCGCGAAGGACTTCGAGGTCGCCCTGGCCCACTACACCTACCTCGAGGACTGACGTGACGGTCGAGGTCCTCGCCCCGCCCTACCTCCTCCTGGCGGCGCCGGTCCTCCTCGACCCGAACTTCCAGAAGACCGTCGTCCTGATGGGGCACCACTCGGAGGAGGGGGCCGTCGGCTGGGTCGTGAACCGGATCGTCACCGGCGGCGCGGCCAAGCTCCTCCCCGACGAGGTCGCCGCCACGATCCACCCCGAGACCCCGCTCCGCGTCGGAGGCCCCGTCCCGACCCCGGGCCTGATCGTCGTCCACGCCGAGGCGGTCGAGGGAGTCGAGTCGCTCCCGATGGCGCCGGGCATCTTCGTCTCCGCCACCACCGACGTCCTCCCCCTCCTCTTCGCGGCGGCCCCCGGCCCCGAGCCGACCCCCGGCCTCCTCGTCTTCGGCTACGCCGGCTGGGGGCCGGGGCAGCTCGAGAAGGAGATGGAGGAGGGGGCCTGGCTCGTCCTCCCCTACGACCCCTCCCTCGCCTTTCCCGTCCACGTCGCCGACCTCTGGGAGCGCTCCCTCGCCCGCCTCGGCGTCAGCCCCGGCAACGTCGCGACGCCGCCGGGCGGGGTCAATTAGAGGCGATCACTCCGGCGGCGCCGCGAGGGGAACGTCGATCGTCAGTTGGTCAGCCGCGCCGGGTAGACCTGGAACGGGAGGGCCCCCGGCTGCGGGTCGTCGAAGATCGTGCTGACGTAGGCCAGGAAGGGCTGGTCGGCGGTCACGTTCACCCACACTTGGACCCCGTCGGCTCCCATGTATTGCGGGTCGGGCACCGTCGGGAGCGGGACCTCCAAGCCGTTCACCTGCGCGATGCTCTTCGCCACGACCTCATACGACTGCGTGACGACCGGCGTCGGCGCTCCTCCCACTGGCCAGACGTTCACGGTGAACGTCGCCGTGGCGGACCCGTCGTTGAAGAACGTGACGTTTATCCGCCTGAGATTCTGTTTCGCCGCATCACCGCACACAACGGGAAGGTAGGGGTTTCCGAGCGAGACCGCACCCGCCACTGCCGTGGAGCCCGCAGGGTTAGTCCCGGCAAAGACGGGCAACGGCGCGCCCCCGTGGTAGACGGATGGTAAGCGTCCGACGAAGCCCGTCCTTGACGACGGGGCGGTCTTGGACGCGCGCGACGGGGATCAGGCCATGGTCGCGGCGAAAGCCACGGCCCAGCCAGCGGGCGTCAGCTCGTCGACACGCGACGCTGGGTGCGTGGCGACGCGCAGCAGGACGTCCTTGAAGTACCGGAAGGGGTCGATCCCGGCGAGCTTGCAGCCCT
>JAKOVQ010000018.1 GCA_029781975.1 Acidobacteriota bacterium
TCTCAGGGGAGCATCGTGTCGCCGTACATCAGGTAGCGGTCGACGCCGCGCGCCGCCTTGCGCCCCTCGTGGATCGCCCAGACGACGAGCGACTGGCCGCGCACCATGTCGCCGGCCGCGAAGACGCCCGGGACGCTCGTCATCTTCTCGTGGTCGGTGATGACGTTCCCCCGCTCGTCGAGCTTGACCCCCAGGTCGGCGATCGGCCCCTTCCGCTCGGGGCCGAGGAAGCCGAGGGCGAGGAGGACCATCTCCGCCGAGAAGACCCGCTCGGTCCCGGGGAGCTCCACCGGCTGGAGGCGGCCGTCGGCGCTCTTTCTCCACTCGACCTCGACGGTGTGGAGCTCCTTCACGCGCCCGTCGGCGTCGCCGGCGAAACGCTTCGTCTGGATCGCGTAGTGCCTGGGGTCGGCCCCCTGCAGGGCGGCCGCCTCCTCCTGCCCGTAGTCGAGCTTGTAGACCTTCGGCCACTGCGGCCACGGGTTGTCGGGAGCGCGGGTCTCGGGCGGCCGGGGGAGGATCTCCAGCTGCGTCACGCTCGCGGCGCCGTGGCGCAGGGCCGTCCCGACGCAGTCGGTCCCGGTGTCGCCGCCGCCGATGACGACGACGTGCTTGCCGGCGGCCGAGAGGTACTTCCCGTCGGCGTGGCTCGAGTCGAGGAGGCTTTTCGTGCTGGCATGGAGGAACTCCATCGCCAGGTGGATCCCCGAGAGCTCCCGCCCGGGGACGGGGAGGTCGCGCGCCGCGGTCGCCCCGCAGCAGAGGACCGCCGAGTCATAGTCGGCAAGGAGGGACTCGGAGGGGAGGTCCTTCCCGAGCTCGACGCCGGTCACGAAGCGGACGCCGACGTCGGCCATCATCCTCACCCGCCGCTCCACGAGCCTCTTGTCGAGCTTCATGTTCGGGATGCCGTACATCAGGAGGCCGCCGACCCGGTCGGCCCGCTCGAAGACGGTGACGATGTGGCCCGCCTTGTTCAGCTGCGCCGCGCACGCCAGGCCCGCCGGGCCGGAGCCGACGACCGCCACCTTCTTCCCGGTCCGCGTCGCCGGGGCGTCGGCCAGGACCCAGCCCTCGTCGAAGGCCCGGTCGACGATGGCGCACTCGATCGTCTTGATCGTCACCGCCTCGTCGTTGAGGGCGAGGGTGCACGACCCCTCGCACGGCGCGGGGCAGAC
>JAKOVQ010000034.1 GCA_029781975.1 Acidobacteriota bacterium
CGCAAGCGGGTGGCCCGCGCGCAGCGGACCGCGTGGGGGTGCCCGCCGCCCGCCCCCCCGAGCTCGCACGGTACCGCGATGCGCCACACGTGACGGCAGGCCGCGCGGCGGCTCCCTCGGCGGAAGCCGGGCGCGGTAGGCTTCGCGCATGATCCTGCCGATGGTCCTCGCGCTCGGCGCTGCCGCCCTTCCGACCGCTCCCCACAGCCAGGCCACCCTCGTCCTGAAGAACGGCGTCGTCTTCGCCGGGAAGGACCTGCCTCGCGGGACCGCGATCGCGATCTCGGGAGAAGTCGTCCTGGACGTCGGAAGCGATTCCGAGATCGCGCCGCTCGTAGGCCCGGCGACGCGGGTCGTCGACCTGAAGGGGCGGCTCGTCGTCCCCGGGTTCGACGACGCGCACGTCCACTTCCTCTCGGGCGGGTTCGGGCTCCTCTCGGTCGACCTCAGGGACGCATCGAGCGAGGAGGAGATGGCGCGGCGCGTCGGCGCCTACGCCCGGAAGCTCCCGAAGGGGGCGTGGGTCCTGGAGGGGAACTGGGACCACGAGCGGTGGGCCGTCAAGCGGCTGCCGACGCGGAAGGCTCTCGACCCGCTGACGCCGGAGAACCCGGTCTTCGTGAACCGCCTCGACGGGCACATGGCGCTCGCCAACTCGCTCGCGCTGAAGCTGGCCGGGATCGGGCGCGAGACGAAGGACCCTCCGGGCGGAACGATCGTCCGCGACGCCGACGGGGAGCCGACGGGGGTCCTGAAGGACAACGCGATGGACCTCGTGGCGAAAGCGATCCCGGAGCCTTCGCACGAGCAGAACCTCGCGGCGGCGCGCGCTGCGTTGAAGGAGGCCGCCCGGCTCGGCGTGACGTCGGTGCAGGACGGGTCGGGGACCGACGCGGTGAGGACCTATCTCGACCTCGAGCAGCGCGGCGAGCTGACGGCGCGGGTCGGCGTCTGGCGCCACGCGGGAGACGTCGCGGCGCTCGCGAAGGCCGGGATCCCCGCCGGGATCGGCGACGACTTCGTCCGGCTCGAGGCGGTGAAGCTCTTCGCCGACGGGTCGATGGGCGCCGGGACGGCCGCCTTCTTCGAGCCGTACGCGGACGACCCGAAGACGTCGGGGCTCCTCGTGACGCCGCCCGACGAGCTCCGGAGGCTCGTCTTCGACGCCGACGCCGCGGGCTGGCCCGTCTTCGTCCACGCCATCGGCGACCGGGCCAACGCGAACGTCCTCGACGTCTTCGAGAGCCTCGTCGGCGAGCTCGGTCCGCGCCCGATGCGCCTGAGGATCGAGCACGCGCAGGTGGTCCGCGAGAAGGACCTCGACCGGTTCGCCCGCCTCGGCGTCGTCGCGTCGATCCAGCCGTGCCACGCGCTCGACGACCTCCGCTGGGCGCGGAAGCGGATCGGCGGGGCGCGGCTGGCCGACGCCTACCGGCTCCGCTCCTTCCTGGCGAAGGGGATCCCCGTCGCCTTCGGGACCGACTGGCCCGTCGAGCCGCTCGACCCGAGGCTCGGCCTCTACGCGGCCGTGACGACGAAGGCGCCCGCGGGCGTCGCCCCGGAGGACTGGCGCAGCGGGGAGAAGGTCCCGCTCGCCGAGGCGATCGACCTCTACACGCGCGGCGCGGCCGCCGCCGAGAGGTGCGACGGGAGGAAAGGGACTCTCGAGAAGGGGAAGCTCGCGGACCTCGCGGTCTTCCACGAGGACCTCTTCGCGCTCGAGCGGGAGCCGGAGCAGCTCCTCGCCGTCCCGGTCGACCTGACCGTCGTCGGGGGGCGCGTCGTCTACGAGCGGCCGGCCGGCACGCCGTGACGGGCGCTCCATGACCGCCGCGCTCCGGGCCGCCCTCGAGGCCCACGTCCCGGCCGACGAGGCCGAGGCGGCCCATCGCGGGGCGATGCTGGCCCTCCTCGACGGGGGCGGCGACTGCTTCTCGCGGACGCGGTTCGAGCCGGGGCACTTCACCGGGAGCGCGTTCGTCGTCTGCCGGGAGACCGGGAGGGTCCTCCTCCACCACCACCGGCGGCTCGGCCGGTGGCTCCAGATGGGGGGACACGACGAGGGAGAGGCGGATCCGGCGCGGACGGCGCTGCGGGAGGCCCGGGAGGAGTCCGGCCTCCCGGACCTCGTCCTGGCGTTCGGGGCGCCCCTCGACCTCGACGTCCACGAGATCCCGGCGGCGCGCGGCGAGCCGGCCCACCGGCACTTCGACGTGCGGTACGCCGTGGTGACCCGCGAGCCCGCGGCGATCCGCCACGACGAGGCGGAGTCGCTCGCTCTCGCCTGGTTCGGTCTGGACGAAGCCCGCGAGCGGATGGCCGAGCCCGGGGCCGCGCGCGCGCTGGCCCGGCTCGCCGCCCTCTCACTCCCGGGCCGCCGGTAGGGCCGGCCCGCCGGGGCCGGCCCTACCGCCCCGGCGGCCGGGCCCTCAGCTCTCCTTCGACGAGAGGACGGACCCCTGCGCGTCGGCGGCGTCGTACATCGCGTCGATCAGCTTGCCGTACTTCGTCGAGATGACGCGCCGCTTCACCTTGAGGGTCGGCGTCAGCTCGCCCCCCTCGATCGAGAAGTCGTTGGCCAGCAGGGCGAAGGTCTTGATCTGCTTCTCCGAGGGCTCGTCGCCGTTCACGATGTCGACCGCCTGCTGGAAGAGGCCGCGCACCTTCGGGTTCCGGATCAGGTCCTCGTGCGTGCGGGCCGTGACCCCGTTGGCGACGGCCCAGGCCTCGAGCCGCTCGAAGTTCGGGACGATGAGCGCGGAGAGGAACTTCCTCCGGTCCCCGATCAGGACGGCCGAGGCGACGTAGCGGATCTGCTTGAGCGCCCCCTCGATCGGCGCCGGGGCGATATTCTTCCCCCAGGCGTTGATCAGGAGCTCCTTCTTCCGGTCGGTCAGCGTCAGGAAGCCCTCCCGGTCGACGTGCCCGACGTCCCCGGTGCAGAACCACCCGTCCTGGTCGATCGACTTGCGGGTCTCCTCCGGCTTGCCCCAGTACCCCTTCATCACGTTCGGGCCCTTGGCGAGGACCTCGCCGTCGGCGGCGATCTTGATGACGACACCGGGAATCGCCTTCCCGACGGTCCCGAGCCTCCACGCGTCGGGCCGGTTGCACGTCAGGACGGGAGAGGTCTCCGTCAGCCCGTACCCCTCGTAGACCTTCACCCCCGCGCCCCAGAAGAACTCGGCCACCTCGCGGGCCAGGGGCGCCCCGCCCGACATGCAGAACTGGAAGCGGCCCCCGAGGCGGTTGCGGATCTTCCCGAAGACGAGCCGGTCCGCGACCTTGTACTTGAGCTCGAGGCCGCCCGGCACCACGCGCCCCCGCTCGACCAGGTTGACCCTCTCCTTCCCCACCGCGACCGCCCAGTCGAAGATCTTCCTCCGGAGCGTCGGGGCGTCCTCCATCATGCCGAGGATCCGCGCGTGGATCTTCTCGTAGACGCGCGGGACCGCCGCGAACATGTGCGGCTTCACCTCGGCGAAGTTCTCGGAGAGCTTCTCGATCGACTCCGCGTAGGTGATCGTCGTGGCCCTCGAGAAGAGGACGTAGTCGATCATCCGCTCGAAGACGTGCGCGAGCGGCAGGAACGACAGCGCGACCATCGTCGGCTCCACGAGGAAGAACGTCGAGCAGGTCGAGACGTTCGAGACGAAGTTGCCGTGCGAGAGGACGGCTCCCTTCGGCTCCCCGGTCGTCCCCGAGGTGTAGATGATCGTCGCGTGCGACTCGCTGCCGACCAGCTGGCACCGTTCGTCGAAGGCGCCCGGCTGCCCGGCGAGGATCGCCTCTCCCCGCTTCACGACGTCCTCGAACGAGTGGACGCCGTCGCCCGGGAGCGCCGAGCCCCCGACGACCACGACGTTCGCGAGGTCGGAGCAGCGCCCCCGCACCTCCATCGCCTTGTCCAGGTGCGCGCCCGAGACGACGAGGACCCTGGCCTTCGAGTCCTTCAGGATGTACTCGACCTGGGGCGCGAGGTACGTCGTGTAGATGGGGACGTCGATCGCGCCGATCCCGAGCGTCGCGAAGTCGGCGATGGCCCACTCCGGGCGGTTCTCCGAGAGGATCGCGACGCGGTCCCCCTGGTCGACGCCGAGCGCGGTGAGCCCCATCCCGAAGGCCCGGACCTTCCTGCCGAACTCGTCGGACGACATCGGGGTCCACGTCCCGTTCACCTTGAAGACGAGGAGGTTCGGCTTCCCGCTCCGCGCCGCGTGGTTGAAGTAGTCCAGCAGGGTCTGGGCCGGAAGAGGCTCGTAGGTCATGGGGTCCCTCCGCTCGAAAATTATCGATCCGAACCGGTCACCTTCCGAAGGCGCGTAAACACGTTGCGTTAGACCTCAGAGGGGCTTCAGGCCGATCGAGAGGATGTCGGGGCACCCCAGGCGGATCCGGTCGACGACGTCGGCCCCCGGCTCGCTGTCCAGCTGGACCCGGGCCGTCGCCGCCTCGGCGCCGTCGAAGACGACGTTCTCCGTCTGCTGGACGTTGATCCCCGCGTCCTTCAGCGCGCTGAAGACGTGGGCCAGGACGCCGACCCTGTCGCGGTGCCGGACCGTGAGGAGCCAGCTCGCCGGCGAGCGGTCGCAGAGGTTCACGGCGTTCGGGATGAGGCCCGAGGCCTTGTACGTCGAGACGATCCTCACCACCTCGGCCGCGATCGCGTTCTGGGCCTGGTCGGTGGAGGCGCCGACGTGGTGCGTCCCGACGACCCCGGGCAGGAGGCCGACCGGGTCGTCGAAGGTCCCCGTCCCGCCCGACGGCTCCCGCTCGAAGACGTCGAGGCCGGCGCGGATCCCCTTCGTCTCGATCGCCTCGCGGAGGGAGGCGGCGTTCACGACCTCGCCCCGGCTGGTGTTGACGAACGAGGCGCCCGGCTTGAGGGCGTGGAAGAACGCGGCGTCGAGGAGGCCGCGGGTCTCCTTCTTCAGCGCGACGTGGACGGTGACGACGTCCGACCGCCCGGCGAGAGAGCGCAGGTCGTCCACCTTCTCGACGCCGAGCCCCGCCGCGGCCTGCGGCGTCAGCGAGGGGCTCCAGCCGAGGACCTTCATCCCGAACGCCTGTCCCCGGACCGCCACCTCCCGTCCGATGGCCCCGAGCCCCACGACGCCGAGGACCTGCCCCGCGATCCCCCGGGCCTTCGCGTACTCGGCCTTGTTCCAGGTCCCGGCCTTCAGGTCGTTCGTCTGCGCGACGAGCCGCCGGTCGAGGGCGAGGATCAGCGCCCACGCCAGCTCGGCCACCGCCACCGCGTTCTTGCCCGGGCAGTTCGAGACCGCGATGGCCCGCGCGGAGGCGGCCGCGAGGTCGATCGTGTTCACTCCGGCCCCCGCCCGGACGACGAGCGCGAGGCCTCGCCCCTCGTCCATCTGGGCCGCGGTCACCTTCGTCGACCGGACGACGAGGACCTCCGCGCCGGTCTCGGCGAGCCGTCGGCCCAGGGCCTCCCCCTCGAGCTTCGGCTCGTAGAGCACCTCGCAGCCGAGCGACGACAGGCCCGAGAGCCCGGCTGCCTCGAAGACGTCAGCGACCAGAACCTTCATCGACGCGCTCCTTCCGCGCTGCGGGCCCTCTCGCGGGCCCGCTCCCGGCTCACCCTCTCGAGGAGGCCCGAGTATGGCGCAACGGGGTGGCGGCGGAGCGGCTTTTCGGGGGCGTCAGAACCGGTGGACGAAGAGCCCCGACCGCAGCTTCGGCTCGAACCAGGTCGACTTCGGGGGCATGGTCTCGCCGGCGTCGGCGATGGCCATCAGCTCCCGGACCGTGGTCGGGTGGAGCGAGAAGGCCACCGCGAACGCGCCCGACTCCACCCGCCGCTCGAGCTCCTCCGTCCCCCGGATCCCCCCGACGAACTCGATCCGCTTGTCCGTCCTCGGGTCGAGGATCCCGAGCAGCGGCGCGAGGAGCCTCTCCTGCAGGATCGAGACGTCGAGCGAGCGGATCGGGTCGGCGGCGTCGACCGGGTCGCGCGGGGTCAGGCCCCACCAGCGGCCGCCGAGGTACATCCGGACCTCGCCCTTCCGCTCGGGCTCCGGCCCCTCGTCGGGCGTCAGGCGAAAGGCGCCGCGGAGCGCGGCGAGGAAGGCGTCGGGGTCGCGCCCGGAGAGGTCCCGGACGAGCCTGTTGTACGGGAGGATCCGGAGCTCGCGGTCCGGGAAGAGGGCGGCGGGGAACCAGTTCACCGGGTCGTCGGGAGCGAGGGTCCCCTTCTCCTGCCGCCGGGCCGCGCGGGCCCGGGACGCCGACGCGCAGCGGTGGTGCCCGTCCGCGACGTAGAGGGCCGGGATCGCCCGGAAGGCCTCGACGAGCGGCCCCTCGTGCTCGGCCGGGACGATCCAGAGGGTGTGCTTCACCCCGTCGGGCGCCTCGAAGTCGAACTCCGGGGGCGCCGCGGTGACCGCCGCGACCCGCGCGTCGACCGCCTCCGACGCCCGGTACGTCAGGAAGACGGGCTCCGCGTGCGCCGCCTGGGTCAGGAGGTGCCGGACCCGGTCGTCCTCCTTGTCCTTGCGCGTCTTCTCGTGCTTCTTGATGACGTCGGCGTCGTAGTCGTCGACGGAGCAGGCCGCCACGAGCCCGTCCTGCTTCTTCCCGCGCCACGTCTGCCTGTAGACGAGGAGCCGCGGCACCGGGTCCGCCACGAGCGTCCCGTCCGCGTAGAAGGCGTCGAGGTTCGCCCTCCCCTTCGCGTAGACCTCGTCGGCGTAGAGGGAGGTCCCGGGGGGGAGGTCGATCTCGGGCCGGCAGACGTGGAGGAAGGAGAGGGGGTTCCCCTTCGAGAGGGCGAGGGCCTCGGCGGTGTCGACGACGTCGTAGGGGACGGAGGCGACCCGGGCCGCCTTCTCCCGGGGGGGGCGTGCGGACGGGAACGGACGGATCTCGGCCATGGCCTCGGAAGGTTATCAGGCCCTCGCGGGGGACGCGCGCGGAGCGTGCTACGCTCCCTCACCGAGCGAGATCCCAGGAGCACCGCCGCGATGAAGCTGTACGTCGGAAACCTCCCCTACGCGGTCACCGAGGCGCGCCTCAGGGGGCTTTTCGAGGAGTTCGGCCCGGCGACGTCGGTCACCGTCGTGACCGACAAGGCCACCGGGAAGTCGAAGGGATTCGCGTTCGTCGAGATGTCCGACCCGGACGCCCAGAAGGCGATCGCCGCGCTCAACAAGTCGTCCCTCGACGGCCGGACGATCTTCGTGGACGCCGCGCGCGTCCGAAGCTAGTGCTCGCGGCGCGGCTCGCCGCCGCCGCCGGCGCCTGCCTCGCGCTCCTCGGGGCGGCCCGGACCTCCGCCCCTCCCCCGGACGACCTCGTCTTCGAGGGGGGACGCGTCGCCGACGGGACGGGGTCTCCCCTCTTCCGCGCGGACGTGGCGGTCCGCGACGGGAAGGTCGCGGCCGTGGGCCTCCTCCCCGCCGCGCGGAAGGCGGCCGCCGCCCGGCGGATCGACGCCTCGGGGCTCGTCGTGGCGCCGGGATTCATCGACCTCCTCGGCCAGTCCGAGTACAACTCCCTCGTCGACCGCCGCGCCTTCTCCAAGGTCACGCAGGGGATCACCACCGAGGTGACGGGCGAGGGGACGTCGATCGCCCCCGTGAACGCCCGGATGGTCGAGGACGGCGCGGACGTCTGGAAGCGGTACGGCCTCCGCCCCGACTGGACGACTCTCGCCGGGTACTTCGCCCGCTTCCGGAGGACCCCGCCCACGATCAACCTCGGCACCTTCGTCGGCCTGGGCGGGATCCGTGACCTCGTCATGGGGAAGGACGACCGGCGCGCCACCCCGGCCGAGCTCGCCGCCATGGAGCGCGAGGTGGAGAAGGCGATGGACGAGGGGGCCCTCGGGGTCTCCACGTCGCTCCAGTACGTCCCCGACATCTCGTTCACCACCGAGGAGATCGTCGCCCTCGCTCGGGTCGCCGCCCGCAAGGGGGGCGTCTGGTTCACACACCAGCGCTCGGAGTCGAACCGGATCGACGCGTCGCTCGACGAGGTCTTCCGCGTGGCCCGCGAGGCCGGCATCCCGGCCGACGTCTGGCACCTGAAGACCGCCTACCGGCGGAACTGGGGGCGGATGCCGAAGGTCCTCGCCCGGTTCGAGGAGGCCCGTGCCGAGGGGCTCGACGTCGCGGCGAACGTCTACCCCTGGACGGCCGCCTCGAACGGCCTCGACGCCTGCCTCCCTCCGTGGGTGAGGGAGGGGGGCCGGGAGAAGCTCCTCGCGCGCCTCGCCGACGACGCGACCCGGGCCCGCGTGAAGCGCGAGATGGCCGAGGATTCCGACACCTGGGAGAACCAGTGGTTCGGCTCCGGGGGCGCGCCGGGAGTCCTCGTCTCCACCGTGGTGAACCCGGCCCTCAAGCGCTACGAGGGAAAGACCCTGGAGGAGATCGGGCGCGAGGAGGGGAAGGACCCGCGCGACGCGCTGATCGACCTCGTCCTCGCCGACCGCGCGAACACCTCCTGCATCATCTCCATCATGACCGAGGACGACGTCCGCGCCGCCCTCGCGAGCCGGCTCGTCGCCTTCTGCACCGACTCGGGGGCGGTGGCGCCCGACGGCATCTTCGGCGAGGAGCGCTCCCACCCCCGGGCCTGGGGCTCGGCGCCGCGCCTCCTCGGCCACTACGTCCGCGACGAGAGGCTGATCCCCCTCGAGGAGGCGGTCCGGAAGATGACGTCGCTCCCCGCCGCTCGGGCGCGCCTCGCGGGCCGGGGCCTCCTGAAGGAGGGGTTCGCGGCCGACCTCGTGGCCTTCGACCCCGCGACGGTCCGCGCCCTCTCCACCTACCAGGACCCCACCCGCCCGTCCGCCGGCATCCCGTACGTCGCCGTGAACGGGGAGCTGGTGGTGGACCGCGGCACGGTCACCGGCGCGCGGCCCGGACAGGTCCTCCTCGGACCGGCGGCCCGCCCCTAGCGCCCGCCGCGAAGGAGCGCCAGGGGACCGACGCCGGAAGCCGGCGGCTCCCGCTCGCGCTCCTCGCCTCCGGCGGACGGGCCCTCCTCCTCCGCCCCCTCCCCCGGCGCGAGGAAGACGTCCTCGGCGAACGGGTGCTGCCTCTGGTACATCTCGAAATAGTCTGAATGGGGTCATCTGAATGGGGTCAGGTCTGTGATCCGTGATTTCGCCGAGCGGGCGCCTGGGGTGTGCAGCTGTCCCGAACGTGCAGAAGGTCCTGAGGGCCGTGATCCGTCGCTTCGGGGGGAGCTCCGCGAGAAGGGCTACTCGCTCTCGGCCTCGAGGATCGTCTCGACGGCCGCGCGGAGCGGGCCAAGATCCTTCTCGACGACCGCCCAGACGGCGTCCCAGTCGACGTCGAAGTAGCCGTGGACGAGCGCGTTCCGCATTCCGACGATCGCGCGCCAGGGAACCGTGGCGTACCGGGCGCGGAGCTCCTCGGTGAGTCGGGAGACGGCCTCTCCAATGACCTCGACGTTCTTCAGGCACCACGTTCGGACGAGCTCGTCCCGATCGAATCGCTCTCGACCTCCTGCCGTGTAGCGTTCGATCCCCTCGATGGCCTCGAGAACGTCGCGGAGACGGTCGAGGTCCCTCCTCACAGGGCGACGGCGTCCTCGAGGACCCGCTCCCGGAAGCGCGGCCGGAGTCCCCGGGCGCTCACGACGTCGACCCGGCACCCGAGGAGATCCTGAACGTCTGCCAGGAAGCCGCCGAGGTCGAGGAGGCTGCGCCCATCCTCGAGGTCGACGAGAAGATCGACGTCGCTGGCCGGAGTGGTGTCGCCGCGCGAGACGGATCCGAAGACACGGATCATCCGGATCCCGTGCCGCCGGCCGATCTCGAGGATCTCGGCCCGCTTCAGGCGCAGGGTCGTCAGGGTCCAGAGGTTCATCGCACGCTCATCGTACCAGCGCCGCCCGAGCGGCTGGCGCTCGCGGCGACGCCAAGGAAGTCGGGGTCCGTGATCCGCGATTGCACCGAGCGCCGCGCATGGCAACAGACCGCGGGACCGGACGGGCGCCCCCGGACGGCTGCGGGGAACGCCGTGAAGGGGCCAGGCGCTCTTCGAGGCCCGCACGTCGTTCTTCGCGGTGGGGTCCCATCCTTCGCCCCTTGCGACCGGCCGGCCGTAGCGACGTACGGCCCAACGTGGACGGCCCCGAGGACGGGTTGAATCTCCCCTCGCCATTCTGAGGATTCGGTTCGTCCCGCCGACTGAACCCGGAGCCACTTTCCCTCCCCCTCCAACCCGACCCCCACGGGCGCTCGGGGGTCTCTGATCCGTGATGTCGTCGCTTGCCCTGAGATGGCCACCTTTCCCGTCTGGTTCACGAGGGGCGACCCGAGGGACGAACGGGGCACCCCGGCGTCGCCCGCCCAAACGGCATCCCGGTCGCCGTCGAAGGTGAGGTGGATCAGCGCGTTCGACTTGTCGCCGCTCGCCCGCGGCCTCCGTTCGTCTACCGCCCGCCGCGGAGGAGCGCCAGGGGACCGACGCCGGAAGCCGGCGGCTCCCGCTCGCCCTCCTCGCCTCCGGCGGACGGGCCCTCCTCCTCCGCCCCCTCCCCCGGCGCGAGGAAGACGTCCTCGGCGAACGGGTGCTGCCTCTGGTACATCTCGTGATAGCGGCCGCGGGCCGCGAGGAGCTCCTCGTGCCGCCCCCGCTCGACGACGCGCCCGTCCTCGATCACGAGGATCTGGTCCGCGCGGCGGATGGTGGAGAGGCGGTGAGCGATGACGAAGGTCGTCCGCCCCTTCAGGAGCGCGGCCAGGCCCTCCTGGATGAGCGCCTCCGACTCGGTGTCGAGGTTCGAGGTCGCCTCGTCGAGGAGGAGGAGGCGCGGGTCGGCGAGGAGCGCCCTGGCGATGGAGACGCGCTGGCGCTCGCCTCCCGAGAGCTTGATCCCCCGCTCCCCCACGACCGTGTCGTACCCCTTCTCGAGCGCCTCGGCGAACGTGTCGACCCGGGCGATCCGGCAGGCCCGCAGGACCTCCTCGTCGGAGGCTTCGGGGCGCGCGAAGGCGACGTTCTCGCGGATCGTCCCGTCGAAGAGGAAGGTCTCCTGCAGGACGACGCCCAGCTGGCCGCGGAACGAGTCGAGCCGGACCGTCGAGAGGTCGACGCCGCCGAGGAGGACGCGCCCCGAGGTCGGCACGTGGAAGGCGGCGACGAGCCCGATGATCGTCGACTTCCCGGCACCCGACGGGCCGACGAGGGCCGTCACGGTGCCGGCGGCGGCCCGGAACGAGACGCCGTGGAGGACCTCCTTTCCGTTCGCGTAGGTGAACGTCACGTCCTCGAAGACCACGTCGCCCGTCACGGGGCCGGCGGGGACGGTCCGCTTCGGGTCGTCCTCCTCCCGCTTCTCCCGGAGGATCTCGCGCGTCCGCTCGAGGCCGGCCAGCGCCTCCGTCAGCTGGGTCCCGATCCCGACGACCTGGAAGACGGGGGCGACCAGGAACCCGAGGAAGACCGTGTAGGTGAAGAAGCCGCCGACGGTGAGGGTGCCGGCGAGCATCTGGCGGGCCCCGGCCCACATCACCGCCGCCCCGACGACCCCGAGGAGGACCGCGGAGAGGAGGCCGAGGAGCGACATCGACGTGAGGGTCCTGAGGACGTTCGCCAGGAGCCGGGCGACTCCCGACGCGAACGTCGCCTCCTCCCGCGCCTCGCCGTGGTACCCCTTGACCACGCGGATCCCCGCGAGCGACTCGTTGAGGCGCCCCGTCACCTCGGCCTGGATGACCGACCGCTCGCGGAAGATCGGCCGGAACGTCCCCATCGCCCACCCCATCCCCGCCGCGAAGAAGGCGAGGAAGAGGACCGTGAGGCCGGTGAGGAGCGGGCTCAGCCAGAGCATCGCGCCGAGCGCCAGCACCGCGGTGAGGAGGCCGCCCAGGAACTCGACGAGCCCGGTGCCGATCAGGTTCCTCAGGCCCTCGACGTCGGACATGATCCGCGAGACGAGGGCCCCGGTCTTCTGCGAGTCGAAGTAGGCGACCGGGAGCCGTCCCACGTGCGCCTGCACCTTCTTCCGGAGCTCCGCGATCAGCCGTTGCGCCGCCTTCGAGAGGACCTGCGTCAGGGCGAACGACGTGAAGCCCTGGACGATCGTCGCGACGACGACCGCGCCGACGAGCGGCCCGAGGAGCTCGGTCCTCCTCTTGCCGACGATCTCGTCGATCAGGACCTTGGTCGAGGCGGGGAGGACGAGTCCCGCGACCCGGCCGATCGCCATCAGCGCGAGCCCCCCGAGGAGGAGGCCCCGGCGCGGCTTCACCAGCTCCCAGAGGTCGGGGAGGAGCGCCTTCAGGCGCTCGGGCTTCGACGGCTTCGCGGGAGCCTTCGGGTCGACGGCCGGAACGGAGCTCACGCCGGGCCGAGCTCCTCGGCGGTCTCCGTCAGGCGGATCCCGCGGGCCTCGAGACCCTGCCGGAACGTCTCGTGGAGCGCCGGGTCGCCCCCCAGGAACTCCGGCGGGTGGATCCCCGGCTTCGTGAACTCCCCCTCCAGAAGGAGCCGCGCGGCGATCGCGCAGGGGAACCCGGTCGTCCGCGCCATCGCGGTCGCGCCGGAGACGGGGTCGGTCCGGTCGAAGAGGTCGAACGTGATCCGGCGCCTCCGGCCGCCGCTCGCCCCCTCGCAGACGACCCTGAGGACGAGGAACTCCTCGTCCCCGGGCGCCCGCCGCCACGCCTCGAAGAGGAGCCGCTCGGTCAGCTGGCGCGGGACGACGGGCGTCCCGCCGACGTCGACCGGGTCGCCGCCGAAGAAGCCGGCCTCGCGCAGCATCCGCATCCTGTCCGCGTGGCCGGGGAAGCGGAGGGTCTTCTCCGAGAGGTTTCGCGCCGGGACGGTCGTCAGGACGGTCCTCAGCCCGTCGGTGAAGAAGGCCTCCAGCGTCCCGACCACCGGGAAGTCGATCAGCTCGAGGCCCGAGAGCGCCGGGACGGTGACGACGGCGCCGGCTTCGACGAGGCGCGCCGGCCGCGTGTATTCCTCGATGACGTCCGTCGGCGAGAAGACCGTCACGTACTCGAAGGGCCACGCCCGCCGGAACGGGAGGCCGCCGACGTAGATCCGGATGGAGTCGGTCTCGTCGAAGAGGGCGTGGGCGCGCCCGGCCGCCAGGTTGGAGAGACCGGGCGAGACGCCGATGTCGACGAGGACGGGGACCTTCGCCTTCTTCGCGGCGGCGTCGAGGAGGAACGGGTCCTCCGGGGAGAAGGAGATGTCGGCGACGGGCCGCTTGCAGGCGATCGCGGTCTTCACGACCGAGGTCCCCAGGAAGCCGGGGACGGCGCCGACCACGACGTCGACCGACCGGGCGACGCGGGCCACCTCGCTCTCGTCCGAGAGGTCGGCCCGCTCGACGGCGAGCCTGGGGTGGCCGAGGAGCCGCTGGAGCGACTCGTCGCTCCGGTCGACGGCCACGACCTCGTAGCGGCCGTCGGAGGCCAGGTCGCGTGCGATGAGGGAGCCGACGAGGCCGGCGCCGAGGACGGCAACTTTCTTCATGCCCGGATTATGGCCGCCCGCAGGCGCGGGCCCGCGCTTGACGCCGCTCCCCCGCCCCCTCTAGCCTCCTACCCGTGCGGTCCCGCGGATTCCTCGCCCCGACCGGCCCTCGGGGGACCAGCCCCGCCTGGAAGGCGTTCGTGGCGGCCGGGCTCCTTTTCGCCGTCGCGGCGCTCGCGGCCTTTCCGCACAGGCACGCCGACCCGCGGACCGAGCGCCAGTGCGCCGTCTGCCATCTGACGCGTCCCGGCGGCGTCGCCCTCCCGGCGACCGCGCCCCCCCGGCTCGTCCCCCCGGCGCCGGTCGGCCGGATCGCCGCCGACGGTCCCGTCCCGGCCCCGTCCTCGCGGCGCCCCGCCGACCCGCTCCTCCCGCGAAGCCCCCCGCCCGCTCCTCCTTCCTCCGCCACCTGACCCGGTGACGACGGGCCGCCCTGCCGGGGCGGTCCCGGGCGGTCGGCCCGACGGGCCGACGCCGAAGGAGAGCAGATGACGAAGACCCTCGCGCGTGCGGCCCTCCGCCTGGCCGCAGGCCTCGCCGTCGCGGCCCTCGCCGCCTCGGCGGCCCCCGGTGAGGAGCCGAAGGGCGGCCAGACCGTCGAGGAGAAGGTCCGCGCCCTCGAGGCACGGCAGGAGGAGGCCCGGAAGGCGCTCGAGGAGCTGACCCGGGAGCTCGCCGCCCTCCGAAGGGAGATGGACGAAGCGAAGGCAGCGGGACAGGCGGCAGCCTCGCGGCCCGCCGGGCCCGTGGAGCCGAAGGGGCTGGTGCCGCTGGACGTCGGCTCGATCGGGAGCACCGGTCAGGTGACCTCAGGGACCTCCTTCAACCCGTCCATCTCGGTCATTCCCGAAGGGATCTACTACGCCGACGACAGCTCCGGGGGGGCTCTCGGCCTGGTGCCCGAAGCCGACGGCTTCGCCGGGACGCCGACCGGCGAGGGACGGGACCTCGCTCGCGGCTTCATCCTCGGCGAGACGGAGTTCACCTTCTCCGGGGCCGTCGACCCCTATTTCGACGTGACGGCCATCGCCTCGGTGAGCGGGGACGGCATCTCGCTCGAGGAGGCGTACGCGCGGACGCGCCGCTTCCCGGCGGGGCTCGCCCTGAAGGCCGGCAAGTTCTACAGCGCCGTCGGCTACGCCAACCGCCAGCACCCGCACCAGTGGGACTTCGTCGACCAGAGCCTCCCGTACGCGATGCTCCTCGGGGGCGCGGTCAACGACGTGGGGGTCCAGGTGACCTACCTCCCGAAGACCCCGTTCTACGTCCAGGTCGGCGCCGAGGCCCTCCAGGGGGAGAACCCGGGCGTGGCGAACGTCCTCGGACCCGGCGTCGACCCGGCCCTCTCGGACGAGGCGGGGCCGCGCCTCTTCACCGGCTTCGCGAAGGTCGCCCCGAACGTCGGCCTCGACGACGCCCTGCAGATCGGGGTCTCGGGCGGATACTCGTCGCAGCACCAGGAGGAGACGGTCACGGGATATGCGCAGGGGACCGCCTGGTTCGCCGGGACCGACTGGGTCTTCAAGCACGACGCGTCGGGCACGGGCGGCAAGGGGAGCTTCGTCCTCTCGGCCGAGTACCTCTACCGCGAGAAGCGGCTGAACGTCGCCGCCTCGCCCGACGAGGCCTCGGTCGGGACGCCCTGGAGGGCGAGGCAGGACGGCCTCACCGTCTCGGGCGTCTGGGGATTCGTCCCGCGGTGGACGCTGAACCTGCGCTACGACGCGGTCGGCGTCCTCGCGAACGACGTCGCCCGGGATCCGCTCGGCTCCACGTCGTACGACGCCTCGCGCCGCGTCAGCGCCGCCCTCACCTTCAACCCGACCGAGTTCTCCCGGATCCGCGCGCAGGTGAACCGCGGCGACGTCCCGATCGGCGGCGAGCGCCGGCGATTCGTCCAGCTCTTCCTCCAGTACCAGCTCAGCCTCGGCGCCCACGGGGCGCACGCGTTCTGAGGGAGGCCCGAATGACGAAGACGACCCTCCGCGCCGCCGTCGCGGCTGCCCTCCTCCTCGCGGGGCCGTCGGCCTCCGCCGCGATCGACGTCGCGGCCACCACGTCGAACATGGGGATGCTCGCGAGAACGGTCGGCGGCGACGCCGTGAAGGTGACCGTCCTCGCCCCGCCCGACCGCGACCCGCACGCCCTGCAGGCCAAGCCGAGCATGATGATCGCGCTCCGCAACGCCGACCTCGTCGTCTCCGTCGGCGCCGAGCTCGAGGTGGGGTGGCTCCCCGCGGCGCTCCAGGGGGCCGCGAACCCGAAGGTCCTCCCCGGCCAGCCCGGCTACTTCGAGGCGTGCGCGCAGGTCTCGCTCGAGGACAGGTCCCAGGCCGCGGACCGCTCGCGCGGCGACGTCCACCCGATGGGGAACCCGCACGTTTTCCTCGACCCCGAGCGGATGGCCGCCGTCGGGCGCGCCCTCGCCGCACGTCTCGGCAGCCTCGACCCCGCCCACGAGGTCCTCTTCCGCCGGAACGCGGAGACCTTCGCGAAGGCCGTCGACGGCCGCGTCGCCGGCTGGAAGAAGGCGGCCGCCGGCGCCCCGGGCGTCCTCCTCTACCACAAGGACGCCAACTACCTGATGGCGCTCCTCGGCGTCCCCGTCCTCGGCTATGTCGAGCCGCTTCCCGGGATCCCCCCCACCGCGCAGCACCTCTCGGAGCTGGTCGCCCGACTGTCCGGGACGAAGGGGGTCGTCCTCTACACCGACTACCAGCCGTCGAAGGGACCCGACTTCCTCTCGGGCAAGCTCGGCTGGAAGAGCGTCCGCCTCCCCCCCGAGGTCCCCCTGAAGGGGGACGCCGCGGCCTACCTTTCGATGATCGACGGCTGGGTCGGCGCCGTCGCGTCGGCCCGATGAGCGGGGGCCCGCTCCTCGCGTACCGCGAGGTGACCGCCGGCTACGCGGCACCCCTCGTCGGTCCCGCCTCCTTCGAGCTCAACGAGGGGGACGTCCTGGGCCTCGTGGGGCCGAACGGCGCCGGCAAGTCGACGCTCCTGGGGGCTCTCACGGGCTCCTCCCGCGTCTTCTCGGGGGAGGTCTTCCGGAGGGCCGGAGCGACCTTCGCCGTCCAGCGGCAGCTCCCGGTGCGGGCCAGGGACGTCCCCCTCCGCGGCCGCGAGCTCCTGGAGCTGACGGGGGCCCCGGCGGCGGCCGCCCCGCCGTCCGTCGTCCCGCTCCTCGAGAGCCGCGTCGACCGGCTCTCCGGCGGGCAGTTCCAGCTGATCGCCGTCTGGGCCTGCCTCGGGAGCGCCGCCCAGGTCGTCATCCTGGACGAGCCGACGAACAACATGGACCCGTCGGCCGTCGACGCCCTGATCGAGCTCCTCCACGCGTCGATGGCCGGCCGCGGAGTCCTCGTCGTCACCCACGACGAGCGGTTCCTCGCCCGCGCCACGACGCACCTCTTCAGGCTAGGGGAGCCGGCATGAGCCTCGGCCTCGTCTTCGACCCCCTCTTTCGGGTGCCGTTCCTCAACGGTCTCCTCCTGGCTCTCGTGGTCCCTCTCCTGGGGGCCTACGTCCGGCTCCGCGGCGAGTGGCTCGCCGCGCTCGGCCTCGCCCAGGTGACGGCCGCGGGCGGCGTCCTCGCCGCCCTCGTCGGGTTCCACCCGCTGGCCGGCGCGCTCGGCGCCGCGGCCCTCGGGGCCGGCGTGAAGGGGCGGACCGAGAAATCCGGGAACGACGTCTACGCCGTCCTCCTCCTCTTCGGCTGGGCCGCCGCCCTCATCGGCGCGGCGAACTCCGTCCAGGGCGAGGAGCTCTCGCACGCCCTCCTGGACGGGCAGCTCTACTTCACCGGCTGGGCGAACCTCCTCGGGATCCTCGGGCTCGGCGCGGTCGTCGCGGCGGCGCTCCCCTGGCTCTCGCGCCGGCTCCTCCTCGAGCGCTTCTTCCCCGACCACCTCACCGCGAACGGCGTCTCCGCGTGGCGGTTCCACCTCGCGTTCGACCTCCTCGTCGCGATGGCCGTGGCCCTGACGACCGAGTCGATCGGCGTGATGGCGACCTTCTGCCTCGTCTTCTTCCCTCCCTGGGTCGCCTTCCGGATCGCCTCCGGCTGGCGGCGCGCGCTCGTCTGGATCGCCGTCCTCTCGGTCGTCCCGTACCTCGTCGCCTTCACCGCCGCCATCGTCCTCAACCAGCCCTTCGGGCCGGTCTTCGTCGCGTCCCTCGTCGCCACGGGCCCCCTGCGGCTCCTGTCGCGACGGTCCCGGTAGCGCGGACGGGGGGCCCTTCGGAGGCGGACCCGGGGTGGGCGCCGGCCGCCGTGGCCCGGGGGCTCCCGGCCGTCGCTGGCTATCATGACGGAGGGGATCGAACTGCAATGAACCTGCACAGAGCCCGCCCGTCCGGCCTCCCTCTCGCCCCGGCGTTCGCCCGCGCCGCCCGCGCCTCGATCGCCGCCCTCCTCGTGGCGGCTGCCGCCGGGGGCCCGAATCCCGCGCGGGCCGACGAGGGAGAGTGGCCCCCCGACCGTCTCGCGACGCTGGGGAACTCGTTCTGGACGACGTGGCACCAGCGGGGGCTGGCCCTCGGGGCGACGGACCTCTGGGACGGACGGGGAGGGGGGCTCGCGGCCGCGGCCGTGGCCCTCCGGGGATGCAGCGCGGCGTTCGTCTCGCCCGACGGCCTCCTGATGACGAACCACCACTGCGCCTTCGACGCGCTGGCCCTCGCCTCGACGCCCGGCCGCGACTACCTGAAGGACGGGTTCGTCTCGCACGGCCGCGCCGGGGAGGTGGAGGCGCGCGGCGGCGCCTCGCGCGTCTGGGTCCTCGCCAGGACCGAGGACGTGACCGGGCGCGTGCGCGGCCCCGGGAGCGCGTTCGCCCGGGCAGGGGACGACCGCGCGCGGTTCCGGGCCGTCGAGCGGGCCCGGAAGGAGCTCGTCGCGGAGTGCGAGGCGCGGCCGGACCGTCGCTGCCTCGTCGTCCCGTTCCTCGACGGCCTCTCCTGGGTCCGGGAGGAGCAGGTCGAGCTGAAGGACGTGAGGCTCGTCTACGCCCCCCCGCGCGACGTCGGCGACTTCGGGGGCGAGGTCGACAACTTCCGCTGGCCGCGTCACGCCGGCGACTTCGCCGTCCTCCGCGCCTACGTCGCACCCGACGGGAGCCCCGCCCCCTTCTCCCCGGCGAACGTCCCGTACCGGCCGAAGGCGTGGCTCCCGGTCTCGACCTCCGGGGTGAAGGAGGGCGACGCCCTCGCGATCCTGGGGTACCCGGGGAAGACCCAGAGGTTCCTCACCGCGGCTGCCGTGGACGGCCTCGAAGGCTGGTTCTACCCGCTCCGCGCGCGGACCCTGGGCGACCTGATCGGGATCCTCGATCGGGAGACGGAGGGGGACCCGGCCACCTCGCTGAAGGTCGCGTCCGCCGTGAAGGGCTTCAACAACTCCCGGACGAACGCCCTCGGCCAGATCGAGGGGCTGAAGCGGAACGGCGTCGCCGCCCGCGCACGGCGGGAGGAGGAGCGGCTCTCCGCCTGGCTCGCGTCGCGGCCGGGCGCTCCTGCGGCCTGGAAGAGCGCCGCGCGGGACGTGGAGGAGGTCCTGGCGCGCGACCGCCGCGGCCGCGACCGCCGCTTCTTCCTCGAGGAGCTGGCCCGGCTCCCGGGGCCGCTCCGGTCCGCCCTCGCCGCCGTGAGGCGGGCCGAGGAGCGGGGCAAGCCCGACCTCGAGCGCGACGCCGGCACCCAGGACCGCGACCTCCCGGCCGCCCGCCAGCGCGAGATGGACCTGACCCGCGTCCTGGGGACCCGCGCGTGGAGCCGGGCGGCGGCGTACCTCATCGCCCGAGCGAACGCCGCGGGGGCGACGCCGGTCCCGGCGTTCGTCCGGGCGTTCGGCGCCGCCGCGGACGAGGCGGCCATCGCCCGCCGCCTCGCCGCGATGGACCAGGAGACCGGGCTCGGAGACGAGGGCCGGCGCCTCGCGAACCTCACGGCCGACCTCGCCTCGCTCGCCTCGTCGAAGGACCCGTACGTCGCGCTCGCGGTCGCCCTCGCGCCGGAGTACCGGGCGCTCCGCGAGCAGGCGGAGGAGACCGGCGGGGGGCTCCTCAGGACGCGGCCCGCGTACCTCGCGGCCCTTTCGGAGCTCCGGGCGTCGGAGGGCCGGCTCGTCGCCCCCGATGCCAACGGCACGCTCCGCGTCAGCTTCGCCCGGGTGAAGGGCTACGTGCCGCGCGAGGCCCTGACCGCCTCCCCGCAGACGAGCCTCGCGGGCCTCCTCCAGAAGGAGCGGGGCGCCGAGCCCTTCGTCGTCCCACCCCGGGTGCTCGAGGCGATCCGCCGCGGCGACCTCGGGCGGTGGGTCGACCCCGCGCTCGGGACGGTCCCGGTCGACTTCCTCGCGGACGGCGACACCACGGGGGGGAACTCCGGGAGCCCGGTCGTGAACGGCCGCGGCGAGCTGGTGGGCCTGAACTTCGACCGCGTCTGGGAGAACGTCGCGGGCGACTTCGGCTGGAGCCCCGAGCTCTCCAGGAACGTCTGCGTCGACGTCCGCTACGCCCTCTGGCTGATCGACCGCGTCGACGGGGACCGGGCGCTGGTCGACGAGCTCGTCCCTTCCAGGGCGTCGCCGTGACGGCCGCCGGCCTCGAGATCGCCTTCGTCCTCCTCCTCGTCGCGGCCAACGGCGTCCTCTCCATGGCCGAGATCGCCGTCCTCTCCTCGCGCCGCGCGCGGCTCCAGCAGCGGGCCGAGGCGGGCGACGCCGGCGCCGCCGCGGCCCTCGCGCTGGCCCGCGAGCCGGCGGAGTTCCTCTCCACGGTCCAGGTCGGCATCACCCTGGTGGGCGTCCTGGCCGGCGCGTTCGGCGGGGCCCGGATCGCCGGCGCGCTGGCCGCCTCGCTCGCGGCCGTCGGGGTCCCGGCCCGGCCGGCGGAGGGGGTGGCGCTCGCCCTCGTCGTCGGGGCGATCACGCTCCTCTCGATCGTCCTCGGCGAGCTCGTCCCCAAGCGGCTCGCCCTCGCGAGCCCCGAGCGGATCGCCTCGGCGCTCGCGCGCCCGCTCGCCCGGCTCTCCGCGATGACGGGACCCGCCGTCCGGATCCTGTCGCGAGCGACCGACGCGGTCTCGCGCCTCCTCGGCGTGACGGGGGCCTCCGAGCCGGCCGTCACGGAGGAGGAGATCCGCGTCCTCGTCCGCCAGGGGCGGGAGGCGGGCGTCCTCGAGGACGCGGAGGCCGAGATGGTTCGGGAGGTCCTCGACCTGGCCGACCTGACCGCGGCGGACCTGATGACGCCCCGCCCGCGCCTCGTCCTCCTCGGGCGAGGCGACCCGGCGGAGGTGAGCATCCGGAAGATCGCCGAGAGCCGCCACACCGACTACCCGGTCTGGGAGGGGACCCCGGACAACGTCGTCGGGATCGTCTCGGTGAGGGACCTCTGGGCCCAGGTCGTCGACGGGCGGCCGACCGACGTCGGCGCCGCCGTCCGCCAGCCGCTCTTCATCCCCGGCAGCCAGCGGGCGCTCCAGGTCCTGGAGCTCTTCCGGACGTCGGGCCACCACGTCGCGCTCGTCGTGGACGAGTACGGCGTCGTCGAGGGGCTCCTGAAGCTGAGCGACATCCTGGGGGCCGTCGTCGGCGTCGTCCCGGAGGCGGGCTCGGAGCTCGCGCCGGGCGCCGTCCGCAGGGAAGATGGCTCCTGGCTCCTCGACGGGCTCCTTCCGCTCCCCGACGCCCGCGACTCCCTCGGCGTCCCCCGGCTCCCCGGCGACGACGAAGGGGGCTTCCACACGCTCGGCGGCTGGATCGTGGCGCGGCTCGGACGGCTCCCGCGGGTGACCGACGTCGTCCACGCCGCAGGCTACCGGTTCGAGGTGGTCGACATGGACGGCCGGCGCGTCGACAAGGTCCTGGCTCAGCCCGAGGCCGCCGCGTCGCGCCCCCGGGAAAACTAGCTCCCGCGGGGGGTCCGGGGGGTTCGAGAAACCCCCGGGAACACTCGCTCCCGTGGGGGGTCCGGGGGGATCGAGAAACCCACGGGAACACTCGCTCCCGCGGGGGGTCCCGGGGGATCGAGAAACCCCCGGGAACACTCGCTCCCGTGGGGGGTCCGGGGGGATCGTGAATCCCCCGGGAACACTCGCTACCGTGGGGGGTCACGGGGGATATAGACACCCCCGTGAACACTCTCTCCCGTGGCGGGTCCAGGGGGATCGGGACACGCC
>JAKOVQ010000036.1 GCA_029781975.1 Acidobacteriota bacterium
ATCTTGACCTGGTCGCGCATCTCCTTGTCCTGGACCAGGCCGAAGATGACGTTCGCGTCCTCGTCGGCGGCCTGCTGGATGATCGCGCACGCCTCGTTCACCTCGGCGAGCGTCAGGTCGTCGCCGCCGGTGACGTTGATCAGGATCGCGCGGGCGCCCTGGATCGACTGCTCCTCGAGGAGCGGGTTCGAGATGGCGCGCGTATGGGCGTGAGGTGAAGTTCGATGCTCAGCCGCGCTAGACTTGGCACGCGCCGGACTCCGAATCGCCTCGGAATGTCACGTCCCTTTGGAGTCTGCGCGGTTCTCGACGGGCTGCGCAGAGCCCCCGGAAACGCTGAGACTCGGCTTCACGCCGCCGGTCGGCCCTAGATAGGGGAGACAACCATGTTGAGGGCGCCCGCCACATGTACCGCCGGCATGCTCGCCTTGGCGTTGCAGCCGTTCGTCGTCATCGCCGCCCCGCAGGAGGCTACGCCCGATGTGGTCATCGACTCACAGCTCGATGGCAGCAACCTTCCCCCGTACACGATCGCTCTGACGTACGACGACGGGCCGGATGCTCTCACGCTGCCCCTCGCGCAGTACCTACACGACCAGGGAATCAAGGCCACGTTCTTCGTCAACGGATGCCGCATACAGGGAAGCCCCGCCCCGAGCGCATACTCTGGAAACTGCATCCATGACCCGCCCTATCCGCAGTATCCCGCCAGCACCCTGCAGCAACTCATCGACCTCGGACATCGCGTCGCGAACAATACCGAGGACCATGTCGATCTAACGACCCCCGGCCTGACGTCCCAGGCGATCCTTTCACAGCTAAGCGTGCTCGAGTTCGGGAACGGGACGAGCCCAAGCCTCGATGCCTTCATCCGGGACGGTTTCTGCCTGTTCCGACCGCCCTACACCTGGTGGACGCCTTCCACCGCCGCCGCTGTTCGCACAGACAGTCGCCTCGACAAGCTGTCCGGTCCGTTCTACTTCACCCTTGGCGGGCGTGACTGGTCGTGCTTTGCCCCAACTCCGACGATTGCGCTACGCCAAACAACGGATGCTCGGCATCGATCTGCGCGCAACAGGTATTGACGGAAATCAACAACCGCGCCTCGCACAACGGCATCGTCCTTCTTCACGATCGGATCGAGTCCCAGGTTGGAAGTGACGACGCCTACCAGCTGGCTCAAATTCTCGTTTCGCAGTTGCCACGCCCCACGTATGTCTTCGTGCCTCTGGATGCGATTCCCGGTGTCACGGGCACACGGACCTTTGGCTCACCTGGGAATCCCGGCGGGACCCCCACTCTGTGGACCACGAACTTCGGCGATGCAGAAGGTTGGGCCAGCTCCGAGTCGTACTACGGCACGCTCCGATTCGCCGACATCAACGGAGACGGCAAGGCCGATGTTTGTGCACGCGATGCGAACGGCATCAAGTGCGCGCAGTCGACTGGCTCGACCTTCTCGACTGCGACATACTGGCGGTCGAGCTGGTACACGGACGCAGGAAGCGCACCCGCGGGTGGATGGTTGCCCCTCCAATACGGAACGACGATCCAGCTCGGCGACATCAACGGAGACGGCAAAGCGGACATCTGCGGGCGGGGCGCCGATGGGCTCTCGTGCGCGCTGTCGACCGGCTCAGCCTTTGGTACGCCAACCCTCTGGAGCTCCGCCTTCTCCGACACCGCCGGCTGGGGAGTGAGCGCGGCCTACTTCGGTTCGATTCGCCTCGCCGATGTAAATGGCGACAGGAACGCCGATGCCTGCGGCCGAACGTCGACCGGGATCGTGTGCGCGCTCTCCACCGGCTCGAGTTTCGGGACGGCCACCGCGTGGCTCAGCTCCGAGTTCACCGACGCCGGTGGATGGTCTGCGCCTGAGTTCGGCACCACGATTCAGCTCGAGGACCTGAACAACGACGGCCGCGCGGATGTGTGCGGCCGTGGCTTCGGCCGTGTCGCATGCGCCCTGTCGACGGGCTCTTCTTTCTCTTCAGCGACCGACTGGACCCCGCAGAACGGCATCTTCTCGAATGCAGATGGATGGGCGCTCTATCCCGCCCGCTACAGGTCGCTTTGTCTCGCAGACATCGACGGCGACCAACGTGCAGATCTCTGTGGGCGCAACGCGACGGGCCTGGTCTGCGCGCTGTCGAACGGCACGTCTTTCGTAGACTATCGATACGTTCAGACCAATGACTATCGAGAAGACCAGGGCTGGCAGTCGCCGGCATACGGGTCCACGGTCCGTTTCGCGGATGTCACGGGCGACGGCAAGGCCGACGCGTGCGGGCGAGGGTACTCCGGATTGCTCTGCACGACCGCTCGGCCCACGGCTTCGAGGTTCTCCACGATGACGCCCTGCCGCTTGGTCGACACCCGCTTCGCTCCTGATCATCCCTCGCTGACCGCCGGCGTGGAGCGCCAGTTCAATGGAACTGGCACGTGCGGCATTCCCGCGACCGCCGTCGCGCTCGCTGCGAATATCACGTCGGTGTCAGGTGCGACATCGGGATCTCTCACCGTCTATGACGCGGGACGCCGTCCGAGACCGGTCGCCGCAGTGACCTCCTTTACAGCGGGAAAGGTCAGGGCGACTCTGGCAATAGTTCCACTCGGTTACTCAGGAGCATTCGCTGTGTTCCCGAACATGGCGAGCGGAACGGTGGACGTTCTGGTCGACGTGACGGGGTACTTCGCGCCGTGAGTGACTCCGGGACGGCGACCAACATCATGGCCAGCGAGGCGGCGCCTGCGTGTGCCGTTTGTGGCCACCCCATGGAAAGGGAGCGCCGCTCGTGGCAGTACCGGTGCCGGGGCTGCGGGTTCCGCTTCGCGGCGTTGACCGCGACAATCGGGGACGCCGATGCCTCGGCGATCGACGAGGGGTTTCGGGAGGATGCGCTCGAGCCTCTGCGCCGAGCGAACTTCGAACGGCTCCTCGACGTGACGCGTAGGTGGCAAGAACCTCGGGGCCGCACTCTCCTGGACGTCGGGTGTGCGCACGGGTGGTTCCTGAACGCGGCTTCGAGGCGCGGGTACGCCGCGATGGGGATCGAGCCGGATGCGAGGATGGTCGCGGTGGCGAGAAAGGCCGGGCAGAACGTCGTCAAGGGGTACTTCCCGAGCGCTCTCGAACCGGGGACGACCTTCGACGCGATCACATTCAACGACGTCTTCGAGCACCTTCCTGACGTCAATGCCGCACTGGATGCGTGCAGAGCGCGGCTTCGTGAGGGTGGACTCCTCGTCATGAACCTTCCGAACAGCCGAGGCTCCCTGTTTCGAGCCGCAACGATCCTCGACAGGCTCGGCCTGCACGGGCCGCTCGACCGGCTCTGGCAGCGAGGGTTCCCGTCGCCCCACCTTTCCTACTTCACCCCCGAGTGCCTGTCTGCCCTCGCAGACCGGCACGGCTTCCGCGAGCTGTACCGCGGTGAGCTCGCGACGCTCGAGCGCGCAGGTCTCTGGCAACGTCTGCGTTACGACAGGACTGCATCGATGGCAGCTTCGGTTGCGACCTGGTGTGCGGTCACCGGGGCGCTCCCAGTCCTCCGATTGCTCACGTCGGATATCTCGCTTCAGGTGTTCCAGAAGTGCGAGGTCCCCGCCGTCTGATGCCGCAAGGCAGATCGGGTGCGCCGCCCGGCGCCGCTCCGCACGGGCCTCTCTCTCCGCCTCTCCCGTCCTCGCGCGTCGACCCCGGGTCGCGCCCGAGGCGCTTCGGCGTTGCTGCGCGACGGCACGCGCCTGCTCAGGAGATCGGAGGCGCCTCATGGTGGTCGGGCTGGAGGTCACAGCACACGCCCCGCACGGTCCGCTCTCCAGCCCGGATCATTCACGAAGCCGGCGGTGCTTGGGACGATGGGCCCATTTGCCGGGCTCGAGAGGGCGTGCCTGACTCCGGTGTGTGGAGGTCGAGATCTTGGGCGCGGCGAACGGGGCCGGCGGCACCGACGATCTTCAGGTGCGACGGACAGCAGGAGGGAAGCCTGGAAGCGGTCCATCACGACCCCGCGGCGCGCTAGTCCATCTGCCTCCTCAGGAACGTCGGGATGTCGAAGACGTCCTCGCGGGGGTCGCGCAGGTTCAGCTGGTTGACGCCGTAGCCGGAGTCCTCGGGGACGACCGGCTCGGGGACCGACCGGACGAACTCGCGCGAGCGGGAGCGCTCCGGCTGCGCCGGCGCGGCCGCGGGCTCCCGCCGCCCGAGCGAGGCCGAGGCGGAGGGCGGCTCGAAGCCGGTCGCGATGACGCTGATCTTGACCTGGTCGCGCATCTCCTTGTCCTGGACCAGGCCGAAGATGACGTTCGCGTCCTCGTCGGCGGCCTGCTGGATGATGGCGCACGCCTCGTTCACCTCGGCGAGCGTCAGGTCGTCGCCGCCGGTGACGTTGATCAGGATCGCGCGGGCCCCCTGGATCGACTGCTCCTCGAGGAGCGGGTTCGAGATGGCGCGCTGCGCCGCCTCGACGGCCCGGTGCTCGCCGGAGGCCGACCCGGTCCCCATCAGCGCCATCCCCATGTGCTCCATGACGGCCTTGACGTCGGCGAAGTCGAGGTTGACGACGCCCGGGACGGTGATGAGGTCGCTGATCCCCTGGACGGCCTGGCGGAGGACGTCGTCGGCGATCCGGAAGGCCTCCCACGTGGTCACGTTGCGGTCGACGAAGGCGTAGAGCCGCTCGTTCGGGATCGTGATGAGGGTGTCGACGTACTCGCGCAGCTCGGCGATGCCGTCCTCGGCCACGCGGAGCTTGCGCCGCCCCTCGAAGCCGAACGGCTTGGAGACGATGGCGACGACGAGCGCCCCGAGCTCGGAGGCGATCTTCGCCACGACCGGGGCCCCGCCCGTGCCCGTGCCGCCCCCCATCCCCGCCGTGACGAAGACCATGTCGGAGCCCTGCAGCGCCTCGGCGATCCGCTCGGCGTCCTCGATGGCCGCGTTGCGTCCCACCTCGGGGTTCGCGCCGGCCCCCATCCCCTTGGAGACCCCCACGCCGAGCTGGATCTTCATCGGGGCCCGGTTGACCCGGAGGACCTGCAGATCGGTGTTCGCGGCGATGAACTCGACGCCGCGGATCCCCGACTGGATCATCCGGTTCACGGCGTTCCCGCCGCCGCCGCCCACCCCGACGACCTTGATGCGCGCCGGGGCCGGCGCCTCCTCGCCCAGCGTGATCGCCGGAGTCTCCCGGCCCTCGTCCTCGAACAGGATCATGCTCCTACCCTCCCGTCCCGCCGACCGTCTTCGATCATTCCGATGCCGAGGGGAAGATCCCCCTCAGCGCGTTCCTGAGCTTTCCGATGAGTCCCGGGCCGCCCCCCGCCTTCGACCGCGCCGGCGCGGCCGGCGTCCGCCCCATCAGGAGGAGCCCCGCGGCGCACGCCCACTCGGGCCCCGCCACGATGTCGGTCAGGCCGCCGAGGCCCCGCGGCACGCCCCGCCGCACCGGGACGGAGAGCGCCCTCTCCGCCAGGTCCACGATGCCGTCGAGGTCCGCCCCGCCGCCCGTCACGACGAGGCCGGCGCGCAGCTCCTTGCCGGGGATCTCGCGCGTCGCCTCCTCCCAGATCAGCGTGAGGAGCTCCTCCGCGCGGTACTCGAGGATCTCGGCGATCTGCCGCCGCCGGACCGGGTGGACGCCGCGTCCCCCCGTGAGGGGGACGTCGATCGACTCGTCCTCGGTGACCAGCGCCCCGAGCGCCGATCCGTACTTCCTCTTCAGCCTCTCGGCGTCGGGGACGGGCGTCTTCAGGACGACCGCGAGGTCGTTCGTGAAGTGGTCCCCGCCGATCGGCAGGACCGCCGTCAGGGAGAGCGAGCCGTGCCGCCACGCGGCGATCTCGGTCGTCCCGCCGCCGATGTCGGCGAGGACGACGCCGTGGTCCCTCTCGTCGGGCGTCAGGACGGCCGCACCCGCCGCCAGCGGCTCGAGGACCATCTCGCTCACCTCGACCCCCGCGCGGTTGACGCAGTTGAGGAGGTTCTGGGTCGTGGTCGTCGGGATCGTGACGACGTGGACGTCGGCCTCGAGCCGGCTGCCGACCATCCCGAGCGGGTCCGAGACGCCGTCCTGCCCGTCGACGACGAACTGGCGGGGAAGGACGTCGAGGATCTCGTAGTCGGAGGGGATCGGGCAGGAGCGGGCCGCGTCCAGGGCGCGGCCGATGTCCTCGCGCGAGATCTCCCGGTTCTTGGCGGCGACGGCGACGACCTGGCGGCTGTTGAAGGAGCGGACGTTGGGCCCGGCGACGCCGACGACGGCGCGCTCGATCTGGACCCCCGCCATGATCTCCGCCTCCTCGGTCGCCCGCTTGACGGCCTCGACGGTCGCGGGGACGTCGATGATCGCCCCCTTCCGGGCCCCCTTGTGGGTCGCGGTCCCCTTGCCGACGATGTCGACGCGGCCGCCGGGCCCGGTCTCCGCGATGAGGGCGCAGACCTTCGACGACCCGATGTCGATGCTGACGAGGTAGGGAGCGGTCTTCGGCACGGGGCTCCTCAGGTCTTCCCCCGCTCTCCCTCGGAGGCGGGGGCCTTCAGCACGATGCGGTCCCGGAAGCGCAGGTCGACCTCGCGGCGGAGGAGCCCGTGGCGCTCGATCTCCGGCAGGAGGGCGAGGAGCGCCCGCCAGCGGAGCGAGCCCGTCCGGGGCTCGAGCGCCTCGGGACCGAAGAGGAGGCGCAGGCGGGCGATCTTGTCGATGACGGCGATGCCGTCGCGGGTGACGACGACCTCGGAGAGCCGCCCGAGGAGGTCGGGGTCGTCCGCCTTCAGCCTCGTGACGAAGGCGGTCCCCCGCGCGGTCCCGGCGCGCTCGTCGCCCGCGCCCGAGGGGTCGATGACGACGAAGTCCTCGGCCCTCGCCTCCTCCTTCAGGGGGCCGAGGAAGCCCCCCTCGGCGTCGACCGCCCAGAGCTCGTCTCCCCGGCGGGCCACGGCGACCGCCGGGCGCGCCGCGAGGCGGACCGCGATGGTGTCGGGGACGACGCGCCGGGCCGCCGCGCGCTCGACCCACGGGCGGCTCGAGAGGGCGGCCACGGCGGCGTCGAGGTCGACGGAGAGGAGGGGCCGCCCGATCCACGGGTCGGTGACGGCCTCGACCTCGGCGCGGCGGGGCTCCGGCACCCCCTCGAGGACGACCCGCCTCACCAGGACGCGCGGGTGGAGGCGAAGGGCCGTGGCGGCCGCGGCGCCGCAGGCCGCGAGGAGGACGAGGACGGAGGCGCCGACGAGGAGGCGGCGGGCCGCCGGCCCGCGCCGGGTGGGGCGGGGGGGCCAGACGGCCCCGCCGGGGCGGTAGTAGCCCTGCGTCACGACGCCTCCCCTCCGGCGCGGAGGAGCTCCTCGCCGAGGTGGAGGACGTCGCCCGCCCCCATGGTCACGAGGAGGTCGCCGGGGCCGAGGTCCGCGAGGAGGCGGGGGACGGCCTCGGAGCGGACGTCGAGGTCGACGACGTGGCGGTGGCCGCGGGCGCGCGCGGCGTCGGAGACGAGCCGCGAGGTGACGCCCGGGATGGGCGCCTCGCGCGACGGGTAGACCGGCAGGACGTAGAGCGCGTCCGCGGCGAGGAAGGCGGCGCCGAAGGCCTCCGCCTGGTCGCGCGTCCGCGTGTAGAGGTGCGGCTGGAAGAGCGCGACGAGCCGCCTCTCGGGGTGCGCCTGCCGCGCGGCCGCCAGCGTGGCCGAGACCTCGGTCGGGTGGTGGGCGTAGTCGTCCACCACGAGGACCCCGCCCCGCTCCCCCTTCCTCTCGAAGCGCCTCACGACCCCCGCGAACGAGGAGAGGGCCCGCGCCGTCACGGCGAACGGCACCTCCAGCTCGCGCGCCACCGCGATCGCGGCGAGCGCGTTCTTCACGTTGTGGAGCCCCGGCAGGGAGACCTCGACCGGACCGAGCGGCCGGCCGTCCGCCACGGCCGTGAAGCGGCAGCCGGTCCGGTCGAGCGAGAGGTCCCGGGCCGTCACGTCCGCCTGGGGGGTCAGCCCGAAGGTCGTCACCCGGACCCGGGACGAGAGGAGCGGGCGGATCTCCTGGACGTTCGGGTCGTCCAGGCCGAGGAGGGCGGCGCCGAAGAAGGGCACCGTCCCCGCGAACTCCGAGAACGCCGCCTTGAGGTCGGCGAGGTCCCGGTAGGTGTCGAGGTGCTCGAGGTCGATGTTGTTGACGACGGCCAGGACGGGGCGGAGCCTGAGGAACGACTTGTCGTACTCGTCGGCCTCGGCGACGAGGAACTCCCCCTTGCCGAGGCGGGCGTTCGTGCCGTCCGCGCGGAACCGGCCCCCGACGATGATCGTCGGGTCGAGCCCGGCCTCCAGGAGGACGGCGCCGGTCAGCGAGGTGGTGGTGGTCTTCCCGTGCGACCCCGCGATCGCGATGCCGCGGGTGAACCGCATCACCTCGGCCAGCATCTCGGCGCGCTTGATGACGGGGATCCCCGCCGCGCGCGCGGCGGCGACCTCGGGGTTCGCCTCGTCGACGGCCGAGGAGTAGACGACCACGTCGGCACCCGCGACGTGCTCGGCCCTGTGCCCCGACGCGAAGACGGGGATGCCGGCCGCGCGGAGCCGGGCCGTGTTGTCGCTCTCCCTCACGTCCGAGCCGGTGACCGCGAGGCCCACGCTCGCGAGGAGCTCCGCCAGGCCCGACATCCCGATGCCGCCGATCCCCACGAAGTGGAGGCGCTTGACCCTCAGGAAGTTCACGACGCGTGCTGCGAGATGTTCATCAGGACCCCGACCGCCAGGAGGTCGGCCCAGAGCGCCGAGCCGCCGTACGAGAGGAACGGGAGCGGGATCCCCTTGGTGGGGAGGAGCGCGGTGACGACGGAGACGTTCACCAGCG
>JAKOVQ010000027.1 GCA_029781975.1 Acidobacteriota bacterium
CCTCGACGCGGTGCTCGGGGATGTCGGCGTCTTTGGTGAGGTTGATGACCTGGATCGCCCTGAACTCGTGACCGCCGATGAGGACGGACTGGTCGGGCATGAGTAGGAGGTCGGGGCGGCGGGATAAAAAGAGAGGTCAGATCCCGAACGCCCGGAGTTGGTCGACGAGCCGGCGCTCGACGAGCTTGACCTGGTCGGCGGTGGAGCGGGAGAGGGCGTCCCGGATCTGTTTTTCGAGGTTGCCGTCGGCGGCTCCGTGGACCTCGACGGTGTTATGGATGGTGATGCTGATGGGACCGTTGCCGCCGGTCTGGGAGGGCTGGCCAGGGGCAGGGGGTGCCTCGAAGGAAGGGATCTCCGGGGGCGTGATGTCGGGGACTCGGGGGGCCACGAGGTCCGGGATCCTGGGGACTGTGAGGGGCGGGAGGATGGGCGTGATGGGGGCGGTGAGGGCGCCAGAGAGGAGCGAGCTGAGTCGGTCGAGGGCGGAGGGGTCGGGCGGGAGGATATCCGGCCTGACCTCAGGGGTGCGGACCTTGAAGGCGATGCTGCCTTTGGTGTAATACTCGGGGTCCATATCGGGCTCGACGACCTCGGGCTTGACCTTCGGGGTGATGATCTCGAGCGCGGTGCCGAAGGGGTTGGCGGCGAAGGATGCGGCGCCGGAGAGGATCCTGAAGATCGGGTTGTCGGTGACGGCGGCCGCTGCGGATCCGAGGGTGCGGGGGATGGCGGCGATCCAGTCAATGAAGCCGCGGACCGTGGCGGTGACGGTGTCGAAGTTTTTGGCGAGGTAGATGAGGGCGCCGACGGGGCCGAGGATGAGGTACTTGAGCGGGCCGAAGCGGTCGAGGAAGGTGCTGACTCCGGAGGCGGCGCCGGTGAGGGTGCCCCAGAGCCGCCGGACGCCGCCGGCGACGGTGTCGACGTGCTGCGCGAGGAAGACGAGCGGGGCGATGGGGCCGAGGAGGGCGACCTTCAGGGGGCCGAGCCGGTCGATGAACCCGGAGACTGCCCGGGCGCCGTCGAGGAACATACCAATGATCGGACCGATGACGGGGAGCTGCGTTGCGCCCTGGAGGGCGCTGGCGGCCTTCTGAGGCAGGGTGGTGATGCCGACGATGAAGGTTTCGACCAGACCGGTGATCGTGCCTATCGGGTCGGCTATGAAGGCCTGCAAGGCTCCGGGGATGGCGGCGAGGTCCTTCAGGAACGTCCCGGCGGTGTCGCCGGTCCCGGTGAGGAGGTCCTTGAGGAGGAGGAGCGGCATGACCGGACCGAGGATGAGGTACTTGAGCGGGCCGAAGCGGTCGAGGAAGGCACCTACTCCGGAGGCGGCACCGACGACGGCGTCCCGGAACCACTGGAACCCGCCGGCGACGGCGTCGACGACGGGCTGGAGGAAGGGGAGCTTCTCAAGGAGCCAGCCGACGAACTGACCGAGGTAGGAGTTGTCCCAGCCCTTGACGAGGACATCC
>JAKOVQ010000004.1 GCA_029781975.1 Acidobacteriota bacterium
CCCGCCGGAGCCGCCGGGGGCGCCGTCCCCGGCCCCCTCTCCGGGCGGCCCTCGGATCACGGATCACAGATCTGACCCCCATCCCGCGCAGCGACGCGCCGCGGCAGGGTTGCGAGACGCGTGACGGGCGGGGAAATTGGGGCCACGCCCGGCGCGCGCCTCGCAGAGCGTCCGGCTCCTTCGCCCCTCCCGCCGGAGCCGCCGGGGGGCGCTCCTTCGGCCCCCTCTCCGAGCGGTCCGCGGATCACGGATCACAGACCTGATCCCCATCACTTGCTCGCGCCCGCACCTTCCTCGCCCCGCGCGCCGGTGCCGCCGGGGGCGCCTCCCCTCCACGGCGCCCGCGGGCGCCGTGGAGGGGAGCTCCGGTTGGGTTCCTCGGGTAACGGCGTTACACGACGTCACGCTCGACTCCGACGCGCCTTCTCCGCCTCTCTTTGAGCGTCTCGCGTCCAGATTCGATACGCCGAGAGGAGTGCATCGGTCTCTCTGCTTCCACGCAGCACACCTCTCGCCACATTCAGGACGACTGAAAAGGGATCGATCTCCACGTCCCCGGACCTGACTCCTATGACAGGATGCCCTTGATAGACGTACTTCTCCGGGTTCTCCTCGTCGTTACCCACACGCCATTCGAGGAAGCCGTTGTTCCGAAGGAGCACTTCCGCGTACAGGGCACCGAGTCGGGAGAGTAAGGCCATTCCTTGATCGGTAAAGCTCAGCCGCTCGCCATCGACCGACGTCCAGTTCCGAAGATGGGGAAGCGCCCATACGAGAGAGCCCTGCAGGCTCTCCGGCTCGGCCTTACGGATGCTCTTGCCGAGGGCTGGCTCGTCACGCTCTACGGCCGTCGCGAGCTCATCGAGCACAGAAGCCTGTTCCGACATGATTCGGCGCAAGCTCTCTTGCGCCACGTCCAGATTGCGGTTCACGGCTTGTCGCCCCCGGTCATTCATAGATCGTGTACTTGATGCCAAACCGATCGAGCATCTTCAGAAGTCTCGGGTCCGCTCCTATCTGGCCTGTGTCCGCGCTCCTGAAGAAGTGCCAGTGCGCGGCGTCGACCTCGCCCGTCTTAATGAGCTTCGCGTCCTTGATGATCTGCCACGCGTTCTTTCGGCTGTAGGCGAGGTATCCCACCTTCGACTCGTTGGCAACGCCGTCATAGAGCACGTCAACGATTCGCGCGCCCTTTCCCTTCCCGAAGCGTACCTGGTTGTACTCTGGCCCCTCAGGCGCTCCAACAAGCCTACGCACGTGCTCCTCGCCCTCGGATCCGAGCCGGAACAGCGGCGCCTTCTGGACCGCATAGCCTGCCCCACCAGCGAGACCACCGAACAGGGCGCCACCTGCAGCGCTCGACAGGTAACCACCCACGGTGGCGCCCGCCTCACCCCTGGCACGGTCATAGATGTCGCCTGCCGCAGTTCCGGCGACGCCAGTCACTGCGCCGGCTGCGGCGCCGCGCGCTACGGCGCCGGTTAGAGTCTTCGCGCCCGCGCCGGCGGCCCCGCCAGTGGCCATCGTCGCTGCACCTACGACGGCGGCTCTCCCAACCTCTGCGCCAGTGTCACGGAGATACGTGCTCTTGTCGCCCGTTCTTTCATACCGTTCGAAAACTCTGTCGTGCCTCTCGAGGAACCCGAACGTCAGAGCATTCCAAACCCCGTAGCCGACCTTCTTGCCATAACCCTTGAGTCGGTTCCCCTGCTGGATGTCCTTGTCCGCCGTGTCTAGCCCGATCCACTCCCGAATGCTCTCCAGCCCCCACGGGTCATATCGGCTATCCGACACGACTTCCCGGCAAGCGAAGCCGCAAGCCTGACGCGACCAGAGGCTTAGCGTCGGCGATGCTCCGACACGGTAGGGCGGGAAAAGCTCGAAACCCCTGATGCGAGTTTCGGGATCGCAGAGGGCGAGGGCCTGACGCGGGTCTTCGTCGAGCGGCGGCGGACCGCGTAGCGTGGGCGGCTCGACGACGTCGGCGAGGGCGATGCGGAAGCTCTCCTCGCGCGGGCTCTCGACGAGGACGGCGTCTCCGAGGTCGAAGCGCGACGGCTCGGTGAGATCGGCGTCAGGAGCGGTGCTCTCAAGCGGCCCGGCCGGCGGGAGCGGAGCGAGCAGGCCGGCCGCGTTCGTCGTCGTAAGGACGGCGGCGTGTGGGTTTCGCTCCCACACGCTCGTTCGCGAGGCCTCGATACGCGGCGCCAGCAGAACCGCCAGGGCCAGGAGCACGAAGCGTCGCGTGAGCCTCACGCGGCCCATTTTGCGGCTAAAGGAAGGAATGCTTCAGCTCGTGCGTTCCGGGGCCTTCGGCTGCGGCAGCAGGAGCGCCGCCGGGTGTGTCGCTGTGTGGACCTGCTTCAGCTTCGTGATCGCCACGTGCGTGTAGATCTCCGTGGTGGTCAGCTTCACGTGCCCCAGGATGGCCTGGATCATCCGGACGTCGGCTCCGTTCTCGAGCATCAGGGTCGCCATGGCGTGCCGGAAGAGGTGGCAGGAGCCGGTCTTGGCCACCCCTGAGGCCCTCACGTACCGGCTCACGTACAGGCTCAGCGTCTTGGCCGCGATCGGCTCCCCGTCGGCTGCCAGGAAGAGGAAGCCCCGGTCCGGCTCCCTGACGAAGTCGGGCCGGGCCTCCCGGACGTACTTGGCCACCCACGCCGCCGCCCGCTCCCCGATCGGGACGACCCGGTCCCTCCGGCCCTTGCCCTGGCGGACCGTCAGCGTCCCCCGCTCCCCATCCACGTCCCAGACCGAGAGCCCCGACAGCTCCGTCCGCCGGATCCCCGTCGAGTAGAAGGTCTCCAGGATCGCCCGGTCACGAAGGCCCTGCGGCTTGCGGATGTCGGGCTGAGCCAGGATCGCCTCGGCCTCCGTGGCGGTCAGGACATGCTTCGGGAGCCTCTTCTCCACTTTCGGCAGCTCGAGCTCAGAGGCGGGGTTCGAGAGGAGGTGGTTCTCGCGGGCGAGCCACTTGAAGTACTGCTTGATGAAGCTCAGCCGGTGGTGCTGCGTCGAGAGCGTCAGCGGGCTGCCGTCGGGCTTCTCCATGTAGAAAAGCGTCCGCTGGTAGCGCTCGAGCATCGGTTTCGTGACGTCGCGGGGCTTCATCACGTCGCGCTCCTGGCACCAGACGGCGAAGTCCGAGACGGACCACTCGGCCGATCGGACGGTCCTGTCGGAATAGCCCTTCACCTTCAGGTGCTCGAGATGGGCCTTCATCAGGACGACGAAACCCCGGGGGTCCGAGACGTCGCGGAAGGGGAAGACGCGCCGGCGCCTGTCAGCCGCGCGGCGACGGGCGGGGGTCGTCACGGCCGTACCCCTCGCCTCCCGCTCACGGCCGCCCCGCCGCCCGGCGCAGGACGAGCCTCGGCTCCGGCGGCGGGTACGACGGGATCCCGAGCGCGGTTCCGAGGAGCGGAGATTCGGCCTCTTCGTGCGAGAAGCCGTTCAAACGCTTACGGGGAGCGGCGTCCGGCTCCTCTTCCTCCCCGCTCGACCCGCCCTCGAAGGCCCCTCGAAGGGGGCTCGATCCCCCCTCGAAGCCCCCTTCCTCCCCCCTCGAAGTCTCCGTCGTACCCGCGAGCGCCGAGACGTCGGCCAGGCCCATGACGAAGGGGCGGCCGTCCCTCCCCTCGCCCGACCAGAGGAGCTCGTAGACGTAGCTCTGCCCCCGGGTGCCGCGGTGGACGAGGAGGTACTCGAGCTCGACGAGCCGGCCGAGGTGGACCCGGAGCTGGAAGTCGCTCCAGCCCGCCCTCTCCCTCACCCACTTGCGGCTGAAGCGCAGGTCGCTTCGGACGATCCCCTCCTTCTCGCAGGCGTTCGCCACGAGGCCGTCGAGGAGGTCGAGGAGACGCCGGGTCTGCGGCACGAGCTCGTCCAGGCTCCGGCCGAGGACCTCGGCGGCGAGGCGGTTGGCGAGGGCGATGTCGGAGAGTGTGGCTTCGACGTACTCCTTCGTCACGCCCCGCCGGCTCTCGCTCTTCACCGGCCGCTGGTGCTGGTGGAGGAGCGCGATCGACTCGATGAGCTTGAGGTACTTGACGTGGTCCCTTCGCGCCCGGGTGCGGTCGTCGAGGAAGGTGAGGTCGCGGACAAAGGGGTTGACGACGGGGAGGGGGCGGAGAAGACGCTGGGCGTTGGCGTGGCGCCTCTTCACGGCCTCGCGCTCGTCGGAGGCGAAGAGGGCGTCGAGGGTCTGGCTCTCGCGCTGGATGCGGTGGATCCTCCGCGTCTGCTCGCGCCCCTCGTCGACCGTCAGGACGAGGCTGCGATTGAGGAGCTCCTCGTCGAGGTCGACGGAGGTGGTCGTCAGGAAGATCATCACCGGCCCTTCGACGCGGTACTCCTTTGTGACGAGGCGGCCGCTCTGCGGGTCCTTGCCGGTGGAGGCGATGGTGATCTCGCCCTCGGACTGGAGGAGCTTCAGGGCATAGCTCGCCCTCTGCGCCCCTTCCTCCTCCACGATCGCGAGGACCTTGTGCTTGAAGTCCTTCCCTTCGAAGTAGAAGAGAGAGTTCTCGGTGAGGGCCGAGTACTTCTCGCGGTCCTCTGGCGGCACGAGCGCGAGGACGGCCTCCATGAGGGCGGTCTTCCCGGCCGCTGAGGAGGACCGGACGATGACGGCGAGGGGGCGGTCGAGCTTTCGCGAGATGGCGGCGAGGTATCCGACGAGCTTGTTGGTCTCCTCGCCGGTGAGGCCCGAGGTCTCAAAGTCTTCGAGGATCCTCTCGACGAGGCGCGGGTCGCGGAGGAAGGCGAGGGCTTCCTCGCGCTCGTCGTCGGTGAGGGAGGGCGCGGCGGCCTTCGGCTCGAGCGTCTTGCGGATGCTCTCCTGCTGAAGGTCCTCGGCCTTCCTCAGGAGCTGGCCGAGGTCGCGCCGGACGGTCTCTTCCGTGACGCCCATCTCGTGTGCGGCCTGCTTCTCGAAGGCGGCTCTCTGCCGCGCCGAGTAGAGGTCGAGGGTGTCGACGAAGAAGCCGGAGAGCGGCGACGGCGGCGCGAAGAGGGCCTCGGCCTCGGGGCCCTCGCGGGTGACGAGGACGTTGAGCTTCAGGACGCCCCAGGCGAGGCTCTTCCTCAGGCCCCGCAGGCGGTAGCGGCGATCGCCCAAGGGGACGACGACCTCGTCGAGGTCCGGGGTCGTCGTCGACGGCGCGGGGTGAGGCTTCTCTTCTTTAGCTGCTAAAGGGGCCGGCTGCTCGGACGTGCGTACGACGGGGACGGGTGTCGCTGACGACGAGAGGACGGGAGCGGCCGGAGGCGGTGGGGCCGCCTCGGCCGGCGCGGCCAGGTCGCCCCCGAATCCCCCCCCGGATTCGCGTCCGAAATTCTCCCCGGCCGGTGCCGCGACAGCGGCGCTCGTCGTGCTCGCCGGCTTCGACCCATTCCCCATCCACGCCGCGGTCCTGAGGAGCAGCCCGAGGGCCTTCCCCGCCGGCTGGACCTTGAGGGCGTACTCGTTGGCGTCCATCTCCTTCGGAAACTGGACGCGCGAGCAGCCGATCCCTTCGGCCGTGAGCTTCTTCGCGAGGCTCTCCGCGGCCCGGTCGCCGGCCTCGTCGCGGTCGTAGGCGATGAGGACATGCTCGGTGCCGTACGCCTTGAAGGCCGCGAGGTGGTCGTGGGTGAAGCCTTCGACGCCGTAGGAGGCCGTGACGTTGCGGAAGCCCGCGCACCAGAAGGTGAGGGCGTCGAGGAGGGCCTCACAGAGGATGACTTCCTTCGAGGAGACGAGGGCTTCCACGTTGAAGACGCCGCGGTGGGGCCCCGGGAGGTAGAGGTGCAGCGGCGTGCCTGCCCGGAGCTGGTGCGCCGCCGTGATCTTCCGGCCGTAGGCGCCGAGGACCTCGCCGCCTTCGCCCAGGATCGGGACGACGAGCGAGCCGTTGAGGTGCTCGTGGCCGCTGTCACGGAGGACGCCGAGCTTCTGGAGGCGGCCCCGGATCTCGGCTCCGGCCTTGCGGTTCATGGCGGGGAGGCGATAGCCGAGGGTGCGGTTGGCGTAGCCGAGGCGGAAGCGGTCGACGAGCTCGGGGTGGACGAGGCCGCGCTTGTCGAGGTAGGCCAGGGCATCGGGGCTCTCCTTCAGCGTCTGGTGGTAGTAGCCGATCACCTGACTGAGCAGCTCGCGGTCGTCGGCGTCGAGGTCGACGGGGGGCGCGAGCTTCGGGACGCTCGAGCGTTGGGGCGGGCCGTCGAGGGAGGGCGTCGTCGGGAAGTGGTCGGCCCGGAGGATCTCGACGGCGTGCCGGAAGCTCACCCCTTCG
>JAKOVQ010000022.1 GCA_029781975.1 Acidobacteriota bacterium
ATCTTGACCTGGTCGCGCATCTCCTTGTCCTGGACCAGGCCGAAGATGACGTTCGCGTCCTCGTCGGCGGCCTGCTGGATGATCGCGCACGCCTCGTTCACCTCGGCGAGCGTCAGGTCGTCGCCGCCGGTGACGTTGATCAGGATCGCGCGGGCGCCCTGGATCGACTGCTCCTCGAGGAGCGGGTTCGAGATGGCGCGCTGCGCCGCCTCGACGGCCCGGTGCTCGCCGGAGGCCGACCCGGTCCCCATCAGGGCCATCCCCATGTGCTCCATGACGGCCTTGACGTCGGCGAAGTCGAGGTTGACGACGCCCGGGACCGTGATGAGGTCGCTGATCCCCTGGACGGCCTGGCGGAGGACGTCGTCGGCGATCCGGAAGGCCTCCCACGTGGTCACGTTGCGGTCGACGAAGGCGTAGAGCCGCTCGTTCGGGATCGTGATGAGGGTGTCGACGTACTCGCGCAGCTCGGCGATGCCGTCCTCGGCCACGCGGAGCTTGCGGCGCCCCTCGAAGCCGAACGGCTTGGAGACGATGGCGACGACGAGCGCCCCGAGCTCGGAGGCGATCTTCGCCACCACCGGGGCCGCGCCGGTCCCGGTCCCCCCTCCCATCCCCGCCGTCACGAAGACCATGTCGGCGCCCTGGAGCGCCTCGGCGATCCGCTCGGCGTCCTCGATGGCCGCGTTGCGCCCCACCTCGGGGTTCGCGCCGGCCCCCATCCCCTTGGAGACGCCGACGCCGAGCTGGATCTTCATCGGGGCCCGGTTGACCCGGAGGACCTGCAGGTCGGTGTTCGCGGCGATGAACTCGACGCCGCGGATCCCCGACTGGATCATCCGGTTCACGGCGTTCCCGCCGCCCCCGCCCACCCCGACGACCTTGATGTGCGCCGGGGCCGGCGCGTCCTCGCCCAGCGTGATCGCCGGAGTCTCCCGGCCCTCGTCCTCGAACAGGATCATTCTCCTACCCTCCCGTACCGCCGACCGTCTTCGATCAATCCGATGCCGAGGGGAAGATCCCCTTCAGCGCGTTCCTGAGCTTTCCGAGGAGTCCGGGGCCGCCCCCCGCCTTCGACCGCTGCGGCGCGGCCGGCGAGCGCCCCATCAGGAGGAGCCCCGCGGCGCACGCCCACTCGGGCCCCGCCACCACGTCGGTCAGGCCCCCGAGGCCGCGCGGCAGGCCGCGCCGGACCGGGACGGAGAGCGACCTCTCCGCCAGGTCCACGATGCCGTCGAGGTCCGCCCCGCCGCCCGTCAGGACGAGGCCGGCGCGGAGCTCCTTGCCGGGGATCTCGCGCGTCGCCTCCTCCCAGATCAGCGTGAGGAGCTCCTCGGCGCGGTACTCGAGGATCTCGGCGATCTGCCGCCGCCGCACCGGGTGGACGCCGCGCCCCCCCGTGAGCGGGACGTCGATCGACTCGTCCTCGGTGACGAGCGCGCCGAGCGCCGAGCCGTACTTCCGCTTCAGCCTCTCCGCGTCGGGGACGGGCGTCTTCAGGACGACCGCGAGGTCGTTCGTGAAGTGGTCCCCGCCGATCGGCAGGACCGCCGTCAGCGCGAGGGCGCCGTGCCGCCACGCCGCGATCTCCGTCGTCCCGCCGCCGATGTCGGCGAGGACGACGCCGTGGTCCCTCTCGTCGGGGGTCAGGACGGCCGCTCCCGCCGCCAGCGGCTCGAGGACCATCTCGCTCACCTCGACCCCCGCGCGGTTCACGCAGTTGAGGAGGTTCTGAGTCGTCGTCGTCGGGATCGTGACGACGTGGACGTCGGCCTCCAGCCGGCTGCCGACCATCCCGAGCGGGTCGGAGACGCCGTCCTGCCCGTCGACGACGAACTGGCGGGGGAGGACGTCGAGGATCTCGTAGTCGGAGGGGATCGGGCACGAGCGCGCCGCGTCGAGGGCGCGGCCGATGTCGTCGCGCGAGATCTCGCGGTTCTTGGCGGCGACGGCGACGACCTGGCGGCTGTTGAAGGAGCGGACGTTGGGCCCGGCGACGCCGACGACGGCGCGCTCGATCTGGACCCCCGCCATGATCTCCGCCTCCTCGGTCGCCCGCTTGACGGCCTCGACGGTCGCGGGGACGTCGATGATCGCCCCCTTCCGGGCCCCTTTGTGGGTCGCGGTCCCCTTGCCGACGACGTCGACGCGGCCGCCGGGCCCGGTCTCGGCGATCAGGGCGCAGACCTTCGACGACCCGATGTCGAGGCTGACGAGGTAGGGAGTGGTCTTCGGCACGCGGCTCCTCAGGTCTTCCCCCGCTCTCCCTCGGAGGCGGGGGCCTTCAGCACGATGCGGTCCCGGAAGCGGAGGTCGACCTCGCGCCGGAGGAGGCCGTGGCGCTCGATCTCCGGCAGGAGGGCGAGGAGCGCCCGCCAGCGGAGCGAGCCCGTCCGGGGCTCGAGCGCCTCGGGACCGAAGAGGAGGCGCAGGCGGGCGAGCTTGTCGATGACGGCGATCCCGTCGCGGGTGACGACGACCTCGGAGAGACGCCCGAGGAGGTCGGGGTCGTCGGCCTTCAGCCTCGTGACGAAGGCGGTCCCCCGCGCGGTCCCGGCAGCCTCGTCGCCCGCGCCGGATGGGTCGATGACGACGAAGTCCTCGGCGCTCGCCTCGTCCTTCAGCGGGCCGAGGAAGCCCCCCTCGGCGTCGACCGCCCAGAGCTCGTCCCCGCGCCGGGCCGCGGCGACCGCCGGGCGCGCCGCGAGGCGGACCGCGATGGTGTCGGGGACGACGCGGCGCGCCGCCGCGCGGGCGACCCAGGGGCGGCTCGAGAGGGCGGCCACGGCGGCGTCGAGGTCGACGGAGAGGAGGGGCCGCCCGATCCACGGGTCGGTCACGGCCTCGACCTCGGCGCGGCGGGGCTCCGGCACCCCCTCGAGGACGACGCGCCTCACGAGGAAGCGCGGGTGGAGGCGGAAGGCCGTGGCGGCCGCGGCGCCGCCGGCCGCGAGGAGGACGAGAACGGAGGCCCCGACGAGGAGGCGGCGGGTCGCCGGCCCGCGCCGGGGCGGGCGGGGGGGCCAGACGGCCCGGCCGGGGCGGTAGTAGCCCTGCGTCACGGCGCCTCCCCTCCGGCCCGGAGGAGCTCCTCGCCGAGGTGGAGGACGTCGCCCGCCCCCATCGTCACGAGGAGGTCGCCGGGGCCGAGCTCCTCGAGGACGCGCGGGACGACCGCGGAGCGGACGTCGAGGTCGACGACGTGGCGGTGGCCGCGGGCGCGCGCCGCGTCGGAGACGAGCCGCGCCGTGACCCCCGGGATGGGCGCCTCGCGCGACGGGTAGACCGGCAGGACGTAGAGGGCGTCCGCGGCGAGGAAGGCGGCGCCGAAGGCCTCCGCCTGGTCGCGCGTCCGCGTGTAGAGGTGGGGCTGGAAGAGAGCGACGAGCCGCCGCTCGGGGTGCGCCTGCCGGGCGGCCGCCAGGGTGGCCGAGACCTCGGTCGGGTGGTGGGCGTAGTCGTCCACCACGAGGACCCCGCCCCGCTCCCCCTTCCGCTCGAAGCGCCGGACGACCCCCGCGAAGGACGAGAGGGCCCGTGCCGTCACGGCGAACGGCACCTCCAGCTCGCGCGCCACCGCGATCGCGGCGAGCGCGTTCTTCACGTTGTGGAGCCCCGGGAGGGAGACCTCGACCGGACCGAGCGGCCGGCCGTCCGCCACGGCCGTGAAGCGGCAGCCGGCCCGGTCGAGCGAGAGGTCCCGAGCCGTCACGTCCGCCTGGGGGGTCAGCCCGAAGGTCGTCACGCGGACCCGGGACGAGAGGAGCGGACGGATCTCCTGGACGTTCGGGTCGTCCAGGCCGAGGAGGGCGGCGCCGAAGAAGGGCACCGTCCCGGCGAACTCCGAGAACGCCGCCTTGAGGTCGGCGAGGTCCCGGTAGGTGTCGAGGTGCTCGAGGTCGATGTTCGTGACGACGGCCAGGACGGGGCGGAGCCGGAGGAACGACTTGTCGTACTCGTCCGCCTCGGCGACGAGGAACTCCCCCTGGCCGAGGCGGGCGTTCGTCCCGTCCGCCCGGAACCGGCCGCCGACGATGATCGTCGGGTCGAGCCCCGCCTCCAGGAGGACGGCGCCCGTCAGGGACGTGGTGGTGGTCTTCCCGTGCGACCCCGCGATCGCGATGCCGCGGGTGAACCGCATCACCTCGGCGAGCATCTCGGCGCGCTTGATGACGGGGATCCCCGCCGCGCGCGCGGCCGCGACCTCGGGGTTCGCCTCGTCGACGGCCGAGGAGTAGACGACGACGTCGGCGCCCGAGACGTGCTCGGCCCGGTGCCCCGACGCGAAGACCGGGATGCCGGCCGCGCGGAGCCGGGCCGTGTTGTCGCTCTCCCTGACGTCCGAGCCGGTGACCGAGAGGCCGACGCTCGCGAGGAGCTCCGCCAGCCCCGACATCCCGATGCCGCCGATCCCCACGAAGTGGAGGCGCTTGACCCTCAGGAAGTTCACGACGCGTGCTGCGAGATGTTCATCAGGACCCCGACCGCCAGGAGGTCGGCCCAGAG
>JAKOVQ010000037.1 GCA_029781975.1 Acidobacteriota bacterium
CGCGGAGCCGGGCCGTGTTGTCGCTCTCCCTGACGTCCGAGCCGGTGACCGAGAGGCCGACGCTCGCGAGGAGCTCCGCCAGCCCCGACATCCCGATGCCGCCGATCCCCACGAAGTGGAGGCGCTTGACCCTCAGGAAGTTCACGACGCGTGCTGCGAGATGTTCATCAGGACCCCGACCGCCAGGAGGTCGGCCCAGAGGGCCGAGCCGCCGTACGAGAGGAACGGGAGCGGGATCCCCTTGGTGGGAAGGAGCGCGGTGACGACGGAGACGTTCACCAGCGCCTGGACGACGATCATGACCGAGAGGCCGACGCCGAGGAGGCGGCCGAAGGAGTCGGGCGCGTTCTCGGCGGCGCGCATGCCGCGGGCGAAGAGGAGGCCGAAGAGGGCCAGGATTCCGGCGCAGCCGACGAGCCCCAGCTCCTCCCCGACGATGGCGTAGATGAAGTCGGTGTAGGGGTAGGGGAGGAAGAAGAGCTTCTGCTTGCCGTGCCCCCAGCCGAGGCCCGTGAGCCCGCCCGTCCCGACGGCGATCAGCGACTGGAGCGCCTGGAAGCCCGACCCGAGCGGGTCGGCCTCGGGGTGGAGGAAGGCGAGGATCCGGGCGCGCCGGTAGGGAGCGGACCAGACGTAGGCCGCGAGCGGCGGGACGACGGTGAGCGCGGCGAGGCCGAACCACCGGAGGCGGAGGCCCGCGTAGAAGAGCATCGCCCCGGCGACGACGAAGTAGGAGAGGGCGGTCCCGAAGTCGGGCTGGAGGAGGACGAGCCCCGCGAAGGCCAGGAGGAGGCCGCCGGCGGGGAGGAGGGTCCTCTGGACGCTCTCCACCTCCCCCTCCCGCCTCGAGAGGAGCGCCGCCAGGGCGACGACCAGCCCCAGCTTGGCGAACTCGGAGGGCTGGACGGACATCACGCCGAGGTCGATCCAGCGGCGCGTCCCGTTGATCGGGGCGCGGAAGAGGACGGCGACGAGGGCGAGGCCGAGCCCCGCGAGCCCCGCGGCGATCAGCCGCGGGCTGTTCAGCCGCCGGTAGTCCACGGAGAGCGCGACCACGGCGAGGACGGTCCCGAGGAGGACCGCGATCCCCTGCTTGAAGAGGAAGAAGTAGCTC